>NZ_CAKAKO010000013.1 GCF_916700565.1 Xenophilus sp. Marseille-Q4582 | reverse complement strand
TGCGGCCGGCACATCGCCGTAGCCGAGGGCCATGCGACACCACTTCGCGGCATGTACCGCGCCGAGCACCAAGAGGCACGCGAGGCCGACAGAGCCGACCGCTCCGGCCGCAAGGGCGATGTCCGAGAGCAAAGGGGAAACTTCAACAGCCATGCGGGGCCTCAGTGCAAAGTTGACGACTCGGGGAGCCAGGAAAACGGGCCGGCCGCGTCAATGCGCCGTGGCGTGGTCCGCACTCGGATAAAAGATGCATGGCCGCCGCCAGTGAGCGCCCATTCGGATGCGAGGTGTTCGCCTGTCTCAGCATTGAGATAGCCGCCTCCCGGCGCAGGTCGAAAACGGTCGTTGACCGAAGCATTGCCCTGCACATACGCAGGCCACAGGCACCAGCGCCGAATAGCAGCGCCCACAGCGTCAAGGCCTCCGCAGCCATGAATGCGTGCTCCACGGGGGAACCCTCCTACGGTCTTGCTTTCGACCTTGCTGGCGTACTTCATGAGGTAGGCGACAGGAGCCGTCGCCTTGAGGGTGTTGGTCATGCCGTGCGGCCACCAGCCCTTTTTGTCGGCACGCGGCATCCGCACGCCAGGCGGCAGGAAGAACACCGCGTGGTAATGGATCACGCCCCGCTGCTGGAGCTCGGCCACCCACACGTAACGCAGCCTCTCGCCGGGGCAACGGCCCTTGAACCACTGGCGCACCTTGCGGATGTAGTCGCTGACGTGCCGGGGTTGCCAATCGGCGTTCGTGCCGGCGTAGGTCAGGGTGACCATCACGTTGTTGTGCCCTGCCCCCTCGGAAAGGTTCAGGTGGCATTTGCTGCCGACGCCAACCGCCTTGCGCAGGCGCGAGACGCGCGCCGCGTGCTTGTCGATGGTGATGCACTCGGCGGACCACCGGAAGGCAGTCGGCAACCCCGCAAAACCACTTGTTGATACTGAGACAAGCCCGCGCGCTGCGCGCGCTTCCAGCGCCTGCCAGTCGGCCGCGAATTGACGCTGCGCCGACGCGCGCAG
>NZ_CAKAKO010000012.1 GCF_916700565.1 Xenophilus sp. Marseille-Q4582 | reverse complement strand
GACGCCGAGGGCGATTTTCAGAATGTCGCTCATATGTAACAGTCTATGACGACAACGAGGCGGCGTGACAGCGCCTTCTATTCGGACCTGTTCGTGCGATACCGCAGCGCCGTTCAGGCATCAAGGGTTCGCTTCGCTCAGTGCTCACCCGGTCCCTTCCGCTGCGCTCCAGGGCTGCGGCTTCCGCGCTGACCCTTGACCCCTGCCCGTCCCTGCTGTGCAGCGTCCCTCAGGGACATGGCCACCCACGCCGTGGGCAGCCATATCCCACCGGGCCACACGCACGAGGAACCCCAACATGATCGCCGCGAACTTCAAGAAGCACCCCGACGCAATGGCGCTGCAATTGGTTCTGCCGTTCGGGCGCGCTCTGGTGTGGGCAACATCACGGCCGACAACTGCAAAGCTCCGGGCGATTCGTGCCGCCAGGGGAGCGGCCTTCAAGGCGGCCGGCCGGATCCGCTATCCGGTCAGTGTGAGCACGCCGGAATGGGTGAAAAAGGCGCGTTCAGCCGGGCGAGTTCTCGCCGCGATGCTGAGTCAATGCCAAATGGTGATGGTCTGGTGCTGAGCCCGTGACCGTGTCGGCTACGCCGCCCCGGTCCCGCGCTCATCCCCCCGTCTGAAACGACCAGGGCGATGACTTCGGCACACGCGGCGAGGACTGGGCATCGACGGTGGCGACTTTCGGCTCTCTGGTACTGCCCTTGACGGGTTCCCCGATGACGATCAGGCCGGGGCTCGGCTCGGGAACAGGCGCAGCAACGGGGCCATTGGCCCGCACAGGCTGCGCGCCGACATTGGACGTACCCTTGGTGCCATTCGGGTCGAAATCGAGCCACAGGCCGTTTTTGACGATCTGCCGGCAGATGTCGTCCGTGGTCTGGTAGATCGTGGCGTCCTGGGTGTAGCACTTGCAGCGGTCACCCATGCTCATGCACGCGGCCGGAACGGACACGCGCACCGGCTTGGTCAACTCGTCGTACACGGGTGCCGTGTGCCGCAGTCCCTCGATTCGCGGCCGGTGCGCCAAGATGTACTCCGACGTGGTCATGCCCTTGGCGCCGTTGCCGCCACTGCGCCCGCTGCTGCCCGCAACCGCTGCGCCAGGTGCAGCGCTTTGCTCTGCCACGGCTGCAACCTCCTCCTCGCCCGCCTTGCCGATGGTCTGTTTCCAGAGCATGTAGCCGGCGCCGCCGAGCATGACAGGGATCAGGACAGCGGACACGGCCAGGAACACCGCCGCGCGAGGAATGCGCACCTTGCCGGTGTGGAGCTCGGCCGAGTCGTACCAGCCGTACACCTCCTTTGGCTGGCCGCGCATGGTGACCTGGCCGGAGCGGCCGGCCCCGGCCTTCTCGCATTGGAGGTTCACGGCGTCGAACTGAATGACGCTCGTGACGCTGGAGCCACCCGCCACGCGCTTGAGGTGCTGGTGCCAACCCGGTGCGCCAATGAGTTTCACCACGAAGCTATCAATGTTGCTCGGGTGCTGCGTCAGCATGAAGAAGTCGAAGCCGCGCGAGCGATGCTCCGCCAGCTTCGACACATACTCCGGCACCGCGGAGCCGTTGGCTCGCTTCGGCAGCCAGTTATGGCACTCGTCGGCCAGGAAGATGGTCCCGTTCGGCTGCGCCCACCAGTCGCTGTAGTGGCACTCCGTCCAGCCAAACTCCTTCATGATCTCGGGCTTGATCTTGAGGTAACGCCGCTCCCGGTCTTCGGGCTCGGTGCCGTGGGCGGGCTTGCCGATGATGACGCAGACCGGCCGCAGTTCCTTCAACTGCTTGGCGCGGACGTCTTCCAGCGTGAACAGGCTTTTGCAGGAGCCATTCGCCCCGGTGCGAAGGTACAGCATT
>NZ_CAKAKO010000011.1 GCF_916700565.1 Xenophilus sp. Marseille-Q4582 | reverse complement strand
TGCGGCCGGAGCGGTCGGCTCTGTCGGCCTCGCGTGCCTCTTGGTGCTCGGCGCGGTACATGCCGCGAAGTGGTGTCGCATGGCCCTCGGCTACGGCGATGTGCCGGCCGCAGGGAGCCACGAGGAGCACGAGCTGGCGAGGCAGAACGCCGTGACCGCTGCATGGGACAGCGGCTACATGCGCCGGCAGTTCGATCCGAGTTGGACCGCCGAGGAAAAGGCCGCGTGGCGCGAAGGCGTGGCCGCACAGCACGCGGACAAGCGCGGTGCCTGAGCCAACAGTCATCACGTGCCCCGAGGCCTGCACGGTCACCGTGGTGCACGAACTCTCTTTGCCTCCCTTTCAGGTGACGAAAGCGGAAGGCGCACAAATCGCGCTCGCCATCGGCGCGGTGTGGATGGTCGGATGGGCCGTGCGAATGGTCCTCCGCGTCCTCTCTACTGGTGATGGAAACCAAAGCTCCGAGTGAGCATGAAAGGAACCGAAATGAACCGTATCAACCGTGAATCCCTCCGCTATGGCGCCCTGGCTGCTGGTGCTGCTCTGGCTTCCTCGGCCAACGCGGCCGCCATCGACGTCGCCGACCTCGTGACCGACATCGGCGCCCAGGCCGCGCCGGTCGGCCTGGTGGGCGTGGCCGTGCTGATGATCTACGGCGCTGTGCGCGCGTTCAAGTGGGTCCGCGCCGCGCTGTCGTAATCGCAGCGTGACCCGAGCCCCCGGCCTGATCACCCGGGGCGCTTCACCCATGCGTGCCGTCGCGCGCATCGTTGAGGCGGGAAATGGACCAAGGCGGAATCTTCGTCATCGTGGCAGTGCTGGGGGCGCTATGGCTCATCTTCTCCGGCTGATTGTTTGCGTCTTCGCGCTGGTCGGCGCAGCCGCGCATGCGAGCTTCCCTGTGTCGTCCAGCTGGAGCATTGCTGACTACCAGGACCGGGTTGGATGGCATAGCAGTAAGGCGGCAGCTTGTGAGGCGATGAGAGCGGATCGGGAGACCGTTGTAAATGCCGGGGCCGCGTTTCCTTGGACTGTGACGATTGTTTCGACGGAGCCCGGGTGCCAGCTACGGTCGCAGAATCAGTACAACAATAGCGTTCAGAGTTATGGATATATCGCCGGCGCTGGGCTGTGTGTTGCCAACAGTGAGTTGGTCAATGGCGTGTGCGTTTGCAAGCCGGGGTACGTACAGACGGACGGCTCCCAAGGACCGCAGTGCGAGCCCGAAGCGCCACCTTCTGAAAAGTGGAAAGACTGGTGCCGCGCTGTGGGCGGTAAGGACCTCGGTTTTTGGGAGGTGAAGGGGCGGGGCGCTACAAGCGGGTGCTATGCCGGCATTGGCACCACTGACGGCATGGAAGTGCCAACGCCTGGCTATCAGACGGGAGACGTGCCCACAGAGGGCGGTTGCAAGATCGGCTTGACAAACACGCGCTCGTTTCCCGATCCCGACGGCACGTATTACACGCAAGGCGATGCCGTGTTTACGGGCGGAACGTGCACTCTTGGCGATCCACCGGCCGAACCGGAGGGCACCACGAAAGAGCCAGAGGCGAAGCCGTCCGACTGCATTGGCGGCTACCAGGGCGAAGTGCTGGGCATGTACTACTGCGCCAAGCCTGACCCCACATCCGGCGTCGATTGGAATGGCACCAGCAAGACCAAGGGCGCAGACGGCACCGAGACCATCAAGGAAACCAAGACCACGTGCATCGGTGACACCTGTAAGACCGAAACCAAGACCACGACCAAGGATGCGAACGGCAATACCACTGGCACGACAACGAACACGGTGACCGAGAACAAGGGCACCTTGTGCGCCCGGGAGCCCGGAAACGGCGCATGCCCGTCGAGCGGCACCGGCACCGGCAGCAAAGGGCAGACGGGCAGCGGCAGCGGCGGGGGAGGGGGTAACGGCCAGGGCGGCGAATCCAGCTTCGCCGGCAACTGCGCTTCCGGCTTCGTGGCGATCAGCGACGACGCTGTGACCAACGCCATGGCGAAGGAACAGCACACCCGGAACTGCCAGTTGCTCAACACCGAAGGCGAAGCGCAGACCGAGGTCAACACGGAAATGCAGAAGGACAAGACCAACGTGACGGGCGACAACCCGAACAACGAGGAAGTCAGCATGTCCAACCGCATCGATACCAATGATGCCCTCGGGGGCGGCTCCTGTGAGCTGAACAAGGAGCTGGTCATTCAGGGTTTCACCGTCACCTTGCCTTTCAACAACCTGTGCGGCTCGCTCGGCATGCTCGGTAACCTCTTGGTCGCCGTCGCCATGCTGCTGGCCGGCCGGATCATCACGCGAGGCTGAAATGCCCTGGATCATCGCCGTTGCCCTGCAAGGGCTCCTTCACCTGGTCGGCAGCATGGC
>NZ_CAKAKO010000010.1 GCF_916700565.1 Xenophilus sp. Marseille-Q4582 | reverse complement strand
TGCCCAAGGTCGCCCTGGTCGCCTGCATGCGCAAGCTGTTGACCACGCTCAACGCCATGGCCCGAACCGGCAAACATTGGGATAAATCGCTTCACGGCGCTTGACTTCAAAGACGGTTACTCAGAACAGCCGGAAGGCCAGCGGCATCAGCAGCGCGGCCAGCACGACCTGCAGGCCCAGCGCCAGGCCGGCGTAGGCGCCCGCATCGGCGTCCACCTGCAAGGCGCGCGCCGCGCCGATGCCGTGCGAGGCCGTGCCCAGCGCGAAGCCGCGCGCCGTCCAGCCCAGGCCGGCCGGCGGCACGCGCAGCAGGTCGAACAGGTACTTGCCCGTGAGCGCGCCCACCATGCCGGTGAGCACCGCAAAGACCGCCGACAGCGCGGGCACGCCGCCCAGCTTGTCGGCAATGCCCATGGCCACGGGCGCGGTGACGGACTTGGGCGCCATCGACAGCACCACCTCGTGCGGCAGGCCCAGGGCCCAGGCCAGCCCCACGGCCGACGCGCTGGCCGCGCCGCCGCCCAGCAGCGCCGCGAGCAGCAGGCGCACGCCGCGCGCACGCAGCTCGGCCCGGCGCTGCCACAGCGGCCAGGCCAGCGCGACCACGGCCGGGCCGAGCAGGAAGTGGATGAACTGCGCGCCCGAGAAATAGCTGGGGTAGCTCACGCCCGTGCCGGTCAGCAGCACGGCCAGCGCCACCACCGACCACAGCACCGGGTTGGCCCAGGGCGCCGCGCCCATGCGCAGGTAGAAGGCCTGGGCCAGCAGGTAGACCACCAGCGTCGCCGTCAGGCCGAACAGCGGCGTGGCCGAGAGGTACACCCAGAGTTCGACGAAATCAGCCATCCGCCTTCCCCTGGGCTGCGGCCGCTCCCGGGCGCCGGCCGGGCCAGCCGTAGAGCACCAGCGCCGTCACGCCCAGCCCGATCCAGGTCGACAGCGCGATCACGAGCAGGATGCGCAGGCCGTACTGCGTGAGCAGGGCCAGGTGCGTCATCACGCCCACGCCCACGGGCACGAAGAGCAGCGACAGGTGCGTGAGCAGGAAATTCGCGCACTCGGCCACCGGCTCGCGCACCAGCGGCCAGCGCAGCCCCGCCAGCAGCAGCACCAGGCCCAGCACAGGCCCGGGCAGCGGCAGCTGGAAGCCACGCGACAGCAGCTCGCCCACGCACTGGAAGGCCAGCAACCAGGCCAGGCCGCGCAGGCCGTTCATGGGGCGTGCCGCTTAACGGAAGACGACGGTGCGGTGGCCATTGAGCAGCACACGGTGCTCGCTGTGCCACTTCACGGCGCGGGCCAGCACCAGGCTTTCGGTGTCGCGGCCACGCGCGGTGAGGTCTTCCACCGTGTCGGTGTGGTCGGCGCGGGCCACGTCCTGCTCGATGATCGGGCCCTCGTCGAGGTCGGCCGTCACGTAGTGGGCCGTGGCGCCGATCAGCTTCACGCCGCGGTCGTGCGCCTGGTAGTAGGGTTTGGCGCCCTTGAAGCTGGGCAGGAAGGAATGGTGGATGTTGATCGCGCGCCCGGCCAGCTTGCGGCACAGCTCGTCCGACAGGATCTGCATGTAGCGCGCCAGCACCACGAGTTCGGCGCCCTCGGCCTCGATGATCTCGAACTGCCTGGCCTCCGCCTGCGCCTTGGTCGCGGCCGTCACCGGGATGTGGTGGAAGGGCACGTTGTAGCTGGCCGCCAGCTGGTAGAAGTCGCGGTGGTTGCTGATGATGGCGCGGATGTCCACCGGCAGCAAGCCGCTCTTCCAGCGGAACAGCAGGTCGTTGAGGCAATGGCCTTCCTTGCTGACCAGCAGCACGGTCTTCATCGGCGTCTGCGCGGCATGCAGGCGCCAGCTCATGCCGAAGGCCTCGGCCAGGCCGCCCAGTTCGTCGCGCAGCTGCGCCTCGGGCATGCCTGCGCAGGCGAAGCGCACGCGCATGAAGAACAGGCCCGTGCCATGGTCGTTGTACTGGGCGGCTTCTTCGATGTTGCCGCCGCGCTCGAGCAGGAAGCCCGAAACGGCATGCACGATGCCCACGCGGTCGGGGCAGGACAGGGTCAGGATGTAGGCGCTCATAGAGGGGGGCGATTGTCGCAGCGTGTCCGGCCGGCTGCCGCAGGCAGGGCTTGGGCGCCCGCGCCGGCGGCGGGGCCCGGGCCTGCCGCCACAATGGCGGCACTTCCCTGCGCCCTTCCCGCCCTGCCGCGCCACCACCGATGAGCACCGCTCCCCGCATCCCTCCGATCCAGGGCCTCCAGGCCTTCGAGGCGCTGGCACGCCTGCGCAGCGTGACCCAGGCGGCCGAAGCGCTGAACGTCACGCCCAGCGCCGTGAGCCACCGCATCCGGCAGGTCGAGCTGCAACTGGGTTTTCGGCTGTTCACGCGGCAGGACTTCAGCCTGAGCCCCGAAGGCGCCGAATACCTGCCGCGCGTGCGCGAGGCCCTGGCGGCGCTGCAGCAGGTGCCGGGCCGGCGCCAGGCGCCCTCGCCCGCCCGGCTGCGCGTGGCCGTGACGCCCACCTTCTCGCGCCAGCTGCTGCTGCCGCGCCTGGCGCGCTTCCGGCAGGACTACCCCGAGATCGAACTGATGCTGCAGGTGGCCATTCCGGCCCACCATGTGACGGCGGAAGAGGCCGACATCGAACTGCGCTTCGGCAACGGTCCCTTCACCGACCGCGAGGCCATGCACCTGCTGTCGGACGAGGTCACGCCCGTGTGCAGCCCGGAATACCTGCACGAGATCGGCCCGCTCCACGGCTTCGAGGACGACCGCGCGGTGGCACGCGCGCACCTGATCCGATCGCCGCTGGAGCCCTGGCGCACCTGGTTCCGCGCCTGCGGCATCACCCTGCCCGAACCCACGGCGGGCTCGCAGTTCGACGACCTGGGCTTGCTGCTCGACGCGGCCGTGGCCGGCTTCGGCGTGGCGCTGATGCGCCTGAAGCTGGGCCAGGCCTGGCTCGACACCGGGCGGCTGGTGCGGCTGTCGGCGCGCAGCGTGCCCTCTCCGCACGACTATTACCTGTGCTGGCGCCCGGGCACGCTGGAGCGCTGGGAATGCGCGGCCTTCGTGGACTGGCTGCGCCAGTCCCTGCGCGACCCCTGAGCCCCGCGCCGCCCGGCCCACCCGCGGCGCCGGCTGCCGCCAGGATGACAGGGCGCGTGAAAACATTTCACGCAGACCTTGCACGCCTTTCACAGGTGGCCAAGAAACGCACGCCTAAAGTGCGCAGCGGCCCGGACTGCCCGGCGCCAGGCCCTGCCGTGCCCGCCGCCGGCGGGCCATGACTCCCACAATCCACATTTCAGACGGAGACCGCGCCACATGACCTGGCAGCAGATTTACGACCCGTTCAACAACATGATCATCTCGACGCTGCTGGCGGCGATTCCGGTGGTCGTGATGCTGGGCGCCCTCGGCTTCTTCCACATCAAGGCGCACATCGCCGCCGGCATGGGCCTGGTCGCAGCGCTGCTGGTGGCGGTCTTCGCCTATGGCATGCCGGCCGACATGGCCGGCCGCGCGGCCATGCTGGGTGCCTTCACGGGCCTGCTGCCGATCGGCTGGATCGTGCTGACCATCATCTTCCTGCACCAGCTCACCGAGCAGAACGGCAGCTTCAAGGTGCTGCAGGACTCGCTCTCGGGCATCACCGAGGACCGGCGCATCCAGCTGCTGCTGATCGCCTTCTGCTTCGGCGCCTTCTTCGAGGGCGCGGCCGGCTTCGGCACGCCGGTGGCGGTGACGGCCGCGATCCTGATCGGCCTGGGCTTTTCGCCGCTGGCTGCCTCGGGCCTGTCGCTGATCGCGAACACCGCGCCCGTGGCTTTCGGCGCGCTGGGCACGCCGGTGATCACGCTGGCCCAGGTGCATGGCTACGACCTGCAGGAAGTGACGGCCATGATCGGCCGCCAGCTGCCCTTCTTCTCGCTGCTGGTGCCCTTCTGGCTGATCTGGGCCTTCGCCGGCCGCAAGGGCATGATGGAGATCTGGCCCGCGATCCTGGTGACGGGCGTGTCCTTCGCCGTACCGCAGTTCCTGGTGTCCAACTACATGGGGCCCGAGCTGGTGGACATCATCGCCGCCATCGTGTCGATGGTGTCGCTCGTGGCCTTCCTGCGCGTGTGGCAGCCCAGGAAGGTCTGGACCTCGCCCGCGCTGCGCGGCCGCGACCCCAGCGCCGACGAGGCCAAGCCGCCGCAGCCCGTCGTGAAGCATTCGAAGGAAGCGCTGATCGCCGCCTGGACGCCCTGGGCCATCCTCTCGGTCTTCGTGTTCATCTGGGGCCTGCCGCCGGTCAAGGCCTGGCTCAACGGCCTGTTCTCGCCCAAGTTCCCCATCGACGGCCTGCACAACCTGATCCTGAAGGTGCCGCCGGTGGTGCCCGCGCCCCATCCCGAAGCCGCGGTCTACACCTTGAACCTCCTGTCGGCCACCGGCACCGGCATCCTGGCGGCCGCCATCGTGAGCGCGCTGGTGATGAAGTACAGCCCGGTCGCCATCGTGCGCACCTTCTTCAAGACGCTGTGGATGGTCAAGTACTCGCTGCTGACCATCGTGCTGATGCTGGCCCTGGGCACGCTCACGCGCTTCTCGGGCACCGACACCACGCTGGGCCTGGCGTTCGCCAACACCGGCGTGCTCTACCCCTTCTTCGGCACGCTGATGGGCTGGATCGGCGTGGCGCTGACGGGTTCGGACACGGCGTCGAACGTGCTGTTCGGCGGCATGCAGAAGGTCGCGGCCGAGCAGCTGGGCCTGTCGCCCAACCTCATGGGCGCGGCCAACAGCTCGGGCGGCGTGATGGGCAAGATGATCGACGCGCAGTCCATCGTCGTGGCCTCCACGGCCACGCGCTGGTTCAACAAGGAAGGCGAGATCCTGCGCTACGTCTTCTTCCACTCGATCGCGCTGGCCTGCCTGGTGGGCCTGTACGTGACGATGCAGGCCTACGTCTGGCCGTTCACGCTGACGGTGGTGCGCTGAGCGCAGCGGGCGGCGCCAGCAGCGTGCCCGCGTAGACCGCATGGCGCGCCGCATCGCGGTAGTACAGGCGCTGCGACGGCGCCTGCAGCAGCACGAGCACGACCAGCCCTTCGGCCGGATCGCACCAGAAGTTCGTGCCCGAGATGCCCGGCCAGCCGAAGTCGCCGGCATGGCCCGGCGGCGCCTGCGGCGCATCGCGCAGGCGCAGCGACAGCCCCAGGCCGAAGCCGCGGCCGTTGTGCGGCATGGGGCCGATGCTGCCCATGCCGGCCGTGAACGCGCCGTAGCCCACGCCGGCGGGCAACTGGTCGGTGCGCATGGCGCGCACGGTCTCGGGCCGCAGCAGCTGCTGCCCCTGCCAGCGGCCGTCGTCCAGCAGCATCTGCGCGAAGCGCACATAGTCCTGCGCCGTGGACCACAGCCCCCCGCCGCCCGACAGCCAGCGCGCGCCATGCGCCGGCGGCGCAAGCGCGAAGGACTCGTGGGGGAAGGGCCGCGCGATGGCCGCCGCGCCGGCGCCGGGCACTTCGAAGCCCGTGCGCGCCATGCCCAGCGGCGCGAAGATGCGCGCGTGCAGGAAATCGCCCAGCGCCTGGCCCGCGCACACCTCGACCACACGGCCCAGCACGTCGGTCGACATGCTGTACTCGAACACGGTGCCCGGCTCGTGCAGCAGCGGCAGGCGCGCCAGCTTGCGCACCAGCTCCTCGTTGGTCTGGCCAGGGTCCGTGACGCCGGCCGCGCGGTAGGCCAGGTGGACGGGCCCTTCGCCCATGAAACCGTAGGCCAGGCCGGAGGTGTGGCGCATCAGGTCCCGCACGGTCATCGGCCGCGCGGGCGGGCGGCCATCGGCCAGCCGCAGGTCGCGCAGTTCGGGCAGGTGGTCGGCCACGGCATCGTCCAGCCCCAGCCGCCCTGCTTCGACCAGCATCAGGGCGGCGGCCGTGGTCACCGGCTTGGTCATGGACGCGATCCAGAAATGCGCATCCACCGGCATGGCGCGGCTGCGCGGGCCGTCCAGCCAGCCCGAGGCCTGCTGGTGCACGATGCGGCCGCCCTGGGCGACCAGCGCCACGGCGCCGGGCATGCGGCCCTCGGCCACGCCCTGGTCCAGCAGCGCCGACAGCGCCTCGAAATTCCTCGCCATGCCTGAGTCTCCCCACGGTCCGGGCCGCTGCGGCAGGCCCGACAATGGCCGGTTGAAAAAGCTTCATCGCGCAGCGCACGGATTTTCACGCGGCCGCGCCCGGCCCTGTCTAGAGTGCTGCCCGGGCCGCGACACCGCGCCGGCTCCGCCCTGCCCTTCGCCCGAACCGCTCCCCTGAAAAATCCCGGAGACACCCGCCGTGACCGTGATCACCACCATCGAAGACCTGCGCGTGCTGGCCGAAAAGCGCGTGCCGCGCATGTTCTACGACTACGCCGACTCGGGCTCCTGGACCGAAGGCACCTACCGCGCCAACGAGGCCGATTTCCACAAGATCAAGCTGCGCCAGCGCGTGGCCGTGAACATGGAAAACCGCAGCACGGCGGTCACGATGGTGGGCCAGGCGGCCAAGATGCCCGTGGCCATCGCGCCCGTGGGCCTGACGGGCATGCAGCATGCCGACGGCGAGATCCACGCCGCGCGCGCGGCCGAGAAGTTCGGCATCCCGTTCACGCTCTCGACCATGAGCATCTGCTCCATCGAGGACATCGCCCAGAACACCAGCGCGCCCTTCTGGTTCCAGCTGTACATGATGCGCGACCGCGACGCGATGGCCCGCATGATCCAGCGCTGCAAGGACGCCAAGTGCTCGGCGCTGGTGCTGACGCTGGACCTGCAGGTGATCGGCCAGCGCCACAAGGACCTCAAGAACGGCCTCACGGCGCCGCCGCGGCCGACGCTGAGGAACCTGCTGAACCTGGCGACCAAGCCGGCCTGGTGCCTGGGCATGCTGGGCACGCAGCGCCGCACCTTCCGCAACCTGGTGGGCCACGTGAAGGGCGTGAGCGACATGAGCTCGCTGGCCGCCTGGACCAACGAGCAGTTCGACCCGCGCCTGTCCTGGGCCGACATCGCCTGGGTCAAGGAACAGTGGGGCGGCAAGCTGATCCTGAAAGGCATCATGGTGCCCGAGGACGCCGAGCTGGCCGCGCAGGCCGGCGCCGATGCCATCGTGGTCAGCAACCACGGCGGGCGCCAGCTCGACGGCGCGCCCAGCAGCATCGAGGCGCTGCCGGCCATCGTCGACGCCGTGGGCAGCCGGCTCGAAGTGTGGATGGACGGCGGCATCCGCAGCGGCCAGGACGTGCTCAAGGCCTGGGCCCTGGGCGCGCGCGGCACGCTGATCGGCCGCGCCATGGCCTACGGCCTGGGCGCCATGGGCGAGGCCGGCGTGACCCGCGCGCTGCAGATCATCCACAAGGAACTGGACGTGACCATGGCCTTCTGCGGCCACACCCACATCCGGAACGTGGACCGGTCCATCCTCGTGCCGGGCAGCTACCCAACGGCCTGAGCCTGCGCGCCGGCGCGGGCCTGCGCCTCGGCGCGGACGCCGGCCACGAACTGCTGCGCCACGGGTGTCAGGGCGCGACCGCGCCGCGTGATCACGCACACCGGTATGGCGGGCAGCGCATGGTCCAGCACCAGCCGGCGCACGCCGTAGTGCTTGAACAGCGGCAGCAGCGGCTCCACGAACAGGCCCACCAGGTCGGTCTGGCTGATCAGCCCCAGCGCCACGCTGACCGACTGCCCCTGCACCACGCGCGCGGGCACCGGCAGGCCCGACGCCGAAAACACCGGGCTGATGGCATGGCCGCCCACCGAATCGTCGGCCGGCAGCACCCATTCCGCGCCATGCAGTTCCTGCAGGCGCGTTGCGCGCCGCAACGGGTGCATGCGCCGCAGGCCCACCACCAGCCGCACGGGGAACAGCTCCTCGGCCACGAAATCCTCGGGCAGTGAGGCCGGCAGCACGTGCGAGACCACGAAGTCCAGCCGCCCGTCCGTGAGCTGGGCCAGCATGCCGGGCATGGTCACTTCATGGAAGCGCACGTCCACCCCCGGCAGGCGCGCGTGGAAGGTCTTGAAGGCCGGCGGCAGCAGGGTCAGGGCGACCGCGGTGCTCACGGCCAGCGTCACGCGCCCGCGCACGCCCTCGCGCATCTGCAGGATCTCGTCGCGGGCGCGGCGCATGTCTTCCAGCAGCTGGCGGGCGCGCGGCGCGAAGGCCTGGCCGTACTCGGTCAGCGTCACGCCCTTGAGGCTGCGCTCGACCAGCGGCGCGTCCACCTCGCGCTCCAGCTCGCGCACGATGCGCGTGACCGCGGGTTGGGACACGCCCAGGGCGCGCGCGGCGCCGCGGATGCTCTGGTGCGCGGCGACGGCCGCGAAGGCCTGGAGCTGGCTGGGTTTCATGGGTGGATCATGACGGGGCGGTGACAACCAGACGTTATCGCACTGCACGAATTTTTGTCTTTGCGGGCGCGGCACGCACTCCTAATATCCGCGCCGCTGGATCCCCGCCGAAGCGCGGCCCGCTGGCAGGCAGCGCCTTCGGGCCGCGGCCTGCGCCATCGGGCTCGGCTTCGTGCCCGGCACCCGACCTGCCCCGGCGCACTGCCGGCGCAGATGGCCTCACCCGAGAACAACGCCAAGAAATGCCCCCGTCCTCCCCGGCGCACGTGCAGCTGAGCCAGCGCAAGACCATTGCCGCGACCACCGTCGGCAACGCCCTCGAATTCTTCGACTTCACGGTCTACGGCTTCCTGGCGCTGACCATCGGCAAGCTCTTCTTTCCGACCTTCAGCGGCTACGGCCAACTGCTGCTCACGGTGGCCAGCTTCGGCGTGGGCTTCGTCATGCGGCCGCTGGGCGGCATCGTGATCGGTGCGTACGCCGACCGCGCCGGCCGCAAGAAGGCGATGACGCTGACCATCTTTTTGATGGCGCTGGGCTGCGCGCTGATCGCCTTCGCGCCCACCTATGCGCAGATCGGCGTCGCGGCGCCGCTGCTGATCGTGGTGGCGCGGCTGATCCAGGGCTTCTCGGCCGGCGGCGAGGTGGGCGCCTCCACCACGCTGCTGGTGGAAAAGGCCGCGCCCGCCCACCGCGGCTACATGGCGAGCTGGCAGTTCGCCAGCCAGGGGCTGGGCATCCTGCTCGGCGCGCTGGTGGTGGGCGGGCTCACGGCTTCGCTGTCGCCGCAGGCCATGGAAAGCTGGGGCTGGCGCGTGCCCTTCGTGCTGGGCCTGCTGATCGCGCCGGTGGGCATGTACATCCGCCGCCACCTGGAAGAGTCGCTCGATGAACGCAGCGCCAGCGCCCACCGCGAGAAGAGCCGCCTGGGCGAGGTCTGCCGCGACCACGCGCGCAGCGTGATCGCGGCCATCCTCACCATCTCGGGCGGCACCGTGGCGGCCTACGTGGTCACCTTCTACATGCCCACCTACGCCATCCGCGAGCTGGGCCTGCCGCCGACGGTGGCGCTGATCGGCGCCGCGCTCACGGGCCTGCTGTCCTTCGCGCTGGGGCCCTTCGTCGGCCGCCTGTCAGACCGCGTCGGCCGCAAGCCCCTCATCGTGTGGAGCCGCGTGCTGCTCGTGCTGCTGATCTACCCCGCCTTCCTGTGGCTCAACGCGGCCCCGTCGGCCTTCGTGCTGTATGCGGTGGTGGGCGTGCTGAGCATCGGCCTGACCGTGCAGACCGTGCCCGGCATCACCATGCTGCCCGAGATGTTCCCCAAGCACCTGCGCGCCAGCGGCATGTCGCTGGTCTACAGCGTGGGCGTGGCGCTGTTCGGCGGCTTCTCGCCCTTCATCAGCACCTGGCTGGTCAATGCCACGGGCAGCAAGCTGGCCCCGGCGTGGTATTTGCTGGCCATGACGGCCCTCTCGCTCGCGGGCCTGCGCTGGCTGCAGGACTTCACGGGCCAGGACATTGACGCGCCCACCGCGCACGGCGCCCGCGCGTGAGCCCGGCCCGCTGCTTTTCTCTTTGCCGCGCCGCGCCCGCGGCGCCACAGGACCTTCCCCATGCATGACGTCGCCTCCCATTTCTCCGGCAGCTATGCCGAAGCCCGCCGCAAGTTCCTCGACGCCGCCGCCGACCGGCAGGCCCGCGTCGAGTCCTTCGAGATGCCGCAGCACCGCGGCGCCTTGGGCGAGACGCTGGCCATGGACCTGGCCCGCCTGGGCCCGGCCGACGCGACGAAGCTGATCGTCGTCAGCTCCGGCACGCACGGCCCCGAAGGCTTCTGCGGCTCGGGCTGCCAGGTCGCGATGCTGCGCGACGACGACCTGCAGCGGCGCCTGGCCGACGCGGGCCTGGGCCTGCTGCTGGTGCACGCGGTCAATCCGCACGGCTTCTCGCACCTGCGCCGCGTGAACGAGGACAACATCGACCTCAACCGCAACCACGTCGACTTCAGCCGGCCGCTGCCTGTGAACCCCGACTACGCCGCGGTGGACGGGCTGGCCATTCCCGCCACCTGGCCGCCCACGGCGGCCGACGGTGCGGCGCTGGCCGCCTACATCGCCCAGCATGGCGTGACGGCGTACCGTGCCTCGGTCAGCCGCGGCCAGTACGCCGTGGCCGACGGCCTGTTCTACGGCGGCCAGGCGCCCAGCTGGAGCAACCGCACCCTGCGCGCCGCGCTGCGCCGGCACGGCGCGGCGGCCACGCACATTGCCTGGATCGACGTGCACACCGGGCTGGGCCCGCGCGGCCATGGCGAGAAGATCTACCCCGGCCGCCCCGAGGGCCTGCCGCTGGCGCGCGCCTGGTGGGGCGCCGACGTGCTGGCGCCCTTCGAGGGCAACTCGGCCTCGCCCGACGTCTCGGGCCCGGTGGTGAGCGCGGTGTACGACGAATGCCCGCAGGCCACCGTCGCGCTGATGGGCCTGGAATTCGGCACCCTGCCCGACATGGAGGTGCTGGACCGCCTGCGCGCCGACCACTGGCTGCACCGCCACCCCGAGGCGCCCGAGGCGCAGCGCCGCGCCATCCGGCAGTCGTTGCGCGAGGCCTTCTACGGCGACGACGATGCGTGGAAGGGCATGATCCTCGGCCAGTCGCGCGTGGTGATGCTGCAGACGATCCTGGGGCTGCAGAAGGCCGGCTGACGGCCCGCGACGACACGGCGGCAGCCCGGACACCGCCGCCCGCCGGCTTGCCCCCCGGCGATCAGGAGATCAGGCGGCCGGCGGCTTCGCGCGCAGGCTGGCGCAGTGGTCCCTGGCCGGCAGGGCCGGCGTGCGCCAGACGCTGTCGTAGCCGGAACGCCGGGCGTCCCCCGCCACCAGGCCGACGCTGCGCACGCGCAGCTCGGTGGGCAGGTGCTGCGGCACGCCCAGCGCCTTGTCGGCATGGGCCGCGCCCGTCACCAGCAGCACCGTGCGCCCGGGCGCCACGGCCTGCGCGGTGGTGTGGGCCATCTCGCGGTCGCGCGCGATCTGGATGCGCGTCATGGGCGCGATCTGCGCCTCGGGCAGCAGGCCGCAATGGCCGTCGCGCACGGCGGCGCGCTGCGCGGCCAGCGCCTTCTCGGTGAGCTGCACGTCCAGCGACACGTCGGTCATCGCGTGCTTCATGCGCTCGCGCGGCAGGTTGGCGCCCAGCACCGGCACGCCGGCGCGCACGGCGCTCATCACCACCGGGCCGTAGGCCGCCCAGGGCCAGGCCTTGTCGTTCCAGGCCAGCGCGCTGCGCACCTGCGCCTCGCCCGCCGCGGCCGGCAGGCGCGCCGTGCTGCGGCCGCTTTCGGCCATTTCCAGCGCCAGGGCCGCCAGTTGGCCGCGCGCGGCCAGCGCCTGCACGGTCTCGCGCTGCAACGCCTGGTGCGCGGGCGCGTCGTGCTGCTCGCCCAGCAGCAGGATGTCGGCCGGCAGCAGGGCGTCGAGGCGCTGGGCCACGGGCGTGTCGGGATCAGGCACGCGCCAGCTGCTGCAGCCCGCGGCCAGCGCCAGGGCGGCGAGCAGCACCGCGGCGCCCGCGCGAGTCCGGCAGCGCGCCCGCGGCGAATGGCCGAGTGCCGGCGTGGGCAGGAAGGGATGAGCCATGATGCCGATACTATGCCGCGCGCCCGCCGTCGCGGCCGGGCCGCCTGACACCCGGGCGCCCGTTCGCGTGTCCGCCCTCACCCCGTGTTCGTGTCCACCGGTCCTTCTTCCCGCAGTCGCTATGCGCTGCGCGTGCTCGCCACGCTCGCCCTCGCCTTCGCCGCCGCCCAGGCCTGCCTGTGGCTGCGCACCCCGCTGCCCTGGATGATCGGCCCGCTGCTGGCGGTGTCGCTGGCCTCCATCGCCGGCCTGCCCACGGCCAGCTTCGCGCCGCTGCGCAACGCCGGGCAATGGGTGATCGGCGCCGCGCTGGGCCTGTATTTCACGCCCGAGGTCACGGCGCTGGTGGCCGGCCTGTGGTGGGCCATCCTGCTGGCCATCGCCTGGGCGCTGCTGCTGGGCGTGGGCTTCGGCCACTGGCTGCACCAGGGCCATGCCGCGCGCATGCCGCAGGTGCCGGCGCCGGCCATGCGCGCCACGGCCTACTTCGCGGGCGCCATCGGCGGCGCCTCGGAAATGACGCTGATGGCCGAACGCGCCGGCGCACGCACCGACCTGGTCGCCGCCGCCCACAGCCTGCGGCTGGTGGTGGTGACGGTGAGCATTCCCTTCGCCATGCAGTGGAGCGGCCTGCACGGGCTGGACAGCCTGCCGCCCGCACTGCGCGACGTGCGCGGGGGCGGCCTGGCGCTGCTGGCGGCCTGCACCGGCGCCAGTGCCCTGCTGATGCGGCGCGCGGGCCGCACCAACCCATGGTTCCTGGGGCCGCTGGGGGTTGCCATGGCCTTCACGATGAGCGGCCACGCACCCTCGGCGGTGCCGGTGGGGCTCAGCAACGCAGCGCAGCTGGTGATCGCGGTCAGCCTGGGGGTGCGTTTCTCGCGCGAATTCCTGCACACGGCGCCGCGCTGGCTGGCCTCGGTGGCGCTCGGCACGCTGGGCATGATCGTGCTGTGCGCGGGCTTCGCGGGGCTGCTGCACCAAGCCACGGACATCCACTGGGCGACCCTGGTGCTGGGCACTTCGCCGGGCGGCATCGCCGAAATGGCCATCACGGCCAAGGTGCTGCAGCTGGGCGTGCCGGTGGTCACGGCCTTCCAGGTGTGCCGGCTGGTGGCGGTGCTGCTGCTGACCGGGCCGCTGTACCAGCGCCTGTATGGCCGCGGCGACGGCCCGCAGTAAGCGCCCGCCCACAAAGAAAAACCCCGCGCACGGGCGCGGGGTTTTGCGGGCTGGGGCGCAGCGGCCTGGCCGGACTCAGTGCAGCACGACGGGCGTCTGGGCCAGTTCGGCGTAGCCTTCCAGCGTGTCCTCCACCTCTTCCTGGGTGGGCGTGTTCAGCTGCCAGGCCGCGATCTGCTGCTGGAACAGCTCGGCCCAGGAACCGTCCAGGTAGACCTCCTTGCCGGAACGCTTGTCCACGATTTCGAACCCGTCGCGGGCGAGCACCGGCAGGTTCGGCGCGGCGGGCGCCTGGTCCTCGGTCGGCTGCACGTGGACGACGACGAAGGAGTCGGAGTCATAGAGCATGCGCATGGCGGGGTGCTTCAGGGAGTCGATGAGGGACATGGTCGTTACATAGCAATCAACGCGCCAGTTTCAAGAGACGCCGACACACTGTAAGCCAAGCGGCCGCCTCGCCCGTGCGCCAGGGCCGCGCGCTGCGTCGTGCGTCACGGCCGCGCCACAAATGTGTCCCCCGGCGACGCACTGCGCACGGCCCCCGCGGCTTTCAGGGCGCGCCGGCCTGGCGCAGCTGCATGTCGGCGAAATCGCCGTTCGCCTGCGTCTGGCGGATGCGCACCGGCAGCCAGCCCAGCTCGGGCGCCAGCCACAGCTCGATCTTCTGGTCGAATTCCTTGCGCGGCAGGCGCGTGAGCTTGCGCGCCGCGTAGGTGCCGGCCGGGGTTTCGAGCGTTTCGTCGCCGTCGACGCTGAACTGCCAGATTTCCGCATCGCGCGGCCCTGCCGTCTGGATGCTGAAGTGGCTGCCCGGCCCGTGGCGCGCCGGGTCGCCCGCCAGCAGGGCCGACAGTTGCAGGATCACGCTCAGCCGGTCCTGCGCGCCGGGCATCAGCGGCGCGGCAGGCGCGTTGCTGCTGAACACGATCTGGCCCGATTCGCGCACGAAATGCGTGGCCACCTCGCTGCGGCGCGCATCCGAAAAGCGCGTGGGCTCGATGCCGCCCGCGCTCAGCTGGCCCACGCTGGTCTGGGTGCGGAGGGTGCGAAAGAGCACGCGCAGCGCGAGCCGGGCGTTGTAGCTGCGACCGTCATGCAGCCACACGAGTTCGCCGAACACGCCCGACAGGGGCTGCGCGCCCTGCTGGCCCGTGACGGCGAAGTCCAGCCGCACCGAGCCCGGCACCTGGAGCGGCTCGCGCGCGCCGGGCACGCCGCCGCCGGCCCCCGCCCCCTCGCCACCGCCTTGGCCGCTGCCGGCGCCGGTGCCGGAGGCACCCGGCGGGTCGCGGCGCATCCCGGTTCGGCCGGGGCCGGGCTCGGCCGGGGCTGGCGCCGCGGCCGGGGCCGGCTCCAGCGGCACGGACGCCTCGGCGGGCTCCGGCGCCGGCTCGGCGACCGGCGGCTCCGGAGCCACCGGCAGCGGATCGGGTTCACGTGGCGGCTCGGACCGCGGCTGCGGCGCGGGGCCTCCGGCCGCCGGCTCGGGCGGCGGCACGGGCCTGGGCTTGGGCTTGCGCTCGGGAACCGGCCTGGCCTCGCGCGGCTTCTCGCGCAGCCGCGCGGTGGCGCCGGAGGCGGCCGCCGGAGCGGCTGGCGGCGCCGCGGCCGGTGCGCCCCCGCCCGTCGCCGCAGGCGGCGCAATGACGATGGTGCGCGTGCTGAAGCGATGGGCCAGCGGCAGCTCTTCAGGCTGGCCGCCCACCGACAGGCCGCCCAGCAGGGCCAGATGCAGCAGCGCCACGGCCGCCGTCAGCGCCAGCAGCGCGCGCCAGGACGGCCGCGCGCGCGACCACGGAGGGAGAACGGGGCGCAAGGTGCTCAAGAAAGGCCTTCGGCAAGCCGGCCGGCGGCGGGGCGCGCCAGGCGGGGAAGGCGCGGCGCGCCGCCGGTCGCGGGGGCGCCTCGCTACACTGCCGGCCTGCTTCCAGTTTAAGGGGGGCCGCCGGCGCCAGGCGCGGAGCGCGGCCTTTCCCGCGCTGCCCGCCCATGAAACTCGCCACCCTCAAGGACGGCTCGCGCGATGGCCAGTTGGTCGTCGTTTCGCGCGACCTCTCGCACGCCCACTACGCCACCGGCATCGCCCATCGCCTGCAGCAGGTGCTGGACGACTGGGGCTTCATGAGCCCGCAGCTGCAGGACCTGTACACCCAGCTCAACCACGGCCGGGCGCGCCACGCCTTTCCCTTCAACCCGGCGCAATGCATGGCGCCGCTGCCGCGCGCCTACCAGTGGGCCGACGGCTCGGCCTACCTGAACCATGTGGAGCTGGTGCGCCAGGCGCGCGGGGCCGAGGTGCCCGCGAGCTTCTACACCGACCCGCTGATGTACCAGGGCGGCAGCGACGACTTCCTCGGCCCCTGCGACGACATCGTGGTGCCCAGCGAGGCCATGGGCATCGATTTCGAGGCCGAGCTGGCCGTCATCACCGGCGACGTGAAGATGGGCACCGGGCCCGAGGAGGCGCTGGACGCGGTGCGCCTGGTGATGCTGGTCAACGACGTGAGCCTGCGCCACCTGATCCCGGCCGAGCTGGCCAAGGGCTTCGGCTTCCTGCAGAGCAAGCCGGCGACGGCCTTCGGCCCCGTGGCCGTCACGCCGGACGAGCTGGGCCCGGCCTGGCAGGACGGGCGCGTGCACCTGGCGCTGCACGTGGCCTGGAACGGCCGCCGCGTGGGCCTGACCGAGGCCGGCCCCGACATGACGTTCCACTTCGGCCAGCTCATCGCGCACCTCGCCAAGACCCGCAACGTGCGCGCCGGCACCATCGTCGGCAGCGGCACCGTGAGCAACCCCGGCGTGAAGAAGAACGGCCGCATGGAATGGCCCAAGGGCTACGCCTGCATCGCCGAGAAGCGCAGCATGGAAACGATCCAGGATGGCGCCCCGAAGACCGAGTTCATGAAGTTCGGCGACACGGTACACATCGAGGTGAAGGGGCTGGACGGCAAGTCGCTGTTCGGCGCCATCGAGCAGGAAGTGGTGCCGCCCGGAGCGGTGCGCGCGCCCCGGGGCGCAACGCCCCCGGCGCCGGACGGCGCGGACGACTGAAGCGCCGCCTGTGCGGCCCGGCACGCCGGGGCGGCCGTCGCTGGGCACGCCGGCGCCGGCACGCATGCGCTCCTGAAAACGTATCAGATTGAAAGCTGCGCCGGACGCGGACGTTCGCGTTGCAAGCGCCTTCTATGATGCCGGCGCTGGCCTGCCCGCCGGCTTGCAGGCCCGGGCCCAGCCCCGTCCAAACATCCCCAGGAGGAGAACTCTCATGACCCGTTTTCGTCTGGCCGCCGTCGCGGCCGTGGCCGCCGCCGTGGCCCTCACCGGCTGCGAAACCATGAAGAACGCCGACACCGGCGCGCTGCTGGGCGCTGGCGGCGCGGCCTTCAAAGCCATGTCGCTGAGCGACGGCGACGTGGTGAACATGTCCAACCAGTCCTGCGAGGCGATGGACGCCGAGAACCAGATCGCGCCCGCCAACAGCCCCTATGCGCGCCGCCTGGCCACCCTGGTGCGCAACATGCCCACGTCGGTCAACGGCCAGGCCGCGAACTACAAGGTCTACCTGACCGAGGACGTCAATGCCTGGGCCATGGCCAACGGCTGCATCCGCGTCTACAGCGGCCTGATGGACCTGATGAACGACGACGAGGTGCGCGGCGTGATCGGCCACGAGATCGGCCACGTGGCACTGGGCCATTCCAAGGGCCGCATGCAGACCGCGTACGCCACCTCGGCCCTGCGCGGCCTGGCGGCGGCCGGCGGCGGCACCATCGCCCAGCTGTCGAAGTCGCAGGCCGGCGAGCTGGCCGAGAAGTTCGTCCATGCCCAGTTCTCCCAATCGCAGGAAAGCGCGGCCGACGACTATTCCTTCGACCTGCTCACGGAGCGCAAGCTGGAGCGCAAGGGCCTGGTCACGGCCTTCGAGAAGCTCGCCAAGCTCAGCGGCAGCAGCGGCCCCTCGCTGATGAGCTCGCACCCGCCGTCGAGCGAGCGTGCCGCGCGCATGCAAAAGCGCCTGGACGCGGCCAAGAAGTGATTCGCGCGGGGCGTGCTGCGCCCCGCCGCCACGCAAGAAAGGGCACCTGCGGGTGCCCTTTCTGCTGCCGGCGGCCGCCGCGGGCGGCGGCGCTGCGCTTCAGGCCTGCGCCGGCTTCGGATAGACCAGCGGCCCCATAAGGCGGCCGTCGAAGGGCTTCCACCGGCCCTCGGCCTGCGCCAGGCGGTCGGCCACCGCGTAGAGCACGGCCGGATGCGTGCCCATGCCCACGTGGCTGGCCAGCACCTCGATGTTCTCGGCCTGCGGGCCGGTGTCGGTCAGGCTGCACTGCCAGGCCACCACGCCGTCGGTGCGGCTGTAGATGGACGTGGTGGGCACGGGCGGCGTGGGTTGCACGTGCGCCATGCGCTCCGGGTCGTGCGCGCTGTTGCCGCTCACCAGTTCGTAGACCTGCCAGGCGTTGGTGGACTTGGGGCTGCCCTTGATGGGGCTGCCCAGCGAAATGACGCTGCGCACCCGCTCCGGATGGCGGCTGGCCAGCAGGCGCGCGTACACACCGCCCAAGCTCCAGCCCACGAGGCTGACCTTGCGGCCGTGCCGGTCATTCAACTCTTCCAGCCGGCGGACCATCGTGGCCTCCACGCCCTGGCGCGGACCGAGGTTGTGGCCCTGGCCCCAGCCGTGCGCGTCATAGCCGCGCCCGCGCAGGTAGCGGCGCAGCAGGCGCGTGGAGGCATCGCTGGCCCCCAGGCCGGGCAGCACCAGCACAGGGTGGCCGTCGCCGCGCGGCGCGAGTTGCAGCCAGGGCCACATGGCCAGGGTGGCGCCGGTTTCCCACAGCGCGCGGCCTTCGGCCAGCATCAGCAGGCGGGACGGCGGCGGCACGGCGACGGTGGCTTGGCTCATGACAGATCGCTCCTTGATGTTGTGGTGATGTTGGGACGCTCAGCGCAGGTACTTGACCCGCAGGTAGTCAAGGTACGCCTTTGACTCGCGGGAAACATAGGGAGAAACGAGCGTCAGCGTGTAGTACGCCGCGAGGCCCGGGTCCGCGCGCGCCGGCTGGCCGGGTGTGCGCGGCACCATCTGCTCGAAGCCCAGCCAGCAGGTGGTGGTGAAGACGATCTGCAGGGCCAGCATGCGCGCCTGCTCGGGCGTCGCGTCGATGACGCCGGCCTCGGCCAGCGATTCGCACAGCGCCTGCGCGGCGAGCAGGTTCTCGCCCGTCAGCGCCTGGGCGCGCTGGCCGAGCGCAGGATGCTCGCTCGCGATGAAGCCCATGTCGCGGTAGATGAAGCGGTAGGCGTCGATCGCTTCGAAGCGCAGGTGCAGGGCCAGCCACAGGTCGTCCAGCGCGCGGATCTCGCCGGCCGAGGCATTGAGCGGCGCCAGCCGGTCCTCGAAGCGCCGCAGCAGCCATTCGACGATGCGCTCGCGCGTGTTGAAGTGGTAGTGCAGGTTGCCCGGGCTGATGCCCGCCTCGGCGGCGATGCGGTGGGTGGACACCGCGGCCAGTCCCTGCGCGTTGAACAGCGCCAGGCTGGTCTGCAGGATCTTCTCTCGGGTGGCGGTGCCGGCCACGGGGCTCGCTGCTCAGCGTGGCTGGCGGGCGCGCGGACGGCCGCCGGCCGCCTTCGCGGGCCGGGCCGGCCGGGCGGGCTTCGCGGTGGCGGTGGCAGGCGCCTCGGCCGCGGCGCCCAGGCGCTCGAGTTGCGCCAGCACGCGGTCCAGCTTGTCGTGCAGCGCCTGCACTTCCTCGCGCGTGGGCATGCCCAGGCGCTCGAGCGCCGCGGCCACCCGCTGGTCGAAGACATCCTCGAACTTGCGCAGGCCGAAGGCGTCGAGGCCCGGCAGCCCGGGCAGGCCCAGGCGCGCTTCGGTGGCGGCCGCCGCCGTGGGCGGAATGCCCAGCAGGGTCTCGATCACGCTGGCCTGGCGGCGCTGCACGTCGTGGCGCACGTTGTCCAGCGCCCGCAGGCCGGCGCGCCAGAAACTCTGCGCCTGTGCGGCCTGCGGCGCGGGGGGCACGCAGGCCGGCGCGGCGGGCGCCGCCGAAGGCGCGGGCCGGGCCCGCGTGCGGCGGGCGGCCGGGGCCGCGGGGGCAGCGGGTGGCACCGCGCGCGCGGGCGGGCGCTTGCGGGGCTTGTCCTCGGATCGTCGCGGGGCCATGCAGCAGTCTCCTTCGAATCAGCCTTGCCGGCGGCGCCTCACACGCCCGCCGCCTGTGCGGCGGCGGGGACGGTGCGCATCAAGATCAGGCTTCGGCGGCCGCGGCGCGGGTGCGGCGCACGGCCTTCACCGGCACGGTGCTCACCGCCTCGGATTCTGCCTGCGACACGCGCGCTTCCAGCTTGCCCGCGCCTTCGGCGACGGTGCCGGCCAGCTTCAGCGACAGCTGGGCGAAGGGCAGGTGCAGGTCGTGCAGCGTACGCAGCACCGAGGCACCCGGCTCGGACTCGACCCGGCTGGCCGCCGCGGCCACGTAGTCGATGCCGCCCGTGGCACGCTGGGCCACGGTGTCCATCAGTTTGCCGGCCAGGGCCACGTCGGCTTCCAGGCGCTCGGTCAGGAAGGCGGCGAACTTGTCGCGCGCGCCGGCCACCTGGGTGCGAATTTCCTCGCTGACGAAGGGCAGCTGCGGCGCGGCGGCGGGCGCCTCGATCAGGCGGCCGGCGCCCCGGCGCCAGGCGTTGAGCAGGTGCTTGCCGGCGGCGTTGTACTGGCCGACCAGGTCGATGGCGACGGTGCGGAGGGTGGCGCTCATGAGGGACTCCTTGGAAAGAAACAAGACGGGTGCGGGATGGCGATGGCTCCGATCATCCGGCACGAGGCCTAGGCCATGAAAACCAGAAAGGCCCGAAAGCTAGGGCAGTCGCCCCAATCCGCGTGGCCGCCTGGCAACGGCCCGGGTGCAGGTGCAGGCACAAGCGGCCCTCTCCTACACCGCCACGGGCGCGCCTGCGCTGGCACGGGACGGCGGCCATACCGCACAGTGGTCGCGTTGCGGTTCCCGGCTCTGGTCATGTCTTCCTCGAACGTCCTCGCTCCTTCGCCTGCATCGTCCGGCCCGTCCCTGCGGGTGTTGCTGGTGGAGGATGACCCCGGGACGCGCGAGACCACCGTGGAGATGCTGCGCATGCTGGGCCACTGGACGGCCAGCGTGAGCAGCGCCGAGGCCGCGCGCGACCGCTACATCGACGGCGCGTTCGACGTGCTGATGTGCGACGTGGGCCTGCCGGGCCTGTCGGGGCTGGATCTCGTGCAGTCGCTGCAACCGCGCGGCGTGGGGCTGCTGCTGGTCAGCGGCGGGCGCCGGCCGGCCGTGCTGCCGGCCGACTGCGCCTGGCTCGGCAAGCCCTACGGCCTGGATGCGCTGGCCCAGGTGCTGGAACGGCTGCGTCCGCCGGCCCGGCCCGCGGCGCGCGCGCAGCCCGAGTTGCCGGCCACGCCTCAGCCGCGGGTGGGCGAGGGCGGCACGGGCGCGTCTTCGATGACGGCCGGCGCCGCGGGGGGCGCGGCCGGGGCCGCCGCGGGTGCGGCGAGCGGCCCGGCCGGCTCCACCGGAACGCCCGGGGCGCGCTGGCCCGGCAGGGCCTGGGGCACGGGCGCCGTGCTCGCCGCCGGCGGCACGTAAAGGTATTCGTCGACCAGGACGAAGAAGCGGGCATAGAACTCTTCGTCCGTCACGGTCTGGCTGGCCACCTTCACCATGGCGTCGTTGCCCGCGCTGAAGGGCAGCGAGACGGAGCCGATCGCACCCACACCCACGCTGGCGGAACTGCTGGCCTTCTTGAGTTCGTAGCGGTCCTGCACGGCGGTGGCGAAGGCCAGGCTGCCCTGGCCGCCGCGCTCGTCACGCGCACACACCACGCGCACTTCCATTTCCAGGTGCACGTCGCCCGCCGGCTGGAACTGCTTGCGCCCGGCCACCTGGTCCTCGCCCGGCCGGCTCACGAAGTAGCCCTGGCTCAGCAGCGCGCGCCGCGCCGCTTCGCAGGTCTGCGCCTCGGTGGCGGCAAAGCTGCGCGTGTGGGTGGTGGTGGAGTCGAAGGATTCGGTGGCGTACGCGCGCGGGCGCCCCGCGCCCAGCGTGCAGGCAGAAATCAGCAGCGCGCCCAGCGCGAGCAGCAGGACGCAGGAAGAACGGGGGACGGACGGCAGGGGCATGGCAACAGGGTGGATCGGCGGGCCACCGCGGCCGGGGCGCGGTCGGGTCCCCTTCAGAGCGGCGCCGGGCCGGCGCGTTCCCGGATGCTAGCAAGCCGGCGTGCGGGCGCGGGGGGGTGCGCCCGCACGGACATTCAGCCCTGGTCTGCCCGCCGCGCCGGAAAGCGTGCCGAGAACACCACGTACGGGTCAGCGTAGGTGTAGTCCAGCGTGCCGCCGTGGCTCTGCGCGATGGCACGCGCGATGTGCAGGCCCAGCCCCAGGCCGCTGCGGTTGCGCGAATGGGCCTGCGTCTGGCGCTTGAAGGCGCTGAACAGGTGCGGCAGCAGCTCGTCGGGGATGGGCGGCGCGCTGTTGCTCACGTCGAAGTTCACCTCGTCGCCATGCAGCGTGAGCTGCACGATCACCGGCTCGCCCGGCTCGCCATGGTGGCGCGCATTGCTGATGAGGTTGGCAAAGAGCTGCGCGATGCGGTCGGCGTCGGCGTGGGCGCGCAGCGAGGCCGGCACTTCGGTGATGAGGTTCAGGCCCGGATGCGCGGTGCGCGCCTCGTCCAGCAGGTCTTCGAGCAGACCGGCCAGGTCCACCTCGGCCATCTGCAGTTGCAGACTCATCCCGGTCTGCAGGCGCGAAGCGTCGAGCACCTGCCCGATCAGCCGCGCCATGCGGCTGCTGGAGGACTGGATGCGCTGCCCCAGCCGCGCCCCGGTGGCGCTGCGCGGGCCCTCGCCTTCACTGCGCTCCAGCACCTTGGCGGCCATGGCGATGGACTGCAGCGGATCGCGCAGGTCGTGCCCCAGCATGGCCAGCAGCTGGGTGCGCGCGCGGTTCAGTTCGGCCAGCTGCACGGCGTTGGCGCGCGACAGGTCGGCCAGCACCTGGCGCGCCAGCTCGTGCTCGTGCGCGGTCCAGGGCTGGCTGGTACCGCGCACCTCCTCCAGCCAGACGGCGAAGGAGCCGCGCGGCGTGAGCCGCGGCCCGAGCGGGCCGACGGTGTATTCCTTCTCGGGCTTGCCGCCCCAGCGGATGGTTTCGACCTGCTCGCGCCGCAGCAGCACCAGCAGCGCGCCCGCTTCGTCGAAACGCAGGGCCAGCAGGCCGCACCAGCCGGCCCGGGCCGCGTCCAGGCCGGGGGCCCGCTGGGGCAGGTCCTGCACTTCGAGCAGTTCGCCGCCCTTGAGCGGCTGCGCGCGCACCCATTGCACGATGGCCTGCGCCTGCGCATGGGACAGCGCGCCGTGCGCGAACAGGCGCGCCTCCTCGGCCACCAGCAGCGCATCGGCGCCGAAGGCCCGGACCATCGGATCGGCCAGCGCCGCCACGGCGCCCACGGTGCTGTCGGCATGCAGCACGCCTTCGACCAGGCGCGCGCGCAGCTGGGCGCCGGCCTGGGCCCATTCCGCCTGCTCGCGCGCCAGCAGGGTCTGCACGTTGGCGGCCAGCACCTGGGCCAGCACGTCGCAGGCCATGCGCACCGAATAGGGCACGCGGCGCGCCGTGCGGTGGTGGCAGGCCAGCATGCCCCACAGGCGGCCACCGATGACGATGGAGATGCTCATCGACGCGCCCACGCCCATGTTGCGCAGGTACTCGATGTGAATGGGCGAGACGCTGCGCAGCACGCCATGGCTCATGTCCAGCGCGCCGGCGTCGGCCTCGCCGTCCACGGCCACCGGCGCGGCATGCACGTCCGCGATCAGGCGCAGCGTGTTGAGCAGGTACAGCCGCCGCGCCTGCGCGGGGATGTCACTGGCCGGGTAGCGCCGGCCGGCGAAGGGCTCCAGCGCCTCGTGGCGGTCTTCGGCCACCACCTCGCCGCTGTCGTCCTCGCGGAAGCGGTAGGCCATCACGCGGTCGAAACCCGTGAGCTCGCGCATCACGCGCGTGGCCAGCGCCAGCAGCGCGTCGACCTGCGGCTGGCGCTTGAGCCGGTCCATGGCGCGGTGCGCGCGCAGCGCGAAGGCGGCCACGTCGCCGTGGCCTGCGGGCCGCTGCTCGAATTCGGCTACCACCAGGCCGGCGCTGCGGTGCACGACCAGGTCGAACAGCCGGCCGTTGAGCCGCACCTCGCCGCTTTGCACCAGTACGTCGGAGGCGGTCACGGCCATGGCCGCGACCTCGTCGAGCAGCGCGCGCACCTCGTGCGCGCAGCCCTCGAAATGCGCATCGGCCAGCGCCTCGCCGAGCGCGGGCGCGCTGGGCCCCAGCAGCTCGGCCGCGTTCGCGCTCAGGTGGCGCACGCGCAGCCCGGCATCGAAGGCCAGCAGCGCCCCATGCGGCTGGATGGCGCCGGGCACGTGGATGGGCTCGCGGTCGCAGTTCTCCAGCGTGACGGGGGGCACGGAGGGCGGCGCGGTCGTCACGCGGCGCGCTCCCCAGGAGCCGCTGCATGGCGGCTGAGTTGCAGCAGGCGCTCGAAGGCCCACACCGCGCCTTCGCAGGCCGCCTGCACGCGCGCGGGGGTGTCCAGCGCCGCCCGCAGTTCGTCGAGGAAGGCGCGCCAGCGCGCGCCCGTCTGCGCGCCCGCGCCCTGCAGGTAGCGCAGCGGATGCGGCGCCAGCGGCGCGGCCAGGCGGCGGTACAGCACCTGGCCGCCCAGGCGCGAACCTTCGACCACATAGGCCACGCCCCAGGCGCGGGCCGCGTGCTGCGCGGGCGAGCCCGCCAGCGGCACAGCCGCGGCTGCGGCCGGCGCCCACGCCGGCGACGTGGCGCCACGCAGGCGCTCGCAGGCTTCGATGTCGGCATTCAGTGCCGCTCTCTCGGCCGCCAGGCGCTCCGCCATGCCGGGCAGGGCCTGCAACAGGCGCACCCAGTCGCGCAGCAGGCACAGATGGGCGTGGTAGTCCGCCAGCGAAGGGGCCGGGCCGGACAGCGGCATGCCTGCGTCGACGGCCGCGTGCAGGTGTGAAGTGGCTTGGCGCAGGGCGTCGCGCACGGCGACTGCGGGCGCAGGCACGGCGGCGTCGGAAGCGGTGGCGGAAAGGGCCATCGGCGGGGAAAGAGGGCCGGGCAGCCAGGCGGGCGCGAAGGTGCGCGCGCCTGTGCGAGGGCCCCGATGATAGATCGCGATCCCAAGCCCCCTGGGCCCGCCGGGCCAGCAAAAGACACAGTGGCCGGCGGTGGCCGAGCCGCCTCGGCGCCCGCGGGGCCGCCGCGCCCCGCGGGCCGCTCCCGGGCGCGGGGGGCGCCGCTCAGGGATAGAGGCCGCGCTCCTCGCGGGCGATCAGGATGCGCTCGCAGGCCACCGCGTAGGTGGCGGTGCGCAGCGAGATCTTGTGCTGCTCGCCCTTGGCCCAGATGTGGTCGAAGGCGCCGACCATGATGCGGTCCAGCCGCTGGTTGATCTCGTCCTCGGTCCAGAAGAAGCTGGAGAAATCCTGCACCCACTCGAAGTACGAGACCGTCACGCCGCCGGCGTTGCAGATCACGTCGGGCACGACCAGCACGCCGCGGCCGGCCAGGATGTCGTCGGCCTCGGGCACCGTGGGGCCGTTGGCGCCCTCGAGCACCAGCTTGGCCGTGAGCCGGCGCGCGCGCTCGGCCGTGATCTGGCCCTCCAGCGCGGCCGGGATCAGGATGTCGGCCTTCACGTCCCAGAAGGCCTCGTTGTCCACCTTCTCGCCCTCCTTGAAGCCGGCAATGCCGCCGTTGGCCTGCGAGAAGGCGATCAGCGCCGCCATGTCGAAGCCGCCGTCGTGCACCAGCGTGCCGGTGTGGTCCTGCACGGCCACCACCTTGGCGCCGGCCTCGGCGAACAGCTCGGCGGCCACCGAGCCCACGTTGCCGAAGCCCTGCACCGCCACGCGGGCCCCCTGCAGCTGCAGGCCCATGCGGCGGGCCGCCTCGCGGCCGGTGACGAAGACGCCGCGGCCCGTGGCCTTCACGCGGCCCAGCGAGCCGCCCAGGTGGATGGGCTTGCCCGTGACCACGCCGGTCGCCGTGGCGCCGGTGTTCATCGAATACGTGTCCATCATCCAGGCCATGATCTGGCCGTTGGTGTTCACGTCGGGCGCCGGGATGTCGGAATGCGGGCCGATGATGAGGCCGATCTCGCTCGTGTAGCGGCGCGTGACTTTTTCCAGTTCGTTGCGCGAGAGCTTCTTCGGATCGACGCGGATGCCGCCCTTGGCGCCGCCGTAGGGCAGGTTCACCGCCGCGCACTTGACGGTCATCCAGGCCGACAGGGCCATCACCTCTTCCAGCGTGACTTCGGGATGGAAGCGCACGCCGCCCTTGCCCGGGCCCCGGCTCAGGTTGTGCTGCACGCGGTAGCCCTCGTAGTGGGCGATCGTCCCGTTGTCCAGCTCGATGGGCACGTCCACGATCAGCGCCCGCTTGGGGCGCTTGAGCGTTTCGGACCAGCGCGCCAGCTTGCCCAGGTAGGGCACCACACGGTCGACTTGCGACAGGTAGGTGCCCCAGGGGCTGGTGGCCGAGGGGTGGACATAGGACAGATCGCTGAGGTGGCTCATGGCAGCTTCGCCGGAGTTGGGATGCACGCACGTTACGCCGCCGGCACCGCCCGCGCCAGCCCCATGCGCGGCGCGTCGGACCTTATGCAGGAGCGGCACAACCGGCCTTCGCGGCCCGGTGTACAGCCACCGGCGGCCGCCCTCAGCGCCGGCCGAAGATCGCCGTGCCCACCCGCACCATCGTGCTGCCGGCGGCGATCGCGGCCTCCAGGTCGGCGCTCATGCCCAGCGACAGCGTGTCCAGCGCCAGCCCGTCGGCGCGCAGTTGATCGAACAAGGCCGTGACCTGTGCGAACAGCGCGCGCTGTGCCTCGAAGCCCTCGGCCGGCTCGGGGATGGCCATGAGCCCGCGCAGGCGCAGGCGCGGCAGCGCGGCCACGGCGCGCGCGAGCGCCGGCAGTTCGGCCGGGGCGACGCCCGACTTGTTGGCGCCGCCGTCCACGTTCACCTGCAGGCACAGCTGCAGCGGCGGCAGGCCGTCCGGACGCTGCGCCGACAGCCGCTCGGCGATCTTGAGGCGGTCCACGCTGTGCACCCAGTCGAAGGCCTCGGCCACGGGGCGGGTCTTGTTGCTCTGCAAGGGACCGATGCAGTGCCATTCCAGCTGGCTGCGCAGCTCCTGCAGCGCCGCGATCTTCTCCAGCGCCTCCTGCACGTAGTTCTCGCCGAAGGCGCGCTGGCCGGCCGCATGCGCGTCGCGCACGGCCTCGGGCCCGAAGGTCTTGGACACGGCCAGCAGTTGCACCTGCGCCGCATCGCGGCCCGCGCTTGCGCAGGCTTTCACGATGCGAGCGCGTACTTGTTGGAGTTGGTCGCCAATCGTCGTCATAATCTTCAAACGTATCAAAACGTCACGCCCCGCATCCATCCCGGCGCTGCGTGGCGCCACTTCCATCGAGGAACCCGCGTGGACATCACCCAACTGCTGGCCTTCAGCGTCAAGAACAAGGCGTCGGACCTGCACCTGTCGGCCGGCCTGCCGCCCATGATCCGCGTGCACGGCGACGTGCGGCGCATCAATGTCGACGCGCTGGACCACAAGGCGGTGCACGCCATGGTGTACGACATCATGAGCGACACCCAGCGCAAGCACTACGAAGAGTTCCTGGAGGTCGACTTCTCCTTCGAGATCGAAGGCCTGGCGCGCTTTCGCGTCAACGCCTTCAACCAGAACCGCGGTGCCGCGGCGGTGTTCCGGACCATTCCCTCGAAGATCCTGACGCTGGAGCAGCTGAACGCGCCCAAGATTTTCGGCGAACTGGCGCTCAAGCCGCGCGGCCTGGTGCTGGTGACCGGCCCCACGGGCTCGGGCAAGTCGACCACGCTGGCGGCGATGATCAACTACCTCAACGAGACGGAGTACGGCCACATCCTGACGGTGGAGGACCCGATCGAGTTCGTGCACGAATCGAAGAAGTGCCTGATCAACCAGCGCGAGGTCGGGCCGATGACGCTGTCCTTCGCCAACGCGCTGCGCTCGGCGCTGCGCGAGGACCCGGACGCGATCCTGGTGGGCGAAATGCGCGACCTGGAAACCATCCGACTGGCCATGACCGCCGCGGAAACGGGCCACCTGGTGTTCGGCACGCTGCACACCTCCTCGGCCGCCAAGACCATCGACCGGATCATCGACGTGTTCCCGGGCGAAGAGAAGGAAATGATCCGCGCCATGCTGTCCGAATCGCTGCAGGCCGTGATCTCGCAGACCTTGTGCAAGACCAAGGACGGCTCGGGCCGCGTGGCGGCGCACGAGATCATGATCGGCACGCCGGCCATCCGCAACCTGATCCGCGAGGCCAAGGTGGCGCAGATGTATTCGGCCATCCAGACCGGGCAGGGCCTGGGCATGCAGACGCTGGACCAGTGCCTCACCGACCTGGTGCGCCGCGGCCTGATCTCGGCCGCCGAGGCGCGCGCCAAGGCCAAGATCCCCGAGAACTTCCCCGGCTAGTCATGAAGCCCCCCGGCTTTTCACTTCGCTGCGCTTCGTGTAACTCCACCCCCCGAGGGGGCGGCGCGGCCGGCTTGGGGCGGCCCGGCGCTCGCCCGCCTCGTCTCACCTAAACATCGGAGCCTCCATGGAACGCGATCAGGCCAGTCAATTCATCACCGATCTGCTCAAGCTGATGGTCAGCCGCAACGGCTCCGACCTGTTCATCACGGCCGACTTCCCGCCCGCGATGAAGATCGACGGCAAGGTCACGCGCGTGTCGCAGCAGCCGCTGTCGGGCCAGCACACGCTGGCGCTCACGCGCTCGGTCATGAACGACCGGCAGACGGCCGAGTTCGAACGCACCAAGGAATGCAACTTCGCCATCTCGCCCTCGGGCGTGGGGCGCTTTCGCGTCAACGCCTTCGTGCAGCAGGGCAAGGTGGGCATGGTGCTGCGGACCATCCCGGCCAAGCTGCCCACCATCGACGGCCTGAACATGCCGCAGGTGCTCAAGGACGTGGCCATGACCAAGCGCGGCCTGGTGATCCTGGTGGGCGCCACGGGCTCGGGCAAGACCACCACGCTGGCGGCCATGATCGACTGGCGCAACGAGAACTCCTACGGCCACATCGTGACGGTGGAAGACCCGATCGAGTTCGTGCACCCGCACAAGAACTGCGTGGTCACGCAGCGCGAAGTGGGCATCGACACCGACAGCTGGGACGCCGCGCTCAAGAACTCGCTGCGCCAGGCGCCCGACGTGATCCTGATGGGCGAGATCCGCGACCGCGAGACCATGGACAACGCCATCGCCTTCGCCGAGACGGGCCACCTGTGCATGGCCACGCTGCACGCCAACAGCGCCAACCAGGCGCTGGACCGCATCATCAACTTCTTCCCCGAAGAGCGGCGCCAGCAGCTGCTGATGGACCTCTCGCTGAACCTTCGCGGGCTGATCTCGCAGCGCCTGCTGCCCACCGAGGACGGGCGCGGCCGCGCGGCCGCGGTGGAGATCATGCTCAACACGCCGCTGATCGCCGACCTGATCTTCAAGGGCGAGGTGGGCGAGATCAAGGAGATCATGAAGAAGAGCCGCAACCTGGGCATGCAGACCTTCGACCAGGCGCTTTTCGACCTCTTCGAGCAGCACACGGTGAGCTTCGAGGAAGCGATCCGCAACGCCGACTCGGCCAACGACCTGCGGCTGCAGATCAAGCTGCAGAGCCAGCGCGCGCGCACGACCGACCTGGCGGCGGGCACGGAGCACTTGACGATTGTGTGAGCCGCCTCCCCGCCGGCCGCACGTGCCGGCGGACGCAGCTTCATGCGCGCCGCGTCATGCGTGTATGCGAGAAGCCGTATAAGCTCGCGGGCATGAGCAGCACCCCCTCCTTCCACCCCAAGAGCTATTCCCCCACCCCTGCGCGCCGCGTGGCCTTCCTGGGCCTGGGCGTGATGGGCTACCCGATGGCACTGCACCTGGCCGCCGCGGGCCACCAGGTGACGGTCTACAACCGCTCGAGCGCCAAGGCCCAGGCCTGGGTGCAGGAAGCCGGCGGCGCGCACCGCAGCGCGCCCACGCCGCGCGAAGCCGCGGCGGGTGCCGAGATCGTGTTCTGCTGCGTGGGCAATGACGACGACCTGCGCTCGGTGGTGCTGGGCGACGACGGCGCCTTCGCCGGCATGGGGGCCGGCGCCATCTTCGTCGACCACACCACGGCCTCGGCCAACGTGGCGCGCGAGCTGTCGGCGGCCGCGCAGCAGCGCGGCCTGCAGTTCATCGACGCCCCCGTCTCGGGCGGCCAGGCCGGCGCACAGAACGGCGTGCTGACGGTGATGTGCGGCGGCGACGCGGCCGCCTTCGAACAGGCCAAGCCGGTGGCCGAGGCCTTCGCCCGGGCCGTCACGCTGCTGGGCGCCAGCGGCGCGGGCCAGCTGGCCAAGATGGTCAACCAGATCTGCATCGCCGGCCTGGTGCAGGGCCTGTCGGAAGGCATCGCCTTCGGCCAGCGCGCCGGCCTGGACATGGAGGCCGTGCTGGCCGTCATCAGCAAGGGGGCGGCCCAGAGCTGGCAGATGGAGAACCGCGGCAAGACCATGGTCGAAGGCAAGTTCGACTTCGGCTTCGCCGTCGACTGGATGCGCAAGGACCTGGGCCTGGTGCTCGACGAAGCCAAGCGCAACGGCGCGCGCCTGCCCGTGACGGCGCTGGTGGACCAGTTCTATGCCGACGTGCAGCAGGCCGGCGGCAATCGCTTCGACACGTCCAGCCTGATCACGCGGCTCAAGTAGGCCACTGCGTGGCCGGGTGGGGCGCCCTGCCCGGCCGGGGCGCGCGCGGCCAAAGCGGCCGGCGCCCCGAAGGCGCACGGCCGCACGCTTCAGCGGACCGGCGAGGTGACCACGCCCGGCGCAGGCGCGGGGTTGACGGTGGTGCCCGGCGCCGGCAGCGGCTGCATGGGCGGCAGCGGCACATGGCCGTCGGGCGCGGCCGCGGGCGCGCCGCCCGCCACGCCCGGCACCGAGCTCGACTGCAGGCCCGTCGCACCCTCGGCGGCGCCGGCGCTCATCTGCGCCTCGGTGAGCACTTCCACCACGCGCACCACCTTGACCACGCCCGAGATGGAGCGCGCGATGTCGGTGGCCCGCTCGACCTGCGGCCGCGTGGCCAGGCCCATCAGGTAGACCACGCCGCCTTCGGTGACGACCTTGAAGGAATTGCCCGGCACGTCCTTGGCGTCGAGCAGCGAAGCCTTGACCTTGCTGGTGATCCAGGCGTCGTTGGAGCGCCGCGCGATGTTCAGCGCCTCGCCCACCACCACCTCGTTGACCACCGAGCGCACGTTGGGCACGGTGCGCACGGCTTCCTGGGCGCGCTGCCTGTCGGCCTCGCTGCCCACCGTGCCGATCATCAGCACCTGGCGGTTGTAGCTCACGGTGCTGATGTTCATCTGGTCGTTGGCCACCTCGCGGATGCGCGCGGCGGTGCGCAGCTCGATGCCCTGGTCGTCCAGCTGCGCGCCCGAACTGCGCGGGTCGGTGGCCAGCACGCCGATGCCCGTGGCGGCCGCGCCGCCCACCACCAGCGGCACGCAGCCGACCAATGACGTGGCCAGCGTGGCGGCCGCGGCAGCAGCCAGGGTGGCCCGCAGGGCCAGGCGCGGAAGGGAGGCAGTCGTCGTGGTCATGCGGGGATTTCCTGTTCACCGAGGAGTTGGGCATCGACGCCGTCGCACAGGCAGTGCAGCGCGATGAGATGGGCTTCGTGCACGCGCGGCAGGCGCTCGTGCGGCACGCAGATGTGGACGTCGGTCTCGCGCAGCGCGCGGCCCACGGCCCCGCCGGCGCCGCTGCCCACGCCGCCGGTCAGGGCGATCACGCTCATCTCGCGTTCATGGGCGGCCTGCACGGCCGCCTGCACCGCGGCCGATTCGCCGCTGGGGCTGAGCGTGAGCAGCACGTCGCCGGCCTCGCCGAGCGCACGCAGCGAGCGCGCGAAGCCCTGCGGGTCGGCGCCCTGGCGCGTGTCGGCCTGCGGGTCGTCGGCGATGCCGGGCAGCGCCAGCGCGGCCAGGCCGGGGCGCTCCCTTTCGAAACGGCTCACGAACTGTGCGGCGAACTGGGCGGCCAGCAGGCCGGACACGCCGGCCCCGCAGGCCAGCACCTTGCCCCCGCTGGTCACGCAGGCCAGCAGGGCCTGCACGGCCTGCGAAAGGGGTTTGCTGAGCGCGGCGCCACCTTGGTAGAGCAGGTCGGCGCTGTCGATGAAATGCTGCTGGATACGTTGCTCGAGCATGTTGGGGCGAAATGATAGCGAGCCCCCTTGCAACAGAAGGTGAGGCGCGCGGGGCTGCAGGCATGGAGCGCGGCCCGCGCCCAAGGTTCCCGCCCTCACCCGGCATCGAAGGCGGCGGGCAGCCATTCGATCTGCGCGCCCTGCACCAGCACCACGTCGAAGCGGCAGGGCGGCGTGCGTCCCAGGCGCAGCAGGAAGTGCCGCGCCGCGAACACGATGCGCCGCTGCTTGAGCGCCGTGATGCTGCCGCCCGCGCCGCCGTGCGCGGCGCTTGCGCGGCGGCGCACCTCGACGAAGACCAGCGTGCCATCGCGCGTGCGCATCACCAGGTCGATCTCGCCGCCGCCGCGGCCGGGCGTCCGATAATTGCGCGCCACCAGCAGCAGGCCGGCGGCCTGCAGGTGCGCCAGGGCCGCTTCCTCGGCCGCGTCGCCCAGCTTCTTGGTCGTGGTGGCTGGCGCCTGCGGCGCCTGGCCGTCCGGCCCCTTGCCTTTCAGAAAGCCCATCGTGAATGCCCTCCCCTCGGCCGCCTCCTTCGGTGCGGCGCTGCAGGCCGCCCGCGAGGCCGCCGGCTCGCAGGATTATCCGGCGGGCACCCTCTATGTCGTGGCCACGCCCATCGGCAACCGGGCCGACATCACGCTGCGCGCCCTGCATGTGCTGCAGATCGTGGACGCCATCGCCTGCGAGGACACGCGCCACACGCAGCAGCTGCTGCGCGCCCTGGGCATCGAGCGCAGCCCGGCGCAGCTGATCGCGGTGCACCAGCACAACGAGAGCGGCGCGGCGCAGGCCGTGGTCGAGCGGCTGCTGCGCGGCGAGCGCGTGGCCTATGTGAGCGACGCCGGCACGCCGGGCGTGAGCGACCCCGGCGCGCGCCTGGTCGACGCCGCACGCGCGGCCGGCCTGCGCACGCTGCCGCTGCCCGGCGCCAGCAGCGTGACCACGCTGGTCAGCGCGGCGGGCCTGCGCGCCGACGGGCCGCAGGCCTCGGCCTTCGTGTTCGCCGGTTTCGCGCCGGCCAAGGCCGCGGAGCGCGCGGCCTTCGTGCAGGGACTGGCGGCCGAGCCGCGCGCGATCGTGCTGCTGGAGGCCCCGCATCGCATCGAGGCGCTGGCGCAGTCGCTGGCCGCCGCGGGCGATCGCCTGCTGACCATCGGCCGCGAACTGACCAAGCAGTTCGAGGACATCGCCACCGTGCCCGCGCACGCGTTCGCAGGATGGCTGGCGGAAAGTCCGCAGCGCCGCCGCGGCGAGTTCGCGCTGGTGCTGCATCCGCTGCCCGCCACCGCGGCGGGCGACGGCGCCGTGGATGCGTCCGCCCAGCGCACGCTGCGGCTGCTGCTGGCCGAACTGCCGACCAAGTCCGCCGTGCGGCTGGCGGCCGAGATCAGCGGCGCACCGCGCAATGCGCTGTATGCGCTGGCGCTGCAGTGGCGCGAGGACGCCGACGACGACGGCGCCTGACTGGACGCGGTCAGCCCGGCTGCGTGCGCGCCGCCTCGGCGCGCGCGGCCATCTCCTGGCGCAGCTGCTTGCGCACCTGCGCCGCGGCATGGCGGCGGCGCTCGTCGGGCGAGAAAGGGCGCAGCGGCGGCACGGCCACGGGCCGGCGCGCCTCGTCCACCGCCACCATGGTGAAGAAGCAGCTGTTCACATGCCGCGCCGCCTGGGTGCGGATGTTCTCGGCCATCACCTTGATGCCCACCTCCATCGACGAGGTGCCGGTGTAGTTGACCGAGGCCAGGAAGGTCACGAGCTCGCCCACCATGATGGGCTCGCGGAACATCACCTGGTCCACCGACAGGGTGACCACGTAGCAGCCCGAGTAGCGCGCCGCGCAGGCATAGGCCACCTGGTCCAGCAGCTTGAGGATGGTGCCGCCATGCACGTTGCCCGCGAAGTTCGCGGTGTCGGGCGTCATGAGCACGGTCATGGTCAGTTGGTGGGCGGGCAGGTCCATCGCGCTTCTCCGGTTCGTGGCGGGCCGATTGTGCGGCGAACCCAGGCGCGGCCCGCCGGCGCGGCGTCCGGCAGCCGGGGCGCGGCGGCTCCGCTAGAGTGGATGCACGCGGCGCCGGCGCAGCCGGCCGGCAGACGTTTACGGAGGAGCCCGTGCGAACCCGTCCTTTCCTGGCTTTTGCGCAATCGGTGCAGCGGCAGTCGCCCACGCGCGCGGCCATCACCGCCGCCTACCGCCGGCCCGAGCCCGAATGCGTGCCGCTGCTGCTGGGCCTGGCGCGCCAGCCCGCCGCGGCCACCGCCAAGGCCGAGGCCCTGGCGCGCAAGCTCGTGACGGCGCTGCGCGCGCGCGGCACCGGCGGCGGCGTGGAAGGCCTGCTGCAGGAATTCTCCCTGTCCAGCCAGGAGGGCGTGGCACTGATGTGCATGGCCGAAGCCCTGCTGCGCATCCCCGACCGGGCCACGCGCGACGCGCTGATCCGCGACAAGATCAGCCAGGGCGACTGGCAGTCGCACGTGGGCCACTCGCCCTCGCTGTTCGTGAACGCCGCCACCTGGGGCCTGCTGCTGACCGGCAAGCTGGTGTCCACCAGCAGCGAGAAGTCGCTGTCCTCGGCCCTGTCGCGGCTCATCGGCAAGGGCGGCGAGCCGCTGATCCGCAAGGGCGTGGACACGGCCATGCGCGTGATGGGCGAGCAGTTCGTGACGGGCGAGACCATCTCCTCGGCCCTGGCCAATGCCCGCAAGCTGGAGGCCAGGGGCTTTCGCTACTCCTACGACATGCTGGGCGAGGCCGCCACCACGGCCGAGGACGCGGCGCGCTACCTGGGCCTGTACGAGCAGGCCATCCACGCCATCGGCCGCGCCAGCGCGGGCCGCGGCATCTACGAGGGCCCCGGTATCTCGATCAAGCTGTCGGCGCTGCACCCGCGCTACGCGCGTGCCCAGCACGAGCGCGTGGTCGGCGAGCTGCTGCCGCGCGTGCGCGCACTGGCCCTGCTGGCGCGCCGCTACGACATCGGCCTGAACATCGACGCCGAGGAGGCCGACCGGCTGGAACTCTCGCTGGACCTGCTCGAGGCCCTGTGCTTCGACCCCGAGCTGCAGGGCTGGGACGGCATCGGCTTCGTGGTGCAGGCCTACCAGAAGCGCTGCCCCTTCGTGATCGACCACCTGGTCGAGCTGGCCCAGCGCAGCGGCCGGCGCCTGATGGTGCGGCTGGTCAAGGGCGCCTACTGGGACAGCGAGATCAAGCGCGCCCAGGTCGACGGCCTGGAGGACTACCCGGTGTTCACGCGCAAGCTGCACACCGACATCTCCTACCTGGCCTGCGCGCGCAAGCTGCTGGCCCAGCCCCAGGCCATCTACCCGCAGTTCGCCACCCACAACGCCTACACGCTGGCCGCCATCTACCAGATGGCCGGCAACAACTACTACCCCGGACAGTACGAGTTCCAGTGCCTGCACGGCATGGGCGAGCCGCTCTACGAGGAGGTGGTGGGCGCCGTGGCCGACGGCAAGCTGGCGCGGCCCTGCCGCATCTATGCGCCGGTCGGCACGCACGAAACGCTGCTGGCCTACCTGGTGCGCCGGCTGCTCGAGAACGGCGCCAACACCTCCTTCGTGAACCAGATCGCCGACCCGCGCGTGCCGGTGGACGCGCTGGTCGCCGACCCGGTGGCCGCGGCCGAGCGCGCCCAGCCGCTGGGCGCGCCGCACGAGCGCATCCCGCTGCCGCGCGACCTGTTCCCGGACCGCGCCAACTCCGCCGGGCTGGACCTGTCCAACGAGCAACGCCTGGCCTCGCTGGCCACCGCACTCTTGGGCAGCACCGGCCGGGCCTGGCAGGCCGGCCCGACCGGTTGCGACTGGGACGCCGCCCGCGCCCAGCCCGTGCGCAACCCGGCCGACCGGCGCGACGTGGTCGGCCACGTGCTGGAAGCCAGCGCGGACCAGGTCGACGCCGCGCTCGCCGCGGCCCAGGATGCCGCGCCGATCTGGCAGTCCACCCCACCGGCCGAGCGCGCGCGCTGCCTGGAGCGGGCCGCCGATGCGCTGGAGGCGCAGATGCAGCAGCTGCTGGGCCTGATCGTGCGCGAGGCCGGCAAGACCCTGCCCAACGCCATCGCCGAGGTGCGCGAGGCGGTGGACTTCCTGCGCTACTACGCGGCCCAGGCCCGCGCCGAACTGGCCGCCGGCACCGAGTTGCCGCTGGGCCCGGTGCTGTGCATCAGCCCCTGGAACTTCCCGCTGGCCATCTTCACGGGCCAGCTGGCCGCGGCGCTGGCGGCCGGCAACGTGGTGCTGGCCAAGCCGGCCGAGCAGACGCCGCTGGTCGCGGCCTGCGCGGTCGAGATCCTGCACACCGCCGGCGTGCCGCACGGCGCGCTGCAGCTGCTGCCCGGTCCCGGCGAGACCGTGGGCGCACGCCTGGTGGCCGACCCGCGCGTGCGCGGCGTGATGTTCACGGGCTCCACCGAGGTGGCGCGCCTCATCGCACGCCAGCTGGCCGAACGCCTGGACGACCAGGGCCGCACCATCCCGCTGATCGCCGAGACGGGCGGCCAGAACGCCATGGTGGTGGATTCCTCGGCCCTGCCCGAGCAGGTGGTGCTGGACGTGCTGCAGTCGGCCTACGACTCGGCCGGCCAGCGCTGCTCGGCGCTGCGCCTGCTGTGCCTGCAGGAGGACGTGGCCGACCGCATGCTGGCCATGCTGCGCGGTGCGCTGCACGAGCTGGCCGTGGGCAACCCCGACCGGCTGGAAACCGACGTGGGCCCGGTCATCGACGAGGCCGCGCGCGAGGCGATCGAGAAGCACGTGGCGGCCATGGCCGCGGCCGGTTGCCGCGTCGAGCGGCTGGCGCTGCCGGCCGCCTGCGCGCAGGGCAGTTTCGTGGCGCCGGCCCTGGTGGAGATCGACAGCCCGGCCCGGCTCGAGCGCGAGGTCTTCGGCCCCGTGCTGCACGTGCTGCGCTACCGGCGCGGCGCCCTGCCCCAGCTCATCGACGCCATCAACGCCACCGGCTACGGCCTGACCTTCGGCCTGCACACGCGCATCGACGAGACCATCGCCCAGGTGACGGCGCGCATCCACGCCGGCAACGTGTACGTGAACCGCAACGTGGTCGGCGCCGTGGTCGGCGTGCAGCCTTTCGGCGGCGAAGGCCTGTCGGGCACCGGCCCCAAGGCCGGCGGCCCGCTGTACCTGCACCGGCTGCTGGCCACCGGCCCGCGCCCCGCGCTGCGCCTGCGCGAGCCCACCGTGCTGCCCGGCCCGACCGGCGAGCGCAACCTGTACAGCCTGGCGCCGCGCGGCACCGTGCTGTGCGTGGCGGCCACGCCGGCCGGCGCCCAGGCGCAGTGGGAGGCCGCGCGCGCCACCGGCAACCGCGTGCTGTGGACCGACACGCCGGCCGCCCGCGCGCAGCTCGCGGCGCTGCCCGAGGCCGAGCGCGCAGAAGCGCGCGTGCTGGCCGCGGACCAGGCCCTGGCCGCCGACATCCACGCCGCGCTGTTCGAGGGCGACCCCGACGCGCTGCGCGCGCTGAACCGCCAGCTGGCGCAGCGCGACGGCCCCATCCTGTCCGTGCAGGGCCTGGCCAGCGACGAGATCGCCAGCGGCCGCGGCCGCTACGCGCTGGAGCGGCTCGTCGTCGAGCGCGCCGTCAGCACCAACACCGCGGCCGCCGGCGGCAACGCCTCGCTCATGGCCATCGGCTGATGCGCTTCGCCCTCTTCTGGGGCCCGCGGCCGTGCGCCGCATCGTTCTCAACCCGGAAACACCAAGGGATCACCGCCGCCACGGCCTGCGCGGCCCGCCCCCCCCCCGAGCGCGGCTCTGGCCCGCTGAGCCGCCGCGCGCTCAGGAATGGGCTTGAGTCAGCCCTGAACAATTCAGTTGTCAGCTACAGATAGGCTGACGTCGCCAGGAGCGGCCAGCAGTGCGGCGATGACCGCCTGCATCGATAACCCGAATCGGGCGCAATAAAGCCGCAGCGCGGCCAGGATCAGGCGCAGGTTATGCCCGGCACCGCACATCACCGCGTGCAGCGCATCGCCCAGCGCACCCTTGAGCGGGTTGCGGCCCAGCCGCCCGTCCATCTTCATGTGCCCAATGGCCGGTTCGATGGCGCTGCGCCGCTTGATCATGGCCCTGAGCGTTCGGGTGATGCCCCGCTTTTGGCCCGACATCAGGATGCGCACACCTTCAACTTTCACACCCCGGTAGCCCTTGTCCACGATTGCCGTGGCGGGCGGCCTGTCCGTGCCAGTGAGGATGCCCACCTGCTCCAGTGTCTCAGCCAGGGTGTGGCCGTCGTAGGGGTTGCCCGGCATGGAGCGCATGCCCACCACCAGGCCTTCCTTGGGGTCTCCTCGTTTTCAGTGCAATAAGTGACGGTACGCAAAGCTAGCACTGGCGCGGGGGTGGTCTGGGTAGACCGTTGATTTCATTGACTTTCCTGTTCGCTTTGTAAACGGGTATGGTGGCCTCCCACTTTTGAGGTTCACGATGCAGGGTTGGCACACAACGTTTTTGGGGATGCGTGGGCTCCCCCGCGATATCAGCGACTTCGAGATGAAGGCATTTTTCACCTTCGATGGTGCCGAGCGCGACGCAATCAATGCACGCCGAGGTGATTCCCACAAGCTTGGTCTGGCGCTCCATATTGGTTTCCTGCGCATGAGTGGGCGTTTGCTCGGTGCCTTTCGGGTAATTCCAGTAGCCTTGTGGCGCCACCTTGGCAACGAGCTTGGCATTGCAGCACCAGAAGTCGCCTCGCTGAGAGCCATGTATGAACGCGGGCGCACGCTATTCGATCACCAACAAGTAGCCTGCACGGTCCTTGGATTCCAGTGGATGAGCGAGCACCAGCGCCGCTCACTGGTACGTGAACTGCGCGACGAAGTGGCGCGCTGCGCCGACCGCGATCAGCTACTCGTGCGGGCGCGTCAATGGCTGTACAAGAACAAGCTGGTGATCGTGCACGAGCGGGCAATTCGGACACTGATTGCGGCGGCACTTGCCCAGCTTGAAGTTGAAACAGGCACCGCCATCGCCGCCAGCGTTGATCCAGCAACACTTGATCGCTGGCGAGCCTCAGTTTCAGAGCTGCGCCCAGATGGACAAACCCAGCAGAGTTGGCTATGGGCTGCACCGGCGAAACCCTCACCCCGCCAAATCAGCGAGGTACTGGAGCGCATCGACCTGCTTTACACGCTGGACGTTCATAAGCACCTGGCAGACATCCCCGATCTCATCTTGCGCCGCTACGCGCGCCGACTTGTCTCCAGGCCGCCCTCAGCCGGAGCCAAGATCAAAGAGCCAGCGCGCACCGTGGAGGTCGCATGCTTTCTTCGGTATTGCCTGTTCACCACCACAGACCAGTTGATCCTTATGGTGCAGCGCCGGATCGCCGATCTGTGGCGTCAGGCTGCCGCCGATGTCCCCGCTACCGTCAATTGGGCCGCAATGTACAAAACGCTGCTCGGCGAACTTGTTGCCTTGAGCGCGCAAGGTGCGGTGCCAGATGCTGAGTTGCGTGCCCGTCTTGAAGCCTTGATCACCGAAACCCAGAAACGCAAACCACCGAGCAGGGCCTCCCTGGTCCGCGAGGGATTGATTGATGGAATTCGCCCCGTGCGGTCGTTGCTCGTCGCCATTGCAAAGCTGCCCTGGCAGGCCACCGGCGAGCATCCTGCCATCGAGTACCTTGCCAAGCTGCAAGCTTTATATCTCAAAGGATCCAGAAAGCTGCCAGTTGAAGTGGTGGCACCAAGTCTGGGAATGATCTGGCAGGTTTCGATCTCCAGCCCAGACCGGGAACGGGCGTTTCAGGCGTTGGAGGTGGCCACCCTGTTTGCCCTGCGCCGCGCGGTGCGCAATGGCTCGGTCTGGATTGAGCACAGCCTGAGCTTTCGGGGTCGTGCGCGCTTGTTCTTCACGGACGAGCGTTGGCAGGCAGAGTCCAAGAAACACTATGCCCGTCTATCGTTACCCAGCAAGGCTGCCACTTTCTTGAAGCCTTTGCTGGCCAGAGTAACTGCCGGTGTCGATGCGGTGGCCGCTGCAGCCCGCAGTGGCGTACTGCGCGTGGATGATGAACTCCATTTGTCGCCATTGCCCGCAGAGGACGAAGACCCAGAAGTGACCAAGCTGCGCGCGGCTTTGGATCACCGCATCGGTGAGGTTCAATTGCCGGAAGTGATTCTGGCCGTTGACGCCCAGGTGCGCTTTAGCTGGATCATGCTCGGACGTGAGCCGCGCTCTACCGACGAGCTGCTGATGGTCTATGCCGGCATCATGGCCCACGGCACCAGTCTGACTGCGGTCGAATGCGCGCGCATGATTCCGCAATTGTCTGCCACCAGCATTCGCCAGGCCATGCGCTGGGCGCGGGACGAACGGCGTCTGAGCCAGGCCTGCCAGGCTGTGCTGGAATTCATGCAGCGACACCCGATTGCCGCCACCTGGGGGCGGTCCGATTTGGCATCTTCTGACATGATGAGCATGGAGACCACCAAACGGGTGTGGCAAGCCCGGCTTGATCCTCGGCGCAACACACCTTCCATTGGAATCTACTCCCATGTAAAAGACCGGTGGGGCATCTTCCATGCGCAGCCCTTTGTGCTCAATGAGCGCCAGGCGGGCGTGGCCATTGAAGGTGTCATCCGCCAAGAAAAGCTGGAGACCAGCCAGCTTGCTGTGGATACCCATGGCTACACCGACTTTGCCATGTCACATGCCCGTTTGCTTGGTTTTGATCTTTGCCCGCGGTTGAAGGAACTCAAACAGCGCCACCTCTTTGTGCCACGCGGCACCAACGTGCCCGCAGAAATCGCTGCGGTGTGCGAAGCCAATGTCGACGTCGCTTTGATCGAAAAGCATTGGGATAGTCTGGTGCACCTGGCAGCCTCGGTCATGAGCGGACATGCCAGTGCGGTGGCAGCTCTTGCGCGGTTCGGTTCTGCCGCCCAGGGCGATCCAATCTATGAGGCTGGCGTGCAATTGGGGCGGTTGCTGCGTACGGCGTTTTTGGCTGACTACTTTGTCAAGGACGCTTTCAGGAACGAGTTGCGCCGGGTGCTCAATCGGGGCGAGGCTGTTAACGCCCTCAAGCGCGCCATTTATACCGGCCGGATCAGCCCGGCGCAGGCCAAACGTGTCGATGAAATGCAGGCTGTGGCCGATGCGTTGAGCCTGATGGCCAACATCGTGATGGCGTGGAATACCTCACAGATGCAGGCGGTCCTGGATCGCTGGTCGAACCGCCGCCAGGTCATTCCACCGGAACTGATCGGGAAGATTGCGCCCACCAGGCTGGAGAGCATCAACTTGCGGGGTGTGTTTCGCTTCCCGGTTGACCGCTATGCTGACCAAATCCTGCCTTCGCGGCCAAATGCATCGATAACTGGCACCAATGGATGAAACCGACCACGGTTTGACGCCACGAATCGCAGATTTGAAAGTGAACAGGAAAGTCAATGAAATCAACGATCTACCAACACCACCTCCGCGCCAGTGCTAGCTTTTCGTACCGTCACTTATTGCACTGAAAACGAGGAGACCCCATCAGGGCCCGCAGGCTTAACGCCAGCTCAAGGCCGGATATAAGACTGCAGCCATTCCTTGTTTTGTTGAGCACGAAAAACTGCTTGCCAACCGGGAGGCGTCCATATAAGCGCGACCCGGCAACAGCCGGGGGACGCCCATCGCATCTTCATTGCGTGTTGATTCATCAGCACAACTGAGCCAGTGATCACGTTGAATATTGAGCCACTGGGTTGATGGATTCTTTGACTATTCGGTTGTGGATAAGTCTATCGGGTCTGCTGTTTTTCGATCTCCTTTCTGGCTCTTTGGGCGTTGCTTTGGGGGAGCCGCGCCAGCGGCACTGGAGTGCTTGAATCGCCAGCTCTCGTTGCCCGTCTCGACGATGTGGCAATGGTGCGTGAGCCGGTCAAGCAAGGCCGTGGTCATCTTGGCGTCTCCAAAGACGCTGCTCCACTCCGAGAAGGTGAGGTTGGTGGTGATCACCACGCTCGTTCGCTCATAGAGTTTGGAGAGCAGGTGGAACAGCATCGCGCCGCCCGACTGCGTGAATGGCAGGTAGCCCAGTTCATCCAGGATCACCAGATCGACGTACATCAGGCGGTGCGCCATTTGCCCGGCCTTGTTCTGCGCCTTCTCCAGCTCCAGGGCGTTGACCAGCTCCACCGTTGAGAAGAAGCGCACCCGCTTGCCATGCATGCGAATGGCCTCGATCCCCAGGCTCGTGGCCAGGTGGGTTTTACCCGTGCCGGGGCCACCAACCAGCACCACGTTGTGCGCCGACTCCACGAAGCGAAGGGTGTGCAACTGGCGCACCAGTGCTTCGTCGAGCTGCGCGTGGGCGAAGTCAAAGCCGGCGAGGTCACGGTGCGAAGGGAAGCGCGCCACGCGCATCTGGTAAGCCATGGAACGCACCTCACGCTGAGCGGTCTCGGCCTTGATGAGCTGGTGCAGCACGGCCTCATGATCCAGCGACTTCATGCGGGCGGTGCCCAGTACCTCCGGCCAGGCACTGGCCATGCCGTGCAGGCCCAGCGCTTTGAGGGCATCAATGACGTCATGCATGGTCGGACTCCGGTGATGCCTCATGAGGCTGGACGTTGCGCAGTGCGTCGTAGCGCTGCAGGTTGGCCAGTGGCGGCGTGTTGAGCTTGAGCATCGTGGCCACCGGTGGCTCGGGCACGCGCTGCTCCTTCAGACGCGAGAGCACGTTGAGCACGTGCTCGGCACTCACCCGCCCGGACTGCAGCGCCAGCTCTACCGCCACCACCACGGCCTCCAGTCCATGCAGGCTCACCCCCATGAGCACCTGCGCCATCACCCTGTCGCCACCGCTGTGGCGCAGCAACTGGCGCTGCATTTCCTGCAGTGGCTCGGGCATGGTCTTGAAGGGCGCGCCGTTGCGCAGCGCGCCGGGCTTTCGCTCGATGAGCGCGATGTAATGCATCCAGTCGTAGAGCGTCTGATCACGTTCGAAGCTGCGCGCCAGGCGCACCTGTCGCCCATCGGGCCCGACCACCAGCAGGCCATCCGCGTAGGCCCGCAGACTGACCACCGCATGAATCCATTCACACGGCACGCTGTAGCGGTTGCGCTGGAAGTGGATCAGTGCGGTCGCAGAGACCCGTACCGGCTGCTCCACGTAGCCATCAAACGCACGGGGGTTGGGCATGAGACGAGCACGTTCGTCCTGCCAGACATCGGCCACCGTGAGCTGAGTCCATTCCGGGTGACTCATCTCAGCCCAGGCCTTCACGCAGGCCTGCTGCAACCAGTCGTTGAGTTCACCAAGCGTCCCCCAGCGCCGCTCGCTGGCCTCACGCCAGATGTCCTTGCGCCGATCCTGAACGTTCTTCTCCACGACCCCCTTCTCCCAGCCGGCGGCCCGGTTGCAGAACTCCGGCTCGAACAGGTAGTGCCCGGTCATCGCCTCGAAGCGTGCATTGACGCTGCGCTGTTTGCCATGGCCGACCTTGTCCACAGCGGTCTTCATGTTGTCGTAGATGCCCCGCCGGGGCACGCCACCGAAGAGGGCGAACGCCCGTGCGTGCGCATCGAACAGCATCTCGTGCGCTTGGCTGTAGTACGCCACCAGGCAGAAGGCGCGACTGGCCGCCAGCTTGGTGTGTGCCACTTCCAGGCGGCGGCGCAGCCCGCCGATGAACAGGTACTCGCAGCTCCAGTCGAACTGGAACGCCTCGCCCAACTCGAAGCTCAGCGGCACGAACCCCGCACCACGCGCAGCGTTGCCTTGCTCTTGCTGCCAGCGCTGGGCAAAGGCGTAGACCGGCCCTCGGCTGCCGCTGTAGCCCTGCGCGCGCAGCGCCTCAAACATGGCCTTGATCCCGCGTCGATCGCGTTTGCTGCGATGGCTATCGGCCTTGAGCCATTGGCTCAACTGCTCCTTGTACGGATCCAGGATGCTGGGGCCCGACACCCGCTGCGGGTATCGGGGTTCGGCCATCTGCCCGTCTTTGAGCCACTTGGTGGCTGTGTTGCGCGAGATGCCCAGGCGCCGGCTGGCCTCGCGCACCGACACGTCCTGCCTCAGCACGAGGCGGCGTAACTTGCTCAATGTGCTCACGTTGATCACTCCTGCTCCCCCGTGCTGAAAAATTCAGCAGGATAGAGCGGCAACGTGGCTCAAATTTCAACGTGAATGCGTCCCGAAATGGCCCAGCTTTGGAAATGAATCAACAGAAAGGTCCTGCTCGCCTTTCAGCCTAATGAAGTGATCGAAGAAGCGCTGCGCGCGCCCCGAGCCCGATACACGGAAAATACGATCGTCGACCCGGCCGTGCTTCGCAGTCAGCTTGCCGAGATCCGACAAGCCGGCTACTGCATCGAACGGGAAGAATTCATTGCCGACATCCGGGGCATCGCGGCGCCGGTCTTCGACTTCAACGGCACGGTTATTGCGGCAATTGCCGTCGTCGGACCGTCCGCACGGATTACAGAAGGGCAGATCGAAGCGCTTGTGCCACTCACCTTGCGAACAGCAGAATCGATTTCCCGTAGCCTTGGCCATAAACCGTATAAAGACGCTTGAAAGCGGATCTCGGACAGGACCTGCGTCACCGGCAGAGTCAGACCACGCGATTGATGGCGGCGACTTGCATCAGTCCCGTTTCGCTGGAGATGCCGGGGATTGCGCCGGCAGCCGCGCGTGAGTGTCGTGACTACCGGCATTCTGTTTATTTCATTAAGGCTTTAGCTTCTTCGAGCAGTTTTTTCCCGTCATAGCCTTTAGCAGTCACGTCCTTCACCCATTCGGCCACGACACCTTCAGAAGCCGCTTGCCAGCGTTGAACTTCCGCAGCCGGCACTGTGTAGAAGATATTCTTGCGATCCGCGGCGATCTTGCGTCCGGGCAGCCCGGACTCGGCGAACACCCTTCCTACCCAAGCCGACGCCTCGGGGGTAAATTGCTCAAGAAGCGTCAATGCATTGTCAAGCGACTTCATGAGGGCGCCCTTTGCCTGGCCCTTGCTGTCCTGTTCCATATGCTTGTCCCATCATCTGATCCGTGAGGATTAAGCGAATTTGTCGAAGCGAATCTGGGATCGCTTAACCCGTGACTTGAGCAGCAAACGTACCATGGCATCAATCATGGCGGGCGGCCCCCCCATATAGACCTGGCGCGCAGAAAGGTCTCCCGCACTGCGGGCGACCACCTCATGTACATAGCCGCGTTCGCCTTTCCAATCCGCGAACTCGCCCGCTTCCGAAATGGCCCAGGTAACTCGCACCGCCCCTCCAGCCGCCTCAATGAGCTCTTGGAGGGACGCGGTCGCGAAAATGTCGGCGGGCGTCCTTACTCCGATAAAAATATCCAGACGCTGCTTGCGAAGCAGGCCGCGGGATAGCGCATCGCGCGCAATCGACAGGATAGGCGCGAGGCCGGTACCGCCGGCGACGCAGAGTATATCGCGCTGTGCGGTCGCATCGATGAATGCGTGACCCACCGGCACCACCAGGCGCAAGGGGATGTCGCGCGCCCCGAGCAGAATTGGCGATGACACGCCACCCGGGACGCGGCGGATATAGAACTCGAGAGTGGAGGTCAGCGTATTGCCGGTGTTTGCCATCGAGTAGGCGCGATATCCTGTGACGCCGGGCACTTCAAACAATGCGTATTGGCCGGCGAGGAAAGTAATCGGCTCGTCGAGTTGAACCATCACGCGTGCGATATCGCTCGTCTCAGTTTCCGCGCTTGCCCGGCCCTTCACGATGCGGACCGGGGGTAGACTCGCGTCCCGCGATTTACATAACGCGTCCGGCAATCTACAGTCACTCTGTGGTAATGCCTGGCACAGGAGCACATGGCCCTCTTGGCGCTTTGTCTCGGGCAGCCCGGGCGCATCCGGCCAGCGGACGACGACAGCACCTTCAATGATCTGGGTACGGCATGAGCCACAAGTTCCTGTCGCGCATTCATACGGAAGCGCATAGCCTGCCCGCAGGCCTGAAATCAGGAGCGGTTCGTCCGTTGCAGCGTCGAAGCCGTTGGCGGCGTCAAAATGGATTCGATGAGGCATGGTCATTAGTCGAGAGTCCGGCAGTTGGTGATGAGGATTCCACTAGGGTCTGTTAACACTACGTGCTAACATACTGCGCATGGAACTTACGCCTGCGCAATTCGCGCGTATCGAGGATTGCCTGCCGCGGCAGCGGGGCAATGTGTCGCTGGACAACCTTCAAGTGCTCAACGCGATCCTGTTCGTGGCCGAAAATGGCTGCAAGTGGCGGGCCCTGCCCAAGCGGTTCGGCAACTGGCACACGATCTACACGCGGATGAACCGGTGGGCCAAGGCCGGGGTCCTGGATCGGGTCTTCGAGCGCATGCAGGCCGAACAGCTGGTCCGGGTGCGGCTGGAGGCGGTCAGCCTGGACAGTACGATCGTCAAGGTCCACCCGGACGGCACCGGCGCACGAAAAAAAACGGCCCGCAGGCCATCGGCCGCTCCCGCGGAGGCTGGACCACCAAAATTCATATGGCTGCCGCGGATTCCCGCTGCGCGTTAGCCTTCTCGCTTTCGCCGGGCCAGGCGGGCGATGCCCCAGCCGTTCGCGCCCTGCTGCATGCCCTGCCACCCCTGCCCGCGCGCTGCCATCTGGTCATGGATCGCGCCTACGAGGGCAATGAAACCCGGCAGCTCGCGCTGGATCTGGGCCTGGATCCGGTCGTGCCCCCGCATCCGCTGCGGGCCCAGCCATGGGCGTACAACACCGAGATCTACAAGCGCCGCAACGAAATCGAGCGCCTGTTCCGCCGTCTGAAAGGGTTCCGCCGCATCTTCAGCCGCTTCGACAAGCTCGACGTCATGTTCGCGGCCTTCATCCACTTCGCACTGATCGTCGAATCGTTGCGATAGTGTTAACAGGCCCTAGTGCGGAAAGAAATGGGCGATATCCGCCTTTATTGCCTGGTCTTGCTGGTTCTATCCGGCAAGACCAGGCAATTACTCGGCCGCTTCCGGGAGTTCGACGAACACCTCGTCGCCGATGACGCTCACAGGATACTGTTGCAGTTTTGCGTCCTCGGGTTCAATCCCGGCGCCCGTCTGTGCGTCGAACTGCCAAAGATGTTCTGTACAAGTGATTACTTCACCATCAAAGGCGCCTTGGCAAAGCGGGATGTCCATATGTGGACACTTGTTCTGGAAGGCACGGATTGCTCCTTTGGTAGAGACCAAGAGCAGGCTGTTGTCAGTGCCCGGGACGGACATTTCGATCATCTCACCCTCCGGAATGTCGGTCCTGGCACATAGCTTGATCGGTTGCGTATTCATCAGTTATCTCGTTAAAGCGGCAAGGGGGTTGGCACTGTGAACATGCGCGTATGGAGCCGTACTGTCCGGCTGTCGATGAGCCAGGTGTCTCCGTTTTTCACGAGCCGATCCTCATAGTGGCCCACGGCGAACAGGTCGCTCTGTCCCTTCATGTCAGTACGGAACACTGAAAAGGTCGACCGCGCCAATGCCTCGCCTTTTTCGAGGCTGATTTGATCCACAGTGATCTGATGCGTCCGGTCGGCCAGGTCATGCACATGTTCCGCCGACTCCTTCAACAGGCGTAGAAGCTCGGCGCGTTTAACCGACATCCAAATCATTTCCTTGCCAATCTCGGGACTGTATGCGCGCAACACATAGCTCCCCGGTTCTGCAAAGGAAGCGATGACGGCAGCAAAATCCTTAGTGTCAAGCAGCCGCCCCACGCGCGCAATCAGCTCGCGTATCGCTTCACGCTCGAAGAGTTGGCTTGCGACGTCAGACATTGGTGATCTCCTTTATTGAATGAGAAACATCGGTATCCACATTACCGTGCCTGAACGGATCATTCGGCGCGCGTCCAAGGCACCGACCCCATTCCTGATAGAAGGCGCGGAGGTTGGCATCGTCCTGCGGTTTCAGCCCTTCTTCCCTGGCAAAGAGGCTGTATCGCGATCCACCCTGGACCATGGTCTCCCACTGCGTTTCGACGGCGGCGATATCCTCTGGGAGATTGCGACCGGCCGGTCCCCATACCTCATTGTGGTGCTGGATCCGCATTGCGCGGACGTCCGGTGTATCGGACTTGAGCCCTACGCCGCGCCATTCGACGAGGGTCTTGCCGGGTGCGAGTGGCGTCATTGTGTCTATACGCATCACGGTCGCGCGAATATTGAGCATCACGTCAGGAAACAGCAGCATGACGACCATGCCGTTCGGCTGCATTCCCGGCAATGCGCCCTCGCTCCGCTCCCCCAGCCCGTAACTGTCGTAGTGAATTACACCCTGCTGAATGATGTTGTGGGAATTCTGGTAAAGCAACCAATTGCGTTCGTGATAGCTCTTGTGTGCGACGGCGGTGCGCCGGTTCAGCACATGCAGGAATTCATGATAGAGCTCGGAGTTGTTGTCTACGAAGAGCTTCCAGTTCGTATTGATGATCGCGCGATGGTAATGGAATACCTCAAGCTCTTCCTGGCCAAGGTGGGTCTTCATATGGTCCGCCATACCACCCAAGAATTGCTCGAGTGGTGGCACGTCGTCCTTCAGGCAAACGAACACCATGCCGCAGAAGATTTCCGTTCGGACAGAGCGCAGTCCAACGTCGTCTTTTTTCAGACTGCAGCCGTCATATCCCTTGCTTCGGGTGATGCTTGTGCACTTACCGTCGAGCGCAAACGTCCATAGATGATAAAGGCACTGCAGGCCCTTCTTCGCATTTCCACGCTCGTCGCGCACTAGGCGCGCGCCCCGGTGTGGGCAAACGTTAAAGAACGCCATAATCGACCGGTCCTCGCTGCGCAGGATGACAACCGGTACCCCGGCGATTTCCTTCGCCCGGTAGTCGCCGGGTTCTGGCAGTTCCGATTCGTGACAGACAAGCCGCCACGTTGCAGCCAGGATTTTCTCTCGCTCTTCCTCGAAAATCACCGGATCCGTATAGATTCGGTTATCTACATAGTGCGTAGACGGAAGCTTAGGGGCAGTAGCCCAGGGACTGACATGATCCATTGCGTTCTCCACATGATCCATTGCGTTCTCCGTTTAGGTATAATAAACATCATTTATTTATAATAAATGATGGCATGTGTACCTCAAGCTGTCAACCACCACACGACGGTTGTGGTGCAAATAGCGGCATCGGTTAGAATCGGTCTGAACCGCCCCGGAAATCGCGGAGGCCCGTTGGCTTGAGTCAGGCCGACATGGCCTGCTGCTCAAGAGCTCGATAGTAGTTGGCCTCGAACTCGGCCGGTGGCACGTAGCCGATGGGTTCGAGCAA
>NZ_CAKAKO010000009.1 GCF_916700565.1 Xenophilus sp. Marseille-Q4582 | reverse complement strand
CCCCACCTCCGCCCCCCGCCGCTGCACCGCCGCCCCCGCTCAGCGTCATCGGCATGGGCTCCCAGACCATCCGCAGCGTGTTCGCGCCCCCGCCCCAGCCGCAGAACCGCATGGCCTATGCCACGGGCGGCTTGGTGGACGCCGAGGAAGCCCGGCGCCGCCTGGGCGTGACGCCTGACCAACCCTATCCCGAGCAGGGCGGTGCGGCCTTCGGCGTGTTCCCCCAGATGCCCCGCGCGCGCACCCCGCTGGCGACCCAGGCTCAGGTCCGCGCCGTGGACAACCAGCCGGCCAGCCTGTCCGCAATGGCCGCGGCTCCTGTCGCGCCGGCGCCCGCCGCCCAGGCTCTTGCGGCTCCCGCGCCGGCCCCGCTGGGTGGCGGCACGATCAACGACGGAACCCGGTTGGGCCTCGTCGGCGCCGCCGGCGTGACTTCTGCCGACCGCGTCGGCCAGATGAACCGCAGCGCCGAGGCTTCGCGCGGGCTGTCGCAGATGGCCCTCGAGCAGGCACGCCTGGGCATCGGCGGGCCCACCCCCGGCCTGGGCGTCATCGGGCCGGCGGACTACGCCAATCGGAACGCCGACTTCAACGACAGCGCCGCCATGCGCACCGCGGCGGCGCGCGGCTCGTGGTCGCCCCGTGGCGGCTTCCGCTCGGACGATGGAGCGATCCAGGCTGCGAGCATCCCGCTGGCCCAGCGAGCGCGGGAGCGCATGGCGACCGAGGCACAGGCCGGCGCGCTGGAGCGCACGCAGTTGCAGGAGCAGGGGGCGAACGCGCGAGAGCGGATCGCGGCGGGCCAGCGGGCCGAGTCCAACGACATCGCCCGCCAGCGCCTTGCCATCGACGCAGCCACGGCTGGTTTGCAACCGGGCTACCGGCGCACGGCCAATGGCGGCGTGGAACCGATCCCTGGCAGCCCGGCATCGGTGGAGGCCGCAGAGCGCGAGAAGACCCGGCAGGCTGGTTTCGACTCGACCCGGCAGACCATCGGGACCATCAACCGGCTGCTGAGCAGCGACGGCCGTGCAGGCGCCACCGGCACGGTCAACTTCTTCCGGCACATCCCCGGCACCAGCGCGGCCGACTTCGCCGCCGAGGTGGAAACGCTCAAGGCTCAGACTTTCCTGCCGATGGTTCAGCAGCTGCGCGGCATGGGCGCGCTGTCGAACGCTGAGGGCGACAAGCTGAACGCCGCAGTGGGTGCGCTCAACTTCAACATGAGCGAAAAGGCCTTCGCCGAGTCCCTGGGCCGCATCCGCGATCAGTTCGGCCTCGCCTTGCAGCGCGCCGGTATCGATACCCGGGACATTGCGACCTGGGGCACGAACACGCCTTCGACCGTTTCGAATGCACAGCGGCCCGCGCCGGCCGTTGGAGCAGTGGAAAGCGGCTACGTGTTCCTGGGCGGCGACCCGTCGAACCAGGCGAGCTGGAGGAAGCAGTAATGGCCGGCCCATGGGAAAACTACGCAGCAGCTCCGGCTGCCGGGCCCGCAGCAACGCCAGCAGCAGATGGCCCGTGGAGCCGCTACGCTGTGCAGGCCCCGGCCACGCCGCAGCCCAGCACCATGGACGCCATCGGCGCCGGCCTCGTGCGCGGCGTGCGCGACGTGATCGACAAGCCGGCCCAGATGCTGGCCAATGCTTTCAGTACGTCGGAGGGGCAGCGCGTGCAGGCCCTGAACGAGCAGGGCGCGGCCGACTTCAAGGCCGGCTACGACGGCAGCACCGCGGCGGACGTGGCGCGCATCGGCGGCCAGGTGGCGGCAACCCTGCCGGCGGCCGGCATCATCGGCGGCGGTGTCGGCGCCGCCGGCGCGCTGGCGGCGGCCCCTCGTGTCGCCCAACTCGGCGCGGCGATCAGCAGCGGCGGGCTCACTGCCCAGGGCGCAAGCCTGGCCACACGGGCGGCCGGCGGCGCCATCGCAGGCGGCGCCACAGCGGGCCTCGTGGATGGCGAAGCCGCCGGCTCGGGCGCCCTGATCGGCGCAGCACTGCCGGGCGCGGTGCGCGGGCTTGGGCTGGCGGCCAACCGGCTGGGCAGCGTGGTGCGCGGGCCAGAGGTGGCCACCGGCATCCGCGAGGCAGCGCAGGCGGGCCAGGCCGCCGGCTATGTCGTGCCACCCACGCAGGTAAACCCCTCTCTGGTCAACCGCGTGATGGAAGGCGCCGCCGGCAAGCTGTCCACCGCCCAGAACGCCAGCGCGCGCAACCAGGAGGTCACGAACCGCCTGGCGCGCGAGGCCATCGGCGCCGCCGACCTGACGCCCGAGAGCTTGGCCGCCGTGCGCTCGACCGCCAATGCCGCCTATGACGCGCTGGGCCGGTCCGCCCCGTTCGTGGCCGACGACGCATTCCGCTCTGCCCTGCAGAAGGCCACGGGCAACGCGCGCGCCATGACCAAGGACTTCCCCGAGTTGCGCAACAGCGAGGTGGAGGCACTCGTCGACGGCCTGTCGTCCCGCGGCGAGTTCGGCGCCCAGTCCACCATCGAGGCGATCAAGCAGATGCGCTTCAACGGCTCGGCCAACCGGGCGAGCCTGGATCCGGCGAAGAAGGCGCTCGGCAGCGTGCAGATGAAAGTGGCCGGCGCCCTGGAAGACCTGATCGACCGGAACCTGGAGCGCACGGGCCAGCAGGAACTGCTGACCGGCTACCGCGCCGCGCGCCAGACGCTGGCCAAGGTCTACGACATCGAGAAGGCGCTGAACCCTACGACGGGCAACGTGGATGCTGCCAAGCTCGCCGCCGCGCTCAAGAAGGGCAAGCCCCTGTCCGGCACGCTGCGCGAGGCCGCAGAGTTCGCGCAGGCCTTCCCCAAGGCCGTACAGACGCCAGAACGCATGGGCAGTCTGCCGGGCACGTCGCCCCTGGATTGGGCGGCGGTGGGCGGCATCGCTGCGGCGTCGGGCGGCAATCCGCTGTCGTTCGCCGGGCTGGCCGCTCGCCCGCTGGCACGCGCCGCTGCGCTGTCGGCGCCGGTCCAGCGCGGGCTCGTCCGGGCAGCCGAAGAAGCCGCCCAGCCCCGCCTTGGCGTCAATCCGGGCGCCGCTGCCCTTCTTGGCCGGACTGCTTACGCCGCCCCTGCAAGTCGCGACCAGTGAGGCCCGTCCACAGCCCCCACGCGATGGCGGCCAGGCAGATCAGGCCGAACTTGCTGAGCTGGTAGGCGGTGAAGGTCATGGGGGGAGTGTAGGGGTGGAGCCGAAAGAGCTGGGCACGAGCCACCATGTCTGCCGGATGTAGGCATTCTGAGGCGAAGTCTCGTCCTGGCCGTAGATCATGATGCCGCCGGCCTCGATGCGCTTGACGTGCGCGTACTGGAGCATCAGTGGATGCTCGCCGGCCTGCCGAGGCTGGAAGATGGCATCGGTTCTTGGGAAGCGGAGCTTGGGGTTCTGGCCCATCCACAGCCAGCCCGCGATCCCGGCCGCCCGCACCTCGTCCACGGGCAGCTTCTTGCCGTCGCGGCGCAGGATGTAGAGGGTGCAGAACATGGGAGAGGTCGCTATTCTGGGGTCAGAAGGGCGTGAGACAATGCCCAGTAGACGCCGGACGGCGGCAGTGCGAGCGCAAAGCGCCCCCGCAATTTGCCCCCAATTTGGGCCGTAGACCCGCATGGATGCTGGATCTGCGGTGCCCGCTCCGGGCACCACCAACACGAGTACAAGGGAGCTGCTCATGCCTCGCTACAACGCTCCATTCGAGATCCACGTGCACGGTGATGTGCCGTTGCGTGCCGATGTGACCTTCGCCCAGATCCAGGAGGCGCTCAAGCCGCTGTGGGTCTATGCCGGCGCCAAATCCCTGGCCGACGGTGCCGCCAGTTCCTACGAGGAAGAGCCGGGCATCCGCTTCGAGCAGAAAGAGCACGTACTGCAGGTCTGCTGGACGGTGGCCGGCGACGAGGATTTCCGCCAGGCGCTGGACGAGATGTGCATGGGCCTGAACGAGCTGGCCGAGCAGGGTGCGGCCATCGAGGTCACCTTCTATGACACCGAATTCGACGAGGAAGAGGGCGGCGATCCGGAAGAGGAATCGCGCGACGACTTCGTGATGCTCTTCGTGGGCCCCAACCCGGCCGCCATCATGCAGGTGCAGCGCGACCTGCTGGTCGAGGACGTGGTCAACCTGATGGAGCGCCATTTCGACGGTGCCGAACTGGGCGGCGTGGTGGCCGAGATCGATCGCCTCTTCAGCGACCGTTTCGATGCGCTGGTGAATTCGCTGGAGATCGGCAAGCCCCCGCGCGGCGGTTCCGGCGGTCCGGGTGCGGGGGGCCACGGTGGTGGGCGCCGCCCGCGCCATTTGCATTGAGTTGGGGCCGGGTGGCCCGGCCGCTCGCATCGGGCATCCGGGGCATCGAGGGCGCCGTGCGGCTGGGCCAGGCCGGTGCTCCAGGCCTGCCCGCATGAGACTGTCCCGCCGCAACTGTCGCGCCTGATTGTCATGGCCCGGGCGGGGCGCTTCGTTATGCTCGCTCCCGTCTGAACCTGGAGCGCATGGCGTGTCTTCTTCCTCCCCTGCGGTGCTGCGCCCCGGTGTGCGCAAGCGCGAAGTCTTCGGCTGGGCCATGTACGACTTCGCCAACTCGGGCTACACCACGGTCGTCATCACGGCGGTCTTCGCGGCCTATTTCGTCGGCGGCGTCGCGCGCTCGGCGCCCTGGGCCACTTTTGCCTGGACCCTGGCGCTCAGCCTCTCCTATGGCCTGGTGATGCTCACCATGCCGGTCATCGGCGCCTGGGCCGACCGGCACGGGGCGAAGAAGCGCGTGCTGATGGCCACCACGGCCGCCTGCGTGCTCGGCACGGCGGCCCTGGCGCTCACGCCGCAGCTCAGCGGCGCGGCTGCCGTGGCGCTGGCCATGGCGCTGGTCGTGCTGTCCAACACCTTCTATTCCTATGGCGAATCGCTGACGGGCGCCTTCCTGCCCGAGCTGGCCACCGCCGAAGGCATGGGCAAGGTCAGCGGCTGGGGCTGGGCGCTGGGTTATGTGGGCGGCATGCTGACCCTGGGCGCGTGCCTGGCCTATGTGCTGTGGGCGCAAGGCCGCGGGCTGGCCGCTGCGCATTTCGTGCCGGTCACGATGCTGATCACGGCGGCGGTCTATGCGCTGGCCGCCTGCGTGACCTTCGGCCTGCTGCCGGAGCGCGCCCGGCCGCAGGCTCAGGCGCCCGAGAGCAGCTGGCAGCAGTTGCGCCGCACCTTCGGCCGTGCGCGCGAGCACCGCGATTTCATGTGGCTGCTGGCCTGCACGGTCTGCTATCAGGGCGGGGTGGCGGTGGCCATCACGCTGGCCGCGATCTACGCGGAGCAGGTGATCGGCTTCGTGCCGAGCGAGACCATGGTGCTGATCTTCGTGTTGAACCTCGCGGCGGCCGGCGGCGCCTTCGCCTTCGGCTATCTGCAGGATGCGCTGGGCCACCGGCCTGCACTGGCCGGCTCGTTGCTGGTGTGGGTGGCGGTCTGCGTGATCGCCGCGCTGGTGACGACCAAGGAAGGCTTCTGGTGGGCTGCGGGCCTCGCTGGCCTGGCCATGGGCGCGAGCCAGTCGGCCGGGCGCGCGATGACGGGCGTGCTCGCACCGCCTGCGCAACTGGCCGAGTTCTTCGGACTCTGGACCTTTGCCACGCGCCTGGCCAGCATCATCGGTCCGCTCTCCTATGGCGCCATCACCTGGATGACGGGCGGCAACCAGCGCATCGCCATCCTGTGCACCACGGTGCTGTTCATCGCGGGGCTGCTGTTGCTGCTGCCGCTGAACATGGCGCGCGGGCGGCAGGCCGCCCTGCAGGCTGGCAGCGGCGGGCCACCCGGCCCGGGGGCCTCAGAACGGTGACTTGAGCGGCGCCGGCGCCGCGTAACGCTGGCCGTCGTGGCGCAGGCGCAGCGGCGTGTGGCGCGCCGGCCCGGTCTGTTCCAGGCATTGGCCGTCGAGCTGCCGGCGCGCGCGGCTGGGCGTCAGCGTGCGTGACAGCACAAGGTCGGCCCAGCGCTGGCCCGCCGAGCCGTCGACCGTGAGCAGTGAACGCAGGCGCTCGAACTGGCCGTCGCATTGCAGGTCCCAGCGGCCGTTGTCGCGGTCCATCTCGGTTTCGGCCAGCACTTCGTGGAGCTGCCGCCCCTGCGGCAGATACAGGCGCAGCGTTTCGTTCGCGAAGGGGGCGGCCAGGTCATCGCCGCGGTAGCGCGCGCGCAGGCCGAAGGCGCGCTGCCCGGGCGCGAGCAGGTAGCGCGCCGTGTCGATGCGCAGTTCCTGCAGCACCGGGCCGCGTTCGCTCAGCGCACCCGGCTGGTAGCTGCGCGCGATGACGGCATCGCGCTCGGTGTTGCCGTTGTCGGGGCGCTGGATCAGCAGCACCGCCAGGTCCAGCGTGCGCTGGCCCGGCGGCATGTCGACCGGCGGCAGCAGAGGCAGCACGACGATGCTGCGGCCGGCATAGGCCGGCCAGGCCTTGCAGGCGGCCAGTGCATGGTCCAGCGTACGCGCCGGGTACAGCTGCGCCTGCATGCGTTCGGCCAAGCCGCTTTCGCACGCGGCGTGGGCAGGCAGCGCGAGCAGTGCCGCAGCCGCCAGCAGCAGGGCAGGCCCGCAGCCGCGCTGCATGCCGCCACGCATCACCGGCCGCCGGCCGGGGCAACCGTGGCGGGCTCGGCCACCGGGGCGCCGTTCAGCCAGCGATCCGTGGCGCGCTGCAGTTGCGCCGCATCGCCGCTGGTCAGCAATTGCAGCGAGCCCGGCGCGCTGCTGTCGCGCAGCAGGCCTGCCGCTGCGAGCAGCCGCTGCGTCTGCTGCGCCACGGGCACACCCGTGTCGATGAAGCGCAGCGTGGCGGGCGCGTGTTTCTGCAGCTGTTCCTGCACCAGTGGATAGTGCGTGCAGCCCAGCACCACGGTGTCGGCCTGACCCGGTCCGTCGCCCAAGGGGCCGGCCTGGCCCATGTAGAGGGCGCACAGCGCGGCGACACCCGCTTCGTCGAAGCCCTCGATGGCACGCACCAGCCCGTCGCAGGGCACGGCGCGCACCAGCGCGGGGCCGCCGTGCATGGCCTGCAGGGCGGCGTACTTGGCGCTGCACAGCGTGCCGCGCGTGGCCAGCACGGCCACGGTGCCGGTGCGCGTGGCGGACACGGCAGGCTTCAGGCCCGGCTCCAGCCCCACCAGTGGCAGTTGGGGATGGTCCGCCCGCAAGACATGGATGGCCGCGGTGGTCGCCGTGTTGCAGGCCACCACCAGTGCCTTGATGCCGTACTCGCGGATCAGCAACCCGGTCACGGTGCGGGTGCGCTCGATGACATAGGCATCGCCGCGCTCGCCATAGGGGGCGTAGGCGGTGTCGGCGTAGTAGATGAAGTCTTCGTGCGGCAAAAGCTCGCGCAGCGCCCGCAACACGCTGAGGCCGCCCACGCCGCTGTCGAACACACCGATGGGGGCGCCCCGCGCCGCCTTCGGCCCGGCGTTACCGGGCGGCGCAGTGTCTGCGAGCGAGAGGGGGGAAGCGGGCATGAGCATGGCGTGCATGGCGTGCGGGGTGCAGGGCAGCTTCAGTAGGGCGGCGCAGAACTCAGAAGGTGTGAATGAATCCCGCGTGGCCGAGCAGACCGTCCAGGGGTGCGCCATCGAGGCGCAAAGCGCAGCCATAGCTCGGGCTATGGCGAGCATTTGCAACGATGAGGGCGTGCACCTGGGCGGGATGAGCGGGCATGTGGGGTTCGTTCACACCTTCTCAGGCGGTGGCCAGCGCGATGCCCTTGAACTCGCCGCTGGCGATGCGCTGGCCCCACTCGGCCGGGCCCGTGATGTGGGCGCTGGTGCCGCCGGCATCCACGGCCACGGTCACGGGCATGTCGACCACGTCGAACTCGTAGATGGCTTCCATGCCCAGGTCCTCGAAACCCACGACCTTGGCCGCCTTGATGGCCTTGGAGACCAGGTAGGCGGCGCCGCCCACGGCCATCAGGTAGGCGCTCTTGTGCTTCTTGATGGCCTCGATGGCGACCGGGCCGCGCTCGGACTTGCCGATCATGGCGATCAGGCCCGTCTGCGACAGCATCATGTCGGTGAACTTGTCCATGCGGGTGGCGGTGGTCGGGCCGGCGGGGCCGACGACCTCGTCGCGCACCGGGTCCACCGGGCCCACGTAGTAGATGACCCGGTTGGTGAAGTCCACGGGCAGCGGCTCGCCCTTGGCCAGCATGTCCTGGATGCGCTTGTGCGCGGCATCGCGGCCGGTGAGCATCTTGCCGTTCAGGAGCAGCGTGTCGCCGGGCTTCCAGCTGGCCACTTCTTCCTTGGTCAGGGTGTTGAGGTCGACCTTCTTGGACTTGTTGTAGTCGGGTGCCCAGTCGATCCTGGGCCACAGGTCCAGCGAGGGCGCTTCCAGGTACACGGGGCCAGAGCCGTCCATCACGAAGTGGGCATGGCGCGTGGCGGCGCAGTTGGGGATCATGGCCACGGGCTTGGAGGCCGCGTGCGTGGGATACATCTTGATCTTGACGTCCAGCACCGTGGTCAGGCCGCCCAGGCCCTGCGCGCCGATGCCCAGGGCATTGACCTTCTCGTACAGCTCCAGGCGCAGTTCCTCGACCGGGTCGAGCTTCTCGCCGCGGGCGGCCTTTTGCTGCAGCTCGTACATGTCCAGGTCTTCCATCAGGCTTTCCTTGGCCAGCAGCACGGCCTTTTCGGCGGTGCCGCCGATGCCGATGCCCAGCATGCCCGGCGGGCACCAGCCAGCACCCATGGTGGGAACGGTCTTCAGAACCCAGTCCACGAGGTTGTCGCTGGGGTTCATCATGATCATCTTGGACTTGTTCTCCGAGCCGCCGCCCTTGGCTGCCACCGTCACGTCCAGCTTGTCGCCGGGCACGATCTGCACGTTGATCACGGCGGGCGTGTTGTCCTTGGTGTTCTTGCGGGCGAACTGCGGGTCGGCCACGACCGAGGCGCGCAGCGTGTTGTCGGGGTGGTTGTAGCCGCGGCGCACGCCCTCGTTGACGGCGTCTTCCAGGCCCATGGTGAAGCCGTCCCACCTGACGTCCATGCCCACCTTGAGGAAGACGTTGACGATGCCGGTGTCCTGGCAGATGGGCCGCTGGCCGGTGGCGCTCATCTTGGAGTTGGTCAGGATCTGGGCCATCGCGTCGCGCGCCGCCGGGCTCTTCTCGCGTTCGTAGGCGCGCGCCAGGTGCTGGATGAAGTCGGGCGTGTGGTAGTAGCTGATGTACTGCAGCGCGTTGGCGATCGATTCGATCAGGTCGGCTTGGCGGATCGTGGTCATGGTCTTCACGTGGGGGATGGGGGCAGCCCGTCTGGCGCGGGTCGTCGCGGATTATCTCAGCCGCTTCGCGGGCCGGCCGGCCGCCGCGGGGCGGGGTCGTGCGCGCGACAATTTGCGCTCGGCGGCCCGCCCCGGGCGGCGTTCAACGAACAGGAGACTTCATGGCAGAACAGACAGGCACCGTGCTCATCACCGGTGGCAGTCGCGGCATCGGCGCCGCGACCGTGCGGCTGGCCGCGCAGGCGGGGCATGCGGTGTGTTTCACCTACCAGTCGCGGGCCCAGGCCGCGCAGGCGCTGGTCGACGAGGTGAGGGCCGCCGGCGGCCGCGCGCATGCGCTGCAGGCCGAGGTGCGCGACGGCGCGAGTGCCGCGGCGCTGCTGCAGCGCCTGCCGGCCGACTTTCCGCCGCTCACGGGCCTGGTCAACAACGTGGGCATCACGGGGCCGCTGGGGGCCTTCGAGAAACTCGGCGAAGCCACGCTGCGCGAGGTCTTCGAGGTGAACGTGATCGGGGCCATGCTGCTGGCGCAGCAGGTGCTTGCGCGCTGGCGCGCCACGCCGGCGGCATCGCCCACCGCCCACCGCAGCATCGTCAACGTCTCGTCCATCGCGGCCACGCTGGGGGCGCCGGGCGAATACGTGCACTATGCCGCTTCGAAGGCGGCGCTGGAGGCCTTCACCGTGGGCCTGGCCAAGGAGGTGGCGCCCCAGGGCGTGCGCGTGAACTGCGTGTCGCCCGGCACCACGCTGACCGAGATCCATGCCACGGCCGGCGAGCCGGGCCGCCCGCAGCGCGTGGCCGCACGCATCCCCATGGGCCGGCCGGGCGAGGCCGAGGAGATCGCGCAGGCCATCGTGTGGCTGCTGTCGCCGCAGGCCTCCTACGCCACGGGCAGCGTGCTCAAGGTGGCGGGCGGGCTGTAAAGGTCGGCGGGCCGCGCAAGGGGCCTCAACCCTGCATGGCCTCCAGCTGCTCGGACAGCGCGAGCCAGCGCTCTTCGAGCTGCGCGACTTCGTCGTCGATCTGCTTCAGGCGCCGGCCCGCCTCGGCGATCTGCGCGGGCGGCAGCGGCTGCATCAGTTCGTCCTCACGTGCCGTTTTCTCCTGGCCGAGCGCCGCAAGGCGCGCGTCGATCTGCGCCAGCTCCTTGCGCAGCGGCCGGCTCTGCTCGGCCAGTTGCTGCCGGGCCTGCGCATCGCGCTGGCGCTGGGCGCGGCCACCGTCGGCAGGCGTGGGGGCCGCCGCAGGCGCTGCCGCCGGCGCGCTGGCCGTTGCGGGCGCGGGCACGAGCGATGGCGCTGCGGCCGGGTCGGCCTGGCCGGCCTGCTGGCGCGCCAGTTCGCGCTGGCGCTTGGCTTCCTCCAGCAGGTAGCGCTGGTAGTCGTCGAGGTCGCCGTCGAAGTCCTTGACCGCGCCGCGGCCCACCAGCCAGAACTCGTCGCACACCGAGCGCAGCAGCGCGCGGTCGTGGCTGACCAGCATGAGCGTGCCTTCGAACTCGTTGAGCGCCACGGCCAGCGCTTCGCGCGTCGCCAGGTCCAGGTGGTTGGTCGGCTCGTCCAGCAGCAGCAGGTTGGGGCGCTGCCACACCATCATGGCCAGCACCAGGCGCGCTTTCTCGCCGCCGCTCATGGTGCCCACGGGCTGCTTGACCATGTCGCCGCTGAAGTTGAAGCTGCCGAGGAAGCCGCGCAGATCCTGCTCGGTGCTGCGGCCCGGCGCATTCGGGCCCAGGTCGCGCGCCAGGCGCACCATGTGCTCCAGCGGGCTGCTGGCGGGGTGCAGCACGTCCAGCTCCTGCTGCGCGAAGTAGCCGATGTTCAGGCCCTTGCCTTCGGTCACGGTGCCGGCCAGCGCGCCCATCTCGCGCGCGATGGTCTTCACGAAGGTGGACTTGCCCTGGCCGTTGGCGCCCAGGATGCCGATGCGCTGGCCCGCCAGCACGGAGCGGTTCACCCCCTGCAGGATCACCTTGGGCGGCGCGTCGTCCTGCCGGTAGCCGAAGCTGGCATCGCTCACCGTGAGCATGGGGTTGGGGATGTTCGCGGGCTCCTTGAATTCGAAGCTGAACTCGGCCTCGGCCAGCAGCGGCGCCACCTTTTCCATGCGCTCCAGCGCCTTGACGCGGCTTTGTGCCTGCCGGGCCTTGCTGGCCTTGGCCTTGAAGCGGTCGATGAACTTCTGCAGGTGGGCGATCTTCTCCTGCTGCTTGGCGAAGGCCTGCTGCTGCTGCTCCATCTGCAGCGCACGCATCTCCTCGAACTTGCTGTAGTTGCCGCCGTAGCGCGTGAGCCTGGCGTGCTCGATGTGCAGCGTCACGTCGGTCACGGCGTCCAGGAACTCGCGGTCGTGGCTGATCACGATCATGGTGCCGGCGTACTTCTGCAGCCAGCTTTCGAGCCAGACCAGCGCGTCTAGGTCCAGGTGGTTGGTGGGTTCGTCGAGCAGCAGCAGGTCGCTCGGGCACATCAGCGCGCGTGCCAGTTGCAAGCGCATGCGCCAGCCGCCCGAGAAGCTGTCGACGGGGTTGTCCAGCTCGTGCACCTGGAAGCCCAGGCCCAGGATCAGCGCCTGCGCGCGCGGCACGGCGTCGTGCTCGCCGGCGTCGTGCAAGTCGGTGTAGGCCTGCGCCAGCGCCATGCCGGCATCGGCATCGTCGGGGTGCGCGGCATGCGCGGTCTCGGCGGCCTGAAGCGCGGCCCGGGCTTCCATCAGCCGCGTGTCGCCGGCGACGACGAAGTCGGTGGCGCTTTCGTCGGTCTCCGGCATGTTCTGCGCAACCTGGGCCAGGCGCCACTGCCGGGGGATGCTGAAGTCGCCGCCGTCTTCGTGCAGCGTGCCGTTGAAGAGCGCGAACAGCGTGGACTTGCCGGCGCCGTTGCGGCCGACCAGGCCGACTTTCTCGCCCGGGTTGAGGACGACGCTCGCGCCATCGAGCAGCACCTTGGCGCTGCGGCGGAGGATGACGTTCTTGAGGATGATCATGTGAAACGCAAAGCAGGGTCCGCAGGGCCGGTGCCCCGCGGACGGAAGGAGGGTGATGCGCCGCCCACGCGCAGGGGCGCGTGCGGCGCGGCAGGGCAGGGGCGGTTCAGGGCCGCCTTCGCACCAGGGGCCGCACCAGCAGGAGCGGGTCTGCCTTCGGATTCATGGCTGCAGCAGGGCTTCGCGCGTGAGCAGCAGCACGGCATCCTCGCCGGCGCTGGTGTCCAGCCACACGGCTTCGAGCGCGGGAAAGGCGGCTTCGAAATTCTCGCGCTCGTGGCCGATCTCCAGCACCAGCACGGCGCCCTCGCGCATGCGCGAGGGCGCATCGCGCAGCAGCTGCCGCACGAAGTCCATGCCGTCGCTGCCGCCGGCCATGTTGCCCGACAGGGCCATCTCCGGCTCGGCCCGGTATTCGTCGGGCAGGGCGGCCATGCTCTGCGCATTGACATAGGGCGGGTTGCACAGGATCAGGTCGTAGGGCCCGGGCAGGGCGCTGAGGCCGTCCGAGGTCCTGAGCGTGATGCGCGCATCGAGCCCGTGCCGCGTGACGTTGATGGCCGCCACCTCCAGCGCCTCGCGCGAGAGGTCGGCCGCGTCCACCTGCACCTCGGGCCAGGCCATGGCGGCCAGCACGGCCAGGCTGCCGTTGCCGGTGCACAGGTCCAGCACATGCCGCGTGTGTGCGCCCAGCCAGGGGTCGATGCTGCCGTCGGCCAGCAGTTCGGCGATGAAGCTGCGCGGCACGATGGCGCGTTCGTCCACATAGAAGGGCACGCCCTGCAGCCAGGCTTCGCGCGTGAGGTAGGCGGCGGGCTTGCGGCTGGCGATGCGCTCGTCGATCAGCGCGCGCACCTGCGCCGCACTGCCGGGCGAGACGGTGCGCTGCGCCACGCCGTCCAGGTCGTCCAGCGGCAGGCGCAGGCGCCACAGCACCAGCCAGGCGGCCTCGTCGAAGGCGTTGGCGGTGCCATGGCCGAAGGCGACGCCCGCCTCGGTCAGGCGCTGGGCCGATTCTTCGATCAGCGACAGGACGGTGGGAAGGGCGTCGGACACGGTCTTCCCTGTACTCAAGCCGCCGCCGCGCGCAGTGGCGCGTCCAGCTTCTCGATCACGCGGCGGTAGGTGTTCTTCAAGGTCTCGATGGCTTCGACCTCCACGTGCTCGTCGATCTTGTGGATGCTGGCGTTGACCGGGCCCAGCTCCACCACCTGCGCGCACACCTTGGCGATGAAGCGCGCATCGCTGGTGCCGCCGCTGGTGGACAGCTCGGTTTCGAAGCCGCATTCGTCTCGGATCGCTTCCTGCACGGCCGCCACCAGCTCGCCCGGAGGCGTGAGGAAGGGCAGGCCGCCCATGGTCCATGCCAGCTCGTAGTCGACGCCATGGCGGTCCAGCACTTCGCGCACGCGCTGCTGCAGCGATTCGGGCGTGGACTCGGTGGAGAAGCGGAAGTTGAAGTCGATCACCGCGCTGCCGGGAATCACGTTGCTCGCGCCCGTGCCGGCGTGGAAGTTGCTGATCTGCCAGCTCGTGGGCTGGAAGAAGGCGTTGCCCGCATCCCAGCCGCCGGCCGCGTTGATGGCCACCAGCTCCGCCAGCGCGGGCGCGAAGGCGTGCACGGGGTTCTTCGCCAGTTGCGGGTAGGCGATGTGGCCCTGCACGCCCTGTACGGTGAGGCGGCCGCTCATGGTGCCGCGGCGGCCGTTCTTGATCATGTCGCCGCAGCGGGCCACCGAGGTGGGCTCGCCGACGATGCACCAGTCCAGCTGTTCGCCGCGCGCGGCCAGCGCCTGGCACACGACCACCGTGCCGTCCACGGCCGGGCCTTCCTCGTCGCTGGTCAGCAGCAGGGCCAGGGTCAGCGGCGTGTCGGGCTGCGCGGCCAGGAACTCCTCGATGGCGACCACGAAGGCGGCCAGCGAAGTCTTCATGTCGCAGGCGCCGCGCCCATACAGCCTGCCGTCGCGGTGCGTGGGCGCGAAGGGCGGGCTGCGCCATTGCTCCAGCGGGCCCGTGGGCACCACGTCGGTATGGCCCGCGAAGACCAGTGTGCGCGTGTTCGCGCGCGCGGGCACCGGGCGGCGCACCGCCCAAAGGTTGGTCACGCGGAAATCGGGCGGGCCGCTTTCGATGCTTTCCAGCACGAAGCCCAGCCGTGCCAGGCGCGCGCCCAGGATCTGCTGGCAGCCCGCGTCATCGGGCGTGACGGAGGGGCGGGCGATGAGTTCTTCGGCGAGCCGAAGGGTTTGGAGCGTCTGGGACATGGCGAACGGCTGGATTCGGGTGAGGTCTTCAAGTGGCCGCGCGCACGTCCCGCTCGGGGCCGGCCGGCGGCGCCAGGCGGGGGGCAGACCCGGGCGCCGCCGCCGGGGTCAGTGGTGCACGTCGAGCGTGATTTCGGTGAATGACGGGGCTTCGGTCTGTGCCAGCAGGGCGCTTTCTGCGTCCTGCCGCGTGGGTTTGGCGTTGTGGTTCTGCAGGCGCCACATGAGGTCGGTGGGTGAGTCGGCGTGGGCCAGGCCTTCCTCGCGCTCGATCGTGCCGGCGAGGATCAGTTCGGCGATGGCTTCCTCGAAGGTCTGCGAGCCTTCGGCCATGGACTGCTGCATGGCCTCCTTGACGCCCGAGAAGTCGCCCTTCTCGATCAGGTCGGCCACCAGGGCGGTGTTCAGCATGATCTCGACCGCCGGCATGCGCGAGCCGCGCGGCGTGCGCAGCAGGCGCTGCGCGACGATGGCGCGCAGCGCACCGGCCAGGTCGCCCAGCAAGGTGGGCCGCACTTCCACGGGGTAGAAGCTCAGGATGCGGTTGAGTGCGCGGTAGGCGTTGTTGGCATGCAGCGTGGCAAGCACCAGGTGGCCCGACTGCGCATAGGCGATGGCCGCGGTCATGGTCTCGCGGTCGCGGATTTCGCCGATCTGGATCACGTCCGGCGCCTGGCGCAGCGCGTTCTTGAGCGCCGTGCCCAGCGACTCCGTGTCCGAGCCGATCTCGCGCTGGTTCACCACCGAACGCTTGCTGCGGAAGTTGAACTCGATCGGGTCTTCGATGGTCAGGATGTGGCCGGACGCGCGGGCGTTGCGGTAGTCCAGCATCGACGCCATGGTGGTCGTCTTGCCGGCGCCGGTCGCGCCCACCATCAGGATCAGGCCGCGCTTTTCCATGATCAGCGAGCGCAGCACCTCGGGCAGGTTGAGCGCCTCGAAGTCGGGAATCTCGTTGAGCACGTAGCGGATCACGGCCGAATAGCTGCCGCGCTGGCGCATGGCACTGATGCGAAAGCTGCCCACGCCGGGCAGCGGCGTGGCCATGTTGAGCTCGCCGGTGCGCAGCAGCTCTTCGATGCGGGCCGCGGGCAGGATCTCGCGCAGCAGCTCCAGCGGCGCGTCCGGCGGCAGCAGCTGCGAGTTGATGGGCAGGCACTCGCCGTTGATGCGGATCTGGGCCGAGGTCCCCGGCGACAGATAGACGTCCGAGGCCTTGCGTTCGGCCATCAGGCGAAGAATGCGCTCCATCGTTCCCATCGTTCCCTCCAGTGGCTGTCTTGTGTTCGTGCCGGATGCGCCGGTCCCCGTTGCGTTCATGGGCCGGCCAGAGCCCCGCGGGGCCCTGTGCCGGTCAGTCGCGCAGCAGGTCGTTCAGGCTGGTCTTGGAGCGCGTCTGCGCGTCCACCGTCTTCACGATGATGGCCGCGTAGGTGCTGTAGTCCTGGCCCGATCGGGTTTTCTTGGGCAGGCTGCCGCTGATGACCACGCTGCCGCTGGGCACGCGGCCGTAGCTGATCTCGCCGGTTTCGCGGTTGAAGATCGGCGTGCTCTGGCCGATGTAAACGCCCATGCCCAGCACCGAGTTCTCTTCCACGATCACGCCCTCGACCACTTCGGAACGCGCGCCGATGAAGCAGTTGTCCTCGATGATGGTGGGGTTGGCCTGCAGCGGCTCCAGCACGCCGCCCAGGCCCACGCCGCCGGACAGGTGCACGTTCTTGCCCACCTGCGCGCAGCTGCCCACGGTGGCCCAGGTGTCGACCATGGTGCCTTCGTCCACGTAGGCGCCGATGTTCACGTAGCTGGGCATGAGGATCGCGCCCTTGGCGACGTAGCTGCCGCGCCGCGCCACGGCCGGCGGCACCACGCGCACGCCGGTGGCCTTGAGCTCGTCGGCCGACAGGTGCGCGAACTTGGTCGGCACCTTGTCGTAGAACGCGAGATCGCCGGATTGCATCGGCTCGTTGTCCTTGAGGCGGAAGGACAGCAGCACCGCCTTCTTGACCCACTGGTGCACGGTCCACTGGCCCACGCCTTCGCGCGTGGCCACGCGCAGCTGGCCGTTGTTCAGCTCGGCAATCACGTGCTCGACCGCGTCCTGCACCTCCTTGGGGGCGGACTGGGGCGAGAGGCTGGTGCGGTTGTCCCACGCGTTGTCGATGAGCTGTTGCAGTTGCTGAGTCATGGTGTCGTCAAGAAAGGAAAGGGAAGGAGCCGGCGCGGCGCGAACAGCTTGCGCAGGGCTTCAGGTCGCGGGCGAAAGGCGGCAGAAGTCGGCGATGCGGCGGGCGGCTTCCACGCACTCGGCGGTGTCGGCCACCAGGGCCATCCGCACCCGGCCGCGGCCGGGGTTCTGGCCCTGCCATTCGCGCGCCAGGTAGCTGCCGGGCAGCACCGTCACATTGTATTGAGCGTAGAGGGCGCGGGCGAAGGCCGCGTCGTCCCCCTGCCAGCCGGCCGGCACGCCGGCCCAGAGGTAGAAGCTGGCGTCGGGCAGCCGCACGTCCATCAGGCCCTCGAGCAGCGGCGTGACGGCCGCGAACTTGGCGCGGTAATGCGCGCGGTTGGCGATCACGTGTTCCTCGTCGCCCCAGGCCGCGATGCTGGCGGCCGCCACGGTGCCGCTCATGGCGCTGCCATGGTAGGTGCGGTAGAGCAGGAAGTTCTTGATGATCGACGCGTCACCCGCCACGAAGCCGCTGCGCAGGCCCGGCACGTTGCTGCGCTTGGACAGCGAGGTCAATGCGATGAGGCGGCGGAAATCCGTGCGGCCGAGCTTGGCCGCGGCTTCCAGGCCGCCCAGCGGCGGCTCGTCGCGGAAGTAGATCTCGCTGTAGCACTCGTCCGAGGCGATCACGAAGCCGTGCCGGTCCGACAGCGCGAAGAGCTTGCGCCATTCCTTGAGCGGCATCACGGCGCCCGTCGGGTTGCCGGGGGAGCAGACGTACACCAGCTGCGTGCGGGCCCAGACCTCGGCCGGCACGCGGTCCCAGTCCACCGCGAAGTTGCGCGCCGGGTCGCTGGGGGCGTACCAGACGTCGGCGCCGGCCAGCAGGGCCGCGCCTTCGTAGATCTGGTAGAAGGGATTGGGCGAGACCACCACGGGCGCGGGCGATTTCGTCCCGTCCACCACGGTCTGCGCGAGGGCGAACAGCGCCTCGCGCGAGCCGTTCACGGGCAGCACCTGCGTGGCCGCATCGAGCGCGAGCCCGTAGCGGCGCTGCAGCCAGCCGGTGAAGGACTGGCGCAGCTTCAGGTCGCCGGCCGTGGCGGGGTAGCCGGCCAGCGCGTCGAAGCCGGCGACCAGCGCGTCCTTGACGAAGGCCGGCGTCGGGTGCTTCGGTTCGCCGATGCCCAGGCTGATGGGCGCGTAGGCGGCATTGGGCACGACGCCCGCGAAGAGCTGCCGCAGCCGCTCGAAAGGGTAGGGCTGCAGCTTGGCAAGCAGGGGATTCATGGCGCGGGATTATCAGGGGCCGCGCGGCCCCGTGCCGCGCCGCGCGCATCGGTGTCGTGCAAGAGACCCGCGGCGCCCATCCGTGGCGCGGAAGGTGCAGACTCTCATCCTTTTCATCGCGCAACACAGAGAAATCGAATGACTTTGGCAATGAGCTGGGACGAATGGACGTCCCACGACGCAGTGGGCCTGGCCGAGCGCGTGCGCAAGGGCGAGTTGAGCGCGGCCGAGCTGGCGCGGCAGGCGGCCGCGGGCGCCCAGAAGATCAACCCGGCCGTGAGCGCCGTGATCGAGGTGTTCGAGGACGTGGTGGCCGATCCGCTCAAGGACGGCATGAACCCGAACGGCCCGCTGGCCGGCGTGCCCTTCTTCATGAAGGACCTGGGCCCCACGCTCAAGGGCCGGCTGCAGGAGCAGGGGTCGCTCTTCATGCGCGGCAACCGGCCGACGCAGGACGCCTGGCTCACGCAGCAGATGCGCAAGGCCGGCCTGAACCTGATCGGCCGCACCACCACGCCCGAGTTCGGCGTCTGTAGTTCGGCCGAGAACCCGGCCGTCTACGTCACGCGCAACCCCTGGAACACCGACTACACCACCTGCGGCTCGTCGGCCGGCACGGCCGCCGCCGTGGCGGCCGGCGTGGTGCCGCTGTCGCATGCCACCGATGGTGGGGGCTCCATCCGCATTCCGGCCGGCTTCAACGGCAACATCGGCCTCAAGCCTTCGCGCGGCGTGCTGTCGATCGGCCCGAATCTGTCGGACATCACGGGCTATGTGTCCACCCAGGGTTGCCACAGCCGCACGGTGCGCGACACGGCTGCCTTCATCGACGCCTGCCGGGGCGGCGCCCCGGGCGAATTCATGCCCTACTGGACGCCCGCCGAGCCCTACCTGCAGCAGATCCAGCGCGACCCGGGCCCGCTGCGCATCGCGCTGTCGCACGAATGGGGCGACTACCGCGCCACGCCGGAAATCGTGGCCGAGCTGGAGCGGGCCGGCCGCTTCCTCGAAGGGCTGGGTCACCACGTGGAATGGGCCCTGCCGCAGGCCGACCTGCGCGCCGCCTTCGCCGCCCAGACCACCTGCTACATCAGCAATTTCGCGCAGGTCATCAACGGCCTGCTGGCCAGCCGCGGGCTGGAGCGCCCGCCCGCCGACCTGTTCGAGCCCATCAACATCCGCATCTGGGAAGCCGGCAAGGACCTGCGCTACACCGAGCGCTTCCAGATGCAGGCGGTGTTCAACAGCACGGCGCGCGCCTTCGGCCAGTTCTTCGAAGACTGGGACATCATCCTCACGCCCATCACGGCCAAGCCCACGCCGCCGGTGGGCACCACCGAGTACCTGACGATCAGCGACAACCCGGACGTCCACGACTGGTTCGACAACCTGTGGCAGTTCTTCTCGTACACGCCGTTGTCCAACCTGTGCGGCATTCCGGGCATCTCGTTGCCGATGGGGCGCCAGGCCCACGGCCTGCCTTTCGGCATCCAGGCGCAGGCGCGCCAGGCCAATGACGGGCTGCTGCTGCAACTGGCCGCGCAGATCGAGCGCGCACTGGATGGCCGCTGGAACGACGGCCGCCGGCCGGGCGTCCACGTGACGGCCTGAGCCCGGGGCGGAAGAAAAGGGCGCGGCGGCTCCGGCGCCGCGCCAGGGGCCTCACTTGAGCTTCTTGACGAGCACCTGGCTCTTGCGGTCCCAGTTGTATTTCTTCTTGCGCGCTTCGGGCAGCCAGTCGGGGCTGACCTGCTGGAAGCCGCGCTTGATGAACCAGTGCATGGTGCGCGTCGTGAGCACGAAGATGCTGTCCAGGCCCAGGGCGCGGGCGCGCAGTTCGATGCGCTTGAGCAGCTTCTCGCCATCGCCCTGGCCCTGCGACTGCGGCGACACGGTGACGGCCGCCATCTCGGCCGTCTTCGCCTCCGGGTAGGGGTAGAGGGCGGCGCAGCCGAAGATCACACCGTCATGCTCCACCACCGTGTACTGGTGGATGTCGCGCTCGATCTCGGTGCGGCTGCGCTTGACCAGGGTGCCGTCGCGCTCGAAAGGCTCGATCAACTGCAGGATGCCGCCGATGTCGTCCACCTCGGCCTCGCGCACCGATTCCAGCTTCTCGTCCACCACCATGGTGCCGATGCCGTCGTGCACGTAGATTTCCAGCAGCAAGGCGCCATCGACCGAGAAGGGCAGGATGTGGCTGCGCTCGACGCCGCCTTCGCAGGCCTTGACGCAATGCTGCAGGTAGAAGGACGTGTCGGTGGGCTGCTGGGCGGCCGGCAGCGTGGCCAGCAGCTTCTTGGCGGCGTCCAGCGGCAGCTCGGTGTCGATCGGGTTCTCATCGTCCACGGGGCGCGTGGCGTCCATGGCGATGCCCGGGATTTCGGTCAGGAAGATCAGCTTGTCGGCCTGGATGGAGACCGCCACGCTGGTCGCCACTTCTTCCATCGTCAGGTTGAAGGCCTCGCCCGTGGGTGAGAAACCGAAGGGCGACATCAGCACCATGGCGCCGAAGTCCAGCGTGCGGCGGATGCCCGCGGCGTCCACCTTGCGCACCAGGCCCGAATGCTGGAAGTCCACGCCGTCGACCACCCCCACCGGGCGGGCCGTGATGAAGTTGCCCGAGATCATGCGCACCGTGGAGCCGGCCATCGGCGTGTTGGGCAGGCCCTGGCTGAAGGCGGCCTCGATCTCGTAGCGCAGCTGGCCGGCCGCTTCCTGCGCGCAGTCCAGCGCCACCTCGTCGGTGATGCGGATGCCGTGCGAATAGCGGGGCTCATGCCCCTTGGCGCGCAATTGCTCGTTCACCTGGGGCCGGAAGCCGTGCACCAGCACGATCTTCACGCCCATGGACTGGATCAGCGCCAGGTCCTGCGCGATGGCCTGCAGCTTGCCCGCCGCGATGGCCTCGCCCGCCACCGCCACCACGAAGGTCTTGCCCCGGTGCATGTGGATATAGGGCGCCACCGAACGGAACCAGGGCACGAAGGTGAAGTTGAAGACGGCGGACATGGGCGAGTCAGGGCGGATGGCGGGTCGCGGTTGCGCTGTGGAGTGCCGCATTTTCACGGAAGCCCCAGGAAGATTTCGCGGGTTGGCAGGCGGGACGTCAACGGGGCTCATTTGCAAGGACTGTGGGAGGGCCGGCGTCGTGCAAATGCGTCATTCCAAGGAAGTGTGGAGCATTTTTTTACATTCATGGAGCATTTCCGCGAGGCAGCGCAGCGGCTCGACTCAAGGCCCGTTCCAATCCGGCCACCCCTGATTGATCTACCTCGCACGGCGGTGACGCCAGGAGCAGCCCATGAACAGAATCTTCCGATGCATCTGGAATGAAACGACCCGGACGTGGGTCGCCGCCGCCGAGACTGCCCGCGGCCGCCGCAAGGCCAGCGGGGCGGCTCCAAGCGCCTCGGCCGTGCTGCTGGTCGCGTCGTCCTTGTTCGGAACTGCGGCCGCGTGGGCGGGCTGCGGTGATGCGCCCAGCGGCGGAAACGGGATCGTGTACGCCTCGGACGGCGACGCCTGCAATGCCACTCACGGCACCTATACCGGTACCAATGTGGGGTTTGCCACCGGGGACGGTTCCGTGCTGACGTTCACGCAGCCCGACGTCACGATCAACACTTCCGCGACCGCTGCCTATGGGTTGTCTTCGGGCGGCGCCAACATCGGCGGGGTGCCTGCTGTCTCGGCGGCCACGGTGCACGCCACGGGCAATCTGACCGTCAACGCGCCTGCCTCCAGCGGCAACACGCGGGCCGTCTACATCTACGCGGGCAGCAATGCCGCAGGCGAGCGCTCCAAGCTGCTGGTCGATGGGAACTTCACGGCCACGCGGGGCACGGGCGCAGCGGCCGTGCAGAACGCCGGGGGGCACATCGAAGTCGGTGGCCGCACTTCCATCACCACCGTGGGCGCCGATGCGTTCCGCAACACCGGCACTGCGGCCACCAACGTGTTCCGTGGCACGGTGTCCATTGCGGTCACCTCGCCGGTCGGCTTGGGCGTGGGCATCAACAACAGCGGTGCCATCGAGTTCCGCGATGCCCTGAGCGTCTCCACGACAGGGGGAACGGCCATCACGGCCGCTGCCGGCACTATCGATGCGCAAAAGGGGGCCACGATCACGACCACGGGTGTCAGTGCGGCCGGCATCGCTCTGTCCGGAACGGCCAAGTTCCAGACCGGCATCGGTACGGAAACGAAGGTGTCCACGGCGGGTCTCGGTGCCAAGGGCATCGAGCTGATCAGCACCCCGGCGCAAGGCGTCACGCTCGCGCTCGGCGGGCCTTTGACGATCGAGACCCAGGGCCAAGGCGCGCATGGTGTCTATGCGCTCGAGAATCCGGCCGGTGGGCTCACCGTGCCTGTGGGGGCGAACATTCTCGTGAAGGGTGATCAAGCCAGCGGCATCTACCAGGCCGTTGAAAAAATGCTCATCGAACGCGCCAGGGTCGTGGATTTCGAAGAAACGGATCGCCCAAACTGGCCTGCGCAGCGATTGGAGCGGCCATTTCGGCCTGTTTGCAGGCCGTTTTGCCCGTTCCGGGCGCACGTATCCCATGGTTCACGCATGATGCGCGTCCCACCAGCCGCCCAGACTGCCCATGCGCACCAGGTTGTAGGTGGCAAAGCACAGCAGCGCCTGGCCCGCGAGCTTGGCCTGACCGATCAATTTGGTCTTGGCCAGACCACCCACTGTCTTGATCCAGCCAAAGGCCTCCTCGATGCGCTTGCGCACTTTGAGGCTGGTCTTGTAGCCCTCGTGGCGCCGGATGCGGCCATCGACCGCCGAGTGCTTGTCCTTGGCCGCCACGTGTGGCGTGACTTTGAGCTTTCGGCAGCCCTTGATGAAGGCCTGGCTGTCGTAACCTTTGTCGGCCCCGACCGTGGCCCGCTTGTTCTTGTTTCCCGGCGTTTGAGCATCGCCAGCGCCGCCTCGCGCTCGGCGGTGCCACTGGCATGTGTGATCTCCACATCCACGATCAGCCCGTTGCGGTTCTCCATGAGGATGTGCCCCATGTGGCACAGGCGAGATTTGTCGCCCGCGCTCTTCTTGAACAGCCGGGCATCGGCATCGGTGGTGCTGGCGTGGGTGTCGTTGCAGCGCTCCTGCCCTTTGAAGTTCACCTCGGGGTTGCGTCCGGGTGGCGTGCCGCTGTCGTCGTCTTTGCGTTTGAAACTCTTGTGCGAGGCCCAGGCCTCAATCAGCGTGCCGTCCACGCTGAAGTGTTCGTCGCTGGCAAGCCGGCCCCACTGGGCGCTGAGCTTGACGCGCTCGAAGAAGGCGCGCGCCAGGTCTTCGTTGAAGAGGCGTTCGCGGTTGGCGCTGAAGGTGGAGTGGTCCCAGACCTTGTCTTCAATGTTCAGGCCCACGAACCAGCGGTACAGCAGGTTGTAGTTGACCGCCTCGACCAGCTGGCGTTCGCTGCGGATGGAGAACAGGATTTGCAGCAGCAAGGCCTTGAGCAGCATCTCCGGCGGCACCGAGGGGCGGCCACGGCGGGCGTACACCGCTTCGAACTCGCTGTTCATGCTCGACAGCAGCGCATCCACCACGGCGCGCAACTTGCGCAGCGGGTGTGCCGCTGGCACTCTTTCTTCAAGGCTGATGTAGCTAAACATCGCCCCCTGGAAGTCTTGGTTGCCTCTCATCTTTCTTGTCGCAGTTGTTCCGGGATGGCTTCAGATCGTAGCGGCCGACGCGGACGCTCGCAGGGGATTTTTCAACGGCCTGCTACATGTACGCGCCTGCGGGAACCGGGCTCAACCTGAATGTGGCCACCGGTTCTCGCATCGAGGCACAAGGCGCCGACACTTCGTCGAACGCCGTCTTCATGCGCGCCGATGCGGGGCCCTTGAGTGCCACCCTGGGCGGGGAACTCGTGGCCAGCGGCAGTGGCTTCGGCTTGCTGGTCGAAAAGGCCGCGCACGGTGCGGACATCCACAACACCGGCAGCATTGCCGGGCCGCAGAACGCTGCCGTCGCCATCCGTGGACTGGGGGCGGATGCGAGATTCAGCAACAGTGGGCATCTGGAAGGGTACAACGGTGTGGAGGCCGAACATTTGGGAAGCAGTGGCTCGCTGACGGTCACCAACAGCGGCTCCATCGTGGCCGTGAACTCAGGCGTCGCAGTCACCGCCAAAAGCACGCCCGAAGTGAATGTCGTCAACGAGAGTGCCGGCTCCATCCACGCAGAGGATTTCGGTATTGTTGTGACACAGCCTGCGGGCAAGGTCACCCTCTCCAACGAGGGCGCCGTCGAAGCCACTTCCGATTGGGGCTCGGGCATCTGGCTTTACAACGCCAAGGGCGCAGCGACCGTGACCAACAGCGGCAGCGTCGATGCCCCAGCCATGGGCATCTCGGCCGATCATGCCGGGTCGGGCACAGGGTCGCTGCTCGTTCAGAACATCGGCAGCGGCATCATCACGTCCAAAGGCGAAGGCATCCAGGCCGCATCCCTGGCGGCGCCCCTGGAAGTGCGCAACCTGGGCAGCGCGCGGATCGATGCCGGCACCTATGGCATCCACGTCACACGCGCGGGGGACGGGCTGCAGGTCGTCAACGAAGGGGCCATCACTGCGACCGCGTTCCAGGCCGCTGATCCGTCCTCGGGCACCGGCATTCGCGCCACGCAGCTCGAGGGCGACGCACATTTCACCAACAGCGGCAGCATCGAAGCCGTGACCGCTGGCATCGCGGTCGCGCACACCGGCTACGGCAGCAGCGTGCGGGTGGACAACAGCGGCCGCATCGAGGCCACAGACCTTGCTGGGACGGGCGTTCAGGCCATGACGCAGATCGCCGGCCTGGAGATCCGCAACACGGGGCCGGCCAGCAGCATCGTGGGCGGCCTCCACGGCGTCGATGCCGTGGCCGGTCAGGGCCTGACGCTCGTCAATGAGGGAGACATCCGCGCGCTGACGAGCCATGCGGTTCGGGCCGTGATCCAGAACGGCGAGGCCGCATTGCGCAACAGCGGCCACATTCAGGCCGGTTCTCAGGGTCATGGCATCGACGTGTCTCACGACGGCTTCGACACCAGTGAGACGCTGCGCATCGAGAACCTGGCCAGCGGCAGCATCGATGCGGGCGCTGGGACGGGCATTCGCGCCACCTCCGCAGCTGCGGCGCTGCGCATCGACAACGCTGCTGCCATCACGGCGAGCGTGGGCATCGACGCCGTTCAGGCCCATGCCAATGGCGTGCTGGCGGTGAGCAACGCCTCCACGGGCCTTGTCACGGCCGACGTGACAGGCGTGAGGCTCAGCGCGGCAGGGACCGGCAGCCTGGACAACCGCGGAAAGATCGAAGCGCCCACGGCCCTGAGCGTGGTACAGGGCAGCTTCACGGGCAGCAACGCCGCCACGACGGGCCATCTCCACGGCACCATTCAAACGGCCAGCGGCGCGGCCTTCGACCTGGCGAACAGCGGCCTGTGGACCAACACGGGCCACTCGCTGCTGACCCGCGTCACCTTGCCGGCGAGTGGTCAGGTGGTGTTCACCGCACCCGTCGATGCCCAGAACGCCGGTGCGTACAAGACGATCACGGTCACCGATTGGGTGGGGCAGGGCGGTCTGGTTCAGCTCAACACCTGGCTGGGGGACGACAACTCGCCCAGCGACCGCATCGTCATCGACGGGGGCAGCGCCACGGGCAGCACGCGGCTGGCCATCGTCAACACCGGGGGGCTGGGCGCGCAGACCACCGGCAATGGCATCCAGGTGGTGGAGGCCGCGAATGGCGCCGTCACCGAAGCCACCGCGTTTGCGCTCAACGGCGCCTCCAAGGTCAGCGCAGGCGCCTATGACTACACGCTGGTGCGCAACGCCAATGAAAGCTGGTACCTGACCTCGGACTTGTCGACGCCGACGCCGACGCCGACGCCGACGCCGACGCCGACGCCCACACCGACGCCGACGCCGACGCCCACACCGACGCCGACGCCGACGCCCACACCGACGCCGACGCCGACGCCCACACCGACGCCGACCCCCACACCGACGCCGACCCCGACACCGACCCCGACACCGACTCCGACACCGACACCGACACCGACTCCGACACCGACTCCGACACCGACTCCGACTCCGACTCCGACTCCGACTCCCCCGGAGCCGCCGCGCGTGCCGCATTACCGCCAGGAGGTGTCGCTGTACGCCGCCGTGCCGTCGCTGGCCGTTCTGCACAGCGCGGCGACCACGGACAGCTGGCATGAGCGCATCGGCGCGGCCGGTGCCTTAGCGGGGCTCGGCGACCGGCCGTCGCGGCTGTGGCTGCGCGTGGTGGGGCAGTCCGGCAAGCGCGATGGCGATGCACGGGGCATCTATGGCAGCAGCGGCCCCGCCTACGAGCACAAGACCCATGCCCTGCAAGTGGGCGGCGACCTGGTGCGCGGGCGCCATGCCAACGGCAGCCACAGCGCGGCCGGCGTGTTCGTCGCCACAGGGCGGACCACGGGCGACGTGCGCCATTTCGATGGCCAACGGGCGGGCACGGCGACGCTGGACGTCAGCTCCGTGGGCGGCTACTGGACCTGGATGGGGCCGGAAGGCGCCTATGTGGACCTGCTGGCGCAGGGCAACCACTACGGCGTCAAGGCCGCATCCACGCGCATGGCGGCGCTGAAGAGCTCCGGCTCAGGCTATGAGCTGTCGGCGGAAGGCGGCCTGCCGTACCGCCTGGGCGCCAGCGCCTGGCGCATCGAGCCGCAGCTGCAGGTGCGCATGCTCTCCGCGGAACTGGGCGGCGGCCACGACGCGGCAGGGCGCGTGCAGTTCGGCGATGTCGATTCGCTCGTGGGCCGGGCCGGGTTGCGGCTGAGCTACCAGACGCCCACGCTCACGGCCTGGACGCGGCTGGATCTGCTCAACGAGTTCAAGGGCCGCAGCCGGACCACCGTGTCTAACCTCGCGGGCCAGCACGGCGTGGATTTCAGCAGCAGCGTGCACGGCCGCACGCTGGCGTTGACCGCTGGGCTGGACGCCAAGCTCAGCCAGTCGCTGTCGCTGTACGGCGCCGCCAGCTACCGGCGCGCGCTGGGCGACAGCCGTGGCAGCGCCTGGGGTTGGCAGGCCGGCCTCAAGATGGCTTGGTGAGCTGACGGGGCGACACGGCTGGGGTGAACGCGAGGGCTTCGGCCCTCGTCGTGGCCGCCCGCGCCGCTCATGTCGCCCTCAGCGCGACGGCGCGGCGGCCCGCGCGTCAGGCGCAGGAGCCAGCGACGAGCGGCGGCGTTTGCGGCGGCGAGGGAAGGCCGCGGTGTCTGTGCCTTCCGCGCGCGCCAGTAATGGCTGCATGCGGAACAGTGCCAGCTTCGCCGCGTAGCCGTCCAGCCATTCGCCGGCCGGCACCGGCTGCAGCCCCAGCAGTTCGGCGAAGCGCATGGGGGCGATGGCCCCGGCGGCCAGCAGTTCGTCGACCACGGCCAGCAGGGAAGCGCGGTGCGCGTCCAGCAGGCTCGACACGCGTGCCATCTGCTCACCCAGCAGCGCTTCGATGGGCACATTGGTCGCCGCGATGTCCGTGTTGAGGTTGTCGTCGGCATCGGTGGTCACGTCGGTGCGCGACAGGCGGCCGGCAAATCCCAGGTGGCGCACGAAGCGTGCGGCGCTGGCCGTGGCCTTGCGCAGGTCGGCCTCGGCGCCGCTGCTGCACATCGCCTCGCCGAACACCAGCTGTTCGGCGGCGCGGCCGGCCAGCGTGACGGCGATGCCGTCGAGCAGGTTCTGGCGCGACCAGGCCTTGCGCTCGGCATAGCTGTTGTAGCCACCCTCGAAGGATGCGAGATTGATCTTGATCTCCAGCGGCGGCCGGCCGAAGAGCAGGGCATAGGCCAGGCCGTGGCCGGCTTCGTGCACGGCGAGCAGGGCGCGGAAGTCCTCGCCCGCGCGGCGCCGCACCTGGTTCAGGTCCAGCGGTACCTCGAAGCTGCGCTCGCGCATGACACCGGCCTGCGTCAGCCGAGCCTGCAACTGGGTGCCACACATGCGCAGCTGCACGCGCTCCCCTGCGCTGGCCCCGCACTCCAATGCCCACAGCGCGGCGTTGACCAGCATGGCACTCAGGATCGCATGGACCGACGAGAACAGCGGCCGCGTGCCCTGGGCCGGGAACACGCCGTTCGCGTAGAGCTGCGCGTAGACGGAATCGTGGAGCTCGAAGCCCACGCCCGCGCTGGCATGCGCTTCTTCCACATAGCGCGCGCAGGCGCGGCGGATGAGCTGCTCGTAGGCCGCACGCGACAGCGAGGGGTAGACCACATGGTTGTTGCCCAGCCGCGCGATTTGCTCGGGCCGGAAGCGTTCGGCCAGCGCCTTCTTCACGTCGATGACCGACAGCTTGCGCGTGAGTTCGTGGAACACGTCGGCGTCGGTGTCGCAGTCTTCCACGCGCGTGGCCATGTCCTCGTACATGCCGTCGAGGTTGCCGCACACGAAGACCAGCAGGCGGCTGTAGTCCGTCTCCCAGTGCTGTTGCGATTCGCGGAAGTCGCGCAGGCGCTGCAGCACCTCGTCGGGCGACCAGGCCATGACGGTGGTGAGCGGCTCGCGCAGCTTGAGGTTGCGGCGCAGTTCCTCCGCCTGCCAGGTCGACAGGCGGAAGCGCTTCCTGCGCGCGGGCTTCTTCTTGCCGTCCTTCTCGCCTTCTTCGTCGTCCTCGCCATCGTCGTCCGCCTGATCGGCGTCGTAGGCGGCGCTCGCGATCGAGGACTCGATCTCGCCCAGCAACGACAGCGGCGGCGGCAGCTTGCCATCGGAGAGCAGCGCCCAGACATCCTGGTAGCGCTCCACCTTGACGTCGTTGGCCTGCTTGTCGACGGTGCGGTAGCGCTGGAACTCGTCCAGCACCAGCACACCCGGCGCGCCTTCGGGCACGCCCGATTGCGCCAGCATGCCCGAAATGGCGCTCGGTCCCCAGTGGCTGGCGCCATGGCTGAAGCCGTCCATCTGCACCTCCACGAAGCGGTCGTAGAAGCCCAGCAGCTGCGTGAGCCGGCGCACCAGCTGCGTCTTGCCGGTGCCCGTCAGGCCCCAGAGGCAGACGATCACCGGCCGCGTGACGATCTGCGGCAGCACATACCAGGCGCGCACCGATTCGATGACGCGGTCGATCACGGCATCGATGCCGAACAGCTCCTGCTTGAGCGTGGCGGCCACGGTGTGCAGCCGCTCCGTGCGCTCGGCCAGTTGTCGGCGCAGGGCGTCGGTGTCCGGCGTCATGGCGTTCTGCGGCATCTCCGGCTCTTGCGGCCGCGCGTTCGTGTCTTGTGTTTCCATCATTCTTCAATCCCTCTCGTGGCCGCCACGCGCAGCAACGCCACGCGGTCGGCGCGGCGCTGCGCGCCCTGGCTGCGGATGTGCCGGCCGGCGCCCGAGGCGCGCGTGCCGAGGGCACGGGCGACGGGGTTGCGCGGCGGCGCGGTCTGTTCGATGAGCAGCACCATCGGCTGCTTCATGCGGCGCAAAGCCTTGACCCGGCCTTCGGCGAAGGCGCGGGATCGTTTCTTGGCACTCATGCGTGCGGTTCCTCAGGGGCCGCGCCTTCGTGGCGGCGACCCCAAGCAAAAAAGCCCCGGCTGAGCAGGCCAGGGCTTTCGTTGCGCCTGGGCCGAACGTGGAATGACCACGGTCAGCCGGGGCAGGGAACCGTGTTCAGGGGAAGCGGTTGAACAAGTGGGACATGAGAGAGGTGCTCCAAAAAAAGGAGCTGGCGAAGGGTGCTCGTTGCGCCAGCGAATGAAGCGAAGGGCGCGATTATTCGGGCCGCCGGCGCGTGCTGACAAGCGCCCACGGCGCGGCGCATGGCATCACGTTGTGCATGCACAACGCGCACTTCCGATAATCGGGGGCTTCTATGAATCTTCCCCCGTTTTCTTCGGCGGCGCCTGCTGCCCCAGCGGCAGCGGCGCGCGCGCGTCCGGTCATCCACTTTCCCGAGTCCCTGCCCGTCAGCGGCAAGCGCGACGAGATCATGGCCGCCATCGCGGCACACCAGGTGGTCATCGTGTGCGGCGAAACGGGCTCGGGCAAGACCACGCAGCTGCCCAAGATCGCGCTGGCGCTGGGCCGCGGCAAGCTCAACGCGCCCCCGGGCCGTGGCCGGCTGATCGGCCATACGCAGCCGCGCCGCATCGCGGCCAGTTCGGTGGCCAAGCGCATCGCCGAGGAACTGAACACGCCGCTGGGCGAGGTGGTGGGCTACAAGGTCCGCTTCCAGGACCGGCTGAGCCGCGACGCCTCGGTCAAGCTGATGACCGACGGCATCCTGCTGGCCGAGACGCAGACCGACCCGCTGCTCAAGGCCTACGACACGCTGATCATCGACGAGGCGCACGAGCGCTCGCTGAACATCGACTTCCTGCTCGGCTACCTCAAGGAGATCCTGCCGCGCCGGCCTGATCTGAAGGTGATCGTCACCTCGGCCACCATCGATGCGGACCGCTTCGCCAAGCACTTTGAAAGCGCGAAGGGCCCGGCGCCCGTCTTGTACGTGTCGGGCCGCACCTTTCCCGTGGAGGTGCGCTACCGGCCCTTCGAGGAGTCGAAGGAGTTCGACCTCAACGACGCCATCGCCGACGGCGTGGACGAGTTATGGCAAGGCAATGCGGGCGGCGACATCCTGGTCTTCCTGCCCGGCGAGCGCGAGATTCGGGAGGCCGCTGATCACCTGCGCAAGCACCTGTCTCACCACCCCGTGATGCGCAATGCCGAGGTGCTGCCGCTGTTCGCGCGCCTGTCGCAAGCCGAGCAGGACCGCATCTTCGACGGCCACACCGGCCGGCGCATCGTGCTGGCGACCAACGTGGCCGAAACCTCGCTCACGGTGCCCGGCATCCGCTACGTGATCGACGCCGGCACGGCGCGCGTCAAGCGGTATGCCTTCCGCAGCAAGGTGGAGCAGCTGCTGGTCGAGCCCGTGAGCCAGGCCGCCGCCAACCAGCGCGCCGGCCGCTGCGGCCGCGTGGCCAACGGCATCTGCATCCGCCTGTACGACGAGAAGGACTTCAACAGCCGGCCGCGCTTCACCGACCCCGAGATCCTGCGCTCGTCACTGGCCGGCGTGATCCTGCGCATGAAGTCGCTGCACCTGGGCGACGTGGCGCAGTTCCCCTTCCTGGAGGCGCCTTCGGGCCGCGCCATTGCCGACGGCTACCAACTGCTGCAGGAACTGGGCGCGGTGGACGAGGCGAACCAGCTCACCCCCGTGGGCGCCGAGCTGGCCAAGCTGCCGCTGGACCCACGCGTGGGCCGCATGATCCTGGAAGCGCGCACGCGCGGCGCGCTGGAGGAAGTGCTGGTCATCGCCAGCGCCATGAGTGTGCAGGACGTGCGCGACCGGCCGCTGGAGGCGCAGCAGCAGGCCGATCAGGCGCATGCCAAGTTCGACGACGAGAAGAGCGAATTCAGCGGCTACCTGACCTTGTGGAAGTGGATCAACGACGCACGCGGCGGTGCGCCCGTGGCGCAGACGCGGCGCGAGATGCAGGCTGCCACGCAAGGGCCGAAGAAAGCCCATGCGGCCGTGCTGCCGGTGGCACAACGCCAGCAGGTGCAGGCAGCGGCCACGCCCACGACTCCCGCTGCCGCCCCCACGCACAGGCTTAGCAACCGCCAGTACGAGCAGTTGCTGCGCCAGAACTTCATCAACGTGCGCCGCGTGCGCGAATGGCGCGACATCCATTCGCAGCTGCTCACGGTGGTCAACGAGCACAAGTGGAAGCTCAACGCCGCCCCGGCTTCGTACGAGGCGATCCACAAGTCCATGCTGGCGGGCCTGCTGGGCAACATCGGCTGGAAGATGGACGAGGAGGCCGGCTCGGCCTCGGGCGAGTACCTGGGCGCGCGCGGCATCAAGTTCCACCGCCATCCGGGCGCGCACCTGCGCAAGCGGCCGGGCCGCTGGATCGTGTGCGCCGAGCTGGTGGAAACCACGCGCCTGTTCGGCCGCGGCATCGCCAGCATCGAGCCGCAGTGGATCGAGGAAGTGGCCGGCCACCTGCTCAGGAAGCAGCTGCTGGACCCGCACTGGGAGAAGAAGGAGGCGCGCGTGACGGCCTTCGAGCGCGCCACGCTCTACGGCCTGGTCATCTACAGCGGCCGGCGCGTGGACTTCGCCAAGGCCGACCCGGCGGGTGCGCGCGAGATCTTCATCCGCGAAGCGCTGGTGGCCGGCGAGTGGGAAACCCAACTTCCCTTCCTGGCCGCCAACCGGAAGCTGGTGCGCGAGGTGGAGGCGCTGGAACACAAGTCGCGCCGGCAGGACGTGCTGGTGGACGAGGCGCTGATCTACGCCTTCTACGACGCCCACGTCCCGCAGGACGTGGCCGGTGGCCGTAGCTTCGAGCACTGGTGGCGCGAAGGCGCCAAGGCCCATCCGCGCCTGCTCTTCCTGAGCAAGGAGGAGCTGATGCGCCACCAGGCCGCGGGCATCACGACCCAGGCCTTCCCGCCCACGGTGAAGCTGGGCGGCGTGGATTGCGCCGCCGCCTACCTGCACGAGCCCGGCGACGCGCGCGACGGCCTCACGGTGACGGTGCCGCTGTTCGTGCTCAACCAGGTCAGCGAAGAGCGCTGCGAATGGCTGGTGCCGGGCATGCTCAAGGACAAGGTGCAGGCGCTGCTCAAGAGCCTGCCGCAGAAGCCGCGCGCACGCTTCGTGCCATTGGCCGAGTCGGCGGCGCGGCTCGCGGGCGAGTTGGGCGCGGCCGAGGCCTTCGGCAGCGGCTCGCTCACCGATGCGCTGCTGAAAAAGGTGCGCGACGAGACCAGCCTGGACGTGAAGCGCGCCGACTTCAAGCTGGACATGCTGCCGCCGCACCTGTTCATGAACCTGGTCGTGGTGGACGAGCACGGCCGCCAGCTGGGCATGGGGCGCAACCTGGGCGCGCTCAAGGGCGAGCTGGGTGCCAGGGCGCGCGGGGCCTTCCAGGCGTTGGCCGGGCTGCGCGTGCGGGAGGCGCCAGCGGCCGGCCAGCCCGCGCCGGCCGTGCCCGCGCGTGCCGCCGCGGCGCCGGCGAAGGCCCGTGCCGCGCCACCGGCCGCCGCGCCCGCGCGCCACACGGCCTGGACTTTCGGCGAGCTGCCCGAGCTGATGGAAGTGCGGCGCGGTGGCCAGTCGCTGGTGGGCTTTCCGGCGCTCATCGACGCGGGCGATGCCGTCACCATCGAGGTCTTCGACGAGCCGGAGGTGGCCGCCGCCAAGCACCGCGCCGGCCTGCGCCGCCTGGTTGCCTTGCAGATCAAGGACGCGCTCAAGTACCTGGAGAAGAACATCCCCGACCTGCAGAAGATGGCCGTGGCCTACATGCCGCTGGGCACGATGGAGGAGCTGCGCGCGCAGATCATCGACGTGGCGGTGGACCGGGCCTTCCTGCAGGAGCCGCTGCCCACCGACGCCGGCAGCTTCGCGCGCCGGCTGGAGGAGGGGCGCGGGCGGCTCACGCTGATCGCCAACGAGGTCGCGCGTCTGGCCGCCGCCATCCTGGCCGAGTACGCGCTCGCGGTGCGCAAGATCAAGGACACGAAAACCGCGCCCGAAGCGGTGAAGGACGCGCAGGAACAATTGCAGCGCCTGGTCGGCAAGCGCTTCATCGCCGACGCGCCCTGGCCGCAGCTGCAGCATTTCGTGCGCTACCTCAAGGCCGTCGTGCTGCGGCTGGACAAGCTGCGCGCCGATCCCGCGCGCGATGCCGCCAGGCTGGCCGAGTTCAAGCCGCAGGAGCAGCGCTACTGGCGCCTGGTGGCCGAGCGCAAGGGCGCGGTGGATGCGCGCATGCTGGAATTCCGCTGGCTGCTGGAGGAATTGCGCGTGAGTTTCTTCGCGCAGGAACTTCGCACGCCGCAGCCGGTCAGTCTAAAGCGGCTGGACAAGGCCTGGGCGCAGCTGCAGGGCTGAGAAGCTGGAAACGGATCCGCCGCCCTGCCCGTGCCGTCCAGGCCGGCGCGGCAGGGCGGCAAGCGCCATCGGTGGCATCAACGTCAAAGGAGCGAGCAGTGAAGCAACTCAAGGCATGGAGCGTGGCGGGCGCGGTGGCGCTGGCGGCCGCAGGAGCGTGGGCCCAGGCGGTTGGCCACGGCGGCCATGGCGCGCACGGTGCGCCCGCGCAACCCGCGCCCCAGGCTGGCGCCTCGGCCAGCACGCAGGCCTATGAGGCGGCCGCCGCGCGCATGCATGACGGCATGGCGATCCCCTACAGCGGCAACTCCGACGTCGACTTCGCGCGCGGCATGATCCCGCACCACCGCGGGGCCATCGAGATGGCGCGCATCCAGCTCCAGCATGGCAAGGATCCGGCCCTGCGCAGGCTCGCGCAGGAAGTGATCGACGCCCAGGAAAAGGAGATCGCCTTCCTGGAGGACTGGCTGCGCCGCCATGCGCCGCGCTGATCGGCGGCGGACCGTGCCGATGCGCGGAGCCAGGCGTGGCGAAGGCGCGGACGGCGGGTTGCCGCGCCGCGCCTTCAAAGGGGCGAGGTCCCGCTAGATGCGTCCCATCAGCAGCAGGATGATGACGATCACGACGACCAGGCCCAGCCCGCCGCTGGGCCCGTAGCCCCAGCTCTTGCTGTAGCCCCAGCTGGGCAGTGCGCCGATCAGCAGCAGGATCAGCACGATCAGAAGAATGGTCGAGAGCATCAGCGGTCTCCATGCAGTGGCAATGCGGGCATGGTGCCCCGCCGTGCAGGACCGTTTCGCGGGCGGGCGGCGCTGCGCCCCGTCAGGGCGCGGCGGGCGGCGCTGTCAGAGACGGGCCAGCCGCTCGAGCGCACTGACCAGCGTTTCGTCCTTCTTGGCGAAGCAAAAGCGCACCACGCGCTGGTCGAAGCCGTCGCCATAGAAGGCCGACAGCGGGATCGCCGCCACGCCCACTTCGCGCGTGAGCCACTGGCAGAAGTCGGCTTCGTTCAGATCGCGTGCGGCCGGCAGCGCCGAGATGTCCACGCACTGGAAGTAGGTGCCCTCGCTGCGCAGCAGCTTGAAGCGCGTCTTCGCCAGGCCCTGCACGAAGAGGTCGCGCTTGCGCTGGTAGAAGGCCGGCAGCTCCAGGTAGGGGCCGGGCTGGGCCATGTAGCTGGCCAGCGCATGCTGCATGGGGGTGTTCACGGTGAACACGTTGAACTGGTGCACCTTGCGGAACTCGGCCATCAGCACGGCCGGCGCGGCCACGTAGCCCACCTTCCAGCCGGTCACGTGGTAGGTCTTCCCGAAGCTGCTGACGATGAAGCTGCGCGCGGCCAGGCCCGGGAAGCGGGCCACGCTTTGATGCACGGCGCCGTCATAGACCATGTGCTCGTAGACCTCGTCGCTGATCACGAACACGTCGGTGGGCGCGAGCAGCTCTTCCAGCGCGCGCATCTCGGCCGCGGTCCAGACCGTGGCGCTGGGGTTGTGCGGCGTGTTGATGAGGATCGCGCGCGTGCGCGGCGTGAGCGCCGCCGCGATGCGTGCGAAGTCGGGCCGGAAGCTGCCCGGCGTGAGCGGCACGCGCACCACCGTGCCGCCGGCCAGCTCGATGTTGGGCACGTAGCTGTCGTAGCAGGGTTCGAGCACGATCACTTCGTCGCCCGGTCGCACCAGCGCGAGGATGGCGGTGATGATGGCCTGCGTGGCGCCGGCCGTGACAGTGACCTCGGTGCCCGCGTCGTAGCGGCGGCCGTACAGCGCCTCGATCTTGGCCGCGATGGCCTGGCGCAGCGCCGGGATGCCGGGCATCGGCGGGTACTGGTTGTGGCCGGCCTGCATGGCGGTGGTCACGGCTTCGGTCAGGGCCGGGTCGCAGTGGAAGTCGGGAAAGCCCTGGCCCAGGTTGACGGCGTTCTTCTCGGCCGCGAGCGCGGACATCACGGTGAAGATGGTGGTGCCGACGGCGGGCAGCTTGGTGCCCGGATCGGGCGTGCGGGCAGCGGCGGAAGGAACGGCGGGGGAAAGCACGGCGCTCATAGGTCGTAGTCGTTGGAATGGCCGGCCAGGGCCTTGGCGATCAGGTGGCGGTCCAGCCGGTCGGACAGCAGTTCGGCGAACTTGAAGACGAAGTTGCGCAGGTAGGCGCTGCGCTTGAAGGCCACGCGCGCGATGTTCTGGCCGAACACCTGGCCCATGGGGCGCACGACCAGGTCGCCGTTGCTGTCGTCGCGCACCGCCATCTCGGCCACGATGCCCACGCCCAGGCCCAGGCGCACGTAGGTCTTGATCACGTCCGAATCGATGGCCTCGAGCGCGATGCGCGGCGAGAGCTTCTTCTGCGCGAAGGCATGGTCGATGCGCGTGCGGCCGGTGAAGGAGGGGTGGTAGGTGATCAGGGGCTCGTTCGCCAGGTCTTCCAGCGTCACCCGCTCCTTGGAGGCCAGCGGATGCTCCTTGGGCAGCACCAGCACGTGCTGCCATTCGTAGCAGGGCAGGGTGACCAGGTCGGCATAGCTGTCCAGCGATTCGGTGGCGATGCCGATCTCGGCGACCTCGTCGAGCACCATGCGCGCCACCTGGTCGGGCGAGCCCTGGTGCAGGCTGACGTTGACCTTGGGGTAGGCCTCGCGCAGGCGCGCCACGGGCACCGGCAGCACGTAGCGCGCCTGCGTGTGGGTGGTGGCGATGGACAGCGTGCCGCTGTCCTGCGCGCTGAACTGCTCGCCGATGCGCTTGAGGTTGCCCACCTCGCGCATGATCAGGTCGATGCTGGCGATCACGTGCTGGCCGGGCTCGGTGATGCGCTTCAAGCGCTTGCCGTGGCGCGCGAAGATCTCGATGCCCAGTTCCTCTTCCAGCTCGATGATGGCCTTGGAAACGCCAGGCTGGGAGGTGTGCAGCGCCTTGGCCGCTTCGGTCAGGTTGAGGTTGCGGCGCACCGCCTCCTGCACGAACTTGAACTGATGAAGATTCATAACTGATTCATCAAATATTTGTGAATCATTATGTCATTTAATTCTAAAGATCGGCGCCTGCCACCGAATCTGGCTCGTCCTGCAAGGCAATCCGCGTGAGGGCGTCGAGCAGCGCCTCGTGCTGTCCCACGGGCCGTCGCAGGGCCACGGGCACCAGTGGGAAGCGGGCCTGCAACTGCGCCACGCGCCGCGGCAGATCCTCGCGCACATGGTGGCCCATGCCGAGGAACAGGGGCAGCACCTGCAGCGCGGTCGAGCCTTCGGCCACCAGTTCGGCGGCGGCGGTCTGCAGGTCGGGCTCGGCCAGTTCCAGGTAGGCGCAGCGCACGGGCCGGTCGGGCGCCTGCCGCGCGATGCGGCGGGCGACGGCCTCCACCGGCTCGCGCCATTGCGGGTCGCGCGAACCGTGGGCCAGCAGGATGATGGCTTGGGGCATGTCGAACGGTCGAACGCGGGGCCGTTCCTAGCGCCTGAGCACCAGCCAGCCGAAGGCGCCCAGCGACAGCATCGAATAGATGATCCCCGGCGCGGCGGCCGTGATCCAGGGCAGCCAGTTGCGCAGGTTGCCGATGTAGCCGAAAACGTTGTTGAGCAGGAAGAAGCTGATGCCGATCATCACGCCGCCGAACACGTAGCCCGCGATGCCGCTCTGGCGGAAATGCAGGTAGGCGAAGGGCAGGGCCAGCACCACCATGACCAGGCAGCTGAGCGGGTAGAAGACCTTGCGCCAGAACTCGATCTCATAGCGCTGCGCGTCCTGGCCGTTGGCTTCCAGGTGGCGGATGTAGTCGAACAGGTCCAGCGTCTTCATGCGCTCGGGCCGCAGCAGTGCCACCGACACCATGTCGCCGGTCAGCGTGCTGGGCCAGGCGTAGTAGGGCTGCGTGGTGATGGTCACGCGCGCGGAGCCGTCGGCGTTGCGGGTCTGGAACTCCTGGCGCCGCACGTCCTTGAGCAGCCAGCCCTCGGGCCCGATGCCGGCGCTGGCGGCATTGGTCTGCGACACCAGGAAGCCGCGCTCGTCGAATTCGAAGATGCGCGGCTGCTTCACGCTGCCGTCCGGCTCGATGGACAGCACGTTGACGGAGAAGGTGCGGTCTTCGCGCGTCTCGCGCAGCCAGCCGCCCGTGAGGCCGGCCGACAGCAGGTAGCCCTGGTGCTGCGACTTGAGCAGCTGCGCCGTGCGGCTGGCCCAGGGGGCCAGGTAGTCGCCCACCGCGGCCGTGAGCACCACGAAGGCCGAGCCCAGCACCAGCAGCATGCGCAGTGCGCGCCAGGGCCCCAGGCCGCTGGTGCGCAGGATGGTGAACTCCGAACTGCGGGCCAGGTTGGACAGCACGAAGATGGTGCCGATGAGCACCGCGATGGGCAGCAGTTCGTAGAGGTGGCTCGGGATTTGCAGCACCACGTACATCAGCGCCTGCGGCATGCGGTAGGCGTCGGTCAGGCCCTTGCCCACGGCGTCGAGCTCGTCGACGAAATCGAAGAAGAAGAACAGGCACAAAAAGCCCAGCGCCACGAAGGCGATGGAGCGCAGCACGTCGCGGTAGATCAGGCGACGGATGGTGGTCATGCTCATGCTGCGGTCCTGCGCAGGCGCGGCAGCAGCCGCCAGTTGTTGTGCCGCTGGCCCAGCCACAGCAGCGTGAGCCCAAACACGCCACCGTGCAGCACAAGCAGGAACAGGTCCATGCGCACACGGCCCGAGCCCACCCAGTTCTGGCCCAGGTTCAGCAGGTTGTAGTACACGGCGAAGAAGAAGAGGGCGAAGATCAGGTTGGCGCTGCGGCCCACGCGCGGGTTCACGCCCGATACCGCAAGCGCCAGCAGCACGAAATTGAGGCCCGCCAGCATCAGGCCCACGCGCCAGCCCAGCTCGCCCAGGTTGGGCGGGGTGGGCGAGGCGATCAGGCCCAGCGAGGGCGTGGCGCGCGGCGACGGACCGTTGCTGCCCACCCCGCCGCCATCGCCGATGCGCGCGCCATAGGTCTGGAACTCGCTCACCTTCAGGCCGTTGCGGTCGAAGGGGTTCTCGATGCGCTGGCCGTTGCGCAGCATCAGGTAGCGCACGCCGTTCTCGGTCTCCACCGTGCCGTGCTGCGCGGAGGTGACGATCTCCATGTTGCGCTCCAGCGAGGAGATGAACACGTTGGAGGCCTGGCTGGCATCGGTCGAGTTCTTGTCGATGTAGAACACACGGTTGCGGCCCGAGGATTCCTGGAACTGGCCCGGCGCCACGCGGTCGAGGTCGCCGCGCTGCTCGTACTGCGCGCGCATGCCCTGCGTCTGCGCATTGGCCCAGGGCCAGCCCACGAAGGCCAGCGCGCCGATCAGCAGCAGCACGGGCCAGGCGAAACCCAGCAGCGGGCGCACGAAATCGGCCAGCCCGCGCCCGCTGGCGAACCAGATCACCATCTCGCTGTCGCGGTACATGCGCGAGAGCGTGCCCACGATCGCGATGAACAGGCTCAGGCTCAGGATGGTGGGCATGTAGCCCAGCAGCGTGTAGGCCATCACCAGGAACACTTCGGAAGGGTTCACGCCGCCACGCGACGCCAGACCCAGCGTGCGGATCAGGATGATGGTCATGACGATGGTCGCCAGCACCACGAGGGTCGCGCCGAAGCTGCGCGACAACTCTTTGCGTAGAGAGGAATGGAATAACATCGTCGAGGAACCGGCCGCCCTTTGCACCTGCGCGGGTGGAGCGCGGCCAAAAGCGAGATTATGGACTTTCAACTCAAGACCCTCAGCCTGGCCCAGGCCGCCACCGAAAAGACCGATGCGCTGATCGTGCTGCTGCCGCGGGACGCGGCGCTCGAGGGCGGCGACGCGCTGGCCGGGCTGCTGCGCGACGCGTGGCAGGCGGGTGACATCGGCGAGCGGACCGGCCGCTTGCTGGCCTTCTACAAGCCCGCGGGGGTGAGCGCCTCGCGCCTGTGGGCCGTGCATGCCGGTGACCTGCGGGCCGCCGACGTGCGCACGGCCGTGCTGGCGGCGGTGCAGGCCGCCAACGCGAGCAAGTCGCGCCGCGTGTTGCTGGTCGCGGCGGGCGCGCTCGACGCCGCTGCGCTGCGGGCCGCCGTCACCGCCGCCGCGGACGCGAGCTATGTCTACACCACCACCCGCACCAAGACCGAGCCGCGCGCGATCCGGCAACTGACCCTGGGCGTGCCCGATGCCAAGGCCCTGCAGCCCGCGCTGGAGACCGCCGTGGCCACGGTGCGCGGCGTGGAGTTCGCCAAGGAATGGGCCAATCGCCCGGGCAACCATTGCACGCCGACGATGCTGGCCGAGGCCGCGCGTTCCCTGGCCAAGGCGCCGCGCGTGCGTTGCGAAGTGCTGGGGCCCAAGGAGGTGGCAGCCCTCAGGATGGGCGCCTTCATGGCCGTGGCCCAGGGCTCGGCCGAGCCGCTGCGCTTCATCGTGCTGCGCTACCAGGGCGCGGCCAAGGACGCGGCGCCGCAGGTGCTGGTGGGCAAGGGCATCACCTTCGACACCGGTGGCGTGTCGCTCAAGCCCGCGGCCGAGATGGACGAGATGAAGTTCGACATGGGTGGCGCGGCCAGCGTGCTGGGCGTGTTCCGCGCGCTGGGCGAACTGCAGCCGGCCCTGAACGTGATCGGCCTGATCCCCGCCTGCGAGAACATGAACGATGGCCGCGCGCTCAAGCCGGGCGACGTGGTCACGAGCATGAACGGCCAGACCATCGAGGTGCTCAACACCGACGCCGAAGGCCGGCTGATCCTGTGCGATGCGCTGGAATACGCCAAGCGCTTCAAGCCCGCCGCGGTGGTGGACATCGCCACCCTCACGGGCGCCTGCGTGATCGCGCTGGGCGGTGTGCGCAGCGGCTTGTTCTCCACCGACGACGCGCTGGCGCAGGCGTTGCAGGCGGCCGGCGAGGCGGCGCTGGACCGCTGCTGGCGCCTGCCGCTGGACGAGGAGTACGGCGAAGGCCTGAAGACGAATTTCGCCGACGTGGCCAACGTGGCCGGCCGCGCGGGCGGCGCGATCACGGCCGCCAAGTTCCTGCAGCGCTTCACGGCCGACCTGCGCTGGGCGCACCTGGACATCGCCGGCACGGCCTGGAAGAGCGGTGCCGCCAAGGGGGCGACCGGCCGGCCCGTGGGCCTGCTCTTGCAGTACCTGCTGGACCAGGGCGCGCCCGCCGGGACCGGGAAGCCGGCCCGCGCGGCCCGCAAGTCCGCCGCGGCCGGGGCACCCGCCGCAGGCAAGGGCGGCCGCACCGCTCGCCGCGCGTGACGGGCATCGACGTCCACTTCAACGCCGGCGACAAGCTCGGCCATGCCTGCCGTCTGCTGCGCAAGGCCGTGGCCGGCGCCGGCGCGAGGGTGGTGGTGGTGGCCGAGGCGCCTGTGCTGCAGGCGCTGGACCAGGCGCTGTGGACTTTCTCGCCCAGCGACTTCATCGCGCATTGCCTCGCTTCGGCGCCGCCGGCCGTGCTGTCGCGCAGCCCCGTCGTGCTGCTGGAGCCGCAGGACGGCCCTGATGCCGCGCGGGTCCCGCACCATGAAGTGATGGTCAACCTGGGCCCGGCCACGCCGGCGGGCTTCGAGCGCTTCGAGCGCCTGATCGACGTGGTCGGCCAGGAGCCGGCCGAGCGCGAGGCCGGCCGCCAGCGCTGGCGCCACTACCAGTCCCGCGGCTACGCGATCACGCGCCACGACCTGGGCGCCAGGAGCGCATGATGGAGGGGCCGCCGCGCACGCCGCCGCGTTTCGTGCCGACGCTGACGGCCGTGGTGGACCTGCAGGAAGAGGCCGCCACGGCGCCCGCACCCGCACCCGCATCCGCATCCGCGCCTGAGTCGCCAGCGCCTGTCGCGGCCGAGCCAACGGTCGAGCCCTTGTCCATGGCGCCGCGCGACGCGGCCGTGAAGCCGGAACTGCCGGTGCTGACCGACGCTTTCACGGCCGAGCCGCCGTTCGCGCGCGCGCCCTCACAACCGCCGCTGGCCGAACCCGGGCCCCGCGTGGCGGGCGCTGCCGATGCGATGCAGGCCGAGGGCGCGCCGCACGAAGGCGCGCCGTTCCAGCCCGTGCCGGCCCCGCCGAGCATGCGCGCGCTGCCCATCGACGAGGCCGAAGCCTTCCGGCTGGAAGAAGAGCTGCTGCATCGCGTGCTGCAGCGCGTGGACCTGTCGCTGGAAGACCGGCTCACCGAGATCGTGTCGGCCGCCGTGCAGCAGCAGCTCGACGCGATGGTGCCGCGCCTGCGGCAGAGCGTGGAGGCCGCGCTGCGCGAATTGGTGGTCGAAGCGATGGCGCATGAACTATCGGAAACCCCGGGGTCCGCGGCGCATTCGCGCACCCGGCTTGATCTAACAGGCCGTTGAAAAAATGCTCATCGAACGCGCCAGGGTCGTGGATTTCGAAGAAACGGATCGCGCAAACTGGCCTGCGCAGCGATTGGAGCGGCCATTTCGGCCTGTTTGCAGGCCGTTTTGCCCGTTCCGGGCGCACGTATCCCATGGTTCACGCATGATGCGCGTCCCACCAACCGCCCAGACTGCCCATGCGCACCAGGTTGTAGGTGGCAAAGCACAGCAGCGCCTGGCCCGCGAGCTTGGCCTGACCGATCAATTTGGTCTTGGCCAGACCGCCCACTGTCTTGATCCAGCCAAAGGCCTCCTCGATTCGCTTGCGCACTTTGAGGCTGGTTTTGTAGCCCTCGTGGCGCTTGATGCGCCCATCGACTGCAGAGTGCTTGTCCTTGGCCGCCACGTGCGGCGTGACCAAGAGCCGGCGACAGCCCTTGATGAAGTTCTTGCTGTCGTAGCCCTTGTCGGCGCCGACCGTGGCCCGCTTGTTCCTGTTGCCCCGGCGTTTGAGCATCGCCAGCGCCGCCTCGCGCTCGGCGGTGCCACTGGCATGTGTGATCTCCACATCCACGATCAGACCGTTGCGGTTCTCCATGAGGATGTGCCCCATGTGGCACAGGCGGGACTTGTCGCCCGCGCTCTTCTTGAACAGCCGGGCATCGGCATCGGTGGTGCTGGCATGGGTGCCGTTGCAGCGCTCCTGCCCTTTGAAGTTCACCTCGGGGTTGCGTCCGGGTGGCGTGCCGCTGTCGTCGTCTTTGCGTTTGAAACTCTTGTGCGAGGCCCAGGCCTCAATCAGCGTGCCGTCCACGCTGAAGTGTTCGTCGCTGGCAAGCCGGCCCCACTGGGCGCTGAGCTTGACGCGCTCGAAGAAGGCGCGCGCCAGGTCTTCGTTGAAGAGGCGTTCGCGGTTGGCGCTGAAGGTGGAGTGGTCCCAAACTTTGTCCTCGATGTTCAGGCCGACGAACCAGCGGTACAGCAGGTTGTAGTTGACCGCCTCGACCAGCTGGCGTTCGCTGCGGATGGAGAACAGGATTTGCAGCAGCAAGGCCTTGAGCAGCATCTCCGGCGGCACCGACGGTCGGCCACGGCGGGCGTACACCGCTTCGAACTCGCTGTTCATGCTCGCCAGCAGCGCATCCACCACGGCGCGCAACTTGCGCAGCGGGTGTGCCGCTGGCACTCTTTCTTCAAGGCTGATGTAGCTGAACATCGCCCCCTGGAAGTCTTGGTTGCCTCTCATCTTTCTTGTCGCAGTTGTTGCGGGATGGCTTCAGATCGTAGCGGCCGACGCGGACGCTCGCAGGGGATTTTTCAACGGCCTGCTAAACTGAATTTCAGGTCGGGACGGCGCGAGGGGCGCCGGCCGGAGCCTCCGGCCTGGAACTTGCTCCAAGCGTAGGCCCCGGTCACGAAGACCGGTTTAATCAACTCTTGTTCCTCAAGTTCTGGAGGTTTCCATGCAATTGAAATGGACGGCGGTCGCACTGGCTGCTCTCTCGGTGGTGGCGTGCGGCAAGAAGGAAGAGGCCGCAGCGCCTGCGGCGGCCCCCGCACCCACGGCCGCAGCACCCGCGCCGGCTGCACCTCCTGCAGCGGAGACCGTGGTGGTCAAGATCGGCCACGTGGGCCCTGTCAGCGGTCCCATCGCCCACCTGGGCAAGGACAACGAACTCGGCGCCAAGATGGCCATCGAGGACTTGAACGCCCAGGGCGTGAAGATCGGCGACAAGGTGGCCAGGTTCGAGCTGGTCGCCGAAGACGATGCCGGCGATCCGAAGCAGGGCACGGCCGTGGCGCAGAAGCTGGTCGACAGCAAGGTCAACGGCGTGGTCGGCCACCTGAACTCGGGCACCACCATTCCCGCGTCCAAGCTGTACAGCGATGCCGGCATCCCGCAGGTCTCGCCTTCGGCCACCAACCCCAAGTACACGCGCCAGGGTTTCAAGACGACCTTCCGCGTCGTGGCCGATGACACGCAGCTGGGTGGCACGCTGGGCCGCTATGCGGTGCAGACGCTCAACGGCAAGAAGATCGCCGTGATCGACGACCGCACGGCCTACGGCCAGGGCGTGGCCGAGGAGTTCTCCAAGGCCGCCAAGGAAGCGGGCGCGACCATCGTGGGCCACGAGTTCACGACCGACAAGTCCACCGACTTCAACGCCATCCTGACCAAGCTCAAGGGCCAGAGCCCCGACATCCTGTTCTTCGGCGGCATGGACGCCGTCGGCGGCCCGATGCTCAAGCAGGTCAAGCAGCTGGGCCTGAACGTCAAGTTCATGGGCGGCGACGGCCTGTGCACGGGCGAGCTGGCCAAGCTGGCCGGCGATGCCATCGGCGAAGACATGGTGGTGTGCGCCGAAGCCGGCGGCGTGGATGGCGACTTCAAGGCGCCGCTGGATGCCTGGAAGGCCAAGTTCAAGGAAAAGAACGGTGTGGACGTGCAGATCTACGCCCCGTACGTGTACGACGCCGTGCAGGTGCTGGCCGCCGCCATGCAGAAGGCCGGCTCGGCCGATCCCGAGAAGTACCTGCCCGAAGTGGGCAAGGTCGACTACAAGGGCCTGACCGGCCCGATCACCTTCGACGAGAAGGGCGACATCAAGGGCGGCGCCCTGACGCTGTACACCTACAAGGGCGGCCAGCGCACGCAGATCGCCGTGGTGCGCTGATCTGACCGGACCGTCCATCGCCGACGCGTTTCGGCGCGCGCGATCTGAAAAAGGGCCTGCGGGCCCTTTTTTGCGCCCTCTTGCGCCTCGCACCACGGGCCTGGCGGGTCGCATGCGTTCGGCGGCAAGGCGCGCCGCCCATCCGTCCCGCCAGCCAAGGCCGGGCCGGGCCGGCTGCGTCTCGCGCCCTGCGAGAGGGAGACAATGGCAGGCCGCTGGAGGCGGGGCTGCCCGCTTGACTTTCCGTGTCCCATCTTTCGATGCCGAAACCATGACCGAAAAGACTGTGCTTGCGCAGGGCTGGGCCGCGTTCGTGACCGCGATCGGCCATTGCGGACTGGCCTGGGGCGACGCGGGCCTGCGCTGCGTGCTGCTGCCGGAGAAGGATGGCAGCGCCGAGGGAATGCGCGCCCGGCTGCGTCGGCGGTGGCCGGCATGGGCCGAGGCGCAGGAATGCCAGTGGCCCCCGTCGGTCCGGCATGCGGTGGAGGGCGTGCGGGCCCTGCTGGCCGGCGAGCCGCGCGACCTGCAGGACATCGTGCTCGACATGGCGGCGATCCCGGCCTTCCAGCAGCGCGTGTATGCGCTGGCGCGCGCCATTGCGCCGGGCGAGGTGCGCACCTATGGCGAGATCGCGCAGGCGCTGGGCGACCGGACGCAGGCGCGCGCCGTCGGCCAGGCGCTGGGGGCCAATCCCTTCGCGCCGGTGGTGCCTTGCCACCGGGTGCTCGGCGCGCGGGGCTGGCAAGGGGGCTTCTCGGCGCCGGGCGGGGTGGAACTGAAGCTGCGCATGCTCGCGATCGAGGGCGCGCGGCCGGGCGGCCAGGGCCAGTTGTTCTAGCCGGCGCCCGCGGTGGCGCGCCCGCCCGCCGGCGGGGCCGGCGCCACCAGCGCATCGAGCCTGGCGCGGATGCGCCGGATCGCCAATTCGTGCCGCAGCGTGTGCGCGCCGCGCCCGTAGGTGCCGGCCTGCATCACCAGGCGCAGCTGCTCGCGCTGCAGTCGGCCCTTCAGGCGCCGCGCGCGGCGGCCGTGCCGGCGGCCCATCTCGCGGCGCACGCGCCAGCGCTCCAGCGGCGAGCCCAGACGCTGCCATTCGTCGTCGCGCAGCAGGTCGCGCTCGGGCACGAAGCAGGACGCCAGGTGGTGGAGGTGGGCGCCGCTTTCGCGCACGGCCGCGCGCCAGAACACCGCCGCCGCCGCCAGCACGGGCAGGCCTTTCACGATCAGCAGCAGCGCCAGGCCCAGCGGGCCGTCGCTGAACCCGTCTTCGAGCCAGGGCGAGTTCCAGAAGAAATGCATGAACCACGCAAGCCCGAAGCACAGCAGCGCGATGGCGACGCGCGCAGCGGGGCCGCGCTCGGTGTGGCGCAGGTACCAGGCCACGCCGTAGGCCGCGATCGTGGTGTAGGCGGCATGGGTCCACAGTCCGCTGAGCAGCCCGCGCGTGACCAGGTTCAGCAGCACGGGCAGCACCTGGCTTTCGAGCGGGAAGTTCATGGCCGCGCGAACGGTGTAGCTGAGGTTCTCCACCACCTGGAAGCCCAGCCCGGCCATGGCGCCCACCACCAGCACCGACAGCTCGGTCTGGAACTGGTTGCGCGCGACCAGGATGAGCAGCAGCACGCCAACCAGCTTGAGGAACTCCTCGGTGACCGGGCCCGCAAGCGCGGGTCCCCACACGGCCACGAACTCGGGCGAGATCAGCTTGGCCGCGAGGCTCTGGATCGCGACGTTGGCCGGCAGCGCCAGGTGCACCGCGCCCAGGCCGCCCCAGGCAAAGGCCAGGGCATAGGCCTCGGGCGGGTGCTGCTCCAGCAGATCCAGTGCGCGAAAGAGCGCGAAGAAGGCCAGCGTGTACAGGCTCCACACGGCCAGCCCCAGCAGCGCCGCGATGGGCACGACGCGAAAGCCCGTGGCAAAGAGCCCCACGGTGTAGACCAGGCCATTGGCGAGCCAGGCGGCCAGCAGCCAGAAGGCCGCGCGCCGGGGCTGGAAGAAGGAATCGGTGCCAATGGGCCAGGCCTGCGATGCCTGCGAGGCAGGGGCGTCGGTGGTATCGGGCGCGGCAGGCGGGGTCTGGCGCAGGTTCACGACGCCTCCAGGTCCATCGAAGCGAGCATGCGGCGGGCGTCGGCCAGCGCCTCGGACGCCACGGACGCGTCCTCGTTCGGCCCGTAGAAGTCCACCTGCACGACCGACTGCCGGTGCGCGTCCACCATCTGCCAGAAGCGGCCGCTGAGCTTGGGGCCGTAGTAGGCGAAGGTGCTGCCCTGCAGGCCCCAGTCGGTGAAGAAGTCCGTGCTCTCGCCCTCGATGCGCAGGTGCTCGCCGCGCACGATCAGCCGCTGCTGCCGTGCCATCGGCCCCTGCGGCCCGCCCAGCCAGCGCGCGGTCTTGACGGAGAAGGTGTGGCCGTTCTTGAACAGCACCAGCGACTGGCCGGCGCGCGAGCGCGACACGTCCATCAGCCAGCCCGGCGCCGGCACGAAGCGCGCCTGGCCGACCGAAAGCGTCGGCTGGGCGGGCAGGGCGCGCGTGGCGGGCGTGTGCCGGTCCCACCACTGCAGGCCGCCCACATAGGCGGTGATGGCGGCCAGGAGAGCCAGGCTGGCCGGCCAGGTGCGGTAGGGGACGCGGCGGGTGGGCTCGAGCATGGGCGGGATCGTGCCACAGGCCAGGCGCGCTTCCAGGCGCCTGCGCGCCGGCCGCCTTCGCAGGCGTGGCGCGCCCGCATCCCGGGGTCGGCCATGGTTGTTACATCCACTTGCACTGCGCGGGATTGGGCGGCACCTGTTTGAAGAGGAAAACGAAATGCCTAAGATGGCTGCGAACGCCTCCCGGCTCCATGCACCTGGTGGGCGTGGACCGGACACAAAGACACGGCCGCGGAGCGGCGGCCGCAGAGACAGCAGGGAAGGCTGAGATGCGAGAACCCGGACCCACCGATCGGACGGCCGGCGCTGTCGAGCGTGCGCGGCAGGCTGCCATGGCCCATTTCCAGTTGCTGGTCATGCTCGAGGTGGTGCGGGAATGGACGCGCGCCGACGCCGTGGACCTGGCCGAAGCGGCCGAGCAGACCGAGGCCATCACCATGGGGCTGCAGCGCCTGCCTTCGCCGCAGATCGCCGCCGAGCCTCGCATGCGGGCGCAGGAACAGATCCTGCTGGTGCTGCGCAAGCTGGACCGGCTCACTCAGCTGGCGCCCTTGCAGTCGCGCGACCCGGCGGTGGTGGGCGCGATCCTCGAAGGGCTGCGCCGGCTGCGCGTGGCCAACGAGACGGCCCAGCAGATGCTGGAGCGGAGCCTGCCGCCGGCCGACGGCGGCAGCGCGCTGCGGATGCCGCCACCCGCTTGAGCGCCGGCCATAGGGCGCGCGCAGCCTTCCCCCTCCCGCGCATTCACGCAGGGCACCAGCGCAACAACCTCGCCGCGCCGCCCGCGCCGGCGGCGCCGCAGCAGCCATGCCGCACTCTGGCGACAATCGCGGCGATGACTTCTTCCCCGCGTTTCGTGGGCCTGGCGCTGGTGCTGGGTCTTCTCTCGGCCATCGGCCCCTTTGCCATCGACATGTACCTGCCGGCCCTGCCGCTGATCGGGCAGGAACTGGGCGCCGACATGCGCACCGTGCAACTGAGCCTCACGGCCTTCTTCATCGCCATCGGGGCGGGCCAGCTGGTCTACGGGCCGGTGTCGGACATGCTGGGCCGCAAGCCGGCGCTCTTCTTCGGCCTGGGGCTGTTCGCGCTGGCCAGCGTGGGCTGTGCGCTGGCCACCGACATCCGCGTCCTGGTGGCGCTGCGCTTCGTCCAGGGGCTGGGCGCGGCCGCGGGCATGGCCGTGCCGCGGGCCGTGGTGCGCGACCTGCACACGGGCGTGGACGCGGCGCGCCTGATGTCGCTGCTGATGCTGGTGTTCAGCGTCTCGCCCATCCTCGCGCCGCTGGCCGGCAGCGCCGTGATCGCCTGGACCGGCTGGCGCGCCGTGTTCTGGGCCGTGGCCCTTGCGGCCGTGGCCGGCATGGCGCTGATGGTGTTCGCGCTGAAGGAGACGCGCGGCCCCGAAGCGCGTGTGCAGAGCAGCCTGGGCGCCGCCTGGCGCGCGTATGCGATGCTGCTGCGCGACCGCCACTACCTGGGCCTGGTGGCCATCGGCGGCTTCGGCATGGCGGGCTTCTTCACCTACCTGGCCAATTCCTCCTTCGTGATGATCGACCATTACGGCCTCACGCCCACGCAGTACAGCCTGGCCTTCGCGCTCAACGCGGCCGCCTTCATCGGCGCCGCGCAGCTCAACGGGCTGCTGGGCCGGCGCTTCGGCCTGGTGCCGCTGGTGCGCTTCTCGGCGGCGGCCTCGGCGCTGCTGCTGCTGGCGCTGCTGGCCTTCTTCGGCGCCGGCGGCGATTCGCTGGCCGTGTTGATCGTGCTTTTCTTCTGCGCCAGCGCCTTCATGGGGCAGGTGATCCCGACCACGGCCGTGCTCGCGCTGGAGGCGCACGGCGCGATCGCGGGCACGGCGTCCGCGCTGATGGGCACCCTGCAGATGCTGGGCGGCGCCCTGGCGATGGCCGTGGTCGGCCTGGCGACCAGCAGCCATCCGCTGCCGATGGTGGTGGGCATGGCGGCCGGCGGGCTGCTGTCACTGCTCACGACCTGGGGCACGCTGGGGCGGCGCGGCACGGCGGTGCCGGCGTGACGGCCGGCTCGGCCGCTTCGCGCCCCGGCGGCCTGCCGCCCGCGCAGCGCTGGCGCGCGATGGGCGTGCTGGTGCTGGGCATTGCGCTGGCGGTGCTCGACGGCACCATCCTCAACCTGGCGTTGCCCGACATCGCGCGCGGCTTCGGCGCCTCGCCTTCGCATGCGATCTGGGTGGTCAACGCCTACCAGATCGCCACGCTGGTGATGTTGCTGCCGCTGGCCACGCTGGGCGACCTGATCGGCTACCGCCGCGTCTACCTGGGCGGCATGGCGCTGTTCGCGCTGGCCTCGCTGGGCGCGATGGTGGCGCCCACGCTGGGCACGCTGATCGCGGCGCGCGCGCTGCAGGGGCTGGGTGCCGCGGGTGTGATGAGCGTCAACGCGGCGCTCGTGCGGCTGATCTTTCCGCCCGCGCAGCTGGGGCGCGGCATGGCCATCAATTCGATGGTGGTCGCCACGGCCTCGGTGGCCGGGCCGACGGTGGCGGCGGGCATTCTGTCCTTCGCGGCCTGGCCCTGGCTGTTCGCGCTGAACCTGCCGTTCGGCCTGCTGGTGATCGCGCTGGGCTGGCGCGCGCTGCCGCCCAACGCCACGGCCGCCGCGCCGGGGGCGCGCATCGCGCCGCTGGACGTGCTGCTCAACGTGCTGATGTTCGCGCTGATCTTCCTGGGCGCCGACCGGCTGGCCGTGCGCGAAGGCGCCGCGCCGGGCCTGCCGCTGGACGGCCTGACGCTGCTGGGCGCGGGCGTGCTGGTGGGCGCGCTGCATGTGCGCCGCCAGCGCGCGCGCGTGGCGCCGCTCTTTCCGGTCGACCTGCTGCGCATCCCGGTGTTCGCGCTGTCCATGGGCGCCTCCATCAGCGCTTTCTCGGCCCAGACGCTGGCCTACCTGTCGCTGCCCTTCCTGCTGCTGGAAAGCTGGGGCCGCTCGCACCTCGAGGCCGGCCTGCTGATGACGGCCTGGCCGCTGGCCATCGTGGCCATGGGGCCGGTGGTGGGGCGGTTGATCGGCCGCGTGGCCGACGGCTGGCTGGGCGGCATCGGCATGGGGCTGCTGGCGCTGGGCCTGCTGCTGCTCGCGCGGCTGCCGGCCGGTGCCAGCGACGCGGCCATGGTGGCGCGGCTGGTGCTGTGCGGCGTCGGCTTCGCGCTGTTCCAGTCGCCCAACAACCACACCATCGTGAGCTCGGCCCCGCTGGCGCGCAGCGGCGCCGCCAGCGGCATGCAGGGCACGGCGCGGCTCACGGGGCAGACGCTGGGGGCCGTGCTGCTGGCGGGCATCTTCAGCCTGTGGCCGCCGCAGGCCGGCCACGGGCCGCTTTTGGCGCTGGGGCTGGCGGCCGGCTGCGCGGCGCTGGCGGGGGTGTTCAGCGCCTTGCGCGTGCGCTGACGCCGGCGCCAGCGGTCCGGCCGGGGCGGCGCGCAGCGCTTCAGTCGTCGGCGCCGAAGCGCACCTGCGGCTGGCCGGGCCGCCAGGGCGGGACCTGGCGCATCGCCCGCGCGAACAGCGGGCCGTCCAGCCAGCGCTGCAACCAGTTCTGCAGGCGGGGCCAGGGCTGGGCGCCAAACCAGGCCGCGTCGACCTGCGCAGCCTGCCGCACGAAAGGCATCCAGGCCGCGTCGGCGAGGCTGGCCTGCGGCGCGCACAGGAAGGCGTGTTCTTGAAGCCGCCCATCGAGGGCCGCGAACTGGCGGGCGACGGAGTCGCGTGCGGCCCCGGGCGCCCAGCCGGCGTGCCGCTCGGGGTACTTGTAGGCGTCCAGCGCCTGCTTGAACGGGCCGTCGCACTGCGCGATCAGGGCTTGCGCGGCGTCGTCGTCGTGCGTCAGCCAGCCGAGCGGGTCGTGCCGCCGCAGGGTCCAGCGCATGATGTCCAGGCTCTGGTCGATCACCGTGCCGTCGGCCAGCTGCAGCACGGGCACCGTGCCCTTGGGCGAGGCCGCCAGCAGCGCGGCCGGCTTGTCGCGCAGCAGCACCTCGCGCAGCACGCAGGCCTGGCCGCTGGCCAGCAGCGCGAGCCGGGCGCGCATCGCGTACGGGCAGCGGCGGAAGGAATACAGCACGGGCAGGGCGCTGCCCGCGTCGTTCAGACCAGCCGGCGAATGGCTTTCTTGCGCCATACGAAGCGGTAGTAGGCGGCCTGCAGCGCCAGCGTGCAGGCGAAGAACACCGGGTAGGCGAACCACACGCCGTCCAGGCCGATGCGGCGGCTCATGACCCAGGCGACGGGCACTTCCACCAGCACGATGCACAGCACCGAAATCAGCGTGGGCACCAGCACCGTGCCGCTGGCGCGCATGATCCCCGACAGCGCCGAGCCCATGCCGAAGATCACGAGGCTCCACAGCATGATGTGCAGCAGGCGCTGCGCGATCTCGATCACGGCCGGATCGGTGATGAACAGGCCCATGAGCGGGCGCGAGAAAAGGTAGCCCAGGCCGACCAGGCCGCCGGTGAGCACCAGGTTCATGCCCAGCGCCGTGCGCGTGATGGCCCCCAGCCGGTCGGCGCGGCCCGCGCCGATGGCCTGCGCGCCCAGGATCGAGGCCGTGATGGCGATGGAGATGGCCGGAAACTGCACATAGGCGACCACCTGGTTGACGGCGCCATAGGCCGCGGTGGCGTGGGAGCCGAAGTCGTTCACCATGGTCAGCAGGGCCAGCTCGGCGCCGGCCACCACGATCATCTGCACGCCCGTGGGCACGCCCACGCGCAGCACGCCGCGCAGCAGTGCGGGATCGATGCGCAGGTGCCGCGCGAACGCCGCATCGGGCGCGAGCGGGCTGCGCCTGCGGCGCAGGTGGCGGCTCATCCAGGCCAGCGCGACCACGAAGGCCGCCACCGAGCCCCAGGCGGCGCTGGCCACGCCCTGCGGTGGCAGGCCCAGCCAGCCGCGGATCAGCGCCGGCGTGAGCAGCAGGCCGGCGCCGGTGGAAATGAGCAGCGTGAACATGGGCGTCAGTGTGTCGCCCACGCCGCGCAGCAGCGAGGTGGCGAGCAGGAACACGAACAGCCCCGGCATCGCCACCAGCATGATGCGGGCGTAGCGCGTGGCCTCGGGCAGGATGTCCGCCGGCGTGCCCAGCATGCGCAGCAGCGGATCGGTGAACAGCCCGCCCAGCACCGCGATCAGCACGCCGAACAGCACCGTCACGCTCAGCGTGGTGCCGGCGATCGCGCGCGCCTTCTCCGCTTCGCGCGCGCCCCAGGCCTGGCCGATCAGCACCGAGCCGCCGGCACCCAGCCCGATGACGAAGGCGATGAAGAAGAACATCACCGGAAAGAAGCTGGACACCGCCGCCATGGCATTCACGCCCAGCATCTGGCCCACGAACACGTTGTTCAACGTGCCCGACAGCGACTGCAGGACGTTGGCCAGCAGCATGGGCGCGAGGAAGAACGCGAAGGTCTGCCACAGCGGGCGCGGGGCCGGCACGGGCAGGGGCGAGGGCGTGGCGCTCGCGGCGCCGTCCGCCCCGGGGGCGGAGGAGGAAGATGGGGAGCTCAAGGAAGGTTCTGCCTTAAAGCGCCGCAGCGGCGCTTGCGCGCCGGGGTGCGGGGTTGTGGTGGGGCTGGAGGCGGCGACGCCGCGGCCTCGGCGATGCGAGGCGATGCAAGGCGGCGGCGGGCAGGGGCAAGGGGGACGGGGCCTTCTCAGGGCGCGGCGCCGCCGGCCCATCCGGGCTCGGCCAGCTGCCGCACGTAGCGGGCCACGTCGGCCGGCCAGTCGCTCACATAGCTGTCGAAGCGCGCGCGTTCGCCAGCGAACAGCGAGCGCGCGGCTTCCTCGAAACCGGGCAGTTCGCTGCCCAGCAGGCTCATCACGCGGTACGCCGCCTCGCGCGCGGCGCGCACGCTGTCGCGCTCGGCGTAGTTGCGGCGGGCCTCGTCGATCAGCCGGCGCAGCGCGACCGAGGCGCCGCCGGGCTGGCGGCTCAGCCAGTCCCAGTGGCGCGGCAGCAGCGTCACTTCACGCGCCACCACGCCCAGCTTGGGCCGGCCCACGCCGCGCGCCGGGGCTTCGTCGGCGGCCGGCGCGGACGTGCTGCCTTCCGGGCGCAGATCGAGTTCCACCCGCGTGCCCGTGTTCGCTTCAAAGACGAGGGCCGAGGCGCCGTCCGGGTGCGCGCGCAGGGCGGCCAGCACCTCGTCGCGCGTGCCCGTCGCAATGCGGCGCTGCGCTGCAAAAGCAATGAGCAAAGGGGGAAGAGGGGTGTCAGCAGACATGCGCAAATTCTACCCGGGCAAAAGATGGATGTGCAATACACCCGGGCAAAACAGGCGGCGGCCCGCTGAGCGCGCGGGCGCGCGTCAGCGGAAGCCGCGGCTCGCGCGGGGGCAGGACGGCGTCACGCACAATGCGCGGCCATGGATCCGAGCCCGGTGCCTTTCCGTTTCGTCCCCACCGCCCCCGCCGTCCCCACCGACACGCGGCGCACGCCGGTGCGCCCCGGCGCGGGGCGCGCTGGGCCGTGCGGGCGCGTGCGGCATCCGAAGGACGTTGGGCGATGAAGGAAGCGCCGGGCCTGGTGGTGTGCGAAGGCTGCGATGCGGTCTATCGCCGCCCGAGCCTGCGGCCGCGCGAGATCGCGCACTGCCGGCGCTGCGGCACCGAACTCGCGCGCCACCCGGGCATGCAGCAGCGCCGCCTGCTGCCTCTGGCGGTGGCCTGCCTGATCCTGTTCGCCATCGCCAACCTCTTTCCCATCGTCGAGATCGAACTGCAGGGCCTGCGTAGCCAGACCACGCTGTCGGGCGCAGTGGTCACGCTGGCGGGGGAGGGCATGTCCGTGGTCGCGCTGCTCGTGCTGGCGACCACGCTGCTCTTTCCGCTGCTGCAGCTGTGCGCGCTGTGCTACCTGCTGGTGCCGCTGGCGCGCGGCGTGCGCCCGCCGGGTTTCGCCGGGCTGGTGGGCCTGCTCCAGGCGCTGCGGCCCTGGGGCATGGTGGAAGTGTTCCTGCTCGGTGTGCTGGTGGCGATCATCAAGCTGTCGGGCATGGCGACCGTGGTGGCGGGGCCCGCGCTGTGGGCCTTCGTCGGGCTCACGGTGCTGTTGACTGTCGTGATCTCCTTCGACCCGCGCGGCTTCTGGGAGCTGGCCTATGACGGCCCGACGCCCGCCCAGGTGCAGGAGGCGGAGCAGGCGGCATGAGCGAACGGCCCAGCCCGTGCGAACCCGGCCCGCCGCAGCGGCCCGGTGCCGCCCGCGCGGGCTGGCGTGCGGCACGCGTGCAGGCGCGGCTCGACGCCCTGGCCGCGCAGGCCACGCCCTTCACGCCGGTCCATGCCGGCCGGGGCGAGGCCCTGACCGCCGCGCAGATGGGCCTGCTGTGCTGCCACCGCTGCAACGCCGTCTGGTCGCAGGCGCAGGAAGGCGAGCGGTGCGGGCGCTGCGGCGCCGCGCTGCGGGCCCGCAAGCCGCACAGCATCGAACGCACCTGGGCGCTGCTGATCGCGGCCGCGCTGATGTACCTGCCGGCCAACCTGCTGCCGGTGATGATCACCAAGAGCCTGTTCGGCACGCAGCAGGACACCATCCTCAGCGGCGTCATCTTCTTCTGGGTCAGCGGCTCGTACGGGCTGGCGGCGCTGATCTTCACCGCGAGCTTCCTGGTGCCGCTGTTCAAGCTGGCGGCACTGTTCGTGCTTGTGGCCATGGCGCAGCGCGGCAGCGCCTGGCGGCTGCGGGAGCGCGCGCGGCTCTACCACCTGCTGGAATTCATCGGCCGCTGGTCCATGCTCGACGTGTTCGTGGTCGCGCTGCTGGCCGGGCTGGTGCAGATCCAGGGCTTTGCGGTGGTGCAGGCCGGCGTGGGCATCGCCGCCTTCGGTGCCGTGGTGGTGCTGACCATGCTCGCGTCGCTGAGCTTCGACCCGCGCCTGACCTGGGACGGGCCGCAGCCCGCCGCGCCGGCCCTGGCCCCTCTTGCGACAATGCCTGCCGCCCGCCCCCCGACGAATGACTGAAGCGCCCCGATCCGATTCGCCTTCCGCCGCCGCTCCCGCCCTGGCCGAACCCCGCGTGGTGCGCCGGCGCGACTGGGTGCCGTCGCTGATCTGGCTCATTCCCATCGTGGCGGCCCTCGTGGGCATCACGCTGGTGGCCAAGATCCTCTGGAACCGCGGGCCCGAAATCATCCTGACCTTCCAGACCGCCGAAGGGCTGGAGGCCAACAAGACGGCCGTCAAGTACAAGGACGTGCAGATCGGCACCGTGCAGAGCATCCGCCTGGCGCGCGACCGCACGCATGTGCGCGTGCTGGTGCAGCTGGACAAGGACGCTGCCGAAGGCTTCACCGCCAAGGACGCGCGCTACTGGGTGGTGCGACCGCGCCTGGACACCTCGGGCATCTCGGGCCTGGGCACCTTGCTCTCGGGCGCCTACATCGGGGCCGACGCGGGCGTGGAGGCCGAGACCAGCGAGGAGTTCGACGGGCTGGAAACGCCGCCCATCGTGACGCGCGACGCGCAGGGCCGCCAGTTCACCCTGCGCGCGCGCGACATCGGCTCGCTGGACATCGGCTCGCCGGTGTACTACCGCCGCATCAAGGTCGGCCAGATCGCCTCGTACACGCTGGACGAGGACGGACGCGGCGTCACCCTGCGCGCCTTCGTCAACGCGCCCTACGACCGCTTCGTGGGCGTCAACACGCGCTTCTGGCATGCCAGCGGCGTGGACGTGCAGGTGGGCGCGAGCGGCGTCACGCTGCGCACGCAATCGCTGGCCACCATCCTGCTGGGCGGCGTGGCCTTCCAGGCGCCCGACGACCAGATGGGTCCGCTGGCGGAGCCCGAAGCCGCCTTCGCGCTGGCCGAGGACGAGGCCACGGCCATGAAGCCGCCGGACGGGCCGGCGCAGACCCTGCTGCTGTACTTCAACCAGTCGCTGCGCGGCCTGTCGCCGGGCGCGCCGGTGGACTTCCGCGGCGTGGTGATCGGCGAGGTGCGCTCGATCGGCGTGCAGTTCGACCGCGCCGAGCGCGAGTTCCGCATGCCCGTGCTGGTCACCATCTACCCCGACCGGCTGCGCCGCGCCGACGTCAGCGGCCAGGGCGGCGCGCAGCCGGCGGCCGAGTCGCGCTTCACCCAGGCCGAGCGCCTGCGCTTCCTGGTCGAGCGCGGCCTGCGTGCGCAACTGCGCACCGGCAACCTGCTGACGGGCCAGAACTACGTGGCCCTGGACTTCTTCCCCAAGGAAAAGCCGGTCAAGGTGGACACCGAGCAGACGCCCATCGAACTGCCCACGGTGGCCAACAGCCTGGACGAGCTGCAATCGCAGGTGCAGGAGATCGCCACCAAGATCAACCGCATTCCCTTCGAGGAACTGGCGGCCGATGCGCGCAAGTCGCTGGCCACGCTCAACAGCACGCTGACCGCGGCGGAGAGCACGGTGACGGCGATCCGCAACGACGTGACGCCCGAGATCGCCGCCGCCCTGAAGGACGCGCGCAAGACCATCGACACCGCCGGCCGCACGCTGGCCGAAGACGCGCCGCTGCAGCAGGACCTGCGCCAGACCCTGCAGGAGCTGTCGCGCACGGCCGCCTCGGTGCGCGTGCTGACCGACTACCTGGAACGCCATCCCGAATCGCTGCTGCGCGGCAAGCCCAAGGATCCGAGCCGATGAGACGTTTTGCTGAAGCCTGGACGCCCGCAGGGCGCCTGGCCACGGGCGCTGCCTGGGCAGCCGCCCTGCTGCTGGCGGGGTGCGCCAGCGTGCCCGACCGCTATTACACGCTGGCTCCGTCGCCGCACGGCCTGCCTGCCGCCGCCGCGGCCGCGCATGCGCCGCTCGCCATCGAGGTGGCGCCCGTCGGCGTGCCCGAACGCCTGGCGCGGCCGCAGATGGTGCTGCGCAGCGCGGGGGCGGCCGAGGTGCGGGTGCTGGAGCAGCACCGCTGGGCCTCCTCGTTCGAGCAGGAATTGCGCGACGCGCTGGGCAGCGGCGTGGCCGCGCGGCTGGGGGCCGCCGACGTGACGCGCGGCGGCCGCACGCCGGGCCAGGCCGTGTGGCGCATCGGCGTGCAGGTGCAGGCCTTTGAGGCGGTGGAGGACGCGCAGGTCGACACCCGCCTGCAATGGCGGCTGCGCCGACCCGATGGCACGGACGCGGGCGGCTGCGCCTGGGCGGGCCAGGAAGCCGTGAGCGGCGGCATCGACGCCGTGGCCCAGGGCGCGCAGCGGCTCACGGCCCGCGTGGCGGAGGCGCTCGCGCGGCAGATCACCGCGCTGCAGGGCGGGGCCGTGCTGCGTTGCGAGGGCTGACCCGGCGCGGCACAGGCGGGGCGGCTGGGGCGCTCCGGGCATTCCATTCAGGGAGTTGAGGTGTACGCGAAGTCGACCGCATTCGACGAACTGGGGCTGGCCGAGCCGGCCAGCGAGCGCGAGATCAAGGCCGCCTGGCGGCGCCTGGCCTCGCAATGGCACCCGGACCGCAACCCCAGCGCCGAGGCCGTGACGCGCATGCAGCGCATCAACCGCGCCTTCGACGCCATCCGCGCGGCGGGCTTCCGCAACCCCGTGGGCTGGTCGCCGTACGAAGAGCCGACCGACTTTGCGCACGCACCCGAGGCCCCGCCCGGGCCACCACCGGCGCGGGCCGCCGATGCGCCGGCGGCCGATCCGCCCGGCGCATCGCCCGAGGCGGGCACGGCGGACACGGCAGGCGCCGCGCCGCCGCGCAAGCCCCTCCTGCGCCGCGTGAAGCTCACGCTCGAGGAAGCGGCCGCGGGTTGCGTGAAGGTGTTGCGCGGCAAGACGCGGCAGGACTGCGCGCCTTGCGAGGGCGTGGGCCAGACCGGCCCCACCTTGCGCTGCGCCGCCTGCCGCGGCAGCGGCGAGCAGCGCGCCCATTTCTTCGGCTGGCCCGGCGCCGCGCAAGCCTGCGAAACCTGCGAAGGCAGCGGCCAGGTGCGCCACGTGTGCAGTGCCTGCCAGGGGCAGGGCACCGTGTCGCGCCACTACGAGGTGAAGGTGCGGATTCCGGCCGGCGTGCGGCCGGGCGACCGGCTGCATGTGCCCAGCCGCCAGGCCGGGCGCCAGGCGCCGCCCGCCGACCTGGAGGTGACGGTGCAATGGCTGGCGCATCCTTTCTTCGTGGTCGATGCCGATGGCACGCTGCGCTGCGAAGTGCCGGTCGACGGCTTCGCCTGGCTGGCGCAGCAGGACGTGCAGGTGCCCACGCTGGCCGGCCTGCAGCCGCTGGGCCTGCGCCGTGACCGGTTGCAGTACGTCCTGCCGGGCCAGGGTTTTCCGCCCAGGCGCGGGGCCCAGGCGGCGCGGCCCGATCAGGTGGTGCTGCTGCGGCCGGTCTTTCCCGCCGCCATGAGCGATGCCCAGAACGCCTGGCTGCAGCAGCTGAGCGCCAGCCTGGCGGCCGACGCGCCGCCCGCGCTGCAGGAGTGGCAGCGCCGGGTGGCCGCCTGGGCCCCGGGGCGCCGCAAGCCCGCCCCCGCCTGAGCGGTGCGCGAGGCGCCGGCGCACACGCAGCGCCTTGCGGCCGCTCAGCGGCCCACGGGCGTCACGCGCCGCTGCCAGAAGGGCGGCAGCAGGTCGAACAGCGGCGAGGGCTCGCGCTGCAGCGGGTGCGCCGCCACGGGCGCTCCCACGGTCGGGAGCGGCCCGCCTGCGTCCACATGGGCCAGCTGCTGCATCCACAGCACGTTGAAGCTGCCGTCGGGCGAAGTCCGCGGGACAGGGCGGCGGCACCCGGACACCCCGGGGCCCTATGGCAAACTTCCGCGCTTTTCCCCAGGGTAGACCGTTCGACGATGCAGAAGATCATTCGCCAGATCGCCACCGAGCTGAAGGTGGGCGAGCACCAGGTCCAGGCCGCGACCGACTTGCTGGATGGAGGTGCCACGGTGCCCTTCATCGCCCGCTACCGCAAGGAGGCCACGGGCGGGCTGGACGACGCGCAGTTGCGCGAGCTGGAAGTGCGGCTGACCTACCTGCGCGAACTGGAGGAGCGCCGCGTGGCGGTGGCCAAGGCCATCGACGAGCAGGGCAAGCTCACGGACGCGCTGCGCATCGCCATCGCCACCGCGCCAACCAAGCAGGAACTGGAAGACATCTATCTGCCTTTCAAGCAGAAGCGCCGCACCAAGGGCCAGATCGCGAAGGAATTCGGCATCGAGCCGCTGGCCGACAAGCTGCTGGCCGACCCGACGCTGGACCCGGCCGTCGAAGCGCAGGCCTTCCTCAAGCCCGCGACCACGCTCGATGACGGCAAGCCGGGCCCGGATTTCTCGACCGTGCCGGCCGTGCTCGACGGCGTGCGCGACATCCTTTCCGAGCGCTGGGCCGAAGACCCGGCGCTGGTGCAGTCGCTGCGCGAATGGCTGTGGGCCGAGGGCCTGCTCAAGTCCTCGCTGGTGGCCGGCAAGGACGAGAACAACCCCGACGTCGCCAAGTTCCGCGACTACTTCGACTACGACGAACCGATCGGCCGCGTGCCTTCGCACCGCGCGCTGGCCGTGTTCCGCGGACGGCAGCTGGAGATCCTCGATGCCAAGCTGGTGCTGCCGGTGGAGCCCGAACCGGGCAAGCCCACCGTGGCCGAAGGCCGCATCGCGCTGCACCTGGGCTGGAGCCACGCGGGCCGCAAGGCCGACGACCTGATCCGCAAGTGCATCGCCTGGACCTGGCGCGTGAAGCTCAGCCTGTCGAGCGAGCGCGACCTGTTCACGCGGCTGCGCGAGGAGGCCGAGAAGGTGGCGATCAAGGTCTTCGCCGACAACCTGCGCGACCTGCTGCTGGCCGCGCCGGCCGGCCCGCGCGTGGTGATGGGGCTGGACCCGGGCATTCGCACCGGCGTGAAGGTGGCCGTGGTCGATGCCACCGGCAAGCTGGTCGACACCGCCACCGTCTTCCCGCACGAGCCGCGCAAGGACTGGGAAGGCTCGCTGCACACCCTGGGCAAGCTGTGCGCCAAGCACGGCGTGAACCTGATCGCCATCGGCAACGGCACCGCCAGCCGCGAGACCGACAAGCTGGCCGGCGACCTGATCAAGCTGCTGGCCAGGATGGCGGCCCAGGCCGGTGCGCCCGAGATGAAGGTCGAGAAGGTGGTGGTGAGCGAGGCGGGCGCCTCGGTCTACTCGGCCAGCGAATATGCGAGCCAGGAAATGCCCGACGTGGACGTGAGCCTGCGCGGCGCCGCCAGCATCGCGCGGCGGCTGCAGGACCCGCTGGCCGAACTGGTGAAGATCGACCCCAAGAGCATCGGCGTGGGGCAGTACCAGCATGACGTGAACCAGAGCGAACTCGCGCGCACCCTGGGCGCCGTGGTCGAGGACTGCGTGAACGCCGTGGGCGTGGACCTCAACACCGCCAGCGTGCCGCTGCTGTCGCGCGTGTCGGGCCTCACGCCCAGCGTGGCCAAGGCCGTGGTGCGCTGGCGCGAGGCGAATGGCGCCTTCGCCACCCGCAAGCAGCTGATGGAAGTCACGGGCTTCGGGCCCAAGGCCTTCGAGCAGAGCGCGGGCTTCCTGCGCATCCGCGGCGGTGCCGACCCGCTGGACATGACGGGTGTGCACCCCGAGACCTACCCGGTGGTCGAGAAGATCATCGAAAAGACCGGCAAGCCCGTGGCCGAGCTGATGGGCCGCGCCGAGATGCTCAAGACGCTGAAGCCCGAACTCTTCGCCAACGAGAAATTCGGCGTCATCACCGTCAAGGACATCCTGGGCGAACTCGAGAAGCCCGGCCGCGACCCGCGCCCGGACTTCAAAGTGGCGCGCTTCAACGAGGGCGTGGAGGACATCGCCGACCTCAAGGAAGGCATGATCCTCGAGGGCACCGTGAGCAACGTGGCCCAGTTCGGCGCCTTCGTGGACCTGGGCGTGCACCAGGACGGCCTGGTCCACGTGAGCCAGCTGGCCCACAAGTTCGTCAACGATGCGCGCGAGATCGTCAAGACCGGCGACATCGTGAAGGTCAAGGTGATGGAAGTGGACGTGGCCCGCAAGCGCATCGGTCTGTCGATGCGGCTGGATGCGTCGCCCGCGCGGCGCGACGGGCCCCGCGAGAACCGCTTCGAAGGCGCGGGCCGCAGCCCGCAGAGCCACGGTTCGCGCCGGGACAATTCGCCGCAGCCCGCAGGCCAGATGGCCAATGCCTTCGCCAAGCTGCAGGGATTGCGCAAATAATCCCATCACATCAGGCCGCGTGATTTGTCTATGCATATGATTTGAAAGAGATTTATTGATTAGAATCGAATCAATAATCTCTTCAGATCAATGCCTGCCGCTGCCATTTCGAGCCCCGAAGCCCTGCGCCAGCAACTGGCGCGGCAGGCGGCCGCCAGCACGCCCGAGCTGGCGGCCGCGCTCGGCGTCAGCGTGCCGACCGTGCAGCGCCTGCTGGCCCGGCTGCCCGCCGACGAACTGCTGACGGCGGGCAAGGCGCGCCGCACGCGCTACGCATTGGCGCGGCCCTTGCGCGGCGGGCCGGCCCGGCAGCCCGTTCACGCCGTCGATCCGGAAGGCCGGCTGCACCTCGTCGGCATGCTCACGCTGGTGCGCCCCGAGGGCTGCTGGATGGACCTGTCGGCGACGGCCTGGCCGGTGCCCGAAGAGGCGCGCGACGGCTGGTGGCCCGGCTTGCCCTATCCGCTGCACCAGATGCGCCCGCAGGGCTACATGGGGCGGCAGTTCGCGCGGGCCGAACACCAGCGGCTGCAGGTGCCCCTCGACCCGGGCCAATGGAGCGATGAAGACGCGCTGTTCGCCATGAGCCAGGCGGGTGCCGACCTCAGCGGCGACCTGATCGTGGGCGACGGCGCCTGCACCCAGTGGCTGGCCGAACGCGCGGGGAACGTGCCGGGTACGGAGCCGGTGCCCGAGTCCGGCGTGATCGCGCATTACGCGGCGCAGGCGGCCCAGGCCGTGGCCAGCGGCGTGCCGGGCTCCAGCGCCGCAGGCGAGTTCCCGAAATTCACGGCCCGGCGCGTGCTGGCCGATGCGGCCACGCCCCATGTCATCGTCAAGTTCTCCGGCCAGGAGCCGTCGGCCACAGTGCGCCGCTGGTCCGACCTGCTGGTGTGCGAGCACCTGGCGCTGCAGCAGGTGGCGCGGCTGCCGGGCCTGCGGGGCGCGCGCAGCCGCGTGCTGCAAGGCGAAGGGCGCACCTTCCTCGAGGTGGAGCGCTTCGACCGGCACGGCGAGGCGGGCCGCAGCCCGCTGGCGGCGCTGGACGTGATCGATGCCGCGTTCGTGGGCAGCCTGCGCGCCGACTGGCCGCAGGTGGCCGCCCGCCTCGGCGACCTGGGCCTGCTGGATGCGGCGCAGCAGGCGGCCGTGCAACGCCTGTGGTGGTTCGGCCGCCTCATCGCCAACACCGACATGCATGCGGGCAATCTCGCCTTCATGCCCGACGGGCAGGGCGCGCTTCGGCTCGCTCCCGTCTACGACATGCTGCCCATGCGCCACGCGCCGCTGCCCGGCGGCGAAGTGCCCACGCGCGCCCCGGAGTTCAGCCTGCCGCTGCCCGCGCAGCGCGTCGCCTGGCTGGAGGCCTGCACGGCCGCGCTGGCCTTCTGGCGCGAGGCGGCCAGCGATGCGCGCATCAGCGAAGCCTTCCGTGCCGCCTGCCGGGCGCATGCGCAGCAGTTGGAGACGCTGCGCGAGCGCGCCTGAAGACCGCCCGTGCGAGCCGGCCCGGCCGCTCAATCCCACAGCAGCACCAGCCCCGGCGGCAGCGCATCGCCGAACACGCGGCGCTGGTCGGCTTCGTCCAGCATGCGCACTTCGCGCACCATGGCGACCCAGCTCGGCGCTGCGCGCGCGGCTTCCAGCTGGCGGGCGATCTGCTGGCGCAGGGCCTGCGGCAGGTCGCGCGCGCGGTCGCCAGTGGCGCGCGCGATCTGGGCCACGGCGAAGGCGGCAGGCTCATGGCGGGGCCAGTCCGGGTGATCGGTGGCGATGCGCGCCAGCCAGGCCTCGGCGACAAGGGCCGGCACCGCGTGGTGCGCGCTCGCGTAAAGCGGCTGCCGCGCGCCCAGGCGGCCCAGCGCCCACCAGAGTTCGGCGGTGGAGCCTGCCTTGCCAGGCGGCCGGCCCGCAGCCTCCAGCCGCTGCAGCAGCCAGCCGCCGAACTGGGTCTTGTGCGCGGTGCCTATGCGCTCGAAGCTGGCGGCCATGCGCAGCAACGCGTCCAGCGCCTGCATGGGCGGGCCCTCGGGCTTTTCGACGTCGGTGCCGCCTGCGGGCTGCAGGTAGTAGGCGATGACCTCGTAGACCATCTCCTGCGCCTGGGCGTCGAGCCCGCCCGCGATGCGGCGCCAGAGCGTCCACCATTCCGACCATTGCTGCGCGTCGTGGCTGTGCGCGATGCCGGGGCCGAACAGTTCCCACATCTGCGCCATGCGCCAGCCGTCCAGCGGGTCGCCGTAGCCCGGGCGCAGCGTCCAGCCCGCCAGGTTGAACCAGGTGCGCTCATGCGGCAGCGAGCGGCGGCGCCGGCGCGCGCCTTGCAGCAGGGCGTCGAAAAGGGCGCGCAGCAGCGGCGCGTCCCAGCGGGCGCGGTCGCCCAGCAGGCGCTCCAGCGTGGCGCGCAGCTGGCGCACCTCCTTGGCGTCCACGTCCTGCTTGCGGCCGCCGTACACGCGGTCGATGGCCGCCAGCGCCTGCGGCAGGCGTGGGTGCGCCGTGGCGGGCGCGTCGCCCACGTCCTCGCCGGCTCCGGCCGCGCGCAACTGGAATTCCAGCTTCCATCGCTGGGGCGGCTGGGGATGGGAAGCGCAGGGCTCCCGGGTCTGCACGCAATGCACTTGCAGCGTGCCCACTTCGGTGACCTGCGCTTCCAGGTGCACCTGCACATCGCCCGCCGCGCCCTCGCGCGGCTGCAGCACCGTGGTGATGGGCGGCAGGCGCTGGAAGCCGCCTTGCGCGCCGTCTTCGTCCAGCCTGGCAAGGTCACCGGCACGGTGGCGCCGGTCGACGGCGCTGGTCGCGAGGTTGAAGCGCACCGGCCGGCCCAGGCGCAGGCTGAAGCGCTGGGCCGTGAGCCGCACGGTCTCGCCCTCGGGCGTGCCGTGCGGCAACACGCAGACGCCCTGGCCGTCTTCGAGCGCCAGGTAGTAGGCGCGCGCGGCGCCACTGCGGATGCGCGGCGCGCTGCCGGCGCGGGCCATGGCATAGGCGACCGCGCCGCGCGCGACGGCGGCGTCCAGCTGCGGTGCGTCGAGCAGGCGGATCGGCGTGGCACCGGCGGGCTGCCAGCTGCGCAGCGTGGCCAGCAGGCGCTCGCGCAATACCTGGGCGTGGAACACGCCGCCGTTGAGCAGCACGGTGTCGGGCAGGGCGCCGCCCTGGCGCTGCAGGAAGGCGGCGATGTGGCGCGTGATGGCGGCGTCGCTGGCATAGGGCAGGCCGAACTCGACCAGCGCCCCGCGCGTGCGCTGCACTTGCGCGTCGGCCGCCACCTGCGGGAAGAAGCCTTCGACCAGCAGGCGGTCCACATCGGCGCGCGACAGCAGGGCCGAGCGCGCGCCGCCGATCAGCCGGCTGCCGCTGCCCTGCAGCGTGACCGTGGTCTCCACCGGCCCGTCGGGCGCCAGCAGGCGCTCCTTGGCGCTGCGGCAGCGCTGCGTGAGCTGGGCCAGCTGGATGGCGCTCAAGCGCTGGCCCGGCTGGCCGCCGGACAGCCGCGGCTCGATCCAGCGCGCCAGCGCGAGGTCCATGTTGTCGCCGCCCAGCACCAGGTGGTCGCCCACGCCCGTGCGGGCCAGCTGCGGCTGGCCTCGGGCGTCCAGCGTCACCTCGATCAGCGTGAGGTCGGTGGTGCCGCCGCCCACGTCGACCACGAGCAGGCGGCGCGTCCCGGCCAGCTGCTGTGCCAGGTCGGCGCGGTGGGCATGGACCCAGTCGTAGAACGCGGCCTGGGGCTCCTCGATCAGGTGGACCGGCCCCAGGCCGGCCAGACGCGCGGCCTGCAGCGTGAGCTCGCGCGCGCCGTCGTCGAATGAGGCAGGCACCGTGAGCACGGTGGGCTGCGCGGCCAGCGGCGCCTCGGGATGGGCCTGGTCCCAGGCCTGGCGCAGGTGGCGCAGGTAGCTCGCGCTGGCCTCGAGCGGTGAGACCTTGGGCACCTCGTCCGGCGCACCCCAGGGCAGGATGGCGGCTGTGCGGTCGACCGCAGGGTGCGACAGCCAGCTCTTGGCGCTGGCGACCAGGCGCCCCGGCGTTTGCTGGCCCAGCTCGCGCGCGAAGGCGCCGAGGATGGCCGGCTCGTCGGACGGCCAGGGCAAAGGAAGATCGGCCGCCGCCAGCGCGCCCTCGGCCGCATGGAAGCGCAGCGAGGGCAGCAGCGGCCGCGGCGCCACTTCGCCGGCCGCGATGCTCTGCGGGATGGGAAAGACCTGGATGCCGTCCGCACTGAGCGGCGCGAAGGCCAGCACGGTGTGGGTCGTGCCCAGGTCGATGCCGATGCGGAAGGCGGCCGCCATCGGCTCAGGCTGCGTCGCGAACGTCGAACTCAACCTTCCACTGCGCGCCGCCGGCGGCTTCGGCGAGCAGCTCCAGCGTGCCGATCTCGGTCACGCGCGCGCGCAGCTGCACGGGCACGACCTCGCCCACGGCGCGGCCTTCGGCGGGCAGCGTGGCCTCGATGCCGGCGAGTTCCTGCAGCTCTTCGGGCGACCAGAAGTCCAGCAGCGTGCCGGGCTGGTCCTCGCGCCGCACCGAGGAGCCGAAGAAACGGAAGCGCACCGATTCGCCGACCACCAGGCCGAGCTGCTGCGGCGGCAGCGGGGCTTCCGTGCCTTCCTCCATGCCGAAGGGCGCCACGCACAGCGCCTGCACGGGTGGCTCCAGCCCCGGCACGGCCGGCATGCTGGACTCGATGCCCACGTAGTAGGCCTGGGCCGTGCCGCCGCGGATGCGGATGCCCTGGCCGCGCCGCACCTGGCCGTAGTAGGCCGCGCCGCGCGCCACGGCATGGTCCATGTCGGCACCTTGCAGCAGCCGCGCGGCGGGCGCGCCGTCGGCGGCCAGCCAGGCGTTGAGCGTGTCCAGCACGCGCGCCACGAGCAATTCGGACTTGAACACGCCGCCGTTGAACAGCACGGCCGTGGGGTGCAGGAAGCTGGCGCCCTCGGGCTGCGCGAAGCCGGCCAGTTGCGCCGTGGCGCCGAGCTGGCGGCCCAGCAGCGCGGCCAGGTGGCGCGTGACAGCCGCGTCCTGCGCATAGGGCAGGCCGATCTGCGTGAGGCCGGCGCGCGGGCGGCTGACAGGCCGCGCATCGCTGGCCACGGCGGGGAAGAAGCCTTCGAGCAGGATGGTGGTGAGCAGCGCGCGCTGCAGTTCGGTCTTGATCGAACCGCCGATGAGCCTGGAGCCGCGGCTGGGCACGACCAGCGGCACGCTCTGCAGGCTGTCGTCGCTGAGCAGCTGTTCCTTGGCCAGGCGGCAGGCGTAGGTCAGCGCGCGCATCTGCCAGGGGTCCAGGGCCTTGCCCTCGGCCGCCAGGCCGCGCGCCACGCCATGGGCCAGCGCGAGGTCCATGTTGTCGCCGCCCAGCAGGATGTGCTCGCCCACGGCCACGCGGTTGAGCTGCAGGTTGCCGGCTTCCTCGGTCACGGCGATCAGCGAGAAGTCGCTGGTGCCGCCGCCCACGTCGACCACCAGGATGATGTCGCCCACCTGCACCTGCTTGCGCCAGTCGCCTGCGCTGCCCGCGATCCAGCTGTACAGCGCGGCCTGGGGTTCTTCCAACAGCGTGATGTCGCGGTAGCCGGCGGCCTGGGCCGCCTCGGCCGTCAGTTCGCGCGCGGCCGGGTCGAACGAGGCCGGGATGGTCACCGTGACGGCTTGCTGGTCGAACGGCGCCTCGGGATGGCGGTGGTTCCAGGCGTCGCGCAGGTGCTGCAGGTAATGCGTGCTGGCGGCCAGCGGCGAGATGCGTTCGACCTCGGGCGGTGCGTCTGACGGCAGGATGCCGGCGCGCCGGTCCACGCCGGCATGGCCCAACCAGCTCTTGGCACTGGAGACCAGGCGGATCGGCGTCAGCGCGCCGTGGCTGCGCGCCATTTCTCCCACGATCGGGCCCGTGATGTGGGCCGGCGCGGCGTCCCAGGGCAGGGCCAGGTCGCCGGTGGCGAATTCGCTGGCATGCGGCATGTACAGGAAGGACGGCAGCAGCGCGAAGTCCTGCACGGCACCCGGGCCGCTCTGCTGGGCGATCGGCAGGATCTCGGGCGCCGCGGCCTCGGCCTGCAGGTCGACCCAGGACAGGGCGCTGTGCGTGGTGCCCAGGTCGATGCCGATGGCATAACGGCTCACAGCTCCACCTCCGCCGGCGCGATCACGCGCGTGTCGTGGCCCTCGGTCAGCGCAGGCAAGCGCACGGCTGTGGCGCGCCAGCCCTTGTGCTGCAGCGTGCCCGTGAACGGCGGCTGGCCGACCACGTTGCCGGTCACGCGCACCGCGGCGGCGTCGAAGCCGGCAGGCAGCGTCAGGCGGCTGCCTTCGCTTTCGGCGCGGATGGGCGCCAGGTCGAAGGTTTCGGCCAGCACCTTGCGCGCGCCGCCATGCAGCATGCGCGCGGCGCCGCCCACCTCGGCGTCCGAATAGGGCGCGATGTCTTCCTGCAGGAAGTCCACGAAGCGCGCTTCGCGCTGCAGCAGGGCCAGCAGTTGCAGCGCGGCATCTACGTCGGCCGTGGCGCGCACGGGGGAGGGGGCCGCCACCGGGGCGGGCGGTGCGGGCACCGGCGCTGGCGCGGCCACGGGGGCCGGCGCGGACGCCGGGGCGGCGGCGCCATCGCGCAGCGCTTTCACACGGGCCGCCAGGCGGCCGTCGCCCAGCAGCGAGAAAGCCAGGCCGATGCGGGAGAAGAAGGAAAGGGAGTCGTTCATCGATGCATATCCAGCGTCGCGCACAGGGGGCGACAGGCAGAAGGCGGCCCGGGCAGACCGGGCGCGGCAACCCGCTATTGTCTTCGCTGGCGAGGCGTGGCTCGTCGGAGAGCGGCGCAAGCCCGGGCGCTGCTCTTGCACAATCGGTGCCCGCAGCGCCCGGCAGGCCGCCCCCGGCCGCCGGTGCATCGACGAACGACCCTTGCCGCCCACCCCATCGCGTGCCATGAAAGCCCTGCGTCTCTATGCCGGCCCCGCCGCGCGCGAACACCTCGCACGCGGGGGCCTTGCGCCTGCCGATGTGCGCGTGATCCCGGGCGCGGCGGGCGGGCCCAAGGGGTTGATCCTCGGGCCGCTGGACCAATACCTGTTCGGCGAATGGCTGCCGCAGTCCACGCAGCCCGTGGACCTGGTGGGCGCCTCCATCGGCGCCTGGCGGCTGGCCACGGCCTGCCTGGACAACGCGGTTGAAGCCTTTGCGCGCTTCTCGCACGACTACGTGCACCAGCGCTTCGACACGCCGCCGGGCGCGCCGCGCATCACGGCGGCCGATGTCAGCACACGTTTTGGTGCCGACCTGCGCGGCTTCTTCGGCCCGCGTGCGGCCGAGGTGCTGCGCCATCCACGCTACCGGCTGCATGTGGTTACCGCGCGTGGGCGCCACATCCTGGGCCGGGAAGGGCGGGCGCGCACCGTGGCCGGCTACCTCGGCGCCTTCGCGAGCAATTCGCTGAGCCGGCGCAGCCTGGGCGGCTGGCTGGAGCGCTGCGTGTTCTCCACGCACGCCGCGGCGCTGCCCTTCGACACGCGGGACTACCGCACGCGCCAGCTGACGCTGGACGAAGCCAGCTTCCACCCCGCGCTGCAGGCTTCGTGCTCCATTCCCTTCGTGCTGCAGGCCGTGCACGACATTCCCGGCGCGCCACGCGGCGCCTACTGGGACGGCGGCATCACCGACTACCACCTGCACCTGCAGTACCGCGCCGCCGACGGCATCGTGCTGTACCCCCATTTCCAGCGCGCCGTGGTGCCGGGCTGGCTGGACAAGGGCCTGCGCTGGCGCCACCGCGCCACGCCTTTCCTGGACCGCATGCTGGTGCTCGCGCCCAGCCCCGAATGGGTGGCGAGCCTGCCGGGCGCCAAGCTGCCGGACCGCAAGGACTTCACGGGCTACGGCGGCGACACCGACGCACGCATCGCCGCCTGGCGCCAGGCCGTGCGCATGGCGCAGCAACTGGCGGACGAATGGGTGGAGTGGCTGCGCCGCCCCGACATGGCCCAGGTGCAGCCGCTGTAGCCGCCTTCAGGCCGCGAAAGACGCCAGGCGCGGGATACTTGCGCAGAATCCGGTCTTTCCCTTTGGAGCAGCGCCCCATGACCCTCACCCGCATCATCGGCATCGTCCTCATCGTGGCAGGCATCGCCGGCCTGGGCACGGGCGGCTTCAGCTTCACCAAGGAAACCCACCAGGCCAAGATCGGCCCGCTGGAGCTGTCGGTGAAGGAAAAGGAGAACGTGCTGATCCCCCAATGGGCCAGCATCGCGATCATCGTGGTGGGCGGCGCGCTGCTGGTCTTCGGGGGTGGGCGCAAGCGCTGAGCGGCTGCCGAGCACCTGCGGCTCTGCGGGTCCAGGGACGGCGAGCGAGGAACGGGGGCGCTTCACGGCGAGCCGCCCCGGGCGGCCGCGGCACAGGCGCTGACTGGCGGCGGGCGACTCTCGGCGCAGCGTCACTTGCGGCGGGTGCATCGCTGGTGTGAGTCGCATGCATGACTTCCGGCCCCCTGGGCCGGTGCGTGCTTACCCTGAACTGTTCTGCATGGCGGAACCGCCGATTGGGCTTCGCGGTCTTCCTCATTAAGAACGTGTTCAAAGTCTCACCCTCTTGATGTGAGAAGCTCGGTGGGTGAGAAAAGGCTACCCCAGCGACATCAAGCGCGAGCAGTTCGAGGTGATCCGGCCATTGCTGGAGAGTGCGCGCAGAAAGACTGCCCCACGCAAAGTGGAGCTGTACGAGGTGTTTTGCGCCGTGCTTTACCTGCTGCGCACGGGCTGTCAGTGGCGGGCACTGCCCAGTGACTTTCCCAAGTGGCGCACCGTGCACTCGTACTTTGCCATCTGGAGCGAGCCACGCGAGGGTGGCAGCCTGCTGGAGCAGGCATTAAAAAAATCAGGTTGGCGCGGCCCGCGAGAAACTGGGGCGCAACGCCTGCAGCACGCTCTTGATCGTGGACGCGCAGAGCGTGAAGAACACGGACACGGCGGGCTTGAAGGGCTATGACGCAGGCAAGAAGGTCTCGGGCATCAAGCGCCACATCGCGGTGGACACCCAGGGATTGCCGCATGCGATAGCGGTGACCACGGCCGAGGTGACGGACCGCAAAGGCGCACTGCAGGCGCTACAGCGCTGCAAGCCCCGGTTGAGCCGGCTACAAAGCCTGCTGTGCGATGCAGGCTACATCGGTCGGCCGTTCGCGCAAGGCGTGCAGCAGATTCTGGGAGGGCATGTGACGGTGCAGATCGCCAAGAGAAGCGAGCTTCACACTTTCAAGGTGATGCCCAAGCGCTGGGTCGTGGAACGCAGCTTTGCCTGGCTGGACAAGAACAGGAGGCTGTGGAAGAACTGCGAGCGATGGCTCAACACCAGCCTGCAGTTCGTCCACTTGGCATTCTTGGTGCTCTTGCTCAAGAGACTTTGAACACGCTCTAAGCTGCGCCGCACGTTCCACCAGGAGGACACGATGGAGACTCACCCCCCCGGGTGCGCCGCGGCCCGCTCGACGACCCCGCCCGGTATCTTGCAACGCGCCCTGCGGAGGGCCAGCTGATGGATCTGTTCCTGCAGCAGGTGCTCAATGGGCTCACGCTTGGCGGCATCTACAGCCTCGTGGCCCTGGGCCTCACGCTGGTGTACGGCATCCTGCACGTGCCCAACTTCGCGCATGGCGCCTTCTACATGGCCGGTGCCTTCGTATCGTGGCACCTCATGGCGGCCTGGGGCTTCAATTACTGGGTGGCCATGGCCGGCTCGGCCCTCACCGTGGCCCTGATCGGCGTGCTGTCGGAGCGCCTGGTGTTCCACCCGCTGCGCCATGCCTCGGGGCTGCACCCCATGATCGCGGCGATCGGCGTGCTGCTGTTCCTGGAGGCGGGCGCGCAGGCCTTGTGGGGTGCGGACTTCCACCGCATGCAGACGCCCTACACGGGCATCATCGACCTGGCGGGTGTCACGGCGCCGGTGCAGCGCCTGCTCATCATCGCGGCGGCCTTCGTGCTGATGGTGGTGTTGCACCTGTTCCTCAAGAAGACGGTCGTGGGCTCGACCATCATCGCCATGGCGCAGAACCGCGAGGGTGCTTCGCTCGTGGGCATCGACGCGAACCGCGTGGCCATGCTCACCTTCGCCATCTCGGGCATGCTGGCCGCCGTGGCCGCCACGCTGTATGCGCCCATCAACCTGGTGTACCCGGCCATGGGGCATCTGGTGATCACCAAGGCGTTCGTGATCATCATCCTGGGTGGCATGGGCAGCGTGCCGGGCGCCATCGTGGGCGGGCTGATCATCGGCTTCGCCGAGAGCTTCGGCGCCTTCTACATCTCCACCGATTACAAGGACATCATTGCCTTCGTGCTGCTGGTGGCCATCCTGTCGGTGCGTCCGCAGGGCCTGTTCACCAAGGGGGTGCGCTGATGGGCCGCCTCGCATTCCTGGAAAGCCGGTGGGGCTGGGCGTTGCTGTTCGCGGCGGGCCTGATGTTCCCCTTGTTCGTGGGCAACGACTACCACCTCACGGTGATGGGCAAGGCCTACATCTTCGCCATCGCCACCATCGGCCTGAACCTCATCACCGGCTACACGGGACAGTTCAACCTGGCGCACAGCGGGTTCATGGCCGTGGGGGCATACACGGTGGGCATCCTCACGGTGGATCACCAGGTGCCGTTCTGGGTGGCCTTCGCGCTCTCGGGCGTGGTGACCGCGGTGCTGGGTTTCTTCATCGGCATCCTGTCGCTGCGCCTGAAGGGGCACTACTTCTCGATCTTCACGCTGTGCGTGGGCTACATCATGTTCCTCGTGATCGAGAAGTGGGAGGCTCTCACGCATGGCACGGTGGGCATCATCGGCATTCCGGCGCCGTCCCCCATCGGCACGCTGGCGTTCGACACGCCGCTCGCGCTGTACTACCTGGCCTTCTTCTGGCTCGTGCTGGGCATGTGGGTCATGCGGCGCATCGTCAATTCGTTGCTGGGCCGCACGTTCATGGCGATCCGCAACGGCGACGAACTGGCCGAGTCGCTGGGCATCAACCTCATGCGCAACAAGGTGCTCGCCTTCATGTTGTCGGTGTTCTACGCGGGCGTGGCGGGCGGCCTGTACGCGGGCTACGTGCGCTTCATCGGCCCCAACGTGGCGGCGGTGGAGCACACCTTCGACATGACCATGTACATGATCATCGGCGGGCTGGGCACCCTGCTCGGGCCGCTGCTGGGGGCGTTGGCGATGCCTTGGCTCACCCAGTATCTGCAGTTTCTGCAGGAGTACCGCTTCCTCGTGTTCGGGCCCATCCTGGTGCTGCTGGTGATCTTCGTGCCGCACGGCATCGTGGGCACTTATCTGGGCTGGCGCGCGCGCCGCGCGGCGCAAGGGGGGCGGCATGCTCAAGATTGAACACCTGACCAAGCGCTTCGGCGGACTGGCCGCCGTCAACAACGTCAGCACCACGATCGAGAAGGGCAAGATCAACGCGATCATCGGCCCCAACGGCGCGGGCAAGACGACCTTCTTCAACCTCATCAGCGGCACGCACCGGCCCAGCGCGGGCACCATCACGCTCGAAGGACGGGACGTGACCTCGCTGCGCACCGACGAGGTGGCGCGCCTGGGCGTGGCGCGCACGTTCCAGACCACGACGCTGTTCGACATGGCCACCGTGCTGGACAACCTCATCGTGGGCCACCGGCTGCGCACGCGCTCGGGCCTGCTCGACGTGCTGCGCAACTCCAGCCGCCTGCGCGAGGAAGAGCGCGTGTGCCGCGAGAAGGCGCGCGAGGCGCTCGACTTCGTGGGCCTGTCGCACCTGGAGAACCGCATCGCGGGCGACATCTCGCAGGAGGAGCGCAAGCGCGTGGCCTTCGCGCTGGCGTTGGCGACCGGCCCGCGCCTGGTGCTGCTGGACGAGCCTGCGGGCGGCGTGAATCCCGACGAGACCGAGGGCCTGGCCGACCTGATCCGCAAGATGGTGGCCAGCGGCCTGACGGTGGGTCTGATCGAACACAAGATGAACATGATCATGAGCCTGGCCGACAAGATCCTGGTGCTGAACTACGGCGAGAAGATCGCCGAGGGCACCCCCGCCGAGATCCGCGCCAACCCGGCCGTGATCGATGCCTACCTGGGGAGCGAGCATGCTGACGCTTGACAAACTCTCGCTCAGCTACGGCAGCTTCCAGGCGCTCAACGGCGTGAGCCTGCATGCGAAGCAGGGCGAACTCGTGGTGCTGCTGGGCGCCAACGGGGCGGGCAAGAGCTCGATCTTCCTGACCATCAGCGGCATCCACAAGGCCGCGGGCGGCAGCATCCGCTACGGCGACCAGGAGCTGGTGGGCATGAAGCCCTCCCAGATCGTGGCCAGCGGCGTGGTCCAGTGTCCGGAGGGACGCAAGCTGTTCCCCGGAATGTCGGTGCTCAAGAACCTGATGCTCGGCGCCTACGTGCACCGGGGCGACGCGGCGGGCAGCAGGAAGGTGCTCGAGGAGGTCTTCGCGCTGTTCCCCATCCTGGCAGAGAAGAAGGACGATCCGGCGGGTTCGCTGAGCGGCGGGCAGCAGCAGATGGTGGCCATCGGCCGCGCCATGATGGGCCGTCCCAAGTTGCTGCTGCTCGACGAACCCTCGCTGGGCCTGGCGCCGCTGGTCATCAAGCAGACCTTCGAGGTCATCCAGCGCATCAACCAGGCGGGCACGACGGTGCTGCTGGCCGAGCAGAACGCGTTCGCGGCGCTCAAGATCGCGCACCGCGCCTACGTGATCGAAAGCGGCCGCATCGTGATGGAAGGCGACCGCGACAGCCTCATGAACAACGAAGCCGTGCGCCGGGCCTACATCGGCGCCTGACGATTTTCCGCAGACCAACCCCAGGAGACATTCCTATGCTGACGAAACGCAAGACCCTTCTTCGACTCGGCGCCACCGCCTTCGCAGCCGCCGCGCTGCTGGGCGCAGGCCCGGCGGTGGCCCAGCAGGTCGTCAAGATCGGCTACTCGGGCCCCCTGAGCGGCGGCGCTGCGCTGTATGGCAAGAACGTGCTCAGCGGCATGGAAATGGCCGTGGCAGAGATCAATGCCAAGGGCCTGGAGGTGGGCGGACAGAAGGTCAAGCTGGAGATCGTCGCGCTGGACGACAAGTACAACCCTTCCGAAACCGCCATCAATACCCAGCGCCTGGTGCAGGAGCACAAGGCGCCCGCGGTGCTGGTGCCTCATTCGGGCGGCAGCTTCGCGGTGATGGCCACCAACGAGGCACAGAAGGTGCTGTTGCTTTCCTACACCAGCGTGCCCCAGATCACCGAGCGCAACAACAAGCTCACGCTGCGCATCCCGCCCGAGTTCACCTCGTACGTCAAGCCGTTCGTGAATCACGCGATGACCAAGTACGGCAAGAACGTGGCCATCGCCAACGCGGACCATGACTACGCCAAGGCCTGGACCGCCGCGTTCAAGCCCGCGTGGGAGGCGGCGGGCGGCAAAGTGGTGGCCGAGAACCCGATGTCCTACAACCGCGCGACCGACTTCTACAGCGGCGTGAGCCGCGTGCTGGCGGCCAAGCCCGACGTGCTGTTCATCGGCGGCGCGTCGGAGCCCACGGGCCTGGTGATCAAGCAGGCGCGCGAGCTGGGCTTCAAGGGCGGCTTCGTGATCATCGACCAGGCCAAGATGGACGAGATCGGCAAGATCACCGGCGGCTACGGCTCTCTGGAGGGGGCCATCGGCGTGCTGCCTGTGGTGGAAGACAGCTCTCCCGTGACCCGGGCCTTCGTCGAGCGCTTTCGCAAGGCCAACCCGGGCCGCGATCCGAGCTCGGAGGTGTCGCTGAACTACACGGCCGTGCACGCCACGGCGCTGGCCATGAAACTTGCAGGCTCCACCAGCGACGCCGCTGCGATCCGCGCGCAGCTCGACAAGGCGTTCAAGTCGCTGCCCCCCCAGCACAACCCGCACGAGATGCACGGCGTGGACGCGCGCGGCGGCTCGACTGCGAACACGCGCGTGGCCATCGTGGAAGGCGGCAAGGTCAAGGAAGTGCGCCTGGACACGCTGGCCAAGTAAGAAGCGCCGCAGCGCGTCGGCAGGCCGCCCGCCGCAATCGATGGGGGCGGACCCAGCCAGGGTGCCCCACTTGGAGGCCGACGTGCGCCCGAAGTGGGTGTTGTGGGCCTGTCCCTAGCGGTACAGCGCGGTTTCGATGCGCGCCACGATCTCGAGCAGGCGTGGGCGCGCCTCGGCCAGAAGCTTCTCCTGCGCGACGTTGAAGGACGGCCCGCCACAGTTGATCACCATGGGAGGCAGGCCCCGGCCCGGCTGAAAGGCGCGCGCGATGGCGTTGACGTTTTTCTGCCAGTCGCCAAACGAGGTGGTGACGCCCAGGCTGCGGTAGTCCTGCTGCGCCTGCTCAATGCCCTGCTGTATTTCGGGCCAGGCCTCGCCCTGGCGGGCCTGGATCTGCGCAAGCACTTCGCCGCGCTCCCCGGCCGGCACGGCAGCCAGCCAGGCGCGTCCCATGGCCGACGTGGCCAGCGAGATGCGCGAGCCTACGTCGAGGCTCAGCGTGTGCAGGGCCGAGCTGCGGCAGTTCTCGACATAGATCATCGACAAGCGGTCGCGCGTGCCCAGCGACACCTCGGCGCGCGCGAAGTCGGCCAGTTCCTGCATCAGCGGGCGGGCCACCTGCCGCACGTCCAGGCGCACCAGCATGGCGCTGCCCAGCGACAGCGTGGCGGTGCCCAGACGGTACTTGCCGCTGTCCTCGACATGGATCAGGTAGCCCAGCCGCGTGAGCGTGGCGGTGAGCCGCGACACGGTGGACTTGGGCAGGCGGCAGCGCTGCGCGATCTCTTGGTTGCCCAGCAGCCTGTCGCCCGATCGGAAACAGGCCAGCACTTCCAGGCCACGTGCCAGCGCGGTCACGAAATGCCGGTCTTCCTTGGGGCGAGGCGCGCCGGCGCTTGTGGAGCGAACGGACGGCATGTGCGCATTATCGTGACGCGGCTGTGGGCCCGTTTTCAGGCTTGCGAGGGCGGCAGCGGCACGGCCGGCGGCGCCAGCTCGGTGAACTGGCCGTTCCAGTAGGGATAGTGGGGGTAGGGCGGCGTCACGGCGCTGGCGGCATCCAATGCCCCGACCTGCGCGGGCGTCAGGTTCCAGCCCACGGCGCCCAGGTTCTGCGTCAGCTGCGCCTCGTTGCGCGCGCCGATCAGCACGCTGGACACAGTCGGGCGCTGCAGCAGCCAGTTGATGGCGACCTGCGGCACGGTCCTCCCCGTTTCTTCGGCCACCTGCAGCAGGGCGTCGACCACGCGGTACAGGCGCTCTTCGGCGACGGGCGGCGCAAAGCCCGCCGTCTCGTGCAGGCGGCTGCCTGCGGGCAGCGGCGCGCCGCGGCGGATCTTGCCCGTGAGCCGGCCCCAGCCCAACGGGCTCCACACCAGCGCGCCCACGCCCTGGTCGATGCCCAGCGGCATCAGCTCCCATTCGTAGTCGCGGCCCACGAGCGAGTAATAGGTCTGGTTGGCGACGAAGCGCTCGGTGCCCAGCCGGTCCGCCGCCGCCAGCGCCTTCATGAGCTGCCAGCCCGCGAAGTTGGACGCGCCGATGGCGCGCACCTTGCCCGCGCGCACCAGGTCGTCCAGCGTGCGCAGCATCTGTTCGACCGGCGTGTGGGCGTCGAAGGCGTGCAGTTGCAGGATGTCGATGTGGTCGGTCTTCAGGCGCTTGAGCGCGGCATGCGTGGCCTCGGTCAGGTGGTGGCGCGACCAGCCGGCGTCGTTGGGCCCGTCGCCCGTGCGCAGCGTGACCTTGGTGGAAATGAGCGCCTTCTGGCGGCGGCCTTCGAGCGCGGCGCCCAGGATCTCCTCCGAAGCGCCGGACGAATAGACGTCCGCCGTGTCGAAGAGGTTCACGCCCGCGTCCAGGCAGATGTCGATCAGGCGCCGCGCGCCGGCCACGTCGGTCTGGCCCCAGGCGCTGAAGAGCGGGCCCTGGCCGCCGAAGGTGCCGGCACCGAAACCGAGGGCGGGCACACGCAGGCCGGAACGGCCCAGCAGTCGTTGTTCCATGAAAGGACTCCTTGGGAAATGAAGAAGAAGGGGAAAGAAGGGCAGGGGCGCGGCTCAGGCCCCGGCGGTGGCGCATTCCACCGGCGGGCGGCGCCGGTCCAGCGCATGGCTGCCCAGGGCGATGAGCAGGCCCGCCGCCGTGAGGCCGGCCGCCGCCAGACCCAGGTTCTGCAGCCCCGGCACGCCCGGCGTGTGCAGGATCACCAGCCCACCGACCCAGGCTCCAAGCGCATTGCCCAGGTTGAAGGCCGCGATGTTGAGGCTGGACGCCAGGTTCTGGCCCGCGCCGGCGGCCTTTTCCATCACGCGCATCTGCAGCGGCGCCACGGTGGCGAAGGCCACCACGCCCAGCACGCCGATGAAGACGATCGCCGCGGCGGCCTGCGGCATGGCCCAGCGCGCCAGGGCGAGCACGGCGGCCAGGGCGACCAGGGTGCCGATGACGGCACGCATCGGCGCCCTGTCGGCCAGCTTGCCGCCCCACAGGTTGCCGACCGCCAGCCCGGCGCCGAAGAGCAGCAGCACCGGCGACACCGCCGCTTCGGACAGGCCCGTGACCTGCGTCAGCACCGGCTGCACATAGGTGTAGAAGGCGAAGACGCCGGCAAAGCCCAGCACCGTCATCGCCAGGCCCAGCCAGACCTGCGGGCGGGCCAGCACGGCCAGTTCGTCGCGCAGCGGCGCGGGCTCGGCGCGGGTGGCCTCACGCGGCACGAAGCGCGCCAGCACGGCCAGCGCCACCAGGCCGATCAGGGCGACGGCCCAGAAGGTGGCGCGCCAGCCGAAATGCAGGCCCAGCCAGGCCCCCGCCGGCACGCCCAGCAGCGTGGCGGCCGTCAGGCCCGTGAACATGATCGCGATGGCCGAGGCGCGCTTTTCGGGCGGCACCAGCCCGGTGGCGACCACCGAGCCGACCCCGAAGAAGGTGCCGTGCGCCAGCGAGGTGATGACCCGCGCGGCCATCAGCGCGTCATAGCTGGGCGCCAGGGCGCAGGCGATGTTGCCCAGGGTGAAGATGGCCATCAGCGCCAGCAGCACCGTCTTGCGCGGCAGGCGGCGCGTAGCGAGGGTGAGCAGCGGCGCGCCGACCGCCACGCCGATGGCGTAGCCGGAGATCAGCAGGCCGGCGGCCGCGATGGAGACATGAAGGTCCGCCGAGACCTGCAGCAGCAGGCCCATGATGACGAATTCGGTGGTGCCGATGCCAAAGGCACCGGCGGTCAGGGCAAGAAGAGCGATGGGCATGATGGGATGAACTGTGCGGGTTATCCCTGGGATTCACTAGCCGCCCGGTTGGAACGGCATTTGTGAATTCACTTCCAAGATCAATCATCGAAGGCCCTGCTGAATGACTGTCGACCCAGAAAAGCGGACGGTCCGTACGGAATCAGGGGGTCACATGTCACTTCGTACCGTCGGTCTGGAGCAGGGGCGCAGCAACCTGCCCGAACTCGCTTCGCGCGCACGCGCCGGTGAACCCAGCCTGCTCACGCGGCATGGCAAGCCCTATGCCGCCATCGTGTCCCCGGAACTCCTCGCGAAAGCCACGCGGCGCCCGTCGGGCTTCCTGAGCCTGCGGGGCACCGGCCGGGGGCTGTGGGGGCCGGCGCCCGCGCGCCATGTGGCGGATCTGCGGGATGAGTGGGGGGATGCCTGAGCCCCCGTGCGTCCCGCGCAGCGCTGACGCACGGCAAGGCACCCCAACGAAGCTATACGTTTGAAGGCAAGACCGTATGAAGCGCAGCCGGTGTGCATGGCACGCGGTCCTGCCGCGAGGGCAGAGCGGCGCGAACGGCGCGGCGATCCGTCAACCCTTCATCGCCGCCTCGATCGTCGCGATGTCGATCTTCTGCATGGTCATCATGGCGTCGAACACGCGCTTGGCGACGGCCGGGTCCGGGTGCGTGACGCCGGCCACCAGCACGCGCGGCGTGATCTGCCACGACACGCCCCAGCGGTCCTTGCACCAGCCGCAGTCGCTGGCCTTGCCGCCGTTGTCGATGATGGCATGCCACAGCCGATCGGTCTCGGCCTGATCGTCGGTGGCGATCTGGAAGGAAAACGCTTCGGTCTGGGGGAACTGCGGCCCGCCATTCAGGCCGATGCAGGGGATGCCCGCGACCGTGAACTCGACCATCAGCGGCTGGCCTTGCTTGCCGTCCGGGTAGTCGCCGGGCGCATAGTGGACGGCACCCACGGTGCTTTCCGGAATCGTGGCGGCATAAAAGCGGGCCGCTTCTTCCGCATCGCCGTTGAACCACAGGCAAACGGTGTTCTTGGGGCGCATCAGGGGTCTCCTGGAAGGGGTGGGAAAGGGACGCGACGCCGCCGGGCGCCGGCCTGCCGATGGTGCGCGCGGCGCGGCGCTTGTCTGCCGGACAGCGCCGATGCCTGCGGCGCCGCGGCGGCGAGAGGCCGGGGGCCGCCGCGCGAAGCGGCCGGCCATGCAGGCGGGAGCCGGCCCAGGCTCCGCAGGCCCGAAGGCCGCGTCCGCATGGCGGCGCTCGCTAAACTGCGCGCCGCCCGGCCGCGCGCCCACCCGTCCTCGCCCTTCGCCCATGCCCCGCCTCGACATCAACCGCTCCGGCGAAATGGAAGCCTTCGTGCACGTGGTGGACCGCGGCGGCTTCTCGGCCGCGGCGCGCGTGCTGGGCATGACGCCTTCGGCCATCAGCAAGCTGATCGGCCGGCTGGAAGCCCGGCTGGCCACGCAACTGGTGCACCGCTCCACGCGCAAGCTGCAGCTCACGCCCGAGGGCCAGAACTTCTACGAGCGCAGCGTGCGCGTGCTGGCCGACCTCGACGAGGCCGAACGCTGCGCGGCCGCCGGCGCCGCACCGCGCGGGCGGGTGTCGCTCAACGCCAGCGTCAGCTTTGGCCACATCGTGCTGCTGCCCTTGCTGCCCCGCTTTCTGGCCACGTACCCGGAAGTGACGCTGGACATCAGCCTGACCGACCGCGTGGTCGACCTGATGGACGAGCGTGCCGACATCGCGGTCCGCTGGGGCCAGCTGCCGTCCTCCGACCTGGTGGCGCGGCTGCTCGGCCACACGCGCCAGGCGATCGTGGGCTCGCCCGCATACCTGCAAAGGCACGGCACGCCGACCACGCGCGAAGAACTGGCGCGGCACAACCGGCTGGGCGCCAACTATCGCCGGCGCGCGCCCGACTGGCCCTTGCGTGTCGACGGCAAGGCGGCGGACCTGCCCATCGTCGGCAATGTGCGCGCGTCGGACGGCGACATGCTGCGCCACCTGGCGCTGCAGGGCGTGGGCCTGGCCCGCTTGTCGATCTACCACATCCATGCCGACCTGCAGGCCGGGCGCCTGGTGCCGGTGATGGAAGACTTCAACCCGCACGAGGTGGAGCCGATCCATGCCGTGTACCTGGGCAAGTCGGGCCGGCTGCCGGCCCGGATCCGCGCGGTGCTGGATTTCCTCGTCGCCCACGTGAAGCTGCCGCCGACGGAGCGCGGGGCGGCGGAGCTGGCCGCCGCGGCGGCGGCCGCGGCCCCCGGCTCACATCGACGCTGACAGCATCTCGCGGTAGTCCTCGCGCGTGGCCAGGCGCGGGTTGGTCTTGTGGCAGTGGTCGGCCATCGCGCCGTCGATGATCTTGTCGAACATCGCTTCGGTCACGCCGACTTCGGCCAGGCCCTTGGGCAGGCCCAGGCGGGCGTTCATGTCGCGGATGGCCTCGCCGATGTCGCCCGGCTGGTCCAGGTGCATGGCGCGGGCCATGCGCTGCAGGCGCAGCTCCTTCTGCACCGATTCGGCCCCCGCGTTGAAGCGGATCACGGCCGGCAGGAAGAGGGCGTTGAGGGTGCCGTGGTGCAGGCGCGGGTCCACGCCGCCCAGGCTGTGGCTCAGGCTGTGCACGCAGCCCAGGCCCTTCTGGAAGGCCATGGCGCCCTGCATGCTGGCGCTCATGAGGTTCAGGCGCGCGTCGCGGTCGCTGCCGTCCTTCGTCGCCCGTTCGATGTGGCCCCAGGCGCGCTCCAGGCCGTCGAGCGCGATGCCGTCGGCCGGCGGGTTGAAGGCCGCGGCCATGAAGGTTTCCATGCAGTGCGCGATGGCGTCCATGCCCGTGGCGGCCGTCAGCTTGGGGGGCAGGCCCAGCGTGAGTTCGGGGTCGCAGATGGCGGCCTTGGGCATCAGGAACCAGCTGTGGAAGCCCAGCTTGCGGTGGTCGTCGACGATGACGATGGCGCCGCGCGCCACCTCGCTGCCCGTGCCGCTGGTGGTGGGCACCGCGATCAGCGGCGCCACCCGGTCGGTGATCTTCGGCGAGCCGCCTTCGATGGTGGCGTAGGTCTTGAGCGGACCTTCGTGCGTGGCGGCGATGGCCACGCCCTTGGCGCAGTCGATGGCCGAGCCCCCACCGACGGCGATCAGGCCGTCGCACCGGCCGCTGCGGTACAGCTCGGCGGCGGCGCGCACGGCGGCCTCGGTGGGGTTGGAGGGCGTCTGGTCGAACACGGAGACCGGCAGTTCGCCCAGCGCATCCAGGGCTTTTTGCAGGATGCCGGCCGCGCGCACACCGGCGTCCGTGACCACCAGCGGGCGCGTGATGCCGATGCGCGCGCATTCGTCGGCAAGCAGGCGCACGGCGCCGAAGTCGAACTGGATCTGGGTGAGGTAATTGATCAGGGCCATGGCGTGTCTCTCGTACAGGTAGGATCAGCACGCATCCTAGCTGCGGCACGCCGCAGAACCCATTCATCGAGGAGACATCCGTGACACAGCCCACGCGTTGGCCGCTGGCCGCCCTGGCCGTCGCCGCATTGCTCGGCGCCTGCGCCGCCCCTTCCGCGCCGCCGACCGTGGCGCCAACGCCCGGCTGCCTCGGCGCGGCGCAGGTCGACGGCTGGCTGGCCGCGTACAACAGCCGCACGCCGGCCGCCGATCCGCCGGCCTCCCTGACGCCGGCCGACGCCGCCTGCACGCGCGCCCGGCTGCAGCAGCGCCTGGCGGCGCAGGCCGGGCCGCTGGTCGGCTACAAGGCCGGCCTCACCAACCCGGCCGTGCAGAAGCGCTTCAACACCGACCAGCCCGTGTGGGGCGCGCTGTACCAGCGCATGCTGCTGGACGACGGCGCTACGGTGGATGCCGCCTTCGGCGCCCGCCCGCTGTACGAGGCCGACCTGCTGGTGCGGGTCAAGAGCGCCGCGATCAACCAGGCGCGCACGCCCGCCGCGGTGCTGGCCGCGGTGGACCAGATCGTGCCCTTCATCGAACTGCCCGACCTGATGGTGCAGACACCGCCCCGGCTCAATGGCGCGGGGATCACGGCCATCAACGTGGGCGCACGCCTGGGCGTGCGCGGCGCGCCCCTCGCGGTGCCGGCCGATGCGCCCGGCCAGGCGCGGCTGCTGGAGCAGTTGCGCGACATGAACGTGCGCCTGGTCGATGCCCAGGGGGCGGTCCTGGGCGGCGGCCGGGGGGCCGACGTGCTGGGCCATCCGCTCAACGCCGTGGTCTGGCTGGCCCAGGCACTGCAGGCGCAGGGGCTGGCCCTGCAGCCGGGCCAGCTGGTCAGCCTGGGCTCTTTCTCCGCGCTGCTGCCGCCGCGGCCGGGCTTGAGCGCCACGGTCCACTACGACGGCGTGCCCGGCCTGCAGCCGGTGCGCGTGCATTTCCGTTGATGCTGCGCCGCGCTGCACGGCGTCCGCAGGCGCGGGCCGGGCATGCGCGGGCCTCCCGCTTCCTGGGTCCATGACGCCTGATTCCCTCTCCCGCCCCGTTCCCCTCACGGCCCTCACGCCCCGCATGGCCGGCGTCATCGAACGCATGGCGCGCGCCGGCCATCCGCCGCTGCACCAACTCACGCCCGCGCAGGCCAAGGCCGCGTACGAGAAGGGCGCCGCCGTGCTCGAAGTGCCCAAGCCCGAACTGGCGCGCGTGGAAGACCTGCGCATCCCGGTGCGCGACGGCGCGGCGCTGCCCGCGCGGCTGTACGCCCCCTCGGCCGAGGCGTTGCCGGTGCTGCTGTACCTGCATGGCGGCGGCTTCACCGTCGGCAGCGTCGCCACGCACGACATCCTGTGCCGCGTGCTGGCACGCGACGCGGGCATCGCCGTCGTCTCGCTGGACTACCGGCTCGCGCCCGAGCACCGCTTCCCGACCGCCGTCAACGATGCCTGGGACGCGCTGCGCCACCTGGCGGGCGAGGGCGGCGCCGCGCTGGGGCTGGACGGCGCGCGTCTGGCCGTCGGCGGCGACAGCGCCGGCGGGACCCTGTCGGCCGTGTGCGCCATCCTCGCGCGCGACGCGGCGGTGCCGCTGGCCTTGCAGTTGCTGATCTACCCCGGCACCGCCGCGCGGCAGAACACCGACTCGCACCGCCGCTTCGCCCAGGGCCCGGTGCTCACCGAAGCACTGGTGACCTGGTTCTTCGCGCAGTACATCGACGACGCGCAGCGCGACGACTGGCGCTTCGCACCGCTCAACGCCGACGACGTGGAAGGCGTGGCGCCGGCCTGGATCGGGCTGGCCGAATGCGACCCGCTGGTCGACGAAGGCGTGCAGTACGCCGACAAGCTGCGCAGCGCCGGCGTGCCGGTCGAGCTGGAAATCTACCGCGGCGTGGTGCACGAATTCGTCAAGATGGGCCGCGCCGTGCCCGAGGCCCAGGCGGCCCATGCGCACATGGCGGCGGCCTTGCGCACGGCCCTGAACCCCTGAATGCCGCAGAGCCCCGACCCTTCGGAAAAGACCATGAGCAACACCCCAGAGACAAGCCTGCCCACGCGCGACGACTTCCGCTTCTTCCACCGCCTGCGCGTGCGCTGGGCCGAAGTGGACATGCAGAAGATCGTGTTCAACGCGCACTACCTGATGTACTTCGACACCGCCATCGCCGACTACTGGCGTGCCCTGGCGCTGCCCTACGAAGAGGCGATGCTGCACCTGGAGGGCGACCTCTACGTGCGCAAGGCCACGGTGGACTACCGCGCCTCGGGCCGCGTGGACGACGTGCTGGACGTGGCGATGAAATGCCGGCGCATCGGCACTTCCTCGCTGGTCTTCGACGGCGCGCTCTTCCGGCGCGACCAGTACCTGGTGGGCTGCGAGCTGGTCTACGTGTTCGCCGATCCGACCACGCAGACCTCGCGCCCCGTGCCCGCGCCGCTGCGCGAGATCCTGCTGGGCTTCGAGGCCGGCGAAGCCATGACGCGCGTGGAAACGGGCGACTGGGACACGCTGGGCGCCGAGGCCGGCGCGCTGCGCCGCCACGTCTTCATCGAGGAGCAGGGCATTCCCGAGGAGATGGAATGGGACCTGGATGACGCGCGCAGCACGCATGCCGTGGTGCGCAACCGGCTGGGCCAGGTGATCGCCACCGCGCGCCTGCTGCCGGCCGAGGCGGACGGCTCGGCCCACGTCGGCCGCGTGGCCGTGCACCGCGTGCTGCGCGGCGAAGGCCACGGCGAGGCGCTGATGGCGGCGCTGGAGGACTTCGCCCGCCGGCGCGGCGACCGGACGATCGTGCTCAACGCCCAGCGCAGCGCCGAGCGCTTCTACCTGCGCCAGGGCTATGCCGTGAGCGGCGAGCCGTTCGAGGAGGTGGGCATCCCCCACGTCGAGATGCGCAAGGCGCTGTGAGCCACCGTGCCGTGGCCTGGCCGCGGCGGCGGCCGCGTCTCGGGGATCAGATGTCGTCGCGCAGCGCGTAGGGCAGGGGCTCCACCCGCAGGGCGGCACCCGGCGCGTCCCCGGCGCCGGCCGTGCGCAGCGGGCCGGCCTCCAGCGCAGAGACCTGCATCGACACGAGCGCGGCCCATTGGCCATCGGCGGCCGGGGCGCTCTGCGCCACCGTGCCCACGGGTTGTTCGGCATCGTCGCCGGCGAACACTTCCTGGCCCGGCTGCAGCGGCGCGTCGGCGCTCACCAGAAAGGCCCGGCGCTTGAGCGTGCCGCGGAACTGGCTGCGCGCCACGATCTCCTGGCCCGGATAGCAGCCCTTCTTGAAGTTCACGCCGTCCACGGACTCGTAGTTCAGCATCTGCGGCACGAAGGCATCGACCACGGGGAGGCTCAGCGTGGCGATGCCACTGCGCACCTCGCCAAGGGCCCATTGCGCGGCGCTCAGCGCGTCACCGACGGGCGCCGGGGCGCCGGCCGGCGCCAGCCACAGCGCGCGCGGCACGCCGTCGGCGGGGTACAGGCTCACGCCGAAGGCCTCGCCCACGTTCTGGGTGCGCCAGGGCGCGGCTTGGGCGTCCAGGCCGTTCGCGGCCAGCGCGGCGCCGGCCAGCCCGTGGATGCGCCAATCGGCCGACGCGTCGCTGAGCTTGACCTTGGCGCGCAGCACGAACATGGACAGGCGCTTGAGCGTGGCGGCCAGCAGGTCCTGGCTGCACACCAGCAGGACCTGCTCGGGGCGCGGCTGGAGGCCGATGAAGCTGGCGATCATGCGGCCCTTGGGCGTGCACAGCGCGGCCAGGCGGGCCTGGTCGGGCTTCATGAGCACGAAATCCTGGGTCAGCTGGCCATGCAGGAAAGCGGCGGCTTCGGGCCCTTCGGCGCGGATCACGCCCAGGTGGGTCAGCGCGGGCGTCACACCCTGAAAGACGTTGGCAGTCATGGCTGAATTATCATGGCCGGCTCCCGGCCCTGCCGCTCGGCGGGACATGTCGGACGGGCTGCCGCGCACCTTGCACGCGCAGGGGTCCCCGTGCTTTCCGCCCCTCGACGAATCCCTTTCCAGTGCGCCGTTTCTTCCTCACTCTTTTCCTGCTGCCGGCCTTGATCGCGCTGGGCGCGGGCGCCTGGGCGCTGTGGTGGCTGCACCAGCCGCTGAAGCTGCCCGCCGCCACGGTCGACCTGCCGGTGGAACCCGGCACCACGCCGCGCGGCGTGGCCCAGCTGGTGCGCCAGTCGGGCGTGGAGGTGGAGCCGCAACTGCTGTACTGGTGGTTCCGCCTGTCGGGCCAGGACCGGCAGATCCGCGCCGGCAGCTACGAGCTGGAGCGGGGCGTGACGCCGCGCACGCTGCTCGCGGTGCTGGTGCGCGGCGAGGAGGCCACGCGCAGCGTGGTGATCGTCGAGGGCTGGAACATCCGCCAGGTGCGCGCCGCGCTGGCCAGGGCCGACATGCTGCGCCCCGACAGCGCAGGCATGAGCGACGCGCAGCTGATGGAGGCGGTGGGCCGCCCCGGCGTGCACCCGGAAGGCCGCTTCTTTCCCGACACCTACACCTATTCGAAGGGCTCCAGCGACATTGCCGTGCTGCAGCGCGCCATGCGTGCCATGGACCGCAAGCTCGAAGCGGCCTGGGCGGCGCGCGCGAGCGACCTGCCGCTCAAGACGGCCGAGGAAGCACTGATCCTGGCCAGCATTGTCGAAAAGGAGACAGGCAAGCCGGCCGACCGGCCCGAAATCGCGGGTGTGTTCGCCAACCGGCTGCGCAGCAACATGCTGCTGCAGACCGACCCGACGGTGATCTACGGTCTGGGCGAGGCCTTCGACGGCAACCTGCGCAAGCGCGACCTGCAGACGGACACGCCCTGGAACACCTACACCCGGCCCGGCCTGCCACCCACGCCCATCGCCATGCCCGGCCAGGCGGCGCTGCTGGCGGCCGTGCAGCCGGCACGCACCAGCGCCCTCTACTTCGTGTCGCGCGGCGACGGCAGCAGCGAGTTCAGCGAGAACCTCGACGCGCACAACCGGGCCGTGAACAAGTACATCCGGGGTCGTTGATCCCCCCATTCCATGTCCGCAGGTCTTTTCATCACGCTGGAAGGCATCGACGGCGCCGGCAAGTCCAGCCACCTGGATGCGCTGGAGGCGCTGCTGCGCCAGGGCGGCCGCACGGTGGTGCGCACGCGCGAGCCCGGCGGCACCCCCCTGGCCGAAAGCTTGCGCGATCTGGTGCTGACCCGGGCCATGGACGCGCTGACCGAATCACTGCTGGTTTTCGCGGCGCGGCGCGACCACGTCACGCAGGTCATCGCCCCGGCCTTGGCACGCGGCGAGGTGGTGCTGTGCGACCGTTTCACCGATGCCACCTTCGCCTACCAGGGCGGCGGCCGCGGCTTCGACGCCGGCGTGCTGCAGGCGCTGGAGGGCTGGGTGCAGGCGCAGGAAGGCGAGGGCGCCCATGGCTTGCTGCAACCCGACCTGACCTTCTGGTTCGACCTGCCGCCCGACGTGGCAGCCGAGCGCCTGGCATCGGCCCGTGTGCCGGACCGCTTCGAGGCCCAGCCCGCCGAGTTCTTCCGCCGCGTGGCGGCCGGCTACGCGGCGCGCGCCGCGGGCCAGCCGCGCTTCGAGCGCATCGATGCCGCGCAGCCGCGCGAGCAGGTGTGGGCGCAGGTCGAGGCCGCGCTGCGACGCCGGGGGCTCGCGGCATGAGCGAACCAGCGGATCTCGCCCCCTGGCTGGCCCGCGCGCGCACCGCCTTGCTGCGCCAGCGCGGCCACGCCTGGCTGCTGCAGGGTGCGTCGGGCCTGGGCCAGTACGAGCTGGCGCTGTCGCTGGCCGCCGCCTGGCTGTGCGAGCGGCGCGACGCGAGCCGGCCGGAGCAGGGCGCCTGCGGCCAGTGCCCGAGCTGCCACGCGATCGCCGTGCGCACCCATGCCGACCTGTGCGTGCTGATGCCCGAGGTCGCCATGCACGAGCTGGGCTGGCCGCTGGACGAAAAGGCGCAGGCCGAGATCGAGGACAAGAAGCGCAAGCCCAGCCGCGAGATCCGCGTGGAAGCGATGCGCGACGCCGTCGGGTTCGCGCAGCGCACCAGCGCGCGCGGGCGCGGCAAGGTGGTGCTGGTCTATCCGGCCGAGCGCATGAACGCGATCTCGGCCAATGCGCTGCTCAAGACGCTGGAGGAGCCTGCTGGCGACATGCGCTTCGTGCTGGCAAGCGAGGCGGCCTGGCAGCTGCTGCCCACCATCCGCAGCCGCTGCCTGGCCTACACCTTGCCCTGGCCCGAAGCCGGCGAAGCCGAGTCCTGGCTGGTCGCGCAAGGCGTGGTGCCGGCCGATGCGCCGGCGCTGCTGCGCGCCGCGGGGGGCCGCCCCGAAGCCGCGCTGCGCCTGTCGCGCACCGGGCCCTCACCCCGGGCCTGGGCGCTGCTGCCGCGTGCGCTGGCCCGCGGCGAAGTGGCGGCGCTGGCCGATCTGCCGCCCGCGGCGGCCATCGACGTACTGCTCAAGCTCTGCCACGACCTGCAGGCCGTGCGCAGCGGCGCCGCCGCGCGCTTCTTCGACGCGCAGGATCTGCCGCCTGCGCCTTCGCACCGCGTGCTGGGCCGCTGGTCGCGTTCGCTGATGCAGTCGGCGCGCACGGCCGAGCATCCTTTCAACGCGGGTCTGATGCTGGAGTCGCTTGTGAGCGACGCCCAAAGCGCCCTAAACTCCGCCGCTCGCCGCCCATCATGAACGCCCCCGCCACGTCCGCCGCCAACTCCGCCCCCGCTGCGCCGCACCGGCCCAGCGTGATCCAGCTGGCCATCAAGGAAAAGGGCGCGCTCTATGCGGCCTACATTCCGCTGTTCGCCGAAGGTGGCGTGTTCATCCCGACCACGCGCGAATACCGCCTGGGCGACGACGTGTACGTGCTGCTGACGCTGCCGGACGACCCGCAGCGCTACCCGGTGGCCGGCAAGGTGGCCTGGATCACGCCCAGCCGCGCGGCCGGCAGCCGCTCGCCGGGCGTGGGCATCCGCTTCCCGTCCGACGAGAAGTCCCGCCAGCTCAAGGCCCGCATCGAGGATGCGCTGGGCGCCTCGCTGGGCTCGGACCGGCCGACGCAGACCATCTGAGCGCCCGGGCGCGCCGCGGGGCGCCCTGAGCCGCCGGCGCGCCGGCTGGGCCGACAATCCCGTTTCCTGGTTTTCCTCCGGCTGTGCCCGCAGGGGCGGCAGCCGCCGATTCTTGGCTTTTCCCATGTTCACCGATTCCCACTGCCACTTGAGCATGCCCGAGCTCGTGCAGGAGCTGCCGCGCATCCGCGCGGCGATGCAGGAGGCGCGCGTCGACCGCGCGCTGTGCATCTGCACCGTGCTCGAAGAATTCGAAGCCGTGCATGCGCTGGCCGCCGGCTACGACAACTTCTGGGCCAGCGTGGGCGTGCACCCCGACAACGAGGACGTGCGCGAGCCCGACGTGGACACGCTGGTGGCCCTGTCGCAGCGGCCGAAGGTGATCGCCATCGGCGAGACCGGGCTGGACTACTACCAGATGGAAGAACGCAAGGGCGGGCGCAGCATCGCCGAACTGGAGTGGCAGCGCGAGCGCTTCCGCGTCCACATCCGCGCCGCGCAACGCGTGCGCAAGCCGCTGGTGATCCACACCCGCGACGCCTCGGCGGACACCCTCGCCATCCTCCGGGAGGAGGGCGAGCAGGGCGGGGCGCAGGCGGCGGGCGGCGTCTTCCACTGCTTCACCGAGACGGCCGAGGTGGCGCGCGCCGCGCTGGACCTGGGCTTCTACATTTCCTTTTCGGGCATCCTGACCTTCAAAAAGGCGCAGGAACTGCGCGACGTGGCGCGCTTCGTGCCGCTGGACCGGCTGCTGATCGAGACCGACAGCCCGTATCTGGCGCCGGTGCCGCACCGCGGCAAGGTGAACAACCCGTCCTACGTGCCTTTCGTCGCAGCCCAGATCGGCGAACTGCGCGGCATGAGCGCCGAGGCCGTGGGTGAGCTGACCAGCCGCAATTTCGATCAACTGTTCCTGGGAGGAACCGACGCATGACCCTCAAGATCGTTCTCTCCCTCGTGGGCGCGGCACTGGCCGTGTCGTGCGCCACCGCAGGCCCGCGCGAGGATTTCTTCCGCGCCGTGGCGGTCGACAACCCCCGGGCCGTGCAGAGCCAGATCGAGCGCGGGCTGGATCCGAACGTGCTGGACGACAGGAAGCAGACGGCGCTGGTCCTCGCGCTGCGCGACGGCTCGCCCAAGGTGGCGCGCGTGCTGATCGAAGACAGGAGAACCGACGTCAACGCCACCAACGGCAGCGACGAATCGCCGCTGATGATGGCGGCGCTGCGCGGCCAGCAGGAGTTCGTCGACCTGCTGCTCAAGCGCGATGCGGCCGTCAACAAGACCGGCTGGGCGCCCCTGCATTACGCGGCCACCAGCGGCCAGGTCGCCATCATGAAGCAGTTGCTGGAGCAGCACGCCTTCATCGACGCCCAGTCGCCCAACGGCACCACGCCGCTGATGATGGCCGCCATGTACGGCACGATCGACGCGGTGAACCTGCTCCTGGCCGAAGGCGCGGACCTGGCGATGAAGAACGAGCAAGGAATGACCGCGCTCGACTTCGCCCGGCGCGGCAACCGGCCTGATGCCATCGAGGCCCTGACCGCGGCTGCCGCGCGTGCGCCGCAGCGGCCCGGCACTGGCAAGTGGTGAAGGGCGTGCCCGCATGAAGGGCACGCCCGTTGCCAGGAAGCAGGCCTTCATTTCGCATAGCCGCTTCGGCGGCTTCTTTCTGGGGGCTTTAATTTGACATAAGATACAGGCTAGAACTGGCAATCTGGTTATAAGCCGATGCCATAGCAGGGGAGGGGCCACCGAGTAGCCCCACGGCGCCGACCGCGCCGACCACGCAGGCCGCAGCGGCACGGCCC
>NZ_CAKAKO010000008.1 GCF_916700565.1 Xenophilus sp. Marseille-Q4582 | reverse complement strand
AGTTGACCCACTTTCGTGGACGGGTATTGGTTTGATTCTCAAACCGTTTCGGGTGTTGTCTCGATATGCACGACGGCATCTTCGACAACATCAAACAGGGCTTCGTTGTTCCTTTCAAAGTTCAGGGTGTTGATTCATTTCCAAAGCTGGGCCATTTCGGGACGCATTCACGTTGAAATTTGAGCCACGTTGCCGCTCTATCCTGCTGAATTTTTCAGCACGGGGGAGCAGGAGTGATCAACGTGAGCACATTGAGCAAGTTACGCCGCCTCGTGCTGAGGCAGGACGTGTCGGTGCGCGAGGCCAGCCGGCGCCTGGGCATCTCGCGCAACACAGCCACCAAGTGGCTCAAAGACGGGCAGATGGCCGAACCCCGATACCCGCAGCGGGTGTCGGGCCCCAGCATCCTGGATCCGTACAAGGAGCAGTTGAGCCAATGGCTCAAGGCCGATAGCCATCGCAGCAAACGCGATCGACGCGGGATCAAGGCCATGTTTGAGGCGCTGCGCGCGCAGGGCTACAGCGGCAGCCGAGGGCCGGTCTACGCCTTTGCCCAGCGCTGGCAGCAAGAGCAAGGCAACGCTGCGCGTGGTGCGGGGTTCGTGCCGCTGAGCTTCGAGTTGGGCGAGGCGTTCCAGTTCGACTGGAGCTGCGAGTACCTGTTCATCGGCGGGCTGCGCCGCCGCCTGGAAGTGGCACACACCAAGCTGGCGGCCAGTCGCGCCTTCTGCCTGGTGGCGTACTACAGCCAAGCGCACGAGATGCTGTTCGATGCGCACGCACGGGCGTTCGCCCTCTTCGGTGGCGTGCCCCGGCGGGGCATCTACGACAACATGAAGACCGCTGTGGACAAGGTCGGCCATGGCAAACAGCGCAGCGTCAATGCACGCTTCGAGGCGATGACCGGGCACTACCTGTTCGAGCCGGAGTTCTGCAACCGGGCCGCCGGCTGGGAGAAGGGGGTCGTGGAGAAGAACGTTCAGGATCGGCGCAAGGACATCTGGCGTGAGGCCAGCGAGCGGCGCTGGGGGACGCTTGGTGAACTCAACGACTGGTTGCAGCAGGCCTGCGTGAAGGCCTGGGCTGAGATGAGTCACCCGGAATGGACTCAGCTCACGGTGGCCGATGTCTGGCAGGACGAACGTGCTCGTCTCATGCCCAACCCCCGTGCGTTTGATGGCTACGTGGAGCAGCCGGTACGGGTCTCTGCGACCGCACTGATCCACTTCCAGCGCAACCGCTACAGCGTGCCGTGTGAATGGATTCATGCGGTGGTCAGTCTGCGGGCCTACGCGGATGGCCTGCTGGTGGTCGGGCCCGATGGGCGACAGGTGCGCCTGGCGCGCAGCTTCGAACGTGATCAGACGCTCTACGACTGGATGCATTACATCGCGCTCATCGAGCGAAAGCCCGGCGCGCTGCGCAACGGCGCGCCCTTCAAGACCATGCCCGAGCCACTGCAGGAAATGCAGCGCCAGTTGCTGCGCCACAGCGGTGGCGACAGGGTGATGGCGCAGGTGCTCATGGGGGTGAGCCTGCATGGACTGGAGGCCGTGGTGGTGGCGGTAGAGCTGGCGCTGCAGTCCGGGCGGGTGAGTGCCGAGCACGTGCTCAACGTGCTCTCGCGTCTGAAGGAGCAGCGCGTGCCCGAGCCACCGGTGGCCACGATGCTCAAGCTCAACACGCCGCCACTGGCCAACCTGCAGCGCTACGACGCACTGCGCAACGTCCAGCCTCATGAGGCATCACCGGAGTCCGACCATGCATGACGTCATTGATGCCCTCAAAGCGCTGGGCCTGCACGGCATGGCCAGTGCCTGGCCGGAGGTACTGGGCACCGCCCGCATGAAGTCGCTGGATCATGAGGCCGTGCTGCACCAGCTCATCAAGGCCGAGACCGCTCAGCGTGAGGTGCGTTCCATGGCTTACCAGATGCGCGTGGCGCGCTTCCCTTCGCACCGTGACCTCGCCGGCTTTGACTTCGCCCACGCGCAGCTCGACGAAGCACTGGTGCGCCAGTTGCACACCCTTCGCTTCGTGGAGTCGGCGCACAACGTGGTGCTGGTTGGTGGCCCCGGCACGGGTAAAACCCACCTGGCCACGAGCCTGGGGATCGAGGCCATTCGCATGCATGGCAAGCGGGTGCGCTTCTTCTCAACGGTGGAGCTGGTCAACGCCCTGGAGCTGGAGAAGGCGCAGAACAAGGCCGGGCAAATGGCGCACCGCCTGATGTACGTCGATCTGGTGATCCTGGATGAACTGGGCTACCTGCCATTCACGCAGTCGGGCGGCGCGATGCTGTTCCACCTGCTCTCCAAACTCTATGAGCGAACGAGCGTGGTGATCACCACCAACCTCACCTTCTCGGAGTGGAGCAGCGTCTTTGGAGACGCCAAGATGACCACGGCCTTGCTTGACCGGCTCACGCACCATTGCCACATCGTCGAGACGGGCAACGAGAGCTGGCGATTCAAGCACTCCAGTGCCGCTGGCGCGGCTCCCCCAAAGCAACGCCCAAAGAGCCAGAAAGGAGATCGAAAAACAGCAGACCCGATAGACTTATCCACAACCGAATAGTCAAAGAATCCATCAACCCAGTGGCTCAATATTCAACGTGATCACTGGCTCAGTTGTGCTGATGAATCAACAGCAAGACGCCTGAATTCGTCTAGGACATGAAATGAACCTCACAGAAGCCATTGCAGCATTGCGAGCCAAGCAGGCACACCACACCACGCCCAGTGGCGTTCACATCGGCTTCATCATGCCCGATGCAACGGCCGTCTTCGGCAGTCTGGCGCTGTCGTCTGAGACGCTTGCCATGTTGATGGTGCAGGGTTTGGTTGAATCAGAGCCAGTGGTTCTGAATGGAGAGGTGCAAACCATCTATCGCGTGGCGGATGCCTTGCCGCCGAAGTCACGGTCTGTGCACTGAGTCAAAGACCTATAAACCAAGGGCCCCCTCATTGACAAGACTTGAAGTTTGAACCACTCATGAAGTTCGCAAAACTTATCGATTCAGCTGGGGGTCAGATCCGTGAGCCTGCAGCGGTTGCCGGCTCGGTGACCTTTGACGCGCGCAGCGGCGAGGCGCACGCATGGGCAGAGGACGGAAGCACGCTTCTCGCGCACATGGTGAAGGCGCGTGTGGTTTGGATTGGGGCAGCGGGAGCCAGGATCGAGGGCATGGAGCCCTTTGATGGCCCCCGGGGGACGCACTATCGGGCCATGGAGTGGCAACAGATTTATTGAGGTTCTCGTCTCAGCAAGTTTTGGATGGATTCAATGATGGATGAAAATTGGTCGGACGCAATGGGCGACTCAAAGCTTATCGGCTTGAAAACATCGCGGGGCCTACTAGGGCCTGTTCACACTCGACGAGGTACGCAAGCACACCAAGGCCAGCGCTTCCTGCGGCTCGTGCACCGGCCTGGTCGAGCAGATCCTGATGTTCACCGCCGGTGGCGACTACAGCTCCACGCCCAAGAAGAAGGCCATGTGCGGCTGCACCGACCACAGCCACGAGGAAGTGCGCGAGGCCATCCGCACGCGGCTGCCCGACGGCTCCAAGCTGCTGACCACCGGTGCGGTGTTCCAGCACCTGGGTTGGAAGACACCCAACGGCTGCGCCTCGTGCCGTCCCGCCGTCAACTACTACCTCATCAGTACCTGGCCCAAAGAGGCCAAGGACGATCCGCAAAGCCGCTTCATCAACGAACGCAGCCACGCCAACATCCAGAAGGACGGCACCTACAGCGTGATCCCGCGCATGTGGGGTGGCGAAACCACGGCCAGCGAGCTGCGGCGCATTGCCGACGTGGTGGACAAGTACCAGATTCCCACCGTCAAGGTGACCGGCGGCCAGCGCATCGACCTGCTGGGTGTGAAGAAGGAAGACCTGGTGTCTGTTTGGAAAGACCTGGACATGCCCAGCGGCCACGCTTACGCCAAGGCCCTGCGCACCGTGAAGACCTGCGTGGGCAGCGAATGGTGCCGCATGGGCACGCAGGACTCCACCCAGATGGGCAAGGACCTGGAACGCGCCATGTGGCGCATGTACACCCCGCACAAGGTGAAGTTCGCCGTCAGTGGCTGCCCGCGCAACTGCGCCGAGGCGGGCATCAAGGACGTGGGCATCATCGGCGTGGACAGCGGGTGGGAGATGTACATCGCGGGCAACGGCGGCATCAAGACCGAGGTGGCGCACTTCTTCACCAAGCTCAAAACCGCCGAAGAGGTGCTGGAGTACACCGGCGCCTTCATGCAGCTTTACCGCCTGGAAGGTTGGTACCTGGAACGCACTGTGCACTACGTCAACCGCGTGGGCCTGGACTACGTGAAGAAGAAGATCCTGGACGACCACGAAGGCCGCAAGGCCCTGTGGGCACAGTTGCAAGCCGCCCTGGAAGGCGAACCCGACCCCTGGTTCGAATTCGCCAAAGCCGAAGTGGACGTGCGCCAGTTCGAACCCGTCAAGACCGTTGTTTCGGAAGGAGCCGTGGCATGAGCGCCCCCCAACCCGAATGGACCCTGATCTGCCGCGTGGAAGACATCCCCGTGCTGGGCTCGCGCCGCGTGGCCCGTGCCCAAGGGCTGGATGTCGCCATCTTCCGCAACACCGAGGACGAGGTGTTCGCCCTGCTCGACCGCTGCCCCCACAAAGGCGGGCCGCTGAGCCAGGGCATCGTCTTCGGGCGCAGCGTGGCCTGCCCACTGCACAACTGGACCATCGGCCTGTGCGACGGGCAGGCCGCAGCACCGGACGAAGGTTGCACGCCCCGCTTCAACGTCAAGGTGGAAGCAGGCGAGGTGTGGCTGGACGCCCGTGAACTCGCCGCCCAGGCCACCGACCTGGCCCGCCCCATCGCTGGCCCGGCGCGGCGCTGTGCCCAAACGGCCTGAACGCCCTGCCAGACAGTACATCGCCCCCGCAGAGGAGACATCCACGTGAGTGCCGAACCGATCGCCCTGGCCAAGGAGACCCGCTCCACCTGCCCCTACTGTGGTGTGGGCTGCGGCGTGATCATCGAGTCCGTGGGCGAGCGCGTCACCCACGTACGGGGCGACCCGCAGCACCCGGCCAACTTCGGGCGGCTGTGCACCAAGGGCTCCACTCTGCACCTCACGGCAGACCCTGCCATTGCACGCCAGGTGCGGCTGACCCAGCCCATGCTGCGCGCCCAGCGTGGCGCCACTACCCAACCCCTGGGCTGGAACGCAGCCCTCGACCTGGCTGCTGACCGGCTGGCAGCCATCGTGCGCCAGCACGGCCCCGACGCGCTGGGCTTCTACATCAGCGGCCAGCTGCTCACCGAGGACTACTACGTCTTCAACAAGCTCGCCAAGGGCTTGCTGGGCACCAACAACATCGACACCAACTCGCGCCTGTGCATGAGCAGCGCCGTGGCGGGCTACAAACTCACCCTGGGTGCCGACGCCCCACCCGCCTGCTACGACGACGTCAACCACGCCGACTGCCTCTTCATCGTCGGCAGCAACGCCGCCTGGGCCCACCCGGTACTGTTCCGCCGCATCGAAGACGCCAAGGCACAGCGCCCAGGCATGAAAGTCATCGTGGCCGACCCACGCCGCACCGACACCGCCAGCCTGGCCGACCTCTACCTGCCGCTGCAGCCGGGCACCGATGTCATGCTCTTCCACGGGCTGCTGCACATCATGCTGGCCGAAGGGTGGATCGACACCGGCTACGTCGACCGCCACACCAGTGGCTTCCCGGCCCTGCGCGAGCTGGTCCAAGGCTACACACCCGACGCCGTGGCCCAGATCTGCGGCGTCCCCGTGGCAGACCTGTTCACCGCCGCCCGCTGGTTCGCGGGTGTGCCAGACGATGCCAGCCAGGTATCTGCCAGCACGCGCCTTCGCACGCTGAGCCTCTATTGCCAAGGCCTCAACCAATCCACCAGCGGCACCGCCAAGAACGCCAGCCTCATCAACCTGCACCTGGCCTGCGGGCAGATTGGCCTGCCCGGCGCGGGGCCGTTCTCCCTCACCGGCCAGCCCAATGCCATGGGCGGGCGCGAGGTGGGTGGCCTGGCCAACCTGCTGTCGGCCCACCGCGACTTGGCCAACCCGGCACATCGCGCCGAAGTGGCCGCCCTGTGGGGCGTGCCGGACGTGCCCGCCACCCCCGGCAAAACCGCAGTGGACATGTTCCAGGCCGCTGCCGATGGCGAAATCAAAGCCCTGTGGATTGCCTGCACCAACCCCGCCCAGTCGCTGCCCGACCAGGCCACCGTGCGCCGCGCGCTGGAACGTGCCGAATTCGTGGTGGTGCAGGAAGCCTACGCCAGCGCCGCCACCTGCGACTGGGCCGACCTGCTGCTGCCCGCCACCACCTGGGGCGAAAAAGAAGGCACCGTCACCAACAGCGAGCGGCGCATCACCCGCGTGCGCACCGCCGTGCCGTCGCCAGCCACATCTGCAGACGGCCCGCGCCACGACTGGCAGATCGCCGTGGATCTGGCACGCAGGCTGGAGGAGCGCCTGCCCCGGCGTACCACCAGCACGCTCTTCCCCTACGAAACCCCAGAGCAGATCTGGAACGAACACCGCGAAAGCACACGCGGCCGAGACCTGGACATCACCGGCCTGAGCTACGCCCAACTGGACTCAGCACCGCAACAATGGCCCCAACCAGAAGGCCAGACCAGCGGCGCCGAGCGCCTGTACGCCAACGGTGTGTTCCCCACCGCAGACGGCCGCGCCCGCTTCACCGCCCTGCCCTACGAACCGGTGGCCGAGGAACGCGAGTCGCGCTACCCCTACGCCTTGACCACCGGGCGCCTGCGCGACCAATGGCACGGCATGACCCGCACCGGCACCCTGGGCAAGCTGTTCGGCCACGTGGCCGAGCCCGAAGTCCAGATGCACCCCCAGGACATGGCTGACGCAGGCATCGAGGTCGGCGATCTGGTGCGCGTCACCAGCAAGCGCGGCCAACTTGTGCTGCCCGCCAACGCATCGCACGAACTGGCGCGCCGTCAGTGTTTCATCGGCATGCACTGGGGCAGCGAATACCTGGGTGGCCGCAGCCCAGACGGCCAACCGATGGCCGGGGTCAACGGCCTCACCACATCGGCCTATTGCCCCACGTCCAAGCAGCCGGAACTCAAGCACGCGGCGGTACGCATTGAAAAAACCGCCCTGCCCTGGACGCTGCAGGCCATGGCCTGGCTGCCTGCAGAAAAAGCGTTGGAAGTGCAACAGGCGCTGCGCCCGCTCTTGAATTCCTTCGACTACGCTGCCTGCGTGCCTTTTGCGGCGGCAGGCGGGTCCGCGACCGCTGGCCTGCCTGCCCTGTGCGGCATCTGGTTCCAGGCCGCCTGTGCACAAGCCCCTGACGACCAGGGCGACTGGCTCCACACCCTGGTGCGGGCATTGGAACTGGACACCGTGGACACGCTGCGCTACGCAGACCCGCTGCGCCACCAACACCGCCGCGTGCGTGTGGGCGGCACCGAAACTTCCCGGGTACAGGCCTTCCTGCTGGCGGGCGACAGCCGCAGCAGCACCTGGTTGTCAACCCTGCTGCGCGACACCCTGCCCACACCAGTCACCGGGCTCGCCCTGCTGCAGGCTCGCGACACAGCGCCTGGCGGGGCCCCCGCAGAACGCAGCCAACCAGTGTGCAACTGCCTGGGTGTCACCGCGCAGGCCATCCGCCAAGCCTTGCCAGAGATCGACGGAGAACCTGCCACACGCCTGGCCACCTTGCAGTCCCGCCTGGGTTGCGGCACACAATGCGGCTCGTGCGTCCCCGAACTCAAGCGCCTCGTTCAGCAAAATCCTGTCGCTGTTCGTATCAGCACATAACCCGTTTTCATATAAGAACGCCGAAAATCCCGCCATGGGCATTTCTCACTACCTCAAGGAAATCGGTCGCGGCAAAGACGGCGCCCGCGCACTGTCGCGCGAGGCGGCGAACGACCTCCTTGGCCAAGTGCTCGACGGCCAGGTAAGCGACCTGGAATTGGGAGCCTTCTGCATCGCCATGCGCGTGAAGGGCGAAACCCCTGAGGAAATGGCGGGCTTCCTGGACGCCGTACACGCGCGGCTACCAGCCCACGCCACGGGTTCCACTCCCACTGTTATCTTGCCTTGCTACAACGGCGCACGAAAGCTACCTGCGCTCGCCACCCTGCTGGCCCTGTTGCTGGCCCGCCGGGGGCTGCGCGTGCTGATCCACGGCCAGCAGGTTGACCCTGGGCGCGTCACAACGAGCGAGGTGCTCAGCACACTGGCGCAGCAAGGCGCCCTCCCAAACCCGTTTCTTTCGTCCCTCGTAGACCTGCCAGACCAGGCTGGCGTCTGGTTCCTGCCAACGGCAGGTCTGCTTCCAGCATTGCAAAAGCTGCTCGATGTCCGCCGTGTAGTCGGTTTGCGCAACAGCGCGCACAGCCTCGTCAAGCTGCTCAACCCTTGCACCGGCCCCAGCCTGCTGGTCAGCAGCTACACCCACCCCGAATACCTGCACAGCATGAGCGCCGTGTTGCGCCTGACCGGCACTCATGCGCTGCTGCTGCGCGGTACGGAGGGTGAGCCCGTGGCCGACCCACGCCGCACGCCGCAGCTGGACCTGTTCAGCGAGGGCGAATGCCGCACCGTGGAACCCCAACAAGCGGGCTCTCTCGCCTCTTTGCCGGACCTGCCCCCGGGGCAAGACCGCGAAGCCACCGCCCAATACATCACACAGGTTCTACGCGGCGAACGGGCTTTGCCCGACCCCATAGCCGCACAAGTCCGCCATATCGAAGCGGCCCTTGCCTCTCTGGCTCAGCCCGCCTGAAGCCCCTATTGCAGCCCACCATTGCCGCCCCCTGGAGCCGACCATGCCCACACCCTCCCAACCGCAACGCCCCACCGTCACACTGGTGGGTGCAGGCCCTGGCGCCCCAGACTTGCTCACGCTCAAAGCGGTCAAGGCTATCGCCTCGGCCACCGTGCTGCTGGTGGACGATCTGGTCAACGACGAAGTGCTGGCCCACGCCCGGCCCGACGCCCGCATCGTGCACGTCGGCAAACGCGGCGGCTGCAAATCTACCCCCCAGGCGTTCATCGAAAAGCTGATGATCCAGTCGGCGCTGGCTGGCGAGACCGTCGTGCGCCTTAAGGGGGGTGACCCCTTCATTTTTGGGCGGGGCGGCGAGGAAGTGGAACATCTGGAAGCCGAAGGCGTACAGGTCCGCGTGGTCAACGGCATCACCTCTGGTCTGGCCGCAGTGACTTCCCTGAACGTGCCACTCACCCACCGTGAGCACGCGCACGGCGTGGTCTTCGTCACGGGGCACGCGAAGCCCGGCGACAGCGGCACCGACTGGGCCGTACTGGCGCGCTGCGCGCATCAGGCCCGGCTGACGCTCGTCATCTACATGGGTGTGTCCAGCGCCGAACAGATCGAATCGGGCCTGTTGGAAGGGTTGCCTGCCCACACGCCGCTGGCCATCGTGCAGCGTGCCACCTTGCCGCAACAGCGCCATGCCGTCACCACCCTGGGGCAATTGCAGCAAACCCTGCACGAGCAACAGCTTGGAAGCCCTTCAGTGATCATCGTGGGTGACGTACTGCGCGGACTGGCCCAGATGCAAGCCACATCCGAAACGACCAACCTTCAAGCCGCCTGAAGGCAACCAACCCTTCGAGAGGATTTGGTGGGGCCCTCCTGGGAGAGCCAATAAGACGCAGAAAGCAAAAAAGGAAGCCGAGGCTTCCTTTTTTGACGGTGTTGGAGCGGGATAAGAGGCTCGAACTCTCGACCTATTGTTGATTCATCAGCACAACTGAGCCAGTGATCACGTTGAATATTGAGCCACTGGGTTGATGGATTCTTTGACTATTCGGTTGTGGATAAGTCTATCGGGTCTGCTGTTTTTCGATCTCCTTTCTGGCTCTTTGGGCGTTGCTTTGGGGGAGCCGCGCCAGCGGCACTGGAGTGCTTGAATCGCCAGCTCTCGTTGCCCGTCTCGACGATGTGGCAATGGTGCGTGAGCCGGTCAAGCAAGGCCGTGGTCATCTTGGCGTCTCCAAAGACGCTGCTCCACTCCGAGAAGGTGAGGTTGGTGGTGATCACCACGCTCGTTCGCTCATAGAGTTTGGAGAGCAGGTGGAACAGCATCGCGCCGCCCGACTGCGTGAATGGCAGGTAGCCCAGTTCATCCAGGATCACCAGATCGACGTACATCAGGCGGTGCGCCATTTGCCCGGCCTTGTTCTGCGCCTTCTCCAGCTCCAGGGCGTTGACCAGCTCCACCGTTGAGAAGAAGCGCACCCGCTTGCCATGCATGCGAATGGCCTCGATCCCCAGGCTCGTGGCCAGGTGGGTTTTACCCGTGCCGGGGCCACCAACCAGCACCACGTTGTGCGCCGACTCCACGAAGCGAAGGGTGTGCAACTGGCGCACCAGTGCTTCGTCGAGCTGCGCGTGGGCGAAGTCAAAGCCGGCGAGGTCACGGTGCGAAGGGAAGCGCGCCACGCGCATCTGGTAAGCCATGGAACGCACCTCACGCTGAGCGGTCTCGGCCTTGATGAGCTGGTGCAGCACGGCCTCATGATCCAGCGACTTCATGCGGGCGGTGCCCAGTACCTCCGGCCAGGCACTGGCCATGCCGTGCAGGCCCAGCGCTTTGAGGGCATCAATGACGTCATGCATGGTCGGACTCCGGTGATGCCTCATGAGGCTGGACGTTGCGCAGTGCGTCGTAGCGCTGCAGGTTGGCCAGTGGCGGCGTGTTGAGCTTGAGCATCGTGGCCACCGGTGGCTCGGGCACGCGCTGCTCCTTCAGACGCGAGAGCACGTTGAGCACGTGCTCGGCACTCACCCGCCCGGACTGCAGCGCCAGCTCTACCGCCACCACCACGGCCTCCAGTCCATGCAGGCTCACCCCCATGAGCACCTGCGCCATCACCCTGTCGCCACCGCTGTGGCGCAGCAACTGGCGCTGCATTTCCTGCAGTGGCTCGGGCATGGTCTTGAAGGGCGCGCCGTTGCGCAGCGCGCCGGGCTTTCGCTCGATGAGCGCGATGTAATGCATCCAGTCGTAGAGCGTCTGATCACGTTCGAAGCTGCGCGCCAGGCGCACCTGTCGCCCATCGGGCCCGACCACCAGCAGGCCATCCGCGTAGGCCCGCAGACTGACCACCGCATGAATCCATTCACACGGCACGCTGTAGCGGTTGCGCTGGAAGTGGATCAGTGCGGTCGCAGAGACCCGTACCGGCTGCTCCACGTAGCCATCAAACGCACGGGGGTTGGGCATGAGACGAGCACGTTCGTCCTGCCAGACATCGGCCACCGTGAGCTGAGTCCATTCCGGGTGACTCATCTCAGCCCAGGCCTTCACGCAGGCCTGCTGCAACCAGTCGTTGAGTTCACCAAGCGTCCCCCAGCGCCGCTCGCTGGCCTCACGCCAGATGTCCTTGCGCCGATCCTGAACGTTCTTCTCCACGACCCCCTTCTCCCAGCCGGCGGCCCGGTTGCAGAACTCCGGCTCGAACAGGTAGTGCCCGGTCATCGCCTCGAAGCGTGCATTGACGCTGCGCTGTTTGCCATGGCCGACCTTGTCCACAGCGGTCTTCATGTTGTCGTAGATGCCCCGCCGGGGCACGCCACCGAAGAGGGCGAACGCCCGTGCGTGCGCATCGAACAGCATCTCGTGCGCTTGGCTGTAGTACGCCACCAGGCAGAAGGCGCGACTGGCCGCCAGCTTGGTGTGTGCCACTTCCAGGCGGCGGCGCAGCCCGCCGATGAACAGGTACTCGCAGCTCCAGTCGAACTGGAACGCCTCGCCCAACTCGAAGCTCAGCGGCACGAACCCCGCACCACGCGCAGCGTTGCCTTGCTCTTGCTGCCAGCGCTGGGCAAAGGCGTAGACCGGCCCTCGGCTGCCGCTGTAGCCCTGCGCGCGCAGCGCCTCAAACATGGCCTTGATCCCGCGTCGATCGCGTTTGCTGCGATGGCTATCGGCCTTGAGCCATTGGCTCAACTGCTCCTTGTACGGATCCAGGATGCTGGGGCCCGACACCCGCTGCGGGTATCGGGGTTCGGCCATCTGCCCGTCTTTGAGCCACTTGGTGGCTGTGTTGCGCGAGATGCCCAGGCGCCGGCTGGCCTCGCGCACCGACACGTCCTGCCTCAGCACGAGGCGGCGTAACTTGCTCAATGTGCTCACGTTGATCACTCCTGCTCCCCCGTGCTGAAAAATTCAGCAGGATAGAGCGGCAACGTGGCTCAAATTTCAACGTGAATGCGTCCCGAAATGGCCCAGCTTTGGAAATGAATCAACATACGAATCACCACTGGTATTGATACGCCCTGATCAGATCGTCGCCTGGCGAGGGGCCTCCGATGAAGATGGCCAGCAGGTTCTGTCCCTTGCCCTGGGAATACATCGAATCACATAAGACCAGTCCACTTTCTTTCGTACTCGTGGGTCGCGAACTCATCCACCATGAAGTCAATGAAGGATCGGACTTTCGCTGACAGGTGCTTTCGGCTGGGATATGCGATGTTGATTTGCAAACGTGGCAGATCCCAGTCACCGAGTACGGGTACGAGGCGTCCGGCGACGATATCCTCATAGACGATATAACTAGGTTGCACGAGGATACCCAAGCCACTAAGTGCAGCAGCACGCAATACCTGCCCGTCGTTGGACTCCAACACCCCCTGGACATTCACCGTCTGACTTTCGCCTCCACGACTGAACTTCAGTTCGTTGGGGTGGTTGGCGTGCAAGTAGACAAGAACATTGTGGTCAGTCAGGTCTGATGGGAACTGTGGACGCCCCCTTTGGGCCAGATAAGCGGGAGACGCCGCCAATATGCGGCGCGTCGAAGCTAGACGCCTAATGGTTATGGTGCTGTCAGGCTCATACTCACGCGTCCGTATGGCTACGTCAATACCGTTGTCAATGATGTCCAAGTAGCGGTTCGCAGTTTCAACATGCACTCTTACTTGTGAATACCGCTGATGGTACTTCGGCAATCGCGGGGCGATGAGTTGCATGGCGAACGACAGCGAAGCACTCACACGTAACACCCCCGACGGGTTCAGCGTGGTTTGATGTATTGCCGCCTCTGCGTCGCGCAACTCAGTTAGGACGTGACGAGCCCGCTCCAAGAAATCCTGCCCCTCACTGGTCAGGTAGAGCCGACGCGTGTTGCGCTCGACTAGACGGACCTGCAGGCGCTCTTCCAGCGAAGCCAAGTAACGAGTGGCCGCTGGATTGGACAGTCCCAAGGCCTCTGCAGCCGCACCGAGACTGCCTCGATCGGCAACCTCCACAAAGAGCGCCATTTCTGTGAACCGATCCATTTTTCCATCTTTCGGAAAAGTAATTTCCCATTTTGATATTTGAGAAATCTTTTTGAAATTATAGAGTTCAGGTCATCGCAACTCAACACTGCCAACTGCAAACAAGCCATGCGCAACCTCAACCAAGACAACATCACACAGGCAGTCATTGCCAGCTTCGCCAAAACGCCTGACGCTCGGCTCAAAGAAATCATGACGAGCCTGGTCCAGCACCTGCACGCCTTTGCCCGGGACGTGAAGCTGACCGAGGAAGAATGGTTCCAGGGCATTGACTTCCTGACAAGGTGTGGCCATATCACAGACGACAAACGCCAGGAGTTCATACTGCTGTCAGACGTTCTCGGCTTGTCAATGCTGACCGTCGCGATGAACAACGACAAGCCTGCGGGTTGTACCGAAGCCACTGTGTTTGGCCCCTTCCATGTGGAGGGCGCCCCCCACTACGAGCTGGGGGACGACATTGCCAACGGCGCCAAAGGTACGCCCTGCACGGTGCGTGGCACGGTGAAAGGGATCGACGGCCAGCCCATCCCCGGCGCCGTCATGGACGTCTGGCAGTCGGATGATGACGGACTGTATGACGTACAGCACGCGGATCTTGGTCATGCACAGGCGCGCGGCATCGTGACAGCGGATGCAGAGGGCAAATACCACTTCCGTTCCATCGTGGCGGTCCCGTACGCAATTCCCCACGACGGACCTGTGGGTCAGATGTTGGAAGCTACGGGACGCCACCCCTGGCGCCCTGCGCATCTGCACTTCATGGTGAAAGCACCCGGCTACGAAACGCTGATCACTCATGTCTTTCGCGACCACAGCGACTACCTCGACTCCGATGCGGTGTTTGGCGTTCGCCAGTCGCTGGTGTGCGACTGGGTACAGCAGACGGATGGAAGCTACCTAATGGAGTACGACTTCGTGTTGAACCCGACGAGAACCCGGTGACACCATGTTGTATGCCTTCACACTGATGGACAAGCCTGGGACCGCCGAGTTGCGTCAGCAAATTCGCCCGGTCCACAAAACCTACTTGGCTAAAGTGCAAGAACACATTGCCTTTGCAGGGCCGCTGGTAACAGATGACGGCAGCACCATGCTGGGCAGTTTGCTGGTGATTGACTTCCCCGATCGACAGACAGCTCAAGACTGGTTGGCACAAGAGCCTTTTCTGAAAGCGGGCATCTTTGCAAGCACATCGGTACATGCCTTTGTCAACCTGTGGCCCCAAAAGGCGGGATTTCCCACATGAAGGAAGAAATGTGATCAGGCACATCGTCATGTGGAAGCTGGCAGGCGACACGCCCCTATCCAAACAACGCAACGTCGAACGACTGACGCAGAGCTTCCTCAGCCTGCGGGGCCGCATCCCAGGACTGCTGCACTTGGAGATTGGCGTGGACAGCAGCGGCGTGGACTACGCCTGCGATGTAGTTCTCTACAGCGAGTTCGAGTCGCAATCCGCTCTCGACGACTACGCCATCCATCCAGAACATCTCAGGGTAAAAGCAGAAATTGGCGACATGCGCATCGCCCGCCACCAAGTGGACTACGCCGTGGTCCCATCCGATGTGCGCGCAAAGGAATTGACATGAAAGATTTTGTTTACAACGGCCAACCCTCGCGTGTGGTGTTCGGCCCAGGTTCGCTGGCTCACCTGGAGCGAGAGATCGAGCTGTTGGGTGCCAAGCGGGCCTTGGTGCTGTCCACCCCGGAACAGGCGGCGCAGGCTCAGATGGTGGCCGATCGCCTGGGCAACCGGGCTACAGGAATCTTCCCGCGAGCGGTGATGCATGTCCCCATCGAAACCGCCCGGGAAGCGCGGGACGAGGCACGCCGACTTGGTGCCGACTGTGCCATCGCAATTGGTGGCGGTTCCACCACTGGGCTTGGCAAGGCGATTGCCCTGGATTCAGGATTGCCCATTCTGGCCATTCCCACTACTTACGCAGGCAGCGAAATGACGCCGATCTACGGCATCACTGAGGCGGGTCTCAAGAAGACCGGTAAAGACCCACGCGTGCTGCCGCGCACCGTCATCTACGACCCTGAACTGACCCTGACCCTACCGGTGGCCATGAGCGTGACCAGCGGCATGAACGCTATTGCACATGCAGCCGAAGGCCTGTATGCCCAGGACAGCAATCCGGTGATGGATCTGATGGCCGAAGAAGGTATCCGCGCCATTGCGCAGGCGCTCCCAGTGATTCACCAGCGCGCTGATGACGTGGCTGCACGCGGCGATGCACTTTACGGCGCCTGGCTCTGCGGCTCGGTGCTGGGTAACGTGGGCATGGCGCTGCACCACAAGCTGTGTCACACCCTTGGAGGCAGCTTCAACCTTCCGCACGCGGAGGTTCACACCGTCGTGCTGCCACAGGCGATGGCATTCAACGCAGCGGCCGCACCCGAGGCAATGCGGCGCATCGAACGCGCCTTGGGCGCAACTGGCCGAGCCAGTGCCGCAGCGGGCCTTTTTGACCTGGCCCACACCAACGGGGCTCCCGTAGCACTCAAGGACATCGGCATGAACGAGGCTGACCTGGACCGGGCAGCCGAGATTGCTGTGAGCAACCCGTACTGGAACCCTCGCCCGTTCGGAGCAGCACAGCGTGGCGAGATACGCGACCTGCTCCAACGCGCTTACGAAGGCATCCGGCCGGACTGACGGCCTTCGGCCCACGAGGGCCTAGGCACGCCCCCTTACAGGGTGTTCGTTCGCGAACGCCAAGGGGAAGTGCACCTGTTTTTCTAGAGATGGACTCCCATGATCAACAAAATCTCACCTTCCATTGCCGAGGCGCTCACTGGGGTTGCCGATGGCTCAACCGTATTGATCGGCGGCTTTGGCACGGCGGGCATCCCCAACGAACTCATCGAAGGCCTGATTGAGCAAGGCGCGCGCGAGCTCACGGTGGTCAACAACAACGCGGGCAATGGCGACAGCGGGCTGGCGGCGCTGCTCAAGGCAGGGCGCGTGCGCAAGATCATCTGCTCGTTCCCACGCCAGACCGACTCCTGGGTGTTTGACGAGCTGTACCGCAGCGGAAAGATTGAACTAGAGCTTGTACCCCAGGGCAACCTGGCCGAACGTCTTCGCGCCGCAGGCGCAGGTGTGGGTGCATTCTTCACACCAACCGGCTTTGGCACCGAACTCGCGCTCAACGCGGACGGCACGCCAAAGGAAACCCGGCGCATCAACGGCCGCGACTACGTGCTGGAGTACCCTATTCACGGAGACTTGGCGCTCATCAAGGCCGAGACGGGTGACCGCTGGGGCAACCTGACCTACCGCAAGGCCGCGCGCAACTTTGGCCCCGTCATGGCCACCGCCGCCAAGCGAACCGTTGCCACCGTGCACGAGGTCCTGGAGCTTGGCCAGCTCGACCCCGAAGCCATCGTCACCCCGGGCATCTTCGTGTCCAGGATCGTCAAGATCGAGCGTGTCGCCACACAGGCCGGTGGCTTCAAGCGAGCAGCCTGAGAGGAGTCTTTTCCATGAGCAACTACACCAAACGCAGCAAACAGGAACTGGCCCAGCGCGTGGCGCAGGACATATTCGACGGTGCCTATGTGAACCTCGGCATCGGCCAGCCCACGTTGGTGGCCAACTACCTGCCCGAAGGCATGGAGGTCGTGCTGCACAGCGAGAACGGCATCCTGGGCATGGGCCCGGCGCCTGCCGCAGGCGATGAAGACTACGACCTGATCAACGCAGGCAAACAGCCCGTGACCCTGCTGCCCGGTGGCGCGTACTTTCACCACGCCGACAGCTTTGCCATGATGCGCGGCGGCCACCTGGACATCAGCGTGCTCGGTGCTTTCCAGGTGTCGGCCACCGGTGACCTGGCCAACTGGAGCACGGGCGAAGCCGGTGCCATCCCCGCCGTGGGTGGCGCCATGGACCTGGCCGTGGGGGCCAAGGAGACGTGGGTCATGATGGACCTGCTGACCAAACAGGGGCAGAGCAAGGTGGTTCAGTCCTGTACTTATCCGCTGACCGGTATCGGCTGTGTCAAGCGCATCTATGCCGATCTGGCGACGCTGGAGTGCACACCGTCTGGCCTCAGGCTCATTGACAAGGTCGAAGGGCTTGAACACACCGAGCTGGAACACCTCATTGGCCTGCCGGTACAGGCCTGACAGACACACGACATGACTGCCATGAATCAAGCTTTTATCTGTGACGCCATCCGCACCCCCTTCGGCCGCTACGGTGGTGCCTTGTCTTCGGTACGGGCCGACGACCTTGGCGCCGTACCGCTGCGGGCACTGATGGCCCGCAACCCCAACGTCGATTGGGCTGCTGTGACCGATGTGATCTACGGCTGTGCCAACCAGGCGGGCGAAGACAACCGCAACGTTGCGCGCATGAGCAGCCTGCTCGCTGGCTTGCCGCTGGAGGTGCCAGGCGCTACCGTCAACCGCCTGTGCGGCTCGGGGCTGGACGCTATTGGCACTGCGGCGCGTGCCATCAAGGCCGGTGAGTCGGGCCTGATGATCGCAGGCGGTGTGGAGAGCATGAGCCGTGCGCCCTTCGTCATGCCCAAAGCCGAATCGGCCTTCAGCCGCGCGAACGCGGTCTATGACACCACCATCGGCTGGCGCTTCATCAACAAGCTGATGAAAGACAAGTACGGCGTGGACTCCATGCCCGAGACTGCCGAGAACGTGGCGGTGGACTTCAACATCGAGCGTGAAGCGCAGGACCTGATGGCGCTCAACAGCCAGTTGCGTGCGGTGGCTGCCATCGAGGCAGGCCACCTGGCGCGCGAGATCTGCGCCGTCACCATCCCGCAGAAGAAGGGCGACGCCATCGTGGTGGATACGGACGAGCACCCGCGCAAGACCAGCCTGGAAGCGCTGGCCAAGCTCAAGGGTGTGGTGCGCACTGACGGCACGGTGACCGCCGGTAACGCCTCGGGCGTGAACGATGGCGCCTGTGCACTGATCCTGGCCGACGAAGCCACTGCTGCCAGGAACGGCCTGACGCCGAAGGCCCGCGTTGTGGGTATGGCCACTGCAGGGGTGGCGCCACGCATCATGGGCATTGGCCCGGCCCCGGCCACGCAGAAGGTGCTGGCCCAGACCGGGTTGACGCTGGCCCAGATGGACGTGATCGAGCTCAACGAAGCTTTTGCTGCGCAGGGCCTGGCGGTGCTGCGCCTGCTGGGCTTGCAAGACGATGACCCGCGCGTCAATGCCTGGGGCGGCGCCATTGCGCTGGGCCATCCGCTGGGGGCCTCGGGCGCGCGGCTGGCCACCACTGCTATCAACCGGTTGCACACCACCGGTGGCCGCTACGCGCTGTGCACCATGTGCATTGGCGTGGGGCAGGGAATTGCAATCGTCATCGAGCGGGTATGAGGTTGAAATTTTGATCTGCTGAAAGCTTTCTGCGTTATTGACTTATATCTTTAACAGGCCGTTGAAAAAATGCTCATCGAACGCGCCAGGGTCGTGGATTTCGAAGAAACGGATCGCCCAAACTGGCCTGCGCAGCGATTGGAGCGGCCATTTCGGCCTGTTTGCAGGCCGTTTTGCCCGTTCCGGGCGCACGTATCCCATGGTTCACGCATGATGCGCGTCCCACCAGCCGCCCAGACTGCCCATGCGCACCAGGTTGTAGGTGGCAAAGCACAGCAGCGCCTGGCCCGCGAGCTTGGCCTGACCGATCAATTTGGTCTTGGCCAGACCACCCACTGTCTTGATCCAGCCAAAGGCCTCCTCGATGCGCTTGCGCACTTTGAGGCTGGTCTTGTAGCCCTCGTGGCGCCGGATGCGGCCATCGACCGCCGAGTGCTTGTCCTTGGCCGCCACGTGTGGCGTGACTTTGAGCTTTCGGCAGCCCTTGATGAAGGCCTGGCTGTCGTAACCTTTGTCGGCCCCGACCGTGGCCCGCTTGTTCTTGTTTCCCCGGCGTTTGAGCATCGCCAGCGCCGCCTCGCGCTCGGCGGTGCCACTGGCATGTGTGATCTCCACATCCACGATCAGCCCGTTGCGGTTCTCCATGAGGATGTGCCCCATGTGGCACAGGCGAGATTTGTCGCCCGCGCTCTTCTTGAACAGCCGGGCATCGGCATCGGTGGTGCTGGCGTGGGTGTCGTTGCAGCGCTCCTGCCCTTTGAAGTTCACCTCGGGGTTGCGTCCGGGTGGCGTGCCGCTGTCGTCGTCTTTGCGTTTGAAACTCTTGTGCGAGGCCCAGGCCTCAATCAGCGTGCCGTCCACGCTGAAGTGTTCGTCGCTGGCAAGCCGGCCCCACTGGGCGCTGAGCTTGACGCGCTCGAAGAAGGCGCGCGCCAGGTCTTCGTTGAAGAGGCGTTCGCGGTTGGCGCTGAAGGTGGAGTGGTCCCAGACCTTGTCTTCAATGTTCAGGCCCACGAACCAGCGGTACAGCAGGTTGTAGTTGACCGCCTCGACCAGCTGGCGTTCGCTGCGGATGGAGAACAGGATTTGCAGCAGCAAGGCCTTGAGCAGCATCTCCGGCGGCACCGAGGGGCGGCCACGGCGGGCGTACACCGCTTCGAACTCGCTGTTCATGCTCGACAGCAGCGCATCCACCACGGCGCGCAACTTGCGCAGCGGGTGTGCCGCTGGCACTCTTTCTTCAAGGCTGATGTAGCTAAACATCGCCCCCTGGAAGTCTTGGTTGCCTCTCATCTTTCTTGTCGCAGTTGTTCCGGGATGGCTTCAGATCGTAGCGGCCGACGCGGACGCTCGCAGGGGATTTTTCAACGGCCTGTTAAGGAGACTTCCCCATGAAAAAGCTCAAGTTCCGCGCCATCGGTCTGGTGTGCGCAACACTCTTTGCAGGCAGCGCGATGGCGCAGCAGGTCACCCTGCGTCTGCACCAGTTCCTCCCGCCGCAGGCCACCATTCCGGCCAAGGCCATCATTCCTTGGGCGCAGAAGGTCGAAAAAGAGTCTGGCGGCAAGATCAAGGTGCAGATGTTCCACGCCATGCAAATGGGCGGCTCGCCCGCGCAACTGTTCGACCAGGCCAAGGACGGCGTGGCCGACATCACCTGGACCGTGCTGGGCTACACCCCGGGCCGCTTCGTCAAGACGGAAGTGTTCGAGATTCCCTTCATTGCCCCTTCCGGCCCGAACGCTGGTGAGATCACCTCCAAGGCCGTCTGGGAATACGTCGACAAATATGCTGGCGACGAGTTCAAGGATGTGAAACTTATTGCTGTCCATGCTCACGGCCCAGGGGTATTCCATACCAAACAGGCTGTCACTGGTCTGGAAACGCTGCGCGGCATGAAGATCCGCGGTGGCACCCGCATCGTCAACAACATGCTGGTCAAGCTGGGCGCCACCCCCGTGGGTATGCCGGTTCCTGCAGTGACTGAGGCACTGTCCAAAGGCGTCATTGATGGGGCAACGACAACCTGGGAAGTTAGCCCGTCCCTGAAGGTGACCGAACTGGTCAAGAACCACACCAGCTTTGCCGGTGACAAGGGCCTGTACAACATGGCCTTCGCCTTCAGCATGAACAAGGCCACCTACGACAAGCTGCCGCCCGACCTGAAGAAGGTGATCGACAACAACTCCGGCCTGGAAGCCGCTGCCATGTTCGGCCGTGCCATGGACGAGGGCGACAAGGCTGGCCGTGACATCGCGGCCAAGGCTGGCAACAATCTGGTAACTCTGGACGCGGCCGAGACGCAGCGCTGGCTGCGCACCGCCAGCTCCGTGGAAAGCGACTGGGTGACGGAAGTGGCCAAGAAAGGCATTGATGGCAAAAAGCTGGCCAGCGAGGCTCGCGCGCTGATCGCCAAATACAACCGATAAGCGATTACCGAAATCGCGCATGGCCATGGTGGCCATGCGCGTTCTTTTAAGGACGACGACATGATGGCCTGGATATTCCGGAGCGCGAAGTGGTCTGCCATTGTGGGCGGGTTGGTGCTGTGTGCCATCACCCTCATGAGCGTGGCGAGCATCACCGGCCGTGCGCTCATTGGCGTGGGGCTGGGCCCTGTGCCGGGCGACTTTGAAATGGTCGAAGTGGGCACGGCCTTGGCGGTGTTCTTCTTTCTGCCTTGGTGCTACCTCAAAGGCGGGCATGCCACGGTGGACCTGTTCTACATGCACCTGCCCAAGTCGATGAAATGGCTGGTGGACACCTTCAGCGACGTGATCATGCTGGTGCTGTGGCTGGCACTGACATGGATGCTGTGGGAGGGCATGCTGGAAAAGCGTGAATACTTTGAAACCACCTTCATCCTGCAGATGCCGGTGTGGTGGGCGTATGCGCTGTGCATGGTGGGCGCCGTCATCGGTTGCCTGTCGTACATCGCCAAGACCCTGATCCAGTTTGGCCTGGCCAAGTACCCGCCAGGCTGGACGGTTGAATCCACCGGAGGACATTGACATGACTGGTATTGAACTCGCCTCCTGGTCCTTTCCGGTCCTGCTGGCTCTGATTTTCATTCGCGTGCCCATTGGCCTGGCCATGGCGGTCTGCGGCCTGGTGGGGGCGTACTTCATCTACGGCTCGCACGCACCCATCCTCAACCAGCTCAAGCAGGTCACCTACAGCACGTTCTCCAACTACAACCTGTCGGTGATCCCGCTGTTCTTGCTGATGGGGCAGTTTGCCGCGCTCGGCGGCTTGTCGCAGGCGCTGTTCAAGGCGGCTGAAGCCTGGGTGGGCCACCGCAAGGGCGGTGTGGCCATGGCAGCCATCGGCGCTTGCGCCGGTTTCGGTGCCATCTGCGGCTCGTCGCTGGCCACGGCTGCCACCATGGGCCAGGTGGCCCTGCCGGAGCTCAAGCGCGCGGGTTATTCCGGTGCGCTGTCCACGGCCACGCTGGCTGCTGGCGGTACGCTGGGCATCCTGATTCCGCCTTCCGTGGTTCTGGTCATCTACGCCATCCTGACCGAACAGAACATTGCCAAGCTTTTCCTGGCGGCGTTCATCCCGGGCATTCTAGCGGCGGTGGGCTACATCATCGTGATCTCGCTGTACGTTCGCCTCAAGCCCGGCAGCGCTGGCAGCATGCCCCCCATGCCCATGGCTGAACGCTGGAAGGCCACGTTCAAGGTGTGGCCGGTGCTGGTCATCTTCCTGGCGGTGGTCGGCGGCATCTACACCGGTATCTTCACCCCCACCGAAGGCGCGGCCGTCGGCGCGTTCGGCACTGGTGTGGCAGCCTGGGCAGCAGGCGGCATCAACGCCAAGACGCTGCGAAACTCCATCTACGGCACGGCCATTGCCACGGGCATGATCTTCATGATCGTGCTGGGCGCGGGCCTGTACAACACCTTCCTGGCGCTGTCGCAACTGCCGCAGGAACTGGCGCAGTGGGTCATTGGCCTGGGCATGAGCCCCTGGCTGGTGCTGACCACCGTGCTGGTGGTGTACCTGCTGCTGGGCTGCGTGATGGACTCGCTGTCCATGATCCTGCTGACCATCCCGATCTTCTTCCCGATGATCATGGGCCTGGACTTTGGCATGAACCCGGAAGAAACGGCCATCTGGTTCGGCATTCTGGTGTTGATCGTGGTGGAGGTGGGTCTGATCACACCGCCCGTGGGCATGAACCTGTTCGTCATCAACAGCATGGCCAAGGACACGCCCATCGTGCAGACCTACCGTGGCGTGACACCCTTCGTCATCAGCGACCTGGTGCGCACGGCCATCCTGGCGGCGTTCCCGGCCATCACGCTCATTGCGCTGCGCATGACGTCCTGAGTCTGAAGGTCAACCCGACAGATCAAATGACTCGGATATGTTCAGGTGTGTTTTAACTTGAAGGAAGCGGTTCACGGCGCCGCTTGCGACACCGAAATCCACGGTCCTGGGCGGCGGGAATAAGTCGCAGACCGTACTGTCGTGCGGGACAGGTGACTGACCGCACTCGCTGCAGACTTGCCGGTCAAGACACGGGTGTCGCTACAAGGCTGGTTGCGGTCGGACGCTTTGGGTCGGCAACTGTCGGCGATGGCCGAAACCTGCCGCTGAATTGCCCCAAATCGTCGACACTCCGAGTCTAGGCATAAGCCTCACAGTCGCCTAGAGCCGCGCCGCGCGGTCGTTAGCGGGTAAATCACGCCGCATGCTGCCCATCAGAAAAGGGTAACTTTGCGGTAAACATTTGCGGTAAAAATAGAACATTGAGAAATAGAAGGGCGCAGCCCCCGTTCAAGGAGAAGCCCATGCCAGATACCCAGTCTGCAGCCCCACCGCCCGCGACCGCCATTGAGACTTCAGCGCCTGTTCACGCTTTCCCCGTAGAAGTGCCCATGCTTGACGCATCGGCATGGCGTGAATATCGCGGCCAGCCAGGTAAGGCGACGGCCAACTCCACTCACATCGCAGTGGTGGCAGACGATGCGGGTGTGGAGCGCATATGTTTTGTAAAACTTGCGCCCAGGCTCGACAAGCCGACACTGCTCTGCGAAGCACTCGGCTGGGTTCTTGCCGGCCACGCGGGGTTGCGCCGATCCGAATTCGGAGCCATCATTCTTGTGAACAAGGCTAGGCTTGCTAAAAGCCAGCCGCTTACTCTCGAATGCGCCGCTTTCCAAGGCGACTTCATCCCAGCCTGGTGCAGCGAAGCCATTCCGGGCAACTCTGTGCTCTCACACGCGAAGTCGCCATCTAGGCCGGGCATGCAGTTCATCACCGAGCACAAGACCTTCATGAACTCGAACGATGCCCGCAAGTTCGCGGCTTTCGATCAGTGGACGGGGCTTCGCGACCGAAACATGGGCAACGTAATTCGGCACAAGGCTGGCGGTTACGCATCCATCGACCATGAGACGATGCTTCACGACATACTCTGGGTTTCCTCGGACTTCAACCACAACTGCCTTGTCAAGCATGCTGAGAAGACCTTGGACCACAAGCGGGTCAGGGCATTTAAGGCCGATATGACGCGGGCCGCCGCCGGTCATGCTGAAGCACTTGCCAGCGCGCAAGCAGAGCTCAATGCCCTTCTGAACCTCTTACTGCCGGGAGCAGCAGCGGAGCATTCAGCCGCCATGAACTTTCTGGCTGCACGCTCGCAAAGAGGATGGCTGGCAAGCGAGTTGGGCGTTCTAGATATGGCCACAAAGGGGAACACGCCATGAGCGAAACAACAAGGAGTCGGCCAAGACTGGACTACTCCGCCTTGCTGCGATCAGCAAAGGCGACTCCCAAGCCTGGCTTCTCGGGATGGTGGTCCTACATCGAGTTTCAACCCGACATCTTTTCGCCGCAGCGCTTCCCAATTGGCGTGGTCGTGCAGGCGGACGACGAAAGGCTCTACTTCAAACTGCTTGATGACTTCAAGAAGTTCGATTGTGTCTATCCGGAGGGGTTCCCTCACAGTTCCGCCAAGGCATTGATGGCCTATGCCTATGGTGTGCTTCAAGCCGCCATCAAGGAGAAGACTCCCTTGAGTCAAATCCTATTCGACAGCCACGTACTTTCGCTCTCCCGGCCAGTCCACACCTCAGGCAGTGATCGGGAAGCTGCTGTAGAGCGACTTTTCAGCGATGTGGTCGCCATGGTCCCATCGAACGTGAAGAAGGTCCGAGAGTTCGCGAGTATCGACACAGCAGCAGCCAGAAAGCTCGTCAACGAGAAACTCAAGGAAATCGCCGCCATGGATTTCGAGCGCTTTGTGATGGTCGACCATCCTGGTCTGCTCGTCCCAGGAGATGGCAACGATCGCCACTACCTCGACTTGAATCTGATGACTCCCAAGAGCTGTGGCGCAGTTGCGTCTGCCGTCTACAAGTCGCAGCAGTCTGTGGAACTGAACCTGTTGAAAGCCGGTCTTGACCTGAAAACATGCAGAAAGGTTAAGAACCTCGAATCCGCAGGGTTGTTCCTCTTGACTCCCGATCCAAGCTCAATGGAACCTCGCGAATTCCGTCGAATCGAAGAGACGATAGGCGAACATGAATGGAAGCTCGAACGTGACGGTTTCCGATTCGTGAGCATGCAAGAGCCCGCCGATCTTGCCCGCGAAATCTATGACTGGGCCAAGCCTGCGTTGGCTTGAACGGCCGGGGCGATTCCAACCTTACTTTCGCGCAGTGTCGCATAGCTGGGACAGCTGTGCGGCGATTCGAGTCCGCCGCTCTGATGGGAATCAATCATTCACAGCGCGAGGCGGCAGGGTGCCAACTGTCTCGGCAATTCCACCCGTCGGTATCGCACATCGAAGTATCGGTCGCTTGGTTGAAGGTCAGCTTTGCGACCCTCAGCTTGAGCCGACTATGCCAGAGCGACTGACAGCACTCGCTGGAGGCTGTGTGAAAACCCTCTCTCACCTCTGCGACCCAGCTGGTAGAGTCTGTGGACATATTGAGCAGCGAGGTCAATATGTCCAGATTCATCGAAGGTCAGGACAGGCAGCAAGTCACATTGCTGCCGGAGTGCCTGGATGACTTCATCGCAGAGGACAACACGGTTCGAATCGTGGATGCCTTCATCAATGAGTTGGACCGTAAGCAAACGGCGAACCCATCTTGAAGGGAGGTGGGGGTCTGAGCAAGATCGTGTGCACGCAACCTTGCGTGGACACTATGCTCAAAGAACCTCAAACCCCTCGTTACACCGTGCGGCGCACGCACCGCACCTACACCCCGCAATTCAAAGCTGAACTTGTGGCCGCGTGCCAACAGCCTGGCGCCTCCATTGCCGCCTTGGCCTTGCAACACGGCATGAACACCAACGTGCTCCACCGCTGGCTCAAGGAATACGGGCAAGGCCGTCACCGTCTGACGACTGCGACCGACCCATTGGCGGATCCTGCTCAGGCACCGAAAAGGACACCGGCATTCGTGCCCCTCGAACTCAACGCGGTGGCGCCCTCATGTGCCATGACCACACCTGTACAGGCAACACCTGCGGCCGTGCCAGCGCTGGCCACCATTCGCCTCGACTGCCAACGCCAAGGCGTATCCATGACCGTGCACTGGCCGCTGTCTGCTGCGCCCGAGTGCGCGCAGATGCTGCGGGAGTGGTTGCGGTGATCCGTATCGATGCCGCCTGGTTGGCCACCGCCCCACTGGACATGCGTGCCGGCCCCGACACCGCCTTGGCCCGCGTCATCATGACCTTCGGCTCAGCACAGCCCCACCATGCCTACGTGTTTGCCAACAGCAGAGCCAACCGTTTGAAAGTGTTGGTGCACGATGGCGTCGGTCTGTGGCTGGCGGCACGCCGGCTGCACCAGGGCAAGTTCACCTGGGCGCCACTGGGCAGCCCCAACGTTGCGCTCGAGCACGCCCAGCTCAACGCCTTGGTGTTGGGGCTGCCCTGGCAACGCATGGGCTCACAGGGCGCCATCACCGTGGTCTGAATCGTCGCTCTGCGAGCGTCGCGTTGGCAATTGGGAGATGTGCCAATGGCCATCTCCCGGGTGCGCAGGCACACTTCGGTTCATGGTGATGGAAGAGCAAACCCTGGCCGAGCTGGACGCCGCGCAACTGCGCGAGCTGACCCAACGCCTGCTGGGCGAATTGCGTCACCAGGCGGCGCTGCTGGACAAGCTTAAATACGAGAACGCGCTCTTGAAGCGCATGAAGTTTGCGGCGCAGTCCGAACGATTTGACCCTCAGCAAAAGAGCCTGCTGGACGAAGAACTCGACGCTGACCTGGCGGCGGTAGTCCAGGAGATTGAACATCTCAGCGCCACCCCTGTGGCAGTCACCGAGAAACAACAACCCAAACGCACCCCGTTGCCGGCGAACCTGCCGCGGCGCGAAATCCGCCACGAGCCGGCATCCACCACATGCCCTTGTGGCTGCCAGATGAAACGCATCGGCGTAGACGTGGCCGAGAAGCTGGACTACGTCCCGGGCGTGTTTACCGTCGAGCGCCACATCCGTGGCAAGTGGGCGTGCGCCCAGTGCGAGACCATCACCCAGGCCCCCGTTGCTGCCCATGTCATCGACAAAGGTATCCCGACCACCGGACTGCTGGCCCAAGTGCTGGTGGCCAAGTACGCCGACCACTTGCCGCTGTATCGCCAGGAGGGTATCTTTGGCCGCGCTGGGCTGGCCATACCCCGGTCAACGCTGGCTCAATGGGTGGGCATCTGCGGGGTGAGGTTGCAGCCGCTGGTCGATGCCTTGAAAGCCGAATTGCTGGCTCAGCCGGTGTTGCATGCCGACGAGACGCCGGTGGCGATGCTCAAGCCCGGCCATGGCAAGACCCACCGGGCTTACCTTTGGGCGTATGCACCGGGTGCGTTCGAATCCATGCGCGCCGTGGTCTACAACTTCTGCGAGTCGCGCGCTGGTGAGCATGCACGCTCCTTCCTGGGCGATTGGCGTGGCAGCCTGGTCTGTGACGACTACGCCGGGTACAAGGCCAGCTTCAACCAGGGTGTCACGGAGATTGGCTGCCTGGCACATGCCCGGCGCAAATTCTTTGACCTGCACGCGGCCAACAAGAGCCAAATTGCCGAACACGCCATCAAGCAGTTGGCTCAGGTTTACGAGATCGAACAGCAGGTCAAGGACATGCCCGAGGCGCAGCGATTGGAAATACGCCAACAGCGCAGCCGTCCGATCATGGATGCCTTGCACGAATGGATGTTGCGCCAACGCCAGCAGGTGGCGGGCAACTCGGCGACGGCCAAGGTGCTGGACTACAGCCTCAAACGCTGGGGGGCGTTGACCCGCTTCATTGACGATGGGCAACTGCCCGTGGACAACAACTGGATAGAGAACCAGATCCGACCCATCGCCGTGGGCCGGGGCAACTGGCTGTTTGCCGGTAGCCTGCGCGCGGGGCAGCGGGCGGCGGCGGTGATGAGCTTGATCCAATCGGCCAGGCTCAACGGGCATGATCCATACGCCTATCTGAAGGATGTCCTCACTCGGCTGCCGACACACAGAGCCAGCCGGATCGAGGAACTGCTGGCGCACCGCTGGCAGCCTGCGCCTGTCTGAATCACGTTCGTCGCCACCGAGGTGATCAGGCCTGCGCTTGTTTGCGCAGCAGTGCCGGTGAGACCTTCCAGTTCTGGCCGTCGTCGGTGAGCAAACTGGCCGTCTTCTTGTTCAGTCGGATGACCGTGCCTTGTTTAACGGCACCATCGTTGGTGGTGAACTCCACCCGATCACCCTCGGCAAACTGGGCCAACTGCACAGTGCTGCGTGCCTGGGCCAACAGGTTCAACCGCTCCACGACCATTCGATTGAGATACAGCAGATCGTCCTCGCCCATGTAACGCAGGGCTTGCACGAACATCTCACGGTCAAGAAGTGTCTGCTTCGAATTCATTCCCGTCAGTTTAGATCGTCAGCAGCGTTGCCTTGCATCGCCTGATTACAAGGTGGGGTTCGCCGGACGGTTACGTTGGACCTGGCAGCCCTGGAGTTCCAGGGGTTGCAGCCGGCCTCAACTGGCCGACCCTCGTACCACCCCTCGGTGCTCCTGAAGCTCTACCTCTATGGCTACCTCAACCGGATCCAGTCCAGCCGCAGGCTGGAACGGGAATGCCAGAGGAACGTGGAGCTGATGTGGCTGACTGGCAGGCTCGCGCCCGACTTCAAGACGATTGCCGACTTCCGGCGCGACAACGGCAAGGGCATACGCAATGTCTGTCGTCGCTTCGTGATGCTGTGCCGCGAGCTGAAGCTGTTCACCGACGCTGTGGTGGCCATCGACGGCAGCAAGTTCAAAGCGGTCAACAACCGCGAGCGCAACTTCACGCCAGGCAAGATTGAACGTCGCGAGAGGGAGTTGGAGGAAAGTATTCAACGCTACCTAGACGCCCTGGAGACGGCAGACAGGACGCAGCCTGCGGAGATTCAGGCCAAGACGGATCGTCTGCAGGGAAAGATCCAGAAGATGCGCCGTAAGCGCGCGGTGAACCCATATTGACCGCTGTGGGCGGTCCTGGCCTGGATCAGGTGTTGGCAATGGGCTGCCAGAGGTGCGGCAACAGTTCCTCAATCCGGCTGGCCTTGTGGGTGGGCAGCCGGGTGAGCACATCCTTGAGATAGGCGTAGGGGCTTGGACTGGGGCGTGACATGCGAATGTCAGGAACCAGCCTACTTGCGACATCCGTGTCTTGACCGGCAAGTCTACAGCGCGTGCGGTCAGTCGCCTGTCCCGCACGAAAGTAAGGTCTGCGACTTATTTCCGCCGCTCATGACTGTGGATCTCGTTGTCGCAAGCGGCGCCGTGAACCGCTTCCTTCAAGTTAAAACATACTTGAACACATCCGAGTCATTTGATCTGTCACGTTGACCGTCAGACTCAGGAGGTCATGCGCAGCGCAACAAGCGTTATTACCGGGAACGCCGCGAGGATCGCCGTACGCACCAGATCACTCACCACGAAGGGCGTGACACCTCGGTAGGTCTGGGTGATGGGCGTGTCCTTGGCCATGCTGTTGATGACGAACAGGTTCATGCCCACGGGCGGTGTGATCAGACCCACCTCCACCACGATCAACACCAGAATGCCGAACCAGATGGCCGTTTCTTCCGGGTTCATGCCAAAGTCCAGGCCCATGATCATCGGGAAGAAGATCGGGATGGTCAGCAGGATCATGGACAGCGAGTCCATCACGCAGCCCAGCAGCAGGTACACCACCAGCACGGTGGTCAGCACCAGCCAGGGGCTCATGCCCAGGCCAATGACCCACTGCGCCAGTTCCTGCGGCAGTTGCGACAGCGCCAGGAAGGTGTTGTACAGGCCCGCGCCCAGCACGATCATGAAGATCATGCCCGTGGCAATGGCCGTGCCGTAGATGGAGTTTCGCAGCGTCTTGGCGTTGATGCCGCCTGCTGCCCAGGCTGCCACACCAGTGCCGAACGCGCCGACCGCAGCACCTTCGGTGGGGGTGAACAGGCCAGTGTAGATACCGCCAACCACCGCCAGGAAGATGACCAGCACAGGCCAGACCTTGAACGTAGCCTTCCAGCGTTCGGCCATGGGCATGGGGGGCATGCTGCCAGCGCTGCCCGGCTTGAGGCGAACGTACAGCGAGATCACGATGATGTAGCCCACCGCCGCCAGAATGCCCGGGATGAACGCCGCCAGGAAGAGCTTGGCGATGTTCTGTTCGGTCAGGATGGCGTAGATGACCAGCACCACGGAAGGCGGAATCAGGATACCCAGCGTACCGCCAGCAGCCAGCGTGGCCGTGGACAGCGCACCGGAATACCCCGCGCGCTTGAGCTCTGGCAGGGCCACCTGGCCCATGGTGGCAGCCGTGGCCAGCGACGAGCCGCAGATGGCACCGAAACCGGCGCAAGCGCCAATGGCCGCCATGGCCACACCACCCTTGCGGTGGCCCACCCAGGCTTCAGCCGCCTTGAACAGCGCCTGCGACAAACCGCCAAGCGCCGCGAACTGCCCCATCAGCAGGAACAGCGGGATCACCGACAGGTTGTAGTTGGAGAACGTGCTGTAGGTGACCTGCTTGAGCTGGTTGAGGATGGGTGCGTGCGAACCGTAGATGAAGTACGCCCCCACCAGGCCGCAGACGGCCATGGCCAGGCCAATGGGCACGCGAATGAAAATCAGAGCCAGCAGGACCGGAAAGGACCAGGAGGCGAGTTCAATACCAGTCATGTCAATGTCCTCCGGTGGATTCAACCGTCCAGCCTGGCGGGTACTTGGCCAGGCCAAACTGGATCAGGGTCTTGGCGATGTACGACAGGCAACCGATGACGGCGCCCACCATGCACAGCGCATACGCCCACCACACCGGCATCTGCAGGATGAAGGTGGTTTCAAAGTATTCACGCTTTTCCAGCATGCCCTCCCACAGCATCCAGGTCAGTGCCAGCCACAGCACCAGCATGATCACGTCGCTGAAGGTGTCCACCAGCCACTTCATCGGCTTGGGCAGGTGCATGTAGAACAGGTCCACCGTGGCGTGCCCGCCCTTGAGGTAGCACCAGGGCAGAAAGAAGAACACCGCCAAGGCCGTGCCCACCTCGACCATTTCAAAGTCGCCCGGCACAGGGCCCAGCCCCACGCCAATGAGCGCACGGCCCGTAATGCTGGCCACACTCATTATTGATCCGGCCTCAATGAACTTGACTCAAGCCGCATAGCGTACCGTGGCGTGCTCGAAGTACTTGCGGATGCGCTCGGGCTGGCGTTGCACGCTGCGAAGGTGCTTGGCTGTGGCTTTGGCCAGTTGCAGCTTCGTTCGCGCCGGTGCCAGCTTCGTGACCGCCTGCTTGATATCCGCATTGGCCATCTCATCCGGGTTCAACTCCGGGCTATAGCTCGGTAGGTAGAACACCTCGATGGCATCGGCATGCTCGGCCAGCCAGGCCTTGACCGGTTTGGCATGATGCACCCGCAGGTTGTCCAGGATCAGGAACACCTTCTTGGTCTGTCCCTTGATCAGCCGGCGCAGGAAGTCGATCAGGATTGTGGTGTTGAGCGCCCCGTCAAAGATGCGCCAGCGCATCTGCCCTTTGTTGGTCACGGTGGAGATGACCGACAGGTTGTGGCGCTTGTTGTTGACCCGCACCACCGGCGTCTGGCCCTTGGGCGCAAAACCACGGCCGCGTACATCGTCGCTGCGCAGTCCACTCTCGTCGCCCCAGTGAATTTCGGCTCCCTCGGCCTTGGCCCGCGCGGCAATGGCGGGGTAGTCCTCGTCGAGCCACTTCTTGACCGCCGCCGGTGACTGCTCGTAGGCCTTCTTCATCGGCTTTTGCGGCGTGAAGCCCCAGCGCGCCAGGTACTTGCCCATGGTGCGCACTTGCAGTCGCGGCCCAAAGCGCTGTTCGATGAGTTGGGCCACAGCGGCGCGGGTCCACAGCGCGTAGGGCATCTTGAGCTGATCGGGCGTCTTGTCGGCGATGAGCTTGCGCACCAGGGCCTCCTGGGCGGGGTCGAGCAAGCGGTTTTCGCCGAGCTTGCGCCCGCCAATGGCGTCGTGCAGCGCCTTGGCACCGAGCGCCTCATGGCGTTTGCAGATGTTGAAGACGCCTGTGCGACTCAGGCCGGTGAGCGCGGCGATCTTGTCGTAGGTGTTGCCGGCCTTGCGTAGCCGGATGACCTGAACCCGGCGCTCATGCCGCGCTTCGTGGCTCAACGATCTCATGTCAGTTGCTTGCATGAATCCGAGTTGGGGGCGGTGCAGATAAATTCAAGTGCACAAGGGCCGAATCAATAGCAGGCCGTTGAAAAATCCCCTGCGAGCGTCCGCGTCGGCCGCTACGATCTGAAGCCATCCCGCAACAACTGCGACAAGAAAGATGAGAGGCAACCAAGACTTCCAGGGGGCGATGTTCAGCTACATCAGCCTTGAAGAAAGAGTGCCAGCGGCACACCCGCTGCGCAAGTTGCGCGCCGTGGTGGATGCGCTGCTGGCGAGCATGAACAGCGAGTTCGAAGCGGTGTACGCCCGCCGTGGCCGACCGTCGGTGCCGCCGGAGATGCTGCTCAAGGCCTTGCTGCTGCAAATCCTGTTCTCCATCCGCAGCGAACGCCAGCTGGTCGAGGCGGTCAACTACAACCTGCTGTACCGCTGGTTCGTCGGCCTGAACATCGAGGACAAAGTTTGGGACCACTCCACCTTCAGCGCCAACCGCGAACGCCTCTTCAACGAAGACCTGGCGCGCGCCTTCTTCGAGCGCGTCAAGCTCAGCGCCCAGTGGGGCCGGCTTGCCAGCGACGAACACTTCAGCGTGGACGGCACGCTGATTGAGGCCTGGGCCTCGCACAAGAGTTTCAAACGCAAAGACGACGACAGCGGCACGCCACCCGGACGCAACCCCGAGGTGAACTTCAAAGGGCAGGAGCGCTGCAACGGCACCCATGCCAGCACCACCGATGCCGATGCCCGGCTGTTCAAGAAGAGCGCGGGCGACAAGTCCCGCCTGTGCCACATGGGGCACATCCTCATGGAGAACCGCAACGGTCTGATCGTGGATGTGGAGATCACACATGCCAGTGGCACCGCCGAGCGCGAGGCGGCGCTGGCGATGCTCAAACGCCGGGGCAACAGGAACAAGCGGGCCACGGTCGGCGCCGACAAGGGCTACGACAGCAAGGCCTTCATCAAGGGCTGTCGCCGGCTCTTGGTCACGCCGCACGTGGCGGCCAAGGACAAGCACTCTGCAGTCGATGGGCGCATCAAGCGCCACGAGGGCTACAAAACCAGCCTCAAAGTGCGCAAGCGAATCGAGGAGGCCTTTGGCTGGATCAAGACAGTGGGCGGTCTGGCCAAGACCAAATTGATCGGTCAGGCCAAGCTCGCGGGCCAGGCGCTGCTGTGCTTTGCCACCTACAACCTGGTGCGCATGGGCAGTCTGGGCGGTTGGTGGGACGCGCATCATGCGTGAACCATGGGATACGTGCGCCCGGAACGGGCAAAACGGCCTGCAAACAGGCCGAAATGGCCGCTCCAATCGCTGCGCAGGCCAGTTTGCGCGATCCGTTTCTTCGAAATCCACGACCCTGGCGCGTTCGATGAGCATTTTTTCAACGGCCTGTTAGCGCGTGCCGCTACTTTGTCTTGTCCCAGCGGCGGATACGTTTCGCGAGGCGCTCGCGCTCTTCCTCATCCATGGTCATCATGGCTGGAACCAGCTCCAAAGCCTCGGAGGCAATGACGTAGCGATGGCGCAGCATGGCCTGACAGAACTCCCTGTCCTTGTCACGGCCTGCAGCGGCCTTGGACAGAAAGAGGTCCACAAGGCTGAGACACCAACCAATTTTGCTGTCTGTGTTGGCGTTCTGTATCTTGCACAGGCGTTCTTCCCAGCCCAGCGGCACAGTGAATGTACTGGGGTCCACCTCTTGAGCGTAGTAGCCATGGGTCTTGTGAAACTCCGACGCCTCGCCTGTTGATTCATCAGCACAACTGAGCCAGTGATCACGTTGAATATTGAGCCACTGGGTTGATGGATTCTTTGACTATTCGGTTGTGGATAAGTCTATCGGGTCTGCTGTTTTTCGATCTCCTTTCTGGCTCTTTGGGCGTTGCTTTGGGGGAGCCGCGCCAGCGGCACTGGAGTGCTTGAATCGCCAGCTCTCGTTGCCCGTCTCGACGATGTGGCAATGGTGCGTGAGCCGGTCAAGCAAGGCCGTGGTCATCTTGGCGTCTCCAAAGACGCTGCTCCACTCCGAGAAGGTGAGGTTGGTGGTGATCACCACGCTCGTTCGCTCATAGAGTTTGGAGAGCAGGTGGAACAGCATCGCGCCGCCCGACTGCGTGAATGGCAGGTAGCCCAGTTCATCCAGGATCACCAGATCGACGTACATCAGGCGGTGCGCCATTTGCCCGGCCTTGTTCTGCGCCTTCTCCAGCTCCAGGGCGTTGACCAGCTCCACCGTTGAGAAGAAGCGCACCCGCTTGCCATGCATGCGAATGGCCTCGATCCCCAGGCTCGTGGCCAGGTGGGTTTTACCCGTGCCGGGGCCACCAACCAGCACCACGTTGTGCGCCGACTCCACGAAGCGAAGGGTGTGCAACTGGCGCACCAGTGCTTCGTCGAGCTGCGCGTGGGCGAAGTCAAAGCCGGCGAGGTCACGGTGCGAAGGGAAGCGCGCCACGCGCATCTGGTAAGCCATGGAACGCACCTCACGCTGAGCGGTCTCGGCCTTGATGAGCTGGTGCAGCACGGCCTCATGATCCAGCGACTTCATGCGGGCGGTGCCCAGTACCTCCGGCCAGGCACTGGCCATGCCGTGCAGGCCCAGCGCTTTGAGGGCATCAATGACGTCATGCATGGTCGGACTCCGGTGATGCCTCATGAGGCTGGACGTTGCGCAGTGCGTCGTAGCGCTGCAGGTTGGCCAGTGGCGGCGTGTTGAGCTTGAGCATCGTGGCCACCGGTGGCTCGGGCACGCGCTGCTCCTTCAGACGCGAGAGCACGTTGAGCACGTGCTCGGCACTCACCCGCCCGGACTGCAGCGCCAGCTCTACCGCCACCACCACGGCCTCCAGTCCATGCAGGCTCACCCCCATGAGCACCTGCGCCATCACCCTGTCGCCACCGCTGTGGCGCAGCAACTGGCGCTGCATTTCCTGCAGTGGCTCGGGCATGGTCTTGAAGGGCGCGCCGTTGCGCAGCGCGCCGGGCTTTCGCTCGATGAGCGCGATGTAATGCATCCAGTCGTAGAGCGTCTGATCACGTTCGAAGCTGCGCGCCAGGCGCACCTGTCGCCCATCGGGCCCGACCACCAGCAGGCCATCCGCGTAGGCCCGCAGACTGACCACCGCATGAATCCATTCACACGGCACGCTGTAGCGGTTGCGCTGGAAGTGGATCAGTGCGGTCGCAGAGACCCGTACCGGCTGCTCCACGTAGCCATCAAACGCACGGGGGTTGGGCATGAGACGAGCACGTTCGTCCTGCCAGACATCGGCCACCGTGAGCTGAGTCCATTCCGGGTGACTCATCTCAGCCCAGGCCTTCACGCAGGCCTGCTGCAACCAGTCGTTGTGACCTTGCCTCGATTTCACGTACAGCAAGAAGTTGGAAACTTCAAAGGTACGGAGAATCGAGATGAAAGAAGGCAGGCTGCCCAAGAGGCAGTACACACAGGAATTCAAGGCCGAGGCTATCAGGCTTGCGGCGTCGGTCGGCGGGCACGAGGCCGCGCGACGTCTTGGGGTGCCGGTGGCGACGTTGGGCAATTGGTCCAGAAAGGGCATTGCAGCGGCCGGCTCTGGCGGCGCGGCTGTGCCGCCCAGTGAGGGGCCCACTCGGCGCCCGGTGAGCGAACTGGAGGCAGAGAACAGCCGCCTGCGCAGAGAGTTGGCCGACGCGAAGCTGGACGTGGAAGTCCTTCGAAAAGCGACGGCGTACTTCGCCAGGGGGTCGCGATGAAGTACGCCTGGATCGATGAGCATCGCGACCAGTACACCGTCAGCCGGCTGTGCCGCGTGCTGCAGGTGTCCCGCAGCGGCTACTGCCAATGGCGCGTGCGCCCGCCCAGTGCCGGCACACTCGCGAACCAAGCTTTGGACGCAAAGGTGGCGGCCATCCACGATGCAAGCCGCCGAAGCTATGGCCGCCCTCGGATCGTCCACAAGCTGCGCCAGCAGGGCGAAGTCGTCAGCGCCGAGCGAGTGCGCAAGAGCCTGCGGCGCCAGGGCCTGCGCCCGGTGTACAGAAGGCCGTTCGTGGTGACCACCGACTCAGCACATTGCCTGCCGGTGGCGGCGAATCTGCTGGATCGGCGCTTCGACGGCTGGCAGTCTGATCAGGCGTGGGTGGCAGACATAACGTATGTGGCCACCGGCGAGGGCTGGCTGTATCTGGCGGCGGTGATGGACCTGGCTGGCCGGCGGATCGTGGGCTGGTCGATGTCCGAGACCATCGACGCCACGCTGGTGTGTACTGCCTTGAAGTCGTCCTGGTGGCAGCGCAAGCCGCCCAAGGGCCTGCTGGTACATAGCGACCGTGGGGCGCAATATGCGAGCGGACGCTACCGGGCGCTGGTCGCCGAGTTGGGCATCACGATGTCCATGAGCAGGAAGGCCAACGCTTGGGACAACGCGCCGATGGAAAGCTTCTTCAAGACGCTGAAGGTCGAGCGCATCTACCAGGTACGCTACGACACGCGGGCGCAGGCCAGGCTGGACATCGTCGACTGGATCGAGGGCTGGTACAACCGCCAGCGCTTGCACTCGGCTAACGGCTTCCTGCCCCCGGTGATCTGGGAGAGCACCAGCTTGGCTGCATGACTTGATGTACGTGAAAACGAGGCAAGGTCATTGAGTTCACCAAGCGTCCCCCAGCGCCGCTCGCTGGCCTCACGCCAGATGTCCTTGCGCCGATCCTGAACGTTCTTCTCCACGACCCCCTTCTCCCAGCCGGCGGCCCGGTTGCAGAACTCCGGCTCGAACAGGTAGTGCCCGGTCATCGCCTCGAAGCGTGCATTGACGCTGCGCTGTTTGCCATGGCCGACCTTGTCCACAGCGGTCTTCATGTTGTCGTAGATGCCCCGCCGGGGCACGCCACCGAAGAGGGCGAACGCCCGTGCGTGCGCATCGAACAGCATCTCGTGCGCTTGGCTGTAGTACGCCACCAGGCAGAAGGCGCGACTGGCCGCCAGCTTGGTGTGTGCCACTTCCAGGCGGCGGCGCAGCCCGCCGATGAACAGGTACTCGCAGCTCCAGTCGAACTGGAACGCCTCGCCCAACTCGAAGCTCAGCGGCACGAACCCCGCACCACGCGCAGCGTTGCCTTGCTCTTGCTGCCAGCGCTGGGCAAAGGCGTAGACCGGCCCTCGGCTGCCGCTGTAGCCCTGCGCGCGCAGCGCCTCAAACATGGCCTTGATCCCGCGTCGATCGCGTTTGCTGCGATGGCTATCGGCCTTGAGCCATTGGCTCAACTGCTCCTTGTACGGATCCAGGATGCTGGGGCCCGACACCCGCTGCGGGTATCGGGGTTCGGCCATCTGCCCGTCTTTGAGCCACTTGGTGGCTGTGTTGCGCGAGATGCCCAGGCGCCGGCTGGCCTCGCGCACCGACACGTCCTGCCTCAGCACGAGGCGGCGTAACTTGCTCAATGTGCTCACGTTGATCACTCCTGCTCCCCCGTGCTGAAAAATTCAGCAGGATAGAGCGGCAACGTGGCTCAAATTTCAACGTGAATGCGTCCCGAAATGGCCCAGCTTTGGAAATGAATCAACAAACGAGGAGACCCCCCGTCCAGACGCAACCTTCGGCATCGACGGTGGCGCCGTCCGGGCCGGAGCCCAGCGCTTCGGTCAGGGCAAAGGCACGGCGGTGGCGCAGCGGCCCTTGCGGCGCATAGTCGTAGGCCCAGATCGTCCGCACCACTGTGTCCGCCACGTAGAGCGTGGTGCCGTCGGGGCTGAAGCAGGGGCCGTTGGTGAAGGCGATGTCGTCCGCCAGCCGTTCGACCGTGCGGTCCGGGCGCAGCCGGTAGAGGCCACCCAACAGGGGCTCGCCGGGCTGGCGGTGGATGTGCATGGTGCCCGCCAGGAAGTTGCCCCAGGGATCGCACTTCCCGTCGTTGAGGCGCACGTTCGGGTGGTCCACCGGGATGCGGGCGAGCGGCTCCACGGCACCGGTCGTGAAGTCGTAGCGCACGAAGCTGTTCCTCAGCGCGGCGACCACCGCGCCGCTGGCGCACGGCGCAATGGAGCCGACCGGCGGTGGCAGCGCGTGCGCTTCTTCGCGGCCTGTGGCCGGCCAGGCGCGCCGCAGGGTGCCGGCCAGGGAATCCACCCAGCACAGGGCCTGGGCCCGTGCGTCCCAGCAGGGGCTTTCGCCCAGCAGGTCGGTCGTGTGTCCCAGCCGCCGTATGTCCATGCCCCGAGTGTCGCGACGCCGCGGAGGCCGGCGGCTGCGCGGGACGCAAAGCTGCTTTGCAGCGCTGCGCGCGCCGCGCCGGGCAGCCACTCCTAGAGTCCCGCAGATGAACACACAGTCCACCCCCTTGCCGCCCCTGCAGGGCCTGCGCGTCGTCGAACTCGGCAACTACATCGCCGGTCCGGGCACCGCCATGACACTGGGCGACCTGGGCGCCGAGGTGGTGAAGATCGAGTCGCTGGAAGGCGATGCCGCCCGCCACACCGGGCACTTCGGCCACGCCATGCTGCGTGCCTACAACCGCGGCAAGAAATCCATCGCGCTGGATTTGCGCCAGCCGCGCGGGCTGGAGATCGCCCGGCGCCTGGTCGCGCGCGCCGACGTGCTGGTGCAGAACCTTCGACCGGGCGCCGCCGAGGCCCTGGGCCTGGGTGCGGACACGCTGCGCGCCGTGCAACCCGGCCTGGTCTATGTCGCGATCACCGGTTTTCCGGCTGCCGCTGCCTCGCGCGACCGGCCCGGCTACGACATCGCCGCCCAGGCCGAGAGCGGCCTCATGTCCGTCACCGGCGAGCCGGAGGGACTGCCGCAGAAGGTCGGCGTGACCATCGTCGACACGGCAACCGTGCAGGTGGCGGCCCAGGCGGTGCTGGCCGCGCTGTTCCGGCGCGAGCGCACCGGTCTCGGCGAGACCATCCGCATCTCGCTGCTGGAAGTGGCGCTGAACCTGCAGCTGCCGAACTTCAGCGACTACCTGGTGCGCGGCGTGGAGCCGACGCGCAGCGGCGACGGCCAGCCGATGGCGGCGCCGGCGGCGGACATCTTCCGCACGCGCGACGGCATGGTGGTGGTGTCGGCTTACGTGCAGGCGCACTGGCTGCGGCTGTGCGAGACCATAGGCGCACCGGAGCTGGGTGGCGACCCGCGCTTTGCCACGAACGAACTGCGGGTGGCCAATCGTCCGGCGATGAAGGAGGCGGTGGGCGCGCAGCTGGCTCGGCTAGGCACGCGCGAGTGCGTGGAGCTGCTGACGCGCAACAACATCGTGGTGGGCGTGGTGCGCAGCTACGCCGACGTGCTCGCGGGCGAAGACTTCCGCGCCAGCGGCATGGTGGTGGAGGCCGCGACCAACGGCAGCCAGGCGGGCTACACCACCTTCGGCCTGCCGTACGCGCTGTGCGACACACCGCGGCAGGCGACGCAGGCGGCGCCGGGACATGGCGCGCATACCGCGGAGGTGCTGCGCGAGGCAGGCTTCAGCAGCGAGGAGATCGCGATGCTGCGCGAGCAGGGAGTGGTGAAGATGGAAGCGACCAGGGCGGTGCCAGCGTAGGGGCTCTTCAGTCCAGCCGTTCCACCGCGGGAAAAGCGTAGCGGCCTTCCAGCAGGCGCGCTTGCGGGTGGTACAGGCGCAGCACCAGGTAGAACGGGGCGTCGGGCGCCGGCAGCCAGTTGGACTGGGGTCCTCCCGCCGGTGGCCGCTGGCCCATGTGCAGGCTCAGGCTGCCGTCGGCGTCCTTCACCAGGCCGCTGCGGCTGCCGAGCGCATGGCGCTGCGGCGCAACGGCAGGCAGGAAGCGATCTTCGCCGTACAGCGTGATGGACCAGAAGGCATCCGCCGGCAGGTCGCCGCCGTCGGTGAAGCGGATGCGGAACGTGTGCTGTCCATGCAGCAGGTCGCCGTGCTGGTCGTAGTCGGCGGCGGCATAGATCGCCTCGTCGGCGGCCAGCGCGCCTATGCCCTTCCAGGCGGTGGCTGCGCGCAGCATGTGGTCCTGGCCGAAGCGCCCGAGCCGGGTCGAGAAGCGCCAAGGGGCGCGCGATGCCGCATGCGTATGGGCTTCGATCAATGCCATGGCTTCGCGCCAGGCGCCCCGCAGCCCGTCCACGACCAGGGGGCGCAGCCCGGACGGAGACGCGCCCGGCGGCAGCAGGCCCGAGAGCATTTCAAGGGGTGCGCGCAGCGCAGCCGGCGGCGGGAAATCCTGCAGGGCGCGGCTGAGGTTGGCGAAGAAGTCGAGCGCAGCATCGCCCGTGTCGGTCCATTGCCCCAGGCAAGGGAAAGGGCTCCCCACGGCGGTCCCGTGCAGCACGAAACCCTCCTGCACCGCGCGGGCCGCCGACAGGTCCATCGCGCCATCGACGATCACCCGCCCGAGCAGCCAGACCAGGGCGGAGGGACATGGCACGGCCTGCGTTCCCGCGGGCGCCAGCGAGGCGGGCGCGCCCGGCGGCAGCAGCGCGTAGCGGGCCCCCCCGGCAGGGACATTGCGCGTGCCGAGGTTGAAGAAGTTCTCGGTGTGGACATCCAGCAGTTGTACGACGAAGAAGCGGCTGCGCGCCGGAATCTCCAGCACGACCGGGCCCTGCCGCAGGTCGATCCAGGCGTTGCTGTACAGAAGGTCGACGGTGGGCGTGTTGAAATCGCGGTCGCCGTGCATCCAGGTGCGGGTGCTGTGCGCGATCCGGTTGAACGGCGCGCGACCGGGGCCGGGCTCGGCGGCCATGGCCTGGCGCCGGCAGGCCTGCAAAGCCTCGAGCAAGGGATAACCCGCAACCACGGCCGGGACCGCGGTGTACATGGCCCAGAGGGCCTGGCGCGAAGAAGGGGTTTCGGGTGCGGTGTGCATGGGGCGGGATCGCTGCAATCAGGCCGTCCATCGTGGCCCCGCCTCGCCCGCGTGCCCGTGCACGGCATGGAAACCAGCTTTTCATACCTTGCAGGTCGCGTCGCCGGGGCCGCTACTAGACTGACTTCCACACGCCGATCATCCGCCGCGTTCGGCGCATCACTTCCACAGGCACAGGCCCACCAGAGGGCAAGGAGACAAAGGTGATTTCTCGCAGGATCTTTTCAGGAATGCTGCTCGGCCTCTGTGCCGCCCTCGGCAGTGCCCAGGCGCAGCAGGCAACCCGCATCGTCGTTCCCTTCAACGCCGGTGGCGGTACTGACCAGTACGTGCGCCTGCTCGCGGCGGAGCTGACCAAGCGCGGCATGCAGACCATCGTGGAGAACAGGCCCGGCGCCAGCGGCATCGTCGCCGCCGACTACGTGGCGCGCTCGCAGCCTGACGGGCTGACGGTGCTGGTGTCCTCGCTGGGCACGCTGGCGAACAACACGGTGCTGTATGACAAGCTGCCCTACGACCCGCAGAAGGACTTCGCGCCGGTGTCGCAGATCGCCTACCAGCCGGCGATCATCGTCGGCCGCACCGACCTGCCGTACAAGAACATCAAGGAGATGGTGGAGTACGCCAAGAAGAACCCGGGCAAGATCAACCGGGGTTCCCCCGGCGCGGCCATCCTGACCAACCTGGCACCCATGAGCTTCGAAAAGTCGCTGGGCATCAGCACCACGCACATCCCCTTCAGCGGCGACTCGCCGGCGGTGCAGGCCCTGCTGGGCGGCAACATCGACATCCACGGCACCTCGATCACCGGCTCGCTGCCGCACATCCGCAGCGGCAGGCTGCGCGTGCTGGGCGTGATGGACAGCAAGCGCATGCCGCAGGTGCCGGAAGCGCTCACCTTCAAGGAGCAGGGCTTCGACCTCGAGGCCACCCTGTGGTATTCGCTGTCAGTCCCCGCGGCCACGCCAAAGGATGTAATCCAGCGGCTGAACCGGGCCGTGAACGACGTGATCGCCGACCCCCAGTTCGTGGAGAAGGCCCAGGCCATCGGCATGGAGCCGCGGGGTGGAACGCCGGAACAGTTGGCGAAATTCATCCAGGTCGAGGCGGATCGCTGGCTGCCGGTGCTGCAGAGCCTGAACCTGCCGAAGCAGGGGCGGTAGGGCCCGCGGACGCAAGCAGGTAAAAGCGCCGCATTTGCGGCGCTTTTACCTTGAGAAAGCTCGCAGGTCGAGACTGCTGGACTTGTCGCGGCGGAACGTTTTTCGTGAGCTTCCGCGTGGGCAAGAACGCAGACCAGTTCCAAGTCTCCATCCTTGAAACCAACTTTGCACGGACCGATAGTGCGCAGGCTCGACGGCTCGATATCGTCCGGATCTGCCTTCATGCGGCCTGGCGCGTTGCTGGTGTGCATGAAGGCAAGAAGCCAATCCAACAGGAGACAACATGCGCATCCCTCGCCCCTTCCCCGACTCCAACGCAGGCCGTTTCCCGCGGTCCGCAGCTTTCCTCTCGGCGCTGGCCGCATGTTCGGTTCTCGCCGTCGGGTGCTCCGGCGGCGAGGAGCTTTCGGACGTGAGCGTCCAGCTCAGTACCTCCAGCGTGGACGCTACGCCGTTCCCGTCGGACCGCTTCACCGTCTCCGACACCACCCAGTACACGGCTCGGCGGATTGCGCTGCCGCTTCCTGACTGCAGTGTGCGCGTGAGCGACTGCGCGGACCTGAGCCTGATCAACACGCTCGACGGGTTCAATACGCAACCGCGCATCTCGATCCCCTTCACCGGCGACATCGATCCCGCCACGATCACAACCGACACCGTTTACCTGCTGCAGGTGGGTGATGCGCAAACCGGCGCCGCGCGTGGTCAGCGAGTAGGAATCAACCAGGCGACGTGGGATTCTGCGACGAAAACCATCTTCGTAGAGAGCGACCAACTGCTGGCGGAGCACGCCCGCTACCTGCTCGTGGTGACCGATGGGATCCGCGACCTGCAAGGGCGTCGCCTTTCCCGGGGCGCTTGGCACAATGCGGCGACGGGTAAGGCCTCGGGTCCCGATGGCACCGCCTACGCCACCGCGCTGGCCGAAGCAATGAACGTCGTTCCACCCGGCGAGAACCTCATCGCGGCCAGCCTGTTCACCACGCGCAGTTCCACGATCGAGCTGACCCGCATCCAACAAGCGGTGCAGGCGAGCACGCCAGCGGCTGCCGTGGATTTCATGATCGGCACGCAAGCGGGCGCGCCAGTCCGTGCCCTGTTCGATCGCGCTTCGCTGGCAAGCATTCGGCTGCAGCGGCAGACCACCGGGCTGCCGACGTTTGCCGCGTCGACCCTCTCGCTCGCGGACCTCGACTTGCGAGGCGCCGTGGTTGGCCAAGTCGCCTACGGACGCTACCAGGCGCAGCGCTATCTCAACACCGACTATTACATCCCGGGCGTGGCGACGCTCGAAGGCGTGCCGCAGCCTTTCTCGACCCATGACGTGGTCGTGCAGGTCTTCCTCCCGACCGGCCCGCGCCCGGCGGGCGGATGGCCGGTGATGATTTTCGGCCACGGCTTCGGCGGATCCATGAACAACGGTGCGTGGAATGTCGCATCCAGCCTCGCGGCCAAGGGCATCGCGACGGTCGCCATCAACGGTATGGGCCATGGCGGCGGTCCGCTGGGAACCCTGGAGGTCACCAACGCGGCCGGTCGGACCGTGGTGGTCCCGGCGGGCGGGCGTTCCGAAGACGTCAACGGCGACGGAACTTTCGGCGGGACGGAGGGGGCCTCGGCCAAACCGCCCTACCTCTCGATGATCGGCTCGCGCGACGGCATCCGGCAGACGGTGGCCGACCTGTTCCATCTCGTGCGGCAGATCCGGGCGGGCGTGGACGTGGACGGCGACGGAAGCGCGGACCTCGACGCCCGGCGCATCTACTACGCCGGACAGTCCTGGGGCGGAATCTACGGGGGCTCGTTCGTCGCGCTGGAGCCCGCTATCCAGGCATCGGTGCTGAACGTGGCCGGCGGCTCGCTGTTCGAGACCACGCGCCTCGGCGGGTTCCGCATCGCGTCCCGCGGCACAGACCTCGCCGCGCGCACGCCTTCGCTCATCAATCTTCCGCCCGCGCCAGGGGTTGCACCGCCGAACAACCTCCGCTTCGAGGAGAGCATCCCCTTGCGCAACCAACCGGTCCTCGTGAACAACGTGCCCGGTGCAACTGCCATCGCGCAGATGTTCGACCGCGGCGAGTGGGTCGGCCAGTCCGGCAATAACGTCAGCTACGCGCCGCTGCTGCGCAAGCAGCCGTTGCCGGGCGTCCGCGTGCGGCCGGTGATCCTGCAGAACGCCAAGGGTGACCAGCAATCGCCCAACCCGACGTCGACCGCCATCCTGCGCGCCGGCGACCTGGCCGATCGGCAAACCTTCTATCAATATGACCTGGTGTATGCGCAGGACGCTAGCCTTCCCAAGGATCCGCATGGCTTCCTGACGGCGATCGGTGGCGCCAACACCCGGAATTTTGCGATTGCGGCGCAAGACCAGCTCGCCACCTTTTTTGCCAGCCAGGGTTCGACCGTCGTCGATCCGGATGGCGCCGGGCCCTTGTTCGAGACGCCGATCGATCTGCCGTTGCCGGAGACGCTGAACTACATTCCCTGAGACGTACGCCCGCCAGGGCAAAGGTTGTGGGGACACACTGGGGGAACTTTGCCGTTCTTCAGCCCGATTCGCTACATGGTGGCTATACGGCCGCAGAGAACAAGAAAGCCCGCTATGACTTACATAGCGGGCTTTTTCTTTCGGATCTGGTGCCGGAGAGAGGAGTCGAACCCCCGACCTTCTCATTACGAATTAGCAGGTATACATAGACCCACTAATTAATGCACCTGAATAAATCTATACTTTCCCAATGAACTCGGCATAATAGACTTAACGGGCTAGCACGAAGTTTTACGAAATCATCCCCTGTTTGCTAGCCCGGTGCTAGCCCAAAAATGGAAAGGTGGACACCGTGGCTACTGCGAATCATCAAAAGCTCACCAAGACCCTCCTGGCCGGTCTGGTTGCCCCCGCTGCGGGTAAGCGCCAGGTGATCTATGACACCGAAACACCAAAGTTGGCAATGCGTATGACGCACACCGGAGTGCGCGCCTTCTACGTGGTCAAGCGATTGGGGGTGGCCATGGTTTGGGTCAAACTTGGCACTTTCCCTGACATGACATGCGAGCAAGCCCGCAATGAAGAATAGCTTCGGGACGAGGAACAGCGAGATTCCACGTACACCCGGTGGTGCTCCCTGTATACGAGCGAGCACCATATGAACAATGTTCTCGGTCAGATCCTGATCGCCGCCGGATATGAACATCTTCTGTCCGAAGAGACGGTAGCTGCCATCGGCCTGCGGCACGGCCTTGGTGGTGATGTCCGCAAGGCCAGAGCCTTGTGCCGGTTCGGTCAACGCCATCGTGCCTGCACACCGGCCATCCCCCATGGACGCGAGATACCTTGACTTGAGTTCGGCACTGCCAAATGCCCGCAACAAGTTGGCGGCGGCTATGGTCAGCATCGGATACGACGCCGTGCTGACATTCGCCGCATAGAACGAACTCATGGCAGCGCGCAGCACCACCTCAGGCAGCTGGAGACCACCCTCCGCCTCGTTCCAGTGGGCATTTAGAAAGCCCGCGCGAGCGATGGCTCGCCATGCTCCACGGGTGGGAGGGATGAGTTGAGCCTTGCCATGAACGAAGAGCGGTTCGTTCTCATCGCCCTCTCGAAAGTGGGGTGCCAGGAAGTCTTCTGCGATCTTGCGCGCGGTGTCCAGCGTTGCGTTGAAGACTTCCCGCGAATGCTCGGCATAACGATCACGCTGGAGCAGAGCGTCTGTATCCAGAAATTCGTAGAGAAGAAATGCGAGCTCCCGCTCACTGATGGTGCTTGACATAATTTCAGGGGGCTAGGCACACGGAGTCCGTAGGGGCCCGCGTGGGAGCCCCAGAAACTCCGTTCTGGTTATGGCGCGTTGCGTGCGATTGGATCCGTCAGGAGGGCAAAGGCAACTTGTAGTCCTGCAGTTGTTCTCTCAACTTGGACTTGAGCATCTTTCCTGTGGCACCCAAGGGAATCGTCTCAACAAACACGACGTCATCGGGGATCTGCCACTTCGCGAGCCTGCCCTCGTAGAACTGCAGCAGCGCCTGTTTCGTCATGTCAGCACCGGGCTTCTTGACAACGACAACGATCGGCCGCTCGTCCCACTTGGGATGCCGAACGCCAATGCATGCCGCCATTGCCACGTCGGGGTGGGCCACGGCGATGTTCTCGACATCGATGGAGCTGATCCACTCGCCGCCGGACTTGATCACGTCTTTGCTCCGGTCGGTGATCTGCATGAACCCATCCGCATCGATGACCGCAACATCCCCGGTAGGAAACCAGCCATCAACAAGGGGGCTGTCCACGTTCTCTCTGAAATAACCCTTGACGACCCAGCCCCCCTTCACCAGCAGGTCACCACAGCTGCGGCCATCCCAGGGCAACTCATGGCCGGCGTCGTCCACAATCTTCATGTCGACGCCAGGAACCGCGCGCCCCTGCTTGAGCCGTACCGCTGTTTGCTCCTCCTTGGGCAAGGCGATCTGCTTGTTCTTGAGCGTGCCAACAGTGCCGACCGGGCTCATTTCTGTCATGCCCCAGGCATGCAGCACCTCCACGCCATGGCGCTCACGGAAGGCATCCATCATCGAGGGAGGGCATGCGGATCCGCCGATGATGGTGCGCCGCAAATGGTTGAGCTTGAAGCCGTTGGCTTCGACGTATCCCAACAGCATCTGCCAGACCGTGGGCACCCCCGCAGCGAAGCTCACCTGTTCCGCTTCGAGCAACTCATAAACCGACTTGCCATCCAAAGCAGGCCCTGGAAACACCAGCTTGCATCCCACAAGCGCCGCCGAATATGGGATACCCCAAGCATTTACGTGAAACATCGGCACAACAGGCAACACCGAATCACGCGCCGACAGGTTCATGACGTCCGGCCATGCCGCTGCGTAAGCGTGCAAGAGCGTGGAGCGGTGGCTATAGAGCACCCCTTTGGGGTTCCCCGTCGTCCCACTCGTGTAGCACAAGCTGGACGCAACGTTCTCATCCAGATCCGGCCACGGGTACTCGGCCAGATGGCCATCAATCCAATCTTCATAGCTCAACAGTCCCGGAATCCCCGAATCGACCGGAAGTTGATCCTTTTCGCAAAGCGCGATCCAGAGCCTTACCCCTGGGCACTTGCCCGCAATGGACTGCACCATGGGCAAGAAGGATGTGTCGAAAGCCAGCACCTGGTCCTCAGCGTGGCTGACGATCCAGGCCACCTGCTCCGGATGAAGCCGTGGATTGATGGTGTGCAGCACCCGACCCGATCCGCTCACACCGTAATAGAGTTCCAGATGCCGATAGCCATTCCAAGCCAGCGTGGCCACCCGCTGCCCTGTCGATATGCCACCCTTTTCCAAAGCGTGAGCTACCTGCATCGAACGCTGCCGCACGTCCTTCCATGTGTATCGGTGCACATCGCCTTCTACTCGGCGCGAAACAATTTCTCCGTCACCATGATGTCTCGCTGCGAAATCAATCAACGAGGAGATCAACAATGGTTGGCGCTGCATCAAACCCAACATACATTTTCCTTATCTCTTTTAGGCCACGCGAAATAGCTCGGATGTTGCTCGCCGCAACCAAATAATCGCGGAATCTCGATGGAATCGGGTATGCCAATATTGGTATCCAGCCAACAATGGCAGCTCAACAGGAAGTCGATACATCTGAAGGTCGCCGGCGGCGCAAAATCTTTCAGCCAAGGGCTGGGGTATCGTGGCCAATAAATCGCTGTTTTCGATGATCGAAGGAATATTCAATGCATGAGGCACCGTGATCTTGCATTTCCGTTGAATTCCACGCTGCTTCAGCTCTCTGTCGAGCCAAGTGGATTCATGCGGGCTGCGCCTCACCACCGCATGCTCCTCCAAAAGGTATTGTTCACGCGTCAACACTCCACGCAGGCGAGGGTGAGATCGCCTCGCAATGCAAACGAAAGGGTTGCGAAACAGCAGTTGCCGGTGAAGGTTCATCTCCTGAATGCCAGACAGAAATCCACATGCAAGGTCCACCTTTCCAGACTCCATCAAATGATGGAGCTGGTCAGCAGGATGGTCCACGATGTTGATCGTGATGTTGCGTGCCGTCGCAATGTGCTCGAGGATTGGTGGCACAAAAATGACGGCGCCAGCCGCCGTGATATTGATGGAGAATGTACGAGTTTCATCACGCGCCTGAAAACTGATTTCGGGCTCCAGCAATATCTCATCTTGAATGGTCCGCAATGCCTTGGAAATGGCCGGCGCCAGTTTCAAAGCCAACGGCGTCGGGTGCAAGCCGGCATGAGTGCGGATGAATAACGGATCGTTGAAGAGCTTCCGCAGTTTGGCAAGCGCATAGCTGCTTGCCGGCTGACTCATGCCTAGCGCTCTCGCTGCTGCTGAAACCTTGCGGGTTCTGATGAGTTCATCAAACAGGGGCAGCAGATTTAAATCAACGTCCGATATCTTCATTCAACCATAGTACCCCATAGGTAGTCCGCCCTGAACAACTCGCAAGCCCTTGATCTGACTGGTTGTTCTTCGAGTTGATGGGCGCGGGATTTGCAAGGTATGGTCTTGCCAGTGCCTGTTTTCTTGCAAATTTCTCCGGGGAGTCCGATGGGTCCGAAGCCTTCGCAGCCGCAAACGGGCGAGTTGTTTCGTCCACGACTGGACGAGCAGATCAACATGAAGCATCCGCTGGTCAGGCTGGGCGCGCTGATCGACTGGGCCGAGATCGAGCGCACGTTCGCGGTGTCGTTCACTTCGGGGCGCGGGCGGCCCGCCTTGGCGCCGCGCCTGGTCGCCGGGCTGCTGTACCTGCAGCACACCTTCGATGCCTCCGACGAGGCGGTGGTCAACACCTGGGTGGAGAACCCATACTGGCAGTTCTTCTGCGGCGAGACCTACCTGCAGACCGAGCTGCCCATTGACCCGTCCAGCCTGACGCGCTGGAGAAAGCGCGTTGGGGAAGAAGGCGTGGAGATGCTGCTGGCGGCCAGCATCGATGCCGCCCGGCGTGGTGGCGTCATCAAGAAAGCCAGCGTGCAGCAAGTGATCGTGGACACCACGGTGATGCCCAAGGCTATCGCTCACCCCACCGACAGCCGCCTGCTGGAGCGAAGCCGCCAGCACCTGGTCAAGGTGGCCGAGGGCAAGGGGCTGAAACTGCGCCAGAACTACAACCGCATCGCCCCACGGCTGGCCGCGCAGATCGGGCGCTACGCCCACGCCAAGCAGTTCAAGCGCATGAACAAGGCCGTTCGCACACTGCGCACCCGGGTTGGCCGCGTGCACCGCGAGGTGGCCCGCCAACTGCACATGCTGCCCGAAGCGGCCCAGGCCAAGGTCCAAGACCTGCTGCAGCGCACCGGCCGCATCCTCAGCCAACGCACGAAGGACAAGAACAAGCTGTACGCCCTGCACGCGCCCGAGGTCGAATGCATCAGCAAAGGCAAAGCCAGGACACCGTACGAGTTCGGCGTGAAGGTCAGCATCGCTACCACGTTGAAGGAAGGCCTGGTGGTGGGCATGCGCTCCATGCCGGGCAACCCCTACGACGGCCACACCCTGGCTGAGACACTGGAGCAGGTGGGCATCCTCACTGGCACGGACAGGCCGCCCGCCACGGCAATCGTGGACAAGGGCTACCGGGGTGTGAAAGTTGAAGGTGTGCGCATCCTGATGTCGGGCCAAAAGCGGGGCATCACCCGAACGCTCAGGGCCATGATCAAGCGGCGCAGCGCCATCGAACCGGCCATTGGGCACATGAAGATGGACGGGCGGCTGGGCCGCAACCCGCTCAAGGGTGCGCTGGGCGATGCGCTGCACGCGGTGATGTGCGGTGCCGGGCATAACCTGCGCCTGATCCTGGCCGCGCTGCGGCTTTATTGCGCCCGATTCGGGTTATCGATGCAGGCGGTCATCGCCGCACTGCTGGCCGCTCCTGGCGACGTCAGCCTATCTGTAGCTGACAACTGAATTGTTCAGGGCTGACTAGGTAATCATCGACTTCTGTAGTCAAGCAGTGGCTTCAGTCATTCGTGGAACAAACTGAACCAACTGCTTTGCCATCAATTTGATCTGCTTTCGAATAGATTCATCCGAGCACTCATCACCGGTGAATCGAACCTCAAGGGAGTTGATGCCCACGCCAATGGGGGTAGGCCAACCGCGAAGGGCATGCACAATTTGGCGCAACTGGTTCAGTACAGTCCCCACCCCTTGGTTGCCATAGGCGCAGGCGATCACGCCAACGACCCTGCCATCAAGATAGACACGCGGATCATTTCGCATATCCTCCACGTAATCCAGAGCGTTCTTGATCAGACCTGACACGCCGCCGTGGTAGCAAGGCGAAGAAATCACCACGCCATCAGCCTCTCTCAATGCCTTGATGAAAGATTCACGCAGGTCGTCGTGAGCGTCGACCTCGTCTCCATAGATGGGCAGTTTGCTCAGTGCATGGCCCGTGAACAACTCAACCTGAGCGCCCATGCCCTCCAGGTCCTGCAGCACCTGCCTCAAGGCGAGCTCCGACGAGGAGTTCGGCCTGGAAGTACCCCCGATGCCAACGATATAAGGCTTGCGATTCACTGCGTAGCTCCTTCGGTCGTTCACTTCAAGTGCGGCATCACTTCAGAGGCATACATCTGCATGTTTCGGCGGGCGAGTTCATCACCCATGACACCGATCTGAAGCAGCGCCACGAAGATGCCGATATTGGTCGCGTCGCGCATTTTCTGGATCTTGTCCCGAACCATGGTCGGAGTGCCCACCACCACCGTGCCCAACTCGATCATCTCTTCAATGGTCTGGCGCTTCAAACCAATGCCCGCTCGCGCGGCCATGGTCTTCTTCATCGAAGACAAGGACGTGTAGCCGGGCGGCATCAGCATTTCCATGGGCAGCGTCAAGTAGTTGTTGAACAACGACTCGACACCGGCCCGAGCTTCCTCGATGGCGCGCTCATAGGTATCCGCCACGTAGACCGGTGCGGCCCATCCCAGCTGCTCGGAGCTTGCTTCATAACCATACTCACGTGCCTTCTCACGGTACGCGTTCAGGTTTCTGATGACATTGGACTCCTGCGCAAACGTGATCAGAAACGGATACTTCCGATCGGGATGCGCGGCCCAGTCGATCGTTTCGGCTGAGCCTTGCGATGGAATCCAGATCGGCGGGCGGGGGCTCTGGTAAGGCCTTGGCCAGAGGTTGACATAGTTGTGGTTGTAGTACTCGCCTTCCCATGCGAACGGACCCGGGGTCGTCCAGGCTTTCACAATCAGGTCGTGGGCCTCGTGAAAACGGCCATGCGAGAAAGCGGGATTGATAGGGGCCGCATGGTACTCAGCACCGATACCACGCACGAAACCACAAATCAGACGGCCTCTGGACAGGTTGTCCAACATGGCAAACTCTTCGGCGATATAGATGGGATTGCTCACCAAAGGCAACGCCCGGCCAAGAATGGCAATTTTCGCGCGCTTCGTCCGCTGGATGATCGCACTCGCAATCAGATTCGGCGCTGGCATCATTCCATAGGCGGTCTGGTGATGTTCGTTGACGCCCAACCCGTCGAAGCCCAGCGCATCAGCCTCCTCCAGCAGGTTCATGTGGCTTTCGTAGTCGTCTGCGCCTTTCTTGGGGTCATACAGGCTGTTGGGCAACACGACCCAAGCAGATCTCTGTTTTGCCGCCGCCTCCATGTCAAGCGGGCGGTAGGGCATCAAGGTAAAGTAAATATGCTGCATGTTATGCGCTCGTTTTAATGTCTTCGATAAGTCGACCAACGACTTCGTCCAGCTTTTCAATGTGGGGCATATGCCCACATTGCTCGATCATCTGAAAGTACTTCACGGAGGGTAGTTTCTCGACCCACTCTGATGACACTGCACTCGGGATCACCGCATCGTCCTTGCCCCAGATCAACCGCACAGGGTTTTTGATCCGGTGCAGCCAGTTCGGCAATACCAGGCTGAATCCACGGGGTTCCCACGCAAGCTTTGCCGACGCAAACCAGTTCTTCAACAGCTTGTCGCGGTCCTCCTCTGAAAGAGGCTTGGCCAATTGGGCCTCAACAAAGCGCTTGTCGGCATACAACGCATTGACGCGCTCCAAGGGCGTTTGAATGAAAAGGTCTGCATACTGCAGCCCCTTTTTCCGCAGGCCGGCGGGTGCCATCAAGGTGATGTCACGGATGCGGGTCCTGTTGCGCACAGCCATTTCGGCAGCGATCCAGCCTCCCAGCGAATGCCCAATCACATGAACATCATGAAGATCAAGCTCCTCAAGCATCTCCAGGTAGAACATGGCCATGTCCGGAATGGCCTTGATCCAACTGGGATCGTCAGAGTCGCCGAAACCAGGATGATCTGGCACCAGCAGATGACCCGCCTCTGCAAGGCGGTCAAAGAAAGGAAGCCATTCCATGACACCGCTGCCTGCACCGTGCAGGAACAGAATGGGCCGCCCCTTGCCAGCTTCGCGCAAATGAAGCTTGCAACCGTTAATGCTTGGGTATGTAGACTTGTATGACATTGTTCTTAAAATTCAATTGTTTGATCCGACGAGGGAGTGACTTCTGACCAGTCGCCCAGGCAGCAGGCCTGTGGGTTTGCCTTCGCGGACGACACACTTACCCGAGAGGAACGTAGCCAGATATCCATCTGAGTCCTGCGTGAATCGCGTTCCACCGGCCGGAAGATCTGAAACCACGTAGGGGAAACAGATCTCAAGGCGGTCCAGGTCGATAATGTTCAAATCGGCTTTCATACCTTGCTTGATGACCCCGCGGTCTTTCAATCCCATCATCTCCGCCGGCAGGCTGGTGAGCTTCTGTACAGCCCATTCCAATGGCAGTCCTTGCTGCTTCACCCAGTGCGTGAGCATGAATGTGGTGGAACTGGAATCGGTGATCAGGCCTACGTGCGCACCACCGTCACCCAAAGACAGGAGTGAATGCGGGTGTTGAACCATTTCCTGGCAGGCATCCAAATTGGCATGCGCATAGTTCGCAAAAGGCGAGTAAAGAAGGGTTTTCCCATCATTCGCCAGTTGCAGGTCATATGCAAATTCAACTTCGTCCATCCCTTGACTCGCAGCCAATGCTGAAATGGACTGACCGGATCCGGGATCGTAGATTAGCCTTTAGACAATCACTACTGTTCATTTTGTCTCCTATGATTTTTTAGAAATTCGGGAGATGCGCAGTATAGGTCGCGGGTCTCATTTGCTGTTCAATTTCTTATGGATAAGCAAAATCCAAAAATCAGATGCACATCTTCGTCGAATCTTCGGGTTTACCCTCTGGTCAGACGTTTCGAAGGATCAGTGCCAAATTGATGCTGCTTACCCGGAATGGAGCCCCCCGTAGGAAGATCTGAACGAAGAGATTCAGATTCAGTTAAGCGCAGATGGCGGGGCCTTCTCAGGGAGCTTGAACTTGCGGCAAAATCGAAAAGACTTGCGCGAGGAACGACACCGGCGAACCAACGAGCTACAAGTTCAAGAGCCTGTTTCAAGCCTTCACGTCCGAACAGGCATGCGCGCGCGACCTTAGAGCGAAGCAAGACGCGGCAGCCAGCACGCGTCAAACAGCGGTGGCAGGCAACAGTTCAGCCCAACCAGGGAGGGAAGGTGTGTGGTCCAGCCTGCACCTCGAAGCCTCAATGTCCAGCAAGCTCTACCGCAGCGCTGAAAGCTATCGATCTGGCTATCGATTGAGACAACGAAGTCACGCAAATCTTTGAGGTGCTACGGATCATGAGCGCGATGACCTGGCACAACAGGACACATCAAATGGCCTGCACCGCTGGAACCGCGACCTCGTGCGTCCAACATTCGTCGGCGGATGCATAACAGACGCGGGATGACGAGACCAATTCTGCGTTCCACGAGCGTTCTGCGGCGGCCACTACTCAGGCTGAATGCCTGCAAGCTTTGCGGCGTCACCCCAGGGCGGACACCCCGTGCGCAAGGCCAAAGCCATGTCAGTGCTCCATGGCGCTGAGCGCCTTCCGCGACGGATGAAACGGAGCTGTAATAGCGGTTGCGGCGTCCGGCAAAGAGGTCGGCTCAAACCTGGTGCAGCCAGCCCGTATGTCAGTGGGACCCGCGGCCTCACGAGCACCCCGTACTGTCGCCCTGGGCCTTGCGCCCTGGAGCACGCATCCTAGCAGGCCGTTGAAAAATCCCCTGCGAGCGTCCGCGTCGGCCGCTACGATCTGAAGCCATCCCGCAACAACTGCGACAAGAAAGATGAGAGGCAACCAAGACTTCCAGGGGGCGATGTTCAGCTACATCAGCCTTGAAGAAAGAGTGCCAGCGGCACACCCGCTGCGCAAGTTGCGCGCCGTGGTGGATGCGCTGCTGGCGAGCATGAACAGCGAGTTCGAAGCGGTGTACGCCCGCCGTGGCCGACCGTCGGTGCCGCCGGAGATGCTGCTCAAGGCCTTGCTGCTGCAAATCCTGTTCTCCATCCGCAGCGAACGCCAGCTGGTCGAGGCGGTCAACTACAACCTGCTGTACCGCTGGTTCGTCGGCCTGAACATCGAGGACAAAGTTTGGGACCACTCCACCTTCAGCGCCAACCGCGAACGCCTCTTCAACGAAGACCTGGCGCGCGCCTTCTTCGAGCGCGTCAAGCTCAGCGCCCAGTGGGGCCGGCTTGCCAGCGACGAACACTTCAGCGTGGACGGCACGCTGATTGAGGCCTGGGCCTCGCACAAGAGTTTCAAACGCAAAGACGACGACAGCGGCACGCCACCCGGACGCAACCCCGAGGTGAACTTCAAAGGGCAGGAGCGCTGCAACGGCACCCATGCCAGCACCACCGATGCCGATGCCCGGCTGTTCAAGAAGAGCGCGGGCGACAGGTCCCGCCTGTGCCACATGGGGCACATCCTCATGGAGAACCGCAACGGTCTGATCGTGGATGTGGAGATCACACATGCCAGTGGCACCGCCGAGCGCGAGGCGGCGCTGGCGATGCTCAAACGCCGGGGCAACAGGAACAAGCGGGCCACGGTCGGCGCCGACAAGGGCTACGACAGCAAGGCCTTCATCAAGGGCTGTCGCCGGCTCTTGGTCACGCCGCACGTGGCGGCCAAGGACAAGCACTCTGCAGTCGATGGGCGCATCAAGCGCCACGAGGGCTACAAAACCAGCCTCAAAGTGCGCAAGCGAATCGAGGAGGCCTTTGGCTGGATCAAGACAGTGGGCGGTCTGGCCAAGACCAAATTGATCGGTCAGGCCAAGCTCGCGGGCCAGGCGCTGCTGTGCTTTGCCACCTACAACCTGGTGCGCATGGGCAGTCTGGGCGGTTGGTGGGACGCGCATCATGCGTGAACCATGGGATACGTGCGCCCGGAACGGGCAAAACGGCCTGCAAACAGGCCGAAATGGCCGCTCCAATCGCTGCGCAGGCCAGTTTGCGCGATCCGTTTCTTCGAAATCCACGACCCTGGCGCGTTCGATGAGCATTTTTTCAACGGCCTGCTAGATTTCGATGACGTGGGCCGCCCGCCGATGTCGCCGCGACATGGAGGCGATCATGGAAGTCATTCATCCCCGCTGTGCGGGACTGGACGTGCACAAGCAGACCGTGGTGGCCTGCGCACGCATCGTTGGCAATGGCCCTCCTGTGCAGGAGGTTCGCACCTTTGCCACCACCACCTCGGGCCTGTTGGCATTGGCCGACTGGTTGGAGTCCTTCGGCGTTGAGCACGTCGCCATGGAGGCCACCGGCGTGTACTGGAAGCCCGTATGGCACATCCTCGAAGGCCACGTCGAACTGGTGCTGGCCAATGCCGCGCACGTCAAGAACGTGCCCGGACGCAAGACCGACGTCAACGACGCGACGTGGCTGGCCGACCTGCTGGCCCACGGCCTGATTCGCGCCAGTTTCGTGCCGCCGGTGGCCGTGCAGGAACTGCGCACGCTCACCCGCACGCGCAAGCAGTTCGTGCGCGAGCGCGCCGCGCACGCCCAGCGCCTGGAGAAAGTGCTCGAAGACGCCAACCTGAAGCTGGGCGTGGTACTCAGCGACATCCTGGGCCAGAGCGGGCGCGCCGTGCTCAACGCCATCGTGGCCGGCCAGAGCGATCCCCAGGCGCTTGCTGCGCACATCAGCACGCGTGTCAAAGTGTTGATTCATCAGCACAACTGAGCCAGTGATCACGTTGAATATTGAGCCACTGGGTTGATGGATTCTTTGACTATTCGGTTGTGGATAAGTCTATCGGGTCTGCTGTTTTTCGATCTCCTTTCTGGCTCTTTGGGCGTTGCTTTGGGGGAGCCGCGCCAGCGGCACTGGAGTGCTTGAATCGCCAGCTCTCGTTGCCCGTCTCGACGATGTGGCAATGGTGCGTGAGCCGGTCAAGCAAGGCCGTGGTCATCTTGGCGTCTCCAAAGACGCTGCTCCACTCCGAGAAGGTGAGGTTGGTGGTGATCACCACGCTCGTTCGCTCATAGAGTTTGGAGAGCAGGTGGAACAGCATCGCGCCGCCCGACTGCGTGAATGGCAGGTAGCCCAGTTCATCCAGGATCACCAGATCGACGTACATCAGGCGGTGCGCCATTTGCCCGGCCTTGTTCTGCGCCTTCTCCAGCTCAAGGGCGTTGACCTGGTCCACCGTTGAGAAGAAGCGCACCCGCTTGGCATGCATGCGAATGGCCTCGATCCCCAGGCTCGTGGCCAGGTGGGTTTTACCCGTGCCGGGGCCACCAACCAGCACCACGTTGTGCGCCGACTCCACGAAGCGAAGGGTGTGCAACTGGCGCACCAGTGCTTCGTCGAGCTGCGCGTGGGCGAAGTCAAAGCCGGCGAGGTCACGGTGCGAAGGGAAGCGCGCCACGCGCATCTGGTAAGCCATGGAACGCACCTCACGCTGAGCGGTCTCGGCCTTGATGAGCTGGTGCAGCACGGCCTCATGATCCAGCGACTTCATGCGGGCGGTGCCCAGTACCTCCGGCCAGGCACTGGCCATGCCGTGCAGGCCCAGCGCTTTGAGGGCATCAATGACGTCATGCATGGTCGGACTCCGGTGATGCCTCATGAGGCTGGACGTTGCGCAGTGCGTCGTAGCGCTGCAGGTTGGCCAGTGGCGGCGTGTTGAGCTTGAGCATCGTGGCCACCGGTGGCTCGGGCACGCGCTGCTCCTTCAGACGCGAGAGCACGTTGAGCACGTGCTCGGCACTCACCCGCCCGGACTGCAGCGCCAGCTCTACCGCCACCACCACGGCCTCCAGTCCATGCAGGCTCACCCCCATGAGCACCTGCGCCATCACCCTGTCGCCACCGCTGTGGCGCAGCAACTGGCGCTGCATTTCCTGCAGTGGCTCGGGCATGGTCTTGAAGGGCGCGCCGTTGCGCAGCGCGCCGGGCTTTCGCTCGATGAGCGCGATGTAATGCATCCAGTCGTAGAGCGTCTGATCACGTTCGAAGCTGCGCGCCAGGCGCACCTGTCGCCCATCGGGCCCGACCACCAGCAGGCCATCCGCGTAGGCCCGCAGACTGACCACCGCATGAATCCATTCACACGGCACGCTGTAGCGGTTGCGCTGGAAGTGGATCAGTGCGGTCGCAGAGACCCGTACCGGCTGCTCCACGTAGCCATCAAACGCACGGGGGTTGGGCATGAGACGAGCACGTTCGTCCTGCCAGACATCGGCCACCGTGAGCTGAGTCCATTCCGGGTGACTCATCTCAGCCCAGGCCTTCACGCAGGCCTGCTGCAACCAGTCGTTGAGTTCACCAAGCGTCCCCCAGCGCCGCTCGCTGGCCTCACGCCAGATGTCCTTGCGCCGATCCTGAACGTTCTTCTCCACGACCCCCTTCTCCCAGCCGGCGGCCCGGTTGCAGAACTCCGGCTCGAACAGGTAGTGCCCGGTCATCGCCTCGAAGCGTGCATTGACGCTGCGCTGTTTGCCATGGCCGACCTTGTCCACAGCGGTCTTCATGTTGTCGTAGATGCCCCGCCGGGGCACGCCACCGAAGAGGGCGAACGCCCGTGCGTGCGCATCGAACAGCATCTCGTGCGCTTGGCTGTAGTACGCCACCAGGCAGAAGGCGCGACTGGCCGCCAGCTTGGTGTGTGCCACTTCCAGGCGGCGGCGCAGCCCGCCGATGAACAGGTACTCGCAGCTCCAGTCGAACTGGAACGCCTCGCCCAACTCGAAGCTCAGCGGCACGAACCCCGCACCACGCGCAGCGTTGCCTTGCTCTTGCTGCCAGCGCTGGGCAAAGGCGTAGACCGGCCCTCGGCTGCCGCTGTAGCCCTGCGCGCGCAGCGCCTCAAACATGGCCTTGATCCCGCGTCGATCGCGTTTGCTGCGATGGCTATCGGCCTTGAGCCATTGGCTCAACTGCTCCTTGTACGGATCCAGGATGCTGGGGCCCGACACCCGCTGCGGGTATCGGGGTTCGGCCATCTGCCCGTCTTTGAGCCACTTGGTGGCTGTGTTGCGCGAGATGCCCAGGCGCCGGCTGGCCTCGCGCACCGACACGTCCTGCCTCAGCACGAGGCGGCGTAACTTGCTCAATGTGCTCACGTTGATCACTCCTGCTCCCCCGTGCTGAAAAATTCAGCAGGATAGAGCGGCAACGTGGCTCAAATTTCAACGTGAATGCGTCCCGAAATGGCCCAGCTTTGGAAATGAATCAACATCCATCAGCCTGGTGTAGTTGTTGCCACGCTTGAAGGCTTCAGGGACTACCTCGTAGGGCGGAAGCAGCTTGACGGTGCCGAATACCATTTCCACATCGGTAATGGTGTCCAGAGATTGGCGGGTCAGGGTGTATTCGGTCATGGCTGCATCGACTCGGATCGTGGGGGTGGCAGCTGTCGAGTGCCACTCGTATGCCGCCAGGAACCTAGCGGGCGTCGTCTCGTGCCGCAGAAGCGATCTCTCCCGTATTCGTCGCTCCCCATCCGGTATTTCTCGGCCATGCGCATAGACCGGCAATGCTTTGAAGAGGACAGCTGAACGGGGGCGTTAGCGAGAGATGCAGTTGTAGTTGCTTGCACTACCGGGTTGGCTCCATCAACACAAGGGTGTCGTCGTGATTTCGTTCACCGTCAACCTCCAAGGCCTTCTCTTCGGCCTCGGCCAACGTCTGAGCTTCAACTTCAACAATTTCGGTGTACTGAATGGTTTTGACAAACTTGAATGTGGTCATGCTTCACTCTTTTGTTGGGACAACTTTAGTCAAGACAGGGAACGCGTTCAATGCCGCTGTGGCGCTGCGTGTTGCACATAGCTTTTCGATTTCCTATTTGCACCAGTTCTCAACTTGCAGGCCCTTCACTCGCCCGAAGTCCTTGACGTTGTTCGTGACGACGATGGCCCCCAATACCCTCGCATGTGCCGCGATCATGAGATCAGCAGCACCCATCTGCGCGCCGCGCTTCTTCAAATCAGCACGAATCTCGGCGTAGTGCAGCGCGGCGTCTTGTGGCCAATCCAGCACTGCCAAGTGCAATGCAAAGCTGTCGAGAACAGCTTGGTTCTGTTTGCGCTTGGCGGATGCAGAGGCATGCACACCATAGGTCAACTCTGCAAACGTCACTGCCGACATCACCTGCTGCTGCAAGGGCACCGTCTGCACCTTTGTTGCCAGCACCTGGGACTCACCTCGCATGAGGAAGATGCAGGTATCAGTGTCGAGCATGAACAGTTGGGCCGTCAAAACGTGCGCTCCTGGATCGGCAGACGCTCGTTTTCTGCCATGAAGTCAGCGGAAGCCTTCATGCCCGTGGCGAAGAAACCTGACCAATCGGTAGGGCGGGGTGTCAAGATGACGCTTTCACCCTCTCTGCGGATGAACACCTCGCGCACTGACTCCGGAAAACGATATTCGAGCGGCATCGTGACCGTCTGAGAACGGTTGTTCCAGCCGACGCGGGCTGTCGATCGAGGAATTGATTTGAGATGTGATGCCATGTATCACAGTATATGGCAAGTGACGCCATATGGCAAGCCATGTATCAGAGGCGTCCGAAAACAATTTCCGGAGCGTGGCGTGGGGCTACGTCCACGTTTGGCTGAGTGAATTGACTTTCACCCGGCCCTGCAGCGTCGCGGTGAATGTCGAGCAGGCTGGTCGCCCATGCTGCTCACCGGGGTTCTTGGCCAGCACCCCGGCAGTGAGCCCTATTGTTCGAACACAGTGCCTTGGAGAAGTGCCATGTCCCTTTTGGGGGGCCTTGCTCCAATGACGCGAGGCTGAGTTCAGACCTGCTGCGTGGGGTGTCCGGTTACCCGCAATCCGGGATTCCAGGCTACCGGTCTGCCTGGTGGGAATGGAGCAGGGCACTCACGCTGGTGAGCATGACGTTGCGCTTGCCTTCCATGCAGGCGATTTCCTCAACGACAGGTCGGCTGGCCAGCTCAGCGGCCGTGAACGCAGGCGCTCCTTTGCGGTCCTCTTCGGTGGGCGCGATCACATCGTTGACCGAGTCGACCACCAGCCCCTGCAGCGACTGGCCTTTGGTGCAAAAGACCGTCACCGTCTGATCGGTGATGGGGGTGGGACGCTGCAGCAGCACCTGCCCCAGGTCCGTGATGGGGACGATGACGCCACGCAGGTTCACCACACCCAGCGTGTGGGCTGGAGCGTTGGCAATGCGAGTGGGCGCCTCGTACTGACGGATTTCTTGCACATCCAGGATGTTGATGCCGTACTCTTCGGCGCCAACACAGAAGGCGAGGTATTCGGCGTTGACGGCGGTCATCAGAACGACTCCCAATCACCACTGTCCGGGGTTGGGCTTGTAGCGGACCTGGAGCCTTGCGCCGGCGCACTCAGGCGGGCCGACGCGGGGGCTGCAGCGGCCTTGGGCGCGTTCAATTTCGCCGCGGATGGCTTGGAGGTCTTGGCTGGCGTCACTGTGCTGTGCCCTGGCTTCTGGCGAACGGGGGCTTTGGCCGTGGGCATGCTGTGCGCCTGCAGCACCTGAATGTGGCTGTTGCGCAGATCCGCATCGCTCAGGCGGAACGTCTGCACCACCTTGGAGAGTTGGGCGGCCTGCTCGCTCATGCTGGAGGCAGCAGCAGCACTTTCCTCCACCAGGGCGGCATTCTGCTGGGTCATCTGGTCCAGGTTGGCCACGGCCGCGTTGATCTGGTTCACGCCCTCGGACTGCTCGGTTGCCGATGAGGCGATCTCCCCGATGATGTCGCGCACCCGGACCACGTTCTCAACGATTTCCTTCATCGTCTCACCGGCCTGAGTCACCAGGTTGGTGCCGGCGTCCACGCGGGTCACGGTGTTGCCAATCAGCTCCTTGATTTCCTTGGCAGCCTGGGCACTGCGCTGGGCCAAAGTGCGAACCTCACCGGCCACCACCGCAAAGCCTCGGCCTTGCTCGCCCGCGCGGGCTGCTTCCACGGCGGCGTTGAGAGCCAGGATGTTGGTCTGGAAGGCGATCCCATCGATCACGCTGATGATGTCGTTGATCTTGCGCGAGGCGGCATTGATTTCCTGCATGGTGGTCACAACCTCGCCTACGACGTCGCCGCCTTTTTGCGCGCTCACGCCGGCCACATCGGCGAGTTGGTTGGCCATACGCGCCGAGTCGGCCGACTGCTTGATGGCGCCCGACATTTGCTCCATGCTGGCCGCAGTCTCTTCCAGGTTGGAGGCCGTTTGCTCGGTGCGCGCGCTCAGGTCGTGGTTGCCGGTGGCGATTTCCTCAGAGGCAACCGTGATGTTGTCGGTCCCACGGCGCACGTCGGCCACCACACTTACCAGCTGATCGCGCATTTCGTCGAGTGCCTTGGCCAGGGCACCGATCTCGTCGTTGCTCTGCATGTTCAGGCGCACGGTCAGGTCGCCCTTGGCGATTTGCTGGGCGAAGTCGAGGGCCTGCTGCAGGGGCTTGCGAATCCCCCGCACGAGTGCGACCGCACCAGCTGCGATGGCCAACATCAGTAGCACCACCACAATGGTCGCGTTGCGGGTGTTGGCGTTGCGGGCGGCCACGCTCTGCGACTGCACGTCCGCTACGGCCTTGCTCTGTCCAACGGCAAATTCGTCCAGTGCGCCGAGGTAGGGTGTGATGGCCGCATTGAATGGGCCCTGCACGCGGTCTGCAGCGCCCACCTGGTCCCCCTCGTCCTTCATCTTGCGAGCCACAGCCAGCTCGTCGAGCACAGTTTTGCGCAGGGCAGCGATCTTCGCCATCTGAGCTTTTTCGCTTGCGGTCAGCTCCATGGCCTCAATTTGCTTCTGCACCTCGGAGATTTGCTTGATGGTCCCCGACACCTTGTCTTTGAAGTAGGCGTCCACCGTCGGGTCTGAGCTGAGCATGGAGGCCTGCAGCCTGTTCACGTTGAGCGTGGTCATCGAGGCCCAGGAGTGCACCAGTTCGCTCTTGGTATTGGCTTGCCCGAGGGCGGTGGACGCAGCCGCATTGATGCGCGATGTGTTGATGCTCGTACCGGCGAGCACGGCAACGAGCGACAGGATGATGGTGGCCACCGCCGCCCAAAGTTTGCCGCCGATAGAGAGTCGGTTGAAGATCACGAGGTTCAATCTCACAGGAGCGCACGGCGCCACGCCAGGCCGATCCGTTTCCGGTTCAGCCATGCCAATGCTGGGGTTTGCAACAGATGAAGCTCCTGGTGGCGCATGTGTCCTGTCGGCATGTGCACGCTGGACGTCAGGGGCTGGCCCAATGAGAAAAAGGGTCAGAGCCACAAGGCGCGAATGCAGGTTGATTCGCGAAGCAGTCCGCTCAAGGGTGGACTGGCAACCCCGCTGCCGTGTCCGTTGCAGCAAGTGCAAGGTGGTAGGCCGGAGGCTTTGCGGCCCTGGCTTTCGCGCAGGTGAGCGGTAGGATTTTACGGGTTAACCCGTACTCGCACAATCAACTTAAGACGCGACTCTCCCACCTTGGCGCTAAGCGAGGTGGGAGAGGGTTTCTAGCGCGTCACTTGTCACATTGTCCCAATCCCTGCCCATATGGCAGGGATTTACGTGATTGGAAAATTTGGGTGTCGCCGTCATTACCGGTAGCTGCACCTCGTCCAGTCGTGATTGCAATGTCGGCTCAAGGCTGTTATGCACAGGTCCCAGTTATGAACAGTTCGGCCCCGCATGGCCGCGACGTTCCCTCGAACGAGAACAGCCGCCGCGTCCAAGGGCTATACATAGTCACAAGGTCTTGAGGAAGTCCAAGAGCGCGTCATCTGCCCGGAAGCGGCGTGCGACGACGCCGGGGTCCTGCAGCCGGGACAGCGCCTTCTCCTTCATCGCGAGGTCGGCTTCGATGTACTGATGGGTCGTCGTCGGACTCTCGTGGCCGAGCCACAGCGCGATCACGCTGATGTCCACACCGGACTGCAGCAGATGCATTGCCGTCGAGTGACGCAAAGTGTGCGGAGAGATTCGGCGACCGGCCAGGCTGGGCTGTGCGCGGGTGGCTGCCTGCACGGCCAATGCCAGCCGCTGCGTCACGTTGGATCGTGTCATCGCCTGACCTTCCCGGTTTGGCAGCAAGGTCGACGCCGGGCCCAGATCGGGGTTCAGTCGCAGCCATGCACGGAGCAACTTCACCGTCGAGCGCCACAGCGGCACAGAGCGCTGTTTGCGCCCCTTGCCGTGCAGGTGCACGCAGGCGGCGGGCGCGAGTACAACATCGGCCACCTTCACGCCGATCACCTCCGACACCCGAGCGCCGGTGTTGTACATGAGTGCCAGCAGCAAGACGTCGCGTTGACTGACCCAGCCCACGCCGGGCGTTCCGATCACCGCCAGCATCTCTTCGCGCGTCAGGAACCCCAGCATGGGCCGCTCGAAGCGTTTCATTGGCACGCCCAGGGCCTGCTCGACGATATGCAGCGACGCCACATCCTTGTGCGCCACGAACTTCAGGAACGTGCGTAGCGCGGCCAATCTTGCATTGCGACTGCGAACCGAGTTGTGCCGGTCGGCCTCCAGATGGTCAAGGAAGGCCATGATGAGAGCGGGCGTCAGGTCCGAGAACTGCATTGCTGTGGGAGCCTTGTGCAGTCGATTCTGGGCAAACTCCAGGAACAACAGGAACGCATCACGATAGGCTGCCACGGTACGTGCACTCAGCCCACGCTGCTGGGTCAGATGGTCCGCAAAGAACGATTGCACCAACGCACCGAAGCTCGGCGGCTTGTATTGGTTGGGCCTATTCATAGTCGCACGCCCCGAGGTCGGCATAGTGTTCGAACCGGGCACCGACCAAGGCCATCAGCTCCGGCACCCCACTCAGGTACCAGTACGTGTTGGATATCTTGACGTGGCCCATGTACGTGGACAGCGCCAGCATCCGCTGATCAAGGTCCACCCCTTGTTCGTGCCACAAGATCAAGCGCCTCACGGCAAAGCTGTGGCGAATGTCGTGGATCCGAGGCTGTCCATGCCCGCCGCGATCCACCCAGCCCAGTTGCCTTCGCAACTGCTCAAACATTCGGTGGGCCTGCCTGTCGCCCAGCGGCTCGCCCCGATTCACGCCGCGCGAACTGACGAAGAACGTCGTGTTCAGGCTCGAACGTACATGCTGCCGGCGCAACGCCCGGTAGGTCGCCAGCGGTCCGATTGCGCTGGGATGCAGGCTCACTTGGCGAGACTTGCCGAACTTGGTCTGCCGTATGGTCAGGAGCGCGGCGTCCAGGTCCACGTCAGCGTCATGCAGGTTGAGCGCTTCGGAGATCCGCAACCCGGTCGAGGCAAGCAACCCGAACAACGTCGTATAGGTGGCGGCACGAAGGCCATCGGACGGACCGAGCTGGCGGGCAGCGTCGAGCAGCGCGACCATCTCTGCTTCGCAGTAGATGTGCGGGGCAACACGGCCAGGGAGAGCCCCGACGCTGGAGTCATCTGGGACTTCGGTAGCTGGCTCGAATTGTCGTAGCCAGCGCATGAATGGCCGTAGCACCACCAGCCGGCGCGCGACCGTGCCACGGTCGGCTTGACCGTCCACCATGTGCCTGGCATGAACCTGGCTGGCCCATTGCACCATCAGGTCTATCGTCAGAGGTCCGGTGTGATCGGCGTTGGCAACGAAACGCTCAAATGCAGGCAGCATCCGCAATGCTGCCTGCAGCTTGAATCCCAGTCGACGTCGCTCATCAAGGAATTGCTGCACCCTGGAGGCCAGGTTATTGCTGGGGCCTTCCGGGGCGTTCATGCTCCGCTCCCGGGCCAAGGCAAGGCCACCTCGGCCAATGCGTGCATGTCGAGCTTTGCATAGATCAATGAGGTGTTCATAGACCTATGCCGAAGCACGTCGGCAACCTCCTTGATTGAGCTGCCGTGGTTCACCAGACCGCAAGCGAGGGTGTGGCGCAACGAGTGGCAACTGCGATCAATGCCGGCGTGTCGCAGGGCACGCCCGATGGCGCGGCTCACCGCGTCTACGCCGATGGGCCTGTCGTGCGGTGCCATCCGCCGTACGAACAGGGTTGGCAGCGCGGTCGCCGGCCGCTCATGCATCACGTACGCGGCCAGCGCTTCTCCGGTCGCTGCTGGCAGTGGCAGAACATCCTGACGCAGTGACTTCGTGCCCTTCAAGGTCACGGTTCCAGCCCGCCAGTCGAAGTCGTTCATCTCCAGCCGGGCGATCTCGCCCACGCGCAGACCGAGGTCCAGTGCCAAATGCACCATGGCCAGCAAACGCAGCGGCGTCGACCGGGCCTCGGCGCAACTCGCCAGAAGCACCTGAACCTGCTCGGCCGTGAGCGCACGCGGCAGCGATGCCAGGCTCCACCGCGCCGGTGAGGAGATGACGCCTAGCAAGGCATGCAAGGCATCGCCGCAGGTGGCGCGATAGCGGAAGTAGGCTCGCAGTGCAGCAGCCAGCGCGCTGGCGTGGGACACGCTGTTCACCCGTGTTATTGATTCGGCCCTTGTGCACTTGAATTTATCTGCACCGCCCCCAACTCGGATTCATGCAAGCAACTGACATGAGATCGTTGAGCCACGAAGCGCGGCATGAGCGCCGGGTTCAGGTCATCCGGCTACGCAAGGCCGGCAACACCTACGACAAGATCGCCGCGCTCACCGGCCTGAGTCGCACAGGCGTCTTCAACATCTGCAAACGCCATGAGGCGCTCGGTGCCAAGGCGCTGCACGACGCCATTGGCGGGCGCAAGCTCGGCGAAAACCGCTTGCTCGACCCCGCCCAGGAGGCCCTGGTGCGCAAGCTCATCGCCGACAAGACGCCCGATCAGCTCAAGATGCCCTACGCGCTGTGGACCCGCGCCGCTGTGGCCCAACTCATCGAACAGCGCTTTGGGCTGCGACTGCAAGTGCGCACCATGGGCAAGTACCTGGCGCGCTGGGGCTTCACGCCGCAAAAGCCGATGAAGAAGGCCTACGAGCAGTCACCGGCGGCGGTCAAGAAGTGGCTCGACGAGGACTACCCCGCCATTGCCGCGCGGGCCAAGGCCGAGGGAGCCGAAATTCACTGGGGCGACGAGAGTGGACTGCGCAGCGACGATGTACGCGGCCGTGGTTTTGCGCCCAAGGGCCAGACGCCGGTGGTGCGGGTCAACAACAAGCGCCACAACCTGTCGGTCATCTCCACCGTGACCAACAAAGGGCAGATGCGCTGGCGCATCTTTGACGGGGCGCTCAACACCACAATCCTGATCGACTTCCTGCGCCGGCTGATCAAGGGACAGACCAAGAAGGTGTTCCTGATCCTGGACAACCTGCGGGTGCATCATGCCAAACCGGTCAAGGCCTGGCTGGCCGAGCATGCCGATGCCATCGAGGTGTTCTACCTACCGAGCTATAGCCCGGAGTTGAACCCGGATGAGATGGCCAATGCGGATATCAAGCAGGCGGTCACGAAGCTGGCACCGGCGCGAACGAAGCTGCAACTGGCCAAAGCCACAGCCAAGCACCTTCGCAGCGTGCAACGCCAGCCCGAGCGCATCCGCAAGTACTTCGAGCACGCCACGGTACGCTATGCGGCTTGAGTCAAGTTCATTGAGGCCGGATCAATAATTCAGTGGCAATGAAGCCGCGAACGTCTTCTGGCTGCAACTCTCCAATCGCGATGGCGGTACCGGCGAATTTGCATTGCAACAGCCTGCCTACGATCGCCAGGCGACCTTTGCGCGTGCCGACACCAAGACCACGGGCGTCGCGCATATGCACGTTGTAGCGGTGCAATTCCTCCGCGATGGGGCCACTGGGACCGGGCAGCTCCACAATGACATGCTGCTCACGCAGCAGCGCCAACAAGTGCGCGAGGCTGGCACGCAAGTCGCTATGGCTACGCAACGCCGTGGCATGGCAATCGCATCTCGGCACGTGCGAATCCAGGAACAACTCGACGAGCGACTCGTCAATCTGATCGGCAGAAAGCCGACACCGTGTCATCCAATGCGCGAAGTGCGCCAACGCTCGAAGGTCCGTTGACACGGTGCCCTCGGCGTACCGGCCTCGTTCCATCAACGCCTCGAACGCATCGACATATGGTGACAGCGGGCCGTCAAGTAACCAGGCCCTGGCCAACGGGTGCAGCGAACGGATTGAATCCATGGTGATCTCCAGTTGTGAGATCACCAGTCTTGTGTTGGCCCTGGGCTTATGTCCAGATCACGAAGACCGCCGCTGTCAGTGGCATAGGCGAACCCAAGCACTCAGCTCGATCGCCTTCGGCAACTGTTCATAACTGGAACCTGTGCATAACAGCCTTTATGTAGAGCTCTACATAAAGGCTGATTTGAGTCGTTCGCGTATCCGTACTTGGGCGGCTGCATCCGCCAACACCAGCCATTGAGCGTCCCCGGCTGCGAACGCCCGCGTTACCATCGGAACCGGTCACTCGACCGCGTGGCCGGCCACGAACACGTCTGAATGGCAGCTTCTTCGTGTCGCGGCAGACTCATGTCACCCTGAGCGGTTTTAGAGTTTTGCAAATGTCAGCCCCTCATCGGCTGTGCTCAACGATGGTCCTACAGCGATGTCAGCAGCTGGTGATTCGAGAAGTCTTCTTTCGCCGCCGCTACGAGAGAGCCAAAGCTGATGTTCCTGCCGCCTCCGCCTTGCTTGAGGGTTCGCATCGCCGAATGCCACATGGCTTGACCCGACCCATAGAGTTGAAGCTTCGAAAGGTCGCCACCGGCCCGCGTCCACAACTCCTGTTCACGCGGCCCGGTCGGGAAGAGTTCGATGAGGCACTGCTCCAGTTGGCGCCAACGGTCAGCATCGACCGGCATTGACGGCGTGGAAGCGCTGCCAGGTGATTTCCTTCCGCCGCGACTCAACGCGATCGGGAAGTTCTGCTCAAGGTTGTCAGCCTTGAAGACGGGATGCTGGTCGTCCGAGACAGCCTTAGGAACCTCTTCTGCCACGTACTCGAACAGGTCGAAGACCTTAATGACCCCGCTGTTGTCTTTGTCCGCGGCGCCCTTTAGCCCTGCAAGCAACGCCGTGGTGAATATGCTGTTCCTCGCTCCCGTGAAGACGCCGGACTCCTCATCGGCGCGGCACGATGCCATCAAGGCTCGCCCTGTGCCGACCGCGAGCTTGGCGAAAGCGCTTGGGCTGTAGCCAGACTTGAACTCGTGGCCTTGGCCGTCCGTCAGGCCCTTGGAAAGGGCGGCGCCGCCAGCGTGGCAGGAGTCGATGAAAACAAGGACGCGCTTTGCCTTGATTTGGCCGAGTGCGGAAGCCAGATCGGCGGAACTGATGGCGGTACCTGCGAGGTCGGCAAGGTCACTGTCCACGGTGAGCAGCGCACTGTCATCCCCACCGGCGCTCGACAGAACTGCACCGTGACCAGAGAAGTACACGCAGACGGTGTCATCTTCGCCAGCGCGGGCGGCCAGAGCGCTCAGACCATCCAACACCGTTTCTCGCGTGGCATCGGCATTGAGCAGCGACACGACGTTGTCCGGCGCGTAGCCGCAGTAGTCAGCCGACGACAGCGTCGCGGCGATGTCCTTCACGTCGTTCAGGATCGCGGTCGGCAGGGATGAGATGTGTTGGTATGTTGATTCATTTCCAAAGCTGGGCCATTTCGGGACGCATTCACGTTGAAATTTGAGCCACGTTGCCGCTCTATCCTGCTGAATTTTTCAGCACGGGGGAGCAGGAGTGATCAACGTGAGCACATTGAGCAAGTTACGCCGCCTCGTGCTGAGGCAGGACGTGTCGGTGCGCGAGGCCAGCCGGCGCCTGGGCATCTCGCGCAACACAGCCACCAAGTGGCTCAAAGACGGGCAGATGGCCGAACCCCGATACCCGCAGCGGGTGTCGGGCCCCAGCATCCTGGATCCGTACAAGGAGCAGTTGAGCCAATGGCTCAAGGCCGATAGCCATCGCAGCAAACGCGATCGACGCGGGATCAAGGCCATGTTTGAGGCGCTGCGCGCGCAGGGCTACAGCGGCAGCCGAGGGCCGGTCTACGCCTTTGCCCAGCGCTGGCAGCAAGAGCAAGGCAACGCTGCGCGTGGTGCGGGGTTCGTGCCGCTGAGCTTCGAGTTGGGCGAGGCGTTCCAGTTCGACTGGAGCTGCGAGTACCTGTTCATCGGCGGGCTGCGCCGCCGCCTGGAAGTGGCACACACCAAGCTGGCGGCCAGTCGCGCCTTCTGCCTGGTGGCGTACTACAGCCAAGCGCACGAGATGCTGTTCGATGCGCACGCACGGGCGTTCGCCCTCTTCGGTGGCGTGCCCCGGCGGGGCATCTACGACAACATGAAGACCGCTGTGGACAAGGTCGGCCATGGCAAACAGCGCAGCGTCAATGCACGCTTCGAGGCGATGACCGGGCACTACCTGTTCGAGCCGGAGTTCTGCAACCGGGCCGCCGGCTGGGAGAAGGGGGTCGTGGAGAAGAACGTTCAGGATCGGCGCAAGGACATCTGGCGTGAGGCCAGCGAGCGGCGCTGGGGGACGCTTGGTGAACTCAACGACTGGTTGCAGCAGGCCTGCGTGAAGGCCTGGGCTGAGATGAGTCACCCGGAATGGACTCAGCTCACGGTGGCCGATGTCTGGCAGGACGAACGTGCTCGTCTCATGCCCAACCCCCGTGCGTTTGATGGCTACGTGGAGCAGCCGGTACGGGTCTCTGCGACCGCACTGATCCACTTCCAGCGCAACCGCTACAGCGTGCCGTGTGAATGGATTCATGCGGTGGTCAGTCTGCGGGCCTACGCGGATGGCCTGCTGGTGGTCGGGCCCGATGGGCGACAGGTGCGCCTGGCGCGCAGCTTCGAACGTGATCAGACGCTCTACGACTGGATGCATTACATCGCGCTCATCGAGCGAAAGCCCGGCGCGCTGCGCAACGGCGCGCCCTTCAAGACCATGCCCGAGCCACTGCAGGAAATGCAGCGCCAGTTGCTGCGCCACAGCGGTGGCGACAGGGTGATGGCGCAGGTGCTCATGGGGGTGAGCCTGCATGGACTGGAGGCCGTGGTGGTGGCGGTAGAGCTGGCGCTGCAGTCCGGGCGGGTGAGTGCCGAGCACGTGCTCAACGTGCTCTCGCGTCTGAAGGAGCAGCGCGTGCCCGAGCCACCGGTGGCCACGATGCTCAAGCTCAACACGCCGCCACTGGCCAACCTGCAGCGCTACGACGCACTGCGCAACGTCCAGCCTCATGAGGCATCACCGGAGTCCGACCATGCATGACGTCATTGATGCCCTCAAAGCGCTGGGCCTGCACGGCATGGCCAGTGCCTGGCCGGAGGTACTGGGCACCGCCCGCATGAAGTCGCTGGATCATGAGGCCGTGCTGCACCAGCTCATCAAGGCCGAGACCGCTCAGCGTGAGGTGCGTTCCATGGCTTACCAGATGCGCGTGGCGCGCTTCCCTTCGCACCGTGACCTCGCCGGCTTTGACTTCGCCCACGCGCAGCTCGACGAAGCACTGGTGCGCCAGTTGCACACCCTTCGCTTCGTGGAGTCGGCGCACAACGTGGTGCTGGTTGGTGGCCCCGGCACGGGTAAAACCCACCTGGCCACGAGCCTGGGGATCGAGGCCATTCGCATGCATGGCAAGCGGGTGCGCTTCTTCTCAACGGTGGAGCTGGTCAACGCCCTGGAGCTGGAGAAGGCGCAGAACAAGGCCGGGCAAATGGCGCACCGCCTGATGTACGTCGATCTGGTGATCCTGGATGAACTGGGCTACCTGCCATTCACGCAGTCGGGCGGCGCGATGCTGTTCCACCTGCTCTCCAAACTCTATGAGCGAACGAGCGTGGTGATCACCACCAACCTCACCTTCTCGGAGTGGAGCAGCGTCTTTGGAGACGCCAAGATGACCACGGCCTTGCTTGACCGGCTCACGCACCATTGCCACATCGTCGAGACGGGCAACGAGAGCTGGCGATTCAAGCACTCCAGTGCCGCTGGCGCGGCTCCCCCAAAGCAACGCCCAAAGAGCCAGAAAGGAGATCGAAAAACAGCAGACCCGATAGACTTATCCACAACCGAATAGTCAAAGAATCCATCAACCCAGTGGCTCAATATTCAACGTGATCACTGGCTCAGTTGTGCTGATGAATCAACACCTGGTGCAGATCGCCCTGGGCGCGCGACAAATCGCCCAGGAGGCGTGCGTTTTCCTGAAGGGTATGGACGGCTTCCTGCTGCTTGGTGGCCAAGGTCTCGTTCACGGTGCGCAACTCGGCCTGCAGGTACTGCACCTGCTGTTCGTGCTTGCGCTGGTCCTGGTCGCGCTGCTCCTTTGTGGATTCCCGGAAATGCTCCAGCGCCTGGCGCGCGTGCTTGTGCTTTTCTTCCAGGGATTGGCGATGGCGCTCTTCGGCCGCGAGGCGCTCCTGCAGGTCGGCCACCTGCTGGACGAGCTGAGTGTTTTCCAGGGTCTTGCGGCTCAGAGCTTCGCTGGTTTTGCCGTGAGCGTTTTTTTCGTCGGCCAGGGCCCGCTGGGTTTGCTCCAGCTGCTGGCGCGTGGCCAGCGCCTCGGATTTCAGGGCCGCGACGGCTTGCTGCTGTTGGCTCAGCTGCTCGGCGTGCTTGGCCTGCGCCGTGGTGACCCGCTCTTCCGCTTCTTCATTGACGCGGGCGGCTAGGCGACCCACCAGGTCCTGGATTGCCTCGCTGACGGCTACGCGGCTGCCGGTGGCTGGCCCTTCCTCTTCCTCGATCTCCTTCAGGTAGCGATGGATCGTGGTTTTGGAGCCGCTGCCCAGCTCTTCGCGCACCGCATCGATGGACGGATTGCGCCCTGCGGCCAGCAATTTATCGCGGGCACGCAGCACTTCAGACTTGTAGATTCCGGCTCGGGCCATGGTTCACCTCGTTATTTCGTACTGTAGTATGTACCATGATATTACATACTATTTAAGAGGTCAATAAATCATAGATCTTAGTAAATATCACACTGGGTAATAGTGGATTATCCAATGTTAGGCAAATTTTGGACTGAATGAGCCGTGGCGCAGGTGTCGGTTGGGCGGAACCACCCATTCGGCGCCATTGGCACGCCTGATGCACCCAGGCGGACGGGTTTCGGCTCGGCCGGCGTGCTGGAGGTGGTCGAGGACCACCGGGGCGACACCTACCGGGCCGTCTACACCGTCAAGTTCGCCGCTCCCCAGCGGGCCACCCAAAGTGCTCCACTTATGAGGGGTGATCTCGGTTTCGGCGCAAATCGCAGCGCCTTGAATTCTGGGTTTACCCTTGGCTTCTCGGTGTTCTGCACGGAAATTGAGATCACCCCGAGACGGGGAACCGACTCACGGCCCTAGATAAATTGCAGCCAACACAATACCGGCCATCCACAGCGTCTCGATCAGCAGCAGCAAAAAGGGCCGCCAGCCTGCGCGGGCCAGTTGCCCGAACGATGTCTTGATGCCCAAGGCCGCGATGGCAACAACCAGACACGCACGCGATACGTCGTTGAGACCCGCCTGCACCGCTGCTGGCACGCCCCCAATGGAATTGATGATCACCAGCGCCACGAACACCCACAGAAACCATGGTACCAAGGCCTGCTTGGTTGCAACGGTGCCGTCTCCGTCTTCACCCTGCTCACGTGCCTTCTTGAACAAGGTCGACACCACGACCACGACAACGGCCAGCATGGACACACGGAACAGCTTGACGATGGTGGCGTAGTCGCCGGTCTCCGGGCTCAGCATGTAGCCTGCGCCGACCACCTGTGCAACATCGTGGATCGTGCCGCCGAGAAACAAGCCGGCCAGCTCGGGCGGCAGATGCAGCAACCGGGCCGCCAGCGGATAGATCACCATGGCCAGGGTGGACAACACGGTCACGGTCACGACAACCATCAAGGTAAAGCGCTCACTGTCCTTGGTGCGTGGCAGCACGGCCGAGATCGCCAGGGCGGCGGACGCGCCGCAAATGGCGACCGCACCGCCGGACAGCACGGATTGCGCGCGGTTCAGACCCAGAAAGCGGCCCAGCAGCACCCCGCACAGCAGCGTGGTCACGACGGCGGCGATCACGATGCCCGCCGTGGTCCAGCCCAGGCCCGCAATCTGGCTCGCCGTGATCCGCGCACCGAGCAGGCCGACGCCCACCCGCAGCACGGTGCGCGAACAGAACTCGATGCCGGGCCGGGTCTTGGGATCCTGGCTCAGGTAGTGAAAGGCCACGCCAAAGAACAGCGCGTACAGGAACTGGGGCCCGCCGTGCAACGTGGACACCAGGGTCGCGGCCATCGCAATCACACAACACAGGCCCGTGCCGGGGAGAAACTGCAGCAGTTGCTGCGGCAGTCCTGGTGGGCGGGCCGTGTCCGCAGCGGATGTTGGCGACAAGGAGTTGGACACAGGAAAAACCTTTTTCAATCAAACATGTGGGATGCGCAGGAGACGCCTTATTCCTTTCACGAATTTGATAATAGGCATAAGTCATAAAGTAAAAAATCAGATAATATCTTTCATAATGATCGATAAATCCAATCAATCATCGTTCCAGCGCCTGCGCGTGAACCTGCGTCAGCTGGAGGTCTTTCTGGCCACGGCGCGCGGCGGCAGCACACGTGCGGCGGCCGATCGCATCGCGCGCTCGCAGTCGGCGGCCAGCACCTCGCTGGCGGATCTCGAGGCCGCGCTGGGCGTCGAACTGTTTGACCGCGTCGGCCGGCGCCTGCAGCTCAACGAAAACGGGCGCGCGCTGCTGACCAAGGCCCAGGTCCTCGTTGATCAGGCGGCCGAATTGCAAGCGCTGTTCACGGACGAGCACGCAGCGCCGTTGCGGGTGGCGGCCAGCTTCACGATCGGCGAGTACCTGTTGCCCAGCCTGGTGTCGCGGTGGACGCAACTGCACCCCAAGAGCAAGATCCATCTGCGCATTGGCAATACCAGTGAAGTCATCGATGCGGTCGCAGCACTGGACGTCGACATCGGCTTTGTGGAGGGTTCGCAGACGCATGCCGACCTGCTGGTGCAGCCGTGGCGGGACGATGAGATGGTGATCCTCGCGGCGCCTGACCATCCCCTGGCGAAGGGCTGCGCAACGCTCCACCAGTTGGCCCAAGCCACCTGGGTGGTGCGGGAACACGGCTCCGGCACACGCCAGACCACGGATGACTGGTTGCTCAACAACCTGGCGCAGGTGCGTATCGGCTTCGAACTGGGCAGCAACGAGGCGGTCAAGCGCGTCGTGGCGACCAGCGATGGCCTGGGCTGCCTGTCTCGCTACGCCGTGGAACAAAGCGTGGCGGACGGGCACCTGGTTGAACTGCAAACGCGCCTGCCCAAGGCAAGCCGCAAGCTCACCATCGTGCTGCACCGTGAAAAGCGGCTGGGCCGTGCGACCCAGGACTTCCTGACGCACTGCACACACTCTGCCACCTCGCTGCGATCGCCATTACAAGGGTACGATGCCGATCAAACCCTTTGCTGATGGCCGCTGTAGGTGTCTGCGCGGCAGAACCGGGTAGTTCCTGATGCGGCGCGACACGGAGCATGCGTTGAGCGGGGCATGCTGCAAGCTACCGACCCTACGAACCCGAGCAGAGCTTGGTGTCGAACTCACGGCGCAAGGTGCCAACTCGAGCCAGGAGACTCAGCCTTCAAGAGCCTGCCACATCTGGCGGTCGCGCTCGGCAGTCCAGATGCGAGGGTCGGGGTACTGGGTGGCTTCGTCGTAGGCGCGAGTCACGTCAAACGGCATACAGTGGTTGAAGATGACCCAGTGGCCGTACTTGGGTTGCAGCTTGGCAAAGGTTTCTTGGTACACCTGTCGCAGGTCTTTGCCTGCAGCAGCGCCTGTGCTCACCGACTCGTATACGTCATGAATGAAGTCGCGCGTCCCTTTCAGACCGGCCTGAACTTGCTCAGCGGTTTGAAGCGCAGCGCCGCGGCCGGGTACCAGTTTCTCCGGGTTGAGCGCGGCGATGTTGTCCAACGTTTGCGGCCAGTCTTTGAAGTAGGCGTCACCGGCATACGGTGTCGCATCGAACTCCACCAGGTCGCCACTGAAAAGCACCTTCTCCGAAGGAATCCAGGCAACGATGTCGCCCTTGGTGTGACCACGGCCAACTTGCAGCAGCTGGACTTCCAGCTTGCCCAGCCAAATCGTCATGTTGCCGACGAAGGTCATGGTGGGCCAGGTTAGTCCCGGCGGCACGCTTTCGACGTTCTGGAACAGACGAGGGAAGCGGCCGATTTCGCTGTCCTTGTCGAACTGGCCCCGCTCGACAATCATGTCGTAGGCATCTTGGCTGGCAATGATTTGCTCGCCGCCTTCTGCCATGTAGGCCGAGGCCCCCAACACACGCACCGCGTGGTAGTGGCTCAGCACCACGTACTTGATAGGCTTGTCGGTCACTTCCCGGATGCGACGAATGACGTCCTGGGCCATGACCGGTGTAGCCTGAGTGTCGAGTACCATCACTGCGTCGTCGCCGATGATGATGCCGGTGTTGGGGTCGCCTTCGGCGGTGTACGCGTAGGCATGTTCCGAGAGGCGGTCGAAGGAGACCTTCTTTTCTTCAAGGTCTGCAGCCGAGGCAAAGGTTTCGAGGTCTTCATTTTTAAACTCCTGTTTGAGGGCAACGATTCGGATCAGGGGACAGGCGCCGGGCCTGCCGTCTCGGGTCTGCGTCATCGCTGGCCCGTGCAACGAATTGTGGATGCCGCGACTCCGTAGAAACCCGTGCATTTCGAATCACGGTGTTCCCGAAATCGAAACAATCGCCCTCTTGAAATCTGAACCGACATGAGACTGAAGCCCCCACGCTCCCCCGCTGCGCGAGGTCCGCTGCCCCCCGAGGGGATGCTCGCCGCCTTGGGGCGGCCCTGCGGTGGCGAGGCGCCCCCCCGCTCCGCCGCTTCGCGCGGTCCGCTGCCCCTCCGAGGGGGCGTGTCAGCAGCTTCGGGCGGCCGGGTGGCGCTGACATGGACAGCCTCGACCTGATCCGCGCCTTCCGCGAAGTCGCCGTGCAGGGCAACTTCTCGCGCGCCGCCACGCGGCTGGGCATTTCCAAGGCCACGGCCAGCAAGTACGTGGCCGAGCTGGAGACGCGCTTCGGCGTGCGCCTGCTCAACCGCTCCACACGCTCGGTGAGCCTCACGGACGCCGGCCAACTGCTGCTGGAGCGCAGCGCGCCCATGCTGGAGATGGTGGAGCTCACGCAGGCCGAGCTGGCCGAGCGGGCCAGCGCCCCGCGCGGGCGCCTGCGCATCGCCGCCCCGTATGCCATGGGCAGCAGCGGCGAACTGCCCACGCTGCTGGCCGAATTCATGGGCTTCTACCCCGAAGTGCAGGTGAGCCTGCACCTGTCCAACCACGTGGACCTGGCGGAGGACGGCATCGACGTGGAGCTGCGCTTCGGCCCGGTGGAAAACGAGAACCTGATCGTGCGCAAGCTGCTGCAGGTGCCCATGGTGGTGTGCGCATCGCCCGTCTACTGGAAGAAGCACGGCAAGCCCACGCATCCCACGCAGCTGGCGCAGCATGACGCACTCACGCTGATCCGCGAAAGCATGCACCCGGTCTGGCGCTTCGAGGACAAGGGCAAGTCCATCGACGTGCGCGTGAACAGCCGCATGGAAGCGACCGAGGGCGGGCCGCTGGTCGAGGTGGCGATGCACGGCTTCGGCGTGATCTACGTGCCGGCGCTCGCGGTGCAGCCACAGATCGACCATGGCGAGCTGGTGCCGGTGCTGCAGAAATACGCCCGGCAGGACATGTGGGTGTCGGCCGCCTACCTGCAGCGGCGCCACAACAGCGCCGCACTGCGCGCGCTGCTGGACTACCTGCAGGACCGCGCCAAGAGCCGGGGCCGCTTCAAGGGCGAAGTGCCGCCCGGTACGGTGCCGGACCCCGCTGCTGCTGCCAAGACGGCTTGAACGGCGTCAACGCATGCCGAACAGGGCGGCGGCATTGCCCCAGCCCACCTGCCGGGCCAGCGCCGGCGGCAGGTCGCCCAGCCAGCGGCGGTAGCCCTGCATCAGCCCGTCGTAGTCCACCCAGCGCTGGTTGACCCAGGTGTCGGAGCCGATCACGAAGCGCGTCGGGTAGGCCTCGATCAGCGCGCGCCATTCGGCGCAGAGCGCACCCCCCTCACACGTCAGGCCAGGGCGATAGGACAGTTCTCCCACCAGCCGCGGGTAGCGCTCCAGCATCTCCCGCACGCGCGCCACGGGCACACCGCCGATGCCGGTGTGGGCCCAGATCAGCCGCGTCTCGCGCCCTTTCGAAGGCGTGTGCGCCATGAGCTTGTCCACCGCCACGTCGTCCACATGCGCCAGCACGGCCAAGTCGCGCTGCTCGGCCAGGGCCATGAGCTGGCGGGCGACGGGGCCATCGGCATTCGCACTGTCGTAGAGGTGGAATTCGCCGATGCCGCGGTAGGGGCCGCTGGCCGTGCCGCGCGCCAGCTCGGCGAGCACCATCTCATGGATGCTCGGGTCGCGGAACCAGTTCGTGTAGTCGGCCCGGTTGCGGTACAGGCGGACGAAGGGCACGACCGTGACACTGGCCTCACGCGTCTCGCGGGCCGCGGCCAGCGTGCGCGTGCCCTCGTTGGGCCGCGAGTTGCCGACGATGGCGCGCACGCCGTTGCGCTGCAGGCGCGCCAGCGCCTCGGCGGGCGGGAAGGGGCCGCTGCTGCCGTTCCACGCTTCCTCGTTGTAGTGCAGGTGCGTGTCGAACAGCGGCCCGGCGTAGTCGGCGGCCGGGGCCGCGCCAGCGCCCGCCCATGCCAGGACGGCGGCCGCCGCCAGCCCGCGCCAGCGGCGCGACGGGCGTGCGTCGCGCTTGAAAGCCCCCGGCATCGCCGCGCGTAGGCCTTCAGCCGACGTGCTTGCGCAAGAAGTCCAGCGTGCGCTCCTTGGCCGTGGCGGCCGCGCCCGCGTTGTACGAGCCACGCTGGTCGCAGTTGAAGCCGTGGTCGGCCGCGTACAGGTGCACCTCGACCTCGGGATGCGCCTTCTCGAAGGCCTGCACGGAATCCACCGGGATCCAGTGGTCGCGCTCGCCGAAATGGGCCAGCACCGGCACCTTGGGCTGGCGGGCGGCTTCTTCGGGCGTGGTCATGCCGCCGCCGTAATAGGGCACGGCGGCCGACAGGCCGTTGAGTTCGCTGGCCGCACGCCACACCAGCAGGCCGCCCCAGCAATAACCCACGATGCCCACTTTGCCGGCACGGCCCGCGTATTCGACGGCGGCCTGCAGGTCCTGCAGCACGCCGGGCGCGGGCAGTTCCTCGACCGCGGTCTTGAGCGCGAAGCCGGCCTTCATGTCGTCTTCGGTGTAGCCCAGCTCCACGCCGGGCTTGACGCGGTGGAAGGTGGACGGCGCAACGGCCAGGTAGCCGGCGGCCGCGTAGCCATCGGCCACCGAGCGGATGTGCGAGTTGACGCCGAAGATCTCCTGCACCACCACGATCGCGCCCTTGGGCGTGCCGGCGGGCTCCGCCACGTAGGCGGGGAAGCTGAAGCCATCCTTGGCGGTGAGGTCGATGAATTGGCCCATGGAAGTTCCTTGTACAGATGAAGGTGAAAGGGAAATGGAAGCGCTTGCTCAGCGCGCGAGCGCGCGTTCGACGAAATCGAGCCGGTCCTGGCCCCAGAACATCTCGCCGTCCACCACATAGGTGGGGGCGCCGAAGACCTGGAGTTCGATGGCTTCCTGCGTGAAGGCCTGGTAGCGCTGCTGCACCTCGGGCGCCTGGGCCGCGTCGAGCAACGCGGCCGGCAGGCCCTGGGCCGCCAGCAAGTCGGCCCGCACGGCCGCATCGGCGATGTCGCGCTCCTCGGCCCACACGGCCGCCATCACGCGGCCCGTGAAGGCCAGCGCCTGCGCCGTGCCCTGGTCCGCCTCGACGGCCAGGATCAGCCGCGCCGCATCGTCGGGCTTCACGGGGAAGAAGCGCGGCTGCAGGTTCAGCGGCAGTTGCAGGTGCTTGGCGAAGCGCGCCAGCTCCACCAGCCGGTAGGCCTGGCGCTGCGGCGCGCGCTGGGCCAGCGGCAGGCCGCCCGACACCGGGAAGACCTGGTTCAGGTCCATGGGCTTCAGGCGCACGGTGGCGCCGGCGGCCTCGGCCATCGCCACCAGGCGGGCATGGCCCAGGTAGGTCCAGGGACTGTGGGGCGCGAAGAAGTAGTCGAGGGTCGAGGGCAAGCGGAACTCCGGACGGACGGTTGCCAGAAAAGGGCGGGCGGGAGAAAGGCCGATGGTTTAATGCCGGCCAGCGGCGCGCGGGTGGTCGCGTCCGCGCCGGCCCCGGTTGTACCGCAGGCGCCGCATTCATGCAGGAGAAAGCTCTTGGATTCGCAGGTGCTCTTGGTCACCGGCGGCAGCCGCGGCATCGGCGCGGCCACCGCGCTGCGCGCCGCGCGCGCCGGCTATGCCGTGGCCGTCAACTACACGCGCCAGTCGCTCGCGGCCGACGAGGTCGTGCGCGCCATCCGCGCCGAGGGCGGCACGGCCCTCACGGTGCAGGCCGACGTGGGCGACGAGGCGCAGATCGTGGCCATGTTCCGCAAGGTGGACGCCAAGCTCGGACGCCTCACGGCGCTGGTCAACAACGCGGGCGTCGTGGACGCGAAAGCCGACCTGGCGCAGATGGACGCGGCGCGGCTGGAGCGCATGTTCCGCATCAACGTGGCGGGCAGCTTCCTGTGCGCGCGCGAGGCCGTGCGCCGCATGAGCACGCGCCACGGCGGCAGCGGTGGCGCCATCGTCAACGTGAGCAGCGCCGCTGCCCGCCTGGGCTCGCCGGGCCAGTACGTGGACTACGCAGCCAGCAAGGGCGCCATCGACACCTTCACCGTGGGCCTGGCCAAGGAAGTGGCGGACCAGGGCATCCGCGTGAACGCCGTGCGACCCGGGCTGATCGACACCGAGATCCATGCCTCGGGCGGCATGCCCACGCGCGCCTTCGACCTGGCCAGCACCGTGCCCATGCAGCGCACCGGCACCGCCGACGAGGTGGCGGCCGCCATCTGCTGGCTGCTCTCGGCCGAGGCCAGCTACACCACCGGCAGCTTCATCGACGTGGGCGGCGGACGCTAGGCGGCCCCTCCCGCGCGCACCCCACGGACGCAGGAGCCGCCATGGCCACCTCGATGGACCTCATCAAGCCGCTGGTCACGCTGGTGGCCATCGTCAACCCGCTGGGCATCGTGCCCTTCTTCATCCACTACACGCAGGGCTACACGGCGGCCCAGCGCCTGCGCACGGCCCAGGTGGCGGCCTTCAGCGCCTTCCTGGTCATCGCCATCAGCGCGCTCATCGGCCAGCAGCTGCTGGGCTTCTTCGGCATCTCCATCGCCAGCTTCCAGGTCGGCGGCGGGCTGTTGCTGCTGATCAGCTCGCTGTCGATGCTCAACGCGCAGCCGGCGGAGGCCAAGGCCAGCGCCGAGGAAGTGCGCGCCACCGAGGTGAAGGCCGCCATGGGCGCCTCCATCGCCGTGGTGCCGCTGACCATCCCGCTGCTGACCGGCCCGGCCACCATCTCGACCATGGTGATCCACGCCACCCAGACCCAGACCTGGTGGCAGATGGCGCTGCTGATCGGCTACGGCGTGGTGATCGCGGGCCTCACGCTGCTGGCCTTCTCGCTGGCCGAACCGATTGCGCGCGTGCTGGGCAAGACCGGCATCAACGTCATGACCCGCCTCATGGGCCTGATCCTCGCCGCGCTGGCCGTGGAGGTGATGGCGAACGGGCTGGGGAAGCTGTTTCCCGTTCTGGAAAGAAGCCCTCTCTAGCGCCGGCCCGTCAGCGCTGGGCCGCCTCGATCCATTGCATGATCTCGGCCACCGCGGCATCGGTGGCCGCCGTGAGCGCCTTCACGCCGCCGGGCGCGTCGGCCGTGGGCGCGGGGCGCTGCACGGTGAAGCTGCGCTGCGCCAGCACGCGGTCGCCCGCGGGGCCGTTGCGCAGCAGCGTGGCGCGCAGGCGCACCAGGCCCGTACTCTGCTGCGGCGCCTGGAAATAGTGGCTGAACTCGTCGAGCGAAATGCGCAGCACGTCGGGCACGCGGCCGTCCTGGCGCGCGATGCTGGCCGCCTCGTCGGGGCCGAGCACGGCGCGCTGGGCCGACAGCGATTCGCGCAGCCGCTGGCGCAGCAACTGGCCTGGCGCTTGGCTCCAGCGCGCCTGGCCGTAGGCATGCAGCACCTGCGGATCGGCGTAACCCAGGCGGTAGAGCAGCTGCGTGCCGTCGAGCCGGCCCGTCGCTTCGATGTCGGGCAGCGTGAGCGCGGGCCGCTGCGCGGCGGGCGCGGCAGGGGTGGCCGGGGTCGCTGCCATCGGCAAGGGGCCGGGCCCGAAGTCGTAGAGCGTGGCGCGCTGGGGCTTGTCGGGCAGCGAACCGCAGGCACTCAGCAGCACGGCCGCCGAGGCCAGCAGCAGACCGGAGAAGGGCGCGCGCGCGCGAGTGCGCACGGAAGAAAAGTCGGTGAAGAGGGACATCGCAAAAGCCTCCGGTCGTCAGGGCTGCGCAGCGGTCGCCGCAGGCGGCGGCGTGAAGCCGGCTTCGCCCGGGCCGGGCTCAGCCGCGCCGCGGCCGAACAGCAGCGACTGCGGGTTGTCGTTGAGGCTGTCGGCCACGCGGCCCAGGCGGCGCATGGTCAGCGAGGCCTCGTCGGCCACGCGGTTCAGGCGCGGCAAGGTGGCGCCGTTGAAGCTGTCCATGCCCTGGCTCAGCGCCTGCGTGCCGGTGGCCAGCCGGTCGATGGGGCCGTCGGGCGCGTTCAGGCGCGTGACCGTGCCGTTGAAGTTGTTGGCCACGCGCGAGACGTCGGCGGCCGCCGTCTTCACGGTGCCGAGTGCCGTGGTGGCATGGCTGGCCAGCGGCGGAATGGCGGCCAGCGCGGGCTCGAGCCGGTTCTTGATGGTGCTGTCGAGCTGGCGCGTGAGCTGGTTGGCCGACTCGCTGGTGCGCGCGATGTTCTCCAGCGCCTGCGCCACGCGCTGCTGGTTGGCGTCGCCCAGCAGTTCGTTCATGCGCGTGGTGACCTGCTCGACCTGCTTGATGATCACCTCGCCGCGGTCCTGCAGTTGCGCCAGCGCCGAGGGGCGCAGCGGAATGCGCGGCGGGTCCTCGTCGTTGGGCGCCAGCGGCTCCTGCGATTCGCCCTTGTCGTCGAGGGCGATGAAGGCCAGGCCCGTGACGCCCTGGTAGCTTAGGGTGGCATAGGTGGACTTGGTCAGCGGCACCGCTTCGTCCACCGACAGCCGCACGCGCACGTTGCCCTTGTGCCCGGGGTCGAAGTCGATGCTCGTCACCTTGCCCACGGCGATGCCGCGGTAGCGCACGGCCGCCTGCGGCTGCAGGCCGCTGACCGGATCGCGCGTGGACAGCTCGTACACATGGCGCACGGTGTCGTCGCGCGTGAACCAGACGATCAGGGCCACGAGCGCCGCGACCAGTCCGACCACGAAGGCGCCGGCGGCGAAGGCATGGGACTTGTTTTCCATGGCGTGTTCCTTTCTTCAGGCGGCATCCGTCGCCCCGCCGGGCTCCTGATGCCGGTCCTTGTCATCCAGGGCCAGCAGGGCCCGCTGGCCGCGCCCGCCCAGGAAGTAGTGGCGGATGAAGGGATGGTCCACCGCGATCACTTCCTGCGCCGTGCCGGCGACGATCACGCGCCGGTCGGCCAGCACGGCGATGCGCGTGGACAGATCGAGCAGCGTGTCCAGGTCGTGCGTGACCATCACCACCGTCAGGCCCAGCTCGCGGTGCAGGCCGCGCAGCAGGTCGCAGAAGCTGTCGGAGGCTTCCGGGTCCAGGCCCGCGGTGGGCTCGTCCAGCAGCAGCAGCGGCGGGTCCATGATCAGCGCGCGCGCCAGCGCCACGCGCTTGATCATGCCGCCCGACAGGTCGGCCGGCATCTTGCTCGCGTGCTCGGGGCCCAGCCCCACCATCTGCAGCTTGACCCGCGCGGCGTCGCGCACCAGGTCGTCGGGCAGCAGCTTGAGTTCGCGCAGCGGCAGCGCGATGTTGTCGAGCACGCTGAAGGCCGAGAACAGCGCGCCGTGCTGGAACAGCATGCCCACCAGCGCCCCACCCTGCGCGCCGAGCGCGGCCGGCGGCGCGCCCAGCACGCGCACCTGGCCACGCGTGGGCGCCTGCAGGCCCAGGATCTGGCGCAGCAGCACCGTCTTGCCCGTGCCCGAGCCACCGACCAGCGACAGAATTTCGCCGCGGCGGATCTGCAGCGCCAGGTCCTGGTGCACCACCTGTTCGCCGCCGGGCTTGGCGAACACGGTCCACAGGCCCTGGATGTCGACGACCACGTCGCCCTGGAGGTCCACCGCCATCATCCGACCCGGAATCCAACGCCGCGAAAGAGCACGGCGAAGATCGCATCCACCACGATCACCACCGTGATCGACGTGACCACCGACGAAGTCGTGCCGCGCCCCAGGCTGTCGGTGTTGGGCTCCACGCGCAGGCCGTGGTGGCAGGCAATCAGCGCGATCAGCATGCCGAAAACCACCGACTTGGCCAGCGCCAGCACGATGTTGCTGAAGGGCACGGCGCGCGGCAGCTGCTGCACGAAGAAGGCGGGCGAGATGTCCAGCGCCAGCTGCGCCGCGAACATGCCGCCGATCAGCGCCGCCGCCGAGGTCCACAGCGCGATCAAGGGCATGGCCACGGCCAGCGCGATCACGCGCGGCATCACGAGCCGGAAGCCGTGCGGGATGCCCATCACGCGCATCGCATCCAGTTCCTCGGTCACGCGCATCACGCCGATCTGCGCCGTCATGGCCGAGCCCGAGCGGCCCGCGATCAGCACGGCGGCCAGCACCGGCCCCAGTTCGCGGATCAGCGACAGGCCCAGGATGTTGACGATGAAGCTCTCGGCGCCGAAGTTGCGCAGCTGGTTCGACATCAGATAGGCCAGCACCACGCCGATCAACAGGCCCACCAGGGCCGTGATCGGCAGCGCCGTGGCGCCGGTGTTGTAAAGGTGGCCCGAGATGTCGCGCCACGGCGCGCGCTGCGGCGCGCGCACGAGCCGGCCCAGGTCCAGCGCCAGTTGGCCCAGCAGGGTGAGCGCGTCGCGGCCCACGCGCAGCAGCACCGGGCCGCGCGACCACCTGCCCAGGAGCCAGGCATGCCAGCGCTGGCCGATGGAGGGCGCGGCGCCGGTCGGCGCGTGCCCGCTGAAACGCGCCACGTGGTCCAGCACGGCCTGGTGCGAGTCGCCGAGCTCGATGCGCTGGGGCCAGGCCTGGCCCCAGTGGTTCCACAGCAGTTGCGCGCCGATGTGGTCCAGCTGTTCCAGCCCGCGCAGATCCCAGGCGTCAGAGGCGCCGGGCTGCGCGCCGCGGCTGTCCTGGAGCGCGCGTTCCAGCGCGGCCCAGGCGCCGGGCTGGGCGAAGCCGAGCGCTGTCCAGCGGCCGGTCGGCGCCCACGGGCCGTGCTCCTCGGCCTGCGCGCGCTGCAGCCGCGGCCCGTCGGCGGCGGGGCGGGCGTCAGCGGGGTCGGCGGCGCGGTCGTGAGCGCTCGGAGCCTCGGTCATGGCGGGCGACAAGGGCAGCAGGGTGGGACCAGTCGGGCCGGCGGCCCACGGTGGGCACGCCAGCTGCAAAACCGGGCATCCTACCTGCTGCGCATGACGCGCCAGGCCGGATGCGCGGACCTCCCACAGGGTTTCAGGGCGCCGGCTGGCCGGCCCGGCAGCGCGAAGCCCCCCTCGAACGCCACACGCAACCAGTCCACGAACACGCCCACGGCGCGCGGCACATGGGGGGCGTAAGGGCGGATGGCGTAGATGTGCTCGCCGAAGGCCCCCACCGATTCCCAGGGCGTGAGCACCTGCACCAGCTTGCCGGCCTGCAGCGCGGCCTGGGCGCTGAAGTCAGGCAGCAGCGCGATGCCCAGGCCGGCGATGGCGGCGTCGCGCAGCGCCTCGCTGTTGTTGGCGCAGAAGGGACCGGCCACGGCCACCGTGGTGCGCGCGGGCGCGGCCTCGCCCCGGCGCCGGCGCGCCTCGTGCGGCAGGAAATGCCACGCCGGCTGGTGCGTGCCGCGCGGGTAATAGAGACAGTCGTGCGCCTGCAGGTCCTGCGGCGCCTGCGGCGTGCCGCGCCGGCGCAGGTAGGCGCGGCTGGCCACCAGCACGGTGCGCGTGCGGCACAGCGCCCAGGCCACGTGCGTGTCGGGCGGCGCGGCGGTATGGCGGATCGCCAGGTCCAGGCCCTCCATGCTCAGCGCGCTGAGCCGGTCCGACAGCTCCAGCTCCACGCGCACCTCGGGCTGCGCGCGCAGGAAGTCCGGCAGCCGCGGCACCAGCTGCTGGCGCGCCAGGGCCACGGGCGCCGTGATGCGCAGGCGCCCGCGCGGCACGCCGGCCAGATCGCGCACGCCCGCGAAGCTATGGGCGATGGCCTCGAAGGGCGCGCGGGTTTCCTCCACCAGGCGCTGGCCGGCCTCGGTCAGACGCAGGCTGCGCGTGGTGCGCTGCACCAGCGGCACGCCGGCCGCACGCTCCAGCGCGGCGATGCGCTGGCTCACGGCCGCCTTGCTCACGCCCAGGCGCTGCGCGGCGGCCGTGTAGCTGCCCTGCTGCGCCAGCACGCCCAGCCAGTGCAGGTCGGCCCAAGGCCGCTCGGTGTCCGCGGTGTTCGGCATTTTCATGCAGCCATTGTTCACCGATTTGAACAATGCGTTCAGCCGCAGGCGGCTAGGCAGGGCAGGGCACGCTGCCTAAACTGGCCCGGCACGCGGATCCTGCCCACCCCGCCGCCGGCGGTTGGCACGATCGCGCTTCCCTCCTCTTCTTGACACGCAGGACCGACATGCCCCAAGCCATCGACCACTACATCCACGGCCAGGCCGTGGCCAACAGCTCCGGCCGCACACAGGACGTGACCAACCCCGCCACCGGCAAGGTGACCGGCCGCGTGGGCCTGGCCGGCGCCGACCAGGTCGCCGCCGCCGTCGCCGCGGCGCAGGCCGCCTTCCCAGCCTGGGCCGACACGCCGCCGATCCGCCGCGCCCGCGTGATGTTCAAGTTCCTCGAGCTGCTGAACCAGCACCGCGACGAGCTGGCCCACCTGATCACCGCCGAGCACGGCAAGGTGTTCACCGACGCGCAGGGCGAAGTCACGCGCGGCATCGACATCGTCGAATTCGCCTGCGGCATTCCGCAGCTGCTCAAGGGCGACTACACCGAGCAGGTCTCCACCGGCATCGACAACTGGACGCTGCGCCAGCCGCTGGGCGTGGTGGCGGGCATCACGCCCTTCAACTTCCCGGTGATGGTGCCGATGTGGATGTTCCCGGTCGCCATCGCCGCCGGCAACACCTTCGTGCTCAAGCCCAGCCCGACCGACCCGAGCCCCTCGTTGCGCATCGCCGAGCTGCTGAAGGAAGCCGGCCTGCCCGACGGCGTGTTCAACGTCGTGCAGGGCGACAAGGTGGCCGTCGACGCGCTGCTGGAACATCCGGACGTCAAGGCCATCAGCTTCGTGGGCTCCACGCCGATCGCCAACTACATCTACGAAACGGGCGCGCGCCACGGCAAGCGCGTGCAGGCTCTGGGCGGCGCCAAGAACCACATGGTCGTGATGCCCGACGCCGACATCGACCAGGCGGTGGACGCGCTGATCGGCGCCGGCTACGGCTCGGCCGGCGAGCGCTGCATGGCCATCAGCGTGGCCGTGCTGGTGGGCGACGTGGCCGACAAGCTGCTGCCCAAGCTGATCGAGCGCACGAAGACGCTCAAGGTGCTGGATGGCGAGAACCTGGCGGCCGAGATGGGTCCCATCGTCACGCGCGCCGCGCACGAACGCATCAGCGGCTACATCGCGCTGGGCGAGCAGGAAGGCGCGAAGCTGCTGGTCGACGGCCGCGGCTTCAAGGGCGCAGAAGCCGGCCAGGGTTGCGACGATGGCTTCTGGCTCGGCGGCACGCTGTTCGACCACGTGACGCCCGAGATGCGCATCTACAAGGAGGAAATCTTCGGCCCCGTGCTGGGCTGCGTGCGCGTGAAGGACCTGAAGGAAGCGGTCGACCTGATCAACGCCCACGAGTTCGGCAACGGCGTGGCCTGCTTCACGCGCGACGGCAACGTGGCGCGCGAATTCAGCCGCCGCATCCAGGTGGGCATGGTCGGCATCAACGTGCCGATCCCGGTGCCCATGGCCTGGCACGGCTTCGGCGGCTGGAAGCGCAGCCTGTTCGGCGACATGCACGCTTACGGCGAGGAAGGCGTGCGCTTCTACACCAAGCAGAAGTCCATCATGCAGCGCTGGCCCGAGAGCATCGGCAAGGGCGCCGAGTTCGTGATGCCGACGGCGAAGTAAACGCCCCCCACCTGCGCGGACTTCGGTCCGCGCAGTCGTTTCTGGGATGCCTTCGCGCCTCCCGGACAGCGCGTGCCGCGCGGCAGTGCGAGACTGCGGCGCTCAAGAAGCAGAAGCACGGAGACACAGCCAGTGAGTGACAACACGACCTTCGACTACATCGTCATCGGCGGCGGCACGGCCGGCGCGCTGATGGCCAACCGCCTCTCAGCAGACAGGAAGCTGCGTGTGCTGCTCATCGAGGCCGGGCGCAAGGACGACTACCACTGGATCCACATCCCGGTCGGCTACCTGTACTGCATCGGCAATCCGCGCACCGACTGGCTCTACCAGACCGAGCCCGATACGGGCCTGAACGGCCGCGTGCTGCGCTACCCGCGCGGCAAGACGCTGGGCGGCTGCTCCAGCATCAACGGCATGATCTACATGCGCGGCCAGTCGCGCGATTACGAGCAGTGGGCGCAGCTGACCGGCGACGACACCTGGCGCTGGAACGAGGTGCTGCCGGCCTTCATGAAGCACGAGGACCACTACCTCGGCGATGCGGTGGAGGCGGCCCGGCGCGACCCCGACTTCGCGCGCTTCCATGGCCACGGCGGCGAATGGCGCGTGGAAAAGCAGCGCCTGCGCTGGGACATCCTGGACGCCTTCGCGCAGGCGGCGCAGGAGGCCGGCATTCCGCATTCCACCGACTTCAACCGCGGCAGCAACGAAGGCGTGGGGTACTTCCAGGTCAACCAGAAGGCCGGCTGGCGCTGGAACACGGCCAAGGCCTTCCTGCGGCCTACCTGCTACGGCCGTCCGAACTTCGAGATGTGGACCTCGGCGCAGGTGGCGCGCCTGCTGTTCGAGACGCAGGCCGACGGCTCGCAGCGCTGCACGGGCGTGCAGGTGTGGGACGGCCACGAGATGGTGCAGGCCCAGGCCACGCGCGAGGTGGTGCTGAGCGCCGGCGCCATCGGCACGCCGCAGATCCTGCAGCTGTCGGGCATCGGACCGGCCGAGTTGCTGCGCGCCCAGGGCATCACGCCCGTGGCCGACCTGCCGGGCGTGGGCGCCAACCTGCAGGACCACCTGCAGATCCGCGCCGTCTACAAGATCAACGGCGCGCCCACGCTCAACGTGCTGGCCTCGTCGATGGTGGGCAAGGCCAGGATCGGGCTCGAATACCTGCTCAAGCGCAGCGGGCCCATGAGCATGGCGCCCTCGCAGCTGGGCGCGTTCACGCGCAGCTCGCCGGCCCATGAATGGCCCAACCTCGAATACCACGTGCAGCCGCTGTCGCTGGATGCCTTCGGCGAGCCGCTGCACAGCTTTCCGGCCTTCACGGCCAGCGTGTGCAACCTCAACCCCACGAGCCGCGGCACGGTGAACATCCGCAGCCCGCGCTTCGAGGACGCCCCGGCCATCGCGCCCCGCTACCTGAGCACCGACGAGGACCGGCAGGTGGCGGCCGATTCGCTGCGCGTCACGCGCCGCATCGCGGCCCAGCCTGCACTCGCGAAGTACCAGCCGCAGGAATGGAAGCCCGGCGTGCAGTACCAGAGCGACGAAGACCTGGCGCGGCTGGCCGGCGACATCGCGACCACCATCTTCCATCCCGTGGGCACGGCCAAGATGGGGGCGGATGACGACCCGACCGCCGTGCTCGATGCGCGCCTGCGCGTGCGCGACGGCCGCGGCGGACGCATCGCGGGCCTGCGCGTGGTGGACGCGAGCGTGATGCCGACGATCACCAGCGGCAACACCAACAGCCCGACGCTCATGATCGCGGAGAAGGCGGCCGGCTGGCTGCGGGCCGAGGCCCAGACCTGAGCCTCGCGGGGCGTCTGCCCCGCACGCCCTGCGGCTAAGCTGGCGGCTTCGCTGGCCCTCTTCGACACGCCCCATGCCCACCGACCCGCTGCCCGCCGGCTTCACCCTCCGCACGGCCACGCCCGCCGACTTTCCGGCGCTGCACGCGGCGCTCGACGCGGTCGCGCGCGAGCGCCGCTACCTCGCCATCTTCACCGCACCGCCGCTGGAACGCTCGGTCGCCTTCTACCAGGGCCTGCTCGACGAGGGCCTGCCGCTCGAGGTGCTCGTGCGCGGCACGCAGATCCTGGGCTGGTGCGACATCTGCAGCCTGTTCGGCGACACGCGCGTGCACATCGGCGTGCTCGGCATCGGGTTGCTGCCCGAAGCGCGCGGCCAGGGCCTGGGCGGGCGGCTGATGCAGTCCGCAATCGATGCCGCCTGGGCGCGCGGCCTTTCGCGCATCGAACTGAGCGTGCGCACCGACAACACGCGCGCCGCGCGGCTCTACGAGCGGCTGGGCTTCGAACACGAGGGCATCAAGCGCCGGGCCTGCCTGGTGGACGGCGTGTACCACGACATCGCGGCAATGGCGTTGCTGCGCGAGCCCGCCGGCGCACGGGTCGCGTCGACAGACTGAGGGAGGCCCCGGCTCACTCGCCCCCGACCTTGACCGGCGCGTCGCTACCGGCCGCCTTCGGCGCCAGCGATTGCGCCAGATCGATCAGCTTCACGAAGTCGCGGCGCAGGCCGTTCGCATCCGTGCCCAGGCCCTGCTGCGCCAGCGTGCGGGCGTCGGCATAGGTCCATTGGCCCGTGTGCGTGCCGCCGCGCAGCAACTGGCCGAAGCCCGCCACCGCGGTCGCGAACTTCCAGTCGGCGCCGGGCTGGGCGCTCACGGTGCGTGGCACGACCTGGCTCAGCTCCACGCTGCGGCTGGCGCCCGGCTGCTTGTAGCGGATCTTGACCTGGCCCCATTCGTGGCCATGCGCGGCAGCGGCCGGCGCGGCGGCGGCATAGCGGCGCGCGTCCGTCAGGGTCGGCTTGCCCACGGGCGTCAACTCGTAGAGCGCCGTCACGCTCTTGCCGGCGCCGATCTCCACCGCGTCCACGGCGTCGTTGCGGAAGTCGGCCTCGGCCAGCAGGCGGTTCTCGTAGCCGATCAGGCGCCATTCGGCCACGGTGCCGGGGTTGAACTCCACCTGCAGCTTCACGTCGCCGGCCACGGTCTGGAAGGTGGCGGCCAGCTCGTCGCCCAGCACCTTCTGCGCCTCGGCCAGCGAGTCGATGTAGCTGTAGTTGCCGTTGCCCACGGCGGCCAGCTGGTCCATCAGCGCGTCGTTGAAGTTGCCCTGGCCGAAGCCCAGCGTGGTCAGCGAGACGCCGCTGCGGCGCTCGCGCGCGACCAGGTCCTTGAGCTGGCGCGGGTCGGTGATGCCGATGTTGAAGTCGCCGTCGGTGGCCAGCAGGATGCGGTTGATGCCGCCCGCGATGAAGCCGGCGCGCGCCTGCGCATAAGCCAGCTGGATGGCCTGGCCGCCCGCCGTGCCGCCGCTGGCCTGCAGCCGCGCGATGGCGGCCTCGATCACCGCCTTGTCGGCGCCCGAGGTGGGCGGCAGTTCCAGCTGCGTGCGCCCCGAGTAGGTGACGAGGCTCACCTTGTCCTGCGGGCGCAGCTGCTGCACCAGTTGGCGCAGGCTGGCTTGCACCAGCGGCAGCTTGTCGGCCGAGGCCATGGAGCCCGACACGTCGACCAGGAACACCAGGTTGGCCGGCGGCGCGCTGGACATGGCGCGGTCGACGGCCTTCACGCCGATGCGCAGCACGAGGTTGTCCGGGTTCCAGGGCGCGGCCGCCACCTCGGCCTGCACGGCGAAGGGGTGGCCGGCCGCGGGCGGGCCGCCTTCGTAGCGGAAGTAGTTGACCAGCTCTTCCACGCGCACCGCGTCGCGCGGCGGCAGGCGGCCCTGGTTCAGCCAGCGTCGGACCTGCGCGTAGGCGGCGGTGTCCACGTCCAGGCTCAGGGTGGAGACGGCCTCCTGCGCCGTGCGCTGGACCGGGTTGTCTTCGAGGGCCTGGTAGCGGTCGCGCGCCTCGGCGGGCAAGGCTCGGTCCGGCATCGGCCGAGGCAGGGGCATGGGCGCCACGGCGGAAGGTGCGGCCAGCTTGCGCTGGGCGGCAGCGCTGAGCGCCGCGCGCTCCTGCAGCCGGGGCGCCATGCCCGCCGCCCCGCCCAGGGCCGCCGGTGCGGGCGGGGCCGCGGGGGCGGCGAGCACGGGTGGAACGGCCGCCACCGCCCCGCTTGCCGAGGGCGCAGCCGGCGCGCGCGCCGCGTCGCTGGCCGAAGGCGGGTTCTGGCTGCAAGCGGTCAGCAGGACCACAGCGCTCAGCAAGGCCCACGCAGGCGTGGGGGGCCGGGCCGCGCACGCGCGGCGGGAAAGACGGAACGAAGAACGCATGAAGAACCTCCTGTATCGGCGTGGCACCGGTCACGAAGCCGGCACCACCGCCCGCTCCTGCTGCCTGATACGCCCCACGGCCGCGCGTGGGGTTGAGGTTGGGAGAAAAATTGCGGCGCTCGAGGCGCGCCATGCCCGCGAACCCGCGCGGACGCAGCGCGAAGGCGGCGCGATGGCGCGGTGGCGCAGTGGCGCACTCGCGGGGCGCCCCAGGCGGCTAGCGCAGCCCGCCGATGTAGCGCGCCAGCGTGCGCTGCGGCGCAGTGGCCGTGCCGGCGGCCATGCGGGCCTCGGTGGCCGCGCGCACACGGGCTTCAGCGGCCAGCGGCGCCATGGCTTCCTCCAGCCGCAGCGCGATCTCGGCCAGGTCGGTGTCCTGCGTCTCGGCCGCATGGGCGCGTGCAAAGCGCACCATTTCGGTGGCGTAGGGCACGTCCACCGCCATCCATTCGGTGTCGGTCACGCGGCCCGTCTTGCGTCGCAGGGCGACGTGCAGGCGAGCGGCGATGGCCACACGTTCGCTCTCGGTCATGGCTGCTGACTCCTTGCGTTGGCGCCGGAGCCACCTCTGCCGTCATCAGTGGCCCAGTCGCTCCCGGTGCTCAGCAAGATCGAGGCCCGCTTGTTCCACCTCGGGCTCCACGCGCAGCCCGACCAGCACTCGCACCACGCCCAGCACCAGCAGCGTAGCCACCGCGCTGTAGGCGGCCACGGCCGCGACGGCCAGCAGCTGCGTGGGCACGTCGCCGCTGACGCCGCCCACGCGCGGGTCGGCCAGCAGCCCGGTCAGCAGCGAGCCGACGAGGCCGCCCACGCCGTGCACGCCGAACACGTCCAGCGAGTCGTCGGCCCGGAGCCAGCGCTTGAGCGCGGTGGCGCCCCAGTAGCAGGCCACGCCCGCCACCAGGCCGATCAGCGCCGCCGAGCCGGGGCGCACGAAGCCGGCCGCCGGGGTGATGGCGACCAGCCCGCCCACCAGGCCCGAGCACAGGCCCAGCAGCGAGGGGCGGCGGCGCACCATCCATTCGGCCACCATCCAGCCGAGCGCACCGGCCGCCGCGGCGATGTGCGTGACGGCCATCGCCAGGCCCGCACGGCCGTCGGCCGCCAGGGCCGAGCCGGCGTTGAAGCCGAACCAGCCCACCCAGAGCAGGCAGGCCCCCACCGCGGTGAAGGCCAGGCTGTAGGGCTCGAAGGGCTCCTTGCCATAGCCCTGGCGCGGGCCCAGGACGTAAGCGCACACCAGTCCCGCGATGCCGGCATTCACGTGCACCACGGCGCCGCCCGCGAAGTCCAGCGCGCCCATCTGCGCCAACCAGCCGCCCGGTTCCCAGACCCAGTGCGCGATGGGCGCGTACACGGCCAGGCACCACAGCGCGGCGAACCAGAGCACGGCCGAGAAGCGCATGCGCTCCACGAAGGCGCCGACCACCAGCGCCGCCGTGATGACGGCGAAGCTGAGCTGGAACATGGCGTACACCGATTCCGGCAGGTGCGGCGCCACATGGCTCACGGCCACCTGTTTGGCCTCCAGCAGGTAGTCCAGGCCGGCGAACCAGGCGCGGTCGAGGCTGCCGATCCAGCGCGAGCCGGCCCCGAAGGCCAGCGAATAGCCCAGCGCGAACCAGACCAGCGACACCACGGCGGCAACGCCGAGCACGCAGGCCATGGTGTCCAGCACGTTCTTGCGTCGCACCATGCCGGCGTAGAACAAGGCCACGCCCGGCAGCGTCATCAGCAGCACGAGCGCGGTGGCGGTCAGGGTCCATGCGGTGTCGGCCGCAGGCAGGGAGGAGTTGGCGACAAGGGACATGGCGAAGACGCAAGGGCGATGGAAGCCCGCCTCCCCGCATCAACCGTGCCAGCCGCTTACATTTGGTCGCAAAAGTGAACGATCGGTGCCTCCGCAGCGCAGCGGGTAATCCCCGATGCACCGCTGCGGTGCAGCATTTAGAGTCGCGCCACTCGCTGACGGACCGCCGTCGCATGCGAGGGTCCGAGGAGACAACCCGCACAAAAATCAGAACAAACCACAAGGCATCCGCGCACGAGATGCCCCATGTTCCTCAAAGCGCCGCTGGTCGGCGCTTTTTTCTTGCCCATTTCATGCCCATTTCTGGGGCATCTTCCCTGCCGGGCGCCCGCAGCCGGCCCCCCTTCGGCGCGGTGGGAGAATCCACCCCATGGAGTGGATCTGGGTGGCTGGCGCCTCGCTGCTGGCGGGTTTTATCGATTCGATCGTGGGCGGCGGGGGCCTGATCCTCACGCCTGTGCTGTTCTCGGTCTTTTCGAACGCGCCGGCCGCCACGCTGCTGGGCACCAACAAGAGCGCCGGCGTCTGGGGCACCGCGGTGGCGGCGGCGCAATTCTCGCGCCGCGTGCGGCTGCCCTGGCGGGCCCTGCTGCCGGCCGCGGGCGTGGCCTTCGCCGGCTCCTTCATCGGCGCCTGGGCAGTCACGCTGGTCTCGGCCGACTTCCTGCGCAAGCTGCTGCCCTTCATCCTGCTGGCGCTGCTGCTCTACACGCTGGCCAAGAAGGAACTGGGCCGCCACCATGCGCCGCGCTTCACGGGCCGGGCCGAACTGGCGGTGGCCTGCACCATCGGGCTGCTGATCGGCATCTACGACGGCTTCTTCGGCCCGGGCACCGGCAGCTTCTTCATCTTCCTGCTCGTGCGCTGGCTGGGCTACGACTTCCTGAACGCCTCGGCCTCGGCCAAGGTGCTCAATGTGATGACCAACCTGGGCGCGCTCGTGCTCTTCGGGCTCAAGGGCCATGTGTGGTGGCACTACGCGGTGGTGATGGCCATCGCCAACGTCGCCGGCAGCCTGCTGGGCGCGCGCGTGGCGCTCAAGCATGGCGCGGGCTTCGTGCGCGGGGTGTTCATCGTGGTGGTCGGCGCGCTGATCTGCAAGACCGGCTACGACGCCTTCCTGCGCTGAGCCCCGCCCTACCGCCTAGCCCTTGAGCAGCCGCCGCAGCACCTTGCCGGTGCCGGTGGCGGGCAGCGCTTCCCGCAGTTCGAGCTGGCGCGGCACCTTGTAGTGCGACATGTTCTCCTTGGCCCAGGCGATCAGGCCTTCGCGGTCGAAGGCCGCGAGATCGCCGTCCTTCGGCACCACGAAGGCCTTTATGACTTCGCCCTTGCCTTCGTCGGGCACGCCGATCACGGCCACCTGGCGCACCGCGGGATGCAGGATGAGGATGGCCTCCACCTCTTCCGGGAACACGCTGAAGCCCGAGACCTTGATCATCTCCTTCACACGCCCGATGAAGGTGAGGTAGCCGTCCTCGTCCAGCTTGCCGATGTCGCCGGTGTGCACCCAGCCGTCCTTGAGCACCTCGGCCGTGGCCTCGGGCCGGTTCCAGTAGCCGTGGAACACGCCGGCGCTGCGCACCACGATCTGGCCCGTCTGGCCCACCGGCAGCGGTTCGCCGTCTTCTCCGACGATCTTGAGCTCCACGCCCGGCCCGGGCACGCCGTTGGTGCCCCAGCGCACCGCGTCGCGCGGCATCAGCACGTCGTTGGTGTGCGTCTCCGACAGGCCGTAGCCCGCCTCGTACACCAGGCAGCCGTTGGCAAAGGCGCTCCATTTCCTCGCCAGTTCCTCGGTCAGCTTGATGCCGAAGCTGGTGCCCATGGTGGTGTGCAGGCTCGACAGGTCGAAGCGGTCCGCCCCGGGCTCATTCATGGCCGCCACCAGCATCGGCGCCATGGCGTACCACCAGGTGACGCGGAAGCGCTCGATGGACTGCAGCGCGGCCAGCGCGTCCAGGCGGTTGAGCAGCACGATGGTCGCGCCCGTGAAGGCCAGCAGCGTGACGCCGCAGATCATCCCGGCGATGTGATAGACCGGTGCGACGGCCAGCATGGTGTCGTCGTTGCGGATGCGGAACATCTGCGCCCCGACCGCCGTCTTGTACAGCGCATTGCGGTAGCTGAGCATCGCGCCCTTGGGCATGCCGGTGGTGCCCGAGGTGTAGGTCATCAGGGCGACGTCGTCCATCGACAGCTCGGGCCGCGGCGGATTCGGCGCCGGGTCGGCCACGGCCTCGGCAAAGTCGACCGTGCCTTCGGGCACCGGGCGGCGCGCCGCCACCTCCTCGGGCACGCGGATCGGCGGGTCCTGCGGCAGGAAGTCGCTGTAGCGCACGCTGTAGACATGCGAGACGTCCACCTTGTCGCGCACCGACAGCACGATCGGCACCAGGTGGTCGGCCGCGACGATCGCCTTGGCGCCCAGGTCGCCGACCTGGTAGGCGAACTCGTGGGCCTTGAACATCGGGCTGCACGGGCTCACGATCGCGCCCAGCTTCTGGATGCCAAAGTGGGCGATGAGGTACTGCGGGCAGTTCTGCAAAAAGAGCGCCACGCGGTCGCCCTTGCCCACGCCGATGCGGTGCAGGGTCTGCGCGAAGGCGTCGCTCAGGCGGTCGAGCTCGGCATAGCTGATCTCGCGGCCGTACCAGACGAGCGCGGCCTTGCCGGGCTGGCGCCGCGCGTGCTCGCGCAGGTACTCGTGCAGCGGCTGCTCGCCGAAGGGGTAGTCGATCTCGGGCGTGCTCATGGTCGTGTCTACAGGCCCAGCGCGTGCTTGGCCATGATGTTCTTCTGCACCTCGGTGCTGCCGCCGTAGATGGTCATGGCGCGGCAGAACTGGTAGCTCGGCACCGGGCCGAGCGCATGCTCGGGCCCGACCAGCGGGTCCTCGTTCAGGCCCAGCAGCGGGCCGGGCTGGTAGCGCTGCCCGTCGGGGCCGGCGGCCTGCACCAGCAGCTCGGTGATGCGCTGCGCGATCTCGGTGCCGCGGATCTTGATGAAGGAGGACTTGCCCGGCCCGGCCGGCGCGCCCGCGTGCATGTCCGACAGCATTCGCAGGAGGCCGATCTCCAGCGCCTTGAACTGCACCTCCACGCCCGCCAGCTCGGCCGCGAAGGCGGGGGCGTCGATCAGGCGTCGCCCGCCGGATCGCACCTCGCCGGCCACGCGGCGCAGCTTCTGCAGCTCCTGCGTGATGAAGCGCAGGTTGGCGTTCTCGACGCGTTCGTGCTCGAGCAGGAACTTGGCGTAGGTCCAGCCGCGGCCGGCCTCGCCGATGAGGTTCTCGCGCGGCACCTTCACGTCGTCGAAGAACACCGCGTTCAGGTAGTGCCGGCCATCGAGCATGCGGATCGGCTGCACCGTCACGCCCGGGGTCTTCATGTCGATCAGCAGGAAGGAGATGCCCTCCTGCTTGCGGCCCTCGCGGCCGGTGCGCACCAGGCAGAACATCCAGTCGGCGAAGTGCGCGTACGAGGTCCAGATCTTCTGGCCGTTGACGACGAAGTGCTCGCCGTGGTCGTCGGCCTGGGTCTTGAGCGAGGCCAGGTCGGAACCCGCGCCGGGCTCCGAGTACCCCTGGCACCACCACACCGACGAATCGCGGATCGCCGGCAGGTGCTTCGCCTTCTGCGCCTCGGTGCCGAAGGTGTAGATCACCGGGCCGACCATCGCCGGGCCGAAGACCTGCAGTTCGGGGCAGTGCATCTCGCCGGCCACGCGGTTGAAGATGATCGTCTGCATGGCCGACCAGGCCTGGCCGCCGTGTTCGCGCGGCCAGGCGCCGGTGAACCAGCCCTGGCGGCCGAGGATCTGCTGCCAGCGCATGAAGTCCTCGCGGTCCAGGAAGCGGTCCAGCCGCACCTTCTCGCGGATGTCGGCCGGCAGGTGCTCGCCGATGAAGGCGCGCACCTCAGCCTCGAAGGCCTGCTCGGCGGGGGAGAGCGTCAGGTCCATCGTGGGGCTCAGCTCGCCATGTAGCGCTCGACGTGCCAGTCGCTGTCGCCGAAGGTGGTGGCGATCATCGACAGGCGCTTGAAGTAGTGGCCCACAGCGAGCTCCTCGGTCACGCCCATGGCACCGTGCATCTGGACCGCCTCCTGCCCGACGCGCTTGGCCGTGCGGTCGATCTCGATCTTGGTGGCCGACAGCGCCTTGCGCCGCGCCGCGGCGTCGCCCTCGCGCAGCATGAGCGCGCCGTACAGCGCCATCGAGCGGGCCTCGTCCAGCGCGATGTACATGTCGACCATGCGGTGCTGCAGCGCCTGGTTGGTGCCGATGGGGCGGCCGAACTGCTGGCGGGTCTTGAGGTAATCCAGCGTGCTGTCGACCAGCACCGCCATCGCGCCCACGGCTTCCGACGCGAGGGCCGCGATGCCCTGGTCGATCACCCGCTCCAGCGCTTCGCCGGCCGCGCCCTCCGCGCCCAGGCGGCGCGCCGCGTTCACGCGCACCTTCGCCAGCGTGACATCGGCGGCGCGCTGACCGTCATGCGTGGCATAGGGTGTGAGCGTGAGGCCCGGCGTGTCCGCGTCGACCACGAAGGCCGTGAGGCCGTCGCGGTCATCCGCACGCCCCGCGGTGCGCGCGACGACCACGAACTGGTCGGCCACGGCGCCCCCGTAGACCAGCGTTTTCGTGCCGTCGATCACGTAGCCTTCCCCGTCGCGCCGCGCCGAGGTCTCGCAATGCGTGATCTCGTAGCGCGAGCCCGCTTCGGCGTAGGCCAGCGCCAGCTTGCGCTCGCCGCCCATCATGGGCTGCAGCCATTCGGCCTTCTGCGCCGCGCTGCCCAGCGCGCTGAGCATGCCGCCGCCCAGCACCACGCTGGCCAGGTAGGGCTCCAGCAGCAGGCCGCGACCGACCCCTTCCATCACGATGCCGGTGTCGGTCGCGTCGCCGCCGATGCCGCCCTCCTCCTCGCTGAAGGGAATGGCCAGCCAGCCGAAATCGGCGTACTGGCGCCAGCAGCCCTCGTCGTGGCCGAGGGGGCTGGTCACCAGCTTGCGGCGGTGGGCAAAGTCGTAGGCCTCGCGCACGAAGCGCTCGACGCTTTCGCGCAGCTGGGTCTGTTCAGGGGTGTACTGCAGGTCCATGGTTCGGTCGGGAAGCGAAAAAGGAGAGAGAGGACAGGCTCACAGCGCCAGGTAGCGCTGCTGGATCTGGGGGTTCGCGTCGAACTGCGCCCAGTCGCCCTCGAAGACGATGCGGCCGGTGTCGATCACGTAGACGTACTGGGTGCAGCGGCGCGCGAACCAGATGTTCTGTTCGCACAGCAGCAGCGCCACGTTGCGCTCGGTGCAGGTGCGCACCACGTCATGCGCCATCTCTTCGACGATGATGGGCGCCAGGCCCTCGGTGGGCTCGTCGAGCAGCAGCAGGCTGGGGTTGGCGGCCATCGCGCGCGCCACGGCCAGCAGCTGCTGCTGGCCGCCGCTGAGCTGGCCGCCGTAGCGCTGCTGCAGCGGTGCCAACATGGGGAAGCGTTCGAGGATGTCGGCCACCGGCACGGCCGGGCGCTGCGCGCTCGCGCCGTAGCGCGCCATGGCGATGTTCTCGGCCACCGTCAGGTGGGTGAAGATGCGCCGGTCCTCGGGCACCAGCGACAGGCCCAGCCGCGTGCGGCGGTGCGGTGCGAGCGCGCCGATGTCCTGCCCGTCGAAGCGCACCGTGCCGCGCACGCGCGGGCCGGCGTTCATCACGCTTTTGAGCAGCGTCGACTTGCCGGCCCCGTTGCGCCCGAGCAGTGCCACGCGCTGGCCGGCACCCACCGCCAGCCGCAGGTTGAAAAGAATGTGGCTGTCGCCGTAGAAGGCGTCGAGGTCGCGGACTTCAAGCACCGATCATCTCCTTGCCCAGGTACACCTCGCGCACCTTGGGATGGGCGCGCACCTCGTCCACGGTGCCGGTGGCCACCACCTCGCCATAGTTCATGACCATGATGCGGTGGGCCAGGCCGAAGACCACGTCCATGTCGTGCTCGGTCATCACCACGGTGATGCCGCGCTCGCGCTGGATACGTGCCACCAGCTTCGCGATGTCGGCGCGGTCGCTGGGCGACATGCCGGCGGTGGGCTCGTCCAGCATCAGCATGCTGGGCCGGCCCGCCAGCGCGATCGCGAATTCCAGCCGCTTCTTGTCGCCATGCGACAGGAAGCGCGCGCCCTGCCCGGCCTGCAGGTCGAGCTTGAGGTCGGCCAGCAGGGCCAGCGCCTCGGCGCGCACGTCCTCGCTGGGGGCGCAGCGGCGCCACGAACCCAGCGGCTCCTTCGTGTGGCGCCGGCGCGCCTCGATGGCGACGATCACGTTGTCCAGCACCGTGAAGTCATGGAACACGCGCGCGACCTGGAAGGTGCGGCCGAAGCCGCGCCGCACGCGCTCGTGCGCGGGCAGGTGCGTCACGTCCTCACCGTTGAAGCGGATGCTGCCGCCGTTGCTGCCCACTTCGCCGGTCATGACGCGGAACATGGTGGTCTTGCCCGCGCCGTTGGGGCCGATGATGGCGAACACTTCGCCTTGGGCCACCGACAGGCTCACGCCGTGCAGCACCTCGATGGGGCCGTAGTTCTTGCGCACGTCCTGCACTTGCAGCAGCGCTTCGCTCATCGCGCACCTCCGGTCTCGAGTTCGGACGCGGCGGGCACGCGGGCAGGCGGCGCCTCGGCGTCCGTGCGCGGCGTGGGCGGCGTCCGGCCGCCGAACAGGCGTGCCTCCAGCCCGCGCCACAAACCCACGGCCCCGTTCGGCGCCAGCAGGATGATGATCAGCAGGCCGCTGCCCACGATCAGCTCGGTCAGGCCCACCAGCGTGCGGGTGGCGTAGGTGATGGCGGCGAACAGCCCCGCACCGACCACCGGCCCCCAGAAGGAGCTGACCCCGCCCAGCAGCGTGTTGAGCATCGGCTGCGCCGAGGCCAGCCAGTGCACTTCCTCGATCGTCACGATGCGCGCCCAGGGCGCGTAGAGCGATCCGGCCACCGCCGCGACCGCGCCCGAGATCACGAAGGCCGCCAGCCGGTAGCCGGCCACGGGCGTGCCCATGAAGGCGGCGCGCTCCTGGTCCTGCCGGATGGTCTGCAGCGTGCGGCCGAAGCGGCTGTGCAGCAGCCACCACATGCCGCCGGTGATGAGCACGCAGCTGGCCAGCAGGAACCAGTAGTAGGCCTCGGAGCTGCCCAGGTCGAAGCGCACGAGGCCCAGGTTCAAGGCCGGGCGCGGAATGTCGGTGATGCCGTCCTCGCGCCCGAGGAAAGAGCTGAAGCTGATGATGAGCCGCAGCGCCTCGGCCAGCGCCACGGTGAGCACGGCCAGGAACACGCCGCTCATGCGCCGCAGCGCGAGCGCGCCGATGCCCCAGGCCGCCAGCGCGCCGAACACGGCCGACGCCGCGATCACGCCCAGGAAGGGCACGCCCGCCACATGGCGCAGCGCCAGCGCCGTGAGGTAGGCGCCGATGGCGAAGAAGCCCGCATGGCCGAAGGACACCAGGCCCGTGTAGCCGAACAGCATGTTCCACGACAGCGCGAACACCACCTGGATCAGCACCGTGCCCACCACGTACAGCGGCCCGGCCGAGATCCACAGCGGCAGCGTGGCCAGCACGAGCACCCCGGCCGTGCCCAGCGCCTGCCACACGCCGCGCGACAGCACGGGCCGGTGCAGCGTGCCGCCGCCATGGCTTTCGTGCGCGCCTTCGGTCTGCGTGCCCACGGCGGGGAACAGGCCGGTGGGCTTGAACAGCAGGAAGATGGCCAGCACCACGTAGATGGCCAGGCCCGGCACCGAAGGCAGCAGCACGGTGTTCAGGCTGTGCACCAGCCCCAGCACCAGCGAGCCGATGAAGGCGCCGCGGATGTTGCCCAGCCCGCCGATGATGACGGCGAAGAAGGCGTACATGAGGTAGGAATCGCCCAGGCCCGTGGACAGGCTCTGGTTGGGCAGCAGCAGGCCGCCCGCCAGCCCCGCGAGCAGGAAGCTCGCCATCACGCTGAGCGCGATGCCGAAGGACACGTTGATGCCCAGCACGCCCGACATCCACGGGTCGGCCGCCAGCGCCTGCATGAGCTTGCCGAACCACAGCCGGTGGATGGCCACCTCCAGCAGCAGGTACAGCAGCACGCCGATGCCGATCACGAACAGCTGGTAGGCCGAAAAGAACAGCCCGAAGGGGTTCATCGGCTGGTCCAGGCCCGGCGGCGGATTGACCGAGAAGAAGTCCACGCCCCAGATCAGCTTGGTGACCCCGGTACACACCATCATCAGCGCGAAGGTGGCGATCAGCACGTAGTGCGGATCCACGTGCCGCAGGCGTCGCAGCACGAGCCGGTCGGTGACCAGGCCCAGCAGCGCGACCACGACCCCGCCCACCAGCACGGCGAACAGGAACATGCCCAGCGAACTGACGTCGCGTCCCATCACCGAGTAGGCCACGTAGGCCCCGATCATGAAGAAGCCGCCCTGCGCCATGTTGAGCAGGCGCAGCAGGCCGAAGATCAGCGTGAGGCCAGCCGCGACCAGGAAGATCGCCATGCCGAAGGCCGCGGCATTGAAGAAGGCGAACAGGATTTCGTGGGTCATGCCTCGAACTTCCTGCCCGGGGTGGCCGGCTCGACGATCTCCGATTCGTCCATGCGGATCACCTCTTCCAGCCCGTAGCCGGGCGCCGCATCGCGCGCGCCGATCTTGGCGAAATAGGCGAAGCCAATGCCCTGGTGGTCTTCCTTGCGGATGCGGTAGGGGCCGGCGGCGGTGTCGAACGCCAGCCCCTCCAGCGCCGCGATGACGGCCGCCGTCTCCGTGGAGCCCGCCTTCTTCACTGCGTTGAACAGCGCCAGGGCCGAGCGGTGCGAGGCCTGCACGATGCCCGGCACGTGCGGCGTGCCCGTCACCTTGACGATGTATTCGCGCAGCTTGGCGCTCTGCGGGTACTGGCTCTTGAAGGGCTCCAGCTCGGGCGCCCAGAAGCTCACGCCCCACAGGTTCGAAGGCGTGGACTTCTGCATCGCCTTGGCGATCATCAGTTCGGTGCCGGCTTCGCCGATGACCTTGAACTTGCGGTCCAAGCCGACCGAGCGGCCCTGCTGCAGCAGGCTCACGGCCGGCGCCGCCGTCAGCCCGACGAACAGGCCTTCCGCGCCCGAGTTCATCAGGCGGTTGATCTCGACGCGGTAGTCCGCCTTGTTGAGCGAGGCATAGACCGGCTCCAGCACCTTGGGCGCCTTGCCCGTGGCCTTGGCGGCGCGCCTGACGCCGTGTTCGAAGTAGCGCGCCATGTCGCGCCCGTTCTCGCTGTCGGGCAGGATCATGGCCCAGCTGCCCACGTCGGCGAACTTCGTGGCCAGCATGTTGCCGATGCCGCCGAAGAGCATGTAGGCGTTGGAGGCGACGCGGAAGAAGTTGCGGCTGAAGTTCTCGTGCGTGACCGACATGACGGTGGGGGCCGGCGCGGCCACCACGGCGTCGAGCTCGCCCAGGATGGGCGCGATGGCCAGCGCCATCGGCGACTGGCCGGCGCCCACCGACAGCTTCACGCCCTCGCCCGCGAGTTCGCGCACGGCGGCCACGGCCCCGGCGCTGGTGAACTTGTCGTCGCGCACCACGATCTCGATGGGGCGGCCGAGCAGGCCGCCCGCGTCGTTCCACTGCATCTGCGCAGCCTTGATGCCGGCCAGCCAGTTGGCACCGGCCTCGGCACCGATGCCGCTCATGGGCAGCATGGCGCCGATGCGCACCGGCCCGCCCTGCGCGTGCGCGGAAAAGCGCGCGCCGCCGCTGCCCAGCACGGCGGCTGCGCCCGCGGCCTGAAGAATCTGTCGTCTCTGGATGGACATGCGTGCTCCTTCGGGGTTCTCAAACGTTCAGCGGCTGGCCGGGCGTGGGGGGCTCGGCCACGTCGGCCTCGTTGTAGGCAATCGCGTCGACGATGCCGAAGCCCGGTGCGGCATCGCGCACGCCCACGTGCGCCACGTAGGCCTCGCCCAGGCCCTGGTGGTCTTCCTTGCGGATGTGGTACCTGCCGGTGGCGCAGTCGAAGTCCAGGCCCTCGAGCGCCGCGATCACGGCGTCGGTGCCGGTGTCCTGCGCTTTTTCGATGGCATGGAAGAGCGCCAGCGCGCAGCGGTGGCTGCTGTTGACGATGCTGGGCGGCAGCCGGTCGTGGGTGAGCTTGACGTAGGCGTCGTAGAGCGGCGCGCTCAGCGGGTTGCGCGCCGCGGCCGCGGTGCCGGGCACCCAGTAGCTGATGCTCCACAGGTTGGCCGGCGTGGACTTCTGCATCGCCTTGGCGATCATCAGCTCGGTGCCCGCATCGCCGATCACCTTGAACTTGCGGTCCAGGCCCACGGAGCGGCCCTGCTGCAGCAGGCTGATGCAGGGTGCGGCCGTGAGGCCCACGAACAGCCCTTCCGACTGCGCGTTCATCAGGCTGTTGATCTCGACGCGGTAGTCGGCCTTGTTGAGGCTGGTGAACACCGGCGGCAGCACCATGACCTGGCGCCCCTCCTTCTCGGCCGCGCGCTTCACGCCCAGCGCGAAGAAGCGCGCCATGTCGCGGCCGTTCTCGCTGTCGGGCACGATGCACGACCAGGTCTTCACCTCCTTGAAGCGCCCCGTGAGCATGGTGCCGATGCCGGCGAACGCGATGTAGGCGTTCCACGACAGGCGAAAGAAGTTCTTCTGGAAGCCCTCGTGCGTGAGCGACATGACCGTGGGGCAGGGGGCGACCATCGCGGCCTTGAGCTCGGGCAGCAGCGGCGCGGTGGCCAGCGCCATGGGCGACTGCGCGCCGCCGATCAGCAGGTTGACGCCGCTGCCGGCCAGTTCGCGCGCCGCGGCCACGGCGCCGGCACTGGTGAACTTGTCGTCGCGCACCACCAGTTCGATCGGGCGCTTGAGCACGCCGCCCTTCTCGTTCCACTGCGCCACCGCGATGCGCGCGCCCGCGTGCCAGGCGGCGCCGGCTTCGGCGCCGATGCCGCTCATCGGAACGATGAGGCCGATGCGCACGGGGCCGGACTGTGCGCGCAGCGGGCGCATGCCGGCGGCACCGAGCACGGCTGCAGCGGCCCCTGCACTGAGAACGTGACGTCGCTGGATCTGCATGGCGGGTCTCCGGTCGCTCGCCTGCTGAGCCTGCAAGCGATATTTGTTATAACAGATTGGAAATCTGTAGACGAACGACGGCGGGTGTCACCCGTGCTAACCCGTAGGGCGCGGATGAAGGAGGGGACGTGGACGCGGTGCCAGCGCCTTCCAGGGCTGGAGGGGGAACGGCTTCGGGAGGATGGCCTGGCCTTCGCCCTGGCCTGTGGCGAGCGGCGAGCAGCGCGGTCGGCATGGCCCGGCCAAGGCCCCTGGACCGGAGCCGGGCGCTTCAAGCGAAGCGGTCGGCGCTGCGCGCCGACTGCCCTGCGGTGCGCGCGAAGCCGGCCCGCGGCAGAACTCGCTGCGCGCTGCTTCGCACCGCTTCGCTCGAACAGCTGCCGCCAGTCAGTTCACGAAGCGCGCCTGTCCTTCGGCAGGCGCGCGGCCGGCTTCGCTGTGCTCCTCGGCGCTTCACAGGCGCGCCCCGCCCCCGGCCCAGGGGCCTTGACCTGCGTCGCGCCACGACCAGTGAGGCAAGAGCGTGCCTGGGCCGGCTCGTGAGCCACCGACGTGCAGGCGCATGGCGGCCCCGGGCGGGCGGCGCGGGCGACTTCAGGGGCGGCGAGAAGCACAGCGCGGCCGGCGGGCCCGCGCGAAGTCGCGCGGGCTTCGTGATCTGACTCATCGCGCCTGTCTGAACGCAGCGCCGCGCAGCGGCGCGAAGTGAGTTCGCGATGCCGCCGGCCGCGCGCGCATCGCAGCGAAGTCGGCGCGCAGCGCCGACCGTCCCTGTAAGAGCCCGCGCCGCCCGCCCGGGGCCGCCCTGCGCGGGGCGCCACCCTCGCGCCGGCTGCGCCCGAACCCGCCACGGGCAGGGCGCGCCCTCCTCCAAAGCCATCGCAGTCGCCAACGCTGGCGAACCGCAGCGCTTACTGGATGATCCGCCCGCCCGTCCCGAACATGGCGAAATCGACGTAGCGCGAGGCCGTCTGCTCGCGGTTGCCGAAGTCGAGCACATAGCCGCCCACGTCCACGGCACGCGCATTGCCCAGTGCGCTGGCCACGTTGACCGAAGTCGGGTTGCTCACGCCCTCCAGCACCTGCGTCAGCGCCCGGGCCGCCACGAAGCCCTCGATCGAACGCGCCGACAGGTCCGGATCCTTGGAAGCGCTGCGCAGGGCCAGGTAGTCACGCACCACGGCGCGACCCTGGTCCTGCGGCAAGGGCAGCACCACCGAGAAGGCATAGCCGCGCGCCCCGTCGTCGCCCAGCGCCTTGCGCAATGCGTCGGTGTCGATGATCGACATGCCGTAGAGCTGGCTGCCCATGCCGCCCGCGGCGCGGTACTTCTTGACGAACTCGATGCCCGCCGCCGTGGTCGCGCCCAGGAACACCACCTGCGGCTGCGCCTTGAGCATCTGGGCCACGGCCGCATCCACCGCCACCGTGTTGCGGGCATAGGTGGTGTTGGCCACCAGTTCGATGCCGTACTGACGGGCCGCGGCTTCGGCGCCGGCCAGCACGTCCTGGCCCAGGCCGTCGTCCTGGTTCACCAGGCCGACCCGCTTCATGCCCAGCGTGGACAGGTTGCGGAACAGGCGCGCCACCTCGTCGTGGTAACTGGCCTTCACCACATGCATGCCCGGTGCGCGCGCGATGCTGCTCGCGCCGGACACGGCGCCGACCATGGCCACGCGCTGCTGCACGAGCACGCCGTCCTTGGCCAGCGCTTCCAGATTGGCCGTGCCCACGGTGCCCAGCAGGGCCAGCGGCGATTCGGCGCTGATCACCTCGCGCACCAGCTTGACCGTCTCTTCGGCCTTCTGGGCATCGTCGCGCGTCACGGCTATCCGGATTTCTGTGTTGAAGGAGGCTTCCGGTGATTGAGTGCCTCCGTGTGGAAACCGACGTTGCACAGCCCGCAAATGAGCTGCTGCCGGCGGGTGTTGCCGCGCACCAGAACGACCACGTTCGCCTTGTCGTCCTTGGTCCGTCCCAGCTCGCAGCCGCAGCTCTGGCACCGGTTGCCCTGTTCCCGCTTCAGGAGCTGCAACTGGGTGGGGTTGGCAGGGTAGACGGTCGCCAGCCGCCACGGCTCCAGCGGCCCCTTGCCGTACAGGAGACGGGCGCGCAGCACCTCGAAGGTGTACCCCCGGCCCTGCCGGTTGATGGTCTTGGCGACCCCGTTCAGCGCCTCGGTGTAGGCGTTGGTGATGGGGTGGTCGAAGTGCGCCTAATTCTCCGTCCGCCAGTTCTTCATGGCGGTCGTGAGAGTCTTGAAGTCCGCCTTCAGGCTGGCTGGGATGGGCCCCGGAAAGGCGTCGAAGGCCGCCACGGCCTGCGCCTTGGGCAGGTCGTAGATGTTGTAGAACGCCTCTTTCAGCCCGTAGGCGGCGGCCAGCTCGGGCTCGTTGGCCAGCCACATGTCCAGATTGAACCGGCCCTTCTCGGCCAGCTTGGCGTACCGCATGTTCAGCATCGCCTTGGACTGGAGCCACAGGCGCCGCTCGCCAGCCTTGCGCTGCTTCTGGAGCCGGATGCGGACCCGCTCCATGCAGTAGTTCGCCATGCGGACGACGTGGAACTTGTCGATGACCACCGGTCGGCCAGGGAACATCTGGTGCGACACGTCCCGGTACGGCCGCCACATGTCGATGGCCACGCCCTTGACCCAGTGCCGGTCCTTGAACCGGTGCAGCCACCCCGCCAAGGTCGCCTTGTCCCGGTCCGGCAGCATGTCGAGGATGCGGCGCTCCCCGATGTCCGTCAGGACGCAGCGCATCTTCCCGTCGATTTGGGTCTCGTCGATGCCCAGCCAGTCTGGCATCTCCGGCCGGTGGCTGGCCTCCAGTTCGGCCATGTACTCCGCCCCCAGCGTCCGGACCGTCTTGTCGTCGCACCCCACGTTCTCCGCGATGCGGGTGAAGGTGTCCCGCAGGCTGTGGGCCTTGATGTAGGTGGCGCAGCGCTCCGTCATGCGCCGGCCCTCCAAGATGCCGCCCAGCGGCTGCAGGAAGGTCTCCTTGCAGGAGGTGCACCGGTATCGCTGGACCTTCGCCCGCAGCTTGGCCGGCTTCCCGCGCATCGGAATGTCGACGTAAGTAGTAGCTTTGGTGCCGTGCCGGTAGATGCAGTCGAGGGTGCCGCACTTTGGGCAGGCGGTAGGCATGGGCAGCGGGTACTCCGCCTCCAGCACGTCCGCCCCGTCCTCCTCGGTGCGACCCAGCACCGTCCAGCCCTTCAGGTCGAGGATGTCCGTCATCCCCGGATTGTCGTGTGGATGGGGTCACCGCTTGTCAATGGCGGCGAGGTACTTGGCTCGGGCGGCGTTGGCTCCCGCTGCGTAGTCGGTATCACCGTCACAGCGGTCGGAAGCGATGACAGCCCGGATGCGAGACAGCTCGCGCACCAGCATTTGCTGGGTGAAGGTGGCAATCCACACCGGCACATCGTTCTCCAAGACCGTGCCCTTGATGTACTTGGGGAAGGCGGGCTTCTGCCGGACGAGCTGCTCGGCAGCGCCCAACACGTCCTGCCAAGCCGGCAGCGCCGGCCTCTGGGGCGTGTCGATGCCCATTGGCGGGTTGCACACCTCCTCTTTGCCATGCTTCGCCATCGTCTGCCGGGCCCGGTTCCTTGCAGCGTCAATCTTGGCCAGCGCGCCCTCGTAATTCTCGTTCATAGCAGGAACCTCAGGATGAACCACGCGCAGTACAGGGCTGCGCAGATGAAGAAAAAGGCAGTCAATTCACTTCTCTCGGACCAAGACTTGAGCCGCCCGGAGAACCTCGCGTGCGAAGGTGCTGGGCAGGATATTCCCCGCCGCATCGAACGACCGACCCAAGCAGTCGGCCACATCTTGGTCCGTCAGCCGAGGCATCCGGTCATCGCATCCGTTCGCGCAGGAGCCCGTCTCGTTGCAGTAGTCTGCGTGCGGACATGGGCCGGTGGTCGCCTCGCCGTGATGCCACAGGAATGCGCAGTAGGCCGCCACATCCAGTGGGTCCCCTTTTGCAACGTGCTTCCGCAGTTCCTTGCGACACTCGCCCATCCAGTCGTCAGTCGCCCACCCGTCGGAGTAGCCGTACTTCTCCTCTGCGGCGGCGAGTTTTTCCTTCAGAGCTGCGGCGAACCGGTCCACAAGGGCGGCGGTCTTAGGATGCAGTTTCACTTGGTTTCCTTTCCACACGAAAATCCGACTCAGGAGGATACTGCATGGTCACCTGTTCCACAAGTTATTCCGGAGAGCCCGCGTCACGAACTTGATGGGCCGACCCTTGATGCCGCCGCGCGCGTTCACGGCCTCGAAATGCAGCTTGGCCCCCGCATGCACGGCGCGGCCCGTGATGGCCTGCGGGCCGCTGAAGGGCGCCACCTGGGCGACCACCAGGGGGTCGGTCGCGCGCACGGCGAGCGGCAGGCCGGCGCCGGCCAGCGCCAGACCGGCGACGAATTGACGGCGCGTGCCGGCCAGGGCGGGGGCGGCGGGCACTTCAGGAAGGGCGTTCATGGCTATGCAACAAAAGATTTCTCTTTGAAGCATAGAACGTGACAAAGTCGACGCTCGATTAACCTTGTGCGCGATCCGACCATTGACAGTCGAATGAATGCTTTTTCATTCATTGCCGTCCGCGCGTCCGTTGTCAGGGCGCCGCAGCGGGAATGTCGGCGCTGCCGGGGCCGGGCACCTCGCTGGCCACCAGCGGCTTGCCGATGGGCGCGGACGCCTTGCCCACGCGCACGGCCGCCATGTCCTGCTCGTTGGGATACTGGTCGGCCAGCCAGTAGTCGAAGACCCGGCGCACGAGGGGAGCCGCGTGGGCCGCGCCGAAGCCCGCGTTCTCCACGATCACCGCCACGGCGATCTTCGGGTCCTCGGCGGGCGCGAAGGCGGCGTAGAGCGAATGGTCGCGCTGGTGCTCTTCGAGCAGCTTGGGGTTGTACTTGACGTTGCGGCCCAGGCTCACGGCCTGCGCCGTGCCCGTCTTGCCGGCCGAGGTGTAGGGCGCGCCCGCAAACACCCGCGTGCCGGTGCCGCCCTTGTTCACGGCCACGAGTGCATTGCGCACCACCTCCACGTGCTTGGGCTTGAAGCCCAGATGCTGGCCGGGCGGCTGCTCGATCATGCGCACCTCGCCGGTCACGGTGTCCTTGATGGCGCGCGCCAGGTGCGGCTTGTAGTGCGTGCCGCCGTTGGCCAGCGTAGCCTCGGCCAGCGCGAGCTGCAGCATCGTGAAGGTGTTGTAGCCCTGGCCGATGCCCAGCGACACCGTCTCGCCCGGGAACCAGCGCTGCTGCTCGGGCCGCTTGTAGGCGGCGCGCTTCCAGGCCGTGCTGGGCAGCACGCCCCGCACTTCGCCGTTCAAGTCGATGCCGGTGATCTGGCCGAAGCCCAGCGGCTTCATGAAGTCGTGGATCGCATCCACGCCCATCTCCACCGCCAGCGAATAGAAATACGTGTTGCTGGAGAACTGGATCGCGCGGTGCATGTCCACGCCGCCCAGCCCGCCTTCATGGCTGCGGAAGGTGTGGCCGCCGAAGGTGTAGAAGCCGGGGTCGTTCTGCACCACGTGGGCGGCGCGCTTGCCGGTTTCCAGCGCGGCCAGCGCCATGAAGGGCTTGTACGTGGAGCCCGGCGGGTAGGTTCCGCGCAGCGCGCGGTTGAGCAGCGGCTTGTCGATGGACTCGTTGAGCGCCTGCCAGCTCTCGGTGTCGATGCCTTCGACGAAGAGGTTGGGGTCGAAGGTGGGCTTGGAGACGAAGGCCAGGATCTCGCCCGTGCGCGGGTCGATCGCCACCAGCGCGCCGCGGCGCTCGCCGAACATGTCTTCCACCAGCTTCTGCAGCTTGATGTCCAGCGTCAGCATCACCGTGTCGCCCGGCGTGGCGGGGTGGCTGGCCAGGCGGCGCACGGCGCGCCCGCCGGCCGAGGTCTCCATCTGCTCCACGCCGGTCTGGCCGTGCAGCACCTTCTCGTAGCTCTGCTCGATGCCCAGCTTGCCGATGTAGTCGGTGCCCTTGTAGTTGGCCTGGTCTTCCTCGGGCCAGTCCTCCATGGCGGCCTTCTCGCGCTGGTTGATGCGGCCGATGTAGCCCAGCACATGGGCCCCGGTCTCGCCCAGCGGGTAGTTGCGGAACAGCCGCGCCTTGATCTCCACCCCCGGAAAGCGGTAGCGCTGGGCCGCGAAGCGGGCCACTTCCTCGTCGGTCAGGCGCGTGCGCAGCGGCACCGAGTCGAAGCTGCGCGAGTCCTCGCGCAGGCGCTTGAAGCGGCGCCGGTCGCGCGGCTGGATGTCGACGATCTCGGCGAGCTGGTCGATCACCTCGTCGATGTTGCGGCCGACCTGCGAAGGCGTGAGCTCCAGCGTGTAGGCCGAGTAGTTGGAGGCCAGCACCACGCCGTTGCGGTCCAGGATCAGGCCGCGGTTGGGCACCACCGGCACCACGGCCGTGCGGTTGCGCTCGGCGCGCTCGGACAGTTCGTCATGCTGCAGCACCTGCAGGTAGTACAGCCGCGCGACCAGCAGGCCGAAGGCGAACAGCACCACCAGCGCGACGGCGATCACGCGCAGCCTCAGGCGCGCGGAGTCGGCGGCGGCGTTGCGGATTTCGGTCATCGCGGGCAGGCCCTGGCTCAGAGCGGCCGGTTCTCGTCGGGTTCCGGCGCGCGGCGCTGCGGCGCCAGCAGAATCCAGGTGGCCAGCGGCCACAGCGCGGCCTCCAGCAGCGGCGCCACGAGCAGCAGCCAGCCCGGGAACACCCCGCCCGCGATCATGCGGATGGCCAGCTCGATCAGGTGCGAGGCCAGGAAGAGCGACGCCAGCTGCAGCGCCTGCAAGGGCAGCGAATACCACAGCAGCCGGCGGTGGATCATGATGGCCAGGAAGCTCAGCGTGGCATAGCTCAGCGCATGCTGGCCCAGCAGCGACGACTGGTGCACGTCCATCACCAGGCCGAAGACGAAGGCGGCGCCCAGCCCCACGCGCGCGGGCTGGTGCACGCTCCAGAACACCAGCACCAGCGCCAGCAGATCGGGCATCCACACCGTGCGGCCCAGCGGCAGCATGTTCAGCATCAGCGCCGCGATCAGGCTCAGGCCGATGAACAGTGGGCTCACGGGCAGCAGCAGCTGCGCCTGGCCGGGTCGCATGATCATGGCGTGCCTCCGGCGCCCGGGCGCACCCAGGGCGGGGGCTTGTGGCTGGCGCCGGCCGGCACCGGGCTCTTGCCGCCGGCCGCAGGGCCGGGGATGGCCTCGGGTGGGGCGGCCTGCCCCACGGGCGCCAGCACCATCACGTAGCGCGGCGCGGCCACATGGGCCAGCGGCTCGCACCAGATGCGCGCGAAGGCGGAATCGGCGCGCTTCTCGATGCGCACGACACGCGCCACCGGCATGCCGGGCGGGTAGACCCCGTCCACGCCGCTGGTGGACAGCAGGTCGCCCTCCTGCACGTCGGCATGGGCCGAGGTGAAGCGCAGCTCCAGGCCCCGCCCGCTGGCGTCGCCGAACGCCACGCTGCGCGCGCCGGTGCGCGTGTTCTGCACGGGGATGGACAGTTCGCGGTCCACCACCAGCGTGACTTCGCTCGAGAAAGGCTGCACCAGCGTCACCTGCCCCAGCACGCCGCGCTCGTCGATCACGGGCGAGCCCGGGACGATGCCCTGCACCAGGCCCTGGTCCAGCACCACCTTGCGCGTGTAGGGGTCGGCCGCGTCGAACAGCACCTCCGCCGCGCGGCCGGGCACCGGGGTGTTCTGGCGCAGCGCCAGCAGCGTGCGCAGGCGCTCGTTCTCGCGCGCCAGCTCGTCGGCCTGGTTGGCGCGCTGCGCCTGCAGGGCCATGGCGCGGCGCGCCTCGTCCTCACCGCGCTGCGCGCTCTGCAGGTCGGCCAGGTAGCGGGCCGCGCCGGTCACGGCCTCCACCGGTTTCATGGCCAGCCATTGCACGGGATAGAGCACCGCGCCCACGGCCACGCGCAGCGGCCGCACGACGTCGAAGCGCGCGTCCGCCACCATCAGGAACAGCGACAGCGCACTGAAGAAGATCAGCCGGGACAGCGCCGAGGGCCCCTGGTTGAACAGCGGCGGCGCGCTTCGGTCGAGGGTGCCGAGAGGCATGGGAGCAGGCGGCGTCGGACGGGGTCAGGCAGCGCAAGGAAGATGGAGCAGATAGCAAAACGCCGGCGCTGCGGGCCGGCGAAGTCCATGCACGGAAGGCAAGGCTAGCGCGAACTCACTCGCTCGTGAAGATGCTGCCCAGGCGGTCCATGCGCTCCAGCGCGATGCCGCAGCCGCGCACCACGCAGGTCAGCGGGTCTTCGGCCACCAGCACCGGCAGGCCGGTTTCCTCGGCCAGCAGGCGGTCCAGGTCGCGCAGCAGCGCGCCACCGCCGGTCAGCATCATGCCGCGCTCGGCGATGTCGGCGCCCAGCTCGGGCGGCGTCATCTCCAGCGCGTTCTTGACCGCCGAGACGATGTTGTTGAGGGGGTCGGTCAGCGCTTCCAGCACTTCGTTGGAGCTGATGGTGAAGCTGCGCGGCACGCCTTCGGAGAGGTTGCGGCCCTTGACCTCCATCTCCTTGACCTCGGAGCCGGGGAAGGCCGAGCCGATGCTCTTCTTGATGATCTCGGCCGTCGGCTCGCCGATCAGCATGCCGTAGTTGCGGCGGATGTAGTTGATGATGGCGTCGTCGAAACGGTCGCCGCCCACGCGCACGCTGCCCTTGTAGACCATGCCGCCGAGGGAGATGACGCCCACCTCGGTGGTGCCGCCGCCGATGTCGACCACCATCGAGCCGCTGGCCTCGCTCACCGGCAGGCCGGCGCCGATCGCGGCGGCCATGGGCTCCTCGATCAGGTAGACCGAGGTCGCGCCGGCGGCTTCGGCCGCGTCCTTGATGGCGCGGCGCTCGACCTGGGTCGAGCCGCAGGGCACGCAGATGATGATGCGCGGGCTGGGCGTGAGCAGCGTGCGCGGGTGCACCATCTTGATGAACTGCTTGATCATCTGCTCGGTGATCACGAAGTCGGCGATCACGCCGTCCTTCATCGGGCGGATGGCCTCAATGTTGCCGGGCACCTTGCCCAGCATGGCCTTGGCTTCGGCGCCCACGGCCTGGATCACCTTCTTGCCGTGCGGCCCGCCCTCGTGGCGGATGGCGACCACCGAAGGCTCGTCGAGCACGATGCCCTTGTTGCGCGCGAAGATCAGGGTGTTGGCGGTGCCGAGGTCAATGGCGAGGTCGGTCGAAAAATACCGACGAAAGGCTCCGAACATGGCGAGCGTCCTTGGGGCACGTCACGCGCTTCGGCCTGGCGTCGCCCTTGTTGTTGGATGGGAGGAAATTGGCAGCAGATGCGGCAAGACGGGCGCCGAAAAGGCCCTGAGCGGCGTTTGAAGGCGCGTCGCGGCAAAGCCGGGATAATACCTGAATCCCCTTGGTGCACCCCGAGTTCCTGCCGCCTGCAAGGCCTTGGCAGCGCCCCCTTTTTTCCGCCCCGCGCGGGCCTATTCCTCATGTCACTGAGTTCCTCCGACATCGCACGCATTGCCTCGCTGGCAAGGCTGCAGCTCGCTCCCGAAGAAAGCGAGCGCATGCTGACGCAGATCAACGGCTTCTTCGGCATCGTGGAGCGCATGCGGGCCGTGGACACCACGGGCATCGAACCCCTGGCGCATCCGGTGGCGGCCATCGAGGACGTGACCCTGCGCCTGGCCGACGACGTGGTGAGCGAGCCCGACAACCGCGCCGCCAACCAGAAGAGCGCCCCGGCCGTGGAAGCCGGCCTGTTCCTGGTGCCGAAGGTGATCGAATGAGCGCGAAGGAACTGCACCACCGCGGCGTGGCCGACCTGGCGCGGGCGCTCGCGGCCCGCGAGGTGTCGGCCGTGGAGACCGCGCAGCATTTCCTGGCGCGCATGAAGGCGCACCAGGACCTCGCCGCCTTCGTGGCGGTGAACGAGGACGTCACCCTGGCCCAGGCCCGCGCGGCCGACGCCGCCCTGGCGGCCGGCAGCGCCGGGCCGCTGGCGGGCGTGCCGCTCGCCCACAAGGACATCTTCGTCACCACCGATTTCCCGACCACCGCCGGCTCGAAGATGCTGGCCGGCTACCAGTCGCCCTTCGACGCCACCGTGGTGCGCCGGCTGGCCGAGGCCGGCGCCGTGACCCTGGGCAAGCTCAGCTGCGACGAATTCGCGATGGGTTCGGCCAACGAGAACGTGGCCGTGCCCGCCGTCGGCCATGCGGCGGCGGCGCCCGTGCGCAACCCCTGGGACCGCACGCGCGTGCCCGGCGGCTCCTCGGGCGGCAGCGCCGCCGCCGTGGCGGCCGGCCTGGCGCCCGCCGCCACCGGCACCGACACCGGCGGCTCGATCCGCCAGCCCGCGAGCTTCTGCGGCATCACGGGCATCAAGCCCACCTACGGCCGCGCCTCGCGCTACGGCATGGTGGCTTTCGCCTCCAGCCTGGACCAGGCGGGCCCGATGGCCCGCTCTGCCTCCGACTGCGCGCTGCTGCTGTCGGCCCTGGCCGGCCCGGACCCGCAGCGCGATTCCACCTCGCTGGACCGACCGGCCGAGGACTTCGGCCGCGACCTGAACGCCTCGCTCGAAGGCCTGCGCATCGGCGTGCCGGAAGAGTTCCTGAACGACGGCGTGGCGCCCGGCGTACGCGCCGCCATCGAGGCCGCGCTGGTGGAATACGAAAATCTGGGCGCGAAGCGCGTGACGGTGAGCCTGCCGCGCACCGAACTGTCCATCCCCGTGTACTACATCCTCGCGCCGGCCGAGGCCAGCTCGAACCTGAGCCGTTTCGACGGCGTGAAGTTCGGCCACCGCGCCAAGGACTACGGCGACCTGGCCGACATGTACGCCAAGACGCGCGCCGAAGGCTTCGGCGACGAGGTCAAGCGCCGCATCATGATCGGCACCTACGTGCTGAGCCACGGCTACTACGACGCCTACTACCTGCAGGCGCAGAAGGTGCGCCGCATGATCGCCGACGACTTCCAGCGCGCCTTCGCGCAGTGCGATGTGATCGCCGGCCCCGTGGCCCCCACGGTGGCCTGGAAGATCGGCGAGCACGGCGACGATCCGGTGGCCGACTACCTGGCCGACATCTTCACCCTGCCCGGCTCGCTGGCCGGCCTGCCCGGCATGAGCCTGCCGGCGGGCTTCGGCGAGCACGGCATGCCCGTGGGCCTGCAGCTCATCGGCAACTATTTCGGCGAAGCGAAGCTGCTGAACGCCGCGCACCGCTTCCAGCAAGCCACCGACTGGCACCTGCGCACCCCGGAGGGCTTCTGACCATGAGTGAAATGACCCACGCCTTTGCCGCCGCCCAGGAAGGCCGGCCCACCGGCCCGCTGGTGCAGGGCTACGAAGTCGTCATCGGCTTCGAGACGCATGCGCAGCTGTCCACCGCGAGCAAGATCTTCAGCCGCGCCAGCACGGCCTTCGGGGCCGAGCCGAACACGCAGGCCTGCGCGGTCGACCTCGCGCTGCCGGGCACGCTGCCCGTGATGAACCAGGGCGCCGTGGAGCGCGCGATCAAGCTCGGCCTGGCGCTGGGCTCGCACATCGCGCCGCGCTCGGTGTTCGCGCGCAAGAACTACTTCTACCCCGACCTGCCCAAGGGCTACCAGATCAGCCAGTACGAGATCCCCGTCGTGCAGGGCGGCTCGGTGAGCTTCTACCTCGGTGACGAGCTCAAGACCGTGCGCCTGGTGCGCGCGCACCTGGAGGAAGATGCGGGCAAGTCGCTGCACGAGAACTTCATCGGCCAGTCGGGCATCGACCTGAACCGCGCCGGCACGCCGCTGCTGGAGATCGTGACCGAGCCCGACATCCGCTCCTCGGCCGAGGCCGTGGCCTACGCGCGCGAGCTGCACAAGATCGTGACCTGGATCGGCATCTGCGACGGCAATATGCAGGAAGGCTCCTTCCGCTGCGATGCCAACGTGTCGGTGCGCAAGCCGGGCCAGCCACTGGGCACGCGGCGCGAGATCAAGAATCTGAACAGCTTCCGCTTCATGCAGCAGGCGATCGACTTCGAGATCCGCTGGCAGATCGAGCAGCTGGAGGACGGAATGGCGATCCAGCAGGCCACCGTGCTGTTCGACCCCGACACGGGCGAGACGCGCGCCATGCGCACCAAGGAAGACGCGGCCGACTACCGCTACTTCCCCGACCCGGACCTGCCGCCGCTGGCCATCGCCGCCGAGTGGATCGAACGCGTGAAGGCGCAGATGCCCGAACTGCCGCGCGCGATGGCCGAGCGCTATGTGCGCGAGCACGGCCTGACCGACTACGACGCCACGCAGCTCACGCAGAGCCCGGCGCATGCGGCCTATTTCGAGGCCGCCGTGGCGGCCGGCGCCGCGCCCAAGCTGGCCAGCAACTGGCTGCAGGGCGAAGTGACCAAGCGCCTCAATGCGCAGGAAATCGGCATCGAGGCCGCGCCCGTGAAACCGGCCCAGCTGGCGGCGCTGATCGGCCGCATCAGCGACGGCACCATCTCGAACAACGCCGCGCGCCAGGTCTTCGAAGCCCTGTGGAGCGGCGAGGGCCAGGACGTGGACGCCGTCATCGAGGCCAAGGGCCTGAAGCAAATGAACGACAGCGGCGCGCTCGAGAAGATCGTCGACGAGGTGCTGGCCAAGAACGAGAAGAACATCGCCGAATACCGCGCGGGCAAGGACAAGGCCTTCAACGCGCTCGTGGGCCAGGTGATGAAGGCCAGCGCGGGCAAGGCCAACCCGGCGCAGGTCAACGCGCTGCTCAAGCAGAAGCTGGGATAGGAAGAACGGGGCCATCGGCCCCGTTCTTCCACCCGCCCGCGCCCGGGCGCGCGGCGCGGCGGACTACTTCTGCGCCCAGAGCTTGATCAGGCGCACGCGCTCCTCGTCGAAGCGCGCGTTCACGCGCCGCTTCTCGTCTTCCTGCTCGCGGATGAAGCGGTTCTGCACCGCCACGGCCTGGTCGTTGTCCTCAACCTGCCGGCGCAGCGAGGCCGGCGCCTTGCTCGGGTCCTTGACGTAGAACTCCATTTCGCCGTCGATCTGGCGGCGCGATTCGGCCAGCTCCACCAGCCGGTTGCGCGCGGCCTGCAGCACCACGTCGATCTGCGCGAGCGCGTCCTTGCGCTCGCGGTCATGCACCTCGGCATTGGGATAGCGCACCAGCAGCGCCCGCTCGCGCCGCCGTTCTTCCTGGGCGCGCAGCGCGGCCTGCTGGGCCTCGCGCTTCTTCGCTTCGCGCACCGCCAGCTCCTCGGCGGTCCAGGTCGGCTCCACGATGCGGCGCGTGCCGCCGCTGGGGCTGAGCTCGCGCTGCTCACGGTCGGCGCAGGCGGCGATGGGGCGGTCGGAGGTCAGGGTGCGGCCGCTGGCGTCCACGCAGGAATAGATGCCGGCCGGGTTGTCCGCCCCCTTCTGCGCCAGCGCGCCCAGCGCCGGCAGGGCCAGGCCCGCGAACACCAGCATCGATCGGGACAGAGCAGCAGCAGCAGAGGACAGCATGGACGGCACGACTCGAAAAGGCCTCAGGCCGCGCCGTAGCGCGTTCGGTAGGCCAGCACGGCCTTGCGGTGGGCGCGCAGCGCCTCGCCGGCGCGCTGGTCCAGATACTCTAACAAGTCGGCCAGCGTGGCGATGGGCAGGACCTGCATGCCCAGCTGCTGGCGCACGTATTGCACGGCGCTGTGCGGCACGTCGGCGCCGTTCTCGGTCGCCATTTCCTGCCGGTCCAGCGCGATGGCCACGGCATGCGGCACGGCGCCGGCGGCGCGGATGATGGCGATGGATTCGCGCACGGCCGTGCCGGCGGACATCACGTCGTCCACGATCAGCACCCGGCCTTTAAGCGGCGCGCCGACCAGCGAGCCGCCCTCGCCGTGGTCCTTGGCCTCCTTGCGGTTGTAGGCGAAGGGCACGTTGCGCCCGCGCCGCGCCAGCTCGGCCGCCACCGTGGCGCCCAGCGGGATGCCCTTGTAGGCCGGGCCGAAGATCATGTCGAACTCGAGGTCCGAGGCCAGCAGCCGCTGCGCGTAGAACTCGGCCAGGCGGGCGATGCTGGCCCCGTCGTTGAACAGGCCGGCGTTGAAGAAGTAGGGGCTCATGCGCCCGGCCTTGGTCTTGAATTCGCCGAAGCGCAGCACCTGCGCGTCGATGGCGAACTGCACGAAGTCCTGGGCCAGGGAATCGGCCCCAGTGGCCGGAGAGAGGGTTGCGGCGGAAGCCATGGGCGGAATCCTTGAGAGGCGCCGCGGGCGCGGGGGGCCGGCGGCGGAAACGGCCCGAAGTTTAGGGCAGCCGGGCGGCCGCGCCCTGCGCGGCGGCTCAGCCGCGCAACGGCCCCAGCGCCAGGATCAGCGGCACCAGCACCGTCGTCAGCAGGCCATTGAGCCCCATCCCCAGCGCGGCGAAGGCGCCCGCCGTGGGGTTGATGGGCAGCTCGCGCGCCATGCCGATGGCGTGCGCCGTGAGCCCCGAGGCGAAGCCGCGCACCACCGGGTCGTGCACGCGCAGCAGCCGCATCACGGGCCCGGCCGCGATGGCGCCCGCGATGCCCGTGATCGCCACCGCCACGGCGGCCAGCGCGGCCAGGCCGCCCATGCGCTCGGCCACCGGCATGGCCATGGGCATGGTGGCGGACTTGGGCGCCAGCGAGGCCAGCGTCTCCCACGAGCCGCCCAGCGCCCAGGCGATGCCCACGGCCGACACGATGGCCACCGTGCCGCCCACGAGCAGCGCCAGCCCCAGCGGCAGCCAGATCGCGCGCAGCCGGCCCCACTGGCGCACCAGCGGGACGGCCAGCGCCACGGTGGCCGGGCCGATCAGCAGCGTGAGCGGCCGCACGCCCTCGGCATAGCGCGCGTAGTCGGTGCCGGTCGCCGCCAGCACCGCCACCACCCCGGCGGTGCCCGTCAGCACGGGCAGCAGCAGCGGATGCGCGCCGCCGCGCCGGTACACGGCCAGCGCGGCCAGGTAGGCCGAGAAGGTCAGCGCCAGCCAGCCGACCGAGGAGCCGGCCAGTGCCTGGCCCAGCGCCTGCAGGCCGCCCGTGCCGCTCATGGCCGTGCCCCCGGCGCCGTGGCCGCGCGCGACACAGGATCGGGCCCTTCCTGCACCGCATGTCCCAGGCGCCGCAGCAGCCAGCGCAGCGTGACGGCGGTGACCGCCAGCGTGATCACGGCGCCGGCCACGCTGGCGATCAGGAAGGGCTGCCATTCGCGCGCCACGCGCTCGAAGTGCAGCATCACGCCCGCCACCGAGGGAATGAACAGCAGCATCATGTGCGGCAGCAGCCCGTCGGCCGCCTGCGCCAGGCCCTGCGGCACGCGCCCCGCCGCCAGCAGCCCGGCCAGCAGCAGCACCAGCCCGACCACTGCGCCAGGCAGCGGCACGCCGGCCAGCCGCACCAGGGTGTCGCCCGCGAACTGGCACAGCAGGAGAAGGGCGAAGGCTTGGGGCATGGCGGGACGGCGGCTGGAGGACGGGGACGGCGGGCGCGCGAAGCGCGAAGCGCGAAGCGCGAAGGCGGCGCATGGTAGGCCGATGCGCCGCGGCGCGCACACCGGCGGACCTTTTGTCCACCCACGCACTGCGGCCCACGCGCCGACGGCGCGGCCGGCCTGCGCGGGCCGGCAAAATGGCGGCCTTTTGCCTTCGCCCGTCCGCGCGCCGATGTCCCGTCTCACGAAGATCACCAGCCTCAACCTCAACGGCCTGCGTTCGGCCTGCACCAAGGGCGTGGCCGACTGGGTCGCCCAGACCGCCCCTGACTGCATCTGCATGCAGGAAATCCGCGTGCAGGCCAGCGACGTGGTCGGCCGCTTCGAAGAGATGGCCGGCCTCCAGGGCTACTTCCACTTCGCCGAAAAGAAGGGCTATGCGGGCACCGCCATCTACACCCGGCATGCGCCCAGCGACGTGGTGGTGGGCTGGGGCGACGCCGAGTTCGACGCCGAGGGCCGCTACCTCGAACTGCGCTTCGACAGGCCCGGGCGCAAGCTGTCCATCATCAGCAGCTATTTCCCGAGCGGCAGTTCGGGCGAGGAGCGCCAGGCCGCCAAGTTCCGCTTCCTGGCCGGCTTCTTCCCCTACCTCACGGCGCTCAAGAAAGAGCGCGAGTTCATCCTCTGCGGCGACCTCAACATCGCCCACAAGGAAGCCGACCTCAAGAACTGGAAGGGCAACCAGAAGAACAGCGGCTTCCTGCCCGAGGAGCGCGCGTGGATGACGCGCCTGCTGGACGCCGGCGCCGAGGGCGCGGGCCTGGTGGACGTGTACCGCCACCTGCAGCCCGACACCACCGACGCCTGCTACACCTGGTGGAGCAACCGCGGCCAGGCCTATGCGAAGAACGTGGGCTGGCGCCTGGACTACCACCTGGCCACGCCGGCCATCGCCCAGCTCGCGCGGCGTGAAGAGATCTACAAGACCATCAAGTTCAGCGACCATGCGCCGATCACGGTGGACTACGAGTTCGAGATCTGAGACCCACCGATCGAGGCCCCGCATGCTGCGCTACCAGACCGTTCCCGTCACCCCCTTCCAGCAGAACTGCTCCATCCTCTGGTGCGACGCGACGATGAAGGCCGCCGTGGTCGATCCGGGCGGCGAGCTGGACCGCCTGATCGCGGCGGCGCAGGCGCTGGGCGTTTCGCTCGAGCAGATCTGGCTCACCCACGCCCACATCGACCATGCGGGCGGCACGGGCGAGCTGGCGCGGCGGCTCGCGCTGCCCATCATCGGGCCGCACCCGGGCGACCAGTTCTGGATCGACGGCCTGCCGCAGCAAAGCGCCATGTTCGGCTTTCCGCCGGCCGAGCCCTTCACGCCCACGCGCTGGCTGCATGACGGCGACACCGTGGCGCTGGGCGAGGAAACGCTCACCGTGCGCCACTGCCCCGGCCACACGCCGGGCCACGTGATCTTCCATTCGGCCACGGCGCAGCGCGCCTTCGTCGGCGACGTGCTGTTCGCGGGCAGCATCGGCCGCACCGACTTCCCGGGCGGCAACCACGACGAGCTGATCGCCAGCATCACCGGGCGGCTGTGGCCCTTGGGCGACGAGACGGTCTTCATTCCCGGGCACGGACCCGAAAGCAGCTTCGGGCGCGAGCGGCGCAGCAACCCCTACGTGCGCGGAACCTGAAGGCGGCACGCAGGGCGCAGCGCCCGCCGTTGCGGCCCACGCGCCCCGCGGGCCGGGCCCTTTGCGCCAGCGGCGGGGGTGTGCGGTACCGGTTCGCGCTTCAGATGTTTGCGCTATTTGGTAGCAACGATTCCGTCGTTCCTCGCGCCGAAGTCCTTGCGCAGAATCGGCGGCCCGGATCCCGATGCGCGCCGGCCTTCGGCGCCGGGACCCTGATCCGCATTGCCGCCATGAATTTCCAGCAACTGCGCTCGGTCCGCGAGGCCGTGCGTTGCAATTTCAACCTCACCGAAGTGGCCCAGGCGCTGCACACCTCGCAGCCGGGCGTGAGCCGGCAGATCCGCGAGCTGGAGCAGGAGCTGGGCATCGAGCTTTTCGTGCGCTCGGGCAAGCGCCTCACGGGCCTGACCGAACCGGGCGGCCACGTGCTGCCCATCATCGAACGCATGCTGCGCGAGAGCGCCAACCTGCGGGCGGCGGGCGAGGAGTTCGCGGCGCAGCAGAGCGGTACGCTGTCCATCGCCGCCACGCATTCGCAGGCCCGCTACGCGCTGCCCGAGGCGGTGCAGGACTTCCGCGCGCAGTTCCCCGGCGTGCGGCTGCACCTGCACCAGGGCTCACCCAAGCAGATCGCGCAGATGCTGCTGGACGGCGAGGCCGACGTGGGCATCGCCACCGAGGCGCTGGCCGACTACCCGCAGCTGCTGGCCCTGCCCAGCTACCGCTGGACGCATTCGGTGATCGCGCCGCAGGGCCACCCGGTCTTGCAGGAGCCGCTGACGCTGGCTTCGCTCGCGCGCTTTCCGCTCATCACCTACGACAACGGTTTCACCGGCCGCACGCGCATCGACGCGGCCTTCCAGCAGGCGGGCCTGCGCGCCGACATCGCGCTGGCGGCCATGGACGCCGACGTGATCAAGACCTACGTCTCGCTGGGCATGGGCGTGGGCATCGTGGCCGGCGTGGCCTACGACCCCGAGCGCGACACCGCCCTGCAGGCGGTGGACGCGGGCGGCCTGTTCGGCGTGAACGAGACCAAGCTGGCGGTGCGCCGCGGCACCTACCTGCGCAAGTACGTCTACGCCTTCATCGAATCCTTCGCACCCACGCTCACGGCCGAATGGGTGGCCCAGGCGCTGCGCGGCGATGAAGAAGCGCCGGAGGCGGGCGAGGACGCCCGGGCCGCCCACGGCGATGCCAGCGATGTGCCGGCCCTGGCGCGGGCGGCGCTCCAGGCTGCGGCCGGCCAGCGCGCGCTGATCTGAGGCCGCTTTCGCGCGGCGCGCGCCGGGCGCGGCCGGGCCTCCTGGCGGGCGCCGCTTCAGTTCAGCCGCGCGCCGCTGGCAGCGTCGAACAGGTGCGCCTGCGCCGCGTCGGGCCACAGGCCCAGGCGGTCGCCGCTGGCCAGACCCACGCGTTCGCGGAAGGCCGCGAGCACGTCCTGCCCGCCCACGCGCAGCGCCACCTGGGTCTCGGCGCCCGTGGGCTCGACCACGATCACCTCGGCGGGCAGGCTGCCTTGCGTGCCATCGATGCGCCAGTGCTCGGGCCGCGTGCCGTAGAGCACGCGCTGGCCGTGCACCGCGCCAGGCGCCGTGGGGATGCCCGCCAGCGGCAGACTCAGGCCGTCGTCGGTGCGCACGCGCGGCGGGCCGTCCAGCGCCAGGCGGCCGGCCAGGAAGTTCATGGCCGGCGAACCGATGAAGCCCGCCACGAAGGCGTTGCGCGGCCGGTCGTACAGCTCCAGCGGCGCACCGATCTGCTCCACGCGCCCGTCCTTGAGCACGACGATGCGGTCGGCCATGGTCATGGCCTCCACCTGGTCGTGCGTGACGTAGACCGTGGTGGTGCCCAGGCGCTGGTGCAGCGCCTTGATCTCGGTGCGCATCTGCACGCGCAGCTTGGCGTCCAGGTTGGACAGCGGTTCGTCGAACAGGAAGGCCTCGGGCCGGCGCACGATGGCGCGGCCCATGGCCACGCGCTGGCGCTGCCCGCCCGACAGCTGGCGCGGGTGGCGGCCCAGCAACGGTGCCAGGCCCAGCACCTGCGCCACCTCCTGCACGCGGCGCGCGATCTGCGCCTTGTCCACGCCTTGCAGCTTGAGCGAAAAGCCCAGGTTCTGCGCCACCGTCATGTGCGGGTACAGCGCGTAGTTCTGGAACACCATCGCGAGGTTGCGCTCGCGCGGCGCCACGTCGTTGAGCACGCGTGTCCCCAGGCGGATCTCGCCGCCGCTGATCGGCTCCAGCCCGGCGATGGCGCGCAGCAGCGTGGACTTGCCGCAGCCCGAGGGGCCGACCAGCGCGACGAACTCGCCGTCGCGGATGGCGAGGTCGATGCCGTGCAGCACGGGCTGATCGCCGTAGTGCTTGACGATCTGTTGAAGCGTGATGGAAGCCATATGAAGAGGTTCAGTCCTTGACCCCGCCAGCCGTCAGGCCGCGCACGAGGTAGCGGCGCACCAGCACCGTGAAGAGGACGACCGGCAGCATCACCAAGGTGCCGGCGGCGGCGATCTTGGTCCATTCCCAGCCCTCGTACTGCAGGAAGTTGACGATGGCCACGGGCGCCGTGAGGGCCTGCGTGCGCGTGAGGATCAGCGCGTAGAAGAAGTCGTTCCACGAGAAGATGAAGCACAGCACCGCCGTGGCCGCCAGGCCCGGCGCCGCGAGCGGCAGCGTGATGCGCCAGAAGGCCTGCCAGACGCCGCAGCCGTCGATGTAGGCCGCCTCTTCCAGCGCGGGCGGTACGGCTTCGAAAAAGGTCTGCATGAGCCAGATGACGATCGCCAGGTTGAAGGTCAGGTAGACCAGCGACAGGCCGAGGAGGGTGTCTTGCAAACCCAGCCAGCGGAAGGCCAGAAAGAAGGGAATGGTGAAGGCGATGGGCGGCGCCATGCGCGTGACCAGGATCCACAGGGCCACGCTGCTGCGCCCGCGGAACTTCCAGCGCGTGAGCGCGTAGGCCGCGGGCACCCCGATCAACAGCGACAGCGCGGTGGACAGCGTGCTCACGGCCAGGCTGTTCCAGAAGGACTTCAGGAAGTTGCCCTGCAGCAGTGCACGAAAGCCCTCCAGCGTGGGGGTGAACAGCAGTGCATCGTCGAACAGCTCCGCCGCCGGCTTGAAGGCCAGCTGCACCAGCCACAGGAAGGGGAACATCACAACGAGCAGGATCAGCGCGGCGATCCACACGCGGGCGCCCTCGCCGCTTGCGCGGGCCGCGCGCCGCGCAGATACGGCAGACACGCCCGCTGCTGCGGGCGCGTGGGCGCCCGCTGGCCGCGGTACGCCGCTCAATCCCGCGGTGTCGAAGGCCACGGTATCAATGCCGGGGGTCATGGCTGTTGCTGCTCCATCCGAGCCGGCCCACGCCCCAGCTCAGCACGAAGACGCCGGCCAGGATCACCATCGCGATCGCGCTGCCGTAGCCCCAGTACGAGAAGTTGAAGGCCTGGATGAAGCCGTAGTAGTTGCTGACCTCGGTCACGGTGCCCGGCCCGCCGTCGGTCAGCACGTAGATCAGCGGGAAGGCCTTGAAACTGTCGATGAGGCGGAACAGGCCGCACACCGCCAGCACGGGACGGATGTGCGGAAACACGATGAAGCGCAGCAGCTGCCAGCGGTTGGCGCCGTCCAGGCGCGCGGCCTCCAGCGGCTCGTCGGGAATCATCTGCAGCGCCGCCAGCACCATCAGCATCGTGAAGGGGAACCACTGCCAGGTGTCGGCAAAGGCGATGGCCCACAGCGCGGTTTCGGGGTTGGCGATCAGTGAGCGCACGGGCGCTCCGATGGCCTCCAGCGCGCGGTGCAGCGGGCTCACGTCAGGCGTGAACATGATTTTCCAGATCAGCGCCACCACGATGGGCGGCAGCACCATGGGGATCAGGAACACGGTGCGCATGGCGCCCAGGGCCTTCGCGCGGCCGTGGAGCAGCAGCGCCAGCCCGAGGCCCACGCCCAGCTGCAGCAGCACGCTGGCGGCCGAGAGCTTGAGCTGCGTGCCCACCGAATCGGTGAAGCGTTCGTCGGCGACGAGCTGCCGGTAGTTGACCAGCGGATCGTCGAAGCGGAAGGTGCCCGCCGGGTCGGTCAGCGACAGCGGCGTGAGGCTGGCCGTGAACAGCGCCAGCGCCGGCAGCAAGGTGATGAGCAGCATCACCACAAGCGAGGGCGCTAGGCCCCATGCGAAGGCGTGGCGGCGCTCGCGCTGCCAGCCCCCGGGCACACCCGCCACCGCCGCCATCAGACGCTCAGCCCCGCGCGCTGCAGGGCCGCGATGGACTGCGCCTGCGCCTGTTGCAGCGCCTGCTTCGCACTCGCCTGGCCGCTCGCGATCAGCGCGATGGCCTTGTTGAGCTGCTGGTCCACCTGCGGATACACGGCCACGGTGCGGTACTTCATGTGGCCGGTCTTCGCCGCCTGGTCGATCGCGTCCAGGGCCAGCTGCGCCAGGTCGTTGCCGTTGATCAGTTGCTTGTCGCGGTACACCTTCGAGTCGATGTCGCTGCGCCGCGCGGGCGAGCCATAGCCGGCGGCCACGGCCCTGCGCGTGGTCTGCTTCGACAACGCCCACTGGATGAAGGCCCAGGCCGCCTCCTTGTTCTTCGAGCCGGTCGGGATGCCCAGCCCATGCACGGCCGTGCCCGGGAAGCGGCCCGCCGGCCCCCTGGGCACCTGGCCGAACTTCAGCGTCTTGATCGTGCGGCTGGTGGCCGCATCGCCCAGCTGCGCCAGGTGCAGCTGGCCCGCGTCGGAGAAATTCACGCGTCCCAGCTTGAGCGCCTGCGTGACCTGGTCGGGCTGGTAGGTGATCGCGCCGTCGGGCCCGAACGCCTTGATGAGGTTCGCGTAGTACTCGGCCGCGGCGATGGCCTCGGGCGTGTCCAGCGTGGGAAACAGGTCGTCGGGCGCCTTGCGGAACACGTCGCCGCCGAAGGCATGCAGGTAGGGCACGAAGGTCCAGCCGTAGTGGCTGTCCGACACGAAGCCCGCCACGCGCTCCTTCCGGTTCACGGCGCGCAGCACCTTGACCAGGTCGTCCGTGGTGTCGGGATAGGGCAGGCCCGCCTGCTGCACGAGGTCGAAGCGCGAGGACACGCTCAGCAGCGCCTCGGCCGTCCACGGGATGCCGTAGAGCTTGCCGTCGCGCCCGGTCTCGGGTGCGCGCGCGCCGGGCAGGAAGTCCTCGATGTCCCAGTCGGCCGGCGTGAGGTTGCGGTTGGCGATGAACTCGTCCAGCGGCGTGAGCCAGCCCGAGTTGATCCAGCGGCTGGAGTAGATGAAGGTGACGTTCACCACGTCGTAGGCCGAGCCCTTGGTCGACAGCTCCAGGTCGGCGCGCTGGTTGTAGACCGGGAAGCCGGGCGCGTCGAAGTTCACCCTGGCGCCGGTAAGCGCCTCGAACTCGGGCAGCCATTGCTGCAGCAGCTTGGGGTAGGCGGCGCTGAAGGTGGACACGTTCAGCGTCACGCCCTGGTACTTCTTCGCGCCGCCCTGCGCGGGCGCACGGCCGGGCAGCAGCGCGCCCGCGCCGAAGGCGGCGCCCGCCGCCAGCAGTTGGCGGCGCTGCAGGCCGGACGATCCGGATTCGTGGGAGTTCATGGTGCGGTGGGTTCCGGTGCAGGGTCAAGCCGTGCGGGTGATCAGCGCATCGAGCTGCGCGTCGTTGCTGGCCTCGGGCCGGCGGCGCGTGCGGCTGCGCTGGCCGTCCACGGCCACGGCCGTCTCGCCGTGCACCGTCACGCGGCGCACCACGCGCGGCTGGTCGCCGTAGTCGTTGATGGCGTAGTGCTGCGTGGCGCGGTTGTCCCAGATGGCCACGTCGTCCTGCTGCCAGGACCAGCGCACCGTGTTCTCCAGCCGGATCACGCGCGACTGGAACAGCTCGAACAGGCGCGCCGATTCGGTGCTGGACAGGCCCACGAACTTCTTGAGGAAGTGGCCCAGCAGCAATGCGCGTTCGCCGGTCTCCGGGTGCACGTGCACCAGCGGGTGTTCCGCCTCGTACACGGCCGAGACGAACACCTCCTTGTGGTGGCGCAGCCGGTCGTCGGTGGCGGCGTCGGTGCGGTCGGCACCGTAGTCGTAGTCGTTGCTGTGCACGGCCCACAGCTGCTCGGCCAGCCGCTTGAGGGCATCGGGCAGACGCTCATAGGCCTTGGCGGTGTTCGCCCACACGGTGTCGCCCCCGTAGGCCGGAATGGTCACGCCGCGCAGGATGGAGATCTTGGGAAAGGCGTCGACGAAGGTCACGTCGGTGTGCCACGAGTCGGCGCGCCCGCCGCCCTTGGAGGCGTCGAGTTCGAACAGCTTCGTGCCATTGGGCGCCGGCACCGTGGGGTGCGCCACGGTGCGGCCGAAGCGCGCGCCGAAGGCCTGGTGCGACTCGTCATCGAGGTGGGCTTGTCCGCGGAAGAACAGCACCTTGTGCGCGAGCAAGGCCGATTGAAGGGCCGCGAATGTGTCCGTGCTCAGGTCGGCGCCCAGGGCCAGGCCCAGCACTTCGCCGCCAATGTGGCCAGCCAGGCGGCGGATGCGCAAGTCACCGAAGCGGGTGTCGATGCGGGCGTCGGCGAGAACGTCGACAGGATGGGCGTGAGACATGCGGGCTCCTTCAAGCAGAGGCGACGATTTCTTGCCGCCCCGTGGAGCGCCGAATCATGGAGAGCCTGGCGCCCCCGCGGAACGAAGCCTTGCGCATAAGCAAGCCCGGGAAACGCATGACGCCCAATGCCGGCTCGGGCGCCATGCATCTTTAGGGCGTGTTAACACAAACTGCGAAGTCCATCGGCCACCAGCACAAAGCTGAGGAAGCCGAGGAACATCACGTCGAGCTTCTCGAATCGGGAGAAGATGCGTCGATAACCCTTGAGCCGCCTGAACAGACGCTCCACTTCGTTGCGGCGTTTGTACATAGCCCGGTCGTACTCCCATGGATCCAGCCTCTTCCTTGAGGGTGGAACGACGGGAATGAAACCCAAGTCCAGCGCCAGTTGGCGCGTCTCGTTGCCCTCGTAGGCGCGATCCATGAGCAAGTGCACGGGTCTGCTGGTCTTTCCCAGACTTTCGATCAGGCGTCGACCTGCAGGCGCATCGTGCGCCTGACCTGGTGACAAACAGAATGTCACGGCCGTTCGAGCATCCGCGGCAACCATATGAATCTTGGTGTTCCATCCGCCTCGAGACTTGCCGATGGATTGCGGCCCGTTTTTTTTAGAGCGGCTAACAAAACGGTGGGAGATGGCGAATGCAGATAACGCAGCAGGCCAGCGAGAGCAACGCGACATGAATGTCGATGCGGCGCTCGAAACGAGTACGCAGCTTGCCGAAGGCGGCCAGCCAGGCGTGCGTGCGCTCGACCACCCAGCGATGACGCCCGAGCCGGTCGTTGCGTTCGATGCCGCGCCGGGCAATACGCGCGGTGATCCCCAGCTTGCGCAGGTGAAAGCGGCAGCGAGCATAGTCATAGCCCTTGTCGGCATGCAGTTTGTGCGGCCAGCGCCTGGGCCGACCGCGACAGCCACGTACCGCTGGCAACGCGTCGACCAGTTGCTCGAAAACCACCGAGTCATGCCGGTTGGCGCCCGTGACGCAGAAGATCAGTGGGATGCCTTGGCGGTCCGTGATGATGTGGCGCTTGCTTGCGAGTTTGCCCCTGTCCGTGGGGTTGGGGCCGGTGTAGTGGCCCCCCGGGGGCTGGCCACACTGGCCGCGTCCATGCTCGCACGGCTGAAGTCCAGTTTGCCGGCGCCGCGCAATTCACCGAGCAACAACAGTTGCAGGCGATGCCACACGCCCGCAGCCTGCCAATCACGCAGACGCCGCCAACAGGTCATGCCACTGCCGAAGCCCAGTTCCTGGGGCAACTCCTCCCAGGGAATGCCGGTGCGCAGCACGAACAGAATGCCGTTCAGGGCCATCTCGTCGCTCACTCGTGGGCGACCGCCTTTGGCCGAGGCAACGACTACCGGCAACAGCGGGGCAACCTTCTTGAACAGCGCGGCGCTGATTTCTCTATTCCTGTTTCGACCCATGCCTCATCAAACACCAATCAAGCGCTCGATGATGACATGGTTTTGTTAGTAGCTCTTAAAGCGCCAGCGCCATCGGGATGCACTTTGATGCTGGTGCTGTCGAGCGAGACTGCCTCAATCTTGATGCGAATGACCTGCTCGCGCTGTAGCTCTTCAAACATCTTGTCCAGCACGCCAGCCTTGGTCCAGCGGCGCATGCGCGTGTAGATGGTGTGCCAGTTTCCAAACCGCTTGGGCAATCCACGCCACTTGCAGCCGTGCTCGGCAACATACAACATGGCGTTGACCACTTGCAAATTGGTCAGGCTGACATTGCCGCGCTGCAGAGGCAGGCAATGCTCAGAGCTACTAACAAAACCATGTCATCATCGAGCGCTTGATTGGTGTTTGATGAGGCATGGGTCGAAACAGGAATAGAGAAATCAGCGCCGCGCTGTTCAAGAAGGTTGCCCCGCTGTTGCCGGTAGTCGTTGCCTCGGCCAAAGGCGGTCGCCCACGAGTGAGCGACGAGATGGCCCTGAACGGCATTCTGTTCGTGCTGCGCACCGGCATTCCCTGGGAGGAGTTGCCCCAGGAACTGGGCTTTGGCAGTGGCATGACCTGTTGGCGGCGTCTGCGTGATTGGCAGGCTGCGGGCGTGTGGCATCGCCTGCATCTGTTGTTGCTCGGTGAATTGCGCGGCGCCGGCAAACTGGACTTCAGCCGTGCGAGCATGGACGCGGCCAGTGTGGCCAGCCCCCGGGGGGCCACTACACCGGCCCCAACCCCACGGACAGGGGCAAACTCGCAAGCAAGCGCCACATCATCACGGACCGCCAAGGCATCCCACTGATCTTCTGCGTCACGGGCGCCAACCGGCATGACTCGGTGGTTTTCGAGCAACTGGTCGACGCGTTGCCAGCGGTACGTGGCTGTCGCGGTCGGCCCAGGCGCTGGCCGCACAAACTGCATGCCGACAAGGGCTATGACTATGCTCGCTGCCGCTTTCACCTGCGCAAGCTGGGGATCACCGCGCGTATTGCCCGGCGCGGCATCGAACGCAACGACCGGCTCGGGCGTCATCGCTGGGTGGTCGAGCGCACGCACGCCTGGCTGGCCGCCTTCGGCAAGCTGCGTACTCGTTTCGAGCGCCGCATCGACATTCATGTCGCGTTGCTCTCGCTGGCCTGCTGCGTTATCTGCATTCGCCATCTCCCACCGTTTTGTTAGCCGCTCTAAGCCTGTTCGCCTTGGGCGGCGTCCATGCCCAGGTCGGCAAGGCCGCGTCGGAAGCCGCCAACTCGGTGGAACACAAGATCGACGAGAAACGCGCGGACAACGAGGCCAAGAAGAGCGGCCCGGTCGGCAAGGCCGTGAACAAGGTCAAGTCGGGCTATCACAAGAACCGTTCGGAAGCCTCGAAGGAAAAGGCCAAGAAGGCGCTGAAGGACGCGGGTTGACCGACCTTCGGCGGGCCTCATGAAGAAGGAGTGGTCTGTGCCACCCCTTTTTTCATGCCCACACAGAGGAGCCGTCAGCCCCGCGCCGCGCGGTACAGCCCGTCCACCTTCGGCACATTGCTCTCCAGCACACGGATGCGGTCCGGGCCGCTGGGATGCGTGGACAGGAAGCCGATGCCGCCCTGGCTGCTGGACGCGGCCGCCATCTTCTGCCACAGGCTGACCGCCGCCTGCGGGCGGTAGCCGGCGCGCGCGGCCAGCTCCAGCCCGACCAGGTCGGCCTCGGTCTCGTCGTCGCGGCTGAACTTGAGCGACAGCAGCTGCGTGCCGGCACGCGCGCCCAGGTCACCCAGTTCGCCCAGGCCCAGCAGCTGGGCGCCCAGCTGCAGCGCCATGCCGGTGCCGGTGGTCTTGGCCAGCCGTTCGCGCGCATGCTCGCGCAGGGCGTGGGCCATTTCGTGGCCCATGATCATGGCGATCTCGTCGTCGCTCAGCTTGAGCTGGTCGAGGATGCCCGTGTAGAAGGCGATCTTGCCGCCCGGCATGCAGAAGGCGTTGATCTGCTTGCTGCCGATCAGGTTGACCTCCCATTTCCAGCCGGCGGCGCGGTCGTTCCACTTCTGCGTGAAGGGGATGATGCGGCGCGCGATCGTGCGCAGGTTCTGCAGCTGCGGATGGTCATTGCCGGCCAGCGCGCGCTGCGCCCTGGCCTGCTGCAGCAACTGCGCGTACTGCTGGTCGCCGGCCTTTTCCAGCGTGTCGGCCGGCACCAGCGTGCGGGTGCGCGAGGGCGGCCCCACGTCCACCTGCGCGAAGGCGGGCAGCGCCGGTGCGGCGGCCAGACTGGCGCCCGCAAGCACGAAGGCGCGGCGCGAGGACCCGCGCTGCGCCGCGCCGGGGGCGGCGTCCTCAAGGGTGGGCGGGAGCGGGCAGAACAGGCACATGGGGCATTGGCTGCGGTGAGGGTGGCGGCAGGAACAGGTGCCGCGCATGCTAAGAGCGTGTTCAAAGTCTCTTGAGCAAGAGCACCAAGAATGCCAAGTGGACGAACTGCAGGCTGGTGTTGAGCCATCGCTCGCAGTTCTTCCACAGCCTCCTGTTCTTGTCCAGCCAGGCAAAG
>NZ_CAKAKO010000007.1:135000-168264 GCF_916700565.1 Xenophilus sp. Marseille-Q4582 | reverse complement strand
CCCTTGCTTGTGCATGCGCACTCATCGAAGGCGCGCGTAACCGTTCGGGCTTGACGGAGACCAGCGCGGCGGCCGTGCGTTCTGTACTCAGAAACGGGCTCGATCCCCCCAGCCGCTACCAAACTGCACGGGCCGGTCTGGCCGCCTCAACGGCGGTCAGACTCTACCGCGCTGGTCTGGTTTAAAGATACAAGCCGCAGCGGCCGCCGGCGCGCGGTCGCGCCGCCGCGCCTTTCAGCACTCCACGACGTTCACCGCGAGGCCGCCCAGCGAGGTCTCCTTGTAGGTGGACTTCATGTCCTCGCCGGTCTGCTTCATGGTGCGGATCACCGTGTCCAGCGACACGTAGTGGCTGCCGTCGCCGCGCAGCGCCATGCGCGCGGCGTTGATGGCCTTGACGGCGCCCATCGCGTTGCGCTCCACGCAGGGGATCTGAACCAGCCCGCCCACCGGATCGCAGGTCAGGCCCAGGTTGTGCTCCATGCCGATCTCGGCCGCGTTCTCCACCTGCTGCGGCGTGCCGCCCTGCGCGGCGGCCAGCGCGCCGGCCGCCATCGAACAGGCCACGCCCACCTCGCCCTGGCAGCCGACCTCGGCGCCCGAGATCGAGGCGTTGGTCTTGTAGAGCATGCCGATGGCCGCGGCCGTGAGCAGGAAGTCGACCACCCCGGCTTCGCTGGCGCCGGGCACGAACTTCACGTAGTAATGCAGCACGGCCGGCACCACGCCCGCCGCGCCGTTGGTGGGGGCCGTGACCACGCGCCCGCCGGCCGCGTTCTCCTCGTTCACGGCCATCGCGAAGGCATTGACCCAGTCCATCGCGGCCAGCGGGTCGCTGGCGGCGCCGGCCTGCGACAGGCTGCGGTACAGCTCGGGCGCGCGCCGGCGCAGGTGCAGCGCGCCGGGCAGCGGCAGGCCCGCCTCGCAGTTGCCCACGCCGAAGCCGCGCTGCACGCAGTCCTGCATCACCTGCCAGATGCGCAGCAGTCCGGCGCGCACCTCGGCCTCGGGCCGCCAGGCGCATTCGTTGGCCAGCACCAGCTGTGCGATCGAGCATTGCGCCGCACGCGCCTGCGCGATCAGTGCATCGCCGGTGGAGAACGGATGGGGCAGCGTGACCGCATGCGCCGTGCCGGTGGGGGCCTGCGCGCCGCCCTCGACCACGAAGCCGCCGCCGACGGAGAAGTAGTGCGCCTCGTGCAGCAGAGCGCCGGCCGCGTCGAAGGCGGCCAGGCGCATGGCGTTGGGGTGTTCGGGCAGGGAGCGTTCGCCCAGAAAGGCGATGTCGCGCGCGGCGTCGAAGTCGATGGCGTGCGTGCCCAGCAGCGCCAGCCGGCGTTCGCGGCGCACGGCGGCCAGGCGCGGTGCCACGCTTTCCGGCCGCACGGTGTCGGGCGCTTCGCCCATCAGTCCCAGCAGCACGCCCTGGTCGGTCGCGTGGCCGCGCCCCGTGGCGCCCAGCGAGCCGAACAGCTCGGCCTGCACGCGCGCCACGCGCGGCAGCAGCGCCTGCGCATCGAGCGTGCGCACGAACATCAGCGCCGCGCGCATGGGCCCGACGGTGTGCGAGCTGGACGGGCCGATGCCGATCTTGAAGATGTCGAAGACGGAAAGCATCCGGAGGCTCCGAGGACCTGATCAGGGAATCATGACGAAAGGCGGCGATACCCGCCATGCGGGAACACGCGTGGCCCGCGCGGGGCGTGGCCCTTGCATGTCAGTTGTGTGGAGCGCTGCGCACGACCCTCTCCACATGAAGCGGCAGCGTCATCCAGAACGACAAGCGCAGCGAAGTCCCCAGGGCACCCGAGGAACTGGCTCTGCCAGGCCTCTGGGTGCGCCCCCCTCCCGCCGAAGGCGAGAGAGGGGGGAGCCGCGAAGCGGCCTGGGGGGTGCTCATTTCATACCGGCAGTTGTTGCCTGACCAGCGCCACCCAGTAGGCCGCGCCCAGCGGCAGGATGTTGTCGTTGAAGTCGTAGTACGGGTTGTGCACCGGCGGGGCGTTGGCGCCCTCGCCGGCGCCGATGCCGATGTAGGCGCCGGGGCGCTTCTGCAGCATGAAGGCGAAGTCTTCCGAGCCCATGGCCGGCGCAATGTCCGTGTGCACCTGCGCCTCGCCCACCAGGCTGGCCGCGGCGGACACGGCGGCGGCGGTCTCGGCGGCGGTGTTCACCACGCCGGGGTAGCCGTGGCGGTAGTCCAGCGCCACGGTGGCACCATGCGTCTGCGCGACGCCCTCGCAGATCTGCTGCATCGCGGCCTTCGTGCGCGCCTGCACCGCGGCGTCCAGCGTGCGCACGGTGCCGCGCAGCACGGTGGTCTCGGGGATCACGTTCCAGGTGTCGCCGCCGTGGATCTGCGTGACGCTGACCACGGCCGACTCGGTGGCGCCGGTGCGGCGGCTCACGATGGTCTGCAGCGCGTTGACCAGCTGCGAAGCGACCACGATCGAGTCGATGCCGGTCTCGGGCATGGCGCCATGGCTGCCCTTGCCGGTGACGGTGATCTCGAAGGTGTCGAGGAAGGCCGTCATGGTGCCGGTGCGAATGGCGAAGTGGCCGCGCGGCAGCTGCGGGAAGTTGTGCATGCCGTACACCGCGTCGGCCGGGAACTGGTCGAACAGGCCTTCCTCCACCATCACGCGGCCGCCGCCCTCGTTCTCCTCGCCGGGCTGGAAGACGAAATGCACGGTGCCCTTGAAGGGCTTGTGCCGCGCCAGGTGCGCCGCCGCGCCCAGCAGCATGGCGGTGTGGCCGTCATGGCCGCAGGCGTGCATCTTGCCAACGCACTTGGAGGCATGGGCCTGCGCGCCCAGCTCCTGCATGTTCAGCGCGTCGAGGTCGGCGCGCAGTGCGATGCTCGGGCCGTCGCCGTTCTTCAGCGTGGCCACCACGCCGGTCACGGCCAGGCCGCGGTGCACGGGCAGGCCCATCAGCTGTAGCGCCTGCGCCACCACGTTGGCGGTGCGGTGCTCCTCGAAGGCGGTTTCGGGATGGGCGTGGATGTCGCGGCGCCAGGCCACCATCTGCTGGCGGATGTCGTCGGAAATCTCGGGGTCGCGGTACATCGTGCGGGTTCCTGTCGAAGGGGTCGTGGGGATCAGTGGAAGAACTCGGCCACCAGCGTGGCGCCCAGGAAGGTGCCGGCCGTGGCGGTGAGCGATACCACCACGATGCGCCAGCCCAGCTGGCGGAAGATGGGCAGGTCCTTGGCCACCGAGAAGCCGGCCAGCGCCAGCACCGGCGTGGTGAAGGCCATGAAGTTGAGCTTGTTCGTGAGCGCCACCACCGCATCCGAGAAGGGCAGCAGGCCCGGAATGCCGACCACCGTGGCCACCACCGACAGGGCCAGCACCAGCGGCAGGCGCGGCACGGCGCGCTTGAGCGCATCCACCACCGCCACGATGGCGATCACCAGCGCCAGACCGATCAGCGAATCGAGCACCGGCACCTGGTAGGCCATGCGGTTGCCAATCGTCACGGCGACCGCCATCAGCAGCCAGGACAGCAGCGTGTCGCGCAGCGGCAGGCCCCGCAGGTCGACGTGGCCCATGCCGGCCGTGGCATCGCGCGTCTCCTGGCCGCCGCGCGGCTTGGAAAAACGGCCCAGCACCGGCTCCAGCCGTTCGTACAGCCAGGCGCAGGCCGGCAGCGACAGGAAGAGCGTGAAGTAGAAGCCCAGCACCATGGTGATCAGGTTGGCCGCCGCCGCGATGGCCGTCAGCTGCGGCACCCGCTCGGCCGGCTGCTGCGCCGTGATGGCGCCCAGCGCCGCGGCCATCAGGCTGCCCGAGCCCACGCCGGCGCCCATGGCCAGCGAGCGCGGGTCGAAGAGGTTCAGACTGGCGACGAATCCGGCCAGCAGCGTGATGAACAGCGCGCCCAGCACGGTGCCGGTGATGTACTCGGCCAGCACCCCGCGGCCCTCGGGCGAATCCATGCCGTACTTCTGGCCGATGATGACCAGGTTGCCTTCGCGCCCCACCGAGAAGGTGGCGCCCACCGCCTCGCGCTTGATGCCCAGCAGCAGCGCCAGCGGCAGCCCCAGGGCCAAGGTGCCGAAGGCATGGCCGAATTCCTGGAAGAAGAGCGCCCAGCCCGCTTGCCTGACCTGCGGCAGGAAGGCGCCGACCGTCAGCCCCAGCTTGACCACGAACAGCAGCAGCGCCGCATTGAGCAGGCCGCCGGCATAGGCCTGCAGCGACGTGCCGATGCGCAGCGCGGCCGGCAGCCGGCGCTGCGCGATGCCCAGGGCGGCGGCGATCAGCAGCGCCCACAGCATGGGCAGCAGCACCACCTTGCCCGGGCCGAGCGCGAACTGCGCGGCGCCGATCCATTCGGCCAGCGCCACGACGGCGATGACCACGGCCGCCAGCCGCAGCTTGCCGCCAAAGGCCTGGGTGGCGGGCGTGGGCGGCACGTGGGGCGGGGCGGACAGGCTGGCGCTGGGCATCTTGGAGGTCTCGGCGAAGAAGCAGGAAAAGCGGATGGGCAGTCTCCGGCATGCTTCTTTGTGCATCAATGACGCAGAATCGGGTTTTTCGTTGCATCGAATGCAACGCTTGGCCCGCAGCTGCCACCGCCGCGCCGGCATGCGCAGCGGGCCGACCAGGCGGGCCGGAGGAGGCCATGGACGACAAGCTCGACACGCGCCGCGCGCGCTACTTCATGCAGGTGATCGACAGCGGCTCGGTGCGCGGCGCCGCCGAGGTGCTGGGCATGGACGCCTCGGCCGTCAGCCGTGCCGTGGCGCTGCTGGAGGAGGAGTGCGGCGCCCGCCTGCTGGAGCGGCGCGGCCGCGGCGTGGCGCCGACCGACGCCGGCCAGTTGCTGGCCGCCTACCTGCGCCGCCAGCACAGCCAGAAACAGCAACTGCTGGCGCAGCTGGAAGGCATCCACAAGCTCGAACGCGGGCATGTGGACATCGTCGCCGGCGAAGGTTTTGTCGACTGGCTGATGCGCCACAGCCTGCGCCGCTTCATGGCCGCGCATCCGGGCATCACGGTGGACCTGGACGTGGGCAGCAGCGAAGAGATCGCCCAGCGCGTGGTGGACGAGCGCGCGCACATCGGCCTGCTGTTCCAGCCGCCGCAGGACGAGCGCCTGCGCTCGCACCGCACCAGCCTGCAGCCCATCGAGGCGCTGATGCTCGACAGCCACCCGCTGGCCGCGCTGGGCCGCCCGCTGCGCATGGCCGACCTGGTGCCTTACCCGGGCGCGGCACTGCACCGCAGCTTCGGCGTGCGCCAGCACATCGAGGCGGCCGAGGTCAGCGAAGGCGTGCGGCTGCAGATCTCGCTGACCACCTCTTCCTTCGATGCCGTGGCGCATTTCGTGGTCGCGGGCCTGGGCTACGCGCTGTGCACGCGCGCGGGCCTGGCGCTCGCGCCCGACGGTCCGCGCGTGGTGGCGCGGCCGATGACGAACCCCCTGCTCTCGCAGGGGCGCGTGCATGTGGTGTCGCGCCACGGCCGGCTGCTGCCGCCGGCCGCCGGGGCGCTGCTGCGGCAGGTGATCCTGGACTTCGACCACCTGCCGCACGCGGCAGGCACCTGAGCAGGATCCGGGGCCCGAACCATGGCACGCCCGCATCACCACGTCTACGTGGTCGAACTCGACGACCGTGTCTGGAACAGCGCGCGCTTTCGCCGCGCGAACCCGGGCTGGCGGCTGGGCATGCCTTTCGTCTATGTGGGCATGACGGGGCTGGACCCGGACCTGCGCTTCGACAAACACAAGGCGGGCATCCAGGCCAACCGCTTCGTGCAGCTGTACGGGCTGCGCCTGCTGCCCGCGCTCTACGAACGCTACAACCCCATGCCCTACAAGGACGCGCAGGCGATGGAAGTCGAATTGGGCATTCACCTGCGTGCCTGCGGCTACGGCGTGTGGCAAGGTTGAAGCCGCAGAACCCTTCGAACCCCCCTCCAGGAGCGACTTCCATGAGCCAGCCCGACACCGCCTGCCTCGTCCTGACCACCGCCGGCACCGAAGACGAGGCCGACCAGCTGGCCACCGCCATCGTCGAGGCGCGCCTGGCCGCCTGCGTGCAGATCCAGCGCGTGCGCAGCATCTACCAGTGGCAGGGCGAAACGCGCACGGAGCCCGAATGGCAGCTCAGCATGAAGACCCGCACCGGCCGCTACGTTGCGCTGGAAGCCTTCATCCGCGAGCGCCACAGCTACGAGGTGCCCGAGATCGTGCAACTGCCGATCACTGCCGGTTCGGCGGACTATCTGCGCTGGGTGGCGCAGGGCACGGCGGACTGAAGCGCCTGGCCAGGCGTGAAAGTGCCGTGATGGTCCTCAGGGCACCCACGGGCCGGCCTTGCCGGACCGTCGGGTGCGGTCTTGCAGACCGCGCAAGGCCGGTGGCCTCGCTCTTCGCCAGTCACCAAAGGTCCACTGGACCTTCCGTGTACGGGCTCAGCCCCTCGCGCAGCAGAGGGGGCGCCGCGAAGCGGCCTGGGGGGCGAATCAGGAATACGTGACCCAGTCCTCGTACGCCGGGCCATCCAGGTGCGGCAGCGTGTTGTAGGTCAGCAGCATGTGCCGCTTGGGCGTGAACACGAATTCGGTCACCGAGCTGTTGCGGATGCGCAGGTTCAGCTCGATGGTGGTTTCGGGGCGGGTGCCCAGCACATGGCCGACGGCCGTGGAGATGGGCCCGCCGCTGCTCACCACCAGCACCTTCACGCCATGGTGGCGGTCGCGCACATGGTCCAGCGCCGTGGTCACGCCGGCCAGGAAGTCGACGTAGCTGGGCATGCCCACGGGCGCCGTGCGGCCCTGCATCCAGGCCGCAAGCCCTTCGCGCAGCAGGCGGAAATGCTGGCGGTACAGCTCGGGCGTGTCGGGCTTGTCCAGCTTCTGCGGATGGATGCTGGCGACGATGGCCTCGCTGTCGTATTCGTTGAGCCCGGGCCAGGGCAGCACGTCCTGGTCCGACAGGCCCAGGCCCTGCGCGATGCCCTCCCAGGTCTCGCGATGGCGGCGCAGCGTGCCGGTGATCACCGCGTCGAAGCGCATGCCGCGCTCGCGCCAGTATTCGCCCAGGCGCACCGCCTGGCGATGGCCGAGCTCGCTGAGCTTGTCGTAGTCGTCTGCACCGAAGGAGGCCTGGCCGTGGCGCACGAGGTAGAGGGTTCCCATGGCGCTGATTCTGCCGAGCGCCGGGAGCGGCTTTGTCCCGGCGGTGACGGCGGAAGGCGTGAGCCGTCGCGCAGGCGACGGCGTTGCGGTTCTGCCGCTGTGGGCACCTGGCCCGCGGCGAGGGCAGAGGTACCGCCGCCTGATGCGTGTTCTGGAGGGCGCCCGCGCCGGCCCCGCCGTCAGAGCGTGTTCAAAGTCTCTTGAGCAAGAGCACCAAGAATGCCAAGTGGACGAACTGCAGGCTGGTGTTGAGCCATCGCTCGCAGTTCTTCCACAGCCTCCTGTTCTTGTCCAGCCAGGCAAAGCTGCGTTCCACGACCCAGCGCTTGGGCATCACCTTGAAAGTGTGAAGCTCGCTTCTCTTGGCGATCTGCACCGTCACATGCCCTCCCAGAATCTGCTGCACGCCTTGCGCGAACGGCCGACCGATGTAGCCTGCATCGCACAGCAGGCTTTGTAGCCGGCTCAACCGGGGCTTGCAGCGCTGTAGCGCCTGCAGTGCGCCTTTGCGGTCCGTCACCTCGGCCGTGGTCACCGCTATCGCATGCGGCAATCCCTGGGTGTCCACCGCGATGTGGCGCTTGATGCCCGAGACCTTCTTGCCTGCGTCATAGCCCTTCAAGCCCGCCGTGTCCGTGTTCTTCACGCTCTGCGCGTCCACGATCAAGAGCGTGCTGCAGGCGTTGCGCCCCAGTTTCTCGCGGGCCGCGCCAACCTGATTTTTTTAATGCCTGCTCCAGCAGGCTGCCACCCTCGCGTGGCTCGCTCCAGATGGCAAAGTACGAGTGCACGGTGCGCCACTTGGGAAAGTCACTGGGCAGTGCCCGCCACTGACAGCCCGTGCGCAGCAGGTAAAGCACGGCGCAAAACACCTCGTACAGCTCCACTTTGCGTGGGGCAGTCTTTCTGCGCGCACTCTCCAGCAATGGCCGGATCACCTCGAACTGCTCGCGCTTGATGTCGCTGGGGTAGCCTTTTCTCACCCACCGAGCTTCTCACATCAAGAGGGTGAGACTTTGAACACGTTCTCAGAAACCGAGGTTCTCCGCGCCACGGCGGCGGCGCGCGGTCTCTCCTCCGCTCAATCGATGATCTGCGACTGCAGCACGCGCGCGAACAGCGGGGCGTCGACGTTGCCGCCGGTCAGCACCACGCCCACGCGGCGGCCGCGCCAGCGGCCGCTCAGCTGCAGCGCGGCGGCCAAGCCGGCGGCGCCGGCGCCTTCGGCCACGTTGTGCGTGGCGCCGTACAGCAGGCGCATGGCGGCGGCCACTTCATCGTCGCTCACGGCCACCACGTCCTCGGCTTCGCGCTCGATCAGGGCCACGGCCTCGGGCACGGGCGTGCGGCAGGCCATGCCGTCGGCCAGCACGGTGGACACCGGCGATTCGACCGGGTGGCCGGCCTGGAAGGAGTCGAGATAGGCCGTGGCGTGGGCCGAGACCACGCCGATCAGCCGCGTTTTCACACCCACGTGCGCGCGCGCCGCGGCCGCGGCGGCGAAGCCCGAGCCCAGGCCGATGGGCACGTACAGCACCTCGGGCGGCGCGTCCTGGAGCGCCTCGAAGAACTCGACATAGGCCGTGGCCACGCCGCGCACCAGTTCGCGGTGGAAGGAGGGGATGCGGTGCGCCTGGTGCGCCTCGGCCAGCACGGTGGCGTGTTCGCTGGCGGCCTGGAAGTCGTCGCCCTGCTCGACCAGGTTCACGCCCAGCGCGCGCATGGCGGCGTTCTTTTCGGCCGAATTGCCATGCGGCACCACGATGGTGGCGGCCAGGCCGTGCCGGCGCGCGGCGAAGCCCACCGACTGGCCGTGGTTGCCGCGCGTGGCGCTGATCACGTGGCGCACGTCGGGCCGCTGGCGTGCCAGCGTGTCGAAATAGGTCAGGCCGCCGCGGATCTTGAAGGCGCCGACCGGCGTGTGGTTCTCGTGCTTGAGCCACAGGTCGCCGCCCAGCGCCTGCGACAGCTGCGGCCAGGCGTATTGCGGGGTGGGGGGCAGCGCGGCATAGACGGTGCGTTGCGCATCGGCGATCTCTTCGCGGGTGAACTGCATGCGGGCGATCGAGGGTCGGGAAAAGGAAAGCCCGCTATTTTCGGTCGGGCACCGCGATGCGCAGCGCCAGCAGGGCCAGCACGCTGCCCATGATCCAGCGCTGCGCGCGCAGCCAGCCTTCGCTGCGCGACAGGAAGGCGGTGAGGCCGCCGGCGCAGAAGATCAGCGCGGCATTCACCGCGCCGCTCACGCCGATCTGGATCGCGCCCAGCTGCAGGCTCTGCAGCAGCACCGAGCCCTTCTCCGGGTGCAGGAACTGCGGGAAGAAGGACAGGTAGAACATGGCCACCTTGGGGTTCAGCACGTTGGTGACGAAGCCCATGGCGAAGAGCTTGCCGGGCCGGTCCTGCGGCAGCTCGCGCGCCTGGAAGGGCGCCGTGACGCCCGGCTTGACGGCCTGCCAGGCCAGCCACAGCAGGTAGGCCGCGCCGGCCAGGCGGATGGCGTCGAAGGCGAAGGGCACGGCCAGCAGCAGGGCCGTCAGGCCCAGTGCCGCGGCCAGCAGGTGCACCACGAAGCCCAGCATCACGCCGGCCAGCGAGATGAGCCCGGCCGCGCGGCCCTGGCACAGCGCGCGCGAGACGCAATAGATCATGTTGGGGCCGGGCGTGAGCACCAGCACCAGCGCGGCGAGCGCGAAGAACAGCAACTCGGAAACAGGCAGCATGCTCAATGTCCCAGGGAATGGAGGACGACGGGGCCGCGCGGCGTGTCCAGCTCGGCCACCAGGTCGGCGGGGCCGGGCTGCACCGCGATGGCGTCCAGCCCCAGCGCGTGCAGCGCGGCACCGAGCGCCGGCGCGTCGGGGTGCGCCGCACGCACGGCGCGCAGGTGCAGGCCGCGCGCGGGCAGGCGGTCGGTGGGGTGCTCGGGCGTGTCGCGCTGGATCAGGGTGGGCAGTGCGCCGTGGAACAGGCGCCGGCCGTCCTCGCGCAGGCTGATCTGCCAGTGCACCCGGCCCTGCGGCGTGTCGCGGTACATCGCCACGGCGCGGCCGCGATCGATGGGCTGCGGCAGCGCCGCCAGCGCCTGAAGCTGCGCGGCCAGGTCCTGCGTGCGCGCGACGACATGGATCAGGGCCGCGCCTTCGCGCGCCAGCGCGGCCTGCAGCGCCGCATCGTCCAGGTCGAACCAGCGGCGCTGGCCCGGCGCCAGGGGCGGCGTCGCGCCCGCGTCGATGGCGATGATCTCCAGGTAAGCGCGGCCGAAGGCTGGCGAGGAAATGTTGAGCAGCCGGTTGTGCGTGCCCATCTGCGGATGTGCGCCGCCCGCATCGGGCGTCAGGCCCAGCGTGGCTTCGCACCAGCGTGCGCCGGCCTCCAGCGTGGGCGCGGCGACGACCAGGTGATCGAGGATGCAGGTCATGGCGGGATGGGCGAAGGCGGGCGTGGAAGGGGCGCAATCTACAGTGTCGCCGTGCCCGCGATGCAGGTCGCCACGTCGCCGCCCACCCAGACCTGGCCGTCGGCGTCGCGTTCGACATGCACGCGCCCGTCGCGGCCGAGGCATTGCCCCTGGCCGGCCACGTAGCGCGCCGGCAGGCGGCCGTCCGCGATCAGCCACTGCGCGAGGCTGGCGTTGAGGCTGCCGGTCACCGGGTCTTCCTCCACGCCGATGGGGGCGGCGAAGGCCCGCACCTCCAGGTCGATGGACGCGGGGGCCGCGGCGGCCGCCGCTTGCCGCGCGGCCTGGCCGAAGGCGCGCGCCTCGCGGTTGGAGCGCCCGATGAGCAGCGGCGCCGGCTCCTGCGCGGGCAGCCCGGCCACGCCCACCTTCACGCCCAGCGCCTTCAGCGCGGCATGGTCGGGCCGCACCGACAGCACGGTGTCGGCATCGGCCAGCAGCAGGCCCAGCCACACGGGGCCGTTGTCCAGCAGCTGCGCGGCCTCGATCTGTGCGGCCTTCAGGCCCAGCGCCTGCGCCACCTTCGCCAGCTGCGTCGGGCTGGGGGCGCTGCGGCGCAGGGCGGGGGCGGCGAAAGCCAGGCGCTCGCGATCGCCCGCCGGGCTTTGCTTGAGCATGACCAGCCCCACGCCGCATTCCTGCACCAGCCGGCCCGGCTGGCGCGGCCGGCCGCCGGCCTGCAGCCAGGCATGGGCGCTGCCCAGCGTGGGGTGGCCGGCAAAGGGCAACTCGCCGCCCGGCGTGAAGATGCGCACGCGGTAGTCCGCGCCCTGCGCGGCGCCGGCCGCGCTGGGCGGCAGCAGGAAGGTGGTTTCGGACAGGTTCGTCCAGCGCGCGAAGCGCTGCAGGGCCTCGTCGTCCAGGCCTTCACCGTCGAGCACCACGGCCAGCGGGTTGCCGAACCCGGCCGTGGCGGTGAACACATCGACTTGCTGGAAGGGGCGGGGGCGCGTCATGGCGGAAAGCACAGGAAGGGGCATGAAAAAAGGGGCGGGCGCGGCGCCAGGCGAGCGGGCCGCGAGCTCAGGAAAAGGGTGCGGGCGGACGTCTATTCGAGCGCCAGGTCCAGCACGCCACGCGCGCCGGGGCGCGCCAGCAGCGCCGCGAACCAGCGCTCCAGGTGGGGCCAGTGCGGCCGCTGGTATTCGCTGGCCGGCAGCCCGAACCAGCGGTGCACCTCGCAGCCGATCGGAATCTCCGCCATCGTGAAGCGCTCGCCCACCAGGTGGCTGCGCGTGGCCAGGTGCGCGTCGAGCAGCGCGAACAGCGGCTCGGTGCCGGCCACGGAGCGGGCGATGACCGCCGGGTCGCGCTGCTCCGCCGGCGTGCGCACCCATTGCTTGAAGGCGCCGCCGCTGACCGGGTTCAGCGTGGTCTGCTGCCAGTCCATCCAGCGCTCGGCGTCGAAGCGTTCGTGCAGGTCCTCGGGGTAGAGCCGCTGAGTCCAGTGCTTGGCGCACAGGTAGCGCACGATGACGTTCGACTCCCACAGCACGAAGCCGTCGTCGTTGAGCGTGGGCACCATTGCGTTGGGATTCAGCGCCAGGTACTCGGGCGTCTGCACCACGCCATAGGCGCCGCCGGCCTCGGTGCGCTGGAAGTCCAGGCCGAGTTCCTGCGCGCACCACACCACCTTGCGCACGTTGATCGAGCTGATGCGGCCCCAGATGTTGAGCATGTTGATCTTTCGTGGATCGAGGGATTCAGGCGGCCTGCAGCGGTTCATGGCACCGCAGGCCGGGCCGTCGCGAGCAGGCGCAAGGCCAGGGAGAACATCACGCCGGCCAGCAGCTGCTGGCACAGGCGCCGGCCGCGCGACCGGCCGGCCACGCGCTGCGCGACCCAGGCTGCCGCGCTGCCCAGCGTGGTGTTGAAGGCCAGCGAGAGCAGCGCCATCACGGCCCCCAGCTGCACCATCTGTGCGCTCACCGAGCCCTGCGCCGGCTGCACGAACTGCGGCAGGAAGACGATGAAGAACAGCAGCGCCTTAGGGTTCGTCAGCGTCTGGAAGAAGCCCATGCGCGCGATGCGCCAGGCGCCCGTCGACGCGGCGCCCGGCGCCTGCGCGCTCGCGGCGCCCGCGCGCAGCGCTTGCACGCCCAGCCACACGAGGTAGGCCGCGCCCGCCGCGCGCAGCAGGTCGAAGGCCGGCGCCCAGGCCGCGACCAGCGCCGCCACGCCGCTGGCGGCCGCCAGCGCGAGCACGAAATCGGCCAGCGCGATGCCCACGGCGCCCGCCCAGGCGCTGCGCGGCCCGTGCGTCGCACCCTGCGCCAGCACGAAAGCCATGTTCGGCCCCGGCGAGGCCAGCAGCGCCAGCGCGGCGAGCAGGAACAGGCCGAGGGTGGTCCAGGCGATCATGGCGGCGTCCTCAGCCGGCAGTCGCCGGCGCGGGGGCCGGGGCCGCGCCCGTGGCAAGGGAGGGCGTCGTGCCGAGGTACGGCGTGATCGCCGCCATCGCGCGGGCCACGTAATCGTCCTTCTCGCCCACGGGCGCCACGTAGTGCAGCGCCGACCGGGCCGCCGCCACGCCTTCGCTGCCCGCGATCAGCGAGGCCGCCAGGTAGGGCGAGGCCAGGCAGCCGCCCGCCGTGGCCAGGTTGCCGGCGGCGAAGAAGGGCCGGTCGAGCACGCGCACGCCGGCTTCCTGCACCCAGGGGCGGGTCGTCAGGTCGGTGCAGGCCGGCACGTCGCCCAGCAGGCCCAGGCGCGCGAGCACCAGCGTGCCGGAGCACTGCGCGCCGATGCGCTGGCGCGCCGGGTCCAGGCGCAGCCGGGCCATCAGCGCGGCGTCGGCCACGATCTCGCGCGTGCGGATGCCGCTGCCCACCAGCACGGCATCGGCCTGCGCCGCTTCTTCCAGCGAGGCCGTCGCCTCCAGCGTGACGCCATTCATCGACGTGACGCGCGCCGTGGGCGCGGCCAGCGTCACGCGCCAGCCCGGCCGGCGGATGCGGTTCAGCACGCCGAAGGCGATCAGCGAATCGAGCTCGTTGAAGCCGTCGAAAGTGAGGATGGCGGTGTGCATGGCGAGCCTGTGGCGAAGGGGCGGGCCGCCGCTCAGGCGGCCGCGGCCAGTTGCTGGTGCACCCGGGCCGCCGTGCGCTGGGCCAGCGCCTCGCGCACGGTTTCGGCCAGCGCGGCGATGGCGGTGGCGATCTGCGCCTCGCTGGCCGTCACGAAGGACAGGCGCAGCGTGCGCGCATCGGGCTCGCCCGCGTAGAAGGGCGCGCCGGGCACGAAGGCCACGTTGCGCTCCACGGCCTGCGCGAGCAGCGCCGTGGCGTCGATCCCCTCGGGCATGCGCAGCCACAGGAACATGCCGCCCTGGGGAACGTTGAATTCAACGTCCAGGCCCTTCATCTCGCGCTGCAGCGCGCTCACCATGGCGTCGCGCTGGGCCTTGTAGAGCGCGCGGATCTTGGGCACGTGCTGGTCCAGGAAGCCGCCCTGCATCACCGTGGCCACCATGCGCTGCGTGAAGATGGGCGTGTGCAGGTCCACCGCCTGCTTGGCCTGCAGCAGCTTGGGGTACAGCGCCTTGGGCGCCACCAGGAAGCCCAGGCGCAGGCCCGGTGCCAGCACCTTCGAGAAGGAGCCCAGGTAGATGCAGCCCTCGGGGTTGCGCGCCGTCAGCGGCAGCGGCGGGGCCTGGTCGAACCACAGCTCGCCATAGGGGTTGTCTTCGATGATGGGCAGGCCCGCGGCCTGGGCGGCGGCCGACACGGCGGCGCGGCGCGCCTCGCTCATGGTGCGGCCCGTGGGGTTCTGGAAGTTGGGCAGCAGGTAGATGAAGCGGGCGTCCTTGGCTTTCTCGGCCAGGTCATCCGCCAGCACGCCTTCGGTGTCGCTGGCCACGCTCACCGCACGAGGCTCCATCGGGCTGAAGGCCTGCAGCGCGCCCAGGTAGGTGGGCGTTTCCACCAGCACCTTGCTGCCGGGGTCGATCAGCACCTTGGCGATCAGGTCCAGGCCCTGCTGCGAGCCGGTGGTGATCAGCACCTGCTCGGGGCTCACGTCCCAGGGCAGCATGTCGGCCACGGCCCGGCGCAGCGGCGCATAGCCTTCGCTGGCGGCGTACTGCAGCGCGCCCTGGCCGTCGGTGGCCAGCACCTCGGCGCAGGCGGCGGCGAACTCCGTGACCGGGAAGGTCTTGGGCGAGGGCAGGCCGCCCGCCAGGCTGATCACATTGGGGCGCTCCGTCACCTTGAGGATTTCGCGGATCGCGGAGGGGTTCATCTTTTCGGCGCGTGCGGCCAGAGTCCAGGTCATGGGGAGTCCTTCTGAGAGGCGGTTTGTCCGCAGCCGCTGCGGATTTCTGCGGGTGAGGCGGCGGCGGGCGCGCGTGGGCCGGCCGCCGGCGGTGGGGATTGGGAAAGTTTCTTGCTGAGCACCACCGTGGCCACCACGGCGGCGGCGAAGCCCAGCGTCACGACGTCGAGCGATTCGCCCAGCAGCGGCACGGCGAAGAGGATCGACAGGAAGGGCTGCATCAGCTGCGCCTGGCTCACGCGCAGCGCGCCGCCCAGCGCCAGGCCGCGGTACCAGGCGAAGAAACCCACCCACATCGAGAACACGCCCACGTAGACGAAACCCGCCCAGGCCGAGGGCGCGACCGGCTGCTGCGGCCACAGCAGCACCGTGGCCGGCAGCGTGAGCGGCAGCGCCAGCACGCAGACCCAGCAGATCACGCGCTCGGCGCCCAGTGCCGGCGTGACCTGCGCGCCGTAGATGTAGCCGAAGGAGGCCGCGATCACCGCGCCCACCAGCAGCAGGTCGGCCCATTCGAGCGCGAAATGGCCGCTGGCCTGCCAGGCGCGCAGCATGGAAAAGGCCACCACCAGCAGGCTGCCCACCACGGCGCAGACCCAGAAGGCCGGCCGCGCGCGCTGCTGCAGCACCCAGGCCGCGGCCATGGCCGAGACCAGCGGCAGCAGCGCGGTGATGACGGCGGCATGGCTGGCCGTGACCACGCGCAGCGCATAGGCCAGCAGCAGCGGGTAGCCGATCACGTTGCCCAGCACCGCCATGCCCAGCGGCTTCCACTGGTGCGGCTGCGGGCGCGGCGAACGCGTGAGCACCAGGAAGGCGATCGACAGCGCGCCGGCCAGGGCGGCGCGGCCCAGCGTCACGAACCAGGGCGAGAGCTGCGGCGCGTCGGCCGTGCCCGTGGCCAGCCGCGTCATCGGCAGCGTGATGGCGAAGAAGGCCACGCCCAGCACGCCGAGCCACATGCCCAGCGCCTCATGGCCGGCGGGCGCCGTCGCGTGCACGGGGGGCGCGCGCGAGGCGCCGGGCTGCGGTGCCGTGTCGTTCATGCCTTCACCATCCAGGCCGCGGTCAGCACCAGCACGGCGGCCATGAAGCGGTTGAACCACAACAGGCGCCGGCCCTGGGCCAGCCAGGCGCGCAGCAGCGCGCCCACGGCCGCATAGGCGAAGTTGCTGCTGAAGGCGAAGAACAGCATCACGCCCAGCAGCACCGCGGTGCGCAGGGCCGGCTGCGCCTGCCCGGCCACCCAGCCCGCCACCAGCGTGAGCGCCAGCAGCCAAGCCTTGATGTTGACGAACTGCAGCGCCACGCCCTGCCAGAAACCCACGCGCAGCGGTGCGGCGTCGGTGCGGCTCATCTGGCCGCTCCTGGACAGCTTGAGGGCCAGCCACAGCAAATAGGCGATGCCCAGCGCCTTGACGGCCAGGCGCAATGCCGGCGCCGCGTGGATCAGCGCGCCCAGCCCGGCGGCCGTGAGCAGCAGCAGCAGGCTCCAGCCCACCGGCACCGCCACCACGAAGCGCATGGCCGCGCGCAGGCCGCCGTTCGCGGCCAGCGCCGTGGACAAGGTGGTGTTGGGCCCTGGCGAGAAGCTCATCGCCGTGGCCAGCACCAGCAGCGCGGTGAATTCTTGCCAGTTCATGAAGGGAACTCTAAACTTTGGACCATTACACAGCCAGTACAGTTGCGCGCACAATGAACATCAACTGTATCGGTAACGACACCAGCACAGGATGAGGGAAAACGCCGCGTGGCCACCGCTTCACCCCTGACCCGCACCGCCAGCCAGACGCTGACCGAGCAGCTGGCCGAGCGTTTTGCCGAGCGCATCCGCACCCGCCTGCTGGCGCCCGGCGCCCGCCTGCCTTCGGTGCGCGAATGCGCGCGCCAGCAGGGCGTGAGCCCGCACACCGTGGTAGCCGCCTATGACCAGTTGCTCGCGCTGGGCCTGGTGGAGGCGCGCCGCCAGCGGGGCTTTTTCGTGCGCCAGGAATCATCGCCCGCACTGCGCGGCCACGCCGGCGTGGCACCGCGCGCTGTGCCCGGCCTGCGCGAGCCCGGCGAAGGTGCGGCGGCAGGGCTGCGCACGGCCCCGCCCACTTCGCCCGTGACCACGGTGCTGGCGGCCAAGCCGGCCGACGCCAGCACGCTGATCCGCGGCATGTTCCACCGCCGCAGCGACAAGCCGCAGCCCGGCATGGGCGTGCTGCCGCCCGACTGGCTGGAAAGCACCTTCATGCCGGCCGCCGTGCGCCGCGTGACGACCACCGCGGCGCTGCAGGAGTTTTCGCTGCAGTACGGCGACCCGGCCGGCGACGCCGGCCTGCGCCGCAGCCTGGCGCACAAGCTCGCGGGCATCCAGCTCGAAGTGGGGCCCGAGCAGATCGTGAGCACCGTGGGCGCCACCCATGCGCTGGACATCGTGAGCCGCACGCTGCTGCGCGCGGGCGACCCGGTGATGGTGGAGGAGCCCGGCTGGGCGGTGGAGTTCGCGCGGCTGGAGGCGCTGGGCATGCGCGTGCTGCCCGTGCCGCGCCGCGCCGACGGGCCGGACCTGGCGGTGATGCAGCGCTATTGCGAGGTGCATGCGCCCAAGCTCTTCGTCAGCGTGAGCGTGCTGCACAACCCCACGGGCTACAGCCTCACGCCGGCGGCCGCGCACCGCGTGCTGCAGCTGGCGCAGCAGCACGACTTCCACATCGTCGAGGACGACACCTACAGCCACCTCGCGCCCGCGCATGCCACGCGCCTGTCGGTGCTCGACGGGCTCTCGCGCACCATCTACGTCAGCGGCTTCGCCAAGGTGCTGGCGCCCAACTGGCGCATCGGCTTCATGACCGCGGCCCCGGCATTGCTGGAGCGCCTGCAGGAAACCAAGCTGCTGGCCACCCTGACCACGCCGGCCCTGCTGGAGCGGGCGCTGGCCTGGTGCATCGACCAGGGCCAGCTGCGCCGGCATGTGGAGCGCGTGCGCGTGCGGCTGGACGGCGCCCGCGCGCGCGCCGTGAAGCTGGCACTGGCGCATGGCTGCACGCTGGCCGCCGAGCCCGCGGGCCTGTTCGGCTGGCTGGACACGGGCGTGGACACCGATGCGCTCACGCAGCGCATGCTGGACGAGGGCTACCTGCTCGCGCCGGGCTCGCTGTTCCACGCGCGGCGCCAGCCCACCACGCTGATGCGCATCAATTTCGCGACCACGCAGGAAGCCGCGTTCTGGAAGGTGCTGGCGCGCGTGCGCGACTCACTCTGAGCGCGCGGTGCGAGCGTCGCCGCCGGTGCTTGCAGCAGGCGCTTGCAGCAGCGCCTGCGTGACGGCCTGGCCCACGCGCTGCAGCACCGGGCCGGCGGCCTTCTGCTCATCCAGGTCGGCCGTGCAGGCCACCACCACGATGCCGCGCGCGCCCTGGTCCTGCGGCCGGATCACGCCGGCATGGCAGGCGCGCAGGTGCTGCGTGCCGGTCTTGTGGATGAAGGGCTCGCTGCGCGGCAGGCCGGCCTGCAGCCGGTGGTTGGTGTAGATGCCCAGCTTCAGCCCGTCGTGGATGCGCGCCTGGCTCTCGGGCTTGAGCAGCTCGCCGCGCGCGAGCTTCTCCAGCAGCGCACCGTAGCCTTCGAGCGTGGCGCTGTTGTTCTCGTGCCGGTAGTAGCGCGCATAGGCCTCGCCGAAGTCGCGCAGGCGCATCGCCGAGGCGGGCACGCCCAGCGCGCGCTGCAGGGCCGCCACCCGCTGCGGGCCGATGGGCGCGCCGGCGATCTGCACCAGCTGCGCATTGGTGAGGCGCCGCGCGCCGGGATGCAGTTCGGCATACACGTCGCGCCGCACGCGCGCGAAATCCGTCAGCGCGCCCATCCGGCCCTGGCCGATGGCGGCGGCCGCGCGCTCGTTGAGCGGCCCTTCGCCGCCGATCGTGCGGATCAGCATGTTCGCGGCCGTGTTGTCGCTGTCGCGCAGCATGCGGCGCAGCAGGTCGTCCACGCGGTAGCGGGTGCCGGCCTTGTCCCAGACGATCTTGCCCACGTCGATGCGGTCGCTTTCTTGCAGGGCCACGTTCGCGTCCAGCCGCAGCTGGCCGGCGTCCACCTGCTGCAGCACGGCGACCGCGATCGGGATCTTGGTCATCGAGCCCAGGTACCAGCGCCGGTCGGCGCCATGGCCGAAAGACTCGCCATTGTCCAGGCGCTTGACGTACACCCCCAGCGCGCCGGGCGTCTGCGCGTCCAGGCGTTCGATCCGGGTGCGCAGCTGGGCGCGCCAGTCGGCGGGCGCATGGGCGCGCGGGGGCGCGGGCTGCGCCTCACTCGGTGTCGGCAGGTTCAGCAGAAGCAGCAGCGCCAGCGGCATCGCCCGCAGGGCGGGCCACGGCCATGGGCGGGGCGAGGCAGGCAGGGGCATGGGGGTCTCCATGGGCGAGAAGGCCGGCGCGGCACACGGCCGCCGCCGCCTGGGCGATGGCCCGTTCGGCCTGGGCGCGCGGGCCGGGGCCGGACACGCAGGCGACGATCAGCACCTCGCGCGCGGGCGAGGTGCCGGTGGTGGGCACGCGCGCAACGCCGCCGTCGCAGGTGCGCTCGCGCTGCGTGCCGGTCTTGTGGGCCAGGCGCACGCCGCGCGGCAGGCCGGCCCGGAGCCGGTTCGGGCCGGTGGCCACGCGCTCCATCAGGCCGCGCAGGTAGGTGGTGCTGCGCGCCGACAGCAGCCTGCCCTCGACCAGCTGCACCAGCAGGTCGCCGTAGGCGTCGAGCCGGCCGCTGTTGAGGCCGCCGGCGTAGTAGTCCTGCCAGGCCTGTTCGAGCGAGCGCTGGCGGAACCGCGCCACCGGCACGCCGGTGATCTGCGCCACGCGCTGCAGGCGCGCGGCGTCCCCGCGTTCACGGTGGATGCGCAGCAACGCGGCGCCGGCCAGGTGGCCGGCCTCGGGCGTGAGGCGGCCATAGACCTGCCGTCGCACCTCGGCCAGCCGCGTGATGCGCGCGATGCCCTGCGGCACCTGGCGCTGCACCAGCGCATTCACGGCGTCCAGGCCCACCAGGCCGATGAGCATGTCGCTGGCCGTGTTGTCGCTGTGGATGATCATCTGCTCGAGCAGGAAGCGCACGCTCAGCGGCGTGCCGACGCCCGCATGGTTGGTGCGCCCGGCGCCGTCCACGTAGTCGTCGGCGCGCACCGCCAGGGTCGTGTCGAGGGTGATGCGCTGGTCGTCCACGGCCTGCAGCACGGCAATGGCGATGGGCACCTTGACCAGGGACGCCAAGTACCAGCTGCGCTTGCCGCCCCAGTTGGCGCTGGCGCCGCTGCCCAGGTCGCGCACATGCACGCCCAGCTGCAGGCCGTGGGCTTCGGCTTCGAGGGCCGAGACCTGCTTCAGGTCGGCCAGCAACGGCGCGCGCCAGGGCGCGTCCTGGGCGCCGGCGCCAGCCCCCAGGGCCAGGCCCAGCAGCCAGCCGAGGGACCGCCGCCGCGCGGCGGCTGCAGGTCCCGCAGCCAGCAGGCGCGACACCAGGGCGGACGCCGCAGGTCGCAGCCGCGTCGCGGGCGGACGAAAGGAGGGCGCAGCCAGGCGCGTGACGACATCAGGCACGCCCGACATGCTTGCGCAAGCGCGCCGCCATCCAAGCAGGCCGAGATGCCGTTCACCTGTCGCCGGGGCCCGCGCCAGCCCGGCGTGCGAGCTCAGGCGCCGGGCCGGCCCGCAAAGCGTTCGATGACCAGGTCGTGCAAGGCCTGCGCAGCGGCCGACAGACTGCCCTCGCGCCGCTGCACCAGGTAGATGCGGCGGCTGCTGCCGGCCGGCAGGGGCAGCGGCCGCGTGACCAGCGTGCGGCGCTGGAACTGGTAGAGCGTGAGCGCGGGCACCACGCTGATGCCCAGGCCGGCCTCCACCATGCCGGTCACGGTGGCCAGCTGTTCCACCTCCAGCACCGTGTTCATGGCCAGCGGATGCAGGGCGGCCTCCAGCGTCTGGCGCACGCTGCTGTGGCGCCGCATGTGGATGAAGGGCCAGGGCGCGAGCTTGCGCAGCGTCAGGCGCGGCGCCTGCGCCAGCGGATGGTCGGCGCGGCACACGAGGTGGAAGCGGTCGGTCACGAGCAGCCGCGCGCGCAGCTCGCCTGCGTCGGCCGGGCGCGCGCCCCCGGCCGCCAGCGCGAAGTCGGCCTGGCCGTTGCGCACCAGGTCCAGGCAGGGGTCGGACAGCAGGTCGCTCAGCGCCAGTTCCACGCCCGGCCAGCGCGCGCGGAAGTCGGCGAAGAGCTGCGGCAGCCAGCCCGCCGCCAGCGAAGGCAGGGCGGCCACGTGCACGCGCCCGCGCCGGCGCTGCGCATGGTCGGCCAGGTCGCCCAGGGCCAGCCGCAGGTCCTGCATCAGCTGCCGCGCCGCGGGTTCGAAGCGCCGGCCTTCGGGCGTCAGCTGCACGCTGCGCGTGCTGCGGTCGAACAGGCGCACGTCCAGCGACGCCTCCAGCGTGCGGATCAGCGCGCTGAAGGCCGGCTGCGACAGGTGGCAGGCTTGCGCCGCGCGCGTGAAGTTGCGCAGTTCCGCCAGCGCGAGGAAGGCGCGCAGCTGGCGGCTGGACAGGTCGGGCAGGGCCATCGATGCGTATTGATCCGAAGGTTGGATGAATCCATCCGAACTTTCGATTTTACGGATGAGGCGGCACTGCCTACAGTGCGCCTCTCCCTCCTCAAGAGACATGGCCGAACCTTCCCTTTCCACGCTGCTCGTGGGCTGCGCCGCGGGCTTCTCGGGTGACCGCACCGATGCGGCCGGCCCCGTGGTGGACACGCTGGTCGCACGGCTCGCGGCGCCCGGCGCCCCGGAAGGGCTGCGCGCCTTCCTGATCTTCGAGACCCTGGCCGAGCGCACGCTGGCGCTGGCCCAGCTGCGCCGCCGTGCCGACCCCGAGGCGGGCTATGAGCCGCTGCTCGACGAGCTCTTGCGACCCGTGCTGGCGCGCTGCCTGCAGCACGGCATCGGCATCGTGAGCAACTTCGGCGCCGCGCATCCGCGCGCCGCAGCGCGCCACATTGCCCGCATGGCGCGCGAGCTGGGCCTGGACGTGCCGCGCGTGGCGGTGGTCGAAGGCGACGGCCTGGACCAGCCCGCGCAGCGCGCCCTGCTGCGCGAGCGCCTGGGCGCTGCGCTGGACGGCCTGTCGGTGGTCAGCGCGAACGCGTACATCGGCGCCGAGCCCATTGCTGCTGCGCTGCGGGCCGGGGCGCAGATCGTGGTGTGCGGCCGGGTGGCCGATCCTTCGCTGACGGTGGGGCCCGCCATGGCGCACTACGGCTGGGCGCCCGACGACTGGACGCGCCTGGGGCGCGCCACCATGGCCGGCCACCTGCTGGAATGCGGTGCGCAGGTGTGCGGCGGCTACTTCGCCGACCCCGGCTTCAAGGACGTGCAGGGCCTGGCCCAGGTGGGCTTCCCCATCGCCGAAATCGATGCCGAGGGCGACTGCGTGATCGGCAAGGCGGCCGGCACGGGCGGCCAGGTGAGCGCCGCCACGGTGAAGGAGCAGCTGCTCTACGAAGTGCACGACCCCGCCGCCTACCTCACGCCCGATGTGGTGGCCGACATCGGCGAGGCCGAGGTGATCGGGCTGGGCCCTGACCGCGTGGCGCTGCGCGGCGTGCGCGGCCATGCGCGGCCCGCCGACTACAAGGTCAACGTTTGCCACGAGGGCGGCTGGCTGGCCGAGGGCGAGATTTCCTATGCCGGGCCGCGTGCCGAGGCGCGGGCGCGGCTGGCGGCCGACGTGCTGCGCGCGCGCCTGCCCGGGCTGGCGCTGCGCGTGGACCTGATCGGCGCCGTCAGCGTCCTGGGCGACGACGCGGGCCGTGCGCTGGCCACCCGGCCCGAGGGCGGCGCACGCGACGTGCGGCTGCGCGTGGCCGCGGCCCATGCCGAGCACGCGCAGGCCCAGCGCCTGCCGCGCGAGGTGATGGCGCTCTACACCTGCGGCCCGGCGGGCGGCGGCGGCGTGCGCACGGCCCTCACGCCGCGGCTCAACACGCTGTCGTGCCTGCTGCCGCGCGAGGCCGTGCCGGTGCGCTTCGAGATGGTGGAGGGCCCGGCATGAACCCGCAGGACCTGCTGGTGCCGCTGTACCGCCTGGCGCATGGGCGCACGGGCGACAAGGGCAACCGCTCGAACATCAGCGTGATCGCCTGGCACCCCGCGCTGTGGCCCCTGCTGCTGGAGCAATTGACGCCCGAGGCCGTGGCCGCGCATTTCGCGCACCGCCAGCCCACGCGCGTGCAGCGCTTCGCGTTGCCGAAGCTGCGGGCGCTGAACTTCGTGCTCGACGACGTGCTGGACGGCGGCGTGAACGATGCGCTGAACCTGGACGCGCACGGCAAGGCGCTGTCCTTCTGGCTGCTGGACATGCCGGTGCGCGTGCCGCCTGCGCTGCGGGCGCACCTGGCCGGCGGCCCCTGAGGCGGCCCCCCTTTCTTTTCATCATCACACCCACAACGGAGACCGGACCCATGAAACTGCTCAAGCCCTTGCTGCTGGCCGCCGCCGCGGCGGTCGCCCTCGCTCCCGCGCTGGCGCAGAACTTCCCGAGCAAGCCCATCACCTTCGTCGTGCCCTTTGCCGCGGGCACGGCCACCGACCAGATCGCGCGCGCCCTGGGCACGGCGGTGACGGCCGAAGCGAAGCAGCCGGTGGTGATCGACAACAAGGCGGGCGCGAGCGGCTTCATCGCCTCGCAGCAGGTGGCCAAGGCGGCGGCCGATGGCTACACGGTGCTGATCACGACCAACACCACGCATGCGGCCAACGAGCACCTGTTCAAGAAGCTGCCCTACGACCCGGTGAAGGACTTCGCGCCCATCACGGGCCTGGGCAAGGGCGGGCAGATCATGGTCGTGCAGCCGGACTTCCCGGCCAAGTCGGTGGCCGAGTTCGTCGCGCTGGCCAAGAAGGCGCCGGGCAAGTACAGCTTCGGCAGCGGCAGCTCGTCCAGCCGCATGGCGGGCGAGCTGCTGCAGCAGATGGCCGGCATCCAGCTGCTGCACGTGCCCTACAAGAGCAACACGCTGGCCGTGACCGACCTGCTGGGCGGCCAGATCCACATGATGATCACCGACACGGCCACCGGCCTGCCGCAGGTCAAGGCCGGCAAGCTGCGCGCGCTGGGCATGTCCAGCGCCAAGCGCTCGCCGCTGGTGCCCGAGGTGCCGACCATCGACGAGGCCGGCGTGAAGGGCTACGAAATGGGCTTCTGGTTCGCCGCCTATGCGCCGGCCGGCACGCCGCCGGCCGTGGTGCAGCGGCTCAATGAGCTGCTGGCGAACGCGGCGCGCGCGGCCTCGGCGAAGGCCGCCTTCTATGAACCCACCGGCACCGAGGTGTTCACGACCACGCCGGACGAACTGGCGAAGTTCCAGGCCGCCGAATCGCAGAAGTGGGGCCGCATCGTGAAGGCCGCAGGCATCCAGCCGGAGTGAGCCGGTCCGGCGCGGCGGGCCTGGGCGCGGCGCCTGAGCCGGGCCGGGCCACGGTTCATCGCCGCCGCGGTCACAGCATCTCGTCGGGCGCGAGCGGGCCGATCACGCGCAGCAGCAGGCGCAGCCCCAGGCTGCTGTCGGGCTCGCGGCGCGCGTCCTGAAGGCCGCTGCCGGCGGGGGCGCGCCACACGAGGCGGCCGTTCTTGTCGCGCTCCACGCGCCAGGCGCCTTCGCGCAGGCTGCGCTCGATCAGCTCGGTGGCCTGGCGCGACAGTTCGCGGCTGCGGATGAGCAGCGCGATCTCGGTGTTCTGCAACTGCGAGCGCAGGTCCAGGTTCATGGAGCCCACCACCAGCAGGCGGTCGTCGCGCACCAGCACCTTGGAGTGCAGCATGGCGCGCGACGCGCCGGCCGCCCCCGCGCCGGAGCCGCCGGCGCTGCCCAGCGCGCTGCCCACGCTGGCCTGCTCGCTGCGCATCTCATACAGCTCGACGCCGGCGTCCAGCAGATCCATGCGGTGGCGCGCGTAGCCCACGTGCGCGATGGGCGCGTCGTTGGAGGCCAGCGAATTGGTCAGCACGCGGATGCGCACGCCGCGCTGGCGTGCATCGGCAAAGGCTTTCTTCATGTCGTCGCCCGGCACGAAGTAGGGCGAGATGATGAGCAGGTCGCGCCGCGCCTGCGCGATGAGGTGCAGCAGGCCGTCGACCACCGTTTCGCCTTCGGGCAGCTCGCCGTGCGCGGGCGTCGGTCGCTCCGGCGTGGGGCCGGCCGCGGCGCCCGCGTCGGCCGGGATCTTGCCGGGCGCATCGGCCAGCAGGGCCGAGGGCGCCCACACGAACGGCAGCGTCTGCAGATCCATGGCCTTCTGGTCCCAGGCCAGCGCCACGCGTTGCGCGCGCTGCCGGGCGTCCCCACCGGACGCGGGGCGCGGTTCGCCGTCGGGCGGCCGCGGGGCTCCCTCGGCGTGCGCCGCGCCCGCGCCTTCGCGCTCGCTCCTGCGAAGGGCGGCCAGCTCCTCGGGCGTGACCAGCGCAGGCGCGGGGTAGGCGCGTTCGTTGTTCCAGTAGCTGTCGAAGCTCTTGGACATCTCGCGCACGACGGGCCCGGCGGCCAGCACGTCCAGGTCCACGAAGTTGCCCGCGTCGCCGAGGCCGAAGTAGGCATCGCCCAGGTTGCGCCCGCCCGTGATGCCCAGGATGTTGTCGGCGATGAACAGCTTGTTGTGCATGCGCTGCTGGATGCGCTTCGCATCGCCCAGGGAGTTCAGCACGCGGCGCACGGTGCTCTGCCGCCCGCCCGCCAAGGGGTTGAACAGGCGCATCTCGATGTTGGGCACGTAGGCCAGCTGCAGCACCAGCGCATTGCGCCCCACGCTGTGGAAGTCGTCGAGCAGGATGCGCACGCGCACGCCGCGGCCGGCGGCGTCACGCACGGCACGCAGGAGGCGGGCGCTGCTGGCGTCGGCATGCACGGCGTAGTACTGCAGGTCCAGTGTCTTCTGCGCGGCTTCGACCAGCGCCAGCCGGCTGCCGTAGGCCGCCTGGGGGCCGTCGAGCAGCGCGAAGCCGGACGCGGCCTGGGCGCCGGCCTGCTGGCGCCGCTGGTCCACCAGCGTGTGCAGCGCCGTTCGCTGCGTGGCGGCGAGCGCATGGGATTCGGGGCGCGGCACGTCCTGCGGCAGGCCGGCGCAGGCGGTCATGAACAACGCGCAGGCCAGGGCCGCGAACATGCGCGGCATCGCAGGGGCCGGCTGACGGAGAGGTGGGCGCATCGGGACGTCCATCGGATCGGAGGATGCCGCATGTATACCCGCATGCCGCGCGCCGCGATGTGGGACGCCGCGGCGCGCCGGTGACGGCCGTGCGCCGAAGCGGCGGCCCCGGGGGATCAGGCGCCCAGGGCTTCCCAGCGCTCCAGCGCCGCGAGCAGGGCCTCTTCGATCTCGGCATGCCGCGTGGCCAAGGCGGCGGCACGCGCCGGGTCGGTGCCGTACAGCGCGCCTCCGTTGGCCGAGAGGCTGGCATCGATGCTGCGCTGTTCGGCCTCCAATGCCTCGATCTGCGCGGGCAGCGCGTCAAGCTCGCGCTGCTCCTTGTAGCTGAGCTTGCGGCGGGCGGCGGGCGCTGCGGCGGGGCTGTCCGTTCTGGCTGCCGGGGCCGGCGCGCTGGCCGGCGCCGGTGCGGCAGCTGCCGGCGCGGCGGCCTTCTGTGCCGCAGCGGCGATGTCGCGCGCGCGGCGCGACTGTGTGAGCCAGTCCTGCACCCCGCCTTCGTACTCGCGCCAGCGGCCCTCGCCTTCATAGGCGATGGTGCTGGTGACGACGTTGTCGAGGAAGGTGCGGTCGTGGCTCACCAGGAAGACCGTGCCGTCGTAGTCCTGCAGCAGTTCTTCGAGCAGCTCCAGCGTGTCGATGTCCAGGTCGTTGGTCGGCTCGTCCAGCACCAGCACGTTGGCCGGGCGTGCGAACAGGCGTGCGAGCAGCAGGCGGTTGCGCTCGCCGCCGCTGAGCGAGCGCACGGGCGAGCGCGAGCGCGCGGGCGAGAAGAGGAAATCCGACAGATAGCTCTTGACGTGCTTGCGCTGCTGGCCAATTTCGATCCATTCGCTGCCGGGGCTGATGAAGTCCTCCAGCGTGGCGTCCAGCTGCAGCGCTTCGCGCATCTGGTCGAAGTAGGCCACCTGCAGGTTCGCGCCCTGGCGCACCTGGCCGCTGTCGGCCGCGAGCTCGCCGAGGATCAGTTTGAGCAGCGTGGTCTTGCCCGCGCCGTTGGGGCCGATCAGGCCCACCTTGTCGCCGCGCAGCACGGTGGCGGTGAAGTCGCGCACGATGCAACGATCCCCGTAGTGCTTGGACACGTGCTGCAGTTCGGCCACGATCTTGCCGCTGGGCAAGCCGGAGGCCACGTCCATCGAGACGCGGCCCAGCGCCTCGCGCCGGGTCTGGCGCTTCTGCCGCAGCGCCTCCAGGCGGCCGATGCGGCTCTGGCTGCGCGTGCGGCGCGCTTCCACGCCCTTGCGGATCCAGACTTCTTCCTGCGCGAGCAGCTTGTCGGCCTTGGCATGGATCACGCTTTCCTGCGCGAGCTGTTCCGCCTTCTGTACTTGGTACTGTGCGAAATTGCCGGGATAGGAGCGCAACTGGCCGCGGTCCAACTCGACGATGCGCGTGGCGACGCGATCCAGGAAGGCGCGGTCATGGGTGATGGTGACCACGCTGCCCTTGAAGTCGAGCAGCAACTGCTCCAGCCACTCGATGGAATCCAGATCCAGATGGTTGGTGGGCTCGTCCAGCAGCAGGACGTCGGGCGTGCTGACCAGCGCCTGCGCCAGGGCCACGCGCTTGCGCATCCCGCCCGAGAGCGTGCCCACGCGGGCGTCGGAGCGCAGGTGCAGGCGCTGCAGCGTCTCGTCCACGCGCTGCTCCCAGGTCCAGCCGCCCAGGGCTTCGATCTGCGTCTGCAGGGCATCGAGGTCATCGGCGGGGTCGTGCGCCAGATAGCGGGCGCGCAAGGCGATCACCGGTGCCAGCCCGGCACTGACGGCGTCGAACACCGTGGCGTCGGATTCCAGCAGGGGCTCCTGATGCACGTAGGCGATGCGCAGACCGGTTTGCATCTGCAGCTGGCCGTCGTCGGGCGACTCCAGCCCACCCAGAATCTTGAGCAGGGACGACTTGCCCGCACCGTTGCGGCCGATCAGCCCGACGCGCTCGGCCTCCTGGAGCGAGAAATCCGCGTGGTCCAGCAGCGCGACGTGGCCGAAGGCGAGCTGGGCATTGAGAAGAGTGAGCAAAGCCATAGGAGGGATTATCGAAAGGCGTGTGGGGCGCGCAGGAAGCATTGGCGCGGTAACCGCCTGCTGGCGGCGCATGCTGACGCGCGATGCACGCCAGCGCGGGTCTTCGTGTGCGTAGAGCCCGGCGGCGGCCGCAGTGGCGTTCGCTCGGTCGACCGGCGCGCAGGCTCGACCGCTGACGGTCATCCCCCCGGTAGCGAAAATTTTTCCGCAGACCTCTTGCGTGGGGCAATCGCCCGCCTATACTAGCGGGCTCGACAAATGACGCCGCCCCGCAGTCACGCGCTGCAGAGGCGGTAGCTTGAAAGAGACGCAAGAAAAAGTTGCGTAGCTTTTGAAAATCATGTCATAATAGAGGGCTTCGCTGATCGCGGCGAGCTTTGCGAACAAGAGATTGTTTGCGGATCCTTAAAAACATACAGCCGATAAGCGTGGGCGTTTGAGGGCGGATTGCCAAGTTCTTCGGAACTGAAGCCGCAAGGCTTCTCAAACGCTCATGAGAATAGAAGTGAAGTTCACTTCAATTCCGTTTTTATGAGTGGCCTCGAAAGAGGCAAAAACTTCAAGATCGAACTGTAGAGTTTGATCCTGGCTCAGATTGAACGCTGGCGGCATGCCTTACACATGCAAGTCGAACGGTAACAGGTCTTCGGATGCTGACGAGTGGCGAACGGGTGAGTAATACATCGGAACGTGCCCAATCGTGGGGGATAGCTCGGCGAAAGCCGGATTAATACCGCATACGATCTACGGATGAAAGCAGGGGATCGCAAGACCTTGCGCGACTGGAGCGGCCGATGGCAGATTAGGTAGTTGGTGGGGTAAAGGCTCACCAAGCCGACGATCTGTAGCTGGTCTGAGAGGACGACCAGCCACACTGGGACTGAGACACGGCCCAGACTCCTACGGGAGGCAGCAGTGGGGAATTTTGGACAATGGGCGCAAGCCTGATCCAGCAATGCCGCGTGCAGGATGAAGGCCTTCGGGTTGTAAACTGCTTTTGTACGGAACGAAAAGGCTCTGGCTAATACCCGGGGCTCATGACGGTACCGTAAGAATAAGCACCGGCTAACTACGTGCCAGCAGCCGCGGTAATACGTAGGGTGCGAGCGTTAATCGGAATTACTGGGCGTAAAGCGTGCGCAGGCGGTGATGTAAGACAGTTGTGAAATCCCCGGGCTCAACCTGGGAACTGCATCTGTGACTGCATCGCTGGAGTGCGGCAGAGGGGGATGGAATTCCGCGTGTAGCAGTGAAATGCGTAGATATGCGGAGGAACACCGATGGCGAAGGCAATCCCCTGGGCCTGCACTGACGCTCATGCACGAAAGCGTGGGGAGCAAACAGGATTAGATACCCTGGTAGTCCACGCCCTAAACGATGTCAACTGGTTGTTGGGAATTTGCTTTCTCAGTAACGAAGCTAACGCGTGAAGTTGACCGCCTGGGGAGTACGGCCGCAAGGTTGAAACTCAAAGGAATTGACGGGGACCCGCACAAGCGGTGGATGATGTGGTTTAATTCGATGCAACGCGAAAAACCTTACCCACCTTTGACATGTACGGAACTTGCCAGAGATGGCTTGGTGCTCGAAAGAGAGCCGTAACACAGGTGCTGCATGGCTGTCGTCAGCTCGTGTCGTGAGATGTTGGGTTAAGTCCCGCAACGAGCGCAACCCTTGTCATTAGTTGCTACATTCAGTTGGGCACTCTAATGAGACTGCCGGTGACAAACCGGAGGAAGGTGGGGATGACGTCAAGTCCTCATGGCCCTTATAGGTGGGGCTACACACGTCATACAATGGCTGGTACAAAGGGTTGCCAACCCGCGAGGGGGAGCTAATCCCACAAAGCCAGTCGTAGTCCGGATCGCAGTCTGCAACTCGACTGCGTGAAGTCGGAATCGCTAGTAATCGTGGATCAGAATGTCACGGTGAATACGTTCCCGGGTCTTGTACACACCGCCCGTCACACCATGGGAGCGGGTTCTGCCAGAAGTAGTTAGCCTAACCGCAAGGAGGGCGATTACCACGGCAGGGTTCGTGACTGGGGTGAAGTCGTAACAAGGTAGCCGTATCGGAAGGTGCGGCTGGATCACCTCCTTTCTGGAAACCGCAATCCAAATCAAACGCCCACACTTATCGGTTGTTGGAAGACAAGTCGAGTCATCGACATGGGTCTGTAGCTCAGCTGGTTAGAGCACCGTCTTGATAAGGCGGGGGTCGTTGGTTCGAGCCCAACTAGACCCACCAAACTTCCAATGTCAGTGTGGAGATCCTGGGGGATTAGCTCAGCTGGGAGAGCACCTGCTTTGCAAGCAGGGGGTCGTCGGTTCGATCCCGTCATCCTCCACCAAGACCTGAAATTATGTGTCATCAACACCAAAGCGGCCTTGTGGGAAATGAGGCTGTTTTGTTGTTGGTCAACATTGTTGATCAATCGGCTGTTCTTTAAAAATTCATAGAGTCGAATCAGCGTTGTCGACGGAAAGAGCGAATTCGTAAAGGTTTTAGCTCACCGTGCCGTCGGCAACATTTTTTGATTGCGTCAAATGAACTTCAGCTTGCTGCAAGGCAAATTGAAGACGGCATAACGCGCCAGGTGAAAGACCTGGCAATTCCTTGATTGACTTGGGCTTCTCGTGAGAGGCGTCAAAGTTATAGGGTCAAGTGAATAAGAGCATGTGGTGGATGCCTTGGCGATGATAGGCGACGAAGGACGTGATAGCCTGCGATAAGCTTCGGGGAGCTGGCAAATAAGCTTTGATCCGGAGATTTCCGAATGGGGAAACCCACCGAAAGGTATCGTGCACTGAATACATAGGTGCACGAGGCGAACCGGGTGAACTGAAACATCTCAGTAGCTCGAGGAAAAGACATCAACCGAGATTCCGAAAGTAGTGGCGAGCGAAATCGGAAGAGCCTGCTAGTGATAGCACAGAACTTAGCAAAGCGGTCTGGAAAGGCCGGCCATAGTGGGTGATAGCCCCGTATGCGAAAAGATCTGTGTGGTACTGAGCTAGCGAAAAGTAGGGCGGGACACGTGTAATCCTGTCTGAATATGGGGGGACCATCCTCCAAGGCTAAATACTCATCATCGACCGATAGTGAACTAGTACCGTGAGGGAAAGGCGAAAAGAACCCCGGGAGGGGAGTGAAATAGATCCTGAAACCGCATGCTTACAAAAAGTCGGAGCCCTTCGGGGTGACGGCGTACCTTTTGTATAATGGGTCAGCGACTTACATTCAGTGGCAAGGTTAACCGAATAGGGAAGCCGTAGAGAAATCGAGTCCGAATAGGGCGTTCAGTCGCTGGGTGTAGACCCGAAACCAGGTGATCTATCCATGGCCAGGATGAAGGTGCCGTAACAGGTACTGGAGGTCCGAACCGACTAGTGTTGCAAAACTAGCGGATGAGCTGTGGATAGGGGTGAAAGGCTAAACAAACCTGGAAATAGCTGGTTCTCTCCGAAAACTATTTAGGTAGTGCCTCAAGTATTACCTTCGGGGGTAGAGCACTGTTTTGGCTAGGGGGTCATGGCGACTTACCAAACCAAGGCAAACTCCGAATACCGAAGAGTACAGCTTGGGAGACAGAGCACCGGGTGCTAACGTCCGGACTCAAGAGGGAAACAACCCAGACCGCCAGCTAAGGTCCCTAAAATTGGCTAAGTGGGAAACGAAGTGGGAAGGCTAAAACAGTCAGGATGTTGGCTTAGAAGCAGCCATCATTTAAAGAAAGCGTAATAGCTCACTGATCGAGTCGTCCTGCGCGGAAGATGTAACGGGGCTAAGCCAGTTACCGAAGCTGCGGATGTGCAATTTATTGCACGTGGTAGGAGAGCGTTCTGTAAGCCTGTGAAGGTGGCTTGTAAAGGCTGCTGGAGGTATCAGAAGTGCGAATGCTGACATGAGTAGCGTTAAAGCGGGTGAAAAGCCCGCTCGCCGTAAGCGCAAGGTTTTCTACGCAACGTTCATCGGCGTAGAGTGAGTCGGCCCCTAAGGCGAGGCAGAGATGCGTAGCTGATGGGAAACAGGTCAATATTCCTGTACCGATATGCAGTGCGATGTGGGGACGGATCTTAATAGCTCATCCAGGTGTTGGATTACCTGGTTTAGCTGGATGTAGGCGTGCAGTAGGCAAATCCGCTGCACATATACCGAGGCCAGCGATCGAGCGAGCTTGCTCGCGAAGTGAGTGAACGAGGTTCCAGGAAAAGCCACTAAGCTTCAGCTGCATACGACCGTACCGCAAACCGACACTGGTGCGCGAGATGAGTATTCTAAGGCGCTTGAGAGAACTCAGGAGAAGGAACTCGGCAAATTGACACCGTAACTTCGGGAGAAGGTGTGCCCTAGTAGTGTGAAGTGAGCAACGGAGCATGAACGGGTTGCAAAAAATCGGTGGCTGCGACTGTTTATTAAAAACACAGCACTCTGCAAACACGAAAGTGGACGTATAGGGTGTGACGCCTGCCCGGTGCTGGAAGATTAAATGATGGGGTGCAAGCTCTTGATTGAAGTCCCAGTAAACGGCGGCCGTAACTATAACGGTCCTAAGGTAGCGAAATTCCTTGTCGGGTAAGTTCCGACCTGCACGAATGGCGTAACGATGGCCACACTGTCTCCTCCTGAGACTCAGCGAAGTTGAAATGTTTGTGATGATGCAATCTCCCCGCGGAAAGACGGAAAGACCCCATGAACCTTTACTGTAGCTTTGTATTGGACTTTGAACAGATCTGTGTAGGATAGGTGGGAGGCTTTGAAGCCAGAGCGCTAGCTTTGGTGGAGCCAACGTTGAAATACCACCCTGGTGTGTTTGAGGTTCTAACCTAGACCCGTTATCCGGGTTGGGGACAGTGCATGGTAGGCAGTTTGACTGGGGCGGTCTCCTCCCAAAGCGTAACGGAGGAGTTCGAAGGTACGCTAGTTACGGTCGGACATCGTGACGATAGTGCAATGGCATAAGCGTGCTTAACTGCGAGACTGACAAGTCGAGCAGATGCGAAAGCAGGACATAGTGATCCGGTGGTTCTGTATGGAAGGGCCATCGCTCAACGGATAAAAGGTACTCTGGGGATAACAGGCTGATACCGCCCAAGAGTTCATATCGACGGCGGTGTTTGGCACCTC
>NZ_CAKAKO010000007.1:122500-130000 GCF_916700565.1 Xenophilus sp. Marseille-Q4582 | reverse complement strand
TGCAAGCTCTTGATTGAAGTCCCAGTAAACGGCGGCCGTAACTATAACGGTCCTAAGGTAGCGAAATTCCTTGTCGGGTAAGTTCCGACCTGCACGAATGGCGTAACGATGGCCACACTGTCTCCTCCTGAGACTCAGCGAAGTTGAAATGTTTGTGATGATGCAATCTCCCCGCGGAAAGACGGAAAGACCCCATGAACCTTTACTGTAGCTTTGTATTGGACTTTGAACAGATCTGTGTAGGATAGGTGGGAGGCTTTGAAGCCAGAGCGCTAGCTTTGGTGGAGCCAACGTTGAAATACCACCCTGGTGTGTTTGAGGTTCTAACCTAGACCCGTTATCCGGGTTGGGGACAGTGCATGGTAGGCAGTTTGACTGGGGCGGTCTCCTCCCAAAGCGTAACGGAGGAGTTCGAAGGTACGCTAGTTACGGTCGGACATCGTGACGATAGTGCAATGGCATAAGCGTGCTTAACTGCGAGACTGACAAGTCGAGCAGATGCGAAAGCAGGACATAGTGATCCGGTGGTTCTGTATGGAAGGGCCATCGCTCAACGGATAAAAGGTACTCTGGGGATAACAGGCTGATACCGCCCAAGAGTTCATATCGACGGCGGTGTTTGGCACCTCGATGTCGGCTCATCTCATCCTGGGGCTGTAGTCGGTCCCAAGGGTATGGCTGTTCGCCATTTAAAGAGGTACGTGAGCTGGGTTTAAAACGTCGTGAGACAGTTTGGTCCCTATCTTCCGTGGGCGCTGCAGATTTGAGGAAGCCTGCTCCTAGTACGAGAGGACCGGAGTGGACACACCTCTGGTGTATCGGTTGTCACGCCAGTGGCATTGCCGAGTAGCTAAGTGTGGAAGAGATAACCGCTGAAAGCATCTAAGCGGGAAACTCGTTTCAAGATGAGATCTGCCGGGGCCTCGAGCCCCCTGAAGAGTCGTTCAAGACCAGGACGTTGATAGGTCGGGTGTGGAAGCGCAGCAATGCGTTAAGCTAACCGATACTAATTGCTCGTGCGGCTTGACCCTATAACCTTGATCAAAAAGCATCAAGGCTGTTATGCCAAGTGACGCAGTCAAAACTAATTAAAAGCTGATCAGACTCTATGAATTCGCTTCGCGTGACCCCAAAGTCACGCCAAGCAAACAGTTATGCCTGATGACCATAGCGAGTTGGTCCCACTCCTTCCCATCCCGAACAGGACAGTGAAACGACTCAGCGCCGATGATAGTGCGGACTCCCGTGTGAAAGTAGGTCATCGTCAGGCTTTTATAGCGAGGAAAGCGCCCTGCTCCAGCAGGGCGCTTTCTTTTTCTTCATCCTGCGGATGGCGAAAAAGAAAGCGATTCATGTTGCACGGCGCACTGCGCTGGCGTACACTGAAAGGCTTCGCTGGGCACCCGCTCGTTGAGCAAGTGTCCAGTGACAAGGTCGAAAGACCTTCGATGTTGACGGGTTAATTTCCGGCATGTCATAATAGAGGGCTTCGCTGATCGCGGCGAGCTTTGCGAACAAGAGATTGTTTGCGGATCCTTAAAAACATACAGCCGATAAGCGTGGGCGTTTGAGGGCGGATTGCCAAGTTCTTCGGAACTGAAGCCGCAAGGCTTCTCAAACGCTCATGAGAATAGAAGTGAAGTTCACTTCAATTCCGTTTTTATGAGTGGCCTCGAAAGAGGCAAAAACTTCAAGATCGAACTGTAGAGTTTGATCCTGGCTCAGATTGAACGCTGGCGGCATGCCTTACACATGCAAGTCGAACGGTAACAGGTCTTCGGATGCTGACGAGTGGCGAACGGGTGAGTAATACATCGGAACGTGCCCAATCGTGGGGGATAGCTCGGCGAAAGCCGGATTAATACCGCATACGATCTACGGATGAAAGCAGGGGATCGCAAGACCTTGCGCGACTGGAGCGGCCGATGGCAGATTAGGTAGTTGGTGGGGTAAAGGCTCACCAAGCCGACGATCTGTAGCTGGTCTGAGAGGACGACCAGCCACACTGGGACTGAGACACGGCCCAGACTCCTACGGGAGGCAGCAGTGGGGAATTTTGGACAATGGGCGCAAGCCTGATCCAGCAATGCCGCGTGCAGGATGAAGGCCTTCGGGTTGTAAACTGCTTTTGTACGGAACGAAAAGGCTCTGGCTAATACCCGGGGCTCATGACGGTACCGTAAGAATAAGCACCGGCTAACTACGTGCCAGCAGCCGCGGTAATACGTAGGGTGCGAGCGTTAATCGGAATTACTGGGCGTAAAGCGTGCGCAGGCGGTGATGTAAGACAGTTGTGAAATCCCCGGGCTCAACCTGGGAACTGCATCTGTGACTGCATCGCTGGAGTGCGGCAGAGGGGGATGGAATTCCGCGTGTAGCAGTGAAATGCGTAGATATGCGGAGGAACACCGATGGCGAAGGCAATCCCCTGGGCCTGCACTGACGCTCATGCACGAAAGCGTGGGGAGCAAACAGGATTAGATACCCTGGTAGTCCACGCCCTAAACGATGTCAACTGGTTGTTGGGAATTTGCTTTCTCAGTAACGAAGCTAACGCGTGAAGTTGACCGCCTGGGGAGTACGGCCGCAAGGTTGAAACTCAAAGGAATTGACGGGGACCCGCACAAGCGGTGGATGATGTGGTTTAATTCGATGCAACGCGAAAAACCTTACCCACCTTTGACATGTACGGAACTTGCCAGAGATGGCTTGGTGCTCGAAAGAGAGCCGTAACACAGGTGCTGCATGGCTGTCGTCAGCTCGTGTCGTGAGATGTTGGGTTAAGTCCCGCAACGAGCGCAACCCTTGTCATTAGTTGCTACATTCAGTTGGGCACTCTAATGAGACTGCCGGTGACAAACCGGAGGAAGGTGGGGATGACGTCAAGTCCTCATGGCCCTTATAGGTGGGGCTACACACGTCATACAATGGCTGGTACAAAGGGTTGCCAACCCGCGAGGGGGAGCTAATCCCACAAAGCCAGTCGTAGTCCGGATCGCAGTCTGCAACTCGACTGCGTGAAGTCGGAATCGCTAGTAATCGTGGATCAGAATGTCACGGTGAATACGTTCCCGGGTCTTGTACACACCGCCCGTCACACCATGGGAGCGGGTTCTGCCAGAAGTAGTTAGCCTAACCGCAAGGAGGGCGATTACCACGGCAGGGTTCGTGACTGGGGTGAAGTCGTAACAAGGTAGCCGTATCGGAAGGTGCGGCTGGATCACCTCCTTTCTGGAAACCGCAATCCAAATCAAACGCCCACACTTATCGGTTGTTGGAAGACAAGTCGAGTCATCGACATGGGTCTGTAGCTCAGCTGGTTAGAGCACCGTCTTGATAAGGCGGGGGTCGTTGGTTCGAGCCCAACTAGACCCACCAAACTTCCAATGTCAGTGTGGAGATCCTGGGGGATTAGCTCAGCTGGGAGAGCACCTGCTTTGCAAGCAGGGGGTCGTCGGTTCGATCCCGTCATCCTCCACCAAGACCTGAAATTATGTGTCATCAACACCAAAGCGGCCTTGTGGGAAATGAGGCTGTTTTGTTGTTGGTCAACATTGTTGATCAATCGGCTGTTCTTTAAAAATTCATAGAGTCGAATCAGCGTTGTCGACGGAAAGAGCGAATTCGTAAAGGTTTTAGCTCACCGTGCCGTCGGCAACATTTTTTGATTGCGTCAAATGAACTTCAGCTTGCTGCAAGGCAAATTGAAGACGGCATAACGCGCCAGGTGAAAGACCTGGCAATTCCTTGATTGACTTGGGCTTCTCGTGAGAGGCGTCAAAGTTATAGGGTCAAGTGAATAAGAGCATGTGGTGGATGCCTTGGCGATGATAGGCGACGAAGGACGTGATAGCCTGCGATAAGCTTCGGGGAGCTGGCAAATAAGCTTTGATCCGGAGATTTCCGAATGGGGAAACCCACCGAAAGGTATCGTGCACTGAATACATAGGTGCACGAGGCGAACCGGGTGAACTGAAACATCTCAGTAGCTCGAGGAAAAGACATCAACCGAGATTCCGAAAGTAGTGGCGAGCGAAATCGGAAGAGCCTGCTAGTGATAGCACAGAACTTAGCAAAGCGGTCTGGAAAGGCCGGCCATAGTGGGTGATAGCCCCGTATGCGAAAAGATCTGTGTGGTACTGAGCTAGCGAAAAGTAGGGCGGGACACGTGTAATCCTGTCTGAATATGGGGGGACCATCCTCCAAGGCTAAATACTCATCATCGACCGATAGTGAACTAGTACCGTGAGGGAAAGGCGAAAAGAACCCCGGGAGGGGAGTGAAATAGATCCTGAAACCGCATGCTTACAAAAAGTCGGAGCCCTTCGGGGTGACGGCGTACCTTTTGTATAATGGGTCAGCGACTTACATTCAGTGGCAAGGTTAACCGAATAGGGAAGCCGTAGAGAAATCGAGTCCGAATAGGGCGTTCAGTCGCTGGGTGTAGACCCGAAACCAGGTGATCTATCCATGGCCAGGATGAAGGTGCCGTAACAGGTACTGGAGGTCCGAACCGACTAGTGTTGCAAAACTAGCGGATGAGCTGTGGATAGGGGTGAAAGGCTAAACAAACCTGGAAATAGCTGGTTCTCTCCGAAAACTATTTAGGTAGTGCCTCAAGTATTACCTTCGGGGGTAGAGCACTGTTTTGGCTAGGGGGTCATGGCGACTTACCAAACCAAGGCAAACTCCGAATACCGAAGAGTACAGCTTGGGAGACAGAGCACCGGGTGCTAACGTCCGGACTCAAGAGGGAAACAACCCAGACCGCCAGCTAAGGTCCCTAAAATTGGCTAAGTGGGAAACGAAGTGGGAAGGCTAAAACAGTCAGGATGTTGGCTTAGAAGCAGCCATCATTTAAAGAAAGCGTAATAGCTCACTGATCGAGTCGTCCTGCGCGGAAGATGTAACGGGGCTAAGCCAGTTACCGAAGCTGCGGATGTGCAATTTATTGCACGTGGTAGGAGAGCGTTCTGTAAGCCTGTGAAGGTGGCTTGTAAAGGCTGCTGGAGGTATCAGAAGTGCGAATGCTGACATGAGTAGCGTTAAAGCGGGTGAAAAGCCCGCTCGCCGTAAGCGCAAGGTTTTCTACGCAACGTTCATCGGCGTAGAGTGAGTCGGCCCCTAAGGCGAGGCAGAGATGCGTAGCTGATGGGAAACAGGTCAATATTCCTGTACCGATATGCAGTGCGATGTGGGGACGGATCTTAATAGCTCATCCAGGTGTTGGATTACCTGGTTTAGCTGGATGTAGGCGTGCAGTAGGCAAATCCGCTGCACATATACCGAGGCCAGCGATCGAGCGAGCTTGCTCGCGAAGTGAGTGAACGAGGTTCCAGGAAAAGCCACTAAGCTTCAGCTGCATACGACCGTACCGCAAACCGACACTGGTGCGCGAGATGAGTATTCTAAGGCGCTTGAGAGAACTCAGGAGAAGGAACTCGGCAAATTGACACCGTAACTTCGGGAGAAGGTGTGCCCTAGTAGTGTGAAGTGAGCAACGGAGCATGAACGGGTTGCAAAAAATCGGTGGCTGCGACTGTTTATTAAAAACACAGCACTCTGCAAACACGAAAGTGGACGTATAGGGTGTGACGCCTGCCCGGTGCTGGAAGATTAAATGATGGGGTGCAAGCTCTTGATTGAAGTCCCAGTAAACGGCGGCCGTAACTATAACGGTCCTAAGGTAGCGAAATTCCTTGTCGGGTAAGTTCCGACCTGCACGAATGGCGTAACGATGGCCACACTGTCTCCTCCTGAGACTCAGCGAAGTTGAAATGTTTGTGATGATGCAATCTCCCCGCGGAAAGACGGAAAGACCCCATGAACCTTTACTGTAGCTTTGTATTGGACTTTGAACAGATCTGTGTAGGATAGGTGGGAGGCTTTGAAGCCAGAGCGCTAGCTTTGGTGGAGCCAACGTTGAAATACCACCCTGGTGTGTTTGAGGTTCTAACCTAGACCCGTTATCCGGGTTGGGGACAGTGCATGGTAGGCAGTTTGACTGGGGCGGTCTCCTCCCAAAGCGTAACGGAGGAGTTCGAAGGTACGCTAGTTACGGTCGGACATCGTGACGATAGTGCAATGGCATAAGCGTGCTTAACTGCGAGACTGACAAGTCGAGCAGATGCGAAAGCAGGACATAGTGATCCGGTGGTTCTGTATGGAAGGGCCATCGCTCAACGGATAAAAGGTACTCTGGGGATAACAGGCTGATACCGCCCAAGAGTTCATATCGACGGCGGTGTTTGGCACCTCGATGTCGGCTCATCTCATCCTGGGGCTGTAGTCGGTCCCAAGGGTATGGCTGTTCGCCATTTAAAGAGGTACGTGAGCTGGGTTTAAAACGTCGTGAGACAGTTTGGTCCCTATCTTCCGTGGGCGCTGCAGATTTGAGGAAGCCTGCTCCTAGTACGAGAGGACCGGAGTGGACACACCTCTGGTGTATCGGTTGTCACGCCAGTGGCATTGCCGAGTAGCTAAGTGTGGAAGAGATAACCGCTGAAAGCATCTAAGCGGGAAACTCGTTTCAAGATGAGATCTGCCGGGGCCTCGAGCCCCCTGAAGAGTCGTTCAAGACCAGGACGTTGATAGGTCGGGTGTGGAAGCGCAGCAATGCGTTAAGCTAACCGATACTAATTGCTCGTGCGGCTTGACCCTATAACCTTGATCAAAAAGCATCAAGGCTGTTATGCCAAGTGACGCAGTCAAAACTAATTAAAAGCTGATCAGACTCTATGAATTCGCTTCGCGTGACCCCAAAGTCACGCCAAGCAAACAGTTATGCCTGATGACCATAGCGAGTTGGTCCCACTCCTTCCCATCCCGAACAGGACAGTGAAACGACTCAGCGCCGATGATAGTGCGGACTCCCGTGTGAAAGTAGGTCATCGTCAGGCTTTTATAGCGAGGAAAGCGCCCTGCTCCAGCAGGGCGCTTTCTTTTTCTTCATCCTGCGGATGGCGAAAAAGAAAGCGATTCATGTTGCACGGCGCACTGCGCTGGCGTACACTGAAAGGCTTCGCTGGGCACCCGCTCGTTGAGCAAGTGTCCAGTGACAAGGTCGAAAGACCTTCGATGTTGACGGGTTAATTTCCGGCATGTCATAATAGAGGGCTTCGCTGATCGCGGCGAGCTTTGCGAACAAGAGATTGTTTGCGGATCCTTAAAAACATACAGCCGATAAGCGTGGGCGTTTGAGGGCGGATTGCCAAGTTCTTCGGAACTGAAGCCGCAAGGCTTCTCAAACGCTCATGAGAATAGAAGTGAAGTTCACTTCAATTCCGTTTTTATGAGTGGCCTCGAAAGAGGCAAAAACTTCAAGATCGAACTGTAGAGTTTGATCCTGGCTCAGATTGAACGCTGGCGGCATGCCTTACACATGCAAGTCGAACGGTAACAGGTCTTCGGATGCTGACGAGTGGCGAACGGGTGAGTAATACATCGGAACGTGCCCAATCGTGGGGGATAGCTCGGCGAAAGCCGGATTAATACCGCATA
>NZ_CAKAKO010000007.1:0-120000 GCF_916700565.1 Xenophilus sp. Marseille-Q4582 | reverse complement strand
TCAGTGGCAAGGTTAACCGAATAGGGAAGCCGTAGAGAAATCGAGTCCGAATAGGGCGTTCAGTCGCTGGGTGTAGACCCGAAACCAGGTGATCTATCCATGGCCAGGATGAAGGTGCCGTAACAGGTACTGGAGGTCCGAACCGACTAGTGTTGCAAAACTAGCGGATGAGCTGTGGATAGGGGTGAAAGGCTAAACAAACCTGGAAATAGCTGGTTCTCTCCGAAAACTATTTAGGTAGTGCCTCAAGTATTACCTTCGGGGGTAGAGCACTGTTTTGGCTAGGGGGTCATGGCGACTTACCAAACCAAGGCAAACTCCGAATACCGAAGAGTACAGCTTGGGAGACAGAGCACCGGGTGCTAACGTCCGGACTCAAGAGGGAAACAACCCAGACCGCCAGCTAAGGTCCCTAAAATTGGCTAAGTGGGAAACGAAGTGGGAAGGCTAAAACAGTCAGGATGTTGGCTTAGAAGCAGCCATCATTTAAAGAAAGCGTAATAGCTCACTGATCGAGTCGTCCTGCGCGGAAGATGTAACGGGGCTAAGCCAGTTACCGAAGCTGCGGATGTGCAATTTATTGCACGTGGTAGGAGAGCGTTCTGTAAGCCTGTGAAGGTGGCTTGTAAAGGCTGCTGGAGGTATCAGAAGTGCGAATGCTGACATGAGTAGCGTTAAAGCGGGTGAAAAGCCCGCTCGCCGTAAGCGCAAGGTTTTCTACGCAACGTTCATCGGCGTAGAGTGAGTCGGCCCCTAAGGCGAGGCAGAGATGCGTAGCTGATGGGAAACAGGTCAATATTCCTGTACCGATATGCAGTGCGATGTGGGGACGGATCTTAATAGCTCATCCAGGTGTTGGATTACCTGGTTTAGCTGGATGTAGGCGTGCAGTAGGCAAATCCGCTGCACATATACCGAGGCCAGCGATCGAGCGAGCTTGCTCGCGAAGTGAGTGAACGAGGTTCCAGGAAAAGCCACTAAGCTTCAGCTGCATACGACCGTACCGCAAACCGACACTGGTGCGCGAGATGAGTATTCTAAGGCGCTTGAGAGAACTCAGGAGAAGGAACTCGGCAAATTGACACCGTAACTTCGGGAGAAGGTGTGCCCTAGTAGTGTGAAGTGAGCAACGGAGCATGAACGGGTTGCAAAAAATCGGTGGCTGCGACTGTTTATTAAAAACACAGCACTCTGCAAACACGAAAGTGGACGTATAGGGTGTGACGCCTGCCCGGTGCTGGAAGATTAAATGATGGGGTGCAAGCTCTTGATTGAAGTCCCAGTAAACGGCGGCCGTAACTATAACGGTCCTAAGGTAGCGAAATTCCTTGTCGGGTAAGTTCCGACCTGCACGAATGGCGTAACGATGGCCACACTGTCTCCTCCTGAGACTCAGCGAAGTTGAAATGTTTGTGATGATGCAATCTCCCCGCGGAAAGACGGAAAGACCCCATGAACCTTTACTGTAGCTTTGTATTGGACTTTGAACAGATCTGTGTAGGATAGGTGGGAGGCTTTGAAGCCAGAGCGCTAGCTTTGGTGGAGCCAACGTTGAAATACCACCCTGGTGTGTTTGAGGTTCTAACCTAGACCCGTTATCCGGGTTGGGGACAGTGCATGGTAGGCAGTTTGACTGGGGCGGTCTCCTCCCAAAGCGTAACGGAGGAGTTCGAAGGTACGCTAGTTACGGTCGGACATCGTGACGATAGTGCAATGGCATAAGCGTGCTTAACTGCGAGACTGACAAGTCGAGCAGATGCGAAAGCAGGACATAGTGATCCGGTGGTTCTGTATGGAAGGGCCATCGCTCAACGGATAAAAGGTACTCTGGGGATAACAGGCTGATACCGCCCAAGAGTTCATATCGACGGCGGTGTTTGGCACCTCGATGTCGGCTCATCTCATCCTGGGGCTGTAGTCGGTCCCAAGGGTATGGCTGTTCGCCATTTAAAGAGGTACGTGAGCTGGGTTTAAAACGTCGTGAGACAGTTTGGTCCCTATCTTCCGTGGGCGCTGCAGATTTGAGGAAGCCTGCTCCTAGTACGAGAGGACCGGAGTGGACACACCTCTGGTGTATCGGTTGTCACGCCAGTGGCATTGCCGAGTAGCTAAGTGTGGAAGAGATAACCGCTGAAAGCATCTAAGCGGGAAACTCGTTTCAAGATGAGATCTGCCGGGGCCTCGAGCCCCCTGAAGAGTCGTTCAAGACCAGGACGTTGATAGGTCGGGTGTGGAAGCGCAGCAATGCGTTAAGCTAACCGATACTAATTGCTCGTGCGGCTTGACCCTATAACCTTGATCAAAAAGCATCAAGGCTGTTATGCCAAGTGACGCAGTCAAAACTAATTAAAAGCTGATCAGACTCTATGAATTCGCTTCGCGTGACCCCAAAGTCACGCCAAGCAAACAGTTATGCCTGATGACCATAGCGAGTTGGTCCCACTCCTTCCCATCCCGAACAGGACAGTGAAACGACTCAGCGCCGATGATAGTGCGGACTCCCGTGTGAAAGTAGGTCATCGTCAGGCTTTTATAGAAAATCCCAGCTGACCATCTGTCGGCTGGGATTTTTGCTTTTGGGATTTCCCTTCAGTGCATCACAAGTTCTGCCGCTGGAGTCCCAAGCCGGATACATCGGTAGTCCGCCCTGAACAACTCGCAAGCCCTTGATCTGACTGGTTGTTCTTCGAGTTGATGGGCGCGGGATTTGCAAGGTATGGTCTTGCCAGTGCCTGTTTTCTTGCAAATTTCTCCGGGGAGTCCGATGGGTCCGAAGCCTTCGCAGCCGCAAACGGGCGAGTTGTTTCGTCCACGACTGGACGAGCAGATCAACATGAAGCATCCGCTGGTCAGGCTGGGCGCGCTGATCGACTGGGCCGAGATCGAGCGCACGTTCGCGGTGTCGTTCACTTCGGGGCGCGGGCGGCCCGCCTTGGCGCCGCGCCTGGTCGCCGGGCTGCTGTACCTGCAGCACACCTTCGATGCCTCCGACGAGGCGGTGGTCAACACCTGGGTGGAGAACCCATACTGGCAGTTCTTCTGCGGCGAGACCTACCTGCAGACCGAGCTGCCCATTGACCCGTCCAGCCTGACGCGCTGGAGAAAGCGCGTTGGGGAAGAAGGCGTGGAGATGCTGCTGGCGGCCAGCATCGATGCCGCCCGGCGTGGTGGCGTCATCAAGAAAGCCAGCGTGCAGCAAGTGATCGTGGACACCACGGTGATGCCCAAGGCTATCGCTCACCCCACCGACAGCCGCCTGCTGGAGCGAAGCCGCCAGCACCTGGTCAAGGTGGCCGAGGGCAATGGGCTGAAACTGCGCCAGAACTACAACCGCATCGCCCCACGGCTGGCCGCGCAGATCGGGCGCTACGCCCACGCCAAGCAGTTCAAGCGCATGAACAAGGCCGTTCGCACACTGCGCACCCGGGTTGGCCGCGTGCACCGCGAGGTGGCCCGCCAACTGCACATGCTGCCCGAAGCGGCCCAGGCCAAGGTCCAAGACCTGCTGCAGCGCACCGGCCGCATCCTCAGTCAACGCACGAAGGACAAGAACAAGCTGTACGCCCTGCACGCGCCCGAGGTCGAATGCATCAGCAAAGGCAAAGCCAGGACACCGTACGAGTTCGGCGTGAAGGTCAGCATCGCTACCACGTTGAAGGAAGGCCTGGTGGTGGGCATGCGCTCCATGCCGGGCAACCCCTACGACGGCCACACCCTGGCTGAGACACTGGAGCAGGTGGGCATCCTCACTGGCACGGACAGGCCGCCCGCCACGGCAATCGTGGACAAGGGCTACCGGGGTGTGAAAGTTGAAGGTGTGCGCATCCTGATGTCGGGCCAAAAGCGGGGCATCACCCGAACGCTCAGGGCCATGATCAAGCGGCGCAGCGCCATCGAACCGGCCATTGGGCACATGAAGATGGACGGGCGGCTGGGCCGCAACCCGCTCAAGGGTGCGCTGGGCGATGCGCTGCACGCGGTGATGTGCGGTGCCGGGCATAACCTGCGCCTGATCCTGGCCGCGCTGCGGCTTTATTGCGCCCGATTCGGGTTATCGATGCAGGCGGTCATCGCCGCACTGCTGGCCGCTCCTGGCGACGTCAGCCTATCTGTAGCTGACAACTGAATTGTTCAGGGCTGACTCGGTAGTTTCGTCAGTGTCCACCGGGTGAGCGCAGTTCCCGCCTCAGAATTTTGCCGACGTTCGTTTTGGGCAGCGAATCGCGGAATTCGATGAATTTGGGGCGCTTGTAGCCCGTGAGCTTGTCGTGGCAATAGCGCATGACCATTTCTTCGTCCACGCTGGCATCGCGCCGTACGACGAAGACCTTGATGGCTTCACCCTGTTTTTCGTCCGGGACACCTACCGCGGCGCATTCGATCACGCCGGGGCACAGCGAGATCACATTCTCGAGCTCGTTCGGAAAGACGTTGAAGCCGCTGACCAGGATCATGTCTTTCTTGCGGTCGACGATGCGCGAGTAGCCGTCGGGCGACATGATCGCGATGTCGCCCGTTCGCATGAAGCCGTCGGCGGTGAAGGCGGCCGCTGTTTCCGCAGGCTGGTTGTAGTAGCCGCGCATGACGTTGGGGCCTTTGATGCACAGTTCGCCGGGCTGGCCGTGGGGCAGTGTCTGGCCAGCGTCATCCTTGATCGCGATGTCGATGCCCGGCAGCGGCAGACCGATGGTGCCGGTGAACGCGGTGTTCGTCACGGGATTGTTGGTCCCGATGGCGCAGGTCTCGCTCATGCCCCAGCCTTCGATCATGGGGCATCCCGTGGCCTCGAACCAGCGTTGGGCGGTGCCCTCCGACGCTGCCATGCCTCCCGCCTGTGACACGAAAAGGCTGGAGAAGTCGACCGTCTTGAAGGCCGGATGGCTCAGCAGCCCGTTGAACAGCGTGTTCACGGCCGGAAGCATGTGGAAGGGGCGCTTCTTGAGCGTGGCGATGAACTTGCCGATGTCGCGGGGATTCGGAATCAGGGTCAGCCGAGAGCCTTGGTGGATGGCCAGGAGGCACAGCGTCAGCGCGAAGATGTGATACAGCGGCAGTGCGGCGATGCCGTTGACCTGACGCGGATCGCCGGCCTTGCGCAGCGCCGGCGTGAACCAGGCTTCGGCCTGCAGCGTGGCGGCCACGATGTTGCGGTGCGTCAGCACGGCGCCCTTGGAAAGGCCCGTGGTGCCGCCCGTGTATTGAAGGAAGGCGATGGAATCGAGGGTGCTGCGGTCCGGTCCCAGGCTCTGGCGTGCGCCGGCGGCCAGGGCCGCGGGCCAGGGCGTCACGGTGCGCCCGCGGCCCAGCGGCAGCTTGTAGGCGGGGACCATCTTGGCCAGATGCCGCACGGCCGCCGTGATCCAGGCCCCGTACAGGCCCCCCAGTTCGTCCCCCATGGCCGTGACCAGCACATGCCGGATGCCGGTGCGCGGCAGCACCTGCTGCAGCGTGTGGGCGAAGTTCTCGAGGATGACGATGACCGTCGCACCCGAATCGTTGAGTTGATGCTCCAGCTCGCGGGCGGTGTACAGCGGGTTCACGTTGACGCAGGTGTAGCCGCCTCGCAGCACGCCTGCCATCGCCACTGGAAACTGCGGCACGTTGGGCAGCATGATGGCCACGCGCGCGTCGGGCTCCAGGCCCAGGGACTGCAGCCAGCCGGCCATCGCGCGCGACAGGCGCTCCAGGTCGCTGTAGCGCATCCACCGTTCCATGCACACCGAAAAAGGCGCGTCGCCATGGCGTTCGAAAGCCGACTCGAACAGGTGGCGCAGGGAGCGGAACCGGGAGGGATCGATGTCGCGCGGCACACCTTCGGGATAGTTCGCGATCTCATTCGGATGCATGCTTCTCGTCTCTCTTTCCAAGGGTCAAGCGCATTGTGGCCATGCCCATGGGCGGGCCCACAGGGCTTGTCCTAGGCTTCGCGTTCCGCTGTCGCCCGTGCGATAGTGCTTCATGGTTGCTTGGACGTGGCGCCTCCTGATCGCGGCCGGTTTGCTCTGGTGCGGTGGCTGGCTGTGGGCGGGGGCGCAAACGGGTGCTTCCGTCGCGTGGGCCGCTGCCGCATTGCCGCTGGCGGGCATGCCGGCGCTGCTCGGCTGCGAATTCCTCTGGGCGGCCCGGGTCAACCGCCGCGATGCTGAAGCCCCGGGTTGGCGGGCGATCGCGCGAGCCTGGTGGGCCGAATGCCGGCTCGCGATCCGCGTCTTCGGCTGGCTGCAGCCCTTTCGCGCACACGCCTGGCCGGACCGGCTCGCTCCCACCCCTGGCCGGCGCGGCGTGGTGCTGGTGCATGGCTTCTGCTGCAATCGGGCCCTGTGGGCGCCCTGGCTGCGCGAACTGCATCGGCAGGGTCGTTGCTACGTCGCCTTGAATCTTCAGCCGCCCTGGGGACCGGTCGAGCGCCACGTCCCGGCGCTGGACGCGGCCGTACGGCAAGTGCGCGCGACCACAGGGGTGCCGCCGCTGCTGGTCTGCCACAGCATGGGCGGGCTGGTCGCGCAGGCCTGGCTGTGCACGCAGGCCGACGCGCCGGACGCCGTGCACGCCGTGGTGACTTTCGGAACCCCTTTCGGCGGCACCGGGCTTGCCGCGGCCGACCTGCTCGGAATCGCGCGCCAGATGCGGCCAGGCCGCGCCGGGTCGCAGGCCCCCGGCTCAGGCTTGTCCGCAGCGTGTCGCCTGCGCTTCACCTGCTGGTACTCGCTTTGCGACAACATCGTGTTCCCGGCGGCGCGCGCCTGCCTGCCCGGCGCCCGCCATCGGTCTGCGCACCGGCTGGCGCACGTGGAACTGGTGTTCGATGCCGAACTGCGCCGGCAGACGCTGGGGATGCTGGACGAGCCGTCCTGCGCGGGCGCGCCCACCGGGGACGAGGAAAAAAGTCCTCGGGTGCGGACGGACACTTGGCCGGCGTGCACCCAAACCTAGGGAAAACCCTAAAATCGCCACCATGCAATCCGTGAAGACCCTTTTCAAGGCCGCCCTGGGTGCCGGGGCCTTCCTGCGGCCTGCCGTGGTGGCGCCCGACGCTTCTGCCGGCCCGGCGGCGCCGAGCGCGTACGTGCCGCCCGTGCTGCTGCCGATCCGCTCGATCGGGCCGCGCGAGCGGGGCCGCATCCTCACGCACCTGCTGGAGCTGTCGCCGCGCGACCGCTACCTGCGCTTCGGCTATGCCGCTTCCGACGAGCAGGTGCATCGCTATGTCGAAGGCCTGGATTTCGAGCGCGACGAACTGTTCGGCATCCACAACCGGCGGCTGGACCTGATCGCCATGGCGCACCTGGCCTTCGCGCCGGCCGATCAGCACAGCGACTGCGCCGAGTTCGGGGTGTCGGTGTCGGCGCATGCGCGTGGCCGCGGCTACGGCGCGCGCCTGTTCGAGCGGGCCGTGGTCACTGCCCGCAACGAAGGCGTGGGCATGCTGTTCATCCATGCGCTGAGCGAGAACACCGCCATGCTCAAGATCGCGCGCAAGGCCGGCGCCACCGTGGAGCGCAGCGGTTCCGAGTCCGAGGCCCACCTGGTGCTGCCCAAGGCGACCTTCGACAGCCGCATGAACGAGATCGCGCTGGACCACTACGCCGAGGTGGACTACCAGCTCAAGGCGCGGGCCAAGCAGTTCTGGTCCTTCCTGTCGGGCGTGCAGGAAGTGCGCAGCGGCGTGCAGTCGGCGCGCGAACAGTCCGGCCGCTGATCGCCGCCTGCGGCGGCCCGGCGGGCGGGCCAGGGGTTCCGATCGCCACCGCCCATGGAGGTGAAGAGGACATCCGCTATCCTTGGCCCTCCGCAACTACCGCCCTCCCGCAGTGGCAGACCCTCATCCCGAGCGCGCGCACGGTGTGCGCGACGACAAGCGCAGCTTCTTCCAGAAGCTGGCCGAGTTCATCAACCCCGGCCCCGATTCGCGCGACGAACTCATCGAAACCCTGGCCGAGGCCGAGGACAACGACATCATCGGCGCCGATTCGCGCGTGATGCTCGAAGGCGTGCTGCGCATGGCCGACATGACGGCCGGCGACGTGATGGTGGCGGCGCCGCGCATGGACCTCGTCAACATCGACGCGCCCTACGAAGACCTGCTGCACCTCGTCATCGACACCGCGCACTCGCGTTTTCCGGTCTACGAAGGCGAGAAGGAAAACATCATCGGCATCCTGCTGGCCAAGGACCTGCTCAAGCTGCAGCGCTCGCCGGGGCTCAACATCCGCGCGCTGCTGCGCCCGGCCACCTTCGTGCCCGAGAGCAAGGGCCTGAACGACCTGCTGCGCGAATTCCGCGGCAACCGCCAGCACCTGGCCGTGGTCATCGACGAGTTCGGCCGCGTGGCCGGCCTGATCACCATCGAGGACGTGCTCGAGCAGATCGTCGGCGAGATCGAGGACGAGTTCGACATCGCCGAGGACGAGGGCGACATCTTCGGCCTGGCCGACCACACCTACCGCGTGAGCGGCGACACGCCCATCGAGCGCGTGGGCGAGGCCTTCGGCATCACCTTCGACGCCGAGCAGCTCAGCGAGGACTTCGACACCATCGGCGGCCTGATCGCGCACGAGATGGGCCATGTGCCCAAGCGCGGCGAGCGCCATGTGGTGGGCGGCTTCGACTTCCTGGTGCTGCACACCAAGGGCGGGGCCGTGCGCTGGTTCAAGGTGTCGCCCGCACGCGGCGACGAGCCGGCCGATTGAGCCCGCTGCGCGGCTTCGCCGGGCTGCGCCCCCTGGGCTTCGTGCTCGCGGGCCTGGCGCAGGCCGCGTCCATCGCCTCCCCCTGGGACGGGCAGCCGCAGCCTTGGCTGCAGTGGCTGTCGCTGGCCGCTTTCGTCGTCCTGCTCGACGGGTTGCGCGCACGGGGTGCGGGCTGGCTGCGTGCGGCTTGGCACGGCTGGCTGTTCGCCACCGCCTGGCTGGTGGGCAGCTTCTGGTGGCTGTTCATCTCGATGAACACCTATGGCGGCCTGCCGGCACCGCTGGCCGCCCTGGCCGTGCTGGCGCTCGCGGGCGCGCTGTCGCTGTACTACGCGGTGGCCGCGGCGGTCTTCGTGCGGCGCTCGCCCGACCCGCCGGTGCGCGCCGCGCTCTTCTTCGCCTTGATGTGGACGCTGGCCGAACTGGTGCGCGGCAGCTGGTTCACGGGCTTCCCGTGGGGCGCCGGCGGTTATGCGCATCTGGACGGGCCGCTTGCGGCCTATGCGCCCTGGCTGGGTGTCTACGGCGTGGGGGCGGTGTCGGCCTGGCTCGCGGCCGTTGCAGCATTGGCGCCGCGTCGAAATCGGAAGCCGCGGGGCCTGCATCTGGCCGGCGCGGCGGTGATCGCCCTTCTGGCGCTGCTGCCGCTGGCCGGAAACGCCTGGCTGAACCGCGCGGGCGGCCAGAGCTCGGCCGGCGCGCTGCGCGTGGCCCTGCTGCAGGGCAACATCCCGCAGGACGAGAAATTCATCCCCGGCACGGGCGTGGCCACGGCGCTGCGCTGGTACGGGGAACAGCTGCAGGCCGCCACAGCGCCTTTGGTGGTCACGCCCGAGACGGCCTTGCCGCTGCTGCCGCGCCAGCTGCCGCCGGGCTATCTGGAAACGATCGCGCAGCGCTACACCCAGGGCCGGCAGGCGGCGCTGATCAGCCTGCCCTTCGAAGACCGGCCGGGCGCCTACAGCAATACCGTGCTGGCCTTCGCGCCGGGGCAGGCGCAGCCCTACCGCTACGACAAGCACCACCTGGTGCCCTTCGGCGAATTCATCCCGCCGGGCTTTCGCTGGTTCATCGATCTGATGAACATCCCGCTGGGCGACTTCCAGCGCGGCGGGCTGGACCAGCCGCGCTTCGAGTGGCAAGGCCAGCGCATCGCGCCCAACATCTGCTACGAGGATCTGTTCGGCGACGAGATCGGGGCGGGCTTTCGCGACGCGGCGCAGGCGCCCACCGTGCTGCTCAACGTGAGCAACATCGCCTGGTTCGGCAACACGGTGGCCATCGACCAGCACCTGGGCATCTCGCGCATGCGCGCGCTGGAGTTCCAGCGCCCCATGCTGCGCGCCACCAACACCGGCGCCACCGTGGCCATCGACCACCGCGGCCGCGTGACGCACGAACTGCCGCGCCACACGCGCGGCGTGCTCGAGGCCGAGGTCGAGGGCCGCACGGGCCTCACGCCCTTCGCGTGGTGGGTGTCGCGCTTCGGCCTGTGGCCCCTGTGGGGGCTGTGCCTGCTGGGGGGCGCGGTGCTGGCCAGGCGGCGGCCGGGCCGGCCCGGTTGAGCATCGCCGCGGCCCCGCCCGGGCCGCGGCGCGTCACAGCCCGATACAAGCACGCTGCGGCGCGCATCCCGGCATGTCAAGGCGGCATGCGCGGGCGGGCATGCTTCCTGTATCTTCCGCGGCGCCGCCAGCAGGCGGCCTCCAGAACACCCCTCCTACAAAGACTTCCTATGCTCATCACGCACCATTTCCGCGCGTTCGCGACCGCCGCCGCATTGCTGGCCAGCGCCGCCCTCGCCCAGGCCCAGCAACTGCCCAACGTGCTGATCCTGGCCACCGGCGGCACCATCGCGGGTGCCGGCGCCTCGGCCGCCAACAGCGCCACCTACGCCGCCGCCAAGGTGCCGGTGGACAAGCTCATCGCCGGCCTGCCCGAGTTGTCCAAGGTCGCCAACGTCAAGGGCGAGCAGGTGTTCCAGATCGCTTCGGAGAGCTTCACCAACGACAACCTGCTCACCCTGGGCAAGCGCGTGTCGGCGCTGGTCAAACAGCCCGACGTGGACGGCATCGTGGTCACGCACGGCACCGACACGCTCGAGGAAACGGCCTATTTCCTGAACCTCGTGGTGCGCACCGACAAGCCCATCGTGGTGGTCGGTTCCATGCGCCCCGGCACGGCCCTGTCGGCCGACGGCGCGCTGAACCTGTACGACGCCGTCAACGTGGCCGCCAGCAAGGACGCCAAGGGCAAGGGCGTGCTGGTGACGATGAACGACGAGATCCACAGCGGCCGCGACGTCAGCAAGGCCATCAACATCCGCACCGAAGCCTTCAAGAGCCAGTGGGGCGCGCTGGGCATGGTCGTCGAGGGCAAGAACTACTGGTTCCGCGCGCCGGTCAAGCGCCACACCACGCAGTCGGAGTTCAACATCGACGAGATCACGGCGCTGCCGCAGGTCGACATCGCCTATGGCTACGGCAACGTGCCCGCCTCGAGCTACGAGGCCATCGGCAAGGGCGCCAAGGCCATCATCCACGCCGGCACCGGCAACGGCTCGGTCGCCGACCGCGTGGTGCCCGCGCTGCAGAAGCTGCGCGCCGACGGCGTGCAGGTGATCCGCTCTTCGCGCGTGAACACCGGCGGCTTCGTGCTGCGCAACGCCGAGCAGCCCGACGACAAGTACGACTGGGTGGTCGCGCACGACCTGAACCCGCAGAAGGCCCGCATCCTGGCCATGGTCGCGCTGACCAAGCCGCTCAGCACGGCCGACCTGCAGCGCGTGTTCTGGGAATATTGAACCGCCCGCCGGGCGGTGCGGGCCGGCGCAGGCCCGCTGCCGCCCTTGATTCAGGTCAGAGTGGATACAAGCGCACAGTTGCCAAGGCCTTCCGGCAGGGCCGCGCACGGCGGGGCATTGATAATGCCCCGATCTGAACGAGATGACGGCCTGCATTCCATCCGGATGCCGCGCGCAAGCATGAGCAAGCAGGCCGCTGTGGAGCGCAACTGACCAATGGCCGAATCTTTCTCCTATGACCAACTGATCGCTTCGGGCGAAGGCCGGCTGTTCACGCCGGAAAGCGGCCGGCTGCCGCTGCCGCCCATGCTGATGTTCGACCGCATCACGCACATCGCCAGCGACGACGGTCCGCACGGCCTCGGCACCATCCGGGCCGAACTCGACGTGAAGCCCGACCTGTGGTTCTTCGCCTGCCATTTCCAGGGCGATCCGGTGATGCCGGGCTGCCTGGGCTTGGACGCCATGTGGCAGCTGATCGGCTTCTACCTGACCTGGCTGCGCCTGCCGGGCCGCGGCCGCGCGCTGGGCGCGGGCGAGGTGAAGTTCACGGGCGAAGTGGGCCCCGACGTCAAGCGGGTGACCTACGAGATCGACATCAAGCGCGTCATCAAGCGCAAGCTGATCATGGCCATCGGCGACGCCCGCCTGCTGGCCGACGGCAAGGAAATCTACACCGCCACCGATCTGCGCGTGGGCCTGTTCGAGCGCGCGCAGCAGCAACCGCAGGGAGGAGCCGCGGCATGAAGCGTGTCGTCATCACGGGCGCGGGCATCGTCTCGTGCATCGGCAATGACCAGGCCAGCGTCACCGAAGCCCTGCGCACGGGCCGTTCGGGCATCCGCGCCATGCCCGAATTCAAGGAAATGGGATTGCGCAGCCAGGTCGCGGGCGTGCCCGAGATCGACCTCGACGCGCTCATCGACCGCAAGCAGCGCCGCTTCATGGGCGACGCGGCCGGCTACGCCTATGTCTCGCTCAAGAACGCCATCGCCCAGGCCGGCCTGGCGCCTGAGCAGGTCTCGCACCCGCGCACGGGGCTGATCATGGGCTCGGGCGGCGCCTCGCCGGCGAACCAGATCGAGGCCGCCGACACGCTGCGCAGCAAGGGCATCCGCCGCGTCGGCCCGTACCAGGTCACGCGCTGCATGGGCTCCACCGTGTCGGCCAACCTGTCCACGGCCTTCGGCGTCAAGGGCATCAATTTCTCCATCACCTCGGCCTGCAGCACCTCGGCGCATTGCATCGGCGTGGCCGCGCAGCAGATCGCCTTCGGCCTGCAGGACGTGATGTTCGCGGGCGGCGGCGAAGAACTCAGCTGGGGCCTGGCCATGCTCTTCGACGGCATGGGCGCCATGTCCAGCGCCTACAACGACACGCCCGAGAAGGCCTCGCGCCCCTATGACGCGAACCGCGACGGTTTCGTGATCGCCGGCGGCGGCGGCGCGCTGGTGCTCGAAAGCCTGGAGCATGCGCAGGCACGGGGCGCCACCATCCTGGCCGAGCTGGTAGGCTTTGGCCTGTCCTCGGACGGCGAGGACATGGTCGCGCCCTCGGGCGACGGCGCCGTCGCCTGCATGCGCCAGGCCATCGCGGCGGCCGGCCATCCGGCCATCGACTACGTGAACACGCACGGCACGTCCACGCCCGTGGGCGACCTGCCCGAGCTGCGGGCGCTGCGCGAGGTGTTCGGCGACGCGGTGCCGCCGTTTTCGTCCACCAAGTCGCTTACCGGCCATTCGCAGGGCGCGACGGGCGTGCAGGAAGCGATCTACTGCCTGTACATGCTGCAGGCCGGTTTCATGGCCGGCTCGGCGCACATCGAGAACCTGGACCCGGCCGCCGAAGGCCTGCCCGTGCTGCGCGAATCGCGCGAGGCGGCGATCCACACCGTGCTGTCCAACAGCTTCGGCTTCGGCGGCACCAACGCGAGCCTGGTGCTCCAGCGCTGGCAGGGGTGATGCCGCGTGGCCGGCGGGTGCTGCCGGCGTTCGAGAAGGACGAAGCAAGAGGCCGCGTGCGGCCTCTTTTCGTGGGCGGCGCCCGCAGGCACCACATCGCGCCTCAGTACAGCCCGGGAACGAAGCGCCAGCTGCGCCGCATGTAGTCGGCGTAGGCCGGGCCGAAGTACTGCAGGCACTCGGCTTCGTCGCGCCAGGCCGTCACCAGCAGGGCCAGGCTGGCCAGCGCCACCAGCCCTGTGCCGGGCAGCGACGGGTTCTTGAGGAAGATGCCCCAGGCCAGCGCCATCAGCGAGGCGTACATGGGGTGGCGGATCCAGCGGAAGACGCCGCTGGTCACCAGCGTGGCCGTCTTCTCGAAGCCGAACAGGGCCGGGTCGGTCCGCGCCGCATCGCGCCGGCCCAGGCGCCGCATCTGCCGCAGCGCCATCGCGACGAGCGCGATGGACGTGGCGAGCAAGGCCCAGGAGAGCAACTGGCGCGGCGCGAACATGTCGCGCTCCCAGTGCGGGTGGTTCAGCAGCAGCAGGGCCAGAATGGCCTCGAAGGCGAAGAAGCGCGCGAAGCCGTGCGAGCGCGGCTGGCGCAGTGCGCCGCGTGACACCCAGGCCAGCCAGCCCGCGCCCAGCGCGAACAACAGGGCGTGCAAGGGGCCGAGGTGCGACATGGCGCGCGATTATGGCGTCGGCTGCGGTGCGGCGGCGCCGCCGTCGGGGTGCGGATTCATCCTTTTCGACGATGTGTGCGCGCCGCGGCGCGCATCCCGCGCCTGCCCTGTCTGCGATGGCCGGCGTTTCCGGAGCGGGTCATGCCTGGCCGGTGTGCGCTGCCTCGAGCCGCTGCAGCGGCAGCCGCTGCACCTGCGCAGGCACGAAGTCCGCGGCGCCCGGCGGATGGTCCCAGCGCTCCAGCTCGCAATGCCGTTCGCCGCTGCGCGCGTCGACGAAGGGCCCGCGGATCAGGTTGACCGAATTGGGCGCGCCCGCGCGCACGCGCGACGAGACGGCGGTGCCCGCCTGCACCACCCAGGCCGTGCTGCGCGCCGCCAGCGGTGCCGCGAAGGGCAGGTGGATGTGGCCGCCCAGCACCAGGTCCACCCCCGCGTCGGCCCAGAGGGCGCTGGCGCGCGCATGGCCATGCAGCAGGTTGCGCCGGTCTTCGGGCCGGCTCACGGCCAGCGGCTGGTGCACGGCGACGATGCGCAGCTGCTGCGGGCGTGCAGCGCGCAGCCGGGCGGCCACGCGGGCGATCTGCGCGCCCGACAGCGCCCCGTCCTCATGGCGCCACCAGCGGGTGGTGTTCAGCGCCTGCAGCAGGCAGTCGGGCACGTCGAGCACGGGCTCCAGCGTGGGGCCGAAGGCCTCGCGGTAGCGCCCATAGGGCGTGAACAGCCGCGCCCCCAGCGCGAAGAGTGGGATGTCATGGTTGCCCGGGATCACCAGCGGGTGAGGCACCGCCAGCCGCGCGAGGAAGGCGCGCGCGGCCGCGAACTGGGCGCGCGTGGCGCGCTGGGTGACGTCGCCCGACAGCAGCAGTACGTCGGGCGCCTGTGCGTGAATCCAACGCACCAGCGCCTCGACCACGGACGGTTGCTCGGTGCCGAAGTGCGTGTCGGAGAGGTGGACCAGCGTGCTCATCCCCGCTCGCGCTCCAGCGACGCGGGCTTGACCAGCCACAGCGGCTTGGGCGAGACGCGAAAGCGCAGCGGCATGCGCATCCAGCGCAGCTCGCCGTCGGTGGCCACGCGCACCCGATGCCCGCGCGGCATCTGCGCGGCGGCCACCTCCAGCTCCCGGAACGACAGGCTTTGCACCTCGCTCGCCCGATCCAGCCGGCCCAGCCCGGCCTGCACCAGCAGGCCCAGCATCGCGGCCCGCCCCAGCGGCCTGAGCGCGATGGCGGCCAGCTCCCCCTGTTCGACCGCCTCGCCTTCCTCCACACCGACCTGTTCGAACTGCAGCGGGTTGTTGCCCACGAACAGCGTGGGGGTGCGCAGGGTTTCGGTGCGGCCGTGCCAGTGCGCTTCCAGGTCCCAGATCCGGAAGCCGCGCGCCAGCGTGAAAAGCGCCGCCACCAGGGCCACGCCGCGGCTGCGGCCGTAGCGGGCCTTGTAGCTCTCGCGGTCTTCCAGCAGGCGGGCGTAGAAGCCCAGGCTGGCATTGACCAGGAACACCTGCTCGTTGACCAGCCCGACCTGCACCGCCTCCGGCCGGCCCTGCAGCAGCGCAGCCACGGATTCCTCGGGCTGGGCCGGCAGGCCGTGCGCACGGCTGAAGTAGTTGAAGGTGCCCTGCGGGAGCACGCCGAAGGCGCAACCGCGCGCCACCGCATGGTTCGCCACGGCGTTGATGGTGCCGTCCCCGCCGGCGGCCACCGCGATGCCTCCCTCGACCAGCGCACCCTGCACGGCCCGTGCGATCACCGGCTCGGGCGACTGGCCGCGCTGGAGCGGCAGCAGGGTCAACGGGCGGCCGCCAGCTTTGCAGGCGGCCTGCAGGGCTTCTCGCGTCTGCGGCCAGTTCCCGCGCCCGGATTGCGGATTGAAGACCACGAAGAGGGGCGTCGAGGCTGCAAGGGCGGGTGCTGTCATGAAAACGGGCGAACGAGGCGCAAAAGCAGGGGCCGAGTTTGAGGGGCTCCCCGCGTGGGCGCCGTGGAAGGCGGCGCGCCTGCGTGTCGGCGCATTGCCCCCGTCCGGGTGGGCGCTTGGCGCCGGGCGGCTTCTAAAATGCGGGGTTCGCCGCCTCGGCGCCCGGCGCCGCCACCTCGTACAGCCCCCGCGGGCGCGGCTGCGCGGCCCCAAGCTCCAGCCCATTCATGCTGACCTTCCAACAGATCATCCTCCAACTGCAGGCCTACTGGGACGCCCAGGGCTGCGCGCTGCTGCAACCCTACGACATGGAAGTGGGCGCGGGCACATCGCACACCGCCACCTTCCTGCGCGCCATCGGCCCCGAGCCGTGGAAGGCCGCCTACGTGCAGCCCAGCCGCCGTCCCAAGGACGGCCGCTATGGCGAGAACCCCAACCGCCTGCAGCACTACTACCAGTACCAGGTGGTGCTCAAACCGGCGCCGGCCAACATCCTGGAGCTGTACCTGGGCTCGCTCGAGGCGCTGGGCTTCGACCTGAAAAAGAACGACATCCGCTTCGTGGAGGACGACTGGGAGAACCCCACGCTCGGCGCCTGGGGGCTGGGCTGGGAGGTCTGGCTCAACGGCATGGAGGTGACCCAGTTCACCTACTTCCAGCAGGTGGGCGGCATCGACTGCAAGCCCGCCACGGGCGAGATCACCTACGGCCTGGAGCGCCTGGCCATGTACCTGCAGGGCGTGGAGAACGTCTACGACCTGAAGTGGACCGAGGGCCTGTCCTACGGCGACGTCTACAAGCAGAACGAGGTCGAACAGTCGACCTACAACTTCGAGCATTCGGACGCCGACTTCCTGTTCACCGCTTTCGCCGCGCACGAGACACAGGCCAAGCACCTGATGGACGTGCAGCTCGCCTTGCCAGCCTACGAGCAGGTGCTCAAGGCTGCGCACAGCTTCAACCTGCTGGACGCGCGCGGCGCCATCAGCGTGACCGAACGCGCGGCCTACATCGGCCGCATCCGCAGCCTCGCGCGTAGCGTGGCGCAAAGCTACTACGACAGCCGCGAGCGCCTGGGCTTCCCCATGGCGCCGCGCGAATGGGTCGCGCAGATCCCGAAGAAAGACAGCAGCAAAGAGAAAGCGGCGGCCTGAGCGATGACCCAAGAGACCCGAAAGAACCTTCTCGTCGAACTCTTCGTCGAAGAACTGCCGCCCAAGGCCCTGAAGAAGCTGGGCCAGGCCTTCGGCGACGTGCTGCTGGCGCAGTTGCGCGCGCAGGGGCTGGCCGATGCCGGTTCGCTGCTCACCCCCTATGCCTCGCCGCGCCGCCTGGCCGCACATGTCACGCAGGTGGCGGCGCGCGCGGCCGACAAGCCCGTGTCGCAGAAGCTGATGCCCGTGGCCGTGGGCCTGGATGCGGCCGGCCAAGCCACGCCCGCGCTGCGCAAGAAGCTGGCCGCGCTGGGGCTGGACGAAGCGGCCGTGGCGCAGCTCAAGCGCGCGCCCGACGGCAAGGCCGAGGCCCTGTTCTACGAAAGCGTGCTGCCCGGCGCCACGCTGGCCGAAGGCCTGCAGAAGGCGCTGCATGAAGCCATCGCCAGGCTGCCGATTCCCAAGGTCATGAGCTACCAGCTCGAAAGCGGCTGCGAGCTGCCGGGCTGGAGCAGCGTGAGCTTCGTGCGCCCGGCGCACGGCCTGGTCGCCCTGCACGGCGCCGACGTGGTGCCCGTGGAAGCGCTGGGCCTGCAGTCGGGCCGCGACACGCACGGCCACCGCTTCGAGGCGGCCGTGGACCCGGTCGTGCTGCGCGATGCGGACAGCTATGCCCTGCAGCTGCAGGACGAGGGCGCCGTGATCGCGGGCTTCGAGGCCCGCCGTGCCGAGATCGCGCGCCAGCTGGCCGAGGCGGCCGTGGCCGTGGGCGGCGGTGCCGAGCCGATCCAGGACGAGGCGCTGCTCGATGAGGTCACGGCGCTGGTCGAGCGCCCCAATGTGCTGGTCTGCCAGTTCGAGCCCGAGTTCCTCGAGGTGCCGCAGGAATGCCTGATCCTCACGATGAAGGCCAACCAGAAGTACTTCCCGCTGCTTCATGCTTCGGGCAAGCTGACGAACCGCTTCCTCGTGGTGAGCAACATCCGGCCCGACGACGCCAGCGCCGTCATCGGCGGCAACGAGCGCGTGGTGCGCCCGCGCCTAGCCGACGCCAAGTTCTTCTTCGACCAGGACCGCAAGAAGACCCTGGCCTCGCGCGTCGAGGGCCTGGGCAAGGTCGTCTACCACAACAAGCTGGGCACGCAGGGCGAGCGCGTGGAACGCGTGCGCGCCATCGCCAAGGCCATCGCGGCGCAATTGTCAGAGGGTTCGGGCGACGCCGCGCTGGTGGCCCAGGCCGACCAGGCCGCCCAACTGGCCAAGACCGACCTCGTGACCGACATGGTGGGCGAGTTCCCCGAGCTGCAGGGCACCATGGGCCGCTACTACGCGCTCAACGACGGCCTGCCCGTGGCCGTGGCCGACGCCATCGAAGACCACTACAAGCCGCGCTTCGCCGGCGACGAACTGCCGCGCGGCCCGGTCGGCCTGGCGGTGGCGCTGGCCGACAAGCTGGAAACCCTGGTCGGCATGTTCGGCATCGGCAACCTGCCGACGGGCGACCGCGATCCCTTCGCGCTGCGCCGCCACGCGCTGGGCGTGGTGCGCATGCTGATCGAGCGCGACCTGCCGCTGGAGCTGCAGGCGCTGGTCGGCATCGCCGCCGACGCCATGGGGCCGCTGCTCACGCAGGCCGACGCGCAGGCGCAACTGCTGGACTTCATCTACGACCGCCTCGCCGGCAGCCTGCGCGAGCAGGGGGCCAGCGCGCAGGAAGTGGACGCCGTGCTGGGCAACCGCCCCGAGCGCCTGGCCGAAGTGCCCAGGCGCCTGGCGGCCGTGCGGGCCTTCGCGCAGCTGCCCGAGGCCCCGGCACTGGCCGCGGCCAACAAGCGCATCGGCAACATCCTCAAGAAGTCGCCCGAGGCCGATGCGCATGTGAACCCGCAATTGCTGCGCGAGCCGGCCGAAGTGGCGTTGCACAGCGCCGTGCAGGCCGTGGTGCCGCAGGCTGACGCCCAGTTCCAGGCCGGCGACTACACCGCTTCCTTGCAGACCCTGGCGCAGCTGCGCGCGCCGGTCGACGCCTTCTTCGACGGCGTGATGGTCAATGCCGAAGAGGCCGACCTGCGCCTGAACCGCCTGGGCCTGCTGGCCTCGCTGCACCGCGCGATGAACCGCGTGGCGCTGCTGGAGCGCCTGGCCTGATCCGACGACGCTGCCGAGGAGGCGAGCCGCCATGCCCCATGCCCCGCTCAAGCTGGTCATCCTGGACCGCAACGGCAGCATCAACGTGCACCGGGACGACTTCGTCAAGAGCGAGACGGAATGGACGCCGCTGCCCGGCGCGCTGGAGGCCATCGCGCGGCTCAACCATGCGGGCTGGCATGTGGTGATCGCCTCCAACCAGTCGGGGCTGGGGCGCGGGCTGTTCGACGTGGCCTCGCTCAACGCCATGCACGCCAAGATGCACAAGATGCTGGCCGCCGTGGGCGGGCGCATCGACGCCATCTTCTACTGCCCGCACAGCCCCGACGAGCACTGCGACTGCCGCAAGCCCAAGCCGGGGCTGTTCCGCCAGATCGGCGAGCGCTACGGCGTGGACCTGGCCGGCGTGCCCACCGCGGGGGATTCGCTGCGCGACCTGCAAGCCGGCGCGGCCGCCGGCTGCGAGCCGCACCTGCTGCTCACCGGCATGGGCCAGGCCTGCCGCGGCGTCGATCCGCTGCCGCCCGAGTACCCGGCGGGCACGCAGGTGCACGAGGACCTGGCCGCCTTCGTGCAGCACCTGCTGGCGCGCGAGGCGCAGGGCGCGCTGCAGATCGCGGTCTGAGCCCGAGGCCCGAAGGACGCCTGCCGACCTGCCACCGCCCGTCCCCGCGCCCCGCGTGCGGCACCGCTGCGCCCGAACCCGACGACGAAGACGACGACAACAACGACAACAACGACAAGAGGGAACACTGCGATGGCCTTTCTGCGTTCCGTGCTGCATCTGCTGTGGATGCTGCTCACGGTGATCCCGTGGGCGCTGGTGATGCTCGTGGCCTCGGTCTGGCGCCGCGGCGAGCCGCTGTGGTGGATGGCCGTGCGCTGGCTGCGCTGGGCGACGGGCGGCCTGCGCGTGATCTGCGGCGTGCACACGCGCGTCGCGGGCCTGGAGAACCTGCCGCAGGACAAGCGCGCGGGCGCGGTGCTGCTGGTCAAGCACCAGTCCACCTACGAGACCTTCCTCATGCCCACGCTGATGCCGCATCCGCTGGCCTACGTGTTCAAGAAGGAGCTGCTCTACGTGCCCTTCTTCGGCTGGGCCATGGGCCGGCTGGACATGATCCACATCGACCGCAGCCAGCGCGCGCAGGCCTTCAACAAGGTGGTGGCGCAGGGCAAGCGCCTGCTGGCGCAGGGTGTGTGGATCATCATGTTCCCCGAAGGCACGCGCACGCCGCGCGGCGGGCAGGGCGTCTACAAGACCGGCGGCACGCGCCTGGCCATCGAGACCGGCGCGCCCGTGATCCCGATCGCCGTCACCTCGGCCAAGTGCTGGCCGCGCAAGGCCTTCGTCAAGCGCCCGGGCGTGGTGGACGTGTCCATTGGGCCCGCCATCCCCAGCGTGGGCCGCAAGGCCGACGAGCTGATGGCCGAGGTCGAGGCCTGGATCGAGGCCGAGATGCGCCGGCTGGACCCCGAGGCCTATCGTTGAGCCCTCCGTCCCGCCGTCCGCGCCAGCCGCGCCAGCCCTTGATGGGGCTGGTGCAGCTGGCGCTGGACCTGTTCGATCCGCCACCGCCACCACCACCGCCCGCGGCGCCGCCCTGGCCGCGCGGCGGCGACGAGGCCCGTGGGCGCGCGCCCTTCGTGCCCGCCGTGCCGCTGGCCGATGCCATGGCGCCCGCGCGCTTCATGCATCCGCGCGCCAACCGCGAAACGCAGCTGGGCGCGGCCTGGGTGGGCTATGAATTCGTGCGCGGCCAGCGCCGCACCATTGGCTTCTCGGTCGGCCCCGAAGGCCTCACGGTGCGCGCGCCGCGTTGGGTGGCGCTGCGCGACGTGGAGGCCGCGCTGCAGGAGAAACAGGCCTGGATCCTGCGCAAGCTGGCCGAAACGCGCCAGCGCGAGGCGCGGCAGGAGGCCGGCCGCATCGACTGGCGCGACGGCGCGAGCCTGCCCTACCTGGGGGCGCCGCTCACCCTGAAGCTGGACCCGGCCCATGCCTTCGAAGGCGCGGGCGCCGTGCTCGATACCGCGGCCGAGGGCACGCAGGTGCTGCGGATGGCGCTGGCGCAGAGCGCGGGCGCTGCGCAGATCCGCGACGCCGCGCAGGCCTGGCTCATGCGTCAGGCCAGGCAGCTGTTCACCGAACGGCTGGCGCATTTCGCGCCGCAGCTGGGCGTGCGGTGGACGAAGCTGTCGCTGAGCAACGCCGCCACGCGCTGGGGCAGCGCGAGCGCCGACGGCTCCATTCGCCTGAACTGGCGGCTGATCCACTTCCGCCTGCCCGTGATCGACTACGTGGTGGTACACGAGCTGGCCCACCTGCGCGTGATGGACCACAGCCCGCGTTTCTGGGAGACGGTGGAAACCGTGGTGCCGGCCTGGCCCGCGCTGCGCCAGGAACTTAACAGGCCGTTGAAAAAATGCTCATCGAACGCGCCAGGGTCGTGGATTTCGAAGAAACGGATCGCCCAAACTGGCCTGCGCAGCGATTGGAGCGGCCATTTCGGCCTGTTTGCAGGCCGTTTTGCCCGTTCCGGGCGCACGTATCCCATGGTTCACGCATGATGCGCGTCCCACCAGCCGCCCAGACTGCCCATGCGCACCAGGTTGTAGGTGGCAAAGCACAGCAGCGCCTGGCCCGCGAGCTTGGCCTGACCGATCAATTTGGTCTTGGCCAGACCACCCACTGTCTTGATCCAGCCAAAGGCCTCCTCGATGCGCTTGCGCACTTTGAGGCTGGTCTTGTAGCCCTCGTGGCGCCGGATGCGGCCATCGACCGCCGAGTGCTTGTCCTTGGCCGCCACGTGTGGCGTGACTTTGAGCTTTCGGCAGCCCTTGATGAAGGCCTGGCTGTCGTAACCTTTGTCGGCCCCGACCGTGGCCCGCTTGTTCTTGTTTCCCCGGCGTTTGAGCATCGCCAGCGCCGCCTCGCGCTCGGCGGTGCCACTGGCATGTGTGATCTCCACATCCACGATCAGCCCGTTGCGGTTCTCCATGGGGATGTGCCCATGTGGCACAGGCGAGATTTGTCGCCCGCGCTCTTCTTGAACAGCCGGGCATCGGCATCGGTGGTGCTGGCGTGGGTGTCGTTGCAGCGCTCCTGCCCTTTGAAGTTCACCTCGGGGTTGCGTCCGGGTGGCGTGCCGCTGTCGTCGTCTTTGCGTTTGAAACTCTTGTGCGAGGCCCAGGCCTCAATCAGCGTGCCGTCCACGCTGAAGTGTTCGTCGCTGGCAAGCCGGCCCCACTGGGCGCTGAGCTTGACGCGCTCGAAGAAGGCGCGCGCCAGGTCTTCGTTGAAGAGGCGTTCGCGGTTGGCGCTGAAGGTGGAGTGGTCCCAGACCTTGTCTTCAATGTTCAGGCCCACGAACCAGCGGTACAGCAGGTTGTAGTTGACCGCCTCGACCAGCTGGCGTTCGCTGCGGATGGAGAACAGGATTTGCAGCAGCAAGGCCTTGAGCAGCATCTCCGGCGGCACCGAGGGGCGGCCACGGCGGGCGTACACCGCTTCGAACTCGCTGTTCATGCTCGACAGCAGCGCATCCACCACGGCGCGCAACTTGCGCAGCGGGTGTGCCGCTGGCACTCTTTCTTCAAGGCTGATGTAGCTAAACATCGCCCCCTGGAAGTCTTGGTTGCCTCTCATCTTTCTTGTCGCAGTTGTTCCGGGATGGCTTCAGATCGTAGCGGCCGACGCGGACGCTCGCAGGGGATTTTTCAACGGCCTGTTAAGGACGAGGGCGTCCCGCGCTGGTAGCTGGACGGCGCCGTGCTGTCTGGCGGTGATCCCCGCCAGCGAGCGACATGAAGCGCTCAGGGCACCCGTGGAACGGGCTCTGCCCGGCCACTGGGGAGGTCTTGCAGACCGCGCGAGGCCAGTGGCCTCGCCCTTCGCCAGTCACAAAAGGTCCACCGGACCTTTTGTGTACGGGCTCAGCCCCCTTCCCGCAGGAGAGGGGGGAGCCGCGAAGCGGCCTGGGGGGTGCTATCTCGTATACGTCACGCCGCCGTCGACGATGACCGTCGAACCGACCACGAAGTCGCCCGCATTCGACGCCAGGTAGATCGCGGCGCCCGCCATGTCCTCGGGCTTGCCGATGCGGCCGGCCGGCGTGTACTCCGCCACCTTGTCGCCATGGTCGCGCGCTTCCTTGTTCATCTCCGACGCGAAGGGGCCGGGCGCGATGCCGCTCACCACGATGCGCTCCTTGACTAGGTGCATGGCCATGCGCTTGGTCAGGTGGATCACGCCGGCCTTGCTGGCGCTGTAGGAATAGGTGTCCCACATGTTGACCGAGATGCCGTCGATGGACGCGATGTTGATCACCTTGGCCAGATGCTCGCCGGCCGCGCCCTTGCGCAGCAGCGGCGTGAGCGCCTGCGTCAGGAAGAAGGGCGTCTTCATGTTCAGGTTGACCACCTTGTCCCAGCCGCTCTCGGGGAACTCGTCATAAGGCGCGCCCCAGGCCGCGCCGGCGTTGTTCACCAGGATGTCCAGCTTGTCCTCGTGCTTCGAGTACGCGGCGACCAGCTTGTCGATGCCTTCGCGCGTGGACACGTCGGCCGGCAGCGAGACGATGTGGCCCTTGGCGGACAGTTCCCTGGCGGTCTGGTCGCAGGCCTCGGCCTTGCGCGCCGAGATGTAGACGCGGGCGCCGGCCGCGAGGTAGCCCTCGGCGATCATGCGGCCGATGCCGCGCGAGCCGCCGGTGATGAGGGCGGTGCGGCCTTGAAGCGAGAAAAGGCGGTTGATGTCCATGTGCGAGTCTCCGACGAGGGGGCAGCGCGCTACCGCGCCGCCGGGCAAGGAAGGGACCGGTCGATCGCGCCGCGTGGCGCGGCCCGGCCCCGGTGAGGCGGCACACCGGCCACGCCAGGCGCACCGGTCTGCGGCCGCAGCTTAAGACGCGGCTGCACGCGCGCCGGTCGCCAAGGTGCCATGCGCCGGCCCGGCGCGCGGGCGCCGTCCGACACCTTCCAGGCGCGGCCGCGGCTAGGGTGGCCACAACGGCGCGGCGCCGCCTCGCCACCCCTTCAGGGCCGCCGGCCCGTCCGAACCCTGCCCGGATCGCCACGCGCATGAGCCTGTTCCGACGACGCACCCTTTTGCTCCACGGCGCCTGCACGGCGCTGGCTGCCCTGGCCGCCTGCGCCGGCTCGCGCGCCGCCGCGCCCGCGGCCCTGCCGGTCCGTGCCGCGCCGCGCCTGAAGCTGGGCGCGCCGCAGCCCTTCTCGTGGGACGGCCTCGTGCAGCGCGCGCGCACGCTGGCCGCGCAGCCGCATCGGCTCGAATCCGCGCTGCCGGCGGCCGTCATCGAGCGCATCGACTACGAACAGCATGGCCGCCTGCGCTTCAAGCCCGAGTACGCGCTGTTCCGCGACGGCCCCGGGCCTTTCCCGGTCACCTTCTTCCACCTGGGCCGCTTCTTTCCCGTGCCCGTGCACATGCATGTGCTGGAGGGCGCGGCCGGCGCATCGCAGCCGCAGAACGCGCGCGAGCTGCTCTATGACCCCGCCTACTTCGACATGCCGCCCGACAGCCCCGCGCGCGAGCTGCCCGCGGGCGCGGGCTTCGCCGGCTTCCGCTTCCAGGAAAGCCGCCTGGGCGGCGCCGGCGCACCGGACTGGCGCACGCACGACTGGGTGGCCTTCCTCGGCGCGTCCTACTTCCGCGCCATCGGTGCGCTGAACCAGTACGGCATTTCGGCGCGCGGCATCGCCATCGACGTGGCCGTGCCGGCGCGCGAGGAGGAGTTCCCGCGCTTCACCCATTTCTGGTTCGAGCCGCCGGCCGACGGCAGCCGGCGCGCGACGGTGCATGCGCTGCTCGACGGCCCCAGCGTCACGGGCGCCTTCCGCTTCCAGCTGCAGCGCGACCAGGCCGTCACCATGGACGTGGAGCAGCAGCTCTTCCTGCGCCGCGACGTGGCGCGGCTGGGGCTGGCGCCGCTCACCTCCATGTACTGGTACTCCGAAACCTTCGGTGCGCGCGGCGCCGACTGGCGGCCCGAGGTGCACGACTCGGACGGCCTGGCGCTGTGGACCGGCGGCGGCGAGCGCGTGTGGCGGCCGCTGAACAACCCGCCGGCCACGCGCGCCTCGCAGTTCAACGACCGCAGCCCCAAGGGCTTCGGCCTGATGCAGCGCGACCGCGCCTTCAACCACTACCAGGACGGTGTGCACTACGAGCGCCGGCCCAGCCTGTGGGTGGAGCCCGTGGGCGACTGGGGCGAGGGCTCGGTGCAGCTGATCGAGATCCCGACCGACGACGAGATCCACGACAACATCGTGGCCTGCTGGGTGCCGGCCGCGCCTGCGCGCCAGGGCCAGCAGCTCGCGCTGCGCTACCGGCTGCACTGGGTGGACGACGAACCCTTCGCGCCGCCGCTGGCGCGCTGCGGCGCCACGCGCGTGGGCCGCGGCGGCCAGCCCGGCCACCCGCGGCCGCCGGGCGTGCACAAGTTCATGGTCGAGTTCAGCGGTGGCGAGCTGGCGAAGCTGCCCTTGGGCGTGAAGCCCGAGGCCGTGCTCAGCGCCGCGAGCGGGCGCTTCAGCGACGTGTTCACGGAGCCCGTGCCCAACGGCGTGCCGGGCCATTGGCGCGCCCAGTTCGACTACACGCCGGCCGAAAGCCGGGGCGAGGCGGTGGACCTGCGCCTGTTCCTGCGCGACGGCGCACGCACCTTGAGCGAGACCTGGCTGTACCAGCTGAATCCCGTGGCGGCCTGAGAGCCTGTTCAGTGTCTCCAAGGGGTCGCGTTGGGGCGCAATCGGGAGGCGATCGGCGTTGCGGCGCGCCGCATGGGCGGGTGCCCATGCAAGCGACGCAGCGCTGAGCGGACCCGATTTCGCCCCAACCCTTCGGGCAGCCGCCTTGCCGGGCGTCCTGCGGCGTTGCAGCGCTTGCGCGTAGATCACTACGAGCGGCGCACTGCGCCTTGCAGGCCACCCGGCGAGGCGGCTGCGCGACCCCTCGGAGGCACTGAACAGGCTCTGCGCGCGCGTCGGGCGCAGGCGCATGCGTTCACGCGCAGCGCTGCACGAGAGCGTCGGAGCCCGGGCGGGCGGCGGGTAGGGGTTGCAGGCAGTCGTCGCGCAGCGCCTGCAGCGCAGGCAGCGCATCGGCCTCGGCGCACCGGCTCAGCAGCTCGTCGAGCAGGCGGCCGAAAGCCAGCACGTCCAGCGCGCGCAGAGCCGGCTGCAGGGCCGCGGGCGCGCAGGCGGCCGCACCCAGGTCGCCGAGCAAGGCGCGCGCGGGCGCATCGCCCTGCGCGGGGCGCCACAGCACGTTGTGCGCGTACAGGTCGCCATGCACCAAGCCGTGCGCGTGCAGGTGGGCCGCGGCGGCGGCGATGTCGGCCGCGATCCGGCGCACCGTGCCGGCGTCGAAGGCCGCGTCGGGCGCATAGACGTCGCGCGTGCAGCTGGCAAAGCTCGGCGGTGCGGCCAGGTTGCGCCAGTCGGCGCCGACGCGTGCGAGCACCAGGCCCGCGCGGCCGTCGGGGTGCTGCCGCAGCCGGCCCTTCAGGCCGACGAGCGCCGGGTGCGCCCCGGCGGCCAGGCTGGCGGCCCTCTCGCTGTCGGGCCGGCCGTCGCTGGTGAGGCCGTCCTTGAAGAGCTTGAGCGCGACCGGTTCGGCGCCGCCGTCCTCGCGCAGCCATTGCGCGGCATGGATGACGCCCGACGCGCCTTCGCCCAGCAGTTCGCCCACGCGCAGTCGCTCCCAGGCGATGGCGGGCACGGCGGTGTTCTGGGCCTGGGCTTCGCGCGCCGCCGTCAGCGGATTGCCGGCCACGCCCAGCCAGGCCAGGCGCGGCAGTTGCAGCAGCCAGGGCGGCAGGGCCTCGAAGCGGTTGGCCGCCAGGCGCAGCAGTTCCAGCGAATGGCAGCGCGCCAGCGAATCGGGCAGCGTTTGCAGGGCATTGCCCGCGAGCATCAGCTTCTGCAGCCGGGGGCGCTCGCCCAGTGCTTCGGGCAGGGCCTCGATCGCGTTGTCGGTCAGGATCAGCCAGCGCAGCCGCGGCGGCAGCGATTCGGCCGGCACCCGGGCGATGCGGTTGCTCCTGAAGCCCACCATCTCCAGCTGCGCGCAGCGGCCCAGGGCGCGCGGCAGTTCGGTGAAGGCGTTGCCGGAGGCGAAGAGGATGCGCAGGCGCTGCAGCAGGTGCAGGTCCTCGGGCAATTCGCGCAGCGCGTTGCCCGACAGGTTCAGCACTTCCAGCGTGTCGGCCAGCGCGAAGATCTCGCGCGGAAATTCCTGCAGGCCCTGCGCGCCGCCCTCCAGGTCCAGCCGCGTGGCGCCCTGCAGGCGGCCCGCGCGCAGGTCTGCAAGCGTCTGCTCGACGGCCAGGCTCACGCCGCGGCCGGCGTGGCCGCGGTGCTGAAGCGCCACACGCCCTGCGCGTCGCGCTGGCGCTGCACCTGGCCCGCGTACCAGAGGTAGTGCAGGTGGGCCACGGTCTCGCCCATGGCAAAGGTCATCTGGTGCACGTCCAGCGCGCGCTTGAACAGGATGGGCAGCGCCTCGGCCGCGCTCATGGGCCGCTCGGCACAGGCGGCCAATAGCTCGGCCAGGCGCGCCTGATGGTGTTCCTGCAACTGGCCCACGCGGCGGTGGATGCCCAGGAAGGGCTTGCCATGCGCGGGCAGGCCCAGCGTGTCCTCGGGCAGCGGCAGGAACTTGAGGAGGCTGTCGAGGAAGAGCTGCAGCGAGTTGGCCTCGGGCTCGCCCGCATGCACGCTCACGTTGGTGGAGATGCGCGGCAGCATCATGTCGCCGCCCAGCAGCACGCCGCGGCCGCTGCGCTCGCCCAGCGCCCAGCCCAGGTCTTCGCAGAACAGCGCGATGTGCTCGGGCGCATGGCCGTAGCCGCTGATGCAGCGCCAGTCGCGCCCGCCGATGCGCACCTCGTGCCCGTCCATCAGGCGCACGAAGCGCTCGGGCACCGCAGGCACGAGCGTGGTGAAGTAGCTGGTGCGCTGGCGGATGGTGCTGAGCATCTCGCCTGCGGGCAGGCCGTGCGCGGCGAAGAAATCGGCGGCGGATTCGCCGCCGGCCAGCGTGTCGCCGGCCTGCACGAGCACGCGGGCCACGTGGTAGTCGGTGGCGCTGATCCACAGCGGCGCGTCCCACCGCTTGCACAGCCAGTCCGCCAGGCCGATGTGGTCGGGGTGCATGTGCGTGACGATCACGCGCAGGATCGGCAGCCCCTGCAGCTGGGTGGCGAAGATCTGCTCCCACTGCGCGCGCGACTCGGGGCGCGAGATGCAGCAGTCCACCACCGTCCAGCCATCGCGGCCATCGATGCGGTCGCGCAGCAGCCACAGGTTGATGTGGTCCAGGGCGAAGGGCAGCGCCATGCGGATCCAGCGCACGCCGGGCGCCACCTCGACGGTCTCGCCCACGCCGGGGAGCCGGTCGCCCAGCGGGTAGTGCAGTTCGCTTTCGAGCAGATTCATCTATGATCCGGGGTCATTGACGTTTACGTAAACGTCACAAGTGGGCCCTCATTGTAGGGAGCCGCGCCGGGCGCCGCTGTCGCCTGTGCATGGCCCCTTGCGGGGGGCCGTGCCGCACGCCGGCCCGCGATGGCGGGGCGGTCCCACCCATCCGCCACGCACTGCATACGCCGAGGAATGTCCGCTCAGACCTTCACCATCAGCGAACTGGCGCGCGAGTTCGACCTCACGACGCGGGCCATCCGCTTCTACGAGGACCTGGGCCTGATCGCGCCGCAGCGCGTGGGCGTGCAACGCATCTACAGTGCGCGCGACCGCACGCGGCTGGCGCTCACGCTGCGGGCCAAGCGGCTGGGCCTGAGCCTGACCGAGGCCAAGTCCATCCTCGACATCTACGAGAGCCCGCGCGACACGGCGCCGCAGCTGGAGGAGTTCCTGCGCGTGCTGGGCGCCCACCGCGCGCAGCTCGAGGCGCAACTGGCCGAGCTGCAGGCCAACCTGCAGGAGGTGCGGGCGCAGGAAGCCCAGGCCCGCGCGGTGCTGGCGCGCGTGCGCCGGCGGCCGGCCGCCAAGGCGGCGGGCGCCGCGGCCGAAACGGCCGCGCCCGGCCGGGCGCGCGCGGGCGGCCGCGCGGCCGGGTCTGCGCTCTGAATCCTTTTTGACCCAGGAGTCCCATGACGACCACATCCATCCAAGACCTCTTCGCTCACAACCGTGCCTGGGCGGCCCAGATGGAACGCGACCGCCCCGGCTTCTTCACCAGCCTGGTCAAGCAGCAGACGCCCAAGTACATGTGGATCGGCTGCTCCGACAGCCGCGTGCCGGCCAACCAGATCACCGGCCTGGACCCGGGTGAGGTCTTCGTGCACCGCAACGTGGCCAACATCGTGGTGTCTTCGGATCTGAACGCGCTGTCGGCCATCCAGTTCGCGGTGGACGTGCTCAAGGTGGAGGACATCATGGTCGTGGGCCACTACGGCTGCGGCGGCGTGAAGGCGGCGCTGGAGAACGTGCGCGTGGGCCTGGCCGACAACTGGATCCGCAACATCAAGAACGTGCGCGACCGCCATCAGGCCCTGCTCGAGGCCGTGCCGGCCGACGTGCGCACCGATGCGCTGGTCGAGCTCAATGTGGCCGAACAGGTCATCAACGTGGCAGTGAGCACCGTGATGGTCGACGCCTGGGCGCGCGGCCAGAAGGTCAACATCCACGGCTGGGCCTTCGGCGTGCACGACGGCCTGCTGCAGGACCTGGGCATCACCGTGAGCGGCGAGAAGTCGCTCGAAGGCGCGTACAAGGCGGCCGTGCAGCGCATCCGCCACAAGTGGAGCAGGCCGGCCGGCGGCGAGCCGGTGACCATCGAGCCGCGCCGCAACCGCCAGCCGGGCAACGGGCCGGCCTGAGTCCGCACGTCCACAGCTTTCCACCCGACCTCATCTTCCTCGGAGACACACATGAGCGAATCCATCGTCATCCTCGGTGCCGCGCGCACCCCCATGGGCAGCTTCCAGGGCGACTTCGCCTCGCTGGCGGCGCACGACCTCGGCGGCGTGGCCATCCAAGCCGCGGTCGAGCGCGCAGGCATCGCGCCCGAGGCCGTGGGCGAGGTGCTGTTCGGCAACTGCCTGATGGCAGGCCAGGGCCAGGCGCCGGCGCGCCAGGCGGCCTACAAGGGCGGCCTGCCCGACAGCGCGGGCGCCGTCACGCTCAGCAAGATGTGCGGCTCGGCCATGAAGGCCGCCATGCTCGCGCACGACCTGCTACTGGCCGGCACGCACGACGTCATGGTCGCGGGCGGCATGGAAAGCATGACCAACGCGCCCTACCTGATGCTCAAGGGCCGCGGTGGCTACCGCATGGGCCACGACCGCATCTTCGACCACATGATGCTCGACGGCCTGGAAGACGCCTACCAGCCCGGCCGCAGCATGGGCACCTTCGGCGAGGACTGCGCGGCCAAGTACCACTTCACGCGCGAGCAGCAGGACGAATTCGCCATCGCCAGCGTGCAGCGCGCGCAGCATGCGACGAAGGACGGCCTGTTCCAGGCCGAGATCGCGCCCGTCACCATCAAGGGTCGCGCGGGCGAGACCGTGATCGCCATCGACGAAGGCCCGGGCAAGGTCAAGCTCGACAAGATTCCCACGCTCAAGCCCGCCTTCAAGAAGGACGGCGGCACCATCACGGCCGCGTCCAGCTCGTCGATCAACGACGGCGCCGCCGCGCTGGTGATGAGCACCGCCTCGCATGCGCAGAAGATCGGCGCCAAGCCCGTCGCGCGCATCGTGGCTCATGCCACGCACGCGCAGCAGCCTGAGTGGTTCTCCACCGCGCCCGTGGGCGCCGTGCAGAAGCTCTTCGCCAAGACCGGCTGGGGCGTGAAGGACGTCGACCTGTGGGAGGTCAACGAGGCCTTCGCGGTCGTCCCGATGGCGCTGATGACCGAACTCGGTGTGTCGCACGACATCGTCAACGTGCACGGCGGCGCCTGCGCGCTGGGCCACCCGATCGGCGCCAGCGGCGCGCGCATCATGGTCACGCTGATCCACGCGTTGCAGCAGCGCGGCAAGAAGCGCGGCGTGGCCACGCTGTGCATCGGCGGCGGCGAGGGCACGGCGGTGGCCATCGAGCTGCTCTGATGGCCACCGTCCCGGCCATCGGCGCTTCGCGCGGCATCGGCCTGGAATTCGTGCGCCAGCACCGTGCGGCGGGCGACGCCGTGCTCGCCACCGCGCGCGACGCGGCCGGCCTGGCGCGCCTGCGCGAGGAGCGGCTGACGCCCTTCGGCCGCGGCGCCGTTCTCAACTACGATGGCCAGCGCTTCAGCGGCTGGTGAAGCCGCGGGGCCACCCTTCCACCTTTCTCATCTTTTCCACGATGGCTGCGTCCGCCATCCCTGTGTTCGTGCATTGCTAGGGAGACAACCATGCGCAACCCCCACCTCACCCGCACCCTGCTGGCCGGCCTGATGGCCGCCGCTTTCCTGCCGCCGGCCTTCGCGCAGCGCGACGACGCGCTGTTCAAGGCGGCCACCGACGCGCAGCCCGCCGTCGTGAAGACGCTGGAGCAGCTGGTCAACATCGAGACCGGCACCGGCGACGCCGAAGGCATGGCCGCCGCGGGCCAGTACTTCGAGGACCAGCTCAAGGCGCTGGGCTTCACGGTCACGCGCCACAAGGCGGCCGGCATGGTGGTGGGCGACAACATCGTGGGCACGCGCAAGGGCAAGGGCGGCAAGAACCTGCTGCTGATCTCGCACATGGACACCGTGTACCTCAAGGGCACGCTGGCCAAGTCGCCCTTCCGCGTGGAAGGCGACAAGGCCTACGGCCCTGGCATCGCCGACGACAAGGGCGGCAATGCCGTGATCCTGCACACGCTGCAGCTGCTCAAGGCACGCGGCTTCGAGGACTACGGCACCCTCACCGTGCTGTTCAACACCGACGAGGAAAAGGGCTCCTTCGGCTCGCGCGAGCTGATCCAGGCCGAAGCCGCCAAGGCCGACTACGTGCTGTCGTACGAACCGACCAGCGCCGGCAAGGAAGGCTTCTCGCTGGGCACCTCGGGCATCGCCTACGTGCAGGCCAACATCAAGGGCAAGGCCTCGCATGCGGGCGCCGCGCCCGAACTGGGCGTGAACGCGCTGGTGGAGGCGTCCGACCTGGTGCTGCGCACGCAGGATATCGACGACAAGGCGCGCAACCTGCGCTTCAACTGGACCATCGCCAAGGCCGGCGCGGTGAGCAACATCATCCCCGACAGTGCGACGCTGAACGCCGACGTGCGCTATGCGCGCAACGAGGACTTCGACGCCGCCATGAAGGAGCTGGAAGCGCGTGCGCAGAAGAAGAAGCTGCCCGACTCGGAGGTGAAGCTGCTCATCACCAAGGGCCGTCCCGCCTTCGACGCCGGCCCGGCCGGCAAGGCGCTGGTGGACAAGGCCGTCGCCATCTACAAGGAAGTGGGCGGCGAAGTGGGCGTGGTCGAACGCACGGGCGGCGGCACCGACGCGGCCTATGCCGCGCTGTCGGGCAAGCCGGTGATCGAAAGCCTGGGCCTGCCGGGCTTCGGCTACCACAGCGACAAGGCCGAGTACGTGGACATCAGCGCCATCCCGCGCCGCCTGTACATGTCGACCAAGCTGGTGATGGAGCTGGCGCAGGGCCGCTGAGCCACTGCGGTCAGGAAGGAGGGCGCGCCCATGGCGATCACCACCCGCGAGCAGCTGCGCGCCCTGTATGCGCAGCCCGGCGAGCGCGCGCTGCGCAAGCAGATGGCGCAGCTCGATGCGCATGCGCAGCGCTTCGTGGCGCTGGCGCCCTTCTGCGTGCTGGCCAGTGCCGGCGTGGGCGGCGCACTGCTGGACGCCACGCCGCGCGGCGGCGCGCCGGGCTTCGTCAAGGTGCGCGACGCCCACACGCTGCTGCTGCCCGATTCGGGCGGCAACAACCGGCTCGACACGCTGCAGAACCTCATCGATGATCCGCGCGCCTCGCTGATCTTCCTGATCCCTGGTGTGGACGAGACGCTGCGTGTGAACGGGACCGCCCGGCTGCGCGACGAAGCGGCCTTCACGGACCTGTTCGTGCAAGAGCGGCAGCGGCCCAAACTGGTGATCGAGATTGCGGTGCAGGAGGCCTACCTGCACTGTGCCAAGGCCTTCATGCGTTCGCAGCTGTGGCAGCCCGCCACCTGGGGGCCACGCGAGGCGCTGCCCTCGATGAACCGCATGATCCATGACCAGATCGGCGCCGGCCCGGTGACCGAGAGCCAGAACCAGATGCTGGCGCGCTACCGCGCCCAGCTGGACGAAGAAAGACAGGCGGGCGCCTGAGCGCCCGTGCACGGAGACGCCCCATGCTGCTGACCCCCGACCAGGAAGCCATCCGCGACGCGGTGCGCGCATTCGCCCAGGCCGAGCTGTGGCCGCATGCCGCGCAATGGGACCGCGAACACACCTTCCCCAAGGCCGCGCACGAAGGCCTCGCCGCGCTGGGCGCCTACGGCATCTGTGTGCCCGAGGAGGACGGTGGCGCGGGCCTGGACTACCTCACGCTGGCGCTGGTGCTCGAAGAGGTCGCGGCCGGCGACGGCGGCACCAGCACCGCCATCAGCGTGACCAACTGCCCGGTCAACGCCATCCTGATGCGCTACGGCAGCGCGCAGCAGAAGCGGCAGTGGCTGCAGCCGCTGGCGCAGGGGAAGATGCTGGGCGCCTTCTGCCTGACCGAGCCGCAGGCCGGCAGCGATGCGAGCAGCCTGCGCACCACGGCGGTCAAGGATGCCGATGGCTACGTGATCAACGGCACCAAGCAGTTCATCACCAGCGGCAAGAACGGGCAGGTCGCCATCGTCATCGCCATGACCGACAAGGCCGCAGGCAAGAAGGGCATGAGCGCCTTCCTCGTGCCCACCGACGCGCCGGGCTACACCGTGGCGCGGCTGGAAGACAAGCTGGGCCAGCATTCGAGCGACACCGCGCTGATCCAGTTCGACAACTGCCGCATCCCGGCCGAGAACCTGATCGGCCAGGAGGGCGAGGGCTACAAGATCGCCCTGGGCGCGCTGGAAGGCGGACGCATCGGCATCGCGGCGCAGAGCGTGGGCATGGCGCGCAGCGCCTTCGAGTTCGCCGTGAACTACGCCAAGGAGCGCACGGCCTTCGGCGGCCCCATCTTCGACCAGCAGGCGGTGGGCTTTCGCCTGGCCGACTGCGCCACGCAGATCGAGGCCGCGCGCCAGCTGATCTGGCATGCCGCCAGCCTGCGCGACGCGGGCCGGCCCTGCCTGAAGGAGGCGGCCATGGCCAAGCTCTTCGCCAGCGAAATGGCCGAGCGCGTGTGCAGCGCCGCCATCCAGACGCTGGGCGGCTACGGCTACGTCAACGACTTCCCGCTCGAGCGCATCTACCGCGACGTGCGCGTGTGCCAGATCTACGAAGGCACCTCGGACATCCAGAAGCTGCTGATCCAGCGGGCGCTGGCATGAGCGTCTGGCGATGAGCGTCAAAGCGCTTCGCGCCACCTTCGGTCCGCTGTGCCACTGGTGCGCGCTGCCCATGGATTTCAATGAACCGCTCGGCCGGCCCGAGTCCGCGACCGTCGAGCACCTGAACGACGCCACGCTGGGCAGCGTGCGCAAGCAGGCCCACCGGCGGCTGGCGCACGGCGCCTGCAATGCGGCGCGCAACGCTTTCCGCCAGCAGGCCGAGAACCAGTTCAAGGCCTGGATCGCCGAGCGCGTGGCACAGGCCGACGCGCGGCAGCCTCGCGAGGCTGGCCCACAGCCCGCCCAGGACATGCCCCATGAGCGCGCCTGAAGCCGCCACCGCCCCCTGCCCCTGCGGCCGGGTGGACCGGCGCAAGAAGCCCCTGAGCTATGCGGCGTGCTGTGGCCGCTATGTGGACGACTTCGCGCACACGCCCGCGCCCGACGCCGAATCGCTCATGCGGTCGCGCTACACGGCCTTCGTGCGGGAACGGGCTGACTATCTGCTCGCCACCTGGGCGGCCAGCCACCGGCCGGCGCACCTGCACTTCGACGCTGGCACGAAGTGGCTGGGCCTGGACGTGCGCGCCCATGCGGCGCAGGGCGCCGACCGGGCCGAGGTGGAGTTCGTTGCCCGCTCGCGCGACGCCACGGGTCGCGCCCATCGCCTGCACGAGCGCAGCCGCTTCGTGCGCGAGGGCGGGCGCTGGTACTACGTGGACGGCGCGCTGTTCTGAGAACGTGTTTACGATCTTCTGAGTAGCAGCCCCAAGAACGCCATGTGAATGAACTGCAAGCTGGTGTTGAGCAGCCTCTCGCAGTTCTTCCACAGCCTGCGGTTCTTCTCCAGCCACGCAAAGCTGCGCTCCACCACCCAGCGCTTGGGCATGACCTTGAAGGTGCGCAACTCGCTCCTTCTGGCGATCTGCACCGTCACATGCCCGCTCAGAATCTCTTGTACGCCCCGTGCAAAGGGCTGGCCCACGTAGCCGCTGTCGCCCAGCAGGCTTTGCACCCCTGTCAGCCTGGGCTTGCAGCGCCTGAGCGCCGCCAAGGCCCCTTTGCGATCCGTCACCTCGGCCGTGGTCACGGCCACCGCGTGCGGCAGCCCCTGGGTATCCACGCAGATGTGACGCTTGATCCCAGAGACCTTCTTGCCCGCGTCATAGCCCCTCAGGCTCGCCGTGTCGGTGTTCTTCACGCTCTGCGCGTCCACGATCAAGAGCGTGCTGCAGGCGTTGCGCCCCAGTCTCTCGCGGGCCGCGCCAACCTGATTTTTTGAGTGCCTGCTCCAGCACGCTCACGCCGTGCGGGTCAGGCTCGCTCCACTTGCGCCAGTAGGCATACACGTTCTGCCACTTGGGGAAGTCCGGTGGCAGATAACGCCACTGACAGCCCGTGCGCAGCAGGTACAGCACTGCGCAGAACACTTCGTACAGGTCCAGCTTGATCGGCTTGGTGCTGCGCCGAACGCCTCGCAGCAATGGCTCTATCTCGGCAAACTTCTCTCGGCTGATGTCGCTGGCGTATGGCTTTCTCTTCACCTCCCGATTGTCGGCGGGAGGTGATCGTAAACACGTTCTGAATGCCACCCGAGCGCTGCTGTCTCAGTCGCGCACCTGCGCCAGCGGCAGCAGTTGCCGCAGCGTGAGCGCGTAGTCGGCGGCCCTCACCGCCATGGGCACGACCGCGGCGTCGATGCCGTGTTGCGCGAACCACGGGTTGTAGATCATGGCGACTTGACGGTCTCGGTCGGATCGCCCAGCAGGGGCAGCAGTTCGGTGCCGCCGGAGATTATGGCGTGCCCGCCTTCATCGGGGCGGCGAACTGGTAGCCCACGCGCCGCGTCGGCGTCAGCGCCCCGAACTGCGGCCATTCGAGCAGCACGCCCTGCTGGCGCAGCAGGTGCTGGAAGTCCGCCAGCAGCTCGGGCACGGCGCGCACCGCGCGCGGCGGCTGCTTGCGCTGCAGCGCGAAGGCGGCCAGGAAGCCGGCCGCCTCGCCGATGCTCCACTCGGTCGCGTGTTCGCGGTAGGCGCCGTTGGTGATGCGCGTGGTGCCGATGTTCTTGCACGCGGGCAGCAGGTTCTGCACGCGCACGGGCAGCAGTGCGCCGAGCGGGATCTGGAAGGGGTAGGCATCGATGTCCACCGTGTTGCGCCCGCGCGTGCTCGGGTGCAGGTCGATGCGGTAGGCGCCGATGCCCACGCTGTCCTCGAAGCGCTCGGCGGCGTCGAAGCCGGCACGCGCCTGCACGCCGATGTGCTGTTCGAGCACCGTGAACTCGGCCTGGATGCGCCGGCCTTCGCGGTAGTAGACCTGCTTGGCCAGCCCGTCGGTGGTGCCCAGCACGTCGCCGCGCAGGCGCAGGCCCGGGTAGCCGTGGCCGCCGTCATGGCGCGGCGCTTCGGTCTGCATCCAGTAGAAGAAGGCCAGGCTGATGTCGCGCGCGCCCTGCAGCGCGGCCTGCTGCCGCTGCGGGCTCACGCCGACGAGGGGCTGTTCCCAGTAGTCCATCTGCGGCCAGTTGGCGAGCGTGATGTCGCTGGCGTAGGCGCCGGGCTCGAAGTTCTTGCGCCAGGCGATGCGGCGCGCGTGCCACAGGTCGTACAGCGTCTCGGCGTCGGTGGGGCCCACGAAGAGCGGGCGCTCGCGCGGCTCGTGCGTGACGAAGTCGCTCAGCGTCCAGCTCAGTTGCGGGCCGGGCCAGCAGTCCAGCTGCAATGTGCGCAGGCGGTCGTAGTCGCGTGGGCGCTCGATCGTGTGGTCTTCGCCGGGCAGGTAGTCGGCGGCCAGGCACCAGGTCACGGCCTGCTGGTCGAAGGGGTCGGGTTCGGCCAAGGCGCGCGGCTCCTGGGTCTGCGCCTGTGATTCGGCGCCGAAGACATGCTCCACACCGGCCAGATCGAGCACGTCGCCGATTTCCGTGGCGTCGATGAACATCGGCGCCCGCAGCACGCGCTGGCGGTTCTCGCGCAGGTCCAGCACCTGCATGGCCTGCACGCGGTCGCCGTCACTGTCCACCGATTGCAGACGGTGCTCGCGCAGCACCGTCAGGCGGCCCGCGGCCTCGTGCGGGGCCAGCATCCGGTCGATCACCTTCACCGCCACCCAGGGCTCGTGGCACAGGCTGCCCACGTTGCCCTGGCCGGGGTTGAGCCGCAGGTTCAGCCGTGCGGCTTCGGTGAGCGGGAAGCAGTCGCGGTAGTACTGGCGGATGCCGCGCCGCAGTTCCGCATAGCTGTGCGAGCCGCTCAGGTGCTCGATCCATGGATGCTCGTCGGGCGGCACGCCCTGGGCCGTGAGCTGGCCGCCCAGCCAGTCCAATTCTTCGGCCAGGATCACGCACGCGCCCAGGCGCAGGGCGGCCAGCGCGGCGGCGATGCCGCCCAGGCCGCCGCCGATCACCACCAGGTCGGCGTGCAGTTCGCTGCCATGCAGGTTGCCGGGATTCATGGGGGATGGGGTCCTCGCGCGGGCGGCGTCAATCGGGCGTCAGGCCCAGGCGGCGGATCGCGTCGCCGTAGCGCTGCGTCTCGGTCGCGATCAGCCGGGCGAAGTCGGCGCTCGAGCCCTGGCCGGGCGCCACGCCCAGCGACTGCAGCCGCTGCGCCACCGCGGGCTGCTGCAGCGCGGCATTCACTTCCTGGTGCAGGCGCTGCACCACGGCCGGCGGCGTGCCTGCAGGGGCCAGCACGCCGAACCAGCCCGTCACTTCGAACTGGGGCACGGCCAGCTCGGCCACGGTGGGGACCTCGGGCAGCACGGGCGCGCGCTGCGCGGTCGTCACGGCCAGCGCGCGCAGCTTGCCGGCCTGGATGTAGGGCAGGGCGCTGGAAGGAATGTCGAAGCCGGCATCGACCTCGCCCGAGAGCAGCGCCGTGAGCGCGGGGCCCGATCCCTTGTACGGGATCATCTGCATGTCCACCTTCGTCTCGTTCTTGAGGAATTCCGCCGCCAGGCTGGTCGTGGTCGCACCGCCGCCGCCGGCCGAGTAGTTGATCTTGCCGGGGGCCTTGCGCGCGGCCTCGAGCAGCGACCTGAAGTCCCGGATCGGCGAGCTGGCCGGCACCACGACGACGACGGGCGACTGGCCCACCAGCGCCACGGGCGCGAAGCTCTTCTGGTTGTCGTACTTGAGCTTGGGGTACAGCGCCGGGGAAGCCGCTGGTCACGAACAGCAGCGTGTGGCCGTCGGCCGGGGCTGCTGTCACGAAGCTGTTGGCGAGGGTGCCGCCGGCGCCCGGCCGGTTGTCGATCACGATCGGCTGGCCCAGGGCCTTGCCCATGGCTTCGCCCAGCAGGCGCGCGAGGATGTCGGCCGAGCCGCCGGCGGCGAAGCCGACGACCAGGGTGACGGGCTTGGAGGGATAGGCATCGGCGGCCTGGACGGCGGCAAGGGGCAGGCTGGCCGCGAGCAGGGCCAGGGCCGCGGACTTCAGTCCGCGGCGGCGGGAAATCGGGTGCATGCGTGTCTCCGTGCGGAACGCGTCCCCGGGGCGGGACGAACGCAGAAATGCTAGGAGCGGGCCGCCGCGTGCGCCAATACCAAGGCATGGCAAGGGCATGCCTGCGTGTTATGCCCGAGCGTCGTCCGCAGAGAATCTGTTCTGGACCGTCCCTGAGGAGTGCGCACTTGAACCTGCGACAGATCGAAGTCTTCCGCGCGGTGATGAGCACCGGCTCCATCACCGGTGCCGCCCGGCTGCTGCATGTCTCGCAGCCCGGCGTGAGCCGGCTGATCCGCCACCTGGAGCTGCAGTTGGGTGTGCCCTTGTTCGTGCGCGCCAGCGGCCGCCTGGTGGCCACGCCCGAGGCCTACACGCTGGAGGCCGAGGTCGAGAAGGTCTACCGCGGCGTGCGCCACGTGCAGGACGTGGCGGCCCACCTGCGCTTCGGCGCCCATGCCACGCTGCGTGTGCTGTCCAGCGCCAACACCGCGCTCGAGCTGGTGCCGCGCACCATCGCGCGCGTCATGCAGCGCTTTCCGAACGCGCAGATCGCCTTCGAGGCCCTGCCCACGCGGGAGATCGTGAAGCTGCTGGTGGCCGAGGAAGCCGACCTGGCGATCTCCAGCGCGCCGCTGGACCATCCCGTGCTCGACGTGCGCGAGTTCGGGCAATGGCGGCTGTGGTGCGCGCTGCCGCCGGGCCATGCGCTGCTGGCCGCCAAGCGCTTCGACCTCACGGCTGCGCTGCGCGAGCGGCTGGTGCTCTACAGCCCCGAGGCGCCGCAAAGCCGCGTGATCGACGGCTGGCTGGGCGAGCGCAACATCCACCCCCGGCGCGGCGTGGAAGTGCGCTCGGGCTATGCCGCCTGCGCCATGGCGGCGCACGGTGCGGGCGTGGCCTTCGTGGACGACCTGTCGGCCCGCGCCTTCCGCCCCGAACGGCTGGCCCTGGTGGCCCTGCCCAGGGCGCCGCGCTTCCCGGTCCTGCGCGTGAGCAACGTCCACCGGCCGCTGTCCACGCTGGGCGAGAGCTTCATGGCGCTGGCGCGCGAGGAGCTCGCGGCGATCCAGCAACACCCCATCGGCCGCCGCACCATCGGCACGCCGGCCGGCGGCCCGCCGCGCGATGGCCGATGATCGGCCTTCCGATTCCCCTTTGCGTTCCCTTTCTCTTCCATGACTGCCTTGCCCTTCGACGCCATCCTTTTCGACTGCGATGGCGTGCTCGTCGACTCCGAACCCATCACCAACCGCGTGCTGGCGCAGATGCTGGGCGAGCTGGGCTGGGCATTGAGCCTGGACGAATGCATGCGCCTGTTCGTGGGCAAGGCCGTGAAGGACGAAATGGCGATGATCGAGGCGCGCACCGGTGCGAAGCTCACGCCCGAATGGCTCCAGAGCTTCTGGCAGCGCCGCAACGAAGCGCTGGCGCAGGACCTGCTCATCGTGCCCGGCGCCGACGTGGGCGTGCGTGCCGTGCATGCGGCGCTGCAGGGGCGCATCGCCTGCGCTTCGGGCGCGGACCGCCGCAAGGTCGAACTGCAGCTGGCCAAGGTCGGCCTGCTGGACGCCTTCGAGGGCCGCATCTTCAGCGGCCACGAAACGCCGCGCAGCAAGCCCTGGCCCGACGTGTACCTGGCCGCCGCCGCCGCGCTGGACGTGGACCCGGCCCGCTGCGCCGTGGTGGAAGACACCGTGACCGGCGCCACGGCCGGCCTTCGTGCGGGCGCCACGGTCTTCGGCTACAGCCCGGGCGGCCTGGGCCACAGCAGCGCCGAGGCGCTGCGCGCGATCGGTGTGCCGCACATCTTCAGCGACATGGCGCAACTGCCGGCCGTGCTGGCGGCGGCCCGGCCGCCATCGGCCGGTTGATCGCCGCGCGCGCTTGGCGATAGACTCGGCCCCGCTCCGGGGTGCACGTAATGGCGTGCTGAGATGGCGGACCTGACCGCCGGAACCGCGAACTTGATCTGGTTAGTACCAGCGTAAGAAGAGCTGCAGTGCCGGTGAACCGGCGTGCGCCATGTGTGGGCCGATGAGGTTCTTTCCCTGCACAGCGTCCCCGGGGCGCCGGCCTGGGAAGGGTTCTGGTGGGCCGAGGCGCGCGCCCGCGTTCCTCCGGCGCGATGCGGAGCAATCCATCCACTTCCAAGGAGATTGCCCGCATGAATGCCCCAGACCGTTCCCTCCACGCCCGCCCTGACTTCGCCGCCCTGCTGGCGCGCACCCGCGAGCCCTTTCCGGCTTCCACCAAGGTCTACCTCGAAAGCGCGCGCGCCGATCTCGCCGAGCCCCTGCGCGTGCCATTGCGCGAGGTGCTGCTGACCAATGGCGAGCGCGTGCACCTGTACGACACCTCCGGTCCCTACACCGACCCGGCCGTGGACATCGACGTGCGCCGCGGCCTGCCAGGCGTGCGCACGCCGTGGATCGCCGCGCGTGCCGACACCGAAAGCTACACCGGCCGCCTGCACCAGGCGCTGGACGATGGCGTGAAGCACGAGGACCTGTCGGCCGCGCGCATCGCCGCGCTGCGGGCCGAGGCCGCCGGCCTGCAGCGCACGCCGCGCCGCGCCAAGGCGGGCGGCAATGTCACGCAGATGCACTACGCGCGCCGCGGCATCGTCACGCCCGAGATGGAATACGTGGCGCTGCGCGAGAACGGCCGGCGCGAATGGATGGCCGAGTACCTGGCCGACGCGGGCCGCGAGCAGCGCTTGCGCGGCAACGGCCTGGGCGCCGCGCTGCCCGCGGGCCCGATCACGCCCGAGTTCGTGCGCGACGAGGTGGCGCGCGGGCGCGCCATCATCCCGGCCAACATCAACCACCCCGAGGTGGAGCCGATGGCCATCGGCCGCAACTTCCTCGTGAAGATCAACGCCAACATCGGCAATTCGGCCGTCACCTCGAGCATCGAGGAAGAGGTGGAGAAGCTGGTGTGGGCGATCCGCTGGGGCGCCGACAACGTGATGGACCTCAGCACGGGCCGCAACATCCACACCACGCGCGACTGGATCGTGCGCAACTCGCCCGTGCCCATCGGCACCGTGCCCATCTACCAGGCGCTGGAAAAAGTGGGCGGCGTGGCCGAGGACCTGACCTGGGCGATCTACCGCGACACGCTGATCGAACAGGCGGAGCAGGGCGTGGACTACTTCACCATCCATGCCGGCGTGCGCCTGCCCTTCATCCACCTGACGGCGAACCGGCGCACGGGCATCGTGAGCCGCGGCGGCTCCATCATGGCCAAGTGGTGCATCGCGCACCACCAGGAGAGCTTCCTCTACACGCACTTCGAAGAGATCTGCGAGATCATGAAGGCCTACGACGTGAGCTTCAGCCTGGGCGACGGCCTGCGCCCCGGCAGCGGCGCGGATGCCAACGACGAAGCCCAGTTCGCCGAGCTGCGCACCTTGGGCGAACTGACGCAGATCGCCTGGAAGCACGACGTGCAGACCATGATCGAAGGCCCGGGCCATGTGCCCATGCACATGATCCAGGCCAACATGGCCGAGCAGCTGAAGCACTGCCACGAGGCGCCCTTCTACACGCTGGGCCCGCTGACCATCGACATCGCACCGGGCTACGACCACATCGCCTCGGCCATCGGCGCCGCCATGATCGGCTGGATGGGCACGGCCATGCTGTGCTACGTGACGCCCAAGGAGCATCTGGGCCTGCCCGACCGCGAGGACGTGAAGCAGGGGATCATCGCGTACAAGATCGCCGCGCATGCGGCCGACGTGGCCAAGGGCCACCCGGGCGCGCGCGTGCGCGACGACGCCATCAGCAAGGCGCGCTTCGAGTTCCGCTGGATGGACCAGTTCAACCTGGCGCTGGACCCGGACACGGCGCGCGACTTCCACGACGAGACCCTGCCCAAGGATTCGAGCAAGGAGGCGCACTTCTGCTCCATGTGCGGCCCCAAGTTCTGCTCGATGAAGATCACGCAGGAAGTGCGCGAGTTCGCGGCGGCGGGCATGCAGGCCAAGTCGGCCGAGTTCAAGGCCGCGGGCGGCGAGCTCTACATCCCCATCCAGCCGGCGGCCTGACGGGCGCGCGGCAGACCGGCCACGCGCATCAGTCCTCGAAATGCGGCCCCGGCCCGGTCTGCCCCAGCGCGTCCTGCGCGTTGCGCAGCGGGCAGGCCTTGAGCGACAGGCAGCCGCAGCCGATGCAGCCGTCGAGCTGGTCGCGCAGCTGCGTGAGCGCGTGGATGCGCGCATCGAGCTCGGCCCGCCAGCGCGCCGACAGCCGCCGCCAGTCGGCGACCGTGGGCGTGCGGCCTTCGGGCAGGGCCTGCAGCGCTTCGCCGATGGCGGCCAGCGGCACGCCCACGCGCTGCGCCACCTTGATGACGGCCACGCGCCGCAGCATCGAGCGCGGGTAGCGCCGCTGGTTGCCCGCAGTGCGCACCGAGTGGATCAGCCCGCGCGCTTCGTAGAAATGCAGGGCCGACACGGCCACGCCGCTGCGCGCGGCCAGCTGCCCCACGCTCAGTTCGGGCGGGGCATCGAAAGTGACGGGCATGCGGTGGTCGATGGGCATGGCGTAACAAGGAGAGGAGAACGTGCAAGGCTTGACCTCGATTATGGTTGAGGTTCCATACTGCCGGCATGTTCTTCCCACATCTGCATCTCCACCGCCTGTCCCTCGCGGCCGAGCCTGCCATCGCCGCAGCCGCGGCGTCTGCCGTGTCTGCGGCGTTTGCGCCGCCGGCCGCGGTGCACCGCTTCATCAACCCGGCCGGCCTGTACGACCCCGCCCCCCACGGCTATTCGCACGTGGCGCTGGCCGAAGGCGCGCTGCGGTGGGTGCAGGTGGCGGGCCAGGGCGGAGAAGGGCCGGACGGCGCCTTGCCGGCCGACTTCGGCGCCCAGGTCGACCAGGCGCTGGCGAACCTGCAGACGGCGCTGGCGGCCGCCGGCGCGCAGCCGGCGCATGTGCTCAAGCTCACGCTGCTGATCGTGGACCACAGCGAGGCGCGGCTGGCGCGGGTGTCGGCCGCGGTGCGCAGGGTGTGGGGCACGCTGCCCCCACCGGCCTGCACGCTGATCCCGGTGCCGCGCCTGGCGCTGGACGGCATGCGGTTCGAGATCGACGCGATGGCGGCCGTGCCCCTGCCGCCGCCGGCGCCCGCGGCCTGGGCCGATCCGCTCGCCTCCTTCGCCAGCGCCGGCCGGCGGGGGCGCGGGGCATGAGCGCCCGCGCCCTGCCAACCGCCGGCGGTCCGGCACTGCGCGTGCCGCGCCTGGGCGATGGCGCGCTGCTGCTCATGGCCCTGGCCACGGGCCTGTGCGCGGGCAGCAACTACTTCAACCAGCCGCTGCTGCATTCCATCGCCACCGGCCTGGCGGTGAACGATGCGGCCGCCGCCTCCACTGTCACCCTGTCGCAGCTCGCCTATGCGGCCGGCCTGCTGCTGCTGGTGCCGCTGGGCGACAAGCTGGAGCGGCGCGGCCTGGCCGTGGGCCTGATGGCGCTGGCCGCACTCGGGCTGCTGCTCAGCGGCTGGGCGCAGAACTTCCCGATGCTGGTCGCGGGCACGCTGATCACGGGCCTGTTCTCGGTGGCCGCGCAGATCCTGGTGCCGATGGCCGCCACCCTGGCCGAGCCCGCGCGCAGCGGACGCGCCGTGGGCCTGCTGATGAGCGGGCTGCTGATGGGCATCCTGGCGGCGCGCAGCGTGGCGGGCCTGCTGTCGGGCGTGGGCGGCTGGAGCCTGGTCTACCGCGTGGCCGCGCCCGCCATGCTGGCGCTGGCCGCCGCGCTGTGGTGCGTGCTGCCGCGCTCGCGCAACCCCGAGCCCATCCGCTATGCGCAGGTGCTGCGTTCCCTCGGCACGCTGGTGCGCGAGCACCCGCGCCTGCGCAGCCGCGCGCTGCTGGGCGCGTTGAGCTTCGGCTCGGTCAGCGTGCTGTTCTCGACCATGGCGCTGATGCTGGCCGGCCCCGCGCATGGCCTGGGCGACACGGCCATCGGCCTGATCGGGCTGGTGGGCGTGGCGGGCGCCTTCATGGCCAGCTTCGCGGGCCGCATGGCCGACCGCGGCCGGGTGCAGGCCACCACGGCCGTGTCGGTGGCACTGATGCTGGCGGGCTGGGGCGCGATGGCGCTGGGCGGTGCGCACCTGGGCGCGTTCCTGCTGGGCTTCCTGCTCATCGACCTGGGCCTGCCGGGCGTGCACATCAGCAACCAGAACGTGATCTATGCGCTGGCGCCGCAGGCCCGTTCGCGCGTCAACGCGGTCTACATGACCTGCTACTTCATCGGCGCGTCCGTGGGCTCGGCCCTGGGCGCGGCGGCCTGGCGCCAGGGCGGCTGGCTGGCCTGCTGCGCGCTGGGCGCGGCCCTGCTGCTGGGCGCGGCGGCCGTGCTGTGGCACGACCAGCGGCTGGCTCGCCGCACATGCGGCATTGGCTGACACGCGGGCGCGGCCCGGCGGCGCAGCATCTTTCGCATGACACACGAACCTCTTCAACTGTCGGTGGAAGAGCCCCAACCCGGCGACTTCCTCTGGGTCCTCATGGAAACCGACGCACAGGGCCGCCCCGTGCGCATCGCGCGCCGCGCCGAAGCGACCTGCGCGAGCTACGAAGCGGCGCTGGCCGCCGGCACTCGCGCGCTGAACGCGCAATTGCACCGCGCCGAACCGGCGCACGCCTGACGCGCCGCGGCTGGCGGGCGCGCCGCGCGCGGGCTCAGCGCGCCTTGCGGCGTGTGGGCGGCGGGGCGGTGCCGGCCACCTGCGCCGGCAGCAGTGCGCAGATCGCGCGCACCTGCTGCTGGATCACCTTGGCCACCTGGGCGCGGCGGGCCGGCCCGAGGCGGCTCGAGATCGCGGCCACGCTCACGGCCGCGATCGGGTTGTCGGGCGGGAAGGCCACGCCCACGGCGGCCGTGCCGGGCGTGGCGGCGCTGTCCAGAAAGGCATAGCCCTGGGCGCGTGTCTCGGCGACTGCCCGCTGCACGAAGCCGGGCGCGAACGCACCGTATTTCGCATAGCGGGCATCGTTCGCCTCGATGATCTGCGCCACCTCGGCTTCGGGCAGCGCACTGAGGATGGCCAGCCCGCCCGCGCCCACGCCCATGGGCCGGCGGATGCCCACGTCCAGTGTCAGCGCCTTGATCGGGTAGTCGCCCAGCACGCGGCTGGTGCAGATGGATTCGACGCCGCGCCGCTCGCTCAGGTACACGGTGTCCTGCGTCTCGTCGGCAATCGCGTGCATCGCCTGCTCGCACAGCTCGCTCAGGCGGTAGCGCGGCTGCGCGAGCATGCCCAGTTCGTAGAGCAAGGGCCCCAGGTGGTATTTGCGCGTCAGCGGGTCGCGCACCACCAGCTCTTCCAGCTCCAGCCGCTGCAGCATGCGAAAGCAGGTGGACATCGGCAGGCCGCTCACGCTCACCACGTCGGCGATGCGCATGCCGCGCCGCCCGCGCGAGGCGACCACGCGCAGCATGCCCACCACGCGCTCGATGCTCTGCGTGCCGGTGCGCGCGGGGGATTCCGCGGCGCCCGCGGGGCGGCCGTGGGGGCGGGCGGGGGCGTCCGGCGGGACGGAGGGCGTTTAGTTTCCACAGTGTGGCATTAACTCGGGTTGCACCTGAACGTTCTGGCTCCTTCATCCAATGTAATCGCGGTACTGCAGATTGATCAACAGCCACATCGTGGGAACCTCGATGGCGGCGACGTGAAAGAGCCATGCCCCAGACGATGACTGAGAAGATCCTGGCGCGCGCCGCCGGCCGGGGGCGCGTGCGTCCAGGCGAAGAGATCACGGCCCGCCCGGACTTCGTGATCGCCTACGACTTTCCCGGCTACACCGATGTGTTCTTCAAGGAGACGCGCGAGGACTTCGGCATCGAGAGGGTGTCCAGCCCCGAGCGCTTCGTGCTCTTCATCGACCACATGGTGCCGGCCACGGCGCCCAAGGAGGAAGAGCTGCACAAGATCACGCGCGCCTGGGGCCAGGAGCAGGGCGTGCCGGTGGTCGAGCGCGAGGGCATCGGCCACCAGGTCTCGGCCGAGCTGGGCTATGCCACGCCCGGCGCCTTCGCGGTGCATTTCGATGGCCACGTGAGCCAGCTGGGCGCCTTCGGCACCTTCGCCTTCGGCGCGCGCAAGGGCGTGGTCGAGGCCTTCGCCACCGAGACGATCACGATGACGGTGCCGGCGACGGTCAAGGTCGAGCTGACCGGCACGCTGCAGCCCGGCGTGATGGCGCGCGACGTGTTCCACCACATGGTGCGCGTGATGGGGCCGGCCTCCTGCCGCTTCAAGGTGGTGGAGCTCAGCGGGCCGGTGATCGACGCCATGAGCATCGAAGGCCGCCAGACCCTCTGCGGCCAGGCCATGTTCCTGGGCGCGACGACCATGCTGATCGCGCCCGACGCGAAGACGCTGGACTACGTCAAGGGCCGCTCCAAGGTGGCGCTGGATCCCGTGTACCCCGACCCCGACGCCGTGTACGAGCGCGTCGTGCGCATCGACGTGTCCGCGCTGGAGCCCATCGTGGTGGTGCCGCCCAGCCCGGCCAACACGCGCGACCTCAAGGACTACACCCGCGTCGAAGTGCACACCGGCTACCTCGGCTCCTGCGCCAGCGGCCGGCTGGAGGACCTGCGCATCGCGGCCGAGGTGCTGCGCGGGCGGCACATCCAGCCGGGCTTCCAGCTGCACGTGGTGCCCACGTCCAAGGCCATCATGGCGGCGGCGGCGCGCGAAGGGCTGATCGAGGTGCTGGTGGAGGCGGGCGCCTTCATCAGCTCGCCCAGCTGCGACTACTGCTTCGGCCGCATCGCCACCATGAGCGACGGGCAGCGCGCCGTCTCCACCGGCACGCTCAACACGCCGGGCCGCATGGGCAGTGTGGATTCGGAGATCTACATCTGCAACGCGGCCGTGGTGGCGGCGTCGGCGCTCGAAGGGCGCATCGCCGATCCGCGGCCCTACCTGGCCGAAGCGGCGGCAGGAGCAGCGGCATGAGCCTGGCCAACCTGCACGGCCGCGCGGCCTGGGTCTTCGAGGAGGACGACTACGACATCGACCTCATCATCGGCGTGCGCAACATCAAGATCACCGACGTGAAGGAACTGGCGTCGCTGGCCATGTCGGACTACGTGCCCGGCTTCGCGTCCACGGTGAAGAAGGGCGACCTGCTGATCGGCGGCGAGAACTTCGGCTACGGCCACCCGCATTACCCGGCCATGCGCGCGATGCGGCACCTGGGCATCGCGGCGGTGATCGCCGAATCCTTCTCGCCGGGCTTCTTCCGCGGCGAGACGAGCATGGGCTTTCCGCTCATCACCTGCCCGGGCATCCGCGCCGCGACCGCACGCGGCGACGAACTGACGGTGGACTGGGCCGCGAGCGAGGTGAAGAACCTGCGCACGGGCCAGGTCCTCGCGCTGCAGCCCTTCTCGGCCTCCGAGCGCGGCATGCTCGAAGCCGGCGGGCTGATCCCCTACCTGAAACGCCGGTTGGCCGGCAAGACGGACGCGGGCCCGGCGGCCTGAGGCGACCCTTCCACCCCCCCCCTGTCGTGACCCACGGTGTGCAGTCCGCGTCGGGCTGCGCCCCTTTCTTCTGGAGACATGCGATGACTTCCACCGGCCAGGCGCTGCGCGCGCGCATCACGAACGGTCCCACCGCCTGGTTCGGCGGCGCGCAGGACGCCCTGTCGGCCCTGCTGGTCGACCAGTCCGAACTCGATGGCATCTTCAGCACCGGCTTCGGCATCTCGGCTGCGCTGCTGGGCCAGCCCGACATGGAGCTCTACACCCTGAGCGAGAACGTGGCCACCGTGAACCGCATGGCCAATGTCGTGAAGAAGCCGATCTTCGTCGATGCGGACACCGGCTACGGCGGCGTGCTGAATGTCGCCCGCACGGTGCGCGAGTTCGAGAAGGCCGGCGCCGCCGCGCTGCAGCTGGAGGACCAGATCAGCCCCAAGCGCTGCCCCGCGGCCACCACGAGCTCCACGCTGGTGTCCCTGGACGACGCGCTGGCGCGCATCAAGGCCGCGCTCGATGCGCGCACCGACCCCGACCTGCTGATCGTCGCGCGCACCGACGCGGTGGACCCGAGCGAGGCGTTGGACCGTGCGGCGCGCTATGCCGAGGCGGGCGCGGACCTGATCCAGCCCATCTCGCGCACCTTCGACCGCTACGAGCAACTGGTGCAACTGCGCGAAACCTGCGGCCGGCGGCTGTCGCTGCAGCTGATGGCCGGCACCTGGATGACGGCGCTCACGCGCGAACAGATCGAGAGCGTGGCCGCCTTCGCCTCATACCCCATCGCGAGCCTGCTGACCACGGTCCACACCGTGCAGGCCAACCTGGCCGAGCTGGCGCGCCGCCGCTCGGGCGACTTCGCGAACCTGCCCTTCGAACAGACGACGATGGCCGCTTTCAAGAAGCTGATCGGCTGGCACGAACTGGAAGCGCGCCAGGCGCACTACGAAACGGGCGGCGCGCACTGAGTGCGCCCGGCCCGCCCACCAAGAGACCCTTTCCCCCACTAGAAGAATCAGGAGCCAACGTGCGCACTCTCACCCTCATCGGCCGCCTCGCCATGGCGGGCACCCTGTCGCTGGGCCTGGCCGCCACCGCCGTGGCGCAAGGCAGCGCCTACCCGAGCAAGCCGATCCGCATCGTCGTGCCGTACCCGGCCGGCGGCGCCACCGACGTGGCGGCACGCACGCTGCAGCCGCGCCTGCAGGAAGAGCTGGGCCAGCCCATCATCGTGGAGAACCGGCCCGGCGCCGGCGGCAACATCGCCATGAACAACGTGGGGCAGAGCGCGCCCGACGGCTACTCGCTGGCCATGACGCTGACCGGCATGCTGTCGATCAACCCCGTGATCTACAAGAAGGCCGGCTTCGAGGCGGCGGACTTCGTGCCCGTGGCGCGCGTGTCGCTGGCCCCGCTGATCCTGGTGGTGCCGGAGAAGTCGCCCTACAAGAACGTGAAGGAACTGCTGGAAGCCGGCAAGAAGGCGGGCAAGGGCGGCATGGCCTACGGCTCGGCCGGCGCGGGCGGGCTGTCGCACCTGGCGTCCGAATCGGAGAACAGCCATGCCAACGGCAACTTCACGCACGTGCCCTACAAGGGCGGCGCGCCACTGGTGCAGGCGCTGATGGCCAATGAAGTGGCCTGGGGCCTGCTGGGCACGGGCGACGTGCGCAGCTTCATCCAGTCGGGCAAGCTCAAGGCCCTCGGCCAGCTGCGCCAGGGCCGCTCGGAGCTGTGGCCCGAGGTGCCGACCCTGACCGAGCAGGGCGTGCCCGGCGGCGTGGACTTCGACGTCTGGTTCGGCATCGTGGCCCCGGCCAAGACGCCGGCGCCCATCGTCAAGCTGCTGGGCGAGAAGATCGCCAAGATCACGGCCGAGCCGGCCTTCCGCCAGCGCCTGCTGGACCTGGGCGGCGTGGCACCGGCCAGCGGCAACACGCCGGAGGCCTTCGCAGAGGTGCTCAAGCGCGAACTGGCCGTGCTGCCCAAGGCGGCGCAGGAAGCGGGGCTGCAACTGGACTGATCCGGTCCTTCTTCGGCCTGAAAGCGGCGCCCTGAGGGGCGCCGTTTTGCTTTCGCACGCAGGCTTACTTCGCCTGCAGCAGCGCGCCGGCTTCCAGCAGCACCAGTTCGTTGTCGTCCGCCCGGTTCGGCTCGCGGCTGCTGGAGAAGGGCAGGTTGTTGTCGTTGCCCACCACGATGTGCGTGGCATCGACCACGTCCACGTTCTCGATGGTGAAGAAGGGGAACTTCAGCACGCCGTCGTTGAGCGGCTTGCGCGCGAGCTGGTTCGGATCGGCGATGTTCAGCAGGTCGATGTAGCCGATCTTGCGCAGCGGGCCGCCCACGTTGGCATCGCTCAGCTCCACCTTGTAGACGCGCTTGAACTTGGCGATGTCATGGAAGCAATCGGCGCGCTTGACGCCCTCGGGGCAGGCCTTGTCGCTCGTGCCCTCGCCGTTGTCGCGCTCGATGATCAGGCCCGTCGTGCCGTCGATCATGTTGAAGTCGCCGATCGCATGGCCGTTGGCCTCCAGCACGTACTGCCAGTGGCGACCGGTCCACTTCTCGCTGGCCACGTCGAACTCCAGCACGCGCAGCGCTTCCTTGCCGTCCACCTTCTCGTAGTCCTTGGCGGCGGCGTTCCACACCGGGCCTTCGAGCAGCGCGTAGAGCTTGCTGCCGTCCTTCGACGCGGCCATGCCCTCGAAGCCCTTGGAGCGCTTGACCTGGAAGTCCACCGCACCACCGGGCGCGCCGGGCGTGGTCACAGCCGGGTGGTCGGGCGAGCGCACGGGCTTGCCGTCCACCTGCGTCTCGAACACGGCCAGCACTTTGCCCTTGAGGTCGGCCTTGATCAGGTAGGGGCCGAACTCCTCGCCGATCCACAGCGCGCCGCCGGCGAACTGGAAGCTCTCGGGGTCGAAGTCCGATCCCGTCAGGTAACGCTGCTTCGTGCCTTCGTGAACGATGCGGAAGGGCACCTTCTTGTCGGGGTCGTGCAGGAAGATCGTGTTCAGGCGGTTGAACTTGCCCGACTTGAAGTCCACCTGGTAGTGGTTCAGGTAGAGCATGAAGTCGGGCGAATTGACCTTGGCGCCCGCGCCGTTGTCGGTCAGCACCCAGAAGCTGCCATCGGCCATCTTCTTGATGCCCGAATGGCCCTGCAGCGGCTGCCCCTGGAAGGGCAGCGACACGCCGGTGCCGCGGCCGCCCGACAGGCCCTCGACGCTGCCCGGCGTTTCCACGCGCTGGCCGGTCGTGAACTTGCCGCTGACGCGCAGATCGGCTGGCGCGTCCTTGGGTGCGGCGACGAAGCTTTGGGCCGGCAGCAGCGCGTGGCCGGCCAGCGTGGCGGGGTAGGCGGTCTGTGCGGCGGCACCGGCACAGGCAAGGGCGGCGGCGAGGGAGAGACAGGAGAAGGGGGCGAGGCGCGTCATGAAAGAGGACCCAGGGTTTCAGTGAGACGCGAAACATGCCGATGCCGCGTGACGCTGCCATGACGGCTGTGCTGCCAGGCTTGGATGCCGTCCGGGTCAAGGGGCGGGCGACGAGGCAGGCGATGGGGCGGGCAAGGGCGCCACGCCCTCACGCTGGCGCCACGCGCCGGGCGCCATGCCGGTCCACTGGCTGAAGGCGCGCGAAAAGCTCTTCTCGTTGCGAAAGCCCACGGCCAGCGCGATCTGCTTGACCGAGCGCGTGCTGCGCCGCAGTTGGTCCAGCGCCTGTTCCAGCCGCACCTCGTTCTTCAGGCTCTGCAGGGACAGGCCTTCGGCCAGCAGCTGGCGGTGCAGCGTGCGGCTGGACATGTGCAGCATGCCGGCCAGGGCCTCGGCCTTGGTCAGTTCGGCGCCGTGGGTGCGCAGCAGCTCGCGCACGCGCTGGCTCAGCAGCCGGTCGCGCCGGTATTGCAGCACCGTGAGCGGCAGGGCGCGACGCAGCATCTGCCGCAGCGCGGCCTCGTCGCGCAGCAGCGGCAGCGCCAGGTACTGGGCGTCGAAGCTGTAGCCGGCCTGCGCGGCGTCGAAAACCATGTGGCCCGGGAACATCAGCGGGTAGGCGTCGGCATGCGGCGGTGGCGCAAACGGAAACCGCGCCTCGCGCAGCGACACGCGCGAATCGATGGCCCAGCTGGCATAGCCGTGCAGAAAGCGCAGGCTGGAGACCAGGCAGAACTCGCGGAACATGCCCAGGTCGCGCCGTTCCTCGATGCGCACATGGGCCAGGCCGTCGGCCACGTGCAGCGACAGGCCGATGTCGTCCACCAGCAGCGCATGGTGGCGGCACCAGCGCTTGAGCGCGACGCCCAGCGTGGGCGCGCCCAGCGAGGCGCGGCACAGCAGGCCGTAGCTGCCCCAGGGCAGGCGGCGGCTGAACCAGCCCAGCGCCTCGTCGTCCAGTTCCTGCATCGCATGGGCGTTGAGCGCCTCGAACTGCGCCGCCGTCACGCGCGCGCCGGGGCGCCACAGCTCGCGCGGCGTGATCTGTGCCGCCCGCAGCGCGCCGCCCGGGTCCACGCCGTAGCGTGCATAGCCCTTCATGATCGCCTGAACGAAGGCCATGGGCGTGGCCGCGCGGGGCGGCTTGAGGAAGGTGGGCGCGGTCATCGCGGCAGCGGAAGATGTGGCGTGATTTGCAACCATTGTGTCGCCAAATGCGGAGGTTGCGGGCGTAAGCTGTGCCTGTTTCGGCCGCGGCCCCGCCCCGGCCTCTTCATTCCCAAGGAGACAAGAACCATGGCGAACGCCCCCCTGCCCGGACTCGACTTCGACCTCGGCGACACCATCGACGCGCTGCGCGAAGCCGTGGCGGACTTCTGCGCCGCCGAGATCGCGCCGCGCGCGGCGGCCATCGACCACGAGAACCAGTTCCCGAAAGACCTGTGGGCCAAGCTGGGCTCGCTGGGCCTGCACGGCATGACGGTGAAAGAGGAATATGGCGGCACTGAGTTGGGCTACCTCGCGCACATCGTGGCGATGGAAGAGGTGTCGCGCGCCTCGGCCTCGGTGGGCCTGTCCTACGGCGCGCACTCCAACCTGTGCGTGAACCAGATCCACCGCAACGGCAGCGAGGCGCAGAAGAAGAAGTACCTGCCCAAGCTGGTGAGCGGCGAGCACGTGGGCGCCCTGGCCATGAGCGAGCCCAACGCGGGCTCCGACGTGGTCAGCATGAAACTCAGGGCCGACAAGAAGGAGGGCTACTACGTCCTCAACGGCGGCAAGATGTGGATCACCAATGGCGGCGACGCCGACACGCTGGTCATCTACGCCAAGACCGAGCCCGAGATGGGGGCGCGCGGCATGACGGCCTTCATCGTCGAGAAGGGCTTCAAGGGCTTCTCGGCCGGCACCAAGCTCGACAAGCTGGGCATGCGCGGCTCCAACACCTTCCCGCTGTTCTTCGACAACTGCGAAGTGCCCGAAGAGAACGTGCTGGGCGGCGAAGGCAACGGCGCCAAGGTACTCATGAGCGGGCTGGACTACGAGCGCGCCGTGCTGTCGGGCGGCCCGCTGGGCATCATGGCCGCCTGCATGGACGCGGTGATCCCGTACGTGCACGAGCGTCAGCAGTTCGGCCAGAGCATCGGCGAGTTCCAGCTGATGCAGGGCAAGATCGCCGACATGTACAGCACCTGGCAGGCCACGCGCGCCTACGTCTACGCCGTGGGCAAGGCCTGTGACCGCAAGGACCATGCGCGCAGCTTCCGCAAGGACGCGGCGGGCGCCATCCTCTACTCGGCCGAGAAGGCGACCTGGATGGCCGGCGAGGCGATCCAGGCCCTGGGCGGCGTGGGCTACACCAAGGAGTTCCCGGTCGAGCGGCTGTGGCGCGACGCCAAGCTCTACGAGATCGGCGCGGGCACGAGCGAGATCCGCCGCATGCTGATCGGCCGCGAGCTGTTCGCCGAGACGGCTTGAGCGGCTTCGCCGCCCGCCCATGAAGCGGCCCGCAGAAGCCGCGCCTGGAAGAACCTTGGGACATCCTCGGAGACATGCGATGACCGACAGCTACGCCCGCGGCGCCACCGAGCCCGCCCTGATCGAACACACCATCGGCGACTTCTTCGACGCCATGGTCGCCAAGCAGCCCGACGCGCTGGCGCTGGTGAGCCGCCACGAAGGCGTGCGCCGCAGCTACCGCGAACTGCAGGCCGAATCGAACCGCCTGGCCAGCGCCTTGCTGAAGGCGGGTTTGAAGCCGGGCGACCGCATCGGCATCTGGTCGCACAACAACCTGGCCTGGGTGCTGATGCAGATCGCCACCGCCAAGGCGGGCCTGATCCTGGTCAACATCAACCCGGCCTACCGTACCTCCGAGGTCGAGTACGCGCTGAACAAGGTGGGCTGCCGGGCGCTGGTGACCATGGCCCGCTTCAAGACCAGCGAATACCTGGCCATGCTGCGCGAGCTGGGCGCCGCGAAGCTGCCGCAGCTCAAGCACATCTGGTGGATCGACCGCGAAGGCGATGCAGACGAGGCGGCCGGCGACATTCCCCTCGCGCGCTTCTCGGCGCTGCTGCAGACGGGCGAGGCCGACGATGCGGCGGTGGCCCGGGTGCAGCAGACGCTGCAGGCCACCGACCCCATCAACATCCAGTTCACCAGCGGCACCACGGGCTTTCCCAAGGGCGCGACGCTGACGCATCGCAACATCCTCAACAACGGCTTCTTCATCGGCGAATGCATGAAGCTGGGGCCCGAGGACAGGCTGTGCATCCCCGTGCCCATGTACCACTGCTTCGGCATGGTGCTGGGCAACCTGGCCTGCCTCACGCACGGCAGCGCCATCGTCTACCCCAATGACGGCTTCGATCCGCTGCTGACGCTGGAGGCGGTGGAGGCCGAGCGTTGCACCGGCCTGCATGGCGTGCCCACCATGTTCATCGCCGAGCTGGACCATCCGCGCTTCGCCGAATTCGACCTCTCCAGCCTGCGCACCGGCATCATGGCCGGCACGGCCTGCCCCATCGAGGTGATGAAGCGCGTGGTGAGCCAGATGCACCTGAGCGAGATCACGATCGCCTACGGCATGACCGAGACCAGCCCCGTGAGCTGCCAGAGCAGCACCGACACGCCGCTGGAGCGCCGCGTGTCCACCGTGGGCACGGTGCAGCCGCACCTGGAGGTGAAGATCGTCGACCCCGAATCCGGCGCCACCGTGCCGCGCGGCGAGCGCGGCGAGCTGTGCACGCGCGGCTACTCGGTGATGCACGGCTACTGGGGCGACGAGGCCAAGACGCGCGAAGCCATCGACACCGAGGGCTGGATGCACACCGGCGACCTCGCGACCATGGACGCCGAGGGCTACGTGAACATCGTGGGCCGCATCAAGGACATGGTGATCCGCGGCGGCGAGAACATCTACCCGCGCGAGATCGAGGAGTTCCTCTACCGCCACCCGAAGGTGCAGGACGTGCAGGTCGTCGGCCTGCCCGACCGCAAGTACGGCGAGGAGCTGTGCGCCTGGATCATCCCGAAGCCCGGCCAGCAGCCCACCGAGGGCGAGATCCGCGACTTCTGCAAGGGCCAGATCGCGCACTACAAGGTGCCGAAGTACATCCGCTTCGTCACCGAGTTCCCGATGACCGTGACCGGCAAGATCCAGAAGTTCAAGATCCGCGAGCAGATGTCTCAGGATCTGGGCCTGGTCGCCGATCGCACGGCCTGACATGAAGCATCCCCCAGGCCGCTTCGCGGCTCCCCCTTCTCTGGCGCCTTCGGCGTGGAGGGGGCCGCACCCAGAGGCCTGGCAGAGCCAGTTCCCCGGGTGCCCTGAGCCATTCGCCGTGTGTGGCGGGGCCTCAATGCCCGTGCCCCGCCGCGCTCGCCTGCAGCCCCGCGGCCTGCTTCGCCACCGCCAGCCGCTTGCGCAGCGAGGTCTCGGACAGGTCCAGTTCCTGCACCAGGCTGCGCAGCGATTCGTCGTTGATGCGGTGCGCGTGCCGCTCGGCATACAGCGTGTCGCGCTCGGCATGCAGGCAGCGCAGGCGCAGTTCCAGCTCCATCACGTAGCGCAGGCGGCGCTGCCGGCGGACCTCGGGCGTTTCGGCCTGCGCCTCGGGCGTGGTCACGGCACTGCCGTCGTCCAGCAGGTCGATGCGCTTGCGGTAGTCCTGCGTGAGCCGGCCCGAGACCTCCTGGTACTGGGCCAGCCAGGCAGGGTCGTCTTCATGGCGCGCCAGTACCTCGGGGTCGGGCACCAGCCGCGCGATGGCCGCCTGGCAGGCCGCGAGGCGCGCCTGCCGTTCCTCGAAGGCCGAGGCCGGCTCGCCCGGCGCCGGCAGGTGCCGCAGCACCCAGGGCAGGCCGATGCTGCCCACCGCCAGCGTGAACAGGATGACGCCCGTGGCCAGGAAGACCAGCAGCTCGCGGGCCGGGAAGGGCTGGCCGTCGTGCATGAGCAGCGGGACCGACAGCGCGCCGGCCAGCGTCACCGCGCCGCGGATGCCGGCCAGCGTGGTCGCCAGCTGCAGCAGCGGCGAGGGCGGCTCGGCCATCCGGCCCGTGCGGTGCGCGCGGGCCAGGCTGCGGCGCACGCCCAGCATGAGCCAGACCCAGCGCAGCAGCAGCAAGGCGGTGCTGATCGCGACCACGTAGCCCAGCAGGGTCCAGGCGCCGTGGTGCCGGTATTCGTCCATCGAGCCCAGGATGGACGGCAGCTGCAGCCCCAGCAGCAGGAAGATGGCGCCGTTGAAGGACGATTCCACCAGCGTCCAGGTCGCCGCGGTCTGCATGCGCTCCGTGACGTAGGCGCCGCGGTCCAGGTCGGCGAAGTTGGTCGTGATGCCGGCCGCCACCGCCGCCAGGATGCCCGAGACGCCGATGCGCTCGGCCAGCAGATAGGCGGCAAAGGGCATGAGCAGGAGCAGCAGCACCATCTGCGTGGCCGCCACGTCGCCCACGCGTCGCGTGACCACGGCCCGCAGGCGCGCAAAGCCCCAGCCGATCAGCGCCCCCGCGCCCAGGCCGCCGATGGCGATCCACAGGAACTCCTGGGCCGCCTCGGTCCACGAGAACAGGCCCGTGAGCGTGGCGGCGACGGCGAACTTGAGGGCGACCAGGCCCGAGGCGTCGTTGAGCAGCGACTCGCCTTCGAGGATGTGCATGGTCTTGACCGGCATGCCCAGGTTGCGCGTGATGGCCGACACGGCCACCGCGTCGGTGGGCGAGACCACGGCCGCCAGCGCGAAGGCCACGGTGAGCGGGATCTCCGGGATCAGCCAGTGGATCAGATAGCCCAGGCCGATCACCGTGAACAGCACCAGCCCCAGCGCCAGCCGCAGGATGGGGCGCCACAGCGCGAAGAACTCGCGCTTCGGGATGCGCCAGCCGTCGGCAAACAGCAGCGGCGGGATGAACAGCAGCAGGAACAGCTCCGGATCGAAGGCGATGTGCAGCCCGTGGCGCGGCCACGAGAGCAGGGCACCGAGCGCGATCTGGATCAGGGGCAGCGGGATGGCGCGCACGTAGCGCGCCGCGATCCCGCTCAGGGCCCCCAGCATGAGCACGAGCAGGACGGTTTCGACGGTATGCATGGTGGGCGGCGCTCCCCGGGGACTTTTGCCCCGAGCTTAAGCCCGGCGGCCGCCGGCCCCACGGACACACAGCAAAGGAACATCAAGCCATGACGGCACTGGCCACCCAACTCAATCCGCGATCGGCCGACTTCCAGGCCAACGCCGCCGCCATGCGCGCGCTGGTCGACGACCTGCGCGTGCAGTTCGAGCGCGTGGCGCAGGGAGGTGGCGAGGCGGCGCGCGCCAAGCACACGGCGCGCGGCAAGCTGCTGCCGCGCGAGCGCGTGAACCAACTGCTGGACCCGGGCACGCCTTTCCTCGAACTCTCGCCACTGGCCGCGCACGGCATGTACGACGGTGCGGCGCCCGGCGCCGGGCTGATCGCCGGCATCGGCCGCGTGAGCGGGGTCGACTGCCTGATCGTGTGCAACGACGCCACCGTGAAGGGCGGCACCTACTACCCGATGACCGTGAAGAAGCACCTGCGCGCGCAGGAGATCGCCGCGCAGAACCGCCTGCCCTGCATCTACCTGGTCGATTCGGGCGGCGCCAACCTGCCGAACCAGGACGAGGTCTTCCCCGACCGCGAGCATTTCGGCCGCATCTTCTACAACCAGGCCAACATGAGCGCCGAGGGCATCGCGCAGATCGCGGTGGTCATGGGCTCGTGCACGGCCGGCGGCGCCTACGTGCCGGCGATGAGCGACGAGTCCATCATCGTCAAGAACCAGGGCACCATCTTCCTGGGCGGCCCGCCGCTGGTGAAGGCGGCCACGGGCGAGGTGGTGACGGCCGAGGACCTGGGCGGTGGCGACGTGCACACGCGCCTGTCGGGCGTGGCCGACCACCTGGCGCAGAACGACCTGCATGCGCTGGCGCTGGCGCGCCAGGCGGTGGCGAATCTCAATGCGCGTGCGACCCAGGCCCAACGCATTCCGGTCAACCCGCCGCGTGCGCCGCTCTTCGCGGCCGAGGAGCTGTATGGCGTGATCCCCACCGACACGCGCAAGCCCTTCGACGTGCGCGAGATCATCGCGCGCATCGTCGACGGCAGCGAGTTCCACGAGTTCAAGGCCCGCTACGGCGCCACGCTGGTGTGCGGCTTTGCCGAGATCGAGGGCATGCCCGTGGGCATCGTCGCCAACAACGGCATCCTGTTCAGTGAGTCGGCGCAGAAGGGCGCGCACTTCATCGAGCTGTGCGGCCAGCGCAAGATCCCGCTGGTCTTCCTGCAGAACATCACCGGCTTCATGGTGGGCCGCAAGTACGAGAACGAAGGCATCGCGCGCCACGGTGCCAAGATGGTGACGGCCGTGGCCACGGCCAACGTGCCCAAGTTCACGGTCATCATCGGCGGCAGCTTCGGCGCCGGCAACTACGGCATGTGCGGCCGCGCGTACAGCCCGCGCTTCCTCTGGATGTGGCCCAACGCGCGCATCAGCGTGATGGGCGGCGAGCAGGCCGCGAGCGTGCTGGCCACCGTCAAGCGCGACGGCATCGAGGCCAGGGGCGGCCAGTGGTCGGCCGAGGAGGAAGAGGCCTTCAAAGCACCCATCCGCCAGCAGTACGAGGACCAGGGCCACCCGTACTACGCGACCGCGCGCCTGTGGGACGACGGCATCATCGACCCGGCCGACACGCGCCGCGTGCTGGCGCTGGGGCTGGCGGCGGCGCGGCATGCGCCCATTCCCGAGCCGAAGTTCGGCGTGTTCCGCATGTGAGGCGCGGGCCGTGGACCTGCGCACCTATTTCGCCGGCCTGGCGCGCTACCACGCGTGGGCCACGCAGCGCCTGCTGAGCGCGCTGGCAGGCCTGGAAGACGCGCAGTGGCACCGCGACTGCGGCCTGTTCTTCGGCTCCGTGCACGGCACAGTGAGCCACCTGCTCGTGACCGACGGCATCTGGTGGTCGCGTTTCGCGCTCGGGCAGTCACCGCGCATCGCGCTCGACGCCGTGCCGCATGCCGAGCGTGAGCCGCTGGTGGCCGCCCTGCAGGCCGATGTGCCGCGCTGGCAGCCCTGGGTCCAGGCGCTGACGGCCGAGCGCTTCGACGGCGAACTGCACTACACGCGCGGCAATGGCGAGCTGGTGCGCCTGCCCTTCACGCCCACCCTGGGCCATGTGTTCAACCACGCGACCCACCACCGGGGCCAGCTCACCGCCGCGCTCACGGCGCTGGGTCTGAAATCGCCCGAACTGGACTGGGTCCGACTGCTGCAACAGGAGGCAGCCTCCGCATGACTGATTTCACCACCCTCGAACTGGTGCTCGACGGCGCCGTGGCCCGCATCTGGCTCAACCGCCCCGAGATGCGCAACGCCATCGACGACGTGTTCATCCGCGAACTGGGCGATGCGGTGACGCAGGCCGAGACCACGCCCGGCGTGCGCGCTGTGGTGCTGGGCGGGCGCGGCCCGGCCTTCTGCGCCGGCGCCAACCTCAACTGGATGAAGAAGGCCGCCGAGTACACGCACGATGAGAACCTGCAGGACGCCGCCGGCCTGCCGCGCATGCTGCGCACGCTGGAGCAGAGCCGCCTGCCGGTCATCGCGCGCATCCAGGGCGACGTATACGCGGGCGGCATGGGCCTGGTGTCGGTGTGCGACGTGGCCATCGCGGCCGACACGGCGCACTTCTGCCTGAGCGAAGTGAAGATCGGCCTCATCCCCGCGACCATCAGTCCTTATGTGATCCGCGCCATGGGCGCGCGCGCCGCGCAGCGCTACTTCCTCACGGCCGAGCGCTTCGGCGCCGCCGAGGCGCACCGCATCGGCTTCGTGCACGAGGTGGTCGCGGCCGACGCGCTGGACACCAAGGTGGACGAAGTGCTCAGGAACCTCCTGGCCGCCGCGCCTGGTGCAGTGGGGGAAAGCAAGCGCCTGTGGCGCGACGTGGCGGGACAGCCTATCACCGAGGCACTGAACCACGAGACCGTGGTGCGCATCGCCACCTTGCGCGCGGGCGAGGAAGGCCGCGAAGGCCTGAAGTCCTTCCTCGAGAAGCGCAAGCCGTCATGGCTGGCGCGCTGAGCCTCGCCATGCCTGCGGCTTCACCGCGCATCATGGCGTCCTGACCCTCCGCAGGGACCCTGACCATGATCGACGCTTTCATCCAGTGGCTGCACCGCCTGGGCTTGCATGCGGACCCCGCGCTGGCCGATGCGGCGCAGGCGGCCGGCCAGCAGGCGAGCCGGGCGATCGCGGGGATGGACCTGCCCGCCCTGCTGGCGCTGGCGGGCGCACTGGGCTGGGCCAGCGGCTTCCGGCTCTATGCGGTGGTGTTCCTGGTCGGCGCCATGGGCGCGGCCGACTGGCTGGCGCTGCCCGGCGGCCTGCAGCTGCTGGCGCATCCGGTGGTGCTGGCCGTGAGCGGCTTCATGCTGGTGGTGGAGTTCTTTGCCGACAAGGTGCCCTGGCTCGACAGCCTGTGGGATTCGGTGAACAGCGTGATCCGCATTCCGGGCGGTGCGCTGCTGGCGGCCGGCGTGTTCGGCGGCGACAACGCCGTGTGGGGCCTGGCCGCGGGCCTGCTGGGCGGCTCGCTGGCCGCCACCTCCTTTGCCACCAAGGCCACCGCGCGCGCGGCCATCAACACCTCGCCCGAGCCCTTTTCCAACTGGCTGGCCTCGCTGTTCGAGGACGGGCTGGTGGTCGGCGTGGTGTGGCTGGCCACGCAGCATCCCATCGCCTTCGGCATCGCGCTGGGGCTGATGCTGATCGTGTCGGTGGCGCTGCTGATCGTGCTGTGGAAGTTCCTGCGCGGGGTGCTGCGCAAGCTGAAAGCATTTTTTGGTGGGAGCACGTCCGCGGCCCCCACGTCCTGAATTCAAGGAGACCGATGTGTTCAAGAAGATCCTGATCGCCAATCGCGGTGACCAGCCGCGCAGCGGCGCAGCGGCGCAGCCAAATTGCCTGGCAGGCGCAGCCTGCCGAGGCGATTTCACCGCGGAGACCCGCCATGTTTAAGAAGATCCTGATCGCCAACCGCGGTGAAATCGCCTGCCGCGTGGCGGCCACGGCGCGGCGCCTGGCCATCCGCACGGTCGCCGTGTATTCCGACGCCGACGCGCATGCCAACCATGTGCGGGCCTGCGACGAGTCCGTGCACCTGGGCGGCAGCGCCCCCAAGGACAGCTACCTGCGCTGGGAAAAGATCATCGCGGCCGCCAAGGCCACGGGCGCCGAAGCCATCCACCCCGGCTACGGCTTTCTGAGCGAGAACGAGGACTTCGCGCGCGCCTGCGCCCAAGCCGGCCTGGTCTTCATCGGCCCGCCGGCCGAGGCCATCCTGGCGATGGGCCTGAAGGCCGAGTCCAAGCGCCTGATGGAACAGGCCGGCGTGCCGCTGGTGCCGGGCTACCACGGCGCCGATCAGAACCCCGAACTGCTGCAGCGCGAGGCCGACCGCATCGGCTACCCGGCGCTGATCAAGGCCAGCGCGGGCGGTGGCGGCAAGGGCATGCGCATCGTCGAAAAAAGCGAAGACTTCGCCGCCGCGCTGGCCAGCTGCCAGCGCGAGGCGATCAACAGCTTCGGCAGCGACGCGGTGCTGATCGAGAAGTACGTGCAGCGCCCGCGCCACATCGAGATCCAGGTCTTCGGCGATACGCAAGGCAATTGCGTCTACCTCTTCGAGCGCGACTGCTCGGTGCAGCGCCGCCACCAGAAGGTGCTGGAGGAAGCGCCCGCGCCCGGCATGACCGAAGCCATGCGCCAGCAGATGGGCGAGGCGGCCGTCAACGCGGCGCGCGCCGTCAACTATGTGGGCGCGGGCACCGTGGAATTCATCGTCGAGCAGACCGGCGGCTACGACGCGCCCGAGGCCATGAAGTTCTATTTCATGGAGATGAACACGCGCCTGCAGGTCGAGCATCCGGTGACCGAGGCCATCACCGGCCTGGACCTCGTCGAATGGCAGCTGCGCGTTGCCGCCGGCGAGCCGCTGCCCCTGCAGCAGGAGCAGCTGCAGATCCACGGCCATGCGATCGAGGCGCGCATCTGCGCCGAGAACCCGGACAACAACTTCCTGCCCGCCACCGGCACCTTGCACGTCTACCGCAAGCCCGCGCAGCATACGGCCTTCCAGCGCAGCCGCGTGCGCGTGGACGACGGCGTGCGCGAGGGCGGCGAGATCTCGCCCTTCTACGATTCGATGATCGCCAAGCTCATCGTGCACGGCGCCACGCGCGCCGAGGCGCTGGCGCGGCTCGACGCCGCGCTGGCCGAGGTGCACATCGTGGGCGTGGCGACCAACGTGCAGTTCCTGCGCGGCGTGCTGGCGACCGAATCCTTCGCGCAGGCGAAGCTGGACACGGCGCTGATCGAGCGCGAGCGCGCCGTGCTCTTCAAGCGCGAGCCGCTGGGCCTGCCGCTGGCCGTGGCCGCCGCCATCGCGCAGCAGATCCTCGGCGAATGGCCGCAGAACGTGAGCGGCCCGGCCAGCGGCTTCGACCGCCGCGACGGCTGGCGCGCGCTGGGTAGCTACCCCCGCCCCTTCGCCTTCGAGTTCCATGGCGAGCCGGTCCAGGCGCTGCTGCGCTATGAAGGAAACGGCGGCCTGCACCTGACGGTGGGCGAGGGCGACGGCACCATCGCCGGCCCGCTGCTGATCGGCCAGTTCCCGGACCGCCGCATCGAGGTCGAGTTCCACGGGGCGCGCCACACGCTCGACGTGTACGTGCACCAGGGCCAGGCCCATGTGTTCGCGCCGCAGGGTGCCACGCGCATCACGCCCGTGGACCGCCTCGCGCATGCGGGCGACACGCAGGCAGAAGGCGGCCGCCTCACAGCGCCCATGCCGGGCAAGGTCGTGTCCTTCGCCGTCAAGGCCGGCGATACCGTGGCCAAGGGCCAGGCCCTGGCCGTGATGGAGGCGATGAAGATGGAGCACACCATTGCCGCGCCGGCCGACGGCACGGTGCAGGAGCTGCTCTACGCGCCGGGGGACCAGGTAACGGAAGGGGCCGAGCTGCTGAAGCTGGCGGTCAGCGCCTGACGGGCGGCGGGCGAACGCCTGCCGCAGCCGTTCTGGCCATCGTTCGCGAGAGGCCTTGACCCCATTCCTGGCGCTGTACCGTATCAGGGGGGTCTTCACTCCCTCTGGAACGATGGTCATGCACAGGAAATGGAATCACCGGACGGCCGCGCGCCCTCTCTCGGCCGGTCTGCTGCTGGCGCTCTCGTTGGCGCTCGCCGCTTGCGGCCAGGCGCCGGGGCCGTCCACCGAGGCCGCGATGGCCGAGGCCGTCATGCCGGCTGCGCCCGCGCCGACTGCCCTGCAACTGCAGCGCGGCGGCGCGCAGGCCGACGCGTCGGCCGAGACCGCCGCCGTGGAGCGCCACATCGCCGTGCGGCAGATGCTCACCGTCGAAAGCCCGGGCGATCAACTGCCCACGCTGTGGGAGAAGGTGCGCGCGCAATGCGGCACGCTGCGCTGCGAATTGCTCACGGCCTCGCTGCGGCAGGAAACGCCGCGCCAGGCGGCCGGCGCCAGCCTGTCGCTGCGCGTGGCGCCCGAAGATGTGGACCAGTTGCTGGGCGCCCTGCAGGGCGGCGGTGCCATCGTGCAGCAGGACACGCACAGCGAGGACCTCACGGCGCAGGTGATCGACGTGCAGGCCCACATCCGCAACCGCACCGAATTCCGCGACAGCCTGCGCGCGCTGCTCGCGCGGCCCGATGCGCAGCGCGCGCTGAAGGACCTGCTGGAGATCCAGCGCACGCTCACGCAGACCCAGGCCGAACTGGACAGCCATGCCGCGCAGCTCAAGGCCCTGCAGTCGCGCACGCGCATGCAGCAGATCGACATCGAGTTCCGCGCCGAGCGGCGCGTGGTCAGCGGCGGCGGCTCCAACCCCATCGCGCGCGCGTGGGAGCAGGCCGGCGAGACCCTGGCCGACAGCGCCGCCGCTGTCATCACCTTCGTCGCGGCCGCGCTGCCCTGGGCGGTGGTGGCCGTGCCGTTCTTCGGGGGCCTGGGTGTGCTGGCGCGAGCGTGGCGCCGTCGTCGTGCCCGCAGAACCGGGGCATGACGACGATCGGCGGCGCGGTGGGGAACGGCTCCCCGCGCCGGGCGATCAGGTGGCAGAGGGGGCGGAACTGCCGCGGCCGGGCGATTGAGCCTCGGCCTGCAGGCCGGCCATGAAGGCCCGGCTCGCGGGCGACAGCGAACGGCCGATGCGCGTGACGATGCCGATCGGCCGCGACACGGTCGGCTGCACCAGCGGCACGGTCGCCAGAGCGGCCATGTCCACCAATTGGAGCGCCAGCCGCGGCAGGGCGGTGATACCGAGCCCGCCGCTCACCATCGCGCCGCAGGCCGCCACGCTGGGAAACTCCAGCACCGGCCGCACCGGCCTGCGCAGGCGCAGGAAGGCCGCGTCCGTCATCGCCCGGATGCTGCTGTGCGGCGCGCTGACGATGCACGGGCGGGTGGCGAACACCGACCAGGGCACGGACCGGCGCGCGGCCAGCGGGTCGTCGCGGCGGCATACCAGCACGAAGGCATCGTCGAGCAGGTGCTGGTAGCGCAGGCGCTGCTGCGGCGCCGGGCGCACGCTCAGGCCGAGGTCGGCGCGGCCTTCCTCCACCGCGGTCAGCAGCAGGTCGGCCGGCGCCTCGGTCAGCGCGAAGCGCACCTGCGGATGCGTGCGCATGAATGCGGCGGCCGCGCGCACCGCCAGCGCGACGCTGATGGACGGCAGGGCCGTCACCGTCACGCAGCCGCTGCGCCCGGCCATGAACTCGCCCAGGTCGCCCAGCGCATCGTCGAAGTCGCGCAGGATGCGGCGCGCGATGGGCAGCAGCTCCTGCCCGACGGCCGTGATGCGCACGTGGCGCGTGTCGCGGTCGAACAGGCGCGCGCCCAGCGTCTGCTCGGCGCGCCGGATGGCGCCGCTGAGCGCGGGCTGCGACTGGCCGAGTTGCTGCGCGGCCTGCCGGAAGCTGCCGCACTCCGCCACGCGCACGAAGGCTTCGAGCTGCCGCATGTTGAGGTCGATGCGCATGTCATTGATCCGCAGGAGTTATCACAGATATAGAAATGTAGCGATTCACAGATCAGATCCCCTTGCCTAGACTGGCCGCCAGATCAGGAGACAGACCGATGGAGAACCGACATGGCGGGCGTGCTTGAAGGCGTGCGCGTGCTGGAGCTGGGCCAGGTGCTGGCCGGCCCCTTCGCCGGCGCGATCCTGGCCGACCTGGGCGCCGAGGTGGTCAAGGTCGAGCGCACCGAGGGCGGCGACGACGCGCGCCGCATGGGCCCGGCCTTCCGCCACGGCGACGCGCTCAACTTCCACATCTTCAACCGCGGCAAGCAGTCGGTCGCGCTGGACCTCAAGACGGAGGCCGGCCGTGCGCACCTCGACCGGCTTGCGGCGCAGGCCGACGTCTTCATCCACAACCTGCGGCCCGGCGTGCCCGGGGCGCTGGGCATCGACGGCCAGACCCTGTGCGCGCGCCACCCGCGGCTGATCTACGGCGAGATCTCGGCCTTCGGCGCCACCGGCCCGATGGCCATGCGGCCCGGCTACGAGCCGCTGCTGCAGGCCTTCAGCGGCCTGTCGAGCACCAACGGCGGCGAGGGCGACCCGCCGATGCGCTCCGGCGCCTCGATGTGCGACCAGGGCTCGGGCATGTGGCTGGTGATCGGCGTGCTGGCGCTGCTGCACCGGCGCGAGCGCACCGGACGCGGCGGCCTGCTGAGCACCTCGCTGCTGGAGACCGCGCTGGCCTGGAACGCGCAGAAGGGCGATGCCTGGGCCAACGAGGGGCGGCTGCCGCAGCGGCATCGCTCCGGTCATCCCGGCTTCGTGCCCTATGAGGCCTTCGACACCGCCGACGGGCCGCTGCTGATCTGCTGCGGCAACGACCGCCTGTTCGCCAAGCTGGCCCACGCGCTGGAGCGGCCGGAGTGGATCGGCGATGAGCGCTTCGCCACCAACCGTGCCCGCCTGGCACACAAGGCGACGCTGTTCGAGCAACTGGCACCGATCCTGCGCACGCGCACGCGGGCCGCGTGGAGCGAGCGCTTCGAGGCGGCCGGCGTGCCCTGCGCGCCGGTGCATTCGGTGCCCGAGGCGCTGGCGCATCCGCAGGTGCAGGCGCTGGGGATGCTGGCGCCGGTGCCCGGCGCCGACTTCTCCCTCACCGCGATGCCGCTGTGCATCGACGGCAGCCGGCCGCAGGTGCAAGGCGTCGCGCCGCGCCTGGGAGAACACAACGCACGCCACCAGGTGCCCACGCCCCCCATCACCCCCCCGGAGACACCATGATCCTCTTCCGCCCTTCCCGCCGAGCCGCCACCACGGCGCTGATGCTGAGCGCCGCTGCGCTGGCCATGGCGGCGCCCCTTGCCCAGGCGCAGGACTACCCGAGCAAGCCCATCACCCTCGTGGTGCCCTTTGCTGCCGGCAGCGGCACGGACCAGTCGGCGCGGGTCTATGGCCAGGCCGTGTCCGACGACCTGAAGGTGCCGGTCGTGGTCGACAACAAGGGCGGCGCCAGCGGCTTCATCGCCGCGCAGCACGTCGCCAAGGCCCCGCCCGACGGCTACACCGTGTTCATCACCACCAACACCACGCAGGTGGCCAACCCCTACCTGTTCAAGACGGTGCCCTACGACCCGGTCAAGGACTTCACGCCCATCGCGCTGCTGGCCAAGGGCCAGATGCTGCTGCTGGTGCGGCCCGATGCGCCCTACAAGACGCTGGCCGACCTGCTGGCGGCGGCGAAGAAGAGGCCGGGCAAGCTCAACTTCGGCAGCGGTTCCTCTTCCAGCCAGGTGGCAGGCGAGCTGCTCAAGCAGATGGCCGGCGTGGACGTCACCCACGTGCCCTACAAGAGCAACCCGCAGGCCATCACCGACCTGATCGGCGGGCAGTTCGACTTCATGTTCGCCGACGCGCCCACCGCCGTGCCGCAGGTGCAGGGCGGCAAGCTGCGCGCGCTGGCCGCCAGCGGCGCCCAACGCCTGGCCGCCGCGCCGGATGTGCCGACCGTGGCCGAGGCCGGGGTGAAGGGCTACGACATGAGCTACTGGTTCGCGATCTACGGGCCGGCCGGCCTGCCGCCCGCCGTGGTCAAGCGGCTGAACGCGGCCTTCGGCAAGGCCTCGGCATCGCCCGAGGTCCAGGCCTTCCAGGCCAAGACCAGCGGCGAGGTGGCCTTCGGCACGCCCGAGGCGCTGGCGCAGTTCCAGGCCACCGACATGAAGAAGTGGGAGCGGGTCATCCGCGCGGCCGGCATCGAGCCGCAGTGAGCGCGGCGACGCGATGGAGCGGGCGATGAAGCAACCGAAGACCGTGCGCATCGGCGGCGCCTCCGGCTTCTGGGGCGACTCCAGCGTGGGCGCCCCGCAGCTGGTGGCCGGCGGCCGGGTCGACTACCTGGTGTTCGACTACCTGGCCGAACTCACCATGTCCATCCTGGCCGCGGCGCGCATGAAGAAGCCCGAGATGGGCTACGCCACCGACTTCGTCACCGTGGCGATGCGCTCGGTGCTGAAGGACGCGGTCGCTCAGGGCATCCGCGTGGTCAGCAACGCCGGCGGCGTCAACCCGCAGGGCTGCGCCGATGCGCTGCGCGCGCTGGCCGACGAACTGGGCGTGCCGGTGAAGATCGCGGTCGTCACCGGCGACGACGTGCTGCCGCTGATCCCGGAGCTGCGCGCCGCGCAGCCGCCCGTGGCCGAGCTGCAGCGCGGCGCGCCGCTGCCGGCCCGGGTCGTCACGGCCAACGCCTACCTGGGCGCGCTGCCGGTCAAGGTGGCGCTGGATGCCGGCGCGCAGGTCGTCATCACCGGCCGCTGCGTCGATTCGGCCGTGACGCTGGGCGTGCTGATGCACGCATTCGGCTGGCGGCCCGGCGACTTCGACGCGCTGGCCGGCGGCAGCCTGGCCGGCCACATCATCGAGTGCGGCTGCCAGGCCACCGGCGGGCTGCACACCGACTGGCAGGAGGTGCCCGACTGGGCGCACATCGGCTACCCCATCGTCGAGTGCGCCGCCGACGGCAGCTTCACCGTCACCAAGCCCGAGGGCACCGGCGGCCTGGTTGCGCCGCAGGTGGTGGCCGAGCAGATGCTCTACGAGATCGGCGACCCGGCGGCCTACCTGCTGCCGGACGTGGTGTGCGACTTCACGCAGGTGCGCATCGAGCCGGCCGGGCCGCAGCAGGTGCGCGTGCACGGCGCGCGCGGCCGCGCGCCCACCGGCAGCTACAAGGTCTGCGCCACCTACGTGGACGGCTTCAAGACCTCGGCGCAGCTCACCGTCGTGGGCTTCGACGCCGTGGCCAAGGCGCGCCGCACCGGCGAGGCCATTCTGGAGCGCGTGGGCGATCTGCTGGCCGCGCGCGGCCTGGCGCCTTTCAGCGCGACGCTCGTCGAGGTGCTGGGCAGCGAGAGCCCCTATGGCCCACATGCCCAGCCCGCCGCGGCGGGCGTGCGCGAGGCCGTTCTGCGCGTGACGGCGCGCCACCCCGACAAGGCCGCGCTGGAGCTGCTGGCGCGCGAGATCGCACCGGCCGGCACCTCGTGGGCGCCGGGCACCACGGGCGCGGGCGGGCGCGCGGGCGTCTCGCCGCTGATCCGCCAGTACGCCTTCCTGCTGGACAAGGGCCGCGTCGCGCCGCAGGTCCGGCTCGACGGCGCGCCGGTCGACCTACCGCCGCTACCGCCGCCGGCCGGCACCGTGCCTGCGTCCGACGTGGCGCCCGCGCCCGCCGGCCCGCCGCTGCCGCTGGAGGAACCCGCGGGGCCGACGGTGGAAGTGCCGCTGATCCGGCTGGCCTGGGCGCGTTCGGGCGACAAGGGCGACACCTCCAACATCGGCGTGATCGCGCGGCGGCCGGAGTGGCTGCCGCTGCTGCGCGCGCAACTCACGCCGCAGCGCGTCGCTGCGCACCTGGCGCACCTGGCCGAAGGGCCGGTCACGCGCCACGAGGTGCCGGGCATCCACGCCTTCAACTTCGTGTGCGAACGGGCCCTGGGCGGCGGCGGCATGGCCTCGCTGCGCAACGACGCATTGGGCAAGGGCATGGGGCAGATCCTGCTGGCGCTGCCGGTGCGCGTGCCGGCGGCGTGGTTCCCGCCGGCCTGAGCGCCGGCGCGGCCTTGGGTACAGTCGGGGCCATCGTCCGCCACCCCGAGGAGCTCCGCCGTGCGCATCGCCGTCTGCCTGACCGACAACAAGCCTGAACCTTGGGTGGAGGGCCTGCAGGCCGCGCTGCCCGAGGCCGAGGTGTTTGCCTGGTCGCCGGGGGCGCCGCAGGCCGATCACGCGGTGGTGTGGGCGCCGCCGCAGCAGTTGATCGACGAGCAGCCGCAGCTCAAGGGGATGTTCAACATCGGCGCCGGCGTGGACGCGATCATGAAGCTGCGGCTGCCGCCCGGGCTGCAGGTGGTGCGGCTGGACGATGCCGGCATGTCGGTGCAGATGGCCGAGTACGTGTGCCATGCGCTGATCCGCCACTTCCGCGAGTTCGACGTGTACGAGGCCGAGGCGCGCCAGGGCCGCTGGGTCTACCGCAAGCCGCTGGAGCGCGCCGACTTCCCGGTCGGCATCATGGGCCTGGGCGTGCTCGGCGAGCGCGTGGCCAGGGCGGTGCAGCAGTTCGAATTCCCGGTGCTGGGCTGGAGCCGCACGCGCAAGGAGATCGACGGCGTGCGCTGCTTCGCGGGCGAGGCGCGGCTGGGCGACTTCTTGGTCAACACGCGCGTGCTGGTCAACCTGCTGCCACTGACCGACGCCACGCGCGGCATCCTCAACAAGACCACGCTGGGCGCGCTCAAGCGCGGCGGCTACCTGATCCACATCGCGCGCGGCGGCCACCTGGTGGAAGAAGACCTGATCCCGCTGATCGACAGCGGCCACCTGGCCGGCGCCACGCTGGACGTGTTCCAGCAGGAGCCGCTGCCCGGCGAGCATGCCTTCTGGCGCCACCCCAAGATCACCGTCACGCCGCATGGCTCGGCCCGCACGCTGCGGCGCGAATCCATCGCGCAGATCGCCGGCAAGATCCGTGCGCTGCAGCGCGGCGAGGCGATCACGGGTGTGGTCGAGCCCGAACGCGGGTACTGAGCGCGTGGTTCAGGCGGGCGCGCTCAGCCATTCGCGCAGCACCGCGCTCGCGGCCTCGGGCGCTTCCAGCGGCGGCAGGTGGCCGCAGTCCTCGAACACATGCAGCCGCGAATGTGCGATGCCCTCGTGCATCGTGCGGGCCTCGGCCAGCGGCGTGAGCCGGTCGCCGTCGCCCACGCCGATCAGCGTGGGCACGCGCACCTGCGCGAGCAGCGGCCGCGAGTCGGGCCGGCCCAGGATGGCCGTCTGCTGCCGCACGAAGGCCGCTTGGCCCACGCGTGCGGCCATGTCGCGCACGGTCTGGCCCACGGGCCCATCCACGTGTCGGGGCTGAACCAGCTGCGGCAGCAGTTGCTGCGTCACGCCCGCGAATTTGCCGTGCGACAGGAAGGCGATGGACGCGCGCCGTCGGGCGGCACGCGCTTCGTCGTCGGGCGCGGCGCTGGTGTCGAACAGGGCCAGGCGCAGCACGCGCTCGGGCGCCTGGCGCAGGATCTCGAAGGCCACGTAGCCGCCCATGGACAGCGCGGCAAGGGCGAAGCGCTCCGGCGCGGCGGCCAATGCGCGGGCTGCCATGCCGGCCACGCTGTCGTCCTGCGTCAGGTCGGCCACCTGCGGCGTGGCCACGTCGGCCAGCGTCTGGGCCTGTTGCGCCCACAGCGCCTCGTCGCACAGCAGGCCGGGCAGGAAGAGAAGGGGAACGGGTTTCATGGCGACACGCGCTTGGGGAAGGCGCCGATGAAGACGAGGACCAGGGCCGAGGCGCACAGGCCGGCCGCGAGCGCGACCACGGCGTTCCAGCCGCCGTGCTCCCAGAACCAGCCGCCCACGGAGCCGGTGACGCTGGAGCCCAGGTAGTAGAACAGCAGGTACAGCGACGCGGCGTGCCCCTTGGCACTGCCGGCCTGCGGCCCCACCGCGCTGCTGGCCACCGCATGGGCGATGAAGAAGCCCGTGGTGACGACGGCGATGCCCGTGATGATGAGCCACAGCGACCCGGCCAGCGTGAGCAGCACGCCGCCCAGCATGAGGGCGAAGCCGGCGGCCAGCAGCGGCCGGCGGCCCAGCCGGTCGGCCAGGCGCCCGGCCGTCGACGAAGACACCATGCCCAGCGCGTAGCTCAGGAAGATCAGGCTCACCAGCGTCTGGCTCAGCGCATGCGGCGGTGCCGACAGCAGGAAGGTGGCGTAGTTGAACAGCGCCACGAACACGCTGGTGCTGAGGAAGCCGATGGCATACAGGCGCAGCAGGCCGCGGTTGCGCAGGTGCGCGCCCCAGGTCGACAGGTGGTAGCCCAGGTTCAGGCCCGGCTTGGGCGTGAAGTGGCGCGAGGGCGGCAGCAGCCTGGCGAAGGCGATGGCGCACAGCAGGCACAGCACGCCCAGCGCCAGCATGGCCGTGCGCCAGGAGGTGAACTCCGTCATCAGTCCCATGCCCACGCGCCCGGCCATGCCGCCGAAGGCCGTGCCCGCCACATACAGGCCCATGCTGCGGCCCAGGTGCGCGGGGTGGATCTCTTCGGCCAGCCAGGCCATGGCCACGGCCGGCACGCCGCCCAGCACCAGGCCTTCGAGTGCTCGGGCCACCAGCAGGCCGTGCCAGTGCGGCATCAGCGCGGCCGCGATGTTGAGCAGGGCCGCCAGCAGCATCGACGCTGCCATCACGCCGCGGCGCCCCAGCGCCTGCGAAAAGGCGCCCGCCATCACGATGGAGAAAGCCAGGGAGCCGGTGGTGAGCGACAGCGCAAGCGAGCTGGCCGCCGGGCTGATGCCGAAGCCGGCCGAGAAGGCCGGCAGCAGCGGCTGCACGCAGTAGATCAGTGAGAAGGTGGCGAAGCCGACCAGGAAGAGCGCGAGTCCGGCGCGCCGGCCCTCGGCCGTGCCGGGCCGGATGCCGTCGGTGACCGCGGGTGCGGGAGGGGCGTCTGTGCGGGCGGCTGCGGAGGCCGGCGCGGAGGTGGGCGATGGGGCGGGGGCGGTGTGCGCGGCCCCTGCGGCCGCCTGCGTCAAGGTGCGGTTCATGGCTGTCCGGGCCAGCGGCCCGCCGGGTCTCGCGTGCTTGCGAGCCTGAGGAGGATGCGGCGGACTGGTCCCTTGGCGGCGGACTTTAGGCCGCGCCCCGCAATCTGTCTAATCTATGTCCGTAACCGATCCCATATATTCGGCAGATACCTGGGGCACATCGCGATGGAGCTTCGCCACATCCGCTACTTCCTGGCCGTGGCCGACGAAGGCAACTTCACGCGCGCCGCGGCCCGGCTGGGCATCGGCCAGCCGCCGCTGAGCCTGCAGATCCGCGACCTGGAGGCCGAAGTGGGCGCGGCCCTGTTCCACCGCCTGCCGCATGGCGCAGCGCTGACCGAAGCCGGCCAGGCCTTTCTGGAGGCCGTGCAGCCGCTGCCCGGTCAGGCCGCCGACGCCGTGCAGCGCGCGCGGCGCGCGGCCCGTGGCGAGGCGGGCCAGCTGAGCCTGGGCTTCACGGGCTCGGTGGCGCTCAGCCCGCTGCTGCCGGCCTGCATCCGCGCCTTCCGCCAGCAGTTCCCGGCGGTGGACCTGCGCGTGGAAGAGGCGAATTCGGTGCTGCTGATGCAGGGCCTGCTGGCGCAGCGGCTGGACGTGGCGATCCTACGGCCCTCGCAGTCCGACCCGCCCGAGGTGCAGGTGCAGCCGCTGATCGAGGAGCCGCTGGCGGCGGTGCTGCCGGCCACGCATGCGGCCGCACGCGGGCGCGGCGGGCTCGATCTGGCGCTGTTGCGGCACGATCCCTTCATCCTCACGCCGCGGCCCGTGGGCATCAGCCTGCACGATGGCGTGCTGGCCGCCTGCCGCGAAGCCGGCTTCGAGCCCGAGCGCGGCCCGCTGGCCCCGCAGATCGCGTCGGTGCTGTCCCTGGTGTCGGCGGAGCTGGGCGTGTCGCTGCTGCCCGCGTCGCTGCGGCAGTTGAGCGTGCAGGGCGTGGTCTGGCGGCCGCTGCGGCGCTCGTCCATCCGCGCCGGGCTGGCCGTGGCGCACCGGCGCGGGCCGGTGTCGCAAATGGTGCTCAACTTCGCGCAGGTGGCACGCACGATGGCGCGCGCGATGGGGCCGGACCTGCGCTGAGCGCGCGGCGCTGGCTACCATTGCGGGCCTTCTTCTCCACTTCTTCGTCTGCTGCACCATGACCCGCCTCGGAACGCCCTTGTCTCCCTCCGCCACCCGCGTGATGCTGCTCGGCTCGGGCGAGCTCGGCAAGGAGGTGCTGATCGCGCTGCAGCGCCTGGGCGTGGAGACCATCGCCGTGGACCGTTATGAGAACGCGCCCGGCCAGCAGGTGGCGCACCATGCGCGCACCCTCCCCATGAGCGATGCGGCGCAGCTCCGGGCGCTGATCGAGGCCGAGAAGCCCGACCTGGTGGTGCCCGAGATCGAGGCCATCGCCACGCCCGTGCTCGAAGAGCTGGAAGCGGCCGGTGGGGTGCGCGTCATTCCCACCGCGCGGGCCGCGCGCCTGACCATGGACCGCGAAGGCATCCGCCGCCTGGCGGCCGAGACGCTGGGCCTGCCCACCAGCCCGTACCAGTTCTGCGATTCGCTGGAAGAACTGCAGGCCGCCATCGATGGCGCGAATGGCCAGGGCATCGGCTACCCCTGCATCGTCAAGCCCGTGATGAGCAGCTCCGGCAAGGGCCAGAGCAAGATCGACGGCCCGGCCGACGTGAAGAAGGCCTGGGACTACGCCATGGCCGGCGGCCGCGTGAGCCACGGCCGCGTGATCGTCGAAGGCTTCATCGACTTCGATTACGAGATCACGCTGCTGACCGTGCGTGCCCGGGGCGAGGACGGTGGCGTGCACACGCACTTCTGCGCCCCGGTGGGCCATGTGCAGGTCAGCGGCGACTATGTCGAAAGCTGGCAGCCGCACCCCATGCACCCGGCGGCACTGGAGAAGGCGCAGGAGATCGCGCGCCGCGTCACCAGCGACCTCGGCGGCCAGGGCCTCTTCGGCGTGGAGCTATTCGTCAAAGGCGAGCAGGTCTGGTTCAGCGAAGTGAGCCCGCGTCCGCACGACACCGGCCTGGTCACGCTGGCCACGCAATGGCAGAGCGAATTCGAACTGCATGCGCGCGCCATCCTCGGCCTGCCGGTGGACACCTCGCTCAAGAGCCCGGGCGCCAGCGCCGTGATCTACGGCGGCGTGGACGCGACCGGCATCGTCTTCGACGGCGTGGCCGAGGCCCTGGCCGTGCCAGGCAGCGACATCCGCCTGTTCGGCAAGCCCGAGAGCTTCGTCAAGCGCCGCATGGGCGTGGCCCTGGCGCATGCGGCCGACGTGAACACGGCGCGCGAACGCGCCAAGGAAGCCGCGTCGCGCGTGCGGCCGGCGCGCGGGGATTGAGCCCAAGCCATGGCGCGGGGCGGGTGATGCGCGTGACGGGATGGGCTCGGCGGCAAGCGCCGTTGATGGGGCTCACGCACTTAGCGGGCCTCGTACCAGCGCTGCGAACGGTTCACCACGGCGACCACCGCCAGCATCACCGGCACTTCGATCAGCACACCCACGACCGTGGCGAGCGCCGCCCCGGAGTGGAGCCCGAAAACGCTGATGGCCGTCGCCACGGCCAGCTCGAAGAAGTTGCTGGCGCCGATGAGGGCGGAAGGGCCGGCCACGCAGTGGGCCACGCCCAGCTTTCGGTTCAGCAGATAGGCCAGGCCTGAATTCAGGATCACCTGCAGCAGGATCGGCACGGCCAGCAGCGCGATGACCAGCGGCTGACGCAGGATCGCTTCACCCTGGAAGGCAAACAGCAACACCAGCGTGAGCAGCAACGCCGCCATGGACCACGGCCCGAGCTGGGCCGCGACCGCCTGCAGCCGAGCCGGCCCGCCCTTGAGCAGCCGCGCACGCAGCGCCTGGGCCAGGATCACCGGCACCACAATGTAGAGGCCGACCGACATCAGCAGGGTGTCCCAGGGCACGGCGATGGAAGACAGGCCCAGCAGCAGCGCCACCAGCGGCGCGAAGGCCACCACCATCAGCGCGTCATTCAGGGCCACCTGCGACAGCGTGAAGTACGGGTCGCCGCGGCACAGCTGGCTCCATACGAAGACCATCGCCGTGCACGGCGCGGCGGCCAGCAGGATGAGCCCGGCGACGTAGCTGTCCAACTGTTCCGGGGGCAGGAGCGGCGCAAAGACATGGCGGATGAACAACCAGCCCAGCAGCGCCATGGAAAAGGGCTTGACGGCCCAGTTCACGAACAGCGTGACACCGATGCCGCGCCAGTGGGCCTTGACCTGGCCGAGTGCGCCGAAGTCGATCTTCAGCAGCATCGGAACGATCATGATCCAGATCAGCAGGCCCACCGGCAGATTGACCCGGGCCACCTCCATGGCCGCCACCGCCTGAAAGGCAGACGGGAACCACTGGCCGAGTCCAACCCCCGCCAGGATGCACAGGCCCACCCAGACGGTCAGATAGCGCTCGAAGAAGCCGATGGCCGGCGCGGGGGCGGCCACCGCCCCGGACGTGAGGGACGCCATGGCTCAGGACTTCGACAGTGCGCGGGCGGTGGACTCGAGGACCATCTTGTCGAGGCGGGTCGCGGGCAGGTTCACCAGCAGCTCCAGCCGGCGCCGGATGGCGTGCAGCGTCTGGCGAAAGGCCTCACGGCGCTGCTCGTCGGTGCCTTCGACCTCCGAGGGGTCCGCATAGCCCCAATGCGCGGTGGCCGGCTGACCGGGCCAGTACGGGCAGACTTCGCCGGCCGCGTTGTCGCACACCGTGATGACCAGATCCATGTGCGGCGCATGCGCGCCGCCGAACTCGTCCCAGCTCTTGCTGCGCAGGCCTGCGGTGTCGATGCCGGCTTTCTGGAGCACTTCCAGCGCCATGGGGTTGGGCTGTTGGTTCTCGCGCGGGCTGCTGCCGGCGGAGAAGGCCTGGAAGCGGCCGGCGCCCAGGTCGTTGAGCACCGCCTCGGCCAGGATGCTGCGGGCCGAGTTGTGGGTGCAGAGGAAAAGGACGTTCAGCGCTCGGGTGTCGGTCATGGTGGGCTCGTGAAGTGGGATATCGAAGGCGCAGGTGTGCCCACGCGGCGCCCCAGACTTCGGCGCTCGCGGCGGCGGCGGGAATCAGGAGGGCAGGGGTCAGCAGCAGCTGGAGGCTTTGGCGTCCACCGCGCAGGGCTCGCCGGCACAGCAGTTCTCGGTGAGGTAGCTCAGCAGTCCCTCCATCTGGTCGAAAGCCGCGCGGTAGCGCAGGTTGCGGCTCACGCGCTCTTGCGACACCAGGCCGGAGCTGGTCAGCTCCTTGAGGTGGAAGGACAGGCTGGTGGCGGGCACGTCGATGGTTTCCAGCAGCGTGCCGGGCGTGGCACCCTCCGGGCCGGCGACCACGAGCGCACGGAACACGCGCAGGCGCAAGGGGTGCGCCAGGGCCGCGAGGGCTTGAACAACCTTGTTTTCTTCCATAATTCAAGAATATTCGTATTATTGAATTCATGCAACACCCCCTCTCGCTTCCCGACCTCCCGAACATCCAGCCGTCGCGCTTCGACAGGCCCTCCCTGGACCGCCTCACCCGTGCACCCAGGTCCGTCCATGCGCCTCGCATCCTGATGCTCTACGGCTCCCTGCGTGAGCGCTCCTACAGCCGGCTGCTGTCCGAGGAAGCCGGGCGCCTGCTGGAGGCCATGGGGGCGGAGGTGAAGACCTTCCACCCGGGCGGCCTGCCGCTGCCTGACAGCGTGGACGCGGACCATCCGAAGGTGCGCGAGCTGCGCAGCCTGGCGCGTTGGGCCGAGGGCATGGTGTGGTCGTCGCCCGAGCGGCACGGCGCCATGACGGCCGTCATGAAGGCGCAGATCGACTGGATTCCGCTCAGCGAGGGCGCGGTGCGGCCGACGCAGGGCAAGACGCTGGCCGTCATGCAGGTGTCCGGGGGCTCGCAATCCTTCAATGCGGTGAACCAGCTGCGGGTGCTGGGCCGCTGGATGCGGATGCTGACCATCCCCAATCAGTCCTCGGTCGCCAAGGCCTATCAGGAGTTCGATGAAGCCGGCCGCATGAAGCCTTCGCCCTACTACGAGCGCGTGGTGGATGTGATGGAAGAGCTGGTGAAGTTCACGCTGCTGACACGCGACGTGGCCCCCTATCTGGTGGACCGGTACAGCGAGCGCATGGAAAGCGCGGCCGAGGCGGCGGCACGGGTGGGCCTTGCTGCCATCTGACGGGCGCTCGACCGGCGGCGCGGCACAGGCCGCCACCGATGGCGGCGGGCGGGCAGGTTTCGGCCACCCAGGCGGCTGTGCGTTCCGGGGGCGATCCGCATCACCGCGCCGGCTTCTTCGCAACGTCTGTGGCTTGGGGCGTGCACCGGCACAGGTCTGGGCGAGGCCAGGCGCTGTCCGGGACGAACAGCGCCGCCCCGCTGGCGCCTCCACGCAGCCCCCGGCCCCCGGCGTCCATCCCATCCATCCGGGCCGGGGGCCGGTGGCCGCAGGCCGCTCAGTGCGACTGCAGCCGCGCGCGCGTGGTGGCGGCCGCCATGCGGCCGAACAGCGTGTCGGGCTTTTCGCTGCTGTGTGCCGCGTCATCGATGCTGCGCTCCGACATCACGTAGCCGATGACGAGCAGCACCGCGCCTGCGACGCCGAACACCATCAGGCCCAGGAAGCTGCCGCCGATGGTGAAGGCATTGGCCGGTGCCGCCGCGGTGCAGATCATGGTGGCGGCGCTCATGCCCACGTAGTGCATGCTGCACACGGCCACGCCCATCACCACCGCGGCCGCGGCCTGGTGCGAGACCTTGCGCAGGTTGAAGGCCAGCCACAGCGCGGCGGCGGCGGCCGTGATGGCGATGGCCACCGACAGCAGCACCCGGGCCCCATCGAACTCCATGGTGGCGCGCATGTTCATCGCGAACATGCCCATGTAGTGCATCACGCACACGCCCAGACCGGCCAGCACGCTGCCAGCCGCCCAGCCCCGCAGGCTGAACCGGGTGCCGCCGCGGCCCGCGAGGTACAGCGCCAGGCCCGAGATGCCGATGGCCGCGATCAGCGAGATCGTCGTGAGCGCGATGTCGTACGACACGCGCACCGGCAGGCTGTAGGCCACCATGCCGATGAAGTGCATGGACCAGATGCCGATGCCGCCCAGCGCGATGGCGCCGCCGACGGCCATCGCCCAGTCCAGCCGGCCATCGGCCCGGAACATGCGCCGGGCGCACAGCAGGGCCACGAAGGACCCGGCACAGGCGATCAAGAACGACAGTGCCACCATGCCCAGCCCGTAGCTGGGATTGAGAACCTGACCAATCTGGAGATCCATGACTGCCACCTTTGCAAGTGAAGTTGAAACAACGCACCCAGCGCTGTTTCATTTGATGACACTTGTAGGGCAGGAGCAACTACGCGGAAAGTGTGCGTGGCCCCGTGGCTGAGTCCTTTGGTTTCCAGCTTGGAGGCGCCAGGCGAGGGCGGGTCACGCGCGCGACGCCATGCGGCGCGCGCAAACGTGAATTAGTTGGCAGCCATGGGGCGGGAATCGTGCGGCGGCGCGCGCGACGCGCCCGTCTCTTCATCAGGCGCGAAAGCGCCGCCGCGTCAAGGCCAGCGCGACCCAGAAGGCCAGCAGCGCATCGCCCAGCAGCACCAGCGCCGGGCGCAGCGGCGCGGCGGGCCACTGGTCCATGAACAGCGGGCGCACCAGGGCCACGGCATTGGTCAGCGGCAGCCAGTCCGCCGCGGCGCGCACCAGCGGCGGCAGTTGCTCCAGCGGGAAGAACACGCCCGACAGAAACATCATGGGCGTCATGAACAGGGTGAAGTAGTAGGTGAAGAAGTCGTAGCCCTTGGCCAGCGCGTTGAAGATCAGCGCGATGCTGGAGAACACGAGTCCGCAGCCGGCCAGCACGAACCAGGCCGCGATCAGCTTGGGGCTGTGGCTGATGCCCAGCGCCAGCATCACGAGCAGGATGGCTGTCACGGTGAACAGCGACTTGAAGGCGGCCCAGACCATTTCGGCGAAGACCACGTCGTCCAGGCCCACGGGGGCGTTCATGATGCCGTCCCAGGTCTTTTGCACATGCATGCGCGAGAAGGCCGAATACAGCGCCTCGAAGCTCGCGGCGTTCATCGCGCTCATGCAGATGGAGCCGCTGGCGAGGAACAGGATGTAGGGCACGGCCGTGCCGTGGACCTGAACCGTGCCCACCAGCGCGCCCATGCCGTAGCCGAAGGCGACCAGCCAGATCAGCGGCTCGGCGATGTTGCCGATCAGGCTGGGCAGGGCCAGCTTGCGCCACACCAGCAGGTTGCGCAGGAACACGGGCCACCAGCGGGCCGTGATCTGGGGCGCGCGCCAGACCGAGGGTTCGGCCGAGGGGGCGTGGAACGGGTCGGTCGATGCAGGCATGGGTCTCTCAGCCTCCCTCGCGGATCTGCCGGCCCGTGAGCTTGAGGAACAGGTCTTCCAGGTTGGCGGGACGGTGGAAGGTACGCAGCCGGCCGGGGCCGAACTGACTTTCCAGCGCGTCGAGCAGCGCCCGTGCCTGGTGGGTGTAGAAGAAGACCGTTTCGCCGCTCACTTCCACGCGCGCGGCCAGCCGCGCCGCGGGCGAGTTGGCCAGCGACGGTGCGTCCGCGCCCTCGCCGGCCTGGCCGAACACCTCCACCACCTCGGGCTCCAGGTGCTGCGCGATCAGCTCGCGCGGGCGGCCTTCGGCGATCTTGCGGCCGTGGTCGATCACCAGCAGGCGCGAACACAGGCGCTCGGCCTCGTCCATGAAGTGCGTGGTCAGCAGGATGGACTTGCCCTGCTGCAGCAGCGTCTGCAGGCGCTCCCACATCAGGTGGCGCGCCTGCGGGTCCAGGCCCGTGGTCGGCTCGTCGAGGATCAGCAGCTTGGGGTCGTTGACCAGCGCGCGCGCCAGCGACAGGCGCCGGCGCATGCCGCCTGAAAGTTCACCCGGCTTGGCATCGGCCTTGTGCGCGAGCGCGGCAAAGTCCAGCAGCGGCGCGATGCGCGGCGCAAAGGCGCGGCGCGAGAAGCCGAAGTAGCGCGCATACACCACCAGGTTCTCGGCGCAGCTGAAGTCCGGGTCCAGCGCGTCGTACTGAGCCACCACGCCCAGCTGCGCCTTGATGGCCCGCGCATCCTGCGGCATGCGCAGGCCGCCGAGCGCCTCGATGCCGCCGCTGTCGGGCGCCGTGAGGCCCAGGCACATGCGGAGGGTGGTGGTCTTGCCCGCGCCGTTGGGCCCGATCACGCCCAGGCATTCGCCGGGCGCGATCTCGAAGCTCAGGTCGTCCACCACCGTGCTGGCGCCATAGCGCTTGTGCAGGTGGCGGGCGCGCAGCAGCGGCGCCGCGGCGGTGGGGGAGGACGGGGGCAGATCGGAGCGCACGCCGCATTCTGGCAAAGGCCGGTGCGGCGGCCGCGTCAGCGAAGGGCGCTCGCCGGCCCCAGCAGGCGCAGCAGGTTGGCACGCCCCACCTGGGCCTGCGCGGCGGGGCTGAGCTGCGCGAGGAAGTTCTGCACGCTGGCGAACTTCATCTGTTCGCTGGCGGCGTCGCGGTGGCTCGCATCGGTGCCGATGAGGAAGCGCTCGGGCTGCGACTCGATCAGCGCCAGCCATTCGGGCCAGACCTCGCGGCCGTCGCGCAGCAGCGTGAACTCCGGCGAGCGCGGATGCCGCGGCCAGGTGCGGGCACTGAGCTCGTAGTAGAGGTTGGGATGCTGCGCCAGCATGCGCCGCGCCAGGATCAGCGGCGTGTAGCCGCCATGCGCCCAGATCACCGGCACGTCCGGGAACTGCGCCAGCAGCGTCGACAGCTCGGCCATGCGGGTGGATTCCACATGCAGCATCACGGGCACGCGATGCCGGCGCGCCAGCGCCATGATGCCCTCCATCACGGGGCCGGACAGGGCGTAGTCGGTCTCGGCGAAGCCGGCTGATTCGAAATGCACGGCGTTGATCTCGCCGATGCCGCGGTAGTGGCCGGTGGCCAGCAGCGCGTCCAGCTCGGCCAGCAGCGCCGCGCCATCGCCCCCGGCCCAGGCCGGGCGGTAGGCCCGCCGTTCGGGCGAGATGGACGCAAAGGCGATGAAGCGCCCCGGGTGCTGGCGCGCGGCCTCGGCCACCGACTCGTTGCTGCTGCGCCCGCCCCAGAACACCACCGCCTGTTCCGCGCCGAAACGGTCCATCAGCGCGAGTTGCATCTGCGGGTCGTTGAGGTGAACGTGGGCATCGATGAAGGGAATGGGCTGGGCCTGCGCGGCCGCGGCCCCCGCCAGTGCGTGCACGAGGGCGGATGCGAGCGGCAGGGCGAAGCGCCGAAGGCGAAGAAGGGCGGGCAGACGGTTCATGGCCGGCGCAGCATAAAGAAAGACGCGAAGCGCCGCCATGGGGCGCCCCAGGGGGCCGGGCCCGGCGCGAAGCCCGACAATCGCGGCTTTTCCCCGCCTGGCTTCCTGCTCTTGTCCTCTTCTTCCCTTCACGCGGTCCATGCGGCCCATGCGGCCCTGGGCCTGCGCCCCGAACTGCAGCAGGCCGCCGCCGACCGGGGCCATGCCGCGCCCACGCCCATCCAGGCCGCGGCCATCCCCGTGGCCTTGCAGGGGCGCGACCTGCGCGCCATGGCGCACACGGGTTCGGGCAAGACGGCCGCCTTCGCGCTGCCGCTGCTGCAGCGCTGGCACGAAGGCCCGCGCCACCGCTCGCGCCGCGCGCTGCACAGCCTGGTGCTGGTGCCCACGCGCGAGCTGGCCACGCAGGTGGCCGAAAGCATCGCGGCGCTCGCCGTCCACCTGCCCGAGCGGCCGAAGGTGGTGCGGGCCATCGGCGGCGTGTCCATCAACCCGCAGCTGATGGCGCTGCGCGGCGGCGCCGACATCGTGGTCGGCACGCCGGGCCGGGTGCTGGACCTGGCGGATCACAACGCACTGCGCCTGCACGAATGCGCGCTGCTGGTGCTCGACGAGGCCGACCGGCTGCTGGACCTGGGCTTTGCCGACGAGCTGCAGCGCATCCTCGATGCACTGCCCGCACGGCGGCAGAACCTGCTGTTTTCGGCCACCTTCGCGCCGCGCACGGCGCAGCTGGCCGACGCGCTGCTGCACGACCCGGTGGCCGTGGTGGCCGCCGCGCCGACGGCCGCGCTGCCGCTGATCACCCAGCGCGCCATCGAGGTGGACGCGGGCCGCCGCACCGCGCTGCTGCGCCACCTGATCGCGCAGGAAGGCTGGCGCCAGGTGCTGGTCTTCGTGGCCACCAAGCATGCCTGCGAGACCGTGGCCGACAAGCTGCGCAAGGGCGGCCTGGCGGCCGAGCCGCTGCATGGCGTGCTGGGCCAGGGCAAGCGCACGCAGGTGCTGGCCGACTTCAAGGCCGGGCGCGTGCAGGTGCTGGTGGCCACCGACCTGGCGGCGCGCGGCATCGACATCGCGCAGCTGCCCGTGGTGGTCAACCATGACCTCGCGCGTTCGCCCACCGACCATGTGCACCGCATCGGCCGCACGGGCCGCGCGGGCGTGCGCGGCGTGGCCGTCAGCTTCGTGCCGGCGGCGGCCGAGGCGCATTTCCGCCTGATCGAAAAGCGCCAGGGCCTGCGCGTGCCGCGCGAGCGCATCGCCGGCTTCGAGCCCGTGGAGGCGCCGCCCGCCGATGCGCCCGCGCCGGGCGGCGGCATCAAGGGCCGGCGGCCCAGCAAGAAGGACAAGCTGCGCGCCGCCGCAGCCGCTGCGAATGCGGCCGCCGTGCGCCGGGGCGAGGGCGGCGGCGCATGAGGCTGGACTACCTGCTCTTCGAAGCCAGCGAAGGCGACGACGGCGTCGGCCTGTTCGAGGCCATGGCCGACGTGCCCGCAGCGCGCGCAGGCGCGGTGCAGGCCGAGGTGGATGCCGTGCTGGCCTGGGCCACGCGCCACTTCGGTGCGGTGCGTGGGCCCGTGGAGGAGGGCGGCGAATGGGATGCGCACCTGGAGATTGCCGACACGGCGGACGGCCGCCGCAGCTTCACCTTCAGCGTGGCGGGAACGCCTGCCTTCTGCGCGGCCTTGGCCGACGCCTTCGAGACGGACCGCCCGGACCTTTGAGCCCCGGCGGCCCCGCGGCCGCGCCCGAACGAATGGCGCCTGGCCGCCTTACTGCGGCACCAGCCCCGCCGCCTTCACCAGTTCCGCATGGATGCGGATGTCCTCCGAGATCGTCTGCCTGAGCGGCTTCGGGTCGTCCAGCGCGGGTTCCATGCCGGACTCGATCAGCCGTGCGCGCGCCTCGCCCTGCAGCGCGGCGCGGACCGACTGCTGCAGCTGGTCCAGCACGGGCTGCGGCGTCTTCGCGGGCGCCAGCAGGCCGATCCAGGCCGACAGCACCAGCCGATCGATGCCGCTTTCCTTCATGGTCGGCACCTCGGGCAGGATGGCCGAGCGCTGTTCGCTGAGCACGCCCACCGGATGCAGCTTGCCGGCCTTGATGTGGGGCAGCGCCTCGGGGATGGGCGCGAACACCATGTCCACCGTGCCGGCCATCAGGTCGGTGATGGCCGGTGCGCCGCCCTTGTAGGGCACGTGCAGCATGCGCACGGCGGCGCGGCTTTCGAACATCAGGCCGGCCAGGTGCTGCGGGCTGCCGTCGCCCGAGGAGGCATAGGTCAGCTGGCCGGGCCGGGCCCGGGCGGCGGCCAGCACATCGGCCACCTGGGCGTAGCGCGACTTGTGGCGCACCACCAGCACCATGGCCTGGTTCACCAGCTTGGCCACGGGCGCGAAGTCGGTCTCGGGGTCGTAGGGCAGGGTCTTGAAGATGCTCTTGTTGGTGGTGAGGAAGGAGGCGGGCGACACCATCAGCGTGTAGCCGTCGGGCGCGGCGCGCGCCACCGCCGGCACGCCGATCTGGCCCGAGGCGCCGGCGCGGTTGTCGACCACGAAGGGCTGACCGAGCTGGTCGCCCATCTTCTGGCCCAGCAGGCGCGCCACCATGTCCACGCTGCCGCCGGCCGGCAGTGCCACGATGAGCTTGACCGGCCTGTCAGGGTAGCGCGCCGGAGCCTGGGCCTGGGCCGGCGCGTGCAGCGCGGCGGTGCCCAGTGCAGCCAGCACCAGAAAGTGACGGAAGAGGAAGCGAGCCGAGGAGCGCCGTGCGGTCATGAGAAGAGCCACCCAAGTGAATGCCTGCGGACCAAGCGGATTCTGTGCCAGCACGCGGCGGGTGTCTGCGCTTCGGCGCCCGCGCGAACCGGGCCCGGAGTTGGGCGCGGAAACGAAAAAGGCTCCTTGCGGAGCCTTCTCAAGCCGGCCCGGCGAGGCCGGGCCTTCGGCGAAGCAATTACTTCTTCTTGGCCTTCACGGCGGCCTTCTTGGTGACCGTGGTCTTCTTGGCGGCGGCCTTTTCGGCGCGGCGCTTGGCGGCCTTGGGGTCCACGGCATCCTTGAAGGCGGCGCCCGGCACGAACTTGGGCACCTTCTGGGCCGCGATCTTGATCTTCTCGCCGGCTTGCGGGTTGAAGCCGGTGCGCGCGGCGCGTGCCACTTGCTTGAAGCTGCCGAAGCCCACGAGCTGGACGGCGTCGCCCTTCTTGACGGCGTTCACGATGGCTTCGGTCACGGTGTCCAGCACGCGGCCGGCTTCGGCCTTGGAGAGCTGGTGGGCCGTGGCGATCTTTTCAACGAGTTCTTGACGGTTCAATTGAGACTACCTCTTTGCTTTGATGATGACGCCGCGCTGCCAGATGCAGTTGCCGGGGCAGCGCGGCTGCGCCCAGTGTAGTGGAGGTTGCGCGGCCTTCTCCTGCGCAAAAGCCGCTTCGACAGCGGGAATGCGCCGATTCGGTCACCGAATGCGGCATGGACAGCCGCGCCGGCGGCCGCCATGCGCGCGCGGGCCTCACTGGAACGCGACTTCGGCGAAGCTGCGCAGCTTGCGGCTGTGCAGCCGGCTCGCGTTCTGGCCGCGCAGCAGCTCCACCGCCTTCATGCCGATGCGCAGGTGCTGCTCCACGCGTTCGCGGTAGAAGTGGTTGGCCATGCCGGGCAGCTTGATCTCGCCATGCAGCGGCTTGTCGCTCACGCACAGCAAGGTGCCGTAGGGCACGCGGAAGCGGAAGCCGTTGGCCGCGATGGTGGCGCTTTCCATGTCCAGCGCCACGGCGCGGCTCTGGCTGAAGCGGCGCTGCGGCTCGTTGTCGGGCAGCAGCTCCCAGTTGCGGTTGTCGGTGCTGGCCACGGTGCCGGTGCGCATGAGCGCCTTGAGCTCCGGGCCCTGGCAGCCCGTCACCGTGGCGACGGCTTCCTCGAGCGCGAGCTGGATCTCCGACAGCGCCGGGATCGGCACCCACAGCGGCAGTTCCTCGTCGAGCACATGGTCCTCGCGCACGTAGGCGTGGGCCAGCACGTAGTCGCCCAGCTGCTGCGTGTTGCGCAGGCCGGCGCAGTGGCCCAGCATCATCCAGGCATGCGGGCGCAGCACGGCGATGTGGTCGGTGATGGTCTTGGCATTGGCCGGGCCGACGCCGATGTTGACCATGCTGATGCCGCTGCGGTCGGCGCGCACCAAGTGGTAGGCCGGCATCTGCGGCAGCCGGCCCGGCGGCGTGCCCTGCAGGCCGTGCAGCAGCTCGGTGAAGTCGCCCGCCGCCTCGGCAGGCAGGCCGCGCCGGCGCGTGATGACGTTGCCGGGTTCGATGAAGGCGATGTACTCGCTGTGTTCATCGGCCATGGCCTCGTGGCCCAGGCGCACGAATTCGTCGATGTAGAACTGGTAGTTCGTGAACAGCACGAAGTTCTGGTACCAGAAGGGCAGGGTGCCGGTGTAGTGGCGCAGGCGCTGCAGCGAATAGTCCACGCGCGCGCCCGTGAACAGCGCCAGCGGCTCGGCCTCGCCGGGGGCGGTGCGGTGGGTGCCGTTGGCGATGCCGTCGTCCATGGCGGCCAGGTCGGGCAGGTCGAACACCTCGCGCATCAGCGTGCGCCGCGCGGCGTTCATCGTGCCTTCGATGTGGTCGTTCTCGCCGAAGGAGAAGTGGATCGGGATCGGCTGCGTGCTGGTGCCCACCTCCAGCTCCACCGGGTGGTTGGCCAGCAGCAGGCGGAACTGCTGCTCGTAATAGCGCGCGAACAGGTCGGGCCGCGTGAGCGTGGTCTCGTAGCGGCCCGGGCCGGCCACGAAGCCGTAGCTCAGGCCGGCGGTGACGGGCGTGGCGTGCCGCGTGTTGGTGTGGGTGTGCACGCGCACGAAGGGGTAGCAGGCGCGCACGCGGCCGGGCAGGTCCTCGCCGGCGACGAAGCGCTGCATGGACGTGCGCAGGTGCTGGATGGCCGTGTCGTAGATGTGCCGCACCTGGGCCAGCGCGGCCGCGGGGTCGGTGAAACGCAGGGGGGCGACGAAGGGCGGCATGTAGGGCATGGCGGCATTGTGCCGCCGGGCGACGGCGGCGGCGACGGGCTGCGCGCCCGGCATGCGCTGCCGCGCCGGCTCAGCCCGCCATCGGTTCGCGCAGCGTCACGAACTCCTCGGCCGTGGTGGGGTGGATGCCGAGCGTGCTGTCGAACTGCGCCTTGGTCGCGCCCGCGTTCATGGCCACGGCGAAGCCCTGCACGATCTCGCCCGCCTCGGCGCCCACCATGTGCAGGCCCACCACGCGGTCGCTCTTGGCCTCGACCACCAGCTTGATGAAGGTGCGCTCGTCGCGGCCCGAGAGCGTGTGGCGCAGGGCCTTGAAGTCGGTGGCGAAGACCCGCACCCCCTGGTCGCCGAACTTCGCGCGCGCCGCGGCTTCCGTCAGCCCGCACGTGCCCACGCCGGGATGCGTGAACACGGCGGTGGGCACGTTGTCGTAGCGCATGCGCCGCTCGTTCCTGCCGAAGAGCTGGTCCACCACCACCATGGCCTCGGCCAGCGCCACGGGCGTGAGCGCCAGGCGGCTGCTCACGTCGCCGATGGCCAGCACCGAAGGCACGCTGCTGCGGTATTGCGCATCGACCACCACGGCCCCGCGCGCGTCCAGCTTCACGCCGGCCGCTTCCAGGCCCATGCCGGCCGTGTTGGGCTTGCGGCCCGTGGCCAGCAGCACCGTGTCGGCCTCGATCTGCTGCCCGCGCGCGAGCATGGCGACCAGGTGGTCGCCTTCGCGCCGCAGCGTCTCGACCTGTGCCGTCATGCGCAGGTCGATGCCCTGGCGGCCCATTTCGCGCGCCAGCGCCTCGCGCACGTCGTCGTCGAAGCCGCTCAGGATGTGGGGGCCGCGGTTGACCAGCGTCACCTCGGCCCCCAGCGCATGGAAGACCGAGGCGAACTCGCAGCCGATGTAGCCGCCGCCCATGACGAGCAGGCGTTTCGGGAAGCGCGGCAGGTCGAACATCGCGTCCGACACCACGGCCAGCTCGCGGCCCGGCAGGTCGGGCGCGGAAGGCATGCCGCCGGTGGCGATCAGGATGTGGCGCGCGGTATGGCGCGCCTCGCCCACGCGCACCGTGTGGCCGTCTTCCAGCTGCGCCCAGCCCTGCAGCGTTTTCACGCCGGCGCCGTCCAGCAGCTTGCGGTAGACGCCGTTCAGGCGCGTGATCTCCTTGGCGCGCTGGCGCTTGAGCGTGTCCCAGTCGAAGCGCGGCGCCTCGGGCAGCGTCCAGCCATAGCCGGGCGCTTCGTCGAAGGCGGTCGCGTAGCCCGCGGCATAGCTGTAGAGCTTCTTGGGCACGCAGCCCACGTTGACGCAGGTGCCGCCCAGTTCGGCGCATTCGGCCAGCGCCACGCGCGCCCCGGCCTGGCCGGCCATGCGCGCCGCGCGCACGCCGGCGCTGCCGCCGCCGATGACGAAGAGGTCGAAGTCGTAGGGGGTGCGCATGGGCAGCGTTCTCCTAAAGGGGGCTGCCACTGTAGCCCGCTCGCGTTCTTCCCAGCTGGCGAGCGCAGCGAAGCCCCCAGGGCACCCGTGGAACCGGCTGTGCCGGGCCGCCGGGGTCTTGCAGACCACGCGAGGCCAGACCAGTGACCTCGCCCTTCGCCAGCCTCAAAGGTTCGCCGGTCCTTTTGAGTGCGGGGCTCGACCGGCCTGGGGTTGCGGCGCTTACTTGTACAGAAGCTGCGGCAGCCACAGCCCGATCTGCGGCCAGATGTACAGCAGCACGATGGCCAGGATCTGGATGCCCATGAAGGGGATCATGCCCAGGAAGATCTGGTTCAGTGTCACGTGCGGGGGCGCCACGCCTTTCAGGTAGAAGGCCGACATGGCCACCGGCGGCGACAGGAAGGCGGTCTGCAGGTTCAGCGCCACCAGCAGCCCGAAGAACAGCGGATCCACGCCGAAATGGTCCAGCAGCGGGATGAAGATGGGCATGAAGATCACGATGATCTCGGTCCACTCCAGCGGCCAGCCGAGCAGGAAGATCACCACCTGCGACAGCACCATGAACTCGAGCTGCGTGAGGTTCATCGACAGCACCCAGCGCTCGATCAGCTCCTGCCCGCCCAGCAGCGCGAAGGCGGCCGAGAAGATGGCCGAGCCCACGAAGAGCCAGCACACCATGGCCGAGGTCTTGGCCGTGAGGTAGACCGATTCCTTGATCATCCCCATGTTGAGCCGGCGGTAGGCGCCCGCGAGCAGGAAGCCGCCCGCGGCGCCCATGGCCGCGGCCTCGGTGGGCGTGGCCAGGCCGAAGACGATGGTGCCCAGCACCGCCAGGATCAGCACCACCAGCGGGAAGAAGGAGCCCAGCAGCATCTTGAAGATCTCGAGCCGGGCGAAGCTCAGGAACAGGTAGAACAGCGCGGTGGCGGCGCCCAGTACGGCGAACATCACCCACCACCAGGTGGGGGCGGGCTGGCGCTCGGCGGCGGTCGTGCCCTCTGCTGCAGCGGCCTGCGTGGCCGCAGGGAGCTCGCTCACGCTGGAGCTACCGGGGATCGGCGCCGCGCGCTCGGCGCCCGGGGGCTCCTGAACGCCGCTGCTGCTTTCCGTGTGGCTTCCCGGAGGCTCCTGCAGCGCGCCGCCGGCCTCTTCTTCCTGCGGCGGTTCCTGCAAGCCGCCGGAAGAAGGCGGCTCCTGCAGGCCGGTGCCCGAGGACGACGAATTGCCTTCGCCCGAGAAACCGATGGGCTGGATGTCGTAGACGGCCTCCACCGGCACCGTGGTCACCGCGCGCCAGGTGCCGGTGGCCAGCACCAGGAAGATCAGGCCCGGCAGCAGCACCAGCGCGAGCTGGCGCAGCACGTAGCCCGTGGGCACGTCGGCATTGCGCCTGCCCTTCAGCGCCTGCAGCAACTGGCGCGGCGCGTACTGCTCGCCGCGCGCGGGCAGCGCCTGCAGCTGGGGCGGCAACTGCACCTGCCGGTCGGCCGCGGACAGGGGCGGCGCCCAGTGCGGCTTGAGCTTGGCCATCAGGATCACGTAGCCCACATACAGCGCGGCCAGCATCAGGCCGGGGAAGAAGGCGCCAGCGTAGAGCTGCACCACCGACACGCCGGCCGTGGCGCCGTACAGGATCAGCAGCACCGAGGGCGGCAGCAGGATGCCCAGGCAGCCGCCGGCGGTGATGGCGCCGGCCGCCATCGGCGTGCTGTAGCCTGCGCGCAGCATGGCCGGCAGGGCCAGCAGGCCCATCAGCGTGACCACCGCGCCGACGATGCCGGTGGCGGTGGCGAAGATGGTGCAGGTGACCAGCGTGGCCACCGCCAGCGAGCCCGGCACGCGCGCCATCGCCAGGTGCATGCTTTTGAAGAGCTTCTCGATCAGGTTGGCGCGCTCGACCAGGTAGCCCATGAACACGAAGAGTGGCACGGCGATCAGCACGTCGTTGGCCATGCTCTTGTAGGCCGCCTGCACCATGAGGTCCAGCGTGCGTGGGATGTCGCGGTCGTAGGCCAGCCAGGTGAAGATCATGCCCATGCCCATCAGCGTGAACGCCGTGGGGAAGCCCAGCATGATGGCGATCACCACCAGCGAGAGCATCAAGAGGCCCAGGTGGCCGTGGGTGATGGTCTCCACGCCCAGCAGCAGCCAGATGATCGAGGCGACCACCAGGCCCATGATGGAGAAGCCGAACCAGAGTTCCTTGCGCATGGCTCAGGCCCTCCCCTGGTTGGAGCCGGCGGCCTGGCCCGCCGCCAGTTCGCGGTCCAGCGCGGCGATGTCGCTGTCTTTGACGTGCACCATCTCCTTGAGCTTGTCCACGTCGACCTCGACCACGTCGTCGCCGCGGCGCGGCCAGGCCCCGGTCTTCAGGCAGATGACGCAGCGCGCGATCTCGGCCAGCCCCTGCAGCAGCAGCACGGCGCCCGCCAGCGGGATCACGAACTTGAACGGGTACAGCGGCAGCGGCGTGGCCGAGAAGGTCTGCTCGCGGATCGCCAGCGATTCCTGTGCGTAGGTCCAGCCGGCCCAGGTCATCGCGATCACGCCGGGCAGGAAGAACAGCAGATAGAGCGTGAAGTCCACGCCCGCCTGCGCGCGCGGGCTGAAGAAGCCGTAGAGCACGTCGCCGCGCACATGGCCGTTCTTGCTCAGCGTGTAGGCGCCGGCCAGCATGAAGAGGGTGCCGTAGAGCATGATCTGCGCGTCCAGCACCCAGGCATGCGGGTTGTTCAGCGCGTAGCGCGAGAACACCTCCCAGCTGATCAGGACCGTGAGGCCGACCACGGCCCAGGCCGCGACTTTTCCGATGAAGGTCGATATCGCATCGACGCCGAGCAAGAGTTTCTGCATGGATGGGAGGCCGGCAATGGGCGCGCCGGGCGCGGCGGGGAATGAACGAAGGGGCGCCCCGTGGGCGCCCCGCTCGGCGAAAGCGCCCGGCGGGCCCGGCCACGCGGGGCCGCCCGGGCGCTTGCGGCCCTTCAGCTCTTCTTCTGCGCGAAGTAGTGGTTCCAGGCCATCTTGAAGTCGATGTCGGTGTCGTTCTTCCAGCGGCCGCTGCGCTGGGCGAACGCGCGCATGGAGTCCATCACCTTCTTGAACATCGGGTTCTCTGCGGCCTTCTTCTGTGTCACCTTGTCCCAGGCCGCGAGCTGCGCGCGCAGGATGGCGTCGGGCGTCTTGTAGAACTTCACGCCCTGCTTGGACTGCATCTCGGCATAGTCCTTGGCGTAGCGGTCGGCGGCCTTCCAGCTCATGTCGGCGCTGGCGGCTTGCGTGGCGTAGTCGATGATGGACTTCAGCTCGGCCGGCAGCGCGTCGTACTTGGTCTTGTTGAACAGCACCTCGAACTGCTCGCTGCTCTGGTGGAAGCTTTGCAGCATGCAGTTCTTGGCCACGTCGGGAAAGCCCAGCACGCGGTCGCTCGAGGCGTTGTTGAACTCGGCCGCGTCCAGCAGGCCGCGGTCCAGCGCGGGCACGATCTCGCCGCCGGGCAGCGGGTTCACGGCCACGCCCATCTCGGTGAACACGTCCACCGCCAAACCCACGGTGCGGAACTTCAGGCCCTTGAGGTCTTCCACCTTCGCGACGGGCTTCTTGAACCAGCCCAGCGGCTGCGTGGGCATGGGGCCGTAGAGCTTGGACACCACGTCCATGTTCAGGCTCTTGTAGATCTCGTCCAGCAGCTCCTTGCCGCCGCCGTAGTTGTGCCAGGCCAGCACCATGTTGGCGTCCATGCCGAAGGCCGGGCCCGAGCCCCACAGCGCCACCGCCTGGTTCTTGCCGTACCAGTAGGCGATCACGCCGTGGCCGCCGTCCAGCGTGCCCTTGGCCACTGCGTCCAGCAGCTGGAAGGCCGGCACCACGGCCCCCGCGGGCAGCACGTCGATCTTGAGGCGGTTGCCCGCCATGTCGTTGACCTTCTTGGCGAAGTCCTGCGCGAACTCATGGAAGATGTCCTTGGCCGGCCAAGTGCTCTGGAAGCGCCAGGTCGTAGTCTGGGCTTGGCTGACCATGGGCACCGAAAGGGCGCCGGCGGCCACCGCAGCGCCCTTGAGCAGGCTGCGGCGGCGGGGCGTCGTCTTGCTGTCTGTCATCGGTCTGTCTCCAATCGTTAGAGCCGGAAATCAAACGCTTCCGTGCCATTCACTTTTGATGCGATGCGCAGCGCCACCAAGAGGGTTTTCACCCGCTGGTGAAAAATGGCAGGCCCTGCGCGGCAGTCCAGGCACCCGCCTCCCACGGCAGGGCGCGCGAGTTCAGGTCAGGGGGCAGACAGGAAAGGACCGGTGCCCGGGGCGTGCCGCGCTTGATGCACTGCAATACTTCACGGCTGTCAGTTTGTTGAAAGGCATTTCCATGAATGAATCGCAACAGGCCCTGGAGCAGCCCCGGCCGGCCGAGGGCTACGCGGGCGACATCAGTCCGCAACTGGCCGCGCAGTGGCTGGCCGGCGGCCAGGCGGTGCTGGTCGACGTGCGCACCGACGCCGAGCGCGAATGGGTGGGGCAGGTGCCCGGTGCCGTGCCTCTGGCCTGGAAGCAGTGGCCCGGGATGGCGCTGAACCCCGGCTTCGACGAGGGGCTGCGCGCCGCCGTGCCGCCCGGCGCCAAGGTAATGATGCTGTGCCGCAGCGGCGTGCGCTCCATCGCGGCCGCACGCCGCGCCACCGAACTGGGCGTGGAGGCCTACAACATCCTCGAAGGCTTCGAAGGCGATGCCGATGCGCAAGGCCACCGCGGCCGGCGCGGCGGCTGGCGCTTCCACGGCCTGCCCTGGCGACAGAACTGAAACGCCCCCGGCTTCCCCGGAGTTCGGCCTGGCCGGGGGGCCGATATGATGAAAATGCTTACAACTGCGTGCGCTTGAAGTCACGCAACGCCGAGCCTCGCTCGGCTCTGGCAAAGATCGTCCGAGGAATCATCGTGGTCCCATTCCGTTCATGCAGGGGTTTGATACACCGCGGCGCCGCTGGGCCGAGGGCTGTGGCGGGACTGGCCGGCAGGGCGTCCGGCCTGGCGAAGGCGGGGGAGGGCCGGCCATGAGCGACCTGTCGGCCCTGGGCGAATGGGTGCGTCAGCGGCACGAGGCCGGCGAAAACGTCGATCAGCTGCTGGAGGCGTGCATGGGCTCGGGGTGGGACGGCGAAGTCGCCATCCGCGCCGTCGAGGAGGCTCTGGGCCGGCGGCTGTTCCCGGCCGCGCCCACGCCCTCGCCGAATTTCCGCAACCGCACCACGCTGGACGTGGGCGACCGCGAAGTGCATGTGCTGCTGTCCATGCCGCTGCCCAAGCTGCTGGTGGTGGGCAACATGCTGTCCGACGAGGAGTGCGAGGCGCTCATCGAATCGGCGCGCGGCCGGCTGGCGCCCACCACGGTGGCCGACGTGGTGACCGGCGAGATTTCGCACAGTTCGGTGCGCACCAGCCAGGGCACCTTTTTCCGCCGCGGCGAGACCGCACTGATCGAACGCATCGAGCGGCGCCTGGAGCGCTTCCTGGCCTGGCCCGCGGACTGGGGCGAAGGCCTGCAGGTGCTGCGCTATGGCGTGGGCCACGAGTACAAGCCCCATCACGACTATTTCTCCTACCTGGCCCGCAAGCTGGAAGCCGGCGAGCCGGTCAAGGACGCCGCCCAGCGCGTGGCCACGGTGCTGCTGTACCTGAACGAGCCCGAAGAGGGCGGCGGCACGGCCTTCACCGACGTGAACCTGGAAGTGGCGCCGCGGCGCGGCACGGCCGTGTTCTTTGCCTACGACCGCCCCTACCCGACCACGCGCACGCGCCATGCGGGCTGCCCGGTGCTGGCCGGCGAGAAGTGGGTGGCGACCAAATGGGTGCGCGACCGCCGCTTCGAGGAGCCGCGGCAGGGCGACAGCGGCGGCGCGGCGGCCGCGCCGGCCGGCAACGCCACCGACCACGTCTGAGCCTGCGCTGCGGTGGCGGTGGCGGTGAGCGGGCCGCGGCCGGGAATCGCCGCGGCGACCCGCCGCCGCCATCGCCGCGTGAATAATGCCGCGCATGCAAAGCCCCGACAGCGCCTTCCTCGCCATCGACATCGGCAACACGCGCCTCAAGTGGGCGCTCTATTCGCAGGGCGCGCCCGGCGCGACCGTGCTGGCGCATGGCGCGGAATTCCTGGACCACATCGACCGCCTGAGCGAAGGCCCCTGGGCCGAACTGCCGGTCACGCCCACCGCCATGCTGGGCTGCGTAGTGGCGGGCGAACATGTGCGCCGCCGCACCGAAGAGCAGATCGGTGAGGCCTTCGACTTCTCGCCGCGCTGGGCCGTGTCCAGCGTTGGCGAGGCCGGCATCACCAACGGCTACGACCACCCCACCCGCCTGGGCGCCGACCGTTTCGTCGCCATGATCGGCGCGCGCCACCGCATGCTGGCGGCGCAGGCCGGCGCCGCGCCGCGGCCCATCATCGTGGTGCTCGTGGGCACGGCCGTGACGGTGGAAGCCATCGACGCCGAGGGCAAGTTCCTGGGCGGTCTGATCCTGCCGGGCCACGGCATCATGCTGCGCGCGCTCGAATCGGGCACGGCCGGCCTGCACGTGCCCACGGGCGAGGTGCGCACCTTCCCGACCAACACCAGCGACGCGCTGACCAGCGGCGGCACCTATGCCATCGCCGGGGCCGTGCAGCGCATGGTCAAGCACCTGCGGCAGCACTGCGGGGCCGAGCCGGTCTGCTACATGGCCGGCGGCGCGGGCTGGAAGATGGCGCCTTCGATGGAGGGCGAATTCGAGCTGGTCGAGAGCCTGATCATGGACGGGCTGCTGGTGATCGCGCAGCAGCGCGCGCTGCGCGCCTGACCGTCGCAGCCGCCACGCCGCGCTGCGCTCAGGCGCTGGCGCGCAGCCCGTCCACCGCCTGGAACATCGCCTGCCGCGCCTGGCTGATCACCTGGCCCTTCCACGCGTCGGTGTCGGTGTAGAAGGCGCGGCGCATGCGGTCGCGGAGGGTGGCGGCCAGTTCGGGCGCGGCCTTCGGATGCTGGTGCAGCCAGTGGTCGCCGCGCAGCGCGGCCATCACTTCGAGCAGCGGCTCGGTGCCGTATTCGAGCGCGATGCCGGTGTATTGCGCCTGCGGGCATTCGTCATAGACGGCGTGGCACAGCAGGCCCTGGAGTTCGGCGGACGTCGAACTGCCGTCGTACATCGAGGTCACGGGCGTGGCGCCGCCGCCGCTCCACCAGGCGCTGGCGCGCGCCAGTTCGGCGGCGTCGTTGCGGCCGGCGAAGATGCGCTCGCCGTGGCCGTTCGGTCCCAGGCCCGTGTGCAGGTCGATCCAGGCGATGTGCGCGGCCTGGCCCGCGTAGCGGCGCAGCAGCTCGCGCAGCGTGCGGTTGCTCCAGGTGGGCGCCTGGCCGCCGAAGAACAGGCCGTCGCCGAACTGGTACTGCCCGCCCGACACCGCGGCCTGGAAGGCGGGCAGGCCGTGCTGCGCCATCCAGCCGTTCAGGGCCTGCTCGTCGGTAGGCGAGGGCGGCCATTGGTCGGGCAGCAGCAGCGCATGCAGGCTGGCGTAGCCTTCATTCACCGGCAGCGGCTGGCCGAAGTCGATGAAGTTGCGGTTCAGGTCCACGTTCTCCTGCGTCACGCGCCGGCCGTGCGAGAAGCCGTGCGGGTTCAGCGCATGGATGTAGAGCACCGCCACGCCCGCGTCGCGCGCCTTGGCGCGCCATTCGGCATCGTGCAGCGCGAAGACCTGCACGCCGCTGCCGCAATGGCCTTCCACGCCGTGGCAGGCACTGCTGACGACCAGCAGGCGCCGCGCATCGGCCGCACCGTCCAGCGCCACGTCCATGGCCAGCTGTTCGCCCTGCGCGCCGGGCAGCGGCAGCGGGCGCGAATCGACCGCCAGGCCCGCGGCCAGGCAGCCGCGCAGGAACTTCTGCCGCGCCAGCGCGTAGCTGTCGCTGAAGGCATCGACCACGCCGATCACTTGAAGCGCTCCGGCCGGCCTTCGAGGAAGCGTTCGGGCGGCTCGGCCAGGAAGCGCTCGGCCAGCCGCACCCACACGGTGGCGCCCAGCGGGATCAGGTCGTCGTTGAAGTCGTAGCTGGGGTTGTGCAGCGTGCACGGGCCTTCGCCGTGCAGCGCGTCGCGGTGCGTGCCGTCGCCGTTGCCGATGAAGGCATAGGCGCCCGGCCGCGCAAGCAGCATGAAGGCGAAGTCCTCCGAGGTCATGGCCGCTTCCTGCTTCAGCACGTTCTGCGGGCCCACCACCTCGGCCATCACCTCGCGCGCGAAGTCGGCCTCGGCCGGCGTGTTGATGGTCGGCGGGTAGTAGCGCTCGAAGCGGAAGTCGCATTCGGCATCGTGCGCGGCGCAGATGTGCTCGGCCACCTGGCGCATGCGCGATTCGATCAGGTCCAGCACTTCCAGCGAGAAGGTGCGCACGGTGCCCGTCAGTTCGCAGTCGTTGGGGATGACGTTGTTGGTGTCGCCCGCGTGGATGGTAGTCACCGAGATCACGGCCGAGTCGGTGGGCTTCATCTTGCGCGTGACGATGGTCTGCCAGGCCTGCACCAGTTCGCAGGCGATGGGCACCGGGTCGATGCCCGTGTGCGGCAGCGCCGCGTGGCCGCCCTTGCCGCGCACCGTCACGTAGAACTTGTTGCCCGAGGCCATCGCCGGCCCGGGGCTGACGGCGAACTGGCCGGCCTGCATGCCGGGCCAGTTGTGCATGCCGTACACGGCGTCCATGGGGAAGCGTTCGAACAGGCCGTCCTTGATCATCGCGTCGGCGCCGCCGCCGCCTTCCTCGGCCGGCTGGAAGATCAGGTACACGGTGCCGTCGAAGTGGCGGTGCTTCGCCAGGTGCTGGGCCGCGGCCAGCAGCATGGCCGTGTGGCCGTCGTGGCCGCAGGCGTGCATCTTGCCGCTGTGCCTGCTGGCATGGGCGAAGGTGTTGAGCTCCTGGATCGGCAGCGCGTCCATGTCGGCGCGCAGGCCGACGGCGCGCGTGCTGCTGCCGTTCTTCAGGATGCCCACCACGCCGGTCTTGCCCAGCCCGCGGTGGATGGGGATGCCCCATTCCGTGAGCTTGGCGGCCACCACGTCGGCGGTGCGCACTTCCTCGTAGCCGAGTTCGGGATGCGCGTGCAGGTCGCGCCGCACGGCGGCAATGCCGGCGGCCTGGGTGACGATGGAATCGATCAGGTTCATGGGAAGCAGTCTAGGCCGGCGGGCCGGAAGCTGCCATGGGAAGCAATACCGATGCCCGCAGGGGCATCGTGGGAGGCCGGCGCGCGCACGGCCGCGCGGCCGCCGCCGCCTTGCCCCACAATGCCACGCATGCCCACCCCCACCCTTTCCGCCCAAGGCCTGGAATTCGCCCAGGCGCTGGTGCGCATGAACACCGTCAGCGAAAACAGCAATCTCGCGCTCATCGACTTCGCCCGCGAGCACCTGGCCCGCCTGGGCGTGACCAGCCGCCTGACCTGGAACGCCGAGCGCACCAAGGCCAACCTCTTCGCCACCCTGGGCGAGGGCAAGCCGGCCGGCGTGATCCTCTCGGGCCACACCGACACCGTGCCGTGGGACGGCCAGGCCTGGACCGTGGACCCGCTGTCGGCCGTGGTGCAGGACGGCCCGCAAGGCCCCAGCCTGTACGGCCGCGGCGCGGCCGACATGAAGAGCTTCATCGCGCTGGCGCTGGCCAATGCCGAGCGCTTCCTGGCCAGCGATGCGCCCTTCGCGGTGCACTTCGCCTTCAGCTACGAGGAAGAGATCGGCTGCTTCGGCGTGCGCGAGCTGATCGCCGACCTGCGCGACGCGGGCATCCGGCCGCTGGCCTGCATCGTGGGCGAGCCGACGATGATGGTGCCGGCCATCGCGCACAAGGGCGTGTACCGCTACCGCTGCTGCGTGCGCGGCAAGGAGGCGCATTCCTCCCTCACGCCGCAGTCCGTCAACGCCATCGAGATGGCCGCGCGCGTGATCGGCAAGGTGCGCGACATGGCCGAAGGCTTCGAGGCCCGCGAGCCGCGCTACGAAGGCTTCGACGTGCCTTTCTCCACCGCCAGCGTGGGCCAGTTCCACGGCGGCATCGCCGACAACGTGGTGCCGCGCGACGCCGAGTTCCGCTATGAATTCCGCGACCTGCCCACCGCCGACGCGCGCGCCATGCAGGCCGAAGTGCGGGCCTATGCGCGCAGCCTGGAGCCGGCCATGAAGAAGGTGGCGCCCGACACCGGCTTCGCCTTCGACACGATCTGTGAGATTCCCAGCTTCCTCGGCGCGGCCACCGACCCGGTGACGAAGCTGGCCCTGCGGCTGTCGGGCGAGGCGCGCACCACGCTGGTCGCCTTCGGCACCGAGGCCGGCCTGTTCAAGAACGCGGGCATTCCCACGGTGGTCTGCGGCCCGGGCAGCATCACCCAGGCGCACCAGCCCGACGAGTACGTGACGATCGAGCAGCTGGCGCGCTGCGAAGCCTTCCTGCGGGGCCTGGCCGAGACGCGCGAAATTGCCTGAGGCGCTCCCTGCAGACCCCGCCGCGCGCATGAAGCGCCTGGCGCTGGCCTTGCTGGCCGGCGCCGCGCTGCTGTACGGGCTGGCCGTCTGGGGCGGCCAGGCCCATCCGCACGCCGCCTGGGGCTGGCTGGCCGCGGGCGCCGAGGCGGCGATGGTCGGCGCCATCGCCGACTGGTTCGCCGTGGTGGCGCTGTTCCGCCATCCGCTGGGCCTGCCCATTCCGCACACGGCCATCCTGCCCACGCGCAAGGCGCGGCTGGGGCGCAACCTGGCCGACTTCATCTGCGACAACTTCCTGGCCACGCCGCAGGTGCTGGCCAAGCTGCGCAGCTACGGCGCGGCGGGCCGCATCGCGCGCTGGCTGGCGCAGCCCGAGCACACGCAGCAGCTGGGCACGCACGCGGTGGCGCTGGTGCGGCTGGCGCTCAACGCCTTCGACGACACCCGCGTGCGCGACTTCGTGGCGCGCGCGGCAGGCGCCGGGCTGCAGCGCATCGACGTGGCGCCCCTGGCCGGGCAGGTGCTGGGCGCGCTCACGGCCGAGGGGCGGCACCAGGCGCTGCTCGACGAGGTGCTGCGCCAGCTGGCCGACCTGCTCGACGACGAGGCGCTGCAGGACCGGCTGACCGACGCCATCGCACGCGAAGTCAAGGCGCTGCGCTACCTGGGCCTGGACCAGGTCGCGGCCAAGCTGGCCACGCGCAAGATCGTCGCCGCCGTGGCCCACACGCTGGGCGAGACGGCGGCGCAGCCCGATCACCCGCTGCGCCAGCGCTTCGACGCCTTCACCGGCCGCTTCGTCGAGCGCCTGCAGCACGACCCGGCGTTTGTCGCGCGCGGCGAGCGCTGGCGCGACGAACTGCTCGCGCATCCGGCGCTGGCCGACTACCTGCAGGGCCTGTGGGGCCGGGTGCGCGCTTGGCTGGACGCCGACCTGGCGCGCGAGGACTCGGCCCTGCGCCAGCGCGTGGCCCTGCTGGCGGCCGAGCTGGGCCGGCGCCTGGAGGCCGACGAGGCCATGCGGCGCTGGCTCGACGAGCAGCTCCTTGCCGCCGCGCCCGCGCTCATCGACCGCTGGCGCGAGGACGGCCGCCGCTACATCGAAGAGCGCGTGGCGGCCTGGGACACCGACGCCATGGTGCGCGAGGTGGAACGCAACATCGGCCGCGACCTGCAGTTCATCCGCATCAACGGCACGCTGGTGGGCGGGCTCGTGGGACTGGCGATCCACGGGCTGACGCTGGGGCTGGCCGGCTGACGCGCGCGCCCGCCGGTGCGCAAGCGCGCGCCGCCGCGCCCCACTAGACTCGGCGCGAAGGCGCGCCCCCGCCGCGCCACGTCCGCCCCCGCCGAATCCGAGATCGCCGCCATGACCGCACCGACCCGCTCCGTCGTCCGAGGCGCCTGCCCGCACGACTGCCCCGACACTTGCGCCCTGCTCACCACCGTGGAGGACGGCCGCGCCATCAAGCTCCAGGGCAATCCCGCGCATGCGCCCACCGGCGGCGTGCTGTGCACCAAGGTGTCGCGCTACATCGAGCGGCACGACCATCCGGAACGCCTGCTGCAGCCGCAGCGCCGCGTCGGCGCCAAGGGCGAGGGGCGCTTCGAGCCCGTGTCGTGGGACGAGGCCCTGGACGACATCGCCGCGCGCCTGCGCGCGCTGGCGGCCGAGGACGCGCAGGCCATCCTGCCCTACAGCTACGCCGGCACCATGGGGCTGGTGCAGGGCGAATCCATGGACCGGCGCTTCTTCCACCGCCTGGGCGCGTCTCTGCTCGACCGGACCATCTGTTCCACGGCCGGCGGCGAAGCGATGGGCTACACCCTGGGCGGCAAGGTGGGCATGCGGCTGGAGTTCTTCGCCGAGGCCAAGCTGATCCTGATCTGGGGCAGCAACTCCATCGCCAGCAACCTGCATTTCTGGCGCCATGTGCAGACCGCCAAGCGCGCCGGCGCGCGCGTGGTGTGCATCGACCCGCGCCGCACCGAGACCGCCGACAAGTGCGACGAGCACATCGCGCTGCTGCCGGGCACCGACGGCGCGCTGGCGCTGGCGCTGATGCACGAGCTGATCGTGCACGACTGGCTGGACCCCGACTACATCGCCCGCCACACCCTGGGCTGGGAGGCGCTGCGCGAACGCGCGCTGCAGTGGCCGCCTGAGCGCGCGGCCGAGGTCTGCGGCATCCCCGCGCAGCAGATCCGCGACCTGGCGCAGGCTTACGGCACCACGAAACCGGCCGCCATCCGCCTGAACTACGGCATGCAGCGCGTGCGCGGCGGCGGCAATGCGGCGCGCGCCATCGCCTGCCTGCCGGCGCTGGTGGGCGCCTGGCGGCACCGCGCGGGTGGCGTGCTGCTCAGCAGTTCCGGCTTCTATCCCGCCGACCGTGCCGCGCTGCAGCGGCCCGATCTGCTGGCCGGCCGCCGGCCGCGCACCATCAACATGAGTCGCATCGGTGATGCGCTGACGGGCGACGCGCAGGCCCTGAGCGGCGGCCCGGCCGTGCAGGCGGTGGTGGTCTACAACAGCAACCCGGTGGCGGTGGCGCCCGAGTCGGCCAAGGTGGTGGCGGGCTTTGCGCGCGAAGACCTGTTCACCGTGGTGCTGGAGCAGTTCCAGACCGACACGGCCGACTACGCCGACTACCTGCTGCCCGCCACCATGCAGCTGGAGCACTGGGACATCCACTGCAGCTACGGCCACACCGATGTGCTGCTGAACCAGCCCGCCATCGCAGCGCCCGGCCAGACGCGCAGCAACGCCTGGGTGTTTCGCGAACTCGCGCGGTGCATGGGCTATGACGAACCCTGCTTCGCCGACGACGACGAGGCCCTGTGCCGCCAGGCCTTCGCGCCCGGCGCCATCGACTGGGCGGCGCTGGAGCGCGACGGCTTCGCGCCCGTGCCGCTGCCCGAGGCGCCCTTTGCCGAAGGCCGCTTTCCCACGCCTTCGGGCCAATGCGAGTTCTTCAGCGAACGGCTGGTCGCGCTGGGCATGGACGGCCTGCCTGACCACGTGCCCAACCACGAGCCCGCGGGCAGCAGCAGCGCCTTTCCGCTGGCCATGATCTCGCCGCCCGCGCGCAACTTCCTCAACAGCACTTTCGTCAACGTCAGGAGCCTGCGCAGCATCGAGGGCGAGCCGCTGATCGAGATCCATGCCGACGACGCCGCCGCGCGCGGCATTGCCGACGGCGCGATGGTGCGCGTGTTCAACGCGCGCGGCGAACACCGCTGCCGCGCCGAGGTCTCGCGCCGCGCGCGGCCCGGCGTGGTCAACGGCCTGGGCATCTGGTGGCGCAAGTTCAATGCCGACGGCACCAACGTCAACCAGCTCACCAGCCAGCGCCTGACCGACATCGGCCGCGGTCCGACCTTCTACGACTGCCTGGTGCAGGTGGAAGCGCTGGCCGGATGAACCGGGGCGCGTGCCGCCGGCGGCCGGCGCTGTGGGGCGCGCTGGCGCTCGCGGCGCTGGGCGCGGCCCTGCTCAGCGGCTGCGGCACGCTGGGCTACTACTGGCAGGCCGCGCACGGCCATGTGCGCCTCATGCGCGCCGCGCGGCCGGTTTCGGACTGGCTGGCCGATGCGCAGACACCCGAACGCCTGCGCGAGCGCCTGCTGCTGGCCCAGCGCATCCGCCGCTTCGCCAGCGAGCAGCTCGCGCTGCCCGACAACGCGAGCTACACCGGCTATGCCGACCTGGGCCGCGCGGCGGCCGTGTGGAACGTGGTGGCCGCGCCGCCCTATGCGCTCACGCTCAAGACCTGGTGCTTCCCGGTGGCGGGCTGCGTGGGCTACCGCGGCTACTACGACCTGCAGGCTGCGCAGGCCGAGGCGCAGGCGCAGCGCGACGCGGGGCTGGAGGCCTCGGTCTATCCGGTGCCCGCGTATTCCACGTTGGGCTGGCTCAACTGGGCCGGCGGCGATCCGCTGCTGTCCACCTTCATCGCGTACCCCGAAGGCGAGCTGGCGCGCATCGTGTTCCACGAGCTGGCGCACCAGGTGCTCTACGTGGCGGGCGACACGGGCTTCAACGAGTCCTACGCCACGGCCGTGGAACGCCTGGGCGGCGCGCAGTGGCTCCACACCCAGGCCAGCCCCGCCGCGCGTGAGGAGTACGCGGCCTTCGACGCGCGGCGGCGCCAGATGCGCATGCTGATGCTGGACACGCGCCGCCGGCTGGAGCAGGTCTACGACTCGCCCGTCGCCCGGGCTGGCGACTGGCCGGCCGTCGAGGCGGCCAAGCAGGCCGCGATGGCGGAATTCCGCGCCCGCTATGCCGCGCTGCGCGCCCAGTGGACCGGCCCGCGCCAGGGCGCTTGGGACGCCTGGGTGGCCGGCGCCAACAACGCCACCTTCGCCGCGCAGGCCGCCTATGACCAGGGCGTGCCTGCCTTCGAGGGCCTGTTCGCGCATGAAGGGCGCGACTGGCCACGCTTCCATGCGGCCGTGCGGCGCCTGGCCCGCCTGCCCACGCCCGAGGCGCGCCGCGCCGCGCTGGCCGCATTCACCCCCGATCCCGCCGCCGTGCCGGCCGCGGCGCCACCGGCGGCCGCGCCCGCGCAGGACGCACGGGACCCGAGCCTCACGAACGAGAACCGCACCGATGTCCGACATCCGCATTGAACGCCAGCACCAGCTGGGCCTGCCGCGCGCGCGCCGCGTGGCCACCGACTGGATGGCGCAGGCCCGCGAACGCTGGGGCCTGCAGTTCGACCACCGGCCGGCCGCCGATGAATCGCCCACCGCCACCGACCACATCCGCTTCAGCGGCATGGGCGCCGAAGGCACGGTGCAGGTCAGCGCCTCGCGCTTCGCCGTGCAGCTGGCGCTGGGCGGCCTGATGTCGGCGATGGCGCCCATGATCGAGGAGAAGATGAGCCGCAACCTCGACGAATTCCTGGCGCGGGAGGCGGCGGATGGCGGCTGAATCGCCGCCGGGCCGCGTCTCACGTGCCGCCGCCCTCGCAGGGCCAGGGCGCGTGGCCACTCAAGCGCTCACGACGCCTCGCAGCTGAAGTTGGCCGCGTCCTCGAGGCTGCCCGTGCCCTTGTACTTCGCGAACTTCGGGTAGGGGCACAGCGGGCGCGTGCGGTTCGGGAAGTAGGCGTTCGTGGCACTGGCGCGCGCGGCGATGGTGTCGGGCGCGATGCCCTTTTCCACCCAGTCCACCATCGCCTGCAGCGAGTCGAAGGTGTCGGTGGCCGGGCCGCCCGAGCAGTGCGCCATGCCGGGCACGAGGAAGGTGCGGGCGAAATCCTGGGTGGCCGCGATGCCGCCGTGATGGGCGGCCAGGCGTTCGTAGTACTCCACCACCTCGTCGGCCGAGAAGATCGGGTCGGCCATGCCGTGGATGAACAGCAGCTTGCCGCCGCGCGCCTGGTACGCCGTGAGCTTGTCGTCGCGGTAGGTGTCGTACACGGCCGAGAAGGCCTCCATGCGCGCGGGGTCGGTGTCGAAGTTGAAGGCCAGCGGGTCGAAGTCCGGGTCGGGCGGCGTGAAGAACTCGTTGACCAGCGCATCCACCATCAGCACGTTGTAGCGCGAGTTGGGCGTGCCGGTGGTCGAGGTGCCCAGCGTCCAGTTGCGCCAGCCGGCGTCGCGCAGGCCCGGGTCCCAGGGCTGTGTCACGTAAAGCGGCTGGCCGGCCGAGTTCTTGGGGCCGCCGAACACGTCCTTCAGCGCGCCGACCTGGGCGGGCGTGAGGCACTGGTCGTTCTTCGCCCCGCTGCACTGCAAAACGGCGGGGTCGAAGCGGCAGGCCTTGGTGTTCTGCACCAGGCCGTCGACGGCACCGTCGGCCGCGTCGCAGGCCTTGAGCACGCCGTCGGCCACCAGGTTCAGGTCGCCGTTGCTGAAGGCCTGCGACAGCACCGGCTTGCCGTCGGCGCCGGCCGGCGCGATGTCGGTCAGCTTGCGGTTGTTCCACATGGCGGCGACGGTGGCGCCGCTGGACACGCGCATGGCCGGCGCGCCGGCCGTGATGCCGTCGAAGTAGTCGGGGAAGCGCTGCGAGAACATCATGCCCTGGCGTCCGCCGCCCGAGCAGCCCGAGAAGTACGAGTAGTCGGGCTTGCGGCCGTAGCGCCAGTCGATCAGCGCCTTGGCGGCCTGCGCCGTCTTGTCATGCGCGTGGTAGGCATGGTCGATGCGCGCCTGCGGGTCGGCGCCGAAGCTGGCGCTCGTGCCTTCGTGGCCCGCGTTGGTCGACACCACTGCATAGCCCTGGCCCAGCGGCGAGGGCGTGCCGATGGAGATGCTGGACGACAGCGAGGTGTCGCGCAGCGTGCCATCGTTGCCGCCGCCGCCCAGGTACAGGAAGCGGCCGTTCCAGTCGTCCGGCAGGCTCAGCTCGAAGCCGATGGCGTAGGGCTTGCCGTCCACGCCGGTGCGCGGATCGATGCTGCCCGTGACCACGCAGTGGCTGCCCAGGAAGTCGCCGCTGGCGGCGCCGCCGGGCCGGCGCGTGCCCGCGGGCACGTAGCGGGTCTTGAGCGTGGTGCCCGCGAGGCCGGCCTGGGCGGCCAGGCTGGTGCAGCGCGCTTCGGGCGAAGGCGTGGCGGGCTCGGTGGGCAGCGCGCCCAGCAGGGGGAAGGAAGGGCCGCTTCCGCCACCGCAACCGGCCAGCAAAGCCAGCAGCAGGGCAGGAACAGGCGCGGCAGGGCGCATCATCTTCATCACGTCGTGTCTCCTCTCGCGTGGGGTCCGGTTCCCGCGCCGGCTCTGCCGAGCCTGTGGGAACCGGGCCGTAGCGTAGGAGCATGTGGCGATGCGCTCTGTCATCCCGGAAGATGACAGGCCTGCCGTTCGCCGCGCGCGGCGCGGACCGGAAAGCCGCACCATGGCGCGGTGCGCTGGCCGCCGTGGTGCCCGCGGCTCGCGCGTGCGCCGGGCCGTCGGGCGGTTCAGCCCTTCGCCGCGAGCGGCAGGTACATCGTGGCTTCCACCTCGACCAGCACTTCGTCGCCGGGCAGGAAGCGGTTGACCTCGACCACCGTGCTCACGGGGGGCGCGTCGGGGTAGAACAGGCCGCGCACGCGGTTGAAGGGCGCGTAGTCGGGGAGGCGGCGGAAGTACTGCACCAGCTTGAACACGTCGGCCATCGTGCCGCCGTGCTCGGCGGCCAGCGCGCGGATGCGCTCCAGCACGAACCAGCTCTGGGCCACGAGGGGCGCCTCGAACACGTCCACCGACATCTGGCCGGTGACAAAACCCAGGCCGCGCAACTCGGCCTGCGCCGCCTCGGGCAACTGCTCGTAGCGCGACACGGCCTGGCGCGTGGCCGGGTCTACTGCCACCACGCCGCTCATGAAGACGAAGTCGCCCACGCGCTGCGCCGCGGCGTAGCGCGCCATGGGGGCGCCCATGCTTGCGACGGCGGTCATGCGGCCGCGGCCACCGGCCAGCCGCGCAGCTTGCCCGGGTTGAGCAGGCCGAATGGGTCGAAGCGCGCCTTCATCGCCAGCACTTCTTCGGGCAGGTCGCCCCCGGCCTTGCCGTCCTCGACGATGAAGGTGTGCGGGTTGTTGATGCGCACGCCATAGGCGCGGTGCTCGTCGATGATCTGCTGCAGCCGCTCCTCGGTGGTGAAGCGCACGATCTGCAGCGCGCTGCAGTTGATCTGCCCATCCAGGTTGCGCAGGAACTCGGCATGCATGAAGACCTCGCCGGCATAGCGCTGGCTCAGCTCGGTGATCTGTTTCACGTACTCGCCGGGCGTGAAGCTGGTCTGGAGGTAGGTGAGGCTCTTGTCCACCTTCAGGGCGTGCAGCGTGGTGTGGTTCCACGTGTACTCCATCAGCGTCTTGTGGCTCCGGGTCACTTCTGCGGCGGTGCGGCGATAGCTCACCGTGCCGCCGTGGGCGGCCACCAGTTCGTTGAGCGCCTCTTCGCCCGCTTCGGACACCAGCGAGAGCACGGCGTGGCAGCCCTTGGGCAGGTAGTCGCCCAGCTGGGTCAGGTAGTCGGGCACGGGGCTGGCGAGGAAGGCGACCTCGCGCTTCTCGATGCCCGGCGCGCGCGCGAGCTGGTCGCCGAAGGCCAGGGCGGCGTCGAAGTCGGTGAACACGGCCAGCGTTTCCAGCCAGGGGCGGGCCGGCGCCAGGCCGATCTCCAGCTCCAGCACCAGGCCGTTGGTGCCCCACAGGTGGTGCAGACGCAGGGCCTCGGCGCCGCGCAGCTCGATCACCTGCGGCTCGGCCTCGATGGTCATGGCCTTGATGCCCACCACGTTGCCGGCGGCAGCCAGCGGACCGTAGTTGATGGAGCCCACGCCGCCGAAGCCGCCGCCGAACAGGCCGCCCAGCGTGGCGCTGCGGTAGGTGGAGGGCATGCAGCGCAGCTCCTGCCCTTCGGCCTGCGCGGCCTTCTCGATCTCGTTGAGGCGGATGCCGGCCTGCGCGCGCGCCAGGCCGGGGCGCAGCCACAGCAGTTCGTTGAAGCTGGTCATGTCCATCACCACGCCGCCGGCCAGCGGTGTGGTCTGGCCGTAGTTGCCGGTGCCGCTGCCGCGGACGGTAAGCGGCAGCTTCAGCCGCACGCAGGCGCTGACCAGCTGGCGGATCTGTGCTTCGGTGCGCGGGCGCACCACGGCCTCGGCCACCTTGCCTTCCAGCTGGCGCGTGAGGACCGGGCTGAACCAGGAGAAGTCCTGCGACAGCCGCTGGATGCGGTTCGGGTCGGTGATCCAGTCCAGCTCGGGCAGGCCCAGCTGCAGCTGTTCGATGGGGGAAACGGGTGCGTTCACGGTCGTTATCTCTCAGTCAAGCATGGCGCGGCGCGCCGAAGCAGGCAATCCAAGCCGGCGAGCGCAGCGAAGCCCCCAGGGCACCCGAGGAACTGGCTCTGCCAGGCCTCTGGGTGCGCCCCCCTCCCGCCGAAGGCGAGAGAGGGGGGAGCCGCGAAGCGGCCTGGGGGGTGTTACTCCATCTCACTGGCGTGCCAGGAGCCCAGGGCCGCGCGCGTGGCCCAGGCCATCAGCACGAACAGGCCCACGCCGGTGAGCGAGATCAGCAGCAGGGCCGCGAACATGCGCGGAATGTTGAGCTGGTAGCCGGCCATCAGGATCTGGTAGGCCAAGCCGGTGGCGCTGCCGCCGGTGCCGGCCACGAATTCCGCCACCACGGCGCCGATCAGCGCCAGGCCGCTGGAGATGCGCAGGCCGCCGAAGAAGTAGGGCAGCGCGCTCGGCACGCGCAGCCGCACCAGCGTCTGCAGGCGCGTGGCGCGGTTCATCTTGAAGTAGGCCTGCAGGTCGGGGTCGACGCTGCGCAGCCCCAGCGTGGTGTTGCTGATGATGGGGAATAGCGCCACCAGCGTGGCGCACAGCACCAGCGAAGCCGTCGGGTCCTTCACCCAGATGATGATCAGCGGCGCGATGGCCACGATGGGCGTGACCTGCAGCAGCACCGCGTAGGGGAAGAGCGCGGTCTCGATCAGCCGGCTCTGCACGAACACGAAGGAGATCAGCACGCCCAGCAACGTGGCGACGAGGAAGGACAGCACCGTGATCTTCAGCGTCACCAGCAGGGCCATGCCCAGCATGCCGGCGTCGGTGATCAGCGTCTGCATCATCAGGCCCGGCGAGGGCACCAGGTAGGGGGGCAGCTCCAGGCCCACCACCAGCGCCTGCCAGGCGCCGAGCAGCACCAGGCCGACCCCCACCGGCAGCAGCACGCGCTGCACGCGCGGCTGGGCCAGCAGCGGCACGCGGGCGGGTGCCACGGCCGGCGGCAGCGGGGCGACGGGCGCTGCGACCGCGGGCGTAGCGGGCATGGCGGGTGGGGCCACGGCGGCCGTGGCGGCAGACGTCGACGCCGGCGCGGGGGCCGGCGCGGCATTCCAGGTGATGCTCATGTCGCGGACTCCTCTTCGGTGTGCTGGCTGGCCGCCAGCAGGCTGCGCTGCAGGTGTTTGGCGTAGTGCTGGAATTCGCTGGAGACCATGAACTCCGCGCTGCGCGGGTAGGGCACGTCGATGTGCACCTCTTCGACGATGCGGCCGGGCCGCGCGGCCATCATGACCACGCGGCTGGACAGGAAGACCGCCTCGTGGATCGAATGGGTGACGAAGACCACGGTGAGCTTCTTCTTGCGCCAGAGTTCGAGCAGGTCGGCGTCCAGCTTGTGGCGCGTGATCTCGTCCAGCGCGCCGAAGGGCTCGTCCATGAGCAGCAGGTTGGGCTGCACGACCAGACCGCGCGCGATGGACACGCGCATCTGCATGCCGCCCGACAGGGCGCGCGGCAGCGCCTTGGCGAACTTCGACAGGCCCACCAGTTCCAGCGCCTCGGCCACGCGGGCGTCGGCCTCGGCGCGGGGCACGCCGGCCAGGTCCAGCGGCAGGCGCACGTTGGTCTGCACACTGGCCCAGGGCATGAGCGTGGGGGACTGGAAGACGAAGGCCATCTTTTTCGCCTCGGCGTCCGCGTCCAGCGCCGCCTGCACCGGCTTGCGCCACAGCAGCAGGCGCCCGTCGGAAGGCTCCAGCAGGCCGGCGACCATCTTCAACAGCGTGCTCTTGCCGCAGCCCGACGGGCCCAGCAGGGTCACGAACTCGCCTTCCTGGATCGTGAGCTGAACCGGCTGCAGGGCGACCGTCCCGTTGGGGTAGGTCTTCTGCGCCGACAGCACCTCGATGGCTGGCACGGGGGAGTGATCGCTCATGGCTGCCTCTCTTGGCGTCTGGCGGGATCGGTGCGCCCGCTCAGGGCAGGACCTTGGCGGCCTGGATGAAGCGCAGGTCGAAGGCCTGCTTCAGGTCCACCTTGGCGGCCTCGATCAGGCCGGCGGACACGGCGAAGTCGTAGTTCTGCTTCACGCGCGCCTCCTGCATGATCCCGATGCCCTGGGTGAGGGCGTCGCCGCTCGCCACGATCCCCATCTCCTTGAGCTTGGCCACGCTGTGTGCGAGCTGCTCATCGGTCATGTTGGGGTTGTCCTTCTTGATCAGCGCATTGGCCGGCGCCGGGTCGGCCAGGTAGGACTTCCAGCCCTCGGCCGTGCCCTTGACGAAGGCTTCCACGGCCTTGCTGCGCTCCTTCACCGTCTTGTCCATGCACGAGACGGTGGTCGCGTAGGAGGGGTAGCCGTTGTCGGCCAGCAGGAAGGTGTTGGCCTTCACGCCGGCCTTCTGGATGGCGAAGGGCTCGGAGGTCAGGTAGCCCTGCTGCACCACGTTCTTGTCGGCCACGAAGGGCTGGATGTTGAAGGTGTAGGGGCGGGTCTGCGCGTCGGTGAAGCCGAACTTGGTCTTGAGCCAGGCGTAGTAGCCGCGCTGGGCCGCGGGCGCGATGAGGATCGTCTTGCCCTTCATGTCGGCCAGGCTCTTCACGTCCTCGTGCGCGATCAGCACCTGCGGGTCCTTCTGGAACATCGCGGCCACGGTGACCACCGGCAGGCCGCCGCTGCGCGCGATCATCATCTGCAGGTCGCTGGAGCCCATGATGCAGTCGGCCTGGCCGGCCGCCATGATCTGCAGGATGTTGACCTGCGGGCCGCCCATCTTGACGGTCACGTCCAGGCCGTACTTCTTGTAGATGCCGGTGGCCACGGCCTGGTAGAAGCCGCCGTGCTCGGCCTGCGCGTACCAGTTGGTCATGTAGGTGAACTTCTCCTGCGCGTGGGCGCCGCCGGCGGCAAGGCCCAGGACGGAGACACCCAGTGCCAGGGCGGCACGGGAAGCGAGGCGGGTGAGGCGAGTGTTCAAGGCAGGGCTCCTGGAGAGGTCAGACAAATCAGTGCAGGGAGAGGAAAAAGGGGGGGGGACGGCGGCTCAGGGTGGGCGCTAGCAAGAGGCAGACCGCGCCGTCCTGGGGCATGCAGGGTGGGAGCGGGCGGGCGCGGCTTCAGCGCACCGACTCGATGTGGCCCGTGTACTGACCGCGCTCCCAGGTCGCTTCCTCGCGCACCAGCCAGCGCAGCTGGTACAGCTCGGTCAGCGCCTGCGCCCAGCTGTCGCTCAGCGTGTCCAGGATGGCCAGGCCCTGTTCGCGCGTGGCCGAGGTCGGGTCGCCGATCACGCCCGAGGGGCCGAAGTCGCGCGCCGTCCAGGCGCAGGCCGGGCGGCCATCGGGCGACAGCAGCGGGATGGGGAAGGGCGGCGGGAAGTTGGCGGCAGCGCGGTCCATGCGCACCGTTTCGGGCGCCAGGGCCAGCATCAGCGCGGTTTCGGAGTGGCCCGCGTGCATGGCCAGCTTCTTCTCCTGCTCGCTCACCTGCTTGCTGGCGGCACTGGGCAGGCGCGACACGCCGTGCGGCACCACCACGAAGTCGCCGTGGCGCAGGCGCAGCTCGCGTGCCGCCATCTCCAGCACCTGCGGCTGGCCGCCGTGGCCGTTGGCGAACAGCAGCTTGCGAAAGCCCGAGCGGTAGACCGATTCGCCGATCTCGATCACGGTGGACAGCAGCGTGGTGCCGGTCAGCGTCAGGGTGCCGGGGAAGTGCAGATGCTCCTCGGACTTGCCGTAGGTGATGGGCGGCAGCGCGAAGGCGCGCACGTCGGCCGGCAGCTTGCGCAGGGCTTCGCCCATCACGCCGGAGGCGATCACGCTGTCCACCGAGCAGGGCAGGTGCGGGCCGTGCTGCTCGATGGCGCCGCAGGGCAGCACGATCACCGTGTTCTCGCGGTCGGGCAGCGCGTCGATCTCGGTCCAGCTCAGGTAGGGCAGGAAGCGGTGGGGCGGGATGTAGCCGTGGAGCATGGGAATGTCTCGCTGGGTTCAGGAAAGGACGAAGGAGGAGGCCGGCGCGGGCGCCGCGTGGGCCGCATGGGCCGCATGGGCCGCGGACGGCAGCCAGCCCGCAGGCGGCTGGCCGTGCGCCAGGCGGCCGTCGCGCAGCACCACGCGGCGCGCGGCGCGCGACGGGAAGCCGTGCATGTCGGCGTCGGCGAACAGCACCAGGTCGGCCGGGGCGCCGATCAGCGAAGGCGCCTGCACGGCGGCGGGCGCGCGCTCCAGCCAGTCGGCGCGGCACAGCGCTTCGGACCAGGTGTCGAAGGGATCGGGCAGCTGGCCCACCAGCGCGCCGATGGCCAGCGCCTCGACGGGGTCGTAGCTGCCCAGGCGGCAGAACGGGTCCTGCACGTTGTCGCTGGCCAGCAGCCGCGGGATGCCGCGCTCGCGTGCCTCCTTCACCAGCGTCAGGCCGCGCTGGCGCGGCGTGCGGCCGGTGACGGCGTCCTGCAGCAGCAGGTTGGTGGCGGGCAGCGACACCAGCGTGATCGGCGCGCGCGCCACGGCGTCCAGCGTTCGCAGCGCGGTGGCCTCGTCCTGCGCGGCCAGCGCGCACACATGGCCGCAGACCACGCGGCCGGTGAAGCCGATCTCGCGCGTGAGGCGGGCAAGTGTCGCCAGGCCATGGGCCGAGGGCTCCAGCTCCTCGTCCACGTGCAGGTCCACATCCAGGTCGTGGCGTTGCGCGGCCCGCAGCAGGTGGCGCAGCCCGGTCTCGTTCCAGTGCGCGGTGTGGACGAAGCCGCCCAGCAGCGCGTCGGGCCCGCTGGCGGCCACCGTGCGCGCGAGCCGGTCGGCCTGCGCGGCGTCTTCGTAGAAGGCCAGGCGCATCAGGCTCACGCGCTCCAGCCGCACGCGGCCGCGCCAGGCCTGCGCCAGTTCGCGCAGCACGGGCCAGGCCACGGGCACCCGGTCGGGCTCCCACCAGTCCACATGGGTGCGCAGGCGCGTGCTGCCGGCTTCCCAGGCCCAGTGCAGGGCGCGTTCGGCGCGCTGGCGCACGTCCTCGGCGGTCCAGCCAGCGCGGTCGGTCATCATGGCCTCGATGGCGCCGAGCAGGCCGGGTTCGACGTGCGGGATGCGCGGCAGCGTGAAGGTCTTGTCCAGGTGCACGTGCGCGTCGACGAAGCCGGGCAGGGCCAGCGCGCCGTGCAGGTTCCAGCCGCTGTGGGCGGGCTGTGCCTGCGCGGCGGGCGTCAGCGCAGTGATGCGGCCTTGCGAGAGGCCCAGTTGCGCCGGCGCCGGGTGACCCTGGATCTGTGGCCAGTCGCTGGGCAACAGCCAGCGCGGCAGGCGCACCTGTTGCAGATGTGCGGGCATGGGCGTTTGCATGGCCTGTGGTCCGCTCAAGCCAGCCGGGCCATGGCCTGGCCCACGCGCGCCTTGAAGCGCGACAGCTGCTCGCGCGTGGCCACGTTCATGTGGTAGTGGGCGTGGTAGTCCACGCGGGCCTGCGCGGCCGTCAGCCGCTTCATGTAGCGCGTGATGATCTTGCGCGGCGGATCGCCCATGTACCAGGCCATCCAGCGCGGGCGGCCGTAGGTCACGACGGCGCTGATGCGCTGGATGTTCGTGAGCATGGGCCTGACGTTGGCCGGGTCGCTGATGTCGAAGGCCACGCCCGGCATCAGGATGCGGTCGAACCAGCCCTTGAGCATGGCCGGCAGGCCGAAGCACCAGGTCGGGAAGCAGAACACGATGGCCTCGGCGCGGTGCAGGCGGTCGATGTAGCTTTGCAGCGGGGCGCGGTTGGCGGGCACGTCGTGGTAACCCAGGCGCTCTTCGCGCGACATCACGGGGTTGAAGCCCTCGGCGTAGAGGTCGCAGTCGTCCACCTCGTGGCCGGCGGCGCGCAGGCTGTCCAGCACCTGCTGGTGCAGGGCGGCGGCAAAGCTGGTTTCGACCGGGTGGCAGTAGATGACGAGCACTCGCATGGGGCTTGACCAGTTAATCAGAGCAACTGGTCAGAGTTCACGCAAGTCACGTGCCAGGGTTGGCGGGGGTGCGCACGGGCGCGCATGCGCCGCTGTGGTGCGCGGCGGCCCGGATCAGGGAATGGAGCGCGCGGGCACGGCAGGCCCAGGCCGGCGCCGGCTCAGCCTCTCAGCGGCGGATGGCGCAGCCCGCGAGCACGAAGTCGACCAGCTCGCGCGCCACGGCCTCGCGCTCGAGCGCGGCGCCCTCGCCGCGCCGGGCCATCGCGCGCGCCTGCAGTGCGTAATCGGCGTGGTACTGGGTCATGGCCCAGATGTGCTGCAGCAGCAGCATGGCGTCCAGCGGGCGCATCCGGCCGCGGGCGATCCAGCCGTTGATGATGTCGATCTTCTTCTGCGTCCACTGGCGCGACAGCGGCCAGAAGCGCTCCAGGTTGCGCCCGCCGTCCAGCACTTCGCGCGTGAAGATGCGCGACATCTCAGGGTGGTCGAAGGCGTGGTCCAGCTTCTGGCGGACATAGGCCTCCAGCACGCGCGCCGGGTCGTCGCTGCGCTCGTCGAACGCGAACACCACCTTCCAGTCGTGCAGCACCTGCATCAGCAGCTCGTTGTAGAGCTCTTCCTTGCCGGTGATGTAGTAGTGCAGCTGTGGCTTGGTGAGGCCGGCGCGGTCGGCGATGGCCTGGGTGGACGTGCCCTTGAGCCCGTTCTGGCTGAACTCCGTGATGGCTGCCGCGCGGATGTCCGCCAGGATGCGCTCGCGCCCCTGGCGCACGCGCGACGAGCTGCGCCGGGCCGAGAGCGCGCGCGCCGGCGCATGGGCCAGGAAGGTGTCGGGCGTGTCGGAAGCGGTGGTCATGGGGGCAACAGGGGGCTGAATATAAGCGCCGCGGGCCGCCGCGCCGGCGTCAATGCCCGGCACGCATCAGCTGCGCCCGCATCGCCTGCAGCGACTTGCGCACCCGCGCCACCTCGGCGGGGGAGCACACCGACAGCACGTCCTGCGTCAGCGCCTCCACGGCCGCTTCGGCTTCGGCATGGGCTTTCTTGCCACGCGGCGCGATGCGCACCAGCACGGCGCGCCCGTCGTGCGCGGCGCCGGTGCGCTCGACCCAGCCGCGTTCTTCCATGCCGTGCAGGATGCGTGTGAGCCGGGTGCGTTCGTAGGCGGTCCACTGCGCCAGCTCCTGCATGGTCTGCGGCCCTTTGCGCACCAGCGTGCCCAGCGTGCGCCACTCGGTGTTGAGCATGCCCAGTGGGCGCAGCGCGTCGTTGATGGCGCGGTCGCGCCGGTACACCACCTGGGTGCAGAGAAAGAAGAGGTGGTCTTCGAGTTCCATCAGCGTGCGCCTTCCTTTCGCGGCACCTCACGCACATTGCGGGCCGCGCCTGGAGATGTGTGCATTTTCACGCATAGGCATGCTCCTTGCACCGCTTGAAGAGACGACGTGACAAGCCCAGGGTCCGCGTCCACCGTGGTGCATGCACCGCGTGGGCCGCGGCTCTCGCCCCGCAGCGACGGCGCCATTCCTTTGTTCAAACCATGAGAAAGAGAACCCAGGCATGAACGACACCGCTGCCTTCCTTGCCGCGCTGGGCGACGTCCCCGCCATTTCAGACCCCGACATCGTGCGCCGCAAGAGCCGCGACATGACAGCCAACTTCAGCCCCGTGATGAAGGACGACGCGCTGGCGCATGTGGCCGACGTCATCGTGCAGCCACGCCACAAGGCCGACGTGCTGCGCGTGGCCGCCGCCGCGGCGCGCACGCGCATGCCGCTGGTGATGCGCGGCGCCGGCACCTGCAACTTCGGCCAGGGCATTCCGCTGGCCGGCGGCGCGATGGTCGACATGACCGCGCTGTCGCGCGTGCTGTGGCAGGAGCCCGGCCGCCTGCGCGCCGAAGCCGGCGCGCGCCTGTCCCACATCGACGAGGCCACGCGGCCGCTGGGTTGGGAGCTGCGCATCCATTCGTCCACCAAGAAGGTCGCCACGCTGGGCGGCTTCGTCGGCGGCGGCCACGCGGGCGTGGGCAGTTGTGAATGGGGCATCCTGCGCGACCGCGGCAACATCCTGGGCCTGGAAGTGGTGAGCGTGGAAGCCGAGCCGCGCGTGGTGCAACTGCGCGGTGACGACGTAAACCTCGCGCATCACGCCTACGGCAGCAACGGCATCATCACCGAGGTCGAGATGCCGCTGGCGCCGGCCTGGCCCTGGCGCGAGGCCGTGGTCGTGTTCCCGGAGTTCATGACTTCGGTGCGCTTCGCGCATGCGCTGGCCACCAGCGACGGCGTCCCGAAGAAGCTGGTCAGCGTCATCGGCGGCCCCATCTGGCGCATGATGCGCGTGCTGCGGCCTTACGGCCGCGACGACTGCGAAGGCATGGTGCTGGCGATGGTCGCGGCGCCCTTCATGGAGGCCTTCCAGGCGCTGGTGCAAGAGTTCGGCGGACTCGTCACCAGCGAGGCGCCGGAAGGCGAGGCGCCCTACCGCATCCCGCTCTACGAGATGAGCTGGGGCCACACGCGCATGCATGTGAACCGCGAGCATCCCGAGGTGGTGAGCAACGTGGGCCTGTACCTGGACCCGGACCTGGTGGGCGCCATTGGCCGCAGCCACCAGCGCTTCTCGCACCTGCTGGGCATGCACTTCGAGGCCAAGCGCTTCGACGGCAAGCTCAGCTTCCAGGGCTCGCCCTTCTTCCGCTACGAAGGCGAGGCACATCTGGCCGAGGTGATGCGCGGCATGGCCGAGGACGGCGCCATGGTCGCCAACAACCACACCTTCCTGGTCAAGGAAGGCGGCATGAAGTCGCTGGGCGGCGCCGACGCCGCCTTCAAGCAGGCGATGGACCCGCTGGGCCTGATGAACCCCGGCAAGCTGCGCTTCGACGCCGGCGCCGCCCAGCAGAGCACGGGCGGTGCGCTGCCCAGTGCGGGCTGGCGCTTTCGCGGCGGGGCCGATGCGCAGGAGCCCGCCGTGGCGCCCGCCGCCGTGGCCGAGCAAGCAGAGGCCAGCGCGGCCTGATCCCCGATCCGCCACTCCGAGGACCCACCATGAACGCCCGCATGCCCCCTGCCTCTCTTTCACAGGCGCCCATCGGCCTGAGCCGCCGCCGCACGCTGGCCGCCCTGGGCGGTGCCGCGCTGGTGTCGCACCTGCCGGCCTTCCTGCCGCGCGCCACCGCGCAGGGCCTCACCAAGATCAGCTACCAGACCGGCTGGCTGGCCCAGGCCGAGCACGGCGGCCTGTACCACGCGCAGGCCACCGGCATCTACAAGGAACACGGGCTGGACGTCGAGATCCGGCCCGGCGGCCCGCAGGTCAACGTGATGCAGCTGTTCATGGCCGGCACCTGCGACTTTGCCGACGCCGACAGCTTCCGCACCTTCGCCTTTGCGCAGGACAAACTCCCCGCCGTGGCCATCGCGGCCTTCTTCCAGAAGGACCCGCGCGTGCTGATGTCGCACCCGGGCACCGGCAATGACACGCTGGCCGCCCTGAAGGGCAAGCCCATCCTGGTCGCCACCACGGGCCGCCAGACCTACTGGCTGTGGCTGAAGGCGAAGTTCGGCCTGACCGAGGATCAGTTGCGTCCCTATGCCTTCAGCCTGGCGCCCTGGCTGGTGGACAGGCAGGCCACCGTCCAGGGCTACCTGACCAGCGAGCCCTTCAATGCGCGCAAGTCGGGCGTGGAGCCGGTCATCCACTTGCTGGCCGATCAAGGCTTCGACAACTACGCCAACGTCACCATCGCCGTGCCGAAGATGGTGAAGGAGCAGCCCGAACTGGTGCAGCGCTTCGTCACCGCCACCGCCAAAGGCTGGGCCGGCTACCTGAACGGTGATGCGTCGGCCGCCAACGCGATGATCCAGAAGAGCAACCCGCAGATGGGCGCCGACACCATCGCCTATGCCATCGGCGCCATGAAGCAATACGGCCTGGTCGAAACCGCCGACACGCGGGTCAAGGGCATCGGCACCATGAGCGAAGCACGCTGGAAGAGTTTCTACGACGCCATGGTCGCGGCCGGCGCGCAGAAGCCGGGCGTGGACATTCAAACCGCCTACACGCTGCAATTCGTGGCCGGAAAGAAGAACGCATGACGCACGGCTTCTTCACCCCGCCGCCGGGCGACAGTCATGTGCTGCGCCACGTGCGCGCCCCGCGCTGCCTGATCGAGGACCCCGGTGCGGGGCGCCTGCGCCCGGCCGGCGACGGCGACCTGGTGGCGCTGGACCTCGCCATCGAAGCCGGGCGCATTGCCGCCATCGCGCCCGCAGGCGCGACGGACGCAGCCCGTGGCCCGGACCTGGATGCCTCGCTGGTGCTGCCCGGCTTTCTAGACCTGCACACCCATCTGGACAAGGGTCACATCTGGCCGCGCCAGCCCAACGCCACGGGCGACGGTGCGGGTGCGTCCCAAGCCACGGCGCAGGACCGCACGAAGAACTGGCATGCCGAAGACGTGCGCCGGCGCATGGACTTCGCGCTGCGCACCGCCTATGCCAAGGGCGTGGTGGCGATCCGCACGCACCTGGACTCGCAGGCGCCGCAAGCCGAGATCTCCTTCCCGGTCTTTCGCGCGATGCGCGAAGCCTGGGCCGGCCGCATCGACCTGCAGGTGTCGTCCATCGCGCCGGTGGACGTGTTCCTGACCGAGGAGGGTGTGCGTCTGGCCGACATCGTGGCAGAGAGCGGCGGCAACCTGGGCTGCGTCACGCGCTCGATGCGCCACCCGGCCGAGCCCACGCCACCGGAGATCGACGAAAGCATCACGCGCCTGTTCCAGCTCGCGACCGAGCGCGGGCTGAACGTGGACCTGCATGTGGACGAATCCACCGACCCGCGCGCCCGTTCGCTGATCCGCGTGGCCCGCGCGGCGGTGGCCGTGGGTTTCAAGGGCCGCATCCTGTGCGGCCACTGCACCTCGCTGGCGCTGCAGACCGACGCATTCATCGCCGAGACCCTTGCCGCCTGCCGGGACGCCGGCATCGCCATCGTGAGCCTGCCCACCGTCAACATGTACCTGCAGGACCGCAGCGTGGACGCCGTGCGCACCCCGCGCTGGCGCGGTGTGACGGTGCTGCACGAACTGAAGGCCGCCGGCATTCCCGTGGCCGTGGCGGGCGACAACTGCCGCGACCCCTTCTACGCGTACGGCGACCACGACATGCTGGACACCTACACCCAGGCGGTGAAGATCCTGCACCTGGACCACCCCTTCGGCGACTGGATCCGCGCCGCCAGCGCCACGCCCGCGGCCATCATGGGCCTGAGCCAACGCGGCGTGCTGAAAGTGGGTGCCCCGGCCGACCTGATGGTGCTGCGCGCGCGCAGCTATTCCGAGATGCTGGCGCGCCACCAGTTCGACCGTACCGTGCTGCGCGGCGGGCGGGCCATCGACACCACGCTGCCGGACTATCGGGAGCTGGATGATCTGGTGATGAGGCGGTTGGCTGATCGCTGATGCATAAAGAACGTTCACTGCTGATGCGGTGAACGTTATTGCAGTGGGCGTGTGTTCTGAGTAACCGTCTTTGAAGTCAAGCGCCGAGAAGCGATTTATCCCAATGTTTGCCGGTTCGGGCCATGGCGTTGAGCGTGGTCAACAGCTTGCGCATGCAGGCGACCAGGGCGACCTTGGGCAG
>NZ_CAKAKO010000006.1 GCF_916700565.1 Xenophilus sp. Marseille-Q4582 | reverse complement strand
CCCAGGCCGCGCTGGTCAAGCAGCTGGAAGCGGCCGTGCTGGGCGACAAGGCGGCCGAGGCCAGCGCGCGGCTGAACCTGGAGCACACGCGGCTGGTCTCGCCGGTCACGGGCCGCATCGGTCTGCGCACGGTGGACCCGGGCAACATGGTCACGGCCAACTCCGCCACCGGCATCGCCACCATCACGCAGATGAACCCCATCGACGTGGAATTCGCCGTGCCGCAGGACCGCGTGCCCGACGTGCAGGGCCAGGTGCGGGCGAATGCCGCGCTCAAGGTGGACGCCATGGACCGCACCCGCACCCAGGTGCTGGACAGCGGCCAGTTCCTCACGCTCAACAACGTCATCGACACCAGCACCGGCACCGTGAAGGCCAAGGCGCGTTTCGGCAACGAAAGCGGCAGCCTGTTCCCGAACCAGTTCGTCAACGTGCGCCTGACGCTGCGCACCGAGCGCGCGCTGGTGGTGCCGGTCACCGCCGTGCGCACCGGACCCAAGGGCCCGTACGTCTACGTGATCGGCGAAGACCGCACGGTGCAGATGCGGCCCGTGAAGCGCGGCGAGTCGACCGTGGAGGTGGTGGCCATCACCGAAGGCCTGAAGGAAGGCGAGAAGGTGGTCACCGAGGGCGGCGACCGCCTGAGCGAAGGCTCGCGCGTGCAGCTGCAGGGCGATGCCCCGCCCAAGCCGCGCGCCGAAGGCCAGCAGCGCCGCGGTCCGCGCGGCGAGGGCGGCGAGCGCCGTGGCCCGCCCGGCCAACAAGGGCAGGGCGGCCAGCGCGGTCCGCGTCCGGGCGCCGGCGGCCCTCCCTGATCCCCGCGGCAGGCGCGTTTTCGCATGAGTCCCTCCCGTCCCTTCATCGAGCGGCCGGTCGCCACCGCGCTGCTGATGCTCGCCATCGTGCTCACCGGCCTGGTGGGCCTGAAGTTCCTGCCGCTGGCGGCGCTGCCGCAGGTGGACTACCCCACCATCCAGGTGCAGACGCTGTACCCCGGCGCCAGCCCCGACGTGATGAGCCGCACCGTGAGCGCCCCGCTGGAGCGCCAGTTCGGCCAGATGGCGGGCCTGAACCGCATGAGCTCCACCAGCGCGGCCGGCGTGTCGCTGGTCACCTTGCAGTTCGACCTGGACCAGACGCTGGACGTGGCCGAGCAACAGGTGCAGGCCGCCATCAACGCGGGCGGCTCCTTCCTGCCGGCCGACCTGCCGGCACCGCCCGTGTATGCCAAGGTCAACCCGGCCGACGCGCCCATCCTGTCGCTGGCCATCAGCTCCGATGCGCTGCCGCTGACCGAGGTGCAGAACATCGTCAACACGCGGCTGGCGCAGAAGATCAGCCAGGTGGGGGGCGTGGGCCTGGTCACTCTGTGGGGCGGCCAGCGGCCGGCGGTGCGTATCCAGGCCAACGTGAACGCGCTGGCCTCGGCCGGCATCGGGCTGGACACGCTGCGCAGCGCCATCAGCGCGGCCAATGCCAGCGGCGCCAAGGGCAGCTTCGACGGCCCCGCGCGCGCCTACACCATCAACTCCAACGACCAGCTGCAGACGGCCGCCGACTACATGGGCCTGATCGTGGCCTGGAAGAACGGCGCGCCGGTGCGCATGAGCGACGTGGCCAAGGTCACGCAGAGCGCCGAGAACAACCAGCTCGGCGCCTGGGCGGCGTTGAAGGACGAGAAGACGCAGGCCAACGGGGCCGGTGACGGACAGCTGCGGCCCGCGGTCATCCTGAACGTGCAGCGCCAGCCGGGCGCCAACGTGATCTCCACCGTCGACGCGATCATGAAGCAGCTGCCCGAGCTGCAGGCCCAGCTGCCGGGCAACGTGCGCGTGGAGCTGCTGTCCGACCGCACGCAGGGCATCCGTGCCTCGGTCGCGCACGTGCAGATGGAACTGGTGCTGGCCGTGGTGCTGGTGGTGCTGGTGATCTTCGCCTTCCTGCACAACCTGCGCGCCACTGTCATCGCCAGCATCGCGGTGCCCATCTCGCTGATCGGCTCCTGCGGGCTGATGTACCTGCTGGGCTATTCGCTCAACAACCTGAGCCTGATGGCGCTGACCATCGCCACCGGCTTCGTGGTGGACGACGCGATCGTGATGATCGAGAACATCGCGCGCTACCTCGAAGAGGGCGAGAAGCCTTTCGCCGCCGCGGTGAAGGGCGCCACGCAGATCGGCTTCACCATCATCTCGCTCACGGTGTCGCTGATCGCGGTGCTGATCCCGCTGCTGTTCATGCAGGACGTGGTGGGCCGGCTGTTCCGCGAGTTCGCCGTCACGCTGTCGATCACCATCCTGATCTCGGCGGTGGTCTCGCTCACACTGGTGCCCATGATGGCGGCGCGCTGGCTGCGCCCGGAGTCCGAGACGCGCAGCCGCTTTGGCGACGCGGTGCAGCGCTTCTTCGACCGCGTGATCACCGGCTATGACCGGCAACTGCAATGGGTGCTGCGCCACCAGCCGCTGACGCTGGTGGTGGCGCTGGCCACGCTGGCGCTCACGGCGCTGCTGTACGTGGTCATTCCCAAGGGCCTGTTCCCGACGCAGGACACCGGGCAACTGCGCGCGCGCATCGAGGCCGCGCAGGACGTGTCGTACGCCCGCATGGCCGAGCTGCAGCAGCGCGCCGCCAACGCCGTGCTGGCCGACCCGGACGTGCGCAGCGTGAGTTCGGTGGTCGGCGTGGACGCGGCCAACAACAGCATGCTCAACACCGGCACGCTGCTGATCAACCTGCGCACCGGCCGCGACGGGCAGGACGAAGTGATGCGGCGGCTGCGCGAGCGCGTGGCGGCCGACGTGGCCGGCGTGCAGATCTACCTGCAGCCCACGCAGGACCTGACCATCGACGCCGAGAGCGGCCCGACCGAGTTCCGCTTCTCGCTGGAGGGCGGCGACACCGCGACGGTGAACGGCTGGGCGCAGAAGATGGTGGCGCGGCTGCAGCAGGAGCCCAAGGTGCGAAACGCCACCACCGACGCCGGTGCGCAGGGCCTGGCTGCGTACGTGGACATCGACCGCAACACCGCCTCGCGCCTGTCGGTCACGGCCAGCAGCGTGGACGATGCGCTGTACTCGGCCTTCGGCCAGCGCATCGTGTCCACCATCTTCACCGAGACCAACCAGTACCGCGTGATCCTGGAGGCCGACCGGGAGGGGCTGGAATCGCCGCAGGGCCTGGGCAACCTGCCGCTGCGCACGGGCGGCGGCAGCACCACGCCGCTGTCGGCCTTCGCCACGGTGCGCGAGCAGCAGGCGCCGCTGCAGGTCACGCGTGTGGCGCAGTACCCGGCCGCCACGGTGGGCTTCGACACGCCGCCCGGCCAGGCGCTGGGGGGTGCGGTGGCGGCCATCCGCGCGGCCGCGAAGGAAATCGGCATGCCCGCGAGCGTGCGCATGACCTTCCTGGGCGCGGCGGGGGCGTACGAGAAGTCGCTCACCAACCAGCTGTGGCTGATCCTGGCCGCGCTGGTGTGCGTCTACATCGTGCTGGGCGTGCTGTACGAAAGCTACGTGCACCCGATGACGATCCTGTCCACCCTGCCGTCGGCCGGCGTGGGGGCGCTGCTGGCGCTGATGATCGCGGGCCACGACCTGGGCGTGATCGGCATCATCGGCATCATCCTTCTGATCGGCATCGTGAAGAAGAACGCGATCATGATGATCGACTTCGCCATCGACGCCGAGCGGCGCGAGGGCAAGACGCCGCGCGAGGCGATCCACCAGGCGGCGCTGCTGCGCTTCCGGCCCATTCTGATGACCACGCTGGCGGCGCTGTTCGCGGCGCTGCCGCTGATGTTCGGCTGGGGCGACGGGGCCGAGTTGCGCCGGCCGCTGGGTCTGGCGATCTTCGGCGGGCTGGTCGTGTCGCAGGTGCTGACCTTGTTCACGACGCCGGTGATCTATCTGGCCTTTGATCGGCTGGGGCGGCGGTTCTCTGCTCGGCGCGATCCGGGGGTGACTGCGTGAGGGGGCGCTGTTGCCCGTGCAGGCCCGCCCGGCAGAGGCCGCGCGCCGGCCGACCCGACTGCGTCCGGCCCCTTCGGGGCTGCCCTGCGATGCTCGCGGAGCCGGCCCGCTGCGTAACTCGCTGCGCGCTGCTGCGCAGCGCTGCGCTCGAACAGACGCAGCGAATCAGTTCACGAAGCGTGCCTGTCCTGCGGCAGGCACGCAGGCCGGCCCCGCTGCGCTTCTCGGCGGCGCACACGGGATCGGTCGGCGCGCGGCCCCTGCCGGGCTGCGCGGCTGGTTCTGGCGGTCGCTCGTCTGCCGCTGCGCTGTTGGGGCGCCGCAAGGGCTGCCTCGGTCCGCGAATCGATGCGGCCGAGCAGCGCAGCGGCAGGCGGATCAGGGCTCGCGATTGTCTGAGCGGAGCGCAGCGCAGCGAGTTCGAGCGAGACCCCGCCTGTCGCGAGCAGCGCAGGGCAGTCGCGCAGCGACCCGCAGCGTTTGAGCGGAGCGGGGCAGCCCTTGCGGCGTCCGGGACGCAACGCTTGCGGGCCACTGGCTGCACGTCATTCGAACAAGGGCAGGTTGCATGAACCTCTCCCGCCCCTTCGTCGAACGCCCCATCGCCACGGTGCTGCTCACTCTGGGCCTGGCGCTGGCCGGGATCATGGCCTTCTTCGTGCTGCCGGTGTCGCCGCTGCCGCAGGTGGACTATCCGGTGATCTCGGTCTCGGCCAGCCTGTCGGGTGCCAGCCCCAGCACCATGGCCAGCAGCGTGGCCACGCCACTGGAGCGGCGGCTGGGCGTGATCCCGGGCGTGAACGAGATGACCTCGACCAGCTCCACAGGCTCCACGCGCGTGACGCTGCAGTTCGACCTCAACCGCAACATCGACGCGGCCGCGCGCGAAGTGCAGGCCGCCATCAACGCCGCGCGGGCCGACCTGCCGGCCACGCTGCGCAGCAACCCGACCTACCGCAAGGCCAACCCCTCGGCCTCGCCGGTCATCATCCTCGCGCTCACCTCCAAGACGCGCACGCCGGGCCAAATCTACGACGCCGTCTCCAACATCGTGAGCCAGCGCCTGTCGCAGGTCGAAGGCGTGGGCGACGTGGAAATCGGCGGCGGCTCGCTGCCCGCCGTGCGCGTGGAGCTGGAACCGTACAGCCTCAACCGCCTGGGCATCAGCACCGAGGACGTGCGCGCCGCCATCCAGGCCAACAACGCCAACCGGCCCAAGGGCGTGATCGAAAGCGGCGAGCGCCGGCTGCAGATCTACACCCCGTCACCCGGCCTGCGCGCGGCCGACTACCGGCACCTGGTCATCGCCTGGCGCAACGGTGCGCCCGTGCGGCTGTCGGACGTGGCCGAGGTCATCGACAGCGTGGAGAACACCCGCACCCTGGGCCTGTTCAACGGCCAGCCGGCCGTGATCGTGCTGGTCACGCAGGAGGCCGGCGCCAACATCATCGAAACCGTCGACGGCGTGCGCAAGCTGCTGCCCGAGCTGGCGGCCCAGCTGCCGCAGGACATCGCCGTGCAGGTCGCCTCCGACCGCACCAGCTCCATCCGCGCTTCGCTGCGCGAAGTGGAATTCACGCTGATGCTGTCGGTGGTGCTGGTCGTCTTCGTGGTCGGCGTCTTCCTGCGCCGCGCGCGCGCCACCGTCATCCCGGCCGTCGCCACCGTGGTCTCGCTGCTCGCCACCTTCGGCGTCATGCACCTGCTGGGCTTCTCGCTCAACAACCTGAGCCTGATGGCGCTCACCGTGGCCACCGGCTTCGTGGTCGACGACGCCATCGTGGTGCTGGAGAACACGCAGCGCCACATCGAAGCCGGCATGGACCGCCTGGCCGCTGCCTTGCAGGGCGCGCGCGAGGTGGGCTTCACCGTGCTGTCCATCAGCCTGTCGCTGGTGGCCGTGTTCATCCCGCTGCTGTTCATGGGCGGACAGGCGGGCCGGCTGTTCAAGGAATTCGCCGTCACGCTGTCGGCCGCAGTGCTGATCTCGCTGGTCATTTCGCTGACCACCACGCCCATGATGTGCGCCACGCTGCTGCGCGCGGAATCGCACTACCTGAAGCGGCGCGGCAACCGCCCGCCGGGGCGCCTGTCGCGCGGCCTGGAGCGCGCGTGGCTGGCCTGCCAGCGCGGCTACGCGCATGTGCTGGACTGGGCGCTGGCCGCGAAGGCGCTGGTCGTGCTGTCGCTGGTGGCGGTGGTGGCGCTCAACGCGTACCTGTTCATGCACGTGCCCAAGGGCTACTTCCCGCAGCAGGACAACGGCCAGATCAACGCCGGCCTGCGCGCCGACCAGAGCATCTCCTCGGTCGCCTTCACCGCCAAGCTCAGGCAGGCGGTGGACATCATCCATGCCGACCCGGCCGTGGACACGGTGGTGGGCTTCTCCGGGGGCTCGCGCGCGGGCGGCGGCTTCATGTTCGTCAACCTCAAGCCAGCCGGGCAGCGGGACAGCACCCAGGCCGTCATCGACCGCCTGCGGCCCCAGCTCAACCAGCTCACGGGCCTGCGCGTGTTCCTCGGCCCGGTGCAGGAACTGCGCATGGGCGGGCGCCAGAGCAACTCGGCCTACCAGTACACGCTGCGCAGCGACAAGGCCAGCGACTTGCGCGAATGGGCGATCAAGCTCACGGCGCGGCTGCAGGAGATTGCGCAGCTGACCGACGTGGACGGCGAGACCGGCAACGACAACGGCGTGGAAACCTACGTGCAGGTGGACCGCGCGGCCGCCGCGCGCCTGGGCGTGGACCCCACGGCCCTCAACGGCGCGCTCTACAACGCCTTCGGCCAGCGCTCGGTCGCCACCATCTACAACGACCTGAACCAGTACGCCGTGATCATGGAATGGGCGCCGCGCTTCCAGACCTCGCCGCTGGCGCTCAAGGACCTGTACGTGCCCTCCAAGCTCAACACCACGACGGACGCGAGCGGGCGCAGCATCACCTCGTCGATCGAGAACACCACCGACGCGGCCACCGGCACCTCCACCGTCACCTCGGCCAACCCGGGGCAGCGCGCGGCCTCCACCGGCCAGGCGCTCGCGTCCGACACTACAAACATGGTGCCACTGTCGGCCTTCGCGCGGCTGGCCGAGCGGGCCGTGCCCAGCTCCGTGAGCCATGAGGACGGCGAGCTGGCCAGCACCATTTCCTTCGCGCTGGCCGAAGGCGTGCCGCTGGCCGAAGGGCAGCGCCTGGTCAAGCAGGCCGAGCAGGAGATCGGCATGCCGATCAACGTGCGCGGCGGCTTCTCGGGCACCGCGGCGGCGGCCCAGCAGTCCAGCGCGCAGCAGCTGATGCTGATCTTCGCGGCCATCGTCGTGATCTACATCGTGCTGGGCATCCTCTACGAAAGCCTGGTGCACCCGATCACGGTGCTCAGCACCTTGCCTTCGGCCGGCGTGGGCGCGGTGCTGGCGCTGCTGCTGTTTCGCATGGAGCTGTCGATCATGGCGCTGATCGGGCTGTTCCTGCTGATCGGCATCGTGAAGAAGAACGCGATCATGATCATCGACTTCGCGCTCGAGGCCGAGCGCTCGCGCGGCCTGAGCGCCATGGAGGCCGTGCGCGAGGCCAGCCTGCTGCGCCTGCGCCCCATCCTCATGACCACGCTGGCCGCCGCGCTGGGCGCGCTGCCGCTGGCCATCGGCTTCGGCCAGGGCGGCGAGCTGCGCCAGCCCCTGGGCGTGACCATCATCGGCGGCCTGCTGGTGAGCCAGCTGCTCACCCTGGTGACCGTGCCCGTGGTCTACGTGCTGATGGACAGGCTGCGCCACCGGCCGGCCAACGAGCGCGACCTGGCGCGCAGCGCCGGCAGCCCCACTTTCTGATCGCCATGACCGTTTCATCGTTTCCTGCCGCTTCTTCGCCTTTCGCCGTCCCGCAGCCGCGCCGCCGCGCGCTGCTGGCCCTGGCGGGTGCCGCCGCGCTGAGCGGCTGTGCCCTCGGCCCGCCCCACGCCGTGCCCGAATCCCCGCAGCCCCTGGCGTGGAAGGAAGCGCCCGCGGTCGAAGGCTGGATGCCGGCCGTGCCCGGCGACACGCTGCAAAGCGGCGACTGGTGGACGCGCTTCGGCGATCCGGTGCTCGACGAACTGGCCGGGCGCGTGCAGGTGTCGAACCAGAACATCGCCGCCGCCGTGGCCGCCTACAGCCAGGCGCAGGCGCTGGTGCGCGAGCAGCGCGCGCAGCTCTTTCCGACGGTCTCGCTCAATGGCAGCGGGCGCCGCAGCGGCAACGTGCGCGGGCAGAGCAATGCCAGCGGCAGCTACTCGGCCACGCTGGGGGCCGACTGGTCGGTGGACCTGTGGGGCCGGCTGCGCGAGGCCGGCACCAGCGCCGTGGCGGGCGCGCAGGCCAGCGAAGCGGACCTGGCCGCGGCGCGCCTGTCGGCCATCGGCGATCTGGCCATCAACTACCTGACGCTGCGCGAGACCGACGCCGAGATCGCGCTGCTGGCGCAGAGCATCGAGGGCTACGAGCGCGCGCTGACCATCACGCGCAACCGCTACGAAGCCGGCATCGCGGGCCAGACCGACGTGCTGCAGGCGCAGACCCAGCTGGTGAACGCGCGCGCCGAGCGCGTGGGCCTGCAGCGCAACCGCGCGGTGCTGGAGCATGCGATCGCGGTGCTGGTGGGCGCTGCGCCGGCCGAGTTCCGGCTGGCGCCCGCCGCCTGGCGGCCGGTGGTGCCGACGGTGCCGCTCACCGTGCCTTCGCAGCTGCTGCAGCGGCGCCCCGACATCGCCGCCGCCGAGCGCGACGTGGCGGCGGCCAACGCGCAGATCGGCATCGCGCGGGCGGCCTACTTCCCGAGCTTGAGCCTGTCGGCCTCGGTGGGCAGCAGCACCAGCCGCGTGGGCGACCTGTTCAGCGCCTCGAACATGCTGTGGGCGCTGGGCCTGTCCGCGGCGCAGACCCTGTTCGACGCCGGCGCCACCGGCGCGCGCGTGGACAGCGCCCGCGCCGGCCACGAAGCCGCGGTGGCGCGCTACCGCCAGCGCGTGCTCACGGCCTTCCAGAACGTCGAAGACCAGCTCAGCGCCGCGGCGGCGCTGGCCGAGCAGGCCGGGCTGCGGCGCGAAGCCTCCGAAGCGGCCGATCGCACCGAGCAGCAGCAGCTCAACCGCTACCGCGCCGCGCAGGTCAGCTACACCGAAGTCGTCAGCGCGCAGGCCGCGGCGCTCAGCGCGCGCCGCGCGCTGGCGCAGGTGCAGCTGTCGCGCCAGACGGCGGCGGTGGAACTGATCCAGGCCCTGGGCGGGGGCTGGGAGGCGCACTGGCTCGCCGCGCCCCCGGCACCGGCCGCTGCGGCGCCCCGCTGAGAAGGTGTGAACGAACCCCACATGCCCGCTCATCCCGCCCAGGTGCACGCCCTCATCGTTGCAAATGCTCGCCATAGCCCGAGCTATGGCTGCGCTTTGCGCCTCGATGGCGCACCCCTGGACGGTCTGCTCGGCCACGCGGGATTCATTCACACCTTCTGAGTCCGCGGCTCAGCCGCCGCGCGCGCAGGCCGCCGCCTGGCGCAGGCCCGCCTGCTCGCGCAGGTTGTGGAACATCGGCGGCGCGGCTTGCGCCTGGTGCATCTGGGCCCGGTGGCCGGCCGCCTGCAGGGCCTGGACGAACTCGGCCTGCAGCACGAAAGGCGTGACCTTGTCGCGCGGGTCGCCCATCACATGCACCGCGCGCGCCGGATCGGCCGCCACGCCCGCCACATGGGCCAGCGGGTCGTACATGGCGCGCGCCAGCACCTGCCCGCGCGCCACTGAGGGCGCCGGCCCGCCGACGGTGCGGTTCATGCGCCAGCGCTCCAGGTAGTCGAAGGCGGGCGAAGTCATGACGGCGCAGCGCACGCCCTGGCGGCCCAGGGTGAGCAGTGCGGCGACGGCCGTGGCGCCGCCGCTGTGGCCCCACAGCACCAGGTGGCGGATGCCGTGGCGGCGCTGTAGCAGATCCACCCCGGCCGCGAGCGGAACGAATTCCTCCACCAGGCGCCGGCGCAGCCGGTGGTCGCCCGAGGAGCCGTAGGTGCCCGGCCGCGCGAGCATCACCACCGGCAGACCAGCCTGGCGCGCGAAGGCGTCCATGGCGGCGGTCTGCGCCTGCGCCGTGTTGGCCGGGATCTGGGCCGGCGGCGTGTTCAGCAGTCGGTCGCGATCGCCGGTGAAGTACACGATGGCGGTGTCGGCGCCCTGCAGGCCGGCGGAGGCGAAGTAGCGCAGGCACACATCGCCGGTGTCCAGCGGCAGCCAGAGATAGCCGTCGGCGTCGGGGCAGTCGGCGCGGCTGGCGGGCTGGCTCCAGGGCAGTGGTGCTTCGGGCGGCATCAGCGCGTGCGCCTGGCTGAGCGGGGCAGCGAGCAGTGCCACGCCCATCGCGCGCAACGACGACAAGCGCGGCCGTGGCCGGCACGAAGGGACGGGGGGTGGCGCGGGCATGGCGACTCAGGAGGCGGAAAGCGCGGCGGCCGGGGCCGGAACGTGCGGTGCATCGGTGGGCGCGCCGGGCCGGCCCGGGATCGCGACCTCGACGAAGTGCGGCAGCGTGTGCACATGCAGCCGCTCGCGATCCCGGACCAGCGCCACCTGCAGCTGCAGGCGGCCGTTGGCGATCTCGCCGAGCGGCGGCGGGCGCAGCGGGCACAGGTCCACATAGATCGCGCCGGGTTGCCAGCGGCTTGTGGGCCAGAGCCAGTCGCAGGGGTCATGGTCCATGCCCCGGCCCCAGGCCTCGCGGCCGGCCGGCGCGCCGTCGGCCAGCGGCACGGCGCGCAGGTCCAGCCGAAAATCCTGCGGCACGGGCGCGTCGCAGCACCAGTAGCTGCGCACCCACGGGCTCTGGCGCTGGGTCAGGGGCGCGGCAGGCTCCATGCGCAGGCCGAGCAGGCGCAGCGGGCCCAGGGCCAGCGGCTGCGGCAGGCGCGCATCGGCGGGAACCTGATGCACGCAGGCGCCCGCGGGCGGTGGCAGCGGTGCACGCAGCGCGTGCAGGTCGCAGGGCAAGGGGGCGGGCCGGGCCGGGCCGCTGCGCGCGCTTGGGGCCGGCCGCGCAGGCGGCATCAGCTCCAGCGCGGCCGTACCGTCCTCGCGCAGGGCCAGCGGCGTCCCCAGCTCGGCACACAGCGCCACGTAGCGCCGGGCCGCTTCGATGCGGGCCTCGCCCTGCAGTTCCACGCTCTGGCCGAAGCCGACCTGCACCGGCACGAAGACCACGCGCCGCACGCCCTGCACGCCGAGCTCCAGCTCGAACACGCCGCCCGCGCCGCCGTCCTGGCGGCGGGCATCGAAGAGCAGGTCGCCGGCGTCGTACACGATGGGCCGGCCCTGGTGGACGCCCAGGCCCTGCAGCCGGTGCGCCGAGGCGCCCAGCACCGCGTCCGCTCCGGCGTCGATGATCGCCCGGCCCAGCGCCTGCTGCGCGGCCGAGGGCCGGCGCCGGTGGTTGGCGCCCCAGTGCACGGCGACCAGCACCACGTCGGCGCGCGTGCGCGCCTGCGCGATGCGCGGCGCGAGCGCGGCGGTCCAGGCCGCCGGGTCGTCGGGCGGCAGCCAGGCGCAGCCGGGCGTGTCGCTACGGGCCGCAAAGCGCGGCTGGGTGCTGTCGACGGCGAACAGCGCCACGGTCAGCGGGCCGGCGCGGGCGAAGGCCGGCTGCAGGGCTTCGTCGGCGTTGCGCCCGCTGCCGGCCTGCGCGATGCCCGCGCGCGCGAGCCATTGCAGATGCTCCGCGACCGCCGACGGGCCGTAGTCGCCCGCGTGGTTGTTGGCCGTGGCAACCAGGCCCACGCCCGCGGTGGTGAGCACCTCCAGCATCGCCGGCCGCGCGCGGAAGTAGTAGGGGCCGCCTTCGCCCTTGGCCACGCCGCGCTCGCCGCCCGTGGCGACCACGCATTCGAGGTTGACGATGGCCAGGTCGGCCCGCGCGAGCGCGCGCACCGGCGCCAGCGTGCGCGCCATGCCCAGGCGCTCGGTCAGGTAATGCTGGCGGCGGCCCAGGTTCACGTCGCCGCCCCAGGCCACCACGGGGCCCTGGCGCGGCAGGCGGGGCGGCCCTTCGCGGTACTGCAGGTAGGCGACCAGCCCCGACAGGTAGTGCTCCACGTCGTCGATGCGCACGCGCCAGCTGTGGTGGCGGATGAAGAAGCTGCCGACGATGCGCGCCGGGTTCTTGAAGAACATGGCCAGCTCGGGCCAGAAATGGCCGCTGAGCAGGTAGCGTGCCCGGTGTTCCAGGGCGCGGTGGAACTTGTCGAGGTCGAAGCCCTGCAGCAGGCCCGCGTGCGTGGGGTCGGCCTGCAGGCGCACGATCATGCGCTCGGCCGCGCACATCAGCTCCAGCAGCGTGGGGAAGGTGGTGATGCGCTCCAGCACGAAGTCCAGGTGGCCGCGCACGTTGTCCAGGCCGAAGCGGAAGTAGCGTGCCTCGGGCCGGTACAGCGTCAGCTCGTTCACGCAGTAGCCCAGCCAGTGGTCGTGCGCGCGCCAGTGTTCGGCGGCGATGAAATGGTCGAAAGCGCGTTCGACCGCGGCCAGGTAGCGCGGGTTGCGCGTGAGGCCGTACAGGCGCATCAGGCCGAAAGCCGCCTCGCCGTCGTAATAGATGATGCGCTGCGCCTGCTTGACGCTCAGCTGCGGGTAATTGAGCACATGCACGAAGCCGCCGGTGTCGGGCTGCTGCATGTGCAGCACGCCGCGCGCCAGTTGGTCCAGCAGGGGCCGGTAGGCCAGGCTGCCGGTGAGCTGCGCATGCTTGCTGAAGGCCAGCAGGCACACCGCATTGCCGCCGAGCTTGATCTCGTCGCCCACGTCCACCAGGAAGGCGGCCGTGCCGCCGTCGGGCAGGGGCAGCGTGCGGATGGCCTGCGTGGCCAGCCAGTCGAGCGCGCGTTCCGCCGCGGCCAGCTGGGCCGGCGCCTGCGTCAGCTCCCACGCCTCCAGCAGCGCGTAGGTGGAGCTGGCATGGCGCAGCGTGTTGTAGGTGGGAATGGGGCGGTCGAAGCAGGGGAACCAGCCGTAGTGGTACAGCCCCGAAGGCTGCACCTGCCGGCCCAGGTAGCCGGCCGCGCGCGCCACCACCTCGCGCACGCCGCGCGGGCCCCAGTCGGGCAGCAGGCGGTAGCCGCTCTCGCGGCCTTCGTGCTCGATCACGTGCAGCGCTTCGCCGTCGGCGAAGACGGCGCGCGTGTCGAAAAGCCACAGCGGCGCGTCGTCGGCCGCGGGCCATTCCAGCGCGCGGCCGAAGCGCTGGCGCGTGTAGCAGGCCGTTGAAAAAATGCTCATCGAACGCGCCAGGGTCGTGGATTTCGAAGAAACGGATCGCCCAAACTGGCCTGCGCAGCGATTGGAGCGGCCATTTCGGCCTGTTTGCAGGCCGTTTTGCCCGTTCCGGGCGCACGTATCCCATGGTTCACGCATGATGCGCGTCCCACCAGCCGCCCAGACTGCCCATGCGCACCAGGTTGTAGGTGGCAAAGCACAGCAGCGCCTGGCCCGCGAGCTTGGCCTGACCGATCAATTTGGTCTTGGCCAGACCACCCACTGTCTTGATCCAGCCAAAGGCCTCCTCGATGCGCTTGCGCACTTTGAGGCTGGTCTTGTAGCCCTCGTGGCGCCGGATGCGGCCATCGACCGCCGAGTGCTTGTCCTTGGCCGCCACGTGTGGCGTGACTTTGAGCTTTCGGCAGCCCTTGATGAAGGCCTGGCTGTCGTAACCTTTGTCGGCCCCGACCGTGGCCCGCTTGTTCTTGTTTCCCCGGCGTTTGAGCATCGCCAGCGCCGCCTCGCGCTCGGCGGTGCCACTGGCATGTGTGATCTCCACATCCACGATCAGCCCGTTGCGGTTCTCCATGAGGATGTGCCCCATGTGGCACAGGCGAGATTTGTCGCCCGCGCTCTTCTTGAACAGCCGGGCATCGGCATCGGTGGTGCTGGCGTGGGTGTCGTTGCAGCGCTCCTGCCCTTTGCAGCTCACCTCGGGGTTGCGTCCGGGTGGCGTGCCGCTGTCGTCGTCTTTGCGTTTGAAACTCTTGTGCGAGGCCCAGGCCTCAATCAGCGTGCCGTCCACGCTGAAGTGTTCGTCGCTGGCAAGCCGGCCCCACTGGGCGCTGAGCTTGACGCGCTCGAAGAAGGCGCGCGCCAGGTCTTCGTTGAAGAGGCGTTCGCGGTTGGCGCTGAAGGTGGAGTGGTCCCAGACCTTGTCTTCAATGTTCAGGCCCACGAACCAGCGGTACAGCAGGTTGTAGTTGACCGCCTCGACCAGCTGGCGTTCGCTGCGGATGGAGAACAGGATTTGCAGCAGCAAGGCCTTGAGCAGCATCTCCGGCGGCACCGAGGGGCGGCCACGGCGGGCGTACACCGCTTCGAACTCGCTGTTCATGCTCGACAGCAGCGCATCCACCACGGCGCGCAACTTGCGCAGCGGGTGTGCCGCTGGCACTCTTTCTTCAAGGCTGATGTAGCTAAACATCGCCCCCTGGAAGTCTTGGTTGCCTCTCATCTTTCTTGTCGCAGTTGTTCCGGGATGGCTTCAGATCGTAGCGGCCGACGCGGACGCTCGCAGGGGATTTTTCAACGGCCTGCTAGGCGCGCAGGTTGGCGGCGTTGGGCGTGCAGGCCTCGTGATCGCCGTCGTAGAGGATGGCATTGGCGCCCAGTTCCTGCTCGAGCAGGGCATGGGTGAAGCCGGCATCGAAGGCGATGCCCGAGCGCAGGTAGTTGCGCTTGACCTGGCCCAGCAGCGCCTGCAGCTGTGCCCAGGGGAGCGCCTGCACCTGGGCCACGCGGTCGATGCGCAGCCAGGCCGGCGCGGCCGGCAGGCGCCGCGCCGCGTGCTCAACGGCGGCTGCGGCCGCGGCCCAAGCCGCCTCGAAATCGGCGCCGGTCACGCACAGCACCTGCGCGCGCGCCGCTTCATGGCCGAGGGCGAGAAACAGCACGCAGGGCGGCACGCCGGGCGACGCGGCGGGGGCCGCGGCGGCCAGGTGCTGCGTGGCCAGCGGCTTCAGCCGGGTCAGCAGCGCCTGTGCGGGGGCGCCGGGCTGCGGCGGGGCGGGTGAGGACGGCGGGGAAGCGGGCGCAGGATCCTTCATGCCGGCGAGTCTGGGACAGAAATGAATGTCACGCCATTGTGAATTCATCCGTGAATTCGTCCGGACTGCCGCCGGCGTGGCGGGTTCAGTGCGCCAGGATCTTCGACAGGAACTGCTGGGCGCGGTCGCTGCGCTGCTCGGGGTGGCCGAAGAACTCTTCCTTCGCGCAGTCTTCCATGATCTGGCCGCGGTCCATGAAGATCACGCGGTCGGCCACCTTGCGCGCAAAGCCCATCTCGTGCGTCACGCACATCATGGTCATGCCTTCGCGCGCCAGCTGCACCATCACGTCCAGCACTTCGTTGACCATCTCCGGGTCCAGGGCCGAGGTCGGCTCGTCGAAGAGCATCGCGATCGGGTCCATGGCCAAGGCGCGGGCGATGGCCACGCGCTGCTGCTGGCCGCCCGAGAGCTGGACCGGGTACTTGTGCGCATGGGCCGACAGGCCCACGCGGGCCAGCAGCGCCAGCGATTTCTCGCGCGCCTCGGCCGGGCTGCGCTTGAGCACCTTGCACTGCGCGATCGACAGGTTCTGCTCGATGCTCAGGTGCGGGAACAGCTCGAAATGCTGGAACACCATGCCCACGCGCGAGCGCAGCCGGTTCATGTTGACCTTGGGGTCGCCCACGGCCATGCCGTCGACGCGGATGCGGCCCTTCTGGAAGGGCTCGAGCGCGTTCACGCACTTGATCAGCGTGGACTTGCCCGAGCCCGAGGGGCCGCACACCACCACCACCTCGCCCTTGCGCACGGTGGTCGTGCAGTCGGTCAGCACCTGGAAGGCGCCGTACCACTTGCTCACCTGTTCAATCTCGATCATGGGTTCTCTCCTGGGGTGGGGATGGCGGTGGGGGTCAGCAGTTCGAGCAGCACGTGGGCCACGGCCACGGTGGCGGCGCGCAGCTCGAAGAGCGGCACGCGCTCGTCGGCGCGGTGGCCGTTGGCCTCGATCAGGCTCTTGGGGCCGGCGCCGTACATCACGGTGGGAATGCCGGCCTCGGCATACAGGCGCGCGTCGGTGTACAGCGGCACGCCGATGGGCGTCACCTCCTGGCCCATGGCGGCGCTGGCCTCGCGGCACATCAGGGCCGTGAGCGCCTCGCTGCCGGGCGCGGGCGTAAAGGGACGCGCCAGCAGGATCTGGCGCACCTCGGCGCGGATGCCGGCCAGCGGGGCGCAGGCCTCTTCGATCACGGCGCGCAGCTCGGCCTCCACCGCCTCGGGCGATTCCTCGGGCACGATGCGGCGGTCGATGCGCAGGCTCAGCCGGTCGGCCACCACGTTGGTGTTGATGCCGCCTTCGATCAGGCCCACGACCATGGTCGGGTGGCCGATGCCGGGCGTTTGCGAGGGGCGCTGCGCCAGGCTGTCGCGGTAGCGGTAGAGCGCGGGCAGCAGCGTGGCGGCGGCTTCGATGGCGTCATGGCCGGTCTCCGGGCGCGCCGCATGGGCCGACAGGCCGCGCAGCGTCACTTCCAGGTGCAGGCAGCCGTTGTGCGCCACCACCACGTGGTGGGAGAGGGCGGCGGAGATCACGTAGTCCGGCCGGCTCAGCCCTTCGGCCAGCAGCCAGCCCGGGCCGGTCATGCCGCCCGTTTCCTCGTCGTAGGTCAGGTGCAGTTCTACCGTGCCCGCGAGCGGCGTGCCCTGCGCATGCGCGTGCTTGAGCGCACGCAGCGCCTGGCCGTAGGTGGTGAAGTCGGACTTGGACACGGCGGCGCCGCGGCCGTAGAGCCAGCCGTCGCGCACCTCGCCGCCGTACGGGTCGCAGGACCAGCCGTCGCCGGGCGGCACCACGTCGCCGTGCGCGTTGAGCGCGATGACCGGGCCGTCGCCGAAGCGCTCGCGCACGATCAGGTTGGTGACGCTGCGCATGCCGTGCTGCCGTGCGAAGGCGTCAGGCACGGCATGGCGCTCCACCGTGAAGCCCATCGCCTCGAACAGTTCGGCCGTGCGTTCGGCATGCGGGCGGCAGTCGCCGGGCGGGTTGTCGGACGGGCATTGCACCAGCCGCGCCAGGGTGGCGACCTGCTCGTCGAAATGGGTGTCGATGAAATGGCGCAACTGCGCGCGCGCCGGGGCGTTGTCAGGGGTCATGGCTCAGAGGAAGCGGTCGATGCGGAAAGGGGTGAGGTCGACGTCGGTGCGGCCGTGCACGATCAGGTCGGTGACCAGGCGGGCCGAGATCGGTGCGAGCGTGTAGCCGTTGGAGGTGACGGCGTTGTAGAAGCCGGGCACGCCGGGCACGTCGCCCAGGATGGGCGCGCCGTCGATGTTGACGTTCATGCCGGCCCAGCAGCGGATCATGTGCAGGCCGCTCACCGCCGGCAGCACCTGGCGCGCGACCCACAGGCTGCCCTCGATGCTGTCGCGCTCGGCGCGGTTCAGGCGCATGCCTTCGTGGAAGGCCGCGGTCCAGCCGCCGCCGATGATGAGCCCGCCGGTGGCGGCCTGCTTCAGGCTCAGGTGGCGGTCGGCATGGGCGATCAGGTGGTCCACCAGCGGCGGCGCGGGCTCGGTCACGATCATCTGCAGCGGCGCGCCCTTGACGGGGATGCGCACGCCCAGCATGTCGCCCACGGTGCTGGACCAGGCGCCGCTGGCGTTCACGACCCGCCCCGCGCGGATCGGCCCGCGCGAGGTTTGCACCAGGAAGCCGGCCCCATCGCCGGGCAGCCGTTCGATGGCCGTGACGTTGCAGCCGCGCACGAAGCGCGCGCCGCGCTTCGTCGCCTGTGCGGCCACGGCATAGGTGGCGCGCAGCGGGTTGATCTTGCCTTCCATGGGGCACAGCTCGGCGCCCAGCAGCGATTCGGACAGGGCCGGCGACAGGCGGCGCAGTTCCTCGGCATCGAGCAGATGCGCTTCGATGCCGTAACTGCGCTCCAGCGCGACCTTGGCCTGCAGGAAGCGCATGCCGGCTTCGCTGTCGGCCACCATGAGGCCGCCCGTGACCTTGATCTCCAGGTCCTCGCCGGTGTCGCGTTCGATCTCCTGCCACAGCCGCACCGACAGCGGCCCCAGGGGCAGCGTGGCGGCCGCGGGGCCGCCGCCCGCCTGTGCCTTGGCGCCGAAGTCGAAGGACAGCAGCTGCACATGCAGGCTGCCCGCGTTGGCGCCCGAGGCCTGCAGGTTCAGGTCGTCGCGGTCGACCACCAGCACGTCCTGCCCGGCCAGCGAGAGGTAGTAGGCCATGCAGGCGCCCAGCACGCCGCCGCCGATCACCAGCACGTCGGCCTGCATCGCCGGCAGCGCGCCGCCCTCGACCGGCCGCGCGAGGTTGGGGGTGATAGCGGGTTTGTGTCCGCCCCATTCGGGCTTCTCGAAACCCAGGGCGCCGGCCGGCACCGGCTTGGCCGGCGGGCGCGGCGCGAAATACTGTTCGGCCTCGGGCGCGCGGCCGGTCATCTCCTGGACCAGCCGGGCCGCCGTGATGGCGCAGTAGCGCCCCTGGCAGCGGCCCATGCCCAGGCGCGTGTTGCGCTTGATCGCGGCCAGCGTGTCGCGGCCGGCGCGGATCTGCGCGCGCACGTCGCCGAAGCGCACTTCCTCGCAGCGGCACAGCACGGTGTCGTCCGGCAGCTCGGCCAGGCGCACCGGCGGCGGTGCGTAGAGGGACCACAGGGCCTGCTGGAACTCGGCGGCGCGCTGCAGCTGGCGGCGCGCGTCGGTGGTGTCGGGGGGAGTCTTGCCCAACGCGCGCGCCGCTGCCGCACCGGCCAGCGTGCCGCGCGCCAGCGCCACGCGCGAGCCGCCCAGGTCGGCGCCGTCGCCGACGACGTAGACGCCTTCGATGCCGGTGGCGCCGTCTTCGCGCGTCACCGTCGCGGGGTGGCCCAGGTGGCGCGGCGCCACGCGGTGCTCGCAGCCCAGCATGCGCGCGAGTTCGGTGGAGGGCACGAAGCCATAGCCCACGCACAGCGTGTCGGCGTCGAAGCTGCGGGCCGTGCCGCAGGGCTGGCCCACGGCATCGAGCGCGGCGGTGTGCACGCGCGCCACCCGCTCCGCGCCTTCGACGCCCGTGACGGCCTGGCCCCAGAGCACCGGCACGCCGTGCGCGCGCAGCTGGCGCAGGTAGCGCCAGCCTTGCAGCAGCAGGTCGGGCGCGTTGCGCGCGGCGCGGGCCAGGTCGCGCGCATGGCGCAGCGAAGGCCGCGGCGCCGATTCGAGCACCGCGAGCACCTGGGCGCCGCCGCCGATCAGCTCGACCGCGAGCTGCAGGTTCAGCGGCCCGTTGCCCGCGATCACGATGCGCTGCCCCGGCGAAACGCGGTAGGCGCGGGCCAGTGTCTGGGCGGCGCCGGTGGTCATCACGCCGGGCAGCGTCCAGCCGGGGAAGGGGGCGGGGCGCTCGTAGGCGCCGGGCGCGATCACCAGCTGCCGGCAGCGCACGGTGGTGGCGCGGCCGCCGATGACGGCGCCCACCTCCTGCGCCGAGAAGGCGGCCCAGACCTGGGCTTCCTGGATGACGCGCACGCCGGCTTCCTGCACGGCGCGCGCCAGGGCCAGGCCCTGCGCGAACTGGGTGTCGGTGGGCGTGGCCGCGGCGTGCGACGGGGCCAGCGGCTTGAAGAACTGGCCGCCGCTTTGGGGCCGCTCGTCGAGCACGATGACGTGCACGCCGGCCTGCGCGGCGGCCAGCGCGGCCGACAGGCCGGCCGGGCCGGCGCCCACGACCAGCAGCTCGGTCTCGATGACTTCGGCGGCTTCATGCGCTTCGGGCACCAGCGGCTCCAGCGGGTCGTCGGCCGTGCCGGCCGGCATGGCCGAGCGCACCTGCGCGCCGTCACTGGCCTTGGTCAGGCAGGCGCGCTGGCTGGCGCGGCCGTCCACCGTCACCAGGCAGTCGAAACAGGCCCCCATGCCGCAGTACAGGCCGCGGCGTTCGCCGCTGCGCGTGTGCCGCATCTGCGCGATGCCGGCGGCCGACAGGGCGGCGGCGATGGTCTCGCCTTCCAGGCTGTCGACCGGCTGGCCGTCGTACCAGAAGCGGATGGGCCGGCCGCTGGCCCGGATGGAAGGGTGGTGGAGGCGTGAGGCGCTCATGGACGGAGAACGAAAGGGGCCGAATGGAAAGTCAGACGCGTGTTTGACTTTGCATTCGGTATACGTATACTACACGTATACAATCGCCCCGTCATCCGATTTTTGAACCAAGGACGCGCATGACCGCCTTCCGAGGCACCTATACGGTGCTCATCACCCCCATGACCGCCGACGGCAAGTCGGTGGATGTGCCAGCACTCAAGAAGCTGGTGGACTGGCAGATCGAAGAGGGGATCCACGGCCTGATTCCGCTGGGCAGCACGGGCGAGTTCCTGTCGCTCACGCCCGAGGAAAGGCAACTGGTCATCGAGACCTGCGTGAGCACTGCAGCAAAACGCGTGCCCGTGCTGATCGGCACGGGGGCGGAGTGGACGGACGAATGCGTGCGCCTGTCGCGCGAAGCCCAGGCCATGGGCGCGGACGGCGTGATGATCATCCCGCCCTTCTACAGCACGCCCACCGACGACGAGCTGTTCGCGCACTACCGCAAGGTGGGCGAGGCGATCGACATCCCCATCATGGTCTACAACAACCCGGCCACGGCCAACGTGGACCTCAAGCCCGAACTGGTGGCCCGCCTCTCGCGCATCGACAACTGCATGTACATCAAGGAGTCCACGCTGGAGGTCACGCGCGTGCGCGACATCATTGAGCTGTGCGGGGACCGCATGACCGTCTTCGCCGGCATCCTGGGCTACGAATCCTTCTGGCTCGGCGCGCAGGGCTGGGTGGCCGTGTGCTCCAACCTCATCCCGAAGATGTCGGCCCGCCTGTTCGAGCTGGTGGCCGACGAGCGCAACCAGCCGGAGGCGCTGGCGCTCTACAAGAAGATGCTGCCGATCGTGCGCTGGGTTGGCGGCCACCGCTACGTGGCGGCCTCCAAGGACGGCCTGGGCATGATGGGCCTGCCCGTGGGCCAGCCGCGCGCGCCGCGCCTGCCGCTGCCCGAGGCCGATGCCCGGCTGCTGCGCGCCGAACTGGACCGGCTGGGCCTGCTCGGCTCCATCGCCTGAGCGCGGCGCGCCGTCCAGCCCGTTCTCGCCCGCTCCCTTTCCCTCCCTCCCACTCGCTCGAAGGATTCGTCATGAAAACGCTTTCCGCTCTCGCCACCGCCGCTTTCCTGGTCCTCGGCGCCGGCCATGCCCATGCACAGGCCTGCAAGTCGCCCGTGCCGGATTCGGCCCTGGTCAAGAAGGGCACGCTGGTGATGTCGGTGAACCCGACCTTGCCGCCCATGCAGTTCGTCGACCAGACCGGTGCCTTGAAGGGCATGCGCGTGGAACTGGGCGAGATGGTGGCCAAGCGCCTGTGCCTGACGCCCGAGTACGTGCGCATCGAGTTCTCGGCCATGATCCCCGGCCTGCAGGGCGGCCGCTGGGACCTGATCAACACCGGCATCTTCTACACCGACGAGCGCGCCAGGCTGATGCAGATGCTGCCCTACGAAGACCAGGCGATCAGCATCAGCACGGTCAAGGGCAACCCGCTGAAGATCGCCAAGCCCGAAGACCTGTCGGGCAAGAGCATCGGCGTGGAGATCGGCGGCTTCGAGGAACGCAAGGCGCGCGAGCTGGACAAGCAGCTCACTGACAAGGGCATGAAGGGCATGACCATCCGCACCTTCGAGAACTTCGCGATGGCCTACCAGTCGCTGCGCGCGGGCCAGGTCGAAGTGGCGCTGTCCATCGACTCCACCGCCGCCGAGTACCAGAAGCGCGGCGAATTCGACCGCGTGCTGCACGGCCTGTTCCCCACGCCCGTGGCGCTGGCCACCAAGAACAGGCAACTCGCCGATGCCGTGGCCAAGGTGCTCAACGACATGAAGGCCGACGGCAGCTTCCAGAAGCTGTTCGACCAGTACGGCGTCAAGGCCATCGACGGCGCCGTGGCCGTCAAGGGCCCGGCGGGTTGACGCCTGCGCGCTGCGCCGCCGCGGATGCCCCGGAGGCATGACGCGGCGGCTTGCCTCCCAATGAACTGAATCAAGGATCCTCATGGCACAAGGCTGGAGCTGGTCGGGCTTCTTCGACTACCTGTTCAACCCGTACATCCTCGGCGGCGCGGTCACCACGCTCTGGCTCACGCTGGCCGCCATCGCGGGCGGCCTGGTGCTGGGCTGCACGCTCGCGCTGGCGCGGCTGTCGAAATACCGCTGGCTCTCGGTCCCGGCCCATTTCTACATCTGGGTGTTCCGAGGCACGCCGCTGCTGGTGCAGCTGATCATCATCTACACCGGCCTGCCGCAGCTGGGGCTGCGCCTGTCGGTGATCGAGTCGGCGCTGCTGGGCCTGATCCTCAATGAAGCGGCCTACCTGGCCGAGATCGTGCGCGGCGGCATCCAGGGCGTGCCCCTGGGCCAGACGAACGCGGCGCGGGCCGTGGGCTTCAGCGGGGCGCAGGCCATGCGCTACATCGTGATGCCGCAGGCGCTGCGGCTGATCGTGCCCACGCTGGGCAACAGCGTGAACGGGCTGCTCAAGACCACCTCTATCGCCTCCGTCATCTCCATGGAGGAACTGCTGCGCCGCACGCAGGTGCTGATCCAGGAGAAGTTCATGGTGCTGGAGCTGTTCATCGTGGCGGCGATCTACTACCTGGTCATGACGACGGCGTGGGACTTCGTGCAGCGCCGCATCGAACGCCACTTCGGGCGCGCCTACAGCAACACTGCCGCGCCGGCCCAGGGCGAGGCCGCCGCCGCGGCCGTCGTCGAACAGCGCTGAGGAGCCTGCCATGCCCAGCTACGACCTCATCGTGCGCAACGCCGACATCGCCACCATCGGCGACCGCTACACCGCCGACATCGGCGTGCGCGAGGGGCGCATCGTCGCCATCGCCCAGGGCCTGGAAGGCGAAGCGGCGCGCGAGCTGGACGCCGCGGGCCGCCTGGTCACGCCCGGTGGCGTGGACGGCCACTGCCACTTCGACCAGCCGACCAACGACGGCTCGAAGTACGCCGACGACTTCTTCACCGGCACGCGCTCGGCGGCCTGCGGCGGCACCACCACCGTGCTGCCCTTCGCCCTGCAGCAAAAGGGCGGCACCATCCAGGCCGCGGTGGACGACTACCACCGGCGCGCCCACGGCAAGGCGGTGATCGACTACGCCTTCCATCTGATCGTGGCCGACGCCACGAAGGACGTGACCCAGCGCGAGCTGCCGAAGCTGATCGGGGAGGGCTACACCTCCTTCAAGATCTACATGACCTACGACGACCTGAAGCTGGGCGACCGGCAGATCATCGAGGTGCTGGCCACGGCTCGCAAGCATGGCGCCATGACCATGATCCACGCGGAGAACAGCGACTGCATCGCGTGGCTGACCGAGCAGCTGCTGGATGCCGGCCTGACGGCCCCGCGCTACCACGCCACGTCGCGGCCCATGGCCGTGGAGCGCGAGGCCACGCACCGCGCCATCGCGCTGGCCGAGCTGATCGACACGCCGATCCTGATCGTGCACGTGTCGGGCCGCGAGGCCATCGAGCAGATCCACTGGGCACGCGGGCGCGGCCTGCCCATCCATGCCGAGACCTGCCCGCAGTACCTGTTCCTGAGCGCGGAAGACCTGGGCATCGACCCCGACGATCCGCTGCACGGCGCGCGCTGCATCTGCAGCCCGCCGCCGCGCGACAAGGCCAACCAGCAGTTCGTCTGGAACGGTCTGTCCAGCGGGCTGTTCACCATCGTCTCTTCCGACCATGCGCCCTTCAGCATGGAAGGCCCGCACGGCAAGCGCGCCGCGGGCGAAGTGGCCTCCTTCGACCGGATTCCCAATGGCGTGCCGGGCGTGGAAACGCGCCTGCCGCTCTTGATGAGCGAAGGCGTGCTGGGCGGGCGCATCGACATCCACCGTTTCGTGGAGCTGACGGCCACCAACCCGGCACGCCTGTATGGCCTGTACCCGCGCAAGGGCACCATCGCCGTAGGCAGCGACGCCGACCTCGTGGTCTGGGACCGGTTCCCCGAAGGCCAGGAGCGCGTGCTCGTCAACGCGATGCTGCACCACGCCGTGGACTACACGCCCTACGAAGGCATGCGCATGCGCGCCTGGCCCGCCACCACCGTCTCGCGGGGCCGCCTGGTGTGGCACGAGGGCCGGTTCCTGGCCGAGCCGGGTTCGGGCGAGTTCCTGCCCTGCCTGCGGCCACAGCTCCCGCGCGCCTCGAACCCGCTCGACAAATGGCTCTAGCAGGCCGTTGAAAAATCCCCTGCGAGCGTCCGCGTCGGCCGCTACGATCTGAAGCCATCCCGGAACAACTGCGACAAGAAAGATGAGAGGCAACCAAGACTTCCAGGGGGCGATGTTTAGCTACATCAGCCTTGAAGAAAGAGTGCCAGCGGCACACCCGCTGCGCAAGTTGCGCGCCGTGGTGGATGCGCTGCTGTCGAGCATGAACAGCGAGTTCGAAGCGGTGTACGCCCGCCGTGGCCGCCCCTCGGTGCCGCCGGAGATGCTGCTCAAGGCCTTGCTGCTGCAAATCCTGTTCTCCATCCGCAGCGAACGCCAGCTGGTCGAGGCGGTCAACTACAACCTGCTGTACCGCTGGTTCGTGGGCCTGAACATTGAAGACAAGGTCTGGGACCACTCCACCTTCAGCGCCAACCGCGAACGCCTCTTCAACGAAGACCTGGCGCGCGCCTTCTTCGAGCGCGTCAAGCTCAGCGCCCAGTGGGGCCGGCTTGCCAGCGACGAACACGTCAGCGTGGACGGCACGCTGATTGAGGCCTGGGCCTCGCACAAGAGTTTCAAACGCAAAGACGACGACAGCGGCACGCCACCCGGACGCAACCCCGAGGTGAACTTCAAAGGGCAGGAGCGCTGCAACGACACCCACGCCAGCACCACCGATGCCGATGCCCGGCTGTTCAAGAAGAGCGCGGGCGACAAATCTCGCCTGTGCCACATGGGGCACATCCTCATGGAGAACCGCAACGGGCTGATCGTGGATGTGGAGATCACACATGCCAGTGGCACCGCCGAGCGCGAGGCGGCGCTGGCGATGCTCAAACGCCGGGGAAACAAGAACAAGCGGGCCACGGTCGGGGCCGACAAAGGTTACGACAGCCAGGCCTTCATCAAGGGCTGCCGAAAGCTCAAAGTCACGCCACACGTGGCGGCCAAGGACAAGCACTCGGCGGTCGATGGCCGCATCCGGCGCCACGAGGGCTACAAGACCAGCCTCAAAGTGCGCAAGCGCATCGAGGAGGCCTTTGGCTGGATCAAGACAGTGGGTGGTCTGGCCAAGACCAAATTGATCGGTCAGGCCAAGCTCGCGGGCCAGGCGCTGCTGTGCTTTGCCACCTACAACCTGGTGCGCATGGGCAGTCTGGGCGGCTGGTGGGACGCGCATCATGCGTGAACCATGGGATACGTGCGCCCGGAACGGGCAAAACGGCCTGCAAACAGGCCGAAATGGCCGCTCCAATCGCTGCGCAGGCCAGTTTGGGCGATCCGTTTCTTCGAAATCCACGACCCTGGCGCGTTCGATGAGCATTTTTTCAACGGCCTGCTAGGCACGCGCGCCCTGCCTGCGGACTGATAAGCTCCGGCGCCCAGCGAGTCCCTTATGCCAAGCCTTCCCAGCCCGGCGCAGCCCGCCACCATCACCATCGCGCCGCTCGAAGTGCGCTCCGCCAGCCTGGCGGAGCAGGCCTACGAGCGCTTGCGCACGCTCATCCTCGACCGCCGGATCCACGCAGGCGCGCCCTTGCAGGAAGGGCGGCTGGCCGACGAGCTGGGCATCTCGCGCACGCCGATGCGCGAGGCGCTGGTGCGGCTGGCGGGCGAAGGCCTGCTGGTGCGGCGCGATGCGCGTTCCTACGCCGTGCGCGCGTTGGGCACCAAGGAATACTTCGACTGCATGCGCGCGCGCGAGGTCATCGAGTGCGAGGCCATCGCCCTGGCGGCCACGCGCATCGAGCCGGCCGAGCTGGATCGCCTGCAGGCCGAGATCGACGCGCTCAACGTGGGCGAGCACGACGAGATCGAGCACTGGCATTTCGACGACCGTTTCCATGCCTTCATCGCCACGGGCAGCGGCAACGTGGTCTTTCCGCGGCTGGTGGAAGAGCTGCGCGTGAACGCGCGGCTGTTCCGCCTGCACAGCCCCCTGCATCGCCAGCGCGAGAACCATGACGAGCATGGCGACATCCTGGCCGCGCTGCGCACGCGCGACCCGGAGAAGGCGCGCGAGGCCATGCGTGCCCACCTGCGCAGCCTGCAGGACGACGTCAAGCGCGCGCTGATCGATTGAAACCGGGCCCGAGCCGGGCCCCGGTTGCCCCTCGATCAGTCCAGCATGTTGCGCAGGGCCGCTTCCACCGCCGCGGCGGTGGCCAGCGGCTTTTCCATCGGAAAGAGGTGCGTGCCATCCAGCATGATCACGCGGCCCTGGGTGATGCGCAGCGTGGCGGCCATGCCCACGCGCTTCATCTCGGCCGACTGGCGCCCGCCGATGAAGGCGGCCGGGCATTGCAGCGGATGGCGGCGCAGCAGCGCGCCCAGGTTGTGGGGCAGGCCGTCGTAGATGGCGGCTTCCACGTCGCGTTCGAAGGCCAGCGCGCGCGCATCGCCGTTCGCGAAGGTGCCGTGGTCGATGTAGTCGTGCAGCACCTGCGGGTCCCAGCGCGCGAAGACCTTCTTGCTGCGGAAATGCGCGTACACGGCCTCGCGGTCCTGCCACTGGTCGCGCCGGCGCCGGCTCACCAGGCTGGGGGAGAAGCGCTTCATCAGCGGCGTGCGCTTGGCCAGGCCCAGGGCGCCGGCCTTCCAGCCGTCGAGCAGCGGGGAGTCGATGAGCAGCACGCCACGCGCCAGTTGCGGGTGCTGTGCGGCGCACATCAGGCTCAGGAAACCGCCCAGCGAATGGCCGACCAGGAAAGGCGCCTGGCCGTCGGCCGATTGCACCAGCGGCAGCACGAAATCGTGCAATTGGCGCACGAGGTGCGGCCAGTTGTTGCTGACCGGGTAGAGCGGGTCGTGGCCGAACTTCTCGATCGCGTGCACGGTGAAGCCGCGCGAGCGCAGGCTGTCGAGCATCACGCGGTAGGTGCTGGCCGGAAAGCTGTTGCCGTGCGAGAAGACGATGGGGGGCAGGGCCGCGTGGCGCGCGGCGTCGGAGGATGGGCTCACAGGTTGCGGCTCAGCCTTTTCAAATCAGCCGTTCCTGCGGTGTCGTGATCTTGCGCAGCACCTCGTGCCGCGCCGCCGGCATCTTCAGCGGATGCTCGGTGGCGGCGTCGTCCCACACCGGGTCTTCCAGGCTGTCGAAGACCTCGCGCAGCTTCTGGCCCCAGCCGCTGTGGATCATGCGGTAGTACGGGTTCTCGGCGTCGATGCAGACGATCTTGTCGGTCTGCAGGCGGCCGGCCTCGTAGACCACCAGGTCCAGCGGCAGGCCGACCGAGAGGTTGGACTTCATGGTCGAGTCCATGGACACGAGCGCGCATTTGGCGGCTTCCTGCAGCGGCGTGTCGGGCGTCAGCACGCGGTCCAGCACCGGCTTGCCGTACTTGGATTCGCCGATCTGGAAGTAGGGCGTCTCGTTGGTCGCCTCGATGAAGTTGCCGGCCGAGTAGACCAGGAACAGCCGCATCGCCTCGCCCTTGATCTGGCCGCCGAAGATGAAGGTGACGTTGAAGTCCACGCCCGCATGCTTGAGCGACTCGGCGTCACGGTCGTACACATGGCGCACGGCGCTGCCGAGCACGCGCGCGGCGTCGAACATGCTGGTCGCGTTCCAGATCGTGATGGGCTGGCCAGACTCGTTGCGCTCCTTGAGCTCTTCCACCTGCAGGATCTCGCGCACCGACTGCGAGATGCTGAGGTTGCCGGCCGACAGCAGCACCATGGTGCGGTCACCCGGCTTCTCGTACACGATCATCTTGCGGAAGGTGGAAATGTGGTCCACGCCCGCGTTGGTGCGCGAGTCGGACAGGAACACCAGGCCGGCGTTGAGTTTGATGCCTACGCAATAAGTCATGATCGAGGAAGACTCGCTGCCGGGAGCGCGCACGATGGGAAACGGTCGAGGGACAAGGGAGGCCGGCACACACGGGCGCCGGGCACGAGCGTTGGGATTCTAGGGGCCGGGGAGGGCCCGTCCGGGCGCCCGGCCGTGCGCTTTTGCCTGCAATCCGCGGTGCCGAGCCGGGCCTTCGCGGCGCGCCGCAGCACCGGCCGGCCTGTTCAGGCGCGTTCGCGCTGCTGCAGCTTCTTGAGCGCGTAGAGCGCGTCCAGCGCCTCGCGCGGGCTCAGCGTGTCGGGGTCGATGGCGGCGAGCGCCGCCTCGATCGCGCTGGCTTCGGGCACGTCGGCCGCGGGCGGCGGTGCGAACAGGTCGACCTGCGCGCGCGCGTCGCTCTGCTGCGCCTCCAGCGCCTGCAGGGCCTGGCGCGCATGCTGCACCACCTGGGCCGGCATGCCGGCCAGGCGCGCCACCTGGATGCCGTAGCTGCGGCTGGCCGGGCCGGGCTGGACCTCGTGCAGGAACACGATGTCGCGGCCCGCCTCGGTGGCGCTCACATGCATGTTGACGGCCGCGTGGTACTGCGCCGGGAACTCCGTCAGTTCGAAGTAGTGCGTGGCGAAGAGCGTGAAGGCGCGCGTGCGCTCATGCAGCTGCGCCGCGATGCCGGACGCCAGCGCCAGCCCGTCGAAGGTGCTGGTGCCGCGGCCGATCTCGTCCATCAGCACCAGCGAATGCGGCGTGGCGGCGTGCAGGATCTGCGCCGCCTCGGTCATCTCCAGCATGAAGGTGGACTGGGCGTTGGCCAGGTCGTCGGCCGCGCCGATGCGCGTGTGGATCGCATCGATGGGCCCCAGCCGGCAGCGGGCCGCAGGCACGAAGGAGCCCATGGACGCCAGCAGCACGATGATGGCCACCTGCCGCATGTAGGTGGACTTGCCGCCCATGTTGGGGCCCGTGATCACCTGCATGCGCTGGTTCGGGCCCAGGCGCGTGTCGTTGGCGATGAAGGCGCCGGCGGACTTCTCCGCCAGCCGCGCTTCGACCACCGGGTGGCGGCCCTTTTCGATCTCGATGCACGGATGGTTGACGAAGCTGGGCGCGTGCCAGTCGAGCGTGAGCGCGCGTTCGGCCAGCGCCGCGAGGGCGTCCAGCGTGGCCAGCGCCTCGGCCACACGCGTGAGTGCCGGCACATGCACCTGCAGCGCATCGAGCAACTGCTCGTAGAGCCATTTCTCGCGCGCCAGCGCGCGCTCCTGCGCCGACAGGGCCTTGTCCTCGAAGGCCTTGAGTTCGGGCGTGATGAAGCGCTCGGCGTTCTTCAGCGTCTGGCGGCGGCGGTAGTGCGCGGGCACCTTGCCCAGCGCGCTCTGTGTCACCTCGATGTAGAAGCCGTGCACGCGATTGAATTGCACGCGCAGGTTGGCGATGCCCGTGAGGTTGCGCTCCTGCACTTCGAGCTGCAGGAGGAAGTCGTCGCAGTTCTCGCTGATGGCCCGCAGCTCGTCGAGTTCGGCGTCGTGCCCGCGCGCGATCACGCCGCCGTCGCGCACCAGCGCCGCAGGTTCGGGCGCGATGGCGGCGCTCAGCAGCTCACCGCAGCCTGCGGGGGGCTCCAGCTCGGCCGCCAGGTGCGTGAGCAGCGCGCCCTGCGCGGGCAGCAGCGGCGCCAGCTGCTGCGCCTTGGCCAGCGCCAGGCACAGCGCCAGCAGCTCGCGCGGGCGTGCCTGCCGCAAAGCGATGCGCGCGGCGATGCGCTCCACGTCGCTGGTGTTTTTGAGCTGGTCGCGCAGCAGCTTCCAGGGCGCCGCGGTCTGGCCCGGCGCGGGGCGGTGCAGCGCGGCGATGGCCTCCAGGCGCAGCTGCGCCTCGGTGCGCTCGCGGCGCGGCGCCAGCAGCCAGCGGCGCAGCGCGCGGCTGCCCATGCCGGTCATGCAGGTGTCCAGCAGCGAAAAGAGCGTGGGCGAATCCTCGCCGCGCAGGGTCTGCACCAACTCCAGGTTGCGGCGCGTGGTGGGCGGCAGGTCGATCAGGTCGTCGGCGCGTTCGACCTGGATGCGCTGCAGGTGGCTCAGGGCCCGGCCCTGCGTGTGTTCGGCATAGCCCAGCAGCGCGGCGGCGGCGGCCTGCGCCTCGGGCAGGGTGTCGGCGCCCCAGGCCTGCAGGCTGGCCGCCTGCATCTGTTCGAGCAGCTTGCGCTCGCCCAGCTTCGCGTCGAACTGCCACGCCGGGCGCAGCGCCAGCGTGAAGGCGCCGCCCGACTGCTCGCGCGCATGCTTCAGGCGCTGCTCGAAGGCGGGCGTGACCTCGGCGCTGTAGAGCAGTTCGCTGGCGCCGATGCGGGCCAGCCAGGCTTCCAGGGCTTCGGCCTCGCACTGGGCCAGGTGCAGCACGGCGCCGGTCACGCTGAGCCAGGCCAGGCCCAGCGTGTGGCGGGGGCCGGCATGCACGGCCACAAGCAGGGCTTCACGCTTGTCGGTCAGCAGTTCGGCATCCGTCAGGGTGCCGGGCGTGACCACGCGCACCACCTTGCGCTCCACAGGGCCCTTGCCCGCCCCCACTTCGCCCACCTGTTCGCAGATCGCCACCGATTCGCCGAGCTTGATGAGCCGCGCCAGGTAGCTTTCCATCGAGTGAAAAGGCACGCCGCACATCACGACGGGCTGGCCGGCCGACTGTCCGCGCTGGGTGAGCGTGATGTCCAGCAGGCGCGAGGCCTTCTCGGCATCGGCATAGAACAGTTCGTAGAAGTCGCCCATCCGGTAGAACAGCAGCGTCTGCGGATGGTCGGCCTTGAGGCGCAGGTACTGCGCCATCATGGGGGTGTGCTGCGAAAAGTCGTCTTTCGCAGGTCTCTGATTCGTCAGGGTGTTTTCTTGCAAGTGGCTGCCTGTGCTGGTCTTCGCAGGGGGCGCGGCGAACCGTCCGGATGCATCCGCCACGCAGTGAAGGGGCGGTTGCGCGATTATCGCGGTGCCCGTGGACGGCCCGGCCGCGGCCCGGCAGACGTGAAGGCTTCCTCACATTCGCGCTTGATCACCGGCGCGGGAGTTCGTGAAATAGTGCAGGAACGCAAAGGCCGATTGGCGCCGCGCACGGGCCGGGCGCGCTTGGCGCGGTTAAGTTAATCTTTGATCAAGAAAACCAGGGCCTGCCTTTCGCAGGCCGGATCGGGGGACGCGACATGCAGCAGAAAGCCGTGACGGTGCCGAGCATGGATGCCAGGTTCATGCGCTGGGCCGCCTTGACAGATGCGTATGCCGAGCAGGTGGAGGCGATGGCGCGGCAGGAGCCGGGTGCGCGGGCCGAAGCGCAGCGCCTGTGCCGTGAACTGCGGGGCATGCGGCCCTGGACCGAGCCGCCGCCGCTGCCGAACTGAGCCGCTTTCGCCGCATCGCACAGGCGGCCGCAAGCCCGTCGGCGCAATCGCGCGTGGCCGGGCCGGCCTCGTCCGGCGCAGGAAGGTGTCAGGAACGCCGGCCGGTGAGGGCCTGGCGCACGGCCCGCAGCGCGTCCTGCCATTGGCGGAACGCCTGGACGTCCCGGGCGTCCAGTTGCTCCAGGGGCACGGCTGCGGCATCGGACCTGCCGCCGCCCCAACCGCCGAACTCCGGCAGTTCCAGGGGCTGGCTCAGCACGTACTCATGACCCAGCGAAGAAGCGTCATCGCTGGCAGCAAGTGAAGCGTCTTGAGAGGGCTTTGTCATGGGCTTGCCTTTGGGATGGGCCGGTTGTACTGCCGACCGCTGACCACCGCGAGGCATTTGTTCACGCAGCGCCTGTCTCCAGTGTGTCTTTGCGCCCGAGTGTGCTGCCGCGCACACCCCGGCAAGGCTGGGAAGGGGTGTTTCGTGCGTGGCGCGAAGGGGCCCCGTGCCCCGGCGGGCCGCTCAGGCCAGGGCGCTGCCGGCCGCCGCCGCGGCAGCGGCCGCGTCCAGGGGGCCGAGCGAGCGGGCCTGCCAGCCGTTCGCGCCGCAGCGAAAGTGCAACGGGTGTGCATTGGCCAGAAGGGCTGCTTCCAGCGGCACCGACAGCAGCGCAGCCAGGACGTAGAGCGAACCGCCATGGGCCACGACCAGCACCGGCCCTTCTCCTTCGAGCGCGGCCCCCAGGGCCTCGCGCTTGCGGTCGATGAACTGGGCCAGCGTCTCCCCGCCTTCAGGGGCGCAGTCCCAGTCGATGTCGGCCGACGAGGTGCCGATCAGCGCGCCGAAATGCCGCTCGCGCAGCAGGGGCTGGGCCAGCGGTTCGAGCTTCAGCCTCGCGGCCACGGTCTGGGCCGTGTGCAGGGCGCGGCGCGCGTCGCTACAGACGATGCGGCGGATCGGCTCGCGCGCCAGCACCGCCGCGGCGGCCTCGGCCTGCTGCTCGCCCAGCGCCGACAGCGGCTCGTCGTAGCTCTGGAAGATGCGCAGGGCGTTGCGGGGCGTCTGCCCATGGCGCAGGAAATAGAACTCGCCGCATCGCGGCTGCAGCGGCCGCGCGCAAGCCAGTTCGATCAGGCGCTCCAGCCCGCGGGAGCGTGGGGGAGCCGTTGCGGCGCAAGCGAGGGCAGGCGTGTTCATGGAACCTTGATGGGAGGTGGAAGGCGGTTCAGCCGGGCTGCGCCGCGCGCGAGAGCACGCGCACCAGGTCCGACTGCGTGAGGATGCCGACGGCGCGGCCGTGGGCATCGACGATGGGCAGGTGGTGGTGGCCGGCTTCGGAAAAAAGCGGGATCAGCTCGACCACGCGCTGTTCGGGCCGGGCCGTGCTCACGGCGGCGCTCATCAGCTGGCCGACCACCTCGGGTTTGCGGCTGTGCGTGCGCCGGCTCGGCCGCAGCAGCACGCGCAGGCGCTGGCCCAGGCCCTCGACGCTGCGGTGCTCGCCCATCGAATGGCGCATGAAGTCGGCCAGCGTCACGATGCCGATCAGGCGGTCGGCGCGGTCGACCACGGGCAGCGCCTTGATGCGGTGCGTGCGCAGCAATTGCCAGGCTTGCGACAGCGGCGTGCCGAACTCGGCCTTGACCAGCGTGCGCGACATCACGTCTTCGCAGCGCAACTCGCCCAGCGTGCGGTGCCAGGCGGCCAGTTCGGCTTCGCGCAGCAGGCCTTCCAGGTCGTCGCGGCTGATGTCCAGCACCTGGTTGTAATGGGCCAGGGCGGCATCGAAGTCGGCACTCGTGAAGCGGCTCGCCGGCTGGCCCGGCGCGGGCGCGGCGGCGCGCTGCCGGTGCGGGTAGGCCCGGCCCGTGAGGCTGTTGTAGACCACGCCGGCCAGCACCAGCAGCAGCGAGTTGCCGAGCACGGGAAACAGCGCGAAATGTGGATCGCGCACCTGCATCAGCACGATCAGCAGCGCCGAGGCGCCGCCCGGCGGGTGCAGGCAGCGCAGCGCGAACATCAGGCTGATGGCCAGGCTCACCGCCGCCGCGGCCGCCAGCGCCGGGTCGGGGATCAGCGCCACGCAGGCCATGCCCACCAGCGCCGACAGCGTGTTGCCCCCGATCACCGACCAGGGCTGCGCCAGCGGGCTGGCCGGCACGGCGAAGACCAGCACGGCACTGGCACCCATGGGCGCGATGAGCCAGGCGACTTTGCCCATGTCCCCGGCCCGCGCGGCCAGGGCGTGGCTCAGCAGCGCGGTGAAGAACAGGCCCAGCCCGGCGCCCAGCGTGGCGCGCAGCCGCTCGCGCGTGTCCACGCGCAGCACGGCGGGCAGCAGCGACACGAAGGCTTCGCGCAGCCGTTGGAGTCGGGGGACGGAAGGGGAGGCCGGAGGAGGGCTCACGCGCAGGCAGGAAAGGGATCGCAATGCGCGGCCCGGGAGAAGCGAGGGCCGCGGCGGCATGCGCGCGGCAGCCCTTGGCGCACGAAGCCGGCACGAAGCCCTGGTGCGGCCCGGCCGCAAGCCGCCAGTCTAGGCCGTGCACCGTTCCCGTGCACGTGCGCGCGCGACAGACCCTACAGCTTGGGGATGCGCAGGGTCTTGCTGATCATCAGCGTGCCTGACAGGGCATAGAGCAGCGCCAGGGGATGCAGCGTCCACGGGCCCAGCAGCCAGCCGCCGCCCCACACTGCGTCGCCCAGCCGCCCCTGGGCCGCGGCCCAGGCCAGCAGGCCGACCAGGGCCACGCTGGTCGGGATGGGCGTGCCTTCGAAATACTTCACCTTGTCGCCGCCGGCAGAGAGCGTTTCGGCGGTGACGTTGAAGCGCGCGAGCCGGCTCACGCCGCAGCACACGAAATAGATCAGCAGCACGGCGTCCCAGCCGCCGCGCAGCCCGGCCGCGAAGCCCAGCGCCGCGGGCGCGACGCCGAAGGAGATCACGTCGGCCAGCGAGTCCAGCTCACGACCCAGCGGGGAAGAGTTCTGCCGCCAGCGCGCGATGCGCCCGTCCAGCACGTCGAAGACGAAGGCGGCCGGCGCCAGGGCGGCGGCCAGGTAGAAATGCCGCAGTTCGCCGCTCGCGACGAAGGCCATGGCCAGGAACACGGCGCCCACGCCGCAGGCGGCATTGCCGAGCGTGAAGAAGTCCGCGAGGTGGAACTCCCGGATCATCGTGAAATGGCGGCGCGGCGCGGGGGGCGAGGGGTCCGTGTGCGGCATGCAGGAATTGTGCAGGGGCGCGGGGGCGGCGGCTGTCATCGCAGGCCGCGTGGGCCTGCCGGCCGGCCCGCAGGCCCATTCCCGGCGCCGGGCGTCGAATGCGCGGCGCCGCGCTTCAGGCGGCCCGGGCGGGCGCCGGCCGCTGCCGCTGCGCCTCGTGCCCGCGCACCAGTCGGGCGAAGCGCGGCAGCAGGCTGGCCGATGCCGGTGTGTCGCCCACCTGCGGCGGCGCGGACGCATCGGCGCCGAGCCGGTCGACATAGGCTTGCATGGCCGCCGCGCTGAACTCGGGGTGGAATTGCACGCCCCAGGCCCGCGTGCCGACCCGGAACGCCTGGTGCGGCTCCCAGTCGTTGGCGGCCAGGGCGACGGCGCCGGGCGGCAGGCGCAGCGCGCTTTGGCGGTGGACCACCTGGACGGGGAAGCCGTCGGGCAGGGCGCCGAACAGCGCATCGCCGTGCGCCGCGGGCAGGCGGCGGACCTGCACCGTGCCCAGCTCCAGGCCCGTCGGGTGGTCGCCCGCCTTGCCGCCCAGCGCATCGGCCAGCAGCTGGTGGCCATAGCAGATGCCGAGCACGGGCACGCCGGCCGGCACGGCAACGCGCAGCCAGGCGGCCACCGCCTCGCTCCAGGCTGCGCGCTCGGTCACCATGGCATGCGAGCCGGTCATCACCACGCCGGCCACCTGCTGCGGATCGGGCAGCGCGTCGCCGCGCCGCGGGTCCAGCACGCGCAGCGGCAAGCCGGCGGCGGCCAGGCCGCGCGCGATCCAGTGCTCGAAATCGCCGAGCGCGCGCGCGGCCTCGGCCCAGGTATCGCCGAGCTTGAGGATCAGGAAGGAACGCGAAGACAGGTCGGCCGCGGATGCGCCGAAAGGAAGCGAGGAAGACATCCCGTGATGATGCCTTCTTCGCCGTCGTTGGCCGGACCCGCCGGTGATTGCGCACCGCGGCGGCCTGGCGCGACAGGGAGGGCGCCAGCGCGCCAGGCGAGCGCGCAACGGTGCGCGATCGCGCAGCCCGCCCCTCGCAGGCCGCGCGCGGGCGGCCTCAGCGCAGGCCGAAGAAGGAGAGGATGGCTGCGATGACGACGACCAGGCCAACGATGTAGATCACGGTATTCATGCTGAGTAGCTCCTAGCGAAACGAGTGCCCTCAGTGTGGGCCTACACCGGCCGGCGGACCCGTCGGAAGCGCGCCCCGGGCGCTGTAGGACGTGCAGGGCCGCAGGCAGCGGACGCAGCCGACCGGGCCGGGCCGCGTGCGCGCCGGCTCAGCGCGACGGAGCGGCCGGCGACGAAGGCGCGCCCGGGGCTGCCGATGCGGCCGCCTGCGCCGCGGCCTGCACGTGGGCAGCCACCTCATCCACGCAACGTTCCCGGGCCGCCGGCATGCGCGCGGCCGAATCCGGCCCTTCGGGAAACCAGCCCGGCTGGCTGCGCGCCGGTCGCGCGGCGGCCAGGGCCGCGACCAAGGCCCGGGCCGCCTCGGGCGGCAGCGCGGCGCGGCTGCCGTCGGTGCGCGCCGTGGCGCCGTGGCCGCGCTGCTCCAGCGCCAGCAGCAGGCGCAGTTGCCAGTCGGCCATCAGGTAGAGCGCCGGATCTTCGACCTGCAGCTCCCGCAGGCCCTGCCAGCGGCTCTGCAGGCGCCGGCCCAGCGGCCCCCAGCCCTGCGCCAGCGTGCCGCCGATCAGCCCGCCCAGCGCCATGCCGGCGCCCAGCGACAGCCCGGCGACGGCCAGGTCCGCCGCGGCGCCGACCGCCGCACCCACGGCCGCCCCCTGGCCCAGGCGCACGCCGGTCTGGCGCAGCGCCTCGGGATCGAACAGATCCATGCCTTCACGGCCCTGCAGCGCGGGCAGGGGGGCTTCGGCGGCGTCGCCGGCACGAAAGCCGTGCAGGGCCAGCAGTGCATCCACGGCGCGCTGGGCATGCGCATGGATCTGCGCGCGCAGCGCGGCGACCTGCGCATCGCGCTGCGCGGGCTGCTGCATCAGTGCCTCGGGCACGCGGCGGCGCAGGGCGGCGCCTTCGACCAGGCTGGCGGCCAGCACGCGGCAGGCAGCCTGGCGGCGCGCCTGGGCCTCGCGCGCCAGATGCGCGGCCACGTCACGCAGGGCTTCGCGGTGCGCGGGCAGCAGGGTGCCCAGGTCGTGGAACAGCTCGCGCTCCGCGCCGGTGAAGGGCGCGGCCGCGTCGAAGCGCACCACCGCGTGCAGCCCGGCGTCCGACAGCAGGGCGCGCCATGCCGCCTCGCGGCTCGCGCCATCGCGCACGAAGTTCAGCACCGGCATCACCGGCCGCGCGCAGGAGCCCAGCAGCTCCAACTCGGCGTGGTACTTGGGCAGCACGGGCTCGCGCGTGTCGATGACCAGGAAGGCCGCGTCCACCGCCAGCATCTGGCGCAGCACTTTCGCTTCCTGCTCGAACACGCCGTGCGCCTCGGGCCCGGCCAGGAAGGCGCGGATGCGCTCGGGCCGCGTCGCCCCGGGCAACTGCGCCACATGGGCGAGCAGCGTCACGGCATCCTCGAGGCCGGGCGTGTCGTAGAAGCGCACGGCCGCATGCGGGCGGCCCTGCGCGTCCTCGGTGCGCAGGTCGATGGCTTCCACATGCCGGGTGGTGCCGGGCCGCTCGGACACCTCGCCGAAGTCCGCGCGCCGCGTGAGTGTGCGCAGCAGCGAGGTCTTGCCCGCGTTGGTGTGGCCGACGACGGCGATGTGCAGGGTTTCGCGCATGGCGGGCAGTCCGGGGTTCAGGAGGCGTTCACGCGTGGGCCAGGGGATCGCGGCGCGCGTCGTCCCAGGCGACGAAGCTGTGCACCTCGGACAGGCCGAGGTCGGCGAGCCAGCGGCGCCAGCGTGCGGCGCCGGCCGGTTCGGCGGCCGCCTGCGCGCCCTCCGGGGTGTCCGCGGCCGGTGGTGCGCTGAGCCACAGGCGGCATTCGCCGCACACGGGCAGCAGCTCGCGCAGGAAGCGCTCGGTGCCGCGGTCGGGGCTGGAAGCGGCCGACACCGCCAGCAGCAGCAGGCGCGGGCGCAGCTCGGCCAGTTGCTGCAGCAGCTGCTGGCGTTCGGCGGCCGTGCCGGCGATGTGCGCCACCAGGTGCAGCGGCGCGGGCAGCGGCTGCGGCGGCCAGGGCTGCTCGGGCGGCAGCTCGAAGCCGACCACGGCCCAGCCGGCGCGGGTCTCGGCGGCCAGGCTGTGGCGCGCCAGGTCCCAGTCGTGGCGCACGGTGTCGGCGTCGACCACGGTGGCCGGCGCCAGGGCATCGAGCCGCGCGATCAGCTGGCGGTAGTAGGGCAGCGCCAGGTCGGGCCGCAGGCGCGGGCGGCGCCGGCGCCACACGGCGGCACAAAGGCCCAGGGCCAGCAGGCGGGGCAGCAGCCCGTACACCGCCACGCAGCCGATCAGCCACCAGGCCAGCTGGCGGTCGCGCGCCGTGTTCGCGGCAGCCTCGCCGCCGGCCTGCAGCAGCGCCGCATCGGGCACCGGCAAGCCCAGCCAGCCGGGCAGGCGGCCCAGGGCGTGCACCGCCCGGCCCAGGGTGTCGGGGGTGAGCAGCGTGCTTTCCCAGCCCAGCGTGTAGCGCCTGAAGCCGAGGGCGAAGAGCAGCGCGGCGATGGCCGCGACCAGGCTCACCGCCCACAGCGTGTGGCTGGCCAGTCCGCCGACCCAGGGCAGCAGCCGCGCGCGGGCCAGCAGCGCCAGGCCGCCCTGCAGCAGCGCCTGCGCCTCGGCGCCGCGGCCCAGCGCCAGCCGCGCCGTGAGCCAGGCCCAGAGCCGCGCCGCACCGCCCCCGCCGGCCGGGCCGGCGCCGGGCCACAGCAGCGCGATCAGCCACGCGAGGAAGGTGAGCGCGTGGGCGCCCAGCAGCGCCACCAGCGCGCCCAGCACGTTGATGCGGCGGTCCTGCACGTCGACCACCGCGCCGGCCAGCAGCGCGCCCGCGAGGCCCATGAGCAAGCCCACCAGCAGCAGGGCCCAGGGCGCGACGCGGCGCGCGCGCATCAGGCCGGCCTGCAGGCCCAGCCGCTCGCCGAGCACGGCGGCGCGGGTGGCGATCTGCGCGCCATGGCCGGCGCCGCCCGCGCCCGCGGCGCTGGCCTGGCGCATCGCGTCGTGGTCTTCGAGCGGGCCGCGGGCTTCGAGCACGCGCACCGCTTCGCTGAGCCAGGCCCGCGCCGCGGGGCCATTCAGCGCTTTGTCTTGCTCACGCCAGGGGCTGCTGCTCAATCTCTGCCTTCTCCGGGAAGGCCGGCTGCGGAACCACAGCCGGCCGCGGCGAATTATGGCGGCCCCTTCCGGCCGCCTCCGCCGGTCAGCCGGCCTGGATGTGGCGGCCGATCTCGGGCCAGCGCCGGTGCAGCCCCACCCAGGCCGCCAGGCCCACGCCCAGCATGCCCAGGCAGGTCAGTGCCATGGCCAGGGTGGAGTGCATGACCAGCGGTGCGATCACGCCCGCCACCAGGCCGTTGGCCGTGGCGCCGATCACGGCCTGCAGCGACGAGGCCATGCCGCGGCGCGCCGGGTGCAGGTCCAGCACCAGCAGCGTGACCACCGGCACCATCAGCGCCCAGCCGAAGGCGAAGAAGGCCAGCGGCCACAGCGCCCAGGCCCAGTGCGCGGCGAACAGCGCATGGGCCGCCACGTTGAGCACGGCGCTCAGCACCATGATCAGGAAGCCGTCGCGGATCTGGCGCTTGGGCGCCACCTTGCCGGCCAGCCGGCCGCTCGCCCACGAGCCCAGCATGATGCCGCCAATGTTGAGCACGAAGAACCAGAAGAACTGCGTGGGCGCCAGCCGCAGGTGCTCGCCCAGGAAGGCCGGCGCGGCCAGCACGTAGAGGAACATGCCGTTGAAGGGCACGCCGCTGGCCAGCGCCAGCAGCAGGAAGCGCGGGTCTGAGCATAGCTGCCAGTAGCCGCGCAGCAGGTGGCCGACCTGGAAGGGCTGGCGCTGGCTGGCGTGCAGCGTCTCGGGCAGCATCTTCCAGTTGAAGGCGAAGAGCAGGGCGCCCACGCCGACCAGGAACCAGAAGATGCTGTGCCAGCCCGCATGCACGAAAAGCAGCCCGCCGATGATGGGCGCGATGGCCGGGGCGATGCCGAAATAGATCGTCACCTGGCTCATCACCTTCTGCGCCTGGGAGGGCGGGAACATGTCGCGGATCACCGCGCGCGAGACCACGATGCCGGCGCCGGTCGACAGGCCCTGCAGCGCGCGCCAGGCGATCAGCTGCGTGGGTGTCTGCGCCACCGCGCAGCCGATGGAGGCCAGCGTGAACACCGCCAGCCCGACCAGGATCACCGGCCGGCGGCCGAAGCTGTCCGACAGCGCGCCGTGGAACAGGTTCATGAAGGCGAAGCCGAACAGGTAGGCCGACAGCGTCTGCTGCATCTGCACCGGCGTGGCGCCCGTGGACTGGGCGATGCCCGCGAAGGCGGGAATGTAGGTGTCGATGGAGAAGGGCCCCAGCATGCCCAGCAGCGCCAGCAGGACGGCCAGGGCCCAGCGCGGGGCTTGCCAGAGTTTGTCGGCGTCGGGATTCATGCAGGAAGGCGAAGGCGTGGGCGAAGCCGCCGAGCCTAGCAGAGGCCCGCGAAGCGCGCGCCGGTGCCGCCGCCGCCGCCACCTGGCTGGAGCCAAGAAAAAAAGCCGTCACTCCGCAAGGAGCGACGGCTGGTGCCGGGGGGGCGTTGCGCGCGTGGGCCGCGGGGGCGCGCGCAACGCCGGCCTGAGGCCTTACAGGCTGTCGATGAAGGAGCGCAGCTTGTCCGAGCGGCTCGGGTGCTTGAGCTTGCGCAGGGCCTTGGCCTCGATCTGGCGGATGCGCTCGCGGGTGACGTCGAACTGCTTGCCGACTTCCTCCAGCGTGTGGTCCGTGCTCATCTCGATGCCGAAGCGCATGCGCAGCACCTTGGCCTCGCGCGGCGTCAGCGAGTCGAGGATGTCCTTGACCACGTCGCGCAGGCCGGCCTGCATGGCCGCTTCGATCGGCGCCGTGTTGTTGGTGTCCTCGATGAAGTCGCCCAGGTGTGAATCGTCGTCGTCGCCGATCGGCGTTTCCATGGAGATCGGCTCCTTGGCGATCTTCATGATCTTGCGGATCTTGTCCTCGGGGATCTCCATGCGCTCGGCCAGGATGGACGCATCGGGCTCGAAGCCGAACTCCTGCAGGTGCTGGCGGCTGATGCGGTTCATCTTGTTGATCGTCTCGATCATGTGCACCGGGATGCGGATGGTGCGCGCCTGGTCGGCGATCGAGCGGGTGATGGCCTGGCGGATCCACCACGTGGCGTAGGTCGAGAACTTGTAGCCGCGGCGGTATTCGAACTTGTCGACCGCCTTCATCAGGCCGATGTTGCCTTCCTGGATCAGGTCCAGGAACTGCAGGCCGCGGTTGGTGTACTTCTTGGCGATGGAGATCACGAGGCGCAGGTTGGCCTCGATCATTTCCTTCTTGGCATCGCGCGACGAGGCCTCGCCCTGGTTCATGCGCTTGTTGATTTCCTTGAGCTCGGCCAGCGGCACCACCACCTGGGCCTGGATGTCCATCAGCTTTTGCTGCAGCTCCTGGATCGGCGGAATGTTGCGCTCCATCACGGCGCTCCAGGGCTTGCCGGCGGCGGCCTGCTTTTCCACCCACTTGAGGTTCAGCAGGTTGGAGGCAACCTTGTTGCCGTTCTTGTCCACGCCCGAGAAGTCGGCGATGAACTGCTCCTGCGGGTAGCCGCACTTGTCCACGATGATGCGGCGCAGCTCACGCTCCTTCTTGCGCACGTCGTCCACCGTCACGCGCAGCATGTCGCACAGCTTCTCGATGGTCTTGGCCGTGAAGCGGATGGTCATCAGCTCGTTGGACAGCGCTTCCTGCGTCTTCAGGTACGCGGGCGAGCCATAGCCTTCCTTGTCGTAGATCTTGTGGATCTTCTCGAACAGGTCGGCCATGCGGTCGAAGCGGGTGAGGGCCTCGTTCTTGAGCTCTTCCAGCTTCTTGGTCAGCGCCTTGGAGCCGCCGTTGCCGTCGTCATCGTCTTCCTCGTCGAACTCGTCGAAGTCTTCCTCGGCCACATAGTCGTCGGCCTCGTTGGGGTTCGAGAAGCCGTCGACGATGGTGGAGATGACCACCTTGCCCTCGCGGATCTCCTGCGCCATCTTGAGGATCTCGGCGATGGTCGCGGGCGAGGCCGAGATGGCATGCATCATGTCCATCAGGCCGCCTTCGATGCGCTTGGCGATCTCGATCTCGCCCTCGCGCGTGAGCAGCTCCACCGTGCCCATTTCGCGCATGTACATGCGCACGGGGTCGGTGGTGCGGCCGAATTCGCTGTCCACGGTGGACAGGGCGGCTTCGGCTTCTTCCTCGGCTTCCTCCACGGTGGCGGCCGTGGGCGTGACGTTGTTCTGGAACAGCGTCTCGGCGTCGGGCGTCTGCTCGTACACGGCCACGCCCAGGTCGTTGAGCATCGTGACCACGACTTCCATGGTCTCGGCGTCGACCAGCTTGTCGGGCAGGTGGTCGGAGATTTCGCCCTGGGTCAGGTAGCCGCGGGTCTTGCCCAGCGTGATCAGCACCTTCAGGCGCTGGCGGCGCTTGGCCATGTCCTCTTCGGACAGGACGGTCTCGTCCAGGCCGAATTCCTTCATCAAGGCGCGTTCCTTGGCCTTGCTGATCTTCATGCGCAGCGGCTTGGCCTTCTCCGGGGTGGCTTCGGCCGCCGCCGCAGGTTCTTCCTCGGCGAATTCGGCCTCGACGTCGGAGAAGTCCTCCTCCGGCTCCTTGTCCTCCTTGGCCTTGGGCTTGCGGCCGCGCTTGGCGGCCACGGCCGTGGCGCCTTCCTTTTCCGCGGCGGCAGCGGCCTTGGGCGGGCGGCCCGGCTTCTTCTTGGCAGGGGCGGCGGCCTTGGCGGCGGCGGCAGCGGCCTTCAGGAATTCATCGGCGGCATCGAGTTTCTTGGGCACGGTCTTAACGGTCTTTGCAGAAGAGGCGGGCGCGGTCCGGGTGGCCGCGTTCGCCGGGGTCTTGGTCGCCGCCGCAGCAGCAGCGGCTTTCCTCACGGGTTGATCTGCGGCCTTGGCGCTGGCTTTGGGGGCGGACTTGGCTGCTGGCTTCTTGGAACTGGGCATAAGACCTCATTGATCAAGAACGACGGACGAGCGGAATCACGGGCGCCCCTCCCGCACGGGGAAACCCTGCGGGGCGGCGCAAAGCAGGCAGAAACGGACACGGACGAAGGCGGGGCCTGCGGCCCGGCGGGGCCACGGGTCAGCCTTCGCAGCAAGATGGGCGGGCGAACATTTGGTGTGCGGTCCTTGCGGAGATCCCTCGAAACGAGGGTGCCCTGATCCTGTGTCGGGATGCTGCGTCCTGTGCTTGGACGCCGGGCGGGGCCGGAGGTGCCGCTGTCGCTCTTGCTGTTGGCGTAACAGGCAATTATAGCCGCGAGCGGACGTTTCAAGGGTGCGGCCCCCGAAGAGCGGCTCGAGCCGCCGCGCAGGGCGCGGGTCCGTTCACGCCTCAGGCGTCCGGGGCATGGCGGCGCAGGCGCAGGCGCAGCGCGACGCGCCGCTGTTCCAGGGCCTTGTAGCGCTCCAGCGCCTGCGGGTCGCTGCCCACCTGCGCCAGCGCCGCGTTCTGCTGCGCCTTGAGCGCCTCGTCGAGCATGAAGTCGAGCACGTTGTGCAGTTCCGCCCGCTGTTCGGCCTGCGGATCGCGCGCGTCGTCGCCGGGCTGCAGGGTGGCGGTGTGGGCCATGAGCTTGAGCGCCATGGCCTCGCATTCGTGGCCGCGCAGGCCTTCGCGCAGCGCCGCCCAGGGCTGCAGCCCCTGTTCGTGCACCTGGCTTTCGAACCAAGCGAAAAGCGTGCCGTGCGGCGCGGGCAGGCCGCACAGCAGTTCCTGCTGTTCGTGCGACAGGGCCTCCCACTCGGACGGGTTCGACAGCAGCAGCCGCACCGCCACGTCGGCCCGCGACAAGGGCTGCAGCCGGCCGCGCGGGCCGGGTGGCGGGCCGGAGGCGCCCTTGCGGCCCCATTTGCCGCCGCCGCGCTCGGCCCACCGGCCGCTGCCTGAGGCGCCCCAGCCGCCGCCCCGAGCTTCGCCCGAGCCGCTGCCGGGCGGACTCCAGGCTTCGCGCGCTTCCCAGGGCAAGTCCTCGGGGGAGGCATCCGCGCGCGGTGCCGGAGTGGGGGGGCGGCCGGCACGTGGGGGCGGGCTGCTTCCCCACAGGCCGCTCAGTTCCCGGCTGTCGAGCTGGATCAGTTCGGCGAACTCGGCCAGCATCTGGTGCTTGAGCGCGCCGGCAGGCAGGGCCGACCACAGCGGCCGCGCATGGCTGGCCAGCAGGGCGCGGCCCTCGGCCGTGTCCAGGTCGCAGCCCTCGCGCGCCACTTCGACCATGAAGCGCGACAGCGGCGTGGCCTCGGCCACGAAGCGCGCGAAGGCGGCTTCGCCATGCGCGCGGATGAAGCTGTCGGGGTCGTGCTCGGCCGGCAGGAACAGGAACTTGGCACTGCGCGTGTCGGTGGCGAAGGGCAGGGTGGCCTCGAGCGCCTTGCGCGCCGCGCGCCGGCCCGCGGCGTCGCCGTCGAAGCTGAACACCACGGCGTCCGTGAAGCGGAACAGCTTGCGCACATGGTCGGGCGTGCAGGCCGTGCCCAGCGTGGCCACCGCATTCGGAAAGCCCAGCTGCGCGAGCGCCACCACGTCCATGTAGCCTTCGGTGACCAGCGCATAGCCCTTGTCGCGCAGGGCCGCGCGGGCCTCGAACAGGCCGTACAGCTCCTGGCCCTTGCTGAACACCGGCGTCTCCGGCGAATTGAGGTACTTGGGCCCGGCACCGGAAGGTGACGTTCCGTCACGGTCGCCCAGCACGCGCCCGCCGAAGCCGATGCACTCGCCCTTGACGTTGCGGATGGGAAACATCACGCGGTCGCGGAAGCGGTCGTAGCGCTTGTCTTCGCCGTCCTCGCCCACGATCACGAGGCCGCTTTCGGCCAGCAGCGGGTCGGTGTAGTCCGGGAACACGCCCGCCAGCGTGCGCCAGCCTTCGGGCGCGTAGCCCAGGCCGAAGGCCCTGGCGGTCTCGCCCGACACGCCGCGGCCCTTGAAGTACGCGATGGCCCGGGGCGACTGGCGCAGCAGCTTGCGATACGCCTCGGCGGCCTTTTCGAGCACGTCGCTCAGCGTCGCCTGCTTCTCGCGCTGGGCCGCGGCACGCGCGCGCTCGGCGGGCGAGGCATCGTCCTCGGGCACCTGCAGCCCGTACTGGCCGGCCAGGTCGTGCACCGCCTCCACGAAGCCCATGCCACCATGCTCCATGAGGAAACCGATGGCGTTGCCGTGCGCCCCGCAGCCGAAGCAGTGGTAGAACTGCTTGGTCGGGCTGACCGAGAAGGAGGGCGACTTCTCCCCGTGGAAGGGGCACAGCCCCATGAAGTTGGCCCCGCCTTTCTTCAGCGGCACGTACCGGCCGACGATCTCGACGATGTCGGCGCGGGCGAGCAGTTCCTGGATGAAAGACTGGGGAATCGCCATGGCGGCGCAATGCAGGCGGAGGTCGGGCGGCGAAGGTCGGGAGGCCGGGCGGCAGCCGGGAAGGGGCGCATCATACGCAGGGCCCCGGCTGCGGTCGCAGGGCCAAGCCCCCGTCCCTGGGGCCGGCATGGCCGCGCCGCGCGCCCTCGCGCATCGGATACTGCGGCCCTTGCCGCTTCCGGCCTGCGGGCCCTTTCGCCTTCCGATGCCCGAGTCCCGTTCGTCCTTGGCCACCTCCCTGCACGCGTTCCTGCACGGACAACTCGCGCTCTGGCGGCATCCGCTGCGCTTCCTGTGGCAGGCGCTGCGCGAGTTCCGCGCCAAGCAGGGGCTGCTGCTGGCCGGGGCGGTGGCGTACTACGCGCTGCTGTCCATCGTGCCGCTGCTGATCCTGGCCGTGATCGCCCTGTCGCACGTGCTGCCGCAGGAACTGCTGCTGACCACCGTGGGCCGCTACCTGGGCTGGCTGCTGCCGGGGCAGTCGGGCGCCATCGTCGAGGAACTGTCGAACTTCCTGCAGCACCGCGACCTGCTGGGCCCGGTGCTGCTGGTGACGATGATCTTCTTCAGCTCGCTGGCCTTCACGGTGCTCGAAAGCGCCATGGCCGTGATCTTCCACCACCGTGCGCGCACGCATGGCCGCCATTTCCTGGTGTCGGCCGTGATGCCCTACCTCTACATCCTCTTCCTGTGCGTGGGCCTGCTGCTGGTCACGCTGGTGTCAGGCGCCTTGCAGGTGATCGGGCGCGAAAGCGTGGAGCTGTTCGGGCGCAGCTGGTCGCTGAGCGGCGTCTCGGGCGTGCTGCTGTACCTGCTGGGGCTGGGCGGCGAGGTGTTCCTGCTCACCTCGCTCTACCTCGTGATGCCGGTGGGCCGCCTGTCGCTGCGGCATGCGCTGATGGGCGGCATCACGGCCACCCTGCTGTGGGAAGTGACGCGGCGCGTGCTGGTCTGGTACTTCTCCACGCTGTCGCAGGTCAACGTGGTCTACGGCTCGCTCACCACGGCGATCGTGGTGCTGCTGAGCCTGGAGATCGCCGCCATGTTCCTGCTCTTCGGCGCCCAGGTCATCGCGCAGTACGAGCGGCTCGAGCGCAGCGCGACCACGGCCGCGACCGCGGCGCGCGCGCTGAAAAGCAGGCGGCGCTCCGACGGGCCCTGAGCCAGCGGCTTACTTCGGCGCCAGGCGGATCGCGCCGTCCAGGCGGATCACCTCGCCGTTGAGCATGTCGTTCTCGATGATGTGCTTGGCCAGCTTGGCATAGTCGGCCGGCGTGCCCAGGCGCGAGGGGAAGGGCACGCTGGCGGCCAGCGCGTCCTGCACCTCCTGCGGCATGCCGAAGAGCATGGGCGTGCCGAAGATGCCGGGCGCGATGGTCATGTTGCGGATGCCGTTGCGCGCCAGGTCGCGCGCGATGGGCAGCGTCATGCCGACCACGCCGCCCTTGCTGGCGCTGTACGCGGCCTGGCCGATCTGGCCGTCGTAGGCCGCGACCGAGGCGGTGGAGATCAGCACCCCGCGCTCGCCCGTGGGCTCGGGCTCGTTGGCCGACATGGCGGCCGCGGCCAGGCGGATCATGTTGAAGCTGCCCAGCAGGTTCACGCGCAGCGTCTTCTCGAAGGTGGCCAGCGCATGCGGGCCGTTCTTGCCCACGGTCTTCTCGGCCGGCGCGATGCCGGCGCAGTTGACCAGGCCCACCAGCTTGCCCAGCTTCTGGGCCGCCGCCACCACGGCCTGGCCGTCGGCCTCCTGGCTCACGTCGCATTTCACGAACACGCCGCCGATGGACTGGGCCACCGCTTCGCCCTTGTCGGCCTGCATGTCGGCGATCACGACCTTGGCGCCGTTCTCGGCCAGCATGCGCGCCGTGCCTTCGCCCAGGCCCGAAGCGCCGCCCGTGACGATGAATACCTTGCCTTGGATCTGCATCTTGCTGTCTCTCTCGCGTGATTGGAAAGCCGCGATGATAGAGAGGCAGGGTGCCCGGGCCGGCCTTCCCCGCCCCGGCCGGCGGAACAGGCGAAAAAAAGCCCCGTCACGGGGACGGGGCCTGAATTGGGTCCGGGGACCCAAGGAGACAACCGGAGGGCGGACGGTCCCACGGGCCGGCCGCCTGCAGGACGGCTCAGCGCTTGGCGGCGGCAGTCTTGGTGGCGCTCTTGGCGGCAGCCACGGCCTGCGATTGCACGGCGTTGAAGTTGGCTTCGGCCACGTCGGAAGCCTGCTTCACGGCCTTCTGCATGGATTCGTAGGCGTTGTTGGCGGCCGAAAGAGCGCTCTTGAACATGGCCACCGCTGTTTCGGAGCCGGCGGGCGCGTTCTTGGCGGCGCTGTCGACCAGGTTGGCGAAGCTTTGCTGAGCTTCGCTGGCCTTGGCTTCGAAAGCCTTGGAGAACTCGTTGCTCGTGCCCTGGGCGATTTCGAACAGGTGGCGGCTGTAGGCGGCGGTCTTCTCGGCCAGGGGCTGCATCAGGCTGGCTTGCAGGGCCAGCAACTCCTGCGCGTCCTTGGCGCTCAGCACGGCCTGGGCCGTTTCCGAAGCCTCGTTCAGGGCGGCCTTGGAGGCCGTCACGTTCAGTTCGATGATCTTCTCGACGCCTTCGAAGGCCTTGGTGGTCAGGCCGAAAAGGGCTTCGACGTTGGCCTTGTGGGCGGCGAGCAGTTGGTCAGCGGTCAGTGCCATGGAGAACTCCGTTCGAGGTAAAGGTTGCAGGGGTGCTGCACCAACGGGTTTGTTGCACTGCAGCATGGAAGGAAGTATAGGAAGCGCTGTGGACGCCCACAAGACATTTTTGTTGCGTTGCAGCATATTAGAGGTCGCAGCCTAGAAACGGCCGCGGCCCGCGGCCCGCGGCGCGCCCGGCGGTGTCGCGTGCGTGGCGGGGAGGCCGGGGCCGGCTGGCAGAATCCCGGCCCATGAGCAGCCGTCCTTCCCCCCAGGCCCGCAGCAGCTACCGGGCCTTTCGCGACATTCCCACCCGCTGGATGGACAACGACGTCTACGGCCACGTCAACAACGTCGTCTACTACAGCTGGTTCGACACGGCGGTGAACACGCTGCTGATCGAGGAGGGCGCGCTGGACATCCACGGCGGCCAGACCATCGGCTTCGTGGTCGAGACGCAGTGCAACTACTTTGCGCCGCTGGCCTTTCCGCAGGTGGTGCAGGCCGGCATCCGCGTCGCGCATGCCGGCAGTTCGAGCGTGCGCTACGAGATCGGCCTGTTCGCCCAGGGCAGCGACAGCGCGGCGGCACAAGGCCATTTCGTCCATGTGTACGTGGACCGCGCCACCCAGCGGCCCGTGCCGCTGCCGGCCGCCTTGCAGGCGGTGATCGGCAAACTGCGCGCCTGAGCCGGGCCGAAAAAAAGCGGCGCCCCTGGGGACGCCGCCCTGCCGTTCGGGCCCGAGCCCTTCACGCGGCACTTACTTCATCGCGCGCACTTCGGCCTTGCCCCGTGCTTCGGCGGCCTTGGCCTCCTTCTCGCAGGCGTTCTTGGCGTCGCCCTTCATGTCGTCGCACTTTTCCTTGGCGACTTCGTATTCCGCCTTGACCTTCTCTTCGGCCACCTTGCGCGCGGCCGCCGGGCTGGGCTTGTAGCTGTGCTCCAGTTCAGCCTTGGCGACGTTCTGCTTGCCCTTGGCTTCCTTCTCGCACACGTCCTTGGCGTTGTCCTTGAGCGCGTCGCACTGCGCCTTGGCGGCCTTGTAGTCGGCTTCGATGCGGTCGCTGGCCGCCTTGTATTCGTCGCGGGTCATCGCGTTGGCCTGCGTGGCCACGAGCAGGCCCGATGCGAGGGCCATCATCAGCAGTTGCTTCTTCATGATCTTTTCCTTGGGATGTTGTGTGAGGATGAGGGAAGGGGATGCACGAACGTGCCGGTCCGGGGCGGCGGCGCTCAGTACTTCTCGAACCACAGGGCCGCCGGCGTGCGGCCTTCCGCGTTCTCCCACTGCTGCACCTGCTTTTCCGCTTCGTCGCGGCTCACGCCATGGCGCTCCTGGATGCGGCCCAGCAGCTGGTCGCGCTTGCCAGCGATCACATCGAAGTCGTCGTCGGTGAGCTTGCCCCACTGCTCCTTGACCTTGCCCTTGAGCTGCTTCCAGTTGCCTTCGATGATGTCCTTGTTCATGCGAATCTCCTTGGGTTCCGTGATTCGGCGGCAGCGGGTTGCTGCACCGTGCCCCGAACTCTCGTGCGTGCCCGGTCTGCACACGGTAGGACGCTCGAAAAAGGGACCGTAGGCACAGGCCGACGGGGCCCGTGATAATGGCCCGGACACCGCCGCCATCCCGCCGAGACAAGCGCCCGCGCACCATGATCATCCAGAGCCTTCTTGATACCGACCTCTACAAGTTCACGATGATGCAGGTGGTGCTGCACCACTTTCCGGGCGCCAAGGTGGAGTACCGCTTCAAGTGCCGCAATCCCGGCGTGAACCTGGCGCGTTTCGCCAACGAGATCCGCGAGGAAGTGCGGGGCCTGTGCAACCTGCAGTTCAAGGAGGCCGAACTGGCCTACCTGCGTTCGCTGCGCTTCATCAAGAGCGACTTCGTCGACTTCCTGGGCCTTTTCCGCCTGAACGAGAAGTACATCGACATCACGCCCTTGCCTTCGGGCGAGATCGAGATCCACATCCGCGGGCCGTGGCTGCACACGATCCTGTTCGAGATCCCGGTGCTGGCGATCGTCAACGAGGTCTACTTCCGCAACACGCAGCCGCAGCCCGACCTGGCCGAGGGCCGCCGCCGGCTCGACACCAAGATCGCCGAGCTGCAGGCCGCCGGCCTGGAAGAGCTGAAGATCGCCGACTACGGCACGCGCCGCCGCTTCTCGCAGCAATGGCACGAGGAAGTGCTGCGCACCCTGAGCACGCGCCTGGGCGCCGTGGGCGTGGCCGGCAGCCCGAGCGAGCCCGACCGCATGCCGCAACTGGCCGGCACCAGCAACGTGCTGTATGCGATGAAGCTGGGCCTGATCCCGCTGGGCACCATGGCGCACGAATACCTGCAGGCCTGCCAGGCGCTGGGCCCTCGGCTGCGCGACAGCCAGATCTACGGCTTCGAGATGTGGGCGCGCGAATACCGCGGCGACCTGGGCATCGCGCTGTCCGACGTCTACGGCATGAGCGCCTTCCTGCGCGACTTCGACCTGTATTTCTGCAAGCTCTTCGACGGCGCGCGCCACGACAGCGGCGACCCCTTCCACTGGGGCGAGCGCATGATCGCCCATTACCACGCCAACCGCGTGGACCCGCTGACCAAGACGCTGATCTTCAGCGACGGCCTGACCATGCCGCGCACCATCGAGCTGTACCGCCAGTTCCGCGGCCGCTGCCAGCTGGCCTTCGGCATCGGCACCAACCTCACCAACGACCTGGGCTACGAGCCGCTGCAGATCGTGATCAAGATGATCCGCTGCAACGGCCAGCCGGTGGCCAAGCTGTCGGATACGCCCTCCAAGAACATGTGCGAGGACGAGAAGTACCTGGCCTATCTGCGCCAGGTGTTCGAGATTCCGGCCCCTGCGGCGGCCGCCGCAGGCTGAGGGGGCCGCATGCATCCGATCCGCGCGCGCGCGGCGCTGGCCGCGCTGCTGCTGGCGCTGCCGGCCATGGCCCAGGCGGCCGACTTCGACGGCGCCTCGCTCTCGCCCCTGTGGGCCGTTCCCTTCGCCGGCATCCTGCTGTCCATCGCGCTGATGCCGATGCTGGCGCCTGCCTTCTGGCACCACCATTTCGGCAAGGTGGCGGCGGGCTGGGCGCTGGCCTTTTTGCTGCCCTTCGCGGCGACCTTCGGTGTGCCGATGGCCGGCGCGCAGCTCGTGCACGCGCTCGTGGCCGAGTACATCCCCTTCATCATCCTGCTCACGGCCCTGTTCACGGTGGCGGGCGGCATCTACATCCGCGGCAACCTGCACGGCTCGCCGGCGCTCAACACGGGCCTGCTGGCCACGGGTGCCGTGCTGGCCAGCTTCATGGGCACCACGGGCGCGTCGATGCTGCTGATCCGACCGCTGATCCGCGCCAACGACAACCGCAGGCACAAGGCGCATGTGGTGGTCTTCTTCATCTTCATCGTCTCCAACATCGGCGGCTCGCTCACGCCGCTGGGCGATCCGCCGCTGTTCCTGGGCTTCCTCAAGGGCGTGAGCTTCGGCTGGACGGTGCAGCACCTTTGGATGGAAACCGGCTTCATGCTGGCAGCGCTGCTCGCCGTCTTCTACGTGCTGGACCGCTTCATCTTCAAGGAGGAGGGCGTGCTGCCCGTGGACCCGACGCCCGACACGCGCGGCATCGCCTTCGAGGGCGCGCACAACTTCTGGCTGCTGGGCGCCATCGTGGCGCTGGTGCTGATGAGCGGGCTGTGGAAGTCGGGCGTGTCCTTCGACGTGTACGGCACGCCGGTGGGCCTGCCGGGCCTGGTGCGCGACGCGGGCCTGGTCGGCGTCACCCTGCTGTCGCTGCGCATCACGTCGCGCGAGGTGCACGCCGCCAACCAGTTTAGCTGGGCGCCGATGGCCGAGGTGGCCAAGCTCTTCGCCGGCATCTTCCTGACCATCGTGCCGGTGATCGCGATGCTGCGCGCCGGCGCCAGCGGCCCCTTCGGCGCGGTGGTCTCCCTGGTCACGGGCCCGGACGGCGCGCCGCTGCCGGCCATGTACTTCTGGGCCACGGGCCTCTTGAGCTCCTTCCTGGACAACGCGCCCACCTACCTCGTGTTCTTCAACACCGCGGGCGGCGACCCGCAGGTGCTTATGACCGCGCTGGCGCCCACGCTGGCCGCCATCTCGGCCGGCGCCGTCTTCATGGGCGCCAACAGCTACATCGGCAACGCACCCAACCTCATGGTCAAGGCCATCGCCGAAGACCGCGGCGTGCGCATGCCCAGCTTCTTCGGCTACATGGCCTGGTCCTGTGCCGTCCTCGTGCCACTGTTCGTGGTGCTCACCTTCGTCTTCTTCCGCTGAACGCCAAACCATGACCCAGCCCCGGATCCTCGTTGCCCGCGCCGTCTTCCCCGAAACACTCGAGCGGCTTGCCCGGCATTTCGAAGTGGAATCCAACCAGAGCGACGAGAGCTGGGACCGCGCGCAGCTGATCCAGAAGCTGCAGGGCAAGGCCGGCGTGTTCACCACGGGCTCCGAGCGCATCGACGCCGAGCTGCTGGCCGCCTGCCCGCAACTGCGCATCTGCGCCAACATGGCGGTGGGCTACAACAACTTCGACGTCGAAGCCATGACCGCGCGCGGCGTGCTGGCCACCAACGCGCCCGACGTGCTGACCGAGACCACGGCCGACTTCGGTTTCGCGCTGCTCATGGCGACGGCCCGCCGCATCAGCGAGAGCGAGCATTTCCTGCGCGCCGGCCAGTGGAAGAAATGGAGCTACGACATGTTCGCGGGCGCCGAGGTGCATGGCAGCACGCTGGGCATCATCGGCATGGGCCGCATCGGGCAGGGCGTCGCCAAGCGCGGGGCGCATGGCTTCGGCATGAAGGTGGTCTATCACAACCGCTCGCGCCTTTCCCCCGAGCTGGAAGCCGAATGCAAGGCCCGCTACGTGGGCAAGGAAGAGCTGCTGAAGACCGCCGATCACGTGGTGCTGGTCGTGCCCTACACACCGGCCTCGCACCACACCATCGGCGCGGCCGAGCTGGCGCTGATGAAGCCCACCGCCACGCTGATCAACATCGCGCGCGGCGGCATCGTGGACGACGCGGCGCTGGCCGTGGCATTGAAGGAAAGGCGCATCGCCGCCGCGGGCCTGGACGTGTTCGAAGGCGAGCCGAAGGTCCACCCCGAACTGCTCACCGTGCCCAATGTCGTGCTCACGCCGCACATCGCCAGCGCCACCGTGCCCACGCGGCGCGCCATGGCGGACTTGGCGGCCGACAACCTGATCGGGTACCTGGTCAACGGCCAGCCGCTGACGCCGCTGAACCCCTCGGTCATCGGCGCGCGGTGACCCTGCCGCTGCTCTCGCCCGAAGGCTGGCTGCTGCTGGCCCTGGGCCTGGTCAATGGCGTGCTGCTGGTGGTGCTGCTGTTGCGCAGGCCGCCGGCGACCGGCACGGCGGCGATGGCGGCCGTGCTGGCCGCGGCCCTGGACAAGACCGAGCGCGGCCTGCGCCAGGAAGTGGCCGAGGCCGCCCGCGCCAGCCGGCAGGAAGGGGCGCAGCAGCTCGCCACCTTCCAGCAGGCGCTGCTGGCGCAGGGCGCCGAGACGGCCCGCACGCAGAACGCGCAGATTGACGCCTTCGCGCAGCAACTCGCACGCATGCAGGGCCAGCTGGGCGAGACGCTGAACACGCAGCTGCATGGGCTGACCGAGTCCAATGCGCGCCGGCTGGCCGAGGTGCGCGCCACCACCGAACAGCTTCTGGGGCAACTGCAGCAGACGCACGCCGGCAAGCTGGAAGAGGTGACGCTGTCCACCCAGGCCGCGCGGCGCGAACAGGCCGAAGGCCTGGCAGCCTTCCAGTCGGCGCTGGTGCAGCAGGGCACGCACGCGGCGCAGGCGCAGGCCGAGCGGCTGGACGCCTTCGCGCGGCAGATCGACGCGCTGCGCCAGTCGCTGGCCGAGGCGCTGCACACGCAGCTGCAGTCCTTGACCGAAACCAATGCCCGCCGCATCGCCGAGGTGCGCGCGACCATGGAGCAGCAACTGGCGCAGCTGCAGGCCAGCAACGCCGCCAAGCTCGACGAGATGCGTCAGGTGGTCGACGAGAAGCTGCAAAGCACGCTGGAAGCGCGCCTGGGCGAGAGCTTCCGCCAGGTGGCCGAGCGGCTGGAGCAGGTCTACAAGGGCCTGGGCGAGATGCAGACGCTGGCGCAGGGCGTGGGCGACCTCAAGCACCTGCTGACCAACGTGAAGACGCGCGGCATGTTCGGCGAGGCGCAGCTCGCCGCGCTGCTGGAGCATGTGCTGGCGCCCGAGCAGTATGCGGCCCAGGTCGTGACGCGGCCCGGCACGCGCAACCCGGTGGATTTCGCGATCCGCCTGCCCGGTCGCGCCGAAGACGGCCAGCCGGTCTGGCTGCCCATCGACGCCAAGTTCCCCAACGAGGACTACGAACGCCTGCTCGACGCGCAGCAGCGTGCCGACGCGGTGGCGGCGGAGGCCGCCGCGCGCGCCCTGGAGGCGCGCATCCGCCTGGAGGCGCGCGGCATTGCCGACAAGTACGTCGAGCCGCCACACACCACCGACTTCGCGATCCTGTTCCTGCCCACCGAAGGCCTGTATGCCGAAGTGCTGCGCCGGCCGGGCCTGATGGAAGCGCTGCAGCGCGAGCACCGCGTGACGCTGGCCGGCCCCACCACCTTGCTGGCCATGCTCAATTCGCTGCAGATGGGCTTTCGCACGCTGGCGCTGGAAAAGCGCAGCAGCGAGGTGTGGCAGGTGCTGGGCGCCGTGAAGTCCGAGTTCATGAAGTTCGGGAGCGTGCTGGCCGACGTGAAACGCCAGACGCAGACCGTGCTCAACACGCTGGACAAGGCGCAGACCCGCACCAACGTGCTGAACCGCCGGCTGCGCGAGGTGGAAGCATTGCCCGAAGGCGCGGCGAAGGGCCTGCTGCCGGGCCTGGACGCCGAGCCCGGCAGCACAGCGGACGACGACGCACCATGAGGGCCTGTCCGGAAGGCGCCCGCCTGTGCCGCCGCTGCGGCCGGCCGGGCCGGCGTCGCCTGGGGGCACGCGGGGGGCGGCCGTGAGCGGCGCCGAGCTGCTGCGCCTCATCGCGGCCCAGGTCTGTCTGCACGCCACCATGGCCGGCATGCGCCTGGCCGCGCCGCTGCTGGCGCTTCAGCAGGGCTACAGCGCGGCGGCGGTGGGCGTGCTGATCGCGCTGTTCGCGCTCACGCAGGTGTTCCTCGCATTGCCCGCCGGCCGTTTCGCCGACCGGCACGGGTTGAAGCGGCCGCTGGTGCTGTCGGTCGTCGCGGCCACGGCGGGCGCGGCCATCGCCCTGGCCTGGCCGGCGTTCCCGGTGCTGTGCGTGTCGGCGCTGCTCACGGGCGGGGCCACGGGCGCGACCGTGATCGCGCTGCAGCGGCACGTGGGCCGCGCGGCCACCGACCCGGGGCAGCTCAAGCGCGTGTTCAGCTGGCTGGCCATCGCGCCGGCGGCGGCGAACTTCCTCGGGCCCTTCGGCGCGGGCCTGCTGGTCGACCACGCGAGCATTCCTTTCGGCGGCGCCGCCGCCGACCTGCTGGCCTACCGCATCTGCTTCGCCGCCCTGGCCCTGCTGCCGCTGACCAGCTGGGCGCTGGTGCGGCGTGCGCGGGAGGAGCCGCGCAGCACACCGCCCGCGGGCGCCGGCCCCACGCGGGCGTGGGACCTGCTGCGCGAGCCGCTGTTCCGGCGCCTGCTGTTCGTGAACTGGCTGCAGTCCTCCAGTTGGGACGTGCATGCCTTCGTGCTGCCCGTGCTGGGCCACGACCGCGGCATGAGCGCGGCCGTGATTGGCACCATCCTCGGCGCGTTCGCCATCGCGGCGGCGGCCATCCGCATCCTGCTGCCGCTGCTGGCCTCGCGCACCACCGAGCGGGGCGTGATCTTCGTGTCCACCCTGGTCACGGCGGCCGTGTTCATGGTCTACCCGCTGCTGCACGCGCCCTGGCTCATGGGGCTGTGCTCGGTGGTGCTGGGCTTCTCGCTGGGCAGCGTGCAGCCCATGGTGATGAGCCTGCTGCACCAGATCACGCCGCACCACCGGCACGGCGAGGCGCTGGGCCTGCGGCTGATGACCATCAATGCGTCCAGCGTGGCCATGCCCATGCTCTTCGGCTCGCTGGGTGCGCTGATCGGCATCGCGGGCGTGTTCTGGGTGGTGGGCGGCACGGTGCTGCTGGGCTCGCGCGCCGTGTGGCGGCTGGGGCTGCCGGGCCGCTGAGCGGGGCGGCGCTCAGCAGCCGGCGCGGAACTGGGCGTCGCGCGCTTGCTTGCGGCGCTCGGCGATCCAGCCCTGCATGGCGGCACTGTTCGGCTGGCGGGCCATGGCGTCGTACTGCGCGACCTGCTCGCTCCAGCGGGCGCAGTTCTGGCGCGTGCCGGGGTTGCCGGCGCCGATCTCCCCCGCCGTGCCGGCTCCGCGCACCTGCATCTGCCGGCGCTGCGTGGCATAGCCCTGGCGGGTCTGCTGGTCGGCGATTTCCACCTGCTGCTCCCACGGCAGCCCGGCCGGCACCGACTCGATGCGCTCCACCAGGGCGTTTCTCTGGCGGCAATGCATCGAAGACCAGAAGCGGCCGCCCCCGTGGCTCACGCACAGGAAGACCTGGGCCGTGCCCGCACTGTCCAGGTTGCGCACGGCGGGCGACACGTCCACCAGCTGGCCGGCCCCGCACGGGGTGTCGCTGTAGCGGTTGCCACAGCGGTGCACCTCCTGCGCCTGCCCGGCAGCGCTGGTCAGCAAGAGCAGGGCAGCCATGGCGAGCGGACAGAGGAACAGCATGCGTGGATGCTAAGGCCGGATCGCGGCCGGCGGACAGCGCCCCTGCGCAGCGCCGTGGCCTCACGGGGGTGTGCCCGCCTGCGCCAGGTGATCGACCAGCAGCCGCGCCGCGGGCGAGAGCTGGTCCGCATGGCGAAAGCAGATGGCGAAGCGCCGCTGCGCCCAGGGCTCTTTCAGCGCGACGATGCGCACGCCCGCGCGATCCTCCGCGCGATTCCTCGCGTCATGGCCCGCGCCATGGCCCGAAGCCGCCGCGATCTGCCGCGGCACGATGGCCAGCCCCAGGCCCGCGCGCACGCAGCGCAGCGCGGCATCGAAGGTGGAGACCACGGCGCGGTAGTACAGCGGCTGGCCGATCACCGCCGCCGCACGCGCCAGCATCACATGCACGGCCGTGTTGGCGGGCAGCCCCACATGGTCGTGGGCCAGGGTCTGCGCGAAGCTGCAACTGCGCAGCCTGGCCAGCGGGTGCCCGGCCGGCACCACCACGGCCAGCTCGTCGCCGCGGTAGGGCCGCGTCTGCAGGCCGGCCAGGTCGGCCGCGTCCCAGCAGATGCCCACGGGCGCCAGCCCTTCGCGCAAGGCGCTCACCAGCGCGGCGCTGTTGCGCTCCTCGATGTCCACGCGGATCTGCGCGTGTTCCGGCAGGCTCAGGAAGGCGGCGATGTCGTCGGGCAGCGATTCGGTGATGGACGAGACCGAGGCCAGCACCCGCACCTGCCCCTTCACGCCGTGGCGGTAGGCCGACATGTCGCGCGCGATGCGGTCGGCCGTGGCCAGCATGGCGCGCGCATGCTCCAGCAGGATCTCGCCGGCCGCCGTGGGCACCACGCCGCGCCGGTGCCGCTCCAGCAGCGGCGCCTGCACTTGGGCTTCCAGCTGGGCCAGCCGCTTGCTGATGGCCGAGCCGCCGATGTGCTGCTGCTCGCCGGCGCGCGCGATGTTGCGCTGCTCGCAGGCCGCGACGAACAGGCGCAGGGTGGTCAGGTCCAGGTCGTGCATGGTCAGGAGTTCCATTTGGGAATCGCTGGGGCGAAAAATTATCGCTTCATGCGCGAAATCGGAATCCCTAAAGTTCAGCCCGTTCCCACGGAGACGACCATGAGCCTTCCTGCCTTTCCACGTCGGGTCACGATCCGCGAAGTCGGCCTGCGCGACGGCCTGCAGAGCATCGCCACCCTCGTGCCCACCGAGCGCAAGTTCGAATGGATCCGCGATGCCGTGGCGGCCGGCCAGCGCGAGATCGAAGTGGGATCCTTCGTGCCGCCCAGGCTCATGCCCCAATTGGCCGACACCGGGCAGGTGCTGGCCTTCGCCAAGACGCTGCCGGGTCTGCGCGCCTCGGTGCTGGTGCCCAACCTGCGTGGCGCCGAGCGCGCACTGGACGGCGATGCCGACCTCATGATCCTGCCGCTGTCGGCCAGCCATGCCCACAGCCTGGCCAACCTGCGCAAGACGCCCGACGACGTGGTGGCCGAGCTGGCGCGCATCCGCGCCGCGCGCGACGCTTCGGGCCGCAAGACCTTGATCGAAGGCGGTGTGGGCACGGCCTTCGGCTGCACGATCCAGGGCCGGGTCGAGGAAAGCGAAGTGCTGCGCCTGATGCAGGCCCTGCTCGATGCCGGCGCCGACCGCGTGAGCCTGGCCGATACGGTGGGCTATGCCGACCCGGGCGCGGTCCGCCGCCTGTTCGAGAAGGCACTGAAGATCGCGGGCGAGCGCTTCTGCTGTGGACACTTCCACGACACGCGCGGCCTGGCGCTGGTCAACGTGCATGCCGCGCTGCAACTGGGCGTGGACCGTTTCGACGCCTCGCTGGCTGGCATCGGCGGCTGCCCGCACGCGCCCGGCGCCAGCGGCAATGCGTCGACCGAAGACCTGGCCTTCATGCTGGCCGCCATGGGCGTGGACACTGGCCTGGACATCGAGGCACTGCTCGCGCTGCGCGCCAAGGTGGCGGGCTGGATCGACGGCGAGCCCACGCACGGTGCGCTGTGGCGCGCGGGCCTGCCCAAGACCTTCGTGGCACCGGCTGCGGTGGCTGCTGCCGCCTGAGCGGCGGCGTCACTGGCCTTCCAGGCTCCGGGGCGCTTCGCTCCGGGCCTTCCTCCTTCCTCCTTCCTCCTTCCTCCTGCATGGGCATGTCATGACGACCCAAGACTCCACGCTGCCGCTGGCCGGCATCCGCGTCCTCGAATTCACGCACATGGTGATGGGACCCACCTGCGGAATGATCCTCGCGGACCTGGGCGCTGACGTCATCAAGGTCGAGCCGCCCGGCGGCGACAAGACGCGCAAGCTGCCGGGCCTGGGCATTGGTTTCTTCCGCAGCTTCAACCGCAACAAGAAGAGCATCGTGCTCGACATCACGAGCGAGGAAGGCCGCGCGACGGCCGCCGAGCTGGCGGCCCGCTGCGACGTGGTGCTGGAGAACTTCCGCCCCGGCCTGATGAGCGAGCTGGGCCTGGACTACGCGACGCTGTCGCGCCGCGCGCCGCACCTGATCTATGTGAGCCACAAGGGCTTCCTGCCCGGCCCGTACGAGAAGCGCCTGGCGCTCGACGAGGTGGTGCAGATGATGGGCGGTCTGTCGTACATGACCGGGCCGCAGGGCCGGCCGCTGCGCGCCGGCACCAGCGTGAATGACATCATGGGCGGCATGTTCGGCGCCATCGGCGTGCTGGCTGCGCTGCGCGAGCGCGAGCGCACCGGCATCGGCCAGGAAGTGCAGAGCGCGCTGTTCGAGAACTGCGTCTTCCTGTCTTCGCAGCACATGCAGCAGTTCCTGATGACCGGCGAGCCGCCGCCGCCCATGCCGTCGCGCGTGTCGGCCTGGAGCGTGTACGACGTGTTCACGCTGGCCGAAGGCGAGCAGCTGTTCATCGGCGCCGTGAGCGACAAGCAGTTCAACACCCTGTGCCGCGTGCTGCAGCGCACCGACCTGCTGGATCGCCCCGAGTACGTGGACAACGCGGCGCGCGTGGCCGTGCGGCCGCAGCTGCTGGCCGAACTGGGCGGCATCCTCGCGCAGCACCGCATCGCCGATCTGGCACCGCAGCTGGAAGCGGCCGGCATTCCCTATGCGCCGATCTCGCGCCCCGAGCAGCTGGTGAACGACCCGCATCTGAAGCAGAGCGGCGGCCTGGTGCCCATGCAGACCGAGGACGGCGGCCGCACCGACGTCGTGCTGCTGCCGCTGACCTTGGGCGGGCGCCGCCCCGGCGTGCGCATGCCGCTGCCCCAGGTCGGCGAGCACACCGACGAGGTGCTGGCGGGACTGCCCAGCCGCCAGGCGGCGCAGGCGGTACAGGAGACCTGAAGAGGGCGCCTGCGTCGACTGACCCGAATCCCCACACGGACCCAACAGGAGACAAGAACCATGAACTTCCAGACTTTCCGCCGCCGCACCATGCTGGCGCTGGCCACGGCCGCACTGGCCAGCGGTTTCACGGCCCTCGTGCATGCGCAGAACCATGCCCCGCTGCGCGTGATCCTGCCCGTGGGCGCAGGCTCGGGCGTGGACGTGATCGTGCGTTCGGCCCAGACGGCGCTGTCGAAGGCGCTGGGCGGGCAAGCCGTGGTGATTGAGAACCTGCCGGGCGCCGGCGGCATCACCGGCACGCAGGCCCTGATCAAGGCCGCGCCCGATGGCAACACGATCGCCGTCGTCTCCAACAACCACGCCGTGAACCCGAGCGTGTTCAAGAAGCTGCCCTACGACAGCCTGGGCGATATCACGCCCATCACCATCGTCGGCGGCTCGCCCTTCGTGCTGGTGGTCAACCCGGCCAAGGTGACCGCGAAGAACGCCAAGGAGCTGCAGGCGGCCATGAAGGCCAAGCCCGGCGACTTCAACTACGCCTCGTCGGGCAACGGCACCATCATCCATCTGGCGGGCGAGCTGTTCGTGTCCGAAGCCGGCGTCAGCGCGCGCCACATCCCGTACAAGGGCATGGGCCCCATGATCACCGACATCATGGCCGGCCAGGTCGAGATGGGTGTGGCGGCCACGGCGGCGGTGCAGGGCCAGATCAAGGCGGGCTCTTTGCGGCCCATCGGCGTGATGGGCAAGGACCGCCTGGCTTCGCTGCCGGACGTGCCCACCATCGCCGAACAGGGCTTCCCCCACGTCGACATCGCGGGCTGGTTCGCTGCCGTGGGGCCCAAGGGTCTGCCCGCCGCGCAGGTCAAGCGCCTGCACGATGCCTTCGTGGCCGCCTTCAACGACCCCGAGGTCAAGGCCGGCTTCGCCAAGCGCGACGATTTCACGATCCTCGGCACGCCCGAGGAGGCGGCGCGTTTTCTCAAGAGCGAGCAGGAGCGCTACGCGGCGCTGGTCAGGAAGGCCAACGTGACGCTGGAGTAAGCCGGCTCGCTGTCACGCGCGCCCCCCTCGTCTTCCTATCCGCCCTGCGGGTCCAGCATGCTCTGCCGATTTGCCGGCACGCACCGCAGCGGGCTTCTTCGTCCCAGGTCGCCAGGTCGCGGCCGAGGTCGCGCGGACGGGCCAGGCCGACGCCACGGCCTTCAACCAGGGGCGGGAACGCGTGGGCTGAGCGGTGGCGGCGAGGCGCCGCGCCCGCCGGCCGCCGCGGCTCACTTGACCTGCTGCTTGCCCAGCTTGCGCGCCAGCGTGCGCCGGTGCATGCCCAGGCGGCGCGCGGTCTCGGAAATGTTGAAGCCGGTCTCGGCCAGGGTCTCGTGGATGCGCTCCCACTCCAGCGTCTTGATGGAGCTGGTGCGGTTGGTGAGCTCCACCTCGGTCGTGCCTTCGGCCATGCCGAAGGCGGCCTCGATGTCGTCGGTGTTGGAGGGCTTGGCCAGGTAGTGGCAGGCGCCCAGCTTGATGGCCTCGACCGCGGTGGCGATGCTGGCGAATCCCGTGAGCACCACGATCAGCATCGCGTCGTCATGCGCGTGCAGCGCCTGCACGCAGGCCAGGCCCGAGGCCTCGCCTGCGAGCTTGAGATCGACCACCGCATGCGTGGGCGCAAAGGTGCGCAATTGCGCCTGCAGTTCTTCCAGCCCGTTGGCCACGCGCACCGTGTAGCCGCGGCGCTCGAAGGAGCGCGCCAGCGTGCGCGCGAAGGCGCCGTCGTCCTCGACGATGAGCAGCTGCGGCGGTGCGGCGGGGGCGGCGGTGTCAGGCGTCATGGGCAATATCTTCGTCGGACAGCACGATCGCTGTCAGCGGCAGGGTGATTCGGACTTCGGCGCCGCCCTCCGGGCGGTTGCGCGCCGACACGCTGCCGCCCAGTGTGCGCGCCACGTTCACGACCAGGAACAGGCCGAGCCCGCCGCCCGGGCGGCCCTTGCTCGACTGGTACGGCTTGCCGAGCTGGTTCAGCATGGCCGGCGCGAAGCCCGGGCCTTCGTCCTGCACCGTGAGCACCAGCTGGTCCTCGGTGTGGGAGGCCTCCAGCGACTGCGCCTGCGGCGAAGCCTCGAAGGCGTTGTCCAGCACGTTGCCGATCATCTGCTTGAGCGCCGAGTCGGAGACCATGGGCAGGTCCTGGCCGAAGCGGTTGCTGTAACGCAGGCGGTTTTCGGGCCGGCGTGCGCGCCAGTCGCGCACCACCTCGTCGAGGAAGGTGCAGACCGTGGTCTCGGCGGAGTTCTCGCCGCGCGCCTCGCCGGCCGACAGCAGGATGCCGCTCACGATGGACTTGCAACGCGCCACCTGCGCCTGCATCTCGGCCACGTCCTCGGCCAGTTCGGGCTCGGAGCTGAAATGCGGCAGGTGCTGCCAGTCGCCCAGGATCACGGCCAGCGTGGACAGCGGCGTGCCCAGCTCGTGCGCCGCGCCCGAGGCCAGCAGGCCCATGCGCACGATGTGTTCCTCTTCCGCGGCACGCTGGCGCAGCGCGGCCAGGCGCGTGTCGCGCTCGCGCAGGTTGGCGACGATGCGGGTGATGAAGGTCACCAGCAGCGTGGCGTTGAGCGCGAAGCACACCAGCAGGCCCAGCATGTAGGGGCTGGCCAGCCCGCGCGGCGTGTGGTTTTGCAGCGGCAGCGGCTGGCCGAAGATGGCCAGGCCCGCGAAGCACAGCGACGTGACACCGACCAGCGTCCAGGTGGCCCAGGCGGGCAGCAGCACCGCCGCCAGGATCACCTGCAGCAGGTACAGGAAGACGAAAGGGTTGGCCGCGCCGCCGCTCAGGTAGAGCTGGGCCGTGAGCATGCCCACGTCCACGAGCAGCGCGAACAGCAGTTCGGCACTGGTCACGGGCCGCCGGGTGCGCCAGCGCAGCAGGCTCAGGGCGTTGAACGCCACCAGCGCGGCCAGCACGGCCAGCATTTGCTGCACCGGGATGGCGATGCCGAAGCCGTAGTGCACGACCTCGATGGTGACGATCTGGCCGAAGACGGCGATCCAGCGCAGCTGGATCAGCTGCTGCAGGTTCTTGAGGCCCGTGACGGCATCGAGGCCGGAGGCGGCCTGGGTGGCCTGCACCGTCGCGGCGGGCGTTCGGGTGTCAGAAGGAGCCATGGCGGGCAGCAGAGGGCATGTGTCGCCTCGCCTTCTTCAGGGCGCGTCGGACCGGGCCGCGCCGCGGGTCCGGTGCGAGGGCTCGTGGCGCCAGATGTAGACGGTGCCCGCCAGCACCATCAGCGCCAGCGCATACCAGGTGATGGCGTAGACCAGATGGCTGTTGGGGAAGCGGATCACCGTCATGCCGCCCGCGGGCCAGGCGTTGGCGGCGCGGCCGGGCGTGTCGTCGGCATCGATGAAGTAGGGCGCCACCTGCGCCGCAGGCAGGCCGCGTGCCGCGGCGATGGCGGAGACGTCGCGCGAGAACCAGCGGTCGCCGGCCGGGTCATTGCTGCGCAGGAAGCCGCCCTTGGGCTCGCTGATGCGCAGCAGGCCTTCAACGCGCACCGTCCCCTCCGGGGCGGCCAGGCCGCGCTGCACGGGGTCGCGCGCGGGCGGCGGCACGAAGCCGCGGTTGACGATCACCACGCTGCCGTCGTCCTGCTGCAGCGGCGTGAGCACCCAGAAGCCGCTGCCGAGCGCCGTGGTGGCCTGCACCAGCGCTTCCTTGTCGTGCAGGTAGCGGCCCCGCAGCGCGATGCGCAGGTATTCGTGCGAGGCCGGCGTGACGGCGGGCCATTGCGCGGCAGGCGGCGCAGGCACGGGCGCCGCGTGCACGCGCGCATCCACGCGCGCGATGAGGTCGCGCTTCCAGGCCAGGCGCTGCACCTGCCAGGTGCCCAGTGAAACGAACAGCACCATGAGCAAGGCCGCACCGACCGCCAACACGCTCAGGCGCAGCGTGCGGCGGGGAGTGCGGCCTGCCGTGCCGGAGCGTGCTTCCGGCATGGGCGTCAGGAGCCCATCGTGGAGTGCAGATGCGTGGGCATCATGTTGGTGTTCATGTGGAACATCACCCACAGCGTGCCCGCGATGGCGATGGCCACGAACACGATGGTGAAGATGGTGGACAGCAGGGTCCAGCCGCCTTCCACCTTGCCGTTCATGTGCAGGAAGAAGACCATGTGGACCACGATCTGCACCACGGCCAGGCCGCCCAGCACCAGCACGGCGGTGGTGCGGTCGGTGATGACGTTGGCCATGACCAGCCAGAAGGGGATGGCCGTCAGGATCACGGACAGCACGAAGCCGATCACGTATTCCTTCAGGCTGCTGTGCGGGCCCACGTCATGGTCGTCGTGGTGGTCGCCATGGGCGTCATGGTGACCGTGGTGTGCGTGCGTGTCGTGCGAAGCGTGCGTGCTCATCACAGCACTCCCATCAGGTAGACAAAGGTGAAGACGCCGATCCAGACCACGTCCAGGAAGTGCCAGAACATGGACAGGCACATCAGGCGGCGCTTGTTCTCGCGGATCAGGCCGTGCTTGCCGATCTGGATCATCAGCACCACCAGCCAGATCAGGCCGAAGGTGACGTGCAGGCCGTGGGTGCCGACCAGCGTGAAGAAGGCCGACATGGCGGCGCTGCTCTGCGGCGTGGCGCCGACGTGGATCAGGTGGTGAAACTCGTAGAGCTCCACGGCCAGGAAGGCCAGGCCGAACAGGCCCGTGACGGCCAGCCACAGCAGCGTGCCGGCCTTGTCGTTCAGCTGCTTGCGCAGCATGGCGAAGCCGAAGGTGATGGACGACAGCAGCAGGAAGGCCGTGTTGATGGCCACCAGCTTGAGATCGAACAGCTCGGCGCCGCCGGGACCGCCGGCGTAGCTGCGGCCCAGCACGCCGTAGGTGGCGAACAGCGCGGCGAAGATGAGGCAGTCGCTCATCAGGTAGAGCCAGAAGCCCAGCGCGGTGCCGTTCTCCGGATGCGGTTCGTGCGCGAGGTGGTACTCGCGCGCCGGGGTGCCGGCGGCGCCGGCGGGGTGAGCAATGGAAGTCATGTCAGCGTGGGCTCAAGCGTGCTGTGCCAGCAGTTGGGTGCGTGCGTTTTCCGTGGCGATCACTTCGGACGCCGGGATGTGGTAGTCGCGCTTGTAGTTGAAGGTGTGGATGATCGAGCCGATCACGATGGCCGCAAAGGACGCGACGGCCAGCGGCCACATGTGCCAGATCAGCGCGAAGCCCCAGACCAGCGACAGCACGGACAGCACCACGCCGGCGCCGGTGTTCAGCGGCATGTGGATGGCCTGGAAGCCTTCCAGCGGACGCTGGTAGCCATGGCGCTTCATGTCCCACCAGGCGTCGATGTCATGCACCACGGGCGTGAACGCGAAGTTGTAGGCCGGCGGCGGCGAGGAGGTCGCCCATTCCAGCGTGCGGCCGCCCCACGGGTCGCCCGTGTGGTCGCGCAGCTGGTCGCGCCGGAGGTAGCTCACGAAGATGCAGATCAGGAAGCTGGCAATGCCGATGGCGACCAGCACGGCGCCGAAGAGGGCGATCTGGAACCAGATCTGCAGCGAGGGGTCCTCGAAGTGGCTGACGCGGCGCGTCACGCCCATCAGGCCCAGCACGTACAGCGGCGTGAAGGCGAACCAGTAGCCGGCCAGCCAGAACCAGAAGGACATCTTGCCCCAGAAGCTGTCGAGCTTGTAGCCGAAAGCCTTCGGGTACCAGTAGGTCATGGCGGCGAACAGGCCGAACACCACGCCGCCGATGATCACGTTGTGGAAGTGGGCGATCAGGAACAGCGAGTTGTGCAGCACGAAGTCGGCCGGCGGCACGGCCAGCAGCACGCCCGTCATGCCGCCCACCACGAAGGTGACCATGAAGCCCACGGTCCACAGCATCGGCACTTCGAACTTGATGCGGCCGCGGTACATGGTGAACAGCCAGTTGAAGATCTTCGCACCCGTGGGGATCGAGATGATCATGGTCGTGATGCCGAAGAAGGCGTTCACGCTGGCGCCCGAGCCCATGGTGAAGAAGTGGTGCAGCCAGACGATGTACGACAGGATGGTGATGCACACCGTGGCGTAGACCATCGAGGTGTAGCCGAACAGGCGCTTGCGGCTGAAGGTGGCCACGACTTCCGAGAAGATGCCGAAGGCGGGCAGCACCAGGATGTAGACCTCGGGGTGCCCCCAGATCCAGATCAGGTTCACGTACAGCATGGGGTTGCCGCCCAGCGTGTTCGTGAAGAAGTTCGTGCCGACGTAGCGGTCCAGCGACATCAGCACCAGCGCGGCCGTGAGCACGGGGAAGGAGGCCACGATCAGCGCGTTGGTGCACAGCGAGGTCCACACGAAGACGGGCATCTTCATCAGGTCCATGCCGGGCGCGCGCATCTTGACGATGGTGACCAGCAGGTTGATGCCCGAGAGTGTGGTGCCCACCCCCGCGATCTGCAGCGCCCAGATGTAGTAGTCCAGGCCCACGCCGGGGTTCTGGTGGCCCAGGTTCGACAGCGCCAGCCAGCCCGAGGTGGAGAACTCGCCCAGGAACAGCGAGACCATCACCAGCACGGCGCCGGCCGTGGTCATCCAGAAGCTGAAGTTGTTCAGGAAGGGGAAGGCCACGTCGCGCGCGCCGATCTGCAGCGGCACGAGGTAGTTCATCAGGCCCGTGACCAGCGGCATCGCCACGAAGAAGATCATGATCACGCCGTGGGCGGTGAAAATCTGGTCGTAGTGGTGCGGCGGCAAATAGCCCATGTTGTCGCCGAAGGCCATGGCCTGGTGCAGGCGCATCATGATGGCGTCGGCGAAGCCGCGCAGCAGCATCACGATGCCCAGCACCATGTACATGATGCCGATCTTCTTGTGGTCGATGCTGCAGAACCAGTCGCGCCACAGCGGGCCCCAGAGCCGGAACTTGGTGATCACGCCCAGCAGGGCCAGGCCGCCGAGCACCACGGCGATGAAGGTGGCGAGCACGATGGGCTCGTGCGCCATCGGGATCGAATCCCAGGTGATGCGCCCGAGCAGCCAGTGGGCTTCGGTCGGCGCAGAAGTGTGTTGAGCTACGGACATGGGGGTCACTCGATAAGGGTCTCGGGCGTGCAGATCGACTGCGCGGCAGCCGTGTTCAGCGCGCGTTCGGTGTGGTGTGCCCGGTTGCGCATGGCGTCCTTGGCCATGACTTCATGCATGCAGGGCTGGCCGTCTTCGACGCACAGGTTCAGCACGCGGTTGTAGAGGCCTTGCTCCACGCTGGCGAAGCGCGCCACGGGGTTGCGTTCGCTGGGCTTGGCCAGTTCGCGGTAGGCGTCGCGCGTGAGCGGCTGGCCTTCGGTCCTGGCCTGGGCGATCCACTTGTCGAAGTCCTCGTTCGACAGGCCCTTGAACTTGAAATTCATGCCCGAGAAGCCCGCGCCGCTGTAGTGCGAGGACATGCCCTTGTATTCGCCGGGCTTGTTGATCACGGCGTTCAGCTCGGTCTGCATGCCGGGCATGGTGTAGATCATGCCGGCCAGGTCGGGGATGTAGAACGCGTTCATCGTGTGGCTGGAAGTCAGCTTGAACAGGATGGGGCGGTCCACCGGGGCGGCCACTTCATTGACGGTGGCGATGCCCTGTTCGGGGTAGAAAAACAGCCACTTCCAGTCCAGCGACACCACCTGCACTTCCAGCGGCTTCACGCCTTCCGGGATCGGCTGGCCGGCCGCGATGCGGTCCAGCGGGCGGTACGGGTCCAGCTTGTGCGTGGTGATCCAGGTCAGCGCGCCCAGCGCGATGATGATGACCAGCGGCGCCGACCAGATCACCAGCTCCAGCTTGGTGGAGTGGTGCCAGTCGGGCGCGTATTCCTCGTCCGAATGCTTGCTGTTCTGGCGGTAGCGCCAGGCAAACAGCAGCGTCAGGAAGATCACCGGCACGATGATCAGCAGCATGAGAACGGTGGCGATGACGACCAGCCTGCCTTGCTGGGCGGCGACGTCGCCGGCGGGGTTGAGCACGACGAGCTCGCTGCAGCCGGCCATCAGGGCGGCAGAGGCGAGCAACAGCGGTGCGCGGAGGAGGTTCAGAGGGCGCATAGAGCGAGGGGTGAGGATCGACCGCGTGCACCCGGTGAAAACCCGGTTTGCACAAAGTGCAGGAAATGTAACGCCAGCACCGTCCTGAATCGATTGGACGTTTTGTCCCATGTCCACCCGAAGCGGCCCTGGGCAGGATATATAGTGTTCCGCAGCGACCCTTTTGCGGCCAGCCCATCGCAATACGAGGAGAGATTGAACGATGTCGAGCATCAGCTACGCTGCCCCCCACGGCGCCTCCCTGGATCCCCATGGCGCGCGGGCGCCGGAGAGCGAACACCATGTCGCTCCCGGCGACATCGCCGTCGGCGTGGTCATCGGTCGCACTTCCGAGTACTTCGATTTCTTCGTCTTCGGCATTGCCGCGGTGCTGGTCTTCCCGGCGGTGTTCTTTCCGCTGGAGCAGCGCCTGAACGGCACGCTGTGGTCCTTCGCGATCTTCGCGCTGGCCTTCATCGCCCGGCCGGTGGGCACGGTGCTGTCCATGGCCATCCAGCGGCGCTGGGGCCGGGCCACCAAGCTCACCCTGGCGCTCTTCCTGCTGGGCAGCTGCACGGCCGGCATGGCCTTCCTGCCGGGCTACCAGAGCCTCGGCATGGTCGCCGTCTGGCTGCTGGCGCTGTTCCGCCTGGGCCAGGGGCTGGCGCTCGGCGCTTCGTGGGACGGGCTGCCTTCGCTGCTCGCGATGAATGCGCCCGAAGGCCGCCGCGGCTTCTACTCGATGGTGGGCCAGCTGGGCGCGCCCGTGGGCTTCATCCTGGCCAGCGCCCTGTTCGCCTACCTGTACGCCAGCCTGTCGCCGGAGGACTTCCTCGACTGGGGCTGGCGCTATCCCTTCTTCGTCGCCTTCGCCATCAACGTCGTGGCCCTGTTCGCGCGGCTGCGCCTGGTGGCGGCGCAGGAGTACGAGGACCTGCTGACCCAGCGTGAACTGGAGCCCGTGAGCACGCGCGAGCTGCTGGGCAACCAGGGCTACAACGTGTTCATCGGCGCCTTCGCCGCGCTGGCCAGCTATGCGCTGTTCCACCTGGTGACGGTGTTCCCGCTGTCCTGGATCCAGCTGTTCTCGCAGCAGTCCATCACCGGCTTCCTGCTGATCCAGATCGTGGGGGGCTTCCTGTGCGCGGGCGCCATCGTCGCCTCGGGCTGGCTGGCCGACCGCTATGGCCGCCGCCGCACCCTGGGCACCCTGGCCGCCATGATCGCCGTGTTCAGCGGCTTCGCCCCCACGCTGCTGGACGGCGGCAACCTGGGCCAGGACGTGTTCATCCTGCTGGGCTTCGTGCTGCTGGGCCTGTCCTATGGCCAGGCGTCGGGCACGGTCACCTCCAACTTCGCGCCGCGCTACCGCTACACCGGCGCGGCGCTCACCTCCGACATCGCCTGGCTGGTGGGGGCCGCTTTCGCGCCGCTGGTGGCGCTGGGGCTGTCGGCCCATTTCGGGCTGGGCTACGTCAGCGTCTACCTGCTTTCGGGCGCGGCCTGCACGCTGGCGGCGCTCATGCTGAACCGCGCGCTGGAGACGCGGGACGACTGATCCACTTCCTGGGCAGGCTCCCCGCCGGCCCCGGCCGCTGCATGTCGCGGCGCCGGGGCCGCGGCATTCCAGGGGCCGCAGGCGCGCCGGGGCTCAGCCTGCGCGCTGCCGCACCAGCTCTTCGGCCAGCGCGCGCACGCTCAGCGGCGCGCTGCCTTCGGCCTTGTTGTTGATGCAGACATAGGCCGGGTGCCCGGCGGCGGCCGTCGCGCCGGCCACGCGTGCCAGGAAGCCGCGCGTCTCGGGGTCGGGGTCCACCAGCCGGTCGAAGGGTTCGTACAGGCCCTTGGCGCCTTCGTAGCCGTACGCGCCGTGGCGCCGGTGCAGGTTCCAGCGGCACACCAGCGGGCCGGGCCACAGTGCGCGCAGCAGGGGCAGCTGCTGCGCGATCGGCGGCAGCCGCGGATGCAGGCCCAGGCCGTAGGTGGCGCCGCATGCGCGCAGCACGCGCACGAAATCGGGCGTGAGCCAGGCCGCATCCCGCACTTCCACCGCCACCACGGCGTCGGGCGCCGCAGGCCGCAGCGGCAGCAGGGCCTGCAGCAGCGCGCGCAGCCGCTGCAGCAGGCCGTCGACGTCGCCCAGCAAGCCGGCCGGCAGCGGGCTGATCTGGAACACCAGCGCGCCCAGCCGCTCGCCCAGGCCTTCCAGCGCCGGGCGCACGAAGGTGTCGATGGCCAGGGCCGGGTCCAGGAAGGCCGGGTTGGGCTGCATGCCCCGCCCATCCTCGTCGCGCACCAGGGCATCGCAGACCAGGCTGGGCCCTTTCACCACGAAGCGGAAGCCGGGCGGCACTTGTGCCGCGTAGTGGGCGTACTGGCTGGCCGTGAGCGGCCGGTAGAAGGCGCGGTCCAGGCTGACGCAGCGCAGGAGCGGATGCTGCGCATAGGCGGCCAGCCCCTGCCTGGAGAGCGTGGGCTGCGCATGCGCGCCTTCCCACACCAGGCCCTGCCAGCCCGGGAAATGCCAGGACGAGGTGCCCAGGTGCAGGCGCGGCGGCAGGCGCTCGGCCAGCGCCGCGGCGGCCGGGTCGGCCTGGGCGGGCGCGACCGGCGTGGCGCGGGGCCGGCGCGTGCGCGGCGGGGCCGGCACGGCCGGCGCTGCGGGCGCTGCGGGCGAGGGCGCCGGTGCCTCGGCGGGCAGCGGCAGCGGATCGTCGAACAGAGAATCCTGGCGGGCGTTCGGAAGGGAAGAGGGCATGGCTGCACGCCATTGTGGAGCGCCGGCTGCGGCCCCGGCGCGTGGCCGACAATTCGGCGATGGTCCCTCCTTCGTCTTCCGCCGCGCCCGCGTCGGCCGCGCCGCCCGACGATGTGCACTGGATGCGCCTTGCGCTGGCGCAGGCGCAGGCCGCCGCCGAGGCCGGCGAGGTGCCCGTCGGCGCGGTGGTCGTGCGCCAGGGGCAGCTGCTGGCCACCGGCCGCAACAACCCGGTGGCCGCGCATGATCCGAGCGGCCATGCCGAGATCAACGCCTTGCGCGCGGCGGCCGCGGCGCTGGGCAACTACCGGCTCGAGGGCTGCGAGCTGTTCGTGACGCTGGAGCCTTGCCCCATGTGCGCCGGCGCCTTGCTGCAGGCGCGGCTGGCGCGCGTGGTGTTCGGCGCGGCCGACCCGCGCACCGGCGCGGCCGGCTCCGTGGTGGACCTGTTCGCGCAGCCGGCCCTGAACCACCACACCCGCGTGCGCGGCGGCGTGCTGGGGGAGGCATGCGCGCGGCCGCTGCAGGCCTTCTTCCGGGCCCGGCGTGCACAGGCCCGCGCGCTGGCGCAGCCGCTGCGCGACGACGCGCTGCGAACGCCGGCCGCGCGCTTCGAGGCCTATCCGCCCCCTGCCGCCTTGCAGTGGACCGCCGAGCTGCCGGCGCTGGCCGGCCTGCGCCTGGCCTGGCTGGACAACGGACAGCCGGCGGGGCCCGGGGCGCCGGCGCTGCTGGGCCTGCACGGGCCCGGCCAGTGGGGCGAGCTGTACCGCGCCCTGTGGCCGCTGGCGGGCGGACGCCGCCTGCTCGTGCCCGACCTGATCGGCCATGGCCGCAGCGACAAGCCGAAGAAGGGCACGCTCCTGTCGCCGGCCTGGCATGCGCAGGTGCTGGACGAATGGCTGCGGGCCCTGGCGGTCGGCGCGGTCGAGGTCGTGGCGCCGCCTTCCATGGCCGCCGTGGTCCACGCGCTGGCCGAGCGCTCGGGGCGCGCCGCGCCCTGGCTGCCGCTGCCGCCGGATGCCTGGCGCGACGGGCCCGCGCCCGCCTGGCTGGACGCGCCCTTCCCCGACGCCGGCCACCGCGCCGCGCTGCGCGCCTGGGGCCCGGCGCAGCCGGCGGCGACGGTGCAGCTCACGCCCGAGGGCCTGGCCGCCCTGGCGCAGGCGCTCGGCGCGCCCGCGCCGCGCTGAGCGCCCGCGCTGCGATGGGATACTGCCGCCCGTGAACAGCAAGAACATCTACATCTATTCCCCCTCCGGCGCGGTGCGCGACAAGGCGGCCTTCCGCCGCGGCGTGGCGCGCCTCCAGGCGCTGGGCCACGACGTGCACATCGACGAGGCGGCGCTCAAGAGCCACCAGCGCTTCGCGGGCGACGACGAGACGCGGCTGGCCGCCATCTCGCGCGCAGCCGCCAGCGGGGCCGATGTGGCACTGATCTCCCGCGGCGGCTACGGCCTCACGCGCATCCTGGACCGCCTGCCGTACAAGGCCATCGCCCGGGCCGTGGACCGGGGCACGGCCTTCGTGGGCCTGAGCGATTTCACGGCCTTCCAGCTGGCCGTGCTGGCCAGGACCGGCGCCGTCACCTGGGCCGGGCCGGCCCTGGGCGAGGACTTCGGGGCCGAAGCCGGCCCCGACGACATCATGGAAGCCTGCTTCGACGACCTGCTGCATGGCCAGGGCGAGGGCACCGGCTGGCGCCTGCCCGCGCGCGACGCCGAGGTGGCCCTCAAGCCCGTACGTGGCGCCACGCTGTGGGGCGGCAACCTGTGCGTGCTGAGCAGCCTGCTCGGCACGCCGTACTTCCCGCAGATCGACAAGGGCGTGCTCTTCCTCGAGGACGTGGGCGAGCACCCGTACCGCCTGGAGCGCATGCTGGAGCAGTTGCGCCTGGCTGGCGTGCTGGGCCGCCAGCGGGCCATCGTGCTGGGCCAGTTCACCAATTTCCGCGCCGTGCCGCACGACCGCGGCTTCAAGCTACAGACCGTCGTCGACCGCCTGCGCACCCAGCTCAAGGTGCCGCTGCTCACCGGCCTGCCTTTCGGCCACGTGCCGACCAAGGTGCTGCTGCCCGTGGGCGCGACCGTGGAAATGGCCCGGCAGGAGCGCGAGGTGTTCATGGTCTGGGGCCATGCCGCGGCTGCCGGGCATGCGCACGGCCACGGCCCTGCCCATGGCCACGAGCACGGCCATGGCCACGGGCACTCGCATTGAACTGAACAAGGAAGCAGCACCGCGCCGCCTGGCGGCGAACCGGCCTGCGGGCTCCGCCCCCCGCCGCACCCGCGGCGTGGCCGCTGCATGAGCGCGGCCGCGATGCCGATCAGGACGGCACCCGAGGCCGGGCCGGCGCGGCCGTCAGGGCGGCCGGCAGCAGGCCCTTGAACAGCGCATGCAGCGGTTCCACGGCGTCGCGGGCGGCCACCTCGCCATGCACCTCGCTCAGCGCGGCCATCAGGTCCTGGCGCAGGTACCAGAGGCTTTCCATTTCATCCGCGTAGCGGATGCGCTCGGCCACGCGGTAGAAGGCGGCGCCCTCGTGGCGCGCCAGCAACTGCAGCATCCGGGCCCGCACGCGCTCCATGCCCAGCCGGTCACGCTCGCTCGTCGCTTCGGCGGCCCGGCCAAAGGCAAGAAGACGTAACAAACTGCTGCGCGAAACCATGGTGCCGGAGACGGAGTAAATGTTTTTGAATGTTTCTCACGATAAGTCCCCCATTCGACAGCGGCAAGTCGGACGTGCGAATTTCTTGTGTCAGAACAACACTCTGGCTCGTTTTTCGCCGAGGCCGGCGCAGAATGGATACCTTGGTTCTAGGTCTGCCAAGCTGTTGCCAATACCGCAAATGCATGACCGGGCTGCGACGGCGGCGCGGCGCGACCGGCCTTGCGGGCGTTGCGCGCAATCAACACCACAAACGCGTTTGCAATAATCAATCCAAAGGGCGCGCGCACGGGAATGACCACCACAGTTGTCTTTGCAGACCTCACCGGCAGCACGCGGGTCTTCGAAGCCATGGGCAACGCGCGCGCGACCGACACGGTCACGCAGATCACCCAGTGGGTGGGCCGCGTGTGCGAGGCGCACCGTGGCCGCGTGGTCAAGCTCCTGGGCGATGGCGTGCTGGCCGTGTTCCCCGGCGGCCCCGGCGCCGTGGCGGCCGTGCAGGAACTGCAGCGCGGCCATGCCAAGCGGCTGCAGTCCTGGCCGTTGGCGCTGCGCATGGAACTGCAGATCGGCGTGGCCAGCGGCGAAGTGGTGGAGGTCGACGGCGACACCTACGGCGATGCGGTCAACGTGGCCTCGCGCCTGAGCGACCTGGCCGGGCCACGGCAGATCTGGGCCACCGAGACCGTGATCGCCCAGTTGCACGAAGGGCATGCCGAGCACCGCAACCTGGGCGCCATCCACATCCGCGGGCGGCAGGACGCGCCTGTGGTCTATTGCATCGACTGGCAGGAAGAAGCCAGCGAACTGCTGACCCGGCCTTCACCGCTGCTGACGCTGCCCGCCGCGGCGCCGGATTCGGATTTCGGCCAGATCGAGCTGGCCTGGCTGGACATGCGTTCCCTGTTCGGCGTCGGGCAGCTGCCCATCCACCTGGGCCGCGTGGGCGACGTCGATTTCGTGGTGAACGACCCCCGCGTGTCGCGCATGCACGCGCGGCTGGAGTCGCGCAACGGGCGCTGCGTGCTGGTGGACGTCAGCACCTACGGCACGTGGGTGCGCCTGCATGCCGGCGACGGAGGCACCGACACCGAGATCGCCCTGCGGCGTGAGGAATGCGTGCTGCACGGCAGCGGCGAGATCGCCTTGGGCGCACCGCTCAGCGACTTCACCGCGCCCACCATCCGCTTCAAGCTGGGCGGCGGCAGCCTCCTGCTGTCGCGCGCCGGGCCGCCCGCATGGCAACGCTGAAGCGGTACTCGCGGGCGGTCGAAGGCCGGCCCTTCGGCATGGGCGCGAGGCGGCGATCTCGACAGAATGAGAATATTTCTCGTTTGTTGGATACTCGGGTTTTCACGACATCCGCATCCAGGCCTTGCCCATGACTGCTTCCAGCACCCGCATCGAACGCGACACCTTCGGTCCCATCGACGTGCCGGCCGACAAGCTGTGGGGTGCGCAGACCCAGCGCTCGCTGCAGAACTTCGACATCTCGGGCGAGCGCCAGCCGCGCGAGATCATCCGGGCGCTGGCCCAGGTCAAGCGGGCCTCGGCCACCGTCAACCATGCGCTGGGCCTGCTCGACGCGAAGAAAAAGGACGCCATCGTCGCCGCCGCGCAGGAAATCATCGAGGGCAAGCACCCCGACGAATTCCCGCTGGTGGTCTGGCAGACCGGCTCGGGCACGCAGACCAACATGAACCTCAACGAGGTCATCGCCAACCGCGCCAGCGAGCTGCTGGGCGGCGAGCGCGGCGAGGGCCGGCTGGTGCACCCCAACGACGACGTGAACAAAAGCCAGTCGTCCAACGACGTGTTCCCCACGGCCTCCCACGTGGCGGCCGTCGACGCGCTGACGAACAAGCTGCTGCCCGCGATCGACCTGCTGAAGAACACGCTGGCCGACAAGGCCCATGCCTTCGACCACATCGTCAAGATCGGCCGCACGCACCTGCAGGACGCCACGCCGCTCACGCTGGGCCAGGAGATCTCGGGCTGGGTGGCGCAGCTGGCACACGGCAAGAAGCATGTGGAGGCCGCGCTGCCGCACCTGTACGAACTGGCGCTCGGCGGCACGGCCGTGGGCACGGGCCTGAACGCGCCCAAGGGCTATGCCGAGGGCGTGGCGAAGGAACTGGCCGCGATCACCGGACTGCCCTTCGTCACGGCACCCAACAAGTTCGAGGCACTGGCCTCGCAGGACGCGCTGGTGCACGCCCACGGCGCGCTCAAGACCCTGGCCGCCAGCATGAACAAGATCGCCAACGACGTGCGCTGGCTGGCCAGCGGCCCGCGCAGCGGCATCGGCGAGTTGAGCATCCCCGAGAACGAGCCCGGTTCTTCCATCATGCCGGGCAAGGTCAACCCGACGCAGAGCGAGGCCGTGACCATGCTCGCGGCCCAGGTGTTCGGCAACGACGTGGCCATCAACATCGGCGGCGCCTCGGGCAACTTCGAGCTCAACGTGTTCCGCCCGGTCGTGGCGCACAACTTCCTGCAGAGCGTGCGCCTCTTGGCCGACGGCATGGTCAGCTTCAACAACAACTGCGCGGTCGGCATCGAGCCCAACCTCGAGCGCATCGACCACCTGGTCCAGCAGTCGCTGATGCTGGTCACCGCGCTGAACCCGCACATCGGCTACGACAAGGCCGCCGCCATCGCCAAGAAGGGCCACAAGGAAGGGCTGAGCCTGCGCGATGCGGCCATCGCCTCGGGCTACGTCACCGCCGAGCAGTTCGACCAGTGGGTGGTGGCCGGGAACATGGTCGGCCGCTGAGGCACCGCCGACGCCGAAGCAGAAAAGGGGCCCCGCGGCCCCTTTTTCGTGCCGGTTCCGCTTCCGGGTCAGGCCACCAAGCCGGCCTCGCGCGCGGGCGGGATCGCATAGGTGCCCGTCGCATGCGCGATGGGCTCGTCCTGGCCTTCGGAGTACAGGAAGACCTCGCCGATGGCCAGCGTGCGGCCCACCTTGAGCAGGCGGCACACGCCGACGATGTCACGGTCGGCCGCCGGCTTGCGCAGGAAGTTGGTGTTCAGGCTGGTGGTCACGGCCAGCGGCACGATGCCGATCTCGCCGAGCAGCGCGACGTAGAGCGCCACGTCGGCCACCGCCATCATGGTCGGCCCCGAGACCGTGCCGCCGGGCCGCAGGTCGGCCACGCTGATGGGCTTGCGCACCGTGGCGCCGCGCTCGCCCACGCGCTCCACGCGGCAGTCGTTCTGCGGGAATTCGCGGCGCAGGAAGGCGTTCAGTTCGTCACGGTCGGGGCGGGGCGTCTCGGCAGAGGTCATGAAGCAAGGTCCTGGCAGGAAAGGCGCCCCGGCCGCGCGGCCAGGGACGCAGGTGCCGCGCCCGGGGCGCGGCCACTCTCAGCGGATGTTGGCGTCCGCGACGGCCAGCGCCGTCATGTTGAGCACCCGGCGCATCGTGGCCGACGAGGTCAGCACATGGGCCGGCTTGGAGGCGCCCAGCATGATCGGGCCCACCGTGACCCCGCCCGCGCCCGTCATCTTGAGCACGTTGTAGAGGATGTTGGCCGAGTCGATGTTCGGGCAGATCAGCAGGTTGGCCTCGCCGCTGAGCGTGGTCTCGGGCATGGCCGTGCGGCGGATGTCCTCGCTCAAGGCCGAATCGCCGTGCATCTCGCCGTCGCATTCGACGTCCGGCGCCATCTGCTTGAACAGCTCCGCCGCCAGGCGCATCTTGCGCGCCGAAGCCCGCTCCGAGCTGCCGAAGTTGGAATGCGAGAGGAAGGCCACCTTCGGCGGCAGGCCGAAGCGGCGCACCTCCTCGGCCGCCATCACGGCGATGTGCGCGAGCAGCTCGGCGCTCGGGTCTTCGTTGACGTGCGTGTCGGCGATGAAGAGCGTGCCGCGGTCCAGTGTCAGCGCGTTGAGCGCGGCGAAGCCCGGCGCGCTGCGCTTGCTGCCCAGCAGCTGGTCGAGGATCTTCAGGTGGCTGTCGAAGCGGCCGACCAGGCCGCACAGCATCGCGTCGGCATCGCCCAGGTGCACCATCAGCGCAGCGATGGTGGTGTTGGAGCGCCGCACCATCGCCTTGGCGGCTTCGGGCGTGATGCCGCGGCGGCCCATGAGCTTGTGGTAGGCCTCCCAGTACGTGCGAAAGCGCGGATCGTTCTCGGGGTCGACGATCTCCGCTTCCTCGCCCAGGCGCAGGCGCAGGCCGGCCTTCTTCACGCGCATCTGGATGATCTCGGGGCGGCCGATGAGGATCGGGAAGGCGATCCCCTCGTCGACGGCCAGTTGCGCGGCGCGCAGCACGCGGTCGTCCTCCCCTTCGGCGTAGGCCACGCGCTTCTTCGCCGCGATCTTGGCGGCGCTGAAGACGGGGCGCATGAACATGCCGGTCTGGTAGACGAAGCGCGTGAGCTGCTGGCGGTACGCGTCCATGTCCTCGATCGGCCGCGTGGCCACGCCGGAGGCGGCCGCCGCCTTGGCGACGGCGGGCGCGATGCGCAGGATCAGGCGCGAATCGAAGGGCTTGGGAATGATGTAGTCGGGGCCGAAGACCAGTTCCTGGCCCGCGTAGGCGGTGGCCACTTCCTCGCTGATGTCGGCCTTGGTCAGGTCGGCAATCTCGCGCACGCAGGCCAGCTTCATCTCTTCCGTGATCTTGGTCGCGCCGCAATCGAGCGCGCCGCGGAAGATGTAGGGGAAGCACAGCACGTTGTTGACCTGGTTCGGATAGTCCGAGCGGCCCGTGGCGATGATGCAGTCCGGCCGCACGGCCTTGGCCAGCTCGGGGCGGATCTCGGGCTCGGGGTTGGCCAGCGCCAGGATGATGGGGCTGGGGCCCATGGTCTTGACCATCTCGGCCGTCAGCACGCCGGGGGCCGAGCAACCCAGGAACACGTCGGCATCCTTGACCACGTCGGCCAGTGCGCGCGCGCCGGTGTCGGGCTGCGCGTAGCGCGCCTTCGATTCGTCGAAGCCGCCCGCGCGGCCTTCGTAGATCAGGCCCTTGGAATCGCAGGCGAAGATGTTGGCCGTCTTTGCGCCCAGACCGACCATCACGTCGAGGCAGGCGATGGCCGCGGCGCCCGCGCCCGAGACGGCGATCTTCACGTCTTCGATCTTCTTGCCCACCAGTTCCAGGCCGTTGAGCAGCGCCGCGGCCGAGATGATGGCCGTGCCGTGCTGGTCGTCGTGGAAGACCGGAATGTTCATGCGCTCGCGCAGCTTCTTCTCGATGTAGAAGCACTCGGGCGCCTTGATGTCCTCGAGGTTGATGCCGCCCAGCGTGGGCTCCAGCGCCGCGATGATGTCGACCAGCTTGTCGGGGTCGCGCTCGGCCAGTTCGATGTCGAACACGTCGATGCCGGCGAACTTCTTGAACAGGCACCCCTTGCCTTCCATCACGGGCTTGCCGGCCAGCGGGCCGATGTCGCCCAGGCCCAGCACGGCGGTGCCGTTGGTCACTACGCCCACCAGGTTGCCGCGCGCCGTGAATTCGGCGGCCTTGCTCGGGTCGGCCTGGATGTCCAGGCAGGGATAGGCCACGCCGGGCGAATAGGCCAGCGACAGGTCGCGCTGGTTGACCAGCGGCTTGGTGGGAGTGACGGCGATCTTGCCGCGCACGCCGGCGCGGTGGTATTCGCGCGCAGCATCGCGCAGGGCTTGTTCAGCGGGGGAGAGCGTGTGGCTCATGAGGCCTTCCTTCGAGAGTCGTTCAGTCCGACGAGAGAGGCCGAGGCTACCCCAAAGCCGCAGGCGAAGTCCCTCGTGGAACTACGAAACGCAGCGCGACCTCGCATTGATCCATGCATGGAACAGAAGGCGCGCCGGCTTGCACCGCGGCACGCACTCCTGTCCGCATCCGCGCACTTCAGGCGCGCATCAGGTGTGCATCAGGCGGCTTCCGGCGCGACCGGGTGATTGGCCAAGGCTTCCAGGGCCCGCACGAGGGCCGAGTGGTCCAGCTGCCCATGCCCTTGCGCATTGCAGGCATTCATGAGCTGCGCCGCGCCCGCGGTCTGCGGCAGCGCCACGCCCAGGGCGCGCGCGCTCTGCATTGCGAGGTTCAGGTCCTTCTGGTGCAGGGCGATGCGAAAGCCGGGCGCGAAGCTGCGCTGGATCATGCGCTCGCCATGCACTTCGAGAATGCGCGAAGACGCGAAGCCGCCCATCAGTGCCTGTCGCACCTTGGCGGGGTCCGCCCCGGCCTTGCTCGCGAAGACCAGCGCCTCGCCCACGGCAGCGATGTTGAGCGCGACGATGATCTGGTTCGCCACCTTGGTGGTCTGGCCGTCGCCGTTGCCGCCGACCAGGGTCACGTTCTTGCCCATGAGGTCGAACAGCGGCTTCACCCGCTCGAAGACGGCGGGCTCGCCGCCCACCATGATCGTGAGGCTCGCGGCCTTGGCGCCCACCTCGCCGCCGGAGACCGGCGCGTCGAGGTAGTCGCAACCCAGGGCGCGGATGCGGCGCGCGAAGTCCTTGGTGGCGATCGGGTCGATGGAGCTGCAGTCCACCACCGTCTTGCCGGCGCTCAGGCCCTGCGCCACGCCGTTGTCGCCGAAGAGCACGGCCTCCACGTCGGGCGTGTCGGGGACCATGAGGAAGACGATGTCGGCGCGTTCGGCCACGCCCTTGCCATGGGTGCAGACCGTGGCACCGCTTTCGGCCAGCGCGGGCGGCACGCGGCCGTGCGTGTGGACGAAGAGGGTGTGGCCGGCGTTCAGCAGGTGGGTGGCCATGGGCGTGCCCATGATGCCGAGGCCGATGAAGCCGATCTTGAGGGCTGAGGTGCTCATGTGCGGGATGCTCCTGAATTCGAAAAGTGAGGGAGTCTTGGGGCGGGGCCGTGTCAGGCGCGACGGGTCAGCGCTTCGCGCCAGCCCAGGCCGTCCTCGGTGCGGCCGCGCGGCTTGTATTCGCAGCCGATCCAGCCGTCATAGCCGATGGCGTCGATGTGCTCGAACAGCCAGGCATAGTTGAGTTCGCCCGTGCCGGGCTCGCCGCGGCCGGGGTTGTCGGCCAGCTGGATGTGGCCGATGCGCGGCAGGTGCTGCGCCAGTGTCCGGCCGATCTCGCCTTCGGTGCGCTGGGCGTGGTAGATGTCGTACTGGATGCGCAGATTGGGCGAGTCCACCGCATCGAGCAGCGCGAGCGCCTGATCGGTGCGGTGCAGGAAGAAGCCGGGAATGTCGAAGTGGTTGATGGGCTCGACCAGCAGCTCGATGCCTTCTTTCTGCAGGGCCTGCGCGGCGAAGCGCAGGTTCTCCACCAGCGTGGCTTGCGCCTGCTCGGCGCTCACGCCGGCCGGCTGCCTGCCGGCCAGGCAGTTCACGCGCGGGCAGTCCAGCGCGGCGGCGTAGGCGATCGCCTGCGTCACGCCTTCGCGGAACTCGGCCACGCGCTCCGGGTCGCAGGCGATGCCGCGTTCGCCGGCCTCCCAGTCGCCCGCCGGCAGGTTGTGCAGCACCTGGCGCAGGCCGTTGGCACGCAGCCGGGCCAGCAACTCATGCCGCTCGTAGGCATATGGAAAGAGGTACTCGACGGCCTGGAAGCCGGCGCGCGCGGCGGCCTCGAAGCGGTCCAGGAAGGCATGCTCGGTGAAGAGCATCGTGAGGTTGGCGGCAAAGCGGGGCATGGGTGGAACTCCTCAATCCAGAAGGGCGGCGGCAATGGAGGTGGGCGCGTCCGCCACGGTGTCGGCCAGCGGCTCGAACTCGTGGATGGCATCGATCTCGGTGCCCATGGCGATGTTGGTCACGCGCTCCAGCATCACTTCGATGACGACCGGCACCTGGTGCTGCGCCATCAGCGCTTCGGCCTGGCGGATGGCCGGCGTCATCTCTTCCTGGCGCGTCACGCGCAGCGCCTTGCAGCCCAGCCCTTCCACCACCTTGCGATGGTCCACGCCATAGCTGCGCTCCAGGCCCGCGTCGGCATCGGCGTTGATGTTCTCGAAGGCCAGCTGCACGCAGTAGTCCATGTCGAAGCCGCGCTGTGCCTGGCGGATCAGGCCCAGGTAGCTGTTGTTCACCACGATGTGGATGTAGGGCAGCTTGAACTGCGCGCCCACGGCCAGCTCCTCGATCATGAACTGGAAGTCGTAGTCGCCCGAGAGCGCGACGATGCGGCGCGTGGGATCGGCCGCGCGCACGCCCAGCGCGGCCGGAATGGTCCAGCCCAGCGGACCGGCCTGGCCGCAGTTGATCCAGTGGCGCGGCCGGTAGACGTGCAGGAACTGCGCGGCCGCGATCTGCGACAGGCCGATGGTGCTCACGTAGCAGGTGTCGCGGCTGAAGTTGTTGTTCATGCACTGGTACACGCGCTGCGGCTTCATCGGCACGTCGGCGAAGTGGGTCTTGCGCAGCATCGTCTTCTTGCGTGCCTGGCATTCGGCGGCCCAGGCGCTGCGGTCGGGCAGCCGGCCGTCGGCCTTCATGGCCTCGGCCACGTCCACGAAGAGCGCGAGCGCGGCCTTCGCGTCGGAGACGATGCCGAAGTCGGGCGTGAACACGCGGCCGATCTGCGTGGGCTCGATGTCCACGTGCACGAAGGTGCGGCCCTTGGTGTAGACGTCGACCGAGCCCGTGTGCCGGTTGGCCCAGCGGTTGCCGATGCCCAGCACGAAGTCGCTGGCCAGCATCGTGGCGTTGCCATAGCGGTGGCTGGTCTGCAGGCCGCACATGCCGGCCATCAGCGGGTGGTCGTCGGCGATGCTGCCCCAGCCCATCAGCGTGGGAATCACGGGCACGCCGGTCAGCTCGGCAAAGCGCACCAGCAGGTCGCTCGCATCGGCATTGATGACGCCGCCACCGGCCACGATCAGCGGGCGCTCGGCGGCGTTGAGCAGGGCGAGGGCCTTCTCGACCTGGGCGCGCGTCGCTTCCGGCTTGTAGGGCTTGAGCGGCTCATAGGTGTCGATGTCGAACTCGATCTGCGCCATCTGCACGTCGAAGGGCAGGTCGATCAGCACCGGGCCCGGTCGGCCCGAGCGCATCAGGTGAAAGGCCTGCTGGAAGACCTGCGGCACCTGGCCCGGCTCACGCACGGTGACCGACCACTTGGTGACCGGCTTGGAGATGGACTCGATGTCCACCGCTTGGAAATCCTCCTTGTAGAGCCGGGCGCGCGGCGCCTGGCCGGTGATGCACAGGATCGGGATCGAATCGGCCCAGGCCGAATACAGCCCGGTGATCATGTCGGTGCCTGCGGGGCCCGAGGTGCCGATGCACACGCCGATGTTGCCCGCGGCGGCGCGCGTGTAGCCCTCGGCCATGTGCGAGGCGCCTTCCACATGCCGCGCGAGGATGTGCTGGATCTCGCCGCTTTGCCGCAAGGCGGCGTAGAGAGGATTGATTGCGGCGCCCGGCACGCCGAAGGCCTGGGTCACGCCTTCCTTCTGCATCACGAGCACGGCAGCCTGGGCTGCGGTCATTTGGGCCATCTGGGGTTCTCCTGGTGATGGCCACGACTTTAGGAAGGGGCTCGCCAACCGGGAACGACCGCGCGGGCCATAAGATCTATTCCGTGGCGGAATGGCCGGTGCGCGAGGGGCGGGCCGCGTTCGGGCCACGGACCTGGAGGAGACATGGATCGGCTGCAGGCCATGGAGATGTTCGTGCGCGTGGTGGAAACCGGCAGCTTCTCGCGCGCCGCGCGCGACCTGGGCAGCACGCAGCCCACCGTGACCAAGCAGGTGGCCGCCACCGAAGCGCGGCTCAAGGTGCGGCTGCTCAACCGCAACACGCGCGGCGTGAGCCTGACCGAGGCCGGCGCCCTCTACTACGAGAAATGCAAGGCCATCGTGCGCGAGGTGGAAGAGGCCGACAGCGTGGTGCGCGGGCGCCAGGCCGAGCCGCAGGGCCTGCTGCGCGTGGGCACCTCGGTCGCCTTCGGCCGCCGCGTGATCGTGCCGCTGGCGCTGGAGTACATGAAGCGCCACCCGCAACTGCGGCTGGACCTGAGCTTCGAGGACCGGTACGTGGACCTGGTCGCGCAGGGCATCGACGTCGCGATCCGCATGGGGCAACTGGCCGATTCCTCGCTGGGCGCGCGCTTCCTGGGCGTCAATCCGTGGGCGATGGTGGCGTCGCCGGCTTATCTCAAGAAGCACGGCACGCCGAAGCAGGCGCGCGACCTGTCGGGCCATGCGGCCCTCATCTACAGCAGCGTGGTGGGCGACGACGTGTGGCGCCTGCGCGGGCCGCAGGGCGCGCCGCTGAGTGTGCCGGTGTCGGGGCGCTTCCGCTCCAACAACCTGTCGGCCGTGCTGGCCGCCGCGCGCGCGGGGATGGGCATCGCGCTCATGCCGCGCTACGTGGCGCACGAATCGCTGGCGAGCGGCCGCGTGGTGGAAGTGCTGGGCGGCCACGCGATGGTGGAGCAGGAGATCCACGCCGTCTTCCCCTCGCCGCAGCTGGTGCCGGCCAAGGTGACGGCCTTCATGGCCTTCCTGCACGAGCATTTCGCGGGTGAATGGTGGGGCCGCTGAGCCGCCGCCTTCCGGTGAGGGGCCGGGCCGCCCGCCGTGCAGGCCCTACCATCGGCGCTTTGCGTTCGATGGCGAAGGGCGATCAACGATGCACGGCTTGCATCTGACGGCGGACCTCTACGACTGCCAGTGCGCACCGCCGCTGCTGGTCAGCGAGGCGGCGCTGGCGCCGCTGTGCCGCACGCACACACAGGCCGCCGGGCTCACCGTGGTGGGCGAGAAGTGGTTCAGCTTCCCGTCGCAGAACGGCCGGCCGGGCGGCGTGACCGGCACGCTGCTGCTGGCCGAGTCGCACCTGGCCGTCCACACCTGGCCCGAGCTGGGCCATGTGACGCTGGACGTGTACGTGTGCAACTACGCGGCCGACAACACGCAGCGGGCCGAGCAGCTCATGCACGCGCTGGTGGCGGCCTTCGCGCCGCAGCGCCGGCAGGTGAACCGGCTGCTGCGCGGCGCGCTGGACGCTTCGGCCACCGCCCCGCGGTGAACCGGCCGCTCAATGCGGCGGCGCCTGCGCGTCGTCGTGCTCGGGCGACACCGGGTCGCTGAACAGCGACCACACCGCCATGAACAGGGCCGCGATCACCGGCCCGATCACGAAGCCGTTGATGCCGAACAGCGCCATGCCGCCGATGGTGGAGATCAGCACCACGTAGTCGGGCATCTGCGTGTCCTTGCCCACCAGCAGCGGGCGCAGGATGTTGTCGACCAGGCCGATGACGAACACGCCGACGAAGCTCAGGATCAGGCCCTTGGCGATGGCGCCGGTGGCCAGGAAGTACACCGCCACCGGGGCCCAGATCAGCGCCGCACCCACCGCGGGCAGCAGCGACAGGAAAGCCATCACCACGCCCCACAGCAGCGCGCCCTGCACGCCCAGCAGCGCGAAGGCCACGCCGCCCAGCGTGCCCTGCACCGCGGCGACCACCACGTTGCCTTTCACGGTGGCGCGGATCACGGTGGTGAACTTGTTGAGCAGGTAGTGCGTGTGGCCGCGCGCCAGCGGCACCGACTCGCGCACCTTGCGCGACAGCGAGGCGCCGTCGCGCAGCAGGAAGAACAGCAGGTACAGCATCACGAAGAAGCCGATGACGAAGTCGAAGGTGTTCTGCCCGATGTTCAGCGCCTGCTGCGCGATGACCTGGCTGCCCTGCGCAGCGCCTTCCGACAGCTTGGCCATCAGCGCCTCGAAGTTGCCCAGGCCGAAGCGGTCCAGGATGCCCATCAGCCAGTCGGGCAAGGCGGCGACGATCTGCTGGAAGTAGGCGACGAAGCTCAGCTCCCCCGAGCGGATGCGTTGCGTGAGTGCCACCACGTCGCTGACCAGCGTGGCGGCGATCATGGTCAGCGGCAGGATCACGATCACCAGCACGATGGTCAGCGTGGCCAGCGCCGCCAGCGTGGGCCGCTTCTTGCCGAAGGCCTGCAGCAAGCGCTTGTAGAGCGGCGTGAACAGGATGGCCAGCGCCACGCCCCAGAGCACGGCCCCGAAGAAGGGCTGCAGGATCCAGAAGAAGGCTGCCGTGACGGCCACGAGCAGCAACAGGAAGAAGCCGCGCTGGACTTGGGGTGTGTTCATGATGGTCGGCACTGTAGCCGACGCCGGTGCCGGCGCGCGCAAAGGAACCCACGGCGCCTGTAGGCGCCGGGCGGCGGCTGGCGACGGACGAGCGGCCGCGCCCAGGCGCCCGGGACCTGAACCGGGCGCCGGCCCCGGGCCGGGCAGGGCGGGCTTCAGTGCGCCTCGGCCTGCCGCGCGGCCGCGATCATGGCGGCTTCGTCGTGCCGCGTGCCGTTCAGGAAGATGTTGAGCAGCACCGCCGAGATCGAGGTCAGCAGGATGCCCGACTCGATCAGCGCATGCAGGCCATGCGGCATCCACTGCTTGAAGTTGGGCGCCAGCAGCGGAATCATGCCGATGCCGATGGACACGGCCACGATCATGGCGTTGTGGCGGTTGCCTTTGAAGTCCACGTTGCCCAGGATGCGGATGCCGGTGGCCAGCACCATGCCGAACATCACGATGCCGGCGCCGCCCAGCACCACGGTGGGCAGCGATTCGACCAGCGCCGCCATCTTGGGCAGCAGGCCCAGCACGATCAGGATCACGCCGCCGGCCACGCAGACGAAGCGGCTCTTCACCCCGGTCACGGCCACCAGGCCCACGTTCTGCGAGAAGCTGGTGTACGGGAAGGTGTTGAAGATGCCGCCGATCAGCGTGCCCAGGCCGTCGGTGCGCAGGCCGCGCGCCAGATCCTGCTGGTTCACCTTGCGTTCGGTCATCTCGCCCAGCGCGAGGAACATGCCGGTCGATTCGATCATCACCACGATCATCACCAGCGTCATGGTCAGGATCAGCAACGGATCGAACTTGGGCATGCCGAAGTGGAAGGGCAGCACCACGTCCACCCAGGCCGCGTTGCCCACCTTCTCGAAGGTCATCAGGCCCATGGCGGCGGCCGCGATGCCGCCGATCACGATGCCCAGCAGCACCGAGATGTTGGCCACGAAGCCCTTGGCGAACTTGACGATCAGCAGGATGGACACCAGCACCAGGGCCGAGATGCCCACGCCCGTCAGGTCGGCGTACTTGGGGTTGGGCATCGTGGGCAGGATGGCCAGGCCCTGGGGCACGGGCGGCAGCGTGGAGCCGGGCGCCGTCAGGCTGGCCAGCCACTTGGCATGCACCGGGTCCACCACGTTGGGCGCCGTGGGCCCGACCGGGTTGCCGAAGATCCAGTTGATGCCCACGCGCATGAGCGTGATGCCGATCACCGCGATGATGGTGCCCGTGACCACGGGCGGGAAGAAGCGCAGCATGCGGCTGATCAGCGGCGCGATCAGGATCGAGATGATGCCCGCCCCGATGATGGAGCCGAACAGCAGCTGGGCCCCGGCCTGGCCCGGGTTGGCGTTGGCAATGGCCACCATGGGCGCCACCGACGCGAAGGTCACGCCCATCATCACGGGCAGCCGGATACCGAACCATTGCGTGGCGCCCAGCGCCTGGATCAGCGTGACGATGCCGCAGCAGAACAGGTCGGCGCTGATCAGCAGCGCCACCTCGTCGGGGCTGAGCTTGAGGGCGCGGCCGACGATCAGCGGCACGGCCACGGCGCCGGCGTACATGACCAGCACGTGCTGCAGGCCGAGGGCCGAAAGCTTGCCCAGGGGCAGGTGCTGGTCGACCGGATGGATGCCGGACGAAGCGGCCGGAGTGGGGGTGTTCATGCGCTGTCTCCTTGCAGGATGCGGCGCAAGAATAGGAGCCGGGCCTGCATCGAAAAAGGCGCACAATCCAATAAATCAATCGTCTTTCACGATCAAAGAGGGACTTTTCCCTTGAGCATGAAGTCCTCTCTGCCCGAACTCAGGGTTTTCCTGGCCTTGGCGGAAAGCGGCCACTTCACGCGGGCCGCGGATCGCCTGGGCATGTCCCAGTCCTCGCTGAGCGCGGCGCTGGGCAAGCTGGAGCGGCTGCTGGGCACGCGCCTGTTCGACCGCCACACGCGCGCCTGCCGCCTCACCGACGCGGGCATGGCCCTGCTGCCCGCGGCCCAGCGCCTGGTGGCCGACTGGGAACACCTGGTGGCCGATGCCCAGGACTTCGGCCGCAACGCGCGTGGCCGCGTGAGCGTGGCCGCGCCCAACGCGCAATGCGCGCTGCTGCTGCCGCCCGTGGTGCGGGCCTTCAGCGAACGCTACCCCGGCGTGCGCGTGCAGCTGCACGACGTGCCCGAGCACGAGGTGCACGCGCTGGTGCGCAGCGGCGCGGCCGACCTCGGCATCGCCACCCAGACCGACGCGCGCAGCGACCTGGTCGCCACGCCGCTCTATGCCGACCAGTTCATCGCCGTGATGGCGCCCGAGTCCCCGCTCGCCGCACGCCGCACGCTGGAGTGGCAGCAGGTGGCGCGCCAGCCCGTCATCGGCTACCTGCCGGGCAACCCCGTGCGCAGCCTGCTGGAGGAAAAGCTGGCCGAGCGCGGCATCCGGCTGAACTACGCCTTCGAGATCGCGCTGCCCTGGACCATGATGGGCCTGGCACGCGAAGGCCTGGGCGTGGCCGTCGTCACCCTGGCGCTGCGGCCGATGGCCCACTGGCATGGGCTGCAAGTGCGCCGTGTGGGCCGTCCGCAGCTCGCGCGCATGCTCACGCTGCTGCGTGCGCCGGGCAACTCGCCTTCGCCCGCCGTCGCGGCTTTCCGGGAGCTGCTGATCGGCCACGCAGCGCCCCCGGGCTGAGCCCGGCGCCGCCGGCCGCAGCCGCTCGGGCTTCGGCCCCTGTCCGACATCCGCCGGCGCGCTGGTCCCGCGCCGCGCAAGGGCCGGCGGCGCCATGCTTCGGGACTGCATGCAGGGCCCGGCCGGCGGGCTGGCCTTCGCCCTTCATGACGGCCATCGCCGGCCCCGCGTGCGCGGGCACCCGGTGCCGGCCCGGGCATCGCTTCACAGGAGTTCATGCATGACGGTCGCAGCGTGGTTGGGGCGCCGGGCGCGCCCGGTGCTGGCGAAAGCCCTGCCGGCCTTGGGAGACACCGAGCGCATCGCGCTGGAAGCCGGCAGCGTGGGCTTCGAAGGCCAGCTCTTCGCGGGCCGGCCCGATTTCAATGCGCTGGCGCGCACCGGGCCGATGGGGCTGACGCAGCGCGAGCAGGCCTTCCTCGACCACCCGGTGCGCCGCCTTTGCCGCATGCTGGACGACCATGCCATCGACGAGGCCGGCGACCTGCCGCAGGAGGTCTGGCGCTGGCTGCGCGACGAGCGCTTCTTCGGCCTGGTCATTCCCGAGCAGCATGGCGGCCTGGGCTTCAGCCACCAGGCGCATGCCACGGTGGTGGCGCGCATCGCGACGGTGAACGTGGCGGCGGCCGTCACGGTGATGGTGCCCAATTCGCTGGGCCCGGCCGAGCTGCTGCTGCGCTACGGCACGCCCGAGCAGCAGGCGCACTGGCTGCCGCGGCTGGCCGACGGCCGCGAGCTGCCCTGCTTCGCCCTCACTTCGCCCTACGCCGGCTCCGACGCGGCGTCGATCCCGGACCGCGGCGTGCTGGTCGAGCGCGAGTTCGAAGGCCGCATGACGCGCGGCTTCCTGGTCGATTTCGACAAGCGCTACATCACGCTGGCGCCCGTGGCCACCGTGGTCGGGCTGGCCTTCCAGGCGCACGACCCCAGCCGGCCCGAAGGCGAGCGCGACCTGGGCATCACCTGCGCGCTGATCCCGGTGCCGCAGCCGGGCCTGCAGATCGGCCGCCGCCACCGGCCCATGGCCTCGGCCTTCATGAACGGCCCGATCCGCGGGCGGCAGGTTTTCGTGCCGCTGGACTGGGTGATCGGCGGCGAGGCCCAGGTGGGGCAGGGCTGGCGCATGCTGATGGAATGCCTCGCCGCGGGCCGCGCCCTGTCGCTGCCCGCGCTGGGCTCGGCCATGCAGCAGACCGCGCTCTTCGTGGCGCAGGGCTACGGCCGCGTGCGCGAGCAGTTCGGGCTGCCCATCGGCCGCTTCCATGCCGTGGCCGACCTGACCGCGCGCATGGCGGCCGAACTGTATGCCACCGATGCCGCGCGGCGCTACACGGCCGTGGTGCTCGATGCGGGCGAGCGGCCCAGCGTGGCCGGCGCCCTGCTCAAGGTGCAGCTCACCGAGGCCGGACGGCGCGCCGTCAACCACGGCATGGACATCCTGGGCGGCAAGGGCATCATCGCCGGCCCGGCCAACCTGCTGGGCAATGCCTACCGGCAGGCCCCCATCGCCATCACGGTGGAAGGCGCGAACCTGCTGACGCGCGCGCTCATCGTCTTTGGCCAGGGCGCGGTGCGCTGCCATCCGCATGTGCGGGACGAGATGAAGGCCGTGCAGTCCGGCGACGACGAAGCGCTGGGCCGCGCGCTGCTGGCCCATGCCCGGCATGTGCTGCGCAACTTCGGCCGCAGCCTGTGGGGCGCGCCGCTGCGGGGCACCGTGCCCGACGGCCTGCTGCGCGAGGCCCTCGCCATTGCGCGGCTGAGTGCGCGCCTGGCCTTCGCGGCGGACCTGGCCATGGGCCTGCTGGGCGGCCGGCTCAAGCGCATGGAGCTGCTGTCGGCCCGCCTGGGCGATGTGCTTTCCCACCTGTACCTGGCCAGCGCCTGCGTGTGGCGCTTCCATGCCGAGGCGGCGCAGGCGCCGGCGCTGCTGCCGCTGGCGCGCGCGGCCATCCAGGCCCAGCTGCAGGCGGGTGCGCAGGCGCTGCAGGGCTTCTACGCCAACCTGCCACAGGCCGGCGCGCGCTGGCTGGGCGCCCTGACGGCCGGGCGCGCGCCGGCGGCGGTGCCCGACGCATGCTGGCTGGACCTGGCCGAATCGCTGGCGCAAGAGCCCGTGCTGCTCGCGCAACTGCTGCCCGATCTGCAGCGGCCCGCCGCCGGGGGCCTGCTCGACCTGATGGAGGCGCTGGAGCTCGCGCAACGGCTGGGCCCCGAGGCCCAGGCGCTGCAGAAGGCCTGGCGGCAGACAGGCTCCGTCGCCGCCGCCTGCCAGGGCGCGCGCGATCCGGCGCTGGCGCGCGCCTACCTGCAGGCGGTGGACCGCGTGATCCAGGTGGACGACAGCCCCGGCCCGCGCGACGAGGCGCGCGCTGCGCTCACGCGTGCGGCTGCGGCGGGGACGCGGGCCTCAGCGCCTGCAGCGCCTGCGCCGTCGCCGCATCGGCCGGAAAGAAGGATTCCACGGCCAGCTCCTGCAAAGTGACGTCCATCGGGGTGCCGAACAGCGTGGTGGTGCTGATGAAGCTCAGCAGGCCCGCTTCGGTGCGCAGCTGCAGGGGCACCACCACGCCGGCCAGCTCGCCGCCCGCGGCGGGCGCCTGCGTGCCGTCGCAAGGGCAGGGGTAGGCCGCCAGTTCGTCATGCAGCGCCTGCAGTTGCGCGTCGCCGGTGGCGGCGATCTGCTGCTGCAGGCGCTCCAGCAGGTGCTCGCGCCACTGGCGCAGGTTGGCGATGCGCGGCGCCACGCCCTGCGGGTGCAGCGACAGGCGCAGGACGTTGACCGGCGGCGCCAGCAGCTCGGCCGCGCTGCCCGCCATCAGCAGCGGCACCTGCGCGTTGTGCGCCAGCAGGTTCCAGTGCCGGTCCACGGCCAGCGCGGGGTAGGGCTCGTGCCCCTGGAGCACGCGCTGCACCGCCTGCCGTGCCGCAGCCATGGCCGGATCGTCCAGGCTGCGCTGGCGGTACATGGGCGCGAAGCCGGCCGCCACCAGCAGGGTGTTGCGCTCGCGCAGCGGCACCTGCAGGCGCTCGGCCAGCCGCAGCACCATCTCGCGGCTGGGCGCGGCACGGCCGGTTTCCACATAGCTCAGGTGGCGCGTGGAGATGTCCGCGTCCTGCGCCAGGTCCATCTGGCTCAGGCGTCGGTGCTGCCGCCAGTGGCGCAGGTGGGCGCCGAAGGGGTCGCGGGCGCCGGGGCCGGGGCGCGCGGCCGGTGCGGGGCCGGCGAGGCCGGCCAGCGAGGAAGAGGCGGTGCGGGCGGAAGTCATGGCGGCATTCTGGCGCCGAAGGGGCGCACGGCCATGACCTCCGAGGTCATGGACCCGCTGCGGCCGCCGCGACACGATGCGACCCAGCACGGCCCGCCGTGGATGCCGCGCCAACTTCCCAAGGAGTCCACCATGTCCTCTTCTTTTCTTGCCTCGCCCCGCTTCCTGCCCCGTGTCATGGCGCTCGACGCCGCCTCCTGCGCGCTGACCGGCGCCCTTCAGCTGGGCCTGACCGACACCCTGGCCCGGCTCACGGGCCTGCCCGCCGGGCTGCTCACGGGCACGGGCGTGTTCCTGTTGGCCTATGCGGCCGTCGCCGCCTGGGTCGCGGGCCGGCAGCCGGTGCCGCGCACGCTGATCGGGCTGATCGCCGTGGGCAACTTCGGCTGGGCCGCGGGTTGCGCGCTGCTGATGGCGGCCGGGCCCTTCGCGCTCACGGGGCTGGGCATGGCCTGGCTGCTGGCGCAGGCCCTGACCGTGGTGCTGCTGGGCGAGGCCCAATGGATGGGGCTGCGTGCCACCCGCACGCCGCAGGTCGCGGCCGCCTGACGCGGGCGCCGGCGGCGGCCGCGGTGCGCACACCCCGCGCCTCACCTTCGCCGCCATAACCGACAGGCGCGGCAGGGCGCGCCGCGCGCCTACCGCGTTCGCCATGGAAGCCTGCTATCTTGTGGCGGTGTCACACCGCGTGGCCCCCACCACGACTGAACAAGGAGCGCGATTTCCATGGCTGCTGCCGCATCCCAAGCCACCCCCCAAGCCCCCGCCGCCGGCGCTTTCGCCACCCTCAAGACCTTCAAGACCGGCACCGGCGAGTCGGGCAAGTTCTGGTCGCTCAAGGAGCTGGCCAAAAAGTACCCCAACGTGGCCAAGCTGCCGGTGTCGATCCGCATCGTGCTGGAGTCGGTGCTGCGCAACTGCGACGGCCAGAAGGTGACGCCGGCGCACGTGGAGCAGCTGGCCAACTGGCAGCCCAACGCCGAGCGCACGGAAGAGATTCCCTTCGTCGTGACGCGCGTGGTGCTGCAGGACTTCACCGGCGTGCCGCTGCTGGCCGACCTGGCCGCCATGCGCAGCGTGGCCGCCAAGCTCAACAAGTCGCCCAAGACCATCGAGCCGCTGGTGCCGGTGGACCTGGTGGTGGACCACTCGGTGATGGTGGACCACTACGGCACGCCGCAGGCGCTGGACCTGAACATGAAGCTGGAGTTCTCGCGCAACAACGAGCGCTACCAGTTCATGAAGTGGGGCATGCAGGCCTTCGACACCTTCGGCGTCACGCCGCCGGGCTTCGGCATCGTGCACCAGGTCAACCTCGAATACCTCGCGCGCGGCGTCTACAAGGCGGCCGACGACAAGGCCGACGTGCCCACCTGGTACCCCGATTCGCTGGTCGGCACCGACAGCCACACGACCATGATCAACGGCGTGGGCGTGGTGGGCTGGGGGGTGGGCGGCATCGAGGCCGAAGCCGCCATGCTGGGCCAGCCGGTGTACTTCCTGACGCCCGACGTGGTGGGCTTCGAGCTCACGGGCCAGCTGCGCGAGGGCGTGACGGCCACCGACCTGGTGCTGTACGTCACGCAGATCCTGCGCAGCGAGAAGGTGGTGGGCAAGTTCGTCGAATTCTTCGGCCCCGGCGCCGCGTCCATCCCGGTGCCCGACCGCGCCACCATCGGCAACATGGCGCCCGAGTACGGTGCCACCATGGGCTTCTTCCCGGTCGACGAGAAAACGGTCGACTACTTCCGCGGCACGGGGCGCACCGAGGCCGAGATTGCCCGCTTCGAGGCCTACTACAAGGCCCAGGGCCTGTTCGGCATGCCTGCGCCGGGCGAGCTGAACTACACCAAGATCGTCAAGCTGGACCTGTCCACCGTCACGCCCAGCCTGGCCGGCCCCAAGCGGCCGCAGGACCGCATCGACCTGGGCCATCTGTCGACGCGCTTCAAGGAGCTGTACAGCAAGCCGGTGGAAGCCAACGGCTTCAACCAGCCGGCCGACAAGCTGACGCAGCGCGTGCCGCTGAATATTGCGACTGAGGCGGCGCCGGCCAAGGCGCCGGTCACCATCGGCAACGGCGACGTGCTGATCGCGGCCATCACCTCGTGCACCAACACCTCCAACCCCAGCGTGCTGCTGGCGGCCGGCCTGCTGGCCAAGAAGGCGGTGGAGGCCGGGCTGACCGTGAAGCCGCACGTCAAGACCTCGCTGGCGCCGGGCTCGCGCATCGTCACCGAGTACCTCGAGAAGACCGGCCTGCTGCCTTACCTGGAAAAACTGGGCTTCTACCTGGCCGGCTACGGCTGCACCACCTGCATCGGCAACGCCGGCGACCTGGCGCCCGAGATCAACGAGGCCATCACCGCCAACGACCTGGTGGCGGCGGCCGTGCTGTCGGGCAACCGCAATTTCGAGGCGCGCATCCATCCGAACATCAAGGCCAACTTCCTGGCCTCGCCGCCGCTGGTGGTGGCCTTCGCCATCGCGGGCAACGTGATGGTGGACCTGATGACCGAGCCGGTGGGCCAGGGCACCGGCGGCAAGGACGTGTACCTGGGCGACATCTGGCCCAGCGCGCAGGAAATCGCCGACCTGCTGGGCTTCGCGATGAACGCCAAGGCCTTCCGCCAGAACTACGAGCAGATCGCGGCCAACCCGGGCAAGCTGTGGAGCAGCATCAAGGGCGTGACCGGCGACGTGTACGACTGGCCCCGCTCCACCTACATCGCCGAGCCGCCTTTCTTCGAAGGCTTCCAGATGCAGCCGCACGCGGCCAGCCCCGGCGTGAAGGGCGCGCGCATCATGGCGCTGTTCGGCGATTCGATCACCACCGACCACATCTCGCCGGCCGGCGCCATCAAGGAAAGCTCGCCCGCGGGCCAGTGGCTCAAGGCGCATGGCGTGCTGAAGGCCGACTTCAACAGCTACGGCTCGCGCCGCGGCAACCACGAGGTGATGATGCGCGGCACCTTCGCCAACGTACGCATCAAGAACCTGATGATCCCGGCGCTGGCGGACGGCTCGCGCGAGGAGGGCGGCCTGACGCTGTTCCAGCCCGAGCGCGGCCCGGCCGAGAAGATGTTCATCTACGACGCGGCCATGAAGTACATCGCGCAGGGCACGCCGACGGTGATCTTCGCGGGCGAGGAATACGGCACCGGCTCCAGCCGCGACTGGGCGGCCAAGGGCACGCAGCTGCTGGGCATCAAGGCCGTGGTGGCGCGCAGCTTCGAGCGCATCCACCGCGCCAACCTGGTGGGCATGGGCGTGCTGCCGCTGCAGTTCCTGGGCGCCGATTCCTGGCAGGGCCTGCAGCTCACGGGCGACGAGCGCATCGACGTGGTGGTGGAGGGCGAGCTCAAGCCCCAGCGCGACGACGTGAAGCTGGTCATCCACCGCGCCGACGGCCGCGTGCAGGAACTCAACGTGCGCCTGCGCATCGACACGCCCATCGAGGTCGAGTACTACCGCCACGGCGGCATCCTGCCCTTCGTGCTGCGGCAGCTGCTGGCGGCCTGAGAACCGCTCCAGGAGACGGCGGAAAACGCCGCTGCGCGCGGCCTGGTCCGGCGCAAGCCCTGCGCTTGCAGCCGCCGGCCGGGCCCGCGCCTTGCGGCATGATCGGCGCATGAGTCTGCAACTTCTGATCGTCGGTGGCGGCATCGGCGGGCTGGCGGCTGCGCTGGCGCTGGGCCGGGGCGGCCACCGGGTGGACGTGCTGGAGCAGGCCGCGCGCTTCGAGGAATTCGGCGCCGGGATCCAGCTGGGGCCGAACGTGGTGCGCCGGCTGCGCGCGCTGGGCGTGGAGCCCGCGCTGCAGGACGTGGCCGCGCGCCCCACGCGCCTGAGCGTGCGCAGCGTCCAGGGCGGCGACGAGCTGGCGCGCATGGTCTTCGACGCCGCGCGCGTGCGGCGCTATGGCGCGCCCTACCTGTGCGTGCACCGCGCCGACCTGCATGCGGTGCTGCTCGGTGCGCTGAAAGCGCAGGGGCCGTCGCGGCTGAGCCTGCACACGGGCGCGCGCGTCTCGCGCATCGCCACCCGTGGCGGCGAAGCCGTGTGCGCGGCCGCCGACGACACGCGCGCGTGGGAGGCCGACGGCCTGGTGGGCGCGGACGGCCTGTGGGGCGCGACGCGCGCGCGCGTGATCGAACACGACGCCCCGCCGCACCGCACCGGCCACACGGCCTGGCGTGCCTTGCTGGCGCAGGCCGCGCTGCCGCAGGCCCTGCGCAGCGACCGCATCCAGATCTGGCTGGGCGCGCGCGTGCATGTGGTGGCCTACCCGGTGCGGGCCGGCGACTTCCTCAACGTGGTGGTGCTGGCCGAGGCCGCGCCGCCCGAGGGCGCCGGGCTGGACGCGCGCGGCTGGGACCAGGAGGCCAGCCTCGACACCCTGCGGCAGGCCACGCGGCAGGCGGGCGCCGGGCTGCGCGCGCTGCTCGACGCCGTGCCCGCCTGGCGCGCCTGGACCCTGCATGACCGCCCGCCGCTGCAAGGGCCCGCGCAGATGGCGCAGGCGCGCATTGCGCTGCTGGGCGATGCCGCGCACCCCATGCTGCCCTACCTGGCGCAGGGCGCCGGCATGGCGATCGAGGACGCGGCCACCCTGGCCGAGGTGCTGGCCGGCGTGGACGCCGGGCAGCTGCCGGCGGCCTTCGCGCAGTACGCTGCCCAGCGCTGGGCCCGGAACGCGCGCGTGCAGGCGCGGGCGCGGCGCAACGCGCGCATCTTCCATGCCACGGGCTTGCTGCGGTGGGGCCGGGACTGGGCGATGCGCCTGGGCGGCGCACGCGTGCTGGACGTGCCCTGGCTCTACGCCGGCTGAACCGGCGCAGCCGCGCCAAGCGGCTCGGGCCGCGGCTGCCCCGCCGGGCCGCGTTCAGAACGCGCCGCAAAGGGCGAAGGCGTAGCGCGAATCCTGCGCCTCGCCCGCGCCGTGCCAGCGCGGCAGGCGCAGGTCGGTGGCGGCCTGCGGCGCCTCGGTGTTCGAGAAGCGGCGCAGCACGCCCGCGCCGCCCTCGCGCTGCGCGGCGGCGTCCGGCCGGCGGCGCGCCACCTCCACGTGCTCGATGCGCCGGCGATCGTGGCGCACGATGGCCTCCTGGTCGTCCTCCACCAGGCACAGCGTGCCGCGCTCGGCTTCCAGCACGTGGCGGAAGCGCTCCCACACGGCGGACAGCGAGGGCTTGATGCTGTGCAGCGAGCAGCCGGCCGCCCGGGCATGCGACTGCAGCTCGGCGCGCAGCGACATCGGGATGCAGGACACGAGCTGCTCACCGCTGGCCGCAGGGGCGGCGAAGAAGAACGCGGCGGTGCGCGCGTCGGCCTCGTACAGCTGTTCGTAGCGGGCGCGGGCGTAGCTGTCGCGCAAGGTGCGGTCCACCGATTCGGGCGACCAGGGCAGCACGAAATACTGCGCCTGGCTCGGGCCGATCACCCAGCCGAGGGTGCGGCGCGCCGAAGGCGTGTCGGTGATCCATTCGCCCAGGCGCTGCATGGCCTGCGAGCGTTCACCGCGCTGGAAGGAAAAGCTGGCCTGCCGGGCCAGCCGGCGCACGCCGCAGCGGCGCTGCACTTCACAGGCCAACAGCGAGTCGGAGGCCAGGTGAACGCTGATGTGCGCGCTGGAGAGGAAAGCGGCGAGATCCATGCGCGTGATTGAACGCGAGGGCGCCCCTTCTGTGACCTACCAGCTTTGACAGGTGGCCACAGGGTGCGCCGGCGGCGCGGCGACCGCACAATGACATTCACGTCACACACGAGGCACGGACCCGCGGCGCGGCGGCCGGCGCAGCCGCGCCGCCCGCCCGCGGCCGCGCGGCCCGGCGGGCGGGAAGACGGGGCGTGTCAGTGCAACAGGCCGCGCATCAACGCCTGCACCACCGCCGCCGTCTTGTTGGCCACCTTCAGCTTCTGCACCGCGTTCTTGATATGGAAATTGACCGTGGGGATCGAGATGGACAGGATGTCGCCGATGTCGGCGGCGGTCTTGCCGTCGGCCGTCCACTTGAGCACCTCCACCTCGCGCGCGGTCAGCGCCTCTTCCTGGGGCGGGACGTAGCGTGCCTGCATCAGCCGCGACAGCGACAGGTGCGCCGATTGCACCAGCCAGCGCATCTTGGTTTCCTTCTCGCGCAGCTCCAGCGCCGAGAAGGGCTCGCCCCCGCGCGAGAGCGTGAGCATGCCTCCCACGCCGAAGCCGTCGAGGCTGGACTGGGCCCATCCCACGCACAGGCCCTGGCCGCGCGCCTCTTCCCAGAATTCCGGCGTGTCCGCGAACATCTCGTCCGTCCACACCAGCGGCTGCTGGCTCAGGTGACCCAGGCGCACGCTGGGGTCGACCTGCAGGTAGCCGGCCTCGGCGTAGCGCCGCTGCCACTGCTCGGAGTAGTTGTTGAGCGTGATGACCTTGGGGTTCGAGACCGGGATCGCGAGCCGCAGGCCGTAGGCGCAGTGGTCGAAGCCCAGGTCGCGCGCAGCGTTCAGCAGGGCCTGGAAGACCACGGCCTCGTCGGTGGCGCGGTCCAGGGCGACCAGGAGATTCTCGGCAAAGGAGTGCACGAACGGCCTGCTGCAGGGAATCGGATGAAGGGGGAGCGCCAGACCGCCGCGCGGCGGCGCCCACGGTCCTCGCATTGTGAATCGTCAGCATGAATTTACATCAAATGTTTCTTGCTGCCGAGTCGCCGCCCGGACGACGCTGCCGCGAGAGGGCGGCGCCCGCAGGCCTGGGTGCCGTCGTGGCGCCGTTCGCGCCGCCGCGCGCCTCCCGGCCTTTCCCCGTGGCGTCGGCAGGAGGCGCGACATGAACCCGTCCTTCCATGAAGGCCTGCTGCATCTGCGCCCCTCGGAGCTGGCGGCGCTGCGCCTGGTCCACCTGATGTCCGGCATGGACGACGAGGAGGAGCCCGTGGTGGCCGCCGGGCGCTGCGGCCGCGTGGTCCAGATGTCCGGCTACACCGAATGGATCAGCCCCGACGCCGCCACCCTGACCCTGGGCTGGGATTGGCAGTTGCTGCCGGGCGTGGGGCGGCCGCAGGTCGCGCGCCTGGGCCTGCCGCGCACCAACATCCAGGTCCTGGACGCCTGCCTGCGTCCGCTGCCCTGGGAGCACAACCTCCAGGTGCTGGCCGATTTCATCGACCGCATCGACTGGATCTCGCCGGCCTTCGAGGCGGTCTGCCAACGCCATGTGAACTGAAAACGCCGGCCCGGTGCGGGTCCCTATCTTGAGCCGGCGGCCACGGGGCCGCGCCACGCTGTTGACACTTCGGAGTCCGCGGCGGGGCGCAGCGCAAGCTATCAGACTTGGTAGTTTCTTCTACGGGCCAGGAGCGCTGCAATGAATGGATACAACCACTCGGATCCACCCCCATGCAGATGCTCACTGGTCGCTGCGGCGACATCGCCCCCCAGCTGTTCGAAGACATCGGCCGCTACCGCCACAAGGTTTTCGTCGACATGCTCAAGTGGGAGTTGCTCATCGACGAGCCCGGCATCGAGCGCGACCAGTTCGACCGCGAGGACACGCTGTACGTGGTGGCGCGCGACGATGCGGGCGCGGTCATCGGCACCGCGCGCCTGCTGCCCACCACTCGCCCCTACCTGCTGGGCGAGGTGTTCCCCGAACTGATGGCTGGCGCCGAACCGCCCAGGGATCCGCGCGTGTGGGAGCTGTCGCGCTTCGCGGCCGTGGACTTCACCAAGCCCACGGGCCAGGCGATGGGCCAGTTTTCGGCCTACGTGGCGGCCTCGCTGCTGGCGGCCTCGCTGGAGGCCGCGCGCGCCCAGGGCGCCGAGCGCGTGATCACCGTGTCGCCGCTGGGCATCGAGCGCCTGCTGCGCCGAGGCGGCTACCGCTCGCACCGCGCCGGCCCCCCGCAGCTGATGGGCGGCCACCCCATCTTTGCCTGCTGGATCGACACCACCGACCCGGCCTGCTTGGCGCAGCTCGAACGCGACCGCGTCGAGCTCTCGCACTGAGCGCGGCGGCCTACCGCGCCTGGGCAGGCGCGCGCGGGCCGCGTCGCCAGACCAGTTGCGCGCCCAGCGTCATCGCGACCGCCGCGAACAGCGGGCCGCCCCGCGCGCCGATGTGGTCCACCAGCAGCCCGCCGCCCACCGCGCCCGTGGCGATGGCGATCTGGAAGGCGGCCACCAGCAGGCCGCCGGCGCCTTCCGCCTGCTCGGGCGCCGCACGCACGATCCAGGTCTGGAAACCGACCGGGAAGGCGCCGAAGGCGAAACCCCACAGCACCACCGCCACGGCCGTGACGGCGAAGGACGTGCCGGCCACCAGCAGGCTGGCGGCCAGCAGCGCGATCAGCACCGCGCCCGCCACGATGGCGCGCCGCTCGCTGCGCTCGGCGATGGCGCCGCCGACCAGGTTGCCGAAGAAGCCGCCGATGCCGTAACCCAGCAGGATGCCGGTGATCGCCCCCACCGAGAGCTGCGTGACGTTCTCCATCAGCGGCCGGATGTAGGTGAAACCGGCGAAATGGCCGGAAATGACCAGCAGCACGGCCAGCAGCGCCACGCGCACGTCGCCCCGCGCCAGCAGCCGGGCCAGCACGCGCAGGTCGGGCCGGTCGCGCGGCGGCAGCGCCGGCAGGGAGGCGAGCTGGATCGCCAGCGTCAGCAGGCTCACCGCGCCGGCCGCCAGGAAGGCGCTGCGCCAGCCCCACAGCTCGCCCATCCAGGCCCCCAGCGGCGCCGCGCACACCGTGGCGACGGACACGCCGGTCAGGATCAGCGCCATCGCACGCGCGAACAGATGCGCGGGCACCAGCCGCAGCGCGAGCGCGCCCGACATGGACCAGAAGCCGCCCAGCGCGATGCCCAGCAGCAGCCGCGCGGCCAGCAACGCCATCAGGCTGGCGGTGCTGACCGTGATCAGGTTGGACGCGACCAGCAGCCCCGTGAGCGCAAGCATCACGGTGCGACGGTCCAGGTGGCGCGTGAGCAGCGGCACCAGCGGCGCGGACACGGCGGCGACCAGGGCGGTGGCCGTCACGGTCTGGCCGGCCGTGCCTTCGCTCACGCGCAGGTCGGCCGCCATGGCCGTGAGCAGGCTGGCGGGCAGGAACTCGGCCGTGACCAGCCCGAACACGCCCAGCGACAGGGCGGCGACGGCCGGCCAGTGCGGCGCCTCCTGGGTGCTGGAGGGGGCCTGGGCGGCTGGCGGGACGCCGCTCGAAGCGGGAGCGGCATCGAGGGCGGCCGTCGCCGGAAGCGACGGGCAGGAGGTGCAGGACGAAGAGGAGGACACGAGAAGGGAGACCGGATGGCCATGCTGTGGAGGGCCCAGCTTAGGTCTAGGATACCGGCGTTTCCATGCCATAAAGAACCAAATGCTTGACCAATCCTCCAGCCTTGCCGCGTCTGCGCAGGTGGGGACGCTGCCGCCCGTGCCCCCGGATCGGCGCGATCTGCTGACCCGGATCCTGCTGGGCCTGCGCCTGGACGGCGTGGAATACGGGCGCTGCATCCTGCAGGCGCCCTGGGCGGTGCGCTTTCCGGCGCAGCGCGAGGCACGCTTTCATTTCGTCGCCAGCGGCGGCGGCTGGCTCCGCGTGGAAGGCGGCGACTGGCTTCGGCTGGCGCCGGGCGATGCCGTCCTGCTGCCGCGCGGCAGTGCCCATGTGCTGGCCAGTGCGCCTGGGCTGCAGCCTACCGACGTGCAGGCGCTGCCGCGCGTGCCGGTGTCGGAGCAGGTCTACGTGGTGCGCGGCGCAGGGCCCGGGCGGGGCGGCGAGGAGGGCGCCGGCGCTGCGCCCGCCGCGCCGGACGTGCTGTTCTGCGGCACCCTGCGTTTCAACCTGGACCCCCTGCATCCCCTGCTGGCGCTGATGCCCGAACTGATGCGCGCCGACGAACTGGCACGGCGCAACCCCGGCGTGCCCGCCTTGCTCGATGCGATGGAGCGCGAGGTGGCGATGGACCGCATCGGCAGCTGCGGCATCCTCGCGCGGCTGGCCGATGTGCTGGCGGCAAGTATCATCCGCGCCTGGGTGGAGTGCGCCTGCAACGACGCCACGGGCTGGCTGGCCGCCGTGCAGTGCCCGCGCATCGGACAGGTCATTGCCGCCATCCATGCCGAGCCGGAGCGCGACTGGCGCGTGCCGGCGCTGGCCGACCTCATGGGCGTGTCGCGCTCGCGCTTTGCCGAAGCCTTCACGCGCACGGTGGGCGAGAGCCCGGCGCGCTACGTGGCCAAGGTCAAGATGTTCCAGGCCCGGCGCTGGATCGCGCAGGAGGGCATGCGCGTGACCGTGGCCGCGAACCGGCTGGGCTATGACTCCGAGGCCTCCTTCAGCCGCGCCTTCAAACGCATCGTCGGCCAGCCGCCGAGCGCGTTGAAGGGGGAGCCGGCGCACCGCCCGGTGCGCGTGGGCGGCGAGCCGCTGCCGGCCTGAGGGGGCGCGTGGGCCGCGCCCACCCAGGGCGCCCGGCGCGCCGGGCCGGCTCAGAGCGCCGTGCGCAGCGTCCAGATCTCGGGGAAGAGCACCACGTCCAGCATCTTGCGCAGGTAGCTCACGCCGCCCGTGCCGCCGGTGCCGCGCTTGAAGCCGATCACGCGCTCCACGGTGGTCACATGGCGGAAGCGCCACAGGCGGAAGGCGTCCTCGATGTCGGTGAGCTTCTCGCCCAGCTGGTACAGGTCCCAGTACCGGTGCGGGTCGCGGTACACCGTGAGCCAGGCTTCTTCCACGCCGGGGCTGGCCACATAGGGCTGCGTCCAGTCGCGCTCCAGCCGGTCGGCCGGCACCGCGAGGCCGTGGCGCGCCATCAGGCGCAGCGCTTCGTCGTACAGCGAGGGCGCGCGCCAGGCGGCTTCCACCTGCGCCAGCAGGTCGGGCCGGTGCGCATGCGGCTTGAGCATGGCGGCGTTCTTGTTGCCCAGCGCGAACTCGATGCAGCGGTACTGCGCGCTCTGGAAGCCGCTGGAGTTGGCCAGGTAGGGCCGCATGGCGGTGTACTCGGGCGGCGTCATGGTCGACAGCACGGTCCAGGCGTTGACCAGCTGCTCCATGATGCGCGAGACGCGCGCCAGCGTCTTGAAAGCCTCGGGCTTGGTGTCTTCCGACGGATTGGCGATGGCGGCGATGGCGGCACGCAGTTCGTGCAGCATCAGCTTCATCCACAGCTCGCTGGTCTGGTGCTGCACGATGAACAGCATCTCGTCGTGCGCGGGCGAGAGCGGATGCTGGGCGTTGAGCACTTCGTCCAGATGCAGGTAATCGCCGTAGCTCATCGACTGGCTGAAGTCGAGCTGGGCCTTTTCCTCGTGGACGATGTCTTCAGGGCGGCGGGCGCCGGCATTCGGATCGTGGGGGCAGGTCATGGGGTTACCTCTGCGTGCGCTTGCGGCGCGGAAACGGCTCCGCGAGCCCTGCGCGCCAGCGGCCGCAGGGCTCGGGAAGCGATCGTTGCAAGCCTCAGGCCAGGACGGCGGCGACCGCCTGGGCCACGTGGTCCACGTTCTTCGTCGACAGGCCGGCGATGCACATGCGGCCCGAGCGCACCAGGTACACGCCGTGCTCGTCGCGCAGGCGGTCCACCTGCTCGGGCGTGAGGCCGGTGTAGCTGAACATGCCGCGCTGGGTCAGGAAGTAGCGGAAGTCGCGCTGGCCTTCGAAGCGCGCGTTCAGCGCGGCGTACAGGCGCTCGCGCATGTCCTTGATGCGCGCGCGCATCTGGCCCAGTTCGGCTTCCCATTCGGCGCGCAGTTCGGGGGTGTCCAGCACCTGCGTCACCAGGCGGGCGCCGTGCGTCGGCGGGCTGGAATAGTTGGCGCGCACGGCCGACTTGAGCTGGCCCAGCACGCGGTCGGCCTCTTCCTTGTCCTTGCACACCACCGACAGGCCGCCGCAGCGCTCGCCGTACAGCGAGAAGCTCTTGGAAAAGGAATTGGAGACGAAAAAGCGCACACCGGCATCGGCCAGCGAACGCACGGCGAAGGCGTCGGCGTCCACGCCGTCGCCGAAGCCCTGGTAGGCGATGTCCACATAAGGGATCAGTTCACGCTCGGCGATCACGGGGATCAACGTACGCCACTGGTCCTGCGACAGGTCCACGCCCGTGGGGTTGTGGCAGCTGGCGTGCAGCAGCACGATGCTCTGCTTGGGCAACTGCTTGAAGGTGGCCAGCATGTCGTCGAAGCGCAGGCCGCCCGTGGCTTCGTCGTAGTAGGGGTAGGTGTTGACCTTGAAGCCGGCGCCTTCGAACAGGGCCTTGTGGTTCTCCCAGGTCGGGTCGCTGACCCAGACCTGCGAGCCGCCGAAGTAGCGGCGCAGGAAGTCGCCACCCACCTTCAGGCCGCCCGAGCCGCCCAGGGTCTGCAGGGTGGCGATGCGGCCGCTGGTCACGGCTTCGTGCTGGGCGCCGAAGACCAGCTTCTGCACGGCCAGGCGATACGCCGCCATGCCTTCCATGGGCAGGTAGGAGCGCGGGCCGATGTTCTGCAGCAGCGCGGTCTCGGCCTTGCGCACGGCCGACATCACGGGCAGCTTGCCCTCGTCGTCGAAGTAGATGCCGATGCTCAGGCTGACCTTGTGGGGGCGCGGATCGGCCTGGAAGTCCTCCATCAGGGAGAGAATCGGGTCACCGGGATAGGCTGGGACGTGCTGGAACATGGGAGCTCGCGTGTCAGAGGAAATGAGGGAAGGCTGTAGGAAATCGCTTGTCGAGGGCGAGTGCCGGGGAAGTTAACACCGCAAAAAATGGCGTGGTGTCGGTTATTCACAACGCCTGATCCCTATTTTGTACCTCGTTTCATCAAAGAAACAAAACCAAGGATTCCAGCCCATGAAGCAAGTGATAGACGTTGGCCTGCCGGCCTTGAAGCAACCCTTCTCGTGGGCCGTCAAGGCCACGGGCGCGATGCTCTTCACCGCGCACGGCCCGGTGCGCCAGGACGGCAGCATCGACACCGGTCCCATCGAGGCGCAGACGCGCCTGACCTTCGAGAACCTGCGCCGCACGCTGGAAAACGCCGGCGGCACGCTGGCCGACGTGACGCAGGTGCTGATCTACATGACCGACGTGACCGACATGCCGGCCATCGACGCCGTGTATCGCGAGTTCTTCGAGGCGCCGTACCCCAATCGCTCCAGCGCCGCGGTGGCCGCGCTGGTGGTGCCGGGCATGAAGATCGAGATCGTGGCGTACGGGATGCTGGAGCAGGGCTGAGCGGCCCGCGTTGCTAGGGGCCGCCCACACAGGCTGCGGCCCCGGTCTTCGCTCAGAGCGTGTTCAAAGTCTCTTGAGCAAGAGCACCAAGAATGCCAAGTGGACGAACTGCAGGCTGGTGTTGAGCCATCGCTCGCAGTTCTTCCACAGCCTCCTGTTCTTGTCCAGCCAGGCAAAGCTGCGTTCCACGACCCAGCGCTTGGGCATCACCTTGAAAGTGTGAAGCTCGCTTCTCTTGGCGATCTGCACCGTCACATGCCCTCCCAGAATCTGCTGCACGCCTTGCGCGAACGGCCGACCGATGTAGCCTGCATCGCACAGCAGGCTTTGTAGCCGGCTCAACCGGGGCTTGCAGCGCTGTAGCGCCTGCAGTGCGCCTTTGCGGTCCGTCACCTCGGCCGTGGTCACCGCTATCGCATGCGGCAATCCCTGGGTGTCCACCGCGATGTGGCGCTTGATGCCCGAGACCTTCTTGCCTGCGTCATAGCCCTTCAAGCCCGCCGTGTCCGTGTTCTTCACGCTCTGCGCGTCCACGATCAAGAGCGTGCTGCAGGCGTTGCGCCCCAGTTTCTCGCGGGCCGCGCCAACCTGATTTTTTTAATGCCTGCTCCAGCAGGCTGCCACCCTCGCGTGGCTCGCTCCAGATGGCAAAGTACGAGTGCACGGTGCGCCACTTGGGAAAGTCACTGGGCAGTGCCCGCCACTGACAGCCCGTGCGCAGCAGGTAAAGCACGGCGCAAAACACCTCGTACAGCTCCACTTTGCGTGGGGCAGTCTTTCTGCGCGCACTCTCCAGCAATGGCCGGATCACCTCGAACTGCTCGCGCTTGATGTCGCTGGGGTAGCCTTTTCTCACCCACCGAGCTTCTCACATCAAGAGGGTGAGACTTTGAACACGTTCTCAGAAACTGCCGAACAGGGTGCCGAGGGTGATCACCAGCACCAGGGCCGGCAGCGGGAACAGCATGGTGACCGCGGCTACGTCGGCATACGACTGGCGGTGCGTCAGCTTGCAGATGGACAGTAGGGTGATGATGGCGCCGCAATGCGGCAGCGTGTCCATGCCGCCGGCGGCCATCACGGCCACGCGGTGCAGCAATTCGGGGCTGATGCCGGCCTGCTGCGCCATCTGCAGGTAGTCCACGCCCAGGGTCTGCAGCGCGATCGACAGGCCGCCCGAGGACGAGCCCGTGATGCCCGACAGCACGTTCATCGCGATGGCCTCGGAGATCAGCGGATTGCCCGGCGACACGTTGAGCACCGCGTCCCGGATCAGCGCGAAGCCGGCCAGACTGGCGATGACGGCGCCGTAGCCCACTTCGGAGGCCGTGTTGAACAGCGGCAGCATGAAGCCGAACACGCCCTGGTTGACGCTCTCCTTCAGGTCCTGCCAGTGGCCCAGGCGGCTCACGATCAGGGTCGCGCAGGCCGTCAGCAGCGCGATGATCAGCGACCACAGGCCCGTGAGCCTGGCCGGGTCGAGCGATTCGAAGCGCTCGGTCATGAATCCCAGGTCCACGCGCGGGAACACGGCGTAGGTCAGCAGCGCGTTGACGCCGACCACCAGCAGCAGCGGCAGCAGTGCCAGGGGCAGCGGCAGGGTCTGCTGCTGCAACTGGGTCAGTGCCTGGTCGTCATCGCGGGCCGCGGCGTCCTCGTGCCGGCCGTAGCCTTCGCCGGCGCGTCGGGCCCCGGCGGCGCGCCATTGGAGCCACAGCAGGCCGGCCGTGAAGATGAAGACCGCGCCAATCACGCCCAGGCCCGGTGCCGCGAAGGCGTTGGTGCCGAAGTAGGGAATCGGGATCGCATTCTGGATCGCCGGCGACCCCGGCAGCGCCGTCATCGTGAAGGTGAAGGAGCCCAGCGCGATGGTGGCCGGCACCAGGCGCTTGGGGATGTCGGCCGTCTGGAACAGGCTGCGAGCGATCGGGTAGATGGCGAAGGCCACGACGAACAGCGACACGCCGCCATAGGTGAGCAGCGCGCAGGCCAGCACCACCGTGAGGATGGCGTGGCGCTCGCCCACGTTGCGCACGATCCACAGCGCCAGCGTCTGTGCGGCTCCCGAGTCGGCCATCAGCCGGCCGAACAGCGCGCCCAGCAGGAAGATGGGCAGGTACTGCAGCACGTAGCCGCTGAGCGCGGCCATGAAGGTACTGGTGTACAGCGGCAGCAGCAGCGCCGCATCGCCCGACAGCAGCACGGCCAGCGCGGCTGCGAGAGGGGCCAGCAGCAGCACCGTGACGCCGCGATAGGCCAGCAGCATCAGCACGAGGAGAGAAACGACGATCGCCAGCATGGATTCGGGTAGGCTTTTGCTGCTGCATTGCAGCACAAAAGCGTTCGAATCTAGCGCAGGCCGATGGCAGTCTCAGGCGCAGGCCTCACGGCGGTGCGGGCTCTTGCGGCGCACCTTGCGATGGAGCAAGGTATGTGCAGAAAGTGCGGGCCGAGCCGATGACCTTGCCTCGATTTCACGTACAGCAAGAAGTTGGAAACTTCAAAGGTACGGAGAATCGAGATGAAAGAAGGCAGGCTGCCCAAGAGGCAGTACACACAGGAATTCAAGGCCGAGGCTATCAGGCTTGCGGCGTCGGTCGGCGGGCACGAGGCCGCGCGACGTCTTGGGGTGCCGGTGGCGACGTTGGGCAATTGGTCCAGAAAGGGCATTGCAGCGGCCGGCTCTGGCGGCGCGGCTGTGCCGCCCAGTGAGGGGCCCACTCGGCGCCCGGTGAGCGAACTGGAGGCAGAGAACAGCCGCCTGCGCAGAGAGTTGGCCGACGCGAAGCTGGACGTGGAAGTCCTTCGAAAAGCGACGGCGTACTTCGCCAGGGGGTCGCGATGAAGTACGCCTGGATCGATGAGCATCGCGACCAGTACACCGTCAGCCGGCTGTGCCGCGTGCTGCAGGTGTCCCGCAGCGGCTACTGCCAATGGCGCGTGCGCCCGCCCAGTGCCGGCACACTCGCGAACCAAGCTTTGGACGCAAAGGTGGCGGCCATCCACGATGCAAGCCGCCGAAGCTATGGCCGCCCTCGGATCGTCCACAAGCTGCGCCAGCAGGGCGAAGTCGTCAGCGCCGAGCGAGTGCGCAAGAGCCTGCGGCGCCAGGGCCTGCGCCCGGTGTACAGAAGGCCGTTCGTGGTGACCACCGACTCAGCACATTGCCTGCCGGTGGCGGCGAATCTGCTGGATCGGCGCTTCGACGGCTGGCAGTCTGATCAGGCGTGGGTGGCAGACATAACGTATGTGGCCACCGGCGAGGGCTGGCTGTATCTGGCGGCGGTGATGGACCTGGCTGGCCGGCGGATCGTGGGCTGGTCGATGTCCGAGACCATCGACGCCACGCTGGTGTGTACTGCCTTGAAGTCGTCCTGGTGGCAGCGCAAGCCGCCCAAGGGCCTGCTGGTACATAGCGACCGTGGGGCGCAATATGCGAGCGGACGCTACCGGGCGCTGGTCGCCGAGTTGGGCATCACGATGTCCATGAGCAGGAAGGCCAACGCTTGGGACAACGCGCCGATGGAAAGCTTCTTCAAGACGCTGAAGGTCGAGCGCATCTACCAGGTACGCTACGACACGCGGGCGCAGGCCAGGCTGGACATCGTCGACTGGATCGAGGGCTGGTACAACCGCCAGCGCTTGCACTCGGCTAACGGCTTCCTGCCCCCGGTGATCTGGGAGAGCACCAGCTTGGCTGCATGACTTGATGTACGTGAAAACGAGGCAAGGTCAGCCTGGAAGTGGTTGAACGCCGAGGCGATTCCCACCCAGGACAAGCTGCAAGAGCTGGCCCGTCGGCTCAAGGTGGAGCCGCACTTCCTTCGTTTCGGTGACCGCACCTTGCGCCACCTGCGTGCCGAGCAGAAACGCTGGGACGAGGGTGCGGGCTACCTGGAGCGCGAAACCTTCGACGCCTTCCTGCAACTGCCTGCGCCGCAGCGCAAGCTGATCCGCGAAGTGATCCTCACCTTCGCGAAAGTCCACGGCAGCAGTACCGCGGTGGCCGATCCACCGCAGTCATAGGCGTACAAAGCTGCTGTCGGCGCCGCGCCCGCGCTTCAGTTCGGCAGCGGCAGGAGCCCATGCCGCGCCCGCGCCCGCTGGCAGGCATCGCTGCCTTCTTCCAGTTCGTGGCAAGGGCCGGGCCGCCATTCGTAGATGCCGCAGCCCACGCGTTTGCCGATGCGGCCCGACAGCGCCGCGCAGCGCGGCGGCGAATGGTCGGTGCCGCGCATGCGCGCCAGGCTGCCCGTGAATGCGAGCGCCAGGCCGTCGGGCACCGGGCCGCCTTCGCTCATCAGCTCGTGCACGCTGAAGTCCACGCGGTAGGCGGCGCAGCAGGCGCCGCATTGCTGGCAACTGCTCATGCGTCGGGCGCCAGTGCGGCGGCGCGCACGCGCTGTAGCAGGCGCTGCCGGATCAGGCCGCTCGCGGGACGGATCAACCACCAGTAGGGGGTGAAGCGGCGGCGCGCCGCGTCGTCCCCGCACCAGACGCGCGTGCGGGTGCTCAGGCGCGTGCCGCGGCCTTCGGGCTGCACGCTGAAGTTGAGCACCAGCTTGGCCAGGCCGGCGGCGTCGAGGGCGGCGAAGGCCGGTGCATCGGCCAGCGGCACCAGGCCGTAGTCGGCCTGCCAGAAGCGGCCGGCCAGGCGGAAGGCCAGCTCTTCTTCGCTGCGGCCCAGCGGTGTGAAATGGGCGAGACCGAAGGCCGGGCGTTGCGCCAGCGCCGAGTGCAGGCCCAGCCGCCCCGCGAGCCGCGATGGCAGTTCGCGCAGCGTGATCAACCGGCGTGCCACCGGGTCGTCCACCACCTCGGGCCGGGCTGCGGCAGCCAGCACGCGCGCAGGCGGCGCAGGCACGTGCAGGCTGTGCGCCTGCGCGAACTGGTAGCGCGGCAGGTAGCTGGTCATCAGGTCCATGGGTCGGGCGCCGCGGCGGGCGCTGCGCACGAAGGCGTCAGGCGGCGGGGCTCAGAGCCGGCCCAGCAGCAGGTACTCCATGAGCGCCTTCTGCGCATGCATGCGGTTCTCGGCCTCGTCCCAGACCACGGACTGCGGGCCGTCGATGACTTCGGCCTGCACTTCCTCGCCGCGGTGGGCGGGCAGGCAGTGCATGAAGAGGGCGTCGGGTTGCGCGACGGCCATCATGGCCTCGTCCACGCACCAGTCGGCAAAAGCCTTGCGGCGGGCCTCGTTCTCGGCCTCGTAGCCCATGCTGGTCCACACGTCGGTGGTCACCAGGTCGGCGCCGCGGCAGGCGTCCATCGGGTCCTTGAACACCTTGTAGCTGCCGGCGCGCGGCGTGCGGCCGCCAAAGGCCAGCTTCTCGTCGATTTCGTAGCCGCTGGGCGTGCTCACATGCACCGTGAAGCCCAGCAGGTCGGCCGCCTGCAGCCAGGTGTTGGCCATGTTGTTGCCGTCGCCGACCCAGGCCACCGTCTTGCCGGCCAGGCGAGCCATGTCGGGCTTGCCTTCCGCGTCGGTGCCGCGGTGTTCCAGGAAGGTGAAGAGGTCGGCGACGATCTGGCAGGGGTGGAACTCGTTGGTCAGGCCGTTGATGACGGGCACGCGCGAGTTGGCGGCGAAGCGCTCGATCTTCTCCTGCTCGAAGGTGCGGATCATCACGAGGTCCGTCATGCGGCTGATGACCTTGGCGCTGTCCTCGATGGGCTCGGCGCGGCCCAGCTGGCTGTCGCCCGTGGTCAGGTGCACCACGCTGCCGCCGAGCTGGTACATGCCGGCCTCGAAGCTCACGCGCGTGCGGGTGCTGGCCTTCTCGAAGATCATGGCCAGCGTGCGGTCGGAGAGCGTGTGGTGCTTTTCGTAGGCCTTGAACTTGCGCTTGATGAACGCCGCGCGCTCGAACAGGTAGGCGTACTCGTCGGCGCTCAGGTCGCAGAACTGCAGGTAGTGGCGGATCGCGGGAGAGGTCATGGCGAAAGAGGCGGGCGCCTCGCGGCCCCCGGTGTGCTCAAAGGTGCATTGTGGCAGGGTGCTCGCGCCATCCGGCCGGCCCTTCGAGGCGGATCGCCGCGCGCGCCGATGCGGCGGGCGCGCACGTGGCGCTCACTCCTGCAGGAAGTCCTTCACGATCGGCGCCAGGATGGCGACGATCTCGTCGGCTTCGGCGATGGTGAGGATCAGCGGCGGCACCAGGCGGATCACGCTGTCGGCCGTGACCGAGAGCAGCAGCCCGGCCTCGCAGGCGCGCGTGAGGATGGCGCCGGCGGGCCGGTCCAGCTCGATGCCCAGCATCAGGCCCTGGCCGCGCACTTCCTTCACGCCGGCCACGCCGTCGAAGGCGGCCTGCAGCGCGGCCTTCAGGTGGTCGCCGACCTGCTGCACATGCGCGAGCAGGTTCTGTTCTTCCATGATGCGGATGGTCTCGATGCCCGCGCGCATGGCCAGCGGGTTGCCACCGAAGGTGGTGCCGTGGTTGCCGGGCTGGAACAGCTCGGCCGCCTTGGGGCCGGCCACGACGGCGCCGACCGGCACGCCCGAGCCCAGGCCCTTGGCCAGCGGCATCACGTCGGGCACGATGCCGGCCCACTGGTGCGCGAACCACTTGCCGGTGCGGCCCATGCCGCACTGCACCTCGTCGATCATCAGCAGCCAGTCGCGCTCGTCGCACAGCTGGCGCACCTGCTGGAGGTACTCGGCGCGCATGGGGTTGATGCCGCCTTCGCCCTGGATGGTCTCGAAGAAGACGGCCACCACGTTGGGATTGCCTTCGGTCTTGGCCTTGAGCGCCTCGATGTCGTTGAGCGGCACGCGGATGAAGCCCTCGACCAGCGGACCGAAGCCGGCCTGGATCTTGGCGTTGCCGGTGGCGCTCAGCGTGGCGATGCTGCGGCCGTGGAAGGCCTTCTCGTAGACCACGATCTCGGGCTTCTCGATGCCTTTGTTGTGGCCGAACTTGCGCGCGAGCTTGAGCGCGGCTTCGTTCGCTTCCAGGCCGGTGCAGCAGAAGAAGGCGTTGGTCATGCCCGCCAGCTCGGTCAGCTTGGCGGCCAGCTTTTCCTGGCCAGGCACGTGGTAGTAGTTGGAGCTGTGGATGATCTTGGTCAGCTGCTCCTGCAGGGCCGGCACCAGCTCGGGGTGGTTGTGGCCCAGCGTGTTCACGGCGATGCCGCCCAGGCCGTCCAGGTAGGCCTTGCCGTTCGTGTCCCAGACGCGGCAGCCCTGGCCATGCGACAGTGCGATCGGCAGGCGACCGTAGGTGTTCATGACGTGGGGCGAGGTGGGTTCGGCGGTGGCGCTCATGGGCTCTCCAGGGGTCGCAGCGTGAAAGGGAAGCGGGATTCTAGGAGCGGGCCATGACGCCTTCGTTGAGGATTGCGCATCACAGCCATGCCCGGCCGGATGCCCCTGGACAGGCACGGCGCATGCCCAGGGCGGCACGAAGCCTGCAAGGCCCGGCGGTAGAATCTTGTGCGCCGCAACACCCAGGCGGCGTCTTTCCCTCCATGGCTCCTTCCCCCTCCAAAGAGATCTTCATCCAGGGCATCACCAGCGCCGGGCGCACCTTCCGTCCCAGCGACTGGGCCGAGCGCCTGGCAGGGGTCATGTGCCAATTCCGGCCCGGCGGCGCGCGCCCCGGCAGCCACCTGAGCTACTCGCCCTGGTGCGTGCCCACGGTGGTCAACGGGGTCAAGTGCGTGGTGGTGCATCGCGACCTGCGCGACGCGGAGCCGATGGCCTGGGACTTCGTGATGAACTTCGCCAAGGACAACGACCTGCAGGTGGCCGAGGCTTGCCTGGTGCCCGACGCGAAGCCGGCCAAGGACTGATCCTCTACTCGCGCCCATGAAAAAACCGCCCGAAGGCGGTTCTCTCGTTTCGCTGCAGCGCACCCGATCAAACGGCGGATCGCAGATGCCCGAAGAGGGCGGGGCGATCCGGGCTGACCTGAATGTCCGTCAGGCGGCGGCCGGTGCGGCGGCGAGGGCCAGGGCCTTGACCTTGGCAGCCAGGCGGCTCTTGTCGCGCGCAGCCTTGTTCTTGTGGAAGATGCCCTTGTCGGCGACGGTGTCCACCACCTTCTGGGCCTTGGCGAACAGCTCGGAGGCCTTGGTCTTGTCGCCGGCGGCGACGGCCTTCTCGACGTTCTTCACCGCGGTGCGGTACTTGGAGCGCAGCGAGCTGTTGGCGGCGTTGATCTTGACGTCCTGGCGGACGCGCTTGCGGCCCGACGCGAGGCGCGGGTTCTTCTTCTTGGGCTTGGCAGATGCCATTTTTCTGAATTCCTTGGTGTCTGGGGATGTTGCAGCGAACCGCGGATTCTATCCCAGCCGTGGCCGGGGCGCAAAAGGGGCCGGCTCCGGTGGGGGCGAGCCCCTACACTGCACGCCGCCGTGTCCCTGTTCAAAGCTGCCTCCACCGTTTCCCTGCTCACCCTGGCCTCGCGTGTCACCGGCCTGGTGCGCGACGTGCTGATGACCTCGGTCTTCGGCGTCAGCGCGCTGACCGACGCCTTCCACGTCGCCTTCCGCATTCCCAACCTGTTTCGCCGCGTGTTCGGCGAGGGCGCCTTCAGCCAGGCCTTCGTGCCCGTGCTGGCCGCGCACCGCACGCAGCAGGGCGAGGCGGCGGCCAAGGACATGGTCGACCATGTGGCCACCCTGCTGACCTGGGTGCTGGTGCTGCTGTGCGTGGCCGGCGTGGTCGGGGCGCCGCTGATGGTCTGGGCCATGGCCAGCGGCCTGCGGGACAAGGGCGCCTTCGACGCCGCCGTGGTCATGACGCGCTGGATGTTCCCCTACATCGGCTTCATGTCGCTGGTGGCGCTGGCGGGCGGCGTGCTCAACACCTGGAAGAAATTCGCCGTGCCGGCCGCCTCGCCGGTGCTGCTCAATCTGGCGCTCATCCTGTCGCTGCTCGTGGGCGCGCCGCTGTTCGCGCGCTGGGGCATCGAGCCGATCTACGCGCAATGCGCGGGCGTGATGCTGGGCGGCGTGCTGCAGCTGGCCATCCAGCTGCCGGCGCTGCGGCGCATCGGCATGCTGCCGCGCATCGGCCTGGGCTGGCGCGCGCTGCGCACGGCCTGGCAGGACGGGCCCACGCGCAAGGTGCTGCGCCTCATGCTGCCGGCCCTGCTGGGCGTGAGCGTGGCGCAGATCTCGCTGCTCATCAACACGCAGATCGCCTCGCACCTGGCGGCCGGCAGCGTCACCTGGATCACCAGCGCCGACCGGCTGATGGAGTTCCCCACGGCGCTGCTGGGCGTGGCCCTGGGCGTGGTGCTGATGCCGCAGCTGGCCTCGGCCCGCGCGGCGAAGGACGAAGCGCGCTACAGCGCCATGCTTGACTGGGGCCTGCGCCTGGTGCTGCTGCTGGCCGTGCCTTGCGCGGTGGCGCTGCTGCTCTTTTCGCAGCCGCTGGTGGCGGTGCTGTTCCACAACGGCGCCTTCACCGGCACCGACGTGCAGCGCACCACGCTGGCCCTGGCCAACTATGGCGTCGGGCTGGTCGGCATCGTGGCCATCAAGGTGCTGGCGCCGGGCTACTATGCCAAGCACGACATGAAGACGCCGATGGTCATCGCCATCGGCGTGCTCGTCCTCACGCAGTTGCTCAACCTGCTGCTGGTGCCGCAGCTGCAGCATGCGGCGCTCACGCTGACCATCGGCATCGGTGCCATGGTCAATGCGCTGTGGCTGCTGGTGGGGCTGATCCGGCGCGGCAGCTACCAGCCGCTGCGGGGCTGGGGCCGCTTCGTGCTGCAGGTGCTCGTGGCCTCGGCCTTGATGGGCGCGCTGCTGTGGTGGGGCAACCGCGCCATCGACTGGGTGGCGCTGCGCGAGGCGCGGCTGCTGCGCATCGCCTGGCTGGCCGCTTTCATCGCCGGCGCGGCGCTGCTGTACTTCGGTGCGCTCACGGCCGTGGGCGTGCGGCTGCGCAGCCTCCTGCGGCGCTGAGGCTGAGGCGCCCGCCCGGGCCTGGCCCGAAACCGCATGAGAGGCTGCCTTGACGCTGTGCAGCCCCTCCACTACAAAGCCCCATGCCTCTGAGCTTCGACCCTCCCACGCCGCTGGCCTATTTCGCATCGCTGGTCCAGAGCGACGACCACTTCCCGCTGCTGGAAGCGGCCGCCAGCCTGGCGCAGGACGAGTACCCCGACGTGGACGTGCAGCAGGTGCTGGGTGACGTGGACCAGCTGCTTGCGCGCCTCAAGCGCCGCCTGCCCGCCGACGCCGCGCCGCTGGCCCGGCTGCGCGCGCTGAACCAGTTCTTCTTCCGCGACCTGAGCTTCGGCGGCAACGTCAACGACTACTACGACCCCGACAACAGCTACCTCAACGCCGTGCTGCGCACGCGCCGCGGCATCCCCATTTCGCTGGCCGTGCTGTGGCTGGAACTGGCGCAGGGTCTGAACCTGTCGGCGCGCGGCATCAGCTTCCCGGGCCATTTCATGCTCAAGGTCGCGCTGCCCAAGGGCCAGGTGGTGCTGGACCCGTTCACCGGCCAGTCGCTCTCACGCGAGGAGCTCAGCGAGCGGCTGGAGCCATACAAGCGCAGCAGCGGCCTGGTCGGCGAGTTCGACGTGCCGCTGGGCCTGTATCTGCAGCCTGCGTCCTCGCGCGAGATCATCGCGCGCATGCTGCGCAACCTGAAGGAAATCCACCAGGCGCAGGAAGACTGGGCGCGGCTGATCCCGGTGCAGGATCGGCTGGTCGTGCTGCTGCCCGAAGCCTGGGCCGAATACCGCGACCGCGGCATGGCCCATGCGCAGCAGGGCCACACGCAGCGCGCGGTGGAGGACCTGGAAACCTATCTGGCGCATGCCGAGGACGCGCTGGACGTGGACCTGGTCGCCGAACGCGTGGCCGCGCTGCGGCGGGCCAGGAACTGAGTCGGCCATGTCCGCCGGCAGCGCTCCCCTCGGGGCCGTGCACCAGTTCCACGGCGTGCAGCCGGTGCTGCCCGTGTCGGACGTGGTGCGGGCGGCGCGCTGGTTCTCCGAAGTGCTGGGTTTCGAGCAGGACTTCATCGCTGGCGAGCCGCCCACCTACGCCCGCGTCAAGCACGTGCCGCCCTCGCGCGAACTGGGCGAAGCCGTGTACCTGCGGCTGTGGCAGGGCGGCCCGCGCCCGGCGGTGCCCTGGCGCGGCGAGATCGTGATCCACGTCGGCCACGACGTGGACGGCCTGCACGCGGCCTACCGCCAGCGCGGCGTCACGGTGCTGGAGCCGCCCACCTCGCAGCCCTGGGGCCTGCGCGAGTTCGCCATCCGCGAGCCCGACGGGCACGTGCTGCGCTTCTGCGCGGATCGGGCCGATACCTGAGCGATGCGCCGCGTGGGCGCGAGCCGGCCGGGCCGGCGCTGCCCTGGTGGCACGCATCCTGCGCGCACCCTTTCCATGAATTTGCGGATGAATGTCCTCAGGCGGCACGGCCCGGCCCTGGCCGCGCAGGCGCAGCCGCTGCGCGTGCTGCTGGTGTTGGGGGGCCTGATGGCGCTGTGCCGCTGGCAGGACTGGCCGACGGCGGCGATCCCGCTGGCGCTGGGCGTGATCGCCAGCGCGCTGGCCGAGACCGACGACAGCTGGCGCGGCCGCCTGCGTGCCACGGCCACCACGCTGGGCTGCTTCGCGCTCATGGCTTCGGGCGTCGAATGGCTGTTCCCGCATCCGCTGGCCTATGTGGCCGCCTTCGCGCTGGCCGCCTTCGGCCTGACCATGCTCGGCGCCGTGGGCGCGCGCTACAAGGCCATCGCCTACGCCACCCTGATCCTGGGCATGTACGCGACGTTGAGCGCCGAGCATGCGCAGGCGGCCGGCCTGGCCGGGTGGCGCTGGCAGGAGCCCGCGCTGCTGCTGGCCGGCGCCGCCGCCTTCGGCGGGGTGTCGGTGCTCTGGTGCGCGCTGTTCCCGGTGCAGCCCGTGCAGGCGCTGCTGGTGCGGCTGTTCCAGGTGCTGGGTGCGCATGTGCAGTACAAGGCCTCGCTCCTCGAGCCGCTGCGCGACGTGGACGTGCAGGGCCGCCGCCTCGTGCTGGCGCGCCGCAACGCCGCCGTGGTGGAAGCGCTCAACGCCACCAAGGAAGCGCTCTTCAGCCGCCTGGGCCGGCGCGCGCCCTCGGGGCGGCTGGCGCGCTACCGCGGCCTGTACCTGATCGCGCAGGACGTGCACGAGCGCGCGAGTTCCTCGCACGAGCAGTACGAGGCCCTGGCCCGCACCTTCTTCCACAGCGACCTGCTGTACCGCTGCCAGCGCGTGCTGAACCTGCAGGGCGAGGCCTGCCGCCGCCTGGCCGCGTCCATCGCGCGGCGCGAGCCCTTCGTGAGGGGCGACGCCGGCGTGCAGGCCCTGGCCGAGCTGCGCAGTGCGATCGCCCATGCGCGCGCGCAGGGCCTGGCGCCCGAGGCCGCGGCGCTGCTGAGCTCGGTCGAGGCGCTGGCGCGCAACCTGGCGCAGCTCGAAGGCCAGCTGGCCGGCGCCAGCCACACGGCGCACCCGGCGGCGCGCCTGGGCCGCGCCGACATGAGCCTGTTCGACCGTTCGCCGCGCGGCTGGCGCGACGCCTGGGCGCGCGTGCGCCGCCAGTGCACGCCGCGCTCGCCGCTGTTCCGGCACGGCGTGCGCCTGGGCGTGGCGCTGGCGGCGGGCTTCGGTGTGATGCGGCTGTTCCACCTGCCGCACGGCCACTGGATCCTGCTGACCACGCTTTTCGTGTGCCAGCCCAGCTATGGCGACACCATCGCGCGCATGGGCCAGCGCATCGCCGGCACAGCGCTGGGCGTGGTGGTCGGCTGGGCGCTGGTCGAACTGTTCCCGCAGCCGCTGGCGCAGACGCTTTTCGCGGTGATGGCGGGCGTGCTCTTCTTCGCCCTGCGCGGCACACGCTACCTGCTGGCCACGGCCTGCGTGACGCTGCTGGTGCTGCTGAGCTTCCACCAAGTGATGGACAGCGCGACGCTGATCGTGCCGCGCCTGATCGACACCGCCATCGGCAGCGCGATCGCCGGCCTGGCCGTGCTGCTGGTGCTGCCGCACTGGCAGGCGCGGCGCATGCACGAGGTGGCGGGCCAGGCGCTGCACGCGCAGGGCGCCTACCTGGCCGAGATCGCGGCGCAGTACCGCAGCGGTGCCAACGACACGCTGGCCTACCGGCTGGCGCGGCGCAACGCGCACAACGCCGATGCCGCGCTGGCCACGGCCGTGAACGAGATGCTGCGCGAGCCCGGCTTCGCGCGGCCGCAGGCCGGGGCGGCGCTGCGCTTCCTGATCCAGTCGCACACCTTGCTCAACTACCTCTCGGCGCTGGGCGCGCACCGCATGGCGCTCACGGACGCCGTGCGCGGCCCGGTGCTCCAGCAGGCGGCGGCCGAGGCCGTGGCGGCTCTCCAGGCGCTGGGCGGGGCCCTGGCGCGCGGCGAGCCGCCCGCGCCGCCGGCCGCCGCGGCTCGGGCCGCGCGCGCCGCCCTCTCGGCGATGGCCGACCACGGCAGCGGCGCGGCGTCGGAGGATGAGACGGCCACGCTGCGGCTGGTGCGCACGCAGCTGGCGCTGGTGTGGCTGCAGATCGATGCGCTGGCGGGCCACGCGGCCGGCTGGCTGGCGCGGCGCCACGCAGCGACGGATGAACCTGCGCAGGCGTGATCCGCCCGGCGGGCGGCTGCGCGGGATGCGGGCCCAGCCGCGGGCGGCCTTCAGCCGCCGCCCGGCGTGCCGGGCAGGCCGAAATGCCGCCACGCGCGCCGCAGCTGCGTGTCGGAGCTGAAGCCGGCCTGCGCCGCCGCATGCCCCACGCTGGCGCCGGCCGCCAGGGCCATCTGCGCCGTGGCCAGGCGCAGGCGGCGCAGGTAGGCCAGCGGCGCCACGCCCGTGTGCTCGGCAAAGAGGCGTGCCAGATGGCGCGGCGAGGTGCAGGCCACTGCGGCCATGCGCGGCACGGTCCAGTCCTCCTGCGGCTGCGCGCTGACGGCGTCCTGCACGCGGTGCAGCGCCGCATGCAGGTGATTGCGGTGGGCCAGGAAGGGCGACAGCTCCGGATCGTGCGGGCCGCGCCGCAGCGCCACCACCATCGCCTGTGCCACGCGCGCGGCCAGCGCATCGCCGCACAGCGCGGCGATGCGGTGCAGCACCAGGTCGATGCCGGTGGTGACGCCCGCGCTGCTGTAGACCGGCGCGTCGAGCACGAAGACGCGGTTGTTCACGACCTCGCAGTGCCGTTCGACCTCGGCCAGTTCCTGCAGATGGTGGTGGTGCGTGGTCGCGCGGCGGCCGGCAAGCAGGCCGGCGTGGGCCGCCAGCACCGCGCCCGCGCACACGGTGAGCAGCTCCAGCCGCCCGGCCTCCAATCGCTGGCCGCGCAGCCAGTGCAGCAGCGCGCGCGCCTCGGGCGTGTGCACCGCGATGCGCTCACCCGGCTGGCCGACCAGCACGATCCAGGCCGGCTCGTCGCCCCACTGCGCGGGCAGCGGCGCCAGCCCTTGCAACTGGGCGCCGACCGAGCTGCGCGCCGAGGGCGCAGGCCCCACGAATTCGAGCCGGAAGCGCTCGGGCCGTCCGTCGGCGCGCAATTGCTGGTTGGCGATGCGCAGCGCCTCGGCCGGGCCCGCCCAGTCGAGGATGAGGCTGTCGGGCAACAGCACGAAAAGGACGCGGATGGGCGGCTCTGGCATGTCAAGGACAAGGTTTGCAGGCGCCCACAGGCCCGCGATGCGCGCCTGCGGCCGGCGGCGAGCGCCGTGCGGGCGGCAGGCGCGGACCGGCGTTCACAGCGTCCGGCCCTCGGCGGCCCCGGGGTAGTCCATTTGGCGCGCCGTGGCCTCGGCCAGCGCGGGGTCCGCCCATTCGCCGACCAGGTGCAGGCTCAGGTCGATGCCGGCGCTGATGCCGGCCGAGGTGCACAGCCGGCGCGCGGGCTGGGCCACCCAGCGGCGCGAGGTGTCCACCTGCAAGGCGGGGAACTGGCCCTGCAGGTCGGCCGCGTCCTCGCAATGCGTGGTGCAGGGGCCGTCGGGCAGCACGCCGGCTTCGGCCAGCAGGAAGGCGCCCGTGCAGACCGAGGCCGTGAGCCGCGCCTGGGCGTGCTGGCGCGCGATCCACGCCAGCACGGCGGGCGACTGGCGCGGGCCGTCCACCACGCCGCCCGGGATCAGCAGGATGTCGGCCGGCGGCGCCTCCTGCAGCGCATGGTCGGGCAGCACGCGCAGGCCGGCGCGGGCGCGCACCGGCGCCAGGCGGGGGGCGGCCAGCGACACGCGGAAGACCGGTGCCTGCGCGGGCGCCTGGCGCGCCCGCACGCGCGCGGCGGTGGTGAAGACTTCGTACGGACCGGCGAAGTCCAGCACTTCGACGTCGTCGAACACGAGGATCGTGACCTGCAGCGTGGTCATGCGGGCACGGCCTCCACGGTGCGGGTGCGCGCCAGCGCTTCGGCGGCGCTGCACACATGGGCAAAGCGGCCGTGCAGCACGGTGGCGGTGCGCGCCCGGATCTGCGCGACGGACAGCGGCTGCCCGTCGGGCTGCACCATGTCGAAGGTCAGCGTGGCGTCCAGCGCGAAATCCACCGTCCAGCCCAGGTCCGAGGCATGGCGCGTGGTGGTCTCGCAGCACTGCTCGGTGCGGATGCCGCTCACGATCAGGCGCCCGATGCCGTGGCAGGTGAGCCAGACATCCAGGCCGCTGCCCACCAGCGCGCTGTGGCGGTGCTTGACGAAGGTGGCGCAGGCTTCGAATTCGGCCAGGCCGTCGATGGGGCGCACGAGGCCGGATGCCTCGGCGAAAGGGTTCGAGGCATCGGCCGGTCCATCGACGTGGAACACGCGCAGCACCGGCACATCGGCCGCGATGCAGCCTGCGATGAGCGCGTTCTGCGCCGCCAGCCAGGCCGGCACGTCGGCCGGACTGTAAAAGGGGCGGTGGCGGAACGACTCCTGCGCGTCGATCACTATCAGACAGCTTTTCATGGCGAATCCTCGAGACATGGAGGGTTGGGGAATGCCCGGGATTCTTCTGCGTCCGTGCGCAGACGTCCTGCAACGAACGGACGAGTTCCGATCAGTTTAGGACATCGAAAGAGGCTTCGGGACCGCTGGGCTCGAAGCACAGGTCCAGCCGGATCACCGCGCCTTCGCGATCGATGCGCTCGGCCCGGAAGTAGTGGCGCCCGCGCCAGGCGTCCAGCTTCAGGGGCAGGTGGACCGGGTCGCCCCAGCAGCGCAGCGAAAAGCCGCGCAGGGCCAGGCTGCGCATCAGTGCACCGAGCGCGGCTTCGTCGGGCGCCACCTGCAGGTCGGCGTCTGCGGGCCTGGCCGAGGCCGGGTCTCGCAGCCAGCGCGCGAAGCTGCCGAAGACGATGAAGCGATGGCCCTCGGCGCGCAGCGCCTGCAGCAGCGCCGCGGTGGCGAGCAGGTCCACCCGTTCGCGATGCTTGCGGGCGATGAGGGCGTACTCGTGGCTGCGGTTGCTGCGCGCGTCCAGCGGCGTGGCGGCACGGGCGGGGCGGTCGTAGACGATCACGCGCTCTTCCTGCAGCGTGAACAGGCTGCCGAGAAGGCGCGCCAGGTCGAAGGCCAGCGGCAGCATGCGTTCGCCCACGCGCAGGTTCTGCACCATGGCGATGCAGAAGCCGTCGTCGGCCAGCGTGCCGCGCACGCGGTGGAAGACATCGCGCAGCCCGTTCAGGTGCGCTTCGTAGCTGGCGCTGCCGTAGAGCTGGCCCGGCACCGTTTCGCCCACCCATCGGCAGCCGAAATAGGGCACGTTGGCCAGGCACAGGTCGAAGGGCGGCAGGACGCTGTCGGCCAGCGTGTCGCAGGAGGCCGCGAACACCGTCGGCGAGGCCAGGCCCAGGCGCGCGAAGCGTTCGCCGATCTGCGCGGCGCGCGCGGCGTCGATCTCGCAGCCGAAGGCGTCGCGTCCTTCGAGGCGGGCGGCCAGCAGCGTGCTGCCCAGGCCCGCGAAAGGGTCGAAGACGCGCCCGCCCGGCGGGCAGAACTGGCGCACGAAAGGCCGCATCTGCGTGACCCAGCCGATGTCGCGCCCGGCCATGGGGTCGCGTGCGATCAGGTCGGCCGGCACAGCGTGCTCGGCGGGCTCCGGCTCCAGGTGCAGCCAGCTGCGCTCATCCATCCACGGCTCCTGCCAGGCGGGTGTCCAGCAGCACCTCGTGACCGGGTTCCCAGCCGCTGCACAACTGGCCGTTGGCGAAGTAGACGAGCTTGTAGACGTCGCCGCTCGCATGGCGGCGGTGCATCGCCGCATAGTCGGAGCGCTCGAACACGACCTGCAGCCCCTCGCGCGTGCGCAGCCGCAGGTTCCAGAAGTAGTAGCCCTCGGTGAGCGATTCGATCCGCCAGCCGGCGCAGGTGGACGCATCGGCCAGGCAGGCCTGCAGCAGCGGCGCCATGGGCACGCGGGCGGCCTGCAGGTGGCGCGCGGTGGCGTTGTCGCGGTAGCCGGCGTCCAGTTGCGAGAACTCGCGGAAAATCACGGTGCCGGCACCGCAGCGGCGCGCCCAGGCCAGGTAGGCCGCCACGTCGGCGAGCGTGCGCACGCCGCCCTGCTGCAACAGGCAGACCAGCCGCACCGGGAAGGCATCGGCCAGCTCGGCCAGCACGCGCTCGAAGACCGCCTGCGTGGCGATCGGCTCGCCGGGCCGGAAACGCATCAGGGCCTGGTTGACCGGCCCCTCGGCATGGTGGCGCGACAGTTCGATCCAGCTCAGTCCGAAGCGCTGCAGTGCCTCGCGCAGGGCCGCGCCCCGGGCCTGCGCGAAGCCGGCCCCGTTGGTGTACAGCACGCGCTCTTCCACCGCCACGCCTTCGCCGGGGCCGGCGCCTTCGGCCGCCTGCAGGGTGTGGAGCAGCGTGAGCAGCCAGTCGGGATCGTCGGTGTTCTCCAGCCCCGACAGGGACCAGGACAGCGGCACGCCGCGCAGGGCCGCCAGCGCGCGCCGCAGGCCCGCGAAGTAGCCCGCATCCGGCCGCAGCCGCGCGGCCGCCACGCCGCCGCGGTCGGTGCGCAGGTTCTCCGAACAGAAGGCGCAGCGCGCCGAGCAGGGGCGTGCCGACGCATAGGGTGTGAAGGTGATCGGCCGCACGAGGCGCAGGGCGCGGCCGTTGAGCCGGTGGGCATGCCAGCGGCCGGCCTCGTCGGCCTCGGGCAGGCGGCGGACCACCCGGTCCACGCGGGTGCGCAGGGTCTGCAGCAGGGCGGCTTCGGCGTCCATGCGATGGATTGTCCGCTGGCGCCTGCCCTGGCGCGCAAGCGGCGCGGCCGCGCCCGAAGGCGGCTAGACCAGCTGCGCCGCCTGCAGCTCTTTCTTCAGGTAGGCGTAGAACAGCGGCGCGGCCACCAGGCCGGCCGGGCCGAAGACCGCCTCGGCCGCGAACATGACGGCCAGCAGCTCCCACACGGCGATGTGCGTGCGGCTGCCCACCACCTTGGCATTGATCGCGTACTCGGCCTTGTGGATCAGGATCAGGAAGGCCAGGCAGGCGGCGGCCGTGAGCGGCGAGACCGACAGGCCCACCAGCGTGATCACCACGTTGCACAGCAGGTTGCCCACGATCGGGATCAGCCCGGCCACGAAGGTGAGCGTGATCAGCGCGGGCGTGTAGGGCAGCTGCAGGTTCCACAGCGGCAGCACGAACAGCAGGAAGATGGCCGTCAGCGTGGTGTTGAAGGTGGCGATCCAGAACTGCGCCGCGACGATCTGGCGGAAGGCCTGCCCGAAGGTGGTGATGCGCTGGTGCATCTGGGCCGCCAGCGGCAGCCGCAGGGCCGGCGCGCGCGTCACGGCGGCCAGGCCGCCGACGATCAGGCCCACGTACGCGAACAGCAGCCCGGCCAGCCAGGCGCGGCCCGCCAGCGCCAGCGAGCCGGCCTGCGTGCGCAGGTAGTTGGCCACCATGTGCTGCACCTCGCCGGCGGCGGCCGGCAGCGCGCTGGCCAGGTCCGGCGGCAGCTTCTGGCGCAGCTCGAGGATGGTGCGCGCCACGTAGTCCAGCAGCTCGCGGTACTGCTGCGGTGCGTCCACGATGTACTCGCGCGCCTGCGAAATGCCGATGCCCAGCAGCGCCAGCGGCCCCACGATCACCACGATGATGGTGACGGCCTGGATGATGCTTTCGATGCGCCGCGGCAGCGGGCCGTCGGCGTCCCCGGGCGAATAGCGCGCCAGCAGCCGGTGGGCCAGCCGCAGCATCAGCCGCACGAAGGTGCGCGTGGCCAGGAAGCCCACGCACACGGCCAGCAGGCCCACCAGCAGATGGCTCAGCATCACGCCCAGCAGGGCCGCGCCCATGAGCACGTAGCTCGCGATCACCACGCCTGGCGAGGCCGGCGGCCCCAGCATCGGCGGGGTGGCAAGGGGGGCGGGGGCGCTGGACGGATGGATCGGGGAACGAGACATGCGTGGCGGCCGGGCCTGGGTGGCTGCTGCGGGAGGCTCAGCCCACTTGCACGGCGGCGCCGTCGCCGCGCGGCGCGATGGCGCCGATCTCATGCACCGTCTCGCCCAGGCCGCGCAGCGTGGCGGCACAGGCGCCGGCCTCGGCGGCGTCGATCACGACCACCATGCCGATGCCGTTGTTGAAGGTGCGGTTCATCTCGATGTCGTCGATGGCCGCCACCTTCTGCAGCCAGGCGAAGAGTTCGGTCTGCGGCCAGCTGCCCTTCTTCAGGCGGGCGGCCATGCCTTCGGGCAGCACGCGCGGGATGTTCTCGAGCAGGCCGCCGCCGGTGATGTGGGCCAGCGCCTTGATCGGGTGCTTGTCCAGCGCCGCGAGCACCGGCTTGACGTACAGGCGCGTGGGCGCCATCACGGCCTCGCGGAAGGGCTTGCCGTCCAGCGTGGCGGGCAGGTCCGCGCCAGCGCGTTCGATCACCTTGCGCACCAGCGAGAAACCGTTGGAATGCACGCCGTGCGAGGCCAGGCCCAGCACCACGTCGCCGGGTTTCACGTTCTGGCCGGTGAGGATCTTCGACTTTTCCACGGCACCGACCGCGAAGCCGGCCAGGTCGTATTCGCCGGCCGGGTACATGCCGGGCATCTCGGCCGTCTCGCCGCCGATCAGCGCGCAGCCCGAGAGCTCGCAGCCCTTGGCGATGCCGCCGACCACGGCCGCGGCCGTGTCCACGTCCAGCTTGCCGCAGGCGAAGTAGTCGAGGAAGAACAGCGGCTCGGCGCCCTGCACCAGCACGTCGTTGACGCTCATGGCCACGAGGTCGATGCCCACGGTGTCGTGCATGTTCCATTCGAAGGCCAGCTTGAGCTTGGTGCCCACGCCGTCGGTGCCCGAGACCAGCACCGGCTCCTTGTAGCGCTTGGGCACCTCGAACAGCGCGCCGAAGCCGCCGATGCCCGCCAGCACGCCTTCGCGCATCGTCTTCTTGGCCAGTGGCTTGATGCGGTCGACCAGCGCGTCGCCCGCGTCGATGTCGACGCCGGCGTCCTTGTAGCTCAGGGGGGGGGAGGAGGGCGGGGTCATGGGCAGGGCAGGCGGGAAGCGGGAGGCAAGGGTGGGTGAAAGGCGCCGCGCCGGGGCGCCGCAAGCGGGCTCGGGACGGGCCGATAGAATTCCGCGGCGATTTTAAGGGTCGCCCAACCGCGCCCCGCGGCCATTCCATTCCGGGCCTCGCCCTTTTTCCGTTCCTTTGCACGTGTCCATGAAGCAGCTCGCGCTCGACATCGGTCTCCAGACCGGGCCGACCCTTGCCAGCTTCATTGCGGGCCCGAACGTCGCGGCGCTGGAGCACCTGAAGCTCTGGGTCGGCCACGGCCCGGAGCCCGCGCTGCATTCGCCGGTGCCCACCTACCTGTGGGGCGAGGAAGGGACGGGCAAGAGCCACCTGCTGGAGGCCGTGCGCGCGTCGCTGCGCGAGCAGGGCGCGCTGGTGGGCTGGCTGCACCCGGACATCAACGAGCCGCCCGCGTTCGACGAACGCTGGGGCGCCGTGATGATGGACGACGTGCAGCACTATTCCCCGGTGCAGCAGCAGGCGGCCTTCAACTGGTTCATCAACGCGCAGACGCTGCGGCGCGGCGTGGTGGCGGCCGGCACGCTGCCGCCGGCCGACCTGCCGCTGCGCGAGGACCTGCGCACGCGCCTGGGCTGGGGGCATGTGTTCCAGCTGCACCTGCTGGACGAGCCCGCGCGGCGCGCGGTGCTGCGCAAGGCGGCCGACGCCAAGGGCCTGGTGCTGCCCGAAGAGGTCATCGACTACGTGCTGCACCGCTTCAGCCGTGACCTGGGCAGCCTGATGGAGCTGCTGGACCACCTGGACGGGTATGCCCTGCGCACGCAGCGCGCGCTGACCATCCCGCTGGTGCGGTCCATGCTCGAAAACGAATAAAGGCAGGGGCGCCGGGCGCCTCTGGAATCCATGATCAAGACACTCATCGACAAGCTGCTGGGCAAGGCCGAAGGCGCCGGCAAGTCGCGCTTCGGCAAGCGCCAGGAGGTGGACGCCAGCGTGCACGGCATCAACCCCGCGCTGGTGGACGAGCGCGCCAGGAACGTGGTCGCCACGCTGCAGGACGCCGGTTACGAGGCCTACATCGTCGGCGGCGCCGTGCGCGACCTGCTGCTGGGGCTCAAGCCCAAGGATTTCGACGTCGCCACCAACGCCACGCCCGAGCAGGTCAAGGCCCTGTTCCGCCGCGCCTTCATCATCGGGCGGCGCTTTCGCATCGTGCACGTGGTCTTCGGCCGCGGGCGCGAGCACGAGGTGATCGAGGTCTCCACCTTCCGCGCCTACATGGACAACGCCGCCCCCGCCGGCCAGGTGAAGGGCAACGAGCGCACCAGCAAGAGCGAGCTGGCCGCCATGACCCATGCGGTGGACGCCAGCGGCCGCGTGCTGCGCGACAACGTCTGGGGCCCGCAGGACGAGGACGCCGCGCGGCGCGACTTCAGCGTCAACGCCATGTACTACGACCCGGGGCGCCAGATCGTGGTCGACTACCACCATGGCATCCGCGACGCCAAGAAGCTCACGCTGCGCATGATCGGCGACCCGGCCACGCGCTACCGCGAAGACCCGGTGCGCGTCATCCGCGCGATCCGCTTCTCGGCCAAGCTGGCGGCGCTGGGCTTCAAGCTCGAAGCGAAGACGGCCGCGCCGCTGGTCGAGTCGGCGAAGCTGCTGGCCGACGTGCCGCAGAGCCGCCTGTTCGACGAGATGCTCAAGCTGCTGCAGACCGGGCATGCGGTGGCCACCATCGCGCAGCTGCGCGCGCTGGGCCTTTCGACGGGCATCTACCCGCTGCTGGACGTGGTGGTGGAGCGCGCCGACCAGCCCTTCGTGAAGGCCGCCCTGCAGGACACCGACCGCCGCGTGGCCGAGGGCAAGCCCGTGGCCGCCAGCTTCCTCTTGGCCTGCGTGCTCTGGAACGACGTGCGCCAGGGCTGGCAGCAGCGCATGCAGGACGGCCCCGGCGGCCAGCGCGGCCAGGCGCCTTTCCCGGCGCTGCAGGACGCGATCGACGAGGTCTTCGATGCGCGCATCGGCGATGTCTCGGGCCGCGGCAAGCTGGGCGCCGACATGCGCGAGATCTGGATGATGCAGCCGCGCTTCGAGAAGCGCAGCGGCAGCACGCCCTATGGCCTGGTCGAGCAGGCGCGCTTTCGCGCCGGCTTCGACTTCATGCGCCTGCGCGCCGACGTCGGCGAGCTCAGCGAGGCCATCGCCGAGTGGTGGCAGGAGTTCAGCACGGCCGACGACCTGCGCCGCCAGGACCTGATGGACCAGGTGCGCGCCGAGCAGCGGCAGGGCCAGAAGTCCCCGGGCCCGCGCGTGCACCAGCGCGCCCCGGCCAAGCGCACGGCGCGCGAACCGCAGCGCGACGAGGTCCCGGACCGTGAACGCGAAGGTCCCGTGGCCGCTGCCGACACGGACCCGCCGGCCGAGGGCGCGCCGCGCAAGCGCCGCCGCCGCCGCAAGCCGCGCGGCGGCGCCGGCGAAGGCAGCCACGGCGCGAGCCCCGCGGAAGGCCGCGAGGCCGCCGCCGACTGAGCGCCGCCCGGGTCCGCCAGCCATGCCCGACGCACCGTCCGCCGTGCAGGCCTTCGTGGGCCTGGGCGCCAACCTGGGTGACGCGCAGGCCGCCGTGCAGCGCAGCCTGCAAGCGCTGGACCGCCTGCCGCAGACGCGGCTGGCGGCGCGGTCCAGCCTGTACCGCAGTGCGCCGGTGGATGCCGGCGGGCCGGACTATGTCAATGCCGTGGCCGAACTGCGCACCGCGCTGCCGCCCGAGGCGCTGCTGGCCGAGCTGCAGCGCCTGGAGCAGGCCGAGGGCCGCGAGCGCCCCTACCGCAACGCCCCGCGCACGCTGGACCTCGACCTGCTGCTGTACGGCGATGCGCAGATCGCCACGCCCGCGCTCACGGTGCCGCATCCGCGCATGGCGGCGCGCGCCTTCGTGCTGCTGCCGCTGGCCGAGATCGCGCCGCAGCGCGTGACACCCGGGCAGCTGCGGGCGGTGGCGGACCAGGCGATCCAGAGAATCTGAGATGGGCCGGCCCCGCCTTTTCCCGCGTCGAGAAGTCCGCCGGGCGCTGCTGGAGCGCATCGCCGCTTTCGCGGCGGCCGGGGCGCGGTGACATGACGCGTGTGCTCTACGTGCTGGACCTCATGGGCGTGGCCGTGTTCGCCGTCAGCGGCGTGCTGGCCGCGGCGCAGGCGGGCATGGACTGGCTGGGCGCACTGGTGCTGGCCTCCGTCACGGCCATCGGCGGCGGCACGATGCGCGACCTGCTGCTGGGCCGCCATCCCATCTTCTGGGTGCGCGATGCGCGCTACCCGTGGGTGATCCTGCTCACGGCGGCGGCCACCGTGACCTACGTGCACGAGTTCGTGCCGCCCGGCATGGCGCTGCTGGTGGCCGATGCGCTGGGGCTGGCGCTGTTCGCCGTCACCGGTGCGCAGATCGCCGAGTCGGTGCGGCATTCGCCGCTGATCACCGTGATGGTGGGCACCATGACCGGCTCGGGCGGCGGCGTCATCCGCGACCTGCTGTCGGGCCAGGTGCCGCTCATGCTGCGCGGTGGCTTCTATGCCTCGGCCGCCATCGGCGGCATCGCGCTGTACCTGCTGGTGCAGGCGGCGGGGCTGCCGCGCCGGCATGCGTTCTTCGTCGGCTTCGCGGCGGTCTTCGGGCTGCGCATGGCCGCGATCCTGTGGGACTGGCACCTGCCCGCCCTCAGCCCACCCCGCGCCTCCTGGAGCCATCCCTGATGCTGTCGAACATCCACCTGCCGGCCGCTGGCTGGACGCTGCTGTTGCTCACCGCGAGCAACGTGTTCATGACCTTCGCCTGGTACGGCCACCTGCGCAACCACGCGACATCGCCCTGGTACGTGGCGGCGCTGGTGAGCTGGGGCATCGCGCTCTTCGAGTACCTGCTGCAGGTGCCGGCCAACCGCATCGGCTTCACGCAGGCGGGCCTGAGCGTGGGGCAGCTCAAGATCATGCAGGAGGTGATCACGCTGTGCGTGTTCGTGCCCTTCGCGATGTTCTTCCTGAAGCAGCCCTTCCGCCTCGACTACGTCTGGGCGGCCCTGTGCCTGGTGGGCGCCGTCTACTTCGTCTTCCGCGCGGGCTGAGCCGTGCGCAGGGCGCGCGGCCCTGCGCGGCGGCAGGGCTCACGTGAGAAATTACACTTGCGGCCACCACGGGTGTGTCACACCCCTGTCGTGAAACTCGTGTAAGGACGATCCGCCAATGTTCGGCAAGCTGCTGCCCCGCGAGGGCAATTTTTTCGAGATGTTCAACCAGCATGCCGAGCGCATCGTCGAGGCCGCGCGCGCCTTCGAGCAGCTGGTGGCGAACTACAACGACCTGCACCTGCGCGAGCAGTACAACCGCGACGTGGACAACGCCGAGCGCGCCGCCGACCGCGTGACGCATGACGTGAACCGCCTGATCCACAAGACCTTCATCACGCCCATCGACCGCGAGCAGATCCACAAGCTCATCAACACGATGGACGACGTGGCCGACCTGATCCAGGACTGCGCCGAGACCATGGCGCTGTACGACGTGCGCCACATGACCGAGGAGATCAGCCGCCTGACCACGCTCAGCGTCAAGGGCTGCGAGCGCCTGAAGGACGCCGTGCGCCACCTCGGCAAGATCGCCGACCCGGCCGTCGCCGAAGCCACGCTCAAGACCTGCGAGGAGATCGACCGCATCGAGTCCGACGCCGACCGTGTGATGCGCAGCGCCATGAGCAAGCTGTTCCGCGAGGAGCCCGACGTGCGCGAGGTCATCAAGCTCAAGGCCATCTACGAGCTGCTGGAGACCGTCACCGACAAGTGCGAGGACGTGGCGAACGTGATCGAGGGCATCGTCCTCGAGAATTCCTGATCCGGGGCACCGCCGATGGAAACGGTGCAAGTCGCCCAGGTGGCGCTATGGGTGGTGGTGATGCTGGTCGCGCTCGCCATCATTTTCGACTTCATGAACGGCTTCCACGACGCGGCGAACTCCATCGCCACCGTGGTGTCCACCGGCGTGCTCAAGCCCTTCCACGCGGTGTTGTTCGCGGCCTTCTTCAACTTCATCGCCATCTTCATCTTCCACCTGAGCGTGGCGGCCACGGTGGGCAAGGGCATCGCCCAGCCCGGGGTGGTGGACACGCACGTGGTCTTCGGGGCGCTGGTGGGGGCGATCAGCTGGAACCTCGTGACCTGGTACTACGGCATCCCGAGCAGCTCGTCGCATGCGCTGATCGGCGGCATCGTGGGCGCCGTGATCGCCAAGACCGGCGGCAGCGGCCTGGTGGCCTCCGGCATCCTGAAGACGGTGGCCTTCATCTTCGTGTCGCCGCTGCTGGGCTTCCTGCTGGGGTCGATGATGCTGGTGCTCGTGGCCTGGGTCTGCCGGCGCGCCACGCCTTCACGGGTGGATGCCTGGTTCCGGCGGCTGCAGCTCGTCTCGGCCGGCGCCTACAGCCTGGGTCACGGCGGCAACGATGCGCAGAAGACCATCGGCATCATCTGGATGCTGCTGATCGCGACCGGCTACTCGGCTGCCAGCGACGCATCGCCCCCGACCTGGGTGGTGATCAGCTGCTACGTGGCCATCGCGGCCGGCACCATGTTCGGCGGCTGGCGCATCGTGAAGACCATGGGCCAGAAGATCACCAAGCTCAAGCCCGTGGGCGGCTTCTGCGCCGAGACCGGCGGGGCCATGACGCTGTTCATCGCCACGCTGCTGGGCATTCCGGTGTCGACCACCCACACCATCACCGGGGCCATCGTTGGCGTGGGGGCTGCGCAGCGCATGAGCGCCGTGCGCTGGGGCGTGGCCGGCAACATCGTCTGGGCCTGGATCTTCACCATTCCCGCCGCGGCCTTCATGGCGGCGATCGGCTACTGGGTGAGCATGCAGCTGTTCTGAGCCAAAGGGCGCGCAGGAAGTGAAAAGGCCCGGCTGCATGCAGCCGGGCCTTCTTCTTTGTCGCGCAGGTGAGAGGCCTACTGCGAGATCATCCGGCCGGCCTCGATCTGGTGCTCGAAGTAGCGCTGGAAGCTGAACACGATGCTGGACATGAGCACCGTGGCGCCGAAGAAGAGCGAAGCGACCACGGCCGCGACGGTGAACCAGCTGGTCTGGCCAGGCCGCGCGTCGGGCGCCAGGCCGGGGTTGTGGCGCGCATTCCATTTCTCGGGCGTCTGCAGGCCGTAGATGATCGCCATCAGCGCGCAGCCGGCCACCGTGAAGCCCAGGCAGGGGATCAGTACCCAGCTCAGGTGGTCGTCCAGTCCGTAGAGGCGTGCGCGTTCGATGCCGTACAGGCCGAGGGCCGTGGGAATGGGCAGCAGCCAGCCGAGCAGATCGCCCGGGCCGTGCAGGTAGAAGCGGTGCAGGCCCAGCGGGCCGCCCAGGAAGGCCAGCCAGGCCGCCCAGGTCTTGCGCTTGGCGCGGGCGGGCTTGGGCGTCAGAACGGCGCTCATTGCGGCGGCGTGCTGCTGCCTTCGCCCAGCACCTTGTCCATCAGCACCACGTCGAGCCAGCGCTCGAACTTCCAGCCCACGTTGCGCAGCACGCCGACTTCCGCGAAGCCCTGGCGGCGGTGCACGCCCACCGAGCCCGCGTTGCCGGAATCGCCGATCACGGCGATCAGCTTGCGCACGCCGGCGGCCTGCGCCGCGTCGCACAGCGCCTGCAGCAGTTGCGTGCCCAGGCCGCGGCCGCGCGCGGCGTCGGCCAGGTAGATCGAGTCTTCGGCCGAGTAGCGGTAGGCCGGGCGGGGCTTGAACCAGTTGCAGTAGGCATAGCCCAGTACCTGCCCGTCGGCGTCCTCGGCCACCAGCCAGGGCAGGCCCTTGCCCAGTACGTCGGCATGGCGGGCGGCCATTTCGGCTTCGGTGGGCGGCGTGGTTTCGAAGGTGCCGGTGCCGTGCAGCACGTGGTGGGCGTAGATGGCGGTGATCGCGGCGAGGTCCTCGTCGCGGCTGGGGCGGATGTGCAGGCTCATGGAGGAAGGCCGCGCTTCTTGCGCGGCGGGCTATAATCGCGGGCTTTTCGGCGTGTCGCTGGCCGGGTGGCCATGTCGCGTGTCTCAACGCCGAGAGAAATCAGTCGGTGCCAAACAGGGAATCTTTCCCAGGGAGTCTTTCCCACGGCACCGGTTCCACCCGAAGGATAAATCATGGTCGTGATTCGACTCTCCCGCGGCGGCGCCAAGGCCCGTCCTTTCTTCAACATCGTCGTTGCCGACAAGCGCGTGCGCCGTGACGGCCGCTTCATCGAGCGCGTGGGCTTCTACAACCCCACCGCCCGCGGCGGCGAAGAGGGCATCCGCATCGCCCAGGACCGCGTGGCCTACTGGAAGAGCGTGGGCGCCCAGGTGTCGCCCACCGTCGAGCGCATCATCAAGCAAGCCGCCGCCGCAGCCCCCCAGGCCGCCGCCTGATCGGCCGGCCGACCGCACGCGATGCTGCCCACGCTCGAAGCCGCCGAACTGCCGGCGGACGCCGTCGAAGTGGGGCGCATCGCGGATGCATGGGGGGTCAAGGGCTGGTTCAAGGTCCACCCCCACAGCGCCCAGCCCGAGGCGCTTTTTTCTTCCCGCCGCTGGTTTCTGCAGCCGCCGGCAGGCGGCAGCCAGGTCTTCCGCCTGCCGGTGCGTGAAGCCCGCGAGCATGCCGATTGCGTGGTCGCCAGTTCGCCCGAGGTGCCCGACCGCAACGCGGCCGAAGCGCTCAAGGGCGCGCGCGTGTTCGTGCCGCGCAGCAGCTTCCCTACGCCGGACGAAGGCGAATACTACTGGGTCGACCTGATCGGACTGGCCGTGCGCAACCGCGAAGGCGTGGCACTGGGCACGGTGCGTGAGCTGCTTTCCACCGGCCCGCAGACCACGCTGGTGCTGCAGGCCGATCCGCCCGCGGATGCGCCCGAGGGCGCCAGGCCCGTGGAGCGCATGATCCCCTTCGTGGCCGCCTTCATCGACCAGGTGGACCTGCAGGCGCGATCGATCACCGTGGACTGGCAGCCCGATTACTGAGGGCCCGTCGCGGGCGTTGCCATGCGTTTCGACGTCCTGACCCTGTTCCCCGAACTCTTCGCGCCCTTCCTGCAAAGCGGCGTGACGCGCCGCGCCTATGGCACCGGGCAGGTGCAAGTGCACCTGTGGAACCCGCGCGACCATGCCGAGGGCAATTACCGCCGCGTGGACGACCGCCCCTTCGGCGGCGGCCCGGGCATGGTCATGATGGCGCAGCCGCTCAGCGATTGCCTGGATGCCGCGCTCGCGGCGCGCGGCGGGCCCGCGCCCGTCGTGCTGTTCTCGCCGGCCGGCGAGCCCCTGCGCCATGCCAGCGTCGAGCATTGGGCCGCCAGCGAGGGGGCCGTGCTGCTGTGCGGCCGCTACGAGGGCATCGACCAGCGTTTCATCGATGCGCGCGTGACGCACCAGATCAGCCTGGGCGACTTCGTGCTCTCGGGCGGCGAGATCGCCGCCATGGCCCTGATCGACGCCGTGACCCGCCTGCAGCCCGGCGTGCTGGGCGATGCCGGCAGCCACGTGCAGGACAGCTTCAACCCTGCGCTCGACGGCCTGCTCGATTGCCCCCACTACACGCGGCCCGAACTGTGGGCCGGGCAGGCGGTGCCGGCGCCGTTGCTGTCGGGCCACCACGTGCAGATCGAGCGCTGGCGCCGCGACCAGCGCCTGCGCATCACGGCCGAGCGGCGGCCGGAACTGATCGCCGCGGCGCGCGCCGCCGGCCGCCTGAGCCGCGAGGACGAGCAGTTCTTGGCGGGAACGCGAAGCACGCTATAATGGCGGGCTTTTCCCGATCCTCTGTCCGGCCGCGGCCTTGATCGGGGAGGGTCCGCAAGCCGGCGCGCGACGCCGTGCGAGGGCCTTCCTTCGATGCCTGCAGGAGTCTTCCTCGCCAGGTGCCGCCTTCTGTGTAGCGCGGGCACGATCCCATTCAGGAAATCATGAACCTCATCCAGACTCTCGAGCAGGAAGAAATTGCCCGCCTGGGCAAGACCATTCCCGAATTCGCCCCGGGCGACACGGTGATCGTCAGCGTCAACGTCGTCGAAGGCAACCGCAAGCGCGTGCAGGCCTACGAAGGCGTGGTGATCGCCAAGCGCAACCGCGGCCTGAACAGCGCCTTCACGGTGCGCAAGATCTCCAGCGGCGAAGGCGTGGAGCGGACCTTCCAGACCTACAGCCCGCTGATCGCCAAGATCGAAGTCAAGCGCCGCGGTGACGTGCGTCGTGCCAAGCTGTACTACCTGCGCGAGCGCAGCGGCCGTTCGGCCCGCATCAAGGAAAAGCTGCCCGGCAAGTCGGCCGCCAACGCTGCCGCCCAGTAAGCGGGATGCCGGCGCTTTTCGTTGCCGGCCTCTGCGTCTTGCCAAACCGCCTTCGGGCGGTTTTTGTTTTTTCGCCTTCGGCTTCCGGGGTCGGCGCGGCCTGTGATGCGTGATGCATCGACGCCCGGGTGACATCGGGCGGGCCTGCCTCTATCAACCCGAAGCGCCGTTCGCCCGTTATCCCTTCGTCCCTTTCTTCAGAGCCTGATCACTTGTCTTCCTCGTCCCACTCCCATGCGCCCGCCGGTGTGATCAATGTCGTGCCGCCGCTGGTGGCCAACTTCGATCCCCGCGGCGTGCCGGTGGACCGGGTGGACACCGACCTGCCGGCGGTGCCGGCGCAGCGGCTGACGGCCGCGGCCCTGCGGCAGCGTTTCGCGCACCCCCCGCTGTGGGAAGCTGAAGTGCGGCGCGAGCCGCGCCTGACCGACCGCTTGCCGGCCCAGGCCGCCGTGCTGGTGCCCATCGTGCAGCGCGAGCAACCCATGGTCCTGCTCACCGAACGGGCCAGCCGCATGTCCACCCACTCGGGGCAGATCGCCTTCCCGGGCGGCCGCGTGGACCCGGAGGACGCCAACATCGCGGCCGCGGCGCTGCGCGAGGCCTGGGAGGAAGTGGGGCTGTCGGCGCACTACATCGAGGTGCTGGGGCAGTTGCCCACCTACACCACGATCACGGCCTTCGTCGTGACTCCGGTGGTCGCGCTGGTGCAGCCGGGCTTCGAACTGCGCCCCAACCCCGGCGAGGTGGCCGACGTGTTCGAAGTGCCGCTCGCTTTCCTCATGAATCCCGCGCACCACCGCCGCCACCAGGTGGACCGGGGCGGCCCCCTGGCGCGGCACTGGTTCTCCATGCCCTACCAGGATGGGCCGACGGAGCGCTTCGTGTGGGGGGCGACCGCGGGCATGCTGCGCAACCTGTACCGCTTCCTGATCGCTTGACCGGCGCGGGCGGCCGGTGCGCGGCGCCCGCCTGGTGCCACGCGCTGCCCCTATGATCGCGCCATGAGTTTCTTCGCCATCCTGTGCGCGCTGCTGATCGAGCAGCTGCGCCCGCTGGCCTATCACAACCCGGTGTATGGCGCGGTGCTGGGATGGACGCGGTGGACCAGCCGCAATTTCGATGCGGGCCGGCCGCATCACGGCTGGGTGGCGTGGAGCCTGGCGGTGGGCCTGCCGAGCCTGATCGCGCTGGGCGTGCACTGGCTGCTGCTGCATTTCCTGGGCCTGGCCTTTGCGCTGCTGTGGAGCATCGCGGTGCTCTACACCACGCTGGGCTTTCGCCAGTTCAGCCACCACTTCACGGGCATCCGCGATGCGCTGGACATGGGCGACGAGGCGCTCGCGCGGGAACTGCTCGCGCGGTGGCAGCGCGTGGACGCGGCCGACCTGCCGCGCAGCGCCATCGTGCGGCACGTGATCGAGTACTCGGTGATCGCGGCCCACCGCCATGTGTTCGGCGTGCTGGCCTGGTTCTCGATCCTCGCGGCCTTCGGCTTTGGACCGGCCGGCGCGGTGTTCTACCGCATGAGCGAATTCGTGGCGCGCTACTGGGCGCAGAAGACGCATGCCTCGGCCCAGCCGGCCAGCGTGTGGGTGCGGCAGGTGGCCGATCGCGCCTGGGCCGCCGTGGACTGGCTGCCCGCGCGCATCACGGCGCTGGGCTTTGCCGTGGTGGGCAGCTTCGAAGAGGCCATCCACTGCTGGCGCAACGATGCGCGGCGCTTTCCCGACCTCAACGACGGCGTGATCCTCGCCGCGACTTCGGGCGCGCTCAACGTGCGCCTGGGGGGCGGGCAGCTGGCGCCCATCGCCAGCCCGCGCGATGCCTGGCCGCAGCCCAGCAGCGGCGAGACGCCGAGTGCTTTGATCGGGCTGGACAGCGGCAGCACGCCGGGCCGCGAGCCCGTGCTGGCGCATCTGCGCAGCGTGGTCGGCCTCGTGTGGCGCTCGGTGGTGATGTGGATGGTGCTGCTCGCGCTGCTGACGCTCGCGCGGCTGCTGGGCTGAAGGGCCCGCACCGGGCCTCGGGCCGGGGCAGGGCGCCCCGGCGGGCTGGCGCCTTCAGTAGCGCGGCGGCGCGCTCAATTCCTCGAACAGCTCGCCGTAGATCCGGTGCCGATTCGGGCTGATGGCGCCCTCGGCCGCTGCGTCGCCATCGCCGTCCGGCTGCACATGCGCCAGCACGGCGCAGCCGGGCTCGTGCAGGTGCGTGCAGTTGTAGAAGCGGCAGTCGCCCGCATGGCGCGCCAGGTCGGGCATCAGCACGGCCAGTTGCATGGGCTCGATGTGGTGCAGGCCGAATTCCTGGAAGCCGGGCGAGTCGATCAGCGCCGTGGTCCGCGCAGCATCCGTCCAGTACCAGGTGGTGGTCGTGGTGGTGTGGCGGCCTGAATGGAGGGCCTGCGAAATCTCGCCGGTGAGCGCGCTGGCGCCGGGCACCAGTTCATTGATCAGGGTGCTCTTGCCGCTGCCCGAGGGACCGAGCACCAGCGTGCTGCGGCCCGCCAGCAGTGGCGCGAGGGTGGCATGGTCGGCCTCGGGCCGGTGCGTGAGCGCCAGCGGCAGCACCGGGTAGCCCATGCGCCGGTAGGGCGCCAGGCGATGCCATGCCCGCTCGAAGGGCTGGGCCAGGTCCTGCTTGTTGAGCGCGATCAGTGGCCGGATGTGCGCGGCTTCGGCGGCGATGAGCGCACGCGTGAGCTGCTGCTCGGAGAACTCGGGCTCCGCCGCGATCAGCACCAGCACCTGGTCCAGGTTGGCCGCGAAGGACTTGGTGCGGATCTCGTCCTGGCGGTAGAAGAGGTTGCGCCGCTCCTGCACGCGCTCGATGGTGCCTTCGTCCTGGCTGGCCTGCCACAGCACGCGGTCGCCGACCACGGCCTGGCTCTTCTTGCCGCGTGGATGACAGATGCGCCGGCTGCCGTCGGCCGCCTCCACCACGCAGTGCCGGCCGTGGCTGCCCACCACCAGCCCTTCCTGCCATGCGGTGCCCGTGCCGGGACCGGCTGCGCCGCGGGCAGGGGCGGAACGGGCGCGGCCGGCCATGCGCTTCGTTCAGGCCGCGGCCGCAGCGGGCTGCAGCAGGGCGTCGGCCTGCTGCGCGCAGTCCAGGTCGCTTTGGGAGATGCCGCCCGCATCGTGCGTGTTGAAACGCACCACGCAGCGGTCGTAATGCACCGAGAGGTCGGGGTGATGGTCCTCGCGGTGCGCGATCAGTGCCAATGCATTCACGAAGGCGATGGTCTCGAAGTAGTTCGCGAAGCGGTAGGTCTTCTCGATGGCGACCTGCGCGCCGTCGCCGCTGAGCGTCCAGCCCTGCAGGCGGGCGAGGGCGGTGACGATCTCGCTGGGGCTGAGCGCCTTGCGCGCGGGCAGCTTCTTCCAGTCCTTGATGACGAGCTGGCTGGGGGGCATGGCAATCTCCAAGAAGGGTCAGGCCGCGGCCGGGCCGGCCTGCATGCGCGCAAGCCGCTCCGACGCGGGCGGGTGGGAGTAATAGAAACGCACGTAGACCGGATCGGGGGTCAGCGTGGAGGCGTTGTCCTGGTAGAGCTTGAGCAGGGCGCCTGCCAGGTCCTGCGCGCGGGTCTGCGCCACGGCATAGGCATCGGCCTCGAACTCGTCGCGGCGCGACAGCTGCGCCAGCAGCGGCGAGACGAAGAAGGTGAAGACCGGCATGGCCAGCATGAACAGCAGCAGCGCCACCGCTTCGTTGCCGGCGCTCAGGCTTGGCTGCACGCCCAGGCCGGTGTAGAACCAGACCTGGCCCGAGAGCCAGCCCAGCAGCGCAAAGCCGGCCAGGCTGACGGCGAAGGTCAGCCCCATGCGCTTGAGGATGTGGCGGTGGCGGAAATGCCCCAGTTCATGCGCGAGCACGGCTTCCACCTCGCCCGTGCTGAGCTGGCGCAGCAGGGTATCGAAGAACACCACGCGCTTGTTGCGCCCGAAGCCCGTGAAGTAGGCATTGGCATGCGCGCTGCGGCGGCTGCCATCCATCACGTACAGGCCCTTGGCCGCAAAGCCGCAGCGCTGCATCAGCGCATTCACGCGCGCCTTGAGCGTGGCGTCCTCCAGCGGTTCGAACTTGTTGAACAGCGGCGCGATCCAGCTCGGGTACACGAACTGCAGCAGCAGCGTCCAGCCCGTGAGCAGGCCCCAGGCCCACAGCCACCACAGGCTGCCTGCCTGCGCCATCAGCCACAGGATGGCCGCGGCCAGCGGCAGGCCGAGCGCCGCGCCGAGCAGCACGCCCTTGAGCGTGTCGCCCAGCCACAGCCGCCAGGTCATCTTGTTGAAGCCGAAGCGCTCCTCGAGGCCGAAGGTCTGCCACAGCGCAAAGGGCAGTTCCAGCACGCCGCCGATCAGCGCGAAAGCCGCCAGCAGCGCGAGCTGCTGCGCCAGACCCGGCCCCAGTGCACCCAGCAGCAGGCGGTTGAGCAGGTCCAGCCCGCCGAGCAGGGTCCAGGCCAGCAGCAGCGCGGCGCTCCAGCTCATCTCCAGCATGCCCAAGCGCGCCTTGGCGAGCGTGTAGTCGGCCGCCTTCTGGTGCGCGGCGAGGCTGATGGTCTGCGCGAAGGCGGCGGGCACCGCGCCGCGGTGGCGCGCCACATGCCGCACCTGGCGCGACAGCAGCCAGAAGCGCAGCGCGAGCCCCAGCAGCAGGCAGGCGGCGAAAACGGCGGTGAAGAGCAGCGAGGCGGACATGGGCGGGCCAGGAGGGTGCGGCAGTGTAGTGCGCGGGCAGGGCGCCTCGCCCCATGCGCGGGCGGTGCCCTTGCGCGGCGCGGGGCGGTGCGGCGCGCCGCGGCTGCGTCGAAGAAGGAAGGCTGCGGCGGCTCATGGACAATCGGCCCATGTCTTCTTCCGCACCGATCCCCGCAGCCGCCCCGGCGACCCCCGAACTTCGCAAGAGCGACCAGAACCTGGTCTGGCTGGATTGCGAAATGAGCGGGCTGGACCCGGAGAAGGAACGCCTGCTCGAGATCGCCGTGGTCGTCACCTCGCCCGACCTGGCCGTGCGCGTGGAAGGACCGGTGTTCGTCATCCACCAGAGCGACGCCGTGCTCGACGGCATGGACGCCTGGAACAAGGGCACGCACGGCCGCAGCGGCCTGATCGACAAGGTCAAGGCCTCGACCGTGGACGAGGCCATGGCCGAGCGGCAGCTGCTGGACTTCCTGGGCCGCTACGTGCCGAAGAACGGCTCGCCGATGTGTGGCAACACCATCGGCCAGGACCGCCGCTTCCTGGTCAAGTACATGCCGGCGCTGGAAGCTTGGTTCCACTACCGCAACCTGGACGTGAGCACGCTCAAGGAACTGGCCAAGCGCTGGAAGCCGGCCGCCTACAACGGCTTCAAGAAGCAGCAGGCCCACACGGCGCTGGCCGACGTGCACGAATCCATCGAGGAGCTGGTGCACTACCGCAAGACCTTCCTGCGCCTGGAAGACTGACGCGCCGGATCGCCGCGCCTGTCTTCCGTCCGCCGGGGCGCCGCCAAGGGAGGCTGGTCGGGCGGTCGGGCAGGTGCTGCGCCGCGCGATGCACGAAGCAGTCACCGAGCACTGGTAAAAACCCGCAGAAACTGCCATAATCGCCGGCTTGCCCGAAATCCTCGCATTTCGCGCAGTTCCTGCATCTCCCTTCTTGCACATCGGCTGGGTCGTCGTGGCGCCAAGGAATCCCCCGGATTCGGTGCCCGTCGACAGAGGAAAGCCACGGCAGCGCCCGCTGCCGACGTCGTTGGATGGTTGATGTTCTTTTGACCTCCAACGCAGGCGCCCGCCTCGGGCGCCGCGCGTGTGAAAACCGAGTTTTTCATGACCGATTCTCTGCAAGAGCTGCAGGGCGCTGCCGCGCCTGCGCACGATTCCAATGTCCAAGCCGCCGCTGCTGCCGAAGTGCTGAACGCCCCCGTGGCGGATGCCGCCGAAGCGCAGGCGCCCGCCGAGCCCAACGCCTTCGCTGAACTGGGCCTGGCGCCCGAGCTGGTGGCCGCCGTCACCGATCTGGGCTACACCGCCCCCACCGCCGTGCAGCAACAGGCCATCCCGATGGCCATGGGCGGCGCGCAGGGCGGCGAAGGCCGTTTCGTCGACCTGATGGTGTCCAGCCAGACCGGCAGCGGCAAGACCGCGGCCTTCCTGCTGCCCGTGCTGCACACGCTGATCCGCCAGCAGCAGGAGGCGCACGAGGCCGCCCAGGCCGAATACGCCCGCCTGGCGGCCGAAGCCGCCGAGCGGGGCGAGCCCGCGCCCAAGCGTCCGCGCCGCCAGGACCCGACCAATCCGCGCCACTTCAAGCCCGCCGTGCCCGGCGCGCTGGTGCTGTGCCCCACGCGTGAGCTGGCGCAGCAGGTGGCGCACGACGCCATCGATCTGGTGCGCCACGTGCGCGGCCTGCGTGTGGCCAACGTGGTGGGCGGCATGCCCTACCAGTTGCAGATCGCACGCCTGCAGAACGCCAACCTCGTGGTCGCCACGCCCGGCCGCCTGCTGGACCTGCAGCGCTCCATGCAGATCAAGCTGGACCAGGTGCAGTTCCTGGTGGTCGATGAAGCCGACCGCATGCTGGACCTGGGCTTCGCCGACGACCTGGCCGAGATCAACCAGCTGACCATCGAGCGCAAGCAGACCATGATGTTCAGCGCCACCTTCGCGCCGCGCATCCAGCAGCTGGCCGCGCGCGTGATGCGCGAGCCGCAGCGCGTGCAGATCGACACGCCGCAGCAAAAGCACGCCAACATCAAGCAGATCCTGCACTGGGCCGACCACTTCGACCACAAGCGCGCACTGCTCGACCACTGGCTGCGCGATGCGTCGATCCAGCAGGCCGTGGTGTTCGCCAGCACGCAGATCGAATGCGACGGCCTGGCGAACGACCTGCAGCAGGCCGGCTTCTCGGCCGTGGCGCTGCACGGCGCGCTGAGCCAGGGCCTGCGCAACCGCCGCCTGATGGCGCTGCGCAACGGCCAGGTGCAGATCCTGGTGGCCACCGACGTCGCCGCGCGCGGCATCGACGTGCCCAGCATCAGCCATGTCTTCAACTTCGGCCTGCCGATGAAGTCGGAGGACTACACCCACCGCATCGGCCGCACCGGCCGCGCGGGGCGCGACGGCATCGCCGTGACCTTCGCGGAGTTCCGCGACCAGCGCAAGATCTTCGACATCGAAGCCTTCACCAAGCAGGTGTTCAAGCCGGAGGTGATCGCCGGCATGGAACCCACGCGCCGCGCGCCGGTGGCGCCGCAGGGCCGTGGCGCCGGCCCGGGCCGCGGGGGCCGCGGCCGTCCGGACGGCGCCGGTCCGCGCCGCGGCGCGGGCATCGGCTCGCAAGGCGGCCGTGCCTCCGGCTGGGGCGACGCCGGCGGGGCGGGCCGCCGCGAAGGCGGTCGCGGCGGGGATGCACGCGAGGGCTTCGGCCGCCGCGAAGGCTTCCATGCGCAAGATCCGCGCGGCCGCATGAACGCGCCTTTTGCCGGCCGCGACGAACGCGGCGGCATGCGGGGCGGGGACCGTCCCGCGGCCGGCGGCCGCGAGGGCGGCTTCCGCGGTGGCGCGCCGGCGCGGGGCGGCAGCGAACGCGGCGCCGCCTGGGGTGAGCGCGAGCCGCGCAGCTTCTCGGGCCACAAGCCGCATGGCGGCAAGCCCGCCGCCGGCCACGGCGGAGGGCGCGCGCCGGCGGGCCGCGTCTTCGTGCCGCGCAACCGCTGATCGCCGGGCGCATGCGCCGGCCCCCCGGCCGTCGGGCGCTGGCGGGCTTCAGCGCATCCCGGCGGCAGCGCCTTCGCGCGCGATGAGGCTGGCTGGAGCGGGCCGGTCCGCCCGCGGCCTCCAGGGCTTTTGCGGCGGTCTTAGACTGCCCGTCCCTTCATCGACCCGAGGACCCTGGCCATGCTCGACGACGATCTCCAACGCGATTTCGACTCCCTGCGCCCCGGCGAAAGCACCGAAGCCGGCGCCTCGCGGCGCACCGCCCTGAAGGCTGCGCTGGGCGTGGGCTACGCCGCCGCCACGCTGCCGGTGCTGGCGCAGAACGTGGTGCAGACGCCGGCCGAGGGGCTCACCGCCGGCCCCATCCAGTTCACCGTCAACGGCTTCCAGGTGCCGGCCTACCGTGCCGCGCCCGCCGGCAAGACCGGCCTGCCGGTGGTGCTGGTGATCCAGGAAATCTTCGGCGTGCACGAATACATCGCCGACACCTGCCGCCGCTTCGCCAAGGCCGGCTACCTGGCCATCGCGCCGGAGCTCTATGCGCGCCAGGGCGACCCCAAGGCCTACACCGAGATTCCCAGGCTGCAGGCCGAACTGGTGTCCAAGGTGCCCGATGCGCAGGTGCTGGCCGACCTGGACGGCGCGCTGGCCTGGGCGGCGGCCCATGGCGGCGATGTGTCCAAGGCCGGCATCACCGGCTTCTGCTGGGGCGGGCGCATCACCTGGCTCTATGCGGCCACGGGCAAGGTCCAGGCCGGCGTGGCCTGGTACGGCCGGCTGGTCGGGCAGGCCAGCGAGCTCACACCCCGACACCCGGTCGATGTGGCGGCCGAGCTCAAAGCCCCTGTGCTGGGCCTGTACGGCGGCAAGGACCAGGGCATCCCCCTTGACACTGTTGATAAGATGAAATCATCTTTGGCGGCGGGCAGTGCCGCCGCCAAGGCATCCCGGTTCGTCATCTATCCAGAGGCGGGCCATGCGTTCCACGCGGACTATCGGCCCAGCTACCAGAAGGCGGCAGCGGACGATGGCTGGCAGCGGGCGCTGGCCTGGTTCAGGGAACACGGAGTGGCCTGAGCGCCGCGCAGCCTGCCTGCTGCCGGCCGGCCGCCCGTGGGGCGGCTTTTTTCTGACTGGCAAAGGGGCTGGCGCCGATGGCCGGCCCGTGGTGGGCAACATGGATCTGGTGATCATTCTGGCCGCGACCTTGGTCGCGGGCGTGGGAAGCGTGTGGGTGGCGGGTGCGCTGTTGCGCCTGGGCGTGCGCGGCGGCGAGGGCGAAGAGCACGGGCCGCAGCATCTGCTGAGCCTGGCGGCCGGCGCGCTGCTGGCCACGGCCTTCATGCATCTGCTGCCCGAGGCCTTCCACAGCGCGGTGGACCCTTCGGTGCTGTTCGGCGTGCTGCTGTTCGGGCTGGTGCTGTTCTTCCTGCTCGACAAGGCCGAGCTGTGGCACCACGGGCATGAGCATGGCGAGGCCGCCCCGGCCGACGCGCAGGCGCATGCCGGGCATTCGCATGCCCATGGCGGCCATCATCACGCGCATGCGCATTCCCATGCGCACCGCCACGGCCATCCGCACCGCAGCGGCGGCTGGACGCTGCTGACCGGGGACAGCGTGCATTGCTTCGGCGATGGCGTGCTGATCGCTTCCGCCTTCGTGGCCGACTGGCGCCTTGGCGTGCTGGCGGCGCTGGCGGTGCTGGCGCACGAAGTGCCGCACCACGTGGGAGACCTCGTGGTGCTGCGGCGCAGCTCGCCCGATGCGCGCGTGGCGCTGCTCAAGGTGTCGCTGGCCGGCACCGTCACCGCGCTGGGCGGCCTGGCCGGCTGGTGGCTGGTGGACCAATTGCCGGCCTGGCTGCCGTACCTGCTGGTGCTGGCCAGCAGCAGCTTCGTGTACGTGGCGCTGGCCGACCTGATTCCGCAGCTGCAGCGCCAACTGAGTCCGCGGCAGACCGTGTCCCAGGTGGCCTGGCTGGTGGCCGGCATCCTGCTGGTCACGCTGGTGAGCCGGCTGGCGCACGGCGCGACCGGGCATTCGCATGAGCACGGTGGGCACGACCATGCGCCGGGCGCGCACAGCCATGCACACGACGAAGACGCGCATGCGAAGGAGGGCGATGCAGGCCATTCGCACGCCGATTCGGGCCACGGCCATGAACACGAGCATGAACATGGCACGTCGCCGGCCGCCGTGGCGCCGCAGACCGCGCCTGCGATGGCACCCGCTGCGCCGGCGCCCGAAGCGCAGCCGGCGCCCACCGTCCCCTCATCGGCCCCCGCAGCCCACCCGCATTCGCACGGCTCAGGCCAGCCGCATCGTCACTGAAGGCCAGGAACGCACGCCGTGCCGGCCGCTTCCTGCTCGTTCAGCGGCCCCGCAGTGCGGCGCGGCGGAAGCAGTGCTGCGCATGGTCCTGCACCATGCCCGTGGCCTGCATCCAGGCGTGCACGATGGTCGGGCCGACGAACTTGAAGCCGCGCTGCTTGAGCACCTTGGATGCGTGTTCGGACCGCGGCGTGGACGCCTGGACCGACAGCCCGTCGCCATGCAGCACGCGGCCTTCGGTGAAGGACCAGCAGAAGGCCGCGAAGTCTTCGCCGCGCGCCGCCATCTCGTTGTAGATCCTGGCGCCGCCGATCGTGGCCAGGATCTTGGCGCGGGCGCGGATGATGCCCGCGTCGCCCATCAGCCGTTCCACATCCTCGGGCCCGAACTGCGCCACCCGCTGGGGATCGAAGCCCGCGAAGGCCGCGCGCAGCGCCTCGCGCTTGCGCAACACGGTGATCCATGCCAGCCCGGCCTGGAAGCTCTCCAGCATGAGCATTTCCCACAGCATGCGCGGATCGCGCTGCGGCACGCCCCACTCGTGGTCGTGGTAGGCCTGCATCTGCGGATCGCTGCCGGCCCAGGCGCAGCGGGTCGGGGCGATCACGGTCATGCGATCACTTGTCGCTGTACTGGGTCACGCTGTCCGCGGCCATGCTGTAGCCGCTGGTGCCCATCATCGAATCGTTGCGCTGCGTCTGCAGGCGGCCCGTGATCCACACGGTGTCCATGGCCTTGAACTTGGCCGGTTTGACGGGGCGCACGTGCAGGATCTGGTTGGCCGGCGGCGGCGGCGTGTGGATGCAGGCCCCGAAATAGGGCACGAGCAGGAATTCGGTCAGGCCGGCCTTGTCCTCTTCCAGGGGCACCACGAAGCCCGGCAGCCGCACCAGCTGGCCATTGAGTTCGGGGCTGGTGGGCGCGTTGTTCAGCGCTTCCTGCAGCTTCATCAGCAGTTCGGCCGCGCGCGGGTCGGCGTCGTCCAGCGTCGCCAGGTCGATGCCCTTGAGGTCCTTCATCGGATCCCAGTCCTTGGGCACCAGCTCTTCCCAGGTGATCTGCCGCGCGCCGCTCGCGGGCTTGGCGGATGTGCCCTTGCCGCCCAGAGGATTGGCGGCGGTGGTCGCGGCAGGCGCCGGGCCGGCGGCGAGGGCCGGGCCGGCCAGCAGCGCGGCCAGCAGGAGGCCGATGGCAGAACGTGGGAGCTTCATGGCAAGTTCCAGGAACAAGAAAGGCGAGGCAGAGAAAGGGACGGCGCGTGACGGCGATTGTCCGCTCAGGTGCGGGGCGACAGCCCATCGGCCAGTGACAGGCGGTAGGCGCGGATGCCCGGCAGCAGGCTGGCGAGCCAGCCGGACAGCAGCACGGCGCCCGCGAGCAGCCATTCCTGCGACGTGGGGGCAGACAGCGAGAGCGCGAGCCCGTGCTGCGCCTGCAGCCAGGGCCCCAGCAGCAGCACGCCGACGGCCGCCAGCACGGCGCCCAGCAGCACACCGAGCGCGGTGACCAGGGCGCCTTCCAGCGCGAGCAGCGCCAGCACGTGCCAGGGCCCGGCGCCCACGGCGCGCAGCACGGCCAGCTCCCGCCGGCGCTCGTTCAGGCCGGCCAGCACCACCGACACCAGGCCGGCCAGGCTGACCACGCCGACCAGCGCCGACATGGCGAGCAGCGCCTTCTCGCCGGCGCCGATCACCTGCCACAGCTCGTCCAGCGCCACCCCGGGCAGGATGGCCATCAGCGGTTCCTGGCGGTAGGTCGAGACCCAGCGCTGCACCGAGAACACGGCGGCGCGGCTTTGCAGGCCGACCAGCGCCGCCGTCACGGTCTTGGGCGTGAGGTCGAACTTGCGCACCTGCTCGGCCGGCACCTTGAAGCCGGGCAGCGGCGCGCCGCCCGCCCAGTCCAGGTGCAGGGCTTCCATCGCTTCCAGGCCGATGTGCACCGTGCGGTCCACCGGCGTGCCCGTGCGCGCGAGGATGCCCACCACGGTGAACGGCTTGTCGCCATGCTCGGTCGCCAGCGGCCCGCTGGTGACGCCCGCGCCGTGGGCCAGCGTGATGGACTGGCCCAGCCGGTAGCCCAGCTGCTCGGCCACGTCGGCGCCCAGCACGGCGTCGAACAAGGCCTCGAAGGGCCGGCCCTCGCGCAGGGCCAGCGCCTGCTTCGCGCCGTAGCGGAAATGCGTGAAGTAGTCGGGCGTGGTGGCCAGCACCGGAAAGCCGCGGTGCGAATCGCCCAGCGAGATGGGCACCACCCAGGCCACGCGCGGCTGCGCCTGGAGCGCCTGCACGCTGTCCCAGCGCATGTTGTTGGTCGCGCTGCCGATGCGGAACACCGAATACAGCAGCAGCTGCGTGCTGCCGGTGCGCGCGCCCACGATCAGGTCGGTGCCCGACACGGCGGCCGTGAAATTGGCGCGCAGCTCCGTGCGCAGCCGCTCGGTGCCCAGCAGCAGCAGGGTGGCCAGCGCGATGGACAGCAGCGTGAGCGCGAGCGTGAAGCGCCGGTTCCAGGCGCTGCGCCAGGCGATGGACAGCAGCGCGCTCATGGGTTGACCCCGACTGTCGCGGCGCGGTTGATCCCGGGCAGCAGCACCTGGCGCGCGAAGCGGGCGGCGATGCGCCGGTCGTGGCTCACAAAGACCAGTGCACTCCCGTGTGCGCCGCAGGCCTGCATCAGCACGTCGAGGAAGGCGTCGCGGCTGTCCTCGTCCAGCGCGGAGGTGGGCTCGTCGGCGATCACCAGTTCGGGCCGGCCGACCAGCGCCCGCGCCGCCGCCACGCGCTGCTGCTGGCCCACCGACAGCTGTAGCGCGGGCCGCGACCACAGCGCGGGCGCGAGCCCCATGCGCGCGAGCAGTTCCTCGGCCTGCGCGCGCGAGCCCTGCGCGCGCCGCCGGGCCGAGAAACGCAGCGGCAGCAGCACGTTGTCCATCACGCTCAGGTAGGGCAGCAGGTTGAACTGCTGGAAGATGTAGCCCACGTGCGCCACGCGGTGCGCATCGCGCGTGCTGCCGCGCAGCCGGGCCCAGTCCTGGCCGCGCAGGCGCACCTGGCCTTCGCGTGCGACCAGCACGCCGGCCAGCAGCGACAGCAGCGTGCTCTTGCCGCTGCCGCTCGGGCCGTGCAGGAACACGGCCTCGCCGGGCGCCACGGCGAAATGGTCGATGTCCAGGCAGGGGGCGGCAGCGCCGGGCCAGGCAAAGCGCAGCGCCCGGACGTCGATCAGCGCGTCGGCGGCGTCGACGCTCACGGCGTCCAGCTCAGTCGGCTCGCGGGGCGCTTGAGGCTGCGCTTGTGCTGGCCCTCGGCGCTGACGATCTCGGCGTCGATCTGGCGCACGCGCGGGAAGGCCTTGAACAGCTCCAGCTCGATGAACTTCACGCGGTCAGCGGCCGTGCAGTTGAAGGCGAAGCTGGCCAGCATCTCGGCATGCTCGTCCTTGGGGGCGGCGTGCGCGCCCGGGCCGGTGCCCAGCACGGGCGCATCGAGCGTGACCGGCCCCAGCTTGCAGTTGCCGGCCGGGTCGATGCGGAACAGATGGTCGGCCGCGCGCAGGCGCGCGAGCGTCTGGTCGACGGTGTTCTTCTCGACATCGTTGCGCGGGCCGCGCTCGAAACCCACGAGGTTGTCCAGCGGCGTGCGCATCTCGATCACGATGGCCGGGCCTTCGACCGCCACGCCCAGCTCGACTTCGCCATGCACGTGCGCGCGCGGGCCGTGCGCGAGGGCCGCCCCGGCGGCCAGCAGCGCGAGGGCCACCAGGCCGGCGCGCGTGGCGAAGCGGGAGGCGGGAAAAGGAGGCAGGGCCGTGGGTCGGGGGTGGGTCATGCGTCTTCGTCCGTGCTTGTTCAGGCCTGCGCGCCCTGGCGCACCGGCAGGCTCGGGGTGTTGCTCCATTCGCTCCAGCTGCCGGCATAGAGCGCCGTGTCTCCGAGCCCCGCGATGCGCATGGCCAGCACGTTCGGCACGGCGCTCACGCCGCTGCCGCAATGGTGCACCACTGTCGCGGGGTCGCGCCCGGCCAGCAGCGCCTCGAACTCGGCGCGCAGCTGCGCGGCGGGCTTGAAGCGGCCATCGGGCCCGAGGTTCTCGGAGAAGGGGCGGTTCAGCGCCCCGGGGATGTGACCGGCGATCGGGTCCAGAGGTTCCACCTCACCGCGGTAACGGGCGGCAGCCCGTGCATCGATGAGCGTCTGGCCGGCCGCGTCGTCCAGGCGCGCCGCGACCTGCTGCGTGCCGACCAGCGCGACACGCGGCGGCTGCAGCACGAAGTTGCTCTGGAAATGCGCAGGCTCCTCGCCCTGGGCCAGCGGATGGCCGGCCGCCTGCCAGGCCTGCAGGCCGCCGTCGAGCACGGCCGCGGCGCCATGGCCGGCCCACTGCAGCATCCACCACAGGCGGCCGCAGTAGTTGGCGCCATTGCGGTCGTAGACCACGGCCTGCATGTCGTTGGCGAAGCCCACGCTGGACAGCCAGGTGGCGAAGCTCTCGCGGCTGGGCAGCGGATGGCGCCCGCCCGAGGCCGGCTGGCCGGCCTCCTGGGCGACCACCACCTGGCCGTCGCGGCCCGGCAGGCCGTGCCTGGCGCTGAGGGCCGTGTCCAGGTTCGCGTACACGGCGCCCGGGATGTGGGCCTCCAGATAGGCGGCCGGGCCGGCTTCGGGCTTCATGAGGTCGAAGCTGCAGTCGAAGACCATCAGCCGCGCCTTGTCGTTCATCAGGGCCTGCAGCTGCGGGACGGTGATCAGGGTGTCGTACATGGCGGACGGGTGAGAAGCGGACGGACCGGCCATTCTGACGTGGATGGCCGGGATGCGCAGTCGGCGCTCAGCGTTCTTCGGCCGGCGGCGCCTTGGGCACCGTGCGCTGGCGCAGGATGGTGGCCGTGACGCCGCTGCCCACGATCAGCGCCATGCCCAGCCAGCCCAGGGTGTCGATGGGGTCGTCGAAGAGCAGCACGCTGAACAGCGCCGCGAAGACGATGCCGCTGTAGTGCAGGTTGGCCACCAGCAGGGTGCCTGCCGGCGTGCGCGCGGTGCCGTAGGCGCGCGTCATGGCCAGCTGGCCCAGCGAGGCCAGCACGCCGATGGGCAGCAGCCAGGCGGCGTGCGTCCAGTTCCAGGGCGACATGCCCGTGAAGGCCATGCCAGCCAGGCCGAACACGGCGGAGCCGACCGCGAAATAGAAGACCACGCGCGCTTCGGGCTCGCCCAGGCGCGACAGCACCACCACCTGCATGTAGGCGAAGGCGGCCACCAGGCCGGACATGAGGCCGATCATGCTGGCGAAGCCCTGGTCCTGCGCCACCGTGGGGCGCAGCATCAGCAGCACGCCGCCGAAGGCCACCAGCACCGTGCACACCAGGGCGCCCTGCAGCGGCGGACGCGAGACGTTGCCGGGGCCGCCCACCGGCCGCGGGCGCGGCACCCAGGCCAGCAGCGCACCGGCGACCAGGAAGACGGCGATCCAGACGCTGCTCATGTAGTTCAGCGTCATGGCCGTGGCCAGCGGGATGTGGCCGATGGCGTAGAACCAGGCGCCCAGCGAGGCCGTGCCGACCAGGCTGCGCCAGGCATGCGCGCCCGGGTAGCGCGTGGCCAGCGAGACGCCCTGCGTGCGCGCCACGGCCGCGAGGAAGATCACGCTGATCACGCCGCGCCAGAACACCAGCTCGAAGCTGTTGAAGCCGGCCGAGGCGAACTTCACGCACACGCCCATCAGGCTGAAGAACAAGGCCGAAGCCACCATCCAGAGGGCTTGCATCAGGAACTTTCAACTCCCCAGGCCGCTTCGCGTCCCCCCTCTCATTCGGGAGGGGGCGCACCCGCGGGCCTGGCGAAGCCAGTTCCCCGGGTGCCCTGGGGGTTTCGCTGCGCTTGCCGGCCGGGATCGCGCGGTCACGTCGCGGGGCGGGCGCAGTGGGGTGGAGGGAAATGCGATCGCTGCCGGGTTGGGCGCGCGTCAGCGGCCGGCCAGGCGCGCCAGCGCGCCGGGCTGGGCCTGGAGCCGGCGCCGGTACCACTCATGGAAATGCTGCATGCCGTCTTCCATCGGACTCTGGTACGGGCCGACTTCGTTGTCGCCGCGTTCGTACAGCGCCCGGCGGCCGGCGTCCATGCGCTCGCCGATCTCGTCGTCCTCGATGCAGGTTTCCATGTAGGCCGCCTGCTGCGCTTCGACGAACTCGCGCTCGAAGGCGACGATTTCCTCGGGGTAGTAGAACTCCACCATGTTCAGCGTCTTGTCCGGCCCCTGCGGATGCAGGGTGGAGACGGTGAGCACGTGCGGATACCACTCCACCATGATGTGCGGGTAGTAGGTCAGCCAGATGGCGCCGTACTCGGGCGGCCGGCCTTCGCGGTACTTCAGCAGCTCTTCGTGCCAGCGCTGGTACACCGGGCTGCCCGCGCGGCCCAGCCGGTTGGCCACGCCCACCGTCTGCACCGAGTATTCGGGCTTGAACTCCCAGCGCAGGTCCTCGCAGGTCACGAAATTGCCCAGGCCGGGGTGGAAGGGGCCGACGTGGTAGTCCTCCAGGTAGACCTCGATGAAGGTCTTCCAGTTGTAGTTGCACTCGTGCATCTCCACGCGGTCGAGCTGGTAGCCCGTGAAGTCCAGCGCCGAGCGCGGGCCCATGTTCGCCAGGTCGCTGTCGATGTCGCGGCCGTTGTCCTCGAACAGCAGGCCGTTCCATTCGCGCAGGCCCCAGGTGTGCAGATTCAGGCACGGGTCTTCGGCGAAGTGCGGCGCACCCAGCAGCGTGCCGGTGGGCGAGGGGCCGGCGGCGTTGTAGGTCCAGCGGTGCAGCGGGCAGATGATGTGGCCGCCGGTGCGGCGGTCCAGCTCGCCGCGCCCGCGCAGGATCACGGCCTGGCGGTGGCGGCACACGTTGGACACGAGCTCGATGCCGCGCGGCGTGTGGATCAGCGCGCGGCCTTCCTTTTCCTGGGGCAGGGCGTAGTAGTGGCCGGCCTCCGGCACGGCGAGTCGATGGCCCACGTAGCGCGGACCCTGGGCGAAGAAGGTCTGCATTTCGAGGGCGTACAGCGCCTCGTCGAAATAGGCAGAAACCGGAAGTTGGCTGGAAGCCTGCTGCAGCTGAAGACTTAAATCAGACATGGGTGACCTGACCAAGCTCCCCACAGGGAGGTACGGAAGAAGACTCGATGACGCGCCAGAGCCCCGCCTCATTCCTGCGACTGAGCTGGCATGCCGCACGGGCAGGGGCCAACGTCTCCGCGGAAAAAGTTGCGCCGGCCAACCCGGAAGGCTGCCGGCGCGGGGATGAAGCGGGATTGTACCCCGGTTTTATCCGCCGGCCTTCTCCTTTCGTCCCGTCGGAAATAGCGGGCGCGGCGCGGGCCGCGGCGGGCGAGCCGGGGCGGCTCCTAGAATGGCCCGTTTCGTTCACCGTCTGCCGCATGCCGAAGGCCTCTTCTTCCTCCGCCCCCTTGCCCGCCACCCCCTTGCCCGACAGCTACGAAGCCGGCGTGCAGGAGCTGGATCAGCTGGTGGCCGCCCTGGAGGGAGGCCAGTTGCCGCTGGACCAGCTGCTGGTGAGCTACCAGCGCGGCGCGGCGCTGCTGGCCTTCTGCCGCGAACGGCTGCAGGCGGTGGAAGACCAGATCCAGGTGCTGGACGCCGGCGTGCTCAAGCCGTGGCAGGGGGCATGACGGTGAGTGCCCCCTGGTCCGCGGCCGCGTTGGCGGCCTGGTCGGCGCCGCGTCTGGCGGCGGTGGAAGCGGCGCTCTCGCGCTGGGTGGGCGTGCAGGCGCCGGCCGGCCTGGGCGATGCCATGCGCTATGCGGTGCTGGACGGCGGCAAGCGCCTGCGCCCGCTGCTGGTGCTGGCCGCCAGCGAGGCCGTGCAGCCCCAGGCCAGCGCCGACGCCCGTGCGGGCCTGGCGCAGGCGGCGCTGCGTGCCGCTTGCGCGGTCGAGCTGATCCACGCTTACTCCCTGGTGCATGACGACCTGCCATGCATGGACAACGACGTGCTGCGCCGGGGCAAGCCGACGGCGCATGTGCAGTTCGGCGAAGCGCCGGCCCTGCTGGCCGGCGACGCGCTGCAGGCCCTGGCCTTCGAACTGCTGGTGCCCGACGACGACGCCATCCCGGCCCGCGTGCAGGCCCGCCTGGCGCGCCTGCTGGCGCGCGCGGCCGGCAGCCAGGGCATGGCCGGCGGCCAGGCCATCGACCTCGACAGCGTGGGCCGGCGCCTGGACGAGGCGCAGCTGCAGCAGATGCACCGCCTCAAGACCGGCGCGCTGCTGCAAGGCAGCGTGGAAATGGGCGCGGCCTGCGCGGGCGATCTGCCGGCGCAGGCGGCGGCCGCCCTGCGCGACTACGGCGCCGCGCTGGGCCTGGCCTTCCAGGTGGTGGACGACATCCTCGATGTGGTCGCCGATTCCCAGACCCTGGGCAAGACGGCCGGCAAGGATGCCGCCGACGACAAACCCACCTATGTGTCGCTGCTGGGGCTGGACGGCGCCCGCGCGCGCGCGCAGGTGCTGCTCGCGCAGGCGCTGGACGCGCTGTCAGGCTCGCAGTTGTCCGACACCGCCGCCCTGCGGGCCCTGGCCCACATGGTGGTGGACCGCGACCGGTGACACCCCCCGGCGCCCGCGCAACGGATAAAGACATGGCCCCACTGCTTCCCACCATCAACGACCCCGCGGACCTGCGCCGGCTGGAGCGCGCGCAGCTCAAGCAGCTGGCCGACGAGGTGCGCGCCTGCGTGCTCGACAACGTGTCGCGCACCGGCGGCCACCTCAGCTCCAACCTGGGCACCGTGGAACTCACGGTGGCGCTGCACTACGTCTTCGACACGCCGGCCGACCGCATCGTGTGGGACGTGGGCCACCAGACCTACCCGCACAAGATCCTCACGGGCCGGCGCGAGCGCATGCCCACGCTGCGCCAGCTGGGTGGCATCTCGGGCTTCCCGCAGCGCGCCGAAAGCGTGTACGACACCTTCGGCACCGCGCATTCGTCCACCAGCATCTCGGCTGCGCTGGGCATGGCCCTGGCCGCGCGCCAGAAGGGCGAGGACCGCCATGCCGTCGCCGTGATCGGCGACGGCGCCATGACGGCCGGCATGGCCTTCGAGGCGCTGAACAACGCGGGCGTGCATGACGACGTGCGCCTCCTGGTGATCCTGAACGACAACGACATGTCGATCAGCCCGCCCGTGGGGGCGCTCAACCGCTACCTGGCGCAGCTGATGAGCGGCCAGTTCTACGCCGCGGCCAAGAACGTGGGCAAGAGCGTGCTCAAGAATGCGCCGCCACTGTTCGAGCTGGCCAAGCGCTTCGAGCAGCAGGCCAAGGGCATGGTCGTGCCGGCCACGCTGTTCGAGAAGTTCGGCTTCAACTACATCGGCCCCATCGACGGCCACGACCTCGATTCGCTGATCCCCACGCTGGAGAACATCAAGCAGCTCAAGGGCCCGCAGTTCCTGCACGTGGTGACCAAGAAGGGCCAGGGCTACAAGCTGGCCGAGGCCGATCCGGTGGCCTACCACGGGCCGGGCAAGTTCGATCCTTCGGTGGGCCTGGTCAAGCCGGCCACGGCGCCCAAGCGCACCTTCACGCAGGTCTTCGGCCAGTGGCTGTGCGACATGGCGGCGCAGGACGGCCGGCTGGTCGGCATCACGCCGGCCATGCGCGAAGGCTCGGGCATGGTCGAATTCCACCAACGCTTTCCCGAGCGCTACCACGACGTGGGCATCGCCGAGCAGCACGCCGTGACCTTCGCCGCCGGCCTGGCCTGCGAAGGGCTCAAGCCGGTGGTCGCCATCTACTCCACCTTCCTGCAGCGCGCCTACGACCAGCTGATCCACGACGTGGCGATCCAGAACCTGCCGGTGGTCTTCGCGCTCGACCGCGCGGGCCTGGTAGGCGCGGACGGCGCCACGCATGCCGGCAACTACGACATCGCCTACCTGCGCTGCATCCCCAACATGGCCATCGCCTGCCCGGCCGACGAGGCCGAGTGCCGCCAGCTGCTGACCACGGCCTACGAGCAGAACCACCCGGTGGCCGTGCGCTACCCGCGCGGCGCGGGCGTGGGCACCGAGCCCGCGCTGTCGCTGCAGGGCCTGCCGTACGGCAAAGGCGAGGTGCGGCGTCAGGGCAAGCGCATCGCGATCCTGGCCTTCGGCACGCTGCTGTACCCCGCGCTGCAGGCCGCCGAGCAACTGGACGCCACCGTGGCCAACATGCGCTGGGCCAAGCCGCTGGACGAGGCGCTGCTGCAGCAGATTGCGCAGACGCACGATTCGCTCGTGACGGTGGAAGAGGGCGCCGTGATGGGCGGCGCCGGCAGCGCGGTGGCCGAGGCGCTGGCGCGGATGGGCCTGGTGCGCCCGATCCTGCAACTGGGCCTGCCCGACCGCTTCATCGAGCACGGCGACCCGGCCCGGCTGCTGTCGGCCGAGGGCCTCGATGCCGCGGGCATCGTGAACGCGATCACGCAACGCTTCGGCGCGGCCCCTGCCTGACGGCTTGCGCAGGGAAAACCCGCAGCAGGGGATGTAAGCGCGTTTTTACAATGGCCTTTGCCTCAAAAGGTTGGTAACGCGGCCACAAGCCGCGTTTTTTGTTTGTTTGATTTGGAGTTGTTCTCAATGGATCGTCGTTCCGTCATCAAGAACGCAGGCTTGGCTGGTGTGCTGGCCGCTGGTGTCGCCCCTGCTGTGCATGCTCAAGCGGCCGTCCGTTGGCGCCTGGCTTCGAGCTTCCCGCGCTCGCTGGACACCATCTTCGGCAGCGCCGAGAAGCTGTCGCAGACCGTGAAGGCCCTGTCGGGCGGCAAGTTCGAGATCACCGTGCACCCGGCCGGCGAACTGATGCCGGCCTTCGGCGTGGTCGATGCGCTGCAGGGCGACAACATCGAGATGGCCCAGACGGCCGCCTACTACTTCACCGGCAAGGATCCGGCCTTCGCCTTCAGCTGCGCCGTGCCCTTCGGCCTGACCGCGCGCCAGAACTCGGCCTGGAAGCTGCATGGCAACGGTGGCAAGCTGATGGACGAATTCTTCGCCCAGTACAACTTCCGTGCCGCCAGCGCCGGCAACACCACCACCCAGATGGGCGGCTGGTACCGCAAGGAGATCAAGACGCCCGAAGACCTCAAGGGCCTGAAGATGCGCATGGGCGGCGGCGTGTTCGGCGAGGGCATGGCCAAGCTGGGCGTGGTCTCGCAGAATATGCCCGCCGGCGACATCTACCAGGCGCTGGAAAAGGGCACGCTGGATGCGGCCGAATTCACGGTGCCACATGACGATGCCAAGCTGGGCTTCCACAAGGTGGCGCCGTTCTACTACTACCCCGGCTGGTGGGAAGGTGGCGCCGACCTGGAGTTCTTCATCAACCTGAAGAAGTACAACGCGCTGTCGGCCGAGAACAAGGCCATCCTCGACGCCGCCATGGCCGTGGCCGCTGCGGACATGACTGCCAAGTACGACGCGCTGAACCCCATCGCGCTCAAGAAGCTGGTGGCCGAGAAGACCCAGCTCAAGGCCTTCCCCAAGTCCGTCATCGACGCCGGCTTCAAGGCCTGCATGGAGACCTTCGCCGAGCACGAAGCCAAGTCGCCGACCTTCAAGAAGATCCACCAGGACATGCGTGCCTTCCAGCGCGACCAGATCCTGTGGAACCGCTTCTCGGAGTACCCGTACAACCAGTACATGAACGGCGTGAAGATCTGAGCCCGGGTCCCGCCTGCGGGCGAATGCCCGCAGGCGCCGGACCGGCCCGCGAGCCGAATGAAAAAAGCCGCGCATTGCGCGGCTTTTTCGTGGGCGATGGGGAAACGGGGCCGGGCCCTCGGGGGCGCGTGCCCATCTTCTTGGCGCCGTGCCGCCGGTGTCGTGGCGGCCGGCGCACAGGGGAGGCGCCGGGCGCGACGCCAGGGCCCATCCGCGGCCAAGGAAAAAAGCCTGCGCGGTGCGCAGGCTCTGGTTGCCGCAGGCGCCCCCGTCGAAGAACGGGCCGAAGGAGCCGGTGGCCGCTCCTCAGTTCTGGGTCGGTGCGGGCTTCATCGACTCCTGCAGCGCCTTGAGCGGATCGTCCGGCGTGGCTTCGGGCGCATCGCTGCTGCTGCCCGGCGCGGCGGATTCCGGCGCCGGCTGACCAGGGCTTTGCGGCTCGCTGGAGCCGTAGCCTTCGTCGGAGCCATAGCCTTCATCGGAACCATAGCCTTCGCCCGAGCCATAGCCGCTGTCGGGGGACGGCTGCAGGCTTTCGCGCATCTGGTCGCCGATGGCCTTCATGTCGTATTCCTGCACCTTGTCCAGGCTGCCCGTGACCAGGTTCGGGAAGGCGATCATCACGCCGACCATGAACAGCTGAATGATCAGGAAGGGAATGGCGCCCTTGTAGATCTGCATGGTCGTGACCGGGTCCATCACCTTCTTGGTCACGCGGTCCACGTAAGGCTTGTCGGGCGCCACGGAGCGCAGGAAGAACAGCGCGAAGCCGAAAGGCGGGTGCATGAACGAGGTCTGCATGTTCATGGCCAGCAGCACGCCGAACCAGATCAGGTCGATGCCCAGCTTGTCGGCCACGGGCGCCAGCAGCGGCACCACGATGAAGGACAGCTCGAAGTAGTCCAGGAAGAAGGCCAGGAAGAAGACCAGGATGTTGACGACGATCAGGAAGCCGACCTGGCCGCCCGGCAGGCTGGCCAGCAGGTGCTCCACCCAGATCGGGCCGTCGGCGGCCTGGAACACCAGGCCGAAGACCGTGGCGCCGATCAGGATGAACATCACGAAGCTGCCCAGCTTGGTGGTGGCCGCGAGGGCCTGCTTGAGCAGCTTCATGTCCAGGCGCTTGCGCACCCAGGCCATGATCAGCGCGCCCATGGCGCCCATGGCGCCGCCTTCGGTGGGGGTGGCGATGCCCAGGAAGATGGTGCCCAGCACCAGGAAGATCAGCAGCAGCGGCGGGATCAGCACGAAGGTCACGCGCTCGGCCAGGCGGGACAGCAGGCCCAGCTTGGCGTACTTGTTGAGCAGCGCGATGACCAGCGCCACGAAGGCGCCACCGCACATGGCGACCACGATCTTCTCGTCGGTGGCGACCGAGGTCACTTCCTTGTCCAGCCACCAGCTGTGGACCTCGGGCATGTGGCGGGCCAGGAAGACCGACACCAGGAAGGAGATCACCATCAGCACCAGCAGCGACTGGTAGCCGCCGCTGCCGTTGGCCTCGCGGTACACACGGGCCTCGGCCGGCAGCGCCGGCACGCTGGCCGGCTTGAAGATGGCGAGGCCGGCGATATAGGCCACGTAGCAGCCCATCAGCATGAAGGCCGGCACGAAGGCGCCCTTGTACATGTCGCCCACGCTGCGGCCCAACTGGTCGGCCATGATGATCAGCACCAACGAAGGCGGCAAAATCTGCGCCAGCGTGCCGGATGCGGCGATCACGCCACTGGTGAACTTCCGGTCATAGCCGTAGCGCAGCATGATGGGCAGCGAGATCAGGCCCATGGAGATCACGGAGGCGGCGACCACGCCCGTGGTGGCGGCCAGCAGCGCGCCCACGAAGACCACCGCCAGCGCCAGGCCGCCGCGCATCGGGCCGAACACCTGGCCGACCGTGTCGAGCAGGTCCTCGGCCATGCCGCTGCGCTCCAGGATCAGGCCCATCAGGGTGAAGAAGGGCACGGCCAGCAGCGTGTCGTTGGCCATGATGCCGATCAGGCGCTGCGGCAGCCAGGCCAGCACGGAGGACGGGAACACGCCCAGCTCGATGCCGATGATGCCGAAGGTGAGGCCGCAGGCCCCGAGGCTGAAGGCCACGGGAAAGCCCAGCAGCAGGAACACGATCAGCCCCGCGAACATGATCGGGGCGAAATTGGTGGTGATGAACTCCACTTGGATGCTCCCTCGTTCTCAGCGTGCGGCCGCGGCGCCGGGGGCCTGGGCGGCTTCTTGCTCGGCACGCTGGCGCAGCACCTCGGCCAGTTCTTCCTCGGCGCTCTTCTCGCCCGGCTTGATGGTCGGGTCGGGGCCGTCGCCGGTCAGGAAGGCGATACGCTTGATCAGCTCGGACCAGCCCTGCAGCATCAGCAGCGTGAAGCCGACGGGCAGCGCCAGCCACACGGGCCATCGGATCAGCCCGCCCGAGTTGCCGGACATCTCGCCGGTGGCGTACTGCTGCATCGTCATCGGCACCGTGTAGTACAGCACCAGCAGGCACAGGGGCGTGAGGAAGAGCGCGAAGCCGACGATGTCGATCCAGATCTGCGCCTTCTTGGGCAGGCGGCTGTTCAGCACGTCGATGCGCACGTGCTCGCGCTGCAGCAAGGTGAAGCCCGCGGCCACCAGGAAGGACCATGCGAACAGGTACCACTGCACTTCGAGGAAGGCGTTGGAACTGGTGCGGAAGATGTAGCGGACCAGCGCATTGAGCGCGCTGATGGCGGTGGATGCCATGATCAGCCAGATCACGACCTTGCCGACCTGCGCGTTCATCCAGTCGATGGCGCGCGAGAGCTTGAGCAAGCCTTGCATGTCTACTCCAATTTATAAAGGGCGGTACCCTGATACGAACGCACCCGACGCGCCGGCCTTGTGTGCCAACGGATCGGGTGCGTGAGGCGGCAGAATTTTAGTTGTACCCGGATGTTGCCCGCCGCCGGGGTATCCCCGCGGGTGGGCCGGTTGCGGCACTGCGCCCGCAATAATGTGCGGATGGATGAATCCCAGCGGGACCGCCGCGCAGAGCCGAGCGCCTATCTGACGCCAGTGGGCTCCATCGATGCGCCCGCCATGCGCGGCGCCGGCGCCGAACTGCTGTCGCTCGCGCTGATCGACGCGCGCAACCACACGCTGCACCTGCTGTCGCAGTTCGAGCAGGCGCTGGGATCGGCCGAGCTGCGGCTGCCCGCGGCGCTGCCGGATCACCTGCCGCCGCCGCGCTGGCTGGCCGGCCACCTGGGCTGGTTCGCCGAAGCCTGGATCGCGCGCAACACGCAGCGCGCGCTCGGCGCGGCCTGCCCCGCGCGGCCGACCCGGCTGGCCTCGCTGGACCCGGGCGCCGACGCCGCCTGGGACCCGCAATGCTGCCCGCCTGCGCAGCGCAACGGCCCCGACGTGCCGGGCATGGCCGAAGCGCGCGCCTACCTGCTCGAAACGCTGGAAGGCACGCTGGAGCTGCTGGAGCGGGCCGACATGAGCGACGCCGGCCTGTACTTCTACCGCCTCGCGCTGTTCCACGAAGACCTGCGCAGCGAACAGCTGCTGGTGGTCGCGCAGACGCTGGGCCTGTCGCTGGGTTGGGAGCCGCCGGCGCCGGGCGCCGCCCGCGAAGCCCTGGGGCTGCCGGCCACGCGCTGGACCCTGGGCGCGGGATCGTCGCCGGGCTTTCACTGGGCGCAGGAAAGCGGGCAACTCGCGCTGGCGGTGCCGGAGTTCGAAATCGATGCCCAGCCCGTGAGCTGGCAGCAGTACGCCGAATTCGTGGCCGATGGCGGCTACGACCGCGAAGCGCTCTGGCACCCCGAGGGCTGGGCCTGGCGGCAGGCGCAGGCGCGTCGCGCGCCGCGCCATGTGGCGCAGATCGGCACCGGCCGCGGCCCGGGCGGCGAGGGCGGCGGCGTGCTCGTGCAGCGCTTCGGCCGCATGGTGCGCGCCGCCGGCACGCAGCCCGCGCAGCACCTGAGCTGGTGGGAGGCCGATGCCTGGGCGCGCTGGGCCGGCCGCCGGCTGCCGGGCGAGGCCGAATGGGAGATCGCCGCCGTCACGGCCGCGCGCCGCGGCTTCCGCTGGGGCGAGGTGCGCGAATGGGTGGCGCAGCCGCTGGCGCCCTGGCCCGGCTTCACCGCCGACCCCTGGAGCGCCGGGAGCGAGTTCGATCCGGTGCCGGCCTTCGGCCGCGCGCGCGTGCTGCGCGGCGCCAGCTTTGCCACGCGGGCCCGCGCGCGCAGCGAGCGCGCCCGCGACTTTGCGCTGCCCGGGACGGACACCGGCTTCACGGGCTTTCGCACCTGCGCGCTGTGAGCGTGCCGCCGGCACCTTCCGGCGACCGCCCGCGCTGCTTCAGCCCAGCATGTCGCGGATGCGGTGCGCCAGCTCGTCCACGCGAAAGGGCTTGCTGATCATCTCCATGCCCGTGCCCAGGAAGCTGCCCCGGTTCGTGGCGTATTCCGAGTAGCCCGTCATGAACAGCACGCGCAGCGCCGGGCGGTGCAGGCGGGCGATCTCGGCCAGCTGCCGCCCGTTCACCCCGGGCAGGCCCACGTCGCTCACCAGCAGGTCGATGCGCGCGTCCGAGCGCAGGATGGGCAGCGCGGCGCGGCCGTCGGCCGCCTGCAGCGCGCGGTAGCCCAGCTCGTCCAGCACCTCCAGCACCAGCAGGCGCACGCCCGGGTCGTCCTCGACCACCAGCACCACCTCGCCCTGGCCCTGCGGCAGCGCGGCAGGCTCGGCGCGGGGCGCCTCGGCCTGGACCCCGCGCGCATGCGGCAGCAGCAAGGACACGGTGGTGCCGCGCCCCGGGCTGCTGTCGATGCGCACATGGCCGCCGGCCTGCTGCGCGAAGCCGTAGATCATCGACAGGCCCAGCCCCGTGCCCTGGCCGATGGGCTTGGTGGTGAAGAACGGGTCGAAAGCCTGGGCCAGCACGTCGGCCGACATGCCGGTGCCGGTGTCGCGCACCGCGATCACCAGGTAGGGCCCGGGCGCGAGGCCATCGATGTTCTGCACCTCGGCCGCGCCCAATTCCGTGTTGCGGGTCGACAGGTGCAGTTCGCCGCCGTGCGGCATGGCGTCGCGCGCGTTGATGGCGAGGTTCAGGATCGCGCTTTCGAGCTGGCTTTCATCGCCGAAGGCGGGGCAGGCATCGGGCGCGAGCTGCATGCGCAGCTGGATCTGCTCGCCCAGCGTGCGCGTCAGCAGCTCTTCCATCGAGCCGATCAGCGCGTTCACGTCCACCGCGCGCAGGTCCAGCGACTGCCTGCGCGAGAAGGCCAGCAGCCGCTGCACCAGCGAGGCCGCGCGCTGGGCAGATTGCGTGGCGCTGTCCATGAAGCGCTCCAGGTCGTCCACCTGGCCCTTGGCCACCCGGCGGCGCATCACTTCCAGCGCGCCGGTGATGCCCTGCAGCATGTTGTTGAAGTCGTGCGCGATGCCGCCCGTGAGCTGGCCGATGGCCTCCATCTTCTGGCTGTGGCGCAGCCGCTGTTCCGATTCGCGCATGGCCGTCACGTCCCGGCCCACGGCATGGATGAAGCCTTCGTGCGGCACGGCCGACCACGACAGCGTGCGCAGGCTGCCGTCCTTGTGCATCCAGCGGTTCTCGAAGCGCGTGAGCACCTGGCCCTGGTTGACGCGCTGCATCTGGCTGGCCGAGAGCTGCCGGTCGTCCTCGACCACGAAGTCCAGGATCTGCCGGCCCAGCAGTTCCGCTTCGGTCCAGCCCAGCAGGGCATGCCACGCGGGATTCACGGCTTCGATGCGGCCTGCCAGATCGGTGACCACCATGGCCTCGGTGGCCAGGCGCCAGAGCCGGTCGCGTTCGCGCGTGCGCTGCTCCACGCGCTGCTCCAGTGTGGCGTTGAGCCGCTGCAGTTCCAGGCGCGATTCGTGGCGCTCGGTCACGTCCTGCACCACGCCGCGCATCAGCACGGGCCGGCCCTGCGCGTCGTTCACGATCTCCGCGCGCCGCGCCACCCAGCGGCGCGCACCGTCGTCGGCGCGCAGGATCGGGTACTCGACGGCCAGCGGCGCATGGCCGGCGCGGCGGCTGGCCGAGTCCGACATCGGGTCGCCGGGGTCCTGCGGGTCCTGCGGGGCGCGCAGCGCCTCGATCCGCGCGGACGGGATCACGCTCTGCTCGGGCAGGCCGAAGATGCGGCAAAAGCCCGGCGAGGCATAGACGCAGTCGTGGAGGATGTCGAGCTGGAACACGCCCACGCCGCCGGCGTCCTGGGCCATGCGCCATTGCGCATTCAGCTCGCGCAGGCGCGCCTCGTTGAGCGCCAGCGCCTGCGTGGCACGCACCCGCTGCGTGGTTTCGCTGACGATGCACAGGACGCCGCCCACGGCGCCATCGGCTTGGCGGATCGGCGAATAGGAGATGTCGAAGAACACCTCTTCCAGGTGGCCGTGGCGGTTGATGTGGAAAGGCCGGTCGCGGGCCGACACGGTCTCGCCCAGCGAATAGACGCGGTCGAGCAGCGGCTGCAGGTCGTCCCACAGCTCACCCCAGTGCTCGATGGCGGGCCGGCCCATGGCGCCCGGGTGCTTGGCGCCAATGGTGGGCGCATAGGCATCGTTGTAGAAGGCCACGAACTCCGGCCCCCAGAACAGCACGATCTGCGCTTGCGAAGGCAGCGCCAGGTCCAGCACCGAACGCAGGGCGGCGGGCCACGCTTGGGGCTCGCCCAGCGGTGTGGCGTGGGCGTGCAGGCTGCGGATGCGCGCGGCGGCCTCTCCGGAGACATGGGGCCAGACGGCGGGGGAAGGCGCGGAATGCATGAGGGGGCGGGCGATGTGGGCGCGATTGTGCGAAGCGCCTCCCCCCACGCCTGTCAGCCGGAGGCGCGAACGCGGCCCCGGTCCGCGCAGGCCCGGGCGCGGCCACTTCCGCCGGGCCAGCCAGCCCGGCTCAGCCCACCACGCGGCCGTGGTCCATGCGCACCACGGCCTGGGCCAGTGCGTCCACATCCTGCGGATCGTGGGTCACGATCAACGCCGGCACCGGCACGCGCGCCAGCATCTCCGCCAGTTCGGCGCGCAGCCGTGCGCGCAGCGGTGCGTCCAGTGCGGACAGCGGCTCGTCCAGCAGCAGCAGTTGCGGCTGCGCCGCCAGCGCGCGCGCCAGGGCCACGCGCTGGCGCTGGCCGCCCGACAGATCGCGCGGCAGGGCGCCCCGCAGCGTGGCGATGTCGAAGCGCTGCAGCAGGCCGTCGATCTGTGCCGCCGCCTCCGGCGTCCGTGCGCCGAAGCGCAGGTTCTGCAGCACCGTCATGTGCGGGAACAGGGCGTAATCCTGGAACAGGTAGCCGATACGGCGCCGGCGCGCGGGCAGGTCCACGCCGGCCGCGCTGTCGAGCAGCACACGGCCCTGCACGCGCACATGGCCGCGCGCGCCCGGCAGCAGCCCGGCCACGATCTGCAGCAAGGTGGACTTGCCCGAGCCCGAGGCGCCCAGCAGCGCCGTGCGCGGCGCCTCGCTGCGAAAGGCGGCGTCCAGCGCGAAGCGGCGTTCGCCGGCGCGCAGCAGGGCCTGCACGTGCAGGTCCAGAACGGGGGCGGAGGGGGGCGGGCTTGCGCGCAAGGGGGAAGACTCAGTGTCTGGGCTGCAGCAGCCGGCTGGCGACGACCAGCAGCACGATGCACACGGCCGAGATCAGCAGGGTCAGGCGCAGGGCGAGGGGATCGTCGCCGGCCTGCACCGCGCTGTAGACGGCCACCGACAGCGTCTGCGTGCGCCCGGGCAGGTTGCCCGCGATCATCAGGGTGGCGCCGAACTCGCCCATGGCGCGCGCGAAGGTCAGCGCCAGGCCGGCGCCGATGCCGCGCAGGGCCAGCGGCAGGCTGATGCGCAGGAACACTTCCCACTCGGGAGCGCCCAGCGTGCGTGCGGCCTGCGCGAAGCGGGCGTCGGTGTCCTCGAAGGCCGCGCGCGCGGCCTTGTAGATCAGCGGCAGGGCCACCACGGCCGCGGCCAGCACGGCGCCCTGCCAGGTGAAGAGCAGCGTGATGCCGAAGCTGCTTTCCAGCCACCGGCCCAGTGGTCCCTGGCGGCCCACGAGCACGATCAGGTAATAGCCCACCACCGTGGGCGGCAGCACCATGGGCAGCACCAGCGCGGCATCGATCACCGCATGGCCCGCAAAGCGCCGCCGCGCCATCCACCAGCCCAGACCGACGCCCAGCACGCCGGCCAGCAGCGTGGCCAGTAGCGCGACCTTGAGCGTGAGCCAGAGGGGCGTCAGCATGCGGCGAAAGAACTCAGAAGGTGTGAATGAATCCCGCGTGGCCGAGCAGACCGTCCAGGGGTGCGCCATCGAGGCGCAAAGCGCAGCCATAGCTCGGGCTATGGCGAGCATTTGCAACGATGAGGGCGTGCACCTGGGCGGGATGAGCGGGCATGTGGGGTTCGTTCACACCTTCTCAGGGCAGCCATGGGACCGGCTTGGCCGGACCGTCGGGTGTGCTTCCATCGCGCAGCAGAGGGCGTCGCCGTGCAGCGGCCTGGGGGGGACTCATTGGACGGCGCTGAAACCGAAGCCCTGCAGGATCTTCTGCCCCTGGGCGCCGCGCACGAAGGCGATGAAGGCCTGGGCCGTGGCGGCCTGCCTGCTGGCCGCCACCTGCGCGATGGGGTAGCTCACGGGCGTCTGCGTGGGCACGGCGAAGGCGATGCGTGTCTCGTCCTTGCGGTGGATGGCGTCGGTGCGGTAGACGAAGCCGGCGTCCACCTCCTGGCGCGCCACGTAGTCCAGCACCTGGCGCACGCTCTCACTGAAGATCCACTTCGGTTGCAGCGCGGCCGTCAGGCCGGCCTGTTCGACGACGGTCTGCGTGTAGCGGCCCACGGGCACCGAGGCCGGCGTGCCGGTGGCGATGCGCTTGTAGGCATCGCTTTCCAGGTCCTTGAGCTCGGCCGGGGTCTGTGTGCGCTTGGCCGGCACGATCAGCACCAGCTCGTTGCGCACGAAGTCGGCGCGCGAGCCCTCGGCGATCAGCCGGGCCGCCACGGCCTTGTCCATGGTCGGCTGGTCGGCCGAGGCGAACACGTCCACCGGCGCGCCTTGCTGCATCTGGGCCAGCAGCGCGCCCGAGGCGGCGAAGTTGAACGTGACCTTGTGGCCCGGGTGGGCCTGTTCGAAGGCCTGGCCCACGGCCTGGAAGGCGTTGGTGAGGCTGGCTGCGGCCGACACCACGATCTCCTGGGCCCAGGCGGCGCCGCCGCCCAGGCCCAGGACGGCCGCAAGGCCGAGGTGGCGCAGCAAGCGCAGGCGGGGGCGTGCCGGCATGTCGATGTCCTTTTCGCTATTCATGGAAGGAATAGCGAAATGTAGCAGCATCCGCCGGCCGGCATGCTGGGCCCGGCCGCACAATGCGCGCCATGCAAGACCGCCCGCAAGACCGCGGCGCGCTGAGTGCCGCCCTGGGCCACAGCGCGACCGACAAGCGCATCGAGATCCTGCGCGGCATCGGCCGCACGGGCAGCATTTCGCAGGCCGCCCGCGACGCCGGCGTGAGCTACAAGGCCGCCTGGCAGGCCGTGGCCACGCTCACCAACCTGGCCGGTGTGCCCCTGGTGGAGCGCGTGGTGGGCGGCGCCGGCGGCGGCGGCGCGCGCCTGACGGCGCAAGGCCAGGCGCTGCTGCAGATGGCCCAGGCCTATGACCGCGCGCGGCGCGCCCTCGCCGGCCCGCAAGCCGAAGGCCGCGGCGCCGGCAGCGCCGCGGCCAGCCTGCGCGTGCGCACCAGCATGCGCAACCAGCTGCCCGGCACCATCGAAGCCCTGCAAATTCGCGGCCGGCAGGTGCTGGTATGGATGCGGCTGGGCGACGGCGCGGCCGAAGGCGCCGGGGCGCCGGCGGCCCGCCTAACGGCCGCCGTCACGCAGGAGAGCGCGCAGCTGCTGGGCCTGCAGGCGGGCCTGCCCGCCCTCGCGCTGTGCAAGGCGACGGCCGTGCGCGTGCAGGCGCTGGACGGCGCGCCGGGCGAGGGCGCGGGCGTGAATGCGCTGGCGGGCACGGTGGCGCGGGTGTCACGCGCGCGAGCCGCCGATCAGGGCGCCGACCAGGGCGACGAGCTGGGCGTGCGGTTGGCCGGCTGCGGGCTGGAACTGGTGGGCTTCGCGGCACCGGGCGTGTCCCTGCGCCGCCGCCAGCGGGTATGGGCGCGGCTGGAAGCCTCGGCCGTGGTCCTGGCCCTGCCGGGCTGAGAAGGTGTGAACGAACCCCACATGCCCGCTCATCCCGCCCAGGTGCACGCCCTCATCGTTGCAAATGCTCGCCATAGCCCGAGCTATGGCTGCGCTTTGCGCCTCGATGGCGCACCCCTGGACGGTCTGCTCGGCCACGCCGGATTCATTCACACCTTCTGAGCCGACGGCCATTTGGTGTCAGCCGGCGAGCTGCGCCAAGGGGGCGCGCACGTCGTCGGCGCGGGTCGGGCGCACGACGCGCGCGACCTCCTGGCCGTCGCGCAGGAAGATCAGCGTGGGCCAGAGCTTGACGCCGAAGCTGCGCCCCAGCGGGATGCCGCTGCCGTCTTCCAGCTTCATGTGGCGCAGGCCCGCGGGCGCCTCGGCCAGGGCCTCGGCGATCACCGGCTGGGCCGCCTTGCAGATGCCGCACCAGTTGGCGCCGAATTCCAGCACGGTGAGGCCGGGCTGCGCGTCCACCTCGTCGCGCTTGGGATGGTCGGTGGCGTAGGGAGTCGTCATGGAGCGATTGTGGGCCCGCACGCATCGAGGGCCTGTCGGCCCATGCGCCGCGCCCCTGGCGGAAGCCGGCCGTCGCCGGCGGAGGGGACAGCTGCCTGCTAGCGCCGCCGGCGGCCGGCGCCGAGCTGCCGATAGACGGTCGCGCGGCTCACGCCCAGCGCGCGCGCGGCCTCGGCCACGTTGCCATGCGCATCGCGCACGGCCTGCTCGATCATGCGGCCCTGCAACTCGCGCAGGCCGGGCGTGGCGCGCACCCCGCCGCCGGCGCCGGTGCTGCGCGCGCCGGGCCCGGGGCGCCAGGCCCGCGCCTGCAGCCGCAGTCCAGACCACAGCGGCAGCTCCACCGCCTGCGGATGCCGCGCCGCCGCGTCGAAGAGCAGGTCGACGGGCACGGCCAGCAGCTCGCCCGCGTGCGTGTCGCCGGGCGCGCCGGCGCGCAGGGGCAGCAGCTGCCGCGCGGTGCTGTTCGCGCCCAGCACGCGGCCGTCCGCGTCGAGCGCCATCACGCCGTCGTCCACGGGCGGCGATCCGTCCTCCAGCCCCGGCGCGCCGAGGCAGCCGGGCCAGTTGAACTGCAGCCACAGGGCGGCGGGCAGCGCCTTGAGCAGCCCATGCCCGATGGCGCCCGCGGCCTGCCGGGCCAGGTGCTGCAGTTCGGGGCGTTCGGGCACGTCCACGCCCGTGAGATCCAGCATGCCCGCGCACTGCCCCTGCGGATCGAACAGCGGCGCGCCGGCGCAGGTGTAGACCTGCGTGTCGTCGAAGAAATGCTCGCCGCGGTGCAGCCACACGGTGCGCCGCTCGGCCAGCGCCAGGCCGATGGCCGTGGTGCCCACGGCGGCTTCCGACAGGTCGACGCCCACGCGCGCGATGTCCTGCGCGGCGCGCGGCGCGTCGGGCGGCACGGCCGCGGTCTCGATGACCTGGCCTTGCGCGTCGGTGAGCATGGCGAAGTAATGCGTGCCCGCGATGGCGCGCGCGAGCTGGGCCAGCACGGGCGCGGCCGCCTCGCGCAGGGGGCGCTGCCGCTCCTCGGCCTCGCGCCGCCGGTGCAGCGGCACGGGGTCGAACACGATGCGCTGGCCCGGCCGCCGGCCCGCGGCCAGGCAGCGCTGCCAGGAGCGCGTGATGGCGCTGTCGATGCCCGCGGCGGCGGTGCCGGCGGCCGGCACGCGCTCGCCCAGCAGCCAGTGGCGCCGCGCGAGCGCGATGGCGTCGCCGCGCGTGAAGCCGGTGGGATCGGGCAGGCAGGCGGCCATGGCGCTTGTGTCGTCAGCTTTGGTGGTCTTGCCGCTTGCGAGTGCGCGCGGCGGTGGGGCTGTTCCATTTTGAGAATTTCCAGCCGGGGCCGCAACGAACCTCGGGTTTTGCCTAGGCGCTGCGGCCGGTGCGCCTGTCGACCATGCATGGGCCGCAAGCCTGCGGCGTGCCCGAGCGCAGCGCCTGCCACGCTCCCGGCGCGCGGCAGGGCCCCAGCCATCTCATCACACGGAGACAGCCAGCATGCAGGTATCCCTCACCGTCAACGGGCGCGAGGTGTCCATCGACGCGCCGCCCCACACCCTCCTGGTCTACGCCCTCCGCGATCACCTGCGGCTCACGGGCACGCACGTGGGCTGCGACACGGCGCAATGCGGCGCCTGCACCGTGCACCTGAACGGGCGCGCCATCAAGAGCTGCAACGTGCTGCTCGCCCAGGTGGCGGGCGCCGAAGTCACGACCATCGAAGGCCTGGCGCAGAAAGACGGCACGCTGCATCCCATGCAGGCCGCGTTCAAGGAATGCCACGGCCTGCAGTGCGGCTTCTGCACGCCGGGCATGGTGATGAGCGCCATCGACCTGTGCCAGCAGCATCCGAATGCCGACGCGCAGCAGGTGCGTGCACTGCTGGACGGCAACCTGTGCCGCTGCACGGGCTACCAGAACATCGTCAAGGCCGTGCAGATGGGCGGGCAGGCGATGGCGTCGTCGCAACCGGCTTCGGCCTGAACCGGGAGAGTGGCCATGGGTGCTTCCGATTTCGCCAAGCTGCCGCACATCGGCGAGGCCGTGCGCCGCAAGGAAGACGCACGCTTCCTGACCGGGGCCGGCAACTACACCGACGACATCGTGCTGCCGAACCAGGCGCACGCGGTCTTCGTGCGCTCGCCGCATGCGCATGCGGCGATCCGCTCGGTCGACACGGCCGAGGCCGAGAAGATGCCCGGCGTGGTCGGCATCTTCAGCGGCAAGGACATCGACGGCAAGATGGGCGGGCTGCCCTGCGGCTGGCTCATCAACAATCCCGACGGCTCGCCGATGAAGGAGCCGCCACACCCCATCCTGGCCATCGGCAAGGTGCGCTACGTGGGCGACCACGTGGCCATGGTGGTGGCCGAGACCGCCGAGCAGGCCCGCAACGCCGCCGAGGCCGTGGTGGTCGACTATGAGGTGCTGCCGGCGCTCGTGAACGTGGCCGATGCCGCGAAGAAGCAGAGCGGGGTCACGATCCATGACGCCGCGCCCGACAACCAATGCTACAAGTGGACGCTGGGCAACAAGGCCGCCGTGGAGGCCGCCTTCGCGGGCGCGGCGCACATCACGAAGCTGGACCTGGTCAACAACCGCCTGATCCCCAACGCCATCGAGCCGCGCGTGGCCATCGCCGGCTACAACCGCGCCGGCGACGAGTACACGCTCTACGTGTCCAACCAGAACCCGCACGTCGAGCGCCTGCTGATGACGGCCTTCGTGTTGGGCCTGCCCGAGCACAAGGTGCGCGTGATCGCGCCCGACGTGGGCGGAGGATTCGGCTCCAAGATCTACCTCTATGCCGAGGACGTGGCCCTGACCTGGGCCAGCAAGCAGCTCAACCGCAACATCAAGTGGACGGCCGACCGCAGCGAGGCCTTCCTGAGCGATGCGCATGGCCGCGACCATCTGAGCCACGCCGAGATGGCGATGGACGCGGACGGCCACTTCCTGGCCATGCGCGTGCACACCGACGCGAACCTGGGGGCGTACCTGTCGACCTTCTCCACGGCCATTCCCACCATCCTCTACGCCACGCTGCTCGCGGGCCAGTACCGCACGCCGCAGGTGTACGTGGAAGTGGACGCCTGGTTCACCAACACCGCGCCGGTCGACGCCTACCGCGGCGCGGGCCGGCCCGAGGCCACCTACCTGCTGGAGCGCCTGGTCACGCGCTGCGGCTGGGAGATGGGCCTGGGCCAGGACGAGATCCGCAAGCGCAACTTCATCACCGAGTTCCCGTACCAGACGCCCGTGGCGCTGCAGTACGACGTGGGCGACTACCACGCCTGCATGAAGCGCGCGCAGGAACTGGCGGAGGTGAGCGGCTTCGAGGCGCGCCGGGCCGCGAGCGAGCGGGCCGGCAAGCTGCGCGGCATCGGCTACAGCAGCTACATCGAGGCCTGCGGCCTGGCGCCGTCGAACATCGCGGGTGCGCTGGGTGCGCGCGCGGGCCTGTTCGAGGCGGGCGAGGTGCGCGTGCATCCGACCGGCAGCGTAACGGTGTTCACCGGCTCGCACAGCCACGGCCAGGGCCATGAGACCACCTTCGCGCAGGTGGTGGCGGCGCGCCTGGGCATTCCGGTGGAGAACGTGGACGTGGTACACGGCGACACGGGCCGCATCCCCTTCGGCATGGGCACCTACGGCTCGCGCTCCATCAGCGTGGGCGGCGCGGCCATCATGCGCGCGCTCGACAAGATCGAGGCCAAGGCCAAGAAGATCGCCGCGCACCTGATGGAAGCGAACGACGCCGACATCGAGTTCGCGGGCGGCGAGTTCACCGTCAAGGGCACCGACAAGAAGATCCCCTTCGGCCAGGTGGCACTCACGGCCTACGTCCCGCACAACTACCCGCTCGACAAGCTGGAGCCGGGCCTGAACGAGACGGCCTTTTACGACCCGACCAACTTCACCTATCCGGCCGGCACCTACATCTGCGAGGTGGAGATCGACAAGGCCACGGGCGAAGTCAGGATCGACCGCTTCACCGCGGTGGACGACTTCGGCACCATCATCAACCCGATGATCGTGGAAGGCCAGGTGCATGGCGGCATCGTGCAGGGCATCGGCCAGGCGCTGATGGAGAACTGCGTCTACGACAGCGAGACCGGCCAGCTGCTCACGGGCAGCTTCATGGACTACGCCATGCCGCGCGCGGAGGACTTCCCCGAGTTCCGGCTCGACACGGTCTGCACGCCCTGCACGCACAACCCGCTGGGCACCAAGGGCTGCGGCGAGGCCGGGGCCATCGGCTCGCCGCCGGCAGTCATCAACGCCGTGCTCGACGCGCTGCGCCCGCTGGGCGTGAAGGACTTCGACATGCCGGCCTCGCCGGTGCGCGTGTGGGAAGCCATGCGCAAGGGCCGCACCAGCGCGACCCAGCAGCCCGAGCAGGCGCCGCTCACGGCCAGCACCCAGGGCCGTCCGACCTGAACGCGAGGAGACACAAGCCATGTATGCATTCACCCTCGAGCGCCCGCAGGCGCTGGCCGACGTGCAGAAGGCCGTGGCCGCCGGCGGCAAGCCGCTGGCCGGCGGACAGACGCTGCTCGCGTCGATGAAGCTGCGCCTGTCGGCCCATGAGCAGTTGGTGGACCTCGGTGCCTGTGCCGAGCTGCGCGGCATCCGCCGCGAGGGCGACGCGCTGGTGATCGGCGCCATGGCGCGCCATGCCGAGGTGGGCGCCAGCGACCTCGTGCGCAGCGCCTACCCCGCGCTCGCGGACCTCGCCTCGCGCATCGGTGATCGCCAGGTGCGCCAGATGGGCACGATCGGCGGCTCGGTGGCCAACAACGACCCGGCGGCCTGCTACCCGAGCGCGGTGCTGGCTTCGGGCGCCACGGTGCAGACGACGAAGCGCGAGATCGCGGCCGACGACTTCTTCCAGGGCCTGTTCACCACGGCGCTGGAAGAGGGCGAGCTGATCACCGCGATCCGCTTCCCGCTGCCGCAGCAGGCGGCCTACGAGAAGCTGCGCCAGAAGGCCTCGCACTTCCCGCTGGTCGGCGTGTTCGTGGCGCGCTTTGCCGGCAACGGCGTCCGCGTGGCGATCACGGGCGCGGGCAATGGCGTGTTCCGGCATGCGGGGCTCGAAGCGGCGCTGTCGAACAGCTTCACGCCCGAAGCGGCGGCAGGCGTGGCCATCGACGACAGCGGGCTCAACAGCGACCTGCACGCCACCGCCGCGTACCGCGCCCACCTCATCGGCGTGCTCGCCCAGCGCGCGGTGACCAAGGCGCTGGGATGAGGCGCGGCCGCCCCGGCATGCCGTGCTCCTTGCCCGATGGCTGATGCTTCGCTGAACGCCGCCGCCGCGCCATTCGGCTCCATCGATGCGCTGGTGCAGGGGCTGGCGGACTGCGGCTATCTGGCCGATCGCCGCCTGGCCACCGCCGTCTACCTGGCCCTCCGGCTCCAGCGGCCGCTGCTGCTGGAAGGCGAGCCCGGCGTGGGCAAGACCGAACTGGCCAAGGCCCTCGCGGCCGCGCTGCGGCGCGAGCTGCTGCGCCTGCAGTGCTACGACGGCCTGGAGCAGCGCGAGGCGCTGTACGAGTGGAACTACGCCGCGCAGCTGCTGCACATGCGCGCGGCCAAGGCCCGAGGGTCGGTCGAGGACATCGAGGCCGAGGTCCACCAGCCGCGCTACCTGATCCGCCGCCCCCTGCTGCAGGCGCTACAGGCGCCGCCTCCGGGCGCGGTGCTGCTGATCGACGAAGTGGACCGGGCCGATGAGCCTTTCGAGGCCTTCCTGCTCGAATACCTGGGCGAGTACCAGGTCAGCATCCCCGAGCTGGGCACGGTGCGCGCGGCGGTGCCGCCCGTGACGATCCTGACCAGCAACCGCACGCGCGAGCTGCATGACGCTGTCAAGCGCCGCTGTCTCTACCACTGGCTGGACTACCCCGCGCGCGAGCGCGAACTCGCCATCGTGCGCGCGCGGGTGCCGGACGCGGGCGCGGCGCTGTCGGCCCAGGTGGCCGATTTCGTGCAGCGCCTGCGCGGCCAGCCCTTCGCCAATGCCTTCCAGCGCGCCCCTGGCATCGCGGAAAGCGTCGAATGGGCGCGCGCGCTGGTGGCGCTGGACACCGTGTCGCTGGACCCGGAAGTGGTGGTGGACACGGCCGGCATCCTGTTCAAGCAGCGCGACGACGTGGCGGCCCTGAACGCGCAGCTGGCCACCGAACTGCTCGCGCCCGCCGACGGCGCCTGAGAAGGTGTGAACGAACCCGACATGCCCGCTCATTGCGCCAAAACACACCCGCTCTGCGTTGCAAATGCTCGCCATAGCCCGAGCTATGGCTGCGCTTTGCGCCTTGATCGGTCGCGTTTTCCCGGCCTGCTCGGCCACGCCGGATTCATTCACACCTTCTGAGACCGGTGAGATGAAAGCCCCGCGCCACTGCGCTTCGCGCGATCCGCTGTCCTCCGAGGGGACGCCGCATGGCTTCGGGCGGGGCGCCACGGGGATGGAACGCGTCCACCAGCTCGGCGATGCGCGGCGCGGCAAGCTGCTGCCCAACCTGATCGGCTTCGGCCGCGCGCTGCGGCGCGCCGGCGCGCCGGTCGATGCCGCGCGCATGGCGCTCGCCGCGCAGGCCGCGCAGCTGGTGGGCGTGCAGGACCGCCACGACCTCGGCGCCGCACTGGAAGCCGTGCTGGTGAGCCGTGAGCAGGACCGTGAAGTCTTCCGCGAACTCTTCGACGCCTGGTTCCGCGACCCCGAGCTCGCGCACCGCATGCTGGCGCAGATGCTGCCCACGGCCGAAGGCCGCGCCGAGCCGCCGAAGGCCCGGCCGCGCGTGCGCGAGGCGCTGGCCGCCCCTTGCGCACCGCGGACCGAAGCGCAGAACGACCGCGAAGTGCAGTTCGACGCCGCCATGACCGCGAGCGATCGCCAGCGTCTGCGGCAGGCCGACTTCAACGCACTGGGCGCTGCCGAGTACCGGCTGGTCGAGCGGCTGGCACGCGAGATCGCGCTGCCCGTGCCCACCGTGCCGGGCCGCCGCTTGCGCGTGACCGGGCAGGCGCGGGCGCAGGCCCGCCTGCACTGGCCCGGCGCCTGGCGCGAAGCGTCCCGCACGGGTGGCGAACTGCTGCGCCTGCCGCGGCTGGTACGGCGCGAGCAGCCGCTGCCCCTCCTGGTGCTGGTGGACGTGTCGGGCTCGATGGAGCGCTATGCGCGGCTGCTGCTGGCCTTCCTGCATGCGGCCACGCGCGGGGCGGCGGGCGGGCGCGCGCGGCGCGACGTCTTCGCCTTCGGCACTTCACTGACCGATCTCACGCCGGCCTTCCGCATGGCCGACACCGACGCCATGCTGGGGCGTGCGAGCGCCTCGATCACGGATTTCGCCGGCGGCACACGCCTGGGCGACTGCCTGGCGCAGCTGCGGCGGCAGCACGCGCGCCGGCTCGTGGGCGGCCGCACGCTGGTGCTGCTCATCAGCGATGGCCTGGACACCGGCGAGCCCGGCGCCCTGCGGCAAGAGCTGCAATGGCTGCGCCGCCAGAGCCGTCGGCTGCTGTGGCTCAACCCGCTGCTGCGCTTCGAAGGCTATGCGCCGCTGGCGCGCGGCGCCGCCGAGTTGCAGCGCGCGAGCGACGCCCTGCTCGCCGTGCACAACCTGCAGGCGCTGGAAGACCTGGCGCAAAGCATCGCCGCACTGCTGCAGCGCGGTCCCTCTTTCGCATCGAACCGGCATTGAAGGAAGCCACCATGGACATGCAAGGCAAGCGCGAACTCGCCGTGACCCAGCAACAGGCCTGGGACGCGCTCAACGACCCCGACACGCTCAAGGGCTGCCTGCCGGGCTGCGACCGCTTCGAGGCCACGGGCGACGGCGAGTACGCCGTGACGATGGCCGTGAAGGTCGGCCCGGTCTCGGCCAAGTTCAACGGCAAGGTGACGCTCAGCGACATGGACCCGCCCGCGAGCTACCGGCTCGCGTTCGAAGGGCAGGGCGGCGTGGCCGGCTTCGGCAAGGGCGCTTCGTCGGTCTCGCTCACGCCCACGGGGGCGGGCTGCGAGCTGGCCTACACCGTGCAGGCCCAGGTGGGCGGCAAGATCGCGCAGATGGGCCAGCGCCTCATCGACGGCGCGGCCAAGTCCATGGCCGACGACTTCTTCAAGCGCTTCGAGGCCGAGATGCAGCGCCGCCACGGGCCGGCGCCCGAGGCCGGCGCCGATGCGCCGCCGGCCGAAGCCGACAAGCCGGGCCGCATGGCAGGCCTCATGCAGAAGATGGGCTTCGGCCGCAAGGACCCGGCCGGCGAAGAGGCCGGCTGACAATCGCCGCACGATGGAAAACTTGGATGTGAGGGTGCTGCGGCACCTGCGCGACTGGCGGCTGGCGGGCCGCCGCGCGCTGCTGGCCACGGTGGTGCGCACCTGGGGCTCGTCGCCGCGGCCGATCGGCTCGATCATGGCGCTGGCCGAAGACGGGGCGGTGGTCGGCTCGGTGTCGGGCGGCTGCATCGAGGACGACCTGGTCGCGCGCCACAGCCGGCTGGGCGGCCAGGCGATGCCCGGCGGCGCGCCGCGGCAGGTGCGCTACGGCGTGACGGCCGACGAGGCCCATCGCTTCGGCCTGCCCTGCGGCGGCACGCTGGAACTGCTGCTGGAGTTCGACCCCGATGCGCAGGCGCTGGCCGACCTGGTGGCGCAGCTGGAAGCCGGCCGCCTGGTGCAGCGCGAGGTGGACCTGGCCGACGGGCGGGTGCGCCTGCAGCCGGCGGCGGCACCGGCGGCGCTGGAGATCGACGCGCTGCGCCTGGTCAACACCTTCGGCCCCGAATACCGCATGCTGCTGATCGGCGCCGGCCAGCTGGCCGAGTACCTGGCGACGATGGCGAACTTCTCGGGCTTCGCGGTCACGCTGTGCGACCCGCGCGCCGAGTACCGCGGCAGCTGGCAGGTGCCCGGCGTGGCGCTGTCCACCGACATGCCCGACGATGCGGTGCGCGCCTTCGCGCCCGACAGCCGCAGCTGCGTGGTCGCGCTCACGCACGATCCCAAGCTCGACGACCTGGCCCTGCTGGAGGCGCTGGACAGCCCCGCCTTCTACGTGGGCGCGATCGGCTCGCGCCGCAATGCACAGGCGCGGCGCGAGCGCATGATCGAGCACTTTGGCCAGAGCGAGGCCTCGCTCGCACGCCTGCGCGGCCCCATCGGCATCTACATCGGCAGCAAGACACCGCCGGAGATCGCGGTGAGCGTGATGGCGGAGATCCTGGCGGTCAAGAATGCCGTGACGCTGCCGCGCGAGATCGAGGTGGCCGCGGCCAAGGAATTGCGCGCGGCGCCGGCATGACAGGCCGGCCCTTCCCGCGTCGTGGCGCCCTGCCGCGGCGCGGGCGCCCGAGGCCCGCGGCAGCTGCCCGGCATCCCCTCAGAAGGTGTGAATGAATCCGGCGTGGCCGAGCAGGCCGCGAAAACGCGACCGATCAAGGCGCAAAGCGCAGCCATAGCTCGGGCTATGGCGAGCATTTGCAACGCAGAGCGGGTGTGTTTTGGCGCAATGAGCGGGCATGTCGGGTTCGTTCACACCTTCTCAGGTCTTGATGCCGCGCATCAGGATCACGCCGCCGAGCGTGCTGGTGTCGCTGCGCATGCGGCGGGCCAGCACGTCGCTGTCGCCGCCGCGCGCCTGCCAGCCGGCCTTCAGCAGCGCCTGCACCACAGGTTCGGAACGCAGCACCTGGGACAGTGCGGCATTGAGCTTGTGCACATGCGCCGCCGGCAGCGTGGCCGGGGCCGCGAGCGCGGTCCAGATCTCCAGGTCGGCGCCGCGCACGTCGGCTTCGCGCAGCGTGGGCCAGTCGCCGGTCAGCGGGCTGCGCTCGGGCGAGGTGATGCCGATCATCTTGAGCTTGCCCGCCTGGATGTGCGGTGCCGCCAGGCCCGGCGGCAGCAGCGCCATCTGGATCTCGCCCTTGAGCATGGCCTCGATCACCTGCGGGTTGCCGCTGAAGGGCTTGTGTTCCGCCCGGATGCTGATGCGCATCTTCAGCAGTTCCATGCCCAGGTGGCCCACCGTGCCGTTGCCGGGCGTGCCGTACTTGGCGTCCGTGCCCTGGTTGCGCGCCCACAGCAGCAGCTCGGCCGGCGTCTTGCCGGCGGCCTGGCCGCTCACGGCCAGCACCAGCGGCGCCGTGCCCATCAGCCCCACGGGCGCGAAGTCCTTTTCGGGGTCGAAAGGCGTCTTCGGGTCCAGCAGGCGGGCGATGGTCATGTTGCCGTTGATCAGCGCGCCCAGCGTGTGTTCGTCGCGCGCCTGGGCCACCTCCAGCGCCGCGTGGTTGCCGCTGGCGCCCGGCTTGTTCTCGACCAGCACCGGCTGGCCCAGCAGGCGCCCCAGCGGCTCGGCCACGGCGCGCGCGGCCAGGTCCGGCGAGGCGCCGGCCGGGAAGCCCACCAGCAGGCGCAGCGGCTTGTTGGGCCAGGTGCCGCCCGAAGGGGCTGGGGCGGGACGCGGCGCCGCCCGGTCCTGCGCCCCGGCCGGCCAGCCCAGCAGGGCGACGGCGCCGGCGGCGCAGGAATGGAGAAGACGGCGTCTGGTCAGCAGCATGAAAGTCCGCAGGTATCAAAAAGAAACAGCGGACCTTATCTAACAAAATTTAACAGTGCCAGCGCAGCCCTAAGTATTCGGATGAGCGGCAAGGTCTTTGCGGCTGTGGCAGGACGTCGCGCAGGCGACTGCCCTGGCCGCCGCGCGTCCAAGCCGGATCAGCTGGGCAGGCTGGACTTGGCCTGGGGCAGGCCGGAAGGCGGAGGCACCTTGGGGTTGCCGTGCTGGCGCTCGCGGAACAGGGCGGCCCGCATCAGGAAGATGGTGGTCACGGGCGCCGTGAGCGCGACGAAAAAGGTGATGAGGATGGCGTGCAGGAACAGGTGGAAGCCCTGCACCGAGAAGTACAGCACCGTGGCGGCCGTGATGGCCCATACGCCCAGCGTGGCGCCCAGCGTGGGTGCGTGGATGCGGCGGAAGAAGGTGGGTAGCCGCACCAGGCCGAAAGAGCCCAGCGCCGCCACGGCCGCGCCGATCATCACCAGCCCGGCCACGAGGGCCTCGGCCCACCAGGGAAGAGGAGCCGCGCTCATTCGATGACCTCCCCGCGCAGGATGAACTTGGCCAGCGCCGTGGAGCCGACGAAGCCGAAGAGCGCGATCAGCATCGCCGCTTCGAAGTACACGCTGCTGGTGTAGAGGATGCCCAGCACCAGCATGGTGAGCATGCCGTTGATGTAGAGGCAGTCCAGGCCCATCACGCGGTCCTGCGCCGAGGGGCCGACGATCAGCCGGTAGAGCGCGCACAGCATGGCCAGCGCCAGCAGGAACAGAGCGGCCTTCAGGGCCCAGAGCAGGACGGGGGTCATGGGGCTCCTTCGAAGATTTGCATCAGCGGCTTCTCGTAGCGCGCCTTGATCATGTCGATCATGCCCTGCTCGTCCTTGAGTTCGAACACGTGCAGCAGCAGCACCGAGCGGTCCATGCTGAGCTCGGCCCAGGCGGTGCCGGGCGTGAGGCAGACGATCATGGCCAGCCCCGCGAGGACGTTGGGGTCGCGCGTGTCCAGCGGCACGCGCAGGAAGGCCGAATGGATGTCGGCATTGCGCTTGAACAGCAACCCCTTGCCCACCAGCAAGGCCGAGCGGACCATGTCACGCAGCACCACGAGCGTGAGCCGCACCAGCACGCCGGGGCGGCGCATCACCACGGCGGCGGGCCGCAGGCTGCGCGTGATCAGCGGCACCACCAGCGCCACCAGCAGCGCCGACAGCAGCGTGGCCGGGTGCAGCGACTGGTGCAGCAGGATCCAGACGATGAAGAGCGTGGCCGACAGGGTGAGCGAGGGCAGCAGTCGCGCCATCATGGCGTGGCCTCCTTGAGGGTGGGTCCCGGAATCTGCCGCGCGCCCATCACGGCGTCGCGGTAGAGCGAGGGATGGGCCAGGGCGTTGGCGGTGGCGCGCACGTGCTGCATCACGGGCTCGGCCACCACCGTGAGCGCGAGGCAGGCCGTCAGCAGGATGGCCACGGGCAGCACTTCCAGCGCGGGCAGCGCGGGCAGCGCGCCGTGCGGCTGCGTCCAGAAATAGCGGATGCCGGCGCGGCACAGCGCCACCAGGCTCAGGAAGCCCGACACCAGGACCAGCGCGACGAAGAGCCAGCCACTGCGGTCCAGCGTGCCTTCGAACAGGCCCGACAGCATGGCGACCTTGCCCACGAAGCCCGACAGCGGGGGCAGGCCGGCGATGAGCAGGGTGCAGCCCACGAAGCTCAGGCCCAGGAAGGCCACGCCCGCCGGAATGGCGCGGCCGAACAGCGCCTGCTGGTCGTCGTCGAGGTTCACGTCCTCCAGGGCCTTGAGGTCTTCGCTCAGGAAGGGCGCGCGGCCCGCCAGCTCGTGTGGCGCGATGCTCATGCCCGCGTTGCGCCAGCGCTCGATGATGTCGATCAGCAGGAAGAAGGCGGCGGCCGCGAGCGAGGAACTCAGCAGGTAGTACAGGGCGCCCGACCACACGGCCGGCTGGCCCAGGCCCACGGCCGCGAGCAGCGTGCCCGCCGAGATCAGCACGCTGTAGCTGGCCAGCTGCGCCAGCTTCTGCGTGCCCACGATACCCAGCGCCGCCACCCCCAGCGTGGCCATGCCCAGGCCCAGCAGCACCGTCTGGCCGAACTGCGCCGAGGCACCCCCGTCCTGCGGAAAGAGCGTGGCCCAGGTGCGCAGCACCACGTACACGCCCAGCTTGGTGAGCAGGGCGAACACGGCGCTGACCGGTGGCACCGCCGAGCTGTAGCCGGGCACCAGCCAGAAGTTCAGCGGCCAGGCGCCGGCCTTGGCGAAGAAGGCGGTGGCCAGGATGGCGGCCGCCGCGTGCACCAGGCCGCGGTCCTCGGGCGCCAGTTGGGCGATGCGCAGGCCCATGTCGGCCAGGTTCAGCGTGCCGGTCACGCCATACAGCACGGCCGCGCCGATCAGGAACAGCGAGGAGGCCGCCAGGTTGATGGCGATGTAGTGCAGCCCGGCCGACACGCGCCGGCGCCCCGAGCCATGCAGCAGCAGCCCATAGGAAGAGGCCAGCATCACCTCGAAGAACACGAAGAGGTTGAACAGGTCGCCCGTGAGGAAGGCGCCGTTCAGGCCCATGAGCTGCAGCTGCAGCAGCGGGTGGAAGTGCACGCCCGCGCGGTCCCAGCGCGAGGTGGAATAGATGGAGGCGGCAAAGGCCACCACGCCCGTGAGCGCCACCATCATGGCCGACAGCCGGTCGGCCACCAGCACGATGCCGAAGGGCGCCTGCCAGTTGCCGGCCAGGTACACGCCGATGGAGCCGGCGCCCGTGCCGGTATCCGGGGCATTGACCCAGCGCAGCAGCGCCAGCGCCACCACCAGGCCGACGAGGCCCGAGACGACGGACAGGGCCGACTTGATGCGCCGGTGCCGCTCCTGCAGCAGCAGCATGAGCGCGGCCGTCAGCATGGGCACGAGGATGGGCGCCGCCACCAGGTGCGGCATCGCGAAATCGAGCAGGCGATCGAGAAGGGGGACCATGGGGATCACTCGTCCTGCTCCTCGCCGTCCACGTGGTCGGTGTCATTGAGGCCGCGCGAGGCCAGCATCACGACCAGAAAGAGGGCCGTCATGGCGAAGCCGATCACGATGGCCGTGAGCACCAGCGCCTGCGGCATCGGGTCGGCCGTGTTGGCCAGCGTGGCCGTGAAGCCGGGCACCAGCACGGGTTCGCTGTCGACCCTGAGCCGGCCCATGCTGAAGATGAACAGGTTCACCGCGTAGGAGATCAGCGTCAGGCCCATGATGACCTGGAAGGTCCGGGGCCGCAGCAGCAGGTAGACGCCGGACGACGTGAGCACGCCGATGGCAATGGCCAGGACGATTTCCATCAGCGGTCCCCCTGCATCACTTCGTTGTACGTTCTTATGGCTTCGTGCGCCGCTTCGCGGTCCGCCAGCCGCTGGACCTGGGCGTCGACGGTGCGCTCCACTTCTCTTTCTGCCTGTTCCTCCACCCAGCGGTGGCTGCGGATGGACTGGTGGGCCAGTGCGGTGAGGATCAGCATGGTCGCGCCCAGCACCAGCGCGAACACGCCGATGTCGAAGAACAGGGCGCTGGGCACGTGCAGCTCGCCCAGCACCGGCAGCGTGAGGTGCGCCGTGTGCGAGGTGAGGAAGGGATAGCCGACCACGATGGCGCCGCCGCCCGTCGCCAGCGCCATCATCAGGCCGACGGCGATCCAGCGGCGCGGGTAGATGCGCAGGTGCTCTTCCACCCATTCGGCGCCCGAGACGATGAACTGCAGCATGAGCGCCACCGACATCACGAGGCCGGCCACGAAGCCGCCGCCCGGCGAGTTGTGGCCGCGCATGAAGAAGTACACCGACACCAGCACGGACAGCGGCAGCAGCAGGCGCACGAGCACGGCGGGCACCATGAGGTAGCCGACGGCCGTGTCCTTGGCGCGGCGCGGGTTCAGCAGGTCGCTGCCGTCATGCAGCTGCGCGCGCTGCTGGGGCGGCAGGGCCATCGATTCCTCGGCCGGGCGGAAGCGGCGCAGCAGCGCGTACACGGTGAGCGCCACGATGCCCAGCACGGTGATCTCGCCGAAGGTGTCGAAGCCGCGGAAGTCCACCAGCATCACGTTCACCACGTTGGTGCCGCCGCCTTCGGTGAGCGCGCGCTCCAGGAAGAAGGGCGAGATGCTGCGGTCCTGCGGCCGCGTCATCATCATCCAGGCCAGGGCCGCCATGCCGGCGCCCGCGATGATCGCCACGGTCAGGTCGCGCCCGCGGCGGCTCCAGGCGCGCACGCGGCCCAGCGTGCCGTCGTAGACCGGCTTCACCTCGGCTTTGCGCATCGGCAGCCAGCGCAGGCCCAGCAGGATCAGCAGCGTGGTCACCACCTCCACCACCAGCTGGGTCAGGGCCAGGTCGGGGGCCGAGAACCACATGTAGGTCAGGCAGCTCACCAGGCCGGCGACCGAGGCGCCCGTGAGTGCGGCCAGCCGGTGGAACTTGGCCTGCCAGGCCGCGAAGACGGCGGCCGTGCAGCCGATCACCCAGGTCATCGCGAACATGGGCGAGAAGGGCAGCGGCTCGCGGCTGCCCGCGCCGGAGGGCACGAAGAACAGCGCGGCCGCGGCGCCCAGCAGTGCCACCAGCACCAGCAGGAAGAGTTGCGGCTGCAGGCGGCGCGTGCCCAGCACGCGGCGGCTGCGCCGGCCGATCTCCGACAGCTGCGCCAATGCATGCTCGAACAGGCGCTGCGCGTCGATGGCGTGGATCAAGGGCGTGCGCGACAGGCCGCCCGCTTCGCGGCGGCGCCGCTGCAGCAGGTAGATGGCGGCACCCCCCGCCAGTGCGACGAAGCTCATCACCAGCGGCAGGTTGAAGCCGTGCCACACGGCCAGGCTGTACTCGGGCAAGCGGCCGCCCACGACGGGCGCGGCCGAGGCGGCCAGGAAGCTGCCCACCGACCACGCCGGCAGCATGCCCACCACCAGGCAGGCCAGCACCAGCAGTTCGACCGGCACGCGCATCCAGTGCGGAGGCTCGTGCGGCGGCTTGGGCACCTGGTCGCCGCAGGGCGGGCCGAAGAACACGTCGAACACGAAACGCGCCGAGTAGGCCACGCTGAAGGCGCCAGCCACCGTGGCCAGCACGGGCAGGGCGAATTCCAGCCAGGGCGCGGCGTCGAGGAACACCGTCTCGGCGAAGAACATCTCCTTGGACAGGAAGCCGTTGAGCAGCGGCACCCCGGCCATCGAGGCGCTGGCGATGATGGCCAGCGTGCTGGTGATCGGCATCGCCTTCATCAGGCCGCTCAGGCGGTGGATGTCGCGCGTGCCGGTCTCGTGGTCGATGATGCCGGCGGCCATGAACAGCGAGGCCTTGAAGGTCGCGTGGTTCATGATGTGGAAAACCGCGGCCACGGCCGCCAGCGGGCTGTTCATGCCCAGCAGCAGGGTGATCAGGCCCAGGTGCGAGATGGTGGAATAGGCCAGCAGCGCCTTCAGGTCGCGCTGGAACATGGCGATGTAGCCGCCCACCAGCAGCGTGATGGCGCCCGCGCCGCCCACCAGCCAGAACCAGGCCTCGGTGCCCGAGAGCGCGGGCCACAGCCGCGCCATCAGGAACACGCCCAGCTTCACCATGGTGGCCGAATGCAGGTAGGCGGACACCGGCGTGGGCGCGGCCATGGCGCGCGGCAGCCAGAAGTGGAAGGGGAACTGCGCGCTCTTGGTGAAGGCGCCCAGCAGCACCAGCACCAGCGCCACGGGGTACAGCGCATGGGCGCGGATCTCCTCGCCCGAGGCCAGCACGACGTCCAGCTCGTAGCTGCCCGCGATGTGGCCGATGACCAGCACGCCGCCCAGCAGCGCCAGGCCGCCCGCGCCGGTCACGGTGAGCGCCATGCGCGCGCCGCGCCGCGCGTCGCGCCGGTGGTGCCAGTAGCCGATGAGCAGGAAGGAGAACAGGCTGGTGAGCTCCCAGAACATCACCATCTGGACCAGGTTGCCCGAGAGCACCACGCCCACCATCGAGCCCATGAAGGCCAGGAAGAAGGCGAAGAAGCGCGGCACCGGGTCGGAGGCCGACATGTAGTAGCGCGCGTACAGCACCACCAGCGCGCCGATGCCCAGCACCAACATGCAGAACAGCCAAGCGAAGCCGTCCATGCGCAAGGAAAGGTTCAGCCCCAGCAGCGGCAGCCAGCTCACTTCATAGCGCAGCACGTTGCCGTCCGCCAGCTGCGGGAACATCCACGCGACGCTGGCCGCACAGCCGATGGCGACCAGTCCGGCCAGTGTCGATTCGCTGTTTCGCGCGTTCGATGGCAGAAGAGCCGCCAGGACGCTGGCAAGGAAGGGAAGAACGACGAGCAGGACGAGGGGCATTGCGATGAATTCTATCGAACGACCCTGTTGGAATCATTGAAAAGGGCTTGCGGGAACGGGGCTTGCTTGGGTTCCTTTTGCCAATGAACGCAATGCCGGCTGCGAAGGGCGAATCGATCAGTGGGCGGTCAGGTGATGTGCGCTGAGAAGGCCCAGCCAGGTCAAGGTCAGCGAGCCCGCGAGATGCAGGCCGGCCTGGACCAGCGCGAGGCCGGGGCGGCCCTGCATCAGATGCGCCACCACCTCCGCGGAGAAGGTCGAGAAGGTGGTCAATCCCCCGAGGAATCCGGTCACCAGCAGCAGCCGCCAGGTCGGGTCGAGTTGGGGCAGTGCCTGGAACAGGCCGAGCGCCAGGCCGACCAGGTAGCCGCCCAGCAGGTTGGCGGCCAGCGTTCCCAGGGGCACGGCCCCATGTCCGTTGAGCCACAGGGACAGCGCCCACCGCAGCAGCGCCCCCACACCGGCGCCGAAGAACACGGCCAGGGCCGCTAGCATGGATGAATGACTGCTGAGCATTGTCAGAACGGCACTGTAGCCGCGAACCCGCCTTGGCTTGGCCTGGTGATGCTGGACACGCGCTTTCCGCGGCCGCTGGGTGACATCGGCCATCCCGACAGCTTCGGCTGCGCCACGCGTCAGGTGCGCGTCGCGGGGGCGTGGCCGCACGAGGTGGTGCGTTCGCCATCCGCGTTGCGGGCCATGGCGCCGGCTTTCGTGGACGCCGTGAAGGGCCTGGCCGATCAGGGCGCGTGCGCCGTGACGACCAGTTGCGGATTTCTGGTGTTGATTCAGGATCTGCTCCAGACGGCCGCGACCGTGCCGGTGCGCACGTCCAGCCTGCTGCAGTTGCCGGCGCTGCTGAGGTCCGAGCCGCAGGTGGGCGTTCTGACCATCAGCGCCGAAGCGCTGACGCCGGCCCATCTGGCGGCGGCAGGCGTGCCTGCCGCCCGGCTGGCTGACGTGCGGGTGCAGGGCGTGGCGCCAGACAGCCATTTCGTCGCTGCCATCCTGGGCAATGCCTCGGCGCTCGACCTCGTGCGCGCCGAGGCCGAGGTGGTGGCCGCAGCCCGGGCCCTGCAGACCCGCGCGCCGCAACTGCGCACCGTGGTGCTGGAATGCACGAACCTGCCGCCCTATGCCGAAGCGGTGTCGCGGGCGACAGGCTGGCGCTGCCTGTCGTTGCTGGACGATGCCTTGCTGCGGGAGGCGCTCAGTTCATCATCTGTTGAGGCAGCCACGTGACCAGGCCGGGGAACAGGTAGATCAGCAGCACGGCCAGGCACATCAGCAGGAACATCGGTGCCGCGACCTTGGCGATCCAGGGCAGCTCACGCCCGATCATGCCCTGGAGCACGAACAGGTTGAAGCCCACGGGCGGCGTGATCTGCGCCATTTCCACGACCAGCACCACGAAGATGCCGAACCAGATCGGGTCGATGCCGGCCTTTTGCACCGTGGGCATCAGCACGCCCATGGTCAGCACCACCATGGAGATGCCGTCCAGGAAGCAGCCCAGGACGATGAAGAACACGGCCAGCGCCGCGATCAACTGGCCCTGCGTGAGCCCCATCGTGGCGATCCATTCCGCCAGGTGCCGCGGCAGGCCGATGTAGCCCATGGACAGTGTGAGAAAGGCGGCGCCTGCGAGGATCAGCGCGATCATGCAATACAGCCTTGTGGCGCCCAGCAGCGCATCGCGGAAGGTGGCCCAGTTCAGCGAGCCCTGCGCCGCCGAGATGATGAGCGAGCCCACCACGCCCAGCGCCGCCGCCTCGGTGGCCGTGGCGATGCCGGTATAGATGGAGCCGAGCACGGCGATGATCAGCAGCACCACCGGGATCAGGCTGCGCGAGGCCGCGAGCTTCTGCCCGAAGGTGGTCTTGGCGTCGGCCGCCGGCACTTGGTCCGGGTTGCGCAGCGCCCACAGAACGATGTAGCCCGAGAACAGCAGGCCCAGCACCAAGCCGGGAACGACCCCGGCGATGAACAGCCGCGCGATCGAGACCTCCGCCGCCACGCCGTAGACGATCATGATGATGGACGGCGGGATCAGCAGGCCCAGCGTGCTGGCGCCGGCCAGCGTGCCCACCACCATGTGGTCGGGGTAGCCGCGGCGCTTGAGCTCGGGCAGCGTCATCTTGCCGATGGTGGCGCAGGTGGCGGCGCTGGAGCCCGACACCGCCGCGAAGATGGTGCAGCCCACCACGTTGGTGTGCAGCAGCCGCCCGGGCAGGGCCTGCATCCAGGGCGACAGGCCCTTGAACATGTCCTGGCTCAGCCGCGTGCGGAACAGGATCTCGCCCATCCAGACGAACAGCGGCAGTGCCGTGAGCGTCCAGCTGGAGGCCGAGCCCCAGATCGTGACGGCCATGGCGTCGCCAGCAGGCCGCGCCGAGAACATCTGCATGCCGATCCAGGCCACGCCTGACAGCGTGAGCCCGATCCAGACGCCGCTGCCCAGGATCAGGAACAGCGACAGCACCAGCAGGCCGGTGATGGCGAGATCACTCATTGCGCAGTGCCTCCCCGCTCGTGGACTGCTGGCGCTGGCCGCGCAGTTCCAGTACCAGTTCGTCGACGAAGGCGATGGCGAACACCATGGTGCCGAGCGCCATGGCCAGCTGCGGGATCCACAGCGGCGTGGCGTCGTTGGAGGTGGAGATGTCGTGGAAGGCGTGCGACTGCCAGGCCAGCCGGCAGCTGTAGAAGGCAAACAGCAGCGCCAGCAGCGTGGCCACACCCAGCGACCAGAGCTCCAGGCCCTTGCGCGCGCCACCCTTGAGCGCGTTGATGAGCAGCGTCACGCGGATGTGCTCGCCCTTCTTGAGGGTGTGGGCCAGCGCCAGGAAGCCGGCGGCGGCCATCAGGTAGCCGGCATAGGCGTCGATGCCGGGGATGTTGAAGTGGAACTGCCGGCCCAGGATGGACAGCAGCACGGCGATGAGCAGCGCCACCATGAACAGCGCCGCCAGCCAGGCGGCGCCGTCATAGAGCGCGTCGAGCAGGCGGCGCACCGGGGCTTACTTGCGGTAGGCGTCGATCAGGGCCTTGCCGTCGGCGCCGGCTTTCTCCAGCCACTCCTTGAGCATGGTGTCGCCGACCTTGGCCATGTCGGCCTTGAGCTGCGCGGGCGGCGGCAGAATGTTCATGCCGTTGGCCTTGAGCTTGTCCTGGGTGTCGGTGTTCTCCTTCTTGGAGGCGGCCCAGCCGCGCGTCTCGGCCTCGGCCGCGGCCTTGAGCACGGCGGCCTTGGTCGGCGCGTCCAGTGCGTCCAGGGCGGCCTTGTTGACGATCACGGCGTTCTTGGGCAGCCAGGCCTGCGTGTCGTACCAGTACTTGATGTGCTCGTAGGTCTTGCTGTCGAAGCCGGTGGAGCCCGAGGACATGTAGGACTCGACCACGCCCGTGGCCATGGCCTGCGAGAGTTCGGCGGCCTGCACCGTGACGGGCTGGGCACCCACCAGTTCGGCGATGCGCGCGGTGGCCGGGCTGTAAGCGCGCCACTTCACGCCCTTGAGGTCGGCCGCGGACTGGATCGGCTTCTTGACGTAGATGCCCTGCGGCGGCCAGGGCACGGTGTAGAGCAGCGACATGCCTTGCTCGCCGAGCTTCTTCTCGAGCAACGGCTTTTGAGCTTGGTAGAGCTTCCAGGCGGAGTCATAGCTGTCGGCCAGGAAGGGCAGGCCGTCGGCGCCGAACACCTGCCATTCGTTCTGGAAGTTCACCAGCAGGATCTCTCCGGCCTGCGCCTGGCCGCCCTGCACGGCACGCTTGATCTCGGGCGCCTTGAAGAGCGACGCGTTGGCATGCACCGTGATCTTGAGCTTGCCGGCACTGGCCTTGTCCGCGTCGGCGGCGAACTGGATCAGATTGGCGGTGTGGTAGTTCGTGGCCGGGTAGGCGGAGGGGAGGTCCCACTTGGTCTGCGCCGACGCGAGGCCGGCAACGGTGAAGGTCGCGAGCAGGAAGACATTCTTGCAATGGCGCATGCGTTCTCCAGAAAGAGGTCATCGAAGCGAGGGCAGCTTATGAGCAAATATCGCGCCATGAATTCGGGCATTCCCGTGCCTCGGCATGCGGGGCATGCGCCATGGCGTTCCTTTGAGATGGGTCAAGGATGCTTCTTGGCGGCGCGCGTGCGGCGCAAGGGCTGGGTAAGCTGCACGCTTTGATCGCGCTGCTTGTCGTACCCGTGAACCGAACATCTGTCCCGCCTCGGCTTCCGCCGGTGCGGCGAATCGGCCTGATGCAGCCGCTGGCCTGGCTGGCGCTGGCCTGGCGCGACATGGTGCGCGTCGGGTGGATCAGCTGGGCGCAGGGTGTGGCACTGGCCCTGTTCGGTGCTGTGCTCGTGGCCGTCGCGCACGACCGATTCTGGCTGCTGGCGGGCGCGCTGTCGGGGTTCCTGGTGGTCGCTCCGGTGCTGGCCACCGGCTTCTATGCGCTTTCGCGCGCGCTGGAGCGAGGGGAGCGGGCTGACGCTGCGCTGGTGCAACGCACCTGGCTGGGCTGGCAGCACGAGCGGGGCCCCGACTACTGGTGCCTCGTGCGCTTCGGCGCGTTGCTCTCGCTGGCCGCGACCGGCTGGGTGGCGGTGTCGGCAGCGTTCATCACGCTGCACGCGCCGCAGCCCATTGCCACGCCCCTGGATTTCGCGCGCTACGTGGTGCTGGCGCGCGAAGGTTGGCTGTTCGAGCTCTGGCTGCTGTTGGGCAGCCTGCTGGCGGCCCCTATCTACGCCTCGAGCGTGGTGGCCATGCCGTTGCTGCTGGACCGCAGGATCTCGGTGCGGCTGGCGGTGCTGGCCAGTTGGCAGGTGGTGCTGGCCAACCCGGTCGCGATGGCGTTGTGGGCGGTGCTGATCCTGGGCTTCACCCTGCTGGGGCTGGGCGCGCTGCTGATCGGCCTGGTGCCGGTCATGCCCATGCTGGGCCACGCCAGCTGGCACGCGTACCGCGACCTGGTGGATGCCGGTGCCTGGCCGCTGCGCGAGGCGGGCTCCGCCGAGCCGCAAGGGCGTGCCTGATGTTCGGCTACACCGAAGAGCAGCTTTCGGGCTTCTTCCTGACCTGGGGCATCGGCGCCTTCATCCTCTACATGGTGTTCATCATCGGCCAGCTGGCCTGGAAGTCGAAGGCCGGCAAGTTCGGCACCTTCGTGATGTTCCTGGGCCTGGGCGTGGGCTTCATCGGCTACCTGGCCAAGGTCGTGATCCAGTGGTGGATGGAGCGGTAGGCGGGGTGCGTCCCCCCGGGTGCGACCTTCAATGCAGGGGCTGGCCATCAAAAAGCCGCCCGGAGGCGGCTCGATCCAGGTGCGGACACGCAGGCTTACTTCTTGGCTGCGGGTGCAGCCGTTGCGGCCTTGGGCGCGTCCGCGTAGGGCTTGCCGTTGACCGTGAGGCCCGCGCCTGACAGTTTGGTGGCCGCCTTCTCCTTCACGCCCTTGACGCGGGCCATGAAGTCGGCCCAGTCCTTGAACTCGCCCTGCTTGCGGGCGTCCAGGATGCGCTGCGACAGCGCCGGCCCCACGCCGGGCAGAGCGTCGAGCTCGGCAGCGCTGCCCTTGTTGGCCTCGACGGCGGCCAGCGCGCCCATCGAACCCAGGGCCAGGATGGCGGAAACAAAAAGTCTTTTCAGCATGCTTTCACTCCCTGACTGGTTGAAGTCCAGCGGCCGCCGATCGGCCGCCTCCCGTGCGCCCATGGCGCAAGCTGATGAAAACGCGCAGGGCGGTGCAGCGTCAAGGCGCAGGGCCCCAGGCGCGTGTGAAGAAATGCGCAGGCTGACGAGTGCATCGAGCGGGAAAACAAGTTGCGGCCTCGGCAAGAAAGAACAAAGCCGGCCCGCCACACAGGCGAGCCGGCTTTGCGCATGGTGCAGGCGCTCGCGCGAGCGAGCCGGGCGGGCTTACTGAATGGTGAGGGCCACCGTCTTGTTGACCGGAGCCAGTTTGGCCAGCTTCAGGGTCAGCACGCCGTTCTCCAGCTTGGCTTCGCTGGCCGCGACATCGATGTCCTGCGGCAGTTCATAAGCGGCCTTGTACTGGCGTGCGGCTTCCGCCTGCGTTTCGATGCGGACCACCGCACCTTCAATGCCGATGCTCAGCTGTTCGCGGGCGATGCCGGGCACGTCCAGGCGCAGGGTCCAGCCCTTGTCGTCTTCCTGCACATCGAGGCTGCGGCGCGCGCCGACGAAGGCATCGTTGACGAAGCGTTCGAAGTGGCGGTCGAAATGGCGAGGGGCGACGAAGGCGCGGTTGCGCAGGGCGGGTGCGAAGAACATGGTCAATCTCCTTGAAGGCAGAAACAACGAAGGGGACAGGGAATGTGCGTCCCGTACACTGCGCGGCCCTTGTCGTGACACGGTGCCGCTTGGGGACCATCTAGGCCCCGGCGCCAGCCTTTTCAAGAGCATGTCCATCTCCTATTTTTCGCGTCGCCACCTCTTGAAATCCGGTGCTGCGGCGCTAGGCGCGGCCGCGCTGAGGCCTGCGCAGGCGCAGTCTTCCGCCCCGATCCGGCTGGCGCTGGTCGAAAGCCTCAGCGGCCCCTTTGCCAACACGGGCGAGGCCGTGTTCCGCAACCTGCTGTGGGCCGTGGAGCGCGTCAATGCGCGCGGCGGCATCGCATTGCCCGGCGGCGCGCGGCCGCTGCAACTGGACCGCTATGACAGCAAGGGCCAGAACGACGAGGCGCTTTCAGCCATGCGCGCGGCGCTCGATGGCGGCGCGCTGGCCGTGCTGCAGGGCAACTCGTCGGCCACGGCCGCGGCACTGCTCGACGGCCTGGCCAAGCACAACGAGCGCAACAGGGGGCGCCAGGCGCTGTACCTGAATTACTCGGCCGTGGACCCGGTGCTGACCAACGAGCGCTGCAGCTTCTGGCATTTCCGCTTCGACGCCCATGCCGACATGCGCGTGACGGCGCTGATGGACGTGCTCAGGGACGACCGGGAGGTGCAGGCGGCCTACCTGATCGGCCAGGACTACAGCTTCGGCCAGGCCGTGCTGCGCGAATCGAAGCGGCAGCTGGGCCTGCTGCGTCCCGACGTGCGCATCGTGGGCGAAGAGCTGCATCCCATGGGCCGCGTGAAGGACTTCGCGCCCTATGCGGTGAAGATCAAGGCCAGCGGCGCGCAGGCCGTGATCACGGGCAACTGGGGCAACGACCTGACGCTGCTGGTGAAGGCGGCGCGCGAGGTCGGCTTCGACGGCAAGTTCTACACCTTCTACGGCAATGCGCTGGGCGCGCCCGCGGCGCTGGGCGAGGCGGGCGTCGGCAAGGTGATTGCCGTGGCCGACTGGCTGCCCAACGTGCCCACGCCCGAGTCGGCCGAGTTCTACCGCGCCTTCCGGGCGCGCTTCCCGAACCCGGCCGAGGACTATGTGCACATGCGCATGCAGCTGCTGATCGAGGCGCTGGCCCAGTCGCTGGCCCAGGCGCGCAGCACCGAGGCCGTGGCGGTGGCCCGCAAGCTGGAGCAGGCGCACGTGCGCCTGGCCGGCCGCAGCGGCCACATGCGGGCCGCCGACCACCAGTTCCAGCAGGCGCTGGTGGTGGGCGTGATGGACCGCCAGGGCACGCCCGGGGTGCCTTTCGACGTCGAAGGCTCGGGCTATGGCTTTCGCGTGATCAAGGAAATCGCCCCGGCGCGCGCCGAGATGCCGCACAGCTGCCGCATGGAGCGGCCCGCGTAGCGCGCCCGCCCGGCGAAGCGCGAGCGGCGGCGCTATGCTCGCCGGCCTTCCTCTTTTTTTGCCCGCTGCCTGCCATGCGCCCTGCCGTCCAGAACCTCGAAGCCTCCAAGATCCGCGAAGTCGCCAATGCCGGGCTGGGGCGCGAGGACGTGCTGGCCTTCTGGTTCGGGGAAAGCGACGAGGTCACGCCCGAGCCCGTGCGGCGCGCGGCCATCGAGTCCATCGAGCGCGGCGAGACCTTCTATGCCCACAACCTGGGCCTGCCCGAGCTGCGCGCCGCCATCGCGGCCTATGCGAGCGGCCTGCACGGCCCGGTGGACGCGTCGCGCATCGCCGTCACCTCGGGGGGCGTGAACGCGCTGATGCTGGCGGTGCAGGCGCTGGTGGACGCCGGCGACGAGGTGGTGGCCGTCACGCCGGTCTGGCCCAACCTCACGGCGCAGCCGGCCATCCTGGGCGCGCGCGTGCGCTGCGTGCCGCTGCAGCCGAAGGCGGGAGCCTGGCAGCTCGATCTGCCCGCGCTGCTGGCCGCCATCACGCCGGGCACGCGCCTGCTGATCGTCAACGCGCCCAACAACCCCACCGGCTGGACGCTCACGCGGCCCGAGCAGCAGGCGATCCTGGACCACTGCCGCCGCACGGGCACCTGGATCCTGGCCGACGAGGTGTACGAGCGGCTGTATTTCGAAGATTCTGCGAACGGCTGCGCGCCCAGCTTCCTCGACATCGCCGCGCCCGAGGACCGGCTGGTGGTGGCGCACAGCTTCTCCAAGAGCTTCCTCATGACCGGCTGGCGCCTGGGCTGGCTGGTGCTGCCGCCCGGGCTGGTCGACGCCATGGGCAAGCTGATCGAGTTCAACACCTCCTGCACCAGCGTGTTCACGCAGCGCGCGGGCCTGGCGGCCCTGGCGCAGGCGCACGAGATCACGCCACGCGTGGTGGCGCATCTGCGCCGCTGCCGGGACACGCTGGTGCCGCTGCTGGCGGCGCTGCCGTCCGTGCAGGTGCAGAGCCCGCCCGGCGGCATGTACGCCTTCTTCCGCCTCGAGGGTTTCGACGACTCGTTGGCCGTGGCCAAGCGCCTGGTGGCCGAGGCCGGCCTGGGCCTGGCGCCGGGCAATGCCTTCGCGCCCGAGGCGCAGGGCTGGCTGCGCTGGTGCTTTGCCTCGCGCGATCCGGGCCGGCTGGCCGAGGGCGTGCGCCGCCTGCAGGGCTGGCTTTCGGCCCAGGGCGGGCGCTGATTCCGGGCCGGGCTATAATCCCCGGGTTTTGCATTTCGCAAGGCGCACGGCGCGAGCAGTTCCAGCACGCGCCGCAAGTCAAACATCACGGAACAGGAAAGCTTTCAAATGATCGCCTCTCAAATCAAGGCCGAGATCGTCAAGGACAACGCACGCGCGGCCAACGACACCGGCAGCCCGGAAGTGCAGGTCGCCATCCTGACGGCCCGCATCAACGAACTCACCCCCCACTTCAAGACGCACGCCAAGGACCACCACGGCCGTCGCGGCCTGCTGCGCATGGTGAGCCGTCGCCGCAAGCTGCTGGACTACCTCAAGTCCAAGGACGCCGAGCGTTACACCGCCCTGATCGCCAAGCTGGGCCTGCGCAAGTAAGCACCGGCCTTTGCGAGAACGCCTGAGTTAGCGCGCTAGCTCAGGCGTTTTTTACTTCGGAGCCCGCACGCAGAGCGAAGCTGTGTCATTCCAGAGGGGTTTGCGTCCGTGCCGCCGTGCAGCCGGCCGGTGGCGAATCCCCCTGGAATGGCATCGTGTTCTGTGAGGCGCTCCGCCTTCCGCGGGTCTCGCCCGCATTCGAAACAGGAGCCAATATGAGCCTCTTCAACAAAGTCACCAAGTCCTTCCAGTGGGGCGACAAGACGGTCGTCATGGAAACGGGCGAGATCGCCCGCCAGGCCACCGGCGCCGTGCTGGTCGACATCGAAGGCACCGTGGTGCTGGCCACCGTGGTGGCCTCCAAGACCGCCAAGCCGGGCCAGGACTTCTTCCCGCTGACCGTCGACTACATCGAGAAGACCTACGCCGCCGGCAAGATCCCCGGCAGCTTCTTCAAGCGCGAGGCCAAGCCCAGCGAACTGGAAACCCTCACCAGCCGCCTGATCGACCGCCCGATCCGCCCGCTGTTCCCCGAAGGCTTCCTCAACGAAGTGCACGTGGTGATCCACACCGTGTCGCTGAACCCCGAAGTCGATGCCGACATCGCGGCCATGATCGCCGTGAGCGCGGCCCTGTCCGTGTCGGGCATCCCCTTCAACGGCCCCATCGGCGCCGCCCGCGTGGGCTACATCAATGGCGAGTACGTGCTGAACCCGGGCCAGACCGCGCGCAAGAACTCGCAGATGGACCTGGTCGTGGCCGGCACCGAAGCCGCCGTGCTGATGGTCGAGTCCGAAGCGCTGCAGCTGTCGGAAGAGATCATGCTGGGCGCCGTGGTCTTCGGCCACGAGCAGGGCAAGGTAGCCATCGAGGCCATCCACGAGCTGACCCGCGACGCCGGCAAGCCGCTGTGGACCGAGAACGGCACCTGGGCGCCCGAAGCCAAGGACGAAGCCTTCATCGCCAAGATCAAGGGCCTGGCCGAAGAGAAGCTGCGCGCGGTCTACCAGATCCGCAGCAAGCAGGCCCGCACCCAGGCCCTGCGCGAGGCCAATGCCAGCGTGTTCGAAGCGCTGAAGGCCGACGGCGCCGAGTTCGACGCCGGCAAGGTCAGCGACCTGCTGTTCGCCATCGAGGCGGACATCGTGCGCAGCCAGATCCTGCAGGGCGAGCCCCGCATCGACGGCCGCGACACACGCACCGTGCGCCCGATCGAGATCCGCAACAGCGTGCTGCCGCGCACCCACGGCTCGGCCCTGTTCACGCGCGGCGAGACGCAGGCGCTGGTGGTGACCACGCTGGGCACCGAGCGCGACGCGCAGCGCATCGACGCGCTGGCCGGCGAGTTCGAGGATCGCTTCCTGTTCCACTACAACATGCCTCCCTTCGCCACCGGCGAGGTGGGCCGCATGGGCTCCACCAAGCGCCGCGAAGTGGGCCACGGCCGCCTGGCCAAGCGCGCGCTGGTGGCCGTGCTGCCGGGCAAGGAGGAGTTCCCCTACACCGTGCGCGTGGTCTCGGAGATTACCGAGTCGAACGGCTCCTCGTCCATGGCCTCGGTCTGCGGCGGCTGCCTGTCGATGATGGACGCCGGCGTGCCGCTGAAGGCGCACGTGGCCGGCATCGCCATGGGCCTGATCAAGGAAGGCAACAAGTTCGCGGTGCTGACCGACATCCTGGGCGACGAGGACCACCTGGGCGACATGGACTTCAAGGTGGCCGGCACGACCAACGGCATCACCGCCCTGCAGATGGACATCAAGATCCAGGGCATCACCAAGGAGATCATGCAGGTCGCCCTGAGCCAGGCCAAGGAAGCGCGCATGCACATCCTGGGCAAGATGCAGGAAGCGATGGGCGAGGCTAAGACCGAGGTGTCGCAGTTCGCCCCGCGCCTGACCACGCTGAAGATCAACCCCGAGAAGATCCGCGACGTGATCGGCAAGGGCGGCGCCGTGATCCGCGGCATGCAGGAAGAGTTCGGCACGCAGATCAACATCGACGAGGACGGCACCATCACCATCGCGTCGACCGATCCGGCGGCCGCCGAAGCCACCAAGCAGCGCATCGAGCAGATCACGGCCGAAGTCGAGATCGGCAAGGTGTACGAAGGCCCGGTCACCAAGATCCTGGACTTCGGCGCGCTGATCAACCTGCTGCCGGGCAAGGACGGCCTGCTGCACATCAGCCAGATCGCGCACGAGCGTGTCGAGAAGGTCACCGACTACCTGTCGGAAGGCCAGATCGTGAAGGTCAAGGTGCTCGAGACCGATGACAAGGGCCGCGTGAAGCTGTCCATGAAGGCCCTGGCCGAGCGTCCGGCCGGCGCGCCCGAATTCGGCGAGCGCCCCCCGCGCGACGAGCGCGAGGGCCGCGGCGAGCGCCGCGAACGCGGTGAGCGTGCCGAGCGCAACGGCGACCGTGCCGAGCGCGGCGAGCGTGCACCGCGCGAAGAGCGCCAGCCCCGCGCCGAGCGTGGCGAGCGCGCGGCGGTGGAGGCCGAGCAGCAGCAACAGCAGCAGGCGCCGCGCGGCGACGACCAGCAGGCTTGAGGCGAAGGGCAGGGCGCCCCTTCCGCTGTGCGCAGCGGGGCGTCCGCCGCTTCAAGGCCCTGAAGCCATTCCCTTCTCCTCACCTGCGAGTTCCGCATGAAAGCCATCGAGATCTCTGCCTATGGCGCCCCTGAAGTGCTGCGCCTGACCGAGCGTGCCGATCCGGTCGCCGGCGCGGGTGAAGCACTGATCCGCGTGGCGGCCAGCGGCGTGAACCGCCCCGATGTGCTGCAGCGCACCGGCCATTACCCGGTGCCGCCGGGCGCTTCCGACCTGCCGGGCCTGGAAGTGGCGGGCGAGATCGTGGCCGGCGATGCGCAGGCACTGGCCCAGGCGGGCCTGCGCATCGGCCAGCGCGTGTGCGCGCTGGTGGCCGGCGGCGGTTACGCGCAGTTGTGCGTGGCGCCCGTCGCGCAATGCCTGCCAGTGCCCGACGGGCTGGACGACGTGGAGGCGGCCTGCCTGCCGGAGACCTTCTTCACCGTCTGGAGCAATGTGTTCGAGCGCGGCCGCCTGCAGGCCGGTGAAACCCTGCTCGTGCAGGGCGGCACCAGCGGCATCGGCGTCACCGCCATCCAGCTGGCGAAGGCTCTGGGCGCGCGCGTGATCGCGACGGCCGGCAGCGACGAGAAATGCAGCGCCTGCGTGCAACTCGGCGCCGATCACGCGGTCAACTACCGCACGCAGGACTTCGTGGCCGAGGTCAAGGCCCACACCGCAGGCCGCGGCGCCGACGTGATCCTGGACATGGTGGCGGGCGACTACGTCGCGCGCGAGATCGACTGCCTGGCTGACGACGGCCGGCTGGTCATCATCGCCGTGCAAGGTGGGGTGAAGAGCGATTTCAACGCCGGGCAGGTGCTGCGCCGGCGGCTGACGATCACGGGCTCCACGCTGCGCCCGCGCCCGGTGGCGTTCAAGGGGGCCATCGCGCAGGCGCTGCGCGAGAAGGTGTGGCCGCTGCTGGCGTCGGGCCGGGTGCGTCCCGTCATCCACAGCCGTTTCGAGGCGGCACAGGCGGCGCAGGCCCACCGGCTCATGGAATCCAACCAGCACGTCGGCAAGATCGTGCTGACCTGGTGATTTTTTCCGGACGATGAACCACGTGAAGAAGAAGCTCATTGCGGGCAACTGGAAGATGAATGGCAGCCTGGCGTCCAACGAGGCGCTGGTGCAGGCGCTGCGCGCCGGCCTGAACGCCCCGGCGGCGGACGTGGCCGTGTGCGTGCCCGCACCCTACCTGGCGCAGGTGCAGGCGCTGGTGGCGGGCACGCCGATCGCGCTGGGCGCGCAGGACGTGTCGGCCCATGCGCAGGGCGCTTACACGGGCGAGCAGTCGGCCGCCATGCTCAAGGACTTCGGCGTGCGCTTCGCCATCGTCGGCCACTCGGAGCGCCGCCAGTACCACGGCGAAAGCGACGAAGTCGTGGCGGCCAAGGCGGGTGCGGCGCTCGGTGCAGGCATCACGCCCATCGTGTGCGTGGGCGAAACGCTGGCGCAGCGCGAGGCCGGCCACACCGAGGAGGTGGTGCGCCGCCAGCTGGCGGCCGTGATCCACGCCAACGGCCACTGCATCAGCGAAATCGTCGTCGCCTACGAGCCGGTCTGGGCCATCGGCACGGGGAAGACGGCGTCGCCGGAGCAGGCGCAGGCCGTGCATGCGGTGCTGCGCGCGCAGCTGTCGCATGCCTCGGCCGAGGCGGCCGCGCGCGTGCGCATCCTCTACGGCGGCAGCATGAATGCCGCCAATGCCCAGGCCCTGCTGGCGCAGCCCGACATCGACGGCGGCCTCATCGGCGGTGCGGCGCTGAAGGCGCCCGATTTCCTGCAGATCATTTCCGCGGCGCGCTGAGCCGCCCGGCCCCGCGCCTTGCCGAAACGGCGGCGCTGTCCGAACCTGGAGTCTCGAATGAATGTGATGTTGAACCTTCTGATGGCCGTGCAGATGATCTCGGCCGTGGTCATGGTCGGCCTGATCCTCTTGCAGCACGGCAAGGGCGCCGACATGGGCGCCGCCTTCGGCAGCGGCAGCGCGGGCAGCCTGTTCGGGGCCAGCGGCAGCGCCAACTTCCTGTCGCGCACCACGGCCGTGCTGGCCACCGTGTTCTTTGCGTGCACGCTGGCCCTGGCCTACTTCGGCAATGCACGGCCCGCAGGCGGCGGCAGCCTGCTGGAGCGCGCCCCGGTCACGGCGCCCGCCGCGCCTGCGCCGGCCAGCCCGGCTTCGCAGATTCCCTCGGGGGGCGCAGCGCCGGCCCCGGCTGAGCCGCAGGCCCCGGCCTCGAGCCCGGCCCAGATTCCGGCCAAGTGAACCAAGGTGCACTTTCTCTGCGCGCAGACGCAGAAGACAGTCACTTTTCAGGGTAAACTCTAAAGCTGTCCGGAAAGCCAAACGCCCTGATGCAACGCAGGGCTCCTCATGCCATCCGGGCATCAAAAAACCGCCGTCGTGGTGAAATTGGTAGACACGCTATCTTGAGGGGGTAGTGGCGAAAGCTGTGCGAGTTCGAGTCTCGCCGACGGCACCAGATCCAGCTGGCAGGGGTCCCGCAACGGGACGTGGCCCTGCCGGCGATCAGCGGTGATGCGAACCCCCGATGACCCTCGATTCCTACCTCCCCGTCCTGTTGTTCATCCTGGTCGGTATCGCTGTAGGCGTCGCGCCGCAGGTCCTCGGTTACGTATTGGGCCCCAATCGGCCCGATGCGGCAAAGAATTCCCCCTACGAGTGTGGCTTTGAAGCGTTCGAGAACGCGCGCATGCAGTTCGACGTCCGCTACTACCTGGTCGCCATCCTCTTCATCCTGTTCGACCTCGAAATCGCGTTCCTCTTCCCCTGGGCCGTGGCCTTCAAGGAAGTGGGCCCGCTGGGCTTCTGGGCGGCAGTGGTGTTCCTCGCGATCCTGGTCGTGGGCTTCGCCTACGAATGGAAGAAGGGCGCGCTCGACTGGGAGTGAGTCGGGGCTGATCGCGATCCAGAGACTCAAAAGGCTCGGTCATGGCAATTGAAGGTGTATTCAAGGAAGGCTTCATCACCACGTCCTACGACGCGGTGGTGAATTGGGCGAAGACGGGCTCCCTGTGGCCCATGACCTTCGGCCTGGCCTGTTGTGCGGTCGAGATGATGCATGCCGCCGCGGCGCGCTACGACATCGGCCGCTTCGGTGCGGAAGTGTTCCGCGCCAGCCCGCGCCAGTCCGATCTGATGATCGTGGCTGGCACGCTGTGCAACAAGATGGCGCCCGCGCTGCGCAAGGTCTACGACCAGATGGCGGAACCGCGCTGGGTGCTGTCCATGGGCTCTTGCGCCAACGGCGGCGGCTACTACCACTACAGCTATTCCGTGGTGCGCGGTTGCGACCGCATCGTGCCCGTGGACGTGTATGTGCCCGGCTGCCCGCCCACGGCCGAAGCCCTGATCTACGGAATCATCCAGTTGCAGCAGAAGGTGCGCCGCACCCATACCATCGCGCGCGCCTGAGGGACTTATGACTGCATTCGCGATTGCTCCCGAAGCCCTCCAGGCCCACATCGAAGCCGCGCTGGGCGACAAGATCAAACGCATCTCGCTGGCGCTGGGCGAGGTGACGGTGGTGGTGGATGCCCGCCATTACCACGAGGCGATGAAGACGCTGCGCGACGCGCCCCAGTGCAAGTTCGAGCAACTGATCGACCTGTGCGGCGTGGACTACTCCGCCTGGCGCGACGAGGCCTGGGAAGGCCTGCGCTTTTGCGCCGTGTCGCACCTGCTGTCGGTGAGCCTGAACCAGCGCGTGCGCGTGAAGGTGTTCTGCCCCGACGACGATTTCCCGGTCGTGGCTTCGGTCAACGACCTCTGGTCCTCGGCCAACTGGTTCGAGCGCGAGGCTTTCGACCTGTACGGCATCGTCTTCGACGGCCACCCGGACCTGCGCCGCATCCTGACCGACTATGGCTTCATCGGCCACCCCTTCCGCAAGGACTTCCCGCTGACGGGCCATGTGGAGATGCGCTATGACGCCGAGCTGCAACGCGTGGTCTACCAGCCCGTGAGCATCGAGCCGCGCGAAATCACGCCGCGCATCATTCGCGAAGACAACTACGGAGGCCTGCACTGAGGCCGCAGGCCCCGGTGATCGATCATGGCTGAAATCAAGAACTACACGCTGAACTTCGGGCCCCAGCACCCGGCCGCACACGGGGTGCTGCGCCTGGTGCTCGAGCTCGATGGAGAGGTCGTGCAGCGTGCCGACCCCCACATCGGCCTGTTGCACCGCGCCACCGAGAAGCTGGCCGAGCACAAGACCTTCATCCAGTCGCTGCCTTACATGGACCGCCTGGACTACGTCTCGATGATGTGCAACGAGCACGCCTACTGCCTGGCGGTGGAGAAGCTGCTCGGCATCGAGGTGCCGATCCGCGCGCAGTACATCCGCGTGATGTTCGCCGAGATCACGCGCATGCTGAACCACCTGATGTGGCTCGGCTCGCACGGCAACGACTGCGGCAGCTCCACCATCCTGATCTATGCCTTCCGTGAGCGCGAGGACCTGTTCGACGCGTACGAAGCCGTGTCGGGCGCGCGCATGCATGCGGCCTATTTCCGTCCGGGCGGCGTGTACCGCGACCTGCCGGACACCATGCCGCAGTACAAGCACAGCAAGATCAAGAACGCCAAGGCCCTCGCTCGCATGAACGAGAACCGCCAGGGCTCGCTGCTGGACTTCCTCGAGGACTTCACCAAGCGCTTCGACACCTATCTGGCCGAATACCACACGCTGCTGACCGACAACCGCATCTGGAAGCAGCGCACCGTGGGCATCGGCGTCATGGACGCCGACCGTGCGCTGAACCTGGGCCTCACGGGCCCGATGCTGCGCGGCTCCGGCGTGGCCTGGGACCTGCGCAAGACACAGCCCTACGATGTCTACGACCGCGTGGATTTCGACATTCCCGTGGGCAAGACCGGCGACTGCTACGACCGCTACCTCGTCCGCATGGAAGAGCTGAACCAGTCGAACCGCATCATCAAGCAGTGCGTGCAGTGGCTCAAGGCCAACCCGGGTCCGGTGATCACCGACAACCACAAGGTGGCGCCGCCCGCGCGCGAGGCGATGAAGGCCAACATGGAAGAGCTGATCCACCATTTCAAGCTCTTCACCGAAGGTTTCCGCGTGCCCGAGGGCGAGGCCTACGCCGCCGTCGAGCATCCCAAGGGCGAGTTCGGCATCTACATGGTCAGCGACGGCGCCAACAAGCCCTACCGGCTGAAGATCCGTCCGCCGGGTTTCGTGCACCTGGCCGCCCTCGACGAGATGTCCCGCGGCCACATGCTGGCCGACACCGTGGCCATCATCGGCACGCTGGACATCGTTTTCGGAGAGATCGACCGATGAGCGCCGCCCGGCCGCCCGAAGGCGCCCGCGCCGAAGTGCGCAGCGCGAAGGATTTCCAATGAGCGACTCCCCCAACACTTGCGCGGCCTTCGAACTGCCGCAGGCCGTGCTCGACCGCTTTGCGCGCGAGGTGGCCAAGTACCCCGACAACGCATCCGGCCGCCAATCGGCCGTGATGGCCTGCCTGGCCATCGTGCAGCAGGTCTATGGGCATGTGAGCGACGCCAGCGAAGCGGCGGTCGCGCGCTACCTCGGCATGCCCCCGATCGCCGTGCATGAGGTCACGACCTTCTACAACATGTACAACCAGCACCCGGTGGGCAAGTTCAAGCTCAACGTGTGCACCAACCTGCCTTGCCAGCTGCGCGACGGCTACAAGGCGCTGCACCACCTGGAAGCCAAGCTCGGCATCCAGATGGGTGAGACCACGCCCGACGGCCTGTTCACGCTGCAGCAGAGCGAATGCCTCGGTGCCTGCGCCGACGCGCCCGTGATGCTCGTGAACGACCGCGCCATGTGCAGCTTCATGAGCAACGAGAAGCTGGACCAGCTCATCGACGGCCTGCGCACCGCCGCGCCGGCCGGGGAGGGTCAGTGATGACGCCCGATCAAGTCCTTGCGCAGTTCGCCGCCACGGGCGTGCAGACCTGCTTCCATGACCGCCACATCAACCCGCAGATCTACGCGGGCCTGGATGGCAGCAACTGGTCCATCGCCGACTACCGTGCGCGCGGCGGCTATGAAGCCCTGCGCAAGATCCTGACCGAAGGCCTGACGCCCGACCAGGTGATCGCCGAGGTCAAGACTTCCGGCCTGCGTGGCCGCGGCGGCGCCGGCTTCCCCACCGGCCTCAAGTGGAGCTTCATGCCCCGCCAGTTCCCGGGACAGAAGTACCTGGTCTGCAACTCCGACGAGGGCGAGCCCGGCACCTGCAAGGACCGCGACATCCTCATGTACAACCCGCACATCGTCATCGAAGGGATGGCGATCGCGGCGTATGCCATGGGCATCTCGGTGGGCTACAACTACATCCACGGCGAGATCTTCCAGGTCTACGAGCGCTTCGAGGCTGCGCTGGAAGAGGCGCGCGCCGCGGGCTTCCTGGGCGACAACATCCTGGGCAGCGGCTTCAGCTTCCAGCTGCATGCGCACCACGGCTTCGGCGCCTACATCTGCGGCGAGGAAACCGCGCTGCTCGAATCGCTGGAAGGCAAGAAGGGCCAGCCGCGCTTCAAGCCGCCGTTCCCCGCGAGCTTCGGCCTGTACGGCAAGCCCACCACCATCAACAACACCGAGACCTTCGCGGCGGTGCCCTGGATCATCCGCAACGGCGGCCAGGCCTACCTGGAGTGCGGCAAGCCCAACAACGGCGGCACCAAGATCTTCTCGGTGTCGGGCGACGTGAACCTGCCCGGCAACTACGAAGTGCCGATGGGCACGCCCTTCAGCAAGCTGCTGGAGCTTGCCGGCGGCGTGCGCACGGGCCGCAAGCTCAAGGCCGTGATCCCGGGCGGATCGTCGGCGCCGGTGCTGCCGGCCCACATCATGATGGAGTGCACGATGGACTACGACTCCATCGCCAAGGCCGGCTCCATGCTGGGCTCGGGCGCCGTCATCGTGATGGACGACAGCCGCTCGATGGTGGAGTCGCTCAAGCGTCTGTCCTACTTCTACATGCACGAGTCCTGCGGCCAGTGCACGCCCTGCCGCGAAGGCACGGGCTGGCTGTGGCGCCTCGTGGATCGCATCGACCACGGCCAGGGCCGCCCGGCGGACATCGACCTGCTGGACAACGTGGGCCAGAACATCATGGGCCGCACCATCTGCGCGCTGGGCGACGCAGCGGCCATGCCCGTGCGGGCCATGATCAAGCATTTCCGCCACGAGTTCGAAGCCCTGATTCCTGGCAGCCAGACGGCCCGGGCCAACGAGGCCAAGGCGTCCTGAGCGCGAGAGTGAAGCACCCATGATCGAAATCGAACTCGACGGCAAGAAAGTCGAAGTGGCCGAAGGCAGCATGGTCATGCATGCGGCCGACAAGGCGGGCACCTACATCCCGCATTTCTGCTACCACAAGAAGCTCAGCATCGCGGCCAACTGCCGCATGTGCCTGGTCGACGTGGAAAAGGCGCCCAAGCCCATGCCGGCCTGCGCCACGCCCGTCACGCAGGGCATGATCGTGCGCACCCAATCCGACAAGGCCGTCAAGGCCCAGCAGTCGGTGATGGAGTTCCTGCTGATCAACCATCCGCTGGACTGCCCCATCTGCGACCAGGGCGGCGAATGCCAGCTGCAGGACCTGGCCGTGGGCTACGGCGGCTCCTCCTCGCGCTACGAGGAAGAGAAGCGCGTGGTCTTCCACAAGGACGTGGGCCCGCTGATCTCCATGGAGGAGATGAGCCGCTGCATCCACTGCACCCGCTGCGTGCGCTTCGGCCAGGAAGTGGCCGGCGTCATGGAGCTGGGCATGATCCACCGCGGCGAGCACTCCGAGATCACCACGGTGGTGGGCGAGACCGTCGATTCCGAGCTGTCGGGCAACATGATCGACCTGTGCCCGGTCGGCGCGCTGACGAGCAAGCCCTTCCGCTACAGCGCCCGCACCTGGGAGCTGAGCCGCCGCAAGTCGGTCAGCCCGCATGACTCCACGGGCGCGAACCTGATCGTACAGGTCAAGAACAGCCGCGTGATGCGCGTCGTTCCACTGGAGAACGAAGCCGTCAACGAATGCTGGATCGCCGACCGCGACCGCTTCTCGTACGAAGCGCTGAACAGCGACGAGCGCCTGACGCAGCCCATGCTCAAGCAGGGCGGCCAGTGGCAGGCCGTCGACTGGCAGACCGCGCTGGAGTACGTCGCCAACGGGCTCAAGCAGATCAAGGCCGACCATGGCGCCGGCGCCATCGGTGCGCTCGTGAGCCCGCACAGCACGCTCGAAGAGCTGGTGCTGGCCGGCGCACTGGTGCGCGGTCTGGGCAGCGACAACATCGATCACCGCCTGCGCCATGCCGAATTCCGCCGCGCCGGCGGTGTGCGCTGGCTGGGCAGGTCGATCGCCTCGCTGTCCGAGCTGCAGCGCGTGCTGGTCGTGGGTTCGAACCTGCGCAAGGACCACCCGCTGTTCGCGCAGCGCATCCGCCAGGCCGCCCGCAAGGGGGCTCAGGTGCATGCCATCGCTTCGTGCGCGCAGCTGGCCGACAGCGAAGCCTGGGCCATGACGCTCGGCGCCACGCTCAAGGCCGAGGCGGCGGACTGGTTCCAGGCCCTGGCCGATGTGGCTGCAGCCGTGGCCGCCGAGACGGGCGCTGCGGCGCCCGCGGCCGGCCAGGCGCACGACGCTGCCCGTGCCGTGGCGAAGTCGCTGCTGTCCGGCGAGCACAAGGCGGTGCTGCTGGGCAATGCCGCCGCGCACCATGCCGACGCCGAGCGCCTGCTGGCCCTGGCCCACTGGATCGCGCAGGCGACCGGTGCCACGGTGGGCTACCTCAGCGAAGCCGCCAACACGGTGGGCGCGCAATGGGCCGGCGCCTGGCCGCAGGCCGATGGCCTGAACGCGGGCCAGATGCTGGCCGGCGGGCTGAAAGCGGCCCTGCTGCTGAACAACGAACCCGAGTTCGACAGCGCGGCCGGGCTGCGCGCCGCGCAGGCCCTGGGCCAGGCCCAGATGGTCGTGACGCTGAGCCCTTTCAAGAGCAACCTGGAATTCAGCGACGTGCTGCTGCCCATCGCGCCCTTCACCGAGACCTCGGGCAGCTTCGCCAATGCCGAAGGCCGCATCCAGAGCTTCCACGCCGTGGTCAAGCCGCTGGGCGAGACGCGCCCGGCCTGGAAGGTGCTGCGGGTGCTGGGCAACCTGCTGGGCCTGCAGGGCTTCGACTTCGAGACCTCCCAGGAAGTGCTGGCCAGGCTGCAGGGCGGCAGTGCGACCCCGGAGGGCGGCCTGACCGCGGTCCCGGCCGATCGCCTGGACAATCGCGCGACGCCGGGCCTGGACCTGTCGGCCCCGGCGCCTGCGATGACCGAAGAGCCCGCCGCGGCCGCCATCTACGAACTCGACGGCATCGTGCGCCGTGCGCCTTCGCTGCAACTGACGGCCGATGGCCGGCGGGGCAACGTGGCGGGCCGCCGCCATGAAGTCCGCGCCGAGGAGGTGACGGCATGATCGACGCGCTGTACACCTCCGGTCAGGGTGCCGTCGCCGCCAGCTGGTGGGCCTCGGTGGTCTGGCCCGTGCTCTGGGCCCTGATCAAGATCATCGCCGTGCTGCTGCCCGTGCTGGGCGCCGTGGCTTACGCCACGCTGTGGGAGCGCAAGTTCCTGGGCTGGATCCAGGTGCGCCATGGCCCCAATCGGGTCGGCCCCTTCGGCCTGCTGCAGCCCATCGCCGATGCGGTGAAGCTGCTGACCAAGGAACTGATCAACCCGACGGCGGCCGCCGGCGGCCTGTTCCGCCTGGGGCCGGTCATGGCCATCATGCCGGCGCTGGCCGCCTGGGTGGCCATTCCCTTCGGCCCCGAGGCGATCATCGCCAACGTCAACGCCGGCCTGTTGCTGATCATGGCCATCACCTCCATCGAGGTGTACGGCGTGATCATCGCGGGCTGGGCCTCGAACTCGAAGTACGCCTTCCTGGGCGCGCTGCGCGCCTCGGCCCAGATGGTCAGCTACGAGATCGCCATGGGCTTTTGCTTCGTGGTGGTGATCATGGTGTCGGGCAGCCTGCAGCTGGGCGAGATCGTCGCGTCGCAGGGCAAGGGCAGCTTCGCCGACATGGGCCTGTCCTTCCTGTCGTGGAACTGGCTGCCGCTGCTGCCCATCTTCGTGGTCTACCTGATCTCGGGCGTGGCCGAAACCAACCGCCACCCCTTCGACGTGGTGGAAGGTGAGGCCGAGATCGTGGCCGGCCACATGGTCGAGTACTCGGGCATGGGCTTCGCGATCTTCTTCCTGGCCGAGTACGCCAGCATGTGGCTGGTGTCCATCCTCGCGGTGCTGATGTTCCTGGGCGGCTGGCTCGCGCCGGTGGCGTTCCTGGACTTCATCCCGGGCTGGATCTGGCTGGGCATCAAGACCTTCTTCGTGCTGTCGCTGTTCATCTGGATCCGCGGCACCTTCCCCCGCTTCCGCTATGACCAGATCATGCGTCTGGGCTGGAAGATCTTCATTCCGGTCACCCTGGTGTGGCTGCTGCTGGTCGGAGGCTGGATGCAGACCTCCTGGAACATCTGGCATTGAGCGGAGAACCCACGATGACAACCGCTGTCGCTTCCTCCTTCTCGGTCAAGGATTTCCTCAAGAGCTTCATGCTCGTCGAGCTCTTCAAGGGCATGGCCCTGACGGGCCGCTATGCGCTGCGCCGCAAGGTGACGGTGCAGTTCCCCGAAGAGAAGACGCCCCTGTCGCCGCGCTTTCGCGGCCTGCACGCGCTGCGCCGCTACGAAAACGGCGAGGAGCGCTGCATCGCCTGCAAGCTGTGCGAGGCCGTGTGCCCCGCCGTCGCCATCACCATCGAATCCACGGTGCGTGACGACGGTTCGCGCCGCACCTCGCGCTACGACATCGACCTCACAAAGTGCATCTTCTGCGGCTTCTGCGAGGAGAGCTGCCCGGTCGACTCCATCGTCGAGACCCACATCCTCGAATACCACGGCGAAAAGCGCGGCGACCTGTACTTCACCAAGGACATGCTGCTGGCCGTGGGCGACCGCTACGAAAAAGAAATCGCGGCCAACAAGGCGGCCGACGCCAAGTACCGCTGAGACCCGGCGCCCTCAAAGATCAATTCCATGGACGTCAAGACCGGCTTCTTCTATCTGTTCTCGGTGGTGCTGCTGTTTGCAGCCTTCCGGGTCGTGACCGCGCGCAATCCCGTGCACGCGGTGCTCTACCTGATGCTCGCGTTCTCGCAGGCATCGGCCGTGTGGCTGCTGCTGCGCGCCGAGTTCCTGGCCATCGTGCTGGTGCTGGTGTACCTGGGCGCCGTGATGGTGCTCTTCCTCTTCGTCGTGATGATGCTGGACCTGAACGTGGACAGCCTGCGCGCCGGGTTCTGGAAGCACTTCCCGCTGGCCGCGCTGATCGGCGTGGTGATCGCGCTGGAAATGGCCTGGGTGCTGATGGGCGGCTTCGGCTCGCAGGGCCAGGCGGCGACCGACGCGGCCGTGCAGGCGGCCATCGCGCAGGGCGGCAACACCAAGGCGCTGGGCCTGCTGCTGTATTCCGAGTACGTCTATCCGGTCCAGGTCGCTGCCGTGATCCTGGTGGTGGGCATGATCGCGGCCATCGCACTGACGCTGCGCCGCCGCAAGGACACGAAGACCATCGACGTGAAGGACCAGGTCCGGGTGCGCGCATCCGAACGTCTGGCCGTCGTGAAGCTGGCGGCCACCCAGGCGCCGGTGGCGCCCGCTGCGGCGGTGGAAGAGGGCGGCAAGACCGAGGAGAAGAAGCCATGACGCTCACGCTGGGCCATTACCTGTCGCTGGGGGCGATGCTGTTCGCCCTCGCGGTGATCGGGATCTTCCTGAACCGCAAGAACCTGATCGTGCTGCTCATGTGCGTCGAGCTCATGCTGCTGGCCGTCAACATGAACTTCGTGGCCTTCTCCCACTACCTGGGCGACATGCACGGCCAGATCTTCGTGTTCTTCATCCTCACCGTGGCGGCCGCCGAGTCGGCCATCGGCCTGGCGCTGCTGGTGTTGTTGTTCCGCAACCGCTCGACCATCAACGTGGACGAACTGGACGCGCTGAAGGGTTAACACGATGAATTTCCCTGCACCGCGCCGCCTCGGGGCAGCGGCTCGCAAGAGCCCTTCCGAAGGCGCCGCCGGCAGGGTCCGGACAACAGCATGAGCACCACTCTTTCCGCATCCACGCTGCTGGCGGTTCCGCTGGCGCCCCTGGTCGGTTCGGCCCTGGCCGGCATCCTGGGCACGAAGTTCGGCGGCAACCGCATCGGGCGCGCCGCCTCGCACACGCTCACCATCCTGGGCGTGCTGATCGCCTTCGTCATCTCCGCCATGACGCTCAAGAGCGTGGCCCTCGACGGCGCACGCTTCAACGAGACCCTCTATGAATGGATGGTGGTGGGCGGCCTGAAGATGGAAGTTGGCTTCATGGTCGACGGCCTCACCGCCATGATGATGTGCGTCGTGACCTTCGTGTCGCTGATGGTGCACATCTACACCATCGGCTACATGGAAGAGGACGCGGGCTACAACCGCTTCTTCGCCTACATCTCGCTGTTCACCTTCTCCATGCTGATGCTCGTGATGAGCAACAACATGCTGCAGCTGTTCTTCGGCTGGGAAGCGGTGGGCCTGGTGTCGTACCTGCTGATCGGCTTCTGGTACAACAAACCGACGGCCATCTTCGCGAACATGAAGGCCTTCCTGGTCAACCGTGTGGGCGACTTCGGCTTCATCCTGGGCATCGGCCTGATCGCCGCCTACGCCGGCACGCTGAACTACACGGAGACCTTCGCCAAGGCGAACGAGCTGGCCGGCATCGGCTTCCCCGGCACCGACTGGATGCTGATCACCGTGATCTGCATCTGCCTGTTCATCGGTGCGATGGGCAAGTCGGCGCAGTTCCCGCTGCACGTGTGGCTGCCCGACTCGATGGAAGGCCCGACCCCGATTTCGGCGCTGATCCACGCGGCCACCATGGTGACGGCCGGCATCTTCATGGTGGCGCGCATGTCGCCGCTGTTCGAGCTCTCGGACACGGCCCTGAACTTCATCCTCGTCATCGGCGCCATCACGGCCCTGTTCATGGGCTTCCTGGGCATCATCCAGAACGACATCAAGCGCGTGGTGGCCTATTCCACGCTGTCGCAGCTCGGCTACATGACGGTGGCGCTGGGCGCCTCGGCCTACTCCGTCGCGGTGTTCCACCTGATGACGCACGCCTTCTTCAAGGCGCTGCTGTTCCTTGGCGCCGGCTCGGTCATCATGGGCATGCACCACAACCAGGACATCCGCTGGATGGGCAACGTGCGCAAGTACATGCCGATCACCTGGATCACCTTCCTGTTGGCCAACCTGGCGCTGATCGGCACGCCGCTGTTCTCGGGCTTCTACTCGAAGGACGCGATCATCGAGGCCGTGCACGCGAGCCACCTGCCGGCCGCCGGCTTCGCTTCCTTCGCCGTGCTGGCCGGGGTGTTCGTCACCGCCTTCTACTCGTTCCGCCTGTACTTCCTGGTCTTCCATGGCAAGGAACGCTACGACCAGAACCCGGACGCGCACCATGACGACCACGCTGCGCACGACGACCACGGTCACCACGGCCACGGCGATCACAAGCCGCACGAGTCGCCCTGGGTCGTGACCGTGCCGCTGGTGCTGCTGGTCGTGCCCTCGGTGCTGATCGGCTTCGTGACGATGATGCCGATGCTGTTTGGCGACTTCTTCAAGGACGCGATCTTCGTCGACGCGGCCAAGCACCCGGCCATGGCCGAGCTGGCCGAGATGATCCACGGCCCGGTGGCGATGGCGCTGCATTCCTTCTACACGGCACCGCTGTACCTGGCGCTGGCCGGCGTGGTGGCCTCCTGGTACATGTACATGGTGAATCCGGCACTGCCGGCCGCCATCAAGCGCGCCTGCATGCCGATCTTCAACCTGCTCGAGAACAAGTACTACCTCGACTGGATCAACGAGAACATCGTGGCCCGTGGCGCGCGCGCGCTGGGCACCGGCCTGTGGAAGGGCGGTGACCAGGCCCTCATCGACGGCGCCGTGGTCAATGGCTCGTGGAAGCTGATCGGCCGCATCTCCGGTGTCGTGCGCTGGCTGCAGTCGGGTTTCATCTATCACTACGCGCTGGCGATGCTGCTGGGCATCTTCCTGCTCATGACGTACTTCGTCTGGTTCAACCGCTGAGAGCAGCCGCGCTGGAGCACAACAAAAATGGGTCTGCTGAGCCTTGCCATCTGGTTGCCGATCGCCGTCGGCGCCCTGCTGCTGTTCTTTGGTCGTGATTCGCAGGCGCGTGCGGTGCGCTGGATGGCGCTCGTCGGCGCCATCGCGAGCTTCATCGCGACGATTCCCGTGTACACGCGTTTCGCGCTGGGCACGGCGCAGATGCAGTTCGTCGAGAAGAGCGTCTGGATCGAGCGTTTCAACATCCACTACCACCTGGGCGTGGATGGCCTGTCGATGTGGTTCGTGCTGCTGACGGCCTTCATCACCGTGATCGTCGTGATCGCGGGCTGGGAAGTGATCACCGAGCGCGTGAACCAGTACATGGGCGCGTTCCTGATCCTGTCGGGTCTGATGATCGGCGTGTTTTCCGCGCTCGACGGCATCCTGTTCTACGTCTTCTTCGAAGCCACGCTGATCCCGATGTACCTGATCATCGGCATCTGGGGCGGTCCGAACAAGATCTACGCCGCCTTCAAGTTCTTCCTGTACACGCTGCTCGGCTCGCTGCTGATGCTGGTGGCGCTGATCTACCTGTACCACGCCTCGGGCGGCAGCTTCGACATCCAGACCTGGCACAAGCTGCCGCTGGCGGCCCAGCCGCAGACGCTGCTGTTCTTCGCCTTCTTCGCGGCCTTCGCCGTGAAGGTGCCGATGTTCCCGGTCCACACCTGGCTGCCCGACGTGCACGTGGAGGCGCCCACCGGCGGCTCCGCCGTGCTGGCCGCCATCATGCTGAAGCTGGGCGCCTACGGCTTCCTGCGCTTTTCCATGCCCATCGCCCCCGATGCCTCGCGCGAATGGGCCTGGCTGATGATCGCGCTGTCGCTGGTCGCCGTGATCTACGTGGGCCTGGTGGCGCTGGTGCAGCAGGACATGAAGAAGCTGGTGGCGTACTCCTCGGTGGCGCACATGGGCTTCGTGACGCTGGGCTTCTTCATCTTCAACGACCTCGGCGTGGCCGGCGGCATCGTGCAGATGATCGCCCACGGCTTCGTCTCGGGCGCCATGTTCCTGTGCATCGGCGTGCTGTACGACCGCGTGCATTCGCGCCAGATCGCCGACTACGGCGGCGTGGTGAACACCATGCCCAAGTTCGCCGCCTTTGCGCTGCTGTTCGCCATGGCCAACTGCGGCCTGCCCGCCACCGCTGGCTTCGTGGGCGAGTGGATGGTGATCCTGGGGGCCGTGAAGGCCAACTTCTGGATCGGCCTGGCCGCGGCCACCGCGCTGATCTTCGGCGCCGCCTACACGCTGTGGATGTACAAGCGCGTGTACCTGGGCCCGGTCGGCAACAAGCACGTGGAAGAACTCACGGACATCAACGGCCGCGAGTTCCTGATGCTGGCGCTGCTGGCCGTCGCCGTGCTCTTCATGGGCCTGTTCCCCAAGCCCTTCACCGACGTGATGGACACCTCCGTGGCCGAGCTGCTGCGCCACGTCGCGGCGTCCAAGCTGCCCTGAGAACGCGCGACGCACAAGTTCTGAGAGAACGAGAAGATGATTGACAAACTCAGCTGGGTCGCGATTTACCCCGAACTCGTGCTGCTCGTGATGGCCTGCGTCATCACGCTGGTCGACCTGTCCGACCGCAGCCCGCGCCGCACCCGCACCTATGTCCTGACGCTGCTGACGCTGCTCGGCGTGGCCGTGCTCACCGGCATGCAGGCCGTGGGCGGCCAGAAGATCGAAGGCTTCGGCGGCCTCGTGGTCAGCGACCCGATGGGCAACTGGCTCAAGTGCTTCTCCACCGTGGCACTGATGGTGACCCTGGTCTACGGCCGCCCCTATGCCGGTGACCGCGGCATGCTGCGCGGCGGCGAGCTGTTCACGCTGGGCATGTTCTCGCTGCTGGGCATGTTCGTGATGATCTCGGGCGGCCACTTCCTGATGATCTACCTGGGCCTGGAACTGCTCACGCTGTCGGGCTACGCCATGGTGGCGCTGCGCCGCGACAACGCGGTGGCCAGCGAAGCCGCCATGAAGTACTTCGTGCTCGGCGCGATGGCCAGCGGCTTCCTGCTCTACGGCATGTCCATGATGTACGGCGCCACCGGTTCGCTGGACATCGACGAGGTGTTCAAGGCCGTGGCTTCGGGCCAGGTGCAGCACCAGGTGCTGGTCTTCGGCCTGGTGTTCATCGTCGCCGGCCTGGCTTTCAAGCTGGGCGCCGCGCCCTTCCACATGTGGGTGCCCGACGTGTACCACGGTGCTCCCTCGGCCGTGACGCTGATGATCGGCGGCGCGCCCAAGCTGGCCGCCTTCGCGATCGTGATCCGCCTGCTGGTGGAAGGCCTGATGCCGCTGGCTTTCGACTGGCAGCAGATGCTGGGCGTGCTGGCCGTGATGTCGCTGCTGGTGGGCAACCTGGCTGCCATCGCGCAGAGCAACCTCAAGCGCATGCTGGCGTACTCGACCATCGCGCAGATGGGCTTCGTGCTGCTGGCCTTCGTGGCCGGCGTGGTCAACGGCAGCAGCCTGAACGCGCAGTTCGCCTACAGCGCGGCCATGTTCTACGTCGTGACCTACGTGCTCACCACGCTGGCCAGCTTCGGCATCATCCTGCTGCTGGCGCGCGAAGGCTTCGAGAGCGAGGAGATCGCCGACCTGGCCGGCCTGAACCAGCGCAGCCCGCTGTATGCCGGCGTGATGGCCGTGACCATGTTCTCGCTGGCCGGCTTGCCGCCGCTGGTGGGCTTCCATGCCAAGCTGGCGGTGCTGCAGGCCCTGGTGGCCTCGGGCCACCCGCTGCACATCGGCCTGGCCGTGTTCGCGGTCGTCATGTCGCTGGTGGGAGCCTTCTACTACCTGCGCGTGATCAAGGTCATGTACTTCGACAAGCCGCTGACGGCCACCACGGTCTCCGCGCCCTTCGACGTGCGCGCGGTGCTCACCGTCAATGGCGCGCTGATCCTGATCCTGGGCGTGCTGCCCGGCGGCCTGATGGCGCTGTGCGCGCAGGCCATCGTGGCCACGCTGGGCAGCTGAGCCTGATCCGGCGATGAGCGCGGCGGCCCGCCCGTTTCTCGCGTCGCCCCTGCGCCTGCGGCGCGCGGCGCGGGGGAGGGCGGCAGCGTGAGCGGCGGCCTGTCGCAGGGGGCTTCGACCTGGCTGGTGCTCGTCGTCACCGCGCTGGCCGCCAACCTGCCTTTTCTCAACGAACGCCTGCTGGGCGTGATCGGCCTGGCCGGCGGCGTGAAGTCGCTGGCCTGGCGCGTTCTGGAACTGGCCATCTTCTACGCTCTGGCGCTGGGCGTCGGCTGGCTCTTCGAGCGCCGCCTGGGCCAGGTGGCGCCGCAGGGCTGGGAGTTCTACGCCGTCACGGCCTCGCTCTTCTTGGTGCTGGCCTTCCCGGGCTTCACCTGGCGCTACCTCGTCAAGCACCGCGACCGGCGCGGCGCACCCGTCTGACCCCCGCGCCAGCCTGCGCGGCGGCGCCAGGAGACACACCGCATGGATCACTCCCACCTGAAGGAGCAGGCGCAGCGTTCCGAACTGCTGTTCGAGGGCCGCTTCCTGCATGCGCGGCGCGACGAGGTCCGCCTGCCCGACGGCTCGGTCTCCACGCGCGAGTACGTGGTGCATCCAGGGGCGGTGGTTGTCATCCCGCTGCTGGACGACGGCCGCGTGGTGCTGGAGCGCCAGTACCGCTATCCGGTGGGGCAGGTGATGGTCGAGTTCCCGGCCGGCAAGCTGGATGCGGGCGAGGACCCTTTCGTCTGCGGGCAGCGCGAGCTGATCGAGGAGACCGGCTACCGGGCCCGCGAATGGGCCTATGCCGGGCGCATGCACCTGGCCGTGGCCTATTCCACCGAGGTCATCCACATCTATTTCGCGCGCGGCCTGGAGGCCGGCGAGCGCAAGCTCGACGCGGGCGAGTTCCTCGACGTGTTCAGCGCCGAGCCGCAGCAGCTGCTGGACTGGTGCCGCGACGGCACCGTGACCGATGCCAAGACGCTGAGCTGTGCGCTTTGGCTGCAGAACGCCATCGCCGGTGGCTGGGCTTTGCCCTGGCGCCCGGTGGCGGCGGAGGCGGCCGGCCGATAATTCGGGCCACCATGAAAGTCCTCAATCTCCGCTGCACCCAGGGCCACGGCTTCGAAGGCTGGTTCGGCTCGGAGGAAGACTTCGACGCCCAGCGCGAGCGGGCGCTGATCGAATGCCCGATCTGCGGCGACAAGGCCATCGTCAAGGGCCTGAGCGCGCCCCGCCTCAACCTGGGCGCGGGCCGGGAGCCGGCCGCCGCGGCGCCGGTGGCCCACGCCGCTCCCGACACGCCCGCCGCCCGCTGGATGCGCGCGATGCGCGAGGTGCTTGCGAACACCGAAGACGTGGGCGAGCGCTTCGCCGAAGAAGCCCGCCGCATGCACTACGGCGAGGTGGCCGAGCGCGGCATCCGCGGCCGGGCCACGCGCGAGCAGACCGAAGCGCTGCTCGACGAAGGCATCGAAGTCCTGCCCCTGTTGTTGCCCGACGCGCTCAAGGAGCCGCTGCAGTAGGGCGCGCGCGGCCGAGCCCGCGCGAAGGCATCGCGGCACGCCGGCCGCGGCGCTCTTTCGCTCGCGTGCTCAGGCCGCGAATTGCAGCGCGGCCAGGCGCGCATAGACGCCGCCCTGCGCCAGCAGCTGCGCGTGCGTGCCCTGTTCCACGATGCCGCCATGGTCCAGCACCACGATGCGGTCGGCCTTCTGCACCGTGGCCAGCCGGTGCGCGATGACCAGCGTGGTGCGGCCCTGCATGGCCGATTCCAGCGCGGCCTGCACCATGCGCTCGCTCTCGGCGTCCAGCGCGCTGGTGGCTTCGTCCAGCAGCAGCAGGGGCGCGTTCTTGAGCATCGCCCGCGCGATCGCGATGCGCTGGCGCTGGCCGCCGGACAGGCGCACGCCGCGCTCGCCGAGAAAGGTGGCATAGCCTTCGGGCAGGGCTTCGATGAAGGTGTCGGCATGGGCAGCGCGTGCGGCTGCGCGCACCTCGTCGTCGCTGGCGCCGGGGCGGCCGTAGCGGATGTTCTCCAGCGCGCTGGCCGAGAAGATCACGGCGTCCTGCGGCACCAGGCCGATGCGGTCGCGCAGCGCCTCCAGCGGCCAGTCGGCCAGCGGCACGCCGTCGAGCTCGATGCGGCCCTGCTGCGGGTCGTAGTAGCGCAGCAGCAGCTGGAACACGGTGGTCTTGCCGGCGCCGCTGGAGCCGACCAGTGCCACCGTTTCGCCCGGGGACACCTGCAGATCGAAGTCCCGCAGCGCCGGCGTGTCCGGCCGCGACGGGTAGTGGAAGCGCAGCCCCTCGATGCGCACGGTGCTGCCGCCGGCGGGCAGTGGCGCCGTGCGCGGCCGGGCGGGTGACACGATGTCGGCGCGCGCATGCAGCAGCTCCATCAGCCGCTCGGTGGCGCCGGCGGCGCGCAGCAGGTCGCCGTAGACCTCGCCCAGCACGGCCAGGGCGCTGGCCAGGATGATCACGTAGACCACGGTCTGGCCCAGGTGGCCGGGCGTGATGCTGCCGCGCATCACGGCCTGCGTGCCTTCGTACAGGCCCCACAGCAGCGCGGCCGAGGTGGCGATGATGATGAAGGCGACCAGCACGGCGCGCGCCTTGGCGCGGCGCACGGCAGTGCCGAAGGCGGCCTGCGTGGAGGCCGAGAAGCGCGCCGCTTCGCGCGCCTCGCCGCTGTAGCTCTGGACCACGGGAATGGCGTTCAGCACCTCGGCCGCGATGGCGCTGGCATCGGCCACGCGGTCCTGGCTGGCGCGCGACAGGCGGCGCACGCGCCGGCCGAACCACATGCTGGGCAGCACCACCAGCAAAAGCATCACGAACACCTGCAGCATCACGTACGGATTGCTCCAGACCAGCATGGCCAGCGCGCCCACGCCCATCACGGCGTTGCGCAGGCCCATGCTCAGCGAGGAGCCGACCACCGTCTGCACCAGCGTGGTGTCGGAAGTCAGCCGCGACAGCACCTCGCCGGTCTGGGTGGTCTCGAAGAAGGCTGGGCTCTGGCGCAGCACCCGGCTGTAGACGGCGTTGCGCAGGTCGGCCGTCACGCGCTCGCCCAGCCAGCTCACGGTGAAGAAGCGGGCGGCCGAGAAGAAGCCCAGGGCCACCGCCACGCCGAAGAGGGCGAAGAAATGGTCCCGCAGCGCCAGCGCCTGCTGGCCGCGGTCGGCGGGCAGCAGGCCACCGTCGATGAGGTTGCGCAGGGCCAGCGGAAACACCAGCGTGGTGACGGCAGCCATCACCAGGAAGAGGCCGGCCAGGGCGATCTGGAGCCGGTAAGGCCGGAGGAAGGGCGCCAGGCCCGAGAGCGAGCGTGGCGAGCCCTTGGCGGTCGTGGGGGCGGACATGGCGGCGGATTCTAGGAGCCCCCGCCGCACGCCTGCGTGCCTCGACAAAAACTGCTGCTGCAATATCCGCCTTGACAATTACTGTCTAGGCAATTAAATTGCCGCCCCCATGGTTGCCGAACTTCCGTCCTCTCCGCCGTCCGCCCGGCCGGCCCCGGCTTCGCCCAAGGCCCCCGATCCCCCCGGGGCCCGGTGTGGCGCCGTGCCGCCCGCCGCTTTCTACCGTCCCGAGAACTACGCCGCCGACATGAGCGTGGGCTACATGATGCGCCGCCTCATCACGGCCATGAGCCAGGCGGTGGAGTCGGAACTGGTCGAGCCCGGCGGGCCCACCTACCCGCAATGGATCCCGCTGCACAAGCTGCACACGCATCTGGCGCCCTCGGCCACGGTGGCCGAACTGGCGCGCGAGTGCCAGCTCGACACGGGCGCGATGACGCGCCTGCTGGACCGGCTGGAGGCCAAGGGCCTGGTGCGCCGCGTGCGCTCGGTGGCCGACCGCCGCGTGGTCAACATCGAGCTGACGCCCGAAGGGGCGGCCCATGCGGAGCGCGTGCCGCACGTGCTGTGCCGCGTGCACAACGAATTCCTCAGCGGCTTCAGCGAGGCGGAATGGCGCCAGCTCAAGGGCTACCTCGGCCGCATGCTCGACAACGCACAGAAGCTGCCGGCGGCGCCGGCCGCTCCCCAGGAACCATGAATCCGTCATCGCTTTCGCAGGCCCTGCGCAGGGGCCCCCCCCGGCCCGGCACCCCCCGGCCCGGCGCCCGCCGCGCCGCCTTGCCGCGTGCGCGCCTGGCCGGCGCGCTGGCCCTCGCCCTCCTTGCCGCGGGCTGCGCGAACACCGGCACGCTAGCACCGCCGGCCGCAGCGCTCACGCCAACGCAGGCCGGCCTGCCGACCGACCCCGGGCTGCCCATCGCGGCCGTGGACGCTCGCTGGTGGCAGGCCTTCGGCGACCCGCAGCTGGACCGCCTGGTCGACCAGGCGCTGCAAGGCAACCCGAACCTGCAGGTGGCGCAGGCGCGCCTGGCCAAGGCGCAGTCCGCCGTCGGCGTGGTGCGCGCCAACGATCTGCCGCAGGTCAAGGGCGATGCCCAGGTCAACCGCTCGCTCTATTCCGAGAACTACATCTACCCGTCGCCGCTGGGCGGCTCGGTCCAGAACACCGGGCTGCTGCAGATCGGCGCCGGCTGGGAGCTGGACTTCTTCGGCAAGAACCATGACGCGCTGCAGGCGGCCGTGGGCAACGCCCGCGCGGCGCAGGCCGAAGCCGACGCGGCCCGCGTGCTGCTGGCCGGCAATGTCGCCCGCAGCTACGTGCAGTGGGCGCGCCTGGTGGCGCAGCGCGACGTGGCCGAGCGCACGCTGGCCCAACGTGAAGAGACGCTGCGCCTGGTGCAGGGCCGCGTCGCCGCCGGCCTGGACACGCGCCTGGAGCTGCGCCAGAGCGAGGGCGGCCTGCCCGAGGCGCGCCAGCAGATCGAGGCCCTGGACGAACAGATCGCGATCGTCCGGCATGCGCTCGACGCGCTGACGGCGCAGCCCGGCATCGCGGCGTCGCTGAACGCGCCTTCGCTGGCCGCCCTGCGGCCCATGCCGCTGCAGGCCGCGCTGCCGGCCGATCTGCTGGGCCGCCGCGCCGACATCGCCGCCGCGCGCTGGCGCGCCGAAGCGGCCACGCATGACGTGGACTATGCGCGCAAGCAGTTCTACCCGAACGTCAACCTCAATGCCTTCGTCAACGTGCAGTCGCTGGGCCTGGACCAGCTGCTCAAGTCGGGCAGCCTGCAATGGGGCGTGGGTCCGGCCATCAGCCTGCCCGTCTTCGAAGGCGGGCGCCTGCGCGCCAACCTGCAGGGCAAGGCGGCGGACCGCGACGCGGCCATCGAGAGCTACAACGCCGCCGTGCTCGATGCGGTGCGCGACGCCGCCGACCAGGTCAGCAGCCTGCAGTCCATTGCGCGCCAGCAGGCGCAGCAGCGCGAAGCCCAGGCCGCGGCCGAAGGCGCCTGGCAGATCGCCACGCAGCGCTATGGCGCCGGCCTGGGCAACTACCTGAACGTGCTGGCGGCCGAGACCGCCGTGCTGGCGCAGCGCCGCCAGGCGGTGGACCTGGCGGCGCGTGCGCTGGACACACAGGTGGCGCTGGCGCGCGCGCTGGGCGGCGGCTGGCAGGCCGGCCCCGGCCCCGCGCCGCAGGCCGCCGCAGCGGACGTGGCGCCCGCCCGGCCCTGAATCTTTCATCCACGAGTCAAGAAAAGCTTTAGCGAGCCCCGTTCCGGGGTGGAGCCCATCATGAGCGAAAACAACGACATCTCGTCTTCCGCGGCGCCCGCCGCCACATCGCATGACACCGGCCGGGGCGGCAACGGCAAGCGCCGCCGCGCGCTGCTGTCCCTGACGGCCGTCGTGGTGCTGGCCGGGGCCGCCTGGACGGCCTACGAAGTGCTGGTCGCCAGCCACTACGAAAGCACCGACAACGCCTACGTGCAGGGCAACGTCATCCAGATCACGCCGCAGATCGCGGGCACGGTGATGCGCATCGGCGCCGATGACACCGACTTCGTGAAAGCCGGCCAGCCGCTGGTGCAGCTGGACCCGTCCGACGCCCAGGTGGCGCTGGAGCAGGCCGAGGCCGCCCTGGCCCAGGCCGTGCGCCAGGCGCGCACGCTGTACGCCAACAACGGCTCGCTGGCTGCCCAGGTGCAATTGCGCCAGGCCGACGTGGCCCGGGCGCAGAGCGACCTGGCCCGCGCGCAGGACGACCTGCGCCGCCGCCAGTCGCTGGGTGGCAACGGTGCTGTTTCCAAGGAAGAGCTGAACCATTCCGAAACCGCTGTGGCCAATGCGCGCAGCGCGTTGGCGGCGGCGCAGGCCGGCGTGGCCGCGGCGCGCGAAAGCCTGGCCAGCAACCGGTCGCTGACCGACGGCACGCGCGTGGAGGAGCACCCCAGCGTGCTGGCCGCCGCCGCCAAGGTGCGCGAGGCCTACCTCGCCACGCAGCGCGTCGCCATGCCCGCGCCCATCGATGGCTACGTGGCCAGGCGCACCGTCCAGTTGGGCCAGCGCGTGAGCCCGGGGGCGCCGCTGATGTCGGTGGTGCCGCTGGGCCAGGTGTGGGTCGACGCGAATTTCAAGGAAGTGCAGTTGCGCAACATCCGCATCGGCCAGCCCGTGAAACTCACGGCCGACCTGTACGGCAAGAAGGTGCAGTACGACGGCCGCGTGGAAGGCCTGGGCATCGGCACGGGCGCGGCCTTCGCGCTGCTGCCGGCGCAGAACGCCACGGGCAACTGGATCAAGGTGGTGCAGCGCGTGCCGGTGCGCATCGCGCTGGACCCCGAGCAGGTCAAGGCCAATCCGCTGCGCGTGGGCCTGTCGATGGATGCCGAAGTCGACGTGCGCGAACGCGGCGGCCCGCTGCTGGCCGACGCGCCGCGCCGCGAGCCCGTGGCGCAGACCCAGGTCTACCAGGCCGTTGAAAAAATGCTCATCGAACGCGCCAGGGTCGTGGATTTCGAAGAAACGGATCGCCCAAACTGGCCTGCGCAGCGATTGGAGCGGCCATTTCGGCCTGTTTGCAGGCCGTTTTGCCCGTTCCGGGCGCACGTATCCCATGGTTCACGCATGATGCGCGTCCCACCAGCCGCCCAGACTGCCCATGCGCACCAGGTTGTAGGTGGCAAAGCACAGCAGCGCCTGGCCCGCGAGCTTGGCCTGACCGATCAATTTGGTCTTGGCCAGACCACCCACTGTCTTGATCCAGCCAAAGGCCTCCTCGATGCGCTTGCGCACTTTGAGGCTGGTCTGGTAGCCCTCGTGGCGCCGGATGCGGCCATCGACCGCCGAGTGCTTGTCCTTGGCCGCCACGTGTGGCGTGACTTTGAGCTTTCGGCAGCCCTTGATGAAGGCCTGGCTGTCGTAACCTTTGTCGGCCCCGACCGTGGCCCGCTTGTTCTTGTTTCCCCGGCGTTTGAGCATCGCCAGCGCCGCCTCGCGCTCGGCGGTGCCACTGGCATGTGTGATCTCCACATCCACGAGCAGCCCGTTGCGGTTCTGCATGAGGATGTGCCCCATGTGGCACAGGCGAGATTTGTCGCCCGCGCTCTTCTTGAACAGCCGGGCATCGGCATCGGTGGTGCTGGCGTGGGTGTCGTTGCAGCGCTCCTGCCCTTTGAAGTTCACCTCGGGGTTGCGTCCGGGTGGCGTGCCGCTGTCGTCGTCTTTGCGTTTGAAACTCTTGTGCGAGGCCCAGGCCTCAATCAGCGTGCCGTCCACGCTGAAGTGTTCGTCGCTGGCAAGCCGGCCCCACTGGGCGCTGAGCTTGACGCGCTCGAAGAAGGCGCGCGCCAGGTCTTCGTTGAAGAGGCGTTCGCGGTTGGCGCTGAAGGTGGAGTGGTCCCAGACCTTGTCTTCAATGTTCAGGCCCACGAACCAGCGGTACAGCAGGTTGTAGTTGACCGCCTCGACCAGCTGGCGTTCGCTGCGGATGGAGAACAGGATTTGCAGCAGCAAGGCCTTGAGCAGCATCTCCGGCGGCACCGAGGGGCGGCCACGGCGGGCGTACACCGCTTCGAACTCGCTGTTCATGCTCGACAGCAGCGCATCCACCACGGCGCGCAACTTGCGCAGCGGGTGTGCCGCTGGCACTCTTTCTTCAAGGCTGATGTAGCTAAACATCGCCCCCTGGAAGTCTTGGTTGCCTCTCATCTTTCTTGTCGCAGTTGTTCCGGGATGGCTTCAGATCGTAGCGGCCGACGCGGACGCTCGCAGGGGATTTTTCAACGGCCTGCTACAGCGCGCTGGACCAGGGCGCGGACGCGCAGGTGCGGCGCATCATCGAGGCGAACCTGGGCCGGGCCCCGGCGCCGCAGGCGGGCGACGGCGCGCGCGAGGGCCAGGGCCCGGCACCAGCGCGGCAAGGGCAGGGCGCGCATCTGGCGATGAACCACCACGCCGGCTGAGCGGGCCGTCGCGCAGGCGATTTCCATGTCCGCCAACACCACCGCCTATGTCTCGCCGCCGCCGCTCGAAGGTGCGGCGCGCGTGTGGGGCACGCTGGCCCTCTCCGCCGCGACTTTCATGAACGTGCTGGACTCGTCCATCGCGAACGTGTCGCTGCCCGCCATCTCGGGCGACCTGGGCGTGAGCTCCACGCAGGGCACCTGGGTCATCACCAGCTTCGGCGTGGCCAATGCCATCGCCGTGCCGCTCACGGGCTTTCTCACGCAGCGCATCGGGCAGGTGCGCCTGTTCATGGCCAGCGTGATCCTGTTCGTCATCAGCTCCTGGCTCTGCGGCCTGGCGCCCAACATGACGATGCTGATCGCCTTCCGCGCGCTGCAGGGCTTCGTCGCGGGGCCCATGATCCCGCTGTCGCAGACGCTGCTGCTGTCCAGCTACCCGCGCGCCAAGGCGGGGCTGGCGATGGCCATGTGGTCCATGACCACGCTGATCGCGCCCGTGATGGGGCCGCTCCTGGGCGGCTGGATCACCGACAACATCTCGTGGCCCTGGATCTTCTACATCAACATCCCGGTCGGCCTGCTGGCCGCGGGCCTCACGCTGCTGATCTACCGCAAGCGCGAGAGCCCGACCCAGCAGGTGCCCATCGACGCCATCGGCCTCGCGCTGCTGGTGCTGTGGGTGGGCGCGCTGCAGCTCATGCTCGACAAGGGCAAGGAGCTGGACTGGTTCCATTCGGCCGAGATCATCGCGATGGCCGTGGTCGCCGCGGTGGGCTTCGCCTTCTTCCTGGTCTGGGAGCTGACCGAGAAGCACCCGGTGGTGGACCTGTCGCTGTTCAAGCGCCGCAACTTCTGGTCGGGCGCCCTGGCCACGGCCGTGGGCTATGGTCTGTTCTTCGGCAACGTGGTGATCCTGCCGCTGTGGCTGCAGCAGTACATGGGCTACACGGCCACGCAGGCCGGCATGGTGCTGGCGCCGGTGGGCGTGATGGCCATCCTGCTGTCGCCCATCGTGGGCCTCACGGTGGGCAAGGTGGACCCGCGGCGCTATGCCACGGCCTCCTTCCTCATCTTCGCACTGATCCTGTGGATGCGCTCGCGCTTCAACACGCAGACCGACTTCGCCACCATCATGATCCCGACCGTGATCCAGGGCATCGCGATGGCCTTCTTCTTCATCCCACTGGTGACCATCACGCTGTCGGGCCTGACGCCGGACCGCATTCCCGCGGCCTCGGGCCTGTCGAACTTCGCGCGCATCACGGCCGGCGCGATGGGCACGTCCATCGCCACCACCCTGTGGGAGAACCGCGCCGCGCTGCACCATGCGCAACTGGCCGAAGCGGTGAACACCGGCAGCACGGCCACCAATGCCGCCATCGGCACGCTGAGTGGTGCGGGCTTCAGTTCGGAGCAGGTGCTGGCGCAGATCAACCGCCTGGTCGACCAGCAGGCCTTCATGCTGGCGACCTCGGAGCTGTTCTATGCCTCGGCGCTGATGTTCCTGCTGCTGGTGCCGGTGATCTGGCTGTCGCGCCCCGCGCGCGGCGGTGCGGGCGCCGACGCGGCGGCCGGTGCGCACTGAGGAAGCGTTTCTTCCTTCCACTGCGTGAGCACCGCGCAGCCCTTCGAATCGGCCCGCCTCGTGCGGGCCTTTTTTCGTTCGGACCAGCCCGGAACAGGCGGCACGAGGGACTGAAAACGGGCGTTGTAGGACGCGTGCACATTGCACCGCAGCATCCGCATTTGCCCCAGTACGCAAGGCCAAACGGGCCGCCAACAATGCGCCGTAATTACAGAGGGTCGTCCATCGCATGCCATGCACTGCCTGCCCCAAGAACCTCCTGGCTTCGAGCCTGCTGGAGCGCTTTGGCGTGAATCCGTCCCGCGCTCGCCGCATCGCCCCTCAGGGCTCAGGGGCCCCGGTGCCGTCGCAAGGGTGGGCCGCCTGACATGAGCGACATCATCCTCGAGACCCGCCAGCTCACCAAGGAGTTCAAGGGCTTCACCGCCGTGAGCAAGGTCGACCTGAAGGTGGCGCGCGGCGCCATCCACGCGCTCATCGGTCCCAACGGTGCGGGCAAGACCACCTGCTTCAACCTGCTGACCAAGTTCCTGGAGCCCACTTCGGGCAGCATCGTCTTCAATGGGCAGGACATCACGCGCGAGCGGCCGTCGCAGATCGCGCGGCGCGGCATCATCCGCTCCTTCCAGATCTCGGCCGTGTTTCCGCACCTGACGGTGCTGGAGAACGTGCGCCTGGGCCTGCAGCGCGCGCTGGGCACCAGCTACCACTTCTGGAAGAGCGAGAAATCGCTGCTGCCCCTGCACGGCCGCGCGATGGAGCTGCTGGCCGAAGTGGGGCTGGAGGACTTGGCCCACGAGCAGACCGTGAACCTGCCCTACGGCCGCAAGCGCGCGCTCGAGATCGCCACCACGCTGGCCATGGAGCCCGAACTCATGCTGCTGGACGAGCCCACGCAGGGCATGGGCCACGAAGACGTGCACCGCGTGGCGCAGCTGATCAAGCGCGTGTCGGCCGGCCGCACCATCCTCATGGTGGAGCACAACATGAGCGTGGTCTCCACCATCGCCGACACCATCACCGTGCTGCAGCGCGGCGCCGTGCTGGCCGAAGGGCCGTACGCCGAAGTCTCGAAGAACCCGCAGGTCATGGAGGCCTACATGGGCACCACCGAAGGCCAGCTGCAGGGAGCGCATTGACATGAAGCACCCCCCAAGCGGCTTCGCCGCTCCCCCCTCTGCTGCGCGAGAGGGGCGCACCCAGAGGCCTGGCAAAGCCAGTTCCTCGGGTGCCCTGAAGACTTCGCTGCGCTCGTCGGCTGAGATGGCTGCGCTGCGTTCATGCGACGCGGATGACTGACATGGCAACAACCCCCGCACTCGAAATCAAGGACCTGCACGCCTGGTACGGCGAATCGCATGTGCTGCACGGCGTGGACATGGTCGTGCAGCCCGGCGAGGTGGTGACGCTGCTGGGCCGCAACGGCGCCGGGCGCACCAGCACGCTGCGCGCCATCATGGGTCTCACGGGCTCGCGCAAGGGCAGCATCCGGGTCAACGGCCACGAGACCGTGGGCCTGCCCACGCACCGCATCGCCCATTTCGGCATCGGCTACTGCCCCGAGGAGCGCGGCATCTTTGCCAGCCTGTCGGCCGAGGAGAACCTGATGCTGCCACCGGCCCTGAAGGGCAGCGAGGGCGGCATGAGCGTGGAGGAGATCTACGCCATGTTCCCCAACCTGGCCGAGCGCCGCCACAGCCAGGGCACGCGCCTGTCGGGGGGCGAGCAGCAGATGCTGGCGGTGGCGCGCATCCTGCGCACCGGCGCGCGCCTGCTGCTGCTCGACGAGATCTCCGAAGGGCTCGCGCCCGTCATCGTGCAGGCGCTGGCGCGCATGATCACCATGCTGCGCGCCAAGGGCTACACGGTGGTGATGGTGGAGCAGAACTTCCGTTTCGCCGCACCGCTGGCCGACCGCTTCTACGTGATGGAGCACGGCCGCATCGTGGAGCGCTTCGGCGCCGACGAGCTGCAGGCCAAGGCCGAGGTGCTCAACGAGCTGCTGGGCGTCTAGACGCCCTGTTCCCTTCTTTCCCTTCCTGCTCTTTCTCGCTCGCCAAACACTAGGAGACCACGTGATGATGAAGAAGCAATTCACCGGGATCGCACTGGCCATCGCCGCCCTGGGCGTGGCCGGCACCGCGCAGGCGCAGGAGCGCGTCAAGATCGGCTTCGTGACCGACATGTCCAGCCTGTATTCGGACGTCGAAGGCAAGAACGGGGCGATGGCGATCCAGATGGCCATCGACGACTTCGGCGGCAAGGTGCTGGGCCAGCCCATCGAGCTGCTGACGGCCGACCACCAGAACAAGGCCGACATCGCGGCGTCCAAGGCCCGCGAGTGGATCGACACCGCCGGCGTGACCATGATCTTCGGCGGCACCAACTCCGGCACCGCGCTGGCCACGGCCAAGGTGGCGCAGGAAAAGAAGCGCGTCTACTTCAACAACGGCGCGGCCACCTCGGCGCTGACCAACGAGCAGTGCAGCCCTTACACAGTGCACTACGCCTACGACACGGTGGCGCTGGCCAAGGGCACGGGCGCCGCGGTGGTCGACCAGGGCGGCAAGAGCTGGTTCTTCCTCACGGCCGACTACGCCTTCGGCCATGCGCTGGAGGCCGACACCAGCAAGGTCGTCAAGGACAAGGGCGGCACCGTGGTGGGCGCCGTGCGCGCGCCGCTCAATGCCTCGGACTTCTCGTCCTTCCTGCTGCAGGCGCAGAACAGCAAGGCGCAGATCCTGGGCCTGGCCAACGCGGGCGGCGACACCATCAATTCGATCAAGGCCGCGCGCGAATTCGGCATCGGCAAGTCGATGAAGGTGGCCGGCCTGCTGGTGTTTCTGAGCGACGTGCACAGCCTGGGCTTGCGCAACACCGAAGGCCTGCTGCACACCACCAGCTGGTACTGGGACCTGAACGACAAGTCGCGCCAGTGGGCGCAGCGCTTCAACGAGAAGGCCAAGCGCATGCCCACCGACGTGCAGGCGGCCGACTACTCGGCCACCATGGCTTACCTGAAGGCCGTGGAGGCGGCCAAGACCACGGATGCCGACAAGGTGATGGAGCAGCTCAAGAAGACGCCCATCGACGACTTCTACGGCAAGGGCATGATCCGCGCCGACGGCCGCTTCGTGCACGACATGTACCTGGTCGAGGTGAAGAAGGCCTCCGAATCCAAGCAGCCCTGGGACTACCTGAAGGTGGTCAAGACGCTGCCGGGCGAGCAGGTCTTCACCACCAAGGCCGAGAGCAAGTGCGCCCTCTGGAAGTGACCTCGCCGCAACCCGCCCGCGGGCGGGCCGCGCCTCCTACCCCCGTTCCCCTCCCACGCAAAGAGACACCATGAGCCTTCGTCCCCGTTTCACCGTCACCGTCCTGGCCGCGGCCGCCTTGCTCGCCGCCGGCGCCGCCCAGGCGCAGGACAAGGTCCGCATCGGTTTCGTCACCGACATGTCCAGCCTCTATTCCGACGTGGACGGCAAGGGCGGCGCCACGGCCATCCAGATGGCCATCGACGACTTCGGCGGCAAGGTCAACGGCATGCCCATCGAGCTGCTGACGGCCGACCACCAGAACAAGGCCGACATCGCGGCGTCGAAGGCGCGCGAGTGGATCGACACGCAGAACCTCACCATGCTGGTGGGCGGCACCAACTCGGGCACGGCCCTGGCCATGAACAAGGTGGCGCAAGAGAAAAAACGCGTGTTCATCGCCATCGGCGCCGGCACCTCGCAGCTGACCAACGAGCAGTGCAGCCCCTACACCATCCACTACGCCTACGACACCGTGGCCCTGGCCAAGGGCACCGGCGGCGCCGTCGTGGACCAGGGCGGCAAGGACTGGTACTTCCTCACGGCCGACTACGCCTTCGGCCAGTCGCTGCAGGACGACACGGCCAAGGTCGTCACGGCCAAGGGCGGCAAGGTGCTGGGCAGCGTCAAGCACCCGCTCAACGCCAACGACTTCTCGTCCTTCCTGCTGCAGGCGCAGAACAGCAAGGCGCAGATCCTGGGCCTGGCCAATGCGGGCGGCGACACCATCAACGCCATCAAGGCGGCGCGCGAGTTCGGCATCACCAAGAGCATGAAGATGGCCGGCCTGCTGGTCTTCGTGACCGACGTGCACAGCCTGGGCCTGAAGAACACCGAAGGCCTGCTGCTCACCACCAGCTGGGACTGGAACCTCGACGAGGAATCGCGCAAGTTCGGCAAGCGCTTCTTCGACAAGACCAAGCGCATGCCCACCGACATCCAGGCCGCGGACTACTCGGCCACGATGCAGTACCTGAAGGCCGTGGAGGCCACCAAGAGCACCGACGCCGACAAGATCATGGCCCACTTCAAGAGCACGCCGCTGAAGGACTTCTACGCCCAGGGCGTGGTGCGCCCCGACGGCCGCTATGTGCACGACATGTACCTGATGCAGGTCAAGAGCCCGGCCGAGTCCAAGCAGGCCTGGGACTACTACAAGGTCGTGACCAAGCTGCCGGGCGACGCGGTCTACACCACCAAGGCCGAAAGCCGCTGCAGCCTCTGGAAGTGAGCTGAAACGCCGACAGGCGAGGGCGCGGCACGTGCCGCGGCCCGCAGCCTGCCGGATCCTGCCCAGCGACCAGCCTTTCGCGTGCCGCACCCATGAACATATCGCTCCCCGCCTTGCTGAGCCAGTTGCTGCTCGGGCTGGTCAACGGCTCTTTCTACGCCATCCTGAGCCTCGGGCTGGCGGTGATCTTCGGCCTGCTCAACGTCATCAACTTCGCGCATGGGGCCCTGTTCATGCTGGGCGCCGTGCTCACGTGGATGGCCATGAATTACCTGGGCGTCAACTACTGGGTGATGCTGCTGGCCGCGCCGGTGCTCATCGGCCTGTTCGGCATCCTCATCGAGCGGCTGCTGCTGCGCTGGATCTACAAGCTCGACCATCTGTACGGCCTGCTGCTCACGCTGGGGCTCACGCTGCTCATCGAAGGCGTGTTCCGCTCGGTGTACGGCGTCTCGGGCCTGCCCTATGACACGCCCGAGCTGCTGACCGGCGCCACCGACCTGGGTTTCATGATGCTGCCCAACTACCGCGCCTGGGTGGTGGTGGCCTCGCTGGTCGTGTGCTTCGCCACCTGGTACGTGATCGAGAAGACGCCGCTCGGGGCGCTGCTGCGCGCCGGCACCGAGAACCCGCGCCTGGTCGAAGCCTTCGGCATCAACGTGCCGCTGATGATCACGCTGACCTACGGCTTCGGCGTGGCGCTGGCCGCCTTCGCCGGCGTGCTGGCCGCACCCGTGTACCAGGTGTCGCCGCTGATGGGCCAGAACCTGATCATCGTGGTGTTCGCGGTGGTGGTGATCGGCGGCATGGGCTCGATCATGGGCTCCATCCTCACCGGCCTGGGCCTGGGCGTGATCGAGGGCCTGACCAAGGTGTTCTATCCGGAAGCCTCATCCACCGTCGTGTTCGTGATCATGGTCATCGTGCTGCTGATCCGCCCCGCCGGCCTGTTCGGCAAGGAAAAGTGAGAGGCCGGCCATGATGAAAAAGATCTCGCTTCCTCTGTACCTGCTGCTCCTGCTGGGCCTGGTGCTGGCGCCCTTCTTCGGCGCCTACCCGATCTTCGTGATGAAGCTGCTGTGCTTCGCCCTGTTCGCCTGCGCGTTCAACCTGCTGCTGGGCTACACGGGCTTCCTGTCCTTCGGGCATGCGGCCTTCCTGGGCGGCTCGGCCTACGTGGCCGGGCACGCGATGAAGGTGTGGGGCCTCACGCCCGAACTGGGCCTGCTGGCCGGCACGGCCACCGGGGCGCTGCTGGGCTGGATCTTCGGCGTGCTGGCCATCCGCCGCCAGGGCATCTACTTCGCGATGATCACGCTGGCCCTGGCGCAGATGGTGTTCTTCATTGCGCTGCAGGCCAAGTTCACGGGCGGCGAGGACGGCCTGCAGGGCGTGCCGCGCGGCAAGCTCTTCGGCGTGGTGGACCTGCGCAACGAGCTGACGATGTATTACGTGACGCTGCTGATCTGCGTCGCGGCCTTCCTGCTGATCGTGCGCACCATCCATTCGCCCTTCGGCCAGGTGCTCAAGGGCATCAAGGAGAACGAGCCGCGCGCGCTGTCGCTGGGCTATGACACGGGCCGCTTCAAGCTGCTGGTGTTCGTGATCTCGGCGGCGATCTCCGGCCTGGCCGGCTCGCTCAAGACGCTGGTGCTGGGCTTCGCCACGCTCAGCGACGTGCACTGGACCGCCTCGGGCCAGGTGGTGCTGATGACGCTGGTGGGCGGCCTGGGCACGCTGTCGGGTCCGCTGGTCGGCGCGGCGGTGGTGGTGCTGCTGGAGAACAAGATCGGCGAGCTGGGCCACTTCCTCGCGCGCCTGACTTCGGTGGACTGGTTCAACACGCTGGGCGAGTCGGTCACCATGGTCACGGGCCTGATCTTCGTGATCTGCGTGCTGGCCTTCCGCCGCGGCATCATGGGCGAGGTCATCGCTTTCATCGAGCGGCGGCGAGCGAAGTAAAACTTGGGGTGCGCCTTTGCGCGCATCTCTGGCCCCGCTGCGCCGCGGGGCCCGGCTGAGCGCCGGGGGCGTGGAGCTGGGCATCGCTCTTCTCCGCAACGGCGCAGGGCCCCGCCGGCCCCCATATTGCGAGCAATTGTTGCATTGCGGCACGAGGGGCCCACGGGTGCGGTGCGGCGATTTCAATGCATTGAACAGCCCTGGATCTCACGTGTTCGCGGTGCGGTGCTCTGGCTGACCCTGAGTTTTGGCCCGTCCGGCGTGCCCTGAACGCGGGCGGGCCGCAGGCCTTGATGCAGATACCTGCCCTTTCCTAGCTTGCAGAAAATAACAAGCTCGGAAATTCCGCGTCTTTTCAGCTGGATAACATGCGCTGCAATTCCAGGCGAGGGAAGAATTTCACGATTTCGTAGTCAAGATGAATTTCTAATACTTAGATCGTATAAGAAATTCTTCTCTCGATTCATCCTTTTTTATTCAATTGCAGCTGCAGGCTGAGGCTGCCGCATGGAGAAAGAAATTCGGGAGCAAGAAGAATGCTGAGGCGCACGGCTTTCCTGGCGCGGTGCGCCGCACTGTGCGGCCTGCTGGTGCTTGCCGGCTGCGCCGTGGTGCCGGGCATGGGCACGGTGGGCCCCTACAGCGAGCCGCAGCCGGCAGACCCGCAGGCGCAGGGCCGGATCACCCCGATCTCGCTGGCGCTCGTGAACAGCCAGGCCCAGGCGCGGGCGCGCCCCTTGCCCCCGGAAGTGGAGGCGCTTTTCGGCGAGCCCGAACGCTATGTGATCGGCCCCGGCGACGTGGTCGGAGTGATCGTCTACGACCATCCGGAGCTCCTGCCCAATGCAGGCGCGGTGATCTCGCAATCGGCCGATCCGACCGGCGTGCAGGTGGCGCCCGGCTTCATCGTGGATTCAGGGGGCGAGATCGCCTTTCCCTATGTCGGCCGCATCCGGATTGCGGGCCTGACGGAAGCGGAGGCCTCCGCGCTGCTGGCGCGGCGAATCGCGGCGCAGATCCGCGACCCTCAGGTCACGGTGCGCATCCAGTCCTTTCGCAGCCGCCGCGTGTACGTGGAAGGCGAGGTGCGTTCGCCCGGCTCTCAGATCGTCACGGACGTGCCGATGACGCTGAGCGAAGCCCTCAACCGTGCGGGCGGCATCACCGGCAACGGAAACCGCGCAGCGCTGACGCTGCTGCGCGACGGTGTTTCCATCCCGCTGGATCTGACGCGGCTGCGCGAAGCCGGGCGCAACGCCAACGAGATTCCGCTGCGCCACGGCGACGTTCTGCGGGTCGCGCATCGCGAGGACAGCAAGGTCTTCGTGATGGGGGAGGTCGTGACGCCGCTGGCCCTGCCGATGCGCAGCAATGGTCGCCTGAGCCTGAGCGAGGCGCTGGGCGAAGCGGGCGGGCCCGCCGCCGCAAGCAGCGATCCGAGCCAGATCTACGTGATCCGGCAGGGCGCCATGGGCGAGCCGGCGATCTTCCACCTGGACGCCCGCAACCCCGCCGCGCTGGCGGTGGCGCAGCAGTTCCAGCTGGATGCGCACGACGTGGTGTACGTGGATCCGGTTCCGCTGGTGCGGTGGAACCGCGTCGTCAGCCTGATCCTGCCCTCGACCCAGGCGGTGAGCAACACCAGCCAGGCCGTCAACAACGCCAGCGACGTGCGCGAGCGCAACCGCTAGGGGCGACCCAGGGCGGCTGCCCCCGCAGCGACCGCGCGTTCGCGCGCGGCCCATCCTTCCGACCCTCATGCCGAAACCCTTTGAACGCCATGTCGCAGCTCAAGAGTCTGGCCCTCCGGCTTCCCTACCCGATGCTCAACGCGGGCCGGCGCGTGCGCGGCCACCTGCGCGTGGCGCGCGCGCGGCGCGCGGCGCAAGGCCGCATTCCCATGACTTTCGAGCATGCGCTCGAAGCGGCCAAGCGCGGCCTGCTGGACGCCGCCCAGGACGTGCATTGGCTGGATGGGCACGCCGATGCGGCCGGCGCGCACGCGCAGGGGCAGGCGCGCTGGGCGCGGGCCTTCGGCCAGTACCGTCAGGCCGGGGCCCAGCCCGCGCTGAAGCTGCTCTGGGCCGACGGGCCTTCGCCCGGAAACTTCGGCGACTGGCTGTCTCCCTACCTGCTGCACCGGCTGAGTGGCCGTGCGATCGAGCTGGTGGATGACTACCGCGCACCCGCCTTGCCGCATTGGGTGGCTGTCGGATCGCTGGCGCCGGCCATTGGCGCCCACGCCCACGTGCTGGGTGCGGGCGCCGCGCACGAGGGCGCGCGCATGCACCGCCATGCCACCTACCACTCGGTGCGCGGACCGCACACGGCGACGGCCTTGCGACGCTCGGGCGGCCCGAGCGTGGACCGCTTCGGCGACCTGGGCTTCATCCTGTCGCGGCTGTACACCCCCCGACCGGTGCGCCTGGACGCCCAGGTCCTGCTGGTGCGCCACATGAACCACCGCCACCTGCCCCTGGCCCTGCCCGAGGGGGTGGTGGAACTGTCGATCGAAGCGGCGGCGGCGACCGACATCGAACGTTTCATCGACATCCTGTGCGCGGCGCCGCTGGTGGTCACGTCGGCCATGCATTGCTTCATCGCCTGCCAGAGCTACGGCGTGCCTTGCGCGCTGGTCAACTTCGCACAGGACCGGCGCGCGGTGTACGGCGACGGCACCAAGTACCTCGACGCGATGGCGGGCGTCGGGCTCACGCCGCGGCTGCCCACGCTCCTGCCGGCCCACTTCGATCTGCGCACCGCCGGGTCGCTGGTGACCGGCGAGCGTGTCGCCGCCTCGGTGATCGACGAGATCCACCACCATGCGCGCCAGGTGCTGCGCGCCCAGACGCAAGGTTGACATCTTGGACGCCCTGATCGTCGTCATCTTCTTCCTGTTCGTCACCGTCGAGTCGTCGGCGCTCATCGCCCGCTACGCAGGCTGGCGCATCGGCAGCGTGTCGCTGGGCTACAGCTTCCACAACGCGATCCTCTCGCTCAACCGCTTCCTGGGCTTTCTGATCGGCCCGCTGATCGGCTTTCGCGTGGACACCGGCATGGGCGCGGCGCAGCTGCTGCAGCTCACGGCGTGGAGCCTGGTGCTGGCGGCGCTCGGGACGTCGGCCGTCTACCTGTTCTGGGGCGCGGTCAATGCGTCCTTTTGCCAGGTGCTGGGCAAGATCCGGCAAAACGGCTACCGCGTGCACTCCTTTTCAGCCATGCGATGGACGGGCACGCCTGGAATTTCCCCTTTGAAAGGCAGATTCGTCGCTTCGTTCTTCTATTCCTCGGCCGTCACCACCGGGTTGTTCGTTTCCGTGTCTTTCGTGCTGAACCTGGTGGCCATCTACCATTTTGATTACCGGGGTTCCATCCTTCAATTGACGGGGGTGGTCTCGGGCATTGGTTCGCTGCTGCTGAATTTTTACACCAATCCCCATCTCGCGGTGTCCGAGGAATCCGGAAATGCCGACGACGGCTATTTCTCCGTTTTCCTGGGAAAGATACTCGGAATTGCGGTGGTGTCGCCGGCATTGATCGCCACGGTATGGCTGATATTTCATTGAACCGCCATGAAAGCGCTGGTGGGCGGGCTCGCCTTTTTGCTGCTGCTGCTGAATTTCTGGGTGAAGGCTTCGGCGCCCTTCGGGGTCGACGTGGAGCGCTACGACGTGATCCTGCGCGAAGGGGTGCTCGAGTGGTCCGCCTACTACCTGAAGGAATGGGTGTCCTGGGGCGCCATGGACCTGCTGTCAGCCCTGTCGCCGCACCTGGACCTGGCCCAGCAGTTGATGGTGCTGGACCTCGTCGTGGCCGCGGTGGTGGGGCTGGCGTGCCGGAACGCGGGCTTCGTGGGCCATCGCTTTGCCTTTTTCTACGTGTCCTTCGCCTTCGTGCTGCTGAGCTTCAACGTCCTGCGCCAGTACGTGGCCTTCGCCTTGCTGGCCGGCGCGGCAGTCGCGGCGGTCAACGAACGGCCGCGCCGGACCTTGCTGCTGGCGCTGCTGGCGCTGTTCGCGCACAACGGCTCGCTGCTGCTGCTGCCGGCCCTGCTGCCCGTGTTCCTGCGGCGGCTGCGGGCCACCTACCGGGTGATGGGCGCGCTGCTGGTGCTGGCTGCCGTGGTGCTGCTGTCCTTGAACGACGCCGTGCTGGCCGCCTTCGAAACCGGGGCCGACGTGCTCGAAGAGCCTTTCTGGAAGATCGCGCTGTACGCAGGGCTGTCGCTCTACCTCGTGTGGCTCGCGCGGCTGCGCCGGCGCGAGGTTGCCGGTGCCGACAGCGCTGCGAGGCTGGCAGACAACGTGCAACTGCAAAGCGCGGCGCTGTTCGCCATGGGGCTGCTGGTGTCGCTCACGCCTTTCACCAACTGGATCATCTCGCGCAACTGGATCTCGGTGCTGGCGCTGCAGAGCTTTCTGTACCTGTGCTACCAGGGCTCGGGCCGCTACACGCGCGCGTCGGTGCTGCAGTTCGTGTGGCTGTACTTCCTGCCCATGGGACTGCTGCTGTTCCTGCACAGCGGGGCGCGCCAGATGATGTTCCGGTCATGAGGACCCAGCCATGACGCACACGACGAACAAGCGCCTGCTCGTCATCGCCCCCTTCTGCTCCCTGCCGGGGGAGGCCTACTTCAACCGCTTCCTCTATCTGGCGCAGCGCGCGGCGGCCCGTTGCGAAGTGACGCTGGTGACCAGCGCCTTCCGCCATTTCGACAAGCGGCAACGCGACCGGCGGGTGCAGTGCGAAGGATTGCGGCTGATCCTCATCGATGAGCCGGGCTATGCGGGAAACGTCTCGCTGGCGCGCTTGCGCAGCCATGCCGTGTTCGTGCGTCACCTGAAGCAGTGGCTGCAGGACGAACTGCCGCGGCGTCCCTTCGACCTGGTGTATTCGGCCCTGCCGCTGCTGCAGACCAACATCCTGCTGGGGCGCCTGAAGGAACGCCATGGCTTTCGCCTTGCCATCGACGTGCAGGACCTGTGGCCAGAAGCCATCTCGGCGCTGCTGCCGTGGGCCAGCCGCCTGCCCAGGCCGCTGATGCCCTTCGCCGCCAAGGCCGACCGGGCCTACGGGGCGGCCGACCACCTGGTGGCCGTGTCGCGGACCTATCTGGCGCGCGCGCGCCAGGCCAACAGGCAGGCCACCGGCCAGGTGGTGTACATCGGCTCCGACAAGGCCCGCATCGATGCCGTCGCCGCGCGCGCGCTGCCGGCCGGCTCCATGCACTTCGTCTACGCCGGCACGCTGGGCCACAGCTACGACCTGCAGACGCTCGTGGACGCATTCGCGGGCCTGGCCGGGCCCCGCCTTCCCTGCCAGCTGCACATCCTGGGCGACGGCCCCCTGCGCGCGCGACTGGCGCGGCGCGCCCCCCCGAACGTGCATTTCCATGGCTTCGTGCCCTACGACGAAATGATCGCCATCGCCAAGGGGGCCGACTGCCTGGTCAACCCCATCAAGCAGGCCGCGCAGCAGAGCGTGACCAACAAGCTCTCCGACTACCTGATGCTGGGCAAGCCCATCATCTCCAGCCAGACCAATGCGGAGGTGCGGCAACTCCTGGCACAGGCGCCGGCCGTCCAGTACCGCGCCGGGCACATCGCCAGCTTCCATGCGGCCGTCGACGCCGTTCGGGCGCTTCGGCACGACGGCAGTGTGGCGCCCGCGCTCCTCAGGCAGTTCGACCGGCGCCTGAGCTATGCGCACATCGACGCCTTGATCGACGGAACCCCCGCACAGGAGGCCGCATGAAGCGATTGTTCGACATCGGGGTGGCGTTGTCGCTGCTGCTGCTGCTGGCGCCCGTGCTGCTCGCCCTGGCCGTGGCCGTGGCCGTGGCGCTGCGCGCGCCGCCGCTTTTCGTGCAGCGCCGGCCGGGGCTGCACGGGCGCCCCTTCGCCATGGTCAAGTTCCGCACCATGACCGAGGCGCGCGACGGCCAGGGCCGGCTGCTGGCCGACGACCATCGCCTGACGCCCTTCGGCAGGGCACTGCGCGCCACCAGCCTGGACGAACTGCCCGAGCTGTGGAACGTGCTGCTGGGGCACATGAGCCTGGTGGGCCCGCGGCCGTTGCTGATGGAGTACCTGCCGCTGTACACGGCCGAGCAGGCGCGCCGTCACGAGGTCCGCCCCGGCATCACGGGCTGGGCGCAGATCAATGGCCGCAACGCCTTGTCGTGGGAGCAGAAATTCGCGCTCGACGTCTGGTACGTCGACCACCGCAGCTTCGCGCTCGACCTGCGCATCCTGGCCCGCACGGCCGGCAAGGTGCTGGCGCGCGATGGCGTGAGCGCAGCCGGCGAAGCCACCATGCCGCGGTTCACCGGCTCCGCCGCGCGACCGGAGGGGCGCCCGTGACCGCCGCGCCGCCCCCGCTCTATGCCGTGTACGGCGCCAGCGGCTGTGGCCGCTCCATCATGCCGCTGGCGCGTGAGCAACTGGCGCGCCAGGGCGTGCCGCCCGAGCGCCTGGTCTTCGTGGACGACGGGGCGACGGCGCCGGTCGTCAACGGCCAGCGGGTGCTGGGCTTCCAGGCGTTCCTGCAGGCGCCGGCCTCCACGCGCCACGCCGTGCTGGCGATCGCCGACGGCCAGGTGCGCGCCCGGCTGGCCGCGCGCTGCGCCGCCGCCGGCGTGCAGGCCTGGACGGTGGCCGCGGCCAACGTGGTGCGCATGGACGACGTGGTCCTGGGCGAAGGGGCGGCGCTCAGCCCCTTCGTCACGCTCACCTCCAACATCCGCATCGGCCGCCATTTCCACGCCAACCTCTACAGCTACGTCGAGCACGACTGCGTGATCGGCGACTACGTGACCTTCGCGCCCGGCGTGTGCTGCAACGGCAACGTGGTGATCGAAGACCACGCCTACATCGGCACGGGCGCGGTGATTCGTCAGGGGCGCCCGGGTGCGCCCCTGGTCATCGGGCGCGGCGCCGTGGTGGGCATGGGGGCGGTGGTCACACGCAGCGTGGCCGCCGCGACCACCGTGGCAGGCAACCCGGCGCGTCTGCTCGCGCCCAAGGAGTGAAGAATGCTGAACACCGCGTTTCCCGACTGGCCCAGTTTCACCGAGGAAGAGGCCGAGGCCGTGCAGCAGGTGCTGCTGTCCAACCGCGTCAACTACTGGACCGGCGATGCCTGCCGCGCCTTCGAACGCGAGTTCGCCGACTGGCTGGGCTGCGCCCATGCCGTGGCCCTGGCCAACGGCACGCTCGCGCTCGACCTGGCGCTCAAGGCCCTGGACATCGGGCCGGGCGACGAGGTGATCGTCACGCCGCGCACCTTCATCGCCAGCGTCTCGTGCGTGGTGAATGCGGGCGCGGTCCCCGTGTTCGCCGACGTGGAGCACGACAGCGGCAACATCAGCGCCGCCACCATCGCGCGCGTCATCACGCCGCGCACGCGCGCCATCATCTGCGTGCATCTGGCGGGCTGGCCTTGCGACATGGACCCGATCCTGGCGCTGGCGCGCGCGCACCGGCTGCGTGTGATCGAGGACTGCGCGCAGGCCCATGGCGCGCGCTACAAGGGGCGCGCCGTCGGAACGCTCGGGGACATCGGTGCCTGGTCCTTCTGCCAGGACAAGATCATGAGTACGGGCGGGGAGGGCGGCATGGTCAGCACCAACGATCCCGAACTCTGGCGCCGCATGTGGGAATACAAGGACCACGGCAAGAGCTGGGAGGCGGTGTACGAACAGCAGCATCCGCCGGGCTTTCGCTGGCTGCACCGCGGCTTCGGCACCAATTGGCGCATGCTCGAGATGCAGGCCGCCCTGGGGCGCATCCAGCTGCGGCGCATGCCGCAATGGACGGCGGCGCGCCAGCGCAACGCCCGGGCGATCTGGGAGGCCTGCAGCGCCCATGCCTGTATGTGGGTGCCGCCGGTCCCGGCCTCCGTTTCCCACGCCTGCTACAAGTGCTACGTCTACGTCAGGCCGGAGCGCCTGGCGCCCGGCTGGAGCCGTGACCGCATCGTGGAGGCGATCCAGGGGCAGGGGGTGCCGTGCTTCCAGGGCTCCTGCTCGGAGGTCTACATGGAGCGTGCCTTCGACGACACCGGCTGGCGACCCGCACGCCGCCTGCCGGGGGCCTGGGTGTTGGGAGAGACGAGCCTCATGTTTCTCGTGCACCCCACCTTGCAGGCGCAGGAAATCGAAAAGACTTGCGCGGCGATCCATCGGGTTCTCCTCGAGGCAGGCACCCAGGAAGCATCTGTTGGTTCAACAATACAGGCGGGCTAATCAGAAGAATTAAAAAATGAAGAAAAATAAAAGTTATGGATTAGTGGAATCGTAGAAGTTGTAATTGTTTAAGTTAGAAAGCCATTCTTCAAAGATGGCAAACCACAATCACTTCTCCTTAAGATCGATCGAATTCTGGGAGATGAAGTGACTGATGGGCTTGTCCGTGCCTTGTTGGGCCTGCCTCGGCCGACCAAGAGGATGCTGGCGATGGGCATGGATGCACTGCTGTGCATGGTCAGCGTGTGGCTGGCCTTCTGCCTGAGGCTGGAGCAGTGGCACGTGGTGCAGGGCCGCCAGTGGTGGGCCGTGGCGGCGGCACCGGCGCTGGCGCTGCCGCTGTTCGCACGCCTGGGCCTGTACCGGACGATCTTCCGCTACGCGGGCGCATCGGCACTGCTGTTGGCGGCCCAGGCCTGCCTGCTGTTCGGCGCGGTCTATGCCGCGCTCTTCACGGTGACCGGCATGTCCGGCGTGCCGCGCTCCGTGGGCATCTTGGCACCCGTCATCATCCTGCTGGGCATCAGCTTCTCGCGTTTGCTCGTGCGGCAGTGGCTCGGCGCCCGCAGGGGCGGAGAGCCGCGCCGGGACGCCTTGCTGCCGCAGGTGGTGGTCTATGGCGCCGGCCAGGCGGGGCGCCAACTGGCCGCGGCGCTGATGCACGGCCAGGACATCGTCATGCGCGGCTTCGTCGACGACGATCCCGCCTTGCAGGGCAGCACGCTGGACGGCGTGCGCATCCATTCGCGCGCCTGGCTGGCGCAGCAGGCCGAGGACCGCACCGTCACGGACGTGCTCCTGGCCATGCCCTCGGTGGCACGCGTCAGGCAGGCGCAGATCCTGGACGAACTGCTGGAGCTGCGCCTGCATGTGCGCACCCTGCCCGGCGTGGACGAGCTGGCGCGCGGGCGCGTGCGCGTCCACGACCTGCCGGAGGTCCAGATCGAGGACCTGCTCGGCCGCGATCCGGTGCCGCCGGTGGATGACCTGCTGCACCGCCACGTGCGCCGGCAGGTGGTGCTGGTCACGGGCGCCGGCGGCTCCATCGGCAGCGAGCTGTGCCGGCAGATCGCCCGGCAGGCGCCGGCGGCGCTGCTGCTGGTGGAGTGGAGCGAGTTCGCGCTGTACGCCATTCACCGCGAACTGGAGACGCTGGCGCCGGACGTGCGGGTGGTGCCGCTGCTGGCCTCGGTCTGCGACGAGGAGCGCTTGCGCCGCATCATGGATGCCTGGCGACCGGACACCGTGTACCACGCGGCCGCCTACAAGCATGTGCCGTTGGTCGAACACAACCCGATGGAGGGGGTGAGGAACAACGCCATCGGAACGCGCACGGCCGCGCGGGTGGCCCGCGACAGCGGGGTGCGGCGCTTCGTGCTGGTCAGCACGGACAAGGCCGTGCGCCCCACCAACATCATGGGGGCGAGCAAGCGGCTGGCCGAACTGGCGCTGCAGGCCCTGGCGCAGCAAGGCGGCGGCACCTGCTTTTCCATGGTGCGCTTCGGCAACGTGCTCGGCTCCAGCGGCTCGGTGGTGCCGCTGTTCAAGCAGCAGATCGCCGCCGGCGGGCCCATCACGCTGACCCACGAGGCCATCACCCGCTATTTCATGACCATTCCGGAGGCCGCGCAGCTGGTGATCCAGGCCGGCGCCATGGCGCAAGGGGGCGACGTGTTCGTGCTCGACATGGGCGAGCCGGTGCGCATCATCGACCTGGCCCGGCGCCTGGTCGAGCTGTCGGGGCGCCGCGTGCGCGATGCGCGGACCCCCGATGGGGACATCGAGCTGCAGATCACGGGATTGCGGCCGGGCGAGAAGCTCTACGAGGAGCTTCTGATCGAGGACAACGCGCGTCCCACGGCCCACCCCCGCGTGATGAAGGCGCATGAACCCTGCCCGCCCGCGGCCGAGGTGGATGCGCATTTCCGCCGGATCGAGGCGCTGCTCGAGAGCCACGACGTGGCCGCGCTCAAGCGCGCCTTCGCGGCCCTGATGCCGGGCTACCGCCCCCACGCCGAAGTGGTCGACTGGGTGCACCTGCAGCGCCAGCAGGGGGCGTCCTTTCCGGGGCTGGACCGGGGGCGGGCGACGGCGGCGCAGCCGTCCTGCCTGGCGACAGGCCCGGTCCGCCCGTCCCGGGCCTGAGCGGGCTGGGCGGGGCGCAGAGTGTGATTGCCGCGGGCCGGCGCAGCCTCGCGCCGCGGACCGGGCGCTCATGCGGTCGTGCAGTCAGGCAGATGCCGGAAGAGGCGGCGCGCTGCAAACCGTGCTGAGGCACCGGGAAGGTGTGCCGATCCGGCGATGCGCTTGAAGGCCGGCGCGCCGCATGGGCGGGTGCCCATGCAAGCGACGCGGCACCTGAGCGGGCCCGATTTCGCCCCAACCCTTCGGGCAGCCGCCTTGCCGGGCGTCCTGCGGCGTTGCAGCGCTTGCGCGTAGATCACTACGAGCGGCGCGCTGCGCCTTGCAGGCCACCCGGCAAGGTGGCTGCGCGGCCCCTTGGAGACACTGAACAGGCTCTCAGGCGTTGTAGCGGTAGTCGGTGTGCCGGTAGCCGCCGTACCGGTAGGCGTGGCTGCCATAGTGGCGCCGCGACAGGTCCATGCCGTTGAACACCACGCCGTTCGGGGCGCAGCCGGCCTGCGACAGCCGCCGCGTGCACTCGGTCACCTCGCCGAGCTGGGTCTGCCCGGCGCGCGCGACCAGCAGCATGACCGCGCAATGCGGCGCCATGGTGACCGTGTCCGAGGCCACCAGCACGGGCGGGGAGTCGATCAGTACCAAGTCGTAGCCGCCGGACAACTGCTCCAGTGTGCGCCCGAAGGCCGGTGACAGCACCAGATCCGCAGGATTGGGGGGCAGCTTGCCCGTGGTCATCACGTCCAGTCCGGGCAGCACGTCGGCGTGGATGGCCTGCTCGGGCGTGAGCTGTGCAGCCAGCAGCTCGGACAGACCTCCTTCGCGCCGCAGCCCCAGGGCCTTGTGCAGGTGCCCGCGCCGCAGGTCGGCGTCCACCAGCAGCACCCGCTTGCCCGCCTGGGCCAGGATGGCGGCGAAGTTGCCGGACACGAAGCTCTTGCCGATGTCCGGCGTGGGGCCGGTGATGAGCACGCGGTTGTTGGCCGCGTCCATCATCGCGAACTGCAGGGCCACGCGCAGGCTGCGCAGCGCTTCGACGGGCTGGCTGTCGGGTTGCCGCTGCGCCAGCAGCTGCACGTCGCTCGCGCCCTGCGAGGCCCGCTGGTCCAGCGGCTTCTGCTCGGGGGCATAGGGCACGGTGGCGTACACGCTCAGGCCCGTGTGGGCCTCGATCTCCATCGGATCGTGCACGCCCCGTTGCAGGCGCGCGCGCAGCACGGCCACGCCGATGCCGCCCAGCAGGCCGAGCGCCAGCGCCGCCGCCAGCACGAGCGGTTGCTGCGGCTTCACCGCCCGGCGCGGTTGCACCGCCGGGTCGAGCAGGCGGACGTTGCCGATCTTGCCTTCCTTGACCAGGCGCAGCTGCAGCGCATTGTTCTGCAGCGACTGGTACAGCTCGCTGTTGACGCGCACGTCGCGTTCCAGCCGCAGGGCATCCTGCTGGATGGTGGGCATGCGGCCCACCCGCTGGTTCAGGCCCTCGATTTCCTGGCGCAGCGCGCCGATCTGCCGGTCCACCGTGCGCACGCGCACGTTCTGGTCCGTGAAGCGCGCGGCCAGCTCGCGCCGCTGCTGCTGCGCCTCCAGCAGCCTGGTCTGAAGCTCGATGGTCTGGTTGAGCAGGCCCTTGGCCTCCTCGTCGAAAGCCACCGTGCCGTTGCGATGGCGAAATCGCGTGTAAGCCTCTTCGGAAGCTTCCAGCTGCTGCCTGAATTCGGGCAGCTGCTCTTCCAGGAAGGCCAGGGTCTTTTGCGCCTCGGCGGCCTTGCGCTCCACGTTCTGGCGCACGTACTGCTCGCCCACCGCATTGAGCAGGCCGGCCAGGCGCACAGGGTCGTCGTCCTCCAGCGTCACGCTGATCACGTTGGATTGGCGGCCCTGCTCGCTCAGTTGCAGACGCTGCTGCAGCGTCTCGATGGCGCGCAGCCGCGAAGCCCGCGCCACCGTGAACTGCGCCCCCGGCAGACCGTCCAGCTGCTCCACCTGCAGGGCCAGCGGCCCATGCGGGGTCGCATGCGTCAGCAGCCGGCCCACCCGGCCTTCGAGCACGCCGTCGAGCAGCGGATGCGAGAGCGTGTAGCGCCCGTCCTCCTGCGCGGTGAGGGTGAAGGCTTCGGCATCCTCCAGTTCGGCCGGCACGTCCAGGCGGCTGACCTGGATGCGCTCATTGCCACTCACGTAGCCCCCCAGGCCCAGCAGCCCGGGCTGGGAAAGTTCCTTCGCGTCGCGCGCCAGCCATTCGCCGACCAGCGGCACGCGGCGCGGCCGCGCGTCGATGTAAAAGCGCGTCTGGTCGACAGCCGCGCCCACCACCATGCGCGAGCGCAGGACCTGGATCTCGCCGGCGGCGGGCGTCTTGACGTCGAACAGCGACGAGGCCTCGCCCAGGAAGCCCTTGGCGTCGGGTGCCGCGTCCTCGACCTGCACCAGCACATTGGATTGGTAGACCGGCGTGGCGAGCAGCGTGTAGGCGCCGCCGGCCAGCAGGGCGACCGCGGTGGTCGCGGCCACCCACCATTTGTGGTCGAGCAGGATGTCCACGTACTCGCTGAGCCGGACCTCCTCGTCAGGGGCATGCGAAGGGGAATGGCCGGCGGGCGCGGCAGGGTGTGCCGTGAAGGTCATGGTCGGGTGAGGCTGTGGATGCGGGGACGCCAGCGTTGCACGCTGGCGTCGATGAGTTGGAAGGCCTGCGCGAACGCTTGCGGGCCGCGCCGGTAGGGGTCGGGGACGGGGGTGGGTTCCGGCCCGGCCAGCAGGAACACCCGGCCGCGCGCCAGCGGGTGGTGCGCCTCGATGAAGCGGCGCTGCTCGACGTCCATCACCAGCAACAGGTCCGACTGCCGGACCAGCGCACCGGTCAATTGGCGCGCCCGGTGCGCGCTCAAGTCCAGGCCGCGTTGCGCGATCAGCGCCTGCGCTTCGGGGTCGGCAGGCTGGCCGACCAGGGCCGCCAGGCCGGCCGAGCTCACGTCGGCATGGGGCAGGGCCTGCGCGAACAGGGCCTGCGCCATCGGGCTGCGGCAGATGTTGCCGATGCACACCAGCAGCACCGAAAGGCGAGGGGCGCGGGCTGTTGCGCGGGGCGGGGGGAGGCGGCGGAAGGGACGGTGGGAGCGGCATCCGGGACGCTGCGGCAAGGCGCGGGAGGTCAGTCAAGAGGGGTGGGCCGCGCAGCATCTGGATGCCGGCGCCGGACGCGTGCCATCGCCGCAGGCTGCACGTGCGCCAGGCGAACACCGGCACGGCGAAGGGGCAGCGGCGCGGAGCGAGGGCGGATGAAAAGGCAGCAGGAGGCCGCGTGCGCCGATGTCACGCCGCCTGGCCGCACAGGGCGCGCATGCGTCGCGTCAACGTCAGGCCCCGCTCTGGCATGCATTCGCCGCGCGGTGGGTGGCCGCGGCGGCACGCACGGACCATTCGGCGGTGGGGAAGGGGCACGGTTTCATGGACATCTCGGCAACGATGCACAAAGCCTAACACCCGTGTCCGGGGCCAGAGGTTGCCAAGCCGAGACGGGCGTAAAAGAGCGTTTCAGCATTCCATCTCTCATTAAGCGAGAGGTTCTAGCGCTGAACGGGCGCTAATTCGATCTTCTTAGATGCGCCGCGAGCGCGTGCGGCGGCGCACCGGCCGTGGGGGATGCGCAGCGGCTCTACAGCCGCAGCGCTGCCACGTATCCCGTCATCTCCAGATAACCACGCCCCACCACGCGCCCCTGTGCATCGCGCAACTCGCTCAGGCCTTCCCAGTAGATGGCGCCGGTGGAGCTGCGGCTGTCCAGTTCCTGGTCGTCGAGCAGGCTCGCGACCTCGAACTCGCCCACGGGCGTTTGCACGCGCCAGCGCACCGGGTAGCGCCCGCCCGAGCGCGGGCTGGTCCAGGTGCGCAGCGCCTCGAAGCGCAGCGCGTCGGCGCCGAAGCTGCGCGGCTCCGCGCCCCCGCTGGCGCGCCACGACCCGCCGGTCCACAGCGTGCTGCCATCGCGCCGGCGCAGGCGGAAGGCTGTGAGCGAAGCGCCGTCCTGCAGGTTCATGCCGATCCAGTCCCAGCCCACGGCCTCGGGGTGCATCAGCGCCTCGCTCCATTCATGGTCCAGCCAGGCCGTGCCCCGCACGGGCAGCGGGCGGCCATCGGCCAGCGCGACGCTGCCCGACACCGCCAGCTGCGGTTCGCTGTAGTAATAGCTGGCCTGCGCAGCCTCCGGCCCCTTGCGCGACAGGCCGGCCTGGCCCTGCAGCAGCAGCGGCTGCGTGGGCGCACAGCGAAGCCGCAGCGCGAAGCCCTCGGCCGGCAAATGGGCGTCATAGGCGCCGCTGGCCGCATCGCGCCGCAGCCGCCAGTCGCGCAGGCGCAGGTCGGTGTCTTCTTCCGAAGCTTCGGCGATTCCGAAGCCGGCGCGCGCGAGGCGCTGGTCATGCAGCAGGCGCGCGCCCTGCAGGTCGGTCAGGGCCGCATGCGCAAAGACCAGTTGCCGGGCCGCGAAGGCCGAGCGCAGGCCCTGCGTCTCGTCCACCCGGGAGCGGAAGAAGGTCAGCTGGAAGCCGAAGCGCCGCGTGCCGGCCCAGGCTTCGCCGGTCACATACCACCACTCGGTGCGCAGTTCGGGGTGGCTGCCGAAGTCGCGCGGGAAGTGCAGCGTGCGCGCGGGCAGGGCGCGGGCCACCGGGGCGAAGGCGAAAGCGGGCAGGGCACTGGCGAACAGCGCGGCGCGGCGTGTCAGGCGCATGGGCAGGCCGCCGGCCACGGGGTGGCGGCGCGGGTGGAATGAACGTGCGTCCCAGGCATGGCGCCATTGTGGCGGCGGGCCGCCGCTGCCGCCTGGCGTTGTCTTTTTGCTGACATCCGTGACAAAGATGATTCGCCCATGTGTGTCGTGAACGAAGGCCAAAGGATCACCCGGCGCCGGCTGCTGCAGGCTGCCGCGCTGGCCGGGGCGGCCCCGGTGGCAGGCCCGGCGGCCGCGCAGGCCCGGCCGGCGGTGGTCCCTGCGCCGGCGCCCCGCGTCACCCAGTTGCTGGACATGAGTGCGAGCCAGCAGGAGCTGTCGCGCGACTATTCGACCGGCCTGCGGCTGGCCTTCGCGCAGCTCAAGGCCGCGCAGCCGAACCTGCCGCAGCTGGTCACGGTGGAGACCGATGGCCCGGGCGCCCGCGCGGCCGACGCGCTGCGCGAGGTGGCGCAGGACGCTTCGCAGCTGGCCCTGCTCGGCACCGTGGGCGAAGCCCTGGCGCTGCAGGCCATGGGCCAGCTCCAGCGCGACGATCTGAGCCTGGCGCAGATCGGCCCGTGGCTCTTCGACGCGCAGCATGACGCGGACCCGCGCCTGCTGACCTTCTTCGCCTCGCGCGAACAGCAGCTGCGCTATGCCCTGCAGAGCCTGGCCGCGGCCGGCGTGGGCGAACTCGCGCTCGCCTACCCCGAGGCCCGCATGGCGCGGGAGGCGGGGGCCTCGCTGCAGGCGTTGGCCGGCCGCCTGAAGGTGAAGATGCACGCCCTCGCGCCCGCGGCCGGGCAGGGTTTGCAGGACTTCGCCGCGCGCCTGCCGGCCGGCACGCCTTTCCACCTGGTGTTCATGGGCACCAGCGTGGAGCTGGCGCAGTTCGTGCGCGGCCTGGGCGCGCGCGGCGCGCCGCGCATCGTGGTCTGCCTCACGGGCGTGGACCCGGCCACCTTCACGCAGCTGGTGCCCGACCACCGCGTGCCTGTCGTCTTCACGCAGGGCGTGCCCAATCCGCATTCGGGCCGCGTGCCGCTGGTGCGCAGCTACCGGCAGGCGCTGGCGCGCTTCTTCGACGAAGCGCCTTCGCCCGTGAGCCTGGCCGGCTACCTGGCGGGCCGCTACGCCGCGCAGCTGTTCGCCCGACTGGGCGCCGCGCCCACGCGGGCGCAGGTGCTGGCCGAGGTGCAACAGCGCCGCAGTGCCACCGTCGACGAATGGCCGCTGGTCTTCGAGGGCAGCGGGCGCGGCAGTGCCTTCGTCGCGCAGATGCTGCTCAACACCCGCGGCCAGTTCGTCGGCGGGTGAGGGGGCGGGCGGCGCGGCGGGCCGTTCAGCCGTGCTGCAGAAGCTGCTGCAGCTGCTGCTGCGCGGTGCCGCAGTCGCCGAAGGTGTCTGCCACCCAGTCGGCGTCATGGTAAGTGGGCAGGTAGCGCTCGCCCGAATCGCACAGCAGCGACAGGATGGAGCCCTGCTGGCCGCGCTCGCGCATCTCGTGCGCCAGCACCAGCATGCCGACGAAGTTGGTGCCCGTGGACGGGCCCACCTTGCGGCCCAGAAGGCTCGACAGCGTCAGCATGGCCGAGACGGACGCCACGTTGGGCACTTCGATCATGCGGTCGACCACCGTGCGCACGAAGCTCGGCTCCACGCGCGGGCGGCCGATGCCTTCGATGCGCGAGCCGGGCGAGGTGAGGCGCTCGTCGCCGCTGGCGTGGTAGGCGCTGAAGACGGAGCCCTCCGGGTCGGCCACGGCCAGCTGCGTGGGGTGGCCCTTGTAGCGCACGTAGCGGCCGATGGTGGCGCTGGTGCCGCCCGTGCCCGCCCCCACGACCACCCAGGCCGGCACGGGGTGCCGCTCGCGCGCCATCTGGTGGAACATGCTGTCGGCGATGTTGTTGTTGCCGCGCCAGTCGGTGGCGCGTTCGGCATTGGTGAACTGGTCCATGTAGTGGCCGCCCAGGCGCGCCGCGAGCGCCGCGGCCTCGTCGTACATGTCCTCGGCACGGTCCACGAAATGGCTGCGGCCGCCGTAGAAGGCGATCTGCGCCACCTTCTCCGGCGAGGTGCTGCGCGGCATCACGGCCACGAAGGGCAGCCCCAGCAGGCGCGCGAAATAGGCCTCGCTCACGGCCGTGGAGCCGCTGGACGCTTCGACGATGGTGGTGCCCGCGCGCACCTGGCCGTTGACCAGCGCATACAGGAACAGCGAACGCGCAAGGCGGTGCTTGAGGCTGCCCGAGGGGTGGGTGGATTCGTCCTTCAAGTACAGGTCGATGCCGGCCGAGCTGAAGATGGGCAGCTCGAGCGGGATCAGGTGCGTGTCGGCGCTGCGCTGGTAGTCGGCCTCGATGCGGCGCAGGGCAGTGGCAAGCCAGGAGGAAGTGGACATGGGGACGGAAGCGGCGACGGGCGCCGCGCAGAAACAGGGGGTGAAGGGCAGTGAGGCCGGGTTCGGCATGGAGCCGGCCGGCGGTCGGTCGGTCCGCGGGTTGCGGCTGGCTGGCCGGCAGGCCGGCGAAGGGCGTATTTTCCGCGCTCCGGGCCGCCCACGACAGCCCGCTAGTGTGCCAGCCTGGCGCCGGCCGCCGATGGGGCGATTGCGGGCCGTGCTCAGCGGGGCCGCAGCACCAGTTGCGACCGGCCGATCTCGACGTCGAAATGGCGCAGGAAGTTCTGGCCCAGCAGCGCATCGCCCTCGTCGCCGATGCCCGCAAAGCCGGTGCCTACGCGCAGGTTCGACACGCCCAGGCCGCCGCGCAGCTGCACCGAATCGGCCCGCGTGATGCGGCCCTCGCGCGGGCCGTTGGCGGTCTGGAAGGTGGCGCGCTCGCCCTGCGGAAGGCCGGCGCGCTTCGCCAGCCCGTCGGTCACCGCGACCAGGCTGGCGCCGGTGTCGACCAGGAACATCACGGGCTCGCCGTTGATCGTGCCGGCCACGCGGAAATGGCCGTCGGGGTGGCGCGGGATGACCAGCGCGCCTTCGGCCGTCACCTCGCTCTGGCGCGGCTGCCGGAGGTGGTCCATCAGGACGTAGAGCCCGGCCATCAGCGCGAGCCAGAAGGCCAGCAGCCCCGCGAGGCTGCGCATGGAGCGCCAGCGCAGGCGGCGTTCCTCCGCGCTCATGGACGGAAACAGGGGTGGGGATGAACCATGGCGCGCAGTATCGCCAGGGCCCGCAAGCACCGATGCCGTGCAGGGGCTACCAGTCTTCCTTGACCGCCAGCACCGCATCGCGCCCCGCGGCCGCGCGCCCGGCCAGCCAGGCCGTGAACGTGCCGGCCGCGACCACGGCCGCGCACAGCAGCGCCAGGCGCAGTGCGGGCAGGCGCATGTCCATGGTCCAGTGGAAGCTCTGCGGGTTGACCACGTGCACCAGCACCGTGGACACGGCCAGGCCCAGTGCCAGGCCGGCCAGCGCGCCGATGGCCGTCCAGGCCGCGCCTTCGCCAGCCACCACGGCCAGCACCTGCCGGCGCGTGAGGCCCAGGTGCGCGAGCAGGCCGAATTCCTTGCGCCGCGCCAGCACCTGGGCGCTGAAGCTGGCCGCCACGCCGAACAGCCCGATGGCAATGGCCACGGCCTGCAGCCAGTAGGTGACGGCGAAGCTGCGGTCGAAGATGCGCAGCGAGTTGGCGCGGATCTGCGCCACCGACGAGAAGCTGAGGCCGCTGCCGTCACCGCCGGGCCGCTGCGCGGCCAGTGCGCGCGCGGCCTGCTGCACGTCGGCCTCGCGCGCATCGGGCGTCAGCCACAGGGCGATGTCGCTGACGCTGTGGTCGCCGGTCAGGCGCTGGTAGTCGCGGGCGTCGAGGGTGATGGCGCCGAACTGGCGCACGTAGTCGCGCCAGATGCCGGCGACGAAGAAGACCGGTTTCGTGCCGGTTCCGGCGGTGGCAAAGGCATCGCCCAGCGGCGCGAAATCGCGCCCCGGGTGCGCGCCGTACAGCGCCACCATGGCCTCGCTCACATAGATGCCGATGCGCCCGGCCGGCACGGGCAGGGCGGCGCCGACCAGCGGCAGCGACTGCGCGGCGTCGCCTGCATCGATGGGCCGCGCAATCAGCGTGACGGCCGGCTGCGCCGGATCGAGCAGCAGCGAGCGCGTGCGCAGCGTGCTCACGCGCGCCACGCCGGGCAACTGCGCGGCCTGCTGCACGAAAGCGGCATCGAAGGGCGCGCGTTCGCTGCCGCTCGCACTGGCGTCACCCGCGGGGCGCAGGTACAGGTCGGCCGGCAGCACCACGTCCAGCCAGCGCGTGACCGAATCGCGGAAGCTGGCCACCATCACCGTGAGCGCCACCGACAGCGCCAGGCTGGCGACCACGCCGCTCACCGCGACGGCCGCCGTGCCGCGCATGCGCCGCGCACGCTCGATGGCCAGCAGCGGCAGCAGCCGATGCGCGGCCAGTGGAGCGAGCCGGTCGTAGGCCAGCGCGATCAGCGCCGGCAGCGCGGCGATGCCGCCGACCAGCAGCAGCCCCACCGACAGGTAGGCCGCCAGCGGAATGCCGGCCACCACGGGTGCCTGCGTCAGCAGGGCGCCCAGCGCCATCAGCGCGAGGCCGATCCACGGCCCCTGCGCGCGGCCCGACGCGGCGCCCAGGCCCTTGAGCGTCTGCGCCTCGGGCAGGCGCTGCGCCGCGCGCGCGGGCCACCAGCCGCCGACGGCCGCGGCCGCCAGGCCCAGCGCGCCGTAGAGCAGGGCGGCCGGCGTGCTCCAGCGCAAGGTGGGCGCCACGCCCGCGAAGTAGCCGCCGCCCAGGTCGCCGCCCAGCAGCCGCAGCGCGGCCCAGGCCAGCAGCGCGCCCAGCGCGATGCCGGCCGCGCTGCCCAGCAGGCCCAGGCCCAGCGATTCGGCCAGCACCAGCCGCAGCCGCTCGCGCGGCGCCAGGCCCAGCACGCCCAGCAGCGCGAACTGCTGCGCGCGCTTGGCCACGCTGAGCGCGAGCACCGAAAAGACCAGGAAGGCGCCCGTGAACAGCGCCACCAGCGCCAGCACCGTGAGGTTCACGCGGTAGGCGCGCGAGAGGTTGCTCACGCGCGCCGCGCTGTCGCCGGGCTGCACGAGGCGCCATTGCGCCGACCATTGGGGCAGCGCCTGCAGGGCCGCGATCAGCGCGCGCCCGTCGGCGCCCGGTGCCAGGCGGATGTCGATGCGCGACAGCTCGCCGCCGCGGCCCAGCAGGTCCTGCAGGGCGCCGATGTCCATCACGGCCAGCGGCTCGCCGCCCGCGGCCACGCTGCCGGCGACCTGCAGCGTGTTGCCGCGTCCTTCGAGCTGCAGCGTCTGCGCGCTGCCGGCCGGCACGCCCAGCGCCTGGCGCGCCGCCGCGTTGAGGAACACGCGCCCCGGCGACACGATCGCCAGCCGCTCGTTCAGGCCCGGGTCGGTGGCCGGGGCCAGCGCCGGTGCCATGGCGCCCACCAGCAGCGCGTCCACGCCCAGCAGGCGCAACGCAACGGCCGGCCCTTCGCCATACCGCAGGCGCACCGGCGCTTCCAGCACCGGGCTGGCCAGCGCCACCTGCGGCTGCGCCGCCACCGGGCCGTACAGCGACTCGGGCAGCGGCCCCTGCACCGTGCGCAGCTCCAGGTCGGGCTGGCCGTTCACGGCCCGCACCGCGCCCTGGAATTCATCGAGCGCCGAGGCGTTGATCAGGTGCACCGAAAAAGCCAGCGCCACGCCCAGCATCACCGCCACCACGGCCGCGCCGCTGCGCCACGGGTGGTGGCGCAGCTCTTGCCAGGAGAAGGTGCGAAGGAGGGCGAGCATGGGGGGATTGTGGCCGGGGGGACGAAAGCGCCGATGCCCGCAGCTGTCCCTGCACGGGGTCGGCCATCCGGTCGTGCCGACACGCGCCGCCCGCACAATAGGCGCATGTCCACCGGCGCCCCGTTTTCTTCCCTGATCGAATCCATCGAGCGCGCCACCGTGGCCGCGGTGCCGCCCGACACGCTGGACACGCTGCCCGGCTGGCTGCTGCCGCTGGATGGGGGCACCGTGGGCCGCGCGCACAGTGCGGTGCCGCTGACGCACGAGGCGCCCGACCTGGCGCTGCTGCCGCGCATCGAGGCGCGCTACGAGGCGCAGGGCCTGCCGCCCGTGTTCCGGCTGCCGGCCGAGCATCCGGCTTTCGAGGCATTCGGTGCCGCGCTGCGCGAGCGCGGCTACACGCCCACGCAGGCCACGCTGGTGATGCAGGGCAGCACGCAGCGCATGGCCGCCAGCGGCGACAGCGCGGGCGTGCAGGTCGATGCGGTGCCCCAGCCCGACTGGTCGCGCATCTACCTGGGCGAGGGCTTCGACGCCACCGACGGCGCGCACCGCGTGCGGCTGCTGCAGCGCGCGCAGGACGCGGTGTACGTGAGCCTGCGCGTGCCCGAGGGCGAGCCGGGCGCGGGCACGGTGGCGGCCGTGGGCTGCGCCTGCTTCGCCGAGGGCTGGGCCGGCGTGCACGGCATGCGCACGCGGCCCATGTACCGCGGCCGTGGCTATGCGCGCCGCATCCTGGCCGCGATGGGGCAGGCGGCGCTGGCGCGCGGCCTGGCGCGCGCCTTCCTGCAGGTGGAGATCGAGAACCAGCTGGCGCGCGCCCTCTATGGGCGCACGGGCTTCGAGCCGATGTGGACCTACGTCTACTGGCGCCGGCCGCTGGGGCGGGCGGTCGACCGGCCCTGACGCGCCCGGGCGCCGCCGGGGGCGGCACGCAGTGCGCCCTTGCACCGCGAGGGCAGCCAGGCGGCTGCCGGACGCCCGGACAACGCCCGCGTTCACGGCCCTGTCACCGGGCGCTTCCAGACTGCGCGGCTTTGACGTCCGCAGCCCCGGAGCCCCGCCATGAAGAGATACCCCGCCCCCGCGCCAGTCGTGCGCCTGACCCTCGCCGCCGCGTGCGCGGCCCTTGTTTCTGCCTGCGGCGGCGGTGACGGCGGCACCTGGCTGCCCATCGTGCCCACGCCCGAGCCCGCGGCCCAGAACGCCACGGCACAGCTGGCATTGTTGAGCACCACCGACCTGCACTACTACGCGCGCAGCTACAACTACTACAGCGACCGCGAGGACAAGACCGTCGGTTTCGAGCGCACCGCCACGCTGATCCGCCAGGCGCGCAGCGAATTCCCGAACACCCTGCTGGTGGACAACGGCGACACGGTGCAGGGCACGGTGCTGGGCTCCTATGAAGCGCAGATCGCGCCGATTCCGGCCACGCAGCAGCTCACCATGTACAAGGCCATGGCGACGCTGAAGTACGACGCCGGCGTGCTGGGCAACCACGAGTTCAACTTCGGCCTGCCTTTCCTGAGCCAGATCCTGGGCGGCGGGCTGGACGTGGAAGGCGTCGATCCAAAGCTCGGTGCCAAGGACAAGGGCCCGGGCTTCCCGGTCGTGACGGCCAACGTCACCAGCCTCAAGAGCGGCAAGCCGCTGGTCGATCCCTACGTCATCCTCGAGCGCCAGCTGACGGCCACGCAGGCCGACGGCAAGACCGTGACGCTGCCGGTCAAGATCGGCATCGTGGGCATCACCACCCCCGGCATCCTGAACTGGGACAAGGACAAGCTCGAAGGCAAGATCCGCACGCAGGACGGCCTGGCCGCCGCGAAGCAGTACGTGCCCGAGGTGCGCGCCAAGGGCGCCGACCTGGTCTTCGTGCTGCTGCACGGCGGCATGCAGGAAGGCGCGCATCAGCCCGGCATGGAAAACCCCGGCGCCCACATCGCGCAGCAGGTGCCGGGCATCGACGGCCTGATCATGGGCCACCAGCACGGCGTGTTCCCCGACCGCGGCACCAACGCGGCCTACAAGTTCGCAGGCGCCGACAACGCCAGGGGCACCGTGCACGGCGTGCCTGCGGTGATGCCCAGTTCGTGGGGCAAGGCCATCGGCTTGATCCACTACTCGCTCCAATGGGATGGCACGGCCAAGAAGTGGGCCGTCGACAGCGCCAAGACCGATGTGCAGGTGCGCAACATCCAGAACGGCAGCGCCTACGTGGCCTCGGACCCTGCTGTCGTCGCGGCGGTGGAAGACCTGCACCAGAAAACCCGCAGCTACGTCACCTCGCCCATCGGCACGTCGGACTTCCGCATGAGCACGCTGTTCGCCGACCTGGGCGACGTGACGGCGCTGCAGATCGTCAACCAGGCGCAGCAGGACCATGTGGCGCGCTACGTGCGCAGCAACCTGCCGCAGTACGCGAGCCTGCCGGTGCTGTCGGTCACGGCGCCCTTCAAGGCCGGCTACGGCAACAGCAGCGATTACACCGACGTGGCCGCCGGCACCGTGACGGTGGCCAACGCCGCCGACCTGTACCTGTACGACAACAACACGGTCCACGCCGTGAAGGTGAACGGCGCGCAGATCAAGCTGTGGCTGGAGAACGCGGCCCACCGCTTCAACCAGATCGACCCGGCGAAGGCCGAGGACCAGTGGCTCATCAACGACAGCAAGACCGGCGTGCAGCCCGGTGCATCCTTCCCGGGCTACAACTTCGACGTGTTCACCTCGCCGGACATTTCGTACGAGATCGACGTGACCCAGCCCAAGTACAACGTCAACAACCCGGCGCAGGGCGGCGAGCGCATCAAGAACCTGCGCTACCAAGGCCAGCCGATGAACCCCGCGCAGGAGTTCATCGTCGCCACCAACAACTACCGTGCGAACAGCAGCGCGCCCTACATCCTGGGCACGGGCAAGGCCTTCGACATCGTCTGGGCCTCGCCCGACGCGAACCGCGAGGTGGTGCTGAACTACGTCAAGGAACAGAAGCGCCTGGCCCGCGCCACGCATGGGAGCACGCGCAGCTGGCGCTTCGCGCCGGTCAAGACCGCGGGCAAGGTGCTGTTCAAGTCGGGCCCGAATGCGCTGGGCGTGGCGCAGGCCGCGGGCCTGGGCCACATCCGCGTAGAACGCGCCGACGACGGCGGCGTGAACGGCGGCACGGGCAGCTATGCGATCTATGGCATCGACCTGAGCCAGGACTGAAGGGCGCCGGGCCGAAATCACCAGTTTCGGGGATACCGCCTGCGCCCGGCATTGGGCACACTCCGGGGGGCGGCGCGGGGCGCCGTCCCGCCTCTGTCTGCCTGACGCCCACCATGAACCCTCCCTTGCCGCCCGACGACCGCCAGGCCCTGGTCGATGCCATGGGCCCCGCGCTGCCGGCGCCGGTGCTGATCGTGGAGGACGACGCGCTGATGCGCGAACGCATCGCGCGCTTGCTGGCGCAACTGGGCTATACCGACGATGCGCTGGTGTTCACCGCCTCGCTGGCCGAGGCGCGTGCACAGACCGCGCAGCAACCCCATGCACTGGCGTTGGTGGACCTGGGCCTGCCCGACGGCAGCGGCGTCGACCTGATCGCTGAGCTGCGGGCCGACGACCCGGGCCTGGGCATCCTCGTCATCTCGGCCTGGAGCACCGAAGATCTGATCCTGACGGCACTGCGCGCCGGCGCCACCGGCTACGTGCTCAAGGAACGCGACGACATGGAACTGGTGCTGGCCGTGCGCAGCGTGCTGCGCGGTGGCGCGCCCATCGACCCTTTCATCGCGCGCCGTATCCTCGACCTCTCGCAGGCGCCGGCCAGCAGTCCCGACCGGCTGGAAGAAGGCGCCCTCACGCCGCGCGAGACCGAGATCCTGCACCTGGTCGCCCAGGGCCTGACCAACCGCGAAATCGCCGAAGGCCTGTTCCTGTCGCGCCACACCGTCGAATGCCACATCAAGCACATCTACCGCAAGCTGGCCGTGAAGTCGCGCACGCGCGCCGTCCACGAAGCCCGTTCGCGTGGCTGGCTGGCCTGACGCTGGCATGGCTGCTCACACTGGCTTCGGTAGGGGCGCAGCAGCAACCCCAACCCACGCCGGGCCCGTCGGCCCCGGTGTGCGAGCCGCACATCGACGGCATCTGGGCCGCCCGCACGCCCGCGGGCAGCGGGCCTGAGCAGGCGGCCCCCAGCACCGGCTGGGAGCGCGTGACGCTGCCCGACCGCTGGCAGACGCGCTGGCCCGACTTCGACGGCATCGTCTGGTACCGCATCGATTGGACGGCCCCCTGTGTCGGCGAGGCCGCCGAGGCCTTGGGCGCGGCCTTCACCTCCGTCAACATGGCCGGCACTATCCGGCTCAACGAGCACAGCCTGCTGTGGCGCGACCAGAACCTGGTGGAGCCGCTGAGCCGCAGCTGGAACATGCCGCGCGCCTTCCTGCTGCCGCCCGCGGCGCTGCAGGCCGGCGCCAATCGGCTGTGGGTCCAGGTGGTGGGGCTGGCCGACCAGGGCGCGGGCCTGGGTGCGGTGCGCGTCGCACCCGCCGCGCAGGCGCTGGCCCATGGAGAGACGCAACGCCTGTACCGCCGTGTGCTGCCCGGTGCCAACGTGCTGATCTCGGCCACGCTGGGCGTGTTCTTCTTCATGCTGTGGCTCATGCGGCGGCAAGAGAAAGCCTATGGCTGGTATGCCTTCGCCGCCCTGGCCTGGGTGCTGGTGGGCCTGAACAACGTGCTCACCGAAGTGCCGTGGCCTTTCCCCGATGGGCGAAGCTGGATGCGCTGGGTGTCGGCATGGATGGTGGCCTACGCAGGTGCCTTCTGCATGTTCCTGTGGCACTTTGGCGCCCTGCTGCGCCCCTGGCGCACGCGCGTGCTGGCGGGGGTGACGCTGCCGGCCATCGTGGCGGTCGTCGCCTTGCCCGTGCCCGCGCTTTGGTATGCCAACGTGGCTGCATTCACGGTCAGCGTGCTGCTGATCCTGGGCGCCTGCGTGGAATTCATCGTTCAGGCACTGCGCACCCGCCAGGTCGAGCACCTGCTGCTCGCCGCTTGCTGCGTGGGCTTTCTCGCGCCGGCCGTCCATGACGCACTGATGGTCGTGAGCGTGCTGGACGAAGGCACGCCGTGGACCCCCGTCACCGCGCTGATCATCACGTTGGGTATGTCGCTGGTGCTGGCCGGGCATTTCACGCGCACCCTGCGGCAGGTGGAGCGTTTCAACGACCAACTGGCCGAGCAGGTGCGCCTGGCGCGAGAGGACTTGGCCCACACACTGAGCCGCGAGCACGCGCTGGAGCTGGACAACGTGCGCCTGAGCGAACGCCTGCGCGTGGCACATGAGCTGCACGACGGCCTGGGCAGTTCGCTGGTGCGTTCGGTGGCGCTGGTGGAGCACTCCGGCAGCCAGCTGCAGCGCCACCACTACCTGTCGATGTTCAAGTCGCTGCGCGACGATCTGCGCCAGATCGTCGACACCCACGGCAGCGCCACGGCGCCAGTGCCGCCCACGCCCGTGCAATGGCTGGCGCCCATCCGCCACCGCTTCGGCCGGCTGTTCGAGGAACTAGGCGTGCGCTGCCACTGGCACACACCCGCCACCTGGCCCTGCCTGCTATCGGCGCGGCAGGCGCTGGGCCTGACACGCTTCCTGGAAGAGGCGCTGACCAACGTGGTCAAGCACAGCCGCGCGCGCACGCTGGTGGTGCAGATGGAAGAGATCGGCATCGAGCAACCCTCGCGCACGGGCCTGCGGCTGGTGGTGCAGGACGACGGTTTGGGCTTCGACGTGGCGCTGGTGCAGCAGGCCATGAGCGGCCTAGGCCTGAACAGCATGCAGGCGCGTGTCACGCGCATCGGTGGCACGCTGCACATCGAATCGGACGCCAGTGGCACGATGCTCCAGGTCGAAATTGCCACTGCGGTGGCGGGTACGGCACTGCCGTCCACCCTGTTCTGAAGCGGTGCTATGGGGGCGCCGGCCCGCGCGCCCGGTTGCCCGGGCTTGCGTGGCGACCCGCGCATGACCGCGCCGCTCGGAACGCCACACCGGCCGGGCGGAGATCAGGCGCGATGGCTGAAGAAATCACATGAGCCATCACCTCGGCCCCCTGGGTGGAGCCTTCAACTGCGGCGCTTGCAGGGCGGTGAGCAATCGAGACCCGCAATATCACTAGTTCTGGTGATTTACCTTGTGAAGCCCCTCGCCGAACATCAACACATCAGCGCTTAGGGCCGTTCTCCCGGGGGCGCATGCACCGGCGCTCTTGCGCTTTGACTGCTTTTGTCCATTCATTCACGGAGCTCTGCATGACCAGTAACACCGCGCCCACCTTCGCCGTGCCCACGGGCACGGGCACGCTGCTGGTCCCCGTGGGCAGCGGCGCTGACGAGGCGCACAGCGTCACCCTGCAGCCCGACGGCAAGATCGTGGTGGCCGGGTACAGCTGGAACGGCTTCAACCGCGAAGACTTCAGCCTGATCCGCCTGAACGCCAATGGCACGTTGGACACCAGCTTCAGCGAAGACGGCAGGCTGCTGGTGTCCGTGGGCAGCAGCACTGACCAGGCCTCCAGCGTCACGCTGCAGCCCGACGGCAAGATCGTGGTGGCCGGGTTTAGCTGGAACGGCAGCAACAACAACGACTTCAGCCTGATCCGCCTGAACGCCGACGGCACGCTGGACACCGGTTTGGGCAATCAAGGCAAGCTGCTAGTGCCCGTGGGCAGCAGCCATGACCACGCCAACAGCGTCACCTTGCAGCCCGACGGCAAGATCGTGGTGGCCGGGACCAGCTCGGGCGTCAGCAACAGCGACTTCAGCCTGATCCGCCTGAACGCCAATGGCACGCTGGACACCAGTTTTGGCGACGACGGCAAGCTGCTGGCGCCTGTGGGCAGCAGCGCAGACATGGGGTACAGCGTCGCTCTGCAGCCCGACGGCAAGATCGTGGTGGCCGGGTTCAGCCTCAACGGCAGCATCGACTGGGACTTCAGCCTGATCCGCCTGAACGCCGAAGGTACGCTGGACACCGGCTTTGGCAATCAAGGCAAGCTGCTGATGCCCGTGGGTAGCAGCATAGACATTGGGTACAGCGTCGCCCTGCAACCCGACGGCAAGATCGTGGTGGCCGGGACCAGCTTGAACGGCGGCAACGACGACTTCAGCCTGATCCGCCTGAACGCCGACGGCACGCTGGACACCGCATTTGGCAATCAAGGCAAGCTGCTGGTGTCCGTGGGCAGCGGCACTGACGAAGCCTACAGCGTCACCTTGCAGCCCGACGGCAAGATCGTGGTGGCCGGGCACAGCGACAACGGCAGCAACGGCAAAGACTTCAGCCTGATCCGCCTGAACGCCAATGGCACGTTGGACAGCGGCTTCGGCGACGACGGCAAGCTGCTGGTGCCTGTGGGCAGCGGCGATGACCGTGGCCACAGCGTCACCCTGCAGCCCGACGGCAAGATCGTGGTGGCCGGGTACAGCGACAACGGCAGCAACAACAACGACTTCAGCCTGATCCGCCTGAACGCCGACGGCAGCCTGGACACGAGCTTCAACGCCCCGCCCAACCCGCTCGACACCCTGGGCGGCACGGTGAGCTACACCGAAGGCGCCGCGCCCGTGGTGCTGGACGCATCGGTGGCCATCTTCGACGCCGAACTGGCCGCCCAGGGCCACTATGCAGGCGCCAGCCTCACGCTGGCACGCAGCGGCGCTGCCGATGCGCAAGACGTCTTCGGTGCCAGCGGCGCCTTGAGCTTCACGGGCAACGGCAGCGGCAACGTCGAATTCTCCGGCACCGTCATCGGCAGCTACACCCAGTCGGGTGGCACGCTGGCCATCACCTTCAATGACCAGGCCACCCAGGCGCGCGTGAACGCCGCCCTGAGCTCGCTGACCTATGCCAACATCAGCAACACCCCGCCCGCCAGCGTCACGCTGGACTGGGTCTTCAGCGACGGCAACTCAAGCGCCCAAGGCAGCGGCGGCGCACAAACGGCCATTGGCAGCACGGTGGTCAACATCACGGCCATCAACTCGGCTCCAACCACCTCCCCAGTGACCCTGGACGCGATCGCCGAAGACAGCGGCGCGCGCACCATCACCCAGGCCGAGCTGCTGGTCCACGCCAGCGATGTGGAGGGCGACAGCCTCACGGCCACTGGCCTGGTGATCTCCAGCGGCAATGGCATGCTGGTGGACAACGGCAACGGCACCTGGAGCTTCACACCGGCACCCAACGACGACACCGGCGTCAGCTTCAGCTACGACATCACCGATGGCACGGACACGGTCGCCGGAACCGCCAGCCTGGACATCACGCCCGTCAACGATGCGCCGGTGCTGACCGGCGTGCCCACCCTGCCATTGGGCGTGACGGTGGGGCTGGCCGCTGCGCTGGCGGACTTCACGGTCTCGGACCCCGATGGCGCCGACGTGCCACTGACGCTGACGCTCACCCCGACCGGCGGCGCGCTGAACGGCCTGACGGATGCCGACTCGGCCACGCCCGGCATCCAGATCACGGGCACGGCGGCGCAGATCAATGCCGCAGTCGCCCACGCCACATTCACCGCCACAGCGGCGGGCGCGGCAGCGATCCATCTGACGCTCAGCGATGGCATCGAGCAGGTGACGCAGGACTATGTGCTGACGGCCACTTCTGCCCCGCAGCCACCGGCGCCACCGCCACCGCCACCAGCACCGCAGCCGCCGGCGCCACAACCCCCTGCGCCGCAACCCCCTGCACCTCAGCCACCCCCACCGCCGGTCCCGCCCGCACCCGCAGTGGCCACGCCGCACATCGACTGGGTTCGCTACGCTGGGGATCGCAACGACTATGTGCTGCAACGCGCCGACGACGGCGTGTGGGGCATCCGCACCGCCGCCGGCAGCAGCGCCACGCCCTTGCCGGGCATCGAGCGCCTGGTCTTTGACGATGGCGCGGTCGCACTGGACCTGGCCGGCGGTGGACTGGGTGCATCGGCGGCGCAGGCCGCGCTGCTCGTGTTCTCGCTGTGGGGCCGGGCCGGCCTGGACAACCCGCGATTGGTCGGTGAAGCCGTGGCCTATGTCGATGCCCTGAAGCTGGGCCCGGTGGCCCAGGTGGCCGACAACCTGGGGCTGCTGGCGGCCTTGGCGGGTGGTGCCGAGCCTGCGGCCTTGCTGACGCTGCTGCACACGAACATCGTGGGCCGCGCCCCCGATGCGGCCGAGCTGCAGGATCTGCTGGCCTTTCAGGCGGGGGGCGGGTATTCGAACGCGCAACTGCTGCAGATTGCGGCGGGACTGCCGGTGACGGCCCAGGCCATGGGGTTGGGCATTCTGGCCCAGCAAGGGCTGGCATTGACGCCCTATGACGGTCCGCTGTTCGGCTCGGCTGGCAATGAGGTGTTCCGTGCGCAGCAGGGCGATGACATCTTTGAGGCCGGGGCAGGGGTGGATACGGTGGTGTATGGCGCCAACGCTTCGCGCTACAGCTGGAGCCAGGACGATGAGGGCCACTGGACCGTGCGCAGCACGGCCCAGGATGGAGGGCGCGACAAGTTGCACGATGTGGAGCGTCTGCAGTTCGCCGACCATGCGGTGGCGCTGGACCTGGACGGCAACGCAGGCCAGGCGCTGCGCTTGCTGGCGGCCGTGAAGGGGGCGGGGGCCATCGAAGACCGCGCGCTGGTGGGCGAGGTGCTGGCTTATGTGGATGCAGTGGATGCCGAGACCTTGGCGCGCGACGCACAGAACCACGGGGTGCTCGACGCGCTGGCCGGCGGGGACAGCCTGCAGGCCCTGGTCACGCTGCTGTACCAGAACGTGGCAGGGTATGCGCCGAGCGAGCTGGAGATGCAACAGGCGCTGGAGCTGGCCGCGCAGCAGCAATGGGACCGGGCCGAGGTGCTGAGCTTCGTGGCGCAATTGCCTCAGACGGCGCAGCTGATCGGGCTGCCGGAGCTGGCGCAGCAGGGACTGGCCTATGAGCTGTGGGGCGCCTGAACCTGAGCGCAGGCGCGCACGACAAAGCGGGGCGGCCGGCGGATGGGTGCAGGAACGCGCTGATTCGCGCGGCCAGCCGGCCTGCGTTACAGCCGTCTGCGCTGCTTGCCAACCGCCGCCCAGGAAGAGGCACGGGTTGACCACCGCCGTCAGGCGCGACTGCTGGACCTGCGCCAGATTGCCCAGCGCGTCGTCCACTTCCGCGCCGTGTCCGGAATGAAGAGATCTGGCTGCCTGTCGGGCGCTGGCCGGGTCGGTCAGCGCGTTGTCACGCGTGAATCAGTGTGTGGTGGAGATAGCGAGATACGCAGGAAGTCGGCAATCAGGCCCGTCACCTGGCCCAGGTCTTCACGGTGCGGCACATGGCCCAGGCCGTCCAGCGTTTGCACGGTGGCGCGGCCCGCGGTCTGCTGCCAGATGAGTTGGCCGTGCATGGCGCTGCAGTATTCATCCTTCGAGCCGTACAGCGCCAGCATGGGGCAGCGCACCTGCGGCAGCCGCGCCTTCAGCGTCCAGGTGGCGAAGGCCGGGTCCAGCCAGCGGTCGATCCAGGCGCTCAAGACCCATTCGGCCTTGTCGCCGTGGTAGCGGGCCAGCTTCTGAACCTGCTCGGGCGAACGCACATGCGGCGCCGCGGCGCGGATGCCGTCCAGCGTGTGGGCCTCGGGGAAGATCTGCGCCGCGATGACGATCAGCGCCTCGCAGGCTTCGGGCCTTTGCACCGCCGTCTCGATGGCCATGCCACCGCCCACGCTGTGGCCCAGCGCCACGAAGCGGGTGATGCCCAACTGGGTCAGCAGTGCGTCCAGGTAGCTGCGTGATTCGTCGACCACGAAGTCCAGCGGCGGCAGGCCACTGCGCGCGTCGGAACGGCCAAAGCCCAGCCGGTCATAGGCCACGACGCTGCGGCCGGTCGCCTCGGCCAATGCGGCGGGGAAGTCGCGCCACAGTTCCACCGCGCCCAGCGAATCGTGAAAGAGCAGCAGGGGCGCGGCCTGCGCGTCGCTGCCTTGCCAGCGACGTGCGAAGAGGCGGCCCTGCGCGTGTTCGATCCAACGGTCGGTGGGGGGCGTGGCGGTCATGGGCGGTTGGGGTGGGCGGGCCAAAGCGGCCACTCTACGCCAAGCTGCCGCGCGCATGCCGCCGCCTACGCGGCGAACGCACTGGCGCAGTGGGCGGCCCGCGCCGTGCAGCGAAGCTCCGACGTACACGGCGACGCCGCGGCCACCGACGCACAGCGCCTGCAGGTCACATCCCTCGCGCATGGGGAGGCGGTGGGCCCGTCGGTGTCGGTCATCAGGCGTCTGGTGCTGGATGCCAGCACCGAGCCGTTTGAGGCGCTGGGCGCGTCGGCCACGCTGAAGACCAGCCGGGCTGGCGCTCGACTGGCGAACTCGACGAAGACGACCTGCAGGCCATCTTCCTCGAAGAGGCGGGCGAAGTGCTGCACAACGGCCGCGACGCCGTCGCCGCGCTGCGCCACAACCCGGCCGACACGGGCGAGCTCGCAACGTCCGCACCATCTCATCGCACAAGCCACGCATTTACCGCGAGCGGCAGGTGAAAGCCTATGCCTTGAAAGGCGCAGCGTCGCCGTCTGCGTATCGGGTGGGGATGGGGCCTGGCGTGGTCACCTGAGCTCCTGCGTCTTCCCCGTCAACCTTCGATCCCGTCCGCGCGCAGTTTCAGCACCCGGTCCGCACGCGCCGCCGCGCTGGCCGAATGCGTGACCAGCACCAGCGCGGCCTGCTGCTCGCGGGTCTGCGCGATCAGCACGTCCATCACCTTCTCGGCCGTGGCCGGGTCGAGGTTGCCCGTGGGCTCGTCGGCCAGCAGCAGGCCGGGGCGGTGCACCAGCGCGCGGGCGATGGCCACGCGCTGCAACTGCCCGCCGCTCAGTTGCTGCGGCAGCCGCGCGCCCAGGCCTGCGAGGCCCACCACATCCAGCATCTGCTGCACGCGCGCGTCGTCGGGCTGCTGCAGCAGCAACAGCGGCAGGCCCACGTTCTGCGCCACGTCCAGGTGCGGCAGCACGTGGAAGGCCTGGAACACGAAGCCGACGTGCCGGCGGCGCCAGTGCGCGCGCGCCTCGGCATCCAGCGTGCCGATGTCGGTGCCGCCCGCCAGCACGCGGCCGGCCTGCCAGTCGTCCAGGCCGGCGATGCAGTTGAGCAGCGTGGACTTGCCCACGCCGGACTCGCCCACGATGGCGACGAACTCGCCGGGCGCGACCTCGAAGCTCACGTGCTGGAACACGGGCGCCTGCGCGTAGTGCTTGGCCAGGCCTTCGAGGCGCAGGCTGACGGGGCGCGCTTCGGGGCAAGCCTCGGCCGGAACGCTCGGGCGGGCGCTCATGGCTGCTGCGCCTTGCGCGCCGCATGCACGGCGGCCACGGCCTGCACCAGCGCGTCGCTCGCGTCGGCCGCGATGATCTGCCGCGCGCGCATGCTGCGCAGCCAGGTGATCTGGCGCTTGGCCAGCTGGCGCGTGGCGGCGATGCCGCGCTCGCGCAGGGTGGCCAGATCGGCGGCATCTGGTGCGCGGCCGCCCTGGGCGGCCAGCGCGTCGAACATCTCCCAGGCCTGGCGGTAGCCCACGCAGCGCATGGACGGCAGTTCTAGGTTCAGGTCGCCGCGCGCGCGCAAGGTGCGCACCTCCTCGAGGAAGCCGGCCTCCAGCATGGCGTCGAAGCGCTGCGCCACGCGCGCATGCAGCCAGGCGCGGTCGATCGGTTCCAGCGAGATCAGGTGCAGGGCCAGCGCGGGCTGCGGGGTCTGGGCGCGCTGGTGGAAGTGCGACAGCGGCTGGCCGCTGGTGCGCCACACCTCCAGCGCGCGTTGGATGCGCTGGCTGTCGTGCGGCGCCAGGCGGGCCGCGGTGGCCGGGTCCACTTCGGCCAGGCGCGCATGCATCGCGGGCCAGCCTTCGTCGGCGGCCTCGGCATCGATCTGCGCGCGCACCTCGGCGTCGGCGGCGGGCATGGCGTCCAGGCCTTCCATCAGCGCCTTGAAGTACAGCATGGTGCCGCCCACCAGCAGCGGCAGCGCGCCGCGTGCGCGGATCTCGCCCACCAGCCGCACGGCGTCGGCCACGAAGGCGGCGGCGCTGTAGCTCTGGGTGGGGTCGAGCGTGTCGATCAGGTGGTGCGGCACGGCCGCGCGCTCGGCCGCGCTGGGCTTGGCGCTGCCGATGTCCATGCCGCGGTAGACCAGGGCCGAATCGACGCTGACGATTTCCACCGGCTGCGTGCGCGCCAGCGAGGCGGCGGCGGCCAGCGCGGCCGCGGTCTTGCCGCTGGCCGTGGGGCCGGCCAGGGCGATGCAGGGCGCAGCGGCGGCCGTGCTCATGGGGTGCGCCCTTGGGCGGCTGGGCCGCCGGCGTGGCGGCGCACCACCGTCCAGGCCAGCAGCGCCAGCACGCCGCCCCAGAAGGCGATGCCCAGCGCCAGCGGCTTCGTGCTGCGGTCTTCCAGCGCCACGCCCAGCCAGGCACCTACGCCGAAGGCCACCACCATCTGCATGAAGCCATTGAGCGCCGAGGCCGCGCCCGCGGCCTGCGGGAAGGGACCGATGGCGCCGGTCTGGCCGCAGGGCTGGTGCACGCCATGGGCCAGCATCACCAGGGTGAGCGGCGCCACGATGGCCCACACGGTCTGCACGCCGGCCAGCGCCAGTGCGCCCATGAGCGCACCGCCGACCAGCGACAGCGCCCCCGCCCGCGCGACCGTGCCGCGGATGCCATGCCGTGGCAGCCAGCGCCGGCACAGGAAGGTGCCGCCGATGTACGAGAGCGAATTCCACAGCATCACCATCCCGTAGGCCGGCTTGCTCAGCCCCAGCACCTCGATGAACACGAAGGAAGAAGAGGCCAGGAAGGTGAACAGCAGCGCATAGGCGGCGCTGGTCAGGGCCGTGAAGCTCGTGAACACGGGGTGGCGCAGCATGCCGGCCCAGGTGGCGGCCAGGCGCGCCGGCTGCAGCGCCGCCGGATCGGGCCGGCCCAGCGTTTCACGGAAGCGCAGTGCGACCAGCGCGAAGGCGAAGCTGCCGAACAGCGCCGTGCTCAGCAGCGCGGCACGCCAGCCCCAGAGGCCGGACACCAGCCCGCCCAGGGGCGCGCACAGGCAGGCGATCACGCCCAGGCCCGTGAGTGCGCGCGACATGACGCGCGCGCCCTCGGTCGGCGGGTACAGGTCGCGCACCATGGCGCGCGCCACCATCACGGCCGCGCCCATGGCGGCGCCCTGCACGGTGCGCGCGGCGATCAGCACCTCGATGGACGGGGCCGCGGCCGTGGCCAGCGCGGCGAGCACGTAGGCGCCCATGCCCATCAGCAGCACCGGGCGGCGGCCGAAGCGGTCCGAGAGCGCGCCGAACACCAGTTGCGCGCCGCCGAAGGCCAGCAGCAGCGCCGTGAGCGTGAGCTGCGCCTGCGACACGCTGCCGCCCAGGGCCTGCGTGAGCGCGGGCAGGGTCGGCAGGTAGAGGTCGGTGGTGACGGGCTGGATGCCCAGCAGCAGGGCCAGCAGCAGCACGACGAGCGCCGGGGGCATGCGGGCGCGTGCGTCCGCGCGGGCCGGCCGGCCGGCCGGGCTGGCGCGGCGGGAAGGGGCAGGGGCGTCCGGAGGGGCCGATTCGGAAAGCGGGGGAGACAGGGGCGGCGGCGCGGGCATCCGCCCGAGGGTAGCAAATGGGCGCGCGCCCTCGCCGGGCCGGGGCGGCGGCGGGCGGCCGCGTCAGCCGGCGCGCGTGCGGACCGCGAGGCCTGCGCCGCCGGCGGGCGCCGCCTGCGGCGCGGCCTGGACGGCCTGCGGCGGCTCGGCCGGCCCGGGCGGCGGGACCGTCGGGCGTCCCTTCATGTCGAAGAGCTGGCTCAGCGCGGTGCGGTACTGCAGCTCGCCGATCGAGTTGGTGCTGTGGTGCGAGCCACCTTCGACCAGCACGAAGAGCTTGGGCGTGGTGGCCGCGTCGTACAGCTTCTTGCCCAGCGTGGGGTTGATCAGTGTGTCGTTGGAGCCATGCACCACCAGGAGCGGCGATTCGATGGACTTGACCTTGTTGAGCGATTCGAAGCGCTGCGTGACCAGCGCGCTGAAGGGCAGCCAGCCCCACTTGAAGCTGCTCACCACGTCGGCGATGGAGGTGAAGGTGCCTTCCACGATGGTGCCCGACTCGTCCTTGACCTGCGCGGCCAGGTCGATGCCGATGGCCCCGCCCAGCGAATGGCCGAAGATGTAGCGGCGCTGTTTCGGGTACTTCCGGGCCAGCCAGTCCCAGGCGGCCCGGGCGTCTTCGCGCGCGGAAAGCTCCGATGGCAGGGCCTGCGTGCTCTTGCCGAAGCCGCGGTAGTCGATGGCGAGCACGGAAAAGCCCAGCTCGTGCATGCGGCGGATGCGCGGCGCAGAGCCCGCCACGTTGAAGCGCGCGCCATGCAGGTACAGCATGACCGGTGTCTCGGGCGAGGTGGGCGCGTCGCCGTACCAGAGGCCGTGCAGCCGCGCCGGCTGGCCGGTGGAGGGAGATTTGAAGTCGATCCAGATGTCCTCCATGCCCTCTGTCATGGCCGCGCTGTTGCCCCAGCTGCGGTCGCTGGGCTGGAAGATCCATTCGCGCTGGCGTTCATCGAGGGTGGAACAGCCGCCGGCCAGCAGGGCGCAGAAGGCCGCGGCTGTCGCAAGAAAGGTCCATCGCTTCATGGGGCTGACTGACAAGGTGAGCGGTCAAAAGTTCACGAACTGTCGTCCGTTGGCGTTGACACGACAACGGGGTAACTCCCTGCAACGCTTCTGGGGCGTTGGCGACGGTGTATGCAACGGGCGTGCCCGCGTGGCGGTCGTAGTGGGAAACCCGGAGCCGCGGACCGGGCGAACGGGGGGTCGGGCGTGGCCCGCGGCGCAGGCACGGGCGGCGCCGCGGCGTGCGGGCGCGGCGATGCGCCTGGCCCGCAAGGCCGGCGGGCGGGGCGGGGTGCCCTCGATGCGCTTATCTGCCGCGCAGGAACAGCCCGTCCAGCTCGCGCACGCTCAGTTGCCGCCAGGTCGGCCGCCCGTGGTTGCACTGGTCCGAGCGCTCGGTGGCTTCCATCTGGCGCAGCAGGGCGTTCATTTCGTCCACCGTGAGCCGCCGGTTGGCGCGCACGGCCCCGTGGCAGGCCATGGTGCCCAGCAATTCGTGCTGGGCGCGCTGCACGACGGTGCTGGCGTCGTGCTGGGCCAGCTCGGCCAGCACGCTGCGGGCCAGCTCGACCGGGTCGCCGTCGGCCAGCGAAGCGGGCACGGCGCGCACCGCGAGGGTGCGCGGCGAGAAGGGGGAGATTTCCAAGCCCAGCGTGGGCAGCACTTCGGCGCAGGCCTCGGCGGTCGCCACTTCCTCGGGCGTGGCGGCAAAGGTGGCGGGAATCAGCAGCGGTTGGCTCTGGATGGCCGCGCCGTCGAGCTGGGTCTTGAGCCGCTCGTAGACGATGCGCTCATGCGCCGCATGCATGTCGACGATGACCAGGCCCTGGCGGTTCTCGGCCAGGATGTAGATGCCCTGCAACTGGGCCAGCGCGCGGCCCAGCGGCCAGTCCTCGGTGTCGTTGGCCGGTGGCCGTGGAAGGGACGCACCTGTCGCGGCGGACCCAGGGGAAGCCGAAGCCGTGTTGCCGCCGGTCGGGGCCCCGGCCCAGCCGAAGCCATCGGCGGGCCCACGCTCGGCAGCGACGGGTACGGCCGCTGGGTCGATCGGGGCCGCATCAGGCAGGGACGCGGGCTGCTGGGGCCACAGGGCGGCCATGTCGCCGGTCCCGCGCCCGGCGCGCTCGGCGCCGAAGGCGAAGCGCGGCTGGGCCCAGGGCGCCAGCGTGGACGGGCGGTCGGCGCGCAAGAGCGGCGCGGGCTGCGCGGTGGCCGGCCCGCCGTCCTTCGCGCCGGGCGCCGCCGCGGCCGCGCCCGCGCGCGGCGCGGCCAGCGCATTCTCGATCGCGTGGCGCACGGCCTGGTGGATCTCGCGCCCGTCGCGAAAGCGCACCTCGATCTTGGTCGGGTGCACGTTCACGTCGACGCGCGAGGGGGCGATGGCCAGGTGCAGCACGAACACGGGCTGGCGCTGGCCGTGCAGCACGTCCTCGTACGCGCTGCGCACGGCGTGGGCCAGCACCTTGTCGCGCACGTAGCGGCCGTTCACGTAGAAGAACTGCTGGTCGGCGCGCGAGCGCGCGGCATCGGGCACGCCGGCGTAGCCGCTCACGCGCACGGCGCCTTCCTGGTGCTCGACGGGCACGCTCCGGGCCACGAAGTCGTCGCCGAACACGTCGGCGATGCGCTGCGCGGCGCTGGCCGCGGCGCGCCACTGCTCGACCAGCTTGCCCTCGTGCCAGATGGCGAAGCCCACTTCGGGGCGCGCCAGCGCATGGCGGCGCACGGCCTCGATGCAGTGGGCCAGCTCGGTGGCGTCGGTCTTGAGGAATTTGCGGCGCGCGGGCGTGGCGAAGAACAGTTCGCGCACTTCGACGCTGGTGCCCTGGGCCCGTGCCACGGGCTTGAGCTCGCCCGTGCCGCCGTCGAGCAGCCAGGCGCCGTCGGCGCCGGCATGGCGCGAGAGCACGCTGACCTCGGCGATCGAGTTGATGGCCGCCAGCGCCTCGCCGCGAAAGCCCATGGTGCCCACCGATTCGAGCTCGTGCAGGCTCGCGATCTTGCTGGTGGCGTGGCGGCGCAGGGCCAGCGGCAGCTCGCCTTGCGGGATGCCGATGCCGTCGTCCTCCACGCCGATCAGGCGCACGCCGCCGGCCAGCAGGCGCACGGTGACCTGAGTGGCGCCGGCGTCCAGCGCGTTGTCCACCAGCTCGCGCACCACCGAGGCCGGCCGCTCCACCACCTCGCCGGCGGCGATCTGGCTGATCAACTCGTCGGGCAGTTCGCGGATGGGGCGGCGGGAGGCCGCCGCCTGGGCGAAGGGATCGGGGGAGGGGGAAGGCAGGGCGCTCACGCGGGTCATTCTAGAAAGGGCCGGCGGGCCGCTCCCGATAATGCGCGGCCATGGAAATCGTCAGCTTCCTCATCGACTTCATCCTGCACGTCGATACCCATCTCGAGCAGTTCGTCATCGCCTACGGGCCCTGGGTGTATGCGCTGCTTTTCGCCATCGTGTTTGTCGAGACGGGCGTGGTGGTCATGCCATTCCTGCCCGGCGACTCGCTGCTGTTCATCGTCGGGGCGCTGTGCGGCGCCGGGCTGATGAATTTCGGCATCGCCATGCCGCTGCTGGTCGTGGCCGCCATCCTGGGCGACCAGTGCAACTACAGCATCGGGCGCTATTTCGGGCCCAAGGTGTTCCAGTGGGAGAACTCGCGCCTGTTCAACAAGAAGGCCTTCGACCAGGCCCACGCCTTCTACGAGCGCTATGGCGGCATCACCATCGTGCTCGCGCGCTTCATGCCCTTCATCCGCACCTTCGCCCCCTTCGTGGCGGGCGTGGCTGAAATGAGCCGCGCCAAGTTCACGGCCTACAACATCGGCGGCGCCCTGCTGTGGGTGGTGGGCATCGGCACGGCCGGGTATTTCTTCGGCAACCTGCCGCTGGTGAAAGCGCACCTGGACAAGATCATCTGGGCGCTGATCATCGTGCCGGGCCTGATCGCCATCTACGGGGCCTGGCGCGGCGCGCGCGCCAATGCCGCTGCAGAAACGACGCCGGCCGTGCACTGAGCGCCCCTTCGCAGGCCGCTCATGAACGAAGCGCGCCGAGGCGCGCTTCGTCGTGGAACACAGGCAGCCATGCGCTGCCGCGGCCCGGCAATGAGAGGGGGGCGGCGCGGCCGCCCGAGGCGGCTGCCGGCGGTGCGCCGCTGCGCTGTCAGGGCCGCCGGCGCCCCGGCTTCACTCAGTAGCGCGGACCGTTGTACGGGTAGTAGTAGGGCTGTTGCTGCTGCTGGCGGTAGTAGTTGCGTTCGTCGGCGTTGCGGCCCACCTGGTTGCCGATCAGGCCCCCGATGGCGGCGCCACCCACGGTGCTGGCCGTGTTGCCGCCGATGGCGTTGCCGACCACGGCGCCGCCGAGTGCGCCCACGCCGGTGCCCAGCTGCTGGTTGGGGCCGGCGGCGCAACCGGCCAGGGTGAGTGCCGCGGCAGCGGCGGCTGCAGAGATCCAGATGCGAGTCGTCATGATGTCCACCTTTGAGAAGTGATGGACGCATCGTGCGCCGCGCCGGTGAAGCCGCGATGTAGGAACGTTGCGCGCCGGTCTGTGCGCGCAAGCGGGCCGTCAAGACGCGCAACCGCGGGTAACAGGCGGCGCGCTTTCCTACAGCAGGTCGGCCGCGCGCCCCGGGCGGCGTTGGCTCAGAGCTGGCGGCTGCGTGCCAGCGGCGGGTTCTTGGCGAAATAGCCCTGGATGCCGCGCATCAGCGCGTCGGCCAGCTCCTCCTGGTAGGCCGCGCTGCGCAGCTTGGCCTCCTCCTCGGGGTTGCTGATGAAGGCGGTCTCCACCAGCACGCTCGGAATGTCGGGCGCCTTGAGCACCGCGAAGCCCGCCTGCTCCACGCGCGGCTTGTGCAGCCGTGCGCCCATGCCCTTCATCTCGCCGAGCATGGCGGTGCCCAGCTTGATGCTGTCGTTGATCTGTGCCGTGGTGCTCATGTCGAAGAGGGCACGCTGCACGTGCGCGTCCTGCCCGCCCATGTTCACGCCGCCCACGAGGTCGGCCTCGTTTTCCTTGTTGGCCAGCCAGCGCGCCGCGCTGCTGGAGGCGCCGCTCTGGCTCAGCGCATACACGCTGGCGCCGCGCGCGGTGGGCGTGGTGAAGGCGTCGGCATGGATGCTCACGAACAGGTCGGCCTGCACGCGGCGGGCCTTCTGCACGCGTGTGCCCAGCGGCACGAAGAAGTCGGCATCGCGCGTCATGAAGGCGCGCATGGGGCTGCCGTTCACGCTGCTGGCGTTGATGCGGTCGCGCAGGCGGCGCGCCACCGACAGCACGATGTCCTTCTCGCGCGTGCCGTTGGGGCCGATCGCGCCCGGGTCTTCGCCGCCATGGCCCGGGTCCAGCGCCACGATGATGATGCGGTCGGTGCGGCTGGGCGTGGCGCGGTTCGGGCCCTGGGTGGTCGCCGCGGGGGCGGGCGGCGGCGGCACGTTGGCCACCGGCGCCTGCGGCGCGGGCGGTGCCAGCGCCGGCGCCGGCTGCGCGGGCGGCGCGCTCGCCACGGGCGGCAGGGCGGCGCCCGCGCGGTTGGCCTGCTGGCGCATCAGGTCGCCCAGCGGGTCGTCGCCGGCCGCGGGCGGCGGCGCGGCGGCGGTCGCGCCGGGCACGCCCGTGGCATCGCGCAGGCGCTCGGTGATCAGCGCTTCGAGCGGATCGACCGCGCGCTGCGGGTACAAGTCGAACACCAGCCGGTTCTTGTAGGCCGCCACGGGCGCGAGCGAGAACACCTGCGGCACCACGGGCTGCTTGAGGTCGAACACGATGCGCACCACGCGCGGCGCGTACTGGCCCACGCGCAGGCCGGCCACGTAGGGGTCGTCGGCGCGCACCTTGCCGACCAGCTCGCGCAAGGTCGGGCTCAGTTCCAGCCCGTCGATGTCGATGGCCATGCGCGGCGGGTTGCCCACCAGCAGCTGCTGCGTCTGCAGCCGCTGGTCGGATTCGATGGTGATGCGCGTGTAGTCCTGCGCGGGCCACATGCGCACCGCCACGATGGTGGCGCCGAAGGCGATGTGCTGGCGGCCCAGCAGCAGGGCGAGCGTGCCGGCCTGCAGCAGGTGGCGGCGGGTCTTGTCGGGGGCGGCGGCCTGGACTGGATTGGCCGGGATCGGCGCGCGGCGGCTCATGCGGCGGCCTGCAGCAGGCGCACGCCGCTGTCGCTGTGGGCCTGCAGGGTCACGTGGCGGGTGTCGTCACTCATGGCGTCGATGGTAATGCTCAGGTCCGGCACGGGAAGCTGACCGCGGGCGTTCGCCGGCCACTCGGCCAGCTTGAGCCCGGCACCCGCGAAGATGTCGCGAAAGCCGGCGTCTTCCCATTCGCGCGGATCGTTGAAGCGATAGAAGTCGAAATGGAAGATGGCCTGACCCTCGCGGCCCTGGTGAGGTTCCACGACCGCGTAGGTCGGGCTCTTGATGCGCCCCGTCACGCCCAGCGCGCGCAGCAGGTGGCGCACGAAGGTGGTCTTGCCCGCGCCGAGGTCGCCGTGCAGCGCGATGAAGGCATCGCGCAGCGCGGGCGCGGCCGCCAGCGCCTGCGCCAGGCGCGCGGTGTCTTCCTCGTCGCGCCAGTGCTGGCTGGCCTGCGCGCGCACGGGGGGCGTTTCTACAATCGAAGGGTGGTTGTCGCTGCTCAACTCGTCACTCTCAGGAAGAAACCGGACCGCCCCGAGGAGCCGGGCCCGGCTGCCGCGGCCGGTGCCGCGCAGCCCGGCGTGCAGGACCCGCGGGCCTGGGCGGCAAGGATCGGCGCCTGGGCCCGGGAGCTGGGATTCTCCCAAATCGGCATCGCCGGCATCGATCTGTCGAGCGCCGAAGCGGGCCTGGCGGCCTGGCTGGAACACGGCTTCCATGGCGAGATGGCCTACATGGCGGCCCATGGCATGCGCCGCGCGCGCCCGGGCGAGCTGGTCCCGGGCACGGTCAGCGTGATCACCGCGCGCATGGACTACCTGCCGCGGGACACGCCCGCGGGCTGGCAGGACATCGAGTTCTCGCGCCTGCAGCGGCCGGGCGAAGGCATCGTCTCGCTCTACGCGCGCGGGCGGGACTACCACAAGGTGCTGCGCGCGCGGCTGCAGAAGCTGGCCGAGCGCATCGCGGCCGAGATCGGGCCCTTCGGCCACCGCGTGTTCACCGATTCCGCGCCCGTGCTCGAAGCCGAGCTGGCCGCGCGCAGCGGCCAGGGCTGGCGCGGCAAGCACACGCTGGTGCTCCACCGCGAGGGCGGCTCGATGTTCTTCCTGGGCGAGATCTACGTCGACGTCGCGCTGCCGCCCAGCGCGCCGGTCGAGGCGCACTGCGGCAGCTGCCGCGCCTGCATCGACGTGTGCCCGACGCAGGCCATCGTCGCGCCGGGCCGGCTCGATGCGCGGCGCTGCATTTCCTACCTGACCATCGAGCATGCGGGCCCCATCCCCGAAGCGCTGCGGCCGCGGATGGGCAACCGCATCTACGGCTGCGACGACTGCCAGCTCATCTGCCCCTGGAACAAGTTCGCGCGGCCTTCCACGCTCGGCGACTTCGATGCGCGCGCCGGTTTCGCCGGCCTGAGCCTGGCGGCGCTTTTCGCCTGGAGCGAGGAGGAATTCCTGCGCCGCACCGAGGGCGGCCCCATTCGCCGCATCGGCCATGAGCGCTGGCTGCGCAACATCGCGGTGGCGCTGGGCAATGCGCTGCGCGCGGGCGACGGGTCGGCCGCCGCGGCCCTGGCCACGCGCCGCGAGCATCCGAGCGCGCTGGTGCGCGCGCACGTGGACTGGGCGCTGGCGCAGGGACCGGCTCAGACCAGCTGATAGGTGCTGTACATCGACGAGAAGTCGTTGTCGAACACGAAGTTCACGAAGGTGACGGTGACGCTGATATCCAGGCCGCGCACATGGTGCCACCAGCCCACCGGGATGAACAGCAGCTCGCCCGGCGCCAGGTCGCATTCGAGCACCGTCACGTCGCGCATCGCCGGGAAGCGCGCGTAGTCGATGTTCTCGAGGTCCACGTCGCTGTAGACATGCAGCGTGTTGTAGATGCGCGCGGCCTGCAGGCTGTCGACCAGGCGCACGCGCTTGCGGCCCAGGACCTGGGCCATGAAGTTGTTGGTGAGGTCGTGGTGCGTGGGTGTGATGGTGCCGGCGGGGCCGATCCAGAAGAAGCCGCGGTTGGCCGGGTTGCTGCCGTCCAGGTACTCGGGGATCTGCACGATGCCGTCCCACAGTTCGGCCATGGCCTGGGCGTTGGCGCCGACGTTGTTGGCGGTCATGTAGATGTCGTTGGTCTCGCCGCCGTGGATCACCTGCTGCATGAAGTCGCCGAAACGCACGCGCTGCTTGTGCCGGGCGCCTTCCATCTCGTAGCGGGCGTTGGCATTGCGCCCGACCTGCACTTCCACTTCGCGCTCGGCGAAGACCTGGGCCAGGTGCTGCGGCGTCCATTGGCGCGCCGGCCAGTCCTCCATCATGCCGGTGATGATGACCGGCCGGTTGACGCTGTAGTGCTCGCGCAGGAAGGTCTCGCGCGACAGGCGATGCCGCCGTTCGATGGCCGTGTGCGGCCCGCGCAGCTTGCGGTGCGCTTCCAGCACCCATTCGCGCTTGAGCACCCGTTGCGCCAGCCGGCGCGCGGGCTGCAGGTACGGGCTGCGCGCGGCCTTGTCCAGCTCGCGCTGCGCGTCGCCGACATGGAAGCCCTGGGCCACCAGCACGGGCAGCAGCGCATCGGGCGCGCTGCCCAGCGTCAGGTTCTCGGCGATCCATGCGCGCCAGGCATCGGTGAAAGGCGGGGCAGCCGAAGCCGGTGCGGCAGGAGAGGAAGGGTCGGGCATGTTCGCTTTCGTCAATGCGGGCGGGGCGTCGGGCAGGATCCATTGCTGCAGCAGCGTGTCGATGTGGCCCTGGTCGATGAGCCACTGCACGACCGCGTGGGGCGCATGCGTGAACTCCTGGACGGACACGGCCGCGTGGCGGGCCAGGCGCTGCGCATGCATCCGGTCGAGGTTGGCGGGCTGGCCGGTCTCCTGGGCCGAGCCGATCACCACGCGGATGGCCGGCAGCCGCGGCGTGGCCGCGAGCAGCGCGGGCAGGTCGTCGTACAGCCTGGCAGGCGGAAAGCGGTGCAGCTTGTCGAACGCGGGCAGCCAGCGCGTCTCGCCGTCGCGCCGGGCCCAGTCGGGCCGCAGGTAGGACAGCGGCCCGAAGGCCAGCACGCGGTCCGCGCCGATCAGGGCCCCGAAAAGGATCGCGGCATAGCCGCCCATCGACTGGCCCACCGTGTGGACGGCGCTCGGGCGCAGGCGCTCGATCCAGCCGCGCAGGGCCGCGGCCACCTCGTCGGCATCGCGCCCGAGGCCGCTCACGCCGTGCTGGTACCAGAGATTGGCGGTGTCGCGCAGCAGGATGCGGTTGATCGGCACGCCGGTGCGCGCGGCCAGCTTCAGGGTGCGGCCGTCGAAGTCGAAGTCCGGCACCGCTTCCCAGTTGACGAAGCCGAAGGCAATGACCAGCGGCGCGTCGGCATGCGGGGCGTCGACGACGAAACCGATGTCCGGATCGGCCGAAATGAGCGCGGAAGTTTTCACGGGGTGCCTCGGGCCACGACGGTGGATGTGCGAAATCGAACATCCGAGGTTATCGCATGCATCCGCCGGCCGCGCGCGCCGGTGACGCCGCGGCTTCGCGCCCGGCGTGCTGCAGGGCGCTGCCTTCAGCGCGGCAGGCTCAGCGCGAAGGGCAGGCTGATCACGCCCAGCAGCGTGCTCAGGGTGACCAGCCCCGCGACGAAGGGGCCGTTGTAGCCCATGCGCGCCGCCAGCACGTAGGCGCTGGACGCGGTGGGCACGGCCGAAAAGGCCATCAGCACCGCCGCCTGCGCGGGGGCCAGCGCCAGCCACCGCACCAGGCCCCAGGCCACCAGCGGCAGCACCAGGTGGCGGATGGCGAGCACGGCGGCGCCCAGCCGCTTGCCGCGCGCCAGGCTGGCGAACTGCATGCCGGCGCCCGCCGCCATGAGGCCCAGCGCCAGCGAGGCGCCCCCGATGCGCACGAGCGTGGGCTCGGCCCAGGACGGCACGCGCAGGCCCAGCAGGTTCGCGACCAGGCCCGAGGCCGTGGCGATGATCAGCGGATTGCGCAGCAGCTGGCGCGCGAAGCCCGCGTTGGCATGGCGCGCCATGGGCCACACGGCCGCCACGTTCATGAGCGGCACGCACACGCCGATCAGCACCGCGATGAGCAGCAGGCCCTCGGCGCCGGCCAGGCGCTCGGCCATGGCCAGGCAGATGAAGGAGTTGAAGCGGAAGGCCACCTGCACGCTGGCGGCATGGTCGCGTGCATCCAGGCGCCCGCGCAGGCCGGGCAGCCAGGGCAGCGCATAGCCCAGCGCGATGCCCGCAGCTCCCACGCCGAGACCGGCCAGCAGCAAGTGGGAGGTGGCACCGAAATCGATGGGGCTGCGCACGATGGAATGGAAGAGCAGCACCGGGAAGAGGAAGTAATAGACCAGCGCTTCCACCGGCTCCCACACGCGCCGGTCCAGCGCGGTGAAGCGGCACAGCAGCCAGCCGCACGCGATGAGGGAAAAGTCGGGGAAGAGCAGCTGCGCGTAGTTCACGGCGCGCAGCATACGTGCAGCGCGGGCCGTACCGGACCGGCCGCGCATGCACGACGTCGGTGCGTGGCACCCGTGCTTGACCTGCCGCACTTGTGGGTTATCCAGGAGGGGGGCGGTCCCGGCGAGCCGCTAGCATTCGCGGTCCGAATGCATTTGCTTGCAATTGCAGACCCCGGCCCGCAGCCACCGCCGCGCGATCGGCGCGCCGGTCTTCCTGCGGGCCCCACCTTCATCACAAGGAGCTAACCACATGCAACGTCGCCAATGGGCCGCCTTCACCGGCACCGTGATGCTGGCCGCCCTCGCTGCCGCACCGGCCGCTTGGGCGCAGAACTATCCCGACAAGCCGATCGAACTGCAGGTGCCCTTCGCGCCCGGCGGCACCACCGACATCGTCGCGCGCGTGATCGCCGATCCGCTGGGCCGCACGCTGGGCCAGTCCGTAGTGGTGATCAACAAGGCCGGCGGCGGCGGCATCGTGGGCGCCGCCGAGACCGTGCGCGCCGCGCCCGACGGCTACAAGCTGGGCGTGGCGACGGTGTCCAGCACGGCCTCCAACCCGGCCATCAACCCCAAGATCCCGTACAACCCGGTCACGGACTTCACGCCCATCATCAACATCGCGGCCACGCCCAACATCATCGCCGTGAACCCCTCGTTCCCGGCCAAGGACTACCAGGCCTTCGTCGCCGAGCTGAAGAAGAGCCCCGGCAAGTATTCGTACGCGTCCTCGGGCACCGGCGGCATCGGCCACATGCTGATGGAGCTGTACAAGAGCATGACGAACACCTTCGTCACGCACATTCCCTACCGCGGCGCGGGCCCGGCGCTGAATGACGTGGTGGCCGGCCAGGTGCCGATCATGTTCGACAACCTGCCCTCGGCGCTGCCCTTCATCAAGTCGGGCCGCCTGGTGCCCATCGTGGTGTCGGCGCCCGAGCGCCTGAAGGAGCTGCCGAACGTGCCCACCTTCAAGGAAGTGGGGCTGGAGCCGGTGAACCGCATGGCCTACTACGGCATCCTGGGCCCCAAGGGCCTGCCCAAGGACGTGGTCGACAAGATCAGCGCCGGCACGCGCAAGGCGCTGGAAGACCCGGCCGTGCGCAAGCGCATCGAGGACACCGGCTCGATCATCGTCGCCAACACGCCCGAGCAGTTCGCGGCGCAGATCAAGGCCGAGTACGAGATCTACAAGGACGTGGTGAAGAAGCAGAATCTCAAGCTGGACTGAAGCTGGACTGAACCGCACCCTTCGCGGGTGTGCGAGCATCGAGGCTGCCTTCGGGCGGCCTTTGTGTTGGGGCCGCCGCGCCCTGCTGCCGACCGATGACCCGTCCCGCCCCCGCCGCCGCCGCTTCCGACCTGCCCGAGATCGATCTCTTCATCGATGGGCTCTGGCTGGAGCAGGGCCTGGCGGCCAACACGCTGGCCGCCTATCGGCGCGACCTGGCCCTGCTGGGCCAGTGGCTGGCTGCGCGCGGCGTCGGCACGCTGGACGCGGCGCGCGAAAGCGACCTGCATGCCTACATGGGCGCGCGGCTGGCCGAGAAGGGCAAGGCGACCTCGGCCAACCGGCGGCTCACGGTGTTCAAGCGCTACTTCCGCTGGGCGCTGCGCGAGCGCCGCATCACCGAGGACCCGACCCTGCGCCTGCTGCCGGCGCGCCAGTCGCTGCGCGTGCCCAAGACGCTGAGCGAGGCGCAGGTGGAGGCCCTGCTGGCCGCGCCCGACCTCGGCACGCCGCTGGGCCTGCGCGACCGCGCGATGCTGGAGCTGATGTACGCGAGCGGCCTGCGCGTGAGCGAACTGGTGGCGCTGCGGCATTTCGACCTGAGCCTCAACGACGGCGTGCTGCGCGTGCTGGGCAAGGGCAACAAGGAGCGGCTGGTGCCCTTCGGCGCCGAGGCGCGGCGCTGGATCGAACGCTACCTGGCCGAGGCGCGGGCCGCGATCCTGGGCGGCCAGCAGTCGGCCGACCTGTTCGTCACGGCGCGCGGGGGCGGCATGACGCGCGCCATGTTCTGGGTCATCGTCAAGAAGCAGGCGCAGGCGGCCGGCATCCACGTGCCGCTGTCGCCGCACACGCTGCGCCATGCCTTCGCCACCCACCTGCTCAACCATGGCGCCGACCTGCGCGCGGTGCAGCTGCTGCTGGGCCACGCCGACATCTCCACCACCACCATCTACACGCACGTGGCGCGCGAGCGGCTCAAGCAGCTGCATGCGCAGCACCATCCGCGGGGCTAGGGCTTGACCTGACCGGATGCCACTGGGCGCGCATGCGCCTCGCCGGCAGTACCATCCGCAGCGCAAGATTGACAACAACCGATGCGAGGAGACAACCATGAAGCAATGGGCCATGGCCGTGCTGTGCGCCGCGGCGGCCACCCTGGCGGGCGCGCAAGGCTGGCCGGCGGCCAAGCCGATCCGCCTGATCGTCGGCTACCCGCCGGGAGGCGGCATCGACTTCGCGGCGCGCACCGTGCAGCAGCCGATGCAGGAAGGCCTCAAGCAGCAGATCGTGGTGGACTACAAGCCCGGTGCGAGCGGCATGATCGCGGCCACCGAGCTCACGCGGCAGGCGCCTGATGGCTACACCTTACTGCTCGCCAACACCGGGCCTTTCGCCATCGCGCCCTATCTGCAGGCCAAACCGCCCTACGACCCGGTCAAGCAGTTCACCTATATCGGGCAGATCAGCCAGGGCAGCTACATCGCCGTGACGCGGCCCGACCACCCGGCCAAGGACCTGAAGGAGTTCGTGGCCTGGGCCAAGGCGCAGAGCGTGCAGGTCAACTTCGCCTCGGCCGGCAACGGCACCTCCACCCACCTCAACGGCGAGCTCATGAACCAGGTGGCGGGCCTGAACATGACGCACATCCCCTACAAGGGCAGCGCGCCCGCGGTGCAGGACCTGATCGGCGGGCAGACTCAGATCCTCATCGATGCGGGCACGGTCCTGCTGCCGCAGGTGAAGGGCGGCAAGCTCAAGGCGCTGGCCGTGACCGGACCGCGGCGCGACCCGCAACTGCCCGAGGTGCCCACCGTGAAGGAGCTTGGTCTGGCGGGCATGGAGGCCGTGGGCTTCCAGGGGCTGGTCGGACCCGCGCAGATGCCCAGGGAGATCGTCGACCGCCTGGCGAGCGAGCTGGCGAAGGCGCTGTCGCAGCCCGAGGTCCAGGCCAAGTTCGCCGGGGCGGGCGCCGAGGTGCACTCGCAGGGGCCGGCGGCCTTCGCCGCCTTCGTGAAGGCCGACAACGAAAAGTGGGCCAGGCTCATCCGCGAGCGCAAGCTGCAGCTCGATTGAGGGGGCGGGCCGGAATCAAGTCGCGGCGAGTTCGGCAAGCTCCTGCGCCGTGAAGCCCGCGCGCGCCCGCGCCTCCAGGTTGAAGGGCGGCCGCAGGCGCGGCGCTTCGTGGCGCCGGTACAGCACGCGGTAATGGGCGAGCGGGTCCAGCCCCTGCTGCGCGCACAGCCAGGCGTACCAGCGGTTGCCGATGGCCACATGGCCGATCTCGTCGCGCAGGATGATGTCGAGAAGGGCGATGGCGGCCTTGGCATCGGGCGTGTCCACGCGCGCGAGCTTGGCCTGGATCAGCGGCGTGGCGTCCAGCCCGCGCGCCTCCAGCGTGCGCGGCACCAGGGCCATGCGCGCGGTCACGTCGTCCCGGGTTTTCTCGCACATGTGCCACAGCCCGTCGTGGCCCGGAAAGTCGCCGTAGCGCCAGCCCAGGCTCTGCAGGTGGGCGTGGATCAGCGTGAAGTGCAGCGCCTCCTCGTCGGCCACGCGCAGCCAGTCGCGGTAGTAGTCGGCCGGCATGCCGTCGTAGCGCCACAGGGCGTCGAGCGCGAGGTTGATGGCGTTGAATTCGATGTGGCAGATCGAATGCACCAGCGCCGCGCGGCCTTCGTCGGTGAAGGGCGAGCGCGCCGGCACGGCGGTGGCGCTCACGCGCAGCGGGCGCTCGGGGCGGCCGGGCACACCCTGGTCGTCGCCGGGCTGGCGCACGGGCGCCGTCCATGGCGCATCCGCGGCTGCTTCGGCGCGCGCCCAGGCCGCCAGCGCCCGCGTGGCGGCCACTTTCTCGTCGGGATCGGTCAATCGGAGTGCGTGCAGCGCGCGCAGGCGGGGGTGCATCCCTACAATTCTATTTTTGGAGCAACGCAAAGCTGGAGACACGATGGCCCTGTATGAGCTGGATGGAGTGGCCCCGCAACTGGCGCCCGGCGCCTGGGTGGCGGAGAACGCGCAGGTGATCGGCAACGTGCAGATGGCGGAAAACAGCAGCGTCTGGTTCGGCGCCGTCGCGCGGGGCGACACCGAAACCATCCGCATCGGCCGCAACAGCAACGTGCAGGACCTGTCGGTGCTGCACGCGGACTTCGGCTCGCCGCTGACCATCGGCGACAACGTGACGGTGGGCCACCAGGTCATGCTGCACGGCTGCACCATCGGCGACAACTCGCTGATCGGCATCCAGGCGGTGGTCTTGAACAACGCGAAGATCGGCCGCAACTGCATCGTCGGTGCCGGCAGCGTGGTGACGGAGGGCAAGGAGTTCCCCGACAACTCGCTGATCATCGGCGCCCCCGCCAAGGTGGTGCGCACGCTGGACGAGGCCGCGGCTGCCAAGCTGCGCCAGAGCGCCGAACATTACGTGGACAACGCCCGCCGCTTCGCGGCGGGCCTCAAGAGGATCGACTGAGCCCGCGCGCGCCTCCTGCGCGCTCCGTGGGCCGGCCGGTTCGAGGAAAGAAGCCTTGAGCGAACTGCATACCTTTCTTTTCGATGGCCTGCCCGTGCGGGGCATGATCGTGCGCCTGGACGGTGCCTGGCAGGAGATCCTGGCCCGGCGGGCGGCCAACACGCAGACCGGCGCCTACCCGGCCCCCGTGGCCGAACTGCTGGGCGAAATGACGGCCGCCGCCGCGCTCATGCAGGCCAACATCAAGTTCAAGGGCGCGCTGATCCTGCAGGTCTTCGGCGACGGACCCGTGAAGCTGGCCGTGGCCGAGGCGCAGCCCGACTTCAGCGTGCGCTGCACGGCCAGCGTGCAGGGCCCGGTGGAGGCCGATGCGCACCTGCCGGAGCTGGTCAACGTGAACAACAAGGGCCGCTGCGCGATCACGCTGGACCCCAAGGAACGCCTGCCGGGCCAGCAGCCCTACCAGGGCGTGGTGCCGCTGTTCGGCGACCGGGGCGAGAAGCTGGGCAAGCTCAGCGACGTGCTGCAGCACTACATGCTGCAAAGCGAGCAGCTGGACACCACGCTGGTGCTGGCCGCGGACGACCAGGTGGCCGCGGGCCTGCTGATCCAGCGCCTGCCGCTGGCCGGCGAGGCCAACATCGCCGGCAGCTCGCAGCGGGCCGAGGAAGACCACATCGGCCGCAACGAGGACTACAACCGCATCGCCACGCTGGCCGCCAGCCTCACGCGCGAGGAGCTGCTGACGCTGGACGTGGAAACCATCCTGCGCCGCCTGTTCTGGGAAGAGAAGCTGCTGCGCTTCGAGCCCCGCACGGGCCTTCTGGCGCCGCGCTTTGCCTGCACCTGCAGCCGCGAGCGCGTGAGCGGCATGCTGCGCGGCCTGGGGGAAGCCGAGGCGCAGAGCATCCTGGAAGAGCGCGGCCAAATCGAGGTGGGCTGCGACTTCTGCGGCCAGCAGTACCGCTTCGACGCCGTGGACGCGGCCCAGATCTTCACCGCCCCGGGCGACCAGATGCCCGGCACCACGCTGATGCAGTGAGCCCGCGCGGAGCCGGCCGTCGGCGGGCTCCCGCGCCGCAGGCCGCGCTCAGCGCGGCGGCCGCACGCCGCTGCCTGAAAAGTTGCTGAACCGGATGTCGGGCGCGCTCGTGTTGTGGCGCGACGGCATGCTGCGGCCGAAGCGCACCTCGCGCACCTGCGCTTCGCGGAAGTCGGGCAGGGCGAGCGTTTCGGGCGCCGCGCCGCGCGGCGCGGCGGCGGGCCGCCAGCGCACTTCGCTCACGTCGGCGTTGTCGGGCGCCACGTGCATGGAGCGCAGCATGGCCACGGGCCGTCCGTCCTGGGGCAACTGACGCAGGCGCACGTCCAGGGCCGTGCGCCTGCGGCTGACCTCCACCACGCGCAGCAGGGCGCTGCCGCCGCGCACGAAGCGGATGTCGAAGCGCAGCGGGCGCGTGTCGATGCGGATGCGCTCGATCTCCACCCACGGACGGATGGCCTCTTCCACCGGGCCCAACAGCAGGGACGAGCCGTACGCGCCGTCGCCGAAGCGCGGCATCGGCAGCGGCTTGAGCCGCCAGTGGCCGTCGCTCGGGTACAGCACCAGCGCTTCCTTCCACTGGCCGTCGATGCGGCGGAACAACTGCACCAGGTGAAAGCCCCGGTCGCGCACGGCGCCGACCTGGACCGGCACCTCCTGCGCGCGCCAGAACACCGGCAGCACGAGGCCCACGATGCGCCAGTCGCGGTTCTCGTGCAGCACGCGGGTGCGCGGCTCGAAAGGGTGGCGCGGGTCGGTGGGATGGCCGCTGCCGTCGAAGTCGCAGCCCGAGAAGTCGGGGGCGGTGCGGTCTTGCACGATGCGGTCCAGGTAGGGCGGCTGCAGCGCTTCCACGCGCAGGCGCCGCAGGCCGGGCGCGCTCAGTGCCAGCGAGACGTTGTCCTCCTCGGCGCAGCGGGTGGGCGTGCTGAGGTTGCGCACGTGTACGGCCGTCTGCGCGGTCGCCGGCATCGCCAGCATCAGGCCCAGCGCCATGGCGCCACCGAAGCGCCGGACGGCGATGCGAGGCCCGGGCAGGGCGGTGCGAGTGGTGTTCAGGCGCATGGGGCGACGGGCGCGGCGGCATGGGCAGCATGGGCGGCAACGGCCGCCATCATGCCCGGGCGCGTTGGGCCAGCAGGTCGGAGAAGACCCGGTGTTCGCAGGCCGGGTCGGAGCAGGTGTCGCAGGGGCCGCGCCAGCGCAGCCGCCGCTGCACGCCGCCCTCCGGCCCGGCATCAAGCGGCCAGCCGAGCGTCAGGCACAGCGCCTGCCAGGCCTGCCGGGCCGAAGCCGCATCGCTGCCCACGATGCTGAAGCCGGCGCGCACCTGCACCAGCCACTGCCGCAAGCGCAGATCGGTGGCCAGCGCGGCGGCCTCGTCGGCAGAGGGGGCGCAGAGCAGCACGAGCGCGCTGCCTGCCAGTTCGGCCTGCGCGGCGGCCGGCAGTTCAGGCGCTGCGCCTTCGGGAAGGCCCTGGGCCATGGCATGCACGAGGCTGCTTTCGTGCAGCACGATCGGCGAGGCGGCGAGCGCCCGGGCCCGTTCGTGCGCACGCGCCGGGATCCAGCCGGCCTGCCAGGGCCGCGGCACTGCGAGGCAAGGCAGGTGCAGCGCATCCCGCTGCCGCCCGCGCAGCCGGGCCCGCAAGGATCGAACCAAGGCCTGGCGGTCGCCGGGCCGCGCGCCCAGCACGGTGACGAGCGCCACCGCGTCCGCTGTCATGCGGCCGGGAACTGCCGCGAAGCGCGCGTGCGCGCCCGGCGGCGCACGCGGCTCACTTGGCGATCTGCACCAGGACTTCGTTGGGCTTGACCATGCCCAGTTCCTGGCGCGCGCGTTCTTCCACCATCTCGATGCCTTCCTGCAGGTCCTTGACCTCGGAGGCCAGCCGCTCGTTGGTGAGCTGCGCCTTGGCATTGGCGTCCTGCTGGGCCTCGAGCTTGTGGCGCAACTGCGAGACCTCCGGCACGCTGCCGCGCCCGGTCCACAACTGCACCTGCAGGAACAGCAGCAGCAGGACCAGCACGAGGGGCACGACGAAGCGGGAGCGCATGGTGCGACTCGGTCACGCAGGAAGGAGAGGGGAGAACGTCGCTGCTTTAACGCAGGTTGTAGAAGGCGGAACGGCCGGGGTACACCGCCACGTCGCCCAGGTCTTCCTCGATGCGCAGCAGCTGGTTGTACTTGGCCATGCGGTCCGAGCGCGAGAGCGAGCCGGTCTTGATCTGGCCGGCGTTCAGGCCCACGGCGATGTCCGAGATCGTCGAGTCCTCGGTCTCGCCCGAGCGGTGCGAGATCACGGCCGTGTAGCCCGCGCGCTTGGCCATCTCGATGGCCGCGAAGGTCTCGGTCAGCGTGCCGATCTGGTTGATCTTGATGAGGATCGAGTTGGCGATGCCCTTGTCGATGCCTTCCTTCAGGATCTTCGTGTTGGTGACGAACAGGTCGTCGCCCACCAGCTGCACCTTCTTGCCCAGGCGCTCGGTCAGCAGTTTCCAGCCGTCCCAGTCGCCTTCGTGCATGCCGTCCTCGATCGAGATGATCGGGTATTTGTCGCACCAGGCGGCCAGCATGTCGGTCCATTGCTCGGCCGTCAGCGCAATGCCGCCTTCGCCTTCGAGCACGTACTTGCCGTCCTTGTAGAACTCGCTGGCGGCGCAGTCCAGGGCCAGGGCGATCTGCTCGCCGGCCACGAAGCCGGCCTTGTCGATGGCGTCCAGGATCAGCTGGATCGCCGCTTCATGGCTTTCCACGCTGGGCGCGAAACCGCCTTCGTCGCCCACGGCGGTGCTGATGCCCTTGTCGTGCAGGATCTTCTTGAGCGCGTGGAACACCTCGGCGCCGTAGCGCAGCGCTTCACGGAAGCTGGGCGCGCCCACGGGCACGATCATGAACTCCTGCAGGTCCAGGCTGTTGTTGGCATGCGCGCCACCGTTGATGACGTTCATCATCGGCACGGGCAGCTGCACGCCGCCCATGCCGCCGAAGTAGCGGTACAGCGGCAGGCCCGACTCTTCGGCCGCGGCGCGCGCCACGGCCATCGACACGGCCAGCATGGCGTTGGCGCCCAGGCGGCTCTTGTTGTCGGTGCCATCCAGGTCCAGCAGCGTGCGGTCCAGGAAGGCCTGTTCGCTGGCGTCCAGGCCCAGCACGGCTTCGGAGATCTCGGTGTTGATGTGCTCGACGGCCTTGAGCACGCCCTTGCCCAGGTAGCGGCCCTTGTCGCCGTCGCGCAGCTCGATGGCCTCGCGCGAGCCGGTGGATGCGCCCGAGGGCACGGCCGCGCGGCCCATGGTGCCGCTTTCCAGCAGCACGTCGCACTCGACGGTGGGGTTGCCGCGGCTGTCGAGGATTTCGCGGCCGACGATGTCAACGATGGCACTCATGCAATTGCTCTCCAAGAATAAAAATCAGACGCCTTCGACGACGATCATGCGCATGATGGCTGCGCCCTGGCGCGCCGCGCGCGCCTTGCCGTACTCGGGGGAGGCGTCGAAGGCCTTGGCCGCTTCGACGCTGGGGAACTTGAGGATCACGATGCGCTGGGGCGCCCAGTCGCCTTCCAGCACTTCCACCTTGCCGCCGCGCACGCAGACCTCGGCCCCGTGCGCCTGCATGGCGGCCGTGGACCACTTCTTGTACTCCTCGTACTGCGTGGGGTTCGTGACTTCGACGTTGGCGATGATGTAGGCGCTGCTCATGGTCTGGCGGAATGGAAGGGAAGGAGGGGCCGGGAGAGGCGGGCGTTCAGGCCTGGAAGCGGTCTTCGAGGAAGCCGTTCTTCTTGGTCACGCGGTCGAACTCGACCAGCATTTCCAGCAGGGCCTTCATGTGCCTGAGCGGCACGGCGTTGGGGCCGTCGGAGAGGGCCTTGTTCGGGTCGGGGTGCGTTTCCATGAACAGGCCCGCCACGCCCACGGCCACGGCCGCGCGCGAGAGCACGGGCACGAATTCGCGCTGGCCGCCCGAGCTGGTGCCCTGGCCACCTGGCAGCTGCACGGAATGGGTGGCGTCGAAGACCACGGGCGCCCCGGTCTCGCGCATGATGGCCAGGCCGCGCATGTCCGACACGAGATTGTTGTAGCCGAAGCTGGCACCGCGTTCGCAGGCCATGAAGCTGTCTTCGGGCAGGCCCGCTTCCTTCGCCGCCGCGCGTGCCTTGTCGATCACGTTCTTCATGTCGTGCGGCGCGAGGAACTGGCCCTTCTTGATGTTCACCGGCTTGCCCGACTGCGCCGCGGCGCGGATGAAGTCGGTCTGGCGGCACAGGAAGGCGGGCGTCTGCAGCACGTCGACCACCTTGGCGGCTTCGGTGATGTCCTCTTCGGTGTGCACGTCGGTGAGCACCGGCAGGCCCAGTTCGCGCTTGACCTTGGCCAGGATCTCCAGGCCCTTGTCGCGGCCCGGGCCACGGAAGCTGGTGCCCGAGGAGCGGTTGGCCTTGTCGAAGCTGCTCTTGAAGATGAAGGGGATACCCAGCGCGGCCGTGATCTCCTGGAGCTGGCCAGCGGTGTCGAGCTGCAGCTGTTCGGACTCGACCACGCAGGGGCCGGCGATGAGGAAGAAGGGCCGGTCCAAGCCGACCTCGAAGCCGCACAGTTTCATCGTGGCTCTGCTCGTGAGGGAAGAGGGAAAGCGGGCCGACGCGTTCAGCCGACCGCCTTGAGCGGCTGCTTGTCCGCGCCCTGGTGGTCCAGGGCCGCCTTCACGAAGGCGTTGAACAGCGGGTGCCCGTCCCAGGGGGTGGACTTGAATTCGGGGTGGAACTGCACACCCATGTACCAGGGATGCACGTCCTGCGGCAGCTCGACGATCTCGGTGAGCTGCTCGCGCTGCGTGAGCGCCGAGATCACCAGGCCGGCCTGGCGCAGCTGGTCCAGGTAATTGACGTTCGCTTCATAGCGGTGGCGGTGGCGCTCGGTCACCACGTCGCCGTAGATGCTGTGGGCCAGCGTGCCGGGCATCACGTCGGAGCTCTGCGCGCCCAGGCGCATGGTGCCGCCCAGGTCGGACTTCTCGTTGCGCGTCTTGATGCTGCCGTCGGCGTCCTTCCACTCGGTGATCAGGGCGATGACCGGGCAGCTGGTCTGCGAATCGAACTCCGTGCTGTTGGCGTTCTTCAGGCCGGCCACGTTGCGCGCGTACTCGATGGTCGCCACCTGCATGCCCAGGCAGATGCCCAGGTAGGGCAGCTTGTTCTCGCGGGCATAGCGCGCGGCCGTGATCTTGCCTTCCACACCGCGCTGGCCGAAGCCGCCGGGCACCAGGATGGCGTCGTACTTGCCCAGGCGTGCAACGTTGTCGGGCTGGATGGTTTCCGAATCCACGTACTCGATCTTCACGCGCGCATGGTTCTTCATGCCGGCGTGGCGCAGCGCCTCGTTGAGCGACTTGTAGCTGTCCGACAGGTCGACGTACTTGCCGACCATGGCGATGGTCACTTCCTTTTGCGGATGTTCGACCTCGTAGACCAGGTCGTCCCAGCGCTTGAGCTTGGACGGCGGCGTGTTCAGGCGCAGCTTGTCGCAGATGAGCCCGTCCAGGCCCTGCTCGTGCAGCATGCGCGGCACCTTGTAGATGGTGTCCACGTCCCACATGCTGATGACGCCCCATTCGGGCACGTTCGAGAACAGCGAGATCTTGGCGCGCTCTTCCTCGGGAATGCGGCGGTCGGCGCGGCACAGCAGCACGTCGGCCTGGATGCCGATCTCGCGCAGCTTCTGCGCCGTGTGCTGCGTGGGCTTGGTCTTGAGCTCGCCGGCCGCGGCGATGTAGGGCAGGTAGCTCAGGTGCACGAAGGCGCTGTTGTTCGGGCCGGCCTTCAGGCTCATCTGGCGCACGGCTTCCAGGAAGGGCAGCGACTCGATGTCGCCCACGGTGCCGCCGATCTCGACAATGGCCACCTGCACCTCGTGCGGGGTGCCGATGCCGGCGCCGCGCTTGACGTATTCCTGGATCTCGTTGGTGATGTGCGGGATCACCTGCACGGTCTTGCCCAGGTAGTCGCCGCGGCGTTCCTTCTCGAGCACCGACTTGTAGATCTGGCCCGTGGTGAAGTTGTTGGCCTTGCGCATGCGCGTCGTGATGAAGCGCTCGTAATGGCCGAGGTCGAGGTCGGTTTCCGCGCCGTCGTCGGTCACGAAGACTTCGCCGTGCTGGAAGGGCGACATCGTGCCGGGGTCGACGTTGATGTAGGGGTCGAGCTTGATGAGGGTGACCGAGAGGCCGCGGGATTCAAGCAGAGCGGCGAGCGAGGCGGAGGCGATTCCCTTGCCCAGGGAGGACACCACACCACCGGTGACGAAGACGAATTTGGTCATTGCCTAATGCGAACGCGCAGGTTCGGCAGTGGGAAATGCGGATTATAGGTGTCGCCTACATTCCCTTCTTGGGGGCGCACGCATGGCCTGCATGCGTGCGCTGCTACATTGCGCGCCATGCAAGATCTCGCAGGCAAGCACATCGTTCTGGGGCTCACGGGGGGCGTGGCCTGCTACAAATCGGCCGAACTGTGCCGGCTGCTGGTCAAGGCCGGCGCCACGGTGCAGGTGGTCATGACCGAGGCGGCGGCACAGTTCATCACGCCCGTGACGATGCAGGCCCTCTCGGGGCGGCCGGTTTTCACGTCGCAGTGGGACGCGCGCCAGCCCAACAACATGCCGCACATCGACCTCGGCCGCGAGGCCGACGTGATCGTGCTGGCGCCGGCCAGCGCCGACTTCATCGCGCGGCTGGCGCAGGGCCGCTCCGACGAGCTGCTGAGCCTGATGTGCCTGGCGCGGCCTGCGCAGCGCGTGGGCCTGCTCGTCGCGCCGGCCATGAACCGCGAAATGTGGGCCCACCCGGCCACGCAGCGCAACCTGCGCCAGATCGACGCCGACGGCGCGCGCGTGCTGGGCGTGGGGCAGGGCTGGCAGGCCTGCGGCGAGCATGGCGACGGCCGCATGCTCGAAGCCGCCGAACTGCTGGAGGAAATCGTGGCGCATTTCCAGCCCCAGGTGCTGGCGGGCCGCCACGTGGTGGTCACGGCCGGCCCCACCTTCGAGGCGCTGGACCCGATCCGCGGCATCACCAACCACTCCTCGGGCAAGATGGGTTTTGCCGTCGCCCGGGCCGCGCGCGAAGCCGGCGCCCAGGTCACGCTGATCGCCGGCCCCGTGCACCTGCCCACGCCGCGCGGCGTGCAGCGCGTGGACGTGACCTCGGCGCAGCAGATGCTGCAGGCCACGCAGGCGGCCACGGCGCAGGCCGCCGTCTTCGTGGCCACGGCCGCGGTGGCCGACTGGCGCCCCGCGACGCAGGCCGAGCACAAGATCAAGAAGGACGGCAGCGGCGTCACGCCGGTGCTGCATTTCGTCGAGAACCCCGACATCCTGGCCACCGTGGCGCAGGGCGAGCGCGCGCGCGGCGGCGCGCTCTTCTGCGTGGGCTTCGCGGCCGAAAGCGAGAACCTGGCCGAGCATGCGAAGGCCAAGCGCGCACGCAAGGGCATTCCGCTGCTGGTGGGCAACATCGGGCCGCTGACCTTCGGCCAGGACGACAACGCGCTGCTGCTGGTCGATGCCGACGGTGTTCGCGAGCTGCCGCGCGCGCCCAAGCTGCAGCTGGCGCGCGAACTGGTGGCCGAGATCGCGGCGCGCCTGCCGCGGGGCCGCTGAGCTTTTTCCCTTCCTCACTTGACGGCCTGCAGCGCAGCGGCGCAAAGCGGCAGGCCCAGGATGCTTCCATGATGATCGATGTGCGCGTGCTCGATGCACGCATGAAGGACGAACTCCCGCGCTATGCCACGCCCGGCAGCGCCGGCCTGGACCTGCGCGCCTGCCTGGACGCGCCGCTGACCCTGGCGCCGGGCGCCTGCGAGCTGGTCGGCACTGGCCTCGCCATTCACCTGGCCGACCCGGGCTACGCGGCGCTGATCCTGCCGCGCTCGGGCCTGGGCCACAAACACGGCATCGTGCTGGGCAACCTGGTCGGCCTGATCGACAGTGACTACCAGGGCGAGCTCAAGGTCAGTGCCTGGAACCGCAGCCAGAGCGCCTTCACGCTGCAGCCCATGGAGCGGCTGGCGCAGCTGGTCATCGTGCCGGTGGTGCAGGCGCAGTTCCAGGTCGTGGAGGATTTCGCCGCCGCCAGCGCGCGGGGCGCGGGCGGCTACGGCTCCACCGGTACGGCCTGATACGTTTGCGCGGGCCGGGCCGGGCGGGGGCGGGGAACCGGGCCGCGGTCCGGCGGCTCCAAGGCCCATACCGGCCACGGAGGCGGCGTCATCCACGCCCTGCGTGGCCGCGTTCGAGCAAAGGACATGCAGGGGCGCACCTTCCGGGCGCGCCCCTGCGCGACAAGGAGGCTTGCATGCCCGCACCCGTTTCTTCTTCGCGCGATGCGTCGCGCCTTCCACTTTCAGTGCGCGCGCGGCGCTGGCTGCGCCTGGGCGCGGTGCTGTCGGCCGTGGCCGCGCTGAGCGCCTGCGTGGTCACGCCGCCGCCGTACCACCAGAGCACCTATCCCTACCAGCCGCCGCCCCGCCATGCCTATCCGGCGCAGGTGGCGCCCTACGGCGCCCTCGAGTACGGCCACGTGGCGAACATCGACGTGCTGCGCAGCGAACGGCCGGGCTACGGCACCTCCGGTGGCGGTGCCGTCGCGGGTGGCGTGATCGGCGGCGTCGTGGGCAACCAGTTCGGCCAGGGCTCGGGCCGCGCCGCGGCCACGGCGCTCGGCCTGATCGGCGGCGCGCTGCTGGGCAACGCCATCGAATCGCAGCACAACGCGCCGCGCGCCTACGAGAGCTACCGCATCTCCATCCAGACCGACCGTGGCGAATGGCGGGTCTTCGACGTGCCGCACCCGGGCGACCTGCGCGTGGGGGACCGCGTGCGCATCGACAACGGCCAGATCTCGCGGTATTGAAGCCGCGCGGGAGTGTCGGCGCTCAGTGCAGCGAATCGCCGCCGGGCGCCATGGGCTCGAAGCGGAAGAAGCCGGTGCCGGTGGTGCCGCGGCCGATCTCTTCCTCGGTGGCTTCGCGCACCGAGCGCACCGTGATGTCGATGCGCAGCGCGATGCCGGCCAGCGGGTGGTTGCCGTCCAGCACCAGATGGTCGGGGTAGATCTCGGCCACGGTGTAGATCGCGTCCTTGGGAATGTCCGGGCTGACGCCGGCGGGCAGGGCGGCGCCTTCGAAGGTCATGCCTTCGGCCACCTCCTTGGGGAAGAGGGCGCGCGGCTCCAGGAAGAGCAGCTGGTCGTCGAAATCGCCGAACGCCTGTTCGGGCTCCAGGTGCAACTGCACGCGCGCACCGACGCCGTGGCCCTGCAGGGCGTCTTCGATGGCCTGCAGCAGGTCGTTGCCGCCGACCAGGAATTCCACCGGATCGTCGAGCACGTCCAGCTCGTCGCCCAGGGTGTCTTTCAGGGTCCAGGTCAGGCCGACCACGCATTGGGGAGTGATGTCCATGGGGGAGAATTCTCCCATGGACCTTCATTCACCGATGCCGCTGCTGGGCGGCCTGAGCCCGGCGCAATTCATGCGCCGCCATTGGCAGAAGAAGCCGCTGCTGGTGCGGCAGGCCCTGCCCGGGTTCACGGCGCCCGTGCCGCGCAGCACCCTTTTCGAGCTGGCCGCGCGCGAGGACGTGGAAAGCCGCCTGATCGCGCACGACGCCAAGAAAGGCTGGAGCCTGCGCCAGGGCCCGGTGCCGCGGCGCGCGCTGCCGCCGCTCACGCGCCGCGAATGGACGCTGCTGGTGCAGGGCGTGGACCTGCACGACGAGGCCGCCCACGGGCTCATGCAGGCCTTCCGCTTCCTGCCCGATGCGCGGCTGGACGACCTGATGATCAGCTATGCCAGCGATGGCGGCGGCGTGGGCCCGCATTTCGACAGCTACGACGTGTTCCTCTTGCAGGCCAGCGGCCGGCGCGAATGGCGCATCGGCCGGCAGAAGGACCTGACGCTGCGCGAAGGCCTGCCGCTGAAGGTGCTGGCGCATTTCGAGCCCGAGCAGACCTGGGTGCTGGAGCCCGGCGACATGCTGTACCTGCCGCCGCGCTATGCCCATGACGGCATCGCCGTGGGCGGCGACTGCATGACCTATTCCATCGGCCTGCGTTCGCCGGCCGCGCACGAGCTGGCCGTGGACCTGCTGACGCGCATCGCCGAGGCGGGCGACGAGGAAGACGACGCGCCGCAGACCGCCGGCATGAGCGGCCGCCGCTATGGCGACGCGGGCCAGGCGCCGGTCGCGGCGCCGGCCCGCATTCCCGAAACACTGCAGGCTTTCGCGCGCGGGGCGGTGCGCGCCGCGCTGGCGCAGGACGGCACCATCGACTGCGCGCTTGGCGAGTCGCTGACCGAGCCCAAGGTGCATGTCTGGTTCGACGACGGTGAAGCGCCGCAACCGGGCCAAGGGCTGCGCCTGGACCGCCGCACGCGCATGCTCTACGACGCCCGCCATGTGTTCATCAACGGCGAGAGCTACCGCGCCGCCGGCCGCGACGCCACGCTCATGCGGCGGCTGGCCGACCAGCGCGCGCTCAGCGCCGCCGAGTTCGCGCGCGCGAGCGCCGATGCCCGGGCGCTGGTGGCCGAATGGTGCGAGGCGGGCTGGGTCCATGCCGGCTGATCGCACGCTCACGCCCGCGGCCGGAGCGCCCTGGGCCTGGCCCCAAGGCCGGATCGATGGCCCGAGCGAATTTGCGGCCCGCGTGCGCGAAGTGCTGGCGGCCGCGGCCGGGCAGGGCTGGCGGGAAATGGTCTTCAGCGACCCCGACTTCGCCGACTGGCCGCTGGGCGAGCGCGCCGTGGCCGAATCCTTGCAGGCCTGGGCCGCGAGCGGGCGCAGTTTGCGGCTGGTGGCCGCGCATTTCGACGTCTTCCAGCGCTCGCATGCGCGCTTCGTGCACTGGCGGCGGCTGTGGGACCCGCTCATCCATTGCCGGGCCTGCAGCGGCGCCGGCGCGCCCGAGGTGCCCAGTGCGCTGTGGACGCCGCAAGGCATCGTCCACCGCATCGACGCGCTGCGCAGCCGTGGCGTGAGCAGCGCCGAACCGGCCGCGCGCGTTGCATTGCGACATGCGCTTGACGAATGTTTTCAACAAGGCCGGCCGGCCTTCGCGGCGTCGGTGCTGGGCCTGTAGGCGAAGGCCGCGAAAGGCTGCTGCATGGGTGGACCGCAGCGCCCCCCGCGGCCAAGATGAAGCGCATATTCTTTGCGTTTTCATCAAGGAGTCTCGACATGCGCAGCACCACTTCCGCTCTCTGCATCGCCCTGCTGGGCGCATCCGCCCTCGTGGCCTGCGGTGAGCGCAGCGATGCACCGGTCTCGCCCACGCCCACCCCATCGCCGAGCTCTCCCGCGGCCGTGCCCACGCCGGATCCGGCGCCCGCATCGCCGGCACCAGGCATGACGCCGGCGCCGGGCGCCACCACCGCGCCGGGCACCGACGCCCAGAGCGGCACGCCGCAATCGGGGGCGGCCACGCCCGCGCCCACCCCAGGCGATGGCGAAGGCGCGACCGCGGCCACGCCGCCCGCCGAAGAGAAGAAGCCCTGATCGGGGGGCACGGGGCGCGCCCCACAACCGGCGCCTGGGGGCGGCCTCGGCGCCCGCCAGGGGGCCGGACGGTGCATCCTCAGACCTGCAGCCAGTCGCTGCCCTCGACCGCATCGGCCGTCAGCATGTCGGCCTCCTGCGCGCCCAGGCCCAGCGCCAGCGCGGCGCGCGCCAGTTCCGGCCGGTTGTTCTGCTGGCTCAGGTGGGCCGCCAGCACATGGCGTAGGCCGGCGTGGTGGATGGCCCGAGCGATCTCTGCGGCCGCGCCGTTGGACAGGTGGCCGTGCCGCCCGCTGACGCGGTGCTTGAGAAAGGGCGGGTAGCGCGACGCGGCCAGCAGCGCCGGGTCGTGGTTGCATTCGAGCAGGAGGGCGTGCAGACCCCTCAGGTGGTCCATCACGTGCGCGCTCGCATGGCCCAGGTCCGTCAGCACGCCCAGTTGCCGGTCGCCGTCGGTGCAGCGCAGTTGCAGCGGCTCGCGGGCGTCGTGCGGCACCGTGAAGGGCAGCAGCTGCATCGCGCCCACATCGATCGTCTGGCCGTCGCGTGCGAAATGGAGCCTGCCGGCGTAGTCGGGCGCGCCCGTGGCCAGCCAGGTGCCTTCGCTCATCCACACGGCCGTGCCGTCGCGCTGCGACAGGGCATGGGCGCAGCCGATGTGGTCGCCATGCTCGTGCGTGATGAAGACGGCGTCCAGGTCGGCGGCGCACAGGTCCAGCCGGGCCAGGCGCTGGTCCAGCTTGCGCAGGTTGAAGCCGCAATCGACCAGCAGGCGCGTGGTGCGGGTGCCGTCGCGGGCTTCGACCAGCGTGCCGTTGCCGGTGCTGCCACTGCCCAGGCTGCGAAAGCGCAACATGAAAAGAGGATCGGAAGAGGGCTTGAAACGAAGATGCCGGCACGCGGGCCGGCATCCGGGAGGGCTGGGCGGCCCGCGGCCGGCCGGCGCCTCAGCGCAGATCGTCGGCGATCACCTGCACGATGCGCTGGGCCGTGGCGGCCGGCACCGGGGCACCGGTGTCGCTGAGCACGGAGACCGTGGTGTTCTCGCCCTGGCTGCGCACCTGCACGCGGTACTTCTGCGGGCTGGCGTCTTCCTTCTTCGAGCCGCCGAAGAGGCGGCCGAAGACGCCGGGCTTGCCCGTTTCGCGGTCCGGGTTGGGCGCCACGTAGCGCACGTAGTACAGCCCCGCGCTGCGGTCGCGGTCTTCCACGGTGAAGCCGGTGCGGTCCAGCGCCAGGCCGACGCGGCGCCAGGCGCGGTCGAAGCCTTCGTTGATCTGCACCACCGGCTGGCCACCGACCTGGGCGACGGAGGAGGTGCGCTGCGGCGCGGCGGCCGCGGTGGCGGCGGCCTGCTTGGCCTGCTCCTGCGACACGCCGAGCTTGACCATCAGGCGACGCAGGAACTCGGTCTCCAGTTCTGGGTCGACCGGGCGCGGCTGCCAGGTCGTGTTGTCCTGGCGCTGGCTGGTGTAGACCTCGATCATGCCGCGGTGGCTGATGTAGATCTCGGTGCTGTTGCCGTTGGCCGAGCGCTCCAGGCGCGTGCGGAAGCGGTCCAGCTCGCCCGTGGAGTAGACGGAATCGATGAGCTTGCCCAGCGTGTTGCGGATGATGTCCTGCGGCAGCTTGGCGCGGTTCTCGGCCCAGTCGGTTTCCATGATGCCGAGGTTGCGCTGCTCGGAGGTGAGCAGGAAGCCGTTCTCGAGCCAGAAGTCGCGCACGGCGTCCCACACCTGGTCCGGCGGGCGGTTGACCACCACCCAGCGTTCGTTGCCCGCGCGCTCCATGCGCACGTCGCCCAGCTGGGAGACGGCGGTGGGCAGGCTGGGCGCGTTGGCGCGGCCGGCTTCATAGGCGTTGGCCGACACGGCGCCGCCCGGGATCGCGTAGCGGTTCTCGCGCGAGAGCTGCGTCAGGTCCGGCGGCACCTCCAGCGTGGGGGCTTTGCCGGCGCTCTTGTAGTCGATCTTGTCGGTCTCGAGCACCGAGCAGCCGGCCAGGCCGGTGACCAGCGCCAGGGCCGCGATGCGCACACAGGTGGGATTCAAGCGAGTCATCCTTGGATGTTGGGAGGAGGGCCGGGCTGGCCGGTCGGGCGCCGCAGCGCCCGGGATCAATGGAGTCGTCCGGCGCACAAAAGTTTTCAGCGGGGCCTGCCGGGGCGCTCGCGCCGGGTCAGCCCTGCAGCACGCCGCTGCTGCGCAGCGCGGCTTCCACGCCGGCCTGCAGGGATTCGGACAACGGCGTGAGCGGCAGGCGCAGCGTGCCACCGGCGCGGCCCATGCGCGAGAGCGCCCACTTGACCGGAATGGGATTGGGCTCGACGAAAAGCTGGCGATGCAGCGGCATCAGCTGGAACTGGATCTGCATCGCGCGGCGCGCATCGCCGGCCAGCGCGGCCACGCACAGCTCGTGCATGAGGCGCGGGGCCACGTTGGCCGTGACGCTGATGTTGCCCTGGCCGCCGCACAGCATGAGGGCGACGGCCGTCGGGTCGTCGCCCGAGTAGATCGCGAAGCCCTGGGGCACGTCGCGGATCAGCCACTGCGCGCGCTCGATGTTGCCCGTCGCTTCCTTGATGCCCACGATGCCGGGCACCTGGGCCAGGCGCAGCACGGTGTCGTGCGCCATGTCGGCCACGGTGCGGCCGGGCACGTTGTACAGCACCATCGGCAGGTCGCCCACCGCCTCGGCGATGGCCTTGAAATGCCGGTACTGGCCTTCCTGCGTGGGCTTGTTGTAGTAGGGCACCACCTGCAGCTGCGAACTGGCGCCCACGCCCTTGGCATAGCGGGCCAGCTCGATGGCCTCGGCCGTGGAATTGGCGCCGCAGCCGGCCATGACGGGCACGCGGCCGGCGGCCTGCTCGACGCTGACGCGGATGATCTCGCAGTGCTCCTCGACGTTGACCGTGGGCGATTCGCCCGTGGTGCCGACCACGCCCAGGCAGTCCGTGCCTTCGGCGATGTGCCAGTCGATGAGCTTGCGCAGGGCGGGGTAGTCGACGCTGCCGTCTTCGTGCATCGGCGTGACGAGCGCGACGATGCTGCCAGTCAGTTGCTCCAAGGAGGGTCTCTTTGGCTGAAAAGATGAAGCGGGCATTCTACCGACTGGGCCCGGGCGGCCGCAGCAGGTGGCGCAGGGGTGTTCCCGGGGCGGCGGCGCCGCGTGCGGCGACCAGCCGCTGCACGAAGCGCGGGGCGGGTGCCTCGAGGAAGCCGTCTTCGTAGGCCAGCACGCGCAGCCCTTCGCCGGCGGCCAGGCGCAGCAGTTCCCCGGGGGCCAGCAGGAACTCGGCGCGCGCCGGCCGGCCCACGCTTTCCTGCCCCTGGGCGAAGGTTTCGTAGATCAGCAGGCCGCCGGGCGCCACGGCGGCGGCGATGTCGGGCAGGCGGGGGCGCCAGAGGTAGTTCGTGACCAGCACGGCGTCGAAGGCGCGGCCCGCGAAGGGCCAGGGGCCGTCCTCGATGTCGGCTTCCACGATCTCGGCGCCGGCCTGGGCCAGCGGCGCGAGGCTGGCCAGCGCGGCCGGGTCGCGGTCCACGCCGGTCGGCGCAAAACCCTGCGCATGCAGCCAGTGCAGGTGGCGGCCCGGGCCGCAGGCCACGTCCAGCACCCGGCCGCCCGCCGGAATCAGGTGCGCCCAGCGCAGCAGCCAGTCGGAAGGCGGGTGCAGGGGGTGCGGCGGCCGGGCGTGCGGCAGGAGGGCGCTCATCCGAAGCAGGCCCAGATCATGTCGCTGAGCATGACCAGGAAGCCGGGCTGCAGGTACAGCGCCAGCACGCCCAGCAGCACCGCCGCGGCGCCGGCCCAGCCGGCCAGGCGCCAAGCGGCCGGCTTCCAGGCCGCGGGGGCGGCGGGCGCAGGCGGGGTGGGCGTCGTCATGGTCGGCCTGATTGTCGTGCCGTGCCGCACTCAGGCCGGCTGCGCGCTGCCGCGCGCGATCGCCCCTTCCTTGACGGGCAGGTTGACCAGCGCCGCGAAGACGCCCAGCGCGATGGCGATGTACCAGACGATGTCGTAGCTGCCCGTGCGGTCGTACAGGAAGCCGCCCAGCCACACGCCCAGGAAGGAGCCCACCTGGTGGCTCAGGAACACGAAGCCACCCAGCATCGACAAATGGGCCACGCCGAAGATCTGGGCGATGACGGCGTTGGTGGGCGGCACGGTGGACAGCCACAGCGCGCCGATCACGGCCGCGAACAGGTACACCGACAGCGGCGACAGCGGCGCGATCAGGAAGGCCGTGATGGCCACCGCGCGCCCGAGGTAGATGAAGGCCAGGATCTTGCGCTTGGCGATGCGCTGGCCCAGCGTGCCGGCGATGTAGGTGCCGACCACGTTGAACAGGCCGATCAGCGCCAGCGCGTAGCTGGCCACCTCGGGCGACAGGCCCTTGTCCTTGAGGTAGCTGGGCATGTGCACGCCGATGAACACCACCTGGAAGCCGCACACGAAGTAGCCCGCCATCAGCAGCCGGAAGCTGGGGTAGCGGAAGGCCTCGGCCACGGCCTGGCCGATGGTCTGCTCGCGCCGCACGGCGCCCGTGGTGTGGGCGGGCTCGCGCAGCCCGAAGGCCAGCGGCACGATGACCAGGGCCATCACCGCCAGCACCAGCAGGGCGGTCTGCCAGCCCATGTGCAGGATGAGCTGGCCTTCCACCGGCACCATGAAGAACTGGCCGAAGGAGCCGGCCGCGGCCGTCACGCCCATGGCCCAGGAGCGCTTGTCGGCCGGCAACTGGCGCCCGATCACGCCATAGACCACCGCGTAGGTGGTGCCGGCCTGGGCGGCGCCGATCAGCACGCCGGCGGTGAGCGTGAACAGCAGCGGCGTGGGCGACATCGCCATGCCCGCCAGCCCCAGCGCGTAGCAGGCGGCGCCGATCAGCAGCACGCGGAAGGCGCCCAGCCGGTCGGCCAGCATGCCCGCGAACACGCCGAAGATGCCCCAGGAGAGGTTCTGGATCGCGATCGCGAAGGAGAAGGTTTCGCGGGTCCAGCCCTGGGCCTGGGTGATGGGCTGCAGCCACAGGCCGAAGCCGTGGCGGATGCCCATGGACAGCGTGACGACGAGGGCGCCGCAGATCAGGACCTGGCGCATGGAAAGGGGGGTGGGCGTGTGGGGCATGGCAGCGGGAAATGTAGCCACAAGCGCGGGACCGCGCTGGCGCCGCGGGGACCGTGATTGATGACATTCCCGCGTGCCTTTGATGCCGCGGCCGCATGGGCGAGGGGCGCAAAGAGGCTGTATGCACATCCAGTGATTGCCGGGCGCCGTGACTACAATCCGCCGCCATGGCAACTTCCCCCCAGACTTCGCCCGCCTATTCGGAAGGGTCGATCCGCGTTCTCAAGGGCCTGGAGCCCGTCAAGCAGCGGCCGGGCATGTACACCCGCACCGACAACCCGCTGCACATCATCCAGGAAGTGCTGGACAACGCCGCCGACGAGGCGCTGGCCGGCCATGGCAAGAAGATCAAGGTCACGCTGCATGCCGACGGCTCGGTGAGCGTGGAAGACGACGGCCGCGGCATTCCCTTCGGCCTGCACCCCGAAGAGAAGGCGCCGGTGATCGAGCTGGTCTACACGCGCCTGCATGCGGGCGGCAAGTTCGACAAGGGCCAGGGCGGCGCCTACAGTTTCTCGGGCGGCCTGCACGGCGTGGGCGTGTCGGTCACCAATGCGCTGAGCAAGCGGCTCGAAGTGATTTCGCACCGCGAGGGGCAGGTGGCGCAACTGGCCTTCTCGGCCGGCGACGTGATCGAGCCGCTGCAGCTGCGGCCGCAGGCCGGCGGCGACCGCAAGCAGGGCACCACCGTGCGCGCCTGGCCCGATGCGAAGTACTTCGAGTCGGCCCAGCTCCCCATGCACGAGCTGGTGCACCTGCTGCGCAGCAAGGCCGTGCTGATGCCCGGCGTCACGGTCACGCTGGTCAACGAGAAGACCAAGGACCAGCAGCAGTGGCTCTACAAGGGCGGCCTGCGCGACTACCTGATGCAGACGCTGCCGGCCGACCCGGTGATTCCGCTCTTCGAGGGCGCGGGCCATGCCGACAAGAATGCCGACAACTTCGCCGAAGGCGAGGGCGCCGACTGGTGCGTGGCCTTCACCGAGGAAGGCCAGCCCGTGCGCGAGAGCTACGTCAACCTCATCCCGACCAGCGCCGGCGGCACGCACGAGAGCGGCCTGCGCGACGGCCTGTTCAATGCCGTCAAGAGCTTCATCGAACTGCACTCGCTGCTGCCCAAGGGCGTGAAGCTGCTGCCCGAGGACGTGTTCGCGCGCGCCAGCTACGTGCTCTCGGCCAAGGTGCTCGATCCGCAGTTCCAGGGCCAGATCAAGGAGCGGCTGAACTCGCGCGACGCGGTGCGGCTGGTGTCCAGCTTCGTGCGCCCGGCGCTGGAGCTGTGGCTCAACCAGCATGTGGACTACGGCAAGAAGCTGGCCGAACTCGCCATCAAGGCGGCCCAGACGCGCCAGCGCGCCGGCCAGAAGGTGGAAAAGCGCAAGGGCAGCGGCGTGGCTGTGCTGCCGGGCAAGCTCACCGACTGCGAAAGCCGCGACATCTCGCACAACGAGGTTTTCCTGGTCGAGGGCGATTCGGCCGGCGGCAGCGCCAAGATGGGCCGCGACAAGGAGTGCCAGGCCATCCTGCCGCTGCGCGGCAAGGTGCTCAACACCTGGGAGGTGGAGCGCGACCGGCTGTTCGCCAACACCGAGATCCACGACATCTCGGTCGCCATCGGCGTCGACCCGCACGGCCCCGAGGACCAGCCAGACCTTTCCGGCCTGCGCTACGGCAAGATCTGCATCCTGTCGGACGCCGACGTGGACGGCTCGCACATCCAGGTGCTGCTGCTGACGCTGTTCTTCCGCCATTTCCCCAAGCTCATCGAGGCCGGCCACGTGTATGTGGCCAGGCCGCCGCTGTTCCGCGTCGATGCACCGGCGCGCGGCAAGAAACCGGCCTCCAAGGTCTATGCGCTGGACGAGGGCGAACTCACGGCGATCCTGGACAAGCTGCGCAAGGACGGCGTGGCCGAAGGCAAGTGGAGCATCAGCCGCTTCAAGGGCCTGGGCGAGATGAGCGCGGAACAATTGTGGGAAACCACGCTCAATCCGGACACCCGCCGCCTGCTGCAGGTGCGCCTGGGCCGGCTGGACTTCACCGGCACGCAGGGCGAGATCACCAAGCTCATGGGCAAGGGCGAAGCCGCCGCGCGGCGCGAGCTGATGGAACTGCGCGCCGATGACGTGGAGGTGGATGTTTGACCGCCCGGGCGCGCACGCGCGCCCGGGCACCCGCCCCCCTCGAGACATGACCCTGGCCCGATCCGCCGCCCGCCTGTTGCGTTCGTTCTGCCTGCCGTTGCTGCTTGCTGCGGGCGGCTGGGCGCATGCCGACATCTACGGTTACGTGGACGAGCGCGGCACGGCGCATTTCGCGGCCGAGAAGCTGGACGCGCGCTACCAGCTCTTCTTCAAGGAAGGACAGCGCTTCGACACCGCCGAGGGCCTGGGCCGCGCGCCCGCGCTGGGCGAGCCGGGCGCACGCGCGGCATCGCTGATCGCGCTGTTCGAGAAGGCGCCCAGCTGGCGCACGGCCAGCCCGGCGCTGAAATCCGCGGCCGCGCGGCACGACCTCGACGTCGAGCTGCTGCAGGCGCTGGTGGCGGCCGAATCGGGCTTCAACACGCAGGCCATTTCACCCAAGGGCGCCATCGGCCTCATGCAGCTGATGCCGGCCACCGCCGAACGCTATGGCGTGCGCGGCGACGCCAGGCGGACGGTGCAGGCCAAGCTGCACGACCCGCAGATCAACATCGCCGCCGGCAGCCGCTACCTGCGCGACCTGATCGCGATGTTCGACGGCAGCCTGGAGCTGGCGCTGGCCGCCTACAACGCGGGCGAAGGCGCCGTGCAGCGCGCGGGCAACCGCATCCCCAATTACCGGGAAACGCAGAACTACGTGAAGACCGTGCTGGCGCTGTATGCGCACCTCAAGCCCGCCGCGGGCACGCGGGTGGCCCAGGCCGCCGGCGCGCCGCGTGGCGCCGCCCCGGTGAGCGGCGGCGGGCGAATGCCCTCGCGCGTGCGCATGGAACTGCCCGCCGCGCGCGTGGATGCCGACGCGCCGCCGGCCGACTGAAGCCCCCAGAAGAAGAAACCGGCGCGTACCTGCCGCGCCGACGAACCGAACCCCGAAGCCTCATGGACGACATTCAACCGACCCTGGACCTGCAGGAACCCGAAGACCCGAACGCGCTGACGCTGGCCGACTACGCGCAGACCGCCTACCTCGAGTACGCGCTCTCCGTGGTCAAGGGCCGCGCGCTGCCCGACGTGTGCGACGGCCAGAAGCCGGTGCAGCGCCGCATCCTCTACTCGATGGAGCGCATGGGCCTGGGCTACGGCGGCGCCAACGGCACCGTGGGCGCCAAGCCGGTGAAGAGCGCGCGCGTAGTCGGCGATGTGCTGGGCCGCTTCCATCCGCACGGCGACCAGGCCGCGTACGACGCGCTGGTGCGCATGGCGCAGGACTTCTCGCAGCGCTATCCGCTGATCGACGGCCAGGGCAACTTTGGCAGCCGCGACGGCGACGGCGCTGCTGCCATGCGCTACACCGAGGCGCGGCTGGCGCGCATCACGCAGCTGCTGCTGTCGGAGATCGACGAGGGCACGGTGGATTTCGTGCCCAACTACGACGGCTCCACCGACGAGCCGCGCCAGCTGCCCGCGCGCCTGCCTTTCGTGCTGCTCAACGGTGCGAGCGGCATCGCCGTGGGCCTGGCGACCGAGATCCCGAGCCACAACCTGCGCGAGATCGCGGATGCCTGTGTGTCGCTCATCAAGAGCAACGGCAAGCTCAGCGACGAAGAGCTGTTCGCGCTGGTGCCCGGCCCCGACTACCCGGGCGGCGCGCAGATCATCAGCAGCCCGAACGACATCGCCGAGGCCTACCGCACGGGCCGCGGCTCGCTGAAGGTGCGCGCGCGCTGGAAGGTGGAAGAGCTGGCGCGCGGCCAGTGGCAGATCGTGGTCAACGAGCTGCCGCCGGGCGTGAGCAGCCAGAAGGTGCTCGAAGAGATCGAGGAGCTGACCAACCCCAAGGTCAAGGCCGGCAAGAAGGCCCTGACCACCGAACAGCAGCAGGTCAAGGCCGCGCTGCTGGCGGTGCTGGACGGCGTGCGCGACGAGTCGAGCAAGGATGCGCCGGTGCGCCTCGTGTTCGAGCCCAAGACCTCGCGCATCCCGCAGGACGAATTCATCGCCACGCTGCTGTCGCAGACCTCGCTGGAGACTTCCGCGCCCATCAACCTGACGATGGTGGGCATCGACGGCAAGCCGGTGCAGAAGTCGCTGCGCCAGATGCTGCTGGAATGGATCGCCTTCCGCGAGCAGACGGTGCAGCGCCGCTCGCAGCACCGCCTGGACAAGGTCGACGACCGCATCCACATCCTCGAAGGCCGGCAGCTGGTGCTGCTGAACATCGACGAGGTGATCGCCATCATCCGCGCCGCCGAAGACCCGAAGGCGGCGCTGATCGCGCGCTTCAACCTCAGCGACCGGCAGGCCGAGGACATCCTCGAGATCCGGCTGCGCCAGCTGGCACGGCTGGAAGCGATCAAGATCGAGCAGGAGCTGGCCAAGCTGCGCGACGAGAAGAAGAAGCTCGAGGAGATCCTGGGCAACCCGGCCGCGCTGCGCCGCCTGCTGGTCAAGGAAATCGAATCGGACGCCAAGACCTTCGAGGACCCGCGCCGCACGCTGATCCAGGCCGACAAGCGCGCCGTGGCCGAGGTGAAGGTGGTCGACGAGCCGGTCACCGTGATCGTCTCCCAGAAGGGCTGGGTGCGGGCACAGAAGGGCTGGAACCCCGAGAAGGCCGAGTACGCCTTCAAGGCCGGCGATGCGCTGTATGGGACCTTCGAATGCCGCACCGTGGACACGCTGCTGGTCTTCGGCACCGCCAAGGACAAGTCGGTGCGCGTCTACACCGTGCCCGTGGCGAGCCTGCCCGGTGCGCGCGGCGATGGCCAGCCGGTCACGACCATGATCGAGCTGGAAGCCGGCACCCAGGTGGCGCATTTCTTCGCCGGCCCGCCATCGGCCCAGCTGCTGCTGGCCAGCACCGGCGGCTACGGCTTCCTGGCGAACGTCGAGCACATGGTTTCGCGCCAGAAGGGCGGCAAGGCCTTCATCGGCGTGGGCGAGGGCGAGCAGCTCACGCGGCCCTCGCTGGTGGGCGGCGCCGGCGGCGCGCAGCCGGTGCCGGCGGCCACGCATGTGTGCTGCGTCGCGACCGACCGGCAGATCCTGAGCTTCGAGCTGTCCGAACTCAAGCTGTTGCCCAAGGGCGGGCGCGGCCTCACGCTCATGGACCTGGCGCCCAAGGCCAGCCTGGCCGGCGCCGCGGCGTACACGCGCAGTGTGCGCATCGAGGGCGACTTCCGCGGCAAGCGCCGCGAGGAGCAGCTGGACATCCGTTCGTTGAACAACGCGCGTGCCGCGCGCGGGCGCAAGGGCAAGGGCGGGGCCTTCACCTTCACGCCCGACACCGTGACGCGGGTGGAATGATGGGCGGCCTCGACGTCAGCGCCATCGGCCTGCTCATCGGCATGGTGGGCGGCATCTTCAGCTTCTGGATCGGGCGCAAGCTGCGCCTCAAGCGCCTGGCCAAGCGGCAGGAAAAAGAGCGCGCCCGGCTGCTGGCCAGCGAGACGCGCCAGCAGCGCCGCGCGCGCGAGCGCCGGGAGCAGGGCAAGCGCTGAGGGCGGCCGGCGCCGCTCGGGCGGATCGTCCGATGCCGGTCGCGGCGGTCACCCGCGCGGCAGCGGTGGGCGGCTTGCGCCTGCAGCGGCCCGGCCTTGTTCCTAGAATCGGCCGCCGAACCCGCAGCATGCCGATGGCCCGTCAGAGAAAAGCAGCCGATGCCCCCGCACCTTCCGTGAGCGAGGGCACCGGCAGGCAGGCCGACCCCCTGTTCAACCTGTCGCTGGCCAAGGGGCTGGAGGTGCTGCGCGCCTTCGACGCCGCGCACCGCACCATGACGCTGGGCGAGATCGCCGAGCGCACAGGCATGAGCCGTGCCTCGGCACAGCGCACCGTGCACACGCTCTCGGTGCTCGGCTACGTGGGCAAGGACGCGGCCACGCGCCGCTTCCGGCTGCTGCCCGCGACCATGGACATCGGCTTCAACTACCTCGCCGGCCACCCGCTGGTGCAGACGGCCAGCCCCTACCTGGCCCAGCTGGCCAACACCAGCGGCGAGACGGCGCACCTGACCGAGGCGGCCGGCACCGACATGCTCTACCTCGCGCAGCGCATGACCAGCCAGTTCATCCCGGTGCTCACGCCCGTGGGCATGCGCATTCCCATGTACTGCACCAGTTCGGGCCGGGCCTGGCTCAGCTGCCTGAGCGACGACGAGGTGCGCATGCACCTGCAGGCGGCGCCGCGCCCGGCGCGCACGCCGCACACGCTCACCAGCCTGCGCGCCATCGAGGCGCGCATCGCCGCCTGCCGGCGCGTGGGCTACGCGCACAACGTCGAGGAGCTGTTCCGCGGCGACATGGGCATTGCCGCGCCCATCGTCGACAAGTCGGGCCGCCCGCGCGGCGCGGTGCATGTGTCGCCGCCCACCAGCCGCTGGACGCCTGCGGCCGCGCAGAAGACGCTGGCGCCGATGGTGATCGACTGCGCACGCGCCATCTCGGCCGCGCTGGCCCCCTGAGCGGCAGGCCCAAGGGCCTCGCGCGCACCACGATCACCCCGCATGCGCCAGGCCGGTGCGTGCGCGTCCTGGGTCATCCATGGACATATCGGTTATCGATACAAAGAGAGCTTCAAACGATAGATCGAGCCCGGCACGGGCTTTGCATGAGGGCTGGCACGTCGAGCTTCTCGATGCCCCACCCCTCAACCGGAGCCTTGCCCATGCATCCTCACTCCCTGTCCCGTCCCTCGGCCCTGCTGCGTGCGGGCGCGCTGGCGGCCCTTTCGCTGCTGGCCGGCGGCGCCGCCCTGGCGCAGGACAAGACACTGCGCATCGCCATGACGGCGGCCGACATCCCGCGCACGCTGGGCCAGCCGGACCAGGGCTTCGAGGGCAACCGCTTCACGGGCATCCCGATCTATGACGCGCTCACGCACTGGGACCTGTCCCGGTCCGATGCGCCCAGCGTGCTGATCCCGGGCCTGGCCACCAGCTGGACGGTGGACGCGAAGGACAAGACCAAGTGGGTGTTCAAGCTGCGCCCGGGCGTCAAGTTCCATGACGGCTCGGCCTTCAACGCCGATGCCGTGGTCTGGAACGTGGACAAGGTGCTCAACAAGGAGGCCGTGCATTTCGACGCCAGCCAGGTGGGCGTCACGGCCTCGCGCATGCCCACGCTCAAGAGCGCGCGCAAGATCGACGACCTGACGGTGGAGCTGAGCACCAGCGAGCCCGACGCCTTCCTGCCCATCAACCTCACGAACCTGTTCATGGCCTCGCCGGCCCACTGGCAGAAGAAGTTCGACGCGGCCGCGGGTGCTTCGCCAGCCGACAAGTCCAAGGCGGCCTGGACCGCCTTTGCGTCCGACCCGTCGGGCTCGGGGCCCTTCAAGGTCACGCGTTTCGTGGCGCGCGAACGGCTGGAGCTGGCCGCCAATACCGGTTACTGGGACGCGAAACGCACGCCCAAGATCGGCAAGGTCGTGCTGCTGCCCATGCCCGAAGCCAATGCGCGCACGGCGGCGCTGCTGGGCGGCCAGGTGGACTGGATCGAGGCGCCCGCGCCCGACGCCATGCCGCAGATCACGCAGCGCGGCTTCAAGGTCTACAGCAATGCCCAGCCGCACGTGTGGCCGTGGCAGCTGTCCTTCGCCGAAGGCTCGCCCTGGCTGGACAAGCGCGTGCGCCAGGCGGCCAACCTCTGCGTGGACCGCGCCGGCCTGAAGCAGCTGCTGGGCGGCATGATGGCCGAGCCCAAGGGCATCGTCGGCCCGGGCCACCCGTGGTGGGGCAACCCCAAGTTCGACATCAGGTACGACGTGAAGGCGGCCCAGGCGCTGATGACGCAGGCCGGCCACAGCGCGGCCAAGCCGCTCAAGGTCAAGGTGCAGATCTCGGCCTCGGGCTCCGGCCAGATGCAGCCGCTGCCCATGAACGAGTTCGTGCAGCAGTCGCTGAAAGCATGCTTCTTCGACGTGCAGTTCGACGTGATCGAATGGAACACGCTGTTCACCAACTGGCGCAAGGGGGCGAAGGATCCCTCGGCCAACGGCGCCAACGCGGTCAACATCAGCTTCGCGGCCATGGATCCGTTCTTCGCGATGGTGCGCTTCGTGAGCACCAAGACGGTCCCGCCGGTTTCCAACAACTGGGGCTACTACGGCAATGCCGAGGTGGACAAGCTGATCGCCGACGCGCGAACGGCCTTCGAGGACAAGGCGCGCGACGAGGCGCTGGCCAAGCTGCATGCGCACATCGTGGAAGACGCACCTTTCGTGCTGATCGCGCATGACGTGGGCCCGCGCGCCATGTCGGCCAAGGTCAAGAACGTGGTGCAACCGCGCAGCTGGTTCATCGACATCGCCACGATGACGATGGACTGAGCGGGCGACGCGCAGGACCGGCACTGCCCGATGAACGCGCGGGCCACTCCGCGGTGCGGTGCCGCAAGGGCGGTCGCCGCACCGCTTGGTCCCTTCGGCCCCACAGCCGGGCGTGCCCTGCGGTGTTCACCGCATCGGGCCGCCTTGCAGCCATGTTGAAGAGAGAACCCCCATGATCAAACGAGTCGGCGTGATCGGCTACGGCGCCATCGGCCAGTCGCTCATTCAGGCCTGGCAGGCGGCGCCGGTGCGCGGCCATGCGGTCGTCGGTGTGCTGGCGCGCAGCCATCAGTTGCCGGCCGCGCGTGGCGAACTGCCGCACGACGTTCAGGTGACGGCCGATCCCGAGACCTTTCTCGCCCATGCCTTCGACGTGGTGGTCGAAGTGGCAGGGCAGCCGGCGGTGCGCGAGCTCGGCAGCCGCGTGCTGCGGGGCGGGGCCGACTTGATGATCATGTCCGTCGGTGCCTTGGCCGACGCCGCGGTGGCCGACGAACTCCTGGCGGCCGCGCAGGCGGGGAACGCCCGCCTGGTGATTCCGGTCGGCGCCATCGCAGGGCTCGACGGCCTGCTGGCGCTGCGCCGGGCAGGCCTGACGCAGCTGGTGTATGCCTCGTCGAAGCCGCCTGCTTCGTGGCGCGGAACGCCTGCCGACGGGGCCTTCGAGCTGGATGCGCTGACCGAGGCCACGGTGGTCTTCGACGGCTCGGCGCGTGAAGCGGCGCTGAAGTTCCCGAAGAACGCGAACCTGGCCGCCACGGTGGCCCTGGCCGGCATGGGGCTGGACCGCACGCGCGTGGTCCTGACGGCAGATCCGCATTCCACCGAGAACGTTCAGTCCATTGAGGCGGTGAGCGATGTCTCGACCTTGAGGGTCACGGTGTCGGGGCGCAGCGAAGGCGCCAACCCCAAAAGCTCTGCCGTCACCGGCCTGAGTGTGCTTTCCGCGCTGGACAACCAGGCGCAACTGCTCGTTTTCTCATGACCGGTGGCGTGCCACTTGCTTGGTCTGCGCCCGCCCGTCCTTCGCCCGTCCACCCATGATCGCCTACCTCCTGCGCCGCATCCTCTACACCGTGCCGATCATGTTCGGCGTGGCCCTCGTGTGCTTCGCCCTGGTGCACCTGTCGCCGGGCGATCCCCTGGTGTCCATCCTGCCGCCGGATGCGTCCGCGGAGCTGCAGGCACAGTTGCGCGAGCTGTACGGCTTCAACCGCACGCTGCCCGAGCAGTTCGGCCTGTGGATCTGGCGGGCGCTGCAGGGCGACCTGGGCACCTCCATCGCCAGCAGCCGGCCCGTGCTCACCGAAGTGATGACCGCCGTGTCCAACACGCTGCGGCTGGCGGTGATCGCCACCGTCATCGGCTTCGTGCTCGGCAGCCTGTTCGGTTTCGTGGCCGGCTACTTCCGCAACTCGTGGATGGACCGCGCGGCCTCCATGCTGTCGGTGCTGGGCGTGAGCGTGCCGCACTACTGGCTGGGCATGGTGATGGTGATCGTGTTCTCGTCGCTGCTGATGTGGCTGCCCGCCACGGGCGCCGGCCCTGGGGGCTCCGACCAGTGGGCCTGGGACTGGGAGCACGTGCAGTTCATGCTGCTGCCGGCACTCACCATGTCGGTCATTCCCATGGGCATCATCGCGCGCACCGTGCGCGCGCTGGTGGCCGAGCTGCTGGAGCAGGAATTCATCACCGGCCTGCGCGCCAAGGGGCTCACGCATGTCGGCGTGTTCCGCCACGTGGTGAAGAACGCCGCGCCCACGGCCCTGGCCGTGATGGGCCTGCAGCTGGGCTACCTGCTGGGCGGCTCCATCCTCATCGAGACCGTGTTCTCGTGGCCCGGCACGGGCTTCCTGCTGAACTCGGCCATCTTCCAGCGCGACCTGCCGCTGCTGCAGGGCACGATCCTCGTGCTGGCGCTGTTCTTCGTCGTGCTCAACCTGCTGGTCGACGTCCTGCAGACCTTGCTCGATCCGCGCATCGCACGCGCTTGAAGGAGAGCCCAATGTCCGCCATCCTTTCTCCCAGCACGGCGGCCGTCGAGCCGCTGCCGGCCCAGCGTTCACGGGGCTACTGGGCCTCGGTGCTGCTGCGCTTCCGGCGCGACCCGGTGGCTGTGGGAGCCGCCTGCGTGGTGGGGCTGCTGGTGCTGCTGGCGATCTTCGGGCCGTGGATCGTGCCTGCCGATCCCTACCAGTCCTCCATGCTCCACCGCCTCAAGGCTATCGGCACCGAAGGCCATCCGCTGGGCAGCGACGAGCTGGGGCGCGACATGCTCTCGCGCCTGATCGTGGGCGCGCGGCTGTCGCTGTTCATGGGCATCACGCCGGTGCTGTGCGCCTTCGTGATCGGCGCGGCCATCGGCATCGTGGCCGGCTACGCCGGCGGCGTGACCAACACCGTGATCATGCGCACCATCGACGTGTTCTACGCCTTCCCGTCGGTGCTGCTGGCCATCGCGCTGTCGGGCACGCTGGGGGCCGGCATCCTCAACTCGCTGATCTCGCTGACGGTGGTGTTCATCCCGCAGATCGCGCGCGTGGCCGAGGCCGTGACCACGCAGGTGCGCGGGCGCGACTACGTGGAGGCGGCGCGCGCCTCGGGCGCCGGCCCCTTCACCATCGTGCGCGTGCACGTGCTGGGCAATGTGCTCGGGCCCATCTTCGTGTACGCCACCAGCCTGGTGGCGGTGTCCATGATCCTGGCCTCGGGCCTGTCCTTCCTGGGCCTGGGCGTGAAGCCGCCCGAGCCCGAGTGGGGCCTGATGCTCAACACGCTGCGCACGGCCATCTATGTGCAGCCCTGGGTGGCCGCGCTGCCGGGGCTGATGATCTTCATCACCTCGATCTCCTTCAACCTGCTCTCGGACGGCCTGCGCTCGGCCATGGACAACAAGGGATGACCCCGATGAATGCACAGACGGACGTCGGCGGCCCGGCGCAGCCCCTGCTGACCATCCAGGGCCTGCAGAAGCACTTCCCGCTCAAGAAGGACCCACTGGGCCGCGGCGGCGGCGTGGTGCGCGCCGTGGACGGCGTGGACTTCGAGGTGCTCAAGGGCGAGACCCTGGGCGTGGTGGGCGAGTCGGGCTGCGGCAAGTCCACCACCGCGCGGCTGCTGATGCAGCTGCTGGCGCCCACCGGCGGCGAAGTCATCTTCGACGGCCGCACCGTGGGCACGCGCGACCTGCCGCTCAAGGAGTTCCGCCGCCAGGTGCAGATGGTCTTCCAGGACAGCTACGCCTCGCTCAACCCGCGCCTGACCATCGAGGATTCCATCGCCTTCGGGCCGCAGGTGCATGGCGTGCCGGCGCGCGAAGCGGTGGCGCGGGCGCGCGACCTGCTGGCCCGCGTGGGGCTTGAGCCTGGCCGCTTCGCCGAGCGCTACCCGCACGAGCTCTCGGGCGGCCAGCGCCAGCGCGTGAACATCGCGCGCGCGCTGGCGCTGCAGCCGCGCATGGTGATCCTGGACGAAGCCGTCTCGGCGCTCGACAAGTCGGTGGAGGCGCAGGTCATCAACCTGCTGATGGACCTGAAGGCCGAGTTCGGCCTGACCTATGTCTTCATCAGCCACGACCTGCATGTGGTGCGCTACATCAGCGACCGCGTGATGGTGATGTACCTGGGGCAGGTGGCCGAGGTCGGTCCTTCGGACGACCTGTACGAGCAGCCCGCGCATCCGTACACGCATGCGCTGCTGTCCTCCATGCCTTCGATGGACCCGGACCACCGCACGGAAGAAGCGGCGCTGGCCGGCGACCCGCCCAACCCCATCAATCCGCCTTCGGGCTGCCGCTTCCATCCGCGCTGCCCGCAGGCCGCGCCGGTGTGCGCGCGCCAGGCGCCCGTGCTGGCGCCCACGAGCCTGCTGCATGCGGTGAGCTGCCTGATGCACGAGCCCGGCAGCGGCCACCCGCAGGCCCAGGTGCTGGTGCCGCGCGCTGCCTTGAAAGCCGCCTGATCAATCCCCCCCAGGCCAGGAGATACCGCCATGCCGAATCCCATCCCGGTGACCGAGAACGACCCGCCCATGGTGCAGGTGCGTGAGCTGCGCGTGACCTTCAGTGGCGGCCGCAAGCCCGTGCAGGCCGTCAGCGGCGTGAGCCTGACGGTGCAGCGCGGCGAGGTGGTGGCGCTGATCGGCGAATCCGGCTCCGGCAAGAGCGTGACCCTGCGCACGCTGCTGCGCCTGCACCCCGAACGGCGCACCCGCATGGAAGGCGAGGTGCGTGTGGCCGGCCGCAACCTGCTGGCCATGGGCGGGCGCGAGCTGGCCGATTTCCGCGGCAAGGTGGCGTCCATGATCTTCCAGGAGCCGCTGCTGGCGCTGGACCCGGTCTACCCGGTGGGGGCGCAGATCGTCGAATCGATCCGCCGCCACGAGCCGGGCGTGAGCAAGCAGCAGGCACATGCGCGCGCGCTGGCCCTGTTCGAACGGGTGCGCATTCCCAGCCCCGAGCGGCGCCTGCAGGCCTATCCGCACGAGATGTCGGGCGGCATGCGCCAGCGCGCCATGATCGCGCTGGCCCTGGCCTGCAACCCGCAGCTGCTGCTGGCCGATGAGCCCACCACGGCGCTGGACGCGACGGTGCAGATCCAGATCCTCTTGCTGCTGCGCGAGCTGCAGCGCGACCTGGGCCTGTCGGTGATCTTCGTGACGCACGACATCGGCGCCGCCGTCGAGGTGGCCGACCGCATCGCCGTGATGTACGCGGGCCGCATCGTGGAGGAGGGCACGGCGCGCGAGCTGATCCGCAGCCCGCGCCACCCCTACACCATCGCCTTGCTCAAGAGCCGCGCCCATGGCGCCCTGGCGCGCGGCACGCGGCTGGAAACCATCGGCGGTTCGCCGCCCGACCTGTCGGCCCTGCCGCCGGGTTGTTCCTTCGCCGATCGCTGTGCGCTGGCGGTGGACGCCTGCCGCGCGTCCCAGCCGCAGCCGGTCGAATTCGAGCCCGGCCATCGGGCACGCTGCATCCGCACGGCCGAGGCGAGCGCCACGGCGCCCACCCTGCTCGCCGCCTGAGCCCTTGCCCGTCCTCTGCCATGCCCCTGCACGACCCCGTCCACGCCTTCGTTCCCTATCCCGACGTGCCCGTCCCCCGTGCCGCGACCGGCCCGCTGGCCGAGCTGAGCTTCGGCGTGAAAGACCTCTACGACGTGGCCGGCTACCCCACGGGCGGCGGCAACCCCCTCGTGCTGGCGATGTCGGGCATCAAGACCGGCACGGCGCCGGCCGTGCAGAAGCTGCTGGACGCCGGCGCGCGCTTCGTCGGCAAGACCGTGACCGACGAGCTGGCCTTCTCGATGAACGGCAACAACGCGCATTTCGGCGCGCCCATCAACGGCGCGGCGCCGCAGCGTATCACGGGCGGCTCCTCCTCGGGCTCGGCCTCGGCCGTGTCGGCCGGCCTGTGCGACTTCGCGCTGGGCAGCGACACGGGCGGCTCGGTGCGTGCGCCGGCCAACCACTGCGGCCTGTACGGCATCCGGCCCACGCATGGGCGCATCCTCCTCGAAGGCGTGCTGGACCTGGCGCCCAGCCTGGACACCTGCGGCTGGTTCGCGCGCGACGCGCTGACTTTCGCGCAGGTGGGCGAGGTGCTGCTGGGCGAAGACAGCGCGCCCTTGCCGTCTCGCGTGCGCCTGCTGCAGCCCACCGACGTGTGGGCGCTGGCCGTGCCGGCCGCGGCCGAGGCGCTGCAGCCCGCGCTGGCGCGCGTGAGCGCCGTGCTGGACAGCGAGCTGCAGCCCACCGCCGCTGCGCTGGAGTCCTTCGAGACGATGTACTGGAACTTCCGCTACATCCAGTCGCGCGAAGCCTGGCTCACCGACGGCCCGCTGATCGAGCGCTTCGCGCCCCCTCTGGGGCCGGGCGTGGCCGAGCGCTTCGCCTGGTCCCAGGCCGTGAACGACGCGCAGGTGGCGACGGCCCGCGCCTTCCGCGGCCGCTTCCGCGCGCACCTGGCCGCGCTGCTGGGCACGGACGGCGTGCTGGTGATGCCCACCATGCCCGACATCGCGCCGCTGCGCAGCGAGAGCGAGGCGGCGCTGGAGGACTACCGCAACCGCGCGATCCAGATGCTGTGCATGGCTGGCCTGTCGGGCTTCCCGCAGATCAGCCTGCCGCTCGCCACGCGTGAGGGCGCGCCGCTCGGCCTGTCGCTGCTGGGGCCCGCGGGCAGCGACCGCTCCCTGCTGGCGCTGGCGCAGCGCCTGGATGCCTGATGCTTGCGAGTTCCACATGACCCCCTACGTGCTTTCCGCTCCTGCCGCTGCTTCCACCACTTTGTCCATCGATGGCGACCGTCTCTGGGCATCGCTGATGACCCTGGCGCGCATTGGCGCCACCGACAAGGGCGGCGTCTGCCGCTTGGCGCTCACCGACCTGGACCGCCAGGGCCGTGAACTCTTCGTGCGCTGGGCACAGGAGGCCGGCTGCCGCGTGCGCGTGGACGCCATCGGCAACCTCTTCGCGCGCCGCGAAGGCAGCGACCCCGCGCGCGCCCCCATTGCCACCGGCAGCCACATCGACACCCAGCCCACGGGCGGCAAGTTCGACGGCAACTACGGCGTGCTGGCGGGCCTGGAAGTGCTGCGCACGCTCAACGACGCGGGCATCCGCACCCAGGCGCCGCTGGAAGTCTGCGTGTGGACCAACGAGGAAGGCTCGCGCTTCGTGCCCGTGATGATGGGCTCGGGGGTGTACGCAGGCGACTTCTCGCTGGCGACGGCCCTGGCCGCGACCGACCGCGAAGGCGTGTCGGTGGCCGACGCGCTGCGCCGCATCGGTTTTGCCGGCGACGCCCCGGCCGCGGTGGCCGACGGCGCGCCGCGCTTCGGCGCCTATTTCGAGGCGCACATCGAGCAGGGCCCGGTGCTGGAAGACGCCGGCATCCCGCTGGGCGTGGTCACGGGCGCGCTGGGCCAGCGCTGGTACGACGTGACGGTGACGGGCCAGGAGGCCCATGCCGGCCCCACGCCCATGCGGCTGCGCCGCGATGCGCTGCAGGCGGCCACCGGGCTGATGAACGAGGTGGTCGCCATCGCGATGGCCGAGCAGCCGCACGCGCGCGGCACGGTGGGCTACGTGCAGGTGCATCCCAATTCGCGCAACGTGATCCCGGGCCGCGTGACCTTCACCGTGGACCTGCGCCACGGCGACGACGCGGGCCTGTCGCGCATGGACGCGCGCCTGCGCGCCGCCTGCGCCGCGCTGCAGGCCGACGGCCGCTTCGCCGTGGACCTCGTGCAGACCGTGTACTACCCGCCCGCGCATTTCGCGCCCGAGCTGGTGGCCGCGGTGCGCCAGGGGGCCGAGCGCGCGGGCCTGGCGCACCTGGACATCGTGAGCGGCGCCGGGCATGACGCGGTCTACGTGGCGCGCACCGCGCCCGCGGCCATGATCTTCGTGCCCTGCAAGGACGGCATCTCGCACAACGAGATCGAGGACGCGAAGCCCGAACACCTCGCGGCCGGCTGCAACGTGCTGCTGCACGCGATGCTGGAGCAGGCGGGCATCGCCGCCTGAGCCTGACGGTGCGCACGCTGCATCCCCAGGCGCTCACGGCCGAGGCCTTCGCGCCCTACGGCCAGGTCGTGCAGGCGCGTGCGGGCGCATCGGGCCGCGCGATCAATGCCGGCACGACCGAGCGCTTCGACCTCGTGGACGACCTGCAGCTGCACGCGGCAGGCGGACGCGCCACGCTGGCCCTCTTTCGCGCGCAGGCGCGCCGCTTTCCGCTGCCCCTGCGCGAGATGGAGCGCCACGCGCTGGGCAGCCAGAGCTTCGTGCCGCTGGGCGCCAGGCGATTCGTGCTGGCGGTGGCGCCTGCCGGCGATCCGCCCGGGGCCGGGGACCTGGCCGCCTTCCTGAGCGACGGCCTGCAGGGCGTGGTGCTTGCGCCGGGCACCTGGCACCACGCGCTGCTGGCGGTGGACGCGGGGGATTTCGTGGTCATCGAGCGCGCGGGTGCCGCCGTCGACTGCGACCTGCATGCGCTGGCCGTGCCGGCGCTGCTGGCACTGGCGCCGGGCTGATCGCCGCGTGGAGCCCCGGATGCGCCTGCTGATCATCAACCCCAACACCTCGGCGTCGGTCAGCGAACTGCTGCGCGCGCGGGTGCAGGGCCTGTGCGTGGCGCGTGCCGAGGTCGAGGTGGTCACGGCCCGTTTGGGCGCGGCCTACATCGCCAGCGAATGCAGCTTCGCCATTGCCGCCCATGCCGCGCTGGACGCCTGGGCCGCCGCCACGCATGCGCTTCCTGCGACCGTCGGGGCCGGCCAGGCCGATGCGATTCAAGCCTCGGAGCCCGATGCCGTGCTGATCGGCTGCTTCGGCGACCCGGGCCTGTTCGCGCTGCGCGAATGCAGTGCGGCGCCGGTGACCGGCCTGGCCGAGGCGGCGTTCCGGCAGGCCTCGCGGCACGGCCGCTTCGCCATCGTGACCGGCGGGGCGGCCTGGGCGCCGCTGCTGCAGCGCCATGCCCTGGCGACCGGCTTCGGCCCGCTGCTGGCCGGCGTCGTGACGGTGGCGGAAACAGGCGCCACGCTGGCGGCCGACCGGGCGCTGGCGCAGGCCGTGCTGTCCCGGGCCTGCCTGGAGGCGGCCCTGCTGCCCGGTGTGCAGAGCGTGATCGTCGGCGGGGCCGGGCTGGCGGGCATGGCCGCATGGCTGCAGCCGCAGGTCTCGCTGCCGCTGATCGACAGTGTGGATGCCGGCGTGGGCGAGGCGCTGGCCCTGGCCGCCGCCGGGCGCCCGCCGCCGCCCGCCGTGCCCCTGCCGCCGTGGCAGGGCGTGTCGGCCGAGATCGAGCGCTGGGCGCAGTCCGCGCGGCGCTGAAGCGGGAAGCGCGGGCTGGAGGCGCTGCCAGGAAGGTCCGGCGTCAATCCGGCGGTGGCGGCAGCAACTGCGCCTGCCGCGCCTGCACCGCCTCGCGCAGGAAGTCCCACACCGCCTTCATGCGCGCCACGGACTTGGCCTCGGCCGGCATCGACATCCAGAAGCTGCGCACGAAGCGCGCCTGCGCGGGCAGCACGCGCGCGAGCAGCGGGTCGGCCTCGGCCACGAAGGCCGGCAGCACGCCCAGGCCCGTGCCCGCCTGCACGGCGCGGTGCTGGGCCAGCACGCTGGTGCTGCGCAGCGCGAAGGCGTCGGGCGCGTACAGCTCGCCCAGGAACTGCAATTCCTTGGAAAAGAGCAGGTCGTCCACATAGCTGACGAAGCGGTGGCCGCGCAGGTCCTCGCGCGCGCGGATGGGCGCATGCGCCGCGAGGTAGCTGCGCGCGGCGTACAGGTGCAGGCTGTAGTCGCACAGGCGCACGCCCAGCACCGGGCCGCGCGCCGGCCGCTCCAGGGCGATGACGATGTCCGCCTCGCGCCGCGACAGGTGCACCTGGCGGGGCAGGGCCAGCAGGTCGATCACCAGCCGCGGGTGCCGCCGGCCGAAGCTGGCCAGCGCAGGCGCCAGCACGACGGTGCCGAAGCCTTCGGTGGCGCCCACGCGCACCAGGCCGGCCAGGTCCTCGTCGGCCAGCGGCACGGCACTCTGCTCCAGGGTGCGGAAGGCGCGTTCCATCGCTTCCACCTGCGGCTGCAGCCGGCGGCCGCTCTCGGTCAGGCGGTGGCCGCCGGCCTCGCGCGCGAAGAGCGGGGCGCCCAGCGACTTTTCCAGCGCCTGGATGCGCCGCGCGACCGTGGTGTGGTCCACGCCCAGGCGGCGCGCGGCGGCCACCAGCGTGCCGGCGCGCGCCAGTTCCAGGAAGTAGCGCAGGTTGTCCCAGTCCATGCGGTCTCCGTCGGCCGCAGCAGGGCGCGGCGCGATCTGCATTTTTGCAGAGCCGACGCGCACCCTTGGGCATTGCCATCGCAAATCTGCAAAGCTAGCATGCATGGATCGCGCGTCGCACCGACGACGCGGGCCATGAACCCATCCAGGAGACAAACGCGCATGGACGCCCCCACCCGAACCGCGACGAAGGTCGCCACCGTCAAGCTGCTGATCGGCGGCGAATTCGTGGAATCGAAGACCACCGAATGGCGCGACGTCGTCAACCCGGCCACGCAGGAGGTGCTGGCGCGCGTGCCCTTCGCCACGCCGGCGGAAGTGGATGCCGCGGTGGCCAGCGCGCAGCAGGCCTTCAAGACCTGGAAAAAGACGCCCATCGGCGCGCGCGCGCGCATCTTCCTGAAACTGCAGCAGCTGATCCGCGAGCACATGGGCGAGCTGGCCGCCATCCTCACGGCCGAGCAGGGCAAGACCCTGCCCGACGCCGAGGGCGACGTGTTCCGCGGCCTGGAGGTGGTGGAGCATGCCGCCGGCATCGGCAACCTGCAGCTGGGCGAGCTGGCCAACAACGTGGCCGGCGGCGTCGACACCTACACGCTGCTGCAGCCGCTGGGTGTGTGTGCGGGCATCACGCCCTTCAACTTCCCGGCCATGATTCCGCTGTGGATGTTCCCGATGGCCATTGCGACGGGCAACACCTTCGTGCTCAAGCCGTCCGAGCAGGACCCGATGGTGACCATGCGCCTCGCCGAACTGGCGCTCGAAGCCGGTGTGCCGCCCGGCGTGCTGAACGTGGTGCACGGCGGCGAGCAGGTGGTCAACGCGATCTGCGACCACAAGGATATCAAGGCGATCAGCTTCGTGGGCTCGACCAAGGTCGGCACCCATGTCTACAACCGCGCCAGCCTGGCCGGCAAGCGCGTGCAATGCATGATGGGCGCGAAGAACCACGCCATCGTGATGCCCGACGCCAACAAGGAGCAGACGCTCAACGCGCTGGCCGGCGCGGCCTTCGGCGCGGCGGGCCAGCGCTGCATGGCGGTGTCGGTGGCCGTGCTGGTGGGCGAGGCGCGCAGCTGGATCCCCGACCTGGTGGCCAAGGCCAAGACCCTGAAGGTCAGCGCCGGCACCGAGAAGGGCACCGACGTGGGCCCGCTGGTCTCCTGCGCGGCGCGTGACCGCGTCACGGGCCTGATCGAGCGCGGCGTGGCCGACGGCGCCACGCTGGAGCTGGACGGCCGCAACCCCGAGGTGCCCGGCTACGAGAAGGGCAACTTCGTGGGCCCGACGGTGTTTTCGGGCGTCAAGCCTGGAATGGCCATCTACGACCAGGAGATCTTCGGCCCCGTGCTGTGCCTGGCCGGCGCCGAGACGCTGGACGAGGCCATCGACCTGATCAACAGCAATCCGAACGGCAACGGCACCGCCATCTTCACGCAGTCGGGTGCGGCGGCGCGCAAGTTCCAGGAGGAGATCGACGTCGGCCAGGTGGGCATCAACGTGCCGATCCCGGTGCCGGTGCCGCTCTTTTCCTTCTCGGGTTCGCGCGCGTCCAAGCTGGGCGACCTGGGGCCGTACGGCAAGCAGGTGATCCTGTTCTACACCCAGACCAAGACGGTGACGGCGCGCTGGTTCGACGACAGCACCACCTCGCACGGCGTGAACACCACCATCAGCCTCAAGTGAGGCGCGCGGCGTGGCTGCTGCTGGCCTGGGCCGCGGCGCCGCTGCAGGCGGCCTGGGCCCAGGCCGGCGCCGCCTGCGTGCCGGGCGGCACGGCCGAGCAGGTGAATGCCTGCGCGCTGCGCGACTTCCAGGCCGCGGACACGCAGATCGGCATGCTCTATTCGGACGTGATGCGCGCGCTGGCCGCGCATGAGCGCCCGCAACTGCGCCGCGAGCACACCGGCTGGATGCAGCAGCGCAACGCCGGCTGCAAGCAGGCCACGCGCGCTTTCGAGCAGCAGGCCGAAGGCCCGCGCCGCTACCATGAATGCCTGACCGAAAAGACCCTGGAACGCCGGCGCGGCCTGATGCGCTGGCTGAGCCTGGACACGCCGGCCAGGGACGAATGAATGCAGCAGCAGCGGGGGCAGGTCGGTGCGGCCGGCCCCGCCGCACGAAGCGAGAAGGCAAAACGCCATGGACTTTGAACTGAGCGAAGAGCAGCGCGCCTTTGCCGATAGCGCGCGCGAGTTCGCGCGCCACGCGCTGGCGCCGCATGCGGCCGAATGGGACCGCGGGGCGATCTTCCCGCGCGAGGCCATCGCGCAGGCCGGCGAGCTGGGCTTCTGTGGCCTGTACGCGCCCGAGCGCATCGGCGGCCTGGGCCTGCCGCGCCTCGATGCGGCGCTGGTCTTCGAGGAGATGGCGGCGGTCGATCCCTCGACCACGGCCTTCATCACCATCCACAACATGGCGACCTGGATGCTGGGCACCTGGGGCACGGACGCCGTGTGCGCGAAATGGGGGGACCAGCTCACCAGCGGGCGCAAGCTGGCGTCGTACTGCCTCACGGAGCCGGGCGCGGGCTCGGATGCGGGCTCGCTCAAGACACGCGCCGAGCTGCAGGGCGGCGAGTACGTCATCGACGGCGGCAAGGCCTTCATCTCGGGCGCTGGTTCCACCGACGTGCTGGTGCTCATGGCGCGCACGGGCGGCAGCGGGCCCAGTGGCGTCTCGGCCTTCGCCGTGCCGGCCGACGCGCCCGGCATCAGCTATGGCAAGAAGGAACACAAGATGGGCTGGAACAGCCAGCCCACGCGCACCATCAGCTTCGACCACGTGCGCATCCCGGCCGACCATCTGCTCGGCAAGGAAGGTGAGGGTTTCCGCATCGCCATGAAGGGCCTGGACGGCGGGCGCATCAACATCGCGACCTGCTCGGTGGGCGCGGCGCAGGGCGCGCTCGATGCCGCGCGCCGCTACCTGCACGAGCGCCAGCAGTTCGGCAAGCCGCTGGCCAGCTTCCAGGCGCTGCAGTTCAAGCTGGCCGACATGGCGACCGAGCTGGTGGCCGCGCGCCAGATGGTGCGGCTGGCCGCGAGCAAGCTCGACGCGCAGCACCCCGACGCCAGCACCTATTGCGCGATGGCCAAGCGCTTCGCGACCGACGCCGGCTTCCACGTCGTGAACGAGGCGCTGCAGCTGCACGGCGGCTATGGCTACCTGGGCGAGTTCCCGCTCGAGCGCCTGCTGCGCGATGCGCGCGTGCACCAGATCCTCGAAGGCACCAACGAGATCATGCGCGTGATCGTTTCGCGCAAGCTGCTCGAAGGCGACGCCGACATCCGCTGACTTGCTGTCCAATCCCCCCATGACTGACGCTGTAGTTCTCTTCGACACCCTCCCCACGGCCAACGGCAAGCGCTTCGGCGTGGCCACGCTCAATGCGCCGGCTTCCCTCAATTCGCTCTCGGTCGCGATGGTGCGGCTGCTCACGCCGCAGCTGCGCGCATGGGCCGCCGATCCGCAGATCGTGGGCGTGCTGCTGCAGGCCGCGGGCGAGAAGGCCTTCTGCGCCGGCGGCGACCTGCGCCAGCTCTACCAGACGCTGCGCGATTGCGGCCCGAACCGCAACGAATACGCCGAGCGCTTCTTCGGTGAGGAGTACGAGCTCGACCACCTGATCCACACCTTCCCCAAGCCCTTCCTGTGTTGGGGCCACGGCATCGTGATGGGCGGCGGCGTGGGCCTGATGGTGGGCGCCTCGCACCGCGTGGTCACTGAAGGCAGCCGCGTGGCCATGCCCGAGATCAACATCGGCCTGTTCCCCGACGTGGGCGGCAGCTGGTTCCTGCGCCGCGCGCCGGGCCGCACGGGCCTGTTCCTGGCCTTCACGGCGGCGCAGGTCAACGGCAGCGACGCCATCTTCTGCGGCCTGGCCGACGTGCTGGTGCCGCATGCGCGCAAGGCGCAGGTGCTCGAAGCCATCGGCGCCACGGCCTGGAGCGGCGCCGACCGCGCCGACCGCGCGCTGCTCTCGCGCATCCTGGCCACGGCGGCCGAGGGCGTGGAGCGCCCGGCCTCCAAGATCCGTGCGCATTACGACACCATCGAAGCGCTGATGGCCGGCGAGAGCCTGGCGGACATCGCCGAGCGCTTCGCCCGCTTCCAGAGCGAGGACGCCTGGCTGCAGGGCGCCGTGCAGGCCTTCGCCAAGGGCGCGCCCAGCTCCATCGCGCTGAGCTGGGAGCTGTGGCAGCGCGTGCCGCGCATGTCGCTGGCGGAGGTCTTCCGCCTCGAATACTGGGCCGCGCTGGGCTTTTGCGCGCACCACGACTTCGCCGAGGGCATCCGTGCGGTGCTGGTCGAGAAGGACCGCAATCCGAAATGGCAGCCCGCGCGCCTGGCGGACGTCACGCAGGACTTCGTCGACGACCACCTGAAGCCGCGCGGCGAGATGGCGCCGGAGCTGGTGCCGCTGCGCTGAGCACCTGATCGCCTTGCAGACACGGCCCTCGCGCCGCCCCTTTTTCCAGAACAAGCACGGAGACAAGAAGCATGAAGATCGCATTCATCGGCCTGGGCAACATGGGCGGCCCGATGGCCCTGAACCTGCACAAGGCGGGCCACAGCGTGAGCGCCTTCGACCTGTCGAGCGCGGCGTGCGACGCGCTGCGCGCGCAGGGGGTGCCGATTGCCGATTCGGCCGCCGGCGCCGTGGCGGGCGCCGACGCCGTCATCAGCATGCTGCCGGCCAGCGCGCATGTGGAATCGCTGTACCTGGGCGACGGTGGCCTGCTCGCGAAGATCGCGCCTGGCGCGCTGGTCATCGACAGCAGCACCATCGCGGCCGCCACCTCGCGCAAGCTGGCCGAGGCCGGCGCGGCGCGCGGCATCGCGGTGATCGACGCGCCCGTGTCGGGCGGCACCGGCGGTGCGATCGCGGGCACGCTGACCTTCATGGTCGGCGGCAGCGAGGCCGACCTGGAACGCGCGCGGCCCTTGCTGGAAAAGATGGGCGCCAACATCTTCCATGCCGGCGGCGCGGGCGCGGGACAGACGGCCAAGATCTGCAACAACATGCTCCTGGGCATCCTGATGATCGGCACCTCCGAGGCCATCGCGCTCGGCGTGGCCAACGGACTGGACCCGAAGGTGCTCTCGGAGATCATGCGCCGCAGCTCGGGCGGCAACTGGGCGCTGGAGAAGTACAACCCGCTGCCCGGCGTGATGGAGAACGCCCCCGCGTCCAAGGGTTATGCGGGCGGCTTCGGCACCGACCTGATGCTCAAGGACCTGGGCCTGGCGCAGGAGAACGCGGCGGCCGTGAAGGCCGCCACGCCGCTGGGTGGCATGGCGCGCAACCTGTATGCGGCGCACAGCCTGGCCGGCCATGGCGGGCTGGATTTCTCCAGCGTCATCAAGCTGTTCCAGAAGCCCGGTTGAGTCCGCGAGGGCTGGAATAAGCTGCTAACCAAAGATTCGTTCGTTTGTGTAAGCGAAGCGCGGACAATCGGGCGTTTTGAGTTGGCGGCGCGTGCTTTCTGGCCCGGATGTGGGTCCATGCGCTGCTCCCCGAATGACTGCTCATCCTGTCCCTCTACGGGCGGGCGCTGCCCAGGCCCCTGGCGCAGCATCCGACCCGGTCATCCGCCTGCAGGCGGTCCAGAAGACCTTCCAGCTGCCCGATGGCCAGCGCTTCGATGCCGTGCGTTCCGTCTCGCTGGACATCGCGCCCGGCGACGTGTTTGGCCTGATCGGCAAGAGCGGCGCCGGCAAGTCCACGCTGCTGCGCCTGATCAACCTGCTGGAGCGGCCCGACGCGGGCCAGGTGCTCGTCGGCGGGCGCGACCTCACGGCCCTGTCGCGCAAGGAGCTGCGCGAGACGCGCCAGAACATCGGCATGATCTTCCAGCAGTTCAACCTGCTGCAAAACGCCACGGTGTTCGAGAACGTGGCCTTCCCGCTGCGCATCCACGGCCGCAATGCCCGGGCCGAGATCGATGCCCGCGTGCGCGAATGCCTGGCGCTGGTGGGTCTGGAAGAGAAGATCCACAGCTACCCGGCGCAGCTGTCGGGCGGCCAGAAGCAGCGCGTGGCCATTGCGCGCGCCCTCGCGCCCCGGCCGCAGGTGCTGCTGTGCGACGAGCCGACCTCGGCGCTGGACAGCGAGACCACGCAGTCCATCCTGGACACGCTGCGCGAGATCAACCAGAAGATCGGCGTGACCATCGTGATCGTCACGCACGAGCTGTCGGTGGTGGAAGCGCTGTGCCGCCATGTGGCCGTGGTGGAGCAGGGGCGGGTGGTGGAGCAGTTCGCCGTGCGCGAAGCCGGCGCCGAACGGGTGACCGTGCTCGGCCGCGAACTCGATGCGCTGGTGCGCCGCCGCGTGCGCGAGGCCGCGCTGGATCTGGAGCTCGCGCAGGAGGCGGCCCAGCTGCCCGCCGCGCTGCGCGTGGCCGGAGGTGCCGCCCATGTCTGAGAACATCATTGCCATCCTTCCCGAGCTGTGGCTCGCGGCCGGCCAGACCTTCCTGATGCTGGCCATCGGCCTGTCGGCGGCCGTGGTCGTCGGCGGCCCGCTGGGCGTGCTGATCTTCCTGCTCGGCCCGGGCCAGTCGCTGGAGAACCGGCCGCTGTACCTGGTGCTGAACTGGATCGTGAACACGGTGCGTTCCTTCCCCTTCATCATCCTGCTGGTGGCGCTGGTGCCGTTCACGCGCATCGTGGCGGGCACCTCCATCGGCCCGCTGGCGGCGGCCGTGCCGCTGTCGGTGGCGGCCATCCCGTACTTCGCGCGCCTGGTCGACCAGTGCATCCGCGAGGTGCCGCGCGGCGTGATCGAGGCGGCGCATGCCATGGGCGCCTCGGAGCTGCAGATCGTCTGGCGCGTGCTGGTGCGCGAGTCGCGCTCGGGCCTGGTGCTGGCGCTGACGGTGCTGGCCGTGAGCTTCCTGTCCTACTCGGCCGTGGCCGGGGTGGTGGGCGGCGGCGGCATCGGCGACCTGGCCATCCGCTACGGCTACTACCGCTTCCAGACCGACGTGATGCTGCTGACCGTGGCACTGCTGGTGGTGCTGGTGCAGATCATCCAGTTCGTCGGCAACCACATCGCGCAGCGGCTGGACAAGCGCTGAGTCTCTGGCCGTCGTCACGCGGTGCGTGTGCCCAGCGCGCGGCCTTCCTTTTTTTCGTTCTCTTCACTCTGGAATTCCCATGCTTCGTCGTTCCCTCATCGCCCTGTCCGTCGCCGCCCTGAGCCTGGGCGGCCTGCCGCTGCATGCGCAGGCCCAGGCGGCCAAGAAGGACCTGGTCATCGGCGGCACCGCCGGCTCCAACGTGGACCAGCTCAAGCAGGGCATCGTGCTGATCCTCGAAAAGAAGGGCTACAAGGTCCGCGTGGTCGAGTTCAACGACTACGTGCAGCCCAACCTGGCGCTGGCCCAGGGCTCGCTGGACGCCAACTTCTTCCAGCACCTCGTGTACCTGAAGAAGTTCGCCGCCGACCAGAAGCTGGACATCACCGAGCTGGTGCAGGGCCCGATCGCACCCATGGGCGTGTACTCCCACAAGCGCAAGACCCTGGCCGAAGCCAAGGAAGGCGACCGCGTGACCCTGCCCAACGACCCGAGCAACCTGGCGCGCGCGCTGCTGCTGCTGCAACAGAACAACCTGGTGACCATCAAGGAAGGCATCGATCCGCTGCGCGTGAGCGAGAAGGACCTGGCCACCAATCCGCGCAAGCTCAAGCTGATTCCGCTGGAGGCCGCCCAGCTGCCGCGCTCGCTGGGTGACACCGAGTACGCCATCATCAACGGCAACTTCGCGATTTCTTCGGGCCTGAAACTGACCGAAGCCGTGCTGCTGGAAAAGACCCCCGATCACTACCTGAATGTGGTGGCCGTGAAAACCGCCGACAAGAACAGCGCCTGGGCCAAGGACCTCATCGAGGCTTACCGCTCGCCCGAATTCAAGGCCGTGGTGGACAGCAAGTTCAAGGGCTACGCCAAGCCCAGCTTCCTGCAGTAAATCGCAGAGCGCCAGGGCCGGCAGGCCCGGGCCCCGCCCCGCAAAAAAGCCCCGCCACCGGTTCGCCGATGGCGGGGCTTTTGTTGGACTGCCGCACTGCCGCGGCCGACGAATCAGTCGGCGTCGCCCATCTGGGATTGCAGGTAGTTCTGGAGGCCGACCTTGCCGATCAGGTCGATCTGCGTTTCAAGGAAGTCGATGTGCTCCTCGGTGTCGTCCAGGATGCCCTGCAGCAGATCGCGCGAGACGTAGTCGCGCACCGATTCGCAGTGCGCGATGCCGGCCTTGATCGTGGCCTGCGCGCCCAGCTCGCTGCGCAGGTCGCATTCGAGGATCTCGGGCACGTCCTCGCCGACCTGCAGCTTGGCCAGGTCCTGCAGGTTGGGCAGGCCGTCCAGCATGAAGATGCGGTCCATCAGCTTGTCGGCATGCTTCATCTCGCCGATGGATTCCTCGTATTCCTTCTTCGCCAGCTTGTCCAGGCCCCAGTGCTTGAGCATGCGGTAGTGCAGGAAGTACTGGTTGATGGCCGTCAGCTCGTTCTTGAGCTGCGCCTGCAGGTGGTCGATGACTTGCGGGTCGCCTTTCATGGTGTTCTCTCTCGTTCGTGGCGGATGCGCGCCATTGTCCGGGCGCCCCGTGGCACGCTCAAGCCAAGCCCCCGCACTGGCGGTCTGCATGCGTTTGATGGTGAGTGCGGTTCGCAATCGTGTGGCCGCACAGGGCGGCGGTGCGCGGGCATGGCGATTGCCCGGCCGCGGCTGGCAGCCCCCGGGTTGCTGGCCGCGTCTTGAGCCTGACACGCGGCTTCTCCATAGTCACCGCGCCCCTCGTGAATAGTTTATTTCTATTGAATTGAGTGGTGCGATGCATATAATGAGTGCTCGTTTGTTTCACTGACCTACAAGGAAGCGCAATGTCCCTGATCAATACCCAAGTCCAGCCCTTCAAGACCACCGCCTACGTGAACCGCAACGGCAAGGGTGAGTTCATCGAGGTGACCGAGGCGAACCTGAAAGGCAAGTGGTCCGTCCTGATCTTCATGCCGGCGGCCTTTACCTTCAACTGCCCGACCGAGATCGAGGACGCCGCCGAGAACTACGCCGAGTTCCAGAAGGCCGGCGCCGAGGTCTACATCGTGACGACCGACACGCACTTCTCGCACAAGATCTGGCACGAGACCTCCGAAGCCGTCGGCAAGGCCAAGTTCCCGCTGGTCGGCGACCCCACGCACCAGCTGACCAACGCCTTCGGCGTGCACATCCCCGAAGAAGGCCTGGCCCTGCGCGGCACCTTCGTGATCAACCCCGACGGCGTGATCAAGACCATGGAAGTGCACTCCAACGAGATCGCCCGCGACGTCTCGGAAACCCTGCGCAAGCTCAAGGCGGCCCAGTTCACCGCCGCCAACCCGGGCCAGGTCTGCCCGGCCAAGTGGAAGGAAGGCGCCAAGACGCTGACGCCTTCGCTGGACCTGGTCGGCAAGATCTAAGCCGCAGCCGGCAACGACGGGGCGCTGCGAGCGCCCAGCAGCCGGACAGCGTCATGGCGCGCATGCGCCATGCCGTCCGGCTTTTTTTCGCCCGTTCGATCCCCATCTAGAACTCGACACTGAAAGGAATCCACCATGCTCGACGACCAACTTAAAGCCCAGCTCGGCGCCTACCTGGAGCGCGTGACGCAGCCGTTCGAACTGGTGGCTTCGCTGGACGACAGCGAGACTGCGCGCGACATGCGCAGCCTGCTGGAAACGATCCAGGGCCTGCGCAGCGACAAGATCACGCTGCGCTTTGACGGCGCCGACGCGCGCAAGCCTTCGTTCAGCCTGCAGCGCACCGGCGCCGGCACGCAAGACCTGAACCTGCGGTTCGCCGGCCTGCCGCTGGGCCACGAATTCACCTCGCTGGTGCTGGCGCTGCTGTGGACCGGCGGCCATCCGCCCAAGGTCGAGCAGGACGTGATCGACCAGGTCAAGGCGCTGGATGGCGACTACCAGTTCGAGGTTTTCATGGGCCTGGACTGCCACAACTGCCCCGACGTGGTGCAGGCCCTGTCGCTGATGGCCGTGCTGAACCCGCGCGTGAAGACCGTCGTCATCGAAGGCAATGCCTTCCACAAGGAAGTCACCGAGCGCGAGATCATGGCCGTGCCCATGGTGTTCCTGAACGGCGAGGCGTTCGGCGCGGGTCGCATGTCTCTGGAAGAGATCGTCGCCAAGCTCGACACCGGCGCTGCCGCGCGGGAGGGCGCCAAGCTGTCGGCCAAGGACCCCTACGACGTGCTGATCGTGGGCGGTGGCCCGGCCGGCGCCGCGGCGGCCGTGTATGCGGCCCGCAAGGGCATCCGCACCGGCGTGGCAGCCGAGCGTTTCGGCGGCCAGGTCAACGACACGCTGGCGATCGAGAACTACATCTCGGTGCTGGAGACCGACGGGCCCAAGTTCGCCGCGGCGCTGGAAGCCCACACGCGCGCTTACGACGTGGACATCATGAACCTGCAGCGCGCCGAGAAGCTGGTGCCGGCCGCGGAGCCCGGCGGCCTGGTCGAGGTGCACCTGGCCAATGGCGGCGTGCTCAAGGGCAAGACCGTGATCCTGTCCACCGGGGCGCGCTGGCGCAACGTGAACGTGCCCGGCGAGGCCGAGTACCGCAACAAGGGCGTGGCCTACTGCCCGCATTGCGACGGCCCGCTGTTCAAGGGCAAGCGCGTGTCGGTCATCGGCGGCGGCAACTCGGGTGTCGAGGCCGCGATCGACCTGGCCGGCATCGTGAGCCATGTGACGCTGATCGAGTTCGCCGAGCAGCTCAAGGCCGATGCCGTGCTGGTGCGCAAGCTGCTGAGCCTGCCCAACGTGACCGTGCACACCAATGCCCAGACCACCGAGATCACGGGGGCCGACGGCAAGGTCAACGGCCTGCGCTACAAGGACCGCGCGACCGGTGCCGAGCATCTCGTGGCGCTGGAAGGCGTGTTCGTGCAGATCGGCCTGGTGCCCAACACCGAATGGCTCAAGGGCACGGTGGAGCTGTCCAGGTACGGCGAGATCGTCGTGGACGCCAAGGGCCAGACCTCGGTGCCCGGCGTGTTCGCGGCCGGCGATGCGACCACCACGCCCTACAAGCAGATCGTGATCGCCGCGGGCGAGGGCGCCAAGGCCGCGCTGTCCGCGTTCGACCACCTGATCCGCAGCTCGGCGCCGGCGGCGGCTGCCCCTGCGGCGGTGAAGGAAGCCGTCGCGGCCTGAACGGGGCGGGCTTGTCGCAGGCGGTGGCGCAAGGGCGCCGCCTGCGGGCAGCTTCTCTCAGCGCCTGTTCAGTAGCTCAGCCGCTCGGGCCGCAGCTCCTGCAGGATGGTGGTCGCGATCTCTTCGATGGACTTGGTGGTGGTCGACAGCCAGCGGATGCCGGCGCGGCGCATCATGGCCTCGGCCTCGCTCACCTCGTGGCGGCAGTTCTCGAGGCTGGCGTAGCGCGAGTTGGGCCGGCGCTCGTTGCGGATCTCCGAAAGCCGCTCGGGCTGGATCGTGAGGCCGAAGATCTTCTTGCGGTGCGGCACCAGCGCGGGTGGCAGCTGACGGCGCTCGAAATCCTCGGGAATCAGCGGGTAGTTGGCCGCCTTCAGGCCGTGCTGCATGGCCAGGTAGAGCGAGGTCGGCGTTTTGCCGCTGCGGCTCACGCCCACCAGGATGACATCGGCGCCCTCCAGGTCGCGGTTGCTCTGGCCGTCGTCGTGCTGCAGGCTGAAGTCGATGGCGGCGATGCGGTCGTTGTATTCCTTGCTCTTGCTGACGTCGGAGAAGCGGCCGATGCGGTGGTTGGACTTCATCGCCAGCTCGATCTCCAGCGGCCGCACGAAGGTGCCGAACATGTCCAGCAGCATGCCCTTGCAGCCGGTCTCGATCACCTCCAGCACCTCCATGTTCGCGAGCGTCGTGAACACGATGGGCCGCAGGCCTTCGATTTCCGCCGTGTGGTTGATCTGCCGCACGGCCTGGTGCGCCTTGTCCACCGTGTCGGTGAAGGGCAGGCGCACGTGGCGCGGCTTGAACTCGAACTGGGCGAGCACGGCATTGCCGAAGGTTTCGGCGGTGATGCCGGTGCCATCGGAGACGTAGAAGACGGAACGGGTGCGCATGGGAGTGGGTCGCTGTCCTGCACGCGCAAGCAAAGGCCGCGCCTACAATCCCGTGCATTATCGGCACCCCCGACGTGTCCTGCCCCCTCTCTCCCATGCAGCCCCGCCGCGCACCCAGAGCAACGAGAACGATCGTGCCGCCGGCCCGCCTGCATGCGCGCCCCCGGTTTTTAAACTCTGGAGCTTTCCCATGTCTGCACTCTTCGATGCGACCGCCCTGGTCGTTCCGTTTGAGAACCTGAGAATGAGCGACGTCGAGGCGGTCGGCGGCAAGAACGCCTCGCTCGGCGAAATGATCTCGCAGCTGCCGCAGGGCGTGCGCGTGCCCACCGGCTTCGCGACCACGGCGCACGCCTTCCGCCAGTTCCTGGCGCACGAAGGCCTGAGCGAGCGCATCAGCCAGCGCCTGGCGGCGTTGGACATCGAGGACGTGCGCGCGCTGGCCGCGGCCGGCGCGGAGATCCGCGGCTGGATCGAGGCGCAGCCTTTCCCCGCAGACCTGGAACAGGGAGTGCGCGAGGCCTTCGCCAAGCTTTCGGCCGGCAACGACCAGGCCAGCTTCGCGGTGCGTTCGTCGGCCACGGCCGAAGACCTGCCCGACGCCTCCTTCGCCGGCCAGCAGGAGACCTTCCTGAACGTGGTGGGCATCGAGGACGTGCTGCACAAGATGAAGGAGGTGTTCGCCTCCCTCTACAACGACCGCGCGATCAGCTACCGCGTGCACAAGGGCTTCGCGCACGACGTGGTGGCGCTGTCCGCCGGCGTGCAGCGCATGGTGCGCTCCGACCTGGGCGCCGCGGGCGTGATGTTCACCATCGACACCGAATCGGGTTTCGACCAGGTGGTCTTCATCACCTCCAGCTACGGCCTGGGCGAGACGGTGGTGCAGGGCGCGGTGAACCCCGACGAGTTCTACGTGCACAAGCCCATGCTGGAAGCCGGCAAGAAGGCCGTGATCCGACGCAACCTGGGCTCCAAGCTGATCCAGATGGAGTTCTCCACGCCCGAGGAGAAGAAAGCCACGGGCAAGCTGGTCAAGACCACCGACGTCAAGGCCGAGCTGCGCAACCGCTATTCGCTCTCCGACGAGGACGTGGAGCAGCTGGCGCGCTATGCGCTAGTGATCGAGAAGCACTACGGCCGCCCGATGGACATCGAGTGGGGCAAGGACGGCACCGACGGCCAGCTCTACATCCTGCAGGCCCGTCCCGAGACGGTGAAGAGCCAGCAGCAGGGCAAGGCCGAGCAGCGCTTCAAGCTCAAGGGCAAGAGCACCGTGCTGGCCGAAGGCCGCGCCATCGGCCAGAAGATCGGCACCGGCCCCGTGCGCCTGGTGCACAGCATCAGCGAAATGGACAAGGTGCAGGCCGGCGACATCCTGGTCACCGACATGACCGACCCGAACTGGGAGCCGGTGATGAAGCGCGCCAGCGCCATCGTGACCAACCGCGGCGGGCGCACCTGCCACGCGGCCATCATCGCGCGCGAGCTGGGCATCCCGGCCGTGGTCGGCTGCGGCGACGCCACCAGCCTGCTCAAGGACGGCACGCTGGTGACGGTGAGCTGCGCCGAAGGCGACACCGGCTTCATCTACGACGGCCTGCTCGAGACCGAGGTCACCGAGGTGCAGCGCGGCGAGATGCCGCCCATTGCCACCAAGATCATGATGAACGTCGGCAACCCGCAGCTGGCTTTCGACTTCGCGCAGCTGCCCAACGGCGGCGTGGGCCTGGCGCGGCTGGAGTTCATCATCAACAACAACATCGGCGTGCACCCCAAGGCCATCCTGGACTATCCGCAGGTCGATGCCGACCTGAAGAAGGCCGTGGAATCCGTGGCGCGCGGCCATGCCTCGCCCAAGGCCTTCTACGTGGACAAGGTCGCCGAGGGCGTGGCCACGATCGCGGCGGCCTTCTGGCCCAAGCCGGTGATCGTGCGCCTGTCGGACTTCAAGTCCAACGAGTACCGCAAGCTGATCGGCGGCAGCCGCTACGAGCCCGAGGAAGAGAACCCGATGCTGGGCTTCCGCGGCGCGGCGCGCTACATCAGCGAAGACTTCGGCGAGGCCTTTGCGATGGAGTGCGAGGCGCTCAAGCGCGTGCGCGAGGACATGGGCCTGACCAACGTGCAGATCATGGTGCCCTTCGTGCGCACCCTCAAGCAGGCCGAGCGCGTGACGGGCCTGCTGGCCCAGCATGGTCTCAAGCGTGGCGAGAACGCGCTCAAGGTCATCATGATGTGCGAGGTGCCGAGCAACGCCATCCTGGCCGACGAGTTCCTGCAGTTCTTCGACGGCTTCTCGATCGGCTCGAACGACCTGACCCAGCTCACGCTGGGCCTGGACCGCGACTCCGGCCTGGAACTGCTGGCCGCCGACTTCGACGAGCGCGACCCGGCGGTGCAGGCCATGCTCAGCCGCGCGATCAAGGCGTGCAAGGCGCAGGGCAAGTACGTGGGCATCTGCGGCCAGGGGCCCAGCGACCACCCGGACTTCGCGCAGTGGCTGGCGGCCGAGGGCATCGAATCGATCTCGCTGAATCCGGACAGCGTGATCGACACCTGGCAGCGCCTCGCCCAGGGCTGACCGCCCGCCGCATGATGGCAGGCCGCAGCCGCGCTCGGGCGGCCGTGGCCCGGCGCCCGCATCTCGGGGTTTGCCCGCCCCGGGTGTGCCATAGGCTTCGGATGTGAGAAGAAATGTCACAATTTGACACTTCTGCGTGATGCGCACTCACATGGGCGCGTGGACGCGGCAGGCGCGCCGCTTCACCCGCCCTGGCCTGGAGACTTCGCCAATGATCTTGGTCAAAACCGAAATGGGCCATCAGGTGCTCAAGGACCGCTCGGTGCGGCTCACGCCGCGGCAGCGTTCGGCCTTCATCCTGTTCGATGGCAAGCGCAGCGTCGCCGAGGTGCTGCAAGCCAGCCAGGCGCAGCAGGACGACGTGGACAACTTGGTCAGCTTGGGCCTGCTGGCGCGGCCGCCGGCCGATGATGCGGCGCCGTCGCCTGGCGCCGCGACCGGGGCTGCCCCTGCGGCGGCCCCGACCGCGGGCGGTGAGCGCTCCGCGCAGGCGCGCTACCAGGCCGCCTATCCCATCGCCACGCAGCTCACGGCCAGCCTGGGGCTGCGCGGCTTTCGCCTCAACCTGGCGGTGGAGGCGGCCACCACCTGCGAGGAACTGCTCGCGCTGGTGCCCAAGATCCGGGCGGCCGTGGGCGCCGACAAGGCCGCGCCGCTCGAGCGCGCGCTGGCCCCCTGAGCGCGCTTGCTGCTATACTCGCGGGCTTTCCTTGCCACACCGCCTGGACGCGGCGGGTGGCTTTTCCGGCCCGAGCCTATGCAGATGGCGCGCCCTCGGGGCGCCAGCCAGACAGCCCGAAGCGGCTGCTGCGGGCAGGGCGCCAATCCTCAAGGAGTGTCATGCGTCACTACGAAATCATCCTGCTGATCCACCCGGATCAGAGCGAACAGGTTCCGGCCATGCTGGAGCGCTACAAGGGCATGATCGCCGCCGGCAACGGCAAGGTGCATCGTGTCGAAGACTGGGGCCGCCGCCAGCTGGCCTACCAGATCAACAAGCTGAACAAGGCGCACTACCTGTGCGTGAACATCGAGGCTGACCAGGCCGTGATGGCCGAGCTCGAGCACGCCTTCAAGTTCAACGACGCCGTGCTGCGCCACCTGACGGTGCAGAAGAAGAAGGCCGAGACCGGCCCGTCGGCGATGATGAAGACCGTCGAGCGCGAGGAAGCGCGCAAGGCCGCCCAGGCCGAGTACGCCGCCAACAACGGTTGATGTGGGTCCGTCGGGTGCGGTCAACCAGCTGCTGCTGAGTGCCTGCATCACCGAACTGGCCGCCTTGCGTTTCACCCCCGCAGGCATCCCCGCCCTGGACGTGCGACTCGAACACGAGTCCACGCACATGGAGGCAGGGCAGTCCCGGCAGGTGAAGGCGGCCTTGAAGGCAGTGGCCTTCGCTTCGGTGGCAGAGCGCCTGGCGCGGCAGCCCCTGGGCAGCCAATGGCGCTTCCAGGGCTTCCTGGCCAACCCGCGCAACGGCAAGCACCCGGTGCTCCACATCACTGAGTTCCAGCAAGATTAAATTTTCAAGGGGTCCCAGATGGCCACGTTCAAGAAGTTCAACAAGGACAAGCGTCCGAAGCGCAATACCCAGTCGCTGCTGTTCAAGCGCAAGCGCTTCTGCCGCTTCACCGTCGCCGGCGTTGAAGAGATCGACTACAAGGATGTCGACGTGCTGCGCGATTTCATCAGCGAGAACGGCAAGATCATCCCCGCGCGCCTGACCGGCACGCGCGCGATCTACCAGCGCCAGCTCAACACCGCCATCAAGCGCGCCCGCTTCCTCGCGCTGGTGCCGTACACCGACCAGCACCGCATCTGAGGAGAAGAGCATGCAGATCATTCTTCTGGACAAGGTCGTCAACCTCGGCAACCTGGGCGAGATCGTCAAGGTCAAGGATGGCTACGCCCGCAACTTCCTGATCCCGTCGGGCCGTGCCCGCCGCGCGACGGAAGCCGCCAAGGCTGAATTCGAAGCCAAGCGCGCCGAGCTGGAAAAGGCCGCTGCCGCCAAGCTGGCCGAAGCGCAGAAGCAGGGCGAGAAGCTGGGCGGCACGACCGTCAAGCTGACGCAGAAGGCCGGCGTCGACGGCCGCCTGTTCGGCTCCGTGACCAACCACGACGTGGCCGACGAGCTGAAGAAGCAGGGCTATGACGTCGTCAAGTCGCAGGTGCGCCTGCCCAACGGCCCGATCAAGACCGTGGGCGACACCACCGTGGCCGTGCAGCTGCACACCGACGTGGTGGTCGAGATCACGGTGACGGTGTACGGCGAAACCGCCTGAGTCCGCCCGCACGGGAACGGGGCTGCGCTGCAGCCTCGTCCTTCGAAAAGCCGCCCCTTCGGGCGGCTTTGTTTTTGGTGCGCCGGGTTGTCCCGCGCCACCCACTGGAAAGGCACCGCTTTTCCACAGCCTTATCCCATGACTGGAGCGCTGCGGCGGCCTAGCATGGCGGGTTGCAAGGAGCCTCATGTCCGCCGTCTTTTCCTATGCCGACAACGATCCCTCGGACGACCGCCAGGTCGCCCAGCTGCGCGTGCCGCCGCACAGCATCGAAGCGGAATCCAGCGTGCTGGGCGGCCTGCTGCTGGACAACGGCGCCTGGGACCGCGTGGGCGACCTGCTGGTCGATGGCGACTTCTACCGCCATGAGCACAAGCTGATCTACGCGGCCATCGGCAGCCTGATCAACGGCAACAAGCCGGCCGACGTGATCACGGTCCACGAGCAGCTGCAGACGATGGGCAAGGCCGACGAGGTCGGCGGTCTGCAGTACCTCAATTCGCTGGCGCAGTACGTGCCCAGCTCCAGCAACATCCGCCGCTACGGCGAGATCGTGCGCGAGCGCTCGATCCTGCGCAAGCTGATCTCGGCCGCGGACGAGATCGCCACCAACGCCTTCAACCCGCAGGGCAAGGCCGTGGACAAGCTGCTCGACGAGGCGGAGCAGAAGATCTTCAACATCGGCGAGGAAGGCTCGCGGATGAAGCAGGGCTTCCAGAGCATGGACTCCCTGGTGGTCGAGCTGCTGGACCGCGTGACCGAGATGGCTGACAACCCGAACGACATCACGGGGGTTCGCACCGGCTTCTACGAGTTCGACAAGATGACCTCGGGCCTGCAGCCGGGCGACATGATCGTGCTGGCGGCGCGCCCTTCGATGGGCAAGACCTCGCTGGCCATCAACATCGCCGAGCACGTGGCGCTGGAAGAGGGCCTGCCCGTGGCCGTGTTCTCGATGGAAATGGGCGCCGCGCAGCTTGCGGTGCGCATCGTGGGCTCCATCGGCCGCATCGACCAGGGGCACCTGCGCACCGGCAAGCTCACCGACGAGGAATGGCCGCGCCTGACCGAGGCCATCGAGAAGCTGCGCACCATCTCGCTGCACATCGACGAGACGCCGGGCCTCACGTCGAGCGAGCTGCGGGCCAATGCGCGCCGCCTTGCGCGCCAGTACGGCCGGCTCGGGCTGATCGTGGTCGACTACCTGCAGCTGATGAGCACCTCCAGCAGCATGAGCGACGAGAACCGCGCCACGGCCGTGGGCGAGATCTCGCGCGGCCTCAAGATGCTGGCCAAGGAACTCAAGTGCCCGGTGATCGCGCTGTCGCAGCTGTCGCGCGGCGTGGAGTCGCGCACCGACAAGCGGCCCATGATGAGCGACCTGCGCGAGTCGGGCGCCATCGAGCAGGACGCGGACCTGATCATGTTCATCTACCGCGACGACTACTACAACAAGGACTCCAAGGAGCCGGGCGTGGCGGAGGTCATCATTGCCAAGCACCGCAACGGCCCCACCGGCAGCGTGAAGCTGGCCTTCCTGAAACCGCTGACCAAGTTCGAGAACCTGGCGATGGGGATGGGCGACGACTATTGAGCGGCGCCAGGCGCCGGCTGCGCGCCATGGGCGCGGCGGGGCCGGCGTCGGGCACCGGGCGGGCTGCGCGCCGACACCCGGTGTGTCGGCGGCGGCACAGAATGGGACCGTCACACCCGCGCTCGCCTGACAATGGGCGAGCCCCAAGGCCCTCCATGCCGCACCGTCTTCTTCCCGGCCACTTCACCGTCAGCGACCAGACGATCGGCTGGGCCGATGCGGGCGCGCATGCCTTGCTGGACCATGAGCCCGGCACCTTGATCGGCCGGCCCGTGCACCTGCTGCTGGGCGAAGGCTCGCCCTGGCTGGGCCACCTGCCGCGCGGCCACGCGTGCGACGTCGATTTCGCCCGTGCGCCCTTGCGCACCGCCGGGGGCGCCTTGCGCCTGCTTGGCCTGCACGGCGAGCGCATGGACGCCCGCACCGTGCTGTGGACCTGCTGGCCGGCTTTGCCGGCGCACGGCGAAGCCGCGGCCGGGCAGGCCGGGCCCGCCGCGCTTTCGCGCGCGCAGATCGCCCAGGGCCTGGCGGCCGGCGAGTTCCGGCTCGTCTACCAGCCCAAGGTGGACCTGCAAGAGGGCCGCGTAATCGGCGCCGAGGCCCTCGTGCGCTGGGAGCACCCCGAGCACGGCTGGCTGCAGCCACGGCATTTCGTGCCCTCCATCGAGGACGACACGCTGATCGAGGCGGTGGGCGACTGGGTGCTGCAGGAGGCGGCCCGGCAGTGCCGGCGATGGGCCCATGCCTGGACGGCGCCGGGGCGGCGCATGCCGGTCGCCGTCAACATCAGCCCGCGGCACCTGGAGCGCGCGGACTTCATCGAGCGCCTGACCCGGCACCTGGAGGCTGGCGACGCGACGAACCCCGTGCCGCTGGAGCTGGAACTGCTGGAGACGCCCGCGGTGCAAGACCTGGACGAGGCCGCGCGAATCATCACCGCCTGCCGCGACATGGGCGTGCCGGTGACCCTGGACGACTTCGGCACCGGCTACGCGATGCTCAGCTACCTGCGCACCCTGCCGGTGTCGGGCCTCAAGCTGGACCGCTCCTACGTCGGCGGCCTGCTGGACGACGTGCGCGACCGGGCCATCGTGCGCAGCCTGCTGGCGCTGGCGCGCAGCTTCGATTGCGAGGTGGTGGCCGAAGGCGTGGCCACGCCAGCGCATGCGCGTGCGCTGCTGGAACTGGGCTGCACGCGCGGCCAGGGTTTCGGCATCGCGCCGCCCCTGCGCGCCGAGGACCTCCCGGGTTGGGTGGCCGCCTTCGAAGCGGCGCCGCCGCCCTGGTCTTCTTCGCCGCCGCCCGGCTGAGTTTCCGCGGCGGCGAAAGGGCGGTCAGCGCCGTCTCACGGCGCCTTCTCACAGCGGCGTGTACGGCGAGGTCAGCGGCGACAGGCTCGGCGGCGTGCCCAGGATGGACGTGCCCTGCGTGCCCAGCATGTAGCGCAGATAGACGTTGCCCGTGAACTGGCGGTAGTTGCGCGCGTTGCTCAGGCCGACCGTGCCGCCCAGGTAGAGCTGCGGCGCCACCTGGTATTCCAGGGCGGCGCCCAGGTTGTAGGCCAGGCCCGTGCGGCTGCTGGAGGGGTAGTAGCCCGTGAAGATGGTGTTGTTCAGCCCCACCCGCGTGGCCTGCGCCATCGCGGCCTGCACCTGCGACTGGCGGGTCGAGTCGGTGGGGAAGTAGGGCGCTTCGTCCTGCGTGAAGGACTGCACGCCCAGCGACGCGTTCACGCGCCAGGCCAGCCGGTTCTGTCGGCCGCTCCAGGTGACGGGAAAGTCCAGGCCGATGTAGCGCTGCGGGCTGAAGTAGCCGCCGTGGCCGTAGGTGAAGTGGCTCAGGTTCTTGTCGTAGTGCAGCAGGCCCACGTTCATGCCGGCCGTGAGCGTGTGCGTCTCGTTGCGCAGCAGGTGCGCGTAGAAGCCGCCGCCGCCCTCGACGCGGAAGTTGTCCGCGACGTTGGTGCCCGTGAGCGCGTGGTAGGAGCCGTAGCCGTAGATGCCGAAATCGCCCGCATCCCAGGTCAGGTCGCCGCGCCCGCCGGTGGCCACCACGCCGCCCCAGCGGTCGCCGGTGCGCGTGTCCTCGGTGCCGGCGAAGGACAGCAGGCTGTCCGTCACCGGGCGGCGCGACAGCTCGCCCTTGAAGCTCAGCGCATCGGTGAAGCTGCCACGGTAGCGCAGATGGCCGATGACGTTGCTTTCCTTGAAGCCCAGCGGCGTGGTGCCGATGGCGGCATCGAAGTTCTTGCTCTCGTAGCCCACGCTCAGGCCGACGCCGCTGGCCGACTGCGGGCTGGGCAGCGTCGCCGCACCGTAGGCTGCCGCCAGCGCCGCCGCCGGCCCAGCGCCGAAGCGGCTGGCGGTCGAGAAGTCGTAGGCCGCGGTGCCCGCGTCCAGCGTGGTCGGCGTGGCCGCCACCACGATCTTGCCGTCGCCCACGGCGATGCGTCCTTCGATGGGGATCTGGATGTCCGAGAGGCGGCTCAGGCCGTCCTCGCCTTCGCGGTTGCGGTAAACCATGCCCATGCTGACCGAACTGCTGCGCTCGCTGCGCAACTGGTCCAGTTCGGCGCGCAGCGGATCCACCGGGGCGGCAGACGTGTTGCGCTGCATGGGCCACAGGCCGCTGTCCGCCGCGGCACCCGGCACGGGCAGCGGGTAGGGCAGCCCGCCCGCAGTGGGCGCGGGCCAGAGTTGCGCCTGCGGCTGCGCCCCGGCCGGCACTGGCAGTGGCAGCTGGGCCGCCGGATACGCGGGCTGGACCGGCGCGGGAATGCCGCCATCGGCCGCGCCCAGGCCCGACTGGGGCAGAGGCGCTGCCGGGTATGCCAGGGTGTTGGCGTAGACCGGCGCGCCGGTGCCGGCCGGCGGCGCCAAGTAGGCCGACGCGTCGGGCCGGTTCGCGGGCGCGCCCGCCAGTGCCTGCCCAGCCGTGGCTCGGCCGTTCGTGCTGCTGCTGCCGCTGCTGCGGCGGGCCGCGCCGCTGGTGCCGGTGGCGCTGCGGCCGGTGCCGCTTGTCGCGGGCGCGTCGCGCACGGGCGGGTTCTCGGGCCAGGGCGCGGCTCCCCCCATCGGTGCGCCCGCGGCGGCCGGGGCTGTTGCGGGAAGGCCGGTCCAGGCCGGCGCAGGCGGCAGCGCCACGCCGCTCGGCCCGGCGAAAGCCGGCGGCGTGTTCATGGCCGGCAACCCGGCGCCGGAAGTCGGCAGCATCACGGGCGCTGGCAGCATGGCACCCGCAGCCACGGCATTGGGCATGGGCAGGGCGCCGGGCACCTGGCGGCCCGTCATGCCGGCGAAAGGGTTGGCCGCGCCGGCCGCCAGGGCGGGGGCACCCAGTGCGCCGGGGCGCGTTGCGCTCCACGGCTGGGCCAGGCGCTGGTCGGCCTGGATCGCCGCCTGCAGGTATTGTTCGGCCTGCCGGTTGTCGCCTGCGTTGCGGAAGACGCGGCCGGCGGCGGCCAGCACGCGCGACTGGTCCGGCGCCTGCTTGAGCGCGGCCATCACGTAGGACTGCGCGTCGCCATGCGCGCGCGCTGCGCTGGCGCTGGCGGCGGCGGCCAGCAGCGTGTCCAGGTCGGTCGGGTTGCGCTGCAGGATGCGCTGGTAGAGGGCCAGCGCCTGGGCCTCGTCGCGTGCGCTGGAATACAGGCGGGCCAGCGCGCCCAGCGCGCCGGGGTCGTCGGGCTGCGCGGCCAGCAGCGGCGACAGCATGTTGAAGGCTGCTTCGAGGTTGCCCGATTCGCGCAGCACGTCCGCCTGGCGCAGCAGGTAGCCGGTGCGCAGCCCGTCGAACTGCGCGCGCTGCGCGGGCGTCATCGGCGTGGCCTGCAGCTGGCGCAGCAGGGCGGCCAGTTCCACGTCCTGCCGCGTCTTGACCAGCACCGAGGCGTACAGCAGTCGGTCGCCGATGGCCGGGTTGGGGCTGCGGGCCAGCAACTGGCGGCTCATGGCCAGGGCGCGCGGCGCATCGCCGACTTCGGCATAGGCCTCGGCCAGCGGGCCCCAGATGTCGGACGTCATGTCGCGCCCGAGCGCGGACTCGGCCGCGGCCAGCACGGCGCGCGCCGCTGCGGCCTGACCCTGGCGCGCCAGCGCCAGGGCGCGCTGGCTCTGCGTCTGCACGTACAGGCGCCGCTGCAGATCGCGCATCTCGCGCGTGCGCGAAGCGGCGGGAATGCGCTCCAGGTATTCGAGCCCGGCCGCGCCGTCGCCCGCATCGGCGGCCAGCAGCGCACTGGCGAACAGCACGTCGGGCATGTTCGGCTGCGACATCAGCAGCCCGTCCATCACGCTGCGCGCCTGCGGCAGCTGGCCCGCGCGGCGGTAGATCTGCGCCAGGTCCAGGCGCAGCCACGGATCGTCCGGGTTCTGCAGCATGGCGTCTTCGAGCAGGCGCTGCGAGCCGGCGACGTCGCCCGCTTCCAGCCGCGCGCGGGCCTGCGAGCGCGCCTGCGTGGCGCGCAGGTTGCGCAGGCCGCCGGCCTCGCGCAGCTGCTCGGGCGTGAGGCGCGCCATCAGCTGCTGTGCTTCATCGGCGCGGCCGGTCTGCGTGTAGACCACGATCAGCCCGCGCAGCGCCTGCGCGTCGTCGGCCTTGGCCTCGAGCACGCGGCGGTAGTGGCGCTCGGCCTCGGTGTAATTGCCGTCGGCGGCTTGCAGATCGGCCAGCGCGTTGAGCCCGGTGGGCTCGCGCTCGTCCACGCGCACGGCGCGCTCGTACAGCGCGCGGGCGTTGGTCAGGTCGTTGCGCTCGCGCGCGGCATCGCCCTGGCGCATGAGGTTCCAGTACGTGGCGCTGCGCAGGGCGGCGGCGAAGCGATTGCCACCACCGCGCGAGGCCTGTTCCAGCAATTGCTGCGCCTCGGCGAAGCGGTCCTGCCGCAGCCGCACGATGCCCAGGCCGCCCTGGGCCTCGGCATAGCCGGGCTGGCGGCGCAGCGCGTCCTGGAAGCGCTGCTCGGCGCCCGCGAGGTCGCCGCGGTCGATGGCGCGAAAGCCCTCAGCCACAGGCTGCGCGGCCGGCGAGGCGAGCGTGCCCTCCGCCACCGCGGGCGTGCGGATGGCCTGCAGGCGCGCGGCCACGGCTTCGTCCTGGCCCGAGGCCAGGAAGGCTTCGTACAGCGGAATGTCGCGCTCGCGCGCGTCCAGCCAAATCAGCGCCTGGCGCCAGCTGGCGCGCGCCGGCCCGGCCGCGCTGCCGCCCGCCGCGGCCAGCTCGGACAGGGTGCGGATGCCGTCGCGGCGTGCCGATTCGCGGTAGGTCTGGGCGCGCGCCACGGCCAGCTTGAGCTCGGCGTTGTCGGGTTGCTGGCGCAGCAGTTCTTCCAGGCCCCGGCGGCCTTCTTCCCAGCCCTGCGGGCTGCCGGCCAGCAGCTCGTAGTACTCGCGCGCCAGGTTGGGCGGCGGGGCCTGGTTGCCGATCACGGTGCGGTACAGCTGCAGGGCCTCGGCCACGCGGCCGGCCTGCGCGGCGGCGCGCGCACGCTGCAGATCGCTCATCGCCGGCCCGCCGGCCTGCAGGCGTGTCAGGCGCGCATCGCGCGGGTGGGCGGCGCGCAGGCGGTCGATCCAGGGTTGCGCGGCGTCGGCGCGCCCGCGCGTGAGCTCGACCTGGGCCATGCCGTAGAGCGCGTCGGCGGCGTTCGGGTCCAGCCGCAGCAGCTTGCGCCAGTTCTCCTCGGCCAGGTCGATGCGGCCCATGTTCTGCCAGTAGGCCCCTTGCTCGGCCAGGGCGGCCCGGCCGTCGTCCTGCGCCTGGGCCTGCAGCGCGGCGCTGGCGCACAGCAGCCCGCCGGCCGTGAGCGCGGCGGCCAGCCGGCGGTGGGCGGCGCCGGGGCGCGGCGGCGACTCGAAAGGAGCGATGAGCGCTCGCGTCAGGGCCTTCGTGCGGGAGGGCATGCTCGTTTCCAGTGGGGTTGCAGTTGGCCGTGGCGGTCGAAGGCATAGTCGCCTTCGAGCCAGCCCAGGCCGAACAGGATCAGGTTGCGCTCGTAATAGGGCAGCGGCTGCGTGCCGGGCGGGTTCACGCCGCCGCGCGTGTCGATGCGCGCCAGGGCGGCGCCCACGGCCGCATCCTGGCCCAGCGCACGCAGATAGGGCAGGCAGGCGCCGTAGAAGCCGGCCGGCGCGGTGCCGGTGGCGGCGCCGCTGCGCGTGTCCACGTATTCGGGCAATTGGCCGGTCGCTTCCAGCGCGCGGCGCGGGCCGTCCAGGCTGGCCAGCAATGTGGCGCGGGCCGGGTCCTGCGCATGCAGCATGCCGGCCCACAGGTAGACGCGGATGGCGTCGTAGCTCGCCATGCTGCCCTTGTCCGGGTCGGGGACGAAGGTCCGCTCGTCGCTGGACCAGGCGCACCAGTCGGGTGCCCAGCCGCGCGGTGTGGTGGCGACGAACATGCGCACGGTGTTCTCGGCCATCGCCTTCCAGGGCCCGTTCGGGTCTTCCTGCTCGAAGCGGCGCAGCTGCTGCAGCGGCAGGTAGCTGGGGTTGAGCCGCCAGTTCGGGCCCTGGGCGACGGCGCGCGGCCAGGGCAACAGCATGGCGCCCAGGCCGTCGAGCACGGCCACTTCCTCGGCCACCACGCGCGCCAGCAACTGCCGGCCCAGCGTGCGGTAGGCCGGCACCGACCACAGGCGCGCGGCTTCCAGCAGCGCATAGGCGATCCACAGGTCCGCGTCCGAGGCGGCGTTCGCATCGAGCACGCCCCAGCCGCCGGCCGGCAGGCGGCCCCATTGCCAGGCCGGCAGGCGCTGCGCCAGGCTGCCGCCGCTCAGGTTGGCCTGCGTCCAGGCCAGCACGCGGTCGAACAGCGGCCGGTCGTTGTGCACCAGCGCGAAGAACAGCGCGTAGGACTGCCCTTCGGAAGTGGAATGCTGCTGCGGCGTGTCGAAGTCGATCACCCGGCCGTCGGGCTGCACGTGCCGCTGCACGAAGGCCTGCCAGTGCAGGGCGGACTGGCCGCCGCCGCAGCCGGCGGCCGGGCGCGCCGCGCCGCGCGGTGACTGGGCGCAGGCCCAGCCCGGCAGCAGGGTCGCGAGCGTCAGCCCGGCCAGGTGGCGGCGGCGCAGGCCAGGGGCTGCGGGTTCATCGGGCTGAAGGGTCACGGGACGGTGCTGGCTCATGCGTTCTGCAGGCGGCGCCGCGCGCGCAGGCGCAGGCTGGCATAGGCGGCCGCGGCGCCCAGCACGGCCACGGCCAGGGTGATCGCGAACAGGGCGAGCGGGCTGCGCGACATCTGCCAGCGCAACCAGGCGATGGGCGGCAGCCGGCCCACGTAGTAGACCTGGCTGCCCAGCACGCTGTGGACCTGCGTGTCGCGCACGATGGCCAGGCTGCCCTGGATGTCGGCCAGCCGCTCGGGCGTGAGCAGCGCGTCCATCAGGCTCGCGTGCGAGCCCTCGGGCGTGATCACGGCCACCACGCTGCGGCCGGGGCGCAGGGGCGATTCGAAGCCCGCGATCATGGCGCGCCGGCCGTCGTCGGCCACCGACATGGGCGGGGCCGCGGTGGGCAGGTCGCCGCGGGCGCGCGTGCCGATCACCAGCTTCACGGCATCGTCCAGCCAGCCGGCCAGCTGCCATTGCGTGGTACCGGCGCCAGGCTGCTGCACGGGCATGTGCGGCGCCCACTGGTTCAGGAGCGGCTGGCGCTGCGGGCTGCCGAGCACCAGCAGGTCCTTGTCGGCCCACTGCGGCGCGTCGCCCGCGCGGCCCACCTTCATGCGCAGCGCCGGGTAGCCCGTGGCGCGGCCCACCACGCCCATCAGGCCCAGGTAGGTTTCCAGGTCGGCGGCGGCGGGCTGGTCCGGCAGGATGACGGCGGTCTCGGCCAGGTCGGCCAGGCGCGTGAAGGGGAAGCCGCTGTTGGCGAAGGCCGCCAGCTCGGGCATGGCGATGTAGTGCGGCAGGCCCGACAGGTCGATGGTGGAACGCGGGTCGATGGTGCCGCTGGCGTTGTCCAGCAGCTGCGTGCACTTCTGCGCCTTGGGCTCGAAGTAGTAGTGCAGGCGCAACTGATTGCGCGCGCTCAGCGCCAGCGGCGGCAGCGTCACGGTCTTTTTCGACACCGTGGTGCCGTCGGCCATCAGCGGCGTGGCCAGTGGGTTCCACCAGGCGTCGCCGCCGGGGTAGGCCGCGCGCAGGGGCAGGGCGCCCACGAAGGTCTCGTTGACGTTGACGTTCAGCGTCGACTGGTCCGGCCGCGGCCGCGGGGTGTAGCGGTACTGCAGCTCGACCGGCACGCCGTCCTTGCGCCAGGTGAAGAGATCGGGCGGCAGCTGGAAGTTCACGCGCACCACGTCGGGCGTGTAGCCCGAGACCGTGAAATCGCCCGCCTGGCCCAGCTCCCCGAACTGCACGGGGCGGTCGGTGGGCAGCCAGCGCGGCGCGTCGTAAGGCTTGCGCGCGGCCGGCGGCTGGAACTCGGTGACGCGCGCCGTCGGCCCGCTGAAGGCGCGCGCATTGAGCGCCAGCGCACTGGCGGCGCTGCGCAGTTCATCGGCATTGCGGCCTTGCACCAGCAACAGCTTGGCGGTCGGGTCGCCCGGGTGGTCGACCATGCTGAGCGAGGGCCCCTGCACGGGCGGCAGCGTGAGGCCCTGGATGGGCGTGTCCGCCAGCGCGAAGACGACGGCATGCCCGCTGGCCGGCAACGCGGCCAGCGAAACCGGGAACTGCGCGCCGCGGTAGTCGGCCTGCGCCCCCAGCCAGGACGAGACGATGCCCGCCGATTCCAGCAGCGCCGAGCTGCTGTTGCCCAGCACGACGGGGATGCGCGCACGGCGGATGTCGCGCGCGTCGAAGAAGGGCTGCGGCAGCGAGCCCAGCTCGTTGCCCAGCCTGAGCGGCTGCAGGTGCAGCCGCAGCGTGCTGGCCGCGTCGATCTTGGCCCACAGGCTGCTGTGCATCGTGTCCTCGCAGTCGCGCGTGTAATGGCCGACCAGCTGCACGTTGATGCGGTTGAATTCGGCGATCAGGCGCCGGTCGATGGGAATCTCGCGCACCAGCGGCTTGCCGGCATCGGCCGCCGCGGCCGGCAGCGTGGCCACGAGCACGTCGTTCACGCTGACCTTGAGGTGCGACAGCTCCGGAATGAGCGAGGGCGAGTACGAGTAGTGCAGCCGCAGCGCGGCCTGCGTGACCAGCTCGTCGGCGCGGATGCTGAAGGGAATGCCCACGGTGGCGCTCACGCCCTGCAATTGCACGGCGTAGTTGATGCCCAGTTGCATGAGATTGAACTCGCGCGTGCCGTCGGCCTGCGTGCCGGCGGAGGCCATCGCGCCGGGCAGGGCGGACGGCGGGATCAGCGGCACGCCCGGCGCAGGCGCCGCGCCTGCCGTGGTGGCGGCGCGGTCCTGCGCCATGCCGGCGCTCCAGACCAGGGCCAGGCAGGCCAGGCCGATGCGGGCGCTGTGGCCGTGCGCCAGCACACGGCGGGCCATCGAAGGGGACATCTTCACGTGGGGTCCTTAGCGAGGGAGCCGGCCGGCTTGCGGGCGGCGGGGCGCAGGCGGCTGGCGGCCGCGCGGGCGTAATGCGCGAACATGTCGCGGAAACCGGTCAGGCTGATGCGCATGAGGCGGCCCAGCACGCGGTGGATGGGCATGCGCGGGTAGTTGCCCCAGCGCATGGACCAGAGGTCGGCGCGCGCCGTGGTGCATTGCACCAGCGCGCGCTCCTGCGCCAGCGTCAGCGGCTCGAACTGCAGCCCCATGCGCCGGCCGGCGTTGAAACGCACACGCGCGGGGAAGCGGTACTCGGCCTCGCCGCGGTACAGCGCCACCTCGAGGGGCGAGTCTTTCTCCGCTTCCACGCTCGCCGGCAGGTCGATGCCCAGGCCGCCCGACGAAAAGTCGAAGGTCTGGCAGCGCACCGAGGGCGCGCCAGGCCGGTACAGCGTCGCCGGCACGTTCAGCGTCACGCGGTGCGCGTTGCGCACCTGGCGCGACTCGTTGGCCGCGGCCACGCAGGCGCCCAGCATCATCAGGTTGTACGCGGTCCAGGCCAGGTTCAGCCAGACGGTGGCGATGTTCTGCGGGTCCACCCAGGTCAGGCGCCACAGGCCTGCCAGCACGCCCAGGAAGTTGAGCGCCAGCAGGAACAGGCTGGCCTTGGCGATCTGGGCGTCGAAATACTCCTCGCGGATCAGGCCGCCCTTGGCCGTGACGTTGAAGCTGCCCAGCTTGGGATTGATCAGCGCCACCAGCGTGGGCCGGAAGATGTACCAGGCCAGCACCGCCTCGTAGACCTCGTTCCACAGCAGGTAGCGAAAGCGCCCCTGGATGCGCGAGTTGGTCAGGTTGGCCTGCAGCAGGTGCGGCAGCGCATAGGCGAAGATCATCGCCGCCGAGGCGTGGATGATGCTGGCGCCGAAGAACAGGTAGGCCAGCGGCGCCGTCAGGTAGATCAGCCGCGGCAACCCGTACAGGAAGTGCAGCATCGCGTTGATGTAGCACAGCCGCTGCGGCCAGGAGAGGCCCTTGCCCAGGAGCGGGTTGTCGACGCGGAAGATCTGCGTCATGCCGCGCGCCCAGCGGATGCGCTGGCCCACGTGGCCCGACAGGCTCTCGGTGGCCAGGCCGGCCGCCTGCGGCAGCGCGAGGTAGGCCGTGTTGTAGCCCTTGCGGTGCATCTTGAGGGCCGTGTGCGCGTCCTCCGTCACCGTTTCCACCGCCACGCCGCCCACGTCGTCGAGCGCCGTGCGCCGCAGCACCGCGCAGGAGCCGCAGAAGAAGGTGGCGTTCCACAGGTCGTTGCCGTCCTGGATCAGGCCATAGAACAGCTCGCCTTCGTTGGGCACGGTGCCGAAGGTGTCCAGGTTGCGCTCGAAGGGGTCGGCCGAGAAGAAATAGTGCGGCAGCTGCACCATGCTGAGCTTCGGGTCGCGGCCGAACCAGCCCATGGCGATCTGCAGGAAGGAGCGCGTGGGAATGTGGTCGCAGTCGAAGATGGCGACGAACTCGCCGTCGGTGTTCTTGAGCGCCGCGTTGATGTTGCCGGCCTTGGCATGCTTGTTGTCGCCGCGGGTGACGTGCGTCACGCCGGCCTGCTCGCAAAAGGCGCGGAATTCCTCGCGCCGGCCGTCGTCGAGCACGTAGATGCGCAGCTTGTCGCGCGGCCAGTCGATCGACTGCGCGGCCAGCACCGTGGAGCGCACCACCGCCAGCGGCTCGTTGTAGGTCGGGATGAACACGTCCACCGTCGGCCAGGTGGACGCGTCCGCCGGCAGCGGCACCGGCTTGCGCTCCAGCGGCCAGGCGGTCTGCACATAGCCCAGCACCAGCACCACGAAGGCATACAGCTCCGCCATCAGCAGCCCCACGCCCAGCACCAGGTTGAGCGGGTTCGCGAAGTCGTTCATCGTCTCCGTGAGGCGCCAGAAGATGTAGCGCGCGGACACCACCACCGACAGGAACATCATCACCAGGCTGGCGAAATGACCCTTGAAGCGGTTGACGATGAAGGCGACCGCGAACAGCGCGACGGACAGCACCAGCTGCTGCTCCAGCGTCATCGGCGCCATGATGATCACGGGCAGCACGATGAGCGTCACGGCCCAGGCCAGCAGGCGCAGCGGCGTCACGCGTTGCAGGAGCGGGATGCTGCGCGGGGGGCTGGCTTCGGAGGTCGTCGTCATGGAGGAATCGAAAGGCGGGCTGCCGGTCAACGGATGGGAGGGCTCAGAAGGTGTGAATGAATCCGGCGTGGCCGAGCAGGCCGCGAAAACGCGACCGATCAAGGCGCAAAGCGCAGCCATAGCTCGGGCTATGGCGAGCATTTGCAACGCAGAGCGGGTGTGTTTTGGCGGAATGAGCGGGCATGTCGGGTTCGTTCACACCTTCTCAGCCGTGCACCGGCGAGGCGGCGGCCGGCGCGCCGCCCGCGTCGGCCGCGTCGGCCGCGGCCAGCCGCTGCAGCAGGCGCTCGGCACAGGCGGCGAAATCCTGCGCGGCCTGGCTCCACGGCGCGTACTGGCGCACCGGCATCGCGCTGGCCAGCGCCTCGCTCACGCCGGGGTCCAGGTGCACCGTGCCCAGCCACTCGGCCTGCAGGCGCCGGCGCTGCAGGTTCAGCACGTCGTTGTTGAGCCGCTGGCCGGGGTCGGTCTGGTTCAGCAGGTAGGCATTGCCGGCGAAGTCCGGCCGCGGGCGGCAATAGCGCTCGATGCGCTGCTCCAGCAAGGGCGCCGCGGCCGCCGACCCGGCGTCCGCCAGCATGACCACGACATTGAGCCGCGACAGGCGCAGCACCTGCTGCAGGTAGACGGACGGGCCGGGCGGCGTGTCGACGATGACCAGCGTGTCGCTGGGCAGCGCGAAGCCGGCCAGCAGCTCGCCCAGCCAGCCCGGGTGCGCGGCCAGGTGCTGTTCCAGCGCGACCAGCGGCTCGTCGTCCAGTTGGCCGAAGGGCAGCAGCACCACGCCCTGGCGGCCCGGCACCATGGCGTCGCGCCAGCTGCGCTGGCGGCGCAGCACGCTGGCCAGGCCGCCGTCGGCGCAGCCCGGGTCCGGCGCCAGATGGAAGCGCAGCGCGCTCTGCGGATCCAGGTCGATGGCAAGCACGCGCCGGCCGCTTTCGGCCAGCGTGGTGCTCAGGTTGGCGGCCACGGTGGTCTTGCCGACCCCGCCCTTGGCGGAAACGACGGGGATCAGCTGCATGGCAGTGCGGCGGGCGGGCCCGCGGGCAAGGAGGCGCCCGCGCGGGGCTGCGCGATGCGGCGCGGGCACTGGAGAGAGCGCGCCATGTCAGGGGGATGGGCGCCAGTGGGCCAGCAGCGAATGGCGCGCGCGGCCGTCGGCCGCCGGGGCGGCGGCCAGGCGCTCGAAGAGGACGGCCAGGGGTGTGCCGGCCGTTGCATCGGACGGGGCGGGGGCGGGTACCGACGGGGCGGCCGCTGCGGCCGATGGTGCAGCGCCGGCCGGGGTGGCCACAGCGTGGGCGGGGGCAGGGGCCGGGTCCGCCGCCGGCGCGGCCGGAGGCCGGGCGGGCTGGAAGATCGGATCGCTCCGGACACTCGGATCCGGAGCCAGGGCCTGCGCCAGGGGCGCCGCGAGCGGGGCCGCAGCAGCCGCTTCCTGCGCTCCCGCGCCCAGCGTCTGGAGCAGCGGCCAGTCCGGGGCGGCTCCCGATGTCGGCGGCTGCTCGAATTCCTGGTAGCGCCCGGCGTCGCCGCCGAAGGCGGAGAACAGGCTGGCGATGTCTTCGGCGTGGCGGCTCTTGTCGTTCATGCGGCGTTCCGGGCCAGACGCAATTCGATCCAGGCGGCCGGCGCCTGCGCGGGCAGGGCGCGCACGCTCAGCGTCGGGGGCAGGCCCTGCGACTCGAACCAGCGGCCATAGACGCCTTCGAGCAGGCCTTCGGCCCAGGCCGTGCCGTCGGGCCCGAACTGCCGGGCGACGGGGCTGCAGGCATGCACGATGCGCAGGGCCGCGCTCTGCTCCTCGAGCACCACCACGCCCCAGCCCAGCGCGGCCCAATGGGCGTTGAAAGCCTGCTGCAGCTGGCCGGTGTCTTCGCAGCGCGCCACCGGCAGGGCCTCGGCCATGCGCTGGCCGATGCGCCGGAAGAGCCGCCGGATCTCGGTTTCGGGAAGGCCCGCCGACAGCTCGCTCGCCAGGGCCCGGTGGAAAGGCAGCCACTGCGGGGTGGCGGCCTGTTCGCTGTAATGGAGGAGCGGCGCGGTGAGATCCATGTACCTTGCTTCGTGTGTGCGCGGCTGCCCGGGCTGTCAGAAAAAAGACAACTATCGAACAATGTTTCCTGGAAACCAAATGCGCCGCGCATTCTGTCGCAATGCTGCGACATGTCGGCGGAAAATCTTGTCAGTCAGCAACCACACAGTTGCGGCCCTGCCGCTTGGCCGCGTAGAGCCGGCTGTCCGCGAGCTGGATCAGATCCTGCGAAAGCGTGAAGGCATCGGCGCGCAGCGCCCCGGCCCCGATGCTCACGCTCAGGGCGGCGTGCGGCGAGGCCGGCGCCGCCGCGATGCGCAGCTGCTGCACCCCGCTTCGCACCGCCTCCGCATGCGCGCGCGCCTGCGCCGAGGAGGTGCGCGGTGCCACCAGCGCGAATTCCTCGCCGCCGAAGCGCGCCGCCACGCCCTCGTGCGCCCGCGCCACCTGGCGGATCACCGTCGCCACGCCCTGCAGCGCCGCGTCGCCGGCCAGGTGGCCGAAGTGGTCGTTGTAGGCCTTGAAGTAGTCGACGTCGATCATCAGCAGCGCCAGCTCCGTGCCTTCGAGCGCCGCCAGCGTCCATTCCTGGGCGAAGCGCTCGTCGAAGTAGCGCCGGTTCGACACGCCCGTGAGCCCGTCCAGCTGGGTGAGCCGCCGCAGCTCGTCGTTGCGCTGAAGCAAGGCCTGGCGGCTGGCATGCAGGGCCTCGTAGGCGCTGTTGCGCTCCAGCAGCGTGCGGTAGGAGCGCGAGTGGTAGCGGATGCGGGCCGTCAGCTCGATGGGTTCGGGCAGCTTGACCAGGTAGTCGTTGGCGCCGGCCGAGAAGGAGGCGCGCTTCATCAGCGGGTCGTCGTTGGCCGAGAGCACGATGATGGGCACGTCGCGCGTCTCGGGCGTGTCGCGGTAGGCGCGCACCAGGTCCAGACCGTCCATGCCGGGCATGAGCAGGTCCTGCAGGATCACCGTGGGCTGCAGCTGCCGCGCCAGGGCCACCGCCTCCCCGGCCTGCTGGCAGGTCTGCACCTCGATGTCCGGGTCGGTGGCCAGGATGGTGCGCAGGATCACGCCCACGATGGCCTGGTCGTCGACCAGCAGCACCCGCACCGACGGCTGCGAAGGCTCGGCGGTGTCCGGAGTGAAGGTGGGAACGCCCTGGGACATGTTCTGGTGCGGCCTGCACCCGCCCCGTCCGTCGGCGGTCGCCGAAGGGCCAGGCGGGCGGCATGCGCTGCATTGTCTCAGCGCCAGGATGGGAAGCGGCGCGCCGCCGGCCGTCGGCCGGGCGCGGGATCGCCCTGGGAGGCTTTTTTCCCGACAGCCGCGCGGAGAAGGCCGCGCCCTGGGCGCCTGGGGGGACCTGAGGGACCTGGGGGAAGCTTGGGGAAGTTGGGGGGGAAATGGGGCGCCGGCCAGCCGCGGCGCCCGACAATCGGGCGGCCGCCCGGCTCGCCCGCCATGACTTCCTCCGCACTTCCAGCTCCTTTTGCCGACGACGCGCCCGCGTTGCAGGCGCGCCTGCAGGCGCTGGAGGCCGAACTGGCGGCCGCCCGGGCGCAGTTGCAGGCGCAGGCGCTGCAGCTCGACGAGGCGCGCCGCCTGCGCACGCTCGCGGCCAGGCATCAACTGGTGGCCGAAGCCGCGCGCGCCGCGCAATGGGAATGGGACCTGCGCACCGACCGCGTGCTCCTGAGCCGCCGCTGGGGCGAGATCGTGGGCGAGGCGCCCCACAGCCGCGCCTGGGACCTGGAAGAGCTGCGCGCCCGCGTGCACCCCGATGACCTGCCCGCGCTGAAGGAGGCGGCGCGCGCCGCCATCAGCGGCGCCGCGCCGCGCTATTTCGCCGAGCACCGGGTCGCCACGCGCGACGGCTGGGCCTGGATCGAGAGCGTGGGCCTGGTCACGGCGCGCGACGCGCAGGGGCGGCCGGTGCACATGAGCGGCTACAACATCGACATCACGCCGCGCCGCCAGCTGCACGAGGAAATGGCGCGCGCCCGCGCCCAGGCCGAAGCCAGCAGCCGTGCCAAGAGCGAATTCGTGGCCAACATGAGCCACGAGGTGCGCACGCCGCTCAATGCCGTGCTGGGCCTGGCCCGCCTGCTGCACCAGTCGCCGCTGGACAGCGAGCAGCGGCACTACGTGGCGCTGATCGACAGCGCCGCCACCTCGCTGCTCGCGCTGCTCAACGACGTGCTCGACCTCTCCAAGGTCGAAGCCGGCAGATTGCTGTTCGAGCAGGTGCGCTTCGACCTGCGCCAGTGGGTGCGCGACGCAGTGGAGCTTCACGCCGTGGGCGCGCGCGACAAGGGCCTGCAGCTGCGCCTGTCGATCGCCGAGGACCTGCCCGAGGCGCTGGAGGGCGATCCGGGCCGGCTGCGGCAGGTGATTTCCAACCTGGTCGCCAATGCCGTCAAGTTCACCGCGCAGGGCGAGGTCGAGGTGACCGTGGCGTGCGCACCCGACCAGTCCGGCCTGGAGGCGGACGCCCTGCGCGTGCACTTTTCGGTGCGCGACACCGGCATCGGCATCGCGCCCGAGATGCAGGGCGCCGTTTTCGACGCCTTCACGCAGGCCGACTCGTCCATCACCCGCACGCACGGTGGCACGGGGCTGGGCCTGGCCATCTGCGCGCGCCTGGTGGCCCTGATGGGCGGGCAGATCACCCTGCGCAGCGAGCCGGGCCGCGGCAGCACCTTCGCCTTCGACGCGGTGCTGCGCCGCGCCGCGGGCGCCCCGAGCGTGCTGCCCGAATCGCAGCCGCAGGCCAGCGTGGTGCTGCGCGGCCTGCACGTGCTGCTGGCCGAAGACCATGCGGTCAACGTGCTGCTGATGCGCAAGCTGCTGGAGTCCATGGGCTGCCGCGTGAGCGTGGCCGGCGATGGCGCCGAGGCCGTGCGCCTGTGGGCCGAAGGCGATGTCGACCTGGTGCTGATGGATCTGCAGATGCCGGTGCTCAGCGGCTTCGACGCCGCCGTGCAGATCCGTGCGCGCGAGGCGGCCGAGCCCGCGCTGGGCCACACGCCCATCGTGGCGCTCACGGCCCATGCGATGGAAAGCCACCGCCAGCGAAGCCTCGCGGCCGGCATGGACGCCTACGCGTCCAAGCCCGTGTCGCCCGCGACGCTGGTGCAGGCCATCGAGCAGGCCATCGTCGCGGCCTACGAGTGGGCCGAGGGCGCGCCGGAGGCCGCCGAAGCGCCCGGCCGGGTGCAGGCACCCGCCGCGCCGGTGCCGCCGCCCGCCATGGCGCAGGCCCCTGCGCCCGCCGTGGACCGCGCCGGCCTGCTGGCGCTGCTGGGCGGCAACGGTGCGGCGCTGCAGGAGGCCGCCCGGGCCATGCGCGAGGACCTGGCGCTGCGCCTGCAGTGCCTGCAGCGCGCGCTGCCGGCGCGGGATCGCCCGGCGCTGATCGCCGATGCGCATGCCCTGCGCGGTGCGCTGTCGGCGGTGCAGGCGCCGTGGGCGGCCGAGCTGGCGCGCACGCTGGAGGCGCGGGTGCAGGCCGGCGACTGGCCGGGCGCGGAAGATGCCGCGGCACCGCTGCTGGCCGAGCTGGCGCGCGTGGACGCCGAGCTGCAGGACTGGCTGCGTCCCGCCGCCTGACGGGGCCGGGCGCTCCGGTGCCGCCGGGCGCAGCCGGCGGCACCGTGGGCGCTCAGAGCACTTCGCTGGCGAAATCGGCCAGGCGCGAGCGTTCGCCGCGCGCCAGCGTGATGTGGCCGCTGTGCGGCCAGCCCTTGAAGCGGTCCACCGCGAAGGTCAGGCCCGAGGAGCCTTCGGTCAGGTAGGGCGTGTCGATCTGCGCCAGGTTGCCCATGCAGATGATCTTGGTGCCCGGGCCTGCGCGCGTCACCAGCGTCTTCATCTGCTTGGGCGTCAGGTTCTGCGCCTCGTCGATGATCACGTACTTGTTCAGGAAGGTGCGCCCGCGCATGAAGTTCATGCTCTTGATCTTGATCTTGGCGCGGATCAGCTCCTGGGTGGCGGCACGGCCCCATTCGCCGGCGCCCGAGCCATCGCCCTTGGCCAGGAACTCGAGGTTGTCGTCCAGGGCGCCCATCCAGGGGCCCATCTTCTCTTCCTCGGTGCCGGGCAGGAAGCCGATGTCCTCGCCCACGCTCACGGTGGCGCGGGTCATGATGATCTCGGTATAGCGGCGGTCGTCCAGCACCTGCGTCAGGCCCGAGGCCAGTGCCATCAGCGTCTTGCCGGTGCCGGCCGTGCCGGTCAGCGTCACGAAATCGATGTCCGGATCCATGAGCAGGTTCATCGCGAAGTTCTGCTCGCGGTTGCGCGTGTTCACGCCCCAGACGGCGTTCTTGCCCGAGCCGAAGTCCTTGAGCGTCCTGAGCACGGCCGTCTTGTCGCGGATCTCGGTCACGCGCGCATACATGCTGGGCTCGCCCGGCGCTTCGAAGTAGACGAACTGGTTGATGTGCAGCTGCGGCACCAGCGGCCCGCTGATGCGGTAGAAGGTGCTGCTGCCGCTTTGCCAGCTTTCCACCGATTTGCTCTGGCGCGTCCAGAAGTCGGCCGGCAGGGCCAAGGCGCCCGAATAGAGCAGGTCGCCGTCTTCCAGCGCCTTGTCGTTCTGGTAGTCCTCGGCCGCCAGGCCCAGCGCGCGCGCCTTGACGCGCATGTTGATGTCCTTGGACACCAGCACCACCTCGCGCGCCTCGGCGCCGGCCTTGGGATGCGCATGCAGGTCGCGCAGCGCCTGCACCACGCCCAGGATCTGGTTGTCGGCCTTGCCTTGCGGCAGGCTGGTGGGCAGCCGGTAGTCCAGCGGCTCGGTCTGGAAGAACAGGCGGCCGCCGGCCGCGCTGTGGCCGGTGGAGTCGAGCTTGAAGCCCTTGCCGATGTCGGCGCCCTGCGCGCCGGCCAGGGCATCGAGGGTGCGGCTGGTCTGCCGGCCGTTGCGCGCGACTTCGGTCGTGCCCTTCTTGTGGCCGTCCAGTTCCTCCAGCACGATCATCGGCAGGTAGATGTCGTGCTCCTCGAAGCGGAACAGGCACATCGGGTCGTGCAGCAGCACGTTGGTGTCGAGCACGAAGAGCTTGGCCGGGCCGCGCGGTTTTTTCTTGCGCTCGCGCGCGGCGGGGGTGTGGGCCCCTGGCGTGCTGGCCGGCTCGGCGGCCATGACGGGGGCGGGCGCCGGCCTTGCCTGCGCGGCAGCGGTGCGCGCGGGTGCGGGCAGGGCCTTGGCGCGTGCCGGTGCGCCGCCGGGCAGTGCGGCCGGACGCTCGTCGAGCAGTTCGAGCCCTCTGCCGGTGGCACTGGCGTCTTCCGGGCCCTGTTCCGGGACGGCGCGGCGGCCGGTCTTGGGGCGCGCGCGCGCGGGAGCGTCCAGCGCGTCAGGCGAGAGAAGGGCGGCGCGCTGGGTCGGGGCGGGAGGCAGGGGCATGGAGGAGGGGGCTCGCGGGCGAAGGCGGAAGAAGCGGGGAAGAGAAAGGGCCGTGGCTGGAAAAAGAAAAAGCCGCCTGGAGGCCAGGGCGGCTTGATTCGTCGGGCGATGCGGTCGCGGCAGTCAACGGCATGGGCCCATTATGCACAGCCCCGCCGGGCCCCCAGCAGGCCGCGGCCGGGCCGCGCACCCGCCAGGCGGGCGCTCAGGCGGCCTTCTTGAGGGCCTTGACTTCCTTGAGCACCTCGTCCACATGGCCGGGCACCTTCAGGCCGCGCCACTCGGCCTTGAGCACGCCGTCCGGGCCGATGAGGAAGGTGCTGCGTTCGATGCCCTTGACCTTCTTGCCGTACATGATCTTGTTCTTGACCACGCCGAACATGTGGCACATCTTTTCCTCGGTGTCGGCGATCAGCTCGAAGGGCAGTTCCAGCTTGGCCTTGAACTCGTCGTGCGACTTCATGTTGTCGCGCGAGACGCCGAACACCGTGGCGCCGGCCTTCACGAAATCCTTGTAGTGGTCGCGGAACTGCATCGCTTCGGTGGTGCAGCCGGGGGTGTTGTCCTTGGGATAGAAGTACAACACCACGATCTGCCCGAGGTGGGAGGTGTTCGAGACCTTGATGCCGCCCGTGGCACTGGCATCGAATTCGGGAATGGGTTTGTTGACAACGATCGCCATGAAAATTGTTTTCTCCGCTGGTGGTTCCCGAGTAAGAACAGGATGCGCGATGCCTGGAGGCCCGACATGCCATACTGCGAAGACCACGCGCGAACGCAGCCGCAGAACGATCGTCTGGCCGGGCCGCTGCCCCTCCACACGGGGGCAGCTTGCACAGTCCGGTCTGCAACCCGCTATTTTAACCCGGATTGTTAACCGGCACTCGCGGCCGTCGCGCAAGGCTCGATGAGCAGCGCGGCCACCACGTGGCGGCCTTCGCCCGCCAGGATGTTGTAGGTGCGGCAGGCGGCGGCGGTGTCCATGGTTTCCACGCCCACGCCCTGGCGCACCAGCGCCTCCAGCCAGGCCGGCCGCGGGAAGCGGATGCGCCCTCCGCTGCCGAAGATGACCACCTCGGGCCGCATTCCGGCCAGCAGGGCGAAATGCTCCGGTCCCAGCTCCTCGAAGCGCTCGCAGTGCCAGGGCTGGCGCTCGTCGCGCGAGCCCACCACCACGCTGTGCGCCACGCGCTCGCCGTTGATCGCCACCCAGCCCGGCCCGTGCGCGGTCAGGGTCTGCACATCGGCTTTGTCGGGCTGGAGTTTCATGAGGGGGCCAGGTGGTGCGCGAAGCGGCGCGGTGGGCGGGAACTGTGGTCAAATTCTACGTTTTTCCCCTTGCGCAGCGCCCGCGGAGGCATCTTGAAACCCATCCAGAAATCGGCCAAGCTGGCCAATGTGCTCTATGACGTTCGCGGGCCGATCGTCGACGCCGCCAAGCAGATGGAGGACGAGGGCCAGAAGATCATCAAGCTGAACATCGGCAACATGGCGCCGTTCGGCTTCGACGCCCCGGAAGAGATCCAGCAGGACATGATCCGCAACCTGCCGAACTCGGCAGGCTATTCCGACAGCAAGGGCATCTTCGCGGCGCGCAAGGCCGTCATGCACTACACCCAACAGCTGGGCATCGAAGGCGTGACGCTGGAGGACATCTACCTGGGCAACGGCGCGAGCGAGCTGATCGTGCTGGCCACCAACGCGCTGCTCAACGAAGGCGACGAACTGCTGGTGCCGATGCCGGACTACCCGCTGTGGACGGCGGCCACGTCGCTGTCGGGCGGCACGCCGGTGCACTACAAGTGCGACGAGGACAACGGCTGGCTGCCCGACCTCGAGGACATGCGCGCCAAGATCACGCCGCGCACGCGCGGCATCGTGGTCATCAACCCCAACAACCCCACCGGCGTGATCTATCCGGATGCGATGCTCAAGGGCATTGTGCAGATCGCGCGCGAGCACGGCCTCGTGCTGCTGGTGGACGAGGTCTACGACAAGGTGCTCTACGACGGCGTGAAGTTCACCGCCATGGGCAGCCTGTCGACGGACGTGCTCACGCTGACCTTCAATTCGCTCTCGAAGGCCTACCGCTCCTGCGGCTACCGCGCGGGCTGGATGGTGGTGTCGGGCCCCAAGCATGCGGCCACCGACTACATCGAGGGCCTGAACATGCTGGCCAACCTCAAGCTCGGCTCCAATGTGCCGGGCCAGTGGGCGATCCAGACGGCGCTGGGCGGCTACCAGAGCATCCACGATCTGGTGAAGGAGGGCGGCCGCCTGCGCCGCCAGCGCGACCTGGCCTACGAGCTGATCACGGCGATTCCCGGGGTCACTTGCGTCAAGCCCTCGGCGGCGCTCTACATGTTCCCGCGGCTGGATCCGAAGATGTATCCGATCCAGGACGACCGCCAGTTCTTCATGCAGGTGCTGCGCGAAACGCGGGTGATGCTGGTGCAGGGCTCGGGCTTCAACTACCCCGACCACCAGCATTTCCGCATCGTGTTCCTGCCTCACGAGGACGACCTGCGCGAGGCCATCACGCGCATCGCCAAGTTCCTCGAGCGCTACCGCACGCGCTTCGCCTGAAGGCGCTGATCGCGTCCGAAACCGAGCGGCAGCGCCTGACCGACCCTTTTCCTTCCAGCCGCCTTCCGTGGGCGGCGCCATGCTCGTTGTGAGTGCGATATGAGTGAATCCATGAAACCCCTCCAGGTCGGCCTTCTGGGCATCGGCACCGTCGGCAGCGGCACCTTCCAGGTGCTCCAGCGCAACCAGGAAGAGATCCGCCGCCGTGCGGGTCGCGGGATCGAGATCACCATGGTGGCCGACCTCGACGTGGCGCGCGCCAAGTCCGTGGTGGGCGAGGGCGTGAAGGTGGTGGGGGATGCGCGTGAAGTCATCGCCAATCCCGACATCGACATCGTCATCGAACTGATCGGCGGCTACGGCATCGCCAAGGCGCTGGTGCTCGAGGCCATCGCGGCCGGCAAGCACGTGGTCACCGCCAACAAGGCGCTGCTGGCCGTGCACGGCACCGAGATCTTCGCCGCAGCCCATGCCAAGGGCGTGATGGTGGCCTTCGAGGCCGCGGTGGCCGGCGGCATCCCGATCATCAAGGCGCTGCGCGAGGGCCTCACGGCCAACAGCATCCAGTGGATCGCCGGCATCATCAACGGCACCACGAACTTCATCCTGTCGGAGATGCGCGACAAGGGCCTGGACTTCGACACCGTGCTCAAGGAAGCGCAACGCCTGGGCTACGCCGAAGCGGACCCGACCTTCGACATCGAAGGCGTGGACGCCGCCCACAAGGCCACACTGATGAGCGCCATCGCCTTCGGCATCCCCGTGCAGTTCGACAAGGCGCACGTGGAAGGCATCACGAAACTCGCCGCACAGGACATCAAGTACGCCGAGCAGCTGGGCTACCGCATCAAGCTGCTGGGCATCACCAAGCGCAGCGCCAAGGGCATCGAGCTGCGCGTGCATCCGGCGCTGGTGCCCTCCAAGCGGCTGCTGGCCAACGTGGAAGGCGCGATGAACGCGGTGGTGGTGAACGGCGATGCCGTGGGCACCACGCTGTACTACGGCAAGGGCGCGGGCAGCGAGCCCACCGCCAGCGCCGTGATCGCCGACCTGGTCGACATCACGCGCCTGCACACGGCCGACGCGGCGCACCGCGTGCCGCACCTGGCCTTCCACCCGGACGCCATCCTGGCCAACACGGGCGACCTGCCCATCGTGCCCATGAGCGAGGTGGTGACCAGCTACTACCTGCGCCTGCGCGTGGCCGACGAAGCCGGCGTGCTGGCCCGTGTCACCACCTTGCTGGCCGAGGCCGGCATCAGCATCGACGCCGTGCTACAGCGCGAAGCCGACGAGGTGGGCGGCGAAGGTTCGACCCAGACCGACCTGATCATCCTCACGCACGACACGCGCGAAGGCACGCTGGACGAGGTGCTGGCGCGCGTGCAGAGCCTGCCCAGCGTGCTGGCGCCGATCGTGCGCCTGCGCAAGGAAGAGTTGTCCTGATGCGATACATCTCCACCCGCGGCGACCAGACGCCGCGCCGCTTCTGCGAAATCCTGCTCGAAGGTCTGGCGCCCGACGGCGGGCTGTACTTGCCCGAGCGCTACCCGCAGGTCGATGCCGCCACGCTCGCGCAATGGCGCGAGCTGCCGTACCACGAGCTGGCCTTCCAGATCCTGTCGCTCTACATCGACGACATCCCGGCCGAGGACCTGCGCGCCCTGTGCGCCAAGACGTACACGGCCGAGGTCTTCGGCGACGCCGACATCACGCCCCTGCGCGAACTGGAGGACGGCCTGTACCTCCAGGGCCTGTCCAACGGCCCCACGCTGGCCTTCAAGGACATGGCCATGCAGCTGCTGGGCAACCTGTTCGAGTACGAACTGGGCCGCCGCGGCGAAGAGCTGAACATCCTGGGCGCGACCAGCGGCGACACCGGCAGCGCGGCCGAGTACGCCATGCGCGGCAAGAAGGGCGTGCGCGTCTTCATGACCTCGCCCGACGGCCGCATGAGCCCTTTCCAGCAGGCGCAGATGTTCAGCCTGCAGGACGCCAACATCCACAACCTCGCCATCGCTGGCGTGTTCGACGACTGCCAGGACATCGTCAAGGCCGTGAGCAACGACCTGGCCTTCAAGCGCCGGTACCGCATCGGCACAGTGAACTCGATCAACTGGGCGCGCCTGCTGGCGCAGGTCGTCTACTACTTCAAGGGCTGGTTCCTGGCCACCGGCCCGCAGGGCGGTGAGGTGAGCTTCACCGTGCCCAGTGGCAACTTCGGCAACGTCTGCGCGGGCCACGTGGCGCGCATGATGGGCCTGCCCATTCGCAAGCTGGTGGTGGCGACCAACGAGAACGACGTGCTCGACGAGTTCTTCCGCACGGGCGTGTACCGCGTGCGCGGCAGCGCCGACACGCACGAGACCTCCAGCCCGTCCATGGACATCAGCAAGGCCAGCAATTTCGAGCGCTTCGTGTTCGACCTGCTGGGCCGCGATGGCAGCCGCACGCGTTCGCTGTTCCACGACCAGATCGCGAGCACGGGCCAGTTCGACCTGAGCGCCGATCCGGTGTTCGCCGACGCGGCCGGCAAGTTCGGCTTCGCCAGCGGCCGCAGCACGCATGCCGATCGCCTGGCCACGATCCGCGACACCGACAGGCGCTTTGCCGTGCTCATCGACACGCACACGGCCGACGGCCTGAAGGTGGCGCGCGAGCAGGTGGAGCCCGGGGTGCCCATGGTGGTGCTCGAAACCGCGTTGCCCATCAAGTTCGCCGCCACCATCGTCGAAGCCCTGGGCCGCGAGCCCGAGCGGCCCGCCAAGTTCGAGGGCATCGAAGCCCTGCCCAAGCGCGTGGTGAAGCTGCCGGCCGACGCCGAGCGCGTCAAGCAGTACATCGCCGAACACTGCGCTTGAGCACGACGGGGCGCGCGGCATGAAGGTGGTGGCCTTCGCGGGCTATTCCGGGGCGGGCAAGACCACCCTGGTGGAAAAGCTGATCCCGCTGCTGCGCGCGCGCGGCCTGCGGGTGTCGGTGATCAAGCATGCGCACCACCGCTTCGACGTCGACCAGCCCGGCAAGGACAGCTGGCGCCATCGCGAGGCCGGCGCCTTCGAGGTGCTGGTCGCTTCCGACCGGCGCTTGGCGCTGATGCGCGAGTACGAGCAGGTGGCCGAGCCGCAGGTGCATGCGCTGATCCGCGAGATGCATCCGGCCACTGACTGGGTGCTGGTCGAGGGCTTCAAGCACGCCGACCTGCCCAAGGTCGAGGTGCTGGGTCCGGCGGCCGCCGGGCAGGAGCCCCGGCCCGTGCTGTATCCCGACGACCCTTTCGTCTGCGCCCTGGCCGTCGACCGGCCGGATCGCCTGCCCGTGCCCACCCTGCGCCCGGTCTTCCAGCGCGACGATGCGCCGGGCCTGGCGCAGTGGCTCGTCGAGCAGTCCGACCGCTTTGCCTATGAGGAGAGCCCGCATGGCTGAACCCGCCGCCGGCGCGCCCGCGCGCCCCGCCTTGCGTTCGCTGGACGATGCACTCGCGCAGCTGCTGTCGCATGCGGCTGCGCTGCCGACCGAACGCATCGGCACTTTCGACGCCGACGGCCGTGTGCTGGCCGAAGACCTGGTGGCCGCACTGACCGTGCCGCCGGCCGACAACAGCGCCATGGACGGCTATGCCGTGCGCGCGGCCGATTGCGCCGCCGCCGGGGCCGTGCTGCGCGTGACGCAGCGCATCGCCGCCGGCAGCGTGGGCGCGCCGCTGCAGCCCGGCGAGGCCGCCCGCATCTTCACCGGCGCGCCCATTCCGCCGGGCGCCGATGCGGTGGTGATGCAGGAAGACACGCAGCTGCTCGAGGCCCCGGCCGGCTCGGACGTGCCGCAGGTGCGCGTGCAGCTGCCGCCGTCCGCCGGCCAGTGGATCCGCCGCGCCGGCGAAGACGTGAGCGCGGGCCGCACCGTGCTCTCGCGCGGCCTGCGCCTGACGCCGCAGGCGCTGGGGCTGGCCGCCAGCATCGGCGCCGACCGGCTGCAGGTGTCGCGCCGCCCGCGCGTGGCGCTGCTGTCCACCGGCGACGAGCTCGTGATGCCCGGCGACGTGCCGCCCGAGGCCATGAAGCCGGGCGCCATCTACAACTCCAACCGCTTCTTCCTGCGCGCGCTGCTGCAGCGCCTGGGCTGCGAGGTGCAGGACCTCGGCATCGTGCCCGACCGCCTGGACGCCACGCTGGAGGTGCTGCGCGCCGCCGCGGCCCGCAACGACCTGATCCTGAGCACGGGCGGCGTGTCGGTCGGCGAAGAAGACCACATCAAGCCGGCCGTGCAGGCGCTGGGCGAGCTGCAGCTGTGGTCGGTGGCCCTCAAGCCCGGCAAGCCTTTCGCCTTCGGCGCCATTGCGCGCGAGGCGGGCGGGGTGTGCCACGTGTGCGGCCTGCCGGGCAACCCGGTGTCCAGCTTCGTCACCTTCGTGATGCTGGTGCGTCCCTTCCTGCTCGCGCTGCAGGGCTGCACGGCACTGCAGCCGCCGCGGCTGGCCATGCGGGCCGACTTCGACTGGCCGCGCGCCGACCGGCGGCGCGAATTCCTTCGCGCGCGGCTCAACGCGGCCGGCGGCCTGGAGCTGTTCGCCAACCAGAGCTCGGGCGTGCTGACTTCCACCGTGTGGGCCGATGGCCTGGTCGACCTGCCGGCGGGGCAGACCGTGCGGCGCGGCGATACGGTGTCCTTCGTCCCGCTGTCGGCGCTGCTCGCATGAAGCTGAACCTGCGCTATTTCGCCGCCGTGCGCGAGGCCCTGGGCCGCGCCGAGGAGACGCTCGAATCGCAGGCCGCCACGCTGGGCGCACTGCGCGACGAACTCATCGCGCGAGGCGAACCCTATGCCACGGCGCTGGCCCGCGGCCGCGCCGTGCGCATGGCGCTGGATCAGGTGATGCGCACCGAAGACGCGGCGCTGCGCGACGGCGCCGAAGTCGCCTTCTTCCCGCCCGTCACGGGCGGTTGAGCGGCTCGCGTGCGCTGCCGCTGACCGGCTGCGGCGCGCCGGGGCTCAGGCGCCGCCCGCGGTGGTCGCCAGTGCCCGCAACCTTTCCAGCAGGGGCGCCGGGGCGCGCGTCATCGGCGCACGCAAGATGTTCTGCAACTCGCCCTGGTCGGCCAGCAGGGCCTTGATGCAGGCCGGGTTGGGATGGGCGAACAGCGCTTCGATCAGCCCCGGCAGCGGGCGCCAGCGCTCGCGCGCCGCATCGAGCTTGCCGGCGCGCAGCAGGGCGATCACCTCGGCGAAGCGCGCCGTCTGGATGTGGGCGCTGGCCGAGATCGCGCCCACGCCGCCCTCGGCCACGGTGCCGAAGATCTGCAAGTCTTCGCCGGCCAGCACCTGCAATTCGCCGTCCTGCAGCAGCGCACGCAGCTTGGCCGCATCGCCGCTGCAGTCCTTCAGGGCCTGGATGCGCGGATGGCGCGCCAGCGCCCGCAGCGTCTCCAGCGCCAGGGTGGCCCCCGTGCGGTACGGAATGTCGTAGAGGACCACCGGCTGCGCACTCGCGTCGGCGATGCGCGTGAACCAGGTGTGCAGGCCATCCTGGGCCGGGCGGACGTAGGAGGGCGCGGGCACCAGCACGCTGTGCAGGCCCTGGGTGTTGAGGCGCTCCAGGCGCTTCAGCACATGGCCCAGGTGCTCGCCGCCCAGGCCCATGATGAGCGGCAGCTGCGGCACGGCCTCGCGCACGCTGGCGAGCACCGCGAGCTGCTCGGCTTCGTCGAGGGCAGCCGCCTCGCCGGTGGAGCCGCAGACCACCAGACCCGCCACGCCCTGGCCCGCGAGCCGCCGCGCCAGCGCGGCCAGCGACGCGAAGTCGACCGCATCGCCATCGAAGGGCGTGACCAGCGGAACCCAGAGGCCCGAGAAATCGGAGAGCGCGCACGGCGGCGTGATGGCGTGGGCAGAAGACATGGAACTTTCCTTTGCAAAAAACACGGACGAAGGGACACGACCGAGGAAGAACCGCCGGTGGACGTGCGCATCGCGTGGCAGGGAAGGATCCGGACCTGGAAAGGTGCCTGCGGGCTCCGTCGCTCATCCGACGACGGAACCGCAGCTCCGGTCAGACGAGCTGGGGTTTCTGGGCTTTGGCCGCGGCCGGGCGCACGGCGGCCCGGACTTCGGGACGAGTCCGGATGCGTGAGCGGGCGGGAATCACGGCCATGGCGGCGAGTGTAAGGCCGGCGGACGGCGCCGCTGGCGCTGCCACAATCCGGCGATGAGCCATGCTTTTGCTGCCCCGCGCGTGCGCGTCCAGACCGAGGATTTCGACCTGTCGGCCGAGGTGGCCGCCTTGCGGGCCGGCGACCCGCGCGTGGGCGCCGTGTGCAGCTTCGTCGGCACGGTGCGAGACCGCCACGTGGCGCAGGGTGGCGCGGCGGGCAGCGTGCGCACGATGGAGCTGGAGCACTACCCCGGCATGACCGAAAAGGCCATCGAGGCCATGATCGACGAGGCGCATGCGCGCTTCGACATCCTGGCCGCGCGCGTGGTGCACCGCGTGGGCCGGCTGCAGCCGCTGGACCAGATCATGATGGTGGCCGTGAGCTCGGCGCACCGCGGCGAGTCCTTCCAGGCCTGCGAATTCCTGATGGATTACCTCAAGACGCAGGCGCCGTTCTGGAAGAAGGAGGACACGGCCGAGGGCGCGCGCTGGGTCGATGCGCGCGTGGCCGACGACGCGGCGCTCGCGCGCTGGGGCATCGCGTCGAACAACGCCTGACGCGCTGCCGCCGCCCGCCCGAGCGCGTGGCACGGCGGCGCGCGGCGGTCCAGGGCCCGCGGCGGCGCCGCCGGGCGTGCGGCTTGTATCTTTAAACCAGACCAGCGCGGTAGAGTCTGACCGCCGTTGAGGCGGCCAGACCGGCCCGTGCAGTTTGGTAGCGGCTGGGGTGATCGAGCCCGTTTCTGAGTACAGAACGCACGGCCGCCGCGCTGGTCTCCGTCAAGCCCGAACGGTTACGCGCGCCTTCGATGAGTGCGCATGCACAAGCAAGGGTTCTGGAGATCATGTCTGTTTTGTCAGTGACGGTGGGCATCGACGTGGCCAAGGCGCACGTGGATGTCTGTGTGCTGGGTGCCAAGAGCGAAGCCCAGCGGTTGAACAACGATGCCGAAGGCCATTCGGCGCTGGCGGCGATGCTGCTGCCTGTGGGCGTGGGCCTGGTGGTGATGGAGGCCACCGGCGGTTACGAGGCGGCGCTGGCCTGTGCGCTGCAGGCAGCGGGCCTGCCCGTGGCCGTGGTCAATGCGCGCCAGGCACGCGAGTTTGCCAAGTCCATGGGCCGTCTGGCCAAGACCGATGCGGTGGACGCGCGCATGCTGGCCGAACTGGCGGCGGTGCTGGTACGCCGTGAGGACCTGGAGCGTTTCCTGCGCCCGCTGGCCGACGAGCGCCAGCAGTGGCTGGCAGCCCTGGTCACGCGCAGGCGTCAGCTGTTGACCATGATGCATTCGGAGCGCCAGCGGCTGCAGATCACACCCAAGAAGCTGCACGTCAGCATCGATGCGATCGTGGCGGCAATCAAAGCACAGCTCGACGAGATCGAGGCGCAGATGCTCACCCACGTGCGCGAGCACTTCGCAGAGCTGGACAGCTTGTTGCAGTCCACGGCGGGGATCGGCCCGGTGGCCAGTGCGACGCTGATTGCCGAACTGCCAGAGCTGGGCAAGCTGAATCGACGCGAGATCGCTGCGCTGGTGGGCGTGGCGCCCATGGCCAACGACTCGGGCAGCAGCAAGGGGCGAAGGCGCGTGCAGGGCGGACGCTTTGAGGTCCGGCGCGTGCTGTACATGGCCACGCTGACAGCCACACGCTACAACCCGGCCATCAAGACCTTCTACGAGCGATTGAAGGCCGCGGGCAAGCTGCCCAAGGTCGCCCTGGTCGCCTGCATGCGCAAGCTGTTGACCACGCTCAACGCCATGGCCCGAACCGGCAAACATTGGGATAAATCGCTTCACGGCGCTTGACTTCAAAGACGGTTACTCAGAACTTGTCGAGCACCGCGCCCGAGCTGGCGCTGGAGGCGTTGAAGGCGAACTTGGCCAGCACGCCGCGCTTGTAGCGGGCATCGGGCGGCGTCCAGCCTTCCTTGCGCTTGGCGATCTCGGCCTCGGGCACGTTCAGCTCCAGCTTGAGCTGGTGCGCATCGATGGTGATGGAGTCGCCTTCGTTCACGAAAGCGATCAGGCCGCCCACGGCCGCCTCGGGCGCCACGTGGCCCACCACCATGCCCCAGGTGCCGCCCGAGAAGCGGCCGTCGGTGATCAGGCCCACCGACTCGCCCAGGCCCGCGCCGATCAGCGCGCCCGTGGGTGCCAGCATCTCGGGCATGCCGGGGCCGCCCTTGGGGCCCAGGTAGCGCAGCACCATCACGTCGCCGGGCTTGATCTTGCCGTCCAGAATGGCCTGCAGGGCCGACTGCTCGTCGTCGAACACGCGCGCCGGCCCGGTGATGACGGGGTTCTTCAGCCCCGTGATCTTGGCCACCGAACCTTCGGGCGACAGGTTGCCCTTGAGGATGGCCAGGTGGCCTTCGGCGTACAGGGGGGTGTTGATCGGGCGGATCACGTCCTGATCGGCGCGCAGCGGCGGCACGTCGGCCAGCGTCTCGGCGATGGTCTTGCCCGTGATGGTCATGCAGTCGCCGTGCAGCAGGCCGGCATCCAGCAGCACCTTCATCACGGCCGGAATGCCGCCGGCCTTGTGCAGGTCCACGGCCAGGTACTTGCCGCTGGGCTTCAAGTCGCAGATCACCGGCGTGCGCTTGCGGATGCGCTCGAAGTCGTCAATCGTCCATTCCACGCCGGCCGCATGCGCGATCGACAGGAAGTGCAGCACCGCGTTGGTCGAGCCGCCCGTGGCCATGATCACCGCCACCGCGTTCTCGATCGCCTTCTTGGTCACGATGTCGCGCGGCTTCAGGTCCTTCTTGATGGCCTCGATCAGCACCTTGGCCGATTCCTTGGCCGAGTTCTGCTTCTCGTCGTGCGGGTTGGCCATGGTGGAGGAATAGGGCAGGCTCATGCCCAGCGCCTCGAAGGCCGAGCTCATGGTGTTGGCCGTGTACATGCCGCCGCAGGAGCCGGTGCCGGGGATGGCGTGCTGCTCGATCTCCTTGAGGTCGGCGTCGCTGAGCTTGCCGGCCGCGTTCTGGCCCACCGCCTCGAACACGCTGACGATGTTCAGGTCCTGGCCGCGCCACTTGCCGGGCAGGATGGTGCCGCCGTAGACGTAGATGGCCGGCACGTTGGCGCGCAGCATGCCCATCATGCCGCCGGGCATGTTCTTGTCGCAGCCGCCGACCACCACCACGCCGTCCATCCACTGGCCGCCCACGCAGGTCTCGATGCAGTCGCTGATCACTTCGCGGCTGACCAGCGAGTACTTCATGCCCTCGGTGCCCATGGCCATGCCGTCGGAGATGGTGGGCGTGCCGAAGACCTGCGCATTGCCGCCCGCTTCCTCGATGCCGGCGATGGCCGCATCGGCCAGCTTCTGCAGGCCGCTGTTGCAGGGCGTGATGGTGCTGTGGCCGTTGGCCACGCCGACCATGGGCTTCTTGAAGTCGCCCTCCTGGTAGCCCATGGCGTAGAACATCGAGCGGTTCGATGCGCGCGCCTTGCCTTCGGTGATGTTCGCGCTGCGGCGGTTGATCTTCAGTTCCTTGGTGTCCATGCTCGTTCTCGGCGCCCCGGTGGGCTGTCAGTCGTGGAGCACGCATTGTCGGCGCGGCCTGTGATTGATGCCAATACGAAATGTCGGGTGGATTGATATGCTTGGCGAATGATTGACGAACCCCGCCCGGGCGGCGCCGCCTGGGTCGAGCTGCGCGTGTGGCGGCAGTTCCTGGCCGTGGCCGAGGAGCTGCACTTCGGCCGCGCGGCGCAGCGCCTGCACCTGACGCAGCCGCCGGTCACGCAGGCCATCGCGCAGCTGGAGCAGACGCTGGGCGTGCGCCTGTTCGACCGCACCCGCCGCCGCGTCGCGCTCACCCCCGCCGGCGAGGCGCTGCTGCCCGAGGTGCGCGAGCTGTTGGCACGCGCCCAGGCGCTGCCGGCGCGTGCGCGCGCGGCCGCCGCCGGCGAAGTGGGCCGGGTGCGCCTGGCCTTCGTCTCCACCGTGGGCTTCGAGCGCCTGCCCACCTGGGTGCGGGACTTCCACGCCCAGAGCCCGAGTGTGTCGCTGGAGCTGGTGGAGGCCACGGGCGACGTGCAGCTCGAAGCCTTCGCGCGCGGCGAGATCGACACCGGCCTGATGCTGCATTCGCCGGGCCAGGCGCCCGTGGGCCTGTCGCGGCTGGCCGTGAGCGAGGAGCCGCTGGTGCTGGCCCTGCCCGCCAGGCACCCGCTGGCGCGCACGCCGCGCGTGCCGCTGGCGCAGGTGCTGGAGCAGCCTTTGGTGATGTTCCCGCGCCGCATCCTGCCCTCGCTGCACGATGCGGTGCTGGCGCTGTATCGCGCGCAGGGCGTGGCCCCGCGCATCGTGCAGGAGGCGATCCAGATGCAGACCATCGTCAACCTGGTCTGGGGCGGCCTGGGCCTGGCCTGGGTGCCGGCCAGCGTCATGCAGTTCCGGCGCCAGGGCGTGGTCTACCGCCAGGCCGAGGCCTTCGAGCCGCTGGGCCGCCGCCGCGTCACGCTGCCGGCCTGCGAGACCAGCCTGGTCTGGCCCGAGGGCGAAAACGGCGAAGTGCCGCCGGCCCTGGGGCGCTTCATCGACTTCGTGCGCGCGCAGGTCGGCGGCTGAGCGCGCACGGGCCGCTCGCGCCCCACGACGATCTCGCCACTGAAATGCCTGCGCGCTTCGGCCACCCAGGTGCCATGCGGCACCGGCTCGTCGCCCGGCAGCAGGTGCGACAGCACCAGCGTGCGCCGGCCGGCCTGCGCCGCGATGCGGCCCGCGTCCTCGGCGCTCGTGTGGCCCTGGCGCAGGAAGCGCCGCAACTGCGGCGGCACGTAGCTGCGCTTGGCCAGCATGGCGTCGATGCCGGGCTCGCGGGCCTGCTGCCCGGCAGCCGCATCGCGGAGCAGGCCGGCTATGAGTCGCCGCGCGTCTTTGCGCGTGCCTGCGCGAGCGCCGCAGCGCGCTTGCCGCGTGGGACCGTGCGCAGCAGTCCGGGACGCTGGAGGACTGACGGCCGCGGCTCGTGAGGCAGGGAGGCGGCAGGGCGGGCACCGCGGGCTTCAGCCCGCCTGCGTCTGCAGGTAGTTCTCCAGGCTCACCTTGTCGATCAGGCCGAGCTGCTTTTCCAGCCAGTAGGCGTGGTCTTCCTCGGTGTCGCGCAACTGCGCCAGCAGGATGTCGCGGCTCACGTAATCGCCGTGGCTTTCGCACAGGTGCATGCCGTCCTGCAGGGCGGCGCGCACCTCGTACTCGGTGGCCAGGTCCTTGTGCAGCATCTCGGGCACCGTCAGGCCCGGCGTGAAGGGCTTGGGCGCCATGTCGGGCACGCCGCCCAGCATCAGGATGCGCCGCAGCAGCGCGTCGGCATGCTGGGTCTCTTCCTGCATCTCGTGGTCCAGGCGCGCGTACAGCCGCGTGAAACCCTGGTCCTCATAAATGCGCGAATGCACGAAGTACTGGTCGCGCGCGGCCAGTTCGCCGCGCAGCAGGTCCTTGAGGCAGTCGACGACGCTGGGATGGCCTTGCATGTTCTGAGGAGGGGATCGAAGGAAGAGGCGGCGAGTGTCGCCGCCTGCGGCTGCGCGCGCATGGCCGCGCTGTGCAAGACCCCGCACCGGCGCTCTGCATGCGCATGCCTCTGCAGGCACGGATGCGGCGCGTTCGCATTCACAGGGGCACGGACACGCCCACCGCCGGCGAGGGCGGGCGCTGCGCGAGGTGCGGCGCCAGCAGGTGGTGCAGCCAGTCGGCAAAGAGCTGCACGCGCCGCGCCAGGTGCCGGCGATGCGGATAGACCAGGTGCACCGGCATCGCGGGTGCGCAGGCATGCGGCATCACCTGCACCAGTTCGCCGGCGGCCAGGTGCTCGCGCACGTCGAAGGCCGGAATCTGGATGAGGCCCAGCCCGGCCAGGGCGCAGGCGATGTAGGTCTCGACGTTGTTCGCCGCCGCGCGGCCCGGCAGGGAGATGCTGTGGACCTTGTCGCGCGCCACCCACTCCCAGGGCGCGTGGCGCGTGCTGCCGGGCGGAATGTAGTGGACCTCTTCGTGGCCGCCGCTGCGCAGTTCCTGCGGCGACTGCGGCGTGCCGTGCCGCGCCAGATAGGCCGGGCTCGCGCAGTTGATCAGCTCGAACTGGCCCAGCGGCCGGGCCACCAGGCTGCTGTCGGGCAGCGTGCCCACGCGCAAGGCGCAGTCCACGCCTTCCTGCAGCAGGTCGACCCGGCGGTCGTTGGAGCCCAGTTCCAGCTCGAGCGCGGGATGCGCTGCGAAGAAATGGGGCAGGGCAGGCGCGATGAAGCGGCGTGCCAGCCGGCTGGGCACGTCCACGCGCAGCTTGCCGGCTGTGCTGGCATGGGGCGTGCGGAACTGCTGCTCCAGCTCGTCCATGCCAGCCACCAGCGTGTCGGCGCGCTTGAGCAGGGCCTCGCCGTCGGGCGTGAGCCGTACGCGGCGCGTGGTTCGGTGCAGCAGTTGTACACCCACCCGGGCCTCGAGCTGCTGCAGGGCCAGCGAGACGCTGGTGCGCGGAATCCCCAACTGCACGCTGGCCTGCGTGAAGCTGCCGCAATGGGCGATCCGCAGAAAGATCCGCAGATGGTCGATGCGATCCATGGAGAAACTGATTAGTCGAAAAACATGGACAGTCTAGGCGAACAAATGCGCTTTATCTGGCGCAACTGGATACCTATAGTTTGAGTTCCATCAATGAATCAGAGAGGAAGCTGTCATGTCTCATCCCACTCTTCAAGGCAAAGTCGCGGTCATTGCAGGGGGCGGCAAGAACCTGGGCGCGCTGGTGGCCAGCCAGTTCGTCGAGGCCGGCGCCAAGGGCCTGCTCCTGCACTACAACAGCGACAGTTCGCGCGCGGAGACCGAAAAGACCGCGGCCGTCCTGCGCGAGAAGGGAGCGGATGTGCTGACCTTCCAGGGTGATTTGGCGGTAGTTGATAACAATGTGGCAATGTTTGATAAGGCAAAGTCACATTTCGGCCAGATCAACATTGCCATCAACACGGCCGGCGTCGTGATCAAGAAGCCCATCGCGGACATCACCGAGGCCGACTACGACAAGAGCTTCAATGCCAACGCGAAGGCGGCCTTCTTCTTCCTGCAGCAGGCCGGCCGCACGCTGTCCGAGCGCGGCAGCATCGTCACCATCGTGAGTTCGCTGCTGGCCGCCTACACGCCTTTCTACGCGATCTACCCCGGCAGCAAGGCGGCCGTGGAGCACTACACGCGTGCCGCGTCCAAGGAGTTCGGTGAGCGGGGCATTTCGGTGAACGCCATCGGTCCCGGCCCGATGGACACGCCCTTCTTCTACGGCCAGGAAAGCAAGGAAGCCGTGGCTTATCACAGCACCGCCGCGGCCCTGAGCAAGTACACGCGCACCGGCCTCACGCACATCGAGGACATCGCCCCCATCGTCAAGTTCCTCGTGACCGAGGGCTGGTGGATCACGGGCCAGACCATCTTCGCCAACGGCGGCTACACCACCCGTTAACTTCTTCACGGGACGCGCAGCGCGAGGCCGGGCGCCTGTCCGGCCTTGAACCGCCCCGGTTTTTGAGGAGGCTCCAACTTTTGAGAGGATGGAGCCATGAGGAAGTCGATCAAGTTTTCGCCTGAGGTGCGCGAGCGCGCGGTACGCATGGTTTTCGAGCACCGCGGTGAGTACGAGTCGCAGTGGGCTGCAGTGGTGTCGATCGCCAGCAAGATTGGCAGCACGCCGCAGACGCTGCTGAACTGGGTGCGTCAGCACGAGCGCGATACGGGCCAGCGCGAGGGTGTGACGACGACGCAGGAGCAGCGCATGAAGGAACTCGAACGGGAGAACCGCGAGCTGCGCAAGGCCAACGAGATCTTGAAGCTGGCCAGCGCGTTTTTCGCCCAGGCGGAGCTCGACCGCCGTCTGAAGTCGTGAAGGCATTCATCGACGCGCATCGCGCCGTGCACGGGGTCGAGCCGATCTGCAAGGCACTGCAGGTCGCCCCGTCGGCGTACCGGCGCCATGCGGCGCGCCAGCGCCACCCTGAGCTGCTGTGCGCCCGTGCCAAGCGCGATGCGGTACTGATGCCGCAGATCGAGCGCGTGTGGCAATCGAACCTGCGGGTCTACGGCGCCGACAAGGTCTGGCACCAGTTGCGGCGCGAGGGCGTCACGGTGGCGCGCTGCACCGTGGAGCGGTTGATGCGCCGCATGGGTCTGCGCGGCGTCGTGCGTGGCAAGGCCGTGCGCACCACGATCAGTGACGCCAACGCGCCGTGCCCGCTGGACCGGGTCAAGCGCCAGTTCAACGCGCAGCGACCCAACCAACTGTGGGTGTCGGACTTCACGTACGTATCCACCTGGCAGGGCTGGCTGTACGTGGCCTTCGTCGTCGACGTGTTCTCCCGGCGCATCGTGGGCTGGCGCACGAGCAGCTCCATGCGCACGGACTTCGTGCTGGACGCGCTGGAGCAGGCGCTCTATGACCGTCGGCCCCAACGCGAAGATGGCCTCGTGTGTCATTCCGACCGCGGGTCGCAGTACGTCAGCATTCGCTACACCGAACGGCTCGCTGAGGCCGGCATCGAGCCCTCCGTGGGCAGCAAGGGCGACTCGTACGACAACGCCCTGGCCGAGACCATCAACGGGCTGTACAAGGCCGAGGTGATCCACCGGCGTAGCGCGTGGAAGACCAAGGATTCGGTGGAACTGGCCACGCTGCACTGGGTGGCGTGGTTCAACCACCAGCGCTTGCTCGAACCCATCGGCTACGTGCCACCGGCCGAGTTCGAGGCCAACTACTATCGAGCTCTTGAGCAGCAGGCCATGTCGGCCTGACTCAAGCCAACGGGCCTCCGCGATTTCCGGGGCGGTTCAGCCTCGCGCTGTCGCATGGGCGCTGCGGCACCACCTGCGGTGTGCTGGGCAGTTTGGTCATAGGGGGACATCGCGCGCAACCTGGCCGTCTTTTCCGGCGAGCGCCCTGTTTTTCCAAGGGAGCATTCAAAATGAGCATCGATCTTTCGGCCCTGCGCGAGCCCACGGTCCGCGCGGCCATGGAGGCCTTCCAGCGGGGCGACAGGGAAGGCTGGCGCGCACAGTTCGCGCCGGGCGCACAGCTGTACGACGACGGAACCCCGCGCGACCTGGAGGCGTTCACGCGCGAGGCCCTGGGCCATGAGCGCTTCACGCGGCTGGACGAGGTCAGTCCGGACGGGCTCGAGCTTCGCGGGCGCTTCCATTCCGAGCAGTGGGGCGACTTTCGCACCTACTTCCGCTTCACGCTGTCGTCGGGCCAGGTGCAGCGGCTGGACATCGGGCAGGCATGATGCGCGCGACCCTTCAGGCGGCACCGAGTCCCCGGGCGACGGCCTGGCGTCGGCGCGGGATGCTGCTGTCCAGCGCCGGCCTGCTGGCGGGCGCTGCGCTGTCGGGCTGCGCGCAGGCGCAGGCCGTGCCGCCGCCCGGCCCGGGCATGCGCGCCTCCGTCACCTACCTGCACCTGCTGGCGAAGGTGCCCATGTTCCGCGGCATGAGCGCCGAGCAACTGCAATGGGTCATCGACCATTCGCGCGAGTGGGCCGTGGAGCCCGGCGCCGAGGTGGCCAGCAGCACGCGCGGCGCCGATCGCTTCTGGACGCTGCTCGATGGCGGCTGGCAGGTGGAGCAGGGCCGCCGCGTCGTGCCGGCCGGCCATGCCGATCCGGCCAAGTGGTTCGGCGGCCGGGACTGGCAGGCGCTGTCGCTGGCGCCCACCCGCGTGGTGGCGACGGCACGCAGCTACGTCATGGAGATCGACCAGCAGCAGCTCGACGAAATGCTGCGGCGCGGCCTGCCGCTGCAGTCGCACCTGGAGGCGGGCCTGGCCTTCTACCGCACATTCGCGCGCTGAGGCGCTGGCGCGGGCCGTTGCGCGATCGCACGCCTTGACCTACATCTACACCTTTACCAACCTGGGGTTTCAATCATGCATATGGCCATGGTCATGGGAGCGGGCGTCCTGCTGCTCGTGGTGTTCGTGATGTTCGGCTGGCTCTGGGGCGCCAGCAGTGCCGGCATGGCGCTGGCGGCCAAGGCCTTCGTGCCGGTGTGGCTGCTGATCGCCTGCATCAACATGTGGGTGGGTGTGACGCACGCCGGCTACACGGTGCGACAGGAGCTGCCCATTTTGCTGCTGGTCTTCGCCGTGCCGGCCGTCGTGGCGGGCCTTGCCATCTGGCAGCTGTCGCGCAGCTGAGCGAATGGCCGCAGAAGGCAGCGCAGGCGACCTGATCAAGGTCGTGACCCTGCTGGGGGCCGCCGTGGTGGCGGTGCCCCTGTTCAAGCGCATCGGGCTGGGCTCGGTGCTGGGCTACCTGGCCGCGGGCCTGGCCATCGGCCCCTTCGGCCTGGGCCTGTTCTCCGACCCGCAGACCATCCTGCACACCGCCGAGCTCGGCGTGGTGATGTTCCTGTTCGTCATCGGCCTGGAGATGCGCCCCTCGCACCTGTGGAGCCTGCGGCGCGACATCTTCGGCCTGGGCAGCCTGCAGGTGGCGGTGTGCGGGCTGCTGCTGACCGGCGTGGGCATCGCCTTCGGCTTCTCGCCCGGCGTGTCCTTCGTCAGCGCCATGGGCTTCGTGCTCACCTCCACGGCCATCGTCATGCAGCTGCTGGGCGAGCGCGGCGACATCGCCGCTGCGCGCGGCCAGAAGATCGTGGCCATCCTGCTGTTCGAGGACCTGCTGATCGTGCCGCTGCTGGCCATCGTCGCCTTCATGGCGCCGGCCGGCGCGGGGGCGGCCGCCGAGGCCGGCTCGCGCTGGACCAGCATCGCCATCGCCCTGGGCGCGCTGCTGGCCCTGGTGGCCGCGGGCCGCTGGCTGCTCAACCCGCTGTTTCGCATCCTGGCCAATGCCAAGGCGCGTGAAGTGATGACCGCCGCCGCGCTGCTGGTGGTGCTGGGCGCGGCGCTGCTGATGCAGCTGGGCGGCCTGTCGATGGCCATGGGCGCCTTCCTGGCGGGGGTGCTGCTGTCCGAATCCACCTTCCGCCACCAGCTCGAAGCCGACATCGAGCCCTTCCGCGGGCTGCTGCTGGGCCTGTTCTTCCTGGGCGTGGGCATGTCGCTGGACCTGGCGGTGGTGGCGCGCAACTGGGAGCTGATCGTGGCGGGCGTGCTGGTGATGATGCTGGTGAAGGCGCTGTGCATCTATGGCGTGGCGCGGCTGGCCAAAAGCAGCCATGCGGATGCGCTGGACCGGGCGGTGCTGATGGCGCAGGGCGGCGAGTTCGCCTTCGTGCTCTTTGCCGCCGCGCTGGCCGAGGGCGTGATCGACCCGACGGTCAATGCCAACATGACGGCCATCGTGGTGCTGTCGATGGCGCTCACGCCGCTGGGGGTCATCGCGCACAAGCGCATGAGCAAGGCCGAGGCGGTGTCCATGGAAGGTGCCGAGGCGCCCGTCGATCTGCGCGGCAATGTGCTGGTCGTGGGCTTCGGCCGTTTCGGGCAGATCGCGAGCCAGCACGCCGTGGCGCTGGGGGCGCAGATCGCCATCATCGACCACAACCCGCAGGTGGCGCGCGACGCGCGGGACTTCGGCTACAAGGTCCACTACGGCGATGGCACGCGCACCGACGTGCTGCATGCCGCGGGGGCGCATGTGGCGCGCGCCGTGCTCGTCTGCATCGACGACCAGGAGGCGGCGACGCGCGTGGTCGAACGCGTGAAGGCCGACTTTCCGCACGCCGCGGTGCTGGCCCGGGCGCGCGACCGCGAGCATGCGCTGGCGCTCGTGCAGGCGCAGGCGGATTTCCAGATTCGCGAGACCTTCGAATCCGCCATGCAGCTCGGTCGCGCGAGCGCCCGCGTGCTGGGCGCGAGCGAGCAGGAAGCCGACGAGCTGGACCAGCGGCTGCGCAGGAACGATGCCGAGCGCACGGCGCTCGAGCTGGCCGGCGGCAGCATCTATGCGGCGCGCGATCGCGTGCGCCAGCAGGCCGCAGGCGCGGGGGTGGCGCGATGAGGCAGCACCCGGCGCCCGAGACCGCCGCCACGGTCGTCGACTTCTGGCGCGAGGCCGGCCGGCAGGGCCATTGGTTCGACAAGGACCCGGCCTTCGACCGCCGGTTCCGTGAACGTTTCCACGACCTGCATTTCGCGGCGGCGCGCCGGGAGCTCGACCACTGGGCGGAAGATGCGCAGCCCGCCCGGGCGGCGCGGGGCGTGCTGGCCTTGCTGATCCTGCTGGACCAGTACCCGCGCAATGCCTTCCGCGGCACCGGGCACATGTATGCGACCGATCCGCTGGCGCGCCACTTCACCCGGCGCGCCCTCGATGCCGGGCTGGATGCGCAGGTGCCCGCGGACCTGCGCCTCTTCTTCTACCTGCCGCTGTCGCATTCCGAGCAACTGTCGGACCAGCAGCGTGCCTTGATGCTCAACCGCAAGCTCGGCGAGCCTTTTGCCACGCATGCGCGCGGGCACCTGGACATCGTGGCCCGCTTCGGGCGCTTTCCGCATCGCAATCCGATGCTGGGCCGCGAAACCACGGACGAGGAAGCCGCCTTCCTGCGCAGCGGGGGCTTCGCGGGCTGAGCGCAGATCCGCGCCGGGCCGTGCGCTCAGCCCGGGCTGCCCTGGAGCCGCATCCGTCATTGCGGCCGGGGCACGGGGGCGGCGGCCGTCATCCGGGGAAATGGACGCCCGGGCACAATCCCGGCCATGCTCATGTACCCGCAGCTCGATCCCGTGGCCCTGCAACTGGGGCCGCTGGCCATCCACTGGTATGGCCTGACCTACCTGGCAGCCTTCGGGCTTTTCTTCTTCCTGGGCGCGCGCCGCTTGCGCCACCCGCCGTACGCCAGCATCCAGAGCCCGGCGCCGTGGACGCGGCGTGACGTCGAAGACATCCTTTTCATGGGCGTGGTGGGCGTCATCGTGGGCGGGCGGCTGGGCTACTGCCTGTTCTACAAGCCCGGCCACTACCTTTCGCACCCGCTGGAGATCTTCTTCATCTGGCAGGGCGGCATGAGCTTTCATGGCGGCCTGCTGGGCGTGATCGGCGCCATGCTCTGGTATGCGCGTTCGCGCGGCCGGCCGGTGTGGCAGGTGCTCGATTTCGTCGCACCCTGCGTGCCCACGGGGCTGGCGGCAGGCCGTGTCGGGAACTTCATCAACGGCGAACTGTGGGGCCGCTTCTCCAGCCCCGGCCTGCCCTGGGGCATGGTGTTCCCGCACAGCGGTTCGATGCAGCCGCGCCATCCTTCGCAGATCTACCAGTTCCTGCTCGAAGGCCTGCTGCTGTTCGTGATTCTGTGGCTCTTCGCGCGCAAGGAGCGCCGCGAGCGGCAGGTGTCGGCCGTGTTCCTGATCGGCTATGGCGTGATGCGTTTCATCGCCGAGTACTTCCGCGAGCCCGACGACTTCCTGGGGCTGCTGGCGCTCAACATGAGCATGGGGCAGTGGCTGTGCGTGCCGATGGTCCTGTTCGGCATCGGGCTCTACGTGACCGCGCCGGCGCGGCCGTCCGCAACGGCCGTCGCGCGCTGAACGGAGGAGGGGCCCGGCCGGCTGCCGGGCGCCTGGATCAGCCCGCCAGCCCCTTCCAGAGCATGTAGGCCGCCAGCAGGTACAGCATGCTCGCGAAGAGGCGCTTGAGCTTCTTTACCGGCAGCGCATGCGCCGCCTTCGCGCCCAGCGGCGCCATCAGCACGCTGCAGGCCGCGATCACGCCCAGCGCGGGCAGCCAGATGTAGCCGAAGGCGCCCGCCGGCAGGTTCTGCAGCGAGAAGCCCGCGGCCACGTAGCCGGCCACGTTGGCCACGGCGATCGGAAAGCCCAGCGCCGCACTGGTGGCGACCGCGTTGTGGATCGCCACGTTGCACCACGTCATGAAGGGCACGCTGATGAAGCCCCCGCCCGCACCGACCAGACCCGAGACGAAGCCGATCACGCCGCCCGCGCCCAGCTGGCCCGCCGTGCCGGGCATCTGCCGCGAGGGCGCGGGCTTCTTGTCCAGGAACATCTGCGTGGCCGAGAAGCCGACGAAGAGCGCGAACACCACGGCCAGCACCGTGCCCTTGAGCAGCGCGAACACGCCCAGGCTGCCGATCAGGCTGCCGATCACGATGCCGGGCGAGAGGCGCTGCACGATGTCCCAGCGCACGGCCCCGCGCTTGTGGTGCGCGCGCACGCTGGAAATGGAGGTGAAGATGATCGTCGCCATGGAAGTGGCGATGGCCATCTTCACCGCCAGTTCGGCCGGCACGCCGCGCTGGCCCAGCATCCAGGTCAGGAAGGGCACCAGCACCATGCCGCCGCCGATGCCCAGCAGCCCGGCCAGGAAGCCGGCGCCCAGCCCGAGCAAGGCGAGTTCGAGGATCAGCAGCGCGTCGATGGACATGGCGGCAGGGAAGGGGGCAGGGGAGCGGCCACCGACAAGACAACGGCCCCGGAGCGGATGCTGCGCGGGGCCGTGATCAGGCGGATGAGCCGAATGAGGTGCCTGCAGATGCCACCGAGCCGTCATCCTGAACGCAGGGTTCAGGTGGGCGAGAGCAACCAGGCATTGGGATCATCTGACGCGAGATGTTCAACGCTTGCCTGGCAATGTATCAAGCCCGGGCTCCATAGAGCATTGGTTCAAGGAAATATAAAGCCCGGCATGCTCTGCAGACGCCCTCGATTCTACGCCCCGCCGCGCGGCGTTGCAGGTCAATGTGATGTCGGCGGCGCGGCCTTGCTTGACATCGTGCGCGCTGACAGGCGCACTTTTCTGCGGCCGGGCCGGGCCGGGCCGGGCCCGGTTCAGAGCAGGCGCCCGTCGCTCGCCAGCGCCTGGTCCAGGCGCTCGATCAGCGCTTCGGCGCGGTGGTCGGGGGAGGCGGCGACCTTGCTCGAATAGGCCAGCAGCGGCGCAGGCGCAGGCGCGGGGGCCGGCGCCGGGGCTGGCGCGGCGGCCGCGGCTTCGCGCGCCGCCGCCAGGTCCTGTTCGCGCTGCACCAGGTCGAACGCCAGGTTCAGCGACGCCAGCACTGCGATGCGGTCCCGCGCCTTCACCTTGCCCGCGTCGCGGATGCCGCACATGGCCGCGTCCACGCGCGCCACCGCTTCGCGCAGCTGGCTTTCCCCGTCTGCCGGGCAACCGAGCAGGTAGCTCTGGCCCATGATTTGCACTTCGATCTGGTTCACGGTGTGGGGTGGGATGCGTCCGGGGTATCGATGTCGGCTGTGGGGGAGGCAGGTTCCCCGGCCACGGCGGGCAGGCGCTCCAGCATGGCGTCGATGCGCGTGCGCGCGGCCGCCAGGCGCGACTTGAGCATGTCGCGTTCGCGCGTCAGCGCATCCACCTGCGCCTGCAGCAGCGCGTTGGTGCGCTGGGTTTCGTCGAAGCGCACGAGCAGCCGCTCCACGCGCTCGGCGATCTGGTCGATGGGACTGGCTGCGGACATGGCCGCGGATTGTAGGTCGGGCGTGCGCGGCGCCAAGCCGGGCCGGCACCGTCGCCCAGGGCGCGTGGCGGCGCGTGAACAGGTCCTAGAATCCGCGCCGTTGGTGCTCGCGCCGCGGTTCGCGCGTCGCAGTTCAACGGGAAGCAGGAGCGGGGGCCCTTTTCAGCCGCCCCGGCCAGCCTGCGCTGCCCCCGCAACGGTCAAGCAGCGGTGCCGTGCCCGTCACGCGCACCACCTCTTTCAATCAGCCACTGGGCGCCGCCGACACACGGCGCCTGGGAAGGCGAAAGAGGAGGCTGTCAGCCCGGATACCGGCCAACGAGGCGGCCGTGCCCTCCATCGGAAGGCACGGCCATGGTGCCCATGTGCCGGCGGGGAAGCCGGACCCGGGTATTGCTTTCGCGATCTGTCTTTCCATGAACTCCCGCGTTGTCTTTTCTTCGCGCGCCTGGCCGCGCCTGCCCCTGCACGCCCTGGCGGGCGCCGTCGGTGCGGCGCTGCCGATGCTGGCGGCCGCCCAATCGCCGCAGGTGGCGCCGCTGGCCGTGGTGGCCGTGCCGGCCCTCCATGAAACCGTGGTCACGGCCACACGTGTGGCGCAGCCGCTGTCGGACCTGGTGGCCGACGTGTCCATCGTCGACCGCGACACCATCGAGGCGAGCGGCGCGACCGGCGTGCTGGACGTGCTGGCGCGCCTGCCGGGCATCGAGATCTCGCGCAACGGCAGCATCGGCAGCACCTCCAGCGTGTTCGTGCGCGGCGCCGAGACGCGCTTCACCGCCGTCTACCTGGACGGCGTGCGGCTGGACACGCAGTCCACCGGAGGCGCGCCTTGGGAGGCCATCCCGCTCGCGCAGGTCGAGCGCATCGAAGTGCTGCGCGGCCCGGCCGCGGCCGTGTACGGCTCCGACGCCATCGGCGGCGTGATCCAGATCTTCACCCGGAAAGGCGAGGGCGGTGTGCAGCCCTTCGTCAGCGCAGGCATCGGCAGCCAGCGCACGCGCAAGGTCGAAACCGGCGTGAGCGGCCAGGCCGGCGACTTCGACTATGCCGTCGGCGCCAGCTACCAGGAAAGCGCCGGCTTCGACGTGCGCACGCCCGACATCCGCCACAACCCCGACCTGGACCTCTACCGCACCCATGCCGCGAACGTGCGCCTGGGCTGGCGCATCAACGCGCAGCACCGGCTGGATGCCAACGCGCTGGCCAGCGAGATGCAGTCGGCCTACGACGCCAGCTCGGGCAGCTCGTACACGCGGGCGCGCATCTTCAACGACGACCGCAACCATCACCACCTGCGCACCGCCGGCCTGGGCTGGACGGCGCAGTGGACGCCCGAATACAAGACCCGCCTGTCGGTCACCGATTCGAGCCAGCGCTACGAGACGCGCATCGTCGGCCAGCCCGCCAGCTACATCACGCAGACGCAGCTGCGCGATTACCGCTTCGAGAACGAGTACCGCACGGGCGCGCACCTGGTCACGGCGGCGCTGGAGCGGCGCGAGGACCGGCTGCTCAACCCGGCCCTGGACGCCTACAGCAAGACCATCGACCGCGAGCGCTCGCAGGACGCCGTGGCCCTGGGCTATGGCTACGTGCAGGGCCGCCACTCGCTGCAGCTCAATGTGCGGCACGACAAGGACAGCGAGTTCGGCGGCAAGACCACGGGCAGCGCGGCCTACGGCTACGAATTCGCCAAGGGCTGGCGCGTCACGGCTTCGGCCGGCACGGCCTTCCGCGCGCCCACGCTGTACCAGCGCTTCAGCGAGTACGGCGACCCCAGCCTCCAGCCCGAGGCCAGCCGCAACATGGAAGTGGGCCTGCGTTACGCCAGCGGCGACACGAACGCCAGCGTGGTCGCCTACCGCAACCGCGTGCGCAACCTGATCGTCTTCGACGGCGCGCGCACGAGGTGCGGCGCCGCTTTCGGCTGCTACAACAGCGTGGGCCGCGCCGAGTACACCGGCATCACCTTCGCCGCCGGCCACCGCATCGGCGACCTGACCCTGCGCGCGTCGCTGGACCTTCAGGAGCCGCGCGACCTGGACACCGACAAGCTGCTGGCGCGCCGCGCGCGCGCCCACGGCGTGCTGGGCGCCGACTGGCGCATCGCGGGCTGGACGCTGGGCGCCGAGGTGCAGGCCTCGGGCCGGCGCTGGGACAACGCGGCCAACACCACGCGCCTGGGCGGCTACACGCTGGTCAACCTGTCGGCCAGCACGCAGATCACACCCGAATGGACCGTGAGCGCGCGCGTGGACAACGCGACCGACAAGCGCTACGAGCTGGCGCGCGGCTATGCCACGGCCGGCCGCACCGCCTACGTCAACCTGAAGTGGGCACCGCGCTGAACATGCGCGACGAGGTGCGCTGCGCCGCCGTGCTGGTCGCGGCCCCGGCCTCGGGCCAGGGCAAGACCACCGTGGCGGCGGCCCTGGCGCGCCTGCATGCGCGCCAGGGCCGCCGCGTGCGCGCCTTCAAGAGCGGGCCCGACTTCCTCGACCCGCAATGGCTGGCGCTCGCCACCGGCGAGGCGGTGGACGCGCTGGACCTGTGGATGACGGGCGAGGCCGACTGCCGGGCGCGCCTGCACGCGGCCGCGCGCGAGAGCGAGCTGATCGTGGTCGAAGGCGTGATGGGTCTGTTCGACGGTGCCCCCAGCGCGGCCGACCTGGCGCGGCGCCTGGGCCTGCCGGTGCTGGCCGTCATCGACGCCGGCGCCATGGCCGGCACCTTCGGTGCGCTGGTGCATGGCCTGAAGACCTACGAGCCCGGCCTGCCCTGGGCCGGCGTGCTGGCCAACCGCGTGGCCGGCGAACAGCACGGCGCGATGCTGCAGGCCGCCTTGCGCGAGCCGGCCGACTGGCTGGGCGGCCTGCCCCGAAGCGGCGGTGCGGGCGCCGATTTCGCGCTGCCGCAGCGGCACCTGGGCCTGATCGCCAGCGCCGAGCTGGAAGATGCGCTCGCGCGCATCGACGCCGCCGCCGACGCGCTGGCCGCCACGCCGCTGGGCCGGCGTGCGCTGGCCGATCTGCCGCAGGTGCACTTTGCCGCGCCGCCCGTGGCCGCGCCACGGGCACGGCGCCTGGAAGGCCGGCGCATCGCGATCGCGCGCGATGCGGCCTTCTGCTTCATCTACCCCGCCAACCTGGCCGTGCTGCAGCAACTGGGCGCGCAGTGCCTGTTCTTCTCGCCGCTCGCGGGCGATGCGCTGCCCGACTGCGACGCGCTGTGGCTGCCCGGCGGCTACCCCGAGCTGCACGCGCCGGCGCTGGCCGCCCGCGACGATCTGCGGGTGCAGTTGCGGGCGCACGTGGCGAAAGGGCGTCCGGTCTGGGCCGAATGTGGCGGCATGATGGCGCTTTTCGACGCGCTGGAGGGCGCCGACGGGGCCGTGCACACGATGTGGGGCCTGCTGCCCGGCCGCACCGTGATGCGGCGCCGCCTGGCCGGCCTCGGCCCCCAGCAACTTGCCATCGGAGCCCACCTCTTGCGCGGACACACCTTCCACTACTCCATCTGCCAGACGCCGCTGCCGCCGCAGGCGCGCAGCGCGCGGCCCGGCCAGGCGCCCCGCGCCGACGCGGGCGAGGCGCTGTACGTGCAGGGCCCTGTGCGCGCGAGCTACTTCCACGCGTGGTTCGCGTCCGCGCCCGACGCGGTGGTGCACCTGTTCGGCGGCCCGGCGCCGCAGGCGGACGCTCATGGCTGAAATGAGACCGCCCCCACGCTCCCCCGCTTCGCGTGGTCCGCTGCCCCCCGAGGGGGCGCGTCAGTCGCTTCGGGCGGCCGGGCGCGACTGACATGGTCGTCAGCGAACTGATCCTGGGCGGCCAGCGCAGCGGCAAGTCGCGCCGCGCCGAAACGCTGGCCCAGCAGTGGCTGGCGCAATCGGAGGCGCACCGCGCCGTGATGGTGGCCACCGCCCAGCCCTGGGACGCCGAGATGCGCGCGCGCATCGCCCGGCACCGGCAGGACCGCGCCGAGCGCGTGCCGGCCATGGAGACGCTGGAAGAGCCCTTGCGCTTGCCCGAAGCCGTCCTGGGCCTGAGCACCCCCCAGACGCTGGTGGTGGTGGACTGCCTGACGCTGTGGCTGAGCAACCTGATGATGCCGGCCGACCTGGATCCGGTCCGCGCAGCCGCGCCCGCCACCGACCAGCTTTTGGCGCTGCTGCCCGTCGCCCTCGCGGAAGCCGCCGGCCCCGTGGTGCTGGTGAGCAACGAGGTGGGCCTGGGCGTGATCCCGATGGGCGAGGAGGTGCGCCTGTACGTGGACCTGCTGGGCCGCATGAACCAGGAGGTGGCGGCCGCGTGCGCGCGCGTCACCTTCATGGCAGCCGGGCTGCCGCTGACCTTGAAGGGCCCCGCATGAATCCTTCTTCGACACGGGCCGCGCTGCGTGCGGCGGTGCTGGCGGCAGGCCTGCTCGGGGCCGTGCTGCCTGCGGGCGCGCAGGCCGTGCCGGCGCCGCTGCAGATCACCGACGACCGCGGCCGGGCCGTGCGCCTTGCGCAGCCGCCGCAGCGCATCGTCACCACCTTGCCCTCGCTGACCGAGACCGTGTGCGAGCTGGGCGCCTGCGCGCGCCTGGTGGGCGTGGACCGCTATTCCAACTGGCCCGAGGCCGTGCGCACGCTGCCGCAGGTCGGCGGCGGGCTGGACCCGAACGTGGAAGCGATCGTCGCGCTCAAGCCCGACCTGGTGCTGGTCGCGCAGTCCTCGCGCGTGGCCGACCGGCTGCAGGCGCTGGGCCTCACGGTGGCCGTGCTGGAGCCCAAGACCCATGCCGACGTGCAGCGCGTGGCGGCGCGCGTGGCGCAGCTGCTGGGCCTGCCGGCCGGCGACGTGCAGGCCCTGTGGCGCCGCATCGACGCCGCGGTGGAAGCCGCCGCCCAGTCGGTGCCCCGGGCGGCCTACGGCGCACGCGTGTACGTCGAGGTGAGCGGCGGCCCCTATGCCGCCGGCCCGGGTTCCTTCATCGGCGAGACGCTCACGCGCCTGCATGCGCGCAACATCGTCGCGCCCGAGCTGGGGCCTTTCCCCAAGCTCAACCCCGAATACGTGGTGCGGGCCAACCCGGCGCTCATCATGGTGGGCGCGCGCAGCGCGCAGGGGCTGGAGCAGCGCCCCGGCTGGAGCGGCATCGACGCCGTGAAGCAGGCGCGCGTGTGCCGCTTCACGGCCGACGAGTCCGACCGCGTGGTGCGTCCGGGCCCGCGCATGGCCGAAGGCGCGCGGCTGATGGCCCATTGCCTGTCGATGATGGCCGCCGCGCCGGGCGGGGCGCGCCGATGAACGCCCGCCGCGCACGCTGGCTCGCGGGGGCGCTGCTGCTGGCCGCGGCGGCCCTGCTGGCGCTGGGCGCGGCCATCGGCAGCACGGGCATGCAGCGCATCTGGCAGATGCAGGCCGACCCCATCGCCTGGCAGATCGTGTGGGACATCCGCCTGCCGCGCACGCTGGGCGCCTGGCTGGCCGGCGCGCTGCTGGGCCTGGCCGGCGCGGTGGCGCAGGGGCTGTTCCGCAATCCGCTGGCCGACCCCTACCTGCTGGGCAGCGCCTCGGGCGCGCTGCTGGCCGTGGCGCTGGCGCTGGCCGCCTTCGGCACCTCGCCCGGCGCCACGCACTGGGTGGTGCGGCTGGGGCTGACGGGCGCGGCCTTCATCGGCGCCGTGGTGGCCGTGATGCTCACGCTGACGCTGGCGCGCGGCGTGCAGCAGACCTTGCACCTGCTGCTGGCCGGCGTGATCGTGGGCGTGGTGCTGGGCGCGGTGAAGGACCTGATCACCATCGCCTCGGTCGACATCCTGCAGGCCGTCACCGCCTTCATGCTGGGCAGCACGGGCCTGCTGGGCTGGGGCGCGGGCGGCGTGATGGCCGCCATGCTCGCGGTCTGCCTGCTGGCCGCCTGGGCGCTGGCGCCCGTGCTCGACGGCCTGGCGCTGGGCGAGGCCACCGCCGCCAGCCTGGGCCTGCCGCTGCCCGCCATGCGTGCCGCGCTGGTCGCCGTGCTGGCCCTGGCCACCGGCGCGGCCGTGGCGCAGACCGGGCTGATCGCCTTCGTCGGCCTGGCCGCGCCGCATCTGGTGCGCTCCATCGTCAAGACCACCCATGCGCGGCTGGTGCTGCTGTCGGCGCTGATGGGCGGCCTGCTGCTGATGGCGGCCGACCTGCTGGCGCGCTGGCTCATCGCGCCGCAGGAGCTGCCGGTGGGCGTGCTCACCGCCGTGCTGGGCGGCAGCTACCTGCTGTGGCTCATGCACCGGCGCGGGCGGGGGCGCATGCGATGAACCCGGCCGGGATGCCGCTGGAGGCCCGCGCGCTGGCCGTCCGCCTGGGCGGGGTGCCGGTGCTGCACGGCATCGACATCGCCTTCGCGCCCGGCTGCTGGACCAGCATCGTCGGGCCCAACGGCGCCGGCAAGTCCACCCTGCTGCGCGCGCTGGCGGGCCTGCTGCCGCACGAAGGCAGGGTGCTGCTGGGCGGCCGGCCGCTGGCGCAGTGGCCGGCGCGCGAGCGCGCCCGCGCCCTGGCCTGGCTGGCGCAGGGCGGGGCCACCGACGCCGCGGCCGACGACCTGGCCAGTCTCGACGTCGTGATGCTGGGCCGCCTGCCGCACCAGCGCTGGCTGGCCGCGCCCTCGGCGGCCGACCATGCGGCCGTGCAAGCCGCCATGCGCCGCACGCAGGCCTGGGACTGGCGCGAGCGGCCGCTGGGCCAGCTCTCGGGCGGGGAACGGCAGCGCGTGCTGCTGGCGCGCGCCCTGGCCGTGCAGGCCCCCGTGCTGCTGATGGACGAACCGCTGGCCAACCTGGACCCACCGCACCAGGCCGACTGCCTGGCCACCGCGCGCGAACTGGCGCGCGCCGGCCACACGGTCGTCAGCGTGCTGCACGAGCTCCATGCCGCGCTGTCGGCCGACCGCGTGGTCGTGATGGCCGGCGGCCGGGTGCGGCACCACGGCCCGAGCGGCGATGCCGCCACCCACCGCGCGCTCGAAGCCGTGTTCGACGACCGCGTGCGCGTGCATGCCGTGGGCGATCAATGGATCGCCCTGCCGCGCTGACCGACCCCTCATCTGGAACGCACAAACTCATGCAGATCGAAACGCCCCCTTCCGAGAAACCGTACGAAAAGCCCGAAGGCGAACGCCGGGGCCTGCTGCTCGTCAACACCGGCGACGGCAAGGGCAAGAGCACGGCCGCCTTCGGCCTGGCCCTGCGCGCGCACGGGCGCGGCAAGGCGGTGAAGATCTACCAGTTCATGAAGGTGCCCACCGCGCGCTTCGGCGAGCACCGCATGTTCGAGCAGCTCGGGATTCCCATCGAGGGGCTGGGCGACGGCTTCTCGTGGAAGAGCCAGGACCTGGAACGCTCGGCCCAGCTGGCGCGCGAGGGCTGGCAGAAGGCGCGGGCGGCCATCCTCTCCAGCGAATTCTTCCTCGTGGTGCTCGACGAGATCACCTATCCGCTGATCTACGGCTGGCTGCCGCTCGAGGAGGTGCTGGCCACCTTGCGCGAACGCCCGCGCGAGGTGCATGTCGTGCTCACCGGCCGCCGCTGCCCGCCGGAGCTGATCGAAATCGCCGACACCGTGACCGAGATGACGCTGGTCAAGCATGCCTTCCAGGCGGGCATTCCAGCGCAGCGCGGCATCGAGGACTGACAGGCGCCGCATGCCCATGAGCCTGGCTGCTGCGCTCTGGCTGGCCTTGGCCGTGGACCGCTGGCTGGGCGAGCCGCCCGCGCGCTGGCATCCGGTGGTCTGGATGGGCCGCTGGCTGGCCGCCTGCACGCCGCATGTCGCGCCGCGGGCCGGCAGCGCAGCGGCCGATGCGCGGGCACGGCCCTTCATCGCCGGCATGCTGGCCTGGGGCCTGGGCGCGTGTGCCGCCACGCTGGCGGCGGCCACGCTGCAGGCCGCGCTGGGGCGCTGGCTGCCGGGCTGGGCCGCGGCGCTGGCGCTGGGCCTGCTGCTCAAGCCGCTGCTGGCCTGGCGCCTGCTGCGCGAGGAAGTGCAGGGCGTGGAAGCGGCGCTGGCCGAATCCCTGGAGGCCGGCCGCGCGCGCCTGGCGCGCCTGGTCAGCCGCGACGTGGCGCCGCTGAGCGCGACCGAAGTGCGCGAGAGCGCGATCGAATCGCTGGCCGAGAACCTCAACGATTCGGTGGTGGCGCCGCTGTTCTGGTTCGTGCTCGCGGGCCTGCCCGGCGCCGCGCTCTACCGCTTCGCCAACACGGCCGATGCCATGTGGGGCTACCGTGGGGCGCGCGGCGGCCGCGTGTGGGAATGGGCCGGCAAATGGGCCGCGCACGCGGACGATGCGCTCTCATGGCTGCCCGCGCGCCTCACCGCGCTGCTGCTGGCATGGGCCGCCGGGCGCTGGCCGCGCGGGCTGCTGCCGCAGGCGGCCCGCACGCCCTCGCCCAACAGCGGCTGGCCCATGGCCGCCATGGCGCTGCTGCTGGGCGTGCGGCTGGCCAAGCCCGGCGTGTATGCGCTCAACGGCCAGGGCCGGCCAGCCATGGCCGCGCACACGTCGCGCGCCATCGTGCTGGCGGGGCGCGCCGTGGCGGGCGCCGGCGTGCTCGCGGGCCTGGCCTTGCTGCCGCCGTTTCTTCCGCTTTGGGGGACGGTGGCATGACCGGCTCCCCCTTGCCCGTGCATGGCGGCCCCGATGCCCAGGGCGTGCCGCTGCACGACTTCTCCACCAACGCCAATGCCTGCGGACCGTGCCCGCACGCGGTGGCCGCCCTGCGGGCGGCCGATCCCGCGCGCTACCCCGATCCGGCCTACACCGCGCTGCGCGAGCAGCTGGCGGCCTTCCATGGCGTGGCGCGCGATCGCATCGTGCTGGCCGGCAGCGCCAGCGAGTTCATCGCCCGCATCACGGCGGCGGTGGCCTTCGGCGCGCGCGGCCAGCCGGGTGCGGTGCAGGTGCCCCGGCATGCCTACGGGGACTACGCCCGCGCGGCGCAGGCCTGGGGGCTGGCGGTGCGGGCGGAGGAGGCGGCGGAAGGGGCGGTGGACGGGGCGATGGCCGCCGAACCGCCCTTGCTCGCATGGGCCTGCGACCCTTCTGCGCCCCTGGGCCGGCCGCATGCCGGACTGGCCGCGAAGGTGGATGCGCTGGCGCCCGGCGTGCCGATGGTGCTGGACCGGGCCTACGAGCCGCTGCGCCTGACGGGCGCCCTCGCGCTGGCGCCGGCGCAACTGGACCGCGTCTGGCAGCTGTGGTCGCCCAACAAGGCGCTGGGCCTCACGGGCGTGCGCGGCGCCTATGCCATCGCGCCCGCGGGCGATGCGCAGGCCGGGCTGCTTCGCCGCCTTTCGCATCTCGCCCCTTCCTGGCCCCTGGGGGCCCATGCGGTCGCCATGCTGCAGAGCTGGGCCGGGGCGGCCGCGCAGGCCTGGCTGGCCCACAGCCTGCCCACGCTGCGCGCCTGGAAGGCCGAACAGATGCGGATGTGCGCGGGCTTCGGCTGGTGCGTGCTGGACAGCGACGCCAACTATTTCTGCGCGGACTGGCGGGCCGCACCGGGCCTGGCCGATGCGGCGGCGGCGCTGCAGGCCTTGCGCCGCCAGGGCCTCAAGCTGCGCGACGCCGGCTCCTTCGGCCTGCCCGGGCACGTGCGGCTGGGGGTGAGAGGGCCGCACAGCCAGGCCGCGCTCCTGGCCGCCTGGGCGTCGATCCGCAGCCGGCACCCTTGACGGCGCGGCCGGCGCCTTCGTCCGCGTCGGGGTCGACAGGCGCGCGGCACCGGCCGGCCGCCATGAAAGCGGCTGCGCAGGCCGGCCGCTTCATCCCCGCGCCAGATGCTGCCGCCGGGCGAACAGGTCCGCCGTCCAGTCCACGAAGGCCCGCACCTTGGCGCTCAGGTGGCGGTTGGGCGGGTACACCACGTGCACGGGCAAGGGGTCCATGGTCCAGTCGGGCATCAGCTGCACCAGCTCGCCGCTTTGCAGGTAGGGCTCGGCGATGAACTGCACCATCTGCGTCACGCCGAAGCCGCCCAGCGTGGCCTCGGTGTGGGCATTGCTGTCGTTGACCGAGAGGCGGTAGGGCTCGGAGATCTCGATGCGCTCGCCGTCCTTGCTGAAATCCAGCGGATACAGGCGCCGCGAATTGCTCGAGAAGAAGTTGAGCACGTGGTGGCGGCCGCGCTGCAGGTCCAGCGGGTGCTGCGGCCGGCCGTACTTCTGCACGTAGCCCTTGGACGCCACGGTGACGAAGGGCAGGGTGCCGATGCGCCGCGCGACCAGCGACTGGTCGGTGATGGTGCCGGCGCGGATCACCACGTCCACGTTGTCGCCGATCAGGTCCACCGGCCGGTCGCTCACCCCCAGGTCGAGCTGGATGTCGGGGTAGCTGGCATAGAAGCTCTCGAGCTCGGGGATGATCACCAGCCGCGCCATGGAGGTGCCCACGTCCACGCGCAGCCGGCCCGACGGTGCGGTCTGCGCGTTGGTCATGCTCGCTTCCAGCTCGTCGAAGTCGTTGAGCAGGCGCGCCGCGCGCTCGAAGTAGGCCGCGCCGTCGGGCGTCACGGTCACGCGCCGCGTGGTGCGGTTGAGCAGCTTGGCATGCATGCGCGATTCCAGGGCCTGGATCTGCTTGGTGACGGTGCCCTTCGGGATGCCGAGCGAATCGGCCGCGCGCGTGAAGCTGCCGGCTTCGACGACGCGCACGAACACGCGCATGGTCTGGATGGGGTCCATGTTGAACTCTGGTGAAGAATGCCGAAGGGCGATGCCGGCCAGACGCGCGGGCGCGCGCCCGCGTGACGCGAGTGACGCGCGCGATGCGCTGTCGCACCCGTGACGCCCCGGGGCCGGAAGCGGATTCTGCGGCCAGTCGGCCCGCCGATTGTTGTTCGCACGGAAACAGAGTGGCGGCGACGGCCTGCGTCGTGCGCGTCCCCGGCGGCTTACATTTGTGTCCATCGATCCTCTGGATACCTGCACCATGAACGCCCGTTCCGCAACGTCTTCCCTCGCACCCGGCCTGGCCGCGGGCGCCGACGTGCCCGAGGCCGACCTCCAGATTCCGCTGCCGGGCGGCGACGCCGTGAAGGCGCGCCATTACGGCCAGCGCCAGCCCGTGGCCGCCGGCCAGCCCCTGGTGCTGCATTTCCACGGCGGCACCTTCACCTGTGGGGACCTGGACAACGGCCGCAACGTCGGCCGCCTGCTGGCCCGCTCCGGCGCGGTGGCCGTGTCGCTGGCCTACCCGCTGGCGCCCGAGTACCCCTTCCCCAAGCCCATCGAGGTGGGCTACTCGGTGCTCGAATGGCTCTACAAGAACCGCGTCAAGCTGGCCGGCAAGGGCGCGCGCGTGTTCCTGGCGGGCGAAGAGGCGGGCGGCAACCTGGCCGCAGCGGTGGCGATGGTCGCGCGCGACCGCGACCATCCGCCGCTGGCCGGGCAGGTGCTGCTGTCGCCCATGCTGGACCCGTGCGCAGGCACCGCCTCCGTGCGGGCGGCCGGCTGCGACACCACGGACATGTGCAAGTGGGCCGCCGGCTGGAAGCAGTACCTCAAGCGCCCCATGGACGCGCTGCACCCGTATGCCGTGCCGGGCACCTCGCTGCGGCTGGCGGATCTGGCGCCCACGCTGGTGCTGGTGGGCCCGGACGATCCGATGCGCGACGAGGCCCTGGCCTATGCCGGCCGGCTGCGCGAGGCGGGCATCAACGTGCGCAGCCAGATCGTGAGCACGGCCGCCAACTGGCCCGACGCGCTCTATGAGCCCGGCGCGGCCGGCTGCGCGGGCTGCGAGCTGAGCGTGATGCAGCACTTCCGCGAATTCTTCGAGGCGCCGGCACCCGCCGCTGCGCCCAGCGGCTGAAGCCGCGGGCCGAGCCCGCCGGCGCGGCCCTTCCTTCCTGTCCATGCGGTGGTGCCGGAGGCGCCGCCCGGGCGGCGCTTTGCCTGCCCACCGGCCTCGCGCCGCAAGCGCTTTCGCTTTCTTCTGACCGGCTGCCTTGTCCTCTGCCGTGCGTCCGATCGCGCGCGGGGGCGCGGTGCGGCCTTTCGTTGCCTTTCTTTCTGTTGCTTCTTTTCGATCGTTTCCAGGAGCCGCCATGTCGCAACTTCCTCCGCCTTCCTCTTCCGACGCCCCGCAGACTGCCGCCGACGCCGGGCAGGCCGCCGCGGCGGCGCGCCCGCGCCGCTTCTGGCCCGTGGCCACCGCGCTGACGGCCGTGGCCGCCATCACGGCCGGCATCTTCATGGTGCCGGGCCTGCAGGCCCAGGCCAGCAATCCGCCCACGCCCGCGCAGCCGGCGGCCACGCCCGTGTCGGTGGCCACCGCGCAGGAAAGCACCATCAACGCCTGGGACGAGTTCTCCGGCCGCCTGGAGGCGGTCGAACGCGTGGACATCCGCTCGCGCGTGGCCGGGGCCGTGCAGGCCGTGCATTTCCGCGAAGGCGCGCTGGTCAAGCAGGGCGACCTGCTCGTGACCATCGACCCCGCGCCCTACAAGGCCGAGGTGGAGCGCGCCGAGGCGCAGGTGGCGTCGGCCCAGGCGCGCGCCAGCTACACGCGCAGCGAACAGGCCCGCGCGCGCCGCCTGTACGACGAGCAGGCCATCGCGCAGCGCGAGCTGGACGAGCGCCTGAACGCCGGCCACGAAGCCGAAGCCAACCTGCGCGCCGCCCAGGCCTCGCTGCAGAGCGCCAGGCTCAACCTGTCGTACACGCAGGTGCGCGCTCCGGTGGCCGGCCGCATCGGCAAGCTGGAAGTGACGGTGGGCAACTTGGTGGCCGCCGGCCCCGGCGCGCCGGTGCTGACCACGCTGGTGTCGGTCAGCCCCATCTATGCGAGCTTCGATGTCGACGAGCAGGTCATCGGCCGCGCCTTGCAGGCCATGCCCGGCGGCGCCGGCGCGCGCTCGCTGATCGGCCGGATCCCGGTGCAGATGGGCACGGTGGCCACCGAGGGCACGCCCTTCGAAGGCCAGCTGCAGCTGATCGACAACCAGGTGGATGCGAAGAGCGGCACGGTGCGCGTGCGCGCCACCTTCGACAACAAGGACGGCGCGCTCATTCCCGGCCAGTTCGCGCGCATCCGCATGGGCCAGGCGCAGGAAAGCCGCGCCGTGCTGGTGAGCGAACGCGCCGTGGGCACCGACCAGAACAAGAAGTTCGTGATGGTCGTGAACGGCGACAACAAGACCGAATACCGCGAGGTGACGCTGGGTGCGCCGGTCAACGGCCTGCGCGTGGTGGCCAGCGGCCTCAAGGCCGGCGAGCGCGTGGTCGTCAACGGCCTGCAGCACGTGCGGCCGGGCGCGCTGGTCGACCCGCAGAACGTGCCCATGGAAAGCGCCGCGCAGGCCGCCGCGGCCCGCGCCACGCGCGTGGCCAGCAGCAACTGAAAGCCCTCCTGCCGCGCCCGGCCCCGGCGCCGGGCGCGGCTGAAAGTTCACCATGAACCTCTCCAAATTCTTCATCGACCGGCCGATCTTTGCCGGCGTGCTGTCGCTGCTGATCCTGATCGCCGGGCTCATCGCGCTGCGCGGGCTGCCGATCTCGGAATACCCCGAGGTCTCGCCGCCGCAGATCGTGGTGCGCGCCCAGTACCCGGGCGCCAACCCGAAGGTCATCGCCGAGACGGTGGCCACGCCGCTCGAGGAGCAGATCAACGGCGTCGAGGGCATGCTCTACATGGGCAGCCAGGCCACGACCGACGGCGTGATGACGCTCACCGTGACCTTCCGCCTGGGCACCGACCCGGACAAGGCGCAGCAGCTGGTGCAGAACCGCGTCTCGCAGGCCGAGCCGCGCCTGCCTGAGGAAGTGCGCCGCCTGGGCCTGACCACGGTCAAGAGCTCGCCCGACATCACGATGGTGGTGCACCTCGTGTCGCCCAACGGCCGCTACGACATCGACTACCTGCGCAACTACGCGGTGCTCAACGTCAAGGACCGGCTGGCCCGCATCGAGGGCGTGGGCCAGGTGCAGATCTGGGGCGGCGGCGAATACGCGATGCGCGTGTGGCTCGACCCGCAGAAAGTCGCGCAGCGCGGCCTCTCGGCCAGCGACGTGGTGGCGGCCATCCGCGGCCAGAACGTGCAGGCCGCGGCCGGCGTGATCGGCGCCTCGCCGGGGCTCTCGGGCATCGACGTGCAGTTGTCGGTCAACGCGCAGGGGCGCCTGTCGACCGAGGAGGAGTTCGGCGACATCATCGTCAAGAGCGGCGCCGACGGCCAGGTCGTGCGCCTGCGCGACATCGCCCGCATCGAGCTCGGCGCCGCCGACTACTCGCTGCGCTCGCTGCTGGACAACGACGCGGCCGTGGGCATCGGGGTGTTCCAGTCGCCGGGGTCGAACGCGCTGGACATCTCGTCCAACGTGCGCCAGACCATGGCCGAGCTCAACCGCAACATGCCCGAGGGCCTGGAATACCGCATTGCCTACGACCCGACGCAGTTCGTGCGTGCCTCCATCCAATCAGTGATCCACACGCTGCTGGAAGCCATCGCGCTGGTGGTGCTGGTCGTGATCCTGTTCCTGCAGACCTGGCGCGCCTCCATCATCCCGCTGCTGGCCGTGCCGGTGTCGGTGGTGGGCACCTTCGCCGTGCTGCACCTGCTGGGCTTCTCCATCAACGCGCTGAGCCTGTTCGGGCTGGTGCTGGCCATCGGCATCGTGGTGGATGACGCCATCGTGGTGGTCGAGAACGTGGAGCGCAACATCGAGGCCGGCCTGAGCCCGCGCGATGCGACCTACCGCGCCATGCGCGAGGTCTCGGGCCCGATCATCGCCATCGCGCTGGTGCTGGTGGCCGTGTTCGTGCCGCTGGCCTTCATCAGCGGGCTCACGGGCCAGTTCTACAAGCAGTTCGCGGTCACCATCGCCATCTCGACAGTGATCTCGGCCATCAACTCGCTGACGCTGTCGCCGGCCCTCGCGGCCCTGCTGCTGCGCGGCCATGACGCGCCCAAGGATGCATTGACGCACGGTATGGACCGCGCCTTCGGCTGGCTGTTCCGCGGCTTCAACCGCTTCTTCCACCGCGGCTCCGAGGCCTACAGCGGCGGCGTCAAGCGCGTCATCGGCCGCAAGGCGCTGATGCTGGCGATCTACCTGGCGCTGGTGGGGGTGACCTTCGGCCTGTTCAAGGCCGTGCCCAGCGGCTTCGTGCCCACGCAGGACAAGCAGTACCTGATCGGCTTCGCGCAGCTGCCCGACGGCGCCACGCTGGACCGCACCGACGACGTGATCCGCCGCATGGGCGAGATCATGAAGAAGAACCCGAACGTCGAAGGCACGCTGGCCTTCCCGGGCCTGTCGATCAACGGCTTCACCAACAGCTCCAACTCGGGGATCGTGTTCGCCATGCTCAAGCCCTTCGAGGAGCGCAGGAACCCCGACCAGTCGGGCGGCGCCGTGGCGGGGCAGCTCAACCAGGCCTTCGCGGGCATCCAGGACGCCTTCATCGTGATGTTCCCGCCGCCGCCGGTGGCGGGCCTGGGCACCACGGGCGGCTTCAAGCTGCAGCTGGAAGACCGCGCCTCGCTGGGCTACGAGCAGATGGACGCCGCCGTGAAGGCCTTCATGGCCAAGGCCTACCAGACGCCGGAACTCACGGGCATGTTCACGAGCTGGCAGGTCAACGTGCCGCAGCTGTACGCCGACATCGACCGCACCAAGGCGCGCCAGCTCGGCGTGCCGGTGACGGACATCTTCGACACCATGCAGATCTACCTGGGCAGCCTGTACGCGAACGACTTCAACAAGTTCGGCCGCACCTACAGCGTGCGCGTGCAGGCCGATGCGCCGTACCGCGCGCGGGCCGAGGACATCGGCATGCTCAAGGTGCGCTCGAACTCGGGCGAGATGATCCCGCTGTCGGCGCTGCTGAAGGTGAATTCGAGCTTCGGGCCCGAACGCGCCATGCGCTACAACGGCTACCTCACGGCCGACATCAACGGCGCCGCCGCACCCGGCTTCTCGTCGGGCCAGGCACAGGACGCGATCGAGCGCATCGCCGCCGAGACGCTGCCGCCCGGCGTGAGCTTCGAGTGGACCGACCTGACCTACCAGGAGATCCTGGCCGGCAACTCGGCGGTGATCGTCTTCCCGCTGGCGATCCTGCTGGTGTTCCTGGTGCTGGCCGCGCAGTACGAGAGCCTGACGCTGCCGCTGTCGATCATCCTGATCGTGCCCATGGGCCTCCTGGCTGCGATGACCGGCGTGTGGATCTCCGGCGGCGACAACAACGTCTTCACGCAGATCGGGCTCATCGTGCTCGTGGGGCTCAGTGCGAAGAACGCGATCCTGATCGTCGAGTTCGCACGCGAGCTGGAGTTCGCCGGGCGCACGCCGGTGCAGGCCGCCATCGAGGCCAGCCGCCTGCGGCTGCGCCCGATCCTGATGACCTCGCTGGCCTTCGTGATGGGCGTGCTGCCCCTGGTGCTGGCCACGGGCGCCGGCGCCGAGATGCGCACGGCCATGGGCGTGGCGGTGTTCGCCGGGATGATCGGCGTGACGGCCTTCGGTCTGTTCCTCACCCCCGTGTTCTACGTGGCGCTGCGCCGGCTCACCGGCAACCGTCCGCTCAAGCTGCATGGCGAGGTGCCGCACGGCGAGGACTTCGTCTCGGCCAGTCATCCGGTGCCAGCCGCCGGCGGCGGGCACGGCGGCGGCCTGCAGCCTGCGGCGCCGGTGGGTCGCCACGAATGATTGAAACGAAGCCAAGGAGAAGAACGATGCATGCTTCGATCGCGACCCACTTCCACCGGCCGCTGCGCGCGGCACTGGCGCCGCTGATGGCCGCGCTGGTGCTGGCCGGCTGTGCCACGGCACCCTCGGGTCTGCCGCAGCTCGACACGCCGGCCCAGTTCAAGGAGGCGCCCGCGGCCCAGGCCGCCGCGCCGCGCGAAGGGCAGTGGACCCTGGCCGTGCCGGCCGAGTCGCAGCCGCGCGGCGAATGGTGGCGCGTGTTCCGCGACCCGGTGCTCGACCAGCTGGTCGAACGTGCGGTGCAGGACGAAGGCGGCAACACCAGCATCCAGCAGGCCGTGGCGCGCGTGCGGCAGGCGCGGGCGCTGGCCCGCCTCAGCGATGCCGACCGCTCGCTGCAGCTCGGCGCGGGTGCCGGCGCCACGCGCCAGCAGGGCCTGGACCGCAACCAGAGCCACCGGCCGTCCACGCTGACCCAGGCGGGTCTGAGCGCTTCCTACGAGCTCGACCTGTTCGGCCGCCTCTCGCGTGCCAGCGAGGCGGCGCGGCTGGACGCGCAGCAGCGCGAGGCGCTGCTGCAAAGCACGCGCCTGCTGGTGCAGGCCGAGGTTGCGCAGACCTACCTGGCCCTGCGGGCCACCGACGCCGAGCGCGCCCTGGTGCGCGACAACGTCGAGGCCTACCGCGACACCCTGCGCCTCACGCAGCGCCGCCAGCAGGCCGGCGACGTGGCCGAACTCGACGTGGCCCGCGTGCAGACCGAAGTGGCGGCCACGGAGTCCGACGCCATCGCGCTGGACCGCCGCCGTGCCGAGCTGGAACATGCGCTGGCCGTGCTCACCGGCCAGCCGCCGGCCAACTTCGGCATCCGCAGCGAACCGTGGACCACCACGCTGCCGGTCATTCCGGCCGGCGTGCCGGCCACGGTGCTCACGCGCCGGCCCGACGTGGCCGCCTCGCAGGCCGCCGTGCTGGCGGCGCAGGCGCGCGTGGGCGCGGCGCAGGCGGCGTACTTTCCGGACATTTCGCTCACCGCGGGCGGTGGCTTCGCCTCGCCCGAGATCGGCGACCTGTTCAAGTGGTCCGCGCGCTCCTGGGGCATCGGCGCGCTGCTGTCGCTGCCCATCCTGGACGGCGGGCGGCGCGAGGCGGGCGTGCAGAACGCCTCGGGCCACCTCGACGAGGCGCTGGCCGACTACCGCGCGCAGGTGCTCAACGCCTTCAAGGACGTGGAGGACCAGCTCTCGGCCATCCGCCTGCTGCAGGCGCAGGCGCAGGTGCAGCAGACGGCCGTCGACTCGGCACGCCGCGCCACGCAGCTGTCGGACACGCGCTACCGCAACGGCTACATCAGCCAGCTCGACCTGCTGGACGCCCGCCGCAGCGAACTGCGCAACCAGCGCCAGGCGCTGCAGGTGAAGGCGGCGCAGTACCAGGCGACCGTGGGCCTGGTGCGCGCGCTGGGCGGCGGCTGGGAGCCGGCCTCCGCCCAGGCGGTCGCCGAAGCTGCCCCGGGCCGCACGGTGCGCTGAAAAGCAGACAGCCCGGCGTGGCCGGGCTGTCTGCAAGCGGGAGGCCCGCTGCTCGCCAGAACAGCAGGCCTCCACATCACCGGCGCGAACGCCGGTCAGTCATTCGATCAGTAGCGGCTGCCACCGCCGTAGCCGCCACCGCTGCGGCCGCCGCCGAAGCCACCGCTGCGCGGTTCCATCGGACGGGCCACGTTCACGGTCAGGGCGCGGCCGCCCATCTGCGTGCCGTTCAGGCCGTCGATGGCGGCCTGGGCTTCTTCTGCCGAGCTCATCTCGACGAAGCCGAAACCCTTGGAGCGGCCGGTGTCGCGCTCCATCATGACCTTGGCCGACGAGACCGAGCCGAATTCGGCGAATTGCTGTTCCAGATCGTTGTCGCGGACCGAGTAGGCGAGGTTGCCCACGTAGAGCTTGTTGTTCATGGTGTTCCTTGAAGGGAGGGGGTGAGTGAATTGAAAAAAGTGCCGGGCTTCAGCGCGGCGGGCCGCGGCGCACGGGTGCGGCGCCGCCAGAAGACCGGTTCTCGATGTGGCGGAAGGTGAGCCGGCCCTTGTTGAGGTCGTAGGGCGACATCTCGAGCGACACCTTGTCGCCGGCCAGCACGCGGATTCGGTGCTTGCGCATCTTGCCGCCGGTGTAGGCGATGAGCTGGTGTCCGTTCTCGAGCGTCACGCGAAAACGCGAATCGGGCAGCACTTCGTCGACCCGGCCTTGCATCTCGATCAGTTCTTCTTTGGCCATGAAACTCCTGGAAGGGGAATGGGGTGTGGGGGCGATCGCGCCGCTCAGACCAGCTGGTTGTGCAGCACCATCGACCGGCCCTGGGCCAGCGCGTACTGCATCGCCAGCCCGGGGCTGTCGAAGCGGGGGATGAAGCGGAACACGCGGTCATGCATGCCGCGGCGGATGGAAACGGAAGCCGCGTAGTCGCCTGTGGGGGTGACGCGGGTCAGCGGGGTGACAAGGTACTTGCCCACCGCGAGGGAATTCAAAGACATGGCGATCAGCCCGGCGCACGTGCGCCGAGGTTGGCAGCCGCCCATCGGTGCCGAGGGCACCGGCGGGCGCGAATGGAGGAAGCGACACAGGTCGCGGAAGGGGCGGACCGGGGAGGAGGGGAAACGGACCGCGATGAGGCGCGCAGGGGAATGGGCGACGACCGGACAGACGAATTCAGGGCCTGGCGGTGCGCTGCGCGGCCGCGGCGGGAACGCGGCGCATGCAGTTGGTGCGCGAGCGAGCAGGGCGCACAACCGCGCAATTGTAAGCGATCCGGCCGAAGACGTCCTGCGGGCGCGGGGGTGTGCTAGGCTGCACCGCATGTAAGTCCTTGTTTCTAAGGGCTCCAGAGAAAGGCGCTCATGAGCGATGCAATTCCCGTCTCCGACCGCCAGGGCGAGCTCCGTCTGGCGCTGCCCCGTGTCGAGCAACTGCTGCAGCGCAAGCAGGCCGGTGAAATCGGCGAAGGGCTGATCGACGAGCTGGTCAGCCTGGCCTGGATCGAGTGGAACGGCGGCTCGCTGCGCCTGACCACCACCGGCCACAACATCTGCCGGCAGCAGTTGCTGAAGTAGCGCCGCATCCGCGGGCAAGGAGCCCGCGCGGGGCGGGCACAATCCGGGGCATGCTGCGCTTCGGACTGGATCGGATGTGACGGCCCGTTGCGTGATGGTGCTCGGCACCACCAGCGGCGCGGGCAAGAGTTGGCTCACCACGGCCCTGTGCCGCTGGTATGCGCGCCAGGGGCTCCGGGTGGCGCCCTTCAAGGCGCAGAACATGAGCAACAACGCGCGCGTCGTCGGCCCCGCGGGCACGGAGGGCCCCGCGGACGGCGCGGGCAGGGCCTTCGAGGCCGGGGGCGAGATCGGCAGCGCGCAGTACTTCCAGGCGCTGGCCGCGCGCGCGGTGCCCGAGGTGCGCATGAACCCGCTGCTGCTCAAGCCCGAGCGCGACACGGCCAGCCAGGTGGTGCTGATGGGGCAGGTGCACGAAGGCCTGTCGCGCACGCCGTGGCGCCAGCGCAGCGCCGCCGTGTGGCCGCACATTGCCCAGGCCTTCGACGAACTCGCGGCGCGCCACGACGTGATCGTGCTGGAGGGCGCAGGTTCGCCGGCCGAGATCAACCTGCACGCGAGCGACGTCGTGAACATGCGCATGGCGCGCCATGCGCGCGCGCGCTGCCTGCTCGTGACCGACATCGACCGCGGCGGCGCCTTCGCCCACCTGTACGGCACCTGGGCCCTGCTGCCGCCCGAGGAGCGCGCGCTGCTGTCGGGCTTCGTGCTCAACAAGTTCCGCGGCGATGCGGCGCTGCTCGCGCCCGGCCCCGAGCAGTTGCAGGCGCTGACCGGCGTGCCCACCGTGGCCACCCTGCCCATGTGGTGGCAGCACGGCCTGCCCGAGGAAGATGGCGTGTTTGACGAGCGCCCGGCCGGCGGCGGCGGGGCCGTCACCCGCACCGTGGCCGTGGTCGCCTGCCCGCGCATCAGCAACCTCGACGAATTCCAGCCGCTCAAGCGCATGCCGGGCCTGGCCCTGCGCTGGGTGCGCACGCCGACCGAACTGGCCGCGCTCGCGCCCTCGGACTGGGTGGTGCTGCCCGGCTCCAAGCACACCAGCGGCGACCTGGCCTGGCTGCGCGCGCAGGGCCTGGACGCGGCCATCGCCGCCCATGCCGCGCGCGGCGGCGCCGTGCTGGGCATCTGCGGCGGGCTGCAGATGCTGGGCGAGGCGCTGATCGATCCGCACGGCATCGACGGCAACGCGCCCGGCCTGGGCCTGCTGCCGCTGGTCACGGTGTTCGAGCGCGACAAGACCGTGCGCCTGCGCCGCACGCGCTTCGGCGCGGTGCAGGGCCCCTGGGCGGCGCTCGGCGGCGCCGAGGTGGCGGGTTACGAAATCCACCACGGCCGCACGGCCGGGCTGGTCGCGCCGCATGCGGCGCTGATCGCCGCGGGCGAGCGCGCGCAGCCCGTGCTGCCCGATGGCCTGGGCTGGCAGAACGCGCGCGGCAATGTGCTGGGCCTGTACCTGCATGGGCTGTTCGAGGACGCCGGCGCCTTGCGCGCGCTCTTCGGTGCCGACGCGCCGACGCTGGAGCAGACCTTCGACGGCCTCGCCGACTACATTGACGCCCATTTCGCCCCGGGCGTGCTCGCCCGACTCATCGACTGACCCGGAATGACCCTGCAAGCCGCGGATATCCCCACCCTTCCGTCCCTCGAAGACCCCGCGCTGCGCGCGCGCCTGCAGGCGCGCCTGGACGCCAAGACCAAGCCGCTCGGCGCCCTGGGCCGCCTGGAGCGGCTCGCGCTGCAGATCGGCCTGGTGCTGGGCACCGAGACGCCGCAGTTCGTGGCGCCGCAGATGCTGGTGTGCGCGGCCGACCACGGGCTGGCCGCACGCGGTGTCTCGGCCTACCCGGCCGACGTGACCTGGCAGATGGTGCGCAACTTCCTCACCGGCGGTGCCGCCGTCAGCGTGCTGGCGCGCCAGCACGGCCTGGCGCTCACGGTGGTGGACTGCGGCGTGCTGCAGCCCACGGCGCCGCATCCGGGCCTGGTGGACCGCCGCATCGCCGCCGGCACGGCCGATGCGCTGCAGGGCCCGGCCATGAGCGCGGACCAGTGCGCGCAGGCCATCGCCAACGGCCGCGAGGTCGTGCGCGCGCTGCCGGGCAATGCGCTGCTGCTGGGCGAGATGGGCATCGGCAACAGCTCGGCGGCGGCGCTGCTGCTGGCGCGGCTGGCCGGGCAGGACATCGACGCCTGCACCGGCGCCGGCACCGGGCTGGGCGCGCAGGCGCTGGCGCACAAGCGCGCCGTGCTGCGCGAGGTGCTGCAGGTGCACGCGCAGGCCCGTTCGCCGCTGCAGGCGCTGGCCGCCTTCGGCGGCTTCGAGATCGCCACGCTGGTCGGCGCCGTGCTGCAGGCCGCGCAGGAGCGGCGCCTGATCGTGCTCGACGGCTTCATCGCCAGCAGCGCGGTGCTGGTCGCCCACGCCCTGCAGCCGCAGGTGGTGCAGCGCTGCGTGGCCGCGCACCAGTCGGCCGAGCCCGGCCATGCGCTGATGCTGCAGGCGCTGGGCCTCGCGCCGTTGATGCAGCTGGACCTGCGCCTGGGCGAAGGCTCGGGCGCGGCGCTGGCCTGGCCGCTGCTCGAATCGGCCTGCCGCATCCTGGCCGAGATGGCCAGCTTCGAATCGGCCGGCGTGTCCGGGCCGGCCTGAATCGACGATGAAGGGCCTGCGCCACTACCTGCTCGCGCTGCAGTTCTTCACGCGCGTGCCGGTCACGGGCCGGCTGGCCGCCTGGGTGGGCTTCAGTCCGCAGATGCTGCGCGCCAGCGCGGCCCATTTTCCGGGCGTGGGCTGGCTCGTGGGCCTGTGGGGCGCGGCCGTGTTCCTGCTGCTGCACCAGGGGCTGACCGGCGCGTTCGGTGCCCTGGCCGCGGCCGTGCTGAGCACGGGCGCCACCGTCTGGATGACGGGCGCCTTCCACGAGGACGGCCTGGCCGACACGGCCGATGGGCTCGGCGGGTCGGCCGACCGCGGCCGCGCGCTGGAGATCATGAAGGACTCGCGCATCGGCAGCTATGGCGCCATCGCGCTGGTGCTGGCGCTGGGCGCCAAGTGCGCACTGCTGGCGCAGGTCGCCGCCGCGCAGGGCCCGTGGGCGGCGCCGGCGGCGCTGGTGGCGGCCCATGTGCTGTCGCGTTTCATGCCGCTGCTGCTGATCCGCCACCTGCCGCACGTGGGCGACAGCGCGCAGAGCAAGTCCAAGCCGCTGGCCGATGCGATCGGCCCCGGCGCGCTGCTGGCGGGGCTGCTGTGGGCCGTGCCGGCCGTGGCGCTGCTGGCGGCCGTGCACGGGCCGTGGCGCGCGGGCGCCGCCGTGGCCGCCGCCCTGCTGGCCACGGCCTGGATGGCGCGCCGGCTCTGGCGCCGGCTGCAAGGCTTCACGGGCGACGGCCTGGGCGCCGTGCAGCAGCTCAGCGAAATCGCCGTCTACCTGGCGCTGGCGGGGTCGATGCCGGCCGGGACCGTGGGCGCATGAGGCTCTGGCTGCAGCGCCATGCGCGCGTGCTGTGCGAAGACGGCCTGTGCTACGGCCGCAGCGACGTGCCGGCCGAGCCCGCGGCCACGCGGCAGGCCGCCGAGGTGCTGGCGCAGGCGCTGCCGCGCGGCGTGCCCGTGTGGGTGTCGCCCCTGGGGCGTTGCGTCGCGCTGGCCGAGGCGTTGCACGCCCTGCGGCCCGACCTGCCGCCGGCGCGCATCGATGCGCGCCTGGCCGAAATGCATTTCGGCGCCTGGGAAGGCCGCCCCTGGGCCGCCATCGCCCGGCCCGAATTCGACGCCTGGACGGCCGACTTCGCCCAGGCGCGCGCGGGCGGCGACGGCGAAAGCACCGGCGTCTTCCTGCGGCGCGTGGCCGCCGCCTGGGACGATTGGCGCGCCAGCGGCCGCGACGCGGCCTGGATCACCCATGCGGGCGTGATGCGTGCCGTGCGGCTCGTCGAGGGCGGCCGGCGCGCGGTGGCCCGCGCCGCGGACTGGCCGGCCGAAGCCATCGCCTTCGGCGAACTCTGGTGCCTCACGCCCCGCGAGGGCCGTGGCGGGGCCGTTCAGGCCGGCGCCGGCGTCTTCGGCTTGAAGTCGCAATAGCGCGCCACCGCGCATTCCCAGCACCGGGGCTTGCGCGCCACGCACACGTAGCGGCCGTGCAGGATCAGCCAGTGGTGCGCATGCAGCCGGAACTCGGCCGGCACGCGCTTTTCGAGCTTCAGCTCCACCTCCAGCGGCGTCTTGCCGGGCGCCAGGCCGGTGCGGTTGGCCACCCGGAAGATGTGCGTGTCCACCGCGATGGTCGCTTCGCCGAAGGCCACGTTGAGCACCACGTTGGCGGTCTTGCGGCCCACGCCCGGCAGCGCTTCCAGGGCTTCGCGCGTGCGCGGCACTTCGCCGCCGTGCTGCTCCACCAGCATGCGGCAGGCCTGCATCAGGTGCTTGGCCTTGCTGCGGTACAGCCCGATGGTCCTGATGTAGGCCTCCAGCCCTTCCAGGCCCAGGTCCAGGATGGCCTGCGGCGTGTTGGCCACCGGAAAGAGCTTGCGCGTGGCCTTGTTGACGCCCACGTCCGTGGCCTGGGCCGACAGCAGCACGGCGGCCAGCAGCTCGAAGGGGCTGCTGTACTCGAGCTCGGTTTCAGGCGCGGGGTTGGCCGCTTGCAGGGTGGCGAAGAAGGGGACGATGGATTCTTTTTTCATGGGGGCGATGCGGCGCGGGCGGGTTCGCCGCACCGGCCGCGCATGCTAGCGCTTCGGGGGCGCGCGCACCCGGCCTTCGCCGGGGCCGGCCCGCACTGCCTATGATGGGGCGCATGAACGCATCGATCCCCGAACCCTCCCGCGATCCGCATGCCGCGGCCACGCTGTTGCAGCACAGCGATGCGGGCAGCTACTGGCCCGCTGGCATCGACCTGCCGCTGGACGCGGCCTATCAGCGCCAGCTGGCGGTGCGGGCCCTGCGCATGGCGCGGGGCGAGCAGCCGCGCGGCTTCAAGATCGGCTTCACCAACCGCGGCATCTGGCCGCGCTACCAGGTCTTCGCGCCGATCTGGGGCACGGTGTACGACAGCACGCTGCGCTTTTGCGAAGGCGAGGGCGAAGTGGACCTGGCGGCCACCTGCGAACCGCGTATCGAGCCCGAGGCCGTGTTCGGCCTGCGTGCCACGCCGCCGGCCGAGCTCACGATCCAGAGCCTGTTCGACAGCCTCGAATGGGTGGCGCCGGGCTTCGAGATCGTGCAGTCGCACCGGCCCGGCTGGCGCTTTGCCAGTGCCAGCGATCCGGTGGCCGATGGTGCGCTGCACGCGCGTCTGCTCGTGGGGCGGCGCGTGCCGGTGCGCGAGCTGGCCGCCGACGGTGCCGCGCTCGAGGCGCAACTGGCGGCGGCCGAGGTCGAGCTGCTGCAGGGCGACCGCAGCGTGGAGCGCGGGCGCGGCGAGGCGGTGCTCGACGGTCCGCTGCATGCGCTGGTGCATTTCGCGCAGGAACTGCGCCGCTGTCCGGGCGCGCCGGACCTGCGGCCCGGCGACGTGGTCACCACCGGCACCTGGACCGATGCCTGGCCCGTGGCGCCCGGCGAGCAATGGCAGGCGCGCTTCACGGCGCCGCTGTCGCCGCTCACAGTGCGCTTCGCCTGATGCGCCCGGGCGCGAGGGCCGCACGTCGGCACGCGCCCGGCCCGGCCGTGGCGCGGCGGCCTCCGGCGGGCCTGCCCGAGGCGCCGCAGTCGCCGGGGTACGATCGCCCATGAGAAAAATCTTTCCGTTGCAGATCCCAGGCCGGCATCCGGACCGCGTGATGGACGCGCTGCGCCACGAGATCCGCAAGTACCTCAAGCGCGAACGGCGCCGCGAACTGCCGGCCGGCGCCGATTTCTGGGACTTCGATTGCCGCTGCGGCAGCAGCCGCGAGGGCGCCGAATCCGTGCACCTGGCCTCGCTCTTCGCATGCATCGACGCCGTGGCCGCCGCGCAGGGCGCCGAGGTGTATGTCGAGATCCTGGCGCGGCCGGCGCAGCGCCGCGCGATCACCGCGCGCCGTGCGGAGGTTGACGGAGGGGCCGAGGAAGGTGCGGTAACCGAAGGCCGCTGAGAAGCGCCCTTGCCGGGGCGAAGCCGCTCGGGGAAAAGCCCCGTGCTCGCCGCTGCCGCCCGAGGGGCGCTTTTTCATCTTGGAGCGGGGCGATGAAGACGCTCCACGCTCCCCCGCGGCGCGAGGTCCGCTGCCCCCGAGGGCGTATTGATCCAGGGCGGGGCCGGCAATGGAAGAAAGAAACCCGCCGGGGCGGGTTTCTTTTCGCGGGTGAGCGAGGGGCTCAGGCGGTGCGGCGCATCCGGCACGGCCGGGCGAGCCCGGCGGGCGGGTTCACCCGGCTCAGCGCTTCGGAATCGCCAGCTTGCCCAGCGCGAAGACCGAATTGGGTGCGACCACCTTGAGCGGGCGAGGCAGCGGCTTGTGCAGCGGCTTGGCCTTGGCCGTGGGGCGCACGGGCCCACCCTTGGCAATCTGGTCGTCGACCAGGCTGCGCAGGCTCACCGAGCCGAGGAACTCCATGATCTGGCGGTTGGCCTGGGCCCACAGCTCCGAGGTGGAGCATTTCTGCGGGTTGGCCGCATCTTCGCGCGCCGCCAGTTCGTCGTCGTAGCCTTCCTCGATGGCGAGGATGATGTCGGCCACGGTGATGCTGTCCACCGGACGGGCCAGCGAATAGCCGCCGCCGGGGCCACGCGTGGCGCTCACGAGGTTGGCGCGCCGCAGCTTGCCGAACAGCAGTTCGAGGTAGGACAGCGAGATGCCGTGCCGCGCGCTGAGCGACGAAAGGCTGACCGGACCGTCCGCCTCGCGCAGGGCGACGTCGATCATCGCGGTGACGGCGGAACGGCCTTTGGTGGTCAAGCGCATCGGAAGAATTCTCCTGGAGGAAAGTGTTGTCTGAAAACGACGCTGTGCGCGCCGCTGTCTAGTTTGTGCCGCATTTGCTTGCCAGGTTCCCGAGAAGTTGACGGGGTTATCCCTAGGTTTTGATTCAAGGGCGGGAAGACCACGGCCTGCCCGCCATGGCTTGGGCCTTGAGAAGCAAGAACCGGGCAACAGGCGCGGGGCCCGGCTCAGGCCGATGCCAGCCTTTCGCGCGCCTTGTCGGCCCACAGCTGCAGGCTGTCCAGCAGGTCTTTCTGGCTGAAGGAGCAGCTTTCCTCGCTGAACAGGGCGCTGGACTCCAGCCGGTCCAGCAGGTTCAGCAGCACTTCCGAGAAGCGCGGCGGCAGCGCGGCTTGCAACTGCCGTGCCTGCCGCGCGGTGTCGCTCAGGCGGCCCAGCGCGCCCGGGTCGCGGCGCGCCTGTGCCAGCAGCGAGTCGATGGTGCCCAGCTGGGCGGCGGCAGTGTCGGCAGATGCACTCAATTCTTCAGTCCTCGGGGCAGCGGCAGACCGCGCTCGCGCATCAGGGCGCGCAGGCGGTCGGGGTAGTCGGTGATGATGCCGTTCACGCCCAGGTCCATCACGCGCGCCAGGTCGGCGGGCTGGTTCACGGTCCAGGGGATCACCTGCAGGCCCAGGCCCTGCGCCTCGCGCACCTGCGCCGCCGTGAGGTCGCCGAAGGCGGGCGACCAGATGGCCGGGCCGTGACCGTCGGCCGAGGCGGCCTGCACCAGGCGCGGCACGGAGCCGCCGAAGTCCTGCACGTCCAGGCCGCGCGTCCAGCGCGGGTCGCGCAGCGTGCGCGGGCTGCTGAGCCAGGCCCGCGACAGCCCGGGCGCCAGCGGCGCGGCCAGGGCCTGCGCGCGCCAGTCGAAGCTCTGCAGCGTGACCCGGTCCATGAGGCGGGCGCGTTTCACCTCGTCCACGATCGCCCGCACCATCGCATCGACGGGGGCGGTGCTGGCGGGGGCCGTGGGGTCGGTCTTGGCTTCGATGTTGAAGCGCAGATCGGCGGCGGCCGCGGCCTGCGTGAAGGCGAACAGCTCGCGCAGCGTGGGAATGCGCTCGCCATCGCGCGGCGCCTGGGTGGCGAACTGCTGGCCGTACTTGCTGGCCGGATCGAGCCGCCCGACGTCATAGGTCTTGAGCTGGGCCAGCGTCAGCTGGTGCACGGCGGGGCCCGGCGCGCGCAGGAAGACGCCGCTGGCATCGCGCGTGTGCGCGGGGTTCAGCGCCGGGTCGTGCGTGACCACGGGCACGCCATCGGCCGTAAGCGCAATGTCCAGCTCCAGGGTGCTCACGCCGATTTCCAGCGCGCGCTCGAAGGCGGCCAGCGTGTTCTCGGGCGCCAGGCCGCGCGCTCCGCGGTGGCCCTGCAGGTCGAAGGCCGGCATGCTGCCGGTCGATGCACGGGGGCCGCCGGCGGGCGTGGCGGTGCAGGCACCGAGCCCGGCGGCCGGCAGCGCGGTGGCCCAGGCAAGGACGGTTCGGCGGGGCAGGGCAGAGGGCGTCATGCAGGGCGGGCGCGGCGGTGGCTGGCAGAAAGGTGCGCAGTGTCGCGCAGGCCTGTGACAGCAAAAGGCCGGTGCAGCGTCGGGGGCATCCACGGCGCGAGTGTCACAGCAGCTGCACCTTCACGCCGTCAGCCAACACCGTGATGGCGCCGATCTCGTAGGTCTTGCGGCCCACGGTGAGGTCCTCGCGCCGGAAGGTGTGCAGGGCCTGGCCCTGCAGCGCCTCCTGCGCCACGGCGGCGGCCACGCGTTGCAGGCGGTCCGCGTCGGCACCCGTGACGCCCGCGAGCTGCAACTGCTCGGCACGCGGCTGCTCCAGCCGCAGCGACAGGGTGGCCGGGTCGTAGCGCAGCGCGCTGCTGAGCGTAAGGCGGCCCGGCATCTCGGCGGGCTGCATCAGCGGACTGGCGAGGGTGAGCGCCATCGCCAGCTGCACGCGGTTGGCGGCGGCGTCCAGGCCCAGTTGCGGTTCGCGCAGGATCACCGTGACCAGGCCGCCATAGCCGCGCTGCTGCGGAAACTGCTTGCCGAGCTCGCGTTCCAGGTCAGCGCGGCTGGCCGTGTACTCGCTGGTGAAGAAATTGAAGCCGGCCTGGGCCGGGCGCAGCGGCAGCGCGGGCAGGGCCAGCCCCGCGGCCAGCGCGCGCACGGCCCGGCGGCGCCCGTCGAGCGCCCTGGCGTTTGCGTTCACGGGACGCGGATTCATGGCTGCGGCGCGCCGCGTGCCGCGGCATCGGCACGGAAGAAGGCGTTGAGTTCGGCGCCGGGCTGCGCCTCGGCCAGCGCGTCGAAGCGGCCTTCGGCCAGCATCTGCCGGGCCGCGCGCTCGAAGCCGCCCCAGGCGGCGCGGGCCAGGGCGCCGCCCACGCTCACGCGGCGCGCGCCCAGCGCCGCGACCTGCGCAAGGCTCAGGCCGCCGGCGCTGCCGATCAACACGTTCACGGGCCTCGGCGCGACGGCGGCGACGACCGCGGCCACTTCTTCGGCCGTGCGCAGGCCCGGTGCATAGAGGCAGTCCGCGCCCGCCTCGGCATAGGCGCGCAGCCGCGCCAGCGTGTCGGGCAAGTCGGGCCGGCCGACGAAGAAGCCTTCGGAGCGGCCGACCAGCAGCACGTCGGCGCCGCAGGCGTCGAGGGCGGCACGCGCGGCGCGCAGCCGGGCCACGGCCACGTCGAGCGGGAAGAGCGGGGCCTGCGCGTCGCTGGTGGCGTCCTCGATGGACAGCCCGGCCACGCCCGTGTCCGCGGCCAGGCGCACGCTGTGCGCGACGGCCTCGGGCGTGTCGCCGAAGCCGTTCTCGAAGTCGGCGTTCACGGGCAGGTCGGTGGCCGCGACCAGCTGGCGCAGGTGTTCGAGCACGGCCTCGCGCGGCAACGCCCCATCGGGCAGGCCCTGCGACCAGGCCACGCCCGCGCTGGTGCTTGCCAGGGCGACGGCGCCCAGCGCCTGCAGGCGGCGCGCGCTGCCCACGTCCCAGGGGTTGGGCAGCAGGAAGCAGCCGTTCGCATGCAGCGCGCGGAAGCGCTGCCGCTTGGCGGCCACGCCGGGCCGCATAGGTAGGGAGGCGGGTGGCGAGGCGGGCGCGATCGAAGAGCCGGGGGGCGAAGTCATGCCTTGATGGTGCCAGAACGCTGCGCCGCGCGCGCTGCAAAGTGCCTGCCGCGGGCGCGGGAACACGCGGCAGGCGCTGGGCGTCCGTCCGTGCCGCGAGACCGGAGCCGCCGCAGCTCGGGCGCCTGCGTCACCTGCGTCATGGCCGTGTAGCGCGGCGCCGCGCTCGTGCGCGCCTTGCCGTGGCGAGCGGGGCAACTTGTCGCCGGCTTGTCGCGCGCGTGGCAGTCAAGCCGGTGGCCGGTGTCGATGATGCGGGGGTCGACCCTGCATGCGCCGCCGTGGTGCGCGTGCGCCCATCTTTTGGAGACCCCCTTGAAGACCCGCATCACCGAACTCTTTGGCATCCAGCACCCCATCATCCAGGGCGGCATGCACTATGTCGGCCTGGCCGAGCTGGCGGCGGCCGTGTCCAACGCAGGCGGCCTGGGCATCATCACGGGCCTGACGCAGAAGACGCCCGAGCTGCTGGCCAAGGAAATCGCGCGCTGCCGCGAGATGACCGACAAGCCCTTTGGCGTGAACCTCACCTTCCTGCCCACGGTGAGTTCGCCCGACTACCCCGGTTACATCCAGGCCATCATCGAAGGCGGCGTGAAGGCCGTGGAAACCGCCGGCAACAACCCGCAGAAGTGGATGCCGCTGCTCAAGGAGCACGGCATCAAGGTGATCCACAAGTGCACCTCGGTGCGCCATGCGCTCAAGGCCGAGGCGATCGGCTGCGACGCCGTGAGCGTGGACGGCTTCGAGTGCGGCGGCCACCCCGGTGAGGACGACGTGCCCAACTTTATCCTGCTGCCGCGCGCGGCCGAAGAACTGAAGATTCCCTTCGTCGCCTCGGGCGGCATGGCCGACGGCCGCAGCCTGGTGGCGGCGCTGGCGCTGGGCGCCGAGGGCATGAACATGGGCACGCGCTTCATCGCGACGAAGGAAGCGCCGGTGCACGAGAAGGTCAAGCAGGCCATCGTGGCCGCCAGCGAGCTGGACACGCGCCTGGTGATGCGCCCGCTGCGCAACACCGAGCGGGTGCTCAACAACGCCGCCGTGGAGCGCCTCTTGGAGAAGGAAAAGACGCTGGGCGCCAACCTCAAGTTCGAGGACATCATCGAAGAGGTGGCCGGCGTCTACCCGCGCATCATGCAGAACGGCGACATGGACGCGGGCGCCTGGAGCTGCGGCATGGTGGCCGGCCTGATCCACGACGTGCCCAGCTGCCAAGAACTGATCGACAGCATCATGGGCCAGGCCGAGCAGATCATCACGCAGCGGCTGGCCGGCTTTCAGCGCGCCTGAAATGCGCGGCGCCGGGGGCGCAGCCTGAGCCCCAGGCGCCGCCAGCCGACCGCTACGCCCGTCAGGCTGAGCAGGGCGCCGCCCAGGCTCAGCCCGATCAGCAGCAGGTCCCACAGCGGGCGCCGCTGCAGCAGCGGCAGCCAGTCCCAGCTGTGCAGCAGGGCGAACAGCACGCGGCTCGCGCGCCGGCCCTGGTCGCTGCGGCTCACCACGGCGCCGGTCTGCGGATCGAGGTGGACCCAGCTCTTCGCCGCGTCCTCGAACACCACGCGCAGCACCGGCAGGGGCCGCTCGCCGCCGCCGGTCATGGTGTGGGGCGCGCGGTCGTAGTAATGAAAGTCGTAGGCCCGTAGCCGCTCGATGCGCGCGACCGGCGCATCGAGCAGGCCGGCGGCTGCCTGGCGCAAGGCCGATTCGTCGATCGCCCAGGGGCGCGCGCTGCGCCCGTCGAGCACCGTCGGCGCTCCGGCCGGGCCCTGCGCCTGCACGGTCGGCGTGCCCAGCACCGGCACCCAGCGCAGCTCGCGCGTGGCCGGGCCGGCGGTGGCCAGCAGCTGCTGCGGCGTGGCGGCATCGGCGCCCGGCTCCAGCGCCGCCCCTTCCAGGGCGGCCGTGCGCAGCGGTGCCGCGCCCACGTCGAACACGCGCCACGGGTTCATCGACGCCAGCCCGCTCAGGATCCAGGTGAAGGTGACGGCCGCGAACAGCAGGCCCGAGACGTGATGCCAGCGCATCATGCGGCCCGGGTAGGGCGTGCGCGCGCCGCTGCGGTAGGGCCGGCCAAAGCGCCAGCGCATCACGCCGATCGCCGTGCCGGTGACGGCAACGGCGATGCCGAGGATCGACAGCCCGTTGACGATGTCGCTCCAGTAGGTGTTGAGGGCATTGCCGCGGAACATGTAGAGCCAGTGCAGCCAGGCGCCCGCGTAGTTCCACACGCGTTCGGTGCGCGTCGCGTCACGCACCACTTCGCCGGTGAGGCTGGAGATGTAGAGCAGGGTGTGCTGCGCATCGCTCAGCTGCACCCGGTGCAGCGGCCGGTGCGCATCGAGCGCGCGCGAATGGGTGAAGGCATCTTCCTGCACCGTGCCCAGGTGGCGCGGCGCGCCGGCTTGCGGCAGCGCCCGGGCGTAGGCGGTCGCCGTGGCCAGGGCCAGCGGCGCGTCCACGCCTTGCAGCCGCAGGCCGCTGCGCGCGTCAATCACCACCGTGCCGCGGGCCGGCGCTGCCTCCGGCTGCACCAGATACACCGGCTGGCCGCCGCGCGCCGCCACCAGACGCAGGTCGCGCAGCGGGCCGGACAGCTGCGCCGCCGCCAGCGCCTGCTGCGGCGCCAGCAGCCCCTGCCCGTCACCCAGCGGTGGCAGATGCTGCAGCCTTTCGGCCGTTGTGAGCTTGGGGTAGCCCACGTACATCATCACCACGCCCGACACGAACCACAGGGCGAAGAAGGCGCACACGGCGATGCCCAGCCAGCGGTGCGTCAGGAAGAGCCAGCGCTTGAGGTGCATGCGAGCCACCCGGTGTCAGAAGTTCACGCGCAGCGTGAGGTCGGCCGTGCGCGGCGCCCCCAGGTAGGCCTGGGTGCCGCCCACGTGGAGGGCGTACACGCGGTCGGTCGCATTGCGCACGCGCGCGCTCAGTGCGGTGTGGCGGTTGATCTGCCAGCTCAGCCCCAGGTCCAGCAGCGTGTAGGCCGGCCAGCGCTGGGTGTTGGCCGCGTCGGCATAGACCGAGCCCACTCGGCGCAGGCCCACGCTGGCCTGCAACTGGGGCGTGATGGCATAGGAAGTCCAGAGGTTGAGCACCGTGCGCGGCGTGTTGGTGGGCGTGCGGCCGGCCAGCGAAACCCCGCCCTGGCGGAAGTTCTCGTACTGCGCATCCACCCAGCTCGCATTGGCCTGCAGCGCCCATTCGCGCGTGGGCTGCAGGCCCACGGCCAGTTCCACGCCGCGCGACGACTGCTCGCCCACCTGCACCGTCAGGCTGCTGTTGGCCGGGTCCTGCGTGGCGATGTTCTGGCGCGTGATGCGGTAGGCCGCCGCGGTGGCCGTGCCCTTGCCTTGCCAGAAGTCCAGTTTGCTGCCCACCTCGATCTGGCGGCCGGTGGTCAGCGCGCTGTTGTCGCGCACCTGGGCGAAGGTGGCCGTGGTGAGGATGCCGGCCGGCGGATCGGCCGCGGTGGCGTACTGCACGTACAGGTTGGCGCCGGGCGCGACCTCCCACACCAGGCCGATGCGGCCTGTCGTGGGCTTGTAGCTGCGCGCATAGCGGGCCGGGTTTGCCGCGTTGATCTCGCGCCGGTTCGTCAGATCCAGTTCGATGCGCTCGTGTCGCAGCGCCGTCACCAGGCTCAGGCCCGGCGTGAGCGCGGTGCGGTTCTCGGCGAACACGGCCACGGTCTTCACGCGGTTGTCGCGGTCGGGCCTGAAGCCGGGTGTCATGCCGCGCACCGCGAAGAAGGGCTCGGTGGTGAAGACGTAGGGGTTCACGGTGCTCACCGTGGCCGACAGGCTGTTGGGGAAGCGCGTCTGCTTGTTCACGCTCAGGTCCACGCCAAAGGCCCAGTCGCTGCGACGCCCGGCGATTTGCTCCTGGTACGTGCCGTCCAGCCGGTTGCCCACCAGCCGCTGGTCGTGGCGTTGCAGCAAAGCCGCGGAGCGCGTGACGGCCGTGTTGGTGGCGTTGAAGCGGTAGGTCTCCACGTTGCGGTAGTCGCGCAGCGCGTCATACGCATAGAAGGTGTTGCGCAGCGCCAGCGCGTCGTTCACGCGCCAGTCGGTGATGGAGCGCAGCCACTGCACGCGCTGCGCGTACAGGCTGTCCACGCTGTTGTAGTTCTTGCGCCGCGTGGCCGGGTCGATGCGCAGCGTGCCCACCATCGGGTTCAGCAGCGGTGTGCCCCAGTAGGGCTGGTCCACCCACTCCTTCTGGTGCTCATAAGCCAGGGTGTGGCTCAGGCCGCGGCCCAGGTCCGACAGCAGCGACAGGGCCAGTTGCGTCGAGTCGCGGTCGGTCCCCTCGGTCCAGCTTCCGCCGCGCCGCTGGTTGGCGTCGATGCGCAGGTAGTGGTCGCCCGTGCCGCTGCCATCGCCGACCACGCGCCGGTTCAGGCCGAAGGAAGCTTCGCGCAGCCGATGGCTGCCCAGGCGCAGCTGCGCCTCGCTCAGGTCGTGGCGGGTGGCCAGCTTGCTGATGTAGTTGAGCGTGCCGCCGACGGCGCCGGCGCCGTGGAGGAAGCTCGAAGGCCCACCGATGGCTTCCACGCGCTCGTAGATCCAGCTGTCCACGGGCCGTGCCGCGATCGCGTACTGCACGGGGATGCCGTTGAACAGCTGCGAGATGGAGCCGCTGCCGAAGCCGCGGTATTGCACGCCGATGTTGCCGGGGGCGTCATGCGCGGTGACGCCCGCAATGGCCTGCAGGATCTCCTGCGTGTTCTGCGCACCGCGGGCGTCGATGACGGCCCGATCCACGATGGTGACGGAGGCCGGGTTCTCGCGCGCCGTGAGGCCCAGGCGGCTGCCGCTTTCGACGGGCTGGTCCACGGGCAGGCGGCCGTTGGGCTGCTCCTGCGATGCGCGGACCTGGATGGCGGGCAGGCTGTCGCCGGGTGCGGATGGGGCCGTCTGCGCCTGCGCGCCCAGGGCTGCCAGCGCGGCAGCAGCCAGGCCCGCCGTGCGCGCCCGCGGCGCGGGTGAAAAGCAAAGGGGGTGCATGGCCGCATCAGTGCGTGTGATGCGCATCCGCGCCCTTCGCATCCTCGGCCGCCGCGCGGGGCTGCTGCACCCAGGCCTTGACCGTGGTCTCGCCCGCACGCTCGAAGCGCAGCGTGAGGTCGAAGCGGTCCCCGGCCTTCAGCGGCTGCTTCAGGCCGACCAGCATCAGGTGCTGCGGCTGGCCGTGGCGCAGTTGCACCTCCTGGCCGGCGGGAATCTCGAGGGCCGCCACCTCGCGCATGCGCACCACGTCGCCCTCGGTCTGGCGCGTGTGCAGTTCCACGCGCTCGGCCACCGGCGTCGTGGCGCCGATGAGCCGGTCGGCCACCGCGCCCTTGTTGCGGATGCCGCGCAGGTAGGCCGCGCCGGTCTGCACGCCGGGCCGCGAGGGCGTGGCGTACGGGTGGTCGATGGACAGGTCGCCGACGCGGAAGTCATGCGCCTGGGCGGCACCCGCGAAGGCGAGGGCGCCCAGCAGGGCCGTCGCGCGTGCGCGGCAAGCGCGGGACGCGCGGGATGTGCGGGATGCACGGGAGAAGAACGAAGTCATGAAAGCGGATCCTTGGGCGCTGCAGGCAGGGCCAACGCGCGCTTGCGGCAGTTGGCATGCCTGTGCGCAGCGAACCACCCGCACAGCCATGCGAGCAGGTTCGAACGACAACGGGGAAGGTGCCGGGCGGCGCCGGGCCGCTCGTGCGAAACGATGCGAAATGCGCAGCCATGCTGCGCCGCCGATCAGCCCTGGAACGGCGGCGCCCGCGCGAGCAGGGGGCGCCAGAGATGCGCGGCGGAACGCGGCGGTGCCGCTCGCCATTGCGGCGTGGTCGTGGCCGCGGCAGTCGCCGGCGGACAGGGAGGGAGCGCCAGCGCGGGCAGCGCGGGGCTGTGCTGCTGCTGGCACAGCAGGCAATGGCTGCCGTGCGGCGGGTCGGCGGCCTGCGCCGGGTCGGGCGCGGAATCGGTGGCCGTCAGCTGCTGCAGCGGCACCCGCTTCATGCCCTGCGGACTGCAGACCATGGCCCAGAGGCCGGTGTCCGGGGCCGAAGCACGGCCGGCGGCGGCCGGCGCCGGCAGCGGCAGGGCCGTGAACAGCAGGAGCATCAGCTGCACCACGAGCATCAGCGCCGCCATGCGGCGCGGGCCGCGCGGGGGGCGATGGCTCATGGAGCGGCGGCGCAAGGACATGCTCAGGAGAGGCGTGTCAAAGGGCGTGCTGAAGGGCGTGGCGAAGGGCGCGGGGCGGCCGTCACTTCTGCTGCAGCACCCAGTCGGCCAGCTTCTTCGCGTCGGCCTCGCTCACGCCGGGGTTGGCCGGCATGGGCACCGCGCCCCAGGCGCCGCGGCTGCCCTGGCGGATCTTGCCCGCCAGCTGGGCCGACGCGTTGGGCTGGCCGGCATAGCGTGCCGCGATGTCCTTGAAGGCCGGGCCGACGCGCTTCTTGTCAACGGTGTGGCAGGCCATGCAGGCCTTGGACTGGGCCAGGGCCGGGTCGGCCTGCGCCGGGGCGGCAGCGAGCAGGCAGAACACGGCCGGCGCGGCCAGGGCGGCGAGAGGGGGGCTTGTCTTCTTTTTCATCGGGGGGCGGGGGGCTCAGTGCTTATGGGCCGGTGCTGCAGGCGTGCTGCCACCCGCGCTGCCGTGGCCGCCATGGCCGCTCGCCGCAGTGGTCAGCGCACGCACGGGCGCCTGCACCTGCACGGTTTCGCGCTGGCCATCCGCGCCTTCGAAAGTCAGGGTCAGCGGCACGGTCTGGCCTTCCTTCACCTGGCCCTTCAGGTTCATCAGCATCAGGTGGTAGCCGCCCGGCTTGAGCTCCACGGTCTTGCCGGCCGGCAGTTCCATGCCGGCCACCTGGCGCATGCGCATCACGTCGCCCTGCATGGCCATTTCATGCACCTCGGCCACGGGCGTCAGCGGCGTGCTCACGCCGACCAGGCGCGTGGCCTTGGGCGAGTGCAGCTGCATGAAGGCGCCGGTGGCCTGCTGCTGCGCCACGGTGGCGCGCACCCACGGTTCCTTCACACGGACCTGCGCCTGCGCGAGGCCGGCCAGCGCCAGCAGGGCGGCCGGCAGCACGAATTGTCGGGACATGTTCATTGGGAGTCTCCTCGGGGAACGGGTGGACGGGAATCGGGCCGGACTGTCAGCCTTCGCGCAGCAGCTGCCGCACATTGGCGGCGAAGTCGGCCGCGCTCTGTTCGTGCCGCAGCGCCACGCGCAGCCGGCCCTGCGGGTCGATCAGGTAGCTCAGCGCCGAATGGTCGAGGGTGTAGGAGCTTCCGGTTGGCACTCGGGTGTAGACGACGCGGAATTCCCGGGCCGCCTCGGCCGTCTGCGCGGCATCGCCGCTCAGGCCCACGAAGCTGGGATCGAAGGCTGCGGTGTAGGCCTTCAGCACCTCGGCCGTGTCGCGTTCGGGGTCGACCGAGACGAAGATCACCTGCAGCTTCTCGCCGTCGGCGCCCAGCAGGCGCTTGACCTCGGCGGCGCGGGCCAGGGCCGTGGGGCACACGTCGGGGCACTGCGTGAAGCCGAAGAAGAGCAGCACGACCTGGCCCCGGAAGTCCTCGATCGTGCGCGGTCGGCCGTCGGGGTCGTTCAGGCGCAGTTTCTGGCCATAGGGCGCCCCGGTGACGTCGATGCCGCGGAAGGCTGGCGGCTTCTCTGCGCTGCAGGCGCCCAGGCCCAGCGTGGCCGCGGCGCCGGCGGCGGGCAGCAGCAGGGCGCGCGCGATCCATTGGCGGCGCGGCAGGCCGGCGGGGCGGGGCGCGCCCGCGGAACAAGGAGGAACACGCAAAGACATGCAAGACCGGAAAGCGGGTCCGGGCGCCGGGGCCCGGAGGGATTTGCGGGACTGCGCGTTGCCAGGGGACGCAAGCCCTGCCGCGGCAGGGGCATGCAAGAGGGCGAAAGCGAGAAAGAGGGCCCTCCGGCGTCGCGCGCGGACGGCGGCGGGCACCGGGGCCGCACCGCCGTGCACTCAGGCCGAGGCGGGCGGCCCGCGCGGCGGCAGCGGCGCCCCGGTCAGCGCGGCCAGATGGGCCGCGTGAAAGGGATGCTGGGCCAGAGGTGCTGGCGCGGCGGCCGGCAGCTGCAGCGTGATGACGGGCGGCGCCAGCGTGGCCGCGAGGCAGGCCGGGCAATCGAGCGCATGGTGGCCCGCGGCGACGGAGCGGCCTTCGTCATCGAGCACGACCAGCTTGGCGCTGGCGCCCGCACCGCACACCAGCTCCAGCGCCTGGGGCTTGACCAGCGGCGACGCGACGGCCACCCCGAGCGACAGCACGAACCACGCCAGCGCCAGGCGGGCGATGAGGGCGGTGGTGCGCAGCCATTGCATGGCCGGCGATTATGGCAGCGGGCCCGGGCGCAGGCCGAGGTGGGACAAGTTGTCCAGCCGCGCGGCCGCCCGCGTCGCGCAGGTGACGCCCGGGCGGCCCGGACGGGGCTTTCCCCATGCGCCATCGGGCCCGTGCGGCTTACGCTGACGGCCCCTTCTGGTCTCTGGCTTTTCGTACCGCTTTCCATGTCGACGCCTGATCGCCCGCACTTCAAGTTCTGGCCCGCCCGCCAGCCCCGCACCATCACGCCGCCGGCCACGTCGCTGTGGCACAACCTGCAGGTCAACGCCCAGCGCTATCCGGGCAAGCCCGCGCTGATCTACTTCGGCCGCGTCACTTCGTACGGCGAACTCGCGGCGCAGGTGGAGGCGCTGGCCGGCGCGCTGCATGCGCTGGGCGTGCAGCGCGGCGACCGCGTGCTGCTGGACATGCAGAACACGCCGCAGCTGGTCATCGCGCATTTCGCCATCCTGCGCGCCAACGCGGTGGTGGTGCCCGTCAATCCGATGAACAAGGCCGAGGAACTCAAGCACTACATCAGTGATTCCGACGCCAAGGTGGCCCTGACCACCGGCGACCTGGCGCCCGAGCTGGCCAAGGCCAGCGACAGCCTGCCCGAGGCCGAGCGCCTGGCGCACCTGGTCGTGACCCAGTTCACCGATGCCTTCGACGCCTCGGCCGCCGACACGCCCGCCATGGCCGCGGCCTGGCGCGACTGGCTGCTGCCGCGGCGCGCGCTGCCCGCGCTCGCTGGCGGCCAGGTGCATGCCTGGGGCGCGCTGCTGGCGGCCGGCCATGCCGCGCCGGCCCATGTCGTGGGCGCGCAGGACATGGCCCTGCTGCCCTACACCAGTGGCACCACCGGGTTGCCCAAGGGCTGCATCCACCCGCATTCCACGCTGATGCACAACGCCGTGTCGGGTGCGCAGTGGGGCAGCGCGACGCCCGAAACGGTGGTGCTGGCCGTGGTACCCATGTTCCACATCACCGGCATCGTGAGCATGATGCACACGGCCATCTATGCCGGTGCCGCGCTGGTGCTGATGCCGCGCTGGGACCGCGACGTGGCCGGCCACCTGATCTCGCAATGGAAGGTGACGAGCTGGACCAACATCCCCACCATGGTCATCGACCTGCTGGCCAGCCCGCATTTCAAGAACTACGACCTGTCCAGCCTGACCTACATCGGCGGTGGCGGCGCCGCCATGCCCCAGGCCGTGGCGCAGCGGCTGCTGGAGGAGTTCGGCCTGGTCTACCAGGAAGGCTATGGCCTGACCGAGACCGCCGCGCCTTCGCACAGCAACCCGCCGTTGCACGCCAAGCAGCAGTGCCTGGGCATGCCCTTCACGGGGGTGGACGCGCGCGTGGTCGACCCCGAGACCCTGCAGGAGCTGCCCGTGGGCGAGTCGGGCGAGATCATCACCCACGGCCCGCAGGTCTTCAGCGGCTACTGGAAGCGGCCCGACGCCACGGCCGCCGCCTTCATCGAGTTCGAGGGCAAGCGCTTCTTCCGCACCGGTGACATGGGGCGCGTGGACGAAGAGGGCTACTTCTTCATCACCGACCGCCTGAAGCGCATGATCAACGCCAGCGGCTTCAAGGTCTGGCCGGCCGAGGTGGAACTGCTGATGTTCAAGCACCCGGCCATCCAGGAGGCCTGCATCATCTCCACCAAGGACGCCTACCGCGGCGAGTCCGTCAAGGCCGTGGTGGTGCTGCGCCCCACGCACAAGGGCACGACGGCCGAAGACATCATCGCCTGGTGTCGCGAGAACATGGCCGCCTACAAGGTGCCGCGCCAGGTGCAGTTCGTCGATGCGCTGCCCAAGAGCGGCAGCGGCAAGGTGATGTGGCGGCTGCTGCAGGAGGCGGAGGCCAAGCCGGCTTGACGGCCGGCGCCCTCTCGGCTTGATAGACTGCCGCGCCCGCGCGGCGGCCTGCTCATCCAGGCCCGGCTGTGCCGGGCTTTTTCACGTCTGGCGCCCCATCGCCCCATCGCTCTGCATGTCTCCTCAAGCCCTGTCTTCCTTCATCTGGTCCGTCGCCGATCTGCTGCGCGGCGACTACAAGCAGTCCGAGTACGGCCGCGTGATCCTGCCCTTCACCGTGCTGCGCCGGCTGGACTGCGTGCTGGAAGCCACCAAGCCCAAGGTGCTGGCTGAAAAGGCTTCGCGCGAGAAGATGGGCATCAACCCCGAGCCCTTTCTCCGTCGCGCCGCCGGCAACCTGGGTTTCTACAACGATTCGGAACTGGACCTGCCCAAGCTGCTGGGCGACCAGGACCACATCCGCCAGAACCTCTACGCCTACGTCAAGGCCTTCTCGCCCGAGGCGGCCGACATCTTCGAGCGCTTCGATTTCCACGCCCAGGTGGAACGGCTGGCCAAGGCCAACCTGCTGTACCTGGTCACGGAAAAGTTCGTCGGCATCGACCTGCACCCGGCCACGGTGGACAACGCCAGCATGGGCCTGGTGTTCGAGGAGCTGATCCGCAAGTTCGCCGAAATCAGCAACGAGACGGCCGGGGAACACTTCACGCCGCGCGAAGTCATCCGCCTGATGGTGAACCTGCTCTTCATCGAAGACGACGACGTGCTCACGCCCGGCAACGCCGTGGTTCGCACCGTGTACGACCCCACGGCCGGCACCGGCGGCATGCTGTCAGTCGCCGGCGAGCACCTGCTGGCCCACAACCCGCAGGCCCGCCTCACGCTCTACGGCCAGGAACTCAACGACGAGAGCTACGCCATCTGCAAGGCCGACATGCTCATCCGCGGGCAGGACGTGGGCAACATCGTGGCCGGCAACACCCTGAGCGACGACGGGCATGCGGGCCGCAAGTTCGACTACATGCTGTCCAACCCGCCCTTCGGCGTGGAATGGAAGAAGGTCGAAAAGGCCGTGCGGCAGGAACACGAGCAGAAAGGCTTTGCCGGCCGCTTCGGCCCCGGCCTGCCGCGCGTGAGCGATGGCTCCATGCTGTTTCTGATGCACCTTTTATTGATTCGGCCCTTGTGCACTTGAATTTATCTGCACCGCCCCCAACTCGGATTCATGCAAGCAACTGACATGAGATCGTTGAGCCACGAAGCGCGGCATGAGCGCCGGGTTCAGGTCATCCGGCTACGCAAGGCCGGCAACACCTACGACAAGATCGCCGCGCTCACCGGCCTGAGTCGCACAGGCGTCTTCAACATCTGCAAACGCCATGAGGCGCTCGGTGCCAAGGCGCTGCACGACGCCATTGGCGGGCGCAAGCTCGGCGAAAACCGCTTGCTCGACCCCGCCCAGGAGGCCCTGGTGCGCAAGCTCATCGCCGACAAGACGCCCGATCAGCTCAAGATGCCCTACGCGCTGTGGACCCGCGCCGCTGTGGCCCAACTCATCGAACAGCGCTTTGGGCTGCGACTGCAAGTGCGCACCATGGGCAAGTACCTGGCGCGCTGGGGCTTCACGCCGCAAAAGCCGATGAAGAAGGCCTACGAGCAGTCACCGGCGGCGGTCAAGAAGTGGCTCGAGGAGGACTACCCCGCCATTGCCGCGCGGGCCAAGGCCGAGGGAGCCGAAATTCACTGGGGCGACGAGAGTGGACTGCGCAGCGACGATGTACGCGGCCGTGGTTTTGCGCCCAAGGGCCAGACGCCGGTGGTGCGGGTCAACAACAAGCGCCACAACCTGTCGGTCATCTCCACCGTGACCAACAAAGGGCAGATGCGCTGGCGCATCTTTGACGGGGCGCTCAACACCACAATCCTGATCGACTTCCTGCGCCGGCTGATCAAGGGACAGACCAAGAAGGTGTTCCTGATCCTGGACAACCTGCGGGTGCATCATGCCAAACCGGTCAAGGCCTGGCTGGCCGAGCATGCCGATGCCATCGAGGTGTTCTACCTACCGAGCTATAGCCCGGAGTTGAACCCGGATGAGATGGCCAATGCGGATATCAAGCAGGCGGTCACGAAGCTGGCACCGGCGCGAACGAAGCTGCAACTGGCCAAAGCCACAGCCAAGCACCTTCGCAGCGTGCAACGCCAGCCCGAGCGCATCCGCAAGTACTTCGAGCACGCCACGGTACGCTATGCGGCTTGAGTCAAGTTCATTGAGGCCGGATCAATAGCCAAGATGCGCCCCGCGCAGGAAGGCGGCAGCCGCTTCGGCATCGTGCTCAACGGCTCGCCCTTGTTCACGGGCGGCGCGGGCAGTGGCGAAAGCGAAATCCGCCGCTACGTGCTGGAGAACGACCTGGTGGAGGCCATCGTGGGCTTGCCCACCGACATGTTCTACAACACCGGCATTGCCACCTATGTGTGGATCCTGTCGAACAAGAAGCCGGCCGTGCGCAAGGGCAAGGTGCAACTCATCGACGCCAGCAGCTACTGGCAGAAGATGCGCAAGAGCCTGGGCAGCAAACGCAAGGAGATGAGCGATGCGCACATCGCCACCGTCACGCAGTTGTTTGGCAGCTTTGCCGAAGCCGAGCAGGTCAGCGTGTTCGACGCGCAAGGGCAGCCGATGGGCGAGCCACAACTGATCGTGGCCGGCGCCGCGTGGCCCGCCGAGTTCCAGAATCTGCCCGAAGGTGGCCGCCTCAAGCGCGTGCCCATCTCGCGCATCTTCAAAAACCAGGACTTCGGCTACACCACCCTGACCGTCGAACGCCCCCTGCGTGATGAGGCAGGCGCCGTGGTGCTGGGGCAGAAGGGCAAGCAGAAGGGCAAGCCGCAACCCGACAGCGCACTGCGCGACACCGAGAACGTGCCGCTGACGGAAGACATCGACGCCTACTTCCAGCGCGAAGTGCTGCCCCATGCACCCGACGCGTGGATCGACACGGAGAAAAGCAAGGTCGGCTATGAGATTCCCTTCAACCGCCACTTCTACGTCTTCGAGCCGCCGCGCAGCCTGCAGGCCATCGACGAGGAGCTGAAGACAGTAACGGCCCGCATCATGAAGATGTTGGGGGAGTTGGCGGAATGACGTTGCCGAGGTATGACGAGTATCGAGACAGTGGGGTGCCTTGGCTTGGGGCTCTGCCATCGCATTGGCAAGTTGGCCGCCTCAAGTTCTTGCTGTCGGGCATGGGCTCTGGAGGAACCCCGGATACCGACCAAGCGGACTATTGGTCGGACGATGACAGTGGGACGCCATGGGTCGCGATTGGCGACTTGTCTGATCGAACTCATGTGCGCTTTACCGCAAAGCGTCTTACGAGTTCGGGTATTGAGAGTAAGCGCCTGAAGGTTTGGCCCGAAGGCACTCTGTTGTTCTCCATGTATGCGAGCCTCGGCCATGCGGCGCTGCTCTCTGTGCCCGCTTGTTGATTCATCAGCACAACTGAGCCAGTGATCACGTTGAATATTGAGCCACTGGGTTGATGGATTCTTTGACTATTCGGTTGTGGATAAGTCTATCGGGTCTGCTGTTTTTCGATCTCCTTTCTGGCTCTTTGGGCGTTGCTTTGGGGGAGCCGCGCCAGCGGCACTGGAGTGCTTGAATCGCCAGCTCTCGTTGCCCGTCTCGACGATGTGGCAATGGTGCGTGAGCCGGTCAAGCAAGGCCGTGGTCATCTTGGCGTCTCCAAAGACGCTGCTCCACTCCGAGAAGGTGAGGTTGGTGGTGATCACCACGCTCGTTCGCTCATAGAGTTTGGAGAGCAGGTGGAACAGCATCGCGCCGCCCGACTGCGTGAATGGCAGGTAGCCCAGTTCATCCAGGATCACCAGATCGACGTACATCAGGCGGTGCGCCATTTGCCCGGCCTTGTTCTGCGCCTTCTCCAGCTCCAGGGCGTTGACCAGCTCCACCGTTGAGAAGAAGCGCACCCGCTTGCCATGCATGCGAATGGCCTCGATCCCCAGGCTCGTGGCCAGGTGGGTTTTACCCGTGCCGGGGCCACCAACCAGCACCACGTTGTGCGCCGACTCCACGAAGCGAAGGGTGTGCAACTGGCGCACCAGTGCTTCGTCGAGCTGCGCGTGGGCGAAGTCAAAGCCGGCGAGGTCACGGTGCGAAGGGAAGCGCGCCACGCGCATCTGGTAAGCCATGGAACGCACCTCACGCTGAGCGGTCTCGGCCTTGATGAGCTGGTGCAGCACGGCCTCATGATCCAGCGACTTCATGCGGGCGGTGCCCAGTACCTCCGGCCAGGCACTGGCCATGCCGTGCAGGCCCAGCGCTTTGAGGGCATCAATGACGTCATGCATGGTCGGACTCCGGTGATGCCTCATGAGGCTGGACGTTGCGCAGTGCGTCGTAGCGCTGCAGGTTGGCCAGTGGCGGCGTGTTGAGCTTGAGCATCGTGGCCACCGGTGGCTCGGGCACGCGCTGCTCCTTCAGACGCGAGAGCACGTTGAGCACGTGCTCGGCACTCACCCGCCCGGACTGCAGCGCCAGCTCTACCGCCACCACCACGGCCTCCAGTCCATGCAGGCTCACCCCCATGAGCACCTGCGCCATCACCCTGTCGCCACCGCTGTGGCGCAGCAACTGGCGCTGCATTTCCTGCAGTGGCTCGGGCATGGTCTTGAAGGGCGCGCCGTTGCGCAGCGCGCCGGGCTTTCGCTCGATGAGCGCGATGTAATGCATCCAGTCGTAGAGCGTCTGATCACGTTCGAAGCTGCGCGCCAGGCGCACCTGTCGCCCATCGGGCCCGACCACCAGCAGGCCATCCGCGTAGGCCCGCAGACTGACCACCGCATGAATCCATTCACACGGCACGCTGTAGCGGTTGCGCTGGAAGTGGATCAGTGCGGTCGCAGAGACCCGTACCGGCTGCTCCACGTAGCCATCAAACGCACGGGGGTTGGGCATGAGACGAGCACGTTCGTCCTGCCAGACATCGGCCACCGTGAGCTGAGTCCATTCCGGGTGACTCATCTCAGCCCAGGCCTTCACGCAGGCCTGCTGCAACCAGTCGTTGAGTTCACCAAGCGTCCCCCAGCGCCGCTCGCTGGCCTCACGCCAGATGTCCTTGCGCCGATCCTGAACGTTCTTCTCCACGACCCCCTTCTCCCAGCCGGCGGCCCGGTTGCAGAACTCCGGCTCGAACAGGTAGTGCCCGGTCATCGCCTCGAAGCGTGCATTGACGCTGCGCTGTTTGCCATGGCCGACCTTGTCCACAGCGGTCTTCATGTTGTCGTAGATGCCCCGCCGGGGCACGCCACCGAAGAGGGCGAACGCCCGTGCGTGCGCATCGAACAGCATCTCGTGCGCTTGGCTGTAGTACGCCACCAGGCAGAAGGCGCGACTGGCCGCCAGCTTGGTGTGTGCCACTTCCAGGCGGCGGCGCAGCCCGCCGATGAACAGGTACTCGCAGCTCCAGTCGAACTGGAACGCCTCGCCCAACTCGAAGCTCAGCGGCACGAACCCCGCACCACGCGCAGCGTTGCCTTGCTCTTGCTGCCAGCGCTGGGCAAAGGCGTAGACCGGCCCTCGGCTGCCGCTGTAGCCCTGCGCGCGCAGCGCCTCAAACATGGCCTTGATCCCGCGTCGATCGCGTTTGCTGCGATGGCTATCGGCCTTGAGCCATTGGCTCAACTGCTCCTTGTACGGATCCAGGATGCTGGGGCCCGACACCCGCTGCGGGTATCGGGGTTCGGCCATCTGCCCGTCTTTGAGCCACTTGGTGGCTGTGTTGCGCGAGATGCCCAGGCGCCGGCTGGCCTCGCGCACCGACACGTCCTGCCTCAGCACGAGGCGGCGTAACTTGCTCAATGTGCTCACGTTGATCACTCCTGCTCCCCCGTGCTGAAAAATTCAGCAGGATAGAGCGGCAACGTGGCTCAAATTTCAACGTGAATGCGTCCCGAAATGGCCCAGCTTTGGAAATGAATCAACAATCACAGCCGCACTCGTCAAGGCCACCGCCAAGATTGATGCATTGCGCGCCAGCGCCGAGCACGCCATTGGCTTGCTGCGCGAGCGCCGCTCCGCCCTCATCGCCGCCGCCGTCACCGGCCAGATCGACGTGCGCGGTGTCGTTTCTGCGAAGGAGCCTGCATGAGTCCCGTCAGCCCAAAAACCATCCAGGTCTTCCTGCCCACCGGTGAGCCCGCAGGCATCCGCGTGGCCGAGATGACCACGCGCATCGTGCAGGTGGTCGACGTGCCGCTCAATGGCTTGCAGTCCTTCTTCAAGATGCCCGAGAGCCAGCAGGTGGGCGTGTATTTCTTGCTGGCATTGCCCGACGATGGCAGCCTGCCGCAGGTCTACATCGGCCAGACTGGCGACCTGCGCACGCGGTTGGCCGAACACGCGAGCAAGAAGGACTTCTGGCAGCGCGCCGTGGTGCTGCTGTCACGCACGCAGTCGCTCACACAGACCCATGCGCTGTACCTGGAATGGCTGAGCATCGACACCGCGCGCCGGTTGGGGCGCTTTGCCGTGCTCAATGGCAATGCAGGCAGCCGGCCCTACACGCCTGCGCCCATGGAGGCCGACTGCCGCGAAGTGTTCGAGACAGGCGAGATCCTGCTGAACACGCTGGGCTACCCGCTGCTGTCGTCACCGATGGCGGCGCATTCGGGTCAGGGCAGCACCGCCGCCCCAACAGGCGCCGCTGACCTGTTCTTCTGCAAGGCCGGTGGCGCCGAGGGGCGGGGCGTGTTCACCGATGAGGGTCTTGAGGTGCAGGCCGGCTCGGTCGGCCGCCGGGCCAATGTGCCCTCCATCCAGAACACCAGCGACGGGGCCTTCCGTGAACGACTGATTGCCGACGGCGTGATGAAGGTGGAGGGCGACACCGTGGTGTTCACCCGCGACCATCTGTTTCGCTCGCCCAGCACGGCGGCGGTGGCGCTGCTGGGCCGCACGGCCAATGGCTGGCAGGAATGGAAGAACGCAGCCGGGCAGACGCTGGACGCGGTCAAGCGGCAGGGGGTCGGCGGCGTGGGCTGATGTATGCGGTCGTGGATCGCGAACAGTGAATGAGCCTGGTCGCCTTGGGGGTCAAGGCGGGTGCATGATGGCACCTCTGCGCGCCGAAGTTCTTGCCAATTTTTGCCATTCCCCGCAGACTGGCGCCATGAGCACCATGAACATTTCCCTGCCCGACCACCTCAAGGCCTTTGTGGATGCGCAGGTGGGGGAGCGCGGTTTTGGCACCAGCAGCGAGTACGTGCGTGAACTGATTCGCCGCGATCAGGATCGGGTACGGCTGCGGGAGCTGTTGCTGGCCGGCGCCGGGTCGCGGCCGGGCGAGCCTGCAACGGCCGACTACTTCGAGGGTTTGCGTGCCCGCGTCGGCACCGCGGGCAAAGGCGGGCGCGCGACCCGGTGAAGGCCAAGCCGGTCATTCCGCGTCAGGCCGCCCTGCGCGACGTGGAGGAGGCGCTGAGCTGGTATCTGGAGCAAGGCGCGCCGGCGGCAGCGCTGGGCTTCATCGACGCGCTGGAGCATGCCTATGGTCACATCGGCCGACATCCGGCCACCGGTTCGCCGCGCTATGCACACGAACTGAATCTTCCAGGCCTTCGCTTCTGGCCGCTGTCGCGCTACCCGCACCTTGCTTTCTATGTCGAACACAACGACCACGTGGATGTGTGGCGCGTGCTGTCCAGCGAGCGCGACTTGCCTGAGAAGGTGTGAACGAACCCCACATGCCCGCTCATCCCGCCCAGGTGCACGCCCTCATCGTTGCAAATGCTCGCCATAGCCCGAGCTATGGCTGCGCTTTGCGCCTCGATGGCGCACCCCTGGACGGTCTGCTCGGCCACGCGGGATTCATTCACACCTTCTGAGTGGTTGCGTGGAGCGTCCGGCCCGGAGGGCGAGCTTTGACAAAGCTGCTCCAGGAACACGACTTCGAGCGCGAGCGCTGCGCCCCCAGGGCGTCCCCTGGCTGGCTGCGGCACATTGCCGTCACGCTGGATGGACAGGCTGAGGCCCGTCTGTTCAGGCCGCATATCGCTTGCCAAGCGTGGTGACATCGGTGATATTCGCAATTCGCGAATACCGAATATGACCCCCCATGGAGCTCAAGCCCCAAGACTTGCTGGTGCTGCTGAAGGTGGCGGCCCATCCGCCGCAGCGCTGGACCTATGCCGCGCTGGGTGAGGCGCTGGCCATGAGCGCGTCGGAGGTGCATGCCTGCGTGCGGCGCGCCGTGGCCAGCGGCTTGGCGGTGGCGCCCGCGCGCGGCGAGTGGTCGCCGGTGCGGCCCAATCTGCTGGAATTCATGCTGCACGGCGTGCGCTACATCTGGCCCGCCACGCAGGGGCCGGCAAAGCGCGGCGTGCCCACCTCTTTCGGTGTCGAGCCGTTGGCCGGGAAGGTGACGGTGGCGCCGGGTGAGGCGCCCGTGTGGGCACACCCGGCGGGCCCTGCCAAGGGGCCGACGCTGTCACCGCTGTACCGCACGGCGCCGCAGGCGGCACTGACCGACCCGGCCTTGCACCGCCTACTGGCGCTGCTGGACGCATTGCGCACCGGCCGGGCCCGCGAGCGTGCGCTGGCCGCCCAGCTCTTGCAGGCGGCCCTGAGCGACGAGGCCGCCGAGCCGGAAGGTGCCGATGCGCGCGAATGACCCCAACTTGCCGCATCTGAGGCGCATTGCCGAGGCGCTGGGTGAACTGCGTGAGCAGGTGGTGTTTGTGGGCGGCGCCGTGGCCGGCCTGCTGGTGACCGACCCGTTGGCCGAAAGCGTGCGAGCCACGCGCGACGTGGATGCGGTGGTGAATGCGGATGGGCTGGCCTTTCACCGCATCGAGGAGCAGGTGGCGCAGCGCGGCTTTGTGCGCGACGCCAGCAGCGAAGTGATCTGCCGGTGGGTACACAAGCCCTCGGGCCTGTTGTTCGACCTGATGCCGGTGCAGCCTGAAGTGCTGGGCTTCTCCAACCGCTGGTATCCCTATGCCGTGGAGACGGCGGAGCGGGTCGATCTGGGTGAGGGCGTCACGATCCGGCTGGTCAGTGCGGCGGCCTTTGTGGCCACGAAGCTGGAGGCCTTTGCCAGCCGAGGCGGTGGCGACTTTTTGAGCAGCCATGACCTGGAGGATGTGCTCAACATCGTCGATGGCCGTGAGGAACTGGCTGATGAAGTGGCCGCCGCGCCGCGCGAACTGAAAGAGGCGGTGGCCGCAGCCTTTGCCCGACTGCTGGCGCACGCGGATTTCGCCAACGTGCTGCCCGGCCTGATTGCCGAACCGGAACGTGCGGGCCTGTTGATGGCGCGCCTGAGGAACCTGAGCCCATGAGCAACCTGCACCAGGAACACCACTTCGAGCGCGAGATCTGCGCCCACCTGGCCGCCCACGGCTGGCTGCATGCCGAGGGCGACGCGGCGCTGTTCGACCGCGCGAACGGCCTGTTCATGCCCGACCTGCTGGCCTGGCTGCAGGCCACTCAACCGCAGGCCTGTGACAAGCTGAGCGCCACGCATGGCCCGGCGCTGCAACAGGCGCTGGCCGAGCGGGTGCGCAAGAGCCTGAACGAGCGCGGCACGCTGGACGTGCTGCGCCGGGGCGTGGAGATGCTGGGCTTGAAGGAGCCGCTGATGTTGGCGCAGTTCAAGCCGGCGCTGGCGATCAACCCGGAGACGCAGGCGCGCTACGCGGCCAACCGGCTGCGCGTGGTGCAGCAGGTGGCCCATTCGCCCAACCGGCCGAAGGACGAACTGGACCTGGTGCTGTTCCTCAATGGGGTGGCGGTGGCGACCGCGGAGCTGAAGTCCGAGTTCACGCAGGGCGTGCAGGACGCGGTGGACCAGTACCGGCTGGACCGGCCGCCGCACCCCAAGGGCGGTGTGCCGGAGCCTCTGTTGGCCTTTCCTGGCGGGGCGCTGGTGCACTTTGCCGTGAGCCAGCGCGAGGTGATGATGAGCACGCGGCTGGAGGGCGCGACCACCTACTTTCTGCCCTTCAATCGGGGCAACGCGGGTGGCGCGGGCAATGCGCCCAACCCGCAGGGTTTCGCCACGGCCTACCTGTGGGAAGAGGTGTGGTCGCGCGAAAGCTGGCTGGACATCCTGCACCGCTACCTGATCGGCAAGCGCGACGACAAGAAGCGCCCGAAGGCGCTGATCTTCCCGCGCTACCACCAGTTGGACGCGACACGCCGACTGGTCGCCGATGTGCTGGCGCAGGGCGCGGGCCAGCGCTATTTGATCCAGCATTCGGCCGGCTCGGGCAAGACCAACTCCATCGCCTGGACGGCGCACTTTCTGGCCGACCTGCACGACGCGCAGCACCGCAAGGTGTTCGACAGTGTGCTGGTGGTGAGCGACCGCAATGTGCTGGACGCGCAGTTGCAGGAGGCGATCTTCGACTTCGAGCGCACCACCGGCGTGGTGGCCACCATCACGGGCGAACACGGCAGCAAGAGCGCGCAGCTGAGCGAGGCGCTGAAGGCCGGCAAGAAGATCATCGTTTGCACGATTCAGACCTTCCCCTTCGCGTTGGAGGCTGTGCAGAAGCTGGCGGCGGCGGAGGGCAAGCGCTTTGCGGTGATCGCCGACGAGGCGCACAGCTCGCAGACCGGCGAGGCGGCCTCCAAGCTCAAGCAACTGCTCAGTGCCAAGGAGTGGGCGGAGCTTCAGGACGGCGGCGAGGTCGATACCGAGGTGCTGCTGGCCGCGCAGATGGAAGCGCGCGCGGGCGCATCGAAGGGGCTGACCTACATCGCCTTCACGGCCACCCCCAAGGCCAAAACGCTGGAACTGTTCGGGCGGCCCGGCGCGGATGGTCTGCCGCAGCCGTTCCATGTGTACTCGATGCGGCAGGCCATCGAGGAGGGCTTCATCCTCGATGTGCTGAAGAACTACACCAGCTATCAGATGGCCTTCAAGCTGGCGCATGAGGGCCAGGAATGGACGGACCAGCAGGTCGAGCGCAGCACGGCCATGAAGGGCCTGATGCAGTGGGTGCGGCTGCATCCGTACAACATCGCCAGCAAGGTTCAGGTGGTGGTGGAGCACTACCGCGAGAACGTGCAGCCCTTGCTGCAAGGCCAGGCCAAGGCGATGGTGGTGGTGGGCAGCCGCAAGGAGGCGGTGCGCTGGCAGAAGGCGATCCGCGCCTACATCGAGCGAAAGGGCTACCCCTTGGGCGTGCTGGTCGCCTTTTCGGGCGAGGTGCTGGACGAAGACAGCTACCCGGAAGCCGTGACCGAGACGAGCGCGCAACTCAATCCGGGTTTGAAGGGGCGTGACATTCGCGAGGTGTTCAAGGAGCCCGAGCATCACCTGCTGCTGGTGGCCAACAAGTTCCAGACCGGCTTCGACCAGCCGCTGCTGTGCGGCATGTACGTGGACAAGCAACTCGGCGGCATCCAGGCGGTGCAGACCTTGTCCCGCCTGAACCGGGCGCATCCGGGCAAAGACACGACCTACGTGCTGGATTTCGTGAACGAACCGGCGGAAATCCTCCAGGCCTTCAAGACCTACCACGAGACGGCGGAGCTGGAGAGCACGACCGACCCGAATCTGGTGTACGACCTGCGCGCCAAGCTGGACGCGAGCGGGCACTACGACGAGTTCGAGGTGGAGCGGGTGGCCACGGTGGAACTGGGCGGCGCAGGCACGCAGAAGGCGCTGGACGCGGCCATCGCGCCCGTGGCTGACCGGCTGTTGAAGACCTACAAGGCGGCGCAGGCGGCGAAACAGGCCGCTGACGATGCGGGGGATGCGAAGGCGGCGCAGGCGGCCAAGGACACACTGGACGCCCTGCTGTTGTTCAAGAGTGACGTGGGCGCCTACCAGCGGCTGTACGCCTTTCTGGCTCAGATCTTCGACTATGGCAACACGGCCATCGAAAAGCGCTTCATCTTCTTCCGGCGCCTGCTGCCGCTGCTGGAATTCGGCCGCGAGCGCGATACCGTCGACCTGAGCAAGGTGGTGTTGACGCACCACACGCTGAAAGACCGGGGCCGCCAACCGATGGGGCTCAACGCCAACGGCAGCTACAAGCTGGCGCCGATGGACGGCGTGGGCAGCGGCAGTGTGCAGGAGAAGGAGCAGGCCTATCTGGCCGAGATCATCGAAAAGGTCAACGGCCTGTTCGAAGGCGATCTGAGCGAAGGCGACCAGTTGGTCTATGTGAACGGCGTGCTCAAGGGCAAGTTGCTGGAAAACGAGACGCTGGTGCAGCAGGCGGTGAGCAACAGCAAGGAGCAGTTCGCCAATTCGCCGGACCTGAAGACGGCGCTGGTGGACGCCATCATGGACACGCTGGAGGCCTATGGCTCGATGGGTTCTCAGGCACTGAATTCGGTACGCGTGCGCGATGGCTTGCAGGACGCCTTGCTGGGACCAGCGCAGTTGTATGAGTCGTTGCGCGCCCACCATCGTGCCGCAGGCGGGGCACGTGCATGAGTGAGATGGGCGCTTTCGACATCATCGGCGACATCTGCGTCTGCGGCCAGGCCAGCACGCTGCGGGTGCTGCGGTCCTTCCACGACAAGGACGGGCATGCGCGGCATGAGGTGCGCACGCAGTGGTCGCTGGCCTTCCACCGTCGATAGCCGAGCCGGCCACGGGCGTGCATCCGCCGCCCGGCCTGCTGCGGTGAGACGACGCAGGACCGACCTTCTCCGGCCACTGCGGGATAAAGGGAACCCCGCGCCTGCAGCCTGCAGTCGCCCCACCGGGCCTGCGTGAACCACAGCGCTCGCGGGGCCGAGGGCGTTCAGCAGTTGCGCAAAGCGTGAAATATCTGCAAGTCCTTCTTGCACAAGGTGTTGCGCGCCTACACGCGCATCCTTCGCGCGATTCCAGACTGGCTGCATTCCCACCCGTTCAGGAGGTTGCCATGTTCGACCACATCTTCAAGCCCGATCCCAACGCATACCTCAAGCGTGCGCAAACCATGCTCCACGAGGCCAACATGGCGCGCGTCGAGCACCAGGCTGCGGCAGAGCACCATGGCGCGCTGGCCCAGATGTACGCGGAACGCGTGGCGCGGCTGGAGCGCGAGATCTACGGCTCGCGCCCCATGCCCTGGCACGACGAACCGGTCGAGGAGCCGGCGGCCGCCTCCGAGAAGGTGCGCCATTACCCCTTTGGCGGCGACCGTCGCCTGGAGCGCGGCTGAGCCGTGGGCCGCGCGGGCGTGCGTCGGCCGGCTATTCGGACAGTGCGTCCAGGGGCGGGCGCGGCGCCTCCACGTCATGCACCACGCGCGCATGGCGGCGGAAGGTCCAGTAGGCGCTGGCCCAATCGGTGAGCACGATCATCCGGTTGCGGAAGCCGATCAGGAAGAAGATGTGCACGAAGAGCCAGAAGAGCCACGCCGGGTAGCCTGAGAAGCGCAGCGGCCCGAAAGGCGTGGGCACGTCGGCCACGGCCGAATGGCGCCCGATGGTGGCGAGGTTGCCCCAGTCCTTGTAGCGGAAGGGCCGCGTGGGCAGTTTGGACAGGCGCAGCAGCACGTTGGCCGCGGCGCACCGGCCCATCTGCTTGGCGCCCGGCGACACGCCGGGCACGGGCCGCGGCGGCTGGCCCGGCGCGTGGCTGAAGGCCGCGGCCAGGTCGCCGACCACGCTGATCTCCGGATGGCCGGCCAGGCTCAGGTCCGGCTCCACTTTCACGCGGCCGGCGCGGTCGCATTCGGCCCCGGTGGCCTGGGCCACCAGGCGGCCGAGCGGGGAGGCGGCGACGCCCGCGGCCCAGGTCACGCAGCGGCTCTCGATGAACTCGGTGCGCGCCTGCGGCGTGTCGGCGTCCAGCGCGATTTCCAGGCCGTGGCCGTCGATGCGGGTCACGCGCGCGTTCAGCCGCACGCGCACGCCCAGCGCCTCCAGTTGCTCGCGGGCCCGCTCGCTCAGGGCCTCGGGCATGGCCTGCAGCACACGGGCGCCGCCTTCCACCAGCAGCACCTGCGCATCGGCCGGGCGGATGCGGCGGAACTCGCCCGTGAGCGTGTGGCGCGCGATCTCGGCCAGCGTGCCGGCCATTTCCACGCCCGTGGGCCCGGCGCCGATGACCACGAAGGTCAGCAGCGCGGCCCGGCGCGCCGGGTCATGCTCGCGCTCGGCCGCTTCGAAGGCCAGCAGCACGCGGCGGCGGATCTCGAAGGCGTCGGCCAGCGTCTTGAGACCCGGCGCATGGGGCGCCCAGTCCTCATGGCCGAAGTAGCTGTGCGTGGCGCCGGCCGCCACGATGAGGTGGTCGTAAGGCAGGCTTTCGCCGTCGGCCAGCGTCACGCGCCGGGCCGCGGCATCGATCTGCGTCACCTCGCCGAGCAGCGTGGTCACGTTCGACTGGCGGCGAAACAGCATGCGCACGGGCGCGGCGATCGACGGGGCCGCCAGCCCGGCCGTGGCCACCTGGTAGAGCAGCGGCTGGAAGAGGTGGTGGTTGGTCTTTTCGACCACCGTGACGTCCACGTTCTCGCCCGCCAGGGCGCGGGCCGCCTCCAGGCCGCCGAAGCCGCAGCCCACGATGAGCACGCGCGGGCGGGTCGCGGCGTTGGGCGGGGCGGCGAAGGCCGCGGTCGAAGGGGCAGGGCTCGCATGGGGCATGGCCCATTATGGTCAGCGACCCGGTTCACGGTGCGCATGTCCTGGGCCGAGCCGGGGCGGTCTGCGTAAGAAAAGGTGGCCGGGCTTTCGTCCTACGCGGCGCGCCCCCGGCCTTGCCTACAACCGCGGTTGTGCCGCCGCCCACGCCCCTCGCCAGCTCCGCCGCCACCTCCTTGCCTGAAGCCCAGGTGCCGATGGCCCCGCTGCTGTCCCGCTGCCGCGCCGTGCGTGCACGCAGCCTCGCACTGGCGGCGCCGCTGTCGGAAGAAGACCAGGGCCTGCAGTCCATGCCCGATGCCAGCCCGACCAAGTGGCACCTGGCGCACACCACGTGGTTCTTCGAGGCCTTGCTGCTGGCGCGGGAGGCCTCGGGCTACGCGCTGTTCAACCGGCACTGGCACTACCTCTTCAACTCCTATTACGAGGCGCTGGGCCCGCGTCATCCGCGCGCGCAGCGCGGGCTGCTCAGCCGGCCCTCGCTGGCCGAAGTGATGGCCTGGCGCACGCACGTGGACGAAGGCATGCAGGCCTTTCTGGAAGGGGCCGACGGCCCGAAGCTGGCGGCCGTCGAGCCGCTGCTCACCCTGGGCCTGCATCACGAGGAGCAGCACCAGGAACTGCTGCTTACCGACATCCTGCATGCCTTTTCGTGCAATCCGTTGCTGCCCGCTTATCGCGCACCGGCCGCGCCGGCGCTGCGCGTGGCCACGCAGGCCGCAGCGCCGCAGTGGCTTGCGCACCCGGGCGGCGTGGTGGAAGTGGGCCATGACGGCACCGGTTTCGCCTTCGACAACGAAGGCCCGCGCCACCCGGTGCTGCTGCAGCCCTTCGCCATCGCCGACCGGCTCGTGAACTGCGGGGAATATGCGCAGTTCGTCGCCGACGGCGGCTACCAGCGGCCCGAGTTGTGGCTCTCCGATGGCTGGGCGATGGTGCAGGCGCAGGGCTGGCGCCATCCGGCCTATTGGCTGGCGCCGGACGATCCCCGGCTGGAGATGCATGGCATCGGCGGCGCGGCGGGGTGGCAGGTCTTCGGCCTCGACGGCTTGCGCCCGCTGCGGCCCGAGGCGCCTGTCATGCCATTGAGTTTCTACGAGGCGGCCGCCTATGCCGAATGGGCCGGCGCCCGCCTGCCGACCGAGTTCGAATGGGAGGCCGCGTGCACCTTGCCCGGCTTTGCCGAACGCGACGACCAGGCCTGGCAATGGACCCGCTCGGCCTACGCGCCTTACCCGGGCTTTCGCCCGCTGCCGGGCCTGGCGGCCGAATACAACGGCAAGTTCATGGTCGGCCAGATGGTGCTGCGCGGCGGCAGCCTGGCGACGCCGCCAGGCCACAGCCGGCCCAGCTATCGCAATTTCTTCCCGCCGGCCGCGCGCTGGCAGTTCAGCGGGCTGCGGCTCGCCAAGGAGCCCTGATGTCCGCACACCTGGCCTTGCAAGCGCCCTTTTTCGAGGGCGCCGGGGAGCAGGAGGAGGCCCGCCGTGCCTTTGCGCGCGACCTGGTCGCCGCGCTCGACGCCCGGCCGCGCCGCATCTCGCCCAAGTATTTCTACGACGCGGCGGGTTCACGGCTGTTCGACCGCATCTGCACGCTGCCGGAGTACTACCCGACGCGCACCGAGGCAGGCATCCTGCGCGAGCGGGCCGGCGAGATCGCCCGGCACATCGGGCCGGGCGCCGAGATCGTGGAGTTCGGCGCGGGCTCGCTGCACAAGGTGCGGTGGCTGCTCGATGCGCTGCAGGCGCCGCGCGGCTACCTGCCCATCGACATCTCGGGTGAACACCTGGCCGAGGCGGCGCGGCAGTTGCGCGAAGAGCGCCCGGGCCTGTCGGTGCACCCGGTGGTGGCGGACTACACGCAGCCCTTCGCGCTGCCGCAGCCGGCGCCCGGCGCAAGGCGCGTGGGTTTCTTTCCCGGCTCCACGCTGGGCAATTTCGACGAGGCCGAGGCTTTTTCGTTCCTGTCGCGCGCGGCGCAGCTGCTGCGCGGCGGCGGGCTGCTGCTGGGCGTGGACCTGGTCAAGGACCCGGCCGTGCTGCACGCCGCCTACAACGACAGCCAGGGCGTCACCGCGGCCTTCAACCGCAACCTGCTGGTGCGGGCCAACACCGAACTGGGCTGCGACTTCGACATCGACGGCTTCGCGCATGCGGCCTTCTACAACGCGCCGCTGCAGCGCATCGAGATGCACCTGCAGAGCCTGCGCGCGCAGACCGTGCACCTGGGCGGCGTGGCCTGGCGCTTCGAGGAGGGCGAGACGCTGCACACCGAGAACTCGCACAAGTTCAGCGTCGAGGGGCTGCGCGCGCTGGCGCTGCGCGCGGGCTTCGGCATCGGCCCGGTGTGGACCGACGCGGACCGCCTGTTCAGCGTGCACTGGCTGCCGGCTGCACAATAGCCGGTCCGTGGCGGGCCTTGTCGGGCCTCGCACGGATTGCCGCGCAGGGCCGCGCGCGCCGGACCTGCCGGGGGCAGCACGGCCGCGGCGGGCCCTTGTTTCCTCATGAGGTCCTGCATGAAAGCCATCTGGAAGGGCGTGACCATCGCCCAGAGCGACGACACCGTGCTCGTCGAAGGCAACCACTACTTTCCCGCGAGTTCGCTGAACCGCGACTACGTGAGCTTCAGCAACCACCGCACCACCTGCCCGTGGAAGGGCACGGCGAACTACTACTCGCTGCTGGTGGACGGTGAACTGAACGCCGATGCCGTCTGGTACTACGCCGATCCCAAGCCCGAAGCCGAGATGGTGCGCGACCGCGTGGCCTTCTGGAAGGGCGTGCAGGTGGTGGAGGGCTGAGATGTTGATCCCACGCTCTCCCGCTTCGCGCGGTCCGCTGCCTCCCGCGGTGGCGCCTCAGTGCCTTCGGGCGGCCGGGCACCCCTGAGATGGCGCACGAAGTCTTCAGCCCCCCCTACACGCCGCCCGAGGAACTGGGCCCCGCGCTCAGGCAGCAGGGCTATGCCGTGCTCAGCCCCAAGGGCACGGCCGACTGGCTGCAGCGCCCGCTGGACGAGCTGGACGCCCTGCGCGCCGACTGGGACGAGCTGCCGCCCGACGAATACCTCAAGGACGGCGGCCGCTACCGCCAGCGCCGGCATGCCTGCTTCATCGCCGAAGGCGGCGCGCTGATCGCCGCCCCGCACCGGGCGCACTGGCAGCCGGTGGAATACAACGCGCTGCACGGCGGCATGCAGCGCTGGTTCGCGCCGATGGAAGCGGCGACCGTGGCACTGCCCGTGTGGCGCGCGCTGCTGCTGCGCCTGGCCGGCGCGGCCAGCGCGCTGCGCGGCGAGCAGCGCTGGTACATCGAGGCGCACCAGTTCCGCATCGACACCGAAGGCGGCATCGGCCGGCCCACGCCCGAAGGCGCGCACCGCGACGGCGTGGACCTGGTGGCCGTGGCGCTGGTCGGGCGCCACAACATCAAGGGCGGCGAGACGCGGGTCTTCGAGGGCCGGCGCGGCGAGCGCTTCACCATGGACCAGCCCTGGGCGCTGATGCTGCTGGACGACGCGCGCGTGATCCACGAGTCCACCCCCATCCAGCCCCTGACCGAGGGCGAGCCGGGCTGGCGCGACACGCTGGTGCTGACCTGCCGCGCACGCGCCTTCCAGGGCGATCCCGAGCCCTGAGCCCATGCGCCGCGGCGGTGCCCGCGGGCCTGCGTGGCCGGCCGTCGCCCCCGCGCTTGCCGTGCTCGGTCGGCCCGGCCAAGGGGCGTCCTACAGGGCCCGGCGAAGGCTCAGGGTAAAGTGCGCAGGAATTCCAGACCAGAGAGAGGTACGTCCATGTTCAATCACATCCTCGTCCCCGTCGACGGTTCCGAAACTTCGATGCTGGCCGTGAGCAAGGCCAGCGGTCTCGCGCTGGCCTTCGGCAGCCGCATCACGCTGATCCACGTGATCGACAACTATCCCTTCATCGGCGTGGGGGCCGATTACGCCCTGGGCCAGAACGAATACCTGGCCGCCGCCACGTCGAGCGCCAATGCCGCGCTGGCGCGCGGCGTGGCGGCCCTGGCGGCCGAAGGCCTGCACAGCGACCAGCGCGTGATCGACGGCCACGTGGTCCATGAAGGCATCGTGGACACCGCCGTGGCGCTGAATGCCGATCTGATCGTCATGGGCTCGCACGGCCGCTCGGGCATCGAGAAGCTGCTGCTGGGCAGCGTGACCCAGCGCGTGCTGCAGGAAGCGCCAATGCCGGTGCTGGTGGTCAAGGCCGAGGGCTGAGCGCCGGACACGGACGCGACCCGGGCGCGGCTCAGAACGGCGCCGGGCTTTCGACGCGCAGCGCCGCCCCGGTGGCCGGGTGGCGCAGCTGCAGCACGGTGGCATGCAGCATCAGGCGCGGCGCGCGGGCCTGCACGCGCGCATCGCCGTACAGCGCGTCGCCGAGGATCGGGTGGCCGATGAAGGCCAGGTGCAGGCGCAACTGGTGCGAGCGGCCGGTGTGCGGCTCCAGCAACAGGCGGCTGGCGCAGGCTTCGCCGGGCGCCCCCTCCCGCACCTCCAGCGTGCGCCAGCGCGTGAGGCTGGGCTTGCCGGCCGCATCGATCTTCTGCAGCGGCCGCCGCGGCCAGTCGGCCATCATGGGCGCGTCGATGGTCTGCCAGTGCGCCTCGTCGGCGCGGCCGTCGACCAGGGCCTCGTAGCGCTTCCACACCTGCCGCGCGGCGAAGGCATCGCCCAGTGCGCGCTGCGTGGCCGCGTCGCGCGCCATCAGCACCAGGCCGCTGGTGCCCATGTCCAGCCGGTGCACCACCCGCGCCTCGGGCCAGCGGCGCTGCACGCGCGCGCTCAGGCAGTCCTGCTTGTCTGCCCCGCGGCCGGGCACGCACAGCAGGCCCGCGGGCTTGTCCAGCACCAGCAGGTGGGCGTCTTCGTGCAGCAGCGTGAGGGCGTCGGGCGACGTGGCGGGGGCGGCAAGGGGGGTCACGGCCGCCAGTGTAGAAAGACCCGCGCCAGCGCTTTGCGGCGGGGCTCGCTATGCTGGCGGCCCCGCTGCCGCGCCGATCCGCCCTGGGGGCGCCGCGCTTGGCCTGCCCGCCAGGCGCACCCCCGGACCGGCCATCCCTTGCACCGCAGCGCGCCGCGCCTTCCCATGACTCCCGACCCCTCGCCCTCCCACAGCTTCGCCGACCTGCGGCGGCAGCAGGCCTTCATGCGGCTGTGGGCCGCGCGCCTGGCGGGCACGGCCGCGCAGCAGATGCTGATGGTGGCGGTGGGCTGGCACATGTACGCGCTCACGGGCTCGGCCTGGGACCTGGGCCTGGTCGGCCTGTACCAGTTCGCGCCCGCGCTGTTGCTGGCGCTGTATGCGGGCCACGTGGTGGACCGCTACCACCGCGGCCGCATCCTGGCCGCCTGCCTGGCGGTGCAGGGCGCGGTCGCGCTGGCGCTGCTGGCGGCGCAGGCCGGTGGTGCGGATTCGCGCGGCCTGCTGCTGGGCCTGTCGCTGGTGCTGGGCGCGGTGCGGGCCTTCCAGATGCCGGCGCAGCAGTCGCTCACGCCGCTGCTGGTGCCACCCGTCATGCTGCCGCGCGCCATGGCCTTCAGCTCGGCCGGGCAGCAGGCGGCCGTGATCGGCGGGCCGGCGCTGGGCGGCTTGCTGTTCGTGGCCGGCATGGAGACGGTCTATGGCGTGAGCCTGGGCCTGTTCGTGCTGGCCTGCGTGCTGTCGGCGCTGCTGCGCTATGCGCACCAGCCGCCTGCGCGCGAGCCCGTCACGGCCGCCACGCTGCTGGCCGGGGTGCGTTTCATCTGGCTGCGCAAGCCGGTGCTGGGCGCCGTGTCGCTCGATCTGTTCGCGGTGCTGCTGGGCGGCGCGGTGGCGCTGCTGCCCATTTATGCCAAGGACATCCTGCACACGGGCGCCTGGGGCCTGGGCCTGCTGCGCGCCGCGCCGGCCGCGGGCGCGCTGGCGATGTCGATCTGGCTCACGCGCGCGCCCGTGGAGCGGCACGTGGGCCGCACGCTGCTCGTCGCCGTGGCGGTGTTCGGCCTGTGCATGGTGGTGTTCGGGCTGTCCACGAGCTTCTGGCTGTCGCTGGTGGCGCTGGCCCTCTCGGGCGCGGCCGACATGGTCAACGTGGTCATCCGCCAGACGCTGGTGCAACTGGAAACGCCCGACGCCATGCGCGGGCGCGTGAGTGCGGTGAACGGCATCTTCATCGGCGCGAGCAACCAGCTGGGCGAGTTCCGCTCGGGCGCCACGGCCGCGCTGATGGGACCGGTGGGGTCGGTCGTGCTGGGCGGCGTGGGCGCGGTGCTGGTGGCGCTGGCTTGGTTCCGCGTCTTTCCGGCGCTGGCGCGGCGCGACCGGATGTCCTCGCCGCCTTCCGGCGCTTGAGCGGGGCGGGCCGGCGCGCCGGGGCTCAGCCGGGCGGCAATCGCAGGTCGGCCGTGCCGGGGCACACCCAGCGCAGCTGTTCGCGCGTGCTGTCGACGCAGCCGCCGTCGGCATACACCCCGCGCGGGTCGCGATAGCGCTGCATGCGCGCCAGGATGCGCTGCATTCCCGCCGGGTCCTCGCGGGTGCGCGCCACGGCCTCGGCCACGCGCGCCTCGTCGATCTGCGCCTCGCCTTCGGCGTCATGCCACAGGCCGTCGCGCCAGTGGTAGACCTCCAGGCACTTGGCCTCGAAGTCGAAGGGCCGGTCCTTCTGCCAGAAGTTGCAGAAATGGCCGCCGCCCAGGTAGATCACCCAGGAGCCCTCGAAACCGGCCGCGTCGGCCGAGGCCTCGTCGGGGTTGCGGAACCACACGCGGTCGCCGGGCACGTAGTAGCGCGGCGGCAGCGGCGCCTCGGGGCTGCCGGTCTCGCGCAGGAAGACCTCGTGGAACTCGGCCGAGACGATGGCGCGGCGCTGCCACAGCGCCTCGAGCGCGGCATACAGCGGCGGATTGGCCTGCCGCAGCTCTTCGGCCAGGCCCAGCAGCAGCACGTATTCGGTGGCGCGGTAGCAGCTGAAGGCGTAGCGCCCGCCACTCACTTCGGGCTGGGTGGCCTGGCGCAGGGCGTCGACGAGCGACACGCCTTCGCGGATGTGGAAGCCGTGCGCCTCGTCATGTTTCCAGAAGGCCCAGGGCCGCTCCACGGCCTCGGTGTGGAAGTCGAGCATGGTGCGGGCCGCGGCGCGCGCGACGTTGGCGCGGATGCGCAGCGCGCTGGCCAGCTCGGCCGCGCTCGGGAAGAGCTGCCACTGCGGGCCGAGCAGCAGCGCGGCGGCGGTCTCGGGCGCATCGCCGGCCTCCTGGCCCGGGCGGGCGGCGGGCAGCCCCAGCCGCTCGCCCAGGCCCAGGGTGTCATGGCCGGGCGCCAGCGCCTGTTGCACCGACAGCGGCCAGCGCACCTGCACGCCGCGGGGGGTGCTGCGCAGATCCAGCTGCGCGGCCCGGGCATGGCCCTGGAAGGCCTGGTCCAGCACCTGCCGCACCGCGGCCAGGGCGCCTGGCCCGGTCTGTGCGACGTCGATGCCGCCGGGCGCCCAGCCCCCTGCGGGCGGGTGAACGGCTTCGCGGGCAGGGTGCGCAGGCTCGGGCGGAAGGGGGGCCATGCCCGCAGCATCTGCCATTTCGGCTCATTCGTCGAACAGGGCGAATGCCGATGGCGCGTCCAGCACCAGGTCGCTGCAGGCTTCGGCCACGCAGGGCAGCAGCCAGCCCTCGGCCTTTTCCTCGGCCGAAACACCGGGCCAGTCGATCAGGTGCCGCGCCTGGCCCTGGACGGCGCGGCACAGGCAGGTGCGGCAGGTGCCGTTGCGGCAGGAGCTGGGCAGCTCGATGCCCGCGTCTTCGGCCGCGCGCAGCAGCGACTGGCCGGGCGCCGCGGCAAAGCGCCGGCCCAGCGGCTGCACCCGCACGCTGTGGGCGGTCGGGACGGGGTGCGGATCGGGGCCGGCCGCCGCCTCGGGCGTTGGCGGTCCGGCGACAATGGCGCGCTCTTGCATTCCTGCATTGTCTTTTTTCCTGTCTGCATTCCCGCATGTCCCCCTACGAAGTTCTTCCCGCCGAACTGCGCGACGCCAAGGCCATCGCCGACCTCCATGCCGCCGCTGTGCGTGCCGCTTACCGGGGCATCGTGCCCGATGAGCAACTGGACGCGCTGGCACCGGCCACGCGCGAAGCGAAATGGCGCCAGGCCATCGAGTTCGCCGAGCCGCAGGTGCATGTGGCCGTGCAGGGCGACACGGTGGTCGGCTTCGTGGGCTTCGACCGCTCGCGCGACCCCAAGACCAAGCCCACCGACGGCGAGATCTGGTCGCTGTACGTGCACCCCGACCACTGGGGCAAGGGCGTGGCCCTGCAGCTGTGGGAAGCCGCCGAGGAGGGCCTGGAAGAGGAGGGCTGCACCACGGTGTCGGCATGGATTCCGCTGCGCAACGAGCGCGCGCTGCGCTTTTTCGAGCACCAGGCCGGCTTCAAGCGCGACCTGAAGACCGCGCGCACCACGCCCTGGGGCGCCGTGCGCATCGAAGAGGTGCGCGCCAAGCGCTCGCTGGGCTGAGAAGGCGGGGCGGCGGCTTCAAGGCGCGCCTTCCGACAGGGCCGCGTCCCCGCGCGCCGCTACCATCCGCCGCTTCCTGACTACACACTCAGAGGGAAACCATGGCCACCAGCCTGCTGCTGCTGCTCGACGACATCGCCACCGTGCTGGACGACGTGTCCGTGCTCACCAAGGTGGCGGCCAAGAAGACGGCCGGCGTGCTCGGCGACGACCTGGCGCTCAACGCGCAGCAGGTCACGGGCGTGAAGGCCGACCGCGAGCTGCCCGTGGTGTGGGCGGTCGCCAAGGGCTCGGCGCTGAACAAGGCCATCCTGGTCCCCGCCGCCCTGGCCATCGCCGCGTTCCTGCCCTGGCTCATCACGCCGCTGCTCATGGTCGGCGGCGCCTTCCTGTGCTTCGAAGGGGTGGAAAAGCTGCTGCACAAGTTCCTGCACAAGGAGGAAGCGCAAGCGGACACGGTGCGCCATGCGCAGGCCGTGGCCGACCCGGCCATCGACGTGGTGGCGATGGAAAAGGAAAAGGTCAAGGGCGCCATCCGCACCGACTTCATCCTCTCGGCCGAAATCATCGTGATCTCGCTGGGCGCCGTGACGGGCCAGCCCTTCGCCACGCAGCTGGGCGTGCTGGCGGCCATTTCGGTGGCCATGACGATCGGCGTCTACGGCCTGGTGGCCGGCATCGTGAAGCTGGACGACGCGGGCCTGTACCTGAGCCAGCGTGAAGGCAGCGGCGCCCGCGCCCTGGGCCGCGGCATCCTGGCCTTCGCGCCCTGGCTCATGAAGGCGCTGTCGGTGGTGGGCACCGCGGCCATGTTCCTGGTCGGCGGCGGCATCCTGGTGCATGGCGTGCCGGCCGTGGGCCATGCACTGGAAGACTGGGCCCGCGTGGCGGGCGGCGTGGTCGGCCCGCTGGGCACGATGGGTGCCAACCTCGGGGTCGGCATCATCGCGGGCGCGGTGGTGGTGGGCGTGGTGGAACTGTTCAAGCGCCTGCGCGGCCACAAGGGCGCCGCCGCGCATTGACGGGCAGGGCCGGGCGCAGCGCCGGCCCGTCCCGGCTCACTTGCGCGCCTTCATCCGGCGCACCAGCGCGACCCCCATCAGCGCCACCCCCAGCACCAGCGCGAACCAGCCCACGGTCTGCGCGCCGGCCACCATCTCGCGCCAGCCGGGCGAGCGCATCACGTGGGGCCCCAGCAGCACCGCCACGCCGATCAGGGCGCAGGCCATGCCACGCAGCAGCATCTGGTCGTTCTTCATTCGCGTCTCGCAAGCATCTCGGCCAAGAAGAAAAGGCGCCTCGCGGGCGCCTCGGCAGGTCCGGCAGCGGCAGGCACTGCCGGGCCGGCATCAACCCTGGTGGGCGCGCTTGCCGGGGTTCTTCTTGCTGCGCGTGGCGGTGCCGCGCTCCAGGCTGCGCTTCTGGCCGACGCCCTGACGGGCGACGGTGGCGCCCGGCAGGGGCTTGGTGGCTTTGCGGTCTGCTTCGGTGACGATCTTGTTGCCCATGACGGGTCTCCTTGAAGTGGGTGGAAAAGAAAGCGAAACCCCGTATTGGGCCACAGATGGAGCGCCTTTACGGCCGCGCCGGAGCGCGGGGGCGGTTTTTTTGCGCACACGCCCCGGTTCCGGGGCCGTTTTGCGCTCCAATCGGGGCCAGCAGCCCTGCGGCTGTGCCTGCTTCCGGCTTGTCGCACCGCTTGCTGCCTCCTTCCGATTCCCGCCGCCCGTCCCTCCGTCGCATGCCCGCTTTCCGCACCTTCCGCTTCCGTCCGGGTCCGGCCCTTGCCGGCGCTTGGATGGCCCTGGCCGTGTCGTCCGCATCGGCCCAGGCCGACCCGGCCGCCTTTCCTGCGGAGGCATCGCGTTTCGTCGAAACGGAATGGCCGGCCATGAGCGCGGCCGTGGCCGCGCGGGACCGCAGCTATTTCGAGGGCGCCATGGCCCGCACCGTGGACCTGGCCGAGCGCTGGGGCTTCAAGACGCGGGCCAATGCGGCGCTGGCGCCCTACGAGGCCTGCACGCAGGCGGTTTCCGACCTGGTGGTGGTGGGGCTGTGCCAGCTCACGCCCCAGGCCTCCGAATGCACGCCCCACCTGGCGAGCGGCTTCGAACGCCACCGCGCGCAATGCCGCGCGCTGGCCGGCCGCTGAGCCATCGCTGCGTCGCCCCTCGCTTCCTGCAGTCCTCCCATGTCCCTGCTTCCTGCCCTCGAATTCGAAACCGGCCCGCATCCACGCGCGGCCGTTCTCCTCATGCACGGCCTGGGGGCTGACGGCGGTGACTTCGCCCCCCTCGTTCCCGAGCTGGCGCCCGTGCTGGCGGCCGCCGGCGGCGTGCGCTTCGTGTTCCCCCATGCGCCGCAGCGGCCCGTGACCGTCAACGGCGGGTACGTGATGCCGGCCTGGTACGACATCCTGGGACCCGGCCGGCCCGAGGACGAGGCCGGCCTGCGCGCCTCGCGCCTCCAGGTCGAGGCGCTGATCGCGCGCGAGAAAGCGCGCGGCCTGGCCGCGAACCGCATCGTGCTGGCGGGTTTCTCGCAGGGCTGCGCCATGGCACTGCTGACCGGCCTGCGGCATGAGGAGCGGCTGGCGGGCATCGTCGGCCTCTCGGGCTACTTGCCATTGGCGGCCAGCACGGCGGCCGAGCGCCATCCGGCCAACGCGCAGACCCCGGTCTTCCTGGCGCATGGAAGCGAAGACGCGGTGGTGGTGCCGTCGCGCGCCGACGCCACGCGCGAGGCGCTGCAGGCGCTGGGCCAGCCCGTGGAATGGCACAGCTACCCCATGGGCCACAGCGTCTGCCCGCAGGAGATCGCCGACCTGGGCCGCTTCCTGGCACGGGTGCTCGGTTGAGGCGCGGCGCGCGTGCGCCCGGCGCCCGGCACCGCATCCAGCCGGTCGCGCGCATGCCCCGCCGCGCCTAGCGTGCGGCCCGGCGACCTGCCGGCGTAAGGGAAATGGCGGGTTGGAACCGAGGAATGCGGCTGCCGGAGCGCCGCCATTGCTTTGAAAATAGGAGCGTCGGATGCGGCTGCGCAGGTGGCGCCCCGGCGCAAGCAGAGCGGCGCCGGTGGTGTTACCGTGCGCCCCCACCCCAGAGCAAAGAGATTCGAAGCATGAGCACATTGCAAGAACGGCTGAAGGCCCTGCCGGCGTCGCGGATGCTGGGCATGCGCCGGGGCATCGAGCGCGAAAGCCTGCGCTCGCAGCCCGACGGCAAGCTGGCCCTCACGCCGCATCCGGCGGCGCTGGGCAGCGCGCTCACGCATCCGAACATCACGACCGACTTCAGCGAGTCGCAGCTGGAGCTGATCACGGGCGTGCATGCCGACGTCGAGGCCTGTCTGGCCGAGTTGCGCGAGGTGCACCAGTTCACCTACCGCACGCTGGCTGCGGCAGGCGATGAATCGATGTGGCTGGCCAGCATGCCCTGCGGCCTGCCCTCGGACGAAACCATCCCGCTGGGGCGCTATGGCACCTCCAACGTGGGCCGCGCCAAGAGCGTGTACCGCATGGGCCTGTCGCACCGCTATGGCCGGCGCATGCAGACCATCTCGGGCGTGCACTACAACTGGTCGCTGCCGGAGGTGACGAGCGAAGAGTACTTCGCGCTGATCCGCAACTTCCGCCGCCATGCCTTCCTGCCGCTGGTGCTGTTCGGCGCCTCGCCGGCCGTGTGCGCGAGCTTTGTCGAAGGCCGCCCGCACGAGCTGCAGCCCATCGGCGAGTACACCATGCACATGCCGCACGGCACCTCGCTGCGCATGGGCCGCCTGGGCTACCAGAGCGAGGCGCAGGCGTCGCTGGCCGTGAGCTACAACAGCCTGGACGGCTACGGCGCTTCGTTGGCCGACGCGCTCACACGGCCCTATCCGGCCTATGAAGCCATCGGCGTGCGCAACCTGGGCGGCGAGTACAACCAGCTGGCCACCACGCTGCTGCAGATCGAGAACGAGTTCTACGGCACCATCCGCCCCAAGCGCGTGATCTTCCCGGGCGAGCGCCCCCTGCATGCGCTGCGCGAACGCGGCGTGGAGTACGTGGAAGTGCGGCTGCTGGACCTGGACCCGTTCTCGGCCGTCGGCATCCAGGCGCAGACCATGCGCTGGCTGGACGTGTTCCTGCTGCATTGCCTGCTGGCCGACAGCCCGCCCGATTCGCGCGAGGAGATCGCGGAGATCGGCCACAACCAGCACCTCACGGCCGCGCGCGGCCGCGAACCCGGACTGCACCTGCACCGCCACGGCCAGGCCGTGCCGCTGGTGGCGTGGGGCGCGCAGATCCTGGCCGAATGCGAGCCCATTGCCGCGGCGCTGGACGCGGCCCATGGCGGGCATGCGCACCAGGAGGCCGTGGCCGCCGCCCAGGCGGCACTGGCCGCGCCCCAGACGCTGCCGTCGGCGCGCGTGCTGGCCGCCATGGCCGAGCGCCACGGCCACAGCTTCATCGACTTCACGCGCGAGCGCTCGAAGGCCGCGCGCGACGAGCTGCTGGCGCTGCCCTGGAGCCAGGCGCAGCAGCAGGACTGGGAGGCGCGCAGCGCCGAATCGGTGGCGGCGCAGGCGCGCATCGAGGCCGCGGACACGATGCCTTTCGAGCAGTACCGCGAGCAATACGTGTCGCCGGACCGCCTGGGCCTGCGGCCGTTGCGCGGCGAGGCGCTGCTGGCGATCTGAGCGCCGGGCGCGGCGGGCGGCGGGCCCTTGTCCGCCACCGGACAGGCGCGCCGGCGCGCTCGTGGAACACTGGCCGTTTTCACACGTTCAGGAGACCTTCCGCCATGATCCATGTCGTCGCCACCGTGGACCTCAACCCCGGCACCCGCGAAGCCTTCCTCGCCGAGTTCAACAAGCTCGTGCCCACCGTGAAGGCCGAGGCCGGCTGCATCGCCTACGTGCCGACGGTGGACTTCGAGCCCGCCATCCCGGGCCAGACCGCCATGGGCGCGGACCGCGTGGTCGTGGTCGAGCAGTGGGAGAGCATCGAGCACCTGGCCGCGCACGGGTCCGCGCCGCACATGAAGGACTACCGCCGCGCCGTGAAGCCGTACGTGAAAGGCATGGAACTGCGTATCCTCCGGGGCGCCTGATCAATTCTTACGGACACAGCATGAGCATCGATTTCAAGGGCCGCGTGGCCATCGTCACCGGCGCGGGCGGCGGCCTGGGCCGCCAGCATGCACTGGCCCTGGCCGCGCGCGGCGCCAAGGTGGTCGTCAACGACCTGGGCGGCGCGGTGGACGGGCAGGGCGGTTCGCTCACGGCCGCGCAGCAGGTGGTGGAAGAGATCCGCGCCGCGGGCGGCGAAGCCATCGCCAACGGCGCCTCGGTCACCGACTTCGCGGCCGTGCAGGCCATGGTGCAGCAGGCCGTGGATGCCTGGGGCCGCGTCGACATCCTGGTCAACAACGCCGGCATCCTGCGCGACAAGAGCTTCGCCAAGATGGAGCTGGCCGACTTCCAGCTGGTGGTGGACGTGCACCTGATGGGTGCCGTGAACTGCACCAAGGCCGTGTGGGCGCTCATGAACGAGCAGAAGTACGGCCGCATCGTGATGACCACCTCGTCCTCGGGCCTGTACGGCAACTTCGGCCAGAGCAACTACGGCGCCGCCAAGCTGGCGCTGGTGGGGCTGATGCAGACGCTGAGCCTGGAAGGCGCGAAGAACAACATCCACGTGAACTGCCTGGCGCCCACGGCCGCCACGCGCATGACCGAGGGGCTGATGCCGGCCGAAGTGCTGGCTGCGCTCAAGCCCGAAGCCGTGGTGCCGGCCATGCTGGTGCTGGCGCACGAAAGCGCGCCCACGCGCACCATCCTGTGCGCCGGCGCGGGCACCTTCGAGGCGGCCCACATCACGCTCACGCAGGGCCTGCACCTGGGGCTGGCGCCGGATACGCCCGAGCAGCTGGCGGCCCAGCTGGCCCAGGTGACCGACCGCAACGGCGAACAGGTGCCGCAAAGCGGCGCCGCGCAGGGCACCAACGAGGTGACGAAGGCGATGGCGGCACGCGGCTGAACGCATGCGGGAAGCCGGGCCGCGGGAAAGACCTGCGGCCCGCCATGCCCGGCGCCGCGGCACCGAGCGTCGGCCGCCGGGAGCGCCCGGTCTTTCACTCCGCAGGATCAGGCGCGGCGGCTGTCGAGCGCTTGCAGGTCGCTGTGCGATTCGCGGTGGCGCCGCGCCACGCGCACGGCGTCCACCCACTGGCCCAGGTTGAAGGCTTTGCCGGTGCGGTGGTTGCGCACTTCCACGATCCGCTCCAGCGGGTAGATGCGCGGGTCGTAGAGGCTGTTGCCCTTGGCCACGATGGCCTGGCGGTGCAGGTCCACGCGCTCCACCTCGATCACGCGCTCGGCCAGCTTGCCGTAGGCGTCGGTGTAGCGGATGCGCAGGGTGGGGTGCTCGTCCACCACCCGCGGCTTGCCGTCCTCATGGCCCAGGTTCGCCCAGCTGGTGGTGGGGTCGCCCAGGTCGCCGTGCGTGGTGGGAATGTCCAGCGGCACATGGCCGGAGCGCACGCGTGCGGCCACGATGCGCTTCTTCTGCTGCCGGCGCGCGTGCGTGCTGCTGGCCAGGCGGTAGAGCAGCGCCAGGGCGCCCACCGCCACGAGGGCGATGAGCATCCAATGCTGCCAGTTGGCAAAGTCGGTCGTGGTGCGCATCGTCAGCCTGCAGGTCGAGAACCGCCTTTCCATCCCCTGCGAACTTCGCGGTTCTCATGTAGTCATTAGAACTACAGGGGGCGCGATTCTGCGGCGACCGGCAGGCAGCGTCAATTCGTCCGGATGGCCGATCGGCGCGGGCGGTGGCGCACGGCGGGCCGGATGGCTGCGCGATCGCCGCCCGGCCGCATGGCCGGCGCCGGGCGGTGCCGCGCTTTCAGTCGCCGTGGCTGTCGTGCGTGCCGGCGGCTCCGCGGCGCCAGTAGCCCGAGGCACGGATCCATTGCGGGTTGGCCTGGCAGTCGTGCACCAGATGCGCACGCAGGGCCTTGGCCGCGGCCGATTCGCAGCCGATCCAGGCATGGAAGGCCCCGGTGGGCAAGGGCGTGCCGCGCAGCGCGGCCAGCAGCGGGAATTCGCCTTCGGCCGGGCTGCTGTCGCGGTGCACCCACACGACCTGGGCGCGCGCCGCCGTGGGCAGCGGCACCTGGTCGGCCGCACTGTCCACTTCGGCCAGCACCAGCACGCGGGCGTCGGCCGGCAGCTCGGCCAGGCGGCGCGCGATGGCCGGCAGGGCGGTGTCGTCGCCGATCAGCAGGTGCCAGTCGAAGTTCGTGGGCACGATGAAGGAGCCGCGCGGTCCGCCCACGCCCAGCAGGTCGCCGGGCCGGGCCTGGCGTGCCCAGGCGGTGGCGGGGCCGGCCTCGTGCAGCGCGAAGTCCACCTGCAGCGTGCCGGCCGCCGGGTCGTGATGGTGCGGCGTGTAGTCGCGCGCGATGGGCTTGGGGCCTTCGGGCCAAATCGGACCGTCGGGGCCGGCCGTGGGCAGTGTCAGCGCGCCGGTCTGCGGGTCGGGAAAGAACAGCTTCATGTGGTCGTCGAAGCCGGGGCTGGTGAAACCTTCCAGTTCCGGGCCGCCCAGCGTGATGCGGATCAGGTGCGGGGTGGGATGCTCGGTGCGCAGCACGGTCAGGCGCCGGAAGCGCAGGGTGTGGCGCACGCGCTGCGCGCGGCGTTCGGGGGAGGCGGTCAGGGTGTGATCGGTCATGGAATCAGATTCGTTCGATGTGTTGCGCGGCTTGGTCGAGCACGGCCGCAAACGCGTGCGCCTGTTCATCGCTGAGGGGTTCGCGCGCGAGCCGCATGCGCATCGCGAGCTTGAGGTTTTCGATGGCCCGTGCCACCTGCGGCGGCCGGCCGGCGCGCAGGCCCGCGCCGTCCACCCCCGCGTGCATGCGGGCCATCAGTTCATCGGCGGCCTGTCGTTGTTCGGCCAGGAAGGCCAGCCCGGCCGGGGTCACGCGGTAGCGCTTGCGCCCGCCGTGGTCGGGGGCGTCCACGATCACCAGCCCAGCTTCTTCCAGCCAGGTCAGCGTGGGGTAGACCACGCCCGGGCTGGGGCTGTAGCGGCCCCCCAGGCGCTCCTCGATGGCCTTGATCAGCTCGTAGCCGTGGCGAGGCGCATCGGCGATCAAGCGCAGCAGCACCAGCTTGAGGCCGCCGCGCCCGAAGATGCGGTGCCCCCCGCCGCCGCCGTGCCGTGCGCCGATCGTCGGGTCCTGGGGAAAGAGTTTCGTGGACGTCATGGCATCGATTTATATCTGGAATAGAAAAGATATATCGAAAAAGGTCTTGCGCAAGCCCTGGCCGACAAGGCCTGGTCCGGCCGTCACAGAGGGCTGCGCTGCCGCGTCTTGGGAGGGACACCGTTTAAACCTTCCCGATTCACTCCAGAGGACATCCCCATGAAACAACGTCTCAACGCCGGGCAGCAGGCCCCGAGCTTTTTCAAGAAGCCGGTCGAGTTCAGCCTGACCCGCAAACTGATGGGCATCCACGCCCGGAACCGCCTGAGCGTGGCCTTTCGCACCGCGCCCGGCTCGGCAGACCCGGCCTTCGGGTTGGACATGGCGCAGCTCGCCTGAGCCGCCCCTCTTTTCAGCAGGAGCTCTCATGAAGATCGTCGTCATTGGTGGCACGGGCCTGATCGGCCGGCAGCTGGTTCCCCTTCTGCAGCAGCGCGGTCACGAGGTGCTCGCGGCGTCGCCGAACACCGGCGTCAACACCCTCACCGGCGAGGGCCTGGCGGCCGCACTGGCCGGCGCGCAGGTGGTGGTGGACGTGGCGAACTCGCCGTCCTTCGAAGACGCTGCGGTGCTGGACTTCTTCCGCACCTCGGGCCGCAACCTGCTGGCGGCCGAAGCGCAGGCCGGGGTGCGGCACCATGTGGCGCTGTCGGTGGTGGGCACCGGCCGGCTCCAGGAAAGCGGCTATTTCCGGGCCAAGCAGGCGCAGGAGGACCTGATCGAAGCCGCCGGTGTGCCGTACACCCTCGTGCAGGCCACGCAGTTCCTGGAATTCCTGGGCGGCATCGCGCAATCCGCCGGCGCGGGCGACGAGATTCGCCTCTCGCCCGCCTTCATCCAGCCGATCAGCTCCGATGAGGTGGCCGCCATGCTGGCCGAGGTGGCGCTGGGCGCGCCGCGCAACGGCCGCGTGGAAATCGCCGGCCCCGAACGCTTTCGGCTGGCGGAGCTGGTGCAGCGCTACCTGGATCTGAAGCAGGATGGGCGGCGGGTGGTGGCCGACCCGCATGCCCTGTATTTCGGCGCGCCGCTGGACGATGCGACGCTGGTGCCCGCAGGCGCCGCGAGGCAGGGCCGCATCACTTTCGCGCAGTGGATGGCACGCTGAAGGCGGTGGCAGCGCTGGCTCAGAACGTGCGGATGAATCCGGCGTGGCCGAGCAGACCACCCAAAGGTGCGCCATCGAGGCGCAAAGCGCAGTCATAGCTCGGGCTATGGCAAGCATTTGCAACGATGAGGGCGTGCATTTGGGCGGGATGAGCGGCCATGTCGGATTCGTTTACAGCTTCTCAGCGCTGGGGCATGTCCTTAGCCGAGTAGCCCAGGCTCACCGTGGCTTCTTCCGGAATGGGCGGCATGCCGGCATTCCAGGCCTCCCAGTCCGCACGCATGCGCGCCAGCCGCTCGCTCTGCCGGCCTGCCAGGTTGGCGCGCTCGCGCTCGTCGGCCGGGAGGTTGAAGAGGTAGTCGTGGCCGTCCACCCGCAGGTACTTCCAGTCGCCCTCGCGCAGCGCGCGCTGGCCGCGGTGGTTCATGCGCCAGTGCAGCGGGCGCGCAAAGGTGTGGCCCGGTTGCTTCAGCACGCCGAGCAGCGACACGCCGTCGAGCGGGTAGTCCGGGTGCGCCGCCACGCCCGCGGCATCGAGCATCGTGGCCGACCAGTCCATGGTCATGCACAACTGGCGACTCTGCGTGCCCGGCGCGATCACGGCCGGCCAGTGCGCGATCCACGGCACGCGGATGCCGCCCTCGGTCAGGTCCATCTTGCCGCCCACCAGCGGCCAGTTGTCCGAGAAGCGTTCGCCGCCGTTGTCGCTGGTGAACACGATCAGCGTGTGGTCGAGCTGGCCGTTCCTGCGCAAGGCCTCGACGATCCAGCCGATGCCCTCGTCCATGTGGTGGATCATGCGGCGGTAGACGTGGATGTTGCCGCCGGCCAGATCGAAGAGGTTGTCCTTCACGGCCGGGGCGCGGTCCGCGTCCTCGCGCGTCTCCCAGGGCCAGTGGGGCGCGGTGTAGTGCAGGCTGAGGAAGAAGGGCCGATCCGCATCTTCGCCCTGGGCCATGCGGTCCACGTAGTCCACGGCGCGGCGCGAGAGCAGGTCGGTGAGGTAGCCCTCGGCCTTAGACGCCTCGGTGCCGTCGTACAGGTCGTGCGTGCCGCGCGAGTCGCAATGGGTGAAGTAGTCCACCCCGCCCGCCATCGGCCCGAAGAACTCCTCATAGCCCGAGCGCAGCGGGCCGAAGTGCGGCGGATGGCCCAGGTGCCACTTGCCGATGAGGGCGGTGCGGTAGCCCGCGTCCTTGAGCAGCGAGGGCAGCGTCGGGTGTTCGGGCGGCATGCCCAGGGTGTCGCTGCCGCGGCTCTTGCTGTTGATCGGCTCTTCGGCCGCGCCGCGCAGGCGGTACTGGTAGCGCCCGGTGATCATGCCGAAGCGCGTGGGCGAGCACACGGGCGAGTTGGCGTAGCCCTGCGTGAAGAGCGCGCCCTGCGCCGCCAGCCGGTCCAATACCGGCGAGACGGGGCCGAAGTTCGCCTCGCGGCCACCGTAGCAGCCCAGGTCGGCGTAGCCCAGGTCGTCCGCGACGATGAAGAGGATGTTGGGCCTGGCGCTCATGGGTTGTACCCCGAGGTCTTGACCACCGGCGCCCACTGCGCCCGGTAGGCCTTGAGCATGGCTTCGGTCTGTTCGCGCGTCGCGACCACCGGCACCAGCTTGCTGTCTGTGAAGCGGCGCTGCACTTCGGGCTCCTGCATCACCTCGCGGATCTCGCGCGCCAGGCGCTCGACCTTCTCGCGCGGCATCGAGGCCGGCGCGAAGAAGGTGTTCCAGCCCGAGGCGGCCAGGTCCAGCCCGGCCTCCTTGAAAGTCGGCACGTCGGGCGCGAAGGGCGAGCGCTTGACGCCCGACATCGCCAGGATGCGCATCTTGCCCGCCTGGTACTGCGGCAGCTGCACGTCGAAGGTGTCGACGGCGATCGGCACCTGGCCGCCGATCAGGTCGGTGATCACCGAGGCCGAGCCCTTGTAGCCCACCACCTCGGTCGGCACCTGGGCCTTCTGGCCCAGCATCAGCGCGAAGAAGTGCGGCAGGCTGCCCGTGGCCGGCACGCCGACGTTGGCCTGGGCCGGGTGGGCACGCATCCAGTCGAAGAGCTGCTTGAGGTCCTTGGCCGGCACCTGCGGGCTCACGGCCAGGCCGAAGTCGTAGTCGTTGACGTGCGCGACGGGCTGGAAGTCCTTCTCGGGGTCGTAGCCGTTGTCCTTGAAGACCAGCGGCGCCACCACCATCACGGCCGGGTTGGCGACCATCAGCACGTTCTGCCCGGCCGGTGCGGCCTTGACCTGCTGCGCCGCCAGGCGGCCGCCCGCGCCGGGCTTGTTGTCGACCAGCACCGGCACGCCGAGCTTCTGCGCCAGCCGGTCGCCCACGAAGCGCGCGACCATGTCCGTGGCGCCGCCGGGCGCGTAGCCGACGACCACGCGCAGCGGGCCGTCCAGCGGCTGGGCGGCGGCTGCGGCGACGGTGCCGATCAGGGTGGCCGCGATGGCGCTGTGCAGGGCCAGGCGGCGGGTCGGTGAGTGCTTCATGGGGGTGCTTGTCTCCGTCGTGTCGATGGTGCGCCCGTGCCGGACATGCGGCGGGCATCTGGCCGCGATTCTGGAAGTCCCACAATCGATTGTTCAAATCAACTGTTGTGCGGACTATTGATCCGGCCTCAATGAACTTGACTCAAGCCGCATAGCGTACCGTGGCGTGCTCGAAGTACTTGCGGATGCGCTCGGGCTGGCGTTGCACGCTGCGAAGGTGCTTGGCTGTGGCTTTGGCCAGTTGCAGCTTCGTTCGCGCCGGTGCCAGCTTCGTGACCGCCTGCTTGATATCCGCATTGGCCATCTCATCCGGGTTCAACTCCGGGCTATAGCTCGGTAGGTAGAACACCTCGATGGCATCGGCATGCTCGGCCAGCCAGGCCTTGACCGGTTTGGCATGATGCACCCGCAGGTTGTCCAGGATCAGGAACACCTTCTTGGTCTGTCCCTTGATCAGCCGGCGCAGGAAGTCGATCAGGATTGTGGTGTTGAGCGCCCCGTCAAAGATGCGCCAGCGCATCTGCCCTTTGTTGGTCACGGTGGAGATGACCGCCAGGCTGTGGCGCTTGTTGTTGACCCGCACCACCGGCGTCTGGCCCTTGGGCGCAAAACCACGGCCGCGTACATCGTCGCTGCGCAGTCCACTCTCGTCGCCCCAGTGAATTTCGGCTCCCTCGGCCTTGGCCCGCGCGGCAATGGCGGGGTAGTCCTCGTCGAGCCACTTCTTGACCGCCGCCGGTGACTGCTCGTAGGCCTTCTTCATCGGCTTTTGCGGCGTGAAGCCCCAGCGCGCCAGGTACTTGCCCATGGTGCGCACTTGCAGTCGCAGCCCAAAGCGCTGTTCGATGAGTTGGGCCACAGCGGCGCGGGTCCACAGCGCGTAGGGCATCTTGAGCTGATCGGGCGTCTTGTCGGCGATGAGCTTGCGCACCAGGGCCTCCTGGGCGGGGTCGAGCAAGCGGTTTTCGCCGAGCTTGCGCCCGCCAATGGCGTCGTGCAGCGCCTTGGCACCGAGCGCCTCATGGCGTTTGCAGATGTTGAAGACGCCTGTGCGACTCAGGCCGGTGAGCGCGGCGATCTTGTCGTAGGTGTTGCCGGCCTTGCGTAGCCGGATGACCTGAACCCGGCGCTCATGCCGCGCTTCGTGGCTCAACGATCTCATGTCAGTTGCTTGCATGAATCCGAGTTGGGGGCGGTGCAGATAAATTCAAGTGCACAAGGGCCGAATCAATAACCCCATGACCCTGTCGACCGTGCCGCCCCGTGAAGGCGAGGGCGCCCGCGCGCTGGACGACCTGCTGCTGTACCGCCTGAGCCGGCTGCTGGGCGTGGCGGGCAGCATGGTGATCCGGCTGTGCGAGGGCCGCTTCGGCATCACGCGGCGCGAATGGCGGCTGATCGCGACGCTGGCCAGCCGTGGGGCGCTCAGCTCCTCGCAGCTGGCGGCGCATGCGCAACTGGACCGCGCGCGGACCTCCAAGGCCGTGGGCTCGATGGTGGCCAAGCAACTGGTCTCGCGCACGCAGCCGGGCGGCGACCGGCGCCACGTGCTGCTCAGCCTCACGCCCGAAGGCCGGGCGCTGTACGACGCGCTCTATCCGCTGGTGACGGTCATCAACGCGGAACTGCTGGCCGTGCTGGACGATGCGCACGTGAAGGCGCTGGACGAGGCACTGGAGGCCCTGCAGCGCCGCGCCGAGACGCTGGTGGCGGCGGCGGAGCTGCCGAAGGCCGACCGGCGGCGCGGGCGCGGCTGAGCGCCGCCCGTCACCGCCGGCGGGGGGCGGCGTCAGGGGCTCGGGCTCGCCGGCACGGCCGTGAACGGCGCGCGCGTGGGCGAAGTTTCCGGGGTTTGCGGGCCGCCCTCGATGCGCAGGCGCGGCAGGTGCTCGGGATATTCGCGCTGCATGAAGTCGATGACGCCTTCACGCACGCGGCAGCGCAGGTCCCAGGCCAGGCCCGAACTGGCGGCCGTGCACAGGATGCGCAACTGCATGCTGCGCTCGGTGGCGTCGGTCACAACCAGATTGAAGAAGCGGCCGTCCCACTCGGGCGCGCTCTTGACGATGCGCTCCACCGCCTCGCGCAGCGGCGCCAGCGGCGTCGTGTAGTCCACGTACAGGAAGACCGAGCCCAGCAGCTGGGCGCTGTTGCGCGTCCAGTTCTGGAAGGGCTTTTCCATGAAGTAGTTCAGCGGAATGATCAGCCGCCGCTCGTCCCAGATGCGCAGCACGACGTAGGTGCCGGTGATCTCTTCCACGCGGCCCCATTCGCCTTCGACGATGAGCACGTCGTCGATGCGGATGGGCTGCGTGAGCGCGATCTGGATGCCTGCGATCAGGTTGCTGAACACCGGCTTGGCGGCCAGGCCGCCGACGATGCCGATCACGCCGGCCGAGGCCAGCAGGCTGGCACCCACCTGGCGCGCGCCCGGGAAGGTGATCAGCATCATGGCGGCGCCGATGATGCCCACGATCACCATCGCGGTGCGCGAGAGCACGCGCGTCTGCGTGTGGATGCGGCGCGCCTGCATGTTGTCTGCCACGTCGACCGGGTGGCGCCGCAGCACCGCGTCCGCAAAGCCGTTGATGAGCTGCAGCGCCAGCCAGGTGAAGCTGGCGATCAGCGCCAGCGCGTTGAGGTGGCGCAGGCCCGACAGCCCCGGCAGCCCTTCGGGCGCCGCCTGCCACACGCCCTGCAGCGCCAGCAGCGGCAGCAGGCAGCGCGCAGCCGGGCTGGCGGCCTGCACCAGCAGGTGGACGGTGGGCAGCGGGCGCGTCACGCGCAGCAGCACCAGCGAGCCGACGCGGTGCACGATGAGCGCGACGGTCAGCGCGATGAGCGCCGCCACGCCGGTGGCGAACCAGGGATGGGAGGTCAGGGTGTCGAAGGTCATGCAGGAATAAAGTCCTCGAGCGCGGGGGAAAAAGGGCGCCTGGGGCGCCCCCGGCGGCCGGCTGCCGCGTGCGAGCGCCGCGCCTTCAGCGCAGCGTCGTCGGGGGAGGGAGCCCCGCCCCGGCCGGAGGTTCCCCGGCTTGCGCCGGCAGTGCCGCATCGTCGGCCTTGTCCTGCAAGGCGCGCAGCGTCTGCTGCGCATCGCTGCCCAGCTGCTGGGCCAGCCCCACGGCCAGGTCGAGCCGGCGCAGCAGCCAGGGGCTGATGTCGTTCTCGAACGGGTCGGGCAGCCGCACGGGCCCGGTGGGCAGCGAGGGCATGGCGCCCGCGTCGGCTTGCGCGGCCGCGGCCGCCTCCGGGCCGGCGAGGCCGGCCGCGCCGATGGCCTGCTCGATGCGCTGCGCGGCGCGCTGCATCGGCCCTTCGACACTGGGCAGCGTGAGGCGGTCGCGCCGCTGCACCAGCATGGTCTTGACGGCACTGAGCTGCGCGAGCAGCTGGTAGCTGTGGGCCTGCAGGCGCTGCAGCAGGGCCAGCGGCGGCTGCACGGCGCGCGGCTCCGACAGCGCGCGCTGGGTGGCCTGCACCAGGGCCGAGAGGCTGTCGAAGGCCTCGCGGCGCGCCAGGCGCCAGGCCAGCTCGGGCGCGTTGTCCAGCGCCTGCAGCTGGCCCAGCGACAGCGCATGCCGCGCATGGCGCGCCTGCGCGGCGAGCGTGCGCTTGAGCAGCGAGGGCAGCTGCGTGCGTTCCCACGAGGGCAGCACGTAGCAAAAGCCCCAGGCCAGCGCCGCGCCGATCAGCGTGTCGGCGATGCGCTCCACGAGCGCGAAGGTGGGGGCCGCACCGGCATTGAGCAAATGCGCCTGGCCCAGGCCCAGCACGGTGGCGGCGATGGCCGTCCATACGTACTTGCGCACTGCGAAGCCATGCGCCACCGACTGCGCCAGCGCCATGATGAGCAGCATCTGCAGCGGCCCCGGGTGCGCGGACAGCACGGCCACCGCGAGCACGCTGCCCAGCAAGGTGCCGGCCACGCGCTCGTTGCGGCGCTCCAGCGTCTGCGCCAGGCTGCCGCGCAGCACCACCACGATGGTCAGCAGGATCCAGTAGTCGTGCGAGCCCCAGGGCATCAGCACCGCGATGAGGTAGCCCGTGCCCAGCGCCAGCGCGGCGCGGATGGCGTGGCGCAGCGGCGGCGCGTCCCAGTGCCACAGCGCGAGGAAGGGCGCGGGCGACCAGTCGGTGGGGCTGACGAACATCTGCCAGTTGGCGCGCACGATGGCGAGGTCGGGCGCGCGCTCGCCGCGCGCGAGTTCGGCCAGGCGCCGCACCTCGTCGTTGAGGTGGCCGATGCGGCTGGCCAGCCCGCGCGCCAGCATGGCCGGCGAGGGGCCGTGCAGCGCGGCATGGTCCTCGGCCTGCGCCGCGTGGATGGCGGCCAGCTGGGGGCGGCGGTCGGCCACCGCGTCGGGCCGGCGCAGCAGCAGCAAATGGTCGGCCATGGCCTCCACGTCCTCGGCCAACGCCTGCATCACCTCGCGCATGGTGGCCAGGGCGGCGGCGTGGCGCGGGTGCTCGCGCAGGCTGTCCAGGTCCAGTTCGCTGGCCAGCAGGTGGTCGCGCATCTCCAGCACGGTGATCAGCATGCCGGCCAGGCGCTGGCGTGCGGGTGTGCGCGGGGATTCGAGCACGAGGTCGCGCGCCGACTGCATCTGGTCGGCCAGCGCGGCCTGCGTGGCCAGCAGGCGGCCCAGCAGCGGCTCGGCCACCTCGCGCACGTCGCTGGATTCGTCGCGCGCGCTGAACTGCCGTGCCTCGGTGCGCATGAGCGCCGCCACCGAGAACAGCAGGTCGGCCATGGCCAGTTGCCGGTAGCGCGCGTTGAGCACCAGATTCACCAGCGTGGCCCAGAGGGCGTAGAGCGCCGCGCCCAGCGCCATGTGGCCGGTGCGCACCAGCGCCTCGTGCGCGCTGGCCGGCGCCGGCATCGCCATGGCGAAGACCATGGCCAGCATCACGGCGATGGCGACCGGGATGCCGCGCTTGCCCCAGGCCATGGCCAGGAAGGCGAGGAAGGTGGCTGGCACCAGCAGCAGGCCCAGCTGCCAGGGCATGCCGTGCAGCAGCTGCACGGCGAAGAAGAGCGGAATGCCCAGCAGCGGCGCCGGCAGCATCTGGCGCAGCTTGCCGCGCCGCGGGGCCGCGCGGTCGGGCGGGCTCGCCACGATCACGCCGGTGGAGGCGGCGGCGCCGGCCGCGGCGCCCAGCCACAGGTGCACGCCGCCCGAGATCAGCAGCAGCCCGAGGGCCACCGTGAGCCCGTTGAGCACGTCATGGCTCAGCGCCACGCGCAGCGCGGCGCGCGTGCGCTGCACGGCGGCACCGGGCTGCAAGGGGGTCACGACTCGGCGGTGGGCGGAACCGAGGGTTGCGCGTCGTCGGCCGCGGGGCGCTTGGCGCGGATCATCTTGCGCGGGGCCTTGGCGGGTGCCGGGGCGGCAGCCTCTTCCTGGCGGGAGGCGGCTTCTTCCTGCAGGCCCACGGTGGAGCGTGCGTACAGGTCGACCTCGCCGCCATCGGCCGCCACGCTGCTGCTGCTGATCGCGCCCGTCATGCGGCGCGAGCCCCCCGTGCCGCCCACGCTGCGCACGCGCTCGGTGGCGGCAAGCTTGTCGTCCACGCCCGCGAACTTGGAGTACTTGGTCAGGATGGGCACCAGCTGGCCGTAGATGCGGGGGCTGCCGGCCAGGCATTCGCGCTGCTCCAGGTACTCGCCTTCGCCCGTGAAGTTGCCGATCAGGCCGCCGGCCTCGGTCACCAGCAGCGAGCCGGCGGCCACGTCCCAGATGTTCAGCCCGGTCTCGAAGAAGGCGTCGGCATAGCCGGCGGCCACGTAGGCCAGGTCCAGCGCGGCGGCGCCCGGGCGGCGCAGGCCGGCGGCGCGCGGCATCAGGTCGGCCATGATGGCCAGGTACTGCTTGAAGTTGTCGCCGGCGCGGAAGGGGAAGCCGGTGGAAATCAGGCTCTGGTTGAGCTGCGTGCGCTTGGACACGCGGATGCGGCGTTCGTTGAGAAAGGCACCGCGGCCTTTGGAGGCCGTGAACAGGTCGTTGCGCGTGGGGTCGTAGACCACCGCCTGCTCGATCTTGCCGCGGAAGGCCAGCGCGATGGACACGCAGTAGACCGGGAAGCCATGGATGAAGTTGGTGGTGCCGTCCAGCGGATCGATGATCCACTGGTAGTCGGAGTCCTTGGCGCCATGCTCGCTGCCCGATTCCTCGGCCAGGATGCCATGGCCCGGGTAGGCCGTCAGCAGCGTCTCGATGATGGCCTGCTCGCTGGCGTGGTCCACCTCCGTCACGAAGTCGTTCACCTGCTTTTGCGACACGCGCACGGCCTCCACATCGAGGGCGGCGCGGTTGATGATGGCGCCGGCGGCGCGTGCGGCCTTGATGGCCACGTTGAGCATGGGGTGCAGGTTGGACGACATGAATTGTTTCGCGTGAAGGGAGCCGCGAAAGACGATCCGCGGGTCGGGACAGCAGCAGGAGCGGGAGGCGGCCCCCGCCTGGACGAGCCGGCGGGCCGTTGCCGCACGGCGATGCGCGCGGACGAAACCAGCGATTTTACCGGGAGTGCTGTTCTTGCGCCGCCGGCTGCAACTACAATGAGAATTGTTCTCAATGAGTTTGCCATGACTTCATCCTCTGCTGCGGCCATGGCCGCGGCGCCGCGGCGCGCGCTCGGAACGCTGCGGCGCACGGCGCCCCTGATCTCGCGCATCGTTGCGGCGCTCTTCGGCGGCTACGCGCTGGCGGCGCTGGGCAGCGTGGCGGCGCTGGCGCTGCCCATGGACAAGGTGCAGGCCGTGCTCACCGGCATGCAGGCCAGTTTCCTGATTTACACGCTGGCCGTGGTCTGGGTTTTCGCCGTGCGCTCGGCCCTGCACGCCTGGGCGGGCCTGTTGGCGGCGGCCGTGCCCCTGGGGCTGGCCGCGCTGTGGGCGTGGAAAGGGCAGGGGGCTGCATGAGCACCGCCGGGCCGCCCCCAGGTGCTCGCTCCGCAGCCGAAGGCGAAGGTACTCCAGTGAGCGACGCCACACCGCAGCGGGCCGAACCGATGCCGAAGAAAGCGCCGAAGGCGCCGGGCCTGCGCCAGACCATGTCGGACCTGCACATCTGGACCGGCCTGCTCATGGGCTGGTTCCTGTATGCGATGTTCCTCACGGGCACGGTGAGCTACTTCAAGGAAGAGATCTCGCAGTGGATGCAGCCCGAGCTGGCGCACCAGTCGCAGGTGCCGGAGCTGGCCGGCGTGGCGCAGCGCGTGATCGATACGCTGGCCGTGCAGGCCGCGGGCAGCCCGCAATGGAGCGTGGGCCTGCCCGACGAGCGCACCAACGTCGCTTCGGCCTTCTGGCGCAAGCCCCAGGTGGAAGGCCGCCGCGGCTTCGAGAACGCGCGCTTCGACCCCGCCACGGGCGAGAAGGTGAGCGCGCGCGAGACCGCGGGGGGCGAGTTCTTCTACCGCTTCCACTTCCAGTTCCACTACATGCCGGTGGCGTGGGGGCGCTGGCTGGCGGGCTTGGCGGCCATGTTCATGCTGGTGGCCATCGTCAGCGGCGTGATCACGCACAAGAAGATCTTCATCGACTTCTTCACCTTCCGCTGGGGCAAGGGCCAGCGCTCCTGGCTCGACGCGCACAACGCGCTGTCGGTGTTCGGGCTGCCCTTCCACCTCATGATCACTTACTCGGGCCTGATCACGCTGATGCTGATGTACATGCCCTGGGGCAACGACGTGGCCTTCAAGACACCGGCCGAGCGCCGCGAGATGACCTCGCAGATGAGCGCCTTCGTGCCGGCCGAGAAGCCCACCGGCCAGAAGGCGGCGCTGCTGCCCGTGGGCCCCTTCGTGCGCGAGGGCGAGGCCCGCTGGGGCGTGGGCAACGTCAACCGCATCACGGTCAACAACCCGGGCGACCGCAGCGCGCGCGTGATCGTCGCGCGCGGCGACGACGGCCGCGCCTCGTACAGCCCGCAGTACCTGCTGTTCGACGGCACCACGGGCGAGCTGATCGAGGCCAGGGACCAGGTGGGCGCCGCGGCCGAGACGCGCGGCGTGCTGTATGCGCTGCACCTGGGCCGCTTCGCCGACGATGCCTTGCGCTGGATGTACTTCCTCGTGAGCCTGGCGGGCACGGCGATGGTGGGCAGCGGGCTCGTCATGTGGACCGTCAAGCGCCGCGCCAGGCTGCCCGATCCCGACAAGCCGTACTTCGGTTTCTGGCTGGTGGAGCGGCTGAACATCGCGGCCATCGCGGGCCTGTCCATCGGCATGGCCGCCATGCTGGCCGCCAACCGCCTGCTGCCGCTGGAACTGGCGGGCCGCCGCGAATGGGAGATCCACGCCATGTTCATCGCCTGGGGCGCGGCGCTGCTGTGGGCCTTCGCGCGTCCGGCGAAGAAAGCCTGGATCGAGCTGCTGTGGGCCGGGGCGGCGCTGCTGGCGCTGCTGCCCGTGCTCAATGCCTGCACGACCGAACGGCCGCTGTGGTCCAGCCTGGCGGCCGGCGACTGGGTGTTCGCGGGCCTGGAGCTGAGCCTGCTGGCCCTGGCCCTGCTGCATGCCGCGCTGGCGATCCGCACGAAGCGGCACCAGCCCAAGGCGCGCCCGGTGCGCAGGGCGCCCGCCAAGGCAGGGCCGGCGGCGGCGCCTGAGCCGGTGCCGGCGGGTGTTGAGGCTCAGCCCGCGCTGCGGGAGGCCGCGCCGTGACCGCCGTCCACGGGCTGGCCCTGCTACTGTGCGTGCCGGGCTTCGCGGCCCTGGCCCTGGCCATGGAGCGCCACCAGGAAGACCTGTTCAAGGCTCCCCTGTCGCCTGCGCGGACGAAACTGCTGCGCTTGGCGGGCTGGGCGCTGCTGCTGCTGGCGCTGGTGCTGCTGGTGCGCACGCGCGGCTGGTCGCTGGGGCTGGTGTCCTTCTCGGGCCACACGAGCTTCGCCGCCGGCGTGGTCTTCCTGGCGCTGATTGGCACTGAGCGCTGGCGCCTGCGCCGCGCGGCTCCGCGTGGCGCGCGTTGAGCGGCGGCGCGTGCCCACTGTCTCTCTTTTCCGCACCCGGCCTGTGGGCCGGGCCCGTCCTTCTTTCCCTCTCCTGAAAGGTATTGCTACATGATGTTCCGATCCTCCCTGCTGGCCGCTGCGGCCCTGAGCGTGCTGCTGGCCGGTTGCGCAGGCAACGCCCCCACCGCGACGGGCGCCGCGTCCCAGGCGGCTGCCCAGCCGGCCCAGGCCCAGCGCCAGGCCGTGGCCCGCGGCATCTACGAGCTGGCCTACAGCCCGCGGCAGAACGCCGTGTTCGTGGCCTCGTCGGGGGGCTTCGGCGCCGATGCGGCCCCGGCCAAGGTGCTGCGCCTGAACCCGCAGACGCTGGCCGTCGAGCGCGAGATCCCGCTGGCGCGCAAGGGCTTCGGCGTGACGCTGGACGACGCGGCCGGCCGCCTGTACGTGGGCAACACCGTGGACCTGTCGGTCACGGTGGTGGACATCGTGAACAACCGCGTGGTCGGCGTGGTGCAACTCGAAGAGAAGGTCGCCGGCAAGGACCGCAACGGCAAGGACGTCCAGCGCTACGCGCGGGACCTGCGCGAGCTGGCCGTCGATCCGGTCAACAAGCGCCTGTTCCTGCAGGGCCACGGCGGCGGCGAGACCGCCAGCGTGTTGTACGTCGTGAACACCGAGACGCTCAAGGTGGACAAGGTCATCCCGGGCCTGGGCCTGGCCAAGGCGCCGGGCCTGGCCTTCGACGCGGCGGGCCAGCGCCTGTTCGTGACCAACCTGCTGGGCGAGCTGATCACGATCAGCACCCGCACGCTCGAAGTCACGCAGCGCATCCAGACCGACGCCGAGCAGCCGATGAACATCGCCTTCGACGCGGCGACGCAGCGCCTGTTCGTGACCGACCAGGGCGCGGAGAACATCCGCAAGTACCAGGGCAGCAGCATCCCGGGCTTCGTGTCCAAGCACCCGGGCAACCGCGTGGCCGTGTTCGACGCCAACACCGGCCGCCAGCTGCACAGCTTTGCGACCGGCGCGGGCCCGATGGGCATCCTGCTGGACGCGCCGCGCAAGCGCCTGTACGTGACCAACCGCGAAGCCGGCACCGTGAGCCTGTACGACAGCGCCAGCTATGCACCGCTGGGCACGGTGAGCCTGCCCACGCACCCGAACAGCCTGGCGCTGGACGCGCAGCGCAATGTGCTCTACGTGTCGGTCAAGAACGGCCAGAAGGACCCGAAGGACGCCGCCGAGAGCGTCGCCCGCATCGCGTTTTAACAGGCCGTTGAAAAAATGCTCATCGAACGCGCCAGGGTCGTGGATTTCGAAGAAACGGATCGCCCAAACTGGCCTGCGCAGCGATTGGAGCGGCCATTTCGGCCTGTTTGCAGGCCGTTTTGCCCGTTCCGGGCGCACGTATCCCATGGTTCACGCATGATGCGCGTCCCACCAGCCGCCCAGACTGCCCATGCGCACCAGGTTGTAGGTGGCAAAGCACAGCAGCGCCTGGCCCGCGAGCTTGGCCTGACCGATCAATTTGGTCTTGGCCAGACCACCCACTGTCTTGATCCAGCCAAAGGCCTCCTCGATGCGCTTGCGCACTTTGAGGCTGGTCTTGTAGCCCTCGTGGCGCCGGATGCGGCCATCGACCGCCGAGTGCTTGTCCTTGGCCGCCACGTGTGGCGTGACTTTGAGCTTTCGGCAGCCCTTGATGAAGGCCTGGCTGTCGTAACCTTTGTCGGCCCCGACCGTGGCCCGCTTGTTCTTGTTTCCCCGGCGTTTGAGCATCGCCAGCGCCGCCTCGCGCTCGGCGGGGCCACTGGCATGTGTGATCTCCACATCCACGATCAGCCCGTTGCGGTTCTCCATGAGGATGTGCCCCATGTGGCACAGGCGAGATTTGTCGCCCGCGCTCTTCTTGAACAGCCGGGCATCGGCATCGGTGGTGCTGGCGTGGGTGTCGTTGCAGCGCTCCTGCCCTTTGAAGTTCACCTCGGGGTTGCGTCCGGGTGGCGTGCCGCTGTCGTCGTCTTTGCGTTTGAAACTCTTGTGCGAGGCCCAGGCCTCAATCAGCGTGCCGTCCACGCTGAAGTGTTCGTCGCTGGCAAGCCGGCCCCACTGGGCGCTGAGCTTGACGCGCTCGAAGAAGGCGCGCGCCAGGTCTTCGTTGAAGAGGCGTTCGCGGTTGGCGCTGAAGGTGGAGTGGTCCCAGACCTTGTCTTCAATGTTCAGGCCCACGAACCAGCGGTACAGCAGGTTGTAGTTGACCGCCTCGACCAGCTGGCGTTCGCTGCGGATGGAGAACAGGATTTGCAGCAGCAAGGCCTTGAGCAGCATCTCCGGCGGCACCGAGGGGCGGCCACGGCGGGCGTACACCGCTTCGAACTCGCTGTTCATGCTCGACAGCAGCGCATCCACCACGGCGCGCAACTTGCGCAGCGGGTGTGCCGCTGGCACTCTTTCTTCAAGGCTGATGTAGCTAAACATCGCCCCCTGGAAGTCTTGGTTGCCTCTCATCTTTCTTGTCGCAGTTGTTCCGGGATGGCTTCAGATCGTAGCGGCCGACGCGGACGCTCGCAGGGGATTTTTCAACGGCCTGTTATTGATTCGGCCCTTGTGCACTTGAATTTATCTGCACCGCCCCCAACTCGGATTCATGCAAGCAACTGACATGAGATCGTTGAGCCACGAAGCGCGGCATGAGCGCCGGGTTCAGGTCATCCGGCTACGCAAGGCCGGCAACACCTACGACAAGATCGCCGCGCTCACCGGCCTGAGTCGCACAGGCGTCTTCAACATCTGCAAACGCCATGAGGCGCTCGGTGCCAAGGCGCTGCACGACGCCATTGGCGGGCGCAAGCTCGGCGAAAACCGCTTGCTCGACCCCGCCCAGGAGGCCCTGGTGCGCAAGCTCATCGCCGACAAGACGCCCGATCAGCTCAAGATGCCCTACGCGCTGTGGACCCGCGCCGCTGTGGCCCAACTCATCGAACAGCGCTTTGGGCTGCGACTGCAAGTGCGCACCATGGGCAAGTACCTGGCGCGCTGGGGCTTCACGCCGCAAAAGCCGATGAAGAAGGCCTACGAGCAGTCACCGGCGGCGGTCAAGAAGTGGCTCGACGAGGACTACCCCGCCATTGCCGCGCGGGCCAAGGCCGAGGGAGCCGAAATTCACTGGGGCGACGAGAGTGGACTGCGCAGCGACGATGTACGCGGCCGTGGTTTTGCGCCCAAGGGCCAGACGCCGGTGGTGCGGGTCAACAACACGCGCCACAACCCGTCGGTCATCTCCACCGTGACCAACAAAGGGCAGATGCGCTGGCGCATCTTTGACGGGGCGCTCAACACCACAATCCTGATCGACTTCCTGCGCCGGCTGATCAAGGGACAGACCAAGAAGGTGTTCCTGATCCTGGACAACCTGCGGGTGCATCATGCCAAACCGGTCAAGGCCTGGCTGGCCGAGCATGCCGATGCCATCGAGGTGTTCTACCTACCGAGCTATAGCCCGGAGTTGAACCCGGATGAGATGGCCAATGCGGATATCAAGCAGGCGGTCACGAAGCTGGCACCGGCGCGAACGAAGCTGCAACTGGCCAAAGCCACAGCCAAGCACCTTCGCAGCGTGCAACGCCAGCCCGAGCGCATCCGCAAGTACTTCGAGCACGCCACGGTACGCTATGCGGCTTGAGTCAAGTTCATTGAGGCCGGATCAATAAGCAAAGCAACCCCCAGGCGGCTTCGCCGCTCCCCCTTCTGCTGCGCGAAGGGGGCGCACCCAGTGGCCGGGCGAAGCCCGTTCCACGGGTGCCCTGAGGGTATCGCCGCAGTTTCCGGAGGGCGCCATGGCTGCGAGGGTCACGCGGCCTTCGCGGGGCCAGGGCAGGGCGACAATGCGCGGTTTCCTTCTGTCCCGCCGCGCGCCCCGCATGAAAACCCGCTTCATCCTGATCCAGACCAGCCATGCCGGCAACGTGGGCGCCGCGGCGCGCGCCATGCGCACCATGGGCTTCGACGATCTGGTGCTGGTGGCGCCGCGCTGGCCCAACGTGCTGCGGCGCGAGGAGACGATCCAGCGCGCCAGCGGGGCGCTGGATGTGCTGGAGAAGGCGCGCATCGTCGACACGCTGGACGAGGCGCTGGACGGCCTGACGCACCTGTGCGCCACCGCCATGGTGCCGCGCGACTTCGGCCCCCCCACGCGCGCGCCGCGCGCGCATTTCGAATCGCTGGTGGCGGCCGGCACGCCGCAGCATGTGGGGCTGCTCTTCGGTTCCGAGCGCTTCGGCATGCGCAACGAAGACGTCTACCGTTGCCATGTGGCGCTGTCCATTCCCACCGATCCGGCCTTCGGCTCGCTGAACCTGGGCGCGGCCATCCAGGTGCTGGCCTATGAATGGCGCACCGCGCTGGGCGGCTTTGCCGTGCGCGAGGCCGTGCCCGCACCGCAGGCGGCCGACGCCGCCGCGCTGGCGGGCATGCTGGCGCATTGGGAGCGCTCGCTGGTGGACATCGGCTTCCTCGACCCGAAGGCGCCCAAGAAACTGATGCCGCGTCTCGCGCAGCTGTTCAACCGCGCCCAGCCGACGGTGGAGGAGATCCACATCCTGCGCGGCATCGCCAAGGCGATGAGCGAGACCCGCACCCATCCGCGCTGAGGGGCCAGACGCTCGCGGGGGGCGCACATCGGCGCGGGAGCGCCGGTCCGCCCCTGTCTTTCTCATCCCCTTTTTTCGGTGATCGTGGCCGCCCGCATGCAGGGCGGCCCGACCGCGCAATCATTGCGTTGCGCTCAAGCGACATCTGCCTTCATTTGTCTTGCTGTGGCGCTTTGTGTCGCATTGTGTTTATGGATGCGAATCAATATCATTATTTCTCCTGAAATCGGCCCTGCTGAATTCACCGTCCGGTCACGCGCTTCCAACATGCGCGCCCAGCGCCTACGCCTGCGTCCGGCGCGGGCAGGCGAATCGAGGGCCGATTCCCATTCCTCGATCCCGGAGAAGAGATGTCCCATATCAAGAGCCGCAAGCACACCGTCGTGCGTGCGGCGCCGCCGCTGACCGCCGCTGCCACGTTCGTGGCGCTGGCCCTGCCCGCTGCCGCGCAGCAAGCCCCGAGCCTGCCGCCGGTCCAGGTGCAAGATTCGGCAGCGGCCGATTACAAGGTCGAGAAGTCCGCCAATCCCAAGTTCACGGCGCCGCTGGTCGACACGCCGCAGACCATCACCGTGATCCGCAAGGAAGTGCTGCAGGAGCAGGGCGCGGTCTCGCTGGGCGAAGCCCTGCGCAACACGCCGGGCATCACCTTCACCATGGGCGAGAACGGCAACACGCAGTCCGGCGACTCCATCACGATGCGCGGCTTCGACACGCAGGGGAGCATCTACATCGACGGCGTGCGCGACCTGGGCTCCGTGACGCGGGACACCTTCAACATCGAGCAGGTCGAAGTGGTCAAGGGCGCGTCGGGTGCCGACGTGGGCCGCGCTTCGGCATCGGGCTACATCAACCTCGTGTCCAAGGTGCCGCAGGCCGAGGACTTCTTCCTCGGCAGCGCTTCTTTCGGCTCGGCCGACCGCCACCGGCTGACGGCCGACCTGAACCGCAAGCTGTCGCTGGGCGGTGGCACCTCGGCCGTGCGGCTGAACCTGATGGAGCAGAACGGCGGCGTGCCGGGCCGCGACTGGGTCAAGAACAAGTCGGTCGGCATCGCGCCGTCCTTCGCCTGGGGCCTGGGCACGCCCACGCGCGTGTATGTGTCGCACCTCTACACCAAGCAGGACAACCGGCCCGACGGCGGCGTGCCCACGGTCGGCCTGCCGGGCTACTACTATTCGATCACGCCCAGCGGCGACGCGGCCAACCGCGCCCTGCAGGCCCGCCAGAGCTTCGCCGGCCTCACGGCGCCGGCACCGGACTCGTCGAACTTCTACGGCTCGCTGCAGGACTTCGACAAGATCGAGGCCAACATGTTCACGGCCCGCGTGGAGCATGACCTGGCCCCCGGCACCACGATCCGCAACACCTTCCGCTACGGCAAGACCGAGCAGTTCCGCATGGTGACCAGCGTGATCGGGCCGACCTTCACCGTACCGGGCAACCCCTTCACCTACACGGTCGCGCGCAACCGGTCCGACGGCCAGAACCGCGCCAGCGACGGCGGCCAGGGCCGCTTCCAGACCAACGAGATCCTGACCAACCAGACCAACCTCTCGACCGAATTCATGACCGGGTCGCTGAAGCACAACCTGAGCGTCGGTCTGGAGTTGATCCGTGAGAAGCAGGACAAGGACCACCTGATGTTCGCCACCGGCGGCACGGGCGCCAACAACGGCACCGTGCCAGCCGCGAACCTCTACAACCCCGACCCGAATTTCCCGCTGGTGGGTTACGCGCCCACGCGCAACGGCTCCTACGACAAGGGCGAGACGACGACGATCGGCCTGTACGCCTTCGACACGCTGAAGATCAGCGAGGCCTTCCAGCTGACCGGCGGCGTGCGCGTGGACAGGTACCGCACCACCTTCTCGAACCTGCGCATGCCCGTGGGCGCGGCGGGTACCACGCCCGCCACGCCGCTCACCACCGCGCGCATCAAGGACTCGGACACGCTGTTCAGCTGGAAGCTGGGTGCGGTCTACAAGCCGGCGCCGAACGGCAGCATCTACCTGTCCTATGCGGCCTCGCAGCGTCCGCCGGGCGGGGACGCCTTTACGCTGAGCACCAGCAACACCAGCGGCGACAACCCGATGTTCAATCCGCAGAAGGCCCGCAACATTGAGCTGGGCACGAAGTGGGACTTCCTGGACAGCCGCTTGGCGCTGACCGGCGCGATCTTCGACACCGTGAACCGCAACGAGAACGTGACCGACTCGGTGACGGGCCTGTCGGAGCAGATCGGCAAGCGCCGCGTGCGCGGGCTGGAACTGGGCGTCGTGGGCCAGATCACGCCAGCGTGGCAGGTCACGGCTGGCTATGCCCACCTGGACGCCAAGATTCTGCGCGGCACCGTCGGCAGCGCCACGGCCACCACCGACGGCCCGCTCCAGTGGACGCCCAAGAACGCTTTCACCGCCTGGACCACGTACCGCCTGCCCATGGGCCTGACCCTCGGCGGTGGCGCGCGCTACCAGGACGGCGTGACGCGCTCCAGCGCGGCCAATCCGGCCGCGGCCAACGGCATCTACAGCAGCGAAAGCTACTGGGTGGTCGACGCCATGATCGGCTACGAGATCAACAAGAACGTTTCGCTGCAGTTCAACGCTTACAACCTGTTCGACAAGAAGTACGTCGAGCGCTTCAACAACGGCGGCTCGCGCTACCAGCCGGGCGTGCCGCGCTCGTACATGCTGACGGCCAACGTCAAGTTCTGACGCAGCGCAGGGCCGGTGCGCCTGCGCGGCGCCGGCCGTGCGAGACTGGCGGCCCCGGCCTTCGAGCCGGGGCTTCTTTCGTTCGGGCCGCCCGCAGACGAAGGGAGCGGCGCCCCGCTGCGCGCGCCCGCCGTGGCGCGGGGCAGTTTCTTGCATGGAGTGAACTTCGATGATGCTGCATGTGCCGCAGGTGCTGACCGTCGAGGAGGTGGCGCGCGTGCGCACGCAGCTCGACGCGCAGCCCTGGGTCGACGGCCGGATCACCGTGGGCGCGCAGGGCGCCCAGGTCAAGAACAACCGGCAGATCGACGAGCATTCGCCGGTGGGGCGCGCCATCGGCGAGCAGATCGTGGCGCGCCTGATGAAGCACCCCCTGTTCTTCTCGGCCGCGCTGCCGCTGCGCATCGTGCCGCCGCTGTTCAACCGCTACGGCGTGGGCGAGACCTACGGCTTGCACGTGGACGGCTCGGTGCGCACGGTGCCGGGCACGCAGCAGCAACTGCGCACCGACCTGTCGTGCACGCTCTTCCTGTGCGAGCCCGAGGAATACGACGGCGGCGAGCTGGAGGTGGTGGACACCTACGGCAGCCACGAGGCGAAGCTGCCGGCCGGCGACCTGCTGCTCTACCCGGCCAGCAGCCTGCACCGGGTGCATCCTGTCACGCGCGGCGAGCGCGTGTGTTCCTTCTTCTGGGTGCAGAGCCTGGTGCGCAGCGACGCGCAGCGCGCCCTGTTGTTCGACATGGACCAGAGCATCCAGAAGCTGCGTGCGCGCCTCGGCGACGTCGAGGAGACGCTGTCGCTGACGAGCAATTACCACAACCTGCTGCGCATGTGGTCGCAGGTGTGAGCGGCCCCGACCGACCTGTCGGCCGGGCACGGCCCGCCGGTGACGCTGAACGGGGGGCTGGAAGCCCGGCGCCCCCTTCATCCCATCGCCTCGCGCACGCGCACGCCGGCGCCTTCCTCGGGCCGCAGCTCGGTCACGCCGTGCACGGGCATGGGCACGCCACCGGGGCAGGCGGGGCGGCCTGGCGGCTTTCGTCGCTCATCGGGGCTCCTTGTCGCGGCACCGCACGGCCGTGACCCTGCCGTAGGCGAAATCGCGCCAGAACATGCCGAGGGCCAGCGCGCAGTAGCTGGCCAGGATGTGCTTGCGCCGCCAGGGGCTCAGGCGGCCGCGGGCCTTCCACAACTCGGCGATGGCGAAGCGCGTGGCCAGGAAGGGCACGTGCAGCGCGCTGGGCGCGATGCGCCAGCGCAGCGAGCGGAACTGCACCTGCTCGAAGCCTTCGGCGCGCAGGGCGGCCAGCAGGTCGTCGCGCCGCGCCAGCGTGGGCACGGCCCAGCTGTCGGCCCACAGGCGGTGCAGCCAGCCGGCGACGCGGCCGGGCCGCTCGCGCAGCAGGAAGCCGTCGACCACCACCAGCCGCGCGCCGGGCTTGAGCAGCCGCGCGGCCTCGCGGCAGAAGGCGCGCTTGTCGAAGCCGGGCGCGTAGCAGGCGCTTTCCACCGCATACGCGCCGTCGGCCTGCGCGGCCGGCAGGCCGGTGCGCGTGAAGTCGGCCTCCAGGTGCACGGCGCGGTCGGCCACGCCAGCCTGGGCGTCCAGCGCGTGGGCGATGCCGTTCTGCACGGCGACATTGGTCACCGTGACGGCATGCAGATTCGGCCAGCGGCGAAGCAGCGAGCGGGTGGTGGCGCCGGCGCCGCAGCCCAGGTCCACCACGCAGGCGGCGGCCGACAAGTCCAGTTGCAGCGCGTCGCCCACCACCTGGTTCATGGCGTCCAGCATGGGCTCGCGGCGCATCGGATTCAGCCCCAGGCGCCAGTGGCCGAAGTGCATGTTGTAGGCCGGGCTCCAGGCGTGGTAGTCGTGCGCCACTTCGGTGAAGTAGGCCTGCGTGTCGCGCGGCGTGATCGCCGGGCCAGCGGCCTTCGGAGCAGGGGCGGCGCCCGGCAGCTTCAGGGATGAATGGGTCACGAGACAGCTCCTTTCACAGATGAGGGTCGTGCGTCATTGCGCCCACAACGCGGGCTTGTTCACCATGAGCGCATAGATGGCCAGCATGGCGACGAAGGCCGGGTAACCCAGCGCTTCCCAGAGGCGGGCGTAGCGCCGGTAGTCGCCGGGCAGGGCCTGGCCGCGGGCGGCGGCGTCCTCGGCCATGCGAGCCATGCGCACCTGCAGCCACAGCACGGGCAGCCAGCAGGCGCCGGCCAGCCCATACAGGCCCAGGGACAGCGCAAGCCAGGGCGTGGCCAGCGTCCAGCCCGCCAGGTGCATCAGCAGCAGGCCGCTAAGCGGCTGCACGAGGGCGGCCGGCGTGGTGAACCACAGGTCGGCGCGCACCACCAGCCGGCTGACCACGGCCTGCGCCTGCACGTTGTCGCTGCGGTTGGCGAAGAAGAGGTAGAAGGCCGAGCCGAAGCCGGTGCCCACCAGCAGCACGCTGGAGAGGATGTGCACGGTCTTGAGCAGCAGGTAGGTGTTCATGCATGTCTCCCGGGTGGCTGAGCGGGCTGCGTGCGCATCAGATGCAGCAGCGCGGCCGCGATCGGCAGATTCTTGAGCAGCGGCCCGAGCGGATGCAGCCACAGCGCGGGTTGCAGCACGGTGGCCGCCACGGTCATCACGGCCATCAGGCCCAGGGCCGCGGAGCCGCTGGCGCGGCCGGGGCGCCAGGCCAGCCACAGGCCGACGAGCAGGTCCGCCGCGCTGCCGCCTGCGATCAGCACGGCCTGCCAGCGCGGGTCGTGCAGGCCGGCGTCGGCCAGCAGCTGCACGCTCTGGCCGCGCAACTCCAGTGCGCTGACGGCGGCCGTGCCCAGCCAGACGGTGACCAAGCTGGCGTGCAGCCAGCGGTCGGCCGCAGCCACGGGGGTGTAGGCGAGGGCACGGGTCATGCGGCCTGGGTCCGTGCGTCATGGCCGCGCAGCGTGGCAAGCAGGGCGCCGGGCGGGCAGGGCGCACGGCCCAGCAGAGCGGCCAGGGCGCCGGGCGCGGCGACGTTGTCGGTGGCCAGCAGCGCCAGCGTTTCGCTGCACCAGGGCGAGACCGGTACCGCATCGCCCACGCGCGCGCTCAGCCGGGTCAGCCAGCCGGGCAGCGGCAGCGTGCGGGCCGGCGCCGCGCCGCGCTGCGCACGCAGGCTGGCGATGAAGTCGGCCAGGGTCAGGGCCTCGGGTCCGCCCAGTTCCATGAGGCCGCGGCGCGCGGGCTGCGCAATCAGCTGCGCCACGGCTTCGGCCAGCTCGGCCACGGCCAGCGGCTGCACGCGCGCCCGCAGCACCGGCCGCGGCAGCAGCAGCACGGGTAGCTGCGACAGGCCCACGAAGAGCTGGCTGCTGGCGCCGCCGGGGCCGAAGACCAGGCTGGGCCGCAGCACCAGGCCGTCGAGCCGGCCGGCCTGGTTCAGCCGCAGCAGGTGTTCGTCGGCGGCGCGCTTGGTGCGGGCGTAGCGGGTGGGGTTGGCCTCGATGCCCAAGGCGGAGATGTGCAGCACGCGGCGCACGCCGGCTTCGGCGCAGGCGTCGAAAAGCGCCTGCGGCACGGCTTCGTGCACGGCGGCCATGGGCGCGCGAGCCGAATCGCGCAGCACGCCGACGGCGTTGACCACGGCATCGATGCCGGCCAGGTGCGCACGCCAGTCGGCGGCGCGGGTGGCGCGGGCGAAGTCCAGGGCCGGCCTGCTGCGGCGGCTGCGTGCCACCATCTCGTGGCCGGCCGCCTGCAGGGCGAGGGCGATGGGGCGGCCGATGAAGCCGCTGGCGCCGCACAGCAGGATGCGCATCACCGGCCTCCTTCCGTGGGGCCCGCGGGCCGGGTGCAGGCGCCACCGTGGCAGGCCGCGCTGCGTTGCTGTGCACGCTCGGCGGCGCGGCGGCTGGCGCGCTCGAACAGGGGCTCGATCAGCCAGGCGGGCAGGCGGTAGCGGTTTCGCACCAGCACCGGGTAGGCGCGGGCGGCCCACTGGCGCACGCCGGGCAGGCCGAGCAGGGCGCTCAGGCCGTCCAGCCCGACGGCGGCGTAGGCCACGCGGAAGGTCGGCACGCCGACATAGACCTGCCCGGCGGCATCCACTGCGTGAATGGCGTCCATCAACGCCGCGCGCGGGGCCGGGCCGTGGGTGAAGCCTTCGGGCGAGCAGTCCACGAAGCGCAGGCGGCCGGCATGGTCGCGCGTCTGCAGGTTGCGGATCTCGGCCGAGCACAGGCGGCAACTGCCGTCGTAGTACAGCGTGAGCGGGTAGACGGGGATGGGCAAGGCTTGCATGACGTGTCTTCCGAAATTTCAGTCAAAACAGAAATAATCAGGCAAGAAAAAGGGGGCGCCATTCCCTCAGATCATCGGCAGGCTAGCATGGTGCGCGTCGTCGCCCTTGTCACCGGCGGGCGTGGCCGGGCCGCCGCGCACGAAGCGCTGCACGCTGGCGCCCAGGCTCAGCACCTTGTCCAGCGTGCCGGGCGACAGGCGCAGCATCTCGTCGGCCCAGCTGCCCAGCTTCTGCATCAGCTCCATCGTGGCGCGGATGCGGTCCTGCGCATCGGGCGCCTCGCGCGCGAAGTCGGGGCTGGCCACGATCTCCTGCAGCAGGCGGGTGGTGGGGTCGAACTCGCGTTCCTTGCGCTCGCGGATCACGGTGCGGAACAGTTCCCACACGTCCACGCTGGTCTCGAAGTAGTCGCGGCGGTCGCCCAGCACATGGGTCACGCGCACCAGGTTCCAGGACTGCAGTTCCTTGAGGCTGTTGCTCACGTTGGAGCGCGCGACGTTCAGCGTCTCGGACAGCGCCTCGGCATGCAGGGGCTTGCCGTGCACAAAGAGCAGGGCATGGATCTGCGAGACCGTGCGGTTCACGCCCCACAGCGAGCCCATCTCGCCCCAGTGCAGGACGAACTTGCGTTGCAGATCGGTGAGTTCCATGCGTTGCAGTGTATGACTTCCGATATTTCTGTCAACACGGAAATTTCGTCTCGAAGTGCCGAGTGCTCGAGGCACAGCGGGCCTTGCTCGGCCAGCGGCCCGGCCATCCGGCCTTTGTACGGATAATCCGGCGGCATGAGCGCCGTGCAGTTTCCCCCCCTGTTCCGTGCCGCCCCCGACGGCGGTTTCGTCCACGATCCAGCGCGGGGACCGGCGGCATGAGCGGCAACACCTTCGGCCAGCTGTTCGCCGTCACCAATTTCGGGGAATCGCACGGCCCGGCCATCGGCTGCGTCATCGACGGCTGCCCGCCCGGCCTGGCGCTGAGCGAAGCCGACATCCAGCCCGACCTGGATCGCCGCCGTCCCGGCACCAGCCGCCACGTCACGCAGCGCAACGAGCCCGATGCCGTGCAGATCCTGAGCGGCGTGTACGAAGGGCGCACCACGGGCACGCCGATCGCGCTGCTGATCCAGAACACCGACCAGCGCAGCAAGGACTACGGCAGCATCGCCCAGCAGTTCCGCCCCGGCCATGCGGACTACACGTACTGGAAGAAGTACGGCATCCGCGACCCGCGCGGCGGCGGGCGTTCGTCCGCCCGTCTCACGGCGCCCATGGTGGCGGCCGGCGCGGTGGCCAAGAAATGGCTGTTCGAGCAGTACGGCACCACCTTCCGCGGCTGCATGACGCAGATCGGCGAGCTCGAGATTCCCTTCTCGTCCTGGGACTACGTGAGCCAGAACCCCTTTTTCGCGCCCATCGCCGACGTGGGCCCGCTGGAGTCGTACATGGACGCGCTGCGCAAGGCCGGCGATTCCTGCGGCGCGCGCCTGCGCGTCACGGCTTTGGGCGTGCCGGCGGGCCTGGGCGAGCCGCTGTTCGACAGGCTCGACGCCGACATCGCCTACGCCATGATGGGCATCAACGCCGTCAAGGGCGTGGAGATCGGCGCGGGCTTCGCCAGCGTGTCGCAGCGCGGCACCACGCATGGCGACTCGATCACGCCCGGGGGCTTCCTCACCAACAACGCGGGCGGCGTGCTCGGCGGCATCAGCACCGGGCAGGACCTGGAAGTGAGCATCGCCATCAAGCCCACCAGCTCCATCATCAGCCCGCGCCAGTCGGTGGACGTGAACAACCAGCCGGTCGAGGTGGTCACCAAGGGCCGCCACGACCCCTGCGTGGGCATCCGCGCCACGCCCATCGCCGAGGCCATGCTGGCGCTGGTGGTGATGGAACACGCCCTGCGCCAGCGCGCGCAGTGCGGTGACGTGGGCGACGGCCTCGCGCGCCAGCGCGCCGCCGCGGCAGGCACTTCGGCCGCCTCCGAGGGCCCGCAGTCCTCCTTCCTGTGAGCGGCCCCGGGCCTGCTCCGGCCACGGCGCCCGCCACGCGCGGCTCGCTGCTGGCCTTCGCGGGCCTGTCGGCCAGCTATTTCGCGCACATCGGCTTTCTCAACCCCTACCTGCCGCTGTGGCTGCAGAGCCTGGGGCTGCCGCTGATCACCATCAGCCTGCTGACCTCGGTGCAGTCGCTCACGCGCGTGTTCGCGCCCTATGCCTGGGGCGCGCTCAGCGACCACCTGGGCGACCGGGTGCTGCTGCTGCGCATCAGCGCGGCGGTGGCGCTGGTCGCCTCGCTGGGCCTGTTCTGGAACGGCGGGCCGTGGTGGATCTTCCTCGTGCTGCTCGTGATGTTCATCCACACGGGCTCGATGATGTCGCTGACCGAGGCGGCGCTGGCCCAGCTGGTGGCCGGCGACTGGGGCCGCTATGGCCGCATCCGCATGTGCGGCTCGGCCGGTTTCCTCGTCACGGTGTTCGTGGCCGGCGTCTGGTTCGACCGCTTCGGCATGGGCCATTTCCCGGCCACCGCCCTGCTCACGCTGGGCCTGCTGCTGCTGGCGACGCTGCGCCTGCCCGCGATGCGCGAGCCGCGTGGTGCGCACAGCGGCCCGCGCGAGCCGGTGATGCCGGTGCTGCGCCAGCCGGCGGTGCGCTGGTTCTTCGCCTCGCTCTTCTTCCACGTCACGGCGCATTTCTCCGTCTACGGCTTCGTGTCGCTGTACCTCGATGCCCTGGGCTACAGCAAGGGCACCATCGGCTTGCTGTGGGCGGTGTCGGTTGTGGCCGAAGTGCTGTGGTTCTGGCTGCAGGGCCATGTGATCGGCCGGCTGCGCATGCCGCAATGGCTGCTGCTGTGCGGCGTGGCGGCGGTCCTGCGCCTGGGGCTGACGGCGGGGATGGCGCACTGGCTCTGGGCCGTGGTGCTCGCGCAGCTGCTGCATGCGCTGAGCTTCGCGGCCCATCACACCACCTGCGTGGCGCTGGTGTCGCGCCATTTCACGGGCCAGCTCAGAGGCCGTGGCCAGGCACTGTTTACCGTGATCGGCTATGGTTTCGGCGGTGTGATCGGCGTGCTGGCCGGCGGCGCCGCGGCGCAGCGCTTCGGCTTCGCCGCGATGTTCGGCGCCGCCACGGCGCTGGCCGCCATCGGCAGCCTGTGCGCCTGGCGCGTGCAGCGGCTGGAGCGGCCGGCGGCGCGGCATCGATGAGCCGCCGTCCAGCCGCCTGGGCTGCTGCCGGTCGACGCCATCCCTTCCGCTGTTCGGAGCAAACACATGAAGTACGTGAAGCTGGGCCGCACCGGCCTGACCGTCTCGCGCATCGCGCTGGGCATGATGACCTACGGCACGCCGAACTGGCGGCCCTGGGTGCTGGAAGAGGCGCCTTCGCGCGCGGTGGTGCGGCATGCGGTGGAGCAGGGCATCAACTTCTTCGACACGGCCGACATGTACTCGGCCGGCGAGTCCGAGGTGCTGACCGGGAAGTTCGTGCGCGAGTTCTGCCGCCGCGAAGAGGTGGTGATCGCCACCAAGGCCTACTACCCGGTGTCCCTGGACTTCAAGGGCGGCAACAGCGCGGCCGCCAAGCCCGACCGCGTGCCCAATGCCGACGGCCTGTCGCGCAAGCGCCTGTTCCATGCGGTGGACGAGTCGCTCAGGCGCCTGGGCACCGACTACATCGACCTCTGGCAGATCCATCGGCTGGACCACGACACACCCATCGAGGAGACGATGGAGGCGCTGCACGACATCGTCAAGAGCGGCAAGGTGCGCTACATCGGCGCCTCCAGCATGTTCGCCTGGCAGTTCGCCAAGGCGCAACAGGTGGCCAAGGAGAACCGCTGGACGCGCTTCGTCGCCATGCAGAACCACTACAACCTGGTCTACCGCGAGGAAGAGCGCGAGATGATCCCGCTGTGCCAGGATCAGGGCGTGGGCCTGATCCCCTGGAGCCCGCTGGCGCGCGGCTTCCTGGCCGGCAACCGCAAGGCGGACGATGCGAAGGCTGGCGAGACCCGACGTGCGCAGACCGACGACATCGCGCAGAAGTACTACTACGCCGACAGCGACTTCGCCGTGGTGCAGGCGCTGACCGGACTGGCGCAGGCGCGCGGCCTGAGCAATGCCACGCTGGCCTATGCCTGGCTGCTGCACAAGGGCATCACCGGCCCCATCGTGGGCGCGAGCAAGACCTGGCAGATCGACGAGGCCGTGGCGGCGCTGGACGTGGCGCTGAGCGCCGATGAGATCGCGAAGCTGGAAGCGCCGTACCGGCCGCATCCCATCCTGGGCCATGTCTGAAGGCTGGCTCCTTCACCCCACACCGGAGAGATTCATGAGCACCCCGCAGACCCCTGCCACCCTTCGCATCGACTTCGTTTCCGATGTGTCCTGCCCCTGGTGCGCCGTGGGCCTGGCCTCACTGCAGACCGCGCTGGAACGTGTGGCGCCCGCCATCACGGTCGACCTGCACTTCCAGCCCTTCGAGTTGAACCCGCAGATGGCGCCCGAGGGTGAAGATTCCATCGAACACCTGCAGCGCAAGTACGGCATCAGCGAGGAGCAGGTGCGCGCCAATGGCGAGGCGCTGCGCCAGCGCGGCGAGGCGGTGGGCTTTCCCTTCAACCTGGCCGTGCGCAAGCGCGTGTGGAACACCTTCGACGCGCACCGCCTGCTGCACTGGGCCGGCACGGTGGGCGCGGCGCAGCAACTGGCGCTCAAGAAGGCGCTGTTCAGCGCCTATTTCATCGAAGGCCTGAGCCCCGCGGATCACGCGGTGCTGCTGAACAAAGCCGAGGAAGCCGGCCTGGACGGGGGGCGCGCCCGGCAGATCCTGGACAGCGATGAATTCGCCGAGCAAGTGCGGCAGGACGAAGCGATGTTCACGCAGGCCGGCATCCATTCGGTGCCGGCCATCATCATCAACCGCCAACACCTCATTTCGGGCGGGCAGCCGCCCGAGGTCTTCGAGCGGGCGCTGCGCCAGATCGCCGGCGCCCAGCCGCCGGCCGTGATGACCGCCTGAGCGGCCGGCCTCACGCCGGACGGTTCAGCGTGCCGCCGCCCAGGGCGCGGGCGGCGCTGGCGGTCCGGCCCGGCCCGAGGCGGGCGGGCGGCGCTCCATGCGCAGCACCGCCCAGGCCACCGCATAGAGCGAGAGAAAGACCGCGCTCATCAGCAGCACGTCGCCCCACCAGGGCCGGGCCTGCGTGTCGCCGCCCCAGGCGAGCAGCACCAGCAGCACCACCACCAAGTGGGCGCAGAACACGGGCAGGGAGGCGCGGCCCAGCGTTTCGAGCGCACGCGGCCGGGGCAGGCGCCGCGCGAGCGCCGGGCCGTAGTGCACGGCGACGATGCCGATGGCCGCCAGGTCCAGCAGGCGCAGCGGGCCCAGGCGCCACTTGTCGAACAGCAGGTTCATCGACTGCCAGTCGCCGAAGGGCGCCTGGCCCGTCGGCCCCAGATGGCGCCACAGGAGAACGAAGGTGGCGATGCCCAAGGCCCCGCGCGCGAGACGGGGCGTGATTGGCAGCGGCTTCGCATCCGGCGCCTCGCGCCCCGCGCCCAGCGCCAGCCCGACCACCCACAGCAGCTGCCAGGCGAAGGTGTCGAAGGAGCCGGTCTCGTCGAAAGGCACCGGCAGGCGCAGCAGACCGCGCGCCTGCTCGTAGATCCATGGCGTGAAGCCGAACTGCGCCAGGGCCCACAGCAGCGCGCTCGCCGCCAGCGGCCCCCGCCATCCCCGCGCCATGCCCCAGGCCATCACCCAGGGACTCAGCAGCATGAACAGGATGTACAGCGGCAGGATGTCCAGCAGCGCCGGCTGGTAGACCAGCAGCAGCGAATAGACGAAGCCTTCGCGCGGATGGGTGAGGTAGAAGCCCAGCAGCTTGTGCACCACCGGGTTCTCGATGCGCAGGCTCAGCGCCGTGATCACCGTGAACAGGAAGAGCAGCGTCGCCGCCTGGCACATGTAGACGGTGAGGGCCCGGCGCCAGAAGGCGCGCCGCATGGCCGCGGGGCCCGCGCGGTGGCCGATGCGCGCGTACACGAGCCCGGAGACGAAGGCCGACAGCAGCACGAAGCCTTCGGCCGCCGACACGAAGCCGAAGGGCTGCCCGACCGGATCGGTCAGGCGGCTGGGCACGTGCGTGATGGTCATCAGCACCAGCATGAGCCCGCGAAGCGCGTCGATCTCCCACAGCCGGGTGGAGGGGGACGAGGAAGTCATCGTGCCCGACTGTGCGCGGTGCGGTGGCGCGGCCCCTGTCGTCCAAGGCCTTGTTTACATGGCGATGCAGGCGCCGCACCGCCTGCCGACAATGGGGCGGCCCGGGCGTCCCGTGCACGCTTTCAGGGCCCATTCGATGAAGGACCGCGTCATGACGAACGAACTGTGCACCCTGCTGGGTGTGAAGCTGCCCCTGATCCAGGCCCCGATGGCCGGCGTGCAGGGCAGCCGGCTGGCCATTGCCGTCGGGCAAACGGGCGCACTGGGCTCGCTGCCCTGCGCCATGCTGGCCCCCGATGCGTTGCGCGCCGAACTGGAAGCGCTGCGCGCCGGCCTGGGCGAGCTGCCCTGGAACCTCAACTTCTTCTGCCACGTGCCGCCGGTGCCCGATGCGGGCCGCGAGGCGGGCTGGCGCGCCGCCCTGGCGCCGTACTACGCCGAACATGGCATCGACGCCGCGAGCATCCCGGCCGGACCGGGCCGCCACCCCTTCAGCGCCGAGATCGCGGATCTGATCGAGCCCTTCCGCCCGCCCGTGCTCAGCTTCCACTTCGGCTTGCCCGAGGCCGGCCTGCTGCGCCGCGTGAAGGCCTGGGGCGCGCGCGTGCTGGCCTCGGCCACCACGGTGGAGGAGGGCCTGTGGCTGCAGGCGCACGGAGCGGACGCCGTGATCGCGCAGGGCCTGGAGGCTGGCGGCCACCGTGGCCATTTCCTGTCGCACGACCTGACGCGCCAGCTGGGCGTGTTCGCGCTCGTGCCTCAGCTCGCCGCGGCGCTGCGCGTGCCCGTCATCGCGGCGGGCGGCATCGCCGACGCCCAGGGCGTGACCGCGGCGCTGGCGCTGGGCGCCGCGGGCGTGCAGGTGGGCACGGCCTTCATGCTGTGCGACGAGGCCACGACCAGCCCCCTGCATCGCGCCGCGCTGCAAAGCGAAGCGGCGCGCCACACGGCCCTGACCACGCTGTTCACGGGCCGGCCGGCACGCGGCATCGTCAACCGCGTGATGCGCGAGCTGGGGCCGCTGAACCCGGCCGCGCCCGAGTTTCCGCTGGCCACTGCGGCCATCGCGCCGCTGCGCGCCAAGGCCGAAGCCGCCGGCAGCGGCGACTTCACCTCGATGTGGGCGGGGCAGAATGCCTCGGGCTGCCAACCGCAGCCGGCGGCGCAGCTGGTGCATGCGCTGGCCGCGGGTTTCCCGCGCTGACGCCGCGCGAAGGCCGCAGGCGCCCCAAAGAACGAGAAAGGAGACAACACCATGCAGATCACCCGGGTCACCCCCTTCATCCTGCACGTGCCCGTCACGGGTTCGCAGATCGCCGACAGCACGCACAGCATCACCCACTGGGGTGTGGTGGGCGCGAAGATCGACACGGCCGACGGCCTGTCGGGCTATGGCTTCACCGGCACGCATGCACATCTGCCCAGCGACCAGCTCATCACGCGCTGCATCGAGACCTGCCATGCGCCGCTTTTGATCGGCGAAGACGCCCATGATGTGCATCGCCTGTGGCGCAAGCTCGCGAGAGACCCGGCGCTGCAGTGGATCGGCCGCGCGGGCATCACCACGCTGTCGCTCGCGGCCATCGACGTGGCGCTGTGGGACCTGAAGGCCAAGGCCGCGGGCGTGCCGCTGTGCAAGCTCCTGGGCGGCCAGGTGCGCGAGAAGGTGCGGGCCTACAACACCGACATCGGCTGGCTCAGCATCGCCGACGGCCAACTGGTCGAAGGCGCGCGCCGCGCCGTGGACCAGGGCTTCACGGGCATCAAGATCAAGGTCGGCTCCACGGTGGAGCGCGACCTGCGCCGCCTGGCCGCCGTGCGCGAGGCCATCGGCCCCGACGTGACGCTGGCCGTCGACGGCAATGGCAAGTGGGACCTGGCGAGCTGCCTGCGCTTCTGCCGCGGCGCGGCGCCCTTCGACGTCTTCTGGTTCGAGGAGCCGCTGTGGCACGACGACGTCAAAGGCCATGCGCAGCTGGCGCGCAGCACGCACATCCCGGTCGCGCTGGGCGAGCAGCTCTACACCGCCGACGCCTTCAGCGAGTTCTTTGCGCAGCAGGCGATTCACTGGGTGCAGCCGGATTGCACGCGCATGGGCGGGCTCACGGAGGTGCTGCAGGTCTGCGAGGCCGCCCATGCCTTCCGCCTGCCCGTGGCGCCCCACGCCGGCGACATGAGCCAGGTGCACGTGCATCTGAGCTACGCCCATCCGGCCTGCGAGGTGCTGGAATACATCCCCTGGATCAAGGACTGCTTCACCGATCCGGCCGAGGTGGTGGACGGCCACTTCCGGCTGCCGCAGCGGCCCGGCGCCGGCACCACGCCCACGGACGCGGCCTGGTCGCGCTACCGGCAGCCGACGGCATAGAAGGGTGCCACCCGGCCGAGCCGGGTGCAGATGCGCCACGTGAACATGAGCGCGAGATTGCGGCCTCGCGCTCTCTCAGCCGCGCTTGGGACTCACGGTGCGGCGGGCGCTGGCCACGCCCTGCGCGTCCACGCTTTCGAGGTGAACGTCGAAGCCCCACAGCCGCGCCACGTGCTTGAGCACTTCGGGCGTGTCCTCATGCAGCGGGCGGCGGTCGCGCACCGTGTGGCGCAGCGTCAGCGAACGGTCGCCGCGCAGGTCCGCGTTCCAGACCTGGATGTCGGGCTCGCGGCTGGCGATGTCGTACTGGCGCGACAGCGATTCGCGCAGCGCGCGGTAGCCGCCCTCGTCGTGGATGGCCGAGACCTCCAGCTCGTCCTCGTCCTCGTGGTCGCGGATGGCGAACAGGCGGAAGTCGCGCATCACCTGCGGGCTCAGGAACTGGCCGATGAAGCTCTCGTCCTTGAAGTTGCGCATGGCCCAGTCCAGCGTCTGCACCCAGTTGCTGCCCGCGATGTCGGGGAACCAGTGGCGGTCTTCGTCGGTCGGCTTCTCGCAGATGCGGCGCAGGTCCGTGTACATCGCGAAGCCCAGCGCATAGGGGTTGATGCCGCTGTAGGCGCGGTGGCCGACGGGCGGCTGGTAGACCACGGCGGTGTGCGAGGCCAGCCATTCGACCATGAACCCGTCGGCCAGCAGTCCCTGGTCGTACAGCGAATTGAGCAGCGTGTAGTGCCAGAAGGTGGCCCAGCCCTCGTTCATGACCTGCGTCTGGCGCTGCGGGTAGAAGTACTGCGCGATCTTGCGCACGATACGCACCACCTCGCGCTGCCAGGGCTCGAGCAGCGCGGCGTTCTTCTCGATGAAGTACAGCAGGTTCTCCTGCGGCTCGGGGGGAAAGCGCCTGGCCGCGGCGGACTCGGCCTCGGCGCCGGTGCTGCCGCGCGGCACGGTGCGCCACAGGTCGTTCACTTGCTGCTGCAGGTGCCGCTCGCGTTCTTCGCGCAGCGCGATTTCCTGGGCGAGCGAGCGCTTCTGCGGGCGGCGGTACCGGTCCACCCCGTAGTTCATCAGTGCATGGCAGGAGTCCAGCAGCTCCTCCACCGCGTCGATGCCGTGCTTCTCCTCGCATTCGGCCACATAGTTCTTCGCATAAACCAGGTAGTCGATGATGGACGAGGCATCCGTCCACATGCGGAACAGGTAGTTGCCCTTGAAGAAGCTGTTGTGGCCGTAGGCGGCATGCGCGATCACCAGCGCCTGCATGGCCATCGTGTTCTCCTCCATGAGGTAGGAGATGCACGGGTCGGAGTTGATGACGATCTCGTAGGCCAGGCCCATGAAGCCGCGCCGGTAGTTCTTCTCGGTGGCGATGAACTGCTTGCCGTAGGACCAGTGGCGGTAGATCACGGGCATGCCCACGCTGGCGTAGGCGTCCATCATCTGCTCGGCCGTGATGATCTCGAGCTGGTTCGCATAGGTGTCCAGGCCGAAGGCGCGCGCCGTGCGCGCGATCTCGCCGTGGTAGGTCTCGATCAGCTCGAAGCTCCAGTCCGCCGGGCTGGGCAGGCGCTGCGGCGCGCGGGCGAAGACGGGCGGCAGCCCTTGTTGTGAGGCGCGCGGGCGCTCAAGAACGCTGCTCATGCGGGGCTCCCTTCCTTCTTGAACAGCTCGCGGAACACCGGGTAGATGTCCTGCGCGCCGTGGACCTTGCGCATCGCGAAGTGCCTGTGCTCGCCCTCGAGCTGCGCGTATTCCTGCCAGAGGTTCTGCTCGGCCTCGGCCACCTGCACGTAGGCGTAGTAGCGCACCAGCGGCAGGATGTCCTGCGCCAGCAGCTCGCGGCAGCGGCCGCTGTCTTGGTGCCAGTTGTCGCCGTCGCTGGCCTGCGCGCCGTAGATGTTCCACTCGCTGCTGGGGAAACGCGCGCGGATGATGTCCCGCATCAGCACCAGTGCGCTCGACACCACGGTGCCCCCCGTCTCCGTGGCGTGGAAGAAATCGTCCTCGCTGACTTCCTGCGCCTGCGTGTGGTGGCGGATGAAGACCAGCTCGATCTTCTCGTAGTGCCGCGTGAGAAAGAGGTACAGCAGCATGAAGAAGCGCTTGGACATGTCCTTGCGCGCCTCGTCCATCGAGCCCGACACGTCCATGAGGCAGAACATCACGGCCTTGGCGCTGGGCACCGGCGTGCGCACGCGGCTGCGGTAGCGCAGGTCGATGGGGTCGATGTAGGGCACGTGCCGCGCGTGTTTGCGCAGTTCGTCGATGGCCAGCTCGGTCTCGTGCCGCTCCTTGCGCAGCAGCGGGCTGTCGGCCTCCGGGTGCAGCTCCAGGGCCGTCAGGTGCTGCACCAGGCGGCGCAGTTCCTTGCGGTCTTCGCCGCCCAGCGCGATGCGCCGGGCCAGTGCGCCGCGCATGGAGCGCACCACGTGCAGGTTGTTGGGCGTGCCGTCGCTCGTGAAGCCCGCGCGGTGGCTCTTCCATTCCGGCACTTCGGCCAGCTGGGTGCGGATCAGGTGGGGCAGGGCGAGGTCTTCGAAGAAGACCTGCATGAATTCCTCGCGCGTGAGGCGGAAGACGAAGTCGTCCTCGCCTTCGCCGCCGTCGCTCGCTTCGCCGCTGCCCGAGCCGCCACCGGCCTGGCCCCTGGGCCGCTCGATGCGGTCGCCCTTGACGTACTCCTGGTTGCCCGGATGCACGTACTCGCGGTTGCCGCCCTGGGCATGGCCGAAGGTCGGCTCCGACACGTCCCGGCGGGGCAGGGTGACGTCCTCCCCCTGTTCCAGCTCGCGGATGTTGCGGCCCGCGACGGCCTTGCGCACCGCATCGCGGATCTGGACGCGGTAGCGGCGCAGGAAGCGCTCGCGGTTGCCCACCGACTTGTTCTTGCCCGAGAGGCGGCGGTCGATGATCTGCTGGAGCACGGCCATGTCAATCTCCCGATGCGCGCGAGGGAAAGAGGATCACGAACTCTTTCTCACGCGCAGGTACCACTCGCACAACAGCCGCACCTGCTTGGCCGTGTAGCCCTTCTCGACCATGCGCGTCACGAAGTCCTCGTGCTTCTTCTGCTCGTCGGCGCTGCTCTTGGCGTTGAAGCTGATCACGGGCAGCAGCTCCTCGGTGTTGGAGAACATCTTTTTCTCGATCACCGAGCGCAGCTTCTCGTAGCTGGTCCACAGCGGGTTCTTGCCCGCGTTGTTGGCGCGCGCGCGCAGCACGAAGTTCACGATCTCGTTGCGGAAGTCCTTGGGATTGGCGATGCCCGCGGGCTTCTCGATCTTCTCCAGCTCGGCATTGAGGGACGCGCGGTCGAAGACCTCGCCGGTGTCCACGTCGCGGTACTCCTGGTCCTGGATCCAGTAGTCGGCATAGGTCACGTAGCGGTCGAAGATGTTCTGGCCGTACTCCGAATAGCTCTCGAGGTAGGCGGTCTGGATCTCCTTGCCGATGAACTCCGCATAGCGCGGCGCCAGCAGCTCCTTGATGTAGCCGACGAACTTCTGCTCGGTCTCGGGCGGGAACTGCTCGCGTGCGATCTGCTGCTCCAGCACGTACATCAGGTGCACCGGATTGGCCGCGACTTCGGAGCTGTCGAAGTTGAAGACCTTGGAGATGATCTTGAAGGCGAAGCGCGTGGACACGCCGCTCATGCCTTCGTCGACGCCCGCGTAGTCGCGGTACTCCTGCAGCGACTTGGCCTTCGGGTCCGTGTCCTTGAGGCTCTCGCCGTCGTAGACCTGCATCTTGCTGAAGAGGTTGGAGTTCTCGGGTTCCTTCAGGCGCGTGAGCACCGAGAACTGGGCCATCATCTTCAGCGTGCCCGGGGCGCAGGGCGCGGCCGACAGCGAAGAGTTGCGCACCAGCTTGTCGTAGATGCGGATCTCTTCGGACACGCGCAGGCAGTAGGGCACCTTGACGATGTAGATGCGGTCGAGGAAGGCCTCGTTGTTCTTGTTGTTGCGGAAGGCCTTCCATTCGCTTTCGTTGCTGTGCGCGAGCACGATGCCGTCGAAAGGAATGGCGCCGAAGCCCTCGGTGCCCTTGAAGTTGCCTTCCTGGGTGGCCGTCAGCAGCGGGTGCAGCACCTTGATCGGTGCCTTGAACATCTCCACGAATTCCAGCAGGCCCTGGTTGGCCAGGCACAGGCCGCCCGAGTAGCTGTACGCGTCGGGGTCGTCCTGGGCATAGGTCTCCAGCTTGCGGATGTCCACCTTGCCGACCAGCGAGGAGATGTCCTGGTTGTTCTCGTCGCCGGGCTCCGTCTTGGCCACCGCGATCTGCCGCAGCACCGAGGGGTAGCGCTTGACCACCTTGAACTGGCGGATGTCGCCGCCGTACTCTTCCAGCCGCTTCACGGCCCAGGGCGAGAGGATGCGCTGCAGGTAGCGGCGCGGGATGCCGTATTCCTTCTCCAGGATCTCGCCGTCCTCGGCGGGGTCGAACAGGCCCAGCGGCGACTCGTTCACCGGCGAGCCCTGCAGCGCGTAGAAGGGCACCTGCTCCATGAGCTGCTTCAGGCGCTCGGCGATGGAACTCTTGCCGCCGCCCACCGGGCCCAGCAGGTAGAGGATCTGCTTCTTCTCCTCCAGGCCCTGCGCGGCATGGCGGAAGTACGAGACCACCTGCTCGATCGCGTCTTCCATGCCGTAGAACTCGCGGAAGGCCGGGTAGAGCTTGATGACCTTGTTGGCGAAGATGCGCGACAGGCGCGGATCGTTGCGCGTGTCGACCAGTTCGGGATCGCCGATGGCCTGGAGCATGCGCTCGGCCGCCGTGGCGTAGGCCGTGGCGTCCCGCTTGCAGATGTCCAGGTACTCCTGGAGCGAAAGAACCTCTTCACGGGTGCGCTCGTAACGCGCTGCGAAGTTGCTGATGACATCCATAGGGCACCTCCATCGGGTCAACAAGGCTCTGCGCCGGGTCCGGTGTCGGGCTGCCGCGTCGACTCTGGCGAGAGCACGCGCTCCGAAAAGCAGCGTGTGGCGGCGGCCTGTCCCCCGGATGAACTCCCCATCTGCAGATTTGGTGAGCCCAGCATAAGACAAATAACGCGGCAGTGTCATTGGCCGTTGGCGTGATTTGCGAATTTACAAATCCGATTTCACGCCGGCGCCAACGCTCTGCATCCCACCATCGGCAGCAAAAGACGTGCCGGGTTACAAATGGCGGGTTCCAAACCTGCAGCCGGCGCGCCGTGCAATTCGGTGCAAAAGGCCGCCGGGCGGCGCTGGCGGGGCCTCGCCGCCCAATGGCAGGGGGCCCCGGAGCGCGTTCGCGGCGGGCCTGCTCAGAAACCCGCCGATTTGATGTTACCGAATATTACCCGGCTAGAAGAAAAACAATCCGGATGAAATTGATTTGCTTCGCGGGTTTGGCCTATGCCCATGGATTGGACGCTCCGACAAGGCGCGTAGGAGGATCGCCCAATTCCGGCGGCAGCGGGGGCGCTGGGGCCAATTGGCCGCGCGTGCGCGCCGGGCGGCCGGGGCGGGCGCGCCAATTGGCCGCATGGGCCGGCGGAAAGGATTGCCGCAAAAGCGGCAGCCGCGGGCCCAAAGAAAAAGAGACCGCCGCGGCGGTCTCCATGCGGGGCGCGAAGCCGGCGGCCATGCGGCCGCAAGCCCCGGCAGGCGGCGGGGTCAGCTGAAGAACTCCTTCGCCTTGTCGAACCAGCCCTTGTCGTTGGGGCTGTGCTTCGTGCCCCCCTTCTTCAGCGATTCGTCCAGTTCCTTGAGCAGCTTGCGCTGGTGCTCGGTGAGCTTCACCGGCGTTTCCACGCGGATGTGGCAGTACAGGTCGCCCGGGTAGCTGGAGCGCACGCCCTTGATGCCCTTGCCGCGCAGGCGGAACTGCTTGCCGCTCTGCGTGCCATCGGGAATGTCGATGGCCGCATGCCCGCCCAGCGTGGGCACCTCGATCTCGCCCCCGAGCGCGGCCGTCGTCATGCTCACGGGCACCACGCAGTGCAGGTCGTCGCCGTCGCGCTCGAAGACCTCGTGCTTCTTGATGCGGATCTCGATGTACAGGTCGCCCGGCGGCCCGCCATTGGTGCCGGGCTCGCCATTGCCGGTGCTGCGGATGCGCATGCCGTCGTCGATGCCGGCCGGGATCTTCACTTCCAGGGTCTTGGTGTTCTTGATCTTGCCCTGGCCGTGGCAGGTGGTGCAGGGCTCGGGAATGATCTTGCCGGTGCCGCGGCACTGCGGGCAGGTCTGCTGCACGCTGAAGAAGCCCTGGCGCATCTGCACCGCGCCGGCGCCGTGGCAGGTGGTGCAGGTGATGGGCTTGGTGCCGGGCTTGGCGCCGCTGCCGTGGCAGGTGCCGCAGTCGTCCCAGCTCGGGATGCGGATCTGCGCGTCCTTGCCCTCGGCGGCTTCCTCGAGCGTGACCTCCATCGCATAGCTGAGGTCGTTGCCGCGGTAGACCTGGCGTCCGCCGCCGCGGCGGGCGCCGCCGCCGAACACGTCGCCGAAGATGTCGCCGAAAGCCTCGGCGAAGCCGCCGAAACCTTCCGCGCCGGGACCGCCGCGCATGTTCGGGTCCACCCCCGCGTGGCCGTACTGGTCGTAGGCGGCCCGCTTCTGGCCGTCAGAAAGCATCTCGTACGCTTCCTTGACTTCCTTGAACCTGGACTCGGCGTCCTTGGCCGCATCACCCTGGTTGCGGTCCGGGTGGTACTTCATGGCCAGCTTGCGATAGGCCTTCTTGATTTCGTCGTCCGAGGCGTTCTTGGGCACACCCAGGATTTCGTAGTAGTCGCGTTTGGTTGCCATGGATTTGCCTGTGAAGGGCGGTCAGCAATGCCTCGGGCCGAGGCAGAAACAGAGGGAGCACAAAGACGAAAGGCCGGAGCGCCCCTGCAGGTGCTCCAGCCTCGCGTCCGGGCCGGGCCGTCAGCCCTTCTTCACTTCCTTGACCTCGGCGTCCACGACGTTGTCGTCCGCGGGGGCGCTGGCGGCTTGCGCGCCGGCCGATGCACCGGCCGCATCGCCTGCCGCGCCGGCCGCGGCCTGGGCGTCGGCGTACATCTTCTCGCCCAGCTTCTGGCTGGCGGTCATCAGCGCCTCGGTCTTGCCGTCGATCGCGGCCTTGTCATCGCCCTTGAGCACGTCTTCCAGCTCCTTGGCGGCCGTCTCGATCTCGCTCTTCTCGGCCGGCGACAGCTTGTCGCCGTGCTCGGTGAGCGACTTGCGCACGCTGTGCACCAGCGCCTCGCCCTGGTTGCGCGACTGGGCCAGCTCGACCTTCTTCTTGTCCTCGGCGGCGTTGAGCTCGGCGTCCTTCACCATCTTCTGGATTTCCTCCTCGGAGATGCCCGAGTTGGCCTTGATGGTGATCTTGTTCTCTTTGCCCGTGGCCTTGTCCTTCGCGCCCACGTGCAGGATGCCGTTGGCGTCGATGTCGAAGCTCACCTCGATCTGCGGCGTGCCGCGCGGCGCCGGCGGGATGCCCTCGAGGTTGAACTCGCCCAGCAGCTTGTTGCCCGCGGCCACTTCGCGCTCGCCCTGGAACACCTTGATCGTCACGGCCGGCTGGTTGTCGTCGGCCGTCGAGAAGGTCTGCGCGAACTTCGTCGGGATCGTGGTGTTCTTGGTGATCATCTTGGTCATCACGCCGCCCATCGTCTCGATGCCGAGCGACAGCGGGGTCACGTCCAGCAGCAGCACGTCCTTGCGGTCGCCCGACAGCACCTGGCCCTGCACGGCCGCGCCCACGGCCACGGCTTCGTCCGGGTTCACGTCCTTGCGCGGCTCCTTGCCGAAGAACTCCTTGACCTTCTCCTGCACCTTGGGCATGCGGGTCTGGCCGCCGACCAGAATCACGTCGCTGATCTCGCTCACGCTCACGCCGGCGTCCTTGATGGCCGTGCGGCAGGGGGCGATGGTGCGCTCGATCAGGTCTTCGACCAGCGACTCCAGCTTGGCGCGGGTCAGCTTGATGTTCAGGTGCTTCGGACCCGTGGCGTCGGCCGTGATGTAGGGCAGGTTCACGTCGGTCGCCGCGCTGTTGGACAGCTCGATCTTGGCCTTCTCGGCCGCTTCCTTCAGGCGCTGCAGCGCGAGCACGTCCTTGGACAGGTCCACGCCCTGTTCCTTCTTGAACTCGCCGATGATGTAGTCGATCACGCGCTGGTCGAAGTCCTCGCCGCCCAGGAAGGTGTCGCCGTTGGTCGACAGCACCTCGAACTGCTTCTCGCCGTCGACGTCGGCGATCTCGATGATCGACACGTCGAAGGTGCCGCCGCCCAGGTCATACACGGCGATCTTGCGGTCGCCCTTGTCCTGCTTGTCCAGACCGAAGGCCAGCGCGGCCGCCGTGGGCTCGTTGATGATGCGCTTGACGTCCAGGCCGGCGATGCGGCCCGCGTCCTTGGTGGCCTGGCGCTGGCTGTCGTTGAAGTACGCGGGCACCGTGATCACGGCCTCGGTCACCGGCTCGCCCAGGTAGTCCTCGGCGGTCTTCTTCATCTTGCGCAGCACCTCGGCGCTGATCTGCGGCGGCGCCAGCTTCTTGCCGCGCACTTCCACCCAGGCGTCGCCGTTGTCGGCCTTGGTGATGGTGTAGGGCATCAGGTCGATGTCCTTTTGCACCTCTTTCTCTTCGAACTTGCGGCCGATCAGGCGCTTGACCGCATAGAGGGTGTTCTTGGGGTTGGTGACGGCCTGGCGCTTGGCCGAGGCGCCGACCAGCACCTCACCGTCTTCTTGGTACGCAATGATCGAAGGCGTGGTGCGCGCGCCTTCCGAGTTCTCGATCACGCGGGTGTTGTTGCCCTCCATGATCGCCACGCACGAGTTGGTCGTGCCCAGGTCGATGCCGATGATCTTGCCCATGTTGTGTACTCCTGAATCTGCAAAGAATCTTGTGCTTAACGTGTGGATAAGTCCGCCGGATTCAAGGGATCGAGCGGGGACTTCCTGTGTGTTTCTGCGAGCGGGGCGCGGGCCTCACTTGGGCGCGCTGACCGTGACCAGCGCGGGGCGCAGCACGCGTTCGGCGATGGTGTAGCCCTTTTGCAGCACAGACACGATGGTGTTCGCTTCCTGCTCGGAGGGCACGGCGGCGATGGCCTGGTGCTGGTGCGGATCGAACCGGTCTCCCACGGCCGGGCTCACGGCCAGCACCTTGTTGCGCTCCAGCGCGCTTTGCAGCTGGCGCAGCGTCGCTTCGGAGCCTTCGCGCAGCTGTTCCACCGTCGCTTCCTGCACGGCGAGGCCGGCCTCGAAACTGTCCAGCACGGGCAGCAGCGATTCGGCGAAGGCTTCGAGCGCGAACTTGCGGGCCTTGCTGACCTCCTCGTCGGCGCGGCGGCGCGCGTTCTGCACGTCCGCCTGCGCGCGCAGGTACTGGTCCGACAGTTCGGCGTTCTTCGCCTGCAGGGCGGCCAGTTCGGCTTCGAGGTTCTGCGCCTGGGCCTGGCTGGCTGCGGCATCGGCCGCGCTCGCGGCGGCCGCGGCTTCGAGTTCTTCGGGGCTGGGGGCGCCGGTCAGGGCGTCCGTTTGGCTCGGGGGAATGGGGTTCTCCGACATGTCCTTGAGTCAATGGGAAAAAGCTGCCTCGCAGCTAGGGCCCTGAAAGCCCTTTTCAAGACAGGGCGATCGTTCCGGGCACAAGAAATTCTCAATCGATCGCTGCTTGGCGATCAATTCCGGGATCCATGGAAGGCGCGGTGGGCCGGGCAGCCCGCAGGGGCCCTGCGGCCTGCCACCCGGGGGCCGCGCCCGGCCCAGGCGCGGCAGGGCGTCAGTGCGTGTCGAGCAGCTCGACGTCGAACTTGAGCGTGGCGTTCGGCGGAATCACGCCGCCGGCCCCGCGGGCGCCATAGCCCAGGGCGGCAGGGATGATCAGCGTGCGCTGGCCGCCCACCTTCATGCCGGCCACGCCCTCGTCCCAGCCCTTGATCACATGGCCCGCGCCCAGCGGGAAGGAAAAGGGCTGGCCGCGGTCCCGGCTGGAGTCGAACTTGGCGCCCTGCTGGCCGTCGTTGTAGAGCCAGCCCGTGTAGTGCACGTGCACATGGTGGCCGGCTTGCGCCTCGGCGCCTTCGCCGACGACGGTGTCTTCGTACTGCAGGCCGGAAGAAGTGGTGGGCATGGAAGCTCCTCAGGGAAGATGGGAAAGAGGCGGGCACACCGTCGGCGCGCCGCAAGGCCGGGCAGTGTAACGAGGGTGTTCCGGGGCGGCAGGCGCCGCGGGCTCGGCAGCCGCGGCGCGCACCTGCCGGGCTTCAGTCCGGCCGCCCGGGCGGGGGCGCACCGGGTGCCGCCGCGGGCCCCGCCGGCTGGCTGGCCCGCCAGCGGGTGGCGAAGGCCGGCAGGTCCGACAGGCGCCGGGCCAGGTCCAGCCCCGCCGGCGTGAGCACGTAACCGTCGGGCGCCCGCGTCAGCAGCCCGGCGGCGCGCAGTTCCTTGATGCGGGTGTTGAGCGTGTTGGGCGTGATGCCGCCTACGCTGTCCTGCAGCAGGCGGAAGGTTTGGGCATGGCTGTCGCGCAAGGCCCAGAGCACACGCAGCGCATAGCGCGCTTCGAGCAGGGCGAACAGGGCACTGATCGCAGCGTTGTCCTTGGAGCTCATGGCCAGTCCTTGCGAAGACGCGTGCGCCAGTCTATCCCCGCCGCGGGAGCGCCGGACACGGCCCCGGGGCGCGCGGTCCTGCGGGGCGGCCGGTCTCGCCGCGCTGGGCTGCCGCTCAGGCGGGCAGCTGCGTGTCGTAGGCCATGGCCTCGCCCAGCCGGATCGCGCGGCCGGGCGCCCAGTCGGGATGGAAGGCCAGCGCCGGGCGCGGGAACAGCATCACCACCGTGGAGCCCAGCAGGAAGCGGCCCATTTCCTCGCCCTGGCGCAGCACGATGGGCGCCTGGCCGGCGGCGTCATAGCGCCAGTCGCGCAACTGGCCCGTGCGCGGCGGGTTGACCACGCCGTGCCACACGGTCGCCATGCTGCCGACGATGGTGGCGCCCACCAGCACCAGCACGAAGGGCCCGCGCGCGGATTCGAAGACGCAGACCACGCGCTCGTTGCGCGCGAACAGGCCCGGCACGCCGCGCGCCGTGACCGGGTTGACCGAGAACAGCTCGCCCGGCACGTAGACCATGCGCATGAGCCGCCCGTCGCAGGGCATGTGGATGCGGTGGTAGTCGCGCGGGCTCAGGTACAGCGTGGCGAAGCTGCCGCCGGCGAAGCGCGCCGCCAGCTGCGCGTCGCCGCCCACCAGCGCCGTCGTGCTGTAGTGGTGGCCCTTGGCCTGGAAGACCTGGTCGCCCGCCGCGCCCGTGAGCGCGCCGAACTGGCTGATGGCGCCGTCGACCGGGCACACGAAGGGCGCCTCGGCGATGGGCCGCGCGCCGGGCTTGAGGGCGCGCGTGAAGAAGTCGTTGAAGCTGGTGTAGTGCGCGGCCTCGGGGTGCACCGCCTCGGCCATGTCCACGCCGTACCGGGCGATGAAGCGCTCGATGATCCAGGTGGTCAGCGCACCGCGTTCGCCGCGTGCCACCCATCCGGCGAAGGCCGTGAGGGCTTGTTTGGGATAGAGGTACTGCGGCAGGACGGCGAGGCGATCGGACAAGAAGGCTCCAGGCAGGGGCAGGACGGACGGCCTGCGATTCTAGGAGGCCGCCGCGGGCGCCATGGCCGTGCCGCGCGGCCGGGCGCCCTGCCGCTTACTCAGGCTTGATGTTCGCCGCCTTGATCACCTGCGCCCACTTGGCCACCTCGGCCTTCTGGAACGCCGCGATCTCGGCCGTCGTCATGTCGGCCGGCTGCATGCCGAAGCTCTTGAGCCGCTCCTGCATGTCGGGCTGGGCCAGGATGGTGCGGATCTCCTTGTGCAGGCGGTCGACGATCGGCGCCGGCGTGCCGGCCGGCACGAAGATCGCCTGCCAAGACAGCACCGAATAGTCCGCCAGGCCCGGCACGCCGGACTCGGCCACGGTCGGCACGTCGGGCAGCGACTCCAGCCGCTTGGGGGAGGTGACGGCGATGGCGCGCAGCTTGCCGCTGGCGATGTGCGGCGCGGCGACGACGGTGGTGTCGAACATCATGTCCACCTGGCCGCCGATCACGTCCTGGATCGCCGGGCCGCTGCCCTTGTACGGCACGTGGTTGAACTTCACGCCCGACTTGTAGGCCAGCAGTTCCAGCGACAGGTGCTGCGAGGTGCCGATGCCGGCCGAGGCCGAGGACAGGCCGCCGGCCTTGGCCTTGCTGGCCTCGACGACGTCCTTGAGCGTCTTGTAGGGGCTGTTGGCCGGCACGACGAGCACCGTGGGGTTGGTGCCGATCAGCGTCACGGGCGCGAAGGAGGTGACCGGGTCGTAGCCGATCTTGGGATACAGGCTCACGTTGATGGCATGCGAGCTGACGGTGCCGCCCAGCATCGTGTAGCCGTCGGGCGCTGCGCGCGAGGCGATCTCGGAGCCCACGCTGCCGCCGGCGCCGCCCTTGTTGTCGATGACCACGCTGGTGCCCAGCGCCGTGCCCAGCTTCTGGCTGATCAGGCGGCCCAGCACGTCGGTGGTGCCGCCGGCCGGGAAGGGCACCATGTAGGTGATGGCCTTGCCCGTGGGCCAGCTGCCCTGGGCGAAGGCGGTCGTGGCCGGCAGGGCGGCCGCGGCCATCAGGGTGCCCGTGACGAGGGCGCGTTGGAGGAGGGTACGGCGTTGCATGAAGGTCTCCAGATTGAAAGAAGAAGGACCCCGAAGGGCGCATGCCGCGCGGGCCTGTTGTCGTTGGAGTCGGCGGCGCGCGGACCGGGATTCGCCCTTGCACGGCCGTTCGGGCCGTGCGGGCGCGGCTTTCAGGGCTTGAGGTTGAGCTTGCCGATCAGGCCCTTGAAGTACACGTCGTCCTTGGCCAGCGTGTCCTTGAAGATCGCGCCGTCGGTGTAGACATAGCCCAGGTTCTGCTTGTCCATCACCTCGTGCATCAGCGGCTCGGCGGCGGTCTTGGCCGTGATCTCGCGCAGGCGCGCCATCACCTCGGGCGGCGTGTTCTTGGGCGCGCCCAGGCCGCGCCAGGTGCCGATGGCCAGGTCGATGCCCTTTTCCTTGGCGGTGGGCACCTTCTCGAAGCCCTTCACGCGTTTGTCGGCCATCACCATCAGCGTCTTGAGCTTGCCGGACTGCACATGGGTCGTGACCTCTGCCGGGCTCACCGTCACGGCCTCGATGTGGCCGCCCAGCAGCGCCAGCACGGCGGGCGCCGCGCCCTGGAAGGGGATGTGGTTGAACCGGGTGCCGGTCTTGTCCTCCAGCGCCGCGGCGGCCAGGTGCCAGATGGAGCCGTTGCCCGAGTTGCCGATGCGCATCTGCTCGGGCTTCTTCTTCGCATCGGCCAGGAACTCCTCGATCGTGTTCCAGGGCGCGTCGGCCTTCACGGTCACGGCGGCCGGGTCGGCGTTGAGCTGCGCGATGGGCTGGAAGTCGTCGTACTTGAACTTGGCCAGGCCCAGGTGCGGCAGCGTCAGCAGTTCCACCGTGAGCACGGCCAGCTTGTAGCCGTCGGGCCGGGCGTTGATCACTTCCTGCCAGCCGATGGCGCCGCCGGCGCCTGGGCGGTTGACGATCACGATGCTCTGGTCGATGTGCTTGCGGCTGGCGTCGGCAAAGGCACGGGCCAGGCCGTCGGTGCCGCCGCCGGGCTGGTAGGGCACCAGCAGTTCGATGGGCTTGCTGGGGAAGGTGCTCTGGGCCTGTGCACCGAAGGTCAAGCCCAGGCCGAGGCCCAGGGCGGCCAGCAGGACGGCGCGGCGGGCCGGTGCGAAGCGAAGGGAGGGGATGCTCACGGTTTTGTCTCTCTTGGGGTTGTGAATCTGGGGAACGCGTGACGAAAGAGGGGGGCAACTCAGTGCATGGACTTCAGGGTTTCCAGGTGTCTTCCTTGTGGCGGCGCGTGGGGACGGGGGCGCATGCAGGGGCGTGTGTTGGCGCGGGGGCACGCGTCCGTCGCGCGGGCGTGACCCCGCGCGAGGGCGCGCGCGCGGTGCGAACAGCGCTGCGAGGGCCGAGGGACTGCGGCCGTCTCATGTCACGGGCGCCGGGTTGAACAGCACGAGGGCGTTGTGCAGCTTCCACTGCTCGGCCCAGGTCTTCTTGCGGCCGCTGGCCACGTCCAGCATGAGCTGGAACATCTCCCAGCCCACGTCGGCGATGGTCTTCTCGCCCGTGGCGATGGTGCCGGCGTTGATGTCCATGAGGTCGTGCCAGCGGCGCGCCAGGTCGTCGCGCGTAGCCACCTTGATGACGGGCACCTCGGCCAGGCCGTAGGGCGTGCCGCGGCCCGTCGTGAACACGTGCAGGTTCATGCCGGCGGCCAGCTGCAGCGTGCCGCAGATGAAGTCCGATGCGGGCGTGGCGGCGTAGATCAGGCCCTTGTGCTGGAGTTTCTCGCCCGGCGCGATCACGCCCGAGATCGGCGAGGAGCCGCTCTTGACGATGGAGCCCATGGCCTTCTCGACGATGTTCGACAGCCCGCCCTTCTTGTTGCCGGGCGTGGTGTTGGCGCTGCGGTCCACGCGGCCCTTGTCGAGGTAGGCGTCGTACCAGGCCATCTCGCGGACCATGGCTTCGGCCACCTCGGGCGTGCTGGCGCGCGAGGTCAACTGGTCGATGCCGTCTCGCACCTCGGTCACCTCGCTGAACATCACGGTGGCGCCGGCGCGCACCAAGAGGTCGGTGCAGTAGCCCACGGCCGGATTGGCGGTCACGCCGCTGAAGGCATCGCTGCCGCCGCACTGCACGCCGACCACGAGCTCGCTGGCCGGCACGGTCTCGCGCCGGCGCGCGTTCAGGCGCTCGAGGTGCTCCTCGGCCTGGCGCATGATGGACTGCACCATGGACATGAAGCCCACGTGCGCATCGTCCTGCAGGCAGACCACGTCGAGCTTGGCCTCGGCCGTGTCGCCCACGTCGGCCACGTTGCGCTCGTCCACGATGGGAATCGACCCCGGGGGAAGAAGTCGTTCGGGCTGCAGCTTCTCGCAGCCCAGGCTCACCACCATCACCTCGCCGCCGAAGTTCGGGTTCAGGCTGATGTTGCGCAGCGTGCGGATCGGAATGATCGCGTCCGGCGCGTCAATGGCCACGCCGCAGCCGTAGGTGTGCGCGAGCGCCACCACGTCGTCCACGTTCGGGTACCTGGGCAGCAGTTCGGCCTTGATGAGCTGCACCGCGAAGTCGGTCACGCCGGCCACGCACTGCACGGTCTGCGTGATGGCCAGGATGTTGCGCGTGCCGACCGAGCCGTCCGCGTTGCGGTAGCCCTCGAAGGTGTAGCCTTCCAGCGGCGGCTGCGGCTCGGGCTTGACGGTGGCGATGGGCAGGCCTTCGAGCGCGCGCGCCTCGGGCAGGGTCAGCAGGCGCTCGTGCACCCAGCTGCCGCGCGGCAGCGGCTTGTTGGCGTAGCCGATGGTCACGTTGTAGCGCCGCACGGCGCCGCCCTCGGGAATGTCCTGCAGCGCGACCTTGTGCGCCTGCGGCACCTTGTCGACCAGGGTCAGGCCGTCCGGGAACACCGTGCCGGCCGGCAGGCCGCCGTCGTTGGCGACGATGGCCACGTTGTCGGCCGGGTGCATGGTGATGTAAAGCGGGGCGCTGCGCATCGGGGGAACGGGGGTGGATGGCGAGGGTGGAAGGCGTGCGCAGCTACTTCAGCGGAGCGTTCAGGAGCGTGGGCAGCCAGGTGGAGAACAGCGGCACGTAGGTGACCAGCATCAGGCACACGATCAGCGCGCCGTAGAAGGGCAGGATGGAGCGCATCACCTCGCCCACCGACACGCCGCCGATCGCGCACCCGATGAACTGCGTGGTGCCCACGGGCGGCGTGTTCAGCCCCAGCGCGCAGTTGATGAGCATGACGATGCCGAACTGCACCGGGCTCATGCCGAATTCCATCGCGATGGGCAGGAAGATGGGCGTGCAGATCAGGATCGTGGCCGCCATGTCCAGGAAGGTGCCCAGCAGGAAGAGCAGCACGTTGATCATCAGGAAGATGACCCAGGGGCTGCTGGAGACGCTGGTCATCAGCTCGCCGGTCTTCTGCGGCACTTCGTACAGCGCCATGAAATAGCCGAAGGCGGAACTGATGCCGATCAGGAGCAGCACCACGCCGGTGGTCTTGCAGGCCTTGGCGCAGGCCTTGAGGAAGTCCTTCCACGAGAGCGAGCGGTAGACCAGCACCGTGACCAGCAAGGCCCACATCACGGCCGTGGCGGCCGACTCGGTGGCCGTGAACACGCCCGACAGGATGCCGGCCAGGATGATGACCACGATCAGCAGCCCCGGCAGCGCGGCGATGAAGGCCGCCAGCACCTCGCCCCAGCCGGGGAAGGCGCCGCGGATCGGGTAGCCGCGCTGGATGGCCACCCAGTAGGCGGCCGCCAGGTTGCACACCGTGAGCAGCAGCGCCGGCACCAGCCCGGCGAGGATCAGGCTCAGGATGCTGACCGAGGCGATGCCCGTGGTCGCGAGCGTGAAGATGATCAGGTTGTGCGAGGTGGGCATCAGCGCGCCGACCAGAGCCGCGTGCGTGGTCACGTTCACCGCGTAGTCGGCGTCGTAGCCCTCCTTCTTCATCAGCGGGATCATCACGGAGCCCATGGCCGAGACGTCGGCCACGGGCGAGCCCGCCACGCCGCCGAACAGGGTGCAGCCCACCACGTTGCTCATGCCCAGGCCGCCGCGCACATGGCCCACCAGGCTGTTGGCGAAGCGCACGATGCGCTGCGCGATGCCGCCGTAGAGCATCAGCTCGCCCGCGAACACGAAGAAGGGGATGGCCAGGAAGGAGAAGATCTGCATGCCGCCGACCATCTTCTGGAACACCACCGCCACCGGAAGGTCGGCATAGAGCACGGTGGCCACCGAGGCCAGCCCGATCGAAAAGGCCACCGGCACGCCCAGCACCAGAAGGGCCAGGAAGCTCAGGGCAAGGATTGCCAGTTCCACTGCAATGTCTCCGCGTCTTGTCTTTTGTTATCGGTACGGAAGGGGTGATCAATGCCAGGACGGCTCGACGTCCTCGCCGCGCAGCAGCGCCACGATGTGCTCGATGGAGAACATCACGATCAGCGCGCCGGCTACCACCAGCGCAAGGTAGTCCATGCCCACGGGCACGTGCATCATGGGTTTCATGTCGCTCCACTTGAGCACGGTCCACTCCCAGCCGCTTTCGACCATGATGGCGCCGAAGAGCGCCACCAGCGCGTGGATCAGCACCTCCAGCTTCAGCCGCAGGCCCTCGGGCAGCAGCGAGACCAGCGATTCGAGCCCGATGTGGCCCGCGTCCCGCACGCCCACCGCCACGGCCAGCGCCGTGACGTAGAGCACCAGCTGCAGCGCCAAGCCTTCGGCCCAGGTGGGCGTGTCGTTGAAGATGTAGCGGCCCACCACCTGGTACTGCACGGCGAGGATGATGGCGATCAGCATCACCACCGCGAGCACCAGGCTGGCCTTGGACAGGGCGGCACACAGGCGCGTGTAGGCATGGCGCGCCGTGGGCCGCAACGACTCCGGCTCGGTGAGCCCGGCCGCCAGTTCCTCGATGGGATGGGTCACTTGTTGTCCTGCACGGCCTTCACCAGCCGCTTGAGGTCGGGCGTGGTGATGAACTTGTCATACACCGGCGTCATCACGGCCTTGAAGGAGGCCTTGTCCACGTCCTTGACGATGGTGGAGCCGGCCTTGACCACGATGTCCAGCGCCTTGGCTTCCTGCTCGTCCCACTTCTGGCGCTGGAAGGTCACCGATTCCTTGGCGGCCGCACGGAACAAGTCCTGGTCGGCCTGGGACATCTTGTCGAACACCTTCTTCGAGATCACTAGCACCTCGGGGGCCATCGAATGCTCGGTGTGCGAATAGAACTTCACCGCCTCGTAGTGCTTGAAGCCTTCGTAGGAGGGGATGTTGTTCTCGGCGGCGTCGATCAGACCGGTCTTGAGCGCGGTGTAGACCTCGCCGGCGGGCATGGGCGTGGCGTTGGCGCCCATGGCGGTGACCAGCGCCACCCACAGGTCGGACTGCTGCACGCGGATCTTCAGGCCCTTGGTGTCGGCCACGGTCTTGACCGGCTTCTTGGCGTAGATGGAGCGGGCGCCCGAGTCGTAAAAGGCCAGGCCGACCAGACCTTCGTGCTCGCAGCCCTTCAAGATCTCGTCGCCGATCGGGCCGTCCAGCGTCTTGCGCATGTGGGCGATCGAGTCGAAGAGGAAGGGCATGGTGGGCACCAGCGTCTTCGGGCAGATGGAGTTGAGCGCGCTGATGTTCACGCGGTTCATCTCCAGCGCGCCGATCTTCACCTGGTCCAGCGTCTCCTTCTCGGAGCCCAGCGCGCTCTTGTTGAAGACCTTGATCTTGTACTTGCCGTTGCTGCGCTGCTCGAGCAGCTGGCTCATGTGCTTGACGGCGGCCACCGTGGGGTAGTCGTCGCTGTTGTGCACGTCGGCGGAGCGGAAATCGCGCGCCTGCACGCCCAGGCAGCACGCGGCGGCGGCCAGGCCCATCAGAGTGGTCTTGAACATGGCTTTGTCGTCCTCTTTCTCTTGGTGGTGTGGATGTTTTCTTCTCTCGGGAGCCGCTCAGCCCGCGAAGGCCGGCTCGGGCAGCCCCTGCGTGCCCGGCCGCAGCGCGAACACGCCGCCGGCCAGCGGCTGGTCGCTCAGGTCGCCGCCCGGGCGGATCGACGTCACGTAGAGCGTGTCCAGCCGGGGGCCGCCGAAGGCGCACATGGCGGGCTTCTTCACGGGCACGGGCAGCGACTTGTCGAGCCGGCCGTCGGGCGTGAAGCGGTGCACCAGCCCGGCGTCGTTGCCGCAGATCCAGTAGCCGCCGTCCACGTCGATGGCGGCGCCGTCGGGGCGGCCGGGCAACGGATTCATGTCGACGAACAGGCGGCGGTTGCTCGGCGTGCCGCTGTCCGTGTCGTAGTCGAAGGCCCAGATGGCCTGCACGCTGGGATGCGAGTCCGACACATACATCGTGCGGCCGTCGGGGCTGAAGGCCAGGCCGTTGGGCACGATGAAGTCGTCGAGTTGTGCGGGCAGGGCGCTGTCGCCGGCGCCGAAGCGGTACCAGGCCCCCGCGCGGATGCCGGCCGCCATGTCCAGGCTCATGGTGCCGGCCCAGAAGCGGCCCTGGCGGTCGCAGCGGCCATCGTTGAAGCGCATGGCGGGCGCGGCATGCGCGACCGCGGCGCGCCGCGTGGCGCGGGCACGGCTTTCTTGCCCGAGGCTCAGCTCGAACAGCCCGCTTTCCATGCCTGCCAGCCAGCGCCCGGGCGTGGCCGTGGCGGCCAGGCAGGCCGGCATTTCTTCGGTGGCCCAGTGCCGGTGCCCCTCGGCTTGGGACCAGCGATGGATGGCGCGGCCGGGGATGTCGACCCAGTACAGCGCCTGTTCGGCGGCATGCCACACCGGGCTTTCGCCGGTGCCGTTGCGCGCATCGAGCACGAGTTCCGCCATACGGACTTCCTTGGCGTTCAGTCGCCGAAGGGGCCTTGCGCGGTGAAGGCGCCGCCCTGGTAGATGGCGTTCGGATCGGTGGCGGCCACGGGCGGCTGGGCTTCGACCCGCGCGCGGAAGGGCTCGGAGCTGTCCTTGGGCACGAAGCCCAGATGCGCGGCGGCATGGTTGTCCCACCAGACTTCGGCGTTGGCCGACATGCCGTAGACCACCGTGTGCTTCACGCCGGGCGTGAACAGCGACTTCTGGACCAGCTGCGTCAGATCGTCGTAGCTGAGCCAGGTGCTCATCATGCGGCGGTTGGCCGGCTCGGGGAAGGACGAGCCGATGCGGATGCTCACGGTCTCGATGCCGTAGCGGTCGAAATAGAACTGGGCCATGTCCTCGCCGAAGGACTTGGACAGGCCGTAGTAGCCGTCGGGCCTGCGCGGGGCGTGGGCGTCCAGTCTCTCGGTCTGCCGGTGAAAGCCGGTCACATGGTTGGAGCTGGCGAACACCACGCGCTTCACCCCCCGGCGGCGCGCCGCCTCGTAGATGTGGAAGACGCCCTTGATGTTGGCCTCCAGGATTTCCTCGAAGGGCCGCTCCACCGACACGCCGCCCAGATGCACGATGGCGTCGCAGCCCGCGACCAGCCCATCCACGGCCTGCTTGTCGGCCAGGTCGCAGGGCATCACTTCCTCGTGTGCGCCGCGCGCTTCGCCCAGCGCGGCGATGTCGGAGACACGCAGCACGCGGGCAAAGGCCGGCAGGCGTTCGCGCAGCACGCGCCCCAGGCCGCCGGCGGCGCCGGTCAGCAGCAGGCGGGGGATGGGCGAGGGCAGGGCGTCGGCGGGCGCTGCGGGAGGAAGCGGGGCGGGCAAGAGAAGTCTCCGGTGTTCTGGCTGTACGTCATCGGTTGTCGTACAACATGCGCGGCGATTATGATGAGCCCATGTCCAGCGTGTCAACGGGGATGCCCCCGCCCCCCGAATCTGGCGAGGCCTGGTCCGGTCCGGTCCGCCCGGCGGCCTCTGCGGGCGCGCCCGGTGGAATGCCCCGGCGCCGTGGCCGCAATTTGGCGCAGGGCCTGGTGGAGGACCTGGGCGACAAGATCCGCGGCCAGCAACTGCGTCCCGGCGACAAGTTGCCCACCGAATCGGCCATCATGCAGAGCTACGGCGTCAGCCGCACCGTGGTCCGGGAGGCGCTCTCCAAACTGCAGGCGGCCGGGCTGGTCGAAACGCACCATGGCATCGGCACCTTCGTGCTGCAGCCGCGCGGCGGCGGCATGGCCGGCATGTTCAGGCTGGAGGCGGCGGACATCGCCGCCACGGTGGACGTGCTCGCCGTGCTGGAACTGCGCATCAGCCTGGAAACCGAATCCGCCGGGCTGGCCGCGCTGCGCCGCACCGAAGAGCACCTGCTGGGCATGCGGGAGGCGCTGGACGAGTTCGAGCGCAACGTGGCGGCGGCCGGCGACACCGTGTCGCCCGACTTCCGTTTCCACCTGCAGATCGCGCAGGCCACGGGCAACCCGTATTTCGCGGACATCATGACGCACCTGGGGACCACCCTCATTCCGCGCACCCGCGTCAACGCCATCCGCAACCACCACCGGGGCGGGGAATACCTGAGTCGCGTGAACCGCGAGCACGAGGAGATCTTCGCCGCCATCGCACGGCGCGACCCCGATTCGGCCCGCGCGGCCATGCGCATCCACCTGACCAACAGCCGCGAGCGCCTGCGCTTGGCGCAGGAGGCCGCGCAACGCGAGGGTGCGCCGGGCGGCTCGGCGTCGGCGGCGCGCTGAACGTTCCCGCCCGCGCCGGGCGGCCTGGGCGTTTTTTCATGTGCAGGGGCTTGGCAAAGGGTCGTTCCTGGTTGTACGATGACTGACAATGAGTGGCGGTTGCGCTGCTCAGTTCCACCCGACAACTGGAGACAAGGCAATGACTCTGAACCGACGCCAATTGCTGGGCCGCGCGCTGGGCGGTGCCGTGGGCGCCGCCGCCGTGGCCGCGCCGTGGGCCGCACAGGCGGCCGACAACTGGCCCAGCAAGCCGATCCGCATCGTGGTGCCATACCCGCCGGGCGGCTCCTCGGACATCATTGCGCGCGCGATCAGCCAGCCGCTTTCGGACGCGCTCAAGCAGCCGATCGTGATCGACAACAAGCCCGGCGCCAACGGCAACCTGGGCGCGGACTTCGTCGCCAAGTCGGCCCCCGATGGCTACACGCTGCTGCTGTGCGACGTGGGCGCGCTGGCCATCAGCCCCTCGATCTACACCAAGCTGTCCTTCGACCCGTCCAAGGACCTGCGCGGCGTGACCATGCTCGCGTACTCGCCGCACCTACTGGTGGTACATCCCTCGGTCAAGGCCAACAATTTGCAGGAGCTGGTGGCGCTGTCCAGGAGCAGCGACCTGAACTTCGCCGTCACGGCCACCGGCAGTGCGCCGCATCTGGCCGGTGTGGCGGTGGAGCGCGCCACGGGCGCCAAGTGGGTCTACGTGCCCTACAAGGGCGGCGTGCAGTCCATCCAGGACACGGTGGCGGGCCAGACGCAGGTGCTGATGAACGGCATGCTGGCCACCTTGCCCCATGTGCAGAGCGGCAAGCTCAAGCTGCTGGGCGTGTCCAAGGCCACGCGCATGCCGCTGATCGGCAGCGTGCCCACCATCGCCGAGCAGGGCGTGCCCGGCTTCGAGTCCGGCACCTGGCAGGGCGTGCGGGCACCGCGTGGCACGCCCGACGCCATCGTCAACCGCCTGAACCGCGAACTGATCGCCGTGATCCGCTCGGCCGACATCCGCTCGCGCCTGGCGGGGCAGGGCGCCGAGGTCGTGACCATGGCGCCGGCCGAGGAAGAGCAGTTCTTCCACAAGGAACGCGCCCGCTGGGCGCAGCTGGTGAAGGACGCGAACCTGCGCATCGACTGAAACCCGGGGCGTCCGTCGGCGCCCTTGGCTCCCCTTTCAAGAAACCTTTCACGGAACACCCCCATGAGCTTCACCCCCCAGGAACTCAAGTCCATCATGAGCTCCGGCTTGCTGTCCTTCCCGATCACGGACTTCGATGCCCACGGCGACTTCGACCGCGACGGCTACGTCAGGCGCCTGGAGTGGCTGGGCCCCTACGGCGCCAGCGCGCTGTTCGCCGCCGGCGGCACGGGCGAATTCTTCTCGCTCACGCCCGAGGAATACCCCGAGATCATCCAGACGGCGGTGGACGTGTGCCGCGGCACGGTGCCCATCATTGCCGGCGCTGGCGGCCCCACGCGCCAGACCATCGCCTATGCCCAGGCGGCCGAGAAGGCCGGCGCGCACGGCATCCTGCTGATGCCGCACTACCTGACCGAGGCCAGCCAGGAAGGCCTGTTCCACCACGTGAAGGCGGTGTGCGACAGCGTCAAGTTCGGCGTGATCGTCTACAACCGCGCCCAGGCCAGGTACAAGCCCGACACGCTGGCCCGCCTGGCCGAGGCCTGTCCCAACCTGGTCGGCTTCAAGGACGGCGTGGGCGACATCGAGGCCATGGTCTCGGTGTTCCAGAAGATGGGCGACCGCTTCAGCTACTTGGGCGGCCTGCCCACGGCCGAGGTCTATGCCGCGGCCTACAAGGCGCTGGGCACGCCGGTGTATTCCTCGGCCGTCTTCAACTTCATCCCCAGGACGGCGATGAAGTTCTACGAAGCCGTGCGCGACGACGACCTGCCGACGCAGCACCGCCTGCTCAAGGACTTCTTCATGCCCTACCTGGACATCCGCAACAGGAAGCAGGGCTATGCCGTGAGCATCGTCAAGGCCGGCGCCCGGATCGTCGGCCACGGCGCGGGCCCGGTGCGCCCGCCGCTGTCGGACCTGAGCGACGCGGAAAGCCAGGAACTGGCGGCGCTGATCGAGAAGCTCGGCCCGCAGTAAGCCGCGCCGCCAAGAGGAAAGCGGCCGGCGTCCGAGCCGGCTGCGCCCATCCACCGGAGACAAGACATGCAACGACGCACCGCAGGCCTGGCCTCGCTGGCGGCGGCCCTGGCGCTGGCCGTTCCTTTCATCACGCAGGCGCAGGGCCGCTGGCCCGAAAAGCCCGTGACCATCGTCGTGCCCTTCCCGGCGGGCGGCTCCACCGACATGGTGGCGCGTGCCCTGGCGCAGGAAATGGGCCACCAGCTGGGCCAGAGCTTCGTGGTCGACAACCGGCCCGGCGCCACCGGCACGCTGGGCGCCGGCATGGTCAAGCGCGCGGCGCCCGACGGCTACACGCTGCTCGTGTCCTCGCTGGGCGCTTTCGTGGTCACGTCGCACCTGCTCAAGGGCGTAGCCTATGACGCGACCCAGGATTTCGACGGCACAGCATGGCAAGCTGCCGCTGCCCCAGCTCGAGGATGAGCCGCGCCCGCGGCCCGCACTGCTGACGCTGGAGAACGTGCTGCTGGCCCCGCACGTGGCCGGCGGCACGCACGAGACGCGCCGCGCCATGGCTGACCTGGTGCTGCGCAAGCTCGCATCCTTCCTGGCCACCGGCCGGCCCGAGGCCGAAGTGCCCGGGTCCGCCGCCCAATGACCCGGCAGCGATGATGCCTGCCCCCTGTACACCCCTGGATCCGACCATGTCCCACACGCCCACCATCACCCAGATCGAAGTCATTCCCGTGGCCGGCCGCGACGGCATGCTCATGAACCTGAGCGGCGCGCACGGCCCGTATTTCACGCGCAACGTGCTGCTGGTGCACGACAGCGCCGGCCGCACGGGCGTGGGCGAGGTGCCGGGCGGCGAGGGCATCCGCCAGGCGCTGGAAGACAGCCGGCCGCTGCTCGTCGGCCAATCGGTGGGCACGCACCTGCAACTGCTGCAGCGCGTGCAGCAGGCCCTGGCCGGGCGCGACCCGGGCGGGCGCGGCCTGCAGACCTTCGACCTGCGCATCGGCGTGCATGCGGTGACGGCCATCGAGTCGGCGCTGCTGGACCTGCTGGGCCAGCACCTGGGCGTGCCCGTGGCGGCGCTGCTGGGCGAGGGCCAGCAGCGCGAGCGCGTGGAAGTGCTGGGCTACCTGTTCTTCGTGGGACCGAGCGACAAGACCGGTCTGCCTTACCTCCAGCCCGGCGAGGATGCCACCGGCACCGACGACTGGACGCAGGTGCGCCACATGATGGCCATGACACCCGAAGCCATCGTGCGCCAGGCCGAGGCGGCGCATGTGCGCTACGGCTTCAGCGATTTCAAGCTCAAGGGCGGCGTGCTGGCCGGCGATGCGGAAGTCGATGCCGTGGTGGCGCTGCACGAGCGCTTTCCGCAGGCCCGCGTCACGCTGGACCCGAATGGCGGCTGGCTGCTCAAGGACGCGATCCGCCTGGGCCAGCGCATGCGCGGCGTGGTGGCCTATGCCGAGGACCCATGCGGTGCCGAAGGCGGCTTCTCGGGCCGCGAGGTGATGGCCGAGTTCCGCCGCGCCACGGGCCTGCCCACGGCCACCAACATGATCGCCACCGACTGGCGGCAGATGACGCATGCGCTCGCGCTGCAGTCGGTGGACATCCCGCTGGCCGACCCGCATTTCTGGACCATGGCCGGCTCGGTGCGCGTGGGCCAGACCTGCCGCGACTGGGGCCTGACCTGGGGTTCGCATTCGAACAACCACTTCGACATCTCGCTGGCCATGTTCACCCACGTGGCCGCCGCCGTGCCCGGCAAGGTCACGGCCATCGACACGCACTGGATCTGGCAGGACGGCCAGTTCCTGACGAAGAACCCGTTCCCGATCCGCGGCGGCTTCATCGACGTGCCCCAAACGCCGGGCCTGGGCGTGACGGTGGACCGAGAGGCGCTCAAGCGCGCCAATGCGCTGTACCTGGCGCACGGCCTGGGCGCGCGCGACGACGCCATCGCGATGCAATCCCTGATCCCGGGCTGGAAGTTCGACAACAAGCGGCCCTGCATGGTGCGCTGAAGATCCGCGCGCGGCGGCATCGGAAAAAGATCAACAACAGAAGGAGACAAGAGCCATGACACACAGAACCCTCAACCGCCGCCGCCTGCTGCAGAACGCAGGTGCGACGGCCCTGGGCGCGCTGGGCGCCGCCGCGGGCGCGCAGCAATTCGACTTCAAGCCGGCCCAGCGCTACCCCGACCCCAACGTCTTCATCCTCGACCCGAGCTTCGCCAAATACCGCATCTACAGCAGCACCCTCGAGCAGCTGGGCAGCGGCATGCGCTGGGCCGAGGGGCCGGCCTACTTCCCCGAGACCGGCACACTGATCCTGTCGGACATCCCGAACAACCGGCTCATGAAGTACGAGGAGAAGACCGGCAAGTTCTCGGTGCACAAGGAAGGCGTGAACTACGCCAACGGCAACACGCGCGACCGCCAGGGCCGGCTGATCAGCTGCGAGCATTCGGTCACGCGCCGCGTGGTGCGCACCGAGAAGGACGGCAGCCTCACGGTGCTGGCCGACCGCTTCGAGGGCAAGCGCCTGAACGCGCCCAACGACGTGGTCGTGAAGTCCGACGACAGCGTGTGGTTCACCGATCCGCTGTTCGGCATCAACGGCGAATGGGAAGGCGCGCGCGCCACGCCCGAGCAGGCCACCACCAACGTCTACCGCGTCGGCAAGGACGGCGCGGTCAAGGCCGTCGTCACCGACATCTTCAACCCCAATGGCCTGGCCTTCTCGCCCGACGAGAAATACCTCTATGTGGTGGAGTGGAAGGGCACGCCGAATCGCAGCATGTGGCGCTTCGAGGTCTCGGCTGACGGCACCACGCTGTCGAACAAGACCAAGCTGATCGATGCCGACGGCCCCGGCGCGCTGGACGGCTTTCGCGTGGACCGCGACGGCAACCTCTGGTGCGGCTGGGGCTTTTCCGGCGCCTTCGCGCCCGAGGCCACCGACATCGGCGGCGGCATGAAGGCACACTTGCCCCTGGCGCGGTCGGACGAGATGGATGGCGTGAAGGTGTTCAACAAGGACGGCAAGCCCATCGGCTTCATCCGCCTGCCCGAGCGCTGCGCCAACCTGGAATTCGGCGGCCCCAAGCGCAACCGGCTCTACATGGCCAGCAGCCACTCGCTCTACGCGCTCTATGTGGAAGCGCATGGGGCGGTGTGAGCAGGCGGACTCTGATCACTGCAACCTTCAAGGATCCTTCCGATGAGTGAATTCAAGAACCTGATCAACGGCGAATGGGTCGCCGGCAAGAGCTACAGCCCGAACGTCAACCCCAGCAACCTGGCCGACGTGCTGGGCCAGTACGCGCAGGGCGACGCGGCGCAGGTCGATGCGGCCGTGGCCGCTGCCGCCGCCGCCTTCCCGGCCTGGGCCACGGGCTCGGTGCAGGCGCGCAGCGACGCGCTGGACAAGATCGGCACCGAGATCCTGGCCCGCAAGGAAGAGCTGGGCACGCTGCTGGCCCGCGAGGAGGGCAAGACCCGCGCCGAAGGCATCGGCGAAGCGACCCGTGCCGGCCACATCTTCAAGTTCTTCGCGGGCGAATGCCTGCGCCTGGCCGGCGAGACGCTGCCTTCGGTGCGCCCGGGCATCGGCGTGGAGATCACGCGCGAGCCGGTCGGCGTGGTGGGCCTCATCACGCCCTGGAACTTTCCGATCGCCATTCCGGCCTGGAAGATCGCGCCGGCGCTGGCCTTCGGCAACTGCGTGGTCTTGAAGCCCGCCGACCTCGTGCCCGGCTGCGCCTGGGCGCTCGCGGAGATCATCAGCCGCTCGGGCATCCCTGCGGGCGTTTTCAACCTGGTCATGGGCCGCGGCAGCGTGATTGGCAATGCGCTGGTGCAGCATGCGGGCGTGCACGCGATCAGCTTCACGGGCTCGGTGGGCGTGGGCCGTGCGCTGGCGCTGGAATGCGTCAAGGGTGGCAAGAAGGTGCAGCTGGAGATGGGCGGCAAGAACCCGCAGGTCGTGCTGGACGACGCCAACCTGGACCAGGCCGTGGAGCTGAGCGTACAGAGCGCCTTCTACTCCACGGGCCAGCGCTGCACGGCGTCGAGCCGCCTGATCGTCACCGAAGGCATCTACCCGAAGTTCATCGAGGCGATGAAGGCCCGAATGGCCAGGATCAAGGTCGGTGACGCGCTGGCGCAGGGCACGGACATCGGCCCGGTCTCCAGCCAGAGCCAGCTCGACCAGGACCTGGCGTACGTGCAGATCGGCAAGGACGAGGGCGCCACGCTGGCCGTCGGCGGCGAGCGGCTGAAGCTGGAGACGGAGGGCTACTACATGAGCCCGGCGCTGTTCAGCGAAAGCGCCAAGACCATGCGCATCAACCGCGAGGAGATCTTCGGCCCGGTGGCCAGCGTGATCCGCGTGAAGAACTACGAGGAAGCGCTGGCCACGGCCAACGACACCGAGTTCGGCCTGTCCGCGGGCATTGCCACCACCAGCCTGAAGTACGCCACGCACTTCAAGCGCCACAGCCAGGCCGGCATGGTCATGGTGAACCTGCCCACGGCCGGCGTGGACTACCACGTGCCCTTCGGCGGCCGCAAGGGCAGCAGCTACGGCCCGCGCGAGCAGGGCCGGTACGCGCAGGAGTTCTTCACCACGGTGAAGACGGCCTACACGCAGGCCTGATTCCGCCGCACCCGCCCCGGGGCCCGATCAGGGATGATCGGGCCCTTCCTTTTTCCAGGAGCCCGCATGCCCGACAAGATCCTCGTCTTCTACGGTTCGTACCGCGCCGACCGCATGGGCATCCGCCTGGCGGACTTCATCGTGAAGGGCCTGCAGGCGCGCGGCGCCGAGCCGGAGCTCATCGACGCCAAAGCCGTCAACCTGCCCATGCTCGACCGCATGTACAAGGAGTATCCGAAGGGCGGCGCGCCCGAGGCGCTCGAGACCCTGGCGGGCAAGATCCGCGCGGCCGATGCCTTCGTCTTCGTCACCGGCGAATACAACTGGGGCGTGCAGCCGGGCCTGAAGAACCTCACCGACCATTTCCTCGAGGAATGGTTCTGGCGGCCGGCCGCCATCGCGAGCTATTCGGCGGGCCGCTTCTCGGGCGTGCGCGCGGGCACGGCCTGGCATTCGATCCTCTCGGAAATGGGCATGGTGGTGGTGTCGAGCACGCTCGCGGTGGGCCCGATCTCGCAGACCCTCGATGCGCAGGGCGAGCCCACGGGCGATGCGGGCGGCAGCCTCAAGCGCGCCTTTCCGCGTTGGGCCGACGACCTGGCCTGGTGGACGCAGGCCGCCCGCGCACAGCGCGCCGTGCAGGCGCCGCCGTACTGAGGCGGGCCGGGCGCGGCCAGCGCGCACCCGCCCGCTGCTTCAGTTGCCGGGCCGGTGCATGCCCAGCGGCGGCGCGATGTCCTCCAGCGCGCGCCGCTCGGCATTGACCGCGAAGCGCAGCGCCAGCAGGCCCGCGGCGATCACCAGCGCCGCGCCGATCGCGTAGCCCACGGCCACCGCGCCGCGGCTGCCGGTCTCGATCAGCGCGCCGAAGAGCCAGGGCGCCGCGAAGCCGCCAGCGCCCGTGCCCACCGCGTAGAAGAGCGAGATGGCCAGGGCGCGCATCTCCAGCGGGAACACCTCGCTCACCGTGAGATAGGCCGAGCTGGCCGCCGCCGAGGCCAGGAAGAAGACCGCCGACCAGGCCAGCGCCTGGCTGCGCGCGTCCAGCAGTCCGGCCATGAAGGCCCAGCCGGTGAGGCCCAGCCCGAGGCCGGCCCCGACGTAGGTCAGCGCGATCATGCGACGGCGGCCCACACGGTCGAACAGCGGGCCCAGCAGCAGGGGCCCCAGCACATTGCCCAGCGCGAACGGGAAGATGTACAGCGCCACCCGCGCGTCGGGCACGCCATGGAAGCGCGTGAGCACCAGCGCGTAGGTGAAGAAGATGGCGTTGTAGAAGAAGGCCTGCGACAGCATCAGCGCCAGGGCCACGGCGCTGCGCTGGCGGTAGTGCGTGAACAGCACGCGGGCGATCTCGCGCACCGACGGTGCGGCGCGCGACTGCAGCGACAGCCGCCCGCCGGCCGGTGGCAGCGGCCGGCGTTCGCGGCCGACCTCGGCCTCGATGGCCGAGACGATGCGCTCGGCTTCCTCCGCGCGGCCGTGCATCAGCAGCCAGCGTGGGCTTTCGGGCACGTGCCGGCGCACCAGCACGATGGCCACCGCGAGCAGCGCGCCGAGCGCGAAGCCGGCGCGCCAGCCCCACACGGGGCCCAGCACGGCCGGGTCCAGCAGCACCAGGCTCAGGCCCGCCCCCAGCGCGGCGCCGAGCCAGAAGCTGCCGTTGATCGCCAGGCTCACCCGCCCGCGAACGCGCGCCGGCACCAGCTCGTCGATGGCCGAGTTGATGGCGGCGTATTCACCGCCGATGCCCAGGCCGGTGAGGAAGCGGCAGGCGGCGAAGAAGGCGAAGCCCGGCGAGAAGGCCGTGGCGAAGGTGGCGGCCGCATAGAGCGCGAGCGTGATCATGAACAGCCGCTTGCGGCCCCAGCGGTCGGCCATGCGGCCGAACAGCAGCGCGCCCAGCACGGCCCCGCCCACGTAGAGCGAGCCGGCCAGGCCGATCTGGCTGGCGCTCAGCGCCAGGGTGTCGCCGCGCTCCAGCACGCCGCCCAGCGAGCCGACCAGCGTGACCTCCAGCCCGTCGAGCACCCAGGCTGTGCCCAGCGCCAGCACCACGCGCCAGTGCCAGGCCGACCAGGGCAGGCGGTCCAGCCGGGCCGGGATGTCGGAATGCAGGACGGCGGCGGCATCCGCCAAGCGCGCGCCGGCGGTCATGGGGACGTGCAGGCCTGGGGCCGGGGCCACACGCGCGGCAAGCCGGCCCGCGCCATCAATCCGCCTTCACCGCACAGTCGGCGAGCTTTTGCAGCACGCCGGCCCAGGCGGTGGTGCAGAAGGCCAGGAACCTCGAGCCCTGCGGCCATCCCTCGTGCGTGAAGCTCAGCACGGTCTGTACCGGGATGCGCCGGGCCCAGTCGGCGCGCGCGGCCGGCGAGGATTCCCGGGGGCCCAGGCGGAAGCTGATCGTGGTGCCGGTCCATTCGGAAGCCGGCGTCGCCGCATCGTGGGTGCTGATGCATGTCCATTGCAGCAGCGTGTTCGGCTCGCGGGCCACCACCCGCATGCGCACCGTGCCGTGCGCGGGGCCGGGGGTGTGTTCCCACACCGTGCCTTCCGGGGTTTCGCGCTCGGACTGGTGGTCCCACCAGCAGCTCACCCCCTCGGCGCTGCCCAGCAGCGCCCAGACTTGCTCGACGGGCGCATCGATCCAAAGCTCGTGCCGGATGGCGGCCATTGCATCCTCCAGGGTGTTGGGCCCGATCCTAGGCACGCCGGCGCGCGCGGCGGCGTAGGCCAAGCCCGCACGCGCAAGGCAGGCCGGTCGCGCAGCCCCGCCCGCTCAACGCGCGCGCCGCAGCAGGGCTTCCAGCCCCTCGAACAGGAGTTCGCTCAGCAGTGCCAGGGCAGCGGCCGGCAGGGCGCCGGCCAGCAGCAGGGCGCGGTCGTTGAGCGCGAGCCCGGTCACGATGCGCTCCCCGAAGCCGCCCGCGCCGATGAAGGCCGCAAGGGTCGCGGTGCCGATGGCGATGGCCGTGGCGGTGCGGATGCCCGCGACCAGCGTGGGCAGCGCCAGCGGAAGCTGCACCAGCCGCAGGTTCTGCCGCCGCGTCATGCCCAGCGCCGTGCCCGCCTGCTTCACGCCCCCGGGCACCTCGGCCAGTCCGGTGACGGCGTTGCGCATGATGGGCAGCAGCGAATACAGCGTGAGCGCGATCAGCGCGGGCAGCGTGCCGATGGCGCCCAGCAGCGAGATGAGGACGGCCAGCAGCGCGAGCGAGGGCACGGTCTGCAGCAGGCCCGTGAGGCCGAGCACGAAGGCGCGCAGCCGCAGGTGCGGAAAGACCCCGATGGCCAGCGGCACGCCGATCAGGGTCGCCAGGCCCACCGAGGCCGCCACCAGCATCAGGTGCTGGCGCGCGAGCCGCGGCAGGTCGGGCCCCAGCAGCTTGGCCACGAAGCCGGCCGAGGCGCCCGCAGGGGCCGCCGGCGCCGCGCCGCCTGCGGCGAGGAAATCGCGCGCGATGGCCGCGAAGCCCGCGCCCTGCAGTTCGGCCCGTGCATTCATGCCGATCATCGCGGCTTCGTCGATGCGGCCTTCGAGCTTCTGCAAGGCGGCCCAGGCCTGCGGAAGGCGCCGGGGCAGGTCGAGCCGGTGCAGCACCACCGCGTCATAGCGCGGGAAGTGGGCGAGGTCGTCCTCCAGCACGGTGAGGCCCAGATGGCCGATCTTCGCGTCGGTGGTGTAGATGTCGATCACGTCCACCTGGCCGGCCGCGATGGCGTCGTAGGCGATGCCATGGTCCAGCCCGGTCGGCGTCTGCGGCAGGCCATAGCGCGCCGCCACGCCGCGCCAGCCGTCGGCGCGGCCGATGAACTCGTTGCTCAGGCCCAGCCTGAGCCCGGGGTGCCTTGCCAGGTCGCTCAGCGTGCGGATGCCCAGGCGCCTGGCCTCGGCGGCGCGCATGGCGAAGGCATAGCCGTCGTTGAAGCCCAGCGGCACCGCCAGGCCCAGGCCCAGCGGCCGCAGGGCAGCCTGCATCGCCTCGCGCGTCAGCGGCTGCGGGCTCTTGAGGATCTCCAGCGCGATCGTGCCGGTGTATTCGGCGTACAGGTCGATGCTGCCGCTGCGCAGCGCCTCGTAGACGATGGCCGTGTTGCCCAGGCCCTGCCGCACGACAGGCGGCTGGCGCAGGTGCGGCGCGGCCGTTTGCGCCAGCACTTCGGCCAGGATGTACGACTCGGTGAAGCGCTTGGAGCCGATGCGCAGCGGGCCTTCGTCGGCGAAGGCGCCGCCCGCGGCCAGGACGGCCAGCAGCAGGGCCAGCCTTTGCAGCCAGCGCCGCAGGAGGGGCCGGGCCGGGAGCAGGAGCGTTCCGCGCATCGCGGCAGTGTAGGGGGCGGCGCGCCCCCGCACCTTCACGGCGGCGTGTCCCGCGGCAGCGGCTGCGAAGGCGCTGCCGGCCTGCCCATCAGGCGCATGAGCAGCAGGCCGCTGGCCAGCACGCCCACGCCGACCCAGGCCGCGTTGAGGCCGGCCACCTGGTGGCTGCCCACGAAGGCCAGGCTGGCCCCGAGCATGGCCAGGCTGCTGGCGCAGAACAGCAGCGGCACCCACGGATAGAGCGGCACGCGAAAAGGGCGGGGCACATGCGGCTCCAGCCGGCGCAGGCGGAACAGCGCCAGGCCGGTGAGAAAGAGGAACAGCCAGAACACCGGCGCCGTGTACTCCACCATGGCCGTGAAGCCGTCGTCGTAGACGGCGCCCAGCGCGATCAGCACCAGCGCCAGCGCGCACTGCAGCACGAAGCTGTTGCGCGGCACCCGGCGTTCGGGACACCAGGCGCCCAGCACGCGCAGCGCGGGCCAGTCGCGGCCCATGGCGCAGGCGGTGCGCGCGCCCACGATCAGCGTGGCGTTCATCGAGGCCAGTGCGGCGACCGCCACCAGCAGCGCGATCAGCTGGCCCGCCACGGGGCCCAGGCTCACCGCCAGCATCTCGGCCGCCACCGCATCGGCGCTGGCCATGCCGTCCAGGCCCAGCGTGGCCCAGTAGGCCCAGTTCACCAGCAGGTACAGCACGGTGATCAGTCCCACCGACAGCAGCAGCGCCCAGGCGATGGCGCGGCGGTGCGGCAGGTCGGCGCTGATGTAGGCGGCGTCGTTCCAGCCGCCGAAGGTGAGCAGCACGAAGACCATGGCCATGCCGATGCCCGCGAGGGACAGCGGCACGCTCGGGTTGCTGCCCTGGCCGCCGGCCCACGGCGGCGCCGCCGGGCCGGACGGGGCCGATGCCGTGGCCGCGAGGGCGTCCGTGCCGCCGCCCAGCCACAGCCAGGCGCCGGCGCCCACGATCAGCGCCAGCCCGGCCACGTCGAGCGAGGTGAGCCAGGTCTGCGCCCGTGCGCCTTCGCGCAGCCCGCGCACGTTGAGCGCCGTGAGCACCAGCACGGCCGCGGCCGCGTAGACCGCCGGTCCGTGCGGGCCCAGCGGCAGCAGCTGCGCCATGTAGTCGCCGAAGAGAAAGCCCAGCAGCGCGATGGAGCCCGTGGTGATGACCGAGAAGCGCGCCCAGGCATAGAGCAGGGCGGTGGCGCGGCCGAAGGCGCGCGAAAGGAAGTGGTACTCGCCGCCCTGGCTGGGGTAGGTGGTGGACAGCTCCGCATAGCACAGGGCGCCGATGATGCTGAAGAGCCCGCCGGCCAGCCAGACCGCGAACAGCCAGCCCGCCGAGGGCACGTGGGCCGCGACCATCGAAGGCGCCTTGAAGATGCCCGCGCCGATGGCCACGCCCAGGATGATGGCAATCGCATGCCACAGCCCGAGCGGGCTGCCGCCGGGTGCGGAATGCGCATCGCAGGACGCAGCGGGCGGGCGGCCGCGCCAGGCGCTCATCCGGCCATACCGCCTGGGCGCGGCCTCATGTGCCGCCCTCGACGTAGGCGCTGCCGACGATGGTGTCGGGCGGGCCCGTGCGCTCGGCCTCGAAAGGCTGCGGCGGCGCCGTGCCGCGCTGGTAGCTGCCGCGCAGGCGGTTGCCCTGCACTTCGGCGCGCAGCTTCACCGCGCGGCCGGCACTGTCGCGCAGGCCGAACTGCAGGGTGCGGCCGTCGATGCGCGGCTCGATGAGCGCGGCCGTGAGCGAGCCGTCGCTGGCCTCGGCCTGCAGCTTCTGGAAGGTCTGGCGCACCTGCATCGACTGCGGCAGGCCGCTGCCGGCCGCGGCGTTGAAGCGCCAGTGGCCTGAGACATTGGCCGGGATGCGCCACAGGAAGAGTTCGCCGCTGCCGATGCGCGAGCGCTCGTCGGGCTGCCATTCGCCCATGCCGAAGGAATGCGAGACCACGCGTGTGCCGGGCGGCAGCTCGAAGAGCCGGGGGCGCAGGCGCAGGTTCAGTTCGGGCAGCAGGTAGAGCGTGACCACCGTGGCCTTCGAGAAATCGGCTTCGAAGATGTCGGCCTTCTCGAAGCGCACGCGCTCGTGCACGCCGGCCTCGCGTGCCAGGCGGCGCGACAGCTCGACCATGCGCGGATCGAACTCCAGCCCCGTGGCCAGGGCGCCCGCGCGGCCGGCGGCAATGGCGATTTTGCCGTCGCCCGAGCCCAGGTCGTACACATGGTCGTCGGCCTGCACCTCGGCCATCTGCAGCATGCGCTGCACCAGCGCGTCGGGCGTGGGAATCCAGATCACGTCCTTGCCGGCCTGGCCCCGCGTGGGCTCCCAGCTGCCGCCATGGCCGGGCTCGCGCAGCTGCGCCAGGGCGGGTACGGGCAGCGCAGTTGCGGCGGCCAGACTGCCGAGCCGGCCCAGGCGCAACAGCGCCTGGCGGCGAAGGAGGAGATGTGGGCGCATGGGGCTCTCCGGCAGGGAGCGCGCCGCGCTGCACGCGCGCATGGCGCGGTGCGGACGCGGGGCGGCGTCAAGAAAGGGGACCACACGGCGTGGTGTGGCGGCCATTCTGCGCAGCCCGGGCCCCGCGCGCATGACACAGCCTTGCGCACCGTGGGTACTTGGAAGGGCGTGCGCCTACAGACGCTGCCGGTGCGTGCCGATGCGCGGCGTGCTCGAGCCCCGTCGGGCCGGGGCCGCGGGCGCTGGCATGCTGCGGCCAATGCCCAGGACCGCTGCCCCCGCACCCCCCGCCGCCGCCAGACGCAACCGGCGTGCCCCGCCTCCGCCGAGCATCGTGGGTGCGCACCACGGCGCCACCGAACTGGAACACGTGCAGATCGCGGGCTACAACCTGGAAGTGGAGGATGCCGACGGCTTCATCGGCGACCGCGCGAGCCAGACCGCCTTTCGCGCCTTACTCGACGAGTGGCGCCGGCGCTATCGCGAGAAAGGCCGGCCCGACCCGCTGGGCAAGCGCCCGTCCTCGGCCCTGGGCAAGAAGGTGCTCGACAAGGCCATCGCGGCCAGGAAGGCGTCGCCCGCGGCGGACATCGTGCACGGCGCGATCGAGGAGTTCGCCGTCGAGCTCGCGCAGGTCATCCAGCGCTTCATGCGCCAGAAGAGCTGGAAGGGCGTCAAGCGCATCGTGATCGGCGGCGGCTTTCCGGAAAGCGACGTGGGCGAGCGCGCCATCCTGCAGGCGGCGGCGCTGTGCGAGGCGGCGGAGCTGCCCGTGCATCTGGCGCGGCTGCGGCACGACGTGGACGACGGCGGCCTGATCGGCTGGGTGCATCTCGCGCCGCCCACGATCACCGAGCACCATGACGCGCTGCTGGCCGTCGACCTGGGCGGCACCAATGCCCGCTGCGGCATCGTGAGCTTTCGCCGCCACAAGGCCGCGGACTTCTCGCGCGCCCGCGTGGAGCGCCGGGTGAAATGGCGCCATGCCGACGACGACCCCAGCCGCACCGGCCTGGTCGCGGGCCTGGTGCGTCTGCTGGAGGAACAGATCGCCTGGGCCCAGCGCCACAAGCTGCGCCTGGCGCCCTTCGTGGGCATCGCCTGCCCGGGCCTGATCCGCGCCGACGGCAGCATTGCGCGCGGTGCGCAGAACCTGCCCGGGAACTGGGCCGCCGACAGCTTCCACCTGCCCACGGCGCTGCGCGATGCGCTGCCCGTCATCGACGGCCACGCGACCCAGGTGCTGATGCACAACGACGCGGTGGTGCAGGGCCTGAGCGAAGTGCCCTTCATGCGCGACGTCAAGCGCTGGGCGGTGCTGACCATCGGCACGGGGCTGGGCAATGCCAGCTACGTGAACCGCCGCGTGCAGGACCGCGCGGCCGACTGAGCCTGGCGTTCGCGCTCCTAGAATGGCGCCCCCCGCCGGGGCCGCGCTTGTGTTGCGGCACCGGCCCCATTGTTCCTTGTGGCCGCGCCGCAGCGCCGCGCCGCCTTCCCGCCGTGTCCCCTGCCGCATCCCCCCGTCTCCATGTGCTGATTCCCGCTGCCGGCGTGGGTGCGCGCGCGGGCGGCCACGGCCCCAAGCAGTACCAGCCGCTGGCCGGCCGCGCGCTGGTGGCGCACACGCTGGACGCCTTTCGCGCCCTGGGGGCGCAACTGAGCACGCTGGCGCTGGTGGTGGCGCCCGAAGACGCCCAGGCGGGCCACGCGCTGCCGGGCTTTCCTGCTACCGCCCAGGTCCAGGCGGGCTGCTGCGAGGAACTGCTGCTGCGCGCCGGCGGCGCCACGCGCGCCGACAGCGTGCGCCAGGGGCTGGCGGCACTGCAGGCGCGGGGCGCGGCGGCCGAAGACTGGGTGCTGGTGCATGACGCGGCGCGCTGCCTCGTGACGCCCGCGCAGATCCGCGCGCTGATTGCTGCCTGTCTGCCGGATCCTGTGGGCGGATTGCTGGCCCTGCCGCTGCCCGACACGCTCAAGCAGGCTGACGCGCAGCAGCGCGTGGCCGCCACCTTGCCCCGCGAACGGAAATGGCTGGCCCAGACGCCCCAGATGTTCCGCATCGGCCTGCTCGCGCGGGCGCTGGACGCGGCGCAGCATTCGGGCCTGCCGGTGACGGACGAGGCCAGCGCCGTCGAAGGCCTGGGCCTGGCGCCGCTGCTGGTGCCCGGCAGCGCGCGCAATTTCAAGATCACCTATCCCGACGATTTCGCCCTGGCCGAGGCCGTGCTGCAGGCACGGCAGGCGGCGGGCGCCTGCGTCCGCTGACTTCGCCATGGCCACTGCTTCCCACACCTCTTCCTCGCCTTCCTTTGCCATCCGCGTCGGGGAGGGCTGGGACGTTCACCAACTGGCCGCCGGCCGCAAGCTGATCCTCGGCGGGGTCGAGGTTCCGCACACCGTGGGCCTGCTCGGCCATTCGGACGCGGACGTGCTGCTGCACGCGATCACCGACGCGCTGCTGGGCGCGGCGGGGCTGGGGGACATCGGCCGCCACTTTCCCGACACCGATCCGCAGTTCCGCGGCGCCGATTCCACCGTGCTGCTGGCCGAGGCGGCGCGCCGCGTGCGCGCCCAGGGGTGGCAGATCGGCAATGTGGACAGCACGGTGATCGCGCAGGCGCCCAAGCTGGCGCCGCACATTCCGGCCATGTGCGCGCGCATCGCGCAGGCGCTGGACCTGCCCGTGGCGCAGGTCAACGTCAAGGCCAAGACGGCCGAGAAGCTGGGCCCGGTGGGCGAGGGCCGGGCGATGCAAGCGCGCGCCATCGCCCTGCTGCACCGCTGAGCGCACGGCCGCACGGGGATGAAGTGCGCCGCGCCGGTGCGCGCGGCAGCGGACATCCGCCTGCAGGCATTCCTGCGTGCAGGCGCTGCGGCTTTCAGGCGTGCGAGGGCTCGCCGTCCGCCGGCTCCGCGCCGGGGCCGGCGGCTGCCAGCGGCTGCGGCTGCGACTCGCTGGCCTCGAGCGGCATGTCGGCCGCGCGCTGCAGCCGGATGTGGGCCGCGAAGCCGCGCCCCGGCGTGCTGGTCAGCGCGAAGGTGCCGCCCATGCGCTCCACGTTCTTGGCCACGATGGACAGGCCCAGTCCGGCGCCGGCCGCCGAGGTGCGCGCCACGTCGCCGCGGAAGAAGGGCTTGGTGAGCTGGGCCAGCGTGGCCGGCGCCACGCCCGGGCCATGGTCGCGCACTTTGATCAGCACCGCGTCGCCGTGCGCATGGGCATGGATCATCAGCTCGGCCTGATCGGTGCCGGGCGTGCGGCCGTAGCGGCGCGCGTTCTCCAGCAGGTTCGAGATCACGCGCGTCAGTTCCACCTCGTCGGCCTGCACGGCCACCGAGTCGGGCATGTCCACCGTGATGACAACGTCGTCATGGTCCTGCACGGCATAGGCGCAGGAATTCACCACATCGCGCAGCCGCACCGGCGTGAGCTTCACGTGGTCGGGCCGCGCATAGTCCAGGAACTTGTCGATGATCGCGTCCAACTGCTGGATGTCGGCCGCCATGTGGGCGCGCGCGTCCTCGTCGGCCACGCTCATCTCGGTTTCCAGCCGCAGCCGGGCCAGCGGCGTGCGCAGGTCGTGCGAGATGCCGGCCAGCATCACGGCACGGTCCTGCTCGATCTTGGCCAGCTGGTCCGCCATGCGGTTGAAACCGATGTTCACCGCGCGGATCTCGTTGGTGCGCGCATGCTCGTCGAGCCGGTGCGCCTCGTACTCGCCTTCGCGCACCTGCGTGGTGGCACGCGACAGCTGCTTGAGCGGCCGGTTGATGAAGCGCGTGATCAACGCCGAGCCGGCCATCGACAGCACGATGGCCGTGACCAGCCAGGTCAGCCAGGTGCGCCCGCCCACGCGCGAGAAGCGCGTCGGGTCCAGCAGCAGCCAGTAGTTGTCGCTGTCGATGTTGAAGCCGATCCACAGGCCTGGCTCGTCATTGACCTGGCTCGCGATGGTCGTGCCTTCGCCGAGCCGGTCGACCAGCTCTTCGGTCACGCGCCGGTCCAGCGTGCCGCTGGTGTAGGGCTCGAAGCGGTCACCCGGCTCGCGCGGCAGGATCCGCACGCCTTCCTGGTCGGCCAGCGTCTTGATCAGCGACACGCGCGTGATGGCGTCCGAATACAGCAAGGCCGCGCGGGTCAGGTTGACCAGCGAGGCGATCTGGTGCGCGGTCTGCACGGCGCGCGGCTCGTCCTCGAACGCGCGGAAGGTCTGCAGCCATCCGAAGATGCAGACCATCAGCAACAGGGCCAGCAGGAAGAAAGTGCGCCAGAACAGGCTGAAGGCCACGCGCGGCCACCACCAGCCGCGGCGGTGCGCGCCGGTGCCCGATTCCAGCGGGCTCGCGAGCGTGACCGAGCCGCCGTCTTCCTCGAGCGGGCTGGGCTGCGTCGTGTCCCGTGTGGCGGTGGCAGTCACCCGCTCAGGCCGTACCGTCCGGTACGAAGACGTAGCCCACGCCCCACACCGTCTGGATGTAGCGCGGGGCCGCCGCGTCGGATTCGATCAGCTTGCGCAGGCGCGACACCTGCACGTCCAGGCTGCGGTCGAAGGGCTCGAATTCGCGGCCGCGGGCGAGCTGCGCGAGCTTTTCGCGCGACAGCGGCTGGCGCGGGTGGCGCACCAGCGCCTTGAGCATCGCGAACTCGCCGGTGGTCAGCGAAAGCTCCTCGCCGTCCTTCTTGAGCGTGCGCGATCCGAGGTCGAATTCGAAGGGGCCGAAGCTCACCGTCTCGTTCTCGGTGGAGGGGGCGCCGGGCGCCTCCTGCGGCGGACGGCGGCGCAGCACCGCATGCACGCGCGCCAGCAGTTCACGCGGGTTGAAGGGCTTGCCGAGGTAGTCGTCGGCCCCGACCTCCAGGCCCACGATGCGGTCCACGTCCTCGCCCTTGGCGGTGAGCATGATGATGGGCGTGCGGTCGTTGGCGGCGCGCAGCCGGCGGCAGATGGACAGGCCGTCCTCGCCGGGCATCATGAGGTCCAGCACGATCAGGTCGACCGTGTCGCGCAGCAGGATGCGGTTGAGCGCCTTGCCGTCCTCGGCCACGATCACCTCGAAGCCTTCCTGGGTCAGGTAGCGGCGCAGCAGGTCGCGGATGCGGGCGTCGTCATCGACGATCACGATCTTGTCGGTGCGGGCAGGTGTTTGTGTCATTGGGTCAGCACGGATGCCAGGAATTTGTAACAGCGACAGATTCTGGACCGGTTGAAAGCCGAAACTCTGCAAAAGAGCGGTTGTCTGACACTAAGTTACAGAACTTGCTCTCGCTCGCTCAAGGACAGACGGAACGACATGAAGCGGTGGCACAGTGCAGCCCGTGATGTCGAAGCGCTGCGTATCCCCCTTTCTGGCCTGGACCACCTGCCTGGTGGTCAGTGGCGTCCTGGCCGTGCCCGCCACGGCGCAGGCGCTGGGTCAGGACTCGTCCCGGCGCCAGCCGCCGCCCACGCGCGAGCAACTGCGCGAGGCGGTGAAGCTCCATCGGGCCGCCGAGCAGGAACAGATCCAGCGGGATGAAGCCCTGGCCGGACGGCGCCTGACGCCCGCGGAACGCGCCGAACTGCGCGAACAGCTGCGCCAGGAGTGGGCGCAGCGGCCGACCGCGGCGCCGCTGCCCGAGCCGCCGCCCGCCGCCACGGCGCAGAAGACCGGCTGGTCCTGGCGCGATATCCTGCCCTGGGGCCGCTAGGTCCTGCCGGGCCTGCGCCATCCGGACCGACCTGTGCCGGCCGGACTGCGCACATGGGTGTGCCGCGCGGGCACAGTCCGGTGTTTTCATTTTTTCTTGGGAGAGATGCATTGAATGTTCTGAAGCTCATCGTTGCCGGTGTCGCCATGGTGGTGGCGGGCTCGGCCCTGGCCCAGAACGGGGCCGCCCCCGTGCCGCAGAACGTGCTGCAGCTGTCGGCGCAGGGGAGTGTGGAGGTGCAGCAGGACCTGCTGCAGATGACGCTGGTCGCGACGCGCGATGGCGCCGATGCGGCCGTGGTGCAGTCGCAGCTCAAGGGCGCGCTCGACGCCGCGCTGCAGGAAGCCAAGAAGCAGGCGCAGGCCGGCCAGATGGACGTGCGTACGGGCAACTTCAACCTGTCGCCGCGCTACACGCGCGAGGGCAAGATCAATGGCTGGCAGGGGCGCGCCGAGCTGGTGCTGGAAGGGCGCGATTTCCCGCGCATCACGCAGGCGGCGGGCCGCATCACCACGCTGAACGTGGAGCACGTGGGCTTCGATCTCAGCCGCGAGCAGCGCCAGCGCTCGGCCTCCGAAGCGCAGAAGCTGGCCATCGACAGCTTCCGCCAGAAGGCGCAGGAGCTGGCACGCGGCTTCGGCTTTGCCGACTACACGCTGCGCGAGGTGTCGGTCAGCGACAGCCAGGACAGCATCGGCCGTCCGCGCATGATGGCGGCGGCGCAGGCCAAGTCCTTCGCCGCGGATGCGCCGGTGCCGGTCGAAGCGGGCAAGACCACCGTGGTGGTCACCGTCTCGGGCTCGGTGCAGTTGCGCTGAACGCTTCGTGATTCGAGAGGCCCGGCGGTGCCCTGAAGCGCGTCGCCGGGCTGCATTCCGTCCAGGCCCGTCCAGGACGCGTGCCGGTCTGCCGGCCGCACAGAGGGCAGGCCGGCAGCGCGCTTACTGGGCCGTCCAGCCGCCGTCCATGGCCCAGGCCACGCCGCGCACCTGATCGGCCGCCGGCGAGCACAGGAACACGGCCAGGCCGCCCAGCTGTTCCACGGTGGTGAACTGCAGCGAGGGCTGCTTCTCGCCCAGCAGCTCCTTGTTGGCCTGCGCCAGGCTGATGCCCTCGCGCGCGGCGCGGTCGTCGATCTGCTTTTGCACAAGCGGCGTCAGCACCCAGCCCGGGCAGATGGCATTGGCCGTCACGCCGGTGGTCGCCGTTTCCAGCGCCACCGCCTTGGTCAGGCCCACGATGCCGTGTTTGGCCGCCACGTAGGCCGACTTCTGGGCCGACGCCACGAGCCCATGCGCCGAGGCGATGTTGATGATGCGGCCCCAGTTGGCCGCGCGCATGGCGGGCAGCGCCAGGCGCGTGGTGTGGAAAGCGCTGGTCAGGTTGATGGCGATGATGGCGTCCCACTTCTCGACCGGGAAGTCCTCGACCGGCGCCACATGCTGGATGCCGGCGTTGTTGACCAGCACGTCGACCCGGCCGAAGGCCTGCGCGGCGGTCTTCATCAGGTCTTCGATCTGGTCCGGCTTGCTCATGTCGGCCCCGTGGTACGCGGTCTTCACGCCCAGGGCCTCCACTTCGGCCTGCGCGGCCTTCGCGTCGCCGAAACCGTTGAGCACGATGTTGGCGCCCTGCTGCGCCAGCGCCTTGGCGATGCCCAGCCCGATCCCGCTGGTGGAGCCGGTGACGAGTGCCGTTTTTCCTTTGAGCATGATGACCCTTGTTCCAATCAATTAGGATGAGACAGGACCATTATCTGCAGCCGCGTGCCGTCTTCCATGACCGATCCCGTGCTTGATTTCGTGCAGTGCCCGGACGCGGCGGGCGGCCACCGGATGGCTTTCTGGCAATGGGGCGCGCCCGACGCGGCGCATGCCGTGCTGTGCGTGCATGGGCTCACGCGCCAGGGGCGCGACTTCGACGTGCTGGCGCAGCGCCTGGTGGCCGATGCGCCGCATCCGCTGCGCGTGATCTGCCCCGACGTGGTGGGCCGCGGGCGCAGCGACTGGCTGGCCGATCCCATGGCCTACCAGGTGCCGCAGTATGCGAGCGACATGGTGGCCCTGCTGCAGCAGCTTCACGCGCGCCACCCCATCGCGCAGCTGGACCATGTGGGCACCAGCATGGGCGGGCTGATCGGCATGGTGCTGGCCGGCCATCGCGAGCTGCCGCTGCCCGTGTCGGTGCGGCGCCTGGTGCTCAACGATGTGGGGCCGGCCATCCAGGCGGCGGCGATCGCGCGCATCTCGGCCTATGTGGGGCAGGGCGCGGTCTACGAGAGCCTCGAAGCCGCGGCGGCGGCGATGTGGACCCTCTCCACCGGGTTCGGGCCGCACACCCCGGCGCAATGGCTGGCGCTCAGCGCGCCGATGGTGGTGCCGGCTTCGGCGCGTTCGGCCGATGGCCGCACGCGGCAGGCCCCGGTACCGGGCGACACGCGCGTGCGCCTGCACTACGACCCGGCGCTCGCCGTGCCGCTGCACGCCCTCACGCCCGAAGCGATCGTGCAGGCCGAACAGGCGGCCTGGGCCTTGTACGACGCCATCTCCGCCCCCACCTTGCTGATTCGCGGCGCCGAATCCGACCTTCTGTCGGCAGCCACGGCGGCGGCGATGCGCGAGCGCGGGCCCCGGGCCCGGCTCGTCGAGTTCGAAGGCGTGGGCCATGCGCCCACCTTCGTGCCACCCGCGCAGTCGGACGCCGTGAGCGCCTTCCTCCTGAACTGAACACAAGAAGAACGATCACCGGTGTCCGAGATTTCCGAACCTGCAGCTGCCACGCACGCCCTCTCGGTCGCGACGGCGTCCGCGCCCGTGACCGACCGCATGCTGGAGAAGGCGCGTGCCTTCGCCGTGCCATTGATCGCGGACGAGACGCTGGACAGCGGCGAGAACACCCTGGCGCATGCCGATGCCGTGGCGGGCATCGTCGCGGCCATGGGCGGCTCCGAGGCCATGCAGGCGGCCAGCTACCTGGTCTATGCCTGCCATCACTTGAACCGGCCGCAGGAGGTGATCGCCAAGGCCTTCGGCCAGAACTTCGCGCTGCTGGCGGTGGAAACCACCAAGCTGATCCAGGTCCAGAAGCAGACCCGCGCCGCCCATTCGGGCGAGGGCGCGGGCGCCCAGACGGAAAGCGTGCGCCGCATGCTGCTGGCCTTCTCCCGCGATCTGCGCGTGGTGATGCTGCGGCTGGCGTCGCGGCTGCAGACGCTGCGCTACGCGGCGGCGGTCAAGCAGCCCGTGATCGAGAGTGTGGCGCGCGAATCGCTGGAAGTGTTCGCGCCGCTCGCGAGCCGCCTGGGCATCTGGCAGGTGAAGTGGGAACTGGAAGACCTGTCCTTCCGCTTCCTGGAGCCCGAGACCTACAAGCTCATCGCCCGCCTGCTCGATGAGAAGCGCATCGAGCGCGAGGACTACGTGGCGCATCTGCGCACGCGGCTGGAGTCCGACCTCAAGGCGCAGGGCATCCATGCCACCGTGCAGGGCCGGCCCAAGAACATCTACAGCATCGTCAAGAAGATGCGCGGCAAGTCGCTGGACTTCGGCCAGGTCTTCGACATCCTGGCGCTGCGCGTGATCGTGCCCGACGTGAAGGATTGCTACGCGGTGCTGGCCTGGGTGCATTCGCACTTCCTGCCCATCGTGGAGGAGTTCGACGACTACATCGCGCGGCCCAAGGCCAACGGCTACCAGTCGCTCCATACCGTGGTGCGCGACGTGGAAAGCGGCCGGCCCGAGCGGCCCATCGAGATCCAGATCCGCACCGAGGAGATGCACGACCATGCCGAGCATGGCGTGGCGGCGCACTGGGCCTACAAGGAGGCCGGCACGCGCGGCTATGCCGGCGTGTGGGCAGGCGGGGAATACGACGCGAAGATCGCCGTGCTGCGCCAACTGCTGGCCTGGGAGCGCGACCTTTCGCATTCGCGTCAGGGCCAGGGCCTGTTCGAGGACCGCATCTATGTGCTCACGCCCGATGCCGCCATCGTCGAGCTGCCGCAGAACGCCACGCCCGTGGACTTTGCCTACACCGTGCACACGCAGCTGGGGCACCGCTGCCGCGGCGCGCGCGTGGACGGCGCCATGGTGCCCCTGAACACGCCCCTGCAGAACGGCCAGACCATCGAGATCATCGCGGCCAAGGAAGGCGGACCGTCGCGCGACTGGCTCAACCCGGACCTCGCCTACCTGGCCAGCCATCGGGCACGCGCGAAGGTGCGTGCCTGGTTCAATGCGCAGGCCACGCACGAAACGATCGCGCGCGGACGCGAAGCGGTCGAGAAGCTGCTGCAGCGCGAAGGCCGCACGGCCATCAAGCTGGAGGACCTGGCCGGCCAATTGGGCTTCCGCTCGGCGGACCACCTGTTCGAAGTGGTGGGCAAGGACGAGTTCTCGCTGCGCAACATCGAGAACCTGCTGCGCCCGCAGGAAGCGCCGAGCCCGGTCCACGAAGCCCCGCTGATCCGCAAGCCGTCCAAGGACGCGGCGGCGCGCGGGGGGGTGCTGGTGGTGGGCGTGTCGTCGCTCTTGACGCAGCTCGCCAAGTGCTGCCGGCCTGCGCCGCCGGACGCCATCCGCGGCTTCGTCACGCGCGGCCATGGTGTGAGCATCCACCGTGCGGATTGCAGCAACTTCCGCCAGATGGCCGCGCGCGAGGGCGAACGCGTGATCGAGGTGGAATGGGGGCGTCCCAAGGACGGTGCCGACGCGGTGTACGCCGTGGAGGTGGCCGTGGAGGCGGCTGACCGGCAGGGCCTGCTGCGCGACATCTCCGAAGTGTTCGCGCGCGAGAAGATGAACGTGATCGGCGTGCAGACCCAGTCCGTGAAAGGCACGGCCTGGATGACCTTCACCGTGGAAGTGGGGCACACGGGGCGGCTGGCGCAGGTGCTCGACACCGTGTCCGGCGTGGCCGGCGTGCGTTCCGCGAGAAGGCGCTGAACAAATTTCAGGGAGCCGTCGTTTCTCTGCTATCATTGCGGTCTCGAATGAATGCAGGCGCGTAGCTCAGCTGGTTAGAGCACCACCTTGACATGGTGGGGGTCGTTGGTTCGAGTCCAATCGCGCCTACCAAATTTCCCCTCTGAGGAAACCAGCCTCAGGATCTGGCGGGAGATTTGTGGGAGATAGCCCGGCCTTGCGCCGGGTTTTCTTTTTTCAGCGCCGCCTCGATCTTGGCGCGCTCGCGGCCCCGGTCGGCCCCGTCGATCCACTTCGCGTAGACGGTGAAGAGCATCTTCGCATTCTTGTGCCCCATCTGCCGCGCGATGTACGCCGGGTTGGCGCCGGCCATCAGCGCCGTGGCGGCGTAGGTGTGCCGAGTCTGGTATGCGCGCCGGTGCCGGATGCCCAGGCGCCGCAGGGTAGGCGCCCAGTAGTGGTCCCGCTGGCTGCGCTCGTCGTTCCATGGCCGGTTCGTCACCGGGTTCTGGAACACATAGCGGCCCATCAGCTCATCCTCCTTCGTCTCCCCGCCCAGCTGCGTCCAGGGCTTCATGACCAACAGCGCCTCCCGGGCCAGTTGCACGAGATCGACGTCCCGGGCGTTGTACGTCTTGAGGTCCTTCACCTCGTTCTTGGTGCGCGCGCGCTCGACGCGGATGGTCTGGTGGTTCCAGTCCACGTCGCCCCAGCGCAGCACGATCATTTCCTCGGGGCGTAGTCCCGTCGCGAACGCGAACGCGAAGTAGGCGTGGACGCGGGGGTCGAAGTTCTGGCGCATGTACGACAGGATGTCTGCCATCTCCGTCAGGCTGAGCGGATCAGGCGGCGGGGGCTGGTGCTTGCTGTTCTCGATTCCTTCCATCGGATCGCGAGCCAGATTGAGCTCCCGGCCGGCCAGTGCGAACACCCCTCGCAGAGGGATCAGGTAGTTGTTCAGCAACTTCGCCGACTTCCATGGGTGGTCGCCCACCGCCGCGGCGATGACCGCGTGCGTCAGCTGCTCCATCGGCTTGTCCTTGCCCAGCAGTTCCTTCCAAATCTCGAGCGCGTTCCTGTACTGGGCGAGGGTGTTCTTGGCCAGCCGTCCTTTGGTCTTGAGCCACAGGTCGCACCACTCGCCGAAGCTGTGCGCCGGCTTCGTCTTCTTGGCTTGGGGCGAGTCGGGGAAGTAGTCGGCCCACTCGAAGGTGCCGCGTGCCACGGCCTTGCGAACGCGGTCGACCAGCTTCTCGGCGTAGCGCTCGTTCGCCGGCGTGGGTGGGAGCGGCAGGCGCACGCGCTGCCATTTGCCGTCGAGGGTGAAATTCACCCGGATGGACTTCTCTCGCAGTTCTACCCCGCGGCCTTCTCGACCCATTTTTCGTATTCCTTGATGTCTATGAAGATGCCGCCGTCCTTGCGGCGGAAATGCTTGCCTTCCAGCCACACGCCGCGGGCGATCTTGCCCTCGATGGCGCGGACGGTCAGGCCGGTGATGTGGGCGGCCAGCTTGATCGTGACGAAGCGCGACGCGTTGACGGCCAGCAGTGGGCCGTTGGCGGCCTCGCGCTGGCGCAGCGCCGCGGGCATCGTCTGGACCTCGCCGACGGCCAGGCCCTGGGGCACGGCCGTGGCCGACGGGGTCAACTGGGCTGCGGGCATACTTGCCCCCCATGGCAAAGCCGACCCGTACAGCGAGACAGCTGAAAGAAATCCTGATCGAGCGCATTGAAGCGCTCCCCGGCATGCGCGGCCAGATCACGGACGTGCACACCGGGGGCGTGCGCTGGGTCGATGCCGAGCCCGGCAACCCCAACTGGTACGTGCCGGTGGGCGTGCAGCGGGAGGACTACCGGCTCGACGTGGCGCGCGTCATCAAGCAGACCCAGCTCGAATTCGACATGGACACGGACTGACTGCGCGGCGGCTGGCACGCGTCGGTCAACTTGCATTCCATTCTTTAGGAGCCCTTCATGGCTAGAACCCCGATCACCGCGGAGCGCATGGTGGCTGAGCTGAATGCTGCACTTGAAGCTCAGCCCGACTACGACGCCGAGAATCGCTTTCAGCCGTTCCCACAAAACGCGTCGGGCCAGGGCATCATGGGTATCACGACCCGGCATCTCTGGACAGCAGCGCACTTCCGGGCTCAGAACGACGTGTACGCGAAGTTCGAGTTTGATCCGGGGACAGAGCACGGGCCTGCGCCACAGTAGCCCAGAGCGGGGTGCGTCTAGGTTTCGCTTCACGCCCTCGCCTCGATGGTTTCCAGCGCCCAGCGCAGGGCGGCTGCCTCTGCGCGGTCGCGGTGGTGCTTGCCTGCGGTGTCGCTGGCCAGCCGCTGGTCCAGGTGGGCCAGCCGCCGGCGCAGGGCCGCGAGCCGCCGCGCCCGCAGGCGTGGGTTGATGAGCACGGCGGCGGCGTTCATCAGCTCGGCTGGCCGACCAGGATGGACAGACCGGTGCCGGCGGCGATCTTTTCGCGCAGGTCCTTCACCGCGGCTTCGATCACCTTGGCGGGGCGCACCAGCTCGTACCAGATGCTCAGCTTGCCGCCGTCGGCGATGCGGTAGCGCAGGCGGGCTTCCACGCGCCACAGGTCGCCGTTCTCGAACACCGGGATGGCCAGCACGAAGATCTCGGGCACCTTGAGCGCGCCCTTCTGTGCGGTGCCCTGGATGTCCTCCTCGTAGGTGAACTGGGTCGCGCCGTCGGACAGGCGGACGCTGCTGGCGAAGTTCACCTTCTTCTTCGCTTCCAGCGTGCGGGACACCTCCAGCACGTCGGCGCCGTTGGGCTCGGCGATGTCCGGCAGGTTCGTTTCGATGAACTGCGCGAAGTCGGACTGGGTCTGCGCCTTGCCGCTCTGGCCCAGCCACGTCTGCCATTCCGGCGACAGGGGCGCGTTGTAGACGGCCTGGTGATCACGCCAGCCGGCGATGGTCGCGTTGTCGTTGAACACCGCCAGGAACGTCGGTGGGTTGACCGTCGAGTAGAGGCGGGTTTCGTCCTTCTTCTGGTCGTTGACCACGGCGATGAAGCTGACCATGTCGTTCAGCGTCGTGCGGCCGCGCTTGCGCAGGGGCACGGGCAGGTGCTTTTCCAGCGCCTCGACCTTGTAGCCCGCGGGCAAAACGGCCACAGGCAGGGCGCCGTCGATCGCCAGCTTCTCGGGGCTGATCGACTGCAGTGCGGCGATGGCGCTGCCAGCGTCGATGGCTGCCTGTACGTCGCCGGTCAGGATGGTCTTGTCGTTGCTCATTGGGGTCTGAGGTTCGTTGCGGGAGGTGGATGGGCTGGCGGGGGCCAGGGCTCAGGAGACGGTCCGCAAGGCGCGCTGCTCTTCGGCGACAGACTTCACGCCGTCCAGCGAGCGCTGGCGGGGGTCTTCGCGCTGCAGGTTGTTGTCGGTGGTGGCGAACAGGATCTGCACCTCGCGCACCGGCTTCGGCTTCTTCACCTTGAGGTCGTTGGTGACTTCGATCTGCGAGCCCTTGCCGACCGGCTTGAACTTGAGCGTCAGGGTCAGCTCGCCGGCCTTGCCGGTCTCGGTGCAGGCGTGCACCAGTTCGTTCAGCTCGTTGGTGGCTTCGATCTCGACTTCGCCGTAGCCGAGCATGGCCAGGGTCTCGGCGAAGCTCTTGCGCTTCGCTTGCGGCGTGGGGGACTTGAGTGCTTCGGACATGGTCACCTTTCAGGGTGGTTGGGGGGAGGTGCAGCGCTCACTCGGCTGCCGCGGCTTCCGGCGCCGGCGCGGCGGCAGGCGGCGCGAACTTCTTGAACGGCAGCTTCTGGATGTGCATGCCGAAGAACTTGCCGATGGACTCGGCGCTGATGAAGGCCGCGTGCAGCTCCTTGGTCACGCCGGAGTAGTGGTAGACGGCGCCCACGCCGTGGTTGAAGGTGACGGCCAGCGTCTCGGTGGCCGGGTCGTGGCCGATGGCTTTGATTTGGTTGGACTGCACGGGCGTCATGGGGATGTCGCGGTAGTCCTCGGGCTTGTCGTAGGGCGCGGGGGCGGCGTACTGCTTGGGCATGCTGGTGCTCCTGGTGGTGGCGGGGTCAGGCGGCCATGCGCTGCGCGTGCGCGGCGGCGGCTTCGGTGGCGCGCTGCGCGATGGCGGCGCAGATTTGCGGGAACTGGTGCTCGTGGAAGAGCGTGGCGCCGCGCTCCTTGGCGGCGGGCTCGATGCCCAGGCCGCGCAGCTGCTCGGCGGTCATCGTCCAGCCCAGACGGTTGGCGATGTCGCCGATGCGCAGGGTGGGCACGGCGCCGGCCGAGGGCAGATCGTTGGAGGCAGGCGCTGCGGCGGCCACGGGCTGCAGCAAGGGGGCGGGCTGTAGCGCCGGGGCCGGCGCTGGCGCGGCCGGTTGCGCGGTCAGGCGGCGCTCGGCGTCGATGGCCTGCTGCGTGCGCTGGGCGCGCTCCTCTTCTTCGGCGCGGATGCGGGCGCGGTCGGCTTCCAGTTGGCGCTGGCGCTCTGCTTCGGCCGCGGCATTGATGCGGTCCTGCTCAGCGCGCGCGGCGGCTTCGGCCTTGGCACGCTCCTCGGCCGCGATGCGGGCGCGCAGCTGTTCCTGCGCCGCGCGTTGCTCTGCCTCGTGCTGAGCGATGCGCGACGAGATGACGGCGCGCAGGTCGTCAATCTGCTTCTGCACCAGCGCCTTCACGTCCGGGAACAGACCCGCGAACTCCTGGTGCTCTGCCAGCAGCTTGAGATTCGCGTCGATGCCGTCGGCGGCCTGGTTCGCCGCGATCTTGTACTGGGTCAGCACCGTGCCCACGGCGTCCTGCATGCTCTCCAGGTTGCGCTTGCCCTTCACCGCCCCGGCGAAGTCGGCGGGCAGGGCCGGCAGGTAGTCGCCGCCCAGGCGCTTCACCAGCGCTGCGGCGTGCTCGCGCTGCGCGGCGATCGCACGGTGCACGATGGCATCGCGGCGGGCCTCCTTCTCCGACTTCACCAGCTTCTCCAGTGCCAGGCCCTTCGCATCGAACGCCGTGGCGATCTCGCGCACCGTGCTGATGGCGGTGTTGATGTCGCCCATCTGACCCATGGCCTGCTCGATCGCCAGCTTCAGCTTCGAGGCCGACTCGCGGCAGAACTTGGCATCGGCGTCCGCGTCGGCGAAGTCCTGGTCGGTGATCAGGTCGGTGTTGATCGCGGCGATGTAGGCCAGGGCGGCGGGCTTGTACTGCTCCAGGTTGCAGGAGATCAGGCGGCCTTCGACGCGCATGTCCAGAACCACGGGCAGGCTGGCGACGACCTTGGCGACGGGGGCGGGCGCTGCGGCCGGCGCCGGCGCGTAGGCGGCCACGTCCTGCTCGAACTGCTCCCAGCCGGCAACGATGCGCGCGCGCAGCGCCAAGTTGGGCTCGTAGAAGCAGTGGCGCTCTTCGATCAGCGTGCCGTCGTCGGCCCACTTCGAAGCCATGAACAGCACGCGCTCGATGCTCGGGCACACCATGCACTGGTGCTCCATCTGCACCTGGTAGGGCATGGGAAGGTCGGCGCCGATGCAGCCTTCGACCATGGCGGCGCGCAGCGTGTCGTTCAGCGCCTTATGTTCAAACGCCTGGTCTTCCATCAGCGTCAGGCCGTCGAAGCTGGCCGAGTAGGGGCCTTCGTCGGCTACGCCCACCAGAGGTGACAGGTCTTCGCCCAGGATCTGCTCGGCCAGCGGGCGGGCCAGCGCCTCGGCGCGGTGGCCCACATCGAAGCGGCGCTGCTGCGATGCATCCACCTCGGCGGCGAGGCCGGTCGCGCGCTCGCGCACCAGCTCGGCGCGGGTCTTGTAGGGGCTGCAGCCCATCATGGCCGGCGCATCGCTGGCGTTCAGGAATTGCGCGCGGTGGGCGTGCCACTCGGCGCTGCCCTGGATCAGTTGAATGGTCTTCATGGTGGTAGGCTCAGTCGAAGGCGGGGAGCTCGTCGCGGCGCTGGTTGACCAGGGCGGCCAGCTCTTGGCGCTGCTGCGCGTCGGGCACGGCGCCGATGTGCTCGGCCAGGTCGTCCAGCTCGGCGTGCTTCTGGGCGGCGTTGATGCGCGCGGCGATCTGCGCGAACGTCAGCGCGGGCGCTGCGTTCTTGACCACGGCGTCCGTGGGCTGATCGGCAGGCCGCACCTTCACCGACAGCAGGCGCGCCTTCTGCTCTTCGGTGAGCGGGTTTCCCTTGGCCTCGATGAAGTGGATGAGGTCGGCCGGCTTCTTACGGCCACCGGCGATCACCTCGGACCACTTGGCGAAGTTGGCATCGAACTGGGCCTGGTCGTAACTGGCGGCCGGCGCCGTCGGCGCACCGACGACATCGGCCGTCCCCATGTTTCGCTCGACCGGAATGTCCATGACCTCTTCGGCACCGGGCAGGCCGCGCAGGAGGTCGCTGGCGGCATCACGGGCCGCGAACCAGAAGGCGCGCCAAGCCATCTGGCGCCACGGATAGTTGCGCCACGGACCTTCCTTGTTCCAGAGGCCGGCGGTCTTGGCGTTCTCGACCGAGAACGTGCGCTCGGTAGGGGGGCGGCCTGGGCGCGTGATCTTGCATCGGGCGCGGCCGTTGCTCTCCACCACTGCAATGTCGTCCTCTTCGATGACGCATCCTGCCGACAACAGCAGCGCTTTGCCTGCGTCTCCGTAGAGGCCGGGCTTGCCGTTGATCGTTGCGATGCTCTGCAGGGCCTGCAGCGGCTTCAACCCGACCTCGAAGCCCCATTGCATCGCGATCAGGCAGTCGCCGGGCTTGTTTCGGTAGGCCTTGGGCACCATCTCGCTGTCGGCGAGGTATTTGGCGAAGGTCAGCGCCTGGTCGAAGGTCTGCGGGCTCAGGTCGAACTGCTGCCGCGGCGCGACGGCGAGCGCGTTGTTTTCGGATTGCGTGGTGGCGTTCATGGTCAGGCGTTGGTGAAGGGCAGGGCGATGGAGAAGAAGTTGGTGGCCTCGGGCCAGAAAAAGACCAGCGCTGCGCCGGCGGCGGCGATGGCGCCGAAGAGCACGGCGAGCACGGGGCTGGCGTCGTAGAACTCGGGCGTGCGCCGGCGGGCCAGCAGCGCGGCCTGCAGACGCTCAGCGTGGAGGCCGATGTCGTCGGCCGGCTGCTCAGGGGTGCCTACGATCAGCGCACCGCTGCAGGTTTCCAGGCCGCGGCCCTTGGGGGTGGGCGGCGCGTAGTCGGCGCAGACGATGGCGCCGTTGGGAAGGCGACGCGCGGGCTGCTGCACAAAGGAGCGGCGGGCGAGGGTGTTCATGCAGCGCTCCCGGTGGTTTTGGCGATGGCGGCCCGCAGGTCGGCAAGGACGCTGGCCCGGCTCGATGCGTCATCGGGGTAGCCCCATCGACGAGCGATCAGCTCCTCGGCTGCCGACAAGGCGCTCAACAGTTCCTTGCGCTCGCTGCTGAGGTGGGCGATCTTGCGACTGAGCTTTTCAGGCGTGTTCGGGCCCGCTGATTTGGGAAGCTGGACTGCCTGTTCTTCGTAGGGCTCGCCGCGCACTGCGCGGTCCGCCCGCAGTTCGATCCAGCGCAGGCGGCGTGTCTGGCTGCGACTTTGACGCGCGGCCTTCGCGATGTGCTCCAGTGCGCCGCGCATCAGCTCGAAGTGCTCGGGGGAAGGTCCCAGCGGTGGACGACGGGCGCTCACGCTGCGCTCCCAGCCAGCAGCCCCAGGCGGAACTCCACCGGTGCGTACTCGTTCCAGATCGCGCCGTCCGTGTCCAGGCGCTTTCGCATGGCCTGCAGGCGGCCCAGCGAGTTCACGCCGGCGGTCCAGACACCGTGATCGTCGGAGCGCTCGAAGTGCCAGTCATGCACCGCCAGCGCGGCGCGGTATTCGGCTTCGGTGGCTACTGTGCTGTGCAGCACGCGCGCCGGAGCCGGAGCAGGGCGCGCGGCCGCGGCGGCGCGGGCCTTCGCGGCGCCACGAGCCTTGATCTCGTCGGCCATGCCCTGAGCCTCCGCGCACATCGCACGGAAGCCGGCGGCACGCTCATCGTTGGCCGCGACACGGGGATGGGGAACCACCTGCGCTTCGCCGCTGATCGCGGTCAGCGCCGGCAGGAATGCCGGGTGGATGTGGGCGCTGGGCCCATGGGGTTGCTGCATCTTGCGCTCCTTGAGGGCCGTTTGGTGGCCTGGAGCGAATTACAAATCAACTTGTATCCGGTGTCAACAAGAAGATTTGTAGAAATGCAGAACCGTTTGTAGAGGAAGCCGGCTGAGCTACAAAAACGCCCTCGTGTTGCGGGCGTTCTGGTCAGAGTGGGCTCATTGCCCGCGGCACTGAATCAATAGGTTGCGGCTCACTAGACCGCCCGCAGTGGCGGAAACAGCTGCGCCTGACGCGTTCGCATAGCCGTTGGAGACGCCGAATGGCGTCACGCTGCCGTTCTGGGAGATCACGTCGTAGCCCGCTGAGCCGCATGCGGCTCCCGCGTTCTCATAGCAGGTCGCCCAGCTGCGTGCGGCGCCGTGGCAGGTGAGGCTGTGGGCTTGCTTGCCGCTCGGACCGTAGGTCGGGGTGGAAGTGGCGCAGCCAGCCAGCGCGGCAACTGCAAGCAACGGTGCGAGAGCCTTCATTTCATTCGCACCTGAACTGCACTTCGGCAGAGGCGTAGCGACCGGACAGCGTCGCGTCCTCGCCCTTGGAGTTGACCGGCTTGAGCGCCTTGCCTTGCTTGGAGCAAAACTCGTTGGCTTCCTTGAACAGCTCGGCTTTGATGCCGCCCGACGACCAAGCCATGTAATCCATGTTGGACGCCATGTAGAGGCCGTCACCGATGGGGACGATGCCGGTCTTGCTGGCGCAGCCTGCGAGGCCCAGGGCCACGGCCGCGATGATCATGCTCTTACGCACGCTCTTCTCCATTCTTGGGTTTCAAACTGGGCGCCACGCGCTGGGCGGCACGATAGGGCCCACGGCCTGGATGCTGTCGAGATCAGCCTTCTCAACCGTGAACCTTTTGGCTTCATTCACCGACATGACTTCGAAGCTGCCAGGTCGCTCGAACAGCAGTTCCTTCAGCATCTTTCGGCCGTCGCGTAGCTTGATGAGGACGTACTCCCCCTCTGTCGGCCGGCGGTTCGGCTCGACCACCACATACCAGCCATCGCGCACTGCCGGGAACATGCTCATGCCGCGGCACCGTAGCCCGTAGGCGTTCGGATCCGCCGTTGCGATTTCGATGTGACCGTCTCCTGCGCCTGGGATGTCGCTGATCTCTTCGTAGAAGCCGTCGTCGCCCATCTTTGCTGTCCCCACGATAGGGATGCGCCGCACCTGAATCGGAGGCGGCGCGACCTCGGTTAAGTCATCCGGCGCGGGCGGCGCTGTGTCGATCGCATCCGGCGTTCCCTCTCCGGTGGCCAGCCAAACGGAATTCACTCTGAGCGCTGAGGCCAATGCGGCGACGTGCTTGCTGCCGGTGGCGGCCTTGGCGACATCGATGAGATGCTGGATCGCCTGCGGTTTGACGCCGATCTCTCGCGCCAAGGCGCTTTGATTCGTCTTGTTGGCCTTGTCCATGGCCCACCGCAGCCGGCCGGCCAGCGAAGACCAATCGGGCGTGCCATCGGGAAGTAGCAGGGTCAGGGACATGGCCTGATGCTACAAAGTCGTTTGTTGCCGGGGTTGCAAATTGGTTTGTAGTCATGTACAAACCGGCTTGTATGGACACCACATCCCACCCCCCTCGAACGGCCATCGACCGCGCCGTGAAGGTGCTCGGCAGCCAAACCGCGCTGGCGCAGGCCTGCGGAAAAGCGCAGGGCCACGTTTCGCACTGGCTCAAGGTCGGCCGCATTCCGCCGGAGTACTGCCCTGCGGTGGAGCTGGCGACGCACGCCCGGGGTGAGCTCGTTCCATGCGAGGACCTGTGCCAGGGTGAGCCGTGGCGCCGCATTCCCGACAAGTCCTGGCCTCACCCGAAGGGCCGCCCTGTTCTGGACTTCGCGTCTGCCGGCATGAAGGAGGCGGCCTGATGCACATCCGCCCCCTGACCGCGCTCACCCACGCCGAAGTCGTGGAACTGGCCGCCGCGGCTGCAGACCGCGGCGACCACCACCAGCGCGCCAACCCGTTCCCCCCGGACTGCTGGCGCCACCGCACCTTCAACGACGCATTCCAGGCCCGCGCTGCTGAGCTGCAGCCGGCTTGACCCATCCCCCTGCCAAACGAGTTCCCCATGAACCAGAGTGACCAAGACGGTGACCTCCCAGCGTTTGCCCGCTCCATCCTCGGCGGCAAGAAAACGTCCAAGCTGGAGGCACGCATCAGCGATGAGGTGAAGGAGGCGGTGCGCCGCCGCTGGGTGGACCTGGGCTTCGGCTCGGAGTCCGAATACCTCGAAACCCTCGTGACTGTGGACGTGTTCGGCAAAGCGCATGTCCGCATGGTGCAGGAACGCCGGCTCGCCATGGTCGGCGGCGCGTCTGACACGGGGCCGACGGGCCTGGGGGCGCTGTCGTGATGGCCGAAGCGATCCGAACCATCCACCTCGACCAGCCGCTGCCGGCCGAGATCCCCGCGCGCGCGGCCCAGCCCATCAGCCTGTACTCATGGTTCCGGCTGCCGAGCGGCCAGATCGTGGAGCTGCGCAAGATCACCGGCGACCGCAACCCCGAGGTCGTGGTGCGCAACGTCAACTTCGACGGCGAGATGGCCGCCGGGGAATACAGCCTCACGCTGCGCTTCCTGCGCACGCGCTGCGAACTGGTGGCGAAGTGATGGCCGCGTATCCGCTCCCCCACGCCCAGCGCGCTGCCACGGCGCGCAAGCTCAGCACTGAGGCCGCCAACGCGGCCGAGTTCTACGCAAGCGCGGCAAACGATCCGCGCTGGGCCGCCGTGCTTGGCTACGAAGGGCGCTACGACGTCTCCGAGCGAGGCCACGTTCGTTCCATCAGGTCAGGGCGCCTCATTGCTCAGCAGATCAGCAACAGCGGTTACCTGTACGTGAGCTTGTGGGCGCAAAACAAGGGCCGCGGATTGTTTGTGCATCGCCTAGTAGCAGGCGCATTTCTCCCCAAGGGCACTGATCCCGCACTGCAAGTAAATCACAAGGACGGCGACAAGCTGAACAACGCACTGGCGAACCTGGAGATGGTGACGCCAAGCGAGAACCGGAAGCATGCGGTGCATGTGCTGGGCTTCCGCCCGCCGGTGATGCGAGGGGTGGCGAATCCAAATGCCAAGCCCGTGGCCCGCTACTCGCTGGCGGGTGAGCTGCTCGAAATCTATGCCTGCCAGGCTGATGCAGTGGCGGTCGGGTTCCGGGCCTCGTGCATTACCGAATGCTGTCAAGGCACTCAGAAGACGCATGGCGGATATCGCTGGGCGTTCGCTGATGCTGCCGGCACCAGTGGCGGGAAGCTGTACGTGCGGGGGGACGACGCGTGACGGCCCGCTGGTACATCGCTGGCCCGATGACCGGGCTGCCCGAATTGAACTTCCCCGCCTTCCATGCGCGGGCCGCCGAGCTGCGCGCCGCTGGCTTCGAGGTGGAGAACCCCGCCGAGATCAACGCCGATCCGAAGGCCAAGTGGGAAGACTGCATGAAGGCCGACATCGCGCGCCTGGTGACGTGCGACGCCGTGCTGCTGCTGCCGGGCTGGGAGAAGTCTCGCGGCGCAAGGCTGGAGGCGCACATCGCCCAGGAGCTCGGGCTGCAGCTGGTGGCCTATCACCTGGAGGGCGCGGGCAGCCCGCGCGCGGAGGTGCCAGCGTGACCGTTCGCCACATCCTCCCCGTGGGCGCTGACCCACGCTGGCCCGCCGGCCGCCCGGCATCTGCGCGCAGCGCCTTCTTCCAGTCCCAGGACGGCAGCGTGATCGGCGGCGAGCTGGAGATCACCGAGCGCGCCCGCCGCCGGAGCACCCGCTCCGTCGAGCGCTTGCGCCGCCAGGGCCGCGACAACAGCACGATCGTGGGTCTGACGATGAAGCAGATCAAGCGCGAGATGGCTTCAGCCACGAAGACCGCCGCGGGCTACATGAGGAAAGCGGGGTCGTGATGGGCCTCAGTTCCCACCAGTCGGCGCGGATGAAGAACGATGAGTGGCTGACGCCGCCTGAGATCGTCCGCGCGCTCGGCCCATTCGACACAGATCCTTGTTCTCCTGTTGTTCGGCCATGGCCGACGGCCGGCGTGCACTTCACCCGTGAAGATGACGGATTGGCGCAAGCCTGGCGCGGACGTGTGTGGCTGAACCCGCCCTTTGGCCGCGAGGCCTCGAAGTGGCTGGCGCGCCTCGCGGATCACGGCAACGGCGTGGCGCTGATCCCCGCGCGCACCGAGACGGCAATGTTCCGCGACTACGTGTGGGCGCGTGCTGATGCTGTGCTGTTCATGCTGGGCCGCCCCCACTTCCACTTCGTGGACGGAGCTCGCGCTGCGGCCAACAGTGGCGCGCCGATCTGCCTGGTGGCCTACGGCCACGACAACGTGCGGGCGCTGCACAGTTCTGGCCTCGGGCCTGTCGTGAAGGGATGGCAGATGCCAGCGCTGCAGTCGGAGGTGGCGTGACACGACCCATCCCATACCCCGCCGACGTGCGCGCCAAGGGCTGGCGCTTCGAGATCGACTACGAGCAGGTGGAGCAGAGCGACACCTGGGACGTGGCATCGGAGGTGCCCATGGCCCAGCACGCGCTGCTGTTCATGTGGATGACTGCCTGGACGCAGGTGCCCTGCGGCTCGCTGCCGGCCGACGAAGACATCATCCGCGCGAAGTGCCGCATCCCTGCGAAGTTGTGGCCCGCCATGCGCCCCGTGCTGATGCGCGGCTGGTGGCAGGCCGAGGACGGCCGGCTGTACCACGACACCATCGTGAAGCGCGTGGGCGAGATGCTGGAGTACCGCCGGAAGGAGGCGGAACGCCGCAATCGGAACCGCGTGAAGCCATCGCCTGTCCCGCCAATGTCCCGCGGGACAAACGCGGGAGATGCACCGGACACCACCGGTACGCCCGACACCGGAACCGGAACCGGAACCTTACCTTCCACACTTCGTGCGGAAGGTAGCGCGCGCCCGACGCCGGGTGAGGCCTGCATCGCGATGAAGGGCGCGGGCATGGCCGTGGTCAGCCCATCGAGCCCGAAGCTGCTGGCGCTGCTGGAGGCCGGCATCACCCTGCCGGAACTGGTCGACGCGGCCCGCGATGCGGTGGCCATCGGCAAACCGTTCGCCTACGCCCTGGCGACAGCCGAGGGCCGCCGACGCGACGCCGCCGTGGCGCCTCTGCCCGCCGCCCGCCGCTCGGCGGCCAACGCGCAGTCCTTTGCCGAGCGTGACCGCGACGCCAGCATGGCCCGCTGGGAGGAGATGACGGGCCGCGTACACCCCGACCGTCAGCCGGGCGGCGCCGCCGTCATCGACATCACCCCCACACACCAACGCCTGGAGGCCCCATGAGCCTGCCCATCCAAGCCGTCGACCGCATCTTCATCCGCATGGCCGCCACCTACGGCGCCGCGTGGGACCGCAGCCTCGGCGCTGCGCCGCTCGGCGACGTGAAAGCCGCGTGGGCACACGAGCTGGCCGGCTTCTCGGATCGGCTGGGTCTGATCGCCTGGGCGCTGGAGAACCTGCCCGAGCAGGTGCCCAACGTGATCGTGTTTCGCAACCTCTGCCGCCGCGCGCCGGTGGAGGACGCGCCGCGCATCGAGCACCAGCCGGCGAGCCCGGAGCGCGTGGCCGCTGAGCTGCGCAAGCTGGGCCCGACGCTGGCACGGCCGCCGGCCAGTGCGAACAACCGCGCGTGGGCGCACCGGATCCTGTCGCGCCACGAGGGCGGCGCACGCATCACGCCCGCGGTGCTGGAGATGGCGCGCGACGCGGCCGGCAGGGGAGGCGCAGCATGCTGATCCGACAGATCGCCGACGTGGCCGTCGATGCTCAGCGCGAGCTGATGCAGGCCAACGATGTCGCCCGCTCGCCGCAGGTGCCGGCGGGCCCGCGCCAAACGCTGGCCCGGTATGCGGCGGTGCAGCGCGCCAGGCTCGCGGTGTGCGCCGAGCATTTCGCCGCGCTGCAGCCCGCCAACGATCCCGCGATGGAGGCGGTACCAGCATGACCCGCGCATACGCTGCACGCCAGTTGCTTCGCCTGGGACCGCTGACGCTGGGTGAGTTCGTCACCTGCACAGGCTGGCCCATCGCCGCCGCGCGCAAGACCCTGGCCGCGTTGGTGGAGGCCGGGCAGGTCGTCTACCGTGGCAACACCCAGCGCGGCGTCTATGAAGTGCCCGCCCATGGCTGATCGCAAACGCGCGGCCGCGCGCCGCCACCGCCCGCAGCGCCTGAGCCTGATCGAGCGCGCGCTGATCGAGAAGGAATGGCACGACACCGCCGTGCGCGCTCAGATCCACGCGATCCTGGGCGACGACGGCCACCAGTTCGTGAACGCTGCCGGCCGCGTGCTCTACGTGGTGCTGGGCGCGCTGGCCGCCGGCGAGGTGGATGGTGAGGTGCCGGAGGGCCGCATCATCCGCGGCGCGTGCAACGCGCTGTACGAGCAGGCAGGCCGTCCCGAGATCGACGACGCGCGCCGCGCGGCCATCAACTCTGGCCTGCAGGCCGCCGAGCGGCTTCTGCCCGCGCTGCGCCGCGGCAGCCTGATCGAGGCCGCCTGTGACCTCAAGCTCAAGCTGCGCTTCGGCCATGTGAACTGGAGCGACTTCCAGCAGGTGATGGAGGGCGCGCCGGCATGAGCACCTGCATCAACTGCGACCACTGGGATTTGAAGGGCTCGCCGCTTCGTAGCGAGGGCTTCGGGCACTGCAAGGTGGAACCGAACGACCTGCTGCGCAAGGCGAAGACGACCAGCGCGCAGAACGTGTGCCGCCTGGACCGCTTCAAGCCGGCGACGCAGCGCGCGATCGACAACCGCGTCAAGGCGCTGGCCGCGCAGGGGTCCGCATCGTGATCGCCGCCAGCGTGCCCCTGCGCACCACCAACGGCCAGAACGTGCGTGAGCACCACTTCACCCGCGCACGGCGCGTGAAGAAGGAGCGCGAGGCCGTGCTCTGGCGCCTGGCGCCCACGCGTCCGCCGGCCGGGCCCGTGCGCGTGCTGCTAGTGCGCGTGTCGCCGCCCAGCGCCACCGGCCGCTGGCAGCCGCTGGACGCGCACGACAACCTGCGCGGCGCGCTCAAGGCGCCCGTCGACGCTGTGGCCGAGTGGCTGCGCCGCGACGACGCCGACCCATCCATCACCTGGGACTACGGCCAGCGCCAGGGTGCGCGGGGCGAGTGGGCGGTGGAGATCCACATCACGGAGAGAGCAGATGAGCACCCATAGCACGACTGTCCGGCGCTTTGAGCGCAACACCCAAGGGCGAGACCTGATCATCGGGGACGTCCATGGCCACTTCACGAAGCTGCGTGCCGCGCTGGACGCGGTGGCCTTCGATCCTGCGGGCGGTGATCGCATCTTTTCCGTGGGCGACTTGGTCGACCGTGGGCCCGAGTCCGCACAGGCGCTCGAGTGGCTGGCGCAGCCGTGGTTCTTCGCAGTGCGCGGCAACCACGAGGACATGGCCATCGCCTACGACGACGGGGTCATGGACGGGCGCCTGTACGCGGCGAACGGCGGCGCTTGGAACCTGGATGCGACGTCAGCAGAGACTGCAGCCATCGCCGCGACATTCCGGATGCTCCCCATCGCCATGGAGTTGCAGACGGCGGCCGGCACGGTGGGCATCGTGCATGCCGACTGCCCGTGCCGCTCGTGGCCCGAGTTCGTCGCAGAGCTGGAGGGGCCGACGGGGCAGGGCGACTACGAACGGCAGCACGTCATCGAAATGGCGATCTGGAACCGGGCACGCATCGAGGAGGGCGTGACGGACGCCATCGAGGGAGTGCACGCCGTGGTGGTCGGCCACACCCCCGTTGAACGCGTCACCAGCTTGGGCAACGTGCACTACATCGACACGGGCGGCTGGCTGCCTGTTCACCAGGACGGGCACTTCACCGTGCTCAACGCCGAGACGCTGCAGCCCGAGCGGGGCCGCGTGGCGGCGAACGACGGCGCCGTGCTGTGGGAGGCTGCAGGATGAAGGCCATGCTCATCAAGACGCCCACCGGCCTGCGCGGCGCCACGCCGGCCGACCAAGACGCCTGGGCCAAGTTCCGCCGCCGGCTGGAGACGATGGCGCCGGGCAAGTGGCTGCGCTTCGAGTGGGCCAGCCCGCGCAACGGCGCGCACCATCGCAAGATGTTCGCCCTGCTGCAGCTCGTGGCCGAGAACAGCGAGCTGTACGAGACGCCGGAGAAGGCGCTCGTGGCGGTGAAGCTGGCCGCCGGCTTCTACGACCCCATCGTGGACCCGCGAACCGGCGAGATCGTGCCCAACCTGCACAGCATCAGCTACGAGAAGATGGGGCAGGAGGACTTCGAGCGCTTCTACAGCGCCGCGCTGGATGGCGTGCTGCAGGTGATCCTGCCAACGATGGACCGGGCCACGGCGGACCGGCTCATGGGCATGATCGTGGAAGGCTGGGCATGAAGCGCAGTGCCCCCTGAAGCGCACGCCTATGCAGCGCGCGCAACCCGTCGGCGAGCAGCGCCCCGAGCGCATCAAGCCCGTGGCCGTGCCGCTCACGCGCCCGCCGGTGTACTGGCACCCCGCCAATGAGCCGGTGCACGCCATCCCCAAGACCGAGCCCCAGCGCAACCGCGCGCTGCTCGACCTCGCGCGCGGCGCTCCCTGCCTGCTGCGCATCCCCCGCGTGTGCAACGACGACCGGGAGACGACCGTGGCCGCGCACAGCAACCTGGGTCAGCACGGCAAGGCCGGTGCGCGCAAGGCGGACGATCAGTACTCCGTTTTTGCGTGTGCGCGCTGCCATTCGTGGCTGGACGGCAGCTACAGCGCGACGCTCGAGCAGAAGCGCGAGGCCTTCCTGATGGGGCACGCCCGGCAGGTGCATGCCTGGCGGAAGGTGGCGGCGGACGCCGGCCGGCCTGAGCGAGACCGGGCTGCTGCGCGATGGGCGCTGGATCGCATCGACCCCCCTTGCACTCCCTGAATTCGCTGGCAATATTCCAGACGCGGTGTAGCTCAGACAGACGAGCACCGGGCTCATAACCCGACCGACGAGGGTGCGAGCACCTCCACCGCAACCAGACAACCGTAGAGAGAGTTCCCGAGAGGGCAAGCCGCCGCCGAAGGCCCCAACGTGGACACCTTCGGCGGCGCCGGGCGGCAACCGGCACCAAAACTCGTAGAGCGGAACTGCCGCACCTACCTGCATTCGACCCGGGCAACGGGTGAAGGGACCGGAGGAAGGAACAGGGAAAGCCGGCGAGCAGGCGCCGGCCCGAGGAAACCCCCGGGAGGGGCCCATCACGCATGGCGATGGCCGCAAAAGGGAGTTGGGCGTTCCTGCCCATTCCGTCGCCAGCCGTGATGGTGAATGCGCAGGCTGATGCGCAACACGTACGTGGGCCGCGACCTTTCTACGGGCGGGTCAAAGCCGTAGCCCATATGCCGGAGATCAGTGCCGGCCACCATCAGGTCATCGCCGCCATAGCTCAGCAGGCAGAGCATTCCCCCTGTAAGGGACAGGTCGCGGGTTCGAATCCATGCTGGCGGCACCAGACACCCGGGAGAGAATCCCGGCGTGCGCACCTCTGAACTTTCCGGAAAGGCCCTCGAGGCCCTGATCGCCCAGGCGCTGGGCGATCCCCCTGGCAGCCAGTACCTCACCCGCTGGCCCGACATGGACCAGGTGCTGGAGCGGTTCGCCATCCAGGTCGCGCCGATGGCTGGCAAGAACTGGATCTGGTGTGCGGTGGTGGTCGGCAAGCCCGGTACCGGCATCGAGGCCGGCCCATGGATCGAAGGCCAGACCATCCGCATCGCGGTAGGCCGGGCCATCGTCGCTGCGCGCTACGGCCGCGAGATACCCGACCCCCCTTGAATCCGAGCCTCCACACGGGCTAAATCCCACCGTCTCCAACGGTTGGGAAGCACGACCACCGCGTACCCAGCTTTCCCCCAGGGCGCTCCCCTGGGGGCTTTTCATTCCGGGATTGGCAGCACGCAAGACGTCGCGCGCAGAGAACGAGCAAAAGGCACCGACGCCGAAGGGCAAGGCCGCCGCAAAGAAGACGCCGCCGGCCGCGAAGAAGGCCAAGGCCAATCCCCCCACACCCCCGAAGAAGACAGGCGCCTCTCCATGGCGCACGGTCAAGCCTGAGCCCGAGAAGGCGCCAGAGCCTGGCCGCGCACTCATGGTGATCCCGCAGCCTGAGCCGCCGCCCCCAAAGACGCCGTGGCAAGAGTTCAAGGCCGGCCTCCCTGATTCCTTGAGTGACTTCCTCGGCTTCATTGTGCGCGGCGGACACATGGCCGCTTGGTGCGGCGAGCGTGGGATTCCGTACACCACGATGCTGACGTTCATCAGCTCCGACCCGCGCCGTTCCGAGATGTACCTGCGCGCGCGCGAGGACCGGGCCGACGTCTTGGCCGACGAGATCGTGGCGATCAGCGACGAAGACACGTTGGAAGTCAAGGAGTTGGCGCCGGGCGTGAAGGTTGCGGTATTCGACAAGACCGCAGTCGCCCGGAATCGCTTGCGGGTCGAAGCCCGCAAGTGGGTGGCCGCGAAGCTGCGCCCGCGCGTGTACGGCGACAAGCTGGAGGTCGAGAGCACCGTCAACCACAAGGCCGTGCCCGATGACGAGCTGCTGGCGCGCCTAGCTGCGCTGGGCGTGGTGCTGCCGAGCGTGATGCCGCAGCAGGGCGGGGAGGGCGGCAATGCTTGACCTCGCCACCCTGACCCACGATCAGCGCGTGGAGCTGACCGGCCTGCTGGCTGAGCTGGAGCGCCGGCGCAAGCAGCGCATGCTGCAGACGATGTTCCCGGACCGCGGCCCGCTGCGCCGCGAGCTGTACCCGAAGCACCTGGAGTTCTTCCGCTCGCTGGCCCCGAAGGCGCTGGGCACCCCGCCCGGGCAGAAGACCGGCGTGGCCCGGGCCAGCGAGCGCGTGTTTATGGCCGGCAACCGCGTGGGCAAGACCATGGCGGCCGGCACGGAGATCGCCTACCACCTGACCGGCCAGTACCCGGAATGGTGGGACGGCCACCGCTTCGACAAGCCCATCCGCGCGCTGGCCAGCGGCGACACGCACGAGACGACACGGGACATCATCCAGCTGAAGATGCTGGGGGCCACGACGGACCGGCCCGAGGCCTACGGCACCGGCCTGATCCCCGGCGAGTCCATCCTGGGCGTGGTGCCCCGCTCGCACGTCAAGGGCGCCGTCGAGAAGATCGTCGTGCGCCACGTCAGCGGCGGCGAGAGCGAGCTCTGGTTGCGCAGCTACGAGCAGGGCCGCGAGATCTTCCAGGGCTTCGAGCTGGACCTCTTCTGGGCGGACGAGGAATGCCCGCAGGACGTGTACGAGGAGGCGCTGGTGCGCCTCATGACGCGCAACGGCCTGTCCATCCTCACCTTCACGCCGCTGAACGGCCTGACGCCGCTGGTGCAGGAGCTGACGAAGCCCGCCGAGGCCTACACCGACGAGGACGACCCGGACGGGCTCAAGCGCCTTGCCGCGGCCGACCGCCTGATCGTGCAGTGCGGCTGGGAGGACGTGCCCCACCTGTCCGCCGAGGCCAAGGCGAAGTTGTTGGCCAAGCTGGCGCCGCACCAGCGCGAGGCGCGGACCAAAGGCGTTCCGGCGCTGGGCTCTGGCGCCATCTACCCCGTGCCCGAGGGCGACATCGTCGTTGACGACTTCCCCATCCCCGATCACTGGGTGCGCGCCTACGGCCTCGACGTGGGCTGGAACCGCACTGCTGCCGTGTGGGGCGCCCTGGACCGCGACACGGACGTGCTCTACCTCTACGCCGAGCACTACCGCGGCCAGGCCGAGCCCAGCATCCACGCCGCCGCCATCAAGGGCCGCGGCGACTGGATAGCCGGCGCGATCGACCCGGCCAGCCGGGGCCGCAGCCAGAAGGACGGCGAGCAGTTGCTGCAGAACTACCGCGATCTGGGCCTCGACGTGAACGAGGCCGACAACGGCGTGGAGAGCGGGATCTACGACGTGTGGGAGCGCATGTCCACCGGCCGCCTCAAGGTGTTCCGCAGTTGCCGCAACTGGGTCGACGAATACCGCATCTACCGGCGCGACGACAAGGGCCGGATCGTCAAGGAGCGCGACCACCTGATGGACGCGACCCGCTACCTCGTGAAGACGGGCATCTACATCGCCCGCGTCAAGCCGCGCGAGCGGTCCAACCGGGGCCGCACAGGCTCTTGGAGAGTTGCATGAGCGAAATTTCCCTACTCGGCCCGCGCGGCACGCCCCTGGTGGAACTGGGCGGCGAGCGCGCCTGGCGCAGCTTCACCAAGGGCGACATGGTGTGTAGTTTGCAATGGCTGGACCTGCAGGCCCACGATCCCGAGTTCCCCGAGGCCGGCCCGGTGCCCTGCATGGTGCTGTACCACGCATTCCGACGCGTGGAAACCGGCGCACACGTCATCCCTCAGCACTACGCCTACCTGTACGGCGCGCGCGAAGGCAAGCCGACCTTCCACTTCTTCCGCGGCGTGTGCGACGCCTGCGAGACGCTGGGCTTCGACCGCAACGACAAGGCGGCCCAACACCGCATGATGGACCTGGTGATCGAGGCCATGCCCGACCTGATCCTGATGCCGTCCGAGCAACCCAGCGCGCTCGAGGTGCAGCGCCACAAGCTGGGCATCGAGGTCAGCGTCAAGGCCGCCGGCCAGACCATGCACACGGAGGTGATGTGATGTTCGACGACGGGCACACCACCATCGCGCCCCCCAAGGACCGGCCGAAGCAGCAGGACATCCACGATCCTGCGGCGCTGGCCAACGACCCCACGGTCATGCAGGTGCATGGCCCCAGCGCCAAGGACGCCAGCGCCGAGGAAGCGAAGATGCACCGCCATCACGTCCTCATGGACCTGCTGGACTACGAGGCCGAGCGCCAGGCCGAGGAGCGCATGCAGGCGCAGATCGACGAGGACTACTACGACCATCTGCAGTGGCGGCCCGAGGATGCACAGGAGCTGATCCGGCGCGGGCAGGCCCCTTTGGTGTTCAACCAGTCGCGCCAGACCATCGACTGGCTGTCGGGCACCGAGAAGCGCATGCGCAAGGACTTCAAGATCCTGCCGCGCGAGCCGGGCGACGAGGCCGGCGCCGAGCTGAAGACGAAGCTCGTGAAGTACACCGACGACGCGAACCTCACGCAATGGCACCGCAGCCGCGCGTTCAAGCAGGCGGCCACGGCCGGCCTGTCCTGGCTGGAGGAGGGCGTCAACCCGGACCCCGAGGCCGAGATCGTCTACAGCGGCTGGGAGGACTGGCGCAACGTCTACCGCGACAGCCACAGCCGCAACATCGACATGAACGTGGATGCGCGCTACCTGTTCCGGGCCCGCGTGCTGGACCTGGACTATGCCAAGGCGCTGCTGCCGGGCAACGATGAGCACCTGAACGCCGTCGCCGGCCGCATGGACGAGGACGCCGAGGGCGACGACATCTGGTACATGGGGCAGAAGCTGACCGGCGCGAGCGAGACGGAGTGGGGCGGTCTCACCAGCCTGTCGAGCATGAGCGAGCGCGCGGCTTACATGGGCCGCAACGGCTACTACGACTTCTCCCGGCGGCGCAGCGTGCGCCTGATCGAGTGCTGGTACCGCGTGCCGGAGCGCGTGAAGGTTTTCGCGGGCGGACCGTTCCAGGGGCGCATCGTCAACCCCATGGTCACCGGGCACCAGCAGGCCCTGAACGACCATCAGCCGGTCTACGAGGCCGTGAAGATGCGCATGCGCGTCATGATCGCCACGAAGTACGCGGCGCTCAGGGACCAACCCAGCCCGTTCCGCCATGGCCGCTTCCTGCTGGTGCCGCTCTATGGCTACCGCCGGGCCCGGGACGGCGCCGCCTACGGCGTGATGCGCGGCATGCGCGACATCCAGGACGACCTGAACAAGCGCCGCAGCAAGGCGCTGTTCGCGCTGTCGTCCAACCGGGTCAAGGCTGAGGAGGGCGCGTTTGAAGACCCGGAAGAGGCGCGCGACGAGGCCGCCCGACCGGACATGCTGCTGATGTACAAGCGTGGGCACAAGGTTGAGTTCGAGAAGCCGGTGGGCGACTACCAAGGCAACCTTGAGCTGGCAGCGCAGAACGTGCAGCAGCTGCGCGAGGTCGGCGGCGTCACCGGGGAGAACCTGGGCTACGACACGCGCGCACAGTCGGGCAAGGCCATCATCGCCAAGCAGGACCAGGGCTCGCTCACCACGGGCGAGCTGTTCGACAACCTGCTGCTGGCAATCCGCCAGACCGGCCGGCTGCGCCTCTCCCACATCGAGCAGTTCTGGACCGAGGAAAAGGCCATCCGCATCGCTGGCGAAAACAAGCCGATCGAGTGGCTGGAGATCAACAAGTTCGACCCGGCCACGGGCCAGATCCTGAACGACATCACGGCGCGCGAGGCGGACTTCATCGTCGACACGCAGGACTACCGCTCCACGCTGGCGCAGGCCGCCCTGGAGCAGATGTTCGCGCTGCTGGGCCAGATCGCCACCTTCGCGCCGCAGGTGGTGTTGGCGGTGCTGGACCTGGTGGTGGACTCGGCCGAGATCAAGAACAAGGAGGAGTGGGTCAGCCGCATCCGCAAGCTGAACGGCCAACGCGACCCCACGAAGCCGCCCACGCCCGAGGAGCTGCAGGCCGAGCAGGAAGCCGCGGCGAAGCAGGCCGAGGCCGAGCAACTGCAGGTAGACACGGCGAAGGCTCAACTCGCGCAGATCCAGACCAACATCGACTTGATGCGCCAGCAGATGGGCAAGCTGGACGCCGAGGAAGTGCTCAAGCGCGTCGAGGTGATGTTCCAGTCGCTGCAGACCGCCCAGGCCGCCGCCACCACGCCGGGCCTGACGCCCGCCGCCGACGAGATCAGCAAGAGCGCGGGCGGCGTGGACAAGAACCCCGGAGGCATGCCCCCCATGCCGCCCGCGGCGCCCGCAGCCGAGGTGCCGCCAGAGGCGCCGCCGGACGCAGAGCCGGCGCTCCCCGCCGAACCTATCCCCCCGGCCGATCCGGCCATCCCTCAGTGACCACGAAAGGCAAGACGCCATGACGCAAGACAACGCTTCCGAGTTCAAGCTCAGCATCGACATCACCGTGACGGGCCTCGGCGACCGATACAAGGCCGATGTCGTGAACGACGTGCTGCAGGAGTTGACCAATCGCATTGAGTTCCGCAACGGGACGATCCAGCCCGGGCGAGTGATCGACCACCGGATGGATCACAACGCCGTCCGGGTGACGGTGGACCTCAACCGCCTCACCACGCAGCAGCTGACACCTGTGCACAGCTCGTAAGCCATTCGAACCAGGAGCCCATCTCATGACCATCGACCTGAACGACGACGACCTGCGCGGCCTGAGCGCCGCGGAGCGCGAAGCCCTGCTGCAGGCAGCCGAAGACGACGCCGACGGCGACATCGCCGAGGCCTTCGGCAAGACCGCGGGCACAGCGGCAGAAGCACCAGCGCCCGCAGCGCCGGGCGGCGACGAGGCCGAGACCGACGCGGAAGAGGATGCCGCTGCGGCGGCGGCAGCGGCCACAGCGGCGACGGCGGCTCCTGCTGCGCCCGCTCTTGCGCCGGCAGCCGAGCCCGCCCCGGCGCCCGCGCCCGAGGCGCCCGAAGAGCCGGCGCCCACCGCGCCGCGCGCCACGCCCGACGACATCGAGGACCAGCGCAAAGCCCTGAACGCCCGCGAGGACGAATCGCTGCAGAAGCTCATGGACGGCGAGATCACGCCCGAGGAGCACGGGAAGGTGAAGGCCGAGGTGCGCGCCGGCCTGGACAAGCTGCTGCTGGCCGAGGCGACGGACCGCGCCGCGGCCGAGGCGGACATGCGCGTCATGGTGCGCCAGTACGCGACCGACCGGGCCAGCACCGCAAAGGATGCCAAGGCGGCCGGCCTGGACTACTCGCCGACCAGCGACGCGGGCAAGGAGTTCGATGGCCTGGTGGCGATGTTCAGCAAGGAGCTGCTGGGCCGCGGCATCGCCGACACGCCGGGCAACCTCGCCAACAGCAAGGAGGCGCTGCGCCAGGCCCACCAAGTCATGCTGATGCGCCACGGCAAGGCCGCCTCTGCAGCGCCGGCCGCGCCTGCGGCTGCGCCCGTTCCGGCGAAGGGCCCGCGCCCGCCGGTGAACCGCAGCGAACTGCCGACGACGCTGGCCAACACGCCCGCGGCAGCCGACGCTTCGGTGGCTGGCAACAAGTTCGCGCATCTCGACGCGATCGAGAACCCGGCCGAGCTGGAGCGCGCCCTCGCGCGCCTGACGCCCGCCGAGCAAGAGGAATACCTGGGCGCCTGAGCATGTCGAAGACCATCAACCTGATCCGTGACCTCAAGGTGAACGAGTGCATCTCGTTCGATGGCGGCCGGCTGACCGTGTGCCTGCGCGAGAAGAGCGGCCGCAGCGCGCGCCTCAAGTTCACGCTGCAGGAGGCGGTGGTCATCGACAAGCCGCGCCAGGCCGCGAACGACGAGGGGCCGGCACCGACCCCCCTTGAAATCCCGCAATCGTGATATAGGCTTCCTCCACTGATTCCGCAGACGCGCGCACGACGTTGGGAGCGGAGCCAGGGCCACCGGGGGCCACACCCGGTTTATGAGCGCAAGACGTGCTCCATGCCGAAAGGCGAAGGAGTGCGTCTATGCGGACGTTCATCGGGGTCAACGATCCCCAAGCAGTGAAGAAGTGGTCCTCGCTGATGGCGGTGGCCATCAACAAGGCCAGCTACTGGGCCAAGAAGTTCATCGGCGAGGGCAAGGATTCCCGCTTGCCCATCCAGCGCATCGACGATCTCGAATCGGGCGCCGGCGACGAGGTCACCGTTGACCTGCTGATGCCGATGAACATGGAGCCGCTGATCGGCGACCAGACCCTCGACGGCAAGGAACAGCCGCTCAAGTACTTCACCGACCGGCTGCGCATCGACCAAGTGCGCGGCGGCGCGGACCTGGGCTCGCGCATGTCCAAGAAGCGCACCCTGCGCAACCTGCGCTCGGACGCCAAGCGCGCTCACACCGACTGGTGGAAGCGCCTCATGGATGAGCTCTATTTCATCTACCTGTCGGGCTCACGCGGCACCCAGGGCGGCTACGTGTGGAGCGCGAACAACCCGTTCTTCACCGTCAACCCCCTGACCGCCCCGGACGCCATGCACCAGATGTACGGCGGCACTGCCACGTCGGCGGCCTCCATCACGGCGGCCGACAGCTTCAAGCTGCGGCTCATCGACAAGGCCGTGGCCAAGTCCGAAACGATGGGCGGGGACGGCACCGACGAGCTGTCGATGATCCCGATCAACATCGAGGGCGGCGACCACTACGTCGCCCTGATGCACACGTTCCAGGCCGACTCGCTGCGCCAGGATGCGGGCACCGGCGGCTGGCTGGACATCCAGAAGGCCGCCGCTGCTGCCGAGGGCGCGAAGAACCCCATCTTCACCGGCGCCATGGGTATGTACAACGACGTGATCCTGCACAAGCACCGCAACGTCGTGCGCTTCAACAACTACGGCGCCGGCTCGAACCTGCCTGCCGCCCGTGCCCTGTTCCTGGGCTCGCAAGCCGCCTTCGTGGCCTACGGCGACAACGAGAGCGGCACCCGCTACCGCTGGACCGAAGAAACCAAGGACCACGGCAACAGCGTCGCCATCGGCACTCACTCCATCCTGGGCGTGAAGAAGGCCACCTACAAGTCCAAGGACGGCCAGACCGTGCGCGACTTCGGCGTGGTCGCGATGGACACCTACTGCGCTGACCCGAATGCCTGATGAGGCGCGCCCGGCTTCGGCCGGGCGCATCTCCGGTTCAACGCTCAACCTCAAGGAGTCCCCTCATGGCCCGCATCCTCTCCGAACAATGGACCGGCAAGAAGTCGGTCCCGCAACCGGCCAGCGCGTGCATCACGCTCGTGCCCATCACGGTCGTGCTGCCCGCCGCGGTGGCGCTGAACGACATCATCGCGCTGCATGAACTGCCGCCCGGTGTCGAGCTGGTCGACTACGACCTGATCGCGCCGCAGCTGGACAGCAACGCCACGCCCACGGCCACGTTCAGCCTGGGCGTCGAGAACGCCGCCGGCACCGACCTGGCCACGGTCTACGAAGCCGGCCTGGAGTTCGGCCGCACGGCGGGCGGCTCGATCGCTCGCGCGACGGCCGGCGCAGCTGCCGCTGCTGATGCCACCACGGCCCGCCGCATCGCCCTCAAGGTGACCGCGGCCTTCGCCACCTACGCCGGCTCGGGCAAGACCCTGCTGGCTGTCCTGCACCTCAAAGGCTGACCAACCGCGGCCCCGGTGTGTGCGAGGGGCGCTGCTGCGAGGTGGCGCCCCTCTTTTCTTACCCCAACAGCCCCATCCCCCAGGAGCGCAAGATGCAGATCCACGCCTACCGCCGCAAGGAGCCGACCCCCGTCGAACTGTTCGGGCTGAACTACGTGTTCGCCCCCAACGCACAGGGCCACTGCGTGGCGACCGTGGAAGACGAGCGCGCTGTTGCACGTCTCCTGGCGATCCCGGAGGCCTATCGCGAATACTCCGGCGCGCCGGCGGCGGGGCACTCGGCGCCCCAGTCGCACACCTTGCCAGTGACGGTCAACCCGGATGGGAGCACTTCGATAGCAGGCGTCAAGGTGCAGGCGCAAGCCCAGGCGGACGATGAAGACGACGCCGACGAGCTGCTCAAGGGCTCGGATGTGCAGCCGCCGCATGTGACGATCACCGAAGGCGCCGATCCGGTGCCGCTGGGCGAGATCGTGGCCGAGGCCTTCAAGCGCTCGGGCCTCAAGATCGCCGAGTGGAACGACAACGACGATGACGACCGCGAAGCCCTGATCCAAGGCGAGATCACGCGCCGCGTCATCGAAGCCGAGCAGGCGAAGAAGGACGCCGAAGCAGCCGCAGCCCCGGCGGAGCCCGAGAACCCGCTGATCCTGACCAACGGCGACCAGACCATCGACCTGTCCAATTGGACGGCCAAGCAGGTACGCGACTTCGCCGCCTCGAACGGCGTTGACCTGCCCAAGGGCAACAGCACCCCGGTTGGCGAGTTGCGCCTCCTGCTGGCCAAGGGCCTGCGCGGAGAGTAAGCCGTGGCGACGCCAGTGTCCCTCGTGCTGCGGCGCGCTATCGACATCCTGCAGGACACCACCAGCATCCGCTGGCCGGTGCCTGAGCTTGTGCGCTGGTACAACGCTGCGCTCAACGAGGTGATGCTGCATCGACCGGATGCATTCAACAAGTCGGCCACGATGGTTTGCGTGGCCGGCACGAAGCAACTTCTGCCGGAAGACGGCGTGAAGTTGATCGACGTGCAGCGCAACTCCAGCGGCAAGGCCGTGCGTTTGTGCAACCGCGAGATCCTGGATGCGCAGATCCCGGCATGGCACTCGCTGCCCCAGAAGGCCGAGATCGTGCATTTCATGTACGACGAGCGTGAGCCCCGGTCCTTCTGGGTGTACCCGCCAGCGACCTCGACCGCGTCCCTGATCATCAACTACGCGGCCGAGCCGGCACTGGCCACGGTTCCGGCCGAGGGCGCAGAGCTTTCGGCGGTCACCGGAGACATCCCGTGCGACGACGTTTACGGCAACGCTCTCACGGACTACGTGCTGTATCGCGCCTACAGCAAGGATGCTGAGTATGCGGGCAACGCTGAGCGCGCCGTCGCGCACTACACGGTGTTCGCGAACGCGCTGGGCATCGAACTGCAGCGCACGGTGGGCGTGGCGCCGCGCTCGCGCAACAACCCGAACGCCGCAGCGGCGCAATCCCAGTGAAGCCTTGGAGCACCTTCTTCCCGGACGTGCTGCCTGCAGTCGTGGGCCTGGGCCTGCCCGAGCCGACCGTGGAACACCAGATCAAGCGCGCTGCGCAGGAGTTCTGCCGTCGCACGCGCGCGTGGCGCGTGACGCTGGATGCGGTCTACACCAGCGCGAGCGGACGAGAGTACGACATCGAACTGGAGCCCCGCTCGGAACTGGTGCGCCTGGAGTCCGCCGCACTTGACGGTCACCGCATCGCGGTTTGGCGGGACCGGGATGGCCGCGGTCGCTTCGTATTCACGTCCGATGGGCGCACAGTGGCGTTCAGCGAACAGCCAGGGCAGGGTCAGCAGTTGGTGCTGACCGCATCATTGCGCCCCGCCGACAGCGCTACGGGCATTGAGGACGCATTGGCAGAGCGCTACAGCGAGGCCATCGCACGCGGCGCGGTGGCGCGGCTCAAGGGCGACCCCATTCTGCAGCAGTCCTTCGAGGGCGAGTGCGATCGCATCAAAGTTGCACTCTGGCGTGGCAACGCCCCCATCAATCCGCGCGTGCGCGCGCAATGGTTCTGACCATGGCCGACAAGATCAAGCTCGTCCAGCGCGACACGCGGCCCCAGCTCAGGGCAACGCTGACCTACGAAGGTGATGCGGACCCCGCAGTGCCGGTAGACATCACCGGCGGTACGCCGCGTCTGTACTTCCGTCGTGCCGGCGAGACGGCCCTGCTGGACACGTTGGTGGGCACGGTGCTGAACGGCCCGGCTGGAATCGTCGTGTTCGACTGGGGCCCGTCCACGCTGGACGTTGCGCCAGGCGCCTACGAAGGGCAGATTGAGGTGACGTTCGCCGACGGCGGTCGTCAGACGGTCTACGACATCCTGAAGTTCGCGGTGCGCGGGGAGTTCGACGCGCCATGAGCGTGCGCGGCACGATCATGGCCAGCGCCATCCAGGCGAGCATTGACGCGGCCGCCCTGCGCGCGGGAGTCAATGCCGCCCCGATCCGGGCCGCCGTTGAGGCGGGCCTGTTCCTGCGGTTGCTGCGCATCGAGGACGCCGTGATGGTGACCGATGTACTGGCCAAGAGCCTGGGCCTGTCCGCGCAGGACGCAGCCGTCGTCGTCGATGCCCTGGCCATGGCGCGAAGCCGCGACGTGGGCGATGCCGCTGGTGCATCCGATGCGCTGGCCCTGCTGCTGGCTCGAGGTCTGGGCGACAGCGCAGCCGCGGTCGATGCCACCAGCATCGCCATGCACAAGGCGGTTGCCGAAGCGGTGGCAGCCGACGATTCGGTGGCCTTCGTGTTGGAGCGCACCGTGAACGAGGCCTCGGCGGCGGCCGACGCCATCGACATCGCCCTGCAGCGAGGTGTGGCGGAAGAGGCGCAGGCTCTGGATGCAGTTGCCCGGGTGTTCCGCAAGGTCGTGCGGGATGCCGTGACCGCAACGGATGCGCTGTCCTTTGGCGACCTCACGAACATGGGCGAGGCCGACGAGGCTGGAGCCAGCGACTCGCTGGCGCTGCTGCTGCACCGATCCCTGGCGGACGTGGCAGCCGCCGCAGACGCCGCCTCGATCGCCGTGGCCCGCAGCTTGAGCGATGCCGCCACCGCAACGGACGCGATTGCCAAGCTGCTGCAGCGCGCCTTGGCCGACGCGAGCACAGCCAACGCTTCCCTGGCCCGGCTGACCGCGCGGCCCGTCTCCAACTCTGCCGCCGCTGCTGATGCCGGCCAACTCCGCGGGCAGGGCTACTCCGATTTCAGCTACTTCGCCGAGAACTACGTCGGCTACTCCGAAACCTTCTGAGGACCAACCCATGACCATCAAAGATCCCATCAAGGCCACCGGCGACGTGCTGCTGACCGTCATCGGTGCAGACGGCAAGCTGAAGGAGCGTCGCGAGATCAAGAATCTCGTGGTCACCGTTGGTCGCAACTTCATCGCCAGCCGCATGCGCGGCGCCACGCCTGCCGTGATGAGCCACATGGCCCTGGGTTCGGGCAACACTGCTGCAGCCGCAGGGAATACCGCGTTGGTCGCCGAACTGGGACGCGCGGCGTTGGACAGCACGGGCGGCACGGGCAACCAGGTGATCTACACCGCCACCTTCGGCCCGGGCGTGGGTACAGGCGCCGTCGCCGAGGCCGGCGTTTTCAACGCGGGCGCCGCGGGCGACATGCTCGCGCGCACGGTGTTCAGCGTGGTCAACAAGGCTGCCGACGACACCATCGTGCTGACCTGGACCGTGACGATCAACGGCTGATCCCATGGCGACTATCCTCACGCGCGCTGAGAAGGGCTCGCCTCTGAGCAACTCCGAGGTGGATGCCAACTTCACCAACCTGAACAGCGCCAAGATCGAAGACGCCCCCTCAGACGGCAAGCAGTACGCGAGAAAGGATGGGGCGTGGGATGAGATTGCTGAGGTGGCAAAGCGCCTCTACACCGTCTGGCTGACCAGCGGCACGACTTGGGTGGTCCCGCCTGGCTGCACGGAGATCGTGGCCGAGGGGGTCGGGGGTGGTGCATCGGGACGCAACAACAACAACACCAACGGCGGCGGCGGCGGGGGCTTCGGGGCGTACTTCCTGATCCGTCGTGAGGTCACTCCTGGGCAGGTGCTGAACTACAGCATCGGGGCCGGGGCGGCCGGAGTGCCTCTCGGCACGGCTGCGAACGGCAGCGACGGCGGAGACACCACACTGACCATCGGCGGCGACACGGCAATTGCGGGTGGCGGCAAACGGAACTCGTCCAGCAGCAACAACGGCAACGGCCCCGGCGGCACCGCCACGGGTGGGGACATCAATTTGCCCGGGCCGAATGGCCTTTTCGGTGGGTCGGCCGCCAATGGCGGGGCTGCGAATGTGTACGGGCATCTGGGTGGGTGGTGCGCTGGGCCGTGGGGCGATGCCACGCCGCGTAACGGTGGCCCCGGGGCCGGCGGCCACGCCGGCACGACGACTCTTGCGGGTGCCAACGGCACCAACGGCGCAATCAAGCTCACTTTCCTGGCGGCATGACCATGACCACAGCAGCAATCCTTGACGCCGCTGGCGTCGTGATCAACATCATCGTGGCCGATCCCGCAGAGGTGCCGGGTTCGGTGCCGGGCGAGGGTGGGGCCATCGGCGACACCTGGGACGGCTCCGGCTTCGTGCGCCCACCTCAGCCCGAGGCTGAGCCCGTGGTGCCCGAGAGCGTCACCCGGGCGCAGGGTAAGGCGGCGCTCGTGCAGGCGGGCCTGTGGGCGGGCGTGCTTGCCTACGTCGCGGGCATCGCTGACCCCACGCAGCAGGCCCTGGCCGAGATCGCGTTGCACGACACGCTGGAGTGGCGCCGCGACTCGCCATTCCTCGCGGCAGCGGCTGCTGGCCTGGGCCTGACATCGGCCCAGCTCGACGCGCTGTTCATCTCTGCTGTGGAGATCGTTCTGTGATCGCGCTCCTGTTGACCCGCCGCGTGTGGCTCCTCGCCTCTGCCGCGCTTGCTGCCTGTGGCGGTGGCGGTGGCTCGCCGGGCATGGCCCCCGTGCTGCCTGTTCCCACGCCAGAGCCCGCGCTGCCGCCGGCACCTGAGCCGCGCGAGGTGGTCTATGCCCATTACGGCGACAGCCTCACCGCTGGCGGCACCGTGCCGCGGATTCAGTCCCACATGCCGGGCACGTTTCACATCGATCGCTCGTATGGCGGCACGATGGTCCGCTATGTGCTCGACGGGCGCGAGCCCTGGGCGCGCGAGCCGTTCGCACAGGCGATCCAGCGTGATGGTGCGGACTGGATCGTGATGCGCTGGGGCGGCGAGGTCGGGCCGTTGCGCCTGCCGGTCGACATCGTCGCGGACGTGTCCGTCATGGTGGACATCGCCCTGGCGGCCGGCAAGCGCGTGGCGCTGGTGGGCGCGTTCGACGCGCCGCTGACCGACGCCATCACGCCGGAGATCCGGGCGCTCTACATGGAGGTCGATGAGCGGCTGCGCGTGCTGGCCGCCGAGCGCGCCATCACCTTCGTGGAGTTGCTCAGCATCCCCGTACCGCCCGAAGACATGTACGACACGGTGCATCCAGGCGCTGCGGCGCAGGAGCGGCATGCTCGGCACATCGCGCGGCAACTCGTCTCGCTACTTCCTCCGCGGAGCCACTGATGGCCGTGCTGCGCATCACCGCGTTCAAGGGCATTTTCCCCTCCGTGTCGCCGCGTGCGTTGCCCGACGACGCGGCGATGGTGGCCGAGAACATCAGCTCGCGCGTGGGCGAGTTCCTGCCGCGCGGCACTGACCAGGATCTCGCCGCGGGCCTGTTGGGAGCGAAGACGATCTACCGCCACTCGCGGACAGCGTCGGGCGGCTTCCATGCGGACCTGACGACCGGATGGCGCACGAACGGCAAGGCGATGAACATCGCCAAGGGCCAGATCAACGACAACACCGAGGACCGGCTGTACATGACGGCCATGGACGGGTCCGAGCCAACGAGCGTCATCACGGCGGCCGGCGCGTTCCGGCTGGTCGGGGTGCCTGCGCCGGCCGGCATTCCCGCGGCCACAGTCAATGTCGTCGACGAGCTCACCTGGGAGGAGCGCAACAGCGGGTACGAGACGGCGCTGACCGCGGCGGAGCAGGCAATCCGCGCCAATCTCTCTGAGAAATGGGTGGGCATTCCGCGGCCCGGCGTGGGCACGCCCGGCGTGGTGGACGTGAGCCTGACGCACTTCCCGGAGGCGGTTCCGTTCATGGTCGGCCGGCTCTACCGGCTGGCGAGCAGCGACGGCCAGATCAGCGACGCGTACACCGGCGCGGATCCCACGGTGATGTCTTGGGTGATGGATCCGATGCTCAAGGGCTTGAACGTGGGCGTGTTGACCAGCCCGCCGGCGTGGGCCGGATCGAGCCCGCACTACGGCCTGGGCCTGTACGCCTACGGCCGGGCCTACAGCATCGACAAGCCGGCCGCCGCCGCCGCGCTGGCCACCATCACGCTTCCGGGCGGGGAGACGATGTTCCCGCCTGACCAGATCGCCACCATCGTGAACGGCATCGAGTCCGTGCTGGACGACAACCAGGGCACGGTGCGCTCCAGCAAGGACGCGATCACCAACAAGATGAACGAGGTGCTGGGCCTGCTCGCGGGCGGCGCCCGGTCCAACCTCATCGCCGCGACGGCAGAGTTCTACGCGAAAGGCGACGTGGCGGGGGCGATCAATAGTGCGCTGGATACCTTCACCAGCGAGGTCTACAAGCAGGCCGTGCAAGTGTGGAGCACCCCGCCGACGCCGGTTTATGACCCGGGAGGGGCGCCGTGAGCGACGTATACGCAGGGGGGAATCAGGCGGTGGCGCGGGCCGCGATCAAGGCCGCCGCGCTGGCACGCATCACCACGGATGCCGATGGATCGAAGACGCTGGACGTCGAAGGCCTGGTGGCATGGCTGAACACCGAGTTCGCCAAGATGTACCCGGACGATGAAACGGACAGCCCGGACGCCTACACGCGGGTGCCAACGCGGGCGCTCGTCAATAACCTGTGGAACGCGATCCGCAAGGAGGCCTTCGAGGGCCGCGCCGACTACCCCAAGGCGGCCGAGATCCTCACCGGCACCGCACTGCTGACAGCGACCCGCGACGGCCAAGCAGAGCTGCAGCGCATTATTGATTCGGCCCTTGTGCACTTGAATTTATCTGCACCGCCCCCAACTCGGATTCATGCAAGCAACTGACATGAGATCGTTGAGCCACGAAGCGCGGCATGAGCGCCGGGTTCAGGTCATCCGGCTACGCAAGGCCGGCAACACCTACGACAAGATCGCCGCGCTCACCGGCCTGAGTCGCACAGGCGTCTTCAACATCTGCAAACGCCATGAGGCGCTCGGTGCCAAGGCGCTGCACGACGCCATTGGCGGGCGCAAGCTCGGCGAAAACCGCTTGCTCGACCCCGCCCAGGAGGCCCTGGTGCGCAAGCTCATCGCCGACAAGACGCCCGATCAGCTCAAGATGCCCTACGCGCTGTGGACCCGCGCCGCTGTGGCCCAACTCATCGAACAGCGCTTTGGGCTGCGACTGCAAGTGCGCACCATGGGCAAGTACCTGGCGCGCTGGGGCTTCACGCCGCAAAAGCCGATGAAGAAGGCCTACGAGCAGTCACCGGCGGCGGTCAAGAAGTGGCTCGACGAGGACTACCCCGCCATTGCCGCGCGGGCCAAGGCCGAGGGAGCCGAAATTCACTGGGGCGACGAGAGTGGACTGCGCAGCGACGATGTACGCGGCCGTGGTTTTGCGCCCAAGGGCCAGACGCCGGTGGTGCGGGTCAACAACAAGCGCCACAACCTGTCGGTCATCTCCACCGTGACCAACAAAGGGCAGATGCGCTGGCGCATCTTTGACGGGGCGCTCAACACCACAATCCTGATCGACTTCCTGCGCCGGCTGATCAAGGGACAGACCAAGAAGGTGTTCCTGATCCTGGACAACCTGCGGGTGCATCATGCCAAACCGGTCAAGGCCTGGCTGGCCGAGCATGCCGATGCCATCGAGGTGTTCTACCTACCGAGCTATAGCCCGGAGTTGAACCCGGATGAGATGGCCAATGCGGATATCAAGCAGGCGGTCACGAAGCTGGCACCGGCGCGAACGAAGCTGCAACTGGCCAAAGCCACAGCCAAGCACCTTCGCAGCGTGCAACGCCAGCCCGAGCGCATCCGCAAGTACTTCGAGCACGCCACGGTACGCTATGCGGCTTGAGTCAAGTTCATTGAGGCCGGATCAATAGCGAGGGCATCACAGCGCACTACGACGGCCTGCTGCGCATCCTCGGGCAGGAGGTGCGCCGCTTCGCGGTGCTCAACAGCACCGAGAAGCGCATGCCCGATGGTGTGGACCGTCTGGTGGACTCGCGCGTCTACCGGGCAACCTACGTCACCGACTGGGGCGAGGAATCGGCCCCGAGCGATGTGTCGGTGCTGGTGAACGTCGATCAGAACGACACCGTCACCATCTCCATCCCAGCGCCCCCGGCGGGCCGCAACATCACGAAGTGGCGCCTATACCGCAGCAACACGGGCACCGCGTCCGCCGCCTACCAGTTCGTGGCCGAGTACGACATTGGCACGCTGAGCGTGACCGACTCGAAGAAGGGGGAGCAACTGGGCGATGTGCTGAAGACGGAAGGATGGTTTGAGCCGCCGGCCGGCCTGGCGGGCCTGGTAGCCGTGCCGAACGGCATCATGGCGGGCTTCGTCGGGAACACGGTCTGTTTCAGCGACCCTTACCACCCCTACGCCTGGCCCATCGAGTTTCAGGTGACGCTTCCATACCCTGTGGTCGGCCTGGGCGTGATCGGCCAGGGCGTGCTGGCGCTGACGCGCGGCGGCGTGTACCTGCTGACCGGGGCTGACTCGTCCCAGATGACGGCTCAGGAGATCGATTCGGGTCAAGCCTGCGTGAACCCGCGCACGATCGTTTCGATGGATGCCGGCGTGATCTTCGCGACCCCTGACGGCCTGTGCTTCTGCGAGGGCACCAGCGTGCGTCTGCTGACCGAGCAGCACATCACGCGCGAGGACTGGCGCGCGCTGGGCCTATCCGACCCCGCTGCATTCGCTGTGGAGCACGAGGGCTGCTACTTCATCTTCTCGGCCACGGGCTGCTGGGTGTTCGACCTGGCGTCCAACCAGCTCATGAACGTCGGGGTGATCGCCACGGCCGCCTGGACGGACAAGGTGACGGACACCCTGTGCGCCGCGGTCGGCAACCGCATCCACGGCCTCTTCATCGGAGCCGGAAAGCGCACGGGGAAATGGCGAAGCAAGCTCGCCACGCTGCCCGCGCAGGCGCCGCTCGCCTGGATCACCGTGGCGAGCAACTTCGAGGCTGGCCCCGTCACCGTGCGCTGGTTCGGTGACGGCGTGTTGCGGTACACGGCGACCTTCACGAGCATCGAGCCGCAACGGCTGCCGCCGGGGCGGTGGCTGGAGCACCAGGTGGAGGTCGAGTCGCAATCCCGCGTCACGCTGGTGTTCCTGGCCAGCAGCACGCGCGAACTGCAGGCGGTGTGAGCATGGTGAGCCCATCTCGCGGACCCGCACGCCTTCCCGGCATTCCGCCGGCGCGCGACCTGCCGTCCGCTTTGCGCGCCATCGAGGCGCTGCGCGAGCATGCCGAAGCGCGGCAGGGCGCGCGCGGCGACCCTTACGAGCGCGTGCTGACCGTGCGCGACCTGACCGACGCAGGCCTCATGCGCATCGGAAAGCTGGCTCCCGGCGCCACGGGCGTGCTGACACTGCAGCCCGACGGCCGGTACCGGCTCTCCGACCCGGACGAATTCGCCAAGGGCATCATGAACTCGCGGCTCTTCCGCGACCTGATGAAGCGGCTGGACGACCCCACGCGCTTCGATCTGATGCCCGAGGAGGTGCAGAAGCTCCTGAAGATCGACTGGGCATCGGAGGCGGCGAAGCGCGGCGCAGACATCCGCCGCATCGAGTCGCTGGAGCAGAGCGCCAGCAAGTCGCTGGCCATCCTGTCCGAGCAGGTGACGGCGGCCGTGGACGGCGCCAACGCGGCCGTGCAGCAGCTGATCTACGCCTACGCCGCCCCTGGCATGGCCAGCGCCGCGATCGTGAACCAGATCCGCGTGCGGCTGGACGAGTTCGGCGGCGCGAATGTGACGCTGGAAGAGGTCATGCTGGGCTACGCCGACAACGCGGGCGTGCTCGGGCAGTGGACGCTCAAGATCAACGCGGGTGGGGCGGTGGCCGGCATCGGGCTGGCGGCCGAGGATGACCTGGCGGGCAACACCACCAGCAAATTCATCGTTGCGGCCGACAGCATCGCGTTTGTCGGCCCCGGCGAGACGATCGGCACAGGGCCCGGCCAGGTCGACCCTCAAAATCCAGGCGCCGGCCGCATCCCCTTCGGCGTGGACACCGTCAACGGCGTGGTCTACGTCAACGGCCAGTTGCGCGTGAATGCGAATGGTCCGCGCCTGGTGGACCTCGCCGCAGAGGCTGGCATTTCCATCACGGGCACGGCCGAGGCGTGGCGGGTCGACCAGACCGGCGCCAACATTAACACGGCCATCGTGCTGACCGCGAATCTCGCGGCGGGCCTGACTGGGAATGTGACGTGGAGCTACAGCGGCGGCAGCTACACGGGCAGCGTGCCGGGCGCCGGGACGACGAATAGCTGGGACATCTACGCCTCCTCTCAGCTCACCGACGTGGTGAGCTACACGGCCACTCTGGTGTCGGGCGGTGTGACCTACACCGACACAATCACCATCCCGCGGCTGAGAGATGGTGTCAGCGCAATTACCGCCCTACTCACGAACGAGACACACACCGTGCCAGCATCTGCTGCCGGCGTGCCCAGCAGCTTCACAGGGGCCAGCGGCAACATGCGGGTGTACCGTGGGACAACGCTGCTCAACACTGGCGTGGCCTACTCTGTCGCATCGAATCCTGATGGTGTGACGATCAGCATCAACGCGAGCAGCGGGGCCTACTCTGCGACTGCTGCGGGCACCTGGGCAGCATCGTCAAACACCACCGCTATCACGCTTCGGGCGACTGTCGGCGGCGTGCAGTACGACAAGATTTTCACGCTCACAAAGGCCTTGACTGGGGCGGCCGGGGCAGAAGGGCAGCGCGGCTCGCTGAACACGTATGGCGTGCTGGCCACGCTCATCAACTACCCGGCGCGGCCATCCGGGCTGGCGAAGTGGGCTAGCACGACGGCGAGCTCTGGCGGCGCCACTGCGGCCGACAACACAGCTCGCAATCTGGTGTGGACAGCGTTGGGCAATACCGGCACGCCTTCGAACAACGACCATCTGCGCATCGGCGATGAAGTGACCTTGTCCAACGGGGCGGGGACCGTCTCGGTCACTGGCTACTACGGAGGCGGTGGAGTTTGGCTCGATCCTGGCGTGGTGATCGACGGCAACCTGCTGGTGAAGGGCACTGTGAGCGCTGACACCTTCCGAGCCGGCACCACGGGGACTCTGGAAGGTGTGGAGATGACGCTGGGCGATGGTGCTGGCCTGTATGGCTACAAGGCGGGCGCCAGCTTCCGGGCAAACTCTGGCGCTGCCATCGGCTTGATGGGTCTGAACCGGCAACAGGGGTACGGTGTGGCTGCGGCCAATCTCCCGTCGGCTGGAGCGCCAGTTGGCGCGCTCATCGCCGTTGCGTCAAACAACAGCACCTTCACGGCATTTCGCACGGGCGCAGAGCTAGGGCGCTATGGCGAGGCGGGTCTGTTTCAGGGAAGCTCTACAGGTCAGCTTGGAACCGGGACGCTGCGGCAGTTGCGTGTTGCAACCAATGGCCGAGCGCTGGAGAACGTCGCTACAGAGGGTGCAGCCTACATCCCCGACGGATACCTGCCCTTCACGGGGTCGCACATCGGCATTGCGCCGGCGGGCGCCGAGTGGCAAGTCGGCATGATCGTGGTGGACGATGAACTGGTGGCCGCGACGGACATCAGCAACACCACCTTCACCTACAAGCCCAGCAGCGCCGCCAACGAGCGCGGCGCCGTGGGTGTGCTGGCGCGCTTTGAGGACATGGCCGGGCTGACCGACCTTCCCTACGAGTGCTGGTGGCAGCACTGCGATGGCCGGGCGGCTGTGGTGAACGCGGTGGGCGAAGGGCAGGTGCTGGTGTGCGGGCAGGGCGGCGACATCGAGCGCGGCGACCTGATCGTGGCCAGCGACATGCGCGGCATCGGCATGCGCCAGGATGACGACATCGTGCGCTCGCGCACGGTCGCCAAGGCGCGCATGGCCGTGCGCTTCGCATCGCCCGATCAGGTGCTGCTGGTGCCCTGCATCTACCTCTGCGGCTGACCCGACCCCCCTTGAACCGGGGATCGGGCGCCCGTAGGCTTGCCGGATGCGCGGAGCCCTTGCTGCATCGCTGGCGCAACGAGTCGGGCAGGTGCTCACGCTTGAGGCCGCCCGCCAGATCATGCGGGAGGTGCTGAACGGGGACGACCGTTCGATCTCGCCATCGGTGGTCCCAGCCGAGCCGTGGGGCCACTACCTCGTGCAGTGCGAGGCCATCGACCAGGTGCTGCCCGAGCTGGCGCGCCACCACGCCGCCTACCACGCCGAGGTGAACGCCGACGGCCCGCCTCTCGACTACGACTATCCCCGGCTGCTGGACATCTGGCGTGCGGGCCGAGCATTCCTGGTGACAGCGCGAGCCGACGGCGCCATGGTGGCGAGCCTGCTGGTGTTCGTCGGCCAGCGCATTGACACCCGCACCGCCATCACCCAGGACGACCGATTCTGGATCGACCCCGAGCACCGCGGCGGCATGCTCGCGGTGAGGGTGTGGCGTTTCGTTGAACGCGTGGTGCTGGCGCTGGGCATCCGCGAAGGCTGGATCGAGTCTCGTGACGCGAATGGCGCGGGCCGCATGGCCGAGTTCATGGGCTACCGCCGCGTGGCCACCAAGTATGTGAAAACGGCTGCGCAGGACGCTTGCGGCCCCGAAAGGAGCAAGCCATGAGCCGATGGCACAAGACCGAGTTCGACATGCTGCCCGAGCGGGCCTTTCAGCCGCGCGCAGGAGGCGGCATGACGCTCGAGGGCGGGGGAGGCGGCAGCAGCGCGATGGACCAGATGTCCATCATGACCGCCATGAGCCAGGCGAAGCTTTCTGCCGAGCAGTTGGCCTGGGCCAAGGAGTTGTACGCCGCCGAGGCGCCGGCACGGGACTATGCGACGGATCTTGCCAACCAAGTATCCGCGGCTCAACTGGCGCAATCGCAGTCTCAGACCCGGATGGCCGAAGAGGCCTACCAGGACTACAAGACGAACTACCAGCCGCTCGAACAGCAGCTGATCCAGGACGCGCGCAGCTACGACACCGAGGACCGCCGGGAAGCCGAGGCGGGCCGGGCCATGGCGGACGTGTCGCAGCAGTTCACGGCCGCCGGCGAGGCAGCCATCCGAGACATGCAGCGCTCGGGCGTGAATCCCAGTGACGGCAAGATGCTCGGGGCCCGGCAGGCGCTGGTCGCGCAGGAGGCGCTGGCGCGCACCGCGGCTGCGAACACCGCCCGCCGACAGGTCGAAACCGTGGGCGCCGCCAAGATGGCCGACGCTGCCAACCTCGGCCGAGGCATCGCATCGAGCCAAGCCACCAACGCATCGCTGGCGCTGCAGCAAGGCAATTCGGCTGTGGGCAACGCCTCGGCGGCGCTGGCGGCAGGCCAATCAGGCGCCGGCCTCGTGCAGGGCGCCTACGGCACGGCCATCCAGGGGATGGGCGCCGCGGGCAATGCCTTCGGGAACATCTCGGCGGCGCAGGGCGCTGCATCGGCGCAAAAGGGCGCGAACACCGCGGCGGGAGTGGGCGCTGTGGCGTCCGTGGCTGCCATCGCCATCTGAACGTGATGAAGACCCTCATGAACCCCGCCGCCGTGGACGCGGCCACCGAGCAGGTGCTGGCCCAAGACATCCGCGTGCTGAACGGCTCACTCTACGCGCCCGACGAGGCCGGCCATGTGGCGGTACTGCTGGCCGCGCTGGCGCCGCAGCAGGGCGCGCGCGTCATCGACGCCGGCTGCGGCTTGGGCGAGATGGCTCGACTGATGGCGCAGGCCCGGCCGGACCTGGACTTCCTGCTGGTCAACAGCAGCCAGGCGCAACTGGACCTGTGCCCCGCGCAGTTCGACCGCCTGCGCTGCGACTTCCACGACATGCCCTTGGTCGACGGCTGTGCTGACGCCATCGTGTTCAGCTACTCGCTATGCCACTCGCCCGACTGGCCGGCGGCGCTGCGCGAAGCGCGGCGCGTGCTTCGTGACGGCGGCGTGCTGCTGGTGAACGACATGGCGCGCGTGGCCGGTGACAACGCCGAGCTGGAGCGCGTGCTGGGTGCGCGCGCCCAGGCACCGGAGGATGTGATCGATTGGGCGGCGCGCGCCGGCTTCCGGCTGGACTCGGCCCAGGCCCCGGTCGCGGTGGTCGACCGGCTCGCCGACGTGCTGGTGCAGGACGGCGTGTCGCCGTCGATGCTGGACGACTGCGTGCCGATGGTGTGGCGCTTCATCGCTGTGCCGGCGGATGAGGCGCGCTGGCTGCGACACCGCGGCCGCGTGGGCTTCCAGTTCAGCGGCGGGCGCGACAGCACCGCCGCCCTGTACCTGCTGCGCGCGCGCTGGCCCGACATGACGGTCTACCACCTGGACACCGGCGACCAGTTCCCCGAGACGGGCGACATAGTGCGCCGCGTGCGCGAGGACGTCGAGGCTGCCGGCGGCGCGTTCATCACCGTGACGACCGACGTGAAGGCCTACCGCGCCACCGTGGGCTGGCCCAGCGACATCGTACCGACCTTCAACACCCCGCTGGGACGGCGCGTGAGCGGTGAGGCGCAGCCGCTGGTGGACCGCTACCAGTGCTGCTGGGACAACCTGATGTGGCCGATGTACGAGCGCATGCGCGCCGACGGCATCACGCTGCTGGTTCGCGGAACGCGCGACGACGAGTTTGCCGCCCCGGTGCTGCGCGACGGCGACGTGGCCGATGGCGTGGAGGCGCATTACCCCATCGGCGGCTGGACCGCAGCGCAGGTGGATGCGTACCTGGCCGCCGAAGGCCTACCGGTGGCCCCGTACTACGCGCGCGGGCTGACGCGGGCGCCGGAGTGCATGGGCTGCACGGCCTGGCTTGATGAGGGGCGGCTGCGCTACATGCGCGACCACCATCCGAAGCACTGGGGCTCCGTGGTTGAGCGCCTGGAGACGATCAACGACGAGGTGGGCCGGGCGGTTCACTGGCTCAAGCACGAGATGGAGGCCTGACATGGCAAAGGGATGGGGCTTTGCGCTGCAGAGCGCGGTGGACGGGTACATGCGAGGGCAACGCATCGTCGATGCTCAGGCTGATCGCGAATACCAATTGCAGCAACGCCAGCGGCTTACCAAAGAGCAGGCGGAGGCTGACGCACTGAAGCAGGGTCTCAAGGACGCAGCCCAGCCTGTGCAGGTACAAGAGACGGGTGGGCCAAACCAACTGCCGGACTGGGCGGACAGCCGGGACGCAGGATCCGCAGAAATGCAGGCGCTGCCAAACGCAGGCCTCGTCGACAAGCCCGTGGGCTTCTCGGTGGCTGGCCAGACCTACGCGGATCGCGCAGCGGCCGATGGCGCCGCTACCAAGGCGAATGCTCCGGAGGCGGTGGCAGCGCGCGCGGCGCAGGTCTACCGTCAGCACGGCCAGTTGGACAAGGCCGCAGCCCTGGAGTCCAACCAGCGCCAGGCCGAACTTCAGAAGATGCAGATCGAAGAGACGGCACGCACCCTGAAGAAGAACGGCGTGATGGATGCGCTGGCGCAGTTCCGAGCAACCGGCGATGCGGCTTCTGCGACCAAGGCGTTGGCCGGCGCTGGATTCCAGATCGACGGGGAGGTGAGCGTCGCGCCTGTGGAGCTTGACGTTCCCGGCCTGGGCAAGATCAAGACCTATGAGGCTTCCTTCGGCATGAAGGACGGCGACAAGGTCGTGCCCATCAAGCTGAATGCGCACCAGGCGACCATGGCCATGATGCCGTACGAGCAGGTGATGGCGCAGCAGGCGCGAGCGGCAGAGACGGGGCGGCAGCAGGCCAATGCCGACCGCAGCTTCTATGAGGGCGTGCGGCAGTTCAACATCAGCAACGATCGTGCGAACCGCACGGCAGACCGCCAGGACCGGCTGGCGGACACCCAGATCAAGACGGCTGAGCTCGCCCTCTCTGAGGCGCAGAACAACGCCAAGATCCCTGCCGCCGTCAAGACCCGCGTCGATGGTCTGCGCAAAGAAGCCGACACCATCGGCGCTGCGATCGTGAAAGCGCAGGCGGAGGGCTCTTGGTCTGCCGAAGCCCCGGGCGCTCGCCAGCTACTGGAGCGCCGCGCTGTCATCACCGAGCAGATTAACCAGGCGCTGGCGCCTTACATGCCCGAGAAGAAGGGCGAGGACGACGACCCGTTCCTGTTGCGCAAGGGCGGCGCGCCAGGCAAGGCAATCCCCTTCAATTCGCCGGCGTGGGACGGGGCGGAGGCTGCAGCTGCGAAGAAGGTCGGCGTGCCGGCCGAGGTGCTGCGCACGATCCGAACCGTGGGAGAGCGGAGCAACGGTGACCAGGTGTCGCCCAAGGGCGCACGCGGCGTCTACCAGTTCATCCCCGCCACCCGAGAGGCCTTCCAGAAGAAATACGGCGTCGACGCCTATTCCGACGACCCCAACGAGCAAGCACTTGCCGCGGCCTACCACCTGAAAGAGAGCTTTGACCGCACCGGCTCCTGGGACAAGGCGATGGCTGGCTACAACGGCGGCATCAGCGGGGAGCGGGGCACGAATCCAACGGCCGAGAACCGCAACTACTCCGCGCGAACGAGCGCCGCACTTGCCGCCGCAGCAACGGCCGCAGACCCGATGGAGGCCGTCTACCGGAAGCAGGTCGACGAGCTCAACAAGGGCACGCGCGTGGACCTGAGCAGCGACGTGAAGGACTGGATGAGGCGCCGCGACGACGACAAGAAGCAGCGCTTCAGCGCCGCACAGGCCGCCTATCTCCAGCAGGAGAAGGAGCGTGCACAGCGCGAATCCAAGGCCCTGGCTGCCCAGGCCCGTTCTTGAACCAGACCCGCACGCACATGGACATCAATCAGATCCGCCAGCAGAAGCCCGAGTGGAGCGACCTCGACGACACCCAGGTCGTGAGCGTGCTGCGGCAGGTGTACTACCCCGACATGGCAGACGCCGACATCGCAAAGGCGATCGGAGTTCAAGCCCCTAAAGCACCCGCGCCTGAGCGGACGGCGCTTGGCACTGCCGGCGATGTGGGCCTGTCGCTGGTCAAGGGCGCGATCAGCGTGCCTGAGGCGGCCATCGGGCTGATGGACATCCCGACCATGGGCCTCGCCGGCAAGGGCGCCGAGGCGCTGGGGTTCCGGCCGAAGGAGGCCAAGGCTTTCCTCGACGAACAGTACAGCGGTGCGCAGCAGGCAGCCAATCAGCGGTTGAACGAGGCTGAGGGCTTCGGCGGCAAGTTCGCCGCCGCTCTGCAGAACCCGTCCGTGATCGGGCATGCCGCCGTCGAGTCCCTGCCGCTGATGGGCGCAGGCGGGGTGGTGGGCCGCGGTGTCGCGGCACTTTCCCCTCGCGTGGCGCCGTGGGCAGCGGCTGCCGCAGGCGAGGGGGTCGTGGGTGCGGGCTCGGCCGCCGAGCAGATCCGGCAGGAAACGCCTGATGGCACGTTGACGGGTGGCCAGGTCGGCGCCGCGCTGGCCAGCGGCGCCGGCACTGCTGCTTTCGGGGCGTTGGGCGGCAAGATCGCGCGCTCGCTGGGCATCGCCGACGTGGACACCATGATCGTCCAGGCCGGGCGGAGCCAGGCCACCGGCAAGGGCGTGGTGCGCCGCGTGCTGGAGGGCGCTGTTGCCGAGGGTCTGCTGGAGGAGCTGCCGCAGTCGATCCACGAGCAAGTGATGCAGAACGCGGCGCTTGGCCGCCCCCTCGATGAGGGCGTTGACCAGGCTGCAGTGCTGGGCCTGCTGACCGGCGCGGCCATGGGCGGCGGCGCGAACGCGCTGGCGGGCAGCGGCCGGCCAGCAGCGGCGAATGATCCGAGCGATACCACCATTCCTGCCGCGAACGACCCTGCGGTTCCCACGCTTGCGCTTCCAGCACCAACCATTGCGGTCGGGCCGGACGGCGTGGCGGCCACCGCCGATCAGCGGCAGCAGGCGCGCAATGAACTTGCGGCGCGTCAAGGTCAGATCGTCGAGCGTGGGCCGCTGTCGCGCGCCACGGCAGCGGCGCTCGGCGCCGGAGGCGTGACGGACGTGGCCTTGAAGCCAGCGAGCGCTGCTGTCGCCGCTGCGGCCACCGATACGGGCTTTGCAGCGGCAGATCCCTTGGCCGGTCAGGTCACAGAGCCTGCCGAAGTGATGGCCGACCCGGAACCGCCGGTTCTTGACTATGCCGACCTGAGCGACGAAGACCGCTCGGCAGTCGATGACTACTACCGGCTGCTGGACGACCAGACGGCCGCTTCGCTGGGCGACGCACTGAGCGATGCCGACATCCCCGACTTCGGCGCGGCCAGCAACGTGTCCGAAGAAGACTTTTTGCGCGCTTTGGGCGCGAGCGAACAGGAGATTAAAGATGCCCTTTCAGCTTCCGCAAGACCCGACGGAGCGATCCAAGGTGCTGCAGGCGATGCTGCGACTCAAACGAATGTCACCGCTGGCGCGAGCCAACGTACTGAGCCAGAACCGGCCATTGCAGAACCAGCCGCCCGAAGCGGTCCTGCCGCCCGAGCCGAGCCCAAGCGAGCCCCTGAACCTGGTGCAGGTTCTGTAGCGCCTACCGCAGCCGTTGGCGGCGCCCAGGAGGGGGACATCACCAACAAGAAGGGCAAACCCTTCACGGTGCGCCTGCCGGCCATCAATGCCGCGAAGGCCGCAGGCCCCGGTCACGAGGTTGTTGCGGTGGAGGGCGGGTTCGTGGTGCGCAAGCCAGCGTCTGCCGCAGCACCTGCGATTGAAGGCGAGGACCGTGGCGACGGCTGGACGGCCTTCGCCAAGGAGTCCGGCACGTTGGGCGTGCCCCGCGCCGAGATGCCGCAGATCAAGGCCGAGCATCGCGGCGCCATGGCCAACTTCATGAACGCCCGCGGCGTGGCGCACGCGGAGGAGGAAGTCGCAGCGGACAGCCTCAAGCCGACTCAGGCCGAGTTCAGCCGCGAAAAGGTGGAGAAGGCCAAGGCGTTCACGGGCGGGAATCGTGCGATCCTGGTCTCCCGGGACGGCCATGTCCTCGATGGGCATCACCAGTGGATGGCCGCACGCGAGGCTGCACAGCCGGTGCGGGTCATCCGGCTTGACGCCCCCGTGCAGGACTTGCTGACGCTGGCTCGGGAGTTCCCCAGTTCCACGACCGATGCAGCAAGCGCCGGGCAGGAGGGAGAGCAGCCGCCGGCGATCGTTGAGCACACCACGGGCCGCGGCAAGGTGCTGCGCGGCGTGGTGCGCACTGACCTGGATGAGCCCGCTGCCAAGGCGATCGACCCCTACACCTTCAAGAAGGACGGTGGCTGGTTCATTCGCGAGAAGCACCTGGGCGAAGCCGGCGCTGCTGTTGAGCAGGAGCCGATGGGCGAGCGGCCCGCGCAGGCGTCCTCTGCGCAGGTCGAAGAGGTTGGATGGGAGGGCATGACGCCCAACCAGCGCCGCCGCTCTCGGCTGGAGCGCGAAATCGCCACGGGAGAGACGAACAATGGCGGCGTGACCGCCGCGCTGCGACCCGCGGCCATCGAGAAGCGCCGGCAGGAGCTGGCGGACATGGGTGACAAGGGCCAACTGCCCGCGGCAGCGCCCGCAGCGCCGCAGCCGGCCGTGAAGAAGGACACGCCGAAGCAGCGTGCGCAGGCGAAGCAGCAGGCCATCGCAGACCACTACGCCCCCGGCAACATCGTGCGCAGCTACGGCGGCGGGCATGACCGGGTATTGGCGTTCACCCCGCCAGATGCCGAGGGCCGCTGGTCCGTGCAGGTGCAGGCGGTGGAGCGCGATGGCGACGGCTGGCGCGAGGTTGCGGGCAGCCGGCCGCGCACGCATGGCACCGAGCCGAGCGCCCGCGAACTGACGGCCGGGCCGGTGGAGATGGCGCACGCGCCAGCCAATGAACCCCAATCGTCGACCAATCCGAGCACCAATGCGCAGCAGGTGACGCAAGAGCCGGCGCGGCCTACAAGCGAAGCGCCCGCCAACAGCGAGCCCGAATCAGGCCCAAATCCGCCCCAATCGTCGACCGCGGCACAAGCCAATGCGGAGCCGGCCGCGGCGCCCGCCGAATCCAGCGCCCCGCCGGCGGCGGTCGTTGAGCCCGTCACCTCGCTGCATACCGGCAAGCCCGACCCGGACAACAGTGGGGCCATGGCCGAGCTGGAGGGCTTCCAGCCGGGCGACGCGGTGGATGTGGAGGGCCGCACCATCGGCCGCAGCACCATCGAGGCGGTCTTCCGCCGGGCCATGAAGGGCATCGGCATGGTGGACATGGCGCGGGTGGTGGGGGCGGACGGCAAGAAGCTGGACGTGCTCATCAGCAACCTGCGCCGGCCGGATGTCGCCTCAGCCCCAGCGAAGGAAGCGCCAGCAGCGCCGGCACCCGACAAGGACGGCAACACCATCGTCGGGCGGCGCGCCGACGGCGTGATGATCCGCCAGGACGCGCGCGGCGTGCGCTGGTACGCGAAGGACGGCGTGCGCATCAGCGAGACGGTGAGCACGCGCCCGACGCGCGAAGGCATCCAGATCGTGCGCGGCGAACTGAAGCCGGAATTCATGACGGCCCAGGAGTTGGCCGAGTCTGGGCAGAACGACGAGCTGGACGCCGAGATGCGCAGCTACGAGGCCAAGGCCGACCAGCCGCAGGCCAAGCCTGGCACGGTGAGCGTTCCGCCTGCCGTGGACGCGGCCCTGACCGCCGACATGGAAAAGCAGCAGGCGCGCGTGAAGCGCCTGCGCACAGCCGCAGCGGCCGACGGCCTGACCCTGGATGAGAAGAAGGCCGCCCAACTCAAGGTGACGGCAGCGGAGACGACGCTGCGCGTGATGCGCACCAAGCGCTTCGACGCCGAGGACGCGGCCGTCAAGGCGGTGGCCGACAAGGATGCGCAGGCATTCGCCGAGTTCGCCGACCTGTTCCCTTCCGCAGCCGAGGCGGTGCAGGCGCTGATGCCGGCCAAGAAGCCTGCCACCAAGAAGAAGCCCAGCGCCGAAGAAACCCGCGCCAAAGCTGACTTGATGAACGCGCTGGCCGACCTGGGCGACATCCTGGGCAAGTCCACCCGCATGAACATCGTGCCGGAGCAGGAGCAGAAGCTGCTGCCCGTGCTCACGCGCGTGCTGGACGCGGCTTTTCGCCTGGGCTACCACAAGTTCAAGGACTCGGCGAAGTTCGCCCTGGACCAGATCCGCCAGCACCTGGGCGATGATGCGGCCGAGGCGCTGACACTGGACCACCTGCAAGGCGCCTACATCGCCATGGCCGGCGGCAAGCAGGGCGCGGACACCAAGCGCGCGGTCATCGACGTGGAGGAGAAGTCGGAGATCGAGCGGCACGAGGCCGTCGCAGTCGAAGAACAACCCTCGGAAGCTGAGCCGGCGGATACTCAGGCCGAATCGAAGGAGAGCAATGATGCAGCACGCCAACTGGATCGCGCAGGCGCGCGCCCACTGGAAGGAGCACCTGCCGAAGATGTACGCCCGGCTGGAGAAGGCCGGAGCGCTGGACAAGGCGCTGACGGAGGCCGCGGAGGCGACCAGCGCGGGCGTGCGAGCGCTGACGACGCAGGGGGCGACCTGGCAGGAAGCGTGGGAGCAAGTGCGCGAGCAGTACCTGTTCCTGCCGGAGGAGCCCGCGCAGACGCCGCGGATGCGAAAGAGCGCCGGGTTCCGCGCGCACGCCGACCTGATGCAGGGGCTGTCGGACTTCGACCCCAACAGCAAGGACTGATCCCCGAGGGTGGGCCCAATCCGGCCCCGAATGCGCCCGTCATCCCTGCGCCGCAGGCGACCGACTTCACCATCGACGCCGACTTCGCACTCGGCGAGGGCGGGCAGAAGACCAAGTTCAAGAACAACCTGGCGGCGATCCGCCTGGCCAAGGCGTTCGACGCCGACCCCGACCGCTGGGCCACGCCGGAAGAGCAGCGCACCCTGGCGCGCTACGTCGGCTGGGGCGGCCTGGCGCAAGCCTTCGACGCGAACAATGCCGACTGGGCACGGGAGCACGCCGAGCTCAAGGAACTGCTCACGCCTGAGGAATACGCCGACGCGGCCCGCTCCACGCGCTACGCCCACTACACGAGCCGCGAGGTGATCGTGGACGGCATCTACGCCGCGCTGCGCCGCTTCGGTTTCGCCGGCGGCAAGATCCTCGAGGCCGGCGCCGGCGTGGGCAACTTCCTGGGCTTGATGCCGGCCGACATGCGCAGCGCCACGCGGTTCACCGCCATCGAGCGGGACCGCCTTTCCAGCACCATCGCGCGCCAGCTGTACCCCAAGCAGAACGTTCAGCGCGCGGACTTCACCGAGTTCAAGGGCACCGACGCCTACTTCGACGCCGCGGTGGGAAACCCGCCGTTCGCCAGCGACCCGCAGACGGACACGAGCGGCCGGAAGCACCTGTCCGGCCTGAGCCTGCACAACTACTTCTTCGCCAAGGCGGTGGACATGCTGCGCGAGGGCGGCGTGCTGGCGCAGGTGGTGACGAACAGCTTCCTCGACGCCAAGGCGGACGCCGCGCGGCGCTACATCGCTGACCGCACGGTGTTCCTGGGCGCCATCCGGCTGCCGAACAACGCCTTCTCCAAGAACGCCGGCACCGAAGTGACGACGGACATCATCTTCCTGCAGAAGCGCCCCGACGGCGAGATCGGCGGCCGAGCCGCGAAGCAGGACGCCAAGAGGTGGCTGAACGTCGGCACCCACACGGATGCGAAGGGCCGCGAGGTGGCCCTCAACCAGTACTTCATCGACAACCCGGACATGATGCTGGGCGAGTTCGGCGCCTACGGGACCATGTACCGGGGCGACATGCCTGCGCTGGTGGCCCGCGAGGGGCAGGATACGGCTGCGCTGCTCCGCGAAGCGGTCCAGCGACTGCCGGAGGGCGTCTACACATCAATCGCCGACACTGCAAGCACGGGCCAGCAGCAGGCGGCCATCGTGGCGCTGCGCAATCCGACGGTGCAGGAGGGCGGCTACTACACAGCCGAGGACGGCAAGCTGATGCAGCGCCTGCCCGACCTGGGCGGCGAGGCGCGGGCGCAGGAGATCACGCCGGCCACCCAGTGGACCGAGAAGACGACGCTCGGCGACACCGGCTTCGCGCGCATCAAAGCGCTGTCCTCCATGCGCGCCACGTTGCGCGGGCTGATCGCGGCAGAGATGGCCGACGACGACAAGGGCATGGGCCAACTGCGTGCACGGCTCAACGAGCAGTACGACGGCTACCGAAAGGAGCACGGGCTCATCAACGACCCGAGCACCCTGCGGGTGTTCGAGGACGACCCCGATTACCCCCTGCTGGCCTCACTGGAGCACGGCTACACGCCGGGCGTCGGACCCGCCGCAGCGAAGCGACAGGGCATCAAGCCCACGAAGAGCAGCGCGAAGAAGGCGCCTATCTTTGATCGCCGCGTGGTGGCTGCGCGCAAGCCCGTGCGCAAGGTCGACTCGCCGGCCGATGCGCTGGCCGTTTCGATGGCCGAGCGCGGCAAGCTCGACGCCTCGTACATCGGCAAGCTGCTGGGCCGCGACCCCGACGATGTGCTGCGCGAACTGGCCAGCGGCGACAAGCCCGCCCTGTTCCGCGACCCCGCCACCGATGAGTACGTGCTGCGCGACGCCTACCTCTCGGGTAACGTGCGCGCAAAGCTCGCCCAGGCCCGCGCGGCTGGCGTCATGGCTAACATCCGCGCCCTCGAAGAGGTCCAGCCGGAGGATGTCGGCGCCGACCAGATCGTCGCCCGCGTGGGTTCGCCGTGGGTGCCCACGAAGGTGTACGAGGACTTCGCGAGCCAGTTGTTCGGCGACGGCACCGAGGCCCGGATCACGTACGTGCCGCTGAACAGCAGCTTCCAGGTAAGCGTGAAGCCGGGCAACAACGTGGCGTTCACCTCCACCTTCGGTACTGCCGCTGTAGACGGCGAGGCGCTGCTGGCCGCGTTGCTGAACAACCGCCCCATCAAGGTCACCTACAAGGATTCTGAGGGAAAGACACACGTCAACGCCGAGGCCACCGAGCAGGCGAACAACAAGGCGCAGGAGATCAAGGAGAAGTTCAGCGACTGGCTTTTCGCGGACAGCGACCGCTCCGAAATGTTGGTGCGTGCTTACAACGACACGAACAACAACTATGTGACCCGGGTGTACGACGGCAGCCTGATGGACTTCCCCGGCAAGGTGCCGGACGAGATCATCAAGTTCCGCCGCCACCAGCGCAACGCCATCGCCCGCACGGTGCAGGACCGGACTGTGCTCTACGACCACGTCGTCGGGGCCGGCAAGACCTTCACCGTGGTGGCCAGCGCGATGGAGTTGAAGCGCACCGGTCTGGCGCGCAAGCCGATGGTTGCCGTCCCGAATCACTTGGTGAAACAGTGGGCGGCTGACTTCTACCGCCTGTACCCCGGCGCGAACATCCTGACCGCCACCAAGAAGGACTTTGAGCGGGCGAACCGCCGCCGCTTCCTGGCCAAGATCGCCACCGGCGACTGGGACGCCGTGGTCATCGCCCACTCGTCGTTCGGCTTCATCAAGCCGGCGCCCGAGTTCGAGGCCGCGTTCAATCGCCAGGAGATTGCAAAGATCACCCGCACCATCGAGCAGGTGGGCGGCGGCACGGGCGATGCGGGCCAGAAGAAGCGCACGGTCAAGCAGCTGGAGGGCCTGAAAGAGCGGCTGGAGAACCGCATCAAGGCGCTGCGCGACAAGCCGATGGATGACCTGCTGGACTTCGAGCAGATCGGCGTCGACCAGCTCTTCGTGGACGAGTTCCACCTGTTCAAGAACCTGATGTTCAGCACGAAGATGCAGAACGTGCAGGGCCTGGGCGACAGCCAGGGCAGCCAGCGTGCCTACGACATGCTGGTGAAGATCAACCAGATCTTCGCAAAGAACGGCCGCGACCAGGGCTTCGTGGCGGCCACCGGCACGCCGGTGTCCAACTCGTTGGCCGAGATGTACCACATGATGCGGTACCTGATGCCGACCCAGATGCGCGAGCTGGGGTTCGAGTCGTTCGACGCCTGGGCCAACACCTTCGCCAGCGTCGATCAGGTGTGGATGCAGAAGCCCAGCGGCGACGGATTCAAGGCCTCGTCGCGGATGGCGAACTTCGTCAACACGCCCGAGCTGCTCAAGATGTTCGACCAGGTCTGCGACACGGTGACCATGGACGACATCAAGGCGGCGTATGCCGAGGAGAACGACGGCGCGACCTTCCCGCTGCCGCGCCTGAAAGGCGACCGCCGCACGCCCGTGTCGCTGGAGAAGACGCCGGCGCAGGAAGCCTACATGGAAGACCTCGCGCGCCGCGCCCAGGTGCTGGAGGCCAGGAAGGGCCCGCCGAAGAAGGGCGAGGACAACGTGCTGGTCATCATGGGCGACGGCCGCAAGGCGGCGATGGACATCCGACTGGTGGACCCGAAGGCGATCGAGCGCGAGCCCGGCGGACGCATCGACCGTGCCAGCGATGAAATCGTGGCGCGCTACCAGCGGTTTGCCCACGTCAAGGGCACGCAGTTGGTGTTCTCCGATCTGGGCACGCCCGTGAAGCACGCCAAGGCCGAGCTCAAGGAGTACGAGGCGCTGCAGGGCCGCATCACGGCGGCCAGCGAGGACATCCTGGCCAGCGCAACTCTCGGCAACGAGGCGGCGCAGGCGATCGCGGAAGACGCCGAGGCGGCACAGCAGGAGATGGACGCCAAGGGCGCCGACTGGCTGGATGCGGTGCGCGCGGCCGAGCGTGGGTTCAGCGTGTACGACGACCTGCGGGCGGCGCTCATCGAAAAGGGCGTGCCCGCCGAAGAAATCGCCTTCATCCACGACTTCAACACCGACGAACAGAAGGCCGCGCTGTTCCGCAAGGTCAACGCGGGCGACATCCGCGTGGTGATGGGCTCCACCCCGAAGATGGGCGCCGGCACCAACGTGCAGGAGCGCCTAGTGGCGCTGCACCACCTGGACGTGCCATGGAAGCCGTCGGATGTGGAGCAGCGCGAGGGCCGCATCATCCGGCAGGGCAACGTCCTGGCGCACGGCCCGGCCGCGCTGCCCGACTTTGAGGTCGAGGTGCTTGCCTACGTCACCAAGGACACGCTGGACATGCGCATGTGGCAGGTCCAGGAGACGAAGCTCAAGATGATCAACCAGCTTCGTGCCCGCAAGGTGGGCCGCGAGGTGGACAACGCCTTCGAGGATCTGGAACTGTCGGCCGGCGAGATGCAGGCCGCAGCGACGGGCAACATCGACCTGCTGCACGAGATCCAGCTGCGCACGGACGTGAAGAAGCTCGAGCAGCGCAAGCGCGCTTTCGATGCCAGCCGCAACGAACTGGAATCGCGCCGCCGACGCGCCGCCGAAGTGCTGCAGCGCCTGCCGGCGGAGATCGAGGCCGCCGCGCCGCTCGTTGAGCAAGTTCGCCAGTACCAGCAGGACGCCCAGGAACGCCTGGAGGCTTTCAGCGCAACGATCGATGGCCGCGAGTTCACGAACTGGCGCGAGGCTCAGACCTACCTGCACGAAATCGATTCCCGCAAGGTCACGACGCAGGACAAGGACGGCAAGGAGGTTGAGCGGGCCGCTCCCATCGATGTAACGATCGACGGGGAGCGCTACACGGCGCGCGCGCCCATGGCGGAGGCCTTCTCCGACCTGCGCGGCGACGTGGACCCGATCGTCTGGACTGTGGGCGGCGAGGAGTACCGCCGCCGTGCTCGCATTCAGACCGCCATCCGACAGCCGGTTGTCGACGCGATCGCCGACCAGACGCAGAAGCCGCTGGGAACCATCGGCGGCTTCGAGGTGACGGCGGAGGGCAATGTGGGCCGCGATGGCTCGAATCGCCTGGAAGTGACGCTGTCGCAGAGCGGCAAGGTCGTCGCGTCGCGCGATGGCGAGATCCTCGACTCCATGCAGGCGCCGGCCACCGTGGTCCGCTGGGTGGACGCAATGCTGAACGGCCTGGTGTCGGAGCACAGCTACCTGAGCGCACGCCTCCAGCGCGCCCAGAAGGAGCAGGCTGACCTGGACAAAACCGAGGCGGCCGGCGATTGGCCCGACATGGCGAAGCTGGAGGACGCCCGGGGCAAGCACAAGGCGGTGCTGGCGCGCCTGGCTGGGAAGGGCGCGAAGGATGCAGCAGCTGGTACTGACCCGGCATTCAGCCGCGGCGCGGGCGCCGGCATCGGCGTCGAGCAGGTGGCGAAGGCCGTCCAGTCGCTGGTGAAGGACTGGGCCAACGCGCCCAAGATCACGGTCGTGGCTTCGATGTCCGACCCCAAAGTGCCCGAGCGCGTCCGCGCGCACAACGAGGGGCAGAAGGCCCAGGGCGCAGAGGGGGAGCCGGAAGGCTTCTTCTACCGTGGCGAGGTGTTCATCGTGGCCGACCAGATGAACAGCACCGAGGACGTGACGCGGGTGCTGTTCCATGAGGTTCTGGGGCACTACGGCCTGCGCCACGTCTTCGGCGCGGACCTGCAGGCCATCCTTGCGCAGCTGGCCACCGTTCGGCGCGGCGAGGTGGCCGCGAAGGCACGTCAGTACGGCCTGGACATGGACAACGATGCTCAGCGACTGATGGCCGCGGAAGAGGTGCTGGCCGAGATGGCGCAGACCGCGCCGGAACTGGGCTTTGTGAAGCGGGCAATTGCGGCAGTGCGCACCTGGCTGCGCGAGCGTGTGCCGGCCTTGCGCGGCATGCGCATGACCGATGAAGAGATCGTGCGCAACTTCATCCTGCCGGCGCGGCGGTTCGTGCAGCGCGGCGGCCCAGGCGGCGGACCGCGCGGGGGCGTGCCAGCATTCAGCATGGCGGAAGACGGCGAAGCGGGCGCGCTGCGCGCGCTGGCCGAGGTGGACGACTTCTTCGCGCTGCCCAAGCCGGCAGGGACGACGCTGGAGGAGATCGTCGCCGAGGTGAACCCAGCCTTCAAGGTGCGCAAGATGCCAGCGTTCGCCGGCCGCACGGACTACCAGATCACCGCGCCGGACGGCATGACGGCCCGGCTGATGGTCCGCGCGCCCAATCCCTACGGCCCCCAGCTCTACGGCTACGACGTGGTGGACGGGGACATGTCGGGCCAGGTCACGCAGCGACCAGGGCTGAACCCGGAAGATGTTGAGCCGACGGGCGACGTGTGGATCGATGTGTCGTTGATGAGCGAGGGCCAGTACGGCGCCGAGGTCTACCAGATGGCTGCGGCTTTCGCGCACAACACGGGCCGCATCTTCATCGGCGATCCGGCGGGCCTGAGCACGGTTGCGCTGCGCCGCCGGCTGGAGCAGATGATCTCCAGCGCGCTGAAGTTCGGCACCACGGCGCACCTGGCCCCACACCCCGACCAAATCCGCGGCGGCGAGGGAGTGCCGCCGCTGACCTGGATCTACGGTGACCACGTTGGCAACGTGAGGCGCATGATTGCTGCGTCGGTGGCGGCTATGGATAATGCCTTCCCCGCCTCGCGCAACATCACTTTCGACCTCGCCAATGGACGTTTCCACCGCTCGGACACTGGAGCTGCAGTCTCGCTTGGACAGCTTGGTGGGAACGGCGCGCGAGAACGATCCACTCGAAGCCGCTCTGCGCAAGCGGCACAGGCTGGTTGGCGAACTGTGGCGCGCACAGCTGTCTTCCGAGCCCTTCTTCGCGAAGGAAGCGGCGGAAGCCGAGGCCAGGACGGGCGACCCGCTGCACTACTGGGTGGGCTACTCGCAAATGCACCCCAACTCAGTTCCCCTGACCGCTCCGGCCGGATTTTCTATTCCCGCTCTGCTGCAGCAGCTGATCGAGCAGGAACAGAGCGCACTGCCGGCCTGAACGATCCCCGCGACTTCCGCGCCAAGGCGCAGGACGCGGTCAATGACCTGTTTCGCTCCCCCGGGGTTGTTTCCTGGTGGCACAAGTCCGTCGGCACCATGCACGATCTGGCGCAGCGCGCGCCGGCGTTCAAGCGGGTGTACGACGCCGTGCAGGACTTCCTGCAGGACGTGAGCTTTTACGCCACCGAGGCCGCCGACCTGGCGCCGCGCATCCTGCCCAAGCTCGACAGCATCGCTGACCTGAAAAAGACGGCGCTGTCGGCTGAGGACACCAAGGCACTGAGCCGCCCAGTGTTCGAGGGCACGCTGATCTGGGCACGCGACGAGAGCGGCAAGCTCACCAAACTGGCGGACTTGGAGGCGCGCTACGCGCAACTGTCGACCCAAGACAAGGCGCAGATGCTGCTGCGCCGGCGCCGCGTGACGCCTGAGCAGCTGCAGCGCTGGCAGGCTTCTAAGCTGGACGTCTACGAGGGCGCGGTACGCAACCGTTTCGAAGCCGAATTCCTGCAGGCCGGCGTGGTGTTCACCGATGCCGAGCTGCGCCAGGAATTCGGCGCGACACCGCACCACATCAGCCTGTACCGCGAGTTTCGCGCGGCGGCCGACAAGAGCCTGAACCGCCTGGGCCAGGCCGAGATGCTGCGCTTCGGTGGCAAGGATGTGGCCGAGCTGCGCGACATGGTCATGGACGCCGCCAGCGCCTACGACGCAGCCGAGATCCTGCGAGATCACCTGCATCGCATGGCCGACGACCAGCCGCAGCGGCGCGACGTGCTGCTGGACACCGCGAACAAGATCATCGAGAAGGGCGATCGGATCAACGACTTGGTGCGGCGCGGCTACGCCCCGCTGTCTCGCTTCGGCTCCTACACGCTCGACGTGGTGGACGCCAACGGCGAGCGTGTGTACTTCGGGATGTTCGAAGGCCGGCTGGAGCGTGGAGCTATGGCGCGCCGCATGCGCCAGAACTTCCCGGGCGCGACGGTGACGATGGGCACGAACTCCGAGCAGTCCTACAAGCTCTTCAACGGGATCACGCCGGAGACGCTGGAACTGTTTGGCGAGATGGTGGGCCTGGAGGCCGAGGGCGACGACGCCCAGCACCAGATGTTCCAGCAGTACCTGAAGCTGGCCAAGTCGAACCGCAGCGCGATGAAGCGGCTGATCCAGCGCAAGGGCATCGCCGGGTTCAGCGAGGACGCCGGCCGCGTGCTGGCTGGCTTCGTCTACTCGAACGCGCGGCTGTCGTCGCAGAACCTGCACCAGGGCGAGATCACCCGGGCGACCAATGACATCCCGAAGAGCGACGGTCAGCTGAAAGACATGGCCGTGCGGCTCACCGACTACGTGCGCAACCCGCAGGAGGAGGCGCAGGCGCTGCGCGGCCTGCTGTTCACGCAATACCTGGGCGGCTCGCTGGCATCGGCCATGGTCAACATGACCCAGCCCTTCGCAGTCACCATGCCCTACCTGTCCCAGTGGGCCGGCGTGCGTGGCGCGGCCACCCAGATGAAAGACGCGCTGCGCGACGTGATGCGCGCGAGCACCGGGGACGCGAAGCTGGACGCGGCGCTGAAGAAGGCAGAAGGCGAAGGCATCGTTGCGCCGCAGGAGGTGCACCAGCTGCTGGCGCAGGCGCGCGGGCAGGCTGCGCTGAAATCCGGCGATGGGACCACGACCGGCAACGCCCGGGCCGCAGCGTCCAATGCGCTGAGCAAGCTGGCGCTGGCGTGGGGCAAACCGTTCAGCCTGGCCGAGCAGTTCAACCGGCGGGTCACCTTCATCGCGGCCTACCGCACGGCCGTTGCGAGCGGAATCGCCGAGCCGGCACAGTTCGCAGAGAAGGCGATCGCCGACACGCAATTCGTCTACAACAAGGGCAACAAGCCGCAGTGGGCACGCGGCCCGGTGGGCGCACTGGCCTTCACCTTCAAGCAGTACAGCATCAGCTACACGGAGCTGCTGCACCGGCTGGCCACGCGCGGCGGGCCCGAGGGCAAGCGCGCGGCGGCGTTCATGCTGGCGATGCTGTTCCTGATGGGTGGGGCCGGCGGCCTGCCGTTCGTGGAGGACGCCGAGGATCTTCTGGACGGGATCGCCCAGCGCCTGGGCTACTCGTTCAGTTCGAAGCAGGCGCGCCGGCAGTTCTTGGCCAGCGTACTGGGCGAGAGCGCGGGCGCGTTCGTGGAGCGCGGCGTGTCCGGCCTGCCGGGCGTGCCGATCGACGTTGCGGGCCGCCTGGGGATGGGCGACCTGCTGCCCGGCACGGGCCTGCTGACCAAGAAGGAGGACTACAGCCGCGACGTGGCCGAGTTCGTCGGCCCCTCGGCCGACCTGGCGCAGCGGATGTTCCAGGGCGCGGACAAGGCGCTGCAGGGCAGCCCGCTCCAAGGCGCACAGATGATGGCCCCGCGCGCCGCCGAGAACCTGCGTAAGGGCGTCGAAATGATGATCGACGGGGAGTACAAGGACACCCGCGGGCGCAAGGTGGTCGACACGACGCTGTCGGAAGCCATCACCAAAATGATCGGGTTCCAGCCCACTGATGTGTCGAAGGTCCAAGAGGCGACCTTCCAGACCCAGCGCATGGTGTCGCAAAATAGGCTGGCCAAGCAGGAGTTCGCGGACGAGATGGCCAAGGCTGTCTACGACCGGGACTACGCCAAGCAGCAGAAGGTGCGCGAATCCGTGCGCGAGTGGAACCGTCGGAATCCCCACTCTCCCATCACCATTGACATGGCGGCCGTCCGGCGCCGCGTCGTCGCGATGCGGGCGGACAAGGCTACACGGGTCGAACAGGCAGCGCCGAAGGCGATCCGTGCGGAAGTGCGCAAGCAGCTGCAGGAGAGCGGGTCATGAGATTGAGTGGAGCGTTCGTGGCGCTGGGGTTGGCAACCGTGGCGCTGGCCGACTGGCGCGCCGCGCTGGCACTGGCGGCCATCGGGGTAGGGGTCTGGGCCTGGCTGCGCCGACAGTAGCCTTTTTGCGAAGCCGGGGTTACCCCGTACCAATCGAAGACACAAACTGTCACAGTTGTGTCTTCACTACTGGAGAACTCCATGAAGAAGGTTGCGCTTTACTTGGCTCTGGCGATGGCGTGCGGGGCGGCGCTGGCTCACTCTGGCGGCACTGACAGGCAAGGTTGCCACGTCGACAGTCGGACGGGGGTACGCCACTGCCACTGAGCCCTTTGAGGAAAGGAGTTTGTCCAATTGAGGCGGCGTAGTATCCGCCCATGTGCAGCAACTACGAGCCCGTCACCCGCGCCGACCGCCTGTTGTCGTTCTTCGACGTGCTGCACAAGGATTCGCCCAGCATCGTGGCGTTTCCGACAGGGCTGGCGCCGTTCATCCGGCTTTCGGCGCTCGGCCACCGCGAGGCGCTGGATGGTCGGTTCGGCTTGCTGCCGTACTGGGCTAAGGAGGTGGCCTACGGCCGCCGTACCTACAACGCCCGATCGGAGACGGTGGCCACACTGCCGAGCTATCGGGCCGCGTGGAAGAAGGGCCAGCGGTGCATCGTGCCGGCCGAGACCATCTTCGAGCCCAGCTACGAGACGGGCAGGGCCGTCCGCTGGGGCATCCAGCAGCCCGGCCAGGTGCCTTTGGGCATCGCCGGCATCTACGAGAGCTGGAAGAACACCCAGACGCAGCAGGAGGAATTCAGTTTCTCCATGCTCACCGTCAACGCCGACGGGCACCCGGTCATGCAGCGCTTCCACAAGCCCGGCGACGAGAAGCGCATGGTCGTGATCCTGCACCCCGAGGACTACGACGACTGGCTCACATGCGCAGTCGACGAGGCGCCGAGGTATTTCAAGCAGTGGATGGGCCCGCTCGACACGTTTCCTGCGCCGCTTCCGCCGCGAGCACCCCGCACGAAGGCGGCCAACGACGAGCCGCCGCCCGTGGACAAGATCTCGGACGACGACGAGCCGCAGCTGTTCTAGAGGTCCAGCGGCACTTCCGTGCCATCGACGCTGACCAGCGCGGGCGCAGCGCCTTCCTGGCGCTCGATCTTGCAGCCGAGAAAGATGCCGGGGTTCACCGGCTCCATGCCCGCGCGCCCGATGGTCACGAGCCGCACCAGGTCGTCATGCTGGGCCGGCGTCAGCACGATGCGCTGCGGGTATTGGCCGTCGTGCGCCTGCCAGTGCGCGCGGATGGCCTGGGTCAGGACGTGATGAGTGCCGGCCGACATCAGGCGGGCACCACGGTGACGGGCCCGATGCCGCTGTAGACGGTCGCGCCCTTGGAGTCGGTGACGGTCCATCGCCCGTCGCGGCCGACGCCGGGAGTGACCTTGTAGTCGCCGACGCTCAGGGGGAGGGCGCGTTCTTCAAAAACGCTGTCGCTGTACCAGGTGGGGTGGCGGAGGGTGGCTGTGCCGAAGAGATCCATTTGACGATTGTCGCCCGCCAGACAACTGGCCCACCGCGATAGGCGAAAAAGCTCCCGACCGCGAACCGCGGGCTCAGATGCCGCGCACAAATTGCGCCTCAAGGGCGGCCGCTGTTGCCGTTTCCAGGGATGGGTAGCGCTCGATCATCTGTCTTGCAGTGATTCTCGAAATCACCGGCTCAATCATTCTCAGCTCTCGAATAGCGTTTGGGTCTATTGCCAACAGCTCGTCCGCGAGTTCGGCTGCGTGCTGATAGCTTGCTATCGTGGTGTTTATCTTGGCACCAAACACTTCGGAAACGTAATTGCGCGCGAAGCACGTAGCCAACCCTTCTTCAAGCACGTTCGCTTGAGAACTTCCGGTGGGCGACAAGAGATGAATGCACTCGTGCGCCAACTGGTAGCAGCCCAGAACCATGTCGTTTGCGGCATCGAAGCTGAGTTGGATCGCGATGAAATTGCAATTTCCAGGAAACCAAAGCTTAGGGCCTGATGCCTCGAATTCGATTCCCAGGATCGTATAGCTCATGTCGCGCGCTCCATGCGCTTGCTCTGCAAGCCTCAGCATATGCCCCAGCCGAGTGGTTAGCGTAAAGGAATAGCCGTTCTGAATCGGTTTGGCGATAAGCGTCATGCACCCAGTATGCAGGTTTTTGCGGGCAACTACGCGACCCCCCTTGAACCAGCCGCACCTCGCAACATAATGGGTCTCCGCCACGGGTCGCACCACGGCTTTTGACGGATCAGAGCCCTCAAGCTCTTGCAGTTCTGCCCCGAAAGGGGGTCATGGCTTTCCGTCATGCCGACCGCGACCCCGGAACTGCAAGACCTTGAGGGCTTTGTCGTTCCTGGCCGCTGCCCGCGGCGCTCGCGGGGTGATGCGCCTGTCGGCGCGAAGGAACGGCTTTGGACCAGATCGAAGACTTGACGATGTTCATCACGCGCGATGGCGCGGACCTCATTACCGATTCGCGCGCCGTGGCACTGGCGTTCAAGAAGCGACACAAAAACGTGCTGCAGACCATCGACCGGATGCGCGCCAGCGAGCATCCTGAGATCGCGGAGCATTACCGGCTGAATTTTCAGCCCACATCCTTTTCGGTCCCCGGGCCCAAGGGCGGCGTTCGCGTGGAGCCCATGTATCGGATGACCGCCAAGGGCATGTCCGAACTGGCGATGAGCTTCACGGGCGACGAGGCGCGCGTGGTGCGCATCCGGTTCGTGAACGCCTTCGAAGAGGTGGCGAACCGTTTGGCCCGAGCCGAACAGACGCTCACCGAACGCCTGCACGAGTTTGAGCGTCGCGCCATCCCTTCAGCGGCCAAGGGAAAGATCGGCTCGCGCCTGATGCACGAGCGCCGAAAGGAAAAGAAGGGCTTGGACCTCGAGGAGGCGATGCTCAAGGCGCAGGCACAGCCGGCCTTGCAGGGGCTGGCCCCGGCTCCTGACCTGGAGCGCCTGGGCCACGAACGCGCAGCGGCCAACGACGCGGAGAAGGACCAGCAGGCTTGACCCCCCTTGCCGCCTATGCGGGGCGGCCCGGACAATTCCGCTCGCACACACCGGGCTCGCGGTTCCCCAAGGAACCCCATGCCCACCCAATCGACGGCGCCGGCCGGACCCGGCAAATCCATCACCGCTACTGAGTTGGCGGTGATCCATGAGCGACTGGATGCCGGCGACAGCCGCATGCAGCGCATCGAGGAACGCATCGACGAGCAAGCTGCTGCTGCTCGCGCCAATGCCGAGAGCACCGCCGAACTGGTGGAGATGTTCAAGGCCTTCCAGGGCGCGTTCCGCGTTCTGCAGTACTTCGGCAAGCTGGCAAAGCCGTTGGGCGCCATCGTCGCGCTGCTGGCCGCCGTGGCCGGGCTCTGGACGGCGGCGAAGGGCGGTGGGCTGCGATGAGCGGCAAGCTGCGTTATTTCCCGCACCTGGCCGGCTCCCTTGTTCTGGTCGGGGCCGGAGTGCTGGGCCTGCTGAACAAGTGGGAGCCCGACCACGAGAACCCCGGCCTCGTCTACCCGGACACGCTGGCCGGCGGCCTGCCGACCGTCTGCAACGGCATCACCAAACACGTCACGGACGAGCCGCTGATCCTGGGCGACGTCTGGAGCGCGGAGCGCTGCGCCGAGGTGGAGGGCCGGGCGATCGAGAAAGGCCAGGTGGCGCTGGCGTGGTGCTTCAAGCGCCTGCCGCCCCAGTCGGTCTTCGACGCGGCCAGCTCGCACGCCCACAACGTGGGGATGGCCAATACCTGCGCGAGCCGCGCGATGGGGCTGTTCAACGAAGGCCGCTGGCGGGAGGGCTGCCTCGCATTGAGCCGCGCGCCCAACGGAACGCGCGTGTGGGCTTCGGTGAAGACCGGCAAGCGCCTGACCAATGGCAAGCCGGAGTACCGCGAGGTGCGCGGGCTGGGCCTGCGGCGCGACGACGAGACGGCGCACTGCTTGGGCGGCTTGGGCCATGCCTGACATCCGCAACCTGGCCATCTGGATCCTGCTCGCGCTGGCCGTGGCCGGCTGGGGCGGGGCCTGCGCTGAGCGCACGCGCGCGGGCGTGGTGACGAAGCAGCGCAACGATGCGCGCGAAGAGGCCAAGGGCCTGCGCGGCGCCATCGATGCCCAGAAGGCCGAGGCGGCAGCCACGCTGCGCACCCTGAACGCCAGCGTGCTGGCGCAGCAGAAGCGAATCGACGCCGCGCACGCGGCTCAGGAGAAGAACGATGCCCAGAACCTTGCGACTGTTGGCGCTCTGCGCGATCAGCTGCGCCGCGAGCGCATGCAACGTGGCGCCGAAGCAGCCGGACGTGGGGATGGTGGTGGTGGCGCCCCAGGCCAAGCCGGCGCCGGTGCCCACGCTGGTGCAGCAGGTGCAGCCCAAGCCGGTGGGCCACTTCCAGACGAGACTGCTGCAGAGGCGGAAGAGCGCGACGCCTACGACGCCGACGAACTGAACGAGGCCTATCGGTCGTGCCGCGTTCGGGTCATGCAACTTGCTGATCGGTAAGACAAAGGCCGCCATCAGAGATCAAGGATGTTGACATCGTGACCGCTTTTCGCGATCTCGACCTGAAGGGCCGCATCAACTATGTCAGCAACGCGCCTTGCAGAGACGGCGCAAGACCTTGAGGCGATAAAAGACAGCACGGTCAACACCGCAAAAGTTGGCGCGCCAAAGAGCCCCCATCCTTCCAGCGGCATTCTCCCGAAGGCCAGGCTCGCCACGAGCGATACCAAGCCCCCGATTGCCAGAGCATGCGACGCGTGTCGATTTCGGGTTTCGATAATGCCGAGGAGCACAACGAAGCGCTCGCTGTCCCTTGCCATTACGACTGCAGTCAGAAAATTAGCCTGCTTCGCCGCGGCGCGCGAGCTGCAGCGCAAGCCCGACCTGGCCGAGCTGCCGCCTGCGGACGCGGTTGCGCGGTGGCTCAAACCTGTGGAGGCACGACCATGCGGCTGACCGCGCCAGGTGCGACGCCTGAACAACTGGCCGCAGGCGAAGCCGCGGCCCGTGCCTATCTCGACGCCCAGGGCGTGACGCTGGAGCAAGTGTGCGAGGCCTGGGCGATCTACGAGAACTGGGTCACGGGGGCCCGGAAGCGGAGCGACCGGCCGCCCAAGGAGGGCGAGGACATCCGAGCCATCTTTGCAGAGGCCGGCCGCATCGCGGTCGACACCGCATTGCCGGAGCAGGCAGGTTCGGGTCACTGGCGCGGCCAGTTGGAGCCGTTCGAAGTGGGGCCGACTGTCGACCGGTGGCGGGGCTCGTTCGACCCGGACAGCGTGCCCTTCTGATGCGGAAGGGTGCACGCCGTGGGAGATTTCGGCGGGAGATTGGCGAGTATTCAGGGGTATCTCAGGGGGTCGAAGTGGCCTTGCCTCCCTGTAAGGCGTTGATGCGCAACGGGTGTCTCGTTGGTTCGAGTCCAATCGCGCCTACCAAGATTTCCGTTCTGAAACTGACCAGATTCAGACGCTGCAGGAAGTCTTGAAGAACTGAAAAGTTCGACTGCAGATAAAGCCGCCCTCACGGGGCGGCTTTTTCATTGGAGGTCCGAGTGGCATGCGCAATTCTTGGCATGCGTGCGATCGGTGTGCGGATGCCGGATATGCGCCGACAGCGCAACCGTTCAAGGCGCTCCATACTGCAGGTCTGTATGGACAAAGGAGCATTCCATGAAAAGAGTCCTTGCGCTGATTTCCGCTGTCTTGCTGATAGGGGGATGTGTGCATGTGCATGAAGGTCCTGGCGGCTATGGACCTTCCAAGCCCCATCCGCACGGTTGCCCGCCGGGACAGGCCAAGAAAGGCAACTGCTGAACGCAAGGCGGCGCCGGGCGGCGTGGACTCTGTGGTAGCTTGTGAACCGCTATCGTTTTTCTTGAGCAGGAAGCCGTTCATGGGTCCTGATGAAGAAGAGCCCGGCGTGTCAGCGGCCCCTGCGCAGGCCCGAGAGCGCTGGGTGGCGGCGCTGATGCGCCAGGCGCCGCTGGAGTTTGCGCGCGTGGTCTACGGGCTGGGTGACCGCGCGCATGGCCGCACGGGAACGGCGGCGGCAGCGGCCGTGCAGCGCGCGCAGCAGCAAGGCCTGAAGGTGACGCGCGAACGCGCAGAGCAGCGCGCGCGGGCGTATCTGCCGGTGGCGGGGCATGAGCACTGCCCGCGCTGCTGGGTGCTCGGCGGCGCCAAGAACCTGCTGCAAATGACCGTGGTGCGCCAGGAGGAAGGGCTGCAGACAGCGCGCTGCCCGCACTGCGCGGCGGAATACGTGAACGCGCCTTGAAGCGGTTCGCGCGCTCAGGGTAAACCTTGGCGCAGTGCAGCAATGCCGCTTCCTAGAATGAATCGAGCCCAACCCCGGTGCAGGAGTGTCGTAAGTGCAGAGCAAGAAGGCCGCTTCCAAATCGCCGATTCGCGTGATCAAGAAGTACCCGAACCGCCGGCTCTACGACACCGATTCCTCTGCCTACATCACGCTCGCCGAAGTCAAGCAACTGGTCATGGACCAGGCGCCTTTCGTGGTGCGCGACGCGAAGAGCGGCGATGACCTGACGCGCAGCATCCTGCTGCAGATCATCCTGGAGGAAGAGGCCGGCGGTGCGCCGATGTTCACCGAGCAGGCGCTGGCCGGCATCATCCGCTTCTACGGCCATGCCATGCAGAGCTTCATGGGACCGTACCTGGAGAAGAACATCCAGGCTATGGCCGAGGTGCAGAAGCAGCTGGCGCAGAACGCCCAGCCGCTGACGCCCGAGATATGGGCGCAGTTCATGACGCTGCAGTCGCCGGCATTGCAGGGGGCGCTGGGCACCTATGTCGAGCAGTCCAAGAGCATGTTCACGCAGCTGCAGGAGCAGATGCAGAAGAACGCCGATCAGATGCTTGGCGCGTTCGGCATCAAGCGGCCCTGAGTCGCGCGCAACGCCGCCGCCCGCTCCATGGGCGGAACTGGGACAATCAGGGGATGAGCGAAGTAGCCACCCCTGAACGAAGCCAAGCCGCCCCACGCGTGGGCTTCGTGAGCCTTGGATGCCCCAAGGCTCTGACCGATTCCGAACTGATCCTCACGCAGCTGAGCGCCGAGGGCTACCAGACCTCCAAGACCTTCGAAGGCGCCGATCTGGTGATCGTCAACACCTGCGGCTTCATCGACGACGCCGTGCGCGAGAGCCTGGACACGATCGGCGAGGCGCTGGCCGAGAACGGCCGCGTGATCGTCACGGGCTGCCTGGGGGCCAAGGCCGGCGAGGACGGCGGCAACCTGGTGCGCCAGATGCACCCGAGCGTGCTGGCCGTGACCGGTCCGCACGCCACGCAGGAAGTGATGGATGCCGTCCATGCCAACCTGCCGAAACCGCACGATCCCTTCGTGGACCTCGTGCCCCCCATGGGCATCAAGCTCACGCCCAAGCACTATGCCTATCTGAAGATCAGCGAGGGCTGCAACCACCGCTGCACCTTCTGCATCATTCCGTCGATGCGCGGCGACCTGGTGTCCAGGCCCGTGGGCGACGTGCTCAAGGAGGCGCACGCACTCTTCGAAGGCGGCGTGAAGGAACTGCTCGTCATCAGCCAGGACACCTCGGCCTATGGCGTGGACGTGAAGTACCGCACCGGATTCTGGGAGGGCAAGCCCGTCAAGACGCGCATGCTGGAACTGGTGCGCACGCTGGGCGAGATCGCCGAGCCGTACGGCGCCTGGGTGCGGCTGCATTACGTCTATCCCTATCCCAGCGTCGACGAGATCCTTCCCCTCATGGCCGAGGGCCGCGTGCTGCCGTACCTGGACGTGCCGCTGCAGCACAGCCATCCCGACGTGCTGCGCCGCATGAAGCGCCCCGCGAGTGGCGAGAAGAACCTCGAGCGCATCCTTCGCTGGCGCGAGCAGTGCCCGGAACTGGTGATCCGCAGCACCTTCATCGCCGGCTTCCCCGGCGAGACCGAGGCCGAGTTCGAGCACCTGCTCGATTTCATCCGCGAGGCCGGCATCGACCGCGCGGGATGCTTCGCCTACAGCCCGGTGCAGGGTGCCACGGCCAACGAACTGCCGGGCATGCTGCCCGAGGCCGAACGCGAGGCGCGCCGCGCGCGCTTCATGGCGGTGGCCGAAGCCGTGTCGACCGAGCGGCTCAAGCGGCGCATTGGCGCGCAGATGCAGGTGCTGGTGGATTCGGCGCCTGCGCTGGGCCGCAAGGGAGGGGTGGGGCGCAGCTATGCGGATGCGCCGGAGATCGACGGCATCGTGCGCCTGCTGCCGCCCGAGAAGATCAGCAAGCAACTGCGCGTGGGGGAGTTCACGCGGGCGCGCATCGTGGGCACGCAAGGGCACGACCTGGTGGCCGTGCCGGTCTGATTCGAGAGGCAAGGGATTCACGGCGGCCCGACGGGCCGTCGCGGTTGGTTGCCGAGGCCGCCGGTTTCGCCCGCAGCGGTCTGCGCGCAAAGACAGCAGGCAAGAAAAAAGCCACTGACCGAAGTCAGTGGCTTTCTCTTTTTGGTGCCCAGGAGAGGACTCGAACCTCCACGATGTTACTCGCTAGTACCTGAAACTAGTGCGTCTACCAATTCCGCCACCTGGGCATGAAGTCAAGAAGCTTCGCTTCTCATCTTCTGTGTTTCAGCAAGCCTTAGATCATAGCACAAGAAAAATCAGTTTGAGAAATTTTCCTTGCGGCTTGAGCAATGTGCCCCCGATCAGGCCCTGCTTGCGTTCTCACGCGTCTGTTCTGAATGCGCCTTGCCGCGAAGCCGCGGCGCTGGAGCCGTTAAAAAAGCCACCGCACATGCCGGTGGCTCTTGTCTTGTCTGGTGCCCAGGAGAGGACTCGAACCTCCACGATGTTACTCGCTAGTACCTGAAACTAGTGCGTCTACCAATTCCGCCACCTGGGCCTCACACAACTGAAAGACCGTTGCTCCTGAGGATTCATTCGCCTGGTTTTTCAGTTATGTTCTGTGTTTCAGAACAGAAGGTGATCATATCAAAAGTTTGGCCCCCTCCGGCAGTCTGCTGGAAGAATTCGAAGGAACGGTCCTGGGTCATCGTGACGGCCACGGTTTCGTGCAGCGTGACGATGGCGAGGCCGATGTCTACCTCCCCCCCAATGAGATGCGCGCCGTCCTGCACAAGGACCGCGTGAAGGCGCGCGTGGTGCGCACGGACCGGCGCGGCCGTCCCGAGGGGCGCGTGGTCGAAATCGTGGAGCGCCCCGAGCAGCCGCTGATCGGCCGCCTGCTGCATGAAGGCGGCATCTGGCTGGTGGCGCCCGAGGACAAGCGCTACGGGCAGGACGTGCTCATCCCCAAGGGGGCGACCGGCACGGCCAAGACCGGCCAAGTCGTGGTGGTGCAGCTGACCGAGCCGCCGGCGCTCTTCGGCCAGCCGGTGGGGCGCGTGACCGAGGTGCTGGGCGAGATCGACGACCCGGGCATGGAGATCGAGATCGCGGTGCGCAAGTACGGCGTGCCCCACGAATTCTCCGAAGCCTGCCTGGCCGAGGCGAGGGCGCTGCCCGACAAGGTGCGCGCCGCCGACAAGCGCCACCGCGTGGACCTCACGGACGTGCCGCTGGTCACCATCGACGGCGAGGACGCGCGTGACTTCGACGATGCGGTGTACTGCGAGCCGATGAAGATCGGCCGCGGCAAGTCGGCCAGGAATGGCTGGCGCCTGCTGGTGGCGATCGCGGACGTCAGCGCCTACGTGAAGACGGGTTCGCCCATCGACATCGATGCGTACGACCGCGCGACCAGCGTGTACTTCCCGCGCCGTGTCATTCCCATGCTGCCGGAGAAGCTGTCGAATGGCCTGTGCTCGCTGAACCCCGAGGTGGACCGCCTGTGCATGGTCTGCGACATGGTGGTCAATGCCGAGGGCGAGATCGAGGCCTACCAGTTCTACCCGGCCGTGATGTGGAGCCATGCGCGCTTCACCTATACGGAGGTCGCGGCCATCCTGGCCAACACGCGCGGCCCCGAGGCCGCCAAGCGCAAGGAGCGCGTGCAGGACTTGCTGAACCTCGCGGACGTGTACCGCGCGCTGCTCAAGCAGCGCGGCAAGCGCGGCGCGGTGGACTTCGAGACCACCGAGACGCAGATCGTCTGCGACGAGGCCGGCCGCATCGAGAAGATCGTGCCGCGCGTGCGCACCGAGGCGCACCGGCTGATCGAGGAGGCCATGCTCGCGGCCAACGTGTGCAGCGCCGACTTCATCGCGCAGGGCAAGCACCCGGGCCTGTTCCGCGTGCACGAAGGCCCGACGCCCGAGAAGAAGGAGATCCTGCGCAACTACCTGCGCGCCATGGGTGTGGGCATGTCCATCAGCGACGAGCCGCGCCCCTCCGAGTTCCAGGCCATCGCCGAAGCGACCAAGGAGCGGCCCGACGCGCAGCAGATCCACACCATGCTGCTGCGCTCCATGCAGCAGGCCATCTACACGCCCATCAACAGCGGACACTTCGGGCTGGCGTACGAGGCCTACACGCACTTCACGAGCCCGATCCGGCGCTACCCGGATCTGCTCGTGCACCGCGTGATCAAGGCCATCCTGAGCAAGACGCGCTACCAGCTGCCGCTGCTGCCCACGCCGGGCGAGGCGCATGCCAAGCTGGCCAAGCGCCTGGCCGCGCGCGTGAAGGCGCCCACGGCGCGCCTGGCCAAGCCGGCGGGCGACACGCCCAAGGACATCCAGGGCTGGGAAGCCGCGGGCCTGCACTGCAGCGCCAACGAGCGCCGCGCCGACGAGGCCAGCCGCGACGTGGAGGCCTGGCTCAAGTGCAAGTACATGCGCGAGCACCTGGGCGAGGAGTACGGCGGCGTGGTCACGGCCGCGACCACCTTCGGCATCTTCGTCACACTGGACGCCATGTACGTCGAGGGCCTGGTGCACATCACCGAGCTCGGCGGCGAATACTTCAAGTTCGATGAGGCGCGGCAGGAACTGCGCGGCGAGCGCACCGGCATCCGCTATGCCATCGGCACGCGCGTGCGGGTGCAGGTCAGCCGCGTCGACCTGGACGGGCGCAAGATCGATTTCCGGCTGGTGCGCGATGGCGAGGAGCTGGCCGCGCGCGCGCTGCGCGACAAGGGCGTCGCGCCGCCTTCCGGTGTGCCGGCCAAGGCCTCGGACAAGAAGCGGCAGTCGCGCAGCAAGGCGCGGGACGGCCGCGAGGGTCGCGACGGACGCGACGCGGCCGGCGGCCGCGCGGTGTCGCCCGTGCAGGCACTGAAAGCCGCGGTCAAGTCGGCCGCCGGCAAGGTCAAGAACAAGCGCAAGGGTCCGCGCGCCTGAGCGGGCGGTGCGCAACAAGCAAGCAGGAGATCGGCATGAGTGAGAAGACTTCCCGCGTGGCCATCGTCACCGGCGCGGGCACGGGCATCGGCCGCGCCGCGGCGCTGGCTTTGCTGGACGACGGCTGGACCGTGGCCCTGGCGGGTCGCCGGCCCGAGCCGCTGGAGGCGGTGGCCGACGAATCGGGCGCCGGTGCGCGCGCCTTCGCGGTGCCCACCGACGTGGCCCACCAGCCTTCGGTGCAGGCGCTGTTCACCGCCGTGGTGGAGCGCTGTGGCCGCGTCGACCTGCTGTTCAACAATGCCGGCGTGAGCAACCCGCCCGGGCCTTTCGAGGACTGGACGGCCGAGCAGTGGAAAGGCGTGGTCGACATCAACCTCAACGGCATGTTCTATTGCCTGCAGCAGGCCTTCCGCACCATGAAGGAGCAGTCGCCGCGCGGCGGGCGCATCATCAACAATGGCTCGATCTCGGCCACCACGCCGCGCCCCAATTCCGAGGCCTACACGGCCACCAAGCATGCCGTGGCGGGGCTGACCAAGACCGCATCGCTCGATGGCCGCAAGTGGGACATCGCGGTGGGCCAGATCGACGTGGGCAACGCGATGACCGAGCTGGCTGCGCGCATGGCCAAGGGGGTGCCGCAGGCCAACGGCGAGATCGCCATCGAGCCCATGATGGACGTGAAGATCGTGGGCCAGTCGGTGCTCTACATGGCCAACCTGCCGCTGGAAGCCAACGTGCTCTTCCACACGGTGATGGCGACCAAGATGCCCTTCGTGGGGCGTGGCTGAGCGCGCGCCGGGCGCTGCAGTCATGCCCCGGCGGGCCGGGCCATCGGCGCCTTGCAGGCCCGCTCTGCCTTTCAGGCCGGCGCAGCGACCTCGGAGCCCGGCCAGCGTTGCGCCAGCGCCGAGGCGGTGAGCGCCGTGCCGGCGGGCCAATGGTCGGCCAGCGCGCCGTGGCGCCATGCGGCCTCGCAGGCGGCGTCCTGCGCATCCCGCCCTTGGGCCAGCAGGGCGCCGATGAAGCCGGCCAGCACGTCGCCGGTGCCGGCGCTGGCCAGGCGCGCGTTGCCCGTGGGGTTGAGCACGGGCAGGCCGTCGGGGGCCGCGATCACGCTGCCGGAGCCCTTGAGGACGACCGCGCTCTCGAACTGCCGGGCCAGCGTGCGCGCGGCCTGCAGACGATCGGCCTGCACCTGAGGCGTGTCACTGCCCAGCAGCCGGGCCGCTTCCAGCGGGTGCGGGGTGAGCACGGTGGGCGCTTGGCGCTGGTGCAAGGCGGCCTGAAGCGCCGGCTCGGCCGCCAGCGCGTTCAGCGCGTCGGCGTCGAGCACCAGGGGGCCCGCGTGCTGCAGCAGCCGGGGCAGGTGCCCGGCGACCGCCGTGCCGCCCCCGCAGCCGCACACGACCGTCTGCCCGGGCAGCGGCAGCGCGTCGGCGCTGCGGAACATCAGCTCGGGCAGGACGGGGTCCAACGCTGGCGCAGCCGCATCGAGCGCGCCGATGAACACGCGCCCGGCGCCCGCGTGCAGTGCGGCCATGGCGGCCAGCAAGGCCGCTCCGGCCATGCCGGGCGCGCCGCCGATCACGGCCACGTCGCCATAGCTGCCCTTGTGCGAGCCATGCATGCGGGGGCGGACGGCGGGCGCGCCGGCCAGCCGGGCGTCGGCCAGCGCAAGCGCGGCCTCGCGGCCGGCGCCCAGGTCGTCGAACCAGAGGGCGCCGCAGCGGTCGCGGCCCTGGTGCGTGAACTGGCCCGGCTTGAGGCTCAGCAGGCTCAGGCAGTGGCGCTGCGCCGCCTGGGGCAGGGCGGGGGCCCGGCTGCCGCCGGTGTCGGCGTCCAGCCCGCTGGGCAGGTCGACCGCCAGCACGGGCGCGTCGGCTGCATGCATGCGCTGCAGCCAGTCGGCCAGGTGCCCCTGCGGCGCGCGGCGCCCGCCCAGCCCGAGCAGCGCGTCGATGGCCAAGTCCCACCGGGCCGGCGGCGTGTCGCTGAAAACCACCCCCGCCGATTGCGCACGCTCAAGGGAGGCGCGCGCATCCTGCGGCAGCCGCGCGGCGTCGCCGCGCCAACTGACGAGGGGCGCGAAGCCGCGCCGCAGCAGCTGCAGGGCCGCCTCGAAACCGTCGCCGCCGTTGTTGCCCGGGCCGCACGCCACCCACACCGTGCGCGCATGCGGCGCCAGGGCCATCGCCAGGCGCGCCACGGCCAGTCCGGCGCGCCGCATCAGCGTGTGCGGCGGCAGGGCAGCGGCGGCCTGGGCTTCCAGCTGGCGCGTGGCGGCCGTGCCGAGCAGCGGGGCGGCCGTGTGGGCGGTGATGCGTTGCATGGCCGCATTGTGCGGCGCAGCTGGGGCCTCAGCGCCCTTGGAAGCGCTCCAGGCCCAGTCCTTCGAGATCGATCTCCGGCGCGCGGCCGGCCACCAGGTCGGCCAGCACGCGCGCGCTGCCGCAGGACAGCGCCCAGCCGCTGGAGCCATGGCCCAGGTTCAGCCACACGCCGGGCACGCCGCTCGCGCCGATCAGCGGCGGGCCGTCGGGCAGCATGGGGCGCGCGCCTTTCCAGTGCTGCACGCCCGAATCGAGCTGCGCGGCGCCTGGGAACCAGTCGTGCAGCACCTTGTAGAGCGTCTGGACCGCGGCCGGATGCTGGGTGGCGGCGTCACCGCCCAGTTCCGCGCTGCCGGCCACGCGCACCCGCAGGCCCAGGCGCGAGATGGCGACCTTGAAGCGCTCGTCCATGATGGCGCTGCGCGGCGCATTGAGCGGCTCGCGGATGGTGGCGGTGATGGAATAGCCGTAGACCGGCACCACGGGCAGCTGCAGGCCCAACGGGCGCAGCAGCGCCGGCGATTCCACGCCCGCGCAGACGATCACGGCGTCGTAGGGCACGGCGTCGGAGCCGGCCGCCAGGCGCAGCGAGCGCGGCTCGGCCGGGCTCAGCGGCGCGATGTGCGAATCGAAGAAGAATTGCACCCCCAGCGCCTCGGCTTCGCGCTTGAGCAGCAGCGCGAACTGGCGGCAGTTGCCCACCTCGTCCTCGGGCAGGTGGATGGCGCCGAGCAGGGAGGTGTGCGTGGACAGGGCGGGCTCCAGCCGGCGGGCCTCGTCGGCGTCGATCTCGCGGAAGACCGCGCCCGCTTCGCGCAGCACGTCCAGCCCCGGGCGCACCAGCTTCTGCTCGCGCCTGTCGCGCAGCAGCACCAGGTAGCCGTCGCTGCGCTCGTAGGCCAGCTCGCGCTGCGCCACGATGTCGTGCAGGCGCGACCGGCTGTAGAAGGCCAGGCGCTGCAGGCGCGCGCGGTTGGCCAGGTAGTTCTCCAGCCTGCAGGCGCGCCGCCACTGCTGGATCCAGCGCAGGTGCTGGCCCGCAAGCGGCCAGCGCAGCTTGATCGCGCCATGACCGGACAGCAGCGACTGCAGCACCTTGCGCTGCATGCCCGGAGCGGCCCAGGGCGTGACGTAGCCGGGCGCGACCACGCCGGCATTGGCAAAGCTGGAGGCTTCGGCCGCGGCGCTGCGGCGGTCGAAGACCTGGACCTCGTGGCCGTCGCAGGCCAGTTCCCAGGCGGTGGTGACACCGACGATGCCGGCGCCCACGATGGCGATCTTCATGATGGTGGGGAAAGCAGCGCAGCGCCGTGCTGCGGCAGGACGGGGCGCTCAAAGGCACGCCCATGCGTGCCGGGACGGCGAGCATAGTCGAGGCGGCGGCCCGGCCGGCGCCGGCCGGGGACTCAGGCGCCTTGCGGCCCGGCCAGCAGCGCTTCGACCTGCAGCGCGATGCGCAGCACCGCCTCATCATGCAGAGCGGCGTGCCAAATCATCAGGCCCACCGGCAGCTCGCCGGCGACATGGCAGGGAAGGGAGATCGCGCAGCCGTCCAGCATGTTGACCACGGACGGATTGCGCAGCAGCAGCGCGTTGATGCGGAAGAACTCGGCGTCGCGTTCCTCGCCCGGAGCCACGCCGGCCAGCGCAGGCGCGGTGATGGGCACGGTGGGCGACAGCACGGCGTCGTAGGGCGCCAGGGCCTGCGTCATGCGCGCGATCCAGGCCGCCCGCGCGCGCACCAGGTCCAGGTATTCCCAGGTCTTCATGGTCGCGCCCTTGAGGATGCGCTGCGCCACGCGGGGGTCGTAGCCGGCGCCGCTGCGCTCGAGCAGCAGGCGGTGCCAGGCGTAGCTTTCGGCGGCCGAGAAGCCGCCGGTCGCATTGAGGCCGGGCAGCTCGGCCAGCGGCGGCAACTCGATCGTGTCGATGCGCGCGCCGTGCGCACGCAGCCGCGCCAGCGTGCGCTCGAAGGCCCCGCGCACGGTCGCGTCCGCTTCGTCCAGGAAGAGCGGCTGCACCACGGCCAGGCGCAGCGCAGCCAGCGCCGGGCCTTCGCGCCGCACGCGGCGATCGGCCAGGATCTCGTGCACCAGGATCGCGTCGCGCACCGAGCGCGTCATCGCGCAGGCGGTGTCGAGCGTGGTCGACAAGGGCAGGGCGCCGTCGGTGGGCACCAGGCGGGCCGTGCTCTTGAAGCCCACGATGCCGTTGAGCGCGGCCGGGATGCGGATGGAGCCGCCCGTGTCCGAGCCCAGGCCGACGAAGGCCGCGCCCGTGGCGACCGAAATGCCCGCGCCGGACGAGGAGCCGCCGGGCACGCGCACCGTCTGCGCATCGGCGGCGTTGGCGGGCGTGCCGTGGTGCGGGTTCACGCCCACCCCCGAGAACGCGAACTCGGTCATGTTCGTGCGGCCGATGAGCACGCCGCCGGCGGCGCGCAGCCGGGCGACGGCGACGGCGTCGCGCTCGGCCGGCGCCGCGTGGGCCAGCACCTGGGAGCCCGCCGGCGTCGGCTGGCCCTGCACGTCGAACAGGTCCTTGACCGAGAACGCGAGGCCGGCCAGCGGCTGGCCCGGCCGCGCGGCGAAGGCCTCGCGCCGGGCACTGTCGAAACAGGTGCGCACGAAGGTGTGGGCATTGGCGGGCGACTGGGCGCTGGCGATGGCGGCGTCCAGGCATTGCACCGCATCGGTGCGGCCGGCCCGCAGGGCCTCGCGGGTGGCATGAAGATCGAGGGGGGACACGGTGCGCGAATGTGAAGGTGGAAAGCGAAGACGGAAAAGGAGGGAAGGGCGCGGGGCGGCCGGCCCAGCCCCGGATGCTATACTCCGCGGGTTTCGCCGAGCGCCGTGCGCTGCATTTTTGACGATGCAAGCCATGCGCCGCGGCGGAATCCATCCGCGAACCCGCCCCCTCAAGGTGTTCGTTGCCATCCGGCCCCGGCCGGATGCCGCCACGAAAACGGGCGGGCTTCAAGACCCAACCTTTGGAGAAATTCAATGTCGACCACCATGCGCGAAATGCTGGAAGCCGGTGTCCACTTCGGTCACCAGACCCGCTTCTGGAACCCCAAGATGGCCCCGTACATCTTCGGCCATCGCAACAAGATCCACATCATCAACCTGGAAAAGTCGCTGCCGCTGTTCCAGGAAGCGCAGAAGTACGCCAAGCAGCTGGCGGCCAACCGCGGCACCATCCTGTTCGTGGGCACCAAGCGCCAGGCGCGTGAACTGGTGGCCGACGAGGCCCGCCGTGCCGGCATGCCCTACGTCGAGACCCGCTGGCTCGGCGGCATGCTGACCAACTTCAAGACCGTCAAGACCTCCATCAAGCGCCTGAAGGACATGAAGGCGCAGCAGGAAGCTGGCCTGGAAGGCCTGTCCAAGAAGGAACAGCTGACCTTCACGCGCGAGATCGAGAAGCTCGAGAAGGACATCGGCGGCATCCAGGACATGGGCGCGCTGCCCGACGCGATCTTCGTGATCGACGTGGGCTTCCACAAGATCGCCGTGTCCGAAGCCAAGAAGCTGGGCATTCCGCTGATCGGCGTGGTGGACTCCAACCACTCGCCCGAAGGCATCGACTACGTGATCCCCGGCAACGACGACTCGTCCAAGGCTGTGGCGCTGTATGCGCGCGGCATCGCTGATGCGATCCTCGAAGGCCGTGCCAACGCCGTGAACGACGTGGTCAAGGCCGTGTCCGAAGGCGGCGACGACGAGTTCGTGGAAGTCGAAGAGGGCGCTTCGGCCTGATTGCGGCCGGACGCACGCCTGAAGAAGGGGCTTCGTTGCCCCTTTTTTTTAACCAAATTCTGAAGACAGACGGAGTATTCAAATGGCTGAAATCACCGCAAAGATGGTCGCCGAGCTGCGCGCCAAGACCGACGCCCCGATGATGGAGTGCAAGAAGGCCCTGACCGAGGCCGGCGGCGACCTGGAAAAGGCCGAGGAACTGCTGCGCGTCAAGCTGGGCAACAAGGCCGGCAAGGCCGCCGCCCGCATCACGGCTGAAGGTGTGGTGGCTGCCTTCATCGAAGGCAACACCGGCGCGATCATCGAAGTCAACAGCGAAACCGACTTCGTCAGCAAGAACGATTCGTTCATCGCCCTGGCCCAGGCCGCGGCCGAACTGATCGCCAAGAACAATCCGGCCGATCTGGCCGCGCTGGGCGCGCTGCCCTACAACCAGGACGGCTTCGGCCCCACGCTGGAAGACGTGCGCAAGGGCCTGATCGGCAAGATCGGCGAGAACATGAGCTTCCGCCGCTTCAAGCGCTTCGACGGCGGCGCCAAGCTGGCTTCGTACCTGCACGGCACGCGCATCGGCGTGATCGTCGAGTTCGAGGGCGACGACGTGGCCGCCAAGGACGTGGCCATGCACGTGGCCGCCATGAAGCCCGCGGCGCTCACGGCGGCGGACGTGCCGGCCGAGCTGATCGAGAAGGAACGCGCCGTGGCCGCCGGCAAGGCCGAGGAAGACCGCAAGGCCGCCGAAGCGGCCGGCAAGCCGGCCCAGCCTGCCGACATCGTCGCCAAGCGCATCGAAGGCGGCGTGCAGAAGTTCCTCAAGGAAGTTTCGCTGTTCAACCAGGCCTTCGTGAAGAACGACAAGCAGACCGTGGAGCAGATGCTCAAGGAAAAGGGCACGACGGTGAAGAGCTTCACCCTGTACGTGGTGGGCGAAGGCATCGAGAAGAAGGCCGACGACTTCGCTGCCGAAGTGGCTGCACAGGTGGCTGCCGCCAAGGCCGCGGCCTGATCGCCGCCAGGGGCGGGAGGTGTGGACGCGTCCGGGACGCGTTCCCGCCCCCGCCCTTTTTCGTGGCCGGCCCGGGCCGGCCAGACGCATCCCCTTGTGGGACCGGGCCGCGATGGCGCGCCCGACGGGGCTTTTGCCTCCTCCCAGAATTAAACTTCCCAACCGCTCATTTCCAGGATCTTGCCCATGACCGCACCGCAGCCCGCCCACAAACGCATCTTGCTGAAGTTGTCGGGTGAGGCCCTGATGGGCGAGGATGCCTTCGGCATCAACCGCGCCACCATCGTGCGCATGGTCGAGGAAGTGGCCGAGGTGGTGAACCTGGGCGTGGAGGTGGCGGTGGTGATCGGCGGCGGCAACATCTTCCGCGGCGTGGCCGGCGGTTCTGTGGGCATGGACCGCGCGACGGCGGACTACATGGGCATGCTGGCGACGGTGATGAATTCGCTGGCGCTGGCCGATGCCATGAACAAGCAGGGCCTGACGGCGCGCGTGATGTCCGCGATCGCGATCGACCAGGTGGTCGAGCCCTATGTGCGGCCCAAGGCGCTGCAGTACCTGGAAGAGGGCAAGGTGGTGGTGTTCGCCGCCGGCACGGGCAATCCCTTCTTCACCACCGACACGGCGGCCGCGCTGCGCGGCGCCGAGATCGGTGCCGCGCTGGTGCTCAAGGCCACCAAGGTGGACGGCGTCTACAGCGCCGACCCCCACAAGGATCCGTCCGCGAAGCGCTATTCGCAGCTCAGCTTCGACCAGGCGATCGCGCAGAATCTCGGCATCATGGACGCGACGGCTTTCGCCCTGTGCCGCGACCAGAAGCTGCCGATCAAGGTGTTCTCGATTCTCAAGAGCGGTGCGCTCAAGCGCGTGGTGATGGGCGAGGACGAAGGTACGTTGGTGCACGTCTAGGACAGGACCGGCGCAGGGCCGTGCGCGTGCCCCGCAGAAGAAGCGGCCTTGCCTCTTGTTTGCGCGAGTCCTCCAGGAGTTTGAGAAATGACCATTGCTGATATCCGCAACCAGACCGAAGCCAAGATGAAACAGTCCATCGCGGCCTTCCAGAACAACCTGTCCAAGATCCGCACGGGGCGCGCCAACCCGGCCCTGCTGGACGCGATCCATGTGGAGTACTACGGCTCGCAGGTGCCGCTTTCGCAGGTCGCCAACGTGGCCCTGATCGACGCCCGCACCATCAGCGTGCAGCCCTGGGAAAAAAACATGGCCGCGAAGATCGAGAAGGCCATCCGCGAGAGCGACCTGGGCCTGAATCCCGCCAGCATGGGCGACCTGATCCGCGTGCCGATGCCGCCGATGAGCGAGGAGCGCCGCAAGGAGATGACCAAGCTCGCGCGCAACGAGGGCGAGAACGCCAAGATCGCCACGCGCAACCTGCGCCGCGACGCCAACGAGTCGGTCAAGAAACTGGTCAAGGACAAGCTGGCGTCCGAGGACGACCAGAAGCGTGCCGAGGCCGAGGTCCAGAAGATCACCGACCGCTTCATCGCCGAGATCGACAAGCTGGTTGCCGCCAAAGAGGCGGAGATCATGGCGGTCTGAGGCGCCCTGGCCGTGGTGAATGGCTTGGGCCTAGGTCTGAAGAAGCGCTCGCTGTCCGGGACGCAGGCGCGGCCGCCGGCGGCAGCGGTGCCGCACCATGTCGCCATCGTGATGGACGGCAACGGCCGCTGGGCCACCCGCCGCCTGCTGCCCCGCGTGGCCGGCCACAAGCAGGGCGTCGATTCGCTGCGCCGCTGCGTGCAGGCCTGCGCCGCCCGCGGCGTGGGCGTGCTGACCGTGTTCGCCTTCTCCTCGGAGAACTGGAACCGGCCGGCCGATGAAGTGTCGGGCCTGATGGAGCTGCTGGTCGCCGCTCTGGGCCGCGAAGTGCCGCGCCTGGCGGCCGACGGCGTGCAGCTGCATTTCGTGGGCGAGCGCGCCGGCCTGTCGCCGCGCATCGCCGAAGGGCTGGCGCAGGCCGAAGCGGCCACGGCGCACAACCAGCGGCTGGTGCTCAACGTGTGCTTCAACTACGGCGGGCGCTGGGACATGGCGCAGGCCGCCGCCAAGGTGGCGGCCCAGGGCCTGCCGCTGACCGAGCTCAACATCGACCGTGCCATGGCGCTGGCCCACGTGCCCGACCCGGATCTGCTGATCCGCACGGGCGGCGAGCAGCGCCTGTCCAACTTCCTGCTGTGGCAAGGCGCCTATTCGGAACTGTTCTTCAGCGACCGGCTGTGGCCCGAGTTCGACGAGGCGGCACTGGACGAGGCTTTTGCCGCCTTCGCCAGCCGGGAGCGGCGCTTCGGCCAGACCTCGGCGCAAGTCGCGGCGGGCCCGGCGGGCACGCCGTCCCCCGGACCGGGCGTGCTGGATTCGGCGTCCCACTGATCCTCGCAAGGCGCCCATGCTCAAGCAACGCATCATCACCGCGCTGGTCCTGCTGGCCGTGCTGCTGCCGGCGCTGTTCTATCCCTCGCCGGAACCGTTCACGCTCGTCATGCTGGTCGTGATCGCCGCGGCGGGCTGGGAATGGGGGCGGCTCAACGGCTACGGGCCGGGCATGAGCTATTTCCTGGGGGCGGAAGCGCTGGCGCTGTGCGGCCTGAGCTGGTGGCTGGGGCTGCCCGGCCGGGCCTTGCCCGGCCTCTGGCTGGTGGCGGGCTCGGCCTGGGTGCTGGCCGTGGTGCTGCTGCTGCGCGGGGGCGTGGCCGGCTGGCCGCGCGTGCCGCGCGCGCTGCGCATGGTCGGCGGCCTGCTGGCGCTGTGGGCCGCCTGGCTGGCGGCCGTGCAGGCGCGCATGCTGGGCATCAACTTCCTGCTCTCGATCCTGGTCCTGGTCTGGGTGGCGGACGTCTTCGCGTATTTCGCCGGGCGGGCCTTCGGCCTGCGCTTCACCCGCAACAAGCTCGCGCCGGCCATCAGCCCGGGCAAGAGCTGGGAAGGCGCGTGGGGCGGCATGCTGGGCGTGCTGGTGCTCGCGCTGTGCTGGGTGGGGGCCGATGCGCATTGGCAGGCCTCGGTGCCCAGTCTCTACACCGCATTGGCAGCGCGCGGCTGGTGGCTGCTGGTGCTGGCCGCGATCTTCCTGTGCACCATGAGCGTGGCGGGCGATCTGGTCGAATCCCTCATCAAACGGGCCGCCGGCGCCAAGGACAGCAGCCAACTGCTGCCCGGCCATGGCGGCGTGCTGGACCGCGTGGATGCGCTGCTGCCCGTGCTGCCCGTGGCCCTGATGCTCTACTCGCTGAGTTCGTGACAAGTTCTCCCCAACGCGTGACCGTGCTCGGCTCGACCGGGTCCATCGGCGTGAGCACGCTGGACGTGATCGCGCGCCACCCGGGCCGCTTCGAAGTCTTTGCCCTGTCGGCCGCCACGCGCGTCGACGAGTTGCTGGCGCAGTGCCTACGCTTTCGCCCGCGCTTCGCGGTGATGGCGAGCGATGCGCATGCGGCCCGGCTGGCCGATGCGTTGCGCCGGCATGAGCTGCCCACCGAAGTGCTGCGCGGCGCCGATGCGCTGTCGCAGATCGCCGCGCACGAATCCGTGGACGCCGTGATGGCCGCCATCGTCGGCGCGGCGGGCCTGGCGCCCTGCCTGGCCGCTGCGCGCGCCGGCAAGCGCCTGCTGCTGGCCAACAAGGAGGCGCTGGTGGTGGGTGGCGACCTCTTCATGGAGGCGGTGCGCCAGGGCGGGGCCCCCTTGCTGCCCATCGACAGCGAGCATTCCGCCGTCTTCCAGTCGCTGCCCGAAGACCCGTCCACCTGGGCGCGGCGCATCGACAAGATCATCCTCACCGCCTCGGGCGGGCCCTTCCGCCTGCGCGAGCCGCACACCCTGCAGGACGTGACGCCCGAGGAGGCCTGCGCCCATCCCAACTGGGTGATGGGGCGCAAGATCTCGGTCGATTCGGCCACCATGATGAACAAGGCGCTGGAGGTCATCGAGGCGCGCTACCTGTTCGGCGTGCAGCCGGCGCAGATCGAGGTGGTGATCCACCCGCAGAGTGTGATCCATTCGATGGTGCAGTTCACGGACGCCTCGGTGATGGCGCAGCTGGGCACGCCCGACATGCGCGTGCCCATCGCTTGCGGGCTGGCCTGGCCCGAGCGCATCGAAAGCGGCGCCGAACGGCTGGACTTCCAGCACCTGGCCGGCCTGAGTTTCGAGGCGCCGGACCCGCGGCGCTTCCCCGGCCTGGAGCTGGCCTGGCAGAGCCTGCGCGCCGCGCCGGGGACCACGGCCGTGCTCAACGCCGCCAACGAGGTCGCCGTGGAGGCCTTTCTGGCACGGCGCCTGCGTTTCGACCACATTCATGCGGTGAACGTGGAAACTCTGGAGCGGGTGTCCGCCTCCAAGCCGGGCTCGCTGGGCGAGCTGCTCGAGCTGGACGCCCGCGCGCGCGATTGCGCGCAACAGGCGGTGGCACGCAGGCCGGCCTGAGCTTCACCGCTTTTTCGGGGAACCGATCCATGCTCACCGTCCTTGCCTTCGTCCTTGCGCTGGGCCTGCTGATCGCCGTGCACGAGTACGGCCATTACCGCGTGGCGGTGGCCTGCGGCGTGAAGGTGGAGCGCTTCGGGGTGTGCACGCTGCCCCTGGGCAGCCGCGACGCCAGCTCGCGCTTCGAGCGTTTCCTGTGGTGGATCAGCAAGCCGGTCTTGCGCTGGAAGCCGCGCCGCCAGCACCCGGGGCAGGACACGGAGTTCTGCGTCGGCCTGTTCCCCTTCGGCGGATACGTGTCCATGCTCGACGAGCGGATCGCGCCGGTGGCGCCCGAAGAGCGGCACCGCGCCTTCAACGCACGGCCGCTGCGCCAGCGGGCGGCCATCGTGGCCGCCGGGCCGCTGGTCAACCTGCTGCTGGCCGTGGTGCTCTACAGCATCGTCAACTGGGTGGGCGTGCAGGAACCGCGTGCCGTGCTGGGCCAGCCCGTGGCCGGCTCGCTGGCGGTCGAGGCGGGGCTCAAGGGCGGCGAGACCGTCACGCGCGCCGGCTTCGGCGGCGAATTGAGCGACGTGAGCTCGTTCGAGGACCTGCGCTGGCGCCTGACGCGCGGCGTGATCGACGGGCGGGACATCACGCTCGAAGTCGCGGGGCAGGGCGGCCAGGCCGCACGCACCGTGGTGCTGGCCCTCAGCCGCATGGGGGCATCGGAGGCGGATCCGCAGATGTTCCGCCGCATCGGCCTGCTGGCGCCCTGGACGCGCCCCGACATCGGTGAGGTGATGGCCGGTGGCGCCGGCGAGCGGGCCGGCCTGCGCGAGGGCGATCGTGTGCTTGCCGTCGGCGATGCGCCGGCGGTGGACGGACAGCACCTGCGGGAGCTGATCCGTGGCTCGGTGAACGGCACCGAGCCGCGCACCCAGCGCTGGCGCCTGCTGCGCGATGGCCAGGAAATGAGCCTGGAGGTGACGCCCGAGGTGCGGCAGGAAGGCGAAGCCTGGGTGGGCCGCATCTCGGCCTACGTGGGCAGCACGCCCGAGATGGTCACGGTGCGCCGCGGCGCCCTCGACGGGTTGTGGCGCGGCGTGGTTCGGACCTGGGAGGTGTCGGCCCTCACCGTGCGCATGCTGGGCAAGATGCTCATCGGCGAAGCCTCGCTCAAGAACATCAGCGGCCCGCTGACGATTGCCGACTATGCGGGCAAGTCCGCGAGCCTGGGACTCACGCAGTACCTCGTCTTCCTGGCCCTCATCAGCGTGAGCCTGGGAGTGCTGAACCTCATGCCGCTGCCGGTCCTCGATGGGGGGCACCTGATGTATTATCTTTGGGAGGGCCTGACCGGCAAGGGCGTCTCCGATGCCTGGATGGATCGGCTGCAGCGCGGGGGCTTCGCGGTGCTGCTGGTCATGATGTCGATTGCACTCTTCAACGACGTGACTCGACTCTTTGGTTAACTCAATGCCGGCCCGAGCGCGCCGGCCCAACTCACACATGAACCAACACTTCAGTCGCTTTCGTCTGCGTCGTGTGGCCGCGCTCGTGGTCGGCGCACTGGCTGCAGGCGCGGCCTGGGCCGTCGAGCCCTTCACCGTGCGCGACATCCGCGTCGAGGGTCTGCAACGCGTGGAGCCGGGCACCATCTTCGCCTCGATGCCCATCCGCGTCGGCGAGACCTACACGGACGAGCGCGGCTCGGCCGCCATCCGCGCACTGTTCGACCTGGGCCTGTTCACCGACGTGCGGCTGGACGTGAACGGCAACGTGCTGGTGGTGATCGTGGAAGAGCGCCCGACCATCGCGTCGGTGGAATTCTCCGGCACCAAGGAATTCGACAAGGAAGCGCTGACCAAGGCGCTGCGCGACGTGGGCCTGGCCGACGGCCGCCCCTACGACAAGGCGCTGGCCGACCGCGCCGAGCAGGAGCTCAAGCGCCAATACGTCTCGCGCGGCCTGTACAGCGCCGAGGTGGTGACCACGGTGACGCCCATCGAGCGCAACCGCGTGAACCTCACCTTCTCGGTGGTGGAGGGCGAGTCGGCCCGCATCCGCGACATCCGCATCGTCGGTGCGCAGGCCTTCAGCGAATCGACGCTTCTGGGCCTGTTCGACCAGGACACGGGGGGCTGGCTGTCCTGGTACACCAAGTCCAACCAGTACTCGCGCGCCAAGCTCAACGCCGACCTGGAGACACTTCGCTCTTACTATCTGACGCGCGGCTACATGGAGTTCCGCGTCGAGTCCACGCAGGTCGCCATCTCGCCGGATCGCAAGGACCTGTCGGTGACGGTGAACATCCACGAAGGTCCGAAGTACGTGGTCTCGGGCGTGCGCCTGCAAGGCAATTTCCTGGGCCGCGAGGATGAGTTCAAGTCCCTGGTGACCATCGAGCCCGGCGAGCCCTACAACGGCGACCAGGTGACGGCCACCACCAAGGCCTTCAGCGACTATTTCTCGACCTTCGGCTATGCCTTCGCCCGCGTGCAGGCGCAGCCCGAGATCGACCGCCAGAACAACCGCGTGGCGCTCGTGATCCAGGCCGAGCCCGTGCGCCGCGTGTACGTGCGCCGCGTGAACGTGGCCGGCAACAACAAGACGCGCGACGAAGTGATCCGCCGCGAGTTCCGCCAGTACGAGGCCTCCTGGTACGACGGTGACCGCATCAAGCTCTCGCGCGACCGTGTGGACCGCCTGGGCTACTTCACCGAAGTCAATGTCGACACGCAGGAAGTGGCGGGCACGCCCGACCAGGTGGACCTGGTGATCTCGGTGGTCGAAAAGCCCACCGGCAGCCTGCAGCTGGGGGCCGGCTTCTCCAGCGCCGAGAAGGTCTCGTTCAACTTCGGCATCACGCAGGAGAACGTGTTCGGTTCGGGCAACTACCTGGGCCTGAACATCAACACCAGCAAGTACAACCGCGCGCTGTCGCTGACGACCACCGACCCGTACTTCACGCAGGACGGCATCTCGCGCACGCTGAGCGTCTACCACACGACCTCGCGCCCGTACTCGGAGCTGGACGGCAGTTACTCCATCGTCAACGAAGGCGGCTCCATCCGTTTCGGCGTGCCCTTCAGCGAACGGGACACGGTGTTCTTTGGCGCCGGTCTGGAGCGCTTCAAGTTCAAGCCGGAGCAGTCGGACGGGCTCTACTACCTGTCGCTGTTCAACCCTGCCTATGCGGACTACTACCGCTACGCGTACCGCCAGATGGTGCCCAATGCCTACCTGCAGTACTTCGGGTGCTCCGAGCCCAACCTGACCAACTTCACGACCGAATGCGCGAATGACAGTGTCTGGGGCATCCCGCTGACCATCGGCTGGGCGCGTGACAGCCGCGACAGCGCGCTCGTGCCGACCACGGGCCGCGTGCAGCGCGCGAACGTGGAAGTGGGCGTGGGCGGCGACATGCGCTACCTCAAGACCAGCTACCAGTTCCAGCAGTACATCCCGATCAACAAGCAGTACACCTTCGCGGTCAACGCCGAACTGGGGTACGGCAAGCCCTTCGGCGGCAAGGACTACCCGATCTTCAAGAACTTCTACGCGGGCGGCCTGGGCTCGGTGCGCGGCTTCGAGCAGAACTCGCTGGGCCCGCGCGACGCGCTCACGCAGTCGCCGCTGGGCGGCACGAAGAAGGCCATCTTCAACTTCGAGCTGAGCTCGCCCTTCCCGGGCGCCGGCAACGACCGCACGCTGCGCATGTTCACCTTCCTGGACGTGGGCAACGTGTTCGGCGACCGCCCGACCAGCGGCTTCCTGACGGTGTCCGACGAGGCCTGGAAGGCGTCGAAGAAGTGGCGCGCCTCGGCCGGTGTGGGCATCAGCTGGATCTCGCCGCTGGGCCCGCTGCGCCTGGCCTATGCCGTGCCCATCCGCCAGCAGAAGGAAGTGACGGACCCGAGCAACCCGTTCATCCCCCTGATCCCGGGCGATAGAATTCAACGCGTCCAATTCCAGATCGGAACCTCTTTCTGATGAAGTCTTTTTCTCAATGGATCGGCCCTGCGGTGCTGATGGGTGCGGTCCTGTCGGCGCCGGCTTTTGCGCAGGACGCCTTCCGTTTCGGTGTGGTGAATCCCGACCGCGTGATGCGCGAGGCGCCCGTGGCCAAGGCCGCGCAGACGCGCCTGGAGCAGGAATTCCTCAAGCGCGAGCGCGACCTCAAGGACCAGGAAGCGGCGCTGAAGGCCGCCTCCGAGAAGCTGGAGCGCGAGGCGCCCACGCTGTCGGAATCGCAGCGCACCACGCGCCAGCGCCAGCTGGTGGACCAGGACCGGGACTTCCAGCGCAAGAGCCGTGAGTTCCAGGAAGACCTGAACCTGCGCCGCAGCGAAGAACTGCAGAAGGTGTACGAAAGCGCCCAGCGTGCCATCAAGCAGGTGGCCGAGGCCGAGAAGTACGACGTGATCCTGCAGGACGCCGTCTACGTCAACCCCAAGCACGACATCACCGAGAAGGTGATCAAGGCCCTCAACGCCAGCGGCGGCAAGTGAGGGCCGGCACCCATGGCCCTGCGGCTGGGTGACATCGTTGCGGCGCTCGGTGGCGAGCTGCACGGCGACGAAGGCCTGAACATCGAGCGCCTCGCGCCCCTGGCGACAGCCGGGCCCGAGGCGCTGGCGTTTCTGAGCCACCCCAAATACATCAAGGAACTGGCCGCGAGCCAGGCGGCCTGCGTGATCGTCTCGCCGGCGATGGCCGATGCCGCCGCGGCGCGCGGGGCGTTCATCGCCACGGCCGACCCGTACCTCTACTTCGCGCAGCTCACGCAGCTGTGGCGGGCGCGGCATGCGCCGCCGGCCGGCCCGCGCATCCATCCGAGCGCGGTGATCGATCCGCAGGCCGAAGTGGCGGCCACGGCGCGCATCGGCGCGCTGTGCGTGGTGGAGCGGGGCGCGCGCATCGGCGAGCACACCGTGCTCAAGTCGCGCGTGACGGTCGGCGAGGACTGCGTCATCGGTGCGCGCGGCCTGCTGCATCCGGGCGTGGTCATCGGGGCCGACGGCTTCGGCCTGGCGCCGCACGAAGGCGCCTGGGTCAAGATCGAGCAGCTGGGCGCGGTGCGCATCGGCGATGACGTCGAGATCGGTGCCAACACCTGCATCGACCGCGGTGCGCTGGAGGACACGGTGATCGAGGACGGCGTGAAGCTGGACAACCTGATCCAGATCGGCCACAACGTCCACGTGGGCCGCCACACGGCCATGGCCGGTTGCGTGGGCGTGGCGGGCAGCGCGCGCATCGGCGCCGGCTGCACGCTGGGTGGCGGCGCGATCGTGCTCGGCCACCTGGAGCTGGTGGACGGCGTGCATGTGTCGGCGGCCAGCGTGGTCACGCGCTCCATCCTCCAGCCCGGCCAGTACACTGGCATGTTTCCCATTGATGACAACGCGGCCTGGGAAAAGAACGCCGCCACGCTGCGGCACCTGCACGGGCTGCGCGAGCGCATCAAGGCGCTGGAGAAGGCGCTGGGACGGGCCGCCCCCGTGCGCGGATAGAACAGGCAAGAGCCGGCGAGAGCCGAAACCACCATGACGACCACCCCTCATCAGATCGACATCCACGAGATCCTCAAGCTCCTGCCGCACCGCTACCCCTTCCTCCTGGTGGACCGCGTGGTGGACATGGAGCTGGGCAAGCGCATCACGGCGGTCAAGAACGTCACCATCAACGAGCCCTTCTTCAACGGCCACTTCCCGCACCGGCCGGTGATGCCCGGCGTGCTGATGCTCGAAGCCATGGCCCAGGTGGGCGCCTTGCTGTCCTTCAAGTCCGGCCATGTGACGCCCGACGACAGTTCGGTCTACTACTTCGCGGCCGTGGACGGCGCGCGCTTCAAGCGTCCGGTGGAGCCGGGTGACCAGCTGATCGTGGAAGTGGAGTTCGAGCGCTCCAAGGGGGGCATCTCCAAATTCCGCGGCAAGGCGCGCGTCGGCGACGAACTGGCCTGCGAAGCCGAACTGATGTGCGCCATGCGGCGCGTGGACCGCTGAACGGCCCGATGACGCAGATCCATGCCACGGCGGTCGTCGATCCGCGTGCGCAGCTCGATGCGACGGTGCAGGTGGGGCCTTATGCCGTCATCGGCCCGCATGTGCGCATCGGCGCGGGCACCCGGGTGGGCGCCCATTGCGTGATCGAGGGCCGCACCACCATCGGGCAGGACAACCAGATCTTCCAATTCGCGTCGCTGGGCGCCATTCCGCAGGACAAGAAGTACGCCGGCGAGCCCACCGAGCTGGTGATCGGCGACCGCAACACGATCCGCGAGTTCTGCACCTTCAACCTGGGCACCGCGCAGGACGCGGGGGTGACGCGCGTGGGCAGCGACAACTGGATCATGGCCTACGTGCACATCGCGCACGACTGCCAGCTGGGCAACCAGATCACGATGGCCAACAACGCCACGCTGGCCGGCCATGTGCAGGTCGGCGACTGGGCCACCGTCGGCGGGCTGGTGGGCGTGCTGCAGCGCATGCGCATCGGTGCGCACGCCATGGTCGGCTTTGCGGGCCATGTGAACAAGGACGTGCCGCCTTTCATGGTGGTGGACGGCAATCCGCTGGCCGTGCGCGGCGTGAACCTGGTCGGCTTGCGCCGCCGCGATTTCTCGGCCGAACGGCTCGCGGCCATCCGGGAAATGCACAAGCTGCTCTACCGCCAGGGCAGGACGCTCGAAGAGGCGCGCGCCGGCATCCAGGCGCTCGCGGCCCAGGGCGGGGGCGTGGAGGCCGACGTGGCGCTGATGGACGCCTTTCTCGACAGCGCGGCCTACGGTATTGCGCGATGAGTGAGCGTGAGCTGGGCGAGGACGGGGCGATGGACCTGCGTCCCGCGTCCTCTTCGTCGTCGGTGTTCGGCATGGTGGCGGGCGAGCCGTCGGGCGACCTGCTGGCCGGGCTGCTGATGGACGGCCTGAAGGCGCGCTGGCCCGAGGTGAGCACCGTGGGCATCGGCGGCCCGCAGATGCTGGCGCGCGGCTTCCAGAGCTGGTGGCCCATGGACAAGCTGGCGGTGCGCGGCTACATCGAGGTGCTGCGCCACTATGCCGAGATCGCGGGCATCCGCCGCCAGCTCAAGGCGCGCCTGCTGCGCGAATGGCCGCAGCTTTTCATCGGCGTGGACGCGCCCGATTTCAATCTGGACCTGGAAGCGGGCCTGCGAGGCCGCGGTATCCGCACCGTGCACTTCGTGTGCCCCTCGATCTGGGCCTGGCGTCCGGAGCGCATCGACAAGATCCGCGCCGCAGCCGACCATGTGCTGTGCATCTTTCCCTTCGAGCCGGCGCTGCTGGCCGCGCAGGGCGTGCAGGCCAGCTACGTCGGCCATCCGCTCGCGCAGGTCATTCCGCTGCAGCCCGATGCGCGGGCCGCCCGGCGTGCGCTGGGCCTGCCGGAACAGGGGCCCATCGTGGCACTGCTGCCCGGCAGCCGGCGCTCCGAAATGCGCTACCTGGCCGCGCGCTTCTTCGAGGCGGCGGCGCTGATGCGCAAGGCCCAGCCGCAACTGCGGTTCATCTGCCCGGTGGTGCCCAGCCTGCAGGCCGAGATGGCGCAGCTGCTGCAAGCCAGCCCCATGGCCGGCCAGATCACGCTGCTGCAGGGCCAGTCGCACGCCGCGCTCGCGGCCTGCGACGCGACCCTGATCGCCAGCGGCACGGCCACGCTGGAGGCGGCACTGTTCAAGCGGCCGATGGTCATCGCCTACAACATGAATCGCCTGTCCTGGCGGCTCATGCATCGCCAGCAGCTGCAGCCCTGGGTGGGGTTGCCCAACATCCTGTGCGAAGACTTCGTGGTGCCCGAGCTGTTGCAGGACGCGGCCACGCCGCAGGCGCTGGCGGAGGCCACGCTGGCCTGGCTGCAGTCGCCCGGCGACGTGCAGGCGCTGCAGCAGCGCTTCACGCAGTTGCACGAGCTGTTGCGCCGCGACACGCCCACGCTGTGCGCGCAGGCCATCGCCGGAGTGCTGTCCCGATGAGCACGCCCATCCCCGCCACCCCGGCGCGCCCGCGCCGCCGGCGCACCGCTGCCGCCATGCCGGTGCAGGCGCCCCTGAACTGGAGCGCGCCCGGCCTGCTGGCCGGCGTGGACGAGGCCGGCCGCGGCCCGCTGGCCGGGCCCGTGGTGGCTGCGGCCGTGATCCTGAACGAGCAAAAGCCCATCCGCGGCCTGGCCGATTCGAAGGTGCTGACGGCCGCGCGGCGCGAGCGCCTGCACGACGAGATCCTGGCCAAGGCGCTGTGCTGTTCCATCGCACAGGCCAGCGTCGAAGAGATCGACCGGCTCAACATCCTGCAGGCGACGATGCTCGCCATGCGGCGCGCCGTCGAAGGCCTGCGGCTCAAACCCGCCCGGGTGCTGGTGGACGGCAACCGGCTGCCCACGCTGGACGTGCTGGCCGAAGCCGTCGTGAAGGGCGATGCGCTGGTGCAGGCCATCTCGGCCGCGTCCATCGTGGCCAAGGTGCATCGCGACCGGCTCTGCGCCCAGCTGCACGAAGAGTTTCCGCACTACGGATTCGCGGGCCACAAGGGCTACGGCACGCGCGAGCACCTGGAGGCGCTGCAGCGCCACGGCGCCTGCATCCACCACCGCCGCTCGTTCTCGCCCGTGGCGCAGGCCCTGACGCTCAAGCCCATCGCGACCCTGGCCGACGCTCCCGAGGCGGTGCCCGCGGTGCTGGCCGTCCCCATGGCCCTGCCGGCGGCGATGCCGGAGGCCGCGCCGTGAACGCGCTGCGCTTCACCGCCATCCAGTCGCGCGACAACCCCTTGCTGAAGGAACTGCGCCGGCTGGTGCAGGACCCGGGCGCCTACCGTCGCCTGGGCCGGCTCTGGATCGAAGGAGACCACCTGTGCCGCGCGGCGCTGCAGCGCGGCGTGCAACCGGCGATGGCGCTGTTCAGCCAGTCGGCCTGGCCTTCGCTGGCCCCCGAATGGGGCGATGCCGCGCCACGCACCCTGGTCGTCGACGACGCGCTGTGGCCCGCGCTGAGCACGCTGGAGTCGCCCGCGCCCATGGGCTTCGTGCTGGACCTGCCGGTCCATGCCGGGCTGCAGCCCGGCCTGCCGACGGTGGTGCTCGACCGCCTGCAGGACGCCGGCAACGTGGGTTCGGTCCTGCGCAGCGCCGCCGCCTTCGGCTTCGCGCAGGTGCTGGCCCTCAAGGGCACGGCCGCGCTGTGGTCGCCCAAGGTGCTGCGCGCAGGCATGGGTGCGCATTTCGGTCTGCACCTGGTCGAAGGCCTCGCGCCCGCCGAGTTGGACCGCCTGGCGCTGCCGCTGCTGGCCACCAGTTCGCACGGCGGCGAGCTGCTGCACCGCGCGCGCCTGCCCTGGCCCTGTGCCTGGCTCCTGGGGCATGAAGGGCAGGGCGTCTCCGCGGCCCTGGAAGCGAAGGCCGCGCAGCGCATCCGCATCGCCCAGCCGGGCGGGGAAGAGTCGCTCAACGTGGCCGCGGCCGCCGCGATCTGCCTGCATGCCAGTGCAGCGCAGGCGATGGGCGAGCCCGGCTGATTCCGCCGGTTGCGCGCACAAGGGCCGGCGCAGGCGCATGCCCCATGCCCAGGCCGCCGGGCCGGTCCGGCCGGCCATGCCCGGGCGACACGCTGGCCCTTGACCCCTGGCACGGCGCGCGCAGGGCCCCTGCGCACTCCCCGGGCGCCGCTGCCTGGTGCACTGCCTGGCGTGTGGTGCATCCGGCGCGCGTGCTCTCTCTTTCCTCCTTGCTCACCCGCTCGCAGGCTGCGCGGCGCTGCGTGAGCGCGCGCTGCCTGTCCCGGCGGGCGGGCGCGGCTCCCTTTGCGGCGCGCCGCTCGCCAACCCTTGTTGCCGCAGCGGCGGGGTCGCACGGCCTCGGCGGCGGCCTGCGCCTTTCCGTTCACCGGGTGCCGCGCTGCTGGCGTGCCCGCACGCGCCGTTCCTCGTCCCCCCTCGAAAAAACGATCTGCCGACCTGCCATGTGGTTGAAGAAGCAAGAAGACCCGCAGCCAGGCCGCGCCTGGATCGGGGCCGCGGCCGCCATCGGCCTGGCTGCCTGGCTGGCCCTCGCGCCGGCCGCGGCGCGCAGCCCGGCCGGCCGGGCGGCCCCGGCGGGCGCCACGGCCACCGGCTTCGCGAACTGCCCGCAGTTCTTTGCCGGCGGCCGGGCGCCCGCGGTGGCCCTGGCGGGCCGCCTGCGCGAACTGTGCTACGACGGCTTCGCGATCCTGCATTCCGGCGAATCCCGCACGCCCGTGTACGTGGCGCAGCGGCTCAACCGCGACATCGTGCTGCGCGCCCGGCGCATCGAGCGCCAGGGCCGCTTCTTCGCCGATGCGCGCCTGCGCAGGGGCGAGCGCGCCGAGCTGGAGGACTACCGCGGCTCCGGCTGGTCGCGCGGCCACATGGCGCCCGCGGCCGACATGCCGACCGAGCGCGCCATGGCCCAGTCCTTCAGCCTCGCCAACATGGTGCCGCAGGACCCGCGCCAGAACGGCGGCCCCTGGGCGCGCATCGAGGAGGACACGCGCAGGTACGCGCTGCGTGCGCGCGGCGACGTGTACGTGCTGACCGGCCCGGTGTTCGCCGACCGGCAGGTCATCGGCCCGAACCGTGTGCACGTGCCCACGCACCTGTTCAAGCTGGTCCACGACGCCGTGACGGGCCGCACCTGGGTGCACTGGCAGCCCAACAGGCCCGACGCCAAGGTGAACCCGCCGCTCAGCTACGCCGGATTCCAGCGCTGGCTGGGGCTGGACCTGCTGCCGGGGGTGGAGGAGATGCACTGATTTCGGGCGCCACCTGGGGAAAACACCCGGTCCGCAGGCTATAATCAGCGGCTTTTCGCCTCGACCTTCGCCCACTGCGCGCACAAGCCTCATCCTCGACGAAAGCCGCAACCTTCACGTCCGCTGGCCACCTGCAGCCTGGCCGGGCACCTTGGGTTCGCTTTGGGCGTCATCCATCCAACGGAGAACCCAGTGCTTTCATCCCTCCAGGGATCCTTCCCGCCCGCCATCCTGGCGCTCGCAGACGGCACGGTCTTTCTCGGCAAGTCGATCGGTGCCACCGGCACCACGGTCGGTGAAGTGGTATTCAACACCGCCATCACCGGCTACCAGGAAATTCTCACCGACCCCAGCTACTGCCAGCAGCTCGTCACCCTGACGTACCCGCACATCGGCAACTATGGCGTCAACGAGGAAGACATCGAAGCCGACAAGATCCATGCCGCGGGCCTGATCATCAAGGACCTGCCGCTCGTCGCGTCCAACTTCCGCAAGAGCGCCACGCTGTCGGACTACCTGGTGCGCGGCAACACCGTCGCCATCGCCGGCATCGACACGCGCAAGCTCACGCGCCTGCTGCGCACGAAGGGCGCGCAGAACGGCGCGATCGTGGGCCTGGCCGCGGGCGAGGCGCCCACGCAGACGCGCATCGACGCTGCGATCGCCGCCGCGAAGGCAGCACCCTCCATGGCCGGGCTGGACCTGGCACAGGTCGTGTCGGTGCAGCAGACCTACGAGTGGACGCAGACCGAATGGAAGCTCGGCGCCGGCTACGGCGTGCAGATCACGCCGCGCCACCACGTGGTGGCCTATGACTATGGCGTCAAGAAGAACATCCTGCGCATGCTGGCGCAGCGCGGTGCGCGCATCACCGTGGTGCCGGCCAGGACGCCGGCCGCCGACGTGCTCAAGCTCAAGCCCGATGGCATCTTCCTGTCCAACGGCCCCGGCGACCCGCAGCCCTGCGACTACGCCATCGCGGCCACGCGCGAGCTGATCGAGACCGGCATCCCGACCTTCGGCATCTGCCTGGGCCACCAGATCATGGCGCTGGCTTCGGGCGCGAAGACCTTCAAGATGCAGAACAGCCACCATGGCGCGAACCATCCCGTCAAAGACCTGGACAGCGGCCGCGTGAGCATCACCAGCCAGAACCATGGCTTCGCGGTGGACGAGAAGACGCTCCCGGCGAACTTGCGCGCCACGCACGTCAGCCTGTTCGACCACACGCTGCAGGGCCTGGCCCGCACGGACAAGCCGGCCTTCTGCTTCCAGGGGCACCCGGAAGCCTCGCCCGGCCCGCACGACATCAGCTACCTGTTCGACCGCTTCACTGCGCTCATGGACCAATACAAGGCGGAGGCCGCGAATGCCTAAGCGCACAGACCTCAAGAGCATCCTCATCATCGGCGCCGGCCCGATCGTCATCGGCCAGGCCTGCGAGTTCGACTACTCCGGCGTGCAGGCCTGCAAGGCGCTGCGCGAAGAAGGCTACAAGGTCATCCTGATCAACAGCAACCCGGCGACGATCATGACCGACCCGGCCACGGCCGACGTCACCTACATCGAGCCGATCACCTGGCCCACGGTCGAGAAGATCATCGCCAAGGAGCGCCCCGACGCGATCCTGCCCACCATGGGCGGCCAGACCGCGCTGAACTGCGCGCTGGACCTGTGGCGCAACGGCGTGCTCGACAAGTACCAGGTCGAGCTGATCGGCGCCACGCCCGAGGCCATCGACAAGGCCGAGGACCGCCTGAAGTTCAAGGACGCGATGACCAAGATCGGCCTGGGCTCGGCGCGCTCGGGCATCGCCCACTCGATGGAAGAGGCCTGGGCCGTGCAGAAGCACGTCGGCTTCCCCACGGTGATTCGCCCCAGCTTCACGCTCGGCGGCACGGGCGGCGGCATCGCCTACAACCCCGAAGAGTTCGAGACCATCTGCAAGCGGGGCCTGGAAGCCTCGCCCACCAACGAGCTGCTGATCGAGGAATCGCTGCTCGGCTGGAAGGAATACGAGATGGAGGTGGTGCGCGACAAGGCGGACAACTGCATCATCGTCTGCTCCATCGAGAACCTCGACCCGATGGGCGTGCACACCGGTGACTCGATCACCGTGGCGCCCGCGCAGACGCTGACCGACAAGGAATACCAGATCATGCGCAACGCCTCGCTGGCGGTGCTGCGCGAGATCGGCGTCGACACCGGCGGTTCCAACGTGCAGTTCTCGGTCAACCCGAAGGACGGCCGCATGATCGTCATCGAGATGAACCCGCGCGTGTCGCGTTCGTCGGCGCTGGCCTCCAAGGCCACGGGCTTCCCCATCGCCAAGGTCGCGGCCAAGCTGGCCGTGGGCTACACGCTGGACGAATTGCGCAACGAGATCACGGGCGGCGCCACGCCGGCGTCGTTCGAGCCCTCGATCGACTACGTGGTCACCAAGATCCCGCGCTTCGCTTTCGAGAAGTTCCCGGCCGCCGATTCGCGCCTGACCACACAGATGAAGTCGGTGGGCGAAGTTATGGCCATGGGCCGCACCTTCCAGGAATCGTTCCAGAAGGCGTTGCGCGGCCTCGAGGTCGGCGTCGACGGCATGAACGAGAAGACCCAGGACCGCGAAGTCCTCGAGAAGGAGCTGGGCGAGCCCGGCCCCGAGCGCATCTGGTATGTGGGCGACGCCTTCGCCCAGGGCATGAGCGTCGACGAGGTCTTCGCGCTGACCAAGATCGACCCGTGGTTTCTCGTGCAGATCGAGGAGATCGTGAAGATCGAGCTCGAACTCGAAACGAAGACGCTCGACGACATCGACGCCGACACGCTGCGCCTGCTCAAGCAGAAGGGCTTCTCCGATCGCCGGCTGGCCAAGCAGCTCAGGACCACTGACACGGCGATTCGCGAGAAGCGCCGCGCCTTGGGCGTGCGCCCGGTCTACAAGCGCGTGGACACCTGCGCGGCCGAGTTCCCGACCAACACGGCCTACATGTACTCCACGTATGACGAGGAGTGCGAGGCCGAGCCCACCGACAAGAAGAAGATCATGGTGCTGGGCGGGGGCCCGAACCGCATCGGCCAGGGCATCGAGTTCGACTACTGCTGCGTGCATGCGGCGCTGGCGATGCGCGAGGACGGCTACGAGACCATCATGGTCAACTGCAATCCGGAAACCGTCTCGACGGACTACGACACCTCGGACCGCCTGTATTTCGAGCCGCTCACGCTGGAAGACGTGCTGGAGATCGTCGACAAGGAAAAGCCGGCAGGCGTGATCGTGCAGTACGGCGGCCAGACGCCGCTGAAGCTGGCGCTGGACCTGGAGGCCAACGGCGTGCCCATCATCGGCACCAGCCCCGACATGATCGACGCGGCCGAAGACCGCGAGCGCTTCCAGAAGCTGCTGCAGGACCTGAACCTGCGCCAGCCGCCCAACGCCACCGCGCGCACCGAAGCCGAGGCGCTGGAGAAGGCCGCGGCCCTGGGCTACCCGCTGGTGGTGCGCCCGAGCTACGTGCTGGGCGGCCGCGCGATGGAGATCGTGCACGAGCAGCGCGACCTGGAGCGCTACATGCGCGAGGCCGTGAAGGTGAGCAACGATTCGCCCGTGCTGCTGGACCGCTTCCTGAACGACGCCGTGGAATGCGACGTGGACTGCCTGCGCGATGCCGAAGGCCAGGTGCTGATCGGCGGCGTGATGGAACACATCGAGCAGGCCGGCGTGCATTCGGGCGACTCCGCCTGCTCGCTGCCGCCCTACAGCCTGAAGGCCGAGACCATCGCCGAACTCAAGCGCCAGAGCGCCGCCATGGCCAAGGCGCTGAACGTGGTCGGCCTGATGAACGTGCAGTTCGCCATCCAGGAAAAGGACGGCCAGGACGTGATCTACGTGCTGGAAGTGAATCCGCGCGCCTCGCGCACCGTGCCCTACGTGAGCAAGGCCACCGGCATCCAGCTGGCCAAGGTCGCGGCGCGCTGCATGGCCGGCCAGTCGCTGGCCTCCCAGGGCATCACGAAGGAAGTGACGCCGCCGTACTTCAGCGTGAAGGAGGCGGTGTTCCCCTTCGTCAAGTTCCCGGGCGTGGACACCATCCTCGGCCCCGAGATGAAGTCCACGGGCGAGGTGATGGGCGTGGGCAAGACCTTCGGCGAGGCCTTCGTGAAGAGCCAGCTCGGCGCGGGCACGCACCTGCCCACCTCGGGCAAGGTGTTCATCTCGGTCAAGAACAACGACAAGCCGCGTGCGGTCGAGGTCGCGCGCGGCCTGGTCGCCCTGGGCTTCGAGCTGATCGCGACCAAGGGAACGGCCGCCGCCATCAACGCCGCCGGCATTGCCTGCGCGACGGTGAACAAGGTGGCCGAAGGCCGCCCGCACATCGTGGACATGATCAAGAACAACGAGATCGCGCTGGTCATCAACACGGTGGAGGAGCGCCGCAACGCGATCGCCGATTCGCGCCAGATCCGCACCTCGGCGCTGCTGGCGCGCGTGACCACCTTCACCACCATCTTCGGCGCCGAGGCGGCGGTGGAAGGCATGCAGCACATGGGTGCCCTTCAGGTCATCTCGGTGCAGGAAATGCACGCGCAACTGGCCGATCAGTTGGCCGCTGCCTGAGCGACAGGGTCCCGGCACGCGCGGGCTTGCCGCGCGTGCCGGCCACGGCATAATCAGGCGCATTCGACACCGCCAGGCGGCAACGCCCGGCGGTTTTGCTTTTGTGCAAGCGTCGGCGCGCAGCAGCGCCGCCGCTTTCCAATCAGAACGGAGAACTTCAGCAATGGCTACGACCCTTCCCATCACCAAGCGCGGTGCCGAGATGCTGCGCGAGGAACTCCATCACCTGAAGACGGTGGAGCGTCCCGGCGTGATCAACGCCATCGCCGAGGCGCGCGCGCAGGGCGACCTGAGCGAGAACGCCGACTACGACGCGGCCAAGGACCGCCAGGGCTTCATCGAGGGCCGCATCCAGGAAATCGAGGGCAAGCTGTCGGTGGCGCAGATCATCGACCCGAGCGCCCTCGACGCCGGCGGCAAGGTGGTCTTCGGCGCGACGGTGGAGCTGGAAGAGGAAAGCACCGGCGAGGCGGTGAAGTACCAGATCGTGGGCGAGGACGAGGCCGACCTCAAGAAGGGCCTGATCAACGTCTCCAGCCCCATCGCGCGCGCGCTGATCGGCAAGGAAGAGGGCGACGTGGCGGTGGTGCAGGCGCCCGGCGGCGAGAAGCGCTACGAGATCGTGGCGGTCAGCTACCGCTGAGGCGCGCGGCCGCCATGAAGCAGCGCCTTGCCCTGATGAGCGCGGCCCTGTGGTGGGGCAGCCTCACGGTCATCGGCTTCGTGGCCGTGCCGATGCTGTTCGCGCATCTGGCCACGCCCGCGATGGCCGGCGCCATGGCGGCCCGGCTGTTCACGGCGCAGAGCTGGATGTCCGTCGGCTGCGCGCTGGTGCTGCTCATGGCCACGACGCGGCGTGACACGGACGCAGACGATGCACCCTCCGCGCCGCCGCCGGCCGTGGTGATGCCCGTCGTGGCCGGCCTGCTGCTGGCGCTGCTGCTGGAGTACGCCGTGGCCCCGCGCATCGTGGCGCGGGAGAATCTGAAGCTCTGGCACAGCGTGGGCACGGGCATGTACTTCGTGCAATGGCTGTGTGCCGGGGCCGTCCTGTGGCGCCTGGGGCACGCGAAGCCGCGATGAACGCCGGCACGCGAGGCCGGCCCCGGCGCACCGCCCGGCGTGCATCGATCGAGTGAATCGGAGTGTGTGCGATGGAATCCCAGATCCTGAGCCTGGAAGCCCCCGATTGGCAGGGCGTGCCTTCCCGCCGGGAATGGACCGCGGCCCTGGAAGCGGGCAAGGTGCTGTACTTTCCGCACCTAAGCTACGAGCTGGAACCGGGCGAAGCCGCGCTGCTGCGCCCCGAGGTGCGCGACCCCAAGTCGCGCAACATCAGCCTGGGCGTGGACGACCGGCTCAAGGGCGCGGCAGGCGACGAGGCCACGCAGGCGGCTGTCGCGCGCATGGTGCGGCGCTTTCGCGGCCAGGCCCATGCGCTCATCGAAGGGCTGCTGCCCGACTACGTGCCCAAGCTGCGGGCGGCGCCGACGAGCTTCAGGCCTATGCAGGTGGAAACGCGCGCGCAGTCCTGGCGCGCCGACGACCGCCGGCTGCATGTGGATTCCTTCCCCTCGCGTCCGAACTACGGCGAGCGCATCCTGCGCGTGTTCACCAACCTGAACCCCGAAGGCGCGCCGCGCGTCTGGCGTGTGGGTGAGCCTTTTGAAACCGTGGCCCGGCATTTCCTGCCGCGCGCCAAGCCCTATGTGGCCTGGCAGGCCCGGGCGCTGAAGGCGCTGCACGTGACCAAATCGCTGCGCAGCGAGTACGACCACCTGATGCTGCAGCTGCACGACGGCATGAAGAGCGACCTGGACTACCAGGCCCATGCCCCGCAGGAGACCATGCCTTTCCCGGCCGGCTCCACCTGGGTCTGCTTCTCGGACCAGACCTCGCATGCCGTGATGTCGGGCCAGTACATGACGGAGCAGACGCTGTACCTGCCCCCGGGCCAGGAGTACGACCCCTCGGCCAGCCCGCTGGCCATCCTCACGCGGCTCATGGGCCGTCCGCTGGCCGGCGTGCGCGCGCCGGCCTGGTGAAGCCGGCGCGCGGCGGCGGCGCAGGCCCGACGGTGGCCTATTCCTTCCAATGCTCCGCGATCCAGGTCGCGGGCTCGATGTGTGCAAAGCGCTTGTTGCGCCGGCCCACGAGCGCGTCGGGCGGGTTGCACTCGCCATGGAAGATCACGATGCGCGCATCCGGCGGCACGAAGGGCGGCTTCCAGTAGTTGCTGGGCCAGGCCGGAATGCCGTGGTACTTGAAGCTCGGGCACCAGGCCGCGGGCCAGTAGCCCAGCTTGCCCTGGCGGTGCAGGAAGTCCGACAGGAACGCCTGTTCGTTGCGGAACTGCCGGGGCACCTCGTCCATGTGGGCGCGAAAGTACGCCAGCACGTCGGCATGGGCGCCCAGCTCGAAGCGGTAGACCGAGGAGTTGCCCGTCACGCGCTCGCCGAAGCGCCAGAAGCGCGGGTAGTCGTGGATGATCAGGAACTCGCCCGGCAGGGTGAAGAAATCGTCGAGCGAGCCGACGATCACCACGTCCAGGTCCAGGAAGAGGGCGGTGCCGCGCAGGCCGTGCAGGTCGGCCTCGAAGGTGGTCAGCTTCTTCCACGCGCGGTCCGGGGCGCCGGGCCTGAGCTCCAGCGCCAGCGGCGGAATGGGCAGGCAGTGCACCTCGGGCCGGATGCCTTCGCTGCGGTCGGTCAGGCAGACGAAGTTGAAGTCGCCGCGCAGATGGCGGCGCACCATGCCGTAGAGGCGGTTGACGTATTCGGGGCCGTACTTGGTGCCCCATTTCATGCACAGGATGTGGCGCTGTGGCTGGCTCACGATGCGGCCCGGCTACTAGCCCAGGCGACCTTTCTTCAGTGATTTCTGCTTGGGCTTGGCGCGCTTGATGGTGCCGCCGGGGGTCAGGCGCTGGTTGCCCAGCACGCGCAGCACCTTGACCTCGGGGCGCTGGCCGCCCTTGCCGTACTTGAGCACCTTGACGTCCTTCGGGCCGGGCATGCGGTCTTCGTCGACCGTGCGCTCCTTGGCCGGCTTGGGGCGCCAGAGCACGAGCAGCTTGCCGATGTGCTGGATTGGGGCGGCGTTCAGTTCGTCGGCCAGCTCGGCCAGCATGGCGTCGCGCGCCAGGCGGTCGTCGGAAAAAACGCGGATCTTGATCAGCCCGTGGGCCTTGAGGGCGGCATCGGCCTCCTTCTTGACGGCCGGGGTGAGCCCGTCGCCGCCGATCATGACGATCGGATCGAGGTGATGGGCGTCAGCGCGGTGCACCTTGCGCTGCGCGGGGGTGAGTTGAATGGCGGGCATGCGCCTATTATCGAGTGGCAATGAAGGTGAAAACAAAGAGCGCCAAGGTCAACAAGGCCTGGCTCAACGACCATGTCAACGACCCCTGGGTCAAGCAGGCCCAGAAGGAGGGCTACCGCGCGCGCGCCGCGTACAAGCTCAAGGAGATCGACGAGACCCTGAACCTCATCCGGCCCGGCCAGGTGGTGGTGGACCTGGGCTCCACGCCCGGTGCGTGGAGCCAGTACGTGCGCCGACGGCTGTCGCCGCAGGGTGCGGCTGTGGGCGCACTGGATGGCGCCATCATCGCGCTGGACCTCCTGCCCATGGAGCCCATCGAGGGCGTGACCTTCATCCAGGGCGATTTCCGTGAATCCGAGGTGCTGGCGCAGCTCGAAGCCGCCGTCCAAGGCCGCGCGGTGGACCTGGTGGTCTCGGACATGGCGCCCAATCTCTCGGGCATCGGCTCGGCGGACGCGGCCCGCGTCGTGAACCTGGTGGAGCTGGCGGTGGATTTCGCCCGGGCGCATCTCAAACCCGAAGGCGCTCTGGTGGCCAAGGTCTTCCACGGCGGCGGCTATGACGAGCTCGTGCGCCTGTTCAAGGCGAATTTTCGTGTCGTGAAACCGATGAAACCCAAGGCCTCGCGCGACAAGTCGGCCGAGAACTTCCTCGTCGGTATCGGTTTGAAACCCCAGGCCTGAGAGCCTGTTCAGTGTCTCCAAGGGGTCGCGCAGCCGCCTTGCCGGGTGGCCTGCAAGGCGCAGCGCGCCGCTCGTAGCGATCTACGCGCAAGCGCTGCAACGCCGCAGGACGCCCGGCAAGGCGACTGCCCGAAGGGTTGGGACGAAATCGGGCCCGCTCAGCGCCGCGTCGCTTACATGGGCACAAGCCCATGCGGCGCGCCGCAGCACTGATCGCATCCCGATTGCGCCCCAACGCGACCCCTTGGAGACACTGAACAGGCTCTGAGACCGCATGCAAGCGCTGTGGCAGGGTGTGTCAGATGACCGCTTCGTCCGCGCCGGCCCTATGGCCACCATAGGGATTTCAGCCGTTTTCGCAGCTTGAAAAGCCTAGAATCCCGCCCATCTGACTGCCAGTGGGGGCGCTTCTGTCATCCCCACGTCATCGACTGGAGCATCGTTTGAACAATCAGTGGTTTTCCAAGGTCGCCGTCTGGCTCGTCATCGCGATGGTGCTGTTCACTGTGTTCAAGCAGTTCGACACCCGTGCCGGTGGCGGCGCCGGCACGGTGAGCTATTCGGAATTCATCGACCAGGTCCGCAACAACCAGATCAAGAGCGCCACCATTCCCGAAGGGCTGGGCGGCGGCGAGATCGTGGCCATCACCAATGACGACCGCCGCATCCGCACCAACGCGACGGTGCTGGACCGGGGCCTGGTGGGCGACCTGATCGATCACAACGTCAAGTTCGACGTCAAGCCGCGCGAGGAAGGCTCGCTGCTCATGACCCTGCTCGTGAGCTGGGGCCCCATGCTGCTCTTGATCGGCGTGTGGATCTACTTCATGCGCCAGATGCAGGGCGGCGGCAAGGGCGGGGCGTTCAGCTTCGGCAAGTCCAAGGCGCGCATGCTCGACGAGAACAACAACACCGTCACCTTCGCCGACGTCGCCGGCTGCGACGAGGCCAAGGAAGAGGTGAAGGAAGTCGTCGACTTCCTCAAGGACCCGCAGAAGTTCCAGAAACTGGGCGGTCGCATCCCGCGCGGTCTGCTGTTGGTCGGCCCGCCGGGCACCGGCAAGACGCTGCTGGCCAAGTCCATCGCGGGCGAGGCCAAGGTGCCCTTCTTCTCGATCTCCGGTTCGGACTTCGTGGAAATGTTCGTCGGCGTGGGCGCGGCCCGCGTGCGCGACATGTTCGAGAACGCCAAGAAGAACGCCCCCTGCATCATCTTCATCGACGAAATCGACGCCGTGGGCCGCCAGCGTGGCGCCGGCCTGGGCGGCGGCAACGACGAGCGCGAGCAGACCTTGAACCAGATGCTGGTCGAGATGGACGGCTTCGAGACCAACCTGGGCGTGATCGTGGTCGCCGCGACCAACCGCCCCGACATCCTGGACGCGGCCCTGCTGCGCCCGGGCCGCTTCGACCGCCAGGTCTACGTGACGCTGCCCGACATCCGCGGCCGCGAGCAGATCCTGAATGTGCACATGCGCAAGGTGCCGCTGGGCCAGGACGTGAACGCAAGCATCATCGCGCGCGGCACGCCCGGCATGTCGGGCGCCGACCTGGCCAACCTGTGCAACGAGGCCGCCCTGATGGCCGCCCGCCGCAATGCCCGCGTGGTCGAGATGCAGGACTTCGAGAAGGCCAAGGACAAGATCTTCATGGGCCCCGAGCGCAAGAGCATGGTCATGCCCGAGCACGAGCGCCGCAACACCGCCTACCACGAGGCCGGCCATGCCCTGATCGGCAAGCTGCTGCCCAAGTGCGACCCGGTGCACAAGGTCACCATCATCCCGCGCGGCCGCGCGCTGGGCGTGACCATGAGCCTGCCCGAGAACGACCGCTACAGCTACGACCGCGAGTACATGCTCAACCAGATCAGCATGCTGTTCGGCGGCCGGATCGCCGAAGAAGTGTTCATGAACCAGATGACCACGGGCGCGAGCAACGACTTCGAGCGGGCGACGAACCTGGCGCGCGACATGGTCATGAAGTACGGCATGAGCGAGGCCCTGGGCCCGATGGTCTATGCCGAGAACGAGGGCGAGGTGTTCCTGGGCCGCTCGGTGACCAAGACCACCAACATGAGCGAGACCACCATGCAGAAGGTGGACGCCGAGGTGCGCCGCATCATCGACGAGCAGTACGCGCTGGCCCGCCGCCTGATCGAAGAGAACAGCGACAAGATGCACGCCATGGCCAAGGCCCTGCTGGAGTGGGAAACCATCGACACCGAGCAGCTGGACGACATCATGGCCGGCCGCGAGCCGCGTCCGCCCAAGGACTTCACCCCGCGCACGCCGCCCTCGGGCAGCGGTGGCACGGGCGGCTCGGCCGCGGTCAAGCCGGATCCGGCGCCCACGGCGGCCTGATGCCATCAGGCGCCGGACGGCAGCAAACGGGGCTCAGGCCCCGTTTTTCGTTGGCGCGCCCGGTGCGCCCGTCCTGTCCCTCGCGCCCACCGCTCGCATGTCCCTGAGCCCCGATCCCGCTTTCGCGCGCTGGCAGACCAGCCGCTTCCTCATTGACCTGCGCCGTCCGCAGGTCATGGGCATCGTCAACGTCACGCCCGATTCCTTTTCCGACGGCGGCGCCCACGCCAGCACGGCCGCAGCCCTGCGGCACTGCGAGCAACTGATCCGGGAAGGCGCCGACATCCTGGACATCGGCGGCGAATCCACGCGGCCCGGCAGTCCCCCCGTGTCGCTGGAAGAGGAAAGCGCCCGCGTGTTGCCCGTGGTACGCGGCGCCCTGCGCCTGGGCGTGCCGCTGTCCATCGACACCTACAAGCCCGAGCTGATGCGCGCCGTGCTCGACCTGGGCGCCGACATCGTGAACGACATCTGGGCCCTGCGCCAGCCCGGCGCGCGCGAAGCGGTGGCGGCCCACCCGGGCTGCGGCGTGTGCCTGATGCACATGCACCGCGACCCGCAGACCATGCAGGCGGCCCCGATGGAGGGCGATGGCGTGCCCACGGTGCGCGACTTCCTGGCCGACGCCGCGCGGCGGCTGCGCGCGCAGGGCGTGGCGGCCGAACGCATCGTGCTCGACCCGGGCATCGGCTTCGGCAAGACGGTGGCGCAGAACTTCGCGCTGCTGGCCCGCCAGCGGGAACTGCTGGCGCTGGGCTATCCGCTGCTGGCCGGCTGGTCGCGCAAGTCCTCGCTGGGCGCCGTGACCGGCGTGCAGGAAGCTGGCCAGCGCAAGGTGGCCAGCACCGCGGCCGCCGTGCTGGCGGTGGAGCGCGGGGCCCGCATCGTGCGCGTGCATGACGTGCGCGAGACGGTCGAGGCGCTGGCCGTGTGGCGCGCCATGCAGGCACAGGATGCCGGCGCGGCCGGCGGCGCCAGCCCCGACAATCCCGCCTGAACGGGCGGGGCCCCGATCCACGGGCCGGCCGCGGCCCGGCCCCCTACATCGAAGAAGACACAGGAGAGCGACGCCATGACGGCCAGCAGACAGTATTTCGGCACCGACGGCATCCGCGGCACGGTGGGCCAACCGCCGATCACGCCCGACTTCGTGCTGCGCCTCGCGCATGCCGTGGGCCGCGTGCTCAGGAAGACCGAGGCGCGTCCCACCGTGCTGATCGGCAAGGACACGCGCATCTCGGGCTACATGCTCGAATCGGCGCTCGAATCGGGCTTCAACTCGGCCGGCGTCAACGTGGTGCTGCTGGGCCCGCTGCCCACGCCCGGCGTGGCCTACCTCACGCGCGCGCAGCGCGCCAGCCTGGGCGTGGTCATCAGCGCCAGCCACAACGCCTTCCCCGACAACGGGATCAAGTTCTTCAGCGCGCAGGGCACCAAGCTCAGCGACGAATGGGAACTGGCCGTCGAAGCCGCCCTGGCCGAGCCGCCCGTGTGGGCCGATTCGGCCGCGCTGGGCCGCGCGCGCCGCCTGGACGACGCGGCCGGTCGCTACACCGAGTTCTGCAAGAGCACCTTCCCGGCGGCGCTGAGCCTGCGCGGCCTCAAGCTGGTGGTGGACGCGGCGCATGGCGCGGCCTACCAGGTGGCGCCCAACGTCTTCCATGAACTGGGCGCCGACGTCAGCAGCATCGGCGTGCAGCCCGACGGCCTGAACATCAACAAAGACGTGGGCGCGACGCATCCCGAGGCGCTGATCGACGCCGTCAAAGCGCAGGGCGCGGACTACGGCATCGCGCTCGATGGCGACGCCGACCGCCTGCAGCTGGTGGACGCGCAAGGCCGGCTCTACAACGGCGACGAGCTGCTGTGGCTGATGGCGGCCGACCGCATCGCGCAGGGCCGCAAGCCCGAGGGCGTGGTGGGCACGCTGATGACCAACAAGGCCGTGGAAATGGCTTTCAAGGGCGCAGGCGTCGAATTCGTGCGCGCCAAGGTCGGCGACCGCTACGTGCTGGAAGAACTGGACAGGCGCGGCTGGCTGCTGGGCGGCGAAGGCTCGGGCCACCTGCTGGCGCTGGACCGCCACACCACGGGCGACGGCCTGGTCAGTGCGCTGCAGGTGCTGCAGGCCTGCGTGCGCAGCGGCCGCACGGTGGCGCAGCTGCTCGAGGGCGTGGCGCTTTTCCCGCAGACGCTGATCAACGTGCGCCTGACGGAAGGCCAGGACTGGAAGTCCAACTGCGCGCTGGCCGAGGAGAGCGAGCGCGCCGAGATCGCGCTGGGCGACAGCGGCCGTGTGCTGATCCGCGCCAGCGGCACCGAGCCGCTGCTGCGCGTGATGGTCGAGGCCAGCGATGCGCAGCAGGCGCAGGACTGGGCGCGCCGCATCGCCGCCACGTTGGCATGAAGCGCGTCCCCCTGCACCGGATGCGCCGCGCCGCGCCTGCACGCAGGCACCGCCCGGCATGGACGTAGTGGGTCCGGCCGCCGGGCCGCCGCCGCGCGTGGTGGCGGTGCATGCCAGCCCGGTGCACCGCTTCAGCAAGCAGCCGGTGCTTCAATTGGTGCTGGCCGAAGGCCTGGGCGCCGTCGGCGATGCCCATGCGGGCCTGACCGTGAAGCACCGTTCCCGCCTCGCGCGCACCCCGCAGCTGCCCAACTTGCGGCAGGTCCACCTGCTGCAGGCCGAACTGTTCGGGGAACTGGCCCAGGCCGGCTTCGTGGTGCGGCCCGGCGAGCTGGGCGAGAACCTGACGACGGGCGGCCTGGACCTGCTCGCCTTGCCCGAAGGCACGCGTCTGCGCGTGGGGGACGAGGCCGAAGTGCAACTCACCGGCCTGCGCAATCCCTGCGTCCAGATCGACCGCTTCTAGCCCGGGCTCCTGGCGGCCGTGCTCGGCCGCGACGCAGCCGGGCGCCGGGTGCGCAAGGCCGGTGTCATGGCCATCGTCACGCGCAGCGGGACGGTCCACGCCGGCGATACCCTGTCAGTCATCCTTCCCCCCTTGCCGCATCGTGCCCTGGAGCCCGTGTGATTCAGATTTCCCTGGTGGATTACCGCAACCCCGTCCATGCGCAGGCGCTGGTCGAACTGCTCGATGCCTATGCGCGGGATCCCGCAGGCGGCGGCACGCCGTTGACCGAGCGCGTGAAGGCCGAGCTGCCGGCGGCGCTCGCGGCCCGGCCGCAGGCTTTCAGCGTGTTGGCTTTCGACGGCGAACAGGCCGTGGGCCTGATCAACTGCGTCGAGGGCTTTTCCACCTTCGCGTGCCAGCCGCTGGTGAACGTGCATGACGTGGTCGTGGCGGCCAGCCACCGCGGCCAGCGCGTGGCGCAGCGCATGCTCGAGGCCGTGGAGGCCGAGGCGCGCCGCCGCGGCGCGTGCAAGCTCACGCTGGAAGTGCTGGCCGGCAATGCGCCGGCCCTGCGCGCCTACGAGCGCGAGGGCTTCGCGGGCTACCAGCTGGACCCGGCCTTCGGCCAGGCCCTGTTCCTGCAGAAGAAGCTCTGAGAACGTGTTCAAGGTCTCGCAGGGGTCGCGTTGGAGCGCAATCGGGATGAGTTCGCAGGCCGGTCGCGCCGCATGGACTGGTGTCCATGCAAGCGAACGGCCGAAGAAATCGCCCGATTTCGCTCCAACCCGTAGGGCAGCCGCCTTGCCGGGCGTCCTGCGGCGTTGCGCTGCTTGCTCGTAGATCACTACGAGCGGCGCAGCGCGCCTTGCAGGTCCACCCGGCAAGGGGGCTGCGCGGCCCCTGCGAGACCTTGAACACGTTCTGAGCGCCGCAGGGGCGGCGTCAGCCGACGATGTCCGCGCCGCGCTCGGCCAGCAGGCCGCGCAGCAGGCTGCGGTGGCAGCGCGATTCGTCGTCGCAATAGCAGCCCACCGACAGCGCCGTGTGGTGCGACAGCGCGGCCAGCAGGTCCAGGCTGCGGCTCGCGTCCGGCTCGGCCATTTCCGCCTTGTAGCGGCGCGCGAAGGCCGTCCAGTCGGCGGGCGCCTGCGAGGCCTGCGCCGCCTGGCCCAGCTTCATCGTCTCGGCCGAGGGCGCGAGGTTCGGGTACCAGACGTCGTACCAGTTCTGGCGCGCGAACTCCGCCTTCGGCACGCCGCGCGGCGGCCGGCGCACGGTGCCGATGCGCAAGCCCTCGTCGGGGTGCCGCGCGCTGCCCAGTTGCACGATGCGGATGCCCATGGTCTGCCTCCTTCGGGCGCTCGGCCCTCGTCTGTTCTGCGCCGCACTGTAGCTGTAGCGCGTGCGATAGGCCATGGAGAAGCTCGCGCGGATACTGGCGCGCAGGAGAACGACGAGCCATGACTGAACGCATCCAGACGATCCGCCACGACGATGGCGTGGTGGAACTGCACCTCGTGCGCGAGGACAAGATGAACGCGCTGAACAGCGCCATGTTCGACGCGCTGATCGCGCATGGCGAGCAGCTGCGCGAAGACCGCAGCGTGCGCGCCGTGGTCAGCGCGGGCCGCGGCCGCGCCTTCTGCGCCGGGCTGGACATGGAATCCTTCGCGAAGATGGGCGAGGGCGGCAACATGGACCTGCTGCCGCGCACCCACGGCATCGCCAACAAGCCGCAGTACATCGCCACCGTGTGGCGCGACGTGCCGGTGCCCGTGATCGCCGCCGTGCACGGCGTGGCCTTCGGCGGCGGCCTGCAGCTGGCGCTGGGCGCCGACCTGCGGCTGGTGACGGCCGACACGCGCCTGTCGGTGATGGAGATCAAGTGGGGCCTGGTGCCCGACATGGGCGGCCTGCCGCTGCTGCGCCCGCTGGTGCGCGACGACGTGGCGCGCGAGCTGACCTACACCGGCCGCATCGTGCAAGGGCAAGAGGCCGTGGCGCTGGGCCTGGCCACGCGCGTGGTGGCCGACCCGCTGGCCGAGGCGCAGCGCCTGGCGCACGAGATCGCGGGCCGCAGCCCCGACGCCATCCGCGCCGGCAAGCGGCTGATGAACGCCATGGCGGACGCGCGCGTGAGCGACGCGCAACTGCTGATGGCCGAATCCGAGGAGCAGCAGAAGCTGATCGGCAGCCCGAACCAGACCGAGGCGGTGCGCGCGAACCTGGAGAAGCGGGCGCCGCGCTTCGTCTGAGCGGTCGGACACGCGCATGGCCGGCCCGCGTCGCTTCGCGGGCCGCGCGCGACGGCATGGCGATCGGGCGGCAGGCGGCATGGTCTGTGCCCGATAACCGGTACCCAACGCGGGCAGGGCCCCGCGTTTAGAGTGCCGGCCCATGAATCGTCTGAGTCTCTTTCTGAGCGAGCGCCTGGGCCTGGAACCCTGGCTCGCCTCGCTGGTGGCCATCGCGCTGGCCACCTTTCTCGTCAACCTCGTCGCGCAGGCCCTGCTGAGCCGCATCGAGCGTCTTTCGGGCAAGACCGCCACCGTGTGGGACGACGCCCTCGTGCAGGCCGCCCGCAGCCCCTTGCGCGTGCTGGTCTGGGTGGTGGGCCTGGACTTCATGGCCACCGTGCTGCAGCGGCAGGTGGATGCCGACTTCCTGCAGGACGTGCGCCGCACCCGCGACGTGCTGGCCGTGATCTGCGTGTCCTGGTTCCTGCTGCGCTTCGCACGGCTGGTGGGCCGCAACGTGGAGGCGCGGTGCCGCGGCCGGGGCGAGGAGGTGGACACCACCACCATCGACGCGCTGGTGAAGCTGGCCTGCCTGATCGTGGTGGTGGTCGCCACCATCACGGTGGCGCAGACGCTGGGCTTCCAGATCAGCGGGCTGCTGGCGCTGGGCGGCGTCGGCGGCATCGCGGTGGGCTTCGCGGCCAAGGACCTGCTGGCCAACTTCTTCGGCGGCCTCACCATCTACCTGGACCGGCCCTTCAGCGTGGGCGACTGGATCCGCAGCCCCGACAAGGCCATCGAAGGCTCGGTCGAGCACATCAGCTGGCGCCACACGCGCATCCGCGGCTTCAACAAGAACCCGATCTACGTGCCCAACTCGGTGTTCACGCACATCGTGGTGGAGAACCCCTCGCGCATGTCGCACCGGCGCATCCGCGAGACCATCGGCCTGCGCTTCGAGGACTTCGACAAGGTCGAGGCCATCGTGGACGACATTCGTGCCATGCTGGCCGCGCACGAGTCCATCGACGGCACGCAGACCACCATCGTGAACTTCAACGGCTTCGGGCCAGGCACGCTCGACCTCATGGTCTACGCCTTCACGCGGACCACCGGCTGGGTGGCCTACCAGCACATCAAGCAGGACGTGCTGCTGCGCATCGGGCGCATCGTGGCCGCGCACGGCGCGCAGATCGCGCTGCCGGCGCGGTCCCTGCACATGGCGCAACAGTCATCTTGCGCGCCCGGCGCCGGGAGGGAGGCGCTGGCCTCCCCCTGAGACCGGCCGGCGCCGGAAGCGGGCGCCTGCGCTCAGGCTGCTTCGTCGGCTTCGTCGACGTACCACCGGTCCTTGCCCAGCATCACGCGGTGGTGGCCCGCGCCGGCCGGCATCATCGGGAAGCAGTTCTCCTGCGCCGCCACCTGCACGTCCAGGAAGAAGGGGCCGTCGTACGCCAGGCATTCGGCCAGCGCCGCATCGAGCTCGGCCGGATCGGACACGCGCCGCGCGCCCCAGCCGAAGGCCTTGGCCAGCGCCACGAAGTCGGGCAGCGCGGCGTTCCAGCTGTGCGAGAGGCGGTTGCCGTGGATCAGCTCCTGCCACTGCCGCACCATGCCCATGTAGCCGTTGTTGGACAGCACGAGCTTGACGGGCGTGGCGTGCTGCACGGCCGTGGACAGCTCCTGGATGTTCATGAGCACCGAGGCGTCGCCGCTCACGCAGACGCACAGCGCATCCGGGTGTGCCACCTGCGCGCCGATCGCGGCCGGCAGGCCGTAGCCCATGGTGCCGGCGCCGCCCGAAGTCAGCCAGCGGCGCGGCCGCTCGAAACGCAGGTACTGGGCGGCCCACATCTGGTGCTGGCCCACGTCGGTGGAGACGATGGCGTCGCGCCCGGCGATCTGCGCCTGCAGGCGGGCCATGAGCTGCTGCGGCAGGATGGCGTCCGGCGCGGGCGTGAAGTCCAGGCAGCGCTGGGCGCGCCAGCGCTCCACACGCTGCCACCAGGGTGCGAGCCGTGCCGGGTCCAGGCCCCGCAGTTCGGGCAGGGCCAGCAGCGCGTCGAGCACGGCGCCGCAATCGCCGACGATGGGCACGTCGACCTTCACGGTGCGGTGGATCGCGCTGGGGTCGATGTCGATGTGGATCTTGCGCGCATGCGGGCAGAACTCGTCGAGCTTGCCCGTCACGCGGTCGTCGAAGCGCGCGCCCACGTTGATGACGAGGTCGGCTTCGTGCATGGCCAGGTTGGCCTCCAGCGTGCCGTGCATGCCCAGCATGCCGACGAATTGCGGATCGGAGGCGGGGAACGCGCCCAGCCCCATCAGCGTGAGCGTGCAGGGGCCACCCACCTGGCGCACCAGCTGCGCGAAGGCGGCGCAGGCGGCCGGGCCCGCGTTGACGAGGCCGCCGCCGCCGTAGAACACGGGCCGGCGCGCGGTGGAGATCAGGTCGGCCGCGCGCTGCAGGCTGCCTGCGCGCGGCGGCGGCATCGGACCGCTCAGGGCCTCGCGCAAAGGCCGCGCCTGCACGGGCGCGCCCACCGGCGCGAGCTGAACGTCCTTGGGCACGTCCAGCAGCACCGGGCCCGGGCGGCCGCCGGCGGCCACGGCCAGGGCGCGGCGCACGGCATCGGCGACCTGGGCCGCGCTGCGCGGCTGGCAGTTCCACTTGGTCACGGGCCGCGACATGCCCAGCGCGTCGCTTTCCTGGAAGGCCTGGGTGCCGATCACGGCCGTGGCCACCTGGCCGCTGATGCACAGCACGGGCATGGAATCGCTCATCGCGTCCAGCAGGCCCGTGATGGTGTTGCCCACGCCGGGGCCGGAGGTGACCAGCACCACGCCGACCTTGCCCGTGCTGCGCGCATAGCCCTCGGCTGCGTGTACGGCCGCCTGCTCGTGGCGCACGAGGATGTGGCGCAGGCGCGGCTCGCCGTGCAGCGCGTCATACAGCGGCAGCGCGGCACCGCCGGGATAGCCGAACAGCGTGTCGACACCGCATTCGACCAGGGTGTCCAGCAAGGCCTGCGCGCCGTTGCGCACGGTGGGCGCCGCGGCAGCGCCCGGGTGGGGGGCGGGCGCCAGGGCGGCGGGAAAGAGGGCGGCGGAAGAGTTCATGCCTCAATTCTTCCGGCATTGGCGCAGAATTGGCTTCTGGAATTTCGATGTTCCGGCCTCTGATTCAGAAAAAAATTCGGAAAAACTAGCGTGAGCGAAAAAATCTTCGACAAGATCGACCTGGCCATCCTGCGCATCCTGCTGCAGGACGCCCGCCGAACCCTGCAGGACATCGGCGCCGAGGTGGGCCTGTCGCCCACGAGCTGCTGGAGCCGCATCAAGCGGCTCCAGGACGAGGGCGTGATCAGGCGCTATACGGTGGAGGTGGACCCCGCCCGCCTGGGCTACCAGGACCAGGTGATCGTGCAGCTCACGCTGGAAAGCCACACCGAGGACACGCTCTACGCCTTCGGCCAGGTGCTGGCCACCATCCCCGAGATCCTGGAGGCCTACCTGGTCTCGGGCGATTACGACTACTACATCCGCATCGCCGTGCGCGACACGCGCGACTACGAGCGGCTGCTGCGCGAGAAGCTCTACAAGATCCCGGGCATCCGGCACAGCCAATCGCATTTCGTGCTGCGAGTGCTGAAGGAGGCGAAGGTGCCGGTCTGAGCCCGGGCAGGGCGCGCAGCATGCGCCGGTGAAGGGCAGCGGCGCGGAGGAGGCCTCAGCAGCCGTGGAAACGCGCCCACGCGTCCAGCGGCGCGCGCTCGCTGCGCACGCCGTTGACCGGGTGTGCCGGGTCACGCCGGCCGATGGCCATGCCGCAGAAGATGACGCGGTCCGCGGGCCACTGCAGGAAGCCGGCCACGGTCTGGGGGTACAGCGCCCAGCATTCCTGGGCGCAGCTGTCCAGCCCGTGCTCGCGCAGCAGCAGCATCAGCGTCTGCAGGAACATGCCCAGGTCCGACCATTGCGGCGGGCCCATGCGCCGGTCCACCGAGCACATCAGCGCCAGCGGCGCGCCGAAGAAGTCGAAGTTGCGGGCGAACCAGCGCAGGCGGGCCGCCTTGTCCTCGCGCGGAATGCCCAGCCGCGCGTACATCGCCTCGCCGATGGCGAAGCGCCGCGTGCGCCAGGGCTCGGGCAGGGCCGGCGGATAGATGTCATAGGCCGGCGCTTCCGGCTGCGCACCGGGCGCCAGCCGCTCGCGCATGCGGGCGCGCAAGGCGGCGAGCGCGCCGCCCGCCAGCACGTCGATGTGCCAGGGCTGCAGATTGCCGCCCGAAGGCGCGCGCGCCGCCTGGGCCAGCAGGTCGCGGATCAGCGCCGGCGGCACCGGCTCGGGCAGGAAGGCGCGCACCGACAGGCGCGAGCGCACGGCGTCGGACACGCAGGAGGAGGGCGCGGTCATGGCGCCACTCTAAACCGCGAGGCCCCCGCGCGGCTGCAGCCTGCGCGACCCGGCGGCAGAGCTTGGGCACAAAAAAGCGCGCCGGCGGCGCGCTTGGGAGGGCGTGGCGGCCGAAGCCGCCCGCCCTTCACCCCCGGCGGTCAGCTGTGCGCGCGGGCTTCGTCGCGCAGCAGCTTGATCTGGTCATGGTTGTGCTGCGCGCCCTGGGCCTGGCGCTCCACCAGCGCGCGCACGTCGGCGGGCAGGTCTTCCTTCAGGGCCTTGCGGTAGCGGGCGATGGCGGCGTCCTCACCGCGCTCGGCCTCTTCCAGCATGGACACTTCGCTGTCGGCGCCCACGGCGCCCTTGACCTTGACCCAACCCCGGTGCAGGGCCCCGCTGGCCGTGCCGCCGTCGGCCGGCTTTCCGCCCTGGGCGCGCACCCATTGCGACAGCTCCTGCGCGGCCTGCGCGCATTGCACGGCGCGGTCCGAGAAAACCTGCTTGAGCCGCGCGTTCTGCACGCGCTCGGCCAGGGTGCGGAAGCCGTATTCGCCGTCGTGGGAGTTTTCGATCAGGTCGTTGAGAACGTCGATGACGTCGGAACGTAGTTCTGCCATGGGAGATCCTTTCGTTCTTGCGAACAGGGAAGTGGAACAACAACAGGCACCGGCCCTTGCAGCCGCTGCGCCGCCACCGCGGTGCAGCCCGCTGCGGTGCCGACATGCTGGTCCCATGCTGCGCAAGGCTCCGGCCGCGTGGCGTCGTCGGGGCTCGCGTGGGCCTGTAGTCCTGCCCGCACGGCGCCTGCGCGTGCCCATGCATCCGGCAACAGGCGGCGCACGCGCCGGCTCAGTCAGGCTCGCCGCGCAGGTCGTCGATGCTGGCGCTCCAGCGCTCGCCCCAGCCGGCCGGGGCGCCGCGGCGCGCGGTGTCCAGCTGGCGCCGGTCGCGCTTGGTGGGCCGGCCCTGCTCGATGCTCAGGGCCGGCTCGCGCGCCAGGCGCCGCTGTTCGCGCGCGGCGGCCTGCGCCGCCAGGCTTTCTGCCGTCTCTTCATAAAGCTGCTGCGCCACCGGCGCGGGGCCGCGCTGGGCGCTGAGGCCGCGCACGTTCACCGTGCGGGTGACGGGGCCCTGGCGCAGGGCCACCGTGTCGCCCACCTTCACTTCGCGCGCGGGTTTGGCCACGTCGCCGTTGACCTGCACCCGGTGCCTGCCGATTTCCTCCGCGGCGAGGGAGCGGGTCTTGTAGAAGCGGGCGGCCCACAGCCACTTGTCGATGCGCATGCGCTCCATGAAGGAAAGAGGTTCTCCGGTCCGGTCGTGAGAAAGGAATGTGGCGCCGCGCCTAGCTTCTTGCAAGGGGCAGCCGCACCTGCGCGTCCAGCCCCGGCATCTGGCGTGCCCGGTCGCGATTGTCCAACGCGATCTGGCCGCCCAGCGTGTGCACGATCTCGCGGCAGATGGCCAGCCCCAGGCCCGATCCGCGCGCGCTGTCGCCGGCCGCGAAGGGCGCGAACAGGCGCCGGCGCAACTCGGGCCCGATGCCGGGGCCTTCGTCGGCGATCGCCAGCTCGGCCACCTCGCCGAGCGCACGCACGCGCACGGTGAGCGCGCCCCCTTCGGGGCTGTGCTTGATGGCGTTGTGCAGCAGGTTGCGCGCCAGCTCCTGCAGCATCCACCGGTGGGCCTGCACGAAAGCCGGCTGCACGTCCAGCTCGAAGTCCAGCGCCTTGCCCGCGATGAGCGGGGACACGTCCAGCGCCACCTGGCGCACGGCTTCGGCCAGGTCCAGCCGCTCGAACTCGGGCACCTGGCGCAACTGCTCAATCTTGGCCAGCGACAGCATCTGGTTGGCCAGCACCGCCGCGCGGTCCACGGTGGTGGCGATCTCCGCCAGCGCCTGCTCGGGTGGCATGTCGCCGCGGCGCGCGGACTGCACCTGCACCTTGAGCACGGCCAGCGGCGTGCGCAGCTGGTGCGCCGAATCGCGCACGAAGCGCTTCTGGTGGTCCAGCAGGCCCTGCAGCCGGCCCATCAGCGCCGTCAGCGCCTGCACCACCGGTTGCAGCTCGCGCGGCAGGTCGGGGGCCTGCACGGGCGACAGGTCATCGGCGGCGCGCGTTCCCAGCGTCTGCCCCAGCGCCCGCACGGGCCGCGTGGCCCACTGCACCACGAAGACCACGGCCGCCGCCACCACGGCCAGCAGCAGCAGCTGGCGCCACAGCATGTCCAGCAGCAGGCGGCGCGCCAGGGTCTCGCGCAGCTCCAGCGTCTCGGCCACCTGCACCACGGCCATGCTGCGGCCGCGTTCGCTGGCCACGGGCTGCAGCAGCACGGCCACGCGCACCGGCAGGCCGCGAAACACGTCGTCGTAGAAATCCACCAGGGCGGAATAGGGCGGCCGGTCGGGGATGCTGCCGCGCCAGAAGGGCAGTTCGGCAAAGCCCGAGACCATTTCGCCGTCCAGGGCCGACACGCGGTAGTACATGCGGCTCTGGTTGTCGGCCTCGAAGGCTTCCAGCGCCGAGTAGGGCACCTTGGCCTGCAGCGAGGCCGCGCCGTCGTAGCCCTCGACGTCCAACTGCTCGCCGATGGTCTTGGCCGAAGCCAGCAGCGTGCGGTCGTAGGCGGTGGTCGCGGCGCCCAGGGCCTGGCGGTAGATGCTGATGCTGTTGAGCACGATGAACAGCACCACCGGCACCAGCAGGCCCAGCAACAGGCGAAAGCGCAGGGAGGTCGATGCGAACACGCGACGCTTCATCTCGAACCAGAGACGGCGAGGACGGTCAGGGCGCCCGAGGAACCGGCGCGGCCGGGCCGTCGGGAGCGCCTCCCTTGCCTGGCGCAGGGGAGAGCGGCGAGGCCGCCTGGGGGGTGCTTCTGAGCAGGTAGCCCAGGCCGCGCAGCGTGACCAGTTGCACGCCCGTGTCCTGCAACTTCTTGCGCAGGCGGTAGACCACGACCTCGATGGCCTCGTACTGCACGTCGGTCTGGCCCGGGAACACCAGTTCGAAGAGCCGTTCCTTGCTCACGGCATGGCCGGGCTTGGGCATCAGCGCGCGCAGCAGGGCCAGCTCGCGCGGCGTCAGTTCCATGGGCTGCCCGCGCAGGTAGATGGCGCCTTCGGGCTCCCCGTGCAGCGCGCCCACCTGCCAGTGCGCGGTTTCGGCGGGCGGCAGCCCCGCCTGCGCCGGGCTGCGCCGGCGCAGCGCGCGCAGCCGCGCTTCCAGCTCGTCCAGGTCGAAGGGCTTGGGCAGGTAGTCGTCGGCCCCGGCATTGAGGCCCATGATGCGGTCGCCCACCGTGCCGCGGGCCGTGAGCAGCAGAACCGGCGTGCGCAGGCCGGCGGCGCGCGCCTGGGCCAGCACCTGAAGGCCATCGAGGCCGGGCAGGCTCAGGTCCAGCGCCACCACCTCGGGCTCGTGCGCGCGCCACTGCTCGAGCGCGCGCAGGCCGTCGCCGCACACGCGCACGTCGATCTGGCGCCGCCCGAGGGTGCGCTGCAGTGTCATCTGCATGGTGGGATCGTCTTCGATCAGCAGCAGCTTCATCGTGTCTTGCGTGCGGGCCGGGCGCCTGGCTTGGTGTTAACCCCAAGCGGGCGGACAGCCAACTGACAGGCGGGGCGCGCATCATAGCCACGCGACAGGGCGCCGGTCAGGTGCTGGTCAGCCCGGCCTTCGTGCCTTCTTTCGAACCAACCAGGAGACCTTCATGCGTCGTGACACTTTCCTGAAATCGCTGGCCGCGCTGGCGGCCGCCGGCGCGCTGCCGCTGTCGGCACGCGCGGCCCCGCACGTCAAGATGCTCATTCCTGCCAACCCCGGCGGCGGCTGGGACATCACGGGGCGCGCGCTGGGCAAGGCCATGACCGACGCCAAGCTGGCCGACTCGGTGAGCTACGACAACAAGGGCGGCGCCGCCGGCGCCCTGGGCCTGGCGCAGTTCGTCAACGGCTCCAAGGGCGACCCGAATGCGCTGATGGTCATGGGCGCCGTGATGCTGGGCGGCATCATCACCGGCAAGCCGCCGGTGAACCTGACGCAGGCCACGCCCATCGCGCGCATCACCAGCGAATACAACGTGTTCGTGCTGCCTGCCAACTCGCCGTTCAAGACCATGGCCGACGTCGTCGCCCAGCTCAAGAAGGACCCGGGCAGCGTGAAGTGGGGCGGCGGTTCGCGCGGCGCTACCGAGCACATCGCCGCGGCCATGATCGCGCAGAAGGCCGGCGTGGACCCGGCCAAGATCAACTACGTCGCCTTCCGCGGCGGCGGCGAGGCCATCGCCGCCATCCTGGGCGGCAACGTGAGCATCGGCGGCAGCGGCATGAGCGAATTCGCGCCCTACATCGCCGACGGCAAGATGAAGGCCATCGCCGTCACTTCGGCCCAGCGCCTGGAAGGCAGCAACGTGCCCACGCTCAAGGAGCAGGGCATCGACGTGGAGATCGGCAACTGGCGCGGCGTGTACGGCGCGCCCGGCATCAGCGCCGACCAGCGCAAGGCGCTGACCGAGATGGTGCTGGCCGCCGTCAAGAGCCCGTCCTGGGCCGACGCCGTGAAGAAGAACGACTGGACGCCCGCCGTGCTGAGCGGCCCGGACTTCGACAAGTTCGTCGAGGCCGAATTCGCCAACCTGCGCGACGTGATGACCAAGGCGGGGATGGTCCAGTAACAGCGAACAACCCCCCAAGCCGCTTCGCGGCTCCCCCCTTCTGCTGCGCGAAGGGGGGCGCACCCAGAGGCCTGGCAAAGCCAGTTCCTCGGGTGCCCTGAGGGCTTCGCTGCGCTCGCCGGCTGGGATGCAAACCGGGCGAGGTGTGTTTCAGAGGCTCGATCACTCGAGGAACTCCCATGACAACAGATACATCGAGCGCGCCGGCGGGCGCCGCTGGGGGCAAAGGGCCGCAGACGCTGGTGGGCATCGCGGTCACGCTGACCGGCATCGGGCTGGGCATCGGCGCGCGCGGCATCTCGTCGGACGCGGGCTATGGCGGCGTCGGCCCCAACTTCATGCCCTGGCTGTGCGCGGTGGTGCTCACGCTGTGCGGGCTGTGGATCACCTGGGAAGCGCGCACCGGCGGCTTCCGCGAAATGGACGCCGAGGCCGGCCCGGCCGAGCCGCCGTACTGGAGCGGCTTCATCTGGGTCTGCGCCGGGCTGCTGCTCAACGCGGCGCTCATCACGCACCTGGGCTTCGTGTTCGGCTGCACGCTGTGCTACCTGCTCGCGGTGCAGGGCCTGCGCCGCTCGCAGGGCCAGCCGATCGCCAACAGCCCCGCTACCTGGGCCAAGGACCTGATCACCGGCCTGGTCATTTCCGCGCCCGTGTTCTGGATGTTCACCAAGTTCCTGGCCATCAACCTGCCGGGCCTGACCGGCAGCGGCTGGATCTGAAGGAGCTGCCGTGGACATCTTCAACGCATTGCTGCAGGGCTTCGCCCAGGCCATCACCGTCTCCAACCTGCTGTGGTGCCTGGTCGGCTGCGCGCTGGGCACCGCTGTGGGCGTGCTGCCCGGCATCGGCCCGGCTGTCGCCGTGGCCATGCTGCTGCCCATCACGGCCAAGGTGGACGTCACCGCGTCCATGATCTTCTTCGCCGGCATCTACTACGGTGCGATGTACGGGGGCTCCACCACCTCCATCCTGCTGAACACGCCGGGCGAGACCAGCTCCATGGTCACGGCCATGGAAGGCAACAAGATGGCCAAGAGCGGGCGCGCCGGCGCGGCGCTGGCCACCGCGGCCATCGGCTCCTTCTTCGCGGGCACCATCGCCACGGTGATCGTGACGCTGTTCGCCCCCAGCGTGGCCGAATTCGCGGTCAAGCTGGGCCCGCCCGAGTACTTCATGCTCATGGTGCTGGCCTTCACCACCGTGAGCGCGGTGCTGGGCAAGAGCACGCTGCGCGGCATGACGGCGCTGTTCATCGGCCTGGCCATCGGCTGCGTGGGCCTGGACCAGATCTCGGGCCAGGGCCGCTACATCGGCAACGTGCCCGAACTCATGGACGGCATCGACATCGTGCTGGTGGCCGTGGGCCTGTTCGCGGTGGCCGAGGTGATGCATGCCGTGCTGTTCGAAGGCCGCGTGCGCGAGACGCAGAACAAGCTCAGCCGCGTGCACATGACGGCGCGCGACTGGAAGCGCTCCATCCCGGCCTGGCTGCGCGGCACCGCCATCGGCACGCCCTTCGGCTGCATTCCGGCCGGCGGCACCGAGATCCCGACCTTCCTGAGCTACGCGACCGAGAAGAAGCTGGTGAAGGACCCGCAGGACAAGGCCGAGTTCGGCACCCGCGGGGCCATCGAAGGCGTGGCCGGCCCGGAGGCCGCCAACAACGCCACGGTGACGGCCGCCATGATCCCGCTGCTGACGCTGGGCATCCCGACCAGCAACACCACGGCCGTGCTGCTGGGCGCCTTCCAGAACTACGGCATCCAGCCGGGGCCGCAGCTGTTCACCACCAGCGCGGCGCTGGTGTGGGCGCTGATCGCCTCGCTCTACATCGGCAACGTGATGCTGCTGGTGCTGAACCTGCCGATGGTGGGCCTGTGGGTCAAGCTGCTCAAGATACCCAAGCCGCAGCTGTACGCGGGCATCCTGATCTTCGCGACCGTGGGCGCCTACGGCATGCGCCAGAGCACCTTCGACCTGTACCTGCTGCTGGCCATCGGCATCCTGGGCGTGGTGATGCGGCGCTTCGACTTTCCGACCGCCCCGGTCGTGGTGGGCATGATCCTCGGGCCGCTGGCCGAGGCGCAGCTGCGCAATGCCGTGTCCATCGGCGAGGGCAGCGCGATGGTCTTCCTGCAGCGCCCCATGTCGCTGTTCCTGATCGTCGTGGTGCTGGCCGTGCTGATCCTGCCGCGCCTGTTCAAGCACCTGTCGCAGCGCAAGCTCAGGCGGCTGGAGCAGCTGGATGCGTAGGCTGCCGTAGCGTTGGCACCTGCCCCTTGAAGCCCGGCCTTGGCCGGGCTTTCTTTTTTGCTTCAATGCCCAAGCTGCCAAGACGCGGCCACGACCGTAACCACAACGTGGTGGCGGCCGTTACAGTCAGGTACATAACTCCCTTGCGGCGCTTGTCATGCCACCAGGCATTGCGCCGAGCCTTGAACTTCTTTGTACTTTTTTCTAACTGAACTTTCCGCATGAGACCTATTGAGCAGCAGTTCTTCAACGACCTGGAAAAGAAACTCTGGACCGCCGCCGACAGGCTGCGCTCCAACCTCGACGCCGCTGTTTACAAGCACGTCGTGCTCGGGCTGATCTTCCTCAAGTACGTCTCCGACGCCTTCGAGGAACGCCAGCGCGAGCTGCGCGAACAGTTCACCAACCCGGATCATGACTACTACATGGACCCGGACGAATACGGCGGCGCAGGCACCCAGGAATACGAAGAAAACATCGCCGCCGAACTGGAAGTACGTGACTACTACACCGAGAAAAACGTGTTCTGGGTGCCGTTGGAAGCCCGTTGGCAGACCCTGCGCGACTGCGCGCAACTGCCGCCTAAGGCCGCGCTGCCGTGGAACAAGCCGGGCAAGGACGAGCCGGAGGAAATGCGCTCGGTCGGCTGGCTGATCGACAACGCCATGGAAGCCGTCGAGCGCGAGAACGCCCGCCTGAAGAACGTGCTCAACAAGGACTTCGCCCGCGTGCAGCTCGATTCCAGCAAGCTGGCCGGGCTGATCAGCCACTTCTCGGATACCGACTTCGCTGCCCGCGAATACAAGGGGCAGCCGCTGGACCTGAAATCCAAGGACATCCTCGGCCACGTCTACGAATACTTCCTCGGCCAGTTCGCCCTGGCCGAAGGCAAGAAGGGCGGCCAGTACTACACGCCCAAGAGCATCGTCACCCTGATCGTGGAAATGCTCCAGCCATTCAAGGGCCGCGTGTATGACCCAGCCATGGGCTCCGGCGGCTTCTTCGTGCAGAGCGAGGAGTTCATCGAGCAGCACGGTGGCAAGGCCGCCAATGGCCAAGGCAAAAAAGCCACCGGGCAGATCAGCGTCTACGGGCAGGAGAGCAACCCCACCACCTGGCGGCTGGCCGCGATGAACATGGCCATTCGCGGCATCGACTTCAACTTCGGCACCGGCCCGGCCGACACCCTGCTGGGCGACCTGCACCCGGACCTGCGCGCCGATTTCGTCATGGCCAACCCGCCCTTCAACATGAAGGAATGGTGGAACGAAAAGCTGGCCAACGACCCGCGCTGGATCGCCGGCACGCCGCCGCAGGGCAACGCCAACTTCGCCTGGCTGCAACACATGCTCTGGCACCTGGCCCCCACCGGCAGCATGGCGCTGCTGCTGGCCAATGGCTCCATGAGTTCCAACACCAACAACGAGGGCGAAATCCGCAAACGGCTGGTCGAGGACGACTACGTGGAATGCATGGTCGCGCTGCCCGGCCAATTGTTCACCAACACCCAGATCCCGGCCTGCATCTGGTTCCTGACCCGCGACAAGCAGAACGGCTTCGCGCTGGACAAGAAAAAGCGCGACCGGCGCGGCGAATTCCTGTTCATCGACGCCCGTCAGATGGGCTACATGAAAGACCGCGTGCTGCGCGACTTCACCGCCGAGGACATCCAGAAAATCGCCGATACCTTCCATGCCTGGCAGCAGGGCGAAGGGTACGAAGATGTGCCCGGCTTCTGCCATTCCGCCAAGCTGGAAGGCGTGCGCAAACATGAACATGTGCTGACGCCAGGCCGCTATGTAGGTGCAGCAGAGCAGGAAGACGACGGCGAACCCTTTGCCGAGAAGATGCAGCGGCTGACGGCACAACTGGCGGAGCAGTTTGTGGAGAGTGCGAAGCTGGAAGCGGAGATCAAGAAGAATTTGGCGGGGCTGGGATATGGCGTCTAAATCGCTGGAGCAACTAATGCTCTACGCCATTGGTGGCGGATGGGGAGATGAGCAACCCGGAGCGGGAAAAGTACGCGTTGCGGTGATTCGCGGAACAGACATACCAAAGTTGAGGGGTGGTGATCACTCCTCTGTACCATTTCGCTATGAGTCCGAGTCGAAGGTCAGAAGCCGTCTCCTACAAGTTGGGGATATCGTTATAGAAGTATCAGGCGGTAGTGCGGCAAGTAAGCAACATACGGGAAGAGCACTTCTTGTAACTGCTGAGATTCTACAGAGCCTAGGTGGTGAAGTAATACCTGCAAGCTTTTGCCGCTTGTTAAGGCTTGACGCCCAGCAGGTCCATCCCGGATTTATGGTCCGACAAATTGACTGGTTTCACCAGTCCGGAGAAATAGCTGAGTTCGAGAACCAATCGACTGGCATTGCAAATTTCCAGTTCAATAGGTTTGTCGAAGAAGTTCACCCAGTAATTAAAGAGCTTGATGCACAGGCTGCTATTGCCGACTACATTTCCTCTTTTGATTGTCTGATCTCTCTCAACCGCCGCATCAACCAAACCCTCGAAGCCATGGCGCAAGCCATCTTCAAGTCCTGGTTTGTCGATTTCGACCCGGTCAAGGCCAAGATCGCCGCCATCGAACAAGGCGAAGATCCGCTGCGCGCCGCCATGCGCGCCATCAGCGGCAAGACTGACGCCGAACTCGACCAGATGCCCCGCGAGCATCACAACCAACTCGCCGCCACCGCCGCGCTGTTTCCCGATGCAATGGAAGAGTCGGAATTGGGGGAAATTCCGAAGGGGTGGACCATTAAATCAGTTTCTGATTTGACACGGTTTGCAACTGGAAAGATTGAAGTATCTTCCCTGACCGTTGATAACTACATCTCCACAGAAAATATGCTTGAGCAACGGAGGGGCATAAGTCGCGCGACTTCTCTCCCGGCAGTCGCTACCGTGCCAACCTTCAACAGTGGACACGTTTTGATTTCTAACATTAGGCCATATTTCAAAAAGATATGGTTGGCACGTTTTGACGGAGGACGATCAAATGATGTGCTTTGTTTTGAAACGAAAGAAAAAGGCTGCCAAGAATTTCTGTACAACCTGCTCTATCAGGATGATTTCTTTGAGTTCATGATGCGCACATCCAAAGGCGCAAAAATGCCAAGGGGGGACAAGGATGCAATCGCTGGCTGGAAATTTCCTTGCGCATCCTTGGAGTTGAGGCACGCCTTCTCGGAAAAGGTGCGCACCTTTTACTCGTTCATCGAGAATCTCAATCTGGAATCGCAACAGCTATCCCAACTCCGCGACACCCTCCTCCCCAAACTCCTCTCCGGTGAGCTGTCGGTGGCCGCGTCAGATGCGAAGAGCCAAGCATGAGCCAACTCATCATCTTTGAACAAGGTAATCAGCCGGTGGAAGTGCGGCTGGAAGGTGAGACGGTGTGGCTGACGCAGCGCCAGATGGGCGAGGCCTTCGGCACCACGCCAGAGAACGTGCTGATGCACTTGAAGCGCATCTATGCCGAGGGTGAACTGGAAGAGGCGGCAACTGCTAAGGATTTCTTAGCAGTTCGCCAGGAAGGTGCCCGTCAGGTTCGGCGGCGGCTCAAGCACTACAACCTAGATGCCATCGTCTCCGTGGGCTACCGCGTCAGTTCAGCGCGGGCCACGCGGTTCCGCCAATGGGCCACCGGCGTGCTGCGCCAGCATCTGGTCGAGGGCTACACGCTGAACCAGCGCCGTTTGGCCGAGCGCGGCATCGAGTTCGAGCAGGCGGTGAGCCTGCTTGCGCGCACGCTGACCAACCAGCAACTGGTTTCGGACGAAGGCCGGGCGGTGTTGCAGGTGATTGGCGACTACGCCCGCAGCTGGAGCCTGCTGCAAGGCTATGACGAGCAGAGCCTGGGCGAGTTGAACACCCGCCAGCAGGACATGCGCGGGTTGGCACTGGAAGATGCCTTGGCGGCGATGGCGCACCTGAAGGCGGAGCTGATCGCCAAGGGGGAAGCCACGGAACTGTTCGGGCAGTTGCGCGGCGACGGGCTGGCCTCCGCCATTGCCACCATCGAGCAAGGGTTCGGCGACGAGTGGTTCTACCCCAACGTGGCCAGCCGGGCCGCGCATCTGCTGTATTTCGTCATCAAGAACCATCCGCTGGCCGATGGCAACAAGCGCACCGGCTCGTTCCTGTTCCTGTGGTATTTGCGGCTGAACCAGCATCTGCTGGCGCGGCCGGTGGAGCAGCTCATCAATGACAACACGCTGGTGGCGCTGGCGCTGCTGGTGGCCGAAAGCCTGCCCGAGCAGAAGGCGCTGATGGTGCGGCTGATCGAGCACTTCGTGCTGTTGAAAGGCGATACGGACGACCAGACGACATGAGCATCACCGAACAGCAACTCGAAGACGCCGCCATTGGCTGGTTTGGCGAACTGGGCTGGCAGTACGCCAACGGCCCGGACATTGCACCGGACAGCGATGCTCCTGCACGCTCCGACTACCGCCAGGTGGTGCTGGGCGAGCGCCTGCTGGCGGCGTTGGCGCGCATCAACCCGCACATCCCCGTCGCGGCGATGGAACAAGCCGCGCATGAGTTGCTGACGGTGAGCGAGCCGCTGCTGATCGCCCGCAACCGCCGCGTGCATCGGCTGCTGCTGGCAGGCATTTCGGTCGAGTTTGCCGTTGGCGATGAGAAGCGCAGCGACCTGGTCAACCTGATCGACTTTGCCAACCCGCGCAACAACGACTTCCTGCTGGTCAGCCAGTTCACCGTGACCGGCACCAAGCAGCCTCGCCGTCCGGATTTGGTGGCCTTCGTCAACGGCCTGCCGCTGGCGGTGATCGAGCTGAAGAACCCGGCCAACGAGCAGACCGACATCTGGGATGCCTTCAACCAGATTCAGACCTACAAGGACGAAATCAGCGACCTGTTCAACACCAACGTGGCGGTGGTGATCAGTGACGGTTCTAACGCCAGGATCGGTTCGCTCACGGCCAATCAAGAGCGCATGATGCGCTGGCGGGCGATTGCCAATGAGGATGACCGCCCGCGGCTGGAATTCGAGCTGGAAACGCTGGTGCGCGGCTTCTTCGAGCCTGCGCTGTTTCTCGACTATGTGCGCCACTTCGTGCTGTTCGAGCAGGACGCCGACCAGATCATCAAGAAGATCGCCGGCTATCACCAGTTCCATGCCGTCCGTGAGGCGGTCAAGGCCACGGTGATCGCCGCCAGCAACCCGAACAAGGGTCTGCTGGAAGTGCAGGAGCCGCGTGCCACCTACGGCAAGGAAGTGCAGCCCGGCAGCCGCAAGGCCGGCGTGGTGTGGCACACGCAGGGTTCGGGCAAGAGCATCACCATGGCCTGCTACGCGGGCAAGCTGTTGCAGCAGCCGGAGATGAAAAACCCCACGCTGGTGGTGGTGACCGACCGCAACGACCTGGACGGGCAGTTGTTCGGCACCTTCTGCGCCGCCGAAGACCTGCTCCGGCAGACGCCAGTGCAGGCCGGCAGCCGCGAAGAACTGCGCGAAATGCTGGCCTCGCGCGAGGCGGGCGGCATCATCTTCACCACGGTGCAGAAGTTCGCCTTGCTGGACGACGAAGAACAGCACCCGCTGCTGTCGGATCGCAGCAATATCGTGGTGATTTCAGACGAGGCGCACCGCAGCCAGTACGGCATGAAAGGGCGCCTGGATACCAAGACCGGCAAGTACGTATTTGGCTACGCCAAGCACATGCGCGATGCGCTGGCCAACGCCACCTTCATCGGCTTCACCGGAACCCCCATCGCCCTGGAAGACAAAGACACGAGGGCAGTGTTCGGCGATTACGTCAGCATCTACGACATTCAGGACGCGGTGGACGATGGCGCCACGGTACCGATCTTCTACGAAAGCCGCCTGGCCAAGCTGGACGTGAACCAGGCCGAGATCGACGCACTCAATGCCCAGGTAGATGAGGTCATCGAGGACGAGGAAGACATCACCGCCCGCGAAAAGACCAAGAGCGATTGGGCTGCGCTGACCAAGCTGGTCGGCGCGCAGCCCCGTCTGGAACAGGTGGCTGCCGACTTGGTGCAGCACTTCGAGACGCGCACGGCCACGCTGGAAGGCAAGGCGATGATCGTCTGCATGAGCCGTGATATCTGCGCCGAGCTGTACAACGCCATTGTCGCCCTGCGCCCGGACTGGCACGACGCCGACCCGGAAAAGGGCGCGATCAAGGTGGTGATGACCGGCTCGGCAGCGGACAAGCCCTTGCTGCAGCCGCACCTGTACAGCCAACAGGTGAAGAAGCGCCTGGAGAAGCGCTTCAAGGACCCGGCGGACCCGTTGAAGCTGGTGATCGTGCGCGACATGTGGCTGACCGGATTCGACGCACCCTGCTGCCACACCATGTATGTGGACAAGCCCATGAAGGGCCACAACCTGATGCAGGCCATTGCCCGCGTCAACCGGGTGTTCCGCAACAAGCCAGGCGGATTGGTGGTGGATTACATCGGCATCGCCAACGAACTGAAGGCGGCACTCAAGACCTACACCGAATCCAAGGGCAAGGGTGACCCGGCGCACAACGCGGCCGAGGCCCTGGCTGTGCTGCTGGAAAAGCTGGACATCGTGCGCGGGCTGATGCACGGTTTCGATTACAGCGGGTTCGAGACCGATGCGATGAAGCTGCTGGTGCCGGTGGCCAACCACATCCTGGGGCTGAAGGACGGCAAGCAACGCTTCCTCGATGCCATGCTGGCTGTGAGCAAGGCTTTTTCCCTGTGCAGCACGCTGGATGAAGCTGCGGCCTTGCGCACGGAGATTGCCTTCTTCGCTGCCGTCAAGGCCGCTATCGTCAAGTTCACCACCGTGGATCGCAAGCGTTCCGACGCGGACAAGAACAGCGCGCTCAAGCAGATTCTGGACAACGCCATCGTGGCCGACGGCGTGGCGGACATCTTCGCCCTGGCGGGCCTGGACAAGCCCAACATCGGCCTGCTCTCGGAAGAATTCCTTGAAGACGTGCGCAACATGCCGAGCCGCAATCTCGCGGTGGAATTGCTGGAAAAGCTGTTGCGTGACGAGATCAAGGCGCGGGCGCGCAATAACGTGGTGCAGGAGAAGAAATACGGCGACCGCCTGCTGGAAACCCTGCGCAAGTACCACAACCGGGCGGTGGAAACGGCGCAGGTCATCGAGGAGCTGATCCAGATGGCCAAGGACTTCCAGGCGGCGCTGGCACGTGAAGCCGCGCTGGGGCTGAATCCGGACGAGATCGCTTTCTACGATGCACTGGCCAACAACGAAAGTGCGGTGCGCGAACTGGGTGACGACACGCTGAAGAAGATCGCCGTCGAGATCACCGAGAAACTGCGGGCCAGCACCACGGTGGATTGGCAGGTGCGCGAGAGCGTGCGCGCCAGGCTGCGCATTCTGGTGCGGCGCACGCTGAAGAAGTGGAAGTACCCACCAGTGGGGGAGGATGCCGCCATCGAGCTGGTGCTCAAGCAGGCCGAATCACTGTCGAACGCCTGGTCGAAGTGATGGCCGCATGACCCTCACTCCACCTTCAGCCCCTTGAGCTTCGGATCGCCCACCGGCGTGGCGATCTTCATGCCCTTGAGCGTCTGGATCAGCAACTGCGCCACCATCAGGTTGCGGTGCCGCTTGCTGTCGGCCGGGATGACGTGCCAGGGCGCATGCGCGGTGGAGGTGGCCGGCAGCAGCTTCTCGTACGCGCGCTGGTAGTCGCCCCATTTCCTGCGCGCGTCGATGTCGCCCAGCGCGAACTTCCATTGCTTGTCCGGCTCGTCGATGCGCGCCTGCAGGCGCTTGCGCTGCTCGTCCTTGCTGATGTGCAGCATGCACTTGACGATCACCGTGCCGGTCTCGGTCAGCAGCCGCTCGAAGTCGTTGATCTGCGCATAGCGGCGCTGCGTTTCATCCTGGTCGATCCAGCCCTCGACCACCGGCACCAGCACGTCTTCGTAGTGGCTGCGGTTCCAGACCATGATCTCGCCCGTGCGCGGCACCACGGCATGGCAGCGCCACAGGTAGTCCCGCGCGCGCTCGTCCTCGCTGGGCGCCTTGAAGGCCGACACCCGCACGCCCAGCGGCGAGGTGCGCGAGAACACCCAGCGGATCGTGCCGTCCTTGCCGCTGGTGTCCATGCCCTGCAGCACGAGCAGCAGCTTGCGCCGGTTCTCGGCATGCAGCAGGTTCTGCAGCTCGTCGAGCTGCTGCGCCAGGGTGTCGAGCAAGGCGATCTGCTCCTCCTTGCTGCCTTCGGCAAAAGGCTTGGCGCCGGGGTCGATGCTGGCAAGGCTGAAGGCGCGGTCGGGGTCCACGCGGAAGCGGCGGAGGTCGGGCATGGCGCAAGAGGGAAGTGAGCGGAGGTCGGGCCATTCTCCGTGCAATGCCGGCCGGCCTCCGCTCACGTTCCGCGGCGCGGGGCTGCGAGGCGCGCGGCGGCGGCCCTCACCGCGTCGGCGAAGGCCAGCAGCACCGGCGGGCGCTCCATGCCGTCGCGCCGGAAGAAGAGACCGAAGGAGGGCAGCGGCACCTTGGGCGCGATGTCGAGGCGGCGCACGCCGCCGCGCGCGATCTCGTCCATGGCGTGCTCCAGCCGCACGGCGCACAGCAGCGAGCGGTCCTGCCGCATCAGCGCGCCGATGGTGACGGACGAGATCGCCTCGATGACCGGCACCGGCGGCGTCGCGCCGTCGTTGAGGAAGGCGGTTGCAAAGGCCTGGCGCACCAGCGTGTCCTTGGGCGGCAGCACCCAGGGCGCGGCGCCGAGATCGCGCCAGCGCAAGCGTCGACGCCCCACGCCGGCGCCCTTGGGCGGCGCTGAAGCCAGCACGCAGAGTTCGTCCTGCAGCATTGCCACGGGCTCCAGCAGCGGCGTGATGTCGGCGGTGATGAGCTCGGGCGTCACCGCGCCATAGACGCAATCGAGCTCGCCGGCCAGCAGGCGCTGGATCAGCTCCTGCACCCGACCTTCGCGGATCTGCACCGCGGCGCCGGGCATGCGCTCGCGCAGCCGGGCGATGGCCGCAGGCACCGTGGCCGTGACGGACGGCGCGCCCAGGCGCAGCACGGCCTGCGCGCCTTGCTGCATCGCGCCCACGTCCTCGGTGGCGCGCGCCAGCTGGTTCAGCACCGCCCGGGCGTGGAACACCGCTCCGGCGCCCAGCGCGTTCGGCTGGATGCCCTGGTGGCTGCGTTCGAACAGCCGCGCGCCGAAGCAGGCCTCGATCTCGCCGAGCATCTTGCTGATGGCTGGCTGGCTCAGATGCAGTTGCGCGGAGGCGCTGCGCATGGTGCCGGCCTGGGCGAGCACGGCCAGCAATTCGAGGTGGCGCAGCCGAAGCTGGCGCACGAGGCGCCCGGTCGTGGGGTCCATGGAACTGTTCTCGCATCGATCACGGATCGTGATCACTCCCTCACGATTATCGAATTTTCAAGAATAGGCGGCCGGGATAAGGTCCTGTCCATGCATCTTCCGAACAAAGACAGAGCCCAACCGGCCGCGCCCCTGAAAGGCGTGCGCGTGCTGGACCTGGGCCAATACATCGCGGGCCCCGGCGCGGCGATGGTGCTGGCCGAGCTCGGTGCCCAGGTCATCAAGGTCGAACCTCTCACGGGCGACCAGGCCCGGCACATCGGCAGCTACGGCGAATCGATGATCCGCGCCTACAGCCGCGGCAAGCAGTCGATCGCGCTCGACCTCAAGAGCGAAGCCGGCCGCGGGATCGCCTGGCGGCTGATCGGCGAGAGCGACGTGCTGATCCAGAACCTGCGCCCGGGCGCGATCGAGGCGCTGGGCTTCGGGCCGGATGCGGTGCGCGAGCGCTTTCCCGCGCTCATCTACCTCTCGATCTCGGGCTTCGGCCACCGGGGCCCGTCCAGCGAGCGGCCCGGTTACGACATCGCCGCGCAGGCCGAGAGCGGCCTCATGTCCGTCACCGGCGAGCCGGACCGGCTGCCGCAGAAGGTGGGCGTGCCCATCATCGACGCTGCCGCGGCCCACCTCGGCGCGCAGGCCGTGCTGGCGGCCCTGTTCGGCCGCACCCGCACCGGCCGTGGCGAGACGCTGCGCACCTCCCTGCTCGAGGTGGCGATGCACCTGCAGGCCACGACCTGGTGCGATTACCTGGGCGGTGCGCCCGAGCCGGCGCGCATCGGCGACGGCCAGCCCAACAACGCGCCCGCCGCCGAGGTGCTGCCCACGCGCGACGGCCACATCGTGCTGTCGGCCTACGCAGAGGAGCACTGGGCCCGCTTCTGCCGCGTCGTGGGGCGCGAGGACCTGATCACCGACCCGCGTTTTCGCAGCAACGCGCTGCGCGTGCAACACCGCACCGAACTGCGGGCCGTGCTGCGCGACTGCCTGTCGGCCATGAGCAGCGAGGAATGCGTGGCGCTGCTCAGCCGCAACCAGATCGTGGTCGGTGCCGTGCGCAGCTACGCGCAGGTGCTGCAGAGCCCCGACGTGCAGGCCAGCGGCATGCTGGTCGACGCAGCGGCCGCCGACGGCACCCGCCACGCGGCGCTGGCCCTGCCCTACACCCTCGGCGACGCGCCGCGTGCCACGCCGCCGGCGGCGCCGGCCTGTGGCGCCGACACCGACGCCGTGCTCGCCGCGCTGGGCTTTGCCGCCGGCGAGATCGCCGAACTGCGCCACCAGGGCGCCGTGGCCTGACGCCCCCCAGCAACCGCACCCCGATGACACTCGACACCCGATCCGACCTTGCCACGGCGGCCGCCGAAGCCGCCGTGATCCAGACCCTGCCCCTGTTCGAGATGATGCGCATGCGCGCCGCCACCACGGCGCGCCGCCACCCGACCCTGGGCTTCGCATCCGGCGAGCCCGGATCGTCCTGGCGCTGGGTCAACCAGTTCACCCACACCCACCGCCGGCTGGGCCCGGACGACCGGGAGGTCGTGAGTCCGAACAACGACACGGTCTACAGCAACGCGTGGATCGACCTGTCCGAAGGCCCGGTGTTGATCGAGTCGCCCGACGTCGGCGATCGCTACTGGACGCTGGGCCTGCTCGACGCCTGGACCAACCCCTTCGCCTACGTCGGCCGGCGCACGACCGGCAACCGCCCGCAGCGCACGCTGGTCCACGGCCCGGGCTGGCGCGGCGAGGTACCGGCCGACGTGACGCACACCATCGCGGCGCCCGGCCACGACGTGTGGCTGATCGGCCGCTTCCTGGTCGACGACGACGGCCCCGATGCCGAGCGCGTGCGTTCGCTGCAGCAGGCCCTGCGCATGCGGCGCCTGGATGGCCGCGACGCCGCGATGCGGGTGGACACCGCCCTCGACGGCCGCGACACGCGCATCCCCTCCGCCCGGCTGTACCGCGCCACGGTCGACGCGGCGCTGCGCGGCAATCCGCCACCCGCGGGCGAGTCGCTCGACTGGCCACCCACGGAAGACGCCCTGGCCGAGGCCCTGCCCGCCGTGTACAAGCGGCTGCGCAACGCCGGCCAGCCCCACGACCTGGGGGGCGGCTGGGCCATCCCGGTGATGGTGCGCACGCACTGGGGCCATGATCACCTCACGCGGGCCCGCATCGCGCGCAACTTCATCGGCGCGCTGGGCGTGGACGAAGCGATGTACCCGACGGCAGAGGTGGACGTCGAGGGCCAGCCCCTGCATGGCTCGAAGTGCTACGAGCTGCGCTTCGCGCCGGGCCTCGGGCCGCGCGTGGACGCCTTCTGGTCCCTCACGATGTACCGGCGCAGCGACTGCCTGTTCGTTGCCAACCCGATCGACCGCTACTCGATCGGCGACCGCACCCCCGGCCTGCGCACCGAACCCGACGGCAGCCTCGTCATCCGGCTGCAGGCCGACGATCCCGGCCCGGGAATCAACTGGTTGCCCGCGCCGCCCGGCGATCTCTTCTACGTGGTGCTGCGGCTGTACCAGCCGCGAGCCGAGCACCTGGAACTGCGCTTCGACTACCCGCCGATCCGGCCGATCTGACGCACGATTTCAACAAGACGGAGACAGAAAGACCATGCACATGAACCGACGCCACCTGCTCGCCTCGGCCGCCGCCGGGCTGGCGCTGCCCTGGAGCCTGAACGCCACCGCGCAGGCCTGGCCCGCGCGGCCGATCCGCCTCGTGTCGCCTTATGGCGCCGGGGGTTCGAACGACATCCTCACGCGGGTGCTCGGCGACTTCCTTTCACGCCGGCTGGGCCAGAGCCTCGTGGTCGAGAACAAGGCCGGCGCCGGCACGCGCATCGCCAACGAGTACGTGGCCAAGTCCGCGCCCGACGGCTACACGCTGCTGCACGCGGCGGCGCCCATCGCCATCGGCGAGGCGCTGTACAAGGACCTGCCCTACGACGTGCACAAGAGCTTCACCGCGATCGGCAGCACGGCCATCGCGCCGCTGTTCCTGGTGGTCAACGCCCAGGCGCCGTACAAGACCCTGGCCGAATTCATCCAGCATGCGAAGACCGACCCGAAGGGCGCCACCTTCGGCTCGCCCGGCGCCGGCTCGGCCCCACACCTCACGGCCGAGCTGCTGCTGCGCGCCGCCGGCGCCAAGGGCATCGTGGTGCAGTACCGCGGCGACGCGCCGGCCTACACCGAGCTGCTGGCCGGCCGCATCGATGCCACGCTCACCGCGATCTCGACCGCGGTGCCGCACATCCAGGCCGGCAAGCTGCGCGTGCTGGGCGTGGCCAACGAGGAGCGCACGCCGCTGTATCCCGACGCCCCGACCCTGCGCGAACAGGGCCTGCCCACGGTCGTCGGCTACGGCTGGTACGGCATGCTGGCGCCGGCGGGGACGCCCGCGGATGTGGTGGCGCGCATCCACGCCGAATTGACGACTGCGCTGGCCGACGCGGACGTGCGGCGCAAGGCCGAGGCCGCCGGCCTGCAGCTGCGCGGCGGCACGCCCGCGGAGTTCAGCGCCTTCATCGCGAGCGAGACGCGCAAGTGGGCGCAGATCATCCAGGCCGCACAGATCACGGCGGAATGATGGGCACGCCGCATCGCAGGGGCCGCGCGTGGCCCGCCTTCGCCGCCGCGCTGCTCGCGCTGTGGCTCGCCGGCTGCGCGTCGCCCGATTCGGGCGAGCCAGCGATGCAGCGCCGCACCACCTCGGGCCCGGTGGTGGGCAGCGACGATTCGGCCGTGAACGGCACCTGGAGCTGGAAGGGCGTGCCGTACGCGCAGCCGCCGGTCGGCGCACTGCGCTGGCGCGCGCCGCGCGATCCGCAGCCCTGGAGCGCGGCGCGTCCGGCCCGCTCCTTCGCGCCGGCCTGCGTGCAGACCCAGCGCCTCTACGGCCCGGGCCTGAACAACCGCTACGACGAGACGGTGGGCAGCACGCTGGGCCGCACCGTGGGCGACGAGGACTGCCTGTACCTCAACATCTGGACCCCCGCCTCGCGCCCGGCCGCGCCGCGGCCGGTGATCGTGTTCGTGCACGGCGGCAGCAACATCACGGGCTACACCGCCGACCCGGTGTACGACGGCGCCGCGCTGGCGAAGCACGAGGATGCCGTGGTGGTCTCGGTCAACTACCGGCTGGGCATCTTCGGCTTCCTCGATGCGAAGGCACTCAAGACCGGTGGGCGCGAGGAAGACTCGGGCAACTTCGCGCTGCTGGACATCGTGAAGGCGCTCGAGTTCGTCGCCGCCAATGCGCCCGCCTTTGGCGGCGATCCGCAACGCGTGACGCTGATGGGCCAGTCGGCCGGTGCCGTCAATGTCTATGCGCTGCTCACCTCGCCGATGCTGGTGGCGCGCGGCCGGCCGCTGTTCCACCGCCTGGCCGCGCTCAGTGGCGGCCTGTCGACCGCGGCATCGCTGCCGCCCGGCGGCATTCCGGCGGTGCTGCCCGCCCCGGTTTGGGCGGCGCGCGGCGAAGCGCTGGTGCTGGAATCGCTGGTCGCGGGCCGGCAGGCCGCCGACGCCACGCAGGCCCGCCAGTGGGAGGCCGTTGCCGGCCCCGAGCGCACCGCGGCCTGGCTGCGCAGCCAGTCGCCCGACGCCCTGCTGCAGGTGGTGCGCACACGGCTCGCGGCGCGCGGCATGGCGGCCAGCAACCCGATCCCCGATGGCTGGGTGCTGGCGCAGGACCCGATCGCGGCCGTGCGCGCGGGCAAGTACCTGCGCATGCCGGTGCTGGCCGGCCACACGCGCGACGAGACCAAGCTGTTCCCGCAGCTCTTCGCCCTGAGTCCGGCGCTGGGCGGCACCAGTGGCCGCCTGCTCGACGACGGCGCCGTGTTCTCGCTCGCCGCGCGCTACGACCCCGAGGCGCCGCCGCAGACCGCGCTGGCGCAGTGGATCCCGCCGGCCTACCTGCCGGTCGACGCACCCGGCACCGGCTTCGACGCCCGCGCCCGCCAACTCGATGCGCTGTGGTTCTCCACCATCCGCGACGACATGCTCAATGCCCTGCGCACGCGGCAGGAGGCCGTCTGGGCCTACGAGTTCGAGTGGGACCGGCTGCCGCCGCCGCTGAACCAGATCTTCGGCGCCGCCCACACCTTCGATCTGCCCTTCGTCTTCGGCAACTTCGGCCCCTCGTTGTATTCGCGCTTCATGTTCACGCGTGCCAACGCGCCGGGGCGGCAGGCGCTGTCCCAGGCCATGATGCGCAGCCTCGGCGCCTTCGCACGGCGGGGCGACCCCAACGATGCCGGCCTGGGCGCGCGCTGGCCGGCGTGGCCCGGGCGCCTGGTCTTCGACGCCGACCTGCAGCGCACGGCGATCCGCGTGCGCTGAGCCGCGCCGCTCCACTCGGCTGGATGGCTCAGTGCCCGCTGGCCGGACCGGGCTGTGCGTCGAGCGCCGGCGCGGATTGCGCCTGCGGCTGCGCCGGGTGCCGGCGCAGCCGCCCGAACTGCCGCTTGAGCCACTGCTCGAAGTCGTCCACATAGGTGAACACGGCTGGCACCACCAGCAGGCTCAGCACCGTGGAGGTGATGAGCCCGCCGATCACCGCCGTGGCCATGGGCGAGCGGAAGCTGGCATCGGCCGCGCCCCAGCCGACGGCGATGGGCAGCATGCCCGCGCCCATGGCCAGCGTGGTCATGATGATGGGGCGCGCGCGCTTGTGGCAGGCGTCCAGCAGCGCGTCCCAGCGGCTCAGGCCATGCTCGCGCCGCGCCATGATGGCGTACTCCACCAGCAGGATCGAGTTCTTGGTCGCGATGCCCATGAGCATGATCAGCCCGATGAGCGAAGGCATGGAGAAGCTCTTGTTGGCGATCAAGAGGCCCACGAAGGCGCCGCCCAGCGACAGCGGCAGCGCCGCCAGGATGGTGGCGGGCTGCAGGAAGTCCTTGAACAGCAGCACCAGCACGATGTAGATGCACACGATGCCGGTCAGCATGGCCAGGCCGAAGCCGGTGAACAGCTCGCCCATGGCTTCGGCGTCGCCGATGTCGATGATGCGCACGCTGGGCGGCAGGTTCTTCACGGCCGGCAGCTGGCGCACGGCTTCGGTCAGGTCGCTCAGGCCGCGCGCGCCCAGCTCGATCTCGAAGTTCATGTTGCGCGCGCGGTCGTAGCGGCTGATGACGGCCGGGCCGCCGGCCAGTTCCAGTGTGGCCACTTCGCCCAGCCGCACGGGGCCGCGTGTGCCGGGCACCGTCAGGCGCTCCAGCTGCGCCAGGTCTTCGCGCGCATCGTCGCGCAGGCGCACCATGATCGGCACCTGCCGCTCGGCCAGGTTGAGCTTGGGCAGGTTGTTGTCATAGTCGCCCATGGTCGCCACGCGCAGCGTGTCGGCGATGGCGGCGCTGGTCACGCCCAGGTCGGCGGCGCGCGCGAAGTCGGGCCGCACCACGATTTCCGGGCGCACCAGGCTGGCCAGCGAGGTGACGTTGCCGATGCCGGGCAGGGTGCGCAGTTCGCGCTCGACGGCCGTGGCGGCCTCGCGCAGGGCGTGCGGGTCCTGGCTGGACAGGGCCAGCACGTACTTGTCGTTGGAGCCGCCCAGTCCGACGCCGAAGCGCGCGCCCGGCAGGTCCTGCAGGGCCTCGCGGATCTGCGCCTCGATCACCTGCTTCTTGGGCCGCTCGCCGCGCGGCGACAGCTGCAGCGTGAGCGTGGCCTTGCGCGCTTCGACGAAGTTGCCCGAGAACGGATCGGCCCCCGCGCTGCCGGCGCCGATGGCGGTGTAGATGTCGTGGATGTGGTCGATCTTGAGCAGCCGCTGACGCACGCGCTCGGCCATTTCCATGGTCTGCTGCAACTTGGTGCCGGGCGGCAGTTCCACGCGCACCTGCGTCTGCACGTTGTCGTCGGGCGGGATGAAGCCCGAGGGCAGCAGCGGGATCATGGCGATGGAGGCGAAGAAGAACACCGTCGCGCCGACCATGGTCAGCATGCGGTGGCGCAGGCAGGCCTGCACCCAGCGCATGTAGGTGGCCAGCCAGCGCGGGTTCTTTTCTTCCTTGCCCACCAGCGGCTTGAGCATGTAGGCCGCCATCATGGGCGTGAGCAGGCGCGCCACGACCAGCGAGGCGAACACCGCGAGCGAGGCCGTCCAGCCGAACTGCTTGAAGAACTTGCCCACCACGCCGCTCATGAAGGCCGTGGGCAGGAACACGGCGATCAGCGTGAAGGTGGTGGCGATCACGGCCAGGCCGATCTCGTCGGCGGCTTCCATGGCCGCCTGATACGGCGTCTTGCCCATGCGCAGGTGGCGCACGATGTTCTCCACCTCCACGATCGCGTCGTCCACCAGGATGCCCACCACCAGCGACAGCGCCAGCAGCGTGATGATGTTGATCGAAAAGCCCAGCAGGTACATGCCGATGAAGGCCGGGATCACCGACAGCGGCAGCGCCACGGCCGACACGATGGTGGCGCGCCAGTCGCGCAGGAAGAGCCACACCACCAGCACGGCGAGGAAGGCGCCCTCGTAGAGCAGCTTCATCGAGGCGTCGTATTCCTCGGCCGCGATCTTCACGAAGTCCAGCGTGCGCGTGAGCTGGATGTGCGGGAAGTCCTTCTGCAGCTGGGCCAGCGCCTTTTCCACGCCGGCGCCCACCTCCACCTCGCTGGCGCCGCGGCTGCGCGCCACTTCGAAGCCCACCACCTGCCGGCCGTTGAGCAGGGCGGCGGCGCGCTGTTCGGCCGTGGTGTCCTCGATGGTGGCCACGTCGGCCAGCGCCACGCGGCGCCCGTCCGACAGCGGGATCTGCAGGCGCCGCAGCTCGTCGGCCGAGGCCACGGTGGCGATGGTGCGCACGGGCTGCTCGGTGTGGCCCAGGTCGGTGCGGCCGCCCGCGCTTTCCTGCTGCACCGAGCGCAGCTGGCGCGACACGTCGGCCGCCGTGGCGCCCAGCGCCTGCAGGCGCGCCGGGTCGATGGCGACGCGGATCTCGCGCGTCACGCCGCCCACGCGGTTGACGGCGCCCACGCCGGGCACGGCCATGAGCCGGCGCGCGACCGTGTCGTCGACGAACCAGGACAGCTGCTCGTCGTCCATGCGCTCGGAATGGATGGCGAAGGCCAGGATCGGCTGCGAGGCCAGGTCCAGCTTGGTGACGATGGGGTCGCGCAGGTCGGCCGGCATGTCCGAGCGCACGCGGCTCACGGCCGAGCGCACGTCGTCCACGGCTTCCTGGATGGGCTTCTCGAGCACGAACTCGGCCGCGATCGTGGCCGAGCCGTCGGTCAGCGTGGTCGTGACGTGCTTGAGGCCCTGCAGGGTGGCGATGGCGTTTTCGACCTTGCGCGCGACGTCGTTTTCCAGCTGCGCGGGCGAGGCGCCGGGCAGGGCGGCGGTGACGATCACCACCGGCAGGTCCATGTCGGGGAAGTTCTGCACCTTCATCTGCTTGAAGGCGAACAGGCCCGCCAGCGTGAGCAGCACGAAGACCATCGCCGCCGGAATGGGGTTCTTGATCGACCAGGAAGAGAGGTTCATGGGCAGGGCCCCTTGAAACAGGTGAGGGTGGGCATGCGGTGCGGCAGGCTCAGCGGCCAGGGGCGGCGGCCGGCACGCCTGCGGGCGCGGAAGCCGATGAGGCCGGCGACGCCGGGGCGGTCGGCGCCGCAGGTGCCGCAGTTGCCGCGGGCGCAGCGGGCGAGGTGGATGCGGCCGCTGCCGGGGCTTGCGACACGCGCACCAGGTCGCCGTCGTTGAGGAAGCCGGCGCCTTCCACCACCACCTGCGACCCGGGCGTCAGCTGCTCGCCGTGCACCTCGATGCGGTCGCCGATGCGGCGGCCGGCCTGCACGCGCGTCAGGCGCACGCGCTGGTCGTCCTGCAGCACCATCACGGTGTTGAAGCCGTCGCGCGGCACCACGGCCACCTGCGGCACGGTGAGCGCATCACTCTTGCCGATGAGGAATTCGCCGCGCGCGAACATGCCGGCCTTCACGCCGGCATTGGCCTGCACGTCGGGAATGTCGACATAGACCAGCGCATTGCGCGTCTGCGGATCGACCGTGGGCGCGATGCTGCGCACCTTGCCCTGCACTTCGGCGCCGCCCGGGGCGGTCACGGTCGCGCTCATGCCCACGGCCAGGCGGCCCAGCTCGGCGGCGCCGACCTCGGCGCGCCATTCCAGGCGGCCCTGGCGGATCAGCTTGAACAGTTCCGTGCCGGCAGCCACCACGCTGCCCACCGTGGCGGTGCGCGAGGAGATCACGCCGTCGTCGGGGGCCAGCACCTGCGTGTTGCGGCCACGCACCTGCTGCGCGGCCAGCACGGCCTCGGCCGCTTCCACCCGGGCCTTGGCGGTCTGCTCGGTGGTCTGGTACTGATTGATCTGCTGCTGGCTCAGCGCGCCGGTCTGGGCCAGCGTGCGGGCGCGGGCGGCGTTGCCCGCCGCGTCGGCGGCGGCGGCGCGCGCTTCGGCCAGCGAGGCGCGGGCCTGGGCCACGTCGGCATTCACCGTTTCGGGCGAGAAGGTGGCCAGCACCTGGCCCTTCTTCACGCGGTCGCCCACGTTCACGCGCACGTCGGCCAGGCGCAGGCCGTTCGATTCGGAGCCCACGCTGGCTTCCTGCCAGGCGGCAATGTTGCCGTTGGCCACCAGCGTGATCGGCAGCTCGGCCGGCTGCGGGCGCGCCACGCTCACGGTGAGCGCGGGCCGCGCGCCCGCCGCCTCGGGGGTGGTGGCGCCGCCGGCGGGTGCCGGCGCAGGGGCCGCGCCCTCGCCGCGCGGGCGCAGGAAGGCCAGGGCCGCCAGCACGAGCACGGCCACGGCGACGAGGATCAGGACGAGACGCTTCTTTTTGCTTGTCATGGTGCGTGTGGAAGAAAGTCGCTGGCGGGCGCTCAGGGACGGGCGGCCGGGGCTGGCGGGTTGGAGGGCGTGAGGGATGCAGGGGAGGGGGCCGCGGCAGCGGCCAGGGCCTGGCCGTCCGCGCGCTGCCAGCCGCCGCCCAGGGCGCGGTACAGCAGCACCCAGGCTTCGGCGCGCTCGCGCTGCAGCGCCACGCGCGCCGTCTGCGCGGCAAAGAGCGTGCGGCGCGCATCTTCGAGCTCGAACTGGCTGGCCAGTCCGCTGTCGTAGCGCGACTGGGCGGCGCGCAAGGCGGCGTCGTAGCCGGCCACGGCGGTGTCGGCATCGCCGGCGCGGGCGTCGGTGTCCTGCAGCTTGAGCAGGGCCTCCTCCACCTCGCGCACGGCCTGGCGCACCTTGGCGCGGTACTGGCTCGCGGCTTCTTCGTAGCGCGCCTGTGCGGCCTCGGCATTGGCGCGGCGCGTGCCGCCGTCGAAGATCGGCACGGTGAGCGAGACGGGGCCCACGCTCCAGGTGTCCAGCGTCTGGCGGAAGTCGCCGCTGCGCAGCTGCAGCCGGCCGATGTTGCCGCTCAGCGTCAGGCGCGGGTAGCGCTGGGCCTGGGCCGCGCCCACCTCGCCGCTGGCCGCGGCCACGGCCTGTTCGGCCGCGAACACGTCGGGGCGCTGGGCCAGCACGCGTGCGGGCACGCTGTCCACCGGGTGCAGCGCCGGCAGCGCGAGCTGCACCGGCGCGGCGGCCAGGCGCGTGCCCAGCGTGCCGGCGTCCATGCCGGTCAGCGCGACCAGGCTCTGGCGCAGCAGCGCGCACTGGGTGCGCTGCTGCGTGAGCCGCGCGGCCGCGTCGGCGGCGCCGGCGCGCGCCAGTGCCGCGTCGGCCGGCGCGGTGAAGCCCGCATCGGCCGAGAGCTGCGTGAGGCGCGCGCTTTCGCGGCGCGAAGCGGTGTCGGATTCGGCCACCGCCAGCTGGCGCGTGCAGGCGCGCTCGGCGAAATAGGCGTTGGCGGTTTCGGCCGCCACCGACACGCGGGCCTCGTGCCATTGCGCCTGGCTGGCGTCGAGGCGCGCGGCGGCGGCATCGCGGTTCGCGCGCAGGCCGCCGAAGAGGTCGATCTCCCAGCCTGCCTGCAGGCCGGCCTGCAAGGTGGTGAGGGCGGGCAGCGCGGTGCCGGCGCCGCCCGCGGCCGTGCCGCCGGTGCCCGCTGCGGCGCCGGTGCCCGTGCCCAGCCCGCCGCCGCTCGCGCCGAGGCTGTTGCCGCGGCTGGCGCTCAGCGAGCCGTCCAGCGTGGGCAGCAGGGCCGCGCCCGCCTGCACGCGCGCCGCGCGCGCTTCGGCAATGCGCGCCGCCGCGCTGGCCAGGCTGGGGCTGGCCGCCTGTGCGGCCTCGATCAGCTCGGCCAGCAGCGGATCCCCCGCGCCCCGCCACCACTGCGCCAGCTCGGCGCGCGAGCCCGCATGGGGCAAGGTGGCAGCGGCCTCGGGCAGGGCGGCCTGCCAGGCGGGCGGCACGGGCGCCTGCACCTGTGCGGGCGGCCGCGTGAGGCCGCAGCCGGCCAGGATCAGCGCCAGGGTGGGCAGGGCCGCGCGCGCGCGGTGGCGCAGCGGCGATGACGATGAAGCAGCAACACGGTTCATGGCGAAGAAGCGCGGGCGCCGCCGTCGCCGCGCGCCGCCGGACTTCGTCGTCCAGCAGCGCATGGGCGTACTGCACCAGCTGCGCGGCCCAGCGATCGATGCCCGCAGCGTCGCGCATCAGCGAGGGCCGCAGCAGGCCGACGAAATCGTGGATGACGAACAGTTGCATCGCCAGGCCGGTGATGGCGAAGGCGAGCCGGTGCACATCGTCGTCGGGCTTCACGCCCAGGTGCCGGCTCAGGATCTTCACCAGCACCCGGTGCGGGCCCTGGATGTCGCGCTCGACCTCGCGGGCCCACTGACTGGTCGGCTCCAGCATCTCCCGCAAATGCAGGCGCGTGCACTGGCGCATGATCTCGCCCTGCTTGAGCGGCTCCACGTAGCCGGTGAGGAAGCGGCGCAGCGCCTCGTGCGCGGGCAGGTCCGCCGCATCGCCCAGCGCCTGCAGCTCGCCGGCGTCGCTGCGCAGCGGCTCGGCAAAGCAGGCGGCATACAGGCCGGCCTTGTCGCCGAAGTAGTAGCTGATGGCCGCGATGTTCGCGCCCGCTGCCTGCGCGATCTCGCGCGTGGAGGTCTTGGCGAAGCCTTTCTCGGCAAAGAGGGCGAGGGCGGCGAGCAGCAGGTGCTGGCGCGCCTCCTGCCCGTCGCTGCGCGCGGCACGGCGGGCGACGCGGGGCAGGGCGGTGGCGGCATTCGCGCTGCGGCCGCGGGCCCCCGGGGGGCGCGGCCGGGAAGACACGGCAGGGGCGGCCGGCGTGCGTCGTGCGCGCAGTCCGGTCGCGGGGCGGGAAGGCGTGGGGGTGGTCGGCATCTGGGCGCGTATTGAAACACAAGATCAAACGTTTGATTGATCTAGGCGGACGGACATGCGGCCGGGCGCGGCAGGGCACGGCGTGGACGGGATCGGGAGGCGGCGCGGCGCACTACGATTCCGCCATGCCAGATGCTTCAGACGCACCCGCCACCGCCGCCCCGCTGGCGCCCGCCTTCACGCTGCCGCCGGACGGCGCACGCCTGCCGCTCGAGGCGCAGGGCATCCTCGCGCTCGCGGCGCGCTCCATGTTCCAGCTGTTCTCCAGCATCAGCCAGGGCATGTTCCTGATCGACCACACGGGCCGCATCGTGTGGATCAACGAGGGCTATCGGCGCTTCCTGCCCGCGCTGGGTTTCGAGCGCGTGGACCAGTTTGTGGGTCACATGGTGGAGGACGTGATTCCCAACACGCAGATGCGCCGCGTGCTGGAGACCGGCGAGCCGGTGCTGGTGGACCTGCTGACCAACAAGGCCGGCACCTTCGCCGTGAGCCGCCTGCCGCTGCGCGAGGAGGCCGCCGACGGCAACGGCCGCGTGATCGGCGCCATCGGCATCGTGCTCTTCGACCATGCGCAGACCGCCCTGCAGCCGCTGATGGCCAAGTTCGCGCTGCTGCAGCGCGACCTGGACGAGGCGCGGCGCGAGCTGGCCAGCCAGCGGGGGCGCGCGACGCGCGCGGGCGAGCCGACGCGCCAGGCCAAGCACAGCTTTGCCAGCTTCATCGGGGTGAGCGCGGCGGCGGTGGAGGTCAAGCGCCAGGCGCGGCGTGCGGCGCAGTCGAGCAGCCCGGTGCTCCTGTTGGGGGAGACCGGCACGGGCAAGGAACTGCTGGCCCATGCGATCCATGGCGCGTCGCCCCGCGCGGCCGGGCCTTTCGTCAGCGTGAACATCGCGGCCGTGCCTGACACCCTGCTGGAAGCCGAGTTCTTCGGTTTCGCGCCCGGCGCCTTCACGGGGGCCGACCGGCGCGGGCGCGAAGGCAAATTCAAGTTCGCCGACGGCGGCACGCTGTTCCTGGACGAGATCGGCGACATGCCGGTCACGCTGCAGGCCAAACTGCTGCGCGCGCTGCAGGAAGGCGAGATCGAGCCCCTGGGCTCGAACCAGCTGGTGCGTTTCGATGCGCGGGTGATCGCCGCCACCTCGCGCGACCTGCCGGAGCTGGTGCGCCAGGGCCGCTTTCGCGAAGACCTGTATTACCGCCTGAACGTGCTGCCCATCCGCGTGCCGCCGCTGCGCGCGCGGCAGGGCGACATTCCGGCGCTGGTCGAGGCGCTGGGCGACGACGTGGCGCAGCGCACCGGCGACGCGCCGCCCGAGTTCACGCCCGAAGCACTGGCGCTGCTGGCCGGCCAGCACTGGCGCGGCAACATCCGCGAGCTGCGCAACGTGCTGGAGCAGGTGGCGATGCGCGCCGATTCGCTGCGTGTGGACGCGCCGCAACTGGCCGCGCTGCTGCGCGAATCAGGCGTGGACGTGCTGGCGCCCGCGGCGGCGCCGCGGCCCGAAGGCGCGGGCGACGCCCCCGCGCCGGACCTGCGGCCACTGGCGCAGCAGGTGGCGGCGCTGGAGCAGCGCGCCATCGCGCAGGCCCTGGCCCACACGGGCGGCAACAAGCTGCAGGCCTCGCGGCTGCTGGGCATCTCGCGCGCGACGCTCTATGAACGCCTGGAAAACCCTGTTCGCTGATTGGGCAAATGTCTGAAAATCAAGCAATTCAATTGGCTGAAAATTTGACAATCGGAACAGGGCGGGGTGCCAAGTCATTGAATTAAAAGAGAAGAGGTCCTGGCACGGCCTGTGCAATAAGTGGTCACACTTGAACAGGAGACTTCCCATGCATCGTCGCCATCTCATCGCGCTGGCTGCCGTCGCGGCCTCGGCCGCAGCCTTGCCGGCCGCTGCCCAGTCCAGCGAGATCCGCATCGCCCACGTCTACAGCAAGACCGGCCCGCTGGAGGCCTACGGCAAGCAGACGCAGGTCGGTCTCATGATGGGCCTGGAGTACGCCACGGGCGGCACCATGATGGTCAACGGCAAGAAGATCGTCGTCATCGAGAAGGACGACCAGGGCAAGCCCGACCTGGGCAAGTCGCAGCTCGCCGCCGCCTATGCCGACGACAAGGCCGCGCTGGCCATCGGCCCCAGCTCCTCGGGCGTGGCGCTGGCCATGCTGCCGGTGGCCGAGGAGTACAAGAAGATCCTGATCGTCGAGCCTGCGGTGGCCGACTCGATCACGGGCGACAAGTGGAACAAGTACATCTTCCGCACCGGCCGCAATTCCAGCCAGGACGCGATCAGCAACGCCGTCGCGCTGGACAAGGAAGGCACCAGCATCGCCACGCTGGCGCAGGACTATGCCTTCGGCCGCGATGGCGTGAAGGCCTTCAAGGACGCGATCAAGAAGGCCAAGGTGGTCCATGAGGAATACCTGCCGCAGAACACCACCGACTTCACGGCCGGGGCGCAGCGCCTGATCGACAAGCTCAAGGACCAGCCGGGCCGCAAGATCATCTGGATCGTGTGGGCGGGCGCGGGCAACCCCTTCAAGATCGCCGACCTGGACTTGAAGCGCTACAACATCGAGGTGGCGACCGGCGGCAACATCCTGCCGGCCATGGCCAGCTACAAGCAGTTCCCGGGCATGGAAGGCGCCACCTACTACTACTTCGGCATCCCCAAGAACCCGGTGAACGAGGCCATGGTGGCCGCGCACTACAAGCAGTTCAAGGCTCCGCCGGATTTCTTCACGGCCGGCGGCTTCACGGCCGCGATGGCCGCGGTGACGGCGCTCAAGAAGACGGGCGGCGACACGAACACCAACAAGCTCATCTCGGCCATGGAAGGCATGAGCTTCGACACGCCCAAGGGCACCATGACCTTCCGCAAGGAAGACCACCAGGCCCTGCAGAGCATGTACCACTTCCGGATCAAGAACGACCCGGCCTTCGCCTGGGGCGTGCCGGAGCTGGTGCGCGAGATCAAGGCCTCCGAGATGGACGTGCCGATCAGGAACAAGCGATAAATCGGCAGGCAACCCCCAGGCCGCTGCGCGGCTCCCCCTTCTGCTGCGCGAAGGGGGCGCACCCGGTGGCCTGGCAGAGCCAGTTCCACGGGTGCCCTGAGCAGGGCACCTCTTCCACACCTCGTTGCAATGCCTGTCCGGCGCCTTCGGCACCGGGCACGGGACACCCATGCTTGAAACCCAGGATCTGACCATCCGCTTCGGCGGGCATGTCGCGGTGAATGCCGTGAGCTGCCGCTTCGAGCCCGGCACGCTCACGGCCATCGTCGGCCCCAACGGCGCGGGCAAGACCACCTACTTCAACCTGATCTCGGGGCAGCTCAAGGCCACGGCCGGCCGGGTGCGCCTGAACGGGCGCGATCTGTCGGGCCTGCCGGCCTCGGCACGCACGCGCGCGGGCCTGGGCCGCGCCTTCCAGCTCACCAACCTGTTTCCCAACCTCACGGTGCTGGAGAACGTGCGGCTGGCCGTGCAGGCGGCGCATGCCGGGCCGCACCGCCGCGGGCTGAACCTGTGGAGCATCTGGAGCGACCACCGCGCGCTGACCGAGCGCGCCGATGCGCTGCTCGCCTCCACGAACCTCAAGTCGCGTGAGCATGACGTGGTGGCCAGCCTGCCGCATGGCGACCAGCGCAAGCTGGAAGTGGCGCTGCTGATGGCGCTGGAGCCCGAGGTCTTCATGTTCGACGAACCCACGGCGGGCATGAACGCGGCCGAGGCGCCGGTGATCCTGGATTTGATCCGCCAACTCAAGCAGGACAAGTCCAAAACCATCCTGCTGGTCGAGCACAAGATGGACGTGGTGCGCGAACTGGCCGACCGCATCATCGTCTTGCACAACGGGACGCTGGTGGCCGACGGCGAGCCGGCCGAAGTGATCGCCTCGCCGGTGGTGCAAGAGGCCTACCTGGGCGTGACGAAGGAGGCGGCATGAGCGAAGCGCTGCTAAAGCTGGAAGACGTGCACACGCACATCGGCGCGTACCACATCCTGCATGGCGTCGACCTGCAGGTGCCCAAGGGCCAGCTCACCATGCTGCTGGGCCGCAACGGCGCGGGCAAGAGCACCACGCTGCGCACCATCATGGGTTTGTGGCATGCCTCGCAGGGCCGCATCCGCTTTGCCGGCCGCGACATCACCGCGTTCAGCACGCCGCAGATTGCCGACCTGGGCATCGCCTACGTGCCCGAGACCATGGGCATCTTCGCCGACCTGACGGTGAAGGAGAACATGCTGCTGGCCGCGCGTTCGGCCAAGCGTGCGCAGGACATGGACGAGGCGCGGCTGAAATGGATCTTCCGGCTCTTCCCTGCGGTGGAGAAGTTCTGGAACCACCCGGCCGGCAAGCTCTCGGGCGGACAGAAGCAGATGCTGGCGGTCTCGCGCGCCATCGTGGAGCCGCGCGAGCTGCTGATCATCGACGAGCCCAGCAAGGGCCTGGCGCCGGCCATCATCAACAACCTGATCGACGCTTTCGCGGAACTCAAGGCCAGCGGCGTCACCATCCTGCTGGTGGAGCAGAACATCCACTTCGCGCAACGCCTGGGCGACACCGTGGCCGTGATGGACAACGGCCGCATCGTGCACGCGGGTTCGATGGCCGAGTTCTCGGCCGATGCACAACTGCAGCAGCGCCTGCTGGGGCTGGCACTATGAATATCCTCAAGACGGATCTGGACTGGAAGCCGCTGGCCCTGGTGCCGGTGCTCGCGCTGCTGGCGCTGCCCCTGGTGGGCTCGCCCAGCACCTGGCTCACGCTCACCGTGGCCGGCCTGGCGATGGGCATGATCGTGTTCATCATCGCCTCGGGCCTGACCTTGGTCTTCGGCCTGATGGACGTGCTGAACTTCGGCCACGGCCTGTTCATCGCGCTCGGCGCCTTCGTGGCCACCAGCGTGCTGGGCGCCATGGGGGACTGGACGCAATCGCAATCCATCCTCACCAACCTGATGGCCATCGTGCCCTCGATGGTGGTCGCCATGCTGGTGGCCAGCGCCGTCGGGCTGGCCTTCGAGCGCTTCATCGTGCGGCCGGTGTACGGCCAGCATCTGAAGCAGATCCTCATCACCATGGGCGGCATGATCATCGGCGAGGAGCTGATCAAGGTGATCTGGGGGCCGGCGCAGATCCCGCTGCCGCTGCCCGAGGGGCTGCGCGGCTCCTGGCTGTGGGGCGACGCGGCGGTGGAGAAGTACCGCGTGCTGGCGGTGGTCGTGGGCAGCCTGGTCTTCGGCGTGATGGCCTTCATGCTGGCGCGCACCAAGATCGGCCTCTTGATCCGCGCCGGCGTGCAGGACCGCGAGATGGTCGAGTCGCTGGGCTACCGCATCCGCGTGCTCTTCGTGGGCATCTTCGTCGTGGGCAGTGCGCTGGCGGGCCTGGGCGGCGTGATGTGGGGCCTGTACCAGCAAAGCGTGATCCCGCAGATGGGCGCGCAGGTCAACGTGCTGATCTTCATCGTCATCATCATCGGCGGCCTGGGCTCGACCACGGGCGCGCTGATCGGCGCGCTGCTGGTGGGCCTGATGGCCAATTACACCGGCTTCATCGCGCCCAAGGTGGCGCTGTTCTCCAACATCGCGCTGATGGTGGCCATCCTGCTGTGGCGCCCGCAAGGTGTGTACCCGGTGGCCGGCAGCCGTTGAAAAGAGCAGGGAGCACACCATGATCCGACGACTTCTTTCCGACGACCTGCCGCGCAGCCGCGTGCTGGCCGTGCTGCTGCTGGCGGTGCTGCTGGGCCTGGCCTTCGCGCCCTTCATCTTCCCGGGCGTCAAGGCGCTCAACGTGGCGGCCAAGATCCTGGTCTTCATCGTGCTGGTGGCCAGCTTCGACCTGCTGCTGGGCTACACCGGCATCGTGAGCTTCGCGCACACCATGTTCTTCGGCATCGGTGCGTACGGCATCGCCATCGCCGCCTCGCGCATGGGCGCGGGCTGGGACGCCATCGCCGTGGGCCTGGTGGGCGCGCTGGCGGTCTCGCTGCTGCTGGCGCTGGTGATCGGGCTGTTCTCGCTGCGCGTGCGGGCCATCTTCTTCGCCATGATCACGCTGGCCGTGGCCTCGGCCTTCCTCACGCTGGCCTCGCAGCTGTCGGAGTTCACGGGCGGCGAAGACGGCCTGACCTTCCGGCTGCCCGAGATCATCTCGCCGAGCTTCGAGTTCAGCGACGAGCCCTTTCTGGGGGTGTCGCTGGACGGCCGGCTGCTGTGCTACTACCTGCTGTTCGTGGTCACGGTCGGACTGATGCTGGCCATGCTGCGCATCGTCAACTCGCCGTTCGGCCGCGTGTTGCAGGCGATTCGCGAGAACGAGTTCCGCGCCGAGGCCATCGGCTACCGCGTGGTGGTCTACCGCACGCTGGCGGCCGTGCTGTCGGCCCTGTTCGCCACGCTGGCCGGCGCCATGCTGGCGATCTGGCTGCGCTACAACGGACCGGACACCTCGCTGTCTTTCGAGATCATGGTCGACATCCTGCTGATCGTGGTGATCGGCGGCATGGGCACGGTGTACGGCGCGGCCATCGGTGCCGTGCTCTTCGTGATCGCGCAGAGCTACCTGCAGGACCTGCTGCGGCTGGGGCATGAAGCCACGTCGGCGTTGCCCTGGCTGTCGGCCCTGCTGTCGCCCGACCGCTGGCTGCTGTGGCTGGGCCTGCTGTTCGTGCTGTCGGTCTATTACTTCCCGACGGGCATCGTCGGCAAACTGCGTGCGAGGGCCCTGCAATGAGCGCCGGTGTGACTGCCACTTCCTGCTACGCCCGGCTGTGCGGGCGCGAGATCCACTGGATGGCGTGGAGCCCCGCGGAGGCGCGCGATGCGCCCGCCGTGATCGCCTGGCACGGCCTGGCGCGCACCGGACGCGACATGGACGAACTGGCCGTCCACCTGGCCGAACGCGGCTACCGCGTGATCTGCCCCGACACGCTGGGCCGCGGCCTGAGCCAGTGGAGCCCGCAGCCGGACGAGGAGTACCAGCTGCGCTTCTATGCCCGGCTGGCCGAAGCGCTGTGCGCGCACCTGCAGCTGGAACAGGTGCACTGGGTGGGGACTTCGATGGGCGGCGCCATCGGCACGGTGTGCGCCTCGGGCCTGTTCGAACCCGCCATGCAGCGACGCATCCGCAGCCTGGTGCTCAACGACAACGCCCCCGAGCTGGCCGCGCCGGCGCTGGCGCGCATCAAGGCCTATGCGGGCCAGCCGCCGGCCTTCGACACGGTGGCCGAGCTGGAGGCCTTCTTCCGCACGGTCTACCAACCCTATGGCTGGCTCAGCGATGCGCAGTGGCGCCGGCTGACCGAAACCTCCACGCGCCGCCTGCCCGACGGCCGCGTGACGCCGCACTACGACCCGGCCATGGTGCGCCAGTTCACGGCGCACGAGAACGACTACCTGATCTGGCCGCATTACGACGCTTTGCAGGTGCCGGTGCTGCTGCTGCGCGGCGCGGAGTCGGACCTGGTGCTGCCCGAGGCCGTGGCGCGGATGCGCATGCGCGGCCCCGGTGCAGCAGGACGGCTGGAGGTGATCGAGGTGCCCGACTGCGGCCATGCGCCGGCGCTGAACGTGCCCTCGCAGCTCGATGCGGTGCTGGCCTTCGTCCGCAGCGCGGAGCAGCATCCGTGAGCGCGTTGGCCGGATTCGGTGAGACCGAGGGGGCCGTGCCCTGCGCGGCCGATGCCGTGGAGCGCTGGTTCGAGCCCCTGCTCGCCCGGCGGCTGGCGCAGGCCGGCATGGGCACGCTGGGCGCGCTCGCGCAGCGCATCAATGAAGCTGGCGCGCGCTGGTGGTACCCGGTGCGCGGCATGGGGGTGACGCGTGCCGCGCGTGTGGTGCAGTGGCTGCAGGCGCAACCGGGCGCCTTGGGGCTGCGGGCGCCGGCGGTGAACGCGGTGCTGGGCGAGAGCGGCGTCGGGCGCGGCGACAAGGCCGCGCCGCGTGTGGCCGGCTCACAGGCGCTGGATTGGGCCGGCCAGCTGGGCGCGCTGCAGCCAGTCGAACACTGAATCCACCGTCACCGTCTCGATGCGGTCCGAGAAGCGCTTCTCGTTCGGATGGTCGTCGAAGGCGATGTGCGCGCTGCCGACCCGCCCGCCCAGGCGCGTGAGCGGGCCCAGCCGCAGGGCGGTCGGCTCATAGCCCTTGAAGCGAAGCCAGGCCTGGGCCTGCTCGCGCGTGCGGATGGTGGCGGGCTCCATCGCGCCGGCCATCGTTTCGGCGGCCCACTGGTTCGACTGCTGGTACTTCTGGCCCCAGGCGTAGCTGACCATGCTGTAGGCGGGTTGATGCAAGGCCTTGGCGCGGACCCGGTCCGTCAGCACGGGCAGCATCCGCTGCTGCGCCTCGCGCGTCGGTACCACCCAGGCGGCTTCATGGCGCCACAGGTCGTCCAGGAAGAACTCGCCCAGCCCCTGCCGATAGATCTGCGCCACGGCCGTGCCGCACTGGTTGAGCTTGTGCACCACGCGCCAGTGGCCGTCGGGCGTGCGGTAGGCCCAGCCCAGGTGCGAGTAGTGCAGCCGGTACTTCGACAGGTCCTGCCCCGCGCGGGCCAGCACCACCACCTGCGTGCCGCTGCGCGCGTACTCGGCATCGAGCGCGCGCGCGGTGCGCTCGGCCAGCCGCATGCCCTGTTCGATGCGCGCGGGCGTGGGCGGCCGGGTGTCGCAGGCGCGGCCGGCATGGGCGGCGCCCGCCACGGCCACCAGCACCAGGGCTGCAAGGAACCGCGCGCGGCGCGGATGGATTCGGACGGCACGGGCGTGCATCACAGCACCTCGTTGTGCAGCAGCGCGCGGCCCAGCGCATTCGGGATGAAGGCCAGCACCTCGCCGGCCGCCGACAGGATGACGCCGGTGCCGATCACGCTGCAATGAACCACCGTGCCCACGCCGTGGGCGGCGGCCGAGGCCGCGCGCCCGGAGAGCTCGATGCTGGCCTGCGCGCCGTCGGAGGCTCGCTCCAGCACATACACCGTGCCGCGGGCCGAGGCGTCGACCGCGACGACGGTGAGCACCGCGCCGCCCACCGACAGCGCGACCGGCAAGGCCATGGCGGCGCCGGCCACCGAGCCGGCGACAGCCGAACCGGCCGCCGCGGAGCCGACGACCGAGGCCACGGGCATCAGCGACAGGGCGGCGGAAGCTTCGCTCTGCGCCTGGGCCGGCGCGATGGCGGTGGCGAGCAGGGCGCCGGCCAGGCCCAGATGGGCGGCCAGGCGCTTCAGGGGAGAAAGGGGACCGGAAAAGGCGCGCATGGAGGGCTCCTGAGGCAAGGCGGGCGCGGCAATCAGGCCGCGTCGCGTTCACGCTCGCGCTCGATGGCGGCATGCACGGACAGGCGGGCTTCGGCCAGGTCGGCTTCGTGGCGGTCCCGCAGCATCTTGGCCAGCGTGAAGGCCGTGGTGATCAGGTACAGCCAGCTCACGCCCAGGAAGGCCTTGTAGGTGACGTTGATCGCCATGCCCAGCAGGCCCCAGCCCGTGAGGCCCATGGCGACCGCGAAGCCGCCCCAGACCACCAGCTTCCACATCGGCGTGTCGCCCGCGCTGCGGCGGGTGGACTGCTGGTCGCGCACGAACTTGGCCAGCACGAAGGCGGCCGAGAGGCAGAACACATAACCCATGACCATGAAGGCCTGTTCCAGGCGTTCGCCCGGCAGCCAGGCCAGGCCGGTGGCGCACAGGAAGACGGCGATGCCGAAGGAGATCCACACCTGGAGTTGCCAGGCGCGGGTGTCGCGGGGAACGGCGGAAGCGGCGGGATGCGGCATGGAAGCGGTGCCCGGTGGGCGGCTGTTGAACATGACGCGATGTTCTCCAGCTTGTTCGATCGAAGGATCGTTTCGATGTCCATGTGGATCCGTGAGAGACGTTAGGTATCTCCATTCGATACCTTCGAGGGGTGGCGACCAGTGCCAGCGCGGCGTTCCGCACGCGGGGACGCAGGCGGTGCTCTACTTGGCCGCTCGTTCCGCTTCCATGCCCGTCATGTCGTCTCGCATCACCGCTGACCAACTCCGGCTTCTGGCTGCCGCGGCGCCGCCCACCGCGGATGAGGCTTGCACCTGCCGCATCCTGCAGGCTGTGGCGGCCTGGGAGAGCGTGACGGACGCGCGCTAGCCCGAAGGCATGGAACTGCTGGGCACGCTGCGCGCCGAGGAAGAGGCCGAGCCGACCTATGAAGAGTTCCACCCGGCCGGCACGCGCTATGACTCGCCGCAGGCGCCGATCGCGGTGGACTGGTTTCCGTTCAACCGAAGCGACGTCTATCGCTGCGCTCGATGCCAGCGCCTCTTCCTGCGCTACACGGAATACGGCGGCTACTACATCGATCACCGGGTGCGCAGGGTCGATGCGGCGCTGATCGTCTGACGGCGCCTGCGAGCGGGCTGCGTGAACCGGCTCAGGCGGGCGCATTCCGGCCGGTCGGCCAGCCCGCAAGATGCCGCTCGGCCAGGTCGGCCAGGGCCGTGATCCAGTGGCGGTCGTCGTTGAGCGCGGGGATGTAGTGGAATTCCTTGCCGCCGCTGTGCAGGAAGGCTTCGCGGCCTTCCATGGCGATTTCTTCCAGCGTCTCCAGGCAGTCGGCGGGAAAGCCCGGGCACAGCACGTCCACGCGCCCGAGGCCCGAGGCGCCCAGCTCGCGCAGCGTGGGCTCGGTGTAGGGCTCCAGCCATCGGGCGCGGCCAAAGCGTGACTGGAAGGTGCAGCGCCAGGCGCTGGCGGGCAGTTGCAGGCGCTCGGCCAGAAGCCGGGCGGTGCGCAGGCATTGGTCCTGGTACGGATCACCCAGCGCGATGTTGCGCGCCGGAATGCCATGAAAGCTCATCACGAGCTGGTCAGGGCGGCCGTGGTGCTGCCAGTGCGCGAGCACGCTGCGCGCGAGTGCGTCGATGTAGCCGGCGTCGTCGTGGTAGTCGTTGACGAAGCGCAGTTCCAGCTGCCTGCGCTGCCGGGCCTGCCAGGCGTTGATGGCATCGATGGTGCTGGCCGTCGTGGTGGCCGAGTACTGCGGATAGGCCTGCATGACCAGCACGCGCGTCACGCCCTCGGCCACCAGCGCGTCGAGCTGGCTTTCCAGCGAAGGCTGGCCGTAGCGCATGGCGTCGCGCACGGCCACGCGGTGGCCGCGCTCGCCGAGCCAGCCGCGCAGCAGGGCGGCCTGCTTGCGCGTCCACACCGAGAGCGGCGAACCGTCGGGCGTCCAGATGCTGGCGTACTTCGCCGCCGACTTGGCGGGCCGGGTGCGCAGGATCACGCCGTGCAGGATCGGCAGCCAGGCGGCGCGCGGAATTTCGACCACGCGCGGGTCGCCCAGGAACTGGGCGAGGTAGGGACGCACGGCCGCCGCCGTGGGCGACGCGGGCGATCCGAGGTTGCACCACAGCACGGCGGTGCGCGGTGCGGGGGGCGGGGCGGTGGAGGCGGGGAGGGGGGCGGCCGGGGCGGCGCCGGGCGCGGTGGCAGAGCGGGGCATGCGATATTCTGGGCCATGACTTCCGCCGATCCGGCCCCGACGGCGCTGACACTCGACGTGCGGCGCATCCAGGGCATCACCCTGGACCTCGACGACACCCTGTGGCCCATCTGGCCCACCATCGAGCGTGCCGAGCGCGTGCTGCACCGATGGCTGCAGGTCCATGCCCCGCGCACCGCCACCCTCGTGACCGATCCGGCCGTGCTCCGTGAACTGCGCGAAGCGACGGCGCGCGAACGCTCCGACCTCGCGCACGACCTGGCCGCGCTGCGGCGCGAATCCATCCGCGGCGCGCTGCGGCGCGCCGGCGAGGATACGGCGCTGGCCGAGCCGGCCTTCGAGGTCTTCTACGCCGAACGCCAGCGCGTGCAGCTCTACGACGACGCCTTGCCGGCGCTGCGCTGGCTCAGCGAGCGCTACCCACTGGTTGCCGTCTCCAACGGCAACGCCGACCTGGAGCGCACGGGCGTGGCGCGCTGGTTCCGCACCGGCTTCAGCGCCAAGGCCTTCGGCAGCGGCAAGCCGCATGCGCCCATCTTCCGCGCGGCGGCGGCCTCCATCGGGCTGCTGCCGCGCGACGTTCTGCACGTGGGCGACGACGCCGCGCTGGACGTGGCCGGCGCGCTCAATGCCGGCATGCAGGCCGCCTGGCTGGTGCGCGACGAGCGCCCCTGGGCCGAAGGCACGCGGCCGCAGCTGATCGTGCCCAACCTGCATGCGCTGTGCATGGCGCTGGACGGCTGAGGCGCTTGCGGGGCGCATGCGGCGCGCGCCGATGCGTGCCACCGGTTGAAGAACCTTCGCTTTCACCGGGAACCATTCGCAACACAGGCACACCCACAGGGCGCCGTCTTCCGCCCCGAAGCGGGAAGGCGGCGACTTTCTTGTCCTGTTTTGAATGAAAGGCTTGTTCCGCATGTCCATCGCGCTCCGTCGCCTGCCCGCCCTGTTCCTGCTTCTGTGCACCCTGCTGCTGGCGTTGCCGGCGGCCCATGCGCAACAGATGGTGGCGGCCGCGCGCGACGGCGTGATGCTGCGCGCCGCGGCCAGCCAGCGCGCCGAGGCCCGCTGGTCGGTGGACAAGGGCTATCCGCTGCAGGTGGTGAGCCGCAAGGGTGCGTGGCTGCGCGTGCGCGATTTCGAAGGCGACCGCGCCTGGGTGCTGAGCTCGCGCACCAACCGGCAGGCGCACATGGTGTCGAAGGTGCAGGCGCTGAACGTGCGCGCGACGCCGAGCGCGCGTGCGCGCGTGGTGGCGCGCGCCGGCTATGGCGACGTGCTGCGCACCGTGGAACGGCGCGGCGACTGGGTGAAGGTACGCACCAAGGGCGGCACCGTGGGCTGGGTCTCGCGGCGGCTGGTCTGGGGCTGGTGAGCCGGCCGGGCGCCGCGCGGGCCTTCAGGGGCGCGCCGCGGCCGCGCCGCTGAGCACCGCGCCTTCCAGCGTGGCCGGGTAGGGCCCGGCCACATAGTCGCCACAGGCCCGCAGGCCGGGTGCGATCTCCATCCCGGGCCGCTGCACTTCGGGCGTGCAGGCGAAGGTGGCCCGCTTCTCGACGAGGGTCTGCAGCACCCGCAGGCCGCTCCAGCCCAGTTGCACCTGGGCCTGTGCCAGCACGCGGGCCTGCAGTTCGTCGCGCGCCAGCGTGCTGGCGCTGACCACGAAGGCGGCCAGGCCGGCCGGGCCGCCCAGCCGCGCGCGGTCGAAGACGAACTGCGCGGGCGCGCGGTGGGGGTCGCTGCGCAGGGCGCACATCGGCCGCCCGCCAGGCAGTGGACCCGCGTTCGTCACATACACGGTGGCGATGGCTTCATGGCCCAGTGCACGGGCGGCGCCCAGCCATTCGGCGGCCTCGGGCAGACGGGCCTGCTGCACCAGCCGCGCGCTTTCCCAGGCCGGCGTGGCCAGCAGGACGCGGTCGAACAGCGCCTCGTCCACGCGCCAGCGCGCGCCTTCGCGCGCCAGCGATTGCACGCGCCGGCCCAGGGCGGTCTGCGCGCCGCGGGCGGTGAGCCACGCAAGCGCCGCATCGGGCAGCAGGGCGCCGAGGTCCGCGCGCGGCAGCAGCAGATCGGCGCCGCCGGCTTCGCCGAACAGCGCGTCGCGCAGCACGCGCAGGAAGACCGCGCCGCTCGCGCGCCCGGGCGGCACGTTGAGCGCCGACACGCACAGCGGCTCGATCAGCTCGGCCATCACGCGCGCGGACAGCGGCGCACAGAGATCGGCCACGCTGTGCCCGGGCGCGCAGGCGAAGCCGCGCAGCCGCCATTGCAGGGCTGCGCGCACGAGGCCGTATTTGTCGCGCAGCGTCCAGCCGCGCGCGCCCCAGATGCCGGCCAGAAGATCCATCGGCGGCTTCAGGCCCGCCGGCACTTCGAGGCCGCCACCGTCCGCAAAGCGCAGCGCCAGGGGCATGCGCAGCAACACCGCGTCGGGCGGCACGCCCACCTCGCGCATCAGCGCCAGGGTGGCGCGGTAGGCGCCGATCAGGATGTGCTGCCCGTTGTCGAGCACCGTGCCGTCTTCGGCCACGACGCGGCGCGCGCGGCCGCCCGGCGTTCGCGCGGCCTCGAACAGCGTCACGGCCTCGCCGGCCTGCGCGGCCCGCACGGCGGCCGCCAGGCCGGCCCAGCCGGCGCCGATGACGGCGGTGCGCATCGGCGCCGCGTGGGGCGCTGCGCCGCTCACATCCGCCCCAGCGCCTGCACCTTCCACGCCAGCCACAGCTTGCGCAGGGGCGTGAGGGCGATGCGCTGGTGCAGCACCTGGAAGTTCTCGTCCTCGATCTCGCGCAGCAAGGTCCGGTAGATGCTGGCCATCATCAGGCCCGGCTTCTGCGCGCGCCGGTCGGCGGGAGGCAGCAGGGCCAGGGCTTCGTCGTACAGCGACTGGGCGCGCTGGGCCTGGAAGCGCATCAGCGCCACGAAGCGCTCCGAATGCACGCGGCCGAGGATCTCGTGGGCCTTGACGTCGAACTGCTGCAGCTCGTTGACGGGCAGGTAGATGCGCCCGCGCATGGCGTCCTCGCCCACGTCGCGGATGATGTTGGTCAGCTGCAGCGCCAGGCCCAGCTTGTGGGCGTACTGCGAGGTCTGCGCTTCGGCCTGACCGAAGATGCGGGCCGAGACTTCGCCCACCACGCCGGCCACCAGGTGGCAATAGCGCTGCAGGCCTGGCCAGTCGAGGTAGCGGGTCTGCTGCAGGTCCATTTCGCAGCCCTGGATCACTTCCTGCAATTGCCGTTGCTCGATGCCGAAGGCGGCGGTGTGCGGCATCAGCGCCTTCATCACCGGATGCGTGGGGCGGCCGCCGAAGGCGTTGGCCACCTCGCCGGCCCACCAAGCCAGCTTGGTGGCGGCCACACCGGCGTCGGTGGTGTCGTCGACCACGTCGTCCACTTCGCGGCAGAAGGCATAGAAGGCCGTGATGGCCGCGCGCCGCTCGGGAGGCAGGAAAAGGAAGGCGTAATAGAAGCTGCTGCCCGAGGCGGCGGCCTTGTTCTGGACGTATTGCTCGGGGGTGCTCATCGGCGGGGCGCGGGTCTCATGGCAGGCGATTGTCGCGGGGTGGCGCAAGGGGTGCCCCGGGGCGGGGATCAGCGAACGGGCCTCATGCGCAGCGCGCGCCACAGCAGGCGGGGGGCGTCCCGGCGCGTGACGGTGGGCCGCTGCGTGAAGGTGTCGAAACCCAGCGCCTCGATCTTGTCGAGGATGGCGAGTCCGCCCTGCACGACCAGGCGCAGCTCCCATCCCATGCGGCCGGGCATGCGGTGCACCAGCGGGGCGCCGTCGTGCATCAGGTCGCGCGCCCATTGCACCTCGCGTGCGACGAGCGCGCGGGCAGACTTGGGCGGCCGGGCATCGCCCAGCGGCAGGAAGCTGTGGAAGTCCGAGGGGCTCAGCCCGTGCGCGGCGCAGTCGGCCAGCGGCAGGTAGAAGCGCCCGCGTGGCAGGTCGACGGACAGGTCCTGCCAGAAGTTGATGAGCTGCAGCGCACTGCAGATCGCGTCGCTCTGCGCGCGCGCATGGGCGTCATCCACGCCGGCCAGGTGCAGCAGCAGGCGCCCGACCGGGTTGGCGGAGCGGCGGCAGTAGTCGAGCAGCTCGGGCGCGTCGGCATAGCGGCGGGCGGCCTGCGTCCAGGCCACGTCCTGCCGGAAGGCGTCGAGCAGGTCGCCCAGCGGCGCTTCGGGCAGCGCGAAATCGGCGATGGCCCGCGCGAGCGGGCCGAAGACCTGGGGCCAGCGGGCCGACGCGCCGTCGCCGCGCACGGCGCGGGCCAGGTCGTCGCCGTAGAGCTGCAGATCGGCCAGGCGCTGCGCCGCCGGGGCATCGCCTTCGTCGGCGATGTCGTCCGCGGTGCGCGCGAAGGCATACAGGGCGGCGATGGGCGGGCGCAGCCGCGGCGGGCACAGCCAGGAGGCGACGGGGAAGTTCTCGTAGTGAGCGGGCGGGGCGGCCTGCGCGGGCGCGACGGAGGGGGTGAGCGGCACGGGCGCGATTGTCGGGGCAGCGCCCGGCCGGGCGGCCGTGGTGCCGGCGGGGTCGCGCGTTGACAGCCGCCCCTGGCCTCGCCTAAATTACTAACCCTTCGGTCATTAACTCGGCGGGGCGATGTTGCTCTGCCTGCCAACGGCCTGCGCGAGCGGGTGTCTTTCTCATGGCTCTGGTCCCTGAACTGCCCGCGCCCGCGGCGCCTTCCCGCGCACCGCGCTCGCGCCTGTCCCTTCTTCTGGCGCCGGCGCTCGTGGGCCTGGCGCTGGCCGGCTGTTCGCGCCCGGCGCCCCCGCCGGAGCCGGTGCGGGCCGTGAAGGTGATGGAGGTGGGGTTGCGCCCGGTGGACAGCGGTGCCGAGTTCTCGGCCGAGGTGCGGGCGCGCGTGGAATCGCGCCTGGGCTTCCGCGTCGCGGGCAAGATCACGCGGCGCCCCGCCGAACTGGGCCAGCCCGTCCAGCCGGGCCAGGTGCTGGCCCAGCTCGATCCACAGGACTACCAATTGCAGGCCGAGGCCGCGCGCGCCCAGGCCGTGGCCGCGCAGACGCAGCGCGACCTGGCGGCGGCAGACCTGAAGCGCTACCGCGAGCTGCGGGCGCAGAACTTCATCAGCAGCGCGGAGCTGGAGCGCCGCGAGGCCAGCCACAAGTCGGCGCAGGCGCAGCTGGAGCAGGCCCAGGCGCAGGTCGCGGCGCAGGGCAACCAGGCGCGCTACACCACGCTGGTGGCCGATGTGGCGGGTGTCGTCACGGGCATCGAGGCCGAGGTGGGCCAGGTGGTGTCGGCCGGCACGCCCGTGGTGCGCATCGCGCAGGACGGCGCGCGCGACGTGGTGTTTTCCGTCCCCGAGGACAAGGCCGCGCTGCTGCGCCCCGGCTCGGCCGTGCAGGTGCGCGGCTGGACGCCTGGGGAGGAGCTGGAAGGCAAGGTGCGCGAGGTGGCGGCCAGTGCCGACCCGGTGACGCGCACCTACCTGGTCAAGGTGCAGATCGACGCGGCCACGGCGCCGCCGCTGGGCGCCACGGTCTATGCGCGGCCGCAGGCGCTGTCGGCGCAGGGCGCGCCGGTCATCAAGCTGCCGACCAGCGCGTTGCGCCAGGAGGGCAACGGCAGCGCCGTCTGGGTGCTGGACATGGACAGCATGCGCGTGCGTTCGCAGCCCGTGCAGGTGGGCTCGGTGGACGGCAACGAGGCCGTGGTCACCGAAGGGCTCACGCCGGGCCAGCGTGTGGTGACGGCGGGCGTGCATGTGCTCGCGCCGGGGCAGACGGTGAGCATCTACCGCGAGCCCGGCGCCGCTGCACCCGCGCCCGCACTGGTGCCGACGCCCCCGGCGTCGGCACAGCCCGCCACACCGGCCACCGGAGCCCGCTGATGACGGCCCAGAACAAGGGGCAGGGCGGCTTCAACCTGTCCAAGTGGGCGCTGGACCACGGCCCGCTGACCCGCTACCTCATGGCGGTGCTGATGGTGCTGGGCATCGCGGCCTACTTCCAGCTGGGGCAGGACGAAGACCCGCCCTTCACCTTCCGTGCGATGGTGGTGCGCACCTACTGGCCCGGCGCCACGGCGCAGCAGGTGGCCGAGCAGGTCACGGACAAGATCGAGCGCACGCTGCAGGAAGTGCCCTACGCCGACAAGATCCGCAGCTATTCCAAGCCCGGTGAGTCGCAGGTCATCTTCGAGATCAAGGACAGCTCCAGGCCCGCCGAGGTGCCGCAGGTCTGGTACACGGTGCGCAAGAAGATCGGCGACATCCGCTATACGCTGCCGCAGAACATCCAGGGCCCCTTCTTCAACGACGAGTTCGGCGACGTCTACGGCGTGATCTATGCGCTGCAGGGCGACGGCTACAGCTATGCCGAGCTCAAGACCTTCGCCGACGACGTGCGCCAGCAACTGCTGCGCGTGAAGGACGTGGCCAAGGTCGAGCAGTTTGGCGTGCAGGACGAGAAGGTCTGGATCGAGGTGTCGCACAAGCGCCTGGCGCAGCTGGGGCTGGACTTCAACCAGGTGCTGCAGCAGCTGGGCGCGCAGAACGCCGTCGAGAGCGCGGGCGCGATCCAGTCGCCGCAGGACGTGGTGCAGGTGCGCGTGGGCGGCCAGTTCACCGACGTGGAGCAGCTGCGCGCGATGCCCATCCGTGGCAGCTCGGGGCTGCAGCTGCGGCTGGGCGACATCGCCGAGGTGAAGCGGGGCTACGTCGACCCGCCCTCGGTCAAGGTGCGCTTCCAGGGGCAGGAAACTATCGCGCTGGGCATTTCCATGGCCAAGGGCGGCGACATCATCGGCCTGGGCAAGGCGCTGCGCGAGGCCACGGCCCGCATCGAGGGGACGCTGCCCGCGGGCCTGACGCTGGCGCAGGTGCAGGACCAGCCGGCCTCGGTGTCGGCTTCGGTCAACGAGTTCGTCAAGGTGCTGATCGAGGCGGTGGTGATCGTGCTGGCCGTGAGCTTCGTCTCGCTGGGGCTGCACAAGGGCGGGCGAAACAGGATCTTTGGCGGCTGGTACATCGACTATCGGCCAGGCCTGGTGGTGGGCATCACCATTCCGCTGGTGCTGGCCGTCACCTTCCTGGCCATGCACTACTTCGACATCGGCCTGCACAAGGTGTCGCTGGGCTCGCTGATCATCGCGCTGGGCCTGCTGGTGGACGACGCCATCATTGCGGTGGAGATGATGGTGCGCAAGATGGAGGAGGGCTACGACAAGGTGCGCGCCGCCACCTTCGCGTATGACGTGACGGCCAAGCCCATGCTCACGGGCACGCTGATCACGGCGGCCGGCTTCCTGCCCATCGGCATCGCCAAGTCGGTGACGGGCGAATACACCTTCGCCATCTTCGCGGTGACGGTGATCGCGCTGGTGCTGTCGTGGATCGTGTCGGTGTACTTCGTGCCCTACCTGGGCACGCTGCTGCTGAAGGTGAAGCCGCATGATCCGCAAGGAAACGCCGGGCCGTCCCAATTTTCCTTGTCCCCCTCGGGGGGCGGTCTGGGCGAAGCCCAGGCCTCGGGGCTCATGACTTCGCCGCACGAACTCTTCGATTCACCTTTCTACAAGCGCTTCCGCGGCGCCGTGGGCTGGTGCGTGGACCACCGCTGGCTCACCATCGCGGCCACGGTCGTCATCTTCGGCCTCGGCATCTTCGGCATGACGCGCGTGCAGCAGCAGTTCTTTCCCGATTCGAGCCGGCCCGAGATCATGGTGGACCTGTGGTTCCCCGAAGGCACCTCGCTGGCCGCCAACGAGGCGGTGGCGCAGCGATTGGAGCAGCGCCTGATGCGCGAGGAGGGCGTGGTCAACGTGGCGAGTTGGATCGGCTCCGGCACGCCGCGCTTTTACCTGCCGCTGGACCAAGTCTTCCCGCAGAGCAACGTGTCGCAGTTCATCGTGCTGGCCCAGGACCTGCCCACGCGCGAGCGCCTGCGCCGCGAGCTGCAGACCGTGCTGGCGCAGGAGTTCCCCGAGGCGCGCGGCCGCGTGAAGCTGCTGCCCAACGGGCCGCCCGTGCCGTACCCGGTGATGTTCCGCGTGATCGGCAGCGACCCGGCGCGGTTGCGCCAGCATGCCGACGAGGTGAAGGCCTATGTGCGCACCCATCCGGCCATGATCGGCACCAACGACAACTGGAACGAATCGGTCAAGACGGTGCGGCTGGAGGTGGACCAGGCCAAGGCGCGCGCGCTGGGCGTGAGCAGCCAGGCCATCGCGCAGGCCTCGCGCACCCTGTTCACGGGCACCACCGTGGGCCAGTACCGCGAGAACGACAAGCTGATCGACATCGTGCTGCGCCAGTCGCCCGACGAGCGCGAGGCGATCTCGGACATCGCCAACGCCTACCTCCCCACGGCCTCGGGCCGCTCCATTCCGCTGACCCAGATCGCGCGTCCGGTCTTCGCCTGGGAGCCCGGCGTGATGTGGCGCTGGAACCGCAACTATGCCGTGACGGTGCAGGGCGACATCGCCGAGGGCCTGCAAGGCGCCACGGTGACGGCGCAGCTGCTGCCGGGCCTGCGCGAGATGGAGGCGCGCTGGCACGCGGCCGGCGAAACGGGCTACCGGATCGAGGTGGCCGGCGCGGTGGAAGAAAGCAGCAAGGGCTCGTCCTCCATCGTGGCGGGCGTGCCGATCATGCTCTTCGTGGTGTTCACGCTGCTGATGCTGCAACTGCACAGCTTCAGCCGTGCGCTGCTGGTCTTCCTGACCGGGCCGCTGGGTATCGCGGGCGTGGCGGCGGCGCTGCTGCTGCTGAACCGGCCCTTCGGCTTCGTGGCGCTGCTGGGCGTGATCGCGCTCATGGGCATGATCCAGCGCAACTCGGTGATCCTGATCGACCAGATCGAGAGTGACCGCGCGGCCGGCGTGCCCGCGCGCGACGCGATCATCGAGTCGGCCGCGCGGCGCCTGCGGCCCATCGTGCTCACGGCCGCGGCGGCCGTGCTGGCGATGATTCCGCTGTCGCGCAGTGTGTTCTGGGGGCCGATGGCGGTGGCCATCATGGGCGGCCTCATCGTGGCCACCGTGCTCACGCTGCTGGCGCTGCCGGCCATGTATGCCGCGGCCTTCCGCGTGAAGCGCGAGCCCGACGCCGGCGCCGGCGCCGGCGCCGGCGCGCCGTAGCGGCCCCGGCTTTGATCCGGCGCCGCGCAGGTGCGAGGCGGGGAAGGCCCTCGATTGCGCATAAAATGCTCGGTTGACCGATTTCGACGGGCGGTCCATACCGGACGGCCCGTTTTTCGTTTTCATCGACGCTGCGCGGGTGGCGAAATTGGTAGACGCACCAGGTTTAGGTCCTGACGCCAGCAATGGTGTGGGGGTTCGAGTCCCCCCCCGCGCACCACCGTCGATTCCAGGCGATCTTCATAAGGATTAGACACATGACCGTGAATGTTGAGACGCTCGAGAAGCTCGAACGCAAGATCACGCTGACGCTGCCTGTGGACAGCATCAAGAGCGAAGTGGACTCGCGCCTCAAGCGCCTGGCCCGCACCGTCAAGATGGACGGCTTCCGTCCCGGCAAGGTGCCGATGACGGTGGTGGCCCAGCGTTACGGCTATTCGGTGCAGTACGAGGTCGTGAACGACAAGGTCGGCCAGGCCTTCTCGCAGGCCGCCAACGAAGCCAATCTGCGCGTGGCGGGCCAGCCCACCATCACCGAGAAGGAAGGCGCGCCCGAAGGCCAGCTGGCTTTCGACGCCGTGTTCGAGGTCTTCCCCGAAGTGAAGATCAATGACCTGTCGGGCGCCGAGATCGAACGCGTGTCCGCCGAAGTGGGCGACGAAGCCATCGACCGCACGCTGGACATCCTGCGCAAGCAGCGCCGCACCTTCGCCCAGCGCGCCCAGGACGCGGCCGCCGAGGATGGCGACCGCGTGACCGTGGACTTCGAAGGCAAGATCGACGGCGAGCCCTTCGAGGGCGGCAAGGCAGCCGACTTCCAGTTCGTGGTCGGCGAAGGCCAGATGCTCAAGGAGTTCGAGGAGGCCGTGCGTGGCATGAAGGCCGGCGACAGCCGCACCTTCCCGCTTGCCTTCCCCGCCGACTACCATGGCAAGGACGTGGCCGGCAAGACGGCCGACTTCCTGGTCACGGTGAAGAAGATCGAGGCTTCGCACCTGCCCGAAGTGAACGAGCAGCTGGCCAAGTCGCTGGGCATCGCCGAAGGCACCGTGGAAGCGCTGCGCGCCGACATCCGCAAGAACCTGGAGCGCGAAGTCAAGTTCCGCCTGCTGGCGCGCAACAAGAACGCCGTGATGGATGCGCTGATCGCCAACGCCGAGCTGGACCTGCCCAAGTCCACCGTGCAGGCCGAGATCGACCGCATGGTCGAGGGCGCGCGTGCCGAGCTGAAGCAGCGCGGCATCAAGGACGCCGACAAGGCCCCGATCCCGGCCGACATCTTCCGCGAGCAGGCCGAGCGCCGCGTGCGCCTGGGCCTGGTGGTGGCCGAAGTGGTGCGAGCCAACGAGCTGCAGGCCAAGCCCGAGCAGATCAAGGCCCACATCGACGAGCTGGCCGCGAGCTATGAAAAGCCGGCCGACGTGGTGCGCTGGTACTACGGCGACAACCGTCGCCTGGCCGAAGTCGAGGCCGTGGTGATCGAGAACAACGTCACCGACTACGTGCTGGGCAAGGCCAAGGTCACGGACAAGGCCCTGTCCTTCGACGACCTCATGGCGCAGCAGGCCTGATGGGCCGTTCACGCCCGCGGGCGTGAAGACATGGGGCTTGTGCCGCACGGCACAGGCCCCATTTCATTAGGACTTACAGTTCGGCTCACAGTAGCGGCTCTTCCGGAGAGAAACATGAGTGCACACGAAACCCAGGCCCTGGGCCTGATCCCGATGGTGATCGAGCAGTCGGGGCGCGGTGAACGTTCCTTCGACATCTATTCGCGCCTGCTCAAGGAGCGCGTGATCTTCCTGGTCGGCGAAGTGAACGACCAGACCGCCAACCTCGTGGTGGCGCAGTTGCTGTTCCTGGAAAGCGAGAACCCCGACAAGGACATCTCGCTGTACATCAACTCGCCCGGCGGCAGCGTGACGGCCGGCATGTCGATCTACGACACCATGCAGTTCATCAAGCCCGACGTGTCGACCATGTGCCTGGGCTTCGCGGCCAGCATGGGCGCCTTCCTGCTGGCGGCCGGCGCCAAGGGCAAGCGCTATTCGCTGCCCAATTCCAAGGTCATGATCCACCAGGTGCTGGGTGGCGCGCGCGGCCAGGCGACCGACATCGAGATCCAGGCGCGCGACATCCTGCGCACCAAGGACCAGATGAACCGCATTCTGGCCGAGCGCACGGGCCAGCCGCTGGAGAAGGTCAAGGCCGACACCGAACGCGACTACTACATGACCGCCGACGAATCCAAGGCCTACGGCATCGTCGACCAGGTCATCGCGCAGCGCAGCTGACGCAAGGCGGGCGCCACTGCGCTCCCCCCGGCGCCCGAGCCGTCCGTCGGACAACGGCGTTTTCCGCCAGGAAAGAGCCGTTTTTCCTTCGCCGCTGGCGCCAGAATGGAAAAAGCCCCGGCAATACCGGGGCGGCGCACTCCGCGAAGCGGGGGCGTGGGAGGCTTTTTTCATTCGTTATCATTGATCGATCCCCCTGTAGAGGCATGTCCATGGCCGAGAAAAAAGGCTCTTCCAGCGAAAAGACGCTGTACTGCTCCTTCTGCGGCAAGAGCCAGCACGAGGTCAAGAAACTCATCGCGGGCCCGTCGGTCTTCATCTGCGACGAGTGCATCGACCTGTGCAACGAGATCGTGCGTGAGGAAATGCCCGCCGGCGACGCCCAGCGCGAGGCCCGCGGCGACCTGCCCACGCCGCAGGAAATCAAGTCCAACCTGGACAACTACGTGATCGGCCAGGAAGCGGCCAAGCGGATGCTGGCCGTCGCGGTCTACAACCACTACAAGCGCCTGCGCCACAAGGAAAAGGGCGACAAGGCCAAGGACGAGGTGGAACTCAGCAAGAGCAACATCCTGCTGATCGGGCCCACGGGTTCGGGCAAGACGCTGCTGGCCCAGACGCTGGCGCGGCAGCTCGACGTGCCCTTCGTGATGGCCGACGCGACCACGCTGACCGAAGCGGGCTACGTGGGCGAGGACGTCGAGAACATCATCCAGAAGCTGCTGCAGAGCTGCAACTACGAAGTCGAGAAGGCGCAGCGCGGCATCGTCTACATCGACGAGATCGACAAGATTTCGCGCAAGTCCGACAACCCGAGCATCACGCGCGACGTGTCCGGCGAAGGCGTGCAGCAGGCGCTGCTCAAGCTCATCGAAGGCACCATGGCCAGCATCCCGCCGCAGGGCGGGCGCAAGCACCCGAACCAGGATTTCCTGCAGATCGACACGACCAACATCCTGTTCATCTGCGGCGGCGCCTTCGCCGGGCTGGAGAAGGTGGTGGAAGCGCGCACCGAGGCCTCGGGCATCGGCTTCGGCGCCAGCGTGCGCAGCAAGCAAAGCCGCAGCCTGACCGAGGTGTTCCGCGACGTGGAGCCGGAGGACCTGATCAAATTCGGCCTCATCCCCGAACTGGTGGGCCGCCTGCCCGTGGTGGCGTCGCTGGCCGAACTCAGCGAGGACGCGCTGATCCAGATCCTGACCGAGCCCCGCAATGCGGTGGTCAAGCAGTTCTCGCGCCTGTTGCAGATGGAGGGCGTGGAACTGGAAGTGCGCCCGGCCGCGCTGCGCGCGATCGCGCGCAAGGCGCTGGCCCGCAAGACCGGTGCGCGCGGCCTGCGGTCGATCCTGGAGCAGTCGCTGATCGACACCATGTTCGACCTGCCCAATGCCAGCAACGTGGAAAAGGTGGTGGTCGATGAATCGACCATCGAGGAGAACCAGCCGCCGCTGCTCGTCTACCGCGAGGCGGCCAAGAAGGCCTGATTGGGGCCTCGGCGGTTCAAGGGATGCTTTCGCGGGACTCGTGGACGGCATCCCTGATTTGACCCTTCTGCCTGCGCGTGCTGTCGGCACGCGTCCCGATGGCGGTGCGCGCGATGGCTTGAAAATCGTGCGTTGCCGCTCATCTGTGTACCGTCTTTCCTGAAGGATTCTCATGTCCGGTCACAAGCCCCTGCCTTCCGATCCCCTGGACCTGCCGCTGCTGCCGCTGCGCGACGTGGTGGTGTTCCCGCACATGGTGATCCCCCTGTTCGTCGGCCGCCCCAAGAGCATCAAGGCCCTGGAACTGGCGATGGAGACCGAGCGCCGCATCATGCTGGTGGCCCAGAAGGCCGCCGCCAAGGACGAGCCCGCCGTGGACGACATGTTCGAGGTCGGCTGCGTCTCCACCATCCTGCAGATGCTCAAGCTGCCCGACGGCACCGTGAAGGTGCTGGTCGAAGGCCAGCAGCGCGCGCGCGTGCAGCACATCGAGGATGCGCAGAGCCATTTCACGGCCACCGTCGTGCCGCTGGAAGTGGCCGCTGGCGCGGACGTGAACGAGGTCGAGGCGCTGCGCCGCGCCGTGATGCAGCAGTTCGACCAGTACGTGAAGCTCAACAAGAAGATCCCGCCGGAGATCCTCACGTCCATCTCCAGCATCGACGACCCGGGCCGCCTGGCCGACACCATCGCCGCGCACCTGCCGCTCAAGCTCGACAACAAGCAGGCCGTGCTCGACCTGTCGGATGTGCAGGCGCGGCTGGAGAATCTCTTCGGCCAGCTCGAGCGCGAAGTCGACATCCTCAACGTCGACAAGAAGATCCGCGGCCGCGTGAAGCGCCAGATGGAGAAGAACCAGCGCGACTTCTACCTCAACGAGCAGGTCAAGGCGATCCAGAAGGAACTCGGCGAAGGCGAAGAGGGCGCCGACATCGAGGAGATCGAGAAGAAGATCATCGCGGCCAAGATGCCCAAGGAGGCCCGCAAGAAGGCCGAGGGCGAGCTCAAGAAGCTCAAGCTGATGTCGCCCATGTCGGCCGAGGCCACCGTGGTGCGCAACTACATCGACGTGCTGGTCGGCCTGCCCTGGAGCAAGAAGACCAAGATCAAGCACGACCTGACCAATGCCGAGAACGTGCTCAACGAGGACCACTACGGCCTGGAGAAGGTCAAGGACCGCATCCTCGAGTACCTCGCGGTGCAGCAGCGCGTGGACAAGGTCAAGGCGCCGATCCTGTGCCTCGTCGGTCCGCCGGGCGTGGGCAAGACCTCGCTGGGGCAGTCGATCGCGAAGGCGACCGGCCGCAAGTACGTGCGCATGGCCCTGGGCGGCATGCGCGACGAGGCCGAAATCCGCGGGCACCGCCGCACCTACATCGGCGCGCTGCCGGGCAAGGTGCTGCAGAGCCTGAACAAGGTGGGCACGCGCAATCCGCTGTTCCTGCTGGACGAGATCGACAAGCTGGGCACCGACTTCCGTGGCGACCCGTCGTCGGCCCTGCTGGAAGTGCTCGACCCCGAGCAGAACCACACCTTCGGCGACCATTACGTCGAGGTCGACTTCGACCTGTCGGACGTGATGTTCGTGGCCACCTCGAACTCGATGAACATCCCGCCGGCGCTGCTGGACCGGATGGAAGTGATCCGCCTGTCGGGCTATACCGAGGACGAGAAGACCAGCATCGCGCTGAAGTACCTGCTGCCCAAGCAGATGGAGAACAACGGCGTCAAGGATGCGGAACTGCACGTGACCGAAGAGGCCGTGCGCGACATCGTGCGCTACTACACCCGCGAAGCCGGCGTGCGCTCGCTGGAGCGCGAGCTGTCCAAGATCTGCCGCAAGGTGGTCAAGGGCCTGCAGCTCAAGAAGCTCGAACCCAAGGTCATGGTGACCAGCGAGAACCTCAACGAGTTCCTGGGCGTGCGCAAGTACAGCTTCGGGCGCGCCGAGCAGCAGAACCAGGTGGGGCAGGTCGTGGGCCTGGCCTGGACCGAGGTGGGGGGCGACCTGCTGACCATCGAGGCCGCCACCGTGCCGGGCAAGGGCATGATCACGCGCACGGGCTCGCTCGGCGACGTGATGAAGGAGTCGGTGGAGGCGGCACGCACGGTGGTGCGCAGCCGCGCGCAGCGCCTGGGCATCAAGGACGAGCTCTTCGAGAAGAAGGACATCCACATCCACGTGCCCGATGGCGCCACGCCCAAGGACGGCCCGAGCGCGGGCGCTGCGATGACCACGGCCTTCGTGTCCGCGCTGACCGGCATCCCGGTGCGCAGCGATGTGGCCATGACGGGCGAGATCACGCTGCGCGGCGAGGTGACGGCCATCGGCGGCCTGAAGGAAAAGCTGCTGGCGGCGCTGCGCGGCGGCATCAAGACCGTGCTGATCCCGGAAGAGAATGCCAAGGACCTGCAGGAGATTCCCGAGAACGTGAAGAACGGGCTCGAGATCGTGCCGGTCAAGTGGATCGACAAGGTGCTGGAGATCGCGCTGGAGAAGATGCCCGTGCCGCTGACCGACGAGGAGGTGGCGGTTTCGCAGGCCGCCGCGGCCGAGCTGGCCCGGCAGCGCGCGGCCGCGCCGGCGCGCGACGGCGATCCGGTCAAGCACTGACAACTTTTTTGCCGGGAAGCTGTTCGGGGCCCAGAAAGAGGTATATACTGCAGGGCTTCCGACAAACGGAAGAAACAAACAGAAGCCAGGACTTGAAAGGGTTTTGGCGACTGAATGCGGGAATAGCTCAGTTGGTAGAGCGCAACCTTGCCAAGGTTGAGGTCGACGGTTCGAGACCGTTTTCCCGCTCCATGTTTCTTTCGCGTCAGAGATGCGGGAATAGCTCAGTTGGTAGAGCGCAACCTTGCCAAGGTTGAGGTCGACGGTTCGAGACCGTTTTCCCGCTCCAGATAGTGATCTACAGACTTCTACTGACGTCTGTAAGTCGTTGAAAAGAGGGGCTTTGGCCCCTTTTTTCATTCCAGCGAGCGCCACGGAAATCCACCCACAGCTACCGTTTTTGAGTGACCAATTGAGGCACAAGAATACGGTTGGGACGGCTACCGGATAGTTGCTGGGGCTGAGCGGGAACCATGACGAGCATTAGGCCTAAGTCATAACTTAGGAGCCTCGAAATGGCACTCTCTGATCTGACAGTCCGGCAGGCAAGAACCACCGGCAAGCGCTACACCCTCTCCGATAACGACTGCCTGGGCCTGATGGTCTCTGCCGCAGGCGGCAAGTCGTGGATCTTCCGATACTACTGGCTGGGCAAGCAAAAGCGCATGTCCCTGGGTGGCTATCCCGCCCTCAGTCTGCGCGAGGCCCGCGCCGAGCGGGACAAGGCTCAGGTTCTGCTCGCCAAGGGCATTGATCCCCAAATCGAACGCGACCAGCGCCGGCACGCGGCCAAGCTGGCGGGCGAATACACCTTCAAGAACGTCTTCGATGCTTGGGTCGAGCATCGCCGCAAGGAACTCAAGGAAGGCCGTCAGAGCACGCTTTCGCAGATCCTGCGCATCTTCAACAAGGACGTGCTGCCTACCCTGGGGAAGATGTCGATCTACGACATTCGACGGCCCCAGCTCGTGGGCGTCGTGGCGGCGATCGAGAAACGCAAGGCGTTCACCACCGCCGAGAAGGTCCGCACCTGGTTCAACCAGATGTTCCGCTATGCCCTGGTCATCGCCGAAGGGCTGGAAGTCAATCCGGCCGCGGACCTGGACGTGGTGGCCGAGCCCAAGCCCCCGGTGGCCCACAACCCCTATCTGCACCTGCCCGAGCTGCCCGAGTTCCTTCAGAAGCTCCGGCGCTACAACCCCCGGGGCTGGCAGACCCAGCTTGGCGTCCGGCTGCTGTTCCTGACGGGGGTGCGCACGGGCGAGTTGCGCCTGGCCGAGCCTGAGCAATTCGACCTCGACCGCGGCTTGTGGATCATCCCGCCGCAGGTCGTCAAGCAACTCCAGGACGAAATGCGCAAGGCCGGCAAGCGGCCGCAGGACGTGCCGCCCTACATCGTGCCCCTGTCCCTGCAGGCCATCGAGATCGTGCGCTATCTCCTGGGCGTGATGCGTCCAGCGCAGAAGTACCTGCTGTCGCATCGCAGCGAACTCAAGAAGCGCATCAGCGAGAACACCCTCAACAAGGCCGTGCAGCTCATGGGCTACGAGGGGCGCCTGACCGGCCACGGCATCCGCGGCACCATCTCGACCGCGCTCAACGAGATCGGATACCCGAAGATTTGGGTGGACGCTCAGCTTTCGCACTCCGACCCCAACAAGGTGAGTTCGGCCTACAACCACGCCAAGTACGTGGAGCCTCGGCGTCGCATGATGCAGGACTGGGCAGACCGTCTTGACCTGCTCGAACAGGGTGAAGTCGAAGCCGCGAGCGCGCATCTGACCATCCGTATCGACGGGGTGCCGGCAATGGCGGAAGTGGAGGAAGTGGTGGGCGCGGTCTCCACGACTGCTGAGCCTGTTGTCCCCGGCGTGCCGCCCGTGGTGGCCACGCCTATCGTCGTGACCCCCAACAGCGGCGGAATCATGTTCCAGCGGCTGTCGCAGGTGCCGCCGCCTCCGGTGCATGCCCCGGAGCCGGAAGTCTCCGCGATCCAGCGCGAGCGCGAGGAAATGCTGGCCATCTACGAGTCGCCGAACAATCTGCCGGTCCCGCTGTTCGGCAAGCTGGCCGGGAAGTCCAAGGACCAGATCAACCGCGAGCTGAAGGCGGGCAAGCTGCTGTCGATCAGCCTGGGCAACCGGGGGCAGCGGGTTCCCGACTGGCAACTGGTGCCGCTCAAGCACAAGCTGGCCCAAGTGCTCATGAACCAATGCCCGCACGCCGATTCGTGGGACCTGTACCGCATGCTGACCCAGCCTCACCCCGACCTGGGTGATCGTGCGGCCATTGATGCGGTCACGCCAACGAACGTGCCCGCAATCATCCGGGTTCTCATGGGCGACTACCAGCACCATGCGGATGTGCCCGAGGCCGTTGCCCCGCGGCCCATCCCCGAGGACGTGCGGCAGAGCGTCCGCCGACTGGTGGACAGCGCAGCGGTGCTTGAAGGGGTCTAGTCCGGTCTAGTCCCATGCTGCAACCTATGGCCGGGATGAGACGGCTCCGGCCTATAGGAGTGCCTGCTACAGGGCGCCTGCCTCGGCGATCTGCAGCGCCCTGCGCTCGAAACGCTTGGCAGCAGAATCTGCTTGCGCGTGGGGCCGTTGGAGGTACGTCACGATCTCATAGGGGCCATCGGCGAGCGGTCGCATGCTTACCCCCCATTGATGGGCACGCTCGATGCGCGATTGCGCGCATACGCCGATGCCGTAGCCGGCTGAAACCCACAGCGCCATCATCTCGAATGAAGTTGCAGGCAGGATGTTCTCTTGGTCCACTGGCATCAGGGAGGCCAACCTCTCGTCCAGCAAGGGACAAGCCTCCGCCTGCCAGCGATAGATTGGATAGTCCTGAAGATCGGAGATGGTGAGCTTCGCCTGATCAACCAAACGGAACCGCGGTGGTATCGCGACGGCCATGCTTTCGCACCACAGCCTCCGGCTACTCGTCAGGTGATCCCCCGCACTGCTAAGAGATAGCCCCGCGTCGTAGCGGCCCTCATGCAGGCCCGTTACCAGCTCTTGATCCGAAACTTCACGCACGGCGATCGCGACACCCGGCTCGTGCGCTCGCTGCAGTGCAAGCAGCGCCGACAGCCGTGAAGACGGCACACCTGGCGCTATGGCGAGTGTGAAATTCGGGGACGGTCTGATGGCGTTGTGCATGGATGCCCCCAAGAGGCAACGGGATCGAAAAGAGCAGCCGACATCATACTCAAGAGATATCTTTAACGTGGTTAAAGATCAGTGATTCCATGACGCTTCTGCGAATGCAGAAGCGCACTATTCGGCCTGGACGGCCCGCCGGAGTAACCACCTATGAGTCCGCACCGGCGTTGGCGTTCGGGCAAGCGGTGCGAGCCGCTCGCCTGGCTCAGGGGATTGCTCAGGATGAGTTCGCGGGCTTGGCGGGGATCGCGCGCTCGCACATGGGCAAGATTGAGCGCGGCGAGCACATGCCGACACTCGCTCTCATTCTAAAAATTTCCCTGGCTCTCAAGATCAGCTCGGCCGAACTGATGACGGCCACGGAGCGCAACCTCTACCTTCAGGGCGATGCGTGACGCCGGATGTGGCGCAGGCGTCGTAGCTAATCGCTCTTTGGCGAACGCAAACGCTCGATGAAGCGCTCTACGGGTGCGGATAGTCCGCTACCGCCTTCGGGCCGAAGCAGGTAGGTGATGATGACGGCCGAATCGAGCGCCAACGGCCGGATCACCACGTCGGGACGTTGACACGCCGCGATTCGGGTCGCCGTTGCGAAGCCGATGCCGTAACCAGCTCCGACCAATGTGAGCATCATGTCCAGCGACGAGACATGCTCAACGATGGTGGACTCGCGCTCCAGGGGATGTAGCAGCCGGGTCAATTCGCGGCAGTAGCCCTCGCAAAGCTGCGGATCACACATCACCAGCGGGTAACTCACGAGTTCACGTAGCGACACTTCCTTGTGGGCCAGCAACGGGTGCCGGATCGGCACGGTCACCACCAGCGGGTCCTGCCAGATGGGCTCCGTCACCAGTCCGTCGCCGACGTCCGCGGTGTGTGCGAAACCGATCGCGAAGTCGCCGGATCGCAGTCCCCGCAACTGTTCCGCCAGGGTGACCTCGGAGAGCCGTATTTCGATCTCCGGCTCCTCCTGGCGGCACAGGGCAAGAAGTGCAGACAGCCGCGGGTCGATGGCGCCATCGGAGATGGCGATGCGCACGCTGCCTCTTAGGCCTGCGGCGATCGCCCTGACGTTTTCTCGTGCCTGCTCCAGGTTGGTGAACAGCCTGCGAATGTCCTGAAGGAAGGTGGTGCCCGCTGGCGTCAACCGCGTTCCCCGCCGATCGCGGTCAAAGAGCAGCACCCCCAGTTCGTCTTCCAATTCCTTGATCGTGCGGGACAGCGGCGGCTGCTCGATGTGCAAGCGCTCCGCAGCACGGGTGAAATGCAGCTCTTCGGCGAGAGCCACGAAGCAGCGCAAATGACGAAGTTCCATGGGCACGTCCTTCAGCAATCCTGGTCATTGGGTTGGCCACGGCGCATTGCTGCCGAAGTGCGCTTAGAGGGGGCGACGTAGTGCTGGGTCCCTCTTCAGGGCGAGGAAAAAGGCCATCGGTGTATCTGAATAAGAATACATATGTTCATGTATTAACTCAAGTCAAGGGCGGTAGCAACTGTTTCGGAACGTGACGCCGAAGCCAACCCGCTCAATGCTTGAGCGGCTAAGGCAGTACTGACGCCAAAGTAGCGCGAGCCCACAGAGGGGCTCGCGAGATGTAGGACTGAAGGCGCTCTGCCTTCATGGAAAGGCCCAAATCAGGCCGGGTTGATTTCCAACGAGCCACGGTTGATCTGGTCGCGTTCCATCGACTCGAACAAGGCACCGAAGTTTCCTTCGCCGAAGCCCTCGCGGTAGTTGCCCTTGCGCTCGATGAACTCGAAGAACACCGGGCCAAGCAGCGGCTCGGAGAATATCTGCAGCAGCAGGCGGGGCTGGCCGCCTTCGGTCGTGCCGTCGAGCAGAATGCCGCGCGCCTGCAACTCGGGTACGGGCTGGCCATGGCCGGGCAGGCGCTTTTCCAAGTTTGCGTAATAGATGTCGTTGGGGCGGTCAGCAGCGGGATACCGGCCATCTGCACGCGGTCGAGCGCATCGAGTAGGTTGTCGCACAGCAGGGCGATGTGCTGGATGCCCTCGCCGCTGAACTGCATCAAGAATTCCTCAATCTGGCCGCCGCCCTGGCGTGCTTCCTCGTTCAGCGGGATGCGGATCAGGCCGTCCGGCGCGCTCATCGCCTTGGAGGCTAGGCCGGTGTACTCGCCGTTGATGTCGAAGTAGCGGATCTCTTGGAAGTTGAAGAACTTCGTGTAGAAGTCGGCCCAGTACTCCGACTCGCACAAGCGCAATCCCATGGACGTGTTCCGCGCGTCTGTCCAGAACTGGCCAGAGGTTGTGGAGTGCCATGCGCTGACCGGCGACATGGACTATCTGCTGCGGGTGGTCGTCATGGACATGGCTCACTACTCCCGCTTCGTGCTCGACACGCTGCTCAAGCACCCCAGCGTGCAGGACTGCAAGACCAGCTTCGTGCTGGATCGCGTAAAGAGCACCACGGCCTTGCCCCTATGAGCATTCGGCCGGTTGGTGTGGCGGGGATGCAAATAGCGATTGACCTTCCAACGGTGGCAAGGAGCACACTTCAAACACCCCAACCCGAAAGGAGTTTTCCATGCAATTCCATCTCGAAGACATGACCTGCGGCGGCTGCGCCCGCACTGTGACGAAAACGATCCAAATGATCGACCCCAACGCCAAGATCGTCACGGACCCGCCGACCCGCCGTGTCGAGGTCCAGACCTCGGCCTCGCAAGAGCAGATCGCCGCGGCCCTGAGCGAAGCTGGCTTCCCGCCGCGCGCGCAGTAACACCGCATCGTGGCCGGCATGCACACAGGACGGCCGATGCGAGCACGTGCGCTGCGCCGTACCTGGCGCGGCGCTCAGTGCATCCCAAGGTAGGCCGACCTTGGCCACAGGGCCATCGCCACCATCATCAGGTTCTCGGTCAGGGACACGAAGCCCAGCGGCACGTTGCTGTCCCCGCCCACGCAGGCGCACTTGAGTTCCCGGCGATCGACATAGACCGCCTTGAAAACCGACACGGCCCCGACGGTCCCGATGAACAGCGCCAACGGAATCGACACCCACATCCCCACGCCCGCGACCATCTGGACGCCTGCGATGGCCTCCGCGAACGGGTAGAAATAGGCATACCGAACCCAGCGCTTGGCCAGCAGGTCGTCGCGAAGCCGTCCACGTCCTTGAGCTTCTGCAGCGCCAGGAGGCACATGGCAAAGGCCACGAACCACTCTGCCGCCTGAATGCTCTAGACTTGGCCGAAGGCCGCCCAGCTCGCCGCCAGCGCCATTGCGGCCGCCGTGGCGAACAGCGCGATCACAGGGGTCTAGGTCACGGCGTTCTTGTCCTTCACGGACATGCCGAAGAATTTGCGTAGGTCGTCGTAGCCGCCCACGCGCCGCCCGTTTATGAAGACCTGGGGCGTGGTCTCGATGCCATGCTCCTTCTTGAACGCATCCGTCTGCTCGCGGCTTGCCAAGTGTTTGTCCTCGACCTCGTAGCCCTTGCGGTTGAGCAGATCGAGCGACTTCAGCCCGTAGGGGCAGGTATGGCCGGGCATGACCATTCGGTAGAGCGTGGCTAGCTTGGGCGCAGACATGCAGGACTTCTCCTGTGGGACTTTCCATGGGCCGGCCGTCACGGATTTAAGGACGTTGATGACCTTTCCAGCCTAACCGACGACCGTGCAAAGGGAGTGTAGACACCTGGCTCGCGGGTTGGTCTGGCCCACGGGTTGGTTATCTGGCGGCAATGCCGTCAGTCCTCCATCTGCCAGAGCAACCCTGCCGCAGGCCGGTGCGCCTGAGGCAGCACGCAGGCTCCTAGTGGTTCTCCTTGGCATGGTTGATCGTGTACTTGGGGATCTCGACGGTCAGGTCTTCGGTCGCAACGATGGCCTGGCAGCTCAGCCGCGACTGCGCCTCCAGTCCCCAGGCCCGGTCGAGCAGATCGTCCTCGCATTCCTCGACTTCGTTTAGAGAATCGAACCCCTTGCGCACGATGCAGTGACAGGTCGTGCAGGCACAGCTCATGTCGCAGGCATGCTCGATCTCGATGCCGTTGTCCAGCAGGGCCTCGCAGATCGAAGTGCCTGCTGGCACGTTCAGTTCGGCTCCCTCAGGCGCCAGTTCAGGATGGGGCAAGACGGTGATTTTGGGCATATCTCTCCTGGCTGCTCAGTGCGCACACGGCTTTTTTCCTGCTGCGTTGGCTCGCGCGCGGCGCGGCACTGCGCCAGTGCGCGCTTCGGGCTTGTTGTCACTGATATCGGGCTGCTCCAGCGTGTGCAGGATCGGGCAGTCGGGCCGTTCGTCGCCGGCGCAACACCGGATCAGCGCCTTGAGCGTCGCGGCCATCTCCAGCATGCTCTCGATGCGCCGGTCCAACTCGTCGATGTGTTGCTGGGCCAGACGCTTTACATCAGCACTCTGGCGCGACTTGTCATTCCACAGTCCCAGCAAGTCCGTGATCTCGGCCACCGAGAAGCCGAGGTCGCGCGAACGCCGGATGAAATGCAACCGGTGAACGTCGTCCTGGGTATAGGCGCGGTAGCCCGAATCGGTGCGGTCAGCCGGAGGGATCAGACCGATTTGCTCGTAGTAGCGGATCATTTTGGCCGAGACCTTCGAGGCCTTGGATGCTTCACCGATGTTCATGGTGTTCCTCCTTTCTCAATGAGCGGTATCCGCCGCCAGCGGCGGCTGGAAGCGGCGCAGGCGCAGCGCGTTGCCGAGCACGAACACGCTGGACAGCGCCATCGCGCCAGCCGCGAAGATCGGCGACAACAGCACACCGTATGCGGGGTACAGGACGCCAGCGGCCACCGGGATCAGGGCCGTGTTGTAGCCAAACGCCCAGAACAGGTTCTGGCGGATGTTGCCGATGGTCGCCTTGGACAGCGCGATGGCGTTGGGCACGCCCTGCAGGTTGCCCGACATCAGCACTACGTCGGCCGACTCCACCGCCACGTCGGTGCCGGTGCCGATGGCCAGGCCCACGTCGGCCTCGGCCAGCGCCGGGGCGTCGTTGATGCCGTCGCCCACGTAGGCGATCTGGCCGTGGCTGGCTTTCAGCCGGCGCACGGCTTCGACCTTGCCCTCGGGCAGCACTTCGGCCACCACCTCGTCGATGCCCAGTTGCTTGGCGATGGCCTGCGCGGTACGCGCGTTGTCGCCGGTGATCATCGCCACCTTCAGGCCGAGCTGGTGCAACGCGGCAATGGCCGCGGGCGTGCTGGACTTGATCGGATCGGCCACCGCGATGATGGCGGCCAGCCGGCCGTCGATCGCGGCGTACAGCGGTGACTTGCCCTCGTTGCCCAGGCGCTCGGCCGTGCGAGCGAAGCTGCCCACGTCCAACCCCAGCTCACGCATGAAGCGATCGGCACCGACCTCGACACGCGCGCCGTCCACGGTGGCGCGCACGCCCATGCCCGTGACCGAATCGAAGTCTGTCATCGTCGGCAGCGCGATGCCACCTTCCACGGCCGACTCGACGATGGCGCGTGCGATCGGATGCTCCGAGCGCGATTCGACAGCGGCGACCTTCGCCAGCACCTGGTTGCGGTCAAAGCCGTCGGCAATCTCCAGGTCGGTCAGGACCGGGCGGCCCTCGGTCAGCGTGCCGGTCTTGTCCACGGCCACCACCTTGGCGTCCTTGAGCAGTTGCAGGGCTTCACCCTTGCGGAACAGCACGCCCATCTCGGCGCCCCGGCCCGTGCCGACCATGATGGAGGTCGGCGTCGCCAAACCCATGGCGCAAGGGCAGGCAATGATCAGCACCGCCACGGCATTGACCAGCGCGAAGGACAGCGCGGGCGACGGGCCGAACACCAGCCAGACCAGGAAGGTCAGCACCGCGGCCAGCATGACGGCGGGCACGAACCACAGCGTCACCTTGTCCACCACGGCCTGGATCGGCAGCTTGGAACCTTGCGCCTGCTCGACCATGCGGATGATCTGCGCCAGCATGGTCTGACCGCCCACGGCGGTGGCACGCAGCGTCAGCGCACCCTTCTGGTTGACGGTGCCGCCGACCACGGTGCTGCCTTCCGCCTTTTCGACGGGAATCGGCTCGCCGGTGATCATCGACTCGTCCACGAAGCTGCGGCCCTCGGTCACTTCACCATCGACCGGCACGCGCTCGCCGGGGCGCACTTCCACGATGTCGCCCTGCGCCACGTCGTTGATCGGGATGTCCACGATGCGGCCGTCGCGCAGCACGTGCGCCTCCTTGGCCTGCAGGCCGATCAGGCGCTTGATGGCCTCGGAGGTGCGGCCCTTGGCCCGTGCCTCAAGAAAGCGGCCCAGCAGGATCAGCGCCACGATGACGGCTGCCGCCTCGTAGTACACGTTCACCGTGCCGGCCGGCAGCAGACTGGGCGCGAACGTGGCGACCATCGAATAACCGAAGGCCGCGGCCGTGCCGACCGCGACCAGCGAGTTCATGTCGGGACCCAGGCGGAACAGCGCCGGGAAGCCCTTCTCATAGAAGCGCCAGCCCGGAATGGCGAGCACCAGCAGGGTCAGCACGAACTGCAGATACCAGCTCTGCTGGATGCCAATGGTGGAAGCCACCCACTCGTGCATGCCGGGAATCATGTGCGAGCCCATTTCGAGCACGAACACAGGCAGCGCCAGCACGGCGGCCAGGGTCAGGTCGCGCTTGAGTTCGGCGCGCTCGGCGTCCTTTTTCTCGGCAGCTTCCTCGTCGGCCTGCATGCCTGTATCGACCGGGCTGGCCTCGTAGCCGACCTTATCGACAGCAGCAATCAGATCCTGCACGGATGCTACGCCACGCACGGTAGCGCGCTCGGTCGCCAGATTGACCACAGCCTCAGTGACGCCCGGCACCGCCTTGAGCGCCTTCTCGACGCGGCCCACGCACGAAGCGCAGGTCATGCCTCCGATCGCCAGCTCGATGGTGCCCTGAGGCACGTCGTACCCTACCTTCTCGATCGCCTGGATCAGCGCCATGCGATCGACAGGACGGTTCAGGCGAATGTCCGCTCGCTCGGTGGCGAGATTGACAGACACGCTTGCCACGCCCTCGACCTTGGCAAGGGCGGCCTCGACTCGGCCGACACAGCTTGCGCAGGTCATGCCCTCGATGGGCAGGCTGATTGCCGCTGCTTGGGCGCCAGCACTACTCGTTGTTGCCATGCTCATGGTGTGCTTCCCATAGTTGAAATTCGACATGGAGGGAGCTTAGGGTTTACCATCGTGGGAAGGTCAAGCGCTTTTTCGGATGCTGTCAGGTTTCAGAAATGACCCGGTGCACGGGGAACGGAGGCCTTGCCTGCCAGGCTCGCACTGGTTCTTTGCTGCGCGCGCCTAAGCGGCCGCTGCCTTGTTAATTCTGAAGGGCGAAAACAGCCATTCGAGGTTAGGAAATATTTTAAAAATGAATACAAGTAAGCCATTCAGTACCCCACCGAAGGGTCCCAGCGCCGATTTGGAATCGCTGTCACAGAATGACGTGACCATCTTGGCTGAGACATTCCGCCTCCTGGGTGACCCGTCCCGGCTGAGAATCATGCTGTGCTGCATGAAAGGCTCTTCCTCGGTCGGGGACATCGCTGAAACCCTCGAACTCTCGCAGTCGCTGGTGAGCCACCACCTGCGGCTGCTGCGCGGTGCTCGCCTGGTCAAGGGCGTGCGCCAAGCCAAACAGATCTTCTATGAGGTGGCGGACAAGCACGTGAACCAGGTGCTGCTGGATATGGCCACCCACATCGCGGAAGACCACAACGACGAGTAACTGTTGGGCATAGCATGCCGTTGCGGCGTGGCCTACGTTCCATGGCGATATGCGCCCCACCGCCCGCAGCTGCGTTCGGTGAGGTGGTTTGGATGCCGCTTCCGATCAATCAGAAGTTGAGCGCGCGCTTGTCCACGGCCAGCGAGGCCTCTTTGAACGTCTCGGAGAGGGTCGGATGGGCAAAGCAGATGCGGGCGATGTCTTCGCTGCTGGCCTTGAACGCCATGGCGATCACGGCCTCGGCCACCAGTTCACTGGCCTGCGGGCCGACCACATGCACGCCGAGTATCTCATCAGTGGCAGGATCGGCGATCACCTTGACGAGGCCCGGCGTGTCGCCCAGCGCACGCGCGCGGCCATTGGCCATGAACGGGAAGGAACCGATTCGATAGGCGGTGCCCTGCTCTTTGAGCTGCTGCTCGGTGCGGCCTACCCAGGCAATCTCTGGGCTGGTGTAGATGACGTTGGGGATCGTATTGAAATCGACGTGACCGTGCTGGCCGGCAATGCGCTCGGCCACTGCGACACCTTCCTCTTCCGCCTTGTGCGCCAACATCGGGCCACGCACCACGTCACCGATGGCCCAGATGCCGGGCACACTGGTGCGGCATTCATCGTCCACCAGCACGGCGCCGCGCTCATCCAGTTGGAGTCCCACGGCGGCCGGATTCAGGCCTTCGGTGTTGGGCACACGGCCGATAGCCACGATCACTTTGTCTGCCTGCAAGGACTGCGTCTGGCCCTGGCTGTCGGTGTAGTGAATAGTCACGCCAGCCTCGGTTGCATTGACTTCGCGAACCTTCGCACCTAGTTCGATCTTCAGGCCTTGCTTGTCGAACGCCTTCTTCGCCTCCTTGGCGATGGCTTGGTCGACGATTGGCAGGAAGCTGGGCAAGCCTTCGAGGATCGTGACATCCGCCCCCAGGCGGCGCCAAACGGAGCCCAGCTCCAGGCCGATCACGCCGGCACCGATGACGGCCAACCGATCGGGCACGGCCGCGATGTCCAGCGCGCCGTCGTTGGAGAGCACGACCCGCTCATCGAACGGTAGGTTGGGGAGTGGCCGCACGTTGGAGCCTGTGGCAACGATGATCTGCTTGCCCACCAAGGTAACAGCCTCATCGGCGGCGACGCTCACCTCGAAGCCACCATCGACAGTCCTGGTGAAAGACGCCAGGCCGTTGAAAAACTGGACCTTGTTTTTGCGGAACAGATAAAGGATGCCTTCGTTGCTGGACTTCACGACCTGATTCTTACGTTCCAACATCGTGGTCACATCCATGCGCAGATCACCCGTGGAGATGCCGTGCGTGCCAAAGTGGTGCTTGGCTTGTTCAAAGTTCTCTGACGACTGCAGTAGCGCTTTCGAAGGGATACAACCGATGTTGTTGCAGGTGCCGCCAGGTGCTGGCTTTCCGTCCTTGTTCTTCCAGGCATCTACACAAGCGACCTTCATGCCTAATTGGGCAGCGCGAATGGCCGCGATGTATCCGCCTGGGCCGGCACCGATAACAATGACGTCGAAATGCATTTCCATGATTTACATCTCCAAAGTTTTTGAGGAAATAGTGAGCGCCTATGTCGCGCCTTTTGTCAGGTGGTCGCCAGATTACAGCTCGTTCCCTGACGATCACGTTGAACACTACGGCAGAACGAACCGGGCGCTCGCGGTATTGCCCCCACGTTCGACTTGGACGACGGCCTTCGTGCCCTTGGCTGCGGCGAAGGTCCCGCTGCCTTCGAGGCGGCTTCCGTCCGCGGCAGGCGTGAGTTGCACCTCCTGCTTTTGTGAGCCGGTCAACAGTGTGAGCTTGGCTTTGGTGTTGCTTACATTGACCTGCTTGCCGTGGTCGCGCAGGTAGAGTTGCGCTGCTGCGGGCTGAACGACCAACTCGTAGTCCACGTCCCGGACTTCGGTCACGACGCCACCATGCAGCGGCTTGTGGTCATGCGCGTGGTCATGGTCGCCTGCGGCGAAGGCGGTGACGGATGCCAGGGCGAGGGCGGTGCCGGCCGTGAGGGAACGAAATCGAACAGACATGAAAGCTCCTATAGGGTTACGGTGGTTGAAATCGGGTGACAGAAGGCGTTGCATCAGAATGCCTCCGCGTCGCGGTCGTCCAGCAGGCGTTCGGCAGGCTTGCGGCCGAACAGCCAGAACATGGCGGGTGTAAGGAAGGTGTCTAGCAGCGTGGAGCTGACCAGCCCCGAGAAGATCACCACCGCGACGGGGTGCAGGATCTCAGTACCGGGTCGGGACGCCTCGAACAGCAGCGGGGCCAGCGCGAAGGCCGTGACCAGCGCGGTCATCAGAACCGGGGAAAGCCGTTCGAGCGAGCCACGCACGATCATCTTCTGGTCGAAGTCCTCGCCCTCCATGCGCATGAGGTTGAGGTAGTGGCTCACCTTCAGGATGCCGTTGCGCACAGAAATACCCGCGAGCGTGATGAAGCCGACCAGGGCGGCCACGGACAACGGCTGGCCAGACAGCCACAGCCCCAACACGGCGCCGACCAGGGCCAATGGAATGTTCACCATGATGAGCGCTGATAGGACGACCGACTTGTAGCGCGTGTACAACACCACGAACATGAGCGTCAGGGAGACGATGGACAGCAGGCCCACCAGTCGCGAGGCTTCCTCTTGTGCCTGGAACTGGCCGCCCAGCGTGATGAAGTAGCCTTCGGGCAAGCGCACTTCTTGGACGACGCTGCGTATGTCGGCCACTACTTCGGACAGCGGCCGTCCCTGAGCGTTGGCCGACAAAACTATGCGTCGACGGCCATCGTCGCGGCTGACCTGGTTGGGGCCGTCGCTGTCTTCGATGGTGGCAAGGCGCGACAACGGGACCCGACCCATGGGCGTGTCGATGAGGATGCGGCTCAAGCCCTCAATCGACCGCGCCTGCTCGGGCAGGCGAACCACCAGCGCGAAGCGGCGGTTGCCCTCGATGACCTCGGTGATCTTTTCGCCTTCGACCAGGCTTTGCAGCGTGGACAGAATTTGCGGTGCGGCCACGCCGTAGCGTCCCGCCGCCGCATAATCCACGCGGATTTTGATCTGCGGCGCTAGGACCTGCTTTTCGATCTCCAGGTCAGCAAGCCCCGGAATTCCGGCCAGCTTGGCGCGCAGCAGATCCGCCTGCCCGCGCAGGACGTCCAGGTCCTCGCCGAACACCTTGATGGCGATCTGCGAGCGCACCCCCGACAACATGTGGTCGATGCGGTGCGAGATCGGCTGGCCAATGCCGATGGAGCCGGGCAAGTGAGCCAGACGCGAACGGATGTCGGCGGTGATCTCCTCCATGGAGCGCTTTAGCTCCGAGGCGGGCAGCAGGCCCACGTCCAGCTCGCTGACATGCACGCCTTCGGCATGCTCGTCCAGCTCGGCCCGTCCGCTGCGCCGGCCCACGTGCTGCACCTCTGGCACCTGCGCGACCAGCAGCTCGGCTTGCTGGGCAAGCGCCGAAGATTCGGCCAGCGTCACACCGGGATTCAGGCGCAGGCCCACCAGCAACGTTCCTTCATTGAACGGGGGCAGGAACGTGGTCGGGAAGAATGGCACCGCGGCGACAGCCAGTGTGACAGCCACAGCGGCCATGCCAAGGGCGGCACGCGGCCGCTGCAAGACCCGCTGCAGGCCGCCCTGATAGCGCGTCTTCAACCAGGCTAGAAGCCGAGTGTCGCCATGGTCCAGCGTCCTCATCTTGGGCAGCAGGTAGTACGAAAGCACCGGAGTGACCGTCACAGAGACCAGCAGCGAGGCCAGCGTGGAGACGATGAAGGCGATGCCCAGCGGCACGAACAAGCGCCCCTCCATCCCCGGCAGCGCGAACAGGGGCAGGAACACCAGCACAATGATCATCGTGGCGTAGAGAATCGCCGAGCGAACCTCCATCGAGGCCCTGGCAACGATGACCAGGGGCGTCAGCCGGTTCTCAGGGTGGCGGGTGCGGTCCTCCTTGAGCCGCCGCATGATGTTCTCCACATCGACCACAGCATCGTCCACGAGACCGCCGATGGCGATCGCCAGCCCACCGAGCGTCATGGTGTTGATTGATAGGCCGAAATAGTGGAACACCAGCCCGGTCACGAAGATCGAGGCAGGAATCGCGGTCAACGCGATCACCAGGGGGCGCAAAGTGCCCAGGAAGAAGAACAGGATCACCGCCACGAAGACCGATGCGCCGATGAGCTTGCCTTGCAGCGTGCTGATGGACGCCTCGATGAAGTTGGCTTGTCGGAAGGTCACCTGTGGCTCGGCCATGCCAGCCGGCAGTGAGCCCTTCATGTCCGCCAACGCTGACTCGATCGAGCGGGTCAGTGCAATCGTATCGGCCGTGGGCTGCTTTTGGATGCCCAGGATCACGGCTGGCAGGCCCTCGAAGCCCGCATCGCCGCGCTTGATGGCTGGCGCAAACTGAACATCGGCGACCTGGTGGAGCAGGATGGGTTGGCCCGCACGCACCGCGAGAGGCAGGTTACGCAGGTCGTCGAGTCGGGACGTGCGGCCCAGGTTGCGGATCAGGTACTCGCGGCCATTGATCTCCAGGAAGCCGCCGGAAGTGTTCGCGGAGAAGCCCTTGAGAGCCGCATCCAGATCGGACGCAGTCACGCCCAGCTCTGACATTCGCGTGGTGTTGGGCTGGACCTGGAACTGACGGACCTCGCCTCCGATCGGGATGACTTGGGCAACACCAGGTATGGCCATCAGCCGGGGGCGTAGCACCCAGTCCGCGTACTCGCGAGTGTCCATGGCCGACAGCGGCGGGGCTGCGTTCTTCTGCCCTGAGGGCTTGGCACCGATGGGGATTGCAATCTGCATGATCTCGCCCATCACTGAGCTGATTGGCCCCATAGTGGGCGTCACGCCCGGGGCTAGCCCTTCCTCCATGGACGTCAGGCGTTCGGAGACCATCTGGCGCGCCCGGAAGATGTCGGTCTTCCAGTCAAATGTCACGTAGATGAAGGAAAGCCCGGCGCTGGAGACCGAGCGCACGCTTTCGACGCTGGGCAGGCCGTTCATGGCCGTTTCGAGCGGGAACGTGATGAGTTGCTCGACTTCTTCGGCAGCCATGCCGCCAGCCTCCGTCATGAGAGTGACGGTCGGCTTGTTGAGATCGGGAAAGACATCTACCGGCGTGCGCGTCAGGGTGAACGCGCCATACGCCATCAGCACCAGCGCCCCGATGATGACCAGGAGCCGGTTTCGTAAGCTATTTTCGAGAAGCCACTTGAACATGGAATGGTGCCCCTCAACGAACTTGATTGATCAGGGACGCGCCCTCGACAACCACGCGGTCGCCGTCCGCCAGGCCCGAAGTGACAGCGATGGATGCACCATCCAAAGGAGTGATGTTCACGACACGCGGCTCGAAGCGCTCGGCCTGGTCTTTGACCCAGACGATGTTCTGGTTGGCAGGGTTCTTCATCAGCGCACCGGAAGGCACGCGGTAGCCAGGTACCGTCGTCGCCTCTTGCACGAAGACCACCACCGGCATACCGACCGCCAAGCGCGAGAGGCTTTCGCTGGTGCCCTTGAACAGCATGGGCAGGGCCTGCTCGCGCAGGCTGCTGGCGGCACCGACGAAGCTCAGCGGCACCTTCTGACCGCCTACTGCGAGTGCAGCACCGGCCAGGTTCTGTGCCATTGCCGGATCGTAGGCAAGCGCCTCGATGCGCAGTTGGGTCGGATCGACCACCTCAAACACCAGTTCGCGCGCATCCACGACCTGCCCGGCAACTGCGGGGCTGGATGCGATGACGCCGCTGACTGGGGCCTTCAGTACGTCCCTGCCGGCGAGGCCCCCGCTCAAGGCGCGGGCGCGTTCGGTCAGGCTGTTCACTTCGCTTTCGGCTGCTTCGATCTCCTTGCGGGGCACGGTCTCCGACAGCTCGCGCAGCCGGGCCAAGCGCTTCTGCGCGAGCGCTTGGCCCGCACGCAGCTCGGCAACCTGGGCCATCTGGCCTGAGCGCTCCAGCACACCGCTGGCCGGTTCGATGTAAGCCAGCACCTGGCCCTTGCGCACGGATTGGCCGATCTGCGGCAGACCATCCGGCCCGGGCACCAGCCGGCCCATTACCATTGCCTGGACCTTGCCGCCTGTCGTCGGGTCCATGATTACTTTGCCAGCCAGTTCATGGCTGCGGGCCAAGGGCTCCTGCTTGATCAGCTGGGTGCGTACACCGATCTGACGTTGCGACGGTTTCGGAAGAAACACGCTGCCATCAGGCTGGCGCTGGGGGCCATTGGAAGACGCAGCCGGCGCTTCGTCGCCGTGGTCATGGCCGTCGTGAGCGAACGCGGGAGCAGCCAGAGCCAATGCAGCCGCCATGGCCGTCGTCATTAGGAAACGGAAGTTGCGCTTCATGCTGCACCTCGCAGTGCACCGTTGGTGCGTGTACGTCTGCGCAGCGCCCACGCTAGGACACCGACGCCGAGGACTGCGGCACCGCCACCTAGTACGACCACACGGCCGGATGCGACGGCATGCTCGTGTTCGGCGTCTTCGCTATGAACATCGAGAACGCCCGTCAACAGGTCCGATTGGCCCTGCGCAGTAACAGTGGCCATGATTGAGGTCTCGCCATCGGATAGCGGCTCAGTCAGATCGGCCTCGAACTCTCCAACCCCGTGTGAGCTGACCTTTACCTGTTGACCACCCAGCTCGAGGGTCAGCTCGCCATCGGTCACCGGCCGGTTGTCGGCAGCATGGTCGAGGTAGAGTGTGAGACGCTGGCCGTTCAGCACACCCACCAGTTCGAAGTCATCGGAAACTGCGGCAAAGCGCGGAAGCGCGGCCGCTGCGGGGGCAGGAGCGGCTTCGCCATGGTCATGGCCGTCGCCGGCCCACGTTGCGCTACTGCCAAGCAGGAGGCTGGACAAGGCAGCTGCACGCCAGAAAGAGGATTGCGACATTTCTAAGGTTCCAGGATGGTTGAGCGCGCGCCGATCAGCGCGTGCCGGAGATGTCAGTGAAAGTCTCGGTCGGCTGCGGCAGCGTGCCTTGTGCCTGCAACAGGGACGAGATGGCCGCGGCATGCTCCACCTTGGCGAGCAGCGCCGCGCGCTCGGCCTCGGTGGCCTCCTGCTCGATGCGAAGGCGTGTCGGCATGTCCGTCTCGCCCATCGCGAACGACTTTTGGTAGAAGGTGCGCGTTTGTTGGGCTAGTCGCTGGCGCTCCGAAGCGGCCTGCATCTGGGTGCTGGTTGCCAGTTCGCGCGATTGGGCAGTTCGAATTTCCGAGAGTAGCCGGGTGCGCTGGGCCGCGAGTGCCGACTCAGCCTCCAGTGCCTGCGCATTGGCGCTGGACAATTGCTCGGTATGACGGCTACCCGTACCGAAGGGAATGCGCACACCCACCGTGATCGTCTGGTTGTAGCGTTCGCCGTAGCCGCCCCGATCCCGCGTGGTCGCCAGGGTCAGTTCGGGGTTGGCGTACTTCTGATGGGACACCAGTTCCGCAGAGCGGCGGGCCGCCAGCGCCTTGTGCTGCAGTTCCAGCAGCGCAGGGTGGTTACCCAACAACGCGCCGGACGGCTGTGCCGATGCCGGTTGAACTCGGACACCTGACTGCTCCGGCTGCGCGGAATCGGCCTGCGACGGGATACTCTCGATGCCGGTCAGTGCCAACAACGCCTCGCGCTGCGTGATTTCTTCGGCCTGAGCAATGGCCAGGGCACTACGAGCCGACGCCAAGGCGCCATCGGCCTGGTTTCTGTCGGCTTGCGCCAGGTCGCCCGCGCGAACCCGGCGAGCCACATCTTGCGCCAACTCGTCCGCGCTGCGGGTGCGATCCTGCGCCGCCACCAATTCGGCCTGGGCACGCTGCCATGCCCACCATGCCTGGCGAACCTGTCCGGCCGTGCGTAGCTTGGCGGCCAGCATCCGGCTGGATAGCGCGAGGCTTTCCGCGTCCGCCCAGCGTGCCGACGAGGCGCGCTCACCAGGCATCCAAAGGGGAATAGCCACCCCGACTTCATATTCGCGCTGTCCGTTGCGGTTGTTGAACCGATCAGTTTTGGTGGAGGCTTCCAGCGCCATCGGACCTGCCACCCAACTGCCGGCCGTCTCTTGGCGTGCTTGGGCGGCCTGCTGCCAGGCGCCTTCTCCAGCGGCTTCTGGCTGCCGCTGCCAAGCTGACTCCCACAATTGGGCGACCATATGGCTGTCTGGTCTGGATGGGACGTGAGGGGCGGCTACTGGCTGGGCTAGCACGGTGCCGGCCCAAAGCGTGGATACCGCCCATATCCATCCCTTGCGTATGTCTTTGCGAAGCATTCAATTCTCCATCGGTGTTGCATCAGTACTTACCCCCGGCTGGGTGTTCTCTTTCCGAGCAAGTGCTTGTCGTTGAAAAGCCACTGTTCACTGGCTCAGATATGAACAATTGTATATCTATTCATATGAATGGGAAAGAAAACCTTACATCCTTTGAGCACCAATCGCCTTAGAGAGGGCGTCGGGCGCAAGACATCGAGAGGCGAGGTGGGGCTAATCCACTGCGCAAACAGCTATGCAGACTCCTTGAGCATATCCCCCGGGGGGGATATGATTGCTGCATGAAAGAGATGCACAAGCACACCAGCCACCCAGATCTCGTGAAACGGCTCAAGCGCGCCGAGGGTCATCTGCGACACGTCATCGGGATGATCGAAGGAGAAGAAACCTGCCTGGACATCGCTCGCCAGCTCGCTGCGGTGGAGAGCGCCGTCACAGCGGCCAAGCGCGTCCTGATCCATGACCACATCGACCACTGCCTGTCTCATGGTGAGGACTCCGTTCTGGCCGAAATGAAGGCACTAACCAAACTGCTCTGAGGTCTCTCGATGCTCTCCGTCCTAAAGAACCGCACCTACCGCCACCTGTTCACCGCGCAGGTGATCGCACTCGTCGGCACAGGCCTTCGCCGACCAGTTCCCGCGACGGTCATTACTCGTAGCGCTGGACCTGGTACGAGCGGTTGTCGCGATCTGTTTGCCATTTGTCACCGAGGTCTGGCAGATCTATCTGCTGATCTTTGTCCTGCAAGCGGCATCCGCCGGCTTCACGCCGACTTTCCAAGCCACTATCCCGGACATCCTTCCCGATGAAGAGGACTACACGAAGGCGCTGTCGCTGTCCCGGCTGGCCTATGACCTGGAAAGCCTGATTTCCCCGATGCTGGCTGCTGCGCTGCTGACCGTCATCAGCTTTCACAACCTGTTCGCGGGAACAGTGCTCGGTTTCCTCGTTTCAGCCGCGCTCGTGGTCAGCGTGCGGTTGCCCACAACTATTCCCGGACCGCGCCGCGGCATTTGGGATCGCACGACCCGCGGCACACGCATCTATCTCGCTACGCCACGCCTGCGGGGCCTGCTGGCGATCAGCTTGGCCGTCTCGGCGGCGGGCGCCATGGTGATCGTGAACACGGTGGTTCTCGTGAAGGCGCGCTTTGGCCTAGCAGCCTGTCGGACTTTTCCCCTCGCCGGTAGAATTGCGCATCGCTCCTGGAACCTGACTGTATGAGCCGCTTTCGACCGATAAACCGCGAAATCGACTACTTGCTCCCGCCGTCGGTGCAGGACTGGCTGCCCGAGTCACATTTGGCGCGCTACGTGGTGGAGGTCGTAGAGGGCCTGGATCTGTCGAAGCTGGAGAGCGTCTATGCGGGCCGTGGCAGCGCTGCCTACCATCCGGCTATGTTGCTGTCGTTGCTGATCTACGGCTATGCCACGGGTGCGTATTCAAGCCGCAAGATCGAGCGAGCCAGCTATGACTCCCTGGCGTTCCGGTTTATCGCCTGCGACCAGCACCCGGATCACGACACCCTGGCCAGCTTCCGCCGTCGCCACGGAGAGCAGTTCGCCGCGACCTTTGTGCAGGTACTGCAAATCGCGCGCGAGAACCAAGTCTCGCGTTTTGGCACGGTCAGTCTGGACGGCACCAAGATCCACGCCAATGCCTCGCGGCACAGCGCCCTGTCCTATGCTCACGCCGAGAAGATCGAGGCCCAGCTAAAGGCCGAGGTCCAGGAGATGCTCAAGCTGGCAGAAGCGGCCGATCAGAGCGACCTCCCCGACGGGGTCAGTCTGCCCGACGAGATCAAGCGGCGCGAAGACCGCCTGGCCGCCATAGCAGAAGCCAAGACCAAGATCGAAGCGCGGGCCAAGGAACGCCTCGAGCGCGAGCAGGCCGAGTATCAAGCCAAGCTGGACAAGCGCGAGGCCAAGGAAAAGGCCAACGGCAAGAAGCCTGGAGGCAAACCGCCGAAGCCGCCGCAGGTGGGCCCGCGCCCGGACGACCAGATCAACCTGACCGACGAAGAGTCGCGCATCATGAAGGTGGCTGGTGGCGGCTTCGAGCAGTGCTACAACGCCCAAGCGCTGGTCGATAGCGAATCCATGTTGGTCATGGCGCCGCATGTGACCCAGGCGGGCAACGACAAGGAACAGGTCGTACCGATGCTGGCCAAGCTTCAAGCGCTTCCCGAGGAGCTGAACCAGCCGGAGAAATTCCTGGCCGATAGCGGCTACTTCAGCGAGAAGAATGTCGAAGCCTGCGAGGCCGCCAGGATCGAGCCCCTGATTGCCGTGGGCCGCGACGCCCACCATCGGCACTGGCGCGAGCGTTTCGAAGAGCCGGCAGCGTCATCGGAGCCGACCAGTCCGGTCGACAAAATGAAGCACCGACTCAAGACCAAGGCCGGGCGCGCGGCCTATGGGCAGCGCAAGCAGACGGTGGAACCGGTATTCGGAATCATCAAGTCGGTGATGGGCTTCCGTCAGTTCCTGCTGCGCGGTCTGGCGAATGTCCAGAACGAATGGACCCTGGTGTGCCTGGCGTGGAACTTGAAACGCATGGCCACGTTGCGCCCGCATTCCGTTCAAAATGCGTGAACAGAGGCTGAATCCGCTCGAATTCAGGAAATTCAGGGCAACAACCGGTTAAAAACGCTCAAATAGTGGGCAATTCGCTTTGTCTTTGTCGCGCTCTGTCCATTTATGAATTCAAGTCCGACAGGCTGCTAGGCGAGGTCGAAGTGGCGTCGGCACTGGCGGCATTCGGAGGCGGTTCGATGGTGGCAGCCTTCGTTCTGCCATCCTTACTGGAAAAGGTGGCCGACCGAACCGCGATGCTCACCGGCGCTACCGTACTGGTCGTGGGCACGGGGATCGGCGCACTGCTGCCGAGCTATGCATTGTTGCTGCCGCTGTGGTTGATCATCGGCTTTGGCTACAGCGTGGCGCAAACGCCATCCGGCCGTCTTCTGCGCCGCTCGGCCCATGCCGAGGACCGTCCTGCGATCTTCGCGGCACACTTCGCGCTGTCGCACGCCTGTTGGCTCATCTGCTACCCACTTGCCGGCCGCTTCGGCGCGGTCATGGGCTTGCCATCGACCTTCATTGTCATGTCCCTGGTCGGCTTGGCCGGCGTGGCGCTGACGCTCTGGCTGTGGCCGGCCAGCGACCCTTCTGACGTGGCGCATGACCACCCCAGCTTGCCGCCGGATCACCCTCATTTACGCACACACGCAGACCAAGGCAGGCACCATCACCAGCTGATTCTGGATGACCTGCACCGTATCTGGCCGAAAGGATAGGCACATTTTCTCGTTGCGGCATCACAACGCATGGCTTCGGAGGCTGAGAAGGGTGAGCCAAAATATATCAAATGAACACATATTCATGTGTTATATTTCACCATAGTCAAACACTCAACCAGCAGAGGCGCCCATGTCCCAATCCAATGCACATGATCATGGTCACGACCATGATCACGACCACACCCCCACAGTGACCAGCGCCAACGAGCGCAAGGTTCTGGTTTCCTTCTTCCTGATCTTCGGCTTCATGCTCGTGGAAGCTGTCGGCGGCGTGCTGTCGGGCTCGCTAGCCCTACTTGCCGATGCTGGCCACATGCTGACCGACGCCGTGGCACTTGCCCTGGCTTACGCTGCCTTCCGATTCGGTCGCCGCGCAGCCGACAGCAAACGCACATTCGGTTACCTGCGCTTCGAGGTCATCGCCGGCTTCCTGAACGCCGTGACCCTGTTCGCGATCGTCGCATGGATCGCCTACGAGGCGTGGGAGCGGCTGCAGGCGCCGCCCGTCATCCTCGCCGGCCCGATGATGATCGTCGCCGTGCTCGGCTTACTGATCAACGTCCTCGTGCTGTGGATCATGACCCGCGGCGAAACCGATCACGTCAATGTGAAAGGTGCCATCCTCCACGTGATGGGTGACCTGCTCGGCTCTGTCGGCGCCATCGTTGCAGCGATCGTCATCTACTTCACCGGCTGGACTCCGATCGACCCCATCCTGTCGGTTCTAGTAGCGGCGTTGATTCTGCGCAGCGCCTGGAAGCTCCTGGCCAAGTCGATCCATATCCTGTTGGAGGGTGCGCCAGAGGACGCTTCGCCGGAAAAGGTGGAACAAGGCCTGATGAGCACTGTGCCCGGCCTGGCGGCTGTCAGCCATGTTCACGTGTGGCAACTCACTTCCGGTCGCACGATGGCCACGCTACACGTTCGACCCAACGTGGACGAGGAGGCGCGAGCTGTGGTCAAGCGCGTCGAGGCGGTGCTGCGAGAGCAGTTCAGCATCGAACACGCCACAGTCGGAATCGACTGGAACTCGGAGGCTGACGAGAACATCTGCAGCCTGCAACCCACGACAGGCCGTCAGGACCACAGCGGCCACGACCACAGTGAGCACAATCATGACCATGACCATGACCACTCCGCTCCCGGTCACAAGCATTGAGGCCGTGCTAGACGGTTCGCAGTTCACTTGAGGGTTTGAATCCATGACATCCCGCAAAACCACCAGCGCCGCTATTGTGCAATGTTCGACCTCTAACCACGGCACGACCACTGATGTCCTCGCACTATCGCAAAGTGACGTCGCTGTTCTGGCAGAGACCTTCCGCCTGCTGGGCGACCAATCGCGATTGAAAATCCTGTTGCTGTGCATGCGCGGATCGGTCGTAGTGGGCGACATTGCTGGCTCGCTAGACCTGTCGCAGTCCTTGGTCAGCCATCACCTGCGCCTGTTGCGCGGCGCGCGCCTCGTGCGCGGCGAGCGCCAAGCCAAGCACATCTTCTACGGCATTGCCGACCAGCACGTCAGCCAGGTACTCCAGGACATGGCGGTTCACATTTCGGAGGACAGACACGACGATTGACTGAACATGTGAGTGCGCGCCGGCCTACTCCTTCAAGGGGTAGGCTTTTTTTGGCTATCAATCTAGAGAGACACCGGCGCGCCTTGCTGAATGCCTAGAAGACCCCACAAGCAAAAAGCACTCTAAAAATAAACACTTGAACATATCTTCATGTGTGTTATTATTTGTCTACGGGGTATCCGAAAGGCGTAAGGACCACGCCATTATTTTTAACGTCAAGGAGTATTGACCATGTCCAAGAAAATTCGCTTTGCTGTTCTGCTTTCCGCACTTTTTGCTGCTGGAGCAAACGCTCAACCGTTCGCCGCAGATATGACACGGCAACAGGTCCAAGAAAATCTGACTGCTTGGAGGCAATCTGGGCTGGAAGCGTTGTCTCGCGGCGAAAGCGGCCCGGATACGTCCAGCCCTCAATACCAGGCTGCCTTTCAGCGCTACTTGCAATTGACCCAAGGTGATATGTATCAGGCGCCCTCAGCAGGAAAGACTCGTGCTGAAGTGATGGCTGATTTGGAACTGTGGAAAATCTCCGGCATGCACGCGCTCACCTCGCGCGGAATCACCACCGCTTCGCACACCCAAGCCTACCAACAAGCCTACGAGAGCTACCTCCAGCTCAAGCTGGGTGCGGCTTACAAGGCTCCGGTGGCATTGACTCGTGCTCAAGTAAAGAGTGATTTGGCAGATTGGCAGGTTGCGGGAATGGCTGGATTCTGGGCTGGTGAGCAGACGCCTGATACCTATAGTGATGCCTACCGCACCGCATTTGAAACCTACCAGATGCTGCGCAACAAAAAATGACTTAATGGCAGCAGCATAAAGCAGCGGTCGGATGGTTCAGCCAGAAAGAGATTCTTTCTTTTTTTTGAATAAACATACAAACAAGTGTTCATTTGTTTGTATAACATTCCGATCGCTGATTTGTGCGTCCTGCCACGGCGATTACTCAGAGAACCAGGAGATTGATATGTCTTTGGAAACAAAGGACGGCACAGGAGCGCAGGACGAACAACTGGGCTTTCGGGTCGAAGGTATGGATTGCGCCAGTTGCGTCGGCAAGATTGAAACAGCGCTTGGTCGAATTGATGGCGTATCAAATGTACAGGTTAATTTTACAAATGAGACGCTGACGTTGACGCGCAGCACAAGTAGCCGAAATACTGCACGCGACATTGCCAAGAAAATCCGGTCCCTGGGCTTCGACGTGCAGGCACTGCCCGCGTCCGAAATGTCCGCAGCACCTGCACCGCGCCATGCGGCCCACGCGCATGACCACGCCGGCTGCGGCGGCCACCATGACCATGGGCATGCCCACGACCACGGGCACGATCATTCGCACGGCAAAGCGTGCGGTGATGACCATGGGCATGCCCATGGTCACGGCCATGCCCATGACCATGGGCATGCCCATGGTCACGGCCATGCCCATGACCACGGTCACGATCACGGGGCCTGCAGTGGGCATGACCATGCGCCGGCCTCTGCCTCCCGTGGAGCACCCAGCACGCCCCCCAACGTGTCCATGCGCGTCGAGGGCATGGACTGCGCCAGTTGCGTCGGCAAGATCGAAACGGCCCTCGCTCGCATGGATGGCGTGTCCGATGCCCGCATCAACTTCACCGCAGAAACGCTGGAATTGACGCTCGCGTCTGGCGGCCCCACGCAGCTCGGCCACATCGAGAAGACCATCAAGAGCCTGGGCTTCGGCGTCTCCGACGTGCGCCGCCATGATGGCTCAGCACCCGCGGCCCCAGCAGCAGCATCGACGGCGCGCCATCAGCGCTGGTGGCAGACGAAGAAAGGCAGGCACGTGCTGGGCCTGGGCGGCCTGATGGGCTCGGCCTACGCGATCGCGCAGTTCGTTCCTGGCTACGCTGAATGGATCTTCGCCGCTGCGGTGATCGCGGGCGTGCTGCCGTTCGCTCGCAAAGCCTTCGCGCTGGCTGTGTCAGGCTCGCCGTTCTCTATCGAAACGCTGATGGTCGTCGCCTCGCTGGGCGCGCTCGTGATAGGCGAGGCCGAGGAAGCTGCTGCCGTGGTGTTCCTGTTCGCGATCGGCGAGCTGCTGGAAAGCGTGGCCGCCGGCCGCGCGCGCGCCGGCATCAAGGCGCTGGCCTCCCTGGTGCCTAAGACGGCGGTACTGCTCGATGCCGCGGGCGGGCAGCGCGAAGTGCCCGCCGCTTCCCTGCGCGTGAGCGACCGCGTGCTGGTGCGCCCTGGTGACCGGGTGCCTGCGGACGGCAAGATCCTCCGCGGTGAAAGCAGCCTGGACGAGTCGCCTATCACCGGCGAGTCCGTACCGCGTCAAAAGGCTATCGGTGCCGACGTGTTCGCCGGCTCCATCAACGTCGATGGCGTGCTCGAAGTACAAGTCGAGAAGACGGCATCGGACAACACCATTTCTCGCATCATCCAACTGGTGGAGCAGGCGCAGTCCTCCAAGGCGCCCACGGCTCGCTTCATCGAAAAGTTCAGCCGCTACTACACCCCTGCCGTCATGGCCATCGCGGCGTTGATCGTGGTGGTTCCGCCACTTGCCATGGGTGGCGACTGGGGTACCTGGCTGTACCGCGGCCTCGCACTGCTGTTGATTGCCTGCCCATGTGCGCTGGTGCTCTCCACACCGGCGGCCATCGCCTCGGGCCTTGCGGTGGCCACACGACGGGGCCTGCTGATCAAGGGTGGCAACGCGTTGGAAACCATCGGCCGCGTGCGCGCAATTGCCTTCGACAAGACTGGCACGCTGACCGAGGGCAAGCCGCGCATCACCGAGGTCCTGCCCTTCGGGCTGTTCAAGCATCAACAGGTCCTTGCGCTTGCCGCCGCTGTCGAGTCCGGCTCAAACCATCCCTTGGCGAAGGCCATTGTCGCCCATGCCAAGAGCCTGGACGTGGCGATTCCCCAGGCCACGGGCGCATCGGCCATTGCCGGCAAGGCGGTGCGCGCCACCGTGAACGGCAGTGCGCTCGCTGTCGGATCGCCCGCCCATGCGGAACAGACGGCCACGCTGACAGCCGCGCACCGCAGGGAAATCGACAAGCTGGAGGATGGCGGCAAGACCGTGGTGGTCCTGTTCGACGAAGCCAGCAAGAACGTTCTGGGCCTGCTGGCCCTGCGCGACGAGCCCCGCCGCGACGCGCGCGAAGGCGTGGCCCAGCTCAACGCCATGGGCGTGCGCTCGGTCATGCTGACCGGCGACAACCGCCGCACCGCGCAGGCGATCGCCGGCAAGCTGGGCATCGAGTGGGAGGCCGAGCTGCTGCCGCAGGACAAGCTGCGCTTGGTCAACGAGATGAAGCGTGATGCCAAGGTGGCGATGGTCGGCGACGGCATCAACGACGCGCCGGCCTTGGCGACCGCCGACGTGGGTATCGCCATGGGCGGCGGCACGGACGTGGCGCTGGAAACCGCCGATGCCGCGCTGCTCAAGAGCCGCGTCACGGACGTGGCCCACCTGGTGGCCCTGTCGCGGGCGACGATGGCCAACATCCACCAAAACGTCGTATTCGCCATTGGCCTCAAGGGCTTGTTCCTGGTCACCACCGTGTTGGGTATCACCGGCTTGTGGGTTGCCGTGCTGGCCGACACCGGCGCCACGGCCCTGGTCACGCTGAACGCACTGCGCCTGCTGCGCTTCAAGGGCGCGCCGGAGGCCAACCACGGCGACGACGCCGGGCGTCCCACCACCTTGCCCGTGCCGTCTGCCCGCTGAGGCAACAAGAGGGCTTGACCTTGCCTTCGTTGTAACGCCTAGCCTCCACACAAATTTCTGCAGAGCGCTTCGGAAGGGCCGGAGTCCTGCATCCAAGAAAGGGGCACTTCCATGCGTAAAAAAATCAGAATCGTTGTGGTGGCAGGCGTCATCGCAGCCGTCGGGGGCATAGCGATTGCCGCCCGCGACGCCAAGGACGAGGGCAAGGCCGCGGCGCCCCCGGCGGGCGCGCCGATGGCGCCGCAGGTGCCCGTGGCCGAGGTCATCACCCGCACGGTCGCGCCATCGGCCGAGTACACCGGCTTCCTGGCCGCGCCCAAGACCGTCGAGCTGCGCTCGCGGGTCGGCGGCGCCGTCGATGCGGTGAGCGTTCCCGAAGGTAGCCTCGTGCGCAAGGGCCAACTGCTGTTCCAGATCGACCCGAGGCCGTTCCAGGTTGCGCTCGACACGGCCGTGGCGCAACTGCGTCAGGCCGAGGTGCTGGCCAGCCAGGCCCAGGCCGACTTTGACCGCGCCGAGCGCCTGGTGGCGACCGGCGCCGTCGCGCGCAAGACCTATGACGATGCCGCCTCCGCACGCAACGCGCGCCAGGCTCAGGTGCAGGCGGCTAAGGCCGCCGTTGCTGCGGCTCAGCTGGACCTGTCCTACGCCCGCGTCACTGCGCCCATCGCCGGGCGCGTCGACCGCGTGCTCGTGACCGAGGGCAACTTGGTCAGCGGTGGCGGCGCCGGCGCGGCCACGCTGCTGACCACGATCGTATCCATCGACCCGTTGCACGTGTACTTCGACATTGATGAGGCCACCTATCTCAACGTCGTCAGCCGCTCGCGGCCCGCTGCGGGCGCCGGCGGCAAGGCCTCGCTGCCCGTGCAGGTCGGGCTGACCACGGACAAGGGTTTCCCGCACAGGGGCGCGCTCGACTTCGTGGGCAACACCATTGACCGAAGCACCGGCACGATCCGCGCGCGCGCCGTTGTGCCCAACCCGGATGGGCGCATGGCACCCGGCATGTTCGCCCGGGTCAAGCTGTCCACCGGCGCGGCGCGCGAGGCCGTCCTGATCGACGATCAGGCCGTGGGCACCGACCAAGGGCGCAACTACGTGCTGGTCGTGGGCGAGAACAACCAGGCCCAGTACCGGCCCATCGAACTGGGGCCGGTGGTGGACGGGCTGCGCGTCATCAACGGCAGCCTGCAGGCCGGTGAGAAGATCATCATCAAGGGCCTCGTGCGCCCCGGCATGGCGGTCACGCCGCGCATGGTGCCCATGCAGCCGCCCGCGGCACCGGCCGCCGGCGCGGACCCCGCCAAGGCTGACGGCGCGGCCGGCTCGGCGGAGGCCCGCAAATGAATTTCCCCCGCTTCTTCATCAACCGGCCCATCTTCGCCATCGTCCTGTCGGTGCTGATGCTGATCGCGGGCGCGATCAGCTACTTCCAGCTGCCGCTGAGCGAATACCCGCAGGTCACGCCTCCCACGGTGCAGGTCACCGCTAGCTATCCCGGTGCCAACCCGCAAGTGATCGCCGATACCGTGGCATCACCGCTGGAGCAGGCGATCAACGGCGTAGAAGGCATGATGTACATGCAGTCTCAGATGTCCACCGACGGGAAAATGGTGCTCACCGTCTCCTTCGAGCAGCATATCAACGCCGACATTGCGCAGATCCAGGTGCAAAACCGGGTCTCGCGGGCGTTGCCGCGCCTACCGCCTGAAGTTCAGCGCATCGGTGTTGTCACCGAGAAAACGTCGCCGGACGTTCTCATGGTGGTGCATTTGCTTTCGCCTGGAGGTCGATATGATCCGCTGTACGTCTCCAACTACGCCACACTTCATGTGAAGGATGAGCTGGCTCGTACGCCAGGCGTCGGCGATGTCCTAGTCTGGGGCGCCGGGGAGTATTCGATGCGGGTCTGGCTCGAACCCGCCAAGGTCGCTGCTCGTGGGCTGATCGCGAGCGACGTGGTTGCCGCCATCCGCGAGCAGAACATACAGGTTGCCGCTGGTTCGGTTGGTCAGCAGCCGGATGCCTCGGCGGCGTTCCAGGTCACGGTCAACACTCTGGGCCGACTGTCGAGCGAGGAGCAATTCGGCGAGATCGTCGTGAAGACGGGCGCCGACGGCCAGGTAACTCGCCTGCGGGATGTCGCCCGCATCTCGATGGGGGCCGATTCCTACTCTTTGCGCAGCCTGCTCAATGGCGAGCCGGCGGTGGGGATACAGATCATCCAGAGCCCGGGCGCGAACGCGCTGGATGTGTCTAGCGCGGTGCGCGCGGCAATGGACCGACTTCAAGCTATTGATCCGGCCTCAATGAACTTGACTCAAGCCGCATAGCGTACCGTGGCGTGCTCGAAGTACTTGCGGATGCGCTCGGGCTGGCGTTGCACGCTGCGAAGGTGCTTGGCTGTGGCTTTGGCCAGTTGCAGCTTCGTTCGCGCCGGTGCCAGCTTCGTGACCGCCTGCTTGATATCCGCATTGGCCATCTCATCCGGGTTCAACTCCGGGCTATAGCTCGGTAGGTAGAACACCTCGATGGCATCGGCATGCTCGGCCAGCCAGGCCTTGACCGGTTTGGCATGATGCACCCGCAGGTTGTCCAGGATCAGGAACACCTTCTTGGTCTGTCCCTTGATCAGCCGGCGCAGGAAGTCGATCAGGATTGTGGTGTTGAGCGCCCCGTCAAAGATGCGCCAGCGCATCTGCCCTTTGTTGGTCACGGTGGAGATGACCGACAGGTTGTGGCGCTTGTTGTTGACCCGCACCACCGGCGTCTGGCCCTTGGGCGCAAAACCACGGCCGCGTACATCGTCGCTGCGCAGTCCACTCTCGTCGCCCCAGTGAATTTCGGCTCCCTCGGCCTTGGCCCGCGCGGCAATGGCGGGGTAGTCCTCGTCGAGCCACTTCTTGACCGCCGCCGGTGACTGCTCGTAGGCCTTCTTCATCGGCTTTTGCGGCGTGAAGCCCCAGCGCGCCAGGTACTTGCCCATGGTGCGCACTTGCAGTCGCAGCCCAAAGCGCTGTTCGATGAGTTGGGCCACAGCGGCGCGGGTCCACAGCGCGTAGGGCATCTTGAGCTGATCGGGCGTCTTGTCGGCGATGAGCTTGCGCACCAGGGCCTCCTGGGCGGGGTCGAGCAAGCGGTTTTCGCCGAGCTTGCGCCCGCCAATGGCGTCGTGCAGCGCCTTGGCACCGAGCGCCTCATGGCGTTTGCAGATGTTGAAGACGCCTGTGCGACTCAGGCCGGTGAGCGCGGCGATCTTGTCGTAGGTGTTGCCGGCCTTGCGTAGCCGGATGACCTGAACCCGGCGCTCATGCCGCGCTTCGTGGCTCAACGATCTCATGTCAGTTGCTTGCATGAATCCGAGTTGGGGGCGGTGCAGATAAATTCAAGTGCACAAGGGCCGAATCAATAAGTTCCCCGACGGCATTGAGTATAGGATCGCCTACGACCCCACGGTCTTCGTGCGCGCCTCGCTCCAGTCCGTCGCCGTCACGCTGCTGGAGGCCATCTTCCTGGTGGTGATCGTGGTGGTGCTGTTCCTGCAATCCTGGCGCGCGTCGATCATCCCGCTGATCGCCGTGCCGGTCTCGCTGGTCGGCACGTTCGCGGTGATGCACATGTTCGGTTTCTCGCTGAACACACTGTCGCTGTTCGGACTGGTGCTGTCCATCGGCATCGTGGTGGATGACGCCATCGTGGTGGTGGAGAACGTGGAGCGCCACATAGCGCTGGGCGAATCACCCAAGGACGCGGCGCGCAAGGCGATGGATGAAGTGACTGGCCCGATCCTGGCCATCACCTCGGTGCTGGCAGCGGTCTTCATCCCCTCGGCGTTCCTGTCGGGGCTGCAGGGCGAGTTCTATCGCCAGTTCGCGCTAACCATCGCGTTCTCGACCATCCTGTCGGCGATCAACTCGCTTACGCTGTCGCCAGCGCTGGCCGCCATCCTGCTCAAGCCGCACCACGGCGCGGCCAAGCCCGATCGCGTCACGCGCATCATCGACGGCGTGTTCGGCGGCTTCTTCCGCCGCTTCAACCGCTTCTTCGACCGCGCCTCGAATTCCTACGTCGGGGGCGTGCGCCGCGCGGTGCGCGGCAGCGCCATCGTGCTGCTGCTCTACGTCGGCTTCCTGGGCCTGACCTGGCTGGGCTTCCACAAGGTGCCTGCGGGCTTCGTGCCCGCCCAGGACAAGTACTACCTCGTGGGCATCGCCCAGCTTCCGACCGGCGCCTCGCTGGATCGCACCGAGGCGGTCGTCAAGGAGATGACCAAGATCGCACTGGCTGAGCCGGGCGTCGAGAGCGTGGTGGCCTTCCCGGGCCTGTCGGTCAATGGACCGGTGAACCAGCCGAACACCGCGCTGATGTTCGCCATGCTCAAGCCCTTCGATGAGCGCAAGGACCCGTCGCTGTCGGCCTTCGCCATCCAGGGCAAGCTCATGGGCAAGTTCAGCCAGATCCCGGACGGCTTCGTCGGCATCTTCCCGCCGCCGCCGGTGCCGGGCCTGGGTTCTATGGGCGGCTTTAAGCTGCAGATCGAGGACCGGGCGGGCCTGGGTCCCGAGGCGCTTGCACAAGCACAGGGCCAGATCATGGGCAAGGCCATGCAGGCGCCCGAGCTGGCGAACATGCTCGCCAGCTTCCAGACCAATGCGCCGCAGTTGCAGGTGGACATCGACCGGGTGAAGGCCAAGTCGCAGGGCGTGTCGCTGACCGAGGTGTTCGACACCCTGCAGGTCAACCTTGGCTCGCTCTACGTCAACGACTTCAACCGCTTCGGTCGCACCTACCGGGTAATGGCCCAAGCCGATGCGCAGTTCCGCATGCAGGCTGAGGACATAGGCATGCTCAAGGTGCGCAATGCAGCGGGCGACATGATCCCGCTGAGCGCGTTCGCGACCATCGAGCGCAGTTCCGGCCCCGACCGGGTGATGCATTACAACGGCTTCCCCTCGGCGGACATCAGCGGCGGGCCAGCGCCGGGCTACTCATCCGGCCAGGCCACCGCCGCGATTGAGAAGATCGTGAGCGAATCGCTGCCTGACGGTATGACCTACGAATGGACGGACCTGACTTTCCAGGAAAAGCGAGTTGGCAATACTGCTATCTATATCTTCGCGCTGGCGGTGCTGCTCGCCTTCCTGTTCCTGGCGGCCCAGTACAACAGTTGGTCGCTGCCGTTCGCTGTGCTGCTGATTGCACCCATGGCGCTGCTCTCGGCGATCGCCGGCGTCTGGCTCTCTGGGGGGGACAACAACATCTTCACGCAGATCGGTTTCGTGGTGCTGATCGGCCTGGCCGCCAAGAACGCGATCCTGATCGTGGAGTTCGCCCGCGCGAAGGAAAGCGAAGGGGCCGATCCGCTGGCAGCCGTGCTCGAAGCCGCGCGCTTGCGGCTGCGCCCGATCCTGATGACGTCGTTCGCCTTCATCGCTGGCGTGGTGCCGCTGGTGCTGGCCAGCGGTGCGGGCGCCGAGATGCGCCACGCCATGGGCATCGCGGTGTTCGCCGGCATGCTGGGCGTGACGGTATTCGGCCTGGTGCTGACGCCGGTGTTCTACGTCGTGGTGCGCAAGCTGGCGCTGCGCCGCGAAGCGCGCCATGCCCGTGTCGGCATGACCGACCAGCACGCATGACGGCCAGGAGGACATACGACATGAAAACATCTTTCGCATTCACACGACCCGCCAGGACGCTGGCGCCGCTCGCCCTCGCGGCGGCGTTGACTGGCTGCTCCATGGCACCGAAGTATGACCGGCCCGCAGCGCCGATCGACACGGCTTATCCCTTGGGCGCGGCCTATGTGGAACCGGCGGCCGCGACGCCCGACGACGCGATCATGGCCGAGATCGGCTGGCGGGACTTCTTCCGCGACCCGCTGCTGCAGCAGTTGATCGGCATTTCACTGGAGAACAACCGCGACATGCGCAAGGCCGCGCTCAACGTGGAGGCGGCTCAGGCGCTGTACCGTATCCAGCGTGCCGAGATGCTGCCGAACCTGGGCGTTTCCGCCCGCGGCGCGTCAGAGCGCGTACCGGCCGACCTCAGCACCACGGGGCAAAGCGACGTGCTCCGGCGCTACGACGTGGCCGGGGTGACGGCCGCCTGGGAACTGGACCTGTGGGGCCGCATCCGCAGCCTCAGCGACCGGGCGCTGGCGTCCTACCTGGCCCTCGACGAGACCCGCATCGCCACGCAGATGAGCCTGGTGTCCGAGGTGGCCAGCGCCTACCTCACGCTGCGTGCCGACCAGGAACTGCTGCGCCTGACGAGCGACACCCTCGCCACGCAGAAGCGCTCCTACGGGCTGACCACCCAACTGGTGGAAGCGGGCAACTCCACGCAGCTCGACCTGCGCCGCGCAGAGATCGCGTTGCGCACCGCCGAGGCCAACCATGCCGCCTACACACGGCAGGCGGCCAAGGACCGCAACGCGCTGGTGCTGCTGTTGGGCCAGCCGCTGACGCCGGAGCTGTCCCGGCAGCTTGACGAGGCCATGGCGCTGCCGGACGACATCGTGCCGACCGGCCTGCCGAGCGGCCTGCCGTCCGAACTGCTCGCGCGCCGGCCGGACATCCGCGCCGCCGAGCAGATGCTGATCGGCGCCAACGCCAACATCGGCGCGGCGCGGGCCGCGTTCTTCCCGACGATCAGCCTTACGGGCTCGGCGGGCACGGCCAGCGCTTCGCTGGACGGCCTGTTCGATTCGGGCTCGCGGGCCTGGAGCTTCCTGCCGCAGATCACGCTGCCCATCTTCCGCGGCGGCGCGCTGCGCGCCAACCTGGACGTGGCGCACGTACAGAAGCGCATCGAGATCGCCAACTACGAGAAGTCCATCCAGGCGGCCTTCGCCGAGGTGGCCGACGGCCTGGCGGGCAAGCGCACGCTCGATGAGCAGATCCGCGCGGAGCAGCTCCTGGTGGCGGCCAGCCAGAAGGCCTACGAGCTGGCCGAGCAGCGCTTCCAGGAGGGCGTGGACGACAACCTCACTGTACTCGACGCGCAGCGCACGCATTACGGCACGCAGCAGACCCTGGTGCGCACGCGCCTGACGCGGCTGAACAACCTCATCCATCTGTACAAGGCGCTGGGCGGCGGCTGGACTGAGCACACGGTGCAATCGGGCGCCACGGCGCAGCAGTCCGCCCGGTCGCCGGGATGAGGGCCGGCGCGCAGCGGTGGCGTCCCCCATCGCTGCGCGCGGAGAGCTGGATGAGGATTGGTGAACTCGCGCGCTTGACCGGCACGCCCCCTGAGAACATCAGGTTCTACGAACGGGAGGGCCTGCTGCCCGCTCCCGAGCGGTCCCGCAACAACTACCGGCGCTATGGCCCGGCCCATGTCGAGCGGCTTTACCTGATTCGCAACTACCGCGCGTCGGGCATCGGCCTGGATGACATGCGCAACTTGCTGGGCTGGACGCATCGCGAGTCCCCGGAACCCGAGCTGCTGACGCAGGCTGTCCGGGACCATCTCGCCTATGTCGAGGAACGCATGGCGCAACTGACCCGGGTGAAAGAGCACCTGCTCGCATTGGAACGGCAGGCTGTTCCTTCTGCCGCTCGGGAGATTTGCGAGGAGCGACCAGGTTGCGGCGGTTCATGAGCATCGCATGGCCGAATCATGGTCGGATAACTGAACATATATTCATGCGTGTAATATTTCCGGCCAGACAAACGAACAAGAAAGACCGCCCATGACCGACCAGAGCATCACGCGCCGAAACATCGGCGTTCTCACCGCCGCGCAGGCGCTCGGTGGCGCCAGCGCGCCCATCGTGATGTCGCTGGGCGGGCTGGTCGGCCAGCAGCTTGCCAAGGACTCGGCCTGGATCACCTTGCCCGTGAGCCTGTTCGGCCTGGGTCTTGCCATCGGCACCTTGCCTGCGGCGTTCATCATGCGGCGCCATGGCCGCCGCAACGGATACGTGGTCGGGGTCGGCTTCGGCGTGGCCTCGGGCCTGATCGCCGCGCTGGGCATCATGCTGGCCTCGTTCTGGATCTTCTGCGCCGGCACCTTCCTGGCGGGCTTCTACGGCGCGTATGTGCAGAGCTACCGCTTCGCAGCCGCCGACACCGCCGAGGACGCGCTCAAGGCCAAGGCGATTTCCTGGGTGATGGTGGGGGGTCTCGCGGGTGCCATCATCGGGCCGCAGTTGGTGATCTTCACGCGCGACGCGGTAGCGGGCACGCCCTACGTCGGCAGCTTCCTCAGCCAGGCGCTGCTGCCGCTGATCGCCCTGCCGATCTTGCTGATGCTGCGCACGCCGCGCCAGACCCCGGCCGAAGCCGCCGCCGACAGCGGCCGCACGGTGCTGCAGCTCCTGGCGATGCCGCGCTACGCGCTGGCCGTGGCCGCGGGCGTGGTGTCCTATGGGGTGATGGCGTTCGTGATGACCGCCGCGCCGGTGGCGATGGTCAACCACGGGCATTCGGTGGACAACGCCGCCCTGGGCATCCAGTGGCACCTGCTGGCGATGTTCGGGCCGAGCTTCTTCACTGGGCGGCTGATGGTGCGCTACGGCAAGGAGCGCGTGACCGCCGTGGGCATGGTGCTGCTCGCCGCCTCCGGGGTGGTGGCCCTGGGCGGGCTCGGCCTGTCCCACTTCTGGGGCTCGCTGGCGCTGCTGGGCATCGGCTGGAACTTCAGCTTCATCGGCGCGACGGCGGTGGTCACCGATTGCCACACCCCGGCCGAGCGCAGCAAGGCGCAGGGCATGAACGACTTCTTCGTCTTCGCCGCCACGGCGGCCGTGTCGTTCCTCGCGGGCTCGATCCTGCATAGCTCGGGCTGGCAAGCGGTCAACTGGATGATCTTCCCGGCCTTGGCGCTGATCTTGGTGCCGCTGCTGTGGCAGGGGCGGTACGGTTGCAACTGACTTGACTTGGGGCATTGATCGAGGACTGGAAGCCGATAAGTGGCCCGTTCCGGCACTACACGACTTGTCTCCACTGCTGAAACTTCGGAAAGCTACTTTGCCGTTCCACCTTTATTGATGGTCAAAGAGTTGTATGGACAGATGAATTTAGTTAGTTAGTTAGTTAGTTAGATTTATCAAGAAGCAGTTTAACCACGGCTTTGGCTTTGCGAGCAGCGTGCAGATCTCCAAGAACGTGAGCCTGAATAATCGCCCCTTCAAGCAACATAGCAATTGTTTCAGAGATTTGAACTATCGATTCTCTGGACGTTATGACAAGTGAAGTGTGGTGTGTGATCCATCGCAGCATAGCCTCTTTGTTTCGGGCGCAAAGCTTATGTATATCATGATCCGGATTGCTGAATTCGGCGCTGACATTAATGAAATAACAACCCAAGAAAAGTGGCTTGGATTGATCGAGACCCTGAAACAGATCGTCAAAAGCATCAAGCATGGCATACAAGGCGTCCCTACCTGGCGTCGCTTCGTGCAAACGCAAATCGAGCCAAGAGAAATACTGCTGATCACAATATTCGACGGTCGCAGCAATTAGATCTTCCTTGCTGGAGAAATGGTTATATAGCGTTTTCTTGGCAATGCCGGACTCTTCAAGTACCCGATTGATGCCAACAGCATGAATGCCGTACTTATAAAAAAGGTTAAAGGCAGTTGCGACTAACTGTTCTTTTTTGTCCATGATGTTATTCATCGTTGTGAGGATTCATACGCGACATGTTGACACAAGGAGACAGGGTTGTCTACAATCCCTCAAGGAGACCGATCTGTCTCTTTCTTTGCAATTTCCTTGAGGCTTCTTTTATGAACACGACAACAGCGGCTTCCGCACAACAGCCCTCCGTCATCTATGATCTAGTCACGATAGGTTCCGGTTCGGCGGCTAGAGCCGCAGCGAACGAAGCACGTAGGCTCGACAAAACAGTCGCCATGATCGAACAGGGGTTGGCAGGAGGGACCTGTCTCAATGTAGGATGCGTTCCTTCAAAGACGTTGCTTGCGGCGGCTTCTGCTCGCATGTCTGCTGCGCATGGGAAGTTCCCAGGTATAGCGACCTCGGCCGGGCCTGTCGACTTGTCTTTGCTTGTCAGAGATAAAGATCAAATGATCGGGCACTTCCGGCAGTCTTTCCATGTACAAGCACCCAAGGATGCAGGTATTGCGGTATTTCGCGGCAAGGCGACCTTTGTAGCGTCAGATGAGCCAGATATCGTAGCGCTCGTCGTCGCGGACTCAGACGGAAACACAAACCTGGTGTACGCCAAGCAGGTACTGATCGCCAGTGGGGCAGCGCCATTCATTCCTTCCATTCCTGGCCTCAGTGAGGTGGACTTTCTCACTTCCGGCTCGGCCATGTCCCTTGAGCAGGTGCCTGAGTCCATGCTGGTCGTCGGCGGCAATGCGATCGGTCTGGAGCAAGGTCAATTGTTCGCTCGACTGGGCAGCAAGGTTGAAGTGGTCGAGATAGCTCCTCGAATTGCACCGTTCGAGGATCCCGCGATTTCTGCGGCACTGGAGCAGGCGCTGTCAGCGGAGGGCATCATGTTCCATACTGGCGCCAATCTGACAAACGTCGTACCACACGAGAGCGGGGTGCTTGCAACTGTCGTCGCCGAAGGACGTACTCAGCAAATTTTCGCCCATAAGATTCTCATAGCGACGGGGCGCCGTCCGGCAACTGAAGGACTCAACTTGGATGCTGTCAATGTGTCCAGGGGCGATCGAGGCGAAATAATTGTGGACGAACATCTGCGAACCTCAAATCCTCGCATCTGGGCAGCGGGCGATGTCACTGGTATGGCTCAATTAGTGTATGTCGCTAGTGCGCAGGGGACCGTGGCCGCGAGCAATGCTCTGGGCAACGAGCCTCGGTCCCTAGACTACACCGCCTTGCCCCGCGTCATTTTCACGTCGCCCGAGATGGCTGCTGTCGGCATGACTCCTATGCAGGCTGAGGCGGCCCAAATTGCCTATGATGTTCGTGAAATTCCGGTTTCCTTTGTTCTACGTGCTATTGTAAGTCGTCACGACAAAGGGATAATCAAGATGATATCCGAGCGTGAGACAGGAAGGATTCTGGGTATTCATATGGTAGGCGAATCTGCTGGAGAGGTTATTGCAGCTGCAACCTATATTATCTCCGCAGGACTTACGGTTGACCAACTTGCAAAACAGTGGTCTCCGTACTTCACTATGGCGGAGTCGCTTAAAAACGTAGCAAGCAGTGCGCCAACTTTGGAAGATTCGGCTAATGGCTAAATCTTATTATTACTATGCGCTTAAATTTCAAGGGATCGTTTCAGGGTAAAGTTTCCTGATGTGAGCATGTTTGAGTTTTTTGCTATGGCGGGATCGCTCAATGGGCTTCCCGCCTTTTTTGTGGTGAATCATTAAAGAATTTGCCGATCTTGAATATATGCATAAAAACTCAGGGGGTGCCGTTCAGTCTGTTGACGAGAAAGATAGGATTCTTTTACTGAGAAATTCCCGTCAGAACTTCAATTTATCTTCTCTAAATTTGAAAGGTTGTCAGGCAATTCATGCGCGATGAGTAGACACGCTGGCCTGCTTCAGTGCCCCCGAGTACTGCGACCAGAAGGAAAGGGGTTATTCGTTTCATAGTTCGATTTCCTGCTGTGGGCTACTGCTTCGCAGCCGCCGTCACCGCCGAGGACGCGCTTAACAGGCCGTTGAAAAAATGCTCATCGAACGCGCCAGGGTCGTGGATTTCGAAGAAACGGATCGCCCAAACTGGCCTGCGCAGCGATTGGAGCGGCCATTTCGGCCTGTTTGCAGGCCGTTTTGCCCGTTCCGGGCGCACGTATCCCATGGTTCACGCATGATGCGCGTCCCACCAGCCGCCCAGACTGCCCATGCGCACCAGGTTGTAGGTGGCAAAGCACAGCAGCGCCTGGCCCGCGAGCTTGGCCTGACCGATCAATTTGGTCTTGGCCAGACCACCCACTGTCTTGATCCAGCCAAAGGCCTCCTCGATGCGCTTGCGCACTTTGAGGCTGGTCTTGTAGCCCTCGTGGCGCCGGATGCGGCCATCGACCGCCGAGTGCTTGTCCTTGGCCGCCACGTGTGGCGTGACTTTGAGCTTTAGGCAGCCCTTGATGAAGGCCTGGCTGTCGTAACCTTTGTCGGCCCCGACCGTGGCCCGCTTGTTCTTGTTTCCCCGGCGTTTGAGCAGCGCCAGCGCCGCCTCGCGCTCGGCGGTGCCACTGGCATGTGTGATCTCCACATCCACGATCAGCCCGTTGCGGTTCTCCATGAGGATGTGCCCCATGTGGCACAGGCGAGATTTGTCGCCCGCGCTCTTCTTGAACAGCCGGGCATCGGCATCGGTGGTGCTGGCGTGGGTGTCGTTGCAGCGCTCCTGCCCTTTGAAGTTCACCTCGGGGTTGCGTCCGGGTGGCGTGCCGCTGTCGTCGTCTTTGCGTTTGAAACTCTTGTGCGAGGCCCAGGCCTCAATCAGCGTGCCGTCCACGCTGAAGTGTTCGTCGCTGGCAAGCCGGCCCCACTGGGCGCTGAGCTTGACGCGCTCGAAGAAGGCGCGCGCCAGGTCTTCGTTGAAGAGGCGTTCGCGGTTGGCGCTGAAGGTGGAGTGGTCCCAGACCTTGTCTTCAATGTTCAGGCCCACGAACCAGCGGTACAGCAGGTTGTAGTTGACCGCCTCGACCAGCTGGCGTTCGCTGCGGATGGAGAACAGGATTTGCAGCAGCAAGGCCTTGAGCAGCATCTCCGGCGGCACCGAGGGGCGGCCACGGCGGGCGTACACCGCTTCGAACTCGCTGTTCATGCTCGACAGCAGCGCATCCACCACGGCGCGCAACTTGCGCAGCGGGTGTGCCGCTGGCACTCTTTCTTCAAGGCTGATGTAGCTAAACATCGCCCCCTGGAAGTCTTGGTTGCCTCTCATCTTTCTTGTCGCAGTTGTTCCGGGATGGCTTCAGATCGTAGCGGCCGACGCGGACGCTCGCAGGGGATTTTTCAACGGCCTGTTAAGGCCAAGGCCATTTCCTGGGTCATGGTGGGCGGTCTCGCGGGCGCCATCATCGGGCCGCAGTTGGTGATCTTCACGCGCGATGCGGTAGCGGGCACGCCCTACGTTGGCAGCTTCCTCAGCCAGGCGCTGCTGCCGCTGATCGCCTTGCCGATCCTGCTGATGCTGCGCACGCCGAGCCAGACCCAGGCCGAAGCAGTCGCCGATAGCGGTCGGACGGTGCTGCAGCTCTTGGCGATGCCGCGCTATCTGCTGGCCGTGGCTGCGGGCGTGGTGTCCTATGGGGTGATGGCGTTCGTGATGACGGCCGCGCCGGTGGCGATGGTCAACCACGGGCATTCGGTGGACAACGCCGCCCTAGGAATACAGTGGCACCTGCTGGCGATGTTCGGGCCGAGCTTTTTCACAGGACGACTGATGGTGCGCTACGGCAAGGAGCGCGTGACCGCCGTCGGCATGGTGCTGCTCGCCGCCTCCGGGGTGGTGGCCCTGGGCGGGCTCGGCCTGTCCCACTTCTGGGGCTCGCTGGCGCTGCTGGGCATCGGCTGGAACTTCAGCTTCATCGGCGCGACGGCGATGGTCACCGATTGCCACACCCCGGCCGAGCGCAGCAAGGCGCAGGGCATGAACGATTTCTTCGTCTTCGCCGCCACGGCGGCCGTGTCGTTCCTCGCGGGATCGATCCTGCACAGCTCGGGCTGGCAGGCGGTCAACTGGATGATCTTCCCGGCCCTGGCGCTGATCCTGGTGCCGCTGCTGTGGCAGGCCGCGCGAAAGCCGGCGCTGCCAGCTCCGGTCTGATCGGAGCGGTGCAAGAGGCGCTCCGCGCAGTGGGTCGCCTCGGCCGCTACAGCACCTGCTTCCACTGGCGCAGCCTCGACAGCGCGTCGTCGTAGGCGGTGGAGGTGAAGAACTGGATCTTGCGCCCGAGGGTCTTCATCGGGCTCAACGCGGGATCGAAAAGCGAGGCGTTCGAATGGTGCGCCACGCAGTCGAGCACCCGGTCCTGTCCCTCCGTGAGCATGGCTTCCAGCTCGCGAAGGTCTCTGCCCGCGAAACGGCGCTGGAAGCCGGCAGAAAGACGCTCGGCCCGCTGCGCCATCGCACTCGGCGAGTAAAAGGACGCCGAAGGTCCAGGCGTCCGATCATGCGCGAACTGCAGGATCATCGTGTTCCAGACGATGACGTCCACCAGGACCATCGCAGCGTTGGTATGCAGGCGCGGCTCCTGCCAGATCATGGCCGTGTGCCGGTAGTGGCTGGCGGGAATGGTGGCAGCTTCTACCCCGAGCTTTCGGTGGCTGGCGCGAACCTTGTCAAGGAGTTCCTGCTTCGTGGTTGGTAGTTTCATTCGGGATTTCTATTTCATCGAGACAAGGCTCGATAACCGGCGTGTCAGATATTCATCAAGTCACCAGCGCAATTACCTTGGATTGAGGAAAAGCGCTTGCCTCACCGCTGCGCTGGCGGCGCCGAGGGCTTGTGCATGATGAAGCGGGACATGTCGGTGATTTCCTGTTTGCGGATTTACGTTACTGCTGAAGCTGCTTCTGCATGGTGTTGTGGTTGTAGTAGTCGCTGGCATAGACAATCTTTCCGTTCGAAACACGGAAGAAGCTCGCGCCGAAATAACTGATGGTCGAACTGGAGGGCGACGTCCCGCCATTGCTGTTCTTGGTGGCGGTGAATTCCCACTCGATCGCCACACCATCGCCGGAGGCAACCGGCTGCGAACGGATTTTCATTTTTCGGTCGGGCAGGATTTTCATCAGAAACTGCGAGACTTCGGTAATGGCTTGAGGCCCAGTGCGGGACGCTTCATTGCTGGTATTGAAATAGACGACGTTGGAATCGAGCACTTTTTCCATCGCGTCGGTTCGCCCGCCATTCCAGGCGTCAAGGTATTGCCGGACCACCTTCACGTTCTCTGGCTCATCTGCCGCCTGCGACGTGACGCTATAGGCGAGTGAAGCCAGCCCGAGGAATATCGCTCCCAAAGCCTGCACCGGACGGCAGCGCAAGCCGTCTGAAGAACGAAGGGGCCTGAATGACAGGGCGTGCTGCATGTTGTTCATGGTCGAAATACTCCAAAAGGTGTTGAAAAAAATCCCGCTCGCACGGGCGTGGTGGAAAATCGCATGTCGCGCGCAACGAAGCACAGGCCGTCGGCAATTGCTCTTTTGTCAAATACATAGAATCATCCTATGTATAAGGCCTGAGTTGCTACAATCGAGGTCCGATGGGCTCCCGTCTCTACGTCATTTGAGAACCGCGATGAATAACCGCTTCACACTCCCACAGGCGCCGCGGCGTTCGCTCGTCGATTCGACGATTGAGCTGATCCGCGGCCAGATCGAGGGAGGCGCCTGGAAGGTCGGCGAGCGCATCCCCAGGGAGCAGGAACTGGCCGAGATGCTGGAGGTTGGCCGCAACACGGTGCGGGAAGCCATTCGCGTGCTCTCGCACGGCCAGGTCCTGGAAGTCCGCCAGGGTGATGGCACCTACGTGCGAACCAATATCGATCCGGCCGAGGTCATGCGCCGTGTCGGGCGTTCCGGCTTGCGAGAGCACTTCGCGTTGCGCTGCATGCTGGAAACCGAGGCGGCCAGGTTGGCCGCGGTGCATCGGTCCAAGGCGGACGTTGGGCTGCTGCGCCGACTGTTGAAGGCCCGCGGCGAGCAGGAGCAACACGCATCGAGCGCGGCCTTTGCCGAGGCCGATACGGCTTTCCACTGCGCGATCGCCGGGATGTGCGGCAACGGCGCGCTGGCTGAGCTGTACCGCTACTTCGCGAACTCGGTCCGCATGAACACGCTGACTGCGCTGAAGGACAAGGAACTGCCCGAGCCGGGTCTCGCGACCCATGAGGCGATCGTGGATGCTATCGAGCGCCAGGATGGAGAAGCAGCTGCGGCGGCTGTGCGGAACGTGGTCGCTCCGCTGATTGCGGCACTTGAGAAATCGGGTTGATCCGAGCGCGACTCCCGCGCTGGCAATGCCGCTTTCCATCGAGCAGCCGGTCGCCGGCCCCGTTGATCGGAACGCGGGTTGTTTCCCGGAGAGCACGCGGTAGCCGGTCCTCATGGATAGGCCCTTGGTGCGCTACAGCGACCGGACGGTGCTGTTCATATCGAATCTTCGACGCGACCACCCGCCAGGACATACCGGGCCAGCGCCTCGGCATCGGCGTGGGTGGCCCGGGTGGACTGCGGTGTACCGAAAGCCTGGACGAGCTTTGGCAGCATGGCCTCCAACTGGGCTCGCTTATCCGAATCCGGTTCGACGTGGATGAGCGCGAGCAATGTGCCGCCAAGCGTCTCCTTGTGAGTCTTCAGCCAGACGCCGCGCTGAGCGCGATCGTCGAGAGTCTCTTCTGGCCCTCCCGCGACGTAGATAAGCACGAAGGGCTTTCCGCAGGCGACGAGTTCATCCATTTCCGCGCACCAGGCGCTGCTGTATCCGTTGTAGATGCTTGCGCCGTCGAAGCGGACGATGGGGAAATCGCTGGTGTCGTGAACTTTCGGTTGCTGGGACATGATCCTGGACTCTCGCTATTAACGTCCTAACATCCTACCTTTGTTGAGAATTACTTGCAACTGAAATGGGCATGGGCACACCGCCGTGCAGCGCCAAGTGACGGGCGAAATAAGGGCTTGACCTTCCAACAATGGGAGGCCCTACAGTGAACCCATCAACCTCATTCAAGGAGTTTTTTCATGAAGGTCAACAAGTTCAGCCTCTTGTTCATTGCGGGCGCCGTCGTGGTCGCCGCCGGCCTGATGGCCGTCCAGAAGAAGGTGGTCGTCCCGTCGGGTGAAGCGATGCAGGCCAGTGCGGGCGGAGGTCACCAAGGGCACGCGATGCCCTCCAGCGCCTCGGCCAATGACAGTCCTTCCACGACCGCGTATCGCGCCGTGAACGACCAGATGCACGCCGGGATGGGAGCGCAGTTCACTGGCAACGCCGACGTCGATTTCATGCGTGGCATGATCCCGCACCACCAGGGCGCGATCGACATGGCCAAGGTGGCGCTGCAGTACGGCAAGGACCCGGAGGTTCACAAGCTGGCCCAGGAGGTCATCACCGTGCAGGAAGGCGAGATCGCCATGATGAACAAGTGGCTGGGCGACAACGGCCAGCAGGCGGCGGCCGGCAGCTCGGGCGATGCCTCGACGGCCGCCTACCGTGCCGGCAACGACCGCATGCATGCGGACATGATGATCGACTTCAGCGGCGACGCCGATGTGGACTTCATGCGCGGCATGATCCCGCACCACCAGGGTGCGATCGACATGGCCAAGGTGGCGCTGCAGTACGGCAAGAACCCGGAGGTCCGCAAGTTGGCTCAGGAGGTCATCTCCGCGCAGGAAGGCGAGATCGCCATGATGAAGAGTTGGCTTGTCGCTCGGGGCAAGTGAAGGCACGACCATGAACCAAGCCAACACCCCGCGCATCCTCATCTATAGCACTCCAACTTGCCCGGACTGCCGGGCACTAAAGGAGTGGTTGTCCCAGCAGGGCATCGCGTTTGAAGAGCGCGACCTGACCGACCCGAAGATTTCCGCGGAGGCCAAGTCACGAACCGGCGTGCGCGTGGCCCCGATCACGATCGTCGGCGACGAGGTCTTCTATGGCACCTTCGCGAGCCAGAAGCCGAGGCTGATGAAGGCGCTCGGTCTTCAGTGAGCCGCTGAAGGAAGACCGTGGTCACGGGCGGAGTCGCCGGTGCGGACCCCGGTCGGACCCTGTAAGCGCTGTTGTGGACGCGTCTGCACGCAAAGCTCAAGACCGTGAGGCATTCTTCGCCGACGACGCTCGGCGCTTTCGCCTGCGGTCGTTGACATCACGAGAGGAATTTTTATGCGATCGACATCATCAGCCACCTCCCTGCACGTCGCCATTTCCGAGGGCATCACAGTCGCCAACGACCTGCCGTTCGTGCTGTTCGGCGGCATCAACGTCATCGAGGATCTCGATACGACCCTGGCTGCGGCTGAGCGCTTCGCGGAGGTGACGCGCAAGCTGGGGATACCCTTCGTTTTCAAGGCGTCGTTCGACAAGGCCAATCGCTCGTCGATCCATTCTTTCCGAGGTGTCGGCCTGGAGGAAGGGCTGCGGGTCCTCGATGCGGTCAAGTCGCGGTTCGGATGCCCAGTCTTGACCGACGTGCATGAGGTTGAGCAGGCCATGCAGGTCGCTGCCGTTGCCGACGTACTGCAAGTTCCGGCCTTCCTGGCCCGGCAGACCGATCTGGTGGCCGCCATTGCCCGCACCGGTCGGGTAGTGAATGTCAAGAAGCCGCAGTTCCTCAGCCCGGGCCAGATCAGGCATGTCGTCCACAAACTGCACGAGGCTGGCAACCCGCGCGTCCTGCTGTGCGAGCGTGGCACGCAGTTCGGCTACGACAATCTCGTCGTGGACATGTTGGGCTTCCGCGAAATGAGCGTTGCCAGCAGTGGCCTGCCACTGGTGTTCGACGTAACCCATAGCCTGCAGCGGCGAGAAGCGGATGCGTTGGCTTCGGGTGGGCGTCGCCAACAGTTGCCCGAACTCGCGCGGGCCGGCATGGCGGTCGGCATTGGCGGTTTGTTCCTCGAAGCACACGCCGACCCGGCGCATGCACGTTGTGACGGACCCAGCGCTCTGCCACTGGACACGCTCGAACCGCTGCTGCGGCAGGTCAAGGCGGTGGACCAACTCGTCAAGTCGTTCGAGCCTCTTCGGATCGACTGAAGCCTGCCACCCGTTCAAACAGAACGTGTGGCACTTCCCCTCTTAGTCGGCTATTTGAGCGACAGATAAGGATTGTTCGGTGGAACGGCATCGAATATGTGCGATGGGTCTTCGAGCAAATAGCCATGCACCTGGCGCGTTTTGCGCGGTCCCATGACCTCGCACGTCCTGATGTTCAGACCCGATGGCTGTTTCCTGTGGAGTCCGAGTTTTTCAAAGCGCTTCTGCACCCACTGCCAGTCCTGCAGGGCCGCGTCCTTCGCAAGCGGCCCAATGGTTGGATGCTCTTGTGCGTAGCGCTGGAAAACACCAGGGCTGATCAGGTAAACCGTGTCGGACACGGTATGTACCAGGGCCTTGGCGTCATTGATGATGAGCTTGCGGGTCTGGACGGCCTGTTTCAGCCAGGCCATGAAATGCTCGCCCGATGGCCGCCCGGTAAATGAGGCGAAATCGTGCGGCGCAGGCGCGGCGGTCGGCGCCGAAGGACCTGGGGCCGATGCGGGAGGGTCGAGCGGCACCGCTGCATCGTCGGCACCCTCTGGCGGGGCTTCGACGGACTGCTCCGGCTCAGGCGTTGTCTCGAACATCGCCAGCATGCTTTCCAGTGGGTCGGCCGGATTGCGCTGCGTGCTGGGAGGTATGGCGTGACTTCCGCCCGACTGATCTGGACGGCTGCTTGCTGCGGGCTCCTTCTCCGTTGCCACCGCTGCTCCAGGTAGCAATGCAGCGTCGGGTGCGGACGGGCGCGGCCCGTCCTCGGCCTCGCCGGCGTTGTCCACGGTCACGGTTCCCGCAAATGGGCTGGGTCGCTCCGAGGGCTCCCAGATCAGCGCCGGGGCCAGGCGCAGGAGCGTGAAGGCATGGGACCAGCCACTCTCACTGGTAATAGTTGCGCGCCAGATGGCCTTGCCGGAGGCGGTGGGCTGCAACATGGCATGATCCTGTAGCACGTTGAACACGGCCGTGTTGTTCGCGGGGATGCCATCGACCCCCTGGGACAGCAGGTGCGCGCGCAGCTTGTCCGAGACTGTCTTGCTCACCAGCCACAGCGCGTCCTCGGTGAGCCAGCCATCGGAGGCCTCCGGCTGGTTCAGTTTCAGCTCTTCCTTGAGCAGGTAGCGCAGCCCGTTGACCAGCTTGCGTTGGAGCGAGTGCTTGGGCGCGGCCATGGCGCGCGCGGGATCGCCGCCCAGCTCCTGGGCGACGGAGGCGCGGTCGGCCTGCACGACAAGCTCGCCCAGAACCCCGGCGTGCTCGTACTGCCCAGCCAAGACGTAGAGCAGCGGCGCCCACAAGGATGGATAGCCACTGAGCCAGTCCAGCAGATCGCGATTGAGCAATTGCTGGTACAGCAAGCCTGTCGCGGCGCTATGAAGCCGGTACTCGCGGTCGTCGCGGTAGCGGAAGCGGTACGGTTGGCGCAGCGGGCCGTGCCATGGGTGCCAGGTGCTGCCGTCGGCCAGCTCGACGTGCAGATCGACGGCCACCTTGCCGATGTCATGGAGCAGTGCGGCATAGGCGACGGCCGCAGTCCAGGCTTCGGCCTGCGCCGCCTGGTCTTCGGGGCTGGCCCCGATGGGCAGCAGATGGGACTGCCGCAGCTTTAGGCTGTAGGCGACGATTTCGAGGCCATGGTCGAGCATGCCGCCCGGGTAGGCATGGTGATGCGCTTCGGAAGCCGGGAAGGCCTGGACCAGCTCGGCGTAGCGCTCCAGCGGCGCGCGGTACAGGGAGGCGAACTGCTTGCGCGAAAGCGAGGTGCGCTGCCAGATGTGTTCCAGCAGCTTCTGCCGGCGCGGGGTGGCGAGCAACGATGCGGCCGACTCCGGCCGCATCAACCCTTTCGGGAGGTCGGTGGCGGGTGCTGGCGACGGCGCGGCAGCGACCGGGGGCCGTTTTCGCTGGAACAGGGAGAGCATGTCGGTGTCCTGATGGCGGGCCGGGCGGGAGGCCTTTTGGCCTTTTCAAGGTAGGGCCTTTCCCCTTGCACCCCATTCCCTTGCCGTTTCGACCCTTTGGCCTTTAACCGTTTCGGTATAGCGGGGCCTGGGCTGCGGCTCCAGCGTCAATGCGGAACCCGCACGAATGGATTAGACGGCGACCTGGCGCTGGGCCCCGGCCTATGCTGCCGGGGCGCTACACCGCCAGGTAGGCTCCCACCCGGGCGACTAAGTTGACAAATGCGACAAAGGAGACTAGAGTGAATCCTGTCTCAAACCTACCTGGGAGCTGACCATGCCCACTGCGATCGAATTCATTGCCGACCGGCTGCCGCGAGTCACGGTGGAGGATGTGCGACGCTTCGCCGATACCGTCGAAATCCGGGATGCACCGGCGTTCGCGGCTGAGTTGCAGGCGTTCATCCACGAGCGCGTGGAGGCGGTGACGCTGCCCGCCAACCTGGAAGGTGAAACGGTGGCGCAGGCCTTGCAGCGCAAGGCGGCCGCGTTGCGCTCCGACACGCGCTGGACACCGGCTGAAACCGATGTCCAGCGAGGCCGCGCCTTGCTGCTGGAAGCCTTCAACCAGCCGGACAACCTGCCGCCTGCCGAGTTCGCCAAGCTGGCGGACAAGTCGCGCCAGCAAATCTACAAGGACATCCTCGCCCGTCGGCTGCTGGCGCTGAACGTGGGGCCGCGCGGCCAGAAGCTGCCCGACTGGCAGCTCGACCCGGTGAAGCAGCAGTTGACCCAAACCGTGCTCCAGGAGGTCGAGGGCATCGACCACTGGACGATCTACCGCGCGCTGTCCGAACCCCTCGAAGGCCTGGGTGGTCGCTCGCCCGTGGATGCGGTGACGCATGGCACGATCGATGACGTGGCCGAGGCCGTGTTCAACGTGCTGGGCGTCCAGGTGCATTGAAGCGAGACCGCCATGAGCCACGAGCTGCCTTCGTTCCTGATCGATGCCGGTGAACTGCTCCAGCATGTGAGCCGCGTCGTCTATCGGGGCAGCCCGCTGTACTATGGCCGCAGCAGCACGAATCGCTACGATGACCCAGCGGGGGCCTACGGCGTGCTCTACCTGGGGCGCGACCTGCCCACGGCGCTGATGGAGTCGGTGTTTCACAAGCACCAGTGGCTTGCGGACACGCAACGCTCGATCGCGCTGAAAGAAGTCCAAGCCCGGATGGTGCGCGCAGTAGGCGTGATGGACGACGTGTTTCTGGCCGATCTCACGGCGCAGGGCGTCATGGCGGGCTACTTCGGCCTGAACCTGGAGCAGTTGGCCAGCCGCGACTACACGCACACGCAGCGGGTGTCCGCCCAGGTGCATGCGATGCTCGGAGATGATGGCCAGGCGCTGTTCGACGGGGTGCTCTATCCGTCGCGCAACAACTATCCCGCCAAGAGCATCGCCCTGTTCGAGCGTGCGGGAGCGAAGGTTGGCGTCATCGAGGACATCGACCTGGTGGACCATGTGGACTGGCCGCGTTTCGTTGTTACCTACCGCATCGGCGTTGAACCCGACCCCGGCCCGGTGGGGCCGGATGACGAAGCGTCCTGAAGCAGCAAGAAAACACATTGAAGCCGCAAACCGAATGAAGTGGAGCAAACTGGAATAGGCATTCCTCAACAGCAGGAGACGACCATGAACACGACGACCCGCACCAGCACCGCAGAACGCCTCGGCCGCGCCTTTGGCCGCGGATGGCGTGCCTATGCGCGACGCGAACGGCGGGCGTCGAACTGGTTGGTGTCCAAGGGCATGCCGCGAGCTGGCGCTACCGCGCTCGTGTGGGTAGCCAAGCTGGCTGTACTGGGGGTGCTGCTCTACGTTGCGTTTTGGTTTGCACTCGTGATGCTGGGCGTTGCGGCGGCGGGATGGGCTGCTGCTGCAAATACTTCGGATGAGGACGAGTGGCCTTTCACCGACCTCACCGAGCTGCGCAAGACGCCGGGCTACGATCCCAACCTGTACAACGACACGTCGCACGAGTTGTACACCGACGACTGACCGGCCTCGCGCTATTTCAGTTTTCCTCCGGTGAGCGCCCCGGCACCCTTGCCGCCAGCTTGGCCGGCGCTCTTGCTGCCATCGGAAAGTCCCTGGATGACGTGCCCGGCCCGAATCCCAACCCAGGTAAGGCTCGCCAGCCAGAATCCCGGCAGAACCAGGAACATCGTGCCCATGACGAACATCAGGAGCATGTCGCCGAAGGCGTTGTTCAACCCTACCAGCGGGTCAAAGTTGGTGTGCGGCCGGTTCCAGCCAAAGCCCCAGCCATAAAGCGCGTCCAGAATCGTTGAATCGATCCAGCGTGCGAGCTGGAACCAGAAGTCCGTGAAGAACAGCGCGAACTGCACGACGCTGACGGTGACGACCGTCTTCAGGTCGTAGGTGCCCACAACCAGCACGAGCGGGATGCAGATGACCAGCGCCATCTTCAGTAAGGCGAGGATCATGGGCAGGGATTGGCGCACGACATCCATGGCAGGAAACGCGGCAATCGCGCCGACTGCCATCCCCACGTCGCCCGTGGCGCGCGTCACGATGTTCGGCAGGGTCTTGTCGATCTGGCCGCCGTAGTCCGTATAGACGCTGCCCTGGTTCAGTTTCTGCTGCCGCGGTGACGCGATGGCGCGGATCACCGAATCGTCCACCTCGGCCCGGCTGAGGAACCCGGCCCAGCCCGCCAGGCGATTCAGCAGGGTCGGGTCCACTTGCCCCAGCAGCCGCGCGCGCAGGCCGTTGCTGCCGTCTGACCACCACTGCCTGCAGGTCGGGTAGCCGCCACCATTGGCAACCTGCGCGAGGCCTGCATCGCGGGTGTCGTCATAGGGCCATGCCTCGCGCGCCGTGCTGGAGCGGTAGCTGTCGTAGTAGCCACCCGTGTCCGTGAAAAAGCGCGAGCCGATCCAGGTTACGTCGTGCATCTGCTGCTCATCGAGATCCGGGCGCTGCATGAACAATTTGGCCCGCGCAGGCCCATAGCAATCCCGCGAGAAGTCCGCGACCTCCTGAGCCAGTACCGGGTCGTCAATGCGGGTCGCGTCGATCTCCATCCTCATCTGCCGCAGGTCCGTACCGCACGGGATCGCCGCTACCGAGGCGCTCGTGACGGCGCGCGAGAGCGCGTGCATGAAAGCCCACCAGACCGGCACCTTCGCCGACTGGTTGTTGATGGTGCTGAAGGACTGCGACCAGCCGGTTTCCGTGGGCTGCGGCACGCTGACCTGGCACTGCGCCGAGCGCGAGCTGTCGTACTGGATGGTGCTGAGGTCCACGTCGATGAACGGAATGCCCGCGAACATCACCACCACGATCGCGACGAACACCCGGTTCTCGATACGGGCGGCACTCAGAACGCCTTTGTTGCCCTCGTCAGCGCCTTCCGCGCGGGCCTTCAGCCACTCCTGCACGACGATGGCGACGAAAGGCAGCGCGAACACCCCGCTGGACACCAGCACGGCCCAGATACCGTTGTTGACGATCCAGGACACGAGGGTGAGGTAGTACTCCAGATAGTCGGTCGTGAAGAGCGTCATGGCCCCGATCTCCCCTCAAGCGGCCTGCATCAACAGGCTGGCTTCCAGCGCGACGATGGCGACGACGCCGGCGACCTCGGTACGGATCAGCCGGCGCCGCGCCTGCCCATCTGTCCCGCTTTGGTCTTCGCGGGCCAGCACCCGGCGGCGCATCCAGAACCATCCATAGGCCGTTGCCGCGTACACGCACAGCCGCCAGATGAAGAAATACCCTGCGGAGGCCGCCAGCCACCGTTCCCAGCCTGCAACGCTGCCGACCAGGTTGATGCCCGCGACGTTCGCCCCCACTGCGGCGGCAACGATAAGCACCAGCCACAGCAGCGTCTTCGCCGCGCGCCGGCTGAACAACCAGCGCAGCGGCCGCCAGGCCATGCGCGCCGGGCTCATGGCCGACTCCCCGGATTGCCCTTCTGGAGCTGGTCGAGACGGTCCGGCACAGGATCGCCCTCGTAGATGCCGCGCGAACCGGCCGCGCGCGCGCCGTGGCGCTGGATGATCGCCATGGGCGAGTTGTTCGCCAGTTCGCGCCGCAGCTCCAGTTCGGTCTTGAGGTTGCGAATCTCACGGTCGAGCGTGTCGCTCTCGTGGTTCACCGCCTCCACGGCAAGTTCGTTCGCCGCGACGTTGGGCTCCTTCTTGCCCGTGAGCAGCGTGCGCTGCAGCAGCAGCGCTTTCTCCAGCACGGATGCCAGCGCGACCTCGGACGCGAGGCGCTGCGACAGCAGGTGCTGGTCGGGCTCGTCGCGCAGCGCCTCGATCACGCCGCGCGTGATCGGCAGCGACGCACTGCCAGCTTCGCGCAGGTTCTCCGGCGTCGTGTTCTTGGCCTTGGTTACCAGGTCCTGGAGCGCCTGCAGCTTGGCGTCGTACTCCTCCTGGATCAGCGGCGTGAGCCCGACGCCCGGCGTCGTCTCGGTCTTGGTGCAGGCATCGCACGTGCGCTGCTCCTTCTCGCCGAGCACGCGCGTGGCCCACTCGACGGCAGCCTGCGGCGAGGTCCAGGTCTGGCACGAGAGACTGCTGCAACTGGCCGGCGCAATGGACGAGGTGTCGGTCACGCCGCGGCCGTTGACCAGGTTGTAGCCAGCGCGGGTGACATCGCCGACGACCTTGATCGCGGGCTGGCCGGAGCCGCCCGCGTTGCTGCCCCCGACCCACGGCACGCCGTCATTGCCGCGGCGCGTCTCGGCCTGCTCGATGGCCGAGACCGCATCCGTGCTCGACACGGCATCGCGCAGCGCCAGCCCTTCGGCCATCTGGCTCCAGCCGAGTTGGCCGCCCGCCGTTTCGGCCATCTTCTCGGCCATGGCACGGCACGTCAGCTTGCTGCGGTCGAAATCCAGCCGCGCCTGCAGCACGCCATTGGTGAGCAGGTTGTACAGACCGGGATCGGCCCGCTGGATGATCAGTGCGGGCAACGATGCCACCGCACTGGTGGCACTCTGGATCACCGACGACATGATTTGCTGGAAGCCGTTGGTAATGCCGTTAAGTTGGTTCTTCAACGTGGTCTGGATGCTCATGTCGCCGCAGATCAAGTTGCTGTTCCAACCCACGCCGACACCGATGGAGCGCATGCCGGCTGCACGTCCCATCGACACGGCGTTGCCGCCACCGATCGAGTACATGACGTCATCGCCGATGACGCTGCCGCTGGTCTGGTATCCCAGTTGACCCCAGGCCACGCCGCTGCCCAGCGCGAGCGCGCCGGCCAGTGCCAGGACGATCTCCGTGCGACGTACCCGGCGGGAGAACGGATTGAATGCAGGACGGAACTTCATGGCACCCCCTCAGAGGAAATCGACGCTGCCCAGGAACACCTGGCCCCGGCGCTCGCAGCAGGCATACGGCCGCCACAGCGCCCATGCGTAGTCGCCTTGCTGGGCCTGGGTAAGGAAGCCGCTGCGCGGGAAGACCGTGCAGGACGAGGACAGGACGGGCGTGAGTTCTTGCCACTTGCCGGTCGAGGCATCGCCCTCCATCAGCGCGCCGGCCGGCCAGTAGCCGTCACGGGAGTTGGCAAGCAACGGCTGATAGACGTGGATCTGCCCGCGGCGCGTGACCACATCGCCCGCACGCTGGGCCACCACTGCGCCGGCCTTGAAGTCGTCGGTCTGGTGCAGGAAGCCGCCACGGGGATACACGTTGCCCCAGAGATTCATCGTGGTACGGGCACCGACTTCGCGCCGGCCCGGAATCAGCGCTTCCGGGTAGGCCATCTCGGGCACGTTGTAGCGCCAGGCCAGCGTATCCAGGGTGCTGAGCAAGTACGGCATAAACGCCGTGCCCGCGCCCTCACAGAAGTAGCCTGACGAAGAGACGAACTGGTTGAACACCTCTGCGCCGGGGTGACCGATGACATCCGCGTTCTTGAATTTGGCGAGGCTGTTTTCGTGATCCTCGTTCGTCGTTCCGTCGCCGCCAGCTTGGGCGGACGGGTTGGGCGTGCTCATTGCCTGGACTTCGACCCAGGGGTTTTCTCCGGTATTCGAGTACGACGACACCACTGCATCGGGGATGTAGTGGCGCACCTTGATCGACGTGCGCACGGTGCAGCCCGTCCATGTGCAGTAGAGCCAGTAGCAGATGCCGACGACGCGGTATTCGAGGCAATCGGGCGATGCCACCGAGCCGATGATGGTCGCTGTATTGAGGGCGTAGCTGCCCGTGGCGCTGAGCAGCAGCAACGAAGCCACGCCAGCGCGCAGGCGGCGCATCAGGTCGAATGGTCGGGTCACGGCTGGGTCCTCCGGTGCTGCTCGATGCGCGCGACAGCGCGAGCCACATCCGGCTCGCCATAGACCACATAGCGCCTGTCCACCACCACGGCCGGGAGGCTGGTGATGCCGAGGCTCCATGCGTCGGTAACGCCTTGGTATGCGGAAGCGATGCGTCGCTGCAGATCGGCACCGCCGCCATTCAGCCGGCGCTTGACGATGGCCGTCGCCTGTTCGGGGTCGGTGGGCAGTCCCGCGGAAAGCTCCGCTTCAATCCTGTGGGCTTCGTCCAGCTCGATCAGCCGCTCGCCGCCCATGGTCTTGACCGGGTGGCGGCTGTCGGTGACGACCACCACGTCGGCGGCGAAGGTGGCCGGGCTGAAAACGGCCAGGGCTGCCGGCAGCGCCACGGCCCGGCCGAGGGTTCGCCAGCCCGGCGCGAACCTGGAAAGGGATGCTGTCATGTCGCGTGCCCTTGAAGTTGATCAGAGCAGTAGTCAAACGCGAAGCCGACGCGGCCCCAACAAACAATGCGCATCGCGCACTGCCCGCATACCTGCTTGTCTCGCGCCCATGAAAAAGCGGAGGCCGAAGCCTCCGCGTGGATCAGGGAGCCGATGCCGTCGCTACAGCAGGCCGGATTCCGCGAACGAGTACGGCGTGCCCTGGCCGACGATGAGGTGATCCAGCACCCTCACGTCGATCAGCGACAACGCGGCCCTCAGCGTTTGGGTCAACGCACGGTCCGCGCTCGACGGCTCCGTGCAGCCCGAAGGGTGTTGGTGAGAAAAAATGACCGCTGCCGCATTCAGTTCCAAGGCACGCTGCACGATCGGACGCGCATGCACCGAGGTCGAATGGATCGTGCCTCTGAACATCGGCTCGTAGGCCAGCACCTCGTGCATGCTGTTGAGGAACACGATGGCGAAGACTTCATTGGGCTCGGCGGCCAGTTTCAGGCGCAGGTAGTCCTTGACGGCGGCAGGCCTCTCCAGGGATGGCCCCTTCTTGAAGACCCGCTGCTCCAGCAGCGCGATGGCTTGCCGGATGATCCAGTCATCGGATTGGGACATGGGGGCAAAACGTGGCTCCACGCAGGAGTCGTTGGCGACGAGAGACATGGCGGACCTCCAGAAAGTGAGCGGAGGGCGCCACCCTGGGAGGGCAAGCCCTCCTGGGGATGGAAACAGCGGAACAAGGTGCATCCATCACCGCGCGGCGGTGATTGTTCGCGGCCAGGATGCGAAAGCGAACGGGTAGCGGTCAGCGCGGCGAGCCGCGCCGTAGCCTTCAAGACCGAGGGCTACCTGGGCATGTCGCCGACAACGTCGGCAGGCATTTCGGATGTGGGGGTGGCGGGCGAACCCGGCGCGTCGCTGGCCATTTCCCCGGCCGCCAGCAGGTCCATGGCCGAGAGCAAGGCATCGCCCTCGATCGGCCCCTGCAACAGGATGGCCTGGCCCGTCTGGCGATCGAGCAGTCGCAGCGACGGCGTGGCGGTCACGCCGCTCTTGGTGGCTTCCGCGGCCTGCGCGCGGATGGCCACGTTGGGGCGCTCGCTAGCCATGCACTGTTCGATGGCTGACGTTGTTTCGGGGTAACGCAAGCCATCGGGCAAGCCCTGGCCGTCGCTGCGCGTGTGGGCATAGACCCATTCGACCGCCTGCCAGAACGCCGCATGCCCGCCCGCTTCGGCGGCGCACTCGGCCAGACGTGCCTCGGCCGACGCGGCAGGCTCGTGCGCGGCCAGCGGCTGGTGATGCCATTGCAGCGCCACGTCGGTGTTGTTGCCGACCCAGCGCTTGAGCTGCGGGAAATACTCCCGGCAGAACGGGCATTCCAGGTCGGCATAGAGCGTCAGCGTGAAACGGCCTTCCGGGTTGCCCATCTGCCAGGGTGGCCCAGCGACCTGCGCCGTGCTGACCGGCGCGCGCGACGGCGCTGAGGATTCGCCGGGCGTCCGGGACACCAGCCAGATCAGCAGCAGCGCGACCAGCGCAGCAGCCAATACCCAGGGCCAGCGAGGCCGCCAGCGGCGACGGCGGAACGCCTGGACCTGCATCGGAATGGAAGGACGTTTCTGTTCCATGGCGTTCTCCGGTTTACGACAGTTCCAGGGCCGGCGACTCGATGCCGCGGGCCTGGTCGATCTTCTCGGCCACCTTGAAAGCCGCTTCCAGTTCGGTGCAGCCGTACTGCTGCATGAGCTGGTAGCGTTCGGCCTTCTCCTCGGGTTCTGTCTGCGCGAGGGCGAGGTACAGGGACGGCGGCACGGCGCGGAACAGCACTTCCATGCTCTTGGAGAGGATGACGCCTTCGGTGAATTTCCCCGCTTCCTTGCGCGCCGAAAGCATCAGCGCCTTCTGCGCGGGCGAGAGTTCGCGGAACCGCGCGATCTTCTCAACTTCATCGGGCGGCATGCTGAGACAGATCCACCACTCGATCATGTTGAGCATGGGCTCCGCGGCGCGCGGCAGGTCGTCGATGTTCTGCGTCGCGAGCCAGAACCAGGCCCCCAATTTCCTCCACATCTTTGTAATTTTCACGACGTAGGGCGCGAGCAGCGGGTTCTTCGTGATGATGTGGCCTTCGTCGGTGACGTTGATGATCGGGCGTCCCAGGTATTGGTCGCGCTCGGCGATGTTGTTCACCGTGCTGATCAGGCTGATGTAAGCGATGGAGAGCTGCGCGTTGTAGCCCTCGCGGGCGTATGTCGCGAGGTCAACCAAGGTGATGTCGGCTTCGGGCCACGGCGTGCCGTCGCGGTCGAACATTTCGCCGTCCGTGCCTTGACAGAACATGTCCATCGCATCCGCCATCTCCAGCAGCCGCACGCGGCGCATTTCGGGCAGCGTCGGGTCCTGGCCGCGGGCGCGCAACGCGTTGCGCACGTCGCGCGTAAGCACCGTGCGTTTGTCGGCCACGCAGTGCTCGGCGGCGTCGAGGATGCACTGACGGATCAGCGAGCGGTCAGCCCGCGTCATCCGGGCTTCCTCCTTGTCCTCTCCGCCCGTGATCATCAGCCGCGCCGTGATCTCCAGTTCGCCGAGCACGTCGCGCTGCTCGTCCGCCTCCATGGCCGAGGCATCTGGTGGCGGGTCTTCATCCAGCGCGTCGGCGTCGAGCGTCTGCACGTCGCTGGGCGTCTCGATCAGCCGACGCGCGTCTGCGAATGGCGCGAGGCTGATGCCCGAACCTGGGGCCAGCTTGACCCGGTTTACCGTCAGCCCGAGCATGCGTGCGAAGTCGCTGAACAGGCCGAAGCTGTTGCCAGCCTCCACGATGAACAGCCGCGGTCGGTAGATGGCCGTGACCTGATTCAAGAGGTTGTTGAGCGTGGCGCTCTTGCCGGAGCCGGTGGGGCCGAACAGGAACAGATGGGCGTTCATCTGCCGATCCAGGCGGCTGAGCGGGTCGAAGGTGATCGGCCCGCCACCGCGGTTGAACATCGTGATGCCCGGGTGCCCCGTACCTTGAGCGCGGCCCCACACCGGCGACAGGTTCGCCGCGTGCTGAGCGAACATCAGTTGGGTGTACCACTTGCGCCGATCCTGGCCGGGGTTGTAGCAGCATGGCAGCCACCGCAAGTAGCTGTTGAGCGGCGCCACCTCGTCGTCCTCGCGCACCGGCTGCAAGCCAGCATTGAGCATCACGTTCGCCAGGTCCAGGCCGCGCCGGTCCAGTTCCGCTTCGTCGCGTCCGCGCAGGTAGAATGCCAGCGTCCCCCGGTAGAGCTTGTGTGCGCTGCCGATGAGGGAGCGGGCTTCCTGCACGTCCTTCAACGTCTGCTCCGACGCCAGCGTCTCGCCCACGGCCTTCTTCGCCAGGTGGTTGAGATCCGCTTCCAGGACATCCTGCGGCGTGGCGACCATCGTGAGACACAGCAAGGTGTCTTCCGGCATCTGGTCGAACAGCGTGTTGATGGCATCCCCTTTGCGGGTCTCGCCGGTCAGGTGTCCGGTGCCGGGCGGCATGCGCAGCCGGTCGGTGATCAGCACGCGGTGCGGCATGCCGTCGAAATACCAGGTGCCGTGCTCCACGTCGGAGCGTGGCTGGCCGAAGAACAGCCGCTGGCTGAAATCCCGCCCGCTCGCCAGCTCGATTTCGCCGGCCTCGCTTTCTTCGGTGCTGTCGGGGTAGCGCGCCAGCGCGTAGAAGCGCTCCCGGTCCTCTGCACTCGGTCCAAGCATCGCCGGGCGCGGATTGAACCACCGCAGCAGCCAGTCGTGGACGTCGGCTGCGACCATGCGCCGTGCCTGGATGCCGGCGTTCGCCAGGCCGCCGCACAGGCGGTCGCAGACGATGTTCAGCATCTGCTCGGGCGTCTGGCCGCGGCGGCTTGCCTGCCCAGTTGCACGGCGATAGATCACCATGCGCACCCGCCGCGTCTGGCCGCGCCAGCGCAGCCGCGTGACCACCGTGTCCTCGAACAGGCCGCCCGGCTTGGCGACCGCGCGCAGGTGGTGGCCGAAGAAGCGCAAGTAGAACTCGGTGAAAGCGGTGCCGCGGGCACGCGGCTGCACGTAGTCGCGCAGGGTCTGCATGTACTGGTCGAAGCTGGGCTCGTCCTGGGCATAGAGCTGGAGTACCCAGGGGTTTTCGTCCAGCTCATCGAACGAGTCCTGGAGCGCGTTCTCCAAGGCATCGCGGGCATGCGCGAGCCAGCCGGGCTCCCGCCCCTCGGTGCCCAGCGGCACCAGCTCGTAGAAGGCAGCGACCGACTGCCCATCCTCCAGCAGCATGGACTTCGACTGCGGCAAGAACTCCACCCAAGGCAGCAGTTCCGCGAACGACGGCGCGACGTCGTACAGCGCCTGCTCGTCGGCTACCGTCGCCGGCCTGCGGCCCTGGACCGCTGCGCCGGGTTCAGGGACGCCGGCCTGGCGCAAGGCCTCGACGTGGCGCTGCCAGCCGTCCGGCTTCTCTTCGTCGCCGGTGCCGGATGCGGCCAGCTTCGGCCAGGGAAGTTCCCAGCGCATCAATAGTCCTCCAGCCGTTCACCGGGCATGGCGTACTGCACGCGCTGGTACAGGGGGAAGACCGTCGTGTAGCCCGGAACCGGCACGGGGTCCGTGCCCGCCAGGTGCGGGTACACATACATGACGAGATCGGGGTTGGGCAGGCGCTGGAACTGGCGATAAACCTCGTTGCGCGCCGTGCGCGTGTAGCGCATCTGCTCGACGGGCGCAGCCTGCACATCGGCGTCGGTCAGCGGCCGGCGCAGGCTCTGGCGCGCGTCGAGCAACTGCCGGCGCGCGACCTGGCCGGTGCCACTGCCGCCGCCACCCGTTTCCTGCTGCCAGATGTCCATCATGGTGCGGTCGCTATGGGTCAGCAGTTCTTCCTTGCTGGTGGCGCAACCGCTGAGCACGGCGACGGCCGCGGCCAGCGCGAGGCCCTTAATCGAGTTCGAGCGCATGGCTTTCTCCTGCACGGTGATCGACGCGCCGGCCTTCGGGGTCGTGATCGATGGCCAGCGGCTTTTCGAGGTGGACGGCGACCTTGGCGCCTGGCTGCACATAGACGGCGGCGAAAGCCTGTCCGTAGAGCTTGTTGACCCAGGTCGACATGTCCCGGACGCCGCCCGCGAGGATCTGGCCGACTGCTTCCTTGCCGCTGATGCCCACGGTGCCGATGGCGCCGTCCGAGCCGACGTAGGACATGCGGCCGCTGTCGCTCTCGATGAGCGAGGCCACGCCGGCTCCGGCCGCGGTGATCAGAGCTTGCGACCCGAGGTACTGCTGGGCGTTGCTGCGCCGTTCGCCGCTGACGCACGGGATGCCGTGCGGGTCGCTGATCCAGCCCAGGCCGTCGCGCTGCTGGTTGTTCTGCTGGTTGCCTTCGCGGTCTTCGGGAATCGTGCGGATCGTGCCGTCGTTGAAGACGAAGGTGATGCTGCGAACCTGGCCGCGCACGCACGAGAGCGTCCAGTCGCCCGATGCGGTTCCGGAGAACACCGCGCCGGCCACGTCGGGAATGTCGATGCCGTTGGCAGTCAGATTGTCCGGCCCGACCAGCACCTTGAAGGGGTACGGATCGTTCACCGTCCCGTCGATCGGCACGCGCCCAATCAGCGCCGTCATCGCCACGGAGCCCATCAGTGTCGAGTTGGTCGGCACGGTATAGACCGGCTTGGCGCTCTTGACGCCTGCCGCACCTGCGCCGGCGTTCGCCACGGTTTCCGCGGTGGTTTCCAGTGTGCTTTGTGCCGGGCCGAAGCTCGTCGGGAAGCTCATGCCGCTGCCTGCGCCACGACTGCCATTGCGGCCCTCGGCCTTCTTCGCGTCGTCCGGTTCGACCCAGCGCATGCCGCCTTCCATGCCGGCCTCGTCGCCGCCGCGCAGCCCCAGGCCCACCGGCAGATCAGCGTGACCGCCGCCGCGCCCGCCAATGCTGTCCAGGCGCCGCTGCAGGTCGGCGAGCAGCCCCTCGGTCTGCTGGCGCGCGCTGGCCGCCTGTTCCTGGTCGCGGCGCAGGTTGGAGCGCTCGGATTCGAGGGCCGAATTGATGCGCTGATCAATGGAGTTCTCCCGCTGGCGCAGCCGCTGGTTTTCCTCGCGCTGCGACTTGTTGTCGGTCAGCGCGGTCTGAAGCTCGGTGCGCAACTGTTTCACCTGGGCGACGAGCGTTGCCACGGTATCGCGCGGGGTATCGCCTTCGATGCCCAACGCCTTCATTTCCTCGGGCGTGAGCTTGGAGCCAGCATCCGCGGCGGGCGGTGCCGACGTGCTTCCACCGGAGAACAGCCGGATGGCAACGAACAGCACCAGCAAGGCGACCGGGATCATCAGCCACTTGAGCAAGCCGTTACTGCGCATGGCGGGCCTCCTTGCCATCGTCGGCTTCAGCTTCCCGCTGCGGCAGATGCACGGCCGGGTCGAAGCGGTGGATCGCCGGCAGCAGCGATTGCGCGAGGCCGTGCCCGCGCGTCACCAGGTACAGGACGGTCGTGTCCTCGGGCGTCCCGCGCGGTCCGAGCGCTTCGTGCTGGAAGGTGGCGGTGAGGAAATCGCCTTGCAGCACGCGCGGGTCGAGCGTGACCCAGCCGCTGCTGCTGTTGGTCAGGCGCACGGCCGTGACCCACTGGTCTTCCAGACGCCACGACGCGAGCGCGACCGCGCGCACCGGCAGCGTCGGCATCAGCGTGCCGAGGTCGAGGTCACGGCGCAGGTTCACCCGCATGACGCCAGGCAGCGACTCCACAGTGCGCAGCGGCGCGTAGAGGTTCTGCGCGGCGAAGCGCGTCAGGACGACCGGAACCGGGGTTTCGCGCCGGGTCGCCCGCGTACCTGCTTGGTCCTGGGCGCGTGCCGGGGCCTCATCGGCACCGCCTGGCTGATCGCCGTAGCGCGCAGGGGTGCTGCTGCCCTCGACGATGCGCACCGGCTCCAGCTCGGCTTCGCCGTCTTTGGGCGGCTCGGCCGCAATGTCGAGCAGGATCAGCGCGCCCGTGTCGGCGTCCTGCAATTGCAGCCGCGTGGGCTCGATCGGCTCGCTGGCGCGCAGGTACACCGCGCCACCTGCGCTCTGCACGCGCAGGCGTTCGCCCACGCCTGCGGGCACGCCCACGCGGACGTTCCGGTCGATGAACACGATGCGCTCCTGGCCGACCTTCAGCGGCACCGCCAGCGGCATGCGTTCCCACCGCAGAATCTCCACAGCATGGGAGACGGGTGCCGCGGCCACGGCCAGCAGCCCCAGCAGCACGAGTACAGGATGCTTCATGGGGTGTTTCCTCCTTGGGGCGCTTGCGGAGACAGGCCGCCAGGTGCCGGGCGAGTCGGCTCCGGTGCGCTGATGCGCTGGGGCGCGCCGTCGTAGCAGTCCAGCGCCAGGCCGAAGGGGTTGCGGGCGGGATCGACGTCCACCCGCGTGACCTTCACCGGGTAGCGCACGAGCGCGCGCTTGACCTGCTCGGCGCCGTAGTACTCGTCGGCGGTGATGTCGAGCGTCACCACCCAGTCGCGGTCGGAGACCACGCGCACGCGCGCCGTGGGGTCGTCGCCGTAGCCGCGGCCGGGGATCTCATAAATCCCGCGCACGCGCTGGCGCAGCTCGCCCGTGGAACGGCGGTAGTCGTAGTCCGCGCGCAGGAAGGCCTGGCAGGACGGGGTAAGGTACGGCGAGAGCGTGTGGAGGTTGCGCGGATAGTCCTCTTCGCCGTTCGTCGGCCAGCGGTTGAGGGTCTGGAACACGTAGAACGTGAACGCATAGACCGATTCGGGCGGCACTTCCCACCACTTGCGGGTACTGCCCGAGCGCAGGTCGGGCGGGACGTGGATGGTCAGGTCGCGCGGCGCGCTCCACCAGCCACCGCCCATGACCAGGGCGACGATGACCAGCGCACCAGCACCCAGGCGAAGCGTCTTGATGTGCGCCTGCAGGTGGGTGATCTCGTTCTTGAAGCGGCTCATCGTGCCCCCCTTGCAACGGACCTTCGGGTGGACCAGAAGCCGGAGCGCGAGATCAGCACGTGGCCGCCTACCCATCCCGCCATCAGTGGATGGCGCGTGGCGATGCGCCATTGCAGTTGCCGGTACAGCCAGGTGTCGGGGCGCCCGCGCTTGAGCCGGCGCAGGATGCCGCCGCCGATGAAGACGCCCAGGGCCACGCCCAGGACGACGAACGTCGGCGCGATGGCGATCGTGCGGAACACCCAGGACAGCGGCGCGCCGACCAGCAGGCCGGCGGCGCCGGACAGGCCGCAGCAGATCCACAGTTCGTCGGCGGTGAGGCCGCGCACGACAACAGGGTGGCGGTTGAGCCGATGCGGAAGGAACGTGACCGTCCCGTCCGCACGGACGTGCTGCTGCTCGGACATACCGGCCTCGCCTTACAGGATGCCGGTGGCTTCGGTGAGCAGCCAGATGCCGATCACGAGCAGCACGGCACCGATCGCGACGGTGAGGCCAAACTGGCCCCAGGTCTTGCGGCCGGTGTGGATTTCCGCGTAGGTGCCGTAGGCGTGGTAGCAGACGCCGATGAACATCGACGCCACGACCAGGAGGGCTACGAGCATGATGATGTCGTAGCCGTAGTTCCTGATCGTTTCCATGATGCCGTTGCCGGTGCCGCGGGTCGGGTTTTCCAACTGCGGCAAGCCTTGCGCGAACGACAGCGCGGGCAGCGCGGCGGAGCCCAGTGCCACAGCGGCGCGCTGGGCAAGGCGGGAATGGAGGATGCGGTTTTGCATGGTCGTGCCTTTCAGGTCAGGAGAGGAGGAAGAAGCTCAGGACGAGGTACATCGCGACGAAGCGGATGCAGACGCCGAGGAACTGGCGCTGGTTGAGGCGGCTCTCGGACCACCCCACGTAGGCCGTTCGGATGGCCCAGACGCCCCAGACGAGGAGCACCGCGAACACGGCGCCGACCAGGACGGTCGCCATCGCCGAAGGCGCGATGCCGCTGTTGGCTTGAAATGCCGAGACCTGGGCGCCGTTCATGGCTTGGCTTCCGTAGTCGTCGGCGATGGCGAAGCGGACCGCTCGGTGCGGTAGTCGCTGGCCAGTTCGGAGGGGTCGCGCGGCTGGGCACGCGACGGTGTGAGATGGGCCTGGATGCCGGCGCGCACGCGCGCCAAGTCAGCCAGCAACCGCGGGTAATCGAAGTGGTAGCGCTCGCCCGGCTGGATGGGGGCACGCGCGGCGCTGTCGGCGACGGTGCGCTCCAGCGCGTCGAGTTGGCGCAGCGCGGCGACCAGCTCCTGGCGCTGTGCGGGGGACTCGGCCAACGCCATCGGGGACTGACCCAGCAGCAGGGCCGTCACGAGAAAAATGGGCACGCCGCGATGCGCGGCGCGCTGCCAGATCGGAGCCAACATCGCGCCATTCCTGTGTGATCAGAATAGTGCGATGGTGGAGTTCAGGGTGACTGCAGGCAGCAAACAATAGGAAACTGCGCTGATCGGTTTGATTGGCAGCGTGCGTCCAGTTCGCTCAGGGAGTGGTCGTCAGGCCAGAATTCAAGAAGGGAATTTCCACCGGCCGCGTGGCAAAATATCAACGCTCTTACAAAGATCCAGGATAAAAATGCAAGGACTGACCTTTAGAACTGATCAAGATTTTGAGGAAATTTGCTGCTACCTCATGAGGGACTGGGTCGCGCGGAATATGAGGTATGACGTGCAATTCAGAAGATACGGCGGAAATGGGCAAAGGCAGCATGGCATTGACATTTTTCCTGCCGTTGGCGGCTACTCAGTGTTTGGGCAGGCAAAATTTGTTAATCAACTAAACTCTACAGACGTTACGGCTGAGTTGAGTAAGACCGATTCCTTCCCTGAGCCGATTGGTTGTTATGTGATTTTCACAACGGCAAATCGCCATACCAGCATAAATCATCATCAGTTCCATGGCACTCAACACAAAAGGCTGGATGGATCGATTTTTCCGGTTCACGTGGTCTATTGGGGTGAAATTTCTGATATTAGTTTTATCCCACAAGATGTCTGTAAGAGAATTTTCCCATCAGCATTTCAAGTTGCCAGGAGCGCATTAACGCCTCAGCAGATGGCGGATTCCATAGCCACACTTCAAAATATTGTTCCTTCATATTTCAGGTCTGACTTTCTCGACTGGCTCGAAACATGGGACTTTTCATGTGGTTACATTCCATCTGTGCATTATGACGCCGTGGACAATCTTTACATTGAGTTGGATCGGGTAGGATGGGGAATGAAGGGTGTCAATGATTTTTTATATGCCCAAGGTCGCATTGACTTATCTCGTGCGCTTCCGGCTGGCGATGCCTTCTTTTATGCTCTCACTGAATTTCGAGATTCAATATATAACTACATAGCTTTTGTACGCGGACAGGATGGGCAGGGCTACGTTACATTGCAAGGAATGGATGGGCGCGGCGCAACAGATTTCCCAAAGATTACAGAGCAGTGGAGCATGAGGGCGCGCCATTTGGCCAATATGTATCGCGAGAAAATCCTTGGTCAGCAAATTCAATAAATAAGAAATACTGAATGAGTTGCCTAATGATCTGGTTTCTCTGTCATCACAAGTATTTTTTGAAGCTGCCCGCAGTCAGGCTCACGGCCAGTCCCAGCAAGGCTGCGCTGGGCAGCAGGATCAGCAGTGGATGCACAGAGATCGGCAAGGCCAGGTACGTGACCCACGGCAGCACGGCCAGCGGCATCAGGCTCGCCTTCGCGCGGTGGTAGATGAAGCCGGATTCCCGGCCTGCGCCGAACCGGCGCACGTCCCGCCGCACAAGACCGTCGATCAGGCCGACGAACGCCGCGGTGCAGATCAGCGGCAACGTGAGCACCAGAACCAGCAGGCGCACCAGAAACGTGAGGGTGGTGAAGGCCGCGGCAATCAGGTAGTTCTCGGTCCAGACATAGACCTGGCTGATGTAGTAGCGAAAGTTGCGCCCCCCGTCCTGGATCCTCCCGTGGCTCGGCGCGCGGGCGCGCTCGGCGGTCTGGCTCATGCGCTCCAGCAGCCCGGAGCGAACGAATACCCATTCGTAGCCGGTATCCACCAGTTCGTGCGCGGTGCGCCCCGGCTCCTGCACGACGACGCTGCGCGTGAAGTGGCTGGACAGGTGCCCCAGTTCGTACTGCAACATCTGCTGCGAGTGCCGCCAGCCCTGGTCCTTCCAGAACAGGTGCATGCCGACGCACTCCACGACGATCGAGAACAGCAGCGAGCCGATCAGCACCCCGAGCAGCCGGAACGGCAAGGTGATGGTGCCGACGATCAGGCCCTGGCGCTGGTTCTGCTCCCGTTGTGCAGTCGAGGCGGCGTCCTTCATGGCGAGGCCTTGTTGCCGGTGTCCTCGTCGGTGGCAATGGCCACCGCGGGAGGTTCGGCCGCAGCGGCGTCATCCAGCAGGTCGTCGGGCAGGCCCGTGTCCTGCAAGGCGGGGGAACTGGTGAACTCCCACCACTGCGTCGCTTCGCTGTAGCTCTGGCGCATGTACCCGGCCAGTTGCTGCAAGTCTGCCGGCATCACTTCGTCCGGGTCCGGCGCCGGCAGCGGCATGCGCACTTTCCAAAGCTGGCCGCCCTGCAGCAACGCGAAGCACTGGCCTTTCGGCAGGCCGACGACGTGCGACGGCTCGATCATCGGCACGCTGGACATGCTGATGCGGTCCTGAGTGTTCGACGTGAAATCCGTCGCCCCGCGAATGTCCGAGCTGTCGGTCGCGCCGCTGACGATGGTGGTCGTATAGACCTCGACCTTCGGCAATTGCCGGGTCAGCAGTTCGGCGGTCGCGGTCTCGCGCACGCGCAGCATGAACAGGTTGTTGAAATTCCCGATCACCTGGCCTGCCTTCGCGCGGTTGCCGATGCGGGCCTCGATGTCCGACAGGGTCTGCGTGTACGCAGTGACTTGCAGGCCGGCACCGCCGCCCTTGTTGATCAGCGGGATGAACTCGTCGCCCATCAATTCGTTGAACTCGTCGGCATGGACGTTGATCGGCACGCGCGCACCGGCCGATGCGCCCGGCAGGCCATCGTCGATCCCATGCTTGTAGATATGCCCGGCGACCGACACGAGATCGCTGAACATCGAGTTGCCGACCGCGGTGGCGACCTCGGCGTCGGAGAGCGCATCCAGGCCCACATAGACGATGGCCCTCTTACGGATGATCTGCATCCAGTCGAAGATCGGGCGCGGGTCGGCCAGGTCGGAGTAGTTCGGGGCCAGGAGCTGCGCGATCTTGCCGCTAGTGAGCTTCTCCAGCAGCGGCAGCAGCGATGCGACGATCTTGTCGAAGTACGTCTTGTCGTAGCGAACCGCCGAGCGCAGGCCATCCAGCACCGGGTCGTAGTTGCGCGCCTGCGAGAGGTACTGCTCCAGCGCCACCACGCGCTTCTCGCGCCCGATCATGTTGCGCGGGATGTTCTTCTCGTTGAGCTTGGCCTCGATCTGGACGATCACCTCCCAGGCCCTGGGCTCGGTCTTGGCGAAGTAATGCTGGGCGTACTCGATGAACAGCGCGTCGATGTTGATGACGTGCCGTTGGATCAGCATGTAGTCGGGCCGCTGTCCCAGCTCCACCAGGGCGCGGGCAATGATGTTGACGAACCGCCACGCAAACTCTCGGAAGGCGGCCGAGTTGCCTTCACCGGAAAGCTGCCCCGCAACGCGGGTGGCGACTTCCGATATACGCCCGAATCGCCCCACGGCGTTGTAGCGCGCGGAGATGTCCGGCCATCCCAGGTGGAAGACGTAGAACTCGCCTTCGCGGCCGGCGCGCTTAGCCTCGACGTACATCCGCTTCAGGAGATCGGCATCGCCCTTGGGGTCAATGACGATCACCACCTCGTGCTCGCCCGCGGCGTTCACGCGCCGGATGTCCTGGGTCACGAATAGTTCGGCCAGCCGGGTCTTGCCGACGCGCGTCGTGCCCAGCACCAGCGAGTGGCCGACGCGCTCGCCCAGCGGCAGGCTGACGTCCATCTCCTCGGGTTCGATGCCGTGCAGGCGCGGCAGGCCGCCCACAGGCGGCAACGGCCGCACCGGGTTGAAAGGTACGTCCCAGCCGGTGAGTTTCGACAGCCGGGACAGCGGGAACGGCGCGTACTCCAGCCGTTCTTCCAGCCGTCGCGCCAGCCGGTAGGCTGGTGTGGGCTCGACGTAGCGGCGGAACTCCGGCCGGTACGTTTGCATGAGCCTATGGGTGTGCTTCTGCTCCCACAGGAACCCGCGCCCCACGAACAGCCGCTGCTGGCTGACCGGCACGTCCTTGCTGGTCATCACGTAGCGCGGCAGGCGGCGGATGTTGCGCCGGTAGCGCAGGATGACGCGGGCATCGCGGTAGCGGATGGCACCGTAGGCGCCGAACGCCAGCGCGCTGCCGACGCCCATGGACGGGCTCAGCGCGAGCGACCATGGGGCCACCAGGGACAGAAACGCGGCGCCCGCGCATGCGGCAACGGTGTATAGCTCCACCGCTGGGCGAAGCAGTACCTCGACCGGCTGTTTCCCCGACATGGCTTCATTGCTCGATGCCGGTGGCTGTGATCAGCACCGGGTAGTGCCGCAGGCCCAGGCGCTCGGCCAGGTCGTCGCCGGACATGGGCGCGAGGGGTACGCCGGGCACCAGGGTGCGCAGCCGCGCCAGGCCCTGCACGGTCTCGACGTTGACCACCAGACCGACCGCGCCGCGCTCGCGCAGCGCGGCTGCCTGGCTGCGCAGCCAGGCCCGAGATGCCTCGTCGTCGCCGACGACAACGAAAGGCCGCAGACCCGGAGCCTCGATGACACGCCGCGGGACGGTGCCGGGGGTGAGCTTGGCGCTGCGCACCGGCAGCATCGCGGCCTCGTCCGCCGGCGTGGCGGGAACCTGGGGCGTCGGGATCGGCGGCCGGGCCGGTGCGTTGGTGCGCGGCTGGAGGTTCAGGGCTTCGTAGTACGGCAGCGCCGACGCGCCGCCGCGGTCTTCGACCACGATCAGCGGCTCGCCGGCAAGCGAGGCCAGCGGCAGACCCGCCAGCAGTACGAGCAGGCCACGCAAGGCCAGATGGGATGTCGTCATGGGGATGTCTCCTTGCGTGCGGCGAGAACCGCGGCGGTTGGGCGTGCGCCCTGCACCCGGGCGAGGTGGCGCGACACGCTGCGCCGGTAGCGGGCGGCGGGCTCGCCACCCGCGGGGCGGTGGTAGCGGCCCATCGCCAGCAACCAGTCCTCGCCGGGGGCGTGTTGCTCGCGCAGGATCTCGGCAGCGATGGCGAGATTCCGGTACGGGTCGAGCAGGTCGCAGGCGCTGGCGTAGCGCTGCTGGTGGTAGCCGAGGTTGATCTGGCCCAGGCCCGCGTCGATGCGCGTGTGCGGCGTGGAGCGCATCGCCTGCTGCAAACCCGCGCAGGCATCGGCGCGGGTCGCATAGCGGCGTGATTGGCCGGCGACGTTGAGGGACCACGGCCACGGGACGATGCGTCCGTTACGGCGGATGCCACTCTCCTGCAAGGCCACGGCGTAGAGCACCGTCGAGGGGATGCCTGCGCGCTGCGCGGCGAGCTGGTAGGCCGGTGGCGGAACCTCCTGGGCTTGGGCGACGCAGGCGCATAGGCCAGCGGCGAGCACCAGTGTGCGCAGGGGGGCGGCTATGGCTGGCGCTGCCATTGGCCGTTCACCTCGCGCACGACCGCCGGCAGGTCGCCGGGTACCCCCAAGGTCAACCAGCGGCCGCCGTCGTGGTTGAGCGTGATGCTGCCGCTGCGCACGCGCGCCGGATCGACGTTCGCGCGCTTGGCCCAATCGCGGATGCGCGCGTCGTCCTGGCGGCTGCCGACCATGTACAGGTCGAATTCGGCGCCCGAGGATTGCAGGCGCTGCACGAGCTGGCCGCAGGCCACGCAGTTATCTTTCACGAACACTGCCGTGCGGCCGGAGCCGCGCGTGGCCCCGGCGACCGGCTTGTCGTCCGGCAGGTTCACCCGCTGCATCCCGGGGTTCAGGCGCTGCCAGGCCTCGTCATAGGCCCGCTGATAAGCGAGCAGTTTCTCCACGCGGCGCGCTTCGACCTGCACCTGCAGCTCGGCGTAGCGTCGCCGTTCCTCTTCGGTACGCGCCTCGATGCCCAGGGCCGACAGCGGGTCCAGGTTGGGCGAATAGATGCCCAGTGGACCGTCCATCAGTTCGCGATAGCGCGCCCACTCCTGAGGTTGAAGGCCCCAGTCGCTCGCCACCCGGTCGTCCAGAATGCGGGCGACCAGCGGGCGTTCCTGACTCTGCGCATTGCGGGCGGGAGCCGTGGCGGATTGCTGCGCCCACGCGGGCAACTGGGTGGACGCCAGCAGAAGCGCGGAAAGGATGATCGACGGCTTCATGTGGTGTGCTCCGTTCAGGGGATCGCCACGTGGCGGGTCTGGTCGCCGGCCTGGAACACCGCAGTGCTGCCCTCGACGGCCTGCAAGCGCCACGGGCCGACCGCATCGCCGGGTAGCAGCACCTGAAGCTGGTCGGGCGTGAAGTCGCCATTGCTCGGCGCGACGGACACGCTGCGCTCGCCGGCACGCAGTTCGGCACCGACGATGCGGAACGGGAGCGGCGTCGGTTCGGGCTTGGCGGTGGGCTTGTTCCTGGTGCGCGGCTGGGCGGGTGCAGCGGCGCGCGCAGCGGTCTGCCGCGCCTTGATTTGCTCGACTTCGGCGCGCAGTGCCTGAAGGTCGTCGGCGGAGGCATAGGCGCTCAGCGATTTCTCGACCTGGGCCGCGCGTGCTTCCAGGATTTGGCGGGTGTCTTTGAGGTCTGCCGCCGTGGCGACGGCTGGACGCTGCTGGATGGCCTCGACGGTCTCGGCCAGGCCTGTTGCCTGCGCTTCGAGGCGTTGCAGGCGGGAATCGAGGCGCTCCTGGTCGGCCTGGTCGTTCATCGTCTGGTAGCCGAGGGCAACGAGGACACTGAGGCCGATCAGCCAGAGCCACATCAGGCTCTGCACCACCACGGCGGCCGTTGAACGATGGGCGGGCTGCGGGGCGTTCATGGCTGGCCTCCCGATGCCGCGGGCGCCAGCGGGAACGTCTGCACCGCCTCGGTGGCAGGCGGCGCGGGTACGTTGTCGGCGGTCATGCTGTCGCCGGGCCGCTCGAAGCAGATTTGCCGCGCGCGGTCATCCGCGTGCAGTTCCCAGGCCGAACCAGCCAGGGTGAGCAGCGCATCCCGCAGGGTCATGGGGCCGAGGTGCAGGTGGGCCGCCGGCAGCGGCAGTGCGTACAGCTCGATCACCGCGTGCGTCGTCTGGCACAAGCCGTAACCGCTGCGCTTGAGCACATGCCGTAGCCCGTCGCCGACCGTAGCGCGTGCATCCTCGGGCATCGACACGTCGATGGTCTGCAACAGCAGGTCGCGCTGCGCTGCTGTCGGTGCCAGTTCCACGAGGGTGTAGCGGCCGTAGCGCACAACGGGGATGTATTCGGGCGCCTCGGGTACGGGTGCGGCCGAGACTTCCTCGATGGTGTCGGGCGCGACCGGCGCGCTCGTCGTCGCGCAGCCGCCAGCCAGCACCGACCAAAGCAGGCCGAGAAAACCCGCCAGCAGACGGCGTTCGGGATGGTGAAACCAAGGTGGAGAGGGGCACATGGCGCGTCGTCCTGAAACATCGAGCCCTCACCATCGCCGCTCGGGCCACGAGCGGCAGCAAACAATGCGAACCAGGCAGCGCCCGATTTCCCGGCAGCCTCCCTCCAAAGGAAAAGGCCCCCGAAGGGGCCTGTGAAAACGCATCGGGCTTCGCCCGATCAATCCCGAGCCAGCTTCAGGCCGGGATCGACCCGTGCCAGTTGGGTGTGCGACCAGCAGCGCACGAACTGCCCGTTCTCGCCGAGCGGCCGGTTCGCCACCGCCGCCGAATACTCGTCAGTGTCGCTGGTGTCGTAGCAGATGACCTTGATCTCGCCGCTGTCGCAGCGGATGGAGTGGATCTGGCCGTCGGTCATATCGACCACGACGACCTGCGGAACGAGGCCAAGTTCGCGGGCGGCCGACAGGATGGGGCCATATTCGGCGGCGTCGAAGCAGATGAACGGCCCTTCGTACCGGGCCTCTTCGGCCAGGTCCCTGGCCTTGTCGTAGTGGATACCCAGGTCGTATTCCTCCTGGGTGATCCTGACCTTGAAGACCGGCACGTTGGGGCTACCGGAGGCACCGATGCAGACGACCGCGACTTGCATCTCGATCTCACCGCCGTCGGCAGGTTCGGTCGAGGGGATGACGGCTCGGCCCGTGGGGGCGTCGTCTTCCATGCCCATGCGCTCGCGCATTTCGTCGATGAAATCCTCGGGGGCCATCAGGCCATAGCTCGCCAGGCGCAAGGGAATGTCCTCTGCACAGAGGTTGCCGTCCCCGATGCGTTGCTGCATGAAGGCGGCGATCTCGGCTTCGAGCGCATCGCTGTTAGTCGCCGAGGGCAACTCGGTCACCTCGATCGACCAAACATCCACCTTCGCGGCGGTCTCATCGATTAGCAACCTCTCGCCGATGGCGCGGACCCACATGCGTTGCAGCCGTGCCAGTATTTCCGACGCGGCCTCGCCGTTGAGCAAACAGGTCACGTCCAGCGTCAGGCGGGCCTTCACGTTTTCGGGCGTGGATTGGGTATGGGTGTTCATGGAAATCTCCTTGGAATGAAAAATGCGCAGCCACGTCCACGGAGACCGTGGGCGTGGCTGCAAGGTGGGAACAATGGAAAGCCGGCGGCGCGAGGCCGGCGTTGGCGTGGGGATCAGGCGGCGACCAGTTGCCGGGCCAGCGCGACCTCGACGGAATCACCGTCCTGGTTGAGCACATCCAGGCCCGATTCGGGCACGTCGCCCGAGGTGGACTGCGAGACCATGATCTTCTTGGCCATCAGCTCCAGGCAGGTCATCTGCGAGGAACCGGCGTAGCCGAGGTAGATCACGCGCACCGGCTGTTTCTGTCCGATGCGCCAGGAGCGGCGTGCCGCCTGCTGGAGCGAGTACACGTTGTAGCCCGACTGCATGAAAACGATCGTCGGGAAGTCCAACAGGTCCAAGCCCGTCTTGACCAGCTCGGGGTTGGTGATGAGCACGTCGATGCCACGGTCCAGTTGCTCGGCGATCCAGTCCTCGCGGCGGCTGGCGTCCACGCTTGCGCGCAGCACCGCCACCCGAAAACCTTCCTGCTCCAGCAGCACCTTCAAGCGCGACGTGGTGTCGCGCGTGCCGGTATAGACCGTGTAGGCCAGGACCTTGCGGCCCTGCGCCTTCTCTTCTTTGCAGATGTCGATCAGCTCGCGCTCTTTCGGCGTCACCTCAAACTCGTTGAACTGAGCCGGGACGAACGCCAAGGTGTTGCGCGTGCGCGGATGCACCACGGTTTCCGACCGGAAGCAGCAGTCCGGCCAGGCCAGCAGCACGTTGAGCACCACACCCAGCAGCGTCGTATCGCGTCGCGCCAGAGCCTGTTTCAGCTCCGCGGTCAGCCGACCCGCCAGGTCGCGGTAGGCCGCGGCTTGCGCCGTGTCCATTGCGACTTCACGGAACTCCTCGTCATACGGCGGCAGGACGTTGCCGCCGATGTCCTTGAGCTTGAGGAAGATCGTGAACGGCAGGATGCACCGCAAGACCCCTTTCGGCCCGAAGCCGGGAGCCTTGACCGTGCGCACCGATACCTTGGTGCCCCTGGCCGTCTTGTGCGCCGTGCCGGTGCTTTCGGAGTAGATGTCCTTGAGGACCCCGTGGTCCCTCATGAACGCCATGGCCGCCGAGGTCATGCTGCCGCTCGTGGTCGGGCGGTAGCCGTCTTCGATCATCCGCCCAGGCAGGGCTCGGAACAGCAGGTAGAACAGGTCGTCCCCGTAGCCGCCCATCAGCGTGCCTGTCAGCAGCAAGGTCTTGCGAGCCTTCGCCGCCAGCACGCCCATGGCCTGGCCCTGGGCACTGCCACCGTTCTTGTACTCGTGGGCCTCGTCCGCGATGCACAGGTCGAACGTGCCTTGAGGCAGGTAGCGCTTGATGAACTCGGACGGCTGGTAGCCGCCTTCGCCGAAGCCGAACTCCATGTTCGCCATCGCTCTTTCCATGCGATGCGCCTGGCGGTCAGAGAAGACCAGTTCGCCGTTGCCGTCCATGAGGTTGATGAACTCATGGATGTTGTCGCCCAGCATCGACGCGAGGAAGCCTTCGCCGAACTTCTGCATCAGCTTCTGCGCGGTGACTTCCCCGATCGTCGGGATGCGCTTGAGGGCTTTCAGCACGGCCGAGGACTGGTCGCTGCCGGACAGGCTGCGCGGGCGGATCAGCGTCCACAGGGGGGCGGCGCAATGGCTGCACTTCCTGCGGTATTCCTCGGCTTGGAGCGCGACCGGATTGACCGGCTCGCCGTCGAGGTCGGTGATGACCGTGCCGCAGTCCGGGCACGCCGCCACGTTGCCGTGACGGGTGCGCCGCTGGGTGAAGACGGGCTTCCAGTGGAACCCCATCCGCATCCTGACCCGGCCCAAGACGAAGAACTCCTGGCCCGTGGGCTGGACATTCAACTGCTCGCGCAGCTTGATGAGCTTGATGAGCGTGTCCGGCCCGTTGAGCACCCACACCTTGGCGCCTGCCACCGTCTCCTGGATCTCGCGCCGCCACTTGTAAACAAGGTGCGGCGGCGAAAGAACCAGGGTGCGGCGATAGCCTTCGGCGTTGAGCACGGCGGCCGTGGCGATGCCGACGGTCGTCTTGCCGCAGCCCATTTCGCCATTGACGATCGCGGCGCGTTCGCCACGGTCGATCAGCAGCTCGGCGGCGGCGTGGACGACTTCGGCCTGGGCCGGAAACAGCTTGCGCTTGAGGCTGGCGACGACGAGTTGCCGGTGCGCCTGCGGCTGGCCGTTATAGACCGGCGGGTTCGCGCTGTTGAGGGCGTCGAGCAGTTCGTCGCCGAACTCGCCGACGAAATCCTGAAGGCTCAGGGTCAGAGGGGAAGATTCCGCATCGAGCAGTTCGCCCTGTACGGGCGCGGCTTCAGCGGCAGTGGTTTCGAGATCGAGGGACATGGTGATGCTCCAAAGAAAATGGGGCATGCACCACCCCCGCGGGGCGATGGCATGCCCCGTGGTGGGATGAAGAGACGGCAGGCGGCCGTCGTCTGGGAGAGATCAGTACTCGCTGGGCAGTAGCAGCGTGGTCACGCTGCGATCCCATTCGGTGATAATCCAAAGCTGCAGGCCGGGTGCGACCTGGTAGGAAGAGAAAAGGCGGTCCTCGCCGGACTCCAGCGCGGCATCGTTCTGCCGCTTGTCGTAGTCGTCGAGGTCGCCCCAGTCGCCATTGAGGTGGCGGTGCAGATACGGCACCGGGTTGAGCCGGCCCTGCTGGACCAGGGCGTCAACGCCACAGGTCACGACGGTCTCGCCAGGGAAGAAGCGCCGGCTCGATGCTTGGCCGATGGGAAGTGCTTGGGCTGCCATGGAAAGGCTCCTTGAAGATGAAGGGGCCACGGCGCCCCCTCGGGGCGACTGGACCCCGGTGGGTGGAGGAAGCCGACGGTGACCGTCAGCGGTAGAGAAGCGATCAGCGGATGGTCAACACCTCGCCCCGCGTGGCGGAGCCGGGCGTCATGTCCCACGCGCGGATGACGGGCACGAACTTGTCGGTGAGGATGCGGGTCTCGGCGATGGAGCCGTCTTCGCGTTCGGTGAATTCCCGCTGGAGCGTCTTGTCCTTGTGGGTGTCACCTTTGACGACGAGCACGCGCCCGGTCTTGGAGCGCACAACCCCCGAGATCGCGCCCGCGGCCAGAGCCAGGGCGAGATGCCAGTGGGACAAGGCACGCGCCGGTGGACGCAGCGACTGCTGCGCGGCCCCCAGGTGCGTGTCCTGCGACGGCCAGAGGCCTTGCAGCCGGCCGACTTCATCGGCGAACTGCTCTGGCTCCATCGTCACGCGGAAGAAATGCTCCGGCTCGGCCGGACTGGCGGGGACGATGTACGGCAGGAACGGCCATTCGCTCGGCAGTTCCTCGGCTTCGACTTCACCAAGCCCGATCTGCAGCAGCAGATTGCGCACGGCCTTGAGACCATCGGGTGCCAGCTCGCGCTGGCGCACCCTGCGGCCGAAGATCACCACCTGCTTGAACTGCGTTTCCACCGCTCGGTAGATGCGTAGGTCCGTGTAGTGGCGTGTCAGCCAGCCGACCAGCTCGGCGTCGAGCACGTAGCCAGGGACGATGAAGACCAGCACGCCGCCATACTGCAATAGCGAGAGGCTGCGCTGATAGAAGAGCTTCTCGAAGCGGGCACGGCCCTGGCCCTGATAGCCGATGTTGCCGTTGACGTCCTTGGACAGATCGCCATACGGTGGGTTGAGCCAGAGCAGCCCGAACGACTGCTTTGAGATCATCGTGTCCATCAGGTCCGCGTGCAGGCAATGATCGACCAGGCCGCGGGCATGGCGTGCCCGCTCCGCGTCGAACTCGACGGCGAACGCCTTGGCTTGCTCGCGCCCGAGAGCATGAGCGGCTTCGGCGATCGCCACGCCTTCGCCGGCGCAGGGATCGAGGATGCACATCGGGCCATCGCTGGGCATCAGTGCGTTGAGGGCTCTTTCGAGCGTGGGTTCGTCGGTCGGGTAGTACCCGTTCTTGGAGAAATTGCGGGCGAGCCGCGGGAACATGAGGGCCATGGAAGTCTCCTGGTTGGCGGGGATGAAGTGCGAAAGCACGCCTTGGCGTGCTCTCGCGGGCGGGTCAAGCCGCTACCGCTTCCGGCGTCCAAATCTTGGCCGGATACGGATAGGCGGTGAGCACGTCACTGCGGATCAGGGAGCCCAGCGCCAGGGTCAGCGCCGGCACGTCGATGGCGAGCCGATGGCCTTCCAGCGACCCGAGGGCGAACGGAAGACGGGCCAGCATCTCGCGGGTCTGTAGCAGCTCCAGCACGGTTTCGCGCCAGTGGTCGAGCAGCGGCAGTGGGCAGGTGTCCCGCACCAGCATCCACAGGCGGTCAAGCCGGTGGGCGCTGCCCTTGGGCAGCAATGCCAGTGCGCTGGCGTTGGCCTTGTCGGGCTTGACGCAGCGGCGGTCGAACAGCCACACGTTGGACAGCGAACCGAACAGCGTTCGCCGGTAGGCGCGGGTCATGCGCTTTTCCAGACGATCGACGTTGCTGACGAACACCGGGACGCTGCCGCCCTGGTCGGTGATGACGTGGAACTGGTCCAGGCCCTGTTCGTCGCGCCCGAGGGTCAGACGAGCGAGGAACTGCTGGACGGCGGTGTCGCGCGCCCAGATCGACAGGAAGATCAGATTGCCCTGGTCATCGCCGACGCAAGCATCGGCCATCACGTCGGAGCATTCGTCGATGCGATACAGCGTGGTGGAAGAAGTGTTTTCGGGCATGGTGGTGTCCTCGGATGAACGGGAACAGCACCGCCCGCTGGGGCAAGTACTGCCCCAGGGGGTGGAAGAAAGCCGCTCAGTCCGGCTCGAACTGCCGGGTGTGCGGGTTGAAGTGAAGCGCCTCATCTACCGAAGTGATTGGCGTGAAGCCCTCCAGGTAGATGTTGTTGAGGTACTGGTCGCGGTGGGTCAGTGCCTGCCGTGCCTGTGCCTCGGTGAGGCCGTTGCTGATGAAGTACTCCAGCATTTCCTCGTCGGAAGAAACTTCGTCGTTGGACAAACTCCCTTCAACGAGCTTCAACAGCGAGGGCGGAAGCGCAGCCAGGATCGGGTCCATGTCGGTTCCTCCTGGCTCAGGCCATCAGCGCTGCGGTGGGTGCCGCAGGTGCCGTGGGTGTGCGCCGCCGCGCGTGGTAGGCGCGAACGCCTGCACGCCAGTCGGCGGACTGCTCTGGTGCGAGGTCCAGATAGGACAGCGGGCACGTGTAGTAGTACGGGTGCATGGACTCGTCCAGTGGCTTGTAGCCCCACTGGTCGCCGCTGCGTTCGAGAAGATCGCAGCGGATGTAGCGCAGGGATTGGCCTGGCGCCAGATGACGATGCACGCCTTCGACCTTGGCCGTCACTTCCGTGACGGACCACAGGACGTTGCCGCGCAGCGCGTGGGCGATGACCTTGACGCTGGCGCGCTCGGTCTCTTGCGGTGCGATCAGTTCCGCGATCAGTTCAGACCGCGATTGGGGGGAGAAATACCAGCCCATGAAAGGCCTCCTGAAGAATCGAGCCGGAGGCCTCCCCGTGGGGGAGAGCCCCCAGCGGGTGATGGAATGCCGCGCGTGCGGCGATGGAGTCCGGTGCGGACTAGGAGCCGCAACCGGCTGGGCAGTAGCCCAGTTCGATGCCATGGGAGCAGTAGCCGTTCGCAGCGTTCCACTCCTGCGTTTCCTGCCGTTCGGCAGGGGTTGCGTAGTCCCATTCCTGGGTCGCGATTTCCAGGGCCTGAGCCCGCTGGGTTTCCGGCAACCGACTGGCTTGCGCGTCGATCTCCGAACTGAAAAGCGTGACCCAGTGATCCCAGGACAGGCCGCAACCACGCTGGGCGTGCTCGGCGGCCGTCTTGCAGACAGCGCGCCACGCGGGTTCGTCCAGCGTGCAATGAGGTGCATCGCAAGCGATGGTGGACATGATGGAGACCTCCAGAAGAAAGTCGGAGCCTCCCCCGCATGGGGAAGGAACCCCGGCGGATGGATCAAGAACACCGCGGATGCGGCGTCTGCGATCACGCAGGTTGCAGTTCGGCCTGGCGGCTCCACTCCTGCGTCTTGAAGTCCAGCGCGTAGCCCAGTTCACCCAGGCGGGCGATCTGCGCGCGCAGGGTGCGGCGGTCGATGGTCGAATCCAGTTTCACGGACTCTCCCAGCGGCCAGAGCAGCCCGAACAGCGCGGCGTCGCCATCTTCGGTGCTGCCGGGGGCAGCAGCCGCAGCGGGCGGCGGGGCATCCACACCAAAAGGCGTGGTATCGATCAGCGGGTCCGCGGACGCCTGCACGGATGCGGGCTTGGCGGGTCTGGATGCCTTGGCGGGCTTGGCCGGCGTTGACGCAGGCTGCGCGCCCAGTTCTTCATCGAGCGGATCGACTTCCTGGGTGGTGAAGCTGCGTGCCTCGTCACGGCTCAGTTTGTCGATGCCGTTGAGCGTCATCCCGTCCAGGTTGGCACGGATCTCGAACCGCATGCCGTCGCCGACGGGATAGGACTTCGGGAAGATGTAGCGGATGACGAACTCCCCGTCGTACTTGCCTTCGGGGTACTGCTCCAGCTCCGCATCCTTCACCGCGAACTTGCCGATGGGGGTGACAAGTCGGCCGACGTTGAAAGGGCCGTTTCTTCCGCGGATCGTGCGCAGCGTGAGTTGGCCTGGGACGGTGATGGGCGAACCCGATTGGTCGGGCGCCGATGTGACTGCCATGATGGTTCTCCTTGGGGAATAGGAAAAAGGCAAGGCCCCGTGAGGGGCCATGCCGGATCAGAACGAAGCAGCCAATGCCGGCTCCTGCTCCTCGACTTCACCTGCGGGCTCGCGCACGGCGGGCTCGACAGGCTGGTCGGCAGCGGTGTCGGCGGCAACCTCGGCTTCGGGCGCGGGTGCGTCCTCGGCTTGCGGCGCCTCGGCTTGCGCCTGGCTCGTCGGATAGACCTGGGTGCCGTCGATCTTGATGAGACCGATGTGGACCAGCGTCGATTCCAGGCTCGCTCCCGGTTCCCCGGCGCGCTCGCCCTTGGTGCGGATGTACGGATCGATCTTCATGTCGTTCAGACGGAAGGCGATCAGCACCTTGCGGTCCCCTTCGATGGCCTGCACGCACCGGCGAACCAGGTGCTCGGCTTCAGGGGTGGCGACGATGGTGTCGAAGTACCGATATTCCGGTTCACCGACAGGTCCGGCCAGCGCCGCGACGCAGCACGACAGGAACGGATCGCCATCCTTGGGGGAGACGTCCTTCGGGCGGCTGAGGTAGCCGATGCCGCGGGTGATCAGCTCGTGCAGCTTGATCGAAGCCAGTTCGGCCCGGTCAAGCGGCTCGGCCTTCAGCAGTCGCGCCTTCAGAGACGCGGCGGCCTGGCCCTTGTGCTCACCCTTGTCGCGGATGTACGCATCGCCCCAGAGGTCGCCGAGGCGGAAGCGCACCAGCGGCCGCTGCTTGGGATCGTCAACGCCGATGTAGCGCTCGACCAGTTTCTTGGCCTCGGCACCCGAGACCTTGACGTCGAAGTAGCGGTAGCTGGGGTCCTTGGCGGAGCCGACCAGCGCGGCGATGGTGCATGCCAGGAAGGGCTGCGCACGGCGGCCGCCCCGGACGGGAACCTCGCGGACACGCTGGATGTAGCCGATGCCCGAGGTGTGGAGGTCGAAATACGATTTCTCGTTGGACGTGGTGCTCATGGTGAATCTCCATTGGGATGAAGCGGAGACACACCGGCCCCACGCATGCGGGGAAAGGTGCGTAACCCCGCGGTGGGTTGATAAGGCGAAAGCATCCGCCACCAGGACTGGTGGCCGCTCGCGGATGGATGCGGTGCGAGCTGGCTCGGTCACGCAGTGGAAACTGCGCGGCAACCTCGAAGACCGATGGTTGCCTGGCATGTCGCTGACAACGTCAGCAGGCATGGGGGCAGCATGGACGGGCTTCGCGCGCGCGGCAGTAATCAATCGGCATCCGGACGCTTCCCTTTGTCCATGCCGCCAGCGCCGCAAAAAAAGAAGCCCCCATGAAGGGGGCCGTGAGGGGACAGTGGTATTCGCACTACATCGATGGCACCACCTCCAGCGACAGGTGCGTCGTGGTGGCGGATAGCATCAGATCGTCCATGCCGCGCAGGATGCGGGCGAAGACGCCTTCCTTCGGATCGAAGAACTCGCCGAAGTCGTCGCCACCCAGCTCGGCACGCGCCAGTTCCCACCAGCCGTCAAACGGGTCGGTATCCGGGTTGCAGCCGACGGCATAGGCCAGCAGCTTCACGCGGCCATCGGGACGGCGCTCTCCCTGCTCGGCGAGGAAGTACACGCCCTGGTCCTTGGCGAGGACGACGCGGCATTGGTTGGCAACGGCCTCGGCCAGCACGGGGCGCAGGTCGGAACCTTTGAATCGCAGTGACATGGTTGATCTCCTGAAGAAAAAGGCCCTCCACCCGAATGGATGGAAGGCCTATGGGGGCAAGTCGCCGGTAGGCTGCGGTCAGCCGTAGCGCCGCTTGGTTGCCTTGGCGTCGATGACGCTCACGTCGATCAGACGCCAGTGCCCGTCGTCGATAAGCCGCTCCAGCACTTCACCGAGCATGTCGAAATACACCTCGTCGTGCCGATCGACCAGTTCGCCGTCGCGGCTCAGTTCCACCGCGTAGGTGTCGCCGCCGCGGTCGTAGAGGATCGTCACCTGGCCCTCGAACTTCGAGGTCGAAACCGAGAAGCTGATCGCCGGGGGTGTCTCGATGATCTTGGACGGCTTCGGATCGACCCAGGTGAAGTCGCGGGCACCCGCATCGACCAGCATGTGGGTGATGCGCCGGAACCCATCGGGAGCCGGCATTTCCTCCAACTGCTGGATGAGCTGTCCCAGTTCCATGCACTGCGGCTCGGGGATGGGCAGCTTGGCAGGCGCGGAGCCGAGGATGTGCCTGGTGATGGTGTAGGGAACACCGTCCGCGGTCTTCTCGGTGATTACTTCCGGGGTGTCCGCGCGCAGGCCGTCGAAGCGGCGGCGGGCATACGGTTGGACATGCACCTTGGCGCCTTCGCTGGGAAGGGTGGTCACCAGGTGGGGGTCGAGCACCGCGAACTCGCTGGGCTTGAGCTTGACGACGATGGCGTCGTCGCTGGCCGCGACCACCTTGCCGTCGAAGGGCTGGGGGTCGATGGCGAAGCCCAGCGTCGAGGACTGCGGCTGATCATCGAACACGCGATACTTGAACGACCGCACGTTGCGGGGCACATGGCCTGCGACAAGCGAAGGCATCATGGATTTGATGAGGGAACGGTCCATGGGAATCTCCTTGAGGAAGAACAAGGGATTCCCCGCCCGCAAGGGAGAGGTCCCTTGTGGGTGGATGGACGCGGTGCGTCCGTAGGAAGAAACAACCAGCGCGGTTTCCCGTGCTTGCAGCCTCGAAGGTCTCGGCTGCCTGGGCATGTGTCGGCAACGCCGACGAACATGGGGGCAAGGATGGCCCTGGGCCGGGCTACCCGCCCGCATGAAACGGCACTGCGCCGCACCCGGTTTCCCGCGCTGGGGACAAGAAAAAGGCCCCTCGAAAGGGGCTGGTTGGATCAGGCTTGGTACACGAAGTAGTGTTCGCGCTGACGCGGGAAGAACACATGCTTCCACGTGTCGCCGCCGGTGTTGCCACCGTCGAAGACGACCATCTCGTAGTCGTCAATGTCGGTGTCCACCAAGTCGGCGCCGGCGATATGGCGCATGTGCAGCGTGCCGTGCGTGCGCTCGAATACCAGGATCTGGCCGATGGCGTCGTCCTGGCTCATGGCGTTGACGCAGGCTCCGAGCTGGTGCTCGAAGTCCGGTGCGCGCGAAATGAGGTTGGGGAACATGAGGTTGCTCCTATGAAAATGGACCAGCCCGACTCTTGGGGGAGACGGGCTGGCATGAGGGGACAAAGAGGAAGACCCGCGTGTCGCGCGGCTGCTAGCCCTCGGCCAGCGGCAGGCCCAGCAACGCGGGTGCGTCTGCATCGAGGATGAGGATGCGCACATCGGCCTGGCCAGCCAGTTCAAGGATGTTCGCCAGGTCGTCCGGCATGCCCTTGTTCCGGTGCTCCTGTCGAAGCTGCTCGGCGGTGATGCCCTCGGCGTGCTCCAGGTTCTGGTCCGTCCAGGGCGTGGAAATCAGCTTGACGCCGATCGCCGGGCTGTACGGCACACGGAAGGCGATGAACAACATGGCCTCCGGCGTGGCGATGTCCGCCAGGCCGGCGAGGTAGTGCCAGCTATCGACCGTGATGTGCTCACGGCTGATTTCCCAGCACCGGCTGTAGTAGCCGGTCTCGAAACTCAGGCGCTGCATCGCTTCCCGCGCGGCCTCGGCCGAATAGGCGTCACCGACGTGGACTGGGCGGCCGTCGAAGTCCTCGCCATGGATGGCATAGACCACGGCACCGATCACACCTTCGCCGCTGACGCCTTCACCGGCATCGCATTCGGCCAGTACCTCGGCGTTCACGGCTTCGCGGCCATCGCTGACCACGGCGAAATCGTTGGCGACGATGCAGGACGATGAAACCAGTTCCTCGTCGGAGAGGTGTTGCTGGCTCGCGTGGATGTTGCGCCAGACATGCGGGCTTCCGTCCTCGTAGCTGATGCACAGCGTGCGGACGATTTTCAGATTCCAGTAGCCACGGTGAAAGGGATTGGGTTTCTGGGACATTGGGAACTCTCCAGATTGAATAATGGAGCCAATTCCCGCCACCGGGAATTGGACCCGGTGGGTTGAAAATGGAAAATGCGTCAGGCGGCGCTGATCGTTGGCATCTGGGCCAGTCGGTCGGCGACGCGACGGCGCACATTCAGGCGGAACTGCTCGTCGTTGATGCCTGCGAGCAGGTTGGCGGCCTCCAGCGCGATCAATGCCGAGGCCTCTTCGATGTCGGCGGACAGGATCGTCTTGCGCAGTTGGTCGCCGAGTTGGAGCGCCTGCGAGGACGTTCTGAAGACCTGGACCTCGCGGCTCAGGTAGCAGCCGTTGCCGCCGAACTCGAACAGCCTCGGCCTGCTGCAATGCCAGCAGCCTTCGAACTGGATGGCGGTCAGGCGATGGCCGTCATCGAAGCAGGAAGCGATCAGAAGCAAGGCTTCCAGGTCGGCGCTGTCCTCGAACTTGTGGTGCTCGATCAGGTTCTCCAGCTCCGCGTCCTGCTCGGCACCGAAGTGCGCGGCCAGCCGTTCGAGCAGAGGTGGAATCGACAACTCTTCGTCGTCGGGCATGGGGATGCCGAGTTGTGCGGCCAGGTCTTCCAGGCCGTCCAGCACATCCGTCCAGCGCGGATCATTGGTCTCGGCGATCTGGGCGATGTAGGCCTGCCCGTTGCCGGGATGGCCTTCGTTCAGCGCGAAGGCGCCGAACAGCGCCTTGATGACGGGGGTGACACGCTCCAGCACGAGAACGCCCGTGCCTTCGTAGTAGTTGTTCGCCATGGTGGCTCCTTTCGAGAAAGCGGAGCCAGCCCATGCGGACGATGGCATCCGCAGGGTGATGGAGAAGAAATTGAGGGACATGGCCTTTTGGGCGCATGTCCCTCTCGGGGGGAACGAAAGACAGTGGTGTGCCGGAGACCGGCTCACCAACCGTTGTAGTTCACGAGCAGGTCGGCGATGACCTTGCGGCGTTGCAGGTCGAGACCGTCGAAGTCCGACAGCCCGTGGAAGTGGCAGCGCTTGAGCATGGCACCGCCCTCACGCGCGTTGTAGAAGCTGACCATGGCAGACAGGAACATGCGTTCGCCGCTGCTCAGGACGCCGAGGGCGTCGTTGAGCCGCAGCATGTTGGGACGCAGATCCCACTTGCTCTTGGCCTGGTTCAGACCTTCACGGGTGCCGTCACCGAACCATTCGGGGCCAGCGATCTCGACACCGCGCTTCCAGGCCTCGAAGAAGGCTTGGGGCGCGGCAGCGAAATGCTGTTCTTCCCGCATGATCTGATCGACAACTTCCCGGGGCAGTAGCTGGTTCATGACGTGATTCCTCCAGTTGGATCAGGGAATGGCGAGCTGGGACCAGCCGCCTCTTTCGAGGGCACGTTGAGCCGCGGCATAGCTGCGGAAGTACTCGCGGGATTCCCGCGAAACAGGGCCTTCGGTATCGCGCGTGCCGATGTAGTGACCGGCGGCGCTTTGCAGGACTTCGAGCGGCAGGAACTTGCCGCAGTAGGTCGAGGCTAATTCGCCAAAAGAGGCTTGCTGGGACATGGACGGGCTCCTTGGAAAAGCGGGGCCTTGTCCCTCACGGGATGGCAGCTCCCGCACGCGGTGGATAAAAAGCATCGACGTCACGGGGACGCGCGTCCGCAGACCTGATGCGATGCGGACTGGTGGGCAACGCGGGAGAGACCCGCGGCAGCCTGGAACCCTGGCTGCTGGCATGTGCTGACCGGAATCAGCGAACATGCGGGCAGCTTCGTGCGCGGGCCGTGCCGCGTCAGTTGGAAAACGGCATCCGGTCCAGCCCCGATTGCTGGGCTCGGAGAAAGAAAAAGCCCTGCACGAGTGCAGGGCTGTCAGGAGGGTGCGGTGGCGCTGGGTCAGTCGGGCTTGTCGCCCAGGACATGCTGCTTCCACAGGTCAAATGCCTGCTCGGGCGAAAGCTCGGCGAGGATGACGATGGGCTGGGCCTGCCTGGCGCGCAGCGAAGCGAAGTACGCCTTGCGGTCGGCGATGGCCTTGAGCTTGATGCCTTTGATGAACAGCAGTTTGCCGTCCTTGATGAACAGCACCTTGTTGCCGATGTCGCGGTTGAACGCGGCTCGCACCTTGCGTTCTGCGTGCATGGCATCGGCCAGTTCATCGACCAGGAAGTCGAGCGTCATGTCGATGTAGTGAGGGTCTTCACCCTCCTGGCCGAGGTCGAGCGGCGCAGGCGGCAGTCCCTTGGCGAAGGTTTCGGCCTGAGCCAGCAGCGCCGCCTTGCCATTGAGCGCGCGCAGGAACGTCGAGCCGCCGTGGCCGTCGTTGCGGGCCTCGGCGATGGGAGTACCGTCGAACACGACGGTTGCGTTGAAGCACAGTGTTTCCTCGCTGGCGAAGTCGGCCACCTTGAGGTTCTTCAGCGTAATGCGGTCTTGCTTGGTGATGTTGTCCATGGGGAAGTCCTGAGATCGACCGGGTGGCGACATGCTCCTGACGGGACGTGGCGGCCATCCCGTGGGTTGGAGAAATGAGGCATCGATGCCCAGTGGGCAGCGTTCGCCGGTGAGATGCCGAGGCGAACTGGCGGGTGGCGTGGGTGAAACCCGCGGCAGCCTTGACACCCTGGCTACGGGCTGTTGCCGAACCATCGGCAATGCAAGAGGGAGAATGGAGTGGCCCGCAGGCTGCGTCGCCGATCAATCCGAAGCGGTCGAGCCCGTCTTGTGCAGGTACTGCACCAGGCGCTGGCCCAGCCACGCCATGCACGGGACGGCCATGGAGTTGCCGATCGCCTTGTAGCGCGGAGCATCTGCAGCGGGCTTGCCGCGGTACGGGATCAGCGTGTAGTCGTCGGGCATGCCTTGCAGCCGCTCGCACTCCACGGGCATCAGCCGCCGCACGCGCCAATGCGACCAGTCGCCGGGGCCGGGGTCGTTCCAGTCGTAGCGGAAATGCGCCTCGAAGTCGGGGGTCAGCACATGGGGCTTGTCCGCGCCCCCGCCGCTGGTGCGCAGGGCGGCCGATACGTTGCCGCCCAACTCGGCGGCAAGACCCTGCTCCCGGCCGCGCAGGGACACGCAGGCCACCATCGGCACCCCGTAGCCCGGCTTGCCGTTGGACAGGACGGTGCAAGCGACCTGGCCATGACCTGACTCGAAGCGCACTTCACCGCGATTGTTCTGCGCGAAGGCAATCGCGGGCACGACACCCGCGTTCGCATGGCTGTTGCGGTGGCCGCCAGCGCGCAGCGTCGGCGTCAGGTCGAGCGTGGCATCGGCGCCGCTGCCCTGAGCGGTGAAGGCGATGATCGGAACTCCCTTGCCGGTGCCATCCTCGCTGCTGCCCTTGCCGTTGTTGGCGGTGTCGAGGGTGTGGGCGATGCTGCCAGCGACCGACTGCACCATGAACGTCTCGGTGCGAATGTCGTGCTTAGGGCCAGCGGCTATGAGGCATGCCGCCACATCGACGGGGCCAATGCCGCCGCTGAATCCGAACGTCGTCGTGACCTTGCCGTAGAACTGCTTCAGTCCTGCGAATCCTGCGAGGCCTGCGCCTGCTGATTCAGTACCCGGTCCAGCAGCGCTGGCAACTTCTTGCCACGGCGCGCGGCCCGCACAAGAATCCCCGAGCAGGCCTGCGCGCTCAAAAAGTACTTCTGCGGGATCGAGGTCATCTCCACCACTTGCCACAAGAAACACGCGCTTGCGGCGTTGGGCGACGCCGAAATATTGAGCGTCGAGCACGCGCCAGGCGATGCGGCGGCGGGGTCCAGACACACAACCAGCGTGCGCCCATTTTTCCCCTGGCGGCTGGAGCGCACGGCTTTCTCCGGCCAATGCGCCCAGGAAATGCCCGAAGGCATTGCTGCGGTCGTTGAGGACGCCTGGGACGTTTTCCCAGACGAGCGTTGCCGCCGGGCGGCGGTCTTGATGGCGGGTTTGGTCGATGGCATTTGCAAGCTCCACATAGGCAAGGGAAAGGGCTCCGCGCGGGTCATCCAGCCCGCGGCGGCTACCTGCAACGCTGAACGACTGGCACGGCGTGCCGCCGACCAGGATGTCGGGCGCCGGCACGGTGCCGGCACGCACCTGGCGGGCGATCGCGGTCATGCCGCCCAAATTGGGCACGCGGGGGTAACGGTGGGCGAGCACGGCGCTCGGGAACGGCTCGATCTCGGCAAACCATGCGGCTTCGAGGCCGAGGGGTTGCCAGGCGAGGCTCACGGCCTCGATGCCGCTGCACACGCTGCCGTACAGCAGTGGCGCGGGCTGGGGCGCACCGCGTGGGGTGCGAGGTTGCGGGTTCATGGCGTGTCTCCTGTTCGTGTGGCCCTGGACCGTTTGGCCGGGCCGGGACGTTGATCGGCAGGAGAAAGGCGCCGAAGGCCCAGCGGCCTTCGGCTCGGGAGGACAGAACCACCCGTGGGCTGATTGGCAGGCCCGGTCGTCGCTAGAACCGTCTGCTGTCAGCAATCGCACCCGGCGCATGTCGTGGTTGGCGCCGGTATCTTCTGGCGCACATCCGCGCACAAAAGGAGCCCAGTTTTTCGCCGTTGGGCACGGCATCGAATACCGCTGACCGTGAAGGGTCTCCGGGTGGCTCGCAGCCTGGCAAGCCATCGGGGGACCCTTCGCAGGGGCGGAAAAATGCAGATCAACAGAAGGCGCCGGGAAACCCCGAGCATGGTTCGCGGAGAAGCTACCTTCAGGTCCCGCAGCCGGGTACGGCTGGGCGGGACGCGCACACGGACAAGAGAAGGCGTTGCGCGCTGGGCATCCCGCAGGGCGTGCGGGACATTGGCCACGCCGCCGATGGCGGGCACGGCTCTCGGGAAACGGGGTCGGTCAAGAGCCTTTGCGGCCGCTACTGCGCGGGCGCGAGGCACCGCGCTTGGACGCGCCGGTTTCGACCGGCAGCGTGCCTTTGCAGTCGGGGTAGCGACTGCACGACCAGAAGGGGCCGGTCTTGCCGGTGCGTTGGCGCGTCGGTGCGCCGCACTGCGGACAAGCAGGCCCCTGGGGAACCTTGATGGACAGCGAGGTGCTGCCGTACTGCGCGATCAGTTGCGAAATCCATGCGGCCTGCTTGCCGATGAACACGTCCAGGGTGAGTTGTCCGGCCTCGATCATGTCGAGCGCCTGTTCCCACACGGCGGTGGTTCCGGGGTCGGCAATCGCCGCGGGTACGGCATCGATTAAGGTGAACGCCGCATCCGATGCGCGAATGGAGCGCCCCTTCTTCACGATGTAGCCGCGGGTGATCAGCCCGCTGATGATGTTGGCCCGTGTCGCCTCGGTGCCGATGCCGACCGTATCCTTGAGCTTCTGCTTCAGGCGCGGGTCTGTCACCAGCTTGGCGACCCCCTTCATGGATTTGACCAGTTCGCCTTGCGTGTAGGGCTTGGGCGGCATCGTCTTGAGCGCCTTGATCTCGGCCTCGGCCACCTGGCACGCCATGCCCTGGCGCAGCGCGGGGAGTACCTGGCTGCGCGCGGTGGTTTCCCTGTCCTCGTCCGCTTGCGGCTCGGCCAGCACCAGGCGCCAACCCTGGGCGGCCACCTGCTTTCCGGTGGCCACCAGCTTCTGCTGGCCGCAGGACAGCTCGGCGATCGTGCGGTCGAACTCGTGGTGAGGGAGGAACTGCGCCAGGTAGTGCGCGCGGATCAGCCGGTACACCGCCAGTTCCTTCTCGCTCATGGCCGAGAGGTTCGCGGGTTCCAAGGTGGGAATGATGCCGTGGTGCGCCGTCACTTTGCCGTCGTTCCAGGCGCGCGAGCGCTGGGAGCGGTCGAGCTGGTCCATGATCGGGCGCAGCGAAGGATCGGTCTTGAGCAGACTGTCGAGAACCGTGGGCACCTCGGCGAACATGCTTTCGGGCAGGTAACCGGAATCCGAACGCGGGTACGTCGTGGCCTTGTGGGTCTCGTACAGGGCCTGGGCGATCTCCAGCGTCTCTTGAACATCCAGCCCAAGCTGCTTGGAACAAACCTCCTGGAGCGTTCCCAGGTCGAACAGCAGCGGCGGGCCTTCGCGCACGCGCTCGGTTTCGACCGACACCACCTGGGCAGCACCTGCGGCGCGGATCTGCTGCGCGGCCTGCTGGGCGATGGGCTGGTGCAAGCAGCGGCCGGCGTCGTCGGTGCAGCCATCGGGCGGAACCCACTGCGCGCTGAAAGCCTGACCGCCCGCGGACAGGGACACGTCGATGGCCCAGAACGGCACCGACTTGAAGGCCGCGATCTCGCGGTCGCGGTCCACGACGAGCTTGAGCGTCGGCGTCTGGACGCGCCCGACCGAGAGCACGCCGTCATAGCCCGCCTGCCGCCCGAGCACGGTGAACAACCGGCTGAGGTTCATGCCCACCAGCCAGTCGGCGCGTGAGCGCGCCAGCGCCGAGTAGTACATCGGCAGCGTGTCGGACGATGGCCGCAGCTTGCCGAGCGCGGTGCGGATGGACGCATCGTTGAGCGCGGACAGCCACAGGCGTTCAATGGAACCGCGGTAGCCGCACAGGTCGATGATCTCGCGGGCGATCAGCTCGCCCTCGCGGTCGGCATCGGTGGCGATGACCAGATGGGTCGCCTTTGCCAGAAGCGCCTTGACGACCTTGAATTGCGTGGCAGTCTTCGGTTTGACCTCGACCCGCCATTGCTGGGGAATGATGGGCAACTGCTCCAGCGACCAGCGCTTGAGGGCCGCGTCATAGACCTCGGGGGTTGCCGCTTCCACGAGATGGCCGATGCACCAGGTGACGGTGACGCCGGAGCCGCTGAGACAGCCTTCACCGCGCTGCGTCGCGCCGAGAATCCGGCCTATGTCCTTGCCCTGGGAGGGCTTCTCGCACAAAAACAGCCGCATGTCCGTCCATCCGAATTCCGTGGTTCATGGAGTTGCTGGAATCGAGGATGCCGAGCGCCACCAGGGGCAGCAGCAAACAAGCCGCATGCGGTGGCGACCACTTTCACGGGGTGGGATGGCTGGGAGGGGAGTAGCGTGCGGCCGGGGGTACGTGGGCCGGGAGTCGCGATTTTCGGGGGCGCGTGGAAGTTGGTGGACGTTGATGGAGCTATCCCCTGGGGATAGCTCGCGAGGGCATGGGGCGACGGACAACCGCCGCCGCCCCATGTCGGGTCACTTCCTGCGCTTCGGCTCCTTCGGCGCGGTCGGTTCCTGGGCGGGCTGGGGTTTCGGCTGCACGTCCTGTGCGGTCTCCTGCTGCCTGGGGCTGAGGGTCACGGACTCGATGCGGAACGGCAGGATGCCGACGCTGCGCGCGTTGATCTGCCAGGTCTCGCGCGGCTGATCCTCGTTGTCCGTCCAGGGTTCGCGCTCCATGCGGCCGACGACCAGCACGCGCATGCCTTTCTGGTACAGGTCCTTCCAGTGCGCGGCGTCGCGGTGCCAGATTTCCACCGGCGCCCAGAAACCGCCGCGGTCCTCGAAGTCGCCGCCCTTGGTGGGGACGGGGTTGTCGAAATAAACGTTCAGCCGCAATAAGCGCCGCGGCTCGTCGTTGCCGTTGGGGAATTCGCGGTACTCCGGTGGCGAGCCGATGTTGCCCTCGCCAGAAAAATGCGTGCTCATGGTGTGATCTCCGTGGTGGTTGAAATACCCGCACCTGGTCGGCGTCGGGCGCGTGCTGGGATACCTGGCGCAATCACCGATCGCGCATGGCGGCGGGAATGGACTTGAGCCGGCGCAGGTAGGCGCCTTCCGCCTCGGCCGCCTTGCTGGCGCACTCCTGCGCCTGCCTGCCCAAGGTGTGCAACAGGCTGATCTGCATGTTCAGCGTGATGCGCTGAAGCTCGATCGCGTGCAGGTCTGCCAGCAGGTTGACCGGCGTGCTGGTGCTGGCCATCAGCTCCTGCCACAGGGCCACGCCCATGGCCGACCTGTCGTGCTTGCGCCAGCGCAAAAACGCCGTGCCTGCGCCAGTGGTCTGCAGGGCCAGTTCGATGGGCAGCAGGTGGAAGGGATGCCCGGCGGCCTGTGGCAGCACCTGTCGCTGCGCCAAGCCAATCAACTCGTCGCGCATGGCGAAGCACTGGCTGGCCCAGGCCTCCAAGTCCCCTTTACCTTTAAAGGGCTTTAAAAGGCCTTTTAGAGAGGCGGCGTGTTCCAGCCGCATGAAGGCGGTCTGTTGCAGCGGACGGAAGTAGCGGGTGTCGCAGTTCGGGTCGCTCATGCCTGCGCGTCCTCGCCCGCAGTGGTCTCGGGTGCCTCGGTGGTGGTGGCCTCGTCGGTGGGGGCATCGGCTGCGGCAGGAGCCTCACCGCGCTGCTGCAGGCCACGGCGCACGATGGGCGGCGCGAACTTCGAGCGGCGCGTGCCTTCCAGCACGTCCTGCGGCAGCTCGCCGAACTTCTCCAGCGCCGCGCGTGCTGCTGCGTTCTTCTCCGCGAAGTCGTCGCGGGTGCAGCCCGAATAGCGGTACTGCTGGGCCAACGAGAACAGGCTGCGCAGTGCATGCGCGCCTTCGTTGAGCCAGCGTTCGAGCGTCGAGCGATCGATCAGCGCGGTGTGGTGCGCGAGGATCAGCTTGCGGGCGATATCGTCGTAGTCGGCGAGCAGGTACACGGCGGCAAAGCCGAGCTGCGCATTGACGAACAGCGGCAGCTTGACCGGCTGGACGTTGAGATTTTCGCCCAGGGTGAGTGCCGGCGGCACGCTCGCCAGGGCCTGGTCCACCTGTTCGCGCAGCGATTGCAGCGTGGCCTTGGTCTGGTCGAGCTTGTCCTCGATGCGGAGCATCCAGAAGTCGCTGTACGGGTCGTCCTGCTCCGAGCCGCGCCGCATCTTGTTCATCTGGGCGATGTAGCCGTTCAGGCCGACGATGCCCGGTCGCCCTTCGGCGGCGGCGCGGCCGTGCCAGATGCGCGAGGCGTGGTGCGTGTGCAGCGTCAGCGACATCGCGCTGCGCAAGGAGCCGAGATTCAGTTGCAGGGGTTCGTTGGTGGTTGCCATGGTGTCCGCTCGTTGTTGGAAAAGAGCGGACAGCTTCGGCAGGTAGCGGAAGGCAGTCAGTCAACAAACCGAAACCCGCCCGTCCCCGGTTCACGGCGCGGTGGGTGCATGCGTCGCGAGCTATCCCCTGGGGATAGCGCCATGGAGCGCCAAGGAACGCTGCACACCCGGATCAGCGCGAACAAGGCCGATCCCGCTGCAGGCGATCGAGGCCTGGCGTGCAGCGGTTCGACGTGTAGCCGTCAGTGGAACTATCCCCAGGGGATAGCTCTACTGGAAGCCACCGGCATCCACTTCACCACCTTGCAGGCCCGCTCACTTGCTGGCGAGCAGGTTGCGCAGCCGCTCGATGTGCTGCCTGGCGACTTCTGGCGGCACAGGCTTGCCCTGCGGCTGGGATGGTGGCGGTGCTGGTGGTAGCGGCCGCTCGTTCGGCGCAACGGGCGCCGATGGCGCGTCCTTCTTGGCCCAGGCGTTGAACTCGCCATGGATGGCCCGCTGGATGATGCCGAACAGATACCCTGCAGGATTGCGGATGCCATGGTTGCTGCATCGTGCAGCCCATTCGTCCAGCACGGCCTGCCTCAGCGCAGCATCGACCTGCTGTAGTGCCACCCTCGCACCTGTCTGCTGCTCTGCCTTCAGTTCCGCGAAGCGTTTGGGCCATTGCAGGTCGCCCAGCGCGCGCGCATGCGCTTGTGCCTGCGCGGTAGTACGTACTTCATTAATACGACTACTACGTACTGTACGGGCCTGCTTCGGATTCCGAAGAGAGGCCTCTGGCGCGGGTTTCGACCCTGCTTCGTATTCCGAAGTGGGATCGTCAGGACTCCGAAGAAGGCTCGTCGCCCCTTCTTCGGATTCGTGCGTGGCGTCCTCCTGTGGATAACTTTCGTGCGCCCCGACGCCCTGGCTGGCGAGGCGTTCGGCCAGGACTTGCAGCCTCGATGGCAGGGTGCGCCCGGCCAGCATCGGGTCTTCGCCGATTTCCTTGAGGGTGTGCAGGCCTACGATCTGCACGGCTTTGGCCGAATGGCCGAGAGCCTGGCTGACGAGTTGCAGGTAGTCCGGGTCGAGCTGCATCGCTTCAAAGGGGGTCAGCGGCTCGTCGTGCAGGACATAGAGGTTGCCGAGGATGCGGCCGGTCTTGGCGTCGCGCCGTCGCCGCACCAGGCTCAGCCATCGAGTCAGCCGCAGCAGCGTCAGTGCTCGCGCCACGGTTTCGTGCGAGGCTTGCCCGGCGCAGGGCATCGACGCCAGCCAGGGCCGAAGCTGTTCATACGTCGGGAACGCCGTCACGCCATCGTCGTTGAGCATCAGCCGGAAGACCTGCCAGGCATTGCGCTCCAGCGGCGTCAGGCGGCGGTCGAGGAACAGCCGTCGCGGTACGGTCTCGTGCCGGTTGCCGCTGAACAGGAAGGCATCGCCAGACGCCGGACCAGTGGGCATCGCGACAGGTGTAGGTGTGGGCGGGGGCGCGTCGGCGTTGGGCTTGGGCACAAGGTCTTTCAGCGCAGCGTCGAACAGGTCTGCGAGTGCGATGGGGCCACGACGTGGTGCGGTGTCGTCCACGGCCATGGTTAACCCAATCCTTGATCGACCCAGCTCTTGATCGAAGCCCAGACCACCGACAGAGGCAGCGACATGCCTTCGGCGAGGTCCATGGCGGCATCGAGGATGGAGGTTTCGTCTTCGAGATCGACGTTCCTGCTGCTGGTCACGGCCTTCCATTGCCGCCACAGCTCCGTGTCCTGCTTCTCGTCCAGCACGGGATGGCGACCCTTGCGCTTGGGCAGGCCGAGGATTTCGCGGCGAAGCGCCACTTCCTGGTGGGTCAGGCCGTAGAAGCGGCTGACCATTTCGGTGCTCGCGCCGAGGCGCAGCATGCGATCGACCGTGGCGATCTCCTTCTCCACATCCTGCGCCTGCCTGAGCAGACGCCGGAGCACTTCGCGGTTGACCGTCACCGAGCACCACGAGACGTTGGCGTTGGCCAGCACGCTGATCAGCGCGGGATGCTTGAGGGCGTCCAGCTCTTCCTCGCCAAACCCCATCAGCTTGCAGCGGCGCAGTTGCCCATTGCGCAGGTCATAGAGGGCCTGGGCGATGACGGCCTGGTTGAGTGGGTGTGGTGCGGACATGCTGGTCTCCCTCGGTCACGTTCCAGGGTCCGCAGCGCCGGCGTCCAGGTCGAGCAGACGGCGGGCCAGCCGCAGCAGCCGGAACAGCTTGACCAGTGCGGTGTCGCTCAGTCGCCGGGTTGCGTCGCCTTGTCCGTGCAGCAACGCCGACAGGTCGATGACGAATTGCCTGTTATCCAAGCCGACGTCGGCGGGCTGCTGACCGGCCATGCATGCCAGCAGCGCCAGGACGGCACGGCCCAGCGGCTCCAGGTCTTGGGCGTGGGCACGGCAGGCGAAACCGATGCCGTCTGGACGGTCATCGATGCACTCGTCCAGGCGAGCCTCGCCCGCGATCTCGCGGGCGAACTGCGCGACGTGGATGCGCAGGCGCTCGGGCGTGTCCAGGCTCGCGTCGATGTGCCAGACGTCGGAAATCGGGTAGAGACCGCCTGCTTGGACGGGAATGGACTGCAAGACGTTGGCCGAGAAATCGGGCAGCGCATCCCCCAGCTCGTCGGCGACCATCCGCTGAATGGATTGCAGCCGCTCCGTCGTCGGTGCAGGCGAAACGATGTGCCCCTGCAGCCGATCACCAGGAGCAGCCATGGGGCTTCCTGCGGGTGAGCCGTCCGACCCTGAGCCGCCCTCGCGCTCGCGCGACCCAGGTGTGGTTGCCGGCGTCGGGGCCGATGGGGCCGGCGCCGCGGGCGGGCGTGCCATGGTGTCAGGCTCAGGCAGCGTGGGGGGTGCCGTTGGTGGGGTCGGATCGCTGACCAGGGCGCGATGGCGGCTTTCGGATTCGGTGAGGTCGAGCGCCAGTACGTCGTAGTCGATGCCGAGCAGTTCGGACATTTGGCCGATCAGCTCGTCCTGCACGCGCTGGGGGGCGAACTCGTCGGCCTGCGTGTCGAACTGCGACAGCACCTCCTGAAAGAAGTCATCGAAGTCCTGTACCAGTAGTGTGCGGCCTTTGGCGTAGCGCTCCCACGCGAGCATGCAGGCCTTGCGCATGACCGACAGGCGTTCGACCTGGTGGCGGCCGAGCCCGCCATAGAGCACGGTCGGGATCGCCGGCAGGAGGTAGCGCACCGCGTCGTTCATCCGGCTGATGTGCGACTGCTGGACCGGGAAACCATCGGCGGCGAGGCGGCGTGCCAGTTCGGACTGGCTCAGGGCGGCGCCGCTTTCCTGCTCGTAGAACTCGCGCGCCTTCTCGACGCCGAGGGCGCGCTCGATGAACGTCAGGCCTCCACGCAATTCGTTCTCGGCCAGGTGGCCGGTCAGCATGACGACTTCGCCGCGGCTGGGCCACGGCCGGAACAGGCACGATATGCGAAAGAACCGCTCGTCCTTGGTCTCCGACCACAGTTCGCGCAGGATCGCCAGGCGCGTGTTGCCGCCGTTGCGAATGATGTAGTGGTCCTCGCCCGGGCGCCGGGTGATCGCCGGGGCTGCGTCCAGGCCGCGCTCGCGGATGGACGCCTTGATGTCCTCGTAGGCCGGGTTGCGCTTCTTCCTGGGATCGTGGTCGTAGGGGCGCAACTGGTCCAGGGTCACGACCATGGGCGTGTCGGCGATCGGGTCGCTCAAGGCCGAGGTGGACGGGCCGCTGCGCTCGAACCCGGCCGCGAGCAGCTTGCCGGCCATCTGCTGGGAGGTCATTTCAGCCATGGCGGCCTCCCTGCACTGGGGACCGGGCCTCGCGCTCGGCGCGGCGGATCTGCGCGCGGGCGTTGAGGGCGGCCCGGTGGTCACTGGCCGTCGAACTGGTGTAGATCGCGGCGCAGCCGGCCTTGGTGAATTTGAGGTGGCCGCCCGGCGTGCGCTTGACGTGCCAGCCCTCGCCGACGGCGAATTCGATCAGGGCGCGCAGCCGCTTATGGCCTCGGGCCAGTTCATGTGCGCTCGCCATGGGGCCTCCCGGTATCCAGAGGAAATGGCGGGCGGCCGGACACCGTGGCAAATCGGTGCTGCCATTGCGGGAACAGTTCGCCGGCGAGGCCGCGGATGGTGTCGAGCGCGGCGGGGGCGACTCTGCCCGGTGGCTGGCGGTATTCGACCCGATGCACTGGCAGGCCGCGCGTCGCGGCGCGCGGATAGGCTTCGATGGCCGGCACGTCGGTGGTCAGCACGCGGATGCCGGCGTGGTCCTGGAACAGGTCGCGCAAGGCCTGTTGGATCAGCCGGGCGTTCGCCGACACCGGGTGGACCCTGTTGATGAGCAGATGCAGCGGCGGCGGCTCAATGCCCAGGTGCCGGTACGGAGCGATGTCCTCCAGCAACTGCATGGTGCCGCGCCGCAGTTCGCGGGCGGCGAGGATTTCCGGGGTCACGGGTGACAGCGCGAGATCGGAAGCGAGCACCGCCATCTCCAGCGTCACCGAACGCGCGCCCTGGGTGTCGATCAGCACCAGGTCGTAGAGAGGAGCCAGCATGGGCAGCAGGTGCCGCAGCCGCAGGCGCCCATCCGGCGCGTGCAGCAACAAGGTGCTCAGCTCGCCCCGGTGGTCGTTGGACAGCACCAGGTCCAGACCCGTAATGATCGTGCGGGACACGAGCTGGCCGAGGTCGCGCTCGTTGAAGGCCAGCAGCTCATAGATGCCACCAGGCGCACGGTGTCCCAGTTCGTAGTAGGACGACAAGGTGGGCTGCACGTCGAGATCGAGCAGCAGCACGCGCAGCCCCGCGTCGGCGACGAGCCCGCCCAGGTTCGCGGCAGTGGTGGTCTTGCCGACGCCACCTTTCGTTGAAATGATGGATACAACCTGCATGGCGTTCTCCGTGTGAGGATGGAAGGTCCGCGGGAGAATGGGTCAGGCCCGGTTGTTGACGCGCTCGGCGATCCACTGATCGATTTCGATGGAATCCCAGCCGACGGCGCGCACACCCAGGCGCAGCGCCTTGGGGAACTTGCCCGCGCGCATCAGGTTGTAGAGGTGGGCGCGCTTGAAGCCGGACTTCGATTCGACTTCTTCCAAGCGCAGGATGCGGCGCTCGTTGGGCGGCAGAACAGGTGTTTGCGACATGGTGGTCACTCCTGAACGCTCAGTGGCGTTTGTTGGCGTGACCTCTATTCAATAGACATGGCTACGGAAAGACATTGCAAATGCAATCTCCGCGACTGCACATACAAGCTGGCAATCCTCAGAGGGTGGCGCTATGCAGCCGGCGTCTGGCCGTGGCGAACTTGCCGTTCAACGTCCGCTCGGCGATCCCCATGACGCCGTGGTGATGGGCGACCAATGCGCTTACGACAGCCTCTTGCGTTTTGAAGCTGGAGTACGGTGTGCCCGAGGGCGATTGGCCGAGCATCAGCTCCAATATGCCGCCGATGATGTTCAGGTAGGTGGCTTCGGCCCGATCACTGATTGGGTACTGCGCGCAGGCCGGGATGATTTTGGACTGTTTGAGCAGTGCGTCGTGCTTGTCTTGCAGCTCGCGGAGTTGGCGCTTGGACTGCTCCAGGGCAGATTTGAGGGCCAAGCGCTCGACCAGCATGGCCTGCCCGGTTTCCAGAGAGATGGAGGGATGGGCGATGCGCTCGCTGCGCGAGAAGAGAAAGCCGGGGCGCTGTTCGGGGTAGTGCTGGCGCATCCAACGCTTCAGATCGACGTGACGGACAGTGAGATCAGGGGAGTCGATCAGCGCGGTGTCGTGCGTCGTGATGCCGTTCCTCCCGAAAGGAAGTTCCGCATTGAGGATGCCATCGTAGATGCGTTCGGTATACAGCCTCAGCTCACCCCAACGTGGGCAATCCAACGACTGTGGCAGGTTCCTTGACGACGAGACCGAAGTGAGGATGACATGCTCAAACCGCAGAAGCCCAGCCCACCGGAGGGAGGCTTCGATCGGACGATAGAACACCTTCGATGCTGGTGCATTGTGGTTCATGCTCCCATCTCCTTCCAGGAGAACTACATGGCCGACTCCTTTGGCGCCAACCTCATGGCCGGGCAGTTGTCTGTGGATGAAGCGAGTCCCGAGTCTCGCTTCTTCATGAGCCCTGAGCACTTTTCAGTAGCTCAAGTCAGTGGTAGCCGCCATGTGCTCAATGTGTAAGAATCCGTGAGTGGTAGGTTGATCGGTCCTGTCGCTGATCAACACGAAGAATGGCGCTCACACTGGCAGCGTCATGCGTTACCGCAATCTCATCAAGAGCAATTTGTCATGGTGTGATACCCCTGCGGTTTCACAGGGCGCAATAGGCGCGCAGTGGCTTCTAGATGCCAAGGCAGGCGTACTGATCCCGAGCCTGTCATGCGTTCCCAGGTATCCTGATATACCGATAAAGAATCGCGCATCCAGTCCCAGTGACAAGCGTATGGGTTCTTCCCGCGCAACTTGCGCAGACGGGTATGGGTGGTCGCTTCTGCAGCGAGCCGGTGTGCCGAACAGCTCAGGCACGGCGAGAGCCATGCAGTCCAACCTTGGTCGCCGGGAGGCGCTAACGACGACAGGCGTCTGCCGCCAGACAACAACCGCGTCGAGAGGCAAATTCGTCCAGTGGCACTTCAAAGGGCGAACCAGTTGTTCGTCGGTAGCTTGCGTGCCGGTCAGCGCGCTGTTTCGGTGATGAGCCTGGTGCGCTCGGCTCGGCCCAACGGGCATGACCTCTATGCGGACTTGCGTGACGTGCTCGAATGCCTTTCGACGCAGCTAGCCAAGCATATGGAAAGGTGATCATTGGTGAGTTCGAGACCACCGTAGCCGGCGATGAACGAGGTGTGGGGACGATGCGCTGAGGAGGTGTCCTTGGACCTTACTGGAAGTTTCTGGACGAACTTGTTGCCGAGGGTGAAAAATGAGGCTACAATTAAGGTCTTCGCTAGTCAAGCCAGCGAAGAAAGTGATTGGGAAACAACGGCTTACGGTCTTAGTAAACGTCTCGTTTCCCGCTCCAAATTCGAAAAAGGGAAGCGCAGGCTTCCCTTTTTTACAGGGCCGGCCGTCCGGCCCCGCGTGGCGCGATAGCAAAGCGGTTATGCCCCGGATTGCAAATCCGGTTAGACCAGTTCGACTCTGGTTCGCGCCTCCAGATTTTCCTTGTATATCAAGTACTTAGACGCCTCGGACCTCCGAGGCGTTTTCGTTTCTGCAGTCAGAATCAGCCAGATTCAGTGGTTCTGCTACCCGAATGGGTAGCATTGCTACCTTCCATCGGATCACTTTGCGCGGTTAGTCGGGTTGGGATACAGTCGCACCCCTCAACGAGTGACCGGAGCGATTCATGGCATCCATCCAGCCGCGGGGGAGCAAGTTCCAGCTGCGCATCAAGCACAAGCTGCTGCCCAAGCCGTTCTTCTTCACCTTCAACACTGAGGCTGAGGCGGTCGCCTACGGCAACCAGCTAGAAGCCCTTCTGGACAAAGGGTTGATCCCCCAGGAGCTTCTGACGCCAAAGAAGGGGGATGCTGTACAGCCGCTGCTCTTGGACGTGGTGAACGGGTTCACCAAGGATCCGCATGTACTGATCGCGCAGACGGAACTGCCGACCCTGGAACTGCTGGTCAAAGAGTGTGCAGGTCTTCGCATGAGCGACCTGACCTTCGACTACGTGAACAAGCTGATCGCCAAGTACAAGGAACGAAAGCTCGCACCCGGCACAATCCGCAAACGCATTGGTGCTTTGTCGAAGGTCGTGGATTGGTACTGCCGCACCTATCAGGAGGATGGGAAGGTCGTGCACACGAACGTGCTCAAGATGCTCCCAAGGGGCTACAGCCAGTACGCGAATCGGGAGGTCAAGGATGAGCACCGCGACAGGCGCCTCACTCCAGAGGAGGCTGCACGTATTCAGGCGGCTTTGGCTGGTGAGAAGCGTGAAGGACGTGAAAGGGCCTGGGGGCCAGACCCGGACTTCGAGATGCTCTACGAGTTGTTGGTTGAGACGGGTCTGCGGTTGAAAGAGGCTTTCTCATTGCCCATCGAAAGGATAGACACTCAGAAAGCAATCATTCATCTGGCGGGCTCCAAGGGCCACCACGGAGCGGAAAAACCTCGCACGGTGCCTCTGAAGAAGGCACTGAGGGAAAAGCTCAAGACCTACATTGAAGGAAGGTCAGGGCTCGTCTTTCCGTTCTGGGATGGCACCAAGGAGGATGTGAAGAGGTGTCAGCTGCGACTGTCTTCAAGGTTCAGTACCTTGTTCGATTTCGCACAAATCCCCGACATCACCACGCACGATCTTCGGCACGAGGCATGCTGCCGATGGATCACGTTGCGTGATGAGAAGGGGTGGATCTTCAACGAAATGGAGATCTGCAAGATCATGGGCTGGACAGACCCAAAGATCATGCTTCGCTACGCTTCCTTGCGAGGCGAGGATCTCTCAAGTCGGCTGCTGTAGCTGTACCAGGTTGGACAAATCAGGCAGCGTTGGGGCTGCCTTTTTTCTTGGTGTTGGGACCACGATCGGCGTTCCTTGTGACGGTGCAGCACCGGGCTTCTTTAGGGTGAGACCGTCCCTTGCCATTTCGTTCAGGCGCTCGATGAGCGCATCCCTGGGGAAGATCCGGTCATGACCGAATTTCACACTGGGGATGGCTCCGTCCCGTGCAGCTTGGTCCACAGTGGAAGGCTGGCACTTGAACAGCTTGGCCAGGTCTTCCGTGTAGAGGATCTCCGGCAGAGTCATCGTTCACTGGGAAGCATCAAGACGATGGAGGTGTGTACGTCGTCCAGGTAACCCAGTTCCATGAAGAACAGCCACGGAGGTTCGCTGTCATCCTGGGTTGCAGGATGAGGAGGGCAGTCGGTGTATTCGATGTCACGAAAGTAGACGAGGTTGCCATTGCCGTCATCCACAGTGATGGTGCATCCGCCTTTTTCAGGGGGGTAGACCTTCAGGCGTACCGATGCGAAGCTGTCCTTGCGGAAGTGGTTTTGAATCTTGGGCTCAGTTGCCAGGATGTCCAGGAACCAGTACGCCCCGCCACCGGCATGCTGGGCAAATGCCCGGACGCCTTCGGTGTAGGTGAAGCGGCGCACGAACGAGTGACGGAACAGGCGTGCGGAGCCGGTGAAGTTGGTCAACAGTTGCTTGAGGGATGGGCCGTCCATGATGCGTCCTTCCAGAAAAAGAAAAAGGCCCCGAAGGGCCTTTGATATGGTTGGTTTGATGTGAGGCTCAGTTGGCCTCGAATTCCTCGGCAGGGCTGCCGGCGTTGAGCCGTTCCTGAAGCCAGCCGACGATGCGTCCGCGCGTTCCTGCAGTCCAGGTTTCACCGTTCTGAGGATTGCGGTAGGTCACGCCTTCTTTCACCGGTCTTGGTGCCGGGGGAGGGACACTGCCGCGGGGTGCGCGATTCTTCTTGGCGTAGGGCTTCACGGCCTTGATTCCTTCGTCGAGGGTGAAACCAGCGGCCTTGAGCTTCAATGCGTACTGATCGGCCAGTACCTTCAGCTCTTCAGCCTTTTTGGTGTTCAGGGCCTGAGTCGCATGCTCGATCAGTTGCTGCAACTCGGTGTAGCTCAATCTGGAAATGTCAGGCAGGGCCATTGGGGATCCTCTCGATTCGATGTGCCGATGGTACGCCACTCAATTCAGCGGCATCGGTGGGCTTGCTGGTGCAGGAGCCAACGAGTGCCACGAACAGGATGACGCAGAGGGTAGTGGATTTGTTGCTGTCTCCGATGGAGATCAGCCAGGCACAGAAGATGAGGGCGGTGAGCATCACGCACACTCCGGCTTAGCGAGATCCAGAATCTCAGTCAGGCGTGCAATCAAGCGGGTGCTGTATTCTTGATTGGGGTGGACACCATCAGGCACGTCACCGTCGTGGAATTCCACCGATCCCCAGTCGGCAAAGTACACCCCGTATTCGACTGCCAGCCTCTCGGCTATGGCGTTGTACGGCTCTCGATTGGGAATTCCCCCCTGGCTGATGCCAGTGATCATCACGATCTTTTTCATCGCCTGCGCACGCTCGATCATCGAGCGCATGCTTGTCTCGTAGGGGAAGTTGTGGCCTGCGTCATTGATGCCGTACTGGATGACCACGACGTCTTCTTCGTGTTCGGCCGACAGGAAGATCGGCAGGAAATAGAAGGCGCTGGCTCCGTTCTGCGAGTGGTCGGTAACGGTGTACTGCGGTCGCAGGGTCTTGAGCGTCATCGCAGGCGGGCTGCTCAGGCGCTTCACCAACTCATAGCCTCCGTACATCACCGAATCACCCCACAAGGCTACGGTGCAGTTCTCGGGGTTGGTTTCCGGTGTGGACGTGCTGGGATCCGTCACCGGCAATTGAATGGGCGCTCCGATGATGGGCATGCCTGCACCAGGCCCACTACCTCCGCCACCGCAACCCACGAGCAGGATGATGACAGTCAGCAGCAGCGTTCCAATGACAAAAGAGACGAGGATGTTGTAGAGGTTCTTGAGCATGTTTCAGGCATGAAAAAAGCCCGCTCAGTTGCCTGGCGGGCTTTGGTGGGAAGGGAAGGATCAGAAGTAGACGGACAGGGTGTCCAGGAACTCCAAGAAGCTGGGCAGCTTCGTGATCTCGCTGTTGCGCCCTCGTGCTTCCTTGAGCGTTACCACCTGAAATTCAGGCGGCATGCGCAGCACGAACTTCATGGCGTTGTCGAAGTTGCTCTTGTCCATGCGCGCTGCAATAGCCCCGGAAAGCGCATAGAGCACCGAAGGTTCTTGGGGCACTTCCGTGGTCAGCGGCGCACGCAGGATGGCGTCGAACGTGGGCAGTCGCGTGTGTACCTCCAGGAAGGACATGAACTCGCTGGCGATGCCATCGGTGACCACGCCACCCAGGGTGCTTCGCAGCAGCGGGTTCTTCTCTTCCATGATCTTCAGCAGACGGTCTGCCATTTCCCAGGTGCGGGGACAGGCGTAGGTCTTGTCCGAGTGATCGGGCTTGAAGGTGTAGAGGCGCTGCGGCAGATGCCGGATATAGGAGGTGATCCGGTAGTCGATGCCCTTTTTCATGGCCCAGGTGAGCCAGGAATCCACGTCACAGCGCAGTTCCAGATGGGCCATGCGTGACTGCAAGGCCGTGCTCATGTCGTGAACGATCGCGTTGTCGGTGGCCAGGTTGCCGGCTGCCACGATTGCGCATTTCTGGTGCAGGGGCTTCATGCCGGCTGCCCGGTCCAGGATGAGCTTGTAAGCGGCAGCTTGCACCGCGGGTGCGGCCGAGGTCAGCTCGTCCAGGAAGAGAAGCCAACCACTGTAACCATCGGGGATGGGGTCTGCCTCCAGAGGGAAGTGAGCCATCGGAAGGTATTCAGCGCGTGAACCATTGAGGTTGGCGAAGCCGTTGATCTCGGTGGGGTCGTACTGTGCGAGCCGCAGGTCGATCAGCTTCAGGTTGTACTCACTGGCCAGTTGCTCAGCGATCTGGCTCTTTCCGATGCCAGGGCTGCCGTGGATCATGGGAACGATGCGGGCTCGGATGTAGGCAGCCATCATCTCGGCCGCTTGGGTGGCCGTAACAGCGTATTGGGAAGTGGGCGTCATGATTTGGTGTCTTGTTCGGATTCGAGTTGTTCGATGAGCCAGGACAGGAGAGGGTTTTTGATCGCAGGTATGAGATCAAGCCGTCGTCAGCGACAGGGTTCGTTGGAAGGTGGTCTTCTTCACCTGCTTCTCCTTCAGCCCTCCCTGGATGAAGTACTGGTGGATCAGGGTGTTGACCAGCCGCACGCCCAGGGTGTTCTTGTCGTAGTTCTGCTTGACGACTTCCATCACCTTGTCGGTGACGGTCTTCTTCTTCACGTCCTTGAACAGGGCCAGGTAGTCGTGAAGCAGCGGACTGTTGTCCAGGATCTTCTGCAGATCACCCAGGGTGGGCTTGCTCATGCCAAAGGCCAAGCCAACACGACCCAGGAACTCGGTCTTCACGCCCATCTCGCGTAGGCGGTCGATGTCGATGTTCTCTTCGCCGTTGAAGGCACCTGCGAAGATGAAGAGCACCTTGTCTGTCTTGACCGGGATGTACTTGCCATAGTCACCGAAGACCGATGCGCTGCCTTCGAGCACCTTCAGGAACTCGTTCTGCACGCCGTTGGTGGATTCATGGGCCAGGTCGCTGTTGTTGTTGCCGCTGATGAAGAGCTTGTCGAACTCATCAACGAAGCAGATGCAGGGCGAACCCCCTGCTTGCAGCAATGGGGTGAGTGCTTTACTCAGGCTGTTGCCCGAGATCCCTTCCTTGGTCAAACTGGCAGCGTTCACATCGAAGTAGGGCAGCTCCAATTCATCAGCCAGTGCTTGGATGGTGTGGCTCTTGCCGCTACCGCTGGGGCCTGTCAGCATGAAGTGCGGTCGAATGGCACCTTCACTGGACTCGAAGATGTTGAAGATGCGGCGAATACTCTCGACGGATTCCACGGACATGGTTGTTCTCAGCTTTGTTGTGCGCTCAGTTCTTTGAGCAAGGTGTTGTGGTAGATGAAGAGCAGAGAGCGCACTTCATTGCGATCAATGACGGGGAGTCGGGACTCGCTGTAGCGCACCACGCTGTCCAACGAGTCCATTGTTGGGAAGAGCCCCATTGGCACCGCCCGGATGGGCGGCTGAGAGCCCGCTGTCAAGCTCATGCAGGCACCTTGTTCCTGAAGAGCTTGTTGAGGTAGTTCAGTACCTTGCGCAACTCGGAAGGAGTAGGCGCGTTCTCATCGCTTTCCTCACGCTGGAGCAGAGGGATTTGCTTTTGCTCCGTGGTGAGTTTGCGCGAGCGACGATGATTGATCTTCACGTCAATGCCGCGCTCCACCAGCATGCGGATCACGGTTCTGCGGGAGGTTTCGGTTTCTTCTGCGATTTCGTTGATCGTCATTGCGTTGGAGACGTAGCAACGGCAGTAGTACATCTGCGTTGCCAGGGGAATGCAGCGCACGGTCATGTCAATTCCTTGTTTTGTTGGTTTCAGGAAACCTTGAGCTACGCTCTTGGCTTATTCCACGATTTCAATAGGGTAGGCTTTGCCACCAATTCGTTTAGGTGAGGCAAATCTGTCGGCTTCAGATTCAGATATGTACCACTGGGCACCAACGCGCATACCCGGATAGAGATTCACCCAGACTGTCTTTTTGGTTTCTTCCATGAATAGATCATCGGGGTGGAAGACCTTTTCCGAGAAAACACCATTCTTGTAAGCGTGTCGAATCGAAACTTCCCCATCAATTCGGAACAAGACTTGTTGTGAGGGAATTCCCTTGGCGTCGTAGGCGATGAAGGAGACCTTCTTACCAGATCGAGTCACGACAGGAGCCCCTTTGAGGGCTTCAACGAGGTTAAAAAATTTCATGCGGTGATCTCCTGATCCTGGGTCTGTTGTTCTTGGTTTTGGGGGTCAGTCTTGGGAAGTTTGCGCAGCCACGAAGCCGGGTAGTCCGCCCAGCCGACCTTGATATAAGTGCCTGCGTCGGTCAGTTGCTGAATCTCGGGGTTGGTGCAGCGCCAAATACGTCCGAGCTGGCTGTGTTCTCCACGGATGTATTCCACTTTGACGTGCAATCCGAGGTTGGGGCTGCGTCCCTGGCCGAGGCCGTTGATGACCTCGCAGATGTCACCGGCTTTGATGGGCTCCATTTCAGTTCACCGAGGTCATAGTGATGGAACACTTGATCCATTTTTCAGAATCGAAAGGGATCCACACCCCAGAATCATTCCCGGTAGGCGAGCCGCTGATTGCGACACCTTCCTTCGGGGCCGTAAACAGGACCACAAGAGGGTTCGAGATCCCTTTTTCGTAATCTTCTTTCCACATACGCAGCGCAGGAAACTGCTCAGGCTCTGCGTTACCGACCTGATTGACTTTGATCTTAATAGCCACGGTTTTCCTTGCCAGCCTATCGGCTGGATATAGTCAAAAAAAGAAAAACCGATGTAGTTAGTACATCGGTTTAGAAGTTTTGAGAACTTCTGGAGAAGTTCTCGGGAAGGGGTTAGGCCGTGACTGCCTCTTCCATCTTGGTGACGTACCAGGCTTTGGCCTTGCGTGCGATCGGGCCACCGATCTTCTTGTGCTCGATGCCGTTGGCGATCAGGGTGTCGGATTCCTCTTTCACCACGTCCGCATGGACCCAGCGGATGAAGTCTCCGATGCTGGTCATGTCGAAGGGCTTGAGCTGTTCGTTCAGCAGGTTCTGTAGCCCTTGTTCCAGTCGGGCTTCCGTGACAGTGGCCTCGATGAATTCGTTGATGTTGGCCAGAGCTTCGAGATCGGGGGAAGCCAGGGTCTTCACCTTCGAGGCGCTGTGCTTCTCGCCCTTGACCTTGAACCAGTATTCGGGGTCCAAGTCATCACTGCGGAACCAGACCACGCCTTCGCCGATCCCCGAAACGCCGAGAGCACGGCCCACAGGACATTCGGCTTCGACGTCTTGGGTGATCGAAGTCAAAGCTGCTTGAGCAACCTCCGGCTGGTTGAAGTCGATCCAGAGGCTGTAAGTCGGGAACTCGTAGATCGAGTGGATGCTCGGGTCGATGCCACGCAGGTTCACTGCGGAGATGTCGAGCCACTGCTCACCGATCTTGGCGGCGAACACCACAAACATCTTGGGCAGTTGGGTCAGAGCCACGTTGCGCTGAATGTTCCCTCCGCACCATTCACCGTAGATGGCCAGGCTGTGGCCTTCCGTCTCTACGTGAGGCGCGATGGCATCCCACACGCGATCCACCAACTCCATGACTTCCTCACGACGGCTGCTCATGTGGGTGCAGAAGCCAGCGTTGTCCTGCTCATAGGAGAGAACACGCTCGCGGGACTGGAAGGACAGTTCGGCATAAGGACCATAAACGACTGCTGCGTTGGTGCCGTGCAGCTTCACCAGCCCGGTGAATTTCAGCTTGGGATAGGCGCCAGGATCTTGGAATACCGGGTTGCCGGCCTCGTCTTTGCCGACATAGCTGGCCTTGTGCTTGACGTTCTGCACAACATTGCGGAACTGGCCGATGGAAGGGAACTTGATCATTGGTTTGGTAGGGATGACTGTCTGTGGTGTCCCGATCCAGCCACGATGAGGCTTGGTGAAATCGGGATAAAAAAAGGGATGAGCAGACCTATTGGTCCACTCACCCCATTCATAGAAGCGCCCGGAGGGCGCAGTGCCGTTTACTGCTCTGTTGGGATCACCTGATCAGCTCAGGGCGTACTCGCTTTCGCGGATTTGCTCGGCCAAGTTGAAGCTGTGCTTATCGAACGTGCCTGGCATGCCGTAGATCTGGCTGAGGATGTCGTCGAGCACGTTGCTCTCGGCAACATCCGCCAGGATCTGCTTGTATTGCCAGCGAACCCAGTTCAGGTTGTTCGGGTGAGCCTTGAACTCGTCGTGCACCGTGATGAGCGGGAACGGCTTGTACTGAAGCATCCCTTCGATGATCTTGTGCAGCTTCGACAGGTGCTCATCATCCAGGTGCTGGACAGTGCGCTCGTCCAGGTAGGGCAGGATCACCACGTCTGCGATGGTGCTGCGCTTGTACTGTTCGATGTAGTAGGCGATGCGCTTGGGAGCTTGCTCCAACTCACGCTTCACACCGAACTTGCGGGCCATCAGCTCAGCGTCGATAGCTGCGGCAGCCTTTACTGCGACCTCACGGTCGTAGTTGCAGCGACGCTGCATGCTGCGCAGAACCCAGGCATCCATGCTGTGGGTGACGTTTGCCACGTTGGACAGGCCCTTCTCCTGACCGATGTTCTCGTCGAACTCGTAGGAGAAGGTGGAGTGGTTCAACTCGTCCACCTCGATGCGCACCTCACGCTTGGTCATGACCTTGATCACCGCGTCGAAGCCGTCAGGCAGCTTCCAGCTGTGAGCCAGGGCGTAGGGTTGCCAGGAGGCCAGCAGCACTTGCAGCAGCTCCCAGGCACCAGGCGCAACCTGTTGCATGGCCTCGTAGAAGGCTTCCAGTTCAGGCGTGCCCTCACCGAAGATGCGCTTCGGGGTTGCCTTGGAGCCATAGAAGCTGGTCATCACAGCGGACTTGGCATCCTTTCGGTTGACCGCCAGAGGGTTGGCCAGAAGCTGCCCCATTGCATCGGTGACGATCGTGTAGGCGTCTGCACGCACACCCTTGTCCACCATGCCTGTGGCACGAGAGCCCGAGACACAGCCGGTCATCGCAGACATGACTTGCATGCCCGAGCAGCAGGCGTCCAGGCCAACCAGGTGTCCAGAGGGCAAGCCCTTCTGCGCCTTGCGCACAGCCAGCACGGCTGCGAAATACAGCGGTGCTTCCTTCCACTTCTGGTCATTGGGCAGTGCTGCTTCATCTTCCATGCGCTTGCGGCCCAGGTCTTCGAGCACGCTCAGGTTGTCCGTGGTCCATTGAATGCGCTCCTCGAAGAGCTTCTTGTCCAGGCCCCATTGATTGGCCACGTCGATCAGCAGGTATTCCCAGCCGGTGAAGAACTTCATGATGGATCCTTGAGGTTTGTTGGTTTAGACGGGTGCGCCAGTGACGATTTCTTCGTCGGCCAGTTGCACCGCAGCTTTCTTGAACGCAGTGCCTTGCGTGCTGATGTGGTAGCCCTGGGCGTAGATGCGGCCGCGCTTATCGACCTTGTTGGTCAGGTAAAAGCGGTTGCCGTTCTGCACCATCAGGTCGTAGAAGACATACGACTGCTTCTTGAACTCGGTCCAGTTGTCCACCTTCTGCTGGGTGTCCAGCTCGAAGGTGGGCTGTTCCTCAAACTCGGACACCAGTTCGGTGTTGAGCTTGAGAGGGACGCGGTTCATGAGGTTGAGCACGTCCAGGCAGAGATCACCGTCATGGTGGTTGCCAGATCCGAGCACCAGCGAATCGTTGTGGGTGAGGTAGCCGCTGCTGTAGTTGTGGGTCAACTCCAGTGGCTCACAGACCATTGGCGGCAGGTACTCCGAATTGAGTACGAACTCCACCAGCTGGTCGCTCAGAGGAATGCGCGACTGGACATACAGGCTGGCCTGCTTATCCTCTTTCGTGACGTCGCACAAATCCACCATTGCCATGATGGCCACCATTTCAGCAATGGTCTTGATCGAGTCAGCTTTGTCGCTGAACTTCAAGCGGTTAGCCAATTGGGCAGTGGCCGACGTATACAGCTCAGGACCGTAGAAGTAGGAGATACCGACCATCATTTCCATGACCAGTTCGTCCAGATCCAGTAGCTTGAGCTGAGCAATGCGCTCGTTCTTGGAGGCGTAGAAATCCTGGGCCATCCATTCATTGAGTGCGCTGACGCACTCGGCATGTTTGGCCTGCATTTCTGCGCTGTCCAAGATCTCTTTCCTGATCTTCGCGTCGATGTGCTTGCGGTTGTACCGCTGCTCGATCATCTCCTGCTTGATGACATCAGCAAAGGTTTCCATGTACTACCTCACTTTCTGTTCAAAAGACGCAGCAATACATTGGCCTCATTCTTGTCGTTGAGGTAAGCAATGTGCTTGCCTCCTTGTGCGTAGACAAGCTCGTACTTGGTACGCCCATGCAATGTAATTTCGACAATCTTGAACACAACTATCTCCTGTGAATTTGGTTTGGCGAGAGCGCCCGGAGGACGCCCTCTGTGAATCAGACAGAAGCCAGCGAGTAGTGAAACTTCTTATTGCTGGCGATCAAGTCCCAGGTGTGCTTGGTGCCACCATCAGCAGGCACATCACCCTCACCGAAAGTGAAGGCGAGAACACCACCAGTTGCAGTAGCAGCAACCTTGCGGTTGCGCGTGAACATTGCGCTGTAGCCAGGCGCTGCTGGCTCAAACGTGCCAAAGCAACGGTCATCCTGTGAGGCGTCAAACAATTCCGCGCGGGTGTCTTCGCCCAGGGCTTGGCTGAACTGGTGGTGGTAGTAATTTGCAGCAGACCCAGCACTCTTACGAACACCAACGAAACTGAAATCAGTCTCATCCATAGGCGCAGGCAAATGCAGCGTCAGTGCTCCGGCATGACCCAGAGTCAGCAGGCGCACAGCAACATGGTCTGCCCAAGCAGCACCACCACTCACCACATGACGGCCAGCAGGAATCACTTCCAATGCAGTGGCCACCATGAAATCCCAATGAGCCTTGGTCAATGGGGTGCCACGACCAGCCGTCCCAATGATTGCAATTGGCTTATTCATACAAAACCTCCTAGTTAGCTGTTTGCGAGCTTCAGCAAATACTCTGCATGGCAGCGTGCAGGAGCACACCAGCACACCAGATCCTTGCCTTTCAACTCAGCGCGAATCCTGTTAATTGCGTCAGGATCACGCCGAAGAATCTCGTCGATCCACTTGATATGGGCATCGCATGCTTCATCACGGGTTGCGACCTTGTGATGAGCAAGCGTTCCGTGATCCAGATGCGAAAAAGGATTGCCCCATTTCGATGGACGACCGACGTAAACAGAACCTTCAGGCATGCCACTCACACGCTTATTCAGCACGCGAGGCTTAGTCCCTTGAACAGGCACCACTGGTTCTCGCTTGACGCGATAGGGCGTATTCCAGGCCATGTCTTTCTCCTTGGTTTCCCAGACCGTGACTGCACAGCGCAGCCACTCCAACGCATTTGCGGAGCACTCGAAAGGCAAGAAAAAAAGCCACGGCCCAGAGGTACGAAGCGACTTGCGCGTTACCGTGCAAACGTGGCCAGAATGTGAACCAGTAGGATAAATCCTACGTAGTCACTAGGGTAATGTCAGGCCCTGATGGCTCAGGTGACGTGCCTGTCTGTGTGTGTGTGCGAGGCGAAAAGAAAAAACCACATCCCCGAAGGGATGCGGTCAAGTAACACGAAGGTGTTAGAAGTCGAGCTTGAACTCCGAACCTGCCTTCGGCTCAGCGAGGTTGAACTCGACGATCAGCACATCCTTCATGCGGCCGGCTGCCTCGGGCTCTGCCTGCAGCTTCTCGAAGAGCTGGCGCTCGAACTGCTGGCTGACGCGCAGCGGGATGCCGTACAGCTTGCGCTTGCCTCCAGCGGCAGTGGGCAGGTACAGGTTGATGAAACCAGCAGCCTTGTCCTTGTCGTCACGAGCAGCGGCAGTGTTGTTGGAACGAGCGTTGAAATTCAGACCCATGATGAAACTCCAAAGATGAAACAGGATGAAGCGGCACATACCGCCACCTCATCGGCGGTAGCCGTACTACCGCGATACAAGACAGACGCGAACTACCTCAGATACCGCATGCCAACAAGATGCCTATGCCTCCATAAACAAGAACGGTTGCCACAAACTGCAAGAGATTATGTGTGTCGAACGAGCAACGGATTTTCATACAAGTCGTTAACAAGGTGATGCATGGTCGGCTGAGGGCTGTTGTTCAGACCTCAACTGCTTGACCGGGATAATTGAATAGGGGAATTGCGACCTACAAGAATTGGTAGGTCGCAAATCCCAGTTACTGTTCTAGCGGAAATCGCAGCGTTACCTTGAGGTAATAGCGTTCGGTGCGCAGTCCCTTTTGAACGGTGACAGACCAACCACCACCATTCATAGCGCGACGTGTGCGAAGGGCATCGTCTTTGTTGGCCAAGACGAATACCGCGTGGCTTTCAGAAGTACGAGCAACCAGGCAAGAAGGTGTGCGCTTGGAAAGAGCAATGAGCTTGTCGATTTCGGAAGCAGCAGACATTTGGTTGAGCATGAGAACTCCAGAAGGTTGTTGAAGATGTGGAGATGTGTTTGTTGATCTCCTTCTCATTAGCGGAGCTGTTAGCAGTTGGTATATCGGTTGGGTATCGGAAAAGAAAAAAGCACCCGAAGGTGCTTTGTGAGTGGGAACTGCGATTCAGAAGGGTAATGACGTGTCGTCATCCTTCTTCGGATGCAGGCATTGCTTTGCTCGCTCCTGCCTTGTTCTTGCAAGCTCTCGCTCTGCGATTTGCAGCCTGCGATACGCTTCCCTGGTCATACGTGGATACACGTATGCAACAGGAGTGGGCAGATCAATCAGGCGAATTGTGGGTTGAGACATGGCACAAACTCCTAATGATCAGCGATGGCTGACCTTCCAGTTATATGCGGTAGCATGAATTGGATAGAGCTTGGTGATCTCTCTAATGACTCACTGTCTTGGTGTGTTTGTGTAATGTGTAATGTGTAAAAGGCTCAAGCCTCCGAAGAGGCTTGAAGCTGGGGATTACTGGACTTCGATCTTGGGCAGATCGGTAGTCAGAGCAGGTTGCTCCAGACCAAGGCGCCGACGACGTTCACGACGAGCAGCAGCACGTTCGAGAGAGGCCATCTCGATGTCATGATCGACATCCTTTACCCAGGAATCAGCGTGCTTTTCACACCATTCACCGGTCTTGGCGAATGCATTGGCATAGTGATTGACACCACGAAAGAGAGTGGAGGCAGCAGATGCAGCATCACCAATGGCTCCGATGACAGCACGGAACGAACTCATATAAAACTCCTACAGGGGTTGAGGGAACGACGGACATGCACATCCGCCATCTCATTAGCGGAGCAGGGTAGGTAAGGCGAGAACGCAGGAACGAAGCATAGGGGGGGGGGTGGATTCGGATTTACGGGTTCACGTATGTAAGTGAACCGCCCCGGTTTTCGCGGAGGCTCCCTCGTTTGAGAAGATGGAGCCATCATGAGGAAGTCAGTGAAGTTTTCGCCGGAGGTTCGCGAGCGTGCGGTGCGCATGGTGTTCGAGCACCGAGAGGAGCACGAATCGCAATGGGCGGCGGTTGTATCGATCGCCGGCAAGATCGGCAGCACGCCGCAGACGCTGCTGAACTGGGTGCGTCAGCACGAGCGTGACACGGGTCAACGCGAAGGCGTGACCACGGCCGAGGCCAAGCGCGTCAAAGAACTGGAGCGCGAAGTGCGCGAGCTTCGCCGCGCCAACGAGATCCTCAAGCTGGCCAGCGCGTTTTTCGCCCAGGCGGAGCTCGACCGCCGGCTGAAGTGATGTACGCCTTCGTGGACCGGCACCGCCAGCGGCATGGGGTCGAGCCGATCTGCAGGCTGCTGCAGATCGCCCCATCGGCCTGCCGGCGGCACGCTGCCCGGCAGCGCGATGCGGCCTTGCTCAGCGGCCGAGCCCAGCGAGACCAGGAACTGATGGCCCACATCGAACGGGTGTGGCAGGCCAACCTGCGGGTCTACGGCGCTGACAAGGTCTGGCGGCAACTGCAACGCGAAGGCCACACGGTGGCGCGCTGCACCGTCGAGCGCCTGATGCGCCGCATGGGGCTGCGTGGGGTCGTGCGCGGCAAAGTGGTGCGCACAACGATCGGCGATGCGCGAGCGCCATGCCCGCAGGACCTGGTCAACCGGCAGTTCAGCGCGCAGCGCCCGAACCAGCTGTGGGTGAGCGACTTCACGTACGTGTCCACCTGGCAGGGCTGGCTGTACGTGGCCTTCGTGATCGACGTGTTCTCGCGGCGCATCGTGGGCTGGAGGGTGAGCACGAGCATGCGCACGGACTTCGTGCTCGATGCCCTGGAGCAGGCCCTGTACGCCCGCCAGCCCGGCCAGGAAGGCTCGCTCGTGTGTCACAGCGACCGCGGGTCGCAATACGTCAGCATTCGCTACACCGAGCGGTTGACCGAGGCCGGCATCGAGCCATCGGTGGGCAGCAAGGGCGACTCCTACGACAACGCTCTGGCAGAGACGATCAACGGGCTGTACAAGGCCGAGTTGATCCATCGCCGGGCGCCCTGGAAGACCAGAGAGGCGGTGGAGTTAGCGACCTTGGAGTGGGTGTCCTGGTTCAACAACCATCGGCTGATGGCCCCGCTGGGCTACGTGCCGCCCGCCGAGTTCGAGACCACCTACTATCGCAATCTTGAGCGGCAGGCCAGCTCGGCCTGACTCAAGCCAACCAGCCTCCGCGAAAGCCGGGGCGGTTCAAAGTCCTACACCCGTACCCAGAATAAAAAATCACAAAAAACCTGCGATCCTGGATTTTTTATATATACTGCGAACCCTCTTCCCGGCGCTTCTGTTGTGAATTGCAGTTTCGATAGTGGGTTCAGTAGTACCTGGAAGAGATCTGCTGCTATCGTCTAACGGCTAGGACAATTGCCTTTCGAGCAATTAACCAGGGTTCGATTCCCTGTAGCAGCTCCAAGAATTCGGATGCGTAGACCCGTAAGGAGCGGGGGGAGTCTGTAAAACTCCTGTCGATGGCCCACTTGGTTCGATACCAAGAGCATCCACCATGTCCTGTTGGCGGAATAGGTAGACGCAGCACCCTCAAAAGGTGATAGTTCTAGGTTCGAGTCCTAGACGGGATACCAGAGATAATTGCCCCGGTGGTGGAATTGGCAGACACGCCGGTCTTAGAAACCGTATGCTGAGAGTTCGAGTCTCTCCTGGGGCACCAAACAATCTGTGTGTAGCGCAGCTTGGTTAGCGTACTCGCCTTGGAAGCGAGATGTCGGTGGTTCAAATCCATCCACACAGACCAAACAATTGGCATGTAGCTCAGTTGGTAGAGCACCCGGCTGTTAACCGGAAGCGCAGTGGTTCGAGGCCACTCTTGCCAGCCAGATGAAGGGTGGTGCCGTGCAGGGCACAAAGCGGGCTTGAACCCCGTGGCATCTAGGAATAGGTGATGGTTCGATTCCTTCACCACCCGCCAGTTAGTTAGCTACGGCCTGGTGCCGTTTATTCATTAGTTCTACCATTGCGGGATAGCTCAGTTTGGTAGAGCAGCGGGCTCATAATCCGCGTGTCGAGGGTTCAAATCCCTCTCCCGCATCCACTCACAAAGGGGCCTTATTGGCTCCTTTTTTATTTGGTTTACTATACGCAGCCTATATTCTGATTAGCTGCTATGACTACAACCAATAATTCTCCTGCGCCGGTGCCTTCCGGCAGTTCCGGGCCGATGCCTCTTTCGCTGGAGCAGTTCCGACAGGCATTGCCGGAAAAGCTCAAGAAGTCCATCAACCAGGAACTGATCGACCAGATCAATACCACGCTGAGCAATCCAGAGGAGTTCGAGGCGTACCGCAACAACCTGCTGAGCTACACCAAGGTGATGGCAGATGGGCGGTTCAAGGTTTCTGAGTACATCAACGCGGTGCGTTACGTGAGCTTCAAGCTCATGGGCATGTCGAACATTGATGCCTACAGCCGAACCTTCCCGGACAAGATTGCACGATTCAGTGCCCAAGGCGTGCAATCCAAGGACGTGGCTTCCTACGTCACGGCCTACAACAAGTCCAAGCTGGTGAACTTGATCTTCGAGCAGACACTGGTTCCGATCTGGGTGTTGAATGCCGACCTGGTTCAAAGAGCCCTCAATGTCCAGGCCGAATTGATGATTTCGGCCAAGAGTGAGAAGGTGAGATCGGACGCTGCCAACTCACTCCTGACGCACCTGAAGCAGCCTGAGAAGCAGGAAGTCCAACTCAATATCGGCGTACAGGACGACGGGGCCATTGCAAAGTTGCGTGAGGCAACGATGGAATTGGCACGGGCTCAGCGACTTCAGGTTGAATCTGGGGCTGCAAATGCCCAGGAAATTGCGCATTCAAAGATCCACTCAGTGATTGATGTGGAAGCAAAGGAAGTCGTTCCACGTTGAATTTCTGAATAGCCAATTACACTATTGCAATTGCAATAGTGCTTGGTTTCAGAAATTCAAAGATGGCCTCCAAAGGAAAATCTGCACCTGCAGCAATGCCTGCTGATGTTCGGGCATTGCTCGACGCAGCGGACAAAAGACACGGCTTTCCTGCTGGCCTGATGGCGGCAGTGATGCAGCAGGAAATTGGGGGGAACTACGACAAGTACCTCACCGACCCGACCCAGTACCACTATGCCGCAGGGCCTGATGGCCGACGCATTGCTCCCCACACTGGGCAGGTGTCCACGGCCTTCGGTCCCTTCGGGATCTTGGAGAGCACGGCCGCCAAGCCTGGGTATGGGGTGCGGCCTCTGGCCAGCAAGGATCTGGCTGAGCAGATTCGATTTGCGTCGGATTACCTGGCGGGACGCATCAAGCAGGCCGGCAGCATCGAAGCGGGCCTTGCTGGTTATGGGGAAGGGCGCAAGTACGCCAGCTCTGTGATGGGGCGCCTGGGCCAGCCGATTCCTGTGAGAGCACCGACCCAAGAAGCTGCCCCTGTTGTGGTGGCCCAGCCTGGCCGCACCGTCGATACCTCTGCGGTCCCGCCTCCTGTGCTGCCTATGCAGCCCGACGAATCTCGTGTCGTGCCCATGCTGGCGGAGATCGGAAACCGTGCCGCCCCTCCTGTTCTGGATGGTCGGGATCCCTGGCAAGAGTTCCTGTTGGCAAGCCAAGCGGCTCAATCGCCAGCGCAATCCAAGAGGGTTCTTCCCTCCGACCTCGACTTTGCTTCCAAGGCTGCAGTTCCAGCCCCGGTACTGACCGTGGCCGACATGCAAACCAACCCCAATTTCAACCTGTTCCAAGGATGGGACACAAGGATCTGATGCAAGAGAAAGCACCCCTGACGCCGACTGGCGATGACGGGATGCCGTGGAAGGTTGAGGACTACCTCAACAACACGGACTATTCGATTGATCCCGACTACGTGCCGAGCGACTTTGCTCTTGGCTTCGTGACCTTCATCAAGCTGGTGAACGGCTCCCAAGGCGAGGAAAACCTCACGCCTGTCGTCCACTACAAGATGCTCGACACGATCACACATCGTGGCAACCGAGTCATCAACCTGTGTCATCGCGGTATTGCCAAGACAACCGTGATGGCTGAGTACCTGTTCCTCTACATCGCCACCTATGGGGAACTGCCTGGCTTCGGTCTGATTGACCTGGCCATCTATGTGTCTGACTCCATCGAGAACGGGGTCAAGAACATGCGCAAGAACCTGGAGTACCGCTGGGAGAACAGCGACTTCCTGAAGAAGTTCGTGCCCAAGACTCACTTCACCGACATCCGGTGGGAGTTCCACAACGCGGACGGAAAGGTCTTCATCGTCAAAGGCTACGGCGCGAAGACGGGTGTTCGTGGTGCGAAGGAATTGGGCAAGCGTCCTCAGCTGGCGGTGCTCGATGACCTGATCTCCGACGAGGATGCACGCTCGGATACCGTGATCGCGGCTGTGGAAGACACGGTTTACAAAGCCGTGAACTACGCCTTGCATCCGAGGAAGAACATGATCATTTGGTCAGGTACTCCCTTCAATGCAAAGGATCCTCTCTACAAAGCCGTGGAGTCCGGTGCCTGGAAGGTCAACGTCTTCCCGGTGTGCGAGGTCTTCCCTTGCTCGCCGGAGGAATTCCGTGGTTCATGGCCTGATCGTTTTACCTATGAGTACGTCAAGGACCAATACGACCGGGCTGTGATGCTCGGGAAAGTGGATTCCTTCAACCAAGAGCTGATGCTGCGAATCATGTCGGACGAAGACCGACTGATTCAGGACAGCGAGATTTCTTGGTACAAGCTAAGCAATGTCCTTTCTAACCGGGACCGCTTTAACTTCTATATCACTACCGACTTCGCTACTTCTATCAAGCAGAAGGCCGACTATTCGGTCATCAGTGTCTGGGCTTTGAACTACAAGGGCGATTGGTTCTGGGTGGATGGCATCTGCAAGCGGCAATTGATGGACAAGAACATCTATGACTTGTTCAGGTTGGCGCAGGAGTACCGCCCTCAATCGGTTGGTATTGAGGTCACTGGTCAGCAGGGTGGCTTCGTCACTTGGATTCAGAACCACATGATGGAGCGCAACATCTATTTCACCTTGGCTTCCGAGGGGAACGACAACAAGCCGGGTATCCGTCCCAACTCCAACAAGATGGTGCGATTCAACACCATGCTTCCCATGTTCAAGGCGCACAAGATGTTCTTTCCTATCGAGAAGAAGAACGAAGCGCCCATGCAGGAAGCCATCAATGAACTGAGCCTCGCGTCCGTGAGCGGCTTCAAAAGCAAGCACGACGACTTCATCGACACGATCTCGATGCTCAGTTCCTTGCAGACCTGGCGGCCGAGCGAGACGGTTGCCATGGCCCGCAGCAATGACGCTGACGTGTGGACGGTGGACGACGACATGCACAGCGTCGAAGACCGCCTGGCCTCTTACATCGTGTGAATTCAACCAAATGAACCTTCAAGACATCTTCGATCAACTCTCCGTGGGGGAGTTTTCACAGCTGAGCATCGGTGGCCAAGAGCAGGGCGTGGTCAACGAATCCAATTGGGCTCGGATCCTGCCGCATGTGAACCTGGGGCTTACAGCCCTGTTCACCCGGTTCAACCTGCGACAAGGGCGACTGCGCCTCTCGCTGATTCCGCCCCGGACGACGTACCCGCTGGTGAGCGACTTCGCCCTGAGCAACCTTCGCTCTCCGCAAGCTGATCGCTTCATCCTGGATTCCGCTGAGGATCCATTCCTCGACGATCTCATCAAGGTCGAAAAGGTGACGGTGGTGGGGGGCGAGACACTTTCTCTCAATGACGCCGCGAACCCGCTGTCGGTGCTGACGCCGAAGATGAGCGTCCTGGCGGTTCCGGCACGCCTGGTTGAGCAAGACGTGACGCTGCCTCCCGAGCTGCGAGGTTCCACCTTGGAAGTGGTGTACCGGGCTCGGCATCCCCGACTCGAAATCCCACTCGGTTACTTCAACCCGGCACGTGAGGAAGTGGATCTGCCCGAATCGCACCTGGCGGCGCTGCTGTACTTCATCGCCAGTCGGGTACACAACCCGATCGGCATGGTGGAGGAGTTCCATGCCGGCAACAGCTACGCTGCCAAGTACGAGCAGGAATGCGCACGGCTGGAGCTGCAGGGTGTTCAGATTGACGCGGGTCAAGGCAACGATCGTTTCGAGCGCCAAGGGTTCTGCTAAGCAGATGAAGAAAGGGCTCCAATCGGAGCCCTTTTGGTTTTGGTTTCTCGGCCGAGTGATTAGCCCAGCGAATTCGTGCCGCTGGAGCCGAAGCCACCCGCACCGCGATCGGTCGATTCAAGCTCGTCCACCAATTCAAGCTGACCGGTATAGACCGGAACCACGAAGAATTGGAGAACTCGCTCGCCAGCCTTCCATTCAAAAGGTTTTCCGCTCTTGGTACGCAGTGCTGCCTTCCATTCCCCGCGGTAATCGCTGTCGATCACGCCACAGGTGTTGTTGAGTTCCAGTCCGTTCTTTGCGCCGGTGCTGGAGCGCGGCTGAATCAGTGCAACGAATCCCTTTGGGATTTCAGTAGCAAAGCCGAGCGGAAAAAACTTCGACTCACCATCTGCAATTCCGGCTTCGGGCATATGAATATCCCAAGCTGCGGCATCTGCGCTACCCTTTGCGGGCATAATAAAATTCGGATGCAATCCTTTGATTCGCATTTCCATTCTCTGGTTTATTTACTGCTGCCTTTTGGCAGAGCTACATGACTGACGTTAATACGGTTGAAGAACAACCAGTCGCTAAATTGGTGGATTGGAGTAATCCACCGAACCTGAGCGATCTTAAAGCAGATCTGCAAGGTGCGAAGTCGCACCACAACGCAAAGGTCGCTCAAATTGATGAGTGAACCGCCCCGGTTTTCGCGGAGGCTCCCTCGTTTGAGAAGATGGAGCCATCATGAGGAAGTCAGTGAAGTTTTCGCCGGAGGTTCGCGAGCGTGCGGTGCGCATGGTGTTCGATCACCGAGCAGAGTACGAATCGCAGTGGGCGGCGGTGGTGTCGATCGCCGGCAAGATCGGCAGCACGCCGCAGACGCTGCTGAACTGGGTGCGTCAGCACGAGCGTGACACGGGTCAACGCGAAGGCGTGACCACGGCCGAGGCCAAGCGCGTCAAGGAACTGGAGCGCGAAGTGCGCGAGCTTCGCCGCGCCAACGAGATCCTCAAGCTGGCCAGCGCGTTTTTCGCCCAGGCGGAGCTCGACCGCCGGCTGAAGTGATGTACGCCTTCGTGGACCGGCACCGCCAGCGGCATGGGGTCGAGCCGATCTGCAGGCTGCTGCAGATCGCCCCATCGGCCTACCGGCGGCACGCTGCCCGGCAGCGCGATGCGGCCTTGCTCAGCGGCCGAGCCCAGCGAGACCAGGAACTGATGGCCCACATCGAACGGGTGTGGCAGGCCAACCTGCGGGTCTACGGCGCTGACAAGGTCTGGCGGCAACTGCAACGCGAAGGCCACACGGTGGCGCGCTGCACCGTCGAGCGCCTGATGCGCCGCATGGGGCTGCGTGGGGTCGTGCGCGGCAAAGTCGTGCGCACAACGATCGGCGACGCGCGAGCGCCATGCCCGCAGGACCTGGTCAACCGGCAGTTCAGCGCGCAGCGCCCGAACCAGCTGTGGGTGAGCGACTTCACGTACGTGTCCACCTGGCAGGGCTGGCTGTCCGTGGCCTTCGTGATCGACGTGTTCTCGCGGCGCATCGTGGGCTGGAGGGTGAGCACGAGCATGCGCACGGACTTCGTGCTCGATGCCCTGGAGCAGGCCCTGTACGCCCGCCAGCCCGGCCAGGAAGGCTCGCTCGTGTGTCACAGCGACCGCGGGTCGCAATACGTCAGCATTCGCTACACCGAGCGGTTGGCCGAGGCCGGCATCGAGCCATCGGTGGGCAGCAAGGGCGACTCCTACGACAACGCTCTGGCAGAGACGATCAACGGGCTGTACAAGGCCGAGTTGATCCATCGCCGGGCGCCCTGGAAGACCAGAGAGGCGGTGGAGTTAGCGACCTTGGAGTGGGTGTCATGGTTCAACAACCATCGGCTGATGGCCCCGCTGGGCTACGTGCCGCCCGCCGAGTTCGAGACCACCTACTATCGCAATCTTGAGCGGCAGGCCAGCTCGGCCTGACTCAAGCCAACCAGCCTCCGCGAAAACCGGGGCGGTTCAGAGTGGCTGGACAACCTGAATGTCTCAGGTAAAGCCAAGCCGAAAACGGTGAAGGGCCGTTCATCTGTGGTGCCACGCCTGATCCGCAAGCAGGCCGAATGGAGATACCCCGCACTGACAGAGCCCTTTGTCTCTACGGATGAGCTGTTCAATGTCACTCCGGTGAGTTGGGAAGACCGCAAGGCGGCCCAGCAGAACAAGCTCGTTCTCAACTACCAGTTCCGCACGCAGATCGACCGCACCGCCTTCTTCGATGAATTCGTGCGCGCTGCCGTGGACGAAGGAACGGCGATCGTTCGCGTCGGCTGGGAGTTCGAGGAGGAAGAGTACGAGGACGACTTCCCTCAGTTCCGCTACGTGGTGGATCCGGCCCAGGCTGCGGTGCATGAGCAGTTGGCACAACTCAAGCAGGAATCGCCTTCCGACTTCTTCAAGCAGGTGCCTGAAGAGATGCAGCGTGCCCATGACCTGACCCTGACGGTCGGTCAGCCCATCATCCCGGTGCCCACGGGCATCAAGCGGGAGAAGCGCACCCGGGTGCTGAAGAACCGTCCGACCCTGGAAGTCTGTGACTACCGCAACACCATCGTTGACCCGACGTGCAACGGTGACCTGTCGAAAGCCAACTTCATCATCTACAGCTTCGAGACATCGCTTTCGGAGCTGAAGAAGGAAGGGGCGAAGTACAAGAACCTGGACAGCCTGGAGATCGTCAGCGAATCCATCCTGGGCCGGCCGGATCATGAGGCCAGCGAAGGGGTCAAGACCTTCAATCTCAAGGACAAGCCCCGCACGAAGTTCGTGGCCTACGAATACTGGGGCTACTGGGACATCGACGGTTCTGGCATCACCAAGCCGATTGTGGTGACCTGGGCAGGAAACACGATCATCCGAATGGAAGAGAGCCCGTTCCCTGACAAGGAACTGCCCTTCGTCCTTTGCCACTACCTACCCAAGCGCAAGAGCACACACGGTGAGCCCGATGGTGCTCTGCTGGCCGAGAACCAGCAGATTGCAGGGGCTGTGACCCGCGGGATGATCGACATCCTGGGTCGCTCGGCCAACGGCCAGACAGGCATCCGCAAGGACATGCTGGACGTGACCAACCGGCGCAAGTACGACCTGGGCCTGGACTACGAATTCAACCCCCAGGTGGACCCTCGCCAGGGCGTGTACATGCACACGTTCCCGGAGATTCCTCAATCAGCTCCACTGATGCTCCAGTTGCAGACCGTCGAGGCCGAGTCACTCACTGGTGTGCAGTCCTTCGGGCAACAGGGCATGAACGCGGGCAGCCTGGGAGATGTGGCAGCCAGTGTCCGAGGGGTGCTTGATGCAGCGTCCAAGCGAGAGATGGCCATCCTGCGCCGGCTGAGCAACGCGGTGGTGAAGATCGGTCGAAAGATCATTGCGATGAACGCAGTGTTCCTGTCCGAACGGGAGGTCATCCGCCTGACCAACGAAGAGTTTGCGGTCATCGACCGGGAAGACCTGCCTGGGAACTTCGACCTGAAGCTGAGCATTTCGTCGGCGGAGGAAGATGCCAACAAGGCGCAGCAGTTGTCCTTCATGTTGCAAACCATCGGCAACAACATGGACCCGGAAATGCGCAACATGATCCTGTCGGATATTGCGCGTCTCAACAAGATGCCGGATCTCGCCAAGAGGATCGAGAACTATCAACCCCAACCGGATCCCCTGCTGCAACGCAAGATGCAGCTTGAAATCGAATTGCTCGAAGCCCAAGTGGAATCTGAGCGTGCAAAGGCTGCGGAGTTGTCGGCCAACGCAATACTCAACCAGGCAAAGACTGGTACTGAGCAAGTCAAGCAAGGGAATATCCAATCCGATACCGACATCAAGAACCTCGATTTCGTTGAGCAGGAAAGTGGTGTGAAGCAAGAGCGAGAACTGCAAAAGCAGGGGGCTCAAGCCAGGGCGCAGACCGAAATGAAAATGATCGACCACGGCTTCAAGCAGCAATTGCAGGGACAAAAGATTGCGGCTGATTTGCTAAAGCATCGCAACAAATAATTCGGTTATAGTTGCGGCTTAACTTAATTAACTGGTTTAGTAATTACCTACTGCGTCGTTCTATGAGTGACATTCAACTCAAGGCGTTGGACAAACAGGATCAAGACAACCGCCAGCTCGTCGAGCTGGGGGATTCCTTGAATCGTCTGCGTACCAACCGTGACTTCAAGCGCGTCATCTCCCAAGCGTATTTCAAGGACGAGGCTGTTCGCCTGGTTCATCTGAAATCTGATCCGAACATGCAGGACGCTGAAAAGCAAAAGAGCATCGTCGCCCAGATCGACGCAATTGGCTCTTTCAGCGCATTCCTGAACACCGTGATGGCCAATGCGGCCCACGCTCGTCGAGCTTTGAGCGAGAGCGAAGCTATGCGCGAGGAAATCCTGGAGCAAGGGGACGACAATGAGTGACGCTACGCAGTCTCAGGAAGTGAACTACCTGCAGCTCTCCGACGAGGAAGTGATGGGCATGCAAGAGCCTGTCGCAACCATCTCTCCTGAATCCGCCGGCAATGAGATCCCGGCCCCTGATACCACTACCGACACTGCTGACGGCAGCAATCAAGCTGGTGATGATGGGCGTGATGGTGAAGCTGCCAACGGCGAAGGCTCCGACGAGGCGGCAGGCGACAAGCCTGCTGACGAGGAAGGAGCAGAAGCCGGTGGCAGCGAAGCATCAGACGCAAAGGATGAAGGTGGAAATCAGGCTGAAGATGGGCCTGCGAAACCTGCTGCAGACACACCTGCACCCATCGACTACGAGGCCGAATACAAACGGCTGATGGCCCCTATCAAGGCAGCCGGCAAGGAAATCCAACTCAAGAGCATCGACGACGCAATCTCGCTGGTGCAGAAGGGCGTTGGTTTCACGGCCCGCATGGCAGCCCTCAAACCTCATCTGAAGCTCCTGAAGCTGTTGGAAAACAACGGCCTCATGAGTGAAGAACGAATCAGCTACCTGATCGACCTGAATAACAAGAACCCAGGCGCGATCAACAAGCTGGTTCAGGAAAGCGGAATTGATCCGATGGACATTTCCGCTGAAAAGGCAAGCGAGTACAAGCAGACCGCATACGCTGTCGATGACCGCGAGCTTGAGCTGGATATGGTCCTGGACGAGATCAAAGACTCGCCGGCCTACACCCAGACGCTCAAGGTGATCGGTAGCCAGTGGGATGCTGCAAGCAAGCGGCAAATCGCGGACGCACCCCAGCTGATCCAGATCATCAATACGCACATCGAGCGCGGCATTTATGACCTGATCGCCAAGGAGGTGGAGAACGAGAAGCTGTTTGGCCGCTTGAACGGACTTTCCGACATCGAGGCGTATCGCCAAGTCGGGGATCGCTTGAACGCTTCCGGCGCTTTCGCTCATCTGGTGGCCCCCACCAGTGCGCAAGCAGGTAAGCGCGAAGTCACGCCCCCTCAGCCGAAACGCGATGAAGGCAAGGTCAAAGATCTGAAGCGTGCCGCAAGCTCCACCAAGAGCACGGCAAACAAGGCACCAGCCGCCGAATTCAATCCTCTGGCAATGTCGGATGCTGAATTCGAGAAGCTGGCAAGCAGCCAATACCTCTAATCTAGTTCCAGTTACCTAAAAATGACTCAGGCATATAACGCCCCTCCGGCCTCTGCATCAAGCATCGGCCCGCAAATCCGCACGGACTTCTACATCAAGAAGGCTCTGATCGAAGCCGACAAGGAAAAGTACTTCAGCCAGCTGGCTGATGTGACTTCAATGCCCAAGCATCACGGCAAGAAGATCAAGCGCTTCCACTACATCCCGATGCTGGACGACGCCAACCTGAATGACCAGGGTATCGACGCCGCAGGCGTGACGATCTCTGCATCCAGCTACTCGGTCACCATGCCGTTGGTGAGCACGTTCACTGTGGAAGCTGACGCTACCGCAGCGGCTGCTGCGGTGAACGCCGTGGAAGCTGGCACTGCCGTCAAGTCAGGTTCTGCTTCGCCGTGGACCGTGACCGTGAGCAAGCGTGTGTCGAAGTTCACGACCGACGTTCTGTCGGCTGCTGTCGTGGCTGCTCTGCCTGGCTCGTTCCGTGCCCAAGGCTCCGGCAACCTGTATGGCTCCAGCAAGGACGTCGGCACCATCTCAGGCAAGCTACCGACACTGGGTGAGCACGGTGGCCGCGTGAACCGTGTTGGCTTCAAGCGCAAGGAACTGGAAGGCACCTTCGAGAAGTTCGGCTTCTTCGATGAGTACACCCAGGAATCGCTGGACTTCGACACGGACGAAGAACTCGATCAGCACGTTCACCGCGAGATGATCCGAGGCGCCCACGAAATTACCGAAGACGCCCTGCAGATCGACCTGCTGAGCAGTGCCGGTGTCGTGGTGTACGCCGGCGCGGCCACTTCCAACGCAGGTATGGATGCCACCTCTCTGGTCACCTACGGCGACCTGATGCGGACATCCATCCTGCTGGACAACAACCTGACGCCGAAGTACACCAAGATGATCACGGGCACCCGCTTCGTGGACACCAAGGTGATCCCAGGCGCTCGTGTGGCCTACATCGGCTCGGAACTGCTGCCCACGCTGCGTGCGATGAAGGATCTGCATAACGAGCCGGCCTTCATCCCTGTGGAGCGTTACGCCGCTGGCGGCAACGTGCTGCGCGGTGAGGTGGGTTCCATCGACGCCATGCGCTTCGTGGTCGTGCCGGAGATGATGAAGTGGGCAGGTGAAGGTGCTCCTGTGGGCAACAACACCGACACCTACGAGACCAATGGTCGCTTCGACGTGTTCCCGATCCTGATCGTGGGTGCGGAGAGCTTCACCACCATTGGTTTCCAGACCGATGGCAAGTCGGTGAACTTCAAGATCCTGCACAAGAAGCCCGGCGAAGCCACGGCCGACAAGAACGATCCCTACGGCGAAACCGGCTTCATGTCGATCAAGTGGTACTACGGCTTCATGGCTCTGCGTCCTGAACGCCTGGCCCTGATCAAGACCGTCGCCAAGCTGTAAGCCTGGCCGCAGCATGACCGAGTGGGGGAGGACACCCTCCCTCACTCGGTTTCCGGTCCTGACCGCACCAACCAATTCCCCTCATTCCAATGTCTGACCTCGAAATCTCTCCGGCCGATGAACTGGCCGCACTGAAGTCACGCGCCGATCTTCTGGGTGTGAAGTACCACCCGAGCATCAGCGCCGAGAAGCTGCGCGAAAAGATCGCCGCTGCGCAAGCCGAGCAACCTCAAGCCCAGAACCAAGCATCTACCGCTGCCGAGACCGGCGTTGTGGCTGAGACCGCCAATCAAATGCGCAAGCGCCTGAAGGATGAAGCGCTGCGTCTGGTACGCATCCGCCTGACCTGCATGAATCCGGCGAAGCGCGAATGGGACGGTGAAATCTTCACCGTGGCCAACTCTATGATCGGCTCGGTGAAGCGTTTCGTGCCCTTCAATGCCGAAGACGGTTGGCACGTCGAACACATCCTGTACGAGTTCCTGCGCGATCGCCAGTGCCCGATCTACGTGAATGCCAAGGACAGCCGTGGCAACACCATCCGCAAGCACAAGATGATCAAGGAATTCGCCATCGAGATCCTGCCCGCGCTGACTTCTGAAGAACTGCAGGAACTGGCAGCCCGCCAGGCTGCAACGCGCGCGATCGACTAAACCAAGCCCTGTAGACATGGCGACTCTCCCTGCAATCCCTCCGCTGAATCTGTCGGAGCTGACCACGACAGTGGTGGACGGTACTGGTGTGTTCGACAAGCTGATGACAGCTTTCCACAACCACATCGACCGTGAGTTCAAGCTGAACCGCATCAAGGGACCGGAGTATTCCCAGGTCTACCTGGGTGGCGTTCAGACCATCCTCGGAACTTCGCTGGAGTTCCTGACCCGTGGGCGCAAGGACTTCCTCGAAGCACAGCTGCTGCAGCAACAGATCCTGTTGGCACAGGCTGAGGTGGAGAAGGCCGGTGTTCAGCTGCTGATCGCACAGGCTGAACTGGAGAACACCAGAGCCCAACTGCCGCTGCTGCAAGCCCAGAAGGATAAGCTGGACGCTGAGATCATCCTGCTGGAAAAGCAGGGCCTGAAGATTCCGGCTGAGATCGCGCTGCTGGAACAGCAGAAGCTGAACTTGGTGGACGAGCTGCTGACCACTGCGAAGCAACGTGACAAGCTGGATGATGATCTGCTGACTGCTGTGAAGCAGAGGGATCGTCTGGATCAGGAGATCCTGAACCTGGCAGCGCAAGAGAGTCAGATCACGTCCCAGACTGCCCACATTGAACAGCAGACGCTGACCGAGGTGGAGAACACCAAGGTGGCGGTGGCAACCGAATGCAAGTTGCGTGCTGAGTACGAACTGATCACTGCGAACGTCACCAAGTCCGGTGCCGAAACGACGCTTCTGGCACAGAAGCTGGCAACGGAACGTGCACAGACGGATGGCTCTGGTGTGGCGACCAACAGTGTCCTGGGCAAGCAGATCGCGCTGTACACGGCTCAGGCCGAAGGCTTCGCACGAGATGCGGAACAGAAGGCCGCGGACATCCTGGTGAAGTCGTGGATCGTGCGGCGCACCACGGACGAAGGCACCGAAGCCAACAGCACCAACCGTCTGGGCGACTCTCACATCGGGTCGGCGGTGCAGAAGCTGCTTTCCGGTGTTGGGGCCTGAGCCTTTCAGTCGTTCACAAGGGGAGCCGGAGGCTCCCTTTTTTTCTTCTTTCAGATCTCAGAGATTCCCGGCATGGGCCTGTTCAGCTCCAAATACAAGACCTACGTGGGCACCTCAGCCCAGCGCGTCATCGAGGACGACAACCTCCCTGATGCCTCCAAGCAAGCCATCCTCAATGCGGTGCTGACGAACACCGACATCGTGGATTCGCTGCTGGAGTTCTTCAACGGCAGTGTCGGGGCGAAGCTGGAAAAGGTGTACGAATACGCCAAGACCAACTACCCGATCGGCTTGCCCAGCTCCTACACGAAGAACCAGAACCACGGGCGGGAAGCTGCGCAGGCTGTGATCGAACAGGCTGAAGGGCAACCTGTGACGGTGGAGTACTGCCGTGTCGGGCCACCCAACATGCTGCACATCGGTTGGGCGCGCTTGCAAAGCGAGTTCGGCTACCAGGTGGAAACCAACACGCTCAAGCCCCCTGGTATGCCAGCCGACCTGGAGTACTGGCTGGTGGATATGCGTCCCGTCATCGGATCAGCGCAGGCCGAAAACCTGACATCTCAATCGCTCGCCACCTGGGGCAAGTCTCCCAAGGCTGGACCGACGCCTGAGAGACGCTGGGAAACGACAGCCATCGGCAAGTGGAACTACAACCCCGCACTCGACAGTGTTGGCTTCACCGAGCCGCTGGTGAAGTCTGGCCTGATCGGTGAGTACATGGAAGTCACGTACACCTTCCGTCATCCCGACGATCGACAGGTGAGCCCGTTCGGGGTGGAAACCTGGCCCTATCGACAGGACACGTTCCAGATCCCCGTGTCGGGCTACGACCCCGAGGCGGACTACTTCCACGTCTGCTACCTGGTGGACACCCAGGTGAAGTACGTGCTCTACAAGGTGGGCGAGGGCACCTACCCGACGCTGGACGCCTATTACGACTTCCCCGAGGAGGAGGGGGAGTTCTTTCCGCGAATCTATTTCCGCTTCATGAAGCTCTCGATGGAATTGCAGAAGGATACGCCCCACTACAAGACCTCGAAAAAGATGCTGAAGATGCTCGGCATGGATTACGCACAAACAATTGAGGCAATCCATGAGAACCCCGACATCAAGGACATTGAAACTGCCTTCATGCACGTAGCAGTGCCTGCTGTCAGCGAGAACAGGATCGTCAATAGATACCTGTACGAATTCTTTGATGTGATGTTCTATCGGCAGGATCACCGGGAGCGCGACAAGTTGAATCTATTTCAGAGGTTTGCGCTCGATCCTACGAATTTCAGCTCGTCCACGGATATTGGAATCATGGACGCCTGGATGCGAACCGGCGTGCAGCACAACGGCATCACCAAAAAAAGGATGGCCGGCAAGATCGGTCCGAAGGGAACCTATATCAGCGAGGAATCTGGCTACTTCCAGTCCACCACGTATTACGTGGACACGGAATCAGGCATTCCAATGGAGCAGGTCGAGACCACCTGGGTGCCTGTTTTCTATTACCGCTATCAGGCGTCGGAAGATACGTACTTTGAAATTGCGGTAATTCAACTGCTGGTCGTGTATTGGATTCAGGACAAGGTTGCTATTGCGGTTGACGAAGACGAGCTTGGAAGAAAGTTCAATGTCCTGCACATTCCTGTTGATCGCTCGATCTGCAAGAACTACCCGGCAAAAGACAAGGAAGATCTCTACGCAATTGGCCTTCACTTCGTCTTCAACAGCCTGATCGTCCAGAAGATCAAGTGGTATCAGTCCAGCTGGTTCACTGCACTGATGGGTGCAGTTGGGGTGGTCCTTACCGTGATTGGCTTTGGCTACGGGATGGAAGGCTTCCTCGCTCAGCTAGGCACAGCGATTACTACGGGAACGGTGGTGCAGTTGCTGGTCAACACCGTATTGAAGTTGGTAATCTCAAACGTGGTCACCGATGTCATCGTCAAGGCAGTCGGGCCTCAACTGGCTGGTGTCCTGGGCATCATTGCTGCTGCGGTTGGATACCTTGGAAAGACGACACGAATCGGAATTCCGATGGCCACCGAATTGCTGGCGATGGGGAATTCGCTCATCACCAAGGCAGGCGAAGCTGTGGGTGAATTGCTCCAGGCCCTGAAGGTGGAATCGGACACCTTCAACATGATCGCCGAATTGCAACTGAATCAATTGGAGGAAATCAATAAGCAATTGGATGCCGGCGTGACGAACCTGATTGATCCACTGGTGATTTTTGGAGAGACGCCTACCGACTATATGAACCGAACTGTTCACTCCGGTAACATCGGAGCTTTGACTTTTGATGCGCTACACAATTACGTGGACGTGGCGCTTCGACTACCTTCTTTTAACGACACTCTCGGAAATACGCTAAATGGCAACCGCGTTTGATTACCGCTCTCAGGCGTTCAACAGTATTCCTTCTGTTGGCTTGATGGAGTCCTTGGCCAACTATGGAACGACCCCTATCAACGTATTGACAGGAGGAACGGCGTTGGGGAACACAAATTTGGTTGCCCCTTCGGTAGTGGCCAATCCTCTCGGCTATGCTCCAAGCCCTTCGGCAATGCTGACGGCAGGTCCATCAACTCTAGGTTCTGAGGCCGTTCCTAGCACAAACTGGTGGGGGTATACCGATCAAAAAACAGGGGCGTACTCTCCTGGAATTGTTCAACAAGGGCTGGGCATCGCCCAAGGCATCGGCAACCTGTACCTTGGGATGAAGCAGTACGGCTTGCAGAAGGACATCTTCGAGAACAACAAGCAGCAGTACGCCCAGAACTACGCAGCCCAGCGGACACTGACGAACGCTCGCCTAGAGGATCGTCAGCGTGCTCGTGTGGCAGCCAACCCAGATGCATACGAAAGTGTTGGTTCCTACATGGCACGCAACAGGATCGTGTAACCGTAAGTCGCACTTCTGGTATAAGGGCTCCCTTCGATAGAAGAGGAGCTTTTTTCATGCGTGGTGTCAGTTCTATGGTCGCTGCTGCCGTGTTCTTGGTATGTGGAGCAGCTCATGCTGACCTACCCATGAACAGCCAACTCTACGATCGCTTTGGTGCTCAATGGGTTGACACTTACCGATGCACAAAAAACAACCATATCTCTGAAGCAGAGGCAGAAGCTGCCCGTGAACGCATTGATAAAAACCTCCAGCGATATGATTTTGACCAGGCGACCTTACAGAAAAGCGTGGATAGAGAAGAACGGACTCCTCAGCCGAGTTACGAGAGATGCTTCAGTCTTCTAACTGCTGAGCACCAGCACATGAGGAATATGCTGAATGCGCAACGTGCGGCGAATAGCATTGCGTCTCAACAGCAATTCCAACAGCAGTTTAATCAGAACGCAACTAAGACGACTTGGTGCAACAGATTTGGTCAGCAAGTGATGTGCACCACGTACTGAATAATTTTCTGTATGCAGTTCCTCAAAGATCTCGGTTCGATCCTGAAGAACTCTTCTCGCATTGCCGCCCATTCTGTTCACAGAACTGCAGTTCGGCTGGAAGAGATTAACGAACAATCAAGACCTCAAATCGTCAGAAGTCCTACGCCTTGTCAGCATGAATCGCTTCACCAAGTTGAGGAAGCCTTGGCCTTTGGATTGACCAAAGAGCAAATTCATTATCTCGGGGTTCCTATCAAGGCAATCGCTTACTTGGTTAAGTACCGGGTATCCAAAGATGAGCTGGCTGCCGCATTGAGTCGAAAGAAGATCAAAGGCGCTTTCTGCGGAGATATTCTGTGGGTGGAGGACAAAAAATTTACCAAGTAAATAGGTGAGACAATACATGCCATTTATCTACTTCCACTACGGAACCTAAATGGCATCCCCTATCACTTGGCAAAACGTCACTGGGCCTCGGAACGATGAAGTGTTCCGGGGCCTTGCCGCAGCAGGCACCAGCATCAACGCTGGTTTCGATCAATTCAACAAAGTCATTCAGCAAAGGGCTGATGCTGAAAAGGCAGCTCTTGAAGCCAACAGCGCCTATGCACGCGAGCAGCTGCTGAACACCCTCCAGGGAGCCAGGACTCCCGAGGATATTGTGAAGCTCCAGGAATCAGGTCAACTCGACCAGATGCGGGCAGGGCTGATGACCAAGGATCTTGCTGCCGTCCGCGGTGCTGAAGACGCTCGCACGGCAGCAGTTCAGAAGGTCATTACCGAGCGCCAAGCGTTCGAGCAGAACCAGCTCGCTCAGAAACAGTTGCCCCAAGTCAACGAGATCAAGAAGCGAATCGCAGGTGGAGACTTCGCTGGTGCGCGGTCCTTGCTGCAGGCAAGCCCGGACCTTATCGAAGGCGCTGCACTGGCTCAAGCAGCCACCGAGGCTGAGCGTGCTGGCAAGCGTTTTGGCTGGGAATCCGATCGTGCGGCCGACGAGCAGCAGATGCGTCCTTTGCAGCGTCAGGCGACCGAGCAGCAAATTGCGGCCAGCAAGGCTCAGGTCACTCGTGCCAATCAAGAAAGCGAAGATCGTCGGCAAGCCCGTCTGGATACGGAAGCAGCCAAGGCTGCAGAGCAGGTGCAGAAGTTGACCGAGAAGCTGACGCAGCAGAACAACGGGCTGATCGGCTCGGAGGCTGGGCTGAAGGCAGTTACCGATTCGTTGAGCACCGTGTTCGGTAAGGATTCAGAGAAGCTGCAGATGGCTGTTGGAAGCCTGAACCGGGCACTGGAAAAGAATCCGGCCCTGCGTGAGCTACCTGTCGATGCCGTTCAATCGGCCGTACTAAAGCTCGCCGATAGCATCAAACCTGGATGGTTGTGGAACAGCGACTATTCGACGGAGATCGGGAAGGCCCTTGATGCCGCGATGGAAACGCAGCAGCCGGGCATGTTGGCACGCCAAGCCGTGCGGGAAGATCTTCTGGCCAAAATCCAACGAGCCCGAGGTGTTGCTGACCGCGCCGACCGACGTGCCTACCCGGATCTGTTCGGTACTGCTGAACCCTCCAGTTCAACCGCTCAGGGCGAGCGTGCACGAAACTCGAATGATGACAATCCCGGCACTGTTGTCGCTCCCCGGGGATCACGTGATCCCGAACCCAGTACGTCTCAGGGCCTTGGTTTGGATGCTGCACGCCCGAATCCAGCTATTGCAGCAGAGCAGGCAATTCAACGTCGCCTCTATGACGTGGAGACTGCTGAAATCGCGGCAGGCGAGCGTGACAGCTATTCAGCCGAAGCACAGAAGTTCTTGGATGCACGTACCGCAGCTGATCGCCAGGCCATCATTTCCGGGGTCAATACCGCAGGGGATGCTGCACAGAACCTGAATGCCGCAGCCCTGGATTTGGTAACGATGATCCCCCGTGGTTTGATGGGTGCAACAAACACTGCAATTCGTGGCCTCAACGCATTGGGCGCCCCGGTGCCTTATTTGCCCGACGAGGGATACCTGAGCAGTCTCACCCCTTACAGTGACAGACTCGCCCTCAGCCGCAATTCCCTGAGCAAGGAAGAACTGGCTAAACAGCGCAAGCAGTTGGAAAAGGAATTGGCAGAGCTTCGCAAGAAGAATTAACGTCAAATCAAATACACTCGCCTCTAATTAATAGAGGCGTGTATGTCCGATTTCGATATTGATACCTACCTGAACCGACGAGCAGCATCAGACCAAAAGCTCCAGGCTCTTGCTGCTGCGTCGGCAGCCAAGAAAGCCGCTCTGGCTCCTATTTCCACCCCGGCTATTCCTGAATCGCCTCAGACTTCTCCTTGGTCGGAAAGCCTGGGCTTGCTGCCTGGTAGTTTTGTTGCGAATCGGGTCAATGACGCAGCCTCTTTGGTTTCCGGTGCTACCCGGCTGGTGGGCGATATTGCCGCATTGCCTTTCACCGCAGCCGGTGAAATGCAGACGACGGGTCTACAGCCCCAGGATTACGAGGCATACAACCGCCTGAAGACCAATCAGGGCACGGAAGAAGACGTCGCCCGCATGCAGGCGCCTGTCGGCAACTCGGGTACAGCTCTGGAAAAGCTGGAAGCCTCGATCGCAAATCGCCAGCGCGCACGCTCGGTCAACAAGTTCTTCGACACCTCCAGCATCGTCGATCAAACCAATCGCAATGCACTGCAGGAAGACCTGAAAGATGGCTTTCAGCCTGCATGGGATCAGGTCAAGGATGGCTGGGACGCCAGCAATTACGGTGACATTGCCAAGGGTGTGGCCACGCTCCTGATGAATGCCGGAGGTGCACTGGCCTCCAACGGTGCAGGTGTGCGTGAGTACGCGATCGAGAACGCGCCCCAGTTGTTCATTGGCTTGTTCGGCAAGGCCGGTCAGGCTGCGCTCGCAGCCAGCAACGTGGGCTATGCCGCCAATGTCTTCCAGGAAGGCATGGAGAAGTTCGCCAAAGAAAACAACGGCCAGTTCCCTTCGCTGGAACGTCAGCGCGAGATGGCTGTGCAGGCGGCCTCCCTGGCTCTGGCAGAACAGGCCGGTGACGTGGTGAGCCTGGGTGCTGGCCGTGTGGCTCGCACGTTGACCGGTGCAGCAGAGGATACGGCTCGCAAGGGCTTCATGGACTCCATGCGTGCAGTTACCGGCGCAACTGCCCGTGGTGCGGCTACCGAGGCTCCTACCGAAGGTTTCCAGACCTACATGGAAGGCGAGGTCAAGGCAGAGCCGGCGAGTGCGGAGGATGTCTTCGTGGGTGCTGCCATCGGTGCAGCTTCCGGGGGTCTCTTGTCCGGTGGTATCCAGGCCAGTGAGGTGCCTGGGGCTGTGCTGAGAAGCCTCAAGGAGTCAGGTAAGGAGTCAGGTAAGGAGTCAGGTAAGGAGGCAGGCAAGGAAACCAAGAACAATGAGCCCTCGGCCATCGAAGCCGCAATTTCCAAGCTCACCCCCGAGCAACGCAAGGCTCATGAAGCGGTTGTGGAGTCCGGTGATGTGTCGAGCTACACCGATGCCACTGGCCCCAACTACTCGCCTTCGTTGGCGATCTCCGCCCTGTTCGGTAACAGCCAGAAGGCTGATGCGACTCCGGAGCAGAAGCAAGCCAACTTCGAGAAGGCTCAGGAAATCAAGACGAATGCTGAAGAGCAGTACCGCGAACTGACTTCACGCATTCAGGATCGTCAAGATCTGGAATCTATGGGGGTAACCGCCGCAGAGCTTCAAGCGGATCTTGATGCTTTCAGGAGCAACCCTCCGGCGTCCATGACGGAAGAGGACGTAGCCCAAGAAGTTCGATCTCTCGAACGCGACATCGAGATTGTTTCGGCTACCCCGAATGAGGTCAGTGCCTGGAAGAAGCAACTGGACTTCCTTCGTACCGAGATGGACAGCACAGCCGCTGCCATCACGGCAATGGAGCAGAAGGCAGCGCCGGCGAATGTGGCAGAACTGCGCAAGACCGTCAAGGTGGATCTGTCCCAGGCCAAGGCTGTCGTGGACGTCAAAGATTCCGCGGCCGTCGCAAAGGCCAAGGCTTCGGCTGAACGGGCGATCACTCTGTCGATGGCTTCGCCTACCTCGCTGTCGGCGGAAGATGCACGGGCCATTGCAGACAACCAGAGCAACGGGCTGACCAAGGACCAGCGCAGCTACCTGCGCACGTTCTCCGAAGCACGGGTAGCACAGAACATGCTGCTGGACATGGATGGGGTGGAACGCCGGATCATCCAAGGCTTCGGCCGAGACATTGGCCTGCGCCAGTACGAGGCACAGATTGGTACTGCTCTTGGCACCAACAGGTACGCGGAAGCCTCCCGCCTGGTGGAACAGCTTGCCCGCTTCGAGCAAAGCCACAAGTCCAAGGCTGCAACCCTGCGGGAAGCTATGGAACAGGGGCCTGGTACGCAGATCGCCAAGAACCGTCGCACGAACCAGTGGGAGATCCTGCAAGAAGAGGTGAGCCCTGCCAAGCTGCGCAGGCTGGGCGGCCTGGCTGCGAACTCCCAGAAGCTGGTTGATGGGGTGTCTGCTGAAGCGAAGGCCATCACCGCCACGCTGAAGGCCATGCGCAGTGCGCTGCGCCTGAACACGCCCAAGGCAGTTACGTCTGCCGCCGCCGCAGCTACTTCTTCTACTACCCCTAACGCTACTGCTACGCCTGGAGCTACCAATGTCAAGAACTCGGCACCGTCACAAGGACGTCAAGGCGAAGGAGCCAACGCAGTTTCGGCGGCGGTGCAGGCTGCAACAAGCCCTGCAGAGGTTGCCTCTGCGCCTGCGGTCGTTGGAACTGCAACCGAAGTGGCGGCTGCTGCTGATTCTGCGGTCCCGGTACGGTCGGAACGGGCTGAGTCGGTCGAGGCCGGCCCTTCGCGCGTGAGTTCCACTGAATCCCAGTCCACTTCAGTAGATTCTCAGAAGAATCAACTGCCCTCCGGGCAGTCTGATGAAGTTCCAGTCACAGTTGAAGAGGGAACTACAGGAGATAACCAGTCTACTGACGAATCTACCACAACTGCGGATGATCAGACTGAGGCTCAAGCCCCTGACGAGCAGCCGGAGGCTGCATCTGAGACTGCGGAACAGGCTAAAACTCCCTCTCTGGAGAGTGGGAAGCTCAGCATCTTCAGCAAAATCTCTGAAGAAGGTACTCCGTACCTGCTGAAGAACCGCATTGCTGAGTATTTCACTCAGTCTTCAGGCTCTGGCACTCGACCTCTGGTGGAAATCAAGGATTTCCGTAGTGCATTGGCGCAGAAACTGACGTCCCTGGGACGTTTTCTGACCCTGGACCGTCCGACTGCAGCCCACCAGCGCGCAGTGAACGTGTTTTTCCGTCAGGCAGCCGCCTGGAGCGAGGTGATCAAGGACAACCTTCCCAAGATCGCCAAGGAAGACTTCCGCCATGAGGATCTGATCCAGGATTTCTTGGTGCAGAACGATGATGGCAGTGTCGATCTGGAAGAGAACGTCAAGACCGCCATCGCCTACGCTGCTTTCACATGGGCGGGCGAGAACGCCACGAAGCCGTGGAACCTGAAGGACAAGCAGATCAACAGCATCCTCGGTCGTGACAGCGACCGTCCGGTGTCGCAACGTGCCCGCGCAGTTCTCGGTCAGGTTGGTACGTACCACCACCATGTCATCGACTCCCTTGGTGGCAAGGTGATGGATGCGCTTGGTTTGAAGGCCAAGGACGAGGCATACCTAGATCTAGAAGCACGTCTTCGCATGACTCTGGGCTCGCATGCCCTCAAACTTCTGGAACGTGAAGGGCTGGCTCAACGCACGGAGGTTGCCGGCGACGAGATTTCAGCACTGCGTGAAGAAGGTCTTAGCGAGAAGGCTGTTGCACGCCTGCGTCAACGCAACAAGGGCTTTGACACCGCCAATGCCCGGCATCAGTTCATCGCCGTCGCACGTGACGACAAGGGCGCTCTGCGCCCGCCAGTCGTCGGAGTGCGAGAGGCGATGAAGGGAAGCAACTCCATCCTCGACAAGATCTTCAAGACCACCCCCGGTGTGGAGTTCCCTTCTCTGGAGCCGATCACCCAGGTACAGAAGACTACCTCGGGCACTAATCAGAAAGTTCCGAAGGAACTGCGTGAGACGCTGCTCAAGAACCAGGCACGTCCTCGGGTCGTGCGCAAAAACCTGATGCTCCTGCTGGAGCAGTTCGACGAGCGTGCCCAGCTGGAGATGATGGGTGTACGGCCTGTCAATGAGAGCGTCACCCACGTCACCGAGCGCGCTTCCATCGAAGCGAAAAACGAAGGGTTGGTGCGCGAGTGGGAGCTGTTCAAGGAGTTCACGTCGGACATCCTGGGCAACACCGAAGGAATGCTCGACACCCCATTCTTCCTGCGCTTCAACGTCTGGAAGCAGCAGCGTGTGGGCATTTCTTCGGCTATCAATCCGCAAGCCAGCAAGATCCATCGGCAGCTGATCAAGTCACCGGAGTGGGACACGCAGATCTCGTGGGATGACGGGGCCATGCGTGCAGCTTTCATCCTCCGCGTGGGTGAAGGTCTTGGTTTCAAGACGGAGCGCAAGGACAACTTCGAGAGCATTTCGGAGATCCTCCAGGCTCTCGAAACGCCTGTGTATGCATCTGCTGTGCAGGCATTGCGCAGCGCACAGGCAGGCAATGTCCTGAACGCTCAGGAGCAGGCCGCCATCGCAGAAGCCGTGCGCAAGGGCGGGGAGAACCTGCATAGCCTGAGCGCTCTGCAGGAGTTCGCCAAGTACGCAACCCTGCGTGACCGTATGGAAAGCGAGGGCAGCACCGGCCAGGATTTCTTCACGACCGATCTCATGGGTGAAGTTGATGGGGTGGCGAACGGAACCATGCTCAACACCCTGACTTTGGGCGCTGCAGTTGACGGCGACGCACTGGCACAGCGATTGGAGCAGGGTGGTTTCTATACCGAAGGCTCCTCGGCTTCGCAATACAACCAGTGGCGTGGAACGCCTGGCAACTTCGACGTGTACGAAACCACGGGCAAGAAGGTTCACGAAGCCCTGGCAAGCAGTACCACTGAGCGAACCAAGCCACTCATGGCTGCGGTCTGGGGAATCGTCGGAAACCTCTACCAGGACAACCAGGTCACGAAGGTAGGTCGCAACCTGATGAAGGATGCGATGAACCCGCTGGCCTTTGGTTCAGCCGTGTCCACGATCCGAAGCAACATGGCTGAGGGGGCTGTACGTTCCCAGGAAGACCTGGGCCAGGGTGTCCAGGCTTAGATCGAGCTTCTGCTGCACGGAGGGGTTGTGGATCAGCTGGTGGTGGTTCACCCCCAGGATCACCCGCATGTGCTCGAAACCTTTGACCTTGCAGGGCAGGTTGTAGCCGAAGTGGGGATCGGCCTTGCTCTGTCCTGCCAGCACCTTGAAGTACGAAGCATCTGCTACGTACAGGAACTTCACGCCCAAGGCGTTCAGTTCCGGCAGTAGTTGCGACAGGTAGTCCTTGATCAGGGCTGCTGGAGCTTTGTTGGCTTCGTTGTAGGTGAGGTTGAAGGCAATGACCTCGCCGGCTGGGACACCTCGTTCGGCCAAAGGCTTGAAGTAGTGTTGACCCACATCCGCTTTGTTGAACGAAGTGTGCTTGATGAGGACAGCCACGGAATAGCTATCCGAGGTTTCAAAGAGGATGTGTCGCATGCCTAAATCAGGAGGTTGTGGACCAAACGTCGTTTCAGCAATGCAATCGGCTTTTGATTGTTTTGCTGGATCTTTTCCACCCGTGCCTGGGATAACTTGCTATTCCTGCAGGGACAGGAATCCACAATCTTCTGCAAGATCGGATGACAGGCTTCAGGCAACAACTTGAAGTAATCCCCAAAGTCATTGGAAGCATTGAGCACCTGGTTGATGTAGGTGATCACGGGGGACATTTCCTCAGTGTTCAGAGCCGAAAGCTCCGAGAGGTAGTCCTCCATTTCTTGCCTGAACTGCGGAGCGAGCTTATTGCGGGTACGGGACAACGTGTCTTCGCTCGAATACAGGTTGCCCTTGTAGACGAACGAGCGATGCCCGTAACCGCAAGCGATCGTGTTCTTCAGGATCAGGGAATCAAGTCGAGCCCTGAATTCACGCTGCACGGGGGAGTACAGGAAATTGTAGAGTTCTTCCTTGATGGTTTGTTTTGTCCGAGGGTCGTGGTTCAAATGGTCCATTTTTAGACTGGGTTGGCATTAGGCCAAATCACCAGTCAAAAAGACTTGATGTCTGGCACGAGTCACAGCTACATAAAGCAATCGGGCGATAGTATTACCGTTATTGCAACGGGCCACGTCCGATAGGTCGATGAAGACTTTATCGAAGGTGCTTCCCTGCGATTTATTGATCGTGCATGCATAAACCGGCCGCAGGTCAGCCCAATCAGTTTCCATTTTCAGAGCGTCGCTATAACGCTCTTGCTCTCGGGCCAATTTAATTGCTTGCTTCTTGGCTTCCAGGCTGTAGGGTACGAAAACCTTGCCCTTGTCCAATTCGATGTACCGGCCCAGAACACCGAATTGATGAATATCGGGGTAGACGGCCTTGACGTGAACGAGTTCGTCGGTTTTCAGAGAGCCTCGGGAGGCTTTGACAAAGGAATTCACGGTGCAGTAATCCCCTTCGGAGATATTGGCATCTCCCATTGCGATTTCGCGCACTGCGTTATTGAACTCGGTGACGCGCTTATTCGTCCACGCAAGGAGCTTTGCATCCTTATATCCCCAATCAGGACGACTGAATTCCTTGCGGACCTCTGCAGAAAAATCGTCCCAATTGAGGTGCTTGACGAAATTGCCATCCACGGGGAATTGGCGGGACCAGTCCCCATCCACAACAACATCACGGAAAGCCATGCCCAATTCGGTAATCGGGTGCAACGTAGAACTACCATCGGCTGCACGTTGGCGAACCACTTCGGTCAATTCCGCGCCTTTATAGCGACCATCGAATACTGGTGCATCTTTTGCATTGACCTGAACAATTTGCTCAGGGTCTCCCACGAAGATAACTTTGCAGTCCTTCATGCAGCTCAGAATGAGCTTGAGAAATTTCCAGTCGATAAAACTGGCTTCATCAATTACGACTACGTAATCCCGCGCCTCCGACATGGGGCTGGGAACCATCTCGATTTCGCCGGTCTTGAAATCCTTTTGGGGACGCAAGTAAAGGAACGAATGAATCGTGAGCACCTCATTCCCAGTAAGCAAATGAAGTGCTTCCGCTGCCTTGTTCGTTGTCGCAGTTAATTGGAGATCCTTTTCCTTGAAATTCGGATCCACCAATTTGTATGCAGCAACGAATTTGGGGTATCGCTTAACGAACTCCTTCATGAGCGTTGATTTGCCACATCCAGAATTGCCGCGCAACACAAAAATGCTTTCCTGACTGTCGATCACGAAGCTGAGCATTTGATTAAGGGCCTTGTTCTGGCCCTCGGTCAATTTCAGTTCCGAAGTTTTTGCGGGGATACTTTGCTCGATGGATTCTTCGTGGTCGATGGCGTCCAGCATTTTCTATTCCAATTGATAGTGAATCACCTTTCCAAACGGAGCGGTGAAATTCTTGTTGTTGTGAATCAGCCAGATAACGTCGGATCTGGGCCTGATATTGCGCGGCATATTGAAATAGCCGTCAGTAAAGATGAGCAGCAGTTGCGGCTTTTCTTGAATCGCCCAATCAAGCACCGGCGTGATGTTAGTGCCACCCCTGCCTGTGAAACTGCATTTGCGCAATTCAGTGAGGTTCTTGATCGGAGTGACTTCCCGGATCACCGTGTCGAAAGGCACCATTGTGATTTTTCCGGGCTTGAGTACCCGCATGGCCGAATTGACTTCGGAAACCATGTGAGTGAATTCAGCGTCGGAAACAGATCCTGAACAATCAACAGCGACTGAAAAATCAACCATTGCTTCGTTCAGAAGGCCAGGCAGAAAGAGTTTGGGCAAATAGCGGCGTCTAGGCTTGCGCAGCGTGTAATCGCTCTTGGCGTACTTTTGAAGGTATTTGCGCAGGATCATTTGCCAAGGCAATTTCGGGTCAACCAGGTTATTGAGCATGACCTGGATGTCTCCTGGAATTGTTCCCGGCTTATCTCCCATCATTGCGGACTGCATTGCTGCCCGCATGACGATTTGCGTCACCTTTTCTTCAACCTCTTTTGCGGCTCCCAGATCTGCAGACTCTTCCAAGTCGTTCATCACGTCACTGAAGTCTTCGTCCTTGGGGAACGAGTTGTAGACTTGTTCTGCCGACATTCCCCGATATTTCTCATCGAGAAGACCGTCTTTAGGCATTTTGAAGCCACGGTCCACGAGCATCAAATTGATGACGTAATCGCAAGCCGCATTCCATGCATAAGGGTCTCTGCCATTACGGCGACCCATGTGCAAATAGGCAACGTGAAGCGTTTCATGCAGTACGAGGAAAAGCCGTTCATCGGCATTGAGCTGCATGAAGAATTCCGGGTTGTACCGAACCTTCGCTCCGTTAGTTGCTGCTGTGGGAATGCCGGTGTCGAATTCATGCGCCAGGCTAAAACAGACTGTCGCAAAGAATACCGAATCGGGCTTTTGCATCAAAGCAATCTTTGCTTTGGAGAGTGCGTGTTCGTGCGCTTCCATAATTCCTATGTAATTCAAGAAACCGAAGAAGCGCAGAATGCGCAACTGGGTTTAATCCAATTTCACTGGATTTGTTGAGATTGCGTTGTTGCGCTTTTCAAGCGCTGAATACGCTCTTCGTAGAACTCAGCCATCTTTTGGGAAAGAGCAGCTGTTTCGGTGTAATCAATGAGCTGGTGTTCGGCTTCCGCCAGCAGGCGTTTGACCTTTTCCTCCGCGCTCATCTGACGGAAGGGATTGGCGCTGTTGATCAGCGCTTTGAGAACTTTCATGGTGTTTGTCTGTGGTTGGTTTTCTGCTGCGCATGGGCGCACCAAAAGAGTGCCCGGAGGGCACTTCATATGAGGAGGTATCATCTGGGCTCACTGCCCGAGAGTTGGGGAGCGATCCGGGTAGCGGCGTCGTAAGATGTTGATTTGCATAGGGGATTTCCGATTGCAAATCCGGTTAGACCAGTTCGACTCTGGTTCGCGCCTCCACTTTCTTCGGACAGCCCCGTTCAACGGCGATCCCGGTGAACGGGGCTGTTCCGTTTTTTGGGTTATCGTCGTCCATCCCCCGGACGCCCGGATGGTGAAACTGGTAGACACTGCGGACTTAAAATCCGCCGCTTTCCTGCGAAGGGGCATGCGGGTTCGATCCCCGCTCCGGGCACCAGAGATGAATGCAGGCCAGTGCAACGCTGGCATTGATCTGCACAAAATCAAGGGGTTAAGGCACTGGCAGGGGTGATACAGTGCGCCCGCTGCAAGCCTTTGCACAACGGACGCCCCCAATTTCCCCCCAGAACTCCCCCCAATCGTGGCAACCCCCAAGCAGACAGCCGCCGGCACGTGGCGCGTGCAGATCGAAGTGCGTGGCGAGCGCGACGCGGGCACCTTCAACACTAAGCGCGAGGCGACCGAGTGGGCGGCCCGCCGCAAGGCTGAACTGCTGGCTGTCCGCTCTGGCCGGGCAGGCGAGGTCCGCACTGTCGCAGATGCCCTGGACAGGTACGGCGAAGAAGTCTCCCCCCGTAAGCGCGGCGAGACGAAAGAGCTTCTGCGCTTCGAGGCGTTCAAGAAGCACCCGGACTTTCCCGCCAAGGTACTGCTGTCGGACCTGACCAGCGAGCATCTGGCCGCCTGGCGCGATGCTCGCCTCAAGATCCGGTCGAACGGCGCGGTGATCCGCGACATGGTGCTTCTGGCCGATGTGCTGGAGGTGGCGCGGCGCGAGTGGCGCTGGCTGGCAACGAACCCGATTCGGGATGTGCGCAAGCCCGCAGCTGCACCTCATCGGGAGCGCATCATCCAACCGCACGAGACGCGGCGCCTACTCCGCGCACTGGACTGGTCCATGAAGCGGCCCGTCCGCAGTGTGCGCCAAGCGGTAGGCCACTGCTTCGTGGCGGCATTGCAGACGGGCATGCGAGCGGGTGAACTGTGCGGACTGGAGTGGGCCGATGTGCGCGTCGACCACGTGCTGCTGCACGCCAACCGGACGAAGACGGGGAGGGCGCGCCAGGTGCCGCTGACGCCCGAGGCTGCGCGAGTGATCGAGCGCATGAAGGGCTTCGATGAGGTGTTGGTGTTCGGCATCCCCGCGCGCAGCCTGGATGCCATGTTCCGCAAGTACCGCGAGCGGGCCGGCCTGGAGGGGTTCACCTTCCACGATGCCCGGCACACCGCGGCTACTCGGCTGGCGCGCAAGGTGGACGTGCTGGACCTGTGCAAGATCTTCGGCTGGGCGGCCACCACGCGCGCGCTCACCTACTACAACCCGACCGGCAGCCAGATCGCAAAGCGCCTCAGCGGCGGCGCTGCTCCCAGTCCACGATCTCGCTGAGCAGCCACTTCCCGTCAGTTCCGGGCCGTGGGATCGACTTGTCCGTGGCCAAGCGGTGTCGGAGCGTGTTCCGGTGGATTCCCATGCGCTCGGCCAGCTGAGCGCGATCCAAGCGCGTTCCCAGGGCCTTGGCCATCAGGTGCACGGCGCTGGTCATCTTGTCCAGGCGCTCCATCAACTCGGTTTCGCTCATCGCCCACCCCCTCCCGCGCCGGGCGCCACGTTTTCGAAAATCACCAGCACCTCGTCCGGCGCATCCATCCGAGTGGCAATGCCACGGTTCTCGAGGTAGTCGATGGCCTCCTCCAGCGCTGGCGCGGATGCGATCTCATCAGCATCCAAGCTGATCGTGACGTGATCGACGCGCATGCCGTGGCCCTCTACCAATTCGCGGCTTGCTTCGTCCGCAATGCGCCATGCCGCTTGTAGCGTGGCGTTCTCGGCCTGCTCGCGGTCACTGTCGCGCTTCGCGGCGTGCCATGCGTGCTGCCAGTGGTCCCACGCCACATCGGTCTGAATGTCGATGTCAGAATCGAGCGGAGAGAGACCAAACCATCTCGAGAATGCAGTGATGCATTCAATGGTGGCTGGCGGGTGTTTTGTGAGTATCACTGCCATGTGAAATCCTGTAGTCCTTGAAAACCGCGCCCGCGCTCTCGTCGCCGACGCGGCATGACTTGACCCACACCAACTTCCCGCCCGGATGCCTGCGCCAGTGCCCGCGCCGGTCGTGTGCGCGCGGACTTGCGTGCGTTCCGCCCTGCGGGGTTGATGGCCTGCTGGGCTGCACGACGACAGTGCGCCATGTGTAGTGAATCGGGCGCTTGCCCTTGCGCATGCGCTCGCGGTTGATGGGGTGCTCTGTTATCACGGGCTGATAACCACTGAGGCCCGATGTGTCCAGGCGTGTGAGCCATTCATCCACCATCACCACGGCGGCACGGGCCTGGGTTTCGTCACTCGCTCGATGCAGCGCGAGTGATCCATCTTCCAACCGCATGATGGCGAACGCATCCATGTAGACGATGCCGGCGCGCGCCCTTGTCAGTCCCGCGATGGCCAGGCTGTTGTGGCCTTCTGTGGTTGTCAGCACGAATAGATCTCCGTCCGCATCCCGCCCACAGATGGCGCAACGGTCGAACGGTGGATGCATCAACCGCTCTGCGTCGACGGGGCGATCAGCAGAGTATTCGGGCACCTGGCCAACGTCGAACCACATCACGCGCGTGGGGTCGCTGGTGAGCCTGCTGGCCGCGCGAATGTCAGGTGTCATTCCTGGCGCTCCAGGCTGGCCGCGCACACCGGGCAGACGTAGGTGACGGTGCGTTTTGGCTGATGTGGCGGATGCAGGTACAGCGGTTGCGCGTCGATGTGCTCGGTTTCGCGCCATCCGCCCACGCTGCTCAATTGCCATCCGGCGTCCGGCAAATCCTTCCAGCGCCAGCGCCATGCGACGGGGGTGGTGGCGTCCGTCATGGCATCTTCTCCCCGATGTTTGCGCGCAGTGCGGCGTCGATTGCGGCGTCGCAAAACTCGGCCACTTGTTCCGGCTCCGGCCAACCTTGGATGGCCGCAGGAAGATTGATTGCATGCATAGCGCATGTCCCGTCGCCGTTGCCGGTCAGGCACAGCTTGCGGCGGATGTGTCGCCACCGCGCCGCGTCTTCCGCATTGCGCTCGTGGTCCGGGTGGATTTCCAACGTGTCGGCGTCAGGATCGACGACCTTGTTGCGCGGGTCCAGCACCACGGTCATGCCGAACGTGACTCGAAACATGCTGCCCTGGTCGGCTGCATCGAGGATCGCCGCCAATGCACGCCGGCACTGATCGGCGTCGTCTCGGTCGAAAAATTCGACTCCCTCGTCGTCCTGGCCAGGCATGTACCCACGCTCCAGATCCTCGATGATGCGTGACACATCGAGCGCCGCCTTCAGATCGTTCTCGTCTGCGCGTGCCATCTTCATTCCGCACCCCCTTCGCCCTGACGGGCAGCGTCGATTGCGGCGTCAAGGCTGTCCGGATCGGTGTCCCAGCCGTCGTCTTTGCTGACGAGGTACACGCTTTCGACCTGCGGCCCGCTGCCGGTGTATGTCTCGCTCACATATCCCCAGTTGTCCCGCAGCCAGCGATACCGCTCCGCATCGGCCAGCAACTGCGCCTCATCGCCTGGCGCGGCAAACGCGGCCTTGCTCTTCGGAGCGCGCAGGAATGCTGCAAGCACGGCGGTTTTCAGATCGCGACGCAAGATGCGGATGCACTCCGGATCGTCTTCGTCTGCTGGCTCCGTCTCGCATGCCTCCTGCACGACCAGCCACGCGAAGTCCTCGCGATCACACGGTGCGCCCTGCGCACTCGGCGGCGCGCTATCCGCCTGTGTGGGGGCGGGCTGACCACGCAAATGCTTGCGCCACACCGTGGCAGCGGCATAAAGGTCAGATTGCGCCGTGCTGCCGGCAGCTTGCGCATCAGCCATCAGATCGAGGCGATCAGCAAGTGACCTCGGCTCATCTGCCTCATTGCCAACAGGTGCTGGTCCCCACTCCGTGGTCTGCACACGAAGTTTGTCCAGGGCTGCGATGGCGATCTGGCCGGCTCGATAGCCTTCGCTCCATCGGTCGAAGGTCATGGCGGCAATAGACTCCAGCGCCTGCACTGCTGCATCGCTGATCCCCGACCCCGCAGCGGGGCGCAGTGCGAGGAACGCACCATCCAGAAACGCGCCGGTGAACTTGGCGGCCATGTTCTGGCACTCAACCTCGCGGCCGGTGTAGAGCTGCTGCGTGCCATCGCCTGCCACCACTGCATGCGACCAGAACATGCTGCTGTGCGCGGGGACGACCTTGTAGCGCGCCACTGCCACTGCCTCAAGCGCTGCCTCGATCTCGCCCACCGTCGCAGGGGCGGGGCGGGAGGCGAGGATGTCCTGGACGAAGGCGCGCACCTGTTCGAATGCCTGGACGCCACGCCCGTTGGACGTGATGCCGTGCTTGTCGCGCAGAGCGGCGATCTGCTCATCACTGATCCCCGACCCCGCAGCGGGGCGTTCGCGCATCATGCGCAGCTCGCTGTTCTTCGCGTCAAGGCGCTGCGTCAGCGTGTGAACCTGCAGTCGCAGGGCCGCCAGCTTTGCCTCGTGCTCGACTTCGAGCTGATCACTCGCAGCGGGGCGGCCCAGGTCGTAGTAGGCGCGCATCTGGTCGGCGGTGTAAAGGGGAAGGTCTTCGGGCGATGCTTGAGAGCCCCAGTAGTCGGCAAGGGGCAGCTCAGGGTAGGCTTTGTCGGTCATGGCTTTTCCTTCTGCTCCCATGTAGCAAGTCCTCGCCAATGGGTCGGGGTGTAGTAGACGTACATGCTGCCGTCGGGGAAGTACCAGAGGCGGCCTTGGCGCTTGAGGCGCTGTTCGTTTCGGACGCTACCGCCCTCGTCAATCTTGGTCATGACGACCTCGTTCTCAGATGGCAGATGGTCCTGCGTGTTGAGCCATCCATCAGCCATTGCCCACCTCCCGCTCTGCGGCAGCCTCTGCGGCTGGCGAGGGAGGGAGAGGCTGCCAAGCGATGGGCTCGGCCTTGACGTATGGCCACACCCAGCAGCCATTGCCGGCGTACGCCTTCTTCTCCCAAAAGCCGTCTGCATGCCGAGCATTGCGACCGAGCAGCAGGACACTTCTGCCATCCTTCGGCGCCGTGCTGATGTCCTGCCAGCAGGCAGATGCAGAGGCCAGGGCGTGGAGGCGCTTCAACTTGATCAACGCATCGGCAAGCGCACGGTGTCGTCCGAGCAACTCGCCAGCGCGAGTGTGGCCGGTCAGTTCATCCTCCCCGAACTTCCCGACTTTCACCTTGTGCTCCCATCCCAGGCATTCAGGGCGGCGCATTTTCTCGATGTAGTCGCAGTACGCGCGATCCGATGACGCCTCAAGGTCAGCGATCACGTCGGCCAGCTCATCAGCAAGGCGCAGCGCTTCATGTTCGGGGGCGGGCGGCATGGTCTCAGCCCTCGTCCATCCCAAGGACTGCGGCGAAGGCTTGGGCCGGCGTCTGGCGCGTGTCCTTGCGCGGCTCGTCCTGCTGCTCCAGCGGCTCTTGCGTCTGCTCGGGAGCCGTCAGGATGATGTGCACGTCGTGCTTGACCAGGCCGCACAGCTTGGCCATGGCGCGCTCGTCGGGGTGGCTCTTCTGCACCTTGAAGGTCAGTTCAACCGTGCCGCCCTCCTTGGCCTTGATGCTGAAATCGGTGGCCGTGCAGTCGCTCAGCTCGATGTTCGACTCGCCGCCGAGCCCATAGTCCACGGTCAGCGTCATGCCGGCCTGGTCGACCATCCAGGCGAGCGGGGCCAGCTTCGGGAAGCGCAGGGCGGTGAGGTCCGACACCGGGGCTACGCCGTCGAGCGAGCCTTGCGGCGACTCGCTGGCTTCGCTCTTCGCGTACAGGAACGCGCGCAGCATGGGGTGGAACTCGCTCAGCACCTCGTTGGCGGCGTCGACCGTGAACTTGAAGTCAGCAGCCGGCACGGGCTCCTTGCCGTGCAGTTCGGCGCGCACGTTGACAGAGGACAGCTTGGCCTTGGTAGCGGTGGTCAGTTCGAACATTCAGGGCTCCAGGTGGGAAGGAAAGAAGAGGCGCCGCCGAAGCGGGCCAGCCCAAGGTGCATAGGAGGAGACGGACGGGCTGGCGCTGCGCCGAAAGGGGGTCAGAAGGGCAGCTCGGCCGCGAGCTTGCGCAGGTCGTTCATCTGGTCTTCAGGCAGGTGCGTCGCTTGGGCCAGGACGGCTTCGGCTTCTGGCACAGTCGTCGCCTTTGTCACCATGTCGGCGAGTTGGGCGTAGCTGAGTTGGTCCCCTGCGGGGGCGGGCAGCTCACCAGCCGGCGCCCCGTACTCGCCCGTTTCCATGTCGATCACGTTGTGGTCTTGACGGATGCCCGCCTCGCCCTGCTCGTCGATGGTCACGGCGCGCTGCATCTCGATGCTGACGGGCAGGTACTTGAACAGGCGGCGGATGGCGGTCTTCTTGGCCATCTCTTCGAAGTGGGTCACCCAAGGGCCGTTGTCCTTGGCCTTGCTGGCGGCACGCACCTTCTCAATCTCGGCCCGGCTCATCACTTCGAACTGCACACCGCCGTCCTTGAGCTTGGCCACGGCGTACACGTGCGTAAGGTTGCCGCGCTCGCCGTCAGCGGGGATGTGCTCGATAGACTCATCCAGGCCGAAGCGGTAGTTGAAGCGGTCGTTCGTGAACACGGCGCGCGCGCTCAGGCTCACGATCTGGCCGCTGCGGCGGGCCAGGTCGATCATTCCGCGGTAGCCGATGATCAGCTGGCAATCGATGCCCACGGTCTGCCACGAGCCATTGACCTTGGCGCGCTTGTCGAAGGGCAGCAGGTAGGCATGGCCCAGGCCGTTGCCTGGCTCCAGTCCCAACTGGCTGCAGGTCATGACTGCGCCCAGCAGGGAGTCCCGGCCGCACTCGGCCAGCTTGGGCACGCGGCGGATCTCGGTCAGGACGATGCGCGCCATGCGATCAGGGTTCAGGTGCTTGGGTAGCGCCATGGCCATCTGCGGCTTCATGGCGACGATCAGGTCGCCGACTTTGTCTTCGCGGGTCTTGGGGGCGGCCACTTGGCCGGTGGTTGCTGCGCGCAGTGCGGTGTTGCTCATGGTGCTTTCCTCTGGTGGTGGTCGGGTCACTTCAAGCGCAGGACGCGGCTCTCGGTGGTCTTCATGAACAGGGCGGCCAAGTCGGGATGGGCGGCCTTGAATGCGGACTGGTCAAAGCGCGTGGCGCTCTGCGTCTTCCAGGAGGCGATCTCCTGGCCATCCATCAGCAGGCGGGCCGCCGGCCCCATCGCGGCGCGCAGCGTGTCCTGGTGCTCTTCGATGCGCGCTTCCAGTTCCTTCAACTGCGGGCGCAGGGCCTTGATCTCGTTGTAGGCGATCAGGGCGGACTCTGTGGCTTCCACGGCCGTGCCAATGTCCTTGGGAAACATGCGGGCCAGGTCGTCGGGGTTGACGGCCGGAGGCGGCGTCAGGGTCTCGACGTAGTCGCGCCAGAAGGACACCTCGCGCTGGCGCAGCGCGGCGATCACTTGGTCGTCACGCTCGACGCGGTAGACGCGAAAGTCGTCGCCGCCGATCAGCACGCCGAAGACGCACACCGGGGCGCCGGTGATCATCAGGCCGTGCTGCGCCTGGGCCGTGTAGTGCACAGGGATGGCGTCGGTGTCCATCTCGCCCCACTCGGAGGCCTTGAACGGGCTCACGGTCTTGATCTCGACGTTCTCGCCTGTGGCGGCCTCTGCGTCGATCTCGGCCGCCAGGAAAGGAAACTCGGGGTCGATGTAGCGCTGATTGCGGCGAGTGATCTGCAGGCCTGTTTCCTCGCTCAGCAGGTCGACCACATAGGGCTCCATGCGGTGGCCGCGCTTGAAGATGCGCTGCTTCTGCGGCGTGATCACTTCGACTTCGTCGAAGGGTTGGGTCTTCTGCTGCCACAGCTGGAAGGGCGTCTTCCACGGGCTGATGCCCAGCACAGAGGCGGCGTCGGAGCCGCCCAGGAAGTGGCGACGGTCTGCTGCAACTGCGGCGTCGCGCACGGGTTGTTCGGCAACTGCGTTCATTTCGGCATCTCCGGAAAGGCCCAGGTCACGATCCCTGCGGCGATGAGGGAAAGGGCGGTTATCAGCAGCACCACGAACGCCGGCCAGCTCACCAGCGGCGCGTGCGTGTCCCGCGTGCGCCGCACGTTCTCTGCGTGCCGCGCGTTGTGGTCCTGCTGGCTGCCGATCTCAAGCTCGGCAAGGGCGGTTGGGGAGAGGTCCGTGAGGTCGCTCATGGCTGTGCTTCCTGTTGAGCGCCGCGTAGGGCACGTGCAAGCCTGATGTCAGCGATTCGGCGGGCCTTCCGGAACAAGAAGTGCCGTTCGATCAACCCGATGGTCTTGGGCGTGCCGTCATAGCCCTGGAAGAAAAAGCCGCCGTTGGCCATACAGAACTCATGGCCGGTGTTCTTGTGAAGAATCGTGTATCGGGTCACTTCCCACTGGTCCACGTCATCAAGCAGCTTCCACAAGGCCTTGCCTGTCTTGCTCATGCTCAACTCCAAATGAAAGGCGCCGCGCAGAGCAGCAGAAAGATGCACGCGGCCACGAACCGGCGCTCGGTGCGACGCTGCGCTGCGATCTCGGCCGCGTCGCCGCTGGTGTCAGTGGTGAGGCACACGCTGCCGCTGCGCAGGTAGGGGTGGTGCTGGTCGAGGCTGCGCGGATGGCGCAGGACCGTGTTGGACACGTCGGCGGGGAAGGGGACGCGGATCACGATTGCGCCTCCCCGGTGGCCTGAGAGGCAGCTCGTTGCTCTCGTGCAGATTCGACCTGCCTGCAGTCACGGATGCACTCCATGACCATCTGATTCATGCCGACGCTGAAATCAGCGCCGTACTGCTGCTTCAGCTTCAGCAACAGGAAGCCAGCGCCGACCACGATGCCTTCCAGGCGCTCGATGCGTTGAGTAGGTGATTTCTTCTTCGCCATGATCAGCAAGCCTCCGAGGGGATGCGGTTGTCGGTGCGGGCGCGCAGCGTTTCCAGGTAGTGGTGTCGCTCGGCCGCTTCCTCGATCCGCTTCTTGATGGGGAAGACCAGCTCGGTCACGTCGAAGGGGCCCAGGTAGGCGCGCTCGAGGTACATGCCGCCCCCGTCGTCCACCTCCATGAAGCACAGCAGGTCCGCCGGCGCCTCCGCGTCGTAGCGGTACTCGTACAGGCCGCGGCGCTCGGGCTCGTCCTTGCGCCACTGCGAAGCCGCGAAGTGGAGCGCGTCGGCCACGTACTCGCGGTACGACAGGTCCGTGCTGAACGCGTCGTCCGTCGCGCCCACTGCGAGGCACATCTTCTGGTCGATCAGAGCGCGGCGCTTGTTCTGCAGCGGCGCCTGGGCACTGCGCAGCGCCGCAAGCTGCACGCCCATCGCGTCGAAGGCGGGGATCGGGAGGGCGCTCATGCCCGGCTCCCGAAGTACAGCGACACCGGGCTGCCGAACCACTCAGCGAACTTGCGCGCTTCGTCGTCCGTCAGGCCTTGAATCACGAGGTCCGGGAGGTCGGCGCCGCGGTCCAGGCGCACGCTGTTGCTGTGCAACTCGATGGACTGCGCCACCTCGCGGACGTCGCCGCCTCCGATCTTGGTCATCTGTTCATCCATCACGTCTCTCCTGTGTTGATGGATGAATATTAGTCCGACTGTTTTGTGGTGTCAACAGTCGGACTGATAATTTGTGCGGTGGCTTGGCAACAGGTCGACGCAGCCCGCGCGCCGCGGGCATTGAAAAAGCCGCCTTGGGGGCGGCTTCAAGCGGGGTTGCGGCGAGCCCAGCGCCGCCATCGGCGCCATGGGTGCTCGGAGAGGTCGAAGGCGATGGTGAAGGCTACTGCCGCGGCGCCCCACACCCGGAAGCGCCACAGGCCCGGCGAAACGCTACCGGGGTCCGATGTTGCGGCGTAGATGGCCGCCGAGATGAACGCAAGCCAGGAAGGCCACGTGAAGAACAGAACGAACAGAACTCGAGATCGCCTGCGCCGAGCCAAGCGAATCACCATCTTCGTGATCCTGGGCGCCTGGAGCGTGGACTTTTGCTTCCGCTTGAACAGCGATCTGAGCTTGTTCCTGAGCCTGCTGATCATCGGATTGACGGGAGTGGCACTGAGCCTATGGGTGTGGCTGCGGGTAGGCCCCCACCATTGAGCGACATCGGGAGGGCAGCGGCGCAGAATGGCGGCTTTCTATGGAGAACCGAATGATCAGACTGCTACTGCCCTTGCTCGCGGCTCTCAAGTACCGTGGCTCAGATCACTACCCGTTCAGCGGGCAAGAGTTCGCGCGCGCATATCTCGACTGCAAAGACGAATTACGCGCGGATGCGCTCAGGCGCCAGGCGGGCGGCCGGGGAAGCGCTGCTGCCTAGCCCGGTTTTTGATCTCTTGGGAAGCAATCTCCAGCACGTCGTAGGTGCTCAGAAAAATTGTCTTTAGCTCGGTGGTGGCATTCGTATCGTTGATGAATTTCTGAGGCTCGGATGCCACCTTTGCGGCCATGATCGTGGCTGCAGCTTGAAAAACTACTGGGTCCATCTCTCTTCTCCTAAATGACGCGGGCGTCGGGTTATTGGCAGACCATGCTGCGGCCCTGCGCGGAGCAGAAGGCGCCGTCCTGGCGAAAAAACGTCCCGTTCTGGTTCATGTTGTAGCGGGTGCCCATGATGTCCCAGCACCCACGTGCGTCGCAGCGGCTGACCGTCGCAGATTGCGGCGCGCGAGCCGGCGGTGGCGGCGGCTGGTACTGTGGTGCAGGGGCTGGGACAAACGTCTGCGGCCCATACCCACAAGCAGCGGCCATTTCATCGTAGGCCCTCTGCACCATGGCCACATCGGGGCGCATATTGTTCCGAGATACCTCGAAATTGCGTGTGGCCAATCGGCAGTCCGCTTGGGCAATTCCGCTGGCAGCGATCAGAGCCGCGCCGATAAGAAAATTCCGCATCCTCGCTCCTATAGTTTTACGCCGTTCCAAGCCCACAGCACGCGGCCCCGACATTCGACCGGAGTATTCCCGTCGAGCACATCAATAGTCTTGACTTTCGGGTTATCGCTGCTGATCTCAAATTCGCCATTGATCCGCTGCCGCACGCGCTTGATGTAAATCCGGTCATTGGCCTCAAGAACGTAGACGCCATCAATTCGCGGATCCTTGACGCCGATGTCCACCAGAAGGATGTCGCCGTCTTCGAACGTCCCCTTCATGGAGTCGCCGTAGCCGTGAATGAAGCGGAGGTTCTGCAGTGAAGTCGGCTTGAGCGTTCTCAGAGCCCATTCAGGCGACACAGGCAGGCTGCCCGTCATCACCTCCTCGTGCAGCTGATCGTCGCCCTGGCCCATGCTTCCGCTGTTGGCCAACAGGGGAACACTCATCTTCTCGAAACCAGGGAGGTAGTCGGTAGCGACCGCCGGCGGGCCGCCGGCTCCAGGCAAGCGCACGTTCCTGGCAGCACCGCCAAGCACGGTCCTTGCCGTGATCTGCGCAATCTCCTCCGCGGCAGCTTCGCTGAAGTCCCCAACCTCCACCCCAAGCAGCTGCGCGAACTTCGAGGCCGCCTCCGGGTTGAGTGGAATCTTGCCGTTCAGGTACTGGTTGAGCGCGCTCTGCCCGAATCCCATCTGCTCGGCGGCCCACTCCTGCGAAGACTCCGCACCCTGGATACGGCGAGCAGCCTGCCAGTGGCGGAAAAGGCTCTTCAGCTCGGCCGCATCGGCAAGTTGTCGTTCGGTCAGTGGCTTCGCTGGCATGCCATGAGCCTATTAGCGCGCCTCATACGGCACAAACAGTCGGACTGTTGACGGAACGAATCAGTCGGACTAATAATTAGGCATGAACCCAATTCGAGCGATCCGCGACCGCCTGCGCGTCACACAGGCAGTTCTGGCTGACGGCATGAAGTGCTCGCAGAGCAATGTGTCGTTCTACGAGAAGGGGCAGACGGTCCCCCCGGACGCGGCCAAGGCCCTGATCGCATTCGCCAACGAGCGCGGCCTGGCCATCGGCTTCGACCACATCTACGGCAGCGCGGAGCTGCCGGAGCCCACCGCCCCCGCCGAGGTGGCGAATGGCTGAGGCGGCAGGCCCGAGCAGCGCCGAGCGCCTGCAGTGCCCATCGTGCGGGCATGCGTGGGTGAGGGTGAAGACAGGGCTGCGGGTGATCGCAGAGAGGCCCTGCGCGCCAGCGCTGCTGGCGGACGAGATCAACCGGGCGTGGGTCCTTGCTGGTGGTCGCCTTGACCCGTCATCCGGTCTTCCAGCAGCTCCAGCATCACGCTGGATCGCAGGGCTGACTCGTGGCCTGACAGTTCTAGGCTGCGCCGCGCTGATTGCACAGCTTGCAGCGCGTCGGAGTCGGTCATGACTCCCAGCTTCACCAGCTTGTCCATGAGCGCCACGTTCAGCTCGAACGCTGCTTGCGCCACGGCAAGCGCCGTCCTGATCGATTCCGACTCGTTCATTTCGTCCGCCCCTCGCGGGGTCCAGGTTGGGGAATCTGGACTCTACCCCGCGAGGGTGCGGACGCCCCTGCAACGCCATCTCCAGGCCGCGCAGGGCCGCGTCGTACACGTGTTCCATGCGAAAAATTTTTGTCGCATGGAGCCTCTCAACACCACTCAACTGAATTGAGGCCCCTTGTGAATCAAGCCGGCATGCCCACCGAAGTCACCCCTGCAGAGGTGGCCCGCGAGAAGACCCTTGGAGCCGCCATCGCCCTGTGCGCGCGCGCCGCCGGCTACGAGCCCAAGGAAATGACCGACGCGCTCAAGATGGACAAGGCCCAGTGGTCGCGCTGGGAGTCCGGCCAGGAGGGCGTCATTTGGCCCAAGCTGACCGCCGTCATGGACCACTGCGGCAACGACGCGCCGCTGCTGTGGATGCTGCAGGCCCGCGGCTACGACCTGACCAGCCTGCGCAAGCGCGAGACGCTGCTCGAGCAGAAGCTGCGCCAGGCCGAGGAACGCATCAAGGAGCTGGAGCACGCCCGCCAGATCGAGCGCGCCCTGTTCCGCGACCTGCGGGTGTCTGCATGACCAGCGCGCAGAGGGAACGCCTCATCGCCGCCTGCGGCCGGCACATGCTGGCCTGCTACGCCGCGGGCGACCGCGAGATGGCCAAGTGCTGGCTGGCGGCGCAGAACGCGGCGATCAGGGAGCGCGACCAGGGCTGCTTTTTCATGCTGGAAGGCGACAAGGCGCGCGCGGCCGCGCGTGGAGGTGAGGCATGAAGCGCCAAACCGTATCGAAGAAGACCCGCTTCGAAGTGTTCAAGCGTGATGCCTTCACGTGCCAGTACTGCGGCGCTCACCCGCCAGGCGTCCTGCTGCACGTGGACCACATCCACCCCGTCGCAGAGGGAGGTACGAACGAGATCGACAACCTGGTGACGGCCTGCGAGCCCTGCAACGCCGGCAAGGGCGCGCGGCTGCTGAACGTCGCGCCTGAAACGCTTGCTCAAAAGGCTGCCCAGGTGGCCGAGCGTGAAGCACAGCTCCAGGGCTACGCCGAGATCCTCGAGGCGAAGCGTCAGCGGCTGGATGCAGACGCTTGGCGCGTGCTCGAGGTCCGCTACGGCAAGGACGTGAAGACCGCCCCGCGCACCGAGATCACCAGCATCAAGCGCTTCATCGAGAAGCTGGGTGTGCACGAAGTGCTCGAGGCGATGGACATAGCCATGGGGTCGCGCGTGAGCGAGTGGAAGGTGTTCCGCTACTTCTGCGGCGTCTGCTGGAACAAGGTCCGTGAGCAAGAAGGGGGAGCCGACTGATGGCCCGCGCACGCAACATCAAGCCCGGCTTCTTCAAGAACGAAGACCTCGCCGAGTGCACACCCTGGGCCCGCCTGTGCTTCGCTGGCCTGTGGTGCCTCGCCGATCGTGAAGGCCGCCTCGAGGACCGACCGAAGCGGATCAAGGGCGAGCTGTTCCCGGCTGACACCGTGGATGTGGAGCCTCTACTCCAAGAACTGCAGCGCTGGAAATTCATCCTGCGCTACGAAGTGGACGGCCTTCATGCCATCCAGATTCTGAAGTTCAAAGAGCACCAAACTCCCCACTACTCCGAGAAGCCAAGCGTCATCAAGGCGCCATCACTCCAGGAATTTTCGCCCATCAAGAAGCCATCAGACCCGGATGACTCCGGGAATGACGATGGCATGAAGAGGGGGTCACAACCCCCTGATTCTCTGAATCCTGATTCTCTGAATCCTGATTCCGGAAAGAAGACAGCGCGCAAGCGCGCACCTCCCGCGCCGGTCATGGACTGCCCAGACGACGTGGAGCCGCAGACCTGGGCCGACTGGCAGCAACTGCGCAAGGCCAAGCGGGCGCCGGTCACGGACACAGTTCTGGCCGAAGCCCGGCGAGAGGCAGGCAAAGCCCGGCTGACGCTCGAGCGATTCCTGCGGATCTGGTGCGTTCGAGGCTCGCAGGGTCTGCAGGCGGACTGGCTCAAGCCCAACGAGCTGGGGCAGGGCGCAGCACCTGCCGAACCCGACTGGCGCCGCGAGCAGCGCGAGCGCATGCAGCAGGCCGCGCCCTACGCAGCCGCGCGCCGGCCGCAGCAATCCGCATTCCCTGACACCGAGGTGACCGATGCACTACCGCACGCCCCCGCTCGCTGACGAGGTGATCGACCGCCTTTTCTCGGCGCTCGTGCTCAAGTACGGCGCGCCGTTCCTCGACCGCTGGCGCGACCTGGATCTGGCCGTGGTGAAGGGCGACTGGGCCCGTGAGCTGGCCGGCTTCGCCAACAACCTGGAGGCGATCCGCTGGGGCCTGGACCACCTGCCCGAGAAGCCGCCGACGGTCATGGACTTCAAACGCTGCTGCCAGGGCGCGCGCGACACGTCGCCCTACGCGATCGAGCACAACCCTAACCTGCGCGGCCCCACGCAAGCCGAAGCCGCGGCGCTCGCCAGCCTGGGAAAGCCCCCGGCCAACAAAGACCCGCTGCGCTGGGCCCGCGAAGTACTCGCCCGCCACGAAAGCGGCACGCGCAAGGCCACTCAGACCGCCCTGCGCATGGCGCGCGAAGCACTCGCCGCTGGATCAACCCTGACGGAGAACCCATGACCCGCACCCACGCCGCCCGCCAGTTGCTGGCACTCGGCCCCCTCACCATGCCCGACTTCGTCGTCATCACCGGCTGGCCCCGCAAGGCCGCGCGCAAGACGCTCGCCCATCTGGTGGAGGCTGGGCATGCGGTCTACATCGGCACCCGGCAGCGCGGCATCTACGCGCACCATTCCGCGCGCGCGAGCTTCGGGGGTGCGGCATGAAGGGCTACTCCCTGTCGGCGAACCCGACCCAAGCCACGCTCGAGCGTGAGACGCTGGAACTGATGCGCCTGACCGCACGCACGGAGGAGGTGGGCGACTGCCTGATCTGGACCGGCGCGCTCAGCAGCCCGGGCGACAACGGCGCCGGCCGCGGCGGATATCCCATCATCCGCCTGACCCATGGCCACGCCTGCAAGACCGTGCGGCGCGTCATCGTGGAGCTGTTCGGCGACAAGGACGGCCGGCGCGACCTGGCCGCGCGGCAGCCGGTGGAGACGACGTGCGGCGACCGTCTGTGCATCGCCCAGGCCCATCTGGTCATCAGCTCCCCGAAGAAGGTGGGCAAGCGCGCGGCGAAGGCTGGCAAGTTCTCGAGCATCGCCCGCCGCGCGAAGATTTCCGCGGCCCGCCGTGGCCACATGAAGCTGACCGCCGACCAAGCCGCCGAGATCCGCGTCAGCAACGAGCCGGGCCCGGTGCTGGCCGAGCGCTACGGCGTGAACCGCAGCCTGATCAACGGCATCAAGCGCGGGGATGTGTGGCGGGACTACAGCAGCCCGTTCGCTGGCCTGGGGGCGCGCGCATGATCACGCTGACGCTGCCGTACCCCATCAGCGCGAACAGGTACTGGGCCTCGCGCGTGGTCACCGTCAAGGGCCGCCAGATGCCGCTGACCTACGTCACGCCCGAGGCGAAGACGTTCAAGGAGGAAGTCGGCCTCAAGGCCCGCGCCGCCGGTTGCCGCCAGCCCCTGGCCGGCCGCATCGCCGTGCACCTGCAGCTCTACCCGCACCGCCCGCAGGACTGGCAGACCCGCCAGCGCAAGCACGGCGCCGCGTGGGACGACACCGTCCAGTGCATCGACCTCACGAACGCCGAGAAAGTCCTGATGGACGCCCTCAACGGCATCGCGTTCGGCGACGACAAGCAGGTGCGCCGCTACTCCGCCGAGCGCATGGAACCCGACGACAAGGGCGCGCGCTGCGTGCTGACCATCGAACCGATTGCCGCGGCTGCGGTGCAGGAGACGTTGTGCTGACCACCGACCAAGAGATTCAGGCACTGCGGGAAGAGATCGCGAAGCTCCGTGAACGTGTGGCGTGCCTCGAAGGTCGCAACACCTACATCCCGCCCCAATTCGTTGGCGCGCCGAGGGTTGGAACTCCAGGGCCTGTCGTGCCGATGACTGAGCCGGCGCCATGGCAACCGCCATACCGGGTCACATGCGGTGGCAAGCCATGACCAACCTCACCCCACCCGCGCGCGACCGCGAGACGTGCGACTACTGCGACCGCGCCCAAGCCGAGGCGGATTGGCCGCTGTACCGCGCCCAGTGCGTCGGCTGCGCCGTGCGCGCGCTCGCACAGGGCCCGCTCTTCCACGCAGCCGGCGTCGAGGGCTCCATCGCCGCGCCGTACCGCAAGGCGCTCGCCCAGGTCTTCGGCGACGACTGGCGCAACGGGCACGAGCGCGTCAAGGCGGAGCACGCGCGGATCAAGGCGGCCCGCGATCTGACGCGATCCGCGAGCGGTTCTGACGCGCCTAAGCCGTTGTCGCGCCTCAACTCTGTCACGCAGCCAGGGTTGATCTGAACAGGTTTCCCACCACCGACGAAAGGAACGTCACCATGTACGAAGCGATTCAGAGCAAGAGCAGTACCGAGAAGGCCGATTGCGCTGTCCTCGGCTCCCTGAGGCCGCAATGTGGGCGAGATATGCAGCACAGCGACCCCGTGCGCGACCGCTCCATCATCGAACGCGAAGTTGACCGACTGAACGAAGCACTGGGCGAGTTGGGCATGACGATGGCCGAACACACCGACCGCCTGTCCCCAGTGCTGATGTCGGCCAGCACCAAGCAGGCTGCAGAGGGCATCGCAGCCGAGGAAGACCTGGGCCAGCTCGGCAACCAACTGCGGGAATGCACTCGCCGCGTGCGCGGTGTGCTCGCGCAGTTCGCAGACCTGCGCTACCGCATCACGATCTGACCCGAAACGAAAAACCCCGAGTGCCTGCCAGCGCCCGGGGTTTTGGATCAATGCTATGGAGTCGAGGCCCCCATTGTATTGAGGTCGTTTCACATGCAGCAAGCCAGTGCGTTCACCCTCGCAGCGCAACAACCCACGCAGCAGCCCCGCCGCGAGCAGCGCCGCGACCTCAATCCGCTGATCTACCAGACCGTCCTGGACCTGAACAACGCCGGGCGCCAGGCTTCGCGGCAGGTGCTCATGGAGTCGCTGGACCTCAAGTACCAGGTGATCGACGACCATGTGAAGCGCCTGGTGGACGACGGCAAGCTGCGCCGCGTCGCCAACGGCGTCTTCGAGGCCATCGTCGACTACCCCGAGGCCGAAGCCGTCAGCTGCACCGACATGCCCGACGGCTGCGTCAAGATCGAGAAGGGCGACGGCGTCATGACCTTCACCCCGCCCGAGGTGCGCCGCCTGGCCACGCTCCTGGCCGGCTACCAGCTCCAGGCCGCCGGCTCGCAGCAGATGCGCGACCTGACCGACGCGCTGGCCACGATTGCGCGCGCCCATGGCGAGCAGCAGGCCACGCTGGCTACCCTCGCCGACGACGTGCGCAGGCTCAAGGGGGAGCCGGTGCAGATGCAGTTGGTGGGGTAGTTTCCAAAGCCCCCACCAAGGTTTCCAGTTTCCAGCTTGGAAACCAATCATCCGGGGCGTGGAAACCAACACCCCGAAGCCATCTACCCGCACCGCTGCCGACTGGGAAGCGATCCAGCGGGACTACCGCGCAGGCATCAAAACCCTGCGCCAAATGGCTGATTTCCACGGGGTGAGCCACACAGCCATCCGCAAACGCGCTGATCGGGAAGGCTGGGTCAAGGACCTGTCAGGAGAGATCGCAGCGAAGGCTGAGGCCCTGGTCTCGAAGGCCGTCCTGACCCCCGAAGTTTCCAGCGGCAAGCATTTTTCTGACGCCGAGATCGTCGAGGCCAACGCCACTGCCATCGTGCAGGTTCGGGTGCGCCATCGCCAGGACGTGGCCCGCCTGACCGCGACCATTGCCCGGATCAACAAGGCGCTGGACAGCGAGGAAGGCCAGAGGCTGCCGCTGAACGTGCAGGCGAAGTCTGCCAAGGCACTGGTGGACGCGCAGAACAGCCTGATCGCGCTGGAGCGCCAGGCCTTCGGCATCACGACCGAGGCGCCCAAGGACGACAGCCTGTCCGACATCGCCACGGCCGAGCTGCTCAAGCTGCGCGCGAGGATCGCCAATGGCTGACCTGAGCGCGGCCATGCTGGCCGAGATTGACAAGGAGCTGGCTCGCCGCCGGCTGGATCTGTACTCGCCATACGCGAAGCAGCGCGCATTCCATGCCGAGGGGGCCGGGAAGCGCGAGCGCCTGTTCATGGCGGGCAACCAGCTCGGCAAGTCGCTGTCCGGCGCGGCCGAGATGGCGATTCACCTCACCGGCCAGTACCCGGACTGGTGGGAGGGCCGCCGCTTCGACAAGCCAGTGACGGCCTGGGCGTCTGGCGTCACGGGCGAATCGGTGCGCGACACGGTGCAGCGCCTGCTGGTGGGCCGCCCTGGTCAGTACGGCACGGGCTTCATCCCCGCAGCCAGCTTCGAGGGCGAGCCGAAGAAGGCAATGGGCGTTCCGGACCTGCTGGACAGCGTGGCGGTGAAGCATGCCAGCGGGGGCGTGTCGCGCCTGTACTTCAAGCGCTACGAACAGGGTCGCGAGAAGTGGCAGGGCGAGACGCTGGACATCGTGTGGTTCGACGAAGAGCCGCCGGCCGACATCTACACCGAGGGGCTGACGCGCACCAACGCCACCGGCGGCATGGCCTACATGACGTTCACGCCGCTGCTGGGCATGTCGCAGATCGTGATGCGCTTCCTGCACAGCAAGAGCGCCGACCAGTCGGTCACGAGCATGACCATTGACGACGTTGAGCACTACACGGAAGAGCAGAAGCGCACCATCGTCGAAAGCTACCCACCCCACGAGCGCGAGGCCCGCGCCAAGGGCATCCCCACGCTGGGCAGCGGTCGCATCTTCCCGGTGCCCGAGGAAGACATCAAGGTTGCGCCCTTTGCTGTGCCGGCGCACTGGCCGCGCATCAATGGCCTGGACTTCGGCTGGGACCACCCGACCGCCGCCGTGCAACTGGCCTGGGACCGTGACGCCGACTGTGTGTACGTCATCAAGGCCCACCGCATGCGCGAGGCCGTGCCGGTGATCCACGCCGCCACCGTCAAGGCCTGGGGCGAATGGGTGCCCACCGCCTGGCCACACGACGGCCTGCAGCACGACAAGGGCAGCGGCGACCAGTTGGCCAAGCAGTATGCCGCGGCCGGCCTGCTGATGCTCAAGGAACAGGCGAGCCACGAGACGGGCGGCAACGGCGTCGAGGCCGGACTGATGGACATGCTGGAACGCATGCAGACCGGCCGGTTCAAGGTGTTCTCCAGCCTGGGCGACTGGTTCCAGGAGTTCCTGCTGTATCACCGCAAGGACGGCAAGGTCGTGAAGGAAATGGACGACCTGATGAGCGCCACCCGCTACGCGCTGATGATGAAGCGCAAGGCGAAGGTGCGGCCCATCCCCACACAGACACGCGCGGCCTGGCAGCCGCTTGACGCAGAGGTAGGCTACTGATGGCACGCCAAGACACCGACGCCGAACGCCAAGAGCCGGCGGACGACCTGCGCGCCCAGCTGCGCACCACCCTGATCGACAAGCGGTCGGAGGCCATCAGCGCGCGCCAGTCCTCGGGCATCGAGTCCGACTGGGAAGAGGACGAAGAGCACTACCAGGGCATCGACGACGCGAATCGGAAGTTCCAGGCAGCGTTCCGCACGCGCAGCACCAAGAACTTCTTCGAGGCGCGCGAGAGGGACACCGGCGCGCGCTCGGTGCTGTTCCTGAACATCACACGCCCCTACGTCGATGCTGCTGCCGCGCGCGTCGCGGACATGTTGCTGCCGACCGATGACCGGGCCTGGGAGATCAAGCCCACGCCTCTGCCGGAACTGGACAGCACCATCGTGCAGGCGTTGGGGGGGCCAGAAGCCGCCGCCGACGTGCTGGAACAGACCATAGAGCAGGCAAAGGCTGCAGCCGCCGGCATGCAGGAAGAGATCGACGACTGCCTGGTCGAGGCCAACTGGCACGGCGAGGTGCGCAAGATGATCGAGGACGCTGCGCGCCTGGGCTCGGGTGTGCTCAAGGGCCCGTACCCCGTCAAGCGCAGCGGGAAGCTGGTCAAGCGCGACGCCATGGGCGTGGTGCAGCAGATCAACATCAGCGAGATCAAGCCGGGCTCACGCCGCATCGACCCCTGGAACTTCTTCCCCGACGGGGCCTGCGGTGAGGACATCCATCAGGGCAGTGGCACGTGGGAGCGCGAGTACCTGAGCCGCCGCCAACTGCTGGAAATGGCAGCGATGCCGGGCTACGACCGCGAGCAGGTGCTTCTGGCGCTCAAGGAAGGCCCCAGCAGCATGGGCGCGCGCGAGGCCCAGGACGGCGCCGTGCAGCGCCACGAGGACCAATGGGCCATGTGGATCTTCCACGGCTACTGCGACGCCGAGCAGATGCGCGCCGTGGGCGTGAAGGACATGGAAGAGGTCACCGACGAGAAGGTGCCGGCGATGGCCGTCCTGATCAACGACCGCTTGGTGAAGGTCACGCTGTCGGCGCTGGACTCGGGCGACTTCCCCTATGACGTGCTGGCCTGGCAGACCCGGCCGGGCCTCCCGTGGGGCATGGGCATCAGCCGGCAGATGCGCAACGTGCAGCGCATGCTGAACGGCGCCGTGCGCAACATGATGGACAACGCGGCGCTGTCGTCGGCCCCGCAGATCGTGATCGGCAACGGCGTGACGCCGGCCGACGGCGCGGCCGACCTGAGCCTGCGCCGCGGACGAGTGTGGCGCCTGGACCCGAGCTCCGATGCGTCGGACGTGCGCGCCGCCTTCAATGCGTTCGTGGTGCCATCGGTGCAGAACGAGCTGATGAACATCGTGGAGTTCGCCTTGCGCATGGCCGAGGACACCACGGGCATGCCGGCCATGCTGCAGGGCATCCGCGGTGACGCGCCCAAGACGCTGGGCGGCATGCAGATGCAGAACAACAACGCTTCGAGTGTGCTGCGGCGCCTGGCCAAGCGCTTCGACGACTACATCACGCGCCCGCACATCCGCCGGTACTACGACTGGATGATGCAGCACAGCGACAAGGACGAGATCAAGGGCGACATGGAGATCGACGTGCGTGCGTCCTCGGCTCTGGTCGAGCGCGACGCGCAGCAGCAGTTCCTGCTGGGCTTGGTCAATGTCGTGGGCGATCCGCGCTACGAGGTTCATCCCGGCCGCTTCATGGGCGAACTGCTCAAGGGCCAGCGCATCGACCCGAAGCGCATCCAGTACACGGCCGAAGAGAAGGCCCAGCAGTCGCAGCAGCAGCCCGACCCGCTGAACGAGGCCAAGGCCGCCGTGGAGACAGCGCGCGTGGACCTGATCGCCGCTCAGACCGCCGAGACGCAGGCCAAGACCGCGACCAAGAACGTCGAGGGCATGTTCAGCGCCACGCAGGCCGCCGCGAACGTGGCCATGTCGCCCGGCATCGCGCCGGCGGCTGACGCGATGTGGATGGCCGGAGGCGGGACCGACCAGACACCGCAAGACCCGGCCATCCCGAACGTGGACGTGCCCGACGCGCTGCCGCCCGAGACGAACACCAACCCGCTGACGCCGGCCAATCCTGCCACCGGCATGAACACGGGCATTGAAGGGGGCCAGCCGTGAAGCCGGAACTCGATTTCCGCTCGCCCACGTGGCGCGCCATCGAGACCCACGCCACCGAGCGCCTGGCGGCCCTGCGCCTGTCCAACGACCGGAGCGCCCCCATCGAGGCAACCGAGAACACCCGAGGCCAGATCAAGGCCTGGAAAGAACTGCTGGCTCTGGCCAAGAAGCCGGACCCGGCGCAACCCGCTGGCGATCAGCCATGACCCCCAGCGAATCCCCGGAGAAGAGCGCACATGGATGAACAGCTTGAGCAGCAACAGCAGGAAGACGCGGCCTTTGAAGCGAGCTTCAACGCTGCCGCCGGCATTGCAGAGCCCCCCGCCGTCCCCGCCCAGGAAAAGCCTGCGGCCGAGGCGAAGGATGTGGCCGAGCAGCCGGCAGCAGAAGAAAAGCCCGTCGAAGCCGCTGCAGCTCCCGCCGCGGAGGAACCTCGCTTCGCAGGGTTCACCGAGTCGGAGCTGAAGAACCTGCTCAGCCGCGCCGCGAAGGTCGATGACCTGGAAGCGCAGCTGCGCAAGGTGCACGGGAAGCTGGGTGAGCACGGTGGCGTGCTCCAGGAACTGCGGAAGGCCCCGGCGCCCAAGGCGCTGACGCCCGAGCGCATCCAGGAGATCGAAGCCGCGTTCCCCGACGCCGCCCACCTCATCCGCGAGCGACAGGAACAGCAGCAACAGCAAGCCGCCGAGACGGCCCCGCAGCGCGAGCAGGCGCAGCCGAGCCCGACGGACACGCAGCTGGAGCTGATGGACCACTTCCACGAGGGCTGGCGCGAAAAGATCCAGGGGCAGGACTTCCGCCTGTGGATCGCAGCCCAGCCGGAGGATGTCCGCACGACGTTCGAGACCACCGAAAAGGCCAAGGACTTGCACGCGGTCATCTCCAAGTTTGACGCCTGGAGTGCTGCCCAGCAGACACGCCAGGCTAAGAGCAGCTCGCGGCTGCAGAACGCTCTGACGCCCACCGGCACCGCCGGGAAGCCGAAGACTGCACCGACCGAGAACGATGCATTCGAGGCCGCTTTCAACGCGACCATTCGGGGCCACTGAGCCCTAGGAGATCCACATGGCTGGAGCAACCTACGACACCCCCGCACAGCGGATTGGCAAGATCAAGGGCGAGATCCTCGCCCATGCCGTCGCAACCGAAGTGCTGGGCATCACCGGCATGCAGCGCTCGCTGCCGAAGAACCAGGGGCAGGAGATCATCTTCCGCCGCTGGCTGCCCTACGGCGCCACCGCGACCGACTTCAACACGCAGAACCGCCCCCAGGCCGATCCCGTGGGCCATCTGCTGGTGGAGGGCGTCACGCCGTCGCCCGACAGCCTGGTGCCCCAGGACATCCCGGCGCGCGTGCATCAGTACGGCTGCCTGTACCAGTTGACCGACTGGGTGTCCGACACCTACGAGGACGACGTGCCGGCCGAGATGAAGAAGCAGTGTGGCGAGCGCATCGCACTGGTGCGCGAGATGATCCGGTACGGCGCCCTCAAGGCCTGCACCAATCGCTTCTACTCGGGCGGCTCCGACCGCACGGGCGTGAACGCGAAGATCAGCCTGAACCTGCTGCGCCGCATCAGCCGCAACCTGCAGGCGAACCACGCCGAGCGCGTCACGGGCATCCTGTCGCCGTCGATCAACATCAAGACCTCGCCGGTCGAAGCCTCCTACCTGGTGTTCGTGCACACGGACGCCGAGTCGGACGTGCGCGACCTGACGGGCTTCGTGAAGGTCGCCGAGTACGGCAGCCGCAAGGTGGTGAGCCCCTACGAGATCGGCAGCGTGGAGAACTTCCGGTTCATCACGTCGCCCGAACTGGCCCCGTACCTGGGTGCCGGCGCTGCCATCGGCTCCACCGGCCTGCTGGGCGGCACGAACGTGGACGTGTACCCCTTCATCGTGGTGGGCGAGAACGCATGGGGCCAGCTCGCACTGCGCGGCGCCGACTCCATCGACCCGACGTACATCCCGCCGGGCACTAAGGACAAGAGCGACCCGCTGGGCCAGCGCGGCTACATCGGCGCGAAGTTCTGGATGACCTGCGTGCTGCTGAACGAGGGCTGGATGGCCGTCGCCGAGGCGGGCGTCTCGTCCCTGGCCTGATCAACCGCGGGGGCTTCGGCCCCTGCACACGAAAGGAATCACCATGGCTGACAACACCGCGGGCCAGACCCGCACCACCAGCGTCGACCGCGCCATCCCGGGCGTGGCCATCGGCAAGATCGTGCTGGACGCGACCACCATCGTGGCCGGCAACGACCTGTACATCAACTGCGGCTTCACGCCGCGCTACGTCCGCGTGCAGAACAGCAGCGGCGTAGCCATCGAGTGGTATGCCGGCATGACCGAGAACAGCGCGTTCAAGGCCGCGGCCGATGGCGCACGCACGCTGTCCGGCTCGGCTGGCATCAAGACCGACCCGCGCGGCTTCCGCATCTCGCAGAACGCCACGCTGGCCGCCGTGACCGCCTCCAGCACGGTCTACTTCTTCGCGCAGTCCTGATCGCGCGTTGAACCTTCCCGCCCTGGCAGCCGCTGGGGCGGGCCCATCACCGGAGAAACATGCACATGGCCACCAAGCGCAGCATCGACGCAGGTTCGGAATACCTCGGCGCGGACACCACCCTGGAGATCGGCGAGCGTCCCGCTCCCTCAGAGATCATCGACATGCCCGTGCCCACGGACGCCGCCGCTTACGAGGCGTTCATGAGCGAGATGCTGACGATCATGATCCCCGAGTCGCGGAACGAGAACGACACGCCGCTGGTGGAAGTGGGCGTGAACGGCCGCAAGCTCTACATCCGCCGCGGCATCGAGCAGCAGGTGCGGCGCAAGTACGTGGCCGCCCTGGCGCGCTGCAAGTCCGCCGACTACAGCCAGGTCACGCTGGACCCCCGCGACGGCGAGCGCGTCAACCGCCTGTCTCGCCGGCAGTCGCTGCGCTACCCCTTCACCGTGATCGCCGACCCGAACCGCAACGGCCATGCCTGGCTGCGTGGCGTCCTGGCCGAGGTGAACTGAGATGAACCTCGGCGAACTGATCGAAGCGTTCCGCGACGAGTCGGACGACAAGGCGCGCAGCCTGAACGGCGCCCGCAATGACGTGTTCGCGACGGATGACACGCTGATCCGGTTCGCCAATGAGGCCCAGGTCGAAGCGTGCCGGCGCGCGTTCCTGCTGAGCGATTCCACGGCGCCGATGTGCTCCATCACCTATGCGGCGAACGACGCCAGCGTGCCGCTCGATGGCAAGATCCTGGAGATCCGCTGGGCGCTGGACGGCAGGGGAGAAAAGGTTCACGTCCTCAAGCCTGGCGGATGCTTGTATCCGCCGCTTGGCTGGCAGAACGACACCGTGACCGGCGACCCCAAGAGCCTGATTCTGGGCATCGACACCGGCCGCGCGCACCTGTACCCGCGCCCCCAGGACGCCGGCACGCTGCACCTGACCGTCTACCGCCTGCCGCTGGAGCGCATGGCAGTCGATGATGACGTGCCCGAGATCCGTGAGGAATGGCACCGCGGCCTGGTGGACTGGATGCTGTACCGCGCCTACAGCCGCCGCGACGGCGACCGCCACGACCCGCGCCTGGCCGCTGAGGCCCTCTCACGCTTCGAAGCCGAGTTCGGGCGCGGGCACGGCGCGCGCAATGAAGAGTGGTCGCGCAACGCGCCTGTGCACTCGCTGCCCCCCATCGCCTGAACCCCCCGTAGCGTTCGCCCCTCTCGCGCGCGGCGGGTTGAGCGAAGCGGTGGGTTCGCATACCATCACCTCGTGGTGAATGCGCAGGCTGATGCGCAACACGTACGTGGGCCGCGACCTTTCTACGGGCGGGTCAAAGCCGTAGCCCATATGCCGGAGATCAGCGCCGGCCACCACTCTCATAAAGGCAACCCCCTGTAGGGTTCGCGCACGGCGATTGAGGCGGGCACAGTGCCTGCCATGCGCACCATCAAGACCGGCATCCTGCTCGGCCTGTCCAACAGGCGAGAGGCTCCGCGTCTGCGCACGAAGATCGACGGGCGCATCGACGCCACGTACCTGCATGCAGCGCAGAACGTTGACCTGACGGATGACGGCTACCTGCGCCGGCGCCACGGATTCCAACTCGCACTGGCGTCCGGCCTCGCGCACTCCCTATTCGAAGATGGCGCGGGCGGCGCGTTCTGCGCCTTCGACTCGGACCTGATCCACTTGGACGAGCGGCTGAACCGCACGACGCTGCGCGGCGGACTGCCAGCGCAGCCGAAGCTGAGCTACGCACTCGCCCCGGACGGTGACACCTACTGGTCCAACGGCCTGGAGATCGGCCGCATCCACGCCGGCGAGGCCCGGCCCATCATCACCCCCACGCCGACGCCGCCGGCCGTGACCGCGACCTCTGGAGGTCTGCCTGCTGGGCGCTACCAGGTGGCGTTCACGAGCATGAGCCGAGACGGCGAGAGTCCCGCCACGTTCCCTGTGGCACTGGACCTGCCTGCAGACAGCGGCATCGCACTGGGCCCGCTCGAAGGCTGGACGCGCGTCTACATGACGGGCCCCGACGGCGAGGTGTTCACGCGCGTGCCCGGCGCTGCTGGAGTGATCGCCACCCTGGCCAACCCCGGCGAGCGCCTGCAGACCCTGCTGACGGCCGAGATGCCGCCTGGGCAGATCGTGCGGCACTACGCCGGCCGGCTGCTGAGCGCTGCGGGCGCCGTGCTGTGGCTGTCCGAGCCCTACCAGTACGGCCTGATGAACCCGGCGCGCAACTGGCTGCCGTTCCCCGCGCCGATCACCGTGGTCGAGCCGTGCGAAGACGGCGTGTTCGTCTGCGCGGACGCCACCTACTGGCTGCCCGGCGACCTGCTGGACACGTCGCCCGTCAAGGTGCTGCCCTACGGTGGCCTGGATGGATCGGGCGGCGTGTCTCCCGATCAGCGCACGGTGTTCTGGGGCTCGGATCAGGGCATCGTCATCGGCGCGCCCGGCGGCCAAGTCACCACGCCGCAGTCCGGCGAAATCAGCTTCGGCCATGCCCCTGCCGGCGCCACAGCCTGGCGCGAGCAGGACGGCCAGACCCACCTCATCGCCGTGCGCACCGACGCGGCACCCGCAACCAACGTGGCGCGCTCCTTCACGGCCGCCGAGAACCGCCGAAAGGAGAACGCCTGATGGCTTCCATCATCACCACAGAGGGCCTGGACTTCGCCGCCCGCAAGGTCCTCAAGGACCAGACTTGGTATGTCGCCCCCTTCGAGGGCGACTACACGCCCACGCCCGGCCTCACAGCGGCCAACTTCCCGAGCACGGCTACCGAGTGCATCGCATACGAGGGTGCGAGCCGGCCCGAGTTCGTCGAGTCCGATCCGGTGGCCGGCTCCGTCAACAACAACGACGCCGTGATCGAGTTCGTGATGACGGCCAACAAGACCATCTACGGCTTCGCGCTGCTGTCGTCGCCGGCCAAGGGCGGCACGGGCGGCGCATGCCTGGGCGCCATCCGCTTGTCGGCTCCACTGACCAAGGTGGCGGGCGACATGGTGCGCGTGCGCCTGTCGGGCTTCTTCGTCTCCGCTTCGTGAGGATCTACCCATGACCGTCAAGTCTTCCACCGGCCTGCGCAACGCGATGCTGGCCACCAGCAGCTTCCGCGCGCTCTTCCATGGAGCGTCGCAGCTGCGCATCTACGCCGGCCCCATCCCGGCGAACGCGGATGCCGCCACCACTGGCGCCACCCTGCTGGTCACGATCCGCAAGGACGACACCGACCCGCTGGGCTTCGAAACGACGCCCGCCGACGGCGTGCTGCAGAAGGCGGCAGCCGAGACCTGGGAGGGCACAGTGGCCGCCAGCGGCACGGCAGCATTCTTCCGGCTCGTGCTGACGGCCGACGATGACGCGGCGTCGACCACCGCGCCGCGCTTGCAGGGCACCGTGGGCCTGGCCGGCGCTGACCTGGTGATGACCAGCACCGCCTTGGTGGCCACCGCGCTGCAGAGCTTCAACAACGCCGCGTTCACGCTGCCACCGGGCTGAGCGAAATGGTCCAGTGGGTTGACGACTTCGACGGCGCTGCCGGCCCGCTGAATGGGCGCACTGTCGCGGGCGTCACTTGGGCCACTTTCTTCGGGGCACCCATGCTGGATGGCGCCGGAGCCGTGTTCAGCTCGGTGCCTTTCGTAAACAGCGCGACCACCACCGCGCTCGGCGTGTCCGTGTACTCGGTGGAGGCTGAGTTCGGGTTCAGCGCATCGTCGGTGGGGAGTTCCACTGCTGAGCTGTCATTCGACGACGGCGAGGGGGGGCAGCTCAGCATCAGTCTGACTATCACCGGCGGCGGCTCGACCATCCAGATCAACGGCGGCGGGATGGTGCACACCCGCCCCAGAGATGGAGCGACATCAGCCGTCGTGCGCCTGGACATGGTCAACATCGCTGGTGGGGTGGGCGACCTGCGGCTGATCGTCGATGGCGTCGAAGTTGATGCGACCGAGGGCTTCACGGTGCCTGTCGGGACCATCGAAGAGGCAACGGCCTATATTTTCATGAGCGCCGCAGATCCGGCGACGGTGTACTCACCTTCCATCAAGCGCGTCGGTTTCGGCGTTCCTGAGACCCCCACTGAGCGCCCCCCCGCCTTCTGGACCAACTTCCGCCGGACGTATGAAATCCGATGACTGGAAGTTCCCGAACTGGCCGAAGAACCGCGGTGGCTTCGATGGCCTCGGGCGGGCCAAGGCGCAGACGCTGGACGACATCGGCCTGCCGTATGCCAAGAAGCGCCCGCGCCCGGGCGTGCTGGCCGAGAAGAAGGGCGACTTCCTGTACGTGACCCTGGAGCAGCAACCGGCCGCGCCGGTGACGCTGCGCCTGCTGACGGTGGGCCGCATCAACCTGGACCCGCGCACACCCGCGCTGCGCGTTTGGGGCGCCGACTCGATCACGGGCGCATGGACCGACCGGGGCCCGGCGCCGGCCATCAAGATCGACACCGGAACCTCGCAGCCCAATGGCGGCTGGCGCTCGCGCACAAACCCGCCCGGCTACCCCGAGTACTGGGAACTGCTCTACGACAACAACTACACCATCGGCGACCAGCACATGTCGCAGCTGAACGGCGTGCACCTGCCGCTGCAACTGCATGCCTACGGCCGCGGGCGCGCGATGTTCACGGCCTACAAGCAGACCCAGTACCACTTCATCAACGTGTTCCTGGGCTCGCAGACCGTCGAGATGACGCGCACGGCGCACCTGACCACGGACGGGCGCGCCTTCGAGGCCCTGCGCGACGTGAGCTATGCGCGCGCGGCGTTCAACCCGAGCACGGGCAGCTTCGGCCAGGACGGCACCGACGCCTGGTACACCCCCGGAACGCGCGTGGGCGAGGATGGCCAGTGGCTGAACCTCACCGGCGTGATCGGCTACGCCGGCACGCGCTTCGCCCGCTGCCTGCGCGACGACGGCGAGACGGTCACGGCGCACCCCATCGTCGGCACGAACTACGAGACGCGCAACACGGTGCTGCTGGGCTTTTTCCGCATCGGACCGGCCTGGCTGATCGCCATCGTGGGCGTGCATCGCCACGTCGACGCCATGCCCACAATTGCGGCCGAGATCGTCATTCGTCACTCGGTGGATGCTGGCGTGACATGGCTGACGGTAAACGCAGCCGATGCGCCCATGTTCGCCCCGGCATTCGGCGCCATCGCAGGCATCAGCACCGGCACGGCCAACAACCGCTTCCTGGGGTTCACCTTCCAGGCCGTACCGCTGAGCGCCACCAAGGCCGTGATCCTGGCCAACCTCCCCACCAAGGGCGTGGGCGGCGCCGCCTCGTACAACGAGGTCCATGTCGGCATCTTCGACCGCACGGCCGGCACGATCACGTCCATCTCCAAGCTGGCCACCACCGACCCCTCCGACCCCGACCTGACCATCTCGGTCAGCCGCTCCGTGCTGGTGCGCGCGCTGCAGCCTGGCCTGGTGGCGATGGGGCCCGGGGTGGCCCTGTTCACCTCCAAGCCGCGCGGCGCCACGGAAAGCGGGTGGGACTTCTACTACGAGCCCTCGCGCGTGCTGTTCATCGAGCGCAGCAATCCCGGAGTCCTGGTGGACCTGGGCAGCATGCCTCTTGCGCCGCACCTGACGGGTATCCCCACTGCTACCGGGCCCAACACGCTCGCGTGCACGATGTACACGGGCGGCGCCTACCGTGTCTTCCAAGGCACGCTGCAGCGCGATCCCATCACCGGCGCCGTGACCGGCCTGGAGTGGGCAGAGCGAGGCGTGATCACGGCCGACGCACCGCCGCCCGAGGACATCAACGGCATGGCCTACAACGCGGCCCGCTACGGCACGCCGGCCCTGTACGGCAACGATCCCGTCTTCAACGTGCTGCCCGAGTTCACCACGCTGCTGCCCCTGCGCAGCGACGGCAACACCACGCCCGGCGTGCCCTGGGCCAGCGACAGCCGCATCGCGGCGCCGGAGTGACCATGACCCCTGACATCCGAGTGCCGCCGGCCTGGGACGAGACCCAGTTCAACGCGCTGTTCTACCTGCCGCCGCCGTACCTGCCGGTGCCAGCGACGCCTCCCGTGGTGCCACCGGTGTACGAGGAAGACGTCGACGCGCCGCCGCCGGCGAGCACAGAGCGCCCGCCAGCGGGCCCGGCCTTGAGCGAGTTGCCGCCGCGCGCTGCGCCCATGGCCGTGCCGTACCTCGTCTGGGTGGAGTTCCCGCCGGTCAACTGGGTGACGCTGCAGGGCCTCTACATGCAGATGGTGCAGGCCTACGTGCGCAGCGGCAACGGGTGGTCGTCCGTGGCGTCTGCGCCTGCGGCGGTGGGCTACGCCACCAGCATGGGCGAGTGGTATGCCACCGCCGCGCAGATCATGGGCGGCGACTTCCTGGCCAACGTCGTGACCGATGGCGTCAACGCCTGGGGCCGCCTGCCTGTACAGGTCATCGTCACCTACCTGCCCAACATCTGACCATGGCCGACTACAGTCTCACCGCACAAGGTCGCTCGCTAGACAACGTCGTCGGCGCCGGCGCCGCAACCTTCTTCATCCCACGAACCACCCACCAGGTCGTCGTCGGCTTCTCGCGCGCCGACACGCCGCCTTACGGCGCCAACCACATCCTCTTCGGGGTTCATGCGCTGTCGGGCGCGCTGGCGTGGTTCATGGACGGTCAGCAGTACAGCGTCGACCATCCGCTGGGGAGCTACTCGGGCGAGGACGAGATCCGCATCGAGTTCAACGGCATCACGGTGCGCATCTACGTGTCCGGCTTCCTGCGCGGCGAGTTCGACTACCTGGTCGAGCCCACCGAAGAGCTGTACCTGGCCGCGGCGTTCGCTCGTCCCGATGACCTGATCCACACCCCGACGCTGTACGACCGCACGTCCGTGGCGCGCGTCGCGAAGCTGGACGCTACGCTGCCAGCCGTGGGCGCCTTCATCTCCGAGGCAGCCGGTGGCGCAGCGGTGAATGCGGTCATGGCCCCGCTGGCGGCATCCATCGCGCAGCGCGCGCCGGGCGCGTACGTCGACGCCGTCATGGCGCCGCTGACCGCCTCACTGTTCGCCACCGGCCCCAACAGCGGATCGCTCAATGCCGTGATGCAGCCGCTGGGCTTCTTCGGGGACGCTCGGTCGGGCCCGCCGCGGCCGGTGGTGCTCGACGCCACGCTGGCGCCGCTGGGCTTTGGCGGCTACTCCGTCACCGGCGGCCTGGGCAGCGTGCAGGGCTCGATGGCGCCGATGGCGGGATTCATCGCAGAGCGCGTGGGCGGCTACCTGTTCGCCGAGATGGCGCCCATGTCGGGCCACTTGTCGGCGCAGCCTGGACTGCCGACGGTCAGCGTCGCGCTCATCCTGCAGCTGGGCCTGTCGGTGGAGGTGGAGAGCATCAGCACGGTGGACGTGGCGTTCGGTTTGCAGCTGGGCCTGCAGGTCGACGTGGCAGAGGCCACAACGGTCGATGTGGAGTTTGGCCTGGAACTGGGCCTGGACTTCGAGGCCGTGGCCGCCGAGACGGTGGCCGTCGGTTTCGGGTTGTCGTTCGGCCTGGACGTCGAAGTCAGCACCGCGAGCGTGGTGGATCTCGCCCTGGGCCTGCAACTGAGCCTGGACTGGGAAGGCTCCAGCGTCAGCACCGTGGACGTGCAGCTGGGCATGCGCCTGGGCCTGCGGTTCAACGTGTCGGCGGCCGGCGATGACGGCACGGAGGTGTGGGTGCTGAACGTGAAGAGCGGCGGAAGCACGCGCTACACGAACTACCCGTTCAACAGCTTCGCGCGCATCGGCGACCAGTTCTACGGCGCAGGGCAGGGCGGCCTGTACCTGCTGGACGGCCCGGACGATGCCGGCGCAGAGATCGCCAGCGTGATCGACCTGGGCCGGCTGGACTTCGGCGGCAGCCAGAAGAAGACCGTTGCGCAGTGCTACATCAGCATGACCGCAGAGGCGCCGCTGCTGCTGTCTGTGGATGCCGAAGGCGCGACATACGTCTACCCGACGCGCAGCTACAGCGAGCATCTTCGCCAGGGCCGCGTGACGCCCGGCAAGGGCCTCAAGAGCAACTATGTGAACCTGCAACTGATGAACCAAGACGGCGCCGACTTCGAGGTCGACGGCGTGGAAATCATCGTGGCCGACCTGACCCGGAGAATCTGATATGGCAACTGGACCGACTGGCGGCGCACCCGCCGTACTGGCCGCGGTGGTGGAGCGCGCGTGGGAGTCGAGCGACGAGCTTTTCCGCCAGGCGCGCGAGCTGTTCGCCACGGCGATCACCTACCTGGACCGCATCGAGAACCAGTCGGTGGCGCCTTCGCTGATCGACCGCCGGCACGACTTCGCGCCGGTCGCAGTGCCGGCCAATGCACCGCAGGCGGCGAACATCGCCATCGACTCCGGCTACCAGAAGCCGACCGGGCCCGCGCCCGTGGTGCAGTCGGTGCCGCTCGACACCTCCTACCTCCCGCCGGCGCGGCCGGTGCTGCAGGTGGAAGACCCGAACGCCGGCTACCTGATGTACGACAGCACCCGGCAGCAGATCGAGGCCATGCTGACGGGCACGTTCCTGGACTTCCTGACCCGCTTCTTCCCCAGCAGCTACTTCGACGCGGCAATGGGCTGGCTGGACCGGGCCATCACGCAGGGCGGCACGGGCGTCAATGCCGACGTGGAGCGCGCGCTGTGGGAACGCGACCGGGCCCGCATCATGGGCGAGCAGGCGCGCGCGGAGATGGAGGCCGACACCCTGGCGGCGAACCGCCGCTGGCCGCTACCGACCGGCGCACTGATGGGCATGCGCCAGGCCATCGCCCTGGACTCGCGCAACAAGCTGGCGGACCAGAGCCGGACCATCGCCATCGAGTCGTGGAAGGTGGAGCTGGAGAACACCCGGTTCGCCGTGGGCCAGGTGATCGACCTGCGCATCAAGTCCATCGCTGCGGCCGGCGACTACATCCGCACGCTGATCCTGGGCCCGCAGACGGCCATGCAGCTGACCACGTCGCTGGCCGGCCTGCGCACGCAGTTCAACCAGAGCATGGTCGCGCTCTACAGCGCCGAGGCCGCAGCGCTGGAGCCGCGCGTGCGCCTAAACATCGCGGACGCCGACCTGCGCATGCGTGGCGAGCTGGCGAACCAAGCCAGCCAGATGGACCTGCGCCGCCTGCAGAAAGAGGCCGAGGACATCCGCGCGCGCCTGCAGATCGATCGGGGCAACCTGGAAGTGAACCAGGAACAGGCGAACCTGCGCGCCCGCGTGGAGCACTTCACGAAGCGCCTGGACACACTGCTGGCCAACAACACGCTGCTGGCCCAGGTGCAGGACGGCTACAACCGCGTGAGCGCGCAGCAGGCAGAGCTGAACCAGCGCGCGGCCGAGGGCAACCAGCGTACCGCCGCGGCCGTGGGCGACTCCAAGGCGAACGTGGCCACGCGCAATGCGCAGATGGTGGGCACGGCGGCCAGCGCAGCCCTGAACGGCGTGAACGCCAGCGTCAGCATCAGCGGCAGCGACAGCAGCAGCGTGTGAACCCCCTATAGGGTTTCGCGCCGCGCGCGCCAGCGCGGACCATGACGGCACTTCATCGAGGGCCGACCATGACCGTTCAGAACTCCACCGCCGTGCGCAATGCAATGGCCGACGCCTGGGAAACGGCCATCGGCACGTCTGCGAAAGTCCAGTTCCGCACTGGCGCTGCACCCGCCAACTGCGCGGCGGCGAGCACGGGCACGCTGCTGGTCGAATTCAGCCTGGGCAGCGACTGGTCGCCCGCGGCCTCCGGCGGCGTCAAGCAACTGGGCAGCGTGCCCATCGCGGGCACGGCCACCGGCACCGGGACGGCCGGGCATTACCGCATCTTCGACAGCGCCGGCACCACGTGCCACGAGCAGGGCTCCATCACGGCGACCGGCGGCGGCGGCGATGTGACCATCGACAACACCAGCATCGCCAGCGGGCAGGGCGTGAACATCACCGGCTGGACCAAGACCATGCCCGGCGCGTGAGGTGAGGCATGGCGCACGTCATCGCTGATCGCGTCCTGGAGACGACGACCACCACCGGCACGGGCACATACACCCTGGCCGGCGCCGTCACAGGCTTCCGCGCTTTCTCGGCGGCCTGCGCGAACGGCGACACCGTGGACGCGTTCGTCGAGGCCGTGGACAGCAACGGCGTGCCAACGGGGGATTGGGAGGTTGGGACCTACACCTGGGGCACTGGCGGCACGCTGACGCGCACGTCCGTGGCCGCGAGCAGCAATGCGGGGTCGGCGGTGAACTGGCCGGCCGGCACGAAGCGGGTGGGCCTTGGTGTGCCGGCCGGCCTGCTGGCGCAATTGCGCGGGGCAGATGCTGTCAACGCTCTGGCCATCGCCTCGGGGGTGGTCAACATCGACCTTAGCCTGGGCAACTACTTCACCCTCGCGCTGACGGCCAACGTGACCAACATCACGTTCACCAACGCGCCGTCGGCGGGCCGGGCGCGCAGCCTCATGCTTCGCATCACGCAGGACAGCACGGCCCGCACTGTGGCGTGGCCGTCGTCGTTCCGCTGGGAGGGCTCGGCGCCGGCGGTGTCGACCGGCTCGGGAGCGGTGGACCTGCTCGCGTTGACCAGCTTCGACCAAGGCACGAAGTGGGACGCCACGCTCAGCAAGGGACGCGTGTGAGCGGGCTGATTGGTCATCGCGGGTTGCTCCTTGGGCGCGCCCTTGCTCAGGTCGCCCTCGACTCTTCCGCAAAGGCGTCGAACGTCGCGCTGAGCAACGGTGACAAGTCTGCGTCTCCCACGGAAGACAACGCGGGATTCGCCCTGTCGAAGGCCGCAAAAACGACCGGCAAGTACTACGTTGAATTCGTGTTGGACACCCGGGGCGGGACGAATCAGGCGTGTGCTGCCGGCATCTATGTTGGGACGCCCGGCAGCTACACGGCCTATTTGGGCAGCGACGCATCGGGATTCGCGTCATGGGTCGATAGCACGAACGGGATTGGTCGCAGTTCGTACACAGGCGGCGTGCGCACGAACGCCTCCACGACCTCGCCTGTCGCCGCGGGGGATCGGATGCGCATGGCCGTCGACGTCGGTGCAGGGCGTGTATGGCTTGGACGATGGAGCGACACAGGGTGGATGGGTGGCGGAGATCCCGCCGCCGGTACATCGCCCACGTACACATTCGCGGCGGGCGCGAGTTGCAGAATTGCAGTCAACCCGCGAGGTGTTGGTGCACGCATGAGCCTCGTAGACCCGGCGTCGTGGGCGATTACTGCCCCACCTGGGTTCGGCATTTGGTCTGCCGAGTAGCATGCTCGGACGCCCCTACTCATCCTCTCCGCTGAGCACGGCCGCGCGCCCGGTTGCTTCAACTGGGCGCAATGCGTCTGCCGCGCAGACCGCATTGCAGGCCGCCCAGTCGGCACTGGCCGTGGTGCTGGTGGCGGCGGTGGCGGCACAGTCGGTGCCCGCGCCCGTGCAGGTGGCCACGGCCCAGGTCGTGGTGTCGGCGAGCGCGGCGCAGTCCGTGACCACTGCTGTACAGGATGCTACCGCTGTTGTCCTGGCCACGCGCTCGGCCGAGGCTGCGCAGGCGGTCCCGGCACCAGCGCAGGCCGCGACAGCGCAAACGCTCATTGCTGCGGCTGCAGCACAGGTCGCCGGCCAGGCCGCGCAAGTCGCAGTCGCGCAGGCTGTCGTGCTGGCCGAGGCCTCGCAGAGCGTGCCGCAGGCAGTGCAGGCCGCCACCGCCGCCGTGGTGGGCGAGACGCTGCAGGCCCAGGCCGCCCAGCTCGTTCCTGCTCCGCTACAGACGGCCGCCGCCGCTGTTCTCGCGCGGGCTGGGGCTGCGCAACTGGTCCCGGCTGCCGCCCAGGTCGCAACGGCGCTCGTGCCGGTGGCTGCAGCCGCACAGCAACAACAGGCCGGCGAGCAGGAGGCGACGGCCGCAGTCATCGTTTCCGCCTTCGCCGCGCAGGTCCAACCGGCGGCGCTGCAGGTCGCCACCGTCCGGCACGACTACACCTTCGAGCGCACCCCGCGCACATGGGTGGTGACGGCCGAGTCTCGCGGCTACGCGATCACCCCCGAGTCCCGCCGCTGGACGCCCGGCGCCGAGTCCAGATCCATCACCATTGCCGGCGAGCGGCGCGCGCTGGTCATTCCGCCTGCGGGCTGAGGAAACGACATGGCCACCATCAAGCCGACCACGTACCGCGATGACGGCAAGGGCCCGACCATCGACAAGGACCCGGATGCGGTCCTCGACTACTCGCAGGACTGGGGGCCATGGCTGCAGAACGTCAGCGACACCATCGTGTCGCACGAGATCGTGGCCGAGGACGGGCTGACGGTCGAAAGCAGCGCGAACGACGCCACCACCGTGACGGCCTGGGTGTCTGGCGGAATCGCAGGCAAGACGCAGCGCCTCACGTTCCGCGTCACTACTGCCGACGGCCGCACCGATGACCGGTCGGTGTTCCTCAAGATCCTGGAGCGCTGACACCCCACAAGGGTTCGCGCGCGCGGGTGCCGGCCGGGAAGATGCCGGCCATGCACAACTCAGCAACCGACATCAGCATGCCAGTGGCGAAGGCGGCGACAGCGATTGCTGCAGCCGTCACAGCCAAGGCGGACGTGGCCGATCAGGTCGTGCAGTCCGCCACCGCTGGCGCAAGCTACGCCACCTGGTCGGCGATCAACGCCATCCCCTGGGGCACCATCGCGTCGATCCTGGCCGGCCTGTACACCGCGCTCCTGATGGGCGAGTGGTTCTGGAAAAAGTTCTGGCGCCCGATGCTGGAGCGGCTGGGCTGGATCAAGCCGAAGAAGCGCTACGTGTACACCGCCAGCGAATGGGCCGAGTTGCGGCCCGGGGCCGACGAATGACCCCGAAGGCCAAGGCCGCCACGGGCGCGCTCACCCTGGCCAGCGCCGCGATCCTGGGCGCAATGCACCTGTGGGAAGGCCAGCGCCTGACCGTCTACGCCGACAAGCTGGCTGGCGGCCTCCCGACATACTGCAGCGGTCGCACGCAGCCCCCGCGCCCGGTGGGCTCGACGCTCACGCAAGCCGAGTGCGACGCCATTGACCGGCAGACCGCCACCGAGTACGGCCGCGCGATCCTGGCCTGCATCCCTGCCGAGCGCATGGACCAGAACAGCTTCGACGCGATGACGCTGTTCGCGATCAACGTGGGCAAGACGGCCGCGTGCAACTCACGAGCGGCGCACCTGATGCGGGACGGCCAGCGCGAGAACGCATGCCGCGCGCTGGCCTACGGACCCGATGGCCGGCCGGTGTGGAGCTACGCGCGCGGCGTCTACGTGCAGGGCCTGCAGAACCGGCGCCGGTACGAGATGAACTGGTGCTTGAAGCTGGCCACTGCGGCATGACCGCGCTGCTCGACCTCCGCCTCTGGCTTGCCCTGGCTCTGGCAGGCGCGCTCGCCTGGGGCGGCGTGGAGCGCATGCGCGGCAACAACGCGCGCACCGCGCTGGCCGAGTTCCGGCTGACCGCTGAGAAGGCGAGGGCGGACGCCGAGGCTCGCGAACGCCAGATTGAAGCGAAGCGCACGCGCGACGTGCAGGAGGTGGCCAATGCCGCGCAGACCGAAATCAACGCCCTGGAGGGCCAGCTTGCCGATGCTCGCGCTGCTCGTGACAGCCTGCGCGCAGCAGCCGCCAGTGCCGCCCGTCGAGCCTGCCCGCGTCCCGCCGCTGCCGGCACAGGCCCGGCCCAGCCTGATTCGGCCTCCCTCGACGTGCTTGTTGACGTGCTCGGTCGGGCTGACCAGCGAGCGGGAGAACTGGCGGAATTCGCTGACCGCCTCCGAATCGCCGGCCTCGCCTGCGAGCGCGCCTACCTCTCCCTGAGCCCCCCGTAGGGTTTCCCGCGCGCGAGGGCGGGGCGGAAGATGCGGGCAACCTAACAGGCCGTTGAAAAAATGCTCATCGAACGCGCCAGGGTCGTGGATTTCGAAGAAACGGATCGCCCAAACTGGCCTGCGCAGCGATTGGAGCGGCCATTTCGGCCTGTTTGCAGGCCGTTTTGCCCGTTCCGGGCGCACGTATCCCATGGTTCACGCATGATGCGCGTCCCACCAGCCGCCCAGACTGCCCATGCGCACCAGGTTGTAGGTGGCAAAGCACAGCAGCGCCTGGCCCGCGAGCTTGGCCTGACCGATCAATTTGGTCTTGGCCAGACCACCCACTGTCTTGATCCAGCCAAAGGCCTCCTCGATGCGCTTGCGCACTTTGAGGCTGGTCTTGTAGCCCTCGTGGCGCCGGATGCGGCCATCGACCGCCGAGTGCTTGTCCTTGGCCGCCACGTGTGGCGTGACTTTGAGCTTTCGGCAGCCCTTGATGAAGGCCTGGCTGTCGTAACCTTTGTCGGCCCCGACCGTGGCCCGCTTGTTCTTGTTTCCCCGGCGTTTGAGCATCGCCAGCGCCGCCTCGCGCTCGGCGGTGCCACTGGCATGTGTGATCTCCACATCCACGATCAGCCCGTTGCGGTTCTCCATGAGGATGTGCCCCATGTGGCACAGGCGAGATTTGTCGCCCGCGCTCTTCTTGAACAGCCGGGCATCGGCATCGGTGGTGCTGGCGTGGGTGTCGTTGCAGCGCTCCTGCCCTTTGAAGTTCACCTCGGGGTTGCGTCCGGGTGGCGTGCCGCTGTCGTCGTCTTTGCGTTTGAAACTCTTGTGCGAGGCCCAGGCCTCAATCAGCGTGCCGTCCACGCTGAAGTGTTCGTCGCTGGCAAGCCGGCCCCACTGGGCGCTGAGCTTGACGCGCTCGAAGAAGGCGCGCGCCAGGTCTTCGTTGAAGAGGCGTTCGCGGTTGGCGCTGAAGGTGGAGTGGTCCCAGACCTTGTCTTCAATGTTCAGGCCCACGAACCAGCGGTACAGCAGGTTGTAGTTGACCGCCTCGACCAGCTGGCGTTCGCTGCGGATGGAGAACAGGATTTGCAGCAGCAAGGCCTTGAGCAGCATCTCCGGCGGCACCGAGGGGCGGCCACGGCGGGCGTACACCGCTTCGAACTCGCTGTTCATGCTCGACAGCAGCGCATCCACCACGGCGCGCAACTTGCGCAGCGGGTGTGCCGCTGGCACTCTTTCTTCAAGGCTGATGTAGCTAAACATCGCCCCCTGGAAGTCTTGGTTGCCTCTCATCTTTCTTGTCGCAGTTGTTCCGGGATGGCTTCAGATCGTAGCGGCCGACGCGGACGCTCGCAGGGGATTTTTCAACGGCCTGCTAAAGGACCGCGCGCATGAACCAGCAACCGCAGCAGCCCGGCGTTCTCGTGAGCGGGCCCGGCACTTCCACTAGCGATTCCATCCCTGCCGCCCTGAGCGACGGCGAGCTATTGATTCGGCCCTTGTGCACTTGAATTTATCTGCACCGCCCCCAACTCGGATTCATGCAAGCAACTGACATGAGATCGTTGAGCCACGAAGCGCGGCATGAGCGCCGGGTTCAGGTCATCCGGCTACGCAAGGCCGGCAACACCTACGACAAGATCGCCGCGCTCACCGGCCTGAGTCGCACAGGCGTCTTCAACATCTGCAAACGCCATGAGGCGCTCGGTGCCAAGGCGCTGCACGACGCCATTGGCGGGCGCAAGCTCGGCGAAAACCGCTTGCTCGACCCCGCCCAGGAGGCCCTGGTGCGCAAGCTCATCGCCGACAAGACGCCCGATCAGCTCAAGATGCCCTACGCGCTGTGGACCCGCGCCGCTGTGGCCCAACTCATCGAACAGCGCTTTGGGCTGCGACTGCAAGTGCGCACCATGGGCAAGTACCTGGCGCGCTGGGGCTTCACGCCGCAAAAGCCGATGAAGAAGGCCTACGAGCAGTCACCGGCGGCGGTCAAGAAGTGGCTCGACGAGGACTACCCCGCCATTGCCGCGCGGGCCAAGGCCGAGGGAGCCGAAATTCACTGGGGCGACGAGAGTGGACTGCGCAGCGACGATGTACGCGGCCGTGGTTTTGCGCCCAAGGGCCAGACGCCGGTGGTGCGGGTCAACAACAAGCGCCACAACCTGTCGGTCATCTCCACCGTGACCAACAAAGGGCAGATGCGCTGGCGCATCTTTGACGGGGCGCTCAACACCACAATCCTGATCGACTTCCTGCGCCGGCTGATCAAGGGACAGACCAAGAAGGTGTTCCTGATCCTGGACAACCTGCGGGTGCATCATGCCAAACCGGTCAAGGCCTGGCTGGCCGAGCATGCCGATGCCATCGAGGTGTTCTACCTACCGAGCTATAGCCCGGAGTTGAACCCGGATGAGATGGCCAATGCGGATATCAAGCAGGCGGTCACGAAGCTGGCACCGGCGCGAACGAAGCTGCAACTGGCCAAAGCCACAGCCAAGCACCTTCGCAGCGTGCAACGCCAGCCCGAGCGCATCCGCAAGTACTTCGAGCACGCCACGGTACGCTATGCGGCTTGAGTCAAGTTCATTGAGGCCGGATCAATAGCCAAGATGCGCCCCGCGCAGGAAGGCGGCAGCCGCTTCGGCATCGTGCTCAACGGCTCGCCCTTGTTCACGGGCGGCGCGGGCAGTGGCGAAAGCGAAATCCGCCGCTACGTGCTGGAGAACGACCTGGTGGAGGCCATCGTGGGCTTGCCCACCGACATGTTCTACAACACCGGCATTGCCACCTATGTGTGGATCCTGTCGAACAAGAAGCCGGCCGTGCGCAAGGGCAAGGTGCAACTCATCGACGCCAGCAGCTACTGGCAGAAGATGCGCAAGAGCCTGGGCAGCAAACGCAAGGAGATGAGCGATGCGCACATCGCCACCGTCACGCAGTTGTTTGGCAGCTTTGCCGAAGCCGAGCAGGTCAGCGTGTTCGACGCGCAAGGGCAGCCGATGGGCGAGCCACAACTGATCGTGGCCGGCGCCGCGTGGCCCGCCGAGTTCCAGAATCTGCCCGAAGGTGGCCGCCTCAAGCGCGTGCCCATCTCGCGCATCTTCAAAAACCAGGACTTCGGCTACACCACCCTGACCGTCGAACGCCCCCTGCGTGATGAGGCAGGCGCCGTGGTGCTGGGGCAGAAGGGCAAGCAGAAGGGCAAGCCGCAACCCGACAGCGCACTGCGCGACACCGAGAACGTGCCGCTGACGGAAGACATCGACGCCTACTTCCAGCGCGAAGTGCTGCCCCATGCACCCGACGCGTGGATCGACACGGAGAAAAGCAAGGTCGGCTATGAGATTCCCTTCAACCGCCACTTCTACGTCTTCGAGCCGCCGCGCAGCCTGCAGGCCATCGACGAGGAGCTGAAGACAGTAACGGCCCGCATCATGAAGATGTTGGGGGAGTTGGCGGAATGACGTTGCCGAGGTATGACGAGTATCGAGACAGTGGGGTGCCTTGGCTTGGGGCTCTGCCATCGCATTGGCAAGTTGGCCGCCTCAAGTTCTTGCTGTCGGGCATGGGCTCTGGAGGAACCCCGGATACCGACCAAGCGGACTATTGGTCGGACGATGACAGTGGGACGCCATGGGTCGCGATTGGCGACTTGTCTGATCGAACTCATGTGCGCTTTACCGCAAAGCGTCTTACGAGTTCGGGTATTGAGAGTAAGCGCCTGAAGGTTTGGCCCGAAGGCACTCTGTTGTTCTCCATGTATGCGAGCCTCGGCCATGCGGCGCTGCTCTCTGTGCCCGCTTGTTGATTCATCAGCACAACTGAGCCAGTGATCACGTTGAATATTGAGCCACTGGGTTGATGGATTCTTTGACTATTCGGTTGTGGATAAGTCTATCGGGTCTGCTGTTTTTCGATCTCCTTTCTGGCTCTTTGGGCGTTGCTTTGGGGGAGCCGCGCCAGCGGCACTGGAGTGCTTGAATCGCCAGCTCTCGTTGCCCGTCTCGACGATGTGGCAATGGTGCGTGAGCCGGTCAAGCAAGGCCGTGGTCATCTTGGCGTCTCCAAAGACGCTGCTCCACTCCGAGAAGGTGAGGTTGGTGGTGATCACCACGCTCGTTCGCTCATAGAGTTTGGAGAGCAGGTGGAACAGCATCGCGCCGCCCGACTGCGTGAATGGCAGGTAGCCCAGTTCATCCAGGATCACCAGATCGACGTACATCAGGCGGTGCGCCATTTGCCCGGCCTTGTTCTGCGCCTTCTCCAGCTCCAGGGCGTTGACCAGCTCCACCGTTGAGAAGAAGCGCACCCGCTTGCCATGCATGCGAATGGCCTCGATCCCCAGGCTCGTGGCCAGGTGGGTTTTACCCGTGCCGGGGCCACCAACCAGCACCACGTTGTGCGCCGACTCCACGAAGCGAAGGGTGTGCAACTGGCGCACCAGTGCTTCGTCGAGCTGCGCGTGGGCGAAGTCAAAGCCGGCGAGGTCACGGTGCGAAGGGAAGCGCGCCACGCGCATCTGGTAAGCCATGGAACGCACCTCACGCTGAGCGGTCTCGGCCTTGATGAGCTGGTGCAGCACGGCCTCATGATCCAGCGACTTCATGCGGGCGGTGCCCAGTACCTCCGGCCAGGCACTGGCCATGCCGTGCAGGCCCAGCGCTTTGAGGGCATCAATGACGTCATGCATGGTCGGACTCCGGTGATGCCTCATGAGGCTGGACGTTGCGCAGTGCGTCGTAGCGCTGCAGGTTGGCCAGTGGCGGCGTGTTGAGCTTGAGCATCGTGGCCACCGGTGGCTCGGGCACGCGCTGCTCCTTCAGACGCGAGAGCACGTTGAGCACGTGCTCGGCACTCACCCGCCCGGACTGCAGCGCCAGCTCTACCGCCACCACCACGGCCTCCAGTCCATGCAGGCTCACCCCCATGAGCACCTGCGCCATCACCCTGTCGCCACCGCTGTGGCGCAGCAACTGGCGCTGCATTTCCTGCAGTGGCTCGGGCATGGTCTTGAAGGGCGCGCCGTTGCGCAGCGCGCCGGGCTTTCGCTCGATGAGCGCGATGTAATGCATCCAGTCGTAGAGCGTCTGATCACGTTCGAAGCTGCGCGCCAGGCGCACCTGTCGCCCATCGGGCCCGACCACCAGCAGGCCATCCGCGTAGGCCCGCAGACTGACCACCGCATGAATCCATTCACACGGCACGCTGTAGCGGTTGCGCTGGAAGTGGATCAGTGCGGTCGCAGAGACCCGTACCGGCTGCTCCACGTAGCCATCAAACGCACGGGGGTTGGGCATGAGACGAGCACGTTCGTCCTGCCAGACATCGGCCACCGTGAGCTGAGTCCATTCCGGGTGACTCATCTCAGCCCAGGCCTTCACGCAGGCCTGCTGCAACCAGTCGTTGAGTTCACCAAGCGTCCCCCAGCGCCGCTCGCTGGCCTCACGCCAGATGTCCTTGCGCCGATCCTGAACGTTCTTCTCCACGACCCCCTTCTCCCAGCCGGCGGCCCGGTTGCAGAACTCCGGCTCGAACAGGTAGTGCCCGGTCATCGCCTCGAAGCGTGCATTGACGCTGCGCTGTTTGCCATGGCCGACCTTGTCCACAGCGGTCTTCATGTTGTCGTAGATGCCCCGCCGGGGCACGCCACCGAAGAGGGCGAACGCCCGTGCGTGCGCATCGAACAGCATCTCGTGCGCTTGGCTGTAGTACGCCACCAGGCAGAAGGCGCGACTGGCCGCCAGCTTGGTGTGTGCCACTTCCAGGCGGCGGCGCAGCCCGCCGATGAACAGGTACTCGCAGCTCCAGTCGAACTGGAACGCCTCGCCCAACTCGAAGCTCAGCGGCACGAACCCCGCACCACGCGCAGCGTTGCCTTGCTCTTGCTGCCAGCGCTGGGCAAAGGCGTAGACCGGCCCTCGGCTGCCGCTGTAGCCCTGCGCGCGCAGCGCCTCAAACATGGCCTTGATCCCGCGTCGATCGCGTTTGCTGCGATGGCTATCGGCCTTGAGCCATTGGCTCAACTGCTCCTTGTACGGATCCAGGATGCTGGGGCCCGACACCCGCTGCGGGTATCGGGGTTCGGCCATCTGCCCGTCTTTGAGCCACTTGGTGGCTGTGTTGCGCGAGATGCCCAGGCGCCGGCTGGCCTCGCGCACCGACACGTCCTGCCTCAGCACGAGGCGGCGTAACTTGCTCAATGTGCTCACGTTGATCACTCCTGCTCCCCCGTGCTGAAAAATTCAGCAGGATAGAGCGGCAACGTGGCTCAAATTTCAACGTGAATGCGTCCCGAAATGGCCCAGCTTTGGAAATGAATCAACATCACTTTCAAATCTGCGATTCGTGGCGTCAAACCGTGGTCGGTTTCATCCATTGGTGCCAGTTATCGATGCATTTGGCCGCGAAGGCAGGATTTGGTCAGCATAGCGGTCAACCGGGAAGCGAAACACACCCCGCAAGTTGATGCTCTCCAGCCTGGTGGGCGCAATCTTCCCGATCAGTTCCGGTGGAATGACCTGGCGGCGGTTCGACCAGCGATCCAGGACCGCCTGCATCTGTGAGGTATTCCACGCCATCACGATGTTGGCCATCAGGCTCAACGCATCGGCCACAGCCTGCATTTCATCGACACGTTTGGCCTGCGCCGGGCTGATCCGGCCGGTATAAATGGCGCGCTTGAGGGCGTTAACAGCCTCGCCCCGATTGAGCACCCGGCGCAACTCGTTCCTGAAAGCGTCCTTGACAAAGTAGTCAGCCAAAAACGCCGTACGCAGCAACCGCCCCAATTGCACGCCAGCCTCATAGATTGGATCGCCCTGGGCGGCAGAACCGAACCGCGCAAGAGCTGCCACCGCACTGGCATGTCCGCTCATGACCGAGGCTGCCAGGTGCACCAGACTATCCCAATGCTTTTCGATCAAAGCGACGTCGACATTGGCTTCGCACACCGCAGCGATTTCTGCGGGCACTTTGGTGCCGCGTGGCACAAAGAGGTGGCGCTGTTTGAGTTCCTTCAACCGCGGGCAAAGATCAAAACCAAGCAAACGGGCATGTGACATGGCAAAGTCGGTGTAGCCATGGGTATCCACAGCAAGCTGGCTGGTCTCCAGCTTTTCTTGGCGGATGACACCTTCAATGGCCACGCCCGCCTGGCGCTCATTGAGCACAAAGGGCTGCGCATGGAAGATGCCCCACCGGTCTTTTACATGGGAGTAGATTCCAATGGAAGGTGTGTTGCGCCGAGGATCAAGCCGGGCTTGCCACACCCGTTTGGTGGTCTCCATGCTCATCATGTCAGAAGATGCCAAATCGGACCGCCCCCAGGTGGCGGCAATCGGGTGTCGCTGCATGAATTCCAGCACAGCCTGGCAGGCCTGGCTCAGACGCCGTTCGTCCCGCGCCCAGCGCATGGCCTGGCGAATGCTGGTGGCAGACAATTGCGGAATCATGCGCGCGCATTCGACCGCAGTCAGACTGGTGCCGTGGGCCATGATGCCGGCATAGACCATCAGCAGCTCGTCGGTAGAGCGCGGCTCACGTCCGAGCATGATCCAGCTAAAGCGCACCTGGGCGTCAACGGCCAGAATCACTTCCGGCAATTGAACCTCACCGATGCGGTGATCCAAAGCCGCGCGCAGCTTGGTCACTTCTGGGTCTTCGTCCTCTGCGGGCAATGGCGACAAATGGAGTTCATCATCCACGCGCAGTACGCCACTGCGGGCTGCAGCGGCCACCGCATCGACACCGGCAGTTACTCTGGCCAGCAAAGGCTTCAAGAAAGTGGCAGCCTTGCTGGGTAACGATAGACGGGCATAGTGTTTCTTGGACTCTGCCTGCCAACGCTCGTCCGTGAAGAACAAGCGCGCACGACCCCGAAAGCTCAGGCTGTGCTCAATCCAGACCGAGCCATTGCGCACCGCGCGGCGCAGGGCAAACAGGGTGGCCACCTCCAACGCCTGAAACGCCCGTTCCCGGTCTGGGCTGGAGATCGAAACCTGCCAGATCATTCCCAGACTTGGTGCCACCACTTCAACTGGCAGCTTTCTGGATCCTTTGAGATATAACAGGCCGTTGAAAAATCCCCTGCGAGCGTCCGCGTCGGCCGCTACGATCTGAAGCCATCCCGGAACAACTGCGACAAGAAAGATGAGAGGCAACCAAGACTTCCAGGGGGCGATGTTTAGCTACATCAGCCTTGAAGAAAGAGTGCCAGCGGCACACCCGCTGCGCAAGTTGCGCGCCGTGGTGGATGCGCTGCTGTCGAGCATGAACAGCGAGTTCGAAGCGGTGTACGCCCGCCGTGGCCGCCCCTCGGTGCCGCCGGAGATGCTGCTCAAGGCCTTGCTGCTGCAAATCCTGTTCTCCATCCGCAGCGAACGCCAGCTGGTCGAGGCGGTCAACTACAACCTGCTGTACCGCTGGTTCGTGGGCCTGAACATTGAAGACAAGGTCTGGGACCACTCCACCTTCAGCGCCAACCGCGAACGCCTCTTCAACGAAGACCTGGCGCGCGCCTTCTTCGAGCGCGTCAAGCTCAGCGCCCAGTGGGGCCGGCTTGCCAGCGACGAACACTTCAGCGTGGACGGCACGCTGATTGAGGCCTGGGCCTCGCACAAGAGTTTCAAACGCAAAGACGACGACAGCGGCACGCCACCCGGACGCAACCCCGAGGTGAACTTCAAAGGGCAGGAGCGCTGCAACGACACCCACGCCAGCACCACCGATGCCGATGCCCGGCTGTTCAAGAAGAGCGCGGGCGACAAATCTCGCCTGTGCCACATGGGGCACATCCTCATGGAGAACCGCAACGGGCTGATCGTGGATGTGGAGATCACACATGCCAGTGGCACCGCCGAGCGCGAGGCGGCGCTGGCGATGCTCAAACGCCGGGGAAACAAGAACAAGCGGGCCACGGTCGGGGCCGACAAAGGTTACGACAGCCAGGCCTTCATCAAGGGCTGCCGAAAGCTCAAAGTCACGCCACACGTGGCGGCCAAGGACAAGCACTCGGCGGTCGATGGCCGCATCCGGCGCCACGAGGGCTACAAGACCAGCCTCAAAGTGCGCAAGCGCATCGAGGAGGCCTTTGGCTGGATCAAGACAGTGGGTGGTCTGGCCAAGACCAAATTGATCGGTCAGGCCAAGCTCGCGGGCCAGGCGCTGCTGTGCTTTGCCACCTACAACCTGGTGCGCATGGGCAGTCTGGGCGGCTGGTGGGACGCGCATCATGCGTGAACCATGGGATACGTGCGCCCGGAACGGGCAAAACGGCCTGCAAACAGGCCGAAATGGCCGCTCCAATCGCTGCGCAGGCCAGTTTGGGCGATCCGTTTCTTCGAAATCCACGACCCTGGCGCGTTCGATGAGCATTTTTTCAACGGCCTGATAAAGCTTGCAGCTTGGCAAGGTACTCGATGGCAGGATGCTCGCCGGTGGCCTGCCAGGGCAGCTTTGCAATGGCGACGAGCAACGACCGCACGGGGCGAATTCCATCAATCAATCCCTCGCGGACCAGGGAGGCCCTGCTCGGTGGTTTGCGTTTCTGGGTTTCGGTGATCAAGGCTTCAAGACGGGCACGCAACTCAGCATCTGGCACCGCACCTTGCGCGCTCAAGGCAACAAGTTCGCCGAGCAGCGTTTTGTACATTGCGGCCCAATTGACGGTAGCGGGGACATCGGCGGCAGCCTGACGCCACAGATCGGCGATCCGGCGCTGCACCATAAGGATCAACTGGTCTGTGGTGGTGAACAGGCAATACCGAAGAAAGCATGCGACCTCCACGGTGCGCGCTGGCTCTTTGATCTTGGCTCCGGCTGAGGGCGGCCTGGAGACAAGTCGGCGCGCGTAGCGGCGCAAGATGAGATCGGGGATGTCTGCCAGGTGCTTATGAACGTCCAGCGTGTAAAGCAGGTCGATGCGCTCCAGTACCTCGCTGATTTGGCGGGTTGAGTGTTTCGCCGGTGCAGCCCATAGCCAACTCTGCTGGGTTTGTCCATCTGGGCGCAGCTCTGAAACTGAGGCTCGCCAGCGATCAAGTGTTGCTGGATCAACGCTGGCGGCGATGGCGGTGCCTGTTTCAACTTCAAGCTGGGCAAGTGCCGCCGCAATCAGTGTCCGAATTGCCCGCTCGTGCACGATCACCAGCTTGTTCTTGTACAGCCATTGACGCGCCCGCACGAGTAGCTGATCGCGGTCGGCGCAGCGCGCCACTTCGTCGCGCAGTTCACGTACCAGTGAGCGGCGCTGGTGCTCGCTCATCCACTGGAATCCAAGGACCGTGCAGGCTACTTGTTGGTGATCGAATAGCGTGCGCCCGCGTTCATACATGGCTCTCAGCGAGGCGACTTCTGGTGCTGCAATGCCAAGCTCGTTGCCAAGGTGGCGCCACAAGGCTACTGGAATTACCCGAAAGGCACCGAGCAAACGCCCACTCATGCGCAGGAAACCAATATGGAGCGCCAGACCAAGCTTGTGGGAATCACCTCGGCGTGCATTGATTGCGTCGCGCTCGGCACCATCGAAGGTGAAAAATGCCTTCATCTCGAAGTCGCTGATATCGCGGGGGAGCCCACGCATCCCCAAAAACGTTGTGTGCCAACCCTGCATCGTGAACCTCAAAAGTGGGAGGCCACCATACCCGTTTACAAAGCGAACAGGAAAGTCAATGAAATCAACGGTCTACCCAGACCACCCCCGCGCCAGTGCTAGCTTTGCGTACCGTCACTTATTGCACTGAAAACGAGGAGACCCCTTGGCACGCGGCCACAAGTTCAGCTTTGAATTGCGGGGTGTAGGTGCGGTGCGTGCGCCGCACGGTGTAACGAGGGGTTTGAGGTTCTTTGAGCATAGTGTCCACGCAAGGTTGCGTGCACACGATCTTGCTCAGACCCCCACCTCCCTTCAAGATGGGTTCGCCGTTTGCTTACGGTCCAACTCATTGATGAAGGCATCCACGATTCGAACCGTGTTGTCCTCTGCGATGAAGTCATCCAGGCACTCCGGCAGCAATGTGACTTGCTGCCTGTCCTGACCTTCGATGAATCTGGACATATTGACCTCGCTGCTCAATATGTCCACAGACTCTACCAGCTGGGTCGCAGAGGTGAGAGAGGGTTTTCACACAGCCTCCAGCGAGTGCTGTCAGTCGCTCTGGCATAGTCGGCTCAAGCTGAGGGTCGCAAAGCTGACCTTCAACCAAGCGACCGATACTTCGATGTGCGATACCGACGGGTGGAATTGCCGAGACAGTTGGCACCCTGCCGCCTCGCGCTGTGAATGATTGATTCCCATCAGAGCGGCGGACTCGAATCGCCGCACAGCTGTCCCAGCTATGCGACACTGCGCGAAAGTAAGGTTGGAATCGCCCCGGCCGTTCAAGCCAACGCAGGCTTGGCCCAGTCATAGATTTCGCGGGCAAGATCGGCGGGCTCTTGCATGCTCACGAATCGGAAACCGTCACGTTCGAGCTTCCATTCATGTTCGCCTATCGTCTCTTCGATTCGACGGAATTCGCGAGGTTCCATTGAGCTTGGATCGGGAGTCAAGAGGAACAACCCTGCGGATTCGAGGTTCTTAACCTTTCTGCATGTTTTCAGGTCAAGACCGGCTTTCAACAGGTTCAGTTCCACAGACTGCTGCGACTTGTAGACGGCAGACGCAACTGCGCCACAGCTCTTGGGAGTCATCAGATTCAAGTCGAGGTAGTGGCGATCGTTGCCATCTCCTGGGACGAGCAGACCAGGATGGTCGACCATCACAAAGCGCTCGAAATCCATGGCGGCGATTTCCTTGAGTTTCTCGTTGACGAGCTTTCTGGCTGCTGCTGTGTCGATACTCGCGAACTCTCGGACCTTCTTCACGTTCGATGGGACCATGGCGACCACATCGCTGAAAAGTCGCTCTACAGCAGCTTCCCGATCACTGCCTGAGGTGTGGACTGGCCGGGAGAGCGAAAGTACGTGGCTGTCGAATAGGATTTGACTCAAGGGAGTCTTCTCCTTGATGGCGGCTTGAAGCACACCATAGGCATAGGCCATCAATGCCTTGGCGGAACTGTGAGGGAACCCCTCCGGATAGACACAATCGAACTTCTTGAAGTCATCAAGCAGTTTGAAGTAGAGCCTTTCGTCGTCCGCCTGCACGACCACGCCAATTGGGAAGCGCTGCGGCGAAAAGATGTCGGGTTGAAACTCGATGTAGGACCACCATCCCGAGAAGCCAGGCTTGGGAGTCGCCTTTGCTGATCGCAGCAAGGCGGAGTAGTCCAGTCTTGGCCGACTCCTTGTTGTTTCGCTCATGGCGTGTTCCCCTTTGTGGCCATATCTAGAACGCCCAACTCGCTTGCCAGCCATCCTCTTTGCGAGCGTGCAGCCAGAAAGTTCATGGCGGCTGAATGCTCCGCTGCTGCTCCCGGCAGTAAGAGGTTCAGAAGGGCATTGAGCTCTGCTTGCGCGCTGGCAAGTGCTTCAGCATGACCGGCGGCGGCCCGCGTCATATCGGCCTTAAATGCCCTGACCCGCTTGTGGTCCAAGGTCTTCTCAGCATGCTTGACAAGGCAGTTGTGGTTGAAGTCCGAGGAAACCCAGAGTATGTCGTGAAGCATCGTCTCATGGTCGATGGATGCGTAACCGCCAGCCTTGTGCCGAATTACGTTGCCCATGTTTCGGTCGCGAAGCCCCGTCCACTGATCGAAAGCCGCGAACTTGCGGGCATCGTTCGAGTTCATGAAGGTCTTGTGCTCGGTGATGAACTGCATGCCCGGCCTAGATGGCGACTTCGCGTGTGAGAGCACAGAGTTGCCCGGAATGGCTTCGCTGCACCAGGCTGGGATGAAGTCGCCTTGGAAAGCGGCGCATTCGAGAGTAAGCGGCTGGCTTTTAGCAAGCCTAGCCTTGTTCACAAGAATGATGGCTCCGAATTCGGATCGGCGCAACCCCGCGTGGCCGGCAAGAACCCAGCCGAGTGCTTCGCAGAGCAGTGTCGGCTTGTCGAGCCTGGGCGCAAGTTTTACAAAACATATGCGCTCCACACCCGCATCGTCTGCCACCACTGCGATGTGAGTGGAGTTGGCCGTCGCCTTACCTGGCTGGCCGCGATATTCACGCCATGCCGATGCGTCAAGCATGGGCACTTCTACGGGGAAAGCGTGAACAGGCGCTGAAGTCTCAATGGCGGTCGCGGGCGGTGGGGCTGCAGACTGGGTATCTGGCATGGGCTTCTCCTTGAACGGGGGCTGCGCCCTTCTATTTCTCAATGTTCTATTTTTACCGCAAATGTTTACCGCAAAGTTACCCTTTTCTGATGGGCAGCATGCGGCGTGATTTACCCGCTAACGACCGCGCGGCGCGGCTCTAGGCGACTGTGAGGCTTATGCCTAGACTCGGAGTGTCGACGATTTGGGGCAATTCAGCGGCAGGTTTCGGCCATCGCCGACAGTTGCCGACCCAAAGCGTCCGACCGCAACCAGCCTTGTAGCGACACCCGTGTCTTGACCGGCAAGTCTGCAGCGAGTGCGGTCAGTCACCTGTCCCGCACGACAGTACGGTCTGCGACTTATTCCCGCCGCCCAGGACCGTGGATTTCGGTGTCGCAAGCGGCGCCGTGAACCGCTTCCTTCAAGTTAAAACACACCTGAACATATCCGAGTCATTTGATCTGTCGGGTTGACCTTCAGACTCAGGACGTCATGCGCAGCGCAATGAGCGTGATGGCCGGGAACGCCGCCAGGATGGCCGTGCGCACCAGATCACTCACCACGAAGGGCGTGACACCTCGGTAGGTCTGGGTGATGGGCGTGTCCTTGGCCATGCTGTTGATGACGAACAGGTTCATGCCCACGGGCGGTGTGATCAGACCCACCTCCACCACGATCAACACCAGAATGCCGAACCAGATGGCCGTTTCTTCCGGGTTCATGCCAAAGTCCAGGCCCATGATCATCGGGAAAAAGATCGGGATGGTCAGCAGGATCATGGACAGCGAGTCCATCACGCAGCCCAGCAGCAGGTACACCACCAGCACCGTGGTCAGCACCAGCCAGGGGCTCATGCCCAGGCCAATGACCCACTGCGCCAGTTCCTGCGGCAGTTGCGACAGCGCCAGGAAGGTGTTGTACAGGCCCGCGCCCAGCACGATCATGAAGATCATGCCCGTGGCAATGGCCGTGCCGTAGATGGAGTTTCGCAGCGTCTTGGCGTTGATGCCGCCTGCTGCCCAGGCTGCCACACCAGTGCCGAACGCGCCGACGGCCGCGCCTTCGGTGGGGGTGAAGATACCGGTGTAGATGCCGCCGACCACCGCCAGGAAGATGACCAGCACCGGCCACACCTTGAACGTGGCCTTCCAGCGTTCAGCCATGGGCATGGGGGGCATGCTGCCAGCGCTGCCGGGCTTGAGGCGAACGTACAGCGAGATCACGATGATGTAGCCCACCGCCGCTAGAATGCCCGGGATGAACGCCGCCAGGAAAAGCTTGGCAATGTTCTGTTCGGTCAGGATGGCGTAGATGACCAGAACCACGGAAGGCGGAATCAGGATGCCCAGCGTACCGCCAGCAGCCAGCGTGGCCGTGGACAGCGCACCGGAATAACCCGCGCGCTTGAGCTCCGGCAGGGCCACCTGGCCCATGGTGGCAGCCGTGGCCAGCGACGAGCCGCAGATGGCACCGAAACCGGCGCAAGCGCCGATGGCTGCCATGGCCACACCGCCCTTGCGGTGGCCCACCCAGGCTTCAGCCGCCTTGAACAGCGCCTGCGACAAGCCGCCGAGCGCGGCAAACTGCCCCATCAGCAAGAACAGCGGGATCACCGACAGGTTGTAGTTGGAGAACGTGCTGTAGGTGACCTGCTTGAGCTGGTTGAGGATGGGTGCGTGCGAGCCGTAGATGAAGTACGCCCCCACCAGGCCGCAGACCGCCATGGCCAGGCCAATGGGCACGCGAATGAAAATCAGAGCCAGCAGGACCGGAAAGGACCAGGAGGCGAGTTCAATACCAGTCATGTCAATGTCCTCCGGTGGATTCAACCGTCCAGCCTGGCGGGTACTTGGCCAGGCCAAACTGGATCAGGGTCTTGGCGATGTACGACAGGCAACCGATGACGGCGCCCACCATGCACAGCGCATACGCCCACCACACCGGCATCTGCAGGATGAAGGTGGTTTCAAAGTATTCACGCTTTTCCAGCATGCCCTCCCACAGCATCCATGTCAGTGCCAGCCACAGCACCAGCATGATCACGTCGCTGAAGGTGTCCACCAGCCATTTCATCGACTTGGGCAGGTGCATGTAGAACAGGTCCACCGTGGCATGCCCGCCTTTGAGGTAGCACCAAGGCAGAAAGAAGAACACCGCCAAGGCCGTGCCCACTTCGACCATTTCAAAGTCGCCCGGCACAGGGCCCAGCCCCACGCCAATGAGCGCACGGCCGGTGATGCTCGCCACGCTCATGAGGGTGATGGCACACAGCACCAACCCGCCCACAATGGCAGACCACTTCGCGCTCCGGAATATCCAGGCCATCATGTCGTCGTCCTTAAAAGAACGCGCATGGCCACCATGGCCATGCGCGATTTCGGTAATCGCTTATCGGTTGTATTTGGCGATCAGCGCGCGAGCCTCGCTGGCCAGCTTTTTGCCATCAATGCCTTTCTTGGCCACTTCCGTCACCCAGTCGCTTTCCACGGAGCTGGCGGTGCGCAGCCAGCGCTGCGTCTCGGCCGCGTCCAGAGTTACCAGATTGTTGCCAGCCTTGGCCGCGATGTCACGGCCAGCCTTGTCGCCCTCGTCCATGGCACGGCCGAACATGGCAGCGGCTTCCAGGCCGGAGTTGTTGTCGATCACCTTCTTCAGGTCGGGCGGCAGCTTGTCGTAGGTGGCCTTGTTCATGCTGAAGGCGAAGGCCACGCCGTCCTTGGCCTGGTCGAACAGTTGCGCGGGCGAGCCGCCCATTTGCATGGCGTGGAACATCTGCACCTTGATCTTGCCGCCAGACTCTTTTTCGACCTTCTGCGCCCAAGGAATGATGGCCTTGGCCGGAATGGTGGCCTGCGGCGGGAGGAACTGGTGCAGACGCAGGGTGACCTGCTGCGCCATCGCGCTGCCTGCAAAGAGTGTTGCGCACACCAGACCGATGGCGCGGAACTTGAGCTTTTTCATGGGGAAGTCTCCTTAAAGATATAAGTCAATAACGCAGAAAGCTTTCAGCAGATCAAAATTTCAACCTCATACCCGCTCGATGACGATTGCAATTCCCTGCCCCACGCCAATGCACATGGTGCACAGCGCGTAGCGGCCACCGGTGGTGTGCAACCGGTTGATAGCAGTGGTGGCCAGCCGCGCGCCCGAGGCCCCCAGCGGATGGCCCAGCGCAATGGCGCCGCCCCAGGCATTGACGCGCGGGTCATCGTCTTGCAAGCCCAGCAGGCGCAGCACCGCCAGGCCCTGCGCAGCAAAAGCTTCGTTGAGCTCGATCACGTCCATCTGGGCCAGCGTCAACCCGGTCTGGGCCAGCACCTTCTGCGTGGCCGGGGCCGGGCCAATGCCCATGATGCGTGGCGCCACCCCTGCAGTGGCCATACCCACAACGCGGGCCTTCGGCGTCAGGCCGTTCCTGGCAGCAGTGGCTTCGTCGGCCAGGATCAGTGCACAGGCGCCATCGTTCACGCCCGAGGCGTTACCGGCGGTCACCGTGCCGTCAGTGCGCACCACACCCTTGAGCTTGGCCAGCGCTTCCAGGCTGGTCTTGCGCGGGTGCTCGTCCGTATCCACCACGATGGCGTCGCCCTTCTTCTGCGGGATGGTGACGGCGCAGATCTCGCGCGCCAGGTGGCCTGCCTCGATGGCAGCCACCGCACGCAACTGGCTGTTGAGCGCCATCAGGTCCTGCGCTTCACGCTCGATGTTGAAGTCCACCGCCACGTTCTCGGCAGTCTCGGGCATGGAGTCCACGCCGTACTTGTCTTTCATCAGCTTGTTGATGAAGCGCCAGCCGATGGTGGTGTCATAGACCGCGTTCGCGCGGCTGAAGGCCGATTCGGCTTTGGGCATGACGAAGGGCGCACGGCTCATGCTCTCCACACCGCCTGCGATCATCAGGCCCGACTCACCGGCCTTGATGGCACGCGCCGCAGTGCCAATAGCGTCCAGCCCCGAGCCGCACAGGCGGTTGACGGTAGCGCCTGGCACCTCCAGCGGCAAGCCAGCGAGCAGGCTGCTCATGCGCGCAACGTTGCGGTTGTCTTCGCCCGCCTGGTTGGCACAGCCGTAGATCACATCGGTCACAGCAGCCCAATCGACGTTGGGGTTGCGGGCCATCAGTGCCCGCAGCGGTACGGCGCCAAGGTCGTCGGCCCGTACCGAAGACAAGGCACCACCGTAGCGGCCGAAGGGGGTGCGGATGGCGTCACAGATAAAAGCTTGATTCATGGCAGTCATGTCGTGTGTCTGTCAGGCCTGTACCGGCAGGCCAATGAGGTGTTCCAGCTCGGTGTGTTCAAGCCCTTCGACCTTGTCAATGAGCCTGAGGCCAGACGGTGTGCACTCCAGCGTCGCCAGATCGGCATAGATGCGCTTGACACAGCCGATACCGGTCAGCGGATAAGTACAGGACTGAACCACCTTGCTCTGCCCCTGTTTGGTCAGCAGGTCCATCATGACCCACGTCTCCTTGGCCCCCACGGCCAGGTCCATGGCGCCACCCACGGCGGGGATGGCACCGGCTTCGCCCGTGCTCCAGTTGGCCAGGTCACCGGTGGCCGACACCTGGAAAGCACCGAGCACGCTGATGTCCAGGTGGCCGCCGCGCATCATGGCAAAGCTGTCGGCGTGGTGAAAGTACGCGCCACCGGGCAGCAGGGTCACGGGCTGTTTGCCTGCGTTGATCAGGTCGTAGTCTTCATCGCCTGCGGCAGGCGCCGGGCCCATGCCCAGGATGCCGTTCTCGCTGTGCAGCACGACCTCCATGCCTTCGGGCAGGTAGTTGGCCACCAACGTGGGCTGGCCGATGCCGAGGTTCACATAGGCACCGTCGAATATGTCCTGCGCCACGCGCTGGGCCAGTTCCTGTTTGCTGCGTTTGGTGTAGTTGCTCATGGAAAAGACTCCTCTCAGGCTGCTCGCTTGAAGCCACCGGCCTGTGTGGCGACACGCTCGATCTTGACGATCCTGGACACGAAGATGCCCGGGGTGACGATGGCTTCGGGGTCGAGCTGGCCAAGCTCCAGGACCTCGTGCACGGTGGCAACGGTTCGCTTGGCGGCGGTGGCCATGACGGGGCCAAAGTTGCGCGCGGCCTTGCGGTAGGTCAGGTTGCCCCAGCGGTCACCCGTCTCGGCCTTGATGAGCGCCAAGTCTCCGTGAATAGGGTACTCCAGCACGTAGTCGCGGCCGTTGATGCGCCGGGTTTCCTTTGGCGTGCCGTCCGCGTTGAGCGCGAGTTCGGTGCCAAAGCCGGTTGGTGTGAAGAATGCACCCACACCTGCGCCTGCGGCGCGAAGACGTTCGGCCAGGTTGCCCTGGGGTACAAGCTCTAGTTCAATCTTTCCGCTGCGGTACAGCTCGTCAAACACCCAGGAGTCGGTCTGGCGTGGGAACGAGCAGATGATCTTGCGCACGCGCCCTGCCTTGAGCAGCGCCGCCAGCCCGCTGTCGCCATTGCCCGCGTTGTTGTTGACCACCGTGAGCTCGCGCGCGCCTTGCTCAATCAGGCCTTCGATGAGTTCGTTGGGGATGCCCGCCGTGCCAAAGCCGCCGATCAATACGGTTGAGCCATCGGCAACCCCAGTGAGCGCCTCGGCAATGGAAGGTGAGATTTTGTTGATCATGGGAGTCCATCTCTAGCAGGCCGTTGAAAAATCCCCTGCGAGCGTCCGCGTCGGCCGCTACGATCTGAAGCCATCCCGGAACAACTGCGACAAGAAAGATGAGAGGCAACCAAGACTTCCAGGGGGCGATGTTTAGCTACATCAGCCTTGAAGAAAGAGTGCCAGCGGCACACCCGCTGCGCAAGTTGCGCGCCGTGGTGGATGCGCTGCTGTCGAGCATGAACAGCGAGTTCGAAGCGGTGTACGCCCGCCGTGGCCGCCCCTCGGTGCCGCCGGAGATGCTGCTCAAGGCCTTGCTGCTGCAAATCCTGTTCTCCATCCGCAGCGAACGCCAGCTGGTCGAGGCGGTCAACTACAACCTGCTGTACCGCTGGTTCGTGGGCCTGAACATTGAAGACAAGGTCTGGGACCACTCCACCTTCAGCGCCAACCGCGAACGCCTCTTCAACGAAGACCTGGCGCGCGCCTTCTTCGAGCGCGTCAAGCTCAGCGCCCAGTGGGGCCGGCTTGCCAGCGACGAACACTTCAGCGTGGACGGCACGCTGATTGAGGCCTGGGCCTCGCACAAGAGTTTCAAACGCAAAGACGACGACAGCGGCACGCCACCCGGACGCAACCCCGAGGTGAACTTCAAAGGGCAGGAGCGCTGCAACGACACCCACGCCAGCACCACCGATGCCGATGCCCGGCTGTTCAAGAAGAGCGCGGGCGACAAATCTCGCCTGTGCCACATGGGGCACATCCTCATGGAGAACCGCAACGGGCTGATCGTGGATGTGGAGATCACACATGCCAGTGGCACCGCCGAGCGCGAGGCGGCGCTGGCGATGCTCAAACGCCGGGGAAACAAGAACAAGCGGGCCACGGTCGGGGCCGACAAAGGTTACGACAGCCAGGCCTTCATCAAGGGCTGCCGAAAGCTCAAAGTCACGCCACACGTGGCGGCCAAGGACAAGCACTCGGCGGTCGATGGCCGCATCCGGCGCCACGAGGGCTACAAGACCAGCCTCAAAGTGCGCAAGCGCATCGAGGAGGCCTTTGGCTGGATCAAGACAGTGGGTGGTCTGGCCAAGACCAAATTGATCGGTCAGGCCAAGCTCGCGGGCCAGGCGCTGCTGTGCTTTGCCACCTACAACCTGGTGCGCATGGGCAGTCTGGGCGGCTGGTGGGACGCGCATCATGCGTGAACCATGGGATACGTGCGCCCGGAACGGGCAAAACGGCCTGCAAACAGGCCGAAATGGCCGCTCCAATCGCTGCGCAGGCCAGTTTGGGCGATCCGTTTCTTCGAAATCCACGACCCTGGCGCGTTCGATGAGCATTTTTTCAACGGCCTGCTAGAAAAACAGGTGCACTTCCCCTTGGCGTTCGCGAACGAACACCCTGTAAGGGGGCGTGCCTAGGCCCTCGTGGGCCGAAGGCCGTCAGTCCGGCCGGATGCCTTCGTAAGCGCGTTGGAGCAGGTCGCGTATCTCGCCACGCTGTGCTGCTCCGAACGGGCGAGGGTTCCAGTACGGGTTGCTCACAGCAATCTCGGCTGCCCGGTCCAGGTCAGCCTCGTTCATGCCGATGTCCTTGAGTGCTACGGGAGCCCCGTTGGTGTGGGCCAGGTCAAAAAGGCCCGCTGCGGCACTGGCTCGGCCAGTTGCGCCCAAGGCGCGTTCGATGCGCCGCATTGCCTCGGGTGCGGCCGCTGCGTTGAATGCCATCGCCTGTGGCAGCACGACGGTGTGAACCTCCGCGTGCGGAAGGTTGAAGCTGCCTCCAAGGGTGTGACACAGCTTGTGGTGCAGCGCCATGCCCACGTTACCCAGCACCGAGCCGCAGAGCCAGGCGCCGTAAAGTGCATCGCCGCGTGCAGCCACGTCATCAGCGCGCTGGTGAATCACTGGGAGCGCCTGCGCAATGGCGCGGATACCTTCTTCGGCCATCAGATCCATCACCGGATTGCTGTCCTGGGCATACAGGCCTTCGGCTGCATGTGCAATAGCGTTCATGCCGCTGGTCACGCTCATGGCCACCGGTAGGGTCAGGGTCAGTTCAGGGTCGTAGATGACGGTGCGCGGCAGCACGCGTGGGTCTTTACCGGTCTTCTTGAGACCCGCCTCAGTGATGCCGTAGATCGGCGTCATTTCGCTGCCTGCGTAAGTAGTGGGAATGGCCAGAATGGGCAATCCTGAATCCAGGGCAATCGCCTTGCCAAGCCCAGTGGTGGAACCGCCACCAATTGCGATGGCACAGTCGGCACCAAGTCGGCGTGCCTCGTCCCGCGCTTCCCGGGCGGTTTCGATGGGGACATGCATCACCGCTCGCGGGAAGATTCCTGTAGCCCGGTTGCCCAGGCGATCGGCCACCATCTGAGCCTGCGCCGCCTGTTCCGGGGTGGACAGCACCAAGGCCCGCTTGGCACCCAACAGCTCGATCTCTCGCTCCAGGTGAGCCAGCGAACCTGGGCCGAACACCACACGCGAGGGTTGGCCGTTGTAAACAAAATCTTTCATGTCAATTCCTTTGCGCGCACATCGGATGGGACCACGGCGTAGTCCACTTGGTGGCGGGCGATGCGCATGTCGCCAATTTCTGCTTTTACCCTGAGATGTTCTGGATGGATGGCGTAGTCGTCGAGAGCGGATTGCGACTCGAACTCGCTGTAGAGAACTACATCGCAGGCGTAGTCCACGCCGCTGCTGTCCACGCCAATCTCCAAGTGCAGCAGTCCTGGGATGCGGCCCCGCAGGCTGAGGAAGCTCTGCGTCAGTCGTTCGACGTTGCGTTGTTTGGATAGGGGCGTGTCGCCTGCCAGCTTCCACATGACGATGTGCCTGATCACATTTCTTCCTTCATGTGGGAAATCCCGCCTTTTGGGGCCACAGGTTGACAAAGGCATGTACCGATGTGCTTGCAAAGATGCCCGCTTTCAGAAAAGGCTCTTGTGCCAACCAGTCTTGAGCTGTCTGTCGATCGGGGAAGTCAATCACCAGCAAACTGCCCAGCATGGTGCTGCCGTCATCTGTTACCAGCGGCCCTGCAAAGGCAATGTGTTCTTGCACTTTAGCCAAGTAGGTTTTGTGGACCGGGCGAATTTGCTGACGCAACTCGGCGGTCCCAGGCTTGTCCATCAGTGTGAAGGCATACAACATGGTGTCACCGGGTTCTCGTCGGGTTCAACACGAAGTCGTACTCCATTAGGTAGCTTCCATCCGTCTGCTGTACCCAGTCGCACACCAGCGACTGGCGAACGCCAAACACCGCATCGGAGTCGAGGTAGTCGCTGTGGTCGCGAAAGACATGAGTGATCAGCGTTTCGTAGCCGGGTGCTTTCACCATGAAGTGCAGATGCGCAGGGCGCCAGGGGTGGCGTCCCGTAGCTTCCAACATCTGACCCACAGGTCCGTCGTGGGGAATTGCGTACGGGACCGCCACGATGGAACGGAAGTGGTATTTGCCCTCTGCATCCGCTGTCACGATGCCGCGCGCCTGTGCATGACCAAGATCCGCGTGCTGTACGTCATACAGTCCGTCATCATCCGACTGCCAGACGTCCATGACGGCGCCGGGGATGGGCTGGCCGTCGATCCCTTTCACCGTGCCACGCACCGTGCAGGGCGTACCTTTGGCGCCGTTGGCAATGTCGTCACCCAGCTCGTAGTGGGGGGCGCCCTCCACATGGAAGGGGCCAAACACAGTGGCTTCGGTACAACCCGCAGGCTTGTCGTTGTTCATCGCGACGGTCAGCATTGACAAGCCGAGAACGTCTGACAGCAGTATGAACTCCTGGCGTTTGTCGTCTGTGATATGGCCACACCTTGTCAGGAAGTCAATGCCCTGGAACCATTCTTCCTCGGTCAGCTTCACGTCCCGGGCAAAGGCGTGCAGGTGCTGGACCAGGCTCGTCATGATTTCTTTGAGCCGAGCGTCAGGCGTTTTGGCGAAGCTGGCAATGACTGCCTGTGTGATGTTGTCTTGGTTGAGGTTGCGCATGGCTTGTTTGCAGTTGGCAGTGTTGAGTTGCCATGACCTGAACTCTATAATTTCAAAAAGATTTCTCAAATATCAAAATGGGAAATTACTTTTCCGAAAGATGGAAAAATGGATCGGTTCACAGAAATGGCGCTCTTTGTGGAGGTTGCCGATCGAGGCAGTCTCGGTGCGGCTGCAGAGGCCTTGGGACTGTCCAATCCAGCGGCCACTCGTTACTTGGCTTCGCTGGAAGAGCGCCTGCAGGTCCGTCTAGTCGAGCGCAACACGCGTCGGCTCTACCTGACCAGTGAGGGGCAGGATTTCTTGGAGCGGGCTCGTCACGTCCTAACTGAGTTGCGCGACGCAGAGGCGGCAATACATCAAACCACGCTGAACCCGTCGGGGGTGTTACGTGTGAGTGCTTCGCTGTCGTTCGCCATGCAACTCATCGCCCCGCGATTGCCGAAGTACCATCAGCGGTATTCACAAGTAAGAGTGCATGTTGAAACTGCGAACCGCTACTTGGACATCATTGACAACGGTATTGACGTAGCCATACGGACGCGTGAGTATGAGCCTGACAGCACCATAACCATTAGGCGTCTAGCTTCGACGCGCCGCATATTGGCGGCGTCTCCCGCTTATCTGGCCCAAAGGGGGCGTCCACAGTTCCCATCAGACCTGACTGACCACAATGTTCTTGTCTACTTGCACGCCAACCACCCCAACGAACTGAAGTTCAGTCGTGGAGGCGAAAGTCAGACGGTGAATGTCCAGGGGGTGTTGGAGTCCAACGACGGGCAGGTATTGCGTGCTGCTGCACTTAGTGGCTTGGGTATCCTCGTGCAACCTAGTTATATCGTCTATGAGGATATCGTCGCCGGACGCCTCGTACCCGTACTCGGTGACTGGGATCTGCCACGTTTGCAAATCAACATCGCATATCCCAGCCGAAAGCACCTGTCAGCGAAAGTCCGATCCTTCATTGACTTCATGGTGGATGAGTTCGCGACCCACGAGTACGAAAGAAAGTGGACTGGTCTTATGTGATTCGATGTATTCCCAGGGCAAGGGACAGAACCTGCTGGCCATCTTCATCGGAGGCCCCTCGCCAGGCGACGATCTGATCAGGGCGTATCAATACCAGTGGTGATTCGTATAGCTCCAGTAACTGCTGGGCGGGCAAACGGACCACCTTCAGGTCGATGCCCATAGACTGGGCCGCGTTCTTGAAGCCATCGGTTGCCGGGTCGGTTGCACCGAGGGCGAGCAATGTCCACTCGGTGTGGAATGTGTCGTACAGGGAACGGCCATCTTCCAGCCATGCATGGGGCGGGCGCCCCCCAGGACTGGCGGTGGGCACGTAGTCATTGGGTTCGTCGGGAGGTAGGTCCACACCGTCCTGCGCGATGATGGGCGAGTCGCCGTAGCGACCTCCAAAAGTCACGCCGGGGATGTTGAATTCAAGCCGGGCATGGCGGTTGAGGTACTCAGAGGCCTTGGCTCGCTCTTCGTTACCTTGTGCGGAGTCATCGTCCAGCTCAGGCTTCGCAGAGAAAAGACCGACGGAGTCAGCAAAGTGCCGGGCGTAGCCTGTGTTGCGCTGCGCGAGCGGTCGACGCTCTGCCTCATAAGTGTCTAGTAGCGTCAGCGTTGCATGCCCCCGGATTACGCTGGCCAGCTTCCAGGCGAGATTGACCGCGTCTTCCACCGCTGTGTTGTAGCCCAAGCCCCCTGTGGGCGTGAACAAATGGGCTGCATCACCGGCAATGAACACTCGTCCGCGCTGGAATTTTTCTGCAACCAAGGCATGCCCTGCCAGCCAAGTGCCCATGGACAGAATTTCGATCGGAATGTCAGCGCCCATTGCTTCTGAGAATACCCGTTTCGCATCCTTTTCCGTCCATGTGTCTGCGTCTTCTCCCGGTTTGATTGCTGCATGGAACGCATATTCGGCCACGCCGTCCACCGACGCCATGAACGAGCGTCGTTGGTAGTTGACCGCGACGTACATCCAGGCTTTAGGGTAACGTAGCAAGGACAGGAACTGGGGCGCGCGCAAATACAACGCGAACATTTTCCCGCCCATGAACTCCCTCTGGATCCCGGTTTCTCCTCCCCAGGGGATGCCCAGTTGGTTCCTCACGAGGCTTCGCGCACCGTCTGCGCCAACGAGGAACTTGGCTGTAACCCTTGCAGGTGTTCCGCCCGCCGTTGGGCGTACGGATGCGCTTACACAGTCGCCTTGGTCTTCAAAGTCCTCTAGCGTCCAGCCATACCGAACGTCATTGCAGTCAGGGGCCTCGGCATGTCGGCGAAGCACCTGCTCAACGAACTTCTGGGACACGCGGTGTGGCAGCTCAGCCGCACTCCAAGAGCCCGACATTGTCTTGATTTTTTTCACTGCTTGCGCGGCGGTAGGTAGACTGATACGAGCCAGTTCGTGATGGGCATACCGTGTGAAATAAGCGATGTCAGTCGGATGATCTGGAGGCAAACCCATGGCTCGGATCTCGTGTGCAAAGCCCAGTCGACGGAAGTGCTCCATGGGGTCTCCTCGTTTTCAGTGCAATAAGTGACGGTACGAAAAGCTAGCACTGGCGCGGAGGTGGTGTTGGTAGATCGTTGATTTCATTGACTTTCCTGTTCACTTTCAAATCTGCGATTCGTGGCGTCAAACCGTGGTCGGTTTCATCCATGGGGTCTCCTCGTTTTCAGTGCAATAAGTGACGGTACGCAAAGCTAGCACTGGCGCGGGGGTGGTCTGGGTAGACCGTTGATTTCATTGACTTTCCTGTTCGCTTTGTAAACGGGTATGGTGGCCTCCCACTTTTGAGGTTCACGATGCAGGGTTGGCACACAACGTTTTTGGGGATGCGTGGGCTCCCCCGCGATATCAGCGACTTCGAGATGAAGGCATTTTTCACCTTCGATGGTGCCGAGCGCGACGCAATCAATGCACGCCGAGGTGATTCCCACAAGCTTGGTCTGGCGCTCCATATTGGTTTCCTGCGCATGAGTGGGCGTTTGCTCGGTGCCTTTCGGGTAATTCCAGTAGCCTTGTGGCGCCACCTTGGCAACGAGCTTGGCATTGCAGCACCAGAAGTCGCCTCGCTGAGAGCCATGTATGAACGCGGGCGCACGCTATTCGATCACCAACAAGTAGCCTGCACGGTCCTTGGATTCCAGTGGATGAGCGAGCACCAGCGCCGCTCACTGGTACGTGAACTGCGCGACGAAGTGGCGCGCTGCGCCGACCGCGATCAGCTACTCGTGCGGGCGCGTCAATGGCTGTACAAGAACAAGCTGGTGATCGTGCACGAGCGGGCAATTCGGACACTGATTGCGGCGGCACTTGCCCAGCTTGAAGTTGAAACAGGCACCGCCATCGCCGCCAGCGTTGATCCAGCAACACTTGATCGCTGGCGAGCCTCAGTTTCAGAGCTGCGCCCAGATGGACAAACCCAGCAGAGTTGGCTATGGGCTGCACCGGCGAAACACTCAACCCGCCAAATCAGCGAGGTACTGGAGCGCATCGACCTGCTTTACACGCTGGACGTTCATAAGCACCTGGCAGACATCCCCGATCTCATCTTGCGCCGCTACGCGCGCCGACTTGTCTCCAGGCCGCCCTCAGCCGGAGCCAAGATCAAAGAGCCAGCGCGCACCGTGGAGGTCGCATGCTTTCTTCGGTATTGCCTGTTCACCACCACAGACCAGTTGATCCTTATGGTGCAGCGCCGGATCGCCGATCTGTGGCGTCAGGCTGCCGCCGATGTCCCCGCTACCGTCAATTGGGCCGCAATGTACAAAACGCTGCTCGGCGAACTTGTTGCCTTGAGCGCGCAAGGTGCGGTGCCAGATGCTGAGTTGCGTGCCCGTCTTGAAGCCTTGATCACCGAAACCCAGAAACGCAAACCACCGAGCAGGGCCTCCCTGGTCCGCGAGGGATTGATTGATGGAATTCGCCCCGTGCGGTCGTTGCTCGTCGCCATTGCAAAGCTGCCCTGGCAGGCCACCGGCGAGCATCCTGCCATCGAGTACCTTGCCAAGCTGCAAGCTTTATATCTCAAAGGATCCAGAAAGCTGCCAGTTGAAGTGGTGGCACCAAGTCTGGGAATGATCTGGCAGGTTTCGATCTCCAGCCCAGACCGGGAACGGGCGTTTCAGGCGTTGGAGGTGGCCACCCTGTTTGCCCTGCGCCGCGCGGTGCGCAATGGCTCGGTCTGGATTGAGCACAGCCTGAGCTTTCGGGGTCGTGCGCGCTTGTTCTTCACGGACGAGCGTTGGCAGGCAGAGTCCAAGAAACACTATGCCCGTCTATCGTTACCCAGCAAGGCTGCCACTTTCTTGAAGCCTTTGCTGGCCAGAGTAACTGCCGGTGTCGATGCGGTGGCCGCTGCAGCCCGCAGTGGCGTACTGCGCGTGGATGATGAACTCCATTTGTCGCCATTGCCCGCAGAGGACGAAGACCCAGAAGTGACCAAGCTGCGCGCGGCTTTGGATCACCGCATCGGTGAGGTTCAATTGCCGGAAGTGATTCTGGCCGTTGACGCCCAGGTGCGCTTTAGCTGGATCATGCTCGGACGTGAGCCGCGCTCTACCGACGAGCTGCTGATGGTCTATGCCGGCATCATGGCCCACGGCACCAGTCTGACTGCGGTCGAATGCGCGCGCATGATTCCGCAATTGTCTGCCACCAGCATTCGCCAGGCCATGCGCTGGGCGCGGGACGAACGGCGTCTGAGCCAGGCCTGCCAGGCTGTGCTGGAATTCATGCAGCGACACCCGATTGCCGCCACCTGGGGGCGGTCCGATTTGGCATCTTCTGACATGATGAGCATGGAGACCACCAAACGGGTGTGGCAAGCCCGGCTTGATCCTCGGCGCAACACACCTTCCATTGGAATCTACTCCCATGTAAAAGACCGGTGGGGCATCTTCCATGCGCAGCCCTTTGTGCTCAATGAGCGCCAGGCGGGCGTGGCCATTGAAGGTGTCATCCGCCAAGAAAAGCTGGAGACCAGCCAGCTTGCTGTGGATACCCATGGCTACACCGACTTTGCCATGTCACATGCCCGTTTGCTTGGTTTTGATCTTTGCCCGCGGTTGAAGGAACTCAAACAGCGCCACCTCTTTGTGCCACGCGGCACCAAAGTGCCCGCAGAAATCGCTGCGGTGTGCGAAGCCAATGTCGACGTCGCTTTGATCGAAAAGCATTGGGATAGTCTGGTGCACCTGGCAGCCTCGGTCATGAGCGGACATGCCAGTGCGGTGGCAGCTCTTGCGCGGTTCGGTTCTGCCGCCCAGGGCGATCCAATCTATGAGGCTGGCGTGCAATTGGGGCGGTTGCTGCGTACGGCGTTTTTGGCTGACTACTTTGTCAAGGACGCTTTCAGGAACGAGTTGCGCCGGGTGCTCAATCGGGGCGAGGCTGTTAACGCCCTCAAGCGCGCCATTTATACCGGCCGGATCAGCCCGGCGCAGGCCAAACGTGTCGATGAAATGCAGGCTGTGGCCGATGCGTTGAGCCTGATGGCCAACATCGTGATGGCGTGGAATACCTCACAGATGCAGGCGGTCCTGGATCGCTGGTCGAACCGCCGCCAGGTCATTCCACCGGAACTGATCGGGAAGATTGCGCCCACCAGGCTGGAGAGCATCAACTTGCGGGGTGTGTTTCGCTTCCCGGTTGACCGCTATGCTGACCAAATCCTGCCTTCGCGGCCAAATGCATCGATAACTGGCACCAATGGATGAAACCGACCACGGTTTGACGCCACGAATCGCAGATTTGAAAGTGAACAGGAAAGTCAATGAAATCAACGATCTACCAACACCACCTCCGCGCCAGTGCTAGCTTTTCGTACCGTCACTTATTGCACTGAAAACGAGGAGACCCCAACTGGCACCAATGGATGAAACCGACCACGGTTTGACGCCACGAATCGCAGATTTGAAAGTGAACAGGAAAGTCAATGAAATCAACGATCTACCAACACCACCTCCGCGCCAGTGCTAGCTTTTCGTACCGTCACTTATTGCACTGAAAACGAGGAGACCCCAGAGCTGGCCAGCGTGCGGCTGCGGTCATGAGCCTGATTCAGAGTGCCAAGCTCAATGGGCATGACCCGTATGCCTATCTGAAAGATGTGCTGCAGCGCCTGCCCACGCACAAGAACAATCAGATCACAGAACTACTGCCTCATCGCTGGCAGCCACTTCCCTCGTAACTGCAGTTCAGTACCGCCACGTCGACCGCGTCAAGGTGTATTCGCCGGGTGCTTACCTTCTTTCTGAATTTGAAGACAGAGCGCGTTTGGCAAAAAGATTACGCCAACCATGCCGAGGCCACACAAGACGTGGCGGACTACATTGTGAATTTTTACAACGCACAGCGCTTGCATTCAACACTGGGTAACTTGTCACCCATTGCTTTCGAGCATCAATCGGCAATTAAAAAACCTATTGAAGTGTCTGAAAAGACTTGACCGCCACAACGTGTCGTTGAAGCGCTCAATGTGGCCGAGCCACCTTGCAAGGCTTTAGCGCGAATCTGGCGCACGAAGGCGTTCGGCTTCAGCGCCAAGACCAAAAGTATCGCGAGGGAAGTTGCTCCCAAGCGCTCGCCCCGATTTGAGCGAGTGACCCTTCAGAAATGCCCCTGCTCGCGAGCGTAGATCGCCAGCAGCACAAAGGCTGCCATCCAGACAGTTTCAACCACCAACAGGGTAAACGGTTTCCAGCCGGATTTGGCCAGTTCCTGGAATGAGGTCTTGATGCCCAGCGCGGAAATAGCCACCACCAGACACAGGCGTGAGAGATCGTTCATCCCCTTGCCCACCTCGGTCGGTACGAAACCAAGCGAGTTGATCCCCACCAAGAAAACGAACACCCAGAGGAACCACGGCACCAGAGGCTGCTTTTTGATGGCAGTCAGACCGCCGGCTGCTGACCTGTCATGCTCAAGCTGCTCTCGCTCAGTCTTGAACATGGTCGAGACCACCACCACCACCACCGCCAACATGGCGACGCGGAACAGCTTGACGATGGTCGCGTAGTCACCGGTTGGATGGTCGATGGTGTAGCCCGCGCCGACCACCTGGGCCACGTCGTGGATGGTGCCACCCAGGAACAGACCCGCCAGTTCGGGCGGCAGTTTGAGTGCGACTGCAATCAGCGGGTAGAAAACCATGGCCACGGTGGACAGCACCGTCACCGTCACCACCACGGTCAGGGTGAAGCGTTCGCTTTCCTTGTTATGCGGCAACACCGACGAGATCGCTAAGGCCGCCGAGGCGCCGCATATTGCCACCGAACCACCAGAGAGCACGCCTCGGGCTGGGTTCAGTCCCAGACGTTTGCCCAGAAAATACCCCAGCAGCATAGTGGAGGCCACCGCAACGATCACGATCGCCGCAGTCGACCAGCCCAGACCAGCGATCTGCGTGGCGGTGATGCGCGCGCCGAGCAAGCCCACGCCTAGACGCAACACGTTGCGCGAGCAGAACTCAATGCCGGGCTTGGCTTTGGGGTCTGCGCTCAGGTAATGAAAAGCGACGCCGAAAAACAGTGCGTAGAGCAGCTGCGGACCACCGTGCAGGGTCGAAACCAGGGTGGCGGCCATGGCCACCACGCCGGCCAGCATTGTGCCGGGCAGCACATTCATGGCGAACTTCATCGGTTGAAACACGTTGTCAACGGCGCTCATGCTTTGGCTCCTCTACCGTCTATGCTCACCAGGTCAGCCCACGAGCCGTCGAGCACCGCGAAGGTGATTTGACTGTTGCCGTGCCTATGAGACCCATTCGGAACGGTGGTGCGCGGTTGATCGGCTCAGTAGCCAGCCACACAGCATCGATGCGGATCAACGCAGCCACTCGCGCAGCCAGGACGAGGCCGACTCAATTGGCCAGTTTACCACTGCAGTGGTGCCGCCCTCTTTAGTTCGATGCGGATGTCGCGCGCCGGGCTCTCGGCTTCGTGCTGCACGTCCAGCGCGATGAAGGCTGGGGTCGGCAACGCAGGGACTTCGGCCGCATTCGGCAAAGCCGCCTTGCGCGCGTCTGCGCGCCACCGATGCACAACATTCGCGTTCAGGTTGTACAGCCTGGCGATCGCCGCGGCAGAGGCATCGGGTTGCCGGCATGCCTCCAAGACCTCAGCCTTGAAACGCGCACTGTGCTTGCGACGGGTTGCCCGCTTAACCACACCATCCATCGTGTCCACACCATCCATCGTGTCCACATCATTCATCGTGAACACGATGCCTGCCGACTCTCACGCAATCAAGATGACTTCACCGCGCGCTTACACATCACCTACAAGATCGATCGTACGGAAGGCCACATGTTTATTCCGAGAGCACGCCGCTTGCCAGCCTGGGGGGCACCCACGGCACACCGTCAATCAAGCTGCAAATTTAGCGCGCTCACAAGAGCGGAATAGCGGGTCGTGTCCGCATTCATCGCGGCCGACATTTCCGCCGGCCCGCCAGCTCGTACTGTCAAGCCCGCGCCAATGAGCTTGGTACGTAGCTCCGGCAAGTTTGCCGCTACAGCGAACGCGGACGCGATTGCCTGAATTCGCTTGGCTGGCGTCCCGCGCTTGGCGGCGACGCCAATCCAACTCTCCCCGGTAGCGGAGGCGTATCCCGAAGAGGCCAGCGTAGGAACCTCAGGCAGCTGTATCGCAGATTGCGCGCTCGTAACTGCAAGCACCCGAATTTTGCCGGCGCGGTGCGGCTGAATCAGGTTCGGGAGTGCATCGAAAACCATGGGAATGTGCCCGGCCATCAAGTCCTGAGCCATCGGCGCGCCACCTTTGTAGGGGACGAAGTTCAGCTGAATGCCCGCTTCACGAGCGAAGGAGTAGGGGTCGTCTCAGAATTCGGAAAATAAAGCACGGTAAGCAGTTTGCAGCGCCCGTGCGCGTCGTTACCAGCACCTCAACTGCCCGCTCAATCCTTGGCCAGCACGTCGATGATCGGACAAGTCGTATGGCCGTCCCTCGCGTCGCACTGCTGTACCAGTTCCTCCAGCACCCGCTGCATGGCCACGAGGTCAGCCATCTTCTGCTCGATCAGACCCAGCTTGCGCACGGCCAATTCCTGAGTCTCGCCGCAGGCGCACGCCGCATCCAAGGTCGTATCCGTCCGGCAAAGTCATCTTGAGCCCGAGCGGGATACCAAGGATGCTCGTGTCCGCGTAACTTCATTGCGGACACATGAACACTTTGGGAATCGAGTTGCCAAGCAGGCGGACACGGCGGCGGCATGCGCCGGAGTTCAGGGAAAGAGTGGTGCAGGCATGCCGTCAGCCTGGCGTGTCGATTGCGGCCGTCGCGCTGGCCAACGGCCTGAACGCGAACATGGTTCGCAAGTGGGTGATTGAAGCCGAGGCGCGCACAGGCACGCCGCCGGTGTCAAAGACAGACATCCCCGCCGCTTGCAGTGACATGCCAGCGGCGCGCGTGCCACTGCACTTCTTGCCCTTGGCCGTGCCCGCACCGCTGGCGTCAGCGCCTGCCGATGAGATCCGTATCGAGCTGCAGCACGGCACCACCGCGATCAAGGTGTCTTGGCCGACAGCGGCTGCTGCCGAGTGTGCAGCCTGGCTGTATCCGTCCGGCAAAGTCATCTTGAGCCCGAGCGGGATACCAAGGATGCTCGTGTCCGCGTAACTTCATTGCGGACACATGAACACTTTGGGAATCGAGTTGCCAAGCAGGCGGACACGGCGGCGGCATGCGCCGGAGTTCAGGGAAAGAGTGGTGCAGGCATGCCGTCAGCCTGGCGTGTCGATTGCGGCCGTCGCGCTGGCCAACGGCCTGAACGCGAACATGGTTCGCAAGTGGGTGATTGAAGCCGAGGCGCGCACAGGCACGCCGCCGGTGTCAAAGACAGACATCCCCGCCGCTTGCAGTGACATGCCAGCGGCGCGCGTGCCACTGCACTTCTTGCCCTTGGCCGTGCCCGCACCGCTGGCGTCAGCGCCTGCCGATGAGATCCGTATCGAGCTGCAGCACGGCACCACCGCGATCAAGGTGTCTTGGCCGACAGCGGCTGCTGCCGAGTGTGCAGCCTGGCTGCGAGAGTTGCTTCGATGATCCGCGTGGACGCCTGGTGGCTGGCGGTACAACCGCTGGACATGCGCGTGGGCACCGAGGCCGCACTGGCTCGCGTGGTGCAGGTCTTTGGTCAGGCGCACCCACACCATGCCTACCTGTTCGTATCCGTCCGGCAAAGTCATCTTGAGCCCGAGCGGGATACCAAGGATGCTCGTGTCCGCGTAACTTCATTGCGGACACATGAACACTTTGGGAATCGAGTTGCCAAGCAGGCGGACACGGCGGCGGCATGCGCCGGAGTTCAGGGAAAGAGTGGTGCAGGCATGCCGTCAGCCTGGCGTGTCGATTGCGGCCGTCGCGCTGGCCAACGGCCTGAACGCGAACATGGTTCGCAAGTGGGTGATTGAAGCCGAGGCGCGCACAGGCACGCCGCCGGTGTCAAAGACAGACATCCCCGCCGCTTGCAGTGACATGCCAGCGGCGCGCGTGCCACTGCACTTCTTGCCCTTGGCCGTGCCCGCACCGCTGGCGTCAGCGCCTGCCGATGAGATCCGTATCGAGCTGCAGCACGGCACCACCGCGATCAAGGTGTCTTGGCCGACAGCGGCTGCTGCCGAGTGTGCAGCCTGGCTGCGAGAGTTGCTTCGATGATCCGCGTGGACGCCTGGTGGCTGGCGGTACAACCGCTGGACATGCGCGTGGGCACCGAGGCCGCACTGGCTCGCGTGGTGCAGGTCTTTGGTCAGGCGCACCCACACCATGCCTACCTGTTCGCCAACCGGCGAGCCAATCGCATGAAGGTGCTGGTGCACGACGGCATCGGGGTGTGGCTGGCAGCACGGCGCCTGAACATCGGCAAATTCGCCTGGGCCAACGATGTGGTCAGCACACTACCGCTATCTCGCACGCAGTTTGACGCGTTGGTGTTGGGCTTGCCGTGGCAACGGCTGGGCGATGCAGGGATCATCCGGGTGATTTGATCGGTCACTGGCAATTGCCGGATGTACCGATGCGTGCAACGCTGGAGCGCGGCACGATAGCCACCCATGATCAGCGCACAGCAACTGCACGCCCTGGATCCGCAGACGCGGCAGGTGATGCTGTCGCTGCTCGAGCAGATCCGCGCCAAGGATGCCCTGATCGCGCAGCGCGAGCAAGAAGCTGCGTTCAAGCAGGCCCTGATCGACAAGCTCACGCACGAGATGGCGGTTCTCAAGCGGCTGAAGTTCGCGGCGACCAGCGAGCGTTTTGCCAGCACCCTGGCACCCGAGCAGAAGAGCCTGCTGGAGGAGACGCTGGAGACTGATCTGGCCGAACTCGACCGGGAGCTCGATCACGAGCGTGGCCAGGGCAAGGACAAGGCCGAGAAGAAGGCACCCAAGCGTGCCCCGCTGCCGCCAAACCTGCCGCGCCGGGATGTAGCGCACGAGCCGGCCGACACCCGCTGCGGCTGTGGCCAACCCATGCAGCGCATCGGCCAGGACGTGGCCGAGAAGCTGGACTACCAACCGGGCGTGTTTACTGTGGAGCGCCATGTGCGCGGCAAGTGGGCATGCCGCTGCTGCCAGAAGTTGGTGCAGGCGCCAGTCCCGCCGCACGTCATCGACAAGGGGATCCCGACGGCTGGTTTGCTGGCACACCTGCTGGTGGCCAAGTTCATGGACCACCTTCCGCTGTACCGGCAGGAACATATCTTCGAGCGCGCCGGCCACTTGATCGCACGCTCGACCCTGGCGCAGTGGGTGGGCGAGTGCGGCGCACAACTGCAGCCACTGGTGCAGGCGCTGGCCGACGAACTGCGCCGCCATGTGGTGCTGCACGCCGACGAGACGCCGGTGGCGATGCTCAAGCCCAAGCACCTGAGCGACGGCAAGACACACAGGGCCTACATCTGGTCGTACTGCACGACCAGCGCCAACCCGACGAAGGCCGTGGTGTTCGAGTTCTGCGAGACGCGCAGCGGCGAGAACGTGCGCGAGTTTCTCAAGCTGGACACGCCCCGCGCGTGGCAGGGCACGTTGGTAACCGATGGCTTCAGCGGCTACACCGCCACCACGACCAAGGGCGTGACCTCGGCGCAGTGCATGGCGCACGCCAGGCGAAAGTTCAACGATCTGTGGGCCAACCACGGTAGCGAGGTGGGCCGCAAGGCACTGCTTTATCACCAGAGCCTGTTCAGGATCGAGCGCGAGATCGAGGAACTGCCCAGCGATGAGCGACGACGGATACGCCAGCGCAAGTCACGGCGGGTACTGGCTGTCTTCCATCGTTGGCTGCTGGCTCAACGGCAACTGGTGCCGCCTGGATCGGCGACGATGAAGGCCATCGACTACAGCCTCAAGCGCTGGAGAGAGCTCACCCGTTTCGTCGATGACGCTGACGTACCGATCTCCAACAACTGGGTGGAGAACCACATCAGGCCGATTGCCCTCGGACGAGCGAACTGGCTGTTCGCCGGTAGCCTGCGTGCAGGCAAACGGGCTGCGGCCATCATGAGTCTGCTGCACTCAGCACGCATCAATGGGCACGAGCCTTACGCGTACCTCAAGGACGTGCTTGAGCGCTTGCCAACCCATCCGGCCAGCCGTATCGAAGAACTGCTACCGCATCGTTGGTCGCCGGCCATCTGAGGGGCGACGACGGCATCGTGCAGGCGGTCAAGATGACTTTGCCGGACGGATACACCTGTTCGCCAACCGGCGAGCCAATCGCATGAAGGTGCTGGTGCACGACGGCATCGGGGTGTGGCTGGCAGCACGGCGCCTGAACATCGGCAAATTCGCCTGGGCCAACGATGTGGTCAGCACACTACCGCTATCTCGCACGCAGTTTGACGCGTTGGTGTTGGGCTTGCCGTGGCAACGGCTGGGCGATGCAGGGATCATCCGGGTGATTTGATCGGTCACTGGCAATTGCCGGATGTACCGATGCGTGCAACGCTGGAGCGCGGCACGATAGCCACCCATGATCAGCGCACAGCAACTGCACGCCCTGGATCCGCAGACGCGGCAGGTGATGCTGTCGCTGCTCGAGCAGATCCGCGCCAAGGATGCCCTGATCGCGCAGCGCGAGCAAGAAGCTGCGTTCAAGCAGGCCCTGATCGACAAGCTCACGCACGAGATGGCGGTTCTCAAGCGGCTGAAGTTCGCGGCGACCAGCGAGCGTTTTGCCAGCACCCTGGCACCCGAGCAGAAGAGCCTGCTGGAGGAGACGCTGGAGACTGATCTGGCCGAACTCGACCGGGAGCTCGATCACGAGCGTGGCCAGGGCAAGGACAAGGCCGAGAAGAAGGCACCCAAGCGTGCCCCGCTGCCGCCAAACCTGCCGCGCCGGGATGTAGCGCACGAGCCGGCCGACACCCGCTGCGGCTGTGGCCAACCCATGCAGCGCATCGGCCAGGACGTGGCCGAGAAGCTGGACTACCAACCGGGCGTGTTTACTGTGGAGCGCCATGTGCGCGGCAAGTGGGCATGCCGCTGCTGCCAGAAGTTGGTGCAGGCGCCAGTCCCGCCGCACGTCATCGACAAGGGGATCCCGACGGCTGGTTTGCTGGCACACCTGCTGGTGGCCAAGTTCATGGACCACCTTCCGCTGTACCGGCAGGAACATATCTTCGAGCGCGCCGGCCACTTGATCGCACGCTCGACCCTGGCGCAGTGGGTGGGCGAGTGCGGCGCACAACTGCAGCCACTGGTGCAGGCGCTGGCCGACGAACTGCGCCGCCATGTGGTGCTGCACGCCGACGAGACGCCGGTGGCGATGCTCAAGCCCAAGCACCTGAGCGACGGCAAGACACACAGGGCCTACATCTGGTCGTACTGCACGACCAGCGCCAACCCGACGAAGGCCGTGGTGTTCGAGTTCTGCGAGACGCGCAGCGGCGAGAACGTGCGCGAGTTTCTCAAGCTGGACACGCCCCGCGCGTGGCAGGGCACGTTGGTAACCGATGGCTTCAGCGGCTACACCGCCACCACGACCAAGGGCGTGACCTCGGCGCAGTGCATGGCGCACGCCAGGCGAAAGTTCAACGATCTGTGGGCCAACCACGGTAGCGAGGTGGGCCGCAAGGCACTGCTTTATCACCAGAGCCTGTTCAGGATCGAGCGCGAGATCGAGGAACTGCCCAGCGATGAGCGACGACGGATACGCCAGCGCAAGTCACGGCGGGTACTGGCTGTCTTCCATCGTTGGCTGCTGGCTCAACGGCAACTGGTGCCGCCTGGATCGGCGACGATGAAGGCCATCGACTACAGCCTCAAGCGCTGGAGAGAGCTCACCCGTTTCGTCGATGACGCTGACGTACCGATCTCCAACAACTGGGTGGAGAACCACATCAGGCCGATTGCCCTCGGACGAGCGAACTGGCTGTTCGCCGGTAGCCTGCGTGCAGGCAAACGGGCTGCGGCCATCATGAGTCTGCTGCACTCAGCACGCATCAATGGGCACGAGCCTTACGCGTACCTCAAGGACGTGCTTGAGCGCTTGCCAACCCATCCGGCCAGCCGTATCGAAGAACTGCTACCGCATCGTTGGTCGCCGGCCATCTGAGGGGCGACGACGGCATCGTGCAGGCGGTCAAGATGACTTTGCCGGACGGATACCCAAGGTCAGCAGTGCGGCCACCTCATCGAGTGTGAAGCCGAGCGCCTGTCCCCGCTTGATGAATCGCACACGCTTGGCCTGCTCGGGGTCTCCTCGTTTTCAGTGCAATAAGTGACGGTACGCAAAGCTAGCACTGGCGCGGGGGTGGTCTGGGTAGACCGTTGATTTCATTGACTTTCCTGTTCGCTTTGTAAACGGGTATGGTGGCCTCCCACTTTTGAGGTTCACGATGCAGGGTTGGCACACAACGTTTTTGGGGATGCGTGGGCTCCCCCGCGATATCAGCGACTTCGAGATGAAGGCATTTTTCACCTTCGATGGTGCCGAGCGCGACGCAATCAATGCACGCCGAGGTGATTCCCACAAGCTTGGTCTGGCGCTCCATATTGGTTTCCTGCGCATGAGTGGGCGTTTGCTCGGTGCCTTTCGGGTAATTCCAGTAGCCTTGTGGCGCCACCTTGGCAACGAGCTTGGCATTGCAGCACCAGAAGTCGCCTCGCTGAGAGCCATGTATGAACGCGGGCGCACGCTATTCGATCACCAACAAGTAGCCTGCACGGTCCTTGGATTCCAGTGGATGAGCGAGCACCAGCGCCGCTCAC
>NZ_CAKAKO010000005.1 GCF_916700565.1 Xenophilus sp. Marseille-Q4582 | reverse complement strand
TGTGCTCACGTTGATCACTCCTGCTCCCCCGTGCTGAAAAATTCAGCAGGATAGAGCGGCAACGTGGCTCAAATTTCAACGTGAATGCGTCCCGAAATGGCCCAGCTTTGGAAATGAATCAACAATCACAGCCGCACTCGTCAAGGCCACCGCCAAGATTGATGCATTGCGCGCCAGCGCCGAGCACGCCATTGGCTTGCTGCGCGAGCGCCGCTCCGCCCTCATCGCCGCCGCCGTCACCGGCCAGATCGACGTGCGCGGTGTCGTTTCTGCGAAGGAGCCTGCATGAGTCCCGTCAGCCCAAAAACCATCCAGGTCTTCCTGCCCACCGGTGAGCCCGCAGGCATCCGCGTGGCCGAGATGACCACGCGCATCGTGCAGGTGGTCGACGTGCCGCTCAATGGCTTGCAGTCCTTCTTCAAGATGCCCGAGAGCCAGCAGGTGGGCGTGTATTTCTTGCTGGCATTGCCCGACGATGGCAGCCTGCCGCAGGTCTACATCGGCCAGACTGGCGACCTGCGCACGCGGTTGGCCGAACACGCGAGCAAGAAGGACTTCTGGCAGCGCGCCGTGGTGCTGCTGTCACGCACGCAGTCGCTCACACAGACCCATGCGCTGTACCTGGAATGGCTGAGCATCGACACCGCGCGCCGGTTGGGGCGCTTTGCCGTGCTCAATGGCAATGCAGGCAGCCGGCCCTACACGCCTGCGCCCATGGAGGCCGACTGCCGCGAAGTGTTCGAGACAGGCGAGATCCTGCTGAACACGCTGGGCTACCCGCTGCTGTCGTCACCGATGGCGGCGCATTCGGGTCAGGGCAGCACCGCCGCCCCAACAGGCGCCGCTGACCTGTTCTTCTGCAAGGCCGGTGGCGCCGAGGGGCGGGGCGTGTTCACCGATGAGGGTCTTGAGGTGCAGGCCGGCTCGGTCGGCCGCCGGGCCAATGTGCCCTCCATCCAGAACACCAGCGACGGGGCCTTCCGTGAACGACTGATTGCCGACGGCGTGATGAAGGTGGAGGGCGACACCGTGGTGTTCACCCGCGACCATCTGTTTCGCTCGCCCAGCACGGCGGCGGTGGCGCTGCTGGGCCGCACGGCCAATGGCTGGCAGGAATGGAAGAACGCAGCCGGGCAGACGCTGGACGCGGTCAAGCGGCAGGGGGTCGGCGGCGTGGGCTGATGTATGCGGTCGTGGATCGCGAACAGTGAATGAGCCTGGTCGCCTTGGGGGTCAAGGCGGGTGCATGATGGCACCTCTGCGCGCCGAAGTTCTTGCCAATTTTTGCCATTCCCCGCAGACTGGCGCCATGAGCACCATGAACATTTCCCTGCCCGACCACCTCAAGGCCTTTGTGGATGCGCAGGTGGGGGAGCGCGGTTTTGGCACCAGCAGCGAGTACGTGCGTGAACTGATTCGCCGCGATCAGGATCGGGTACGGCTGCGGGAGCTGTTGCTGGCCGGCGCCGGGTCGCGGCCGGGCGAGCCTGCAACGGCCGACTACTTCGAGGGTTTGCGTGCCCGCGTCGGCACCGCGGGCAAAGGCGGGCGCGCGACCCGGTGAAGGCCAAGCCGGTCATTCCGCGTCAGGCCGCCCTGCGCGACGTGGAGGAGGCGCTGAGCTGGTATCTGGAGCAAGGCGCGCCGGCGGCAGCGCTGGGCTTCATCGACGCGCTGGAGCATGCCTATGGTCACATCGGCCGACATCCGGCCACCGGTTCGCCGCGCTATGCACACGAACTGAATCTTCCAGGCCTTCGCTTCTGGCCGCTGTCGCGCTACCCGCACCTTGCTTTCTATGTCGAACACAACGACCACGTGGATGTGTGGCGCGTGCTGTCCAGCGAGCGCGACTTGCCTGAGAAGGTGTGAACGAACCCCACATGCCCGCTCATCCCGCCCAGGTGCACGCCCTCATCGTTGCAAATGCTCGCCATAGCCCGAGCTATGGCTGCGCTTTGCGCCTCGATGGCGCACCCCTGG
>NZ_CAKAKO010000004.1 GCF_916700565.1 Xenophilus sp. Marseille-Q4582 | reverse complement strand
CGTGATGCCTTGCTTGGCCAGCCCGGCAGCGACCGCGACTGGGTGGTGGTGGGCGCCACGCCACCACAGATGCTGGATGCCGGCTTTCTGCCCGTGGGGCGTGACTTCCCGGTCTTTCTGCACCCCGTGAACAAGCGCGCACTGCTGCAAGCCGCCACCGCCCTGCTGGCCCTCACCGCCTCGTCCTGGAGCCATGCCCAGCCCCTCACCCCGCTGAAGTTCCAGCTCGACTGGCGCTTCGAAGGGCCGGCCGCCTTCTTCGTGCACCCGGAACAGAAGGGCTATTTCAAGGAAGTCGGGCTGGACGTGACGGTGGAAGCCGCCAGTGGCGCGGGTGCCATCCAGCGCGTCGCTTCGGGCACGCACGACCTGGGCTTCGCGGACCTGGCGGCGTTGATGGAGTTCCACGCCAACAACCCCGGCGCACCGATCAAGCCGGTGGCCGTGATGGTGATCTACAACACCACGCCGGCCTCGGTGATGGCGCTGAAGAAGTCGGGCATTGCCAAGGCCAGCGACCTCACGGGCAGGAAGATGGGCGCCCCCATCTTCGACGCCGGCCGCCGCACCTTCCCGATCTTCGCGCAGGCCAACGGCGTGGGCGAGGTGCAGTGGACCACCATGGACCCGCCGCTGCGCGAGACCATGCTGGTGCGCGGCGACGTGGACGCGGTGACCGGCTACACCTTCACCAGCCTGCTGAACCTGGAAGCGCGCGGTGTGAAGCGCGAAGACATCGTCGTGCTGCCCTACGCCACGCACGGCGTGCAGCTGTACGGCAACGTGATCATCGCCAGCCCCCGGCTGATCGCCGAGAAGCCCGAGGCGGTGCGCGCCTTCCTCAAGGCCTTCGCCAAGGGCGCCAGGGAAGCGATCGCCGACCCCGAAGCCGCGATCGCCTCGCTCAAGGCCAAGGACGGACTCGTGAACACGCCGCTGGAAGTCAAACGCCTCCAGCTCACCATCGAGACCGCCGTGGACGGCGCCGGTGCGCGCACCGAAGGCTTCGGCCAGCTGCGCACCGACCGCCTGCAGCGCATGGCCGAGCAGGTCGCCAAGGCCTACGCCACCAAGCACCCGGTGCCCGCGCATGCGGTGTGGAACGGCAGCTTCCTGCCCAGCGCGGCCGAGCTGGACGTGCTGCCCAAGCCCTGAACCCCGCGGCCACCGCCCCCGACAAACAAGAAGAGGAACCCCCATCCATGACGGCTCCCCCCCCGGACAGCCCCTTCGTCGACTTCCGCGACGTCTGGCTCGCCTACAACGAGGAACTGCTGCGCGCCAACCACTTCGCGGTGGAAGCCATCGACCTCAAGGTCAGGCAGGGCGAATTCATCGCCATCGTCGGCCCTTCGGGCTGCGGCAAGTCCACCTTCATGAAGCTCACCACGGGGCTGAAGATGCCCTCGATGGGCAAGATCCTGATCGACGGCCAGCCCGTGACCGGGCCGCTGAAGATCTCGGGCATGGCCTTTCAGGCGCCCTCGCTGCTGCCGTGGCGCACCACGGTCGACAACGTGCTGCTGCCGCTGGAGATCGTCGAGCCCTACCGCTCCAGCTTCAAGCAAAAGCGCAAGGAGTACGAGGAACGCGCCCGCCGCCTTTTGCAGAAGGTGGGCCTGGGCGGCTACGAGGACAAGTTCCCCTGGCAGCTGTCGGGCGGCATGCAGCAGCGCGCCAGCATCTGCCGCGCGCTGATCCACGAGCCCAAGATGCTGTTGCTGGACGAGCCCTTCGGCGCGCTGGACGCCTTCACGCGCGAGGAGCTGTGGTGCATCCTGCGCGACCTGTGGACCGAGCAGCGCTTCAACGTGATCCTGGTCACGCACGACCTGCGCGAAAGCGTCTTCCTGGCCGACACGGTCTATGTGATGAGCAAATCGCCGGGCCGCTTCGTGGTGCGCCGGGAGATCGAGCTGCCGCGCCCACGCGAGCTCGAGATCACCTACACCAAGGAATTCACCGACATCGTGCTCGAACTGCGCAGCCACATCGGCGCCATCCGCAGCGGCGCGGCCCAACCCTCCGAGAACGCACTGCCGCAATGAACAAGAAAGTCGTCGAAGCCTGGTCGCCCTGGCTGCTGCTGTTCGTCGTCGTCGCGCTGTGGCAGATCGTCTGCGCGGCCTTCAACGTGTCCGAGTTCATCTTCCCGAGCCCGCTGCGCATCTGGGAACAGTTCTGGGAGTTCAAGGCCATCATCGCGGGCCATGCCTGGCGCACCTTCTGGGTGACCATGGCCGGCTTCGGCATCGCCATCGTCGTGGGCGTGCTGTTGGGCTTCGTGATCGGCAGCTCGCGCCTGGCCTACGCCGCGGTGTATCCGCTGATGACGGCGTTCAACGCACTGCCCAAGGCGGCCTTCGTGCCCATCCTCGTGGTGTGGTTCGGCATCGGCATCGGGCCGGCCATCCTCACCGCCTTCCTGATCAGCTTCTTCCCGATCATGGTGAACATCGCCACCGGCCTGGCCACGCTGGAGCCGGAGCTGGAGGACGTGCTGCGCGTGCTGGGCGCCAGGCGCTGGGACGTGCTGGTCAAGGTCGGCCTGCCGCGCTCCATGCCCTACTTCTACGGCTCGCTCAAGGTCGCGATCACGCTGGCCTTCGTCGGCACCACGGTGTCGGAGATGACGGCCGCCAACGAAGGCATCGGCTACCTGCTGATCAGCGCCGGCTCGGCCATGCAGATGGGCCTGGCCTTCGCCGGCCTGCTGGTGGTGGGCGCGATGGCGATGCTGATGTACGAACTGTTCAGCTTCATCGAGAAGCGCACCACGGCCTGGGCGCACCGAGGCTCGCAAAGCCACTGAGAACAGCGCGTCGCGCCCGGCCTCCCGCCCCCCATGCACACAGGCGGCTTCGGCCGACCGCGCGGCGCAGGCGCGCATCGAAGGGCATCGGGCCGGGGCGCGTAGCCGGCATCGCTTGCTAAGCTGCGCGGTGCATGCGCCCTTCCACCCCCCTTTCCCTGCCCGCGCGCCGGCGCGCCTGGCGCCCCCTGCTGCTCGCGGGCGCGCTGCTCGGCGCCGCCCTGGCCCACGGCCATCCGCCGGCCCAGGCTGGCACACTGTGCGCCAGCACCGCCACCCAGCCGCCTCCCGGACAGGCCCTGCGCCTGGCCCAGCTGGCACTGCGTGAACACGCGGCCTGGGGCGGCGCGCAGATCGACGCCCAAGGCCGGCTCACGGACGCGGGTTCGGTCGAGGCCGGCATGCCGCCCGGGCCGAGTCGCACGCCCGCGCCCTGGCAGCGCGTGCTGGGCTACTGGTCGGCCGTGCCGGCCGGCGCCGGGCCGTACCCTTCACAGATCCATGTCGGCGCGCTGCGCCCGGCCGACCGCCCGCTGCTGGAGCAGGCACTGTCGCAGGCCAGCGATGCACGGCTTGCCGGCCTGGGCGTCGGGCCCGACCAGGGCCTGGCCTCGCACGAGCAGCAGGCCGTGCGCGTGGCGCTGGCGCGCGTGGCCGTGATCGACACGCCCTGGTCGGCCGCCTTCATCAGCTGGCTCGCGCGCGAAGCGGGGCTGGATGCACCGCGCTTCGCGTTCTCGGAAGCACATGCCGACTACGCGGCCGCCGCCTGGGCCGCGGGCCAGGCCGAGGCCCAGGGCCTGCCCAGCCCCTATGCCCTGCGCACCTGCGACCTGACACGGACAACGCCGCGCGTGGGCGACCTGGTGTGCCAGGCGCGCGGGCGCAATGCCGGGCTGGACGACCACGAGGCACTGACCGAGGCGCTGCAGCAGCGCCTGGCCACGGGCCGCGTGCTGGCCATGCATTGCGACGTGGTCACGCAGGTCGATGCCCAGGGCTTCGACGCGCTGGGCGGCAACGTGCTCGACACCGTCATGCGCCGGCGCCTGGACTTCGCCCCCGGCACCCGTCTGCTGGATGCCAGCTACCGCCCCGGCACCTGCGAACCCGGCACGGCCGGCTGCCCCCGGCGCCACCTGAGCCACCAGCCCTGGTCGCTGCTGCTGCAGTGGCGCTGAGTTTCTTCCCCTTCTTTTCTCTTCCTTCGAGCCCCCGATGTCCCTCTTGACCGACGAGCAATGCACCCGCCACCTGCGCCGCGCCGATGGCGTGGCGCGCCGCGCCATGGCCATGGGCCGCCATCCCTTCGGCGCGCTGCTGCTGGCCCCCGATGGCGAGACCGTGCTGGCCGAGCAGGGCAACATCGACACGGTGAACCATGCCGAGTCGACGCTGGCGCGCCATGCGGCCGCCAACTACCCGGGCGCCTACCTCGCGCAGTGCACGCTGGTCACCACCTTCGAGCCCTGCGCCATGTGCGCGGGCAGCATCTACTGGGCCGGCATCGGCCGCGTGGTCTACGGCGCCGAGGAAACGGCGCTGCTCGCGCTCACGGGCAGCCACCCCGAGAACCCCACGCTGAGCCTGCCCTGCCGCGAGGTCTTCGCGCGCGGGCAGCGGGCCGTGGAAGTGATCGGCCCGGTGCCCGCCGTGGAGGCCGAGATGCTGGCCACGCACCAGGGTTTCTGGGAAGCGCGCGGCGCCGCCTGAAGACCCCAGATCACGGGGCTCAGGGCACGGGGGACCCCCGCGAGAGCCTGAAGCCGGTGCAGCAAGCCGACGAGCGCAGCGAAGTCCCCACGGCACCCGAGGAACGGGCTCTGCCAGGCCTCTGGGTGCGCTCCCTCCAAGCCGAAGGCGCCAGAGAGGGGGAGCCGCGAAGCGGCTCGGGGGTGCTTCAAGTCACCGCACGCCCGCCAGGCGCGCGAAGTCGGCGTCCAGTTGCGCCAGCGCCGCGTCGATGTGCGCGCGGCGCGCCTGCACCCACTGCTGCTGCGCGGCCAGCTTCTGCTGCGCCTCGGCCAGCATGCGCGCCATCTCGGCCGGCTGCGGGCCGCCGCGCGTGGCGCGGTTCCTCACGATCGCCACCGGATCCAGCGTGGCACGGAACTCGGCCTCGCTCATGGGCAGCTGCGGGCTGTACGCCGTGCCCTGGACGGCCTCGGCATAGATGCGGCGCGCCTGGGCGTAGGGAAAGTCCAGCGGCTTGATGTCCTTCGCCTTGGCGTAGTCCACCACCTCGGACGCGAAATGGTGCCCGACGCGGAAGGGCAGCCTGTACTTGCGCATCAGCACGTCCGCCAGCTCCTGCGAGGCGGTCCAGTCGCTGTTGAGCTCTTCCAGCGCGCGCTCGGGGCTCACGACCAGGCCGTTGAACACGCGCTCCAGGTTGCGCAGCGCCGTGATGCCGGCGTCCACCATCGCGCGGTTGGGCCGCACGTCCTTGGGGTCGCTCATGCCGGGCGTGATGTTGTGCGCCTGGATGGCCACGCCCATGGCCAGCGACAGGGCGGTGGAGGCATCGCGCCGCGTGGTGTTGAGCAGGCCGGGGTTGCGCTTTTGCGGCATGGCGCTGGACACGTAGGTGTTGCTGCCGCCCTCGGCCAGCAGCATCCAGGGGCGCGACTGCGCGTACTGGGTCATGATGTCCTCGACGACATGGCCGGTGTGCAGCGCGATGCTGCCGACCACGGCGCCGGCTTCCACCGGATGCTCCATCGACGAGATCTGCGAGGCGTCATACGCGTTGTCGACCAGGCCCGCGAAGCCCAGGTAGGCCGCCATGCGTTCGCGGTTGAGCGGCCAGCTGGTGCCGTTGAGCACCGTGGTGCCCATGGCGGAGCGGTCCACGCGCGCATAGGCCTCGCGCAGGCGCTGCGCGTCGCGCTCGAAGCCCGCCGCATGGCCCAGCAGGTAGTGGCCCAGGCTGTTGGGCTGCGCCGCCACGCCGTTCGTGTAGTTGGGCACGATGGTGTGGGCATGCCGCTCGGCCAGCCTGAGTAGCGAGGCCGTGCTCCGGTTGAGCTGGTCGGCCAGGCGCAACAGGTCTTCGCGCAGCATGGCGGCGCGGTAGGTGGCGTGCATGTCCTGGCTGGAGCGGCCGGCGTGCAGCAGCGTGACCTCGGGCCCGGCGGCCTCGATCAGCAGCGGCTCGAAGCTGATCACCGTGGACGGGCGCTTGCCGCCCGGCTGCGCGCCCGCGTCGAGCACCTGGATGATGCCGGCCGCGATGCGCGGCGCCAGCGCGCGGTCCAGCAGGCCTTCGTCGGTGTTGATCACGGCCGTGGCCTTGTTCATCTCGCCGAGCCAGAAGAACTCGTCGCGCACGGGCAAGGCGGCCGCGGGTGCGGCGCGCGGCGCGGCGGCAGGTGCATTGGAAGGCGTGGCCGTCGCCGGGGCCTGGGCCAGGGCGGGGCCGGCCATCAGCGCCGCGACCAGCGGGGCAAGGGCGAATCTCATCAGCGTGTCTCCGAAGTCTTCGTGGGATCGGCCGCCGACGATAGGCCTGGGCGCATCATGCGGTCAAATATCATGCAGGCCCCTTGTCCATACGGAATGCATATGGATCTGCGCGCGCTGCGCTACTTCACCGCCGTCGCCCGCACCGGCCACCTGACGCGCGCCGCGCAGGCGCTGGGTATCCAGCAGCCGCCGCTGAGCCAGCAGATCAAGGCGCTGGAAGCCTCGCTGGGCGTGCAGCTGTTTCGCCGCCACCCGCGCGGCATGGCGCTGACCGAGGCCGGCCTGCAGCTGCAGGCCGAGGCGCAGCGCCTGCTCGCGCAGGTCGATGGCCTGCGCCAGCGCATGGGCGACCTGGCGGCCGGCCGCGCGGGCCCGCTCGCCGTGGGCTTCACCAGCTCGGCCGCGGCGCACCGCTTCGTGCCCGATGCGCTGCGCGCCTTCCGCCGTGCGCACCCGGGCGTGACCCTGCAGCTGCGCGAAGGCAATGCGGCCGAGCTGACGGAGGCGGTGGAGGGCGCGCAGCTGCACTGCGCCTTTCTGCGCGTGCCGGTGGCGCGGCCTGCGGGCCTGCGCTTTCACACGCTGCTGCGCGAATCCATCGTCGCGGCACTGCCGGCCGACCACCGGCATGCACGGCCACCGCAGCGCGGCGCCCTCACGCTCGCGCAGCTGTGCGAGGACGGCCTGATCCTGGTGCGCCGGCCCGACGCGCCGGGCCTGTACGCCGACCTGCTGGCGCTGTGCCATGCGCGCGGCCTGCAGCCGCGCGTGGTGGCCGAGGTGGAGCGCATGATGACCAACCTCAACATGGTGGCCGCCGGCGCGGGCGTGTCGGTGGTGCCGCGCTCCATGGCGGGCGTGCACGCGCATGCGATCTGCTACCGGCCGCTGGCGCAGTGCCGCAGCATCGACGCGCCGCTCACGCTGGTTTCGCGCGAAGGCGAGGACAGCCCGCCGGCGCGGCATTTCGCGGCGGGCGTGCGGCAGTTGGCCGGCGTGCGATGAAGGCGCTCCGAACCGGCCGCCGGGGGGCGCTGCGCCGGGGGCTGGCCGCGGCGGCCGGCCTTGCCCTGCCCGCGGTGCATGCCGAAGGCGCCTGGCCGCAGCGCGCATTGCGCCTCATCGTCGTCTACCCGCCCGGCGGCATGAGCGACCGCCTGGCGCGCGCGCTGGCGCAGCCGTTGCACGCCGTGCTGGGCCAGCCCGTGATCGTCCACAACCATGCGGGCGCGGGCGGCACGCTGGGCCTGCGCCTGCTGGCCCGGGCCGCGCCCGACGGCCACACCCTCGCCTTCTCGGCCATCACGCCGCTGACCCTGCAGCCGCTGCTGGGCACGCCCGGCAGCGCGCAGTTGCGCGAAGGTGTCGTGCCGCTGGCCGGGGTGGTGCGCGCGCCGGTGCTGGTGGTGGGCACCCCGGCCTTCGAGGGGCGCGACTTCGAGGCGCTCATCGCCCAGGCGCGCGCGCGGCCCGGCCGGTTGCGCTGGGCCAGCTCGGGCATCGGCACCAGCGGCCACCTGGTGCTGGCCCAGGTGCGCCGCCACACCGGCACGCAGATCGTGCATGTGCCCTACGAGGGCGGCGGGCGCCAGCTGGGCGATGCGCTGTCGGGCCAGTTCGAGGTGCTGTCCACCAACTTGGCGGCGCCACAGGTGCTGCAGGTGCAGCGCGGCGCCCTGCGCGCGCTGGCGGTGGGCGCGGCGGACCGGGTGGCAGAGCTGCCCGGGGCGCCCACGCTGGCCGAGCTCGGCCTGCCCGAGGCCAACATCGAATCGCTGTTCGGCCTGTTCGCGCCCGCGGGCACGGCCACGCACCTGCGCGCGGCCCTCGGGCACGCGGTGCGGCAGGCCCTGGGCAGCGCCGCTTTCCAGGCCCAGGTCGCCGATGCGATGCACCTGCGCTACGCGGGCAGCGTGGCCGACTTCGAGGCCGCGATCCGGGAGGAGGCTGCGCGCCATGCGGCTCTTTTCGGCCATGACCCGCAGTTCCTGCAGCGCTGAGGCACGCGCGACGCGCGCGGGCGGCCCCTCAGAACGTGTTTACGATCTTCCCCCGCCGACAATCGGGAGGTGAAGAGAAAGCCGTACGCCAGCGACATCAGCCGAGAGAAGTTTGCCGAGATTGAGCCATTGCTGCGAGGCGTTCGGCGCAGCACCAAGCCGATCAAGCTGGACCTGTACGAAGTGTTCTGCGCAGTGCTGTACCTGCTGCGCACGGGCTGTCAGTGGCGTTATCTGCCACCGGACTTCCCCAAGTGGCAGAACGTGTATGCCTACTGGCGCAAGTGGAGCGAGCCTGACCCGCACGGCGTGAGCGTGCTGGAGCAGGCACTCAAAAAATCAGGTTGGCGCGGCCCGCGAGAGACTGGGGCGCAACGCCTGCAGCACGCTCTTGATCGTGGACGCGCAGAGCGTGAAGAACACCGACACGGCGAGCCTGAGGGGCTATGACGCGGGCAAGAAGGTCTCTGGGATCAAGCGTCACATCTGCGTGGATACCCAGGGGCTGCCGCACGCGGTGGCCGTGACCACGGCCGAGGTGACGGATCGCAAAGGGGCCTTGGCGGCGCTCAGGCGCTGCAAGCCCAGGCTGACAGGGGTGCAAAGCCTGCTGGGCGACAGCGGCTACGTGGGCCAGCCCTTTGCACGGGGCGTACAAGAGATTCTGGGCGGGCATGTGACGGTGCAGATCGCCAGAAGGAGCGAGTTGCGCACCTTCAAGGTCATGCCCAAGCGCTGGGTGGTGGAGCGCAGCTTTGCGTGGCTGGAGAAGAACCGCAGGCTGTGGAAGAACTGCGAGAGGCTGCTCAACACCAGCTTGCAGTTCATTCACATGGCGTTCTTGGGGCTGCTACTCAGAAGATCGTAAACACGTTCTCAGGGCTTTTGCCGCCCGCGGCGAAGCGGCTTCTGCACAATAGCCGGCCATGCGTGTGCTGCCCCCCTCGCCCGACCGCCGTCTGCTGACGCTGGCTGTCGCGGCCTCGGCCCTGTGGCTGTCCGGCTGCGGCAGCGCCCCGCGCGCCCCCGCCCGCGGCCGGCCCGCTGCGGCGTCCGCCTTGACACCGCAGCAGGCGCACGACATCGCCATCCATGCGCTGGGGCTGGTGGGCACCCCGTACCGCTATGGCGGCAACACGCCCGAAGGCGGTTTCGATTGCAGCGGCCTGATCGGCTATGTCTACTTCCAGGGTGCGGGGGTGGCGCCCCCGCGCACGGTGGCCGCGCTGGCCGACTTCGGGACCGGGATCCCGGCCGGCGACTTGCGCGGCGGCGACCTGGTGCTGTTCGGTCGCGGCCGGCCGAACCATGCGGGCATCTACGTGGGCGAGCGCCGCTTCGTGCATGCGCCTTCCACGGGCGGCACGGTGCGCGTGGACCGGCTCGACGGCGTGTACTGGTCGCGCCAGCCGATGGCCGCGCGGCGGCTCTGACCCGGCGCGGGCTCTCCGGGCGGCGGCGCCCTAGCGTTTGCGCGCCAGGCGCAGCATGCCCTTGCGCTCCAGGCACTGCAGCACGTAGGCGATGGTCGAGGGCGACAAGTCCATCCCCTGGCGCACCAGCGCGACCATGGCGGCCGAAGGCGTCAGGCTTTCCAGGGGCAATGCCAGCGCCGCCTCCAGCACCTGCCTTTCACGCGGCGACAGGGCCGTGGCCGTGAGGGGCGGCCGGCGCCGCCCCCGGACGAAGGACGCGGGGCGCGGCGCCCCGGCCACCGGCGCGGGCGGTGCGGGGCCCTTCGACCGGGCAGGCACGCGGGTCTTTTTCACGAAGCAGGGCAGGCATGGCGGCCGCGCGACAGTGCGCGCGGGCATGGTGGCACAGGCTTTCGCGCCCGCGAGAAAAGACAACGATTGCGTTTTCCATTGGCGGGGCATCGGCGAGCCGCCGCGCCTGGCAGCGGCCGAGGGGCTGCCGCCATGGGCCCCCTGCGGCCCGGCCCTCCGGCCGCCCATCAGTACTTCTTGCCGAAGTTCGCCGCGATGCGCTGCTTCAGGTAGTCGCCGGCCGTGATGGGCGGGTACTTGCCCGAGGGGGATTCGATCAGTGCGTCGGTGTTGGCCTGGCAGAAGAAGGCCAGGCTGTAGCGCGGGCCCATGTACTCGCCGGGCACGGGGTTCTTCACGCGGTGGAAATTGCTGGGCAACTGGTCGTCGCTCCAGCGCATGAGCATGTCGCCGATGTTGCAGGTGATGGCTTCCTCGTCGGGCGGGATCGAGGTCCAGGCCTGCGCGTCCATCTCCTTGCCGGGGCAGACCTGCAGCCCGCCCTGGCCGGGGCGCTGGTAGAGCAGCGTGAGGCAGTCGAAGTCGGTGTGCGCGCCGGCGCGCCAGAGGTCGAGGCTGCCTTGCGCTTCGGGCGGAATGGCGTAGTAGTGCAGCAGGCGCAGCGTGCTCTGGTAGGTCTCGCTGGCCATGTCATGCGCGCGCGTGAAGAAGGCGTCGTCGAAGCCCAGCTTGCGTGCGAAGCAGGACAGCACGCGCATGCCCACGGCCCAGCTCTGCATCTCGAATTCGAGCATCGTCTGGCGAAAGCCCGGCAGCTCCTCTTCGCTCGGGTACAGGCCGGCCATGCGCGGGCGCGTGATCTGGTAGCTCTCCTTCTGGTCGGCGGTGCCGGTGGACGGGCGCACCTGCGCGCGGCTTTCCCAGCCGGCGTTGGCCTTCAGCGGGTACTGGGCCTTCACGGCCTCGGGCAGCGCGAAGAAACGCTCGGTCATGGCGAAGGCCTCGCGCACGGTCTGCAACTCGATGCCGTGGTTGACCAGCTGGAAGAAGCCGATGTCCACGGCCGCATCCCACAGCTGGTCGGCGATCTCGTCGCGGCGCGCGTCGAAGTCGGACAGGTCGATGCGGCGGATCTCGCGCGCCTGGGTCTCGGTGCCCAGCGCGCCCATGCGCGCCTCCTTGCGCAGCTCGACCAAGTCGTCGGCCGCGGGCACGGGGGAAGAAAGAACGGAAGAGGAAGTCATTGCAGTGCGTCGCTCCATGCGGGGTTGGAAGGACGGTGCCGCTGCGATGCCGAGAGCCTGGCCCTCGGCGACGCAGCGTCGGCACCGAAGAGCAATTCCCTCCAGGCCAGGCCCGGTGGACGCTTCTACTCTCGGGAAGAACCGCAGCAAGTTCCGAGCCCGTCCTTCGCGGCCGGCGATGCACTGTGCCGGTGCATCGCCGGCCTGCGCGCGATGGCACGGAAGCTGCTCAACCCCTGCCGGAGTAGAAGCGTTCAGCCCTCCGCAGCCGGCCTGCCGCCGCTGCCGAGCCGCCCGGAAATTGCTCCCGAATGCCCCCGGCCGTGCGCCCGGGGCAAGTCCGTGCCGCACCGCGCCCCGAGGCGATGCACGACCTCGTCTTCACCGACTTCGGAGAACCTTCGCCATGATGCAACGACGCTCCCTTCTTCGTGCCGGCGCCGCCGCCGGCGTGCTGGCCGCTACCCCTTTCGTGCGTGCGCAGGGCACGCTGCAGAAGTTCAAGTTCAACCTGGGCTGGAAGGTGGAAGCCACCGCCGCGGGCTTCCTGCTCGCGCAGCAGCGCGGCTACTACAAGGACGCGGGCCTGGATGTGGCCATCGACACCGGCAACGGCTCGGCCGCCGCCATCAGCCTGGTGGGCAGCGGCGCCTACGACGCGGCTTCCGCCGACCTCGCGACCATGGTCGAGTTCAACGTGAACAACCCCGAGGCCGGCCTCAAGGCCGTCGCGATCCAGTACGACCTGAACCCGAACGCCATCCTGGTGCGCAAGGACGGCCCCATCGTGAAGCCCGCCGACCTGGCCGGCAAGACGCTGCTGGGCCAACCCTTCAACGCCTCGCGCAAGCTGTTCCCGGCCTTCGCCAAGGCGCAGGGCTTCGACCCTTCGGGCGTGAAGTGGGAGAACGTGACGCCCGACATCGGCGACACGCGCTTCGTCAAGGGCGACTTCGACGGCGCCGGCTACTTCTACTTCACCGGCCTGCTCAACCTCAAGGCGCGCGGCATGGGGCTGGACCAGATCCGCACCTTCCGCTTCTCGGACTACGGGCTCCAGTCGTACGGCAACGGCCTGGTCGCCAACGCAAAGAGCATGGAGCAGGCCGAAGCCATGAAGGCTTTCGTCAAGGCCACCACGCGCGGCTGGGTGGAAGCCATCGCCGATCCGCGCGCCGGGGCCGCCGCCGTGAAGGCGCGCGAGCCTTTGGCGCAGGAAGCGCTGGAACACGAACGCCTGCAGCTGATCGTGGACGGCAGCATGAAGACCGCGGGCACGCGCGCCCACGGCTGGGGGGCCGCGACGGCCGAGCGCCTGCAGGCCACCATCGACGAGACGGTGGCCGCCTTCGGCCTCAAGAGCAGCCCCTCGGTGGCGCAGATCTGGACCGACCGCTTCCTGCCCACGGCCGCCGAGCGCGCGCTCAAGCTCAGCTGATTGCGGAGCCGCGGATGTCCATTCCCCTCATCGACCTGCGCGATGCGCAGGCGCCCGGCGGTGCGCGCAGCGCCGACGTTGCGGCGCAGATGCGCGCCGCGGCCATGGCCTCGGGCTTCTTCTACCTGCGCGGCCATGGCGTGCCGCAGACTCTGATCGACCAGCAGTTCGCGCTGGCCGACCGCCTGCTCACCCTGCCCGCCGCCACGCGCGCGGCGCTGGACATGCGCCATTCGCCCACGATGCGCGGCTTCGAGAACCTGGGCGCGCAGACGCTGGACGCGAACGCGCGGCCCGACCTGAAAGAAAGCTTCTACTGCGGCATGGCCTACCCGGCCGACCACCCCTATGTGGTGGCCGGCTACCAAACCTACGGCCACAACCAGTGGCCCGCCGAACTGCCCGAAGCCCCCGCGCAGTGCGAGGCCTACATCCAGGCCATGCTCGCCCTGTCGCGCCGGCTGATGCAGTTGCTGGCGCTGTCGCTCGCGCTGCCCGAGGACTGGTTCGACGCCACCAGCGAGAGCCCCATGGTCACGCTGCGCATGATCCGCTACCCGGCCCATCCGGCCGACGCCGACGAGCGCACCTTCGGTGCCGGCGCGCACACCGACTGGGGCGCGATCACCATCCTGGCGCAGGACGGGCTGGGCGGCCTGGAAGTGCAGACGCCCGAAGGCGACTGGGTCGCGGCCACGCCGCAGGAAGGCTGCTTCGTGGTCAACCTGGGCGACATGATCCCGCGCTGGACCAACGGCCTGTACCACTCCAACCCGCACCGCGTGCGCAACCTGCACGCCAGCGGCGCGCCGCGCTTTTCCATCCCCTTCTTCTACGAGCCCGACTACTTCGCGCGCATCGAGGCCGTGCCGGGCACCGTGCCGCCCGGCGAGGCGCCGCGCTACGAAGCCTGCACCGCGGGCGAACACCTGCAGCAGATGTACCGCCAGAGCTACGGGCTCGATGCGAAGGCCACCGCCCCATGAAGCTCTACGTCAACTTCTTCTGCCGCAACATCGCGGCGCAATGCGCCTTCTATGGCGCCGTGCTGGGCCTGCCAGAGGACGAGGCCCCGCGCTCGCCCATCTATCGCGCGCTGCGGGGACCGGGCTTCGAACTCGGCTTCAACGCCTGGCCGGCCTACGAACTGCTGGGCCTGGCCGAGCGCCGCCCACCGCTGGCCGCCACCACGCCCGTGCACTGCTACCCCACGCTGATGCTGGCCGGCCCCGACGCCGTGGACCGCGCCGCGCGCGATGCCGCCGCGCACGGAGGCCGCGTGCTGCAGGGCCCTTTCGCCACCTACTACGGGCAATGGCAGGCCGTGCTCGCCGACCCGGAGGAACAGGTCTTCCGCGTGGCCTGCATCGGCCTGCCGGCGGGCACGAAGGCGCCGAGCCTGGAGGCGCTGATGGAAGGCCGGGCGTCCTGAACGGCGCCCGGCTGCCAGGCCTGAGTAGGAAAGTGAACGCGTGCCGCGCGGCCGGCCCCGAATCGGCTTGGAGCGGTGCGGGTCTTTCCCGGCCACGGTTGATGCTGCGGCGCACGCCCGCACAGAATCGGCGCACGCCTTGCCGTTCGCATCCGCACACGACCTCAGGAGGCCTTTCGCATGTCCATGGAATTCCTGAACCGCCTCATCCGCAACGCCCGTTTCCCGCTGGTGGTTCGGCATCGCGACGACGTGGACCAGGTGCGCCTGCTCAAGGCGGCGGAGCTGATCACGGCCTCGGTGCCGCGCAGCCCGCTGAATTCCGGCTTTGGCGACGAGGCGGAAGCCGTGGTCTTCGGCGTGACCGAACGCGGCGAACTGGTGGCCCGCGAAGCGAAGGCCCCGGCCGAGCCCCCCTTGCGCCGCGGCGCGCGCCTCGACGACGACTGACACCGTCGCCATCGCCGCTCGGCCGCCCGCTGCCTTCCTCCCCGCGCGCCCGATCCCGCCCGTTCCCCAGGCATTCCATCGCCTCGCGCGGCACCGCGCCGCGGCTTCCCGGCCGTCCCGGTCGCGGCCCCTAGACTCTCCCCATGCCCTGGCACGCGCGACTCGACCTCGACTACCACCATGACGGCGCGCGCAGCATCGCGCGCTTTCGCCACGAAGGCCCGCTGCGCGTGCTGCAAAGCCTGTATCCCGAAGGGCCGGACATCTGCCACAACGTGCTCGTGCATCCGCCCAGCGGACTGGTGGGCGGCGACACCTTGAGCATCCGCGTGCAGGCCGCGGCAGGCAGCCACGGCCTCATCACCACCCCCGGCGCGACGCGCTTCTACCGCAGCGAAGGCGAAGTCGCGCTGCAGCACACGCGCATCCGTGTGGACGCCGGTGCGCGCCTCGAATGGCTGCCGCTGGAAGCCCTGTGCTACAGCGGCTGCCTGGCCGAGAACCGGCTGGAACTGGAGCTGGCCCCCGGCGCCGAGATGATCGGCTGGGACGTGACGGCGCTGGGCCTGCCCCACGCGCACAAGCCCTTCGGGGCCGGGCACTTCCAGCAGCACATCGAATGGCCTGGCGTGTGGCTGGAGCGCGGCCGCATCGCGGCCGACGACGCGCGCCTGCTCGACGGTCCGCTGGGCCTGGCCGGCCACCGCTGCCTGGCCTCGCTGTTCATCCTGAGCGGCACGCCGCTGGCGCGCGCGCGGCGCGAACGATTGCTGGAACTGGCGCGCGCGCTGCTGCCCGAGGCGCGGGGCGAGGCCTCCCCGCTCCCCGCCGGCGTGACCAGCCCGCAACCGCAGGTGATCGTGCTGCGTGCGCTGGCGCCGGTGGTGGAACCCGCCTTCGCGCTGCTGCGGCGCGTGTGGTCGGCGTGGCGGCAGCAGCTGTGGCAGCGGGGCGGGGACAGCCCGCGGATCTGGAACACCTGAGGGCCGGGCGGCCCGTTGGGCCCAGGCCGGCCCTGTGCCCCTAAGCCGGGAAGGGTGCGGGCAGCGGCTCGGGCTCGGGCTGCGGCGGCACCGGTGGCGCGGGTGCCGGCGGCGGCACGTCCGCAGGCTCGGGCGGCAGCGGTGCCGGGGGGCCGGGCGCAGGCATGACGGCCCCCTGCAGAAGATGCGGCGGCCAGGCCCGTGCGGCCGTGGCGCCGCGCCGGACCGGGCCCGGCCTGTGGGCATGCAGGCTCACGTCGTGCCCTCCTTCTGGCGGCGCTCGCGGCCCAGCTCTTCCATCATGCGTTCGCCCTCCTCGTCCTTGCCATCGAGCGGGATCGAGGGCTCGAAACGCGGTTCGGGCTCTTCCTTCGGTGCCGGCGTGGACGCGGAAACAGGCGCCTGCGGCTTGCGCACGACGGTCTGTGCGTCGGACTTCGCGGCTGCGGCGGCCGCGCCGGTGGAGCGCTTTTGGTCGGTGGTTTCAGGCGATGAAGCGGGCATGTCGATCTCCGGAAAACGGAACATGCCCTGACCCTGCGCCCCATCGCCCGGCCCGCGGCGCAGCCAGCGCCGCCGCCGGCCGTAGGCGCAGGCCGACGGCCTTCGTTCGGCTCTTCAAGCGCCGAGTGGCGCCTCAGCGCGGAGCAGCGGCGCCATCCGCCTGCCGCGCGTCGGCCAGCGCCCAGGCGAAGATGCCCAGGCCGGCCAGCGCCAGCAGCGCGCCGACCCAGCCGGTCGACGTCCACCCCAGCCCGGCCGCGATGGACATGCCGCCCAGCCAGGCGCCCAGCGCATTGGCCGCGTTGAAGGCCGAATGGTTGAGGGCGGCGGCCAGGGTCTGCGCGTCGCCGGCCACGTCCATCAGCCGGATCTGCAGCGCCGGCCCCATGGCCACCATGGTGCCGATGAAGAACACGCCCAGCGCCGCGGAGGCCCAGTGGTGCGCGGCCGGCACGAAGGCCAGCAGCACCCCCAGCGCATAGACCAGCAGGCCGCCGATGGTGGGCATCAGCGCCTTGTCGGCCAGGCGCGCGCCCACGACGTTGCCCGCCACCATGCCGACGCCGAACAGCGCCAGCACGAAGGGCACATGGCCCACCGACAGGCCCGACACCTCCACCAGCGTGGGCTTGATGTAGCTGAAGACGCTGAACATGCCGCCGAAGCCGATGGCGCCGATGCCCAGCGTGAGCCAGACCTGCTTGCGCCGCAGCGCACCCAGCTCGCGCAGCGGGCTGGCGCCGGCCGCGGCGGGAATGTGCGGCACGTCGCGCCGGATCATGGCCACCGCCAGCAATGCGATCACGCCCACGAAGACGAAGGCCGCGCGCCAGCCCCAGTGCTGGCCCAGCCAGGCCGCGATGGGCACGCCCACCAGCGTGGCGCCCGTCAGCCCCAGCATGACCAGGCCCACGGCCCGTGCGCGCCGCCCGGGCGGCGCCAGCCCGGCCGCCACCAGTGCCGCCACGCCGAAGTAGGTGCCGTGCGGCAGGCCGCTGAACAGGCGCAGCGCATTGAGCGAGACATAGCCCGGCGCGGCGGCGCTGGCAAAATTGCCCAGCGCGAACACGGCCATCAGCGCCATCAGCAGCGCGCGGCGGCCCCAGCCCGCGGCGGCCACGGCCAGCAGCGGCGCCCCCACCACCACGCCCAGCGCGTAGGCGCTGATCACGTGGCCGGCTTGGGGAATGCTCACGCCCAAGTCCTGCGCCACCTCGGGCAGCAGGCCCATGATGACGAATTCGCCGGTGCCGATGGCAAAGCCGCCCACGCCGAGCGCCAGCACGGCGCGCAGGAAATGGGCGGGGGACGCAGGTGCGGAGGAAGGCGACGCGGACGCGTCGGCACTGAAGCTCGGGTTCACGGAAAGGGGCGTTCGTCTGGAGAGGGGGCGAGCCACGCGGGCGCGGCGCAGGGCTCGCCGCTCGTCAGGGGCACCGGGGCGAATTAAGGGAAAACCCTAGCTCCAGGACGATAGCACGGGCCTTGGCGGGCTGCCGGCGCCTGGCCGCATCTCCACCGGCGGGCATGGGGCCTTCACGGCACCGTCTTGCAAGCCCCGGCCCCTGCATGGCCGGGTCGACGCGCGCCGGCCGCTTTTCTGCTTTTCTGGCCCTCAGAAAGGAATGAGGTCCAGCACCACGCCGTAGCCGTTCACCACGCAAACGGCGCGCCGCCCGTCCGCGTTGTTGAGGATGACTTCGTAGTTGCCGTCGGGCCGCATGCGCGAGCCGCCAAAGGCCGTGCTCTGCCAGGGCCGCTGGAAGAAGGACTCGCCCGCCTTGGCGCAGTTCATGTTGGCCGCGACCGGGGCGGAGCCATGCGTGCCGGGCACCGGCGCGCCGGGCCCCAGGCTGGGCTGGAACGGTGCGGCGCAGGCGGCGAGCAGCAGCGCGAGCGCACCGAGAGGCACGGCGCGCACGGCGAACCGGGCCGGGGCCGAAGACAACGAAGGGAAGCGCATCGCGTGGGTTCCGAAGCTCAGGAAGCGCGCATTCTCGCCCTGCCCCATGACGCCCTGGTTCCACACCACGCGCCGCGCGGGCGCAGCCTCACGGATCCAACTGGATCTTCTTCTCGGCGATCACCTGCTTCCAGCGCTCGCTGCTGGCCTTCATCGTCTGCGCCAGCGCCTGCGGCGCGCCGCCTTCGGGCGTCATGGCCATGGCGGCAAATTTCTGCGCCGTCGCGGGCGCCTTCAGCACGGCGTCCAGCTCGCGGTTCAGGCGCTCGATGATGGCGGGCGGCGTCTTGGCCGGCGCCAGGATGCCGAACCAGGTCTGGCCTTCGTAGCCCGTGAAGCCCTGCTCCGCCAGCGTCGGCACCTGCTCCCAGGCCTTCACGCGCTGCGCCGCCGTGGCGCCGATGATCTTGAGCTTGCCCTGCTGCGCGCTGGGCAGCGCCTGCGCGGGCGACATGAACATCAGGTCGATCTGGTTGCCCATCAGCGCCGTGGCCGCGGCGGGCGAGCCCTGGAAGGGCACATGCAGCAGGTCCACGCCGGCCGTCTGTTCGAGCTGGATGCCCCACAGGTGCGCCACGCTGCCCAGGCCCCAGGTGCCGTAGCTCAGCTTGCCGGGCTGCGACCTGGCCAGCGCGATCAGTTCGGCACCGCTGTTCACGGCCAGGCCCGGGCGCGCCACCAGCATCAGCGTGGGCCGCGACACCAGCACCACGGGCGCGAAATCGCGCGCGGGTTCGTAGCCGGCCTGCTTGTAGAGCAGCGGGTTCAGCGCCTGCGTGTCCAGGTTGCCGATCACCAGCGTGTAGCCGTCGGGCGCGGCGCGCGCCGCTTCGCGCGTGCCGATCAGCGCGTTAGCGCCGGGTTTGTTGTCGACGATGACGGGCTGGCCCAGGCGCGGGGCCAGGCCCTCGCCCAGCGTGCGGGCCACCGTGTCGGCCGGCGAGCCCGCCACATAGGGCACGATGATTTTCACGGGCTTGTCGGGGTAGGACTGGGCCTGGGCCGGGGCGGCCAGGGTCAGGGCGGCCCACAGGCCAAGGCCCAGGGCTGCCATGCGGGAAGAAGCAGCGGGGCAAAGGTGTGACATGGGTGTGCTTTTGAACGCGAATGAAAAAAAAGGGTTGGGCAGGCACACTCGGCGCCTGCGCCGTGACCCCTCGCGGATCGCGGCTGCGGTCGGTCCGAATCAGTCGGTCTTGATGTCGTTGGCCTTCACGACCTGCGCCCAGGCCCGTGCGTCGGCCTCGAGGAAGCGGTGGAAGGCCTCGGGCGCTTCCCCCACGGGCGTGAGGCCGTAGCCCTGCAGCGTGGCGCGAAACTCGGGTGAAGCGACGATGCGCTGCGACTGCGCGAGCAAGGCCGCCAGCACCGGCTCCGGCGTGCCCCTGGGCGCGAAGATGCCGTGCCAGGAGTCGCCGACGAAGCCGGGATAGATTTCGGCGATCGCGGGCACGTCCGGCAGCGCGGCGATGCGCTGGGGACTGGACACGCCCAGCGCGCGCACCTTGCCGGCCTTGACCTGCGGGATGGCGCCTGTGCTGGCGTCGAAAGCGACGTCGATGCGCTGCGCGATCACGTCGGGCACGAATTGATCCTTGTAGGGCACGTGCGTCATGGACACCCCGGCCTGGTTCAGCAAGCGCGCCAGCGCCACGTGCGTGCCCTGGGCGATGCCCGCGCTGGCATAGCTCAGCGCATCGGGCCGCGCCTTGGCCTCGCGCATCAGGTCCTGCAGGGTCAGGTACTTCGACTGCGCCGAAGTCACCAGGACATAGGGCACCGACAGCACGCGCGTGATGGGCACGAAGTCCTCGGCCTTGTACGGCAGCTTCTTGTAGACGAAAGGGTTGATGGAAAAGGTGTTGTTCACCGTCCAGAGCAGCGTGTAGCCGTCGGCGGTGGCATTGGCCACGGCCTGCGCGGCGATGATCGTGCTGGCGCCCGGGCGGTTGTCCACGATGACGGGCTGCCCGGTGGATTGCGTGAAGGCGTTGCCCCACAGCCGGGCGATCACGTCGGGGGAGGTGCCGGCGGGAAAAGGCACGACGAGCCGCACCGGCTTGGCGGGATACGCCGCCCGCGCCTGCACACCGCATGCGCAGGCCGCCAGCAGGGCACTGGCCATGCCCAGCACCAGGCGTCTTGGAAAACGGGGGGATGTCATCGTGTTGTCTCGCTCGTGGTCTTCAAAAAAAACGGCAAAGAATGGCAGGCTCAGGCCTTCAGGCCCAGCCGTTTCACCAGGCCCGGAAAGTCGGCCATGTCCTGGGCAATGGTGGCTTCGAGCACGTCGGCCCCGCCACCGGCCAGTTCCCAGCCGTTGACCTGTGCCCTCGCCCGCATCTGCGTGTCGGCCAGCGCGTGGTTCAAGGCCTTGTTGAGCCGCGTGACGACGCGCGTCGGCATGTCCCTGGGCACGGCCAGCCCGATCCAGAACGAGGGGTCGAAGCGCGGCAAGCCGCTTTCGGCCAGCGTGGGCACCTCGGGCATCGAACCCAGCCGGCGCGCCGCGGTCTGCGCCAGCGCCGCGATGGCGCCGATCTTCAGGCCGGCCTGGGCCGAGGAAAAGTCCAGCAGCGCCAGTTGCACCTCGCCGGCCATCAGCCCGGTGATCAGCAGGCCCGAGCCCTTGTAGGGCACGTGGACCAGGTCCGCACCCGTGAGCGACTTGAACTGCTCCAGGGCGATGTGGTTGGTCGCGCCGATGCCCGCGCTGCCGTAGAAGAGCTGGCCCGGCTGCGCCTTGGCCTGCTGGATGAAGGCGCCCAGCGTCTGCCACGGCGACTTCGCGGGCGTGCACAGCAGGCCCACGGCTCGCAGCGCCAGGCCGACAGGCGCCAGCTCGCGCGGCGGGTCCACCTGCGCGCCCTGCTGCACCAGCGGCGCGATCACGTGGTTGGAACGCGAGGTCACGAGCACCGTGTAGCCGTCGGCCGGCGCCGCGGCCACGGCGCTGGTGCCGATCAGGCCCGCGGCGCCGGGCCGGTTGTCGACGATCAGGGGCTGGCCCAGTTCGCCGCGCATGGACTCGGCCAGGAAGCGGCCCACGATGTCCGACGGCCCACCGGGCGGGTTCGGCACGATCAGGCGGATGGGCCGCTGCGGGTAGCCGTCGGCCGCGGCCAACACGGACCGCATCGGCCCGAGGGCGGCGAGACCGGCAACCGAGCCGGCCAGGAAGGTTCTGCGAAGGGTCATGCCTGTGTCTCCATGTCGGGCGATGCGGTGCGCCCGCCCAGGGTTTCGGCCACCCAGTCGGCGATGTACGCGCCGGCATTGGCCGAGTTGTCGAAACTGGAATGCTGGGCGCCGCCCTCGCGCTCGGTGAACACCTTGAGTTCACGCTGCGGACTGTTCACCAGTTGGTCGTAGGTGCGCTGCGCCCAGTGCAGGGGAATCTGCGAATCCTTCTCGCCGTGCGTGACGAGGAAGGGCACGCGGATCTTCTCCACCACGCCGTCCAGGTGCACGCGCTCGGCGATGCGCAGGAATTCGTCCTGGTCCTGCGCGCCCCACACCCAGCGCACATGCTCCCAGTAGTGCGGCACCGGAAAGCTGCCCTCGCGGGCCAGGCGCTTGTGCTGCACGTCGCGCCAGTCGTGGTTGGCACCCCAGACCACGCCGCAGGCGAAGCGCGGCTCGAAGGCCACGGCGCGCGGGCAGAAGTAGCCGCCCAGCGACACGCCTTCGAGGCCGATGCGCCGCGGGTCCACGTCGGGCCGCGCCTGCAGCCAGTCCACCACCGGGGCGGCCCAGCGCTCAGCCTCCACCAGCGCCGTGAGGCCGTGCAGGCGCAGGGCCTCGCCCGAGCCGGGCTGGTCGATGACCAGCGAGGCCACGCCGCGCTGCGCCAGCCAGCGCGGCAAGCCCACGCGGTACTTCATCTCCTTGGTGGAGTCGAGGCCGTTCACCTGCACCAGCAGCGGCGCGCGGGCGCCGGCCGGCACGCCTTCCGCGCGCACGTAGAGGCCGGCGATGGGGGCATCGCCGTACGGAATCTCGACCCGCTCGCAGTTCTCGCCCGCCAGGCGGATGCCGCGCGCGAAGGTGTCAAGAAAGCGCCGGTACAGCGCATCGCGGCCCGGCGCGCCATGGCCCTGTAGCCGCTCGGCCGTGATCAGGTAGGTGGCGGCGCGGCCCAGCTTGTCGCCAGCAGAAATGAGGCGGCCACGCGCCTCGTCTTCGGCCGCCAGCGCGCACAGCTGGTCGGCCATGCGCTCCCAGCTCTGGCGGAAGGCCAAAGAGGCGGCGGCATCGGGCTGCTTCGCGGCCTCCTGCAGCGGCGCGCACATGGCTTCGATCTCGCCGATGCGCGCACCCATCTCGATGGCCAGATCGACCGAGAGATTCCAGACGTAGTTCGTCGGGAAGTACTTGAACATGCGTGTCTCCTTCTTCTCTTGCTCTTGTTCAGCGCGCGGCACCGCGGGGCGCGGCGGGGTGCCGAGAGGCGCCGCCCGGCTCCGCTCAACTGCCGTCCGAAATCAGCGTGCCGCCGTCCACCACCAGCGTCTGGCCGGTGATGAAGGCGCCGGCCGCCGCGGCCAGCAGCACGGCCACGCCGGCGACTTCGTGCGGCTCGCCGACGCGGCGCAGCGGCGTCATCGCCAGCCGGCGCGCCATGAAGGCGGCGTCGGCAAGCAGCCCTTCGGCCAGCGGCGTGCGGATCAGCCCCGGCGCGATGGCGTTGGCGCGCACGCCCCGCGGCCCCCACTCCACGGCCAGGTTGCGCGCCAGCTGCGCCAACGCCGCCTTGCTCATGCCATACAGGCCGATGGCGCCATTGCCACGCAGCGCGGCAATGCTGGCCATCAGGATCACGCGGCCTTCGCCGCGCTGCGCCATGCCCGGAAGCAGAGCGGCACACAGCCCATGCGCACTGGCCAGGTTGACCTGCAGCACACGCGCCCAATCGTCCTCGGCCACGTCCAGCAGCGGGCCGGCCGGGCCCTGCATGCCGGCGTTGCACACCAGGGTGTCGATGCGGCCGAAGGCCTGCAGCGCGCCGTGGGCGAGCGCGTCGACCTGCGCCGCCTGCGCAAGGTCGCCCGCCTGCACCGCCACGCGCACACCGGCCTGGCGGCACTGCGCGGTCACGGACGCCAGGTCCGCGGCCTCGCGATCCGACAGCACCAGGTCCGCGCCCTGCTGCGCAAAAGCCAGGGCAATGGCGCGGCCCAGCCCACCTGCGGCCCCGGTGACCAGCGCCACCTGCCCGTGCAGGCTGAACAGGCTTTCGGGAGCGCACGGCAGCGCCTTGCCCTGCTTACTCAAGCTTCACCCCCACGCGCCGGATGACCTCGCCCCAGCGCGCGGTCTCGGTGCGGATCAGCGTGCCGAACTCGGCGCGCGAGCTGGGCGCCACGCTCAGCCCCAGGTCGGCGTAGCGCTGCACCACCTCGGGCGACTGCAACGCCTTCACCACCGCGTCGTGCAGCAGGTGGGCAATGGGCTCGGGCGTGCCCGCCTTCACCATCACGCCGGTCCAGCCCGACACGTTCAGCTTCGGCAGGCCCAGCTCGGCGATGGTCGGAACCTGCGGCAGCTGCGGCAGGCGGCGCTCGCTGCCGACCACCGCCAGCGCGCGCGCCTTGCCCTCGCGCACCAGCGGAATGCTGCTGGGCGTCACGTCCAGCATCAGGTCGATGTGGCCGGCCATCAGGTCCTGCACGGCGGGCGCGCCGCCCTTGTAGGCGACGTGGGTCATGCGGCCCTTGAGCTCGCCGTTGAGCATCTCGACCCAGATGTGCGGCTGGCTGCCCATGCCGTAGGAGCCGTAGTTCAGCCCCTTCTCCGAATGCGCAGCCCGCACCAGGTCCTGCCAGCTGCGCAGCGGACTGTGGGCCGGCACGATCAGCAGCGTGGGCGTGACCAGCAGGCGGGTGAGCGGCGCGAAGTCCTTGAGCGTGTCGTAACTCAGTTTGGGGTACAGGCCGGCGTTCATGGAGAAAGGCCCGAGGTCGCCGTACAGCAGGGTGTGGCCATCGGCCGGCTGCTGCTTGGCGAAGTTGACGCCGATCTGTCCGCCCGCGCCCGGCCGGTTGTCGACGATGACCGGCTGGTGCAGCTGCTCCGCGAGCTTTTGCGCCAGCATGCGTGACAGCGCATCGCCGAAGCCGCCCGCCGGATAGGGCACGACCCAGGTCAGCGGCCGGCTCGGAAAGGATGCCGGGGTCTGCGCCTGCGCCCGTGGCGCCAGCGTGGCCAGCGACGCCAGGGGCAGCGCGGCGGCACCGCGAAGCAGCGAACGTCGGGGGAGTCTCGAGAAGTTCATGCAGATGTGCGCATCCAAGCTACGCTTCAGATCAGGGAAAAGGAAAAGGGGTCATGGGCCGCGTCGTCGAACTGCGGCTCGAGTGCCCGCCGCACCAGCGCCTCGGGCGAACCGTCGTCGCGCAGGCCCAGCCCGCGCGCGGCGCGGTCGTCCAGCACCGGGTAGCGACCGAACACGGCCTCCACCTCGGGCTGCGGCGCATGGCGCACCAGGCGCTCACCGTCCACGCCATAGGCCGCTGACAGCGTCTGCACCACCTCGGCGATGGACAGCCGCAGCACCGGCAAGGGCCAGGCGCGGGCGCCCTGCCCGTCCGGATCGCGCGCCGGGTCCATGCAGGCGGCGTGCATCAGGTTCTGCACGCAACGCCGTGCCGACATCCACCAGGCGGTGGCCTGCGGGCCGACCGGGCAGACGAAGGGCTCGCCCGCCGCCACCGCATGCAGCAGCTCGCTCATGAAGGCCGACACCAGGCCGGACGGCGCGCGCGGCCGGGCCACGATGCCCGGCAGGCGCAGCGAGCGGCCATCGAGCAGGCCGCGGCGCGTGAAGTCCGCCAGCACGATCTCGCAGGCCAGCTTGTGCGCGCCATAGGTCATGGGCGGGCGCGTGAAGCTGGCGGGTGTGACCGGGTCGGGCAAGGGGCTGCCGTAGACGGCGATGGTGCTGGCGTAGACCACCACGGGCGCGGCCTCTGCGCGCGAGCGCGCGGCATCGGCCAGCGTCTGGAACAGGTCCAGCGTGGCGTCCAGGTTGACGCGGCGGCTCAGCGCCGGATCGGCCTCGGCCGCGCCGCCGGGCACGGCGGCCAGGTGGAAGCACAGCTGCGGCGCGAAAGCGGCGATGCGCTCCTGCAGGCCGGCGTCGGCCAGGTCGCCTTCCAGCACCAGCGCACCGCCGCAGTCGGCCGGCAATTGCCGGTCCGCCAAGGCCAGCGCGCTGATCGGCTGCCCGCCCACCTGCCCCTGGGCCTGGAGCAGGCGCACGAGCGTCGCGCCGATGAAGCCACCGGCCCCGGTCACGAGGACGCGCATCGTTCAGTCCTCGAAGATGGCCACGGCGCGCGTCCAGCCGGCCGAGGCGCCGCGGATCTTGTGCGGGAAGCAGCAGATGGTGAAGCCGTCGGCCGGCAGCGCTTCCAGGTTGTGCAGCTTCTCCAGGTGGCAGTAGCCGATGTCGCGCCCTGCCTTGTGACCTTCCCAGATCAGCGAGGTGTCGCCGGTCTCGGCGATGCGCCGGGCGGTGTAGGAAAAGGGGGCGTCCCAGCTCCAGGCGTCGGTGCCGGTCAGGCGCACGCCGCGCTCCAGCAGGTACATGGTCGCCTCATAGCCCATGCCGCAGCCGGCGTGGATGTAGTCGTTGCGCCCGTAGCACTGGCCAGCGCGCGTGTTGACCACCACGATCTCCAGCGGCGCCAGCGTGTGGCCGATGCGCCGCAGTTCGGCCTCCACGTCGGCGGCCGTGACCACATAGCCGTCGGGAAAGTGGCGGAAGTCCAGCTTCACGCCGGGGCGGAAGCACCAGTCCAGCGGCACCGCGTCGATGGTGGTCGACGGCCGGCTGCCGCCCAGCTTGGCGTCCTGCGTGGAATGGAAGTGGTAGGGCGCGTCCAGGTGCGTGCCGCTGTGCGTGGTCAGCGTCACCCATTCCGAGGCGGCCGCCTCCCCGTCGGGATAGTCCTCGGCCTTCGTGCCGGGGATGAGCTGCATGAACTCGGGCAGCGTGTCCGTGTGCTTCTGGTAGGTGATCTTCGGCGCCAGCGGCGGCGGGTCGGAGAGCACGTCGTTCTCCAGGTAGATGGACAGGTCCACGAATCGCGGCATCGTCGGCTCCCTCAATCCTGCGGCGGCGCGGCGCACACCACCTGCTGGTCGATGGCGCCGAACACCGGCGCGCCCTGCCAGCGCGCTTCCATGCGCACGCGGTCGCCGAAATGCATGAAGGGCGTGCGGCTTTCGCCCTGATCGATCAGCTCGATGGCGCGCCGCTCGGCGATGCAGGCTGAGCCCTTCGCGCCGCCCGCGTTGCTCACCGTGCCCGAGCCGATCACGGTGCCCGCCGACAGCCGGCGTGTCTTCGCGGCATGCGCGATCAGTTCGTCGAAACCGAAGTTCATCTCGCGCCCATTGGGCTCGCCGAACCACTGGCCGTTGTACTGCACGGCCAGGTCCAGGTGCACGCGCGCATCGCGCCAGGCCTCGCCGATCTCGTCGGGCGTGACGGCCACGGGCGCGAAGCTGGACGAGGGCTTGGCCTGGAAGAAGCCGAAGCCGGTGCGCATTTCGCGCGGGCCGAAGGCGCGCAGGCTCACGTCGTTGATCTGCACCAGCAGCCGGATGCGCGAACGCGCCTGCGCGGCCGTGCAGCCCATCGGCACCGGGCCCACGATGGCGCCGAACTCACCCTCGAAGTCGATGCCATGCGCCTCGTCGGGCAGCGGCACATCGTCGTGCGGCCCGAGGAAGTCGTCGCTGCCGCCCTGGTACATCAGCGGGATGCGTTCGCTGTCGGGGATGGGCGCGATGTCGAAGGCCTTCTCCATGAGCCGGCCGTGGTTCAGGAAGGCCGAGCCGTCGCACCACTGGGGCGCGCGCGGCAGCGGCGCGGCGGCGGCCACCGGGTCGAAGGCAAAGGCGCCCGGCGCCTGGCCGGCATTGAGCGCGTCGTAGCGCTGCGCCAGCGCGGCCGCAACCTCGTCCCACCGCTCCACCGCATCGAGCAGCGTGGCGGCGATGTCGTCGGCGGCCACGGCATGGCGCAGGTCGCGCGAGACGACAACCAGTCGGCCGTCCTTGCGGCCATTCTTCAGGGTGGCGAATTTCATGGGGAAGTTCTTTCGTTCCAGTGAACGGGAGGCAGGCCCGCCACTGGCGAGCGGAAGCTGGGCAAGGTGCTGCCGCGCAGGCTGCCGAGGTAGACGGTCCGCAGGTCGGCGCCGCCGAAGCTGAGGCTGGCCATCCACGGGGCCAGCGTGCCGCAGGCGGCGGCCATGATCTCGGGCGTGAGCGTGCGCGCTTCGTAATGCGCGTCGAGCGCCCGGGTGGCCTGCGGGTTGCCGTCGTCCAGCAGCGTCAGCAGCTCGCCGTCGGGCGTGATGGCCACCAGCCGGTCGGCCATGACCAGCGTGACCCACAGGTTGCCGAAGGCATCGAAGGCGAAGCCGTCGGGAAAGCCGGGCAGCCGGGCCGGGCCGTAGACCTCGCGGCCACTCAACGCGCCGTCTTGCCCCACGCGCAGGCGCGAGATGCGGCGCGCGTTGCTTTCGACCACGTAGAGCCATTCCTCGTCCGCGTCCATGCGGACCTCGTTGGTGCCCTCGAAGCCATCGGCCACGATGCGCACGCCGCGCTCGTCGATGAGGGCGATGTAGCCGTCCGCCACGCGGGCGTTGATGGAATCGGTCCAGGGCTGCATGCGGGTGGTCACCGTGAGCCAGAGGCGCCCGCGCCGGTCGCGCAGCACGAAGTTGGCCTTGCCCAGCGGCTGGCCGTCGATGCGGTCGAACAGGCGGCGCACCCGGCCCTGCCGGTCCATCACCTCCACCGCATCGGTGCCCCAGTTGGCGATCAGGAAGTCGCCATTGGGCAGCAAGGCCAGGCCGTTGGGCAGCGAGCCCTGGCTGAGCACGTAGCGCTCGGCAAAGCCCGGCGTGGCCGCAGCGGCGCTTGCAGCGGCGGGCGCGATCAGCTGCTGCGCGCCGTCGGGCGCGATGCGCATCACGCCGCCGCGCGCATCGGCCGCCCACAGGGTGCCGTCGCGTTCGGCCAGCACGCATTCGGGACGCTGCAGGCCGTGGCCCACGTGGCGGATGGCGCTGCGGTCGACCTGCCAGCCGCGAAGAGGATTGTTCTTTTGCATGCGCTCGGGACAAGGAAGAGCGCGCAGCTTAGGGACCGGGTGCCCTGCGCACCAACCGATTCTTCCGATGCCTGCCATCGCCGCGGCCGATACCTGGGCGCGAAGGCAGCCTCCAACATCGCCGCCCATTCACAAGGAGAGCCTGCATGCGGTACCAGCGCATCGACCTCAACCTGTTGAGCGCCCTGGACGCCCTGCTGACCGAGCGCAACGTGACGCGCGCAGCCGAGCGCATGCACATGACGCAGTCGGCCATGAGCGGCGTGCTCGCGCGGCTGCGCGACTATTTCGGCGACCCGCTGCTGGTGCAGGTCGGGCGCACGATGCAGCTCTCGCCGCGCGCCGAAAGCCTGATCGCACCCGTGCGCGACATCCTGCTGCAGGTGGACGCTACGCTGGGCGTGAAGCCCGAGTTCGCGCCGGCCGAGGCCGAGCGCAAGTTCCGCATCATCGCGTCCGACTATGTGTCGCAGGTGCTGCTGACCGAAGTGCTGCGGCGCATTGCCCGCGCCGCGCCGCGCCTGAGCTTCGACGTGCGGCCCACCTACGCGGGCATGGCCGAGGACCTGGACAAGGGACGCGTGGACTTCCTCGTCACGCCGGCCCACCTGACCCTGGCCGAGCATCCGCAGGAGGTGCTGTTCGACGACACCTACCACGTCATCGCCTGCCAGCAGAACACCCGCCTGGGCGCGCGCATCTCGGCCGAGGACTACCGTGCCCTGGGCCATGTGGTCTACCAGGAGGAACAGGGCAGCAACCCGTGGTTCGAGCAGTGGTACGCCAACCAGCACGGTTCGCGCCGCATCGAGGTGGTGGCCCACGGCTTCCTGCTGATGCCGCGCTTCGTCGTGGGCACCGAGCGCATCGCCACCATCCAGACCCGGCTGGCGCACCAGTTCGTGCAGGCCATGCCGCTGCGCCTGCTGGAGCCGCCCTTCGACGCCCCGCGCCTGACCGAAGTGCTGCAGTGGCACCGCTACCGCGACGAAGACCCCGGCGTGCGCTGGGTGCGCGCGCAGATCGCGGAAGTGGCCCATGCCATGCCGGCGATGTAGCGCGCCGCGCGCGCTGCGCGGGACGTCCGCCTGCGGGCGGGGCGGGCCCGTGCGGACGCGGCCCTGAAGCTCAGGCCCCCGGCGGCGCCGGCACCGGCTGCGCGGCTGTCGGCGCCCGCTGCAGCGCGGGCGGCAACTGCGCATCGAGCCAGCCCATGCGCCAGGCCAGCACGGCCACGGCGCCCACCAGCGCCACCGCGGCGGCAGCGCCGGCCAGGCCGCTGCGCTCGGCATACGGGTCGCGCGCGTAGCGCCGGGCGCGGGCCGGCACGTGGGCCACCTTCGACAGCGACGCGCCCAGCCGCACATTGACCTTCATGCGCCCGTTGATGGCCCAGCCGCTGGCGTCGAGGATCGGCCCCAGGCTGCGCTGGCGCAGCTTGAGCCAGGCGATCAGCATGCTCGGCCCCGAGATCGCGATGACGATGCCCGCGACGGCGATCGGAATCCACGCCCCCAGGTCGATGAACTTGGCGAAGATGCCCACCAGCACGGCGCTGATGCTGCCCAAGGCCACACCGATGGCCGCCACCGTGCCCACATCGACCTTGGCCGCCGGTTTGGGCGTGACGCCAGGTTTGACGGCCGCCGTGCCCGCCTGATCGGCCGTGGTGATCGTGGTGGCCATCGAACTGAGCGAGCTTTGCGCCGTGGCCTCGCTCGCGGCGGCGCGCTTGGCCACCTGTTCCTCGATCATGCGCACGAACTTCTTGTACGGCGAGAAGAAGGCCTGCGCCACGCTGGTCGGGTTCTCGATCAGCTTGGTGATGCTCGCGTCCCAGTCGCGGCCCTGGCGGTCGTAGAACACGCCGTTGCGGCCCACGAAGAGGAAGTCGACGTCGCCCGCCGTAAAGGCGGCGACGATGCCCATCTTCTGGCCCTCGCGCGTGCAGTCGCAGTAGGCCAGGCAGGTCTTGGCCAGGCCGGCGAGCATCGCGTGCTTCTTGGCGTCCTCCACATGCACCGTCAGGTCGCAGCTGCGGCCGTCCAGGTACAGCGTGCCGGCCTGGAAGATGGCGCCCTCGCGGTGGTAGAAAGCCTTGAACGAAACGAAGTTGTGCAGCAGCGTGAGCAGATCGCGCTTGTAGCGCAGCAGCCGCTCCAGGTCGACGATGCGCAGGTTGTGCGCCTCCACGCCCTCGTCTTCGCCGATCAGCGCCATCACCGCCGGCCGTGCTTCCAGCCAGGCCTCCACCTCGTCGGCGTCGGGCGAGCCCAGTTTCGTGGCCGGCCGGCTGCGCAGCCATTCGCGGCAGGCGGCCAGCTGCGACTTGAGCTGCTGCCACTGGTCTTCGCCGAGGCGGTCCGCCGCCTGGCCCAGGAGCGGCACCACGGCCTCGCGGTGCAGGCGCGCCAGCGCCGCGCTCCAGGCGGGGTTCACGTTCCCCGTGAGCGGCAGCGTGCGGCCCGGCGTGACGGCCGCCAGCGGCAGGCCCTTGAGCAGCGACGCGTCGATGGCGGGGCCTGACAGCGCCTCGTATTCCGCCGGCGACGGGTTCAGCGCCTGCACGGCCTGGATGTCGAAGGCCGCCACGCGGCAGCGCGCAAAGAAGTCCTCGACCTTGTCGTGCACCGCGTCCAGCGCCTGCGCCGCGTCCAGCGTGCGCGCACCCAGGGGCATCGCGGGCCCGTCGGCCACGGCCCTGGCCTGCCAGTCGCGCAGGGCCTGCACTTCGGCGTAGAAGGCCTCGGCCCGCGCGCGGTCCACGCCGGCCTCGCCGTTGCGGTCGGCCACGCTGCCGTGTGTGTCGATGATGTGGCGGATCGCGGCCTGCGTGGGCGCGTCGTGCGCCGTCTTGACCGTCACGATGCCATCGCCGTTGAAGCGCATGGCGGCCAGCAGCTGGCTGCGGCCCGTGAGGTCTTCGAGCGTCAGCGCATCGGCTTCGCCCTTGCCCAGCATCTCCAGCAGCCGCCGCGCTTCGGCCGCAAGCACACTGCCCTCGGTCAGCTCGCTCACCGCGAGCGTGTCGCCGCCTTGCATCAGCAGGTCGGGATCGCGCAGCTCGCGTGCGGCCCACTCGCAGGCCGCGATCAGCTCGGGCGGACGGATGCGTCCGTCCCCGTTGGTGTCGATCATCTCCAGCGTGCGGGCGTCGAACTCCAGCCCCTGCGTGGGGCAGGCCAGCGCCACCCACAGCTTCGGGTCCAGCTCGCCCAGGCGGGCGATGTCTTCGCCGTTGCGAAAGACCACCTGGTCCACGCCGCCCGTGCGCACGAACTGCCAGCGGTGCCTGCCCGCCGGGCCAGGCCGCCCGGCGGCCGCGTCCACGGCCTCCATCATCCGGCTCAATCCGGCGTGCCGTTGCTGCCGCCGGCCGGGCCCTGGTCAGTGCCAGGGGCCGGCGCCCCCTGCGCGCCCTCGGCGGGGTCGGCGGCGGTGCGGATGGTGCGCCGGTCGCGGTGATCGGCGGTGCGGCCGACCTTGTGCTCGATCTGCCGCTTGAGTTTTTCCAGCGCACCGCGGAAGGCCTGGTCGATGGTCTCGGCGTCGTGCGTGGCTGCCAGCGCGCCGTGGCCGGCCAGGCGCGCCTCCATCACGCAGCGCTTGTCGGCGGCGCTCGCGCGCTGGCCGTTCTCGTCGCTCAGGTGCACCTCGATGCGGATCAGGTCGTCGGCATGGCGCTGCAGCTGCTGGCGCAGCTCGTCGTCGGCCCACCGGTCCAGCGATTCCTTGTTCTCGATGCCATTGCTCGTGTTCAGCTGGATCTGCATGCCTGGTTCTTCCTGCAAGTTCAACAGGAAGCCGAGGTTGCCGGAGCCCAGTCGGCCGCTGCGTAGGTGGACATCCCACATGCCTTTCGGCGCGGGCGCGCACCGCCGCAGGGTGGGCGGGCGCAGGAACGCGTCAGATGGCGACGAGCTGCCGCACGCCCTGGGCCTGCATGTCCTTGCCTTCGCCGCGCGCGATGACTTCGCCGCGCTCCATCACGAGGTAGTGGTCGGCCAGTTCTTCGGCGAAGTCATAGTACTGCTCGCACAGCACGATGGCCATCTTCTGGCCTTTCCAGCCTTCGGTGGCCAGCCTGCGCAGCGCGCGGCCGATGTCCTTGATGATGCTGGGCTGGATGCCTTCGGTGGGCTCGTCGAGGATCAGCAGCCGCGGGCCGGGCGCGAGGGCGCGCGCGATGGCCAGTTGCTGCTGCTGGCCGCCCGAGAGGTCGCCGCCGCGCCGGTGCAGCATCTGCCTGAGCACCGGAAACAGCTCGTACAGTTCGGGCGGAATGGGCGTGCTGCCGCTGCGATAGGCCAGGCCCATGCGCAGGTTCTCTTCCACCGTCAGGCGCGCGAAGATCTCGCGGCCTTGCGGCACGAAGCCCATGCCGGCGCGGGCGCGCTCGTAGGGCGTCTTTTTCTGGATGGGCTGGCCGTCGAGCTCGATGCTGCCGCTCTTGATGGGCACCAGGCCCATCAGCGACTTGAGCAAGGTGGTCTTGCCCACGCCATTGCGGCCCAGCAGCACGGTGATCTGGCCGGGGTGGGCCTCGAAGCTCACGTCCCGCAGGATGTGCGAGCCGCCGTAGTACTGGTGGATGTTCTTGACGGTCAGCATGTCGGGGCTCCAGGATGGCTGGCGAGATGGAGACAACTTTCTGCAGGGGCCGCCTGCCGAAGGGCAGCGCGCACATCGCCCGACATCGCCGGCCGCTGCGCGGCTGCCCTGCGATGCTCGGACGGCCGGCCCATCGCGTAACTCGCTGCATTCACTGCGTTCATTCCGCTCGGACAGACGCGATGAGTCAGATGACGAAGCACGCGCGACTTCGCGCGTGCAGGCCGGTCGCCCTGCGCTTCTCGGCGGCGCTGACGTGCGCTGCGCGCGCTGCCCTTCGACAGGCTTCGTGGTGCAAAACGGGACTGCGGCCCGCGAGCCGAAGAGGCGCAAGCGGCGTCGACGCACAGGACGCTTGGTGCATTGAACCCGCCTCCGCGCCCAGCCCACGTTCCCACCGCGTGGCAGGGCCTGTGTCGCACCGCGAATTGACGCGGCCGAGCAGCGCAGCAGCCGGCGGAAAAAGGGCCGCGCATTGTCTGAGCGAAGCGAGTTTGCGCGGACCCCGCCGGCTGCGAGCAGCGCAGGGCAGTCGCGCAGCGACCCGCGGCATCTGAGCGGTGCGGCACTGGCCCTGCCGCGCCGTCACGCCACGCACGCGCGGCCGGCAAACAGCCGATGCGCATCCAAAGATCAGCGCCCAAGGTACACCTCGATCACCCGTTCATCCGCCTGCACCTCGTCCAGCGTGCCCTGCGCCAGCACCGAGCCATCGCACAGCACGGTGACGATCTCGGAGATGGTGCGGATGAAGCTCATGTCGTGCTCCACCACCATCAGCGAATGCCTGCCCTTGAGCGAGAGGAACAGCTCGGCCGTGCGCACCGTCTCCTCGTCGGTCATGCCGGCCACGGGCTCGTCGAGCAGCAGCAGCTTGGGCTCCTGCATCAGCAGCATGCCGATCTCCAGCCACTGCTTCTGGCCGTGGCTCAGGTTGCCCGCCATGCGCGTCACGCTGCCCTGCAGATGGATGGTGTGCAGCACCTCGGCCAGCCGGTCGGCCTGCGCCGAGTCGAGCCTGAAGAACATCGAGTGCCGCACCCCCTTGTGCGTCTTCAGCGCCAGCTCCAGGTTCTCGAACACCGTGAGCTGCTCGAACACCGTGGGCTTCTGGAACTTGCGGCCGATGCCCAGCTGGGCGATTTCGGCCTCGCGGTGGCGCAGCAGGTCGATGGTGCTGCCGAAGAACACCGTGCCCTCGTCGGGCCGGGTCTTGCCCGTGATGATGTCCATCATCGTGGTCTTGCCGGCGCCGTTGGGGCCAATGATGCAGCGCAGCTCGCCGGGCGCGATGTCCAGGTTCAGCTTGTTGATGGCCTTGAAGCCGTCGAAGCTCACGCTCACGTCTTCCAGGTACAGGATGCGGCCGTGCGTCACATCCACTTCGCCGGCGGCCAGCGCGGGCCGGCCGTAGCCGGCCGTGCGGCCGCCCGATTCGGTCAGGCCCGAGGTGCTGCCGCTCTGCCCTTTCGCATAGCGCTGCGCGCCGGCTTCCATCAGGTCGGGCGTCATGCGCGTGCTCCCTTCGTCTCGGTCGCGAGCGGCGCCAGCGCGCTCGGCTCCATGCCCTGCTCCGTGGACAGTGACTTCTGCGCTTCGCGGCGGCCGGCGCTCAGGGCCGGCGCAGCTTCGGGCTTGCCACGGCGCAGCCACTTGCGCACCAGGCCGACGATGCCATCGGGCAGGAACAGCGTCACGGCGATGAACAGCGCGCCCAGGAAGTACAGCCAGTACTCGGGCGCGAAGGCCGTGAGCCAGCTCTTGGCGCCGTTGACCAGAAGCGCGCCGATGATGGGCCCGACCAGCGTCGCACGCCCGCCCACGGCGGCCCAGATCGCGATCTCGATGGAATTGGCCGCGCTCATCTCGCCGGGGTTGATGATGCCCACCTGCGGCACGTACAGCGCACCGGCCACGCCGCACATGATGGCGGAGATGACCCAGATCGTGAGCTTGTAGGGCAGCGGGTTGTAGCCGCAGAACATGGTGCGCGACTCGGCGTCGCGGATGGCCTGCAGCACGCGGCCGAACTTGCTGCCCACCAGCCACTTGGCGAGCAGGAAGAAGGCCAGCAGCGTGCAACCCGTGAGCGCGAACAGGAACATGCGCATTTCCTGCGTGGCGATCGGGATGCCCAGGATGCGCTTGAAGTCCGTGAAGCCGTTGTTGCCGCCGAAGCCCGTCTCGTTGCGAAAGAACAGCAGCATGGCCGCGAAGGTCAGGGCCTGCGTGATGATCGAGAAGTACACGCCCTTGATGCGCGAGCGGAACGCGAACCAGCCGAACACGAAGGCCACCAGGCCCGGCACCGCGACGATCAGCACCAGCGTGGCGAGGAAGCTGTCCGAGAAGGTCCAGTGCCAGGGCAGTTCCTTCCAGTCCAGGAAGACCATGAAGTCCGGCAGGTCGCTCTTGTAGTTGCCGTCGCGGCCGATCTGGCGCATGAGGTACATGCCCATCATGTAGCCGCCCAGCGCGAAGAACAGGCCATGGCCCAGGCTCAGGATGCCGGTGTAGCCCCAGATCAGGTCCATCGCCAGCGCGCAGATGGCGTAGCACATGATGCGCCCCAGCAGCGCGACGGTGTAGTCGCTCATGTGGAACACGCTCGCCTCGGGCACCCACAGGTTGGCCACGGGTGCCAGCGCGCACACGGCGATCAGTGCCATGAAGAAAGCGGTCCAGCCCTTGCCGGTGAGCAGCGGGGCCCGGGCAGGCAGGGTGACGGCGGGGGCCGAAGAGGCGTTGGGGCTCATGCTTCCCGTCCCTTGATGGCGAAGATCCCCTGCGGGCGCTTCTGGATGAAGATGATGATGAAGACCAGCACGGCGATCTTGGCCAGCACGGCGCCGGCCCAGCCTTCGATGAACTTGTTGAGCACGCCCAGGCCCAGCGCCGCGTACACCGTGCCGGCCAGCTGGCCCACGCCGCCCATCACGACCACCATGAAGCTGTCGACGATGTAGCTCTGGCCGAGGTCGGGGCCGACGTTGCCGATCTGGCTCAGCGCGCAGCCGGCCAGGCCGGCGATGCCCGAGCCCAGCGCGAAGGCGTAGGCGTCGATGCGCGCCGTGTTCACGCCCATGCACGAGGCGATGGGGCGGTTCTGCGTGACGCCGCGCACGAACAGGCCCAGGCGCGTGCGGCCGATGAGCCAGGCCATGCCGGCCAGCACCGCGCCGGCGAAAAGGATGATGCCGATGCGGTTCCACGGCAGCGTGACGTTGGACATCAGCTGCAGGCCGCCGCTCATCCAGGCCGGGTTCTCCACGCCCACGTTCTGCGCGCCGAAGACCGAGCGCACCAGCTGCTGCAGCACGAGGCTGATGCCCCAGGTGGCCAGCAGCGTCTCCAGCGGACGGCCGTAGAGGAAGCGGATCACGCCGCGCTCCAGCACCGCACCCATCAGCGCCGAGGCGAGGAAGGCCACGGGCATGGCCGCGACCAGGTACCAGCCGAACATCGACTCGGGAAAGAAGCGCTGGAAAAGGCCCTGCACCACGTACGTGGCGTAGGCGCCGATCATGATGAGTTCGCCGTGCGCCATGTTGATGACGCCCATCAGCCCGTAGGTGATGGCCAGGCCCAGCGCGGCCAGCAGCAGCACCGAGCCCAGGCTGATGCCGCTGAACACGGCGTTCACGCGGTCGCCCCACACCAGCGTGGCGTCGATGCGCTGGATGGAGGCCTGGATGGCAGCCTTGACGCCCGCGTTGCTCTCTTCGGCCAGCCGGTTGTTCAGCAGCAGCTTGGTGGCCGGGCTGCGCTGTTCGCCCAGCGCCTCGGCGGCGGCCAGGCGCGTGGCCACGTCTTCGCTTTCGAGGGCCGAGGCGGCGCGCACCAGCGCCAGCTTGTCCTTCACGCGCGCGTCCTGCTCTTTCTTCAAGGCGGCTTCCACCAGCGGCAGGCGCGAGGCGTCGGGGTCCTTGAACAGCGCATCGGCGGCCGCGGCCCGTTCGGCCCAGTCGGGGCTGCTCAGTTGCAGGGCCGCCTGCGCGGCGGCGATCGCGCCGCGCATGAGGTTGTTGTTGATGACGTCTTCCGCCTCGGCCGGCGGCTCGGCCGGCGCGCCGGTCACCGCGTCCCGGTAGCCGCTGTCCTTCATCACGAAGACCTGCGTCTCGGTGTACTTCACGGCGTCGTCGGCCAGGGCCTGCAGCAGCGTGGCGACTTTCTCGTCGGCAGCGAGCACGGCCTCGTTGATGGCGGCAATGCGCGAGCGCGAATCGCCGCTGGCCATGGCCAGCGCCTGCTCCGGCGTCAGCGCCCGGGCCGGCATGGCCGCAGCGCACAGCAGCGCGCAGGCGGCCAGCAGGCATCGGTACAGGAGGTTCTTCACGTCATCCTCGGCAAGAAAAGGAAAGGCCCGATCCGCAGACATGGATCGAGCCCGAGCGGCGCCGCCGCGTACCAGCCGGCCAGCGAGGCGAAGCCCTCAGGGCACCCGCGGAACTGGCTCTGCCAGGCCGCCGGGTGCGCCCCCTCCGGGGGTATCGGACGGCCACACGCAGTGAGGCCGTCCAAACGGGGGGAATCAAAGTTTTGTCTTGCCGTCCGGCTCGTCTTTCTTGGCGCTGTTGCCTTCGATGAAGGGGCTCCAGGGCTGGGCCTTCACGGGCGCCTTGGTCTTCCACACCACGTTGAACTGGCCGTCGGGGCGGATCTCGCCGATCAGCACCGGCTTGTGCAGGTGGTGGTTCTTGGCGTCCATGGTCAGCGTGAAGCCGCTGGGTGCCGTGAAAGTCTGGCCGGCCATGGCCGCGATCACCTTGTCGGTCTCCAGCGACTTGGCCTTTTCCACGGCCTGCTTCCACATGTGGATGCCGACGTAGGTCGCCTCCATCGGGTCGTTGGTCAGCGGCTTGGTGGACTGGCCGGGCAGCTTCTTGGCCTTGGCATAGTCGCTCCACTGCTTGATCCAGGCCGTGTTGGTCGGGTTCTTCACGCTCATGAAGTAGTTCCACGAAGCCAGGTGGCCCACCAGCGGCTTCGGGTCCAGCCCGCGCAGCTCCTCTTCGCCCACGCTGAAGGCGACCACCGGCACGTCGGTGGCCTTGAGGCCGGCATTGCCCAGCTCCTTGTAGAAGGGCACGTTGGAGTCGCCGTTGATGGTGGAGATCACGGCCGTCTTGCCGCCGGCCGAGAACTTCTTGATGTCGGCCACGATGGTCTGGTAGTCGCTGTGGCCGAAGGGCGTGTAGCTTTCCAGGATGTCCTTGTCGGCCACGCCCTTGCTCTTGAGGAAGGCGCGCAGGATCTTGTTGGCGGTGCGCGGATACACATAGTCGGTGCCCAGCAGCACGAAGCGCTTGGCGCTGCCGCCGTCGGCGCTCATCAGGTATTCGACGGCCGGAATGGCTTGCTGGTTGGGCGCCGCGCCCGTGTAGAACACGTTCTTGGACAGCTCCTCGCCTTCGTACTGCACGGGGTAGAACAGCAGCGCGTTGTTCTCCTCATAGACCGGCAGCACCGACTTGCGGCACACCGAGGTCCAGCAGCCGAAGGTGACGGCCACCTTGTCCTGGCCGATCAGCTGCTTGGCCTTCTCGGCCGCCAGGGGCCAGTTGGAGGCGGTGTCGATCACCACGGGCTCCAGCTTCTTGCCCATCACGCCGCCCTTGGCGTTGATCTCGTCGATGGTCATCAGCGCCATGTCCTTGAGCGCCGTCTCGGAGATGGCCATGGTGCCCGACAGGGCATGCAGCACGCCGACCTTGATGGTCTGCTGCGCCAGGGCGGGGGCCGAACTCAGGGTCGCCAGGGCGGCCGCGGCGGCCAGGGCGCGGAGCGCGAATCGGGGGGTCATGCGGTCTTCTCCAGAGGGTTGTGAAGCGATGGAGCGGAGTCTGCGGGCGCGCCCCCCGGGCGCAAATACGCCGGCTGGCGTACAGAGCCGGCGCACATGCGGCGCGCGGCGCCGCCCCGTCAGGCGGCCGTGCGCTCGCGCGCCGCGAAGGCGCGGCCGGCGAAAGCCGCCACGAGCGCGGAGGCGTCGGGGCCCTGCGGATCGGTGTAGCTGCCGCGCGCGCTGCCGCCGCTCCACGCATGGCCCAGGCCCTGCACCGTGACGCAGCGCACCTGCAGCTGCCGGCCCCGGCGCCAGTCCTGCCACACCATGGGCCGGCGCTGGCCGCGCTGGCGCCATTGCGGCGGCTGCAAGGTAGCCCCGCTCGCCAGCGCCCAGGCCTCGCAAAGCGCCAAGGCGTTGCGCGCATCCACCACGCGGTCGGCATCGCCCTGCAGCACCAGAAGCGGCGGCAGCGCCGCCGCCACCGAGGCATGCGGCGCCCGCACCTGCGGCGCGCGCAAGCCCTGCATGGCCTGCAGCGCCGCGGCGGTGGAACCGGCGGCACCCGGCCCCACGCCCGAATGCACGGCCACGGCCGCGAAGCGGCTGGGCCACTGCGTGGCCAGCAGCGCCGCCATGCCTGCGCCGGCGGACAGGCCCGCCACGGCCACGCGCGCCGGGTCGGCGCCGTAGAGCTGGCAGACCTGGTCGACGGCGGCCAGCAGCGTGGCCGCTTCCGCCTGCGCGCGCCCGCTGCGCGTGGCGAACCAGTTCCAGCAGCCTTGGGCATGCGCCATGCGGTCCTGTTCCGCATAGAGCACCAGAAAGCCGGCGCGCGCCGCGATGCGGTTCATGCGTGTGCCGATGGCGAAGTCCCGCGCGTCCTGCCCGCAGCCGTGCAGCATCAGCAGCAAAGGCAGGCGCCGGCCGGGCGTGGCCTGCAGGCCCGGCGCGCGGTAGACGAAAAAGCGCCGCGGCCCGCCCGGCCCGAGCGCCAGCCCCTGCAGCCAGTCGCCCGGCCCCGGCGGCGGCCGGCCTGCGCCGCGCGTGGCCTTGCGCACCGCCTCGCCCGCCTGTTGCGTGCCGCGCGCGGTGGCCTTCGTCAGCACCTTCATCTGGCGCTGATAGAGCTTCGCCAGCGGCTTGAGCGCGGCGAAGGCAGAGGCTTGGCGGCGGCGGGGCATGGAAATGTTGCAGTGCAGCAGCGCACCTTAGCAGCTTCTCACGAAATGATGGCAGCGGCAGCGCGGAACCGGCCGCGCGGCAACCCCGCGCGCTGGCGGACTACGGCCGCGGCGCCGTGGCACTGCAGAGGTCGAGGAAGGCCTGCAAATTGGGCGAAGGCATGCTGCTGTTGCGGGTGGCGATGCCGATGCGCCGGCTGGTGCCCTGCAGCGCCACCGGCACCACGCGCAACTGCCCGCCGTGGTCGTTGAGCGCCACCTGGCCGCGCGACGCGATGGCCAGCAGGCCCGACTGCATGACGAAGGCGAGCGTCATCAGCGGGCTGTTGGCCGACAGCTGCCGCGCCGGCGGCGCAAGGCCCTGCGCCGCGAAGGCCTGGTGCAGCACCCGCTCGGCCGGCGTGTGCGCCAGCGGCGTCACCCACGGCCACTGCAGCAGGTCGCGCAGCACCAGGCCCGGCTGGCGCAGGCAGGGATGGTCGCGGTGCGCGACGATGACGAGGTCGTCGTCGAACAGCGCATGCTGCTGCACTTCGGGCGATGGCGCCTGGGCGCGCAGCGCGCCGGCGATGGCGTCGATGTCCGCGCTCAGCAGGTGCTGCAGCAGGGTCTCGTAGGTGCCGTCGATGATGCGCACCTGCACCGCAGGATGCCGCGCCGCGAACGCCTGCAGCACCGGCGGCAGGAAGATGGGCACCGACAGCGGCAGCACGCCGATCACGAGCTGGCCGCGCGCGTCGCCCTGCCAGGCGGCCAGGTCGCCGTCCATGCCGCGCAACTCGGCCACCGCCTGCTTCACGCGCAGCAGCAGCGCCTCGCCGGGCGGCGTCAGCCGCGTGCCGGAGCTGCGCTTGTAGAACAGCGTCACGGCCAGCAGGTGCTCCAGCTCCTGCAGCGAGGCATGCACCGCCGGCTGCGAAATGCCGAGGTGCGCGGCCGCCCGGGATTCGCCGCCCGAAGCGGCCACGGCCAGCAGGGCGCGGATCTGGCTGGAACTCAGGGCCTGCGCAAAGCGCTCGGCGCTGGCCGCGCGCGGCTGGCGCGACGATTCGATGGCCAGCGCCTCGTGCGCGCCCTGGCGCAGGTGGCCGAAGAGCGCTTGCGCACGCGCGGCGATCCGCGCGCCCTGCGGCGTGGCGCGCATGCCGCGCGTGGTGCGCTCGAACAGCGGGCATCCGCACGCGTCTTCGAGCCGGCCGATGGCGCGCGTCACCGCGGGCTGCGACACGTGCACGGCCTGCGCGGCGCCCACCGTGGTGCCGTGCTCGCTCACGGCCAGCAGCGCGCGCAGGCCGCGCAGGTGCAAGAGCAGCGCCGGAAAGCCGGCCGGTTCCAGGCCGGCCGACGCGTCCCGGTCAAAGGGCGAAGGCATGGCGCTGGCCCCTCGCAGGCCGGGCGCCGCGGGCATAAACAATCGGCATGCGCTGGCGTCAATCTTGATAGCGGCGGCGCCGGCCAGGGCCGGGCGCCGTCCACAATTGTCCGCGCATCGCCCGCCCCTTGAACCGCCCCTTCCGGAGACCGCTCCCATGACTTCCACTTCGACTTCCGACGCCGCCGCCTGGATCGACCGGCTGGCCTGCCGGACGCTCGTCGAGACCAGCGTGCGCCACGTGGACGCGGGCGACGCGGCGGCCTTCGCCGCCCTTTTCGCCGAAGACGCCGTGCTGGTGCGCCCCAACGGCAGCCGGCTCGAAGGCCGTGCCGCCATCCAGGCCGCCTATGCGCAGCGCGCGCCCGGCCGCCTCACGCGCCACCTGGTCACCAATGTGGCGGTGACGCTGGAGGCCGGGGGCCGCGCCCGCGCGCGCAGCTACGTGCTGCTGTGGAGCGGCGCCACGCCGGAGGCCGACCCGGTGTACGGCCGCCGGGCCGAGGCGCGGCAGCTGGTGGGCGAGTTCGACGACGAGATGGTCCGCGACGCGCAGGGTGAATGGCGGCTGCTGCGCCGGCACGCGAGCTTCGTGCTGCACAGCGCCTGAGGGGCCGCAAGCGCATCAGCCGCGGTCCAGCACCCGTACGCCCGCTTTCTGGTGCACGCCGTCGGGCCCCAGGAATTCCCAGCGGGTCATCTCGCCCAGGTAAGACACGGCCAGCACGACGGTTTGCGGGCCCGTGCACAGGCCGCAGAACGCCTTGGCGGCCTCCATGTCCGCGTGGGTCACGTGCTGCGCCTCCAGCCCCAGGGACACCGCGCAGCGCTGCACCGGCGCATGTCCGTCGTGGGCCGGGCGGCCTTCGCAGCTGATCTGATACCAGTGAAAGCGGATATGCGACATGGATGGCGCGGCGTCCTTTGGAAATTGAAAGCCCGGCCGCGTCATTGGCGCGGCCCCACCTTCCGCGAATGCCGTCCAGGGGAAGCATCCGGATTTCGACGAGGCAGCGCGCCCCATTGCATTCGGCAGCCTTTTCAAGAATTCACCGGGCTTGCGCTGCATCTCGACTTCTACGCTATCGCACCGAATTCCGCGCGCCGAGGACTTATTTCCGTGGCGCGCCGCTTTCCTTTGCCTTCGTGAACGATGGCGCAGCGCCTGAGCGTTCATGCGTCCCGCCGGCGATTGGCCCTTCGGCGCGCAAGCGCCGATTTTCCAGCGGATCTGGACGCGAATTCAATTTGCAATTAATTGACAATAATTGTCAATTTGAAGGGCCACCTGACGGGACGCGGCCGCCCTCACGGCCGATCAAAGGCGAATTGCCAACCCTTGGACGGCGCGGAACCCGGCCGGTGCGCCCCAGGTGGCTGCGCCCAGGTCTCGCCGGTCCGCGCCGCCTTCCCGCCCCGCCACGAGAAATAAGGGCTTACCTCCATATCAGCGAAACGCATGGATTCGCCGCAGGACTGATTAGCGGTGGCGCACGGTCTTTCGCATACTTCCCCATGCCGGATCGCCCTGCCGTGCGCCGGCAAAGCCCCGGCGGTCGACGGCCACCCCGCCGGCGGCACGGGCGGCCCTGCAGGGCCCTGAACCTTCGGCCGGCGCGCCCGCCCCACGTCGCGCGTGCGGCGCCCGCCTACGAGACAAGACCGCTCCTTCAGGAGATCGAATGACGAACATCCGCCACCGGCTCGAGCACGGTCCCATGACCGGCTTCCAGAAGCTGGCCATCGCCATCTGCACCGTGCTCATCATGCTCGACGGCTTCGACGTGCTGGTCATGGCCTTTACGGCCGCGTCCGTGTCGGCCCAATGGTCGCTCAGCGGCAAGCAACTGGGCTTCCTGTTCAGCGCCGGCCTGTTCGGCATGGCGGCAGGCTCGCTCTTCCTCGCGCCGCTGGCCGACCGCATCGGGCGCCAGGCCATCATCCTGCTCTGCCTCGTGATCGTCACGGCAGGCATGCTGGCCTCGGCGGCCAGCCAGTCCTGGTGGCAACTGGGGCTGCTGCGTGGCCTCACCGGCATGGGCATCGGCGGCATGCTGGCCAGCGTGGGCGTGATCAGCGCCGAATACGCGTCGCAGAAATGGCGCAGCACCAGCGTCGCCATCCAGGCAACCGGCTATCCCGTGGGCGCCACGCTGGGCGGCCTCGCCGCGGCCTGGCTGCTGTCGCACCATGGCTGGCGCTCGGTCTTCGTGTTCGGCGGGCTGGCCTCGGCCGCCATGATCCCGATCGTGCTCTGGCGCCTGCCCGAGTCGGTGGATTTCCTGCTCAGCCGCCGCCTCGCCCACGCGCTGGCCCGCCTCAATCGCCTGATGCAGCGCATGGGCCACGCGCCGCTGGCCAGCCTGCCTGCGCCGACCGAGTCCGGGTCGCAGCGCAACTCGCTGGCGGCCCTGTTCAGCCCGGCGTTCGCGCGCCAGAGCCTCGCGCTCTGGGCCGGCTTCTTCCTGCTGATGTTCAGCTTCTACTTCTCGCTGAGCTGGACGCCCAAGCTGCTGGTGCAGGCCGGCCTGTCGGCGCAGGAAGGCATCACCGGGGGGCGTGCTGCTGAACCTGGGCGGCATCGTGGGCGGCGGCGCCTTCGGCGCGCTGGCCGTGCGCCTGCGCCTGGGCGCCCTGACCGTCGCCAGCCTGCTGCTGGCCGGCGCCGCCACCGCGGCTTTCGGGCTCGCGTCTTCCAGCCTGGGGCTGGCCTTCGTCGTGGCTTTCCTGGTCGGCATGTTCCTGTTCGCGGCCATGGCCGGCCTGTATGCGCTGGTGCCGGCCACCTACCCGCCGGCGGTGCGCGTCACGGGCATGGGATGGGCCATCGGCATCGGCCGCGCCGGCGCCGTGCTGTCGCCGTTGGCGGCGGGCGCGCTGCTGGACGGGGGCCTGCCGGCCTTCTCGCTGTACTACCTCTTCGCCCTGCCGCTAGCGGCCGCCGCGCTGGCGGTGCTGGGGTCGGGCCGGCGCCCGGCCTCTGCCGCCGGCCATGCCGCAGCCGCCGCCACCCATTGAGGCACCGCCATGGCCCTGGACAAACCCTATCTCGACGTGCCCGGCACGACCGTGTTCGATGCCGAACAGTCCCGCAAGGGCTACTGGCTCAACCAGTTCTGCATGAGCCTGATGAAACCCGAGAACCGCGCGCGCTTCAAGGCCGATGAAGCGGCCTACCTGGCCGAGTGGCCCATGACGCAGGCGCAGCGCGACGCCGTGCTGGCGCGCGACCTCAACCGCTGCATCGCGCTGGGTGGCAACATCTACTTCCTGGTCAAGATCGGCGCCACGGACGGCGTGAGCGTACTCAGGATGGTGTCGACCATGAGCGGCATGACCGAGAAGGAATACCAGCAGATGATGCTCGCCGGCGGCCGCTCGCCCGAAGGCAACCGCTACCTGCACGAACAGCCGCCCGCTGCGGAGCCGCCCCTGCCCGCCCAGCCCTGAAGCGCCACCGACCCGAGACCGACATGAACGACACCTCCTCCGCCCCGCTGCTGCTCCTGCTGCCCGGCCTGCTGTGCGACCACGCCGTGTGGCGCGACCAGCAGGCGGCGCTCGGCGACATGCGCAGCCTCGTCATCGACTACGGCGCGGCCGACAGCATCGAGGCCATGGCCCGGCTCGCGCTGGCGCGGGCCGACGCGCCCCGCTTCTCGGTCGCCGGCCATTCGATGGGCGGGCGCGTGGCGCTGGAGATCGCGCGCCTGGCGCCCGAGCGCGTCGAGCGCATCGCGCTGATGGACACCGGCATGGACCCCATTGCCGTAGGCCCGGCCGGCGAGCGCGAAGTGCAGGGCCGCATGGCGCTGCTGGAGACCGCGCGCCGCGAGGGCATGCGCGCCATGGGCCGGGCCTGGGCGCGCGGCATGGTGCATGCCGACCGGCTGGACACGCCGCTGTTCGACGAGATCCTCGCGATGATCGAACGCAAGACGCCGGACATCTTCGCGGCCCAGCTGAACGCGCTGATCCGCCGGCCCGACGCACGCGGCGTGCTGGCCGGGCTGCACGGGCCGAGCACGCTGTTCCTGTGCGGACGCGAGGACGCCTGGAGCCCGCTGGCCCGCCACGAGGACATGCATGCGCGCGTGCCCGGCTCCACGCTGGCCGTCATCGACCACAGCGGCCACATGAGCACCATGGAGCAGCCGGCCGCGGTGACACAGGCGCTGCGCCACTGGCTGGCCCGGCCCGCAGCGGCGCGCTGAAGCCCGGACTTCCCGATCCCCTTCCAACCCAAGACGAGACTGGCATGAAGAAGACCCACGTCGCCATCATCGGCGGCGGCCCCGCAGGCCTGCTGCTGTCCCACATCCTGGACCTGCACGGCATCCAGAGCGTCGTGCTGGAGCGCCAGACGCGCGACTACGTGCTGCAGCGCATCCGCGCCGGCGTGCTGGAGCATGGCACCGTGCAGCTGCTGCGCGAGGTGGGCCTGGGCGAGCGCATGGACCGCGAGGGCCTGGTGCACCACGGCACGCTGGTGACCTGGCAGGAAGAGGCCTCCTTCCTGATCGACACGGTGAAGTACGCCGACCGGCCCATGATGGCCTATGGCCAGACCGCGATCACCGAAGACCTGTATGCGGCCCGCGACCGCGCGGGCGGCACGGTGGTGCACGAGGCGGCCGACGTGGCCCTGCACGACCTGACGACCGACCGGCCCTACGTCACCTATGTGCAGGGCGGCGTCGCGCAGCGCCTGGACTGCGACTTCATCGCCGCGTGCGATGGCTTCCACGGCGTCGGCCGCCAGAGCATCCCGGCCTCGGTGCTGCGCTGCTACGAGCAGGTCTATCCCTTCGGCTGGCTGGGCGTGATGTCACGTACGCCACCGATGAAGGACCTGATCTACGCGCACCACGAGCGCGGCTTCGCGCTGGCCTCGCAGCGCAGCCCGATGCTCAGCCGCTACTACATCCAGGTGGACATGGACACCGACCTCCACGAGTGGCCGGACGACCGCTTCTGGGAAGAGTTCAAGGCGCGCCTGCCCCGGCATCTGGCCGACACGGTGGTGACGGGCCCGACCATCGAGAAGTCCATCGCGCCGCTGCGCAGCTTCGTTGCCGAGCCCATGCGCCACGGCCGCCTGTTCCTGGCCGGGGACGCGGCGCACATCGTGCCCCCCACGGGCGCCAAGGGCCTGAACCTGGCCGTGTCCGACGTGTACTACCTCTCGCGCGCCTTCGATGCGCACTTCAACCAGCGGCAGGACGCGCTGCTGGAGGGCTACTCGCAGACCGCGCTGCGCCGCGTGTGGTCCTCGGAGCGGCTGTCCTGGCACCTGACGCAGCTGCTGCACACCTTCCCGAACGACACCGACTTCGCGCGCAAGCTGCGCCACAACGAGCTGCTGCACCTGAGCCGCTCCGAGAAAGCCCTGGCCGCGCTGGCCGAGCAGTACGCGGGCCTGCCGTTCTGAGCACGGCGCTGTGCGGCAGGGGCGCGCCGATGCGCACCTGCGCTTCGTCCCGCGCAAGGGCCGCCGCCTTTACGGCGCGCGGCCTTTTCGGCGCAGCGGCCCGCCGAAGCCGACCGGCGGCGGTGCGCCTTCAGTAGATCTCCGGCACGTACATGCTGGCCGGCACCGGGTGGCGCGTGTACTCGGGGTTGCGCGCCCGCTCGGGCAGCACGATGGCCGGGTGCTCGATCTCTTCGTAAGGCAGTTGCGTGAGCAGGTGGCTGATGCAGTTGAGCCGTGCCTTCTTCTTGTCCACGGCCTGCACGAGCCACCAGGGCGCCTCGGGAATGTGGGTGCGCTCGAGCATGGCTTCCTTGGCCTTGGTGTAGGCCTCCCAGCGGCGGCGGCTCTCGAAGTCCATGGGCGAGAGCTTCCACTGCTTGAGCGGGTCGTGGATGCGGCCCAGAAAGCGCAGGTGCTGCTCGTCGTCGGTGATGGAGAACCAGTACTTGACCAGCGTGATGCCCGAGCGGATCAGCATCTTCTCGAACTCGGGCACCGAGCGGAAGAACTCTTCGTATTCTTCGTCGGTGCAAAAGCCCATGACGCGCTCGACGCCGGCACGGTTGTACCAGCTGCGGTCGAACAGCACGATCTCGCCGCCCGCCGGCAGGTGCGAGACGTAACGCTGGAAGTACCACTGCGTGCGCTCGCGGTCGTTGGGCGCGGGCAGCGCCGCCACGCGGCACACGCGCGGATTCAGGCGCTGCGTGATGCGCTTGATCACGCCGCCCTTGCCGGCCGCGTCGCGGCCCTCGAACAGGATCACGACCTTCTTCCTGTGGTGCTGCACCCAGTCCTGCAACTTGACCAGTTCGCCCTGCAGGCGCAGCAGTTCGCGGAAGTAGGTCTGGCGGTCCAGAAAGTCGCCGCTTTGCTCGTCGCCGGCCAGGCGCGCGTCGTCGATCTCCATCTCCAGCTCCTCGTCGTAGCTGTCGAGCAGGTCGCGTTCGATGCGCTGCATCACGGCATCGTGGTGGTCGGGCAGGAGCTTTTCGGTCATGTCGCGCGATGCTAGGAAGCCTGTATGACAACGCCGTGTCAGACCTTGGGCCGTGCCTGCCGCCGCGGGGGGCCGACGCGGCCGGGCCGGGGCCGCGCAGCGTCCGGCCGCGTCACAATGCCGTCACGGAACTGACACAGGATCGGGACTTCGGCGCCTTCGCGCGCCCTGCTGCCTGCTCCTGCCGTGCCTGCGACGCCACCGCCACTCTCACCGCTGACCTGGGACGGCGACGCCGCCGGCTTGATTTGCGGCTATGTGTTCGAGCCGGCGGGCGCGCAGCCCGTGCGCGACCTCGACCTGGACGGTGCGCGGCAGTGGCTGGAAGCCCACGGCGCACCGGGAAGCGAAAGCCCGGGGGCCTTTCTCTGGCTTCACTTCAATCTGAGCCATGCGCCCGCCCGCGCCTGGCTGGAGCGGCATGCGCCGCTGCCGCACAGCTTTCACGAGGCACTGCGCGAAACCCAGCCGTCCACCCGCGTGGAACGGGCCGACGACCTGCTGCTCGCGGTCATCAACGACGTGCATTTCGATTTCGGCTTCGAGCCCTCGGACATCTCCACGCTGTGGGTGGCCGTGGGGCCGCGGCTGGCCATCACGGCGCGGGCGCGGCCGCTGCGCTCGGTGGACGCGCTGCGCACCGCCGTGCGCGCGGGCCGCGCGCCGCAGTCGAGCACGGAACTGTTTGAGCAGCTGATGCGTGCCCAGGCCGATGCGCTGGTGGGCATCGTGCGCAGCGTCACCGCGCGCATCGATTCGGTGGAGGACGCCCTGCTCGCGGGGCGGCTGGATCAGCAGCGCGCGCGCCTGGGCGGGCTGCGCCGCGTGCTGGTGCGGCTGCAGCGCCTTCTGGCGCCCGAGCCGGCCGCCCTCTTTCGCCTCTTGCACAAGCCGCCGGCGTGGATGGGCGAAGCCGACGCGCAGGGGCTGCGCGACGCGTCGGAAGAGTTCTCGGTGGTGCTGCGCGACATGGGCGGCCTGCAGGAGCGCATCAAGCTGCTGCAAGAGGAGATCGCCGCGAGCGTTCAGGAAGACAACAACCGCAGCCTGTTCGTGCTCACGGTGGTGACGGTGCTGGCGCTGCCCATCAACATCCTGGCCGGCCTGTTCGGCATGAACGTGGGCGGGATCCCGCTGGCCGATGCACCCCACGGCTTCTGGGTCGTGGTCGGCATCGTGGCCAGCTTCACGGCCGTGGCGGCCTGGATCGCCTTCAGGAAGAAGTAGCGGGCGAAGCGGCGGGAGCCGGGGCCGGGGCGGCGGCAGGTGCCGGCCCTGCCGTCGCGCCCTGGGTGGGCGGGCGGTTCAGTGCGTCCACCTGGTACGACAGATCGAACAGCTTGGCCTTGCCGGCGTAGTAGCGGTCCAGCCGCCATTCGCGCAGCACGTCGATGGCCAGGTTGAAGGCCTTGTAGTCCAACCGGTAGAGGGTGACCAGCTCGAAGCTGCGGTCGGATTCCAATGCGAGCACCAGGCTGGCCAGGATGCGGGCGTTTTCGTCGTCGGGTTGGCGTTCGATGAAGCGACGGGCTTCCTTGATGGCGTTCACGGGAGAGGGCTGCGGGTGCGCATAGTCGAAAGTTCACGGATTCTGCGCAGCGCCCTGCCCCGGGATTGTGACAACCCTGACTGCGGCCAGGGGTTGTTCCCCGGTCGCGGGGCGGGCCGCCGGCCCCGCGCCAGCAGGATCGCGGCGGGCTTCCTAGAATGGCGGCGTGCCCCAGAACCCGCTCCCCCCCGCGCTCAATGCCGACCTGCACTGCCACTCCGTGGTGTCGGACGGCACGCTCACGCCGGAGGAGCTGGCCGCCCGCGCCGCCGCCAATGGCGTGCAGCTGTGGGCCCTGACGGACCATGACGAAGTGGGCGGCCAGCATCGCGCCGCCGCCGCGGCGCAGGCGCAGGGCCTGCGCTACCTGACGGGCGTGGAAATCTCGGTCACCTTCTGCGACCAGACCGTGCACATCGTCGGCCTGGGCTTCGACGCCGACGACGCCGAGATGACGCAGGGCCTGTACGACACGCGCGGCGGGCGCGGCAAGCGCGCCCAGGAAATGGCGGCCCAGCTGGCGCGCGTCGGCATCCATGGCGCCTACGAAGGCGCGCTGCAGTTCGTGGGCAACCCCGAGCTGATCTCGCGCACGCATTTCGCGCGCTTTCTGGTCGAGCGCGGCCACTGCCGCGACACCAGCGAGGTCTTTCGCAAGTACCTGACCGAGGGCAAGCCCGGCTACGTGCCGCACCGCTGGGCCTCGCTCAAGGACGCGGTGCACTGGATCCGCAATGCGGGCGGCCTGGCCGTGATCGCGCACCCGGGACGCTACCCGTTCAGCGCCAACGAGGAATACGCCCTGTTCACCGAGTTCAAGGGCCACGGCGGCGAGGGCGTGGAAGTGGTCACGGGCAGCCACACACCGGCCGAGTTCGTCGAGTACGCGGACAAGGCGCGCGAATACGGCCTGGCCGCCTCGCGCGGCAGCGACTTCCACAGCCCCGACGAAAGCCATTGCGACCTGGGCCGGCTGCCGCCCCTGCCGGCCGACCTGCAACCGGTGTGGGACCTGCTCGCGGACCGCGTCCGGTGACCCCGGCCCCGCACGGCGGCGCCGACGCCCCCACGCCGCCCGCCGCCGCACCCCCAAACCTCGCCACGCGCGATCGCGAATCGGAACGCATCCTGGCCGGCATCGGCCTGGTGGTGTTCGCGGTGGCCTGCTTTGCCGTGCTGGACACCGCCACCAAGGTCGCGGTGACGGCCGTGCCGGTGCTGATGGGCATCTGGTTCCGCTATGCCTTCCAGGCCGTCGCCACCACGGCCGTGCTGCTGCCGCGCCATGGCGCGTCGCTGCTGCGCACGGCCCATCCGCGCTACCAGGTGCTGCGCGGGGCGTTGCTGCTGAGCAGCAGCCTGTTCGCCTTCCTGAGCCTGCGCCACATGCCGATGGCGGAATTCACGGCCATCGTGCTGGTCACGCCGCTGGCCATCACCTTCATGGCCGCCACGGTGCTCAAGGAGCAGGTGTCGCCGCTGCGCTGGTCGCTGGTGGCCGGCGGCTTCGTGGGCACGATGGTCATCCTGCGCCCGGGCGGCGAAGCCTTCAGCTGGGCCATGTTCTTCCCGCTCGGCCTGGTGGCCAGCAACGCCTGGTTCCAGGTGCTCACCAGCAAGCTGGCGCAGACCGAGAACCCGCTGACCCTGCATTTCTACACCGGCTGGGTGGGCACCCTCATCGCCTCCGTCGCGCTGCCGCCGTTCTGGCAGGCGCTGCCGTCCTGGCACTGGTGGGCGCTGCTGTGCCTGATGGGCGCCATGGGCACCGTCGGCCATTTCATGCTGATCCTGGCCTACCAGCGCGCGCCCGCGTCCACGCTCACGCCCTATCTCTACGCCCAGATCGGCTTCGCCATGCTGGGCGGCTGGCTGGTCTTCGGCCACATGCCCGACCTGGCCTCGCTGGTGGGCATCGGCCTGATCGCGCTGTGCGGCGCCGCGGGCGCCTGGCTGACAGTGCGCGAGCGCCGCGTCCCCATCGAACCGGCCGAATCCTGAACCTAGACTTGCAGCCATGGCCCAGTATTTCGAAGTCCATCCCGACAACCCGCAGCCGCGCCTGCTCAAGCAGGCCGTGAGCCTGCTGCAGCGCGGCGAGGTGATTGCCGTGCCCACCGACTCCAGTTACGCCCTGGCCTGCCGCCTGGACGACAAGGACGCGGTCGATCACCTGCGCCGCATCCGCCAGGTGGACGAGAAGCACCACCTGACGCTGCTGTGCCGCGACCTGAGCGAGCTGGCCAACTATGCGCGCGTGGACAACCGTCAGTACCGGCTGCTCAAGGCCGCCACGCCGGGTGCCTACACCTTCCTGCTCGAAGCGACGAAGGAAGTGCCGCGCCGCGTGAGCCACCCGCAGCGCAAGACCATCGGCCTGCGCGTGCCCGCGCACCGCGCCCTGGAAGAACTGCTGGCGCTGCACGGCCAGCCGCTGCTGGCGACCACGCTGATCCCGCCCGGCGAAACCGAGCCGATGAACGACGCGCAGGACATCCGCGCGCGCTTCGAGAAGCAGATCGGCGCCGTGATCGATGCGGGCGCCTGCCCCTCGCAGCCGACCACGGTGGTCGATCTCACGCCCATGGGCGCGGGTGACGAGCCCCTGCTGGTGCGCGAAGGCCGCGGCCCGCTCGACGTGCTGGGCCTGGGTTGAAGACCAAAGTCCTCAACGCCGTGCAAAAGAGTGCCCGCTCACTGTCCGCCGGCGGCTACGGACCCGGGAATGGCACGCGGCTTGGTGGAGAATGCCGCGCGTGGACATTTCCAACCTGATACAGACCGTTCTCATCTACGCGCTGCCCGTCGTCTTCGCCATCACGGTGCACGAAGCCGCGCACGGTTACGTGGCACGGCACTTCGGCGACAACACCGCCTGGATGCTGGGGCGGCTCACCCTGAACCCCCTCAAGCACATCGATCCCATCGGCACCATCGCGATGCCGATCCTGCTGTATTTCGCTACCTCGGGCGCCTTCCTCTTCGGCTATGCCAAGCCCGTGCCGGTGGACACGCGGCGCTTCAAGCATCCCAGGCGCGACATGATGTGGGTGGCGCTGGCGGGGCCCGCGTCCAACTTCCTCCAGGCCCTTCTCTGGGCCCTGGTGCTCGTGCTGCTGAGCGTGCTGGGCGTGCAGGAGCGCTTCTTCCTCGCGATGGCGCAGGCCGGCATCCTGGTCAACCTCGTGATGTGGGCCTTCAACCTCTTCCCGCTGCCCCCGCTGGACGGCGGGCGCGTGCTGGCGGGCGTGCTGCCCAGCGGCCAGGCGCAGTACTGGCTGGCGCGCATCGAACCTTTCGGCTTCTTCATCGTGATGGGCCTCGTCATCGCGGGCATCGTCGGCAGCTACTGGCTTCGGCCCTTGATGGACATCGGCTACGCGGCCATCAACTTCCTGCTGTCTCCGCTGCTCGCGCTGCTGCGCTGAGCCACCGCCCTTTTTCATCTTCGCCATGAGCACTCCTTCCGTCACCCGCTTCCTCACCGGCATCACCACCACCGGTACCCCGCACCTGGGCAACTACGTGGGCTCGGTGCGCCATTCGGTGCGCTTCAGCCAGCGCGCCGACGTGCAGAGCTACTACTTCCTGGCCGACTACCACGCGCTCATCAAGTGCGACGAGCCGGCGCGCATCCAGCGCTCGACGCTGGAGATCGCCGCCACCTGGCTGGCCTGCGGGCTCGACCCCGAGCGCGTGACCTTCTACCGCCAGTCCGACATTCCCGAGATCCCGGAGCTGACCTGGTTCCTGAGCTGTGTGACGGGCAAGGGCGTGCTCAACCGTGCCCATGCCTACAAGGCCGCCATGGACCGCAATGCCGAGGCCGGCAACGACCCGGATGCCGACGTGACGGTGGGCCTGTTCATGTACCCGGCGCTGATGGCGGCCGACATCCTGATGTTCAACGCGCACAAGGTGCCGGTGGGCCGCGACCAGGTGCAGCACATCGAGATGGCGCGCGACATGGGCAACAGCTTCAACCACCTGTATGGCGAGCTGTTCACACTGCCCGAGGCCGAGATCGATGACGCGGTGGCGCTGCTGCCCGGCCTGGACGGGCGCAAGATGAGCAAGAGCTACGGCAACACCATCCCGCTGTTCACGCCGCGCGCACAGCTGCAGAAGGCCATCGCCGGCCTGGTGACCGATTCGCGCGCACCCGGCGAGCCCAAGGACACCGAAGGCTCGGCCCTGTTCCAGATCTACCAGGCCTTCGCCACGGCCGAGGAGACCGAGGCCATGCGCCGTGCCTTCGCCGAAGGCATCGCCTGGGGCGACGCCAAGCAGCGGCTGTTCGAGCGGATCGAACAGGAGATCGCGCCCCTGCGCGAACGCTATGACGCGCTGATGGCCGATCCGGCGCAGATCGAGCGCATCCTGCGCGCCGGCGCCGAGAAGGCGCGCGTCGAATCGCGGGCGCTGATGGCGCGCGCGCGCGAAGCCGTGGGCCTGCGCAACCTGGGCCAGCAACCGGCCGCCACCGGCGGCAAGGCCGCCAAGGCGGCAGCCAAGGCGGCGGGTCCCAGCTTCAAGCAGTACCGCGAGCGCGACGGCCAGTTCTATTTCAAGCTGCAGGACGGCCGCGGCGCGCTGCTGCTGCAGAGCCGGGGCTTTGCCTCGCCGCAGGAAGCCGGGCAGGCCATCGCCGCGTTGCAGAAGGCGCCAGCCCAGTCGCTGGACGCACTGGCCGGGCAGCTGGAGGCCATGGACGCCTCCGCGCGCCAGGCCGCGCTGGAGGCCCTGCTCACCCTGCAAGCCCAGGCCGATGCCTGACCCGAATCCCCTGCACAAGAAATCTCGACCGAGGAGCCCCCGTGAGCATTTACGTCATCGATGACCATCCCCTGATGCGCGACGCCATCGTGATGGTGCTGCGCCGCCTGCGCCCCGCAGAGAACATCGTCGAGCTGGACCGCCTGGAGCGGCTCACGAACAGCATCAAGCAGCACGGCACGCCCAAGCTGCTGTGCCTGGACCTCAAGCTGCCCGACACCACGGGCTGCTCGGGCGTGATCGCGGTCAAGCAGATGTACCCGGACGTGCCGGTGGCCGTGTACTCGGCCTCGCCCGCGGCGGACATGGAAGAGGCCTGCATCGAGGCGGGCGCCGACATCTACATCGAGAAGTCGGCCGGCTCCAGCGAGCTGGCCTCGGCCCTGCGCGGCCTGCTGCAGGCCGATGCCGAGGGCGAGGAACCCGAGCCGCCGGCCAATGCCGGCAAGCTGTCCAAGCGCCAGGCGCAGCTGATCGCCATGCTCGACCAGGGCCTGAGCAACCGCGAGATCGCGGGCCAGCTCGACATCAGCGAGCACACGGTGAAGGTGCACCTGTGGCGCCTATTCCGCCGCCTGGGGGTGAAGAGCCGCACGCAGGCGCTTCACCACGCGCGCAGCCACGGCCTGCTGTCGACCGGCGCGACCTGAGGAAGCGACGGACGCCCCTTCGGGGTGGCCGGCCGGGCCTCGGGCCGGCGGCAGGCCGCGCTGCTCAGCCGACCGCCCCTGCCCCGCTGGCGCGCGACTGCGCCTGCGCCTCCACCGCGTCATGCAGCGCCACGCGGAACACGCTGCCGCGGCCCAGCCGCGAACGCACGCTCACCGGGTGCCCCAGCGCATGTGACAGCCGCGCGACGATGGCCAGGCCCAGGCCGAAGCCGTCCGACGTGCCGGCATGGTCGGCCACCTTGTAGAACTCCAGGAACACGTCGCGCAGGTTCTCGCGCGCGATGCCGATGCCGGTGTCCCACACCTCCACGCGCAGGCCTTCGGCGGTCTGGCGCGCGCCCAGCAGGACGCCGCCCTCGTTGGTGTACTTGATGGCGTTGGACAGCAGGTTGCCGATCATGCGGCGCACCCGCACCGGGTCGGTCAGCACCGTGCCGGGCCGCACGTGCACCTTGAAGCGCAGGCCCTTGGCCTCGGCCACGGGGCGGTACTGCAGTTCCAGATCGTGCAGCAGCTGGGCCACTTCCACCCGCTCGATGTGCAGCCGCACCTGGCCGGAGTCGATGCGCGCGAGATCGAACAGCGAATCGAAGAGCGCGTTCACGGCATGCGTGGCGCGCACGATCTTGGGCGCGATCTCCTCCACCAGCTCGGGCTCGTTGCGCAGCCAGTCCGCATAGAGGGAGAGCGCCAGCACCGGCTGGCGCATGTCGTGCGCCGCGCTGGCCAGGAAGCGGTTCTTCATCGCCACGGCCGACACGGCGGCCTGCCGCTGCTGGGTCAGCGAGTTGATGAGGATGTGGTTGTGGAACAGCAGCTCGAAGCTGTTGCGCGCCGTCTCATGGATGCGCCGGCCCGCCCGCAGCAGCAGCCACCAGTGGAACAGCGGCAGCAGCAGGAAGCCGTGGTTGAAATGCAGCGTGAAGAGCCCGTACTCGAGCAGGCGCAGGGTGACGATCGCCAGCACCGTGACGAACAGGGTGTTGACGAAGCGCCGCAGCAGCGGCGGGTACAGCGCCAGGCTGTTGAGCGGGAAGGTGGCGGCTCCCGCCACGATCATCCAGCACAGGAACTGATGGGACTGCGGCGCACGCTCGAAGAACAGCGCCACCGCCAGGCCCCAGGTGAGCGCGCTGGCATTCCACAGGTAGCGGTGGCGGCGGATGAAGCGCTCCTGCGTGCGCGCGCTGCGGCCGGCATAGCGCGTGAGGTACACGCGCTCCATCCAGACGCGGGCGATCGTGGTCGCCGCACCGAAGACGAACCACAGCAGCAGTTGCCAGGCGGGCACATGGCCCCAGCACAGCACCACCATGGCGGGCATCAGCACCGCCGAGAAGATGTAGCCCCCGCGCGAGGCGCGCATCAGGCTGCGGATCAGCTCGCCGCGCACCCACGGCTCGGCTTCCTCCGCCGAGGCCGGCGCCGGCGCCAGGCTCGCAAAGGATGAATTTCCCAGCCCACCGATGGATGTGTCCCCTCTCATGGGCCGACATCCTAGCCAACTGGGAACCCCGGGCGCGCCCGATCAGAGGATGCGCCGCATGCGCCCCCGGCGTTCAAGGCCAGTGCGCGGCGTGCGGCGTGCACTCGCGCCCGCCCGCCGCGCGCCTGGCCTCACTGCAGCAGCGTGACGCCCGTCTTGGACTGCACTTCGTCGAAGCTCACGCCTTCGGCCAGCTCGACCACCTTCAGGCCCTGGGGCGTGACGTCGAACACGCCCAGGTCGGTGATGATGCGGTCGACCACGCCTACGCCCGTCAGCGGCAGCGTGCACTGGGGCAGGATCTTCAGGTCGGTGCTGCCGTCCTTCTTCCTGGCCACGTGCTCCATCAGCACGATCACGCGCTTGACGCCGGCCACCAGGTCCATGGCGCCGCCCATGCCCTTGACCATCTTGCCGGGAATCATCCAGTTGGCCAGGTCGCCCCTCTCGCTGACCTGCATGGCGCCCAGGATGGACAGGTTGATCTTGCCGCCGCGGATCATCGCGAAGCTCTGGTCGCTGCCGAAGATCGCGCTGCCCGGCAGCGTGGTGACGGTCTGCTTGCCGGCGTTGATCAGGTCGGCATCCACCTTGTCCTCGGTCGGGAAGGGGCCGATGCCCAGCATGCCGTTCTCGCTCTGCAGCCACACCTCCTTGTCGCCGGTGTGGTTGGCCACCAGCGTCGGAATGCCGATGCCGAGGTTCACATAGAAGCCGTCTTCCAGCTCCTGCGCCGCGCGTGCGGCCATCTGGTCTTGGGTCCAGGGCATGGAGGGCTCCTTACTTGGCTTGGTTCTTGACGGTGGCGGGCACTTCGGTGCCGGCGGCGGCCTGCGCGATCGCCGCCTGGGCCTCGACCTTGGCGGCCGCGGCATCCACAGGCTCCGCGGCACTCACGGTGCGCTTTTCGATGCGCTTCTCGGGATTCGCATTGAGCACGATGCGGTGCACGTAGATGCCCGGCAGGTGGATGTCGTCGGGGGCCAGCTCGCCCACCTCGACGATCTTCTCGACCTCGACGATGCAGACCTTGCCGGCCGTGGCTGCGGCCGGGTTGAAGTTGCGCGCCGTGAGGTTGAAGCGCAGGTTGCCCGACTTGTCGGCCACCGCCGCCTTGACCAGCGCCACGTCGGGCACCAGGGCGCGCTCCATCACGTAGGTCTCGCCGTCGAATTCGCGCAGTTCCTTGCCCTCGGCCACCTGCGTGCCCACGCCTGTCTTGGTGAAGAAGGCCGGGATGCCGGCGCCGCCGGCGCGCAGCTTCTCGGCCAGCGTGCCCTGCGGGGTGAACTCCAGCTCCAGTTCGCCCGCCAGGTACTGGCGTTCGAACTCCTTGTTCTCGCCCACGTAGCTGGCGATCATCTTCTTGATCTGGCGCGTCTCGAGCAGCTTGCCCAGGCCGAAGCCGTCGACGCCCGCGTTATTGGAAATGCAGGTCAGGTTCTTGACGCCGCTCTCCTTGAGCGCGTCGATCAGCGCCTCGGGGATGCCGCACAGGCCGAAGCCGCCGACGGCCAGCATCTGGTTGTCGGCGACGACGCCGGCCAGCGCCGACTTGGCGTCGGGATAGATCTTGTTCGCCATGGTTCCTCGCTTGGAAACGGTGGATGGAAAGGGACGGGGAAGCCTCAACGATACTACGTACGGACATACGTAGTACTACGTCATGAGCGGGCCCGATGGGCGCGACCCATCGGCCCGTTCCTCACCCTCTGCCGACCCGCCGCCGCGATGGAAAACCCTGCGAACTCCCCGATCGACTACCGCCTGGCCTTCGAACATGCGCCGGTGGGCATGGTGCTGTCGCGCCAGCGCGTGATGGTGGACTGCAACGCCTTCCTGTGCGAGATGTTCGGCACCACGCGCGAGCAGCTGATCGGCCAGTCCTTCGCGGTGCTCTACCCCAGCGTCGCCGAGTACGAACGCATCGGCCAGCGCATGATCCCCATCCTCAACACCCGGGGACGCTACGCCGACAACCGCATGATGCGGCGCCTGGGGGAACTGCACGGCGCACGCGCCGGCGAGACCTTCTGGTGCCACGTGACCGGCCGCGCGCTCAACCGCGAAGCCCCGCACGAGGCCGGCATCTGGACCTTCGAGGACCTGGGCGCGCGCCGCGCCGCCAAGGCCGAGCTCACCCCGCGCGAACGCGAGGTGGCCGCCCAGGTGATGCAGGGCCTGACCAGCAAGGAGATCGGCAAGCAGCTGGCCATCAGCCACCGCACCGTGGAGCTGCACCGTGCGCGGCTGATGCGCAAGTACGCGGCCGCGACCACGGCGGAGCTGGTGCAGAAGCTGATGGCCGGCTGACCACGGCGCACGCCGCTCCGCCGCATGGCACGGCCCTCAGGCCCGGTCGGACACGATCCTGTCGGCCACCTCGCGCGGTGCCTGCGCGTAGTGCTTGAACTCCATGCTGTAGGTCGCACGGCCCTGGCTCAGCGAGCGCAGCGTGGTCGAGTAGCCGAACATCTCCGCCAGCGGCACCTCGGCACGCACGAGCTTGCCGCCACCGCCCGGGATGTCCTCCATGCCCTGGACCATGCCGCGGCGCGACGACAGGTCGCCCATCACGTTGCCCATGAAGTCCTCGGGCGTCTCCACCTCCACGGCCATCATGGGCTCCAGCAGCACCGGCGTGGCGCGGCGCATGCCCTCGCGGAACGCCATGCTGCCGGCCATGCGGAACGCGTTCTCGTTGGAGTCCACGTCGTGGTAGGAGCCGAAGGTCAGCGTCACCTTGACGTCGACCACCGGGTAGCCCGCCAGCACGCCGGCCTTGAGCGCTTCCTGCACGCCCTTGTTCACCGCGGGGATGAACTCGCGCGGCACCACGCCGCCCTTGATGGCGTCCACGAACTCGTAGCCCTTGCCTTCCTCCTGCGGTTCCAGCTTGAGCACCACGTGCCCGTACTGGCCCTTGCCGCCGGACTGCTTGACGAACTTGCCTTCCACATCCTCCACGGTCTTGCGGATCGCCTCGCGGTAGGCCACCTGCGGCTTGCCCACGTTGGCGGCCACGTTGAACTCGCGCAGCATGCGGTCCACCAGGATCTCCAGGTGCAGCTCGCCCATGCCCGAGATGATGGTCTGGCCCGACTCCTCGTCGGTGCGCACGCGGAAGGACGGGTCCTCCTGCGCCAGGCGCGACAGCGCCACGCCCATCTTCTCCTGGTCGGCCTGGGTCTTGGGTTCCACGGCCTGCGAGATCACGGGCTCGGGGAAGACCATGCGCTCGAGCAGCACCACGTGCGCCGGGTCGCTCAGCGTGTCGCCGGTGGTCACCTCCTTGAGGCCCACGGCCGCGGCGATGTCGCCCGCGTAGACGGTGTCGATCTCCTGGCGCGTGTTGGCATGCATCTGCACGATGCGGCCCAGCCGCTCGCGCTTGCCCTTGACGGTGTTGTAGACCTGGTCGCCCGACTTCACCGTGCCCGAGTAGACGCGGAAGAACACCAACTGGCCCACGAAGGGGTCGGTCATGATCTTGAAGGCGAGCGCCGAGAACGGCTCGGCATCCGAGGGATGGCGCTCCACGGTCTTCTCATGGTCGTGTTCGTCGTGGCCCACGATCGCCGGGATGTCCAGCGGCGAGGGCAGGTAGTCGACGACCGCGTCCAGCATGGCCTGCACGCCCTTGTTCTTGAAGGCGCTGCCGGCCAGCATGGGCACGATCTCGCCGGCGATGGTGCGCTGGCGCAGGGCGGCCTTGATCTCCTCCTCGGTCAGGGCCTGGCCGTTGAGGTATTTGTCCAGCAGCGTCTCGTTGGCCTCGGCCGCGGCCTCGACCATCTTCTCGCGCCAGGTGTTGGCGAGCTCGGCCAGCTCGGCCGGGATGTCGGCATAGGAAAAGCGCACACCCTGGCTCGCATCGTCCCAGACGATGGCCTTCATCTTGACGAGGTCGACCACGCCCTGGAAGTGCTCTTCCGCACCCACCGGGATCTGGATGGGCACGGCGTTGCCCTTCAGGCGGTCGGCGATCTGCTTCTGCACGCGGAAGAAGTCCGCGCCCACGCGGTCCATCTTGTTGACGAAGGCCAGGCGTGGCACCTTGTACTTGTTGGCCTGGCGCCAGACGGTCTCGGACTGCGGCTGCACGCCGCCCACGGCGTCGTAGACCATCACGGCGCCGTCGAGGACGCGCATGCTGCGCTCGACCTCGATCGTGAAGTCCACGTGGCCGGGCGTGTCGATGATGTTGATGCGGTGCTCCACGCCCGTGCCAGCCATGCCCTTCCAGAAGGCGGTGGTGGCGGCCGAGGTGATGGTGATGCCGCGCTCCTGCTCCTGCTCCATCCAGTCCATGGTGGCGGCGCCGTCGTGCACCTCGCCGAGCTTGTGGTTCACGCCTGTGTAGAACAGGATGCGCTCGGTGGTCGTGGTCTTGCCGGCATCGATGTGGGCACTGATGCCGATGTTGCGGACGTTCTGGATCGGTGTTTTGCGGGACATGGTGAAAGCTCACTGCTGGAGAGCCGGCCCGCATGAAAAGGAAAGCGGCCGGCCCAAAGACAAGGGCGAGCCGCGCGCGCACGGCTCAGGGGTGGGTGAATGCGAGGGTGCGTGCGAGGGGGTACATCGGTATCTCCGCAAAAACAGAGGCGAGAGCTTAGACCAAAGGAGTTGGTGCTGCTTGCGGCCATTGCAAGAGGCTGACGCGGCCCTGTGTCATGCCGAGCGGCCGGCCCGGCCTGCCCCTGTCGCCGACGGGTGCGGCCAACGCCCGCCGAACGCCGTGCTCAGCCTGCGCGGCGAAAGGTCAGGTTGATGCGGCAGGCGCCCATGAACGGGTGCTCGCCCGGCGCCAGCGGCATCACGCCGTGGAAATGCAGCCGCGCCGGCCCGCCCCACACCACGACATCGCCATGCGCGAGTGGCACGCGGCGGGTGCGGTCGGCCCGCCGGGGGCCGCCCCAGAGAAAGACGGCCGGCAGGCCCAGCGAGACCGAGACGATCGGATCGCCGAAGCGCCGCTCGTCGCGGTCCTGGTGCAGCGTGAGCCGCGCCCCGGGCGCGTAGCGGTTGACGAGGCAGGCGTCGGGCGCGAAGCCCGCGAAGCCGGCGCGCTCGGCGGCGGCCCGTGCGAGCGTGCGGAAGCTGTCGGGCATGGCGGGCCAGGGCCGGTGGCTCAGCGGGTCGCGCGACGTGTAGCGGTAGCCGCTGCGGTCGCTGACCCAGCCCAGCGTGCCGCAATTCGTCATGGCCACGGACATGGTCTTGCCGCCCGGCGTGACGAGGTGGCGCAGGGGCGCGGCCGCGATCACATGCTCCAGGTCGCGCCGCAGCGCCGGCGCCTGCGGCAGGGCAAAGCCGCGCAGCACCGACGCTCCGGGCTCCAGCGCCAGCGGCGCGGCCGCCGCGGGGTCGGTGCCGGCGTCGAACAGGTCGGGGGTCGTCACAAGCTCACTCGGCGTCGTGGAAGATCAGACCCAGCGTGTGCCGGCGGCCGCGGCGCACGCGGCTCACGCCGTGGCGCAGGTTCACCCGGTACACGCCCCGCGCGCCCTGCACGGGCCGGTGGTGCACCGCGAACACGGCCGCATCGCCCTGCTGCAGCGGCAGCACCAGGGGCCGCGACTGCATGCGCGGGCGTTGTTCGGTCATGACGAACTCGCCGCCCTCGAAATCGCGCCCCGGAGCCGACAGCAGCACCACGGCCTGCAGCGGGAACACGTGCTCGCCGTACAGGTCCTGGTGCAGGCAGTTGTAATCGCCCTCGCCGTACTGCAGCAGCAGCGGTGTGGGGCGCTGCTGGCCGGCGGCGTGGCAGCGGGCGAGGAAGTCGTCGTGCGCGGGCGGAAAGCGCGCCTGCAGGCCCATCGCGGCCTGCCAGCGGTTGGCAATGGGCACCAGGCGCGGGTACAGCGCGGCGCGCAGCGCCGCCACGGCCGGCGGCAGCGGGTAGGCGAAGTACTGGTACTCGCCCTGGCCGAAGCCGTGCCGCGCCATCACCACGCGGCTGCGAAAGCGCTCGGGCTGCGCATAGAGCGCGGCGGCGGCCCGGCATTCGGCGGGCGACAGCAGGCCCGGCAGCACGGCTGCGCCCTCGGCGTCCAGCCGGGCCTCGGCGGCGTCCCAGTCCAGGGCCTGCACCCGGCGCAGGCACCTGTGCGCCACCGCCTCGGAAACGGCTGGCGTGTCGCGCGCGTTCATGGCTGCTGCTCGCGGGCAAGCAGGCTGCGCTTGCGCTCCACGCCCCAGCGGTAACCGGAGAGGGCGCCGTCGCGCCGCACCACGCGGTGGCAGGGAATGGCCACCGCCAGCGGGTTGGCGCCGCAGGCCTGTGCCACGGCACGCGTGGCCGTCGGCGCACCGATGCGCTTGGCGATCTCGGCATAGCTCGCCGTCTCGCCGGGCGGGATGGCGCGCAGCGCCTGCCACACGCGCTGCTGGAAGGCCGTGCCGCGCACGTCCAGCGGCAGGTCCAGGCCCTGGCGTGGCGCCTCCACCAGGCCCACCACCTGCGCGACCAGGCGTTCGAAGTCGGGGTCGCCACCGATCAGGCGTGCGTGGGGAAAGCGGTCCTGCAACTCGGCGGCCAGCGCCTCGGGGTCGTCGCCCAGCGCGATGGCGCACACGCCGCGATCGCTGCGTGCGACCAGGATCGCGCCGAGCGAGCACTGCCCGATGGCGAAGCGGATGTCGGTGTCGGCGCCGCCGGCGCGCCAGGCCGTGGGCGTCATGCCCAGCACGTCGCCGGCGCGCTCGTAGAAGCGGCTGGCCGCGCCATAGCCGGCGTCGTAGATCGCGTCGGTCACGCGGGCGCCGGGCCGGCCGAGCGCCTCGCGCAGGCGCTGGGCGCGGCGGGCCGCGGCCCAGGCGCGCGGGGTGAGGCCGGTCACGGCCTTGAAGGTGCGGTGCAGGTGCGAGGGGCTCAGCCCGGCCTGCGCGGCCAGGGCATCGAGGTTCGGCAGTTCATCGGCAGCCTCGAGGGTGCGGCACAGATCGGCCACCAGCGCGGCCTGGCGCTGCGCCCGCGGCGGCTGGTCGGGCCGGCAGCGCCGGCAGGGGCGAAAGCCCGCGTGCTCGGCTTCGGCGCAGGAGGCGTGGAAGGCGACGTTCTCGGGCCGCGCCGGCCGCGCGCCGCAGGAGGGGCGGCAGTACACGCCCGTGGTGCGCACAGAATAGACGAAGCGGCCGTCGGCCGCGGCGTCGCGCGCCTGCACGGCGGCCCAGCGCGGGTCGGCGACGACGGCGGCGGCGCGCAGGGCGCGGGCTTCGGTGCGGGTGCTCATGTTCATGGGGTCCTTCCTTTCGTGAAGCGATGGAAGGACTTTAGGAAGCCAGGGCCAGCGGCGCACTCCGTGTCTTGCTTTTGAATTCGGCACCGTACCCGGGCCTGCGCCCGCATGCAAGCCGCTAAGCGCCCCGGCGGCCGCCACTCCGCCCCTTGCGCTGCGCCAGCGCATCGGCGCGCTGGCGGCGCAGCTCGGCCTCGGCGCGCTGCCCGTCCACCAGCCATTGCGAGAACTGCTTGACGGTCTCGAGCGTGATGCGGCCGATGACGCCGCCGCGGAAGTCGGTGATCAGCGCCTCGGCGGCCTTTTGCAGATCGATGCGGCCGCCGCTGATCAAGGCGCCGCGCTTGCGGCCGATGGCCTCGAGGATGTCCTCGTCGTTGCGGGTGCACAGCGCGGACTGCGCCGTGTCGGCCGCCAGGCCGTAGCGTGCGCGCAACGCTTCGGTGTACTGCCCCTTGAGGTAGGCCAGCAGTTCCAGCGCCACTTCCACGTCGTCGTACGCATTGCGCCCCACGGCGCCGCTGATCGCCAGCCGGTAGCCGCTCTCGGGCACGATGATCTTGGGCCACAGCATGCCCGGCGTGTCGTAGAGGTAGAAATCGTCGGCCAGCAGGATGCGCTGCTCCTGCTTGGTCACGCCGGCCTCGTCGGCCGCCTTGGCCTGGCGCTTGAGGCTCAGCGTGTTGATCAGCGTGGACTTGCCCACGTTGGGGATGCCGCAGATCAGTACCCGCATGGGCTTGGCCAGCCCGCCGCGCCCTGGCGCCAGCCGGTGGCAGGCGTCGATGATGGCCTGGCGCTGCGCCGGCGGCGTCTGGCTGGCGTCCAGCGCGATGGCGCCGGTCGACGCCTGCGCCGCGTAGTGGGCCAGCCATTCGGTCGTGCGGGCGGGATCGGCCAGGTCCTGCTTGTTGAGGATCTTCAGCCGCGGCTTGGCCGCCGTCATGCCGGCCAGGGCGGGGTTGGCGCTGGAGCCCGGCAGGCGCGCGTCCAGCAGTTCGATCACCACGTCGGTGCTCTTCATGCGCTCCGCAATGGCCTTGCGGGTGGCGTTCATGTGACCGGGGAACCATTGAATCGTCATGAGGGCGGGTGCGCGGCAAAGGGGCCGATTGTCGGCGCTGGCAAGCCGCGTGCCGCAGATGCGCGCTGGCCCTGCAGGAAGGCCGTCCGGGCCCCCTGGCCCTGGCTGGATGTCCCACTTGCACAGGCAGCCCTTCACAGGCCGGTCCAGGTCCTCGCCAGCCCCGGGCAGCGAGGGCAAGGCCACTGGCAGCGCCGGAGCCAGCGGCCGCTGCCGCCGCTCCTTCGCCCGACCCCGCCGCTTCGCGACCCCACGCGGCCCTCTTTCACAGGGCCGGCGCAAGGGTTTGCAAATGCGATGGATTCGTATTTATACTGAGAGCTTCACTCACAGCCAGCCAACTGCTGTCCGCCATGATCGTTTGCGTCTGCCGCCGGGTCTCTGATCGCGAAATCGCACGGCATGCGCGCGCGGGCATGACTTTCGACGAAGTTCAACTCGAACTCGGCGTGGCCACCCAGTGTGGCCGCTGCGAAAGCTGCGCGCGCGACGTGGTGGCCCAATGCAGTGCATCGAACCCGGTCGCGGCCCTTCACCGCGAACATGATTCCCGGACGATCCAGCTTGCCAATGCCATCACGGAGAGCAACGCATGGAGATCATCTCGGCAGTTGCCGGCAGCCTGATCCTGGTCGCAGGTTCTGCATGGTGGATTTTTCGTAAGTAACTGAGCAACCCTCAGCGGCTTGCTGCAACGCCGGCGCGTGCCAGCTGCGCCCCGGCATGACTTTGGTGGAACGTGTCTAGCCGCTTCTCCTCCCCCCCCAGCGGCCCGCTGGGCCTGTCGCGCACGACCGTCATCGCTGGCGGCGTCATCCTCTTTCACGTGGCCGCGCTGTGGGCCCTGCAGTCCGGCCTGATCCGCCGCGCGGCCGAAACCGTGATCCCGGTGGAGATCATGGCGCAGATCATCGCGCCGCCCAAGCCGGCGCCCCGCCGCCCCTCCCCGGCGCCGCCGCCCCGCCCCCAAGAAGGAAGTGGTCAAGCCCCCGCCCAAGCCGCGCGCCATCCGCGAGCCCGTGCCCACCCGGCGCCCAATGCGCCCGTGGGGCAGGTGGAGCCGCCGCCGCCCGCCCCGCCGGTCGTGGTGGAAACACCGCCCGCGCCCCCGCCCCACCGGCCCCACCGCCCGCGCCCCCGGCACCGCCCGCGCCGGCCCTGATCGAGGTCACGCAGGGCCAGACCCAGTACGTGCGCGAGCCGCGCATCGTCTACCCCGCCATGAGCCGCCGCCTGGGCGAGACCGGCACGGTCATCATCGACGTGTACTACGACGCGCAGGGCATGCCCAAGCGCGCCGAGATCTCCAAGTCCAGCGGCTACGACCGCCTGGACCAGGCCGCGCGCACCGCCGCGCTGGGCTCGCAGGTCACGCCCTTTCGCCTGGGCGGCAACGCCCAGACGGTCTACCGCCTGCGTGCGCCCTTCAATTTCGTCCTGAACTGATCCGATTTCTTTGCTGGAGTATTTATGGATTCGCAATTCGGCCTGATGCACGTGTGGACCCAGGGTGACTGGGTCATCCGCGGAGTGGCCCTCATCCTGCTGGGCATGTCCCTGGTGTCCTGGATCGTCATCCTGGTCAAGGCCTTCGACATCATGCGCTACAAGCGCCACGTGCGCCGCTCGGGCGATTTCTGGCACAGCGAGGACTTCGCCACCGGCCTGAACAAGCTCGGCGGGGACGATTCCAACCCCTTCCGCGTGCTGGCGCTGGAAGGCCGCGAAGCCACCGCCCACCACCGCAACACCAAGGCGCACCTGCACGACACGCTGGACGTGAGCGACTGGATCACGCGCAGCCTGCGCAATGCCATCGACGAGTTCACGGCGCGCCTGCAAAGCGGCCTGGCCGTGCTGGCGTCGGTCGGCTCCACCGCGCCCTTCATCGGCCTGTTCGGCACCGTCTGGGGCATCTACCACGCGCTGATGGCCATCGGCTCGGCCGGCAACGCCACCATCGACAAGGTGGCCGGCCCCATCGGCGAGGCGCTGATCATGACCGCGCTGGGCCTGGCGGTGGCCATCCCCGCGGTGCTGGGCTACAACGCGCTGGTGCGCGGCAACAAGTTCGTGCTGGGCAAGCTCAACAGCTTCGCCCACGACCTGCACGCCTACTTCGTCACCGGCGCGCGCGTGCAAGGTGGCAGCGACGCCACCGTTGTGGCGCTGAAGAAGGGCTGAAGCCATGGCTTTCGGATCCATGGGCAACGAGGGCGGCGATGACGTGATGAGCGAGATCAACATGATCCCGCTGATCGACGTGATGCTGGTGCTGCTGATCGTGTTCATCATCACCATTCCGGTGATGAAGCACGCCGTGAACATCGACCTGCCGCGCGCCACCAACGAGCAGGAACAGACGCCGCCGCAGACCATCCAGTTCAGCGTGGCGGCCGACGGCAGCTACTGGTGGAACAACGAGAAGATCGAGGACGCGCAACTGCCCGCCCTGCTGCAGGCCGAGGCGGCCAAGGAGCCGCAGCCCGAGCTGCACATCCGCGGCGACAAGGCGGTGCGCTACGAGCGCGTGGCCCAGGCCATGGCCGCCGCGCAATCGGCCGGCGTGCGAAAGATCGGGTTCATCACCGAACCGGATACCCCCTAGCGGCCGCCGGCGCCGCGGTGATAGAAAAAAACTTCATCGCGGCGATTGACTTGGTGTTGCGAATCATTATCATTCGCTCATCGATTTCGAAAGGAACCTACCGATGCAAGCGATGCCCAATGCCTTCCAAGTCCTGAGCCACCCCTCGCTGGACCAGGGCGGTGGCGGCACCGCCAGCCCCGCTGCCCAGCCGGCGCATCTGGTCCAAAGCACCGAACTGCTCCAGGGCCAGAAGACGATCGGGATCCTGCACAACGGATCGCTCTATCGCCTCCAGGCCACCAAACTCGGCAAACTGATCCTGACCAAATAACTCCAAATTCCTCCGGATCAGCGCCTTTCACGAACCTTGCAAGTTTCATCGTGGGGCGACTCGAGGAGAGCACCTCTCCAAGGGTCGTTTTTGGCTAGCCAACGCTTCTGCCCCAGCCAAGCCCTTTTTTCCACGCTGAACCCTCTCCTGCATGCAGCCGGCCCCAGGGCCGGCTGTTTTGTTTGGGGCGCGCCCCGCCCGCCAGAATGAAAAAAGGCCTGCCGCACTTCGCGCAGCAGGCCGCTTGGGGGCGCCGAAAGCCGCTTACAGGCCCAGGGCCGCAATGCCCGCCTTGGCGATCTGCGCGTCTTCGTTCGACTTCACGCCGCTCACGCCCACGGCGCCGATCACTGCGCCGTCCTTGACGATCGGCACGCCACCCTCGAGCATGCCCTTGACCAGCGGCGCCGTCAGGAAAGCCGTCCGGCCGCCATTGATGACGTCCTCGTAGCCCTTGGTTTCGCGGCGGCCGACCGCCGCGGTGTGCGCCTTGGCCGGTGCGATGTGCGAGGAAATGGCCGGCGCGCCGTCCAGGCGCTGGAACCACAGCAGGTGGCCTGCGTCGTCGGTGATCGCGATGCTCACGGCCCATTGGTTCTTCAGGGCCTCGGCTTCCGCGGCAGCGGCGATTTTCTTGACGTCGTCGAGTTCGAGGTAATGCTTCGTTTTCATGGGCTCGCCCAGGTTGCAAAGCGCACAAGGATAGCGCGCGGGCGCCACTTGTTTCGGTTCAAGCTGTATTCACCCCGGCCGGCGCAAAAGCAGGAAGGCCGGCGCCGAAAGGGACTTCGCACTTTAGGAATTGCGCCCGTGCGCACTTGACGCGCTTCTACAATCCCGTCAACTGCATTCACGCAGCACTCAAGGAGCTTTGGATCATGAACGATCGCGTCACCACCTTCGACACGCCGGCCGGTTACGGCCAGACGTTGACCCAGGCAGAACGCCATCGCGTCCTGCGCAACACCTACTGGCTGCTGGCCCTGAGCATGATTCCCACGGTGCTGGGCGCCTGGATCGGCGTGGCCACCGGCATCACGCGCTCGCTGAGCGGCGGCCTGGGCCTGGTCGTGTTCCTGGGCGGCGCCTTCGCCTTCATGTTCGCGATCAACAAGACCAAGGACTCGGCGGCCGGCGTGCCGGTGCTGCTGGCCTTCACCTTCTTCATGGGCCTGATGCTCTCGCGCATCATCGCCATGGTGCTGGGGTTCAGGAACGGCTCCGAGCTGGTCATGACGGCTTTCGGCGGCACGGCCGCGGTCTTCTTCGTCATGGCCTCGCTGGCCACGGTGATCAAGCGCGACCTGTCGGGCATGGGCAAGTTCCTGTTCGTGGGCGTGCTGGTGCTCTTCTTCGGCGCCATCATCAACGTCTTCGTGGGCTCGACGGCCGGCATGCTGGCGATCTCGGTGGCCGCCATCGGCATCTTCTCCGCCTACATGCTGTACGACATCAAGCAGATCCTGGACGGCGGCGAGACCAACTACATCAGCGCCACCCTGGCCCTGTACCTGGACATCTACAACGTGTTCCAGAGCCTGCTGGCCCTGCTGGGCATCTTCGGCGGAGAGCGCGACTGATTTTCGGTGCATCGCTGAAACGACAAAGGGGCCTGCGAGCCCCTTTGTCGTTCTGGATCGAGGCGCGCAAACCGCGCCCTCTTGCCCTCAATCCGCGGTCAGTTCGAACACCGCCATCGACTCGACATGCGCCGTGTGCGGGAACATGTTGACCACGCCCGCATGCGTGCAGCGGTAGCCGGCCTGGTGCACGAGCAGGCCGGCATCGCGCGCCAGCGTCGCGGGGTTGCAGCTCACGTAGACGATGCGCTGCGGCGGCACCCAGCCGGCCGGGCGCAGTGCGGGCTGCTGGTGCAGGTCGGCCAGCGCCTTCGACAGCGCAAAGGCGCCTTCGCGCGGCGGATCGACCAGCCAGCGCTGCGCCACGCCATCGGCGGCCAGCATCTCGGGCGTCATCTCGAACAGGTTGCGCGCCACGAACCGCGTCTCGGCCCAGCGCTTGCCGCCGCAGGCCTGGCGATTCGCCTCCAGGTTCTGCAGGGCGCGCTGCACCAGCGTGTCGCTGCCCTCGATGCCGAGCACCTCGCGCGCCTGCGTGGCCAGCGGCAGCGTGAAGTTGCCCAGGCCGCAGAACCAGTCGATCACGCGCTCGCCGGGCTGCACGTCCAGCAGGCGCAGCGCGCGCGACACCAGCACGCGGTTGATGTGCGGGTTGACCTGCGTGAAGTCGGTCGGCCGGAAGGGCATGCGCACGCCGAAATCGGGCAACTCGTAGGCCAGCTGCGGCGCGCCATCCTCGTCCATCCGGTGCACGGTGTCCGGCCCCTTGGGCTGCAGCCACCACTGCACGCCTTCATGCTCGCGCGCAAAGGCGCGCAGGCGCTCGCGGTCGGCCTCGCCCAGCGGCACCAGGTGGCGCAGCACCAGCGCGATCACGCCCAGCTTCGCCTCGCCCGGCGCGTCGCCGCAGGCCATTTCGATCTGCGGGCACTGCTCGCGCGCGTCCAGGCTGTCGATCAGCGCGCGCAGGGGCACCAGCATCGCGCTCACGCGCGCGGGCAGCACCGGGCACACCGACATGTCGGCCACGTAACGGCTCTTGCGCTCGTGAAAGCCGATCAGCGTCGTGCCCTTCTTGAGCACGTAGCGCACCGACAGCCGTGCGCGGTAGCGGTAGTGCCAGGCCGGGCCCTCGAGCGGGCGCAGCACGGTTTCGGCCTTCACCTTGCCCAGGTGCCACAGGTTGTCTTCCAGCGCGCGCTGCTTGACGGCCACCTGCGCGGCCGCATCCAGATGCTGCATCTTGCAGCCGCCGCAGGCGCCGGCATGCAGGCCGAAATGCGGGCAGCGCGGCTGCACGCGCTGCGAGGATTCGCGGCGCACGGCCAGCAGGCTGCCTTGCTCCCAGTTGTTCTTCTTGCGATGGACGTTGACGCGCACCTCCTCGAAGGGCAGCGCGCCTTCGACGAAAACGACCTTGCCGTCCTCGCGATGGCCCACGCCCTGGGCGTCCAGGTCCATGGACTCGATCCGCAGCCAGGGGTTGGGCGGCGGCGCGGCGCCTTCCTGCGCGTTCTTCTGCGCCGTGTGCTCGTGGGGGGTCTCTGTCGTCATGGCTGGATTCTCGTGCGCCTGCGCCCAGGCAGCGGGAGCGGGTGAAAAAGCAAAGCCCGCCTCGAAGGCGGGCTCTGGCGTGGGGCAAAGCGGCGCGGCCGCGCTCAGCGCGCCGGCAGGTAGCGCGACGGGTCGACCGGCTTGCCCTGGCGCCGGATCTCGAAGTGCAGTTTCACGCGGTCGGCGTCGCTGCTGCCCATCTCGGCGATCTTCTGGCCCTTGCGCACGCGCTGGTCTTCCTTGACCAGCAGGGTCTGGTTGTGGGCGTAGGCCGTCAGGTAGGTGTTGTTGTGCTTGAGGATGATGAGGTTGCCGTACCCGCGCAGGCCCGCGCCCGCGTAGACCACCTGCCCGTCCGCAGCGGCCACGATGGGGTCGCCGGCCTTGCCGCCGATGTCGTAGCCCTTGTTCTTGGCCTCATCGAAGCCGGCGAGCAGCGTGCCCTGCGCGGGCCAGATCCAGCCCACGCTCTCGTCGCCCGAGGCGGCGGCCGGCGGCGCGACCGAAGCCGTCGTCACGGGCGCCGGCGGCTTGGGCACTTCGGCCGGGGCGGGCACGGCCGGGGCCGCGCTGGCGGAGGCTGCCGGCGCCAGCGCCGGGGCCGGCGAAGGTGCGGCGGCAGTGGCGACGGGCGGCACCACGCGCAACACCTGGCCCACTTCGATGCGGTCCGGATTGGCCTCGAGGTTGTTCCAGCGCACGATGTCTTGCCAGCGCTGGCTGGTGTCACGCGCGATCTTGCGCACCGTGTCGCCGGGGCGCACTTCGTAATAGCCGGGTTTGCCGAGGTTTTCGATGCCCGGGGGCGGCTTCACCGGCGGCGTCTCCGGCATGCCGGCGTCTGCGGCCGGGGCGCCGCCCATGGTGCCGCGGTCTTCCACCGGCGCGGGGCTGGTGGTGTTCGACGCGCAGCCGGCGATGACCAAGGACAACAGCAGCGCCGCAAGCCCCAGGGGGGCGCGTCGCTGCTTCTCAAAACCCTGCATGTGTCTTTCCTTCAAGCAATGCCGGATTTTAGGGGGACGAAGTGCACCGGCTCAAGCATTCGGCGTTCGATCCCTCGGGCATTTTTATCAATGACGACAAGCGCTTGGCCGCCATTTGCAGACTGCATCGGAGCTACGATGCGCCCGCCCACCGCCAGTTGCTCGACCCAGGTGGCCGGCACATCCTCGCCCCCGGCCGCCGCCACGATGCCGGCGTACGGCGCGCCCTTGGCATAGCCCAGCCGGCCATCGCCGAGGATCAGATGCACCGTGGCCAGCCGGAACGGACGCAGATTGGCGCGCGCCTTCTCGTGCAGCCCGCGCAGGCGTTCGATGCTGTAGACCTCGGTGGCCACGTGGCTCAGCACCGCGGCCTGGTAGCCGCAGCCGGTGCCGATGTCCAGCACGCGGCCCAGGCGGTCCTGCGGCTTGCCTGCCAGGGCGGGCGCGCCCAGCAGCAGTTCGACCATGCGCGCCACCACGCTGGGCTTGGAAATGGTCTGGCCCAGCCCGATGGGCAGGCTGGTGTCCTCGTAGGCCTGGTTGACCAGCGCGCTGTCCACGAAGGCGTGGCGCTCGACCGCGCCCAGCGCCTGCAGCACACGCGCATCGGCGATGCCCTGCGCGGCCAGTTTCTGCACCATGCGCGCGCGCACGGCGGCCGACGCCATCGCGGGCGTGCTGCTCACCGGGGGCGGGCGCACCGCCGGCACCGCCGGCTTGTTGCGCTGGAGCGCGGAAACCGGCGACGAAGAGGTCAGCCGGGCAGGAAAGGAAGGACGGGGAGCTTGCGCCATGGCTCAGGCGGCGGCGTCCAGGCGCGCCACCGCGCTGCGCCACTCGCCCAGCCGCGCGTGGTCGGTCAGGTCGATCTGCAGCGGCGTGAGCGCCACATGCCCTTCGGCCGTGGCATGGAAGTCGGTGCCCTCCCCGCTGTCCTTGGCACCGCCGGCGCCGGCGATCCAGTACATGGTCTCGCCGCGCGGGCTGTCCTGCGTGATCACCTTTTCGGCCGCGTGCCGCCGGCCCAGGCGGCACACCTTGATGGGCTTGAGTTCCTCGACCGGCCGGTTCGGCACGTTCACGTTCAGCAGCCAGGCCGGCCCGCCCAGCATCTGCTCGCGCCGGATGCGCTGCACCAGGCGCTGCGCGACCTGCGCAGCCGCCTCCACGTGCGCCCAGCCCTTCTCGATCTGGGAGAAGGCGATCGCCGGAATGCCGAAGAGGTAGGCCTCCATGGCCGCGCCCACGGTGCCGGAATAGATCGTGTCGTCGCCCATGTTGGCGCCGTTGTTGATGCCCGAGACGACGAGGTCGGGCCGGTAGTCCAGCAGGCCCTTGAGCGCGATGTGCACGCAATCGGCGGGCGTGCCCGTCACGTAGCGGAAGCCGTTGTGGGCGCGATGCACGTACAGCGGCGCGGACAGCGTCAGGGCGTTCGATTTGGCGCTGTTGTTGTGCTCGGGCGCGACCACTTCGACCTGCACGCCCTCCAGTTGCGCCAGGGCGTCGTGCAGCGCCACGATGCCGGGTGCCTGGTAGCCGTCGTCGTTGGAAATCAGGATCTTCATGTCTTCCCGGATTCTAGGTGCGCAGGCAGGCCGCGCCCGGGCGGGCGCGTGCGTGCGCAGCCCGTCACACCAGAGACAAGAAGGCCTGCCAGCGGCCCCCTATCATGCGCCGCATCAACGACCGAGAGACGATCCTATGCATGCTTGGCTTTGCGAGAACCCCGTTGGCGTGGACGCGCTGGCCTGGAAGGAATTGCCCACGCCCCAGCCCGGTCCGGGCCAGGTTCTCGTCCAGATCAAGGCCGCCAGCCTGAATTTCCCCGACATCCTGATCGTCCAGAACAAATACCAGATCAAGCCGCCGCTGCCTTTCGTGCCGGGTTCGGAATATGCCGGCGTGGTGCAGGCCGTGGGCGAAGGTGTCACGCACCTGAAAGTGGGCCAGAACGTGGCCTGCCTGTCGGGCACGGGCGGCTTTGGCACCCACACGCTGGCGCCGGCCGCCTTGTGCATGCCGTTGCCCGACGGTTTCGGCCCTGTGGATGCCGCGGCATTCATCATGATCTACGCCACTTCGTGGCATGCGCTCATCGACCGCGCGCAATTGAAGGCGGGTGAAACGGTGCTGGTGCTGGGGGCTGCCGGCGGCGTGGGCACGGCCGCCATCCAGATTGCCAAGGCGGCGGGGGCCCGAGTGATTGCCGCGGCCTCCAATGACGAGAAATGCGCGCTGTGCAAATCGCTGGGTGCCGACCTCACCATCAATTACGGCGTGCACACCCCCGCCAGCGGTTTGCGCGACGCCATCAAGGAAGCCACCGGCGGCAAGGGGCCGGACGTGATCTACGACCCGGTGGGCGGTGAATTCGCCGAGCCGGCCTTCCGATCGATCGCCTGGCGCGGCCGTTATCTGGTGGTGGGTTTTGCCTCGGGCCCGATCCCGGCGCTGCCGCTGAACCTGCCGCTGCTCAAGGGTGCCTCGCTGGTGGGCGTTTTCTGGGGCGATTTCGCTAAGCGCGAACCCCAGGCCAATGCGCAGATGATGGCCGAATTGGCCCGCTGGTACGGCCAGGGCAAGATCAAGCCGGTGATCGACCGCACCATGCCGATGTCCGAACTCAAGGCGGCCTATGCGCACATGGGATCGCGCGGCGTCAAGGGCAAGCTGGTGCTCGTGAACGAATGAGCGCACCGCCGGCCCGCACCGGCGCTCGCATAAAAAAAGCCCGCGAATGCGGGCTTTTTCTTGCGGGGTCACCGACGCGCGGCATGCGCACGCGGCCCGCGGCGTCACTGGATCTCGAATTCCTCGAGCGACTTGCCGGCGGCCAGCGCCTCGACCACCCAGCGCGGCTTGCGGCCACGGCCACCCGACCAGGTTTCGCCCGTGGGGCTGCGGTATTTGGCGGCGCCGGCGGTTTTGGCGGGGGAAGCGCTCACGCTGCGCTTGCCGGGGCCGCGCGCGGTCGACAGGCGCAAATCGCTGGCCGTGATGCCGTACTCGGCAATCTTTCGGCGCAGTTCCTCGATCACACCCGCGCGTTCCTGGTTGCGCAGCTGTTCGGCCTGCTTGCGCAATTCAGCGATCTTCTCGTCGTGCTGTTGAATCTGCGAATTGATTTCTGCGAGAGTGGTCATTGGATGCCCTTGAAAAACACAACGCGGCGATTCTAGATGAATGAATTGGGCGCTGAAAAGCGCCGCGTAAAACGCCTGCGCATCCCGCCGATGCGCCCGCGGCTCTTTTTTTGGGGAGCGCCCGCGCTTTCAACGCACGCCGGGGCCCGGCGACGCCCGGCGCCTGGCCGCCCGGAAAAAAGACGGCGTCCTACAGATTCAAGAGCAACTGCAGGCCGCTTTTTCCGCCGGCACGCGCTCTTGCGCATGGCAATAACGGGCGGCTTTTTATCCCAGGCACCAAAGCATGAAGGCTCGCCCCGGGGCCGTGCCCTGCAGCAGCGTCCATGCCGCGCTGGCCGCCAGGGCCGCGCCCGCCAGCCGCACGCCCCATTCACCGCGCCACCGGGATGCCCCACCCGTGGCTCCCTGCCAGCCCGTCGCCGCGAGCCGCAGCCAGAGCCAGGGGCCGGCCCACAGCCACAAGCCGCTGCCGAGGGCGAACAGCGCCATGGTGGCCGCGCCCGAAGCCACGTCACCCGCCAGCGCCGCCACCAGCAGGGCCGAATAGAGCAGGCCGCAGGGCAGCAGCGCCCACATCGCGCCGAGCAGCCAGGGCCCGCCGCGCGTGGCGCTCATGCGGCGCACCTGCTGCCACAGGCCCCGCGCCGGCCCGTCGAGCCACAGTGGCTGGCGCGCGCGCACCAGCAGCACCAGGCCCAGCAGCAGCGCCGCCACGTGCAGCATCGTCCAGACGGGCCGCAAGGCCGCGGTGTGGCTGCCCAGCCAGCCGATGCCCTGCACCGTGGCGGCGGCCACGCCGCCGAGTGCGGCATAGCCGCCCAGGCGGCCCAGTTGGAAACCGGCCAGCGCCCGCCCCTGGCGCGGCCCCGCCGCCTGGCCCACGCCCGCGCAGGCGGCCCCGCACATCGCCACGCAATGCGGGCCGCCGGCCAAGCCCATCAGCAGGGCCGTGAGCGCGAGGGAGCCGTTCATGGCCGGCCGTCAGATGATTCGCGAGAAGCGCGAGCGCGCCTGGTCCGCCTGCAGGTAGCGGTCGAAGACCATGGCCACGGCGCGCACGAAGAACCAGCCCATGGGCGTGACCTGCACCTCGCGGGCGCTGAGCCGCACCAGCCCCTGGGCCTGCAGCCCTTCGAGCGCCTGCAGCTCGGCCGCGAAGTACTTCTGGAAGTCGACCAGGTGCGCCAGGCTGATGGCTTCGAAGTCCACCCGCCCCTGGCACATCAGCGCCATGATCACCGTGCGCCGCAGCACGTCGTCGCGCGTCAGCGCCAGGCCGCGCACCACGGGCAGGCGCCCCTGGTCCAGCAGGTCGTAGTACTCGTCCAGCGTCTTCACGTTCTGGCTGTAGGTCGCGCCCACGCGGCCGATGGCCGACACGCCCAGCGCGATGATGTCGCAGTCGGGCTGCGTGCTGTAGCCCTGGAAATTGCGGTGCAGCCGGCCCTGGCGCTTGGCCACGGCCAGCGTGTCCTCCGGCAGCGCGAAATGGTCCATGCCGATGTAGGCATAGCCGGCGCGGCCGAAGGCGGCGATGGAACGCGACAGCATCTCGACCTTCACCCCGGCGGGCGGCAGATCGGCATCGAGGATGCGCCGCTGCGGCTTGAAGCGCGCGGGCAGATGGGCATAGGCATAGAGCGCGATGCGGTCGGGCCGCAATTCGCACACCTGTGCCAGCGTACGGTCGAAGGACTCGGCGCTCTGCCGGGGCAGACCGTAGATCAGATCCACGTTCACCGACGCGAAGCCCAGGCGCCGCGCCTCGGCCACCAGCTCGAAGACCTGCGCGGCCGGCTGGATGCGGTGCACCGCCTTCTGCACGGCCGGGTCGAAATCCTGCACGCCGAAGCTCAGCCGGTTGAAGCCCAGCGCCGCAAGGTGGGCCAGCCGCGCCTTGCTGATGGTGCGCGGGTCCACCTCGATCGAATACTCGCCGTTCGGCGCGAAATTGAAGGCGCCGCGCAACATCTGCATGAGCTGCGCCAGCTCCTCGTCGCTCAGGAAGGTGGGGGTGCCGCCGCCCAGGTGCAGCTGGCTGACAGGCATGCCTTCACCCAGGTGCGCGGTCTGCAGCCGTAGTTCCAGTGCCAGGTAGTCCAGGTAGCGCCGGGCCTTGTCATGGTGGCGGGTGATGATCTTGTTGCAGGCGCAGTAGTAGCACAGCGACTCGCAAAAAGGCAGGTGCACGTACAGCGACAAGGGCAGCGCCCGAGCCGCGGCGTGGTCGCGGCGCTGCCGCAGCGCCTGCGCGTAGTCGCTGTCGCCGAAGGCTTCCACGAAGCGGTCGGCGGTGGGGTACGAGGTATAGCGCGGGCCGGGCACGTCGAAGCGGCGCAGCAGCGCGGCGTCGATCACGGGCGACGGCGGCGCCGACACGGCGGAGACGGACGGCACGAGACGGAGGGAGGGCGGCTTCATCGCAGAGACGGAAACCTTCGTTTTCGAGGATGACCCGACTGTGCACCTGCCGGCCCGACGCTCCGTTGACCTGCATCAAATGCCGGCGTGTTGACAGGCGCACAATTAACATATGTCATCTCTGGCCGCCGGCCCCTGCGGGGGGCGCACCACAGGTCCATTCCTTTTCCGACGCTGGACGTCGCCCTTACGCCATGACGCCTGACACCATCAAGATCGCCTGCTCCAACTGCAACCTGCGCGAGCTGTGCATGCCGGTGGACCTGCAGCCCAACGAGCTGGAGCGGCTGGACGAACTGGTGGCCACGCGCCGCAAGGTCAAGCGCAAGGAGCTGCTGTTCCACAACGGCGAGCGCTTCACCTCGCTGTTCGCCATCCGCACCGGCGTGTTCAAGACCCGGGTGACCACGGAAGACGGACGCGACCAGGTCACGGGCTTCCAGATGGCCGGCGAGATCATCGGCCTGGACGGCATCGTCAACGGCCAGCATTCCTGCGATGCCGTGGCGCTGGAGGATTCCGAGGTCTGCGTGATGCCCTACGAGCGGCTGGAAGAGCTGTCGCGCGAGGTCACGGCGCTGCAGCGCCACGTGCACCAGGTCATGAGCCGCGAGATCGTGCGTGAGCATGGCGTGATGCTGCTGCTGGGCAGCATGCGCGCCGAGGAGCGCCTGGCGGCTTTCCTGCTGAACCTGGTGCAGCGCCTGCATGCACGCGGCTTCTCGGCCACCGAACTGATCCTGCGCATGACGCGCGAGGAAATCGGCAGCTACCTGGGCCTGAAGCTGGAAACCGTGAGCCGCACCCTGTCCAAGTTCGTCGAGGAAGGCGTGGTGGAAGTGAACCAGCGCCACGTGCGCATCACCGACGCCGAGGCGCTCAAGCGGCTGGCCAATCCGACGGTCTGCAACTGAACCCGGATTCGGCGTTCGCACGGCCCTGCGCCGTCCGGAAGCTTCGAGAGCGGCTTGCGAGCCGCTCTCTTTCTTTGCGCCAGGGGGCGCGCGTCAGCCGCGCTTCTGCGGCTGCGACGCGTTGAGTTCGCCCTCGCTCATCGTGAGCAGCACGGCCAGCGCGCTGGACAGCAGCGTCACGGTCCAGAACGCGAAGAAGGACACTGCGTAGATCGCCTGCCGGGACAGGCCGAGCGGTTCGCCGAACCAGTGCATCTCGCCCGGGTCCAGGCAGGCGAAGACCAGGAATTCCAGCACACAGGCCGCAAGGAACGAAGACCAGCCGATCGCCATCAGGCGGCGCGCTTGCATGGCTTGTCCACCTCAAGGCTTGAGCGGCATGTCGACCGTGGGCGTGTTCGCGTGATTGCGCCCCTGCTGCGCCGGCGCCAGCGCGCGCTGCGCTTCCAGCGTCTGGTTGATCTCGATGCCCTTGCGGTAGTAGTCGGGCTCGATCACCGGATCCGGGTCGGTCATCGCGATCCAGGCGGTGGCGATGGCGGCCACCACCACGACGGCCGGGCCGCCGACCACCATCCACATCAGGGGATGGCGCCACCAGGGGCCGGAATCGGGCTCGCGCTCGGGGCGTTGAGGGGTGTTCATGAGGGGAATGCTAGCCATGGGATGTAACTCCGTTCAACGCGGCACGATGAAGGCCGCTTTCTCCGACACCTGGGCGCTGCCGCCCTCCTCGCGCACGCCGATGTGCACCACGTGCGAGCCGGGCGGGCGCGCCTCGTACGGGATCTGCAGCCGCACGGCCACGTAGCGCGATTCGGCCGGGCCCACCGCGATGACCGGCTCGTCGGTGGCCACGGCAATGCCCGGAATGCCTTCGGCGCTGATGCGGTAGCGCTGCGGCTTTTCGGTGGCATTCATGATCTGCAAGCGGTAGACGTTCTCCAGCCGCCCGCCTTCCACGATGCGCGCCAGCGAGGCGCGGTCGCGCACCACGTTCACCTTCAGCGGCGTGCGCACCACCAGGCTGGTCAGCATGCCGACCACCAGCAGTCCCAGAACCGCGGTGTAGATCAGCACGCGCGGCCGCAGCACGCGGCGCAGCAACTGACGCGGCGACCAGCGGTGGGCCATGCCGTTCGTCGTGTCGAAGCGGATCAGCCCCTGGGGGTAGTTCATCTTCTCCATCACGGTGTTGCAGGCGTCCACGCACAGGCCGCAGCCGATGCATTCGTACTGCAGGCCGTTGCGGATGTCGATGCCCGTGGGACAGACCTGCACGCACAGGCCGCAGTCGATGCAGTCGCCCAGGCCCTTGGCCTTGTGGTCCACGTTGCGCCCGCGCGGTGCGCGCGGCTCGCCGCGCTGGGTGTCGTAGCTCACCACCAGCGTGTCGGCGTCGAACATCGCGCTCTGGAAGCGCGCATAGGGACACATGTACTTGCACACCTGCTCGCGCATGAAGCCCGCGTTGCCGTAGGTCGCGAAGGCGTAGAAGAAGACCCAGAACACCTCCCACGAGCCCAGCTGGGTCTGCAGGAACTCCAGGCCCAGCACGCGGATGGGCGTGAAGTAGCCCACGAAGGTGAAGCCGGTCCACATCGCGATGCCGATCCAGACGATGTGCTTGAAGCTCTTCTTGACGAACTTCTCCATCGACAGCGCCTCGCCGTCCAGCCGCATGCGCGCGTTGCGGTTGCCCTCGATCTTGTGCTCCACCCACATGAAGATCTCGGTGTAGACGGTCTGCGGGCAGGCGAAGCCGCACCACAGGCGGCCCGCCACGGCCGTGAAGAGAAAGAGCGCGAGCGCCGAGATGACCAGCAGGCCCGCCAGGTAGATCAGGTCCTGCGGGTAGAGCACCAGCCCGAAGAGGTAGAAGCGCCGCGCGGCCAGGTCGAACAGCACCGACTGCCGCCCGCCCCACTCGATCCAGGGCAGGCCGTAGAAGACGAGCTGCGTGAGAAAGACCATGCCCCAGCGCCAGCGCGCGAAGACCCCGCTGATGCTGCGCGGGTAGATCTTCTTGCTGGCCGCGTACAGGCGAATGCTCTCTTCCTGCGGCTCGGCGGCGATGGGGATGACGCGGCGTGGGGAGCCGCTGCTTTTTGGTTCTGACATGACAAGGGAAAAGGCCGGCCCCGCGAGCCGGCCCTCTTCATCGCTGGGCCGCTGCAGTCACCGGCGCATTCGACAGGCCCCACACATAGGAAGCCAGCACCTTGATCTGCGCCTCGGTCAGCCGGCCCTTCTGCGCCGGCATCTCGTTGTGCTTGCCGTTGGCGATCATGGCGATGATGGCGGCCTCGCCATAGCCGTGCAGCCAGATGTTGTCGTTCAGGCGCGGCGCGCCCAGGGCCGGGTTGCCGTCGCCGGTGGCGCCGTGGCAGGCCGCGCAGACCGCGTACTTGGGCTTGCCCAGGCCGGCGCGCAGCGAATCGTGCGGGCTGCCAGACAGGCTCAGCACATAGTGCGCGACGTTCTTGACGTCGTCGGCACTGCCCACGGCGGCGGCCATCGGCGCCATCACGCCCACGCGGCCTTCGGTGATGGACTGGACGATGTTCTCGGGCTCGCCGCCATGCAGCCAGTCCTTGTCGGCCAGGTTGGGAAAGCCCTTGCTGCCGCGCGCGTCGGAGCCGTGGCACTGCGCGCAGTTGTTCATGAACAGGCGCTCGCCGATGGCATGGGCCGCGGGGTCGGCGGCGATCTGCGGCGTGTCCATCTCCATGAAGCGCGCGTAGACGGGCTCCAGCGCCGCGTTCGCCTTGGCCACCTCGTTCTCGTACTGGCCCGCCGAACTCCAGCCCAGCTTGCCGGGCATGGTGCCCAGGCCGGGGTAGAAGAACAGGTAGGCCACCGAGAACACGATGGTGATGATGAACAGGCCCACCCACCACAAGGGCAGCGGGTTGTTGGATTCGCGCAGGTCCTCGTCCCAGACGTGGCCCGTGGTGTTGTCGTCGGCCGACTGGACCTTCTTGCGCGCCGTGAGCCACAGCAGGATCGCGCAGCCCAGGATGCTCAGGAGCGTGGCCGCTATGACGTAGTTCGACCAGAAGTTGCTGACGAAGTCGCTCATCGTGTTCTCTCTTTCGTCGTCAATCCTGCTCGAAAGGCAGGTGGGCGGCCTCGTCGAAGCGAGACTTGTTGCGGCGCGCGTAGGCCCAGGCCACGATGGCCAGGAACAGGACCAGGCAGGCCACGGTGGCCACGGAACGCAGGGTGGTGATGTCCATCGCTCAGTTCTCCTCGATCACTTCAGCGCCGTGCCCAGCGACTGCAGGTAGGCGATGGTGGCTTCCATCTCGGTCTTGCCTTCCACGTCCGCGGCGGCACTGGCGATTTCTTCGTCGCTGTAGGGCACGCCGACCTTGCGCAGCGCCCGCATGTTGGCCTGCAGCTGCTTGCCGTCGACGGTGTTCTTCTCCAGCCAGGCGTAGGCCGGCATGTTGGATTCGGGCACCACGTCGCGCGGGTTCACCAGGTGCACGCGGTGCCACTCGTCGCTGTACTTGCCGCCCACGCGGTGCAGGTCGGGGCCGGTGCGCTTGCTGCCCCACTGGAAGGGATGGTCGTAGACGAATTCGCCCGCCACCGAGTAGTGCCCGTAGCGCATGGTCTCGGCGCGCAAGGGCCGGATCATCTGCGAGTGGCAGTTGTAGCAGCCCTCGCGCAGGTACACGTCGCGCCCGGCCAGTTGCAGGGCCGTGTAGGGCTTGAGGCCCGCCACCGGCTCGGTGGTGGACTTCTGGAAGTACAGGGGCACGATCTCCACCAGGCCGCCCACCGCAACCACCAGCAGGATCAGCACGATCATGAGGAAGTTGTTGGTCTCGACCTTCTCGTGGGTGAAGCCGGACGATGGCTTGTTCTCGGTGCTCATGGCGTTTTTCTCCTCAGGCATGAGCCGCTTGGACGGGCGGAATCACGGCGCGCGCCGCGCGGCCCGACACCACGGTCATCCAGGTGTTCCAGGCCATGACCACCATGCCGCCCAGGTACAGCAGGCCGCCCAGCAGGCGCACGGCATAGAAGGGGTAGGTGGCCTTCACCGACTCGGCGAAGGTGTAGGCCAGCGTGCCGTCGGGGTTCACCGCACGCCACATCAGCCCCTGCATCACGCCGGCGATCCACATCGCGGCGATGTACAGCACGATGCCGACGGTGGCCATCCAGAAGTGCAGTTCGATGGCCTTGATGCTGAACATCGTGGTGCGGCCGTACATGCGCGGGATCAGGTAGTACAGCGAGCCCATCGAGATCAGACCCACCCAGCCCAGGGCACCGGAGTGCACGTGGCCCACGGTCCAGTCGGTGTAGTGCGACAGGGCGTTGACGGTCTTGATGGACATCATCGGGCCCTCGAAGGTGGACATGCCGTAGAAGGACAGGGCCACGATCAGGAAGCGCAGGATCGGGTCGGTGCGCAGCTTGTGCCAGGCGCCCGAGAGGGTCATCACGCCGTTGATCATGCCGCCCCAGCTGGGCGCCAGCAGGATCAGCGAGAACAGCATGCCCACCGACTGCGTCCAGTCCGGCAGCGCGGTGTAGTGCAGGTGGTGCGGGCCCGCCCACATGTAGGTGAAGATCAGCGCCCAGAAGTGGACGATGGACAGGCGGTAGCTGTAGACCGGGCGCTCGGCCTGCTTGGGGATGTAGTAGTACATCATCCCGAGGAAGCCGGCCGTGAGGAAGAAGCCCACGGCGTTGTGGCCGTACCACCACTGCACCATCGCGTCCTGCACTCCGGCGTAGGCCGAGTAGCTCTTCATCAGGCCCGAGGGGATGGCGGCGCTGTTGACGATGTGCAGCAGCGCCACGGCGATGATGAAGGCGCCGTAGAACCAGTTGGCCACGTAGATGTGGCGCACCTTGCGCATGCCCACGGTGCCGAAGAACACGATGGCGTAGGACACCCACACGGCGGCGATCAGGATGTCGATGGGCCATTCCAGCTCGGCGTATTCCTTGCCCTGGGTGTAGCCCAGCGGCAGCGAGATGGCGGCCGCCACGATGACCAGCTGCCAACCCCAGAAGGTGAAGGCCGCCAGCTTGGGCAGGAACAGCGCCGTCTGGCAGGTGCGCTGCACCACGTGGTAGCTGGTGGCGAACAGCGCGCAGCCACCGAAGGCGAAGATCACCGCATTGGTGTGCAGCGGCCGCAGCCGGCCGTAGCTGAGCCACGGAATGCCCAGGTTGAGTTCGGGCCAGGTCAGCTGCGCGGCGATGACCACGCCGACGAGCATGCCGACCACGCCCCAGACCACCGCCATCAGTGAGAACTGGCGCACGACGGTGTCGGTGTAGACCGCTGCAGGGGGGGTTGCTGTCTGCATCATGGAGTACGGGTTTTTAGGGATGTTGCAAAGTGTCCGCCGGGGCATCAGGGGCTTGATTGATCAAGATCAATCGCCGCGCAGAATGCGCTCGCCTTCCTTCTCGATGTCGTCGAACTGGCCACGCTCCACCGTCCACCAGAGGGCGGCGATGATGGCCAGCACCAGCAGGACCGACAGCGGCACCAGCACGAAAAGGATGTCCATTCAGGCCTCCTGCGCCTGCGGGGGCGCCGGCAGGTCGCGCGCCACGCGCGTGCTGTTGAGCACCACCAGCACCGAACTGGCCGCCATGCCCAGGCCCGCCAGCCAGGCCGGCATCAGGCCCATGAGCGCGAAGGGCACGCTCAGCAGGTTGTAGGCGGCCGACCAGGCCAGGTTCTGGCGCACCACGCGCAGCGTGCGGCGCGCCTGGGCCACGGCCAGGGGAATCACCGACAGGTCGTCGGCCAGCACCACAAAGTCGGCCCGCGCCTGGGCCAGCGGCACGGCCTGGCCGAAGGCGAAGGAGGCATCGGCCTGCGCCAGCACGGGACCGTCGTTGAGCCCGTCGCCCACCATGGCCACGCGGTGGCCCTCGGCCTGCCATTGCTTCACGCTCGCCAGCTTGTCCTCCGGCGCGCAGTCGCCGCGCACGCGATCCGCCGCGATGCCGGCGGCCGCCGCCAGCGCGGCCGCCGCCGGCGCGCGGTCGCCCGACAGCAGCTGGACCTCAACACCCTGCCCACTCAGGGCCTGCACGGCGGCAGGCGCCTCGGTGCGCAGGTCTTCTTCCAGCGCGAAGCTGGCCAGCCAGCCTTGCTCGTCGGCCAGGTGGACTTGCAGCAGATCCGCCGGCAGCCGCTCCACGCCGCAATAGGCCGCCGATCCCAGCCGATGCAGGCCGCCGTGCTGATGCAGGTGCTGCAGCAGAGCCTGCACGCCCTGCCCCATCTGCTCCTGCAGCCCGCCGGCACGCCAGGCCGGAGGTTGGCCGTGCGTCTGCGCCCAGGCCTGCGCCAGCGCCCGCGAGGCCGGGTGCAGCGAGCCCTGCGCCAGCGCCGCGGCGCGCGCCAGCGCCTCGCCCGGCGGCATGCCGCGCCGGCTGTAGATGCGCGCCAGCCGGGGCGTGTCGCGCGTCAGCGTGCCGGTCTTGTCGAAGACCAGCGTGTCCACGGCGGCCAGCGGCTCCAGCGCCTGCAGCCTTCCCACCAGCACGCCGCGCCGCGCCAGCGCGCCAGCGCTGGCCAGCATGGCCGCCGGCGTGGCCAGCGACAGCGCGCAGGGGCAGGTCACGATCAGCACCGAGACGGCGATCATCAGCGCGCGCCCCGGATCGGTGGGCCACCACCAGAGCACGGCGCCGAAGGCGGCCAGCAGCACCACGGCCAGGAAAGGGCTGGCGATGCGGTCGGCCAGCTGCGCCAGGCGCGGGCGCTGCGTGGCGGCCTCGTCCATCAGCGCCACGATCTGACCGAAGCGCGTGGAGGCGCCGACCGAGGTGGCGCGCACCAGCACCACGGCCGCGAGGTTGTGGCTGCCCGCATGCACGCGCGCGCCGCAGGGCCGCGGCACCGGGCGCGATTCGCCCGTGAGCAGCGCCTCATCGGCCAGCGTGTCGCCTTCGATCACCACGCCGTCGGCGGCGAAGGCCTCGCCGGGCTTCACGCGCAGCACGTCGCCGGGGCGCAGCCGGCGCGGCGCCACGGCTTCGAAACTGCCGTCGGCGCACTGGCGCTCGACCTGCTCGGGCAGCCGGTTGCCCAGCGCGTCCAGCGCGCCGGCGGTGCGCTCGCGCAGCCGCGCCTCCAGCCAGCGGCCGGTGAGCAGGAAGAACACGAACATGGTCAGCGAGTCGAAGTACACCTCGTGACCGAAGGGCCCCTGCGGATCGAAGGTGCCCGCCGTGCTGACGCCGAAGGCGATCGCCATGCCCAGGGCCACGGGCACGTCCATGCCGATGCGCCCGCGCCGCAGGTCGCGCCAGGCGCTGCGGAAGAAGGGGCCGCAGCAGAAGAACATGACGGGCAGGCTCAGCACCCACGAGGCCCAGCGCAGCAACTGCTCGATGTCGGGCGTCATGTCGCCCGGGCCGGCGATGTACGCGGGCAGCGCGTACATCATGACCTGCATCATGCACAGGCCCGCCACCAGCCAGCGGAACAGCATGCGGCGCGCCTCCTGCTGCCGCAGCAGGCGCAGCGAGGCGTCGCCCGCCGGCAGCAGCCGGTAGCCGAGCTGCGCCACGGCCTCCAGCCAGCGCGAGGGCCGCACCGCGCCGGGCGACCACACCAGGCGCGCGCGGCGGCTGGCGGCACTCACCACCACTTTCTGCACGCCGGGGATGCGCGCGAGCGCGTCCTCCAGCGTGAAGGAGCAGGCTGCGCAGGTCATGCCTTCGACGGCGAAGTTGGATTCCCAGCGGCCACCGGCCTCGAGCTCGCGGCCGAAGCCGCTCCATTCGGCCGGGTCGTCGAGGCGGGCGAAGGCCTGCCGCTCGGCGCCCGTGGGCAGGCCCGCGCAGCCCAGGATCGGTGCAGTGGACATGCATGCATGATGCGACCGCACACGCGGCAAGGATTTGACAGGGATCAAGGCTTTCGCGCGCCTTCCGGCTAAGCTGGCCCTGGCCACTGTCGGCCCGCGCCCCCGGACAAGGAGACCCCTCATGTACAAGCGCATCCTCGTCGCCACCGACGCCACACCCCTGTCGAAGAAGGCGGTCGCCCATGCCATCGGCCTGGCCGCCGGCACGGGCGCCGAGCTGGTAGTGCTCACCGTGACCCAGCGCTACCCCACGAGCTACATGGAAGGGGCCATCGCCTTCGAGGCGGTCGACGTGGCCCGGATCGAGAAGCAGTGGACCGAGCAGGGCCGCGCGCTGGTCGACCGCTATGTGCAGCAGGCCGAAGCCAAGGGCGTGGTGGCCCGCGGCGCCGTCGCCAAGTCGGACCTGGTGGCCGAGTCGATCATTGCCGCGGCCACCAAGCACAAGGCCGACCTGATCGTGATGGCCTCGCATGGCCGCAAGGGCCTCAAGCGCCTGCTGATGGGCAGCGAGACGCTCAACGTGCTGACGCATTCCAGCATTCCGGTGCTGGTGCTGCGCTGAACCCCGGCCCTTGGTCCCGCCGCGCGCGTTCACGCGCCCGCGGCTGACAAGCACGGACCCGGCCGCGTCATAAGATTTGGACGCAAGGCCGCGCAGGCCCTGCCCCGCGTGCAAGCCATAGCTCCAAGAACGACAGCGCTGCGATGTCCGTGGCCGGACTGCCCGATGCCCGCATCGGTCCCGCCTTTCATTGTTTTTTTGAGGAGTGCACACCTATGAAGATCGTCGTCGCCGTGGACGGCAGCGCCTACACCCGCAAGGCCCTGGACTACCTGGTGGCTCACCGCGCCCAGTTCGTCGAAGGCAATGAGCTGATCCTGGTCAACGTCTGCGCGGCCATTCCGCCGCACGCCAGCCGCCACATCAGCAAGGAGCTGCTCCACGAGTACTACGCCGAGGAAAGCGCCAAGGTGCTCGATCCCGTGAAGGCGCAGCTGGCGCAGCTGGGCGTGAGCAACTACAGCATCCAGAGCCGCCACGGCAATGCCGCGGCCGAGATCGTCGCCGCCGCCAACGAGGCGGATGCCGGCCTGATCGTGGTGGGCACGCGCGGCCATGGCGCGCTGGGCCGCGCGCTCATGGGTTCGGTGGCGACCAACGTGATCGCCGATGCGGAACGCAGCGTGCTGCTGGTGCAGTAAGCCGCGGCGGGCCGCCGCGCATCGGCCGCCGCCGTGCGCATGAAAGCCGGGCCCTGCGCCCTGCTTTTTCCTTGGCGGCAGGGACGGGCGTGCGAGGACTCACGCGACCGGGGTCCGGCGCCAGCGCGGCCACCTTGCCAGAGTCAGCGCGCGCAGCAGCCCTTCCACCGGGCCATGGACATGGCGCTGCATCCACCAGCGCGACAGCAGCAGTTGCAGGCCGAACAGCAGAAGGACCAGCACCAGCACGCCGAGCGGCGGCACCGCACTGACCCGGCGCAGGCCCCAGCCCGTGAACACGAAGGCGCACAGCACCGACTGCATCAGGTAGTGGGTGAGCGCCATGCGGCCGGCCGGCGCCAGCCAGGCCGCCAGGCATGGCCCGCAGGCGCTGCGCCACAGCAGCAGGAAGGCGGCGCCGTAGCTCAGCGACAGCAGGGGCGCCGTCGCCAGCCCCACGGCCAGGCCCAGCAGCTTCCACGAAATCGGCACCGACGGCAGCGCGGTGGTGGCATAGAAGGCCGCGCCCGCCAGCCCGGGCAGCAGGCCGATCAGCAGCAGCTGGCGCAGACGGCCCGGCTCGCGCCACGGGTCGGCCAGCGCCTCGCGCCGGCCCAGGGCGTAGCCCACCAGGAACATCACGGCCACGAAGGGCCCCTGCACCAGCATCAGCTGCCACCAGATGCTGCCCGCCCATTCGCGCGTGTTCTGCAGCACGGTGCCCGCCCAGCCGCTGCGGTAGGCGGCCAGTGCCGCCTGCGCATCGGTGCGATAGGCCGTGGCGTCGTCCACGGTGCCCGGCAGCCAGAGGATGAACAGCCCCAGCAGCAGCCACAGCGAGACGGCGAGCAGGCCCATCCAGCGCGCGCGGCGCAGCGCCCGGCCCGGATCCAGCCGCCGCCAGGCCAGCAACGGCAGGCCCAGCAGCGCATAGGCCAGCAGGATGTCGCCCGGGTAGAACAGCATGGCGTGGGCCAGGCCCAGCACCGCCAGCCCCACCAGGCGCCGCAGGAAGCGCGGCGCGAAGGCTGCGCCGCTGCGCTGCGCGGCCGTCATCTGCAAGGTGAAGCTGTAGCCGAAGAGAAAGGAGAACAGCAGGTAGAACTTGGTCTCGAACACGCAGGCCACGAACCAGCGCACCGCCGCATCCACGGGGGCGTCGAAGGCCGGGTCGGGCAGCCCCAGCGCCTGGTAGGGCGAAGCGATCATCGCGCTGTTGACCACGAAGATGCCGAACAGCGCGAAGCCGCGCAGGCCGTCCACGTGCGCCAGCCTGTCTGCCTGGCCGGTCCCTGTTCGCGTCGTTGCTGCGCCCATCTGATCCGCTTTGGCGCATGCGCCCGGCGCGCATGCGTACGAGAAGTCTAGCGACGCCTCCTTGAGCCCTGCCCGCCATCGGGGCCGCATCACGGCGTCAGCAGAGGTCCGTCGCGCTTCAGAAGCGCTGCGGCGAATAGGGCCGCGGATCGACATACGGCGTCTCGCCGCCGATCAGCTCGGCGACGAGCCGCCCGCTGGCCGGCCCCAGGGTGAAGCCCTGGTGGCCATGGCCGAAGTTGAACCACAGGCCGGGGTGGCGCGGCGCAGCGCCGATGACCGGCTTCATGTCGGCCGTGCAGGGGCGCGCGCCCAGCCAGGGCTGGGCTTCCACGCCCTGGCCCAGGTCCACCAGCTCGCGCGTGGAGCGTTCGGCCTCGGCCAGCTGCACGGGCGTGGGCGGGGCATCGATGGGGGCGAACTCGGCGCCCGTGGTCAGGCGCAGGCCACGCCGCATGGGCGCGAGCATCACGCCCTGCTCGACGTCGAGCAGGGGCATGTCCAGCGTCGCGCCGCCCGCGTAGTGGCGGTGGTAGCCGCGCTTGACGAACAGCGGGAAGCGGTAGCCGAAGCGCACGAGCGCGGCATCGGCCCAGGGCCCCAGCGCCAGCACCGCATGCGCGGCCTGGACCGGCCCTTCCTGCGTATCGACCGCCCAGCCTGCGCCCTGCCGGCGCAGGCTGGCGGCATCGCCGCGCAGCAGCCGCCCGCCCATGCGCTCGAACAGCGCGGCATAGCGGGCGACCAGTTCGCCGGGGTCGTTGACGGCCCAGGGGTCGCGCCAGTGGATGGCCCCTGCCAGGCGCTGGCGCAGGGCGGGCACGCGGTGCGCCAGCGCCTCGCCGTCGAGCAGGTCGCAGCCCAGGCCGTGGGCCTGCGCCGCCTCCCGGGCCTCGCGGCCGGCCTGCTCGAACAGGGCGGGCGTGCGAAAGCCCTGCATCCAGCCTTCCCGCTTGACCAGGTCTTCGGCATCGGCCTGGCGGATCCAGCCGGCGTGCTCGCTGAGGCTGTGCGCGATCAGCGCCGCGTAGGCGGCCGCGATGCCGGGATAGGCCCGCGGCGCCGAATGCGACCAGTAGCGGTACAGCCGCGTCGCGAGCGCCGGCATGCCGGCCGCGTGGTAGTGCACGTCGTTGCCGCGCCGCAGCGCCACCTGCACCAGCTTGCGCCAGTCGCGCGGAAAGGCATAGGGCCGAACGGCTTCGCGCTGGATGATGCCGGCGTTGCCGTACGAAGTCTCCTGGCCCGGCGCCTTGCGGTCGACCAGCGTGACCGCATGGCCGCGCTGGCGCAGCGCCAATGCCGTGCCCACGCCGACCATGCCGGCGCCCAGGACCAGGATGTCTGAACTCATGTCGCTTCGTGCGGCCGCGGCCGCCTGTGAGGGATGAAGGAACGCAGCTTAGGCCCGCAGCGCCGCGGTCACGCAGATTTCGACGCGCGCGGGCGCGACCAGCTGCGAAACCACCGTCGCGCGCACGGGCAGCGGGTCGCGGAAGTGTTCGGCATAGACCTTATTGAACTCGGCGAAATCCTCCTTGTGCGTGAGGAAGACGTTCACCGACACGACGTCGCTCAGGTCCAGCTGCACGGTGGCCAGGGTGGCCGCGATGCGCGCCAGCGTCAGGCGCGTCTGGGCCGCGATGCCTTCGGGAATGCTGCCGTCGGAGGCGAAAGGCATCTCGCCGGCCAGGAAGGCCAGGCCGGCGGCGACGCGGATTTTCGAGAAGGGCAGGTTCTGGGCAGCGGTCATGGCAGTCGGGACAAAGAAGTAGAGAAGAGCCGGCCGGCAGGGCGGCGCGCGCGGCAGCGCAGGCAACGCCGTGCGGCGGCCGAGGGCGCATTCTCGGCCCGCGCTGCATTCCATTCATCGCCGAAATCAGAAAGTTTTGTTGCGGCCTTGGCAATCCAGCCGTGCGCTTCCCGCTGTCTCGCGTCAGCCGGTGGCCCGGATGGCCTCCACCAGGTGCTGAACGAAGGCCTTGGCCGCCTCCGGCAGGTTGCGGCCAGCCAGGGTCTGCACTTCCAAGTAGCGCTCGTTCATCTCGCGGTCGCGCAACGGCACGGCCGCAACCGCATGGGCCAGCAGGCGCGTGCGGATGGAAATCTCGCCATAGAAGGCGATGGCCTGGCCGCCCGCCGCCACGAAGCTGGCCAGGGTGTCGGCATGGTTGCTGACCAGCGCCGGCGCGTAGCGCAGGCCCTGGCGCGAACAGCTGATGTCCAGCAACTGGCGCAGCGAACTGTCCTTGGGCGGCAGCGCCAGCGGATGCTCCACCACCTGGGCCAGCGACACGTGGCGCTGTTGGGCAAGCGGATGGCGCGTGCCCATGATGGCCAGCACGGGGCTGGGATGCCGCAGCTCGACGCGCAGGCCCAGCTCGGGCAGGGCGCTGAGCGTGATGCCGATGTCCGCCTCGCCGTCACGCACGCGGCGCGCGATCTGGCCCTGCGGAAACACGTCAAGGTGGAACAGGATGCCGCCATGCCGCTGCTGGAAGGTGGCGATCAGCGTGGGCAGGAAATCGGCCGCGAAGCCGCCCGTGCTGGCGATGCGCACGCTGCCCGCGCGCAGGCCGCGCAGCGCACCGATCTCCGAGGCGACGCGCTCGATGTCCTGCTGCTGGCGGCTGGCATGGGCGGCCAGCAGCTCGCCCGCGGCGTTGGGCACCATGCCGCGCGCGCGCCGCTCGAAAAGCAGCGTGTCCAGTTCCTGCTCCAGCCGCGCGATCTGCCGGCTGACGGCCGAGGGCGCCACGTTGAGCTTGAGGGCGGCCTCCTTGACCGAGCCGGTGCGCACCACTTCGACGAAGTAGCGCACCGCGGTCTCCTGCAGCACCCGGGTGTGCATCGAGCGGCCTCCTTGGATTGCCATTTCGGCAATTATCCGTTCGATTCATTGCGCTTGTTGGCGGAGGATGCATCTCCTAGCATGGCCGTCATCGCCGCGTCGTCACATGCCCCGGGCGGACGCCGCGGCACCGGCAGCCCTTTTCCGGAGTTCCCATGTCCTTCGCTTCCCGCGTCGCCCGCCTGGGCGCGACCTGCCTACTGGCGGCCACCGCCGCGGCCCCCGCGCCCGCAGCCGACGCTTATCCGAGCCGTCCCGTCACGATGGTCATCCCCTTCCCGCCCGGCGGCGGCGCCGACGTGCTCGGCCGCGTCATCGCGCAGAAGCTGGGCGAGACGCTGGGCCAGCCGATGGTGATCGACAACCGCGCGGGCGCCGGCACCCTCATCGGTGCGGCCTTCGTGGCCAAGGCGCCGGCCGACGGCTACACGCTGCTGCTGAGCTCGGGCACCACCTTCACCGTGAACCCGGCCATCCGCAGCAGCCTGCCCTACGACCCGGTCAAAAGCTTCGAACCCATCGGCGTCACGGGCCGCGCGAGCCTGGTGCTGCTGGCCCATGCCGACGTGCCGGTCAAGACTTTCGGGCAGTTCGTTGACTACGTGAAGGCCGCGCCAGGCAAATATCCCTACGGCTCGTTCGGCAGCGGCACCACCTCGCATTTCGCGGGCGAGGCCGTGCTGGCGGCCGCCGGCCTGAAGATGACCCACGTGCCCTACAAGGGCAGCGCGCCGGCCATGACGGACCTGATCGGCGGCCAGGTGCCATTCACCTTCGACACCGTGACGGCCGCCATCCCGCAGCTCAGGAGCGGAAAGATCCGCGCCATCGCCGTGACCAGCGCCCGGCGTTCCTCGCTGCTGCCCGAGGTGCCCACCATGGCCGAGAGCGGCTACCCCGCCATCGACATGGACACCTGGCTGGCGCTGATGGCGCCGCGCGGCCTGCCTGCCGACGTGAAGGCGAAACTGGAGCAGGCGCTGGCCAGCGTGATGAAGGACGCCGAGACGCGCAGCAAGCTGGTCGCGCAGGGTTTCGAGCCCGTGCACGTCGATGCGGCGGGTGCCGCCGAGCTGATCGGCAAGGAACTCCCGGCCATGCGTGCGCTGGCCCAGCGCGCCCACATCACCGCGGATTGAACGCCGTGCCTGCCCTGAGCCCCGACACCCCCCGGAGCGGCGCGCTGGTCGAGCGCTCCGCCGTCGAACTGCGCCGCCTGATCGGCAGCAAGCAGATCTCGCCCGTCGAGCTGCTCGAGGCGTGCATCGCACGCATCGAGGCCGTGAACCCCCGGGTCAATGCCATCACGGCCACCTGTTTCGAGCGCGCGCGCGCCGAGGCCCGCGCCGCCGAGAAAGCGGTGCTGGCCGGCGAGCCGCTGGGCCTGCTGCACGGCCTGCCGCTGGGCGTGAAGGACCTGGAGCCCACCGAAGGCCTGCTGACCACCTGGGGCTCGCCGATCTACCGCGACCATGTGCCGGCGCAGGACATCGAGCTGGTAGCGCGCCTGCGCCGCGCCGGCGCCATCGTCACGGCCAAGACCAACGTGCCCGAGATGGGCGCGGGCGCCAACTCGCGCAACAGCGTCTGGGGCGCCACGGGCAACCCTTTCAACCCAAACCTCAACGCCGGCGGCTCCTCGGGCGGATCGGCCGCGGCACTGGCCTGCGACATGCTGCCCGTGTGCACCGGCTCCGACACCGGCGGCTCGCTGCGCATTCCGGCCGCCAAGTGCGGCGTGGTGGGCTTCCGGCCTTCGCCCGGCGTGGTGCCCAGCGTGCGCAAGCCACTGGGCTGGACGCCCCTCTCGGTGGTCGGCCCCATGGGCCGCACGGTGGAAGAGGCCTGCCTGCAGCTGGCCGCCTCGGCCGGCATGCACCCGGGCGACCCGCTGAGCTACCCGCTGGACGCCCTCTCCTTCCTGCAGCCCGCAGCGCTGGACCTGGGCCGCCTGCGCGTGGCGTACACGGAAGACTTCGGCACCTGCGCCGTGGACGAAGACATCCGCGCCACCTTCCGCCGCAAGATCGGGGCCCTGCAGCACCTGTTCGCGCGCTGCGACCCCGTCGCGCTGGACATGGGCGAGGCGCACCGCTGCTTCGACGTGCTGCGCGCCGAAGCCTTCGTGGCCGGCGTGCAGGCTGCCTACGAGCGCGACCCGGGCAGCCTGGGCCCGAACCCGCGCGCCAACTACGAGATGGGCGCGCGCATGAGCCTGCTGGACGCGGCCTGGGCCCAGGCGGAGCAGACGCGGCTGATCAAGCGCTTCGCGCAGACCTTCGCCGACTACGACCTGATCCTGTCGCCGACCACGCCGGTCTCGCCCTTCCCCTGGACGATGCCGCATGCCGCCACCATCAACGGCGAGCCGCAGGCCAACTACTACCGGTGGCTGGCGCTGACCTACGTGGTCACGCTGACCACGCACCCCGCCATTTCCCTGCCCTGCGGGCTGGACCATGCAGGCATGCCCTTCGGGCTGCAGATCGTGGGCGGCTTCCGCGCCGACCACCAGGTGCTGGCCGCGGCGCATGCGCTGGAGCAGGTGTTCAACGGCGAGCCCGAGCTGCGGCGCCCGCGTCCGGACCTGACGAACATGGCCACGGCCGAGCCAGCCCTGCGCTCCATCGTCACGGCGCCGCCGGTGCTGGATGGCCGTGGCGCGACGAGCGCGGCGGCGACGGCGGTCTGAGCGGCCCGGCGCACCTTCGGCGCCTCCGCACCAACAAGAGAAAGGGCGGCCCTGCGGCCGCCCTTTTTCGCACCTGCCCGCGGCGCCTGGCTCAGGCAAACAAGCGCTTGTGCTGCTCGCGCAGCAGCGCCTTCTGCACCTTGCCCATGGTGTTGCGCGGCAACTCGTTCACCACGAAGCAGCGCTTGGGGATCTTGAAGTTGGCCAGCTTGCCCTTGAGTTCGGCCACGATGGCGTCGGCCTGGAGCGAGGCGCCGGGCTTGGGCACCACCAGCGCCACGCCCACTTCGCCGAAGTCCGGATGCGGCACGCCCACGAGCGCGCTTTCGGCCACGCCCGGCATCTCGTTGATGAAGCCCTCGATCTCGGCCGGGTAGACGTTGTAGCCGCCGCTGATGATCAGGTCCTTGCTGCGGCCCACGATGGTGACGTAGCCCAGGCCGTCGATCTTGCCCACGTCGCCGGTCTTGAAGTAGCCGTCGGCGGTGAACTCCTCCTTCGTCTTCTCGGGCATGCGCCAGTAGCCGGCGAAGACGTTGGGGCCGCTGACCTCGATGTTGCCGATCTCGTCCACCGCGCAGTCGCGCGGCTCGCCCTGCTCGTCGTAGGCACGCACGCGCAGGCTCACGCCCGGCAGCGGAAAGCCCACCGTGCCGCCGCGCCGAGCCCCCTGCACCGAGGTGTAGGGGTTGGACGTGAGCATGATGGTCTCGCTCATGCCGTAGCGCTCGAGGATCGTGTGGCCCGTGCGTTGCTGCCACTCCTGGAAGGTCTCGATCAGCAGCGGCGCCGAACCGGCGATGAACAGGCGCATGTCCTCGCACTGGCGCTGGCCCAGCAGCGGCTCGGCCAGCATGCGCACGTAGAGCGTGGGCACGCCCATGAACACCGTCGCGTCGGGCAGGCGCGCGACCACGCGCTTGGGGTCGAACTTGCCGAACCAGATCATCTTGCTGCCGTTGAGCAGCGCGCCGTGAATGGCGACGAACAGGCCGTGCACGTGGAAGATGGGCAGCGCGTGCAGCAGCACGTCGCCCTGCGTCCAGCCCCAGTAGTCCTTGAGCACTTCGGCATTCGACAGCAGGTTGCGGTGCGTGAGCATGGCGCCCTTGCTGCGGCCCGTGGTGCCGCTGGTGTACAGGATGGCCGCGAGGTCCTCGGGCTTCCTGGCCGCCACCGCATGCTCGTCGCTGCATTGCGCGGCCAGCTCCAGCAGCGTGCCGGTGCGGTCGTCGTCGAGCGTGAACACGTGGCGCGTGCCGGCCTTCTGCGCGATCGGGCCCACCCAGCCCGCGTTGGCGCTGGTGCACACCACCACCTCGGGTTCGGCATTGCCGATGAAGTAGTCGATCTCGGCGCTCTGGTAGGCCGTGTTGAGCGGCAGGAACACGTAGCCCGCGCGCAGCGTGGCCAGGTACAGCAGCATGGCCTCGACCGACTTCTCCACCTGCACCGCCACGCGCGCGCCCGGCTGCAGCTTCAGCGCGCCCAGCAGGTTGGCGATCATGGCGCTGGCCCGGTCCAGGTCGCGCCACGAATAGTGCAGCCCGTCGTCGGTTTCCACCGCGATGGTGTCCAGGTCATGCGGGAAGGCGGCGCGCAGGTGGGCGAAGAGATTGGCGTTGTCGGGCTTGCTCATGGCAGTGGCAGGGAGGGGTTGGCAATCCGGCTGGGTGGCACGTCGGAGTGTTCGGGGTGAATGGACCGCCTGTCGCCGGCGGCCCGGCGGGTTCCGGGTCTCACGGGGCAGGTGGCGCGTCAGAAGCGCGGCGGCCGCTTGTCCAGGAAGGCCTGGATGCCCTCGCGGTGCTCGGCCGTGTCGGCGTAATCGTAGGCAGTGGGCAGCCATTGCGCCAGCCATGCCTGCTGCGAGGGGCCGGCCTGCAGGCCCCGCAGCAGCGCCTTGTGGGCGCGCGCAGCCTGCGGCGCCAGGGCAGCGACCTGCGCGAGCTTGCGCGCGGCGGCGTCGGGCAGTTCGGCATCGGGCAGCACCTCGGTCAGGAAGCCCGCCTCGCGCAGGCGCGCGGCGCCATGCACCCCGGCGGCCAGCAGCATGTCGCGCGCCAGCACGTCGCCGATCGCGGCGCGCACGAGCGCCGCCTCGCGCGGCGCCATCGGAAAGCCCAGCCTGGCGATGGGCGCGCCGAACGTCGCCGAGTCGCCGGCCAGGCGGATGTCGCAGCAGCTTGCGATCTCGATGCCGGCCCCCATGCAGGGGCCCGTGATCTGCGCCACCACGGGCACCGGACAGGCCAGGATCGCGGCCAGCGCCGCCCAGACCTCGTCCTCGTGGAAGGCGCGCAGGCTTTCGGGTGCGAAGCGGAAGGCCGGGTACTCCGAGATGTCGCCGCCGGCGCAGAAGGCCGCGCCCTCCCCGCGCACCCGCACGGCGCGAAGCCCGGCATCGGCCGACAGTTCGTCGAATACCGCCCGCAGTTCGCGCCACATGGCCCGGGTCATCGCATTGAGCCGCCCGGGGTTGCAGAGCGTGACCGTCGCCAGCGCCTCCTCGCGCTGGACGGAAATCGTGACCGCTTCATTCATGGCGCACATTCTGTCCAAAAAACAACGCGCCCCTGCCGCCATCTGCAGGGGCCCTCTCGGGGCACCCACGGGACCGGCTGTGCCGGACCGTCGGGTGCGCCCCCCTCGCGCAGCAGAGGGGGGAGCCGCGAAGCGGCCTGGGGGGTGTCATTCCAGCTTCGCGCCCGAGGCCTTCACCACGCCCGCCCAGCGCTGCACCTCCGCATGCACGAACTGGCCGTAGGCCGCGCCCGCGACGTTCGGGATCTCGGAGCCGTTGCTGGCCCAGATGGTGCGCAGCTCCTCGGCCGCCAGCGCCTTGCGCATCTGCTCGGTGATCTGCGCGAGGGCCTCCGCCGGTGTGTTCCTGGGTGCCCACAGGCCGTACCAGGTGGTCACCGTGTAGTCCGGCAGGCCCACCTCGGCCGCGCAGGGCACGTCGGGGAAGGCCGGGTTGCGCTTGCTGCCGGCCACCATCAGCGCCTTGATGCGGCCGGCCTTGATGTGCTGGGCCGAGGAGCCCAGGCCGTCGAAGCCGCAGTCCACGTTGCCGGCGATCAGGTCCTGCAACATGGGGCCGGCGCCCCGGTAGGGAATGTGGGTGATGAAGGTGCCGGTCTGCAGCTTGAACAGCTCGCCCGCCAGGTGGTGCGAAGTGCCGGCGCCGGCCGAGGCGTAGTTGAGCTTGCCCGGGTTTCTCTTGGCGAAGGCGACGAACTCCTGCAGCGTGTTCTGCGTCACGCGCCGGGGGTTGACCACCACCACCTGCGGCACGTTGGCCAGCAGCATGACGGGGATGAAGTCCTTCTCGATGTCGTAGTCCAGCCTGGGATAGATGGCCGGCGCGATGGCATGGTGCACGGCGCCCATGAACAGGTTGTAGCCGTCGGGCGCGGCCTTGGCCGCAATGCTCGCGCCCACGGTGCCGCCCGCGCCGCCGCGGTTGTCGATCACCAGCGTCTGCCCCGTCACCTTGGAGAACTGCGCCGCCAGCGGCCGCGCGAAGGCATCGGTGCCGCCGCCGGCCGGAAAGGGCACCACCAGGTTCACGGGCCGGCTGGGCCAGCCGGACTGGGCGTGCACGCCACCGCCGGCCAGCAGCAGGCCGGCGCCGGCGGCGGTGAGGCGCAGCATGTCGCGCCGCTGCATTCCATGGGTCATTGTCTTGTCTCCTGCTTGTGGTTCGTGGCGCCGGGGCCGTGGCGGCGCCTTGTGTGCGATCGGCCCGGGAATCTCGGGGGAAACGTGCGGTGCCTTCGCCGTTCAGGCGGCGCCGGTCTCGCGCGGCCCCGCGGCCGCGGCCTTGAGGAACAGCCCTTCCACGTCGCCCGACACGGGCACCTTGCCCTGCGCCAGCAGCGCGCGGTGCTTGTCCAGCCGCTTCAGGTCGTAGAGGTAGTTCACCATCAGGCCCCAGGACTGGCGCTGGCCCTTGGCCGAGGGGTCGGCGGCCCAGTTGAGCCGCTCCACACGGGCGCCGTTGCCCAGGTGGAAGCGCGCCACCGCGTCGATGGGCTTGCCCTCGCGCAGGCCGCGGCCCAGGTATTCGGCGGCCGCCTGCATGAGCCACTGCCGCAGCGGCGACTTGGGACCGAGCGCCTGCGCCTCGTCCAGCGCCGCGATCAGCCGCTGCGCCGTGGGCGGCATGGCGCCCAGCAGCCGGCCCAGCGCCTGCGCCTGCCGCTCGGGCAGGCGGTCCAGCAAGGGCTGCGCGTTCTGCGACAGCCAGCCGCGCAGGCCGGGGATCGGCGACAGCGTGGCGAAGGTCTTGAGCTTGGGAAACTCCTCGCGCAGCGTCTCCACCACGCGCTTGATCAGCGAATCGCCGAAGCTCACGCCGCGCAGGCCGGTCTGCGTGTTGCTGATCGAGTAGAAGATGGCCGTGTCGGCCTTGCGGGCGTCGGCGCTGGCCTGTTCGTCCAGCAGCGGCGTGATGCTGTCGCTCACGGCCTCGGTCAGCGCCACCTCCACGAAGATCAGCGGCACGCCCGGCAGCCGCGGATGGAAGAAGCCATAGCAGCGGCGGTCGCGCTCGTCGAGCCGGTTCTTCACGTCCGACCAGCTCTTGATGTCGTGCACGGCCTCGTACTGGATCAGCTTCTCGATCAGCGACGCGGGCGAATCCCAGCTGATGCGCTGCAGTTCCAGGAAGGCGACGTCGAACCAGGTCGAGAACAGCTGCTCCAGCTCGGCGTCCAGCACCGACAGGCGACGGTCCTTCTTGACTTCGGGCAGCAGTTCGGCGCGCAGCTCGATCAGGAAGCGCATGCCCTCGGCGGCCATCGAGAAGCGCTGCAACAGCCGCGCGCGCGGCGACAGCAGCGCCCGGCGCAGCTTCACCTCGGCCTGCGCGTACTCGGGCGATCCGGGCTGCGCGGCCTCGAACTGCTCGCGCGCGGCCTGCAGGCGCCGCGCGTCGGGCGCGAAGCATTCGCAGATGAGGAGCCACCAGTCGCGCCGCTCGTCGGGCGACAGGCCCGCATATTCCTGCGCCAGCGCCGAGGCGCGCCGCCCGCCTTCGACCTCGCTCACGCGCGGGTCGATCACGGCCCGCATGTCTTCCAGCGCCTTGCGCAGCGCGCGCGGCGGCAGGGCCTCGCCATGGCGGCGCAGGGTCGCCTCCATGCGTTCGGCCAGCGTGCGCGGGGCACGCGTGTCCTCGCCGCCTTTCCTGGCCGCCGCCGGCGCCGCAGCCGCCGCCTTTTCGTCCGCCGTGCCCGTGCGCAGCAGCGACACGCCGCGCTGTATCCAATCCGAAGCCGTCATGGCTGGCTCTCCCCTTTCACAGAAAAACAAAACATCACCGCCAGCGAAGAGCCGCCGCGAGGCTTGGCCCGCGCACCGCAAGCGTCCTGAAGAAGCGCCTTCATCCGATCCGCCTCGCCTTTTCCTGCGTGGCCAGCACGCGCAGGGCTTCGCGCTGGCGGTTCAGGTGCGTCCGCATGGCCGCCTCGGCGCCTTCGCAGTCGCGCGCCTTGAGTGCCGCGAACACGGCCAGGTGCTCCGACAGGCTCTGCGCCAGCCGGCCCGGCGCCTGCAGGGTCTGCAGCCGCGCCAGCCGCAGGATCTTGCGCAGGTCGGCGATCACCTGCGCCAGCCAGCGGTTGTCGGCCAGCCGGATGATGGCTTCGTGGATCACGTAGTTGGTGTCGTAATAGTCCTTGATGCGGCGTGCGCGCGCATGCCGCGCGAGCTTCTCGTGCAGGGCCTCCAGCGCCTGCAGTTCGGCGTCGCTGGCGTGCAGGGCGGCTTCGTAGGCGCAGCGGCCTTCGAGCAGCGCGATCACGGGGAAGATGTCGTCCAGGTCCTTGTCCGTGATCTCGGCCACGAAGCAGCCGCGCCGCGGCTCGTGCCGCAGCAGGCCTTCGGCCGTGAGCACCTTGAGCGCCTCGCGCAGCGGCGTGCGCGAGATGCGCAGCCGCTGGCACAGGGCCGGTTCGTCCAGGAAGGCGCCGGGCGGCAATTCGCCCTCGAAGATCAGCCCGCGCAGCTGTTGCGCGACATCTTCGTGCAGGGAACTGGGCTCGAGGCGCATGGTCATCCGGGAAGAGCGGCACGGCATGGGAACGCCGCAAGGCGCCCGCCCATGCGGGCCGCACGGCCTGCGGGGCCAGCATGCGCGGGGCATCTTCCGCCACGCATGCTGTAATTACGCGTAATTCTGATCCCCTGCGCGGGGCGTGGCAAGCCGGCGGGCGCTGTGTAAACCCTGCCCCGGCGCTACAGTGCCGGTTCGTCCCTGCGCTGCAGGCCCTGCCCATGGGATGCCCGTGTCCTCTTCCCGCCCCCTTTCCCCGCCGCATCCACCGCGCCCCGCGCGTGCGCCCCGCAGCTCCGGCAGCCAGCGGCGCGCGCGCACGCCCTGCCCGCTGCCGACGCTGGACGGCCTGAGCCCCAGCTGCGTGGCCTTGCCGCCCGGTCCCTGGGCACAGGTGCTGGATTTCCTCTGCGAGCGCTTCCCGCAGGTGCCGCGTGCCGATTGGGTGGCGCGCATGCAGGCCGGCCGCGTGGTCGACGCCCAGGGCCGGCCGGTCCCGCCCGAGCGGCCCTATGCCAAGGACCTGCGCGTCTGGTACTACCGGGAACTGCCCGACGAGCCCCCCGTCCCGGGCGAGGCGCGCATCGTCTTCCAGGACGAGTGGCTGGTGGTGGCCGACAAGCCGCATTTCCTGCCCGTCATTCCCTCGGGCCGTCACGTGCGCGAGACGCTGCTGGTGCGCCTCAAGAAGCAGTTGGGCCTGGACACGCTGGCGCCCATCCACCGCATCGACCGGGAGACCGCCGGCCTGGTGGTGTTCGCCATCCAGCCGGCCACGCGCGGCGCCTACCAGCGCCTGTTCGAGCAGCGGCTGGTGGCCAAGCGCTACGAGGCCCTGGTGCACTGGCCGCCGCCGCGCCCCCTGCCCGCGGTCTACCGCAGCCGGCTCGAATCGGTGTTCATGCGATCGCAGGAAGTGGCCGGCGAGCCCAACAGCGAAACCGCCATCGACATCCTGGCCGAGCACGGCCCCGTCGCTCACCTGGCGCTGCGGCCGCACACGGGCCGCAAGCACCAGCTGCGCGCCCATTGCTGCGCGCTGGGCGTGCCGATCCTGCATGACGGGATCTACCCGGCCCTGCGGCCCGAAGGCGCGGACGACTTCGCGCGGCCACTGCAACTGCTGGCCCAGGCCATCGCCTTCACCGACCCGGTGACCGGCGCGCCACGGCGCTTCGAGAGCGCCCGCACGCTCGACGCCGCCGTCGCGCGCACCGCGGCGACGGGCCGCTAGAAGGCACGCCCCCTCAGGCCGGGCGCTGCAGCCGCAGCCGGCGCGCCCGGTGCCGGCGCACGGTGCGCCGGCCCATGCACTGCAGCCAGCGCAGCCGCACCGGGGACAGGCAGGCCTGCGTGACCCCCGCGGCCACCGCGCCGAGCAGAACACCCACGACCACATCGATGGGGAAATGCACGCCCAGGCCGACGCGGCTCCAGGCGATGAGCAGCGCCATCGGCACCGCTGCGGCCGTGAGCACCGGCCGGCGCCAGAAGGCCAGCGACACCGCCCAGGCGGCGGCGACGGTGGCATGCATGCTCGGGAAGCTGGGCGAGGCCGGGTGCACGAGCCAGGGCGTGCCCAGGCCCAGCACGAAAGGCCGCGGCTGCGGCCAAGCCGCCTGCAGCGCGCGCGCGGCCAGCCAGGCCAGCGCCATGGCCGCCAGCACGATCAGCACGTCGCGCCGCAGCACGCGCGCCCGGGGCCCCAGCAGCAGGGCCAGCACCAGCATGAGCACCAGCACATCGGGCAGGACGTTGGACGCGAAGCGCGCCAGGTGCACCAGCGCGGGCTCCTCGCCGCCCGTCACCGGATCGGGGTTGAGGGCGAGGAACAGGTCTTCGTGGGCGTCGCCGGCTTCGGCGAACCAGGGAGATGAAAAAAAAAAGCTCACGCGCGGCTTATACCCGCGCGCGGCGGCAGGCCGATGGCAGCCCGGGGCGCCTTGGGGTTGAGCTTTCGCAGCGGGGCGGCCTGTGGCAGGCAGGCACGGCGGCGGCGTGCGCCGTCCCTGCGCGCCCGGTGCCGGTCAGAGCGCGAGGCGCCGGCGCGCGGCCGCGTATTCACGCTTGAGCTTGTCGATGTAGGCCGCGGCCGTGGCCACTTCGGTGATGGCGCCGATGCCCTGGCCCGAGCCCCAGATGTCCTTCCAGGCCTTGACCTTGTCGCCGCTGGCGGTCGAGAAGTTCATGGTCTTGAGGTCGCCCTCGGGCAGGTTGGCCGGGTCCATGCCGGCCGCCACGATGCTGGGCGCCAGGTAGTTGCCGTGCACGCCCGTGAACAGGTTGCTGTAGACGATATCGTCGGAGCTGCCGGCCACGATGGCCTGCTTGTAGGCGTCGCTGGCGCGCGCCTCCTCGGTGGCGATGAAGGCGGTGCCGATGTAGGCGAAGTCGGCGCCCATGGCCTGCGCGGCCAGCACGCCGTCGCCGGTGGCGATCGAGCCCGACAGCGCGAGTGGTCCGTCGAACCACTGGCGGATCTCCTGCACCAGCGCAAAGGGACTCTTGACGCCCGCATGGCCGCCGGCTCCGGCCGCCACGGCAATCAGCCCATCGGCGCCCTTCTCGATGGCCTTCTTCGCGAAGCTGTTGCTGATGATGTCGTGCAGCGTGACGCCGCCATAGCTGTGTACGGCATCGTTCACGTCCGTGCGCGCGCCCAGGGAAGTGATGACGATGGGGGCCTTGTACTTCACGATCAGGTCCATGTCGTGGTCGAGCCGGTCGTTGCTCTTGTGCACGATCTGGTTGATGGCGAAGGGCGCGGCAGGCCGGTCGGGGTTCGCCTTGTCGTGGGCGGCCAGTTCCTCGGTGATCTCGGCCAGCCAGTCTTCCAGCTGGGAGGCCGGGCGCGCGTTGAGCGCGGGCATCGACCCAACCACGCCCGCCTTGCACTGGGCGATGACGAGCTTGGGCGTGCTGATGATGAACAGCGGCGAGCCGATGATGGGCAGCGGCAGATGGGCCAGGGCGCCCGGCAGCTTGGACATGGGGTCTCCTTGATGAGGAACGGCAAAGAAAGCGGAGCCAGCGGACCGGCGCACGCGGCGCGGCAGACGCAACGCACGCAGGAAGCGCATCCAGTGTGGCGGATGCGCGCCCGCACGTCTTGCGTCTAGCGCTTGTCGCGCGCCTCGCGCCTGCAGGGCCGCAGGTTCAGAAAGCGTCCAGCGGCAGGGCCGTGACGCTGCCGGCGCCCTCGACGATCGCATCGCGTGCGCCCGGCGCCTTGGACAGGATGTGGTCGGCGTAGAAGCGCGCAGTGGCGATCTTGGCCTGCATGAAAGCCTGGTCCTGGCCCGCGGAAGCGAGCTGCTGCGCCACCAGCAGCGAGCGGGCCAGCTGCCAGCCCGCGACCAGGTTGCCGGCCAGCATCAGGTAAGGCACGCTGCCCGCGTAGACGGCATTGGGCGCAGCGCGGCTCTGGCCGACCATGAAGTTCACGACGTCGAGGAAGGCCTCGCGCGCGGCGCGCAGCCGCTCGGCCACGGCCTTCGCGTCGGCGCTGCCGTCGGCGCGCAGTTCGGCCTCGGTCTTCTCGACCTGCGCCGCGATGGCCTTGGCCGTCTGGCCGCCGTCGCGCGCGGTCTTGCGGCCCACCAGGTCGTTGGCCTGGATCGCCGTGGTGCCTTCATAGATGGTGAGGATCTTGGCGTCGCGGTAGTGCTGGGCGGCGCCGGTCTCTTCGATGAAGCCCATGCCGCCGTGCACCTGTACGCCCAGGCTGGTCACTTCCAGGCTCATCTCGGTGCTGTAGCCCTTGACCAGCGGCACCAGGAATTCGTAGAAGGCCTGGTTCTGCTGGCGCGCACCCGCGTCGGGATGGTGATGCGCGGCGTCGTACGCGGCCGCGGCCACGGCGGCCATGGCGCGGCAGCCCTCGGTGTAGGCGCGCATGGTCATCAGCATGCGGCGCACGTCGGGGTGGTGGATGATGGGCGCGCTGCCGGCCACCGAGCCATCGACGGGGCGGCTCTGCACGCGCTCGCGCGCGTAGGCCACGGCCTGCTGGTAGGCGCGCTCGGCCACCGCGATGCCCTGCACGCCCACGGCATAGCGGGCGGCGTTCATCATGATGAACATGTATTCGAGGCCGCGGTTCTCTTCGCCGACCAGATAGCCGACGGCGCCGCCATGGTCCCCGTACTGCAGCACGGCCGTGGGGCTGGCCTTGATGCCCATCTTGTGTTCGATGGACACGCAGTGCACGTCGTTGCGCGCACCCAGGCTGCCGTCCGCGTTGACGAGGAACTTGGGCACCACGAACAGGCTGATGCCCTTCACGCCCTCGGGCGCGCCGGCCACGCGCGCGAGCACCAGGTGGACGATGTTGTCCGCCATGTCGTGCTCGCCGTAGGTGATGAAGATCTTGGTGCCGAAGACCTTGTAGCTGCCGTCGGGCTGCGGCTCGGCGCGGCTGCGCACCAGGGCCAGGTCGCTGCCGGCCTGGGGCTCGGTCAGGTTCATGGTGCCGGTCCACTCGCCGCTGACCAGCTTTTCCAGGTAAGTGGCCTTGAGCGCATCGGAGCCGGCCGTGAGCAGCGCTTCGATGGCGCCGTCGGTCAAGAGCGGGCACAGGGCGAAGCTCAGGTTGGCGCTGTTGAGCATTTCCACGCAGGCGGCGCCAATGGTCTTGGGCAGCCCCTGGCCACCGAAATCGGTGGGGTGCTGCAGGCCCTGCCAGCCGCCCGAGGCGTACTGCGAGAAGGCCTCCTTGAAGCCCGGCGTGGTGGTGACCACACCCGCCTTGAAGGACGAGGGATGGCGGTCGCCTTCCACATTGAGCGGCGCCACCACGTCCTGCGTGAACTTCGCGCATTCCTCCAGCACGGCCTGGGCCGTGTCCAGGCCGGCTTCCTCGAAGCCCGGCAGCTTGGCGATCTCTTCGATGCGCGCCAGGTGCTCGATGTTGAACAGCAGGTCCTTCAGGGGGGCGGTGTAGCTCATGGGGTCTCCGGGTGCGGAATGCGGCTGCGGGGGGAACGGTGCAGGCGCGTAAAAGGCGAAAGGCGAAGCGGGAAGGCGCGGGCGGAAAAAAGGGCATCGCAAGCGATGCCCTGTGCGGGATCAGGCCTGGTGGTCCCAACCTCAGAGGGCCTTGACCAGCTCCGGCACCGCCGTGAACAGGTCCGCCTCCAGGCCGTAGTCGGCCACGCTGAAGATCGGCGCTTCCGGGTCCTTGTTGATCGCCACGATCACCTTGGAGTCCTTCATGCCGGCCAGGTGCTGGATGGCGCCCGAGATGCCCGCGGCGATGTACAGCTGCGGCGCGACGATCTTGCCGGTCTGGCCGACCTGCAGGTCGTTGGGGGCATAGCCCGCGTCCACCGCCGCGCGGCTGGCGCCGATGGCCGCGCCCAGCTTGTCGGCCAGGGGCGTCATCACTTCGTTGAACTTCTCGCTGCTGCCCAGGGCGCGGCCGCCCGAGACGATGATCTTGGCAGCCGTCAGCTCGGGACGGTCGCTCTTGCTCACCTCACGGCCCACGAAGGCGCTCTTGCCGCTGTCGGCCACGGCGTCCTTCGTTTCGATGGCGGCGCTGCCGCCGGCGGCGGCCGCCGCGTCGAAGCCCGTGGTGCGCACGGTGATGACCTTCTTGGCATCCGACGATTGCACGGTGGCGATGGCATTGCCGGCGTAGATCGGGCGCTCGAAGGTGTCGGCGGACACGACCTTGGTGATGTCGCTGATCTGGGCCACGTCCAGCTTGGCGGCCACGCGCGGGGCCACGTTCTTGCCACTGGCGGTGGCCGGGAACAGGATGTGGCTGTAATCGCCGGCGATGGCCAGCACCTGGGCGGCCACGTTCTCGGCCAGGCCATCGGCCAGGCTGGCGCCGTCGGCGTGGATGACCTTGGCGACGCCGGCGATCTGCGCGGCGGCCTTGGCGGCTTCGCCGGCGTTCTGGCCCGCGACGAGGACGTGCACGTCGCCGCCCGCGGCAGCCGCGGCGGTGACGGTGTTCAGGGTGGCCGGCTTGATGCTGGCGTTGTCGTGTTCAGCGATGACGAGTGCGGTCATGGTGTCTGTGTTCCTTGTGCGCTGGCCTCAGATGACCTTGGCTTCGTTCTTGAGCTTGTCCACCAGGGCGGCCACATCGGCCACCTTCACGCCGGCGCCGCGCTTGGGCGGCTCGGCGACCTTCAGGGTCTTCAGGCGCGGCGCGACGTCCACACCCAGGTCCTCGGGCTTGACGGTGTCCAGCTGCTTCTTCTTGGCCTTCATGATGTTGGGCAGCGTCACGTAGCGCGGCTCATTGAGGCGCAGGTCGGTCGTGATCACGGCGGGCGTGCTCAGGCTCAGGGTCTCCAGGCCGCCGTCCACTTCGCGCGTGACGTTCACCTTGTCGCCCGCGACTTCGACCTTGGAGGCGAAGGTGGCTTGCGGCAGGTCGGCCAGGGCCGCCAGCATCTGGCCAGTCTGGTTGGCGTCGTCGTCGATGGCCTGCTTGCCCAGGATGACCAGGCCGGGCTGTTCCTTGTCCACCAGCGCCTTGAGCAGCTTGGCCACGGCCAGGGGCTGCAGTTCCTCCGTGGTTTCGACCAGAATGCCGCGGTCGGCGCCGATGGCCATGGCGGTGCGCAGGGTTTCCTGGCACTTGGCATCGCCGGCGGAGACGGCAATCACTTCCGTCACCACGCCCTTCTCCTTCAGGCGCACCGCCTCTTCCACGGCGATCTCGTCGAAGGGGTTCATGCTCATCTTGACGTTGGCAATGTCCACGCCTGTGCCATCCGACTTCACGCGGACCTTCACGTTGTAATCCACAACCCGCTTGACGGGGACCAGAACCTTCATGAGCTGAACTCCAATGAATTGAGAAACCGGTGCTGAAAATCCGGGGCAGCCGGCCATTATAGGCAGCGCCCCCAACCCAGGCTTTCCATTCCAGACACCGCGGCAGGGGCGCATCAGCGCCGGCCCTGCACCGAAGATGCAAATGGATGGCTAAAAAAGCACGATCGTGCTTTTCCGAAAAATTATAAGCCAGGCTCACGCGGCGTCGAGCCCGGGATCGCGCGATCCGGGGGCAAGGCTGTCACCCGCACGACCCGCTGCGGCCCCGGAATCTCGATGCCGGCCGCGCGCAGCCCGTGCAGGATGGCCGTGTGCACGTCCGAGCGGACGTTGTCCTTGCCCTTGTCCGGATCGGCCACCCAGTAGTTCAGCGTGAACTCCAGCCCGTCGGCTGCGAAGTTGGTGAAGTGAGCCACCGGCACGGGCTCCTTCATCACGCGGGGCTGGGCCTGCGCCGCGCCCACCAGAATGGCCTGCACCTGCGCCACGTCGGCGCTGCCGTCCACCACCACCACCGTCTGCAGGCCGAATTTGAGGTCGGCCTGGGTGAGGTTCTCGACCCGGCCCGTGATGATGGACTCGTTGGGCACGATGGCCTCGCGCCCGTTGCCGGCGCGGATGAGCGTGTAGCGCGTCTTGATGTCGGTGATGCGGCCCTCGAAGGCATCGACCTTCACGTTGTCGCCGATGCGGATCGAGCGCTCCAGCAGGATCACGAAGCCGCTGACGTAGTTGGCCGCCAGCTTCTGCAGGCCGAAGCCCAGGCCCACGCCCAGTGCGCCGCCCAGCACCGACAGGGCCGTGAGGTCCACCCCCACGGCCGACAGCGCGAACAGCAGGCCGATCAGCAGCAGCAGGGCGCGCACGGCGTTGGAGGCCACCTTGCGCATGGACAGATCGGTGACCGCCTCGCGCAGCACGCGCTTCTCGATGGTCGCGGCCACCCACAGCGCCAGCGTGAGCACCACGCCGGCCGAGATCAGCCCTTCGAACAGGGTGCGCAGGCTGACGCTGTTCTTGCCGAAGCCCAGCGTGATCTGGTCCAGCTCTTCCACCACGGGCTGCAGCAGGCCCACGATCCACAGCACGGCGCCCGCCCAGGCCAGCCAGGAGATCGTGCGCTCCACCAGCCGCACCAGGCTGGAAGCCGGAAACGCCAGCCGCAGCACGCGTGCGAACAGCCGGATCGCCGCCAGTGCCAGGAAGGCCGAGACGCCGATGCGCAGCAGCAGCACGGGCTGGAACTGCGACATGCCGCGCCGCGCCAGCTCCACGAAGACGAGGGCCAGCAGCGGGAACATCAGGCCATCGAAGATGCGCGCCCCGAACCAGATCGAATCGGGCGCCTGGTCGCGGCCGAACCAGCGGCTCACGCCCCAGGCCAGGACCAGGCACAGCACGAGCAGCGCGCCCTCGAAGGCCAGGCTGCGCGCGTCAATCTGCTGCAGGCGAAGAAGAAAGCCGGCCCAGTCGCTGACCGGCTGTGTCACCGCGCTCACGGGGCGCTCAGAGCTCGGCCATCACGCGCACATGGGCCTCCACGCTGCGGCCCAGCGCCCCAAGGGCGTAGCCGCCTTCCAGCAGAGACACCACTCGGCCCTGCGCGTGCTTGCGGGCCACCTCCATGATGCGGTCGGTGATCCAGACGTAGTCGCTCTCGGTCAATCCCAGTTGGCCCATCTCATCCTCCCGGTGGGCATCGAAGCCGGCGCTGATGAAGATCATCTGCGGGCGGAAGGCCTCGAGCCGCGGCATCCAGAGGCAGTCGATCATCTCCCGCACGTCCATGCCCTTGGTGTAGGCCGGGATCGGCACGTTCAGCATGTTGGGCGCCGGGTCGTCGGTGCCGCTGAAGGGGTAGAAGGGATGCTGGAAGATGCCGACCATCAGCACGCGGTCGTCGCCAGCCAGGATGTCCTCGGTGCCATTGCCGTGGTGCACGTCGAAGTCGACGATGGCGACCCGCGACAAGCCGTGTTCATCAAGCGCATGGCGCGCCGCGATCGCCACGTTGTTGAGGAAGCAGAAGCCCATCGCCTGGTCGCGGCAGGCATGGTGGCCGGGCGGACGCACGGCGCAGAAGGCATTGGCCAGCTCGCCCTGCAGCACGGCGTCGGTGGCCGCGATGGCCGCCCCTGCCGCCCGGCGCGCGGCCAGCAGGGTGCTGCGGTTGAGCGAGGTGTCGGGGTCGACCTGCGCGTGGTCCGGGCCGCCCACGCCTTCATCGGCCACCAGCCGCTGGTGCAGGGCCTCCAGCTTTTCCAGGTGTTCGACGCTGTGGGCACGCGTGATCTGCGCCAGCGTGGCCAGGGGAATGTCGTCGTGGCGGCTCAGCGCGTCGGCCACGCCGGTGATCAGCAGCCGGTCTTCGATCGCATCCAGCCGGGCCGGGCACTCCGGGTGGCCGCCGCCCATGTCATGCTTCCAGAAGTCGCGGTGGATGAAGTAGCCGGTGCTTGCCATGGATCGCTGGGCGCCCCAGGCTCTGTCGGCACACGCCTTGCTGCGCATCTGCGCGACAGGCGGCATGCAAAGCGTGGGGCTTGTCTCGGTTTCAGGGTCGGGCATGACCACACGGCATCAAGGTCTCCGTGTGCATGCGCTATCGTTTGCATATGGATACAAAAATGGACGTTGCGGCCAAGCTTGCCAGTCTGCTGAATCAGCTTAACACGGTGATCGTCGGCAAGGAGGCCCAGGTGCGCGACTGCGTGGCCTGCCTGCTGGCGGGCGGCCACCTGCTGATCGAGGACGTGCCCGGCGTGGGCAAGACCACGCTCGCGCATGCGCTGGCGCACACCTTCGGGCTGCAGTTCTCGCGCGTGCAGTTCACCTCCGACCTGATGCCGGGCGACCTCTCGGGCGTGGCCATCTACGACCGCGGGCAGCAGGCCTTCGTCTTCCACCCCGGGCCGCTGTTCACGCAGGTGCTGCTGGCCGACGAGATCAACCGCGCCAGCCCCAAGACGCAGAGCGCGCTGCTCGAAGCCATGGAAGAAAAACAGGTGACGGTGGAAGGCGAGACCCGCCCGCTGCCCAGCCCCTTCTTGGTGATCGCGACCCAGAACCCGCTGGACCAGCTGGGCACCTTCGCCCTGCCCGAGTCGCAGCTGGACCGCTTCCTGATGCGCATCTCGCTGGGCTACCCGGACCGGGCCGCCGAGCGCGAACTGCTGTCGGGCCGCGACCGGCGCGAGATGCTCACGCAACTGCCTGCCCTGCTCACCGCCGGTGAACTGCACGCGCTGCAGCAGCGCGTGCTGCAGGTACACGCGGCCGAGCCGCTGCTCCACTACCTGCAGGACCTGGTGGACGCCACGCGCTCGGGCCGCTGGTTCCTGCAGGGCCTGTCGCCGCGCGCGGCCATCGCCGTGCTGCGCGCGGCCAAAGCCCAGGCGCTGCTGGCGAACCGCGACTACGTGGCGCCCGACGACGTGCAGGCGGTGCTGCCGCAGACCATCGCACACCGCCTGACGCCCGTCGGGGACGCGGGCCGCGGCGCCGTCGCGCAGGTGCGCGCGATGGTTGCGGCCACGCCGCTGCCCTGATGGCGCCCTCCTCCAAGGCCGCGTCCTTCCCGGGCTCCGCCGCACAGCCCACGGAAGCGGCCGCGCGCGGCGCGCGTTCGCTGCGCCAGCGCATCGACGCCTGGTTCCTTGCGCGCCGGCCGCCCAGCGACCAGATCACGCTCACGCAGCGCAATGTCTACATCCTGCCCACGCGGGCGGGACTGATGCTCGGCATCACCCTGGCGGTGCTGCTGCTGGCCTCGATCAACTACCAGCTCAACCTGGGCTACCTGCTCACCTTCCTGCTGGCCGGCTGCGCCGCCGTGGGCATGCAGGTGTGCCACGGCACCCTGCGCGGGCTCGACCTGCACCTGCTGCCGCCCGAGCCGCAGTACGCGGGCAGCGCCGCCGTGCTGCGCGTGGTGCTGCACAACGCCCGCCGCAGCCCGCGCTTCGGCATCGGCCTGGCGGTGCACGGCCTGCAGCAGCGCCGGAACAAGAAGGCGGCCTCCGCCGTTCCCTGGGCCTGGACCGACGTGCCCGGCCAGGGGCAATCGACCGTGGAGGTCGCCTTCCAGCCGCCCCGGCGCGGCTGGCAGGCCGTGCCGGCGCTCACGGCCGAAACCCGCTTTCCGCTCGGCACCTTCCGCGTCTGGACGGTCTGGCGCCCGGCATCGCAGGTGCTCGTCTATCCGCAACCCGAACCCCATCCGCCGCCGCTGCCCGCCGGCCAGCCGCGCGGCGGCCCGGCCCTGGCCTCGGCCAGCACGCAGGGCGCGGGCGAGTACGACGGCGTGCGCGCCTACCGCCGCGGCGATCCGCTCAAGCTCGTGGTCTGGAAGAAGGCCGCGCGGGCGCAGGCCGCCGGCTCCCAGGAGCTGGTCAGCCGCGATGCGGCCATCGCCCAGCGGCACGAACTGTGGCTGGACCTGGCCAGCGCCGGCCTGCCCGACGCCGAAGCCCGCCTCTCGCGCCTGACGGCCTGGGTGCTGCAGGCCGACCGGCTGGGCCTGGACTACGGCCTGGACCTCGGTGCGCGGCAGCTGCGGCCCGCGCAAGGCGAGGCGCACCGTCGCGCCTGCCTCGAAATGCTGGCGACGGCATGAATGTCATGACTCCCACACTCCGCTGGCGCGCACGCCTCGTCGAGATGCCGCGCGAGGCCCGCGACACGCTGTTCCTGCTGGGCGTGATCGCCCTCATCGTGCTGCCGCAGGCCGCCCACCTGCCGCTGTGGTGCGTGGGCCTGGCGCTGGTGGTGCTGGTGTGGCGCGGCGCCCTGGCGCTGCAGTCCCGGCCGCTGCCCAGCCTGGCGTGGCGGGTGGGCCTGCTGGCGCTGGCGCTGGCGGCCACCTGGGCCACCCACCGCACGCTGATCGGCAAGGAAGCCGGCGTCACGCTGATCGTGGTGCTGCTGGCCCTCAAGACCCTGGAGCTGCGGGCGCGCCGCGATGCCTTTGTGGTCTTCTTCCTGGGCTTCTTCGCGATGCTCACGAACTTCTTCTGGTCGCAGTCGCTGCTCACGGCCGCGGCCATGCTGCTGGCGCTGCTGGGGCTGCTCACGGCGCTGGTCAACGCCCACATGCCGGTGGGCCGCCCGTCACTGGCGCAGGCCGCGCGCACGGCGGGCTGGATGGCCCTGGCCGGCGCGCCGGTGATGCTGGCCCTGTTCATGTTCTTTCCGCGCCTGGCGCCGCTGTGGGGCACGCCCAACGATCCGCTGACCGGCCGCACCGGCCTGTCGGACAGCCTGCGCGTGGGCAGCATCGCCGAACTGGTGCTGGACGACGGCCTGGCGGCGCGCGTGCGCTTCGACGGCGACCGCATCCCGCCTCGCCCGACGCTGTATTTCCGGGGTCCGGTGCTGTCGGAGTTCGACGGCCGCGAATGGAAGGCGCCGCCGCCCTGGGAGCGCGGCGGGCTGCCGGCAGACCTGCGCGTGCGCGGCCAGCCGGTGGGCTACGAGATCACGCAGGAACCCAGCAACCGGCCCTGGCTGCTGTCGCTGGACGTCATGAAAGAGGCGCCCGACATTCCGGGCCTGCGCACTTTCCAGACGCCCGATCTGCAATGGATGACCTACCGCCCACTGGGCGACCTGGTGCGCTACCGGGCGACGAGCTACCCGGACTTCGAGAGCGGCCCGCTGCGCCACACCCCGGCCCTGGATCGCTACCTCCGCCTGCCGGCGAACCGCGACCCGCGCACGGTGGAGCTCGCGCAGCAGCTCCAGGCCCAGGCGCGCGCCGCGCAGCCCGAAGGCGACCTCGCGCCGCGCCTGGTCGACGCGGCCCTCACGCGCCTGCGCACCGGGGGCTACAGCTACACGCTGGAGCCCGGCCTGTACGGCGACGACACCGCCGACGAGTTCTGGTTCGTGCACAAGGCCGGCTTCTGCGAACACATCGCCTCCGCCTTCGCGGTGCTGATGCGCGCGGCGGGCGTGCCGGCACGCATCGTCACCGGCTTCCAGGGTGGCGAGATCAATCCGGTCGACCGGTACTGGACCCTGCGCAACAGCGACGCCCATGCCTGGGCCGAAGTCTGGCAGGAAGGCAAAGGCTGGGTGCGCGTGGACCCGACCGGCGCCATTTCGCCCGATCGCATTGGCCAATTCCGGCGTCTGGCCGGCGAGCCCGGCCTCATGGCCAGCGCCATCGGCACCCTCAGCCCCACCCTGATGCAAAACCTCCGCGCCACCTGGGAGGCCCTGAACAACCGCTGGAACCAATGGGTGCTCAACTACACCCAGAGCCGCCAGTTGGACCTGCTCAAGAAGCTGGGCTTCGACAGCCCCAGCCTGGCCGACCTGGCCTGGGTGCTGCTGATGCTGGTGATCACCGCCAGCCTGGGCGGCGCGGCCTGGACGCTGTGGGAGCGCCGGCGCACCGACCCCTGGCTGCGCCTGCTGGCCCAGGCGCGCGCGCGCCTGGGTGTGCTGGGCCTGGAGGTGCCGGCCCATGCCGCGCCGCGCCAGATGGCCGAGCTGCTGGCACGCCAGCCCGATGCCGCCGCGCAGGCCGGGCTGCGTGACTGGCTGCTGCGCCTGGAAGCCTGGCGCTACGCGCGCACCCCCCCGGCCGCCGGGCTGGGCGCGCTGCGCCGCGAGTTTCGCCAGTTCCGCCCTCCGCGGGCGCCGCGCACCTGAACACGGACGCAGAGCCGCCAGGCGCCACGGCACAATCCGGCCGATGCTCCGTCCCGCCCTGCGCTCCGCCCTGGCCGCCGCCCTGATCGGCCTGACCGCCACCGCCGCCCTTCCCGCCGCTGCCCAGGCCCCCTCGGGCAACGCCGTGCGCGGCACCACGCCCTATGCCACGCGCGCCGATGCCATGGCCTTTGCCGACGAAGTGGCGGCGCGCCGCCAGCTGGACCGCGACTGGGTGCGCCAGACCCTGGGCCAGGCGCGCTTCCTGCCCAACGTGCCGCGCCTCATGCTGCCCGCGCGCACGCCCACGCAGAAGAACTGGCGCGTGTACCGCAGCCGCTTCATCGACCCGGTGCGCATCGCCGCCGGCGCGCGCTTCTGGCGCGACAACGCCACCACGCTCGCGCGCGCCGAGCAGGAGTTCGGCGTGCCGGCCGAGATCATCGTCGGCATCATCGGCGTCGAGACCATCTACGGCCGCGACATGGGGCGCTTCCGCGTGCTCGACGCGCTGGCCACCCTCTCCTTCGACTTTCCCGACGCACACCCGCGCGCGCAGCAGCGCCGCGCCTTCTTCCGCGAAGAACTCGAGAGCTTCCTGTCCACCGAAAGCCGCACGCACGAGGACCCGACCCGCCCGCTGGGCAGCTACGCCGGCGCCATGGGCATGCCGCAGTTCATGCCCAGCAGCATCGCCAAGTACGCGGTCGACTACGACGGCGACGGACGCATCGACCTGGTGAACAACCCGGTGGACGTGATCGGCTCGGTGGCCAACTACTTCAAGGCCTTCGGCTGGCAGCCCGGCCTGCCCAGCGTCTACCCCGTGCGATTCGACCCCGCGCGGCTGAGGATGGACGTGCTCATGGCGCCCGACATCCTGCCCACCTTCAGCGTGGACAGCTTCGTGGCCGCCGGCGCCGAACTGCAGGGCGAGGCGCTGCGGCACCCGGGCCTGCTGGCGCTGATCGAGCTGCGCAACGGCGAGGATGCGCCCAGCTACGTGGCCGGCACGCAGAACTTCTATGTCATCACGCGCTACAACTGGAGCAGCTACTACGCGATGTCGGTGCTGGACCTGGGCGCCGAGGTCAAGGCCGCGCTCGCGCAATGACACAGGACGCCAACCTGCCCGCGCGGCATCCGCCGCATGACGCACTGCTTCGGCACTGGCAGCAGGCCTGGCACGACCTGGCCCGGCCCGCCCCGCAGCCTGTGTTCGATGCGCTGATCGCCGCCTGGTCCGAACCCTGGCGCCACTACCACACGCTGCAGCACCTGGGCGAATGCCTGGACGCGCTGGCCCGTGAACGCGCGCAGGCGCGGCACCCCGGAGAGATCGCCCTCGCGCTCTTCTTCCACGACGCCGTGTACGACCTGCAGGCCAGCGACAACGAGGCGCGCAGCGCCGACTGGGCCGACCGCGCCCTGACCGGCGCCGGCCTGCCGCCCCAGGCCGTGGCCCGGGTGCATGGGCTGGTCATGGCGACCCGCCACCAGGCCGCGCCGACCGAACCCGATGCGCAGCTGCTCGTGGACATCGACCTCGCCATCCTCGGCGCACCGCCGGCGCGTTTCGCCGAGTACGAAGCGCAGATCCGCCGCGAGTACGCCCATGTGCCGCCCGAGGTCTTCGAGCCGCGGCGCGGCCGCATCCTGGGCGGCTTTCTCGCGCGCAGGCCGCTCTATCAGACCTCGGGCCTGCAGGCGCGCTGCGAAGCGCAGGCACGCCTGAACCTGGTGCAAGCCATCGCGGCCGCCGGTTCCTCGCACTGAACCGCGCGGCCCGCGGCCGGAATCACTGGGCCGCAGCGGTCTGCGGGCGCATGTAGGCCAGCGTGCTGCCCACCAGCGCCCGCACGCCCACGCGCAGCGCCTTCTCGTCGACCATGAACTCCGCCGAGTGGTTCGGCGCACCGCGGCGGTCTGTGTAGGGCGAGGCATTGAGGTGCCAGAACACGATCGGGATGTTCTTGCCGAAGGAGCCGAAGTCCTCCGAACCCATGGTCGGCGGCACCTCGCGCGCCTTGCCTTCGCCCGCGGCCGCCTCCAGCGCACCGATCACGCGCTGTGTCGCGGCCGGGTCGCTCACCAGCACCTCGTAGCCCGTGTCGATGCTCACCTCGGCCGTCAGCCCGTGGCTTTCGGCGATCCTGGTCGCGCGCAGGCGGATGTTGTCGTGCGCGATCTTCTGGTTCTTCTTCGACAGCGAACGCACCGTACCCGCGATCTCCGCCGTGTCCGGCAGCACGTTGGGCCGGTTGCCGCTCTGCAGCTGGCCCACCGTGACCACCGTGGTGCCGTCCAGCGGGTCGATGCGGTGGCTCACGATGTTCTGCAGCGCCACCACGATCTCGGCGGCCGCCAGCGTGGGATCGTTGGCCGACCAGGGCGAGGAACCATGGCCGCCCTTGCCGTTGAGCTTGATCTTGAACACGTCGCCGCTGGCCATCAGGCTGCCGCGGCGGTAGTTGATCTGGCCCGAGGGAAAGCCGCCATTGATGTGCTGGCCCATTACCACGTCCACCTTCGGGTTGTCGAGCACGCCCGCCTGCACCATGGCCGGTGCGCCGCTCAGCACCGGACCCGGGCCTTGTTCCTCGGCCGGCTGAAACAGGAAGACCACGGTGCCCGGCAGATCGGCGCGCATCTGCGACAGGGCCTGCGCCGCCCCCAGCAGCATGGCCACGTGCGTGTCATGGCCGCAGGCATGGAACACCGGCACCTCCTTGCCCAGCCAGGTGCCCTTGGCCGTGGATTTGAAGGGCAGGTCGTTGCGCTCTTCCACCGGCAGCGCGTCCATGTCGGCGCGCAGCGCCACCACCGGACCGGGCTGGCCGCCGCGCAGCACGGCCTTGATGCCGGTCTTCGCGATGCCGGTCTGGACCTCGATGCCGGGCATCTTCTTCAGCGCCTCGGCCACATAGGCGGCCGTCTGCACTTCCTGGTAGGAAAGCTCCGGGTGCTGGTGGATGTGGCGGCGCCATGCGATGACCTGTGCCTCGGTGGCATCGGCCAGTGACAGCGCCTGCGCGCGCAGGGCATCGGCACCGCCAGCGCCCTGGCTCCAGGCGCTGACGGACAGCAGGCCCGCCCCCAGCAGCGAGGCCAGGCGGGAAGAAAGACGGAAGGGAGGCGTCATGAGAGGGAACCCAAGCAAAGGTGGATGGGAAAAGGGGCCGGCGACCCGAACGCCGCGCACGGTAGCGCAGATGGCCGTGCGCCAGAAGACAAGGAAAATTCGTCAGCGATCAAATTGGTTGATCACCCCACTTTGCGCTGAAGCGATGAACCTGCGCCATCTGGAGATCTTCAAGGCCGTGGCAGAAGCCGGCAGCCTGCGCGCCGCGGCGCGTCAGGCGGCCCTGACCCAGCCAGCCCTGACCTACGCCATCCGCGAGCTGGAACGCAGCGTGCGCGCGCCCCTGCTGGTGCGCAGCAGCGCCGGCGTGGTGCCGACGCCGATCGGTGAAGTGCTGCTGCGCCGCGCGCAGGGCTTGCTCGCCGAAGTGCGTCGCACCGAAGAGGAGCTGGCCTGGCTGCGCGACGGCGTGGCCGGTTCGCTGCGCGTGGCGCTGAGTTCCTTCGCCATGGCCAGCCTGTTGCCCGCCGCGCTGCAGGACTTTCGCCGGCAGCAGCCGGGCGTGAGCCTGGACCTGCAGGAATTCAGCGGCGAGGCCTCGCAGCTGTGGGCGCACCGCGAATTCGACCTGGCCGTGCTCAGCGAAATGCAGGCGCCGCCCGGCGCGGCCGCCGACGACACCCAACGCGAACTGCTGCTGGAGTTTCCGCTGCGCGTGGTGGCGCGCACCGGCCATCCGCTGGGCCGCGCACGCAGCTTCGGCCGGCTCGGCGCCGCGATGTGGGTGGTGCCCGGCTATGCGGTGCAGGCCTTGCACAGGCTGCTGCCCGCCGACGCACAGCCTGCGGCCGCACCGGACATCATCCGCTGCCATTCCATCCACCTCGGCCTGACGCTGGTGCGCAAGGCCGATGCCCTGAGCCTGGTGGCGCAATCGCTGTTCGACAACCAGCGCCTGTCGCGCGGCCTCGTCGCGCTGCGCCTGAAGGAGCCGCTGCCCACGGTGCAGCTGTCGCTGCTCACGCCGGCGCAGCGGCGACCCGGCAGCGCGGGGCAGGTCTTCATGGCATGCATCCGCCGGGCCGCCGCGGCGCTGCACCACCGCCCGGGCGAAGGCGCACGCCGCGCGGCCCAGCCCTGAACAGGCCCGGCCGGCCCCTGCGCGCATGCCCTGAGCGCCTGTTCAGCGTATCTCTGCGGTCGCGCAGCCCAAAAGCTTCAGGTATGCCGCGCGCAGTCCACCATCAGCTCGCGCAGCCACATGTGGGCCGGCGAATGGTCGGTGCGCGCATGCCAGAGCATGCGCACGTCGAAGGTGGGCAGATCCAGCGGCAGGTCGAATGGCGCCACGTCGGCCATGCGCGTCATGCGCCGCGCCAGACGCGCGGGAATGCTGGCCACCATGTCGGAGGTCTCCAGCACGAAGGGCAGCGCCAGGAAGCTGGGCTTGGTCATCTGCACGCGCCGCCGCAGGCCGTGCGGCTCCAGCGCGGCATCGATCTGCACGTTGTAGATCTGCGCCGAGCCGAGCTCGATGGTCACGTGCGGCAAGGCGCAGAAGCCCGCCACGTCCAGCGCCTGGCCGTGCACCGGGTGGCCGCGCGCGGCCAGGCCCAGGAACCGGTCCGAGAACAGGCGGCGGCCCTTGAGGTATTCGGGCGCGTGGGGGAAGTAGGTCAGCGCCAGGTCCAGCTCGCCCGCGGCCATCATTTCTCCGAAATGATCGGGGTTGGTCTGCAGCACCTGCATGCGCACGTTCGGCGCTTCGGTGCGGATGCGGCGCATCACGGCCGGCATCATCAGCAGGTCGATGTAGTCGATCACGATGAGGCGGAAGGTGTGGGCCGCCTGGGCCGGGTCGAAGCGCGGCGGCTCCAGCACGCGTTCGAGCGCGACGATCGCGTCCTGCACGCGCGGCCACAGCAACAGCGCGAGTTCGGTCGGCATCCAGCCCGTGCCGCTGCGCATCAGCAGCTCGTCGCCGAGCAGATCGCGCAGCTTGGCCAGCGACACGCTCATCGAGGACTGGCTGATGTCCAGCCGCTCGGCCGCGCGCGTGACGTGGCGCTCGCGCAGCAGGGCGTCGAAGGCGCGCAGCAGTTGCAGGTCCAGGTCGTGCATCTTCATGGCCCGCGATCTTGCCTGCCCGGGCCCTTCCCCGTGGAAACCCTTGCCCTTCATCGGCCAATGCGATGGCCGGCATCGGCAGGCGCAATGGCGCGGGCCCGCGAGCCCCTTCACACTGCGCCCCGTCCGGACCCTTCCTCCTTCCGACATCCTCACGAGACACACACCATGGCACTTCCCCAGATCCGGCTCACACGCGACGAGATGCGCAAGCGCGTGGCCTTCTTCAAGGACATCAAGGGCTTCGACGGCGGCCTGCCCGACAGCCAGTACCCCAGCGCGGTACGCAAGCTCTACAACGCGATCGGCTTCCAGCCGCCCAAGGGCAAAGGCGGCGCCGATGTGGTCTCGCCCGTGGGCGCGCAGGCGGCCGCGAACTCTGCCATCCCGATCAGCGAGGGCTTCAACCTGGGCTTTTGCGAAGCCAAGCCGGGCAACGGCCCGATGATGCACAACCACGACACGAACGAGACCTTCATGCCGCTCACGGGCCGCTGGCGCTGTTCGTGGGAAGTGGATGGCCAGGTCGAGTATTTCGACGTCGGCCCGTGGGATGTGTGCTCCTTCCCGCCCGGCGTGAACCGCCGTTTCGAGAACATCACGCACGACGAGCCGACGCAGACCCACTTCCTGATGTTCGTGATCAGCGGCAACGCGCCCGAGGCGGACTTCACCGAAGAGGCGAAGAAGACGCTGCGCGAGGAAGGGTACCTCGCGGCATGAGCGCCGCCCGGTCGCCCGAAGGCGTTTGCGTGGGCACCGCGCTCGCCCACCCGGCCCCACCGGAGCTGGCGCACTGGACCGCGCAACAGCACTGGCGCAGCTTCACCGACGGCTCGCCCGCGCTCTGGCGTTTCAGCGACAACGGGCGCGCCGGCCCAGCGCTCGTGCTGCTGCCCGGCGCGCTCGGCGATGCCGCCAGCGCCTGGCGCATCGCCGAAGCCTTCGACGCGCAGCAGCGCGTGATCGCCATCACCTACCCCGGTGGCCTGGATGCGGTGGCGCTGGCCGATGGACTGTCGGCCCTGCTGCGCGAGCTCAACGCCGGCGCGGTGGCGCTCTGGGGTTCCTCGTACGGCGCTTGGTGGGCGCAGGCCTTTGCGCAGCGCCACCCGCAGCAACTGCGCGCGCTGTGGCTGGGCAACACCTTCAGCGATGGCGATGACCTGAAGGGCGCGGCGCTGTTCGATGCGGATTGGCTGCAGGCTGCCTCGTCGGCCGAGGTGCTGGCCCGCTGGGACCAGGCCCTCGCGGCCCGACCCGACGACGAGCTGCGTGCCGTGCAACTCCACATGCTGCACCGCGTGATCCCCGTGGCGCAACTGCACGGGCGGCTGCGGCAGGTGTCTCGCGCGCCGCTGCTGCCGGCCGCGGGCACGGTGTCGCGCACGGTCATCTGCCATTGCGACGACGACCTGATCATCGGCCCGGCCGTGCGCGCGCGCGTGCTGCAGCGCTATCCCGAAGCGCGGCAGGTGCACCTGCCGCGCGGCGGCCATTACCCCCACATCGTCAGCGCACCGGAGCTGGTGCAGGCCATGCAGGCCTGGCTGGCCGCTGACTGACAAGCCAGGAGACAAGAACATGCCCATCCCCGTCACCACCTTCGCCACCCGCCGCCAGGCCCTCGCCCGGCTCGCGCTGACGGCCGCCGCGCCGCTGGCCTCCTCTGCGCTCTTCGCCCAGGGCAAGTGGCCCAGCAAGCCGATCAAGCTGGTCGTGCCCTTCGCGGCCGGCGTCTCGCCCGACGTGGTGGCGCGCATCGTGGCCGAGCCGCTGGGCCGCGCGCTGGGCCAGCCACTGCTGGTGGACAACCGCGCCGGCGCGGCCGGCATCATCGGCGCCGAAGTGGCGGCCAAGAGCCCCGGCGACGGCTACACGCTGTTCATGACCGTCAACTCGATCATGGGCATCAACCCCAACGTCTACACGCGTCTGCCCTACGACACCTTCCGCGACTTCGCGCCCGTCACGCAGGTGGCGCTGGTGCCCTACGTGCTGGTCACCGGGCCGAACCAGCCCGACACATCGCTCAAGGACCTGCTGGCACGCGCCAAGGCCAAGCCCGGCGCGGTGGAGTACGGTTCGCTGGGCGTGGGCTCGGGCCCGCATGTGGTGATGGAGATGATGAACAACATGGCCGGCGTGAAGATGGTCCACGTCCCCTACAAGGGCAGCCCGCTCACCGACGTGATGGCCGGCCAGGTGCCGCTGGCCTTCGAGCCCGCGACCACGGCCATTCCGCTGGTCAAGAGCGGCAAGCTGCGCGCGCTGGCCGTGACCAGCCCCAAGCGCAGCGCCGCCCTGCCGGAGGTGCCGGCCGTGGCGGAACTGCTGCCGGGCTACGACGGCGACGGCTGGCAAGGCTTCTACGTACCGGCCGCCACGCCCCAGCCGATCGTCGCGCGCTTCAACGAGGAAATCGTCAAGGTGCTGCGCCTGCCCGACGTGCAGCGCAAGCTGGTCGAGCTGGGCCTGCAGCCGGTGGGCAATTCGGTCGAGGAGTTCTCGCGCATTTCCCGCAGCGAGTACGAGAAGTGGAGCCGGATCGCGAAAGCGAACCACATCCGCATCGACAGCTGAAGCCAGCGGCCGGCGCGGGGCGCGGCCTGCGTGTCAGGCGCGCGTCCAGCGCCACCATTCGCTGCGCAGTCCGCCGGGGCCGCCAGCCTCCACCACGCCCACCAGCGCACCCGCCGCGCCTGCGCCATGCAGGCCCATCCAGATGGCTGCGTCCACGTCGCGGGCCGCGACGAAGGCCGCATCTCCCTGCCAGTGCAGCGCCTGTGCGAGCGCGGCCAGCGTGATGGCCGGCTGGCTCTGCATGAAGGTGAAGGGCATGGGCAAGCCTTCGCGCGACTGCGCGAGGGCGGCGCGCTGCGCCTGCGCGGGGCCGCCCCGGCTCAGCAGGCGCAGGCGCGCGGTCGGCGGCAGGGCCGCCTCGCCCGCCGCGTGCAGGCAGCGCAGCGCCCCGTAGAGCGCCACTTCGGTCCATTCGCCGAGCCGGCGCGGGCGATGGCCCAGCCGGCGCGCCAGTTCGTCGTGCCAGTCCGGCGTCAGCGGCGCCTGGCCCTCATGGGCCTGGAGGCGCCAGCCGCCTGCGCCCGGGACGCTGCGCGCGCCGCCGGTCATGGGCGTTGCGCCTCGAGCACCAGGGCGCTGTGGCCGCCGCCGAAGCCCAGGGTGTGGAAGAGCACGCGGTCCACGCGCGGCGATGGCGCGGCGGCCCGCGCCCAGCGCAGGCCGAAGGCCGGGTCGGGCTGCGCATCGGGCGGCAGCGCGGCCGGATCGATGCCGTCTTCCAGGCAGCCCAGCAGCAATGCCAGTTCCACGGCCGCGGAAGCGCCCATGCAATGGCCGATCCAGGGCTTGAAGCCCATCAACGGCGGCGTGGCGGCCGGCGTGCCGAACAGCGCCCGCAGGGCCTGCGCCTCGGCCGCATCGTTGCCGGGGCTGCCCGCGGCCTGCACCTTGATCCGATCCACCTGTTCCGCGCGGCAGCCGGCCTCGGCCAACGCCTGGCGCGCCGCCGCCTCGAGGGCCTGCGGCACGGCGCCCGTGGGCTGGCTGCCGTCGACCACATTCGCCGCGCCGGCCAGGCGCCAGCGCGTGGGCCGGGTCTGCAGATGCAGCGCCGCCACGGCCTGCCCCGGCACCAGGCCGTCGCGCTGGGCCGCGAAAGGCCGCGCCCGGCCCGGCGACAGCAGCTGCAGGCCGGCGAAGCCCGCGGGGGTGAAGCCGTTGTCCATCTCCACGCCCAGCACCAGCGCGTGCTCCGACTCGCCCGCGCGCAGCCAGTCGCGCGCGGCGCACAGCGCCTGCGCGGCCGACGTGCAGGCGGTGGAAAAGCAGAACACCGGGCCGGGCCAGTCCAGCGCATGCGCCACCGCGTCGGCAAGGCTGCAGAGGTCGCCCGCGAACGCCGCGCCGCCGTGCCGCGCCTGCTCTTCCTCATGGCCCATGTCGAGCGAGGAGGAGCCGATGAAAAGCGGCAGGCCCGGCCGGGCCGGCACACCGGCCTGCGCCACGACGGCGCGCACGGCCTGCGCCAGCCGCTGCTGCCAGGTTCCGGCCAGGGGCGGCAGCGCGTGCAGCGGCCAGGCCTGGCCGTCGGCGAGCGTCATGCGCGCGGCGGGGCGCGGCGCCTGCAGCAGGGCGGCCTTCGCCGGCGCCCAGCCCCAGCCGAGGCTGCTGACCAGGCCGCGGCCTGCGATGAACACCGGCGCGGCGCTCATGGGGTGCTGCGCGCATGCCGCGCGAGGATGGCTGCGGCTTCGGCCGGCGACCTGAGCTCGACCCACACGTGGCCGGACCAGGCCGGGTCCGCGCGCAGCGCCGCATAGCGGGCGCGGTTGCGTTCGAAGGTGGTCCAGGACCAGCGCAGGATCGAATCGCGCGAGAAGAAGGCCGAGCGCAGCGATTCGCGGTTGCCGTGCCACAACGGCGTGCGCAGCAGCGTGCGCGCCAGCGTGCGGCCCAGCACGCGCCGGAACACGGTGGCGCGGCTGAAGTTGAGCCACACGATGTGCGTGGCGCGCGGCCACAGCGCCTCCCGCACGGCGCTGTAGTTGCCGTCGGCCACCCAGCGCTCGCCCGCGGCGGCCGCATGCACAGCCGCCGCGAACTGCGCGGGGGGCACGGGCTGCCAGTTCGGGCCCCAGTGCAGGGCGTCGAGTTCGATGTGCGCGCCGCCGATGGCCTGCGCCAGCGCGCGGGCGAAGTGCGTCTTGCCCGCGCCGCTGGTGCCGACCACGACGAAACGCATCCCTCAGTTGCGGCGCTCAGGCCGCCGCGCGCCGATGCGCGAGCAGGTGGTCGGCCAGGTGCGCGAGGGATTCCAGCGCGCGGCGCGTTTCCTTGCTGTCGGGCATGCGCACGCCATAGCGCTTCTGGATCGCCATCGACAGCTGCAGCGCGTCCAGCGAATCCAGGTCCAGCCGCGCCTCGGGGCCGAACAGCGGTTCGTCCTCGCGCAGGCCGCCCTCCGGCTCGGGCCGCTCCACGGCGGCCAGCAGCACGGCCGGCAGTTCGGCGATCAGCGCCGCACGGTCCATCCCATCAGCTCCTTCTTCTTCCAAACAGCCAGCCCGCCAGCGCGAACAGCAGCGCCGCCAGCAGCACCAGCCGGCCCACGGGCGCGGCCACGTCGGCCACGCCGCCGCCGCGCAGCAGCACGGTCATCAGCGCCTCCAGCGCCCAGTTCATGGGCGAGGCCTGGGCCACGCGCTGCATGAATTCGGGCATGACGAAAGTGGGCACCATGATGCCGCCGATCGCGGCCATCACCACGTTGAGCGCCGGCCCCGCCGTAGCCGCCTGCGCATGCGTGCGCACGGCGCAGGCCAGCGCCAGCGCCAGCCCGACGGCCGCCAGGCTGATGGCGCCCAGCACCGCGAGCAGCGCGCCGGCCTGCACGCCGGCCAGCGACAACCGGTCGCCGCCCAGCGCGGGCACCCCCCACAGGCCCAGCGCCAGCATCAGCGCCGCCTGCAGCGCGTTCACGCCCAGGTAGGGCAAAGCCTTGGAGGCCAGCATCACGCCGCGCGGCACGCCCAGGCTCTGCAGCCGGCCCAGCGCGCCCGTGGCCCGCTCCTGCACCACCAGCCCGGCCATGGACGCGACGACGAAGAACATCGCGAACACCAGCCAGGCCGGCACGTTCTGCTGCACGGCCGTCGGCCGCACGGCGCCGCCCGCGAAGCGCTCGGCCTGCACCAGCGCAGCCATGGAGGCGCCATCGCCCCCCAGCGGCGGTGCGCCCGCGACCTGGAAGGCCAGCCGGCCCTTCACTTCGCCCGCCGCGCCCACCAGTTCGGCGCGCAGGGCATTGAGCAGGTGGCCGTCGATGCCGGGCTCGGCCAGAAGTTGCATGTGGGCGCTGCGCGGCAGCGCCTCGGCCTCCAGCGCCTCTGAAAGCCCCGGCTGCAGCAGCACCACGTACTTGAGGCGACCGCTGCGCAGCGCCTCGCGCCAGTCGGCCGGCAGCGGCTGCGGGTCGCCATGCGTGCGCAGCCAGGCCGCGCGCACCAGCTGCGCCGGCGCGCCGCGGTCCTGCAGGTCCAGCGCGTAGCGCAGCGTGGTCAGCGGCGGGCTGTAGTACTCCTTGAGCGACAGCGACATGACCACGATGAACACGGCCGGCATGGCGAAGAGCACGGCCAGGCCGTGCACGTCGCGCACCAGGGCGAGCAGTTCCTTGCGGATCAGGGCGGCGAGCATGTCAATCCCGCAAGGCGCGGTGCGTGAGCGCCATGAACAGCTGTTCCAGGCTCGCGCGGCCGAACTCGGCCTGGCGCACGTCCACGCCTTCGGCCTCCAGCGCCACCAGCACGGCGCTCGCGCGCTGGCCGGCGCCCAGGCGCAGGCACCACGGGTCGGGCCCCTGCTCCACCTGGCCCCAGCGCTGCAGGCGCTCGGCGCTCAGGCCCTCGGCGCGCAGGACGAGCAGGGTGGCGCCTTCGGCCAGCAAGTCGTCGAGCGCGCCGTCGCGCAGCACGCGGCCGTGGTCCAGGATCAGCACGCGGTCGGCGATGGCCTCGATCTCCTCCATGTAGTGCGAGGCATGGATGACGGCCGCGCCGCGGTCGGCCAGCGCGCGGATGGCGTCGAGCACGAAGGCGCGCGACTGCGGGTCCACGCCCACGGTGGGCTCGTCCAGCAGCAGCAGCTCGGGCTCCGGCAGCAGCGCGATGGCCAGGTTGAGCCGGCGCTTGAGGCCGCCCGAGAGCTGCTCGGCCCGCACGCCTGCGAAGGCGTGCAGTTGCGCGAAGTCCAGGCAGGCGGCGATGCGCTCGGCGCGCCGCACGCCGCGCAGGCCACTGGCGGCGGCGAAGCAGGCCAGGTTCTCCTGCACCGTGAGCGTGGGGTAGAAGGCCAGTTCCTGCGGCGCCACGCCGATGCGCGTGGGCGTGCGGGCGCGCACCGCGGCCAGCGGCTCGCCATCGACCGTGATGCGCCCGCGCTGCGGGGCCAGCGCGCCCGAAAGATGCGAGATCAAGGTGGTCTTGCCTGCGCCGTTGGGCCCCAGCAGGCCCAGCACCTGGCCCCGCGCAGCCTGCAGGCGCACGCCGTCGAGGGCCGGCGCCGCGGCGCCCGCATAACGATGGAACAGGCCGTCGATGGCGAGCATGGGCGAAGGGAGGCGCCCGCTCAACGCGCGGCGCGGCCGAGTTCGGCGAAGAAGGCGTCTTCCTGCGCGGCCTGCTGGCGCAGCAGCGCGGCCAGCGCGGGCGGATCGACCTTTTCACGCCCCTTGACCATGCGCGCGGCGCGCAGGGCGAACACGCGCCAGTCGTCGCCGATGGCGGTGAGCCGGTCGGAGAAGCTGCGGAACACCTCGCGGCCCGTGATCTGCGCGGCTTCCTGGAGGAAAGCGGCGTAGATGAAGCGAAAGCCCGCGCCGCCGGTGCCGATCTCTTCCTGCATGCGCACCAGGTGACCGATGAAGGCCACCGTGTGTGCCCCGTCCACGGGCAGGCGTTCCAGGCGCCTGGCCAGCGCGCGCATGCCGCGCACGCCGATGATCGGAATGGGCGCGCGCAGGCGGCGCGCGTTGGTGCGGATGGCGCGCAGCACGGCCTCGGGCCGCACCGCCTTCTCGTCGATGGCCTCGGGCCAGTACATCAGGCCCTTGGGCGCCAGCGCGCCCTTGGCGAAGCGCGCGCGCGCCAGGTCGGCGGCGGCGCAGCGCATGGGCGTTTCGAACACCGGGTCGCTGATCAGGTACTCGTCGCCTTCCTTGCCGTAGACCAGCAGGTTGTGCGCGTTGAAGTGAAAGCGCATGTCCGGCGGGAAGTACGGCAGCCAGTAGACCGAGGTCTGCAGGCCCACGGGCCGGCCTTGCGCCAGCAGTGCGTCCAGTTGCTGCTGGCCGGCCTCGGGCGATGCGAAGGTCTGGAAGCGAAAGCGCGCGCCCAGCGGCGACAGCAGGCCCTTGATGATGGCCCGCGGCGGCATGCGGTACGAGATGAGCGGCAGGCCCGAGAGCTTGACGAAGGGCAGGTAGGCAAAAGCCAGCCCGGCCGACAGGCCGAAGGCCAGGCTCTCGGTCATGGGCAGGCCATGGTGGCGCAGCATGTTGGCCATCACGCCGCTTTCGCAATGCGCCGCGTGCAGATGCTCGAAGGCAGGCACGCCCGTCACGGAAGGGGTCGCGGCCGTCATGGCAGGCGCTCCAGCTCGGCCGCCGACAGGCCCAGCGCCTGCGCATAGCGCGCGCGCTGCGCGGCCGTGAGGCGCGCGAAGCCGGCCGGCGTGAGGTGCCGGCGCACGCGCCACTGCCAGAAGCCGCTGGTCTGCGAGAGCAGCGCCACGTCCATGCGGCGCGCGTACATCCAGTATTCGAGCGGCGACGCCCGGCCGGCCTGCACGCGCGTGCGCGCGGCCTCCGCCTGCTGCGCCAGCGCGTCGACGGCATGCAGGGTGCAGATCTCCTCGGCTTCCCAGCCCTGCGAACCCACGGTCACGCTGCGGCCCTGCGCGTCGCGCGCATACATGAGCTTGCGGTGGCCGCCCAGCGTGGCGTTGCCTTCCTGCGGAACGTCGTCGAGTCGCATGGGGAGCCGCCGGTCAGACCGCCTGCAGGTGGATGAAGCCGCTGGAGAAGCGCCCGCTTTCGGGCACGAACATCAGGAGGCGCTGGCCGCGCTGCACGCGGCCCGAGCGCAGCAGCTCGTCGAGCATGATGAAGGGCGAGGCCGAGCCGGTGTTGCCCTTGCTGGCCAGGTTGGTGAACCAGCGCTCGCGCGGAATCGGCAGGCCGATGTCCGCCAGGCATTGCGCCACGGGCTCGGCGAAATAGTGTGACGAGAGATGCGGCAGGAACCAGTCGATGTCCTGCGCGCGCAGGCCGCGCCGCGCCATCACGGCCGCCAGCGGCTCGCCCAGGGTGGCGCGCACGATGTTCTCGTTGAGCAGGCGCACGTCCTGCTTGATGGCGAAGGTGGACTGCGCGGCCCATTGCGCGGGCGGCGTGCGCATGTAGCCCTGGAAGGCGCCCGCTTCGTCACGCTCGCCGCCCGCGTACATGCACACGGGCAGCTCGTGCGCGGCAGAACTCAGGTCCACCCCGTCCACGCGCAGCGGCCGCGGGCCGCGCGCCTCGCGCTCCAGCAGCACGGCGCCGGCGCCGTCAGAGAGCATCCAGCGCAGGAAATCCTTCTCGAAGGCGATCTCGGGCTTCGCTTCGAGTTGCGCCACGCGGTGCGCAATCTCCGGCGCGAAGTGGTCGCCGCGCATGAAGGGGGACACCAGCTCGGAGCCGGTGGCCACGGCGCGCTGCGCATCGCCCGCGCGCACCGCCAGCCAGGCATGCTTGAAGGCGGCGGTACCGGCCAGGCACACGCCCGCGCAGGATACGACTTCCAGCCGCGGCCAGCCCAGCTCGCCATGCACCATCGCGGCATGGCCGGGCAGCAGCTGGTCGGGCAGCGAGGTGCCGGTGGCCAGCACGTCCACGGGCCCGATCTCCGCCGGCTCGCCCAGCGCGCGCACGGCTTCGGCCGTCAGCTGCGCGTTGCTCATGGCCTGCGTGCCCGTGGCCGGATCGATGGCGTAGTGCCGCTGCGTGATGCCGTTGCTGCGCAGCACCAGCCGCCGCGCGCGCGAAGGCCGGTCGCCCACCTGGCCCAGGCGGGCCTCCATGGTGTCGTTGTCCACGGGCGGGAAAGGCAGGAAGGCGGCGGTGCGCGTCAGGAAGACGTCGATCGTCATGGCGAAGGGCGGCGCGGGGCGCCGGGCAGCGGGCCCGACGTGGCCGATCCGGAGGGCAGCTCGTACTGGGCGCGGATTCTATGCAGCCATGCCCGGCACCACGGCCGGGCCAGCGCCTGCAGCGTCAGGCTCACCGGCACGACGGTGATGATGAGCAGGAACAGGAAGAGCACGTACAGCAGCACCAGCGGCTGCCGCGCCGCGCTGCCGGGGCCGCCGACGGCACGGATCAGCTTGCCCCACAGGTAGAAGCTGCGCGTGCCCGCCTTCTCGCTGATGAACAGGCGCGGCTCGGCCTGCACCGCCCCCAGCCCGGCCAGCAGCGGACCGTCGCCGCGCTCGGCATCCGTGGCGAGTGCGCTGCGCAGCGCCTGGCCGAAGCGCGCGCAGCCGTCGATCTGCGCCGGGCTGAGCCCGGCCGCCGGCAGGCCCCAGAAGCCGCCCTTGCGGCCCGTGAGCAGCCAGCGCGGCGTGGTGATGAAGGTGGCCCAGGTGGGACCGGGGTCGGTCAGCACCACGTTGTCGATCAACCGTGCGCCGCAGGCGGCCAGCAGCGCCTTGAACTTGTCGAAGGCCAGCATCCACATGTTGCGGCACGCGATCACGCTCACCACCGGCGTGCCTTGCAGCACGCGCGCGGCCACCGGGTGCTGCAGGAAGGCCGTGACCGGCTGCGACGGGGCCAGGAACCACACCTGCCAGGGCAGGATGACGAGGTCGAAGCGTTCGTCGCCCGTGAGCGCGAGCGGCTGCAGCGGCGCGGGCTGCAGGTGCGCCGATTCGGGAAAGGCGTCGAAGAAGCGCAGCAGCGGCCAGGGGTAGGGAAAGGGTTTTTGTGGCCGCAGGCGCTCTTCATGCAGCGTGACCGCCGGGTCGGCCTTCAGCGGCGCGATCAGGCGGTCGGTGACGGCGTCGAGCTGGCCCGTCTGCGAATAGCGCAGCACCAGCACGCGCTTGGGGCCGGACGCACGGGTGGAGGAAGGCGGATTCACAGCGGCGCAGTTCGGGAAAGGGGCAACTGTAGGCCAAGTCCGACAGGGCTGCTGCGGGCGCGGCGCCCTCAGAAGCTGTGAATGAATTCGGCGTGACCGAGCAGAGCGTCAAAACGTTCGCAATCGAGGCGCAAAGCGCAGCCATAGCTCGGGCTATGGCGAGCATTTGCAACGATGAGTGCGGGCGTTTTGGCGGGATGAGCGGGCATGTCGGATTCGTTCACAGCTTCTCAGGGCTTGGCGTGGGCCCGCATCCAGGCGTCGACGGCGGCGCGCTGCGCGGCGTCCAGGCGCAGGCCCAGCTTGGAGCGTCGCCACAGCACGTCGTCGGCCCGGGTCGCCCATTCCTGGTGCTGCAGGTAGTGCAATTCGCGCTCGTACAGGCCCGGCGCCACCTGCGCGCCGAGGTCGGCCAGCTGGCCGGCCGGGCCGATCAGCGCGGCCACGCGCGTGCCGTAGGCCTGGGCCAGGCGCTGCGCCAGCGCCTGCGGCAGCCAGGGCCAGCGCACCTGCACGGCGGCCACGAAGCGCTGCAGCAGCTGCTGCGGCGTTTCGCCCGCCGTGGCGCCGCCCACCCAGGCGGCCAGGTCGCCACCGGCCAGGAAGGCGCCCTCGGTCCACGGCTCGCGCGCGTCGCCCAGCATCTGGCCGACCGCGTCGGCCGCGTCCTCGGCCAGCTTGCGGAAGGTGGTGATCTTGCCGCCCCACACCGACAGCAGCGGCGCGCCGTCGGTGTGGCGCTCCAGCAGGTAGTCGCGCGTGACGGCCGAGGGGTCGCCCGAGGCATCGTCCAGCAGCGGGCGCACGCCGGCGTAGGTCCACACCACCTGCTCGGGCGTCACGGGCTTCTCGAAGTAGCGGCTGGCCTGTTCGCACAGGTAGGCGATCTCGCTGTCGTCGATGCGCGCCGTGCCCGGCTCGCCCTGCACCTCCACGTCGGTGGTACCGATCAGCGTGTAGTCCTGCTGGTACGGGATGGCGAAGATGATGCGCTTGTCGGGGTTCTGGAAGATGTAGGCATGGTCGTGGTCGAAGATGCGCGGCACCACGATGTGGCTGCCCTTGACCAGACGCAGGCTCTTGGTGGCCAGCGCCTCGCCGGCCGCCGGCTTGGCCACGCCGCGCAGGAAGGATTCGGCCCAGGGCCCGGCGGCGTTGACCAGCGCGCGGGCGCGCACGCTGCGCATCAGGCCGTCGGGACCTTCCAGCAGCGCCTGCCAGCCTTCGGCCGTGCGTTGCGCCGACACCACGCGGGTGCGCGTCAGCACCTCGGCGCCGCGCTCGCGCGCGTCCAGCGCGTTGAGCACCACCAGCCGCGCATCGTCCACCCAGCCGTCCGAGTACACGAAGCCGCGCGTGTAGCGCGCCTTCAACGGCGCACCGGCCGGGTGCTTGCGCAGGTCCACGCCGCGCGAGCCGGGCAGCACCTCGCGTTTGGCCAGGTGGTCGTACAGGAACAGGCCCATGCGCACCATCCAGGCCGGCCGCATGTCGGCGTCGTGCGGCATCACGAAGCGCAGCGGCCCCATGATGTGCGGCGCGCTCTTGAGCAGCACCTCGCGCTCCTGCAGCGCCTTGCGCACCAGCGAGAACTCGTAGTACTCCAGGTAGCGCAGGCCGCCGTGGATCAGCTTGGTGGAGGCCGAAGAGGTGTGCGAGGCCAGGTCGTCCTTCTCGGCCAGCAACACGCGCCAGCCGCGGCCGGCCAGGTCGCGCGCGATGCCGCATCCATTGATGCCGCCCCCCACCACGAGCACGTCGACATCGAAACCTGCGGCCGCAGGGCCGTGGGCAGAGGTGGAGGGGGCCGCAGCACCCCGCACAGCGTCATTCATGAGCAAGCGTTCCTGTGTTCCAGACAGCGCGGCTCGATTTCTTTCCAATCGATTCGCTATGGCGCGATTTTCGGCGCGTTTTTGCGCAATGTCCATTCGTTTCGTTTCGGTTTAAAGTTCAGCCCGTGTCATCCGTGAACAGTTCCAACCCCCGCCAGCTGCACCTGCTGGAGCTGGTGCGCCAGCAGGGCACCGCGAGCGTGGAGCACCTGGCCGAGCGGCTGGGTGTGACGCTGCAGACCGTGCGCCGTGACGTGCAGCGCCTGGCCGATGCCGGCCTGCTCGCGCGCTTTCACGGCGGCGTGCGCGTGCCCGGCTCCACCACCGAGAACATCGCCCACCCGCAGCGCGCCACCCTGCATGCCGAGGGCAAGGCCCGCATCGCGCGCGCCGTGGCGGCGCGCGTGCCGGCCGACTGCTCGCTGATGCTCAACATCGGCACCACGGCCGAGGCCATCGCGCGGGCCCTGTTGCAGCACCGCGGCCTGCGCGTGATCACCAACAACCTGCACGTGGCCCACATCCTGGTCGACAACCCCCAATGCGAGGTGATCGTGGCCGGCGGCAGCGTGCGCGCGCGCGACCGGGCCGTGGTCGGCGAAGCCACCATCGACTTCCTGCGCCAGTTCAAGGTCGACATCGCGCTGCTGGGCTGCTCGGGCATCGAGGCCGATGCGACGGGCGCCACGGTGCGCGACTTCGACCTGCGCGAAGTGAAGGTGGCGCAGGCCATCCTTGCACAGGGCCGCGAGGTCTGGCTGGCGGCCGACGCCAGCAAGTTCCACCGGCCCGCCATGGTGGCGCTGGCACCGCTGGCGCGCATCGACCGCCTGTTCACCGACGCGCCGCCGCCCGCGCCCTTCCCCGAACTGCTGGAGGCCGCGCAGGTGCATTGCGTGATCGCCGGCGAACACCACGACACGGAGACCGCACCGCCATGACCTCAGCCCGCTACCTCCTCGCCCTGGACCAGGGCACCTCCAGCTCGCGCAGCATCGTCTTCGACCGCGCCGGCCGCATCGTCGCCATGGCCCAGCAGGAACTGCCGCAGCACTACCCACAGCCGGGCTGGGTGGAGCACGACCCGATGGAGATCTGGCAGGGCCAGCTCGCCACCGCGCGCGCCGTGCTCGCCCAAGCAGGCCTGAAGGCCAGCGACATGGCCGCCATCGGCATCACCAACCAGCGCGAGACCACGCTGCTGTGGCACCGCCAGACCGGCCGCCCCGTGCACCCGGGCATCGTCTGGCAGGACCGGCGCGCCGAGCCGCTGTGCGCCCAGCTGCGCGCCGACGGGATGGAAGCCACCATCCGCGAGAAGACCGGCCTGGTGATCGACGCCTACTTCTCCGCCACGAAGCTGCGCTGGCTGCTCGACCACGTGCCCGGCGCGCGCGCGCAGGCCGAGCGCGGCGAGCTGGCCTTCGGCACCGTGGACAGCTGGCTGATCTGGCAGCTGACCGGCGGCCAGGCGCACCTGACGGACGTGAGCAACGCCTCGCGCACCATGCTGTTCAACGTGCACCGCAACGAATGGGACGCCGAACTGCTGGCCGCACTGGACATCCCCGCCGCGCTGCTGCCCGAGGTGCGTCCGTCGAGCAGCCACTTCGCCGACGCCGACGCAGCGCTGCTGGGCGCGCCCCTGCCCATCGGCGGCGTGGCCGGCGACCAGCAGGCCGCCCTCTTCGGCCAGGCCTGCTTCCAGGCCGGCATGGCCAAGAACACCTACGGCACGGGCTGCTTCCTGCTCATGCACACGGGCGAGAAGTTCCAGCCGTCGAACAACGGGCTGCTGGTGACCAGCGCTGCACAGACCTCTGCGCAGCCCGCCTACGCCATGGAAGGCAGCGTCTTCGTCGGCGGCGCCGTGGTGCAGTGGCTGCGCGATGGCCTGCAGGCCATCAAGGGCAGCGCCGAGGTGCAGGGCCTGGCCGAAAGCGTGCCCGATGCCGGCGGCGTGATGTTCGTGCCCGCCTTCACCGGCCTGGGCGCGCCCTACTGGAAGGCCGACGCGCGCGGCACCATCACTGGGCTGACGCGCGGCACCACCGTGGCCCACATCGCGCGCGCGGCGCTGGAAAGCATCGCCTACCAGAGCGCCGCCCTGCTGCAGGCCATGAGCCGCGATGTCGTGGCCGCCGGCGGCCAGCCCGTGAGCGAACTGCGCGTGGACGGCGGCGCCTGCGTCAACGACCTGCTGATGCAGTTCCAGGCCGACCTGCTCGGCATTCCAGTCGTGCGCCCCGCCGTCACCGAAACCACCGCGCTCGGCGCCGCCTACCTCGCGGGCCTGTCCTGCGGGGTGTATGGCGGCACCGACGAACTCAGCGCCCTGTGGCGCGCCGAGCGCCGCTTCCTGCCCACCCTGCCCCGCGCCCAGGCCGAAGCGGCAATGGCGCGCTGGGAGCAGGCGGTGCGGCAGGCGACGGCGGTGTGAGCCGCGAGGCGCCGCATCAGCAGTGCCGGCTTCGCCTGCCGCGCAGCGCGGCAGCACCGTCAAGCTTGGGAGGCGGACACCCACCTGGTGCGGCCCGCAGATCGGCCACCTTCGCTCAGCGCACCAGCACCTGCCACACCAGTTCCAGCCCAGCCGCCCACAGATCGGCACGCGGGTGGGATTCCTTCTCTTCCCGCAGCGCCCGCTGGCGGTCGCGTTCGATGGCCGTGAGCGCATCGGCGATGTCCACGGTGCCGGCCGGGCGCGCCACCGGGCCGCGCTGGGCCGCTGCGGCGCCCGAGGCATGGCGCTTGAGCGCCTGGTCCACGGCCTGCGGGTCCAGCAGCGAGAACGGCGCGCGACAGAAGGGGCAGGCGTGGTCGCGGCGGATGTCCACCGGCGCCCCGCAGCCGCTGCAACTGATGGCGTCCACGCGGCGCGCCAGGTCCTCGATCTCGACCTTCGTGAGCAGGCGCACGAAGCCTTTTTCGATCATGAAGGACGAGAAGGTGGCGAAGCGCCCGTGCTGCTGCGGGCAGCGGTAGGTCACGTAGCGGCCGGTCTTCACCACGTCGAAGCCGTGCGCCAGCGTGCGCCGGCAGTGCGGGCAGTTCAGCTGCTCGGCCAGCGGCATGTGGGCGTCGTCGCGGTGGCGGTGCAGCAGCTCGAACAGCTGCAGCACGGCCTCGGGCGCGAGGCGCTGGCTTTCCTTCGGATCGAACCAGATGCCCTGGCAGCCGAAGCAGATGTCCAGCTCGGTGGCCACGCCCAGGTGCGTGCTCAGCCGATGGACCTCCATCGGGTGGCGGCAGGAGGGGCAGGCGGGCAGGGACGGGGCGAGGCGGTTCACGGCCGGCATGCTACTGCGCAACCTGGGCGCTGGGCGCACATGTTGTTCCGCCGGGGCCGCCCCAAGGAAAAACGCGCGCCCTCGGGGGGCAGCGGCCCTCGCGAAGCGGGGAAGCGCGGGGGCCCGTTAATGCGCGGGCACCAGGAAATCCTGGCTGATGCGCGCCCCCAGCTCGTTCACGCGGTCCAGGAACTGCGTGAGGTAGGCGTGCAGGCCGGTGGCCAGGATCTCGTCCACGCGGCCGTACTGCAGCTCGGCCAGCAGGCGGCCGGCACGGCGCTGCGTCTCGGCGCTCTGGTCGTTGGCCACCTTGGCCAGGTTGGCCACCACCTCGCCCAGGCTGTGGTGCAGCGAGCGCGGCATGTCGGCGCGCAGGATCAGCAGCTCGGCCACGCGCTCGGGCTTGATCACGTCGCGGTAGACCTTGCGGTAGACCTCGAAGGCCGAGACGCTGCGCAGGATCGCGCTCCAATGGTAGAAGTCGTACTCCTGGTTCTCGTCCGTGCCGGCGCCGAAGAACTCGCTGCCCATGGCATGGAACTTCACGTCCACCAGGCGCGCCGTGTTGTCGGCCCGCTCCAGGAAGGTGCCCAGGCGCGAGAAGTAGAAGGCCTCGTCCTGCAGCATGGTGCCCAGCGTGACGCCGCGCGAGAGGTGCGAGCGGAACTTGACCCATTCGAAGAAGGCGCCCGGGTCGCGCTCGAACTGGCCGATGCGCAGCATGCGGTTGACGTCGAGCCAGGTCGTGTTCTGCGTTTCCCACGACTCGGTGGTCAGCGCGCCGCGCACGGCACGCGCGTTCTCGCGCGCGGCCCGCAGGCAGGAAACGATGGAGGACGGGTTGCTTTCGTCCTTGACCATGAACTCCATCACGCCTTCGGGCGTGATGCTGTCGTGCTTGGCGAAGTAGGCCGGGCGCAGTTCGCTGATCGACAGCACGCCCTGCCAGCCCAGCTGGGCCACTTCGGCCGACTGGGGCAGCAGGGAGGTCTGGTAGTTGATGTCGAGCATGCGCGCCGTGTTCTCGGCGCGCTCGGTGTAGCGCGACATCCAGTAGAGGTGGTCGGCGGTGCGTGAAAGCATGTTCTGGGTCTCCCTCTTCGTTCAGGCCGACTGCGACTGCGTCTGCGTCTGGCCGCCCTGCGACTGGCTTTGCGACTGGGCACCGAAGCGCCTGTCCGACTCCAGGATCCAGGTGTCCTTGGTGCCGCCCCCCTGCGAGGAGTTGACCACCAGCGAGCCTTCCTTGAGCGCCACGCGGGTCAGGCCGCCCGGCACCATCGTCACTTCCTTGGCCGAGAGCACGAAGGGCCGCAGGTCGATGTGGCGCGGCGCGATGCCCGAGTCGACGAAGGTGGGCGAGGTGGACAGGCTCAGCGTGGGCTGGGCGATGTAGCCGTCGGGCTTGGCCCGCACCACTTCGCGGAACTCGTCGATCTCGGCTTTCGTCGCCGCCGGACCGATCAGCATGCCGTAGCCGCCCGCGCCATGCACTTCCTTGACGACGAGCTCTTCCATGTGCGCAAGCACGTAGGCGAGGTCGTCCGGGTTGCGGCACATCCAGGTCGGCACGTTCTTGAGGATCGGCTGCTCGCCCAGGTAGAACTCGATCATCTTGGGCACGTAGGGGTAGATGGACTTGTCGTCCGCCACGCCCGTGCCCACGGCATTGCAGATCACCACGTTGCCGGCCTTGTAGGCGCGCATCAGGCCGGCGCATCCCAGCGTCGAATTGGGGCGGAACACCTCGGGGTCGAGGAAGTCGTCGTCCACGCGGCGGTAGATCACGTCGACGCGGCGCGGGCCGCGCGTGGTGCGCATGTAGACGAAATCGTCCTTGACGAACAGGTCCTGCCCTTCGACCAGCTCCACGCCCATCTGCTGCGCGAGGAAGGCGTGCTCGAAGTAGGCGCTGTTGTACATCCCGGGCGTGAGCACCACCACCGTGGGCTCGGCCGTGGCCGGCGGCGCGCTGGCGCGCAGGGTCTCGAGCAGCAGGTCGGGGTAATGGGCCACCGGCGCCACGCGGTTCTGCGCGAACAGCTCCGGGAAGAGCCGCATCATCATCTTGCGGTTCTCGAGCATGTAGCTCACGCCGCTGGGCACGCGCAGGTTGTCCTCGAGCACGTAGTACTCGCCCTTGCCGCCGCTGTCGGGCGCGCGCACGATGTCGATGCCCGAGATGTTGGAGTAGATGCCGTTGGGCACATCCACGCCGATCATCTCGGGGCGGAACTGCGCGTTGCGGTTGATCTGCTCGGCCGGGATGATGCCGGCCTTGACGATCTCCTGGCCGTGGTAGACGTCATGGATGAAGCGGTTGAGCGCGGTGACGCGCTGCACCAGCCCCTTTTCCATCGCGCTCCATTCGTCGGCCGGGATGATGCGCGGCAGCAGGTCGAAGGGAATGAGGCGCTCGGTGCCCGAGCCGTCCTCGTCCTTCGCGCCGTACACGGCGAAGGTGATCCCCACCCGGCGGAAGATCATCTCCGCCTCCTCGCGCCGGGAGTTCATCACCTCCTGCGGTTGCTTCGCGAGCCATTGGTCGTACCGTTGGTAGTGTTGACGAATCGCGGCCCCGTCATAGGGCAGCCGCTCATACATTTCATCGAACTTGTGCATTTGAACGACCATCTCCTTGCGCCATAGCTTAGCAAGTTCAGGACCACCTGCCGGCCCCGCGCTGGCGCCCTGATGCGAGGCCGTCCTCCTTCCTGTGCTTCCGGCGGCCCCGGGCGCACCGCCGGTCAACCCGCGGGCGGCGGGCCGTGCTGCCAGTAGCGCGGCGCCTGCAGGCGCTCGCAATGCAACCGCGCGGGGCGCAGGCTGGACCAGCGCGCAGCGCCGCAGTGCGGCGAATCCACGACGGCGATGCCACGCTCGCGCAGGCGCGCCGTCACTTCGGGGGCGGGGTGGCCGAAGCGGTTGCGCCAGCCGCTTTGCACGAGCGCGAGGCGCGGCCTCACCGCGTCGAGCAGGGCCTCGCTGCTCGAGGTCTTGCTGCCATGGTGCGGGCGCAGCGCAGTGATTTACGGGGAAACAGGCGCACCCAGCCGGACTCTGTCGCTGTGCGCGACAAGTCGGGATAAAGTAGCTCCCCGCGCAGAATCCCGCACACGATCCCGCACATGGCCCACATCCGAAAGTTCCGAGACGGCTGGAGGGCCGAAGTCCAGAAGCATGGCATCCGAAAAAGCAAGGTGTTCGACACCAAGCGGGATGCGCAGAAGTGGGCCAGGGACACTGAACTGGAGCTTGACGCCCTGAAAGGGTCTGGCGGCCTGACTCTCGGTCAGGCCTCGGCCAAGTACCTTGCCACAGCCGCCAGGGACAAGGCGCCGGGGGCGGCCGCCTGGGAGGAGCGCCGACTGCTGGAGGCGATGGAATTCCTGGGTGAGAACACTCCCATCGCCTCAATCTCCAGCGTGCGCCTTGGTGAATGGCGAGATGACCGCTTGAAGACGGTCAGCGGATCTACGGTGATCCGGCATTTCAGCGTGCTCCGCAGCCTCTTCCGACTCGCGGCCGAAGACTGGAAGGTGATCGAAAAGAACCCCTGCGATGGCGTGCGGATGCCTGAGCACAACCCACCACGGCATCAGGTTTGGACGTGGAAGCTCATCAAGCGAGTCCTCCGGGCAAAGAACCGAAACGCCCGGGAGATACAGACGATTCACGCGTTCCACATCGCCCTCCACACCGGCATGCGCCTGGGCGAAATCCTGAGGGCGGAGGTCGTGGGGAAAATCGCTGTTCTGGAGCGCGACAAGTCGAGTGGCAAGGCCTCGGCGCCGGTGAAGATACCGCTCGCAAGAAAGGGGGCGGCCCTGTTCGCCAAGTACGGCCCGTTCAGCATTGCTCCAGGCACGGCAAGCGCCACGTTCTCAGACATGACCGACGAACTTCTCATCGACGGCCTGACATTCCACGACGCGCGCGCTTTCGCCCTGACCATGCTTTCAAGACGGATGGACGTCATGACCCTGGCCCGCATCAGCCGTCACAAGAACTTGAAGACGCTGATGGAGAACTATTACAGAGAGTCGGCAGAGCAGATCGCAGCCCGCATCTGAGCCATGTTCTGCACCCTCTACATCCTGCGCCGCGCCGCCCACCCGCACGGCGGCTACCTGCCGCTCATCGCGTCAGCGAGTCGTAGGCCTTGCGCTGTACAGAACACCAGTAGAAAATAGGCGAGCCCGCAAGGTGGTTGCACACCATGCGGGCTCTAACCAATCGACGAAAGTACCGTCTCATGGCTACCCATGATCTTACCGCCGCGCGTCTGCGCGAGCTTCTTCACTACGACGCGAGCACTGGAATATTCACATGGATGAAACGCCCGCTCTCCATGTTCCGCGACCTGCGCGCATGTGCGGCATGGAACGGCAGGTATGCTGGGCAGACTGCCGGAGGCATATCCAACGGATACGTGTCAATTGGAGTTTTTGACCGAGCGCATTGGGCACACCGGCTTGCATGGCTCTACGTCCATGACGAATGGCCGGAGCATGAGATTGACCACATCAATGGGATCCGCACCGACAACAGGATGCAAAACCTGAGAGATGTGCGTCGCGTTGTCAATCAGCAAAACGTCTACTCAGTCTCTCGGGGGCAGAAGATGCCAATGGGCGTCTTCTGCAACAAGAGGAAGCGCGAGCGCGCATACAGCGCAAACATTCGAATCCAAGGGAAGACCAAGCACCTTGGGTACTTTGAAACAGCAGAAATGGCCTCGCAGGCATATATCGCGGCGAAGCGGCTGCATCACGCAGGATGCACTATCTAGGCATCAACGAATCGAAGGCTGCTTCACACGCCAGTCCGGCTATTCGGGCTCGGTCAGCCGCCTCTGCATAGATTGCTGCTCGCTCGCCCACTGCGCCGAGCACGTCGATGAGCACGGCCAGGGGATCAGGCTCACCCGCGCTTGGGGCGGGAGCGGCGGGACGCGGGCAGGCTCGACGGGCGGCACTGGCGGCGGCGACACGCAGGCGGTCAGCAGCACCACGGGAATCAGCCAGATCGCGCTCCAGGGCGTTGATTTGCTCTTGGGCATGGGTTGCCACCTCCTGCACGGCTTGCGTGCGCTGCTGTTCGATCTCGCGCTGGCGGGCCTCTGCCTCCGCACGCGCTTTCTCAGCGGTCAGCCGGAACTCGGCCAGCGCCGTCCTCGCGTCATTGCCCCGCATGCGCTCCACGCCGCCCCACAGCAGCGCGGCGGCCAGGGCTGCGGCGAGCCAGAGGCGCAGGTCGAGCAAGCTCACGAGATGCACAGCGCATACTCCGCTTGCCGGCGCCGCACGAGGCCGGGCAACTCACGGCCTCCCGCGTAGGTCCAGCGCCGCAGCTCGCCGCACCAGTCCAGCACCTGCGCACCGGCATTTGCTTTCCGGACCAGCGTGCTGGCGCACATTTGTTTCCGACCGACGTTGAAGGCGAAGGACAGCATCGCGGCCTTCTGGCTGTCCGTCAGCGGCGCCTTGATGCAATCCAGATCATCCGCGTGCTTGAGCAAGTCGCGGTACAGCATGTCCTCGCACTGCTCGCGGGTGTAGGTCTGGCCCATGCGCAGTTCCGGCCCGGTGTGGCCGGTGCAGGCCGTGATGATCCCGATGGGGTCGCGGTAGGTGCGCAGGATGGTGCCCTCGAAGTGCGTCACTACAGGCACGGCCAGTGCCACGACGCCAGCGCCGACAGCCGCAATGAGGCGCTGCTTGGGGGTCATTCGTCAGCCTCCCGCGTGTCGAGCGGCGCAAAGTCTGTGCCGCGCTTGAACTTCGCGCCCCAGTCCGTTTCTTCGCGCCACCACTTGCGGATCAGGTAGGCGATCTGGACAACGATGTAGATGCCGGTGGCAACGGCCACCCACTCATTCAGCGTGAGGGATGCTGCGACGGCTCCGGCTACTGCGGGGGCGGCCTTGACGGACTCCACTGCAATGTCGTGTTTCTCTGGTGTCATTGGCCGTCCTCCGGCAGTTGCTTGATGATTTCGGCCAGCCGCTCGGCGATCTCCACTGCCACGCGCTCCTGTGCCGCCGGCCCGGGGTGGATCGGGTCGTGCATTTCATCGGCGGCAATGGGCACGCCCAGCACGTCGATGTAAGGCACGCCGCGCGATGCCGCGAGCGCTCGCATGCGCTGGTCGATGTCGAGGTAGACGGCCCTGATCTCGGGCGTGACGGTCTCGCTGAGCGGCACGTCGAACGCGCCGACGACTGCAACACGCTTGCCCGCCGCCAGGGCGATGCCGACGAGCACGTCAATGTCAGCCGCAGTCTCGGCCGGCGCCATGCCGGCCAGAGCCTCGGCGCCGCCGAAGCGCAGCACGATCCAGTCGGCGCCGTCGCGCTGGATGGCTTGCGCGAAGGGCTCGCTGGCCCACGGCTCAATGCCGTCGATGACGTAACGCGCGTGGCTGCCGCCGTAGCTGCGGTCCAGGTGCACCGTGCCGGGCATGTGGGCCTGCAGACGCGGCACGGTGCCGCCGCTGGTCAGGCTGTCGCCGTAGTGCGCGTAGACGATCTCGCGTGGCTCGGGCGCTGGGGGTGGCGCAGGCTCAGGTGCGGGGACGGGCAGCACTGGCAAGAAGCCCGGCGATCCGCCACCCCCGCCGCAGGCAGCAAGGGCAGCAGCGGCCAGGAGCCACAGGCGGCGGGTCAGGAGCAGAGTAAGCATCAAGCATCCCCCGCGACAAGGTATTCGAGGATGATTACACCCGGTCTACCGTTGTATCGATTGCCTGCCGAGCCTCCATAGCTCACTCCACCAGTTCCGTAGCCGGAGGGAATGATTTGCTGGCTTACGGCAATGACCCCAACTTGAGGATGTCCGCCAAACTTTGGAGGCACCGAGTAAATGACGAAATCAGGTGCGCCTCTCCATGTGTAGTCGCCACCTGGAATGTTGATCTGTCCTCCAGTGGCAATCCCTCCGTTTGTGAATGTCGCCCCGTTAACGGGCATGGTGGCATACGTGGTGGTCCCCGTCCCGGCAACCATCCCGAACATCGTTGTATTGGTTCCGGCGGCACCCGTTGCATCCGCCGCAGACGCACTGACTCCCCCGACGCCGACCGTATATGTATATCCAGCTCCGGGCGTGACATCGACCACGGATTCGCAGTAGCCGCCATGCCCCCCTGGATTGCATAGGTTGCCGCTGGCATGGCGTCCAGAGCCGCTCCCAGGCCCCTGCAACCGCGCCCTAACACGCCCTCCAACAATATTTGTGGGCGCGACCCACGTCGCGGCCGTCCCGCTTGTGAGGTACTCGGTGACCATGCGGACAGCGCCGCCAGATGCGGCAATCTCGTCCCACGCCCCATCTTTGCGCGCGTACTGCTTGCCGTCGGATGGAGCGTCAGGCAGCGACAGCGCAGCGATGGCCTGGGCCGTCCGCAGCGGAGTCATGTATTGCGTGTTATCAGTACCGGCCTCGGCAGTTGCTTGGTTGGGAATCGTCGGCTGATAGTCCCCAGCTTTTGCCGTGGTGCTGGTCGTGCCGATGGTCAGGTTGGACGTGCCCGCCCCAATTGCCGCGCGCGCAGAAGCCTGGTCCGCGCCCGCCGCGATGACCGCCGGCTTGTTGGCGATGGACGTGATGCCGCTCGTGGCGTTCCAGTCCGTCTGCTGCTGGGCAGCCGGGATCGTGGGTTTGCCCGTCAGGTCTGCGTAGGCTCCAGACGTTGCGACGGCTGCAAGATCGCTCGGCTGCACTGCGGTAGCCGCAAGGGCGCCTTGGCTTGCAGTTGCGAAATCAGCAGTGTCAGCAGCAGCAGCAGTGCCGAGTGCGCCGCCGTCCTTGAGCAGCTTGCCCGTCGCACCATCGAACAGCGCTACATGGCCGTCAGTCGCGCCGGCAGGGCCGGACACGTCGCCAGAGCCCGCGCCCGCCGCACCACGGATGTTGACCGCAGAGGCGATGTCGGACACAAGCCCGGTCGGGCCGATGTAGTCGCCCGTGGCCGGCTTGGTGCCGGTGCCGCCAGTCCAATCCGCCACCTGATGGACGTAGCGGGCACCATCGGCCACGGTGGCGAGGATTGGCGCCCAGCCATCGGCGCCATCGGCGCCAGCCGCGCCCGTATCCCCGGTGTCGCCCTTGTCGCCTTTATCGCCCTTGTCGCCTCGGGGAATGACGAAGTCCAGCACCGCAGCCACAGACGTGCCGGCATTTGTCACGCTAGCGCTGCTGCCGGGCGCGCCGGTCGTGACAGTCCCCACTGTGATGGTCGCCGCTGCGCCGTCATCACCATCCGCACCCGGATCGCCTTTGTCTCCCTTGTCCCCCTTCGGCAGCACCAGATTCAGCGTCTGGCTCGGCGCTGCCCCGGTGATAGTGGCCCCCGCGCTGGGGCCGCTCGTCACCGTGCCGATGGACAGGCTGTTGGGCGGCCCCACCGGCCCAGCCTGACCCTCGGGGCCTTCAGGGCCAGCAGGGCCAACACCGCCAGACAGCGAGACGGTCCAGTCAGCGTGCGTGCCGCTGCCTCCCGTGTCGGTCACCTCAACATCCAGCGCGCCCGTGTCCCGGTCGTAGCCGGTGACGGCGCCCTGCATCCAGTTGTTCACGGGGTCGGCGTTGTCGGCGATGCGGACCACCTGCCCGACCGCGAATTGCTTGTCAGGCCCGACGTTGAGCGACTGCGGCCCCGTGCCGATGGTCAGCGACGTGGTGGACGTGCCGGCGATCTGCTCGGTCACGCGGTCGTGCAGCTTGTTCAGGTTCTCGATGGCATCAGCCGAGTCCATCCCGGCATAGAAAGGTCCACTCATCACCATCCCTCGATTTGCAGTTGCGCGGTATGCAGGTTGTAGGAAGCGAAGGTCAGAGACGTGTTGGACAAGCGCCCGTACATCGTCCAGTCCTGCACAAGAAGCGGGTCACCGTTGGACGGGACCACGCACAGAAAAACGGGCCGCCCTACCCCATTGCCGCGCAGGATTTGCATCACGCGTGCGCGGTCATCGGGCCGGAGCACGGACAAGTCCAGCGTCATGGCATCGTGCTGCGTCCCCAAGTCCGGGACCGCGTCGCCGGAGTCGGCGCGGGTAACGGTCGTGGTATCAACCACCGCCACCGTGGAGCCGTAGGCAGCGTTGTATTGAGCCTCCCAGTACGATCCGGCAACGATGCGCGCACAGTCGATGTATCCGGCAGGATTGCTGGGGTCAGCCAGGTCCAGCACAAGCTTGCGCACGCCGATTTGAGGCAGGAACCACAGGGCCGACTTGGTGGCGCCGCCGTAGGCAAAGGCGTTCCCGCCCAGCGGACCAATCCACGGCCATGCGCCGAGGTTCGGCCCTGGCGCGGCCGGCTTCACGCCCGAGTCTGCGACGAGGTTGTCATCAGCGTCATAGCCGCGCACACGCACCGTGCCTGCCGAAGTGAGGTTCGTCGCGGGCAGGCCCACCCCGCCGATGGATACAGCGGTCGGCCACGTCAGCGTGTACGTCACTGACGTTCCCACACTGCGGTGCACCTCGCCCTTGCGGTCGGTCTTGAGGTACTGGACCCCGAGACTTCCCGCAGTGCTCGACGCGACAATGGTTGCCCTATCAGCCGCGTTGTCGTGGATCAGTCGTAGATTGCTCACGTCACAGGTGTCCCGCTCAGTTGGAATGGATACCAGGCACTGCCGATCCGCAGGCATGGACCATGGGTTAAATGCACGTAGAAATCGCCAGTGAGGCCAGAGGACGGCAGAGATGAGCCCGGGTCGAATCGGGCATGAGCACCAGTGCTCGAAGGCGACACCTGTAGCGCCGGACCATTGCCTGCCGTCTTGTTGGCGATCAATGCCGGTGCGACTCCCGAGGTGGACCGGGCCTCCACGCCAGTGCCCGACGTCGAAGTGGCGTAGACGGCCGTGGCACTCCCCGATGCGGCCTCCACAGCCCGATTGCTCACAGTCGTGACGTTGATGCCGCCGCCTGAGCCGGTGTTGCTCACGGTCACCGCCACCGACGACCCGCTGGCTGTCACACCCATGCCGACGGTCGTGGAGGTGATCTGAAACGCGGTCCCACCGCCCGTCTGCTGGATGCGAAACGCGTTGCCGTTGCCGGTGTTCGAAATGTTGGCCAGCGGGATCGACATAGTTCCCGCCCCGCTGATCCGGAACACGATGGGTTCGCTGGGCTGCTTGTAGATCTGCAGGCCGTCGCCCAGCGTGCCGACGGTAAATGCCGGTGCGCTGGACGACGGAGAGCCAAGCGGCGAGATCCGAATGAGGCTGTCGCCGGAGATCGAGGTCTGGAACGTGCTGCCCGTGAAAGTGCCGCCCGTGATGGTTCTGCCGGATACATCGCCATCGACCAGCAGGTTGGTGTCGATGCGCATGCCTGGGTTCATCCACAGCGCACCATTCCAGTAGCCCGTGGCGACCACACTCTGCGCGCTGTTGGTGATGGTCACCGTGTCGCCCACGTACAGGTGGCTGTTGCTGGGCGCCGAGCCTGAATTGCCAAGCGCCTGCCACACGGCATCGCGGGCAGCAAGGTCCACGGCGCCCGCATTCGTCTCGTTGGCCGTGCCTGCCGCCCATCGTGCGCGCCCAGATGTGCGGGCCTCAAAGCGCACAAGATTCGACACCGTCGCATTGATGAACACCGGCACCCGAGGACCCGCAGCGCCTGAGGCGCCGTCGCGCACCTTGTTGATGACCACGGTAGAGTCGTAGTTCACCGAGTCCTCGGTGACCCGCGCACGAATGGTCACACTGTCCGTGGACATGTTGCCAGCCAGCAGCGTCGCCGAGGTGCCCGTGTTGCCGGTCAGCGTGGCAGTGCCTGACACCACGGAGATCGTGATGGCACTGGACAGCAGCGCCTTCTTCGCCGTGAAGGTGATGGACGCAGGCGATACGGCGCTCGCCGCGTCGTACTTGAAGATGGGCGCGCTGGCGGTCAGGGTGACACCGCGCACCGCATCCATCGTCTCCTCAAGCTCCGGGGACAGGACCGGGATGATGCGCGGCACGGTGGCCTGCAAGCGCAGCGTGCGTTCGTTGACGATGGCTGCCATCAGATGAGCACCCCCACAGTCACGCGGCCGGCCAGCCAGTCGCGCTCAATGCTGACCACGAGGCCGGTCTTGCCCCCAGCCAGCCCGTAGCGCGGATGGTCGATGGTGATGGCGTCACCCAACTCCGTCAGCAGCATGTGCGCGTAGTACTCGGCCTGATAGACCGTATGCGGCTCCTTCCACAGGTCGCGGCGGCGCTCGCATTCGGCCTGCGCATCGACTGTGCGCAAAAGGAGCGTGTCCTCCTGATCCGGCTCGGTAGTCAGGCGGTACTTCGCGGCCACGGCCGAGTCGTTGGCTTGCACCGTGAGCCATTCCGTGCCGAGCAAGTCACTGCTGGTCGCCGGCAAGCCCGTGGCGAGCCCGGATTGCTGAACAGTCCAGTTGCGGCAGTAGCCCAGCCTGCACGCCGCCTTGACCTCGGTTCGTTGCGCCGGCCGCAGCGTGTTCGCCACCATGTCGCCAGGCCCAACGACAACCGGCGTGCCGACGGCGGGGAGCGCCAGAGGGATCAGCCGCAGCTTGCCCAGGGTCGTGCAGACGACTTGCGCACCCACCGACCCGGCGAGCGACTGCGCGTGTGCGAGGACGCTGGTGTTGTCGTTCATCAGCAGGCCGACCGGCTGCGGGTAGGCCGTCTCGAATGCGGCCAGTTGCGCCGCGTCCAGATCGCCCGCATCGAACCGCTGTGCGCTCGGCCCGTAGGCGGTCACAAGATGCTGCACCAGCGTGCTGATGTTGTTGGTGTACGTGCCCCCTGGCTTCGCGCCCTGCACGTCCGCTGTGATCTGGCCCCTGACCTTGCCGCCCGACACCCTGAACGAGCCCGAGGCCAGGGACTCCGTGATGACGATGGTCGGATCGCCCATGTCGCGGGCCTCGATGATCCGCTCGATGGCGCCGCCGTGGACCTTGTAGTCCTGGTCTACGCTCGTGAGCAGCGGCGACATGCCATGCACTTCACCCAGCACATGAGGGATCAGCTCGTCGGCGTTGTCGCCCGAACCGCCGAGGGTCTGCTCGATGGCCGGGTTGTTCAGGCGGTCCAGTTTGTTCAGCAAGGACAGCGTGAGCGTTTCTGCGCCGTCGCCAATGTCCGCCACCACGCCCTGGAAGATGAGCCGGAAGTCTGCGCGCGGCCACTGGGCGTCGCCCAGGTAGACGGACACGGGGCGGTTCGCCCACACATGGGTCAGCCACTCATCACGCGAGCCGTCGGCGTTCTCAAGCTCGATGTCGCCAAAGCCTGCAGAGGCCTCGCCCGTCAGGCTAAGTTCCTCGCGGAACGTCACGCCGCCCGCGATGCACGCTTCGTAGGCGATGTTGGTGTCCTCGCGGATATAGGGGCGATTCGACAGCCAGAAGTCCTCTTCCGCGCTGCCGGTGTTTGCCTGCGCCTCCACCAGCACGACACGCCGCGACGAGCCCGAGCGCAGCCAGGCTTTGAAGTCATCGTCCGTCATGCTGCTACGGCCCTCTTTGCCAGGGCATTGCCGCGTGCGCCCTTCTCGATGCCCCGCTCAACTGCTGCAGCAGTGCGCTGGCCGCCTTCCAGCGATGCCATCGCCGCCTTATCGCCGCTGCGAGCCACCTCGGCCTTCACCGCTGCCATTTCTGCCCGCAGGGCGCGCACCTCGGCCACCAGCTCAGCGTTGGCCTGCGCCAGCATCTGCGACGACTGGCCGTTGCTGTAGATCCGCGACGGCGCCGTGAACTCCAGTTCTGGCCCGCGCTCGCCCACGATCCGCCACCCGCCCGAGTGGACACCGCCCGACGCAAACCCCGGCACCGTGGACACATCCACGCCGACCACGGCAGCGATGTTGCGGGCGAACTCCTTGGGAAGGCCCACCAGTGCTTCGATGATGCGGTTCACGCCGCCGTCGAACATGCCGGCCTGCTGCTCGGGCAGGTAGGTCCACACGTCGTTCACCGACGCCAGCAACGATTCGACAGACGACAGCTTGGCGTTGGCAATCGCCAGCTCGGCGTTCGTCGTCGTGATCTTCACATCCGCCGTGGCAACCATGCTGTCCACAGCCGACTGCAGCGTGGTCAGCTTGGCGATCTGCTCCGCGCTCAGACCATTCGCTGCCTCGGCCGCGCTGATGAGCGCCTGCTGGCGGTTGACCTCTGCCTGAGCCTCGCTGACAAGCGAGCCGCCCAGGGCATCCAGTTGCTTCGTCACCGTGTCGAAGATGGCGGTGTACATGCCCGGGCTGTAGTTCTGCGCCAGGGTCAGGTAGCTGTTGGCGATGTTCTGCAGGGCACCCTGAGCGTCCTTGTCGCCGCCCCGCGCCTTTGCCAGCGTCTCTTCGTACTGCCGCAACGCCTCACCCATCTGCTCGGCAGGGGTCAGGGCCGACAGGCTGCCGACCTTCAGGCTGTCTACGTAGCTCTTGAGTTGCTTGCCCACGGTCAGCAGGGACTGCGCCGACGACAGCGCCGTCTGCCACGCCTGCATCTGCACGCTGGCCGAGCGCTCGATGATGCCTTTGAGTTCCGTCGCCGCCTTGATGCGCGCGTCCAGATCGCCCGTGCCGTTCACGGTGGCCCACAGTTCGGCCTCGCCGGTCCCGCCAGTGATGCTCAGACCGATGGAGCGCGACAGGTCCTGCGCGCTCTTGCGCATGCTGGTCCACTTGTCCACGTCCGCCTGCAGGGCGCTGACGGTCTGGCTGGCCTCCTGCTGCTGGGCCTGCAGAGCATCCACGGTGGACTGACTGATGCTCAGGTAGTCGTCGGCGATGGAGTGCATGAGGCGCACCATCGTCTCGTTGCCAGCAGCGTAGTACGCCTGGATGTCGTTGGCGAACTGCTGGCGCGAGTAGCCGAGGATCTGCTCGAAGCTGGCATTGACGCCTCCTGCTGCCAGCGTGCTCTGGATGCGCTGCACCGACAGTGCCTGCATCTGGCCAGGCGTCAGGAAGTCGCTCGCACGGCCCACCATGTCGGCAACGATGTCCGCCAGGGACAGCGCAGCCTGGCCCGAAGCAGAAGCCACCTCGTAGAAAGCATCCGCCACGCCCATGAGCTGGCCGGTCAGGTACTGGCCGGCCTCGGTGCCAGTGTCGATGGACTCGACCAGCGAGCGGAAGCCCTGAACACCGACAGGCATGGCGATGCCGATGCGCTGGAATTCTTCCGTCAGCCGGGCAGTCTTCGCCTCCAGCTGCTCCTGCTCGCTGAAGAAGTTCTCGAAGTACGAATCGAAGCCCGACTGCAGGTTTTCCAGCCCGCCAGCCCCGCGGATCATGTCGCGCGACAAGTCCAGCGCCTGCAGGCCAACCGACTTCATGGCCGAACGCACGTCCAGCAGCGACGCGTACAGATCTTCCAGCTCGCTCGCGTCGCCCACGAACGTCTCGATGATCGAGGACAACCCACTCTGCGGCGTCATGCTGCTGACGATGGAGCCAGCCGTGCCGTAGCGGTACATGGCAAGCTCTTGCTCGGCGCCCATGATGGTCTGCCGCATGATCTCGACCGCCACGTCGCCCTGCTTGCGCACGATGTCGGTGTAGTCGATGGCACGCAGGCCGAACTTCTCCAGCGCGTACTCGGCCGTCTCAATGCCCGTCGTGACCTTGATGAGGGTCTCGAACATGCCCTCGCCGATGGCCTGGAACGGGCGCAGAGCCGGGAGCGCAGCGGCGGCCATCTGGTCGCCCACTGCCGAGAAAATCGCCTCCAGCTCCTTCTGGATTTCCTCGCCGGTCATGTCCTTGAGGCTGACCAAGCCGCCACCCTGCATCCCGAACATGCCGTTCTGCATGTAGGTGCTGGTGTCCCCCAGCGTCGGGATCAGCGACAGCATGCGCTCCTGCAGCGCGGCGTCGTTCAGGCCCAGGGCATCGGCGGCCGTGTAAACCGTCTCGGCGACGTTCGCCAGCACGCGACCCACGCCCGTCGTGAACTCCTCGTCGAGGTTGCGCCACATGGCCTGCGCGCCCTTGTCGAAGATGAGGTTGAAACCCATCCCCTGGACACCCTTCTCGATGATGTCGGCGACGGTCTGGCCCGGGAAGAAGCCGATGCCGGAGTCGAGGAAGGCGTCACCGAACGACGCGCCCGCGAAGCCACGGATGAAGAAGTCCGTCGAGGCGGTGCCGGCCAGACCCTGGATACCCTCGCGCACCTTCGTCAGCTCGGACAGCATCTTCTGCGTGTAGGCCAGCTCGATCTTGCTGTTGTCCGCCAGGATGTCGATGGCGTTGCCCAGGCTTTCAGACTGCTGGCCTTCCATGCCGAGGACAGTGCCGGTGCCGCCTGACTTGATGCCGGTGTAGCCGCCGCCACCGCCGCCACCTCCACCGCCGCCCAGGGAGACGCCGAGGGATGCGACAAAGGCCGCCATCGCAGCCATGCGAGCGAAGGCGGAGTAGGGATCGCCCTGGCCCTGCCCCAGCACTGCGCTGATGGCTTGCGGCACCAGCTTCTGAACGGTCATCGCCAATTCCGCTGCGTGAAAGGTGGCGGAAACGACCTGCAGCGTCTTGTAACCACTCGACTGCTCCTCAAAGAAGCTCTTGGCGGCCCCTGTCAGGTCGCCAAAGATGCCGAGCGTGTCACGCAGTGCAGCCTGGTTGTTCTTTTCGCGCTCTTCGTTGATCTTGCCGATGGAGTCCTGGAATTCCCAAGCCTTCTGCCGGCCAGTCACGAGCGCGGTGGCCGCGTTTTGCTCCTGCTTGGCGATCTGGGCGGAGCGCTTGCCATAGCGGTCAATCGCCGCCACGGCCTTGTTGACAGCGCCCGACATACCGCCGAGCGCCTTGCTTGCGCCCGCGAACGCATCGCGCAGCGCATCGCCGAAGTCTTCCGCCTTGGTCGGGTCCAGAAAGTCCTGCAGTTCCTTGAGGGCGGCGCCGCCGATGTCGTTCTGCTCGCCGATCTTGAGCCCTTGCACCAGCCGCTGCTGCTGGTCAATCGCCGCCTGAAGTGCTGCCACATAGCCCGGCAGCACCCTATCGCTGCCGTCCAACTGCGCGAGGTTCAGCTTCATCTGCTCCAGCGTCAGTTCGGCAACGGACGACTTGCTCATGCCGAAGGTGCGGTTTGCAAACTCCTGCGCCTCGGCGGCCGAGCGGATGCCGTCGGCAGACTTCCAGGCAGCATCAACGGTGGCGGCGGCCTGCTTTTCGAGTTCAGCGTCGATGCGGGCGCGCTCCTTCGCGGCAGCGTTGGACTTCTCCAGTGCCGCCCATTCGTCGATGTACGCCACCACGCCCGCCCGCTGGGCTTCTGTCAGCTTGAACTTTTCTTCCTTCAGGTCCTGCTCGAACTTGATCCGAGCCTTGGCAGATGCGCTCAGCTTCTCGCCCCCGGCAAGCTCCTGGCGCTCGGCCTCGATACGCTCGGCAATGGAGCCGATGAGGTCGCGGTAGGCCGTGGCCTGCTTCTTCAGCTCGGCGGCGCCCCCGCCTGAGCCACCCTTGTCCTTGTACTTCTCGGCAATGTTGGCCAGCTCAACCTCGTACGCAGCCTTGACCTTGAGCTGCTTTGCGGTGTCGCCCACTGCCGCTGCATAGGCCTTCTCGTATTCCGTCTTGGCCTTCGTCTCAGCTGCGCTCTGTTGCTGTGCCTTGCTCTGGCGCGAGGTGTCGCCTAGGTATGACGATACGACCGCACTGTTTCGTGCCAGCAGTGCCATGCGCGAATCCTTGCTGTCGCCGTCGCCGTAGGAGAACTGAACACCAGCCGTCGCGGCCATGGCTGCGCGAGCCTCACGCAACTTGTCCACCAAGCTCTGCGCGTCTGCATAGGCGCTACGCAGGTAGATGTTTGGGCTGGTCGCCGCGCCCTGCGCCTTCAGGTTTGCCAGCGACTTCTCGGCCGCAGCCAAGTCCTTATCAAGGGACTGCGCCGCACCTTGGCTGTCCATCAGCATGCGCGGCATGATCTGCTGGCTGACGTCCGTGCGCAGCTTGAGGAAGCCGCCAGAGAGCACGTTGAGGCTGCCGTTCACCACGCTGGCCGCGTCTCCGATCGTGTCGAAGAAGGTCCGCCCGATGGCGACGCCGCTGGCCTTCGCGAAGGCCGAGAACATGCCGTCGCCCGCCTTCTTCGCGTTGTCGAAGGCCTCGCTGACGGCGTTCAGGTCATTGGTGGCAGCCTGCACGCCGCCGGCCAGAGCTTGGGTGACGCCAGAGTCGCCCGCACTCCGCTTCAGCCGCTCCCAGGCGTTGTCAAACCTGTTGACTGCGGCATCGAGGCGATCGGCGGCCTTGTCTGCCGCGCCGCCAAGATGCTCGTTGAGGGCGCGCGCGAACTTCGGCAGGAAGTCGTCCGCGATGACCTGGCCCTGCTCCAGCATCTTGCCCAACTCGGCGGTCGTCACGCCCATGGCCTTGGCGGCCACCTGGAATGCGCCAGGCAGACGCTCACCAAGCTGCCCGCGCAGTTCTTCTGCTTGCACGGTGCCCTTGGACACCATCTGCTGGAGGGCCAGCAAGGCGCCAGCCGACTGTTCCGCCGACAACCCCATGACGGCAGACGCCTTCGAGATGGACTCGAAGATTTCTCGCGTCGCTTGCCCTTCAATCGCCGTGCCCTTGGCGGCAGCGGAGAAGCTGGCGTAGGCCTTCGCGGTGCTGGCGAGTTGCAGACCAAGGTCGTCGGCCAGCTTGGTCACATAGGCCAGCTCCCGCGCCCCCTGCCCGCCAGTCGCGAAGTTCAGGGTCATGCGCAGGCGCTCGCCGGCCGCGCTGGCCTCGTACAGGGACTTCGCCGCCGCAGAGGCGCTCTGGACCACCGCGCTGCCCAGGAATGCGCCGATGCCGATGCGCGTCAAGGCCATAAAGCTGGCCTGCGTCTCAGCCGCGGCAACTCCGGTCGCCCTCATGGCGGGGGCGGACTGCTGGGATGACGCGGAGAATCGCTGCATGGCTGCAGCAGCCGCAGCGCTGGAGGTTGCAAGCGCGGCTGTCTGCACCGTCAGTGCCTGCACTGCACCAGAGAGTGCCAGCGTCTGCTGCGCAGCCGCCAGGTGCGCCGCCCCGACGGTGGCAACCGAAGTCCGAATACCGCCCAGCGCCGTAGCCTCAGCGCGCAGCGCGTTTGCCGTGGCATCTGCCGCCGAGGCAAAGCTGCGCATGCCGCGCTCTGCGGATGAAGAAGCCGTGCCCATACCGCGCATACCGGCCGAGGCGACGGACATGGACGATGCCATGGCCTTGGCGCTGGTGGCCGCTTCGGCAGCGGACGTGTTCAGCCGGGTCAGGCCGGTGATGTTGATGGCGCCAAGGTCTTTGGTCGCCTTCGTCGCCTTGTTGGCAGAGTCCGTGACCTTGTTCAGTCCGTCAGATGCGGGCTTGGTCTTCTTGCCAACATCTTCAAGGCCCTTGCCCGCACCCACGCCGAGCGAATCAAGGCTCTTTCCGGTCTTCTTCGCGGCGCCTTCAACCCCATCAAGGGCGCGCTCGACCTTCGGGCCAGCAGCCGCCAGCGCTTCCAGAGACTTGACGCCCCTGTCCGCATCGCTGGTGTCTACCTTGACCCCGATGTTGGCTACGTTTTCGGTCATGCGCTCGCCCAAATGACAAGCCCCCTGGCAGATGCCAAGGGGCTCGGTGTGTGCAGCCCGGCTAGCGGGCTAATCGTCTTTACGGTGGATCTCATCCAGCGCGGCCGCCTCCATCACCTGGAGGTCTTGGAAAATCTCGTCGCGGTCTTCTTCGGGAGTCTTTGTGCGCTTCCAGACCTCATCCAGCGCGGAATAGTCAAACCCGGTCGGCCCGCTGAAGCCCATTCGCCACTGCGTTCGCATCGCGTCGAACACGCGAAGCGACTGCTCGTTCTCAGGCCACAGGTCTACGGTCTCATGGCCGTAGTCCTCTATGCGCAGGCCAAAGGCGTTGAGCTTCTTCTCATCGAATTTCTCGTAGCGGGCGACCGCCACCGCCCTCAGTTTCCCAAGCGGCCGTCGTGGATCGCGGCCTCGTAGCCGCTGATGATCTTCTTGCCAGCCCCGCCGAAGCCGTCGATCAGACGGATGACGTTTTCCTTGCTGAACTCGTCGTCCAGGTCCCAACCTTCTGCGATCCGCATCACGAACCCAGCGTCACTCTCGACGCCGCGGCCCACAAGTTCGGCCCAGGTGACCTTCTGCTCGTCAGCATTGCCGGCCGCATCAATGGTGGCCTGCACTTCGGCGAGATACTCGTCCTTGAGCTTCGCCAGCTCCGTACGGGTGCGGTTGCGCGCCTTCAGATTCACTGTGCCGTCCTGGCCGTCCAGTTGCTGGACGGTTACGCGCAGATTGAACGTCTCGGGACGCTTGTTGAGTACGACTTTTGCCATGATGTTGTGCTTTCACTCAGAGGGAAAAGACCCGAAGGAGCGACCTGCGGGCATGAAAAAGCCCCACCCGCTTTCACGGGATGGGGCTTGTGGCAACGCTGGTTAGGCGCTGTAGCGCACCGGGCGGCCCTGCAGGGAAACGGTGGCCGTCACCTGCATGACCGAGCCCTTGGTCAGAGTCGGCGTCTCATTGAAGCTGATCGTGCCGTTGTAGAGGATCAGCGAGCCATCCGGCAGGGTCAGGCGCAATGCGCGGACAGCGCGCGCCTCACCTGCAGCTTTCAGCGCCTGATAGCCGGGCAGCGACGGATCGTCGGCAATGCCGATGGAGATCGACTGCGCCGAGGTCACGGTCGGCAGCTGACGCTCGAAGTCCTCTTCGAGGAAGCTGTACGTGGCGAACTGCTGCTCGCCGCCGCTGGTCGTGAAGTCCAGAATTTGCGAGATCTGCGTGAACGTGGTGATCTCGCGGACGCTGCCCACGCCGCTGCCAGCGGGGTAGTACTGCGTGGCAAGGCTGTTGATGCCTTCAAGCTCGAACGTGCCGGATGCCTGGTTCGCGACGCGGACGATTCGGTCGTTGACACGCTGCCAGCCCGAGGTGACCTCGATCAGCGCTCCGTTGGCCAGCCCGTGTGCGGCACTGGTGGCAACGGCGGGGTTGGCGTTGGTGACGGCGGTGACCGCCTTGGGGCTACCGTAGGCGGTAGCGATTGCGACGGTGGAACCGTCAGGGAGACGTGCAGCCATTTTTGGGCCTTTCAATGATTGCGCCCGCAAGGGGCAGAAACAAAAAACCCGCCTCAAAGGCGGGTTCGCGGGGCCGGTCTTTGCCGGTTCAGTTGGTGAATGCCCGCCAGTACACGGCGACGGGGACGTGCAGCCAGCCGTCATCCGGTACTGCGCTGCCCACGTAGACGGGCGATGTCAGATGCACCGTGACGCCGGCTTCGGTCAGGCGCTGTACTGGCCCAAAGTGGGCGCGCAGCAGTTCGGCGCGCGCTTCCGCTGTCGCAGTCCCGACACCAACGGGATAAAACAAGCCGATGCGGAAGTCGCCGCGCAGTTCGGTCATCTGGCCTGCCAGGTCCAGCCCCAGCGGCGTGTTGCGCAGCACCGTGGCCCGCTGCCAGGCCTGCCCGGTCACGGGCGTAAATGCGGCGTTCTCCCAAGCCGTCGGCAGCGCTGGCGTGAGGGCAGCCAGCCTCTTTTCCAGAGCGCGCCTCACGAGGACGATGCTCACAGTTCACCTCGCACGTATGCGGCCACGGCGCCGGGCAGCTCTTGAACAGTCAGACGGACCATGCCAGCCGGAGCTTGCTTGGACCAACCATCCTCCAGCCGCTGGGCGTAGGGCAGCGAGTTGCTCACCCAAAGGATGCCGCCGATGGGCGCCGCCCCGATCTCGGCCTGCAGGCGGGACAGCGTCGCCATGCCGCCCTTGTCGGTGGCATCGGTCGTCGCTGGATTCAGGTTGCCGGCCCCGAACTGCCAGTTCGCGCGGAAGCGGCCGGTGTCCACAGCCGACTTCATCACGAGGCCCTGCGCAGCCAGGATCACGACCATGCGGGTCGCCTTCTCGACGTTGCCCTTCGCCTTCTCGACCAGCTTTTCGAGGTCAGCAGCGAAGCCCATCAGACGCCCCGGCACTGCACTTCGTGCAGAACGATGGTGCCAGCCGGGCTCAGCGGCTTGCTGCTGACGACCTGCAGCACCGTGCCGGCCGCCAGGGTCAGCATGTCGCCAGTCTTGGGCACAGCCCCCAGGTCCGGCGCAATGTAGATGCGGCGGTCGCCCTGCTTGATCACAGTGCCGTCGATGTCACGCTGCGAGTAGTCCAGGGCAACGCCCATGCCTTCGTAGCGGGTCATGGTTTGCTCGACGGCGCCGGTTTCGGGGTTGTAGGCCTCGGCGCTCATCGACTCCAGCGCCACAGGCTGGCCGAACTCCGTCAGCATCTCCACAGCCACATCGGCCATTTCGGCGTAGAAGGTCATTCCCCGGCCTCGTAGCTATGCAGCATGTGCGCCATGGCACCGATGATCTTCAGCCGCGTGGTCGGGCGGGTTGCCGAGGACCACATGCGTGTGCAGTCGTCGGGCTCGATGCCCACGCAGGCGAATGCCACAACCTCGCCGCGCTCCACGGCCGCCCGCAGACTGTCGATGACCTCCAGCGCCTCGGTCATATCGACCACTGGCGCGGCCAGAGAAAGAACTCGTCCGCTCATGACAACAGCCTTTCGCCACGCTCGAATGCCTCGCGGCCGTCCATCGCGTTGTGGCGGTTCACTACGGGCTCTTCGTCGTCCTCGGCAGGCCGGCACCAGCAACCCTTGCCGCACTCGTGTTCGCGCAGGTCTTCCAGCGGGATGACGTGCAACTCGCGCGTGCCAGGCTTCTGGAACAGGCCCCAGCTCATGCCCGCACCAGCCTGATCTGCCCGAACCCGCCATCGGTCAGCCCGCGCAGCAGGTTGTCGATGATGGTGAAACGCACCTGCCCGCCGTTGCGCAGGGCCTCCGCGTACTTGACGGTGACAGGGCCGACCGTCTTCTCGGTAGCCACCGCGGCAGCCACGTCCGTGAAGAGGCTGCCCGTTAGCGCGCGCAACCCAGCCTCGCAGCAGGCGTCCTGCACGCGCTTGTGAACCACGTACAGGTACTCGCCGCGGATGTTGTAGTTGGTCAGCAGGAACAGAGTGGCGCGGCGCAGCGCCGCTTCCTTGACCTCGTCCGTGCCAGTCCAGCCGGCGTGCCCCATGGCCGCGCAGTAGGCGTCTGCCTGGACGACGGACACCAGCGAATCGAAGCCTTCAGCAGGTGCGACGATCAGTGCCATGTCACGACTTCCGGTAGACCGACCAGCCCACAGCCTTGAACGCCTCGACCGATTCCTCGGGCACTTCCACGATGGTGTCGCGGTTGCTGCCTTGGATCATGGTCACAGTCTTGGGCTTGGCAGGCTCGGGCGGCTTGACGACTGCGACACGAGGCGGTTTGATCGGCTTCATGCTTGATCCTTCGGCGGGCGGCCCCGGCGCTTGGGCTGGGCGTCCTGGGGCTGGCTCTCGGCGGCAGGCTCTTGCACCTCGCTGGCGGGCTCGGCGGTTGCCGCCTTCGGCATCGGGATTTCCTCCACGAGCCGATGCCGCAGCAGCCGGGCCACCTGATGCCGCATCACTTCGGCCTCATCGCCCTTCGCCAGGGTCAGGCCAGCTTGCGAGCATGGCTTCAGCGCACGGATGCGCGTCATGCCGTCCACGCCCTTGATTGCGTCGATGGAAGGATGCATTTCGTACTCTCCATAATCTTCGTTGGGGTCATAGACCGGCCAGACCTTGGACAAAGGCCCGCCCATTACCCGAATCGGGCACTTCACGTCCCGCACAATCGGCGCGCAGTGCGCCATGCCCGATGGCGATCCGTCGTAGCCGTTCATGCCAGCCAGGATCACCGCCTTCGCGCCCATCACCCAGGCCACCCAGCAGGCCACCATGCCGCTGAGCACGCTGGTCTTGGGGCAGTCTGGCCAAGTCGTCAGCACGTAGTCGTTCCATGCCCTCGGGCCGATGACCGGAGCCCCTGAGATCGAGCGCAGGTACGAGCGCATCGGCACCTTCAGCGTGCCGTGCTCCTCATCCATCGCCACGATGTAGTCGTGACGCAGGCCCGATCCGTGGCCGTTGACGCTGATGAAGACATCGGCCTGCACCTTCGCCATGTCCATGCCGAGGCTCGGAGCGCCGCCCATCACGCAGATTCGCGCGCCAGGATGCTTGAGGATCAGAGCGCGGGAATCCATGCGTCCTTCCCCGATGGCTTGACGGCCCATGGCCGAGGCTGCCCATGAAAGCAAACCACATCCGTCCCTTCGGGAAGTCCCCGCCCGCAATGAACCTTGTAGGAGCGCACTTCGTCGCCCCACTTCGCCGCGCGTCCAATGTGGTCCTGCAAAAAGCCTTGATCGCCCCAGCTCGGCCACTTCGTGCAGCGCGCCATGTGGGCCTGCGGGTTCGCCGTGAACGCCTCCCATACCCTCTCACGGTCAGCGGCAGTCACGTACATGAAGCCCGAGCCCATCAGATCGGGTTGGGTGAAGTCCCGCAGCACCGTCGTCCCATCCGGTTCGTCGGGCGCTCGCAGGACGACCGTATCGAGGTCCATCATGAGCACGTCGCCCTGAAGCGATGGGCCGCACATTTCCAGCTTCGCCCACCAGCCCGGCCAGTCGTACACCAGCGGGATCGTCGGCACCCCCTCAACAAGCACATCCGATAGGCACACAAGCCCCGGAACCTGCCGGGCCAGCCATTGCACATGCTCGGGCTTGAACTCCCCTCCCGAGCGCAGGACGCATGCCTTGATCAATCGAACACCAGCACCGTCAGATCGCAGCCGTAACGCGGATATGGAACCTGCATCCGCATCACAGGCCGCTCGAACATCGCCTCGTACTCTTCCGGCTCACGATTGAACACAGGCGGCTCTCCTTCGCGCCTCCATCGGCGCCCCATCACTTCGCCGACGACGATGCGCGAGTAGCGATTCGCGCCATCCAGCACGGCAGGCAGTTCGTCGTCGGGGACGTGCAAGAGGACCGTCCACGCCAGCCACGTATCGGCGGGCAGCCACTGCGTCACGTACCGATGCTTTGGGTTCGTCACCCTCGCCACCTTCAAGGCGGTCGCGTTAATGTCGAAGCCGAAATACCGATCAGGATCGAATGCCGGCGACAGACGCCCATCGCCGCACCCGAAGTCGAAGACCACGCCCTGGCAGGCAGAGCGCAGCACATCGAAAAGACCAACCTCCGGGAACCGCTCCCCTCGTGGGGTGATGTCCCGAAGATCGGTGTTGTGCCGCCAGAAGTCGGCGGCCGTCGTTCCCATCAGGCGTTGGCGATGGCCAGGACGCCAGCGGTGTGCTTCACCGAAGTCGCAACGCGGTCCCAGTTGGACCCGGTGGCGATTTCGATGTCCGTGGGCGACTTGCCGCCGGTGGCGGTGTCCCAGGTGTAGCCCTTCAGCGCCAGGCCGAAGGTGTAGTCGGCCTGGAACGTGGTCTCGATCCGGTTCTTGCCGTTCGATTGCTCCACGTTGGTGATCAGGTCCGAGCCATCGAACACCGTCGCAGCGCCCGCGGCCAGGCCCAGCGCGAACTGGTTGGCACCGGTGCCGGTCTGGCGCAGTGCCGGAGCGTCGGTCACGATCACGGCCTTGCCCAGGATGTCCACCACCGTCACGCCCGTGGACTGGAACAGGTTGCTGCCGTTCGCCAGGTTGTTGTCGATCAGGTTGTGGTAGGACGTGCCGTCCATGACGTTCGCCAGGATGGTGTTCGACATGTCGCCGAACTTGGCGTGGGCCGAGTTCAGATCACGGTAGGTCAGCGGGCCGGTGCCGGTGTCGAAGTAGCTGTCGGCGTTCACCTGAAGCGCGGCCACCAGAGCGGCAATCGCGGTGTTCAGTTGGTCCTGCAGCATGCCTTCGGCCAGGGCCTGCGAGATGACGGCCACAGCCTCGGCGGGGTTCTTCTCCACCCAGGTCAGTTGACCAGGCTCCCAGAGCACGGGGCCGAAGCCGCCAGCGATCTTGACGCCGTTCTCTTGCAGTTGGGCCAGCGCGGTCGGGCTCGCCGTGCCGTTGGTGGCGTAGCGGTCCACGCGGCGGCGGGCCGAAGCCAGCGATGCCCAGTAGGCGCGCTGGCGATAGTCGCCCTGGAAGCCCTCGGCGGTGAGCACGAGGGTGCCGCGCGATGCAGCGTTGAACGCCTGGACCATCTGCGCCAGGGTTTCGATGGTCGATTCTTGGACGGCCTCGTTGAAGACCTTCATGTTGGCAAGTGCCATGATGTGTTACCTCAGGAAGTTTCGAGATTGGGGAATCGGGCCTTCACGGCGGCAGTCCGTTCTTCCGGCGTGCCGTTCCATTTGCCCTGCGGATTGCCTTTGCCACCGCCGCCACCATTTCCACCCGCTCCACCGCCAGATGCGCCCGTGCCCTTGAGGATCTGGTCCTTGTAGGGGTACTGGCCCACCAGCATTTCCAGCGCTTCATCGAAGCCGGCCAGCTCGCCCGGGTTCGATTGGGAGTACAGCTTGTTGCCGTTCGCGTCCTTGGCCACGATGCGCCCTTCCTCGATGGTGAACGCCTTACCGAAGCGGGCTTCCACCATGTCGGGCGGGATGGCCAGCTTCTCAGCGATCACCTTCGAGCGGGCGAACGCGCCGCCGACCTTCTCGGCGTACAGCTGCGCTTCCAGCTGCTGGGCCTTCGTGTTAGCGGTGTCCAGCTGGCTCTGGAAGGCCTTGCTGATCTCGCCCTTCACCTTCTCGATCTCGCCGGCATCCACCAGCTTCTTTGCGTCGAGGTTGGCGACGATGCCCAGCGCTTCAAGCGCCTTTTTGGGGTCTTCGATGCCTTCGAAGAGCTTCAGCGCGCCTTCGGCTTTCTCGGCCCGTTCCCGGTGCCCTTTTGCCTCCGCGTTCAGCCGCGTGATGGTCTGGGTGGTCCCCAGCACATCGAAAGCGACCTCGCTTCCGTCTTCCCTCGTGTAGACCGGCTTGCCATCCTGCAAGACCGCATGTCCATCGGCGTCGAGTTTCAGTTTCATGGGTAGTTGTCGGGCATCCGCCCTGCAGTGGTTAGGCCATCCGGCCCGAAAACACCCTCTCGCATCCGCGATCCGGGCATGAAAAAACCGCCAGGGATTGCTCCGTGGCGGCTGTTGGGTTGGTCTTGCGACCGGAATCTATTTCACGATCTTCGGCTTCGTGCGCCGGGGCTTCGGTGGCAATGGGTCTTTCACCAGCTTAGGCGGGTCAGGCAGCATCGGCGTCACCAGCCCTTTCTTCCAGCAGTCGGCGCATGCGTCCTTCACCACTGTCGTGCCGCCTGTGCGCTTACCGCCTTTGAGCGATGCGCCGTTGACGGCGGTCATGATGGTTCGCCCCCCACAGCGGGGGCATTGAATAATGCCGTCCGGCCTGGTCAGCGCTTTGACGCGCACGACCAGGGCCTGCTTGGCGTCTGGCGGGGTTGGAGGGACAAGCTCAAGGGCCATCCCCTCAGTTTACGCCGGCCCTCTTGAACGCCGCCGCATCCCGCTCCCGCAACTGGTCCAGGGACAAGTACTGCCCCTTGTCGTTGAAAAACTTGTCGATGGCCAAGCCGCCCGAGCGGAACAGCGCCGCCCTCTTCTCACCCAACACCTGATCCTGCACAGCGACCGGCTGCCCCTTGAGCCATGCCCCGTAGGTCATGTTGGCGTCCACCGGCCCATTCGCAGATGCCCGCGTGCCGTACAGCTTCGTCTGGCCAGGCAGCAGCCCGACCGCAGTCGACCGGCAGTTGTAGTGCAGCCGCCCCGGACCGCAGCCGAACTGCGTGCACCACGGAACCGCGTGCCCGATAGGCTTGGGGCGCTCACCCACCGTGTAGCGCTTGCCCGACCGCGCGATGCACGGCGGGCTCGTGCGCCCATCCAGCGTCGCCACGAACAGCTGGGACTCAAGCACGTCGGCGTTTTCCTCCATAAAACGGTCGCGCACGCCCCCGGCCGTGTGCTGCACCGCAGTGCGCACCATCGTCTCAAGATGGCGACGGTCGATTTCGAGGAACCCTTCAACGTACCCCTTCGCCCGCGTGCCGCGAATGTCGCGCACGATCTGGCTGGTCGTCCGGCCCTCCAAGTACCCCATTCGCACCGCGTCACGGATGCGCCGGGCTCGGGTCTCGCCAAGCTCTGCAATCGACTCCCTCAGCAGCTTGCCGGCGAAAGGCCTGCTGTACGCCGCCGCCCAGGCTTGCTCAGCCGTCACGCCAGCCAGCGTCACGCCAGCAGGTGCGTGGCCCTGGTACAGATTGAACTGAAACGTCGCCTCGGCCTCTGCCAGCCCGCGCAGATTCGATGTCAGCTCGCCCTCGATCTGCGAATAGGCCTGCGCGTTGAGCCTGCGCACGCTGGCCAGCATGTCGAACAGGTATTCGCTCGTCGCCGTTCCGCTGGGCATGTTGTCCAGCACCCGCTGCAGCTCCGCGAAGATGTCGGCGTCGGCTCGGTTCAGGATCGACAGGATCCGACGGACCTGCCCGTTACTGTATTTCTGCAGGTTGACCGCGTGCAGGATCACACCCGACAGGATCGCCTTCGCGTCCGAGATCTCTTCGGGCGTCATTCGCCCCCGCCTTCACCCCCCATAGAGCCGAGCGGCGGGCCCTCTTCGGCAACCGCCTCCAGCTCCTGCTCAGGCTCGATGTCCGGCGACAGGATCCCGCGCCGCTGCTGCTCGCGGATGACCGTCGCCTTGGTGATGATGCCCTGGCCCTGCATGGTGGCCAACAACTGCGCGGTCGCCTCACTCAGACTGCCTGCAGCGAAGTCCTTAAACAGCGACGCAGAGCCGCCGTCAGGCAGGCCCAGCCAGTCGGCCGTGAACTGCAGCGCCTGGTCCAGCGAGTCCTCAAAGGTCTCCACGATCCGCTGCAACTCGCTCTTGTTCGCCTCGGCGTCGTTCGATGCTTCGGTGGCGGTGCGTTGGCCCGGCTGGCTCACCAGCAACTCAGCGCCCGTCTGGATCATCTGGGCTTCCAGCGCCTCCAACTCGGTGCGGCCGACCGTGACGGACTCGGCAGAGCCCTGAATGACCTTGGCGTCGCCATTCTGCGGCAGAAGGATCGCCTGCGACGACGACGCCGTGAGGCTGTTGTTGTCGTCCAGCCCAATGAAAACCAACAGCCGCTTGCGGGCGAACCGGGCCGAGTCGTCCTGGTCGCTCTGGTCCTGCCAGTGCTTGACGTTCTGGTGCGCCAGGTCAAGCAGCGGCGGATGTCCGCGCATGAAGCCCAGGCGCTTGCCGTAGATCGGCACGAACGGGATGACCTTCAGCGTGGTCGTACCCTCTTCTATGAGCCTGTACCCGGCCGTGCCGTCTTCGTATAACTTCCAGATGCCCGGCTCCAGCACCCGCACCCGGTTGACGATCTTGGAGCCGAATTCGCCATCAGGCACCTCAGCAGACTCGGCGATGCGAAGCTGGGCCAGCTGCACGATGCCCGCCACCTTGTGCGTGCGCCACCCCAGGATCTGGCCGTGCTTGATGTGCACCCAGTAAGGCCGCGCACCCATGGCGCGCTCTTCGGCCACCGTCCGGGCTTGGCCCTCGGTTCTCGTGAAGTCCACCAGAATGCCACCGAACCCGGCCGACACTGCCTCAGCCATCAGATCCGCAGCGAACACATGCAAGCTCCGACCCTCGCCATCCACGTTCTCTGACAGCTCGACGATTCGCGGCGGTGTGTCCTCGCTCAGCGTCACCTGCTTCGAGAAGGGCTTGCCCGCCATCACCCCAACGGTGCGAGAGAACGCCGGGAACAGGGTCGCCGTCTTCAGCCGGTAGCGATAGTCCTCATCATCCTCGCGTGGCTGCTGGGGCAGGTACGCCTCTGCCGCCCTGCGCATGGCCGCAGTCCCGCCCATCAGCGCGTCGATGATCGGCCAGTGGACGGCCATCGCCTCCACTTCAGGCGATCTTTGATTGACTGCGATGTTGGTCATTTACATGCGGAAGGTTTGAGCCTGCGCCACGCGTTTCACGATGGGCCATCGCTTCACGAGGAAGTAGCCCACTGCATCGTTCGGGTGGTCATGGCCCGTTGTCTTGTCAGGCTCCCCGTTGGGGGCCCATGCCTGCTGCTCCTGCGCCTCTGTCAGGGCCGGGCAGGCGTCCGTATTGATCTTCCAGCGCCGCTCGCCTGCCGCGTTCAGCGTCATTGCGTCCACGGCATTGATGCGGTCTTTCACCGCTGGGTTGGCCGCATCCACGCTGATCGTGAACCCCGCCTCCTTGAGGATCGTCAGGTCTGACTCGCTGGCGTTCTTGCTGCTCGTGTTCCCGCCGCTCGCGTCGGGGTAGATCACGATGGGGTGGCCCTTGGCCTCGTAGCGCTCCTTGAGCATGCGCGCCATCGTCGGCGTATCACGCACCTTGGTCAGCTCTTCCAATGTCCTCGGCAAGCCGTCACGGATCACGCTTACGGCCGCCGTCATGTTCAGGACGTTGAAGTCCATGCCGATGTGAAGCGCCTCTCCTTCCCGGATCGTCTCATCGGTGTGGTTCAGCATCCGATCGAAGTTCGGATAGACGCTCCCACTGGCCAGGTTGACGAACTGTCCGCGCAGGTATGCCGCAATCAGCTGCGGCGGGTAGCTGGCCAACAGCGACTGGATGTAGTCGTCAGGCAGATTCAGCTCGTTGTCGTACGTGCTGGCCTGGACCATTCCGTACATCGCCGCCAGCTCCGGTTTCTCCCGGATCGCCTTCACCCACTGCTGATAGACGAACTTGAAGCCTTCGGGCGTGGTCGTCACGTCCAGGCCATTCAGGCCGTTGAACTTCAACCGCAGCCGCGCGATCGCCTTGCGCCAGGCCAACTCGGCCTTGGGCAGCTTCATCACGTCCAGCTCGTCCATGAGCCCGCGCGCGATCTTGAAGCCGATGATCGTCTCTGGCTTTTCCAGCGACCGGCAGATGATCGTGCCCCGGTAGACCCGCCCGCTATAGACGTGGATCTCGTGGTTGGACTGGTTGACCTCGGCCCTCAACCCCCAGTCGCTCGCAACCTCCTCAATGGTGGGGTAGTAGATGTCCCGAATCTGCGCATACGTGGGCGCAAAGTAGCCAAGATGCGCCCTTGGGTGTTCCCAGAAGTGCTTGCACTGGCCGGCCCCGCCAACCCATGTCTTCCCGCTCCCGAAGCCCGCGACGAACGCCCGGAACTTGTGGGGCAACGCAAGGAACTGGGACTGCGGAACATTAAGGCTCGGCATCCGGCTTCCGAGCGTCCTTCACCTCGACCGTCACCGTGACCGGGGGCGGCACCTCGTCCCCTTCGCTCGTCTCTGGCTTATCGCGCCACTGGGCAGGCCTTCGGTTCTTCAGCCAGAAGATGGCGGCCGTCGTGTCGGGCGGATAGTGCTTGATGGTCGGGGTGATGACGATCTCGCCGTTCAAGGCTCGGATGTCGTCCTCAGGATGCTCATACCCGGTAGCCCGCTGGAACAGCCTCTCTGCCACGACACCGTCAGCAAACAGCTTCCCGGCGTTTAGGGACTCAAGAAAGTCCGGATGCTCCTTCTTCCAGGTGTTCAGGGTCTGCTCAGACACATCGAACGCCACCGCCATCTCGGCATCAGTCGCCCCCAGCATCGCCATGCCCTTCGCCACCTTGACGAACTCCGGCTTGTATTTGCTTGGCCTGCCCAGGCGTGCTGCCGGCTTGGCCGCCGCCTTCTTGGTCATGTCAGGCCCTCATTGATTCGACCCCATCGGCTTCACCCTCTCGGGCTGGGGACACCGCCGACCCACTGGGCGAGCCCTACACTGGTACAGACATGCACTCCACACCCGAGATTCAAGACCTGGTGCGCTCGATCAAGACTGCGGCCGTCAGCTACCAAGAGCGGTTTGGCCGTGCGCTTGGAGTCACCGGAGAACTTGCGGAACTGCAAGCCGCCTTGCTGCTGGGCCTTGAACTTGCGCCGCCACGATGCCCAGGGGTCGATGCCTACGAGGAAACGCCAAGCGGGCGGCGATCACTTCAAATCAAGTCCCGCCGGGTCCTTGGCAGGGGCTACGCTGGCGAGCGAATCGGCAAGCTCGGGAGCGTCTACCCATCCGAGGCTGTGCTGCTGGTACTGGTGGATGCCGGTTACGAGGTGATTGGCATCTGGGAGGCCGACTTCGCAAAGCTGGTCGTGCACAAGGATGCAGCGCGCGGGATACCCGTCTCAGCCTTCATCAGGATCGCCCGACGACGATGGGCGCCATGATCAGGGCAGCCAGCGGGCTGCGAACGTCAGGATGCTCGCCAGCACACAGCCGGCGCCGATGAGATAGCCGGCGCCCAGCGCGTACATGGCAGGCCCCACGCGGCGCTCGTGCGCGGCGATGGAGCGGCGGTTGCGCAGGATGTAGACGGCGCCGATGCCGTGCGTCACCAGCAGGATGACGACTCCGAGAGCGAACAGCATCACAAGTCCCAGCCTTCACGCGGGGCGATGGCAATCAGCTGCGCCAGCTTCACGGCGTCCTGCTCGCACTTGGTCGTCATGGCTCATTCCTTCGGATCGCCGCGCCCGTGGGCCGGCCATCCTGTGGATGCGGTTGCGGGATGCGCCCAGGGCGCGGCAAATGGTGGACCACCTGGGAATCGAACCCAGCACGGAAGGCTTGCAAAGCGATCCTGCGCTCCTGCGCGCAGCCCAAATGCGAAAACCCGCCGAGGCTTTCACCTGGCGGGCTGTGTGTGGTTGCGGTGGCAGGCTTCGATCCCGCGCCCTTTGGGGTATGAACCCAACGCTCTGACCAGGCTGAGCTACACCGCTGTTGATCTCGGCCCCTTACGGGAGCCACTCGGCGCCTCGCTAATTTTCTGCGCCCGTCACCGCAGTTGAGGATTGCGGCTCCTGCTCACACCCATGTACGGGGCTCGCAACCTGCGATTTCTACCGACACCGGCGCCTCCGTTTCTGGATGCTCTTGCCTTAGTGCTCGACAGCTCACAAGTCCTCCCGTTTGTATCACAAGTTTTTCGGGTTCTCAAGGGGTTTTCATACAGCCCGATTGATGAGCATCTGCCGGGCGTCTCGGACGTGCCGGGCCAGCCCTTCCATGGACAACCCCAGCTCACGGCAAGCCTTGGCCGGCGCAGTCGGCCGGACGTATGACCAGTGAATGGCTTTGCGATGTTTCTCCGGCAGGGCTTGAACTCCCTTGGCGATCTTGGCGGCATCGGCCCCATCCACCACATCGGCCACGAGTGACACGTCCCCACGTACACGCGGCGGCGGTGGGACGAGGCGGAACATCGGCGACACAGACGCGCCTCCCCAGCTCCGGCCGTTGCACCATGCCGCCCAGTTGGCAAGGCGCCGGTCCATCTCACGCTGGTGAGGCTCCACGGCGTGGAAATCGACGGCTTTCACTTTCATCAGCATCTGGGCTCCTTGAAATCTACTCAGTTCGCTATTCGCGAATGGGCTTTATTTGTTTGGTGACGGGGACTTAGGGGCGGGGGATCGCATCGGGAATCGCGTCAGATCAGCCCCGCTCGCCTCCGCATGTGATGCGGTATGGCGGCTGCCATGGATTGGGCGCTGTCATCGGCTCTACTGGCCCGGGCGTGCCAACCCTCGGCGTGCCGACGAAATAGGGCGGGATGTAGGTTCTGCCGCCCTCAAGGCATGCCACTCGCTCGCGGAGCTTTGCGATCTCTTCTCGGAGCGCCTGGATCTCTTGGTCTGTTGTCACCCCTGCTCCTTGCGGTTGCGGATGGCGGCGGCGCACAGCGAGCCAATCTCGCGTGCGTCGCTCTGCTTCATATGCAGATCCATGCCTGTATTCCACGCAGTAACAGCACACGCCTCCCGCTCAGCCCTCTGCCCTGCGGCGTAGGCGGCTTGCCAGACGGTCCAGCCCGTTGCGGCCGTCGACAGCTTGTACTCAGCGCCGGTCTTCTCGACCGCTGCCGGCCACTGGCCTTCATCAGACATCCACTGCTCGAACTCCTCTCGCATCGTCATCCCGCACTCCTTTGCTCATAAACCACCCGCGCCACGAGCCCCGCATCCGCCAGCAGGATTGGCGACGGGTGCGGATGGCCGTTGAGCGACTGGCAAAGGGTTGATGGGTCGATGCCCAGCGCCTTGGCGGCCTCCTTCTGGGTGCCGTACTTCTGCTGCACGTGCTGGCGCAGTACCTGGCTGATGTTGTTGCGGTCGATCACGCTGCCAGCCTCCAGAATGGGTTCTGGGTGTCGGCCCATGCCTCGCCGCGCCGGATGCGCCCGACCACGCTGCGGGTGATGCCGTAGCGCTCGGCCAGGACGGGCCCGGGCTCCGGCGACAGGCGAATCTCGCGGGCGATCTCGATGGTGATCTTGGCTTTCGTCGCCCGAGCGTGTTGCGTCAGCTTGAGGCGGCGTCCCGGACCCTTGGAGTCGACCTTCCGGCCCATCTTGGCCATGTGCTGGGCCTGGGTGTACTGGCCGATGTGTTCGGGATTCACGCAATCCGCGCAGCCGCACTTCGGGGCGAAGTACCGCGCTCGCTCGACTCGGATGCCCAGCAGGTCCACCATCACCGCGCGGACCGGCATCATCTTGCCGCCGTGGCTCACTGCCGGCACTCCGTTGCCGAAGTAGCCCTGCCACAGCCAGCACTCGCCCTCTTCAATGCAGCGGTTGCGCAGGCTGGTCATCGTTTGGAGCGTCTTGACTCTCATGCGCGCTCCAGAAGCTCGGGCTGGATGGCGGGCAGCGGGACGGGCTTCCAGGCGAGGGTTTCGTCCACGGCGTCGTCACCGGGGTCGCGGAGGGGTCGAAGCACGCTGTCATGGACCATGCTCCAGACGACGCCTGGGCGCCCAGCCATGGGCAGCTCGGGCGACACTTCCCACCATCCGTCATGTGACCACACGCATCGGACGATCTTCCCGTGGTGCTCGGGAGCCGCACGAGTCCATCGGACAACAGCTAGATCCCCAGGCTTGCAGTTCACGATTCCTTCTCCTTCCTCAGTTCGCGCTCAGACCAGCGCGGCGATGGTGTTGTTGAGCACGGCCAGTTCATCCAGGCGCTTGACCTTCCATATGCGCTGCTGGCCGTGGATGCCGTTGAAACTGCCTCGATGGCAGTCGGCGCACAGAGGAATGGACGTGTGCCACTCACCCTGGCGCAGTTCGTGGGCCTCGGACGGGCCTGGCGCTTCGCAGACGCCGCACGGCATCTCTTTGATGCGGACGATGTGCTCGCGCTCGGCCTTGGTCGGGGCGGCCTTGTTCTTAGACTGCATGGATCGCTCCAATCGCCTGCAACGCCTCGTCCACGCTGTTGACCACATGGACCGGGGCGCCCCACGCCGCATGCCAGCGCACCTGATCGGGCGTGAGCGCACGAGCCGAAGGCGGCTTGCTGCCGTCCTTGACCTCCAGCAGGAACAGATCCGACCGGAAGGCCACAAGCAGATCCGGCACTCCGTCGCCCGCAGCGGCCAAGCTCTGCACAGTGGCGCCGGCCTTGCGCAGGGCAGCCACCACAGCGGGCTGGTTGGCGTCAACCCTAGCTTTCTTTCGCATGCTTCCTCCGGTTCTGCTCAGCCGTGAGCCATTGATGGTTCGTAGGGTGAAAAGCGGCACGGACCTGCTCAGGATCGGAGAAGTCAAAGCTGCACAGGGGCTTGATGTGGTCGATCTCCCATTCGCCCAGCGGGCCAGGACATGGGCCTAGATGCCGGATGATTGCCATGAAGTCCGCGTACTCGGAAGACGCTGCCTGCTTACCGGACACCGAGAAAGCGACGAACGCCTTCCGAAGCCGGTTGCGAAGGCGCGTCAACAGGACTTCTCGTCGATAGCGATCTCGGCCGCGCTCTCTCGCCAACACGGGGTTGAGTGCGCGCCTTTCCCGCGCCCACTCGCGCTGGTAGGCCCGCGCGGCATCGCGGTCGCGGGCAGCCATGGATGCGGCAGGGTTGAGGCGATATGCCGCTCTGGCCTTTTCTCGGCAGCACACCACACAACTGCGGTCTGACAGCTTCCGAAGACTTTGCCCTGTGCCATCGTGGTCGTGCCCACGCTTGCAGAGGGCGCCCAGATACTTTGGTGCGTCGATCTTCGCGGCGCGACGCATCATTCGCCCCTCGCCGCAATCCACATCGCCGCAAGTCCCCATGCGAGCACTGCGCCCAAAGCAAATTCCCGCGACAGATGAGGCGCCGCCAGCACAGCCGCCACGAGCGTGTAGCAATGCCACGTCTTCATGCAGCCTCCATGTAGTGCAGATCCACATCACGCGCCGCAGCGGTCGCATGCAAGAACTCGATGAACTCGCTCATCTCGCGCACGCTGAACTTGCTGGTGCGACTGCCGAGCATCACCATGCCGCCGTCCATGCCCATGGCGACCCGGACGGACTCGCGCTTGAAGGCTGCGGACAACACGTCCTTCCACTCGTCGGCAGTCATCCAGACCATCTGGCCATTGACCGGCCATTGCAGTTGGTCGGCGAAGGCTTGCAGCAGGGGCCACATCGCCGCGTTCTGCTCCAGGCTGCGCGTGGGCTCCGAAATAGTGACGCAGTACCCCTCCGGCGCCATGTCGATGGCGTCATGTGCACGCATGCGGCGCTCGTGGTCGATCAGGCGGATGACGCGCTTTTCAGCCACGGCCAGACTCCTTGCGCGCCCCATCATCCGGGGCGGCCAGGGATATGCCTCCGATCAACTGCTGGAGTTGCTCGATGTATTCGCGCTTGCTCCAGCCCTCAATATCGCAAACCTGCAGGTCAACCAGGATGTCGGAGAGCAGTCGCCGCTTGAAGCGGGCGCGGGCCAGATCGTTGAAGGCCTTTGCAGAGCCCGCATCAAAGACCGAATCTCCAGCCCCACTCTTAGGTGCGCTGGGCACTGGCACGACCAACTCCGGCCGCCTTCCAACTGCCGCCTGCGCATCCCCCTTCGGGCGTACCGGGACAAGCACGCGGCGTTGCCCAGTCAGCGGACTCTTGCCGTTCGTCGCGAACACATGCCCAGCCAGCGGAGAGCCGCAGGTTCTGTCGATGACCCATCCGTCAGGCAACTCATCAAGGACTGCCCAGTACTGGTAGGTTTTCATCGCTCCACGCCCTCCAGCCGGTCAGCCACCAGCTTTGCGTAGCCGGCGATGTCCACCCACGAATCGGCGTAGTTGGGATCGCCGTTGAGGATGCGCGAGATCTTGTGCGCGATCATCTCCAGGGCCTCGCGTTGGTCGTATGTGAGTCGGTCCCAGCCTTCGCAGATGCGCATGGTTCCGGTCAGCGTCTGGCTGATGGCCGCGTGCTCAGCGAAAACGCCGTACCGCTTGCCGCGCTCGTCCAGTACGGCGTCGATGCCGCCCGCTTGGGTGTCTTGGGGGGTCATGCGCACTCCTTCAGAGGTTGTTGCTGGGCTTCCGGTCCAGCCACTTCACACGAGCCGCAATCACGTCCGCAGGGGCCTTCACCGCCCGCTCGCACGTCCCGCTCGGCGACTTGAACTGCCAGGGCTTCCCGTGGGCACACAGCCCGAATCCGTGCTTTCCCATGTCCTTCGCGTCCTTCAGCCGCCAGTTGTTGCATCCCACACATCGCGTCATTCCTCTTCCTATGGATACGTCGCTAGAAATCCCCTAAGACCTGGCTTGGTGGGCAGACCTAGCCCATCCTGGGAAGGCCTTCACATGTGTCCTGTCTCGGAGCCGCATGACCCGTCAGCCGTTCGATGCAAGGGCGCTAACTTCGCCACCCTCTCCCCTGTTTCAGCACCTGATCCAACAGTAGGGGACTCACCCTGCGCCGCTGCCGTTAAACCATGTCCAACCAGCGCAGTGAAGACATAAGAAGCGCTAACGCATGGCGCGCACCCTCATCAACTTCCCCGCCACCGCGAACAGCCCAGCACGTAGGTGCAGATCGTTCGCGTCTTCGCCCACCACATCACTCATGCAATACGGCACACCCGCATTGATCGCGGCTTTCTCTCCAGTGCCCGATGCGTCGTTGTCAGCGAAGGCCATCACGCGGCCTTTAACCATCCGAGCCACGTGCTCCATGTTGTTTGCACTGAAGCACACCAGAATGGCCGCAGATAGGCCCACAGCGCGCGCTGCTGCCTCAATTGATAGTCCGGTGGCATACCCCTCGCACAGGAACGTCTCGCGTGCGTAGCGGTCGCCGATACGAAACACCGCCGCCTTGGCCTTCATGCCTGGCAGCATCTTTTTCTGGAACTTGCGCTCGTCCTCAATCCAACGGATGACTTGCAGCCCGTTGAGGTTGTTCGTGAACACGTCGCGCATCGGGATCAGCAATGCGCCGTCATCTGCCACGAGGCCCTGATGCGACGGGAATCCCTTGCGGTGCAAGTAGTCATGCTCAGAGGGCTTCGCGCCGCGCAGCATTTCTTGGGCGCGTCTTGCGGCACGCTGGTGGTCGGCGTCCTGGCTGGCCTGGGCCGCATTGCGCTTCGCGCGCCACGCCGCCTTTTCTTCTTCCGTCCACGGGCGCGCATTGGGGTCGCTGAACCACTGGACGCGCGCCTCTGCGGCCCAGTTGAAGACCCAGCCGCGCTCGCCATCAAAAAAGTAGGCGCCGTTGGTGCTCTTTGGCTTGTCAACCGTGCCACAGCGACGAATTCGGCTGCCAGGCTGAAAGCGCGACGGATCGATTTCCACGCCGTGGGCACGTGCGAAGGTGATGAAGTCAGTCATGCGCGCACCGCCTTCAGGTAGGCCAAATCAAGGCTCTTGATCTTGTTGCGCACGTTCGCGGTGATCTCAGCGTTAGGCGTGCAATCGAAGCGCCACTCACGCGGCGGCGCGAAACCAGTGATCTTCTTGAACAGGTTCCATGCGCGGCCTGCCTGACGCTCAGGCGCGCTGTGCCCGCGCGCATAGCTGCAAAGCTGCTCCCACAGGTGGCGGTGATCGTCTGCCAGCTTCTTCTTGCCTGCCATCACCACTTCTTGCATCACGCCTGCTGCAGCCTCTTGCATCGAGGGCGATTGCTTCTCAAACCCGCAGGACATGCAGCGCTTCGCAAAGGGCTTGTAGCCGCACGATGGGCACCCTTTGCTGTTCTTTTCCTCGTCCTCTTCCCGGCGAATCTTTTTGTCCAGCTTCTCGCCCATGTCCAGAGCGCTCAAGCCGTCATAGAAGATGCTGGTGAAGTCCTCAGCGAAGCGGATGATGTTTCCGCTGTGGTCCAGCAAGATGCAGTCCTTCTTGCCTGTGTCAGGACTCGCGCGCAGCCCACGGCCCCACATCTGGATTGCCGTGGAAAGGGACTTGCGAAGGGGGCGGCAATCCACGACACACCCGACGTCAGGCACATCAAACCCCTTTGCAAGTGCCTCAACACTGATCAGGACGCGCAGCGATGAATCGCGCTTGCTGTACTCCTTGACCAGCAGCTCACGCTCTGCCGCAGTGGTCTCGCTCGTGAAAACGGCGGCCATCACGCCCGCGTCAAGGAACTGGCGAGCCAATTCCTGGCAGTGCTTGATCGTGGCGCCAAACACAATGGTCTTGCGGCCTTCGCCATGCGCGATCCACTCTTTGACCACATCGCCGACGATGCCCATGCCGCGCTCTTCGGCGGCTGCATCCGTCCATTCGCCACCAGATGTGGCCGCGCCGGTCATATCCATGCGCTTGCACGAAAGGATGCGCATCGGCACCAGCACCCCCGATTGGGTCAGCTCGTGCATCGTGGTGGCGTTGATCAGATTCGTGAAAATCTTGCCCAGGCCCGACGAGAACGGGGTGGCCGACAAGCCAATGAATGCTGCTTTGCTTTGCGCTGAGAATTCGGTCCACACCTTCATTTGGGTGTGCGCCTCATCAACGATCACCACATCAGCCGCAGGCCAGTAACCACGCTTGGCAATGGTCTGAGCACTGGCGATCTGATAGGGCATCTCGGTGGCCCGGCGCCAGTGATTCGCCTGCACGATGCCGTGCGCCGACAGCCCATAGGAGTCAGCCGTCTTGCTGGTCTGGTTGATCAGCGTGGTGCGGTCGCAAAGAAACACCACGCGACGGCCTTTGAGTAGCGCTTCGTGCGCGATGCGGTGGCCCAGGTAGGTCTTGCCTGCGCCTGTCGGGGCCATGATGAGTTGATTCTTGTGGCCGTCGCGGAAGCCCTGGCGCAGAGCTTCATGTGCTGCCTGTTGAAACGGGCGCGGCGGTGGAAAAGTCGTGCTGGCGTAGTTGGGCTTGTCTTCAAACAAGCGGGCAGTGACGAGGCTCATGCGGCCACCTTGTCCAGCTTGCGCTGCAGGCTCTTGACCATGCGAATGGCCTCGTTCTTCTCGTTCATGAGACCCTGCAGGCGGCTCTCAAGCGCAGCGTTCACTGCGTTGAGGCGCTTGATCTCGGCATAGGCGGCGGCGAGCTTGTCATCCGACTCCATCAGCTTGTCGAGGGCCTCACGGTCAGCCTGCTCCTGCAGGGCATGGGCGCGCAGCTCCTCTTCGCTGGGGCCGTCGTATTCGGGGGCATCGTTGACAGCCACCGGTTCAGACTTCGGCGCGGGCTTGTGGATGGCGGCGGCCTGCTCCTCCTTGGGCAGCTTGGCGATGGCAGCGGCCTTGGGCAGACCAATATCGCCGCGCTTCACAGCCTCTTGGACTTCGGGCGCAGCTTTCGTCTGTACGGTCTTCGCCTGGGTGATCGTGTTCGGGTGAACGCCTGCGATGGCGGCCAGTTCCGCGTTGGACTTGGGGGGGGTCACATTCAGTGTGACCCCCCCTCTTTGGGCCGCCCCGTCAGCCGGGAACCAGGCAAACACAGCGGTGGTCGCCAGCGCCAACTGAGCCTGCGTGGTGTGGCGACGCGCCTTGTTCTGCGCCATCACGAAGTCGCGCGGGTCAACGTCTGCCAGCTCTACCGACGGGCAATCCACACCAACTTCGTTCGCTGCCGTGTAGCGATGCCAACCGTCCAGCACCATGCCCTCGAAGACGGTGATGGGGTTGAGCACGCCGTTCACGGTGATGCTGTCAACAAGCCCCTGGTACTCCTCGGCGCTCATGGCCGGGAATGCGGCCGACAAAGGATGCTGCTTCAGTGCCACTTCTTGCCCTCGTGTTGGATGCACCACACCGCGCTCGACCACGACCTGTGAATCCACAGGTAGCGCAGGAAGGCTGCGATGTAGGCCAGCTTGTTCATGGATTGCTCAGGCCTGAGTGATTGCCTGCGACGGAAGCCGACCGATAGGAGCCAGCGTGTACGGCCCAGCCTTCACGGTGGTCGTGATGAGCTTGCGGGTGCGACGACGGCGCGATGCCAGCGAGAGATTCGAGCGGCGCAACTGCGTGTCAGCGCGCGCGATGCTGGCGCCGGTGGTGTTCTGGAAGGCGTTCATGCGGCCTCCTCAAATGCCACGGCGCGCTCCAACTGCTCAATCAAGTAGTTGTGCCCAACACCGGCGGCCGCGCAGTACTCTTGAGGCCATTGACGAAGAATCCCCTCCGGAAGTCGGGGGTCCTTTTTTGATTTTCCGCATCCGATTGCTCGTCAGCGATGGCCTGCGCCATGACGGCCAACAGAAGATTTCTTTCCGCCGACTCGGGCATGTCCGACCACCGACGAAGCAACTTCTCCCATGTGTCTCTGCGCAACCTCATGCGGCCCCCAGCGATTCGAGTTGCCGCATCATTTCGATCATCTGGTCCTTGATGACCTGCACTTGCTTGGCGTTCTTCGGGCGGGCATCTGGCGCCAAGAACTTCTCGACCAGATACATCACGGGCGTCGTGTCCCCGGTCTTCTCGATGTACCGTTCAAGGGAGTCCACCGAGAAGTTGCGGGACGGGTCCTCGCTCAACTGCACAGAAAGGTTTCCGGGGGCCTGATTCAGATCGATGGCGACGCGCCCGAGCCCACGCTGGTAGACGCCCGCCGCGATGCAGTCGCGCAGCGACAGGTGACGATCCGTCAGCCCAGGCGTGAAGTCCAGCGTAAGTTGGTCCTTCTTCTCGGCGCGGAGGGCAGTGATAACGGTTGATGCCATCTGCTATCAGTCCTTATCTGGAGTTATCAATGGGAGGCAAAAAAATAGAGGCCATGAAACACGTACATGCCTCAGCCCTACTCAGCCTCTCCCTCGTTGGGCTCGCGCCTGACTTGGATAGCCAGGTCGATCAGGGCGGCGACGGCCAAGGCAGTCAGCAAGGCGGTGGCGATGAAGGCGGCCATGGGTCAGATTCCGGTGTGGGTGCCCGCGCCCTCCAGGGGCAGAATGGCGTCACCACAACAACCATCCCCTGGAGGGGCGAACATGAACGACATGGAATTCACTCGCGTGCCTCTTGCGCCGAACCCACTGAAGGACTTCCCGGAGTTCGCACGGACGGTGACAGCGAATCAACGCGAGCTAGGTCTAACCCTGAAGCGGTTGATCGAGCTGCAAGAGCAGTCGAATGCGCTTCTTGCGCAGCTTGTTCAGGGTCAAGCGGCGAAGGACTGAAGGGGTCGCGCTGGAGCAGTTGGGACCAAGCCAGCACGGCGGTCTGGCGCTCCAGCAGCGCGCGGCTCGCCCGCAGTTCTTCGAGCACGTCAGCAAGCGTGGGCACTTCGTCTGCCGGAATGGATGCGCCTGCGCTGCCGCCGTTCAGCACGGACTCTGTGAGCGCAAGCATTTGCTCACGGATGGAGATCAGCTCGCCCAGGAGGTCGATCTTTTCGTCCGCCTGCTCCTGCAGTGCAACGACGACATCGCGCAGTTCTGGCAATGTGCGGATTTCGGCGGCTTGGCGCTTGGACGGCGCCGTCGTTTCAAGCTCGGGGCCTTGCTCGCCCACGAAGCGCCAGATGCGAGGGATCGGGGGCCAGCCCGTCGATTGCTCCTGCTCGCCATCGGCAGCACGCACAAACACGCGCGTGCCATCGGCAAAGGTCAGCGACTCGCCGGGGCGCAGTTCGATGGTGCGCTCACCCATGGCTAGCCTCCTTCTCGGGGGAGAGAATCTGCTGGCCCAACTCAACACCGGAGAGCCGACCAATGAAGCGAGACATGGACTTGATCAGGCGCATCGCGCTGGAGACTGCGGCGCTGCCGTATGGCGAGCAGCTGACGGCCTTGGAAGGGGTCGCAGAGGAAGACTTTGTGACGCACGTCATATGGCTGCAGGAAGCGGGGCTGATCAAAGCAATTGCGCAGGATGGCGTGGGCACCTCCGAAGCGAGGTATGCCTTTGTGTTCAGGCTGACCTGGGCGGGGTGCGAGTTCACGGATGCGATCCGCGACGACACGCTCTGGAAGAAGGCGAAGGCCAACGTACTCAAGCCAGGCATGTCATTCACCTTCGATGTGCTCAAGGAATGGCTGAAAACCGAAATCACGCAGGGCCTGCCGACCTTGCGGGCTTTGGGCTAGCAATTCGCGGAGCTCGAACGCAGCAGCAAGCAAGCTGCTGCCTGTGGGGTCAAGCTCCAGCAGCTCAGTCGGCCGAATGGGATGGCGAACACTGCGACCCGCGATCTGTCCCCAACGAAGGGTCAGGGCAATCGCCCCATCGAGAACTGCCCGGTTGTTTCCAGATCGAATGCGCGCCAAGGCGTCGCGCATGTCCGGGGAGCGGACCGTGCTCATGCGCCCTCCTTCTCGGTGGCGAGAGCGGGCATGCCGACATCCAGCGCCGGACGGCCGGATGGGTGAGGCCAGGACCGATCCTTGATGCGTACCCAGCGGCGATCAGGACGCATCGCCTCCACAAGCACCGCGCCAGAAGTGAGCCGCTCGATGTGGACTGCGCGCTCCTCTGGGACAGGCCGCTCGCCAGCGACCCACTGATTGACAGTGGGGGTGGCAACATTCAGGAGGCGCGCCAGCGCAGCCTGACTGCCGGCGTGCTTTACAGCGAGGTCGATTGGATTAGGCACGGCCTCATGATAAGGCTTCGCCTACTCGCTTGCAACAGGAATTGCCTATTCGGTGTCGCCTAGTCGAGCATTAGGCGATGCTTACAGGTATTGAGCTTGGCCGCGCCATCGCTGAGGCCATTGAAAAAAAGGGCGTCCAGAAGGTGGATGTAGCCCAGCACTTCGGCGTTAAGCCGCCTTCAATTCAAGACTGGATCAATCGAGGCACTATCAGCAAAGGTAAGCTGCCCAAGCTCTGGGCCTACTTCGCTGACGTGGCCGGACCGTCGCACTGGGGGCTGGAGTCATTTCCTGGCGACATGAACGCCAAGCCGGTGAGCGGTGGAAAACGACCGTATCCCGTGATTTCGGCGGTGCAAGCCGGGCTGGTCAAGGAGATCTCAGACCCCTACGCTCCCGGCGACGGGTTCGATATCGAGTACGGCGACGACGATTGGTCAAAGTGGACGTTCGTCTTGGAGCTGGAAGGCAAGTCCATGGAGCCCGACTTCTTGGAGGGCGACCGGGTCTTCATAGACCCACATCTAGCCCCCCGCGCAGGCGACTTCGTGGTGGCAAAGAACCACAAGCAGGAGGCAACCTTCAAGAAGTACCGATTGAGGGGCGTGGACCTGGCGGGACAGGATCTGTTTGACCTGGTGCCGCTCAACCCTGACTATCCGACGATCAGCAGTGCAGAGCACAAGCTGACTGTTATCGGCGTCATGGTGGAGCATCGCCGAAAGTACCGCAGACCCAAGGAGCACTAGCGCACCAACTGTGAGCATTCCCAGGTTGCGCGACCCCGACGAATGCGTAACATCGAGTTTCAACCAACGGAGATGGGAATGATTCGATTGGCTTTGGCCGCCGCTGCAATGGCAGTCCTGGCAGGCTGCACCAGTACGCGTATTTCGCAGGACCTGTCGTCGGGCGTGATTGGGTGTCCGGCCAGAGAAATCCAGATCGTCAATGAGGAGGCGACCTTGTCCGGAACGCACACCTTCGAGGCGGTCTGCAAGGGTAAGCGCCACTTCTGCAGCTACCACACGACCACCGGCATGAACTGCAAGCCTGAGTAAGCTTGACATGGCACTGATCAACTGCACCGAGTGCGGCAAGCAGGTCAGCGATAAGGCGGCGGCGTGTCCGCGTTGCGGTGCGCCAGTTGAGACTCCCCCGCCCGCGGGCGATGGTGAGGCCTATGCGGGCACATTCCCGGACATGGCTGAGCATGGTGCCGCCCTGAAAAAGTACGCAGCAGAGCAGAAGAAGACCAAGAGAAACTTCTGGATCGGGATGGCATTCCTGGCCGCGATCATCATCGGCTCATGCAGTGCCGGCAGCGGAAAGAACTCCGGCCCCAGTGCGCCGCGTGCGTTCGATTCTTCAGACGCGCTGGTCATGTGCCAGATGGCGCTCAAGCGGATAGCCCGCGATCCGGACAAGGCCGAAATCCCTTACGTTGTCGATCACGGGTCAGGCGATGAAGCCTACTTCGCCTGGGGCAACTCGACCAAGATGGCAAGGATGCGCAACGGCCTGGGCCTGGACGTCGCCACCACCGCATCCTGTACCGTGAGCAAGTCCCAGAAGCGCATCACCTCGCTGACGCTGGACGGGAAGACGATCCTATGACCGGCCACACAACCTCCTGCCGCCGAGTCCGCGGCGGCTTCGACTGCGAGACGGATTGAGGCAGCGCGTGAGCTACCCCAAGGGCGGGAAGGTGGCGGGGTGAGGCTGGTTGTGCCGGAGTCGTTTAGGTAGGCAAAGAAAAGGCCCCTAGGAGGCCTTAGAACTTGTGCGTGATGCCCGCGTCTCTCATGATGCCGTTGGCGGTGTGGCGAGAGTAGCAGTTGTATGAAACCATCACCCTGATTGCGCCCTTGCGATAGAACTCGTGGGAGCCTTTGCCTGCCCCATCAAAAGAAAAGCCATGCTCCTTGAGCATGGCTATAACTTGAGGGTAGTAGCTCCTCATGCGGGGCAGAACTCTCCACTCCAAGCCAGCCTGGCCTCGGATTTGGCACGCCCGTGCACTTGTTCGGTGATAAGCGCGTCAGCGCCTAGGCGCACCTCATGGAACAGTTCTTCAAGGGTGGCTGCTTCGGCCACAAGGCCCCGCAAATCAGGGCTAGTCGCCACAAAGACCCCTGCCTCTTCATCCTTCAACACTTCAATGTTGAAAACGAGCGGCCTACCAAAGCGAGCCGCCAGCTTCCATCCCGGAAACCCAACTCGATACATATCAGACTCCTGTTCTCGACTCTCACGAGTCGTTTGAAAGACAGTCTCAGGACGCTTCACAGCGTGTGCTTACAGTGCCTGTAAACACCTGATTTTGCCCCATTCGGTAGGCCCGAACGTAGGACCTACCCGAACAACCGTGCTGCGCTGCGGCAAATACAACTGATCGTTCGTCCAGCCATGCCCCACACAGCCCGCTTCGGCGGGCTTTTTTTCGTCTTGAGGTTGGAGGGCATGGGGCGATTGGTCATGGTCAATCCGCAAGGCGCTGACTAGGATGGCTGGTCCACAACCACCCTGGAGGGGATATGTCAGACGAAGCCAAGATCAACGCCGCCGCAGAGCTTGCGGATCGATACATCGAGATCATCCTGTCTACGAAGCCGGAACTGCTGGTCTACGGCGTGGCGGGCGCAAAGCTGGAAGAGATACCGCGCTACGCCCAGAAGTTGACCGACTTCCGCCAGCAGGTCATCAATAACCTGCTGCAGCAGCCCCTGCCCGATCTTCCCGAGGACGATTGACCTCGCCCCGCGCCGCCTCATAAGCGGCCACCACGCCCAGGCCCAGATCTTCGCCGGTCTGGCCTTGGTGCTTGAACTTCAGCGCCGCGATCAGCGGCAGTAGGAACTTCAACATCTGTATCTCCACGGCCGCCACGAGCGGCCTTTTTTCTTCGCCCGGACATCGAGCGGTGGGGGGGATTGTGGCACTAATGACCGGCGGGATGCGGCATCGCCTCATCGAATAAGGCTTCGCCTATTGACAGGCGATAAGGCCGCGCCTAATATTCACCCATCGACACACAAACCCCAGCCCGACCGATACGAGGGCTAAGCCGACAGGACGGAGAGGCGGGGCTAGTCCGGAAGGGCGCAGTCGATGGGCACCAGGGATCGGCCGGGCGCCAACAGATCGTTCACAACGTATTTCCCGGGCCTCTGATGGCAGGGCGTAGACCGCGACGAGAGCAGCGGTTGATGGGGCCGGCGTCCTAGAACAGAAAGCCGGTGGAACGCGATTGCCCTGTGTAGGGATCGGAAGTCGCGTGTGCACGGCGCTGATGTTGATCAGCAAAGCGATGCCAGATCGCAGCGGGAGCCCGGTACGCCGGGGAGATGTCCGCACAGCCCTTGGCAACAGGGGCGAAATCTGAGCGCATTCGCGGAGTGCTCTCAGGTTTACATGAGAACAGCATGGACGCAGAAAAGATCGCCGCCCTGGCCGAGCTGATGGGCCGCAAGCCCTCGGAGGTCGAGGATTACGTGATCGGACTGAGCATCTTCGTCAATCGTGGATTCACGTTGGAAGAGGCGATCCACAAGCTCAACGCGATGTGGGGGAATGTGCTGACGGCCGTCACTACGGCGGCCAGCAATGCCGAGCGCGTGCCTTCGTGGGGCGAGGCCCTGAACGGCTATGTGCAAACACTCGCCGAAGACGCATGGGACACGGTGGACGTTGCAACCCAGGGACCGAAGCTGGCCAAGCGCCGCCGGGAGTGGGCGCTGATCTGATCCCTGCGAGCCATTCGCAAGAGTGGCAAATCAAAAGCGCCCTCACACCGAGGGCGTTTCTGTTTTCACAAGGAGCAATGATGCAGACGCATGACTTCTTCACGCGGATCATCGCGACAAATGCGCTCGGGCCGAACATGATCCCTGCGACACAGGAAATTACCGAGATCTACGTGTGCAGCATGTGCGACTCGGAACATGAGGACGAGGACTCTGCCCTTGAGTGCTGCCCTCCCGAGGTGTACCACCGCTACAAATGCCCGGTCTGCAAGACCACTCACCGTCGAGAAGACGATGCTGAAAAGTGCTGCCCTGGCGCTGCAGCCGGACAGCCTCGCCAGTGTCCGGTGTGCTGTGAAGGCGCGGAAAGCTACGAGGACGCTGCCGACTGCTGCCTGCACACGCACCCCACCATGAGCGCGCTGGGCAGGCAGGAAGTGGCGCGGCTGGTTGAGTCCGGCACGCCCTGGCCCGACGCCGTCGCCGCCTGCGTCAATCACTGACATGGGCCGCGGATCAAAGCACGGCCTGCACCGCGACGAGTGGCAGCAGCGCCGCACCGAGTTTGTCGCGCGCGGCCTGGAGCTGCCGCAGTCGAAGCTGATCCCGTTGGACATCGCAGCGATCCGGTCGGCCGCCCGCCAGCGCGAATCGCTGCGCCAGCACATCCGGGAAAAGTTGAGTAACGAGGCCCTGGCTAAGCAGTTCAACGTCCACGTTCGCACCGTCGAGAAGGTGCTGAGCCGCGAGACATGGAGTCAGGAAGTCTGACGCCCCAACCAGGACCAATCTCGGTCCCTCTGTTTATAGGAGAGAGTGATGAGCTGGACAGACGACAGCGCCGCATGGATAGCTGAGCAGGTCAAGGCTCATCCCGATATGAGCAAGGCCGAACTGGAAAAGCACTGCCGCAAGAACTACCCGTTCTGCGAGCGACGTGGCTGGGCCTACAAAGCTTGGCTCAAGGCGATGCGCACCTACTTCCGGCCTCAGTCTATGCGGCCCGTGCGCGCCGGCAAGACCGAACCAAGCCCCGAAGAACTGGAACGGCGCGGTCAACAGAGGCTGATCGCCTAACCCCACCGCCCTGCAAAGCAAGCATGAAAACGGGCGAGTTCCTTTTGCTTGCGGCGCTGATCTTCATCGCGCCGCACCTGCGCCCAATCTACGGCGCATGTATCACCGTCTGCCTCGCGCTTCTGTGCGCGATCTGGGTCATCTACGCATGACCTCACCGAATTGCCGAAAGCGGATAGCTGGCCTCTGGCTTTTCCGGGGGAGCGCACCAGCCGCAGCGATTAGGCATTCATCTTCACGGGAGCCAGCAACTCCTCCAGCCGCGACCCCGGACCCGCGCGGCAACAAGCCCCTGAATGAGCCCACGCCCTTCCCGAGCACAAGGGGTGTGGTGCTTACGCGCGCGCTGGCAGCAAGAGATAGCGCGATTTGGGGGAAGTGGCCGATCAATCAACTAGCCCGCCGTCGCGGGCTTCGTCTTTTCTGGAGCAGAGCATGGAAGCAAAGCACACGCCGGGCTACGAAGTGGAGCGCGATGGCCGCGTATTCTCGGTATCGTCCAACTGGAGAGGGTTGGGGCGAAGAGAACTGAGCCAAGACTTGAACGATGACGGCTATCCATCCGTTCGACTGACCATAGGCGGAAAGAGGACGCGCTATGCGGTTCACAAACTGGTGGCGATTCATCACCTCCCACCAAGGCCCAGCGAAGAGCATGAGGTCCGCCATCTTGATGGAAACAAGTTGAACCCCCACGCCGACAACTTGGCATGGGGCACGCGGAAAGAAAACGCCGATGACCGCGAACGGCATGGAAGAACTTCACGCGGTGCGTCGCACAGCAATGCAATCAAGTCGAGCAATCACTCCAATCGTGTTGCACGCGGTGACAGCCATTACAAACGTCGCGCCGCCATCGCGAAGGCTCTCGGGAGTGCCGCATGACCGCCGCCCTCCCTCTGCCCGCGTTCGACGCGATGGGCGAGCAGCTGGCGGCGCTGCGCAGTGCACAGGCCCCGCTGCAGAACAAGCGCCGCGCGCTGATCGACCAGAAGATGTGCCTCGCAGTGGGCGCGACGGATGACGCGTTCAGCGCCGACCTGTCGTACCGCGAGTACGTGGCCGACGCGCTGCACTTCGCGGCTTCGCAGTGGCGCAAGGACGAGCCCGAGCGCCGCGGCCTGTACGAGTACCGCTACGACGCGGAGGCGCCGGCGGACCTGCTGTGCTTCATGGAGGTGGACGACGTGGGCGGCATGTACCTCGAGCGCGCCTACCTGGGCCCGTTCGACGTGACCGAGCTGGTCTTCCCCATCAAGAAGCAGATCGAGGAAGCGGCCGAGCGGCACCACCGCATCGAGGCTGCGCGCGCCCGCACGGACAACCGCATCCCTTCGGAGGCTTGCTGATGACCGAGAAGCACTCTCCAGCGCCGTGGCGCGTCCAAGAATCGGCGACGTCCATCAGCGTTGTCGCTGCCAATAACGAGACCATCTTTCACGATGACAAGCGCATTCCTTCGGTGATTGATGACGCCCGCCTGATCGCCGCCGCGCCTGAGCTGCTGGCCTTCGCTATCCGCCAGATCAAGCGCAAACACCGTGGACAGGTTTTGCTGGATCACGAAGACGTGATCGATCTGGAGAACCTGATCGCCAAAGCCACCGGGGAGGCGCAACCGTGAACTACCAAGCCCACGACTGGGCGCTGTTCGCATGCGCCCCTCTTGCCCTGTTCGTCATCTGGAGGTTTGCATGAAGCCCGCCCGACGCCTGCGCGCAGTGACCAAGCCCGAGCCGAAGCCCATCGGCGGACTGATGGATCCGCGCTTCCAGTACGTGCCCGCAGCGGCTACCAACATCCGCGCCACCTTTGAGCGCATCCGTGAACAGCAGGCCAAGCAAGCGAGGACGATGTGAGACGCGATCTCTCCCCAACCGCCCTGGCCGAGCTTGAGATCGGCAGCCAGCAGGACCACAACGCGCGGCACGAGCGGCACACAGCGATGTTGCAGGCGGCGTACGAGCCCGTGTCCTGGGTCACCTTCGCCGTCATCGTCATGGTGGCTTTCGGCATCAGCTTGGCCATCGGGCTTGTGCTGGGCCACATCGTTTTCAACCCGTTTGCGAGGTGATGCATGAACGCCATCCAGACGATCTCCAACTACGTCTACGGAGCCGAGGACAGCTTCCAGAACGTGCTGGCCGACCGCTCGATGAACTTCGAGCGCGAGGCCGGGTTCGCCATCCAGATCCTCACCGCGAATGACTACGTGGCAAAGCTGGCCGCGAACGACCGGCAGTCCGTGGTCAACGCAGTGACCAACATTGCCGCCATCGGCATCAGCCTGAACCCTGCCAAAAAGCAGGCCTACCTGGTGCCGCGCAAGGGCAAGATTTGCCTTGACATCAGCTACATGGGCCTGATCGACCTGGCCATCCAGTCGGGCTCGATCATGTGGGCGCAGGCGGACCTGGTCTACTCCAGCGATGCGTTCACCCTGAACGGTTTCGACAAGCCACCCACCCACTCATTCAACCCGTTCTCCAAGGACCGGGGCGACATCGTCGGCGCCTACGTGGTCGTGAAGACGCACAGCGGCGACTACCTGACCGAGTGCATGAGCCGCGAAGACATCGACGCCATCAAGAACCGCTCCGAGTCGGTGAAGGCCGGCAAGTCGTCACCCTGGGACACCGACTACGGCGAGATGGCGAAGAAGACGGTCGTGAAGCGTGAACCGCCCCGGTTTTCGCGGAGGCTGGTTGGCTTGAGTCAGGCCGAGCTGGCCTGCCGCTCAAGATTGCGATAGTAGGTGGTCTCGAACTCGGCGGGCGGCACGTAGCCCAGCGGGGCCATCAGCCGATGGTTGTTGAACCATGACACCCACTCCAAGGTCGCTAACTCCACCGCCTCTCTGGTCTTCCAGGGCGCCCGGCGATGGATCAACTCGGCCTTGTACAGCCCGTTGATCGTCTCTGCCAGAGCGTTGTCGTAGGAGTCGCCCTTGCTGCCCACCGATGGCTCGATGCCGGCCTCGGCCAACCGCTCGGTGTAGCGAATGCTGACGTATTGCGACCCGCGGTCGCTGTGACACACGAGCGAGCCTTCCTGGCCGGGCTGGCGGGCGTACAGGGCCTGCTCCAGGGCATCGAGCACGAAGTCCGTGCGCATGCTCGTGCTCACCCTCCAGCCCACGATGCGCCGCGAGAACACGTCGATCACGAAGGCCACGTACAGCCAGCCCTGCCAGGTGGACACGTACGTGAAGTCGCTCACCCACAGCTGGTTCGGGCGCTGCGCGCTGAACTGCCGGTTGACCAGGTCCTGCGGGCATGGCGCTCGCGCATCGCCGATCGTTGTGCGCACCACTTTGCCGCGCACGACCCCACGCAGCCCCATGCGGCGCATCAGGCGCTCGACGGTGCAGCGCGCCACCGTGTGGCCTTCGCGTTGCAGTTGCCGCCAGACCTTGTCAGCGCCGTAGACCCGCAGGTTGGCCTGCCACACCCGTTCGATGTGGGCCATCAGTTCCTGGTCTCGCTGGGCTCGGCCGCTGAGCAAGGCCGCATCGCGCTGCCGGGCAGCGTGCCGCCGGTAGGCCGATGGGGCGATCTGCAGCAGCCTGCAGATCGGCTCGACCCCATGCCGCTGGCGGTGCCGGTCCACGAAGGCGTACATCACTTCAGCCGGCGGTCGAGCTCCGCCTGGGCGAAAAACGCGCTGGCCAGCTTGAGGATCTCGTTGGCGCGGCGAAGCTCGCGCACTTCGCGCTCCAGTTCCTTGACGCGCTTGGCCTCGGCCGTGGTCACGCCTTCGCGTTGACCCGTGTCACGCTCGTGCTGACGCACCCAGTTCAGCAGCGTCTGCGGCGTGCTGCCGATCTTGCCGGCGATCGACACCACCGCCGCCCACTGCGATTCGTACTCTGCTCGGTGATCGAACACCATGCGCACCGCACGCTCGCGAACCTCCGGCGAAAACTTCACTGACTTCCTCATGATGGCTCCATCTTCTCAAACGAGGGAGCCTCCGCGAAAACCGGGGCGGTTCAGCGCGCCTACAAGTACTGGCCGAAGTCAGATCGTCTGGATGAGGCGATCCACCACCTGAACACCGAAGGCGGCGAAGGGCTGGCAGTGGTTGCCAAGCCGGCCACGATTGACCCTCAGCCCATCATTGACGGCGCGCGCAACACCAAGACGGTCGAGGAACTGAACGCCTACTGGGCCGAGCACAACGGCAAGCTGGCGAACAACCTGCCCGCTCACGACGCGCTGAAGGCCGCATGCAAGGCGCACAAGGCTCGCCTGCAAGCGCAGCGGGCTAAGGATGAGGCAACCGACGTAGAGGTGAAAGAAGATGCCGTGGAGGTGGCGCAATGAACCGGGCGGAAGCTGCACGTATCGCTCGCGCGGCCAAAGCCGCAAAGACACCTCCTCTCTCGGACCGATTCTGGTCCAGGGTAGATAGACGAGGCGCCGACGAATGCTGGCCCGGGACCGCCTCTGTACGTCGCAAAGAAGAGGGTTATGGCGCGTTCTGGCTGGACGGGAGACACCAGCCCTCCAATCGGGTTGCCTTGCTTCTCTCCGGCATCGATGTTCCCGCTGGGATGGCGGTCTGCCATCGCTGTGACAACCCAGCATGTTGCAACCCCAGTCACTTGTTTGTCGCCACCCACAAGCAAAACAACGACGACAAGGTTGCGAAGCGAAGACAGGCGACAGGCGAGAAGCGCGGAGGCGCAAGGCTGACAGCAGCAGCGGTCTCAGAAATCAGGTCGTACCGAGGGCCTGGAATAAAGCAGTTAAGAAAAGGTGTGGCCGCGGAGCTTGCGGCGAAATTTGGCGTCTCTGTGCCTTACATCTCGGAGCTGCAAACCAGAGGCTGGGGGAAATGATGGTCAACTTCTTCAATCATCCGCAGGGTTCTGACGAATGGCATGAGGCGCGACGCGGTGTCATCACGGGAAGCCGGTTCCGCGACGCTCGCGACAAGCTGAAGAGCGGCCACCCGAGCAAAGCATGCCTCGACTATGCCCGGGACCTAGCACGTGAACGGCTGGGCGGCAGCGCTCCAAGCAAGCCACAGAGCGCCGCAATGCGTGTTGGGACAGAACAGGAGCCCGTCGCGCGCGCGCGATACGAAGCGAAAACGGGCTACATGGTCGAAGAGGTCGGCTTCTTCTCAACGGCCGACGGTCTCTTCGGCGGATCGGTTGACGGCCTGATCGACGAAGACGGCGTGCTGGAGATCAAAACAATGGTCAGCAGCGACACGCTGTTCACAGCCGTCGCCGAGCACGACTTGAGTGCATACCGGGACCAGTGCCTGGGCTATCTCTGGTTGCTTGGCCGCAAGTGGGTCGATCTGGTGCTGTGGTGCCCCGACCTGAAGCACATGGTCATCCACCGGATCGAACGCGACGAAGAAGCCATCGAAGCGCTCGAGTCCGACATGCTCGCCTTCGCCAAGAAGGTCGATGAGTACGAGTTCGCGCTGAGCATGGCTCTGGCAGCGAACGAACACAACCAACTGGAACCAGCATGAGCAAGAAGTACGACGTGACCGCCGTGACCGGCAAATACACCGACCGTGACGGCAACGAGAAGAGCCGCTACATGACCATCGGCGCAATCATCGAGACGCGCAACGGCCCCATGCTCAAGCTGGAGGGCGTGCCTGTGGGCTGGGATGGCTGGGCCTACCTCAACGAGCCCAAGGAGCGCGAGGGCGGGCAGCCGCAGCAACGTCAACAGAGCAAGCCGCAGAACCGGCGCCAAGACGCCGATTTCGAGGACCCGCCGTTCTGACCCCCGCCCTCCCCCGACAACAGCCCGCTAGTCGGGCTTTTCCATTTCTGGAGATGACCATGCTGACCGCCCCCGAACATGAAGCGCTGATGCGGCTGATCGAAGCGTACGCCGACGCCCGGCACGAGCACGGAGCACCCGAGTACAACGCGCACACGATGGAAGCGCGCAACGCGCTGTACACGGCACTGCTGCACGCCCTCACGCAGACGGGCGGGTGGGTCAGCGTGGATGAGCGGCTGCCTGACCTGCCTACTGACGCCGAAGACGATGGCGTGAAGGTCTGGACCTGGGACGGCTCATTCGTCACGGAAGACGAGTTCATGCCTGCCTATGAGCAGCCCGCAGGCCCCGCCGTTGGTGGCTGGTTGCGCACTGGCGAATGGTTTGCCGGCGACACCCTGCAGCGCGTGACGCACTGGATGCTGCGCAAGTCGCCTCTCCCTCCCTCGCCAGCCGCAGGAGCACCCGCATGAACCCCCAACACGCCGAGGCGCTGCCAAGCGTCATTGCCGAGCTTCGCCACCTCTACGCCAACATGGTGAATGGTGCGGTCAAGGACGGCGCACAGGCCAAGCGAATCGCCGAAGGCCTCCTGTCTCGGCAGATCGAGCGGCTGGAGCGTCTCGCCGCGCCCCATGCAACTGCCGAGCAATCCGAGGCAGTTGCCGGGTGGAAGATGGTGCCCTACGCCTTCTACACCGCTGACCAGATGCGCGCCTACGCTGACGCCGACCGCAAGGCCCGCGCCACGCAAGCTGGCGTGAGCGATGCCTTCGAGGCGGCGATGAAGCAGACGTGGCAGATGATCGACCCGCTGCGCCCGCCCGCCGCTGGCACCTACGCACTCGGCGAGCACAACGGCATCGCTGCGGCCCTGAAGACCGTGCGGCAGAACTTCGAGCGTGCACTGGCCCAGACCGAGCAGCCCGAGGCGGCAGAGTCCATCACGATCCAGGAAGCCTGGAACGCATCGGGCGGCAACCAAGCGTACAGGCCCACCAAGGAAGAGTTGCTGCACAGCCTGCGCATCCTGGATCAGGTGTGCGAAGAAGCTGCGGCCACCCCATCCGCCCCTCCCTCCATCGAACATGAGCCGGGCGACGTGTCAAAGAAAGCGCCGGAAGCGAACATGAGCACTGCCCCGGCCCGAATCTACCTCGACATCGGCGACCGGTTTGCGCTGGAGCGCGTGCAGGATGGCACGCTGCCGTGGGACAAGCTGGCAGAGGTGACGTGGAGCGCAGACAACGCGACAGGCCACGGCATCGAGTACGTGCGGGCCGATGTCGCCGCCTCGCCAGCCGCTCCTGCGCCCTGTGCGACCAAGCCCGCCGAACCATTCACGCCGTGGCCGAACAGCTACCGCGCAGACAACGAGAGCCAGCCATGACCGACAAAGCCTACCCTGAGCCCAGCCCTTTGATGCGCGCCTTCCAGGCGTTCATGGCCGACTACGAACTGCGCGGCGAGGATGACGATGGCCGCGAAGGCTGTTACAGGCCGAACGAGACCGAGCGGCTCCTGATCGAGGACTTCGTGTGGGGCCTCATGGAAGACGACGACTGGATTGCCGCCTCACGCAACGCTGCGGGGTCGGGGATCAGTGATGAGCAGATCGCCGCCCTGCGCGACAAGCACGGCATCACATCCAGTGGTCGCGGCATCCGGGCATTCGATCAGATACGCAACTTCGTGCATGCAGTGCTCGCCATGGCGCCTGCCACCACGCAGGCACAGGAGCCGGTGGCCGAAGTCGAGAACGACTACAACGCCGACGGCATGTCCTCGCGCATTACTACGAGGCTGCCAGCAGGCACAAAGCTGTTCGCCGCGCCCCAGCACTCCACAGCCGAGCCCTTTGGGTACTTCCGCGCGGATTCGTTCGGCTGGACGGACTGCGCCGCGACAGACGATGGGGCCGTGGCGCTCTACGAGGCCGCGCCCCAGCAGGCGCCGCTGACGGATGAGCAGATTGAGGCCATCGGCCTGAAAGTTCTCTTGAAGGAAAGCGACGGACTCAAGAAGGACCGCCCCGCGTTCGGGTTTTCGACCGTGGAGGGAATCATCCGCGCTGCTGAGGAGATCCACGGCATCGGCGCCGCCAAGGAGACGAGATGACGGACAAGTTCAAGGCGCTGCGGGATGCGCTGGCTGGCGTCGAACACGCAGGCACGTTCAGCAAATCCGGCCGCACGGTTCAGGTTGCAGAGACCGACGAATGGGCGGCCATCCACGTCGAGGTGCGCGCGAACAAGCTGATAGCGCCCAAGCTGGCCCGGTACATCGCCGAGGCAAATCCCGACACCATCCGCGCCCTGCTGGCCGAAGTGGAAGCGCTGCGCAAGAAGGCGGCGCGCTACGACTGGCTGCGGGACAACTGGGGATATGTGAGCGAGACATACGACGGCACGCGATGCGAGTCCGTGTACCTGGTCAGTAGAGACGACGGCTGGGACACCGATCCCGAAAGCCTGGACGCCGCAATCGACGTCGCACTGCGCGCAAAGGAGGGAAGCCGTGGATGAACTACTGACCGCTCAAGACAGCCGAATCCTGGAATGGCTTGGCAAGATGCATGCGCCGGTCGCTACCGCTGACATGGCATTCCTGATCGGCCGCCAGCCGGGCAAGGAGTCCAACCGCAAGCACTCGGCCTACGTGCTGGGCCTGCTGTGCAACCTGGAGGCGCTCAAGCTGGTCAAGCGCGAGGTCTACGGCCCGCCCATCAAGTGGGTCATCACCGACGCTGGCCGCGCAGCCGCTGCGATGGCAAGTGTGGCGCCCGGTGCGGGAGGGGGTGGGCGATGAGCGAGGCACCCATGACCCTCACTGGCGACCTGAACGTGCCCGACATGCCGATGACGGACGCCCAAGTGAACCACCTGCGCCGCCTGCTTGCCTGGATGCGCTGTGAATGGATGCTCGACCCCGACATGCAGCGTGGGATGATGAATGCGCTGGAGACGATGCACGCCTCCGGAGACATCAGCGACGAGTACGCGACCGCCGAGGTTGCACGTCGGGCTGAGCAGATCAACCAGGTGCCGGCATACGTCCGGCAGGCTGTGAAGATGCTGACGAAGGCGCTGCGTGATCATGAGCGGCGCGCTGGCGTCGTGGATGCGGAGGCGAGATGAACGACCTGATGACCCTGATGGACATCGCCGAGATGCACAAGTGCGGGGTTCGCCATGCGCGGGATGTGCTGGTGAAACTACCGGGATTCCCCGCAGAAGCCCCCACGAGCACCCCCAGAAATCGGCTCTGGCTGCGGTCCGAGGTGCGCGCGTTCATTCATCGTAAGCCGCAACGTCCCGCACAGATCCCGCACAACGGCCTGCAACCCGCATGAATACTAGATCCTCGTGCCATGGTGCGGCACCAGCAGCACCTCGGCCTGCAGCGGCACGCCGGCCTCACGGCTGCGGGCGACCAGCGCGGCTTCCTGCACACGCTCGATGTCGCCGGGCAGCAGCACGGCGCTGCGGCCATTGCTCACGCGCAGCACGCAGGACAGTGCATTGGGCCGCACCGCGAAGCGCGCGTAGTCCTCGGCCGCCGGATGCAGGAATTCGAAGCGCACGCCGTCCCATGTCCAGCTCTGCCCGGCCTCGCAGCGCGCCTGCGGGCGCAAGGCCTGCAGCGGATGCGAGGGCTCGAGCGAGCCGCGCACCTGCATCCGCGGCTGCATGCCCAGCACGGCCGCCGCGCCGCCCGTGTGGTCGCTGTCGCGGTGGCTCAGCACCAGCAGGTCGGGCCGCTCGCCCAGCGCGCGCAGCAGCGGCACCAGCACGCGGTGGCCGGCGTCGCTTTCCAGGCTGTAGCGCGGCCCGGCGTCGTACAGCAGGCTGTGGCGCGCCGTGCGCACGAGCACGGCATTGCCCTGGCCCACGTCGGCCGCCAGCAGGTCGAACTCGCCGTCCGGCGGACGCGGCGGCTGCCACAGCAGCACGGGCAGCAGCAGCGGCAGGCCCATCAGGCGCAGCGCGATCGGCAGGCGCATGGCCAGCAGCAGCCCGCCCCCCACACCCGCAACGCCGGCCCACAGTGGCGCGGCGGCCACGCTCCAGGTGGCCAGCGGCCAGGAAGCCAGCCAGGCCAGGGCCGCGCCCAGGGCCTGGACGGCCCCGGCCGCCAGGTCCCACAGCGGCGGCGCCAGCACGCCCAGCATGGCCAGCGGCGTGACCACCAGCGTCACCCACGGGATGGCCGCCAGGTTGGCGACGAAACCCACCAGCGACACCTGCTGGAACAGCAGCAGGCTGAGCGGCGTGAGCGCCACCGTCACCACGCCCTGCTCACGCAGCAGGCGCAGTGCCTGGCCGCCCAGGCGGGCCGCCGCGGCGGGGCGGGCGTCGTGCAGATGGCCGGCCAGCCCGGCGTCGCTGGCGAAGAGCACGCCCACGGCCACGAAGCTGAGCCAGAAGCCCGGCTGCAGCAGCGCCCACGGGTCCAGCGCCACCACGAAGGCACACACCAGCAGCCACACGCAGGGCCAGGGCCAGTGGCGGGCGCCGCCGCGCAGCAGGGCCACCAGCGCCAGCATGCAGACGGTGCGCTGCGCCGGCACGCCCCAGCCGCTGAACACGGCGTAGGCGGTGGCCAGCAGCACGCCGCCCGCCAGCGCAGCCTGCGGCGCTGGCCGCCACAGCATCAGCCGCGGGCTGCAGCGCCACAGCGCGCCGAGCACCGCCGCCGCCAGCCAGGCGAAGAGCGTGATGTGCAGGCCCGAGATGCTCATCAGGTGCGCCACGCCGGTCGCGCGGAACACGTCCCAGTCGGCGCGTTCGATGGCCGCCTGGTCGCCCGTCACCAGCGCCGCTACCACGCCCACGGCGCGCGCATGCGCGGCGTCGCCGGGCGCCTGCGCGGCGCGCGCCAGGATGGCGTCGCGCACCGCCTCGCGCGCGCGCTCGACCGGGTGCCGTGCGGTGCCGCCGATGCGCTGCGGCGGCGCATGCCGGCCGCCCGTGCGCACGTAGCCCGTGGCCTGCACGCCCTGCTCCCACAGCCAGAGCTCGTAGTCGAAGCCATGCGGGTTGCGATTGCCGTGCGGCGCCTTCAGCCGCACCGTGAACTGCCAGCGCTCGCCCGCGTGCAGCGGCGGCGGGGCGGCGGCCGCGGCATCGTCCGGCGGCCGGCCGGCCTCGCGCGCCCAGAGGCCACCGCCCTGGGCATACCAGCTCAGCGCCAGCCGCGGCGGCAGCACGGGGGCGGCGCCGGCCGCCGCGCCCGGCTCCGCGTCCTGCACGGCCTCCACGTCGAACAGGAAGCGCAGCCCGAGGTCGTTGCGTTGCGGCATCTGCGCCACCACGCCGGTCACGCGCAGGTCGCGGCCCTCGATCGCCGGAGACAGGGCCCGGGCCGTGAAGACGCTGGCGCGCAGGCCCGTCTGCGCGGCGCCGGCGAGCGCACCCGCCGCCGCGGCCAGCAGCAGCCCTGCCGCCCATCGCCCGCGCGGCCTGCGCAGCAGGCCGGCCAGGCCCAGTGCGCCCGCCGCCAGCGCCAGGTAGGCCGCCACCGGCCAGAGCTGGCCCTGCAGGAGCTGCAGCGCCGTGCCGGCCAGGCTGCCCGCGCAGGCCGCGAGCCCGCGCGCCGTGGTGCTGCCCTCCGGCCAGGGCGCGGCCTCCCCGCCGTCGGGCCACCGATGGACCGGCTGCGCCGCGGTCCGTGGCTGCGTCTCGCTCATCGCTGGGCTCCCTCGCGCGGCAGGCGCCAGCACGCGCCGATGACGGCGTGATGGCGCATTCCTTGCTTTTCCTCTCGGCTAGTATGAGGCCAACAGAGGCCGGGAATCCGCCTCTGCCGCCCCGGAAGATCCGACGCCCATCGACCATGTCCATCCACGCCGCCCTCCACCACGTCACCCATTACCAGTACGACCGTCCGGTGCAACTCGGCCCGCAGGTGGTCCGCCTGCGTCCGGCGCCGCATTGCCGCAGCAACGTCATCTCGTACTCGCTGCGCGTGGAACCCGCCGAGCACTTCGTCAACTGGCAGCAGGACCCTTTCGCCAACTACCAGGCGCGGCTGGTGTTCCCGAAGAAGACCACGGCCTTCAAGGTGACGGTGGACCTGGTGGTCGAGATGGCGGTCTACAACCCCTTCGACTTCTTCCTCGAGCCGCATGCCGAGAACTTCCCGTTCAAGTACTCGAAGGAACAGGCCGAGGAACTGGCGCCCTACCTCGTCGCCGAGCGCGCCACGCCGTTGGTGCAGGCCTACCTCGACAAGATCGATCGCCACGAGCAGCGCACCATCGACTTCCTGGTCCGGCTGAACCAGCAGGTGCAGCAGGACGTGAAGTACCTGATCCGCATGGAGCCCGGCGTGCAGACGCCCGAGCAGACGCTGGAAAAGGCCAGCGGCTCCTGCCGCGACTCGGGCTGGCTGCTGGTGCAGCTGCTGCGCCACCTGGGGCTGGCGGCGCGCTTCGTGTCGGGCTACCTGATCCAGCTCGCGCCCGACGTGAAGTCGCTGGACGGCCCGAGCGGCACGGAAGTGGACTTCACCGACCTGCACGCCTGGTGCGAGGTCTACCTGCCCGGCGCCGGCTGGATCGGCCTCGACGCAACCTCGGGCCTGCTCGCGGGCGAAGGCCACATCCCGCTGGCCTGCACGCCCACCCCGGGCAGCGCCGCACCCATCGAAGGCCTGGTGGACGAGGCCGAAGTGGCGTTCGGCCACGAAATGAAGGTCACGCGCATCTATGAATCTCCGCGCGTCACCAAGCCCTACACCGAGGACCAATGGGCCGAGGTGCTGGCCCTGGGCGAGGCGGTGGATGCGCGCCTGGCCGCGGGCGACGTGCGCCTGACGATGGGCGGCGAGCCGACCTACGTGGCCAGCAGCGACCGCGACGCGCCCGAATGGAACACCGATGCCCTCGGGCCCACCAAGCGCAACTACGCGACCGAGCTGGTGCACCGCCTGCGCGAACGCTACGGCCAGGGCGGCTTCCTGCACTTCGGCCAGGGCAAGTGGTACCCGGGCGAGCAGTTGCCGCGCTGGGCGCTGTCGATTTTCTGGCGCGCCGACGGCCAGCCCGTCTGGCACAACCCGGTCCTGTTCGCCGACGAGTCCCGGCCTGCGAACTACACCGCGGCCGATGCGCAGCGCTTCACGGCGCACCTGGCGCGCAAGCTGGGCCTGACGGACGAGTTCGTGCAGCCCGGCTACGAGGACGTCTACTACTACCTCTGGCGCGAGCGCCGGCTGCCGGTCAACGTCGACCCCTTCGATTCGCGCCTGGACGACGAGCTGGAACGCGCCCGCCTGCGCCGCGTGTTCACGCAGAAGCTCGATTCGGTGATCGGCTACGTGCTGCCGCTGGAGCCCGCCTCCAACGCCACCGGCAACCCGGATCTGGACGGCCCGCGCTGGAAGACCGGCCCCTGGTTCCTGCGCGACGACCGGCTGTACCTGGTGCCCGGCGATTCGCCCATGGGCTACCGCCTGCCGCTCGATTCGCAGCCCTGGACGGCCAAGGGCGACTTTCCCTACCTGATCGACCGCGATCCGAATGCGCCGCAAACCCCACTGCCGGCGGCCGACGACCTGCGTGCGCGCTATGCGGCGCAGGCCGGCCTGGGCGCGGGCCTGGCCGGGCAGCGCGGGCAAGCCGGGCGGGCCGGCGACGTGCCCTACGCCTTCGGTGCGTCGGCCCATCCGGCCGCGGCGCTGCGCATGCAGCAGCCGGGCCAGACGAGCAGCCCGCCCTTGCCGCCGGCCGACGAGAACACGCGCTTCCCGAGCCGCTTCCAGTCCGCGCACTGGATCACGCGCACCGCGCTGTGCGTGGAGGCGCGCGATCCGCGGCGCGCCAACGGCCCGAAGGCCGAGAAGGTGGGCAGCGCCTCCGGCATCCTCTACGTCTTCATGCCGCCGCTGGCCTTCCTGGAGGACTACCTGGACCTGCTGTCCGCCGTCGAGGCCACGGCCGAGGAAACGGGCATGCAGATCGTGCTGGAAGGCTACCCGCCGCCGCGCGACACGCGCCTGAAGACGCTGGCCGTCACGCCCGACCCCGGCGTAATCGAGGTCAACATCCACCCGGCCCACAGCTGGGGGGAACTGGTCGAGCACACCGAGTTCCTGTACGACGCGGCCTTCCGCACGCGCCTGACGGCCGAGAAGTTCATGACCGACGGCCGCCACACCGGCACCGGCGGCGGCAACCATTTCGTGATGGGCGGCGCCACGCCGGCCGACAGCCCCTTCCTGCGCAAGCCCGAGCTGCTGGCCAGCCTGCTGCTGTACTGGCACAACCACCCTTCCCTGTCGTACCTGTTCTCGGGCCTGTTCATCGGCCCCACCAGCCAGGCCCCGCGCGTGGACGAGGCGCGCAACGACCAGGTCTACGAGCTGGAGATCGCGCTCAAGGAGATCGCGAAGAACCGCGAGATCCACGGCCAGGCCATGCCGGCCTGGCTGGTGGACCGCAGCCTGCGCAACATCCTGATCGACGTCACGGGCAACACGCACCGCAGCGAATTCAGCATCGACAAGCTCTATTCGCCCGACAGCACCACCGGCCGCCTGGGACTGCTGGAGCTGCGCGCCTTCGAGATGCCGCCGCATGCGCGCATGAGCATCGTGCAGCAGCTGCTGCTGCGCGCGCTGGTGGCCCGCTTCTGGGAGGCGCCCTACGCCGCCCCCGCCACGCGCTGGGGCACCGAGCTGCACGACCGCTTCCTGCTGCCCACCTTCATCCAGATGGACTTCGAGGACGTGATCGCCGAGATGCGGCAGGCCGGCTTCGGTTTCCAGCGCGAATGGTTCGCGCCGCATTTCGAGTTCCGTTTCCCGCTGGTCGGCGAGGTGCAGGCCATGGGCGTCGAACTCAGCCTGCGCAACGCGCTGGAGCCCTGGCACGTGATGGGCGAGGAAGGCGCGATCGGCGGCACCGTGCGCTACGTCGATTCCTCGCTGGAGCGCATCGAAGTGCGCGTGACCGGCCTGAACCAGAGCCGCTACGTGGTCACCGTCAACGGCCGGGTGCTGCCCCTGCAGCCCACCGGCGTGGCCGGCGAGTACGTGGCCGGCGTGCGCTACAAGGCCTGGAACCCGCCGTCGGCCCTGCACCCCAGCATCGCCCCGCATGCGCCGCTGACCTTCGACATCGTCGACACCTGGATGAAGCGGTCGCTGGGCGGCTGCCAGTACCACGTGGCGCACCCGGGCGGGCGCAACTACACCACCTTCCCGGTCAATGCCTACGAGGCCGAGAGCCGCCGCCTGGCGCGCTTCTCGCGCATGGGCCACACGCCGGGCCTGCTGCGCACGCCGCCGGCCAACATCGAGGTGGTCGGCAGCCGCGAGTTCCCGTTCACGCTGGACCTGCGGCGCTGAGGCGTGGCGCGGCCCCCACGGCAGGCAGGCCAGCAGGCGGCCCCGGCGTGGCGGATCCGTCACCGGCCCTCGCCCTGGCGCCCGGCCGCGGCGCGGCGTGCGGCCCGGGCATGACGGCGGTGTGACAATGTCGGCCCCGTGGATGCCCTGAACAACTCCCTCTTCGATGCCCAGGCCGCCGAATCGCCGGCGGCCTTCGCGTCCGCGCTCGCCCCGGCAGCGCGGCCGGGGCATTTCGACGAGCTGCGCGGCGTGGCCACGCCCGTGCCGCCGCCGGCGCGCGTGCCGCTCCCGCCGTCCGCGGCCCCCGCGTTGCAGGAGGCCGGCCGTCCCGCGTCGGCCGCCGGCGTGCCGGAGCCCGCGCCCGAAGCCGCGCCGGCACCGCTCGCCCCCGCCTGGGCCGCGTTCTTCGACACGCTGGGCCCCGAAGGCTTCGCCGACCTGCCGCGCCGCGCCGTGAGCCTGGAGCGGCAGGTGCGCGACAACGGCGTGACCTACAACGTCTACGCCGACAGCCACGGCCCGCAGCGCCCCTGGGCGCTGGACCTGTTCCCGCTGATCATCTCGCCCGAGAGCTGGACCCGCATCGAACGGGGCGTGCTGCAGCGCACGCGCCTGCTGGACCGCGTGATGGCCGACGTGTACGGCCCGCAGCGCCTGCTGGCCGGCGGCCTGCTGCCCGCCGCGCTGGTGCGCGGCCATCCGGGCTACCTGCGCGCCCTGCACGGCGTGCGTCCGCCCGGCGACACCTGGCTGCGCATCGCCGCCTTCGACCTCGCGCGCGGGCCCGACGGCCACTGGTGGGTGGTGTCGCAGCGCACGCAGGCGCCTTCAGGGCTGGGCTACCTGCTGGAAAACCGGCTGGCCGTGTCGCGCCAGTTCCCCGAAGCCTTCGAATCGCTGCAGGTGCAGCGCCTGGCCGCCACCTACAGCGCCATGATGCAGGGGCTGCAGGCCATGTGCCCCGCGCCTGCGGGCGGGCCGCCGCACATCGCGCTGCTCACGCCCGGCCCCTACAACGAAACCTATTTCGAGCACGCCTACCTGGCGCGCTACCTGGGCATCACGCTGGTCGAAGGCAGCGACCTGACGGTGCGCGGCGACCGCCTGTTCCTCAAGACGCTGCAGGGCCTGCGGCCCGTGCACGGCCTCATCAAGCGGCTGGACGACCAGTTCCTCGACCCGCTCGAGCTGCGGCCCGATTCCACGCTGGGCGTGCCCGGCCTGCTGCAGGCCATCCGCGCGGGCAACGTGCTGGTGGCCAACACGCCGGGCTCGGCCTTTCTCGAATCGCCGGCGCTGCTGGGCTTCCTGCCCGCGCTGTCGCGCGCCTTGCTGGGCGAGGAGCTGGAGCTGCCCGCCCTGCCCACCTGGTGGTGCGGCGAGCGCGCGGCGATGGAGGCCGCGCTGCCGCAACTGGCCGAATGCGCGATCAAGCCCACCTACCCGGGCTCGGCCGTGCACCCGAGCTTCGAGGCCGCGCTGGGCACGCAGCTGGACCGGCGCCAGCTCGACGAATGGGCCGGCCGCATCATGCGGCGCAGCGACGCGCACACCGTGCAGCGCTACCTGCCGCTGTCGCAGATGCCCACCTGGGCCCCCGACCTGGACGGCGCCGGCCGCATCGTGCCGCGCTCGGTGATGCTGCGCGTGTTCGCCGTCAACGACGGACCGCAGTCCTGGCACGTGCTGCCCGGCGGGCTGGCGCGGCTGGCCGGCGCCGACGCGCAGATCGCCTCGATGCAGCGTGGCGGCAGCAGCGCCGACGTGTGGGTGCGCACCCATGGCGAGATCGACCGCACCACGCTGATCGGCGCGCCGGCCACGCCGGCCTCGCTGGCGCGCCACCGCGCGCCCGTCACCAGCCGCGCCGCCGAGAACATGTTCTGGCTGGGCCGCTACACCGAACGCGCCGAGAACACGCTGCGCCTGGCGCGCATGACGCTGGACTGGCTCAGCGGCGAGGAACAGGCCTCGCCCGCGCTGGTCGGCTGGCTGCACGGCCTGGCGCAGCGCAATTCGCTGGTGCCCGAAGCCGTGCCCGACGCACCCTTGCTGCAGGAAGGCCCGCATGCGCTGCAGTCGCGCCGCGTGTTCGAGCGCGCGCTGATCGCCGAGCTGGGCGACGTGAAGCGCGGGCGCAGCGTGGGCTTCAACCTGCGCTGCCTGCGCGAAGCGGCGGCCGCCGTGCGCGAACGGCTGTCGCAGGAGCACTGGACGCACATCGAACGGGCCGAGAGCGAATTCCTGCGCCGCACCGCGGCCCAGGCCGGCGAAAGCGGAGAGGCCCGCTACGCCCTGGGCGCCACGCAGCGCACGCTGGAAGCCGCAGGCACCCTGCTGGCCGCGATCACCGGCGCGCAGACCGACCGCATGACGCGCGACGACGCCTGGCGCCTGCTGTCCATCGGCCGGCACATCGAGCGGCTGGGCTTCCTCGCGCATGCGCTGGCCGAGGCCGTGACGCACGGCGTGCTGGCCGAGCGCAGCGGCTTCGAAGCCGTGCTCGCGCTGTTCGACAGCACCATCACCTTCCACGGCCGCTACCAGCAGCGCCGCGACCGGGTGCCGCTGGTGGACCTGCTGGTGCTCGACGGCGACAACCCGCGCTCGCTGGCCTGGGTCACGCAGACGCTGCGCGGGCGCATCGCCAGGCTGGCCGGCAGCGCGCCGGGCGAACTGACGGCGCTGTCGCACGAACTGCCCGACCCCGCGCAGTGGTCGCTGGACACGCTGTGCGGCGGCGACGAGGCCGAGGCGCGCGCCGCCCTGCTGGCGCTGCTGCAGCGCTGCCAGCAGGCGGCCTGGCAGGTGTCGGACGCGATCGGCACGCGCTATTTCACGCTCACCTTCGAGTCGCTGCGCCCGGTCGGCATCTGACCCGGCACCCGACCCGCCCCAGAAGATTCCCCGGCACCCGCGATGCTGCTGCTCGTCACCCACGAAACCCGCTACGACTACGCGCCGCCGGTGGCGACCGCGCAGCACCTGGCGCACCTCCAGCCGCTGGAGACGCACACGCAGAAGCTGCTGCGGCATGCGCTGCGCATCGTGCCCGAGCCGGCGCAGCGCAGCGAGTCGCTGGACGTGTTCGGCAACACGCGCACCTTCTTCGCCTTCGAGTCCACGCACGAGCAGCTGGTGGTGACGGCCGAGAGCCTGGTCCAGACGCAGGCGCCGGCCCTGCCGCCCGCGCCCCTGCGCGAGCAGGCCTGGGAAGCCGTGCGCGAGGGCTTTCGCTACCACAAGGGCATGCAGGACGATGCGGCCTCGGAGTTCATCTTCCCGTCGGAGCACGTGCCGCTGCACGACGACTTCGTCGCCTATGCACGCGCCAGCTTCACGCCCGGCCGCGCGCTGTTCGATGCCGCGCTGGCGCTGACGCAGCGCATGTACGCGGACTTCGACTACGACAGCGGCAGCACCGAGATCAACACGCCCGCCGTGCAGGCGCTGGCCCAGCGCCGCGGCGTGTGCCAGGACTTCGCGCACATCCTCATCGCCTGCCTGCGCAATCTGGGCCTGCCCGCGCGCTACGTGAGCGGCTACCTGCTCACGCAGCCACCGCCCGGCCAGCCGCGGCTGATCGGCGCCGATGCCTCGCATGCGTGGGTGGAGCTGTACCTGCCGCCCGTGGCTGGCGGCGACGGCACGGAGCGGCCCGAGGGCCCCGCCGGCGAGGGCGCGTGGGTGGGCTTTTGCCCCACCAACGGCCGCCAGCCCGGCGAAGACTACGTGAAGCTGGCCGTGGGCCGGGACTTCGCGGACGTGTCGCCCATCCGAGGCATCCTGCACGGCGGCGCGGGCCATGCGCTGGACGTGGGCGTCACGGTCATGCCTTTCGACGAGATGAGCCCCGCGCAACAGCAGCAGTGGCTGCCCCGCGTGCGGCCCTGGCCCCGCCCGGCCGTCACGGCCGCGGCCGCCCGGCACCCGCTGGAAGTGGGGCAGCCCCAGTTCGGCCAGCAAGGCCCGACCACGCCCGGCCAGGGCCAACTGGGTTAGGCTCGGGGACGCCGCGGGGCGCGAAGGTGCCGCTGGCGGGCTGCGGCCGATGGCCGCGGCATCGCGCATCCCGCGCCGCGCCCCCTTTTCTCGCCCTCTTCTTTCTCCAGGAGTCGAATCCATGAGCGTCTACGAGCAGCTCCAGCAGCTGGGCATCGAACTGCCCCCCGTCGCCGTGCCTGCCGCGGCCTACGTGCCTTTCGTGCGCACCGGCAACCTGGTCTTCCTGTCCGGCCACATCGCCAAGAAGGACGGCAAGCCCTGGGTCGGCCAGCTGGGCGTGAACATCGGCACCGAAGAAGGCCAGGCGGCTGCGCGTGCCATTGCCATCGACCTGCTGGGCACGCTGCACGCGGCCGTGGGCGATCTGAACAAGGTCACGCGCATCGTCAAGGTGATGAGCCTGGTCAATTCCGGCCCCAGCTACACCGAGCAGCACTTGGTCACCAACGGGGCCAGCGAACTGTTCGCGCAGGTCTTCGGCGCCGACAAGGGCGCGCATGCGCGCAGCGCCTTCGGCGTGGCGCAGATCCCGCTGGGGGCCTGCGTCGAGATCGAACTGATCGCGGAAGTGGCGGCGTGAGCGAGGCGAGCGCCCCGTCCAACCCGCGCGTGGCGCTGGTGACGGCCGGCGGCAGCGGCATGGGCGCGGCCGCCGCGCGCGCCCTGCATGCGGCCGGCTTCCAGGTCGCCGTGCTGTCCTCGTCCGGCAAGGGCGAGGCATTGGCCGCTGAACTGGGCGGGCTGGGCATCACCGGTTCCAACCAGTCCGACGCCGACCTGCAGCGCCTGGTCGACGGCGCGATGGCGCGCTGGGGCCGCATCGACGCGGTGGTCAACAGCGCCGGCCACGGCCCCAAGGGCGACCTGCTCGCGATCAGCGACGAGGCGTGGCACTCCGGCATGGACTTCTACCTGATGAACGTGGTGCGCATCGCGCGCAAGGTCACGCCCATCTTCCAGCAGCAAAAGCACGGCGCCGTCGTCAACATCAGCACCTATGCCACCTTCGAGCCTGAAGCGGCCTTCCCGACCTCGGGTGTGTTCCGCGCGGGCCTGGCCGCCTTCACCAAGCTGTACGCCGACCGCTATGCGGCCGAGGGCATCCGCATGAACAACGTGCTGCCCGGCTACATCGACAGCCTGCCCGAAAAGGAAGAGCGCCGCGCGCGCATCCCCATGGGCCGCTACGGCACCTCGGCCGAGGTGGCCGAGCTGATCGTGTTCCTGGCCAGCGACAAGTCCAGCTACATCACGGGCCAGAACATCCGCATCGACGGCGGGATCACGCGCTCGGTCTGACCGGCCGTCGCCGCGCGCGCTCAACCCTCCCAGCGCTGCCAGACGTCGGATCGCTGCAGCGGAAACCGCTTCGGATACCAGACCGCCAGGTGTCCCGCGTCGGCAGAGCGGTCGTACAGCGGGTCGCAGACGACCGCCGAGTAGCTCCAGCGGCCGAAGTCCTGCACCGGAATCGAGGCATCCCGATTCAGGACCACGAAGGCGTGGTTCCAGTCACCGCGCCACAGCGCGAAGTAGTCGATGGGCGCGATGCCCCGGGACTTGAGGTACAGGAACGCGATGGCGGACAGCTCGCCGCAGTTGCCCGTCTGGCTCAGCCGGCCCAGGCTCGCCATCTCGTCGATGAAAACCTGCACATCGAAAGCCTCGTTGCTGCGAGCGGCGTTGCGGCGCCCGCCCTCCTGAAGGCTCCAGATGCGGGCATCGAACTTCTGCGGGATCTCCAGCGGATGGCGGATCCATCCACCGGCCGTGTTCAAGCCGCGGTAGCGGACGGCGGACTTCACGTGGGCAATGGCGTCCTGAGCGGCCTTGACATATCCTGAGTGCAGCATGGCGAATCGTGGGATTGATGGAAGGGAGCGGTCACAGGACCGCCCTCGAAAGCTGCCATCATGGCCCGCGCCGCAGCGCCTCACCATCGAACAAAGTTCATAGGCCACGCGGACAGGCCGTGCGCCCGCACGGCACACGGCGCGCCCCCAACTGTTGACGGCCGAGGAGCGCAACCGGAGCGCCCCGCGCCCGGCGATGCCCGCGCTCAGCGCCCCTTCTCGGCCAGCAGCCCCACCAGTTCGGGCACGTAGCGCTGCGCGCCGCCCTGCGCCACGGCGCCCGCATAAGTGGCCAGCACGGCATCGGCGATCGCCTGCGCGGCCTGCATGCCTTCGGCCATCTCGGTGTAGTAGCCCAGGTCCTTCTGGGCGTTGCTCATGGCGAAGCGCAGGCCGCTCGCGTCCTGCTGCGTGATGAAGGGCTTGAGGCGCTCCAGCGCCACGCCGCCGCCGCCGCCCTTGGCCAGCACCTCGACGAACACGTCGCCCGGCACCCCCGCGCGCCGTGCGCAGGCCGCGGCTTCGGCGATCAGCGCCACCGAGCCCAGCGACACGTAGTTGTGCAAGAGCTTCATGCTGTGGCCCGTGCTCACGGCGCCGGTGTGGGTGATGTTCTCGGCGAAGCAGGCCAGGAGCGGCTGGCACTGCGCGAACAGGTCGGCGTCGCCACCCACCAGCAGGTTCAGCCGGCCCTCGGCGGCCTCCTTGGGCGTGCGCGTCATCGGCGCATCGAGGAAACGCCCGCCCGCGCGCTGCACGGCCTCGGCCATCTTCTGCGTGGACGTGGGAATGGCGGTGGAGCAGTCGATGACGACGGTGCCGGGGCGCAGGGCGGCGATCAGTCCGCCCGGATCGCCGTCCGCGCCGAGGATGGCCTCGACCTGGGGCGAGCCGGTGACGCACAGGATCACGACCTCCGACGCCTGGGCCAGCGCGGCAATGCTGTCGACGCTCTTCGCGCCCGCGGCCTTGAGCGCGTCCAGCGGCTGGTTGCCCGGATGTTCGAGCACCGTGAGCGCATGGCCGTGCTTGACGATGTTGGTGGCGATGCCGTGGCCCATGAGGCCGATGCCGATCATGCCGATGGCGCTTGCTTGCATGCGAGGGTCTCCAGTTTCGGATGCGCAGGGAAACCGCCGATTCTCGCGCCGTCGAGGATGACCCGCCGGGGGCCCGTCCACCCGGGCCCTGCCCATTGTTTCGATTCCGTGAACGCCCTGTTCTGGAGAACCAAGGGTTTCCACCTATCTCCCGGCGCAAAATTCATCTCACGGGCCAGCGACACCTTGAACGCCGACCCGAAGCGAAGTGGCTGGCAATTCCGCCGCCCCGCTTTCCGTTCAAACCGCTACAAGCCAGGAGAATGATCGTGAAGACCTCGAAGATTTTTGCCGTTGCCGCCCTGTCCTTCGCCGCCCTGACCGGCGCCGTCCACGCCGAGGAATACCAAGGCGTGCTGGACTTCCAGGGCCAACTCAGCCGCGCCGAAGTGCAGCAACAGGCCGTGGCCGCTGCCCACGCCAAGGACCAGAACATCCCGCTGCATGCCCGTTCGATGGGCGCGCTGCAGAACCCGCGTGACCGCGCTTCGGTGCAAGCCGAGGCCGTGGCCGCCGCCCACGACGGCGCGCAGAACCTGGAAGCCGGTGCCTTCGCCGACAGCCAGATCCCGACGAACCTGCACACCGGCGCGTTCACCACGCAGAACGCAGGCCTGTAAGGCCTCATGCACGGCTCCGGCCCAGGGGCCTGAATGCAGAACCCGGCGCGCCCAGCGTGCCGGGTTTTTCTTTTGCGCCGTGGCGCCAGTCACTCAGCCCTGCGCGGCCCCCGGCGCCGGCCGCAGGGCCGACAGCGCCTCGAAGCGCGGACGCAGGGCCTGGTGCAGCCGCTGCACGGCGGCGGCGTATTGCCCGCGATGCGGGCACACCACGTGCAGCGGCGCCGGCTCGCCCAGGCATTGCGTGAGCAGCGGCACGAGGCGGCCGTCGCGCACGTCGTGCGCCACGTCCAGCCATGACTTGTAGGCCAGACCTTCCCCGGCCAGCGCCAGCCGGTGCACCGCCTCGCCGTCGTCGCACTGGATGGGGCCGCGCACCGTGGCCACCTGGCGCTGCGCCCCCTCGAAGAAGGTCCAGCGGTCATGCACGCGGCCGCTCAGCGCAAAGCACAGGCAGTCGTGCGCAGCCAGTTCCGCCACCGTCTGCGGAGCACCGTGGCGCGCCACGTAGCCGGGCGCGGCCACCAGCACGCGCCGGTTGTCCGGCGCCAACGGCAGGGCGACGAAGCTGGCGTCGGCGGGCGGACTGTAGCGCACGGCCGCATCCACCGGTTCGCGGAACACGTCCGACACGCGGTCGGAGAAGGACAGGCGCAGCCGCAGCCGCGGATGCGCCAGCCGGAACTCGGCCAGCCAGGGCAGCAGCACCTGCCGGCCCAGGTCGGAAGGCATGGCCAGCTGCAGCACGCCGCTGAGTTCGCGCGCCTCGTCCTGCAGTTGTCCGCGGCCCGCGTGCAGGTGGTCGAGCGCCGCCTGTGCATGTGGCAGGTAGCGCTCGCCCTCGGCCGTGAGCCGCAGGCTGCGCGTGGAGCGCGCGAACAGCCGCACGCCCAGTTCGCGCTCCAGCCGCTGGATGGCGGCGCTGGCCTGCCCGGGCAGCAGGTCGGCCTCGCGCGCAGCGGCCGAAAAGGCGCCCAGCGCGGCGGAACGCACGAACAGGGCCAGGTCGTCGAGCCGGATCATCTTCACGCCAGCAGTGAAAGTCTTGCTGCATTCTGCCGCTTTCCGGACAGATGATCCCCGGGCACCATCACGTCCATCCCTTTGCTTCGCCTCACTTCTTCCTGGATTCCGCCATGAAAGCCATCGCCTACACCCAGCACGGCCTGCCCATCGACGACCCCGCCGCGCTGGTCGACCTCGAACTGCCCACGCCCACGCCCGGCCCGCGCGACCTGCTGGTGCAGGTGCAGGCCGTGTCGGTCAACCCGGTGGACACCAAGGTGCGCATGAACTCGGCCGTGAAGGAGCCGCGCGTGCTCGGCTGGGACGCCGTGGGCATGGTGCAGGCCGTGGGCAGCGCGGTGACGCTGTTCAAGCCCGGCGACGAGGTTTTCTACGCCGGCGCCATCAACCGGCCCGGCAGCAACAGCGAGTACCACCTGGTCGACGAGCGCATCGCCGGCCCCAAGCCGCGCAGCCTCGGCGCGGCGCAAGCGGCGGCTCTGCCCCTCACCGCCATCACTGCGTGGGAGCTGCTGTTCGACCGCCTGGGCGTGCCCGAAGGCGGCGGCGAAGGCCAGAGCCTGCTCATCGTGGGCGCGGCCGGCGGCGTGGGCTCCATGCTCGTGCAGCTGGCGCGGCAGCTCACCCGTCTCACCGTGATCGGCACCGCCTCGCGGCCGGAGACCGCGCAATGGGCCAAGGACCTGGGCGCGCACCATGTGATCGACCATTCGAAGCCGCTGCTCGCCGAACTCGAAGCCATCGGCATCCCGCAGGTGGACCGCGTGGCCAGCCTCACGCAGACCGACCGCCATTTCGCGCAGCTGATCGGCGCGCTGCGGCCACAGGGCCAGCTGGCGCTGATCGACGACCCCGCCGCGCTGGATGCGCGGGCGCTCAAAAGCAAGAGCCTGTCGCTGCACTGGGAGCTGATGTTCACGCGCCCGCTCTACGAGACGCCCGACATGATCCGCCAGCACGAACTGCTCACGCGCGTGGCGCAACTGGTGGACGCCGGCACGCTGCGCACCACGCTGGCCGAAACCTTCGGCACGATCAACGCCGCCAACCTGCGGCGCGCGCATGCGCTCATCGAAAGCGGACGCGCGCGGGGGAAGGTGGTGCTGGAGGGCTTCTGAAGGCAGCGCTCAGGCGCGGGCGGCGGACGACCCACGGGGCTTGAGCTCGCCCGGCAGCAGCGACTGCCGCGGCGGGCCCTCCAGCCCGTGCAGCCGCTCGATCAGGCAGCGGGCGGCCGTGCGGCCGATCTCGTCGGTGGGCTGCGCGATGGTGGACAGGCCGGGGCCGATCAGCGAGGCCCATTCGGGATCGTCGAAGCCGACGAAGCCCAGCTCCTGGCCGAACTGCCAGCCCAGGCGCGCCACGGCCTGCGCCACGCGCAGCGTGACCACGGCATTGCCGGCCAGCACTGCGGCGCGCACGCCCCTGCGGCGCTGGGCGCGCTTGTGCAAGGCCTGCAACGCGGCCTGCAGGCCTGCGTCGTCACCCTCTTCGCTCTCGAAGACTTCGCCGCGCGCCGTCTTCGCGTGTGCGTCCATGCAGGCCGTGAAGGCGCCCGCGCGCTCGCGCCGCGTGCTCACGCCCTTGAGCGGCTCGCTCACGTAGAGCAGTTCGCGCCAGCCGCCTTCGAGCAGGTGCTCGCAGGCCTGCTGCACGGCCGCCCGGTTGTCCAGCGACACGAAGTCGGCATGCATGCCCGTATGGCGGCGGTCCACCAGCACCGCGGGCTTGCCCTGGGTGGCCATGGCGTCGACCACGCCACTGCCGCGGCCCAGCGTGTTGAGGATGAAGCCATCGACCTGGTAGCCGGCCAGCGCCTGGATGGCCTCCTGCTCGCGCCCAGGCTCGTTGCCCAGGTTGAACAGCATCACGAGGTAGCCGGCGTCCTGGCAGGCCTTCTCGGCGCCGCGCAGCACGGCCACCGAGTAGGGGTTGGTGATGTCGGCCACGATCAGGCCGATGAGGCGCGAGCGCCCGCGGCTCAGCGCCTGCGCCATCGGGCTGGGCGAGTAGCCCAGCCGCTGGATGGCCGCCTCCACGCGCGCGGCGATGTCGGGGCTGAGCAGCTTCTCGCGGTGGTTGAGGAAGCGCGAGACCGTGGCCTTGGAAACGCCGGCGGCCGTGGCCACGTCGGCGATGGTGGCGCGGCGCGGCGCGTTCACAACGCCGCCGTGTCGTAGACCGCCGCGGGCCGCTGGCCGGCCAGCGCGGCCAGCAGGTTGTCGACGGCCAGGCGGTTCATGGCGTAGCGCGTCTCGTGCGTGGCCGAGCCGATGTGCGGCAGCGGCGTGACGCGCGGATGCGTGCGCAGCGGCGAGTCGGCCGGCAGCGGCTCCTTCGCGAACACGTCCAGGCCCGCCGCGCGCAGATGGCCGCTGTCCAGCGCGGCCAGCAACGCGGCCTCATCCACCGTCGCGCCGCGCCCGCCATTGATGAAGATGGCGCCGCGCTTCATGCGCGCGAAGAAGCCGGCATCCGCGAGGCCGCGCGTGCTGTCCGACAGCGGCAGCATGGCGACTACGAAATCGGACTCGGCCAGCAGCGTGTCCATCGAGCGATGCTCGGCATGGCCCACCAGCGCGGGCGCCTGCGCGGCCAGATCCACCGGCCGGCGCGTGTGGTAGCGCACCGGCATGCCAAAGCCCAGCGCCGCGCGGCGCGCGATGGCCTGCCCGATGCGCCCGAAGCCCAGCAGGCCCAGCGTCTTGCCGTGCACGTCGAAGCCGAAGAACTCCTCGCCGATGTTCTTCGTCCATCGGCCTTCGCGCACGAGGTTGGACAGCTCCACCACGCGGCGGCTCGTGGCCATCAGCAGTGCGAAGACGGTGTCGGCCACCGTCTCGTCGAGCACGCCGGGCGTGTGGCACAGCAGGATGCCGCGGCGATGCAGTTCGGCCAGCGCGTAGTTGTCCACGCCGACCGAGACGCTGGACACCACCTTCAACGCGGGTGCGCGGTCCAGCACCGCCTTGTCGATGGGAAAGCTGGACCCGATCAGCCCATGGGCCGTGGGCAGCGCGGCGTCGAAGGCCGCGCGGTGGGTCTTGGGGTCGGCCACCGTGACCGCGTGCGCGGCCTGCAGGCGGGCCAGCTGGTCGGGCGGGAGTTCGCGGAAAACGAGGATGTTCTGGCGTGTCATGTCTCGGGTTCGGTCCGGCGCTGTCGCGCGAGTTGGCGCATTGTCTGTCGTGTGGCGCGAAGCCTGTGCCGCGCCACCGGGCCGCGGCTCAGAGCCCGGCCGCTTCCAGCTCGGCGCGCGTGGGCAGGCCCTCGGTGTCGCCCAGCACCTGGACGGCGCGCGCGCCGATCCAGGCGCCGCGTCGCACGGCGTCGGCCACGCTGCGGCCTTCCAGCAGCGCGCTGATCACACCGGCCGCGAAGCCGTCGCCCGCGCCCACGGTGTCGATGACTTCCTTCACCGGAAAGCCCGCGACGTGGCCCGTGCCTTCGGTGTCGCTGTCGTAGTACGCGCCTTCGGGACCCAGCTTGACCACCACCAGCTTGGCGCCACGCGCGCGGTAGAAGCGGGCCACGCCCTCGGGCGTGTCTTCGCCCGTGAGCAGGCGGCCCTCCTCGATGCCCGGCAGCACCCAGTCCGCGCGCGCCGCCAGATCGTTGATGCATTCGCGCATGCGCTGCGCGCTGCCCCAGAGCTGGGGCCGCAGGTTGGTGTCGAAGGAGATGGTGCGGCCCGCGGCGCGCGCAATCTCCAGCGTGCGGATGGACGTGGCCAGCGTGCTGTCGGACACGGCGGCGAACACGCCCGTGGCATGCAGGTGGCGCGCCGAGCGCAGCCAGGCCTCGTCGATGTCCCCGGGCCGCATCTGGCTCGCGGCCGAGCCCTTGCGGTGGTATTCGACCGGCGGATCGCTGCCGTCGGTGACGCGGCCCTTGAACTGGAAGCCGGTCTTCTGCGACGCATCGCACACCACGTGCGAGCAGTCGATGCCCTCGCCCTGCATGGCCGCCAGCAGCGCGCGGCCCATCGAATCGGTGCCCAGGCGGCTGGCCCAGCCCACCTTCAGGCCCAGCCGCGCGAGGCCGATGGCGACGTTGGTCTCGGCACCCGCCGTGCGCTTGTGGAACAGCGTGGCGTGTTCGAGCGGCCCCGGCTCGTCGGCCACCAGCAGCAGCATGGCCTCGCCGAAGGTGGCGACGTCGAAGAAGGTGGGCTCAGGCGAGGTCATGCGCAAGGCTCCGTTCGGCATGCAGGGCGCGCAGCTGCGTCAGCTCGGCGCGTGTCACGGCCAGCAGGTCGTCGCCCACCAGCGGGTATTCGAGGGCGTGCGGCACGTCGGCCGGCAGCTCGCGCAGCACGGCGCGCCAGGGGGCGCTCGATTGCGCCAGCGGCACGGCCACCCATTTGTCGGGACGGCGGTGCACGCCCTTGCAATGCACGTAGCGCACCTGCGGCGCCAGCGCACGGGCCGCCTGCAGCGGGCATTCGCCCAGCCAGTGCCAGTTGCCCATGTCGAAGGTCAGGCCCAGGTCGAGCCCGGCCTCGGCCTGCGCGGCCAGGAAGCGCTGCACGGCTGCCAGCGTGCCGGCGCTCACGGTCTGGTCGTTCTCGATCAGCAGCTCGACCGGCTGCGCAGCCAGGCGCGCACGCAGCTCGGCCAGCGAGGCACGAGAGCGGCGCGCGTCGAAGCCGCCGATCGCCATCTTCAGGCGCGGCGCCTCCAGCGCGGCGGCGCGCGACAGGCCCAGCGCGAGGGCCTCGGCGTCCAGCGTGCCGTCTGCGCGCCAGAGACCGTCGGGGCTCGAATAGACGGCGGCGCGGCCGCGCAGTTCGGGCAGCTCGCGCGCGGCGTTGCGCAGCAGTTCGCCGCGCACTTCCACGCTGTCGGCGCCAGCCTCCAGCGCCAGCGCGGTGCACCAGGCCTGGCCGTGGCGCAACAGTTCCGCCGCACCAAAGGACGACAGGGAGATGAGCGTGCGGAACATCAGTGTTGCGACAGGATCTGGCCCAGGAACTGGCGCGTCTTCTCGTGCCGCGGGTTCCCGAAGAATTCGGCGGGCGGGCCCTGCTCGATGATGCGGCCCTCGGCCATGAAGATCACGCGGTCGGCCACGCTGCGGGCAAAGCCCATCTCGTGCGTCACGCACAGCATGGTCATGCCGTCTTCGGCCAGGCCGATCATGGTGTCGAGCACTTCCTTGACCATCTCCGGGTCGAGCGCGGACGTGGGCTCGTCGAACAGCATAATGCGCGGCGCCATGCACAGTGCACGCGCAATGGCCACGCGCTGCTGCTGCCCACCCGAAAGCTGGCTCGGGTATTTGTTCGCCTGCTCGGGAATGCGCACCCGCGCGAGGTACTTCATCGCCACCGCTTCCGCTTCCGCACGGCTCATGCCGCGCGAGCGCATCGGCGCCAGCGTGCAGTTCTGCAGGATCGTGAGGTGCGGGAACAGGTTGAACTGCTGGAACACCATGCCCACCTCGGCGCGCACGGCGTCCACGTTCCTGCCACCGGCCGTGAGCTCGATGCCGTCGACGACGATCTGGCCCTTCTGCACCGTCTCCAGCCGGTTGATGCAGCGGATCAGCGTGGACTTGCCCGAGCCCGAAGGCCCGCAGATCACGATGCGCTCACCGGGGCGCACCGACAGGTCGATGTCGGTGAGCACCTGGAATTCGCCGTACCACTTGTTCACCCCTTGCATGCGGATGATCGGATCGGTGGAGCTGTTGGAGGCTGGCGTCATGGCGGTGGGGCTGAAAAACGGAAGAAGCGCGGGTTCTCATCAAACTCAGGGCACCCGAGGATCTGGCTCTGCCAGTCCTCTGGGTGCGCCCCCTTCGCGCAGCAGAAGGGGGAGCCGCGAAGCGGCCTGGGGGTTGCCTCAGAATTTCGGGAAATCCGTGCCCAGCCACTTCTGGTAGAGCTTGTTCAGCTCGCCATTGGCGGTGTTCTTGTCGATGAAGGCATTCACGGCCGCGAGCAGCTCCTGCTGGCCCGGGCGCAGCGCGATGCCCATGCCCTGCTGCAGCAGGTTGAACTTGTTCTCGAAGGTGTCGGCCGGCACGCGCTTGGCGATCTGCGCCGCCACCGTGACCGAGCAGCCGATCGCATCGACCTGGCCCGACATCAGCGCCTGCATGGCCGAGGCGTCGTCGTCGAAGCGGCGGATCTCGGTGCCTTCCGGCGCGGCCTTGGTCACCGCCACGTCCTGCGTGCTGGCACGGGCCACGCCCACGCGCACGCCCTTCAGGTCGGCCGCGCTCTTGATGTTGGCGCTCTTCTTGCCGTACAGCACGATGGTGGCGGCCGCATAGGGCTTGGAGAAGTCCACCTGCTTGGCGCGCTCGGGCGTGACGGCCAGCGATGCCACCAGCACGTCGACCTTGTTGGTCAGCAGGAAGGGAATGCGGTTGGGGCCGGTGACGGGCACGATGTTCGCCTTCACGCCCAGTTCCTTGGCCAGCAGCTTGGCCACGTCGGCGTCATAGCCGTCGGGCTGGTTCCTCGCGTCGGTGGTGCCGTAGGGCGGGAAGTCCACCAGCATGCCGATGGTCAGTTCGCCCTTCTTCTTGATGTCCGCCACGCTTTGCGCAAAGGCGAAGGGGGCCAGGGTGCTCAGTGCGGCGCCCAGGCCGAGGGCGATGGCGGTGCGGCGGGTGGGGTTCATCTCGGGGTCTCCTTGATTGAGGGAACGGACACGAAAAAAGGCAGCGGACGGACGGACTGCGAAGGCGGCTCAGCGCGCGAGGGCCCGGGCGCGCCTGCGCTCCATGCGCGCGGCCAGCAGCGACAGCGGCCAGCAGATCACGAAGTAGATCGCGGCCACGGTGGTGAACACGTGCAGCGGCTGGAAGGTGGCGTTGTTGATGATCTGGCCGGCGCGCGTGATCTCGGTGAAGCCGATGATGGCGGCCAGCGAGGTGCCCTTGATGATCTGCACCACGTAGCCCACCGTGGGCGGCAGTGCGATCTTGAAGGCCTGCGGCAGGATCACGTCGCGCATGCGGTCCACATACGACAGGTTCAGCGCCAGCGCCGCTTCGCGCTGCCCGCCCGGAATGGCCTGGATGCACCCGCGCCAGATCTCGCCCAGGAAGGCGGCGCTGTTGAGGATGAGCGCGATGCCGGCGGCGAGCCAGGGGTTGATGTCCAGGCCCAGCACGGGCGCGCCGAAGAAGATCAGGAACAGCTGCAGCAGCAGCGGCGTGCCCTGGAAGACCTGGATGAAGCCCGCCGACAGCCACTGCGCCGCGCGGTTGTCGCTGGTGCGCGCCAGCGCGATGACCAGGCCCAGCAGGGCCCCACCCACGAAGGCTATGGCCGACAGCGCCAGCGTCCACTGGGCGGCTTCGAGGATGAAGAGGAATTCGGAAAAGCCGAAGGTACGCATGTCGGTCTCCGGGCCCTTATCGCTTGTCGGGGTAGTGCAGGAACTGGCGGTACATCAGCTTGAACAGGGCCGAGAACGCCAGCGCCAGCGCCAGGTAGATGGCCGTGACCACGATGTAGATCTCGAAGCTGCGGAAGGTCTGCGATTGCAGGTTGGCCGCCACCGAGGTCAGGTCGTCGGCCGAGATCACCGACACCACGGCCGAACTCAGCATCAGCAGGATGAACTGGCTGGTCAGCGCCGGGTAGATGGCCTTCAGCGCGGGCTTGATGATGATGAAGCGGAAGATCTCCCAGCCCTTGAGGTTCAGCGCGCGGCCGGCCTCGATCTGGCCCTTGGGGATGGACTCGATGCCGGCGCGGATGATCTCGGTCGCATAGGCGCCCAGGTTGACCACCATGGCCACCAGCGCGGCCGTGTAGGGCGACCAGCGCAGGCCGACGGCCGGCAGCGCGAAGAAGAAGAAAAAGAGCTGGACCAGGAACGGCGTGTTGCGGATCAGTTCGATGTAGGCATTGATCACGAAGCGCAGCACGGCCGGGCCCGAGGTCTTGCCCCAGGCGCACAGCACGGCCACGAGCAGCCCCAGCAGCGTCGCCGTGAGCGACAGCTGGATGGTGATCCAGGTCCCCTTGAGCAAGAGGGGCCAGGCCGCGAAGACCGCGTCGAACTGGAATTGGTAATTCACGGAGCGAAGAAGCGCGAGGCGCTGTCATGGGCGTGCAATGGGATCATTGTATGAAACCGGTTTCAGCGCACCACATCAGGGATTCCCCTGATCTCAGGGCATTCCCATCTCCTTTATTTGCGCGAAGGCGGTGCAGCGCGCCTCGTCGTCGTGCGCGAGCCGGCATCACTGCGCTGAAACCCATGCGCTGGCGCAAAGCAACTAAGCTCGGCGCACCCTCGTTCCAGCGCCTTCCTCATGCCGCCCCTTCCCTCCCGCCTGCGCGCCTGCGGCGCCGCCCTGTGCCTGTTGCTGGGCCTGAACCTGGCCGGTTGCGCCACGGCCCAACCTGCGGCCAGGGCCGCGCCCTCGCCGCAGCTGGGCAGCGACGGCAACTACCACAACCCGCCCAATCCGGGCGCTCGCGCCTCGCAGGGCGCGCTGCGCATCTGGGCGCGCTTTTTCCTGCAGTCCAAGCAGGGCACGGTGCCCGTGGACCCGATTCCCGTGCAGCCGCTCACGCGCGCGCAGCTGGACGCGCTGCCCCATGACGCCAACCACCTCGTGCGCCTGGGCCACTCCTCGCATTTGCTCAAGCTGCGTGGCAAGTTCTGGCTCATCGACCCGGTGTTCGGCGAGCGCGCCTCGCCCTTCAGCTTCATCGGCCCCAGGCGCTTCCACGCGCCGCCGCTCAGGCTCGAAGACCTGCCGCCCATCGAGGGCCTGATCCTTTCGCACGACCACTACGACCACCTGGACGTGCCCACCATCGAATACCTGCGCGAGCGCGTGCAGCGCTATTTCGTGCCGCTGGGCGTGGGGGCGCGCCTGCAGGGCATGGACGTGGCGCCCGCGCGCATCCAGGAGCTCGACTGGTGGCAGGGCGCCGAGCAGTCGGGCGTGAAGCTCACGGCCACGCCCTCGCAGCACTTCTCGGGCCGCACGCTGTGGGACCGCGACCGCACGCTGTGGGCCTCGTGGGTGATCGAGAGCGGCGGCCAGCGCATCTTCTACAGCGGCGACTCGGGCTACTTCCCGGGCTTCGCGCAGATCGGCGAGCGCTTCGGCGGCTTCGACATCGCCCTGATCGAGAACGGCGCCTACGACGACTACTGGCCCTCGGTGCACATGGCACCCGAGGAGAGCGTGCAGGCCGTGCAGGACCTGCGCGCACGCGTGCTCTACAGCGTGCACAACAGCACCTTCGACCTGGCCTTCCACACCTGGCAGGACCCGCTGGAGCGCATTGCCGCGCTGAGCGCGCAGAAGAAGGTCGAGCTGGCCACGCCGGTGATCGGCGAGGTGATGACCATCGGCCAGCCGCGCGAGAACCGGCTGTGGTGGCGCGGCCTCAGGTGATGGACCGCCGGCCCCGCGCGCGGCGCGCGCACCTCGCGAAAGCCTGATCGCGGGCGTGCGGAGCACCGCTGCACGGCATCACGGCATCAGCGCGGCGCGGCCTCGAGCAGGCGCACCATCTCGCGGTAGCCGCGCGCACGCGCCAGGTCCAGCGGCGTGCGGCCCTGGCGGTCGGCCAGGCGCAGGTCGGCGCCGGCGGCGATCAGCGCCGCCAGCGTGCGCTGGTGGCGCGGGCCGCCGTCGCCCAGCACCACGGCCTCGATGGCGGCCGTCCAGTGCAGGTTGTTCACATGGTCCAACGGGGCGCCGGCGCGGATCAGCCGCTGCACCACGGTGTCATGCCCCAGGTGCGCGGCGGCGATCAGCGCCGTGCCGTCGTAGCGGCTGGTGGTCAGGCGCGCCGACGCGCCCAGGTCCAGCAGCAGCGACAGCGTGGGCAGGTCGTCGGCCACCGCGGCGATGGTCACGGCGTCGTAGCGGTCGGCATCCAGCGCGTCGAGCCGGGCACCGGCCGCCACCAGCGCGCGGATGGCCTCGCCCTGGCGGGCGTGCGTGGCCACATGCAGCGGCGTGCGGCCGCGCGCGTCGCGTGCGTCGACGGGCGCGCCCTGCCGCAGCGCGCCCTGCAGGGCAGCCAGGTCGCCCCGCTGCGCGGCCTGGAACAGCCCGGTGTACGCCGCCGCCTCGGCCGCCGACGGCGGCACCTGTGCGAATGCCGGGGCAGCGCCCACGAGGCCGACCAGGCCCACGGCGGCCCAGCCGGCCAGCACGCGCCGCCGCAGGGCCGACGGTCCGGCGCTGTCTGCGTGGATGCCAGTCATGCGAACCCCGTCAGCGGCCGGCGGCTCAGGCGCCCAGTTGCGCCTTGACCGCTTCCAGGCCGGCGTTGGCGCATTGCTCGTCCAGGTGGCCGCCGGGCGCACCGCCCACGCCCACGGCGCCGATCACGTCGTTGCCCACCTTGACCGGCACGCCGCCGCCCAGCAGCAGGAAGCCGGGGATGTGCACGAGGTTGGCGGCGCCCGGGTTCTTCTGGGCGTTCTCCATCATGGCCTGCGTGGGGGCCTTGGCCGAGGCGGAAGTGAATGCCTTGCGCTCGGCGGCGCCCACCGTGTGCGGGCCGGCGTTGTCGGCGCGCTGCACGGCACGCACGGTGCCGGCGCGGTCCACCACGGTGGCGGTCACGGCATAGCCGTTGGCGGCGCAGGCGGCCACGGTGGCGGCGGCGATCTGGTTCGCCAGCGGCAGGCTCATCGCGCGCTCGGTGCGCAGCGCAGCACTGGCGGCGGGTGCCGGGGCGGTCGGCTGGGCCAGCGCGCCGCCCTGCACGGCCAGGGCAGCGGCGCACAGCGCCAGGGAAGCGCCCATGCGGGGCAGCGAAAGGGCCGAGAAGCTCATGGAAATCTCCGGGGTTCTGAGTGGAAGCCGCCCGGCGCGGGCGGTGCAGGCACTGTAGGAATCCGGGCGCGCCAATCCCATTCGTGCGGCTACGCGCGCCGCTGCGTAGAACTACGCAGCGGCGCGGGCTGCAGCAAAGGCCGCTGTCCCCGCCGCGCGGGCGGCTCCTCGCCAGGGCCGGCAGGTCTTGAGACCCAGCGGACGGGACGCAAGACGGCGCTCGCGCGGGCCGTCGCCATTCGCGGCTAGAATTTACAATTCTTCACATTGCCAGCGCTGGCAATGCCTGCGGGACGGAGGCGCCTCGGCCGCGCTTTCGAACGCTCCCTGCCCGGCCGACGAGCTCTGCTGCCCCGATGACTGCCCCGCACGCCGTTCGCCCCCGCCCGTCCTCTGGCCTGCCCGGCGACCGCGAGGTGCAGGTGGTCAGCGCGGACCAGCCCTTCCCCGCCGAAGAGGTGTCCGTCGCGCGCGCCGTGGGCGAGCTGCTGCAGGTGGTGCGCGAGTCGCTGGACCTGGAGGTGGTCTTCGTCGGCCAGATCACGGGCGGGCGCCGCCACTTCCGCCACGTCAGCAGCGCGATGTCGCCCGCGCCCATCGAGGTCGGCGGCTCGCACGCGCTGGAAGACACGCTCTGCCAGCGCATCCTCGACGGGCGGCTGCCGGCCCTGATCCCGAGCGTGCGCGCGGTGGTGCGCCAGCACGGCCTGCCGGACGCGCTGCAGGCGCTGGGCACGCACGTGGGCGTGCCGGTGCACCTGCCCGACGGCCGGCTCTACGGCATGCTGTGCGGCTTCAACCTGCGCGAGAGCGCGGCGCCGCTGGACGCGCGCGACGTGAAGCGGCTGGAGGTGGCGGCCGGCGCCGCGGCGCGCCTGCTGGCGCAGGCCGACGGCAGCGCCACCGGCGCGGACGTGGAACTGGCCTGAGCCCCTGCCTGCCCGGCGCGGCCGCGTGACCGGCGGGCGCGGCCTGGAGCCTCAGCGCCCCGCGCCGCCCGAAGGCAGTGGCAGCGGCAGTGCTTCCACCAGCGCCGCATAGCCCCGGATCAGCTGCGCCAGGGACTCGCATTCGAGCTTGGCGAACAGGTGGGCGCGGTGCGTCTCCACGGTGCGGGGCGACAGGTCGAGCCGGCGCGCGATCGCCTTGTTGGTGAGGCCCTCGACGATGAAGGCCAGCACCTCGCGCTCGCGCACCGAGAGCTGGGCGAAGCGCTCGCGCGCCGCCTGGTCGCCGTGCACGCGCTCGCGCGAGCGCACGTGCTGGCGCACGGCGGCCTGCAGCGCCTCGATCAGCTGCTCGTCGTCCACCGGCTTTTCCAGGAACTCGGCCGCGCCCGCCTTGAAGGCGCGGCGGCACAGCTCCACCGTGCCATGGCCCGTGAGCATCAGCACCGGCTGGTCCACGCCCTGCGCGACCAGGTTCTCGAGCACGGCCAGGCCGCTGATGCCGGGCATGCGCACGTCGAGCACGATGGCGCCGATCCCGCGGCGGTCGAACTGCGCGAGGAAGGCCTGCGGATCGTCCCAGGTCTGCACGCGCAGGCCCACGGTGCCGATGAGCAGCGCCAGGCCGTCGCGCACGGCGGCGTCGTCGTCGATCAAATGGATCAGCGGGGATTGGGGCGAGGCGTTCATGCGCAGCGTGGGGGAAGGAAGGTTCAGGCGTCGCCCGGCGAAGCGCCAGCGGCGGGCGCCAGCGGCAGCGCCAGCGTGAAGCGCGCGCCGCCGCCGGGCGGGCTGTCGGCGCCCAGGCTGCCGCCCTGCCCCGCGGCCAGCGTTTCGCTCAGGCTCAGCCCCAGGCCCAGGCCGCCCTCGCGCGTGCTCACGAAGGGCAGGAAGATCTTCGGCAACAGGTCGGGCGCGATGCCCGGGCCGCTGTCGTGGATCACGAGCAGGCCCTGCCCGGCCGCGCGCCGCACCTCCAGCCGCACCCGGCGCGGCGCCTCGGGCGGCAGGGTTTCCAGCGCCTGCAGGGCATTGAGCAGCAGGTTGTGCACGATCTGCTCCACCGCCACCGGATCGGCCAGCACGTGCACCGGCTCGGCCTCGCCCGCCGTCTCCACCCCCACCTGGCGGCGCGCGCATTCGGGCTCCAGCAGGTGCAGCGCGTCGCGCGCCACGTCCTGCAGCGCGACGATCGCACGACGGCCAGGGCCGCCCGCCTCGGGCCGCTCGATGGCGCGGCGCAGCCGGGCCACCACGGCCGCGGCGCGCCGCGCCTGCTCGGCCGCCTGCGCCATCGCCGTGCGGGCGGTGGCCGTGTCGGGCGGCTCCTCGTCCAGCAGGCGCCGGGCCGCCTGCGCATTGGCCAGCACCGCCGTCAGCGGCTGGTTCAGCTCGTGGGCCATGCCGGCGGCCAGTTCGCCCAGCGCATTGAGCCGGCCCACCTGGCCCAGGCGCAGCAGTTCCTCGGCCCGGCGGCGGGCCGTGCGCTGGCGCTGCCACGCGCGCAGGCCGGCCAGCGCCGCGCCGGCGCCGGCGGCCCACAGCGCCATCGCGCCCCAGGGCAGCTCGGCCCAGCCCACCCGCCGCTCGGAAATCACCTCGAAAGGCTGGCTGGCCGACGCCAGAGTCTTGCGGAAGCTGAAATGCCAGCCGCCGGGGCGACCGGCGTCGCGGCCGGGCTGCAGCACATGCTGCTGGCCGTCCAGCGCGAGCACGGTGCGCGCCCGCGCCTCGTGCGGATCGGCGGGCCATTCCTGCCACGGCACGGCGGCCGCCAGGTCGATGTCCAGCGCGTAGCTGGCCGGCTCGGCCGCCATCAGCAGCTGGTAGCGGCCGGCCGCGAGGTCCATGCGCGCCAGCACGGCCGCCTTGCGCGTCCGCGACTGCACCTCGGCCGCCGTCAGCCGCGCGTCGGGCCAGGCCGCGCCGGGCGCGCGCCACTGCACCTGGAGGATGGCCGGGTGCACGGCGCCCAGGCGCTGCTCGGGCCGGTCGGCGAGCCCCGCCTCCCGGTCGCCGCCCAGCAATGCCAGCGTGGACAGCACCGCGTCGTACTGCACCACCTGCTGGCTCAGCAGCCGGTGGGCGATGCGGCCCTCGGTGTCGAAGTTGGCATGCAGGCGCTGCAGCTCCAGCCGCGCCAGCCAGGCGCCGCCCGCCAGCGCGACCGCCGCCCAGGCCAGCAGCCAGGGGAGCAGGGAGCGCAGGACACGAGACATGGCGGCGATTGTGCCGGCCGAAGGCGGCGGGGCCCGCGGCCGCCGCCGGGAACCGGGCCTTGTACAGTCCGTCGAACGGCCGCGCGGGCCGCCCGGCGCGCCGCGCCGTCCTGTGCATGCCCCGCCGCCTCGTCCGCTCCTACCGCCGCCTTTGCCGATGCCGCTGCCTTCCTTCGCACGTCCCGCCCTGCTGCCCGCGCTGCTGCTGCTCGCGCTGGCCCAGCCCCTGCCTGCCGCCGCGCGCACCGAGGCGGCGCCCCGCCCCGTCGCGCCGCGCGGCGCCCTGGGCGCGGACGAGCTCAACAACATCGCCGTGTTCAAGGCCGCCTCGCCGGCGGTGGTGAACATCACCTCGCTGGCGCTGGAGCGCCAGCTCTTCTCGCGCAACGTGCAGCAGGTGCCCGCGGGCACGGGCACCGGCTTCATTTGGGACCGCGAAGGCCACATCGTCACCAACTTCCACGTGATCCAGAACGCGAGCGGCGCGCGCGTGACGCTGGCCGACCAGAGCACGCACCGCGCACAGCTGGTGGGCGTGTTCCCGGACCGCGACCTGGCCGTGCTGAAGATCGACGTGCCGGCCGCCAAGCTGCAGGCGCTGCCGCTGGGCAGCAGCGCCGACCTGCAGGTGGGCCAGAAGGTCTACGCCATCGGCAACCCCTTCGGGCTGGACCAGACGCTGACCACCGGCATCGTGAGCGCGCTCAACCGCGAGATCGAATCGCAGAACCGCCGCACCATCCGCGGCGCGATCCAGACCGACGCCGCCATCAACCCGGGCAACTCGGGCGGGCCGCTGCTCGATTCGGCGGGCCGGCTGATCGGCGTGAACACCGCCATCTACAGCCCTTCGGGCGCGAGCGCGGGCATCGGCTTCTCGATTCCCGTGGACGAGGTGAACCGCATCGTGCCGCGGCTGATCCGCGACGGCCGCTTCGTGCGCCCCGCCGTGGGCGTGACCTATGCGCCGGCCGAATTCAACGAAGCGCTGAAGCTGCCCAAGGGTGTGGCCATCCTGCGCGTGCAGCCGGGCAGCCCGGCCGAGCGGGCGGGGCTGCGCCCCTTCACGCGCGGCGAGCGCGGCATTGTCGCGGGCGACGTGATCACAGCCATCGAAGGAGAAGCCGTGGCCAGCGCCGACGACGTGCTCACCGTGCTGGAGCGCCTGCAGCCCGGCGACACGGCCACCTTCACGCTGTGGCGCGCGGGCGCCACGCGCACCGAGCGCGTGCGCCTGGCGGCCTCGGAAGATTGAGCCTCCCGCCGGCGTGGCGAGCGATTGGCGCGACGCATGCCGGCGAGAGCGGATCGGGCTGCCTCGCCGGTCTCGTGCGCGGGATCGGCCACACGCATGACGCTCGCACCCCTCGGCCCCGGCGCCGGCAGTCATCGGGCGAAGCCCGGCCCATGATCGGCCTGCCGGGCGCACGAGGAGCGGTGGCCGTGGCCACTAGACTCCCGTTCATCTTGCGAGAGCCGATGTACGCATTGCGCCAGGCAGGCGCTGGCAGGGAAGGTCTTTGCCGGACCTTGGCGATCTTCCTGGTCGCCGGGGGTCGCCCGTCGGCTTGCCCATTGACCTTGGTTGTTGGCTCCCCGTGAACGCAGAGGTTTCTTTCCTCACTCCCAAGAGACACGCATGAACGAAAGCAGCATCACCTTCCCCTCGCGCGACGGACTCACCCTGCATGCCTGGCGCTGGGCGCCCGAAGGCGCACCGCGCGCGGTCGTGCAGATCCAGCACGGGCTGGCCGAGCATGGCGCGCGCTACCGCCGCTTCGGCGAAGCGCTCACGGCCGCGGGCTACCTGGTCTATGCGCCCGACGCGCGCGGCTCGGGCCGCAGCGCCGCCGGCCGCTACGGCGACTGGGGCCCCGACAACTGGCCCGGCTGGGTCGACGACGTGGGCCAGCTCAACCGCCGCATCCGCACCGAGCACCCGGGCCTCAAGCTGGCGCTGATCGGCCACAGCATGGGCTCCTTCGCCACGCAGCAGTACCTGCTGGCGCATTCGGCCAGCGTGGACGCGGCCGTGCTGCTGGGCAGCGGCGATCCGGCCGCCATTGCCGACATGCTGAGCGCCGAAGGCCCGACCGACCTGAGCGTGCTGAACCAGGGCTTCGAGCACCGCACCGGCTACGAATGGCTCAGCCGCGACGCCGCCGAGGTGGACCGCTACGTGGCCGACCCCGCCTGCGGCTTCCTGCCGCAGCCCTTCAAGGGCATGGACACGCTGCGCCGGGCCGCCGACCCCGCCGCCATCGCGCAGGTGCGCAAGGACCTGCCGCTCTTGATCCTCTCCGGCGACGCCGACCCCGTGGCTGGCCCGGGCGGGGCGGCCTTGCAACTGGTCGGCCAGCGTTACCGCGATGCGGGCCTGCAGGACGTGCAACTGCACCTGTACCCGCAGGCGCGGCATGAGCTGCTGAACGAAACCAACCGCGATGAAGTGACGGCCGATCTGCTGGCCTTCCTGGACCGCACGGTCGGGCGCTGAGATCCTGTCCCCGCGCCGGCCCGGCCGCGGCCGGCCTGGAGACGCGCGCCAGGGCCCGGGCCCCCCAGGCGCCTTGGCCGGCGCACCAGAGCCAGCGAGGAAGAAGCCGCCTGGGCCGGCTCGTGAGCCACCGACGTGCGGGCGCATGGCGGCCCCGGGCGGGCGGCGCGGGCGACTTCAGGGGCGGCGAGAAGCACAGCGCGGCCGGCGGGCCCGCGCGTGAAGTCGCGCGGGCTCCGTGATCCGGCTCATCGCGCTCGTTTGAACGCAGCGCCGCGCAGCGGTGCGAAGTGAGTTCGCGATGCCGCCGGCCGCTCGCGCATTGCAGCGAAGTCGGCGCGCAGCGCCGACCGTCCCTGTAGGAGCCCGCGCCGCCCGCCCGGGGCCGCCCTGCGCGGGGCGCCACCCGCACGCCAGCCGCGCCAAACGCCCCTCCTGTCGGTCACCTCGCGCTGGTTCCAAGCAGCAGCCGCTCCGCGCGCAAGCACCCGTCCGACAGCCTGACGCGTTCAATCCCGGGGCAGCGTGCCCCCCGAATCCACCGAGCATGCGGGATCGCCAACGGAACCAGCATGCGCGCTCCTGCCCTCTCTGCCCTGGACATCCATCTCTTTCAGGAGGGCACCCACAGCCGCCTTCACGACAAGCTGGGCGCCCATGCGCTGCCCGCGGGCGGCGTGCGCTTTGCCGTGTGGGCGCCCAACGCCGCGCAAGTCCGGGTGATCGGCGACTGGAACTTCTGGGCCGAAGGCGATGCCATGACGCCGCGCACCGACGGCTCGGGCATCTGGGAGGCCGACTGCCCACAGGCCGCGCCCGGCCAGGCCTACAAGTACCGCATCGTCACACCCTCGGGCGAGCTGCTGGAGAAGGCCGACCCCTTCGCCTTCCAGAGCGAGCTGGCGCCCGCCACGGCCTCCCGCATCTGGGCCGGCACGCACACGTGGGCCGACGACGCATGGATGCGCGCCCGTGCGACACGCAACGCGCTGGATGCACCGATGGCGATCTACGAGGTGCATGCCGGCTCCTGGCAGCGCGAGAACGGCGAATTCCTGGGCTACCGCGAACTGGCGCACCGCCTGGCGCACTACGTGAAGGACCTGGGCTTCACCCACGTGGAGCTGATGCCGGTCACCGAGCATCCCTTCTACGGCTCCTGGGGCTACCAGACCACGGGCTACTTCGCGCCCACGGCACGCTACGGCAACCCCGAAGACCTGATGTACTTCGTCGACCACCTGCACCAGCAGGGCATCGGCGTGATCCTGGACTGGGTGCCTTCGCACTTCCCCACCGACCCGCATGGCCTGGCGCGCTTCGACGGCACGCACCTGTACGAGCATGCGGATCCGCGGCAGGGCTTCCACCCGGAATGGAACTCCGCCATCTTCAACTACGGCCGGCACGAGGTGCGCAGCTTCCTGCTGTCCTCCGCGCTGTACTGGCTGGACCGCTTCCACATCGACGGGCTGCGCGTGGACGCCGTGGCCTCGATGCTGTACCTGGACTACGCGCGCGGGCCGGGCCAGTGGATCCCGAACGCGCACGGCGGGCGCGAGAACCTGGAAGCCGTGCACTTCCTGCAGGCGCTGAACCGCGCCGTGTACCGCGAGCAGCCCGGCGCCTTCACCGTCGCCGAGGAATCGACGGCCTGGCCGCGCGTGTCGCGCCCGACCGAGATGGGCGGCCTGGGCTTCGGCATGAAGTGGAACATGGGCTGGATGCACGACACGCTGCGCTACCTGCGCGAAGCGCCCGTGCACCGCCGCTGGCACCACCACCAGCTCACCTTCTCGCTGGTCTACGCCTTCACCGAGAACTTCGTGCTGCCGCTTTCCCACGACGAGGTGGTGCACGGCAAGGGCTCGCTGATCCACAAGATGGCGGGCGACGCATGGCAGCAGTTCGCGAACCTGCGCGCCCTGTTCGGCTTCATGTGGGCGCATCCGGGCAAGAAGCTGCTCTTCATGGGCGGCGAGTTCGGGCAGCGCCGCGAATGGACCCATGACGGCGAGCTCGAATGGTGGGTCACCGGCCTGCCCGGCCACCGCGGGCTGCAGCAGCTCATGCGCCGGCTGAACCGGGTGCTGACCGAGGAGCCGGCGCTGCATGCGTTCGACTTCGGCCCCGAGGGCTTCGAATGGATCGAGGCCGACGATGCCGAGCGCAGCGTCTTCGCCTTCCTGCGCAAGGGACCGCCGGGCACCGCGCCCATCCTGGCCGTGAGCAACTTCACGCCGGTGCCGCGCGAGAACCACCGCGTGGGCGTGCCGCTGGCCGGCGCGTGGCAGGAGCTGATCAACACCGACGCCGGCGAGTTCGACGGCGCGGGCTGGGGCAACCTGGGCGGCGCCCGCACGGTGCCGGTGCCTTCGCACGGCCGGGCGCATTCGCTGGTGCTCACCCTGCCGCCCCTTTCCACGATCTACCTGAAAGGCCCGACGCGTGCGACCAACGCCTGAGTCCTCCCCCTCCTGCGCGCCCTTCATCCAGCCCATCGGCGTGACCGAAGGCCGCCAGCGCGCCGTGATCGACGCCGTGCTGCCCAGCGTGGACGGCGGCCGCTTCGCCGCCAAATGCGTGGCCGGCGAGCCCCTCGCGGTCGAGGCCCACTGCTTCGCCGAAGGCCACGACGTGCTGCGCGTGATGCTGCAATGGCGCCGCGAAGGCGACGAGCGCGTCACCGAAGTGCCGATGACGCTCAAGTGGAACGACGAATGGCACGCGCAGTTCACGCCCCCCACGCCGGGCCGCTACCGCTACACCGTGTGCGCGTGGGTCGACAACTTCGCGTCCTGGCGCCATGAGCTGGAACGCCGCGTGGACGCCGAGGACATCCGCGTCGCGGCGCGCGTGGGCGCGGCCGAGATCGCGGCCGCCGCGGCGCGCGCCGCCAACGCCAGCGCGGCCGATGCGCAGCTGCTGCAGGAATGGGCCGAGGCGCTGGAGCGCGGCGCGGCCGACCGCACGCTGGACGCGGCCGAACTCAAGGCCCGGGCGCTCGATGCGCACCAGGCCGAATGCGCCGCGCGCTACCCCGACCGCACGCATGCGAGCACGCTGGCGCCCGGCTTCCCGCTGGTGGCCGACCGGCCGCTCGCGCGCTTCTCGACCTGGTACGAGCTCTTCCCGCGCTCGGCCGCGCCCGAGCCGGGCCGGCACGGCACCTTCCGCGACGTGCAGGCGCAGTTGCCGCGCATCCGGCGCATGGGCTTCGACGTGCTGTACTTCCCGCCCATCCACCCCATCGGCCGCCAGCAGCGCAAGGGCCGCAACAACGCGCTGCGCGCCGAGCCCGGCGACGTGGGCAGCCCCTGGGCCATCGGTGCCGAGGAAGGCGGGCACAAGAGCATCCTGCCTGAACTGGGCACGCACGAGGACTTCCGCCGGCTGGTGCAGGCCGCGCGCGAGCAGGGCCTGGAGATCGCGCTGGACATCGCTTTCCAGTGCGCGCCCGACCACCCCTACGTGAAGCAGCATCCGGCCTGGTTCAAGTGGCGGCCCGACGGCACGGTGCAGTACGCCGAGAACCCGCCCAAGAAGTACCAGGACATCTACCCCTTCAACTTCGAGAGCGATCAGTGGGCCGCCCTGTGGGCCGAGCTCAAGAGCGTGCTGGACCACTGGATCGCGCAGGGCGTGACGGTGTTCCGTGTGGACAACCCGCACACCAAGGCCTTCCCGTTCTGGGAATGGGCCATCACCGAGGTCAAGCGCACGCATCCCGAGGCGATCTTCCTGGCCGAGGCCTTCACGCGCCCCAAGGTCATGCACCGGCTGGCCAAGCTGGGCTTCACGCAGTCGTACACCTACTTCACCTGGCGCAACGGCAAGGAAGAGCTCACGAAGTACTTCACCGAGCTGAGCACGCGGCCCGGCCTGGACTACTTCCGCCCCAACGTCTGGCCGAACACCCCGGACATCCTGCACGAGTCGCTGCAAAGCGGCAGCCCGGCGCAGTTCCGCGCCCGGCTGGTGCTGGCCGCCACGCTGAGCGCGAGCTACGGCATCTATGGCCCCGCCTACGAGCTGCTGGAGCACCGGCCGCGCCATGCCGGCAGCGAGGAATACCTCGATTCCGAGAAATACCAGCTGCGCCACTGGAATCTGGACCAGGCCCACAGCCTGGAAGGCTTCATCGCGCACGTCAACGCGATCCGCCATGCGCATCCGGCGCTGCAGCGCAACGACACGCTGGAATTCCTGGACATCGACAACGACCAGCTGCTGGCCTACCTCAAGCGCAGCGCCGACAACCAGGACATCGTGGTCACGGTGGTGAACCTGGACCCATGGAACACGCAGATCGGCTGGCTGACGCTGGAGCCGCACACGCTGGGCCTGCCGCCGGACCAGCCCTTCCAGATGCACGACCTGCTGGGCGGGCAGCGCTGGCGCTGGCAGGGCGCGCGCCACTACATCCAGCTCAACCCCTGGGAGGCGCCGGCGCACGTGATGCAGTTGCGCCGCCACGTGCGCAGCGAGCGCGACTTCGACTACTTCCAATGAGGACGGAGGGCAGCCCATGAACGCATCCGTGCCGCGGCTGGCGCTGGAGAACCTGGAGGTCGACATCTCCCAGGACCCGAACTGGTACCGCGATGCCGTCATCTACCAGCTCAACGTCAAGGCCTTCTACGACACCAACGGCGACGGCATCGGCGACTTCAAGGGCGTAACGGCCAAGCTGGACTACGTGAAGGACCTGGGCGTCAACACGATCTGGCTGATGCCCTTCTACCCCTCGCCGCTGCGCGACGACGGCTACGACATCGCCGAGTACAAGGACGTGAATCCGCAGTACGGCACGCTCGACGACTTCCGCGAGATGCTGGACGAGGCGCACAAGCGCGGCCTGCGCGTGATCACCGAGCTGGTCATCAACCACACCTCCGATGCGCACCCCTGGTTCCAGGCCGCGCGCAAGGCCCCGCCGGGCTCGCCCGAGCGCAACTTCTACGTCTGGAGCGACACCGACCAGCTCTACCAGGGCACGCGCATCATCTTCACCGACACCGAAACCTCGAACTGGACCTGGGACCCGGTGGCCCGGCAGTACTTCTGGCACCGCTTCTTCAGCCACCAGCCCGACCTGAACTTCGACAACCCGGCCGTGCTGGAAGCGGTGATGGACGTGATGCGCTTCTGGCTGGGCATGGGCGTGGACGGCTTCCGGCTCGACGCCATCCCCTACCTGGTGGAGCGCGACGGCACCAGCAACGAGAACCTGCCCGAGACGCATGCCGTCATCAAGAAGCTGCGCGCGACCGTCGACGCCGAATACAGCAACCGCTTCCTGCTGGCCGAAGCCAACATGTGGCCCGAGGACGTGCGCGAGTACTTCGGCGAGGGCGACGAGTGCCACATGGCCTACCACTTCCCGCTGATGCCGCGCATGTACATGTCGATCGCGCAGGAGGACCGCGACCCGATCGTGGAGATCATGCAGCAGACGCCCGACATCCCCGAAGGCTGCCAGTGGGCGATCTTCCTGCGCAACCATGACGAGCTGACGCTGGAGATGGTGACCAGCCGCGAGCGCGACTACATGTACACCACCTACGCGGCCGACCTGCGCGCACGCATCAACCTGGGCATCCGCCGGCGCCTGGCGCCGCTGATGGACAACGACAAGGACAAGATCAAGCTCATGAACGGCATGCTGCTGTCCATGCCCGGCTCGCCCATCATCTACTACGGCGACGAGATCGGCATGGGCGACAACGTGTTCGTGGGCGACCGCAACGGCGTGCGCACGCCGATGCAGTGGGCGCCCGAGCGCAACGCGGGCTTCTCGCGCGCCGACCCGCAGCGCCTGTACCTGCCGCCCATCATGGACGCCATGTACGGCTACGAAGCCGTGAACGTCGAGGCGCAGATGCGCGACAACAGCTCGCTGCTGCACTGGACGCGCCGCATGCTCGCGGTGCGCAAGACCAGCAGCGCCTTCGGGCGCGGGCGCAAGATCTTCCTCAAGCCCGGCAACCGCAAGATCCTGGCCTACCTGAGCGAGTACGGCGACGACCTGCTGCTCACGGTGTTCAACCTCTCGCGCGCGGCGCAGCCGGTGGAGCTGGACCTGTCGGCCTACAAGGGCCGCGTGCCGGTGGAGATGCTGGGCCGCACCACCTTCCCGCCCATCGGCGAGCTGCCCTACCTGCTCACGCTGGCCTCGTACGGCTTCTACTGGTTCAAGCTCACCACCGACGCGCCCGTGCCCGCCTGGCACCAGGGCGGCGTGTCGCTGGACGACCGGCCCACGCTGGTGCTTTTCGACGGCTGGACCAGCCTGTTCCGCGACCGCGTGATGCCCTGGCGCATCGCCATGTCGGAGCGCACCCGCAGCCAGGTCGAGAACGAGGTGCTGCCGCGCCACATCGAGACCCAGCGCTGGTATGCCTCCAAGGGCGAAATCATCATGCGCACCGACATCGCCGAGCACGCCGTGTGGAGCCAGGGCGAGCGCAGCTGGCTGCTGCCGCTGCTGGACGTGCGCACGCGCCAGGGCGGTGACGCGCGCTACTTCATGCCGCTGGCCATCGCCTGGGAAGACCTGGAAGAAGAACGCATGAAGCAGCTGCAGCCCGGCGCCGTCGCCAAGGTGCGGCAGCAGGCGCAGGTGGGCGTGATGGCCGACGCACTGTTCGACGAGGCCTTCTGCCGCGCCGTGGTGCTCGCCATGGCGCAGGGGCTGAATCTGCCGGCCGAAGGCGGCGAGCTGCGCTTTTCCGGCACCGCCGCGCTGGCCGGCGTGCAGCCGCAGGCCATCGAGGCGCTGGAAGTGGGCCGGCCCAGCGCGGCCAGCAGCAACACGGCGGTGATCCTGGGCGACCAGCTCTTCCTCAAGTGCTACCGCCATGTGCGAGAAGGCATCAACCCCGAGCTGGAGGTGGGCCGCTTCCTGACCGACCAGGCGCGCTTCGCCAACTGCGTGCCCGTGGCCGGCGCGGTGGAATACCACGGCAGGGACGGCACGCAGTGCACGCTGGCACTGCTGCAGGCCTACGTGCCCAACCAGGGCGATGCCTGGGACTACACCCTGGCCTACCTGGAGCGCGTGTTCGCCGAGCTGCAGGTGGCGCCCGAGGATGCGCCGGCGCCCGACCATGGCGCCTTCCTGATCCTGATGCGCCTGCTGGGCCAGCGCACGGCCGAGATGCACCTGGCCTTCGGCAGCGCCCCCGCGGAAGACGCCGCCTTCGCGGCCGAGCCGCTCACGCCGCAGGACCAGGCCGCAGTGCGCGAGCAGGTCCGCGAAGCCGCGCGCGAGACGCTGGCGCTGGCCCGCCAGCGCCTGCCCCAGCTCCCCGAGGCAGCGCAGGCCGATGCCGCGCAGTGGCTGCAGCAGGCCGAGGTGCTGCAAGCGCGCATCGACCACGACCAGCCCGACGGCGGCACCGCGCAGCGCAAGACGCGTCTGCATGGCGACTACCACCTGGGGCAGGTGCTGGTGTCACGCAACGACTTCATCCTGATCGACTTCGAGGGCGAACCCGCGCGGCCCATGCACGAGCGGCGCCAGAAGGCTTCGCCGCTGCGCGACGTGGCCGGCATGCTGCGCTCCTTCAATTACGCGCGCTGGGCGGCCCTCAAGCGCGTGGCCCAGAACGCGGACGAACTGGCGCGCCTGGGCCGCGTGGGCGCCGAATGGGAGGCCCAGGTGCGCACCGCCTTCATGGGCGGCTACACCGAAACGCTGGCCCGCGCCGGCGAAGGCGGCATCGACGAGGGGCTGCTCGGCCTGTTCGAGATCGACAAGGCGCTCTACGAGCTGCGCTACGAGCTGAACAACCGCATCGACTGGGTGCAGGTGCCGCTGCAGGGCCTGATCGCCCTGAGCCGCAACGGCGCGGCGCCGGCATCCGAAGGAGGACAGGCATGAACGAATTCGGCATCGAGCTCGGGCCCGCGCGGGCCATGCTCTTCCAGATCGGCGCCTTCATTCCGCGCCTGCTCATCGCGGCCGCCGTGCTGGTGGTGGGCTGGCTGGTGGCCAAGGTGGTGCGCTTCGCCGTCACCCGGGCGCTGCGGGCCATCAACTTCCCGGTGCTGACCGAGCGCGCCGGGCTGGACGGCTTCCTGCGCCAGGGCGGCATGGCCCTGGACACCACGGGCGTGGTGGGCGTGCTGGCCTACTGGGTCGTGATCCTGGCCGCGCTGATCGTCGCCTTCAACGGGCTCGGCCTGAGCTACGTCACCGACCTGCTGGGCCGCGTGGTCTGGTTCGTGCCCAACATCTTCGTGGCCCTGCTGGTGCTGGCCTTCGGCGCGTACTTCGCGCGCTTCGTGGCCGAGGCCGTGCTGGCCTACGGGCGCAACGTGGGACTGCGCGACGCCTACTTCTTCTCGCGCCTGGCGCAGTACGGCATCCTGATCTTCGTGGTGCTGATCGCGCTGGACCAGGTGAAGGTGGGCGGCGACATCGTGCGCCAGAGCTTCCTCGTGATCCTCGCCGGCTTCGTGTTCGCCGTCGCCCTGGCCTTCGGCCTCGCCGGCAAGGACTGGGCCGCGCGCCGCATCGACGAATGGCTCCCGCGCGATGGCCTGCCACCGGCCGACGGAACGGGCGGCGGCCCGCGCGCCGCCCCGTCGCTGCGGCCCGAAGACGGGGCACCGCCTTCCGCGGCCACAAGCGGCACGGGCGCCCCGGGCGCGATGGCCGGCCCTGCGGCCAGCGCCGGCAGCGAGCCCCCGCCCGACACGCAGACCTACCCGCATGCCGCGCCGGCCGGCGCCCCGCAGGCCCCGGAGGCCGGCCCCGCCGACCGGCGCGAGCCCGACGAGCCGCTGATCCCCCGCCGCGTCGGCGATCCGCCGCCGCCCATCTGAGGCGCGCGTGGACGGAGGTGTCCGCCCGCGCATTCCAGCCCAGCCCCGCACCCGGGCATGCCGCTTGCCCCGCCCTCGACCATGAGCCCTTCGCACGACATGCCCTTCGGCACCACCCCGCTGCCCACCGGCGGCACCCGCTTCCGGCTGTGGGCCCCGGCCGCCGACCCGGTCCATCTGGAATGGCGCCACCCGGACACCGCCGACTGGACGCGGCTGCCCATGCAGGCCGAGGCCCCCGGCCGGTACATCGCCGAGGTGCCCGGGGCCGGCCCCGGCGACCTGTACCGCTTCGCCCTGCCCGATGGGCTGACGGTGCCCGACCCGGCCTCGCGCCGCAATCCGCATGACGTGCACGGCCCGAGCGAGGTCACGGACCCCGACGCCTTCGTCTGGACCGACCAGCGCTGGCGCGGCCGGCCCTGGGAGGAAGCCGTGGTCTACGAACTGCACGTGGGCACCTTCACGTCCGAAGGCAGTTTCGACGCCGCACGCCTGCGCCTGCCGGAACTGGTGGAACTCGGCATCACGGCCGTGGAACTGATGCCGGTGGCGGAATTCCCCGGCGCGCGCGGCTGGGGCTACGACGGCGTGCTGCCTTTCGCGCCCGAAGCCTCCTACGGCACGCCGGAGTCGCTCAAGGCGCTGGTGAACGCGGCGCACGAGCTGGGGCTCATGGTGCTGCTGGACGTGGTCTACAACCACTTCGGCCCCGAAGGCAACTACCTGCATGCCTACTGCCCGGCCTTCTTCAACCCGGCGCACCAGACGCCCTGGGGCGCGGCCATCAACTTCGACGGCGAGGGGGCGGCCGACGTGCGCGCCTTCTTCGTGCACAACGCGCTGTACTGGGTGGAGGAATTCCATTTCGACGGCCTGCGGCTCGATGCGGTGCATGCGATCCGCGACGATTCCGCGCGCCACATCGTGGCCGAGATCTGCGAGGCGCTGCAGCGCGGCCCGGGCCGCGCGCGCCAGGTGCACGTGGTGCTGGAGAATGACCTCAACCAGGCCCGCCTGCTCGAGCGCGACGCGCAGCGGCGCCCGCGCCTGGCCACCGCGCAGTGGAACGACGACCTGCACCATGCGGCGCATGTGAGCCTCACGGGCGAACAGGACGGCTACTACCTCGACTATGCGCAGCAGCCGCTGGCGGGCCTGGGCCGCGCCTTCGCGGGAGGCTACGTCTACCGGGGCCAGCCCTCGCCCTTCCGCGAGGGCGAGGCGCGGGGCGAGCCCACCGACCACCTGCCCTGCGGCGCCTTCGTGAGCTACCTGCAGACGCACGACCAGATCGGCAACCGCGCCTTCGGCGACCGCATCGACGCCCTGGCCGACCCGGCGCGGGTGCGCGGGCTGCGGCTGGCGCTGCTGCTGTCGCCCCATGCGCCCCTGCTGTTCATGGGCGAGGAATGGGCTTCTGTCACGCCCTTCCAGTTCTTCTGCGACTTCGGGCCCGACCTGGCGCAGGCCGTGTCCGGCGGCCGGCGCGCGGAGTTCGGCCATTTCGCGGCCTTCAAGGACGAGGCCGCGCGGGCGCGCATTCCCGATCCCAATGACGCGGCCACCTTCGAAGCCTCGCGGCTGGACCGCGAGGAGCGCGACCGCGCCAGCCATGCCCAGGCGCTGTACGAGGTGCGCCAGGCGCTGGCGCTGCGCCAGCGCGAGATCGTGCCGCACCTGCCCTCGCGCCCCGGCAGCGGCCGGTGGCACGTGGAAGGGACGCTGCTGTACCTGCAATGGACGCTGGACGCCGGCAAAGCGGGCCCGGGCCGGAGGGGCCGCGGCGGCGGCCCGCGCGCCGCCCTGCTGCAGATGGTGATCAACCTCGGCCTCGAGGACGCGCGTGCGGCGCGCCCGCCGGGGCGCGTGATCCACCGCCACGGCGTGCAGCCGCAGCACCCCGGGCAGGAGCGCAGCGCGCTGCTGCTGGCCCCCGGCGGCCTGTGCGTGGCCCTGCAGGAGGAAGGCCGCGATGCATGAGGCCCTTCACCGCGCCTGCGCGCGCATGGGCCTCGCCACGGCGTATGACGATGTCTGGGGACGGCGCATCGAGGTGAAGCCCGCGCACCTGGCCGCCTTGCTGGCGCAGTTCGGCATGGGGGCGCACGCGCCGGGGGACGAAGCCGCCTGGGCGGCCGAGGTGCGCGCCTTCGACGAGGCGCAGGCACGCCGCGCCTTGCCGCCCGTGGTGCGCGTGGCGGCCGACGCGGGGCCGTGGACCGTGCCGCTGCGCCTGGCGCAGCCGCTGCCGGCCGCGCTGGACTGGACGCTGGTGGACGAGCAAGGCACGCAACATGCCGGCCGGGCGGTGCTGCAGTTACGCGAGCCGGGCGAGGCCGGTATGCCGGCGTATGTGGATGCGCAGGTGGACAGCCCCCTGCCGCTGGGCTACCACCGCCTGCGCCTGGCCGGCCAGGCCGGCGAGACCCTGGTCATCGCCGCGCCGGCGCGCTGCTGGTTGCCCGAGGATGCCGGTCTGCCGCCCGATGGGGGCGTGGCGCGCCAGTGGGGCGTGGCCGCGCAGCTGTATGCACTGCGCTCCGACAGGCAATGGGGCATCGGCGACTTCACTGACCTCGCCGAGCTGGCCGGCACCGCCGCGCGCCTGGGGGCGCAGGCCATCGGCCTGAACCCGCTGCATGCGCTGTTCGCCGAGGATGCGTCCAAGTGCAGCCCCTACAGCCCGTCCTCGCGCCAGCACCTGAACCCGCTGTACATCGACGTGGAAGCCGTGCCGGCCTACCGGCGCTGCGAGGCCGCGCGCCGCCGCGTCGGCACGCCGGCCTTCCAGGCCCGCCTGGCCGCGCTGCGCGCCGCGCCGCTGGTGGACCTGGCCGGCGTGGCGCAGGCCAAGCTGGAAGTGCTGCGGCTGGTGCACGCGCAATGGCGGCAACGCGCGGCCGAGGACGGTGCCGGTGCCGACGCCGAGGAACGCGCGGAGTTCGAGGCCTTCGTGCGCCTGCGCGGCGAGGCGCTGCAGCGCCAGGCCCTCTTCGACGCCCTGCAGGCCCATCACCGCGGCCTGGACGCGCTGGCCTGGGGCTGGCCCTGCTGGCCCGAGGCGCTGCGCGCGCCCGACAGCCCCGGGACCGCCGCCTTCGCCCGCGCGCAGGAGGTGCAGGTCGAGTTCCACCAGTGGCTGCAGTGGCTGGCCGATGCGCAATTGCAGGCCGCCGCCCAGCGCTGCCGCGCCGAAGGCATGGCCATCGGCCTGTACCTGGACCAGGCGGTGTCGGTGGACCGCTACGGGGCCGACGCCTGGAGCGCGGGCGACGTGCTCGCCACGCAGGTGAGCGTGGGCGCGCCGCCCGACGAATTCAACCCGCTGGGCCAGGACTGGGGCCTGCCGCCGCTGCGCCCGGCGCGCCTGCGCGAGACGGGCTACCGCCTGTTCATCGACACGCTGCGCGCCAACATGCGCGGCGCGGGCGCCCTGCGCATCGACCACGTGATGGGGCTGGTGCGCCTGTTCTGCATTCCGCCCGGCGGCAGCCCGGCCGACGGCGCCTACCTGCATTGCGACGCCGAGGAGATGCTGGCCATCGTGGCGCTGGAAAGCCAGCGCCACCACTGCATGGTGATCGGCGAGGACCTGGGCACCGTGGCCGACGCCACGCGCGCGCTGCTGCAGCGCCACGGCCTGCTGTCGTACCGCCTGCTGTACTTCGAGCGCGAGGGCGGCACCTTCAGGGACACGGCCCGCTACCCGCAGGACGCGCTGGTGGCCGTGAGCACGCACGACCTGGCCACCCTGCAGGGCTGGTGGCGCGGCACCGACCTGGCCGAACGCGTGCGGCTGGACCTGTTCCCCAACGAGGCGCTCGCGCGCCGCCAGCTCGCGGGGCGCGCCGAAGAACGCGTGCAGCTGCTCTTCGCGCTGCAGGACGCCGGACTGCTGGCGCGCGACGTGGTCGCGCAGGCCCTGGCCAGCCCGCACCTGGATGCGGCCGCCGTGGCCGCCGTGCATGCCTGGCTGGCGCGCTCGCCCGCGCGGCTGATGATGGTGCAGGCCGAGGACCTGCTGGACGTGGCCGAGCAGGCCAACCTGCCCGGCACCGTGGACGGCCACCCCAACTGGCGCCGCCGCCTGCCGCTGGCCGCCGCCGACGGCGCGGGATGGCAGGCCGACGCGCGCGTGCGCGCCATCGCCGAGGCGGTGCTGCGCGAGCGGCCCGCGCCACGCCGCGGCAGCGCCGGCGCCACCGCGGTCATCCCGCGCGCGACCTACCGGTTGCAGTTCCACAAGGGCTTCACCTTCGACGACGCGGCCGGGATCCTGCCCTACCTCGCCCGGCTGGGCATCAGCCACGTGTACTGCTCGCCCATCCAGCGCGCGCGGCCCGGCAGCATGCACGGCTATGACGTGGTGGCCCATGGCGAGATCAACCCGGAGCTGGGCGGCTTCGACGGCTTCGCGCGCTTCTCCGAGGCGCTGCGCCAGCACGGCCTCGGGCAGTTGCTGGACCTGGTGCCCAACCACATGGGCGTGCTGGGCGCGGACAACCCGTGGTGGATGGACGTGCTGGAAAACGGCGCCGAATCGGCCTTCGCGCATTACTTCGACATCGACTGGGAGGCGCTGGACCCGGCCCTCACGGGCAAGGTGCTGATCCCGGTGCTGGGCGAGGCCTACGGCCGCGTGCTCGACGACGGCCAGCTGGTGCTGGCGCTGGAGCCCGGCGGCGGCCGGCTGGCCGTGCACTACCACGCCCACCGCTTCCCGCTGGCGCCGGACAGCTATGCTGAGGTGCTGCGCTGGGCCGCGGGCCTGACCGACGACGCCGCCGTGCAGGCCGAGCTGGACGGCATCGGCCACGCGCTGGCGCACCTGCCCGGCCGCGCGGAGGCGGGCGCGCGCCAGCGCGAGAAGCAGGCGGCCTTCGCGCGCCTGGCCGCGCTGGCCGCCGCCCCGGCGGGGCACCAAGCGCTGGACGAGGCCCTGCGCGCCTGGAACCGGCCGCGCGCGCGCGACGCGCTGCACGGCCTGCTGGAGCGCCAGCATTACCGCCTGGCCTTCTGGTGCGTGGCCTCGGACGAGATCAACTACCGCCGCTTCTTCGACATCAACGAGCTGGCCGCCTTGCGCGTGGAAGAACCCGAGGTGTTCGAAGCCACGCAGGGCCTGGCGCTGGACCTGGCCGCGCGCGGCTGGGTGGAAGGGCTGCGCATCGACCACCCCGACGGCCTGCGCGACCCCGCCACCTACTTCGCCCGCCTGCAGGCCGGCTATGCGCGCCGCGTGGGCCTGCCGCCGCCGGGCCCGGCGGCGGACGGCCGGCCCGAGCGGCCGCTGTACGTGGTGGCCGAGAAAATCGCCGCCGGCCACGAGGAAGTGCCGCTGAGCTGGTGCGTGCATGGCACCACGGGCTACCGCTTCGCCAACGTGGCCAACGGCGTGCTGATCGACACCACGGCCGAGGCCGCCTTCGGCCGGGCCTGGCAGACCTTCACGGGCCTGCGCGAGCCCTACGAGGAGACGGTGCTGCGCAGCAAGCGCGCGGTGGCCCACAACGCACTGGCCTCGGACCTGCAGGTGCTCGGCGCCCTGCTGCTGCGGCTGGCGCGCGCCGACCGCGCCACGCGCGACTACACGCTGGGCAACCTGCGCCGCGCGCTGGCCGACGTGGCGGCGCACATGAGCGTGTACCGCAGCTACGTGACCGGCGCCGGCTTCACGCCGCAGGACGAGCGCTTCGTCACCGAAGCCGTGAACGCGGCCCGCGCGCGCAGCGAGCTGGCGGACACCACGGTGTTCGACTTCCTGCAGGACGCGATGCTGTGCCGCACGCCGCTGCCGGCCGACCCGGCCCAGGCGCGCGAGGTGCGCGCGCTGGCCGAGCGCTTCGCGGCCCGCTTCCAGCAGTTCACCGCGCCGGTGGCGGCCAAGGGCGTGGAGGATGCGGCCTTCTACCGCTACTTCCCGCTGGTCGCCCTGAACGAGGTGGGCGGCGAGCCGGCGCAGTTCGGCCTGACGCTCGCGCAGTTCCACACCGCGAGCCAGGAACGCGCGCGGCACTGGCCGCACACGATGCTGGCCACCTCCACGCACGACAACAAGCGGTCGGAGGACGTGCGCACGCGCATCGACGTGCTGTCGGAGATGCCGGCTGCCTGGCGCCTGGCGCTGCGCCGCTGGCGCGCCTTCCATGCCGGGCTGCGGTCCGGGGCGGCCGAGCGCTTCGGCGTCGCGCCCGCGCGCGCCGACGAATTCCTGCTGTACCAGACGCTCGTCGGTTCGTGGCAGCCCGCGCAAGACGCGGCCACCTACGCCGACCGCATCGCCGCCTATGCGCGCAAGGCCGCGCGCGAGGCCAAGGTGCACACCAGCTGGCTGCAGCCGCAGGCCGCCTACGAAGAGGCGCTCGAGCATTTCGTGCGCGGCGTGCTGGACCGGCAGGGCAATGCCGCCTTCTGGACCGACTTCGAGGCGCTCGCGCGCACCGTGCGCTGGTACGGCGGGCTCAACAGCCTGGTGCTGGTGATGCTCAAGTACACCAGCGTGGGCGTGCCCGACCTGTACCAGGGCAACGAGGTCTTCGACTTCAGCCTGGTGGACCCCGACAACCGACGCCCGGTGGACTATGCCGCGCGCGCGGCGCGCCTGCAGGCGCTGGACAGCGAGGCGCCCTTCACGGCCGAAGGCGCGGTGCTGGGCGCCGCCGCGCTGGACGATGCCAAGCTGTGGATCACGTCCCGGCTGCTGGACTTGCGCGCGCGCGCCTGGCCCGTGTTCCGCGACGGCGGGCACGAACCCTGGGCGGTGGACGGCCCGGCCGCGGACGCCTGCATCGCCTTCCAGCGCCGCAGCGAGGCGGGCCGCGTGCTGGTGCTCGGCGGCCGCTTCTTCGCGCGCCAGAGCGGCGCGGCGGGCGATCCCTGGTCGGCCGCCGCCCCGGCCGGCCCCTGGGACGCCTCGCCCTGGCGGGAAGCCAGCGTGCGCCTGCCGGCCCTGGAGGTGAGCCAGGGGCAGCGCTGGCGCGACGTGCTGACCGGCCGCACGCATGCGGCCGGCGAGCGGCTGCCGGTGCGCACGCTGCTCGCGGCGCTGCCGTGCGCGGTGCTGGAGGCCGTGTAAAGGCGCACCACCGCGCGGTGGGCGCACGCCGCCGGACACCGGCGCCCTCGCGGCGCCTCGTCCGACACGCGTGTCAGATACGGCGCGCCATAAGCAGTCACTCCGCACCGCACACGAGACGACCATGCCTGCCCTTGCCGCCGCCGCACCTGCCGCTTCCTGGTCCATCTACCCGCTGGCGCAGGCGACGGCGGCGCTCGCGCCCTGCCTGCTGCTGGTCGGCGACCGCGACGCGCCGCAGGCCGACGACATCGACGCCATTGCCGATCTCGCAACCGCGCACGGCTGCGGCACCGTCAGCGTCTGCCGGGGGCATTCGGGCGACGAGCGCACGCGCCGCGAACACCTGCGCGCGCTGGCCGACGAATACGACCGCCTGCGCGCGCGGGCCTGCGCCCTGCACGCACCGGTGGAGCCCCCGGTCTGGGTGATCGCCTCGGGCTACGGCGCCTATCTCGCCACGCTGCTGAGCCAGCGCCGCGCCATCGACCGCATGCTGCTGCGCTCGCCGCGCGTCTACCCCGACGCTGGCTGGGACCTGCCCAAGGCGCAGCTGGACGACCGCCTCGCGCGTTCGCCCAGCCCGTTCCGCCTGGCGCCCAACGACAACCTCGCGCTGTGTGCCGCCGGCCAGTACCTGGGCCAGGTGTGGATCGTGGACAGCCCGGGCGAAGACCTCGCGCACCACAGCCTGCACGTGGATTACTTCCACGCCTTCTCGCGCGCACGCGACCGCAACCTGGCGACGCTGGGCCGCGCGCCAGCGGGCGTGACGACGGCGGAGCCGGGGGACGACTTCCGGGACACGGTGGCACGCTGGCTGGATACACAGGGCTGAGCGCCGGCCGTCGCACCCGGGTTGCGAAGCCGGCCGCTGCGAGAGGCCTCGGCGGGAAGCAGGCCAGGGCTTGAGGCTTCTGGGTTGCAGCTTGTGGCCCGGCCAAGGCCCCTGGGCCGGGGCCGGGGCGCTTCAAGCGAAGCGGTCGACGCTGCACGCCGACTGCCCTGCGGTGCGCGCGAAGCCGGCCCGCGGCAGAACTCGCTGCGCGCTGCTTCGCACCGCTTCGCTCGAACAGCTGCCGCCAGTCAGTTCACGAAGCGCGCCTGTCCTTCGGCAGGCGCGCGGCCGGCTTCGCTGTGCTCCTCGGCGCTTCACAGGCGCGCCCCTCCCCCGGCCCAAGGGCCTTGGCCTGCGTCGCGCTACGACCAGTGAGGCAAGAGCGTGCCTGGGCCGGCTCGTGAGCCACCGACGTGCAAAACGCATGGCGGCCCCGGGCGGGCGGCGCGGGCGACTTCAGGGGCGGCGAGAAGCACAGCGCGGGCGGCGGGCCGCGCGAAGTCGCGCGGGCTTCGTGATCTGACTCATCGCGCCTGTCTGAACGCAGCGCCGCGCAGCGGCGCGAAGTGAGTTCGCGATGCCGCCGGCCGCGCGCGCATCGCAGCGAAGTCGGCGCGCAGCGCCGACCGTCCCTGTAGGAGCCCGCGCCGCCCGCCCGGGGCCGCCATGCGCGGGGCGCCACCCCTCGCGCCGCCCGTCCCGGGATCGTCATGCGCGGGGCGCCACCCTCACGCCGCCCAGCCCGGGATCGTCATGCGCAATACGGCACCCCCGCGCGCCGCCCGCGCGTGAGGCGACCACGGGTTGGGCGCCGCCCTCCTTGGCCCACCCTCGTGAGGCTGGATCAGCCCTCTTCGCCTGCCGCCTGCGCGACCGCTTCCCGCGCCAGCAGAAAGGTGGCCGCATTCCAGCTCTGCCCCGCCATGCCCATGGGCGCCAGCGTGCGGCCGTGGAACCATTCGGTGAAGCGCCAATCGGCCTGCGCGTTGGCGGCGGCCAGCTGCTCCAGCGCCGCGCGCGCGGCCTGCACGCGGCCCAGGCGCGCCAGGGCCATCACCCAGTAGCCGCCCACGAAAGGCCAGAGACCGCCGTTGTGGTACTGGTGCGCCAGGTTCTGCTGATGGCGGCCCATGTAGGCCCGCCACAGCGGATGCCCCGGCGACAACGGATGCAGCGCGACGCGCACGGGCCAGGGCTCGGCCGCCTGGGCGCGCTCGACGGTGTGCACGATGCGGTGGGCCATCGCCTCGTCGGCCAGGCCGAACAGCAGCGCCAGCAAATTGCCGAACACGTCGCCCTCGTCCCCCACGAACGACAGGTTCACGAAGCTCAGGTACATGCCCGGGTCGCGGCGGCCGCGGCGCGCATAGTGGCGCAGCAAGCGGCCGCGGTGGTACTCGGGCAGGTCGCGCTGGAAAGGGTTGAACAGGTGATTGAAATGGTGCCGCGTGGCCTCGGCATGCGGCAGTCCGAAGCGGCGCTTGACCTCGAACCACAGCGCGTTGGTGTAGAGCACGAAGCCCGAGCGCGGCATGATGTCGGCCCAGTCGCTGGCCTCGTTCTGCTGCAGCAGCCGGAAATGCTGGTGCTCCTGCGCGTGCAGCCACTGCAGTGCCAGCGCCACCTGCGCACCCCAGCGGCCGGCTTCGACCCGCCCGCTCGCGCGCACGTGATCGACCGCGATCAGCCACCACAGCGTGGCGTCGATGCAGCCCAGGTACCAGAAATCGGCGTCCTGCCCGTGCGGGTCCACGTACTTGGGAATCTGGCCGTTGTCCGCCTGCTGCGCCGCCAGCGCGTCGAGGCTGGCCACCGCCCCCGCCTCCAGCGCCGCGCTGCCGCTGCCGCACATGGCCATCACGCAGATGGCCGCGTCGCGCCCGAAGATGCGCGTATAGCGCCGCGCGGCCGCGGCTTCGGTGGGCGAGGCCGCGAGGATGCCGTGGCGGCTCAGGTTGCGTTCGAGCAGATGGAGGGACGCATCGGCGCAGGCATCGACCAGGGAAAGGCGGGCGGGCGCAGGAGCGGGTGCAGGCTGTCGGTCTGTCATCGGGGCGGGTCGGGGCCGAGAAGGGCATGCACCGCCGGCCTGTCATGGCCGACATCCAGCCCCGGCAGCGCGTGCAATGCCGACCCATGATAGGCGCCGACACGAAAGCCCACCGCCCTGCGGTGGCGCCGGATCATTCGGGACGGGAACACGCCCCTGCGCGGCGCCGCGCGTCCGACCGGGCGGGGTCATGCCCTCCTACACGCTGTGAAAGCAAGTGTTTCTAGTGTGCATATTGCCGGCCGACGCCCTCTCTTCCTTCCTTCATGTCGTCCGCGCGATTGCATCCGAGGACCGGCCATGGACGACGTCAGAGACCCGAACTTCGCAGCCTGGATCGAGGCCGAACGCAGCGCCTACGAGGCCGTGCACCGCCTGCACCAGAGCACGCAGGGCGGCCGGCTGGCGCCTGCGCCGGGCGCCATCGCCGCCGTGGTGGCGCTGCGCCGCGCGGCCAACAACCGGCTCGCGCTCATTTCCCACCCCGGCCCGCCACCGGCGCGCCGCCCGCGTCCGCTCGTGCAGCGCGCCGCAGTCAACGACAGCGACGGCTTCGCGCCGCCGCGCACCCCGCCGGCAGCGCCGCATCGCGTCGCGCTCTGACCGTTGCGCGCCGATCCGCCTGCGGCCCGGGCCTTGCGCAGCGCATGGCCAGGCCGATGGGCGCGCGTGGGGGCCGCCTGCTTGAGCGGTTGGAGCGGTTGGAGCGGTGAATCTCTTCAGCGATTCCGAGACGTGCTTCGTCGTCGGAATCCGCCTTGCCACTCTGCGCAACGCCAAGCCCCAAAAACCGGTTCGCCCCACGTTGAGCCGCTGCTGCCCCCATGCGCCCGAGGCTGCTCGCGCACTTTCCAATCTGGCAGAGCCCTTGGGGGCTTCATGGCTTTTCGGCGCGTGGCGGCCTAGACTTGCACGCCATGTCTTCGCTGACTTCCTCGTGTCCGCTCGCCGCCCTGGCGGGTTGCGTGGGCCCCGCCTTGCGGCTGGGCTGCCCGCGCCGCACGGCCGGCCATCTCCGGGCCCGGCGGTCGGCACCTTGAAGTTCTCCCCCTTTCCTTCCTGCTGCTGATCTCCGGGCCTCCTGTCCCAGGAAGTCCCTCGCGCCTCATGCGGGGGACGCGCTCGTCCTGCGCCCGCCCGCGGGCGCCTTCCGGAGATCTCCCATGCAGTTGCGGCACGTGCTGGCCGTCGTCGATTTTTCCTGCCTGGACGCGGGCCTGCCCGCGGTCTGGCGCGCCGCGCATCTGGCGCGGGCCCATGCGGCCGAACTGGCCCTGTTCTGCCTCGTCGAGCCCGAGGACGCGCGCCCGGCCTCGCGCTTCGGTGCCACGGCACCGCCTGCGCGGGCGCGGGCCGATCTGCTGCACCTGGCCGGCGGCATCCGCGAGGCCCTGGGCCTGGTCCCTGCCGTCGTCGTGGGCGTGGGCGAGGAAGGCCGCGCCACCTTGCAGGCCTGTGTGCGGCGGGCGGACCTGCTGGTCACGGGCGCCGGCCCGCGGTCGGCTGCCGTGCGGTGGGCGCGGGCCCAGGGCGTGCCGGTGCTGCTGGCGCGCATGCCGCCCCCGCATGTGCACCGCAGCGCGCTGGTGGTGCACGAGCCGGGCGTGGCAGCCCTGCGGCCGCTGCTGGGTGCCGCGCGCTGGCTGTGCCGGCCGGAAGGCCTCCAGGCCCTGCGCCTGATGGACCGGCGGCCCGGACGCCTTCTGCAGGCCACGGACCAGCCGGCGCCGGCCCTCCAGGCACTGAAACAGCTGGCTCAGCAGGCGGCCCTGCACCGCCTGCGGGACGAATTGGCGGCCGCGGGTCTGCGGCCGGAGCAGGGCCAGGTGCTGCCCGCGCCCTCGCCGGCGGCCGTGCAGCACGCCCAGCGGCGCCACCAGGCGCAGCTGCTGGTGCTGGGCCAACGGCGCGCCCCGCGCGGGTGGGACTGGCGGGACTGGCTCTCGCCCGGCCTGGGGCGCGCCCTCGTCGCGGCGGCCACCGGCGACCTGCTGCTGGTGCCCGGGGGCCTGCCGACGGCCAAGGAGGCGCGCTTCGCCCTGCACCAGGCGCGATGCGACGGTCTGCTGGGCACGCCGCGCTGACATGGCCGCCACCGTCTTTCACGCCGCCGGCGCGACCGGAGGCCGCCGTGCGCGCGCCCGTGCGCAGCGCAGCGCCCCGGCGTTGCCCGTGATGCGCCTGGCCGCCGCGCTGCGCGCCCTGGCCGCGCGCGCGCACCCGCATCTCACCGAGCTGCGCATCGACGTCGGCGCCCCGCCGCCATCGGTCGAGGCCGAACTGGACGCCTTGCAGCAGCGCTTCGAGGCGCGCGTGCGGGCGCACTGCACCTGCCTTGGGCTGCCTTTGGGCGGCCTGCGCGCCTGGCATCGCGAGGCCGACGGCGAGCACCATGTGTACATCGAATGCCCGGTCGCCCGGCGCCTGGTCGGCCACGTGGTGTTCAACCGCCTGATCGAAATCCACCGCAGCCTGGACCCGCACGTGCGCTCGCCGCACACGCGCATCGCGCCCGCCTACCAGGGCCGCGGCGTCGCCAGCACGGTCTACCGCTGGGCGCTGGACGCCGGCTTCAGCCTGGTCAGCGGGGCGCGGCAATCACCGGGCGCCCATGCGCTGTGGCACGCACTCGGGCGCCATTACCACCTCAGCTATGTGCAACTGGTGCGCAAGGAACTGCGCCTGCTGGGCCCGCAGGCCGCGCCGGCCCTGCGCGAAGGGCTGGACACGCGGCTGATGCTGTTCGGCGTGCCGGCGCGGCGGTGAAGGCGCCGGCCCTACATCGACGGCTGCACCCGGCCGCGCGCCCTTCAGGCCTCAAGCCGCGACGCCCGACATCTCGGCCATCAGTTCCTCCTTGCGCGCTTCGAGCTGCTCGCGCATGGCGACCAGGTCCAGCTTGCGGGCAGCGCGCGCCTTGGGAAAGAGCTCGTTGCGCTCTTCCTTCACGTGATGGTCCACGTACTCGCCGAGCACCGTGACCTTGGCGTCGAACATGTCGTCCACCTCCTGCGCATCCTGGATCTGCGCGATCAGGTCCTTGGCGCTCGCGTGCTCGACCTCGGCTTCGTCCAGCAGGTCGGTGTCCTTGATGGCCTCGCGCACGGCCGGGTAGAAGATCTCCTCCTCGATCTGCGTGTGCACCGTGAGCTCCAGGCAGATCTCCTGCGCCAGCTCGCGCTTCTTCTGGGCGGCGCCCCGCGCCTTGGACTGCGCGAGCTCCTCGTAGTCCTTGAACATCTTCTTGACCTTGCGGTGGTCCGCCTCCAGCAGGGTGCAGGCATCGGGCTGGCTTCGACGGGTCGTGGCTGGCATGGTGATCTCCGATCAACGAGGGCAGGGAATGTGAAGCCCGCAGCTTGGCCGGAGCACCGCGCGGCCGGTGTAGGAACGGCGCGCGGCGCGCTCTCGGAGGGCCGCACCGCAGTCGACGGACAGGACCGCCCCGCGCACCGGCCGGCCACCCCGCCCGCGCCCCTGCGGCAGCGAGCCGCCTGCCTTAGACTGTATGCACATATGGGGTATCCTGTTAGCTCCAGGATGCCCAAAAAGTGCTGGATAAATATACAGCAATCGACTCCGGCGGAGTCAACCCCTATCCGCGCACGTGGAGCGAATTTCTCGCCCGCTTTCCGACTGAGGAGGCCTGCCTCACCTACCTGGAGGCGTTGCGTTGGCCGCAGGGGTTCGTCTGCCCGCGTTGCGCAGTCGCATCCTCGCCTTCACGCGTCAGTCGCGGTCGGCTGCTGTGCAAAGACTGTGGCCATCAGAGTACGGTCACCGCAGGCACGATCTTCGACAAGACGCGCACGCCACTGCGGGTGTGGCTGGCTGGCGCCTGGTACGTGACCAACCAGAAGCTGGGGGTCAGCGCGCTTGGCCTACAGCGGGTGCTGGGGCTGGGTGGCTATCAGACAGCGTGGACGATGCTGCATCGGTTCCGCAAGGCGATGGTCCGCCTGGATCGGGAGCGGCTGGGCGGATTGGTCGAGGTCGACGAAACCTACCTGGCGATCACCGACCGTGAAGCGCCCATCTCCAAGGCCAAGCGCAAGAACAACACCAGCAAGGTGCTCATCGCCATAGCCGTGGAGGTGCATGAGCCCAAGGGGTTCGGCCGCATCCGGCTGCAGCGCGTCGACAGCGACGCGGACGTCTGCGTCGTGCCATTCGTCGAGGCGAACATCGAACCAGGCTCCGTGGTGAGGACCGACGGCTCGGCGGCTTACCGTTCGTTGACGCAGCGCGGCTACACCCACCAGCGCACCGTCATGCTGGGCTCCGACGTTCCCGCTCACGTCTCCATGGTCGGCGTCCATCGCGTGGCATCGCTGGTCAAGCGATGGATCCTCGGAACCCACCATGGCGCTGTCCAGCCGGGCCATCTCGACGCCTACCTGGACGAGTTCGTCTTCCGCTTCAACCGGCGGACCTCCGGCTCTCGTGGTCTGCTGTTCTACCGGCTGCTGCAGCAAGCCGTCATCACCGATCCGCTCACTTACAACGATGTCGTCAGTCGGCAACCCGTGGTTGCCAACTCGGAGTAGGATGGCTGTATGAACATCCAGCAGTTGGCTCGAATTGGAGCTAATTGGATACCCCATATGCACATACAGCCCGGCCGCATCGGGCGCCCGCGCCAACCCTCTTCCATGTTCCACGTCTCCGTCAAGTCCCTGTGTGCCTTCGCGGCCAAGGCCGGCGACCTGGACCTGCGCTTCGCGCCCGCACCCAGCGCCCACGAGGGAGTGGCCGGCCACGCCCTCGTGCAGGCGCGCCGCGGCCCGGCGTACGCGAGCGAGGTGTCGCTGCACACCGTCTTCGAAGGCCTGCACGTGCGGGGCCGGGCCGACGGCTACGACGCCGGGCGCGCGCGGGTGGAAGAGATCAAGACCTTCCGTGGCGACTTCGCGCGCATCAAGGCCAACCACCGCGCCCTGCACTGGGCCCAGGCGCGCACCTATGGCGCACTGCTGTGCGAGCGCGACGGCCTGGCCGCGATCACGGTCGCGCTGGTCTACCTCGACCTGGAAAGCGGCGAGGAAACCGTGCTGGAGGAGCGGCACACGCGGGCCGGACTGCAGCAGGCCTTCCAGGCCCTGTGCCGCGCCTTCGCGGCCTGGGCGCGGCAGGAGGCCGCGCGCCGCGCCGAACGCGACACGCAGCTGGCCCAGCTGCGCTTTCCGCATGCGCAGTTCCGCGCCGGCCAGCGCAAGCTCTCGCGCGACGTTTACCGCGCGGCCGCGGCGCGGCGCTGCCTGATCGCGCAGGCGCCCACCGGCATCGGCAAGACGCTGGCCACCACCTACCCGCTGCTGCGCGGTCTCGCGGCCCACGGCACCGACAAGGTCTTCTTCCTCACGGCCAAGACGCCGGGGCGGCGCATCGCGCTCGACGCGCTGCGCCAACTGCGCCCGCCCGGCCCGCTGCGCGTGCTGGAGCTGACCGCGCGCAGCACCGCCTGCGAACACCCCGACGCGGCCTGCCATGGCGACAGCTGCCCGCTGGCGCGCGGCTTCTACGACCGGCTGCCGCAGGCGCGCCAGGCCGCAGCCGCGTTGCGCTGGCTGGACCGGGAGGCATTGCGCGGCCTGGCGCGCGCGCATGGCCTGTGCCCTTACTTCCTGGCCCAGGAGATGGTGCGCTGGAGCGACGTGGTGGTGGCCGACTACAACCACTATTTCGATGGCAGCGCCCTGCTCCATGCGCTGGCGCGCGAAGAGGAGTGGCAAGTGGCCGTGCTGGTGGACGAGGCCCACAACCTGGTCGAGCGCGGCCGGGCCATGTATTCGGCCTCGCTCGCGCACGAGGCGGTACAGGCCGCGCTGGGCCATGCGCCGCCCGCCGTGCAGGCCGTGCTCCAGCGGCTGCTGCACGCATGGCAGCGCAGCGCGCAGGCGCAGCCCGGCGGCCATGCGGCCGCGTCCGGGCTGCCCGACGCCCTGGTCCGTGCCCTCAAGGACGGCACGGCCGTCCTGTCCGAGCACCTGGCGCAGCGGCCCGACGACCCCGGCGGGCCGCTGCAGGCGCTGTTCTTCGAACTGCTGGCGCTGGCGCGGCTGGCCGACACCTTCGGGCCGCACTCGGTGTTCGAAAGCACGCGCGGCCCTTCGGGCCGGCCGCTCGCGCTGGCGATCCGCAACCTGGTGCCCGCGCCCTTCCTGCGCCCGCGCTTCGAGGCCGCGATGAGCGCCGTGTGCTTCTCGGGCACGATCGCGCCCTTTGGCTACTACCGCGACCTGCTCGGCCTGCCCGAGGACACGGTGGAACTGGACGTGGAATCACCCTTCCGCGCCGAGCAACTGGACGTGCGCATCGCGCGCGATGTCTCCACGCGGCTGCGCGACCGTGCGCAGTCGCTCGCGCGCGTGACGGCCTGCATGGCCGCGCAGTACGCACGCGCACCCGGCAACTACCTCGCCTTCTTCAGCAGCTTCGACTACCTGGACATGGTGCTGCGCGCCTTCCGCGCGCAGCACCCGCAAGTGCCCGTGTGGGCGCAGTCGGCCGGCATGACGGAGGCCGAGCGCCTGGCTTTCGTCAGCCGCTTCCGGGCCGACGGACGCGGCATCGCCTTCGCGGTGCTGGGCGGCGTGTTCGCCGAAGGGATCGACCTGCCGGGCCCACGGCTGATCGGCGCCTTCATCGCCAGCCTGGGCCTGCCGCAGCATGACGAGGCGAACGAGGTGGTGCGCGAGCGCATGGACGCGCTCTTCGGTGCGGGCCGGGGCTATGCCTACACCTATCTCTACCCCGGCCTGCGCAAGGTGGTGCAGGCCGCCGGCCGCGTGGTGCGCACCGAGCAGGACCGCGGCACCGTGCACCTGCTCGACGACCGCTTCGCCACGCCCGAGGTGCGCGCGCTGCTGCCGCCCTGGTGGGCCCTCGACGGCGAAGGCGGGGGCCGGCGCGGGGGCTGAGCGCCGCGCGCCCGCCGCGGACCTTTCAGCGCCCGCGGGCCGGCCCGCCCGGCACGCCCGAGACCTGCTCGGTCTGCTCGCGGTGGCGGCGCGCGCCGTCGCCGCGGTAACCGGCCGGCGAACGGGCCTCGTCGACCTGGGTGCTCGGCGGCAGCGGCGCCTCGGTCTGGTTGCCGTAGGGATTGGGCTGCCGGACGGGCTGGGAAGACGGGCGGGGGGTGTTGCTCATGCGGATCGCTCCTGGAAAAGGCCACGCAGCGGCCACAGGGCGCGCCGCAGGCCTGCCACGCTGGCGCCCGGCCCGCAGCGCCCGTGTCAGCGGGCCTTGGCAATGGCTGTCGGTGCGCCGCACAGGCCCCGGCGGCCCCGGGCTCGCCGGCCTCCTCAGAGCCTGTTCAGTGTCTCCAAGGGGTCGCGTTGGGGCGCAATCGGGAGGCGATCAGTGCTGCGGCGCGCCGCATGGGCTTGTGCCCATGCAAGCGACGCGGCGCTGAGCGGGCCCGATTTCGCCCCAACGCTTCGGGCAGCCGCCTTGGAGACACTGAACAGGCTCTGAGGAACGGCCCCCGGGGCGCGGGCCGCGCCGCGGTGCCGCGCACCGGCGCAGCGGCCGCCTTCAGTCCTACAGCGCGGCGCGCCGGCGCGGTGCACATTGGCGGCTCACCGAGGTGCAGCCCCAGGAGAGACCGCATGAGCGACGACAAGGACAAGACCGGCCACGACCGCAAGCTGATCGACCTGAACGAGCCCTATGAAGTGCGCGACTGGACCCGCAGCCTGGGGGTGAGCGAGGAAGAGCTGCGCCGCGCAGTGGCCGACGTGGGCAATTCCGCCGAGAAGGTGCGCGAACACCTGCGGCAGCGCCGCTGAGGCCCCGAGGCGGTGATGGCAGCGCAGGAAGACAGCGGCAAGGCGCCCACCTCCACTCGCACGATGTGGAAGGGGGCGATCAGCTTCGGGCTGGTCCACATCCCCGTCGGCCTCTACTCGGCCACGGCCAGCTCGGGCATCGATTTCGACTGGCTGGACAAGCGCTCCATGGAGCCCGTGGGCTACAAGCGCGTCAACAAGGTCACGGGCAAGGAGATCGCGGCGTCGGACATCGTGAAGGGCGTCGAGTACGAGGACGGGCGCTACGTGGTGCTCTCGCCCGAGGAGATTGCCGCGGCCTTTCCCAAGACCACCCAGACCATCGAGATCGAGGCCTTCCTCGACGCCGACGAGATTCCGTTCGTTTACCTGGAGCGGCCCTACTACACGGCCCCGCTCAAGCGCGGCGAGAAGGTGTATGCGCTGCTGCGCGAGGCGCTGCGCAGGAGCCACAAGGTGGGCGTGGCGAAGGTCGTGATCCAGACCAAGCAGCACCTGGCCGTGCTCATTCCCTGCGGCCGCGCGCTGGTGCTGAACCTGCTGCGCTGGGGCGGCGAGATCCGCTCCTTCGAACAGCTCAACCTGCCGCCCATGGACGCGAAGGCCGCGGGCATCAAGGAAGGCGAGCTGAACATGGCGCTGCAGCTGATCGAGGACATGACGCAGCGCTGGGATGCCGACCAGTTCCGCAACTCCTTCGCCGACGAGATCCACAAGCTCATCGAAGCCAAGGCCGAGGCCGGCGACATCGAGGACGTGGTGAAGGTGGAGCGCGAAAGCAGCGCGCCCGCGGGCGCCGAGGTGCTGGACCTGAGCGCGCTGCTCAAGCGCAGCCTGCAGGGAGGCAGGAAGACGGCCGAGCCGGACGAGGCGCCGTCCGCGTCGGCCCGGAAGAAGTCCGCCTCCGTCACGGCCCTGCCCTCGGCAAAGCGTGCCGCAAGCCGGGCCGCCCCTGCGAAGAAAGGCGCGGCCAAGAAGAGCCGGGCCGCGGCCAGGAAAACAGGCGCGCCGGCGAAGGCCGCCGCCAAGCGGCCGCCGGCGCGCAAGAGCCCCGGCGGCAGCGCGCGCCGCGCCGCCTGATCGGACGCCTCCACGGCCGCGCCGATGCCCGATTCGCTCGCCCTCTACAGGAAGAAGCGCAACTTCGCGCTCACGCCCGAGCCCGCAGAAGGCGGCGAGCCGGGCCAGGGCGCGCTGCAGTACGTGATCCAGAAGCACTGGGCCAGCCGCCTGCACTACGACCTGCGGCTGGAGATCGACGGCACGATGAAGAGCTGGGCCGTGCCCAAGGGCCCGAGCTTCGACCCCGCGGACAAGCGCATGGCCGTGCAGGTGGAAGACCACCCGATCTCCTATAACCGCTTCGAGGGCCAGATCCCGCCCGGCCAGTACGGCGCGGGCAAGGTCATCATCTGGGACCGCGGCTGGTGGGTGCCCGTGGGCGATGCGGCCGAGGGCTGGCGCCAGGGCAAGCTCAAGTTCGAACTGCACGGCCACAAGCTGCGGGGCCACTGGACGCTGGTGCGCATGCACGGCCGCGGCGACGAGAAGCAGCCGCCCTGGCTGCTGATCAAGGAGCAAGACGGTCTGGAGCGCCCGGCGGCCGATTTCAGCGTGGTCGACGAGATGCCCGACAGCGTGGCGCAGCTGCCGCCGGTCGCCGCGCCGTCGCGCCCGCGCCAGGCGCGCGCTTCGGTGCAGGAAGCCGCGCGCCATCAGCGCCAGGCCGGCAAGGCGCCCCTGCCCGCCGCCTTCTCGCCCCAGCTGGCCACGCTGGTCGACGGCCCGCCGCGCGACGTGTCGGAATGGCTCTGGGAGCTGAAGTTCGACGGCTACCGGCTGCTCGCGCGCGTCGACGACGGCCGCGTGCAGCTCTTCACGCGCAACGGCAACGACTGGACCGCGCGCATGCCTGTGCTCGCCGAGGCCGTGGCGCAGCTGCCGCTGCGCTCGGGCTGGCTGGACGGCGAGGTGCTGATGCTGGATGCGCAGGGCACGCCCGATTTCCAGGCCCTGCAGAACGCCTTCGACGGCGCGAGCACGAAGGACCTGGTCTATTACTTCTTCGACATGCCCTATGCCGACGGGCGCGACCTGCGCGCGCTGCCCGTGGTCGAGCGGCGCGAGCTGCTGCGCGCGGTGGTGGCCGGCTCGCCCACCGACCGGGTGCGCTTCAGTGAAGCCTTCGAGGCGCGCCCGGGCGACCTGGTGGCCTCGGCCTGCAAACTGGGCTTCGAGGGCGTGATCGGCAAGCGCAAGTCGGCGCCCTATGCCTCGCGCCGCAATGCGGACTGGATCAAGCTCAAGTGCAGCCACCGGCAGGAGTTCGTGATCGGCGGCTTCACCGACCCGCAGGGCTCGCGCACGGGCATCGGCTCGCTGCTGCTGGGCGTGCATGCGCCCGACGGCAGCCTGCAGTACGCGGGCAACGTGGGCACGGGCTTCAACCAGCGCACGCTGGCCGAGCTGCGCGGCAAGCTCGACGCGCTGGCCACGGACCGCAGCCCCTTCGCCCACCCGCGCAGCATCGGCCGCAAGGCGCACTGGGTGGAGCCGCGCCTGCTGGCCGAAGTCTCCTTTGCCGAATGGACGAAGGAGAACCGCATCCGCCATTCCGTCTTCCATGGCCTGCGCGACGACAAGCCGGCGCGCGCCATCGTCCAGGAAAAACCCGTGCACCTGAACACCGCCGCGCCCACCGATGCCGCCACCGACGAAGGCGCCGCCGAACTGCCCAGCACGCTGCGCGTGTCCAACGCGCGGCGCGTGATCGACCCCTCCACGGGCCTGACCAAGATCGACCTGGTGCGCTACTACGCCAAGGTCGCGCCGCTGCTGATGCCGCACCTGAAGGCGCGGCCCGTGGCCCTGGTGCGCGCGCCCGAGGGCGTGAAGGGCGAGCTGTTCTTCCAGAAGCACCTGGACACGGGCGCCATGGACGGCGTGCTGCAGCTGGACCCGGCCCTCTATGCCGGCCACCCGCCGCTGCTGGAAGTGGCCCAGCCTGAAGGCCTGCTGGCCGCGGCGCAGATGAACATGGTGGAGCTGCACACCTGGAACGCACGCAAGGACCGCATCCACCGCCCCGACCGCATGACCTTCGACCTGGACCCGGGCGAAGGCGTGGCGTGGGAGCAGGTGCAGGAAGCCGCGCACCTGGTGCAGGTGATGCTGCAGGAGCTGGGGCTGCCGGCCTTCCTCAAGACCAGCGGCGGCAAGGGCCTGCACGTGGTGGTGCCCATCAAGCGCCTGCACGACTGGGACACGGTCAAGGGCTTCTCGCAGGCCGTGGTGCAGCACCTGGCCCGCACCATCCCGCAGCGTTTCGTGGCCAAGAGCGGCCCCAAGAACCGCATCGGCAAGATCTTCGTCGACTACCTGCGCAACGGCTGGGGCGCCACCACCGTGAGCGCCTGGTCGGCCCGCGCGCGGCCGGGCATGGGCATCTCGGTGCCCGTGGCCTGGAAGGAACTGGGCGAGCTGCGCAGCGGCGCGCACTGGACGGTGCAGAGCGTGGACCAGCGATTGCGCCAGGGCAACGCGCCCTGGGAAGGCTACGACAAGGCGGCGGTCTCCCTCGGCACGGCCATGAAGCGCCTGGGCTACGGGGGCCCGGCCCGGGGCAGCGGCGCCTGAGTGCGGGCCTGTCGCGCCCGGGCGGGCCGCGGCAGTGGCACCGGCGGCGGCGATGGCGGCCGCACGGCGGCTCTTCCTACATGCGGCCCGGGCGCGGCGCGCAACGCTGCCCTCTTTAGCCGGAGACGCCATGACTTCCACCCTCCCCAGGCCGCCCCGCGCGCCGATCGGCCGCCGGGCCCTGGCCGCCTGCCTCGCCCTGGCCGCCTGCGCCGCCTTCGCACAGCCCACGGGCAACGAAGCCGGCAGCGCCCGCCCCGACGTGCGCGGCCAGGCCGCCAAGCCGCCCGCGACGCGCTCGCCCACGGCGAAAGATGCCCCCAACGACCAGCAGCGCGCCGTGCCGCAGCCCGGCGGCGCGGCCACCAACCCCGACAACCCGGCCGCGCGCAGCGGCCACACGCGCACGCCGGGCTCGGGCACCGCGGGCGGGCTGAGCGGCCGCCATCCGCAGGGCGGGCGCGGCGACGGCGGCGAGACCGGCGCCACGGGCCGGGCTACCGAGCCCGCGAAATCCCAGAGCCCCGCCCCAGCGCAGCGGCCCTGAGCATGGCAACGGCGGACAGGGGCGCGCCGCGGCGGCTGGCCTGGGCCGCAGGCCTGCTGGGCTTGGCGCTGGGCGGCTTCTTCGACGGCATCCTGCTGCACCAGATCCTGCAGTGGCACCACCTGCTGTCGGCCGTGGAAGGCGTGCGGGACCTGCGCCTGCAGATCCTGGCCGATGGCCTGTTCCATGCGCTGATGTACGCGGTCGCCGCCGCGGCGCTGGTGCTTCTGTGGCGCGCGCGCGGCGCGATGGCCGCGGCCGGCAGTGCGCGCCGCGTGGCGGGCGCCGCCGCCCTGGGTTTCGGCACCTGGCACCTGCTGGACGCGGTGCTCTCGCACTGGCTGCTGGGCATCCATCGCGTGAAGATGGATGCGGCCGAGCCGCTGGTGTGGGACCTGCTCTGGTTCGCGGTGTTCGGCCTGGTGCCGCTGCTCGCCGGCTGGCACTGGCTGCGGACGGCGGACAGCGCCGGCCGCGGCGACGGCGATGACGATGGCGGTCGTCGCGCGCGGGCCGCCTCGGCGGTGCTGGGCCTGGCGGCCCTCGGGGCCGGCGGCTGGGCCGCGCTGCCACCGGCGGACGCCGGCCAGACGCTGGTGGTGTTCGCGCCCGGCGTCAGCGCGGCGCAGGCCTTCCAGGCCCTGGCGCAAGCCGATGCGCGCGTGATCGGCAGCGATGCCGCAGGCGGCGTGTGGGCCGTGGCCCTGCCGCCCGAGGCGCGCGCCGCCTCGCTCTACCGCGCTGGCGCGCTCTGGGTGGGCCCTTCGGGCCTGTCGCTGGGCTGCGCGTCATGGACGCGCGGCGGCGCGGCTTGAGCCCTGAGGCTGCAGGCGCCGCGCCGGGCGGACCCGGCTGACCTGGCGACCTGGCTGACGGCGCGCTTCTTCTTCAGGCCTTGCGCAGCCGTTCCAGCTCGCGGCTCAGCGCCAGGCGCGTGCGCAGGGCGTCGCGCGCCCATTGCAGCACGCGCTCGTTCTCCGAGCGCTCGGTGGCGTCGCCCAGCACGTTCAGCTCCTCGGCCATCCAGTCGGCAAGCAGCGCCATGAACGGGGCGTCGAAGGCCTCCTTGCGCCGGGGCTCCAGCGCACGCAGCTGCTGGGCCGCCTGGTCCGACATGTCCAGCGGCACGGGCGTGCGGGTCTGCTCCGACAGACGGCGCAGGCCCGTGAACAGCGCATCGGACTGGCGGCTGAGCTTCTGCGAAAAGTGGCGCAGTTTGGCCTGCCGCGCCTGCTCGCGCCCCATTTCGCCGGCCTGGCGCATGCGGATCAGCAGCCCCGAGACGCTGCGCATGAACACGCGGTCGCTGTCGCTCAGACGCGGGTCGCGCGAGGAATAGGCCGGGTTGCCCTCGCCGCGCTCGGGCTCGGCGCTCCGGGCCCAGGGCATGGGCAGGGCGCCGGCCAGCATCAGCTGCAGCAAAGGCCGGCGGGCCAGCAGCGCGGGTCGGGGGATCGGAAGACGGGTCATCAAACGCTCCGGGCGAATGAAGGAGGAGGCGGCGCACCCCGCCGCGCCGGCGGCGTGTGCGCGCGCAACGGTGGCCCTCAGGCCTGCTGCGCCTGTTCGATCTGCGCCGCCTCGGCCAGCACGCTGAGCTTCTGGTCGGTGGCCTGCTCTTCCTGCAGCGTTTCCTGCAGCAGCGGCACGGCCTGGGCCAGGCCCAGCTTCTTGGCCATCAGGATCAGCGAGGTGTAGCTGGCGATCTCGTAGTGCTCGGCCTTCTGCGCGGCGCCGATGAGGGCGGCGTCCAGCACCGGGCCTTCCTGCACTTGGTCCATCATCGAGGTCGCCTCCTCGATGAGGCCGGCCATGCCTTCGCACTTGATGCGCTTGAGCTTGAGGCCCGCGGCCTCGGCCAGTTCCTCGATGCGCGCCACCTGGCCGCGCGTTTCCTCCAGATGCGCCTCGAAGGCCGCGGCCAGCTCGGGGTCGGTCGCGGCCTTGGCCATCTTGGGCAGCGAGCGCGTCATCTGCTTCTCGGCGCTGTAGGTGTCGGACAGCTCATGAACGAAGAGTTCGGGAATGGCTTTGATGGGCATGAAGGGCTCCTGGGAAAGGGTGGGAGGAAGGGGAGCCTTGGAGGCTGAGGACAGCCCGGGCGCCGGTGTGTAGGCGCCGGGCGCTGCGCGGCGTGCGACCGGAAAAAATGGCGCGTCAGCAGGCGATCGGCCGCGGGCGCGAACCAGCTGGCATGGCGCGGTTCGCACACCACCGGCCCGTCGAACAGCTCGGCCAGCACGCCGAAGAAGGTGCGCACCGGCCGCGCCTCGAAGGGCTGCGAGGGCGGCAGCTGCACCAGCAGCACGCCCAGCCGGTCGCCCAGGCCCGCGGCTTCGTCGAGGAAGCGCTTCAACGGCGCGCGGGCCGCACGCAGCCGCTGCACATGCGTGACCTGGCGCGGCAGCTTCACCGCGAAGCGAAAGCCCGGCGGCGTCTGGGCGGCCCAGCGCGCGTAGACCTCGGGCCGGTGATGGCGGTAGAAGGAGCTGTTGATCTCGGCGCAGTTCAGCACCCGCGCATAGCGGGCCAGGTGCGTGCCTTCACCCGGGAAGGAGGCGGCCACGGCACGCGGAATGGACCAGGCCGCGGTGCCGATGCGCAGCGGCGGATCGTCCGCGTTCATGCGAAACGCCGGCTGAGGTAGCGCGAGCCGGCCAGCCCGAAGCGCCAGGGTTGATCGACAGCCTTGGAGATGCCGATGCGCGGCCCCGCCACGACCGGGGGCGCGCCCTCCGGCGGCCACAGCAGGAAGGGCGGCCCGTCCAGCGCACGGCCGTCGAAGGAGCGGTCGATGCCCAGCGCCTGGCCCACGCGCCCCGGCCCGGCGCACAGCAGGCGTTCGTCCACCAGCCCGCGGCGCGCGCGCATGGCGTCCAGCCCCTGCAGCGGCTCGATCGCGCGGATCAGCACCCCGGCGCCATGGCCCGCCTCGCGGCAGACGAAATTCATGCACCAGTGGATGCCATAGGAGCGGTAGACGTACACGTGTGCAGGCGGGCCGAACATGGTGGCGTTGCGCAGCGAGGGGCCGCTGAAGCTGTGCGAGGCCGGGTCGTCGGCGTCGTAGGCCTCGGTTTCGACGATGCGCCCGCCCACGCCATCCACGAACACCTGCACGCCGATGAGCGCCCGCGCGACGGCCACCGAGTCGTCACTGAAGTCGATGCCTGCGAGTCGATGCATGCAGTCCATTCTGCGCAGGCCCGCTTGCGCGGCAAGTGGCGCGGCCGCCTGCGCGCGCACCGGAAGGGCCGCCGCCCGGCCGCCAGCGCCCATGCAGGGCACACCGGGTGAAGCGTCCTACGTGCGTGCACAGGGGCGAATGACCGCGCGCGCCGTTCATGGCTTCAGCCACCGCGTCTTCTTGCCTTCGCGCCTTTGCGCCTGCGCGCCCGCTGCGCTTTCCGACCCGCGGGTGGCAGCGCTGCCAATTCCCTGCCCTCCACTCCCCTGCGCTACGCGGCGCCAGCCGGCAACGGCAGCGCGGCCGCCGCCGGCGGCAGGCCCAGCGCACCCGTCGAGGCAATCGGCGCCTTCGTTCGTGCCGCCCGCGCGGGCTGCACGAATTCGCGCAGGAAGCAGCGCTGCGAGCCGTCCGCGAAGGCCACGGTCACGCCTGCCGCGTCTTCGCCCACCACGCGGCCCCGGCCGTACTTCTGCACGCGCACTTGGTCGTCGGGCTGGAAGCGCACTTCGACGGGCCGGGCTGCGGCTTCGGCCGGGGATTCGGCCGCGCCCGGCGCTCCCGCCGGATCATCCGCTGCCGCCGGGGCCGGCCGTGGTGGCTGCAGCGCAGTTGGCCACCCCTCGCGCGCCTGCGCTGCCTCCAGCGCCGCCATGCGCTGGCAGTTGTCGCACACGCCGCAGCGTTGCATGGCCTCCTCGCGGCCGAAGGCATCGAGCAGCAGCGACCAGCGGCACACGCCGCTCGACGCGTAGTAGGTCATGCGCTCCAGCGCCTGCTGTTCGCGGTCGCGCCGCGCGCGCTCGGCCGCCACCAGCGCCTGGGCCCGCCGCGCCGTCAGCGCCCGGCCGCGCCGGCGCCATGCCCCGTCGCGGCACCGGCGCACCAGCGCATGCTGGCGCATCAGCGTCAGCGCGGCGCGCAGGCGGGCCGCGGGCATGCCGAGGGCGCCGCGCAGTTGCGGCTCGGACCAGCCCTCGCCCTCGGGCGGCGCCTCCTGCAGGCGCGCATGCAACGCCTCCAGGTCGCGCGGCTCGGGCACGCTGCCGGCCAGGAAGAACTGCTGCACGGCCTTGTCGCGCCGGCAGTACAGCAGCACGCAGTCGGCCGGCCGGCCGTCCCGGCCCGCGCGGCCCGATTCCTGGTAGTAGCTCTCCAGGCTGGCCGGCATCTGGTAGTGCAGCACGAAGCGGATGTCGGGCTTGTCGATGCCCAGGCCGAAGGCGTGGGTGGCCACCATGATGCGGGTGCGACCCTGCATGAAGTCGTCCTGCGCCTGGCGGCGCTGCAGGGCGCCGAGCCGGCCGTGGTACAGGCCTACGCTCAGGCCGTCGGCCTGCAGCGCGGCATGCAGCTCGGCGGCGGCCTTCACGGTCGCCGCGTACACGATGCCGCTGCCCGTCCACTGCGCCAGCAGCTGGCGCGCACGGGCCTGCTTGTCGGCTTCACTGGCAAAGGTCTGCACGCCGTAGCGCAGGTTGGGCCGGAAGGTGCCGGTCCGCACCAGGCCTTCGGGCGCAATGCCCAGCCTGTCCATGATCTCCGCGGCCACCGCCTCATTGGCCGTGGCCGTGAGCGCCAGCACGGGCGGCGAACCCAGGCGTTTCGCGCAGCGGCCGATGTCCAGGAAGGCCGGCCGGAAATCGTGGCCCCATTGCGAGATGCAGTGCGCCTCGTCCACCACCAGCAGGGCGGTGCGGCCGCGGGCCAGCAGCTCGAGGAAGGCTTCGTCGGCCAGGCGTTCAGGCGTGGTGAAGACCAGCCGCGCGGCCCCCTCGGCCAGCAGTTGCTCGGCCTGCGCCAGCTCCTGCGCCGAGCACTGGCTGTTGAACTGCACCGCCCCCACGCCGCGTGCGTTCAGCTTCTCGCACTGGTCCTTCATGAGCGCGATCAGCGGCGACACCACCACCGTGCGCCCTTCCAGCAGCAGCGCCGGCAACTGGTAGCACAGCGATTTGCCCGCGCCCGTGGGCATGATGGCCAGGAGCGGCTCGCCCCCGAGCACGCGCGCCACCACCTTCTGCTGGCCCGGGCGCAGGCTCGCATGGCCGAACAGCTCGCGGGCCAGACGGCGCGCTTCGTCCAGCAGGACAGCCGCCGCGGCGGGTTCGGGTTCGCAGGATGCGGGTTCAGTCATTGCAGGGCCTGCGGATGATCTCGTAGTCGATGGGCTTGAAGCTGCCGTTGTTGGAGTTCTCGGCCGAGCAGGCCGTGAGCGCGCACACCAGGTTCATCTCGGCCCGCAGTTCGATGTAGTCGCCCGCGCGCGAGCGCGGCGGCTTCACGCGCACGAGGCCCTGGGCGTCCACCTCCACGTTCATGAACACGTTGAAGGTGGTGTGGATCTGCTCGGGCCGGATGCCGAAGGGCTCGAAGGCGCGGCAGAGGTTCTCGAAGCAGCTCGGGTGGTGGCCCCGGTGCTGGTAGAGGATCTCGAACATTTCCTGGCTGCAGGGCGTGAGCAGGAAGTCATGCCGCCCCACCTTGTCGTCGAGGATGCGGAACATGGGCCGGCTGTCGTTGGCATAGAGCCGGTCCCCCGTGCTCAGGTAGATCTTCGACGCGTAGTCGATGGTGCGGCCGGAGGACAGGCTGCAGGCATGGTCGTCCTGCTTGAAGGCGAACAGGTCCGCCACCTGTTCACCCATCGGGTCGTAGATGCGCAGGATCTCGCTGGCGCGCAGCAGGAAGGCGGTGCCGGATTGCGGCGGGATGCGGCAGGGGCCGGGATGCAGGTCGCTCATCGTGTCTCGTGCAGGGAATGGAAGGGGCATTGCCAGCCGGCCTCGACGGCGCGGCCGGAATACTGGCGTGCTTCGGAGGCTTCGCCGAAGCGCGCGAGCACCGGGTTGATCGAGCCCTGCAGCGCGAGGTCGCGCGCACGGATCGCCTTCTGCAGGCTGGCGTACTTGCCCGAGGCCTTGAGGGCCTCGAACTGCTCATGGAAGTTGAAGACCAGGCAGGGCAAGGGCATGCGGCGCGCCAGGCGCGAGGCCCCGGGGTGTAGGCCCACCACGAAGAAGGCGCGGCCGCCCACGCTGAAGGAGAAATGGCGCTGCGCCGGGTCTGCGCTCACGCCTGCGGCCCAGCCGCAGCCGGCGGCACGGTCCGCCGCGTGCAGGGCCTGCAGTTGCTGCCACAGGCGCTGCTCGAAGGCGCGTTCGTCCATCGGCTCGGCGTCGAACAGGGCCATGAAGCTCACCGGCGCCGCGCCGGGGTCGGGGTGCTGGCGGCCGAAGTCCCGCAGGGCGGTGTGCAGTGCCCGGGTGGCCTGCGGGCTGCCCAGCCGGCCGAAGCTGCGTGCCTGCAGGCGGTCCTTGTTCAGCGCGGACTTGGCTCCCACGCAGGGGAATCGAGGATCTGCCACGAAAGCCCGGGCTTGCTCCACGGGGCTGCGCGAAGTGCTGTCAGGGTCGGAAGACGTTGGCGTCATACCCTGCAATCTGGCGCCGCGGGCGCGGGCCGGCCATTGCCCGGGCAGCCGAGAAATGCGTCAGGCGCGGGCAGCGCGGGCGTAGGACGGCACGGGCGGCGCGCAGGACGGCGCGTGTCCCACACGTCATTGGACGAAGCGTCTGCCGCTGCGGCTGGCGCGGATGGGACGCCGGGCGCACCGAGGCCGCCGGCGTCATGCGGCCCCCGCAACCCTCGCCCCTTTCCTACGCCGGCTGGCACGGCGGGTGCTGCACAGTCCAGGCATGGCACAGCCAAACGCATCGGCAAGGGGCGACGGACCTCGGACCGCGCGGACGCGCGTCGCGGCCCTGCGGCCCGCATCGACGGCCGGGGCGCCGCCCACCGCCGAGCCATGAGGCGCCGAGCCCTCCCCTGCCCTTGCGCGCGACGCCCGCGCCGCACGTCGTGAAGTTCATCGAAGGGCTGGCCCGGCACCGCTCGGCGCTCGCGCGCCGCCTGCGCGCCCTGCCCGGTGTGGCCGTGCTGGCGGGCGCCGTACGCAACTACATCTTCCACCAGAGCGCCAACCAGGCCGGCAGCCTGGCCTTCTCGATCACGCTGGCGATGTTCCCGATGCTGATCCTGCTGTCGTCGGCGGCGGGCTTCGTCGGCGAGCCCGGCGACGCCGCCTCGCTGGCGAACCGCCTGATGGAGTACGCGCCGGCGCTGGTGCGCAGCGCGCTGCAGCCCGTGGTCGACCAGGTGCTCGCGCAGCGCAACCAGGCGCTGCTGGCCATCGGCGGGCTCGCCACGGTCTGGACCGCGTCCTCGGGCTTCCAGGCCGTGCGGTCGGCCCTCAACCGCGCCTACGGCATCGAGCGCGGGCTGCCCTTCTGGAAGGCGCGCATCAAGGTGACGGTCTTCACCATCGTCGTCGGCCTGGGCACCTGGATGACCTTCAGCACCGTGATCATCATGCCCTACGTGTGGGAATTCCTGGCCACCCACTTCGGCCGCACGCGGGAGGTGCTGTGGCTGCGCGACGGCATCCGCTATTTCCTCGCCTTCGTGGTGCTGACCGCCCTCTACACCACGATGTACGGCTGGCTCCCGGACCACCGCCAGCGGCTGCGCACCGTGCTGCCGGGGGCGGTCGTCGGCGCCGCGCTGTGGGTGGCGGCGGCCGTGTTCTTCTCGATGACGCTCGCCACGGCCGGCAAGCTGGCGCTGGTGTACGGCAGCTTCGCGGGCGTGGTGGCGATGCTCGTCTTCCTCTACGTGAGCGCCACCACCCTGATCTTCGGCGCCGAGATCAATGCCGTGCTGTGGCACCGGGAGCGATCGGCGCACGAGGCTCCTGAGACGCGCTGAAGGGCCGTCGGCACCGGGCCGGGGCGCGCTCCGGCGGGGCGGCAGCCGTGCCGCAACGCGCGGCTGCGCGCCGCCCTTGAATCGTCATCAAATACCACTATCATTAGCACTCGATGACGACGAGTGCTAACAATCGAGGCGCTCCCGTCTCAGGAATGTGGGCGCCGGCTTTGCCGCCGCTCTCCCGCCAACCCAACCAACCAACCAGGAGATTCAATTGAAACTTCGTCCTCTGGCCGATCGTGTGATCGTCAAGCGCATTGACAGCGAAACCAAGACCGCTTCGGGCATCGTGATCCCCGACGCCGCCGCCGAGAAGCCCGATCAGGGTGAAGTCCTGGCCATCGGGCCGGGCAAGCGCAACGACAAGGGCGAACTCACGGCCCTGACGGTCAAGGTCGGTGACCGCGTGCTGTTCGGCAAGTACTCGGGCCAGACCGTCAAGGTCGATGGCGACGAACTGCTGGTGATGAAGGAAGACGACCTGTTCGCGGTCGTCGAGAAGTAAGCCTTCTCCCTGAGCAGACCCCTTTCAAAGAATTTCGGAGTTAATTGAAAATGGCAGCAAAAGACGTAGTCTTCGGCGGCGAAGCCCGCGCACGCATGGTTGAAGGCGTGAACATCCTGGCCAACGCGGTCAAGGTGACCCTGGGCCCCAAGGGCCGCAACGTGGTGCTCGAGCGCTCCTTCGGCGCCCCCACGGTGACCAAGGACGGCGTGTCGGTCGCCAAGGAAATCGAACTCAAGGACAAGCTGCAGAACATGGGCGCCCAGCTCGTGAAGGAAGTGGCCTCCAAGACCAGCGACAACGCCGGTGACGGCACCACCACCGCCACCGTGCTGGCCCAGGCCATCGTGCGCGAAGGCAGCAAGTACGTGGCCGCCGGCCTGAACCCCATGGACCTCAAGCGCGGCATCGACAAGGCCGTCGCCGCCCTGGTGGAAGAGCTGAAGAAGGCTTCCAAGGCCACCACCACCTCCAAGGAAATCGCCCAGGTTGGTTCGATTTCGGCCAACAGCGACGAAACCATCGGCAAGATCATCGCTGACGCGATGGACAAGGTCGGCAAGGAAGGCGTGATCACCGTCGAAGACGGCAAGTCGCTGGACAGCGAACTGGACGTCGTCGAAGGCATGCAGTTCGACCGCGGCTACCTCTCGCCCTACTTCATCAACAACCCCGACAAGCAGAGCGCGATCCTCGAGAACCCGTTCGTGCTGCTGTTCGACAAGAAGATCAGCAACATCCGTGACCTGCTGCCCACGCTGGAGCAGGTGGCCAAGGCCGGCCGTCCGCTGCTGATCATTGCCGAGGAAGTCGAAGGCGAAGCCCTGGCGACCCTGGTGGTGAACACCATCCGCGGCATCCTGAAGGTCGTGGCCGTCAAGGCGCCTGGCTTCGGCGACCGCCGCAAGGCCATGCTGGAAGACATCGCCATCCTGACGGGCGGCAAGGTCATCGCCGAAGAAGTGGGCCTGACCCTCGAGAAGGTGACCCTGGCCGACCTGGGCCAGGCCAAGCGCATCGAAGTGGGCAAGGAAAACACCACCATCATCGACGGCGCCGGCGCTGCAGCCGACATCGAAGCCCGCGTGAAGCAGATCCGCGTGCAGATCGAGGAAGCCACCAGCGACTACGACCGCGAGAAGCTGCAAGAGCGCGTGGCCAAGCTGGCCGGCGGCGTGGCCGTGATCAAGGTCGGCGCGGCCACCGAAGTCGAGATGAAGGAAAAGAAGGCCCGCGTCGAAGACGCCCTGCACGCCACCCGCGCGGCAGTGGAAGAAGGCGTGGTGGCCGGTGGCGGCGTGGCCCTGCTGCGCGCCAAGCAAGCCGTGGGCGACAAGATCAAGGGTGACAACGTCGACCAGGAAGCCGGCATCAAGCTGGTGCTCAAGGCCATCGAAGCGCCCCTGCGCGAGATCGTGTCCAACGCCGGCGGCGAGCCCTCGGTGGTGGTGAACAAGGTGCTGGAAGGCAAGGGCAACTTCGGCTTCAACGCCTCCAACGACACCTACGGCGACATGCTGGAGCTGGGCATCCTGGACCCGACCAAGGTGACCCGCACGGCTCTGCAGAACGCCGCTTCCGTGGCTTCGCTGCTGCTGACGACCGAAGCCATGGTCGCCGAAGCGCCGAAGGACGACGCACCTGCAGCGGGCGGCATGCCCGGCGGCATGGGCGGCATGGGCGACATGGGCATGTAATGCCCTTGGCCCGGGGCGCAGCGATGCGCTCCGGACCGGCCCGCTCTGCGGAGCGGGCGTCCCTCCCGCGGAGCTTCCGCGACCAACACCAGGGCCCGGTGCGCTTGCACCGGGCCCTGTCGTTTTGGGGCGGGCGGCAAGAACGCGCAGAAGCCGAGGCGCTCGGCGGCCCGCCCGGGCATCTTCCGTGCGCGGCCGTTTTTGTCGGCCTGCCATGCCCACGGCCCGGCCGCCGATGGTCTCGCCGCAAGCCATGCCGGCCGCCCCTGGCGAGGCCGCATGCACGGCCGATCGGCGCGCTCGCCGGTACGTGCATGGTCGGGCCGCGGGTCCGTGGCCGCCCTGCGCACGGGAACCCAACGCTGCGCGCTGCCGGCACACCGCAGCCGCAGCCCCAGCCGCTGCAGCCTTGCGTCCGACAGGACCACAGCCAGCGGTCCGCGCCAGACTGGAACACGGCAACGCAAAGCCATTCATGACGACGTACCGGCGCCGGCAGGGCTCGACGGCGCGCTGATGCATTCGGGCGGACCTTTCGCCGTCGCCCCGGCCCTTTCGCCACCGACCGCCGGACATGCGCCCATGAAAAAAGCACCCGAAGGTGCTTCTTGAGGGGCCGGGCCCGGCGCCAGGGCGCCGGCCGGGGTCCGGTCGCGGATCACTCCTCGACGAAAGCCTCTTCCCGTTTGGATTTCACCGAGGGCAGCAGCACGATCACGATCAGCAGCGCCGCGGCGATCAGCAGGCCCAGCGAGATCGGCCGCGTGACCAGCACGCTCCAGTCGCCGCGCGACAGCAGCAGCGCCCGCCGCAGGTTCTCCTCCATCATCGGCCCCAGGATGAAGCCCAGCAGCAGCGGCGCGGGTTCGCAGCCCAGCTTGATGAAGGCGTAGCCCACCACGCCGAAGATGGCGACCATCCAGATGTCCCAGGTGTTGTTGTTCGTGGAGTACACACCGATGGCGCAGAACAGCACGATGGCCGGGAACAGCCAGCGGTAGGGGATCGACAGCAGCTTGATCCACATGCCGATCAGCGGCATGTTCAGAATGATCAGCATCAGGTTGCCGATCCACATCGAGGCGATCAGGCCCCAGAACAGCTCGGGGTTGCTGGTCATCACCTGCGGGCCGGGCTGGATGTTGTGGATGGTCATCGCGCCCACCATCAGCGCCATCACGGGGTTGGGCGGAATGCCCAGCGTGAGCAGCGGAATGAAGGAGGTCTGCGCACCGGCGTTGTTGGCGGCCTCGGGGCCGGCCACGCCGCGGATGTTGCCCTTGCCGAAGGGCACTTCGCCGGCCTTGGGCTTGAGCTTTTTCTCCAGCGTGTAGGCCGCAAAGGACGACAGCAGCGCGCCGCCGCCGGGCAGGATGCCCAGCGTGGAGCCCAGCGCCGTGCCGCGCAGCACGGCGGGCGTCATGCGCCTGAAATCCTCTGCCGTGGGCCACAGGCCCTGCACCTTGGCGGTGAAGATCTCGCGCTCTTCCTCCGGCTTGGCCAGGTTGGAGATGATCTCGCCATAACCGAACACGCCCATGGCGATGGCGATGAAGCCGATGCCGTCGGTCAGCTCCGGAATGTCGAAGCTGTAGCGGGCCACGCCCGAGTTCACGTCGGTGCCCACCAGCCCCAGCAGCAGGCCCAGCACGATCATGCAGATGGCCTTGAGCAGCGAGCCCGAAGCCAGCACCACGGCGCCGATCAGGCCCAGGACCATGAGCGAGAAGTACTCGGCCGGCCCGAACTTGAAAGCCACTTCGGTCAGCGGCGGCGCGAAGGCCGCCAGGATCAGCGTGCCCACGCAGCCGGCGAAGAAGGAACCCAGCCCGGCCGCGGCCAGCGCCGGTCCGGCCCGTCCGTTCTTGGCCATCGCGTGCCCGTCGATCACGGTGACGACCGAGGCGGACTCGCCCGGGAGATTGACCAGGATGGCGGTGGTGGAGCCGCCGTACTGCGAGCCGTAGTAGATGCCGGCCAGCATGATCAGCGCGGCGATGGGCGGCAGCGCGTAGGTGGCGGGCAGCAGCATGGCGATGGTCGCCACGGAGCCGATGCCCGGCAGCACGCCGATCAGGGTGCCCAGCAGACAGCCGATGAAGGCATAGATCAGGTTCTGCAGCGTGAAAGCCGCGCCGAAGCCGATCGAGAGGTTGGTGATCAGATCCATGTCAGCGCGACCTCAACCGGTGATGAAAGTCGGCCAGACCTGGAACTGCAGTTTCAGGCCGACGATGAATGCGAGATAGCTGCCCACCGCCAGGACGGTGGCCAGCACCAGCGACAACTTGAGCGAATGCGTGGGCCCGGCGAGGCCGGCGATGATGACCAGCGCATAGATCGCGATGATCAGGCCCATGGCCGGCAGGCCGATGCTCGGCAGGCCGCCCAGCAGCACGCCGAACACGAGGTTGGCGGTGATGATGAAGAACAGCGGCTTCCATGCGATCTTGCCCACCGGTTCACCGTCCACCGTCTCCACGGCCAGCGAGGTGAAGATGACGATGAGGCCCAGAATGGCCAGCAGGATGCCCAGCATCAGGGGAAAGTAGCCCGGACCCATGCGCGCGCCGGTGCCCACGTTGTAGGTGGTCGCGCCCCAGGCGAAACCCGCACCGACCAGCGTGAACATCAGGCCCGCGAAAAAGTCCTTCTGACTTTTGATTTTCACGAACGAACTCCTGAGAAATAGGAACCGGCGGATTCTTGGTCAGCCGCCCGTCAGGATCGATGTGGATTCCACCTAATCGTTACACAGGGTTAACCCTGCGCACGCGGCATCGCGCACCAGGGCGGTGCGTGTGCGCGCTGCGGATGCGCCGCGCGCCTATTCCAGGGGCGGGGTGGCGCTGAACACTTCTTCCAGCGTGGTCAGGCCTTCGGCCACGCGCAGCACGCCGGCCAGGCGCAGGGGGCGCATGCCGTCGCTCACGCCCTGGCGGCGCAGGGCATCGATGCTCGGCGCCTTGTTCAACAGGCCCTTGAAGGCTTCGGACACGGTGAGCAGTTCGTACAGCCCCATGCGCCCGCGGTAGCCGGTCATGCGGCAATCGACGCAGCCCACGGCACGGTAGGCGCTCACGCGGCCGGTGAGGGTCCAGGGCTTGACGGCCTCGGCGAGTGTCTCGTGGGTGACGCTTTCGTCGGGCACCTTGCAGGCCGGGCACAAGGTGCGCACCAGCCGTTGCGCCAGCACGCCCAGCAGCGTGGCGTTGATGAGGTAGGCCGGCACGCCCAGCTCCATCAGGCGCGTGGTGGCGCTGGGCGCGTCGTTGGTGTGCAGCGTGCTGAAGACCAGGTGGCCCGTGAGCGCGGCCTGCACCGCCATCTCGGCCGTGTCCAGGTCGCGGATCTCGCCCACCATGATGATGTCCGGGTCCTGCCGCATCAGCGCGCGCAGGCCTTCGGTGAAGCCGAAGTCCAGCTGCGGCTGCACCTGCGTCTGGTTGAAGGCCGGCTCGATCATCTCGATCGGGTCCTCCACCGTGCTGACGTTCACCTCCTCGGTCGCCACGCGCTTGAGCGTGGAGTACAGCGTCGTCGTCTTGCCCGAGCCCGTGGGGCCGGTGACGAGCACGATGCCGTGCGGCCGCGCGACCAGTTCTTCCCAGCGCTTCGCGTCCTGTGGCGGAAAGCCCAGCGCGTCGAGGTCCTTGACGGCGTTGTCGGGGTCGAAGATGCGCATCACCATCTTCTCGCCAAAGGCCGTGGGCAGCGTGGACAGGCGCATTTCCACCTCGTCCCCGCGCGGATTGCGCGTCTTGATGCGGCCGTCCAGCGGGCGGCGCTTCTCGACCACGTCCATGCGGCCCAGCAGCTTGATGCGCGAGATCATGGCGGCCAGCACGCCCAGCGGCAGCTGGTAGGCCGGATGCAGCACGCCGTCGATGCGAAAGCGCGCCACGCCCTGCTCGCGGCGCGGCTCCAGGTGGATGTCGGAAGCGCGCTGGTCGAAGGCGTACTGCCACAGCCAGTCCACCAGCTGCACCACGCTCTGGTCGTTGGCGTCGAGCTGCTTGTTGCTGCGGCCCAGCTCGACCAGCTGTTCGAAATTGGCCGCGCTGCTGCCCGAGCCCGCCTTCTGCGCCGCGCGCACCGACTTGGCGAGCGCGAAGAACTCGGCCGTGTAGCGCTGGATGTCGCTGGGGTTGGCGACCACGCGGCGCACGCTGCGGCGCGACTGGCGCTCCACCTCGCCCACCCAGTCGGTGAGGAAGGGCTCGGCCGTGGCCACCACCACCTCGGCGTTCGTCACCTGCACCGGCAGCACCTTGTGCCGCTCCGCATAGCCCGCGCTCATGGTCTCCGAGACCTTGGCCACGTCCACCTTGAGCGGATCGATGCGCAGGTAGTCCAGGCCGGCGCGGCGCGCCAGCCATTGCGCCAGCTGTTCCAGGTCCAGCGGCTTGCCGTCCGCTTCCCGCGCCATCGCCACGTTGGCCAGCCGCACCAGCGGCGGCTGACGGCTTTCGACCTGGGCGCAGCGCATCAGCGTGCGTTGCGCCTCGGCAGGCGAGATCACGCCGTCGCGCGCCAGCCATTCGATCAGCACGCGCAGCTGCAGCGGGCCTTCATAGGCCGGGGCGGTGGAGGACGGGGGATTCACGCCCGTCATGGTGCCAGGGATTTGAAGACGCGCAGCCATTTGGGCGCCGGCAGGCCCCAGCGCGCCTGCACGGCCTCGGCCTGGTCGGCCAGCTTGTCGCGCCGGGGGCGCGCCGGCGTGCGCTGCGCCAGCACCACCGTGTTGCCTTCGCGCGTGGGCTTGAAGGCCCACAGGGCCTCGGCGCCGAAGGCCTCGGCGATCTTCTCCAGGCTGCGCTCGTAGCTCGAGGAGCGGCCGAAGAGGTTGACCGTCATGCAGCCGTCCTCGGTCAGCAGCGCCCGGCAATCGGCGTAGAAATCGGCGCTGTCCAGCACCGGGGCCGCGGCCTCATGGTCGTACAGGTCCACCTGCAGGGCATCGACGCTGCCCTGCCATTCGGTCCTGCGTATCTCTTCGGCCGCGTCCGCGATCACGACCCGCAGCTTCCCATCGTCCGCGGGCAGCTTGAACCAGCCGCGGCAGGCCGCCAGCACCTGCGGGTTCAGTTCGATGGCCGTGGTGCGCATGCGCAGGCGCTTGCGGCTGAACTTGGTGAGCGCCGCCGCGCCCAGCCCCAGCTGCATGGCGTGGCGCCGCGCGACCGAGGCCGGCTCCACGAACAGCAGCCAGGCCATCATGCGCTGCACGTACTCGAGGTCGATCTCGTCCGGCGCGTCGAGCCGCATCGAGCCCTGCACCCATTCCGTGCCCAGGTGCAGGTAGCGGCGATCGCCCCAGTCGGAGAAATTGACTTCGGGCAACTCGGCAGGGGCTGCAGCGGCACGGGCCTTGCCGTTCTTGCCCGGTTGACGCGGGGCCGCCATCAGAGCAGCCCCTGTTCGGCCACGACGGCACGCCACGCACCGAGCTTGCGCTCGAAGGTCCAGCTCGCGTTCGCGGGGCTGGTGGAAGGCAACCGGTGCACGGGCACCCCCAGCTGCGCCGTGTGGCGCGCGTGACGGAAGCTCTCGCCGCCGTTGTGCGCCACGGCTTTCAGGCGCGGCAGCTTCAGGCCGGCAATGTCGTTGGGCACGGCGTCGCGGATCGCGCTGTCCAGGCTGCCGCTGCGCGTGCAGCGGGCATACACGTCCCACAGGCCCAGGCCGCGGTCCAGCAGCCAGCGGCAGCGCGCGGCGTAGCCGCCGGGCTGCGAAGCCCCGGGCAGCGGATGCTGCGGCCACAGCGCCTGCAGGATCTTCCAGAACTGGTTCTGCGGATGGGCGTAGTACTGCTGCAGCTGCAGCGAGCGCACGCCCGGGAAGCTGCCCAGGATCAGCAGCACGGTGCCGGGGCCGGCCACGGGCGCGAGGCCCTGAAGCACGCAGGGGCCGCCCTCCGGCGCGGGAGCTGCGGCGGACGCGAGGACGGGGGAAAGGGGCACAGACACGGTCGCCATTGTCGCTGCCGCGCGCTGGCGCAAGGCCAAGACAGAACGCCGCGGCCGGCAGCGAAGCCGGCCGCGGCGCCGGGTCGGGCTGCGGCGACACTCAGGCGTCGCCGTAGCACCCGGCCGTGCAGGGCCTGAAGAGGATCAGGCCTCCCACATCTCGTAGGCCACGCCTTGCTGGGCCAGACCCACCAGATCCACGCGCTGCGCCGTGATCGGCAGCTCGGCAGCGAACGCGAGCACGTCCGCAGCGTCCATGCCCCGCGCCTCGGCAAAGTCAAGGTGCCACTGCAGCTCGTCCGCCGACAGGGCCGCGCCGGTGACATTGGCGGCCACCTGGGCCAGCAGCGCTTCGAGCGACGCGCCGCCGGCGAAATGAGCCGCCACCCCCGCGTCCACCACGGCCTGGGCCGCGCCGGCCAGGCCCAGCGCATCCACCTGGCGAACGGCTTGCGCCACCCAGTCGGCGTTCTCCAGGGCCGCGTCACCGCCGAGCGCCTGCAGCAGCTTCAGCGCGTCGCCGGCCCGGCCTGGCACCAGGTCCAGCGCCACCCTGGCGTCGGCGAACTCGATGCGCTCCACATTCCACAGGTGGTCGAGGGTGCCGCCCTGGCGGGCCTGCACCGTGTAGGAGCCATCGGCCTGGCGCTCGATGACATAGTCGCCGCGCTCGCCCTCGTAGACGAAGGTGTCCAGGCCTTCGCGGCCATCGATCCGCTGGCCATTGGCCACGGCGCTCAGGCGGTCGTCCTGCGCGCTGCCCAGCAGCAGGCCATCGAAGCGCTGGAAAGCCAGCCCCTCGGTGGCCAGTGCTTCGAGGCCGATGCGCGCGGCGGTCTGCGGCAGGCGTGCGGCCCACGCAATGGTGCCCGCCGTGTCCAGCCCCAGGGCCTGCTGCAGCTCGACCATCTGCTGCAGTTCGGCGGTGTCGGGGGCGCGGCCCGTCACATGGGTGTGCAGCAGCGTGAGCAGCGACGCCGAATCCGAGCCGCCGGCCTGCGCCGCGATCACGCCCAGTTCGTCCAGCACGCGCAGGAAGCCGTCCTCGCCCAGCGCGTCCAGGTAGCCCAGCACTTCTCCCACCAGGGCCGGGTCCTTCACGGCCTCGGGTCCGGCCACCACGCCGATCAGGCGGGCCGCCAGCGCGGCCTGGCCGCCGTCCTGCAGATCCAGCGCCACGGCACCGTCGTCGAAGAGCACGCGCTCCACGTCGACCAGCCTGTCGCGGCCGCCGGCATCGCTTTCCAGCAGCCAGCTGCCGTCGGCCTGCCGCGCGATCTGGTGCGCCTCCCGCGCGCCTTCGCTGCGCACCCAGTCCAGGCCCGCGCCGCCGTCGATGCGGTCGTTGCCCGCACCGCCCTGCAGCATCTCCCCGGCATTCGAACCGACGATCTGCTGTCCAGGCGTGGGGGTCGGTGTCGGTGTCGGTGTCGGTGTGGGCGTCGGCGTCGGTGTGGGCGTCGGCGTCGGCGTCGGGGTGGGCGTCGGCGCGCCCAGATTCAGGCCCACGAGGATCGGGTTGTGGTCGCTGGAGCGATAAGCGTCCGGCGCATAGCTGTCCGCGGGCTTGGGAAAGTCGGTGTTGTAGTCCAGCACCACCGGCTCTTGCGCATTGATCGCCCACTTGTACACGCCGGCGACCTGGCCGCTGTCCTGCAAGGCGTCGCTGGCGAACACATGGTCCAGGGAGCCCCACAGGCCGTCGAAGGAATAGGAATAGCCCGTCGAGATCTTCTCGTAGCCGCCCGCCACCAGGTCGCTGACCGTCTTCTCCTGGCTGTAGGCATTGAAGTCCCCCAGCAGCAGGGTGTCGGGATCGGCTTCGCCCGTGGGCTGGGTGCCCAGCCATTCCAGCAGCTGGGCGGCCGCCTTCTCGCGGGCCAGGTAGCTGGCGCCCTGCCCGTCGCCCTGGTCCTGCCCTTGGGCGGCGGTGCCGCTGCTCTTGCTCTTGAAGTGGTTCACCACCACCGTGAACTTCTCGCCGCTGGCCAGCGACTCGAAGGTCTGCGCCACCGGCACGCGATTGCCCAGCTCGTAGAAGGCGTCATACGAAGCATCGGGCGATGCCGTCGTGCCCACCGGCGCGACCTTGTCCTTCTTGTAGATGACCGCCACGGTGATGGCATCGCTGCCGGCGCCGTGGTCGGGCGCACCCACGTAGGTGTAGACGTCGCCGCCGGCCTTCGCGTTGAGCGCCTTGACCAGGGCGTCCAGCGCACTGCCCTCGCCGAAGCCGTTGTTCTGGATCTCCATCAGGCCGATCACGTCGGCATCCAGGCCCAGCAGGCTTTCGACGATCTTGTCCTGCTGGCGCGTGAACTCGGCCGCATTGCTGGCCCCGCGCCCCGCCATGGTGTTGCCGGCCGAGGTGGTGAATTGCGCCGTGCCCAGCGTGTTGAAGTAGTTCAGCACGTTGGCCGAAGCGACCTTGATCTCGGCGTTCTGGATCGCGTCCGGGATGTCGTCCGCCGTCGGGCGCGGTGCCCCGGTGAAAACCGGCGTCTCCACCACGGGCTGGATGCGGTAGGTGGTCTCGTGCGCCGCGGCCTGCGGGTGCGCGTTGCTGGCGCTGCTGGCGTCGGTGTTCGTGGCGCCGAAGAACTGGTCGACGATGCCGACGATCTTGTCGGTGGCGTCGCCGGCACGCAGCGGATTGCTGGCCGACAGCGCTTCGCCGTTGCGGCCCACCAGGCCGGAGACCGGGTTCTGCGCGCCCACGCCGTCGTCCAGGATGATCTGGTCCAGCTTCAGCTGCGCGTTGTGCGCATCGAAGCCCGCCTTGTCCGGCGCGTTCTCTTCCGTGAACAGCTTCTGCAGGTCATCGGAGGTGAGCGTCGCCTGCCCATAGCGGCCGTAGTTGTAGTTGTCGGTGACGACCAGCGAGCCGCCCTCGGTGCCCGAGCTGACTTCCACCAACATGCCTTCCACGGCCTCCCAGGCCAGCATGTCCTGCACGGGCAGCTTGATCTGCACCGGTGCGGGCAGCGCCGTGCCCGTGCTGTCCAGCACCGTGTAGGTGACGGTGCCGCTCAGCTGGGTCTGCCCCTTGTAGTTGCCCACCGTGCCTTCCACGCGCACCTGGTAGCCTGGGGCGCTGGCCGCGACCAGTTCCTTGATCGCCACGTTGTTGCCGAAGTACACGAAGATGCCGTCCGAGGTGTTGGCATTGCCATCGCCTTCGTCCTGCACGTAGAAGCCACTCAGGCCCGGCGCATAGCCGGTGAGCGTGCCCTCGATGATCACCTTCTGGCCATGCATCGCCGAGTTCGCGGCGATGCCGGCCACGTCGGTCACCTCGCCCTGGATCTCACCGATCCGGGTGATGCTCAGGCCGTCGTCGTTGCGGATGGTGCCCGTGGCGCTGCCGCCATGGATGACCGTGCTGCCGGCCGAAGGGGTGCCCAGCGTGACGGTGAAGGTCTCGTCGGTCTCGGTCCGCGTATCCGCCATCCCCTGCACCGTGATCGTGGCCGTCTTCTGGCCGGCCGCGAAGTGCACCGTGCCCGAAGGCAGCGCCCCGCCGAAGTCGGCCGCATCGGCCGCGTGGGTGCCCGAACCCTGGACGCTCCAGTCCACGGTCTCGGCCTGCAGGTCGCTGCCGGCCCGCGTCACGGTGAAGGTGAAGGCCGTGCTGCCCGTGTCGCCCTCGGCCTTGTCGGCATCGGTGGCGGCGATGGAAATCACCGGCGTGGCATGGCTGTCGATCCTGAAGTCGTCCAGGCGCCACGACGAGGAGGTGCTGGCCGTGGTGCCGGACGACTGGTACTGGAACGCGAAATGCACGTTCGTGCCGCTGATCTCCGACAGGTCGATCAGGCCGGAGTCCGTCCAGGCCTGGCTGGCGCGCGGCGATGCGGTGAAGCTCAGTTCCGTCCAGGTGGCCTGCGACGGGTCGCCCGAGCCGCTGTAGTCGGTGGAGTACTTGAGTGTGAGCGGCTGCGCGATGCCCGCGTCGGTGAAGTTGGTCCAGGTGCGGAAGCTCAGGAACTCGACCGCGGTGCCGTTCAGGTTGAAGGCCTTGGAGATCAGCCAGTCGTCGGCCGGCGCCGCGTCGCCGAAGCCGTTGACTTCCGCCGCCTGCTGGCTGGCGCTGAAGTACCACGCGTTCGCGACATCCGGGTCCTTGCTGAACTTCGTGAACTCGGCGAAGCCGGCCGCGTCGTTGAAGGCCTGCGAATAGTTCGGCGCAGCCCCCACGGCAGGCCCCGTGGCGCCGACCACGCCGGGCGAACCCACGCCCACGCTGCTGGCGAAGGCACCGTCCTGGCCGGCCACGGCCGCCTGGTATTTCGGGTCGGTGACGGAGACGCCGTCCCACACCGCGGACACGGTGGCCGTCGCGCCCACCGCCACGCCCGCATGCCCGCTGGCCGTGGCCTGGCCGTCGGCGCGCACCAGCGGCGCGATCACCGTCCCATCGCTGGCCGTGAGGTGGGTGCCGGTGGGCTTGTAGCTGAGCGCGGCAGCCACGCTGCCATGGGCATCGAAGACCACCACGGCATCGCTGCCGCCCAGGCCGGGGTTGCTGCTCACGCCGACGACCTGCACCGACTCCGGCAGGCCGCCCCAGCCGGCGCGAAAGCCCGCCACGTCGGTGCCGACGATGACGATCAGCTTCTCGCCCGCTGCCAGCGTGGTGCCGGCCGGGAAGGACACGGCCGCCGCATCCTTGAAGTTGGCGGAGTCGTCGTCCCACTTCCAGCCCGTCAGGTCGAGGGCGGTCGAACCGTGGTTGTACAGCTCGAAGAAGTCGACGCCTGCGTTGGAGTTGACTTCGGTGATCAGCACGCTGGGCTTGGCCGCCACCCCGGGCGAGCCCACACCCGCGCCGCCGCTCACCGTGGCATGCGCGCCGTTCTGCCCCGCGACCGCCGCGGTGTAGGTGGGTGCGGTGACCGACAGGCCGTCCCACACCATCGAGGCCGTGCCCACGCCGCCCGCCGCCGCTCCCGCATGGGCCGTCGCCGTGATGCCGGCGCCGCCGCTCAGGATGGCCGGCGCCACGCTGACGCCGCCGGCCGTGAAGGTGGCGTTGCCGTAGTTGAGGGCCGCCGCCAGCTGGCCGGCGGGGTTGAGCAGCGCCACGCCGTCGCCGGCGCCCAGGCCCGGGCCGGCCGTGACCACCACGGCGACGCTGCCGTCCAGGCCCCAGGCGGCGCGGAAGGCTTCCGGCGTCAGCGCGTCGTCGCTCACCACCACCAGGCGGCCACCGGGCGGCAGCACCGTGCCATCGGGCAGCGTGGCGGCGTCGGCGGCCTCCTGCTTGCTGTCGTTCCAGGTCCAGCCGCTCAGGTCGATGGCCTCGCTGCCGTGGTTGTAGATCTCGAAGAAGTCGGCCGGGCCCCCGTTCGAGTTGACCTCGGTGATCAGCAGGGTCGCCGGGGCGGCCGAGGCATCGAAGGTCGTGAAATTGAAGGCCGTCGGGCCGGCCAGCCCGGCCCACACGTTGCCGTAGTGATCGGTCACGGCCGCGCCTTCGGTCTCCACGTAATAGCCCGTGTTGCCTTGCAGCGTGACGGACGGATCGATAGTGACCGTGTTGAAGTCGAACTTCACCCGCGCGGTGTCGCCGGCGTCGATGGCCTCCACCAGCCCGCCCTCGCTGTCGCGGAGCACGAAGCGGCCGGCGCCGGCCTTCACGCCTTCGTCGAACTTGAGCACCAGGTGGGCGCCCACGGCCACGTTGCCGGCGTCGTCCGCCGGGCTGGTGGCCTTGAGCGCCGGGCCGCCGGTGCTGTTGTCCACCTCAGCGCCGATCTGCACCCAGTGGCCGACGAACTGCTGCTGGTCGGCGGGCAGGTCCTTGGACACCGCGCTCTTGCCGGGCCACACCGTGTCGCCGTTGTCCTGCAGCAGCTGGACGAAGGTGCCCTGCCCGGTGCTGCGCACGTCGACGAGGGTTTCGAAGCTGCCGCCCGTGCCGTCGCGCAACACGTCCAGGTCCACGTCCAGTTCCTGCGGCGTCTCGCTCACGCCGTCCCAGCGGAACAGGCGGAAGTCATGCGTGACCTCGGCGCTGGCCGAGCCGGACGGGCCGGCCAGGATCAGGTAGCCGCTGCCATCCGCGGCCTGCTCGATGGAGCGGATGCCGCGCCCGCCGAGGTTCAGTTCGTGCACTGCGGCGAAGGTCGGCGTGGCCGTGCCGCCCTCGGCGCCGAACAGCCCGTCCAGGCCCACTTCCACGACCACGGCCTTGTCGCGCGTGCCGGTGGAGGCCTGCGGCGCGCGAAAGCCCAGCAGCAGCCGGCTGCCGTCGGCCGAGGCCGCCAGGCCTTCGATGGAAAAGCCGTTCGTGCCCTCGGGCACCACGCCGCTGGCCGAGGAGGCTGCGAAGCCGAAGTGGTGGGCGCCCAGGCCGTGGCCGTTGGCGGCGTCCCACGCCGCCAGCTGCTGCTCCAGCCCGCCGTGCTTGCCCAGGTAGGTGAACTGCGTATCGGCCCCCGTGCCTTCGATCTGCACGGCGAAGAGGTATTCGCGGCTGTCGTGCTCGGCGCCGCTCTTCTTGTTGCTGTGCGAGCCGGTGAAGTAGTAGGTGTCGCCGATGCGCGTGCCGGCTTCCAGGTCCAGCTCGTCGCCGGCCTGGACATGCGCCTCGAAATTCCATTCCTTCACGGCCGCGCCGCCTTCGCGGTGGTACACGCGCAGCACGTTGGCTTCGTCGTCGCCCACCACCATCCAGTTGGCATCGAGCGCATAGGCCGTCGACGCGTCGGAACTGCCCGAGGCCGTGCCGGCGTTGGGCGTGAAGGTCTGCACGCTGCCCACGTCGCCCGTGTCGCCGAAGTCGATGCGCAGGTCGGTGCGGCTGGCGCCCGCGACGGCGGCCGCGGAGCCGCCCGAGAAGGCCGCGTCCAGGAACGTGACGGAGAGGTTCGCCACGTCATCGGCATTGGCATGTGAACCCGCGGTGCCCACCAGGCGCAGCTCGGCCGTGGTGTCGCCGGTGCGCGTGAGCTGCGCCTGAAGGCCGTCGGGCAGGTTGCCGAAGCTGGCCGCCAGCGCGTCGCCGTTGCTGCCGGCGAAGGTGTCGCCCGCCAAGGTGATGACGATGGGGCTGTCCGGGTCGATGCTGCCGTCGAAGGCGGCGGACTCCTGCAACACGCCGGCATAGCTCAGCGTGGCGGCAGCAGCCGGGGCACTGTCGACGACGATGTCGTCGATGCCCACCCACTCGTCGTTGCCCGCGGCATTCGTGGTGAGGATGCGCACCTGCAGCTGTGCCGCGCCATTGACGGCGGCCGGCAACACGGCGGAAACCGCCGTGACCTGGGTCGCGCTTCCGGCCGCGGTGGCATCCGCGACGTAGGCGGAAGGGACGTTGATGAAGTCTCCGATTTCCCCGATGCGGTATTGGAGCGCCACGGCCTGCACGGCATCGTCGGCGCTGCCATCCAGATCGCGCAGCAGGTAGCTCACGGTGATGTTCTGCCGCCCCGTGGCGTCGAGGTGGATCACCAGGTTCGGTGCGTCCGCCGTGCCCGAACCCTGCAACGCCACCACCGGATTCGCCAGATGGAATTCGGCCACCCCGCCCGTCGAAAAAGTATCGGGATTCGTCTGGTTGGCATTGACGTCCAGCACCATCGAGCCTGCGCTCAGCACGGTCCGGGGATCGGCCCCGGTGGTGGCAACCAGGTCATCGCCACGGTCACCCACGATGGAAGGCACGCGGTCCCAGTTGTCATTGACCGTGATCAGGCCGGTGTCCGACCAGTCCTGGGAGAAAGCGCCCTCGCGCAGCTTGTGATACGTCGTCGACATGAACGGAAGTCCTTGGATCGCAGAGAGCATCGATCGACGCCTGTGCGCAAGACGCGCAGACGCATCGATCCGTGCCCGGAACAGGGAAAGCCGGTCAGCGTAGAAGGCGCTTGTGAAAGGGGCGTGACGCGCAACGCGTGCCGACGCGCCTCAGGGGCGTGCGACCCCGCGCAAAGCGAGAAAGCCATGAAAAAAGGGCGCCGCCTGAAACTCAGGCGACGCCCCTTGCTGCGGGAAGCGGGGCACGCCGAGCCAAGGCCCGGCCTGCCTTGCCGTCAGTGCTCAGCGCTTCTCGGCGGCCTCATGCTGGGCCGTGCCCGGAATCTTCTCGCCGATCTTGTCGCCGGTCGCACGCATGCCGTCGGCCGCCTTGTGCGCGACGTTGCTGGTGGCATCCCCGGCCTTCCTGGCGCCGCGCTGGGTGGCGTCCACGGCCTTGCCCGTGGTTTCCTTGGTGGCGTTCCAGGCCTTCTTGCCGCCGCGCTCGGTGGCGTTCACCGCCTTGCGCGTGCCGCTCTTGGTGGCGTCGACGGCCCTTTCGGTGGTGTCGCGGGTCGCGTTCCAGGCCTTCTCGGCGCCACGTTCGGTCGCGTGGGCCGCACGCCGGGTGGTGTCCTTGGTCGCATCCCAGGCGCGCTCGGCACCGCGCTCGGTGGCGTTCACGGCACGGCGCGTCGTGTCCTTGGTGGCGTCCCAGGCGCGTTCAGCGCCGCGCTCGGCGCGATGGGCCGTGTTGGCGCCGAACTCGCGCGCCTGCTCGACGCTGGTGGCTTCCGCGGGGTAGCGGTCCTGTGCCACGACCGGCAGTGCAACGCCTGCCATCGTGAACACAGCCGCCGCCGCGGCCGCGCGCAGGGAAAGAAGGGAGTGAACATTCTGCATGTGGGTTCTCCTGTGTGACAAAGGCTTCGGCGCGGAAATGTCGCCGTGTGCCCGCTCCAACGAGGAAGCGCACGCCAAGGATGACACCAAAAGCATGCGGGTCGAGCGCCGTCCTGCGGGTCGCGCGGTCGGCCTACGGCTGCTGTAGGCCCTGCGCGTACAGCGAGGCCGGTCCACCGCCGTCAACGGGCAGCAGGGCTGCCAAGCGGGGCATGGCCTCGCACGCATTGCGCACCGTGGCGATCGCCACGTCATCCACGCGGGCGCCGCGCAGTTCGGCAATGACCTGGGCGATGCGCGGCAGCTCGGCCGGCTCGTTGCGGCCCTGGGGCTCGCCAGCCTCGCGTTGGGCCTGCGTGCGGTAGAGCCAATGCGGGGGGATGTCGGGGGCGTCGGTTTCCAGGACCAGCGCCTCCAGCGGCAGTTGGGCGGCCAGCCGCCGCAACTGCAGCGCGCGCTCGAAGGTCACCGCACCGCCGAAGCCCAGCTTCAGCCCCAGCGAAAGGCAGGCATCCGCCTGTTGCGCGCTGCCGTTGAAGGCATGGGCGATGCCACGCCACGGCTGGCCGCGCCCCACCTCGCGCAGCTGCCGCAGCACCTTGTCCACCGAGCGGCGCACATGGATGAGCACCGGCAGCTCGAAGTCGCGCGCCAGCTCCAGCTGGCGGCGAAAGAAGTGCTGCTGCTTGGCGTCGTCCAGCCCCGGTGCGAAAAAGTCCAGCCCGATCTCGCCGAGGGCCACCAGCCGCGGGTCGGCCTGATGCGTGCGCAAGGCGTCGGCCAGCGTGTCGAGGTCTTCCGGCCGCGCCTTCGGCGTGAAAAGCGGGTGGATGCCCAGCGCATAGGCATCGCCCTGGCGGTGCGCCAGCGTGCGCACGGCCTCGAAATTGAAAACGCCCACCGCCGGAATCACACCGAGCGCCACGCCGGCCTGCCGTGCCCGCGCCTGCACGGCGGGCGCCTCGTCGCCGAACTCCGGCGCATCCAGGTGACAGTGTGTATCGACGAAGATGCTCATGCGGTCATGATGCACGATGACATGCAAGGGGGCACAAAGCGTGCTAGTGTGACCCCGTTCCCGGATCGCTTTTGCTCCCTGCCACGCTCTTGCCGGAGGTGCATCCATGCGCAGGCCCGTCCGCTACAGCCCTTCTCCCCAGGCCGTCCGGCCCGCGGCCGGCGCCGGCGCCACCGGGCAGCAGGCCGCCCCGGCCGATGCGGCGGCCGACAGTGGCGCCGCGCCGGCCGGCAAGCCGCGCTGGCAGCCCGGCCGCGGCAGCTTCGCCGTGCTGCTGGCGCTGAGCCTGTCGCTGGCGGCGGGCGCGGCCTGGGTGTGGCCCACGCACAGCCCGCATGCGCTGACCCAGAAGGACATTGACGCCGCCGTGCTGCGCACGCTGGCCACGCAGACCCTGCCCTCCCCGGCCGCGCGCGCGGCCGAGACCATCGGCCCCTCGCTGGTGCGGGTGGTGGGCTACGGCCCGGAAAAGAACACGCCCGCCGCCAAGCAGGAAAAGCGTGGCCGCAACCTGGGCAAGGGCAAGGCGCCCGAGGCCGAAGCGGCGCCGCACGAGCCCGAGGAGCGCGGCGTGGGCACGGGCGTGGTGATCGTGGACAACGGCACCATCCTGACCAACCTGCACGTGGTCGCCGGCGCCGAGCGCATCAAGGTCACCTTCCACGACGGCACCGAGTCCGACGCCACCGTGACCGGCGCGCAGCCGGAAAACGACCTGGCCGTGCTGCAGGCCAGGAAGCTGCCCGACGACCTGATCGCCGCGACCCTGCGCTCCACGGCCGACCTGCGCCCCGGCGACCAGGTGGTGGCGGTCGGCTTTCCCTTCGGCATCGGGCCCTCGGTATCGGCGGGCGTGGTGTCGGGGCTCAAGCGCTCCTTCCGTTCGCCCGAAGGCAAGCAGGAACTGGGCAACCTGATCCAGTTCGATGCCGCGGCCAACCCCGGCAATTCGGGCGGCCCGCTGGTCAACATGGACGGCGAGGTGCTGGGCATCGTCACCGCCATCCTCAACCCGACGCAGCAGCGCACCTTCATCGGCATCGGCTTCGCGGTGCCGATCGAGAACGCGGCCTCGGCCGCCGGGTCGCCGCCCTTCTAGCACTTTCGCATCTGCCGCCTGCCCCCTCCCCGCCCACCAGGACCCGCGCATGACCATGGACACCGCACCGACCGCCGCGCCCCTTGCCGCCCACGCCACGCCCGCCTCCACGGCCGAGCTGATGGAGCAGATCCTCTACCAGGTCAAGCGCGTGGTGGTGGGGCAGGACCGCTTCCTCGAACGCGTGATGGTGGCCATGCTGGCGGGCGGCCACCTGCTGGTCGAAGGCGTGCCCGGCCTGGCCAAGACGCTGACCGTGAAAACGCTGGCCGACACGGTGCGCGGCCAGTTCAAGCGCATCCAGTTCACGCCCGACCTGGTGCCCGCCGACCTGGTAGGCACGCGCATCTACAACCAGAAGACCGGCGAGTTCTCCACCGCGCTGGGTCCGGTGTTCGCCAACCTGCTGCTGGCCGACGAGATCAACCGCGCGCCGGCCAAGGTGCAAAGCGCGCTGCTCGAGGTGATGCAGGAGCGGCAGGTCACCATCGCGGGCGAGACGCACCCGGTGCCCCGGCCGTTCCTGGTGATGGCGACGCAGAACCCCATCGAGACCGAAGGCACCTACCCCCTGCCCGAGGCGCAGGTGGACCGCTTCATGATGAAGGTGCTGGTGGACTACCCGACCGACGAGGAGGAGTTCGTCATCGTGCAGCGCGTGATCGGCGCCAAGCTGGAGGCCGCGCCCGTCGCCACCACCGAGCAGCTCGCGGCCCTGCAGCAGCAGGCGCGGCAGGTGTACGTGGACCCGTCGCTGATCCAGTACGCCGTGAAGCTGGTGTCGGCCACGCGCACGCCCGAGAGGTTCGGCCTCAAGGACACGCGCCAGCTCATCACCTACGGCGCCAGCCCGCGCGCCACCATCAACCTGACCGAAGGCGCGCGGGCGCTGGCCCTGCTGCGCGGCCGCACCTACGCCCTGCCCGAGGACATGACGGACCTGGTGCCCGACGTGCTGCGCCACCGCGTGACGCTGTCGTACGAAGGGCTGTCGGAAGGCCTGACGCCCGACGCGCTGGTCGAGCGCATCATGCGGGCCGTGCCGGCGCCGCCGCGGCCGCTCGAACACGAACGGCAGGCGGCCTGAACGGGAGCACCATCCATGACGTGGTGGCGCCGATCCTCCCGCACCGCCCCGGCCGCCGAAGTCGCGGTGCAGACCGAGGCGGCCAACGATGGCGCGCCCGCCCTGCCCGCGGCCGACGGCGCCGAGCGCCTGCTGCGGCGGCTGGAATGGACCGTCATCCGCCGCCTGGACGGCCTGCTGCAGGGCGACTACCGCACGCTGATGCGCGGCACCGGCCTGGACCTGGCCGACCTGCGCGAATACCAGCTGCACGACGACGTGCGCCACATCGACTGGAACGTGACGGCGCGCCAGCAGGTGCCGCACGTGCGCGTGTTCACCGAAGACCGCGAGATGGCCGCCTGGTTCGTGCTCGACCTGAGCCGCTCCGTCGACTTCGGCTCCGGCACGCGGGCCAAGCGCGACATCTCCGCCGGTTTCGTGGGCGTGCTCGCGCGCCTGCTCACGCGGCACGGCAACCGCGTGGGCGCACTGGTCTACGGCCACAGCCTCGAAGCCGTGCTGCCCCCGCGCAGCGGCCGCGCCCACGTGCTGCGCCTGCTGCACCTGATGGGCCGGCGCGCGCCCGAGGACAAGCGCGCGGCCAAGGCCGGGCCGGCCGCCGCCGGCATGACGAAGCTGGCCGACCTGCTGGACGCCGCCGCGGCGCTGATGCCACGGCGTTCCACGGTCTTCGTGGTGTCCGACTTCCTCAGCGAACCCGGCTGGGAAAAGCCGCTGGGCCGCCTGGCGCAGCGCCATGAAGTGGTGGCCGTGCGCCTGTTCGATCCGCTGGAGCTGGATCTGCCCGACCTGGGCCTGGTGCCACTCACCGACGCGGAGACCGGCGAGCAGCTGTGGGTCGACACGCATGACGCGGGCTTTCGCCGCCGCTTCGCGCGCCTGGCCGCCGACCGCGAGACGGCGCTGCGCGAAGCCCTGGCCCGCGCCGGCGTGGACGCGCTCGAGCTGTCGACCGAAGACGACCTGGTGCAGGCCATCGTCCGCTTCTCGGACCTTCGCAAGCGCCGCGTGCGAACCGGACGGAGCGGCCCGGCGACCCTCCCTGCAGGAGCCCCATCATGAGCTTTCTCTGGCCCCAGTTCCTCTGGCTGCTGGCGGTGCTGCCGCTGTTGCTGCTGCTCTATGTCTGGCTGCTGCGGCGCAAGAAGAAGCTGGCGGTGCGCTATGCCAGCCTGTCCATCGTGCGCGAGGCCCTGGGCACGGGCCATTCGCTGCGCCGCCACCTGCCGCCGCTGCTTTTCCTGCTGGCCATCGCGGCCATGCTGATCGCGGCGGCGCGGCCCATGGCCTCGGTGGTGCTGCCGTCCAACCAGCAGACCATCATCCTCGCGATGGACGTGTCGGGCAGCATGCGCGCGGAGGACGTCAAGCCCAACCGCTTGGTGGCCGCGCAAGAAGCCGCCAAGGGTTTCATCAAGGACCTGCCGCGCCACGTGAAGGTGGGCGTGGTGGCCTTCGCGGGCAGCGCCAACGTGGCGCAGCTGCCCACCACCCACCGCGAAGACCTCTACGCCGCCATCGATTCCTTCCAGCTGCAGCGCGCCACCGCCACGGGCAATGCCATCGTGGTGTCGCTGGCCACGCTGTTCCCGGATGCCGGCATCGACATCACCAGCTTCGGGCCGCCCGGGCGCCAGCAGTTGCAGGGCGTGCCCATCGACCAGGCGCAGCGCCCCAGGCCGGCGGAGGCCGCACCGGTGCCGCCCGGCTCGTACAGCTCGGCCGCCATCATCATGCTGACCGATGGCCAGCGCACCACGGGCGTGGACCCGATGGATGCGGCCAAGGCCGCCGCCGACCGCGGCGTGCGCGTCTACACGGTGGGGGTGGGCACCGTGACGGGCGAGACCATCGGCTTCGAAGGCTGGTCCATGCGCGTGCGGCTGGACGAGGAAACCCTCAAGGCCGTGGCCACCAGCACGGCCGCCGAGTACTTCTACGCCGGCACGGCGACGGACCTCAAGAAGGTCTATGAAACCCTCAGCTCGCGCCTGACGGTGGAGAAGAAGGAAACCGAGATCTCGGCGTTGTTCGCGCTGGGCGCGGCCCTGCTCGCGCTGCTGTCGGCCGGGCTGTCGCTGCTGTGGTTCAACCGGATCCTGTAGCCGCGCCCGGCCCTTGGCTTGCGCAAGAATCGGGGCGTGCACCGCGAGCGCGGCGCACGCCCCGTTCGCTTCTCGTCGCTGCGCGCGCGTGCATGCCTGAGGAGCGCGGCTCGACGCGGCGGCCTTCCCGGGCCGCGCACAGGAACATCTTTCACGACAGATTCTTGAGGAAGGAGACGGCTCGCATGTTCGATCTCACAGGCAAGGTGGCGCTGGTCACGGGTGGCAACGGCGGCATCGGGCTGGGCATGGCCCTGGGGCTGGCGCAGGCCGGCGCCCGCGTGGTGGTGGCCGCGCGCAACATGGCCAAGTCCGAGGACGCGGTCCGGCAACTGCGCGCCGCGGGCAGCGACAGCTTCGCCATCGCCGCCGACGTGACCGACGAAGCCTCGGTGCAGCAGCTTTTCGAGGCCGTGGCCGCGCGCTGCGGCGCGCTGCACATCCTGGTGAACAACGCGGGCACCACGGTGCGCAAGCCGGTGGACCAGCTGGCCCTGGCCGAATGGCACCAGGTGATGGACACCAACCTCACCAGCGCCTTCCTGTGCAGCCGCGCCGCGCATCCGCTGCTCAAGGCCGCGGGGGGCGGCAAGGTGATCAACATCGGCTCGATGATGTCCATCTTCGGCGCGCCCTACGCGCCGGCCTACGGCGCCAGCAAGGGCGGCATCGTGCAGCTGACCAAGGCCATGGCTGCGTCCTGGGCGGTGGATGGCATCCAGGTCAATGCCATCCTGCCGGGCTGGATCGCCACCGAGCTGACGGACGCCGCCCGCACGCAGGTGGCCGGGCTCAACGAGCGCGTGATCGCCCGCACGGCGGCCGGCCGCTGGGGCCAGCCCAAGGACCTCGCGGGCACCGCCGTGTTCCTGGCCAGCAGCGCGTCGGACTTCGTGACCGGCACCGCGATCCCGGTGGACGGCGGCTACTCCATCGCGGCCTGAGCGGCACCGCTCAGGCGCCTGCCGGCACCTTGTCCAGGAAGCCCGTCACGCGGCGCAGCTTGCCGCCCTGCAGGTCGGCGAAGTCGGTGCCCTGGATCAGGTCGCGTGCCTCCTGCGGGCCGAGCGTCCATGAGAAGCGCAGGTGCTCGCCGTGCGCGTCGGGCGTGCCGATCAGCGTGAAGCGAAAGCCCGGGTAGCGTTCCTGGACCGCACCGACCAGGGCGCTGATCTGCGTGTGGCCGCGCACGGCGGCCAGCGGGTCGGTGTAGGCGGCGTCTTCGCACCAGTGGCTGCGCAGCAGCTCGGCGCGGCGTGCGGCGTCGGGCTCGTTCCACAGCGCAATGTAGTGGCTGGCAAGGGCGCGGGCGTCGACGGGGGCGGCGGTGGTGGCGGTGGCGGCGGTCATGGCGATCTCCTGTGTGCGTTGAGGTGCACGCATGGTCGCCGCGCCGCGGCCGCCGGTCGATGACCTGTGAGGTCATGTGCGTCGTGCGTGTGTCCTGCGCAAGCCGAAGAGGCCGGCATCATCCGGCGCCGCGCAGCCGCCGCCCGTGCCGGCTGGTGCGGGGCGGCGCGGTTCAGAAGTGGATGCTGATGGCGTCGCGCACGCCGTAGCCGTCGTCCACCACCGGCATCCAGCGCCACTTGTCGAAGGTGGTGCAGGGGTGCGAGATGCCCAGCCCGACGCGCTCGCCCACGACGGGCGCCTGCGCAGCGAGTGCGGGATCGGCCGCGTCCCAGCGCAGGTAGGCATGCTGGTCGTTGAGGCCCGTGATGCGCCAGCCCGAAGGCGCTGCACAGGCTTGGCGGGCGCCGGGCGCCGCACGCGCGATGGGCATCGGCAGGCCCATGTCGAAGGACAGGTCGCGCTTGCCCGCGCCCACGATGGCCAGGCCCGGCTCGGGGCAGGACTGCACCAGCGCCCACACCTCCAGGGCCGGGCGCAGCGCGTCGCCGCAATCACAGCCCAGGCGCGGCGCCATCGCCTGCAGCATGCGCGTGTAGGTGCCGTGGTCGTGCGTGATATAGCAGCCCGAGCGCAGCACGCCCCGCACCGGTCGGCCCAGCGCCGGTCGCAGGCGTGCGGCCACCAGATCGAACACGGCCGAGCCGCCGGCTGACACGATCACTTCGTCGTGCGCGAACAGGCCTTCCTGCACGCACTGGCGCGCCACCGCATCCACGCGGTCCATGAGCGTGTTCACCCAGTCGGTGTCAGCCGCGCTCTCACCCTGGGCCCAAAGGCCTTCGTAGCATTCGATGCCGGCCAGTTGCGCGGCCGGACTGGCGTGCACGGCACGCGCCACGGCCAGCGCCTCTTCCTCGTCGCGGCAGCCCGTGCGGCCGCCGTGGAAGCCGATCTCCAGCAGCAGCTCGAAAGGCCGCACCAACGGGTGCTTCGCGGCCCAGGCTTCGATCTGCGCCAGCTGCGCCTGTGAATCGACCAGGAACAGCACGCGCAGGTCGGCGTGCGCCTGCAGCAGCCTCTGCAGCGCGGCCAGGTCCGCCGCGCCGATCACCTGGTTCGCAATGATGGCGCGCCGCACGCCCGCCGCCACCCCCATCGCCAGCTGAAAGACGTTGCCGAAACTGATGCCCCAGGCGCCCGCGGCGATCTGGCGCGCGAAGAGCTGCGGCGACAGGGTGGTCTTGCCGTGCGGCGCCAGCGCCACGCCCCAGGACCGGGTCCGTTCCGCCATCCAGGCGATGTTGTGCGCCAGTGCGTCGCGCTTGAGCAGCGCAACAGGGAAAGGCAGATCGTCGGCGAGCAGGTTCCAGCCCTGCGCCCCCACCTCGCTGACGCGCAGCGGCGGGCTGTGCAGGGGCAGACCCTTCAGGGGCGGATGCAGCAGGGGGTCGGTGAAGTTCGTGTCGGGCATGGGGCATAGCGTGCCACGAAAACACGCTCGCCCCGCTGGCTGCGCGAACCCAGGCACCTCTGTTCGCGGGCGGTTGGGGCCCGACCCGGCGCGCCGTCGGGCGCCGGGCCGGGCCGGAAGGCGGCGCCAGGACCGTGCGGTCAGACCACGCCCTGCGCCAGCATCGCGTCCGCCACCTTCACGAAGCCGGCGACGTTGGCGCCATCCACGTAGCTCACGCGGCCGTCGGCGCGCGTGCCGTACTGCAGGCAGGACGCATGGATACTCTGCATGATCTGCAGCAGGCGGCCGTCCACTTCCTCGCGCGGCCAGGAGATGCGCGAGGCGTTCTGGCTCATTTCCAGGCCCGAGGTGGCGACGCCGCCGGCGTTGCTGGCCTTGCCCGGTGCGTAGAGCACGCCCGCCTGCTCGAAGACGTGAACCGCCTCGATGGTCGAGGGCATGTTGGCGCCCTCGGCCACGCAAACCACGCCGTTCTTGACCAGCGTCTTCGCGTCCTCGGCGTTCAGCTCGTTCTGCGTCGCGCTGGGCAGCGCCACGTCCACCGGCACGTGCCAGGGCGTGGCGCCGGCGATGAACTTCGTGCCCGTGCGTTCGGCATAGTCGCTCACGCGGCCATAGAGGTGGTTCTTCACGTCCATCAGCACGGCCAGCTTCTCGGTCGTGAAGCCGTCCTCGTCGACCACCGTGCCGCTGGAGTCGGACACCGTGACCACCTTGGCGCCCAGCGCCAGGGCCTTCTCGATGGTGTACTGGGCCACGTTGCCCGCGCCGGAAACGGACACGCGCAGGCCGTCGAAGCTCTTGCCGCGGGTCTTGAGCATTTCCTGCGCGAAATAGACGTTGCCGTAACCCGTGGCCTCGGGGCGGATCAGCGAGCCGCCGAAGCTCAGGCCCTTGCCCGTGAACACGCAGTCGGCGCGGTTGGTCAGCTTCTTGACCATGCCGGCCATGAAGCCCACTTCACGCCCGCCGACGCCGATGTCGCCCGCCGGCACGTCGGTGTACGCGCCCACGTGGCGGAACAGCTCGGTCGCGAAGGCCTGGCAGAAGCGCATCACCTCGCCCTGGCTCTTGCCCTTGGGGTCGAAGTCGGAGCCGCCCTTGCCGCCGCCCATGGGCAGCGTGGTCAGGGCGTTCTTGAAGGTCTGCTCGAAGGCCAGGAACTTCAGGATCGACAGGTTGACCGAGGGGTGGAAGCGCAGGCCGCCCTTGTAGGGGCCGATGGCCAGGCTGTGCTGGATGCGGTAGCCGCGGTTGACCTGCACCTCGCCGTGGTCGTCGGTCCAGCAGACGCGGAAGCTGATGGCGCGCTCGGGTTCGACCAGGCGTTCGAGCAGCGCCTGGGTCTGGTACCTGGGATGGTCGGCGATGAAGGGCCACAAGCTCTGGATCACCTCGGTCACGGCTTGCAGGTATTCCGGCTGCCCCGGGTTGCGTTGGGCCACATGGGCCAGGAAGTCTTGGGCGCTGCCGTGCTTCATCCGATCTCCAAAAAAGTGCGTAATTGACCAAAACCGCGCATTGTCATGCATGGCGCACAGCAGGTTATGCACCAAAAACATGATGTCCCCGGGGATTTGCACCGGCATGGCGCATTCCGGGAAGGACGGCGCTTCCCTTTTTGCCGAGGGACTCGAACACGGCGGCACAGCAACGCCCCCCCGCGCGCGGCCCGGCCGCAGGCACGGCACCGCCCGCCGCCGGGCGCGGCGAAACGGGGTGCAGGAGGAAAGAAGTGCCCCGCCGGCGCGCCGGGGCCGGCCCCCGCCGCTCAGGCCGCGAGGCGCCCCGCGTTGAGCCGCAGCACGCGGTCGCAGCGCGCGGCCAGCGTGTCGTCGTGCGTGACCATGACGAAGGCCGTGCCCTGCTCGCGCGCTAGGCGCAGCATCAGCGCGAACACGCCATCGGCGGTGCTGCGGTCCAGGTTGCCGGTGGGCTCGTCGGCGAGCACGCAGGCCGGCTGGGCCACCAGCGCGCGCGCGATGGCCACGCGCTGGCGCTCGCCGCCCGACAACTCGGCCGGGCGGTGCGACAAGCGCTCGGCCAGCCCCACGGCCGCCAGCATGGCCCGTGCGGATTCGGCGGCCCGGCGCGGCTCCATGCGGCGGATCTTCAGCGGCATGGCCACGTTGTCCAGCGCGCTGAATTCCGGCAGCAGGTGGTGGAACTGGTAGACGAAGCCCAGGTGCGCGTTGCGCAGCCGGCCCTGCTCGGCCGCAGGGAGCCGCGCGAAGTCCTGGCCCTTGAGCGTGACGGCGCCCGAGGTGGGCGCGTCCAGCCCGCCCATCAGGTGCAGCAGGGTGCTCTTGCCCGAGCCCGAGGCGCCCACGATGGCCAGCGTCTCGCCGGCGCGCACGTCCAGGTCCACGCCGTGGAGCACCGTCAGGTCGATGCGGCCTTCGTGGAAGCGCTTGGTCAGGCCGCGGGCCTGCAGGACCACGGTGTCGCCACCGCCGGGCCGCCCCAAGGCGGGGGGCGCCCCCTCGGAGGGCCGCGAACCTCGCGAAGCGGGGAGCGTGGGGCTCTCATTCATAGCGCAGCGCCTCCGCCGGGTTCACGCGGCTGGCGCGCCAGCTCGGATACAGGGTGGCGGCGAAAGCCAAGATCAGGGAGATGACGGTGATCGGCAGGATGTCGCTGCGCTGCGGGTCGCTGGGCATGCGGCTGATGAGGTAGATGTCCTTGGGCAGGAAGCTGGCGTTGAGCGCCTTCTCGATGAAGGAAACGATCTCGGTCACGTTGTAGGCCACCAGCAGGCCCAGGCCCAGCCCGGCCAGGGTGCCGATCACCCCCACCATCGCGCCCTGCACCACGAAGATGCCCATGATGCTGCGCGGGCTCGCGCCCAGGGTGCGCAGGATGGCGATGTCGGCGCGCTTGTCGGTCACCGTCATCACCAGCGTGCTCACCAGGTTGAAGGCCGCCACCGCCACGATCAGCGTGAGGATGATGAACATCATGCGCTTTTCCACCTGCACGGCCGCGAACCAGGTGCGGTTCTGGCGCGTCCAGTCGCGGATCAGGAACTGGCCCGGCAGCGTCTGCGCCATCTCGTCGGCCACCTCGCGCGCCTGGTTCAGGTCCTTGAGCTTGAGCCGCAGGCCGGTCGGCCCTTCGAGCCGGAACACGCGCGCCGCGTCTTCCACGTGGATCATGGCCAGGGCCGAGTCGTATTCGTAGTGGCCCGAATCGAAAGTGCCCACCACGGTGAAGGACTTGAGCCGCGGCACCACGCCGGCCGGCGTGACCTGGCCGCCCGGCGCGATCAGCGTCACCTGGTCGCCCTCGCGCACGAACAGCGCGCGCGCCAGTTCGCCGCCCAGCACGATGCCGAACTCGCCCGGCACCAGCTTGTCGAGCGCCCCTTTCTGGGCCGTGCCCGAGAAATCGGTGACCTCCGGCTCCTGCGCCGGCACGATGCCGCGCACCAGCGCGCCCTTCATGTCCTCGCCGCGCGCGATCAGTGCCTGCGAGGCGATGAAGGGCGCCGCGCCCATCACCTCGGGGTTCCGGCGCGCCGCGGCCGCGATGACGTCCAGGTCCGGCAGCGCCTGGCCGTCGCGCGAAAAGATCTCGATGTGCGAGACCACGCCCAGCATGCGGTCGCGCACTTCCTTCTGGAAGCCGTTCATCACCGACAGCACGATGATCAGCGCCGCCACGCCCAGCGCGATGCCGGCCATGGACACGCCCGAGATGAAGTTGATGAAGCCGTTGCGCCGCGTGGCCCGGCCCGCGCGCGTGTAGCGCCAGCCGAGTTGCAGTTCGTAGGGGAGTTGCATAGAGGGTGGAGATCGCCCGGAAGGCGGGCGGCCGATTGTGTCATCGCGCCTGCAGGCCCGGGCCGCCAACGGCCTTGCGCGGGCACCGACAATCGGCCCATGCCTTCTTCCACCGTGCCGGTGGGCGCCGCGGCGCCGCACCTGCTGATTCCCTTTGCCAGCCACCCGGGCGTGGCCTGCCGCATGGCGCTGCGCGAGTTGGACCTGCCGCACCTGCAGGCGCTGCTCGCCCGCCTGGCCGTCGCCCAGGAAGACGCGCAGGACGAATCCACCCTGAGCCCGCCGCACGAGCGCGCCCTGGCGCGCGCACGCGGCCTGGCCGTGGCCGACGGCCTGCTGCCCTGGGCCGCCCTGGCGGCCGAGGCGCAGGGCCTGCCCCAGGCCGAAGGCCAGGGCTGGGGCCTGCTCACCCTGTGCCACTGGCAGGTGGGCCTGAGCGAAGTCGTGCTCGGCGATCCGCCGCAGATGGGCATCACGGCGCAGGAATCCGACGCGCTGCTGGCCCTCGCCCGGCCCTTCTTCGAAGAGGACGGCCTCGCCCTTTTCGCCACCCCCGAGCCCGGCCGCTGGCTGGTGCGCGGCGCGCTGCTGCAGGACCTGCCCACGGCCTCGGTGGACCGCGCCGTGGGCCAGCCGCTGGCGCCCTGGCTGCCGATGGGCGACGCGGCCCGGCCGCTGCGCCGCCTGCAAAACGAGATCCAGATGCTGCTGTACACCCACCGCGTGAACGACGACCGCGCCGCGCACGGCATGGTGCCCATCAACTCCTTCTGGCTCAGCGGCACAGGGCGTGCCCCCGCGCAGCCACTGGCGCCCACGCCGCGCGTGGCCGGGCAACTGCGCGAAAGCGCCCTGCAGGACGACGGCGCCGGCTGGGCCCGCTGCTGGACGCAGCTGGACGCGCAGGTGCTCGCCCCGCTGTGCGCACAGGCCGATGCCGGCCAGCCGCTCACGCTGACCCTGTGCGGCGCACGCAGCGCGCTGCGGCTGGAGAACCGCCCGCGGGGCCTGGGCGCCTGGCTGCGCAGCCGGCTGCGCCGACCCGAGGTGGCCCCCGTGCTGGAGGCGCTGTGAGGATCGTCGCGCGCGAGGTGCCCCCGCGCAGCGCCTGGGCGCTGGAACAGGCCGGCGTGCATCCGCTGCTGGCCCGCCTGTTCGCCGCCCGCGGCGTACAGACCCGTGAGGACCTGGACGACGCCCTGGCCCGCCTGCTGCCGCCCAGCGGCCTGCGCGGCACGCGCGAGGCCGCCGTGCTGCTGGCCGACGCCATCGCGCAGCACCAGCGCATCTGCATCGTGGCCGACTATGACTGCGACGGCGCCACCGCCTGCGCCGTGGCCGTGCGCGGCCTGCGCCTGCTGGGCGCCACGCAGGTCAGCTACCTGGTGCCCGACCGCGTGGTGGACGGCTACGGCCTCACGCCGACCATCGCCGAGCGCGTGGCCGCCCAGGGGGCCGACCTGCTCGTGACCGTGGACAACGGCATCGCCAGCGTGGAGGGCGTGGCCCATGCGCAGGCGCTGGGCCTGAAGGTGCTCGTGACCGACCACCACCTGCCCGGCCCCACCCTGCCCGCGGCCGAGGTGCTGGTCAACCCGAACCACCCTGAATGCGGCTTCGGCAGCAAATGCCTGGCGGGCGTGGGCGTGATGTTCTACGTGCTGCTGGCGCTGCGCGCCGAACTGCGCGCGCGAGGGGCTTATGAGAGCCGGCCCGCCGCCGGGCCGCCCCCAGGCGGGCCAGCCCCCTCGGGGGGCAGCGAACCTCGCGAAGCGGGGAGCGTGGGGGCGCCCATTCGGCAACCCAAGCTCGACACGCTGCTGCCCCTGGTCGCGCTCGGCACCGTGGCCGACGTGGTGAAGCTGGACGCGAACAACCGCCGCCTGGTCGCGCAAGGCCTGCGCCGCATCCGCGCCGGCGCCATGCCGGTGGGCATGGCCGCGCTGTTGCGCGTAGCCGGCCGCAAGCCCGAAGCGGCCACCACCTTCGACTTCGGCTTCGCGCTGGGCCCGCGCATCAATGCCGCCGGCCGGCTGGCCGACATGACGCTGGGCATCGAATGCCTGCTGACCGACGACGCTGCGCGCGCCGACGAACTGGCGCGCCTGTTGGACGCCATCAACCGCGAGCGCCGCAGCATCGAAGACGGCATGCGCGAACAGGCCCTGCAACTGGCCGGCGAACTGTTCCCGCCCGGGCAGGCGCCGCCCGCGGCCATCGCCGTCTACGACCCCGATTTCCACGAAGGCGTGGTCGGCATCGTGGCCTCGCGCCTGAAGGACCTGTACCACCGCCCCACCTTCGTCTTCGCGGCCAGCGGCGCCGAGGGGCGCGGGCACGAACTCAAGGGATCGGGCCGCTCGATCCCGGGCTTTCACCTGCGCGACGCGCTGGACCTGGTCGCCAAGCGGCACCCCGGCGTGCTGCTGCGCTTCGGCGGCCACGCGATGGCGGCCGGCTGCACGGTGCCCGAGGCGCAGTTCGCCACCTTCGCGCGCGCTTTTGCCGAAGTGGCCGACGAATGGCTGGACGCCGCCACGCTCACGCGCCGGCTGGACACCGATGGCCCGCTGGCGCCCGAGTACCTGCGCGTGGACCTGGTGGACACCCTGCACCGCGAGGTCTGGGGCCAGGGCTTCGCGCCGCCCACCTTCAGCGACGAGGTGGAAGTGGTGTCGCAGCGGCTGGTGGGCCAGGGCCATCTGTCGCTCAGGCTGCGGCTGGGCGGCCAGCCCATCGACGGCATCTGGTTCGGCCGCAGCGAGCCGCTGCCGCCGCGCGTGAAGCTGGCTTTCAGGCTCGACGCCAGCGAATGGCAGGGTCAGCGCCGGCTGCAGCTGATGGTCGAAGGCGCCGAGATAGAACCCCCACGCTCCCCCGCTGCGCGCGGTCCGCTGCCCCCCGAGGGGGCGCTCGCCGCCTTGGGGCGGCCCGGCGGCGGCGAGTTCGAGCCCCCACGCTCCCCCGCTGCGCGTGGTCCGCTGCCCCCCAAGGGGGCGCTCGCCGCCTTGGGGCGGCCCGGCGGCGGCGAGGGTCTTGCGTGAACGATTCCCTGACCGGCGCCAGCGGCACCGCCATGTGGCGCTGCCTCGTGATCGAGGACGATGCCGACAACGCGCGCTACATCGCCGAGGGCTTTCGCAGCCTGGGCCATGTGGCCGTGATCTGCCGCGACGGCGCCGAGGCGCTCGGCCGCGCGACGAACGAGGCCTGGGACCTCGTGATCCTGGACCGCATGCTGCCCGGCGGCGTGGACGGCCTGGCCATCCTGGCCACCATGCGCGCACTGGGCCGCAAGACGCCGGTGCTGGTGCTCAGCGCCCTGAGCGCGCTCGACGAGCGCGTGCGCGGCCTCAAGGCCGGCGGCGACGATTACCTGACCAAGCCCTTTGCCTTCTCCGAGCTGGCGGCGCGCGCCGAGGCGCTGGTGCGCCGCTCGCGGCCGGGCCCCGAGATCCGCGTGATCGAGGTGGCCGACCTGCGCCTGGACCTGGCCGCGCGCAAGGCCGAGCGCGCGGGCCGCGCCATCGCGCTGCAGCCGCGCGAGTTCCGCCTGCTGGCCTTCCTGGCGCTGCACGCGGGCCAGGTGCTCACGCGCACCATGCTGCTCGAAGCCGTGTGGGACTACCAGTTCGACCCGCAGACCAACGTGATCGACGTGCAGGTCAGCCGCCTGCGCGCCAAGCTCGACGCCGGTGGCGGGCCCTCGCTGATCCACACCGTGCGCGGCGTGGGCTACCGGCTGGCCGCGCCCGGGCCCGGCGCGCCGGCGGACGCCGCCGCGTGAGCCGCCCGGCCGGCCTGCTGCGCCAGCTGTGGCGCTCGATGGGCTTCCGGCTCGCGGTGCATTACGCGGTGCTGGTGGGCATCACCATGCTGGCCGCGCTGGCCATCATCTACTTGCAGACCGTGGGCACGCTGCACCAGCGCATGGCGCGCCAGGTGAGCGCCACGGCCCAGCAACTCGCCGCGCAGTTCGAGGACGAAGGCGTCGAGGCGGTGAAGCATTCGATCGCCCGCGCCATGGTCGACGGCCGCAGCACGGACGAGGAACTGCTGCTGCTGGCCGATGCGCAGGGCACGCCGCTGGCCGGCAACCTGGACGCGCTGCCCCCGCCGGGCGCCGACGGCCAGCGCTACGTGCTGCGCGACGGCCGCAGCGTGCGCGGCTGGATCATCGTGCGTGCGCTGCCGCAGGGCCATGTACTGGTCGTGGGCCAGGACCTGGGCGAGCAGGAAGCGCTGGAGGAGCTGATCATCAGCGCCAGCGCCGCCGCCGCGCTGGTCGCCATGCTGCTGCTGGCCGGCGGCATCTTCGTGTTCCGGCAGGAGATCGAGCGCAGCGTGGGCGCCGTGCGCCGCACGGCGGCGCGCATCGCGGCCGGCGACCTGCGCGAGCGCGTGCGGCTCTCGAGCGGGCAGGAGGACGAGTTCGCGCTGCTGGAGCGCGACATCAACGCCATGCTGGACCGCATCCAGTCGCTGATGGACGGCGTGCGCCATGTGTCCGACACCATCGCGCACAACCTGCGCACGCCGCTCACGCGCGTGCTCACGCGCCTGCGCGAAGCGGGTGCAGACGACGTGCCCGCGCCGCAGCGGCAGGCCGCCATCCATGCCGCCATCGACGAGCTGCAGGAGCTCAACCGCGTGTTCGAGAAGCTGCTGCAGATCGCAGAAGCCGAGGCCGGCGCGCGGCGCCAGCGCTTCGCACGCGTGGCGCTGGAGGCGGTGGTGGCCGACGTGGCCGAGCTGTACGACGCGGTGGCCGAAGACCTGGGCGCGACCGTGCGGCAGGCGCACGAGGACACGCTGCCCGTGCTGGGCGACCGCGACCTGCTGGCAGGCGTGGTGGCGAACCTGCTGGACAACGCGCTGAAATACGGCGGGCCCGGCTGCACGGTGGAACTGCGCACCGCCTGGCTGGACGGCCAGGCGGTGCTCACCGTGCAGGACGACGGCCCGGGCGTGCCGCCCGAGGCCCTGGCACGCCTGGGCGAGCGCTTCCTGCGCCTGCAGCCCGAGCGGCCGGGCCATGGCCTGGGCCTGGCCAGCGTGCAGGCCGTGGTGGCGCTGCACGGCGGCGTGCTGCGTTACGAGAACGCCGCCCCCGGGCTGCGCGTGCGCGTGGCGCTGCCGCTCGATCCGCGTTGACCGGGGCCCCGAACGGGGCCGCGCGCCGCAGGGCCCGCGGCCGGCCCGGCGCCGCTGCGCCAACCGCCTTCCTGACGGCTGGCCGAGCGGGTTGCGAACATTGCCAAACGGCAATGCTTTGGTCACCCAGCAAAAAGAGAAGCCTTCCTACGATCGGCCGCGCACGTTTCATGGCGTGCCGGCGCGTGCCCGCCGCAGGCGTGGCGCGCATTGCATCCCAACCGATCCGAGGAGAGCAGAGGGTGAAGATCAAAAGCGAGCGGGACTTCTTTTCAGGCGTCCTTTTCTGTGCATTCGGCGTGGCATTCGCCTGGGGCGCGACCACCTACAACGTGGGCAGCGGCGCCCGCATGGGGCCGGGCTACTTCCCGCTGATCGTGGGGATTCTGATCGCCATCATGGGCGCGGCCATCACCGTCAAGGCCATGACGGTGGAAACCGCCGACGGCGAGCCGGTCGGCAAGATCGCGTGGAAACCGCTGATCTTCATCATCGGCGCCAACCTGATGTTCGGCGTGCTGCTGGGCGGGCTGCCCAGCATCGGCCTGCCGCCCATGGGCCTGATCGTCGCCATCTACGCGCTGACCTTCATCGCGGGCCTGGCCGGCGACAAGTTCAGCTTCAAGGCTTCCGCGGTGCTGGCCACCATCCTCGCGGTGGGCAGCTACCTGGCCTTCGTGGTCGCACTGAAGCTGCAGTTCCCCGTGTGGCCGACCTTCATCGCCTGACCCCCGCAAAGAGACATCGGATTTCCAAGGCCCCATGGACCTCATCAACAACCTCTCCATCGGCTTCGGCGTTGCGTTCACCTTCCAGAACCTCGCCTACGCCTTCGTCGGCTGCCTGCTGGGCACCCTGATCGGCGTGCTGCCGGGCATCGGCCCCGTGGCGACCATCGCCATGCTGCTGCCCGCCACCTATGCGCTGCCGCCCGTGTCGGCGCTCATCATGCTGGCCGGCATCTACTACGGGGCGCAGTACGGCGGCTCCACCACCGCCATTCTGGTCAACCTGCCCGGGGAATCGGCTTCGGTCGTCACCGTGATCGACGGCTACCAGATGGCGCGACGCGGGCGGGCCGGGCCCGCACTGGCCGCGGCCGGCCTGGGCTCCTTCTTCGCCGGCTGCGTGGGCACGCTGATCCTGGCCGCCTTCGCGCCGCCGCTGACCGAAGTGGCCTTCAAGTTCGGCCCCGCCGAGTACTTCTCGCTCATGATCCTGGGCCTGATCGGCGCCGTGGTGCTGGCTTCGGGCTCGCTGCTCAAGGCCATCACCATGATCCTGCTGGGCCTGGCCCTGGGCCTGGTGGGCACCGACGTGAACTCGGGCGTGGCCCGCTACAGCTTCGACATTCCCGAACTGACCGACGGCATCGGCTTCATCGCCATCGCCATGGGTGTGTTCGGCTACGGTGAAATCATCGGCAACCTGGCGGTCAAGGAAGAGGAGCGCGAAGTCTTCACCTCCAAGGTCACGGGCCTGATGCCGACCAAGGAAGACTTCAAGCGCATGACGCCGGCCGTGCTGCGCGGCACCGCGCTGGGCTCCACGCTGGGCATCCTGCCGGGCGGCGGCGCCCTGCTGTCCTCCTTCGCGTCGTACACGCTGGAAAAGCGCACCAAGCTCAAGCCGGGCGAAGTGCCCTTCGGCAAGGGCAACATCCGCGGCGTGGCGGGCCCCGAGTCGGCCAACAACGCCGGCGCGCAGACCTCCTTCATCCCGCTGCTCACGCTGGGTATTCCGCCCAACCCCGTGATGGCGCTGATGGTGGGTGCGATGACCATCCACAACATCCAGCCCGGCCCGCAGGTGATGACCAGCAACCCCGAGCTGTTCTGGGGCCTGATCGCCTCGATGTGGATCGGCAACCTGATGCTGATCGTGCTCAACCTGCCGCTGATCGGCATCTGGATCAAGCTGCTGACCATCCCCTACAAGTGGCTGTTCCCGGCCATCGTGCTGTTCTGCGCCATCGGCGTGTACTCCGAGAACAACAACACCTTCGACGTGTGGATGGTCGCCATCTTCGGCGTGGTGGGCTATGCCTTCCTCAAGCTCAAGTGCGAGCCGGCGCCGCTGCTGCTGGGCTTCATCCTGGGGCCGATGATGGAAGAGAACCTGCGGCGCGCGCTGCTGCTCTCGCGCGGCGACTGGAGCGTGCTGGTCACGCGGCCGATCTCGGCCGGCCTGCTGATCGCCTCGGCGCTGCTGCTGGTGATCGTGCTGCTGCCTTCCGTGAAGGCGAAGCGCGAAGAGGCGTTCGTCGAAGAGTAGCCACGCGCCCCTGCCAGACCGGCCGCTGAGTGACCCCTGCGCGCCAGGATCGAGCCGCCCCGTGCGCGAGCTCGATCCTGGCGCGTTCGCGCTGCGCAGCGGCCTGGGTGCAATCCCTCTGCGGAACGCGGCCGCCCGGCCCTTAGCATCAGCGGCACGAGGCATCACCAGAGTGACCGAGCATGGGCACAACAGCGCGCAACTTCCTGCATCTGTGGGACGACAGCTTTCTCTATGTCACGCCCGCCATCCATTCGGGCCAGACGGCGCGTTCATCGACGACGCTGCTCGCGTCGGTGAGCGGACATCCGTTCACGCTCCAGGCGGCTGACGGCACGCGGGTGCGCTGCACGGCGGCGCTGGTCGGCGCGCATGTGCCGCGCCGGCTCGACGTAGAAGGCTGCGGCCTGCTGTCGCTCAATCTGGATCCCGCCTCCAGCGCGTACCGCATGCTGTCCGCCCGCCTGGGCGGCCAGGGCATCCTGCCCTTGAACGCGCGCTGCTTCGGCGGCCTGCGCGATGCCTTCGAGCCGGTGCAGCACGGCGCGCTGCCCGACGAGCAGGTACAGGCGCTGAGCCGGGGCATGGTCCAGTGCGTCACCCAGGGCCGGTCACCACGGCGCGGCTCGATCCCCGCGTGGCGCGCGTGATCGACACCCTGCGCAGCCGGGCTGGCTAGGCGCCGCTGCGCGAGCTGTCGGCCGTGGCCTGCCTCTCGCCCGACCGGCTCGCGCACCTGTTCGCGGCGCAGGTGGGCGTGTCGATCAAGCGCTATGCGCTCTGGACCAAGGTGCGGCTCACGGTGCACCAGTTCACCCGGCCGCGCAAGCTGACCGAGGTGGCACTCAACAGCGGTTTTGCCGACGCCGCCCACATGAGCCGGACCTTCCAGCGCTACTTCGGCCTGGCGCCCTCCTTCCTGTCCAGCCAGGTCCACGTGACGGCCGACGCCCAGGCCTCGCATGCCTGGGGCCACACGGCCTCCCGCGCCTGAAGCGCTTCAGCGCAGTCCTCGAAGCGCTGAACGTGGAAAAGCGTGCGGCCTTCGGCATCGCGGTATTTCCACGCGGCGACCGAATCCGGCGCGCCCCGCTGGCCCGCACGTCAGCGGCTGCGTACAAGTCGCGGCGCCCGGCGTTGCCTAACAGGCCGTTGAAAAAATGCTCATCGAACGCGCCAGGGTCGTGGATTTCGAAGAAACGGATCGCCCAAACTGGCCTGCGCAGCGATTGGAGCGGCCATTTCGGCCTGTTTGCAGGCCGTTTTGCCCGTTCCGGGCGCACGTATCCCATGGTTCACGCATGATGCGCGTCCCACCAGCCGCCCAGACTGCCCATGCGCACCAGGTTGTAGGTGGCAAAGCACAGCAGCGCCTGGCCCGCGAGCTTGGCCTGACCGATCAATTTGGTCTTGGCCAGACCACCCACTGTCTTGATCCAGCCAAAGGCCTCCTCGATGCGCTTGCGCACTTTGAGGCTGGTCTTGTAGCCCTCGTGGCGCCGGATGCGGCCATCGACCGCCGAGTGCTTGTCCTTGGCCGCCACGTGTGGCGTGACTTTGAGCTTTCGGCAGCCCTTGATGAAGGCCTGGCTGTCGTAACCTTTGTCGGCCCCGACCGTGGCCCGCTTGTTCTTGTTTCCCCGGCGTTTGAGCATCGCCAGCGCCGCCTCGCGCTCGGCGGTGCCACTGGCATGTGTGATCTCCACATCCACGATCAGCCCGTTGCGGTTCTCCATGAGGATGTGCCCCATGTGGCACAGGCGAGATTTGTCGCCCGCGCTCTTCTTGAACAGCCGGGCATCGGCATCGGTGGTGCTGGCGTGGGTGTCGTTGCAGCGCTCCTGCCCTTTGAAGTTCACCTCGGGGTTGCGTCCGGGTGGCGTGCCGCTGTCGTCGTCTTTGCGTTTGAAACTCTTGTGCGAGGCCCAGGCCTCAATCAGCGTGCCGTCCACGCTGAAGCGTTCGTCGCTGGCAAGCCGGCCCCACTGGGCGCTGAGCTTGACGCGCTCGAAGAAGGCGCGCGCCAGGTCTTCGTTGAAGAGGCGTTCGCGGTTGGCGCTGAAGGCGGAGTGGTCCCAGACCTTGTCTTCAATGTTCAGGCCCACGAACCAGCGGTACAGCAGGTTGTAGTTGACCGCCTCGACCAGCTGGCGTTCGCTGCGGATGGAGAACAGGATTTGCAGCAGCAAGGCCTTGAGCAGCATCTCCGGCGGCACCGAGGGGCGGCCACGGCGGGCGTACACCGCTTCGAACTCGCTGTTCATGCTCGACAGCAGCGCATCCACCACGGCGCGCAACTTGCGCAGCGGGTGTGCCGCTGGCACTCTTTCTTCAAGGCTGATGTAGCTAAACATCGCCCCCTGGAAGTCTTGGTTGCCTCTCATCTTTCTTGTCGCAGTTGTTCCGGGATGGCTTCAGATCGTAGCGGCCGACGCGGACGCTCGCAGGGGATTTTTCAACGGCCTGCTAAGCTGCGGCCTGCTCCAACAAGAGAGCCATCACCGGAGACAACAGTTCATGAGAAGCGTCCGACTCTCGCGCGGCATCCCGCCGCGCGCCTCCCTTGCGCCCCTCGCCCTCGGCACCGCGGCCCTTCTGAGCGCCTGCGGCGGCGGAGGCGGCGGCGGATTCCCGGCCTTGCCCCAGCCGCCCGCCGAAGCCAAGTACAAGGCCGAAATCCGCCGCACCGCCATGGGCGTGCCGCACATCAAGGCCGACAACTGGGCCGGCGCCGGCTACGGCTACGGCTATGCGCAGGCGCAGGACAACCTCTGCACCATGGCCGATTCCTTCCTCACCTACCGCGGCGAGCGTTCGGAGTTCCTGGGCGCCGACGCGCAGCTGCTGGCCAGCAGCACCATCGGCCGGCCGAAGAACATCGAGTCCGACTTCTTCCACCGCCACGTGATCTCCGACGACGTGGTGCAGAAGATGGTCGCGGCCCAGCCCGAGAACCTGAAGGAGCTGGTCGCCGGTTTTGCCGCCGGCTACAACCGCTACGTGCGCGAGGTCAAGGGCCAGGCGGGCGCGCATGCGGCCTGTGCCGGGCAGCCCTGGGTGCGGGCCGTGAGCCCCGAGGACATCTACCGCCGCATGTATGCCGCCAACCTGGCCGGCGGCTACAGCAACTTCCTCGCCGCCATTGCCGGTGCCGTCGCGCCGGCGGCACAGGCGCCCGTCAGGACCAGCGCACGCAAGCCAGCCCTCCAGTTCGCCGCCGCGCGCACCCGCGCGCCGCACTTCGAAGTCGGCGGCCATGAAGGCGTGGGCAGCAACATGTTCGGCTTCGGCACCGCGGCCACCGGCGACGGCAGCCCGCTGCTGTTCGGCAACCCGCACTGGTACTGGCGCGGGCCCGACCGCTTCTACCAGGCGCAACTCACCATTCCAGGCCAGCTCAACGTCAGCGGAACCTCCTTCCTCGGCATCCCGGTGATCCTGATCGGCTTCAACGACAACGTCGCGTGGAGCCACACCGTGTCGACCGCGCGCCGCTTCGGCCTGTACGAGCTGAAGCTGGCGCCCGGCACGCCGACCAGCTACCTGCGCGACGGCGTTCCCGTGAAGATGCAGGCCGCCTCCATCACCGTGAAGGTGCGGCAGGGCGACGGCAGCCTGTCGCCCGTCACGCGAACGCTCTACAAGTCGGAGTACGGCCCGCTGGTCAACCTGGGCACGCTGAACCCGGCGCTGGCCTGGAGCCAGACCACGGCCTTCGCGATCCGCGACATCAACGGCGAGAACTACCGCACCTTCCGCAACTGGATGCGATGGAACCAGGCCCGGTCGCTGGACGAGTTCATCGCGATCCAGCGCGAGGAAGCAGCCATTCCATGGGTCAACACCGTGGCCATCGGCCGTGGCGCCCCGAAGGCCTGGTATGCCGACATCGGCGCGGTGCCCAATGTGTCGCCGGCGCAGACCGCCAGCTGCACCACGGCGGCCGGCGCCCTGCTGCGCAGCAGCTTCCCGCGCGTGCCGATCTTCGACGGCTCGCGCAGCGAATGCGACTGGCAGACCGATGCCGACTCGGCGCAGAAGGGCGCGATCGGTCCGGCGCGCATGCCGAGCCAGCTGCGCGACGACTACGTGGCCAACATGAACGACAGCTACTGGCTCGCCCAGCCTGAAGCGCCGCTCACCGGCTTCCCCGAGATCTTCGGACCGGCCGGCACCGAACCCGTGACCTTCCGCACGCGCATGGGCAACCTGCTGGCGCAGGAGCGCCTCCAGGGCACGGACGGCTACGGCGGCACCCGGGCCACGGCGGACGTCGTGAAGCGGATGGTGCTCAACAGCCGCGTGCTCACGGCCGAACTGTTCAAGGAAGAGGCCTTGAAGCTGGTGTGCGCCACGCCGCAGATCGCCGTCGACAAGGACCCGCAGACCCGCGAAACCATCGGCCGCAACGTCGACACCGGCCCCGCCTGCGCCGCGCTGCAGGCCTGGGACAACACGGGCACCGCCGACGCCCGTGGCTCGCATGTGTGGGACGAATTCTGGGCCCGCGCCGCACTGCTGCCGGCCGCCACGCTGTACAGCGTGCCCTTCAGCGCGAGCGATCCGATCCACACGCCGCGCGGGCTCAAGAGCACGGCGGGCCCCGAGCTGCAGCAGGCCTTCGGCGCCGCCATCGCGCGCGTGGAAGCCAGCGGCTTCGGCGTCGACGCCCGGCGCGGCGACCTGCTGTTCGCCACCCGCGGCGGCCAGAAGATTCCGCTGTACGGCGGCTGCGGCGGCCCGGGCTACTTCACCATCGCATGCTCGGAAAACCGGCTGGACAAGGGCGGCTACAGCATGGACGCCAACCCCAACGGCAACAGCTACATGCAGGTGGTGCGCTTCCCCCAAGGCGGTGTCGATGCCCACACCTTCCTGACCTTCTCGCAGTCGGACGACCCGGCCTCGCCGCACAACGCCGACTACACGAAGGCGTACAGCCAGGGGCAGTGGCTCAAGGTACCGTTCTCGGAAGCGGAAATCACCGGCGATCCGTCGCTGCGCAGCACCTCGTTGAGCGAGTAGCCCCGGACGCCTGGCCGGCCTGCCCTGCCGGCCTCTTCATCGTCATGCCCGCCGCCATGGCCTCCAGGGGTCTCGGCGGCGGGCCTGCGTTTGCCACCGGTCGAAGCACGCGCGCCCGACGCGCAGCCGCCTGCCGCAGTGGGGCCACACGCTGAGCGCTGCCCTCCGTTGGCTCAGTTGGCGACGAACACCCCGGTCTTGGCCAGATCGGCCACACGCCCCGCGTCCTGCTGGATCAACTGGCGGAAGTGGCCCGAACCGCTCTCCTGCGCGGAGGGCGCCTGCGCGCCCATGCTTTCGATCTGCGCCTTGAAGGCCGGCTCGGCGACTGCCGCGGACAGGGCCTGCTCGAGGCGCTGCAGTTCGGCCGCCGGGGTTCCCTTGGGCGCCACGACGCCGTTCCAGATGGCCAGGTCGAAGGCCGGCAGGCCGGCCTCGGCGAAGGTGGGCACATCCGGACTTTGCGGCACGCGCGCGGCGGCCGACACCGCCAGGGCGCGCACGCGGCCGTCCTTGTGCAGCGGCAGCATGGTCACGGTCTGGTCGATCACGGCCTGGATCGTGCCGGCCATGAGATCGGTCAAGGCCGGTCCCGACCCGCGGTACTGCACCAGCTGCCCCTGCACGCCGGCCTGCTGCATGAACAGCGCCTCGGCGAAATGCGCGGTGGTGCCCGGACCGCCGGAGCCGAAGTTGAGCGCGCCCGGCGTGCTCTTCATCCGGCCGATCAGGCCCGACAGATCCTGCACCCCGCTGGCATTGCTGACCGACAGCACCATCGGCACCTTGGCCACGATGCCCACGGGCGCCACGTCGTTCACGGCCGAGTAGCCGGCCTGCTTGTACAGGTGCGGCAGGATGGCGAGCGACTGGTTGATGAACAGCAGCGTGCTGCCATCGGCCTTGGCCTTGAGGAAGCGCTGCATGCCGACCAGACCACCCGCGCCGGTCACGTTCTCGACCACGACGGACTGGTTGAGCCGGGCGCCGAGCGCCGTCGCGGTGAGCCGCGCCAGCGCATCGGAAGAGCCGCCGGGCGGCACCGTCACGATCATCGTGATGGGGCCGGCGGCCTGGGCCCCGGACAGCAGGAAGAAGGACAGGGCCGCAGTGGCGAGCCGGGTGAGCGTCTTGCGCATCTCAATGTCTCCTTGTGTTCTTGGAAGCAATCAGCCGGCGGCGCGGTCCAGGCGGCGCAGCACGGCCTCGGTCACTTCGGTGCAGGTGGCGGTGCCGCCCAGGTCGCGCGGCACGGCGTCGCCGTGTGCCAGCACCTCGCCCACGGCGGTCTCGATGCGGCGCGCGGCCACGGCCAGGCGATCGTCGCCATGGCGCTCGGCCAGCCACTGCAGCATCAGCGTGCCCGACAGGATGGTGGCCAGCGGGCTGGCCAGGTTCTGGCCCGCGATGTCGGGGGCCGAGCCGTGCGCGCCCTGGAACAGGCCATGGTGCTCGCCCAGTTCGGCAGACGGCGACAGGCCCATGCCGCCGATGGTGGCGGCGCCCAGGTCGGAAATGATGTCGCCGAACATGTTCTCGGCCACGATCACGTCGTAGAAGTCGGGGCGCTTGACCAGATGCACGGTCATCGCATCGGCATAGGCGTAGTCGATCTCCACATCCGGATGCTCGCGCGCCACCTCGTCGCAGACGGCGCGGAAGAAGGCGTAGCTGCGCAGGATGTTGGCCTTGTCGCAGACGGTCACGCGGCGCTTGCCGTCGCGCGGCGCACCGTGGCGCTTGCGGCTGAGCCCGAAGCTGAAGCGCGCCACGCGCTCCACGCCCTTGCGCGTCACCACGATGGTGTCGGTCGCCACCTCGCCGCGCAGGTTGATGCCTCCGCCCCGGCTGGCATACAGGCCCTCGGTGTTCTCGCGCACGATCACGTAGTCGATCTGGCCGGCCTGCCAGCCCGCCAGGGGCGACTTCACGCCCTGCCACAGGCGCACGGGCCGCACGTTGGCATACAGGTCGAGCCGGAAGCGCAGCTGCAGATGCAGGTCGTTGCCGACCTCGGTGCCGTCGGGGTAGGTCACGCCCGGCAGGCCGGCCGCGCCGTGCAGGATGGCGGCCGACTTGCGGCACAGCGCGAAGGTGTCGTCGGGCAGCACATGGCCGGTGCGCGCGTAGTGGGCGGCGCCGCCGTCGCAGCGCGTGAAGTGCAACAGGTCGCTGCCGCAGGCTTCAGCCAGGATGCGGGTGGCCGACTGGCACACCTCGGGTCCGATGCCGTCACCGTCGATGGTGGCGATTTGATACAGGGACATGAATCCGGTTCTCCAGGTGAGCACGCAGCCTGCAGGCTGCGCGGGGAAAAGAGGAATGCCCGCGCGGCGGCGAGGGCCACGCGTGGCAGGAGGGACGGGAGGGATGAAATGACCGGAAGCGGCAGTGCTGGAACGAGCTGCTGCCGCGCGGCGCCCTCAGCCCGCGTCGCGCGCGGCCAGCACCGCGACCAGTTCAGGCAGCAGGCGCTGGCCGCCCGTGCTGTCGACCGCCTGCGCCAGCGTCTGGCGCACGCCTTCCGCAATCGTGCGCGCGGCCTGGCTGTCCTGCGCCATGGTGGTGTAGTAGCCCAGGTCCTTGAGCGCGTTCGACATCGTGAAGCGCAGGCCGCTCGGGTCTTGCTGGGTCAGGAAGGGCTTGAGCCGCTCCAGCGCGGTGCCACCGCCGCCGCCCTTGGCCAGCACGTCGACGAAGACCTCGGGCGCGACACCCGCGCGCTGGGCGCAGGCCGCGGCTTCGGCGATCAGCGACACCGAGCCCAGCGACACGTAGTTGTGCAGCAGCTTCATGCGGTGCCCCGCACCCACCGGCCCGCAGTGCGTGATGTTCTCGGCGAAGCAGGCCAGGAGCGGCCGGCATTCGGCGAAGAGCGCCTCGTCGGCGCCCACCAGCAGGTTGAGCCGGCCTTCGGCCGCCTCCTTGGGCGTGCGGGTCATGGCCGCATCCATGAAGCGTCCGCCGGCCTCGGCTACCACTTTCGCCAGCCGCTCGGTCGAGGCCGGGATCGCGGTGGAGCAGTCGATGATCACCGAGCCCGGGCGCATGCCCTGCAGCACGCCCTCGTCGCCGAGCAGCACCGCCTCGACCTGCGGCGAGCCCGTCACGCACAGCAGCAGCACATCCACGGCCGCGGCAAGGTCCTTCGCGGTCGTGAAAGTGCGCACGCCGGCGGCTTTCAAGGCATCCAGCGGCTGGTTGCCTTCATGCTCCAGCACCGCCAGCGCATGCCCGTGCTTGACGATGTTGCTCGCGATGCCATGGCCCATGAGTCCGACGCCGATGAGGCCGATCTTCTTGTCTTTCATGTCTGTCTCCGTGATGGGATGAATGTTCAGCGGCCCGCCAGCGCCTGGCCCAGCCCGCCGGCACACACGTACTTGATCTCGAGGTAGTCGTCCACGCCGTACTTGGAGCCCTCGCGGCCCACGCCCGACTCCTTGATGCCGCCGAAGGGCGCCAGCTCGGTCGAGATCAGGCCTTCGTTGAGGCCGACGATGCCCACCTCCAGCGCCTCGGCCACCTGCCAGGCGCGCGCGTAGTCCTGCGTGTAGAAGTACGCGGCCAGGCCGAAGGGCGTGTCGTTGGCCATGGCCACGGCCTCCTCGTCGGTCTCGAAGCGGATCAGCGGCGCCACCGGGCCGAAGGTCTCTTCCTGCATGAGCTTGGACTTGGGCGACACCTCGGCCAGGATGGTGGGCGTGAAGAAGCGCCCACCCAACCGGTGCGGCTGGCCGCCCGTGACGATGCTGGCGCCCAGTGCCACCGCGTCGTCGATGTGCTCCCGCACCTTGGCCACGGCCGCGTCGTCGATCAGCGGGCCCAGGTTCACGCCGGGCTCCAGGCCGTTGCCCACCACCTGGGCCTCCACGGCCTGCTTGAGCTTGGCGGTGAAGCGCTCGTAGATGCCGGTCTGCACGAAGATGCGGTTGGCGCACACGCAGGTCTGGCCGGCGTTGCGGAACTTGGAGGCCATCACGCCGGCCACGGCCGCATCGAGGTCCGCGTCGTCGAAGACGATGAAGGGCGCGTTGCCGCCCAGTTCCATCGACACCTTCTTCACCGTGCCCGCGCACTGCTCCATCAGCTTCTTGCCGATCTCGGTCGAGCCCGTGAAGGACAGCTTGCGCACGACCGGGTTGCCCGTGAGTTCGCCGCCCACGGTGGAAGCCGAGCCCGTGACCACGTTGAGCACGCCGGCGGGGATGCCGGCCTCCTGCGCCAGCTGGGCCAGCGCCAGTGCCGAGTAGGGCGTGGCCGAGGCCGGCTTGATGACGATGGTGCAGCCGGCCGCCAGCGCCGCGCCGGCCTTGCGCGTGATCATCGCGTTGGGGAAGTTCCACGGCGTGATGGCCGCGACCACACCCACCGGCTGCTTGAGCACCACGATGCGGCGGTCCATGGCCGCGGCCGGGATCACGTCGCCGTACACGCGCTTGGCCTCTTCGGCGAACCATTCGATGAAACTGGCGCCGTAGGCGATCTCGCCCTTGGCCTCGGCCAGCGGCTTTCCCTGCTCCAGCGTGAGCAGCAGGCCCAGGTCGTCCTGGTGCGCCATGCACAGGTCGAACCAGCGGCGCATCAGGCGCGAGCGCTCCTTGGCGGCCGTGTTGCGCCAGGCCGGCAAGGCCCGGTTGGCCGCATCCACGGCGGCGCGCACGTCTTCGGCGCTCAGGCGCGGCACGGTGCCGATCACACTGTCGTCGGCCGGGTTGCTCACCGGCAGCGTCGCGCCATCGGAGGCGTCGACCCAGCGGCCGCCCACGAAGCATTGCTGGCGGAAGAGATCGGGATGTTGCAGTTTCATGAGAAGCGCTCGTTGGAAAAAGATCAGCGAAGAAGGTTGTCGGGTGTCTCGCCGCTTTGCAGCGCGGCGATGCCCTCGATGAGCAGCCAGCCCATGGCATCGCGCGTCTCGTGCGTGGCGCTGCCGATGTGCGGGGAGAGAAAGACGTTGTCGAGGCTGCGGTAGCCGGGATGCACGCGCGGCTCGTTCGCGAACACGTCCAGCCCCGCACCGCGCACCTGGCCGCTTTGCAGGGCAGCGATCAGCGCCGCGTCGTCGACCAGATCGCCGCGCGAGATGTTCACCACCACGGCGCCGCGCGGCAGCAGGGCCAGCCGTTCGGCGTTGAACGTGCCCTTGAGCGAAGGCGCGCCGGGCGCCGCGATCATGAGGATGTCGCTCTGCGCCAGCATCCCCTCCAGCGTGGCGTGATAGATGGCGCCAGCCTCCAGCACGGGCTCCAGGCGCGAGCGGTTGTGGTAGTGGATCGCAAGGCCGAAGGCCTGCGCGCGTTGCGCGATGGCACGCCCGATGCGCCCCATGCCAAAGATGCCCAGGCGCTTGCCCACCAGGCCCATGCCCAGCAGTTGCGTGGGCGCCCAGCCCTGCCAGGCCCCGCTGCGCACCAGCCGGTCGGCCTCGAAGCCGCGGCGGCAGGCATTGAGCAGCAGCATGAGCGCGATCTCCGCGCAGGCATCGCTGAGCACATCGGGCGTGTGCAGCACCTGCACACCGGCCGCGCGCGCGGCCGCCAGGTCGATGTGGTCATGCCCCACCGACAGCGTGGCCACGATGCGCAGCGTGGGGGCCAGCGCCGCGATCACCTCGGCCGTGACCGATTCGGTGGCGCTGACGAACAGCACTTCGCAGCCCTGGGCGCGCGCCGCGATCTGCGCCGGCCACAGGATCGAATCGTCCTCGTTGAGCTCGAGGAGAAAGCGCTCGTGGAGCGCGGCTTCCACCGCCGGCGTGAAGCGACGGCAGAGAAAGGCACGTGGCCTGTTTGGAAGATTCATGGCTGTCTTCGGGGTGCGCTGCGCCAACGGACGCCGCATGTCGTTGTCTCAAGTCATATTACAAATACGTATTACCACCTTGTCAAGCACGCAGAGGCCGGTGCTATTCTTCAAGTCCCGAATTTCTCGCGAACACCATGGCCTTCTCCTCTTCCGACGACGTCAGCCCCCGCGCCACGGACGGCACGCTCGCCGACCGCGTGACGGGGCTCATCGCGGCCGACATCCGCGCCCGCGTCTACCCGGTGAACACGCGGCTGCCCACCGAACAGGCCATGACGCAGCAGTACGGCGTGAGCCGCACCGTGGTGCGCGAGGCGATCTCGCGTTTGAAGTCCGAAGGCCTGGTGGAAACCCGGCAAGGCAGCGGCACGGTGGTGCGGGACCCGAAGACGGCCGATGCCTTCCGCCTGGCCCAGGCCGGCCCCACGGACGCAGAGAACCCTGCGCAAGGCGTGCTGCGCATCCTGGAGCTGCGCCGCGGCATCGAGGCCGAGATGGCTGCCTTGGCGGCCGAGCGGCGCACGACGACCGAGATGACGCAGATCCAGCAGGCGCTGCGCGCCATCGCCCGCGCCGAAAAGGAAGGGCGTGACGGCGTCGAGGAAGACCTGGCCTTCCACATCGCCATCTCACGCGCCGCGCACAACCCACACTACACCGAACTGCTGGGCATGCTGACCCGCGCGCTGCACGACGCCATCCGGCTCACGCGCTCCAATGAGGCGCGGCGCATCGACCTCGCGGCGCAGGTGCGGGCGGAGCACGAAGCGATCTGCACGGCCATCAAAGCCCGCGATGCCGCCGCAGCCCGCACCGCCGCCTTCATGCACATGCACAACACAGGTGAGCGCATCGAGCAGGCCGGCAAGGATTTCTGGACGGGCGACAGCCGCGCTGCCGCGCGCCGCGTGGCGAGAGCGAAGCTGGGCACCCCGGCGGCAGCCGTGGTCACGCCGCAGCGGCCGACCCCGCGCAAAGCCGGTCGTCAATTATGAAGTTGTGTGATAGATTCATCACACAACTTGAAATTCCCGCGCTGACCGGGAACCGAGACAAGGCGCCAGCAACCTGCGGCGCACCCGCTCGCCACGAGCGCTTCCAAGACTGCAAATCCGGCGACATGTACAAGCCCCGCGTGCTGCTGACCGACCCGCTCCACCCCGATGCGCAAGCGCGCCTGTCGCAATGGGCAGAGGTGGAACGGATCCCCGACGGCCTGGTGCGCGAAGGCAGCGACGACTTCCTGCGCACGGCCATGGCGCGCGTTCAGGGGCTCGTCGTGCGCCGGCTGCTGCCGCCCGATCTGTTCGACCGCCCGCACACGCTGCGCTGCGTGATGCGCCAGGGCGTAGGGCTGGACTTCATCCCCGTGCCGCGCGCGACCGCGAACGGCATCCCGGTAGGGAACACCCCCGCCGTCAATGCCAACGCGGTGGCCGAATACGTGTTCGCCGCCCTGCTCGCACATGCGCGTCAGCTTGCGGCCTTCGACCAGCGCGTGCGTGCCGGCGACTGGGGTGTGCGCGCACAGGCCGGCGCACGCACCTTCGAGCTGCGTGGCCGCACCCTTGGAGTCATCGGCTTCGGTGCCATCGGCCAGCGCATCGCCGCCATTGCGCACCAGGGTTTCGATATGCCGGTCGCGGTGTGCACGGGCACGCCGGGCAAGGTGCCGCCGTGCTTCACGGCCTTGCCGCTGGAGGCGCTCTTCGCGGCCAGCGATTTCGTCGTCGTCGCCTGCCCCCTCACGCCGCAGACGCGTGGCATGGTCGACGCCCGCGTGCTGGCCCATGCGCGGCCGGGCGCGGTGCTGGTCAACGTGGGCCGCGGCCCCGTCGTGCGCGAGGACGACCTCGCGCAGGCGCTGGCCGACCAGCAGCTGGGCGGCGCCGTCCTCGACGTGTTCGAGACCCAGCCGCTGCCCGACGACAGCACGCTGCGCCGGCACCCGCGCGTGCTGCTGACCCCGCACCTGGCGGGCATCACGCAGGAGGCCGAACGCGCCATGGGCGTGCTGGCCGTCGACACGCTGGCCGCCGTGCTGCTGCGCGGCGAGCGACCGCCCAACATCGTCAACCCCGAAGTCTTCGGTCAGCCGGCGCGGGCCTCGGACTGAAGACCGCCTTTCGCCATCCACCGCCACTCAGGAGACCCCCTTGAAGATCACCCGCATCACCGCCGTGCCGCTGTCCTACCGCCTGCCCGAGGGCAAGACGGTGACCATGGGCATCGGCAGCACCCTCAAGCGCGACTGCATCATCGTGCGCGTCGAGACCTCCGAAGGCATCACCGGCTATGGCGAGGCGCACCCGGGCCGCAGCCCCGGCGCGATCGTGAGCCTGATCCACAACACGCTGCAGCCGCTGCTGGTCGGCATGAACGCGACGGACGTGGTGGGCGCCTGGCAGCGCGTGCACCGCATGCAGCTGTCCAGCCACGGCCTGGGCGCCGGCACCTGCCTGGCGCTGTCGGGCATCGACATGGCGCTGTGGGACATCCGCGGCAAGGCGGCCAAGATGCCGCTCTATGAACTGCTGGGCGGCTCGCACCGTCGCATTCCCGCCTACGCAGGCGGCATCGCGCTGGGCTACCAGGCCCCTGAATCGATGGCCGAGGAAGCGCAGTCCTATGTGGCGCAGGGCTACAAGGCCGTGAAGCTGCGCATCGGCGACACGGTGAAGAACGACATCGCGCGCGTGCGCAAGGTGCGCGAGGTGCTGGGCGACGACATCGACATCCTCACCGATGCGAACACGGCCTACACCATCGCCGACGTGCGGCGCGTGTTGCCGGCGCTGGCCGACATCCAGGCCGGCTGGCTGGAGGAGCCCTTCGCCTGCAACGACTTCGCCTCCTACCGCGAGGCCGCCAAGATCACGCCGCTGGTGCCCATCGCCGCCGGCGAGAACCACTTCACGCGCTTCGAGTTCGGCCAGATGCTGGACGCACGCGCAGTGCAGGTGTGGCAGCCCGACCTGTCCAAGAGCGGCGGCATCACCGAAGGCGTGCGCATCGCGGCCATGGCCTCGGCCTACCGCATCCCGCTGCATGCGCACAGCTCGGCCACCGGCCTGAACCATGCCGCCACGCTGCACTTCCTCGCGGCGACCGAGAACGCGGGCTACTTCGAAGCCTGCGTGTCGCACTTCAACCCCTTCCGCGACATGTTCGGCAGCACCTTCCAGATCGGCGCCGACGGCTGCGTTGAGCCGCCCAAAGGCCACGGCATCGGCATCGAGGTGGACGAAGCCATCTTCGACAAGTACCCGATGGTGGACGGCCCGGGCTACGTCGTGAAGTTCTGACCTGAGCCCTGCGCCCGCCGGTGCGCCATGACCGGCCATGACAGATCGAACAACGGAGACAAACCATGCAAGTCAACAAGCGCACCCTGCTGCGAGCCCTGGCCGCGGCCCCCCTGACACTCGCCTTCGGCGGCGCCTTCGCCAACGAGGAATACCCCGGCAAGCCGACACGCATCATCGTGCCGTACACGCCCGGCGGCTTCAACGACACGCTGGCGCGCACGGTGAGCGACCGCCTGAACCGCACGTGGAAGCATTCGGTGATGGTGGACAACCGACCCGGCGGCAACACGGTGCTGGGCAACAACCTGGCGGCCAAGTCGCCGGCCGATGGCTACACCATCCTCATCACGCCGCTGCCCTTCTCGGCCCTGCCGGCGCTGTACGGCGACAAGCTGCCCTACAGCGCGACGCGCGACTTCCAGCCGCTGGTGTGGGCCGGCTACACGCAGAACGCCCTGGTGATCCGGCCCGACTTGCAGGGCGTGAGCAACGTCCAGGAGCTGATCGCCTACGCGAAGAAGAACCCGGGCAAGCTGAACTACGGCTCCACCGGCTCGGGTTCGTCCAACCATCTGTCGATGGAGCTCTTCCAGAGCATGACGGGCACGAAGTTGACGCACGTGCCGTACAAGGGCAGCGCGCCGGCGGTGATGGCCATGCTGGGCGGCGAGATCGACGTGCTGTTCGACAACGTGCCCAACCTCATGCAGCAGATCAAGGCCGGCAAGCTCAAGCCCATCGGCGTGACCGGCTCCAGCCGTGCGGCACTGCTGCCCGACGTGCCCACGGTGCAGGAAGCCGGCGTGCCGGGCTACGAGGTGATCGTCTGGTTCGGCATGCAGATGCCGGCGGGCGTGCCCAAGCCGATCGTGGAGCGCGCCAACCGCGACATCGTGGCCGTGCTCAAGGACCCGGAGGTGGTGAAGCTGTTCCGCGACCAGGGCGTGGAAGTGGTGGCCAGCACGCCCGAGGCCTTCGGCGAGCTGCTGGCCAAGGAAATCCCCAAATGGACGAAGGTCGTGAACGACGCGGGCGTGAAGCTGGAGTGATCGCGCTGCGCGCCCCGTGGCCCCGGCCAGGGGCTTCGTTCGCCGCTCTTCTCAGATCTGGAACTGGGGCGAGACTTCGCGGATGCGCTTGAGCGCCACGGCCGCGGCGGCCGTGCGCGTTTCCACGCCCAGCTTCACGTAGATGCGCTCCAGGTGCTTCTTGGCGGTGGCCGGGCTGCTGCCGAGGATGTCGCCGATGTCCTTGTTGGTCTTGCCCTTGGCCACCCAGTACAGCACCTCGGCCTCGCGCGCGGTGAGCTTGAGCGCGAGGCGCATGGCCTCGATGGCGGCGCCGTCGCTGACCTCGCGCAGGATCAGCAGCCACTCGCCCGAGACGCCGTCGGCCTCGGCCTCGCGGCCGTCATCGCCGGTCTGCTGGTGCACGCGCACCTGCAGCTCGGCCGCCCCCTGTACCAGCACCAGCGGCGGCGGCTCCACGCCCTGGCGGGTGGCCGGCAGGTGCTGGGCGAGCCAGTCGCGCATGGCGGCCGGCATGGCCGGCGCCGCGGTCTGCGCATAGCGTTGCAGCAGTTCGCGCGCCAGGGAGGTCTGCCAGATCACGCGCCCTTCGGGCATGCGCACCGTGATGCTGGCGTAGCCGAAGGCGTCAAGCGCGTTGCGCGCCTGGCCCGCCTGCTGCGCCTGCTGGCGGGCGCGGCGCGCGCCCTGCAGGTGCACGTTCATGCGCGCCAGCACTTCCTTGGGCTTGAGGGGCTTGGTCACATAGTCCACAGCCCCCGCGCCCAGCGCCGCCACCAGGTGCTCGGTCTCGGTCAGGCCGGTCATGAAGACGATGGGGATGTGGGCCGTGGCCGGGTCCTCCTTCAAGCGGCGCGCGACCTCGAAGCCGTCCATGCCGGGCATCATGGCGTCCAGCAGCACGATGTCTGGACGGGCCTGCACCGCGCGCGCCAGCGCGGCCTCGCCGCTGGTCGCGACCAGCACCGTGTAGCCCGACTCGTCCAGCGCATCGTGCAGCACGGCCAGGTTGTCGGGCACGTCGTCGACGATCAGCACCAGATCGCCCTGGGCGGTCTCATCGCGCAGGCTGGTGGCCAGAGGTGGAGGGCTGAAGGTCATGGGACGGACGGTTCGGCGGACGCCGCCAGCGCTGCACGCAGCAGCTCGGCCAGGGCTTCGAATTGGAATTGGCGGGCCTGCACGCGCCGCGCGGCGGTCCAGCCGGCGCACTCGGGGTGTGCCGCCTCGATGGCGTCGAGCTGTTTCATCACGCCGCGCGGGTAGCCCAGCTCGGCGGCATCCAGCAGCGCCTGCAGGGCGACGGCGGGGGGCAACGACAGGGCGGGCGCCGGCACCGGCGCGGTCACCGAGGGCGCCAGCGGCGTGTCGCGCCACCGCAGTTGCAGCCGTCGGCCCAGCCAGTCCAGCAGCTCGCTGTGGCGCACGGGTTTGACGAAGAAGTCCTCCGGCGTGATGCCCACATCGTTCTCCAGCCGCTTGTCGAAGGCGTTGGCCGACACGATGGCACAGGCCACGTCAGGCATCGCGGAATGGGCGGACGCATCCTTCCACATGGCCCGCGCGCGCCGCAGCGTCTCCCAGCCATCGATGCCGGGCATGGCCAGGTCCATGAAGATCGCGTCGGGCCGCAGGCCGGCCGCCAGCAGGTCCAGCGCGTCATGGCCGCTGGCGGCGGTGCGCAGCTCGAAGCCCAGTGGCGCCAGCAACTGCACCAGCAGTTCGCGGTCGGCCTCTTCGTTGTCCACCACCAGCACGCGCCGGCGGCGGCCTTCGTAGCCGCGCCGCGGCGCGGACTGCACCGGCGCGGCGCCTTCGACCCGCCGGGGCGGCACCGGCGCGGCATGCAGGCGCGGCAGGAAGAGGCGCACGCGGAACACCGAGCCCACGCCCGCTGTGCTGCGCGCCTGCAGCTCGCCGCCCATCAGGTCGGTGAGCATCTTGGCCATGGTCAGGCCCAGGCCCGCACCCGGCGCGGCCTGCGCGGCCGATCCCGCCCGCGCGAAGGGCTCGAAGATCTTCGCCAGTTCGTCGGGCCGCATGCCGGGGCCGCTGTCCTCGATCTCGATGTCGGCGAACTCGCGCGCATAGGCCACGCGCAGCGTCACCTGGCCGCGCGCCGTGAACTTGATCGCGTTGCCCAGCAGGTTGATGAGGATCTGGCGCACGCGCTTCTCGTCGGCCCTCACCCATTCGGGCAGGCCCTCGCCGGGCTCGAAGGCGAAGCGCAGGCCCTTTTCCGAGGCTTGCAGTTCGAACATGTCGGCCAGCTCTTGCAGCATGTCGCCAAAGCGCAGCGGGCGCGGCTGCAAGGTGAGCTTGCCGGCCTCGATGTGCGCCAGGTCCAGCGTGCCTTCGATCAGCGAGAGCAGGTGCTCGCCGCCGCGCTTGATCACGGCCACGGCCTGCTGGCGGTGCGGCGGCACCGAGGCGTCTTCGCCCATGAGCTGCGCATAGCCGAGGATGGCGTTGAGCGGCGTGCGCAGCTCGTGGCTGATGGCGCTGATGTAGCGGCTCTTGGCCTGGTTGGCCGCTTCGGCGCTCTGCTGGGCCGCTTCGGCCGCCTGGCGCGAGGCCTGCAGCGCCCGGTCGGTCTGGCGGTGCAGCTCGATCTCGCGCATCAGCAGATGGGTCTGGCGGTTCGATTCCTCCTGCGCCACCTTGCGGCTCTGGTGCGCCAGCACCAGCCACCAGGCCACGATGCCGGCCACCAGCAGCAGCGCCATGTAGGCTTTGACGAAGCCGCTGCGCAGGGCTGCGTGTATGTGATGACCGACCAGTTCCCCGTACTCCACAGCACTGTCGGTGCCCGTTGCTACAAATTCGTCAATGCCACGCACCTGCTGGCTATACAGCACACCGAATATGGCCCCCAGGAATGGCACGATGACGATAGCCAGCAGCAGGAAGTGGCCCAGCCCCGTGTCCAGGAAAGGCCACACCCTGCGCGGCAGCAGCCAGCGCAGCGCGGCCGACCACTGGGCCGACAGCGCGGCCCGCGGCTTGCACATGTCGCCGCAGCGGGCGTCGAGCGTGCAGCACAGCGAGCAGATGTCGCCCTGGTAGGCGGGGCAATGCGCCATGTCCGGGCCCTCGTAGTCGCGCTCGCAGATGACGCAGCGGCGGGTCTGCAGGCGCAGGGCGTGGCCGGGCGCGGGCGCGGGCGCGGCGGCGGCGGCAGCGGGGTGGAAGTGCAGCGTGTGCGCTTCGGGCTCGCTGCGCGCCAGGTAGTAGCGCCCCTTGGTCGCCCAGGCAATGAGCGGCGCCGTGACGAAGGCCGTGCCCAGCGCGATCAGCGCCGAGAAGGCCTGCGCCATCGGGCCGAACACACCCAGATGCGCCGTGATGGACAGTGCCGAGGCCAGCGCCATCGCGCCCACGCCCACGGGGTTGATGTCCCACAGGTGGGCGCGCTTGAACTCGATGCCCGGCGGCGACAGGCCCAGCGGCTTGTTGACCACGAGGTCCGCCACCACGGCCATCATCCAGGCGATGGCGATGTTGGCGTACAGGCCCAGCACGTCGCCCAGGGCCTCGAACACGTTCATCTCCATCAGCATGAAGGCGATGAAGGTGTTGAACACCACCCACACCACGCGCCCCGGGTGGCTGTGCGTGATGCGCGAGAAGAAATTGGACCAGGCCAGCGAGCCCGCATAGGCGTTGGTCACGTTGATCTTGAGCTGCGAGATGACCACGAAGAGCGCGGTGGCGGCCACGGCCCAGCCGTAGTCGCTGAAGACGTATTCGTAGGCGGCCAGGTACATCTGGTTCGGGTCCACCGCGCGCTCCACCGGCACCATGTGGCTGATGGCCAGCCAGGCCAGGAGCACGCCGGCCAGCATCTTCACCACCCCCAGCACCACCCAGCCCGGCCCGCCGGCCAGCACGCCGGCCCACCAGCGCCCGCGCGTGGCGGCCGTGCGCGCGGGCATGAAGCGCAGGTAGTCGGCCTGTTCGCCCATCTGCGTGATGAGCGCGATGCCCACCGTGAGGCCTGCACCAAATGCGTGCCATGAAAAATCTTTGGAGCCTTCTTTGTCACCGATGTAGTGCAAGACTCCCGCAAATGCACCAGGATCGCGCATCAAGACATAGAAGAAGGGCAGCACCAGCATCAGCAGCCAGATGGGCTGCGTCCACAGCTGCAGCCGGCTGATGGCCGAGACCCCGTGCGTGACCAGCGGAATGACCACCACCGCGCAGACGAGGTAGCCCCAGACGGGTGGGATGCCCAGCGACAGCTCCAGCGCATAGGCCATCACCGCCGCTTCCAGCGCGAAGAAGATGAAGGTGAAGCTCGCGTAGATCAGCGAGGTGATCGTGGAGCCGATGTAGCCGAAGCCCGCGCCGCGCGTGAGCAGGTCCATGTCCACGCCGTAGCGCGCGGCATAGATGCTGATGGGCAGTCCGGCGCCGAAGATGATCAGCCCCGTGGCCAGGATGGCCCAGAAGGCGTTGACGAAACCGTACTGCACCAACAGCGTGGCGCCCACCGCCTCCAGGATCAGGAAGGAGGCGGCGCCGAAGGCGGTGTTGGCCACGCGCCATTCGGACCATTTGCGAAAGCGCTGCGGCGTGAAGCGCAGGGCGTAGTCTTCCAGCGTCTCGCGCGCCACCCAGCTGTTGTAGTCGCGGCGCAGCTTGACGATGCGCTGGGGCGCGTCGTCGGCAGCGTTCGGTTCGAGCGAGGGGGCGGAAGACACACCTTTGTGGTGCAACACCCGTGCCACGGCACGAGTGTTGCATCATGTCAAGGCGACTCACTCATCACGCCATGGAACTCACACCCCGAGAGAAGGACAAGCTGCTGATCTTCACCGCCGCCCTGCTGGCCGAGCGGCGCAAGGCACGCGGCCTCAAGCTCAACTACCCCGAAGCGGTGGCGCTGATCTCGGCGGCCGTGATGGAAGGCGCGCGCGACGGCAAGACCGTGGCCCAGCTGATGAGCGAGGGCCGCGAAGTGCTGGCCCGTGCCGACGTGATGGACGGCGTGCCCGAGATGATCCCGGACATCCAGGTCGAAGCCACCTTCCCCGATGGCACCAAGCTGGTCACCGTGCATCAACCCATTGCGTGAGCGCGCTCGTCCATCGATCCCCCGGCCGCCCCGCCGCGGGCGCCGGGACTTGCCCCGCCCTCGGCGCACTCGCGCCCTCATCGCCCCTGAAGGACACCATCCATGACAAGGAACCTGCTTCGCCGCTCCCTCGCCACCCTGGCCGCGACCGTGGCCGTGCCGGCCCTGGCCCATGAAGGCCATGGCCTCAGCGGCCCCCACTGGCATGCCACCGACGCGGCCATCTTCATCGCGCTGGCGGTCGCGGTCGGCATCGCGCTCTGGGCCGGCCGCAAATGATTCCGGGCGAACTGCTCGTCGACGCCGGCGACCATGCGCTGAACCCCGGGCGCGGCACACGCGTGCTGCTGGTGCGCAATGCGTCGGACCGGCCCATCCAGGTGGGCTCGCACTATCACTTCGCCGAAACCAACGCCGCGCTGGATTTCGACCGCCAGGCCGCGCGCGGCATGCGGCTGAACATCGCCTCCGGCACCGCCGTGCGCTTCGAGCCCGGCCAGCAGCGCACCGTGGAACTGGTGGACCTGGGCGGCGACCGGGTCGTGTTCGGCTTTCGCGCGCAGGTGCAGGGTCCGCTGTAGCAGCAGGACGCGCCTTTCCTTTTCATGCATGAAGACGCCGGCTGCATCGACAGGCCGGCGCATCGAGGACTGACCGATGGCCACCATCTCGCGCCGCGCCTATGCGGAAATCTTCGGCCCCACCGTGGGCGACCGCGTGCGCCTGGCCGACACCGGCCTGGTGATCGAGGTCGAGGAGGACTACACGCTGCGCGCCGGCGGCTACGGCGAAGAAGTGAAGTTCGGCGGCGGCAAGACCATCCGTGACGGCATGGCGCAGAGCCAGCGCACGCGCGCCGCGGGCGCCATGGACACGGTGCTGACCAACGCGCTGATCCTCGACCACTGGGGCATCGTGAAGGCCGACATCGGCCTCAAGGACGGCCGCATCGCGGCCATCGGCAAGGCGGGCAATCCCGACACGCAGCCGGGCGTGGACATCGTCATCGGCCCGGGCACGGAGATCATCGCGGCCGAAGGCCACATCGTCACGGCCGGCGGCATCGACAGCCACATCCACTTCATCTGCCCGCAGCAGATCGAGGAAGCGCTGGCCAGCGGCGTGACCACGATGCTCGGCGGCGGCACCGGCCCGGCCACCGGCACCTTCGCCACCACCTGCACGCCCGGCCCCTGGCACATCGAGCGCATGCTGCAGGCGGCCGACGCCTTCCCGATGAACCTGGGCTTCCTGGGCAAGGGCAACGCGAGCCGGCCCGAGGCGCTGCGCGAGCAGATCGAGGCCGGCGTGATCGGCCTGAAGCTGCATGAGGACTGGGGCACCACGCCCTCGGCCATCGACCAGTGCCTGACGGTGGCGGAGGAGACCGACACGCAGGTGGCGATCCACTCCGACACGCTGAACGAGTCGGGCTTCGTGGAGGACACGATCGCCGCCACCAAGGGCCGCTCGCTGTGCGCCTTCCACACCGAAGGCGCGGGCGGCGGCCATGCCCCCGACATCCTGCGCGTGGTCGGGGAGTCGAATTTCCTGCCCTCTTCCACCAACCCGACCATGCCCTACACCGTGAACACGCTCGACGAGCATGTCGACATGCTCATGGTGTGCCATCACCTCGACGCCGCCATCGCCGAGGACCTGGCCTTCGCCGAATCGCGCATCCGCAAGGAGACCATCGCGGCCGAGGACATCCTGCACGACATGGGCGCCATCAGCATGATGAGCAGCGACTCGCAGGCCATGGGCCGCGTGGGCGAGGTCATCCTGCGCACCTGGCAGACAGCCCACAAGATGAAGGCGCAGCGGGGCGCGCTGCCGGAAGACAGCGCGCGCAACGACAACTTCCGCGCCAAGCGCTACGTGGCCAAATACACGATCAACCCGGCGATCTCGCACGGCATCAGCCACGAAGTGGGCAGCCTCGAAGTGGGCAAGTGGGCCGACATCGTGCTGTGGAAGCCGGCCTTCTTCGGCGTGAAGCCCTTCTGCATCCTCAAGGGCGGCAGCATCGCCATGGCCGCCATGGGCGATCCGAACGCCAGCATCCCGACGCCGCAGCCGGTGCACTACCGGCCGATGTTCGGGGCCTTCGGTGGAGCCACCGCGCGCAGCTCGCTCACCTTCGTCTCGCAGGCCGGCCTGGCCGCGGGCATCCAGGAGCGCTTCGGGCTGGCGAAGACGCTGAGCGCCGTGAAGGGCATTCGCGGCGTGCGCAAGCAGCACCTGGTCCACAACGGGCTCACGCCCGTGATGGAGATCGACCACCAGACCTATGCCGTGCGCGCCGACGGCGTGCTGCTGAGCTGCCAGCCCGCCACGGTGCTGCCCATGGCGCAGCTCTATTTCCTGTTCTGAACGATGGACGGCTTGCCGTTGCAGATCCGCCTGGACGACCTGCGCGACCCGCGCATCGCCACCTTTCTGGAAGAACATCTGGCCGACATGCGCCGCGTGTCGCCGCCCGGGAGCGTGCATGCGCTGGACCTGGACGGCCTGCGGCAGCCGGCCATCCGCTTCTGGTCGGCCTGGCTGCCGGACGCCGCCGCCCAGGACGGCTGGCAACTCGCGGGCACGGCGGCGCTCAAGCGGCTGGAGGGCGGGCATGCCGAACTCAAGTCCATGCGCACGGCCGAGAGCCTGCGCGGCTCCGGCATTGCGCGTGCACTGCTGCAACATGTGCTGGTGCACGCCCGTGCGCAGGGCTACGCGCGCCTGAGCCTGGAAACCGGCAGCCAGCCCTTCTTCGCGCCTGCGCGGCAGCTGTATGCGCGGCACGGCTTCGAGGCCTGCGCGCCCTTCGGCAGCTACGGCCCCGACCCGGCCAGCCATTTCATGACGCGGCTGCTTTGAGTTTGCGCGCGCCAGGTGTCCCTCCAGCTGTGCGACCATGCTGCGATCGCACGGCCTCTTTCCTTTCGCTCATGCTGACCATCAACAAACTCATGCCCCAGGGCCGCGGCCTGGCGCCCGTGCTGCTCAAGCGCGCCGCCACGGTCGAACTCGACTGGGATGTGCGGCAGAAGAGCCGCTTCGACGCCACGGATTCACTGGGTCGTGCGCTCGGGGTGTTCCTGCCACGCGGCACCGTGGTGCGCGGCGGCGACGTGCTGGTGGTGGAAGACGGCTCGCTGGTGCGCGTGATCGCGGCGCCGCAGGCCGTGCTGCGCATCACGCACTGCACGCGGCACGGCACGCCCTTCGACCTGACCCGCGCGGCCTACCACCTGGGCAACCGCCATGTGCCCATCGAGCTGCAACCCGACCACCTCAAGATCGAGCCCGACCATGTGCTGGCCGACATGCTGCGCGCGATGCACCTGATCGTGACGCAGACCGAAGAAGGCTTCGAACCCGAAGGCGGGGCCTATGGCGGCGATGGGCACGGCCAAGGGCATGGACATGCGCACGCGCACGGGCACGGCGGCCACTCGCATGAAGCCCCTGCGCCTCATGGCCACGGCACCGCCCACGCCCACATCCACGGCCACACGCAGCACCACGATCATGACCACGGACACGGCCACCCTGGCCATTCCCACTGAAAAGTGCCCCGCAGACCCCGGCCACGCGCTTTCCGCGCATGGCCTGCTGCAGCTGATCTGGCTCGCGTCGCCGGCCCTGCCCATCGGCGGCTTCTCCTACTCCGAAGGGCTCGAAGCCGCCGTCGATCAAGACCTGGCCGCGGATGAGGCCAGCGCCACCCGATGGCTGGTGCAGCAACTGCATCTGAGCCTTGCTCCCGGGGACCTGGCCGTGCTGGCTGCGGCCGTGCCCGCCTGGCGGGCGCAGGATGCCGCACGCATCCGGACACTGAACGGCTGGGTGCTGGCCACCCGCGAATCGGCCGAGTTCCGGCTGCAGACCGAGCAGATGGGGCGCTCCTTCGTCGAATGGCTCAAGCTGCATCATGAGGACGCCGCAACCTGTTTCCAGGACCTGGCCGTCGTCACCTACCCCATCGCCTTTGCATTTGCCGCCGCCCGCAGCGGCGCCGATGTGCGCAGCGCCTGCCTGGCCTTCGCCTTCGGCTGGGCCGAGAACATGACGGCCGCCGCGGTCAAAGCCGTGCCGCTGGGTCAGAGTGCCGGCCAACGCATGCTGGCCCAGCTGGCACGCGAGATGCCGGCGGCCGTGGAAGACGCGCTGGCCCGCACCGACGACACGCGCCAGGCCTTCTCGCCCCTGCTGGCCATCCTGTCGGCCCAGCATGAGCACCAATACTCACGACTCTTCAGAAGCTGAACCCATCCCATGAGCGCTGCCTTGCACACCCTCCCGAACCGCACCAAGAAGCTGCCCCCCTTGCGCGTGGGCATCGGCGGCCCCGTCGGTTCCGGCAAGACCACCCTGCTGGAAATGCTCTGCAAAGCCATGCGCGATCGCTACGACCTGATCGCGATCACCAACGACATCTACACCAAGGAAGACCAGCGCCTGCTCACCGTGGCGGGCGCCCTGCCCGCCGAGCGCATCATGGGCGTGGAAACGGGCGGCTGCCCGCACACCGCCATCCGGGAAGATGCCTCGATCAACCTCGAGGCCATCGACCGCATGCTCGAGGCGTTCCCGGATGCCGACGTAGTGTTCGTCGAAAGCGGCGGCGACAACCTGGCCGCCACCTTCAGCCCGGAGCTGAGCGACCTCACGATCTACGTGATCGACGTGGCGGCCGGCGAGAAGATTCCGCGCAAGGGCGGGCCCGGCATCACCAAGAGCGACCTGTTCGTCATCAACAAGACCGATCTCGCGCCGCACGTGGGCGCCGACCTGGGCGTGATGGAGGCGGACACCCGGCGCATGCGCAAGGACAAGCCTTTCGTCATGACCAATCTCAAGACCCTGGCCGGCCTGCAGGAAGTGGTGCGCTTCATCGAGCACAAGGGCATGCTGCAGGAGACCGGGGCCGACCGTCACTGATGGGCGAATCTGTCCGCTCCCGCCTCCGCGCGGATGGCGTGTACTCGACAAGCAAAAAGCCGGCTCCAAAAGCCGGCTTTTTGCTGGATGCCGCCAGAGGCGGCATTTCCAGGGTGCGTGCGAAGGCAGACGCTCAGCGCGCGGTCGCGCAGCCGCCTTCCGCGGTCGTGTCGCTGCCATACAGCGGACGGCGGAACGAACCGTTCTCCTCGTCATCCTCGGCGAAGCCGAGCACGTACGAGTAGGTGGACTCGCCTTCGCTGCCCGACACGCCGGCATTGACCTTGATCCGCACGTTCAGCCAGGTGGCCACGTTCTGCGGATACTGGATCTGCAGCAGGGCCAGGCCCGTGGCATTGGTCTTGGCCTCGCCGACGAAGCCGACAGCCACGTCGGACTGGCGAGGCGTCAGCACGCCGTCCCCATTGGTGTCCTCGTTGACCGGCAGGGTGTCCAGCACGCCGTTGCGGTTCGTGTCCTCGTTGGGGCACCAGATTCCGGCAGCGGCATAGTCCGCAGCCTTGCGGTAGCCCTCGATGCTCACGACGGCCGACAGGGGCACGTCACGCGCATAGTTGCCCGCCGCGTCCACCGCCTGGATTTCGAACTTCTTCACGTACGAAATGCCGCTGGCCGACTTCTCGATCACGTTGTCCACCCCGATGGTCAGCGAAACGGGGGCCGAAGCGACGGTCAGCCGCGCCGTCACGGCGTTCGGGCAATCCGTGACGGCGAAATCATTCTCCGAGTAGCAGGCGCGGATGATCACGCCTTCGTTCGGGCTGGCCGTGGTGGGCGCCACGTAGTTGGTCTTGGCCACGCCGGTGGTGTCGCTGTAGACGATGTTCGAACCGTTGGTCAGCGACTCGCCCGGCAGCGCCGAACTGGCGACCGAGAAACGCACCCGCACGTTGCTGATCGGCTTGTTGTCCGCGCCCACGAACAGCGCACGGACTTCGGACTGCTTGGCGGTCGAGCCGGCGGCGTTCACGCCCAGCACCACCGGGGTGGCGATCGCACTGGCACCCGAGATCGGGCCGATGGCCACCGGAACCGTGGTCGAACCCGGGGTGAGCACCTTCAGGTCGTAGCTGCCCGTCGCACCCGCGCCCGCGATGCTGAGGGGGTAGGTGCCCTCGCTGCTCGGCGCGTTGAAGCGGAAAGCGGCCTGCCCTGCGTTGTCGGTGCGGGCCGCCAGCGCGGCACTCCCCGGCACCCCATTGAGCGCGACGTCCACACCCGGGACGGCGTTGCCGGCCGAGTCCTTGACGCTGGCCGTCAAGGTCACGGCTTGGCCCGGCGCAGGGGCCGACGGCACGGCCGTGGCCGCCAGCGCAATGCCAGCGACCGTGAGGTGGCCGGTCTTGGTGATGCTGCCCGACTTGACGGTGTACGGAATCAGCCGGTTCGACTTGTCGCTGCCGATGACGATCTTGCCGGAGAAGACGCCGTTGGCGCCGGTGACGCCGCCGGCGGTGTCGGGCGTGAAGACGCCGTTGTTCTCCACCGCCACGGTCACGGGCGCAGAGGCCACCACGTTGCGCGAGCTGTCGACGGCCGTGACCGTCAGGGTCGCCGAGTCACTGCCCGAATTGGTCAGGTTGACCTTGTCCAGGGTGACGATCAGGTCCGACGCCGTGGGCGAAGGGTTCGTGGGCGTGATCGGAATGATGGGCAGCGAGGGACTGCCGCCCCCTCCACCGCAGGCCGCCACGGTTGCCGCGACGACCGCCAGCAGGCTCCATCGCTTGATTCCCACCACGTAACTCATAGTTTTCCTTCCAGTTCGCCGCCCAATCGGCATTTCAAAAAAAGAACAGGGTCCCGCGCGTGCGGCCACCGCCCGATCAGCGGCTCGCGTTGCGGTCGGTGATCATCTTCGGCGTGATGAAGACCAGCATTTCCGTCTTGTTGGCCGTGCGCTCGCGCTTGCGGAACAAGGCGCCGACCACCGGCACTTCGCCCAGCACGGGAATGCGCGACTCGTCGTTCGTCTCGGTCAGCTCGAAGATGCCGCCGATCACGACGGTGCCGCCGTTTTCCACCAGCACTTCCGTTTGCACGTGCTTGGTGTTGATCGCCGGTCCGGAAAGCGTATTCACCCCCCGCGAATCTTTGCTGACATCCAGTGTCAGGATGATGTTGCCTTCCGGCGTGATCTGGGGCGTCACCTCCAGCTTGAGGACCGCCTTGCGGAACGAGATGGAGGTCGCCCCGCTGGACGTGGCCTGCTGGTAGGGAATTTCCTCACCCTGCTCGATCAGCGCCTTGGTCTGGTCGGCGGTGATGACGCGCGGGCTGGAGATCACGCGGCCCTTGCCGTCCGCTTCCATGGCCGAGATTTCCAGGTTCAGCATGCGCGAGAAGCTGGAATTGAACAGCGACAGCGCAAAGGTGCCCACCGGGTCGCCGTTCGAGCTGGTCGCCGGCAGATTGATGAAGTTGCTGTTCGTGAAAGTGGTGGTCGCGCTCGGGTTGGCCGTGAATGCCCCATTGACCACGGCGTTCGGCGTCACGACCGGCATGGCCCCGATGGTGCTGCGCGTGTTGATCATCCCGCCGCCCAGGCGGACGCCCAGCGAGCGGCCGAAGGTGTCGGTCGCTTCCACGATGCGCGCCTCGATCAGCACCTGCCGCATGGGCACGTCGAGCTTCTGGATCATCTCTGCCACCTGGGCCAGGCGTGCCGGAACGTCCGTCACGAAGACCTGGTTGGTGCGCTGCTCGGCGATGACGCTGCCGCGCGGGCTCAGGATGCGGGTCGTCGTGCCGCTGCCGCTTCCGCCTGCCGCGGCGCCCGTGCCGGCCAGGCCCTGGGCGATGGTCAATGCCTTGGTGTAGTTGAGCTGGAAGGATTGCGTGCGCAGCGGCTCCAGGTTCTCGATGGCGGCGCGCGCTTCGAAATCCATCTTCTCCTTGGCGTTGATCTCATCCTTGGGCGCGATCCACAGCACCGAGCCGTTCTTGCGCATGCCCAGGTTCTTGGCCTGCATGATGATGTCCAGCGCCTGGTCCCAGGGCACGTCCTTCAGGCGCAGGGTCAGTGCGCCCGTCACCGAATCGGAGGTCACGATGTTGAAGTTCGTGAAGTCGGCGATCACCTGCAGCAGCGAGCGGATCTCGATGTTCTGGAAATTGAGCGACAACTTCTCGCCGGTGTAGCCCACGCCCTGCGTCAGCTTGGTCGGGTCCACCTTGCGCGGCCGCACCTCCACCACGAACTGGTTGTCGCTCTGGTAGGCCGAATGCTCCCAATCACCGCGCGGCTCGATGGTCATGCGCACGCGGTCGCCCACCTGCTGCGAGTTGACGAACTGGACGGGTGTGTTGAAGTCGGCGACGTCCAGGCGGCGGCGCAGGCCCTCCGGCAGGCGCGAACGCGTGAACTCGACCAGCAACTGGCTGCCCTGCTGGCGAACGTCCACACCCACCTGGTTGTTGGGCAGGTCGACGATGACGCGCCCGGTGTTGCCCTCGCCCAGGCGGAAATCGATGTCGCGGATGGGCAGGGTGTCGCGGTTGCGGTTCTCGGCGAAAGTGGTCTGGCCGGCCGACACCAAGGCCGGCCCCGCTGCCGGATCCAGTACCACCAGCAGAGACTTGCCCTGCACTTGCGCACGGTAGGCGGCCGCCTGCTTCAGGTTCAGCACCAGCCGCGTGCGATCTCCGGCCTGCACGACGTTGGCGGATCGCAGGTTGCCCTGGTTCAGTTCGATCGCCGAACGGCCGATGCCATTGCTCACTCCCGGAAAGTCCAGGGCGATGCGCGCCGGGCTCTGGACCGTGAAGCCTTGCGGCACCGCCGTCAGCGGCTGCGCGAAATCGATGCGCACCACTTCCGCGCCCGACTGCAGCGACCCTGTCACGGCCTCGATGGCATTCTGCGCATGGGCCAGCGCCGCAGCGCTCAGCGCCAGCAGGCCCCAGCCCGCGCGACGCACCCAGCCCGTCCAAGTCCGAGTTGCTTGTGCTTTCATTTGCTCGCCTTCTCTTGCAATTGCAGCGTGACCGGCCGCTCGATCCACTCCCCGGCCGCGTCTTGCACGATCTCGCGCAGAGCCAGTTCCGTTTCATCAATGCGCGTGATGCGCCCGTAGTTCATGCCCAGGTGGTTGCCCACCCGCACCTGGTAGAGCAGCTTGTCGACCATCAGCAGCGCCACCCGCTGGCCGTTGCGGTCCAGGCTGCCCACCATTGCCATGGCGTCCAGCGGGAACGCCTCCAGGGCTTCCTTGCGGCGGTTCAGCTCCGCGGCCAGAAGGTCGGAGTGGCCGGGTTGGCCGGTGTCGCGGCGCAGCGCCTGCGTGAGCTTGACGTTGCTGAACGGCTCCACCGCCATGCCTTCCGTGTAGCGCTGGGCTTCGAAGCGCTTGGGCTCCGAGATTTGCTCGATGCGCGGCTTCACCTTGGCGCGCTCCTCGCGCATCCAGGTTCGGAGGTCTTCCTGCGAGCCGAAGCATCCACTCAGGAGGGCGGCCAGGCCCAGGGCGCCGGCCAATCGTGCTGCACGCATGCTCATCTCTTCTTGGCGGCGGCGGCCTGCGCGGCGCGCTTCTGGGAAGCCTGCTCTTCGGCGTCCAGGTAGCGGTAGGTGCGCGCCGTGGCGTCCATCGTGAGCCCGCCTTCCTTGGCCGGAGTGATCGACAGGTTGTTCAGCGTCACGATCCGCGACAGATGGGCCACGTCCGAAGCGAAGGCGCCCATGTCGTGGTAGCGGCCGGTCACGCGCACGGCGATCGGCAGCTCGGCGTAGTAGTCGCGAAGAACGATCTGCCCCGGACGGAACAATTCGAACTGCAGGCTGCGGCCAAGCCCGGCCTGGTTGATGTCCGAAAGCAAGGCGTCCATCTCCGCCTTGCTCGGCAGTTGCTTTTCCAGCAGGGTGACGTACTGCTGCACCTGCTCGCGCTGCTGCTTGAGCAACTCTAGGTTCACCGCTTGCGCCACCTTCTTCTGGTAATCCTGCCGCAAGGTCTGTTCGGTGTTGCGCGCGGCTTCCAGTTCGTCATTGACGCCCGTGAGCCAGACAAACCACAGGGCCACGACCGCCATCACAGCGACCGCCACCAGCAGCACGTAACGCGGAACTGGCGGCCAGACGGCGGGGTCATTCGGGTTGAGCCCCTGGAACTGGCCGGCCCACTTGCGCAGGGCGTCACCCACGTCGAAGCGACGCGCAGCAGATGCGTTTGTCTTGGCCATCGTCTCAGCCCTTCGCGGCAGCCGCAGCCCGGCGCGCTGCCGGCCCGGCGGCACCGTCCGCCTTGTTCTTGTCTTCGGTCGGCCGTTTCACGTCGACGCGCATGCGGAAACTCGCCACGCGCCGGACGTCGCGCGCACTCAGGGTCACATTCGCAGCCGTGATCTCGATCAACTCCGGCTTGGTCAACCAGGGACTGCTGTTGCCCAGGTTGCGCAGCAACTCCGACACGCGCTCGTTCGACTGCGCCATGCCCTGCAGGGTGACCACCTGGTTCTCCTGCTTCATCCCCGTGAAGTACACGCCATCCGGCAGCTGGCGCACGAGCTCATTGAGCAGGTGCACGGGCAGGTTGCGGTCGCCCTGCAGATCCTCGACCGCCTGCTGGCGCGCGCGCAAGGCCGCAATTTCGGCCTGCAGCGTGGAGATTTCCTTGATCTCGCTGTCCAGTTTCTTGATTTCCGCCTGCAGCAGGGCATTGCGCGATTGCTGCATTTCGATCTGTGTCTGTAACCACAGGTAGCCAGCCCCCGCCAGCAGCCCGCCCGCCAGGAAGGCGCCGCCCAACGAAGCGTAGAAATTCTCACGGCGGCGTTTTCGAGCCGCTTCGCGGTGAGGGAGCAGGTTGATGAGGATCACTGCAGGAACCTCCGCATCGCCAGGCCGCAGGAGGTGAGATACGAAGGCGCTTCACGGCGAACCTTCTTCTCGCGCACGGCAGCGCCGAACTCCATGCCTTCGAAGGGATTGACCAGCGAACAGGCAAAGGAGGTCTGCCGCGTCACCGCATGGGTCAGCCCGGGCAGCGACGCCGAGCCGCCCGCCAGCAGCACGTAATCCACACGGTTGTGCGGCGTGCTCGTGAAGAAGAACTGCAGGGCCCGCGCGATTTCCTGGGCGATGCTGGCCACGAAGGGCTTGAGCACGCCCGATGCATATTCGGGCGGCAGGTCGCCGCTGCGCTTCTTGGCCTCGGCCTCCTCGGCCGAGAAACCGTACTGGCGCGCGATCAGCTGGGTCAGTTGCGCGCCGCCGAAGGCCTGGTCGCGGTCGTACAGCACCTCATCGTTGCGAAGCACCTGCATGCTGGTGGTGAAAGCGCCCACTTCGAACAAGGCCACCACGGCGTCGCGGCCCTCGCCGGGCAACTGCTCGATGAGCCGGGCCGTGGCCAGCCGGGACGCAAAGGAGTCCACGTCCAGGATTTCGGCCTTCAGGCCCGCCGCCTCGGCCAGGCCCTGGCGGTCCTGCACTTTCTCCTTGCGCGAGGCCGCGATGAGCACTTCCACATCGTCCATGGAGCCGCCGCTCGGCCCCACCACGCAGAAATCCAGGCTCACCTCGTCGAGCGAGAAGGGGATGTACTGGTTGGCTTCCGACTCGACCTGCAGTTCGAGCTCCTGCTCGCTCAGGCCGCCGGGTAGCACGATCTTCTTGGTGATGACCGCCGAAGGCGGCAAAGCCAGGGCCGCATGCTTGGTGCGCGTGCCGCTCTTGCGCACCAGGCGCCGCACGGCGTCGGCCACCTCATCGAACTTCTCGACATTGCCGTCCGCGATCCAGCCGCGCTCCAGCGGCTCGATGGCGCAGCGCTCGAGCACCAGTTTGCCGCTGGAATTCCGGGACAACTCCACCAACTTGACGCTGGAGGAGCTCACGTCCAGACCGAGCAGCGGAGCCGCTTGACGGCGAAACAGAGATGCGAATGCCACCGTGCAGGTTCCAGAAGGTGTTTGTAACCAATAGAAAATTTTGCGTGTGGTTACATGCTATCAGTAGAAATCAAGCCAAACCAAGACTCGGCCGCCGCCGGATGAGCATTCGTTGTCAAAAGCGGACGACTCTTGCACAAACTGTGTACTTTGTGATGTGAGCGGCCACCTGCTGCGGCGCAGCGCGCGTGTGCCGGCTCCCCAAGGACCGGTTTTTTATAATTGCGGGCCCCACTCTGCCCATTGCCATGCCCGACTCCTCCCAAGCCCCCGGGCCTGACAAGAAGCCCCGCACACCCAAGTCCCAGAGCGCGCGTCCGGCCTGGCTGCGCTGGCTGGTGCGCATCGTGCTCTGGATCACCGGTCTGGGCCTGGCAGCCGTTGCATCGGCCGCCATCGTGCTGGCGGTGGCGCTGGCCGTGGCCTATCCGAACCTGCCCGACGTGTCGGATCTTGCGGACTACCGGCCCAAACTGCCGCTGCGCGTTTTCTCGGCCGATGGGGTGCTGATCGGTGAATTCGGCGAGGAGCGCCGCAACCTCACGCCGATCGCGACCGTTCCCCAGGTGATGAAGGATGCGGTGCTGGCCGCCGAAGACACGCGCTTCTACGACCACGGCGGCGTGGACTACAAGGGCGTGATGCGCGCCGGCCTGGCCAACCTGGAGCGCGCCAAGAGCCAGGGCGCCTCCACCATCTCGATGCAGGTGGCGCGCAACGTGTACCTGAGCTCGGAGAAGACGCTCACCCGCAAGATCTACGAGATCCTGCTGACCTTCAAGCTCGAACACCAGCTGAGCAAGGACCAGATCTTCGAGATCTACCTGAACCAGATCTATCTGGGCAACCGCGCCTACGGCTTCGCCGCAGCCGCCGACGCCTACTTCGGCAAGCCGCTGTCGGACCTCACGATCGCCGAAGCCGCCATGCTGGCCGGCCTGCCCAAGGCACCGGGCGCGAACAACCCCGTCAACAACCCGACGCGCGCCCGCGGCCGCCAGCTCTACGTCATCGACCGGATGCAGGAAGCCGGCTTCATCACGGCGCAACAGGCTGCGCAGGCCAAGGAAGAGAAACTGCAACTGCGCGACCGCCAGGGCAGCCAGCGCCTGCACGCCGAATTCGTGGCCGAGACGGTGCGCCAACTGATGTATGCGCAGTACGGCGACAGCACCTACACGCGCGGCCTCAAGGTCTACACCTCCATCGATTCGGCCGACCAGACCGCCGCCTATGAAGCGCTGCGCCGCGGCATCATGGACTACGAGCGCCGCCAGTTCTACCGGGGCCCCGAGAAGTTCGTCGACCTGCCCACCGACCCCGCGGCACTGGAAGAAGCCATCGACGATGCCCTGTCCGAGCATCCGGACAACGGCGACGTGCGCTCGGCCGTGGTGCTGAGCGCCTCGGCGCGGGAAGTGACGGCCGCGCGTGCGAACGGCGACGTGCTCAAGATCAGCGGCGACGGACTCAAGCCCGTGCAGTCGGGCCTGTCGGACAAGGCAGCGCCCAACGTCCGCATCCGCCGGGGCGCCGTGATCCGCGTGGTGCAGACGCCCAAAAACAGCTGGGAAATCACGCAGCTGCCGGAAGTGGAAGGCGCCTTCGTGTCGCTGGACCCGCGCGATGGCGCCATCAAGGCGCTGGTGGGGGGCTTCGACTTCAGCAAGAACAAGTTCAACCACGTCACGCAGGCCTGGCGCCAGCCGGGTTCGAGCTTCAAGCCCTTCATCTATTCGGCCGCGCTGGAGAAGGGCTTCATGCCCAGCACCGTGGTCAATGACGGCCCGCTGTTCTTCGATGCCGGCACCACCGGCGGCCAGCCCTGGGAGCCGAAGAACTACGACGGCAATTTCGAAGGCCCCATGAGCCTGCGCCGCGCGCTCATGAAGTCCAAGAACATGGTGTCGATCCGCGTGCTGCAGTCCATCGGCACGCGTTACGCGCAGGAGTGGATCACGCACTTCGGCTTCGAACGCGACAAGCACCCGGCCTACCTGCCCATGGCGCTGGGGGCAGGCTCGGTCACGCCCATGCAGATGGCCACCGCCTATGCCGTGTTCGCCAACGGCGGCTACCGCGTCAACCCGTACCTGATCACGCGCGTGACCGACCACAAGGACAAGGTGCTGGTCGACGTGCAGCCGCCGCGCCTGGACGAGAGCATGCGCGCCATCCCGCAGCGCAATGCCTTCCTCATGAACAGCCTGCTGCAGTCCATCACCAGCGGCGGCACGGCTGCGCGCGCACAGGCCACCCTCAAGCGCACCGACCTGTACGGCAAGACCGGCACCACCAACGATTCGCTCGATGCCTGGTTCGCCGGCTTCCAGCCCACGAATGTGGCCGTGGTGTGGATGGGTTACGACACGCCGCGCAAGCTGGGCAGCCGCGAAACGGGCGGCGGCCTGAGCCTGCCGGTGTGGATCAGCTACATGCAGACGGCCCTCAAGGGCGTGCCCGTCGCGGAACTGCAACCGCCGCCGGGTGTGGTCAATGTCGGCGGCGAGTGGTATTTCGACGACTACACGCCGGGCCGGGCCGTCTCGACCCTGGGCGTGGAAGTGGCGCCGGTGACGGCCGACCCGACGGCGTCACCGCCGGCCGCGGGCGGCCAGCCCACCGACGAGCGCAGCCGCATCCTGGACATGTTCAGGAACTGAAGTCCGCAACGGCCGCGCTTGCCGCGTCGCCGCCTGCCGCTGAAGGGGCCCGCCGGAAGCGCCACCGCCGAGGCGGCTGGAATCCGCGTGTTCCCGGCGCCGGCGAGACTCAGCGCGTCGGCGCCTCGAAGCGCACGGCCTGTCCGGCCTGCAGGCTCACTTCGCGCGACAGCACGGCGAACAGTTCGTCGCCCGTCTTCGTGTCGCGCCAGTGCGTGCCGTCATGGCGATAGTGGTAGCCGCCGGTGCGCGCGGCCAGCCAGATCTCGTGCAAGGGCGGCTGCAGGTTCACCACCACCTGGCTGCGGTTCGCGAAGGTCAGCGTGATCATGCCGCCTGTGCGCTGGTTGTCGATGTCCGCGTCGGTGTCCTCGTTGATGCGATCGCATCCCCGTTCGATGGCAGCGAGCGCCGCCTCGGCGTGGTCCAAGTACTCCTGGTCGGTCATGAATAGAATTTCGTGATGTTGAATGCCCAAAGAATTCTAGTGAGCGCAGGTGTCCGCGCCGGCCTTGGGGTCGCTGCGCTCGCCGCCGTGCTTGCCCTCGCCGCCTGCGGCCAGCGCGGTCCGCTGTACCTGCCCACCGACCCGGCCGCCTCGCAACGCGCGACCCTGCCGCAGACTGTGATACCGGGCCTGGCGCCCGACGCCCCGGCACGCGGCAGCGAGGCGCTGCCGGCGCGCAACGACACCCACGTGCCCGCCGCCGGCGTCGGCGCACCCGCGGGAGGCACGCAGTGAGCCACCCGTCTCTTCTTCCCGGCCAACCGCATGTGGCGCGCGCCGAAGGAGCGCTGCAGGTCGAGGGACAGGCGCTGCAGGCGCTGGCGCAGCAGCATGGCACGCCGCTCTTCGTCTATTCGCAGCAGTGGATGCTCGATGCCCTGGCCGCCTACCGCCGCGGCTTCGAAGGGCGCGATGCGCTGATCTGCTATGCCATCAAGGCCAATTCCTCGCTGGGCATCCTGCGCGTGTTCGCCGAGGCCGGCTGCGGCTTCGACATCGTCTCGGGCGGCGAACTCGCCCGCGTGCTCGCGGCCGGCGCCGAGCCGGCCAAGGTGATCTTCTCGGGCGTGGGCAAGACGCGCGCCGAGATGCGCCAGGCGCTGGCCGCCGGCATCGGCTGCTTCAACGTCGAAAGCGAGGCCGAGATCGACGTGCTCAACGAAGTGGCGCTGGCCCTGGGCAAGCGCGCCCCGATCAGTGTGCGCATCAACCCCAACGTCGATCCGAAGACGCACCCCTACATCTCCACCGGCCTGAAGGGCAACAAGTTCGGCGTGGCGCACGACCGCGCCGTCGCGGTGTACCGCCATGCCGCCGCGCTGCCCGGGCTGGAAGTGGTGGGCATCGACTGCCACATCGGCTCGCAGATCACCGAGTCCGATCCCTACCTGGACGCGGTGGAGCGCGTGCTGGACCTGGTGCAGGCCATCGAGTCGCACGGCATCCGCCTGCACCACCTGGACTTCGGCGGCGGCCTGGGGATCGACTACAACGGCGACACGCCACCGGCGGCGGATGCGCTGTGGCAGCAGCTGCTCGCGCGCCTGGATGCGCGCGGCTTCGGCGAGCGGCGCATCGTCATCGAACCCGGCCGCTCGCTGGTGGGCAATGCGGGCGTGTGCGTGACCGAAGTGCTCTACACCAAGCCCGGCGAAGAGAAGAACTTCTGCATCGTCGACGCGGCCATGAACGACCTGCCCCGGCCGGCCATGTACCAGGCCTTCCACCGCATCGAACCCGTGCTGCGGCGCGAAGGCGTGGCAGCCGTGCGCTATGACGTGGTGGGCCCGGTGTGCGAAAGCGGTGACTGGCTGGGCCGCGACCGCGACCTGGCCGTCCAGGCCGGCGACCTGCTGGCCGTGTTCTCGGCCGGCGCCTACTGCATGAGCATGGCCAGCAACTACAACACGCGCACCCGCGCCGCCGAGGTGCTGGTGCATGGGGACAAGGCCACGCTGATCCGCCGCCGCGAAACCATCGAGGACCAGCTGCGCACCGAGATGCCCTGAACGGGCCGGGCACTCGGCGGCTCAGGAAGCGGCCGGCCGCGCGGCCGGGCCGCTTCTGCGCTTCTTCGTCAGGCGGCGCCACAGCCGCCAGCCCAGCAACAGGGCAACGATGGCGGCATACACCGCCACCTCACCGAAGTCCTGCTTGCCCGCACGCATCCAGAAGAAGTGCAGCAGGGCCAGGCCGGCGATGACATAGACCAGCCGGTGCAGGGCCTGCCAGCGCCTGCCGCCCAGGGCGCGCACCGCGCGGTTGAAAGATGTGGCGGCCAGCAGCGCCAGCCCCACGAAGGCCGCGAAGCCCACGAGGATGAAGGGCCGCTTGGCGATGTCGGCCGCGATGTCGCCGAGCACGAAGCCCATGTCGAACCACGCGTAGCACAGCAGGTGCAGCACGGCATAGAAGAAGGCGAAGAGGCCCAGCATGCGCCGCCAGCGCGCCAGCACGGGCAGGCGCGCCATCACGCGCAGCGGTGTGACGGCCAGCGCCACGCACAGCAGGCGCAAGGTCCAGTCGCCGGTCGCGCGGATGAGATGTTCGGCCGGATTGGGCCCCAGCGCATCAGCCCATGCGCCGTACAGCAGCCCGGCGAAGGGCAGCAGACACAGCCCGAAAACCAGCGGCTTGACGGCCGCAGGCATCAGCAGGCGGTTCAATGCAGAGCCCGCCGCCGGACCAGCGCCCGCGGCCATCAGTAGAACTTCTTGAGGTCCATGCCCGCGTAGAGCTGGCCCACCTGCGCTTCGTAGCCGTTGAACATCAGGGTCTTGCGGCGCTTGGCGAACAGGCCGCCGGGCTCGCCGATGCGGCGCTCCGTCGCCTGGCTCCAGCGCGGGTGGTCCACCTCGGGGTTCACGTTCGAGTAGAAGCCATACTCCTGCGCCGCCGACCTGTTCCAGGCCGTGCCCGGCTCCTTCTCGACGAAGCGGATCTTCACGATCGACTTGGCGGACTTGAAGCCGTATTTCCATGGCACGACCAGCCGCACCGGCGCGCCGTTCTGGTTGGGCAGCACCTCGCCGTACATGCCGAAAGCCAGCAGCGTGAGCGGATGCAGCGCCTCGTCCATGCGCAGCCCCTCGGCATAGGGCCAGTCCAGGATGCGCGAGCCGATGTAGGGCATGGTCTTGGGGTCGGCCAGGGTGAGGAACTCGACGTACTTCGCGCTGCCCTGCGGCTCTACCTTCTTGATCAGCTCGGCCAGCGAATAACCCACCCAGGGAATGACCATGGACCAGCCCTCCACGCAGCGCAGGCGATAGATGCGCTCTTCCATCGGCGAGAGCTTGAGCAGGTCCTCGATGCCGAAGGTGCCCGGCTTGTGGACCAGCCCTTCGACCTGCACCGTCCAGGGCCGCGTCTTCAGCGTATGGGCGTTCTTCGCCGGGTCGCCCTTGTCCGTGCCGAATTCGTAGAAATTGTTGTAGCTGCTCGCGTCCTTGTAGTCGGTGAGCTTTTCCAGGGTCTGGGCGCCCGCCACCCTGGAGGGCTGGGCCGGCAGCGCCGCGAGCTTGCCCGGTCGCGCGGAAGCAGGCGAGGTCTGCGCGAGCGCCTCGCGCCCGGCCCAGCTGGCCAGCGCAGCGCCGGCGGCCCCGCCGGCCATCCAGCGCAGCCATTCGCGCCGGCTTTCGTAGGCTGCACGCGGCGTGATTTCGCTGGCCGGAGGCTCGGAAAAGGAGGACTTGCGCAGGATCGGCATGGCAGGCCTTTTTTCTGGAGGAGAACCGCTGGGACTCTCGCCTGCGTCCCGAAGTTCAGTGTGGCACCGGGTTGACACGGCGTGGCAGCGCCCCGGACGCCAGTCTGCCGGAAAACACACGGGCTCGCAGCCGGCACTGCGGCGCATGCCGCCGTGCACCTCCGGCGCGCTACAGCGTGCCGTAGCTGTGCAGCCCGCTCAGGAACATGTTGACGCCCAGGAAGGCGAAGGTGGTCACGGCCAGGCCGACCAGCGCCCACCAGGAAGCAATCGTGCCGCGCAGGCCCTTGACCAGCCGCATGTGCAGCCAGGCCGCATAGTTGAGCCAGACGATCAGCGCCCAGGTTTCCTTCGGGTCCCAGCTCCAGTAGCCGCCCCAGGCATCGGCCGCCCACAGGGCGCCCAGCACGGTGGCGATGGTGAAGAAGGCGAAGCCGACGGCGATGGCCTTGTACATCACGTCGTCCAGCACCTCGAAGGCCGGCAGCCGCGCCGCGATGCGCTTGCGGCCCAGCAGGATGCCGAAGGCGATCAGCGCCGAGATGGCCGCATAGCCGACCCAGTAGCTGCCGCCGGCCTCGCCCACGCCGCGCAGGCGGAAGGCCACCGGCACAAAGCACAGCGCCACGCCCAGCAGCCAGATGGGCGTGAGCTTGTACCAGCGTGTTTCGGCAGCCTGCTGCTTGATCAGATAGGCAAAGGCCACCATGGCCGCGAGCGCGAAGGTGCCATAGCCGACGAAGTTGGCCGGCACGTGGATCTTCATCCACCAGCTTTGCAGCGCCGGCACCAGCGGCTGGATCTCGTGCGCCTCGCGCACCAGCGTGTACCAGAGCAGGAAGCCCACGGCCGCGCTCACCACCAGCATCACGAAGGCCCCCAGCGCCCGCGTGCGGTAGCGCTCCTCGTAGTACAGGTAGAACAGCGCCGTCATCCAGCAAAAGAGCACGAAGACCTCATAGAGGTTGCTCACCGGGATGTGGCCGATGTCGGGGCCGATCTGGTGGCTCTCGTACCAGCGCACCATCGTGCCGATCAGCGCCATGACCACGGCGGCCCAGGTCAGGCGCGAGCCGATGAGTTCCATCGCATCGGCCTGCCGCTGGCTGAAGAAGCCCAGCCAGTAGAAGACCGTGGCCATGAAGAAGAGCACGCTCATCCACAGGATGGCCGACTGGCTGGACAGGAAGTACTTGAGCCAGAAGACCTCGTCGGCGCGCGCCAGGTCGCCGCGGTAGCTCACGATGGCCAGCACCGCCGCCACGGCCACGCCCAGCATCAGCGTGCGCAGCGGCCGCCAGGACCAGCCCAGCCAGACCATGGCCGGCAGGGTGCCCAGCAGGATCGCCTTCTCGTAGCCGTCCATCGAGGCCTGGTAGCGCAGCAGCGCGAACAGGCCGCCCGCCACCACGGCGAGCGCGAAGGCCCAGTCGTAGGCCGTGCGTCGCGACAGCCAGCTCTCGTTGAGCGTGAGGGTGGTCGTGGTCATGCGGAAGGGTCCTTGGCTGTCTCTTCGGGTGGCAGCAACAGCAGCTTGTGCCGCAGCAGCGCGAATTCCTTGTCGTTGTCGAGATTGCGGCGGTTGACCGACAGGGCCATGGTGGCCGAGCTGCCATCGGCACCGTCTGCGCCCGGTGCGATCCAGACCCACAGCCGCCGCTCGCGCACGTAGAGCATGGCAAAGATGCCGATGATCAGCAACAGGCAACCCAGGTAGACGATGGTCTTGCCCGGTGCGCGCGCCACCTGGAACACGCTGGCCTGCACCTGGTGGAAGTCGGTCATCATCAGCGCCATGGGCGCCGGGTAGAAGTTGGCGTCGGACAGTGCCAGCACCGCCTGCGTGAGCCAGGCCTGCGAGGCGTCGTCCAGCGTCAGCGCCGCCTGGCCCGCGCGCTCGCGCGAGACGTTGAGCAGCTCGAACAGCACCTCGTTGACGATGCGCACCAGCACCTGGCCTGCGCGTTCACGCTCGCCCTCGGGCACGCGCGCATCGATGAACTCGGCGATGGCCTGCCAGCCGCCCGGCTGCCGCGCCGCCGCGCCCTGGGCAGGCGCTTCCTGCAGGCGCTCCACGCCCGCGAACAGGCCCAGGGCCCGGCCGGCCGAGGCCCGCAGTTGCTCGGCCTGCTCGCTGCGGCCGGGCTCCAGTGCGCGCGCCACGTAGCGCTCCACGGCGCGCTGGCGCAAGGCGGCGTCGCCCAGGGCCTCGCGCAGGCGCAGGAAGCCGGTCATCTCGCCCTGCTCGTCGGCTGGTACGCGCAGGTAGCGGAAAGGGTCCGAGGGCTGCTCGCGCACGCCGAGCAGGAACACGGCCGGGCCGTCCTCCTCCAGCTGCGCGGGCACCATGTAGTTCTGGTATTCGCGCGCCTGGCCCGCTTCGTCGCGCAGCTTGTAGCCCACGCTGGGACCGATGTTGCGCAGCTCGCGCGCCCTGGTCACCTTGTTGGCGGCGCCCAGGCGCGACTCCAGCCCCTGCCGCACGGCCTGCAGGTCGACCTTGCGCACGTCGGCGCCGCTGCCACTGCCGCCGGGACTCGCGAGGTTCTCGACGTTGATGACGCGCAGGCTCGTGTACTCCAGGCGCAGCTTCTGGTCGCCGTTGGTGAGTTCGGTGCTGCTGCCGATGATGCCCTCGACCTCGAAAGGCTTCACGGCCGCCGTCATGGGCACGGCCTTGAGCTTCACCGTGGAGCCGCCGTCGTCGAAGCTGCTCTGGTAGATCTCCACGCCCTTCCAGCTGGCCGGATGGTTGACCTCGATGCGTGCTTCCTTGGTTTCGCCGGTCGCGCGGTCGTGCAGCACCACCTCGCTCGCGAAGAGCTTGGGCATGCCGGTGGAGTAGTAGTCGACGATGAACTTCTTGAGCTCGATGGCGAAGGGCAGCTCCTGCAGCAGCACGCCGTCGGCCTGGTTCAGGATGGCGATGCTGGACTGCTGGCCCTCGGGCACCAGGATGTTGCCGCGGAAGGTCGGGTTGGACGCCGACAGCCGGTGCTCGGCCGGCACGTCGGCGATCATGCCGCCGCCTGTGAAGGCGCTCTTGCCGTTGAACCAGGTCTGGGCGCGCACGATCAGGTCGCCGTCGAGCAGCCCGCCCAGGCACACCAGCACGATGGCGCCATGGGCGGCGATGTAGCCCAGCTTGTTCGCGCCGCCGGCACGCGCGGCCACCATCCAGCCCTGCTGCGGGGCTTCGCGGCGCTGCAGCTTGACCTTCCAGCCGCCGCTGACCAGCAACTGGCCGATGCGGTTGGCGGCCGCCTCGGGCGCCTCGGGCAGCGCATTCTGCGCCCGCAGACCGAAGGCGCGCAGGCCCTGCACGCGCATGTCTTCCTTGAAACTGCGCAGGTCCAGCAGGATGCGCGGCGTGTGCCGGGCAATGCACAGCGTGGTGCTGACGACCAGGAAGGCCAGGATCAGCAGGAACCACCAGGCGCTGTAGATCGAATCGAGCCGCGCGGTGCGAAAGACCTGCGCCCAGAAGGGGCCGAACTGGTTGATGTAGTTGCCCAGCGGTTCGTGCTGCTTGAGCACCGTGCCGATCACCGAAGCGATGCAGATCACCGTCAGCAGCGCAATGGCGAAGCGCATCGACGACAGCAATTCCACCGCCGCGCGCCAGGCGTGCGAGCCGTGCCTGAGGCGAATGCCGTGGGTGGAAGTGCTCATGCGGATCGTGGGCTGCCGGAAGTGCACCGGGCAGCGGCGGCGGTCAAAAGAAAAGGCGGGCCATCCCAGAGGATCGGCCCGCCCGCTTAGGTGTTGTTTTCGGCGGCGAAGTTCAGGGGCCGTGGCCCGGATTGTCGGTCAGCCGCCGGCGCGGCGTTGGACCGGCGACAGGCGCCGCCGCGCGAGGGCTTCAGCGCAGGCCGGCGATGTAGTCGGAAACGGCCTTGATCTCGCGGTCGTTCATCTTGCGCGCCACGCCGGCCATCTGCGGGCTGTTGCCGCGCCCGCCGTCGCGGAAGGCCTTGAGCTGCTGGTCGGTGTAGTCGGCATGCTGGCCGCCCAGGCGCGGGTACTGGGCCGGGATGCCGGCGCCATTGGGGCTGTGGCAGCCGGCGCAGGCCGGGATCATGCGGTCCGGGATGCCGCCGCGGTAGATGCGCTCGCCCAGCGTGACGAGGTCCTTTTCCTTGGCGAAGCCGGTCTTGACCGTCTTGCTGCCCAGGAACCAGGCAATGTCGCGCATGTCCTGTTCACTCAGGTGCGCCACCATGGGCTGCATGACCGGGCTCTTGCGCTTGCCGGACTTGAACTCCTGCAGCTGCTTGAGGATGTATTCGGGATGCTGTTGCGCCAGCTTGGGGTTGGCTGCGATGGCCGAGTTGCCGTCCGCGTTGTGGCAGGAGGCGCAGGACACGCCGTTGGGCGGCGCCGTGGTGAAGAGGGTGTCGCCCTTGGCCGGGTCGGGCTTCGCCACGGCCGGTGCTGCGGCTGCGGGCTTCGCGGGCTCCTCAGCCGCGTGGACCGCCTGGGTGATGCCGGCAGCCGCCATCACGGCTGCGAGCAAGAGCGAACGGGTGGAGGCGCGGACGTGGCACAACTTCATATCGGGGGCTCTCGGGGCTCTGGTTGTGGGCGCAAAACCCGGCGATTCTACAATGGCCCCCCGGGCCTTCCGGCCCCTGCCCTGAGCCTTGCGCGACCCCTTCCCCATGACCCAGCCGCCTTCGCCCTCGTCCTCCCTGCGCGGGGGTGCGGCCCCCCAGCCCTCTTCCTCCGCGGCCGATGCGGGCCGCACCGCCCTGGGCTGGCTGCACACGGCCCATTTCCTGGCCAGCGCGCCGCAGCTCGAACATCTACCCCCGCTGGGCCTGCCCGAGATCGCCTTCGTGGGCCGCTCCAATGCCGGCAAGTCCACGGCCATCAACACCCTCACGCAGAAGAGGCGGCTGGCCTTCGCGTCCAAGACGCCCGGGCGCACGCAGCACATCAACCTGTTCGGCGTGGGCAAGGGCCAGGTCGACGACGCCGTGCTGGCCGACCTGCCGGGCTACGGCTACGCGGCCGTGCCGCGCGAGGCCAAGCTGCGCTGGCAGCGCGTGATGGGCAACTACCTGGTCACGCGCGAGACGCTGGCCGGCGTGGTGCTGATGGTCGATCCGCGCCTGGGGCTGACCGAGCTGGACGAGATCCTGCTCGACGTGATCCGCCCGCGCGTGGAGCAGGGCCTGAACTTCCTGGTGCTGCTGACCAAAGCCGACAAGCTCACGCGCTCCGAAGGTGCGAAGGCCCTGTCCATTGCGCGACTGCAGGCCGGCGGCGGCGAGGTGAGACTGTTCTCCGCCCTCAAGCGCCAGGGCGTGGAAGAGGCGGCCCGGCTGCTGTGGCAATGGACGCATGCGCCGCAGCCAGCCGAAGCAGCGGCGGCCACGACAGATACGCCGCCTTCGGAAGACAGCCCGCCCGGCGGCTGATCGGCCTCTTTCCTGGTGCGCGGCTGACACGATCACAACCACGGAGACAAGCACCATGACCATCGAGACCTTCCTGCGCGAATTGCCGCACGGCATCACGCTGAGCTGTCGCGCCGCGGGCGAGCGCGGCCGGCCGCTGATGGTGTTCCTGCACGGCTTTCCCGAAGCCGCCTTCATCTGGGACACGCTGCTCGCGCATTTCGCGAAGCCGGAGAACGGCGGCTACCGCTGCATCGCGCCCAACCTGCGCGGCTTCGAGAAGTCCAGCGCGCCGACCGAGGTGGCCCAGTACAAGCCGCAGCTGCTGATCCAGGACGTGGCCGAGCTGGCCAAATCGGAGAACGCCACGGGCCACATCGACACGCTGGTCGCGCACGACTGGGGCGGCGCCTTCGGCTGGGGCTTCGCCAATGCGCTGCCGCAATCGCTCACGCGCCTGGTGATCCTCAACTCGCCGCATCCGGGCACCTTCACGCGCGAACTGCGCGACAACCCGGCCCAGCAGAAGGCCAGTGCGTACATGAACTGGCTGGCCGCGCCGGGCTCCGAGGCCGTGCTGGCCGAGAACGACTTCGCGCGGCTGTTCGCCATGTTCACGATGATGCGCGCCGGCCCCGACGGCTTCGGCTGGCTCACCGACCCCGTGAAGCAGAAGTACCGCGAGGTCTGGAGCCAGGGCCTGACCGGCGCCTGCAACCTGTACCGGGTGACGCCCATGAAGCCGCCCGTGCCGGGCAAGACCACGGCGGCGGACATTCCGCAGCTGCCGCCCGAGCGCGTCAGCGTGCAGGTGCCGACGCTGGTGCTCTGGGCGCTGGACGACATGGCCCTGCTGCCCGGCCTGCTCGAAGGGCTGGAGGCCTATGTGCCGAAGCTGGAGATCGTGAAAGTGCCCGACGCCACGCACTGGATCGTGCACGAGCAGCCGCAACGCGTGGCGCAAGAGATCGGCGACTTCATCCGGCGTCACCCCAGCGCCTGAATCCGTCGTCCGCACGCCCGTTCGGACAAACCGCTGCGCCCCGCCAGGGGCGCTTTTCGTTGGGAGAAGGTGAAACCGACGAAGCCGTGCCTCAATACACCGCAGGTTGACCTGGCGGCCTTGTCTTGAAGCGGCGGTGCACCCAGTAGTACTGCTCGGGCATGGTGTCGATCAGGGCCTGCAGCCGCTGATTGACCAAGGCCGTGTCGGCCTCGGCGTCGGCCGTCGGAAAGCCGGTCCAGGCGGGCATCACTTCGATCTCGTAGCCATCGGGCACGATGCGCGACACCACCGTCACCACCTTGGCACGGGCCAGCCGCGCGAAGCGCGACAGCGAGGGCACGGTGGCCGCCGGCACGCCGTAGAAGGGCACGAAGATGGAGTTCGTGGGGCCGAAGTCCATGTCGGGCAGCAGGTAGAGCACGCCGCCCTTGCGCAGGCCGGCGACGATCTCCTTGATGCCGTCCACGCGGTGCAGCACCGTGACGTTGCCGAAGCGCGTGCGGCCCTGGCGCGTCCACTCGTCGACCATGGGGTCGCGCTGCGTGGTGTAGATCGTGGTCGAGGGCTTGGGGTTGTGCTTGGTCAGCGCCGTGGCCGCCGCGTCCAGGCCGTAGAAATGCGGCGCGAACAGGATCGTCGGATCGTTGCCCACGTCGATCTCGTCGAGGGCCCCCACGATGCGCACGCGCCGGTCGATGACCTCGGGCGGCGCATGCCACAGCCAGCTGCGGTCCAGCCAGGCCTGCGCGACGTAGACGAAGGTCCGGCGTGCGATGCGCCGGCGCTCGGCCTCGCTCTTGGCCGGGAAGCACAGGCGCAGGTTCACGTCGACCACATGACGGCGCGGCCGGGCCAGCACGTACAGCAGTTGGCCAAAGCCCGCGCCCAGCCCGCGCACCAGCGGCAGCGGCAGCCGCGCGAGCACTTTCATGAAGCCGATGCCCAGGCGGGCCGACAGGCTCATCGCGCCGGCTCCCGGAGCGCCATGGCCGGACGCGCGGCCTTCATTGCGCCACCTCCATTTCTTCGCGCGGCTGCTTGTAGCGCGCGTAGTCCCACACATACTGGCCCGGCAGCGCGCGGATCAGGCGCTCGATGCCCTCGTTCATGGCCGCGGCGGCGTCTTCGATGGAGGCGTTGGGGTCGGTGAGCGCCGTGCCTTCGAAAGGCTCGAAGCGCACCACATAGCGCCCGCCCGGCACGCGCTCGCACACGCCCAGGAACACCTTGGCGCCCGTGGTCTGCGCCAAGCGCGGCAGCAGGGTCATGGTGTAGGCCGGGCGGCCCAGGAAGGGCGCCCACACGCCCTGCCCGGCGGGCGGCACCTGGTCGGGCAGGATGCCCGTGTAGCCGCCCTGCTTGAGCGTGCGCATGAGGCCGCGCACGCCCTTCACGGTGGTCGGCAGCGTCTGCAGCCCGGTGCGGTCGCGCGAGCCGGCCAGCACCTCGGCCATCCACTTCTTGCGCGCCGGGCGGAACAGCGCCGTGAGCGGCCCATGGTCGGCAAAGAAGCGCTCGCCCACGGCCTGGCCGTACATCTCCCAGCTGCCCAGGTGCGGCACGATCATGATCACGCCCTGGCGCGCGGCCAGCGCGGCCTCGAAGACTTCGATGCCCTCCCATCGCAGCACCTTGGGCAGCACGCTTTCGCCCTGCGGGCGCGCCCACAGCCAGGGCAGCTCGGCCACCATGGCGCCGGCCGCGGCGATGGCCGGGCGGTACTGCGCCGGCGTCAGGCCCGCGGCCTGCGCATGGGCCTTGAAACGGCGGCGGTAGCCCGGCGCCAGCCACCACACGGCCCAGCCCAGCCAGCGGCCCATGGCGTGCATCAGCGGCAGCGGCACATGGGCAAGCAGACGAAACAGCGCAATCATCGAGGCAGGGCGGCAGTGGGAATGGGGACGCGAGGCGCGGCCGCCGCAGCGGGCGGCCGGCAGGAATAGAATGCAAATTGTCGCCGAGTTACAGGACTACTTGCAGGGCGACGTTAAACCCAAACTGCTAAAGCGTTCGCCAAGACTCCCTCGGGCTGGCAACGCGCCAGGCACCACTCGACGGAGTTTTTTCTTCATGGCGAACGACTTTCTCTTCACGTCCGAATCCGTTTCCGAAGGCCATCCCGACAAGGTGGCCGACCAGATCTCCGACGCCATCCTCGACGCGATCTTCGAGCAGGATCCGCGCTCGCGCGTGGCCGCCGAGACGCTGACCAACACCGGCCTCGTGGTACTGGCCGGCGAGATCACGACCAACGCGCACGTGGACTACATCCAGGTCGCGCGCGACACCATCAAGCGCATCGGCTACGACAACACCGACTACGGCATCGACTACAAGGGCTGCGCGGTGATGGTCTGCTACGACAAGCAGTCCAACGACATCGCGCAGGGCGTGGACCACGCATCGGACGACCACCTGAACACCGGCGCCGGCGACCAGGGCCTGATGTTCGGCTACGCCTGCGACGAGACGCCCGAACTGATGCCCGCGCCGATCTACTACGCACACCGCCTCGTGGAGCGCCAGGCGCAACTGCGCAAGGACGGCCGCCTGCCCTTCCTGCGCCCCGACGCCAAGAGCCAGGTCACGATGCGCTACGTGGACGGCAAGCCGCACTCGATCGACACCGTGGTGCTGTCAACCCAGCACCACCCCGACCAGAGCGAGACGCCCACCAAGATGAAGGCCAGCTTCACCGAGGCCATCATCGAGGAGATCATCAAGCCGGTGCTGCCCAAGGAGTGGCTCCAGGCGACCAAGTACCTGATCAACCCGACCGGCCGCTTCGTCATCGGCGGCCCGCAGGGCGACTGCGGCCTGACGGGCCGCAAGATCATCGTCGACACCTACGGCGGCGCCTGCCCGCACGGCGGCGGTGCCTTCTCGGGCAAGGACCCGTCGAAGGTCGACCGCTCGGCCGCGTATGCCGCGCGCTACGTGGCCAAGAACATCGTGGCGGCCGGCCTGGCGCGCCAGTGCCAGATCCAGGTGGCCTACGCCATCGGCGTGGCGCGGCCGATGAACATCACGGTCTACACCGAAGGCACCGGCGTGATCCCCGACGACAAGATCGCCGCGCTGGTGCAGGAGCATTTCGATCTGCGGCCGAAGGGCATCATCCAGATGCTGGACCTGCTGCGCCCCATCTACAGCAAGACCGCCGCCTACGGCCACTTCGGCCGCGAGGAGCCGGAGTTCACGTGGGAAAGAACCGACAAGGCGGCCGCGCTCCGCGCGGCTGCGGGCCTGTAAGAACGTGTTCAAAGTCTCACCCTCTTGATGTGAGAAGCTCGGTGGGTGAGAAAAGGCTACCCCAGCGACATCAAGCGCGAGCAGTTCGAGGTGATCCGGCCATTGCTGGAGAGTGCGCGCAGAAAGACTGCCCCACGCAAAGTGGAGCTGTACGAGGTGTTTTGCGCCGTGCTTTACCTGCTGCGCACGGGCTGTCAGTGGCGGGCACTGCCCAGTGACTTTCCCAAGTGGCGCACCGTGCACTCGTACTTTGCCATCTGGAGCGAGCCACGCGAGGGTGGCAGCCTGCTGGAGCAGGCATTAAAAAAATCAGGTTGGCGCGGCCCGCGAGAAACTGGGGCGCAACGCCTGCAGCACGCTCTTGATCGTGGACGCGCAGAGCGTGAAGAACACGGACACGGCGGGCTTGAAGGGCTATGACGCAGGCAAGAAGGTCTCGGGCATCAAGCGCCACATCGCGGTGGACACCCAGGGATTGCCGCATGCGATAGCGGTGACCACGGCCGAGGTGACGGACCGCAAAGGCGCACTGCAGGCGCTACAGCGCTGCAAGCCCCGGTTGAGCCGGCTACAAAGCCTGCTGTGCGATGCAGGCTACATCGGTCGGCCGTTCGCGCAAGGCGTGCAGCAGATTCTGGGAGGGCATGTGACGGTGCAGATCGCCAAGAGAAGCGAGCTTCACACTTTCAAGGTGATGCCCAAGCGCTGGGTCGTGGAACGCAGCTTTGCCTGGCTGGACAAGAACAGGAGGCTGTGGAAGAACTGCGAGCGATGGCTCAACACCAGCCTGCAGTTCGTCCACTTGGCATTCTTGGTGCTCTTGCTCAAGAGACTTTGAACACGCTCTAACAGGCCGTTGAAAAAATGCTCATCGAACGCGCCAGGGTCGTGGATTTCGAAGAAACGGATCGCCCAAACTGGCCTGCGCAGCGATTGGAGCGGCCATTTCGGCCTGTTTGCAGGCCGTTTTGCCCGTTCCGGGCGCACGTATCCCATGGTTCACGCATGATGCGCGTCCCACCAGCCGCCCAGACTGCCCATGCGCACCAGGTTGTAGGTGGCAAAGCACAGCAGCGCCTGGCCCGCGAGCTTGGCCTGACCGATCAATTTGGTCTTGGCCAGACCACCCACTGTCTTGATCCAGCCAAAGGCCTCCTCGATGCGCTTGCGCACTTTGAGGCTGGTCTTGTAGCCCTCGTGGCGCCGGATGCGGCCATCGACCGCCGAGTGCTTGTCCTTGGCCGCCACGTGTGGCGTGACTTTGAGCTTTCGGCAGCCCTTGATGAAGGCCTGGCTGTCGTAACCTTTGTCGGCCCCGACCGTGGCCCGCTTGTTCTTGTTTCCCCGGCGTTTGAGCATCGCCAGCGCCGCCTCGCGCTCGGCGGTGCCACTGGCATGTGTGATCTCCACATCCACGATCAGCCCGTTGCGGTTCTCCATGAGGATGTGCCCCATGTGGCACAGGCGAGATTTGTCGCCCGCGCTCTTCTTGAACAGCCGGGCATCGGCATCGGTGGTGCTGGCGTGGGTGTCGTTGCAGCGCTCCTGCCCTTTGAAGTTCACCTCGGGGTTGCGTCCGGGTGGCGTGCCGCTGTCGTCGTCTTTGCGTTTGAAACTCTTGTGCGAGGCCCAGGCCTCAATCAGCGTGCCGTCCACGCTGAAGTGTTCGTCGCTGGCAAGCCGGCCCCACTGGGCGCTGAGCTTGACGCGCTCGAAGAAGGCGCGCGCCAGGTCTTCGTTGAAGAGGCGTTCGCGGTTGGCGCTGAAGGTGGAGTGGTCCCAGACCTTGTCTTCAATGTTCAGGCCCACGAACCAGCGGTACAGCAGGTTGTAGTTGACCGCCTCGACCAGCTGGCGTTCGCTGCGGATGGAGAACAGGATTTGCAGCAGCAAGGCCTTGAGCAGCATCTCCGGCGGCACCGAGGGGCGGCCACGGCGGGCGTACACCGCTTCGAACTCGCTGTTCATGCTCGACAGCAGCGCATCCACCACGGCGCGCAACTTGCGCAGCGGGTGTGCCGCTGGCACTCTTTCTTCAAGGCTGATGTAGCTAAACATCGCCCCCTGGAAGTCTTGGTTGCCTCTCATCTTTCTTGTCGCAGTTGTTCCGGGATGGCTTCAGATCGTAGCGGCCGACGCGGACGCTCGCAGGGGATTTTTCAACGGCCTGCTAAGGCCCGAGCGCAGCGAACTTGTCGGTTCTTCGGCGAGGCTCACATCGCTTGCGATGTGGAGGCCCGAAGGGCCGGCCGGAGCCAACGGACCGACAAGGCCGCCGCACTGCGCGCAGCGGCCGGTCTGTAAGGCGCCTGCGCGCCAGGGCGGTTGGGCCCAGGAGGCCGGACGCGGCCTGGATTGCAACCGGATGCAAGCACGACGGGCGAAGCGGCCAGGGCCGCTTCGCCCGTTCTACATTTGCGGGCACCACAACAATCAAGGAGCCCTTCATGCCCATCCGCCACAGCTTGCTGGCCAGCAGCCTTGCGCTGGCGCTGGCCACCCTGACCGCCTGCGGCACCGCGCCCCAGGCATCCGGCACGGCCACCGCCCCGCCCGCCACCACGGCCGCCGCGCAGGCTGCCAGTGCCGCCTACGACTTCGACATGGACGTGTTCCACCCGGTGGTGGCACGCAACGGCATGGTGGCGACGGAACAGGAGCTGGCCACGCAGATCGGCCTGGACATCCTCAAGGCCGGCGGCAATGCGGTGGACGCGGCCGTGGCCGTGGGCTTCGCGCTGGCGGTGGCTTTGCCCAATGCCGGCAACATCGGCGGCGGCGGCTTCATGGTGGTGCACGACGCCCGGACCGGCCGGAACGTGGCGCTGGACTTCCGCGAAGTGGCCCCCCACAAGGCCTCGCGCGACATGTACCTGGACGCGCAGGGCCAGGTGATCGACGGCAAGTCGCTCTACACGCATTACGCGGTGGGCGTGCCCGGCACGGTGGCGGGCATGGAGCATGCGCTCAAGCAATGGGGCACGATGCCGCTGGCGCGCGTGATTGCACCCGCGGCGGCGCTGGCCGAGAAGGGCTTCCCGGTCAGCGAGACGCTGGCCAAGATCCTGAGCCAGGAACAGAAGAACATGGGCAAGTGGCCCGCCACGCGCGAGATCTTCTGGAAGAACGGCGCGCCGCTGAAAGTGGGCGACCTGCTGGTGCAGAAGGACCTGGCGGCCTCCCTGCGGCTCATCGGCCAGCAGGGTTCGCGCGCCTTCTACGAAGGCGACATCGCGCGCAAGATCGCGGCCGAGATGGCGTCGCATCCCAACGCCATCTCGCTGCAGGACCTGCGCGACTACAAGGTGGTGGAGCGCGTTCCCACGCAAGGCACGTACCGCGGCTACCAGATCGTGACCATGCCGCCGCCCTCCTCCGGCGGCCCGCACCTGGTGCAGATCCTCAACATGCTGGAGCCCCAGCCGGTGGCGCAGTGGGGCGCCAACAGCGCGCAGTACCTGCACTACCTGGCCGAGGCCAGCAAGCTGGCCTATGCGGACCGCTCGGAGCACCTCGGCGACCCGGATTTCGTGAAGGTGCCGGAAAAGGGCCTGACCTCCAAGCGCTACGCGGCCTCGCTGGCCCAGACCATCGACCCGAACCGCGCCCGGCCCGCGCGCGAGATCAAGCCGGGCCGGCCGCAGCCCTATGAAAGCGACCAGACCACGCACTATTCGGTGGTGGACAAGGCCGGCAACGCGGTCGCCGTGACCTACACGCTCAACACCAACTTCGGCAGCGGCATCGTGGCCCAGGGCACGGGCATCCTGCTGAACAACGAAATGGACGACTTCTCGGCCAAGCCGGGGGTGGCGAATGCCTACGGGCTGGTGGGCGGCGATGCCAACGCGGTGGCGCCCAGGAAGCGCCCACTGTCGTCGATGACGCCGACGATGGTGCTGCGGGGCGGCAAGCCCGTGCTGGTGACGGGCAGCCCCGGCGGCGCGCGCATCATCACCACGGTGCTGCAGACGGTGGTCAACACCATCGACTTCCAGATGAACCCGGCCGAGGCGGCGTCCACGCCGCGCGTGCACCACCAGTGGACGCCCGACGAGTTGCGCGTCGAGAAGGGCCTGTCGCCCGACACGCTCGCGCTGCTGCGCCAGCGCGGCCACAACGTGGCGCTCAAGGCGTCGATGGGCCGCACGCAGACCATCCAGATCCGCGACGGCATGCTGTACGGCTACTCCGACCCGCGCAACCCGGACGGCAAGACGCTGGGCTACTGAGCGCATTCCTGCCCGGCATTCGGGCCGGTTCAAAAAAGAAGGCCCCGCACCGCGGGGCCTTCCTGTGGCTCACGGCACCCTGTTCAAGGGGCACCGGGCACGCAGAATCAAACCTTCTCGGCGACTTCCGCGTACTCTTCGATCTGGTCGAAGTTCATGTAGCGGTAGACGCTGGCCTTGTCAGCGTCGATCACGCCCATTTCCTTCAGGTACTCGGCCGGCGTGGGCAGGTAGCCCAGGCGCGAGGCGATGGCCGCCAGTTCGGCCGAGCCCAGGAACACGTTGGTGTTCTTGCCCAGGCGGTTGGGGAAGTTGCGGGTCGAGGTGGAGATCACCGTCGCGCCCTCGCGCACCTGCGCCTGGTTGCCCATGCACAGCGAGCAGCCCGGCATTTCGGTGCGCGCACCGGCCGTGCCGAAGGCGGCGTAGTGGCCTTCCTTGATCAGCTCGTTCTGGTCCATCTTGGTCGGCGGCGCCACCCACAGCTTGACCGGAATGTCGCGCTGGCCGCCCAGCAGCTTGGCCGCGGCGCGGAAGTGGCCGATGTTGGTCATGCACGAGCCGATGAAGGCTTCGTCGATCTTGGTGCCGGCCACCTCGGACAGGAACTTGGCGTCGTCCGGGTCGTTCGGGCAGCAGACGATGGGCTCCTTGATGTCGGCCAGATCGATCTCGATCACGGCGGCGTACTCGGCGTCCTTGTCGGCCTCGAGCAGCTCGGGCTTGGCCAGCCAGGCCTCGACCTTCTCGATGCGGCGCTGCAGCGTCTTGGCGTCCTGGTAGCCGTCGGCGATCATGTTCTTCATCAGCACGACGTTCGATCGCAGGTACTCGGCGATCGGCTCCTTGTTGAGCTTGATCGTGCAGCCGGCGGCCGAGCGCTCGGCCGAGGCGTCGGACAGCTCGAAGGCCTGTTCCACCTTCAGGTCCGGCAGGCCCTCGATCTCGAGGATGCGGCCCGAGAAGATGTTCTTCTTGCCGGCCTTGGCCACGGTCAGCAGGCCCTGCTTGATGGCGTACAGCGGAATCGCATGCACCAGGTCGCGCAGCGTCACGCCGGGCTGCAGTTCGCCCTTGAAGCGCACCAGCACCGATTCCGGCATGTCCAGCGGCATCACGCCCGTGGCGGCGCCGAAGGCCACCAGGCCCGAGCCCGCCGGGAAGGAGATGCCGATCGGGAAGCGCGTGTGCGAGTCGCCGCCGGTGCCCACGGTGTCGGGCAGCAGCAGGCGGTTCAGCCAGGAATGGATCACGCCGTCGCCGGGGCGCAGGGCCACGCCGCCACGGTTGGAGATGAAGGCCGGCAGCTCGCGGTGCGTCTTCACGTCGACGGGCTTGGGATAGGCGGCGGTGTGGCAGAAGGACTGCATCACCATGTCGGCCGAGAAGCCCAGGCAGGCCAGATCCTTGAGCTCGTCGCGGGTCATGGGGCCGGTGGTGTCCTGCGAACCCACGGTGGTCATGCGCGGCTCGCAGTAGGTGCCGGGGCGCACGCCCTGGCCTTCGGGCAGGCCGACGGCGCGGCCGACCATCTTCTGCGCCAGCGTGAAGCCGGCCTTGGACTCGGCGGGCGCCTGGGGCAGGCGGAATTCGGTGGAAGCCGGCAGGCCCAGGAACTCGCGCGCCTTGGCCGTCAGCGAACGGCCGATGATCAGGTTGATGCGCCCGCCCGCCTGCACTTCGTCCAGCAGCACGTCGCTCTTGAGGCTGAAGTTGGCCACCACTGCGCCGGCCTTCTCGATCTTGCCCTCGTAGGGGAAGATGTCGATCACGTCGCCCATCTCCAGCTTGGACACGTCCACTTCGATGGGCAGGGAGCCCGAGTCTTCCTGCGTGTTGAAGAAGATGGGCGCGATCTTGCCGCCCAGCGTCACGCCGCCGAAGCGCTTGTTCGGCACGAAAGGAATGTCGTCGCCGGTCGCCCAGATCACCGAATTGGTGGCCGACTTGCGCGAGGAACCGGTGCCCACCACGTCACCGACGTACGCGACCAGGTGGCCCTTCTTCTTGAGGTCCTCGATGAACTGCATCGGGCCGCGCTTGCCGTCTTCCTCGGGCTTGAAGGCCGCGTCGGGGCGCGTGTTCTTGAGCATCGCCAGGTAGTGCAGCGGGATGTCCGGGCGGCTCCAGGCATCGGGCGCGGGCGACAGGTCGTCGGTGTTGGTTTCGCCGGGCACCTTGAACACCGTGACGGTGATCTTCTGCGCGACCTTGGGGCGCGAGGTGAACCACTCGGCCTCGGCCCAGCTCTTCATCACTTCCTGGGCCTTGACGTTGCCGGCCTTGGCCTTGGCCGCGACGTCGTTGAAGAAGTCGAACATCAGGAGCGTCTTCTTCAGCGCGTCGGCCGCCACGCCCGCCACTTCGGCATCGTCCAGCAGCTCGATCAGGGGGTGCACGTTGTAGCCGCCCACCATGGTGCCCAGCAGCTCGGTGGCCTTGGCCTTGGAGATCAGGCCGACCTGGATGTCGCCGTGCGCCACGGCGGCCAGGAAGGAGGCCTTGACCTTCGCCGCGTCGTCCACGCCCGGCGGCACGCGGTGCGTCAGCAGGTCCAGCAGGAAGGCGTCCTCGCCTGCCGGAGGCGCCTTGATCAGCTCGATCAGGTCGGCCACCTGCTTGGCCGACAGCGGCAGCGGCGGAATGCCCAGCGCGGCGCGCTCGGCAACATGGTCACGGTAGGCTTGCAACATCTTCTTTTCTCCGGGGGACAAAGCAGCGGCCGCGCAAGCAAGACGCGCGCCGCTGTGTGGGGATGGTTATTTGCTCGGCGTCGGGTCGTCGAGCAGGCTCCTGGGCGGGTTCTTCTTCATTTCGTTGGCGAAGACCACCTGCGCCTCGGCCTGGCATTCGTCGGCCATGCGCACGCCCTGCTTCTGGTTCATGAGCATGGACTTGTTGCCCAGCTGCAGCCACATGGCGCCGGCGCGGCCGTCTTCCAGGCGGATGGCGCCGGTGCGGCTTTCGACCGGGTGCATGCGGTAGCGCGCGCCCTTGGTCGACACGGTGAAGAAGCCGGGTTTCTTCTCATCGGCGGTCACCGTCACGTCGGCGCCCAGTTCGCACTGGATGCGGCCGGTGTGCACCTTCTGCGCCACGGCCAGGTCGGCCTCGGTCAGCACTACGTTCGCGTCGGCGTCGATGGGCGTCACTTCTTCCACCGCCTTGGCGGCGCTGCGCGACACCTGCGGCTTCTTGGCCTGGGTGCCGGACTTGGCGGCCTGCTGCTTGGGCGCCGGCTTCGAGGCGGGCTTGGCGGCCGGCTTGGCCGCGCTGTTGTGGGTGCTGCTGCTTTGCGCAACGGCGGCGAGCGGCAGGGCGATCAGGGCGGCGGCGGCAACGGCGGCGAGTGATTTCATGGGAAGGCTCCTTGAACGAGGCAAGCGTGTTCAGTCAACGGACCGGACGGACAACGCGGCAAACCAGTGCTGCGCCGACGCCGGCAGCGCGCGCCCCGTGGCGTGCGCACGCTCGAGCACCTGCCAGAAATGCCGGTAGCTCGCGCGGTCATGCAATGTGCCATCAAAACTGATGGGCGCCCAATCGGCGGCCTGCGCCGCCTCGATGATTTGTGTCGCGTTGTGAATCTGCGCCTCGTCCGGCGCCAGCGCCTCCAGGATCGGGCGGATCTGGCCCGGGTGGATGCTCCACATGCGCGTGTACCCGAATTCCCGCGCCGCACGCTGCGCCGCCGTGCGCAGGGCCTGCGCATCGCTGAACTCGGTGACCACGCAATGCGAGGGCACCTTGCCGAACGCATGGGCGGCCGAGGCGATCTCCAGCTTGGCGCGCACCACCAGCGGGTGCGTGAACTGCCCGCTGGCGCCCATGCCGTCGGCCGGAATCGCACCGGCATGGGCCGAGACGAAGTCCATCAGCCCGAAGCTCAGCGACTGCACGCGCGGATGCGCGGCGATGGCGAAGGCGTTGTGCACGGCCAGCGGCGATTCGATCAGCACGTGCAGGGGCAGCGCCGTGGCGCCCGCGGCGTCCAGCGCCGCGGCGGCGCGCTCGACGTCCGCAACGCGGTCGACCTTGGGCACCATCAGGTGGCACAGGCGCTGGCCGGCACGGCCCGCGATGGTGGCCACGTCGGCATCGAAGGCCGGGTGATCGACGGGATGCACGCGCGCGGCCACGCGCTGGCCCGGCGCGGCAGACAGGGCCAGCTCGGCCACCAGGGCCGCATGCTCGGCTTCGCCGCCCACCGGGGCGCCGTCCTCGCAATCGAGCGTGACGTCGAACACGCAGGTGCCGAATTCGGCCGCCATCTCGGCCTGCAGCGCCAGGCTCTTGCGCATGCGTGCCTCGACGCCGCTGTAGTGGTCGCACACGGGCAGGCGCACGGCGCCCGCCTGGGCGCCGAGCAGGACCTCGGCCGGATGCGCCTGGCGGGAAAGCGCAGTCATGCCGTCTTGCGGGCCACGATGAACAGGCGCGGGAAGGCCAGCAGGCGCCGGCCGTCCGCGCGCGCGGGATAGGCCGCGTCGATGCGGCGCTCGTACTCGGCCAGGTAGCGCGCACGCAGCTGCGGGCTCAGCGGGTCGACGAAGGGGCGCAGGCCGGTGCCGCTCACCCAGTCGACGATGGCGCGCGCCGAGGCCAGCGGGTGCTGGTAGGCCGTGCGCCACAGGTCCACGCTGGCGGCCCGGGGCGCCAGCAGGTCGTAATAGCCGTTCAGCCCGAGCAGTTCGGTGCGCAGCCGGGTGTAGTCGCCGATCGCTTCGGCGAACTCGGGCAGCGCCGCCACTTCGCGCATCAGGCGGTGCGTGGGCTCGTCGCGGTTGTCCGGCATCTGGATGGCCAGCACCCCGCCTGGCGCCAGCGCGTCGAGCAGTTGCGGCAACAGCTTTTCGTGCGCGGGCACCCACTGCAGCGAGGCGTTGGCATAGATCAGCTGCGGGGCCGCGCCCTCGGGGCGCCAGCCGGCAATGTCGCTCAACACGAAGCGCGCCTGCGGCAGCCGCTGGCGCGCGGTGTCGATCATTGCCGGGGAATTGTCGGTGCCGACCACATCGGCACCGGGAAAGCGCTCGACCAGCAGTTCGGTCGAGTTGCCCGGGCCGCAGCCCAGGTCATAGGCCAGCGCGACCGACGGGAGCGGCACGCGCGCGAGCAGGTCGTGCGCGGGGCGGGTGCGCTCCTCCTCGAAGCGGGAATAGAGCGCGGGATTCCAGTCAGCCATGGTCCACGAAATCAAAGGCCGCCACCCGGCCGCCCCGCTTCCGGCCGCGCCTGCCCTCTTGGAGGACGGCGAAGCACACGCGGGGGCACGCCGGGAGCCGGGATCACAGCAGGTGCTTGACGCCGTCCTGCTCGCCTTGCAGCTCGGCCAGGGTCTTGTCGATGCGCTCTTGCGAGAAGGCGTCGATTTCCAGGCCCTCGACGATCTTGTACTTGCCGTTCTCGGTGGTGACCGGGAAGCCGAAGATCACGTCCTTGGGGATGCCGTACTCGCCGTTGGAAGGCACGCCCATGGTGACCCACTTGCCGTTGGAGCCCAGGGCCCAGTCGCGCATGTGGTCGATGGCGGCGTTGGCGGCCGAGGCGGCCGACGACAGGCCGCGCGCGTCGATGATGGCGGCGCCGCGCTTGCCCACGGTGGGCAGGAACACCTCGGCGTTCCAGACCTGGTCGTTGATCGTGTCCTTGACCGACTTGCCGCCGATGGTGGCGAAGCGGTAGTCGGCGTACATGGTGGGCGAGTGGTTGCCCCACACGGTCAGCTTCTCGATCTCGCCGACCTTGCCGCCGGTCTTGGCGGCGATCTGGCTGGCGGCGCGGTTGTGGTCCAGGCGCAGCATGGCGGTGAAGTTCTCGCGCGGCAGGCTGGGCGCGCTCTTCATGGCGATGTAGGCGTTGGTGTTGGCGGGGTTGCCGACCACCAGCACCTTGACGTCGCGGCTGGCGACCTTGTCCAGGGCCTTGCCCTGGGCCGTGAAGATCTGGGCGTTGGCAGCCAGCAGGTCGGCACGCTCCATGCCGGGGCCGCGGGGACGGGCACCGACGAGCAGCGCGTAGTCGGCGTCCTTGAACGCCACTTCCGGGTCCCCGGTGGGGATGACGCCGGCCAGCAGCGGGAAGGCGCAGTCTTCCAGCTCCATGATCACGCCCTTGAGCGCCTTCTGGGCCTTCTCGTCGGGAATCTCCAGCAGCTGCAGGATGACCGGCTGGTCCTTGCCCAGCATCTCGCCCGAGGCGATGCGGAACAGGAGGGCGTAACCGATTTGGCCAGCGGCGCCGGTGACAGCAACGCGGACGGGCTTTTTGCTCATGGGAGAACTCCAGAAGATGAGGGAGAAAACGGTGCGCGATCCATCCGGCGGGCCGCTGCAGCGTGACGCAGCGCGTGTCCACGCGTGCCGCCTGCCAGCATGAGCGGGCGCGCCGGCTCGGAAAGCATCCGGCATTCTAGGCTCAATCGGTGGCGGGCGTCTTATGTCTTATATAAGATAGCGGGCTTCGCGCCGACGGCGTGAAACCCGCCCATGTCCAGCAAGCCCCTCCACGCCGACGCGTCCACGCCCTCGTTCAGCCCCCTGTATCAGCAGATCAAGGGGCTGATCCTGCAGAGCCTGCATGCCGGCGAATGGAAGCCGGGCGACCCGATCCCGAGCGAGATGGACCTGGCGGCGCGCTACCACGTGAGCCAGGGCACGGTGCGCAAGGCCATCGACGAACTGGCGGCCGAGAACCTGGTGGTGCGCCGCCAGGGCAAGGGGACCTTCGTGGCCACGCATGCCGAACAGCATGTGCAGTACCGCTTCCTGAAGCTCGTGCCCGACGAAGGGGACCTCGACAGCGAAGGCCCCGCGCAGCGGCGCATCGTCGACTGCAAGCGCCTGCGCGCCAGCGCCGAGGTGGCACGCGCCCTGGACCTGCGCAGCGGCGACCCCGTGCTGCAGGTGCGCCGCGTGCTGGCCTATCGGCAGGTGCCCACCATCCTGGAAGACCTCTGGCTGCCCGGCGGCCCGTTCAAGGGCCTGACGGCGGAACGGCTGGCCCAGTGGCACGGCCCGATGTACGCGCTCTTCGAGACCGAGTTCGGCGTGCGGATGGTGCGCGCCGAGGAAAAGCTGCGCGCCGTGCGCCCTGATGCCGAGCAGGCCGCGCTGCTGGAGGTGGCGCCCGACACCCCGCTGCTGAGCGTGGAGCGCGTGGCCCACACCTACCACGACACGCCCATGGAGCTGCGCCGCGGCCTCTACCGCACGGACACCCATCACTACCGCAACGAGCTCGGATGAACGCAACCCGCACCCGTGCGGGCGCGCAGCGTGCCGCGAAGTCCGACCGCCCCGGTGCGATGAGCCGGGCGCGACCTGCCGCTCATGGTGCGTTGCAATAGAATTTTGCGCTGTTTGCATTTACCCACCGAAGAACAAGCCGTCCCCCCGAAACCCTCCAAGAGTCCATCCCCATGACAGAGCTTGCCTCCTCCTCCCGGTCCAAGCGCCCGGAGTTCCGCAACATCAACGTCTTCACCGACGTGCGCACCTATCGCCTGCCGGCTGCGGGCTTCGTGTCGATCCTGCATCGCGTGAGCGGCGTGGTGATGTTCCTGTTGATGCCCTTCATCATCTGGATGTTCGACACCTCCGTGTCGTCGGAAATCTCGTTCGCCAAGTTCAAGGCCGCCTTCAACAGCGGCCTTGGTTTCGTTCCGGGCTGGTTCTTCAAGCTCGTGGCGCTGGCGCTGATCTGGGCCTACCTGCACCACTTCTGCGCCGGCCTGCGCCACCTCTGGATGGACGTGAGCCATGACGCGGTGAACAAGGAGTTCGGCAAAAGCTCCGCCGTGGCGGTGCTCGTGCTGAGCCTGGGCCTCACGGCCGTGCTGGGCGCCAAGCTCTTCGGCCTTTACTGATCACGGGAGCACATTCATCATGGCAGTGAACTACGGCTCCAAGCGCCTCGTCGTCGGCGCAGGCTATGGCGTGCGCGACTGGCTGGTCCAGCGCGTGACCGGCGCCCTCATGGCCCTCTTCACCCTCATCGTGCTCGGCGCCCTGCTCATCGGCAGCGGCCCGATCGGCTACGACAAGTGGGCGGGCCTTTTCGCATCGCAATGGATGAAGGTCCTGACCTTCGCCGTCATCGTGTCGCTGCTGTGGCACGTGTGGGTGGGCATGCGCGACGTGTGGATGGACTATGTCCAGCCCGTCGGCCTGCGCCTGGCCCTTCAAATCTTCACCATCGTCTGGCTTGTGGGTTGCGCGGGTTGGGCCATTCAAGTGCTCTGGAGGGTCTGAGCCGTGTCGTACACCAAGGAAAAGATCAACAAGCGCAAGTTCGACGTCGTCATCATCGGCGCCGGCGGCTCCGGCATGCGCGCCGCGCTCGAACTCTCGCGCGCCGGCCTGAACGTGGCCTCGCTGTCCAAGGTCTTCCCCACCCGCTCGCACACCGTGGCGGCGCAGGGCGGCGTGTCGGCCTCGCTGGGCAACATGTCCGAGGACAACTGGCACTACCACTTCTACGACACCATCAAGGGCTCGGACTGGCTGGGCGACCAGGATGCCATCGAGTTCATGTGCCGTGAAGCGCCCAAGGTGGTGATCGAGCTCGAGCACTTCGGGATGCCCTTCGACCGCAACCCCGACGGCACCATCTACCAGCGCCCCTTCGGCGGCCACACCGCCAACTACGGCGAAAAGGCCGTGCAGCGCGCCTGCGCCGCCGCCGACCGCACCGGCCACGCCATGCTGCACACGCTCTACCAGAAGAACGTGGAAGCCAAGACGAACTTCTTCGTCGAATGGATGGCGCTGGACCTGATCCGCGACGCCGACGGCGACGTGGTCGGCGTCACCGCCCTCGAGCTGGAAACGGGCGAACTGTACGTGCTGCAGGCCAAGGCCGTGCTGCTGGCCACCGGCGGCGCGGGCCGCATCTTCGCGGCCTCGACCAACGCCTTCATCAACACCGGCGACGGCCTGGGCATGGCGGCACGCGCCGGCATCCCGCTGCAGGACATGGAGTTCTGGCAGTTCCACCCGACCGGCGTGGCCGGCGCCGGCGTGCTGCTGACCGAAGGCTGCCGCGGCGAAGGCGCCATCCTGCTCAACAGCAATGGCGAACGCTTCATGGAGCGCTACGCGCCCACGCTGAAGGACCTGGCGCCGCGCGACTTCGTCTCGCGCTCCATGGACCAGGAGATCAAGGAAGGTCGCGGCTGCGGTCCCAACAAGGACTACATCCTGATGAAGCTCGACCACCTGGGCGCCGACACCATCCGCAAGCGCCTGCCCTCGGTGGAGGAGATCGGCCACAACTTCGCCAACGTCGACATCACGAAGGAGCCGATCCCGGTCGTGCCCACCATCCACTACCAGATGGGCGGCATCCCGACCAACATCAACGGCCAGGTGGTGGTGCAGAGCGGCGAAGTGCACAACCAGGTCGTGCACGGCCTGTACGCAGTCGGCGAATGCTCCTGCGTGTCGGTGCACGGCGCCAACCGCCTGGGCACCAACTCGCTGCTGGACCTGCTGGTCTTCGGCAAGTCGGCCGGCAAGCACATCGTCGAGTTCGTCAAGAACAGCGGCGAGCACAAGCCGCTGCCGGCCGACGGGGCCGATCGCACGCTGGCGCGCCTGAACGAGCTGGAGCAGTCCACCGACGGCACCTACGCGCAGGACATCGCCAACGACATCCGCGCCACCATGCAGCAGCACGCCGGCGTGTTCCGCACGCAGGCGAGCATGGACGAGGGCGTCGGCAAGATCAATGCCATCCGCGCCCGCGTGGGCTCGGTGACGCTCAAGGACAAGTCCAAGGTGTGGAACACGGCGCGCATGGAAGCGCTGGAGGTCGACAACCTGATCGAAGTCGCGCAGGCCACCATGACCTCGGCCGCCGCGCGCAAGGAATGCCGCGGCGCGCACACGGTGTACGACTACGAGCACCCGGCCGATCACCCGGACTTCCCGCTGGGCCGCAACGACAAGGAATGGATGAAGCACACGCTGTGGCACAGCGCGGACAACAGCCTGACCTACAAGCCGGTCAACCTCAAGCCGCTCACGGTGGACAGCATTCCGCCGAAGGTCCGCACGTTCTAACAAGGTCACCACGATGAAGCGCACTTTTCACATCTACCGCTACGACCCGGACAAGGACGCCAAGCCCTACATGCAGACCGTCGAGATCGAACTCGACGGCCACGAGCGCATGCTGTTGGACGCACTGGTCAAGCTCAAGGCGCAGGATCCGAGCATCGCCTTCCGCCGCTCCTGCCGCGAAGGCGTGTGCGGGTCGGACGCGATGAACATCAACGGCAAGAACGGCCTGGCCTGCCTGACCAACATGAACACGCTGAAGGACCCCATCGTCTTGAAGCCGCTGCCGGGCCTGCCCGTGATCCGCGACCTGATCGTGGACATGACGCAGTTCTTCAAGCAGTACCACTCCGTCAAGCCCTACCTCATCAACGAGACGCCCGCGCCCGAGAAGGAGCGCCTGCAATCGCCCGAGGAGCGCGAGGAGCTGAACGGCCTGTACGAATGCATCCTGTGCGCGAGCTGCTCCACGAGCTGCCCGAGCTTCTGGTGGAACCCCGACAAGTTCGTCGGCCCGGCCGGCCTGCTGCAGGCCTACCGCTTCATCGCCGACAGCCGCGACGAAGCCACCGGCGAGCGCCTGGACAACCTGGAAGACCCGTACCGCCTGTTCCGCTGCCACACGATCATGAACTGCGTGGACGTGTGCCCCAAGCACCTGAACCCGACCAAGGCCATCGGCAAGATCAAGGAACTCATGGTCCGCCGGGCCATCTGATTCCTGTTGCCGCCTGCGTCTTCGGCTCCCGCATGCCCGTCATGAGCGAACACGATCCTGCCCTCGACGACGCGCCCCTGAGCGCGCAGGCCCTGGGCAAGCTCAAGTGGCGCTGCCGCCGCGGGCTGCTGGAGAACGACCTCTTCATCACCCGCTTCTTCGAGCGGCATGAATCTGGCCTGACCCAGCGTCAAGCCCGGGCCCTGGAGGCGCTGATGGACCTGTCGGACCACGATCTGCTGGAACTGCTGCTGCAACGCAAGGAGCCCGACCCCGCGTGGGCCGGCCCCGACGTGGTGGCATTGCTGCAGACCCTGCGCACCGAAGGCGCGCACCGTCCCCCGACAAGCCATCCGCCCTCCGCCCCCCTCCATTAACCTCCGAGAGAAAGTCGCCATGAAAGCTTCCGACACCAAGGCCACCCTGTCCTTCAGCAACGGCGGGCAAAACGTGGAACTGCCGATCTACAAGGGCACCCTGGGCCCCGACGTGATCGACATCCGCAAGCTCTACGCTCAGACGGGCATGTTCACCTATGACCCGGGCTTCATGTCGACGGCGTCGTGCCAGTCCACCATCACCTACATCGATGGCGACAAGGGCGAGCTGCTGTACCGCGGCTACCCCATCGAGCAGCTGGCCACCAACTGCGACTTCCTGGAAACCTGCTACCTGCTGCTCAACGGCGAACTGCCGAACGCCAGCGAGAAGGAGAAGTTCAGCAACCTCGTGACCAAGCACACGATGGTCAACGAGCAGATGCAGTTCTTCCTGCGCGGCTTCCGCCGCGACGCGCACCCGATGGCCATCATGACTGGCCTGGTGGGCGCGCTGTCGGCCTTCTACCACGACAGCACGGACATCAACAATCCCGAGCACCGCGAGATCGCCGCGATCCGCCTGATCGCGAAGATGCCCACGCTGGTCGCGATGGCCTACAAGTACACGATCGGCCAGCCGTACATGTACCCCAAGAACGAGCTGAGCTACGCCGGCAACTTCCTGCACATGATGTTTGGCGTGCCGTGCGAGGACTACAAGGTCAGCCCGGTGCTCGAACGCGCACTGGACCGCATCTTCATCCTGCACGCCGACCACGAGCAGAACGCCTCCACCTCCACCGTGCGCCTGTGCGGCTCCTCGGGCACGAACCCGTTCGCGGCCATCGCGGCCGGCGTGGCCTGCCTGTGGGGCCCGGCCCACGGCGGCGCCAACGAGGCGGCGCTCAACATGCTCTACGACATCCAGAAGGAAGGCGGCGTGGAGAAGATCGGCGAGTTCATCAAGAAGGTCAAGGACAAGAACTCCAACGTCAAGCTGATGGGCTTCGGCCACCGCGTGTACAAGAACTACGATCCGCGCGCCAAGCTGATGCAGGAGACCTGCAACGAAGTGCTGACCGAGCTGGGCCTGGAAAAGGACCCGCTGTTCGCCCTGGCCAAGCAGCTCGAGAAGATCGCCCTGGAAGACGAGTATTTCGTCTCGCGCAAGCTCTACCCGAACGTGGACTTCTACTCGGGCATCGTGCAGCGCGCCATCGGCATCCCGGTCAACCTGTTCACCGGCATCTTCGCGCTGGCCCGCACCGTGGGCTGGATCGCCCAGCTCAACGAGATGATCGGCGACCCCGAGTACAAGATCGGCCGCCCGCGCCAGCTGTTCACGGGCTCCGTGGCCCGCGACGTGAAGCCGCTCGCCCAGCGCTGATCGGCCACGCCCCCCGGTGGCATCCGCCGGGTGCCGTCCTTGTGAAAGCTGCCCTCGGGCAGCTTTCTTGCCTTGTGGCTGACACCGCGCGCCGCGCCCCGCCCGTACGTTCGGCTCCAGAGGAAGACGGTCTTCCTCGTCCCATCCCTTGTGGGAACCCACTCAGGAGCCTCGACCATGAAGACACTTTCCACCCTGATGGCCGTCGTATTCGCGGCCGCCGTCTCCCTGACCGGCTGCAACACCGTGCGCGGTGCCGGGCAAGACGTGCAGAAGGCCGGCGAAAAGGTGGAGGACGCCGCCAAGAAGCGCCAGTAGGCGGGGCGCGGCTGCGCGCGGCGCACCCTCCTTCGTAGACGGACCCTGCGGGGTCCGTTTTTCTTGAGAGCGGCATCGCTCGCGGATGAGCACGCAAGCCATCGCCAAGCACGATGGCTTTTCCACCCGCTACAAGGGAAAATCGGCCTCGAACATCGCCCTACGCGATGCCTGAAGCCATGAACCCCACCGAGCGCAGTTTTGCCCGCCGCATCGACCTGACCAGCCTGCAGCTGTTCGTGGCCGTGTGCGAGACGGGCAGCATCGGCCGCGCCGCGGAGCGGGAATTCATTGCGGCGTCGGCGGTCAGCAAGCGCCTGTCGGAACTCGAAAGCACGCTGGGCACCAGCCTGCTCTACCGCCACGCGCGCGGCGTCGATCTGACGCCGGCCGGCGAAAGCCTGCTGCACCACGCACGCGCCATGCTCTACAGCCTCGAGAAGATGCAGGGCGAGCTCAGCGAATACGCCGACGGCGTGCGCGGCCATGTGCGCGTGCACGCCAACATCTCGGCCATCGTCCAGTACCTGCCGGAAGACCTGGGCGCCTTCGCACGCAGCCATGCGGCCATCAAGATCGACCTGGAAGAACACCTGTCCAGCGAGGTGATGCGCGCGGTGCAGGAAGGTGCGGCCGACCTCGGCCTGTGCCACGTGCCCAGCGACACCCCTGGGGCGCACGGCCTGCAGACGCTGCCCTACCGCCATGACCAGCTGGTGCTGGTGATGCCGATGGGCCATCCGCTGGCCGCGCACCCGCAGCTGGCTTTCGCCCAGGCGCTGGACTTCGACCTGGTGGGTCTGCACGCCAACAGCTCGATCTACCGCGCTTTGCACCAGGCCGCGCTGGCCCAGGGCCGCAGCGTGCGCCTGCGCATGCGCGTGACGGGCCTTGATGCCATGTGCCGCATGATCGACAACGGCCTGGGCGTGGGCGTGATGCCGCTGCATGCCTTCATGCTCATGCGCGAGGGCATCGGCCGCGCGCTGACCTCGGCGGCGCTCACCGACGACTGGGCCGAACGCCAGATCAGCCTGGTGGCCCGCGATTTCTCCACCCTGCCCGTGGCCGCGCGCACGCTGGTCGAGCACCTGCGCGCACCCGACAGCCCCGCCACGGCCGAAGCCCCTTCGGCCGCCACCGCCTGACGCGCATCGCGCGACAATCCTTCCCCCACGAAAGCCCTTCAAGAAGACAGCACCATGGCACGCACGCTCTACGACAAGCTCTGGGACGAACATGTCGTCCACACCGAGGAAGACGGCACGTCCATCCTCTACATCGACCGCCACCTGGTCCATGAAGTGACCAGCCCGCAGGCTTTCGAAGGCCTGCGCGAGGCCGGCCGCAAGCTGTGGCGCGTGAGTTCGGTCGTCGCCACGGCCGACCACAACACGCCCACCACGGGCTGGGAGCGCGGCTACGACGGCATCGTCGATCCGATCAGCAAGGAGCAGATCACCACGCTGGACGCGAACATCGCGGAATTCGGCGCGGCGGCCTTCTTCCCGTTCATGAGCAAGCGCCAGGGGATCGTGCACGTGATCGGCCCCGAGAACGGCGCCACCCTGCCCGGCATGACGGTGGTGTGCGGCGACAGCCACACCAGCACGCACGGCGCCTTCGGCGCGCTGGCGCACGGCATCGGCACCAGCGAGGTCGAGCACGTGATGGCCACGCAGACCCTGCTGGCCAAGAAGGCCAAGAACATGCTGGTCAAGGTCGAAGGCAAGGTCGCGCCCGGCATCACGGGCAAGGACATCGTGCTGGCCATCATCGGCCAGATCGGCACCGCGGGCGGCACGGGCTACACCATCGAGTTCGCCGGCTCCGCCATCCGCGACCTGAGCATGGAAGGCCGCATGAGCGTGTGCAACATGGCCATCGAGGCCGGCGCACGCGCGGGCCTGGTGGCGGTGGACCAGAAGACCATCGACTACCTGCGGGGCCGGCCGCTGTCGCCCACCGGCGTCGAGTGGGACCAGGCCGTGGCCTACTGGAAGACGCTGCACTCCGACCCGGGTGCGCATTTCGACACCGTGGTCGAACTGGACGCCACGCAGATCAAGCCGCAGGTGACCTGGGGCACCTCGCCCGAGATGGTGCTGCCCGTCGACGGACGCGTGCCCGATCCGGACAAGGAGAAGGACGCCAACAAGCGCGGCGCCATCGAACGCGCCCTCACCTACATGGGCCTGGAGCCCAACAAGGCACTCAACGACATCTTCATCGACAAGGTGTTCATCGGCAGCTGCACCAACAGCCGCATCGAGGACATGCGCGAAGCCGCGGCCGTGGTGAAAAAGCTGGGCCAGAAGGTCGCCAAGAACGTGAAGCTGGCCATGGTGGTGCCGGGCTCGGGCCTGGTGAAAGACCAGGCCGAGCGCGAGGGCCTGCACGAAGTGTTCAAGGCCGCGGGCTTCGAATGGCGCGAGCCGGGCTGCTCGATGTGCCTGGCCATGAACGCCGACCGGCTGGAGCCGGGCGAGCGCTGCGCCAGCACCAGCAACCGAAACTTCGAAGGCCGCCAGGGCGCCGGCGGTCGCACGCACCTCGTGAGCCCGGCCATGGCCGCCGCCGCCGCCATCCACGGCCATTTCGTCGACATCCGCCAGTTCGCCTGAGCGAGCGCACCGAGAGAGAGATCCCATGAAGAAATTCACCGTGCACCAGGGCCTCGTCGCGCCCATGGACCGCGAGAACGTCGACACCGACGCCATCATTCCCAAGCAGTTCCTCAAGTCCATCCGCAAGACCGGCTTCGGCCCGAACCTGTTCGACGAGTGGCGCTACCTGGACCATGGCGAGCCCGGCATGGACCCGGCCAGCCGCAAGCCCAACCCCGACTTCGTGCTGAACCAGCCGCGCTACCAGGGTGCGTCCATCCTGCTCGCGCGCAAGAACTTCGGCTGCGGCTCCAGCCGCGAACACGCGCCCTGGGCGCTGGACCAGTTCGGCTTCCGCGCCCTCCTCGCGCCCAGCTTCGCCGACATCTTCTTCAACAACAGCTTCAAGAACGGCCTGCTGCCCATCGTGCTGCCCGAAAGCACCATCGCGCAGCTGTTCGACGAAGTGGCCGCGTTCCCGGGCTACCAGCTGACGGTGGACCTGGAGCGCCAGGTGATCGTCAAGCCCGACGGTGCCGAGATCGGCTTCGAGGTGCAGGCCTTCCGCCGCTACTGCCTGCTCAACGGCCTGGACGACATCGGCCTGACGCTGCGCCACAAGGACAAGATCCAGGCCTTCGAAGCCGAGCGCTTGGCCACCAAGCCTTGGCTGGCCCACCACATGGCCGGCTGAGCCGCGACCCCTGTTTCCATCACGACATTGAATCAACGACATGAAAATCGCAGTCCTGCCGGGTGACGGCATCGGTACCGAAATCGTCGCGGAAGCCGTCCGCGTGCTCGACGCCCTCGACCTGAAGTTCGAGATGGAAAGCGCGCTGGTCGGCGGCGCCGCCTACGACGCCCACGGCCACCCGCTGCCCGAGGCCACGCTGAAGCTGGCCAAGGAAGCCGACGCCGTCCTGTTCGGCGCCGTGGGCGACTGGAAGTACGACACGCTGGACCGCCCGCTGCGGCCCGAGCAGGCCATCCTGGGGCTGCGCAAGAACCTGGGCCTGTTCGCCAACTTCCGCCCCGCCATCTGCTACGAGCAGCTGGTGGGCGCCTCCAGCCTCAAGCCCGAGCTGGTGGCCGGCCTGGACATCCTGATCATCCGCGAGCTGACGGGCGACATCTACTTCGGCCAGCCGCGCGGCAGGCGCACGGCGGCGGACGGGCACTTCCCCGGTGCCGAGGAAGCCTTCGACACCATGCGCTACAGCAAGCCCGAGGTCGAGCGCATCGCGCGCGTCGCCTTCGAGGCCGCCCGCAAGCGCAACAAGAAGGTGACCTCGGTCGACAAGGCCAACGTGCTGGAGACCTTCCAGTTCTGGAAGGACGTGGTCACCGAGGTGCACAAGGACTACCCGGACGTCGAGCTCGAGCACATGTACGTGGACAACGCGGCCATGCAGCTCGTGAAGAAGCCCAAGGCCTTCGACGTGATCGTGACCGGCAACATGTTCGGCGACATCCTGAGCGACGAAGCCTCCATGCTCACCGGCTCCATCGGCATGCTGCCCTCGGCCAGCCTGAACAGCAGCAGCCAGGGCCTGTACGAGCCCAGCCATGGCAGCGCGCCCGACATCGCAGGCAAGGGCGTGGCCAATCCGCTGGCCACCATCCTGTCAGCCGCGATGATGCTGCGCTTCTCGCTGAACCAGGAAGCGTCGGCCGTGCGCATCGAGAACGCCGTCAAGAAGGTGCTGGCCCAGGGCCTGCGCACGCCCGACATCTGGAGTGAAGGCACGACTAAGGTCGGCACGCGCGAGATGGGCGATGCGGTGCTGAAGGCACTGGGCTGAAAAGCCGTCGCAGCCCTGCGGACTCCGGGCGTCGGGCGCCGGCTGCGTGCCGTGGCGCCGGTCCGGTGTCAGGCCTCAGCAGCGCCCCAGCGGCAGCGGCCGTCGACGCGCCCCGCGAGGGAGCGGTGCTCGCACAGCGGGCAAGCGTGGGGCCCCAGGGGGATCTCAGGCCTTGCTCGAGGCCAACAGCGCATCGTCGCGCTGCGTGGCGCGCAGCGCCGCCGGCCGCGCCGCATGGTGCTGGACAAACGCCGTGAAGGCTGGGCGTTCGTCGAGCAGGCCGATCTGCGCGTAGTAGCCCAGGAACGCCGCCATGTACAAATCGGCGGTGGTGAAGCGGTCACCGACCAGATGCACGCGGCCGGCCACGGCGTGCTCCAGCGTGCGCAGCAGGTCGTCTTCGCGGCCGTAGCCCGCCGCGCGGGGCTCGGCCAGCTTGCCGGCGTATTTGGCGGTGAACAGCGCTTCCACCGGCCCAGCCAGGAAGAACATCCAGCGGTAGTAGGCGCCGCGCGCTGCGCTGCCAATCGGAGGCGCGAGGCCAAGGTCGGGGACCAGTTCGGCCAGATAGGCACAGATGGCGGCGTTCTCGGTGATCACCGTGTCGCCGTGCTTGAGCGCCGGCACCTTGCCCATGGGGTTGAGGGCGACGTACTCCGGCGCCTTCATCGTGCTGCCGAACTGCAACAGGACCTCTTCGTACGGCAGGCCGGTCTCCTCCAGCATCCAGCGGGTGATGCGGGCGCGCGACAGGGGGTGGGTGTAAAGAGTCAGGGTGTCGGACATGGATCGCCTTTCATTGCGTTGGAAGGCTTGCAGTCTGCGACCGCCCTGCTGACACCCTCTGTCAGCAGTCGATCCGGGGCCGCTCAGGCCCCATCGCCGGGCTGCGACAGGCAATGTGCGCGCCAGCGGCGCAGCAGTTCGTGCCGGCGCTGCGGGTAGCGCCTGCCGCCGTCCCGCAGCGCCAGCACGCGGTCGGCCCGGAAGTGGCGAAAGTCCTGGCGCAGTTCGCACCAGGCCGCGAGCAGGCGCTTGTCGGACAGAAAGGCCATCGCGAACGGCCAGATTTCGCGCCGGCTGGCGCTGCCGTCGGCATCGCGGTAGTGCAGTTGCAGCACCTGTTCGTCGCGGATCGCGTTGCGCAGCATCGCCAGCCAGGGTTCGGGCGCAGGCGCCGCACGCTGCCACAGCGGCGCGAAGAGCCCGCTGGTTTCCACCTGCAGGCGCAGCGTTTCGGGCAGCACGCCGACCACGCGGCCCACCGCCTGCTGCGCGGCGGCGGCCAGCGCCGGGTCGGCATGACTGGCGACCCAGCGCGCGCCCAGCACCAGGGCTTCGAGTTCGTCGGGGGAGAACATCAGTGGCGGCAGCATGAAGCCGGGCCGCAGCATGTAGCCCACCCCGGGGTCGCCCGCGATGGCAGCACCTTGCGCACGCAGCGCCTCGACATCGCGGTAGAGCGTGCGCAGGCTCACGCCCAGCGACTCGGCCAGCCGCGCACCGGCGATGGGGCGGCGGCGGCGATGCAGCTGGTCGAGCAGACGCAGCAGACGGGTGGCGCGGGTGCTCAAGAATCGACCTCGGGTGGGGTGGCGGGCATGGCGGCGATTGTCCCGCAGCGCCGCAGCCGCCCAGGGCCCACACATCACCGTACATCGCCGCCTCAATCTGCCGATGGCCCAGCTGCAACGCGAGGCCGCACCCGCGCTCCAATTCCTGGCGCTACAATTGCAGCCCATGTTTGCCGCCCGCTCGTTCACCCTGAACACGCCTGCAACCGCTTCGGCCGGTGCAGCCGCGCGCGCATCCATCACCAAAACCACGACGATCATTAAGGGCTGACCCAGCCTGGTTCGTCGCGCGTGCCTCCCCCTGGCCCTCGGACGAGCCAGGCGGGCAGCCCCTTCGGCGCGGTCTCTCCATTTTTTGACTGGTAGACACTGAAAGGGCATTGAAATGAGCAAGTTGGTAGGTCTGGTCGGCTGGCGCGGCATGGTCGGCTCCGTCCTCATGGACCGCATGGCGGCCGAGAAGGATTTCGACCTCATCGAGCCGCTGTTCTTCTCCACCTCCAACGCCGGCGGCAAGGCCCCGGCCCAGGCGAAGAACGAGACCACGCTGCAGGATGCGTTCGACATCGCGCAGCTCCAGCGCTGCGAGATCATCATCACGGCCCAGGGCGGCGACTACACCAACGAGGTGTTCCCCAAGCTGCGCGCCGCGGGCTGGAAGGGCCATTGGATCGACGCCGCCTCTTCGCTGCGCATGAAGGACGACGCCGTCATCGTGCTCGATCCGGTCAACATGCCCGTGATCAAGGACGCGCTGGCCAAGGGCGGGCGCAACTGGATCGGCGGCAATTGCACCGTGAGCTGCATGCTGATGGGCGTGGGCGCGCTCTACAAGGCCGGCCTGGTCGAGTGGATGAGCACCCAGACCTACCAGGCCGCCAGCGGCGGCGGCGCCCAGCACATGCGCGAGCTGCTGACGCAGTACGGCACGCTGAACGCCGAAGTGCGCGCCCTGCTTGACGATCCCAAGAGCGCCATCCTCGAGATCGACCGCAAGGTCATCGAGAAGCAGCGCAGCCTGTCGGGCACCGAAACGGCCAACTTCGGCGTGCCGCTGGGCGGCTCGCTGATTCCCTGGATCGACAAGGACCTGGGCAACGGCATGTCCAAGGAAGAGTGGAAGGGCATGGCCGAGACCAACAAGATCCTGGGCCAGGGCGAAAGCTTCGGCTCCCCTGCGGTGCCGGTGGACGGCTTCTGCGTGCGCGTGGGCGCCATGCGCTGCCACAGCCAGGCGCTGACCTTCAAGCTGAAGAAGGATGTGCCCGTGGCCGACATCGAAGCCCTGATCGCCGCCGACAACGAATGGGTGAAGGTGGTGCCGAACACGCGCGAGGCCACGCTGGCCGACCTGACGCCCGTGGCCGTGACCGGCACCATGACCATCCCGGTCGGCCGCATCCGCAAGCTGGCGATGGGCCCCGAATACCTGGGCGCGTTTACCATCGGCGACCAGTTGCTGTGGGGCGCAGCCGAGCCGCTGCGCCGGATGCTGCGCATCCTTTTGGCGGACTGATCCCGCTTGAAGCACCGTGCAGGAGGCGCGGTCGTTGCGATGCAGCAACGACCGAACCCTGCCGAAGTTGGCACGCACTGGGACAAAACGCCGCTTGCCTTGTTATTTCTGGCAAGATGGTGTTAACGTCCTCTTACATTTCCGGGCGCCGTGCCCCTTCCAGCATGACCAGAACACCGCCGTTCGCGAGCCGCCCGAAGGCTGGCCGTCGTCTTTCGCCCCGTGCCGTGCCGCAGCCGGGCTCGTCCCTCCTGAGCCCCCTTTCCGCACTCAGCGTGGCGGCCGCCCTGGCCCTGGGTTTTGCCGCGACGGACGCCGATGCGCTGACGCTGGGCCGCCTGAACGTGCAGTCGGCGCTTGGCGAGCCGCTGCGGGCCGAAGTCGAGGTCAGCGAGATCGGCCCGGGAGAGGCGGAAGGCCTGCGGATCAACCTGGCGCCGCGCGCCGCCTTCCAGGCGGCCGGCGTGAGCTACAACGACGCCCTGGCCCATGTGCAGACCACCTTGCAGCGGCGCGCCGACGGCCGCTACGTGGTCCGGCTGGCCGGCACGCGGCCGATGAGCGAGCCTTTCGTCGATCTGCTGCTGGAGGCCAATTGGGCCAGCGGGCGGATCGTGCGCGATTACACCTTGCTGCTCGACCCTCCGAGCAGCACCCGCCAGGCGGCCGCGCCGGTGGCGCCCACCGCGCCGCAGATCGTCAACCCGCAGCCGCGCGTGACCGCCGCGCCGCCCGCCGTGAGCGCCGCGCCTGCGCCACGCGCGCCGCTCCCGCAGGCCACGGCCCCCGCCGCGGCGCCGGTGCGCACCGAAAGTGCGGGCGGGGGCGGCCAGCAGATCACGGTCCAGCGCGGGGACACCGCAGGCCGCATCGCCGCGGCCCACAAGCCCGCCGACGTGTCGCTGGACCAGATGCTGGTGGCGCTGCTGCGCGCCAATCCGGACGCCTTCATCGGCGGCAACGTCAACCGCATGAGGGCGGGTGCCGTGCTGCAGATGCCCAGCGCGAGCGAAGCGGCGGCCACCCCGGCCGCCGAGGCGCGCCGCACGGTGGTCGCCCAGAGCCGCGACTTCTCCCAGTACCGCCGGCGCCTGGCCGAGAACGCCCCGACTTCGCAGGTCGCCGCGGCCGACCGCCAGGCCTCGGGCCGCCTGCAGGCCAATGTGCAGGAGCGCAACGCCAACGCCGCTTCGCCGGACCGCCTGACCATCGCCCAGGGTGGCGCTGCGGCCCGCGCGGAAGAGCGCATCGCCCAGACCCGCCAGGCGGAGGAATCCTCGGCGCGCGTGGGTGAGCTGCAGCGCAACATCGACGAACTGAACCGCATCCAGGGCGCCAGCGCGTCCGCGGCGCCGGCAGCCGCACCCGCCGCGTCGGCACCGGCCGCAGCGCGCGGCGCGGCCGCATCCGCCGCCCCTGCGGCCACCGCGGCCACCGCGGCCACGCCGGCGCCCACTGTGGCACCCGCACCGGCGCCCGCTGCCGCGGCCCCCGCGCCAGCCGCAGGCGCTGCTGCGCCCGCCGGCCCCGCCGCCGCGCCGGCAGCCGCCGTGCCGGGACCGACGATCCAGGCGGCCCCGCCCGTCGCTGCCCCGGCTGCGCCCACGGCCGCTCCGACCGCCAACGCCGATGCGCCGGCCCCTCGCCCGCCCCCGCTTCCGCGCCTGCAGTGACTGCGGCGGACGGCACGACCGCGCCTGCAGCGGCAGCTGCGCCGGCCCCCGCGCCGCGCCCGCGCCCGGCACCGCCCCGCCGCCACCGCAACCCAGCCTGCTCGACCAGTTGCTCGAGAACCCCCTCATCCCGGCCGGCGGCGCCATCGCGCTGCTGCTGCTGGGCTTTCTCGCCTATCGCCTGCGCGGCCGCAAGAAGGCCGACGTGGTCGACAGCGTGTTCCCCGAAAGCAAGCTGCCCAAGGACTCCTTCTTCGGCGCCACGGGTGGCGAATCGGTGGACACGAACAGCAGCCGCAACAGCTCGGTTGCCTCCTCGCTGTCGTACTCACCCAGCCAGTTGGACGCCGGCGACGTGGATCCGGTCGCCGAAGCCGACGTGTACCTGGCCTACGGCCGCGACCTGCAGGCCGAGGAAATCCTGCGCGAGGCGCTGCGCACCACGCCCGAGCGCACGGCCATCCACCTCAAGCTGCTGGAAATCCATGCCAAGCGGCGCGACCTGCGGGCCTTCGAAATGCTGGCCAATGACGTGCGCAAGCTGACCGGCGGCAGCGGCGCCGACTGGAGCCGTGTCATCGACATGGGCCGCGAACTGGACCCGGGCAACCCGCTGTACCAGGGCAGCGCTGCGGTGCTGGACACCGAGAAGACGGTGCCGCTGGCGGCCGCCGGCGCCGCTGCGGCGACCGCGACGACGGCGGCCGCCCTGGCGGCGCCCCCGCCTCCCGCCGAGCCGCCCCAGCCCTTCGTGCCCTCGGTGGCGCCGCTGGATTTCGACCTGGACCTGAGCAAGCCGGCCCCGCTGAGCGCCGCGCCGGCACCCGCGCCCACATCGCCGCCTGCCCCGGCACCGGCCTTCAGCGCCCCGGCCATGGAGCCGCCGGCGGCTGTGCCACCGCCCGCCTACGAGGCGCCGCGCGCCACGCCGCCCGCCGCGTCCTATGCGCCGACCGCGCGCTCGCCGCTGCTGGACCACGACCCGCTGGACAACGACTTCGAGACAGCGCCGGGCGAACTCCATGCCCTGTCGCGCCTGGACAGCCTGGATGCGCCCCGCGACACCGACCGCACGCACCCAGCCACGCTGCACGCGGGCCTGCCGGGCGATTCGGGCTTCATCGAGTTCGACATGACCGCCATGTCGGGCCTGCGCGAAGGCGGCGACACACGGCCGAACCCGCTGGAAGCCACGCGCGACGCCGCGCTGGATGGGCCGGCGGGCGGTGAAAGCCCGCATGCGATCAAGCTGTCGCTGGCGCGCGAACTGCATGCCTTGGGCGATGCCGAGGGCGCGCGCTCGCTGCTGGAAGAAGTGGTGAGCGAGAGCAGCGGCGAATTGCGCACGCAGGCGCAGCAGTTGCTGGGCGAACTGCGCTGAGCCCGCCGCGGGCGCATGCCACACTCGGGGCGGCCTGCGGGCCGCCTTTTTTCGTTGGGGACTCTTTCTTGATCGATTTCTTCCCGGAGCCCCGCCCATGCGCATAGCCCTGGGCGTTCGCTACAACGGCCAGGCCTACGACGGCTGGCAGAGCCAGCCCTCGGGCCGCACGGTGCAGGACAAACTGGAGCGGGCCCTGGGCCAGTTCACGGCGCAGCCGCGCATCGGCACCTTGTGCGCCGGTCGCACCGATGCGGGTGTCCATGGCTGGATGCAGGTGGTGCATTTCGACACCGACATCGCCCGCGCCCCCTTTTCGTGGGTGCGTGGCCCCAACCGCTTCCTGCCCGACGACATCGCCGTGCAATGGGCGCAGGAGGTGCCGCCCGCGTTCCACTGCCGCGCCAGCGCCCGCGCGCGCCGCTACCTCTACGTGCTGGCGCAGTCGCCCGTGCGGCCCAGCCTGGACAGCGGCCGCGTCGGCTGGTCCATGCACGAACTGGACGGCGACGCCATGCGGGCCGCCACCCGGCATCTGCTGGGCACGCATGACTTCAGTTCCTTCCGCGCGTCCGCCTGCCAGGCGCGCTCGCCCATCAAGGACCTGCGCCGCATCACGATCACGCGCGTCGGCGACGGCCCGCGCTGCCGCTGGCATTTCGAGTTCGAGGCCGACGCCTTCCTGCACCACATGATCCGCAACCTCATGGGCTGCCTGGTGCGCGTGGGCCAGGGCCACGCGCCGCCCGACTGGGTGCGCGAGGTGCGCGACGCGCGCAGCCGCGAGCGCGCGGCACCCACCTTCTCGGCCGACGGCCTGTACTTCCTGGGCCCGCTCTACGAGCCGCATTGGGGTCTTCCGGCCGAAGTGACGCTGGGTGCGGGCGGTGCTTCGTATGATGGACCGCCATGAAGGACAAGCGCCCCACCGCCGCCGAGGCGCACGCCGCACGCACGCGCGTCAAGATCTGCGGCCTGACGCGCGAGCAGGACGTGGACGCGGCAGTGGCCGCCGGCGCGGACGCACTGGGCTTCGTGCTCTACGCCCGGAGCCCGCGCGCCGTGACCCCTGCGCGCGCCGCCGAACTCGCCCGGCGTCTGCCGCCTTTCGTGACGCCCGTGCTGCTGTTCGTGAACGAGGCGCCCGAGGCCGTGCAGCAGGCCCTGGCCGCAGTGCCGGGCGCACTGGCCCAGTTCCATGGCGACGAGACGCCCGAGCAATGCTGGCGCGCCAGCGGCGAAGGCCGGCACCGCTTCATGCGGGCGGCCCGCATTCCCCTGGGCGAGGCCGGGGCCGGCTTCGACCTCGTACACTACGCGGCACTGTTCTCTCGCGCCCACGCCATCCTGCTCGACGCCCAGGTCGACGGCTATGGCGGCGGCGGCAAGGCATTCGATTGGTCACTCCTTCCACGCGCCGTCGACGCTCACCTCGTCTTGAGTGGTGGACTCACACCTGCAAGTGTGGGCGATGGCCTGCGTGCGCTGCGCACGTTGCGGGCTGGCGCGAAGTCGCTGTCCGTTGACGTGAGCTCCGGCGTCGAGGCCTCCAAGGGCATCAAGGACGCCGGCAAGATCCGCGAATTCATCGCGGCGGTGCGTGCAGCCGACAACCCGGCCTGAATCCCCGGCCCTGACTGCGGCCGGCGGCGGCCACCCGGCTCCTGCACCTGACCCGATTGATTCGCGGCTCCCGCCCTTTGCGGACCCGCGCCCCGGCGCGCCGCCCGCGATCCCCGGAGAACGCATGTCCCTTTCTTATGACTTCCCCGATGCCGCCGGCCATTTCGGTCCTTACGGCGGCACCTTCGCCAGCGAGACGCTGACGCACGCCATCGCCGAGCTGCGCGAAGCCTACGCGCGCTACCGGAACGACCCCGAGTTCCTGGCCGAGTTCGCGGATGAGCTCAAGCATTTCGTGGGCCGGCCCTCGCCGATCTACCACGCCGCGCGCACCAGCCGCGAGATCGGCGGCGCGCAGATCTACCTCAAGCGCGAGGACCTCAACCACACCGGCGCGCACAAGATCAACAACGTGATCGGCCAGGCGATGCTCGCGCGCCGCATGGGCAAGCCGCGCGTGATCGCCGAGACCGGCGCCGGCCAGCACGGCGTGGCCACGGCCACCATCTGCGCGCGCTACGGCCTGGAGTGCGTGGTCTACATGGGCGCCGAGGACGTCAAGCGCCAGAGCCCCAACGTCTACCGCATGAACCTGCTGGGCGCCACGGTGGTGCCCGTCGAATCGGGCAGCCGCACGCTCAAGGACGCGCTCAACGAAGCGATGCGCGACTGGGTGACCAATGTCGAGAACACCTTCTACATCATCGGCACCGTGGCCGGCCCGCACCCCTACCCGATGATGGTGCGTGACTTCCAGCGCGTGATCGGCCTGGAATGCATCGAACAGATGCCGGCCATGCTGGCGGCGCAGGGCATCGTCGGCGAGGCCGAGGGCCGCCAGCCCGACGTCGTCGTGGCCTGCGTGGGCGGCGGCAGCAACGCGATGGGCATCTTCCACCCCTACATCCCCTTCCCCGGCGTGAAGCTGGTGGGCGTGGAGGCGGCCGGCCAGGGCCTGGACAGCGGCAAGCATTCCGCGTCCATCCAGCGCGGCAGTGCCGGCGTGCTGCATGGCAACCGCACCTACATCCTGCAGAACGACGACGGCCAGATCACCGAGACGCACAGCATCAGCGCCGGCCTGGACTATCCCGGCGTGGGGCCCGAGCATGCATACCTGGCCGACATCCGGCGTGCCGAGTACGTCGGGATCACCGATGACGAGGCCCTGGCCGCCTTCCACCACCTGTGCCGCGCCGAAGGCATCATTCCGGCGCTGGAATCCAGCCATGCGGTGGCCTATGCGCTCAAGCTTGCGAAGACCATGCGGCCCGACCAGTCGATCCTGGTCAACCTCTCGGGCCGGGGCGACAAGGACATCGGCACCGTGGCCGACCTGTCCGGTGTGGATTTCTACGACCGTCCGTCGATGCGCGGCCTGGCCGTGAAGGGAGGCAAGGCATGACCCGCATCGCCACCACCTTCGAACGGCTCAAGGCCGAAGGCCGCAAGGCCCTGATCCCCTACGTCACCGCCGGCTTCCCCTTCGCCGACATCACACCCGCGCTGATGCACGGCATGGCCGCCGCCGGCGCCGACGTGATCGAACTCGGCGTGCCCTTCTCCGACCCCATGGCCGACGGCCCGGTGATCCAGAAGGCCGGTGAAGCCGCGCTCGCGCAGGGCGTCGGCATGACACAGGTGCTGGCCATGGTCGCCGCCTTCCGCCAGCAGGACGATCGCACGCCCGTGGTGCTGATGGGCTATGCCAACCCGGTGGAACGCTACGACCAGAAGCACGGCGCCGGCGCCTTCGTGCGTGATGCGGCCAGCGCGGGCGTGGACGGCGTGCTGATTGTGGATTACCCGCCCGAGGAATGCGAGGACTTCGCCGCCGCGCTGCGCGCGCACGGCATGGACCTGATCTTCCTGCTCGCGCCCACCAGCACCGACGCGCGCATGGCGCAGGTCGCGCGCATCGCCAGCGGCTATGTCTACTACGTCTCGCTCAAGGGCGTGACCGGCGCAGGGCACCTGGACACCGAGGCAGTGAGCCGCATGATCCCGCGCATCCGCAGCCACGTGAGCGTGCCGGTGGGCGTGGGCTTCGGCATCCGCGATGCGGCTTCGGCCCAGGCCGTGGGCGCGTCGGCCGATGCGGTGGTGATCGGCACGCGGCTGATCCAGCTGATCGAGGGCGTGCCGCGCGAAGCCGTGGTGCCGGCGGCGGCGGAGTTCCTCGGCGGCATCCGCCGCGCGCTCGACGCCCTGCCCCGCTGAACCGGCGCCCAGGGGCGCGGCGGCTCGCCGGTCGCCGGCTGGCGGATAATCGCCCCTCTGCCCGCGCGGCGGCTCCGGCCCGCCGCGCGCTCGGCAGGCAGCCGGCCCGGCCGGCCTGCCCGCTTCCCCACCCAAGGCAACGCATCCATGAGCTGGCTCGAAAAACTGCTCCCTCCCAAGATCGCCCAGACCAATCCGACGGACCGCCGCCAGGTGCCCGAAGGTCTGTGGATCAAGTGCCCCAGCTGCGAGACGGTGCTCTACAAGACCGACCTGGAGCAGAACCAGAACGTCTGCCCGCACTGCAGCCACCACCACCGCATCGGCGCGCGCGAGCGGCTCGATGCCTTCCTCGACGCCGAAGGCCGCTACGAGATCGGGCAGGAAGTGCTGCCGGTCGACGCGCTGAAGTTCAAGGACAGCCGCAAGTACCCCGAGCGCCTGAAGGAAGCCCTGGAATCCACGGGCGAGACCGATGCGCTGGTCGTGATGGGCGGCTGCGTGCACAGCATCAGCGTGGTCGCCGCCTGCTTCGAGTTCGACTTCATGGGCGGCTCCATGGGCAGCGTGGTCGGCGAGCGCTTCGTGCGCGGGGTCGAAACCGCCATCGAGCAGAAGGTGCCTTTCATCTGCTTCACCGCCACCGGCGGCGCGCGCATGCAGGAGGGCCTGCTGTCGCTGATGCAGATGGCCAAGACCAATGCCGCGCTCACGCGCCTGGCCAAGAAGGGCCTGCCCTACATCAGCGTGCTGACCGACCCGACCATGGGCGGCGTCTCGGCCGGCTTCGCCTTCGTGGGCGACGTGGTGATCGCCGAGCCCAAGGCGCTGATCGGCTTTGCCGGCCCGCGCGTGATCGAGTCCACCGTGCGCGTGAAACTGCCAGAAGGTTTCCAGCGCGCCGAGTTCCTGCAGGAAAAGGGCGCCGTCGACTTCATCAGCGACCGCCGCGAGCTGCGCAAGACCATCGCCAGCATCCTGGCCATGCTGACGCGCCAGCCCGCCGATGCGGTGAGCTGAGCGGCCGTCCCCCGCCCCGCGCCATCCACCAGGCCAGAACAGAAAGCGGCGCCCTCGGGCGCCGCTTTCTTTTGCATCGCATCGGGCCGGCGCCTGTCAGCGCCCCAGCGAATACACGCCCGTCAGCAGGTTGCCGATCACGATCGCGCCCACCTGCAGCAGCACGATGGCGGCCAGTGGCGACAGGTCGACGCCGCCGACCAGGGGAATGAAGCGGCGCAGCGGGCGCACCAGCGGATCGGCCAAGCGGTCGATCAGATCCTTGAGCAGCGGCGAGGCGCCGGGCACCCAGGACAGCACCGCATAGACGACCAACAGCGCCGTCAGGCCCGACACCGTGAGCTGCAGCAGGCCGAACAGCGACAGCAGTGGCAGGATGGCCGGGCGCAGGCTGCCCACCAGCAGCATCAGCAGCAGGTACTTCATCATTACCAGCAGCCAGGCGGCCACGGCGCTGGCCAGGTCCCAGCGGCGCACGGCGGGCACGATGCGGCGCAACGGCATCACGATCCAGTCCGTGAGCGCAAAGAGGAAGCGGCCCACCGGGTTGCCGAAGGGTACGCGGTGATACTGCATGTACAGCCGCAGCAGGCAGGCGCCGCCCAGCAGTCCGGTGATCACATCCAGGAGGAAAGAAGGGATCTGATAGAGCATCGGCGGCGGGCAGGCAACGGGAGTGCGATGATAGCCAGCCACCCCTGCCATGACCGCCCCATCCCCCCACGCCTCCCACGCCGTCCTGCCGCTGTTTCCGCTGGGCACCACGCTGTTTCCGCAGGGCCTGCTGTCGCTGCGCGTGTTCGAGCTGCGCTATCTGGCCATGATCGGCGAATGCCACCGCACCGGGCAGCCCTTCGGCGTGGTCAGCCTCACCCAAGGCGCCGAAGTGCGCCTGCCCGGCGCCGAGATCGAGCAGTTTGCCCACATCGGCACGCTGGCGCGCATCACGCGGCTGGACAAGCCGCAGCCGGGGCTGCTGCTCATCGAATGCGAAGGCAGCCAGCGCTTTCGCATCCACAGCCGCAGCCAGCAGAAAAACAGCCTGTGGACAGCGCAGGTCGAAACCCTGTCCGACGAGCCGCCGCTGGCCATTCCGCCCGATCTGCAGCACACGGCGCAGGCGCTCGAACGCCTGGTGCAGGCCCTGCAGGCGCGGCACGACCAGCAGGCCGCGGCGGGTGCTCCCGTGCCGCGGCTGCCGGTGGGCCTGCCCCATCGCTTCGACGATGGCGCCTGGGTCGCCAACCGCTGGTGCGAGCTGCTGCCGGTCCAGGCCGAACTGCGCCAGCGCCTGCTGGAACTCGACAGCCCGCTGGTGCGGCTGGAACTGGTCAGCGACCTGCTCGCGCGCACCGGCATCGCCAGCGGCTGAGACCGGCCAGGCGCCGGCCCCGCAGTCGCGCCCACTAAAATCCAGGCATCGCCGCGCTCCCTGCGCGGCTTTTGTCTTTGGCTCATCTCATGTCCGACACCACCGCTTCCGCCCTGCCCGCCACCGATGACAACCAGCTGATCGCCGAGCGGCGGGAGAAGCTCAAGGGCCTGCGCGCCGCACAGGCCGAGGGCAAGGGCGTGGCCTTCCCGAACGACTTCAAGCCCGCCGACCGCGCCGCCGCCCTGCTGGCCGCGCACGGCGAGACGGCGGCCGAAGCGCTGGAAGCCCAACCCGTCACCACCAGCGTGGGCGGCCGCATGATGCTCAAGCGCGTGATGGGCAAGGCCAGCTTCGCCACCGTGCAGGACGCCACCGGCCGCATCCAGCTGTACGTGACGCGCGACGCGCTGGGCGATGAGCTTTATGCCGACTTCAAGAAGTGGGACCTGGGCGACATCGTGGGCGCCGAAGGCACCCTCATGAAGACCAAGACCGGCGAGCTGTCGATCAAGGTCACGTCGCTGCGCCTGCTGACCAAGAGCCTGCGCCCGCTGCCCGACAAGTTCCACGGCATGGCCGACCAGGAGCAGAAGTACCGCCAGCGCTATGTGGACCTGATCACCGATGAATCGGCGCGTGCCCGCTTCGCCGCACGCAGCAAGGCCGTGAGCGGCATCCGTGAATTCATGGTCGAGCACGGCTTCCTGGAAGTCGAGACGCCCATGCTGCACCCCATCCCGGGCGGTGCGAATGCCAAGCCCTTCGTCACCCACCACAACGCGCTGGACCAGGAGATGTTCCTGCGCATCGCGCCCGAGCTCTACCTCAAGCGGCTGATCGTGGGCGGCTTCGAGCGCGTGTTCGAGATCAACCGCAGCTACCGCAACGAAGGCATCTCGGTGCGCCACAACCCCGAGTTCACGATGATGGAGTTCTACGCGGCGTGGTGGAACTACCGCGACCTGATGGACTTCACCGAGACGCTGATCCGCACCATCGCGCAGAAGACGGCCGGCTCGCTGCAGCTCACCTACCAGGGCAAGGCGGTGGACCTGTCCCAGCCCTTCGAGCGCCTGACGATCCGTGAGGCGATCCTCCGGCACACCGACGCGGGCGCGAGCGTGGACGACAGCACCTGGCTCGTCAACGCGCTGCGCAAGCTGGGCTTGTCGGAAGAGAAGGACAAGCTCGCCCAACGCAGCCTGGCCAGCCTGCAGGTGATGTACTTCGAGGAAACCGTGGAAGAGAAGCTGTGGCAGCCGACCTTCATCATGGAGCATCCGACCGAGATCTCGCCGCTGGCACGCGCCAACGACGAGCGCCCCGAGGTCACCGAGCGCTTCGAGCTCTACATCACGGGCCGCGAGTTCGGCAACGGCTTTTCCGAACTCAACGACGCCGAGGACCAGGCCGCGCGCTTCAACGCGCAGGTGCAAGCCAAGGACAGCGGCGACGACGAAGCCATGTACTTCGACCACGACTTCGTGCGTGCGCTGGAATACGGCATGCCCCCCACCGGCGGCTGCGGCATCGGCATCGACCGCCTCATGATGCTGCTGACCGATTCGCCGAGCATCCGCGACGTGATCCTGTTCCCGGCCCTGCGCCGCGAGGGCTGAGGCCGGGCCCACCGGGGCGCCACAGAGAAAGAAGGGGCCTGCGGGCCCCTATTCTTTTTCACGGAACGCCCGCCAGCCTGGCCGACCCTGGCCACGAGCAGGCGCGCAGGCATGCAGACGTCTCGGGCTCAGACCTGCTGCAGGGGCGCCAGAACCTTGCGTGCGTGCTGGTAGCGCGCGCTGGCCTGCAGGTGCTCCCAATCCAGCGCGGGAGCTGTGGGCAGCAGCGCGACGCGGCGGACCTCGCGGGCGGCATCCGGCGTCAGCGCGCCGCTCGCCGCCGCGCGCTCCATGGCCGCCAGGAACGCGTCGAGCACGCCGGCTTCCAGGCTCTTGTTGCACAGCAGCGCCAGGTCGCAGCCGGCGGACAGGGCTTCCAGCGCGGCCTCGGCATAGCCGAGCTGGCGGCCGGCGATGTAGCGCCCGGCTTCCATGCTCAGGTCGTCGGTGAAGATGGCGCCGGCAAAGCCCAGCCGCGCGCGCAGCACGTCCTGCAGCCACTTGCGCGAGAAGCCCGCGGGCCGTGCGTCCACGCGGCTATAGATCACGTGCGCCGGCATCACGGCCGTGAGCGTGCCGGCCAGCCACTCGAAGGGCTTGGCGTCGTCGGCCAGGATGGCCTTGAGGCTGCGCCGGTCCACCGGGATGGCGACATGCGAGTCGGCCTTGACGAACCCGTGCCCCGGAAAATGCTTGGCGCAGTGCGCCATGCCAGCCGCAGCCATGCCGTGCGCCAGGCTCTGTGCCAGCAGCGCCACCACGCGTGGATCGCGGTGGAAACTGCGGTCACCGATCACGCTGCTGGCGCCATGGTCCAAGTCGAGCACCGGCGCGAAGCTGAAGTCCACGCCCACCGCGCGCAGCTCGCTGGCCAGCACGTGGCCGGCCGCTGCCGCGGCCTGCACGCCGCGCATCGCGTCCTGCGTCCACAGCGTGCCCAGCGCCCGCATGGACGGCAGGCGCGTGAAGCCGTCGGTGCGGAAGCGCTGCACACGGCCGCCCTCGTGGTCGACGCAGATCAGAAGATCGGGACGGATCGCCTTGATCTCGGCATTGAGCGCGGCCATCTGCGCACGGCTTTCCCAGTTGCGCGCGAAATGGATCACGCCGCCGACCAGCGGATGCGCCAGGCGCTGGCGATCGGCATCGGTCAAGGCCTTGCCGGCCACGTCGATGACCAGCGGACTGCCCAGCGCGCGCAGAGAACCGCTGCTCATGCCTTCTCCACCACGACGAAGCTCGCCGCGTACTCCGATTCGTCGGTGACCGTCACGTGCGCGCGCAGGCCCTGCGCCTCGAACCAGCGCTTGAGCGGGTCGTGCAGCTGGATGTAGGGCGCACCGCTGGCGGCGTTGAGAATCTCGCAGGCGCGCCAGCTCATGGGGCTGTGCATGCCCAGGCCGATGGCCTTGCTGAAGGCTTCCTTGGCCGAGAAACGCGTGGCCAGGTAGCTGATGCCCCGCTTGGGCCAACGGGCACCCCGCTTGCGCCACACCTCCAGTTCGGTCGGCCCGAGCACGCGTTCCGCAAAGCGCTCGCCCTGGCGCTCGAAGGTGGCCGCGATGCGCCGCACGTCGCAGATGTCGGTGCCGATGCCGTGGATCACGCGCCGCCCTTTGCCGCCGATGCGGGCGCGTCCGCGGCCTCGGCGATGCAGCGCAGGTAGTCGCGCGTGGTGGCGGCATAGCCCAGCTCCAGCGCGTCGGCGATGAAGGCATGGCCGATGGACACTTCCATGACCCTGGGCACGGCGCGCAGGAAGTCCGTCAGGTTCTCCCGGCTCAGGTCGTGGCCGGCGTTGACCTGCAGGCCCACCGCCTGCGCGGCGCGTGCCGCCTCGGCATAGCGCGCCAGCACGGTGTCGGCGCGCGAGGTGCCGCGCGCCGCGGCATAGCCTTCGGTGTACAGCTCCACGCGGTCGGCGCCCGTCGCGCGGGCCTCGGCCATCTGCTCGGGGTCCGGGTCCATGAACAGGCTCACGCGCACGCCCAGCGCGCGGGCCTCGGCCACCAGCGGCTTCAGGCGCGCCAGATCCTCGGGGAAGCGCCAGCCATGGTCGCTGGTGAACTGGTCCTCGGCATCGGGCACGAAGGTCGCCTGGTGCGGACGGAATTCGCGCACGAAGTCCATCAGGTTGTGGAAAGGGTTGCCTTCGATGTTGAACTCGGCCTGCGGCCAGTCGCGGCGCAGCAGCGCCGACAGGTCGGCCACGTCCTGCGCCCGGATGTGGCGCCCGTCAGGCCGCGGGTGCACAGTGATGCCGTGCGCCCCGGCATCCAGGCACAGCGCGGCCGCATAGGCCACGCTGGGAATGCCCAGGTGCCGCGTGTTGCGCACCAGCGCGACTTTGTTGAGGTTGACGGACAGTGCCGTGCGCACGCCGTAGGAGGAGAAATCGTTCATAGGTCCTGCAGTTCGCGCATCAGTTGCCGCGTGCGCAAGCTCGCCACGCCGCAATGGTAGTTGAGCAGGCTGCGCAGCTGCGAGCGCAGCGCCGCGCTGGCGCCCGGCGGCAGTTCGGCGATGGCGCGCAGCGTGGCGGTGAAGGGCGCGCTGTCGCCCAGGGCGGCCTGCAGTGCCGCCCACAGCGCGCCAGCCAGCGCGGGCTCGCGGTCGACCGACTCGCGCAGCCCGGCCTCGGCCACGAGCGCATAGCGGGCGCCGGGCTGCAGCGGCGCCAGCGTCAGGGTCTGGGCGTCCAGCACGGGCAGCAGCCCCACTTCGCGCAGCAGCAGCAGCTCGAAGGCCCGCAGCGCGGCCGCCTGCACCGCGGCCTGGGCGGACTCGGCGCGCGCGGTGGCGAGAACTTCGACCACGCCGCCATAGGCATCGAACAGGGACGGATGCGGATCGTCGCGCGCCAGCAGGCGGATCAGCAGTTCGTTGAGGTAGTAGCCCGACAGCAGGGCCTCGCCCGTGGGCATCACGTGCCCGCCCACCCATTCCGCGGCCTTCAGCGTGCGGATCTCGGCGTCGCCGCCGAAGCCCACCTGCAGCGGCTGCAGTGGCAGCAGCACCGGGCGGAAGTTGGAGCTGGGGCGCTTGGCGCCCTTGGCGACCAGCGCAATGCGCCCGTGGTGGCGCGTGAACACTTCCAGGATCAGGCTGGACTCGCTCCAGTCGTAGCGGTGCAGCACGAAGGCAGGTTCATGCAGGATGCTGCGCTTCATCGCGGGGTCACGCCGATGGCGGCCGGCCCATGGCGCAGGCCACGGGCCGCCGCGTCATTCATAGCCGAAGGACTTGACCCGCGCTTCGTCGTCGGCCCAGCCCGAGCGCACCTTGACCCACAGCTCGATGAACACCTTGCAGTCCATGAGCTTCTCCAGCTCCTGCCGCGTCTCGGTGCCGATGCGCTTGATGCGCTCGCCCTTGTCGCCGATCACCATGGCCTTGTGCCCGTCGCGCTCGACCACGATGGTGGCGGCGATGCGCACCAGGCGCTTCTGGCCCTTGCGCTGGGGCGGCTCTTCCTCGAACTTGTCGATCATCACCGTCGAGGTGTAGGGCAGCTCGTCGCCGGTCAGGCGGAACAGCTTTTCGCGCACGGTCTCGCTGGCCAGGAACTTCTCGCTGCGATCGGTGAGCTCGTCCTCGTCGTACCACCAGGCCTGTTCGGGCAGGTATTTCTCGCAGACGGCGAACAGGCGCTCGATGTCCTTGGCGTTCTTGGCCGACATGGGCACGAATTCGGCAAAGCGCGCCTGCTGCGCGCCGCCGTGTTCGGCCTGCATCTGCGCCAGCCACGGTGCGATGTCGGCGCGGCGGTGCACGGTGTCGAGCTTGTTGGCGATCAGCAGCACCGGAATGTCCTTCGCCAGGAGGCCCAGCACTTTCGCGTCCGCCGTGGTGAAACGGCCCGCCTCGACGACGAAGAGGATGAGGTCCACGTCGGCCACGGCGCCCAGCACGGTCTTGTTGAGCGAACGGTTCAGCGCGTTGGCATGCCGAGTCTGGAAGCCCGGCGTGTCGACGAACACGAACTGCGTGCCACCGCCTTCGGGCGTGGGCCGGGTGCGGATGCCGGTGATCCGATGCCGCGTGGTCTGCGCCTTGCGCGAAGTGATGCTGATCTTCTGGCCCACCAGCGCATTGAGCAGCGTGGATTTGCCCACGTTGGGCTTGCCCACGATGGCGACCAGCCCGCAGCGGCGCGGCGCGGGCGTTGCGGCCCCCGGCACGGGGTCGAGGGGGGTGGGTTCGGAAGCGGTGGTGGTCATGGCTTGTCGCGTCACGGCTTGGCGCGTCCTGATGCTTTGAGGCGCTGCAGCATGGCCGCGGCGGCGGCCTGCTCGCCTGCACGGCGCGAGGCACCGATGCCGCGCTCGGTCCAGCCGCGTTCGGCCACCTCGCACTCCACTTCGAAGGTCTGCTTGTGGGCCGCGCCCAGTATGGCGGCCACGCGGTAGGCGGGCAGCTTCATTTTGTGTCCCTGCAGCCATTCCTGCAGTTCGGTCTTGGCGTCCTTGGAACTGGCTGCCAGGCGGGGGTTGATCTCCACCCCCTCGTACAGCCGTTCCACCAGGGCCTGCGCCACGGCGAAGCCGGCGTCCAGGTACACCGCGCCAATCACCGCTTCCAGCGCATCGGCAAGGATGGACGGGCGCGCGGCGCCGCCGGACTTCGATTCGCCCTCCCCCAGCCGCAGCAAAGGAGGCAGGCCCAGGCGCAGCGCGATCTGGTGCAGCGTGTCCTGCCGCACGAGGTTGGCGCGCACGCGCGAGAGGTCGCCTTCGGGCAGTTGCGCAAGGCGGCGGTACAGCAGGTGGGACACGGCGACGCCGAGCACCGAGTCGCCGAGGAACTCCAGGCGCTCGTTGTGCTCGGCGGAAAAGCTGCGGTGGGTCAGGGCGCGCTGCAGCAGCGCGACATCGCGGAAGGCGTGCTGCAGGCGCGCCTGCAATCCGGGCAGGCCGGCGCCCGCGGCGCCGGCGGATGCGGGAGTGGGTTTCAGTTGGATTCGCCCTTGTACTTGAGCGTCAGATAGGCGGGGCCGAAAAGATGGATCTCGCGGTCGTAGGCGAAGGCCACCACCACTTTTTCGCCGTTCTTGCGAACGTCCAGGTCGGCGCCCGACACGGACTTGAAGTCGTCGATCGCCTGCTGGCGGTCGAAGATGGCGCGCACCTCGGGCACCGTGGTGCCTTCCTTGGCCTTGTTGGCGGCCTTCAGGATGGCCTGGTACTCGATCAGGGTCGGGATGACCTGGGCCACCACCACCCCCACGCAAGCCAGCACGACGGCCACGAACAGCAGGCCGATGAACGAAATGCCGCGCTGGCGGGCCTTCGTCGTCGCTTTCATGAACATTTCCTCTTCTCCTCTCCTGCGATGGCTGCCCGCGGGCCTCAGTCGAAAGAGCCGATGCGCCCGAAGTTGCCGAAGTTCATCCAGATAAAGAAGGCCTTGCCGACGATGTTGGCGTCGGGCACGAAGCCCCAGTAGCGGGAGTCCAGTGAATCGTCACGGTTGTCGCCCATCACGAAATAGTGCCCCTCCGGCACCTTGCACGTGACCCCTTCGACACTGTAGCGGCATTGGTCCTTGCCCGCGAATGCCATGGTGTCGAGTTCGGAAACTCCTGCACGGACATCGGGATAGTTCAGCAGCCGGTGCGTGCGATCGCCCAGCTTCTCATCGTATTGCGGCCAGTAGCGCATGTGCACCCGGGCGTCGGCCGCGTTGTCGCCGAAGTAGTCCTTCACGCGGGTCTTGGGCACGGGCTGGCCGTTGATGCGCAGCTCCTTGTTCAGGTAGGACACCTCGTCGCCCGGCAGGCCGACCACGCGCTTGATGTAATCCAGGCTGGGCTGCGGCGGGTAGCGGAACACGATCACGTCGCCGCGCGCCAGCGGCTTGCCTTCGGTGATCTTGGTGTTGAGCACGGGCAGGCGCAGGCCGTAGGTGAACTTGTTCACCAGGATCAGGTCGCCCGTCACCAGCGTCGGGATCATCGAGCCCGACGGGATGCGGAAGGGCTCGGCGATGAAGGAGCGCAGCAGGAAGACGGCCAGGATCACCGGGAACAGGCCGGCCGTCCAGTCCAGCCACCAGGGCTGGGCCAGGACGCGCTCGCGCGCCTTGTCGTCCTCGCGGTCGAACTGGGTGATGCCCTGCCGGGTCAGCTCCTCGCGGCGCTGCGCCTGCGCCGTGTCCAGCGATTGCGCGGCACGGCGGCGCGCCGGCAGGAAGTAGAAGCGCTCGGCCAGCCAGTACAGGCCCGTGACCACGCTGGCCAGGAACAGCAGCAGCGCGAAGTTGCCCTCGACGGCACCGAAGTACCAGGCGCCGATGTAGCCGGCGAAAGCCGCGAGGATGATGGACGTGAGCAGGGCCATGGAAAGGGAATGTTGTTCTTGTGGAGGGCGGCGCGCGGCCGCCGGGCTCATTCCTCGACCTGGAGGATGGCGAGGAAGGCCTCCTGCGGGACCTCGACGGCGCCGATCTGCTTCATGCGCTTCTTGCCGGCCTTCTGCTTTTCCAGCAGCTTGCGCTTGCGCGTGATGTCACCGCCGTAACATTTTGCCAGCACGTTCTTGCGCAGCGCCTTCACGGTCTCGCGCGCGATGATGTTGGCGCCGATGGCCGCCTGGATCGCCACGTCGAACATCTGGCGGCTGATGATCTCGCGCATCTTGGCGACCACGGCGCGGCCGCGGTACTGCGACTGGCTGCGGTGCACGATGATGGACAGTGCATCCACCTTGTCGCCGTTGAGCAGGATGTCCACCTTGACCACGTCGGAGGCGCGGTACTCCTTGAACTCGTAGTCCATGGAGGCATAGCCACGGCTCACCGACTTCAGCTTGTCGAAGAAGTCCAGCACGATCTCGCCGAGCGGCATCTCGTAGGTCAGCATGACCTGCCGGCCGTGGTAGCTCATGTTGATCTGCACGCCGCGCTTCTGGTTGGCCAGCGTCATCACCGGACCCACGTACTCCTGCGGCATGTACAGGTGCACCGTGACGATGGGCTCGCGGATCTCGGCCATGCGTCCCACGTCGGGCATCTTGGACGGGTTCTCGACCATGATCACTTCGCCGTCGCTCTTGACCACCTGGTAGACCACGCTGGGCGCGGTGGTGATCAGGTCCTGGTCGAACTCGCGCTCCAGGCGCTCCTGCACGATCTCCATGTGCAAAAGGCCCAGGAAGCCGCAGCGGAAGCCGAAGCCCAGCGCCTGGGACACCTCGGGCTCGTAATGCAGCGAGGCGTCGTTGAGCTTGAGCTTCTCCAGCGCATCGCGCAGCTGGTCGTACTCGCTGGCCTCGGTCGGGTACAGGCCCGCGAACACCTGCGGCTGGATTTCCTTGAAGCCCGGCAGCGGCTCGGTGGCCGTGAAGGCGGCGCCGCCCGAGCCGCCCTTGATCAGCGTGATGGTGTCGCCGACCTTGGCCGCCTTCAGTTCCTTGATGCCCGCGATGATGTAGCCCACCTCGCCCGCCTCCAGCGAATCGCGCGGCTGGTTGGCCGGTGTGAACACGCCCAGGTTGTCGGCGTTGTAGGTGGCCCCGGTGGCCATCATCTTGATGCGCTCGCCCTTGGCCAGGCGGCCGTCGACCACGCGCACCAGCATCACCACCCCCACGTAGGGATCGAACCAGCTGTCGATGATCATCGCGCGCAGCGCCGCGTCGGGGTTGCCACGCGGCGCGGGCACCTTCGCCACGATGGCTTCGAGGATCTCGTCGATGCCCACGCCGGTCTTGGCCGAGCACGGGATCGCGTCACTCGCGTCGATGCCGATCACGTCCTCGATCTCGGCCTTCGCATTGTCGGGGTCGGCCTGCGGCAGGTCGATCTTGTTGAGCACCGGCATGACCTCAACGCCGAGATCCAGCGCCGTGTAGCAGTTGGCCACCGTCTGCGCTTCCACACCCTGCGAAGCATCGACCACGAGCAGCGCGCCTTCGCACGCCGACAGCGAACGCGAGACCTCGTAAGAGAAGTCCACGTGGCCCGGCGTGTCGATCAGATTGAGGTTGTAGACCTGGCCATCGCGGGCCTTGTACTGCAGCGCGGCGGTCTGGGCCTTGATGGTTATCCCACGCTCCTTCTCGATGTCCATCGAGTCGAGCACCTGCGCCTCCATCTCGCGCTCGCTGAGGCCGCCACAGCGCTGGATCAACCGGTCCGCCAGCGTCGACTTGCCGTGGTCGATGTGCGCAATGATCGAAAAGTTTCTGATGTGATTCATCAACGGAACCGCTTAAGTGCTTGAAATAGCTTGCGCACGCAGGGGAAGGCACAAGAAAAAAGGGCGCGTCCGCAAGTGACGCGCCCTGAACCAACAAGCAATGGCAACTGCAGTAGTTGGGCCTTCATTGTAGGCAAAACAGGGGGCGCGTACAGGGACACCGGGGCTTCAAAGGCTCGTTGCGGGGTCGCAACAAGAAATTTATCAACAATTTGTCCACATGTGCTGTGGGCTAATGCATGAACAACTTGTGGGCGATCTGTGGAGGGGCGGTGCATGGAAACTGACCATCCCGCATGGTGGTGGTGCAGCCGCCGCTTATGCAAAGCACCCTTGTTCAGCGCAGCGCATTCTACCGAAAATGGTTGTTACAGCGCTCACGGTTAGTGATCGCAAACATGGGGATCGCCCTTCAAAAAAGCGACGCCCGGCCACAAAAAGACCCCAAACCCGACTGCCGGGTGGGGCCACTTGGAAATGCTTCGCCGGCCGGGCCGCGTGCGCCCGGCGCACGCCGGAGCGGCCGGCGCCGCCTCAGCGCCGGATGAGCGCGTACTGCGCCCACTCGCCACGGCGATACAGCACGCTCAACGGCTTGCCCTTCTCGGCCTTGGCCACGGCGGCATCGAACTCCTTGACGCTGGCGACTTCGGTGTTGCCCACGGCCAGGATCACATCCCCCTCGCGCAGCCCGGCGCGCTGGGCGGCGTCGACCGCGCCCTGCACGCGCACCCCGCCCTTGAGCTTGAGTTCCTTTTTCTGGTCGGCCGTGAGGTCGTTGACCACCAGGCCCAGCGCCTTGGCGGCCGCGGATGCGGTGGACGCCGGTTCGGCCTCCTCGCGGGCACGCGGGGCGCGGGCGACCTGATCAGGCTCGACCTCGGCCACCGTCACCGACAAATCGCGCGTGCTGCCGCGGCGGAAGACGGTCACGGTCGCCTTGGTGCCGGGCTTGGTCGCCCCCACCAGGCGCGGCAGGTCGCTGGGCCGCTCGATCGCGGTGCCGTTGAACTTGACGATGATGTCGCCGGCCTCGATGCCGGCTTTCTGGCCCGGCGAGCCGTCCTCCACGCCCCGCACCAGCGCGCCCTGCGCACGGCCCAGGCCGAGGGACTCGGCCACCTCGCGCGACACCTCGGCGATCTGCACGCCGATGCGCCCACGCGAGACCCGGCCCGTCGCGCGCAGCTGTTCGCTCACCTGGATCGCCTCGTCGATGGGGATCGAAAAGGAGATGCCCATGAAGCCGCCGGAGCGGGAATAGATCTGGCTGTTGATGCCCACCACTTCCCCGCGCATGTTGATCAGCGGACCGCCCGAGTTGCCGGGGTTGATGGCCACGTCGGTCTGGATGAAGGGCAGGTAGCTGCCGGTGTCGCGCTGCTTGGCGCTCACGATGCCGGCCGTGACCGTGTTCTCCAGGCCGAAGGGCGAGCCGATGGCCATCACCCACTCGCCCACGCGCAGCTTGGAGATGTCGCCCACCTTGACGGCCGGCAAGCCCGTGGCCTCGATCTTCACCACCGCCACGTCCGTGCGCTGGTCGCTGCCCACGATGCGTGCCTTGAATTCGCGCTTGTCGGCCAGCGTGACGATGACTTCCGACGCGTCCTCGATCACATGCGCGTTCGTCATCACATAGCCGTCGGTCGAGAGGATGAAGCCGGAGCCCACGCCGCGCGGGCGCTGCTGCGGCTCTTCCTGCGGGTTCGACGGCCGGCCCTGGCGCGGCACGCCCGGGAAGTTGGGGCCGAAGAAGCGGCGGAACAGCTCCTGCATCTCTTCGTCCATCGGCGCGCCGCCCGGGCCGCGCTGCGCCACCCGCTCCACCGTGCGGATGTTGACCACCGAGGGCCCGACCTGGTCCACCAGGTCGGTGAAGTCGGGCAAGGCGCGCGCGGGCGCCGAGGCCTGCGCCTGCGCTGGCGCGGCGGGCAACAGCCAGGCGGCCCCGCCGGACAGCGCCAGCACACCGGCCAGCACCAGGGAATGCAGCTTCTGGGGAGGATTCGCGAAGGTCATGGACATCGGTTCCGGGAAAAATGAGCAACAACTGCTATGAATGCGCGCAGCGCCATTGGTTCAGCCTTGCGCATCCTAAGGCGCTGGCGCAGCGCCGGTCTGCGGGCAGCTGCTCACAGCCGCCGCAGGACAAGCGGCCGAGCACGCGCTCAGCGCGCGGTGCGCACCAGGCGGCTGACGAATTGGTCGAGCGTCTGCGCGGGCACTTCGCCGACGGCGGTGACCCACCAGCCCTCGCCCGCCGCATCGGTGACGCGCCGCACCAGCGTGTGCGTGGCGCCCAGCACCATGAGGCTGTCCTCGCGCGCCAGCGGATCGGGCCCCGGTTCGATGAACAGCGACACCGTGGCCAGGCCGTCCGAGAACGTCCATTGCAGCATGCGCTGCTGCGGATCGCGGTCCTGGGCGCCGGCCATGGCCCGCCGATAGCAGCTGACCGGGCGGAAGCCGGCCACGACCTCGCTGAGCGCCCAGCCTTCCTTCTCGGCCGTGGTGCGCTTGAGCGCGGTCTGGTGCACGGTGTAGCCCGCCGTGTCGTCCATCATGCGGCTCATGTCGGCCGCGCTCAGCGGCGCATCCAGCTGCAGCTCGGAGAACGCCGACTGCTCCACCACCGACCCGGCGGCATCGAGCGTCTGCAGCTTCACGATCAGACCCGAGCGGCGCTCGCTCCAGACGCGGTAGCCGTAGCGCAGCGCGTCGCGCGGGGCGATCTGCACCACGTCGGCCTCGATGCCCGCAACGCGGCCCTGGCCGAGCCGCTGGGCGCTGTACAGTGCCTCGATCTGTGATTCGGAGGCCCCGCGCAGGTTGGGGAACACGTCCAGGGTGTCGCGCCGCTCGCTCTTGATGAGGCGCTTGTCCGGGAAGAAGGTCTGCACCCGGTCCTGGCGTCGGAAGGTGATGCGCGGCGGGCCCGACAGGGCCTCCACCCGCTCGACTTGCAGGTCGGCTTCGCAGGCGTGCCAGATGCGCGCGCTCGACAGGTTGCCGGTGGCGGCCGACACCACGAAGGTGCCCATGTAGTTGCTCTGGCGCGCCGCCTCGTGCATGCGCCGCAGCCAGTCGATGACGCCGAACTGGCGCGTGTCGGGCGGCGGCGCGGCCCCGGCGGCGTTCGCGGACGGGGCCGGCGCCGAGGCCGTGCGCGGCTGAGCCAGCGCCACCGTCGCGGCCGCGCCCAGCACGGCGGCCAGCGCCATGCAGACCAGGGGCCGCCGCATCGAGACCGTTCGCGCTGCGCTCATCAAGACGTCGTCATCGCGGCGCACCTCAGCGTGCCGCCCCTTCGAAAGTGGCATTGCGCAGGAAGCCCGAGGGCATCTGCGACGCGCCCGCGGCCTGCTGGTGGGCCTCGAGCAGTTCGTCCAGGCGCGGATCGCGCAGCATGACCTGCGGCGCGCCACCGCCCACGGACACGCGCGTCTGCGCCAGCGGTACCGCGGCCAGCACCGAAGCGGCCGGGCCCGGGGCGCCGGCCGCTGCGGCGGCACCCGGCGCCACCTGCTGCAGCGCCAGCTGGCCGCCCGCCGGCGGCGCGTCGACGCCGCTGCCCACCCATGCCCAGCCGATGGCCGCAGCCGCCGCCACCGAGGCCAGGCCGGCCACCATCTTCCAGCGGAACACAGGCTCGTTGGCGGCCTCGCCGCGCACATGCACAGCCACGCCCGCCCGCTCCAGCTGCGGGCGCGGCGGGTCGATGGCCTCGACCGCCAGGCGCTGGTTCAGCCTGGCCAGGAAGGCCGATGCGTCACTGCAGGGGGCGTGGCGCCCCGTGCGCAGCACCTCGCCCACCAGGTGGTAGGTGTGCCACTGGGTGCGCAGCCGGGCGTCGGCGCCCACGGCATCCAGCACCCGGACCAGTTCTTCCCCGTGCAATTGGCCGTCCGCCAGCGCAGACAGCTGTTCCAGCGATGCATGTGTCCTGTCGTTCATCTCGTTCACCTCACCAGCGTTTGCCGGACTGGTTGTCCAGCAGCGGCTTGACTCGCGCCGAAATGGCTTCGCGCGCCCGGAAGATCCGTGAACGCACGGTCCCGATGGGGCAGTTCATGACCTCGGCAATCTCTTCGTAGCTCAGGCCCTCGATCTCGCGCAGCGTCACGGCCTGCCGCAACTCGGCCGGCAGGGCCTCCATCGCAGCGTTCACCGCAGCGGCGATTTCATTGGCGGCCAGCACGGAATCAGGGGTCTCGTCGCTGATTGGTTCATTTCCGGGCCGGTAAGTTTCATCCTCGTCGTCATTGGCCCGCAAAGCGGCCTCCGGCACCGTCGGGTCGCGCTTCATGTCGACCAGCGCCTTCTTGGCCGTGTTGACGGCGATCCGGTACAGCCAGGTGTAGAACTGCGCCTCGCCCCGGAACTGGTGCAGGGCCCGGTAGGCGCGGATGAAGGTTTCCTGGGCAATGTCCTCGACCAGATCCACGTCGCGCACCATGCGGCCGATCAGCCGCTCGATGCGGCGCTGGTACTTGAGCACCAGCAGCTCGAAAGCCTTGCCGTCGCCTGCGACGGTGCGCTGCACGAGCAGGAAATCCGGATCGACCGGTCGCCCGGCGGCGCCGGCCTCCCCGGTGTCCGGGGTGCGGGAATCGCTCACGGCTGGCCCCCCGCCGCGGATGCTGGCGCGGGCGTGGCCTCGCGCCCGAACGCACGCGCATGGGCGGCACGGCGCAATGCATTCCAGCATGCGGGATCGTCGCGGCGCGCCAGCCAGAACCAGCGCGGCGCAAAGCCCGGCGCCTGCAGCAGCAGCACGTGCTGCAGGTCCAGCACCACGCGCGGCGGCGCCGGCAGGGGCGACGGTTCGGAGGCGGCGCCTTCACCTGCGCGGGCCCAGAACCAGCCCTCCTCGCGCCAGTCCAGGCGCCCCACGGGGGTCGCGCGCCACTGGCGCCAGGCCCAGGCACAGCCGGCCAGCCACCCCGCAAGCGCGCCGGCCTTCCACCCGGCCGGCGCCACCGCCTGCGCCATCCAGAGCGCGAGCGCCGCGCCCCCCGCCAGGCCCAGAGCCAGCAGCAGCCCGCCCTCGAAACGGGAACGCCCCACCGGGAAGCTCACCGATGGGGCGCTGCGCATGCGGAACGCGGTCAGGAGAAAGACACCGGCACCGGCGCTCAAGCGCGGCGGAACACCAGCGTGCCGTTCGTCCCGCCAAAGCCGAAGTTGTTCTTCACGGCCACGTCGATCTTCAGGTCCCGCGCCTCGTTGGCGCAGTAGTCCAGGTCGCATTCCGGATCCTGGTTGAAGATGTTGATGGTCGGCGGGCTCTTCTGGTGGTGCAGCGCGAGCACGGTGAACACCGATTCGATGCCGCCCGCACCGCCCAGCAGGTGGCCAGTCATCGACTTGGTGGAGTTCACGACCAGCTTCTTGGCATGGTCGCCGAAGGCGTTCTTGATGGCGTTGGTCTCGTTCAGGTCGCCCAGCGGCGTCGAGGTGCCGTGCGCGTTGAGGTACTGCACCTGGTCGGCATTCACCCCGGCGTTGCGCAGCGCGGCCTCCATGGAGCGGCGCGGGCCGTCCACGTTGGGCGCGGTCATGTGGAAAGCGTCGGCGCTCATGCCGAAGCCCGCCAGCTCGGCGTAGATCCTGGCGCCGCGCGCCTTGGCATGCTCATATTCCTCGAGCACCAGCACGCCCGCGCCCTCGCCGAGGACGAAGCCGTCGCGGTCCTTGTCCCAGGGGCGGGAAGCGGTGGCCGGGTCGTCGTTGCGCGTGCTCAGGGCGCGCGCCGCGGCAAAGCCGCCCATGCCCAGCGGCGACACGGTGGATTCCGCACCGCCCGCCACCATCACGTCGGCATCGCCGGACTGGATCATGCGCGCCGACATGCCGATCGCGTGCAGGCCCGTGGTGCAGGCCGTGACGATGGCGATGTTCGGCCCCGTGAAGCCGTACTTGATGGACAGGTGGCCCGAGATCATGTTGATGATCGAGGCAGGCACGAAGAACGGAGAGATGCGCCGCGGGCCGCGGGCCGTCATCTCGCCATGAGTTTCCTCGATCAGCGGCAGGCCGCCGATGCCGGAGCCGATGTTGCAGCCGATGCGGAAGGCCTGCTCGGGCGTCAGTGCGTCGCCCGTGGGCAGACCGGCGTCCTGCACCGCCTGGATGCCTGCAGCCAGCCCGAGATGGATGAAGCGGTCCATGTGACGCGCCTCCTTCTCGGTGATGTACTGCGTGATGTCGAAATCCCGGACCTGGCCGGCGAAGCGGCAGGACAGATTGCTGGCATCAAAGCGCGTGACGGTCTCGATGCCCGACTTGCCCGCAAGCAAGTTCGTCCAGCTGTCGGCCACGGTGTTTCCGACAGGGGAGATGCAACCGAGGCCGGTCACGACAACGCGGCGTAAGCTCATGCCGGCAAACCTTTCAAGGAGGAAGAGAAGGTCGTGTGATGAATCTGCCGAGGATCATGCGGGCACCGAAGCGGCACGTGGGCGACCGCGGACGGCCCGGGCATGCAGGCAGTCGTCAGGGGGCAGGCCAGCCGCCCTCCTGCGATCAGGCCTTCTGGTTCTTGGTGGCGTAGTCGATCGCGTTCTGCACCGTGGTGATCTTCTCCGCATCTTCGTCGGGAATCTCGATGCCGAATTCGTCTTCCAGGGCCATCACGAGTTCGACCGTGTCCAGCGAGTCAGCGCCCAGGTCGGCCACGAAGGCCTTTTCGTTGGTCACTTGCGACTCTTCCACGCCGAGTTGCTCGGCGATGATTTTCTTGACACGTGCTTCGATATCGCTCATTTGGTTCCCTCTGAGGGTGGTAAAGAATCTGTGGATTTTAGCCGGGCAGGCCCGGCCGCTTTTGTCCGGGCGGCGCCAAGGAGAACCCTGGCGCGCCCGGTCAATTACATATACATGCCGCCGTTGACGTGCAGTTCCTGCCCCGTCACGTAGCCGGCGCCCGGCGAGGCCAGGTAGGCCACGGCGTGCGCGATGTCTTCGGGTTTGCCCAGCTGGCCCAGCGGAATGGACGCCAGCAGCGCCTGGTGCTGCGCCTCGGGCAGGCCGGCCGTCATGTCGGTGGCGATGAAGCCCGGCGCGATGCAATTGACGGTGATGCCGCGGCTGCCCAGCTCGCGCGCCAGGGCGCGCGTCATGCCGGCCACGCCGGCCTTGGCCGCCGCATAGTTGGCCTGCCCGGGGTTGCCCGAGGCGCCGACCACGCTGGTGATGCTGAGGATGCGGCCGAAGCGCTGCTTCATCATGGGCCGGATCACGGCGCGCGAAAGGCGGAACACGGCCTTGAGGTTGGTGTCGATGACGGCGTCCCAGTCCTCGTCCTTCAGGCGCATGGCGAGCATGTCGCGCGTGATGCCGGCGTTGTTGACCAGCACGTGCAGCCCGCCGTGGGCCTTGGCCGTTTCGTCGACCAGGGCCTCGACGGCCGCGCCGTCGGTGACGTTCAGCACGCGGCCTTCGCCGCCGTGGCCAGCCAGGGCGGCCGTGATCCTGGCCGCGCCCTCGGCCGAGGTGCCGGTGCCGATGACCTTGTAGCCGCGCTGCGCGAGTTCCAGCGCGATGGCGGCGCCGATGCCGCGCGTGGCGCCCGTGACCAGGGCCACCTGGCCCGCGATGTTCGTGTTGCCGCTCATGGATTCGTCCTCGGGGTTGGGCTCAGGCCGCCAGCAATTCGCGCGTCTGCTGCAGCGAGGCGGGGTCGAAAATGGCGCCGTTGCCCAGTTCGGGCGCAATGCGCTTGGCCATGCCGGCCAGCACCTTGCCCGGCCCGCATTCGATGATCGCGCCCACGCCGCGCGCCTGCAGCGCCTGCACGCTTTCGACCCATCGCACCGGGCCGGCAGCCTGGCGCACCAGCGCGTCGCGGATGCGCGCGGCATCGCTTTCCACCGCCACGTCGATGTTGTTGAGCACGGGGATCTGCGGCGCGGCCAGCTCCAGTGCGGCCAGTCGGCCACGCAGCGCTTCGGCCGCGGGCTTCATGAGGCTGGAATGGAAAGGCGCCGACACCGGCAGCGGCAAGGCGCGCTTGGCGCCCTGGGCCTTGAGCACTTCGCAGGCCTTCTCGACGGCGGCCTTGCTGCCGGCGATCACGGTCTGCATCGGATCGTTGAAGTTCACAGCCTCGACCACCTCGGCACTGCCCGCGCCGAAGCTGGCCGTCACCTCGGCACAGCCGGCCTTCACCTGGTCGGCCGGCATGCCCAGCACGGCGGCCATCGCGCCCGTGCCCACGGGCACCGCTTCCTGCATGGCCTGTGCGCGAAAGCGCACCAGCGGCGCGGCCTGCGCCAGCGTCAGCACGCCGGCCGCGACCAGGGCCGAATATTCGCCCAGCGAGTGCCCGGCGACGATGGCGGGCAGCGCCCCGCCTTCGGCACGCCAGGCACGCCAAGCCGCCACGCCCGCCACCAGCATCACAGGCTGCGTGTTGGTGGTCAGCGCCAGGGCTTCCCTGGGGCCTTCGTGGATCAGCTTCGCCACGTCTTCGCCCAGGGCTTCGGAGGCCTCGGCCAGCGTCTCGCGCACGGCGGCGTGGTCGCCCCAGGCGTCGAGCATGCCCACGGCCTGCGAGCCCTGGCCGGGAAAGACAAATGCAAAGGAAGTCATCGTGTGTGTGTGTCTCCAACAAGCGAGAGAAGCGACGGGGCACCGGGGCGGGCCGCGCCGCCGCATGCGCGCGTGCCGGCCAGCCCTCTCACGCGGCCCCTAGCAGGCCGTTGAAAAATCCCCTGCGAGCGTCCGCGTCGGCCGCTACGATCTGAAGCCATCCCGGAACAACTGCGACAAGAAAGATGAGAGGCAACCAAGACTTCCAGGGGGCGATGTTTAGCTACATCAGCCTTGAAGAAAGAGTGCCAGCGGCACACCCGCTGCGCAAGTTGCGCGCCGTGGTGGATGCGCTGCTGTCGAGCATGAACAGCGAGTTCGAAGCGGTGTACGCCCGCCGTGGCCGCCCCTCGGTGCCGCCGGAGATGCTGCTCAAGGCCTTGCTGCTGCAAATCCTGTTCTCCATCCGCAGCGAACGCCAGCTGGTCGAGGCGGTCAACTACAACCTGCTGTACCGCTGGTTCGTGGGCCTGAACATTGAAGACAAGGTCTGGGACCACTCCACCTTCAGCGCCAACCGCGAACGCCTCTTCAACGAAGACCTGGCGCGCGCCTTCTTCGAGCGCGTCAAGCTCAGCGCCCAGTGGGGCCGGCTTGCCAGCGACGAACACTTCAGCGTGGACGGCACGCTGATTGAGGCCTGGGCCTCGCACAAGAGTTTCAAACGCAAAGACGACGACAGCGGCACGCCACCCGGACGCAACCCCGAGGTGAACTTCAAAGGGCAGGAGCGCTGCAACGACACCCACGCCAGCACCACCGATGCCGATGCCCGGCTGTTCAAGAAGAGCGCGGGCGACAAATCTCGCCTGTGCCACATGGGGCACATCCTCATGGAGAACCGCAACGGGCTGATCGTGGATGTGGAGATCACACATGCCAGTGGCACCGCCGAGCGCGAGGCGGCGCTGGCGATGCTCAAACGCCGGGGAAACAAGAACAAGCGGGCCACGGTCGGGGCCGACAAAGGTTACGACAGCCAGGCCTTCATCAAGGGCTGCCGAAAGCTCAAAGTCACGCCACACGTGGCGGCCAAGGACAAGCACTCGGCGGTCGATGGCCGCATCCGGCGCCACGAGGGCTACAAGACCAGCCTCAAAGTGCGCAAGCGCATCGAGGAGGCCTTTGGCTGGATCAAGACAGTGGGTGGTCTGGCCAAGACCAAATTGATCGGTCAGGCCAAGCTCGCGGGCCAGGCGCTGCTGTGCTTTGCCACCTACAACCTGGTGCGCATGGGCAGTCTGGGCGGCTGGTGGGACGCGCATCATGCGTGAACCATGGGATACGTGCGCCCGGAACGGGCAAAACGGCCTGCAAACAGGCCGAAATGGCCGCTCCAATCGCTGCGCAGGCCAGTTTGGGCGATCCGTTTCTTCGAAATCCACGACCCTGGCGCGTTCGATGAGCATTTTTTCAACGGCCTGCTAGAGCGTCAGCAGCACCGCGCCCCAGGTGAATCCGCCGCCCACGCCTTCGAGCATCACGGTGTCGCCCTGCTTCACGCGGCCGCCGCGCACCGCGGCGTCCAACGCCAGCGGGATGGACGCCGCCGAGGTGTTGCCGTGGTCATGGACGGTCACGATCAGCTTGTCCATCGGCAGCTTCAGCTTCTTGGCCGTGCCCTGCATGATGCGGATGTTGGCCTGGTGCGGAATGAGCCAGTCGATGTCGGCCTCGGTCTTGCCGGCCTTGGCCAGCGTGGCGCGCGCGGCGTCTTCCAGCACGCGCACGGCCAGCTTGAAGACGGCCTGGCCGTCCATCTTCAGCAGCGGCGTGCCCAGCACTTCGCCGCCCGCCACGTGGCCGGGCGTGCACAGGATGCCCACGTGCGCGCCGTCCGCATGCAGGTCGCTGGCCAGGATGCCGGGCGTGTCGCTGGCTTCCAGCACCACGGCGCCGGCGCCGTCGCCGAACAGCACGCAGGTGGTGCGGTCGTTGAAATCGAGGATGCGCGAGAAGACCTCGGCGCCCACCACCAGCGCGCATTTCGCGCCGCCGGTGCGGACCATGGCATCGGCCACCGTGAGTGCGTAGACGAAGCCGCTGCACACGGCCTGCACGTCGAAGGCCGGGCAGCCCGCGATGCCGAGCTTGTTCTGCAGGATCGCCGCCGAGGATGGGAAGACCATGTCCGGCGTCGAGGTGGCAACGATGATCAGGTCCACGTCGCTGGCCTGGCGGCCCGCGGCTTCCAGCGCCTGGCGGCAGGCCGGCAGCGCCAGGTCGCTGCTGGTCACGTCGGGGGCGGCGAAATGGCGCGCGCGGATGCCGGTCCGCTCGACGATCCACTCATCGGAGGTCTCGATGCCGCGCTCGGCCAGTTCACGGGCCAGATCGTCGTTGGTCACGCGGCGCGGCGGCAGGTAGCTGCCGGTGCCGGTGATGCGGGAGAAGAGAGTCATCAGGGATGCGTGGCTGCCGCAGCTTCCGGGGCCGGCGCCGGCGCCGACCGCACCAGCAGGGGCGCGGCCTGCGCGATGCGGGCACGCACGCGGTCAAGCAGGTTGTTGCGGGCGGCATCATAAGCCCGATCCAGCGCATGGCCGAAAGCCCATTCGTCGGCCGAGCCATGGCTCTTGAACACCAGGCCGCGCAGGCCCAGCAGCGCGGCGCCGTTGTAGCGGCGGTGGTCCAGGCGGCCCTTGAGCGCCTTGAGCACCGGGTAGGCCACCACGGCCGCCAGCTTGCTCAGCAGGCCGCGCGAGAACTCCTGGCGCATGAAGTCCACGATCATGGACGCCACGCCCTCGGTCGCCTTGAGCGCGATGTTGCCGACGAAGCCGTCGCACACCACGATGTCGGTGGTGCCTTTGAAGATGTCGTTGCCCTCCACGTTGCCGTGGAAGTTGAGCGCTCCGGCGCGGCCGGCCTGCTGCAGCAGCCCGCTGGCCTTCTTGATGGTCTCGCTGCCCTTGATGGCCTCTTCGCCCACGTTGAGCAGGCCCACCGTGGGGGACTCGTTGCCCGTGAGCGCCGACACCAGCGCCGAGCCGAGCACCGCGAACTGCAGCAGGTCCTCGGCATCGCAATCCACGTTGGCGCCCAGGTCGAGCACCGTGGTGGCGCCGCCCTTGCCGTTGGGCAGTTGCGGAGCGATGGCCGGGCGGTCGATGCCTTCCAGCGTCTTGAGCAGGTAGCGCGCGATGGCCATCAGCGCGCCGGTGTTGCCGGCCGAAACGGCGGCCTGCGCGGCGCCGTCCTTGACCTGCTGGATGGCCACGCGCATGGAAGAGTCCTTCTTCTTGCGCAGGGCGATCTCGACCGGGTCGTCCATGCCCACCACCTCGCTGGCGGGCACGACGGTCGCGCGCGGATGGGAGAAGGCGCCCACCGCCTCGGGCTTGCCGACGAGCAGCAGCCGAGCGTCGGGATGGCGCTCCAGGAAGGCGCGGCAGGCCGGCAAGGTGATGCCCGGGCCATGGTCGCCGCCCATGCAGTCCACCGCCAGCGTGATGCCCGACGGTGCGCAAGACGAAGTCAACGAAGTGTCGATGCTCATCAAAACAAAGGCCCGACGCTACGATGCAAGTAGCTCGGGCCCTGGCCTTGAACGGACAAGATCAGGCGTCGGGTGTCAGGCTTCGGTCTTGGTCTTCAGGACCTTGCGGCCCCGGTAGAAACCGTTGGGGCTGATGTGGTGACGCAGATGCGTTTCGCCCGTGGTGGGTTCCACGGCGATGCCGGGCGTGCCCAGGGCATTGTGCGAACGGTGCATGCCACGCTTGGAAGGCGACTTCTTGTTTTGCTGAACGGCCATGATCGGCTCCTGCTAATGCTGTATGAAGAGTGAGTGGGTGCCGCGCGACCGCTCGTCGAGCCGGCCGGCCCGCCATGCCCTGCATGGCCGGACCGGAAACCGGCGATCGGGGCTGGCCCCGCCTTTGGCACCGAACCTGCCCTGTGAAGACCTTCCAGGCCGACCGATCCCCTGGATCGGTCCACCTTGTCCGTTCCGGACGGAAGCCCTGCGAGCCGGCAGGCGCGCGCGAAGCCCATGATTATATGCTGACGCGGGCCCGGTGCGCCAGCCGTCCTGTGGGGCGCCGGCCTCAGAACGTGTTCAAAGTCTCACCCTCTTGATGTGAGAAGCTCGGTGGGTGAGAAAAGGCTACCCCAGCGACATCAAGCGCGAGCAGTTCGAGGTGATCCGGCCATTGCTGGAGAGTGCGCGCAGAAAGACTGCCCCACGCAAAGTGGAGCTGTACGAGGTGTTTTGCGCCGTGCTTTACCTGCTGCGCACGGGCTGTCAGTGGCGGGCACTGCCCAGCGACTTTCCCAAGTGGCGCACCGTGCACTCGTACTTTGCCATCTGGAGCGAGCCACGCGAGGGTGGCAGCCTGCTGGAGCAGGCATTAAAAAAATCAGGTTGGCGCGGCCCGCGAGAAACTGGGGCGCAACGCCTGCAGCACGCTCTTGATCGTGGACGCGCAGAGCGTGAAGAACACGGACACGGCGGGCTTGAGGGGCTGTGACGGAGGCAAGAAGGTCTCGGGCATCAAGCGCCACATCGCGGTGGACACCCAGGGATTGCCGCATGCGATAGCGGTGACCACGGCCGAGGTGACGGACCGCAAAGGCGCACTGCAGGCGCTACAGCGCTGCAAGCCCCGGTTGAGCCGGCTACAAAGCCTGCTGTGCGATGCAGGCTACATCGGTCGGCCGTTCGCGCAAGGCGTGCAGCAGATTCTGGGAGGGCATGTGACGGTGCAGATCGCCAAGAGAAGCGAGCTTCACACTTTCAAGGTGATGCCCAAGCGCTGGGTCGTGGAACGCAGCTTTGCCTGGCTGGACAAGAACAGGAGGCTGTGGAAGAACTGCGAGCGATGGCTCAACACCAGCCTGCAGTTCGTCCACTTGGCATTCTTGGTGCTCTTGCTCAAGAGACTTTGAACACGCTCTCAGCCCTCGGGGCCGGGCTTCTTCTTGAGCTGCGCCAGCGCCGCGAAGGGCTTGGGCCGCTCGGCTTCGGCGGCGTCGAAATCCGCGTCCTGCACCGACATGGGCACCGCTTCGGGACAGACCTCGTGGCGCGGGGCGACGGGCATTTCCATCAGCAGCTCGTCCTCCACCAGTTCACGCAGGTCGAAGCTCTTGCTGGCGACCAGCACGTCTTCCTCGGCCTCCTCGTCCTCGAAAGCCGCGGTTTCCTCGTCGGCGACGAAGCGGAACCAGCGGTCCGCCTCCAGCTTGGCCGCCAGGGGCAGCAGGCAGCGCTGGCAGGTGAGCGGCACCGTGGCTTCGGCCTGCACATGCAGCCAGGGCGCACCGGCCCCGCCGCTGCCCGCGCGCCACTCGCCGCGGGCGCACCAGCGCACCTCGGCCGGCAGTTCGCTGCTCACCGCTTCCGCCTGCAGGCGCTCGAAGGCGCGCAGCGGCTCCTGCGCCTCCAGCAGGGCGCCCGCCTGGGCGAAGGCCGTCACGTCCAGCCGGCCGGCATCGAATTCCTTCTTCATGGACGGCAGTCTACGCGCGCCCGGACAGGGGCCGCACGGCTCAAGGACAATGCCGGCCATGCAACGCACCGTGATTCTCGGCTCCACCTCGCGCTACCGCCGCGGCCTGATGGAGCGCCTGCGCCTGCCCTTCGAGGTCCAAGCCCCGGAAGTCGACGAAACCCCCCTGCCCGGCGAAGCACCCGCGGCTCTGGCCGCGCGGCTGGCGCTGGCCAAGGCGCGGGCCGTGGCGCAGCGCTTTCCCGAAGCCGTGGTGATCGGCTCCGACCAGGTCGCCGACCTGGACGGCGAGGCGCTGGGCAAGCCCGGCGACCATGCGCGCGCCGTGGCCCAGTTGCGGCGCATGCGCGGGCGCACGCTCGTGTTCCAGACGGCGCTGGCCGTGGTGTGCGAGGCCACCGGCTTCGCCCAGCAGGACCTGGCGCCCGTGCGCGTGGTGTTCCGCGACCTCGGCGATGCCGCCATCGAGCAGTACCTGCGCGCCGAAGAGCCGTACGACTGTGCCGGCAGCGCCAAGAGCGAAGGCCTGGGCATCGCTTTGCTCGAATCGATCGAGAGCGACGACCCGACGGCCCTCGTGGGCCTGCCGCTGATCCGCACCTGCCGGCTGCTGCGCGCGGCCGGCATCGCGCTGCTTTGACGCGCGCCGCACCGATGGCCACGCTGTACCTGGTTCCCGCGCCGCTGGACTTCGGCTGCGACGAGCAGACGCCCATCGAGGACGTGCTGCCGCGCGCCACCCTGACCCAGGCCGCGCGCCTCACGCACTGGATCTGCGAGAACGCCAAGAGCGCACGCGCCGTGCTCAAGCGCATCGACGCCGCGGCCCCGCTGGCCGCGCCGCTGCAGGCGCAGGCGATCCAGGAACTGCCGCGTGCCGTGCACAAGAAAGGCGACCATGCCGGCAGCGCCGGCGCCGCGCCCTTCGATGCGCGCGCCCTGCTCGCGCCGCTGGCCGCGGGCCACGACATGGGTCTGCTCAGCGAGGCCGGCATGCCCGCCGTGGCCGACCCCGGCAGCGCCGTGGTGCGTGCCGCGCATGCGATGGGCGCGGTGGTGGTGCCGCTGGTGGGCCCGGTGTCGCTGCTGCTCGCGCTGGCGGCCAGCGGCCTCAACGGCCAGAACTTCGCTTTCGTCGGCTACCTGCCGCAGGACGCCGCGGCGCGCCAGCAGCGCATCCGCGAGCTGGAAGCGCTGGCCCTGCGCACGGGCCAGACCCAGCTTTTCATCGAAACGCCCTACCGCAACGCCGCCGTGCACGATGCGCTGCTGGCCACGCTGCAGCCCGGCACGCGGCTGGCCGAGGCCGCCGGCCTGACCCTGGCGCAGGCGGCGGTCCACAGCGACAGCATCCAGGCCTGGCGCCGGCGCCCGCCGCCCGCGCATCACCGCCTGCCCACCGTTTTCGCCATCGGCGCCTGAGGCCCGCACAGGCCTTCGCCCCGCCATGCACCAGGCGCCGCCCTTCCGGATTTCTTTTTCTTGACCGCCCTGTCCCCCACCGCGACCCGCTGGGCCGCCCGCAACCAGTTCTTCTGCTCCGGCTTCATCTTCGCGACCTGGGGCGTGCACATTCCCACCGTCAAGGCGCACTACGGCCTGGACGAGGCCACGCTGGGCCTGGCCATGCTGGCGGCCGGCTTCGGCGCGCTGTTCGGCCTGACGCGCGCCAGCCGCTGGATCGCGCGCTTCGGCGCCGGCCCCTGCGCGCGCCTGACGGGCGCCCTCTACGCGCTGCTGCTGGCCGGCCTGCTGGCCATGCCGGGCTACGCCGGGCTGCTCGTGCTGCTGGCGGTCTTCGGCATGGTCACGAGCGTGTTCGACGTCGCCATCAACACCGAGGCCGCGCAGATCGAGCTGCTGGACCGCCAGCCGCTGATGAGCGGCATGCACGGCATGTTCAGCCTGGGCGGCATGGTGGGCGCGGTGAGCGGCAGCGCCACACTGGCGGCCGGCCTGGGCGCCGCCTGGCACCTGCTGGCCGTGGCCGGGGTCATGGCCGCGGCCATCGCGGGCTTCGGCCACTGGATGCTGCCCGCGCGCCACACGCAGTCGGCGCCCAGCCAGGAAGGCTTTCGCCTGCCGCGCGGTGCCCTGGTGGTCCTGGGCGTGCTGGCGGCGCTGGGCCTGATCGCCGAAGGCGCGATGTACGACTGGAGCGTGCTCTACCTGCAGCAGGAGCTGGGCAGCCCGCAGGAACAGGCGGCGCTGGCCTATGCCAGCTTCTCGGCCGCGATGGCGGCCGCGCGCTTCGGTGGCGACGCGTTGCGCGCGCGCTTCGAGCCGGCGGTGCTGGTGCGCGGCAGCGCGCTGCTCGCTGCCGCCGCGATGACGCTGGTGCTGCTGACCGATTCGCCATGGGTGGCACTGGCCGGCTGCGCGGGCGTGGGCATCGGCTTTGCCAACGTGGTGCCGGTGCTGTTCGCCGCCGCCGCGCGCGTGCCGGGCATCGAGCCGGCGCGCGGCATCGCGGCCGTGTCCGCGGCCGCCTACCTGGGCTTCATGGCCGGGCCGCCGCTGATCGGCCTGGTCGCGCGCGTCAGCTCACTGACCTTCGCGCTGGGCGTGGTGGTGCTGTTCGCGCTGGCGCTGGCAATGTCCGCCCGGCACGCGCGCGCCTGAGACGCCCCCAAAACAGAACGCCCCTGCGGGAGCCTTTCCCGCAGGGGCGCATCGGAACAGGAAACGACGCTCAGCGCAGCGACGGCGTGGTCTGCAGCGCCTGCACGGCCGCCTGCGCCGCCGCGGCGCCGAAGCGCTTGGCCAGCCGCTCGGCCACGTTCTCGCGGCGCGTGTAGTCGATGATCTCCTCGGCCTTGAGCACGTCGCGGGCCACGAATTCCACGCTGCCCAGCTTGTCGGCCAGGCCCAGGGCGATGGCCTGCTGGCCGGTCCAGAACAGGCCGCTGAACAGCTCGGGCGTCTCGGTCTTCAGACGCTCGCCGCGGCCCTTCCTCACCACGTCGATGAACTGGGCGTGGATCTGGTCCAGCATCTGCTGCGCATGGGCACGCTGGGCGTCGCTCATCGGGCTGAAGGGGTCCAGGAAGCCCTTGTTCGCGCCGGAAGTGAGCAGGCGGCGCTCCACGCCCAGCTTTTCCATGGTGCCGGTGAAGCCGAAGCCGTCCATCAGCACGCCGATGCTGCCGACCAGGCTGGCCTTGTCGACGAAGATCTCGTCGGCCGCGGCGGCAATGTAGTAGGCGGCGGAGGCGCAGGTCTCCTCGACCACGGCATACACCGGCTTGTTGTGCTTGGCGCGCAGGCGCTTGATCTCGTCATGGATGATGCCGGCCTGCACCGGGCTGCCGCCGGGCGAGTTGATCAGCAGCACCACGCCCTTGGAGCCCGCGTCCTCGAAGGCGCTGCGCACGGCGGCCACGATGTACTCGGCGCTGGCGTCGGAGTCGCCCGCGATCGCGCCCTCGATCTCCACCACCGCCGTGTGCGGGGCGCTGTTCACGGCCGTGCTCTGCGAGCGCGACACGCCCAGCCACACCAGGGCGATGAAGAAAGCCAGCCAGGCCAGGCGCACGAAGGTCTTCCAGCGGCGCGCGGCGCGCTGTTCCTTGAGGGCGGCAAAAGCCAGCTTTTCGAGCGTGGCGCGCTCCCAGCCGGGCTTGGAAGTGGGGTCGTTGTTCACGGATGAAGACGGGGAAGTGGAAGGGGCCGGCGCCGCCGGCAATGCGTGAGGATCGGGGCCGAAGCCCGCCGGCTCGCGTCGGTCAGGGTCGCTCATGGATGAAAGCGCCCAGCGGCGCTAGAACTGCAAGGGCTGCAGGTTCCAGGCAGTATGCCAGTGCACCACGCCGTCCCTCTCGCTCAAGGGAATCTTCACCAGCCCGCCTCGGCAGGGGCCGCCGGCGCACGCGCCGCTGTCGGGCCGGTAGGCGGCGCCGTGCGTGGCGCACAGCAGCCACTGGCCGGTGTCGTCGAAGAAGCGGTTCTCCTGGTAGTCCATCTCCATTGCCACATGGGTGCAGCGGTTGAGATAGGCATGCACGCGCCCCTCGAAGCGGATGGCGAAGGCGCGGCAGGTCTGGCCGCCGTAGACGACGTCGAAACCCACGGCCCGGCCGCCGTCGGCCAGGTCGCGCGAATTGCACAGCGGAACCGCTTCACCTTCATCGTCCTGTCGCGGCAGGGGTGGGCTGGGGAGTGTCATGCGCGTGCGCGGGAGAGGTCTCAGGCGTGGTCCAGCAGCCAGGCCGCCAGGTCGGGCACCGAATGGGCCACGTGCAGCGGCGACAGCGGCGCGAAGCCTTCGGGCGTGTGGGCGCCGTAGCTCACGCCCACGCTGGCGCAGCCGGCGTTGAGCGCCAGCTGCAGGTCGTGCGTGGTGTCGCCGATCATCAGGGTGCGCGAAGCCGGTACGCCCAGTTCCTCCATCAGCTCCAGCAGCATGCGCGGATGCGGCTTGCCGAAGGTCTCGTCGGCGGTGCGCGAGGCGTCGAAGCGGTGGCGCAGCGCCACGGTGTCCAGCGCCAGGTCCAGCCCGCGGCGCGACTTGCCCGTGGCCACGGCCAGCTTGTGGCCGCGCGCGTGCAGAGCATCCAGCATCGACAGCACACCGTCGAAGAGCACCAGATCGTCCTGGTGCAGCAGGAAGTGGTGGCGGTAGCGCGCGCCCAGCTGTGGGTATTTTTCGGGCGGCACGTCGGGTGCGGCGCGCGCCAGCGCCTCGGCCAGGCCCAGGCCGATGACCCAGGCCGCGTCCTGGTCGCTCGGGCGCTTGCCGCCCACGTCCTCCACGGCGGACTGGATGCAACGCACGATCAGGGCCGTGGAGTCGTAGAGCGTGCCGTCCCAGTCGAAGGCGATGAGGTCGAAGCGGCGGGGGCGTTCAGCGCCCGCTTCAGGGGAAGAGGTCATGCGGAGGGTCCGGGGTCGGCCAGGGCCTGGAGGGCGGCGGGCGGCATCAGGGCCGCCAATTCGGAGGGAAGGTCGGCCTGCAGCGCCAGCGCCTCGCCCGTGGCCGGGTGCTCGAAGCGCAGCCGCCAGGCGTGCAGGAACATGCGCTTGAGCCCCAGGCGCGCCAGGTCGCGGCGGCGCTCGAAGTCGCTGTATTTGTCGTCGCCCGCGATCGGATGGCCGGCCGAAGCCAGGTGCACGCGGATCTGGTGCGTGCGCCCGGTCTTGATGGTGACGGCCAGCAGGCTCATGGGCCGGTCGTCGCCGGGCAGCGTCAGCCGCGCGAGCACGCGCACCAGCGTCAGCGCGCGCATGGCGTCGGGATGGTCCTTGTCCACCACCTTCACGCGGCGCTCGCCCTCGGCCTGGCCGGGCCTGGCGGGCAGCAGGTAGCGGGCCAGCGGCGCGTCCAGCACCTTCAGGCGCGCGGGCCATTCGCCCTCAGCCAGCGCCAGGTAGGTCTTGCCGGTTTCGCGCGTGCGGAACTGCGCCTGCAGTGCCGTGAGCGCGCTGCGCTTCTTGGCCACCAGCAGCACGCCGGAGGTCTCGCGGTCCAGGCGGTGCACCAGTTCGAGGAAACGGGCCGCCGGCCGCGCGGCGCGCAGATGCTCGATCACGCCGAAGCTCAGCCCGCTGCCGCCATGCACGGCCACGCCGGCCGGCTTGTTGATGGCAAGCAGGGCCTCGTCCTCGTGCAGCAGGTCGAAGCCGCGCGGCGGCGCGGCCGGGGCGGCCTCCCTGGCGGCGGCCGCCGCGCTCACGCGCACCGGCGGCACGCGCAGCAGGTCGCCGGCCGCGATGCGCGTGTCGGCCTGCACCCGCCCCTTGTTCAGCCGCACCTCGCCCGAACGGATGATGCGGTAGACATGCGTCTTGGGCACGCCCTTGAGCGTGCGCAACAGGAAGTTGTCCAGCCGCTGGCCGGCCGACTCCTCGTCCACGGCCAGCAGTCGCACTTCACCGGACGAAGCCGCAGACGAAAGCGCCCGGCTCGCCGCCGGCGCCTGCGGCTTCGCACCTATAATCTTTTTCACCAGCGCGCCTGTGTAAGTGCTTGATTTGAACGAGAAGTTTAGAGCACCCACCGATGCCCTGGCAGGTCGATGCCGCTTTCAGGTGCCGCCCGCAGGCCCCGCGCAACCGCGCCCGGCGGCGAAAGGCGCCCGACAGTCTGGCCGACACAGACGAAACCCCGACACGGAATACCCCAAGCCGACTGGCGCCCCCTGGTGCGCCGGCCGGCGGATACGAGCGAGAGCCTTTGCTGTGCTGATGTGGCTGATTCAACTGTTCCTGCGCTGGCGGATGCCCGCGCCGCAGGGCATTGGAGCCGCACCCGCGCCTGTCGTGACCGCCCGCCCCGCCCCCTGCGGGCCGGCCGCGCGACCCCGATGCGGCATCGGCCTCGTCCCCATCCTCGCGCCCCCCACTCCCTGGCCAGCGGGTTGAGCCCGTCGCGGGCGGGGCGCTTGCCCTTGCCCGAGCCTTCCGGAGTGCCGCGGCAGTTCCCCGTCGTTTCTCTGCGTCGTCCGCGCATCGTGGGCCCCATCCGGGCCAGTACGAGACAACAAAAAGGACACGCACTCCCATGAAGCGGATGCTGATCAACGCCACGCAGGCCGAAGAACGCCGCCTGGCCATCGTCGACGGGCAGAAGCTCCTCGACTACGAAATCGAGATCGAAGGGCGCGAGCAGCGCAAGGGCAACATCTACAAGGCCGTCGTCACGCGCGTCGAGCCTTCGCTGGAAGCCTGCTTCGTCAACTACGGCGAGGAGCGCCACGGCTTCCTGCCTTTCAAGGAAATCTCCAAGCAGTACTTCGCCGAAGGCGTTTCCGCCTCCTCGGCCCGCATCCAGGATGCGATCAAGGAAGGCCAGGAGATCTTGGTCCAGGTGGAAAAGGAAGAGCGCGGCAACAAGGGCGCGGCCCTGACCACCTTCATCAGCCTGGCCGGCCGCTACGTGGTGCTGATGCCCAACAACCCGCGCGGCGGCGGCGTGAGCCGGCGCATCGAGGGCGAGAAGCGCGCCGAGCTCAAGGAAGCGCTGGACCAGCTCGAGTACCCCAAGGGCATGAGCATCATCGTGCGCACCGCGGGCATCGAGCGCTCGGCCAAGGAACTGCAGTGGGACCTGAGCTACCTGCTCAAGCTCTGGGCCGCCATCGAAAGCGCCAGCAGCGGCAAGGGCGCCTTCCTGATCTACCAGGAATCCTCGCTCGTGATCCGGGCGATCCGCGACTACTTCGACGAGAAGATGGGTGATGTCCTGATCGACGAGGACAACATCTACGAGCAGGCCAAGCAGTTCATGCAGTACGTGATGCCTGAGCATGCGGCCAAGATCAAGCGCTACCGGGACGACGCGGCCCTGTTCAGCCGCTTCCAGATCGAGCACCAGATCGAATCGGCCTACGCCCGCACGGTGCAGCTGCCCAGCGGCGGCGCCATCGTGATCGACCACACCGAGGCGCTGGTCTCCATTGACGTCAACTCGGCGCGCGCCATCAAGGGCAGCGACATCGAGGAAACCGCCACGCGCACCAACCTGGAGGCGGCCGACGAAGTGGCCCGCCAGCTGCGCCTGCGCGACATCGGCGGCCTGGTGGTGATCGATTTCATCGACATGGACGAGTCGAAGAACCGCCGCGAGGTCGAGGAACGCCTGAAGGCCGCCCTCAAGCAGGACCGCGCGCGCCTGCAGTTCGGCTCGATCAGCAAGTTCGGCCTGCTGGAGATGAGCCGCCAGCGCCTGAAGCCGGCGCTGACCGAAGGCGCCTCCATCCCCTGCCCGCGCTGCGGCGGCTCCGGCCACATCCGCGACACCGAATCGAGCGCGCTGCAGATCCTGCGCATCATTCAGGAAGAGTCCATGAAGGACAACACCGCCGCCGTGCACACGCAGGTGCCGGTGGAAGTGGCCTCCTTCCTGCTCAACGAGAAGCGCACCGAGATCGCCAAGATCGAGATCAAGCAGCGCGTGAGCGTGCTGATGGTGCCCAACAAGACGCTGGAGACGCCCAACTACCGCCTGGAGCGCCTCAAGCACGACGACCCGCGCCTGGACCAGCTGCGCGCCAGCTACACCATGGCCGAGGACTTTGGCGAAGAGGAAGGCATCACGCGCCGCTCGCAGGAGCCCACCAACCGCCAGACGCCCGTGATCAAGGGCCTGGTGGTGCCCGATTCGCCGCCGCCGCAACCCGAGCCGCGCGCGCCCAAGGCCGAAGCCGCACCCGCGCCGGCCCCAGCGCCCGCCGCCCCGGTGGTGGCCGCGCCGGCGCCGGCCCAGGGCGGCATCCTGGGCTGGATCAAGAGCCTGTTCGGCGCCGGCACGCCCGCGCCGGTGGCCGCCCCGGCCCCTGCGGTGGCCCCCGCGCCGGCCGCGGAAGAAAGCCGTCCTGCACGCCGCGAAGGCCGTGAAGGCCGTGAAGGCCGTGAAGGTCGCGGCGGCCGGGGCCGCGGCGGCGAGCGCCGCGGTGAAGGCAACGGCGAACGGCGCGACGGTGAGCGCCGTGAACGCGGTGACCGCGACAGCGAACGCCGCGACAACGACGCGCGCCGCGACGGTGGCCGCCGTGACGGTGAACGCCGCGAGGGCAGCGAACGCCGCGACGACGATCGCCGGGACGGCGAGCGCCGCGAACGCGGTGAGCGCGACGGCGAGCGCCGCGCCCGCAACGGCCAGGGCGAAGGCCGCGACGGCGCGCCGCGTGAAAGCCGCCGCGACGCCGCCCGCGCGGAAGGCGAACGCGACCTGAACCGCCCGCCGCGCGATCCCGCCGAACGCCGCCCGCGTGGCGAGCGCCGCGATGCCGAAGCGCCGGCCGGCGAAGAGAACCTCCGGGACGACGGCAGCACGGGCCACACGGGTGTCCACGGCGAATCGCGCGAAGACCGCGCCGACACGCGCGAAGCCGGTTCGCGCGCACGCCGCCAGGGCGAGCGCCGCGGCGATGGCGAAACCCGCGCCGCGCGCGAGGACCGCGGCGAAGCACGCGAACGCCTGCCGGCCCATGAGGCGGCCGACGCCGAAACCGCCGACGCGCTGCTGGACAACCCCGGCGCGCCGGAATCCGCCTCGCCGCGCGGCGACGAGGAACCGCGCCGCGGCCGTTCGCGTGACCGCTACGGCCGCGACCGCCGCGAGCGTGCGCCGCGCGAAGGCCGCGAACCGGCCCCCGCCGAAGTGCAAGCACCGGCACCCGCGCCGACTACGCCTTCGGCCGAAGCCGCGCCCGCCCAGGCCACCGCGCCGGTGGCGCAGCCCGCCGATGTGGAGCCCGGCAGCGACATGGCCGTGCTGCGCGAAGCCCTGCGTGCCCAGTTGCCGGTGGCCGCCAGCCCGGCCGGCGGGGCGGCGCAGGAAGCCGCCGCCGTGGTGCTGCACACGCTCGCCGCCGCGCCGGCACCGGACGGCGGCCGCTCCGGCGGCCTGCCCCGCGTGCAGGCCTACGAGCTGCCCGTGCAGGAACTGAGCGCCATCGCCGAAAGCGCACAGCTGGAATGGGTGAATTCCAACGCCGAGCGCGTGGCCGAGGTGCGTGCCGCCATCGCGGCCGAACCGGCTCCGGTGCATGTGCCGCGCCAGCGCCCGCCGCTGATCGTGATCGACGAAGGCGCGCTGGAACTGGTGGAAACGCGCCAGGACCTGGGCCGCGTCGAGCTGCCCAACGTGCGCAGCGACGAGGCGCCGGCGCCGCGCGTCTGACGCACGGCCGGGCAGCAGCGAAAGGGCCGCAGCCGCACGCGGTCCTTCAGCCCACCTCTGTCCTCCACGGGCCGCCTCGGGCGGCCCGTGGTGCGTCTGGCGACCGGGCCGGGGCCCCACCGACGCAGCGCCGCGACACGACGCGAGCGAGCTCCCTACCGCGCGCAGGCCCGGGATCGGCAGCCGCGGCTGCCTTCAGAAGCGATAGGCCGCGCTCACCCCCGCCGACCATTGCCGGCCCGGCGCGGGCTCGAAATAGCGGCCGTTGCTCTCGTTGACGATGACCGAGCCCGCATAGCGGCGGTCCAGGAGGTTGTCGGCACGTGCGAAGGCCTCGACGGACCATGGGCCCCAACGGTGCGTCCAGCCGAGCCAGGCGCCCACCAGTGCGTAGCCGGGCGCGCTGGCGCTGTTGCGGTCGTTGGCCATCACGCGGCTCTGGGCGCGCAGGTCCACGCCCGCACGCCAGCCCTGCGGGGGCACCCAGCCCAGCGAGGCGTAGAAGGACTGGCGCGCAATGCCGGGCAGGCGCGCATCGGCCTGCACCCGGTTGGCGTCATTGCACGGCAGCGGCGTGCAGAAGCCGTCGGCATAGCGTGCGTCCAGCCAGGTGTAGGCCAGCTGGGTGCGCCAGTTCGTCGCGCTCTGGTGCAGCCAGGCGATCTCGGCGCCGTGGCGGCGCGTGCGGCCGGCGTTCTGGAAGCTGCTGCGCCCGCCGCTGCTGCCGTGGGCCACGATCTCGTCGCGCGTGCGTGTGTGGAACAGCGCCGCCGTGAGCAGGCCGCCGGCCAGGCGCGCCTTGGCTCCCACTTCCACGCTGGTGCTCACGGCCGGGCGCAGGCCCAGGTTCAGGCCACCGATGCCGTCGGGGCGGTACGAGAGTTCATTGAGCGTGGGCGTCTCGAAGCCGCGGCCGGCCGAGGCGTACAGCGCGAGGTCGCGCGTGGGCTGCCAGCGCAGCGCCGCGACGGGCAGCACGCGCGCGTGGCGCGCCGTGCCGCTGTCATCGCCGTTGGCCAGGTAGTGGTCGCGCGACTCGAAGCGCACGCGGCTGCGGCGCACGCCGGCCTCCAGGCTCCAGGCCTCGGCGATCTGCCAGTTGGCCTGCACGTAGGGGTCCAGGTTGCGCACGCGGTTGCTTTCGTCGCGGCGCAGGCGGCCCTGCACGCCCAGCACGGGCGCAGACAGTGGCCCCAGGTAGTTCTGGTAGCCCTTGCGCTGTTCGCGCAGGCCGTCCCAGGCCAGGCCGGTGCTCACCTCGATGGGCCGGCCGGCCAGTTGCTGGCGCGTGGTCCAGCGCAGGTCGACGCCGCTGTAGCGGCGCGACAGGTCGATCACCCCGCCCGCATGGCCCGGGTTCTGCTGCGCCGCGGGCGGAATGGACTGGAACTGCGTGTTCTCGCGCTCGCCGCCGTAGACCATCAGCCGCAGGTCGTGGTCGGGCGCGATGCGCTGTTCGTAGAGCAGGCCGATCTGCCGCTGCGCCACGGTCTTGCGCGTGTCGTACTGCTCGGCCAGCGGCGCGGCGCGCGGGGTGCTGCGCCACTGCGACTCGGTCAGGCCCAGCGGGTCCTGCGCCGCGATGCGCACCTGGTTGTAGATGAGCGTGAGGCGCGCGCCGTTGTCCAGCGCCAGCCCCAGCCGTGCGTTGGCCAGGTCGCGCCGCGCAGCGCTGTGGTCGCGCCAGCCTTCGGTGTCGAAGCGGCTCAGGCTCAGGCGGTAGTCCAGCGCGGCGCCGCCACCCTGCCCGCCCAGCGGCTGTGCGCCGCTGAGCTCGAGGGCCTGGCGCCAGGTGTCCGAGCTGCCGCCGCCCACGGTGTAGCGCAGCAGCGGCCGGCCTTCGCCCGGCGCGGTGAAGGCCTGCACCACGCCGCCCGAGGAGTTGCCGTACAGCGCCGAGAACGGCCCGCGCAGCACCTCGATGCGCTCGAGCGTGCCGATGTCGATGTTGGAGGTCTGGCCCTGGCCGTCGGGCAGCGTGGCGGGGATGCCGTCCACGTAGATGCGCACGCCGCGCACGCCGAAGGTGGAGCGCGCGCCGAAGCCGCGGATGGACAGCTGCAGGTCCTGCGCGAGGTTGCGCCGGTCCTGCACCTGCAGGCCGGGCACGCTGCCCAGGCCCTCGCTGAGCTGCGCCTGCAGCCGGCCCTCGCGCAGCTCGCTGCCTTCCACGCGGTCGATGGACGCGGGCACGTCGAAAGGCACGAGGCTGCCGCGCGGCGTGCTCACGGTGACGACGGGCAGGGCCTGCGCCTGCACTGGCCCCTGTTCCGGGGCCGGCTGCGCCGCCACAGCGGACGCGTCCTGAGCCTGGGCGCACAGGACCGGCACCAGCACCAGCAGCCCGCCGGCCAGGCCCCGCGTCGACGCGCACTTCATGGTCGGCCTCCGCACTGCGCCGCTTCCTGGTCTTGCAGCTGCGCCCACTCCTCGTCCAGGTACAGGCGCGAGCGGGTCAGGAAACGCTGGCCCGTGGGTCCCTCCAGCGAGAACATGCCGCCGCGCCCCGGCACGACGTCGATGATCAGGTGCGTGTGCTGCCAATACTCGAACTGCGCGGCGCTGATGTAGAAGGGCATGCCGCCGATGTGGCCCAGCAGCCGGTCGCCGTCCCCCACCCACAGCTCCCCCTCGGCATAGCACATGGGCGCACTGCCGTCGCAACAGCCGCCGGACTGGTGGAACATCAGCGGCCCATGCCGCGCGCTCAGCGCTTCGATCAAGGCCAGCGCAGCCGGTGTTGCGCTGACGCGTTCAGCGGAAATCATTTCAGGCTCCTCGCATGTTCTGCGCCGTGGGGAGGGCCCGCGGCGCCTGCGCGGCAGGCCGCGCGCGGGGGTCATCCGAACACGAGCTTGCCCTTCATCACCGACCAATGTCCGGGAAAGGAACAAAAAAAGCTGTAGTCGCCGCCCTTCCTGAGCTTGTTGGTGGTGAAGCTGATCTTGGTGCTGGCGCCGCCGCCGATGACCGGCGTGGCCGCGATCACGCGTTCGTCGCCCGGCTTCACATAGCCAGCCGCAGCGCCCGCATTCATGCCAGCCAGGGCGACGGAGCGCATGGCCGAAGTCTCGGTCAGCACCCAGTTGTGGCCCATGGCCGCGGCAGGGAGCTTGCCGGCGTGCCTGAGGGTCAGCTCCACGCTCGTGCAGTCGGATGCGACCTTCAGCTCGGCCTGGTCGAACTGCATCTGATCGTTGGAAGAGATGGTCAGCGCGCAGGTTTTGGCCTGCACGCCGCCGGCGCAGGCCAGGCCCATGGCAACCAGCAGCGAAGAGAGTGTACGTTGCATTTCCGTTCTTTCCTTACCAGTCGACAGGGCAGCCGGTGCAGCCCTCGAAATCCACATCGGAGAACACCGCGAAGCGCAGCTTGGTGCCGCGCATGGACGCGTTGCGGAAGGTCGACGTGCTGAACTTGGTCTCCTGCACGTCGGCGCTGTCCAGCCGCGCGCCCTCGTAGCGCGTGCCGACGGACCAGGCGCCCGAAAGGTTGGCGGCCGTGAGGTCGGCCTGCGTGAAGTCGGACTTGCTCATGCGCGCCGATTCGAAGTCCGCGCCCACGAGCCGGGCGCGCACGAAGCGCGCCTGCGCCAGATAGGCCTTGCCGAACTGCGCGGCCAGCGCGCTGGCGTCCGTGAAGTCCGCGCCGACCAGGTTGGCCGCGCGCAGATCGGCGCGATCCAGCTTGGCGCCGCGGAAGTCCGCGCCTTGCAGGTCTCTGCCCACGAGGTTGGCGAAGCGCAGGTCGGCACCGGCGCATTGCGCGCGCGGGCCGGGCGTGCAGGTCGCCACGGGTGTTTGCGCGGCAGCACCCAGCGATGCCGCCAGCGCCGCCGCGCCCAGGAGGATGCGAAGCGGCGGCATGTTCAGCTCTTCGGGAGCTTGAACACCCAGAACGAGCCGCCCTGCGTGACTGTCTTGGTCAGGTCGGCCATGTCGCCGCCCCACAGCGGCACGGCACCGCCGTAACCCGAGGCGATGCCGATGTACTGCTCGCCGTCCTGCTCCCAGGTGGTGGGGATCGAGACGATGCCCGAGCCGGTCTGGAACTTCCAGAGCTCGTCGCCGTTCTTCGCGTCGAAGATCTTCACGTAGCCGTTGGAGGTGCCCGTCACCACCAGGCCGCCGGCCGTGGCCAGCGTGCCGGCCCACAGCGGGTAGACCTCCTTCTTCTCCCAGGCGATCTTGCCGGTCTGCGGGTCCAGCGCGCGCAGCGTGCCCACATGGTCCTCGTGCAGGCGCTTGATGCGAAAGCCCATGCCCAGGTAGGCGGAGCCGGGCTTGTAGGCCAGGTGCTCGGCCCAGTAGTCCATGCCCCAGTGGTTGGCCGCGATGTAGAACAGGCCGGTCTCCGGGCTGTAGCTCATCGGATTCCAGTTCTTGCCGCCCAGGAAGGGCGGCGAGACGAACACCGCTTCGCCCTTGTCCTGGCCCTCGGCCGGCTGCTTGGGCCGCTGGTTCGGGTTCTCGATCGGCCTGCCCGTCTTGAGATCGAAGCCCTTGGCCCAGGTGATGCCGTCCACGAAGGGGTAGGCCGCCAGCAGCGCCGTCGGCTTGTTCGGATAGCCCGCGCCCGTGGCCAGCTTGTTCACGTCGGTCACGAAGAAGAAGCCGTTGCGGTCGGCATGGCCGCCCGCCTTGATGGTCTTGCCGTTCTTGTCCTTGTAGTCGAACAGCACGATCTCGTTGTTGCCCGAGAAGTCCCAGGTGTCGTTGGGCGTGTGCTGGAAGAAGCCCTTGAGCTCGCCGGTCGTCGCGTCCACGTAGGCCTGGCCCGAGGTGAACAGGCTGTCGTACTTGGACGCGTCGGCGCCGGGCGCCGTGCGCAGGTTGCCGTTCCAGGGCGCGGGGTTGCCCGCGCCGATCACGATGGTGTTGGTTTCGGGGTCGTAGGTGGCGCTCTGCCACGGCGCGCCGCCGCCCTGGCTCCAGGGCTGGACCTTGCCGGTCGCGCTCTTGGGATCGTTGGGCCACGAAGGCGCCTTGGGGTCGCCCGTGTGGGTGCTCGGCTGGCCGTTGAGCCGGCCCTGGTGGCCTTCGACCAGCGGGCGCGCCCAGACCTCCTCGCCGGTCTCCGGGTCGCGCGCGAACAGCCAGCCGACCACGCCGAACTCGTCGCCCGAACTGCCGTGGATCAGCAGCACGCGGCCGTTCTTCTCCTTCACGAGCGTGGGCGCGCCAGTCATGGTGTAGCCCACCTTGTGGTCGCCGAACTTCTTGTTCCAGACCACCTTGCCGGTGTCCTTGTTGAGTGCCACGACACGTGCGTCCAGCGTGCCGAAATAGACCTTGTCGCCGTAGATCGCGGCGCCACGGTTCACCACGTCGCAGCAGGGCCGGATGTCGTCGGGCAGGCGGTGCTCGTAGGCCCAGAGCTGCTTGCCGGTCTTGGCGTCGAGCGCGAACATGCGCGAGTACGAGGCCGTCACGTAGACCACGCCGTTGTGCACCAGCGCCTGCGTCTCCTGGCCGCGCTGCTTCTCGCCGCCGAACGAGAAGCTCCAGGCCGGCGTGAGCTTGGCCACGTTGCTGCGGTCGATCTGCTTGAGTGGGGAGAAGCGCTGGCCCTTCAGGCCCATGCCGTAGGAGAGCACGTCCCGGGTGCTCGCGTGGTCGTTGGCGATCTCGTCCCAGGTCACGCCCGGGCTGTCCGTCTGTGCATGCGCAATGGCGGCCAGCAGCAAGGCGCTGGCCAGCGCCAGAGTGGTCTTCTTCATGGTCTGTCTCCTCATGGGTGGTGGTGAACAATTCAGTCGGGCGCTCGGGTATCGACGTAGCTGCGCAGGGCCCAGATGGCTTCCTGCGTCAGGATGCCGTCGAAGGGCGGCATGTAGACGCGGCCGTCGCGCGTGCGGCCCTGCATCACGGTGGTGAAGAAGTACTGGTCCATCTCGGCCATGCAGGCCTTGTCTGGCTTCTTCGCGTCGCCGCAGTCCGCGTTGAGCTTGCGCAGGTCGGGCGCGATGCCGCCGGATTTGGCCTCCAGCCCGTGGCAGCGCGCGCAGTTGGCGTTGTAGGCCGAGCTGCCGATGCGCACGGCCTCGCTGTTCGCGGCGGCCTTGGCGGCGCCCGGCGCGTAGGGGTTGCTCTCCAGGACCTTGCTGCCCAGCTGCGGCAGGGTGTGGGTGTCCACGGCCTGGGGCGCCATGTCGCCATGGGCATAGGCCACGGTCACCAGGCTGGCCAGCGCGGCACTCAGGCACAGCAGGTCCAGCAGCGATCGCTTGCTTGTCATCGTCGATGTCTCCGTCATTCGTGGGTCGCGCATCCGCGGTGCGGCCTTTGCGCACAGGGCCGCCCGCACGGCCGGCCATGCCGTGCCGCCGGGGCTCCCGTCGAGGGGCTTTTGGCCGGCCCAAGTGGGGCCGGCCCGGGCCGGTCAGAAAAAGCCCAGCTTGTTCTCGCTGTAGCTGACCAGCAGGTTCTTGGTCTGCTGGTAGTGGTCCAGCATCATCTTGTGGTTCTCGCGGCCGATGCCCGACTGCTTGTAGCCGCCGAAGGCCGCGTGCGCCGGGTACTGGTGGTAGCAGTTGGTCCACACGCGCCCGGCCTGGATGCCGCGGCCCATGCGGAAGGCGCGATTGCCGTCACGGCTCCACACCCCGGCCCCCAGGCCATACAGCGTGTCGTTGGCGATGGCCAGAGCCTCCTCCTCGTCCTTGAAGGTGGTCACCGACACCACGGGGCCGAAGATCTCTTCCTGGAAGATGCGCATCCTGTTGTGGCCCAGGAAGACCGTGGGCTGCACGTAGTAGCCGCCGGCCAGGTCGCCCTCCAGCGTGGCGCGCGCGCCGCCGGTGAGTACCGCGGCACCTTCCTGCCGGCCGATGTCCAGGTACGACAGGATCTTCTCCAACTGCTCGCTGGAAGCCTGCGCGCCGATCATGGTGCTCGGGTCCAGCGGGCTGCCCTGCTTGATGGCCTGGACCCGGGCGATGGCGCGCTCGATGAAGCGTTCGTAGATCGATTCCTGGATCAGCGCACGGCTCGGGCAGGTGCAGACCTCGCCCTGGTTCAGCGCGAACATCGCGAAGCCTTCGAGCGCCTTGTCGAAGAAGGCGTCGTCCTTGTCCAGCACGTCGGCGAAGAAGATGTTGGGGCTCTTGCCGCCCAGCTCCAGCGTGACCGGGATCAGGTTCTGGCTCGCGTACTGCGAGATCAGCCGGCCCGTGGTGGTCTCGCCCGTGAACGCGATCTTGCCGATGCGGCTGCTGGAGGCCAGCGGCTTGCCGGCTTCCACGCCGAAGCCATTGACGATGTTGAGCACGCCGGGCGGCAGCAGGTCGCCGATCAGCTCGGCCAGCACCAGGATGGAGACCGGCGTCTGCTCGGCGGGCTTGAGCACCACGCAGTTGCCGGCGGCCAGCGCGGGCGCCAGCTTCCACACCGCCATCAGCAGCGGGAAGTTCCAGGGAATGATCTGGCCCACGACGCCGATGGGCTCGTGGAAGTGGTACGCGTAGGTGTCGTGGTCGATCTGGCTGATGCCGCCTTCCTGGGCGCGCACGCAGGCCGCGAAGTAGCGGAAGTGGTCGATGGCCAGCGGCAGGTCGGCGGCCGTGGTCTCGCGGATCGGCTTGCCGTTGTCCCAGGTCTCGGCCGTGGCCAGCAGGGTCAGGTTGTCCTGCATGCGGTCGGCGATCCTGTTCAGGATGTTGGCGCGCTCGGTGGTCGATGTCTTGCCCCAGGCCGTCTTGGCGGCATGCGCGGCGTCCAGTGCGCGCTCGATGTCGGCGGCCGAGGAGCGCGGCACTTCGCAGAAGGCCTTGCCCGTGACCGGCGTGATGTTCTCGAAATACTGGCCATCCGCCGGCTCGACCCAGCGGCCGCCGATGAAGTTGCCGTAACGCTTCTTGAAAGGCACCGCGGTGCCGAATTTTCCGGGTTCGAGCATGTCCATGTCTGACTCCATCTGTCTCGTGTTCCGCCCCGCGACATGCGGTGGCTGCCCAGGAGACAGCAACGCCCGTACCTGCGCGGATCAGGTCTTCCCCCAGGGTCGCCGGCGCAGAGGCCGGGCGTTCTTCGGCGGTGTCGGAAAGGTGTATCGAAACGCCCGGGGCAAGGCGCAAAGCGCAGCCATCGCTGCGGCGGTGGCGAGCATTTGCAACGACATGCCGGCGGGTCGTTGCGTGCAAGGCCGGCACGGCCAAAGAACTCTCCGACTCCCAGAGGAAGACGGTGCATGCGGGGTTCGCCGATCGCACCCTGCGACAGCCGCGCCGTGCATCGCGCGACACGCTGTTGCAGCGCGCGACAGGCTCCGGGTTGGGCCCGATCCGGTCGCGGGTGGGCGGCGCCTCCGGGAAATCGCCAGCAACATTCGCAAACTGCGACATGCTGCAGCCGGCGCCGCTGGCTAGCATCCGGACATACGCACCAGCGCGCCCCGCGGCGCGCCTGGGGGCCCGATCCGCCCGCCGCCCATGACATGTCCGGAGACATCTCCATGACCAACGCTGCCCACCGTGCGCTGAGCGTGGCATCCGCGCGCGAGCGCTTCTTCCGGCAGGGCCTGGACCCGGCGCCCGGCATCGCCGAGCCCATCGCGCGGTCCTGGCAGCGCTGCCGGCACCTGCCCTGGCAGCACAGCGAGCTGGCCCCGCTCACGCTGGGCGAGCTGGACGAGCGCCGCGAGCAGGCCATGCGCCTGCTGGCCTGCGCGCAGCCCGAACTGGACGGCCTGGCCGAACACGCCACGCGCGAAGGCTGCGTGGTGATCCTGACCGATGCCAGCGGCCTGATCCTGCAGGAAGTGGGCAGCGCCGACTTCCTGCCCAAGGCGGAACAGGTGGCGCTGCGGCCTGGCGTGGACTGGTCCGAGGATCTGCGCGGCACCAACGCCATCGGCACCGCGCTGGTGGAGCGCGAGGCGATCATGGTGCTGGGCGGCGAGCACTACCTGGCGCAGAACGCCAGCATCGGCTGCGCGGCCGCGCCCATCCTCGACAGCCGCGGCGCGGTGGCCGGCGTGCTCGACATTTCCGGCGAAACCGTGCGCGTGAACCCGCATGCGCTGGGCCTGGTGCGCATGGCCGCCCAGCAGGTGGAGCACCGCATGCTGCTGGCCGGCGCACAGGGCCATCTGCTGCGCTTCCACGCGCGCAGCGGCCTCATCGGCACGGCGCGCGAGGGCGTGCTGGTCATCACCGACGGGCGCATCGTCGGCGCCAACCGCTGCGCGCTGGACCTCTTCGGCACGGTGTGGGACGGGCTGCTGGACCGCGATGTGCACAGCCTGCTGGGCCGCCACTGGGGCCGGCTGGAACACCAGCGCGGGCTGCTGACGCTGCCCGACGGCCGGCAGGTGGCGAGCGTGGTGGAGCGGCTGTCAGCGCCGCTGAGTGCCGTCAGTGCCGTCAGCGCCGTGCGCGGTGACCGGGCCCCCACGCCGGCCCGCCCCACCCCGGCCACCGACGCGGTGGCGCCGCTGCTTGCCCAGGCCGTGCGCGTGCTGGACCAGGGCGTGCCCGTGCTCGTGACCGGCGAAACCGGCAGCGGCAAGGACGTGTTCGCGCGCCGCCTGCATGCGGCAAGCCGCCGCCGCGACGGCCCTTGCGTGGCGTTGGACTGCGCCTCGCTGCCCGAATCGCTGATCGAGGCCGAGCTCTTCGGCTACGAGGAAGGCGCCTTCACGGGGGCGCGCAAGCGCGGCAGCCCGGGCCGCATCCGCGAAGCCGACGGCGGCATTCTCTTCCTGGACGAGATCGGCGAAATGCCGCTGGGCCTGCAAAGCCGCCTGCTGCGCGTGCTGGAAGAGCGTGTGGTGGTGCCGCTGGGCGGGGGGCGGCCCGTGCCCGTGAACTTCGACCTGGTCTGCGCCACGCACCAGGACCTGCCGGCCCTCGTGCAGGCCGGGCGCTTCCGCGCCGACCTGATGTACCGCCTGGCCGGCTTCACCGCGCGCATGCCGGCCCTGCGGGAGCGAAGCGACCGGCGCGCGCTGATCGCGCGGCTGTTCGACGAGCTGGGCGGTGAGCAGCGCCAGCTGGAATTGACCGGCCCCGCGCTGGAACGGTTGGTCGCCCACGACTGGCCCGGCAACGTGCGCGAGCTGCGCAGCACCTTGAAATCGCTGATCGCGCTGGCCGAGCCGGGGCAGGAAATCGGCCCGGAGATGCTGACGGCACTGCGCCCCGCGCCGCCGGCCGAAGGACCGGCCGCCTCCGCCGATACCGCGCTCCCGGTGGCGCCACGATCGCTGCGCGAAGCCACGCATCAGGCCATCGAACAGACGCTGCAGGCGTGCGGCCAGGACATCGCCCGCACGGCGCAGCAGTTGGGCATTCATCGCAGCACGATCTATCGCCATCTGGCGCGGCAGCGCAGGCAGGCGGCCTCGGCCCCGAAGGACATGGCCGGCGCCTGAGAAGGTGTGAACGAACCCGACATGCCCGCTCATTCCGCCAAAACACACCCGCTCTGCGTTGCAAATGCTCGCCATAGCCCGAGCTATGGCTGCGCTTTGCGCCTTGATCGGTCGCGTTTTCGCGGCCTGCTCGGCCACGCCGGATTCATTCACACCTTCTGAGCGGGCGCGAAGCGGCCCGCCGCCCCAACGCGGTGGCCGGCGCAGGGCCGGCATTCAGTCCCGTCGGTGCAGCCACCCCCACCAGACGCAGCCCGCGGCGGGAAGGCCCAGCGCCAGCCAGGCCAGCCAGTCGCCCACGCCCCCGTCGCTGAACAGGGCCGACACCAGGCCGACGGCGGTGAGCAGGCCCAGGGCCAGGGGCCAGCCCCACAGGCGCCAGAAGGCGCTGCGCGCGGCCGCTACCTCGGCCGGCCTTCTGCCGCTCGCACTCACGAGGCGCTCGCGCGCGCAGATTGCGCTGCCGCGGCCGGCTCTGCCTTTTCGCGCCGGCCGACCCGCGCCGCATGTCCTTGCGCGGGCGCGCCCGCAGGCAGCGGCCCGGCGGGCCGCGGCCGGTGCGCGTGCACCGGCTGGCCCTTCTTGAGCCACAGGTACAGCCCGCTGCCCAGCACGACGAGGGTCGCGATGTCGAGCACGGCCCACAGGATCTGCATGGGCAGGCCGCCGTAGTCGCCGAAGTGCAGCGGCTGCGACACCAGCAGCGCCGTCAGGTACCAGGGCAGCCGCGGCGCCGCCGTGACCTGGGCCGTCTTCGCATCCACCAGCACGGGCTGCAGCAGCCGCGAGGTCAAGGGCGTATTGCCCTTGAGGAAGAAGGTGTGGTGGTGCGGGCTGGAAAAGGCCGTGCCCGGGAAGGCGATGAAGGACAGCTTCGTGTCGGGCGCGTGCGCGCGCGCCGCCTCCATCGACTGCTGCACCAACGCGCGCTCGGCCACCGGCACGGTGGGCTGGCCCTGGTAGGGCGCGAGCAGCGCGCTGAGCTGGTCATGCTGCCAGTACTTGATGAGCAGGTCGGCCCAGGTGTTGATCATGCCCGTGGCGCCGACCACGAAGAACCACACCAGCGTGACGATGCCCAGCAGGTTGTGCAGGTCCAGCCACTTCAGGCGCGGGCGCCGGTCGCGCCGCACGGTGGCGAAATCGAGTTTGCGCATGAAGGGCGCGTAGAGCACCGCGCCGCTCACGAGGGCGACCAGCAGCAACAGACCCATCAGGCCCAGGAAGAGCTTGCCCGGCAGGCCGGCGAACAGGTCCACGTGCAGCTTGAACATGATCCACATGAAGCCCTGGTCGAAGCGCGGCGTGGCCAGCACGGCGCCCGTGCGCGCGTCCACGGCCACGGAGCGGAAATCGTCCGTAGGCGCCGGCGTGGGCGTGAGCGTGACGAACCACAGGTTCTCGTCGTCCTCGCCTTGAGAGGCGAACTGCACCACGCGGTCGGGATGCTGCGCGCGCGCCACTTCCAGCACGCGGTCCAGGCTCACGCGCGGCGTATCGGCCGGCATCTTCGGCGCCTCCACTTCCGTGCCCAGCAGGTGGCCGATCTCGTGGTGGAAGATCAGTGGCAGCCCCGTGAGGCACAGCAGCAGCATGAAGACGGTGCAGACCAGGCTGCTCCATTTGTGGACCCAGGCCCAGGTGCGGATGCTGCGGCTGCTCAGGGTGGACATGGAAGGGCTCCGTGAGAGGAAGACGAGCGGAAGGGGCGCTTGGGCAGGGCGTGCCTATGCACTCAGGCACGCAGCAGCGCCCAGTGGTTATCCAGGCGCAGGCCCGGCACGCGCAGCGCCGGGGCGGCGGCGTCGGTGCGACCGTCCAGCGCCTGCGCGGAGCCGGCGCCGCCTGCCCACAGCCGGGCGGCCTGCGGATCGGGCGCCAGCGCGCAGGCCTCGGCCAGCGGCACGAAGCCGGCCCAGCGGCCATCGGAGCGCCACAGCGCCACGCCCTGCGCGCGCGGGCAGCTCAGCGCGAAGCGGCCGGCCGCGAAGCCGATGTCACCCGCATAGCCGGCCAATGGCTGCGCGCCGCCGAAGACCTGCAACGCGCGGCCGTCGAAGCGCGCGAACAGCGGTGCGGCGGCGCGTGCCGCCGCGTCGTCGTGCTCGGCCTGCAGCGCGATGCCCAGCACGCGCGCACCGCGCTCGTCCTGGCCCCAGGCGAGATGGCGCAGGCTCAGGCGCTGGTCGGCCACGCGCCACTGGCCGCGCACGCGGCCGTCGCGCGTGTCCAGCCGCACCAGAGAGGCGTCCATGCGGTGCAGGTCGACCTTCACGCGGCCGGTTTCGGGCCAGGTGGGAATGCCGCCGTTGGCCACCAGCAACGTGCCGTCGGCATCGAGCAGCAGCTCATGCGGGTCCATGCCCTGCGTGCGCCATTCGTCGATCTTCTCGAGCGTGGCGGCATCGCGCACGCCGATCAGGCCCTCAGCGTTTTCCAGGTCGGTCTCGGTCGTGTACAGGCGCTGGCCGTCCGCGCTGGCGATCACATGGCCGTTGAAGGCGCGCCCACCCTCCATCCAGTGCCAGGCCAGGGCCTGGCCGTCGGCGATGCGCATGCGCACCAGCCAGTCGCCGGGGCGGCGGGCCGCCGCGAGCAACGTGCCACCGCTGCCCTGCCCCGCTTCCACCCACACGCCGTGCGCGCGCGTCGGCACGCTGAGCGCCGACTGGATGGCCAGTTGGCCCGCCTGCTGCTGCAGCACACCGACTTGGTAGCCGTCTGCATCGGCCTCCCACGCGGCAGCAAAGCGCAGGGGCGCAGCTTCGTGCGTGCGGGCGAGCGCTGAACCCGCGGCCGCACCCAAGCCCAGCGCAGCAACCTGCGCCAGCCAGTGCCGGCGCGTGCTCGAAGTCGGGCTGCGCATCACATCAGTCCCCGTCGCCGTCCGAGAAGCCGATGGTCACGTCTAGCGCGGGCGCGATCTCGGCCTCGATGAGCTTCTTCAGCGCCCCCAGCGCGTCCACGGCCGGCGCGAGCGTGGCGGGCTGATCGGGCCGCGCGGTGGCCAGGGCCTGATCGGTGCGCGCCAGCACGCCTTGCAGCTTCGCCGCCAGCTCGCCCTGGCCGCGGGCCTGCAGCGCAGCACCCACGGGTTCGCCCAGGCTGCGGTGGGCCTCCCATTGCGCGGCCCAGCTGGCGCCCGTCTGGCCGCTGAGCGCCCGCGTGAAGGCCGGCGCCTTCTTCTGCGTCGCCGTCTCGGCCGCCTTCAGCGGCTTGTCGATCTGCGCCCAGCGCAGGCGCTCCACGCCGCCCAGCCACTGGTTGACCAGCTCCTGCAGTGCCAGGAAGGTGGCGCGATGCGCGTTCGCCCAGTCGGTGCGCGCCTGGGCCTCGAAGCCTGCAGCGAGGGTGCCGGCCTCGCGCGCGAGTTCCTGCGCCACCTGCTGCGTGTAGCGGCAGGCCGGCGTCTGGGGCGCGGGCTTCGCGCTCCACAGCAGCCATTCCAGCGCCGGAATGCCCTTGGCCGGCGTGCCGATGCGCTCCATCTGCTCGGGGCCGTGGGGCGCGCTCTGGATCGCGCGCTCGATGGTCGCGGGCCGCGTGGGGTTGAAGTCCAGCGCCGTCAGCGCGCGCCGCTTGACCACCGGCCCCACGGCCACGCCGGTGAGCCGATCCCAGGCGGTGGCGGTGCTGCGCCATTGGTCCTGCGCCGTCGACAGGCCGGTGGCCGCTTCAGCCGGCGCACCATTGCACAGCGCATCGACGGCGCCGACCAGGCGCGTCGCCTCCTGCGAGAACGCGGCCGCGCGCGGCGCGAACTGCTGGCCGTAGGCGCGCGACAGCATCTCGACGGTGCTGGCTTGCGGAACCGGCGGCTCGGCGGGCTGCGCCAGGGCCACGCTGGCCAACAGTGCGGCGCCACACGCGGCAAGGCCGCGGAGACAGGAATGGGACAGCGTCATGGGCGCCTCCTCGCTCAAAGGGAGTTGATGAAGCGCACGAGCGCGGCGCGCTCGTCGGCCGACATGCGCCGCACCGCCTCGCGGCTTTCGCGCGCCTCGCCGTCGTGCCAGAGGATGGCCTCCATCACGCCGCGTGCGCGCCCGTCGTGCAGCAGGCGCTGGTGGCCGTTCACGTCCTCGATCAGGCCGATGCCCCACAGCGGCGGCGTGCGCCACTGGCGGCCGCTGGCCTCGAAGTCCGGACGGCCATCGGCCAGGCCTTCGCCCATGTCGTGCAGCAGCAGGTCGGTGTAGGGGTGGATGGTCTGCTTCAGCAGCGCCGGGCTGGTCACGCGTTCGGTGAGCGGCGGAAAGAGCGTGTCGGCCGTGGTGTACGAAGGCCGGTGGCAGGCCGCGCACTGCGCCTGCGCGAAGAGCTTCTGGCCCTGCAGCACCTGCGCGTCGCGCGCACCGCGCCGCGCGGGCGGCGCCAGCGTGGCCTGGTAGAAGGTGACCTGCGACAGCGTCTCGTCGTCGATCTCCACGCCCTGGCCGTCATGGCCGGCAGGTGCGGCCAGGCAGTCCTTCTGCCTGGCCGAACAGGGCTGATCGGGGAACAGGCGCGAGGTGATGCCGATGTCGCCCTGGAAGGCGGCCGCCGTCTGGTGCGCGATGGTGGCCACGTTGGCCTTCCAGCCAAAGCGGCCGATCCTCATCTGCTGCGAGGGCTGGTCCCACACGCGGTTGACCTGGCCCTTGACCGGGCCCAGCGTGGCGGCCTGGACCTGCGCGTTGCGCAGGATCTCGGACTCCGGAATCAGCTCCAGCAGCCCCATGCCGATGACCTGCGGCGCGATGCGCGGGCTGATCATGAGGCCCGGCGCCGTGGGGCCGTAGTTGAGCTTGCGCAGGCGGTAGATGGGCTGGAGCAGCTCGTAGGGGGTGCCGTCGGCGAAGGCGCCGCGCACGGTCTGATGGCGGATGTCGATCTCGCCTTCGGGCTGCACCTGGCGCACCGCGAAGTTCTGGAACTGGTCGCCATAGACCGGATCGGGCTTCGGCCCGCCGTGGAGGCCGGCGCCGGGCACCGACAGGCGCATCAGCAGCGCAACGGGAGGGTCCGACAGGCCCTTGCTGAAGTCCGGCGGCGCGCCGCGCCCGTCCTGCACGTGGCAGCCGCCGCAGGAGCGTGCGATGAAATGCGGCCCCAGCCCGTCGCGCGCCTGGGTGGAGGCCGGCGCCTGCACCCAGTTGCGGCGGAAGAAGGAATTGCCGATCACGAAGCGCGTGCGCTCCGCGTCGCTCAGGTTGGCGGCCGGGAAGGAGAAGGCGTTGCGGCCCGTGGCATGCACGGTGGTCGCACCGCCGACCCGGGTGTCGTCGATCTCGGCGGTGGTGCCAGTGGCGGTGGCGTGCGGCATGGCGGCCAGCAGCGCCAGCACGGCGGCGGCTGCCAGCCCGGCCCGGGCCTGGGCTGCGCGGAACATGAACAAGACGCGAAGAGTTATTCGGGGTTGACCAGCGTCAGCCGCGTGATGCCGATGGCGCCCGCGGCCTCCACCAGGTCCTTGCTCTGCTGCGTGAGGCTGTCGATGGTCCTTTGCACACGCTGGCGGCCCGGGGCGTCGGCGCCGCCGATGATCTCGCGGTCGAAGGGCGCCTGGATGGCCTCGGCCGCGGCCACGGAGGCGGCGATCTGCGCGCTCGTGCGCTCGGCCAGCGCGGCGTTCTTCGCCGCCACCAGGTCGCGCAGCGCCGGCCCCTGGAGCACGCGGCCGTCGCGGCGCACGTACCGGCCGGTCCACACGTTCTGGATGCCCTTCGCGTTGGTCACGGCATCGCGGTGCGTGTTGTCGGAAAAGCAGGAGTGCTCGTCTTCCTGGTCCTGGCTGGCCAGCGCCACCTCGAGCCGCTCGCCGGCCAGTTCGCCGCGCGACAGCGAGCCCAGGCCGACGAAGATCCTGCGCAGCGATTCGGTGCCCGCGCGCTCGAATTTCGCGCGGTAGTTGGCCTTCTGCTTCGCTGCCGGGGGCGCCCACGCCCTGGTGAGCGACCGCAGGTCGTCGACCAGCAGTTCGGTCACCACTTGCAGGTACTGGCGGCGGCGGTCCGCATTGGCACGCTTGCCGTCGACGAAATCCTCGAAGCTGCGGTTGCCCGGGCCGGTCTCGCTCAGGTCCTGGCCCCAGAGCATGAACTCGATCGCATGCCAGCCGGTGGCGATGTTCTCCTCGCCGTCGCGCTCGTTGAGCGCCGACAGGTTCTTCTTGGTGATGGCGACCTGGCGGTCGTTGATGAGGCCCGCCTTCTCGTCACCCTTCACGGAGTCGACGTAGGACTCGTCCATCGGCCAGGCGTTGAGGCGGCCCTCGGGGCCGTTGTCATCGTCGATCGGGCCGCCATAGAAGCGGAAGGCCTCCGTCTGGCCGTAGGACTCGCGTGCCGCAAGCCAGGCCTGGCGCGCCGCCTGCAGCCCGGCCTGCGAGGGCGATGCCGTGAAGGCGCGGACGGCAGCCTGCAGTTCCAGGGCGCCGGCCAGCGTGTCGTCATAGCCGGCCTGCACCAGCGCCGCGTAATGCCGGACCACCTGCTCGGGCGTGACGGCCGCAGCCACCGCAGCGCCTTGCGCCGCAGCGGGCGCAGCTAGCAGCCACGGCGCGCACACCGAGGAAACGGAAAGCGCCGCACAGGCAGCAGCCAAGGCCAGTTTTTTCATGGAGGAATGAGCCAAGCGCGAAGAGAAGGGCCCGCCGCAGCGCCGGGAAGGCGCCGCGGCCAAGGCGTCGGCCACATTGTAGTTGAGAGTCATTCTCAGTTTCTACCATTCGAGCCTGCATGCCACAACGCCGCCGGCGCCGCCGCGCCCGGGCATGTAGTCGAGCGCCGACATCCGATGCCGGGAACGGCGCGCGCGGCGGCCCGCCTGCGGCCATGATGCTCGCGCCCATGCATCTGGAAGGCTCCTGCCACTGTGGCCGCGTCCGCTTCTCCGTCGAGTCCACGGAGCCCCTGCCCTTCATGCGCTGCTACTGCTCGATCTGCCGCAAGACCGCGGGCACGGGCGGCTACGCCATCAACCTGGGCGCCGACCACCGCACGCTGCAGGTGAAGGGACGGCGGTATGTGCGCGTCTACCGCGCCACGCTGGACACGGACGGCCAGGCCGAGGTCAGCCCCGGCCAGCGGCATTTCTGCAGCCATTGCGGCACGGCCCTGTGGATGTGGGACCCGCGCTGGCCCGACCTGGTCCATCCGCATGCCGGGGCCATCGACACGCCCCTGCCCGAGCCGCCGGCGAACGTGCATGTGATGCTGGATTCCAAGGCACCGTGGGTGCGCGTGGAAGGCCGGCCGGGCGACGAGCGCCATGCCGCCTTCCCGGACTTTTCGCTGGCGGACTGGCACCGCGCGCATGCGCCCGCACCTGCCGCGGCGGACCGGCCCGAAGGGCCCGGCTGAACCTGCGGGCCGGCCCGGGAGCCAGCGGCATGCCACCGGGGCGCGCTTGCTGCGAAGATCGGCGCTTCGCGCGGTGCCCTGCGCCGCAGCCTCCTTCGTTTCCGATCCCACAGCAAGACCCGCCCCATGCGCATCGCCACCTGGAACGTCAACTCCCTCACCGCCCGCCTGCAGCACGTGCTGGACTGGCTGATCGCCAACCCCGTGGACGTGCTGTGCCTGCAGGAGCTGAAGATGAGCGACGACAAGTTCCCGCTCGAGGTGCTCCAGTCGGCCGGCTACCACGCCGCCGTGTTCGGGCAGAAGACCTACAACGGCGTCGCGATCCTGAGCCTGGCGCCGGTGCGCGACGTGGTGCGCAACATCACGGGCTTCGAGGATGCGCATTCGCGCGTCATCGCGGCCACGCTGGACACGCCGAGCGGCGCGCTGCGCGTGGTCAACGGCTACTTCGTGAACGGGCAGGAGCCGGGCAGCGAGAAGTTCGCCTACAAGATGCGCTGGCTCGACGGCCTGCAGCAGATGATGCGCGCGGAACTGGCCGCGCACGAGCGCGTGGTGCTGCTGGGCGACTTCAACATCGCGCCCGAGGACCGCGACAGCTACGATCCCGAAGGCCTGCGCGAGACCATCCACCACACGAGCGAGGAGCGCCAGCACTTCCGCGCGCTGCTGGACCTCGGCCTGGTCGACGGCTTCCGCCTCTTCGACCAGCCCGAGAAGAGCTATTCGTGGTGGGACTACCGCATGCTGGGCTACCAGAAGAACCGCGGCCTTCGGATCGACCACATCCTGCTGAGCCACGCGCTGGTGCCGGCCGCGCGCAGCTGCACCATCGACCGCGTGCCGCGCAAGTGGGAAAAGCCCAGCGACCATGCGCCGGTGGTGGTCGATCTGGCGCTCTGACGCTGACTCTGACGCGCACGCCCTCGCCCGCCCAGGCCGCCCCTGCCCGATGAAGAGCAACGACATGCCCCTGCACAGCCGCCTGCCGCCCGCGCGCCGCTTCTCCCGTTTCTGCGCGCTCGCGGCCATCGCGGCGCTGGCCGGCTGCACGCTGCTGCCGAAGCCGGATGCGCCCGGCGGTGCCGAGGGCCCGGGCGACCCGGCGGCCGCCCCGGGCACGCCCGGCACGCCGGACATTCCCACGGTGCGGCTCATCACGGCGCAGACACCGGCGGTGCGGGCCTGGCGCAAGCAGGGCGCGCAGCACCTCTACAAGATCTACGCCAAGAAAATCTACAAGGGCAAGATCCCGCCCCTGGTGTACGCCGTGGTGGTCGTGGAGACGGACATCGACGCGCAGGGCAACGTGACCCAGGTGACCTACAGCCGCACGCCCAGCCATGCGCCCGAGGTACCGCCGCAGATCGCCCAGATGATCCGCGCCGCCTCGCCCTTCCCGGCGCCCGGCAAGGTGGGGCCGCACACCTACGTCGACACCTGGCTGTGGGACAAGAGCGGCCGCTTCCAGCTGGACACGCTCACCGAAGGCCAGCGCAGCCGCTGATCCGGCTTCGGTCATGAAAAAGGGCGCCCTCGGGCGCCCTTTTTTCCGTCCGGCCTCGCGTGCTCATGCGTCGTCCAGACCGAGCTCGGAAATCTTGCGCGTGATGGTGTTGCGCCCGATCCCCAGCTTCTGCGCGGCCTCGATGCGACGGCCGCGCGTGAAGCCGAGCGCCGTGCGGATCAGCTGCGATTCCACGCGCTGCGTGAGCACGTCCCACACGTCGGTGCGGCCGGCCATCAGCAGCGCCTGCGCTTCGGCCTGCAGGCCCTGCTCCCAGCCGCCGCCCGGCGGCGCGGCGGCCACGGCCCCCTCCACGGCGGACCTCGCCACGGCCTGTGCGAACGGCACGCCCGCGGCGCCCTCGGGCGCATGCTCGGTGGCCGGCAAGGTCCCCGGGGCCGCCATGGCGGCCGGGGCGGCGCTGGCCGCGGGCGCGGGCGCCGCAGCGGCCGCGCCTTCACCGTCGAGCACTTCGGGCGGCAGGTCCTTGGCTTCGATGAGCTGGGCCGGCGCCATCACGGTGAGCCAATGGCAGATGTTCTCCAGCTGGCGCACATTGCCGGGGAAGCTGAAGGCCGACAGGCGCGCCAGCGCGGATTCGGAGATGCGCTTGGGCTCCACGCCCAGTTGCTTGGCGCTCTGCTGCAGGAAGTGGCGCGCCAGCGAGGGCACGTCCTCCTTGCGCTCGCGCAGCGCGGGCAGGCGCAGCCGGATCACGTTGAGACGGTGGAACAGGTCCTCGCGGAACACGCCCTGCTTGACGCGCTGCTCCAGGTCCTGGTGCGTGGCGGCGATCACGCGCACGTTCGCCTTCACGGCGTTGTGCCCGCCCACGCGGTAGAAGTGCCCGTCGGAGAGCACGCGCAGCAGCCGCGTCTGCAGGTCGAAGGGCATGTCGCCGATTTCGTCGAGGAAGAGCGTGCCGCCCTCGGCCTGCTCGAAGCGCCCGCGGCGCATGGTCTGCGCGCCGGTGAAGGCGCCGCGCTCATGGCCGAACAGCTCGCTCTCCAGCAGGTCCTTGGGGATGGCCGCGGTGTTGATCGCCACGAAGGGCCCGTTGGCGCGCGGCGAGTGCTTGTGCAGCGCACGCGCAACCAGTTCCTTGCCCGAGCCCGATTCGCCCGTGATCAGCACGGTGACGTTGCTCTGCGAGAGCCGGCCGATGGCGCGGAACACGTCCTGCATGGCCGGCGCCTGGCCGAGCATCTCGGGCGCGGCCTGCATGCGCTCTTCCGACACCTCCTCGCGCTGGCTCTCGTCGACCGCGCGGCGGATGAGCTCGACCGCGCGCGGCAGGTCGAAGGGCTTGGGCAGGTACTCGAAGGCGCCGCCCTGGAAGGCCGAGACGGCGCTGTCCAGGTCGGAGAAGGCGGTCATGATGATGACCGGCAGGCCGGGGTGCTTGGCCTTGATCTTGTCCAGCAGGTCCAGGCCCGAACCGCCCGGCATGCGGATGTCGGACACCAGCACCTGCGGGCCGAGCATCTCGTCGTCGTTGGCCGCTTCCAGCGCCGCGAGCACCTCGCGCGTGTTGGTGAAGCTGCGCGTGGGCAGGTCTTCGCGCAGCAGCGCCTTCTCGAGCACGAAGCGTATCGATTGGTCGTCATCCACTATCCAGATCGGCTTCATGCGGGTCCTTGTGTTCCTCGTGCTACGGCAGCGGCAATGTGATCTTGAAATCGGTCCGGCCCGGCACGCTGTCGCACTCGATCACCCCATGGTGCTGCTGTACGAAAGTCTGCGCCAGTGTGAGCCCCAGGCCCGTTCCGCCTTCGCGCCCCGACACCAGCGGGTAGAAAAGACGGTCCTTGATGGCCTCGGGCACCCCCGGTCCGTTGTCGATGACATGCAATTCCAATGCCAGTCGCCACCACTGCTTGTTCAGGATCACATGGCGGACCACGCGCGTGCGGAAGGTGATCCTCGCGTCGCCCTCGGCGCGGCGCTCGGCCAGGGCCAGCGCCGCGTTGTGCGCGATGTTCAGCGTGGCCTGGATCAACTGCTCGCGATCGCCGCGGAACTCGGGAATCGACGGGTCGAAGTCGCGCTCGATCTCCAGCCCGTGGGGGAACTCGGCCATCAGCACCGCGCGCACGCGCTCGCACACTTCGTGGATGTTCACGTCGCCCACCACGTGCGGACGGCGGTGCGGCGCCAGCAGCCGGTCGACCAGCGTCTGCAGCCGGTCGGCCTCGTGGATGATGACCTGCGTGTACTCGACGAGGTCGCGCGACTCGACCTCCATCTGCAGCAGCTGCGCCGCGCCGCGGATGCCGCCCAGCGGGTTCTTGATCTCGTGCGCCAGGTTGCGGATCAGCTCCTTGTTGGCCTGGGCCTGGTCCAGCAGGCGCTCCTCGCGGTCCAGGCGGGCCTGCTGCTCCTGCGGCGTCATCTCCAGCACCAGCTCGCCACGCTTGTCGGTCTGGGCCAGCGTCACCTGCACGGGCAACGGCTCGGCGCTGCTGCTGCGCCGCAGGAAAGCCTCATAGCGCAGCGTCGCGAAGTCGTTGCTGCGCGCGCCCTCGATCGCGTTCAGCAGCACGGCCGCATCCACGAAACAGGCCGCGAAGCGCGTGCCGGTGAGCGTGCGGCGCGAATGGCCCAGCGCGTCCTCGAGGGCGGAATTCGCGAAGATCAGCGTGCCGTCGTCGCGGATCACGGCCACCAGCGTGGCCAGCAGGTCGAAGGACTGGAAGCGCCGCGCAGACGCCAGGCCTTTGCCGAAGGCCATCTCAGTTTGCGGCGGCGCGGCGCGCCACCTGCAGGACATGAAACCGGGGTTTCAACTCGACCAGCGCAACGTCGTCCGCAGGGAACCCGAGGAACTGGCTCTGCCAGGCCTCTGGGTGCGCCCCCCTCCCGCCGAAGGCGAGAGAGGGGGGAGCCGCGAAGCGGCCTGGGAGGTGTTTCATTTCAGCGTGCCGGCAGGCGCGAAAGCTCGCGCTGCAGCCCCGCGATGTCGCTCTCATTGCGCGCGATCTGCGCCTTCATCTCGGCCACGCGGTCCAGGTACTTCTGGTAGTTCTTGGCTTCGCTGCCCTGCTTCTCGGGCTCGCCGTTGTTGTATTCGCGCTGCAGTTCGGCCTGGCGCGCCTGGGCCTTCTGCAGTTCGGCTTCGAGCACGGCACGCGCGTCGGAATCGCGCTGGCGCTGCTCGGCGCTTTCCACACGCGGGCTGCCGGCCGGCGCGCGCGCGGCCGTGGCGCTCCCGCCAGCGCCGGCAGATGCGGCGGCCGGCCGGGCCGCCGCACTCGCGCCCTGCACCACGGTGACGTTGCCGCCTTCCATGAGCTTGCAGTTGCGGCGCTGCGCATCGGCCGCGTTGTTGGTGTATTCGTTGCCGCAGCGCCAGACGCGCTCCTGCGCCTGGGCGGCCCCGCCCGCCAGCATGGAGGCGGCGAGCAAAGCGATGAGGGTCGGGATTTTCATGTTCCTGGCCTGTGAAGGAGGACTTGCATTTTCTTGCACTTCGACGACCGGCTGAAGAACAGGGCGCCCGCCAAAAACAAAAAGGACGGCAGGCCGTCCTTTTTGTGCATCAGCGGGCCTGCGCAGAAGCCCGCGCTCGCTTTACAGCGAGTAGTACATGTCGAACTCGACCGGGTGCGGCGCCATGCGGAAGCGCGTCACTTCCTGCATCTTCAGCTCGATGTAGGCATCGATGAAGGCATCGGTGAACACGCCGCCCTTGGTCAGGAAGCCGCGGCCCTTGTCCAGGTACTCGAGCGCCTGGTCCAGGCTGTGGCACACGGTGGGCACCAGCGCGTCTTCTTCCGGCGGCAGGTGGTACAGGTCCTTGGTGGCGGCTTCGCCCGGGTGGATCTTGTTCTCGATGCCGTCCAGGCCGGCCATCAGCAGGGCCGAGAAGCACAGGTACGGGTTGGCCAGCGGATCGGGGAAGCGGGCCTCGATGCGGCGCGCCTTCGGGTTGCTCACGAAGGGGATGCGGATCGAGGCCGAGCGGTTCTTGGCCGAGTAGGCCAGCTTCACCGGGGCTTCGAAGCCGGGCACCAGGCGCTTGTAGCTGTTGGTGCCGGGGTTGGTGATGGCGTTCAGGGCACGGGCGTGCTTGATGATGCCGCCGATGTAGTACAGGGCCGTGTCCGACAGGCCCGCATAGCCGTCGCCGGCGAACAGGTTCTTGCCGTCCTTCCAGATCGACTGGTGCACGTGCATGCCGGAGCCGTTGTCGCCTTGCAGCGGCTTGGGCATGAAGGTGGCCGTCTTGCCGTAGGCGTGGCAGACGTTCCAGATCACGTACTTGAGCTTCTGCGTCCAGTCGGCGCGCTCGACCAGCGTGCTGAACTTGGTGCCGATCTCGTTCTGGCCGGCGCCGGCCACTTCGTGGTGGAACACCTCGACCGGGATGCCCAGGGATTCCAGCACCAGCGAGATCTCGGCGCGGATGTCCTGCGAGCTGTCGACCGGCGGCACCGGGAAGTAGCCGCCCTTGACGGTCGGGCGATGGCCCGAGTTGCCGCTTTCGTACTTCTTGCCGGTGTTCCAGGGCGCTTCATCGACGTCGATCTTCACGAAGCTGCCCGACATGTCGGCTTGCCAGCGCACGTCGTCGAAGATGAAGAATTCGGGCTCGGGGCCGAAGAACGCGGTGTCGCCCAGGCCCGAGGACTTCAGGTAGGCCTCGGCCTTCTTGGCGATGGAGCGGGGGTCGCGGTCGTAGGGCTTGCCGTCGGCCGGCTCCAGCACGTCGCAGGTCAGGTTCAGCGTCGTTTCTTCGAAGAAGGGATCGATGACGGCCGTGTTCGGATCGGGCATCAGGAGCATGTCCGAAGCCTCGATGCCCTTCCAGCCGGCGATGGACGAACCGTCGAAAGCATGGCCCGACTGGAACTTGTCCTCGTCGAAATGCGAGACCGGCACCGTGACGTGCTGTTCCTTGCCGCGGGTGTCGGTGAATCGGAAGTCGACGAACTTGACCTCGTTTTCCTTGACGAGTTTCAGCACATCGGCGACGGTCTTGGCCATCAGGATCTCCTGGTTTGGATGAGTGGGTTAAGCAGAATGCGCGACAGGGAATGCAGTTTCTGTGCCACCGGGGCGGGCGCCCGTCGGCGTGGCGGACGCAGTATCCACGAGGCACCGGCCCCGCGCAGTATCACCAAGAAGGTGCGCAAAGAGTTATCGCACCAATTCAGGGCCAATGGATGCACCATATTCGTGCAGTCCCGTCTTGAGCTGCGCATAGGCGGCCTCCAGCCGCGAGGGCTCGCCCTTGACGCCGAGCTCGATGTGGCGGCCATGCACGGGGTGGTCGACGCTGGGCAGGCTGAAGACCTTGACGCCCGGATGGGCCGCCTCCACCGCCTCCATGAGGGGCGTGAGCGCGGCCTCCATCGCACCGAAAACGATCACGGAGCGCTCCTGCGTCACCACGGGCCGGGCCAGGTGCGCATAGCGGGTGTCGAGCACCCATTCGGCCATCGGCCAGGCCATGACGGGAAAGCCCGGCAGGAAATGGACGTCGCCGACGCTGAAGCCGGGGATCTTGTTGTACGGATTCGGAATCAGGGTGGCGCCCTCGGGGAACACGCCCATGTTCAGCCGGTGCCGGTTGTCGGCGCGCTCGGGCTCGTAGGGGCGGCCTTCCTCGCGCGCCACGTCTTGCATGCGCTCGCGGATCAGGCGGGCGGCCTCGGGGTGCAGCGCCAGCGGCCGGCCCAGGGCCGCGGCGGCGCATTGGCGCGTGTGGTCGTCGGGCGTGGCGCCGATGCCGCCGGTGCTGAAAACCACCTCGCCCCCGGCAAAGGCGCGCTGCAAGGTCGCCGTGATGCGTGCCGGATCGTCGCCCACGTATTCGGCCCAGGCCAGCGCCAGCCCGCGCGCGGCCAGCATCTCGATGAAGCGGGGCAGGTGCTTGTCGGCGCGCTTGCCCGAGAGGATCTCGTCGCCGACGATGATGAGGCCGAAGTTCATGCAGAGGTAGACGCGGGAGGTGCGGAAGGAGGAAGGGCGCCGTCCGGCAGCGCGGAGCCGATGGCGGCGGGCGGCGGCCCGGGCGGCGGAACTTCTGGCCCTGCGGGCGGCGGCATGCCGCCCAGACGCTCGGCCACGCGCGCGGTGCGCAGCTGCGCCAGCGCGTCGAGGGCATAGTGGGCGAACCACAGGGCCGAGAAGGCGAAGACGACGGTGTAGATCCAGATTGCCAGCGGTACCAGCACGAAAAAGGCGGCCGCGAACAGCAGGCCCGAGGCCCAGACGATGCTGGGCGCCGCCCCCAGGTAGCCGCACAGCACGCCGATGGCCAGCAGCGGCACGCGGTGCTGGCGCATCAGCGTCTGGCGCTCCTCGGCGCTGGCATGCTCGGCCAGGGCATCGAAGGCCATGACCTTGAAGGTGAGCCAGCCCCAGATCAGCGGCGGCAGCACCAGCACCAGCGGCGGAATGAGCCACAGCGGCATCGACACGAGCAGCGCCAGCACGGCCAGCAGCGTGAGGCCCAGCGAGCGCGCCACGCTGAAGACGAAGGAAGCGCCGTGCTTGAGCTCCAGGCTGGCGAAGCGGCGCGAAGCCACCAGCCGCGTGAGCGCGGGCGACATGAAGGCCGCCACCACGACCAGCGACAGCAGCACGATCCCGGGCGTGAGCGCCAGCACCACCACCAGCGGCGCCAGCATGTCGCGCACGTCGGCCGAGAACAGGCCCTGCAGCCAGCTCCACAGGCCGGCCAGCAGCGGCCAGGCGTTGAGCGCCTCGTGCGTCCAGGCCACGGCCGCGTCCCAGTAGAAATAGCCCAGCCCCAGGCCCAGCGCCACCATCAGCACCAGCGGCAGCAGCGACAGCACGATCACGCGGGGCATCAGGCAATAGGCCGCCGCACGCCAGAAGGCATCGAGAAAGAGTTTCATGGCCGCGCGAGCATACCGCCCCCCGGCCGCAGGCCACGCGCCGCGCGCGGGCGCCGCGCCTCAGCGTCGGCCGACGAGGCGGCACAGGCCCAGCCATTGCTGGCCCCAGAAGCCGCGGCCGTAATCGCGCACGCGGCCCTGGGCGTCGGGTTCCACCTGGTCGCGGATGCCGGTGTCGGGGTAGCGGCCGCTGAAGTCGGCGCTGCCAAAGAGCTGGTCCCACCAGGGCAGCAGCACGCCGAAATTGCAGCCGCCCAGGCGCGCCGCGGCGGGCGCAGGGCCGGCGCCGGCCGGCACGCTGGCGCCGGCCGGCGCCGGCGTCACCGCGCGCTCATGCCCGAGGCCGATCGCATGGTGCGTGCGATGGAAGGCCGGGCTCACCCACAGGCGCTCGCCCCAGCGGCCGAAGCCAAGGCGCAGGTTGGCGTGCTGCAGGCTTTCCGACAGCTGCGTGAGCGCCACCACGGCGATGAATTGCCCCGGCGCCACGCCGATCAGCTGCGCCACCAGCACGATGATCGCGTCATGCAGCAGGTCGTCGAGCAGGTGGTTGCGGTTGTCGCTCCACATGGTCATCTGCCGCTGCGAATGGTGCAGCGCATGCAGGCTCCACCACCATTGCCAGCGGTGCTGGCCGCGGTGGATCAGGTACTCCACGAAGTCCAGCACGACGAGGTACATCAGCAGCGACACCCAGGCGATGTCGGTTACGCCGGGCCACAGCTGGTCCAGGTGCAGCGTGCCCCAGCCAGCGCTGCGCAGCGCGCCCAGCAGCGCGTCGAAGAGCGGGTCGACCAGCAGGAAAAGCCCCAGCCGGAACAAGCCCAGCCGGTGGATCAGCGTGTAGAGGATGTCGGTGCGGATGGCCTGCCGGTCCCGCACCGGCTCCACGGGCCGCCAGCGCTGCAGCGGCCCGATCACGGCCAGCATCACGGCGATCTGCAGCAGGCCCACCAGCAGCCAGCCGGTGCCATCGAAGGCGTCCTCCGCCCAGCCGCCCAGCCCGAGGGCGTACACCAGCGGCTGCACCACCGACTCGAACAGGGTCTGCTGCAGCCAGCCGAAAGCGTCTGCCAGGCGGTCGAACATGGATCGGGTGCCTACTCAGAAGCTCAAGGATGCGCGGCGATCCAGGCCCGGTAATCGGGATGGTCGCGCAGCGTGCGGAAGCAAAAACCCTGGGCCTTCAGGCCCACGATCAGCGGCTCCAGCACGGCCGGCGCCCACGGGTCCTTGCGCGACCAGATGCCCAGGTGCGCGAGCAGCACGTCGCCCGGGCGGATGCGCTGCAGCGCCTGCGCGAGCAGCTTGTCGTTGGGGTACTTCTCGCTCGGCAGTTCGTCGCCCAGGAAACCCGCCGGCGACCAGCCCACGTGCCGGTAGCCGCAGGCCTGGGCTGCCTGTTCCAGCTTGGGCGAGGTCTTGCCGCCCGGGGCGCGCCACAGCGGCAGCGGCTTGACGCCCGTGACATGCGCCAGCCGGTCGGCGGCCTGCTGGATGCTCTCGCAGTACTGCGCCGCCGTCCAGGTGAAGGTGCGGCCGGCGAAGGCCCCCGCGGAGGGCCGGATGCGAAAGCGCGGCTCCACCGTGCGTTCGTCCGCCAGCCAGTAGGCATGGCTGTGGGTGTGCGAGGCGAAGGCGTGGCCTTCGGCCGCCCTCGCCTTCCACCACGGCGCCCACTGGTTGTCCAGGCTGTCGCCGCCGGTCTGCGTCTTTTCATCGGCGGCGAAGAAGGTCACCCGCACCTGCTGGCGTTGCAGCACCTCGGCCACCAGCGGGGCGACGCCCATGTGGCCGGTGTCGAAGGTCAGGTACAGCGGTTTGTCGCAGCTGGCGGGCGGCGGCGCGATGGTCTGCGCCGACACCAGGCCGGCCGCGCCCGCGAGTGCGGCGGCGGCCAGCGCACCGGCCCTGGGGCGGCTGCGATGCTCAGCGCTTCGCATGGTCCAGCGTCCACACCCCGTGCGGCGAGCGTCCCACGGGCACGCTGCGGCTGAGCTTGCCGCTGGCCAGGTCCACCACGCTGAGCTTGCGCGCCCAGCGCGAGGTCACGTACAGCGTCTTGCCGTCGGCCGACACATCCATGCAGTCGGGGCCGCCGGGCACCGGATAGTTGGCCGTCACCGTCAGGCTGGCCAGGTCGATGCGGCTGATGGTGTTGGCCGCGCGGTTGCTCAGGAACACCGACTTGCCGTCGCCGGCCGAGCGGAAGGCGTGGGCGCCCTTGCCGGTGGTGATGCGGCCGGTCGCGCGCGGCTCAGCGCCCGACACGTCGAAGACCTGCACCGCGTCGCTGCCGGTCAGGCCGACCAGCAGGGTCTTGTCGCCCGCGAGGCCGAAGATGTCGGCCGGCATCGGGCCCGTGGCCACGCGCCAGCGGATGCGCTGCGTGGCCAGGTCGACCGCGACCAGCTCATCGCTGTCCTGCATGGTCACGTAGGCCACGGTGCTGCGGCTGTCGATCCAGATGTGGCTGGGCGTCTTGCCGGTGGCGATGCGCTGGGCCAGTTGCAGGTCCTTTCCGTTCCAGCGGTAGATGTCGACGTGGTTCAGCCGGTTCGCAGCCGTCACGAACCATTTCATGTCGGGCGAGAAGCGCAGGTGGTACGGGTCGATGATGCCCGTCACCGTGCGCTGCAGGGCGCCCGTGCGCGGGTCGAAGAAGCTCAGCGAATCGCCGGCCGAGTTGGCCACGATCACCGACTTCTCGTCGGGCGTGAGGTAGATGTGGTGCGGCTCCTTGCCCACGGGCACGCGCTGGCGCTCGGTCCAGGTCTGCGGGTCGATCAGGCTGACCGTGGCGTCGAGCGAATTGAGCACGAAGACCGGCGGTGCTGCGGCTGCGGCCGCCGCCGGTGCGCCCGGCGCCTGCGCCCGGGCCGGCGCGGGAACGGCCGCGGCCAGCCCCAGGGCCAGCGTGCCGGCGGCCACGAGGGCCTGGAAGGAGGCCGCAGCGCGGCCGGAGCGTGAAAGAGAGAGGGGGAACAAGACGTGCTTCCTGAACAGCGGTCGCAGCTTAACGGACCTGCACCTTTCCCGGCTGACGCAACGCCACACCCGTGCCCGCCGTGTGGCGCCGCCGCCGCGCCGACGTTCTTCTGCAGCTCAGCGCGGGCGCCGGCGCAGGCCCTCCACTTCCGCCACGCTGAGCCAGCGCCATTGGCCGGGCGCCAGGTCCTCGGGCAGGGCCAGATCGCCGATGCGCGAGCGATGCAGCCCCTCCACCCGGTTGCCGACGGCCGCGACCATGCGCTTGACCTGGTGGTATTTGCCCTCGGTGATCGTGAGGCGCAAGTGCTGCTCGGCCACGCGCTCGGCCTGCGCGGCACGCACGGGGGCCGGGTCGTCGTCCAGCACCACGCCCGCGCAGAGCTTGCGGATCTGCTCGTCGCTGATCGGATGCTTGGTTTGAACCTCGTAGACCTTGGGCACATGGTGCTTCGGCGAGGCCATGCGATGGATGAACTGGCCATCGTCCGAGAGCAGGAGCAGCCCGGTGGTGTCCTGGTCGAGCCGGCCGATGGCCTGCACGCCCGACAGGGCCGTGCGCGCGGGGCGCTGGCGCAGCGGCGCCGGCAGCAAGGTGTAGATGCTGGGCCAGGCCGAGGGCTTGTGCGAGCACTCGGTGCCGGCCGGCTTGTGCAGCATCACGTAGGCCAGGGCATGGTAGCGCCAGGGCTGGCCCTGCACTTCGAAAGGCAGGCCTTCGACAGCTTCCACCTCGAGGGTGGCGTCGCGCGTGGACAACCCGTCCACCGTCACCCAGCCTTGCTGGACCAGGCCCGCGCAGACGCGCCGGGTGCCGAAGCCCTGGCTGTAGAGCAGTTCCTGCAGCTGCATCGGATGTGTCGTGTCCTTCCCCACCTGCCTGGCCGGCGTTTCAGGCGATCAGCAGGCCCTTGCGGCGCAGTTGCTGCAGGGCCACGCCGACCTGTTCGCGCGCGATGGCTTGCACGGCCGCGTCGTCGGTCAGAGGCTGCTGATCCTTGAAAAAGCGCAGCCGCCCGGCGCGCACCTCGGCCAGCACATGGTCCAGCAGCTGGGCATGGTCATGGGCGCCGTCCAGCCGAGGCAGCAGCGCGCGCTCCAGCGCCGTCAGCGCGACCAGTTCGTGCCACTGGTTGCACACGGCCGCGTCAGGGCCGGCCGCCACGTCGACGCCGGGTGCCTGGCGCGCCAGGTGCGAAGCCAGCGGCGCGGCCGAGACCTCGGTGGCGACCACCAGCGGCTGCCGCCGCACGCGCACGGCGCCCAGGATCAGCATTTCTTCCAGCATGCCCAGCACCACGCCCTCGACCGCCGCCTGCGGCTCGCCCACGCGGGCCGACACCGCGGCCACCAGGGCGCCGACCTCCATCGTGGCGGGATAGCGCCGCTCCAGTTCGAGCGCCACGGCCTTGTGCACGGGCAGGCGCAGGGTCAGCGTATGGTTGCGCAGGGCCGTGCAGCTCTGCTCGCGCGCGTCGATCGTGATCGGTGAGCCATCGCGCGTGGCGAAGACGCCCGCGTAATGCAGCTGGCGCAGCCGGTCGCGGTCCAGGCGATAACGGATTTCGCCCTGGCGCGCCTGGTGCACGAGCAGGCTCTGACGGAAGGTGCGGTTGACCAGGAAGTCCAGGTACTGCTCCATCATGATCTGGCTGCCGCCGCATTCGCGCAGCAGCGGCTCGCGCACTTTCTCGCCATAGTTCTGCACGAACATGGTGGAAGGCTCGGCATCGCACAGGTAGGCCAGCCCCTGCTCGCCCGCGCGCGCGACGAATTCCTTGAAGTAGCACGGCGCGTTGCAGGGCTCCAGGAACTCGTGCAGCAGGTAGGAGGTGTGGGAGCGGCGCACGATGGGCAGGGTCTCCTCCAGCGTCTTCTTGAGCACGCTGTCCGGGCGCGCCGACTGGTCCAGGAATTCCAGCATGCCGCGCGCGTAGGAGAGTTTTTCGTCCGGCGCATCGCGCGGGCCGCCGCGCAGGATCATGGCGTCGCGCACGATCTCGCGCGCCTTCCAGCCGGGGTAGACGTTGTAGCTCACGTAAGCCACGCCCTGCGGCGCGAGGTTCTGGCTGCACACGCGCAGGATGGCCGCCTGCACGTCGGGCGGCACCCAGCTGTAGACGCCATGGCACAGGATGTAGTCGAACTGGCCCAGGTCAGCGTCGATGTCAGTGATGCTCAGCGTGCGCAGCTGCGCATTGGGCACGTGCACATGCGCCAGCAACTGCTGGCCCGCGCCGATCTGGACCGATGACAGGTCCACCCCCAGCATCTGCGACTGCGGATGGCGAGCCGCCATCGGGATGAGGTTGCCCCCTGACGCGCAGCCCAGCTCCAGCACGCGGGCGCGGGCCGGCGGCGGCGGCTCCAGCCCGAACAGCGCCGCCAGCACTTCCAGGTGCTCGATGGCTGTCTGCGGAAAGGGATGCGACGCATAGGGCACGGCGTCGTAGTACTGGCCGATCTGTTCGGAAACCGTCAAGGGCTCAGCGGACATGGTTCTCCTCTCGATGGAATGTTCCGGGCCGGGGACGCAAGCGTGCGAAGAGCCGCCACATCCGGCATGCCGCGCTGTCTTCCCCATCCGCTGGCATTGGAGCACATGAAAGCGCTTCGCCCGGCAGACCCGCGCACGGGAACGCAGGGCGATGCGGCCCACCGCCCCCGCGTGTGCGCCTGCACGAGGGCGGCAACGCAAAGCGCGCCCCCAATGAGAAAGCCCTTCCGGATCTCTCCAAAAGGGCTTCATCAACGATGGCGGAGTGGACGGGACTCGAACCCGCGACCCCCGGCGTGACAGGCCGGTATTCTAACCAACTGAACTACCACTCCTGGCAGGTAGCTTCGGCGCGTTTCGGCAACCCAAGCGCTACGGACTTGGCGACCCTACGGGGATTCGAACCCCGGTACTCACCGTGAAAGGGTGATGTCCTAGGCCTCTAGACGATAGGGTCAAAACCTAAGAACCGCGCCACGATCGGCGCTTTCTTCTCTTTCCTGTGGAAAGAAAAAGCCTTTTCAGAATTTCCTGAAAAGGCTTTGTGATGGCGGAGTGGACGGGACTCGAACCCGCGACCCCCGGCGTGACAGGCCGGTATTCTAACCAACTGAACTACCACTCCTGGTAGGTAGCTTCGGCGCCTTTCGGCAGCCCAAGCGCTACGGACTTGGCGACCCTACGGGGATTCGAACCCCGGTACTCACCGTGAAAGGGTGATGTCCTAGGCCTCTAGACGATAGGGTCAAAACCTAAGAACCGCGCCACGATCGGCGCTTTCTCTTCATCTCGACAACGGTTGAATGGTGGAGGTAAGCGGGATCGAACCGCTGACCTCTTGCATGCCATGCAAGCGCTCTCCCAGCTGAGCTATACCCCCACGAAATCTTTTCAGATGCCGTTCTTCTTCGCGTCGGCTTTCGCTTTGCTTTCGAAGAACTTCGTTGCTGTCGAGCCTCGCAGTATATGTCGGTTTTCAGGCTTCGCGCAATCTTTTCAGAATTTTTTCGCGATCGAAGAGGGCGAGCACCGCATCGAGCGATGGAGTCTGCGGCGTGCCCATCACCAGCACGCGCACCGGCATGGCCAGCTGCGGCATCTTCAGGCCATGGGCCGCGAGCGCTTCCTTGATGGCGAGCGCGATGGCGGCCTTCTCCCAGCTCACCTCAGTCAGCTTGGCGGCCAGCGTGGCGATGGCTGGCTTCACGGCCTCGGTCAGGTGTTGGGCGCGGTCCGCCTCCTGGATCTGCACGTCGGCATAGAAGGCGCACGCCCAGCCGGCGAGCGCCACCGTGGTGTCGCAACGGTCCTTGAACAGCGCGCAGATGGCCGGCAGGCGCTCGTCGGCCGTGATGCCTTGCTTGGCCAGTTGCTCGGCCACCAGCGGCGCCAGTTGGTCGTCCGCCATGGCTTTCAGGTGCTGGGCATTGACCCAGCGCAGCTTGGCTTCGTCGAACTGCGCGGCGCTGCGGCCCAGGTGGTCGAGGTCGAACCATTCGAGGAACTGCGCCCGCGAGAAGATCTCGTCGTCGCCATGGCTCCAGCCCAGGCGCGCAAGGTAGTTGACCATCGCATCGGGCAGGAAGCCTTCGTCGCGGTACTGCGTGACGGGCTTGGCGCCGTTGCGCTTGCTCATCTTCTCGCCCTGCTCGTTGAGCACGGTCGGCAGGTGCGCGTACACCGGCGGTTCCTTGCCCAGGGCCTGGAAGATGTTGATCTGGCGCGGCGTGTTGTTGACGTGGTCGTCGCCGCGGATCACGTGCGTGATCGCCATGTCGATGTCGTCCACCACGACGCAGAAGTTGTACGTGGGCGTGCCGTCGGGGCGCGCAATGACGAGGTCGTCGAGTTCGTCGTTGCGGATCTCGATGCGGCCCTTGACCTTGTCGTCCCAGGCCACCACGCCGCCCTGCGGGTTCTTGAAGCGCAGCACGGGCTGCACGCCCTCGGGCACGGGTGGCAGGACCTTGCCAGGCTCGGGCCGCCAGGTGCCGTCATAGCGCGGCTTTTCCTTGTGGACCATCTGGCGCTCGCGCAGCGCATCGAGTTCGGCCACGCTCATGTAGCACGGATAGACCAGGCCCTGCGCCTGCATCTCGGCCAGCACCGCCTTGTAGCGGTCCATGCGCTGCATCTGGTAGAACGGGCCTTCGTCATGGTCCAGGCCCAGCCAGGCCATGCCTTCGAGGATCACGTCCACCGCGGCCTGCGTGGAACGCTCGAGGTCGGTGTCCTCGATGCGCAGGATGAAGTCGCCGCCCGTGGCGCGGGCGAAGGCCCACGGATACAGGGCCGAGCGGATGTTGCCCAGGTGGATGAAGCCGGTGGGCGACGGGGCGAAGCGGGTGCGGGTCTTGCTCATTGTTCTTTCTTGGGGGCTCATGCGGCCAGCGTGCGCAAGCCGCGCAGCAGGTCGTCCTGGACGTCCTCGATGTGCTCCAGGCCCACGGCCACGCGGATCGTGCCCTGCGTGATGCCGGCCGCCTGGCGCTGCTCCTCGGACAGGCGCCCGTGCGAGGTGGAAGCCGGATGGCTGATGATGGTCTTGGTATCGCCGAGGTTGGTGGCGATGGACAGCAGGCGGCAGCTGTCGATCACGTGGAAGGCTTTCGCGCGCGCCGACTCGGGCGTGTCGCCGGCCAGCTGGAAGGACAGCACGCCGCCGCCCAGCCCGTTTTGCTGGCGCATCGCCAGCGCGTGCTGCGGATGCGAGGGCAGGCCCGGGTAGTACACGCGCGCCACCTGCGGCTGCGCCTCCAGCCAGCGCGCCAGGGACAGCGCGTTCTCGCACTGCGCCTTCACGCGCACGCCCAGCGTTTCGATGCCCTTGAGCACCACCCAGGCGTTGAAGGGCGACAGCACCATGCCCGCCGTGCGCACCACGGGCGCGAACTTCTCGGTGACGAGCTGGCGGCTGGCGCACAGCGCGCCGGCCATCACGCGGCCCTGGCCGTCCAGGTACTTGGTGCCCGAATGCATGACGATGTCGGCGCCCAGCTCGGTGGGCCGCTGCAGGATGGGCGTGGCGAAGGCGTTGTCCACCGCCAGCAGCGCGCCGGCGCCATGCGCGATCTCGGCCAGCGCGGCGATGTCGCACACCTCGGTGAGCGGATTGGTCGGCGTTTCGGCGAACAGCAGCTTGGTGTTCGGCTTCACGGCGGCACACCACTCGTCCACATCGGTCTGCGAGACGAAGGTGGTTTCCACACCGAACTTGCCGAACTCCTTGGCGAACAGGTTCAGCGTGGAGCCGAACATGGAGCGCGACAGGATCACATGGTCACCCGCCTTGAGCAGGCCCATGATCATCATCAGGATCGCGCCCATGCCGCTGGCCGCGCCGATGGCCGCCTCTGTGCCCTCCAGCGCCGCCAGCCGCTGCTCGAAGCTGGTGACGGTGGGGTTGGAGGTGCGCGCGTAGGTGTAGCCCTCGCCGGTCGCGAAGCGCTCGGCCGAGGTGGCCGAATCGGGCTGCACGAAGCCGGTCGTGAGGTACAGCGCCTCGGAGTTCTCGCCGTACTGGCTGCGCGCGATGGCCGTGCGCACGGCCAGCGTCTCGGGCCGCAGACCTGCAGGCAGCGTCTTGTCGGTCATGGCGTCCTCCCGTCGATTGCGGCGCCTCAGCTGGCGTTGGGCAGCACCAGGCGCGAAGAATCCTCCTCGGTCTCCTCGATGCGCGGACGGCTGCCATTCATGCGCAGGATGGCCTCGGTGTCGATGTCGCCCGTCACGTACACGCCATCGAAGCAGGAGGCCTCGAAGCCGGCCAGCGGCACGCTGCCGCCCTGCGCGGGCGCGGCCTTGCGCACGGCGCGCTTCATCGCATCCACGTCCTGGTAGATCAGCGCATCGCAGCCGATCAGCTGGCGGATCTCCTCGATGCTGCGGTTGTGCGCCACCAGTTCGTCCTTGGTCGGCATGTCGATGCCGTAGACGTTGGGGAAGCGCACCGGCGGCGCCGCGCTGGCCATGTAGACCTTGCGTGCGCCCGCGTCGCGCGCCATCTGCACGATCTCGCGGCTGGTGGTGCCGCGCACGATGGAGTCGTCCACCAGCAGCACGTTGCGGCCCTTGAACTCGCTGGCGATCACGTTGAGCTTCTGGCGCACCGACTTCTTGCGCACGCCCTGGCCCGGCATGATGAAGGTGCGGCCCACGTAACGGTTCTTCACGAAGCCCTCGCGGTACGGGATGCCCAGCAGGTGCGCCAGTTGCGTGGCGCTCGGCCGGCTCGATTCGGGAATGGGCACGATCACGTCGATCTCGCTCGGCGGCACGGTGGAGATCACGCGCTGCGCCAGCGTCTCGCCCAGGTTCAGGCGGGCCTGGTAGACCGAGATGCCGTCGATGGTCGAGTCGGGCCGGGCCAGGTAGACGAATTCGAAGATGCACGGATCCAGCACGGGCGCGGCAGCGCACTGGCGCGCATGCAGCTGGCCCTGAAGGTCGATGTAGACGGCCTCGCCGGGCGCCACGTCGCGCTCGAAAACGAAGCCCGAGCCTTCCAGGGCCACCGATTCGCTGGCGGCCATCCAGGCGCCGTCGGCGCTGCGGCCCAGGCACAGCGGGCGGATGCCGTAGGGGTCGCGAAAGACCAGCAGGCCGTGGCCGGCGATCAGCGACACCACGGCATAGGAGCCGCGCAGGCGGCGATGCACGGCCGCCACGGCCTTGAAGATCTCTTCCAGCTGCAGCGGGGCGCCCTGCGTGGAGCGGGCCAGCTCGTGCGCCAGCACGTTGAGCAGGACTTCGGAGTCGCTCTCGGTGTTGATGTGGCGGTGGTCGGTGGAGAACAGCTCGGCGCGCAGCGCATGCGCATTGGTCAGATTGCCGTTGTGCACCAGCGTGATGCCGAAAGGCGCGTTCACGTAGAAGGGCTGCGCCTCCTCCTCGCTGTAGGCGTTGCCGGCCGTCGGGTAGCGCACCTGCCCCAGGCCGATGTGGCCGGGCAGCGCGCGCATGTTGCGGGTGCGGAACACGTCACGCACCATGCCCTTGGCCTTGTGCATGAAGAACTTGCGCTCCAGCATCGTGACGATGCCTGCGGCGTCCTGGCCGCGGTGCTGCAGCAGCAGCATGGCGTCGTAGAGCAGTTGATTGACCGGCGCGTTGCTGACGACGCCAACGATTCCACACATGGGGGTTCCTCTTGAAACGAAAGCCGGTTCACGCAGGCAAGCGGTGCGGGTGGGCGCCCCCGGCCTTCAGGGCAGGTAGCTTGCCAGTTTTTGCGGCAATGCGGGCTTGATGCCTTGCAAAGCCGCGTCGAGCCAGGGTGCGCACATCGACTGCTGCCACCAGGCCTCCCGGCCCAGCGCCAGCAGATGCACGACCACTGCGAAGGCCAGCAGCGCCACCCCGGCGCGCGCGGCACCGAAGACGCCGCCCAGCGTGCGGTCCACGGGGCGCAGCCCGGCGACGGTGATCAGCTTGCGCACCAGCGCGGCCACCAGGCCGCCGGCGAAGGCGATGCCGATGAACAGCAGGATGAAGGCGGCGGCATAGCGCCAGGGCGCCTCGGGCTCGCCCACAGGCAGCCACTGCGCCACGTCGGCCGCGAACCACTGCGCGCCCACGAAGGCCGCGATCCAGCCTGCCAGCACCAGCACCTCGTAGAAGAATCCGCGCCACAGGCCGATCACCATCGAGGCTGCGATCAGCACCAGGGCGATCCAGTCGAAGAAGGCCATGGCCGCCGGGCGTCAGAGCGACAGCACGGCCGCCGGCAGCGCCAGGCCCTTGATGCGCTCGGCCGCGCGGTCGGCTTCGGCCCGCGAACTGAAGGGGCCGACGCGCACCCGCGTGCGATCGCCATCGGCCGTCTTGGCCACCTGCGTGTAGGTCTTGAGGCCCGCGCGCTCCAGCTTCTGGCGCGTCTCGCGCGCCTTGCCCTCGTCGGCGAAGGCGCCCACCTGGACGATGAAGCGGCCCGCCGCGTCGGCGGGCGCCGCGGCCGGCGCCGCCGGTGGCACGGCGCGCCCTTCGAGCAGCGCGCGCGCACGGTCGCCGTCGTCGCGCGAAGCGGGACGGGGCGCCGGGGCCGGGGTGGGCGCCGGCGCGGGGCTCGGTGCGGGTGCGGGTGCGGGTGCGGGTGCGGGTGCGGGTGCCGGCGGCGCAGGCGCAGGCGTGGGCGCTGGCGCGGGAGCCGGGGCCGGCGGGGGCGGCGCCGGCACCGGGGCCGGCGGCGGCGCGGGGGCCGGACGCGGCTCTTCACGCACCTCGCTGCCATCGGCACGCTCGGTGATCATGCCGCCCGTGGCCGGGCCGCGCGCCACGCGCGTGCTGTCGCTGCCCTCGCCTTCCCGCGGCAGCGCCAGCGGCGGCGCGCGGTGGCGGTCCGGAATCTCGATCGGGATGTCCACCGCCACGGGGCGGGGCTGGGTGTCGAACAGCAGCGGAAAACCCACCACGCCGATCAGCACGAGCACGGCCGCGCCGAGCAGCCGGTGGCGGGCGCGGCGGCGCAGGGTCTCGACGGTTTCCGCGGGCGCCGTCGTCGCGGCGGCTGCGCCGCGCCCCTCGCTCGCCGGGGATCCCTTGCTGCGGAACTTGGTGAAGAACGCCATGAACGTCGATGCCTGAGCGGGTCAGCGAATGGAGAGAGGAACGGCCAAGGGCGCAGGGACCGGCCGCGGGATCGGTCGCCCTTCAGCGGCTTTCATTGACCCGCCGGAAGGTGCGGCGCCTGCAGGCGGGGCGTGCCGTTCGCCAGGACACCGCCGACGGTGAAGAAGGAACCAAAGACCACGATTCTATCAGTGGGGGCTGCCGCGGCGACGGCCGCCTGCAGGGCCGGCTCGGGGCCCGCGAAGACCGCCGAGCCCACGCCCGGGCGCGTGTTCTGCGCCTGCCAGGCGGCCTGCACGGCCGCGGCCGATGCCGCGCGCGGCGTGGGCAGGTCGCAGAAGTACCACTGCTCCACCAGCGGGTTCATGCGCGCGAGGATGGGCGCCAAGTCCTTGTCCGCCATCACGCCGAAGACGGCATGCGTGCGCGGGTAGAAGCCCATGGCGTCCAGGTTTTCGGCCAACGCGGCCACCGAATGCGGGTTGTGCGCCACGTCCAGCACCAGCACAGGCTGGCCCGGCACGATCTGGAAGCGGCCCGGCAGCTCGACCGTCGCCAGGCCGTTGCGCACCGCCTGCGCGGTGACGGGCAGTTGGGGGCGCAGCGCTTCCAGCGCGGCCAGCACGCCGGCCGCGTTGACCAGTTGATTGGCCCCGCGCAGCGCCGGATAGGCCAGACCGGCATAGCGGCGCCCACGGCCCTGCCAGTTCCACTGCTGCTTGTCGCCGCCGGCATGGAAATCGCGCCCTGGCAGCCACAGATCGGCGCCCACACGCTCGGCCGTCGCCTGCAGGCTGGCCGGCGGCACGGGGTCGCTCACGATGGCCGGCTTGCCCGCGCGCATGATGCCGGCCTTCTCGGCGCCGATAGTTTCGCGGTCATGGCCCAGCCAGTCCATGTGGTCCAGGTCGATGCTGGTGATGACGGCGCAGTCGGTATCGATGATGTTCACCGCATCCAGGCGCCCGCCCAGGCCGACCTCCAGCACGGCCACGTCCAGCCGGGCCGCCACCATGCAGGCCAGGATGGCCAGCGTGGTGAACTCGAAGTAGGTCAGCGGCGTGTCGCCGCGCGCGGCCTCCACGGCCTCGAAATGCGGCATCAGCGCCTCGGCCTTGACGGCTTCTCCCTGCAGGCGCAGCCGTTCCTCGAAGTGCACTAGGTGCGGCGAGGTGAACACCCCCGTGCGGTAGCCCGCGTGTGCCAGGATGGCTTCCAGCATCGCGCAGGTCGAGCCCTTGCCGTTGGTGCCGGCTACGGTGAACACCGGACAGTCGAAGCGCAGCTGCATGCGCTCGGCCACGCTGCGGATGCGCGCCAGGCCGAGTTCGATGGATTGGGGATGCGTTTGCTCGGCGTAGGCGAGCCAGTCGGCCAGGGTTTTCATGGAGGCGGGCATTGTCGCCGAGGGGGCCCTCGCGCATCATCGCCCCCATGATCACCCTTTATGGCATCCCGAACTGCGACACGGTCAAGCGTGCGCGCACCTGGCTGGACACGCAGCAGGTCCCCTACCAGTTCCACGATTTCAAGAAGCAGGGCGTGCCCGAAGCCGCGCTCGCACAGTGGCTCGCGGCCCTGGGCTGGGAGCCGCTGGTCAACCGCCGCGGCACCACCTGGCGCCAGCTCGACGCGGGCGAGCGCGAGGCCGTGGTCGACACCGCCTCGGCCGCCGCGGCGCTGCGGGCACATCCCAGCCTGATCAAGCGGCCGGTGGTGGACTGGGGCGGCGGGAAATTCACCGTCGGTTTCGACGCCGACGCCTGGCAGGCCCGCCGGGCCGGCTGAACTTGCGCGGCGCGGATGTGTCCAAGGGCCCAGGCCGCCGCGCCCCTCGAGGCCCGGCAGCAGGCAAACGGAGAAGGACATGAAGCATTGCGCACCCCCCCACCGCCGCCCGGGCCGGGCCCTGGCCCGGGGCGCCACGCTGGGCGCCCTGCTGCTGGCCACCGCCGCCGCGCAGGCCCAGGCGCCCGCGCCGGGCGGCACCGCCCAGGCACGCGTGCTGTCGAGCACCCCGCTGACCGAGCAGGGCCAGGTGACGGGCTATTCGGTCGAGTACGAATACGCCGGCCAGCGCTACACCACGCGGCTGCCGCAGCCGCCCGGCGCCACGCTGCCCGTGCAGGTCACGCCGCTGGGCGTGAGCACCTACCCGGTCGCGCCGCAGGACGTGCCGGCCGGCCAGCCGCTGGACGCCTCCGGGCCGCCGGCCGACGGCGCTGCGCCCTGGGCGCATGTGCAGCCGCAGCCGGGCGTGGTCACCTCCGGTTCGGCGCCGCCCCCCGTCTACGCGCCCAGTTATGGCGTGGCCGTGCCGGCTGCGCCGGTGTACGTGTACCCGCAGGCGCCGGTCTACCTCCATCCCTCCTACGCGTACCCGTATCCGCCTGTGAATCTGTCGTTCAGCCTGGGCTATTCGCGCGGCTGGGGCGGCTGGCGCGGGTACGGCCACCCGCGCGGCTGGCGCTGAGCGCGTCAGCGCGCGCGGGGGCCGCGGGCGCGCAGCCCACCGGCGGCCACCGGGCCGCTCCTAGAATCCGCGGCGGCCGGACGGCCTGCCTGGTGAGCCAGCGCCCCGGCGCATGCCGCACGGGCGCTGCGCCTCCCGCGCGCGCCCTCCCTTCCCTCTCTCATCCTCCTTCGCCTTTCCATGACCACCCTCACCCTCGACAACGTCAGCGTCAGCACCCGCGCCAATGTGTATTTCGACGGCAAGTGCGTCTCGCACAGCCTGGTGCTGGCCGATGGCCGCAAGTGCAGCGTGGGCGTGATCCTGCCGGGCACACTGACCTTCGGCACGGCCGCGGCCGAAGTCATGGAATGCAGCAGCGGCGCCTGCGAATACCGCCTGGCCGGAACCGAGGAATGGGTGCGCTCGGCCGCAGGCGAGAAGTTCAGCGTGCCCGCCAACTCCAAGTTCGACATCCGCGTGACCGGCGAGCCCTACTCGTACATCTGCCACTACGCCTGAGTGGCCCAAGCGGCCCAAGCGGCCTGGAAGGCCCGACACCGCGGCTGATGCGGTCCGACGCCGACCCCGCCGGAGGCGCTTTCGCGCGCCGCGCGCCGCCGAACCGCACGGAGCCCGCCCCGCTCAGACCACCACCGGCTCCGGCTCCAGCCGGATGCCGAAGCGCTCGTAGACACTGGTCTGGATGGCCTTGGCCAGCGTCATCACCTCGCCGCCCGTGGCCGGGTGGGCCCGGCCGCCGCGGTTGACCAGCACCAGCGCCTGCTTTTCGTACACGCCGGCATGGCCCATGGTCTTGCCCTTCCAGCCGCAGGCGTCGATCAGCCAGCCAGCCGCGAGCTTGATGCTGCCGTCGGGCATCGGGTAGTGCACGATCTTCGGGTCGCGCGCGATGATGTCCGCGCACTGCTCGGCCGTGACGGTGGGGTTCTTGAAGAAGCTGCCGGCGTTGCCCAGCACACGCCAGTCGGGCAGCTTGGCCTGCCGGATGGCGCAGACCCAGTCGAAGATCTGGCGCGGCGTGGGCGCGCGCGCGCCCGTCTCTTCCATCTTGCGCGCCAGGTCCAGGTAGCCGAGCACGGGCTTCCAGGGCTTGGGCAGGCGCAGGCGCACGTGCGTGATGACGGCGCGGCCCGCCAGCCCGAAGTCGTTGTCGCCCGTGGCCGCGTGCTTGAACACCGAATCGCGGTAGCCGAAGGCGCATTGCGCCGCGTCGAGCGTGAAGCGCCGGCCGGTCTGCAGGTCGAAGGCGTCCAGCGATTCGAAGCGGTCCTGCAGTTCCACGCCGTAGGCGCCGATGTTCTGCACCGGAGCGCCGCCCACGGTGCCGGGAATCAGCGCCATGTTCTCCAGGCCGGGCCAGCCCTGGTCGAGCAGCCAGGCCACGGTGTCGTGCCACAGTTCACCCGCGCCCACTTCCACGATCCAGGCGCGCGGGGTGTCCTCGACCAGCCGGCGGCCGGCGATCTCCATCTTGAGCACCAGCGGCTTCACGTCGCCGGTCAGCACCACGTTGCTGCCGCCGCCGAGGACGAAGGTTGGTGCCTCACGCCAGTTCGCGTCGGCGTGCAAAGCCTCCAGGTCGGCCACGCTCTTGACGCGCAGCAGGTGCTGGGCCCGGGCCACGATGCCGAAGCTGTTGTGCGGTTGCAGGGGGACGTTGCGCTCCACGATCATGGGAGAATTCTCGCATTCGGCCCGCCGCGCCGTCGGCGGCGGGCGTCTTGCAGGAGAGAGCCATGCCTTCATTCGACACCGTCTGCGAACCCGACCTGGTCGAAGTGCGCAACGCCGTCGACAACACCGCCAAGGAAATCGGCACCCGCTTCGATTTCAAGGGCACCGCCGCCGCCATCGAGCTCAAGGACAAGGAAATCACCCTGATCGGCGACGCCGAATTCCAGCTCGTGCAGGTGGAGGACATCCTGCGCAACAAGCTGACCAAGCGCAGCGTGGACGTGCGCTTCCTCGACAAGGGCAACGTCCAGAAGATCGGCGGCGACAAGGTCAAGCAGGTGATCAAGGTCAAGAATGGCATCGAGTCCGAGACGGCCAAGAAGATCCAGCGGCTGATCAAGGACAGCAAGCTCAAGGTGCAGGCCGCCATCCAGGGCGACGCCGTGCGCGTGACCGGCGCCAAGCGCGACGACCTGCAAGCCGCGATGGCGCTGATCAAGAAGGACGTGGCCGACCTGCCGCTGTCCTTCAACAACTTCAGGGACTGAATGAAGCCCCTCCCAGGCCGCTTCGCTGCGCGAGGGGGGCGCACCCGGTGGCCGGGCGAAGCCCGTTCCATTGGCGCCCTGAGGGCTGCGCTTCGCTCACCGTCCGCCTGGGCAGCGGGATTGTTCCTGGCGCTGTGCGCCGGGGCGCAGGCGCAGCAGTCGATCACCCTCACCGGCAGCATCGGCAGCCGCGCCATCCTGATGGTCGACGGCGGTGCGCCGCGTACGGTGGCGCCGGGCGAGACGGTGCGGGGCGTCAAGCTGATCGCCGTGCAGGGCGACCAGGCCGTGGTCGAGTCGGGCGGCAAACGGCTCACGCTGCGCATGGATTCGCCGGTGAGCATCGGCGGCTCGGGCGGGGGTGGCGGGGGCGGCAGCCGCATCGTGCTGACGGCCGACAGCCGCGGCCATTTCCTCACGCCGGGCACCATCAACGGCCGCACGGTCCACTTCATGCTCGACACCGGCGCCACCACCATCGCGATGTCGGCCGCCGACGCGCAGCGCATCGGGCTGGACGCGAGCAAGGGCCAGCCGGTGCAGATGCGCACCGCCAACGGCGTCACGACGGGCTCCCGCGTGCGGCTCCATTCGGTGCGCGTGGGCGACGTCGAAGTGTTCGACGTGGAAGCCATCGTCTCTCAGCAGCCCATGCCCTTCGTGCTGCTGGGCAACAGCTTCATCAACCGCTTCTCGATGCGGCGCGACGCCGAGCAGATGGTGCTCGAGCGCCGCTTCTAGCCCGCTCGGGCACCCGCAGCGCTCAGTGCTGGGCGGCGGTCACCACGATCTCGATCTTCCACGCCGGGTTGGCGAGCTGGGCCTGCACCGTGGCGCGCGGCGGTGTGTGGCCGGCGGGAATCCAGGCGTCCCATACCTCGTTCATGCCGGCGATCTCGCTGATGTCGGTCAGGAAGATCTGCGTCATGAGGATGCGGCTCTTGTCGCTGCCGGCCTCGGCCAGCAGGCGCTCGACCATGTCCAGCACTTGCCGCGTCTGGCCGCGGATGTCCTGCGTCGCGTCGTCGGGAACCTGGCCCGCCAGGTAGACGGTGCCGTTGTGCACGGCGGTTTCGGACAGGCGCTCGCCAACGTGGAAACGGGTGATCTGGGGCATGAGAAATCCTTGGAGGAGAGGCGGCCCGGAGGCCGAAGATCGACGCGAAAAGCGCAAACGAAACGACCGTGGCTCAAGCCTTCTTCTTCGAGCCCAGCTTCGATTCCTTGCCGGCGACGAGGCGGCGGATGTTCTCGCGGTGGCGCCACACCAGCAGCGCGCTCATCGCGAGCACCGACACCATCACCAGCCGATGGAAGGGCCAGGCGATCTGCCCGCCCAGCAGGTAGTAGGCCGGCGCGAAGAAGGCCGCCACCAGCGAGGCCAGCGAGGAGTAGCGGAAGAAGAAGGCAATGATCAGCCAGGTGGTGCCGGTCGCCAGGCCCAGCAGCCAGTCGATGCCCACCAGCGCGCCCGCGGCCGTGGCCACGCCCTTGCCGCCCTGGAAGCCGAAAAAGATGGGGTACAGATGCCCCAGGAAGGCCGCCAGCCCCGCCAGCGCAGCCACGCCCGGACCCAGGCCCCAGCGGCCGCCGTAGTGGTCGATCAGGAACACCGGCAACCAGCCCTTGAGCGCATCGAGCAGCAGGGTGGCCAGCGCCGCGCCCTTGCGGCCCGAACGCAGCACGTTGGTCGCGCCCGGATTGCCGCTGCCGTAGCTGCGCGGATCGTCCATGCCCAGCGCGCGGCTCACGATGACGGCAAAGGACAGCGAGCCCAGCAGATAGCTGGCGCAAAGAGCTAAAGCGCCATGAATGAGATATTCCATATTTTCATGGTATAGAGAAAATGCATACATCGAAGCCGAAAATCGGCGGTCAATTGCAATAAAATTGCATGGTATTTTACATCAGATTAGCGCAAATATGCCTAATTATTTTCATGTCATGGCTGCCGTCGAAGTAAATTTCAAGCAGCTCATCATGAGTCTTTTTTCCAATGGGGGAAACATCAGTTTTAATTCCTACCGAAAGCCTCTGAAACCCTTGATCAAATCTAATCCCACCTTTTCTGGACAACAGGTATCGACCATGCATTGTATTTATTCCGCCTTTGTCTTCGACCAGATTCATTTCTATCGATGAGCCAGGCTCTAGCCCCGATTTTTTAAGCAATTTATTCAATTGCCTCTCCAAATCAGCGTAGAGTTGATCAGTTTCACCATTGCTAAAAACGGCGGAAGCACGGGCCCAGAAAATAAATTTCTTTTTGGTTCGTCTTTGCGCTGCTTTCTTAAGCAACCGCTCTAGAACAGATTCATATTTCGATTTCACCGGATCCATATACGGATCAACCAACGCCACCTCTTGGCTATAAAATAGCAATATTTCGCTCACGCGCGCGTACTCTTCGCCACAGCCAATAATGCGCTCCTCAGATGTAGTGGAAATTTCAAAATCGTCGAAATCATGAATAGCCGGCGGTCGTGATTCTTTTGCAATCAAACCATCTAGAATTCCAGCATTCATCAGTGGCTCGGCATTCTCCAGCCAATCACGTGTAACTCGCCATGGCAAACCGTCCTTCCTTACCATCCTCAAGTCAGTGTTTGCCTGACTTAGAAGACGCTTCGCCCTAGCAATCTGGAGATCGCTGAGATTGGCCAGATTAGCATTGAGACGAGCCATCCAATCAGGGGAGTCAACAGGGTAATTAACAAGGTATCTTCCCGTATACGGTCCGAAATAGTTCAATATTGACCGCAAATCACTCACACTCTTGATGATTTCCGGATCGACTCCGTACAATTCATTCATCGAACAGCTCCGCATCTCTCTCGGAAAAAAATCCATGCGGCCAGCGATCCAAGAAATCTCCATCGTCAGAGACCCGAATAATATGAACCTTGGTGCTTCCATCTGGCAAAGGCTCAAAATAGTTAATCGCTATATCTTCTGAAGAAATTCTCAAAGATGCGTCTTTTATCTTATTGTTTGTCGTCTCCCTGACACGACGCAGCGCTCTTAAAATCAGATGCTCGCTATGAGTTTCCACCACAATACGCCTGTCTGCCGCAGCTTCGATGAAGACATCAGTCAAGTTTGCTTGCAATGCGGGGTGCAAGTGAAGCTCGGGCTGCTGCATGAATACTATGCCATTCTCATTATTTGGGCTAAATGCCTCAATTAGGACTGGCAGAACATAACCTATTCCGGATCCGACATCATCGAATCCGAGTTTTCTTCTATGATTATCAGTTAGCGATACTTTGCATCTGTAAATATGCTCATCTTTTTCGTCCTCATCGCCTTCGCGGATTGCATCCAGCTCTTCTTTTGAGCAGAGCAATTTTGAATCCACAAAAACCTGATAACCATTGTCCAGAAAAAGATTATCAGACAATGCTTTATTTACATTAATGAAAAGATTAGAGTTTTTTTGCCGCCGCTGAAGATTAAAATCGCCGAAGGAATTATCCCATTCTTTTGCAAGAGAAGATCTAGCCAAAACTTGGTAGATACTTTCATCAACGTCATTGCCTTCATTGATAAAAAAATCTAGATCACCAGAATTCGGAATAGTTCTATTTGCAGAAACCAACGCGATCTTGACTCCATTCAATGGATAATGCCTATCAAAATCTTTGGTCACACGATTTTTAGCTCGCTCAAGCAGGGCGCCGTACCTGCCTAATATATTGTTCTTTTTCTGACTTTCGAGCCCCTTGGCGCTCGGATCAAAAACAGCAAAAGGAAGGGACGATCCGTCAGGTCTCTGGAGCCAAGCCAAACTGCCAGCGAGAGCAGGATCATCCCCATCTTCAGATCCTGCTGCACGCACCTCACTAGTGCGCAAATTTGATCTCTTCCAGCACTTAATCTCTTGGAATTTTTTTTGATCTTCATCAGGCCACGACTTCATTTCGAACTTATAAGTAACGGGAGTTCCCCCTATTTTTTTAAATAAAATATTTAACATATTTCTCATCGGGTCTTCCTCTAAATAATGCGTTGAGCAAACATCTAGGAGTTTAGAATTATTCTTTGAATAGCCAATCCCTTTTTCAATATTTACATCATCTATACTCCTCGTATCCGAATCGGCAAAATCAAATCTATAGCTAAATACTTTTTCGTAAGTATTCTGCTTCTTCTTCCATGCAACCCCAATCGCATGAACTTCAGATAGTTCATCTTCCTTGCCATTACCTCCCTTGTGAATTAATTCAACATCTAGGTCAAATATTTTATTTCCAACAATTCGATCAAGTGCGAGCTTCAATATACTCTTTCCTGCAGAATTTGGCCCCACCAAGAAGGTGATTTTTTCTCCCAACTGAATGTATTGAACATCTTTTATTGACTTGAACCCTTGGATTAATACTTTCATCTATTTTTTCCAGATCAAAATTAGGCTTGAAATTGGCAGTCCGTGAGCACGTAAAAGCATGCTATAATTTTATCGCGCTGATAGCTGATTGTATGAGCTTGACTCGCCCCATTGCATATTGCAATAGCGCGATGAATGTCTTGCCTTCAGCCTATCAGCGCACCTTTTCGCCCATACGACCTGGCGCTACTAATTATTGGCTGAATCATTCAGCCAGCGCGCACTCCACCGGCCGGGCGCCCAGCAGCTGCACGCACACCTGCGGATCGATGCCCACCAGATAGCCACGCCGCCCGCCGTTGATGAGGATCTTCGGCAACGCGAGGATCGTCGACTCGATGAACACCGGCATCTCGCGCCGCGTGCCGAAGGGCGAGGTGCCGCCCACCTGGTAGCCCGAGTGGCGCTGCGCCACCTCGGGCTTGCAGGGCTCCACCGACTTGGCGCCGATCTGCCGCGCGAGGTTCTTGGTCGACACCGTGCGGTTGCCGTGCATCAGAACGATCAGCGGCTTCGCATCCTGGTCCTGCATCACCAGCGTCTTGACGACGGTGAAGGGGTCGAAGCCCAGCACCGCCGCGCTGTGCTGCGCGCCGCCGTGCTCCAGGTACTCGTACGGGTGTTCGGTGAACGCGACGCCGGCCGCGCGCAGCACGGCGGTGGCGGGGGTTTCGCTGACGTGGGTCTTGTCTTTCTTCTTGGCCATGGGAAGCCGGATTCTGCCGCGGCCGCCCGCGGCCCTGGCCGGATCAGGCCGCCGGGTCGCGCAACTCCCACCGGATCTTGTCGATCTCCGCCAGCAGCTCCGGCGACAGCGTGGTGCCCCAGGCGTCGAGGTCCTCGTCGAGCTGCGCCAACGAGGTCACGCCGATGATGGTGCTGGCCACCTGCCACTTGGTGTAGCAGAAGGCCAGCGCCATCTGCGCGGGCGTCAGGCCGTGGTCGCGCGCGAGCTGGTTGTAGCGGCGGGCGGCGGTGAGCGCCTCGGGCCGGCCCCAGCGCTGCTTGCGCACCGACTCGTAGCTGGCGATGCGTGCGCCCTTCGGCGCGTCGGGGCCGGTGGTGCCGCTCAGGTCGTACTTGCCGGTGAGCAGGCCGAAGGCGAGCGGCGAGTAGGCCAGCAGCGACACGTCCAGCCGGTGCATGGTCTCGTCCAGACCGTTCTCCAGCGCGCGGCTCACGAGGCAATACACGTTCTGCACCGTGGCGACGCGCGGCAGCCCGTGCTGCTCGGCCAGGCGCACGAACTCGTGCACGCCATAGGGCGTCTCGTTGGACAGGCCGATGTAGCGCACCTTGCCGGCCTTGACCAGGCCGCCCAGCGCTTCGAGCTGCTCGTGGATCGAGGTCTGCGTGCGCTCGAGCTTGGGGTCGTAGTAGATGTTGCCGAAGGCCGGCACGTTGCGCTCGGGCCAGTGGATCTGGTAGAGGTCGATGACCTCGGTCTGCAGGCGCCGGAGGCTGCCCTCGCAGGACGCCACGATGTCGGCCGCCGTCATGCCGGCGCCTTCGCGCACCCAGGGCATGCCGCGCGAGGGGCCGGCGACCTTGGTGGCGAGCGTCAGCTTCTGGCGCGCGCCAGGGTTCTTCGCGAACCAGTTGCCGATGATGGTCTCGGTGGCACCGTAGGTCTCCTTGCGGGCCGGTACGGCGTACATCTCGGCCGTGTCGATGAAGTCGACGCCGCGCTCCAGCGAACGGCTCAGGATGGCGTGGGCGGTCGGCTCGTCGACCTGCTCGCCGAAGGTCATGGTGCCGAGGCAGATGGGGGTGACGCGCAGCTCGCTGCGGCCGAGGGGGACTTGGGGAAGATTCATGGCGGGCATGCTACCGCCGCGGCGCGCGCGGCGCAGGCGTCGGCGGCAAGACCTGCCTTGCCCTCCATGGCCGCCCGTGCCCCGCCGTCAGTCCGCCCATGGACGCGCGGGGCCGTGCGCATCGCGCTCAATGGGACAGAAAGCGCACCTGCGCCGGCGCGATGCCCACGCGCACCGGCGTACCCGTCGCCAGCACCGGGTGGCCCGCATAGTGCGGCTGGTCGGCCACGACGGTGGCCTCGCCCACACGCAGACGGTAGCGCGAGAACTCGCCCAGGAACTCGGCGCTCTCCACCGTGGCGTCCAGCCAGAGCCGTCCCGGCTCGGCGGCCGCACCGCGCGCCTGCAGCAGCACGTGATGCGGCCGGAAGGCCATGGCGGCCGCGCCCGGCCCGGGCACGGGCCCGGCCAGGCCGGCCGCCGGCAGGTGCAGCGGACCGATGCCCTGCGCGTCGAAGCGGACGGTACCGCCCGCCTCCACCGCCTGAACCCGGCCTTCCAGCAGGTTGGCCGTGCCCACGAAGCCGGCCACGAAGCGGTTCACGGGTTCGTCGAACAGGCCTGTGGCCGGGCCCACCTGCTGCAGCACGCCGCCGTCGAGCACGGCCATGCGGTCGGCGGTGGTCATGGCCTCTTCCTGGTCGTGCGTGACGAAGATGGTGGTCAGGCCCAGCGTGCGCTGCAGGCGCTTGAGTTCGTCGCGCATCTGCACCCTGAGGTTCTTGTCGAGGTTGGACAGCGGCTCGTCTAGCAGCAGCAGCTTGGGCTCGATGACCACCGTGCGCGCCAGCGCCACGCGCTGCTGCTGCCCGCCCGAAAGCTGGCCGGGCCGGCGCTTGGCGTAGTCGGCCAGGCCCACCAGTTCCAGCGCGGCGCCCACCTTGCGCCGGATGGCGTCGCGCGACTCGCGCCGCTCCACCAGGCCGAAGGCCACGTTGTCCCACACGTTCATGTGCGGCCACAGCGCGTAGCTCTGGAACACCATGCCGATGTTGCGCGCATGCGGCGGCACGCCCGTGATGTCCTGTCCGTCCACGAGCAGTTCACCGCGCTGGTGCTGGTTGAAGCCGGCGATCAGCCGCAGCAGCGTGGACTTGCCCGAGCCCGAGGGCCCGAGCAGCGCGAAGAATTCACCCGGCTCGATCTTGAGCGTGATGTCGCGCAGCACCTCGGTGGCGCCGTAGCTCAGGCTGACGTGCCGCGCCTCGAGGCTGGCGGAGTTCATCTTGTTCAGGGTCATGAAGCGGCTTTCTCCGGCGTGCGGGTGCGTTCGGCGAAGCGGTGCGAAGCCCAGGTGCCCAGTCCCACCACCACGACCGCCAGCACGCCCAGCGCCGCGCCGGGCCCGCGGCCCGAGGCACTCTGCATGTAGAGGTAGATGCCATAGCTCATGGGCGCGTGGCTTTCGGTGGAAGTGAGCAGGAGGGTGGCCGACAGCTCCACCGCTGCCGTGATGAAGCTGGTGACGAAGCCGGCCAGGATGCCGCCGGCCATCAGCGGCACCATCACGCGCCGCACGGTGCGCCAGCGCGTGGCGCCCAGGCTCTGCGCCGCCTCTTCCAGCGACAGGTGCACCTGCTGCAGCGCCGCCATGCAGGCGCGCAGCGCATAGGGCAGGCGCCGCACGGCGTAGGCCAGCATGATCAGCACCCAGCTCGTGACCACGGGCGAATCGGTGAAGGGAATGTTCACGCCCTTGAACAGGCGCAGGTAGCCGATGGCCAGCACCAGACCGGGGATGGCCAGCGCCACCGAGGCCAGTGAATCCAGCCAGCGCCGCCCGGGCAGCGTGGTGCGCAGGATCAGCCAGGCGATGGCGGTGCCGATGACCACGTCCAGCCCCGCGGCCAGCAGGCAGTACAGCAGCGTGTTGCCGACCATGTGCTGCGCGTCGCCGAACACGGTCTGGTAGTGCTGCAGCGTGTAGGCGTCGGGCAGCACCGAGAAGCTCCACACCTGCGCGAAGGACATCAGCAGGATGGCCAGGTGCGGCGCCAGCACCACGGCCAGCACGAGCGCGATCCAACCGTAGGCCAGCAGCGACTCCCAGCCCTTGAGGCGCCGCCGCTGCAGGCTGCCGCCGCCCTTCTGCAGGGTGGCATAGTCGCGGCCGACCGTCATGCGCGCGGCCAGCCACAGCGCGAAGATGGAGAAGCCGATCATCAGCACGCTGATGACGTAGCCCATCGGATCGTCGATGCCCACCGAGGTGATGCGCAGGTAGGCCTGTGGCGCCAGCATGTTGGTCACGCCCATGACCAGCGGCGTGCCCAGGTCGTCGAAGACCTTGACGAAGACCAGCGCCGCGCCGGCCAGGTAGCCCGGCATGGCCAGCGGGAAGATGATGCGGCGGAACAGGCGAAAGCCGCGTGCGCCCAGGTTCTGGGCCGACTCCTCCATCGCGCCGTCGATGTTGCGCATGGCCGCGACCAGGTTCAGCAGGATGAAAGGGAAGTAGTGGATGCTCTCGACGAAGACCACGCCGACCAGCCCTTCCATGATCGGCACCTTGAAGCCGAACCATTCGTCCAGCAGCAGGTTGACGCTGCCGTTGCGCCCGAAGATCAACTGCAGCGCCACCGCGCCCACGAAAGGCGGCATGACCAGCGGCAGCACGCCCAGCGTCTGGATCAGCAGCGCGCCGCGGAACTCGAAGCGCACCGTGAGGTAGGCCAGCGGAATGGCGATCAGCGAGGCGAAGCACACGCTGGCCAGCGCCACCATCAGGCTGTTGAGGAAGGCCTCCTTGAACAGGCTCTGGTCGAAGAAGGTGGCGAAGTGGCCCAGCGTGAAGCCCCCCGTGTGATCCACGAAGGCGGTATAGATCACCAGCCCGACAGGGATCAGCAGGAAAGCCAGCAGAAAGGCCAGCACCGCACCGGCCACGCACCAGGCACCCCAGCCCGCACCCGGGCGCGCCGTGGCGCCGGCCACCGGGGCGGCGGCCGTCATCGGTGCGCCGCTCACTTGGCCAGCGCCGCGGCCTGTTTCGCCAGTTCGGTGGCCTTGGCGTAGTTGGCCCGGGCCTTCGAGGCCCACATCTCTTCCTGCCCCGTGAGCTGCTTGGAGACTTCCACGTCCCGCCGGTTCTTGCGGAACAGCTCGAGGAACTGCTCGTTCTTCACCGTGTCGCTGCCCACCAGCGGCGAGTAGGCGTAGCCGCGCGCCTGCTTGACCAGGTCGCTGCCCTGCGCGTTGGGCTTGGCCTTCAGGCGCTTCTCGGCCTCGTGGATGGCGCGCGTCGCGGCCTGCAGTTCCTTCAGGCGGAAGGTCACCATCTGGTCAAAGAGGCTCACCACCACCTGGTAGCGCGACTCCGACAGCTTCGAGTCGAACTGCACCTTCGCGCGCTTGGCCACGGCCTGGATGTCGGGGTAGCCGACGGGCACCTTCAGGTCGGCATAGGGCAGGATGGGCAGGCGGCTGATCTTGGGATCCAGCAGGATCTGCTGGCCCGGCGCCGACAGCGTGTAGGCGATGAACTTCTTCGCCTCCTCGGCGTTCCTGCCGCCGGTGACCAGGCCGATGTTGGCCGGCACCACGGCCGTCACGCTGGGGTACGCGAACTCGACCGGAAAGCCCGAATACTTGGCCGAGAGCCCGAAGAAATCGATCACCAGGCCGATGCCGTACTGGCCGCTGTTCACGCCGTCGGGCACACCGAAGCTGCGATCGGTCACCGCGGCCGCGTTGCCCATGATCTCGAGCAGTTGCGTCCAGCCCTTCTCCCAGCCCTCGCCCTGCAGCAGCGTTTCCACCGTCAGGTGCGTGGTGCCCGAGCGCGAGGGCGAGCTGATGGCGACGTGGCCGAAGTATTCGGGCCGCGCCAGATCGCTCCACTCCTTGGGCACCGGCAGCTTGTGGGCCTGCAGGTAGCGCGTGTTCCACATCAGCCCGTAGCCCGCCAGGGCCTGCCCGTAGTACAGGCCGCCCGGGTCGTTGATCGGGTAGTTGCCGATCCTGGCCGGCGTGTGCGGGTTCTTCACCTCGGGCGCGGCCGTCAGCAGCTTGTCGCGCGCCAGCACCTCGAAGGCGTCGGGCGCGCTGGCCCACATCACGTCGGGCCGCTGCCCCGCGGGCAGCTCCTTGATGTAAGCGATGGAGGCCGTGGTGTTCTTGTTCAGCACCTCGATCTTGATGCCGGGGTGGGCGGCCTCGAAGGCCTTCTTGTATGCGTCGGTCAGGTCCTTGGGGAAGGAGGTGATCACCGTGACCGTGCCGGCCTGGGCCAGCGCGCCGGCGGCGGCCAGCAGGGCGATGGCGAGCCCGCGCGGCGTGCGGCGGAGGGAATGGACCATGACGCGTCTCCTTTGTTGGTGTCTTTGTGACAACCACTTTAGACCGCGCTCACCGGGGCTCGCAGCGGGTCTTTCCTGCACAGGTTTTCCCGCATTCGGCAGGGCGCCGGCCCCGTTGTCGACTGCCGGACTCGCGAACGGGCCCGCCCTTTTTATGATCGGCGCCCATGTCCGCCTCGCCCCCGCTCCCCCTCTACCAGCCCCGGCGCGCCGCCCGCTCCGAAACCGTGCGCGTGCGCACGCTGGACTACCACGTGCGGCTGTGGGGCCAGCCCTCGCCGGATCGCGCCCCGCTGGTGCTGCTGCACGGCTGGATGGACGTGAGCGCCTCCTGGCAGTTCGTGGTCGACGCGATGCGCGAATCACGCTTCATCATCGCGCCCGACTGGCGCGGCTTCGGCCTCACACCCGGCGGCGGCGCCGACAACTACTGGCTGCCCGACTACCTGGCCGACCTGGACTGGCTGCTCGACCATTACGCAGGCGAGCGGCCCATCGACCTGGTGGGTCACAGCATGGGCGGCAACGTGGCCATGCATTACGGCGGCGTGCGGCCGGCGCGCATTCGCCGGCTGGTCAACCTCGAGGGCTTCGGCATGCCAGCCTTCCGGCCCGACGAGGCGCCCAAGCGCTACGCCCGCTGGATCGACGAGCTCAAGCGCCTGCACCGCGGCGAAATGGATCTGTCGACCTACGCCGGGCCGGAGGGCGTGGCCCGCCGCCTGATGAAGACCAACCCGCGCCTGGCCGCCGACAAGGCCGAGTGGCTGGCGCGGCAGTGGGCGCAGCCCAGGCCGGGGCCGGACGGCGAGCCACGCTGGGAGATCCTGGGCGAGCCGGCCCACAAGATCGTCAACGCGAACCTGTTCCGGGTGGAGGAAATGCTGGCGCTGTATGCCGCCATCACCGCGCCGGTGCTGGCCGTGGAGGCCAGCGACGACAGCCTGAGCGGCTGGTGGGGCAGCCGCTATGGGCTGGACGAATACCACGAGCGGCTGAAATCGGTGCGCGACGTGCGCGTGGCCCGCGTGGAGGACGCCGGCCACATGCTGCACCATGACCGGCCCGCCGAGGCGGCCGTGCTGATCGAGGACTTCCTGCAGCGCGGCTGAGCCGGGGCCCGCGCTTGCGGCGCGGCAGCGAGCGCTCACCCAGGCGCGCCGGTGGGCGGCCGCCAAGCGGACTCGGGCTGCTCTCCGACAGCCAGCCGGCTGAAACTCGGGCAGAGTGCGGCGGTTTTGCCTACCTCGCCTCGCCATGAAGCCCGTGGAAAAGCCGACCGCCATCGAACAACAGGATTTCCGCCGCCTGCTGGCGCGCAACGTCAAGCTCCCGCTGCTGCTGGGCCTGGCGGGCGCGCTGGTCTTCGTCGCGCTCATCTTCTATCTGCTGTCGGTGATCAGCTGGGTGGAGCACACCGACCGCGTCACGCGCGATGCGGTGGAAGCGCAGCGCGAGCAGGCCGAAATGCAGTCGGCCGTGCGCGGCTTCCTGCTCACGGGCAACGAGGAGTTCCTGCGGCCCTTCGAAGCCTCGGAGCGGCATGCACGCGAGCTGCTCGCCGAAATGCTGACGCTGGTGGCGGACAACCCGCCCCAGGCCGCGCGCGCCACCGAGCTGGGCGACCTGCAGCAGCGCTGGGCCGACTATGCGTACGAGGTGATCGAGCGCAAGCGCAGGGGCGAACCCATCGAGGACATCCTTCAGGCCGGCCGCGGCAAGCAGCTGGCCGACGAGATCCGCACCACGTCCACCGCCTTCGTGCAGGCCGAGCGGGCGCTGCGCGATGCGCGCAACCGCCTGGCCAACCGCACCGCCATCGGCGTGGTCATCGGCTACCTGCTGTTCAGCCTGCTCGTGAGCGGCGTGCTGGCCTTCTTCGGCCGGCGGCAGATGATGAACCTGTCGGACGCCTACCGCCACACGATCGCGGAGCAGGCCGCGCAGGCGGCGCTGCTGCAGGAGCAGGCTTGGCTGCGCGGGGCGCAGACCGAGCTGGCGAGCCAGACCGTGGGTCAGTTGACGGCGCAGGACCTGGGTGCCAAGGTGCTGCGCTTCTTCGCCGCCCATGCGGGCAGCGTGGTGGGCGCGGCCTACGTGCTCGAAGCCCAGGGCGGCCTGCGCCGCGTGGCCAGCTACGGCTTCTCGCGCGAGGCCGAGGCCAGCCCGCAGACCGTGCTGCCGGGCGAAGGCCTGGTCGGCCAGGCGGCGGCGGGCGGCACGCTGATGCGCATCTCGCCCGTGCCCGAGGGCTACCTGCGCGTGAACTCCGGCCTGGGCGAAGGCGCGCCGCACACCCTGCTGCTGCTGCCCATCGCGCACGAGGGCGAAGTCAACGGCGTGATCGAGCTGGGCCTGCTGGCCGAGCCCGATGCGCGCGTGCTGGAGCTGATGCGCAACGTGGCCGAGGATGCGGGTAGTTCCATGGCCGCCGCCCGCTACCGCGAGCGCCTGCAGGTGATGCTGGCCGAGACGCAGCAGCTCAACGAGGAACTGCAGGTGCAGCAGGAAGAGCTGCGCACCGCCAACGAGGAGCTCGAGGAGCAGTCGCGCGCGCTCAAGGAATCGCAGGCCCATCTGGAAAACCAGCAGGCCGAACTGGAGCAGACCAACAGCCAGCTGGCCGAGCGCACCGAACAGCTGGACCAGCGCAATGCCTCGCTGCGCCGCGCCCAGCAGGACCTGGAGCAGCGCGCCGACGACCTGCAGCGCGCCAGCCGCTACAAGTCCGAATTCCTGGCCAACATGTCGCATGAGCTGCGCACGCCGCTCAACAGCTCGCTGATCCTGTCCAAGCTGCTGGCCGACAACCCGCAGGGCAACCTGAGCGAGGAGCAGGTCAAGTTCGCGCAGTCCATCTACTCCTCGGGCAACGACCTGCTGGCGCTGATCAACGACGTGCTGGACATCGCCAAGGTGGAAGCCGGCCGGCTCGACGTGCATGCCGAGCATGTGCCGGTGCCGCGGCTGGTGGAAAGCCTGCGCGCCACCTTCACGCCGCTGGCCACGCAAAAGGGGCTGGAGCTGCGCATCGACGTCGCGCCCGACGCGCCCGCGCAGCTCATCTCCGACCGCCAGCGGCTGGAGCAGATCCTCAAGAACCTGCTGTCCAATGCCGTCAAGTTCACCGACGAAGGCCGCGTGGTGCTGTCGGTGTCGCGCGCGCACGAGGACGGCCTGCGCTTCGAGGTCATCGACTCGGGCATCGGCATCGCGCCGGACCAGCAGGCGCTGATCTTCGAGGCCTTCCACCAGGCCGACGGCACCACCAGCCGCAAGTACGGCGGCACGGGCCTGGGCCTGTCCATCTCGCGCGACCTCGCGACCCTGCTGGGCGGCACGCTGGGCGTGCGCAGCGCATCGGGCCAGGGCAGCACCTTCACGCTCACCCTGCCGGCCGACATGGCGAAGCCGCTGCCCGAGGCCGGCCAGTCGCCCGCGCCGGCCGTCACGGCGCACGCCGCGCCGCGCCCGGCGGCGCTGCAGCCCTCTGCCGCCGCCGCACAGGCCGCGCCCGTGGCGGCGCCCCCCGCGCCCGCTTTCGACGACGACCGCGCGCTGCCGCCCGGCGACCGCCGCCGCGTGCTGGTGATCGAGGACGAGCCGCAGTTCGCGCGCATTTTGTACGACCTGGCGCACGAGTACGGCTGGCATTGCGCCGTCGCGCAGGGCGCGCAGGAAGGCTTCGCGCTCGCGCTGCAATTGCAGCCGCAGGCCATCCTGCTGGACATGCGCCTGCCCGACAGCCCGGGCCTCGCGGTGCTGCAGCAGCTCAAGAACGACGCGCGCACCCGGCACATCCCGGTGCACGTGGTGTCGGCGCAGGACCAGGCCGAGGCCGCCCTGCACCTGGGCGCCGTGGGCTATGCGCTCAAGCCCACCACGCGCGAGCAGCTGCAGGCCGTGTTCACGCGGCTGGACGCCAAGCTCTCGCAGACCGTCAAGCAGGTGCTGCTGGTGGAAGACGACGACGTGCAGCGCGAGGCCGTGGTGCAACTGATCGCGGACGAGGACGTGCGCATCACCGCCGTCGCCACGGGCGAGGAGGCCCTGGCGCTGCTGCGCGAGCGCGTGTTCGACTGCATGATCACCGACCTGCGGCTGCCCGACATGCAGGGCGGCGAGCTGCTCAAGCGCATGTCCTCGGAAGAGATCTGCTCCTTCCCGCCGGTGATCGTCTACACCGGCCGCAACCTCACGCGCGAGGAAGAAGCCGAGCTGATGCGCTATTCGCGCTCCATCATCATCAAGGGCGCGCGCTCGCCCGAGCGGCTGCTGGACGAGGTGACGCTGTTCCTGCACAAGGTGGAGGCCCAGCTGTCGAGCGAGCGCCAGAGCATGCTGCGCACGGCGCGCGAGCGCGACCGCGTCTTCGAAGGCCGGCGCATCCTGCTGGTGGACGACGACGTGCGCAACATCTTCGCGCTCACCAGCGCGCTGGAGCAGCGCGGCGCCATGATCGAGGTGGCGCGCAACGGCCGCGAGGCGCTGGACAAGCTGGGCGCCGTGCCCGACATCGACCTGGTGCTGATGGACGTGATGATGCCGGAGATGGACGGCCTGGAAGCCACGCGACGCCTGCGGCAGGACAGGCGCTTCGCCAAGCTGCCCGTGATCGCCGTGACGGCCAAGGCCATGAAGGACGACCAGGAGCAGTGCCTGGCCGCCGGCGCCAGCGACTACCTGGCCAAGCCCATCGACCTGGACCGCCTGTTCTCGCTGCTGCGCGTGTGGATGCCGCACATGGAGCGCCTGTGAGCACGCGCCTCGACCCGGACGACGGCCCCGAACGCCCGCACGGCGCGCCGGCGGCCAAGGCGGCCCCGCCGCCGCCGAGCGCCGGCGACATCGAGCTGCGCCTGCTGATGGAGGCGATCTACCTGCGCTACAACCACGACTTTCGCGACTACACGGGCGCGTCGCAGAAGCGGCGCGTGGCGCACGCGCTCGCGCAGATGGACTTTCGCAGCATCTCGGCGCTGCAGGAGCAGGTGCTGCGCGACCCGGACGTGTTCGCGCGGCTGCTGCAGTTCCTCACGGTGCCCGTGAGTGAGATGTTCCGCGACCCGTCCTATTTCGTCGCGCTGCGCGAGCACGTGCTGCCCGTGCTGCAGACCTACCCCTCGATCAAGGTCTGGGTCGCGGGCTGCAGCACGGGCGAAGAGGTGTATTCGCTGGCGATCCTGCTGCGCGAGGAAGGGCTGCTGGAGCGCGCGCTGATCTATGCCACCGACATCAACCCGCAGTCGCTGGAGAAGGCGCGCCAGGGCATCTTCTCGGCCGAGGCGGTGCGCGGCTACACCGCCAACTACCAGCGCGCTGGCGGGCGCCGCGCCTTCTCCGACTACTACACGGCCGCCTACGGCTCGGCGCGCTTCGACCCCTCGCTGCGCGCCAACGTGATCTTTGCCGACCACAGCCTGGCCACCGACAGCGTATTCGCCGAAACGCAGCTCGTGTCGTGCCGCAACGTGCTGATCTACTTCAACCGCCGGCTGCAGGACCGCGCGCTGGGCCTGTTCCTCGATTCGCTGTGCCACCGGGGCTTCCTCGGCCTGGGCTCGAAGGAAAGCATCGACTTCTCGGCCCATGGCGATCAGTTCGAGGCGATCGCGCGCGCGGACCGCATCTTCCGCAAGCTGTCATGATCGAGCGCCGCCGCACCGCGCTGCCCAGCGTCGACCTGGTGGCCATCGGCACCTCGGCCGGCGGCATCGACGCGCTGATGCGGCTGTTCCACGAACTTCCGCAGCCCTGGCACCTGCCGCTGGTGGTGGTGCTGCACCTGCCCGAGGGGCGCGACAGCCGGTTGGCCGAGATCTTCGCGCGCCGCATGCACGCGCCGGTGCGCGAGGCGCAGGACAAGGCGCCCGTGGCCGCCGGCACCCTGCATTTCGCGCCGCCGGGCTACCATCTGTTCATCGAACGCGACCGTGTGTTCTCGCTGAGCTGCGAGCCGCCCGTGCTCTACTCGCGGCCCTCCATCGACCTGCTCATGGAATCGGCCGCCGACGCCTACGGGCCGCGGCTGGCGGGCTTTCTGCTCACCGGCGCCAACGAGGACGGTGCGCGCGGCCTGGCCGCCATCGCCGCGGCCGGCGGCCTCACGGCCGTGCAGCACCCGGCCGACGCGGCCATGCCGCAGATGCCCGAGGCCGCCCTCGCCCTCTTTTCGCCGGACCATGTGCTGGCCCTGCCCGAACTTCACCACCTGCTGACGCAACTGGACGCCCTGCATGCCCCATCAGATTGAAAGCAAGCTGCTGCTGGTCGACGACCTCAAGGAGAACCTGGTCGCGCTGGATGCGCTGGTTCGCGGGCCGCAGCGCAGCGTGTTCCAGGCCGCTTCGGGCGAGGCCGCGCTGGCGCTGATGCTGGAACACGATTTCGCACTGGCGCTGGTCGACGTGCAGATGCCCGGCATGAACGGCTTCGAGCTGGCCGAGCTGATGCGCGGCACCGAGCGCACCCGGCAGATTCCCATCATCTTCGTGAGCGCGGCGGGCCGCGAGATGAACTACGCCTTCAAAGGCTACGAAAGCGGCGCGGTCGACTTTCTGCAAAAGCCGCTGGACCCGCACGTGGTGCGCAGCAAGGTCAGCATCTTCGTGGAGCTGTATGCCAGCCGCCGCGCCCTGATGCGCGAGGTGGAACGCCAGCGGGCGCTGGTCGACGACCTGCAGGCCGCGCGGCTGGAGCTGGAGCGCGCGGTGCGCATGCGCGACGACTTCATGTCCATGGTCTCGCACGAACTGCGCACGCCGCTCAACACGCTGCTGCTCGAAACCCAGCTGCGCAAGCTGCACCTGGCGCGCGGCGTGGCCGGCGCCTTCACGCCCGAGAAGCTGCGCGACATGAACGAGCGCGACCAGCGGCAGATCCAGAGCATGGTGCGGCTGATCGACGACATGCTGGACGTCACGCGCCTGCGCAACGGCCGCCTGTCGATGAAGCCCCATCCCTGCGACCTGGCGGCGCTGGCGGCACGCGTGGTCGACGGCCTGGCACAGCAGGCCGAGGCCGCGGGCGTGGAACTGCGCCTGCGCGCCCCCGCGGCCGTGCCCGGCGTGTGGGACGAGTTCCGCCTGGAGCAGGTGCTGACGAATCTGCTGACCAATGCCCTGCGCTACGGCGGCGGCCAGCCGGTGGACATCGAGGTGGCCGAGCGCGGCGGGCAGGCCTGCCTGCAGGTGCGCGACCGCGGCCAGGGCATCGCGCCCGAGGACCAGGCCCGCATCTTCGAGCAGTTCGAGCGCGCCGAATCCGGCCGCCAGCATGTGGCCGGCCTGGGGCTGGGCCTGTTCATCACGCGCGAGATCGTGCAGGCGCATGGCGGCCAGATCCGCGTGCACAGCCAGCCCGGCGAAGGCGCGACCTTCGTGGTGACGCTGCCGCGCGAGGCCGCGCCGCCCTGAGCCCCGGCCGTGCGCCGGCGGCATGCATGAGAAAATCGCGGGTTTCCCCCATTCGGGGCCGCTTCTCTTCGCCCGGCCTGCCCGCAGGCCGCGCGCCCCACACAGACAGGACACATCACCATGGACGCAGAACGCATCAACCAGATCGGCACCACGCTGGACGACCTGAGCACCCGCACGGTCGACCTCCGGAGGTATCTTTGACTACGATGCCAAAGCCGAACGCCTGAGAACCGTCAACGCCGGCCTCGAAGACCCGGCGGTCTGGAACGACCCCAAGAAAGCCCAGGAACTGGCCAAGGAAAAGAAGGCCCTGGACGGCATCGTGCTGGTGCTCGACCGCCTGACGCGCGAGCTGGCCGACAACTCCGAGCTCTACGAGATGAGCAAGGAAGAAGGCGACGAAGCCGGGCTGCAGGCCATCGCCGACGACTCGGCCGAACTGCAAAAGGAAATCGAGGCCCTCGAGTTCCGCCGCATGTTCAGCAACCCGGCCGACCCGCTCAACTGCTTCCTGGACATCCAGGCCGGCGCCGGCGGCACCGAGGCGCAGGACTGGGCCAGCATGCTGATGCGCCAGTACCTCAAGTACGCCGAGCGCAAGGGCTTCAAGACCACGGTGGAAGACGAATCCCCGGGCGACACCGCGGGCATCAAGGGCGCGACGATCAAGATCGAGGGCGAATATGCCTACGGCCTGCTGCGCACCGAAAGCGGCGTGCACCGCCTGGTGCGCAAGTCGCCCTTCGATTCCTCGGGCGGGCGCCACACCAGCTTCGCCTCGATCTTCGTCTACCCCGAGATCGACGATTCGATCGAGATCGAGATCAATCCGGCCGACGTGCGCGTGGACACCTACCGCGCCAGCGGCGCCGGCGGCCAGCACATCAACAAGACCGACTCGGCCGTGCGCCTGACGCACATCCCGACCGGCATCGTGGTGCAGTGCCAGGACGGCCGCAGCCAGCACAGCAACCGCGACGTGGCGTGGAAGCGCCTGCGCTCGCGCCTGTACGACCACGAAATGCGCAAGCGCCAGGAAGAGCAGCAGAAGCTGGAAGACTCCAAGACCGACGTCGGCTGGGGCCACCAGATCCGCAGCTACGTGCTGGACAACAGCCGCATCAAGGACCTGCGCACCAACGTCGAGATCTCGGCCACGCAGAAGGTGCTGGACGGCGACCTGGACGCCTTCATCGAAGCTTCGCTGAAGCAGGGCGTCTGACGGTGTCCGCCCCGCACGCCCCCGCCCTGCCCGTGCAGGGCCTGATCTTCGACATGGACGGCACCATGGTCGACTCCATGCCCTGGCATGCGAAGTCGTGGGTGGAGTTCACGCGGCGCCACGGCATCGCCATGCCGGCCGGCGAGATCCTGCGCCGCACCACGGGCCGCACCGGCGCCGAGTGCATGCGCGAGGTCTTCGAGCGCGAGCTGTCCGAGGCCGAATGCCTGGCGCTGGTGCACGAGAAGGAAGAGATCTACCGCGAACTCTTCGACGCGCGCTTCGCCGAGGTGGCGGGCTTCACGGCTTTCGCGCGCCTGGCCGCCGCGCGCGGCCTGAAGCTGGCGGTGGGCACGGCCGGCGACCGCCACAACATCGCCTTCGTCATGCAGCGCCTGAAGATGGACCCGGCCCCGCAGGCCCTCGTGGGCGGCGACGAAGGCTTCGCGGGCAAGCCCACGCCCGCGATCTTCCTGGAGGCGGCGCGCCGCATCGGCGTGGCGCCCGAACGCTGCATCGTGTTCGAAGACGCCCCCTTCGGCATCGAGGCCGCGCGACGCGGCGGCATGCGCGCAGTGGCCGTTTGCAGCACGCACAGCGCCGAAGAACTGGCCGGCCCGCACGTGATCGCGGCGGTGCGGGACTACCACGAACTCATCCAATCGAACTTTCTGGAGACGCTCGATGCTGCTCTCTCGTGATGCCCAGGGCCAGCCTGTGGCGATCCGCCGTGAAGACTACACGGCGCCCGCCTGGTGGATCGACACGGTGGACCTCACCTTCGACCTGGACCCGGCCAAGACCCGCGTGCTCAACAGGATGCGCGTGCGCCGCAACACCGAAGTGCCGGTGCAGCCGCTGCGCCTGGACGGCGACGAGCTGAACCTGGCGCGCGTGCTGGTCAACGGCCAAGGCGCCTCCTTCCGCATGGAAGGCAGCCAGCTGGTGCTGGACGGCCTGCCCTTCACCGACGGCGAGGCCTTCGAGCTGGAGATCTTCACGACCTGCTGCCCGGCCAAGAACACGCAGCTCATGGGCCTGTTCGTGAGCCAGGACACTTTCTTCACGCAATGCGAGGCCGAGGGCTTTCGCCGCATCACCTACTTCCTGGACCGGCCGGACGTGATGGCCAGCTACACCGTGACGCTGCGCGCCGACAAGGCCCAGTACCCGGTGCTGCTGTCCAACGGCAACCTGGTCGAGGAAGGCGAGCTCCCGGAAGGCCGCCATTTCGCCAAGTGGGTCGACCCTTTCAGGAAGCCCAGCTACCTGTTCGCCCTGGTGGCGGGCAAGCTGGTCTCGCGCAGCCAGCGCATCCGCGCCCGCAACGGCCGCGAGCACCTGCTGCAGGTCTACGTGCGCGCGGGCGACCTGGACAAGACCGAGCACGCCATGCGATCGCTGGTGAACTCCATCGTCTGGGACGAGCTGCGCTTCGGCCTGCCGCTGGACCTGGACCGCTTCATGATCGTCGCCACCAGCGACTTCAACATGGGCGCGATGGAGAACAAGGGCCTGAACATCTTCAACACGAAGTACGTGCTGGCCAGCCAGGCGACGGCCACCGATGCCGATTTCGCCAACATCGAAAGCGTGGTCGGCCACGAGTACTTCCACAACTGGACCGGCGACCGCGTGACCTGCCGCGACTGGTTCCAGCTCTCGCTCAAGGAAGGCCTCACGGTCTTCCGCGACCAGGAATTCAGCATGGACCTGTGCGCCGAGCCCTCGGCGCGCGCGGTCAAGCGCATCGAGGACGTGCGCGTGTTACGCAGCGCGCAGTTCCCCGAGGACGCGGGTCCGATGGCGCACCCGGTGCGCCCGGACAGCTACATCGAGATCAGCAACTTCTACACCGTCACCATCTACGAGAAGGGTGCCGAGGTGGTGCGCATGATGCAGACGCTGGTGGGCCGCGCCGGCTTCACGCGCGGCATGCAGCTGTACTTCGACCGCCACGACGGCCAGGCCGTGACCTGCGACGACTTCGCGCAGGCGATCGCGGACGCCAACCCGGATTCGCAACTCGCGCGCCTGCTGCCCCAGTTCAAGCGCTGGTACAGCCAGGCCGGCACGCCGCGCCTGGCGGCCCAGGGCCGGTGGGACGCGGAGAGCGGCCGCTACACCCTGCAGCTCACCCAAAGCTGCCCACCCACGCCGGGCCAGGACCAGAAGGAGCCCTTCGTCATTCCGGTGAACCTGGGCTTGGTGAGCGCCGACGGCCGCGCGTTGCCGCTGCAGCTCGAAGGCGAGACTGCCCCCGTCGGCGATGCGCGCACCCTGGTGCTGTCGCAGGCCAGCGAGCAGTTCGTGTTCACGGGCCTGACCGGCCTGGACAGCGCACCCGTGCCTTCGATCCTGCGCGGCTTCAGTGCGCCCGTGATCCTGGACTTCGACTTCAGCGACGCCCAACTGCTCACGCTGCTGGCGCATGACAGCGACCCCTTCAACCGCTGGGAGGCCGCGCAGCGCCTGGCGCTGCGCGCCGCGCTGGCCGCCATCCGCGAGCCGCAGGCGGCCGGCACACCCGTGCTCAGCGCCGGCTTCATCGCCGCCATGCGCGACGTGCTGCGCCACCCGCAGCTGGACGCCGCCTTCAAGGAACTGGTGCTCACCTTGCCGTCCGAAGGCTACATCGCCGAGCAACTGGACGTGGTGGACCCGCAGCGCGTGCACGTCGTGCGCGAAGCCATGCGCCAGCAGCTGGCCACCGCGCTGGCGGACGACTGGCAATGGGCCTACGAGGAGCACCGCGACACCGGCGCCTACCGCCCCGATCCGGCCTCGGCCGGCCGGCGCGCACTGGCCGGCATGGCGCTCACGCACCTGTGCCTGGCCGCGCGCGAGAACGGCGACACGGTGTGGCCCGGCAAGACGCTGCAGCGCTTCAAGGACGCCGGCAACATGACCGACCGCTTCAACGCGCTGTCGGCCCTGGTGGTCTCGGGCCACCCGCTCGCGCAGCAGGCGCTGGCCCGTTTCCATGCGATGTTCAAGGACGAGGCCCTGGTCATCGACAAGTGGTTCGCGCTGCAGGCCGGCGCGCCCGACCGCGGCGGCGACGTGCTGCCGCTGGTGCGCCAGCTCACCAAGCACCCGGACTTCTCGATCAAGAACCCGAACCGCGCGCGCAGCGTGATCTTCAGCTATTGCAGCGCCAACCCGGGCGCCTTCCACCGCCCCGACGCCGCCGGCTACGTGTGGTGGAGCGAGCGCGTGATCGAACTGGACGCCATCAACCCGCAGGTGGCCGCCCGCCTGGCGCGCGCGATGGACCGCTGGAGCAAGCTGGCCGAGCCCTACCGCACGGCCGCGCGCGAGGCGATCGCCCGCGTGGCCGCCAAGCCCGACCTGAGCAAGGACACGCTGGAAGTCGTCACGCGCGCGCTGCAGGCCCACTGACCGAAGGACAAGACCATGGCATCGAAGATTTCCCTCACCCGCTACCTCGTCGAACAGCAGCGCGTCGACGGCAAGATCCCTGCGCAGTTGCGCCTGCTGCTCGAAGTGGTGGCCCGCGCCTGCAAGAGCATCAGCCAGGCCGTGAACAAGGGTGCGCTGGGCGGCGTGCTGGGCTCGGCCGGCAGCGAGAACGTGCAGGGCGAAGTGCAGAAGAAGCTGGACATCATCGCCAACGAGGTGCTGATCGAAGCCAACGAATGGGGCGGGCACCTGGCCGCCATGGCCAGCGAGGAAATGGACAGCATCTACGTCGTGCCCAACCGCTACCCGCAGGGCGAATACCTGCTGCTGTTCGATCCCCTCGACGGCTCCAGCAACATCGACGTGAACGTGAGCATCGGCACCATCTTCAGCGTGCTGAAGAAGCCCGAAGAGCATCCGGGCGTGCAGGAAGCGGACTTCCTGCAGGCCGGTTGCAGGCAGGTGGCGGCCGGCTACTGCGTGTACGGCCCGCAGACCACGCTGGTGCTCACCGTGGGCGACGGCGTGGCCATGTTCACGCTGGACCGCGAACAGGGCAGCTTCGTGCTCACGCAGGAGAACGTGCAGATCCCGGCCGACACCAAGGAATTCGCGATCAACATGAGCAACATGCGCCACTGGGATGCCCCCGTGAAGCGCTACATCGACGAATGCCTGGCCGGCAAGGAAGGCCCGCGCGGCAAGGACTTCAACATGCGGTGGATCGCCAGCATGGTGGCCGACGTGCACCGCATCCTCACGCGCGGCGGCGTCTTCATGTATCCCTGGGACAAACGCGAGCCCGAGAAGGCCGGCAAGCTGCGCCTGATGTACGAGGCCAACCCCATGGCCTGGCTGGTCGAACAGGCCGGCGGCGCGGCCACCAACGGCCGCGAGCGCATCCTGGACCTGCAACCCGCCAAGCTGCACGAGCGCGTCGCGGTCTTCCTGGGTTCGAAGAACGAAGTGGAGCGCGTGACGAGCTACCACGCACAAAGCTGAAAAATGGCTATATAATCTGAGGCTTCGCCGGTGTAGCTCAGTCGGTAGAGCAGCTCATTCGTAATGAGAAGGTCGGGTGTTCGATTCATCTCTCCGGCACCAAGCATGAAAAGCCCGCTGTCTTCGGACAGCGGGCTTTTTCTTTGTCAGTCGGCAGGAGGTCGGGGGTGTCGGCAGCGGGCGCGATTTGAGAAGCCCGGGGGCTGCCCACTTCAGAATCGTGGCATGAACCCCCTCGCCCCCATTCCCGCAGCACTGGCCGGCCGGCCTTCAGGTTCGCCGATGGGCCGGACACGCACGCGCGACACCTCGGCGGCGGCCCACCGCTTCGGCGCCGCAGCACACCTGCTGGACCGGCTGGACACGCGGCCCATCGAGCAGCGCCAGCCGGCACGGCCCTGGTGGCGATGGTGGTGAGGTTCGCCCACCGCCTCTTTCCAAGCGGGAAGACGGCATCGCCGGGATGAACCCAGGTGCGCGGAAGTGCACGGACGGCCCTTCGGCCAGAGTTTCGACGCCAGGGCGGCCTGCGCGATCCGGCCGCCCACCGCATCAGCCCACACGCTGGAGCGCACCGTCGATGCCGCGCAGCCCGTCCAGGGCGCCCAGGGCGATGGACACGTTGCCGCTGCCGGGCACCCGCGCTTCCTGCGGATTGATGCGGACCAGCCGGCCACCCAGCGTCTGCAGCACGCGATGGCTGAACATCCGAACCGTCGGCACGGCCGTGCCGGCACCGAGCTCGATCACGACCGGCCGGCTGACCTGCGCCAGCCATTGCTCCAGACGCGCCGCCTGGCCGCGCTCGCGCGCCTCCAGCCACTGCGCGTCGCCAAACATCAGGATGTTCGGTCGCGCCAGCCCGCCGCAACGCGGGCAGCGCGGCGGCGCGTTGCGCAGCAGGCAGCGCTCCTCGTCCACCTCGGGTAGGAAGCCGTCGGCGGGCCAGATGCCCGGGTGGCAACACGCCAGGCATTGCAGGTGGTGGATCGAGCCGTGGCATTCGTCGATCCAGTCGGCGTCGAAGCCCGCGCGCTGGAACTGTCCATCCACGTTGCTGGTGAAGACGGCGCCGCCCAGGGGCGCTTGCGCGATCCACCGGCGCAGCAGCCCGAAGCCCGCATGCGGCACCGTCTGGCGGTAGAGCGCCAGCCGATGGCCGTAGAAGCCCCAGGCCAGTTCGGGCTGTCGGCGGAAGGCGTCCGGCGATGCGATGCGCAAGAAATCGATGCGCGAGCGGCCCAGGGCCGGGTAAGCCTTCCAGAAGCCGTCGGTGCCCCGGAAATCCGGCAACCCCGAATCCACGCCCATCCCCGCCCCGGCCGCGACCAGGAGGGCGTCGGCTTCAGCGATCAGGATGGCCGCTCGCTCGAAGGCGGCGCCCAGGTCCGGCGTCGGTGCAGTCATCTTCCGATGCTAAGAGCTACTAACAAAACCATGTCATCATCGAGCGCTTGATTGGTGTTTGATGAGGCATGGGTCGAAACAGGAATAGAGAAATCAGCGCCGCGCTGTTCAAGAAGGTTGCCCCGCTGTTGCCGGTAGTCGTTGCCTCGGCCAAAGGCGGTCGCCCACGAGTGAGCGACGAGATGGCCCTGAACGGCATTCTGTTCGTGCTGCGCACCGGCATTCCCTGGGAGGAGTTGCCCCAGGAACTGGGCTTCGGCAGTGGCATGACCTGTTGGCGGCGTCTGCGTGATTGGCAGGCTGCGGGCGTGTGGCATCGCCTGCATCTGTTGTTGCTCGGTGAATTGCGCGGCGCCGGCAAACTGGACTTCAGCCGTGCGAGCATGGATGCGGCCAGTGTGGCCAGCCCCCGGGGGGCCACTACACCGGCCCCAACCCCACGGACAGGGGCAAACTCGCAAGCAAGCGCCACATCATCACGGACCGCCAAGGCATCCCACTGATCTTCTGCGTCACGGGCGCCAACCGGCATGACTCGGTGGTTTTCGAGCAACTGGTCGACGCGTTGCCAGCGGTACGTGGCTGTCGCGGTCGGCCCAGGCGCTGGCCGCACAAACTGCATGCCGACAAGGGCTATGACTATGCTCGCTGCCGCTTTCACCTGCGCAAGCTGGGGATCACCTCGCGTATTGCCCGGCGCGGCATCGAACGCAACGACCGGCTCGGGCGTCATCGCTGGGTGGTCGAGCGCACGCACGCCTGGCTGGCCGCCTTCGGCAAGCTGCGTACTCGTTTCGAGCGCCGCATCGACATTCATGTCGCGTTGCTCTCGCTGGCCTGCTGCGTTATCTGCATTCGCCATCTCCCACCGTTTTGTTAGAGCGTGTTCAAAGTCTCTTGAGCAAGAGCACCAAGAATGCCAAGTGGACGAACTGCAGGCTGGTGTTGAGCCATCGCTCGCAGTTCTTCCACAGCCTCCTGTTCTTGTCCAGCCAGGCAAAGCTGCGTTCCACGACCCAGCGCTTGGGCATCACCTTGAAAGTGTGAAGCTCGCTTCTCTTGGCGATCTGCACCGTCACATGCCCTCCCAGAATCTGCTGCACGCCTTGCGCGAACGGCCGACCGATGTAGCCTGCATCGCACAGCAGGCTTTGTAGCCGGCTCAACCGGGGCTTGCAGCGCTGTAGCGCCTGCAGTGCGCCTTTGCGGTCCGTCACCTCGGCCGTGGTCACCGCTATCGCATGCGGCAATCCCTGGGTGTCCACCGCGATGTGGCGCTTGATGCCCGAGACCTTCTTGCCTGCGTCATAGCCCTTCAAGCCCGCCGTGTCCGTGTTCTTCACGCTCTGCGCGTCCACGATCAAGAGCGTGCTGCAGGCGTTGCGCCCCAGTTTCTCGCGGGCCGCGCCAACCTGATTTTTTTAATGCCTGCTCCAGCAGGCTGCCACCCTCGCGTGGCTCGCTCCAGATGGCAAAGTACGAGTGCACGGTGCGCCACTTGGGAAAGTCACTGGGCAGTGCCCGCCACTGACAGCCCGTGCGCAGCAGGTAAAGCACGGCGCAAAACACCTCGTACAGCTCCACTTTGCGTGGGGCAGTCTTTCTGCGCGCACTCTCCAGCAATGGCCGGATCACCTCGAACTGCTCGCGCTTGATGTCGCTGGGGTAGCCTTTTCTCACCCACCGAGCTTCTCACATCAAGAGGGTGAGACTTTGAACACGTTCTTAGCCGCTCTAAGCGCGCTTGCCGGACGCGCTGCGCTGCATCTGCATTTCGCCTGCAAGCCGCGCGCAGGGGGGGACAGGCCCCGCTCGAAGCTGCCACGCCCGCGCATTGCACGCGCGTTGCACAAGCCCTTCAAGGCGACAGCACGAGGCCGGTGGTGCTCTCGCGGAACCCGGTGACCAATGGCGCCGAGGCAAGCCCGATCTGCATCACCACATTGCGGCGCGGCCGCACCCCGGTGTTCATGCCGCCGCCGTGCAACACCTTGGGATGGATGAGCACCAGATCGCCTGGCGCGCAAACGAGCGTCTGCACCGTCTGCGCGGCGGGCACCGACGTGCCGTGCGCATCCTCGTGGCGCTTGGCCTCGCGCGCCGCTTCATCCGACACGCGGTGCGTGCCGGGCACGAAACCGGTGGCGCCCGTTTCCGCGTCCATGCCGTCCAGGCACAGCATCAGCCGAAGAAAGTCCGGGCCTTCGGGGCAGATGTAGGTGTTCGGAAAGTCGCGGTGCCAGGCGATCGACCGGCCAAAGCGCGGATGCTTGATCGTCACGTTCATGAAGTGACTGACCACCGCGTCGCTGCCCAGCGCAAGTTGCGCCGCCTGCACCAGCGGCGGCCAGGTCAGCAGGCGCAGGAACACCGGATCGAAGGTTTCCGGCTCGCCGAGGATGAAGAGCGCGTCACCCACCGCCTCGGCGCCGATGCCATCGCGCCGCCTGGCGCTCAGGTCGCGCTCGAAGACCAGGCGCGCCAGTTCGGCCTCGCTCAGGGTCGCCACGTTGCGCTGCACGGCATCGACCGCGTCGCGCAAGGCTTCGATCCAGGCCGCGTCAACGAAACCCGGCAGGACTGCGAAGCCCTGCGCCTCATAGGCCGCACGCCAGGCCGGCGGCGGGCGCATCAATGCGCCTGCTCCCAGTTGGGGCCAAAGCCGATCTCGGCCAGCAGCGGCACCCTGAGTTCGGCCACGCCGGCCATCAGGCGCGGGATCTCGGCGCGCACCCATTCGATTTCGGCCTCGGGCACCTCGAACACCAGTTCGTCATGCACCTGCATGATCATCCTGGTCTGCCGCTGCTCGGCGTCGAGCACCGCCTGCACCTTGTTCATGCTGAGCTTGATGAGGTCGGCCGCGGTGCCCTGCATGGGCGCATTGATGGCCGCGCGCTCGGCGCCGCCGCGGCGCGGGCCGTTGGGCGAGTTGATCTCGGGCAGGTACAGGCGCCGGCCGAACACGGTCTCGACGTAGCCCTTTTCCTTGGCACTCGCGCGCGTCTCGTCCATGTAGGCCTTCACGCCCGGGTAGCGCGCGAAATAGCGGTCGATGTAGCTCTTGGCCGCGGTGTTGTCGATGCCCAGGTTGCGCGCCAGGCCGAAACTGCTCATGCCGTAGATCAGGCCGAAGTTGATCACCTTGGCATAGCGGCGCTGCTCGCTGCTGACCTGGTCGGGCGCGGTGCCGAAGACCTCGGCCGCCGTCGCGCGATGCACGTCCATGCCTTCGGTGAAGGCACGCATCAGCGATTCGTCGCCGCTGATGTGGGCCATGATGCGCAGCTCGATCTGCGAATAGTCGGCGCTCGCGATCACATGGCCCCGCGGCGCGATGAAGGCCTCGCGCACGCGGCGGCCTTCGGCCGTGCGGATCGGGATGTTCTGCAGGTTCGGTTCGTTGCTCGACAGGCGCCCGGTCACGGCCACGGCCTGCGCGTAATGCGTGTGCACGCGGCCCGTACGCGGCAGGGCCATCTGCGCCAGCTTGTCGGTGTAGGTGCCCTTGAGCTTGGACAGGCCGCGGTGCTCCAGGATCTTGGCCGGCAGCGGATAGTCCTCGGCCAGCTTCTCCAGCACTTCCTCGTCGGTGCTGGGTGCGCCCTTGGCGGTCTTCTTGACCACGGGCAGGCCCAGCTTCTCGAAGAAGATCTCGCCGATCTGCTTGGGGCTGCCCAGGTTGAAGGGCTGGCCCGCGATCTCGTAGGCCTGCTGCTCCAGCGCCAGGATGCGCTGGCCGAGGTCATGGCTCTGCGCCGCCAGCGTGGGAGCGTCGATCAGGACGCCATGGCGCTCGATGCGGTACAGCGCTTCGCTGCTGGCGATCTCCAGCTCGTAGATGAAGCGCAGCTTCTCGTCGGCCTCCAGCCGCGGCCACAGCGCGCGGTGCACGTCCAGGGTCTGGTCGCTGTCTTCGCACGAATACTCGGCCGCCTTGTCGATCGCCACCTGGCTGAACGGAATCTGGTGTGCGCCCTTGCCGCACAGGTCTTCGTAGTCGATGCCGCTGCGGCCCAGGTGGCGCTCGGCCAGGCTGGCCAGGCCGTGCGGCTTGTGCACTTCCAGCACGTAGCTCTGCAGCATGGTGTCGTGCGCGTAGCCCTGCACCTCGATGCCGTGGTTGGCGAACACATGGCGGTCGTACTTGATGTGCTGGCCCAGCTTCTTCTTCGCGCCGTCTTCCAGCCAGGGTTTGAGGCGTGCCAGCACTTCGTCGCGCGGCAGCTGCGCGGGCACCCCGGGGTAGTCGTGCATGAGCGGAATGTAGGCCGCCTCGCCGGGCTGCACGCTGAAGCTCAGGCCCACGATCTCGGCGCGCATCTCGTCGAGCGAGGTGGTCTCGGTGTCCAGGGCCACCAGTTCGGCGGCCTCGATCTTCGCGCGCCAGCGCTCGAAGGCGTCCCAGTCCAGCACCGTGTCGTAGCGCAGGTTGGACGCCCGGGCCGCGGCCGCCACTTCGAAGCCGTCCAGCAGGCCGGTGCCGCCTTCGGGGCCACCTTCGGCCTGGCTCTGTTCCAGGCGTTCGGGCTGCACGGCGTGCGCCTGCAGCGTCTTGACCAGGCCCTTGAAACCGTACTGCTCGTAGAAGGCCTTGAGTGCGTCCGGGTCCTGCTCGCGCGGCGCCAGCGCATCAAGGGCGGGCAGGCCGTGCACATGGTCGTCGAGCGCGCAATCGGTGCGGATGGTGACCAGGCGCCGGCCCTGCGGCAGCCAGTCCAGCGCCTTGCGCAGGTTCTCGCCGGCCGCGCCCTTCACTTCGGCGGCCTGCGCGATCAGCGCGTCGAGCGAGCCGTACTGCAGCAGCCACTTGGCGGCCGTCTTGGGGCCGACCTTGTCCACGCCGGGCACGTTGTCCACGCTGTCGCCCACCAGGGTCTGGTAGTCGATCATGAGGCTGGGCGGCACGCCGAACTCGGCCGTCACGCCGGCCACGTCGCGGCGCTTGCCGTTCATCGTGTCGATGATGGTGATGTGCGCGTCCACCAGCTGGCTCAGGTCCTTGTCGCCGCTGGAGATGATCACCTCCACCCCCTGGTCCGCCGCGGTGCGCGCCAGCGTGCCGATCACGTCGTCGGCCTCCACGTCGGGCACGCACAGCACGGGCCAGCCCAGCAGCTTCACCACGGCATGGATGGGCTCGATCTGCGTGCGCAGGTCGTCGGGCATGGGCGAGCGGTTGGCCTTGTAGGCGGGATACCAGTCGTCGCGGAAGGTCTTGCCCGGCGCATCGAAGATGCAGGCCACGTAGTCGGCGCGCACCTCGCGGCGCAGGGCCTGCATCATGTTGATCATGCCGCGGATGGCACCGGTGGCGGGGCTGCTGGGGTCGCCCGGCACCGCCCGCAGGTCGGGCATGGCATGGAAGGCGCGGTACAGGTAGCTCGAGCCATCGACGAGCAGCAGCGTTTTCTTGTCGGTCATCGCGGCATTTTGCCGCCTGGCCGGACCGCGACCCGCCCCCTTTGGCGGGCAGGCCTGCAGCGCACCGGCCGACAGCCGGCAGGGCGGGCGGCACCTACAATCGGCGCATCATGCGCCCGACCTCCCCGCTCCTTTCCGCGCCCATGCGCACCGGCCTGCTGGTGCTGGGCTTCGTGCTGTCTCCGGTGGGGTCGCACGCACAGCAGACCCCGGGGGCCACGGCCCCCGCAGCGGCTCCGGTGGAGCGCTCGTCCGAGCCGCTGGACGGCCGCCGCAACCAGAAGATCGAGCACATCACCGTCGAGGACACCGGCGCCCGCGTGGACGAAATGCGCTACGGCGGCGTCACGCAAAGCATCACGGTGCAGCCCAAGAACGCCATGCCCACCTACGAAGTGCAGCCCACCGACGAGCGCCGTGCGCGCCAGGGCGATGGCTCGGGCGGCTCGCGCGTCTGGAACGTGATGAAGTTCTGACGTGGCAGTTTTCACGGAAGTGGGCCTGGAAGAGGCCGGCGCCCTCCTGCAGCGCCTCGGGCTGGGCGCGTTGCAATCCCTGCGCGGCATCGAGGGCGGCATCGAGAACACCAACTATTTCGCCACCACCGACCAGGGCGAATACGTGCTCACGCTCTTCGAGCGCCTGAGCTTTGCGCAGTTGCCCTATTACCTGGAACTGATGCGCCACCTGGCCGAGCGCGGCCTGCCCGTGCCGGCGCCGGTGGCCGACCCCGCAGCCCTGCCCGGCGCGGCCGCGCACCCGCTCGAACAGCCCGCCAACGCGCCCTGCCCGCTGCTGCATACCGTGGCCGGCAAGCCCGCCGCCGTGGTGCAGAAGCTGGCCGGCCGCAGCGAACTGGCGCCCGGCGTTGCCCACTGCGCCGAGCTCGGCGCACTGCTGGCGCGCATGCACCTGGCCGGCCGCGACTTTCCGCGCATCCAGCCCAATCTGCGCGGCCTGCCCTGGTGGAACGAGACGGTGCCGGTCGTGCTGCCCTACCTCGACGCCGGCCAGGCCGCGCTGCTGGCCGGCGAGCTGGCCTACCAGAACCACCTGGCCGAGTCCGCCGCCTACCAGGCCCTGCCCCGCGGCCCGGTGCATGCCGACCTGTTCCGCGACAACGCCATGTTCGAGCCACCGGCCGCCGAGGGCGAAGCGCCGCGGCTGACCGGCGTGTTCGATTTCTACTTCGCAGGCACCGACACTTGGCTGTTCGACCTGGCCGTCTGCCTCAACGACTGGACCATCGATCTGCCCACCGGCACGCCCGATGCGGCGCGCACCGAGGCCCTGCTGGGCGCCTATGAGGCGGTGCGCCCGCTGGAAGCCGCCGAGCGCGCCCTGCTGCCGGGCCTGCTGCGCGCGGCTGCGCTGCGCTTCTGGATCTCGCGCCTGTGGGATTTCCACCTGCCGCGCGAAGCCAGCATGCTCAAACCGCACGATCCTGCGCATTTCGAACGCGTGCTGCGCCAGCGCGCCGGCGTGCCTGCGCACCGCAGCGCGCGGGGCGCCGACGCGCAGCTCGCGGGCGCATCCGCGGCCGCCCCCGCATGAAGCTGCTGGTCGTTTCGCCGGGCACCGGTGCGCGCTGGGTGCGCGAAGGCCTCGTCGCCTTCCGCCGTGCACCCATGGCCTTCTTCTCGCTGTTCATGATCTTCATGGCCGGCATGGCGCTGCTGGCCTCGCTGCCGCTGGTCGGCGTGCCGCTGGCCGTCGCCCTGGGGCCGGCGAGTACGCTGGCCATCATGGTGGCCAGCGAGACCGTTTGGCGGCAGCAGCGGGGCGGCGCCCTTCCGCTGGCGCGCCCCGGCCAGTCCGCGCCGCCCCTGTCGGCGCGCGTGTTCATGGCCGCGTGGGGCGCCGTGCGCGAGAAGGCGCGGCCGCTGGCCGTGATGGGTGCGCTGTATGCCGTGGCCGTGCTGCTGATCGGCCAGCTGGCCTCGCTGCTGATCGGCGACCCCATGGCCGACGCCATCAACACCGACGGCACCTTCAAGGCCGAGGTGGTGCGCAGCGGCGCCTTCCAGGGCGCCATGATCCTGCGCATGCTGATCTACGTGCCGGTGGCCCTGGCCTTCTGGCATGCCCCTGCGCTGCTGCACTGGCACGGCGTACCGCCCGTGAAGGCCCTGTTCTTCAGCTTCGTCACCTGCATCCGCAACATCGGCGCCATGGGGGTGTTCATCCTGTGCTGGACCGGCGTGGCCCTGGCCGCCAGCCTGGCTCTGGCCCTGGTGGGCTCGTTGCTGGCTTCGGTGGCCGGGCCCATGGGCGCGGGCGTGATGGTGGGCGGCACCTTCCTGCTGTCGGCGATGTTCTTCGCCTCGGCCTGGTTCAGCTTCCGCGACTGCTTTCAAGCAGATTGACGCACCGGCGCGCTGGCGCCTCGCCTCATGAAGATGAAGCGGTTCAGGGCCGCTTCTTTTGCCTGGCTCAAACCGGCGTCAGCTTTGCCACGCTCAGCGCCAGCCACTTGACGCCGTGGCGCCCGAACTTCACCTGCGCGCGCGCGTCCTCGCCACTGCCTTCGAGCGCCAGCACGGCCCCCTCGCCGAACTTGTTGTGGAAGACCTGCATGCCCACGCGCAGGCCGTGCGAGGGTTCGGACTTGCGCACCACCGGCGCACTGGGCACGGCCGCTGCGCCGCCGCCGAAGCCCGGGCCGCGGCCCCCGTACCCGCCGCTGTAACCACTGCTGCTGCCATAGCCGCCACCCAACGCGCCCGCACCGCGCCCGCCGCCCGCCACGCCGAACTGGCCAAAGCCGGCCTGCTTGGGCGTGAGCCACTTGAGCGCCTCCTCGGGCAGTTCGTCGAAGAAGCGGCTGCGCAGGTGGTAGCGCGTCTGGCCATGCAGCAGGCGCGTCTGCGAGAAACTCAGGTACAGGCGCTGGCGCGCGCGCGTGATGGCGACATACATCAGGCGCCGCTCTTCCTCCAGGCTCTCGACGTCGCTCATCGAGTTCTCGTGCGGGAACAGCCCCTCTTCCAGCCCCGTGATGAACACGGCGTCGAACTCCAGGCCCTTGGCCGCATGCACGGTCATCAGCTGGACGGCGTCCTGCCCGGCCTGCGCCTGGTTGTCGCCGGCTTCCAGCGCCGCATGCGTGAGAAAGGCCGCCAGCGGACTCAGCGTCTCGCCAGTCTCGGCATCGGGCGCCAGCGGCTCGTCGAGCACCGCGCGTGAGGGGTCGATGCCCTGGCTGACCAGCGACTGGCGCAGCTCGTCCACCGGCAGCGCCACCGCGTCGCGGCCAAAACCTTCCTGCGTCACGAAGCTCTCGGCCGCGTTCACCAGTTCGGCCAGGTTCTCCAGCCGGTCCGCGCCTTCGCGGTCGGCCTTGTAGTGCTCCTCGAGCCCGCTGGCGTCCAGCACCAGCTCAATGATCTCCTTGAGCGACAGACCCTGCGTCTGCTCGCGCATCACGTCGATCTTGGCGGCGAAGGCCGACAGGTTGGCGCCCGCCTTGCCCGGCAATCCCGCGATGGCGCCGTACAGCGAGATGCCGCGCGCACGCGCGGCGTCCTGCAGCTGCTCGATGCTGCGCGCGCCGATGCCGCGCGGCGGGAAGTTCACCACCCGAAGGAAGCTGGTGTCGTCGTCCTTGTTCTCCAGCAGGCGCAGGTAGGCCAGCGCATGCTTGATCTCGGCCCGCTCGAAGAAGCGCAGGCCGCCATACACGCGGTAGGGCACGCTGGCGTTGAACAGCGCGGTCTCGATCACGCGGCTCTGCGCGTTGCTGCGGTAGAGCACCGCCACTTCCTTGCGCGGGATGCCCTCGCGCACCAGGTGACGGATCTCCTCCACCATCCACTGGGCCTCGGCGAAATCGCTGGTGGCCTCGTTCACGCGCACGGGCTCGCCGGGGCCCTGGTCGGTGCGCAGGTTCTTGCCCAGCCGCTTCTTGTTGTGGCTGATGAGCGCGTTGGCCGAATCGAGGATGTTGCTGTAGCTGCGGTAGTTCTGTTCCAGCTTGATCTGGCGCTGCACGTCGAACTCGCGCACGAAGTCCTGCATGTTGCCCACGCGGGCGCCGCGGAAGGCGTAGATGCTCTGGTCGTCGTCGCCCACGGCCAGCACGCTGCTGTGCGGCGCCGGCGTGAAGCGGCCCTGTGCGTCGGTGTGGCCCGACAGCATCTTGATCCACGCGTACTGCAGGCGGTTGGTGTCCTGGAACTCGTCGATCAGGATGTGGCGGAAACGGCGCTGGTAGTGCTCGCGCACCGCGTCGTTGTCGCGCAGCAGCTCGTAGCTGCGCAGCATCAGCTCGCCGAAGTCGACCACGCCTTCGCGCTGGCACTGCGCCTCGTAGAGCTGGTACAGCTCGACCTTCTTGCGCTCGTCCTCGCCCTTGGGCTCGATGTCGCCGGGGCGCAAGCCGTCTTCCTTGGCGCCGGCGATGAACCACTGTGTCTGCTTGGCCGGGAAGCGCTCGTCGTCCACGTTGAACTGCTTCATCAGCCGCTTGATGGCCGAGAGCTGGTCCTGCGTGTCCAGGATCTGGAAGCTCTGCGGCAAACCGGCCAGCTTCCAGTGCGCGCGCAGGAAGCGGTTGCACAGACCGTGGAAGGTGCCAATCCACATGCCGCGCACGTTGACGGGCAGCATCGCCGTCAGGCGCGTCATCATCTCCTTGGCCGCCTTGTTGGTGAAGGTGACGGCCATCACGCCGCCCGGCGACACCTGCCCGGTGGACAGCAGCCAGGCGATGCGCGTGGTGAGCACGCGCGTCTTGCCCGAGCCCGCTCCCGCCAGGATCAGCGCATGCCCTGCGGGCAGCGTGACGGCCGCGAGCTGCTCCTCGTTGAGGCTGCCCAACAGGGGAGAGGCGGAGGATGGCGCTGCATCGAAAAGCGGCAGCGAGGAAGCCGGCGGTGCGGCATCTGGACCCGGGAACGACATGCTCCCGATTGTATGAAGCGGCCCCTTTTCAGCCGCCTGGCAAGGCCGGCGGCGTTCAGCCCAGCCTGAGCACGCCCTTCATCACCGCCGAATGGCCGGGGAAGGAACAGAAGAAGGTGTAGGACTCGCCGGCCGACAGCTTGCTCACGTCGAAGGTCGTGGCGTCGGTCTCGCCCGGGCCCAGCACCCGGGTGAAGGCGATCACGCGCGCATCGCCCGGCTTGACGTACTGCTTGTCCAGGCCGGCAGGGATGCCGTCCCTGGCCACGTTGGCGGCGTCGGTGGTCTTGCTGAGCACCCAGTTGTGGCCCATGGCCTGCTTGGGCAGCTTGCCCGCGTGCCGGAGCTCCACCGTGAAGCGCTGGCAGCTCTTGGGCACCACGATTTCCTTCCGGTTGAACTGCATGGCATCGTTGCCTTCGATCTGCACTTTGCAGTCCGGGGGTGACGCGGCTGAAGCGGCCTGGAAAGGCGTGGCCAGCGCGAAGGCGGCGGTGGCGGCGAGAAGGCGCAACATCATGATCGGTCTCTGATCGGCGGGAACAACGAAGAACTGCGGTGCCGCCCGGGCCCGCCCCCGGCCGGCACGTGTCATTGTGGAACGCGGCACGGGGCCCGTGCATGACCTGCGTCAAACATGGCCCCCCTCCGCAGATCAGCCCATGCGCTTGCGGCGCGCGAAGGTGCAGGACAACACGCCGGCCCGCACGGCCCGCAGGCCTCGCCGCCGCCGGAATCGGCAGGTCCTTTCCCCGGCGTGTTGCTCGCCGCAGCATGAAGCTGGAGGGCGCAGGCGGCGTCGAAGGTGCGCGTGGGCCCCTGGCTTTTCGGCATGGACCTGGCCTGCCGCTGGCGGGCCGGATGGGAGCGGCCGCGGCGGCATCACGCAAAGTGCATAGGGTCTATGTCGCCCCTTGGATGCCGCCAGGTCGGGCGCCCGCCTAGAATCGGTCACCGGGCCCAAGTTTTCTTGCGCCCGGTTTTTTTGTGCCTGCCCCCGCGGCAGCGCGCAGACGGACCGGCCAAGCCAAGCGCTCATTCGTTCATCAACGACCTTCTTCCAAGGAGAGCCTGGTCATGGAAATCTTCGACTACGACAACGTCCTGCTGCTGCCGCGCAAGTGCCGCGTGGAAAGCCGCTCCGAGTGCGACGCCGGTGTGGAACTGGGCGGCCGGCACTTCCGCCTGCCGGTGGTGCCCGCCAACATGAAGACGGTGGTGGACGAATCCATCTGCCTGTGGCTCGCGCAGAACGGCTACTTCTACGTGATGCACCGCTTCGACCTGGACAACGTCGCCTTTGTCGAACGGATGCAGAAGGCCGGCGTGTTCGCCTCCATCTCGCTGGGCGTGAAGCAGCCCGACTACGACACCGTGGACCGCCTGCTGGCCAAGGGCCTGAGCCCCGAGTACGTGACCATCGACATCGCGCACGGCCATGCCGACAGCGTGAAGAACATGATCGCGTACCTCAAGAGCAAGCTGCCCAAGGCTTTCGTGATCGCCGGCAACGTGGCCACGCCTGAAGCCGTGATCGACCTCGAGAACTGGGGCGCGGACGCGACCAAGGTGGGCGTGGGCCCCGGCAAGGTGTGCATCACCAAGCTCAAGACCGGCTTCGGCACCGGGGGCTGGCAGCTGTCCGCGCTCAAGTGGTGCGCGCGCGTGGCCACCAAGCCCATCATCGCCGACGGCGGCATCCGCAGCCATGGCGACATCGCCAAGAGCATCCGCTTCGGCGCCAGCATGGTGATGATCGGCTCGCTCTTCGCGGGCCACGAGGAGTCGCCCGGCCAGACCGTGGAAGTGGACGGCCAGCGCTTCAAGGAGTACTACGGCTCGGCCAGCGACTTCAACAAGGGCGAGTACAAGCATGTCGAAGGCAAGCGCATCCTCGAGCCCATCAAGGGCCCGCTGGCGCACACGCTGATCGAGATGGAGCAGGACGTGCAGTCCTCCATCAGCTATGCCGGCGGCAGGAAGCTGATGGACATCCGCAAGGTCAACTACGTGATCCTGGGCGGCGACAACGCGGGCGAACACCTGCTGATGTGAGGCCGCCGCGCCCGGCACTTCTCCCGTGTGCGGGCGAGCGGTAGAATTTGCGGCACCGCGTGGGGGGGTAGCTCAGCTGGGAGAGCGCCGCGTTCGCAATGCGGAGGTCGGGAGTTCGATCCTCCTCCTCTCCACCACACATTCAAGGCCAACTCTGCTGGGTTGGCCTTGTTCTTGGCCGAATCGCCAGTATTCGCGGAGTTCCGGGCCGGGGTACGGTGGCGGGGGGCGTCCAGAACCACCCCGCTTTCCACACCGCCCACCAGTTGGGAGGCTTCGCGCCTTGGGCTGCTTGGCGACCTCGACCCAGCCGTGCTGCACCAGCACCTGCAAGCCCTTGCGCGCGGCGCTGGCGCTGCGGGTCGCCGACGGCCCCAAGCGGTAGATGGCGGCCATCGGGATGATTCGGCCAGGCCCCACCCGCTCGCGCAGCCAGTTCAGGACTTCCTGCGCCAGCCTCAGTTCGGCGGATACTTGACCCGCGCCCCACAGCCGCAGGGCTTCGTCGAGGTAGTGCCGCATCAGCGCAGCGGCGCGTTCGATGTGCTCCTCGCCGATTTGCGCATCGCCGTCGAACACCGCGAACGTGCCCGCCAGCCGGGCGATGTCCTCCGACCAGCGCCATTGCTCGCGCTCCCACTGGGCGATTTCGCGGCGCAACCACGCAATCTCGCCGGCTTCGTCCGGGCCGATGGCGTTGCGTGCCAGTTCATCCTCGATGCCGGTGGCGAGGTCGCAGTAGCCTTCCGCCGAAGTGCGGGCTTCGGCGATGGCCAGCAGCGCGTAGATCTGCACATCTGTCACGGTCGCTGCCTGGGACGCGGCGCGTGACATCGGCGAAGTTGCCGTAGCGTTCGGCGTATTGGGGATCGAAAGCATCGTGCGCACGATGCCGATGGCGGCATTGCTCGCCCAGTCCGCGACCGTGGGCTGATGCAGCGACTCTAGCAGTTCCCCGGCACGACCAATCAGCGTCGCCAGCGCCTGCATCTCGACGCTGACCTCGCCCCACAGCCAGCAGCAGCGGATTGAAGGGCGGGTCGTGCTCTGCCATTGCGAGTTTTCGTTCCTGCCCTTGCAAATCGCGCGAATGCCGCGAAAGCCCTTGTGGGCCAAGGCTTCCCGCTTGCGCACGCCATGCGAAAGCTGCGAAACACGCGGCGACCGACTCGCAGGCTTCGCACGGGGGCTTCGAATCCGAAAACGCCAATGCCGGCAAGGGGTTTCGCAAGATTCGCAGATTTCGCAAGCGCGAGTGGGATTTCATAGAAGGGGTTCGGCGCGGGCGACGTGCGCAGCAGCGCCCGAGGCGAAACGGGTCCTTCCTGCGGAACAGGCAATATGGGGGCGCGAGCGCAGCGCTTCGCTACCGTCAGGGTGCGAACCGAGGTTCGCAGGGTTTGCGGTTCGCACCCCGGCAGGTTCGCGCTCGTGATCGGGGCCGCGGGCCGACCCCACGGTGATGGGCGGAAACGCAGCATCGGCGAGCGGTTGCGGCCATTTCAGCGCCCAATTACGCCGGATGGGTGAACGTGCTGCCGCCAGCGCCGAAAGGATATCCAGAAACTGGACACCCCGGCAGCGCCATCAGCAGTTGGTCAGGCGGCTTCCTGTTGCTCGATGATCCCGCAGTGGATCACGAAGCCCGTGAGGGACGGCAGCCCGCGCGGGATGCCGTATTCCCTGCGTCCAGTCCATTCCACCTCTGCGTAGCGGCGTCGATGGCGTCCTTGAGGGGCACGCCGCCGTAGAGGCCGTTGTGGACTTCGTCCACGAGATGGCGTCCGTGCCGGCTATTGAGGAAGGCTCGAACGATGTCGAAGTCCTCGCCCGTGGCGTCGGCGATGGCGGTCATCGCCATCGGCCACGCCGTGCGGCGTGTTCGTTCTTCCTGCCCAGAATCCCCAGGCCTCATTGCGGATAGCGGGGATGATGGTGTTGCTCATGGCGTTCTCCGTGGCGTGTGGCGATGATTGAAGCAACGCGCTGACGGAGCCGGAAGCCAAGCTCTTTCTGGCCTCCGGCTCCGTCCTTCTTCAGGCCACGCGGTAGATGCGCTCGCCGCCGGGCTGCTTGCCGGACACCAGGGCCAGGCCCAGCTTCTTCTTGAACGCCCCAGTGAAGGTGCCGCGCACGGTGTATGCACCTGCCAACCAGTGGCGGCGCAAATCTGCCGGACGGGGGTCGCGTCTTCCGGCCGTTGCAGCATCCGCATGACCTCGGCCTGCTTGCTGTCTTGTCCGCGTGCGTGGCTTGGCCCACGTCGCTTCGGCGGCAGTGACGGCGGTCTCCAGTTCCGCGTCGTTCGACGCGGGCGGTGCACCGTCGGCATTGGCGATGATCTGGTCGAGCTTGGCCTCGAACTTGCCGATGCGCTTCTTGCTGAAGCTGGGGCGCGGACGCCAAGTGCATCGTAGCCTTCAGCAGTGACCCGCCACCGCTTGCCAACCTGCCGGATGAACTCACGCTTGGCGAGGCCATCCAGCACCTTAGAGCTACTAACAAAACCATGTCATCATCGAGCGCTTGATTGGTGTTTGATGAGGCATGGGTCGAAACAGGAATAGAGAAATCAGCGCCGCGCTGTTCAAGAAGGTTGCCCCGCTGTTGCCGGTAGTCGTTGCCTCGGCCAAAGGCGGTCGCCCACGAGTGAGCGACGAGATGGCCCTGAACGGCATTCTGTTCGTGCTGCGCACCGGCATTCCCTGGGAGGAGTTGCCCCAGGAACTGGGCTTCGGCAGTGGCATGACCTGTTGGCGGCGTCTGCGTGATTGGCAGGCTGCGGGCGTGTGGCATCGCCTGCATCTGTTGTTGCTCGGTGAATTGCGCGGCGCCGGCAAACTGGACTTCAGCCGTGCGAGCATGGATGCGGCCAGTGTGGCCAGCCCCCGGGGGGCCACTACACCGGCCCCAACCCCACGGACAGGGGCAAACTCGCAAGCAAGCGCCACATCATCACGGACCGCCAAGGCATCCCACTGATCTTCTGCGTCACGGGCGCCAACCGGCATGACTCGGTGGTTTTCGAGCAACTGGTCGACGCGTTGCCAGCGGTACGTGGCTGTCGCGGTCGGCCCAGGCGCTGGCCGCACAAACTGCATGCCGACAAGGGCTATGACTATGCTCGCTGCCGCTTTCACCTGCGCAAGCTGGGGATCACCTCGCGTATTGCCCGGCGCGGCATCGAACGCAACGACCGGCTCGGGCGTCATCGCTGGGTGGTCGAGCGCACGCACGCCTGGCTGGCCGCCTTCGGCAAGCTGCGTACTCGTTTCGAGCGCCGCATCGACATTCATGTCGCGTTGCTCTCGCTGGCCTGCTGCGTTATCTGCATTCGCCATCTCCCACCGTTTTGTTAGCCGCTCTAAATCGGCGCGTGTTGGTTGACCACGCCTTCATCGTCGCGGGCGGCGAAATCACGAAACAGGCGCGCAACTGGATTGGCAACAAGTTGGATGCGGCCAAACGGTCGCAGATCATGTTCATGGACAGGGACGACATTCTCAACCTGTTCGTAGTCACGAACCTGCCACTTCCCAAGGGCGCGCTGCCCCCTTCGGTCGAAAGCGGTGCATCTGACGATGAAATACCGTTCTAGGGAAGGTCCGATTTACCAGATTGATATGCTATGAATTCCTCGTCTCTCGTCGCCGCCCTCCCCGGGGGGCCCCTGGACCTGGTGGGTGACGTGCATGGCGAACTCGCCGCACTTGAGTCCTTGTTGGCCGCCGCCGGCTACGACGCGGATGGCCATCATCCGGATGGCCGCCATCTGGTGATCGTTGGCGATCTGGTGGATCGGGGCCCGGACAGTCCCGGTGTTGTTTGGCGTGTCAAGCAGTTGGTCGACAGCGGTCGTGCATCGGCCATTCTCGGGAACCATGAGCTGAACATACTGCGCGGGCAGCGCAAGGCCGGTAATGACTGGTTCTGGGGCGAGCACAGGCCCGGGGACCAAGCTTACGAGCCGTTTCAGCGAACCGATCCTGCACAGGATCCGGATATGCTCGCTTTTTTTCGATCCCTGCCATTGGCCCTTGAGCGCGCGGATTTGCGCGTTGTGCATGCAGTGTGGGATGCACCATCGATCGATCGCCTGAGGACTATCGGCTTCGTGAAGAGCGAAGGCTTGGCCGCATTGTTCGAGCGATTCGAAGGCGAGGCCCGCAACGAACTGGAGCGTCAGGGCATCGCCGCGGCAGCAGAGCGTGAGCTTGCCGCATGGAAAGGCCAGTTGGGCAATCCCGCCGCGCCGGTTCCTATGCTGCACGCCGTAGGCCGCCAAGCCGAGTTGCAGCAGATGCTCAACCCCTTGCGCGTCCTCACTTCGGGGGTGGAGCGTTGCGCTCAGGCGCCGTTCTTTGCCAGTCAAGAGTGGCGTTTCGCGGTGCGGGAGCGGTGGTGGGATGCCTACGGCGATCCCGTGCCGGTAGTGGTTGGACACTACTGGCGCCAGTATCTGCCTCTGGATCGTGCCGAGTTGGGCAAGGGCGATCCTGATCTGTTCAAAGGGATTGCGGCAACCCACTGGCTGGGAGACCGGGGCCTGGTCTTCTGTGTCGATTACTCGGTAGGCGGCCGCTATAAGGAGCGCGGCCGTTCACCCTCCGATTGGCGGACGCGGTTGGCAGCCTTGCGCTGGCCGGAAAACGTGCTGATCCTGGAGGATGGCGAGGAGGTGCCGACCACCGGATTCCTTCGGGCCGATACAGGAACTGCCTGATGTGGCTGCGTAAGCATTGGAAACCCGGGTGCTGGAGCATTGCCCTGCGCAAGGTTTGCGACGTTCGTCTGTTGGAGACTGAAGCCGAGATCGAGCGTTACCCGGAGCAATGGGCTTTCGTGTTGTGGCGCCCGATGGAAGCTCCGCAGCCTTTCGTTCGGCCCGACTGCTGGGGGTTCACCATTGGCTCCCCTGACGACGAGGTCAAGCGCCTCATTGCCGGGCAGGGCGGGGGTGAGATGTATGGTGTTCCGGACGAGAACTGCATCTGGTCAATGTGGATCGACGCGGCGCTGGCCTGCGACACCTATGAGCCTTGGTTCACGCAGGTACTGCAGGACTTCCGCGACAGGGAGCGGGTGCTGGAGCGCCAGCGCCTACTTGGCTGGTACGGCCATGACGCAGCGCGCTTTCACCACTTTCTGGATCAGGTCATTCGGCCGCTGGATGAGTCTTCGTGACTGGTACCTGTGGAGTTGAAATGGGCAAGGGCGCCGATGAATTGGCTTCTGTGCGCGCCGAAAACGCCCGTCTGGCTGCCTTACTCGATGCGCACGGTATCGCATGGCGATTGCCGCAAGAACCCGTTCCGCAGCCAGTCGCCGAACCATCACGCCTCACGACCGACGAAAAGGTCGCGCTGTTCCGCAAGCTGTTTCGCGGCCGCACGGATGTGTACCCCATCCGATGGGAAGGCAAGACCAGCGGCAAGTCCGGCTACGCACCTGCTTGTGCCAACGAATGGCGCGCTGGCGTTTGCGAGAAGCCGCGCATCAAGTGCGCGATTGCAGCAACCGCCTGTTGATCCCCCTGTCCGATGGTGTGATCTACGGCCATCTGGCCGGAGACCACACGGTCGGCGTCTATCCCTTGCTGGACGGCGACACCTGCCATTTCCTCGCCGTCGATTTCGACGAGGCCGAATGGCGAGACGACGCCCGCGCCTTCGTCCAGTCCTGCGATGAACTGGGCGCACCGGCGGCGCTGGAGATTTCCCGTTCCGGTCAAGGTGCACACGCCTGGATTTTCTTCGCCGGTGCGGTATCGGCGCGCGACGCCCGTCGTCTGGGCACGGCCATCATCAGCCACACCTGCACGCGCACCCGGCAACTGAAGCTGACTTCCTACGATCGGTTGTTCCCGAATCAGGACACGATGCCCAAGGGCGGTTTCGGCAACCTGATCGCCTTGCCCTTGCAGAAGAAGCCGCGTGAGGACGGGTTCAGCGTGTTTGTCGATGCTGACCTGCGACCGCATCCCGATCAGTGGGCATTTCTCGCATCCATCGTGTCGATGCCTGCCCACGACATCGAGCCAGGGCGTCTTAACACTAATTTCCAGACTGGCAGTTTTCCAAGAAACTGCGAGTATGGAAATCACCCCTGAACAGTTCTCGCGCATTGAGCATTGCCTGCCTCTGCAGCGCGGCAATGTCAGCCTGACCAATTTGCAAGTGGTCAACGCCATGTTGTATGTTGCCGAGCACGGCTGCAAGTGGCGTGGATTGCCCAAGCGGTTTGGAAACTGGCACACCATCTACACGCGCATGCGCCGCTGGACCAAGGCTGGCGTGCTGGACAAGATGTTTGAAGAGCTACAGCGCGAGCAGGTCATTCGCATCAAGATTGAGGCAGTCTCGCTCGACAGCACCAGCATCAAAGTGCATCCCGATGGCGCTGGCGCTTTAAAAAAAACGGGCCGCAATCCATCGGCAAGTCTCGAGGCGGATGGAACACCAAGATTCCTATGGTTGCCGCGGATGCTCGAACGGCCGTGACATTCTGTTTGTCACCAGGTCAGGCGCACGATGCGCCTGCAGGTCGACGCCTGATCGAAAGTCTGGGAAAGACCAGCAGACCCGTGCACTTGCTCATGGATCGCGCCTACGAGGGCAACGAGACGCGCCAACTGGCGCTGGACTTGGGTTTCATTCCCGTCGTTCCACCCTCAAGGAAGAGGCTGGATCCATGGGAGTACGACCGGGCTATGTACAAACGCCGCAACGAAGTGGAGCGTCTGTTCAGGCGGCTCAAGGGTTATCGACGCATCTTCTCCCGATTCGAGAAGCTCGACGTGATGTTCCTCGGCTTCCTCAGCTTTGTGCTGGTGGCCGATGGACTTCGCAGTTTGTGTTAACACGCCCTAGCCATCCTGCGGGCAACGGGCGGCGTGCATCCGCTGGACGTGACCTTCATCGACGACGAGGATTTGGCCGCGCCGTGGAAGCGGCACAGCGCGCCTGACGGGCGGCTGGCGGGCGATATGCCTTCGGCCTTGACCGTGACGCTGGCCAATCAGGTCTATTTCGAGAAGGCGCAACTGCCGCAGGCGCTGGCGAACCGCCTGATCCGGCTGGCCGCCTTCCAGAATCCCGAGTTCTACCGGGCGCAGGCAATGCGGATGTCGGTGTGGGACAAACCTCGCGTGATCGGCTGCGCCAACAACTACCCGCAGCACATCGCCCTGCCGCGCGGTTGCTTCGATGCGGCCTCCGAACTGCTGGCGGACAACGGCATTCGCCTCGACCTGCACGACGAACGCCACGCCGGAGAGCCCATCGCTGGCGATTTCGTCGGCAGCTTACGCCCGGATCAGGAAGGCGCCGTTGCGGCGATGCTGAAACACGATGCCGGCGTGCTGTGCGCGCCGACGGCCTTCGGCAAGACGGTGACGGCGGCAGCGATGATCGCCCGGCGCGGCGTGAACACCTTGGTGCTGGTGCATCGCACCGAGCTGCTCAAGCAATGGCAGGAACGCCTCGCCGCATTCCTGGGCGCAGGCAAGGGTGTGGTCGGCGTCATCGGCGGCGGCAAGTCCAAGCCCACCGGCAAGATCGACATCGCCGTGATGCAGTCCCTCTCGCGTCAAGGCGAGGTCGATCCGCTGGTCGAAAGCTACGGTCAGGTGATCGTGGACGAATGCCACCACATCGGCGCGGCGTCCTTCGATGCCATCCTGCGGCACGCGAAGGCGAAATACGTGCTCGGCCTGACGGCGACGCCGATCCGCCGCGACGGCCAGCAGCCCATCATCTTCATGCAGTGCGGGCCGATCCGGCACAAGGCGGCGCAGCCTGCCGAAGCGCCGCACGATCTGGCGGTGACACCGCAGTTCGTCGAATCGACTATCGATTTGCCGACAGACGCGGGTATTCAGGACGTGTTTCGGTATCTCGTCCAGGCCCCGGCGCGAGCTGGTGCCATCGCCCGCGCGGTCATCGGTGCCTTCCGGCAAGGCCGCAAGGTGCTGGCATTGACCGAACGCACCGAGCACATCGATGCCATCCGGGCCGCTCTGGCCGACGAAATTCCGGAGCCGTTCGTGTTGCACGGGCGGATGTCGAAGAAGCAACGCACCGTGCTGATCGCGGCGCTCGATGCCCTGCCGCCCGACGCGCCGCGCGTGTTGCTGGCCACCGGCAAGCTCGTCGGCGAGGGTTTCGACCATCCACCGCTGGACACGCTGGTGCTGGCGATGCCCGTGTCGTGGAGAGGCACGCTCCAGCAGTACGCGGGTCGCCTGCACCGGGAGCACGCCAGCAAGACCGATGTGCGGATCGTCGACTTCGTGGACACCGGGCATCCAGCCCTGCTGCGGATGTGGGACAAGCGCCAGCGCGGCTACCGGGCGATGGGGTATCGAATCGAGGGGAAGATATGACTGACCAACTTCAACCATTGCCCGGCGAGTTCCTGCTCTACGCGTGGCTGACACGCTGTGGCTGCCGCAGGCAGGCATGGCCGAGCTGTTCCTGACCAGCAAGCAGAACATCGCCAAGCACCTGAAATCGATCTTCGCCGAGGGCGAATTGCAGCCAGAGGCAGTTATCAACCAATGGTTGACAACTGCCGCCGACGGCAAGAACTACCGGGTGGCCTACTACAGCCTGGAGGCCATTCTGGCGGTCGGCTACCGGGTGCGCTCGCCGCGCGGCACGCAGTTCCGCCGCTGGGCCACGGAGCGCCTGACCGAGTATTTGGTCAAGGGCTTCACGCTGGATGACGAGCGCCTGAAGAACCCGCCCGTGGCCGGTTCTGCCGTGCCCGACCGCTTCGACGAACTGCTCGAACGCATCCGCACCAGTGAACGCCGGATGTACCTGCGCGTGCGCCAGATATTTCGATAGCGGCGGACTACTCCCCCACACTGCCGGAAACCACCCAATTCTTCCGTTTCATCCAGAACAAACTGCATTCGCCGTCACTGGCAAGACCGCCGCCGAACTGATCGCCGAGCGCGCCGACAGCCGCCGCCCCAACATGGGCCTGACGACATGGGAGTCCGGCAACGTGTTGGAGGCCGAGGGTGCGGACGCCAGCGTGCGGGCGCTGGAGGACGCCGCCAAGGCGCTAGCCAAGCCCGGCAGAACGTGGGAAGAAGCGGAAGTGAATCACCGGGCATTCCCCGGCAACCCGCGCCATTGCCATTTGCTTCAATGCACGTCTATTCGGTGGCGGCGCCGTCCGCCACCACCGGAACCCTGGCCCCGATGCGCATGCGTCGGGGCTTTTTCGTGGCGCGGCCACCGCCGCTGCACCCGCGCCGGCCCCGCTCAATCGAGCACCAGGTGCTGTCCATGCAGCGCCGCCGCGCCGGGACTGGCGAGGTAGGCGATGGTCTGCGCGGCCACCGCCGTGGACACCCAATCCGCCGGGTTCGCGTCGGGCATGGCCTGGCGGTTGGCCGGCGTGTCCAGCACGTTCGGCGCGATGCTGTTGACCTGCACGCCCTGCGGCGCGAGTTCGCTCGCCATGCTCTCGACCAGTCGCTGCAGCGCGCTCTTGGACGCGCAGTAGGCGGCCATGTTCGCCACGCCGCGCGCGGCGGACTTGGCGCTGACGGCGATGATGCTGCCGCTGCCGCGTTGCGCCATCGCCGGGGCGAAGCCCTGCGCCAGCGCCACGAAGGACCAGGCATTGAGGTTCATCATGCGGTCCCACGCGGCGCGGTCCAGCTCGTGCACGGCGGGGCCCATCTCGAAGCCGCCTGCAATGTGCACCAGCGCGTCCACGTGGCCGAAAGCCTGCAGCACCTGCTCGGCCAGCGTGCGAACAGATTCAGCGGACGTCACGTCGGCCTGCAGCAGAAGATGCTGCGAATGCGCCAGGCCCGGAAAGCTCTGGTGCAGCCGGTCGCCACTGTGCTCCACCAAGGCCAGGCGCGCGCCCGCGTCCAGAAACTGCTGCGTGACGGCGCGGCCCAGCGCACCCGCAGCGCCCGTGACCACCACGTGGCGGGTCCCATCGATCATCTGTAGCTCCATTGCAATGAGGAAGGCGCACACGGCGCCGAGGTGGCGGATGCTACCCGCCGCCAGTGCCACGGCAGCGCATTTGCACACAGCCGAAAAAATGCGCTATACTTTCTGTCTTGCCTGATAGCGCAGACCTTCAAGGAATGCCAAGCAGACAAGGGCTCTTAGCTCAGTTGGTAGAGCAGCGGACTCTTAATCCGTAGGTCGAGTGTTCGAGTCACTCAGGGCCCACCAGACATCCAACGGATCAAGCACCTGTGCGGAAACGCCAGGTGCTTTTTTCTTGGGCGCACGGCCTCAGAGGGCTGAGCGATGGGTCTTTCTGGGGCCCGGGCCGCGTGATAACGTGCGCGCCTCCCGGCGATCCCAAGGCTTCCGATGCCCACCGCGCAGCTCTCCGTCTACTTTTTCATTCAGGTTGCGGTGATCATCACTGCCTCCCAGCTGGTCGGCCGGCTGGCGCAGCGCCTGGGGCAACCCCAGGTGGTAGGCGAGATGATCGCGGGCGTGCTGCTGGGGCCCTCGCTGTTCGGCCTGCTGCTGCCCGAACTGCAGCGCGTCCTCTTCCCCAAGGAGACGCTGGGCATGCTGTACGTGGCTGCCCAGTTGGGCGTGGGCCTGTACATGTTCCTGGTCGGCACCGAATTCCGCGCCGACCATTTCCGCAGCCGGGCCAAAAGCGCCGCCAGCGTATCGCTGGCCGGCATCCTCGTGCCCTTCGTGCTGGCCTTCCTGCTGGCGCCGCAGCTGCTGCAGGTACCGGGCCTTTTCGCCGCGACGGTGAAGCCGCTCGAAGCCTCGCTGTTCCTTGGCGCGGCGATCGCCATCACGGCCTTCCCGATGCTGGCCCGCATCATCTCCGAGCGCGGGCTGTCGGGCACCTCGCTGGGCACGCTGGCGCTCACGGCCGGCGCGGTCGACGACGCGGTGGCCTGGTGCATCCTGGCCGTGGTGCTGGCGAGCTTCTCGGGCTCCTGGAGCGGGGCCTACGCGGCCATCTTCGGCGGCGCGGCCTTCGCGCTGTTCATGATCTTCATCGGCTCGCGCGCGCTGCGTCGCCTGGCCGATCACGTGAGCCCCGCCCGCCCGCTGAGCAGCACCATGCTCGCGACCGTGCTGGTGCTGTTCGCGCTCAGCGCCTTCACCATGGACATGATCGGCATCCACGCCGTCTTCGGCGGCTTCATCCTGGGCGCCTGCCTGCCGCGCGGGCCGCTCACGGAGAAGCTGCGCGAGCAGCTGCAGCCCTTCGTCGTCGTGTTCCTGCTGCCCATCTTCTTCACCTACTCGGGCCTGAACACGCGGCTGTCGGTGCTCTTCGACCCGGGCATCTTCCTGGCGGCGGTGGCCATCCTGCTGGCGTCCTTCTGCGGCAAGGGGTTGGCCTGCTGGGGCGCGGCGCGCCTGACCGGCGAGAACCACCGCGACGCGATGGCCATCGGCGCGCTGATGAACGCCCGCGGCCTCATGGAGCTCATCATCATCAACATCGGTTTGCAGGCGGGCGTGATCCTGCCCGGCCTGTTCTCGATCCTCGTGCTGATGGCGATCCTGACCACGCTGCTGGCCACGCCGCTGTTCAATTTCGCCGTGCGCGTGCGCGGCGGGGCCGGGGTGCCGTCCGCGGGCTGAACGCCCGCATGGATTCGGCGGACCGGCAAGGAGGCAGCCGCTCTCCTGACAGGCGGCCCGCCGCCGTCCGACAGGCCGCGCCGGCGCATGCCGATCATGCGGGAAGCGGCGCTGCTCCTAAGTTGAGTGCTCCACAGGAAGCCTCATCCAAGGAGCCTCATCGCATGACTGCCCAGACCCTCCATGGCATCAAGGTGGCCATCCTCGTTGCGGATGGCTTCGAACAGGTCGAACTCGTGAAGCCGAAGGCCGCGCTCGAAGAGGCCGGCGCCGCGACCACGCTGGTCTCGCCCCAGCAGGACCAGGTCCGCGGCTGGAACCACCACGACCCGGCCGATGCCTTTGCCGTCGACCAACCCCTGGCCCGCGCGCGGGCCGAAGACTTCGACGCCCTGCTGCTGCCCGGCGGCGTGGTCAACCCCGATGCGCTGCGCATCGACGAACAGGCCGTCGCCTTCGTGCGCGCCTTCGAGCAGGCGGGCAAGCCCATCGCCGCGATCTGCCACGGACCCTGGACGCTGATCGAAGCGGGCGTGGCCGCGGGCAAGCGCATGACCTCGTGGCCCTCGCTGAAGTCCGACCTGTCCAACGCCGGCGCGAACTGGGTGGACGAAACCGTCGTCGTCGATGGCCTGCTCGTCACCAGCCGCAATCCCGGCGACATCCCGGCCTTCAACCGCGAGATGGTCCGCGTGTTCGGCCAGGCCACCGCGGCCGACGCCGCAGGCCGCTGAGCGCGCGGCTGCTGCTGCGCGTGCGCTGCACACCCTCAGCCAGGAGTGAATCGATGCGTGCCTACACCGTCAAAGTGATCGATGCGGCCGGCGGCTTTCACCGGTACATCCAATTGTGCGCGGACAGCCGCAGCGCGGAACAGGCCGTGTGGCGCCGCTTCGGCGCCGTGCGCATGATGAGCATCATGCGCACGGCCTCCTGGCTCGGGCTGCCGGGCCGGGCGCGCGCCCGCGTGGCCTGAGCCGCTGATGCCGCTGCCGGCTGCCCGGGACCGGCTTCGCGGCAGCCTCCGCGCCCGTGGGCGGCAGTTCCGAGGACATGGCCAAGACCATTGACGCCGAGTACGCCCGCCGGGGCGCCGTCATCAAGGCCAAGAACATCCGGCTGGACTGAAGGATCGCATCGGCGGTTTGCGCTGGCGCGCGCACCGCGCCGCTCAGCCGCCCTTGTTGCGCATCCAGTCCGCGGTCTGGAAGAAGGACGCGTGGAGCCGGTGGCGCAGCGGCTCGGGCACCTCGGTCTCGATCATGGCCTGCTCCATGCAGGCCAGCCACTGGTCGCGCTCGGCGATGCCGATGGCGAAAGGCAGGTGCCGCGCGCGCAGCCGCGGATGGCCGAAGCGCTCCACGTAGTGGTCGGGCCCGCCCAGCCAGCCGCACAGGAACCAGAACAGGCGCTGGCGCGCGTTGTCGAGGCTGGGGCCGTGCGCCGCGCGCAGGGCGGCATAGCCCGGCTCCAGGTCCATCAGGTCGTAGAAGCGCTCCACCAGCGCATGCACCTTGGCTTCGCCCCCGATCCATTCGAAGGGGGTGTCGAAGGGCGGCTTTTCCTGAATCTGCATGCCCCGATTGTCCGTGGCTGCGGCCGGCCGGGCCGGGACTGGGGCGATTCGTCCTGGCACCGCCGGCGGTGGCCCTACTGCGCCGCCTGGCGCAGCGTGGCCACCACGGGCCGGCGCAGCACCTCTCGCAGCCCCCACCAGCCAGCCATCAGTGCGAGCGCGGCGCCGGCCAGCGCCCCACCCAGCGGCACCCACAGGGAGCCGGTCCAGGTGAACTGGAACACGTAGCGCGCCAGGCCCCAGCCGATCACCGAGGCCACCAGCGAGGCCAGCAGGCCTGCGAGCAGGCCCACGCCGGCCAGTTCGGCGCGCTGCACCTGGCGCAGCAGCGCGGCGCGCGCGCCCACGGCGCGCATTACGGCGAACTCCTTGGCGCGTTCCTCGCGCGTGGCCGTGACGGCCGCGAACAGCACCACCAGCCCGGCCGCGAGCGTGAAGCCGAACAGGAATTCCACCGCGCGGATCACCTGGTCCAGCACGCGCTGCACCTGGGCGATGGTGGCGCTCATGTCCACCAGCGTGATGTTGGGGAATTGGTGCACCAGGGCGTTGTCGAAGCCGGCCCTTCCATCGCTGGGCCGCCCCGAGAGGGAAAGCGCCCCCTCGGGGGGCAGCGGAGCTCGCGCAGCGGGGGAGCGTGGGGGCCCTGCTTCCGGGGCGCGGAAAGCGCCCAGGTAGGTGACGGGCACCTCGGCCGGCATCTGCGCCAGCGGGTACATGACGAAGAAGTTGGCATGCAGCGAACCCCAGTCCACCTCGCGCGTGGAGGTGATGCGCGCCTCGCTCTGCACCCCGCCGATGTCGAAGCGCAGGCGGTCGCCCAGCTTCAGGCCCAGCTCGGCCATCAGGCCGTCTTCCACGCTCACCGCGCCGGCCTCGCCCGCGGTCCACGCGCCGCTCAGCACCCGGTTGTGCGCCGGCGCCTCGGCCGCGTTGCTCAGGTTGAACTCGCGGTCCACCAGGCGCTTGGCGCGCTCCTCGGTGTAGTCGTCGGGCGAGACCGGTTTGTCGTTGATGGCGACCAGGCGGCCGCGGAACATGGGGTACCAGTCGAAAGTCTGCACGCCCGCGTCGCGCAGCGCCTGCTGGAAGGCCTGCTCCTGATCGGGCATGACGTTGAGCACGAAGCGGTTGGGCGCATCGGGCGGGGTGGCCTGGCGCCAACTCGAGACCAGGTCGGTGCGCAGCAGCACCAGCAGCACCAGCGCCAGCAGGCCCACGGCCAGGCTGCTGACCTGCACCACGGCGTACACCGGCCGGGCCGAGATCTGGCGCGTGGCCAGCACCAGCCAGCGCGGGGCCGTGCTTTCGTTGACGGCGCGGCGCAGCAGCTTGACGGCCACCCAGGCCAATGCGGCGAAAAGCAGCACCGCGCCCGCGAAGCCGCCGACCGCGATCAGTCCCAGCGTGAGGTCGCTGCTGGCCGCCAGCAGCAGGGCCGCGAAGCCCAGCACGCCCACGCCCAGCACGGCGGCCGAGGCCGGCTTGAGCCCGCCCACGTTGCGCCGGATCACGCGCAGCGGCGGCACCTTGGCCAGTTGCAGCACGGGCGGCAGCCCGAAGGCCAGCAGCAGGGTCAGGCCCATGCCGATACCGAAGGCCGCCGGCCACAGCGAAGGCGCGGGCAGCGAGCTTTGCACCAGGCCCGCCAGCAGCAGCACGAACCCGTGGTGCACGCCCCAGCCGATGGCCACGCCCAGCACGCTGGCCGCCACGCCCACGACCCCGAACTCCAGCGCGTAGGCGGCGGCGATGCGGCGCTGGCTCTGGCCCAGCACGCGCAGCATGGCGCAATCGTCCAGGTGGCTGGCGGCGAAGCCGCGCGCCGCCAGCGCCACGGCCACCGCCGACAGCAGGGCCGCCAGCAGCGCCACCAAATTCAGGAATTTCTCGGCCCGGCCCAGGGTCTGCTGCATCTCGGGCCGGCCGCTTTCCAGCGATTCGAGGCGCGCTCCGCGCAGCTGGCCCGCGTCCAGCGCGGCCTGGGTCTGCTCGCTGAAGCGCTGCACGGCGGCCGCGTCGTCGCTGGCCACGGCCAGGCGGTAGCGGATGCGGCTGGCCGGCTGGACCAGGCCCGTGCGCGGCACGTCGGCCACGTTGACCATCACGCGCGGCGCGAAGCTCATGAAGCCGCTGCCGCGGTCGGGCTCGATGACGATCACGCGCGCGATGGTGAGCGCGGCATCGCCCAGCAGCAGCGCATCGCCCACCTGCAGGCCCAGCGCATCGAGCAGCGGCGCGTCGGCCCAGACCTGGCCCGGCGCGGGGATCTCGCGCACCGCTCGCGTCGGGCCGCCCACTTCGTCCGCCAGTTGCAGGCTGCCGCGCAGCGGATAGCCGGCATCCACCGCCTTGAACGCCACCAGCCGGCTGTCGCCGCCCTTGTCGTCGGGCGCACGCGCCATGGTCGGGAAGTCGTAGCTCAGCGTGGCCTGCAGGCCCTGCGCGCGGGCGCGCTCCAGGATCTCGGGCGGCGGCGGGTTGTCGGTGCGCAGCACGGCATCGCCGCCCAGCAGCTGGCGCGCATCGCGCTGCAGGCCGCCCTTCAGGCGATCGGCGAAGAAGCCCACGGCCGTGAGCGCGGCCACGGCCAGCAGCACGGCGACGACGATCAGGCGCAGCTCGCCGGCGCGCAGGTCGCGCCAGAGCATGCGCCCACCCAGGCGGAGGGAAGCGGTCATGGGGCGCGACGATAGCCCAGAAGCCCCGTGCGAGCCGCTTTCGCGGCGGCCCGGCCGGCCGGGCGTAGGGATTTGCCCGGGTGCCGGCCGCCCGCGCTCAGGCCGCCGCGCGCCGGGGCGGCTGCGCCGCCAGGGCCTCGTAGTGCAGCGCCTTGGCCTCGAACATGGCCTGGTCGGCCGCATGCAGGGCGGCTTCCACCTCGCCGGCCTGCTGGGCGCTGGCCACGCCGATGGCCATGCTCAGCGGGTGGCCGGGGTAGAACTGGTTGTTCACGTCGATCAGCGACTCGATGCGCGCGCGGATCTCCTGCGCCATGCGCTCGTCCGCGCCGGGCAGCAGCGCGACGAACTCGTCGCCGCCCACGCGCGCCACGCACCAGGGCTGGCCCGCGGTGGCGTTGGACAGCACCTCGCCCGCGCGGCGCAGCAGCGCATCGCCGGCCACATGGCCTTCGCTGTCGTTGATGCGCTTGAGCCCGTTGAGGTCCATCACCAGCGCGCTCAGCGGCCAAGGCCCCTTGCGCGAGATGCGGTTGAGCTCGTCCACGTAGAAGGCGCGGTTGCGCAGGCGCGTGAGCGAATCGTGCTTGCCCAGGTACTCGAGGTAGGCCTCGGCCTTCTTGCGCGCCGTGATGTCCACCAATGACAGCAGCACCAGGTCCCAGTTCTGCAGGTGCTCGGGCATCACCGAGAACTGCATGTGGATGTTGATCAGCGAGCCGCCCAGGCTGTAATTGATGACTTCGCGCGTCTGCTCGGTCTTGCCGTTCCACAGGTCGACGAGCTGCTCGGCGAAGGTATCGTGCATCTCGTCGCGGAACACCTGGCTCAGGTTGGCCAGCAGTTCTTCCTGGCTCTGGGCGCCGAACATCTGCAGCGTCTGGCGGTTCACCTCGAGCACGCGGATCTCCTGCATGCAGCGGCTCACGAACTCCGGATGCACGCTCAGGAAAACGCGGAAGTCCTGGATACCCTGGGCGCGTGCCTCGTCCAGCAGGCGCTTGACGCCGCTGAAGTCCTCCACCCACAGCGACACGGGCGAGTAGTCGAACAGGTTGCGCGCGTGGCGTTCGCTGGCCGCCAGCTGCTGGCGCGCGACCACGGTCTCGGTCACGTCCTCCAGCGAGATCAGCACGCGGTCCCAGTTCGCCTCGTGGCCCTGCAGCACGCGCACGTGGATCTGGGCCTCGATGCGGCGGCCGTCCAGCGCGTAGTTGACGGTCTGGTTGGAATAGTCGAGCCGGCCGTTCCACAGCGACAGCATCTCCGGCAGCATGCGCGTGAGCATGTCGCCGCGGAACACGTCATGCAGGTTCTGCTCCAGCTCCTCTTGGCTGCGCGCCGCGAATAGCTTGAGTGTCTGAGCATTGACCTTGATCAGCCGCAGGCAGGCGGCGCATTGCTGAACGCGCGACGGGTGCGCCTCCAGATGGGCCTGCAGGTCGGTCACACCCGTGGCCCGCCAGCCGTCGAACAGCGCCTTCAGGGCGCTGAAGTCTTCGAGCCACAGGGAAATCGGGGCCCGGTCGAACATCTGCTCGAAATCGGTCTGGCGGGAAGGCGTCATCGTGCCCGGAATTGTGTCTCCGCAAGAATCATTTAGATATAGCTTGTAACACTTTTTGCGCATCCGGGCGGCCGGGGGGGGCGGGCGGCCGGCCGGCACGGATGGGCGAGCGCCCGCTCACCCGCGCGGGCCCGTCAGGCCGTGTAGCGCAAGGCGCGCGGCGGCCGCACCAGCCCCCAGAGGGCGATGCCGCACAGCCGTGCCATCTGCACCCCCATGGCGGTGGGCGCTGACACGGTGGCCAGGGCCGGCACGCCCAGCTGCGCACACTTGCGCACCAGCTCATGGCTGCCGCGGCTGGTCATGACGACGAAGCCCGGCGCCGCAGCTTCGCCGCCCAGGCGGCCGGCGCGCGCCAGCCGGCCCAGCAGCTTGTCCAGCGCGTTGTGGCGGCCCACGTCCTCCAGCACGTCGGTCAACGTGCCGTCCACGCCCGCCCAGCCGGCCGCGTGCAGGGCGCCGGCCTGGGCGTTGAGCGCCTGCTGCGCGCGCAGCCCTTCCACGGCGCGCAGCACCTCGGCCAGGCCGATCTGCGCGGCCCCGGGGCGGGCCGGCACGCGCGGCGGCGACAGGTCCAGCGCGGCAAAGCTCTCGACCCCGCACACGCCGCAGCCGGTGCGGCCGGCCAGGCTGCGGCGCCGGCCCTTGAGGCGCTCGAAGGTGCGCGGCGAGATCTCCAGCTGCACCTCGATGCCCGGCATGCCGTCGGGCAGGCCGGCGGTGGCGGCATCGAGCACCGTGGCCTCGATGCCGCGGCAGTCGGCCGCCGAATCGAGGATGCCTTCGCTGAGCGCAAAACCCAGCGCGAAGTCCTCGATGTCCCGCGGCGTGGCCATCATCACGGCGTGCGAGATGCCGTTGAACACCAGGGCGACCGCCACTTCGGCGGCCAGCGTGTCCTCGCGCAACCGGCCGTCGGGCGGCAGGCCGGCCTCGCCGAACACCTGCACGGGCAGGCGGGCCAGCGCGGGGATGGGGGAATCGGTGGAAGAAGGCTCGATGGACATGGTGCGGGCGCGCCCGGCAGGCGCGGCCTCCATTCTGGCGGCGGCACGCATTCCGTCCACGCCCTCAATGCAGCGGAGCCGCCGGCGGCAAGGCCCGGGCCGCCTCGCGCCCGGCGTCGGTGAGCTGCGCCACCCAGCGCCCGTCCTGCTGCGCCACGCGCACCCAGCCGGGCCCCTGCACGCCGCCCAGCACGGCATCGCCCATAAGGGTCAGCTCGCGCATCAACGCGCTCGCGCCCAGCCCCAGCCGCTTGACCAGGCGCGGCAGCGAGACGCCGTGTTCGCCGTCCTCCTGCGCCAGTGCGCACAGCAGCGCGGCCCGCAGGGGCGGCAGGGGCGGCAGGGGCGGCAGAGGCGCAAGGGACGCGTCGGACGCATCCTGCGGGGGTGGCGCTTCGCCGGCCATCGCTCAGGCGGCCGCAGCCGCCGCGGCCTCGGCCGCCGGTTCGCCGCCGGCGCGGTCCGCGCGGTGCGGCTGCAGCCGCACGGGGATCGCCTTGGAGGTTGGCGTGCCGGCCACGATGGCCGTGGCCCACAGCGGCACCAGCGGGTTCGTTTCCGGGTAGTAGGCCGCGAGGTTGCCGCGCGGGATGTCGTAGGCCACGAGCTTGAACCTGTCGGCGCGCCGGGCACCGGGGCCGCCCGCGCTCGGCACGGGTTCGTCTTCCCACGCTGCCAGGATGTCCACCCAGTCGCCCTCCTTCAGGCCCAGCGCGCGGATGTCCTGCGGGTGGATGAACACCACGCGCCGCTGGCCGAACACGCCGCGGTAGCGGTCGTCCATGCCGTAGATCGTGGTGTTGTACTGGTCATGCGAGCGCATGGTCAGCAGCGTGAACACGATCGTGTCGCGCGCCTTCTCGCTGCGGCGCGCGCGGTGCACGGGCGTGTCGCGCGGCACCGGGTGCGCAAAGAAGGTGGCCTTGCCGGTGGGCGTGTTCCACACGCGCTCGCTGGCCGTGTTGCGCAGGCGAAAGCCGCCGGGTGCGGCCACCCGCGTGTTGAAGTCCTTGAAGTCGTCGAACACCGCGTCGATCTTGTCGCGGATGCGCGCGTAGTCCTCGATCAGCCAGAGCCAGGGCGTCTGGCTGCGGCCCGAGAGCGTGGCCGCGGCCAGGCGCGCCACGATAGCCGGCTCCGACAGCAGGTGCTCCGATGCGGGCGGGTTGATGCCCGAGGAGAGGTGCACCATGCCCATCGAGTCTTCGACCGTCACACCCTGCGGACCGCCGGCCTGCATGTCGATCTCGGTGCGGCCCAGGCAGGGCAAGATCAGCGCCTCCTGGCCATGCACCACATGGCTGCGGTTGAGCTTGGTGGCCACGTGCACGGTCAGGTCGCACTGGCGCAGCGCGCGCCAGGTGGCGTGGGTGTCGGGCGTCGCGGCCGCGAAGTTGCCGCCCAGCGCGAAGAACACCTTGCCCTTGCCGGCCAGCATGGCCTGGATGGCTTGCACGGTGTCGTAGCCATGCTCGCGCGGCGGCTCGAACCCGAAGACCTGCCCCAGCCGGTCCAGCAGCGCCGCCGGCGGCTTCTCCCAGATGCCCATGGTGCGGTCGCCCTGCACGTTGCTGTGGCCGCGCACGGGGCAAAAGCCCGCGCCGGGGCGCCCGACGTTGCCGCGCATCAGGAGCAGGTTGCCCATCATCTGGATGGTGGCCACCGAATGCATGTGCTGCGTGATGCCCATGCCCCAGCAGAAGATCGCGCTCTTGGCGCCGATGTAGACGTCGGCCGCGGCACGGATCTGTTCCAGCGTCAGGCCCGATTCCTCGGTGATCACGTCCCAGGACTCGGCACGCAGGTCTGCGGCCACGGCCTCGAAGCCGGTCGTGTGCTCGGCGAGGAAGTCCGCATCCAGCACCGACTCGCCCGCGTCCTGCCGCTCCAGCAGGTGCTTGGCCATGCCCTTGACCACGGCCAGGTCGCCGCCCACGCGCAGCTGGAAGTAGTGCGTACTGATCGGCGTGGCGCCCAGCGTGGCCATCTCCCTCTTGTTCTGCGGGTCCTGGAAGCGCTCCAGGCCGCGCTCGCGCAGCGGGTTGAAGCTCACGATGCGCGCACCGCGCCTGGAAGCCGCGCGCAGCTCGCCCAGCATGCGCGGGTGGTTGGTGCCCGGGTTCTGGCCGAAGATGAAGATCGCGTCGGCCTGCTCGAAATCCTGCAGCGTCACCGTGCCCTTGCCCACGCCGATCTGCGGCTTCATGGCACTGCCGCTGGGCTCGTGGCACATGTTCGAGCAGTCGGGGAAGTTGTTCGTGCCGTACTCGCGCACGAACAGCTGGTACAGGAAGGCCGCCTCGTTGCTGGCCCGGCCCGAGGTGTAGAAGATGGCCTGGTTCGGGTCGGGCAGCCCGTTCAGGTGTCGGGCGATGAGCGCGAAGGCCGCGTCCCAGGGGATGGGCAGGTACTTGTCACTCCCGGCGTCGTAGACCATCGGGTGCGTCAGGCGGCCCTGGTCTTCCAGCCAGAACTCGCTTTGCTGCAGCAGCTCGGTGACGGTGTGCTTCGCGAACAGCTCGGGGCCGGCGCGGCGTGCGGTGGCCTCGGCCGCCACGGCCTTGGCGCCGTTCTCGCAGAACTCGAAGGTGGAATGGTGGTTGCGGTCGGGCCAGGCGCAGCCGGGGCAGTCGAAGCCGTCGGGCTGGTTGGCCGACAGCAGCGTCCGGGCGCCCTTGATCGGAATGTCCTGCCGCAGCAGCGCGTTCTTCACGCTGTTGAGCGCCCCCCAGCCGCCGGCGGGGCCCTTGTAGAACTCGATCTTCTGTTCGCTCAATGCGGGTCTCCTTTCCCTGGGGGTCGGCTCGCCGCCCCACCTTGCCGGCCGCGCCCCGGGCCCGAGGCCCCCGCGAACGGCCGCCGCCAGTCTAGGCAGACCAGGGGCATCGCGCCAATTGAACCGGCGCATGGCACCATTCAGCCGGCGAATGAAAGGCATGCGCCACCATCGCCGCCCGCGCTTCAGAACGCCTGGGCCCTGCCCGTCAGCGCGTGCAGCTGCGCGCGCCAGCGGTCGTCCTGCGCCCAGGCCAGCGCGGCTTCCAGCGCCCGCGACAGGCGGTCGCTGCGGTGGCTCATGAAGCCCACGCGCGCCTGCACCGTCGGCTCGACCAGGGCCCGCACCTCGAAGGCACCGCCCTGCAGCAGGCTCAGCGCCCCATCGGGCATCACGCCCGCCAGCGCGCCGGCCGCGACCGCGCTGGCCAGGGTGTGGATGGAGTTGGTGTCCAGCGCCGGCTTCACGGCCAGGCCGGCTTCGCGGAATGCGCCCTCGACGATGGCGCGGTTGTGCATGTCCGAACTCAGCAGGCACAGCGCCTGCCCGGCGGCCTCGGCCCAGGGCAGGGGCGGCCCCGCCTGCAGGCCGTCGGCCGCGGGCGGCGCAGGCTCGGGCAGCCGCCGCACGAAGTGGTAGCGCTCCACGAACTGCGGCCACACGCTGAGGCTCACTTCGCGCACCCGCGTGCGGTCGGTGTAGCCCAGCGCCATGTCGACGGCCATGCTGTCCAGCGCGGTCTCGATCTCCTGCGAGCTCATCGAGACGACGGTGGGCGTGATCCCCGGGTGGCGCTGCCGCAGCGAGATGGCGAACGCCGCCAGGAGGGGCTGGGCCGTGGGCACCGCGGCCAGCCGCAGCGCCCCCTGGGGCCGGTCGGCGTCGCTGCGCAGGCGCTGGCGCAGCAGTTCCTGCTCGTGCAGCATGCGCTGCGCGGTGGCCAGCACGAGCTGGCCTTCGGCCGTGAAGCCTTCGAAGCTGCGGCCCCGCTGGACGATGAGCACGCCGAATTCGCGCTCCAGCGCGCGAAGCGCGTTCGACAGCGCGGGCTGCGTGATGTGGCTGGCCAGCGCGGCGCGGCCGAAGTGGCGGTGTTCATTGAGCGCCACCAGGTAGCGCATCGAAGCCAGGAGATTCATGGAAGCGGCGCGGGGTGCGAGGCCGGCAGCATCGCACATCCGGGCCGCGCGCCGACCTCAGCGGATCGCCTTGGCGCGCTCCGCGGCCCGGCGCGCCGCGCGGCTGTCGGGCGCGCGCGCCTCGTTCAGCACCGCAGCGCAGTCCGCGTCCTTGCCGGGGCCGGTTTCCAGCGTGGCCGCCAGGCCCAGCAGCGGGTTGAGGGTGGCCCCGGCCACCACGGCGGCCGCGCGCGCGATCAGCGGCCCGGCCTCCACGCCCGGGCTCGGATCGCCCAGCGTGCCGCCCACGGTGAGCGGCGTGCGCACCGAGAGGATGCTCGGCGCCTTGGGCTCGGGGTGGATCACCAGGTCCAGCCGCTCGTTGGCCAGGTTGATGCGGCCTTCGGCGTTGAACACGGCATTGCTGGTGTCCAGCACCAGCGTGCGGCCGGTCATCAGGCCCTTGTCGATGTCGAAGGCCACGGCCGCGCAGCGCAGCTGCACGTCCTTTTCGCCGCGCGCGATGAACTTGATGATGTCGCCGCCCACCAGCGTCGCGAACACCGGCAGCAGGTTGCCGAACTGGCCGCTGCCCATCAGCAGCGCCACGTCGCCCGAGGAGGCGCCCAGCCAGGTGGCCACCGATTCGCCGGCCCCCGCGATGTTGATGCGCCCGTCGATGCGGCCCACGCTGTTGCCCGTCGTCTCCAGCGCCGGCACCAGGCGCGCCAGCTGCAGCGCGCGCGCGTCGAGCGAGGCGCGGATGTCGGCCGGCCGCCGGGCGCCGTCGATGCGGATGGCGCCCTTGACGCCGCCGCCGGCCACGCCCAGGTCCAGCGGGTCCAGCGTGAGCACGGCGTCCTGCAGCTTGACATGCACGGCCCCCTTTTCAAGCGGCACGTCGCGCACGTTGCGGATGCGCTGCGCCGTGTAGCGCACGTCGGCATTCATGGCGCGCAGGCGCGCGAAGTCCAGCGGCGCCGTGGGCAGCACCTTGCCGTCGGTGCGGCGGCGCTGGGCCTGCTCCTGCGTCACGGGCGGCGCGATGTCTTCGAGCTTGACGGCACGCGCCGAACGCGCACTGGGCTGCAGGCCGATCAGCGGGCCCAGGTCGTCCATGTCCAGCAGCTTGGACTGCAACTGGCCGACCAGCCGCGGACGGTCGCCGCCCTGCTCGAAACCCAGCTCGCCCGCGATGTCCGACAGGCCCAGCCGGCCTTCCAGCGCCACCGCGTCCCAGCGCATGCCGTTCTTGCGCAACTGGCCCTTGATCGCATAGGGCGGGGTTTCGGGCAGCGCCACGCCCAGCAGCGTGAAGAGGTCGCCTAGCGTGCGGCCGCGCAGGTCGAAGCGCGCATCGATGCCGTCGAGCTGCGCGAGCGAGCCGATGCTGCCCTCGGCCTGCAGCCGCGTGGCGCCGGCGCGGGCGCGGATCTCCATCGGGAACGGCGGCGCGCCCACGGCGTCGATCTGCAGCACCTCGCCTGCGCGCCCTTCGGCCTGCAGCGCCTGGCCCTGGTAGCGCCCCTTCAGCCGGTAGTGCAGCGGCAGGGGGCCGCGCGCCGGGTCCATGTCGAACTCGCCCTGCATGTCCACGCCGTAGGGCGGCGCCAGGAAGTCCAGGCTGCCGCGGTCCACCTGCAGCAGGCCGATCTGCGGCACGGTGCCCTTGCCGCCCTCGCCTTCGTCGGACTTGCCCAGCGCCCAGGTGCGGCGGCCGTCGGCTTCCATCTGCAGGCCCAGTTCGGGGCCCGTGAGCCGGATGCGCGGCAGCACCACCTGCCCGCCGAGCAGCGGCCACAGGCGGATGTCGATCTCGGCGCGCTCGGCCTTGACCAGGTGCGAGGCGCGCGCCCACGGCGGGTTGGAGAACTCCACGCCGTCCAGGTAGACCGTGGCCTGCCGCAGGCCGGGCTTCACGTCCAGCCGACGCGTGATCTCGAAAGTGCGCCCCGTCTTCTCGCTCACGAAGCGGTTGACCGGTCCGCGCAGCAGGTCCCACGGGAAGAACAGCACCAGCAGCGCCAGCGCGACCAGCAGGCCCGCCAGCACCAGCAGCGTGGCACGCAGCCAGCGTCGCGCGGGCTGGGGCTGGGGCGGGGGCAGGGAGGGGCAATCTGCATGGTGGGCGGGCCAAGGCCGGAGGCGCGAAGTCAGCGCGGCTGCCCTTGCAGCCGGCCCAGCCGATAGGCCGACGCGATGATCGCAGCCTAGCCCTGCCGCCGGCCGCTGCCCGGTCGGCAGCGCCCGCGCCGCGCTGTGCGGCACGGCCTACGCCTGCGACCGCAGGCCCTCCTGAGCAGCTCAAGCACCTGGCGACCCGCGCCTTCTTCGAGCAGGCCGTCGGCTGGCGCTTCACGGCCCATGGCCCCGCGTACCAGGCCTTCGCGGCGGCGCAGGCGGGGCTGGACGGCGGCTTCTTCCGCTCCGACCGCGCGTCCAGCACGCGCAGCGGCGCCGCGCTGGTGGTGCTCTACCGCCGCGACCTGGAAGGCTGCCTGGACCGCGTGCGGGCCTGCGGCGGGCGCATCGAGCAGCCCATCTTCGACTTTCCGGGCGGGCGGCGCTTCCACTTCGCGGAGCCCGGCGGCAACGAGCTGGCGGTGTGGGGCGATTCCGCTGCCGGGCTGAGCCGACGCAGCACCACCGGTCGCGCAGGCTGCGTCGGCCTGCGGGACGCCGCAACCGCTCAGGTGTTCTTGCTGATGGTGATGGTCGGGAACTTGGCCGAGAAGTCCTTGGCCTTCTGCGCCACGCTCACGGCCACCTGGCGCGCGATGCCGCGGTAGATGCCGGCCACGTCACTGTCGGGCGCGGCCACCACGGTCGGCCGGCCGCTGTCGGCCTGCTCGCGGATCGACAGCGCCAGCGGCAGCGCGCCGAGGTAATCCATGCGGTATTCGGCCGCCAGCTTCTTGCCGCCTTCGGCGCCGAAGATGTGCTCGGCATGGCCGCAGTTCGTGCACACGTGCACGGCCATGTTCTCGACGATGCCGAGGATGGGCACGCCCACCTTCTCGAACATCTTGATGCCCTTGCGCGCGTCCAGCAGCGCGATGTCCTGCGGCGTGGTGACGATCACGGCGCCGGTCACGGGCACGCGCTGGCTCAGCGTGAGCTGGACGTCGCCGGTGCCGGGCGGCATGTCGACCACCAGGTAGTCCAGGTCTTTCCAGTTGGTCTGGCGCAGCATCTGCTCCAGCGCCTGCGTGGCCATGGGGCCGCGCCAGATCATGGCCTGGTCGCCTTCGATCAGGAAGCCGATGGACATCAGCTGCAGCCCGTGCGCGCGGATCGGCTCCATGCTCTTGCCGTCGGTGCTCTCGGGCTTGCCGCTGGCGCCCATCATCAGGGTCTGGCTGGGGCCGTAGATGTCGGCGTCGAGCAGGCCCACGGTGGCGCCTTCGGCGGCCAGCGCCAGCGCCAGGTTGGCGGCCGTGGTGCTCTTGCCCACGCCGCCCTTGCCCGAGGCGACGGCCACGATGTTCTTCACGCCCGGCAGCAGCTGCACGCCGCGCTGCACGGCATGGCTCACGACCTCGGTGCGGATGTGGACGGACACGTTGCCCACGCCGGGCACGGCGCGCGCCGCGGCGACCAGGCGCTTGCGGAAGTCGGCGTGCTGGCTCTGCGCGGGATAGCCCAGCACGAGGTCGAAGGCGACGTCGTCGCCGTCCACCTGGATGTTGCGCACGGCCTTGGCGGCCACGAAGGATTGCTGGGTGTTCGGGTCCTCGACGCCCTTGAGCGCGTCGAGCAGGGCCTCGGGGGTCACTGGCATGGCTGAAAGCTCCTCAATGGCCGCGAGTCTACGGGGTGGCGCCACGGGACCGCTGCCGCAAGGACTTTGCGGTGGCGTCTGCCTTCTTGCCCCCCAGGCCCAAGGGCAAAGGGCACCCGGCCGGGCAGCCGCCACGGTCGTGACGGCCGCCCCGCACGGGCGCCCTGCGGGTGAGACGGACTCAGCGTCGGCTTACCGGGCCGGCTGCTGGTAGGTCTTGGTGCTGTAGAGCTCGACTGGCAGGCGGGCGAGGCCCGGCAGGCCGGAGTCCGCCTTCGGGCGGGCCTGCACCCAGTCCAGGAACACGTCGGCGTCCAGCACGCCGATGTCGAGGCGGCGCGCAGCGGGCACGGCGGCCAGCGTGGCATAGCCGTCGCCGCCGGTGGCGTTGAAGCTCAGCACGAACAGCTTGTAGCTGCGGCTCAGGTCCAGGGGCTGCCATTGGCCGCTGGCCCGGTCATGCACCTCGATGCCGGTGGCGCGCTGGCCCTTGGCCGCGTTGGCGTTCACGTCGAAGCGCAGGCCGCCCGTGTACGGGTAGGGGCCGGTGCTGCCGCCGGTCTTGAAGGTGCTGTCCAGGCCGTCTTCCAGCATGCCCTTGACTTCCGCGCCGGTCACTTCCAGGCGGTAGAGCATGTTGCCGAAGGGCAGCACTTCGATCAGCTGGGCGGCCGTGACGGGGCCGGGCAGCAGCGGCACGCGCGCGCCGCCGCCGCTTTGCAGCGAGATGTCGGCGCCGCCGTACTTCTGCGCGCCGATGTCCAGGAAGGCCTGGGCCGCGATCTGCTGGATGTCGCCACCGCGCAGCGAGACGCTGCCCAGCGCGTTGCAGCTGGCGCTGGAGCGCGAGTAGTCGGACGTGCCGGGGCCGCCCGGCACGCGGCGCGAGCAGATTTCTTCGGTGGCGGTGGCGACCACGGTCTTGTTGAAGGTCTCGACCTTGGCCTTGAAGGGCGCCAGCACGGCCAGCGCCGCGCTGTCGGGCGCCGTCACGCGCAGGAAGCCGCTGGCCTTCACGTCGGCCAGCAGCGCGGTGCGCTGGGCTTCGGTGGGGTCGGCGCCGGCGATCTTGAAGTTGTCGCCGATCAGCACGTGCGGCGTGCCCGCGCATGCCTGCACCTCGCCCTTGTCGTCGAAAGTGACCTTCAGCTCGCCCACGATCTGGCTGTATTCCCAGGCCTGCACCACGCACACGCGCTTGCCGTCCTTGTCCTGCACCAGCGTGGGGTAGGCACCCGCGGGCGAGCCCACGCCGTAGCGCGTCAGGGCGGCCGGGCCGACCAGGGTGTGCGAGTCGCCGCCCACCACCACGTCCACGCCCGACAGGGCCTTGGCCACGGTCTGGTCGTACTCGTAGCCGATGTGGCTCTGCACGATGATCTTGTTCACGCCCTGGGCACGCAGCGCGTCGATCTCGCGCTGGGCGGCCGCGGTTTCGTCCTCGAAGGTGGTGTCCGCATCGGGGCTCGACGACGCCTTGGTCTTGGCCGCGATGGTCAGCCCGACGATGCCGATCTTCTGGCCGCCGCGTTCCACCACGATGGAAGGCCTGACGTAGCCCGGCGCCGTGCCGGGGTTGAGGGCCGAGCTGGCACCGAACTTCACGTTGGCACTGAGCACCGGCGTGCTGCAGCTGGCGGTGCGCAGGCGGTCCAGGAAGCCCTTGAGGCCCGAATCGCCCTTGTCGAATTCGTGGTTGCCCAAGGTGAAGGCGTCGAAGCACACGGTGTTCATCATCGCGGCATCGGCCTCGCCGTCGGCGCCGGCGCGGTTGAAGTACAGCGTGCCGGTGGTGGCATCGCCGGCGTGCAGCTTCAGCACGTGGGGCTTGTCCTTGGCCAGTTCCCGGAAGGCGGTGGTCACGCGGGCGAAGCCGGCGGCATCGACCGTCACGTCGCTGGTCGCATCGCCCGCGCCGGTCCTGAGCTTGAGCGTGCGGCTCTTGCTGTCCAACGTGGAATGGTGGTCGTTGATGTGCAGGATCGTCAGCTCGTAGGGCTTGGCCGGCTCGGGCTCCGGGGCGGGGGGCAGGATGGGCAGCGCGAAGCCGCCCCCGCCGCCACCGCCACAGGCCGCGACCAGCGCAGTGACCGCGAAGATCAATCCGAGCCTGGCGCCTTGCTTCAGCGCGCCTGCCGGTCCGGGATGCGCCCGGTCCGCCTCCCGAGGGGCGCAAGAAAGCGGGGAACGGCCCGGCGCTGGATGGAAAGGCACACACTTCTCCTTCGATTGCAGAAGCGGCGATGCTCGCGGCCGGGCATGTCGGTTTCATGAAAGAGGAGAGACATGGCAGGCCACAATCGGCGCGCGATGACTGACGCGCCCGCTCCGCCCTCCGCCGCCACCGGCCTGCTGCTGACCGGCGGCGGCGCCCGCGCAGCCTATCAGGTGGGCGTGCTGCAGGCCCTCGCGCGGCTGCGCCGCGAATCGGGCGAGCGGCACGCCGGCAGCCCCTTCGGGGTCATCACGGGCACTTCGGCGGGCGCCATCAACGCCGCCGCGCTGGCTTGCGGCGCGCATGATTTCGACCGTGCGGTGCGCCGCATCGCGCGCGTGTGGCGGCAGTTCAGGCCCCACCAGGTGTACCGCACCGATGCGCTCGCCAGCCTGGACGTGGCGGGCCGCTGGCGCATGCTGTGGGGCCTGGCCCGGCTGATGGCGCGCTGGCGGCGCGAACAGCCGCGCGCCCTGCTCGACAACACGCCGCTCGCGCAGTTGCTGGAGCGCCTCGTGCCGCTGGAGCGCTTGCCCGCGCTGCTGGAGGCCGGCCACCTGCACGCACTGGCCGTCACGGCCTCCAGCTACAGCTCGGGCGAGCACTTCACCTTCTACCAATGCGCCCAGGGCCGGGCGCCCATGCCCCCGTGGGTGCGCTCGCAGCGCCAGGCCGTCCCGGGGCCGCTGACCCACGCGCACCTGCTGGCCTCTGCGGCCATTCCCTTCGTGTTCCCGGCCACGCCCATCGCGCATGCCGGCCATACCGAGTACTTCGGCGACGGCTCCATGCGCCAGACGGCGCCCATCGCGCCCGCCATTCACCTGGGCGCCGAGCGCATCCTGGTGGTGGGCGCCGGCCGGCTGCATGAGCCGCGCGAGGCCCCCGGGCCCAACACGCACAGCGGCTATCCCAGCATCGCGCAGATCGCGGGCCATGCGATGTCCAGCATCTTCCTGGACGCGCTGGCGGTGGACGTGGAGCGGCTGGAGCGCATCAACCAGACCCTGGCGCTGATCCCGCCCGAGGCGCGTGCGAACACGCGGCTGCGGCCCATCGAGCTGCTGGTGATCACGCCCTCGGAGCGCATCGACGCGCTGGCGGCCCGGCATGTGGACGCGCTGCCGGGCGTGGTGCGGCGCATGTTCCGCGGCCGCGCCGCGAACGGCGATGCGGCCACGCACGCGGTCAAGTCCTCGGCGCTGGCGAGCTACCTGCTGTTCGATGCGGGGTTCACGCGGGAACTGATGGCGCTGGGGCGGGCAGACACGCTGCGCCAGAAGGAGGCGGTGTGCGCGTTCATGGGGTGGGGCGGCTGACTCCGAAAGGCAGGCTCCGTGCGGGGCGCGCCCCGGGGCGCTCTGCCCCTCGCGTGGCGGTCTGCGGTGCGAAGGAAAACTCAGAACGAAGCCCCTGTGGCCCGCGTCCGCCGAACCGCCCGCCCTGCCCATCGCACGGCCAGCCCCAGGGCCACGCCCATGTAGCCCAGGCCTCCGGGCACCCACATCAGCAGGCCGGCCACCTGCTGGTCCACCAGCGGCTCCAGGCCCCAGGCCCGTGCCCCCGCGGCCTGCACGGCATACAGCGGCGTGCCCGCGAAAGTCAGCAGCGCGCCCAGCAGGCCCGTGTGCGCCAGAGTCAGCAGCAGCGCCACCAGCACCGCCCCGCGGTGCGGCGCCTCGGCATGGAACACCTGCCGCCAGAAGGCGAAGGACGCCAGCGCCAGCGCCGCCGTCATGCCCACATGCACGACGCCCGAAACCAGCGCCGCTTCATACACCGCGGGCAGGTGCCAGACCCACAGCAGCAGGCCGTGCGCAACCGCGGCCCCATGCAAAGCCGCGCCGCCCAGGCGCTGCGGCGCGCGCCAGCCCGCGGCGAGCAGCGCGCAGCCGGCCACCAGCACCATCAGTTGCGCCATGTGCGCGCCCGCCAGGGTCGCGCCGAGCCGGCACAGCGGCGAGATCAGCGCCACCCCCAGCAGCGCGAGCCCCGCCATGCGCCATCGCCGCGCGGAGCCCGCGGGCAGGCCGCTGCGCGACGCGGACGCCCCCGACCAGGCCGCCAGCGCCAGCCAGGGCAGCAGCAACGCCGGCGCCAGGCTCCAGGCGCGCCACCAGTCCTGCGGCAGGGCCGGCCAGGCATCCACGGTGCACAAGGTCATGAGCGGGGCGAACATGGCTTTCTCCTCACCAGGGCTTCACCGGTCGGTCAAAGACAGGGCGGCAGCCACACGAGCGGCAGGCCCACGAAAACGGTCGCTCCGGCGGCCGCCAGGTGCAGCAGGGCCGACAGGCCCGCCATGAACCGGCGCCGGGCCGCGCCGGCCGGGCCGTGCGGCCCGGGTGCGCGCGCCGCGCGCCAGGCGCGCAGGCAGACCCAGGCCGCGGCCAGCAGCATGCCGACGGTCGCCACGGTCCACAAGCTCAGGCCCAGGTTCAGTGCCGTGAAGGCGCCCGGCCCGGCTGGCGGCGGCGCCATCGCGCAGCCCAGCGACAGGCCGACGTAGGCCACCACGAACCAGAGCGACCAGACGCTGAAGCCCAGCGCCAGCTGCCAGGGGCTGTGGGGCGCGGGCCAGCACAGGGCGCGCGCGCCGCTCATCGCAGGAACCCCTGAGGCGCCAGCACGAAGGCCAGCCAGGCCGCCGCCGCCGCGCCGGCGCAGTAGTGCCACCAGGCCGCCACCACGCGCGGCTCGTAGGGCCGGTGCACGCCGACCCAGCCGCGGCGCGCGCGCGCGGCCTGCATCAGCGCCAGCACGCCCGCCAGCGCGCTGTGCAGCAGCAGGTAGATCAGCACCACGCTGAGCACCGCATCGTGCGCCGTGTCGCGCGGGCGCAGCGGCAGCTGCCACAGCAGCGCGCCCAGCACGCCTGCGGCCGCCAGGCCCAGGATGCCCGCGACCGCCATGCGCGCGGCCATGCCGTGCGCGTGGCCGGCCCGCAGGCCGCTTCGCACCCGCCGCAACAGCAGCACGCCCGCCCCGAGCAGCGCCACGACGCCCAGCATCGGCAGATGGCCCAGCATCGGCGCCGCCGGCGCCTGCCATTGCGGCGCCACGGTCCACAGGAAGAACCAGCCGAACAGCAGTGCGCCATACAGCGCCGCGTCGGCCAGCAGCGTCAGGTTCATGCCCCAGTGGCCGGGCCCGTCCAGGCCGTGGGTGTGCGGCCGCACGGTGCGGCCATGGACCACGGCTTCGGCCGTGCCGCCGCCATGCGCGGCGCCGTAGCCCGGGTGCTCGCCGTTGATCCACGACCAGCGCAGCAGTTGCGCCGCCGTGGCCACGGCCACCCCGGCTGCGGCCACGTACTGCTTGAGCAGCAGCAGCACGCACAGCAGCGCCAGCAGCAGGGCCGCCTGCAGCGGCAGCCAGCTGTTGCCGGGCAGCACGATCAGCTCCGTGGGCCGCGCCGACACGGCGCTGCTGCCCAGCGTCTCGCGGCCCGCCCCGTGGCGCGCGAGGGCGTGCGTGCCGTCCGCGATCTCCTGCGGCAGCGCGGGCCGCGACCACAGCGGATGGCGCGAGCGCAGCGGCGGCTGGCTAGCGAAGTTGTACGGTTCGGGCGGCGTGGCGGTGGCCCATTCCAGCGTGTCGGCGCCCCAGGGATTCACGGGCGCGCGCTTGCCCAGCCGCCCGTGCAGCGCCAGGTCGATCAGCACCGTCACGATGCCGAAGGCCATGACGAAGCCGAACACCGAGGAGACCAGGTTGGGCAGCTCCCAGCCCAGGCCCGCCTCGTAGGTGTAGACGCGGCGCGGCATGCCCAGCAGGCCGGTCCAGTGCATGACCAGGAAGGTGCCGTTGAAACCGATGAAGGTGAGCCAGAAGCCCGCGCGCGCGAGCCGCCGCGAGGGCATGCGCCCGCTGACGTGCGGCAGCCAGTAGTACAGCCCGGCCAGCAGCGGGAACAGCATGCCGCCCACCAATACATAGTGGAAGTGCGCCACCACGAAATGCGTGTCGTGCACCTGCCAGTTGAAGGGCACCAGCGCGAGCATGATCCCCGTGAGCCCGCCGGCCACGAAGACCAGCAGGAAGGCGGCTATCCACAGCATGGGCACCTCCCAGCGCGGGCGCCCGGTCCACAGCGTCGCGATCCAGGCGAAAAGCTGCACCGCAGTGGGCACCCCCACCAGCATGCTCGCGGCCGAGAAGAAGGCCTGCGCCAGCGCCGGGATGCCCAGCGTGAACATGTGGTGCACCCACAGGCCGAAGCTGATGAAGCCCACGCCGATCAGCGAGGCCACCACCCAGGCGTAGCCCACCAGCGGCCGCTGCGCGAAGACCGGCACCAGCGTGGAGATCACGCCCGCGGCGGGCAGGAAGATGATGTAGACCTCCGGGTGGCCGAAGAGCCAGAACAGGTGCGCCCACAAGAGCGGATCGCCGCCGCGCGTCGGGTCGAAGAAGGCCCAGCCGGCCGCGCGCTCCAGCTCCAGCAGCAGCGAACCCAGGATCAGCGGCGGAAAGCCGATCACGATCATGAGCGAGGTGACCAGCATCGACCACGCGAAGATGGGCATCTTCTGCAGCGACAGGCCGGCCGCGCGCGTGCGCAGGATGGACACCGCCAGCTCGATGCCGGCGGCCAGCGTGGCGATCTCGACGAAGGTGATGCCGATGAGCCAGAAGTCGGCGTTGATGCCCGGCGAATAGCGGTGGCTGGACAGGGGCGTGTACATGAACCAGCCGGCGTCGGGCGCCAGCTCGAACACCAGGCTGCTCGTGAAAATCAGCCCGCCGAACAGGTAGCACCAGTAGCCGAAGGCCGACAGGCGCGGGAACACCAGGTCGCGCGCGCCGATCATCTTGGGCAGCAGGTAGGCCGCCAGCCCCTGCAGCACCGGCACGGCGAACAGGAACATCATCAGCGTGCCGTGCATGGTGAAGGCCTGGTGGTAAGCCTCGGCGCCCATGAAGTCGTGCTGCGGCAGCGCCAGCTGCGCGCGCAGCAGCATGGCGAGCACGCCGGCCACCAGGAAGAAGAATGCGCCCGTGAGCATGAAGCGCAGCGCAATGGTGCCGTGGTTGACTGCCGCCAGCGCGCGCCAGCCCGGCGGGTTGCGCCAGACGGCCAGCAGGCCCTCGTGCAGCGCGCGGGCGTCGGGGGTGGAAGGGGTGGGGCCGCTCATCGCGCGCCCCCGGTGGCGGACGCTGCAGCGGGTGCAGTGGGTGCAGCGGGTGCGGCGCCGGCGTGCGGCGGACCCGACGGACCGGTCTCCTGCGCCTGCTGCGGCGCTTGTTGCGACTGCTGCGCTTTCTGTGCCTGCTGCATCCACGCCTCGAAGTCGCCGGCCGGCATCGCCTGCACCACCAGCCCCATGTGCGCATGGCCGGTGCCGCAGAACTCGGCGCACACGCCGCGGTAGGCGCCGGGCCGGTCGGCCTGCAGGCGCACGACCAGCGTGCGGCCCGGCACGGCATCGAGCTTGCCACCCAGGCGCGGCACCCAGAAGGAATGGATCACGTCACGGCTCATGGTGTGCACGTCGATCGCCCGGCCGGCCGGGATGCGCATCTCGTTGCGCAGGCGCAGGCCGCTGTCGGGGTAATGGACCTCCCACCACCACTGGTGGCCGATGGCTTCCACACGCAAGGGCGCGCCGCCCGCATCGCGCGCGCCAGGCCAGGGCAGCTGATGCAGCCCCGCGGGCGATCCGAAGACCAGCAGCGCCGTGATGGCCGTGCCGGGCAGCAGCAGCCCGCCGCCGATCAGCCAGCGCCGGGCCGTGCGGCGGTGCTGGGCCGGCGTCAGCGCCGCGCGTCGGCGCATCGCCAGTGCGCCCGCCACGCACACGCCCAGCCAGACCAGCGCGGCCACGCCGAACATCCACCACCAGACCTGCGCGATGGCACCGGCCGAGGGGCCGGCCGGGTCCAAGGCCGACAAGGGGCCGCGGCATGCACCGAGGCCGGGAAGCAGCGCCAGCGCACACACTGCGGCATGCCTCCTGCGCCCCCGCCCTCTTCCACCGCTGCCCACCACGCCGCGCCGGCGCCCGCCGCCATCGAGCCCATCCTCAGCCGCGCAGCCATCGCCGGCCATCCGCTGCATCCGATGCTGATCCACTTCCCGGTGGCGGCGCTGATCGGCCTGCTGGGCACCGACGCGGCCTGGATGTGGACCCAGGACCCGTTCTGGGCGCGCGCCGGCCTGTGGCTGGCGGGCGTGGGCGCGGCGGGCGGCTGGATCGCCAGCATCGCCGGGCTGGTCGATCTGCTGAGCGTGGCCCGCATCCGCCGGCTGGTCACCGCCTGGGGCCATGCGCTGCTGGCCGTGATGATGCTGTCGCTGGCCTCGCTCAACTGGTCGCTGCGCTGGCGCGCCGACGACCCGGCGCAGTGGCTGTGGCCCTGGGGCGCGGCCATCACGGGGCTGACGGCGCTGTTCATCGCGCTGGCCGCCTACCTGGGCGGGCGCCTGGTCTACGAGAAGGGCGTGGCCGTGGACCTGGCGCCGGACTGACAAGAACTCACTCAAGGGAAGGCTCCATTCAGGCCCGGCTTGGCGAGCACCAGCCAGGCGATGCCTAGCAGCAGCGGCAACAGCAGCGCGCCCACCGCCAGCGCGGCGCGGCGCGCGCCCTCCCGGCGCTCCAGGCGCAGGATGAACAGGCCGAAGCTGGCATGGCCCAGCACCAGCAGCGCCACCAGCGCCAGCTTGGCCAGCAGCCACGCGCCCAGCGTGCCTTGCCACACGAAGATCCAGGTGCCCGAGCCGATGGCCAGCAGCGCGGCCGGTGTCGCCAGCCAGATGAACAGCGCGCGCAGGATCTCGTCGTCGGGCGCGCCCAGCGCCACCGGCCGGCGCGCGCGCCCGCCTGCGGCGGCCACGGCCAGCGGCAGGTACAGCAGCGCCCCGCACCAGACGACCACGGCGCTGATGTGCAGCAGCTTCAGCCACGGCACGGGCGATCCCTTCGATGCAGGCCGCGCCCGCTCAACGCACGTCCACCGGCGCGTCGCGCCCCCGTGCGGCCGGGTCGGCCGCGCCGGGCTCGCGGTGTTCGGGCACCTTCTGCGCGTCCTTCGGGTCCAGCGCCTCCTCGCGCTCCGGGCGGTCCGGGCGCTTGAGCGCGGCGTCCTGCGCCTGCGCGGCCTTTCGGCGCCGGCCGTCCGGCGGCAGGCGGCCTTCCTCTTCCTTCTTGCGGCTGACTTCGCGGCCCTGTTGCGCAGGCTCGGCGGCGGGCGAGGGATTGGCACGGGTCCTGGGCGGGCGGCTGGGGCTCATGGCGTCCTCCGGGTCAAGGCGGGATGGATGAGGCGGCGCAAGGACGGCGTCATCGCGAAGGCAGTGCCCAGGCGATCACGCTGTCGCCGAGCTTCGTGTCCATGCGGTCGTGGCCGCCCACGGCCGCCACCACGTACTGGCGGCCATCGATCTCGTAGCTCATCGGGCCGGCCTGGTTGCCGGCGGGCAGGCGCGCCTCCCACAGCAGCTCGCCCGTTTCCGTGTCGAAGGCGCGCATGAAGCGGTCCAGCGCCGCGCCGATGAAGGTCAGGCCGCCGCCGGTGGTGACCGAGCCGCTGTTGTTGGGCGTGCCCATCTCCAGCTTCAGGCGCGAGGGGATGCCCAGCGGCCCGTGGTCGTAGCCGGTGCCCAGCGGCCGGCGCCACAGGATCTCCTGCGTGCGCAGGTCGGTGCCCGAGAGGTAGCCCCAGGGCGGCGCGATGCACGGCACCTTCAGCGGCGACATCCAGGGCTCCTTCTTGGCGCCATGGGTCGAGCCCACCTGCGGCATGTAGTCGGGCTGCGCGCTCTCGCCGCGAAAGACCGACTTCACCCCCATGCGCTCGATCTCCTCGCGCGGGTACACATGCTCGGTGTAGGGCAGGCGGTTGCTGTTCATGACCATGATGCCGCGCTGCACGTCGATGGCGACGCCGCCCCAGTTGATGCCGCCGTGGTTGCCCGCGTAGGCGATGGAGCCCTGCAGCGTGGGCGGCGTGTAGGGGCCGTCGTAGCGCAGCTGCTTGAACCGGATGCGGCACAGGAGCTGGTCGATGGGCGTGATGCCCCAGGCGTGGCGCTCGCGCAGCCGCTCCATCTCCTTGCCCGGCGGCCCCACGGTGTTGGGCATGCCAGGCGAGATGGGCTGCGTGGGCGCGATGCGCTCCTCGGTGTCCACGTATTGCGGCACCGGCATCTGCACCACGGGCAGGATCGGCGCGCCGGTGGCGCGGTCCAGCACGTAGACCTGGCCGTTCTTGCTGGCCTGCACGACGGCGGGACGCGGCCCCTGCGGCGTGGGCCAGTCCACCAGGTTGGGCGCGGGGCTCAGGTCGAAGTCCCACAGGTCGCGGTTGACGGTGCGGAAGTGCCAGCGCCGCTCGCCCGTGGCGGCGTCCAGCGCCACGAGCGCGGCGGTGAATTCGTCTTCGAGTTCGGTGCGGTCGGCGCCCCAGAAGTCGCTGGCCGGGTTGCCCGTGGGCAGGTAGACCAGGCCCAACTCGTCGTCGCCCGACAGGATCGACCAGACGTTGGGCGTGCTGCGCGTGTAGGTCTGGCCGGGCGGCGGCGGCGTGTGCACGCCGGGGCGGCCCAGGTCCCAAGCCCAGCGCTGCTGGCCGGTCACAGCGTCATAGCCGCGCACCACGCCCGAAGGCGCGTCGCGCTCCTCGCCGTCGGCCACCTGGCCGGTGCCGATGATCACGGTGCCGCGCATCACCAGCGGCGGCGAGGTGGGTGCGACGAAGCCCGGGAAGGTGTTGCCCGTGCCTTCGTTCAGGTCGACATAGCCCGCGTTGCCGAAGCCCGTGCACAGGCGGCCGGTGTCGGCGTCGAGGGCGCCCACGCGGCCGTCGACGACGGGCACGAAGACGCGGCGGCGGCATTCGGGCGCGGCGTCGGCAGCGGGCGACTCGAAGTACGCCACGCCGCGGCAGGTGCTGGCCGCGATGTTGGCCATCGCCTGGCGGTCGGCCTGCGGATCGAAGCGCCACTTCTCGGTGCCCTGCGCGGCGTCGAGCGCGATCACGATCTGGCTCGGCGTGCACACGTACAGCGTGCCGTCCACCAGGATCGGCGTGTTCTGGAAGGCGTAGTTGTAGTCGGCATCGTCGGGCTTCACGTCGCCGGTGCGAAAGTGCCAGGCCTCCTGCAGCTGGCCCACGTTCTGCGGCGTGATCTGCGCCGCAGGTGTGAAGCGGTTCGACAGGTTGGAGCCGCCGTAGGCCGTCCAGCTGCCCGCATCATGCGTGGCGGCGACGTTCGCGTCGGGCGACTGCACCGTGCCGCGGCTGAAGGCCTCGGGCGGACGCTGCTGCTTCGCAGAGGGATTCGCCAGCTCCACATGCGGCGAGCGCAGCAGCGGCACCAGGATGGCCATGGCGGCCAGCACGGGCAGCAGGCCTGCGCACACGCCCAAGGCCGAGGGGCGCAGGCCCGGCATCCAGGCCCGCGCCACGGGCCAGAAGGCCAGCAGCACCAGGCCCAGCACGCCGATCCAGGCCAGCCGCGGCACCAGCGCCCAGCCGTCCAGGCCCACTTCGTACAGGGCCCACACCAGCGTGAAGGCCAGCAGCGCGCCGAACACCAGCACGCCCGCGCGCCGGCCCGCGGCCATCAGCAGCGCGGCCAGCACCAGCCCCGCGCCGGCCAGCACGTAGTAGGGCGAGCCGCCCAGCGTGAGCAGCCAGCCGCCCAGCAGGGCGATCGCCAGGCCCGCCAGGCCCAGCAAGCCCTGGAAAAGAAGAAAAAGCCGCACGCCGAGGCTTCGGCGCGGCGGTGACGCATGCGTGCTCATGGCCAGTCCCGGTTGGCACGGCACGCACGCGCCGCCGGAGCGTGGCGCGAGTGCCGCTGCTTCAGGCCGCGCTTGCGTTGTTCTGGTCTTCGACGGCGCCCGCTTCGTTCATCTCCCTTGACTCGGGACCGATGCTAGGCAGGCCCGCACGCTGCGCCTGTCGGACAAGAGGACCTGTGCCCGCCGGGAGGGCCCGGGCGAGAGCGTTCGGCGGCGGGTCAGCCGGCCCGGGCTTTCTGCGCCTCCAGCATCGCCGCCATCTTCTGGTGGATCAGCTGGATGGCCTTCAGCGGCCGCACCATGACCTTGAACTCGCGGATCCTGCCCTCGGCATTCCACGTGATCATGTCGATGCCGTTGACGTGGATGCCTTCGATCTGCACTTCGAACTCCAGGATCGCGTGGTCGGCACCGACGGTTTCGCGCACGTAGCGGAAGCTGTCGTTGAAGAAGACCTGGAAGGCCGCGTACAGGTACTGCGCCGTGAGGGCCTTGCCCGCCTGCGGCGTGTGCACCACGGGCGAATGGAAGACGACGTCCTCGGCCAGCAGGGCGTTCAGGCCCTGCATGCTGCGCTCGGCCACCAGCGCGTGCCAGGCCTGCAGGGGGGCGGGTTGCTGCGTGCTCATGCGTGTCTCTCTCCGAAAGGGGATGGATGGATGGGGAAGCCGCAGCGGCACGGTAGCCCAAGCCCGCGACGCGCACGGCCGGGGCAGTCCAGTGCGCGACTGGGCCCCGTGAATCCTTTCACGGGCGCTGCGCGACGCGTGAGCACGCGCTTATTTGTTACATGCCCTGCGGTGTAGACTGCCGGGTTTTTCGATCTGGCCGCATGGTGTCTCAGCGCACGGCGATCACCGGCTCGACGCTCGTGCGCTTGCTCGCCCGGCTCACGCAGGTCGATGCCGCCGAATCCCCTCAAGTCTTCACGGAACAGCTCGGTCAGTGGATCGGCTGGGCCGAGGCCATTCCGTTGTCGGCGGCGCTGGGCGCGGCGGGCGCGGTGCAGCCGATGGAAGACGGCGTCTGGCGCGCCGACGCGGCCCATGCCGCGCGCGTGCATGCGCAGCTGGAACGCGAGATCGCCGACGAGGCGCTGCCACCGGTGCGGCGCGGGCGCCAGCCCACGCTGCACGGCGTGCCGCTGCCGCCGCCGGTGCCCGACTTCGGCACCTGGCGCCGCCGCTACCAGACTCGGCAGCAGTCCTTCGACAACGCGATCGCCCCGCTGCGCGCGCAGCTGCGCCAGGTGCTGGCGGCGGCGTCGCCCGAAGGCGCGAAGCTCGCCGCCGTGGACCAGGTGATGGAACGCGTGCTGGCACTGCAGGAGCGGCAATGGCTGGCCGGCGTGCCGGGCCTGCTCGAAAAGCACTACGAAAAGCTCCAGCAGGCCGAAGACGCCCACCCGGCGGGCGCGCCGCCGGTGCCAGCCGGCGCCGACGAACCGCCCTGGGTGCGCCGCTTCGTGCAGGACATGCAGCACCTGCTGCGTGCCGAGCTGGAATTCCGGTGGCGGCCCATCGACGGGCTGCTGGCGGCCCTCGATGGCAGTGACAACGGTGCCCGTGCCGACGCGGCGCCCCAAGAAGAACCGAACCCATGACTCGACTCCTCCATCTCGCCATCTTCCTCGCCGGCCTCGTGGCCGTGGGCTGGGTGGGTGCGGGCTACCTCGGCGCCAACCCGCTCGCGCTGGCGATGACGCTGCTCATCGCCGCCTTCTACGTCATCGGCGTGGCCGAACTGTGGCGCTTCCGGACGGCCACGGCGTCGCTCCAGGCCGCGCTGGACGCGCTGGCGGGCGCCGCCGCGCCGCCGGCCGCACTGGACGACTGGCTGCGCCAGCTCCCCGCGTCGCTGCGCGCCGCCGCGCGCCGCCGCGTGGAAGGCGAACGTGCGGCCCTGCCCGGCCCGGCGCTGGCGCCCTACCTGTCGGGCCTGCTGGTGCTGCTGGGCATGCTGGGCACCTTCATCGGCATGGTGGTCACCTTGCAGGGCACGGGCAGCGCGCTGGGGGCGGCGCAGAACATCGACAGCATCCGCCAGTCGCTGGTGGCGCCGGTGCAGGGGCTGGGGCTGGCGTTCGGCACCTCGGTGGCGGGGGTCGCGGCCTCGGCCATGCTGGGGCTGCTCGCGGCCCTGCTGCGGCGGGAGCGCGCACAGGCCGTGCAGCAGCTCGACGCGCAGGCCGCCACCACGCTGCGCGCCTTCTCGCCCGCGCGCCAGCAGGAAGCCGCGCTGGCCTTGCTGCAGCAGCAGGCCGGCGCCATGCCCGCGCTGGTCGAGCAGGTGCAGGCGCTGATGCAGACGCTCGCGCGCCAGCAGGAAACGCTCAACGAGCGCCTGGGCAGCGGCCAGTCGCGCTTCCATGAGGAAGCGCAGAACACCTACCGCGCGCTGGCCGCGTCGGTGGACCAGTCGCTGCAAAAGAGCCTGGACCACAGCGCCCGCGTGGCGGCCGAAGCGCTGCAGCCCGTGGTGCAGGCCACGCTGGCCGGCCTGGCGCAGGAAAGCGGGCAGCTGCAGCAGGCGCTGGCGGCGCGCGTGCACGAACAGCTCGACCGCCTGGGCGGCCGCTTCGAGGCCACCAGCGCCGCCGTCGCGCAGAGCTGGCAGGCGGCGCTGGCCGAGCACCAGCGCAGCACCGAGGCGCTGTCGCAGTCGCTGCAGCACACCCACGCGCAAGCCGCGCAGCAGCAGGCCGAACGCCATGCCACGCTGATCGATGCGCTGCAGGCCAGGCTGGACGCGAGCGCCGAGCGCCAAAGCCGCCAGTGGCAGGACGCGCTCGCGCTGCAGCAGCGCCAGGGCGAGGCCCTGAGCGGCCAGGCGCAGGCCGCGCTGGAAGCCGCCGCGGCACGCTTCGATGCCGTGGCGCAGCAGTTCGGCGCCGGCACGCAGCAACTGGTCGATGGCGTCGATGCGCAACTGCACAAGCTCACCGGCCAACTGGCCGGACAGTGGCAAGGCGCGCTGGCCGAACAGGCCCGCCAGAGCGAGGCGCTGCAGCAGCGCAGCGGGGCCACGCTGGAAGCCGCCTCGCAGCGCTTCGAGGCCGTGGCGCAGCAGTTCGGCGCGCAGGCCGGCCAGCTCTTCGAGGGCGTGGACACGCGCCTGCAGGCCTCGGTCGCGGCCGTGGCGCAGCAGTGGGAGCAGGCGCTGGCGCAGCACGCGCAGAGCAGCGCGGCGATGGGCGAACGCACCGAGGCCGCGCTGGCAGCCGCGAGCGTGCGCTTCGATGCCCTGACGCAGCGCTTCGAGCAAGGTGCCACGGCCCTGGTCGAAGGCGTGGGCGCGCGGCTGGAAGGCGCCGTGGCCCGGGTCGCGGCGCAGTGGGACCAGGCGCTGGCCCGCCAGACCGAAGCAGGCGCGCAGCTCGGCGAACAGACCCGCAGCGCCTTGCAGGCGGCCAGCGAGGGCTTCGGCCAGCAGGGCGCCGCCCTGCTGCACAGCCTGCAGCAGGCGCAGGCGCAAGACCGGGCCCAGGCCGCCGATCAGGACGCGCAGCGCCTCGCGGCCTGGACCGCTTCGCTGGCGCAGATGCGCGACAGCCTGCAGCAGCAATGGGCGCAGGCCGGCGCCGAGAACGCCGCGCGCCAAGCGCAGATCTGCGACACCCTGGCCGCCACCGCGCGCGAGATCACGGCCCAGAGCGAGGCCCATGCGCGCAGCACCATCGAACAGATCGGCCAGCTGGTGCAGGCCGCGGCCGAAGCGCCGCGCGCCGCCGCCGACGTGGTGGCCGAGCTGCGCCAGAAGCTGTCGGACAGCATGGTGCGCGACAACGCCATGCTGGAAGAGCGCACGCGCATCCTCGACACCCTCTCCACGCTGCTCGACGCCGTGAACCACGCGAGCACCGAACAGCGCGGCGCCATCGACGCGCTGGTCAGCACCTCGGCCCAGCTGATGGAGCGCGTGGGCGCGCGCTTCGGCGAACAGGTGCAGGCGCAGGCCGGCCACCTGCAGGACGCCGCGGCGCAGCTGCAGGCCGGCACGGTGGAGATCGCGAGCCTGGGCGAAGCCTTCGGCGGCGCGCTGCAGCACTTCGGCCAGGGCAGCGAGAAGCTGGTGGCGCAGCTCGCGCGCATCGAGGAGGCGCTGGATGCGTCCCTGGCGCGCAGTGACGAACAGCTGGCCTATTACGTGGCGCAGGCGCGCGAGGTGATCGACCTGAGCGTGATGTCGCAAAAGCAGATCATCGAGGACCTGCAGCAGATCGCCTCGCGGCAGGCGCGCGCCGTGCAGGCCGGCGCATGACGCACGAGGAAGATTTCGACGGCGACGGCACGGGCGACCAGACCGCGCCCGTGTGGGCCGTGTTCGGCGACCTGATGGCCGGGCTGCTGGGCGCCTTCGTGCTGCTGCTGGTCTATGCGCTGGGCCTTCAGGCCGACCTGAGCGCCAGGCTGCAAACCGAGGTGCAGCAGCGCCAGCAGGAAGCGCAGCGCCGCCAGGCGCTGGAACAGGTGCTGGCCGGCCCGCTGGCCAGCGGCCGCGTGACCTTGGTGGACGGACGCATCGGCATCAGCGGCAGCGTGCTCTTCGCCTTCAATTCGGCCGAGCTGCAGCCCGAGGGGCGGCAGCTGCTCAAGACCCTGGCCGCGCCGCTGGCACGCTACCTGGCCGAGCGCCGCGAGATCCTGATGGTGAGCGGCTTCACCGACGACCGGCCCATGCGCGAGGACGCGCGCCGCTTCGCGGACAACTGGGAGCTGTCGGCCCAGCGCGCGCTGACGGTGACGCGCGCGCTGATCGACGAGGGCCTGCCGGCCGAGGACGTGTTCGCGGCCGCCTTCGGCGCGCAGCAGGCCGTGGCCTCCAATGCCGACGCCGAAGGCCGCGCGCGCAACCGCCGCGTGGAAATGGCCCCGATGCCCCGGCCCTCCCAGGGCGCCACGCCGGCCACCGCGCCAGTGCCGGCCGCGGCCGCGGGCGCGCGCGCTGCCGGGGCGGAGAAAGCCGTGCGATGAACACCCCGCCAGCGCCTGCCCACGGCGACGAGCCGCTTCCCGCGGACGGCGCTGCGCCGCAGCACGCGGACGCCCTCGCGCAGCTGCTCGCCGACTGGCGCCGCCGGCATCCGGTGCCCGCGCAGGCGGGCGGCGAGGGCCGGCTCGACACCCTCTTCATCCATGCCCTGGCGCGCCAGGCCGAGACGCGCCGGGGCGCCGTGCGGGACCGGCTGCACGCGCGGCTGGCCGAACTCATCGCGGCGCACGACGCGCGCGCGCCGGCGGCCGGGGTGCCGGCAGCCGCCGATGCCCGGCCGGTGCCGCGCACGGCGCGCGTCGAAACCCGGGCATCGGCCGCGCCGGCGCGCGCGGCGCGCACGCCCCGCACCGCGCTGGCCGGGCTGCTGGCCCAGCTGGAGCAGCTGGCGCGCCCCGGCACGCTGCCGGCGAGCGCCGACCGCCCCTCGGCCACCGACGAGGCGCTGGCCAGCCTGGGCGGCCCGCCGGACCTCAAGGCCATGGGCTACTTCCGCAGCACCTGGAGCCGCCTGAGCGCCGAGCGCCGCCTCACCCAGTCGCTGGCGCGCGTGCCCGACCAGGCCGGTCCGCTCAACGCACAGCACCTGGTGCACCAGACCCTGGCCGCCATGCGCGCGCTCTCGCCGGGCTACCTGAACCACTTCCTGGACTATGCGGACACGCTGATGTGGCTGGAACGCGCGCAGTCCGCGCGGCCCGACGAGGCCGCGCCCGCCCGCAGCGCCGGCAAGGGTGGCAAAGGCGGCAAGGCGCCGGCCAAGAAGCTGATCGTCAAGCGCAGCAGCCGCACACGCTGAGGGCGGAACTCCGGCCGCGCCCACCGGCGCCGTCGGGCGCAGCCGCATCGCGCCGCCCTTATCCGGAAACAGCCAGCAACCCCGCGCCAGCCCGCATGGATGCTGGCGCATTTGCTTATCCGCATAAGGCGCGAACTAAACAATCGTTTGCTTTCATAAGCCCCCTGCCTACAGTTCGGGCCCTGCGATGGCGAAGCGGCCGCGCCCGTGATGCGACGCGACCCGCCATGCGCCCCACCTGAACCGCTCCCCATGAGTTTCGACCTCGCACAAGTCAACGCCGATCTGGGCCGCAACGCGCCGGCCCTGGTGGACTGGGCCCTGGGCCTGAATGAGCCGGCCATCGTCACGACCAACTTCCGCCCCTTCGAAGCGGTGATCCTGCATCTGGTCACGCAGGCCCAGCCCGACGTGCCGGTGATCTGGATGGACAACGGCTACAACACCGAAGCCACCTACCGCTTCGCCGACGAAGTGACGCAGCGGCTGAAGCTGAACCTGAAGATCTACCTGCCGCGCCGCTCGCGCGCGCACCGCGAGGCCGTGGAGGGCCCGGCGCCCGCGCTCGACGATCCGCGCCACGCGGCCTTCACCGAAGAGGTGAAGCTGGAACCTTTCGCCCGCGCGCTGCGCGAGACCGCGCCCAAGGTCTGGTTCACGGCCCTGCGCGCCACCGACACGGCCGTGCGCGCGCAGATGGCGCCGGTGAGCCTCAACCCCGACGGCCTGATCAAGGTCGCGCCGCTGCTGCACTGGTCGTCCAAGGACCTGTACGAATACTGCGAGAAGCACGGCCTGCCCAACAACTTCGACTACGTGGACCCGACCAAGGGCGAGGACCACCGCGAGTGCGGCCTGCACCTGTCGCACTGAGCCGGCCCGCCCGGCCGCACCCGCTCCCACGATCCGCCCCTGCCCCGACCCGGACCTGCCGATGAACGCCCGCACCGACACCGAATTGCTGCTGCCGCACCCACCCGTGCACCTGTCCAATGCGCACCTGGACGCGCTGGAGGAAGAGACCATCTTCATCCTGCGCGAGGTGGCCGCGGCCTTCGAGCGGCCGACGCTGCTGTTCTCGGGCGGCAAGGATTCACTGGTGCTGCTCAAGTGCGCCGAGAAGGCCTTCGGCGCCGGCCGCCTGCCCTATCCGCTGCTGATGATCGACACCGGCCACAACTTCCCCGAAGTGACGGCCTTCCGCGACCACCGCGCGAAGGAGCTGGGCGCCGAGCTGATCGTGCGCAGCGTGGAGGATTCGATGGCGCGCGGCACGGTGCGCCTGGCGCACCCGGGCGAGTCGCGCAACGTGCACCAGTCGGTCACGCTGCTCGAAGCCATCGAGGAATTCCGTTTCGACGCGCTGATCGGTGGCGCGCGCCGCGACGAGGAAAAGGCGCGCGCCAAGGAGCGCATCTTTTCGCACCGCGACGCCTTCGGCCAGTGGCAGCCCAAGGACCAGCGTCCCGAGCTGTGGACGCTGTTCAACACCCGCCTGGCGCCGGGCGAGCACTTCCGCGTGTTCCCGATCAGCAACTGGACCGAGCTGGACGTGTGGCAGTACATCGCCCGCGAATCGGTCGAGCTGCCCTCCCTCTACTACACGCACAAGCGCGAGGTGGTGGAGCGCAAGGGCCTCCTGATGCCCGTGACCGAACTCACGCCGCCGCGCGAGGGCGAGACGGTGCAGGTGCGCGACGTGCGCTTCCGCACGGTGGGCGACATCACCTGCACGGCGCCGGTGGAAAGCCTGGCGGCCAACGCCGCCGACGTGGTGGTGGAGACGCTGTCCACCGACATCAGCGAGCGCGGCGCCACGCGCATGGACGACAAGACTTCGGACGCGTCGATGGAGAAGCGCAAGAAGGACGGGTACTTCTAGCCCACCCCCGAAACACACGGGCATCGCGCACTTCGTGTCGCTCGCCTCCCCCCCTCAAGGGGGCGCACTCAGTGGCCCGGCAGAGCCGGTTCCACGAGTGCTCTGAACCCGCCATCCCTACGTACACAACACGCCATGACGACCGTTGCCTCCTCGGAAGTTAAAACCCCCGCTCCCAGTGCTGCCGACACCGGCACCGCGCTGCGCTTCATCACCTGCGGCTCGGTCGACGACGGCAAGAGCACGCTGATCGGCCGCCTGCTGGTGGACAGCCGCGCCGTGCTGGCCGACCAGCTGGCCGGCGTGCAGCGCAATGGCGAGACCGACCTGGCGCTGCTGACCGACGGTCTGTCGGCCGAGCGCGAGCAGGGCATCACCATCGACGTGGCGTACCGCTACTTCTCGACGCCCGCGCGCAAGTTCATCATCGGCGACGCGCCGGGCCACGAGCAGTACACGCGCAACATGGTCACGGCCGCCTCGAGCGCCGATGCCGCCGTGGTGCTGGTCGATGCGACCAAGCTGCCGTGGGCTGCGGAGGTGAGTGACGGAGAGGTCGTGGCCCGCACGCTGCTGCCACAGACGCGCCGCCATCTGCTGCTGGCGCACCTGCTGCGCGTGCCCTCGCTGGTGGTGGCCATCAACAAGCTCGACGCCATCGACGAGGCGGCGCTGGCCTTCGAACGCATCGGCGGCGCGCTGCGCGACTTTGCCGAGGCGGCCGGCATCGCGCTCAAGGCCGTGGTGCCGGTGTCGGCCCTCAAGGGCTGGAACGTGACCACACGCCACCCGAACGGCCCGGGCCAGGCTTCGGGCTGGGCCGGCTACGACGGCCCCGCGCTGCTGGAACTGCTGGAACAGCTGCCCGTGACGCCGGCTGACACACAGCAGCCCTTCGCATTTCCCGTCCAATGGGTCGAAAAACCTTCCGCCCCCACGCTTGCCGCTTCGCGTGCTGCGCTGCCCCCCGAGGGGGCGCCGGCCGCGCTTGGGAGCGGCCCGGCGCCGCGGCCGATCTCCGGCTCGGCCGACACCTCGCAGGGCCGCCGCATCTTCTGGGGCCGCGTCGCCAGCGGCCGCATCGAGCCTGGCCAGCGCATCGCGATCCTGCCGAGCAACCAGCACGCCACGGTGGCGCGCGTGCTCACGCACACGCGGGCTGAAGCGGCCGTGCCGGCCGGCCACAGCGCCGGCATCGTGCTGGACCGCGAGGTGGACGTGTCGCGCGGCGACTGGCTGCTGGAACCGGAGGCCTTCGAGCCCCAGCGCGAGATCCACGCCACGGTCGCCTGGCTCGACGACGAGCCGCTGGTGGCCGGCCGGGTGTACTGGGCGCTGCACGGCCACCGCTGGGTCAAGGCCAAGGTGGCGCGCATCGCGCACCGGCTGAACATCCACACGCTGGAAGCCGAGGAGGCGCAGCAGCTGGAAGCCAACACCATCGGCGAGGTGGTGCTGGCCCTGCAGCAGCCGCTGGCCGTGCGGCCCTTTGCCGAGGCGCGGGCCCTGGGCTCGCTGGTGCTGGTCGACACCGCGAGCCACAAGACCGCGGCGGCAGCGCTGGTTCGCGCCGCGCCGGCTCGTTCGGCAAACACTTAACTACAATGCCGGGTTTTCCCGAGCCAACTCCGGATGTTCTTCACGGGCCGTGAGGAACGCCTCAGAACCAGCGAAACCACCATGACTCACGTCGTTTCCGAGAACTGCATCCGCTGCAAATACACCGATTGCGTCGACGTGTGCCCGGTGGACTGCTTCCGCGAAGGGCCGAACATGCTGGTGATCGACCCCGACGAGTGCATCGATTGCGCCGTGTGCATTCCCGAATGCCCGGCCAACGCCATCTTCGCCGAGGAAGACCTGCCGGCCGACCAGCTGGCGTTCATCCAGCTCAATGCCGAGCTGGCCCGCGCCGATGGCTGGAAGAGCATCACCAAGCGCAAGTCCCCCTTGCCCGACGCCGACGAGTGGAAGGACAAGCCGGGCAAGATCGCCGAACTGGTGAAGTGACCCGGCGGCGGCGGTGAACTGCAGCAACCCCGCCCCCCTGCCCACGGACGCGCTGATCATCGGCGCCGGTCCCGTGGGGCTGTTCCAGGCCTTCCAGCTGGGCCTGCTCGAAATCGGCTGCCACATCGTCGATGCCCTGCCCCACGCGGGCGGCCAGTGCGTCGAGCTGTACGGCGACAAACCCATCTACGACATCCCGGGCACGCCGGCCACCACGGGCCGCGCGCTGGCCGATTCGCTGCTGCGCCAGATCGCGCCGTTCAAGGTGCCGATGCATCTGGGCACGCAAGTGCAGACCCTGGCGCGCGAGGCCGACGGCCGCTGGCGCGCCGGTGCCGCGTCGGGCCAGACCTTCCTGGCGCGAACCGTCTTCATCGCCGCGGGCGTGGGCGCCTTCGTGCCCAGGAAGATGAGCCTGCAGGGCATGGACGCCTTCGAGGGGCGGCAACTCTTCTATCACCCGAGCGACCTGCGGGCCTTCGCCGGGCAGCGCGTGGTGGTGCATGGCGGTGAAGAGGCCGCGGTGAACGCGGCCCTGGGCCTGGTCGGCATCGCGCACGAGGTGCTGCTGCTGCACCGGCGCGACGCCTTCCGCGGCGACGACGCCACCGTGGCCCGGCTGCGCGCCCAGATCGATGCCGGCGCGATCCGGCTGGTGATCGGCCAGCCCCACGCCTTCGACGGCCGCACGCTGTCCGTCACCACCCCCGAGGACCAGGCGCTGGGCCTGGCCCTCGACGCGCTCGTCGTGTGCCAGGGCATCTCGCCGCGCCTGGGCCCCCTCGCCGACTGGGGACTGGCGCTGGAGCGCAAGCAGATCCCCGTCGACAGCGCGCGCTTCCAGACCGCGGAGCCCGGCCTGTTCGCCGTCGGCGACATCAACACCTACCCCGGCAAGCGCAAGCTCATCGTCTGCGGCTTCCACGAAGCCACCCTGGCCGCCTGGGCGGCGGCCGAGATCGTCTTCGACGGCAAGGTGCCGCCGCTGCAGTACACGACGACGAGCACGCGGTTGCATGAGTTGCTGGGGGTGGCCAAGCCCGCCCGCGAATGAAGCTTTGCGCCAAGCGTCTTCGACGCGGCGAAACTTCAGTCCTTCAGTCCTTCAGTCCTTCAGTCCTTCAGTCCTTCAATCCTTCGGGCCTGAAAGGCCTGGCACGCCGGCCGCCGCACTTCGCGCCGCGGCACCTCGACGCCCCTCGCACGATTACCTGTAGAAGTCAGATATGCAACGCGCTTACGGCCCTTGGTGGAAGGGCTCCCAAGCCATGTGGTTACTGTGCGGCGCTCTGGCGGTCATCAGTCTCTGGTTGCGGACCTGCTTTCCTGTCCATGCCATCGCCGATGCCAGCTACGACGACGCCCTGTTCGTGCGCGGCGCCTATGCGCTGTCCGCGCACCAGTGGCTGGGGCCCTTCGATCACCTGACGCTCGCCAAGGGCATGGGCTATCCCTGGTTCATCCGCATTACGGGAGCACTGGGGCTGCCACTGAAGCTGGCCGAGCAACTGCTTTACCTGGCCGTATGCGGCTTGCTGGCCAGCGAAGTGGCCAAGCGCACCCGTCGGCCCTGGGCAGGCGTGGCCTTGTTCGCGGCCTTGGCCTTCAATCCCGTGCTGTGGCATCCGGAACTCGCACGCGTCATCCGTGAAGGGATTTACCTGTCCCAGTCGCTGGCGCTGATCGTGCTCCTGGGCCTGCTCCTCTTTCCCGCGCACAAGCGCGCCCGTCACCGGACATTCGTGCTGGCCGCCTCGACAGGCCTGGTCTTCGGCGGGTTCTGGCTGACGCGTGAAGAGGGCGTCTGGATCCTGCCGGCACTGGCTGTGCTGGCGGTCATGAAGCTGGTGCAGCAGGGCTCGCTGTGGCGGCGCTGCCCCGCGCCTCGCGCCGCCCTTCTTCCGATGCTGGCGCAAGTTCTTTTTCCGATGCTGGTGGTGGCCGTCTTTGCCCAGGTCGTGATCCAGGGCGTCAAGGCCGTCAACCTGTCGCGCTATGGCGTCTTCCAAAGTACGGAGTTTCACAGTCCGAGCTTCACGCGAGCCTATGGTGCTCTGGCGCGCATCCGGCATGACCAGCCTGTACGCTATGTCGTGTTCCCGGCGGATGCCCGCCAGCGCGCCTATGCGGTGAGCTCCGCAGCACGGGAACTGCAACCCTTTCTGGAAGGCGACAGCGGCAGATCGTGGCAACGCATCGGCTGCAACCAACTCTCGCTCACCGACTGTCCAGGCATTCTCTCTGGATGGTTCATGTGGGCCTTCCGGGATGCGACCGCTCTGGCCGGCCACTACCGTTCGGCTCCCGACGCCATGGCTTTCTACGACCGCCTGACCCGCGAAATCAATGAAGCCTGTGACCAAGGAGTCATCCCCTGCAATGCCGCACGCGACTCGCTCAAACCCGAGTGGGCCTGGCAGGACCTGCAGCCCACACTCCATGCAGCACATCAGGTTCTTCCGGTGCTTCTGGGGTTGGGCGATGGAAGGATCGGTGTCGATCCGAGCTATGGTGCGCCAGACCGCATCGAATGGTTCCGGCAGATGGTGGGACCGGTTGCGCTGCCGGACGCGAAGCGCTTCGAACTACGGGGCTGGATCGCGGGCACAGACCCATTGCCGATGCTCTCGCTCGCACCCAAGGACGGAACGCCCCAGCCGTGGGTGCTTCAGCTGCTCGAGGCACCGGATGTGGAGCAAGCGTTCCCGGGCATGACCGCGCGTCGCTTCCATCTTGTGTCGTCGTGCGCACCCGGTGCATGCAGGCTGATCGCGCGTCAAGGCACACAGTCGAGCGTCGTCGACATGGGCACGGGTTCCTTGCTCGACACTCCGACCGTCAAGATGCATGTGGACACATGGGTAGACCATCGCACCGATCCCGTGACCTCACGGCAGCGCCGGTTGCAGCACGCGGTTCGCCCAATTGCCAAAGCCTACTTGCAAGTCTGGCCTTTCGGGGCCGCGGCAGGGGCCGTCGTACTGCTGATCGCCACCTGGCAATGGCTGCGCCGGCCGCGCCCCGACTTCATGCTGGCGGTCGCGCTGGCCTGTGTCGCCGCGGTCGCGGTCCGCACGGTGCTGCTGGCTTATCTGGAGGCCACCTCCATTCCGTCCATCAACGTACTCTATGCATCGCCGGCTTCGCCCATGGTGATTGCCTTCCCCTTGATGGCTTTCCTGATAGCCATACGCCGACGCAAACGCACTTGATGGCGCTTCCGTCTTTGATGGGAAAGCCTTCGCCGCTGCACTCCCCGAGGACCGACACGAGTTACTCGGGACGGCGACGTCGCAGCAGACTCACTGAAAGACCCCCGGGCAGGTTGTTGTCTCCTCACCGAGTCCGGATGGACATGACCGCTGCCAAAAGATGAGAACTAATATCATCCATCGACCTCGACCCCGGTCCGAGAGCTTCAGTCTATGACCGTCCCGTACACGCTGCGCCGCCGCGCTTTCTTGCCTTTCGCCACACTGGCCCTGGCCACCCCTCTGGCATCGACGCAGGCCGCCGCCCCCTTCCCCACCCGCACCGTCACCCTGATCGTCAACGGCGGCGCCGGCAGCCTGCCCGACAGTTTCGCGCGCCCACTGGCCGACAAGCTGCGCGTGGCGCTGGGGCAGCCGGTGGTGATCGAGAACAAGCCCGGCGCGGGCGGCATGGTGGCGATGCAGTGGCTCAAGAGCCAGCCGGCCGATGGCCACACGCTGGCCCTCATCACCAACGCGCATGCGGTGTGGAACCCGCACGTATTCAGCAAGCTCACCTACGACCCGGAAACGGACCTGCAGGCCGTGAGTCCGATCTCGGTCATTCCGATGGCGCTGGCCGTGAATCCGAAGCTGGGCGTGAACACGGTCGAGGACCTGGTGACGATGGCGAAGCAGGCGCCGGGCAAGCTCAACTACGCTTCCTCCTCCAACGGCAGCCCGCCGCATGTGCTGTTCGAGCTGTTCAAGCAGCAGGCCGGCATCGCCGTCACGCACGTGCCCTTCAAGACCGGACCCGACGCGCTGACTGCCACCATCGCGGGCGACACGCAGATTTATCTGGCCGGCACCTCGCTGATCGAGCCCATGGTCAGGGATGGACGGCTGAAGGTGCTGGCCGTGAGCCCGGCCGTGAAGAGCGCGGCCTTCGCCGGCCAGCCCACCTTCGAGAGCAAGGGCTACAAGGGTTTTGAAGGCGCGGTGTGGCTGGGCGTGGTCGCGCGCCCGGGCGTGCCCGACGCCGTGGTCCAACGCCTGAACCGCGAGATCGGCGCCGCGCTGGCCGACCCGGCTTTGGCCGCCGCTTTTGAAAGCCACGGCTCGCTGCCCTACCATGCCAGCCCGGCGGCCTTCGCGCAGGGCATCGCCGACGACCGCACGCTGTGGACGCCCCTGCTCCAGCGCATCGGCGTCAAGGCCGACTGAACCTCTTCCTGCACTTCCCATGAAACTCATCGACGACATCAGCGCCCAGGCCGCCTTCCTGCAATCGGTGCGGCGCGACATCCATGCCCACCCTGAACTGGCCTTCGAGGAAACGCGCACCTCCGACCTGGTGGCCAAGCTGCTGACGGATTGGGGCATCCCGATCCACCGCGGCCTGGGCAGGACCGGCGTGGTCGGCACCATCGTCGGGACGGGCGGCAGCAGCCCGCGCGCCATCGGCCTGCGCGCCGACATGGACGCGCTGCCGATGGCCGAGCACAACACCTTCGCACATGCCAGCAAGCATGCGGGCAAGATGCACGCCTGCGGCCATGACGGCCACACGACGATGCTGCTGGGCGCGGCGCAGCACCTGGCGAAGCACCGCGACTTCGACGGCACCGTGCACCTGATCTTCCAACCCGCCGAAGAGCACGGCGGCGGCGCGCGCGAGATGATGCGCGAGGGCCTGTTCGAGAAGTTCCCCTGCGAAGCCGTCTTCGGCATGCACAACATGCCGGGCATTCCGGTGGGCAGCGTGGCGGCCTCGCCCGGGCCTGTGCTGGCGTCCAACAACGAGTTCAAGGCCGTGATCCGCGGCAAGGGCGGCCACGCGGCCATGCCCCAACTGGGCGTGGACCCGATCCCGGCCGCGCTGCAGATGATCCAGGCCTTCCAGACCATCATCACGCGCAACAAGAAGCCGCTGGAAACGGCCGTCATCTCGGTCACCATGATCCACGCGGGTAGCGTGCCCAACGTGATTCCCGATGAGTGTGTGGTGCAGGGCAGCGTGCGCGCGTACACGGCCGAGACGCTGGATCTCATCGAGCGCCGCATGGCCGAGATCGCCACCCACACGGCCGCCGTCTTCGGCGCCGAGTGCGATTTCCACTTCCAGCGCAACTACCCCTCGACCGTGAACCACACGGCCGAGACGGCTTTCGTGCGCGAGGTGCTGGCGCAGATGCTGCCGGCCGAGCAGATCCTCACGCAGGTCCCGATCATGGCGGCGGAAGACTTCGCATTCATGCTGGAACAGGTGCCCGGCTGCTATGCCTTCATCGGCAATGGCGACGGCGACCACCGCCTGCCCGGCCACGGCGCCGGCCCCTGCGTGGTGCACAACCCCAGCTACGACTTCAACGACGAGATCCTGCCGCTGGGCGCGAGCCTGTTCGTGAACCTGGTGCGCCGCTGGTTCGCGCGCCCGTGCGCGACCGCCTGAGCCGATCCGTCCGCTCGCTGGCGGATGCGCGTCGGCGCGCGCCTCTTGGCGGCCACCCCGCCTTGCCCTACAGTGAACCGGCACGCGCGCCGCTGCTGCCCGGTTCGGGCACCGGGGTCCAGGCACCGCAAGGCCCAGCGTGCGGGCCTTGAAGGAGAACGGACATGCGGGCCTTCAAGTGGGATGTCGTCTACGACATCGTGTTCGTCTACAGCTGGGCCGTCGCGCTCGGCCTGCTGCTCGGGGCCGTCAAGGGCTGGGCCGTCGGCCTGGCCGTGATGGCCGCCGTGGCGGCGCTGATCTACGCGGTGGAGCGCGGCGCTATGGCCTGGGGCCGCAAGTCCCTGCACACGGGTGGCGCGCAGCGGCGCCTGCCAGACGCGCGCGACTGAGGCATTCAGCGGCAGCCGCTGCGCCGCGGGCTCACCGCTCCCCCCTGAGCCTCGCCCTGGCGCGGCGGGCGCTGCCGAATGGCACCCGGCGGCTCAGGCCACATCTCCTTTCGCCGCCGCGGCCGCTTCCTCCAGCGTCGGGCTGCGGTACACCAGCACCTTGAGCGCCCGCTCGGGCGACACATCGGCGAACACGGCCGGATTCGGCACGCGCTCCACGAAGCGCAGCTCGGGTGCCAGCCCGCGCACCTGGTCCTGCAGGAAGCCGGCGCCGAGCTCGGGCGCATTGAGGCACAGCAGCGCATGGCCGCCGGGCACCAGCAGTTCGGGCAGGCGGCGGATCAGCCGCGCATAGTCCTTGGTCGCCACGAAGCTGCCCTTCTGGTAGCTGGGCGGATCGACGATCACCAGCCCGTAGGGCCCGAGGCGCGTGACCTTGCCCCAGGACTTGAACAGGTCATGGGCCAGGAAGCGCGCGCCTTCGTCCACGCCATTGAGCCGGTGGTTCTGCTGGCCGATGGCGAGGGCGCCCGGGCTCATGTCCAGGTTCACCACCTCCCGGGCGCCGGCCTGCAGCGCCACCACCGAAAAGGCGCAGGTGTAGGCGAAGAGGTTCAGCACCTTCAGTTCCGACCCCGCGTGGGGGCTCTCTGCCGCGCGTGCGGCGACATGCGCGCGCACCCAGCGGCGGCCTTCGGCCATGTCCAGGAAGAGCCCGTGGTTCTGCCCCCTGAGCACATGCACGCGCAAACGTGCGCCGTCCTCGCTCACCTCGTGTGGCTCGGGCACCGCCCCGGCCATCAGGCGGGTGTCGCTGCGGCCGTCATGGCGGCACTGGTAGACCCAGTTCAGGGCCTCGCCCGGTGCCACCTGCGCCCAGCGCGCCTGCAGGGCGGCGCCGAATGTGGCGAGGGCGTCATCGGACAGGGGCTGGAAGCTGGTGAGCACGAAGACCGGCGGGTAGGCATCGAGCGACAGGTGTTCGCAGCCGGGGTGCAGGCCGCCGCGGCCATGGAACAGGCGTTGGGCGTCCGCCGGGGGTTGAAGGGTTCGAATGGCATCGAGAAGCGCTTGCATGGGGCGAGCGTGCCATGAAACGGGCCCGCCGCCCGGGCAGGCGCCCCGATGAACCGCCTTCAGTTCTCCATGCCTGCGCGCCGCACCGTCGCTCGCATGCGCGGCAGTTCGTCCTCGATGCGCGCCGCCACCGCGTCGCCCGACTCGTAGGCCGGCTGCAGGCCGGAGTTGACCAGCGCCTGATGCACCTCGGGTGCCGCCGCCACGGTCGCGATCTCGCGGTGCAGCCGGGCCCGCACCTCGGCCGGCAACCCGCGCGGCGCCACCACCGCCAGCCAGGAATCGGCCGAGAAGCCGGGGTAACCGCCTTCGGCGATGGTGGGCACCTGCGGCAGCTGCGGCGCGCGGCGTTCGCCCAGCACGGCGATGGCCTTGACCTTGCCCGCCTTCAGGTGCGGCAAGGCAGCGGCCACGGTGTCCACCGTCAGCGGGATCTGCCCGCCCATCAGGTCGGTCATCGCGGGGGCGCTGCCCTTGTAGGGCACATGGGTCAGCTTCACGCCCGCGCGCTCCCAGAGCATTTCGCCCGCGAAGTGACCGGTGGTGCCGCTGCCGAAGGAGCCGTAGACGAACTTGTCGGGCGCGGCGCGCACGGCCGTGAGCAGTTGCGCGAAGTCGTTGGCCGCCACCGAAGGATGCGCCAGCAGGATCAGCGGCACGCGCGCCGTCATGCCCAGCGGCTCGAAGCTCTTGATGGCGTCGTAGGGCAGCTTGGGGTTGAGCGCCGGGTTGATGGTGAAGGTGGAGCCGGAACTGATGAGCAGCGTGTAGCCGTCGGGGGCGGCGTTGGCGACCACGGCTGCACCCACCACGGTCCCGGCGCCGGCGCGGTTGTCCGCCACCACGGCCTGGCCCAGGCGCTCGCCCAGGTGCCGGGCCACCAGCCGGCCCACCACGTCCACGGCGCCGCCGGGAGGGAAGGGAATCACCAGCTGCACCGGCCGCGCCGGGTAGTTCTGGGCCCAGCCGAGTGCGGGACCCGCGAGCGCAGCGGCCAGCAGCAGCCGTACGACGTTTGCAAACACTTTCTTCATGCGATCTCTCCTGGAGGGCTTGGGTTGGAAAAGGGGCTGGGGATCGTGCAAATGCGCAGGCGCAGGCCTGCGCGGCCGGCCACGATCAACCGGCGGGAACAAGGTCGTTGGATGAAGGCAGAGGCGCCTCGAGGGCGCTTCGGGTGAAGCCTGCGCGCCGCAGCCCCTGGGGGAATGGGCCGCAATCGCAGGCGCCGCAGCACAGGAGCCGGCAGCGGCCAGCGGGGCTATGGCCGCGTGGTCAGATCGGCAACTGCGTGGTCGACAGCACCTGCTTGAGCACCATGAAGGTCCGCACCTGGCGCACGCCCGGCAGGTACAGCAGCTGTTCGGCGTGCAGGCGGTTGAAGCTGTCGTTGTCCTGGGTGCGCAGCATCATGATGTAGTCGAACTCCCCGGTGACCACATGGCATTCCAGGCAGCCGGAGACCTTCTGCGCCGCCTTCTCGAAGTCCGTGAAGGACTCGGGCGTGGAGCGGTCCAGCACCACGCCGATGATGACCAGCATGCCCACGTTCAGCGGCTTGGGGTTGAGCAGCGCGACGATGCCCTTGATCAGCCCCGAGGCCTTGAGCCGCTCCACGCGGCGCAGGCAGGCCGGCGCGCTGAGGTTGACCTTGGCCGCCAGCATCACGTTGGAGATGGACGCATCGCGCTGCAGCGCGCGCAGGATGGCACGGTCGATGCGGTCCAGCTCGGCCGGCGGCAGTTCGGCTTCCGCGGCACTGCGTCGACGGGGTTTGGTGCTCATACGGCCACACCTTCCTGGCGCGCGCGCCGCTGCTCAGCCAGCGCCGGGCCCTGCTCGGCCAGGTCCCACCACAGGCCGGCCATGGTCTGCAGCCCCTCGCGGGCCACGCTGCCCAGCAGGTGCTCGTTCGGCGCATGCTGGCTGCAGGCCGGGTAGGAATGCGGCACCCACAGCGTGGGCAGGCCCAGCCCCTCGGCGAACACGTCATTGGGCAGCGAGCCGCCGAAGTTGGGCAGCAGCGCGGGCGCCTTGCCGGTGCTGCGTCGCAGCGACTCCAGCGCCCAGTGCACCCAAGGGTCGTCCGGGTCCAGCCGCGTGGCGGCCATGGCCTCGCCGTCGGGCTCGACGGCCACATCATCGAAGCCCTGCTGGTCCAGGTGCGCGCGCAGGTGGTCGACGAAGCGCGCGCTGTCGGTGCCGACCACGAAGCGGATCTGGCACAGCGCGAAGGCCTCGCCCGGAATGGCGCCCACCGGCGCCTCGGGGTTGCCGGTCTTGAAGGCCAGCACCTCCAGCGTGTTCCAGCCGTAGACACGCTCGGTCGGTGTCAGGCCCGGCTCGCCCCAGTCGGGGTCGATCGGTGGGTCGGTCGGCCCGCCGCCGACCTCGATGCTCGCCAGCGCCGCGCGGACGTTGTCCGGCAGCGCATCGGGGAGCAAGCCGGGCACGCGCACACGGCCCTGCGCATCGACCAGGCAGGCGATGGCGTGCGCCAGGCGCGTGCCCGCGTTGCGCAGCAGGCCGCCCCAGTTGCCCGAATGGTGGCCGCCTGGACGCAAGTGCACGTTCAAGCGGAAGTTGAAGAAGCCGCGCGAGCCCAGGAAGAGCGTGGGCCGCGGCGCCGCCACACGCGGCCCGTCCGAAGCGATGAAGAGGTCGGCCGCCAGCGCCTCGCGGTGCAACGTGCAGAAGGCATGCAGGCCGGGCGAGCCGATCTCCTCACCGGTCTCCATGAGCAGCTTGAGGTTGTAGCCCAGCCTGCCGCCGCGTGCCCGCAGCACCTGCGCCAGTGCGGCCAGGTTGATCGTATGCTGGCCCTTGTTGTCGGCGCTGCCGCGGCCGTACCAGCGGTCGCCCTCCACCGTCAGCTGCCACGGGTGCAGCCCTTCCCGCCACTGGGCCTGCTGGCCACGCACCACGTCGGCATGGCCATAGCTCAGCACGGTGAATGCGGCCCCGGCCTCGATGCGTTCGGCGACCAGGAAGGGGCCGCCGCCGGCCACCGGGTTGTCGAGGATGCGGCAGGAAAAACCCAGCGCCTGCAACTCAGGCGTGATGTCCTCGGCCAGGTAGGCGCACAGCACGGGACGGCCTTCAGGCGTCTGGCTCTCAGTGCGCAGCGCCACGCGGCGCGAGAGCGTGTGGAGGAAGCGGCCTGTGTCGAAGTGGGCCGCGGCAGCGGCCAGCGCCTGTTCTCTGCTCATCGAGGGTTCTCCAGCCTGCGGGAAAGGGGGTGGACGGGCGCATGGTAGGGAGCCCCGGTGCTTGCGAGAAGCAGAATATTCAGATGCATCGTTTGCCAAAATGGCAAATCGCCGCGCTTCCCAGGACGAACCCCATGGATCCTTCCCACCGGCTGCAGAGCACCGCCTTGCGTTACTTCCTCGAGGTGGTGCGCTGCGGCTCGATCAGCGAGGCCGCGCTGCGCGTCAACGTGTCCGGCTCGGCCGTGAGCCGGCAGATCGCGGGGCTCGAGGAGGCGCTGGGCCTGGCCCTGTTCGAGCGCCGCCCGCGCGGCATGACGCTGAGCCCGGCCGGTGAACTGCTGGCCGAGCACGCGCGCAAGTCCGGCGCCGACGCCGAACGCATCGTCGCCAGCATGCAGGCGCTGCAGGGCCTGGGCAGTGGCCAGGTGCGCATCGCCAGTTCGGAAGGCTTCGCGCTGCAGTTCCTGCCCACGCTGATCGACGCGTTTCTGGACAAGCACCGCGGTGTCTCGGTTCAACTCAGCGTGGCCGCACCGGCCGAGGTCACGCAGCGCGTGCGCCAGGCGGCCTGTGACATCGGCGTGGTGTTCAGCTACAGCCGCGTGGGCTACACCGACGTGAAGGTCGCGCACCGCCAGCCGGCACCCGGCATGGCCGTGATGCGCAGCACCCACCCGCTGGCCCCGCTCAAGCAGATCACGCTGGCGCAACTGCAGGGCCACCCGATGGCGCTCCCGGGCACCGACACCACGCTGCGCCAGCTGTTCGATATCGCCTGCATCAAGCAGCGTGTGTCGGTGGACACCGTGTTCACGAGCAACTACGTGGGCGCGCTGCTGCGCTTCGTGCGGCTGCGCGATGCGGTCACGCTGGCCAGCGAGATTTCCGTGCGCGGCCTGCTGGCCGAAGAAGGCCTCAGCGCCGTGCCGATCCGCGACCGCACCTTCAGCGGGCGCGACATCGAGGTGCAGATGCGGCCCGAGCGCACGCATCCCGAACCCGTGCGCGTGTTCCGCGATTTCCTGATCTCGCACATGGCGGCACCGTGCAGCGCTGCCCCACCGGTGGCCGTGGCGAAAAGGAGGACCAGGAAGGGCTGACATGGCGCGCTCAGGGAGAAACGGAATTTTGTTGTGCACGAAGCCATTCCCGCACATCGATTCGCCCATTTCGCCGGTCATTCAGAAATTTCCGGGCCTTCTGCAGCCCTGATTTCGCAACCCTGTTTCCGGGCATGGCTCCTATGCTTTGAGCCATCGATCACCCGCTTGTCACATACAGGAGTCCCGCATGAACCTGCAGAAATTCCCCCGCCATCCGCTGACCTTCGGCCCCACGCCCATCCAGCCGCTCAAGCGCCTGAGCGCCCACCTGGGCGGCGAGGTGCAGCTCTACGCCAAGCGCGAGGACTGCAACAGCGGCCTGGCCTTCGGCGGCAACAAGACGCGCAAGCTCGAATACCTGATCCCCGAAGCCATCGAGGGCGGCTACGACACGCTGGTCTCCATCGGCGGCATCCAGTCCAACCAGACGCGCCAGGTCGCCGCCGTGGCCGCGCACCTGGGCATGAAGTGCGTGCTGGTGCAGGAGAACTGGGTCAACTACGCCGACGCCGTGTACGACCGCGTGGGCAACATCGAGCTCTCGCGCATCATGGGCGCCGACGTGCGGCTGGACGCCTCGGGCTTCGACATCGGCATCCGCAAGAGCTGGGAAGAGGCGATGGACAGCGTGCGCCGCGCCGGCGGCAAGCCCTTCCCGATCCCGGCTGGCTGCTCCGAGCATCCCCGGGGCGGCCTGGGCTTCGTCGGCTTTGCCGAAGAGGTGCGCGAGCAGGAAAAGGAGCTGGGCTTTCAGTTCGACTACATCGTCGTCTGCTCGGTCACGGGCAGCACGCAGGCCGGCATGGTGGTGGGCTTCGCGGCCGACGGCCGGGCCGACCGCGTGATCGGCATCGACGCCTCGGCCAAGCCGCAGCAGACCTTCGACCAGATCCTGCGCATCGCCAAGAACACGGCCCAGCTCGTCGAGCTGGACCGCGACATCACCGACAAGGACGTCGTGCTCGACACGCGCTTCGGCGGTCCCGAATACGGCCTGCCCAGCGAAGGCACGCTGGAGGCGATCCGCCTGTGCGCACGCACCGAGGGCATGCTGACCGACCCGGTGTACGAGGGCAAGTCCATGCACGGCATGATCGAGAAGGTGCGCCAAGGCGAATTCCCGGCCGGCTCGCGCGTGCTCTACGCGCATCTGGGCGGCGCACCGGCCCTGAGCGCCTACAGCTACATCTTCCGCAACGGCTGAGGCCTGCCATGCCACGCGCGCCGGACATGCAATGGATCTGCGCGACCGGCGTGCTGGCCGCCGCGCAGTCGGCCGCCCGTGCCTTCGAGCGCGACCACGGCCTGACGGTCGAATTGCGCCATCTGGCCGACTGGTCGGCGCAACTGGAAGCCAGCATCGCCTGCGAGACGCTGTGGCGGCGCGGGCAGCGCGAGCGCGTGGACAGCCCGCTCGAAGGCTGGATGGCCGCCAGTCCCGGGCCGGTGCTGGTCATCACCGACGCGGAGCGCACGCGGGCGGAATCGCTGCGCGCCTTCGCACCGCCCGGCCGGGCTTACCTGGGGCTGTGGGGCGCCGAGGCCGGCGATCCGCAGGCCATCGCCCTGGCCGCGTGGCAGCTGGCACAGGCCCACGCCGGCCATTGGCTCACGCTGGCCGTCGATTGAGCCGGCCATGGCTGCGGACTCAGCGCGCAGGCGGCACAGGTCCAGGCAGCGGCAGCGCCGTCTTGTAGCGCACCTGCTTGAGCGCGAAGCTGGAGCGGATCTTCTCGATGCCCGGGATCGGCGTGAGCTGTTCCAGGATGAATTTTTCCAGCGCCGCCATGTCGGCCACCGCGATGCGGATCAGGTAGTCGCTGTCGCCGGTCATCAGGTAGCACTCCATCACCTCCTCGTGCTCGGCGATGCGCCGCTCGAAATCGGCCAGCGACTCCTTGCTCTGCGTTCGGAGGCTGATCGAGATGAAGACATTGAGCCCCAGCCCCAGCGCGGGCGCGCTGCACAGCGCCACGTAGCGGTCGATGACGCCGGCCGCCTCCAGCGCCTTGACGCGCGCCAGGCAGGGCGAGGGCGACAGATGCACCCGCCGCGCCAGCTCCACGTTCGACAGCGCGCCATCGCGCTGCAGTTCGTCCAGGATGCGCAGGTCGATCGTGTCCATGCTCATGAAATGCCGTCAGTCTCATGTTTGGCAGCAGATTATTCCGCCTTCAAGCGCTAAGGCGCCTCAGTTCAACACCTCATTCCGCTGCGCGCCGCCTAGAGTGACAGCCATGAACGCCCCTCTCACCCCCGACCAGATGCGTCTGCTGCAAACGGCCGCCGACGCCCACGACATCGACCCCGGCGAGACGGCCGAGTGGCGCGAAGCCTATGCCGCGCTGATCGAGGCGCAAGGCCCGGCGCGCGCACGCTGGATGCTCGACGAGCTGGCGCGGCTGGCGCGCGCCCACCGCATCGGCTGGCAGCCCGAGCTGGCCACGCCCTATGCCAACACCATCGGCGTAGACCAGCAGCCGGTCTTCCCGGGTGACCTGGCCATCGAGGAACGGCTGGGCTCGCTGATGCGCTGGAACGCGCTGGCGATGGTGGTGCGCGCCAACCAGGCCTATGGCGAGCTGGGCGGCCACATCGCCAGCTATGCCAGCGCAGCCGACCTGTTCGAGACCGGCTTCAACCATTTCTTCCATGGCCGCACCGCAAGCCATGGCGGCGACCTGGTGTTCTTCCAGCCGCACAGCGCGCCGGGCGTGTACGCGCGCGCCTTCCTCGAAGGGCGGCTCACCGAGGCCGACCTGTCGCACTACCGCCAGGAAATCACGGCGTCAGAGAAAGGCGCGCGCGGCCTGTCGAGCTACCCGCACCCCTGGCTGATGCCGGACTTCTGGCAGTTCCCCACCGGCTCGATGGGCATCGGCCCGATCAGCAGCATCTACCACGCGCGCTTCATGCGCTACCTCACGCACCGCAACCTGCTGAACTGCGAGGGCCGCAATGAACATGAAACACCCATCGACAAGCGACGGGTGTGGGGCGTGTTCGGCGACGGCGAGATGGACGAGCCCGAATCCATGAGCGCCCTCACGCTGGCCGCGCGCGAGAAGCTGGACAACCTGGTGTGGGTGGTCAACTGCAACCTGCAGCGCCTGGACGGCCCCGTGCGCGGCAACGGCCGCATCATCGACGAGCTGGAAAAGCTCTTCGCCGGCGCCGGCTGGCGCGTGATCAAGCTGGTGTGGGGCAGCGACTGGGACGGCCTGTTCGCGCGCGACGCGCAAGGCGCCCTGCTGCGCGCCTTCGCCGACACGGTGGACGGCCAGATGCAAACCTTCGCGGCCAAGGACGGCCGTTTCAACCGCGACCATTTCTTCGGCCAGAACCCCGAGCTGCAGCGCCTGGCCCAGGGCATGACCGACGAGCAGATCGACCGCTTGAAGCGCGGCGGGCACGACCTGGTGAAGATCCACGCCGCCTACGCGGCGGCCGCCGCGCACAGCGGCCAGCCAGTGGTGATCCTGGCCCATACCAAGAAGGGCTACGGCATGGGCGCGGCCGGCCAGGGCAAGATGACCACGCATTCGCAGAAGAAGCTGGATGAGGCCGACCTCATCGAATTCCGCAACCGATTCAACCTGCCGCTCAGCGACGAGCAGGCCACGTCGCTCACCTTCTACAAGCCCGCCGAGGACAGCGCCGAGATGCGCTACCTGCGCGAACGCCGCGCCGCCCTGGGCGGTGCGCTGCCGCGCCGCGAGACGGCCTGCGACATCGTCCCCGTGCCCGCGCTCGACGGCTACGCCAGGTTCGCCACCGAGGCTGCCGGCAAGGAAATGAGCACCACCATGGCCTTCGTGCGCCTGCTGGGCAACCTGCTCAAGGACGCGCAGCTGGGCCCGCGCATCGTGCCCATCGTGGCCGACGAGGCGCGCACCTTCGGCATGGCCAACCTGTTCAAGCAGGTGGGCATCTATTCCAGCGTGGGCCAGCGCTACGCGCCGGAGGACATCGGCTCGGTGCTCAGTTACCGCGAGGCGCTGGACGGCCAGATCCTCGAAGAAGGCATCAGCGAGGCCGGCGCCATCGCGAGCTGGACGGCCGCGGCCACCAGCTACAGCGTGCACGGCCTGGCCATGCTGCCCTTCTACATTTACTACTCGATGTTCGGCTTCCAGCGCGTGGGCGACGCGATCTGGGCCGCGGCCGACCAGCGCGCACGCGGCTTCCTGCTCGGCGCCACCTCGGGCCGCACCACGCTCGGCGGCGAGGGCCTGCAGCACCAGGACGGCAGCAGCCACCTGGTGGCCGCAACCATTCCCAACTGCAAGGCTTACGACCCGGCCTTCGCGGGCGAGATGGCCGTGATCGTCGACGCCGGCATGCGCGAGATGCTGGTGGAGCAGCAGGACGTCTTCTACTACGTCACGCTGATGAACGAGAACTACGCGCAGCCCGACGTGCCCGCGGCCGCGCATGCCGACCTGCTGCGCGGCGCCTGGCGCTACGACGGCTGGCAGCGGCCCGAAGGCGCGCCGGCTGCCACGCGCCGGGTCACGCTGCTGGGCAGCGGCGCCATCCTGACCGAAGTGGTGAAGGCGGCGCAGCAACTGGCGCTGGAAGGCATCGAAGCCACGGTGATCAGCGTCACGAGCTGGAGCGAGCTGGCGCGCGATGGGCAGGCCTGCGAGGCGCGTGCGCTGGCGGGCGAGGCGGATGCGGGCGAGCCCTTCATCGCCCACATCGCGAAGGTGCTGGCCGGCACCGAAGGCCCGGTGATCGCCGCCACCGACTACGTGCGCGCCGTGCCCGAAAGCGTGCGCGCCTTCCTGCCCGCGGGCCGGCGCTACCTCACGCTGGGCACCGACGGCTTCGGGCGCAGCGACACGCGGGCGGCGCTGCGCGACTTCTTCGGCGTGGATGCGGCGCACGTCGTGCACGCGGCGAAGCGGCTGGTGGGCTGAGCGAAAGCGCCAAATGCGGGGCTTTGCTGGCTGAAATCGGCTGACAGTTGAAGTTGCGCGCGACGCCTTGCGACCCAGGACTGTGCGCGGGCTCCTGGCGGGGTGGTCGGCTGCGCCGACTGCGCTGCGATGCTCGCGAAGCCGGTGCATCGCGGAACTCGCTGCATTCACTGCGTTCATTCCGCTCGGACAGCCGCGATGAGTCAGATCACGAAGCCCGCGCGACTTCGCGCGGGCACACCGGCTTCGCTGCGCTTCTCGCCACCCCACAAGTCGCCCGCGCACAGCCCTGGGCCGCAAGGCGTTGTGGACGGTTGAGAGGCGCCAACGACCAGGGAGGTCCGATTCAGAACTGCGCCAGCAACTGATCCGCCGTGAGCGGCACGCCGCAGGTCGCGGCCACCCATTGCACGGCCAGGTCGTGCTTCTCGCGCGAGAAGTCGGCCAATGCGTCGGCCACGAAGAAGGGTTCGATGTCGCGCTGGAAGGCTTCCACGGCCGTGGCCATGCAGCCGATGTGCGCATACACGCCGCAGATCACCAGCTGGTCGCGCCCGCGCACGCGCATCAGCGTCTCGAGGTTGCTGCGCTGGAAGGCGCTGTAGCGGTGCTTGGTCAGCACATGGTCGCCGGCCTGCGGTGCCAGCGCTTCGACGATGCTTTCATGTTCGGGGATGGCGCGCATGCCCGGGCCCCACAGGTCGGCCTGCAGGCCCCGGTCGCGCCGGTCCTGGTTGCCGTGCTGCGCCGTGTAGAAGACCGGCACGCCGGCCGCGCGCGCGGCGGCGATCAGGCGCGCGATGTTCGCGACCACGGCCGGCAGCGGCTGCGGCGCGTCGCCGTACGCGGCCAGGAAGTAGGCCTGCATGTCGTGCACCAGCAGCGCCGCGCGCGCGGCAGCGAAGCGCCAGGGGCCGCGCGGCGTGGGCAGTTCATCGGCACGCGGCAGCGCGTAGGCCGGGATGCGAGGCAGGCTGCGGGCAGTTGGATCGGTCATTGGATGAAAAGAGCAATCAAAGGTCGGCCGGCAGGGCCGACAGGTCCAGCTCCAGCGCATTCAACATGGCGTTGAACTTGGCGCGCGTCTCGGCGCCTTCGGAGGCGGGCACCGAATCGGCCACGATGCCGGCGCCCGCGAACAGGCGCGCTTCATGGCCCTGCACGCGCGCGCAGCGCAGCGCCACATGCCAGTCGCCGTCGCCGGCCGCATCGCACCAGCCCACGGCACCGGCATAGAAGCCGCGCGGCACGCTTTCAAGCTGCGCGATGGCCTGCGCGGCCAGCGCACGCGGCGTGCCGCACACGGCCGGCGTGGGGTGCAGCAGCGCGGCCAGCGCGGCGCTCGATGCGGCGGGCAGGCCGTCGGGCGACGCATCCTTGAGCTCGCCCTCGATGTGCGTGCCCAGGTGCCACATGGTGGCCGTGGCATGCAGCGCGGGCGCATCGGGCACGCGCAGCTGGCGGCACAGCGGGGCCAGCAGGTCGGCGATTGCTTGCACGACATAGCGGTGTTCCTGCTGGTCCTTGGCGGAGCCGCGCAACGCCTCGGCCAGGGCCTGGCTCTGCGCCGCGTCGCCCACGCGCGGCGCGGAGCCGGCCAGCGGCTCGCTCACGATGCGCGCGCCGCGGCGCGAGAGCAGCAGCTCGGGCGTCGCGCCCACCAGCCAGGCCGGCGCCTCGCCGGCGGCCACGGGCAGCGGCACCACGTAGCGCATCACGCCCGGATCGCCGGCCAGGCGCTGCAGCAGCCGCCACGGGTTGACCGGCTGCGCGCTGTGCGCGCGCAGCGTGCGCGCCAGCACCACCTTGCGCAGTTCCCCCGCACCGCGCAGCGCCGTCAAGGCCTGCGCGACGGCCTCTTCGTAGCGGGCCCGCGTGGGCTGCGGCGTGAGGGCCCAGGGCGCGGGCGCGGCGCCCTGCGCGGCCATGCGCTGCAGCCAGGCCTGCGCCGGGCCGGCGTCGACCACGCGCTGCGGCGCGATCAGGTGCGCGGGCTGCGCGCGGTCGAAGGGCAAGGCGCCGGCCAGCAGGCCGGCCTCCACGGCCAGAGGGGCGGCGAAATGCCGCGCCACGGCCTCGCCCAGGTCCGGCAGGGCCGGCGACAGCACGGCGGCCACGCCTTCGGTCAGGCGGCTGCCGTCCTTCGATTGCAGCAGCACATGGCCGCGGCCGTCTTCGGCGACATCGGCGAGGGCCGGTGTGGACATGATCGGATCCCCGGTGAATGCACCCATGGCTCAGGCCCTCAGCGTGGCGCCGCCGTCCACGTACAGGTCGCTCATCGCGATGTGGCCGGCCTGATCGGACAGCAGGAACATCACGGCATTCGCGATGTCCTGCGGCGTGGCCAGCTTGCGCAGCGGAATGCCGGCCTTGTACTGCTCGGGCAGGCCCGCGATCACGCGCTCGGCGCCGCGCTCGTCGGCCCACATGCCGGTCTGCATGGGCGTGAGCGTGGAGCCCGGCGCCACGATGTTGCAGCGGATGCCGTGCGGCGCCAGTTCCAGCCCCAGGCAGCGCGTGAACATGGTGGCGGCGGCCTTCGAGGCGGCATAGGCGGCCATCGCGTGGCGCGGCACGCCCGCCGCGTTGGAGCTCACCGTGACGATGGCGCCCTGCCCGCGCGGCTGCATCACCTGCGCCAGCGCGCGGCCGACATGGAACACGCCGTCGCAGTTCACGGCGAACACGCGGCGCCATTCGGCGTCGCTGGTCTCGGTCACCAAGGTGCTGCCCAGCACGCCGGCCACGTTCACGCCCAGCGCGATGGGGCCGAGCTCGGCCTCGGTCTGCTGCACCAGGCGCGTGACGGCCTGGCCGTCGCTCACGTCCAGCGCGCGCGGCAGCAGGCGGCCGCGCGCACCTTCGGGAGCGGCCAAGGCGGGTGCGGCCACGTCGGTGGCCACGACCGTGCTGCCGGCCAGCAGCAGCTGGCGCACCAGCGCCTGGCCGATGCCGCCGGCCGCGCCGGTCACGAAGGCGATGCGGCCCTCGAATCCTGTGAGTTGCATGTTCGGTCCTCGTATCGTCAGCGCGGCGCGGCGCCTTCGGCCATGCGCGCGACCAGCAGCGGCGCGATCAGCGCCGTGGCGGCCGCGCGGGTCATCTGCGAATGCAGCAGCGGCACTTCGAGCGTCTGCACCGCATCGGCGTAGGGTTGCCAGGTGGCGGCCTGCAGCTGCGGCTTGGCCGCGTGGTCCAGGCCCGCGCGCACGTGCACCAGCGTGCCGGCCATGCGCCGGTGGTGGTGCTCGCGGATCAGGCGGTTGGTGTCGGTCACCACGCGCACCACGCCCTGCAGCGCGGCTTCGGGCAGGTGGCCCAAGGCGCTGTCACCGGCACGCAGGAAGGCGATGAGCTTTTCGCGCGTGTCCAGCTCGGGGTGGCCTTCGGGGTCGTAGCCCGCGATGGCCAGCAGCGCCCGCAGCGCCTGCTGCGGCGTGGGTTCGGGTTCGTGGCGCCACACGTCCGCCGGATAGGCGTCGAGCATCGCCACCAGGCCCACCGTGCGGCCCTGCTGCTGCAGCGCCACGGCCATGGCCTGCGCCAGGATGCCGCCCACCGACCAGCCCATGAGGTGCACGGGGCCCGTGGGCTGCAGTTCGCTCACGCGCTGGGCGTACCGGGCCGCCAGCGCGTCGATGCTGGCCGGCAGCGGCACCGCGGGGTCGAGCGCGGGTGACTGCAGGCCCCACACGCTGCGCGAGGGCGTGCCGCGCGTGTCGTCCAGCAGTTGCGGATGCGCGATCACGAGCGCCAGGTGCCGGTAACCCCAGGCGATGCCACCCGCGGGGTGGATCACGAACAGCGGCGCCTGCTGCGGGTCGCCGGCCGCGAGCTGGATCAGCGGCTTGAGCCCGCTGTCGAAGCGCACCTGCTCGCTGTCGACGGCCGCCGCCAGCGCCGCGATGGTGGGCGATTCGAACAGCGCGCCCAGGCCCGGGTCGCGCCGCCACTGTTCCTGCACGCGCAGCAGCAGCTGCACGGCCGACAGCGAGTCGCCGCCCAGGCCGAAGAAGTCGGCATCGCCGCCCACGGCCAGATCCGCCGGCAGCGCCAGCACTTCGCGGAAGATGGCGGCCAGCGCCTCTTCGGTGGGCGTGGCGAGGGGGACTGCGCTGCTCGCCGCCAGCGCGGGCGCCGGCAGCGCGCGCCGGTCCAGCTTGCCGTTGGCGGTGACGGGCCAGTCCTGCAGCTCGACGAAGGCCGCGGGCACCATGTAGTCGGGCACGCGCGCGGCCACATGGGCGCGCAGCGCCTGCGCGTCGAAGCCCGCTTCGCCTTTCGACGGCTGCACGTAGGCCACGAGGCGCCGGTCGCCCTCGCGGTCTTCGCGCACGATCACCTCGGCCCGCACCACACCCGGGTACGAAGCCATGGCCGCGTCGATCTCGCCGAGCTCGATGCGCAGGCCGCGGATCTTGACCTGGTGGTCACTGCGGCCCAGGAAAACGACGGCACCGTCTTCCTCGCGCCAGCGCGCGAGGTCGCCGGTCTTGTAGAGGCGCTCGCCCGGGCGGTGCGGATCGGGCAGGAAACGCTCGGCCGTGAGGTCGTCGCGGCCCAGGTAGCCGCGCGCCAGCTGCACGCCGCCCAGGTACAGCTCGCCCGCCACGCCCGGCGGCAGGGGGCGCATGCGCGCATCCAGCACATAGAGGCGCGTATTCCACACCGGGAAGCCGATGGGCACGGGCAGGCTCAGGTCGCGCGGGTGCGCGTGCCAGTGGCTCACGTCCACCGCCGCTTCGGTGGGGCCGTAGAGGTTGTGCAGCTCGGCCGACAGCGTGGCGTGGAAGCGGTCGCGCAGCGGCGCGGGCAGCTCTTCGCCGCTGCAGAACACGCGCCGCATCGTGAGGCCGCGCGACGCCGGATCGGCCAGGAAGGCCGCCAGCATCGAGGGCACGAAGTGGCAGGTGCCGATGCGCTGCTCGCGCAGGATGCGCGCCAGCCAGGCCGGGTCGCGGTGCGCCTCGGGCGGCGCGATGACCAGCGTGCAGCCGGTGATGAGCGGCAGGAAGAACTCCCACACCGACACGTCGAAGGTGGCGGGCGTCTTCTGCAGGATGCGCTCGTCGGGCCCGAAGCCGTAGTGCTGGCGCATCCATTCCAGGCGGTTGACGATGGCGCGGTGCTCGATGAGCACGCCCTTGGGTTCGCCGGTGGAGCCCGAGGTGTAGATGACGTAGGCCGCGTGCTGCGGCTGCACTTCGGGCAGCGGTTCGGCCGTGGCGACGGGCTGCGTCGCCCATTGCGCGGGGGCCAGCGTGGGCAAGCCGTGCGGCAGGCGCATCGCGTCTTCGGGCCGCACCAGCGCCAGCAGCGGCTGCGCGAGCTGCACCACACGCGCGAGGCGCTCGGGCGGATGCGCCAGGTCCAGCGGCAGGTAGGCGCCGCCGGCGCGCTGCACCGCCACGAGTGCGATCAGCAGTTCGAGCGAGCGCGGCAGCGCCACGGCCACGCGCGTGTCGGCCCGCACGCCCTGCGCGCGCAGCTGCTGCGCGAGGGCCTGCGTGCGCGCGTCCAGCTCGGCGTAGCTCAGCGTGGCGCCTTCGAATTCGAGCGCGATGGCCTGCGGGCGTGCGCGCATCTGCGCCTGCATCAGCGCGACGAGCGTGGTGTCGGGCACCGCATGCTCGGTGGCGTTGAGCGTGATGAGGTGGCGCCGCGCCTCTTCGGGGCTGGCCAGCGGCGCGTCGTCCACCGTGGCCGCATCGAGCGCGGCCTCGATGAAGGCCTTCAGGCGCGTGAGGTGCGATTCGACCGCCGCTTCGCTGTACAGGCCCGGGTTGGCCTCGATCTCCAGCAGCAGCGACTGCACGCCGTCGCCGCGGAAGCCGAGGGTGATGTCGTCGATGGGACCCGTGCCCAGGATCTGCAGCGCGCAATGCAGGCCCGGCAGCCGCAGCGGCTTGTAGAAGGGCTGCACGTTGATGAGCGCGCCGTGCAGGCGGCGCTGGCCGCCCAGCAGGCCCAGGTCGCGGCGCAGCTGTTCGCTGCGGTAGCGGCCGCGCCGGCGCGCCTGGATCTGCGCCTTGGCCAGCTGCGCGATGAACTCGGCCAGCGGCTGGCCCGGCTGGGCGGCCACGCGCAGCGGCAGCACGTTCATCACGGTGGCGGTGGCGCGCGCGCTCGCGCTGCCCAGGCGGCCCATGGAGGGCACGCCCACCACGGCCTCGGCCGCGCCGGCCATGCGCTGGCAGTACAGGGCCGTGAGGGCGGTGAGCACGTCGGGCCACATCTGGCCCTGCGCCTGGGCGAAGGCCAGCACGCGCGCGCGCCAGTCCTCGCTCAAGGGCAGTGTGCGGCGGTGGCAGAAATGCGCGGGGGTGGCGCGGCCCGGCGCGAGCCCCGCCACCTCCGGCAGGGGCGTGAAGGCCGCGCGCCACCAGGCCGCTTCGTCGCTGCGTCGCGTGCTGGCGCGGTAGGCGGCGTCTTCGTCGATCACGCCGGCGAGCGAGGCCAGAGGCGGTGGCACGGTGGCGGCACAAGCCGCGTCGTCTTTCGTCACGGCCTGCGTGTAAAGCTGCGCCACGCGCTCGCCCCACAGCGCCATGCCGTAGCCGTCGTTGGTCAAATGGTGCGCGCGCTGGTACCAGCAGAAGGACTGCGGCCCCAGCACATACAGGCGTTGCAGCGCCAGCGCGTCGCGCAGCGGATCGAGCGGCGTGCCCATGTCCTGCTGCATCGCGGCCTCGGCCGCGGCGCGCGGATCGGCCAGCGCACGCAGGTCCACCACCTCCAGCAACGGCACGCGGGCGGGGTCGATGGACTGCACGGGCTCGCGCGCTTCATCCCCCTCGGGCAGGCGCAGGTGCAGCGCCAGCGACTCGCACTCGCGCGCGGCCTGGTTGGCCGCCTGCGTGAAAGCCTCCACGTCCAGCGGCCCGTCGATCCACAGGCCGTGCGCCGTGTTGAAGCTGGGGTTGGCGGGCGCCAGCTGCTGCGCGTACCAGAGGCCGGCCTGCGCCTCGGTGAGCGGCCAAGTGCTGGCATGACTCACGCGGCCTCCCCGGGCCACGCCCCACGGACCACGCGCCACATGCCACCCATCTCAGGGCAGCCACGGGACCGGCTTTGCCGAACCGTCGGCTGCGCCCCCTTCGCGCAGCAGAAGGGGGAGCCGCGAAGCGGCTTGGGGGTTGCCGTCATTCTTGAATACCTTGGCGGGCCGACAGCACCTTCCACCAGCCTTCCAGCGTGGTGTGCTCCGCCAGGTCCGAGAAGTCGATCTTCAGGCCCGCCTCGTTCCAGCCCATGATGAGGTTGAGCATGCGCATGGAATCCAGCCCCACGTCCATCAGGTTGTCGGTGAGGGCGATGTCCTCGGGCGCCTCGCCCACCATGCGGGCCACGTCGGCACGCAGCTTTTCCAGGGTCAGGACGGGGGTGGAGGCAGTCGGATCGGTCATGGCAGAAAAACAGTCAGCAAGCGGCGCGCCTCACACACGCGGCGCGCCTGGAAAGAAAAATCGATGAAAGAGTTCAGCCCTGCGCGGGCTGCGCTTTTAGGAACTCTTCGCGCAGTCGGGCGCGCAGCTCCTTGCGGCTGGTCTTGCCCACGGCGGTGGTCTCGAAGGCCTCGACGAACACGATCTGGTCGGGGATCTTGTACGCGGCCACGCCGCGCGCGCGCATCCAGGCCTTGAGCGCGGGACCGCGGGGCTTGTCTTCACCCGCGCGCGGCGCGTTGGGAATGACGAAGGCGCAGATGCGCTCGCCCAGGTATTCGTCGGGGATGGACACCACGGCCACGTCGAAGACCTGCGGATGCGCGAGCAGGTGGTCTTCCACCTCCTCGGCCGAGATCTTCTCGCCCGCGCGGTTGATGTGGTCGTGCGCGCGGCCCTGCACGTTCAGGTAGCCCTCGGGCGTGCGCAGCACCACGTCGCCGGTGCGGTAGAAGCCGTCGTCGGTGAAGCTGCGCGCGTTGGCCGCGTCGTCGTTGTGGTAGCCACGGATGGTGTACGGCCCGCGCGTGAGCAGGTAGCCGGGCTGACCTTCGGGCACCGGCTGGCCGTGGTCGTCCACGATCAGCACCTCGTCGTCGGGGCTGATCGGCCGGCCCTGGGTGTTCAGCACGATCTCCTGAGGGTCATCCAGGCGCGTGTAGTTGACCAGCCCTTCGGCCATGCCGAAGACCTGCTGCAGTTGGCATTTCAGCCCCGCCACCACGCGGCGCGCGGCCTCAGTCGTGAGCTTGGCGCCACCCACCTGCAGCACGCGCAGGCTCGAAAGATCGTGCGCGGTCGTCTCGGCGGCCTGCGCCCACAGCAGCGCCAGCGGTGGCACCAGGCCCAGGTCGGTCACTTTTTCGCGCGCGATGAGCGGAAAGGCCGCTTCGGGCGAGGGCGAAGGCGACAGCACCACCGTGGCCCCGGCATAAAAGGCGCCCATGGCGCCCGGCGAGCTCATCGGGAAGTTGTGCGCGGCCGGCAGCGCGACCATGTAGACGCTGTCTTCGCCGATGCCGCAGATCTCGTTGCTGGCGCGGAAGCTGTAGATGTAGTCGTCGTGCGTGCGCGGGATCAGCTTGGACAGGCCCGTGCTGCCGCCCGAGATCTGCAGGAAGGCGACCGACTGCGGATCCGGGTCCTGGTTGGGCAGCAGCGAAGGGTCGGGCTGGAAGGCGTCGAAGTCGGCGAACTCGGCCGCGTCGCCGCCCACGATCACGGCCTGGCGGAAATGCGGCAGCTCGCCGGCCTCCTTGCGGGCCACCAGTTCGCGCGCCAGGAGGCGGTAGTCGTAGGCCTCGTAGCTGCGCAGCGCCACATAGGCCGCGGCCTGGGCCTTGTGCATGAAATGGCCGATCTCGGTGATCCGGTGCGCGGGCAGCGCATAGACCGGCACCAGGCCGGCGCGGAACAGGCCGAAGACCACGCTGTAGAAGGCCGGCACGTTGCCCAGCTGCACCACCACGCGGTCGCCGGGCGAAAGGCCCAGCGCCAGGAAGCCGGCGGCAGCCGTTTCGGCGCGCTGCCACAGCTCGGCATAGCTCCAGCGCTGGCCGCTGCCCACCACCGCCGTGCGCGCGCCCAGGCGCTGGGCACGCTCGCGCAGGAAGGCCGGGAAGGTCTCGCCGCGCCAGTAGCCGGCTCCCCGATATCGGCGAACGAAGGCGTCGGGCCAGCTCTGGCGCAGGGGAATCAGGGGTTCAGGCATGGGCACAAGGCGGGATTCGCTCGGAAACGAGCCCGCCATTGTCCACCATCAACAAGAATCATTCTTATCGCGGACGTAAAGCCACGCTGAGGGAAAGTGTGAGCAGCGCGGCGCCCACCAGGGCATAGGGCGCGCCTGGCGCCAGCCGGTAGACCAGGGTGCCGATCAGCGGCCCCAGCACCATGCCCAGGCCCTGCGCGGCCGACAGGTTGCCCGCGGCCGCGCCCTGCTCGTGCGCCTGCACGGCATTGGCGGCCATGGCCTGGAAGGTGGGAAAGATGAAGCCCATGCCGAAGGCCGCGCAGCCGTACGCCGCCAGCAGCGCCGCCTGCGAATGGATCCAGAACACGCTGAGGAAACCCAGGCCCGAGATCAGCGCGCCGACCCACACCCAGCGCAGCGGCGGCACGCCCCTGAGGCGCATCACCAGCTGCTGCGACAGGATCAGCGCGCAGCCCACGGCCGTGAGCGCCAGGCCCGCCACGCGCGCGCCCTCCTCCTCGCGCAGGCCGAAGCGGTCGATGGCGAAGAAGCCCACCGACACCTGCGCCACCGCCACCGAAGCCATGGCGATGAAGGCCGTCAGCACGGGCAGGCGCAGGCGGGCGTCCCACAGGCCGATGCCGCCCTTGCCGCCCGGGCCGCCCGCGGGCGCAGCCACCGGTGCGCGCGCGGGCAGGCGCAGCGCGATCAGCACGAAGGCGATGGCCGGCAGCGCCGCCGCCGCGTAGAGCGCCAGCCCCAGGTCGCGCGAAGCCAGCCAGCCGGCCGCCGCCGGCCCGGCCACCATGCCCAGCGCGTTGGCCGAGCCCAGCTTGGCCATCACCACCCCGCGCGAGGCGGGTGGCGTGTGGTCGGCGATCACGGCCGCCGCCGTGGGCGGCACCGCGGCGTAGAAGGCGCCCACCAGCGCCCGCGTGACGATCAGCAGCGCCACCACGGCCACACCGCCCAGGGCGCCGCGCAGCGCCAGGTCCACGCCCAGCGCCATGCCCAGGTAGGTCAGCGCGAACACGCCCAGGCCCACCAGCAGCACGGGCTTGCGGCCCGCGCGGTCGCTGGCGCGGCCCCAGGCGCGCGCCAGCAGCATCCAGAAGATGCCACCGGCGGTCACCGACAGCCCGGCCACCCATTCGGGCAGGCCCAGGCGCCGCACGGCCGGGCCGATGACGGCCACGTAGGCCATCATGGCCATGGTGCCCAGAAGGGCCGCCAGCAGCAGCGGGTACAGGCGCAGGGGCGCGGCGGCGGCGGCCGAAGGCATGGCGGCCGCCCGCGGGGCGGCGCCGGAGGAAGGGGGAAGCGCAGAGGACATGAAGCAGATCCGGCAGGGCCGGCCCGCACGCCGCAGCGCGCGAAGCCGGCGCATCCGGTGCCGCCAGGGAAGCTGGCGCAGGCTGGCGGGCGCTCCGTGCGAGCGGAGGGCCCCGGCGCGGTACCAGACGCGAAGGGACTTGGAAAGGGAAGGCGCCGCAGTGTATCGCCGGGCTTGCACCGACGCCCGCGCGGCCATTGGCCGATGCCGCCCGGCCCCGCATGTCCTACGACACCCCACGAGCCGCACCGACCCCGGGCGCGCGGCCGGGCTCTTTAAGGTGCGCCTGTCCGCAATGCAGACATCCGGCCGGTCCCCGGCCACCACCCACCCAAGGAGCACACCATGAACGCATCGAAGATCCAGCTGTCCATCGCCGCCGCCGCCCTGGCAGCCGCCGGCGCCGTCGTGGCCCAGGGCACGCCGCCGAACCCCAACGTCGCCAACCCCGCCCTGGGCGCCGGCCAGCAGACCCAGCAAGGCACGTCGATGGGCACCACCGGCGTGCCCACCCCGGCCCCCGGCGGCACCACGGGCACGATGCAGCAGGCCCCCGCCACTTCGTCGGGCACGGCCGTCGCCCCCGCCACGCCGTCGGCACCGCCCAGCACGAACATGGACGCCCCCATGCGTCCGGCCCGCGCCGACCGCGGCTGATCGCAAGGATCGCTGCCATGACCCCCGCCGCCCCGCGCCGCACGCTGATCGCCGGGTTCGTCCTGGGGCTGGCCGCGCTGGGCGCGGTGGTGATCGGGGTGCCGCCGGCCGATCCGGCGGGCACCGCCCATTCCCTCGCACCGAGCGCCGAGCCCTCCGGCGCGCCCGCGGCACCGCTGGCGCCACCCGCTTCGCAAGCCGTGCCGTCCGACGCCGGGCTCTCGCTGGCGAGGCATGTGCCGCGCAGCGACCCGCCACCCCTGCCCACCCCGCCCGCCGGACTGACGCCGCCAGTGGCCACGCTGTGGACCCGCGTGATGATGCAGGCGGACAGCGGCGGCGCGCCCTTCGTGATCCTGGACAAGCGCGCCGCCCGGCTCTTCGTCTTCAATGGCGAGGGGGAACTGCAGGGCCAGTCGCTGGTGCTGCTGGGCCTGGCCGTGGGCGACGACTCGGTGCCCGGCATCGGCCAGCGGCCCATCGCCCAGATCCGCCCCAGCGAGCGCACCACGCCCGCCGGCCGCTTCGTGGCCGAGCCTGGCCTGAACCACGAGCACGAAGACATCGTCTGGATCGACTACGACGCCGCCGTGTCCATGCACCGGCTGCGCGACAGCGCGGCGCCGGCCGAGCGCCGGCCGCAGCGCCTGGCCAGCGAGTCGGTGGCCGACAACCGCATCTCCATGGGCTGCGTCAACATCCCGCCGCCCTTCTACGACGCCCACATCCGCCCGACGCTGGGCCAGGGCGGCGGCGTGGTCTACGTGCTGCCGGAAACGCGCAGCCTGGAGAGGCAGTTCCCGCACCTGTTCGCCGACGCGCCCGGGCCCGGGTCCGCCGCGCGCGCCAGCGCCCCGCCGGGCACGCGCACCGCGTCAGTCCTCTGAAAAAACGCGCACGCCCGGTGCACCGGCGCTCATCCGGCCGATCACCGCCGCATCGGTGAAGCCGCCCTTCGCAAAGAGCTCCAGCACCTGCGCCGCGGCTTCGGGCGCGCAGGCCACGAGCAGGCCGCCCGAGGTCTGCGGGTCGGTCAGCAGCGCGCGCAGCGTGGCGTCCTCCGTCACGGCGCCTTCCACCTGGGCCCCGTAAGAAGCCCAGTTGCGCCCCGAGGCGCCGGTGACGATCCCGCGCGCGGCCAGCGCCTGCACGCCGGGCAGCCAGCGCAGCGCGCCGCTGTCGAGGTGCGCCGCCAGGCCCGCGCCGCGCGCCAGTTCCAGCGTGTGGCCCAACAGGCCGAAGCCGGTCACGTCGGTCAGCGCATGCACGCCCGGCAGCCGCGCGAGTTCGGTGCCGGGGCGGTTGAGTTTCGTGGTCGCCTCGATCATGGCCGCATAGCCCATGGCGTCGAGTTCGCCCTTCTTCAGCGCTGCCGACAGGATGCCCACCCCTAGGGGCTTGCCGAGGACCAGCACGTCGCCGGCCTGCGCGGTGGCGTTGCGCTTCAGGTGCGCGATCTCCACGATCCCGATGCCGACCAGGCCGTAGATGGGCTCGACCGAATCGATGGAATGCCCGCCCGCCAGCGGGATGCCGGCCTCGCGGCACACCGATTCGCCGCCTTCGAGGATCTTCGCGATGACCTCGTGCGGCAGCACGTTGATCGGCATGCCGACGATGGCCAGCGCCATCAGCGGCTGCGCGCCCATGGCGTAGAGGTCCGACAGCGCATTGGTGGCCGCGATGCGGCCGAAGTCGCGCGGGTCGTCCACGATAGGCATGAAGAAGTCCGTGGTCGCGACGATGGCCTGCCGCTCGTTGATGCGGTAGACGGCCGCGTCGTCGGCGGTCTCGGTGCCCACCAGCAGGTCGGGGAAACCCATTTTCGGCAGGCTGCTGCGGGCCAGCAGTTCGCTGAGCACCCCCGGCGCGATCTTGCAGCCGCAGCCGCCGCCGTGGGACAGGGAGGTGAGGCGCGGGGCGGAGTCGGTGGCAGCAGTCATGGTTCGGAATGGATGGGGGAAAGGGGGCCGCGAACGGCCGCGGTCTCACATGAAGTTTCGCGTATGCAGCGCCGACAGCCGCTCGGCCTCGGCGCGCTCGAAGCCCAGGCGCAGCAGGCGCGTGAAGCGGCCGTCGGCCATCTCGCGCATGAGCTGCTGCACCTTGGCAAAGCCGGCGGCCACGGCGGCGGGCGTGAGCGCGCCGGCGCCGATGAGCACCAGCGCGTCGAACACCTCCTCGTTCAGGCCCGCGGTGCCGGCCAGGCTGTCGTGCCGCGCCTCCACGGCGTGCGCGAGGCGCCCGCGCATCGCCGGCTCCTGCTGCAGGCGGTACAGCAGGTGCGACATGCCGAGCGCCACATGGCGCGCCTCGTCGCGCGCCGCCAGCTTCGCGATCTGCCGCGTGAGCGGATCGGGCGCATGCGCGGCCAGGAACTGCAGCAGGTTGACGAAGGTGCCTTCGCCCAGCACCGACAGCAGGAAACCCGCGACGGAGAAGTCGGGCTCGTCCAGCAGGCTCTTGAGCGAGGCCTGGCCGCCCGCCGTGGACAGCGCGGGCTCGCCGCCGCCCAGGCGGATGCGCCTTGTGAAGACCTCGATGTGGCGCGCCTCGTCGGCCACCTGGATCGCCAGCGCGGCCTGCAGCTCGCGGTAGTGCGGGTGGATCTGCCCGAGAAAGCGCGCGGGCACGAGCAGCGCCGCGTTCTCGTTCTCGACCATGTAGGTCATGACCTGGCGGATCGCGGCTTCGACCTCGGGCGGGTGGGTGAAGGCCACCTGCCAGTCCAGCGCCACCTCCGGGTCCCACTGCGCGCTGACGGCCTGGGCATAGAGCTCGGCCGCGTTCTCGGCCCAGACCTCGTCCTTGCGGTCCAGCCGGAAGGCGATGTCGGGCGAGCCCGCTTCCACGCGGGCACCGCGCGCGGCCAGCCCCCAGTGGGCGCGGGCCTCGGGCAGCACCGCGCCGGCGGCGCGCGGGTCGGCATGGCCGGTGTGCGCGGCGTCGCGCCAGCGGCCGGCCTCGGCGGTGCCGGGCGTGACATGCGCCAGGCGTTGCGACGCATCGGCCCACGCCAGCGCATGGCCCTGCGCGCGGCACCAGTCGGCCAGCTGCGCCTGCCAGCCCGGTGCCTGGCCGGTCACGCGCAGCGATGCGCCCTCGGGCAGCGTCGCCAGCGCATGCTTCACCAGCAGGTGCGCTCCGGCGTCGAAGCCCAGCGTCTCAATATCGATAGTCGGCGGCAACGATGTTCCCGAGCGCGTCATAGAAGCCCTGTTCGGTGGCCGCGCGCTCCAGCAGACGGAAGTGGTCCGCGCGGCCCGGGCGCCACTGCTTCAGGCCTTCCAGCTCCAGCAGCGGCCGCACCTGGGCGTCGTTCCAGTCCATCGCCAGCAGCAGGTCGGCGAAGCGCTGCGTGGCGGCGGCGTCCACACCGGGGCTCACGGTCATCGTGCAATGGTCGTACCGCCCCGTGGTGGCCAGCACGCGCGTGCCGCCCGCGGGCAAGGTGCCTTCCTTGGCAAAGGCGCGGTGGTTGCCGGCGATCATCCAGCTTGCGGCCACTTCGCCCTGGAGCATGGCCAACGCCGCATCGCGCTCGCCGCCGATGTGGTCGCCATGCTTGCCGCCCAGCACATCGAAGCGGCGCACCTCGTAGTCCCGGCCCGGCACCAGGCCACCCTCGTGCTGCAGGTGGTCCAGCGGGATCAGCGTGGCCTGCGGCGAATCGATGGCGCCAAAGCCCACCGTCCGGCCCTTCAGGTCGGCCAGGCTCTGCGCCGGGCTGTCGGCCTTCACGACCAGCACCGACTGCAGGTCCTGGTCGGTGTCGCGCATCACGAGCGACTGCACCGCCTGCCCGCGCGCACGGGCCATGCGGTCGGCGCGCACCCAGGCCAGCGGCGAGTTCCAGGCAAAGGCGATGTCGCCCGTGAACTGCGCCTGCACCTGCGTCTCGTAGTTCGAATAGAGGATGTAGTCCATCGCGAAGCCGCGCTCGGCCAGGTAGGTCTTGAAACCTTCCCAGATGGTGACGACCTTGGGCGCATACGCGACGGCGCCCAGCATGAAGGGTTGGGGTTGGCTCATCGTCGGGCTCCTTTTTTCTGTTCACGCCGCCTGGGCCTTGGCCGCGGCATCGCACAACGCGCTGCCGATGAAGTCGTACAGCACGTCCGAGGTCGGCGCCATGACCGAGGCCGCCCGCGCATCGCGGAACAGGCGCTCGATGCCGACGTCCTTGCGGAAGGCCGCGCCGCCGCAGATGCGCATCGCGGTGTCCGTGACTTCCAGCGCGGCCTCGGCGGCGCTGGCCTTCACCTCCAGCACGCGCAGCATCGTGTCGGGCCGGCCGGCGGCCATCGCGGCGAGGGTGTCATCGCGCAGGGTGCGGGCCTGGTCGGCGCGGATCTGCGCGCGCGCCAGGTAGGCGCGGATGGTGGGCAGCTCCGACAGGCTCGTGTCGCTTTCGGCAAAGCGGTTCTTCACCAGGTGGGCGGTGGCGCGCGCCAGCGCGCCGTCCATCAGCCCGATGGAGCTGGACGCGATCAGCGTCGCGAACACCGGCAGCTCGTCGTTGTTCATCAGGTCGCCGCCCTGGCCGTCTTCACCCAGCAGTGCCGTGGCCGGAATGCGCACGCCCTCGCCCTTCACGGGGGCCGAGGCATTGCCGCGCAGACCCAGCCCGTCGAACACGGCGGTGCGCGCGAGGCCCGCGGCCTTTGCGTCGACCAGCCAGATGCTCGACGCCCCGTCGCCCTGCGTGGGGCGCGAGGACCACACGTACGAATCGGCCTCCGCGGCCGAGGTGACCATGCTCTTGAAGCCGTCGAGCACCACCTGGTCGCCCTCGCGGCGCGCGGTGCCCACGGGCGCCCAGAAGTGGCTGCGCGTGCCCATCTCGGACCAGGCCAGCGTGGTGATGTGCCGGCCGGCCGCGATCGCCTGGCGCACCTGCTGCGGGCCGTACTTCTCGATCAGCACCGTGCCGGCGTAGTGCATGGTCAGCACCATGGCCGTGGCGGGGCAGTCCTGCGCGATGCGCTGCACCACCTGCGCTGCTTCGGCCAGGCCCAAGCCTTGCCCGCCCACCTCCGGGCTGCTCACCAAGCCCAGCAGCCCGGCCGCGCCCAGCGCGTCCAGCGCCTGGCGCGGAAAGCGCGCCTCGCGGTCGGTCTCGGCCGCGGCGGGCGCGATGATGTCACGGACGATGGGTTCGAGGGCTTGCAGAAAGCGCATGAGGCAACTCCGGGGTGAGGGTCGGAAAGACACTTCGAGCCGCCGCGGCATGCCCTGCATCTGCGTCCACAGGCCCCGCCCCTCGCGCGGGCCGGATCGGCCGCCTGGCGGCGGCCCCTGCGCCGACGCAGCGGGTGCGTGCGGCATGTGACTTCGGTGCAGACCTGCAACAGCGACTCACGATGGAACGCCCCGCGAACGGCAGCGCCCCGCCCATTATGGCGGCGGCCACAATCCGCGCTCAGACGAGGAAACGAGCATGCACGAAATCATCTGCCCGCACTGCGGCAAAGCCTTCAAGATCGACGAGGCTGGTTACGCCGACATCCAGAAGCAGGTGCGCGACAAGGAGTTCGACCGGCTGCTGCACGAACGCCTGGAGCTGGCCGAGCGCGACAAGCGCAATGCCCTTGCGCTGGCCGAGGCGCGCCTGGCCAGCCAGTCCAGCGCGGCGGTGGCCGCCAAGGAGGCCGAAATCCAGGACCTGAAGGCGCGCCTGGACAGTGAGGAAGTGGCGCGCCGCCTGGCGGTGGCCGAGGCGCTGGCCGCCCTGGAGCGCGAGCGCGATGCGCTGGCCGGCGAACTGCAGCAGGCCCGCCAGGCGCAGCAGGCCGCGGCCGAACTGGCCGCCGCGCGCCTGCAGAACGAGTTGCAAAAAGCCGCCGCCGCGCAGGCCGCCGCGCTGCAGAAGACGGCCGCGGCCAAGGACGCCGAGTTGCAGGCCCTGAGCGCCCGCCTGGCCGCCGCCGAGGTCGCGCAACAGCTCGCCATCACGCAGGCCGTGGGAGCGGTCGAGAAGGAGCGCGACACGCTGCAAAGCCGCCTGGCGCGCGCCGCACTCGAAAAGGAACTGGCCGAGAAGTCGCTCAAGGACAAGTACGAAACGCAGATCAAGGACCGCGACGACGCCATCGAGCGGCTGCGCGACATGAAGGCGCGCCTGTCGACCAAGATGGTGGGCGAGACGCTGGAGCAGCACTGCGAGACCGAGTTCAACCGCATCCGCGCCACCGCCTTCCCGCGCGCCTACTTCGAAAAAGACAACGACGCGCGCAGCGGCAGCAAGGGCGACTTCATCTTCCGCGACAGCGACGAGGCCGGCACCGAGATCGTCTCGATCATGTTCGAGATGAAGAACGAAGCCGACCTCACGGCCACGAAGAAGCGCAACGAGGACTTCTTCAAGGAACTGGACAAGGACCGCAACGAGAAGGGCTGCGAGTATGCGATCCTCGTGTCTTTGCTCGAGCCCGAGAACGAGCTCTACAACAGCGGCATCGTCGACGTGTCCTACCGCTTCCCGAAGATGTACGTGGTGCGCCCGCAGTTCTTCATTCCCATCATCACGCTGCTGCGCAACGCGGCCATGGGCGCGCTGCAATACAAGAACGAGCTGGCGCTGGTGAAGGCGCAGAACATCGACATCACCAACTTCGAGACCCAGCTCGACAGCTTCAAGAATGCGTTCTCGAAGAACTACGACCTGGCGTCGCGCCGCTTCGCCACGGCCATCGAAGAGATCGACAAGTCCATCGACCATCTGCAGAAGACCAAGGACGCCCTGCTCGGCGCCGACCGCAACCTGCGCCTGGCCAACGACAAGGCGCAGGACGTGACGCTCAAGAAGCTGACGCGGGGCAACCCGACCATGGCGGCCAAGTTCGACGAACTGAAGAAGGCCGGCAGCAACGGCAGCCGCCGCCCGCAGCTGCCGCCCGGCGGCACGCCCGAGGCGCCGGAGTTGCCGGGCATGGAGTGAGACGGGGGGCAAGGCACCGTGCCCCCACAGCAAGCTCAGCCCGGGTCAAGCCGCGTGAACTGACTGCGCGACAGCAGGCGCCGGAAGTCGCGGTCGAAAGTGACCAGATGCTCGCCCTGCTGAATGACCGCCGCGGCCAGCCAGGCGTCCGGCAGGTCGTTGGCCGTCAGCCCCTTGTCGATGCAAAGCGCGCGGAAGACGGGCCATTCGTCGCCGAGCACCGGCGCACGCACGCCTGGTGCCTCCAGCAAAGCGTCGACGAAACGCATGGCTTCGGCGACGGGTGTGGGCTGAGAGAAGATTCGGGGATGCGTGACCAGTCGCAGGAAGCTGGCGGTCACCATCGGCTGCAGGGTGAGAGGCACCGCGCTCTCGGCCTCGGCCAGCGCAGCCAACAGCCATTCGCGCGCACTGGCGTGATGCGGATGGTCGCTGCGCGAGGCGGCGACCAGCACATTGACGTCGGGCGTCATGAATCGGCGGCGTCCAGCATTTCCTTGTTGCTCAAGCCGCCCAGCCCCGGCGCCAAGCCACCCTTGCCGTGGAACACCGGCAGGCTCCGCGCGGCGCCGCGCTTCGGCACCGCGTTCAGGCGCAGTTGCAGGCCCTCCTCGATCAGCCGCGTCAAGCTCGTGCGCTGCTGTGCCGCCAAGGTCTTGGCCTGGGTGACGAGGGCGTCATTGAGATTCAGCGTGGTCTTCATGGCATCCACCGGCTTCGATACAGATATCTGTATTTTATCTAGCGATGGACACCCTGACTTCACACCCGCTCCAGCACCGTCGCAATCCCCTGCCCGCCGCCGATGCACTGCGTCGAAAGCGCGTAGCGCCCGCCCGTGCGCGCCAGCAGCGCCGCCGCCTTGCCCGTGATGCGCGCGCCGGTGGCGCCCAGCGGGTGGCCGATGGCCAGACCACCGCCGTCGAGGTTGACGGTGGCCGGATCCAGGCCCAGGTCGCGGATGCAGGCCAGCGCCTGCGAGGAGAAGGCCTCGTTGATCTCCACCACGTCCAGGTCGGCCACCGTGAGGCCCGCGCGTGCCAGCGCCTTGCGCGTGGCCGGGATCGGGCCGATGCCCATGATCGCCGGATCGACGCCGACGCTCGCGAAGCTGCGCACGCGCGCCAGCGGCTGCAGGCCGTGGCGGGCCGCGAAGGCGTCGCTGGTCACCAGCACGGCCGCCGCACCGTCGGTCAGCGGCGACGAGGTGCCCGCCGTCACCACGCCGTCGGGGCGGAAGGCGGGCTTCAGGCCGGCCAGCGCCTCCAGCGTGGTGCCGGGGCGGATGCAGCCGTCGGCGTCCACCACTTCGCCGCTGGCCAGGCGGATCGGCACGATCTCGTCGCGCAGCCGCCCTTCGTCGCGCGCTGCGGCGGCCTTCTGGTGCGACTGCAGCGCCAGCAGCTCCTGGTCGGCGCGGCTCACCTGCCACTGCGCGGCCACGTTCTCGGCCGTGTCGCCCATCGAGATGTAGGCGTCGCTGTTCGCCAGCAGCTCGGGGCTGGGCGAGAAGTTGAAGCCGCCCTGCGGCACCATCGTCATGGACTCCACGCCCACGCACAGAAAGGCCTCGCCCATGCCGGCCTCGATCTGCGCGGCCGCGATGTGCACCGCCTGCATGGACGAGCCGCAGAAGCGGTTGACGGTCATGCCGCCCACTTCCTGCGGCAGGCCGGCCAGCAGGCCGACGATGCGCGCCAGGTTGTTGCCCTGCGCCGCTTCCGGATACGCGCAGCCCAGGATCACGTCTTCGAGCAGCGCCGGGTCCAGGTCGGTGCGCTGCAGCAGGCCCTGCACCACCTGCGCGGCCAGCGTGTCGGGCCGCACCTCGGCCAGGCGGCCCTTGCGGGCGAAGTGGAAGGGCGAACGCGCATAGGCGCTGATGACGGCTTTCATGAAGGGCTCCTTGGAGGGAAAGAAAGGGAGAGAAAAGGGATCAGGCCACCACCGGGCCTGCTGCCACGGCGTCGCGCGCAGGGGCCGCGGACGCCGCTGCCGCCGCGCGCGGCGGCGCGCTGACTGCGTCGAGCCGCGCCAGCTGGGCCGGCGTGAGCGCCAGACCGGCCGCCCCGAGGTTGGAACGCAGCTGCGCCAGCGAGCGCGGGCCGATCAGCGGCTGCGCGCCGCGGCTGGCCACCCAGGCGATGGCGACCTGGTCCGGCGATGCGCCCAGCTCGCCCGCGATGGCCAGCACCTCGTCGAGCACGGCCGCGCGCTGCGGCGTGTCTTCGGCCTGGAAGACCTCGCCGCCCAGGCCCTGCGCCCGGCCCTGCTCGCCTTGGCGGTACTTGCCGGTCAGCATGCCGCCGCCCAGCGGCGACCAAGTGACCGGCGCCACGCCCAGGGCGCGCGCGGCGGGCAGCAGGTCGGCCTCGGGCGCGCGGTGCACCAGGCTGTATTCGAACTGCGCGGCCGCGATGGGCACGCTGCGCGTCAGCTCGGCCAGCGTCACCGCGCGCGCCAGGCGCCAGGCCGGGAAGTTCGACAGGCCCGCGTAGAGGATCTTGCCGGCCCGCGCCAGATCGTCCAGGCCGCGCACGATCTCGTCCGAGGGCGTCACGCCGTCCGGGTGATGCACCCAGTACAGGTCGATGCGGTCGGTCTGCAGCCGGCGCAGGCTGGCCTCGACCGAGGCGACCATCGCCTTGCGGCTGTTGCCCGTGACCAGCCGGCCCGCCTGCGGCGCGGCGCCGTTCGTGAACTTGGTGGCCAGGAAGAACTCCTCGCGCCGGCCGGCCAGCAGGCCGCCCAGGATCTCTTCTGACTGGCCGAACTGGTACACGTCGGCCGTGTCGATGACGTTGCCGCCCGCTTCCGCATAGGCGTTGAAGATGGCGGCGCTCTCGGCCGCATCGGCGCCGTGGCCCCAGCGCTGGCCGAAGTTGGCGGTGCCCAGCGCGATCTGCGACAGCGCGAGGCCGGTGGTGCCGAAGGTATGGAACTGCATGGTGGTGCCTTCCTCCTGGGCGCGCGTGGCTCAATGCAGCGCCGCGTAGCGCGGCGCGGGCGTATTGCTCGACAGGTGCGGCGCCAGCGCCTTGCGCGCGGCCTCGAAAGCCTCCCAGTGCGCCACGGACTGCAGCGACGGAATGGTCACGGCCTCGCCGCGGTCGAAGCCCACCAGGGCCGCGTCCACCATGTCTTCGGCCCGCATCACGATGCGCGCGTCGAGCTGTTCGGCCGGCAGCCCGCCGGCGGCCCAGAAATCGGTGGCCGTGGCCCCCGGCAGCACGGCCTGCACCTGCACGCCCTGGCCGGCCAGCTCGTGCTGCAGCGACTGGCTGAAGGCCAGCAGAAAGGCCTTGCTGCCGCCGTACACGCCGTTGAGCACCTCGGGCGCCACGGCGACGATGGAGGCGATGTTGATCAGCGCGCCGCGCCCGCGGGCCACAAAGCCGGGCACCGCCGCGTAGGCCAGCCGCATCGGCGCCGTCACGTTGAGCGCCACCATCTGCGTCATGCGCTCCACGTCGCTGGCCAGCAGCGGCGTGTGCGTGCCGATGCCCGCGTTGTTCACCAGCAGCGTGATGCTCGCGTCGTGCCGCAGCCTGTGTTCGACCGTGGCCAGGCCGTCGGGCGTGGCCAGGTCGGCCGGCAGCACTTCGACCGCGCGGCCGGTCGCGTTGCTGATGTCGCGCGCCAGGGCGTTGAGCCGCTCGCGCTGGCGGGCGACCAGCACCAGGTCGTAACCACGCCGCGCCAGCCGCTGCGCGTACAGCGCGCCCATGCCGGTCGAGGCGCCGGTGATGAGGGCCGTGCCGAGTGAAATCGAAGTCATGAGAGGGAACTCCTTGCGAGCCAGTGGATGCCCCGAATGGTGCGCCCGATACGCCATGTCTCAAATGACGTATATAGTCATGTTTTAGGCCATCACCGCCGCACACCTCGGCGCGCCCCACCATGCACCGCATCGGCTACATCCTTCCGCCCGGCTTCCAGGTCATCGCGCTCGGCACCCAGGCCGTGTTCGAATTCGCCAACCTGCTGGCCGGCGAGCGCGTCTATGCCGTGGAAAACTTCGGGCTGAGCGCCGACGGCGCAGTGCAGGCCTCGGTCGGCGTCAGCGTGCAGGCCCGCCCGCTCACCGCGCGCAGCCGGGCCGACAGCTGGCTGGTGGTGGGCACCGTGCACCCGCTGGCCACGCCCACCCCGCCCGCGCTGCTGCGCCTGCTGCCCAAGATCAGCGCGCATGCGCGGCGCACCGTGGGCCTGTGCACCGGCGGCTTCGCGCTGGCCGAGGCCGGGCTGCTCGACGGCCGGCGCGCGACCACGCACTGGACCTTTGCCGACGCGCTGCAGCAGCGCCACCCGCGCATCCAGGTCGAGGCCGACCGCATCTACATCGCCGACGGCGCGATGTGGACCTCGGCCGGCATGACGGCCGAATTCGACCTGGCGCTGGCCCTGGTCGAGCAGGACCTGGGCGAGCCCATGGCGCGCGCCGTGGCGCACCGGCTGGTGATGCACCAGCGCCGCGCGGGCGGCCAGTCACAGCATTCGGAAATGCTCAAGCTCGCGCCCAAATCCGACCGCATCCAGCAGGCGCTGGCCCATGCGCGCCAGCACCTGAAGGAGCCGCTGGGCGTGGAACAGCTGGCCGAAGTGGCGCACCTGAGCCCGCGCCAGTTCAGCCGCGTGTTCACGGCCGAAACCGGCCAGTCGCCGGCCAAGGCCATCGAGGGGCTGCGGCTGGAAGCAGCGCGGCTCCTGATCGAACAGAGCCGGCACCCGCTGGAGACCATTGCGCGCGAAACGGGCTTTCGCGACCGGCGGCATCTGCGGGAGGCCTTTCTGCGCGGGTACGGCACGGCACCGCAGGCGGTGCGGCGGGACAGCCGGGCGGGTTGAGCGGGCGGGCGCAGGCGTTCGCTCGTTGCCGCACCGCGCCGTTTGAGCACCTGGCCGACAGATGCGCGCCACCAGCCTCCGGCCAAGGGCCTGTGCTTGCGCCCCGCCCCCGCGCGGCCAATGGCGCCATGCTTTTGACGCGCATCCAAAGAGCGCCCGCTCACCTATGAAAACAGAGGGTTCACAGAGATGTAACAGCCACTTACATTAAAGGCATGCACTGAAAAAAGGAGCACGCCGGATGGGATGGGGAATGAAATGGGGCGGCGCCCAGCGCGCGCCCAAGGCCGAGGAACGAACCGAGCCGACCTTGAGCCGCCCGGCACCCACGGCCTCCGCAGCGGCGGCGGCCCGCCGCGCCACGCCAACGGCAACCGCCCTGCAGCCGCCCGTGCCCGAGACCAGCTGGAACGCCCGCGTGTTCGAACACATCGAGTGGCGCCGCTTCGAGGCCGTGTGCGAAGGCCTGTTCGCCCAGAGCGGTATGCGCGCCGAAACCCAATCCCACGGCGCCGATGGTGGCGTGGACATCTGGCTGTGGAGCCAGTTCAGCGACAAGCCCGTGATCGTGCAGTGCAAGCACTGGAAGAAGCGCGTGGTGGGCGTGAAGGAACTGCGCGAGTTCTACGGGGTGCTGAAGTCGCATGACCTGACGTATGGGACGTTTGCGACGAGTTCGACGTTTTCGCAGGACGCACTGGCCTTTGCGAAGGACAACCGGATCAATGCGCAGGATCGCGAGGGCTTGCTGCGATTGATTGCCGGTCGAGCCCAAGATCAGCAAAGTGCGCTGCTCCGAACGGCTTATGAAGGCGAATACTGGAAACCGACCTGCGTGAAATGCGGCGTGAAGATGGTTCTCCGGGAGAAGAGGGATGGGTCGTCGTCGTTTTGGGGGTGCGCGAACTATGGGAAGACCCGGTGCACGAACATGATGAGGTTGGGGTGACAAAAGCAGCTACGCCCGCCAACGTCCGTTTTGCAGCGATTGCGGACGGTGGCACCACAGGTACCCCCTGTCCAGATTCGGCCACCACCTGCCGGTCGCTAGCGGCAGCTCTGGGGTACGCTTCCGGCGCGATGACGGCCGAGTCCCAACCCTTTAGTACTACAGCCGTACTTATGGAGGAGCATGTCCTCTGCGGCGGTAGTGGCACGCACGTGCCCTGTGCTGATGCCTTCGTCGCCACAGCGACCAGTGCAGGACATGGCCGAAGTGCTGTTCGCCCGGCCACACCAGCCCGGCCAGCAGCCTGCGCAGTTCAGGCACGCTCAACTCGATCAGGTCCTCCGGCGTTTTTTTTCTCCGCACTCCTGAGTACCGCCAGCACCGCGTGCGCCAGCAGCGACAGCGTGATGTGCCGATACCAGCCCTGCCAGCGGCGCACCTCGTATTGGTCCAGCCCACACTCGCCCTTGGCCGCTTCGAACCCGATCTCGATCTCCCAGCGCCTGCCAGCGATCTGAACCAGCTTGCCCAGCTTGGCCTTGGCACGCGGCGCAAACACCACGTAGTAGGCCAGCTCACGCTTTTCATCGAGACGGCGCCGCACCAGCAGGTAGTGTCCCCAGCGTTGCTCCTGTGGCGTCAGCTGCTAGCGCCCCTGCGGCGCCAGCGCCCGGTCGTAGAGCCGCTCTCCTTTGGCACCGGGCCCTGCCGACAGGCGTTTCCAGGCTTGCAGCCTCAGGCTACCTGCAATCGACTCGGCCTTCACCGACTTCGGGCCTTGCCACCACAGCGGCTCATTGCAGGCCACCGCCAGCACGAAGGGCTGCTCGCGCGACTCCAACCACAGCCGCAGGTGCCGGTCGCCACCGTAGACCTCGTCGCCTGTGACCCACCCGCAGGGAACACCGGCATCCAGCGCCCGCTCGATCATCTGGCGCGCCAGCCTGGGCTTGGTCGCGAATTCCACAGACGCCGGGATGCCCGCCGCATCGCAGCGTTGGCGATCAGCACTCCACTGGCGCGGCACGAACAACTCACGGTCGATGAAGGCGCTGGCCCCACCCCCGGCGTAGCACAGGAACACCCCGATCTGGCAGTTCTCGATGCGCCCGGCCGTGCCGCTGTACTGGCGCTGCACGCCCGCGGAGTGCACTCCCTTTTTCAGGAAGCCCGTCTCGTCGACGATCAGCACGCCTTCGCGGTCGCCAAGATGTTCGGCCACGTAGCTGCGCAGCACGTCCCGTGCCGCGTCGGCGTCCCACACGGCGCGCTCCAGAAGGTGCTGCACGCCATCGGGCGTGGCCTCGCCAATCCACTCGGCCAGCTGCCAGCCGTTCTTGCGCTCAACGCTGCCGAGCAGCCCCTGGAGGTATGCCAGGCTGCGCTGGCGCGGCTCCGAACGGCGGAACAAGCCGCCCAGGCGCTCGTGCATCGATACCAGTTCTCGCTCCCACGCCTTGAGCCTTGTGCGCATCCCGTGCCTGTGGTCGAGTCAACAATAGGCACATTCTATATCTACGGCTGTAGTACTAAGAGCGGCTAACAAAACGGTGGGAGATGGCGAATGCAGATAACGCAGCAGGCCAGCGAGAGCAACGCGACATGAATGTCGATGCGGCGCTCGAAACGAGTACGCAGCTTGCCGAAGGCGGCCAGCCAGGCGTGCGTGCGCTCGACCACCCAGCGATGACGCCCGAGCCGGTCGTTGCGTTCGATGCCGCGCCGGGCAATACGCGCGGTGATCCCCAGCTTGCGCAGGTGAAAGCGGCAGCGAGCATAGTCATAGCCCTTGTCGGCATGCAGTTTGTGCGGCCAGCGCCTGGGCCGACCGCGACAGCCACGTACCGCTGGCAACGCGTCGACCAGTTGCTCGAAAACCACCGAGTCATGCCCGTTGGCGCCCGTGACGCAGAAGATCAGTGGGATGCCTTGGCGGTCCGTGATGATGTGGCGCTTGCTTGCGAGTTTGCCCCTGTCCGTGGGGTTGGGGCCGGTGTAGTGGCCCCCCGGGGGCTGGCCACACTGGCCGCGTCCATGCTCGCACGGCTGAAGTCCAGTTTGCCGGCGCCGCGCAATTCACCGAGCAACAACAGATGCAGGCGATGCCACACGCCCGCAGCCTGCCAATCACGCAGACGCCGCCAACAGGTCATGCCACTGCCGAAGCCCAGTTCCTGGGGCAACTCCTCCCAGGGAATGCCGGTGCGCAGCACGAACAGAATGCCGTTCAGGGCCATCTCGTCGCTCACTCGTGGGCGACCGCCTTTGGCCGAGGCAACGACTACCGGCAACAGCGGGGCAACCTTCTTGAACAGCGCGGCGCTGATTTCTCTATTCCTGTTTCGACCCATGCCTCATCAAACACCAATCAAGCGCTCGATGATGACATGGTTTTGTTAGTAGCTCTTAGTACTACAGCCGTAGATATAGAATGTGCCTATTGTTGACTCGACCACAGGCACGGGATGCGCACAAGGCTCAAGGCGTGGGAGCGAGAACTGGTATCGATGCACGAGCGCCTGGGCGGCTTGTTCCGCCGTTCGGAGCCGCGCCAGCGCAGCCTGGCATACCTCCAGGGGCTGCTCGGCAGCGTTGAGCGCAAGAACGGCTGGCAGCTGGCCGAGTGGATTGGCGAGGCCACGCCCGATGGCGTGCAGCACCTTCTGGAGCGCGCCGTGTGGGACGCCGACGCGGCACGGGACGTGCTGCGCAGCTACGTGGCCGAACATCTTGGCGACCGCGAAGGCGTGCTGATCGTCGACGAGACGGGCTTCCTGAAAAAGGGAGTGCACTCCGCGGGCGTGCAGCGCCAGTACAGCGGCACGGCCGGGCGCATCGAGAACTGCCAGATCGGGGTGTTCCTGTGCTACGCCGGGCGTGGGGCCAGCGCCTTCATCGACCGTGAGTTGTACGTGCCGCGCCAGTGGAGTGCTGATCGCCAACGCTGCGATGCGGCGGGCATCCCGGCGTCTGTGGAATTCGCGACCAAGCCCAGGCTGGCGCGCCAGATGATCGAGCGGGCGCTGGATGCCGGTGTTCCCTGCGGGTGGGTCACAGGCGACGAGGTCTACGGTGGCGACCGGCACCTGCGGCTGTGGTTGGAGTCGCGCGAGCAGCCCTTCGTGCTGGCGGTGGCCTGCAATGAGCCGCTGTGGTGGCAAGGCCCGAAGTCGGTGAAGGCCGAGTCGATTGCAGGTAGCCTGAGGCTGCAAGCCTGGAAACGCCTGTCGGCAGGGCCCGGTGCCAAAGGAGAGCGGCTCTACGACTGGGCGCTGGCGCCGCTGTGGCGCTTGCAGTTGACGCCACAGGAGCAACGCTGGGGACACTACCTGCTGGTGCGGCGCAGTCTCGATGAAAAGCGTGAGCTGGCCTACTACGTGGTGTTTGCGCCGCGTGCCAAGGCCAAGCTGGGCAAGCTGGTTCAGATCGCTGGCAGGCGCTGGGAGATCGAGATCGGGTTCGAAGCGGCCAAGGGCGAGTGTGGGCTGGACCAATACGAGGTGCGCCGCTGGCAGGGCTGGTATCGGCACATCACGCTGTCGCTGCTGGCGCACGCGGTGCTGGCGGTACTCAGGAGTGCGGAGAAAAAAAACGCCGGAGGACCTGATCGAGTTGAGCGTGCCTGAACTGCGCAGGCTGCTGGCCGGGCTGGTGTGGCCGGGCGAACAGCACTTCGGCCATGTCCTGCACTGGTCGCTGTGGCGACGAAGGCATCAGCACAGGGCACGTGCGTGCCACTACCGCCGCAGAGGACATGCTCCTCCATAAGTACGGCTGTAGTACTAAATGACCGCTGTCAGCGTTGCTGCAGACATCTAGCTCGCAGGTGCTGAACGGCAGCAACCAGTCTTCAACAGTCACTCGCAGTGGGTCGACGACCTGCACATCAGTTGGCGGAAAGCAGCCGGAGTCGAACCGACCAGGAAGCGGCTGGCGCCCCCTACCGGGTTTGAAGCCCGGGCGCACCACCGGGTGCGTTTGCCTTCCTTGTGAGGCGCATGCATGCACGGTCGGGCGCATGCGCTGCTCTCATTTTTCACGTGGCGGCCTGCGCGGGCTCAGCCACTGGGGCGGGATTCTAGGGGCGCTTGCGCGTGGGCGACCGACGTGCGGCCCTCACCCCAGCCCTCTCCCAGCGGGCGAGGGAGCAAGACAGACAGCCGTCAACGGCGCAGGCGGAAGCTCGCGTCTTTGAAGCTGCCGCTGATGACGCAGGCCATGCCGCTGCCGGCGGGGGTGGCGTCGAAGCGGTAGCTGCCGCTGGCCACAGCCAGGCCGCCCGTGCCGCCCTCGTCTTCATCGCGCGCCAGCACGCGCACGTCGGTGATCTGCAGTTCGCCCTCGCCGCCCTTCCACATCACGCCCTTGTCGCCAAAGACGGTGGCCATGCCAGTGCGGGATTCGGGGGTGGGCGGCGTGGCAGCCCCGGTGGCAGCCCCGGTGGCAGCCGCCAGGTCGGCGCGGCGCTGGGCCACGGGGTCGGCGCTTTCTTCGGCGCGTTTCATCAGGTCATTGGCCCGCAGCGGAAAGCGGCCCACCAGCCGCGGGGCGCCGTCGGCCTGCAGCAGGCCGGGTTCGCCCTGCAGGTTGAACTGCACGTTCAACTCGTCGACGGGCTGTTCGGGGCGATCAGGCTGAGAGGGGGTCTGGCGCGGGATGCTCAACGCCAGGGTCAGTTCGCGCTGGCCGGGCAGTTGGCCGGTGTAGAGCACGTCCCAGTAGTCGCTCTTTTCTTCCCAGCTCAGGGTGCGGCCGCACAGGTCGGCCTGGAACTGCGCGGTGGGCGGGCGCGGGCCGCAGGCGCTGAGCGCCAGGCCCACGGTGATCAGCGCGGCGGCGGTGGGCAGCCAGCGCTGGGTTGTCTTGTTCTTGCGGCAGGAAGGGCCGGCTCGTCGGGCCGTGCTTGGGGGCATGGGTGGGCGCTTCCTTCTGAGGTGCGGGGGGTCGGGCTCAGGGCTGCGCCGGCGCGGGGGCCGGGGCGGCGGGGTCAGCGGCCGGGCCGGTGATCGGGCCTTCCGGCGTCCAGCGGGTGTGGGGGCGCAGCAGGTGCGCGTCGCCCACACGGCGGGTGTAGCCGATGCGGTCGAAGCATTCGAGGATCTGGATGGCCCGCTTGCGGCCCAGTTGCACGGCGTCGCGGAAGACGCGGGCTTCCACGGCGCCGGGGGGCAGGCGCGGGGCCAGCGCTTGTCGCCCCCTCTGTCCAGCCCTCTCAGCCCTCTCCCGCGGGGGGAGAGGGAGCGAATCCGCCGCGTGGGTGGCTTGCGCGGACAGGGTGGCAAAGGTGGCGGCCAGTTCGGCCATGCGCTGCGCGGGGTAGAACAGGTCTTTGACGACCTGGTAGAGCGCGCCCAGGCGGGCCTGTTTGCGCAGCAGGTCGCGCACGGCGTCTTCGCGCGTGCCGGTGGCCTGGGCCAGGTCGCGCACCCAGGGCGGGTCGTTGCCGCCGGCCAGCAGCAGGGGCAGCAGGCGGTCGGCCAGGGCCTGTTCGGCGTCGTTCAGGGTGATGCTGTGGCCGGGCAGGTGCAGCCACTGGCCGCTGCGGGCCAGCACGCCGTCGGCCACCAGCTTGTCGAGCCAGGCGGGCCAGCCGGGCATGGCCGTGCCAAAGCCCGCGAGCGCCGATTGGGCCGGGAAAGCCATGCGCTGCAGGCGCGCGCTGTTGAGGCCGGGTTCGTCGGGCGAGCGGGCGTGGTGGCGCGCCAGTGCGTCGAGGATGCGGGCCTGCACCTGCGCCCAGGCCGCGGGCGAGAGCCAGAGGATGTCGGCCCGGCCGGCTTGGCCGGCCTTGTCGGACTCGCCCGCGCCGGGCGCGCCCAGCGCGGCACCGGCCAGCGGTCCGGCCTGGCCCAGCGGGAAGGCGGGCGCGTCGGGCCCGGCCCAGTCGGGCGCGGGCAGGCGGCCCAGCAGGCGCGCCAGGCCGCTGCGCGTGAGGCCCGCGGGCGCCACGGCCAGCAGCGGGCGGGCGTCGCCGGGCGCTTCGCCCCCCGCGCGGCCGATCAGGGTTTCCAGGGCATCGAGCCACTGCATGCGCTCGGCGCTGCGGCGGCGGCGCTCGGGCGCCTGCGGATCGAGCACGGCGCCGCCGCCCACGGTGCGCGTGCCCTGGGCGTTGCGCAGGATGAGCCGGTCGCCGGGCACCACGAACACGGGCGCGCCGGGGTCGAAGACCAGTTGCACGCGCGCCTCGGTGCCGGGCGCGACGGTGTCGCCCTGCAGCGGCACGGCATGCGCCTGCCGGTGGGCGGCGCCCAGGTGCACGTGCAGCGGCGTCCAGGCCGTGAGTGGGGGCGCGTCGTCCAGCAGGCGCAGGCGCACGTCGATGCGCGTGCTGGGCTGCAGCACGCGGGCGTCGGCGACCCAGTCGCCGCGTGCAATGGCCTGCTTGTCCACGCCCGTGAGGTTGAGCGCCACGCGCTGGCCGGCGCGGCCCTGCTGCGCGGCGCGGTTCTGCGCGTGCAGGCTGCGCACGCGCACGGCCTGGCCGGTGGCGGAATGCACGAGCGTGTCGCCCACCTGCACCTGCCCGGCGAAGACGGTGCCCGTCACCACGGTGCCGTGACCCGCGAGCGTGAACACGCGGTCGACGGCGAGGCGGAACAGGCCGTCCCTGCGTCGGGCGTGCTGCTGGCGGGCCAAGGTGAAGAGGTGGTTGCGCAAGGCGCCGATGCCTTGGGCCGCGGGCGCGGAGCCTTCCGAGGCTTGCGCGGCAGGCACTGCGCCCTCAGGGGCGTGTGCGGCGGGCGCCGCCGCCGCGGGGCGGATGGCGGTTTCAAAGACGGGCGCGCCGGCCAGCGGCGTGCCGGCCAGCAATGCGGCCACTTCGGCCTTCACGGCGGCGATGCGCTGCGCGTCGGCCCGGTCGCACTTGGTGAGCGCCACCGTGCCCTGGGTGATGCCGAAGAGCAGCGCGATGGCCAGGTGCTCGCGCGTCTGCGGCATCACGCCGTCGTCGGCGGCCACGACCAGCAGCGCATGGTCGATGCCCGAGGCGCCAGCCGCCATGGTGTGGACGAACTTCTCGTGGCCGGGGACGTCGATGATGCCGAGGACTTGGGTGCTGTCGTCGTCGGTGGCGTCAGTTGTGCCTCCAGACTGCGAACCCTCCCCGCTCGTGCCAGCGGTCTGCGCGGCGGCCGATGCCGCATCGGCGGTCGGCTGCTGCTGCGACACATGCGGCCGCAAGGTCAGCGGGGGCACGGGCATGTAGGCATAGCCCAGCTCGATGGAAATGCCGCGCGCCTTCTCTTCCTTGAGCCGGTCCGTGTCCACGCCTGTGAGCGCCCGCACCAGCGTGGTCTTGCCGTGGTCGATGTGACCGGCGGTGCCGATGATCATGTTGTGGATGTTGGTTGTCTGACCGTCATGGTCGCCTGGGACCGCACGATGCCATACAGTCTGCAATGTAATGACGTCGGCATTACACTGGATGCCGTGATTTCCTGTGGAGGCCTGAGCATGTCTACAGCCAGTATTGCATCCGTCAAGCGAGAAACCCTGAACATCCGGATCAGGCCGGAAGACCGCAGCCTGATTGACCGTGCAGCCAAATCGCGCGGAAAGAATCGGACCGACTTCGTGCTTGATGCCGCCCGCATGGCTGCCGAGGAAGCGCTGCTGGACCAGGCGCTGATCGCGGTCAGCCCGCAGGCATACGCTGCCTTCGTGGCGCGGCTGGACATGCCGCCGCAACCCAACGAGCGCCTGCGCCAGACGATGCAGACGCCGGCGCCCTGGGACAAGACGTGAGTCTGGCGGCGCCCGAGCCGCTGGCCTCCCACCATGACCTGGCGTCCTTCGAGTCAGGCGAGGCCAGTCTGGACCAATGGCTGCAACGACGCGCCCTGAAGAACCAGGCCACCGGCGCTTCCCGGACGTTCGTGGCCTGCGAGGGCCTGCAGGTGATGGCGTACTACGCGCTGGCGTCGAGCGCCGTGACCGCAGACAGCGCGCCCGGCCGCTTCAGGCGCAACATGCCCGAACCCATTCCAGTGGTGGTCCTCGGGCGCCTGGCAGTGCATCGCTCTTTGCAGGGCAGCGGGCTGGGTCGGGCGCTGGTCAGGGATGCGGGCCTGCGCGTCGTGCAGGCGGCTGACGCCATCGGCATTCGCGGAATGATCGTTCACGCCCTGTCGCCCGCCGCCCAGGCTTTTTATGAACGGCTGGGCTTCGAGTCGTCGCCGCTCGACCCCATGATGTTGATGGCGACCTTGGCCGATCTGAAAGCCAGCCTGGGCTGATTCCGAGCTCGACGCGAAGCGCTTGGGCGCTGAACAGCCGGGCCCACGCGCGCCTTTGCCAAAGCCGCGAAAGCCCTCGGCAATCTCTTCAAACAGCCGCCGCTGCTTCACCGTTCGGCCTCTTTCACGCCCCAGCCAGTGCAGCTGAAAGGGCGGGCAACTGGCTTTCAAAGATGGGCTGGTCCGCAGCTTCGAGGCAGCGCAGATCCAGCCACAGCGCCTGATCGGCCACGCGGCCGATGACGGGGCGCGGCAGGCTGCGCAGGGCTTCTTCCAGCCGCGCGAGCTGGCGGCCGGTCTGGCGCGCGGCAGTGGGGCGCAGGCGCAGGCCGGCGCTGGGCAGCACGTCGACGGGCAAGGCGCCGCTGCCGATCTGGCTGCTCATGGCGGCCACCTCGACAGTGAAGGCCACGCCCACGGCGGCTTGCAGCGGCGCCAGCAGGGCCTGGGCCTGCTGCTGCATGGCGGCCTGCGGGCGCGTGAACAGGCGCAAGGTGGTCAGGCGCTGCGCCAGGTGCTCGGGCTGCTGGTACAGGCGCAGCACGGGTTCCAGCGCGGCCAGCGTGAGCTTGCCCACGCGCAGCGCGCGCTTGAGCGGGTTCTTCTTGATCTTCGCGATCAGGTCCTTGCGGCCGACGATGAGGCCGGCCTGCGGGCCGCCCAGCAGCTTGTCGCCGCTGAAGGTGACGAGGTCGGCGCCGGCGTTCACGGTGTCGCGCACGGTGGGTTCGTGCGGCAGGCCCCATTGCGCCATGTCCACCAGCGTGCCGCTGCCCAGGTCCACGGCCAGGGGCAGTTGCTTCGCGTGGGCGATGGCGGCCACTTCGGCTTCGCTCACGCTCTTGGTAAAGCCGCTCACGGCGTAGTTGCTGGTGTGTACCTTCATCAGCAGCGCGGTGCGCTCGGTGATGGACTCGGCGTAGTCCTTGGCGTGGGTGCGGTTGGTGGTGCCCACCTCGACCAGCTTGGCGCCCGCGCGGGCCATGATGTCGGGGATGCGGAAGGCGCCGCCGATCTCCACCAGCTCGCCACGCGAGACGATCACTTCCCGGTCCTGCGCCAGCGCATTGAGCGTGAGCAGCACGGCTGCGGCGTTGTTGTTGACCACGGTGGCGGCCTCGGCGCCGGTCAGCTCGCACAGCACCTCGTCGACCAGATCGTCGCGGTCGCCGCGTCCGCCGGTGGCCAGGTCGAATTCCAGATTGGCCGGCGCGGTGAGTGCGCGCAGCACCGACTGCACGGCCTCGTCGGGCAGCAGTGCGCGGCCCAGGTTGGTGTGCAGCACGGTGCCCGTGAGGTTGAACACCGTGCGCAGGCGCGGCGCAAAGCGGGCCGCCAGGCGGCGTTCGCAGGCGGCGTGCAAGGCCGCGTCGGCGATGGCGTCGGGCGCCAGTTCGCCGGCCAGGGCCTGCGGGCGCAGGGCGTCGAACTCGGCGCGCAACGCACCGGCCAGCGCGCTGTGGCCGTACTGCGCGGCCAGGGCGCGCATGGCGTCGGTGGCCAGGGCGCGGTCCACCGAAGGCAGGCGCAGCGACGTCGGCGTGCGGGCGTTCATTGGGTAACCTCCGTGCTTCGCACTGCGGTGCGAGCCCCCTTCGGAACGGCCGGGCGGGGGCTCATACCGCCAGCGGCTTTTCGATGAACAGCAGCGGGTTGCCGCTGGCGCGCGAAAAGTCGGTGTCGCCCATCAGCAGGTCGAGCGTGAGGCTGGCCAGGTCGTCGGCCAGCGGCTCGGCGTAGGGGTCTTTCTCCTGGCTCACGAGCTTGCGGTAGGTGTGACAGGCCGTGCAGGTTTCGGCCTGCACCACTTCGCCGATCTTGCCGCTCGCGTCTTCGGCGCCCTGGTAGCGCACGCCCTTCGTCGATTCGCAATGGCTGCACTTGATGCGCACCATGTGCCATTCGGTGGCGCACAGGCCGCAGTGCAGGTAGCGGTGGCCGGCGATGTTGCCGCCGATGCGCAGCACGCTGGCCACGGGCGCGCTGCCGCACACGGGGCAGACGGTGGCGGGCTCGGTGTAGGGCACCTGGGTGGGCGCCACGGCCGCGGCGCGCAAGACGAACTCGACCTGCAGCGCGGCCATGACCAGCGGCGCGGCGGCGATGTCCTCGCGGCCCAGGTTGTCGGCCAGCGCCTGGCGCGCCAGGGTGTCGAGCGCATCGTCGGGCGTGGCGGCCAAGCGCGCCAGCACGGGTTGCAACACGGCCGGGATGGCGCCGTCGGCGGCCAGTTGCGCCACCAGCGCGCGCAGCGTGGCGCGCCAGCTTTCGGGCAGCGGCTCCGAGGCGGGCATGAGCGGCATGCCGTTCTCGCCCGCACGACGCACGGCTTCGCCGGACGGCGGCGGCGCAGCGGGCGCCTGCATGGCCAGGCCGTGCTGCGCACGCACCACGCGCGCGGCGAAGCGCAGGTAGTCGGCGATGGGGTTGCCGTCGGCCAGTTGTTCGAGTCGCGCGGCGCGTTCCTGGAACAGTGCGGCCACCTGGGGCGGGCGCACGCGCGGAAAGCTCACGCGGTCGAGGGCTTCGATTTCGCCGGGCTGGAGGATGCGTTGCACGGTGGCGCTATAAGGAGGATGGGAAGAAAGGGCAGGAAGCAAAACGCCGGGCGGACCCGGCGCTTGCGTCTCAGTCTATGCCAGCCACGCGCGGGGCGGGCGGTGGCGCAGCAGCGGCAGGGCGCCGCGCACGGGCATGCAGGGCCGGGCTCACGCCGGCGGCGCCTGCGGATCGCGGCGCATGTCGGGCGCGTTGCGGCGGTCGCGGGCCAGTTGCTCTTCGCGCGCCACCACGTCGTCGTACCACGCGCCGTGGTGCTTGCGCGCCCAGGCGTAGCTCACGGTGCCGCGGGTCATGGCGCGCATGGCGCCCTTGATCCACAGGGCCGCATAGATGTGCACGATGATCGCGCAGATGATCACGAAGCCGAAGAAGGCATGCAGCAGCGAGGCGATGCGCAGCACGTCGATCGTGAACAGGTGGCTGAAGTAGGCGCGCCACATGATCAGGCCCGTGACGAGCAGGCCCAGCATGGACAGCACCAGCACCCAGAACAGCAGCTTCTGGCCCGCGTTGTAGCGGCCGACCGGCGGCAGGCGCTCTTCGCGGTTGTTGACGACGTCGCCCATCTGCTTCATCCATTGGCGATCGCGCGGCTCCAGGATGTTGTGGTGCCAGAAGCGGATGACCAGGAAGAGGAAGGACAGGAACATCACGATCCCGATGAAGGGATGCAGGATGCGCGTCCACGGCCCGCCGCCGAAGAGGTGGGTGAGCCAGTACATCGACGGATGGAACAGCGCCAGCCCCGAGAGCGCCAGCAACACGAAGGTGATGGCGGTCACCCAGTGGTTGCTGCGCTCGTTGGGCGTGTAGCGCTGGATCACCGGCTCCTCGCGCGCAACGGCGAAGTCCGCCGCGGTGGGACGTTCAACCTTGCTCATGGCGCACCTCCTGGGCTGAAGCGGCGTGATCGGCGCTGCGCGCGGGCACCCCGGCCGCCTCGCGGCGGGCCAGCGCGTCGGCGTTGGCCTGGGCTTCTTCCTCGTCGCTGGTCTCGTTGGGGCCCACGCGCGTGTAGTGGAAGAAGCCGGCGATCGCCGTGAGCGCGATGCCCGCCAGCGCCAGCGGCTTGGCCATGCCCTTCCACACTGCGACCATGGAGCTGATCTTCGGCTCCTTGGGCAGGCCCGAATACAGCGCCGGCTGGTCGGCATGGTGCAGCACGTACATGACGTGCGTGCCGCCCACGCCGGCCGGGTCGTACAGGCCCGCGTTCTGGAAGCCGCGCTCCTTCAGGTCGGCGATGCGCTCATCCGCCTGGTCCTTCATCGCCTTCTTGGTGCCGAACATGATGGCGCCCGTGGGGCAGGTGGTGACGCAGGCCGGCTCACGGCCCACGGCCACGCGGTCGGAGCACAGCGTGCACTTGTAGGCCTTCTTGTCCTTCTGCGAGATGCGCGGGATGTTGAAGGGGCAGCCGGTGATGCAGTAGCCGCAGCCGATGCAGTTCTCTTCGTGGAAGTCCACGATGCCGTTCGTGTACTGCACGATGGCGCCGGGCGAGGGGCAGGCCTTGAGGCAGCCCGGGTCGGCGCAGTGCATGCAGCCGTCCTTGCGGATCAGCCATTCGAGGTTGCCGGATTCCTCGTTCTCGTATTCGGTGAACTTCATCACCGTCCACGCGTTCTCGGTCAGGTCCGCCGGGTTGTCGTACACGCCGACCGTGTGGCCGGGCTCCTGGCGCAGGTCGTTCCATTCCATGCACGCGGTCTGGCAGGCCTTGCAGCCGATGCACTTGGACACGTCGATGAGCTTGGCCACCTCGCCCGACTGGGGCGCTCGCGCCTGCGGCGAAGGCGTGGTGGTGGCGGAACGGCGGTGGATATCGAGGGATTGCAAAGACATCGTGCCCCCTTTACAGCTTCTCGACCTTCACGAGGAAGGTCTTGAATTCGGGGGTGTTGGTGTTGCCATCCCCCACGAACGGCGTCAGCGTGTTGGCCAGGAAGCCGGGTTTGGTCAAGCCCTTGAAGCCCCAGTGGATCGGGATGCCCACGTGGTGCACGTTCCTGCCCTCGATCTTCATGGCCTTCATGCGCTTGGTGACCACGGCCACGGCCTTGATGAAGCCGCGCTTGGAGCTCACGCGCACGCGGTCGCCGGCGACGATGCCCAGCTCCTGCGCCAGCGCCTCGCCGATCTCGACGAACTGCTCGGGCTGCGTGATGGCGTTGACCAGCGAGTGCTTGGTCCAGTAGTGGAAGTGCTCGGTCAGGCGGTAGGTGGTGCCCACGTGCGGGAAGTCCGCCGCCTTGCCGAAGGTGTCCCAGACGTTCTTGAACACCCGGGCCGCGGGCGAGTTCGTGGCCTTGGGGTTGTTCGGGTAGACCGGGTTGAAGCCCAGCGGCGTGTCGAAGGGCTCGTAGTGCGTGGGGAAGGGCCCTTCGTTGAGCCCCTTGCGGGCGAAGAAGCGCGCCACGCCTTCGGGGTTCATGATGAAGGGGCCGTTGCCCGTCTCCGGGCCGATGGCCGCGCCCGTGTCGGGCACGTCGGCGCCCGTCCAGGCCTTGCCGTTCCACTCGACCAGCTTGCGGTGCGGGTTGAAGGGCTTGCCCTGCAGGTCGGCCGAGGCGCGGTTGTAGAGCACGCGCCGGTTGGCCGGCCAGGCCCAGGCCCAGTTCAGCGTATTGCCGATGCCCGTGGGGTCGGAGTTGTCGCGCCGGCCCATCTGGTTGCCCGCCTGCGTCCAGGCGCCGGCGTAGATCCAGCAGCCCGAAGCCGTGGTGCCGTCGTCGCGCAGTTCGCCGAAACCCGACACCTGCTGGCCCGCCGGGCGCAGCACCTTGGTCGGGTCCTTCGGGTCGACCAGGTCCACCAGCGCCTTGCCGTTGTATTCCTTGGCGATCTCCTCGGAACTCGGGTGCTCGGGGTGCGAGTACTTCCAGTCCAGGTTCAGGATCGGGTCGGCCCAGGCGCCGGCCTCCTTCTGGTACAGGGCCTTCAGGCGCAGGTGCAGGGCCGACATGATGGCCACGTCGGTCCTGGCCTCGCCCGGCGGCTCGGCCGCCTTCCAGTGCCACTGCAGCACGCGCGAGCTGCTGACCACCGCCCCCTCCTCCTCCGCGAAGCAGGTGGTGGGCAGGCGGAACACCTCGGTCTGGATGGCCTTCGTGTCCACGTCGTTGAACTCGCCGAAGTTCTTCCAGAACTCGGAGGTCTCGGTGGCCAGCGGGTCCATGATGACCAGGAACTTGAGCTTGGCCAGGCCCGTGCGCAGGCGGTTGCTGTCCGACAGCGCCGCGATGGGGTTGAAGCCCTGCGCGATGTAGCCGTTGACCTTGCCCTCGGCCATGAGCTGGAAGTACTGCAGCATGTCGTACTGCTTGTCCAGCTTGGGCAGGTAGTCGAAGGCCCACTGGTTCTCGGCCGTGGCGCTGGCGCCGAACCAGGACTTCATGAGGCTGACGTGGAACTTGGGGTAGTTCTGCCAGTAGCTCATCTGGTTGGCCCGCAGCGGCTTCTGGGTGCGCGCGTCGATGTAGGCCTGGTAGTCCTGCTCCTTCTCGTTGGGCAGCGTCAGGTAGCCCGGCAGGCTGGCCGACAGCAGGCCCAGGTCGGTGAGGCCCTGGATGTTGGAATGCCCGCGCAGTGCGTTCATGCCGCCGCCGGCCACGCCGATGTTGCCGCACAGCAGCTGCACCATCGCCGCGCAGCGCAGGATCTGCGAGCCGATGGAATGCTGCGTCCAGCCCAGCGCATACATGATGGTCGCGGCCCGGCCCGGCACGGCCGTGGACGCGAACTTCTCGCACACGTGCAGGAACTTGGCCTTGGGCGTGCCGCAGGCGCTCTCGACCTTCTCGGGCGTGTACGACGCGTAGTGCTGCTTCATCAGCTGGTAGACGCAGCGCGGATGCTGCAGCGTCGGGTCGGTCTTGACGTACCCGTCGTCACCCAGCTCGTAGTCCCAGCTCTTCTTGTCGTAGCTGCGCTTTTCCTCGTCGTAGCCCGAGAAGATGCCGTCCACGAACTGGTAGTCGTCACGGACGATGAAGCTGAAGTCCGTGTAGTTGTGCACGTACTCGTGGTGGATCTTGTCGTTGGTAAGCAGGTAGTTGATGATCCCGCCGAGAAAGACGATGTCGCTGCCCGAACGGATGGGCGCGTAGAAGTCCGCCACCGAGGCCGAGCGGTTGAAGCGCGGGTCCACCACCATGAAGTGCGCCTTGTTGTGCGCCTTGGCTTCGGTCACCCACTTGAAGCCGCACGGGTGGGCTTCGGCGGCATTGCCGCCCATGATCAAGATCACATCTGCGTTGCGAATGTCGACCCAATGGTTCGTCATCGCTCCACGGCCGAACGTCGGGGCAAGACCTGCCACCGTCGGGCCGTGTCAGACACGCGCTTGGTTGTCGAATGCGAGCAGGCCCCAGGAACGGGCGACCTTGTGGGTGATGTAGCCGGCTTCGTTGCTCGACGCCGAGGCGGCCAGCATGCCGGTGGTGAGCCAGCGGTTGACCTTCAGGCCCTCGGGCGTGGTGGCCTGGAAGTTGGCGTCGCGGTCGGCCTTGAGCAGCTTCGCGATGCGGTCCAGCGCCTCGTCCCAGGACAGGCGCTGCCACTCGTTGGAGCCCGGTGCGCGGTACTCGGGGTAGAGCAGGCGGTTGGGGCTGTTGATGTAGTCCAGCAGGCCCGCGCCCTTGGGGCACAGCGTGCCGCGGTTGACCGGATGGTCCGGGTCGCCCTCGACGTGGATCACCGAGGACTTGGCGTTCTTGCCGCCCGTGCCCAGCGAATACATGAGGATGCCGCAGCCGACCGAACAGTAGGTGCAGGTCTGCCGGGTGACGGTGGTGGAGGCCAGCTTGAACTGGCGGACTTCAGCCAGGGCCGTCGCGGGCGAGAAGCCCATCAACGCCAGGCTGGATCCCGCCAGCGTGGAGCCAGTCACTTTCATGAACTGGCGGCGTGAGAGTTGCATCGTGGTTCCCTCTGGATGGGGTGGGTGAGACCATTCTAGGAACCGGGTCAATGCCTGGAACCTCTGGTCACCCCTTAGCAGGCCGTTGAAAAAATGCTCATCGAACGCGCCAGGGTCGTGGATTTCGAAGAAACGGATCGCCCAAACTGGCCTGCGCAGCGATTGGAGCGGCCATTTCGGCCTGTTTGCAGGCCGTTTTGCCCGTTCCGGGCGCACGTATCCCATGGTTCACGCATGATGCGCGTCCCACCAGCCGCCCAGACTGCCCATGCGCACCAGGTTGTAGGTGGCAAAGCACAGCAGCGCCTGGCCCGCGAGCTTGGCCTGACCGATCAATTTGGTCTTGGCCAGACCACCCACTGTCTTGATCCAGCCAAAGGCCTCCTCGATGCGCTTGCGCACTTTGAGGCTGGTCTTGTAGCCCTCGTGGCGCCGGATGCGGCCATCGACCGCCGAGTGCTTGTCCTTGGCCGCCACGTGTGGCGTGACTTTGAGCTTTCGGCAGCCCTTGATGAAGGCCTGGCTGTCGTAACCTTTGTCGGCCCCGACCGTGGCCCGCTTGTTCTTGTTTCCCCGGCGTTTGAGCATCGCCAGCGCCGCCTCGCGCTCGGCGGTGCCACTGGCATGTGTGATCTCCACATCCACGATCAGCCCGTTGCGGTTCTCCATGAGGATGTGCCCCATGTGGCACAGGCGAGATTTGTCGCCCGCGCTCTTCTTGAACAGCCGGGCATCGGCATCGGTGGTGCTGGCGTGGGTGTCGTTGCAGCGCTCCTGCCCTTTGAAGTTCACCTCGGGGTTGCGTCCGGGTGGCGTGCCGCTGTCGTCGTCTTTGCGTTTGAAACTCTTGTGCGAGGCCCAGGCCTCAATCAGCGTGCCGTCCACGCTGAAGTGTTCGTCGCTGGCAAGCCGGCCCCACTGGGCGCTGAGCTTGACGCGCTCGAAGAAGGCGCGCGCCAGGTCTTCGTTGAAGAGGCGTTCGCGGTTGGCGCTGAAGGTGGAGTGGTCCCAGACCTTGTCTTCAATGTTCAGGCCCACGAACCAGCGGTACAGCAGGTTGTAGTTGACCGCCTCGACCAGCTGGCGTTCGCTGCGGATGGAGAACAGGATTTGCAGCAGCAAGGCCTTGAGCAGCATCTCCGGCGGCACCGAGGGGCGGCCACGGCGGGCGTACACCGCTTCGAACTCGCTGTTCATGCTCGACAGCAGCGCATCCACCACGGCGCGCAACTTGCGCAGCGGGTGTGCCGCTGGCACTCTTTCTTCAAGGCTGATGTAGCTAAACATCGCCCCCTGGAAGTCTTGGTTGCCTCTCATCTTTCTTGTCGCAGTTGTTCCGGGATGGCTTCAGATCGTAGCGGCCGACGCGGACGCTCGCAGGGGATTTTTCAACGGCCTGTTAGACAGAGGGCTTTACTGCGGTATTGCCGCGCTCCTGCCGGGGCCAGCGCGCCACCGTCGGCTACCGCGCCTCGACCTCCCGGTCGGGCGACGAGCCGCTGCGCACCACGTACTGCTGCTCGTTGAGCACGGCCGTGAACACCATGTCCTGGTTGGGCGGCTGCACCCAGCGCCATTCCCATTCGGTCTCGCGCTTGAGCGAATAGGGCGTGACCTTGGCCGGCTTGCCGAGCAGCTTGCGCAGGTCCTCCATCGCCATGCCGGGCTGTACGCGCGCGAAGTTCTCGGGCGTGAGCACCTGGCGCAGCGCGGCCATCTTGCCGTCCGGGCCGATGGTGATCATGTAATTCTTCTGGCCCGCGGGCTGGCGGTTGTATTCGAAGACGCGGCCGGGCGGGCTGCCGGGCGCGGCGTCCCAGATCGCCTCGGGCTCGCCGAAGCGGGCGCGCACGTCAGCCTCGGTCGACACGCCCTCCTCCAGTTCGCGGATGCGCTGCGGGTCGCAGCCTACGAGGCCGGCCAGTGCCGCGCCGATCGCCGTCCAGAGGGCCATGCGTCGCCCCATTCCCTGTGCTGCTGATGTCATGGATGTCGCGGTCGCTAAAATCCGCGCCTCACGAAAGCCAAGTCTATGTCCTTCTTCGCGCGCCCCCACTACACCTCCGACGCCACCCAGTTCATCGAGCAGATGCGCAAGCAAAAGCCCACGCTGGAAGCCGAGCAGCGCGCCGGCCGCGCGCTCCTGTGGGACAAGCAGATCGACCGCCAGGCGCAGGCCGAGATGAACGCTGGCGAAGTGGCGCAGCAGCCCTACGTCTACCAGACCCACGGCTGACGCCTGCCCTTCTTTCTTCATGAGCGGCCCCGAGGCGAGCGCCTCCCGCCCGGACGACGAAGACGACGGCGCCGTGCTGGCGCCGATGCCCGAGGTCGTCGACCAGGTGGCGCTCGCGCGCCTGTACGGCGAGCCGCTGTTCGCGCTGCCCAATGACCTCTACATCCCGCCCGATGCGCTGGAGGTCTTCCTGGAGGCCTTCGAGGGGCCGCTGGACCTGCTGCTGTACCTGATCCGCAAGCAGAACTTCAACATCCTCGACATCCCGATGGCGGGGCTGACGCGCCAGTACCTGACGTACGTGGACGAGATCCGCACGCGCAACCTGGAGCTGGCGGCCGAGTACCTGCTGATGGCGGCCATGCTGATCGAGATCAAGTCGCGCATGCTGCTGCCGCCCAAGAAGACGGCCGAGGGCGAAGAGGCCGAGGACCCGCGCGCCGAGCTGGTGCGCCGCCTGCTGGAGTACGAGCAGGCCAAGCTGCAGGCCGCGGCCATCAATGCCCTGCCCACCTACGGGCGCGATTTCTGGAAGGCGCAGGTCTACATCGAGCAGTCGCTGCAGCCGCGCTTTCCGGATGTGAGCCTGGCGGACCTGCAAAGCGCCTGGGCCGACATCCTCAAGCGGGCCAAGCTGGTGCAGCACCACAAGATCTCGCGCGAGGAGCTGTCGGTGCGCGAGCACATGAGCTACGTGCTGCGCATGCTGCAGGGGCGGCGCTTCGTGGAGTTCGAAGCGCTGTTCGACCCCTCGCGCGGCGTGCCGGTGCTGGTCGTGACCTTCATCGCGATGCTGGAGCTGGCCAAGGAAACGCTGGTCGAGATCACGCAGGCCGAGGCCTTCGCGCCGATCTACGTGCGGCTGGCGTACAGCCCCACCTGAGCGAGAGGCTCAGCCGAGCTCGGCGCCCGGCTCGCGCTCCATCAGCCGGCGCACGGCATCGGCCGGTGCCAGTCGGCCGTCCAGCACCGCCACCACGCCCTCGGCGATGGGCATGTCCACGCCCAGATGGCGCGCACGCTGCACCACGGTGCGGGCGCAATACACGCCTTCGGCCACATGGCCCAGCGATTCGACGGCCTGGGCCAGCGTGCGGCCTTCGGCCAGCAGCAGGCCCACGCGCCGGTTGCGCGACAGGTCGCCGGTGGCCGTGAGCACCAGGTCGCCCAGGCCCGACAGGCCCATGAAGGTCTCGGGCCGCGCGCCCAGCGCGAGGCCGAAACGCGTCATCTCGGCCAGGCCGCGCGTGATGAGCGCGGCGCGGGCATTCAGCCCCAGCTGCAGGCCATCGGCCAGGCCGGTGGCGATGGCCAGCACGTTCTTGACGGCGCCGCCCACTTCCACGCCCACGAGGTCCTCGTTGGCATAGACGCGCAATGCCGGGCCGTGGAAGGCCTCGACCAGCATCGCGCGCAGGGCGGCGTCGGGGCTGGCCGCGACCAGCGCGGTAGGCCGGCCGCGCGCCACTTCCTGCGCGAAGCTGGGGCCGCTGAGCACGCCGCACCGCAGTTCGGGCGCGGCCTGCGCCTGCACCTCGTGCGCGAGCAGGCCCTGCGCGCCGTCGCCATGGGCGGGCTCCACGCCCTTGCAGAGCCAGGCGACGGGCACGGCCAGCGAACGCAATGCCTGCAGCTGCGTGCGCAGCGCGGCCATGGGCGTGCCGAGGATGACCAGGTCGGCCTGCGCCACCGCGGCCGCGGGGTCGCCCGAGACGATCTGCAGAGAAGGCGGCAGGGCGATGCCCGGCAGGTAGCGCGCGTTCTCGCGCGCCTGGGCCATGGCCGCGGCCTGGGTGGCGCTGCGCGCCCAGAGGCGGACGGCGTGGGCCGCGGGCCCGGTCGCGGCCGCTATGGCCAGGGCCGTGCCCCAGGCGCCAGCGCCAAGGACGGTGATCTGCATCGGGCGCTCGAACGGTCAGTGCCACGGCGGGCGCGAGGCGCCCCTTTCCCGCGGCAAGAAAAGCAGGCGCTTACTGGGCGTTGGCCGGCGTCTGGCCGGCGGCCTGCGCCTGCTGCTGCTCGTACATGGCCTGGAAGTTGATCTCGGCCAGGTGCACGGGCGGGAAGCCGGCGCGCTGGATCACGTCGGCCACGTTGCCGCGCAGGTAGGGGTAGACGATCTGCGGGCAGGCGATGCCCACCACCGGACCCATCTGGTCCTCGGGCAGGTTGCGGATTTCGAAGATGCCGGCCTGCTTGGCTTCGACCAGGAACACGGTGCGGTCCTCGATCTTGGTCTGCACGGTGGCCGACACGACGATCTCGAAGATGCCTTCGGCCACGTTCTGCGCTTCCACGCCGAGCTGGATGTCCACGGTGGGCTGGGTCTGCTCGAGCAGGATGGCCGGCGAGTTGGGCTGCTCCAGGGACAGGTCCTTCAGGTAGACGCGCTGGATCTGGAACACGGGGTCTGCGGCTTGTTGGTCGGCCATGGTTTTCTTTCAGGTCAGGACGACGCCGCCGCGGAAGGCACCCCCGCGGCGGGTCTGCGGAAAAAGGAACTGGACATTATGGCCCCGGCCGGTGACAGCCCGGCCGACGCCGCCACGCCCTCAGGCGGCGTTGAGCAGCGGCACCAGGCCGCCGCGCCCGTCCAGGGCGATCAGGTCGTCGCAGCCGCCCACATGCGTGTCGCCGATGAAGATCTGCGGCACCGTGCGGCGCTGGGTGATTTCCATCATGTGCGCGCGCGCCTGCGGGTCGGTGTCGATGCGGATCTCCTCGATCTGCTCCACACCCTTGGACTTGAGGATCTGCTTGGCGCGGATGCAGTAGGGGCACACGGCGGTGGTGTACATCTTGACGGCTTGCATGCGGGACTCCTGGGGGAAAGGTCGGATCAACCCAGATGGGGGCGCTTCACGCCTTTTCCACCGGCAGGTTGGCGTCGCTCCAGCCGCGCATGCCGCCGGCGATGACCTGGGCGTTCTCGTAACCGAGCTTCTTGGCCGCGTCCACGGCGCGGCGGGCCCGCGTGCCCGTGCCGCACAGCAGCAGCACCGGCAGGTTCTTGTTCTTCACCACCGAAGGCAGCTTGGCCTCCAGTTCGGCCAGCGGCACGCTGCGCGCGCCCACCGGGTGGCCGGCGGCGTACTCCTGGGCGTCGCGCACGTCGATCAGCACGGCCTTTTCGCGGTTGATCAGCTGCACCGCGCCCTGGGCCGTGAGCGTGCCCTGCCCGGCCCCGCGCAGCATGGGCAGCGCCAGCATGGTGCCCGAGCTCAAGGCGATCAGGATCAGGACCCAGTTGTCGAGGATGAATTTCACGGCGAAGTCAGTGGCGAAAACCGGGAATTCTAGAATGTCGGCTTTACCCAAAGACACACAAAGGCTTCCATGCATAAGTTGGTGCTGATCCGCCATGGTGAATCGACCTGGAACCTCGAAAACCGCTTCACCGGCTGGACCGACGTGGACCTGACGCCCACGGGTGTGGAACAGGCCAAGCAGGCGGGGCGCCTGCTCAAGGCCGAGGGGTATGACTTCGACGTGGCCTACACCAGCGTGCTCAAGCGCGCCACGCGCACGCTGTGGCACACGCTCGACGAGCTCGACCGCACCTGGCTGCCCGTGGTGCACAGCTGGCGCCTGAACGAGCGCCACTATGGCGCCCTGCAGGGCCTGAACAAGGCCGACATGGCCAAGCAGTACGGCGACGAGCAGGTGCTGATCTGGCGCCGCAGCTACGACACCCCGCCGCCGGCGCTGGAGCCCACCGATCCGCGCAGCGAGCGCGGCGACCTGCGCTACGCCAAGCTGGCGCCGGAGCAGATCCCGCTGACCGAATGCCTGAAGGACACCGTGGCGCGCGTGCTGCCCTTCTGGAACGAGTCGATGGCGCCGGCCATCCGCGCCGGCCGCCGCATCGTGGTGGCGGCGCACGGCAACTCGATCCGGGCGCTGGTCAAGTACCTGGACGGCATCTCCGACAGCGACATCGTGGGCCTGAACATTCCCAACGGCATCCCGCTGGTCTACGAACTGGACGACGACCTCAAGCCCCTGCGCCACTACTACCTGGGCGACGCCGAGGCCGCCGCCAAGGCAGCGGCGGCCGTGGCCTCGCAAGGCAAGGCCTGAGACGTCTGCGGGCCGGCGAAGCGGCCGGCGGCAAAAAGCCGCTGGCCTCGCCGGGACACGGAACCTGGGGCCGATTCGAGGTTCCAAGCGGCGTATATTGGCGCAAACATGGGTGCGTAGGGCGCTCCCCGGAAGGACTTTCATGGGTCAGAAACTCAAGATCACAGGCTGGGTCGCCGCCGGCGCCGTGGCCGGCGCGCTGACCACCGTGTCGCTGCAGACGGTGGCGCGCGGTGCGCTGGCGCCGCTGCCGCTCGAGGAGCTGCAGCAGCTCGCCGCCGTGTTCGGGATGGTCAAGAGCGACTACGTCGAGCCGGTCGACGAGAAGAAACTCATCACCGACGCCATCAGCGGCATGGTGGCCGGGCTGGATCCGCACTCGCAGTACTTCGACAAGAAGGCCTTCAAGGAATTCCGCGAAGGCACCTCGGGCCGCTTCGTGGGTGTGGGCATCGAGATCTCGCAGGAGGACGGCCTGGTCAAGGTGGTCTCGCCTATCGAGGGCTCGCCCGCCTTCCGCGCCGGCCTCAAACCGGGCGACCTGATCACCAAGATCGACGACACGGCCGTCAAGGGGCTCACGCTCAACGACGCCGTCAAGCGCATGCGCGGCGAGGCCGGCACCAAGGTGCTGCTGACCATCTTCCGCAAGGACGAGAGCCGCACCTTCCCCGTGACCATCACGCGCGAGGAGATCCGCACGCAGTCCGTGCGCGGCAAGGTCATCGAGCCGGGCTATGCGTGGATCCGCCTGTCGCAGTTCCAGGAGCGCACGGTCGCCGACTTCGTCAAGAAGCTCGAGGAAATCTACAAGCAGGAACCCAACCTCAAGGGCCTGGTGCTGGACCTGCGCAACGACCCGGGCGGCCTGCTCGACGCGGCCGTGGCCGTGTCGGCGGCCTTCCTGCCGGCCAACGTGACGGTGGTCAGCACCGACGGCCAGCTGGCCGAGAGCAAGCAGGTCTACAAGGCGACGCCGGCCGACTACCAGCGCCGCTCGGGTTCCGACCCGCTGCGCGGCCTGCCGGCGGCGCTCAAGACGGTGCCGCTGGTGGTGCTGGTCAACGAAGGCTCGGCCTCGGCCAGCGAGATCGTGGCCGGCGCGCTGCAGGACCACAAGCGTGCCACCATCATGGGCAGCCAGACCTTCGGCAAGGGCTCGGTGCAGACCGTGCGCCCGCTGGGTCCGGACACGGGCCTCAAGATCACGACGGCGCGCTACTACACGCCCAGCGGCACCTCGATCCAGGCGCGCGGCATCGTGCCGAACGTGCTGATCGACGAGACGGCCGAGGGCAGCCCGTACGCCGCGCTGCGCATGCGCGAAGCCGACCTGGAAAAGCACCTGTCCAGCGGCCAGGGGCCCGAGGTGAAGGACCCGGAACGCGAGAAGGCGCGTGACGAGGCCCGCAAGCGCCTCGAGGAGGAAGCCAAGAAGCCGCCGCAGGACCGCAAGGTGCCCGAGTTCGGCTCCGACAAGGACTTCCCGCTGATCCAGGCCCTGAACCAGCTCAAGGGCCAGCCGGTGATCGCCAGCAAGACGCAGGTGATCGTCGAGAACAAGGAAGAGAAAGAGAAAAGCGAGAACTGAGGCCCGCCCGGCGCCTGCTCCGCATCGGCCTGCCTGTGCAGGCCGATGTCGCTTTCGCGCCGCGCCGCCGCGCCGCCTCGCCCCACCCCTGCCATGGACGATCTGGACGACGACGACCTGCTGCGCTATTCGCGCCACATCCTGCTGGAGGAATTCGGCATCGACGGCCAGGCCCGCGTGTCGGCCGCCCATGCACTGCTCGTCGGCGCGGGCGGCCTGGGCTCGCCGGCAGCGCTGTACCTCGCGGCCGCAGGCGTGGGGCGCCTGACGCTGGTCGATGACGACACGGTGGATCTGACGAACCTGCAGCGGCAGATCGCGCACACGCATGCCCGCGTGGGCGCGCCGAAGGTGGCTTCGGCGGCGCAGGCGATGCGCGAGATCAATCCGCAGCTCGACGTGCGCACCGTGCAGGCGCGCGCCGAAGGGGCCCTCCTGGCCCGGCTGGTGGCCGATGCCGATGTGGTGCTGGACTGCAGCGACAACTTCCGCACGCGCCAGGCCGTCAATGCGGCCTGCGTGGCGCATGCCCGGCCGCTGGTGGCCGGCGCCGCCATTCGCTTCGACGGCCAGATCAGCGTCTACGACCTGCGGGATGCCGCGTCGCCCTGCTACGCCTGCCTGTTCCCGCCTGATGCGCAGTTCGAGGAAACCCGCTGCGCGGTGCTGGGCGTGTTCGCGCCCGTGGTGGGCACGATCGGCGTGCTGCAGGCGCACGAGGCGCTGAAATTGCTCGCCGGCATGGGCGGCGGGTTGACGGGGCGGCTGCTGATGTTCGATGGACGCGCCAGCCGCTTCGACAGCGTGGGCGTGGCCCGCGATCCGCACTGCCGCGTCTGCGGCCATCGGCCCGCGGCCTGACCGGCACTCCGGACGGCCGGTGCGCGCTGTCCCCTCAATGGGCCGGCGCGTTCGACAGGGCCGCTGGCAGGACCTTCGCCGGGCCTCCCGCGGGTGTCGCCGCCTCGGTGGAGGCGCGGACCCAGCCCAGCCCGGCCAGCGCGACATCCCCCTGCGCCACGGCCAAGGCGGCCAGGAGGGCCAACAGGCCCACGATCAGGTATTGCGCCAGCCCCTTCTTCATGGCTTCGGTCCTTGTACGGAACACCCCCGGACAGCGCCGGGTGCCCTTGGAAGGCGCAGGGTGCCGCGACGCGGGAGCAATGGCACGAAGTCTAGGAAGCGGCGGGGCGCCAGCCCGTCGTCCCGCGGCCGCATCCAGGGTGCGAAGCCGCCTACGCCAGAGGTGTTCACCGAGGCTGTGGCGGGAAGGCGGCTGTTCCTGCTGCCGAATGTGAAATGCGTGAGGAGGCGTAGGTCGGCACCTACACCAACAGGCCTCAAGGGCTTGCAAGCGCCTGCTCACCCCGGCGCGTACGATGCTGGCGTCTGCTCAAGGTTCGCCCGGACACCGGCGCGCCCCCAGCGGGCGTGCAACGGGAGCAACACAACCATGGTGATCGCGGTGGAGCAGGCGGGCCTCAACACCTATCTTGTCGAAGACAACCGGACCATCCGGGAGAACCTCGTGGGCACGCTGGAGGAGTTGACCGCCATGAACGTGGTGGGTTTCGCCGAAGGCGAGGACGAGGCCCGCGCGTGGCTCGGCGACCACGGCTCGGCCTGGAACCTGGCCATCGTCGATCTGTTCCTCAAGCAGGGCAGCGGCCTGGGCGTGCTGCAGGCCTGCCTGAGCCGCAGCCCGCAGCAGAAGGTGGTGGTGCTGACCAACTACGCCACGCCCGACATCCGCAAGCGCTGCCTGGAGCTGGGCGCCGACGCGGTGTTCGACAAATCCAACGAGATCGACGGCCTGTTGGATTTCTGCCTGAGCCAGGCCAGCCCGCCTGCGGCAGCCGCTCAACCCCAGCTTGCAGGCGAGCCGCCGACCAACCCATGAATGCGCCCGGGCAGCGGCCCGAATCAGTCGATCAGCTTGTTCTTGAGCGCGTAGTAGGTCAGGTCGCTGTTGGAGGAAAGATTCATCTTCTCCATCAGCCGCGTGCGGTAGGTGCTCACCGTTTTCACGGACAGCGACAGCGTCTGCGCGATCTCTCCAGCCGTCTCGCCGCGCGCCAGCTTCAGGAAGACCTGGAACTCCCGCTCGGACAACTGCTCATGCGGCGCGGCATCGTCCTTGCGGTCCAGCTGGCGGGCCAGCAGTTCGGCCACGGCCGGCGTGATGTGCCGGCGCCCCAGGGCGATCGTGCGGATCGCATTCACGATCTCGATGGGCTCGCAGTCCTTGTTGAGATAGCCGCTCGCGCCCTGGCGCAGCAGGCTCATCGCGTAATGCTCTTCGGGGTAGGCGCTCAGGATGAGGATGCCGACGTCCGGGGCCTTGGCGCGGATCATCGCGAGCGCGTCGATGCCGCTCTGCCCGGGCATGGACAGGTCCATCACGAGCACGTCGAGCTCGGTGGTGCGCACCAGCTCGATGGCCTCGCGCCCCGTGCTGGCTTCGCCGGCCACGCGCAGGTCGACGTGTTCCGAGAAGAACTGCCGCAGCCCGGAACGCACAATGGCGTGGTCATCCACAATGCCGACTCTGATCATGATGGGTACTCTCCCTCTGTGGCCCAAGGTCGTGCAGCCGGCCGCAGGACGCATTCAAGACATCTCCGGACCGCCCCGCGTGCGCCGGTCCGCCTGCGGGGCTGGACCGCGCGCCGCTGCGTTCCAAAGATCCTGGGCATGGCACGGCAAGCATTATTCATGAAAGCCACGCGATGCTGAGACGCTGGCTGTCTTCCAAACCGGCCTGGAGCCTGGCGCTGGCGCTGCTGGCTGCGGCGGCGCTGCTGGCCATCAACGAAACGGGCTACCGGCAGTCGAGCCGCGCCCTGGCCGAGATCAGCCGGGCGCAGCAGGCGCGCTTCGCGGTGACCATGCTGCTGCAGAACGTGCTGGACGCCGAGACCGGCCAGCGCGGCTACATGCTGACCGGCGAGGACACCTACCGCGAGCCCTACGACAACGCGCTGCAACAGATCGACCTGCACCTGGCGCGCCTGCACGAGCTGTACGCGGACCGCCCCGCCGAGCAGCAGGGGCTGGCGCGCCTGTCGAACCACCTGTCGCGCAAGCTGGCCGAGATGGACATGAGCCTGCGCCTGGTGCGCACCGGCAACGAGGATGCCTCGCGCTTCGTCCTGACCACCGACGTGGGGCGGGAGGAAATGGCGCGCATCCGCGAGGAAACCGCCAAGCTGGTGGCGCTGAGCAACGCCTCGCTGACCCAGGCCCAGGTGCAGATCGCCAACTCGCTGCTGCTCTCGCGCATCGGCATCGCGCTGGTCGTGGCGGCGGGGCTGCTGGCCTTCGTGCTCTACCTGCGCCAGGGCGAGGCGCTGCGCTCGGCCAACGAACGCCAGCAGCAGGCCCTGCAGCGCGAGCGCAACCTGCTGGAGCAGGAGGTGCGCGACCGCACCGCCTCGCTGGCCGAGCTGGCGACCCACCTGCAGGACGTGCGCGAGACGGAGCGCGGCTTCCTCGCGCGCGAACTGCATGACGAGCTGGGCGCGCTGCTCACGGCCGCCAAGCTCGACGTGGCCCGCCTCAAGTCGCGGCTGGCCGACGCGCCCGATGCCGTGCAGCGGCTGCAGCACCTGACGGATCTGCTCAACTCGGGCATCGCGCTCAAGCGCCGCATCATCGAGGACCTGCGCCCCTCGTCGCTGAGCAACCTGGGCCTAGTGGCTTCGCTGGAGATCCTGGGCCGCGAGTTCAGCGAGCGCTCCGGCGTGCGCGTGGACATGGCCCTGGAAACGGTGAACCTCGACGAGGGGCGTCAGCTCACCATCTACCGCATGGTGCAGGAAAGCCTGACCAACATCGGCAAGTACGCGCAGGCTACCGAGGCGACCGTGGTGCTCAAGAACTACGACAACCATGTGATCGTCGAAGTCAGCGACAACGGCAAGGGCTTCGACCCGCTGCACGTGCGCCCCTCCACGCATGGGCTGGCCGGCATGCGCCACCGCGTCGAAGCCAGCGGCGGCAAGCTCAGCGTGAGCTCGGTGGAGAACCGCGGCACGCGCCTGCACGCGATGCTCCCCACGCGCACGTCCGAGCTCGGCCGCCCCGCGTGAGCGCCGGCCCTCGGCGGCTGCGGGCCGCTTTCCTACGGGGGTGGCCCGAGCCTGCTGACACCTCGGGCCCGCCGCGCTGCCTACAGTGCTTGCACGGACCGATCCCTTGCGCCGCGGGGGCAGTCCTTCGAGGAGCGTTTGCCCATGCTGTACTACACCGTCGTGTTCCTGGTCATCGCCCTGGTGGCCGCCCTGCTCGGCTTCGGTGGCCTGGCCGCCGGTGCCGCGGGCATCGCCAAGCTGCTGTTCGTCATCTTCGCGATCCTGACCATCGCGAGCTTCATCGGCAGCCTGATGCGGCGCAGTTCCTGAAACCGCCGAAAAGCCCGATCCCTTCACGAAGGGAGCGCTTCAGACCCCCATTCCGGGAGGGCCCTGCGCTAGAGTAAGGCCCTGCCGATCACTTGAGTTTTGAGCAAAAAAGGAAGGTATCCATGAACTCGACCGCCAAATCTCCCTCGCAACTGGCCGACGACCTGCGCGGCACCGCTCAGGATGCCGTGGAGACGACGCGCGCCTATGCGCAGAACGCCGTCGACGCGGCCGGGCAGAAGGTGCGCAACCTGCGCCATGACGTGGAACCGGCCGTGGAGCAGATCGCCTCGCGCGTGCAGCAGGCCGTGCAGCGCGGCCTCGAAGCCGCCTCGAAGAGCGGTGTGCGCGCCCAGGAGCGCTTCTCCGACGCGGCGCAGGTCACGACGCGCTACATCGCCGACCAGCCCGTGCGCTCGGTGCTGATCGCCGCTGCCGCCGGGGCCGCCATCACCGCCCTGCTGGTGCTGGCCACGCGCCGCCGCGACGACTACTGATCGCCGCCGCCTTGCAGGCCCCTTCTCCCCTGCGTCCCGCCACGCCGCGCGCCATGTCCCGCGCCACGCCATGGCGCGGCATGGCGCGCTTCGTTGCCTTGCGCTGGTGGCAGCGGCACCCGCTCCAGGCGGCGGCTGCGGCCAGCGGGCCGGCACTTCACCACGCTGCACAACGGCACCCGTGGCGGCTGGTGCTCGGCGCGGCGGCGGCCGGCTCGCTGATCGCCCTGGCGCGACCCTGGCGCTGGGCGCCGCGCGGCTGGTGGTGGCGCACCGTGCTCAGCCACGGCGCGGCGGCGGGTCTGCTGCTGACGACCGCGCCGCGCCCGGCCGCGCATCGCCCGCCCCCGCGCCGCTGAACACCGGCCGCGCTGGTTCGGCGGCGATGATCCAGCCTTCGAGTGGATCCGACTCTGGAGGCAGCCCATAGCCCGGCCCCGGGCTGCTGCGCCGCGCCTCGCCCCAGGCGGCCAGCAACAGGCACAGCACGGCATCCAGCGCATCGCCGCTGGCATCGGCCGCCAGCCGTTCGCGCTGCGCGGCATCCAGGGCCAGGCGCAGCCCCAGACGGGCGCTGCCCTCGTCTTCCAGCCGCCGCAGCAGTTCGTCGCGCGCCGCACGCCGGTCGGCCGTCTGCTTGGCCATGGCATCGGACTTATAGCTGCGCCGGCCGATCAGATCGCGCGCCAGCAGACCGGGGTAGCCTTCGAGCGCCACGCGCGGAGACCCGGCCCGCCCGCCCAGGCCGGGGAAGAAGGCGTCCACTGCGAGCAATCGGGGCACCGCGGCGTGCATCATCCAGGCCACCGGCGGATTGACCCATTTCATCGATGAACTCGAGCCGGCCGGCCCGTCGGTGGCGCGGTGCGCGAACTTGGCGCCCACCGGGCGCGCCGCACAAAAGGCCTTGAAGCGCTCGCGCAGCTCGCTGCGCTCCAGGGCGGCATAGCGCCGCATGCCCGCTTCCCAGGGGCCGGTCCAGCGCCAGGCTTGCAGCAGCTCGCGCGGCAGGCCGAAAGGCAGGTCGAAAGCGCCGACCCAGGCCGGTTGCGACTGCAGCCAGCCCTGCCAGGCGTCGAGCGTGGCGAAGTCCAAAAGCCGGTGCAGATGCACCGCATTGCCCTGCCGCGCCCCGACCGCCAGCGTCACGGGCTTGCGGCGAGAGGGCGCGCAGGTGAAGTCGCAGCCCAGCAGCAGCGGCGGCGCGTCGCAGGCGGCGTTCATCCCAGCGCGAGCCCCGCCACGCCCAACGCGATGAAGACCGCGCCCGCCAGCCGCAGGAGCCGGTCGCCTTCGCGCAGCAGATGGCCGCCGATCAGGGCCGCGAAGAGCATGGACACCTCCCGCGCCGGCGCCACGTGCGACAGCGGCGCCTGCTGCATCGCGTAGAGCACCAGCACATAGGAGATGGGGCTGATGGCGCCCACCAGCAGCGCATGCTTCCATTGCAGGCGCCACAGGCGGGCGGCCTGCGCGCGGTCGCGCAGCACCGCCGGCGCGAGCAGGGCCATGCGCACGAAGTTGCCCATGTAGTCGACCAGGATGGGCGACATCAGCAGCACCTTGACGGCATAGCCGTCGACCACCGTGTAGCAGGCGATGAACAGGCCCGTGAGCACGCCGTACTGGATGCCCTTGCGCACGCGCGCCTGCTGCTGCGCATCGCCCCCGCGGCGCGCCAGGCGCGGCCCGCCTGCGATCAGGAAGACGCCCAGCACCACGCCGGCGATGCCGGCCACGCCGACGGGGCTGAGGCGCTCGCCCAGCAGCAGCACGGCCGCCATCGACGACAGCAGCGGGCCGGTGCCGCGCGCGAGCGGGTACACCACCGTGAGGTCCGAACGCCGGTAGCCGCGCAGCAGCACCACGTAATAGAGCACGTGCAGCAGGCCGCTCAGGGCGACGAACGCCCATTCGCGCGCGCCCCAGCCGGGCACGTGGCGCCAGGCCAGCCACAGGCCCAGCGGCGCCCAGACCAGCGACAGGAAAGCGCTGCTCTGGAAGGCGAAGCGCGCATCGCCATCGGCCTTCTTGGCCGCGATGTTCCAGCTCGCGTGGATGAGCCCCGCCAGCACGACGAGGATGAAGGCGGACATCGGCATGCAGCAGGCGGCGTCGGGGCCCTCACCCGGCGCGGGCGCGGACCTCGGTCCCTCGGTCGGTCCGCCCGATCAGGTGCGGCCCGCGATGGCGGCCGTGGCCATCAGCTCCTCGAGCAGGGCCAGCGAGACCTTGCCCGAGACGGCATGCGGGTCCAGCACAGGCTTTTCGGAGTACTTGAGCAGCGTGGAGGCGTTGAGCTTGCCCAGATTGACCTGGCCCATGGTCCAGCTGCCGAAGCGGCGCTCCAGGATCTCTTCGTAATGCAGCAGCACCACGTCCTGGTGGCGCGCATCGCGCAGGATGTGGCCGTAGAGTTCGTTCACGGCCCGTCGGCCGCCTTCGATGGCCTGCAGGAAGGTGCCCGCCCCGTAGCACAGGATGCCCGTGATCCCGTTGGCCGTGTTGTGGGTGCGGGACTGCGCGAGGATCGCCTCGATGGTCTTCGGGCTGGCATCGGTGGCGCGGCTGGCGTAAAGCAGGCGGACAAGCATGGGTGTCTCCGGGAACGGCGGCCGCTCAGCCGTTGCGGCGCGGCAGCAGGGACAGGAATTCGCGGCGCAGGTTCGGGTCCTTGAGGAAGACGCCGCGCATGACCGAGTTGATCATCTTGCTGTCGGTCTCCTTCACGCCGCGCCACTGCATGCAGAAATGCTCGGCCTCCATCACCAGGGCCAGGCCGTCGGGCTGCGTCTTCTCCTGGATCAGGTCGGCCAGCTGCACCACGGCCTCTTCCTGGATCTGCGGCCGGCCCATCACCCATTCGGCCAGCCGCGCGTATTTGGACAGGCCGATGACGTTGGTGTGCTCGTTGGGCATCACGCCGATCCACAGCCGGCCCATGATGGGGCAGAAATGGTGCGAGCACGCGCTGCGCACGGTGATCGGTCCCACGATCATCAGCTCGTTTAGCCGCTCGGCGTTGGGGAACTCGGTGAGCGAGGGGCCGTGCACGTAGCGGCCGCGGAACACCTCGTTGAGGTACATCTTGGCCACCCGGCGCGCGGTGTTGCCGGTGTTGTGGTCGTTGTCGATGTCGATCACGAGGCTGTCGAGCACGCCGCGCATCTTGACTTCCACTTCGTCCAGCAGCGCTTCGAGCTCGCCGGGCCGGATGAAATCCGCGATGTTGTCGTTGGCATTGAAGCGCTGGCGGGCCGCTTTCAGGCGTTCACGGATCTTCTGCGACACGGGCGTGCCCTCGTCCGCTTCGGTCAGGGAAGCGGCGGGCAGCCGGTCGGCGTCGGCATTCTTGAGCATGGCGGGATCGTAGCAGTGGAGTTCCGGGACGGCCGGCGCAGGGCCCGGCGAAGGGGAGGCGTCAGTCGAGGGCGAATTCGGCCACCAGCGGCAGGTGGTCCGACATGCGCGCCCAGATGCGGCCGCGCGGCACGTGCAGCGACACGGGGCGCAGGTGGCGCGCATAGACGAAGTCGAGCTGCGTGAGCGGCAGCCGCGACGGGTAGGTGAAGCTGCGCTGGCCCGCCAGATCCTGCAGGCCCATGGCATTCATGGCCGCGCGCATGCGGGCGCCCCAGTCGTTGAAGTCGCCCGCCACCACCACGGGTTCGAACGGCGGCACTTCGCGCTCGATGAAGGCGCCCAGCTGCGCCACCTGGCGCACGCGGCTGCCCTTGATGAGGCCCAGGTGCACGACGATCACGTGCACCGGCCGGCCAGCGATCATCAGCTCGACGTGCAGCAGGCCGCGCTGCTCGAAGCGGTGGTCGGACATGTCTTCGTGCCGGTGCCGCACCACGGGCCAGCGCGAGAGCAGCGCATTGCCATGCTCGCCATGGCGCGTGTAGGCGTTGGTCTCGTAGACCGCCGTGTAGCCTTCGGGGCACAGGAAATCGGCCTGCCCCACCTCGGGCCAGCGCGCGAAGCGGCGCTCGCCCAGCCGGTTCACCTTGCGCACCTCCTGCAGGCAGACGAGGTCGGCGTCCAGCTGTTCGACCGCGTGGCCGAGGTTGTGGATTTCAAGCCGCCGCGCCGGCCCCAGGCCCTGCACCCCTTTGTGGATGTTGTAGGTGGCCACCCGCAGCGTGTCGAGCGCGGCGAAGCCCGGCTCCGAGGCATCGCTGCCCGGCAGGATCACCGAGGACGTGGAGGCGTCGCTGAGGCTCATCGCACAAATTGTGGCAGCAAGAGGATGGCTTCGGCATTCGAGGGAGAAAAGCACGCGGCGGCCGCCTCGCGCCACGGCAGCCACCGGAAATGCGTGTGCTCGCGCGGCTGCAGCGCGGGTGTCCAGCGCTCCGGCAGGCACAGGCCGAACAGGTGTTCGGTGTTGTGCGTCACGCCGGGCGCGTAGCGCGCGCGCCAGCGCGGGTAGATCTCGTAGACGTTCTCCAGGCCCCAGTCCCGGAGCGCCCCCGCCAGCGCGCCGTCGGCACCGCAGTCGAAGCCTGTCTCCTCGCCCACCTCGCGCACCGCGGTGTCGAAGAAGGGCTCTTCCGGCCGATCCTTGCTGCCGGTCACCGACTGCCAGAAATCGGCCTGCGTGTCGGCACGGCGCATCAGCAGCACGTCCAGCGCAGGGGTGTGGATCACCACCAGCACCGACTCGGGGATCTTCCAGGGCCGGGAGGGCGCGGGCTCGGACATGGCGGGACGCCTCCCTCGCTTCAGACTGCGTTGCGGCCGAAGCGCCATGACCGCGCCGCCGCCGGCCCCGCTCTCGCAGGTGCAAGGTCGGCGGATGGCGCGAGGACCGGCCAGACGCTGCCGGCGCGAGGCGCGGCCCCGCCTTGCGCAGCTGCGGCGAGCACGCGCGCAGCGCCTGCCAGGCGGCGATGGCGGCTCAGCATGCCATGGCCCTGCAGTGGGTGCCTGGGATGCGGCCGGGCCCTGCCGCTCAGGCCGCCGGGGCCGGATTGCGCAGCTTGATGTGCAGCTCGCGCAGCTGCTTCTCGTCCACCGGCGACGGCGCCTGCGTCAGCAGGTCCTGCGCGCGCTGGGTCTTGGGGAAGGCGATCACGTCGCGGATCGACTCGGCGCCGGTCATCAGCGTGATCAGGCGGTCCAGGCCAAAGGCCAGGCCGCCGTGCGGCGGGGCGCCGTACTGCAGCGCGTCCAGCAGGTAGCCAAACTTGGCCTGCGCGGCTTCGGGCGTGATCTTCAGCGCATCGAAGGCCTTCTGTTGCACGTCGGCGCGGTGGATACGCACCGAGCCGCCGCCCAGTTCCCAGCCGTTGAGCACCATGTCGTAGGCCTTGGCCAGGCAGGCGCCCGGATCGGTGTCCATCAGGTCCTCGTGGCCGTCCTTGGGCGCGGTGAAGGGGTGGTGCACGGCGTTCCAGCGCTGCTCGTCCTCGTCGAACTCGAACATCGGGAAGTCGACGATCCACAGCGGCGCCCAGCGGTTCTCGAACAGGCCGTTCTTCTTGCCGAACTCGCTGTGGCCCACCTTCAGGCGCAGCGCCCCGATGGAATCGTTCACGATCTTGAGCTTGTCGGCGCCGAAGAAGAGCAGGTCGCCGTCCTCGGCCCCCGTGCGCTTGAGGATCTCGGCCAGCGCCTCGTCGTGCAGGTTCTTCACGATCGGCGACTGCAGGCCTTCGCGGCCCTTGGCGGCTTCGTTGACCTTGATCCAGGCCAGCCCCTTGGCTCCGTAGATCTTGACGAATTCGGTGTAGCCGTCGATCTCGCCGCGGCTCATCTCGCCGCCGCCCGGCACGCGCAGCGCCACCACGCGGCCGCCCTCCGCATTGGCCGGGCCCGAGAAGACCTTGAAGTCCACGGTCTTCATGACGTCGGTCAGTTCGGTGAACTCCAGCTTCACGCGCAGGTCCGGCTTGTCGGAGCCGAAGCGGCGCGCCGCTTCCTGGTAGCTCATGACTGGGAACTCGCCCAAGTCCACGTTCAGCTGGGTCTTGAAGACCTCGGTGACCATGCGCTGGAACAGCGCGCGGATCTCCTCCTCACCCAGGAAGGATGTCTCGCAGTCGATCTGCGTGAACTCGGGCTGGCGGTCGGCGCGCAGGTCCTCGTCGCGGAAGCACTTGGTGATCTGGTAGTAGCGGTCGTAGCCGGCCACCATCAGCATCTGCTTGTACAGCTGGGGCGACTGCGGCAGCGCGAAGAACTGGCCGTCGTGCACGCGGCTGGGCACCAGGTAGTCGCGCGCGCCTTCGGGCGTGCTCTTGCCCAGCATGGGCGTCTCGATGTCCACGAAGCCTTCGGCGTCGAGGAAGTTGCGCACCTGCATGGCCACCTTGTAGCGCAGCATCAGGTTCTTCTGCATGTAGGGGCGGCGCAGGTCCAGCACGCGGTGCGTGAGGCGCGTGGTTTCGCTCAGGTTGTCGTCGTCCAGCAGGAAGGGCGGCGTGACTGACGGGTTGAGCACCGTCAGTTCATGGGCCAGCACCTCGATGCGGCCGCTCTTGAGCTGCTCGTTCACCGTGCCTTCGGGGCGCGCACGCACCAGGCCCTTGACCTGGACGCAGAACTCGTTGCGCAGGCCTTCGGCAGTCTTGAACATGTCGGCGCGGTCGGGGTCGCACACCACCTGCACATAGCCTTCGCGGTCGCGCAGGTCGACGAAGATCACGCCGCCATGGTCGCGTCGGCGGTTGACCCAGCCACACAGGGTGACGGTTTCGCCCAGCTGGGCTTCGGTCACGAGACCGCAATAGTGGGAGCGCATGGCCATGGTTGGGTTCCTGCGGCGCCAGGGAGGGAAAAGGCGCCCTGCTACGGGTTTAAGGATTCGCGCCCCGCACGGGCAGGCTGGCCGGTCCGCCCGGCACCACCACGCCCATCGAGACGATGTATTTGAGTGCGGCATCCACACTCATCTGGAGCTCGATGCAGTCGCTGCGGCGAAGCATCACGAAATAGCCGCCCGTGGGGTTGGGCGTGGTGGGCACGTAAACGCCCACGAAGGCGTCCCCGCCCAGGTGCTGCGCCACTTCGCCGCCGGGCGCGCCGGTCACGAAAGCGATGGTCCACATGCCCGGCTGGGGCCATTGCACCAGCACCGCCGTGCGGAAGGCGTTGCCGCTTTCCGAGAACACGGTGTCCGACACCTGCTTGACGCTGGTGTAGATGGAGCGCACCACCGGAATGCGGCGCACCAGCGCATCGCCCCAGCCCAGCAGGCGCTTGCCGACGAAGTTGCTGGCGATGGCACCGACGGTCAGCAGGATGGCCAGCGTGAGCAGCACCCCCACGCCGCGGATGCGGTTGGAGCCGCTGAACTGCCCCTCGGCCATGAGCCAGTCCTGCCAGTGCTGCGGCAGCAGCCACAGCGTCTGGTCCAGCAGGCCGATGACCCAGTTGAGCACGCCCGCCGTGACGGCCAGCGGCACGATGACCAGCAGGCCCGACAGCAGCCAGCGTCGAAGGGCGTTCATGGTGCGCGGCGCGTCCTCAGCCGGCCGCCGACGGGGCGGCGGCAGCGGGCGCGGCGGCCGGAGCGGGCGCAGGCGCGGGGGCCGACGAGCCCCCCTCGGCGGCGGAGGCAGAGGCGGCCGGCGCAGACGCGCCTTCGGACTTCTTGTCGGACGTACCGGCACCGCCCTTGTTGGCGCCGCCGTCGCGGAAGTCGGTCACGTACCAGCCCGAACCCTTGAGCTGGAAACCGGCGGCCGTCACCTGCTTGCTGAACTGCTCGGCCCCGCAGGCGGGGCACACGGTCAGCGGTGCGTCGGAAATTTTCTGCAGCACGTCCTTGGCATGGCCACAGGCGCTGCACTTGTAGGCGTAGATGGGCATCGTCGTCGAGGTGCTGAGGTGCCGGCGGCGCGGCCAGGAACCGGCTTCCGGCGTGAAAATCAAGGAACGCGAACCGGCCGCAGGCCCGCTCGCAAAAACCCTCGATTATAGGCAGCAGGCGCTGCGCCTACAGCCGTTTCAGGCGGCATGGGCGAGGCCTGCCGATCCCTCACCCGGCACTCCTGCCCGGGCGGCTACGCCCCCAGGCGAGGGGCGGGCGGCTCAGCCGCCGGAGCCCACCGGCACCGGGCGGTGCGGAGTGCGCGTGTTGGCCACCCACTGCGGCAGCAGCGAGCCCAGGACCATGCCGGCCATGGCCGCCAGCACACCGGCCAGCTGGGCCGGGAAGGCCTCGCCCCAGCCCATGGCATGCCCGGCGATCCACACCCCGATGCCCAGCACCACGGCGCACACCGCGCCTTGCGTGCTGGCGCGGTTCCAGTACAGGCCGAAGACCAGCGGCACGAAGGCGCCCACCAGCGGCACCTGGTAGGCCCCCGACACCAGTTCGTAGATCGGGGTGCCTTCCATCTGGATCGAATAGACCAGCACGCAGACGGCGAAGACCAGCACGCTGATGCGCATGGTCAGCAGGTTCTCGCGGTCGCTGCCATGGGGGCGGAACTGGCGCCAGATGTTCTCGGTGAAGGTGACGCTGGGCGCCAGCAGCGTGGCCGAGGCGCAGGACTTGATGGCCGACAGCAGCGCGCCGAAGAACAGGATCTGCATGACGAAGGGCATCTTCTCCATCACCAGCGTGGGCAGCACCTTCTGCGGATCGTCGGCCAGCAGCGCCTGCGCGCGCTCGGGCATGATGAGCAGCGCGCTGACCACCAGGAACATGGGCACGAAGGCGAACAGGATGTAGGCGCTGCCCCCGATGACGGTGCCGCGCGTGGCCGCCTGGAGGCTGTTGGCCGACATCACGCGCTGGAACACGTCCTGCTGCGGGATGGAGCCCAGCATCATGGTGATGGCGGCAGCGAAGAAGAACACGATCTCGTGCCAGCTGGGCTCGGGCCAGAAGCGGAACAGGTCGCGGCTGGTCGCCAGGTCGATCACCTGTCCAGCCCCGCCGGCCATGTTCCCAGCGAACACCGCCAGCACCACCAGGCCGACGACCAGGATGATCATCTGCAGGAAGTCGGTCACCGCCACCGACCACATGCCGCCGAACAGCGTGTAGGCCAGGATGGACACCACGCCGATGGTCATGCCCCAGGGGATGCTGATCGCGCCGCCCGACAGCAGGTTGAACACCAGCCCCAGCGCCGTGACCTGCGCCGACACCCAGCCCAGGTAGCTCAGCATGATGATCAGCGAGCAGGCAATTTCGATGGTGCGGCCGTAGCGTTCGCGGTAATAGTCGCTGATGGTCAGCAGCGTCATGCGGTAGAGCTTGCCCGCGAAGAACAGGCCCACCAGGATCAGGCACATGCCGGCGCCGAAGGGGTCCTCCACCACGTTGTGCAGCCCGCCTTCGATGAACTTGGCCGGCACGCCGAGCACGATCTCGGAGCCGAACCACGTGGCAAAGGTGGTCGTGATGATCATGTACATGGGCAGGTGGCGCCCGGCGATCGCGAAGTCGGTCGTGTTCTTCACGCGGCGCGCGGCGATCAGCCCGATGACGATGGTGATCAGCAGGTAGAAGATGACCAGGGTCAGCAGCACGGTGGTGTTCTCCTCGAAGGCGGTTGTTCTTGTTCAGAAGATGCGCACGCGGACGATCGCCTGCATCACGATCAGCCCCAATACAAATCCCATGCCAGCCCAGACGATGGCCTGCAGCAGCCGGTTGGTGCGTTTCTGCGCCGCCAGCAGCTCCAGCAGCTCCTGCCGGTGGTCGCGCGGGCGCTGGGCCAGCGCGTCATGCAAGAGGCGCGGCAGCGCGGGCAGCAGCTTGGCGTAGCGCGGCGCCTCGGCGCGCAGTTGCTCGAGGAGCTTGCGCGGGCCCACCTGGTCGGCCATCCATTTCTCGAGGAAGGGCTTGGCCGTGTGCCACAGGTCCAGGTCGGGGTCGAGCTGCCGGCCCAGCCCCTCGATGTTGAGCAGTGTCTTTTGCAGCAGCACCAGTTGCGGCTGGATCTCCACCTGGAAGCGGCGCGAGGTCTGGAACAGGCGCATCAGCACCATGCCCAGCGACAGCTCCTTGAGCGGGCGGTCGAAGTACGGCTCGCAGACCGTGCGGATCGCGGCCTCGAGCTCGTCCACCCGCGTGCCGGGCGGGACCCAGCCGCTTTCCAGGTGCAGTTCGGCCACGCGCTTGTAGTCGCGCCGGAAGAAGGCCGCGAAGTTCTGCGCCAGGTACTCCTTGTCGGACTCGGTGAGCGTGCCCACGATGCCGAAGTCCAGCGAGACATAGCGGCCGAAGGTGGCCGGCTCCACGCTCACCTGGATGTTGCCCGGATGCATGTCGGCGTGGAAGAAGCCGTCGCGGAAGACCTGCGTGAAGAAGATGGTCACGCCGTCGCGCGCCAGCTTGGGGATGTCCACGCCGGCCGCGCGCAGGCGGTCCAGCTGCGCGATGGGCACGCCCTTCATGCGCTCCATCACGATCACTTCCTCGTGGCAGAGGTCCCAGAACATCTCCGGGATCATCACGAGCTGCAGGCTTTCCATGTTGCGGCGCAACTGCGCGGCGTTGGCCGCCTCGCGCACCAGGTCCAGCTCGTCGTGCAGGTACTTGTCGAACTCGGCGACCACCTCGCGCGGCTTCAGTCGCTTGCCGTCGGCCGACAGGCGCTCCACCCAGCCGGCCATCAGGCCCATGAGCGCGAGGTCCTTGTCGATCACCCCGCGCATGCCCGGGCGCAGCACCTTCACCGCCACCTCGCGCACGCCGCCCTTGGGGTCGCGCAGCGTCGCGAAATGCACCTGCGCGATGGACGCGCTGGCCACCGGCTTGGTGTCGAACTGCTCGAAGATCTGGCCCACGGGGCGGCGGAAGGCGCGCTCGATGGTGGCCACGGCGATGGCCGAATCGAACGGTGGCACGCGGTCCTGCAGCAGCGCCAGTTCGTCGGCGATGTCGGTGGGCAGCAGGTCGCGCCGTGTCGACAGCACCTGGCCGAACTTCACGAAGATGGGGCCCAGCCGTTCCAGCGCCTCGCGCAGGCGCTGCCCGCGCGGCGCATCCAGCCGGCGGCCCAACGAGACGATGCGCGCGAGCGCGCTCAGCCAGGGCCGCTCGAAGCTGTTGAGGACGAGTTCGTCCAGGCCGTAGCGCAGCGCGACCCAGACGATGAAGGCGCCGCGCGTGAAGCGCGTCATTCCGGTCGGCTCGCGGGCTTGACGGTGGCGGCCTTGTCGATGAACTGGCGCAGCGCGCCGCCCACCTTGCGGGCCGCGTTGCCGATGGCATGGGCGGGCGCGTCGCCGACCACGCGCGCCAGGTCGTCCTCCACGTCCCAGCGCACATGGTCCGCGAGCCAGTTGACCTCGGCCGCCAGTTGCACGTCGCCTTCGATCTGCACCGGCGGCTTGTCGCCGCGCAGCGTGGCACCGGCCAGCGCGAAGGGCGAGTTCTCGGTCACGGTGAGGGTCAGGTCGGGCGCCGCCGCTTCGGGCGCGAGGTCCAGCAACCCGGCGGGCGTGGCCTGCAGGCGCAGCGTGAAGCCGCGCCACTGGAACAGGGCCACACGGCCCTTCTGGCGGGCCAGGCGGTCCTGCGCCTCGGGCTCCTGCTGCAGCACGTGGTTGAGAAAGAGCACCAGGCGGTGCTGCACCTCGTGCACGGCCCAGGCAGGCGGCTGCAGCCGCTCGCCGACACGACCGATCAGGTCTTCCAGAAAAGCAAATGGGGACGATGGTGCAGCCATGTCCCCATTATCCAGCCTGAGGCCGGCCCCATCCGGGTCGGCCGGCAGCGGACGGGGTCTCTCGCGACGCCCGCCGCCGGGGCGCTCATTGCAGCGCCTGCACCCCGGCCACCAGCCAGCCGCCGCCGTGCAGCGGCTTGCTCATGTTCCACACCTCGCGGAAGGGGCTCGGACCGGCCGAGTCGTCCTCGCGGATCATGCCGGAGAACTCCACGCTCGCCAGGTAGGCGTCGGGCAGTTCCTCGATGCCCAGCAGCTGGGCATCGAGCATGACCACTTCGGTCTTGTTGGGCTGGCCGCCCGAGGCCGCTTCGCGCTCGGCGAGCTGCGCCTGCAGTTCCTCGACCATGCCGTCGGTCATCATGGTGCGCAGCGCCGTGATGTCGGCACGGTCCCAGGCGTCCTGCAGGGTCACGAAGTTGCGTTTCGCGGCCTTGAGGAAGCCTTCGGTGTCGAAGCCCGCGGGCACGCCCCAGCCCTGCGCGCCGCTCAGGGCGGAGCCGATGGACACGCCCGTGCCGCCCAGCGCCGAGTGGGCCCCGCCGCCGGCCGCGGGCGTGCTGTCGAACGAGCTCAGTTGCGGCGAGCGCTCGAAGGGGCGGGCGGACGCGTCGTTGCCCACGTTGTTGGGGCTGTATTGCGTGGGCATGCGGCCCGCGCCGGCGCCTTGGAAGGCCAGGCCGCCGTTGCCGGCCTGCGAGGGGCGCGAGCGCGCGCTGAAATAGCGCCAGGCAGCGAAACCGGCCAGCGCCACCAGCAGGATCAGCAGCATGTTGGCGAAGCCGGCCCCCAGACCGAGCGCATTGGCCAGCCAGGCCAGGCCGAGGCCGGCGGCGATGCCACCCAGGATGCCGGCCCAGGGGCGCTTGGGCGCCGCCGCGGCGGCCGGCGCGCCCGGACGCGCCGCGCTGTTGCTGGCGGCGTTCTGCGTCGCGCCCGGGTTCGTGGGCGCGGCGGGCGGATTGGCCTCGCGCTGCGTCACGTTGCTGGACTGGCGGCCCATGCTCTTGCCACCCCCCATGCGGCGCGCGTCGGCGTCGAGCGCCGTGAGGCCGACGGCGGCGCACACGAGCATCACGGCCCAGAAATTCCTTTTCATCGTCCTGTCTCCTCTGGCGTATGAATCGTCATTGAACGGTCAGCGGCACGTGCCCGCAGGCCGCACCGTGTCAGCACTTGATTCCAACATGGAGGGCCACCACGCCGCCCGTCATGTTGTGATAGTCCACGTGGCCGAAACCGCCCTCTTTCATGAGGGCCTTGAGGCCCTCCTGGTCGGGGTGCATGCGGATCGATTCGGCCAGGTAGCGGTAGCTGTCGGCGTCGCCGGCCACGGCCCGGCCCAGCCGCGGCAGCACCTTGAAGGAATACCAGTCGTAGGCCTTGCGCAGCGGCTGCGCGACCTGCGAGAACTCCAGCACCAGCAGCTTGCCGCGGGGCTTGAGCACGCGGTTCATTTCCTGGAGCGCCACGTCCTTGTGCGTCATGTTGCGCAGGCCGAAGGCGACGGTCACGACATCGAAATGGTTGTCCGGGAAAGGCAGCTTCTCGGCATCGCACACCAGCGTGGGCAGCACCACGCCGGCGTCGAGCAGGCGGTCGCGGCCCGTGCGCAGCATGGCTTCATTGATGTCGGTGTGCACCACCTGGCCCGTGGCGCCGACCTTCTTCGAGAAGGCCAGTGCGAGGTCGCCCGTGCCGCCGGCGATGTCGAGCACCTTGGAGCCTTCGCGCACGTTGGCCACCATCACGGTGTAGGCCTTCCAGGCGCGGTGCAGCCCACCCGACATCAGGTCGTTCATGAGGTCGTAGCGCGAGGCCACGGAATCGAACACACCGCGCACGCGGCGTGCCTTGTCCTGCTCGTCGACGGTCTCGAATCCGAAATGGGTGCTGCTCATGGTGTGAAGAGGATGTTAGGCCGGAACCGCGCTTCTCAAGCGCATATCCGCCCCGTGTCAAGGCTTTTGAAAAAGGGGAAGAGCGCCGCCGCCGCGGTGGCGCGACAGGGCTGGCAGCCCCGCCGCCGACGCTGCATGTGGGCACAGAAAGGCGCCTGCCAATGCGCGCAGGCCGAAGGGGCCGGTCAGTGCGGGTGGCCGCAGGCGCCGCCACCGCCGCCGCCCTTGGGCGGCATCGGCGCATCGCGGTCGACGCCGGCCTCGGCCAGGCGGCGTTCGTATTCGGCCCAGAGTTCGGCTTCGCGCGCACCCAGCTGGTAGAGCAGGTCCCAGGAATAGATGCCGCTTTCGTGCCCGTCGCTGAACAGCGGTTGCACGGCGTAGTTGCCCACCGGCTGCAGGTCCACGATCTGCACCTCGCGCTTGCCGGTCTGCAGCACCTCCTGGCCCGGACCATGGCCCTGCACTTCGGCCGAGGGCGAGCAGATGCGCATCAGCTCGAAAGGGATGCGGAACACCGCGCCGTCGGAGAAGCCGACTTCGAGCACGCGCGAGGCGCTGTGGACGGTGATGGATTGCGGCGTCGGTGCGCCGGCTTGCAGGCCTGCCATCAGGAATTGCTCTCAAGTTTGCGTAGAGCGTCGATCATCGCCGCTTCGGCCGCCGGCAGCGCGACCGCCACGCGCGCCTCCTGCGCCGCATCGCGCGCGCGCTGCGCGGCGGCCCAGACCGGCGCGGGGAAGTGACTGTCGCCCTCGAAGCGCGCGATCACATGCCAGTGCAGGTGCGGCACCACGTTGCCCAGGGCTGCCAGGTTGATCTTGCGCGGCGCCAGCGTGTGGCGCAGCGCGCGCTCCACGGCCGTCACCGCGTCCATGCACTGCACGCGCTCGGCCGCCGACAGGTCGGAGAACTCGGCCACATGCGACTGCCAGATCACGCGGTAGAAGGCGGGGAATCCCGCTTCGTCTGCGTGGATCACGCGGAAGGCCTGGCCCTGGTAGACCAGCCTGCCGCCGAGGGTGTCGCACAGCGGGCAGGTCATACGAGCACCCGCTCGATGCCGCCCTGGTTGGCCGCTTCCACGTACTTGGGCATCCAGTCCTCGCCGAGGATCTGGCGCGCCATCTCGACCACCACGTAGTCGGCCTCGAGCAGGCCGTTGTTCAGGTCGTTGCCGTAGCGGGAGAGGCCCTGCAGGCAGCTCGGGCAGCTGGTGAGGATCTTCACGTTCTCCTTCTCGCCCAGCCCCGCCTTCGCGCGCAGGGCGGCCTCGCCCTTCTTCAGTTCCTCTTCCTTGCGGAAGCGGATCTGCGTGGAGATGTCGGGCCGCGAGACGCCCAGCGTGCCCGACTCGCCGCAGCAGCGGTCGCTCTTGAGCACCTGCTCGCCGACCAGCGACTTCACGGTCTTCATCGGGTCCTGCAGCTTCATCGGCGTGTGGCAGGGGTCGTGGTAGAGGTAGGCCGAGGCGTTGGCCTCGAGCTTCACGCCCTTTTCCAGCAGGTACTCGTGGATGTCGATGATCCGGCAGCCGGGGAAGATCTTGTCGAACTGGTAGCCCTGCAGCTGGTCGTAGCAGGTGCCGCAGCTCACCACCACCGTCTTGATGTCGAGGTAGTTGAGCGTGTTCGCCACGCGGTGGAAGAGCACCCGGTTGTCGGTGATCATCTGCTCGGCCTTGTCGAACTGGCCCGAGCCGCGCTGCGGGTAGCCGCAGCACAGGTAGCCGGGCGGCAGCACGGTCTGCACGCCGGCGTGCCACAGCATCGCCTGCGTCGCCAGGCCGACCTGCGAGAACAGGCGTTCCGACCCGCAGCCCGGGAAGTAGAAGACCGCCTCGGTCTCGGCCGTGGTCGCCTTCGGGTTGCGGATGATCGGCACGTAGTCCGCATCCTCGATGTCCAGCAGCGCACGCGCCGTCTTCTTGGGCAGGCCGCCGGGCATCTTCTTGTTGACGAAGTGGATGACCTGTTCCTTGATCGGCGCCGGGCCCAGGGTGGCGGGCGGGTGCGCGGTCTGCTTCTTCGCCGGCAGGCGGAAGAAGTCGTTGGCCAGGCGCTGGGCCTTGAAGCCCACTTCCACCATGCCGGTGCGCACCGCCTTGATCGTGGTCGGGTTGGTGGCGTTGAGGAAGAACATCGCCGCCGCGTTGCCGGGCCGGAAGCTCTTCTGCCCCATCTTGCGCAGCAGGTTGCGCATGTTCATCGACACGTCGCCGAAGTCGATCTTCACCGGGCAGGGCGTGAGGCACTTGTGGCACACCGTGCAGTGGTCGGCCACGTCCTCGAACTCCTCCCAATGCTTGATCGACACGCCGCGGCGCGTCTGCTCCTCGTACAGGAAGGCCTCGACCAGCAGCGAGGTGGCGAGGATCTTGTTGCGCGGGCTGTAGAGCAGGTTGGCGCGCGGCACGTGCGTGGCGCACACCGGCTTGCACTTGCCGCAGCGCAGGCAATCCTTGACCGAATCGGCAATCGCGCCGATGTCGCTCTGCTGCATGATGAGCGACTCGTGGCCCATCAGGCCGAAGCTGGGCGTGTAGGCGCTGGTGAGGTCGGCATGCAGCGCGTGCGAGCCGTCGCGCAGCAGCTTGCCCTTGTTGAAGCGCCCCTCCGGGTCGACGCGCTGCTTGTACTGCGCGAAGGGCGCCAGCTCCTCGTCCGACAGGAACTCCAGCTTGGTGATGCCGATGCCGTGCTCGCCCGAGATCACGCCGTCGAGGCTGCGCGCCAGCTTCATGATGCGCTCGACCGCCTCGTGCGCGGTCTGCAGCATCTCGTAGTTGTCGCTGTTGACGGGGATGTTGGTGTGCACGTTGCCGTCGCCGGCGTGCATGTGCAGCGCGACCCACACGCGGCCCTTGAGCACGCGCTGGTGGATGGCGTTGCATTCGGCCAGGATGGGCGCGAACTCGGCGCCCGAGAAGATCTGCGCCAGCGGTGCCTTGAGCTCGGTCTTCCAGCTGGCGCGCAGCGAATGGTCCTGCAGCTGCGGGAACAGCGCGTCGACGTCGCCCAGCCAGCTCATCCAGCGCGCACGCACCTCGCGCACCAGCGCGATGGCCTGCTGCACGCGGCCCTCGAGCAACTCGGCCGTGGGGATCTCGTGCGCGTCGTCGGTCTTGCCCAGCGGCAGGTTGCCGCGTGCCAGGAAGGCTTCCAGCTCGCCGGCCAGCGCGATCTTGTTGCGCAGGCTCAGCTCGATGTTGATGCGCTCGATGCCGTCGGTGTACTCCGCCATGCGCGGCAGCGGGATCACCACGTCCTCGTTGATCTTGAAGGCGTTGGTGTGGCGGCTGATGGCGGCCGTGCGCTTGCGGTCCAGCCAGAATTTCTTGCGCGCCTCGGGGCTGATGGCGATGAAACCTTCGCCCGAGCGCGAATTGGCGATGCGCACCACCTCGCTGGTCACGCGCGCCACGGCGTCGGCGTCGTCGCCGGCGATGTCGCCGAAGAGCACCATCTTGGGCAGGCCGCCGCCGTGCTTCTTGCTCTTGGTGGCGTAGCCCACGGCCTTGAGGTAGCGGTCGTCCAGGTGCTCGAGGCCGGCCAGCAGCACGCCCGAACGCTTCTGTTCCGCGAACATGAAGTCCTTGATCTCGACGATCGAGGGCACGGCGTCCTTGGCGTTGCCGAAGAATTCGAGGCACACGGTGCGCGTGTGCGCCGGCATGCGGTGCACCACCCAGCGGCAGCTGGTGATGAGGCCGTCGCAGCCTTCCTTCTGGATGCCCGGCAGGCCCGAGAGGAACTTGTCGGTCACGTCCTTGCCCAGGCCCTCCTTGCGGAAGGTCTTGCCGGCGATCTCCAGGCGCTCGGTGCGCAACGGCGTCTTGCCGTCGGCGGCGAAGTACTGCAGCTCGAAGACGGCGCTCTCGGCGTCGTGGATCTTGCCCAGGTTGTGGCCGACACGCGTGACTTCCAGCCACTCGGCCTGCGGCGTCACCATGCGCCACGACGCGAGGTTGTCCAGCGCCGTGCCCCACAGCACGGCCTTTTTTCCGCCCGCGTTCATGGCGACGTTGCCGCCCACGCAGGAGGCCTCGGCCGAGGTCGGGTCGACCGCGAACACGTAGCCCGCGCGCTCGGCCGCATCGGCCACGCGCTGGGTGACCACGCCGGCCTCGGTCCAGATGGTGGGCACCTCGCGGCCTTCGAGGCCCGGCAGCACCTTCATCTCGACCTCGGTCATCGCCTCGAGCTTCTCGGTGTTGATGACCGCGCTCTTCCAGGTCAGCGGGATGGCACCGCCGGTGTAGCCGGTGCCGCCGCCGCGCGGGATGATGGTCAGGCCCAGCTCGAAGCAGCCGGCCACGAGGCGCGCCATCTCGGCCTCGGTGTCGGGGGTGAGCACGACGAAGGGGTACTCGACGCGCCAGTCGGTGGCGTCGGTGACGTGGGCCACGCGCGAGAGGCCGTCGAACTTGATGTTGTCCTTGGCCGTGAGGCGGCCCAGCACCTTGCGCGCGCGGCGGCGCAGTTCCGCCACTTCCTCGAAGGAGCGGCCGAAGGCCTCGATGGCCTGCTGCGCCAGCGTGCAAAGCTCACCGACCAGCGCGTCGCGCTGGGCATCGTCCTGCGGCGTGCGGCGCTTCTGCACCTCGGCCAGGCGGTGCTTCAGCGCATCGACCAGCTGGCCGCGCCGGCGCGGGTTGTCCAGCAGGTCGTCGACCAGGTAGGGGTTGCGCTGCACCACCCAGATGTCGCCCAGCACCTCGTAGAGCATGCGGGCCGAGCGGCCGGTGCGACGCTCCTCGCGCAGACTCTGCAGCAGCGACCAGCCGCGCTCGCCCAGCAGGCGGATCACGATCTCGCGATCGGAAAAGCTGGTGTAGTTGTACGGAATCTCGCGCAGACGGACGGGCTCGGCGGCCTGGTTCAGCAGCGCCGTCAGTGGGGTCGGGGCATTCATCGTGGGCGTGGGCCTCGGCAGGGCGCCACGCGCCCATGACCGGGCCGGGCATTTTATTCGGCTGCGTCCGGCGCTGCCCGCAGTGCGGTATCGCGGCCGGGCGCCGGCCCCGCGCCCCCTGTCGCCACAGGGCAAGGGGTTGTCGCAGACCGACTCAGAAGGTGTGAATGAATCCGGCGTGGCCGAGCAGGCCGCGAAAACGCGACCGATCAAGGCGCAAAGCGCAGCCATAGCTCGGGCTATGGCGAGCATTTGCAACGCAGAGCGGGTGTGTTTTGGCGGAATGAGCGGGCATGTCGGGTTCGTTCACACCTTCTCAGTCGAGGACCACCAGCGCCTCGTCCAACGCGGGATAGGCGTCCCAGTCGGGCAGGTTGTAGTGCCACCACTCGTGGGCGTTGTGGGCAAAGCCGGCCAGCGCCATCAGGCCCAGCAACAGGGCGCGGTTGCGCTGGGCCGCCACCGGCAGGTCGGTGCAGCCGTGGCTCGAACGCGCCGTCATGTCGTCGAAGGCGGTGCCCATGTCCAGCGGCGTGCCGTCCGGCGCGGCCAGCGTCAGGTCGACCGCCACGCCGCGGTTGTGGATGGAGCCGATGCGCGGATCGGCCACGTAGCGCGGGTCGGGCAGGACGTTCCACAGCAGCCACTGGGCCGCCACCGGGCGGTAGGCGTCGTACACGCGCAGGCGCAGCCCTTGCGCCGCCGCCAGGGTGGCGGCCTTGCGCAGCGCTTCCAGCGCGTCGGGGTGCAGCACCGCCAGCGCCTGCTGGTAGATCGGCTGACCGGTCAGGTTGTCGGCCGTGGCGTAGCGCAGGTCGATGTCGATGTGGGGATGGGAAATGGAGTAGAGCGGCATGAAAAGGCAAGAAAACTCAAGCGGCCAGCGCCACGCGCTCGGTTGGAGCCAAGGGCGTGAGCGTCGACTCGGCCCGCAGGCAACGCACGGCGCGCCGGCCGTCGCCCAGGGCGCGCAGCGCTTGCGGCGCGTCGCAGCCGATGCCGGCCTGCGCGCAGCGCTCGCGGAAAAAGCAACCGCTGGGAAGCCGGCGGTTGGAGGGGATCTCGGTGTTGGCCGGCAGTGTGTCAGGCGCGGGCTGGCCCACCACCGGCACCGACGACAGCAGGAGGCGGGTGTAGGGATGCGCCGGCGCATGCAGCACCTGGCGGGCGGGGCCCTGCTCCACCACCTGGCCCAGGTACATCACGGCCACCTCGTCGGCGATGTGGCGCACCACCGAGACGTTGTGGGTGATGAACACATAGCTCAGCTCGCGCTCGCGCTGCAGCTCCATCAGCAGGTTGAGGATCTGCGCCTGTACCGACACGTCGAGCGCCGAGGTGGGCTCGTCGAGGATGAGGATGGAGGGTTCGGCCGACAGCGCCCGCGCGATGGCGATGCGCTGGCGCTGGCCGCCCGAGAACTCGTGCGGGAAGCGGTCGATGTGCTCGGGCCGCAGACCCACCTGCTCCAGCAGCCGCGCCGCCATGGCGCGCAGCTCGGCGCGCGGCAGGCGGCGCTTGAGGAACACCGGCTCGGTGATCACCTGCCAAACCCGCAAGCGGCCGTCCAGCGACGAGCTGGGGTCCTGAAAGACGATCTGCAGCGGGTTGTGCGCGGCGGTCTTACCGGCGACGTCGACCCGACCCGCGCTGGGTTGGACCAGCCCGGTCAGCACCTGGGCCAGCGAGCTCTTGCCGCAGCCCGATTCGCCGACGATGCACATCGTGCTGCCGCGCGCCAGCGACAGGCTGACGCCGTTGAGCGCATGGGCGTGACCGGTCACGCGGCCCAGCCAGTCGCGGCTGACCGGAAAGCGCAGTTCGAGGTCGTGCACCGACAGCACGGGCGCCGGCAGCGGAGAGGGTGAGGTCATGCAGCTTGCTCCTGCCGGGTGTAGAGCCAGCAGGCCACCCGACGCTCGGATGCCTCGCTGCTCACGCTGGACAACGAGGCCATCGCCGGACGGGTGTCGCAGCGCAGCAGCGACTGGCCGCAGCGCGCCTGGTAAGCGCAGCCGGCCGGCGGGTGACGCAGGTCGGGCACGCCTCCGGCAATGGCGGGCAGCCGCGACTTGGGCGGCGCCTGCTCGGGCAAAGCCTGCAGCAGCGCGCGCGTGTAGGGGTGGGCCGGCAGCTCCAACACCTGCGCCGTCGGGCCGCTTTCGACCACGCGGCCGGCGTACATCACGTAGACGCGGTCGGTGTATTGCGAGATCACACCCATGTCGTGCGTGATCAAGAGCACCGCCGTGCCCGAGCGCCGGGCCCGCTCGCGCAGCAGGCCCAGCACTTGCTGCTGCACCGTCACGTCCAGCGCCGTGGTGGGCTCGTCCGCCACGATCAGCGCCGGATCGCCCGAGAAGGCCAGCGCGATCAGCACGCGCTGGCGCATGCCGCCCGACAGCTCGAAGGGGTAGCGGCGCAGTACCTCGGCCGGATCGGCCACGCGCATGTCGGTCAGCAGTTGCTCGGCATGGGCCAGGGCAGCGGCCTTGTCCATGGGACGCCGGGCCGCCCCAAGTCCCATGCGCCCCCTCGGGGGGCCGGCTGGGCTTGTCCCAGCCGTGGGGGTTTGATCCTTCTGGTGGCGACGGATCACCTCCAGCATCTGCTCGCCGACGCGGCGCGTCGGGTTCAGCGCCGTCAGCGGCTCCTGGAACACCAGCGACACCCGGCCGCCGCGCAGGCTGCGCATGGTCGCCTCGCTGGCCGTCAGCGCGTCGTGCCCCAGCAGGCCCACCTGGCCTGACACCACGCGGTAGGAGCCCTTGGGCAGCAGCCGCAGCGCCAGCATGGAAGTGACCGACTTGCCGCAGCCCGATTCGCCGACCACGCCCACCAGCTCGCCCGCCCCGACCTGCAGGCTGACGCCGTCGAGCGCACGGACGGCGCCTTGGTAGACCGGGAATTCGATGCGCAGGTCGCGGATGTCCAGCACGGTGTCTGCGCGAGTGGTTGAGACCGATGACATGTCAGTCCTCTTTGTCAAAGCTAGCCGATGGCCGCGGAGCAGGCCACACCAGCAGACGCCGTGGAACGGGCTTTGCCCGGCCACCGGCGGCGCCCCTGGAGGGGGATGGGATGGCGACACGCAGTGCGCCAGCCAAACGGGGTGGACACATCTCAACGCCCCTTCTGCTTGGGATCGAGCATGTCGCGCAGCCCATCGCCCACCAGGTTGAAGCCCACGGCCGTGAACAAAATGGCGAAGCCCGGGAAGGCCGAATACCACCACTGCTCCAGCACGTGGTTGCGGCCCACGGCGATCATGGCGCCCCACTCTGCCGCCGGTGGTTGCGCGCCCAGGCCGATGAAGCTCAGCGCCGCCGCCATCAGGATGGCCGAGCCCAGGTCTAGGCTGGCCTGCACGCTGATCGGCGGCATGGCGTTGCGCACCACGTGCCAGCGCAGGATTTGCCAGGGCGTGGCGCCAAAAGTGCGGGCGGCCTTGACGTAGCCGCTTTCGCGGATGGTCAGCGTCTGGCCACGCGCCAGCCGCACATAGGCCGGCACGCGCACCAGCGCGATGGCCAGCATGGCGTTCCACAAGCTGGGGCCCAGCGCGGCCGCCAGCGCCATGGTCAGCACCAGCGAGGGCACGGCCAGCACGATGTCCATGAGCCGCATGACCACCGTGTCGGTGCGTCCGCCGATCACGCCCGACAGCCCGCCGATGGCCGTGCCCAGCGTGGCCGACACCAGCACCACGAACACACCCACGCCAATGGAGATACGCCCGCCGTGCAGGATGCGCGCAAAGATGTCGCGCCCCACCTCGTCGGTGCCGAACCAGTGCTGCGCCGAAGGCGCCGCCAAGCGCTGGCGCAAGTTGATCTGGTTCGGGTCGATGGACAGCAGCCAGGGCCCGACGATCACCGCCAGCAGGATGAAGCCCACCATGGAGAGCCCGACGACCATCATCGGATTGCGCCGCATCTGGTAGGCCAGCCGGCCCCAGTCGAAGGATCGCAGCCAGCCTTGAGCCGGCGCACTTGGATTCAGTGTGCTCATGTCAGTCCTGCGTCATGCGCTGCAACCGCACCCACCAGCAGCCGCCGCGGAACGGGCTCTGCCCGGCCGCTGGCGGCGCCCCGGCGGGGGGATGGAACGGCGACACGCAGTGCGCCGTTCAAACGGGGCGAGTTCATTACCCGACCTCGGTGATGCGCGGATCCAGCGCGAGGTAGATCAAGTCCACCGCCAAATTGACCAGCACATAGGCAAAGGACACCACCACGGTGAAGCCCATCACGGCCGGGAAGTCCAGCGCCTGGATCGAGGCCACCACATAAGCACCCATGCCGGGCCAGGCGAAGACGGTTTCGGTCAGCACCGCGCCATACAGCAGGTCGCCGAAGGCCAGGCCCAGCACCGTCACCGAGGGCATCAGCGCGTTGGGCAGCGCATGGCGCAGCACCACCACGGCTTCCGACAGGCCGCCGGCGCGCGCGGTGCGCACATAGTCTTCCTGCATCTGCTCCAGCATGGCCGAGCGGATCTGCCGCGCCACCACCCCCACGTGCACAAAGCCCAGCGTCAGCGCCGGCAGCAGCAGGTGCGCCAGCGCGCTGCGCAGCGCCGCCCCATCACCCGCCAGCAGTGCATCGGGCACATAGAAGCCCGTCACGCTCGGCGGCGGCGTCAGCCCCGCGTCGATGCGCCCGCCGCCCGGCAGCCAGCCCAACTGGCCGTAGAACAAATAGATCAGCATCAGCGCCAGCCAGAAGGCCGGCGTGGAGACGCCCGAGACCGAGAACATGCGCACCAGCTGGTCGACCGGCCGGTCGCGCCAGACGGCCGACACCACGCCCAGCGGCACGCCGATGACGATGGACAGCAGCATGGCCACCACCACCAGTTCCAGTGTGGCCGGGAAGAAGGCCGCGATGTCCTGCGCCACCGGGCGGCCGGTGCGGATGGAGGTGCCCAGGTCGCCCTGCAGCAGGCCGCCCATGTAGCGCAGGTACTGCTGCCACACAGGCTGGTCCAGCCCCAGGCTCTGGCGCATGGCCGCCACCATCTCTTCGGAGGCACGGTCACCGGCCAGCAGCCGCGCCGGGTCGCCCGGGATCAGGTGCGAAATGGCGAAGGTGATGACCGACACACCGAGCACGACCAGGACCAGAAAGCCCAGCCGGCGGCGCAGCACGCTCAGGAACAACATGGCGGCGAATCCGTCTCAGCCCCGTCCTCAGTTGGACTTGGACATGGTCTGCACGTTGTAGATCTGCTCGAGCATCGGGTTGAACTGCAGGCCCTTCAGGTTGGCACGCTGGGCGATCTGGATGTTCTTCTGGAACAGGTAGACGTAGGCGGCGTCGCCCACCACGATGCGCTGCGCCTCCTGGTAGAGCTTGAGGCGCTCGGGCTGCGAGGTGGAGTTGGCGGCCTGAGTCAGCAGCGCATCGACCTGCGGGTTGCCGTAGAAGGAGCGGTTGCCGGCGGCGCCCTGCTTGTCCGACTGGAACCAGTAGTTCATGAACATGTAGGGGTCAGAGAAGTCGGGCGCCCAGTTGCCGATGGCGATGTCGAAGTCGCCCTTGCCGAAGCGCTCGCGGTAGGTGGCGTTGGCCATGCTTTCGAGCTTGATGTCGACGCCGATGGCGGCCAGGTTGGCCTGCGTGGCCAGTGCAATCGGGTTCCAGGCCGGGTCGCGCTCGGACAGCGAGAAGGTCAGCTTGAGGTTGCGCACGCCGGCCTTGGCCAGCGCCTCCTTGGCGGCGGCGGGCGCATAGGCAGCGGGCTTGAGTTGCGCGTCGTGGCCCCACATGCCTTCGGGAATCGGGCCGTTCATGGCCTTGGCCTTGCCCGACAGGATGCCGTCGATGATGCCGCCCACGTCGATGGCCGAGACGATGGCGCGGCGCACCTCGGGCTTGTCCAGCGGCGCCTTCTTGTTGTTGAGGTAGAGGTAGGTCACCGACAGGCTGGGGTACTCGCCCACCACCACGCCCTGCGCGCCGTTCTGCTTCTTCAGGCCTTCGACCTGGTCGGTCGGCAGGTGCTCGGCGATGTCCAGGTCGCCGGCCTGCAGCTGCAGGCGCCGCGCCGACGCCTCGGGCACGATCTTGACGATGAATTTGTTGAAGGCCGGTGCTGCCCCGTTGACCTGCGGGCTCTTGTCGAGCACCAGGCTCTGGCCCTTCTGCCAACTGGTCAGTTGGTAGGCACCGCTGCCCATGGTGTTGGCGGCCAGCCAGCCCTGCGCCTTGTCGCCGTTCTTCTCGTGCTGCATCACCTTGGGGTTGACGATGGCGCCGCCATTGATGGCCAGCACCGACAGGAAGGGCGCGAAGCTGCTCTTGAGCGTGAAGCGCACGGTGGCGGGGTCGACCACCGTGATCTGCGTGCCCTCGGGAATGGGCTCCGACGGGCCTTTCTTGAGCGCCAGCAGCCGGTCGAAGGAGAACTTCACGGCCGCCGCATCGACCGGTGAGCCATCGGCAAAGCGTTGGCCGGGCTTGAGTTTGAACTCCCAGTTCAGGCCATCGGCCGAGGCCGTCCAGCCCAGCGCCAAGTCGCCTTCCAGCTCGCTGCTGCTCTTGCCGTCGACCACCTTGTAGCGCACCAGACGCTGGTAGGCCGGGTAGGTGACGGTCCAGTCGTTGTTGTCCATGGTCACGGCCGGATCGAGGTTCTGCGGGTCGGCCGACTTGCCAATCACCAGCGTGTCCTGCGGCGTCTTGGCCAGCGCGACGGGCACGCTCAACGCTGCGGCAGCAAGCAGTGCAGGGAGCGTCAACAACTTCAGCTTCATGGGGTGTTCCTGGGGCAGGTGGAGGGAGAGAAATGAATTCAGTCGAGGTACTGGCCAAATAGCGCCTGCGCTTCGGACATGCGTTCGAGCTGCTGACGCACGGGCTCGCCCAGCACATCGATCACGTCCTGCACCAGCATGTGCAGGCACAGGTGGATGGCGACGGTGGAGCGAAAGAAGTAGCCGCTCTCGGACGGCAGGCTCACCACATGTGGCGTGATGTCGCGGGCCCAGCTGCCGTGTTCGTCGCAGAACACGACCACGTCGGCACCGCTGTCGCGCGCCGCCTGGCACAGCACCGGCCCGTTGCGGCCGTAGCGGAAGATGTCGATGACGATCAGCAGCCGCTTGGCCGAGGTGTCGGCAAAGAAGGGGGCGTAGACACCGTCGGCGCCATCCAGGTCGTGCACGTTCGGCCGGATGTAGCCCAGGCGGCCGACCAGGCCGGTGGCGAGGTAACCCATGCTCTGCAGGCCAACGGCGAACACACTGTCGGCGTGGGCGGCCAGTTGCACGATCTCGGCCCATTGGGGCGAGCGCCGGAACTCGGCTGCGCGCTGCACGCAGCCCACCGCCATCTTCACGTCGCTTTCGCTCTCCAGCTGGCCGCGATGGCGCTGGTAGCGGTCGAAACGGCTGTCGATGGCCGCCGGCATCCGGCTGGCCAGTTGCTGCGCCACCGCCTGGCGGGCGGCCGGCCCGCTGTGAAAGCCCAACTTGCGAAAGAAGCGCGACACCGTCATCGGGCTCACGAACGCCTGCTTGGCGATCGTGTTCGAGGTCTGCGTCAGGATGGCGTCCGGGTTGGACAGCAGGTAGTGGGCCACGCGCTTTTCGAGTTGGGTCATCAAGGACGTCCGCTCGATCACGAGGGTTCTGAAGTCAGGCTTCATGGCGATTCAGGATCCATCTCTGGGCGTGATGCGGCGTCGGATGCAATTCGATGCGATACGGCGCCACCGGTCCATCACAAAAAAAGCCCCACACGGGGGCGACAGGCGTGCGACAGAGCCGCACCAAAAAATACCAAAACGTACCAGAGATCAACGCAAAGTACCACTGCGGCCCATGGGCCTGCATGCACCGTTGTTGGGCCGCCAATAGCCGATTGACGGCCCCCCCGTCCATCACAAAATTCGGCTTGCGTTGGCGCAAAACGCCGCGCCCATGAAAGAAGCCGCACGGTCGCTCAGACCATGCGGCTCAGTCGCCCCGGAGGGCCGCAGCGCCGACGTGCGCGGCTGCGTCGACTTAGAACAGCACGCGGGTGCGGATGGTGCCCGGCACCTGCGCCACCTTCTCCAGCGCCAGTTGGGACGAGGCAGCGTCGACATCGACCACCACGTAGCCCACGTCGCCATGGGTCTGCAGGAACTGGCCGAGGATGTTGATGTGGTTGTCGGCAAAGACCTGGTTGATGGCCGACAGCACGCCCGGCACGTTGCGGTGGATGTGCAGCAGGCGGTGGCGGCCCGGGTGCGCGGGCAGCGCCACTTCGGGGAAATTGACGCTGCTGAGGGTGGTGCCGTTGTCGCTGTACTTGACCAGCTTCTCGGCCACCTCGGTGCCGATGTTGGCCTGCGCCTCCATCGTCGAGCCGCCGATGTGCGGCGTCAGGATCACGTTGTCCAGGCCGCGCAGCGGCGACTGGAATTCCTCGTGGTTGCTGCCGGGCTCGACCGGGAACACGTCGATGGCCGCGCCCCACAGCTTGCCGGACTTGACGGCCTCGGTCAGCGCATCGATGTCGACCACCGTGCCGCGCGCCGCATTGATCAGGATGCCGCCGGGCTTCATGGCCGCGAACTCGGCGGGGCCGATCATCCATTTCGTCGAGTCGTTCTCGGGCACGTGCAGGCTCACGATGTCGCTCTGCGCCAGCAGGTCGTGCAACGCGGGCACCTGGCGCGCGTTGCCGATGGGCAGCTTGGTGACCACGTCGTAGAAGGCCACGTGCATGCCCATCGCCTCGGCCAGCACCGACAGCTGCGTGCCGATGGAGCCGTAGCCCACGATGCCCAGCGTCTTGCCGCGGATCTCGTGCGAATTGGCGGCCGACTTCATCCAGCCGCCGCGGTGCACCAGCGCATTCTTGGCCGGGATACCGCGCAGCAGCAGGATGGCTTCGGCCAGCACCAGCTCGGCCACCGAGCGCGTGTTGGAGTAGGGGGCGTTGAAGATCGCCACGCCGCGCTCGCGCGCCGCATCCAGGTCCACCTGGTTGGTGCCGATGCAAAAGCATCCGGCAGCCACCAATTTGGGTGCGGCGGCCAGCACGTCGGCCGTCAGCTTGCTCTGCGAGCGGATGCCCAGGAAATGCACGTCGGCCAACCTGGCCTTGAATTCCTCGCCCTGCAGCGCGCGCGGCAGGGTCTCGATCTGCGAATAGCCCGCGGCGCGGATCAAGGCCTCGGCGGAGGGGTGGATGTTCTCCAGCAACAGGAACTTGATCTTGCTTTTGTCGAGAGAGGTCTTGCTCACCGGAACACCTTGGAAGAAGCGGACGGCAGCCCGGAATGCGCGACGGATTCAGGGCAAATGCGAATGGAAATTGATCCTAGCATGGGGCAGTGGGCGCAAGGCCGGTGCGGTCATGCCCGCTGCCGGTGCCGCAGGCCGGTGTCCGATGGGGTTTCCCCCGTTGGGCCGCGCGAACGACCGTGCGAAAAAGCGCCGCTGCTCTGTCACAAAACCGACTTAGCATCCGCGCTTTTGTTTTTCCTGCTGAGGAGTCCCCGATGCGAACCCCCCTGCTCGCCCTGGCCGCCGCCATGGCCGCCACGATGGCCGTTCCGGCCCAAGCCCAGACCGAAATCCAATGGTGGCATTCCATGACCGCCGTGAACAACGAGTGGGTCAACGACCTGGCCAAGCAGTTCAACGAGAGCCAGAAGGAATACAAGGTCGTGCCCACTTTCAAGGGCAACTACACCGAAGGCATGACGGCCGCCATTGCCGCCTTCCGCGCCGGCAACGCGCCCCACATCCTGCAGGTGTTCGAAGTCGGTACCGCCACCATGATGGCCAGCAAGGGGGCCACCGTGCCCGTGGCCAAGGTGATGACCGATGCCGGCAAGACCTTCGATCCGTCCAGCTACATCCCCGCCGTCGCCGGCTACTACACGGCGCCCAACGGCCAGATGCTGAGCTTTCCCTTCAACAGCTCGACCACCATTTTCTACATCAACAAGGATGCCTTCGCGAAGGCCGGCCTGAACGCCGACAAGGCCCCGGCCACCTGGCCCGAAGTCTTCGAGGCGGCCAAGAAGCTCAAGGCCAGCGGCCACAGCTGCCCGATGACGCTGGCCTGGCAGGGCTGGACACAGCTGGAAAGCTTCTCGACCTGGCACAACGTCGAGTTCGCGACCGAGCAGAACGGCCTGTCCAAGGACGGCTACAAGGCGCGCATGAAGATCAACTCGCCGCTGCACGTCAAGCACATCGAGAACCTGGCGGCCGCCGCCAAGGCCGGCGAGTTCGTCTACAAGGGCCGCGGCTCGGACGCCCAGGCCTCGTTCACCTCGGGCGAATGCGCCATGATCCAGACCTCCTCGGGCTTCTACGGCGACGTGGCGAAGAACGCCAAGTTCAAGTACGCCCTGGCCGCCCTGCCCTACTACCCCGACGTGAAGGGCGCACCGCAGAACACCGTGATCGGTGGCGCCTCGCTGTGGGTCATGGCCGGCAAGAAGCCCGCCGAATACAAGGGCGTGGCCGAGTTCTTCGACTTCCTGTCGCAGACCAAGGTGCAGGCCGCCAGCCACCAGCGCACGGGCTACCTGCCCATCACGCTGGCCGCCTACGACCTGACCGACAAGTCCGGCTTCTATCAGAAGAACCCCGGCACCGACGTCGCCGTGACGCAGATGATCCGCAAGACCACCGACAAGTCGCGCGGCATCCGCCTGGGCAACTACGTGCAGATCCGCACCATCGAGGACGAAGAGCTCGAACAGGTCTGGGCCGGCAAGAAAACGGCCAAGGAGGCGCTGGACAGCATCGTCGCGCGCGGCAACGACCTGCTGGCCCGCTTCGAAGCGGCCAACGGCGGCAAGAAGTAAGGCCAATGCGCGGCGCGCAGGTTCCGCGCGCTGCATCGGCCAACGGGGGATGCGCATCGAAGACAATGCGCCACCCCCACCAGGGCGGCGCTTCGGCGCCGCCTGCCGTTTGGCTGCCGGCCGCCCCGGCGCCGGGCGACCCCGAAGCTCCACAGCGCCGACAAACTGACCGACGATGGAAAAACGCGTCCTCTTCCGTTCCAGATGGCTGCCCTGGGCCCTGCTGCTGCCGCAGCTGGCCATCATCAGCATCTTCTTCTTCCTGCCCGCCGGCCAGGCCCTGCTGCAGTCTCTGCAACTGGAAGACGCCTTCGGCATGAGCACCGAGTGGGTGGGGCTGGCGAACTTCGAGCGCATCTTCCAGGACCCGGGCTACCTGGCGTCCTTCAAGACGACAGCCCTGTTCTCGGTGCTGGTGGCCGTCAGCGGCATCTGCCTGGCCCTGGCGCTGGCCATCTTTGCCGACCGCATCGTGCGCGGCGCGATGTTCTACAAGACGATGCTGATCCTGCCCTACGCGGTGGCGCCGGCCATCGCGGGCGTGCTGTGGGTGTTCATCTTCTCGCCCTCCATCGGCATCGCGACCTGGTACCTGGCCAAGTGGGGCTATACCTGGAACCACCTCATGAACGAGAACCAGGCCATGGCGCTGATCGTCATCGCCTCGGTGTGGAAGCAGATCTCGTACAACTTCCTGTTCTTCCTGGCGGGGCTGCAGTCGATCCCCAAGGCGCTGATCGAGGCCGCCTCCATCGATGGGGCCGGCCCGTGGCGCCGCTTCTGGAGCATCCAGCTGCCGCTGCTGTCGCCCACCACCTTCTTCCTGCTGGTGATCAACGTGGTGTACGCCTTCTTCGACACCTTCGGCATCATCGACGCGATGACCGCAGGCGGCCCCGGCCAGTCCACCTCGATCCTGGTCTACAAGGTCTACCAGGACGGCTTCAAGGGCCTGGACCTGGGCGGCTCTGCCGCGCAGTCCGTGGTGCTGATGATGATCGTCATCGCCCTCACGGTGGTGCAGTTCCGCTACGTCGAGAAGAAGGTCCAGTACTGACATGAAGGCAACCCCCAAGGCGCTTCGCCGCTCCCCCATCTGCTGCGCGAAGGAGGCGCTTCCCGGGGCCTGGCTGAGCCAGTTCCCCGGATGCCCGGAGGACTTCATCGCGCTCGCCCCGCGGGAAATCATCCACGGAACACACACCCTGGTGCACGGAGAACCCGCATGATCGACCGCCGCCCCTGGCTCACCGTTCTCTCGCACCTGGTCATGGTGCTCGGCGTGCTGATCGTGGCCTTCCCGATCTACCTGGCCTTCGTGGCCTCCACGCACCAGCCCGACGCCATCGTGCAGGCGCCCATGCCGCTGCTGCCCGGCGACAACTTCTGGAACACCTACAGCGCCGCGCTCTTCGGGGGCAGCAAGGAGGGCTTCAACACCTCTGTCGCGCGCATGATGTGGATCAGCTTCGTGACGGCCATGGTCATCAGCATCGGCAAGATCGCCATCTCGCTGCTGTCGGCCTTCGCCATCGTGTACTTCCGCTTCCCGTTCAAGATGCTGTGCTTCTGGGCCATCTTCGTGACGCTGATGCTGCCGGTGGAAGTGCGCATCCTGCCCACCTACAAGGTGGTGGCCGACCTTGGCCTGCTCAACAGCTACGCCGGCCTCACGCTGCCGCTGATCGCCTCGGCCACGGCCACTTTCCTGTTCCGCCAGTTCTTCCTCACCGTGCCCGACGAGCTGGTGGAAGCCGCGCGCGTGGACGGCGCCGGCCCGATGCGCTTCTTCAAGGACGTGCTGGTGCCCCTGTCGCGCACCTCCATCGCCGCGCTGTTCGTGATCCAGTTCATCTACGGATGGAACCAATACCTATGGCCTCTCTTGATGACCACGTCGGAGGACATGTACCCGGTGGTGATCGGCATCAAGCGCATGCTCGCCGGCGGCGAGGCCGCCAACGACTGGAACATCATCATGGCCACGGCCCTGATGGCCATGCTGCCGCCCGCGCTGGTCGTGATGCTGATGCAGAAGTGGTTCGTCAAGGGCCTCGTGGACACCGAAAAGTAAGAGCGGCTAACAAAACGGTGGGAGATGGCGAATGCAGATAACGCAGCAGGCCAGCGAGAGCAACGCGACATGAATGTCGATGCGGCGCTCGAAACGAGTACGCAGCTTGCCGAAGGCGGCCAGCCAGGCGTGCGTGCGCTCGACCACCCAGCGATGACGCCCGAGCCGGTCGTTGCGTTCGATGCCGCGCCGGGCAATACGCGCGGTGATCCCCAGCTTGCGCAGGTGAAAGCGGCAGCGAGCATAGTCATAGCCCTTGTCGGCATGCAGTTTGTGCGGCCAGCGCCTGGGCCGACCGCGACAGCCACGTACCGCTGGCAACGCGTCGACCAGTTGCTCGAAAACCACCGAGTCATGCCGGTTGGCGCCCGTGACGCAGAAGATCAGTGGGATGCCTTGGCGGTCCGTGATGATGTGGCGCTTGCTTGCGAGTTTGCCCCTGTCCGTGGGGTTGGGGCCGGTGTAGTGGCCCCCCGGGGGCTGGCCACACTGGCCGCGTCCATGCTCGCACGGCTGAAGTCCAGTTTGCCGGCGCCGCGCAATTCACCGAGCAACAACAGATGCAGGCGATGCCACACGCCCGCAGCCTGCCAATCACGCAGACGCCGCCAACAGGTCATGCCACTGCCAAAGCCCAGTTCCTGGGGCAACTCCTCCCAGGGAATGCCGGTGCGCAGCACGAACAGAATGCCGTTCAGGGCCATCTCGTCGCTCACTCGTGGGCGACCGCCTTTGGCCGAGGCAACGACTACCGGCAACAGCGGGGCAACCTTCTTGAACAGCGCGGCGCTGATTTCTCTATTCCTGTTTCGACCCATGCCTCATCAAACACCAATCAAGCGCTCGATGATGACATGGTTTTGTTAGTAGCTCTAAGAGCGGCTAACAAAACGGTGGGAGATGGCGAATGCAGATAACGCAGCAGGCCAGCGAGAGCAACGCGACATGAATGTCGATGCGGCGCTCGAAACGAGTACGCAGCTTGCCGAAGGCGGCCAGCCAGGCGTGCGTGCGCTCGACCACCCAGCGATGACGCCCGAGCCGGTCGTTGCGTTCGATGCCGCGCCGGGCAATACGCGCGGTGATCCCCAGCTTGCGCAGGTGAAAGCGGCAGCGAGCATAGTCATAGCCCTTGTCGGCATGCAGTTTGTGCGGCCAGCGCCTGGGCCGACCGCGACAGCCACGTACCGCTGGCAACGCGTCGACCAGTTGCTCGAAAACCACCGAGTCATGCCGGTTGGCGCCCGTGACGCAGAAGATCAGTGGGATGCCTTGGCGGTCCGTGATGATGTGGCGCTTGCTTGCGAGTTTGCCCCTGTCCGTGGGGTTGGGGCCGGTGTAGTGGCCCCCCGGGGGCTGGCCACACTGGCCGCGTCCATGCTCGCACGGCTGAAGTCCAGTTTGCCGGCGCCGCGCAATTCACCGAGCAACAACAGATGCAGGCGATGCCACACGCCCGCAGCCTGCCAATCACGCAGACGCCGCCAACAGGTCATGCCACTGCCAAAGCCCAGTTCCTGGGGCAACTCCTCCCAGGGAATGCCGGTGCGCAGCACGAACAGAATGCCGTTCAGGGCCATCTCGTCGCTCACTCGTGGGCGACCGCCTTTGGCCGAGGCAACGACTACCGGCAACAGCGGGGCAACCTTCTTGAACAGCGCGGCGCTGATTTCTCTATTCCTGTTTCGACCCATGCCTCATCAAACACCAATCAAGCGCTCGATGATGACATGGTTTTGTTAGTAGCTCTAAGCCGGCGCAACACCCCGCCGCGCCCCTCCCGCACAAGAAGACATCTCTCATGGCAGCTCTTTCCTTCCGCAACGTCATCAAGCGCTACGGCAAAGGCCCGAAGGCCAACCAGGTGATCCACGGCGTCAGCGCCGAGATCAAGGACGGCGAATTCGTGGTCATCGTCGGCCCTTCCGGCTGCGGCAAGTCCACGCTCCTGCGCATGGTCGCCGGCCTCGAAGAGATCAGCGCCGGCGAGATCGCCATCGGCGCACGCGTGGTCAACGATGTGGAGCCCGCCCGGCGCGACATCGCGATGGTGTTCCAGAACTACGCGCTCTATCCGCACATGTCGAACTTCGACAACATGGCCTACGGCCTGCGGATCCAGGGCGTGCCCAAGGACGAGATCAAGGCGCGCGTCGACAAGGCCGCGAAGATCCTGGAACTGGGCCACCTGCTGGAGCGCAAGCCGCGCGAACTCTCGGGCGGGCAGCGCCAGCGCGTGGCCATGGGCCGCGCCATCGTGCGCCAGCCGCAGGTCTTCCTGTTCGACGAGCCGCTGTCCAACCTGGACGCCAAGCTGCGCGCCCAGACCCGGCTGGAAATCCAGAAGCTGCACCGCGAGCTGGGCATCACCAGCCTGTTCGTCACCCACGACCAGGTCGAGGCCATGACGCTGGCGCAGCGCATCATCGTGATGAACGCCGGCGTGATGGACCAGTTCGGCACGCCCGAGGAGGTCTACAACCGCCCCGCCACCACCTTCGTGGCCAGCTTCATCGGCTCGCCGCCCATGAACCTGCTCAAGGACGCGCCGGGCGTGCGTGCCGGCAAGATCCTGGGCATCCGCCCCGAGCACCTGGTGCTGGACGACGAAGGCTGGAGCGTGAACGTGGAGCAGGTCGAACTGCTGGGGGCCGAACGGCTGGTCTACGGCCGCGTCGGCGACGAGCAGCTCATCGTGCGCATCGACGAATCGCAGCGCTCGCCGGCCGTGGGCGAGACGGTGCGCGTGGGCGCCCGCCCCGACCGCCTGCACTGGTTCGACGCCGGCTCCGGCAAGCGCGTGGAATGACGGGCCGCCGCCGATGACGCCCTGGCCCTATCCGCGCTGGATCGCGCACCGCGGCGCCGGCAGGCTGGCGCCCGAGAACACCCTGGCCGCCTTCCGCCTGGGCGCGCAACACGGCTACCGCATGTTCGAATGCGACGCCAAGCTCAGCCGCGACGGCGTGGCCTTCCTGATGCACGACGCGACGCTGGAGCGCACCACCAGCGGCCGCGGCATCGGCGGCGAGCAGGACTGGCACGCGCTGTCGCAGCTCGACGCCGGCAGCTGGCATTCGCGCCGCTGGGCCGGCGAGCCGCTGCCCCCGCTGGCGGCCCTGGCACGCTGGTGCCGGGCCAACGGCCACCTGCTGAACATCGAGATCAAGCCCACGCCGGGCACCGAGCGCGTGACCGGCGAGGCGGTGGCGCGCCAAGCGGCGCAGCTGTGGGCCGGCGCCGCCGTGCCGCCGCTGCTCTCATCCTTCAAGCCCGAAGCGCTGGCCGCGGCCCGCGCCGCCGCACCACAACTGCCGCGCGCGTTGCTGCTGGATCGCCTGCGCGAAGGCTGGCTGGAAGAAGCGCTGCGCCTGGACTGCGTGGCCATCGTCTGCAACCATGCGCTGTGGGACGCTGCCACCGTGGCGCGCGTGCGCCAGGCCGGCCTGCGCCAGCTGAGCTACACCGTCAATGACGAGTGGGCCGCGCAGCGCCTGATCGATCTGGGCACCGACGGCATCATCACCGACCGCGTCGACCTGTTCAGCCCGGTGGGCTGAGCGGCCGCAGCCCTGGCCTGTGCGGGCGCGGATGCGCGCTTTTCCTGCGCCGGCGCGATGCGGGCGCTGCCTATGATCCGCCGCATGCGTTTTCCCCGAATCGCCTTCGCGGCCTTGCTGGGCCTGTGGCTGCTGCTCGGCCTCGGGCCGCCCGGCGGCGGCTTCGCCGCCCGGGCGCAGGACAGCACCGCGCCGCGCACCGCCGAGCCCGAGGTGGAGCTGGCTGCGCTGCGCCAGTCGCTGGACAAGCTGCCGGCCACCGCCGAAACCGGCGAGGACGCGCGCACGCTGATCGCCGCGCTCGCACAGATCGGCCAGCAGGCGCAGTCGCTGATCGCCGCGCGCACCACCCAGCTCAACGACCTGAACGCGCGCCTGGGCGAGCTAGGCAACGGCCCGCCGGCCGGCAGCACCGAAGACCCGGACATCACGCGCCAGCGCGCCGCCCTCACGCGCGAGCGCAATGCGGTGGACGCCGACATCCGCCTCGCGCGCCTGGTGGTGGTGGACGCGCAGCAGCGCAGCACCGACATCCGCGCGCAGCAGCGGGCGCTGTTCGAGGCGCGGCTGGCCGAGCGCGCGCCCTCGCCGCTGGGCCGCGTGTTCTGGCGCGATCTTTCGCTGGCCTGGGACGCCGACCTGCAGCGCCTGCAGCCCCTGGCGGACGAGATCCGCAGCGCCTGGACGCAGGCCACAAGCCCCGCGCACCGAGCGCCACTGATGGGGGCGCTGCTGCTGGCGCTGCTGGCCGTCACGGCCGGCAACCTGCTGGCCGAGCGCGCGCTGGTGGCGCTGGCCCAGCGTCTGCTGCCGGGCGGACGGCTGCGGCGCTCGCTGCTCATCGTGGCCATCGTCACGGCCAACGTGTTCATCGTCGCCCTGGTGCTGTGGGCGCTCGTCCAGCAGCTGGAAACGCGCGAATTGCTGGGCCCGCTGAGCCAGAAGCTGCTGCGCATGGCCGACGAATCGCTGCTGTTCATGGTCTTCGTCGCCAGCCTGGGCCGCGCCCTGCTGGCCAACGCGCGGCCGTCCTGGCGCTTGCCGCCCATCCCGGACGCGCTGGCGCGGCGGCTGGCGCCCTTTCCCTGGCTCACGGCGCTGGTCAGCGCGCTGGTGTGGCTGCCGGCGCAGGTCAATGCCCTGGTGGATGCGAGTTTCGCCGCCGTCCTGACCACCCATGCGTTCACGGCCGTGGCCCTGGTGCTGCTGATCGGCGCCATGCTGCTGTGCCTGCGCGCACCGGCCGCGCCGCCGGCGCCGGCGCTCGCGGCCGACGGCAGCCCGCCAGCGCCGGCGCCGGCGCCCCCCGAGCGGCCGCTGTGGATCGCGCTGCTGGTGGGCGGCGTGTCGGTGGCGCTGGTGCTGATCCTCGTGCTGGTCGCGCTGGGCTACGTGGCGCTGGCCAGCCTGGCGGCCGGGCAGCTGACCTGGACCGGCGTGGTCACGGCCGCCTTCTATGTGCTGTTCAAGGGCGCCGACGACCTGTTCATGGCGCTGGTGTCGGCGCGCAGCAGCCTGGGCCAGCGCCTGCAGGCCAGCTTCGACTTCGCGCCGGCCACGCTGGACCAGGCGGCCGTGGTGCTGTCGGCCCTGGCGCGCGTGGCGCTGTTCTTCTACATGGTGATCGCGCTCATCGCGCCGCTGGGCTCGGGCCCGGGGGAGGTGCTGGAGCGCGCGGGCCAGTTCGGCACCGGCCTGACCATCGGCGAATTCCAGATCGTGCCGGCGGCCCTGTTCACGGCCATCGGCGTGCTGGTGGCGGGCTTCGTCGCGCTGCGCGTGTTCAAGCGCTGGCTGCGCGACAGCTACCTGCCCACGACAACGCTGGAAGCGGGCATGCAGACCTCGCTGTCCACGCTGCTGGGCTACGTGGGCGTGATCGTGGTGGTGGCGCTGGCGCTGTCGGCGCTGGGCATCGGCATCAACCGCATCGCCTGGATCGCCAGCGCGCTGTCGGTGGGCATCGGCTTCGGGCTGCAGGCCATCGTGCAGAACTTCATCTCGGGCCTGATCCTCTTGGCCGAGCGGCCGGTGAAGGTGGGCGACTGGGTGGTGCTGGGCACGACCGAGGGCGACGTCAAGCGCATCAACGTGCGGGCCACCGAGATCCAGCTGGGCGACCGCTCCACGCTGATCGTGCCCAATTCGGAGTTCATCACCAAGTCCGTGCGCAACATGACGCTGACCAACGCCGAAGGTCGCGTGCTGATCCGCCTGCCCCTGCCGCTGAACACCGACGCGCACCGCGTGCGCGAGCTGATGCTGGCCGCCTGCACCGGCCACCCGGGCGTGCTGCAGGCGCCCGCGCCCTCGCTCACGCTGGAAGGCATCGAGAACGGCATGCTGATCTTCCAGGCCATCGCCTACGTGAGCAGCCCGCGCGTGGCCGGCGGCGTGCGCAGCGACCTGCTGTTCACCATGCTCGACGAATTCAAGAAGGCCGGCCTGCCGCTGGCCACACCGCTGGTCGCGGCGGTGCCGGCCCAGCCGCCCGCGCCCCCTGCCGCCGGCGGCTGAGCGCAGGCCGCCACGCCGCGTCACTCGAGCGGCAGCGCTGTCGTGCTCTTGATCTCTTCGAGGCACACGCTGGAGCGCACCGCGCTCACGCCCGGCATGTGCATCAGCGTATTCATGAGAAAGCGCGACAGCGAGGGCAGGTCGCGCGCCACCACCTTGAGCACGTAGTCGAAGTCGCCCGTCACCGAATAGCACTCCAGCACCTGCGGCAGTTCGGCCACGCGGTCGTTGAAGCGCGGCAGCTCGTCGGCATGGCCGCGGGCCATCGTCAGGTGGATGAAGGCGACCACCCCCAGGCCCAGCGGCACCGGCGGCACGCGGGCCATGTAGCCGCTGATGTAGCCGCGCTCCTCCAGCCGGCGATGGCGGCGGTGCACCTGCGCGGGCGACAGGCTCACGAGTTCGGCCAGTTCCAGGTTGGACGCCCGCCCGTGCGTCTGCAGGTGTTCCAGAAGCTGGCGATCGATGCGGTCCAAAGCCGGAAGATGCAAAATCGTCTCCTCGTTCACCGTCCTGACCGAAGATTATTTCCTCTTTCGGGGTTAGCCCGATCTTTTGCCGCAAAGCTATTGCGGCCGACTGCGCCTAGACTGCCGGCCTTTCGATGGAGACAGATCCCGCGCCAGCGCGCCCCGCGCCTGGACCCCGGCCCCAAGGGCCGTCCCGCTGCGCCCGGGTTTCTTCGCCGCTTTCCCTTCTCTTCTTTCCCGGAAATTCCATGACTTCCTCGATCCTGCGCTCGCCCCTGTCCACCCTGACCCTGGCCCTGGGTGTTCTGGCCGCCGGCCCGGCCCTGGCCGCCGACCCGTCCGTCGCCGTCACCGCGATCGTGGAACACCCGGCGCTGGACGCCGTGCGCGACGGCGTGCGCGACGAACTGAAGGACGCCGGCTACGTGGATGGCAAGGGCTTCAAGTTCAGCTACCAGAGCGCGCAGGGCAATGTGGGCACGGCCGCGCAGATCGCGCGCAAGTTCGCCGGCGACCGCCCGAGCGCGATCGTCGCCATCGCCACGCCGTCGGCCCAGGCCGCGGTGGCCGCCACCAAGCAGATCCCGGTGATCTACTCGGCTGTGACCGACCCGGTGGCTGCCAAGCTGGTCAAGGACTGGAAGCCCTCGGGCACCAACGTGACCGGCGTGTCCGACCTGTCGCCGCTGGACAAGCACCTGGCGCTGATTCAGCAGGTGGTGCCCACCGCCAAGCGCGTGGGCGTGATCTACAGCCCTGGCGAAGCCAACTCGGTGGCCATCGTGGAGGCACTGAAGAAGGCCGCCCAGCCGATGGGCATCACCATCGTCGAGGCCGCCGCCGCCCGTACGGTGGACGTGCCCACGGCCGCGCAGAGCCTGGTCGGCAAGGCCGACGTGATGTACACCCCCACCGACAACAACGTGGTCTCGGCCTTCGAGGGCATCGTCAAGGTCGCGCAGCAGGCCAAGCTGCCCGTGCTGGCCGCCGACACCGCCACCGTGGAGCGCGGCGCCGTGGCCGCGCTGGGCCTGAACTACTACGACATCGGCCGCCAGACCGGCAAGATGGTGGTGCGCGTGCTCAAGGGCGAGAAGCCGGGCGCCATCGCCTCCGAGACCAGCAACAAGTTCGAACTGCACGTGAACCCCGCCGCCGCCCAGGCCCAGGGCGTGACGCTGCCCGAAGCGCTGCTGAAGACGGCCAAGATCGTCGGCGCCAAGTAAGCCGCCGGCCGCCCGGTCACCTCCCCGCAGAACGGCGAAAGCTTTCCCATGTCTCTGATCGCGTCGCTGGGCGCCATCGAGATCGGCCTGATCTTCGGGCTGGTCGCGCTGGGCGTCTGGATTTCCTTCCGGATCATCAACTTCCCCGACCTCACGGTGGACGGCAGCTTCCCGCTGGGCGCCGCCGTGGCCGCGACGCTGATCGTCGCGGGCTGGAATCCGTTCGCGGCCTCGGCCGTGGCCTGCGTGGCCGGCGCCGCGTCGGGCTGGGTCACGGCCTGGCTCAACGTGCGGCTCAAGATCATGCAGCTGCTCGCGAGCATCCTGGTGATGATCGCGCTCTACTCGATCAACCTGCGCATCATGGGCAAGCCCAACGTCGCGCTGATCACCGAGCCCACGGTCTTCTCGCTGGTGCCTTTCGGCGACATGGCCGAGTACTGGTCCAAGCCGCTGCTGCTGCTGATCATCGTGATCGTGGCCAAGCTGGTGGTCGACTGGTTCTTCAACTCCGAGGCCGGCCTGGCCATGCGCGCCACCGGCGGCAACGCCCGCATGGCGCGCGCGCAGGGCATTTCCACCGACCGGCACACGCTGCTGGGCCTGGCGCTGTCGAACGCGCTGGTGGCGCTGGCCGGCGCGCTGTTCGCACAGACGCAGGGTGCGGCCGACATCTCCATGGGCGTGGGCACGATCGTGATCGGCCTGGCGGCCGTGATCATCGGCGAGACGCTGATGCCCTCGCGCAGCCTGGTCGTCACCACGCTGGCCTGCGTGCTGGGCGCCGTGCTCTACCGCTTCTTCATCGCGCTGGCGCTGAACACCGAATTCATGGGCCTGCAGGCGCAGGACCTGAACCTGGTCACGGCCGTGCTGGTCGCGCTGGCGCTGATGGTGCCGACCTACAAACGCAAGCTGGGACGGCTCGTGCCCGGCAAGTCGGCCAGCGGCCACGCCAAGGGAGCCCGCTGATGCTGCGCGCACAAGACCTCCACATCACCTTCAACCCCGGCACGCCGATCGAGAACCACGTGCTGCGCGGCCTGAGCCTGGAGATTCCCTCGGGCCAGTTCGTCACCGTGATCGGCTCCAACGGCGCGGGCAAGTCCACCTTCCTCAATGCCGTGAGCGGCGACCTGCCGGTGGACAGCGGCCGCATCGACATCGACGGCCAGGACGTGACCCGGCTCAGTGCCTGGCAGCGCGCCGGCATGGTGGCGCGCGTGTTCCAGGACCCGATGGCGGGCACCTGCGAGGCGCTGACCATCGAGGAGAACATGGCGCTGGCCTACAAGCGCGGCCAGGGCCGTGGCTTCGGCTTCGCGCTCAACCGCCAGTTGCGCGAGCTGTTCCGCGAGAAGCTGGCCATCCTCCAGCTGGGGCTGGAGAACCGCCTGGCCGACCGCATCGGCCTGCTCTCGGGCGGCCAGCGCCAGGCCGTGAGCCTGCTGATGGCCTCGCTGCAGCCCTCGCGCATCCTGCTGCTGGACGAGCACACGGCCGCGCTGGACCCGAAGACCGCCGCCTTCGTGCTGGAGCTGACGGCGCGCATCGTCGAGGAAGCGAAGCTCACGGCCATGATGGTCACGCACAGCATGCGCCAGGCGCTGGACTACGGCAGCCGCACGGTGATGCTGCACGAGGGCCAGGTGATCCTGGATGTGGCCGGGGACCAACGCGCGGGCCTGGACGTGCCGGACCTGCTGCGCATGTTCGAGCAGACGCGCGGCGAGAAACTGGACGACGACAAGCTGCTGCTGGCATGAACGCCGCGCCGGCACCGCGGTTGCGGGCGATGGACGCCTGCGACCTGCCGCAGGTGCTGGCCATCCAGCTGGCCTGCTACGGTGCCGATTTCGTCGAGGCCGGCCCGCTGATCCTGCGCCGCCTGGCCTGTGCGCCGGCCACCGCCTGGGTGGCCGAACACGAAGGCCAGGTGCATGCCTACCTCACGGGCTACCCGTCACGGCGCGGCAAGCTCACGGCGCTGCATGGCGACTTCGAGCCCGCGGCGGCCGACGCCGACACGCTCTACCTGCATGACCTGGCCGTGCACCCCTCGGCCCACGGGCTGCGCCTGGGCCCGTCGCTGGTCGCGCATGCGCTGGCGCATGGGCGCCGCCAGGGCTGGCGCTACGCGGCGCTGGTGGCGGTGCAGGACTCGCGGGGCTTCTGGGCGCGGCACGGCTTCGTGCGCGCGGCGCTGGCCGATGCCGCGCAGCAGGCGCGCCTGGCCAGCTACCCGGGCACGGCGGTCTACATGGTGCGCGACGCGCGGGCCACGGCCTGAGTGACCGCGCCGTAAACCGGGCAGGGGCGCCTCGCCGCTCAGCGGCGCCAGCCCTGCAGCAGCAGCCACTGCACACTGCCGCAGGCCAGCACCAGGGCGAGGTAGGTGGCCATGCGCCCGTCGCGCCCCAGCAGCACCAGGCCCAGCACCAGCACCAGGGCGCCGGTCGCGCTCAGCACGATCCACTGCTTCCACCAGGCCGGCTGGCCCGGCGCGCGCCGGATCCAGCCGCGCGCGCCCGCCACCAGCCCGAGCGCCACGGCGAAGGCCGGCGCCAGAAAGTTCATCAGGTGGTTGATCAGGTCGAGGAAGGACATGGGGAAGCGGCCGGCGCCCGTGGCGCGTCGCCAGGACGAGCCCGCGGCCGGCAAGGACGAATCGCCTGGGCCCGGCCCCGCCAGCGCGGCGAATTTTATAATCCGGGTCCATGGCAGTCTGGGCCCTCGGCTTGAACCACACGACCGCGCCGCTCGATCTGCGCGGTCGTTTTGCGTTCGCCCTCGACCAGATCGCGCCCACGCTGCAAAGCCTGCGCCGCAGCGTGGGCCGCGGCGGCGGCCACCCGGAGGTGGAAGCGGCCATCCTCTCGACCTGCAACCGCACCGAAATCTACTGCGCCGCCGCGCAGCCGGCGCTGGACCACACGGTGGGCTGGCTGGCCGAAAGCGGCGGGGTCTCGCCCGCCCTGCTGCGCGCTCACACCTACGCGCTGACCGACGACCAGGCCGCGCGCCATGCCTTCCGGGTGGCCAGCGGGCTCGACTCCATGGTGCTCGGCGAGGCGCAGATCCTGGGCCAGATGAAGGACGCCGTGCGCGCCGCCGAAACGGCCGGCGCCCTGGGGAGCACGCTGAACCAGCTGTTCCAGCGCTCCTTCGCGGTCGCCAAGGAAGTGCGCAGCTCCACCGAGATCGGCGCGCATTCCATCAGCATGGCCGCCGCCGCCGTGCGCCTGGCCGGCCAGCTCTTCGAGCGGCTGAACGAAACGCGCGTGCTCTTCGTCGGCGCGGGCGAGATGATCGACCTGGCGGCCACGCATTTCGCCGCCAGGCAGCCGGCCAAGATCGCCATTGCCAACCGCTCGCTGGACCGCGGCGAGAAGCTGGCCGCGCGCTTCGGCGCCGAGGTGATGCGCCTGGCCGACCTGCCGGGCCGGCTGCACGAATTCGACATCGTCGTCAGCTGCACCGCCAGCACGCTGCCGCTGATCGGCCTGGGCGCCGTCGAACGCGCGCTCAAGGCGCGCAAGCACCGGCCCATGTTCATGGTCGACCTGGCCGTGCCGCGCGACATCGAGCCCGAAGTCAAGCAGCTGGAAGACGTGTACCTCTACACCGTGGACGACCTGGCCCACGTGGTGCGCCAGGGCGAGGCCAGCCGCCAGGCCGCCGTGGCCGAGGCCGAGACCATCATCGATGCCGGCGTGCAGAGCTTCATGCACTGGCTGGACCAGCGCAGCCCCACGGGCGGCATCGTGCCGCTGATCCAGCAACTGCAGGCGCAGACCGATGTCTGGCGCCAGGCCGAACTGGCGCGCGCGCGCAAGCTGCTGGCGCGCGGCGACGACGTGGAAGCCGTGATGGAAGCCCTGTCGCGCGGCCTCACGCAGAAGATGATGCACGGCGCGCTGGCCGAGCTGCACGCCGGCGACGCCCAGGCGCGCGAGCAGACCGCGCAGGCTGTGTCGCGGCTGTTCCTGCGCAAGGAGCGCTGAGCCGCATGTGGGTGAAGGCCCTCTTCTTCGCGCTGTTCGCCTGCGGCGCGTTCATGGTGTGGGACGTGCGCCGGCGCAACCGGGCCGAAGCCGCCGCACGTGCACGGCGCCTGCCGCAAGCGCGTGGGCGCATCCAGTTCGGACCGCCCCTGTTCGCGCTGGCCATGATGTTCGTGCTGCTGGCGCTGGTGGAACTGGTACATCCGCGCATGCCGCCCTTCGACGGCCCGCTGGGCCATTGGCTGCAGCGCGTGCATGACACGCTGGGCGCCTACGGCATCGCAATCGTCTGGGGTGGGCTGGCTGCCCTCGGCGGCGCCATCGCGTGGCTGGCCTGGCAGCGTGACCAGGCTCTGGCCAGCGCGGACCGCGCGGCGCTGCGCGAGTCCTAGCGCCCCCTGCACCCGCCGCCCGCCGGGTGGAGGCCGGCGCCCCCCCCTGCGCCGCCCCCCTCTGCCCTCGCTCTTTGCGCACCCGCCGCCGCTGCGCACGCCACGCCCCCATCGAAAACGGCTCGCCCTTGAAAGACTTCCTCCGCCACCAACTCGAACGCCACGCCGAACGCCTGAAGGAGCTGGACTTCCTGCTCTCGCGCGAGGACATCATGGCCGACATGGCGCAGTACCGCACGATCTCCAAGGAGCATGCGGAGGTGACGGCCGTGGCCGGGCGCTGGGCGCGCTACCGGCAGCGCGAGGCGGACCTGGCCGGCGCGCGCGAAATGCTCGACGACCCGGACATGGCCGCGATGGCGCAGGAAGAAATCGCCAGCGCCGAGGCCGAACTGCAGCAGCTGGAAGACGAGGTGCAGCGCCTCTTGCTGCCCAGGGACCCCGACGACGCACGCCCCGCCTTCGTCGAGATCCGCGCCGGCACGGGCGGGGACGAGTCGGCCCTGTTCGCCGGCGACCTGGTGCGCATGTACACCCGCTACGCTGCCAGCACGGGCTGGAAGGTGGAGGTGATGAGCGCCAGCGAGAACGAGATCGGTGGCTACAAGGAAATCGTGCTGCGCATCGAGGGCGACGACGTGTATGGCGCGCTGCGCTTCGAATCGGGCGGCCACCGCGTGCAGCGCGTGCCGGCCACCGAGACGCAGGGCCGCATCCACACCAGCGCTTGCACCGTGGCCGTGATGCCCGAACCCGACGCCGCGCAGGCCATCACGCTGAACCCGGCCGATCTGCGCATCGACACCTTCCGTGCCAGCGGCGCGGGCGGCCAGCACATCAACAAGACCGACTCGGCCGTGCGCGTGGTGCACCTGCCCACCGGCATCGTGGCCGAATGCCAGGACGGGCGCAGCCAGCATGCCAACAAGGCCAAGGCGCTGCAGGTGCTGCAGGCGCGCATCCAGGAAAAGGAACGCAGCGAGCGCGCGGCCAAGGAAGCGGCGCTGCGCAAGGGGCTGATCGGCAGCGGCGACCGCAGTGACCGCATCCGCACCTACAACTTCCCGCAGGGGCGCCTGACCGACCACCGCATCAACCTCACGCTCTACAAGCTGCCGGCCATCATGGAAGGCGACCTGGGCGAAGTGCTGGCCGCCCTGCGCGCCGCGCGCGAAGCCGAGCTGCTGGCCGAGCTGGAAGGCGACGCATGACCGGCGAGGCGGCCATGGCGCCCACGCTGGCGCAGGCCCTGGCCGGCGCCGGCGCGCTGGGGCTGGAACGGCTCGACGCCCAGATGCTGCTGCTGCATGCGCTGGGCCGCGCCCCGCACGACCGCGCCTGGCTGCTGATCCATGACGACGACCGGCTCGGCCCCGATGCCGCCGGCCGCTACCGCGCGCTGTGCACGCGCCGTGCGGCCGGCGAGCCGCTGGCCTACCTGGTCGGCGAGAAGGAATTCCACGGCCTCGCGCTGCAGGTGGACGCGCGCGTGCTGGTGCCTCGGCCCGACACGGAAACCCTGGTGGAATGGGCGCTGGAGGTGCTGGCGCCTCGCCGCACGCCGCGCGTGATCGACCTGGGCACGGGCAGCGGCGCCATCGCCCTGGCCTTGCAGCAGGCACGGCCCGATGCGCAAGTCGAGGCCAGCGACGCCAGCCCCGACGCGCTCGCCGTCGCGCAGGCCAACGCGCGGCGGCTGGGCCTGGCCGTGCGCTTTCGCCAGGCGAACTGGCTGGACGGCGCGGCCACCGGCTACGACGCGGTGGTCAGCAACCCGCCCTACATCGCCGAGGGCGACACGCACCTGGCTGCCCTGCGCCACGAGCCCCTGGGCGCGCTGGCCAGCGGCGTCGACGGCCTGGACGACCTGCGCCACTTGGTGCGGCATGCGCCGGCCCACCTGGCGCCCGGCGGCTGGCTGCTGCTGGAACACGGCCATGAACAGGCCGAAGCCGTCTGTGCGCTGCTGCGCGCGCGCGGCTTCGGCGAGGTGCAATCCAGGCCGGACTTGGCCGGCATCGCGCGCTGCAGCGGCGGGCGCTGGCCGGAAGAGGCCGCACCATGACATGCGCCCGGGGACGCGGCCGCGCCTGCGCGGTGCCCCGGCGGCGCTGGCGCAGGCCCGTCCGCCCGCCGCTGTCTGACACCCTCGGCAGAAGGCCTGCCACGCGCCAGGCCGCGCCGTCGGTGAAATAATCCGGCCCAACGCCCCACGCCCTCCCGCGAAGGAAATCCCATGACCGACGTCCAGCAACGCATCGCCGAACTCGTCCAGACCCACGACATCCTGCTGTTCATGAAGGGCAGCGCCAGCTTCCCCATGTGCGGCTTCTCCGGCCGCGCCATCCAGATCCTCAAGGCCTGCGGCGTGGACACCAAGGCCATCAAGACCGTGAACGTGCTCGACGACGCCGAGATCCGCCAGGGCATCAAGGAATTCAGCCACTGGCCCACGATCCCGCAGCTCTACGTGAAGGGCGAATTCATCGGCGGCTCCGACATCATGATGGAGATGTACGAGTCGGGCGAGCTGCAGCAGGTGCTGGCCCAACCCGCCTGAGCAGGGCTGCCGGCATGGCGCACGATCATCCCCACGATCACGGCGACCCTGCCGAGCCGGCGTGGAAGCACGACGGCGTGCGTGTGATTCCCGGCCATCAACTCGATACGAACACGGCCCAGACGCCCGGCATGAACCGGGCCGCGGCGATCAACTTCGCCCGCGTGGGCGCCCAGAAGCTCTGGGCCGGCACCGTGACCATCCATGCCAACGCCAAGACGGGCGCGCATCATCACGGGCATCTGGAGTCGGTGATCTACGTGGTGCGCGGGCGTGCCCGCATGCGCTGGGGCGAGCAGTTGGAGTTCACGGCCGAGGCGGGCCCGGGCGACTTCATCTACGTGCCACCCTATGTCCCGCACCAGGAAATCAATGCCAGCGCCACCGAGCCGCTCGAGTGCGTGCTGTGCCGCAGCGATGGCGAGGCCGTGGCGGTGAACATCGACATCGAACCGGTCGAGAAGCCCGAGACGGTGCTGTGGGTCGACCCCACGCACCCGACCGGCGGCGTCTGAGGCGCCGGGCGGTTCTTTCCGCCAAGCCCCGGGCGGCACCCACCGATTGACCACCGGGCACGGCTTGTGCTGTGATCCTCCCGTGTTCGATTCGGAGGTGTCCATGGATTCCCGCAGTCTCGTCCCGGCCGATGTTGCCTTCCAGCTGCCCGTCGCGCAGCTGCGCAGCGTCTACCAGACCCACGAGGTGGAGCGCAAGCTGGCCAAGCTGCCCGAGCGCGAACACGAGCACCTGCGCACCACCTACGAGCGCATGCTCGAACGCGGCCCCGAGCGCTTCCAGGTCAAGCCCAGCGGCGTGCCGGACATGGCTTCGCTGTACGACGAGCTCCCCAATTTCACCGATGCGCTGGACGACGTGCGCCGCCACGTCGCCCTGGCCCAGGACTGCCGCGACGGCCTGGAGGTGACGCCCATGCTGCTGCTGGGCCCGCCGGGCATCGGCAAGACGCACTTCGCACGCCGGCTGGCGGAGCTGCTGGGCACCGGCATGTCGCTGGTGCCGATGAGTTCGATGACGGCCGGGTGGCTGCTCTCGGGCGCGTCCTCGCAATGGAAGGGCTCGCGTCCGGGCAAGGTCTTCGAGACGCTGGTGGACGGCCAGTACGCCAACCCGGTGATCGTGGTGGACGAGATCGACAAGGCCAGCGCCGACGCGCAGTACGACCCGCTGGGCGCCCTGTATTCGCTGCTCGAGCACGACACGGCGCACAGCTTCGTGGACGAGTTCGCCGAGGTGGCGATCGACGCCAGCCAGGTGATCTGGGTGAGCACCGCCAACGACGAGCGCTCCGTGCCCGAGCCGATCCTCAACCGCATGAACGTGTTCGAGATCGACGCCCCCTCGCCCGAGCAGGCGCGCCGCATCGCGGGCAAGCTCTACCGCTCGATCCGCGGCGAGCACGACTGGGGCCGCCACCTGGCACCGGAGCCGACCGACGACGTGCTCGACGCGCTGGCAGCCCTCGCGCCGCGCGAGATGCGGCGGGCGCTGATGACGGGCTTCGGCAACGCCCGCCTGGCCAAACGCGACACCGTCCTGATCGAAGACCTGCCGCGCAGCTCCACCGGCGCTCGCAGCCGCATCGGTTTCGTGCAATAGAGGGCGCTGTCCAGAGGGCGCTATCCTTCCGGGCGCGCACGGCCCTCCAGGCCGCTGCCGCCCGCACGATGTCCCTGACGCAAAGCCTGCTCCTCATCGCCGTCCTCATCGCCGCCAGCGCCTTCTTCTCGCTCGCCGAGATCACCCTGGCCGCCGCGCGCCGCCTGCGGCTGCGCCAGCTGGCCGACGACGGGGACGCGCGGGCGCAGAAGGTGATGCAGATCCAGGAGCAGCCGGGCCACTACTTCACGGTGGTGCAGATCGGCCTCAACGCCATCGCCATCCTGGGCGGCGTGGTGGGCGAAGGCGCGCTCACGCCCTACTTCGCGCAGGTGTTCGAGTGGTGGATGGAGCCCGTGCTGGCGCAGCGGCTGGCCTTCGGCGCGTCCTTCGTGTGCGTGGTGTCGTTGTTCCTGGTCTTTGCCGACCTGTTCCCCAAGCGGCTGGGCATGAACGCGCCCGAGCAGGTGGCCATGCGCCTGGTCGGGCCGATGCAGGTGTGCATCACGCTGCTCAAGCCGCTGGTGTGGCTGTTCATGCGCGGCACGGACATGCTGTTCAGGCTGCTGGGCCTGCCCACGCAGCGCGAGGACACCATCACCTCGGCCGACATCCTGGCCATGACCGAGGCCGGCGCCCAGGCCGGCGTGCTGGCCGCGCGCGAGCAGCAGGTGATCGCCAACGTGTTCGAACTGGACACGCGTCTGGTCAGCAGCGTGATGACCAGCCGCGACCGCATCGCCTGGCTGCACAAGGACGACCCCGAATCGGTGCTGCGCGCACGGATCGTGGCCGAGCCCTTCTCGGCCTACCCGGTGTGTGAAGGAGACATCGACCACGTCCTGGGCTACGTGGACGCCAAGGACATGTTCCACCGCGTGCTCTCGGGCCAGCCGCTGCAGTTCGACAAAGGCCTGCCGCTGCACAAGGCGCTGGTGATCCCGGACCGGCTCACGCTGACCGAGGTGCTGGAGCAGTTCCGCCTGGCCAGCGAGGACTTCGCCATCGTGGTGAACGAATACAGCCTGGTGGTGGGCGTGATCACGCTCAACGACGTGATGAGCACGGTGATGGGCGAGCTGGTGCAGACGCCCGACGACGAGCCGCAGATCATGCGCCGGGACGAGAACTCCTGGCTGGTGGATGGCGTGACGCCGATCGGCGACGTGCAGCGCGCCCTGGACATCGACGAGCTGCCGCATGCCGAGGAGTACGAGACGCTGGCCGGCTTCCTGATGGTGATGCTGCGCCGCGTGCCGCGCCGCACCGACAGCGTGAGCTGGGGCGGCTTCACCTTCGAGGTGATGGACGTGGACAGCCACCGCATCGACCAGGTGATGATCACGCGCGGCGGACCGGCCGCGGCGCCGGGCACGCCGCCGGCCGGCTGAGCCGAAGGCGCGGCGCGCGGCCGAAGCCCTCAGCCCGCGAGGCCCGCAGGCGCGCGGTCGTCGAAGACGTAGTGGCGCTGGTTGGCGAACACCGCGTTCGGGTAGGGCGCGCGGCCGCGGCTGCCGTTGTAGCGGCCCAGCGCCATGAACAGGTCGCCGCGCTCGCGGTCGAGGTAGTGGCGCAGGATCTGGCAGCCGAAGCGCAGGTTGGTCTGCATGTGGAACAGCCGCGCCGGGTCGCCATCGCCGATCACGCGGGTCCAGAAAGGCATGACCTGCATCAGGCCGCGCGCGCCCGCGCTGGAGATGGCGAAGCGGCGGAAGTTGCTCTCGACCTGGATCAGGCCCAGCACCAGGCTCACTTCCAGCCCCGCGCGGCGGCATTCGTACCAGATGGTCTGCAGCAGCTCCAGGCGCTCGCGCCGGTCCGGAATGCGGCGGTACAGGCGGTCGCCCATGGCGCCCAGCCAGCGCAGGTAGCGCAGCCGCGACTCGGTGTCGTTGAATTCCGGAATGGGCGGCGCGGCATTGCGGATGGCCGCCGAGAGCGCGGCGCGCACCGCGTCGGCCAGCGGCTCCTCGAGTTGCGAGCCGGCCTGCGCCAGTCCGGGCAGCGCAGCCAGCGGCAGGGCCGCGCCCGTCGCCAGCCAGCGCCGCCGCGACAGCCGCTGCGCACCCGCGCCCCGGTTCATGCCTGCAGGCGCGCCTTCACGAAGGCGCCCGCTTCGGCCGCCGGCAGCTTGGTCGCAGCCGTGTCGCGGCGGTGCTGGTACTCGACCAGGCCTTCCTTGAGGCCCTTGTCGCCGATGGTGATGCGGTGCGGCACGCCGATCAGTTCCCAATCGGCAAACATGGCGCCGGGGCGTTCGTTGCGGTCGTCCAGGATCACGTCCACGCCTGCGGCCAGCAGTTCGGCATACAGGCGCTCGGCCTCGGCCTTCACGGCCTCGCTGCGGTCCATGCCAATGGGGCACACGACCACGGTGAAGGGCGCGATGGCGTCGGGCCAGATGATGCCGCGCTCGTCATGGTTCTGCTCGACGGCCGCGGCGGGCAGGCGCGTGATGCCGATGCCGTAGCAGCCCATTTCCAGCAGGCGCGGCTTGCCGTCTTCCTCCAGGAAGGTGGCATTCATGGCCTTGCTGTACTTGGTGCCCAGGTAGAACACATGGCCCACCTCGATGCCCCGCTCGATCGCCAGCACGCCCTTGCCGTCGGGCGAGGCGTCGCCCGCCACGACATTGCGGATGTCGGCCACCAGGTCGGGTTCGGCCAGGTCGCGGCCCCAGTTGACACCGGTGATGTGGAAGTCGGGCTCGTTGGCGCCGCAAATCCAGTCGGCCATCACGGCCACTTCGCGGTCGGCCACCACCTTGACCGGCTGCTTGAGCGACAGCGGGCCCAGGTAGCCGGGCTTGCAGCCGAAGTGGTCTTCGATCTCGGCCAGCGTGGCGAAGCGGAAGCCGCCCTCGAAGCCCGGCAGCTTGCCGGCCTTGACTTCATTCAGGTCGTGGTCGCCGCGCAGCAGCAGCAGCCAGACCTGGGCCGGCAGCGCCCGGCCCGCGTCGTCCACGCGGTCGGTGGCCAGCACCAGGGACTTGACGGTGGTCGACAGCGGCACGCCCAGCAGTTCGGCCACTTCGGCGCAGGTGGCCTTGCCGGGCGTGGGTGTCCGGGCCAGGGCCTGGGTGGCGGCCGGGCGCGGACCGGCCGGCGCGAGCGCCTCGGCCTTCTCCATGTTGGCCGCGTAGTCGCTGTCCGGGCAGTAGACGATGGCGTCTTCACCCGTGGCCGCGATCACCTGGAACTCCTCGCTCAGGTCGCCGCCGATCGCGCCGCTGTCGGCGGCCACGGCGCGGTAGCGCAGGCCGAAGCGGTCGAAGGCGGCGCGGTAGGCCTGCGCCATCACCTGGTAGCTGGCCTTGGCCGCTTCGGCATTGCGGTCGAAGCTGTAGGCATCCTTCATGATGAACTCGCGCCCGCGCATCAGGCCGAAGCGCGGACGGCGCTCGTCCCGGAACTTGGTCTGGATCTGGTAGAAATTCCGCGGCAGCTGCTTGTAGCTCTTGATCTCCTGGCGCGCGATGTCCGTCACCACCTCTTCGCTGGTGGGCTGCACCACGAAGTCGCGGTCATGGCGGTCCTGGATGCGCAGCAGCTCGGGGCCCATCTTGTCGAAGCGGCCCGTCTCCTGCCACAGCTCGGCGGGCTGCACCACGGGCATGGTCAGCTCGATGGCGCCGGCCCGGTTCATTTCCTCGCGCACGATGGCCTCCACCTTGCGAATGACGCGCAGGCCCATGGGCATGTAGGTATAGATGCCGGCGCCCAGCTTCTTGATCATGCCGGCGCGGGTCATCAACCGGTGGCTGGCCACCTCGGCATCGGCCGGGGCTTCCTTGAGGGTGGAGACGAGGAATCGGGACGCTTTCATGGGCGCAAGGCTCGCGTGCAGGGGCTGAAAAACAAAGGGCCGCATGTGCACGGCCCTCTCTGGCTCGTGCGGGTGCGCCGGGGGGCGCATCTATGCATAATCGAACCAGTTCAAAAATTGGGGTTTGATTATGCTTGACCGGGACGGCTTCAGGCCCAACGTCGGCATCATCCTGCTCAACCAGAGGAACCAGGTTTTTTGGGGCAAGCGCATCCGCACCCACTCCTGGCAGTTTCCGCAAGGCGGAATCGACCGGGGCGAGACCCCCGAGCAGGCGATGTTCCGCGAGCTGCACGAAGAAGTGGGCTTGCGACCCGAGCATGTGCGCATCGTCGCACGCACGCGCGACTGGCTGCGCTACGAGGTGCCGGACCGTTTCATCCGCCGCGACGCGCGCGGGCACTACAAGGGCCAGAAGCAGATCTGGTACCTGCTGCAGCTGATGGGCCATGACTGGGACCTGAACCTGCGCGCCACCAATCACCCCGAGTTCGACGCCTGGCGCTGGAACGACTACTGGGTGCCGCTGGATGTGGTGGTGGAATTCAAGCGCGGCGTCTACGAGATGGCGCTGACCGAGCTCGCACGCTTCCTGCCGCGCCACGACGCACGCAATCGCTTCCTGCGGGGCGGCACGCGCCAACGGGACACCGAACGTCCGGCGCCCGGCCTGCAGGCCGGCCCTCCCTTCGAACTTCCTCCGGGCGCGAGCTTCGACCCGGACCCCAGCGCGGCCGCTGCGCCGCTGGCAAACCCCCATGTTTCTGACCTCGATCCGCCGGCCCAGGGCCACCGATTTCCTGCGCGCTAGCGCTGCCGCCTGCCTGGCGCTGTGCGCCCTGCAGGCCACGGCCCAGCCGCAGGAAGATGCGCGCCGGCGCATCGAGCGCGATGGCGGACTGGACCACAGCCATTTCGAGCCCAAGGAGTGGAAGGAGGAAGAGGCGCCTCCGCCGCCCGACTTCGACCTGCGCCGGCTGGTGCCGCTGGAGATGCCCCCCTACATGTCGCTGCGCTTCGGCGTGGACCCGAAGACCATGAGCGTGACGGGCGACGGCGTGGTGCGCTATGTGGTGGTCGCCCACCGCGAGGGCACGGACACCGTGAACGCGTTCTACGAGGGCGTGCGCTGCGCCACCGATGAGTACAAGACTTACGCACGCTACAGCGGCGGCCAATGGAACACGGTCACGGCGCCCGAGTGGAAGCGCATCGACGACCGCAACTCGATCTACACCTACCAGCTGGCCAAACAGAGCCTCTGCGCGGGCGGGCGCGCGCCGCGCGGCACGGTGGCGGACATGATCCGCGAGCTGAAGCAGCCGGAGATCCTGCGCTACTGAAACCGAGGGCGGCCGCGCCAGCGCGGTCGCCAGGCCGAGGGCATCGACGCCCTTCAGCCCATCAGCACCATGTTGTCGCGGTGGACCATCTCGGGCTCCGCGACATAGCCCAGCAGCCCTTCGATCTCCGACGAGGCGCGGCGGCACAGCAGCCGCGCCTCGCTGCTCGCGTAGTTGGCCAGCCCACGGGCCAGCTCCAAGCCGGCCTCGTCGCGTACGGCGATCACGTCGCCGCGCGAGAACTCGCCTTCCACGCCGGTCATGCCGATGGGCAGCAGGCTCTTGCCTTCGCCGCGTACCTTGGCCGCGGCCCCCGCATCCACCCGCACGGCGCCGCGCAGCTGCAGATGGTCCGCCATCCAGCGCTTGCGCGCATGATGCTTGGCGGTCTGGGCCACCAGCAGCGTGCCGATGGGCTCGCCGCGCATGAGCCGCAGCAGCACATCGGGCTCGCGGCCCCAGGCAATGACCGTGGAAGCACCCGAGCCTGCGGCGCGCCGCGCAGCCAGGATCTTGGTCAGCATGCCCCCGCGCCCGATGCTGGAGCCGGCGCCGCCGGCCATCGCTTCCAGTGCCGGATCGCCCGCCCGTCCTTCGTGCACGAATTGCGCCTCGGGGTTGCTGCGCGGGTCGGCCGTGTACAGGCCCTTCTGGTCCGTGAGGATGACCAGCGCATCGGCTTCGACCAGGTTCGCGACCAGCGCGCCCAGCGTGTCGTTGTCGCCGAACTTGATCTCGTCGTTGACGACCGTGTCGTTCTCGTTGATCACCGGCACCACACCCAGCGCGAGCAGCGTCAGCAGGGTCGAGCGGGCGTTGAGGTAGCGCTCGCGGTCCGCCAGGTCGGCATGCGTGAGCAGCACCTGCGCGCTGCCCATGCCCTGCTGGCGCAGCTGGCTTTCGTACATCTGCGCCAGGCCCATCTGGCCCACGGCGGCGGCGGCCTGCAGCTCATGGATTTCCTTCGGCCGCGCCGACCAGCCCAGACGCTTCATGCCTTCGGCCACGGCGCCGCTGGACACCATCACCACTTCGCGCCCCTCGCCCACCAGCGCCGCCAGCTGGCGGCACCATTCACCGATGGCGCGCTCGTCGAGCCCGCGCCCTTCGTTGGTCACGAGGCTGGAGCCCACCTTGACCACGATGCGCCGGGCGTCGCGCAGCACGGGGGAAGCAACTGTCTGAGTCATGAGCGGAAAACGAGGGCGGGGTGCTGCACGCGGCCAGCGCCCGCAGGGGCGCGCCGCGAATGCATCAAAGAGGGTCGGAGAAACGGGGGTCGCGCTCGGCCGGCGGCTGGGCGGCCACCTGTTCGGCCTTCACGTGCTGGTAGACGGCCTGCACGAGCGGCTCGCAGCCCTCGCGGGTCAGCGCGGAGATCCGGAACACCGGCCCCTTGAAGCGCAGGCGCCTGACGAAATCCGCCACCCGCGCCTCGCGCTCTTCCGCAGGCACCATGTCCAGCTTGTTGAGCACCAGCCAGCGCGGCTTCTTGTACAGCGCCTCGTCGTACTTCTTGAGCTCGGCCACGATGGCCCTGGCCTGGGCGACCGGATCGACGTTGTCATCGAACGGCGCCAGGTCGACCACGTGCAGCAGCAGCCGCGTGCGCTGCAAGTGGCGCAGGAACAGATGGCCCAGGCCCGCGCCTTCGGACGCGCCTTCGATCAGGCCGGGCAGGTCGGCCACCACGAAGCTTTGTTCCGGGCCGACGCGCACGACGCCCAGGTTGGGGTGCAGCGTGGTGAAGGGATAGTCGGCGATGCGCGGCCGTGCATTGGACACGGCACTGATGAGCGTGGACTTGCCCGCATTGGGCATGCCCAACAGGCCGACGTCGGCCAGCACCTTGAGCTCGAGCTTCAGGCTTTTGCGCTCGCCGGGCCAGCCGGGGGTCTTCTGCCGCGGCGCGCGGTTGATCGAGGACTTGAAGCGCAGGTTGCCGAAACCCCCGTCACCGCCCTTGGCGATGGTGATGGTCTCGCCCGGGGTCAGCAGTTCGAACAGCACCTCGCCCGTCTCGGCGTCGGTGATGACGGTGCCGACGGGCATGCGCAGAGTCACGTCCTGCCCGGCGGCGCCGAACATGTCGGAGCCCATGCCGTGCTGGCCGCGCTTGGCTTCGTGGCGGCGGGCGAAGCGGAAATCGACCAGCGTGTTGAGGTTGGGATCGGCCACGGCCAGCACATGGCCGCCACGCCCGCCGTCACCGCCGTCGGGACCGCCGAACTCCTTGAACTTCTCATGGCGGAACGACACGCAGCCGTTGCCGCCGTCGCCGGCGGCGACATCGATGAAGGCTTCGTCGACGAACTTCATGGGAAACCCAGTTTACAAAGACGGCGCGCGGTGCCGAGCGCCTGAAAGCAGAAAAGCCCCGACGAGCGGGGCTTCGCGTGCATCCGAGCGTGGAACGCTCAGACCGGCGTCACACTGACCGTGTGCTTGTTCAGCGCGCCCTTCGAGCCGAAGGAGATGCGGCCGTCGACCAGCGCGAACAGCGTGTGGTCCTTGCCCACGCCGACGTTCACGCCGGCGTGCATGCGGGTGCCGCGCTGGCGCACGATGATGGAGCCTGCGCTCACCACCTGACCGCCGAAGGCCTTCACGCCGAGCATCTTGGGCTTCGAATCGCGCCCGTTTCGCGTAGAGCCGCCGCCTTTTTTCTGTGCCATGGTGTCTTGCTCCAGTTAGCCGGCGATCGCACCGATCTGCAGTTCGGTGAACTGCTGGCGATGGCCTTGACGTTTCTGATAGTGCTTGCGACGACGCAGCTTGAAGATGCGCACCTTGTCGTGCTTGCCGTGCGCCACGACCGTGGCCGTGACGGTGGCGCCGGACACCAGGGGCGTACCGACCTTGATCTCAGCGCCGTTGCCGACGGCCAGAACCTGGTCGATCACGATCTCCTGGCCAACGTCCGCAGCAATCTGTTCTACTTTGATTTTTTCGCCGGAAGCAACGCGATACTGCTTGCCGCCGGTTTTTATGACCGCGTACATAGATACCTTTCGGATCTCTCGAAGATAGTCCTCGCGGCGAATTCCGCGAAGCCCTCCATGTTAGCACGGCTCGCCCGGCCGTGCACGTGCGGCCTGCCGCGAGAACACCGCTCCCTATAATTGCGCGCGATTGTCCGCACTCGCGCCCCTGCGCGCTCCTACCCTTGCCAGCCCCCCAAGAAGACCTGTCCACCACCGCTGCCGTCCTGCGGCTCGTCGCCGACGACATGGCCGAAGTCGATCAGGTGATCTCGGCCCGGCTGTCCACCGGGGTGCCGCTGGTGAGCCAGGTCTCGCGCTACATCATTGCCGCCGGCGGCAAGCGCCTGCGCCCCACCCTTTTGCTGCTGATGAGCGGCGCACTGGGCTACCGGGGGCGCCAGCATTTCAACCTGGCGGCAGTGGTCGAGTTCATCCACACCGCCACGCTGCTGCACGACGACGTCGTGGACGAGTCCACCCTGCGGCGCGGCCGCCCGACGGCCAACGAATCCTTTGGCAATGCCGCCAGCGTGCTGGTCGGCGACTTCCTCTATTCGCGCGCGTTCCAGATGATGCTGGAGGCGCAGGACATGCGCGTGATGGAGATCCTGGCCGAAGCCACCAACGTCATCGCCGAAGGCGAGGTGCTGCAGCTCATGAACATGGGCGACGCCTCGCTGGACGAGACGGCCTACCTGCAGGTCATCCGATCCAAGACGGCCAAGCTCTTCGAGGCCAGCACGCGCCTGGCCGCGGTGCTGGCAGGCAGCTCCCGCGATGTCGAGGAGGCGTGCGCCACCTACGGCCAGGCCATCGGAACGGCCTTCCAGGTGATCGACGACCTGCTGGACTACGAAGGCGACGCCGCCGAAACCGGCAAGAACGTGGGGGACGATCTGCGCGAAGGCAAGACCACGCTCCCGCTCATCCTGGCTATGCGGCGCGCCCAGCCGGACGAAGCCGCGGTGGTCCGGCATGCGATCGAGCAGGGGGACGTCGGACAGCTGCCGCGGATCGTGGAGATCGTGCGCCGCAGTGGCGCCCTGCAAGCCACGCGGGAGGCCGCCGCCGCAGAGGCTCAGCGCGCGATCGAGGCCTTGAACGCACTGCCGCGCAACAGGCACGCCGAAGGTTTGCTACAATTAGCGGCTCAGCTGCTTCAGCGCCGCGCTTGACGCCATCACGGCGTGACATTCGTGGCCGCTTGCAAGCGGCAAAGCAATCGGGGTGTAGCTTAGCCTGGTAGAGCGCTACGTTCGGGACGTAGAGGCCGGAGGTTCGAATCCTCTCACCCCGACCATGTGAACACGCATGGTTTAGTTTGTGATCAGTGAATGCCAACTGCTTCGCAAACTGTTGCTGACGCGGCATTTACAGCCCCCCCTGCTTCGGCGATGATCGTGAATCACTTTTCACGTCTAGTTACAAGCGCCGCATGGCAGCCGCCGACCCCATTACCAAAGAAAACACCGCCGTCGCTCTGCCAGGCTTGGCACGCGCGCTGATTTCTGCGGGCAAGCTCCAGGTCAGGGCGGCCGAAGAGATCTACCAGAAGTCGCGCACGGCGCGCACGAGTTTCATCGCCGAGCTGACGGGCACGGGCGCGGTCTCGGCAGCCGATCTGGCCCACACGCTGTCCAGTGCGTTCGGCGCGCCGCTGCTGGACCTGGATGCGGTCGACCCCCAGCGCCTGCCCAAGGACCTGCTCGACGCCAAGCTGTGCCTGGCCTACCGCATCGTGGTGCTGGGCAAGCGCAGCAACCGGCTGATCGTGGCCACGGCGGATCCGACGGACCAGCAGGCCAGCGACAAGATCAAGTTCACCTCGCAGATGGGCGTGGACTGGGTGATCGCCGAGTACGACAAGCTGTCGCGCCTGGTGGAAGCGGCTGCGACCAGTACCAGCGAAGCCGTCGACAGCATGGTCGGCACCGACTTCGAGTTCGACGACCTGGCTTCGGGGGAGACCAACGAAGTCAGCGAGCAGGCCGTCGCGGAAGTGGAGGACGCACCCATCGTGCGCTTCCTGCACAAGATGCTGATCGACGCCTTCAACATGAAGGCATCGGACATCCACTTCGAGCCCTACGAGCACAACTACCGCGTGCGATTTCGCGTCGACGGGGAATTGCGGGAAATTGCCAGTCCGCCGGTGGCCATCAAGGACAAGCTGGCCTCGCGCATCAAGGTCATCTCGAAACTGGACATCTCGGAGAAGCGTGTGCCCCAGGACGGGCGCATGAAGCTCAAGATCGGCCCCGAGCGCGTGATCGACTTCCGCGTCAGCACGCTGCCCACGCTCTTCGGCGAGAAGATCGTGATCCGGATTCTGGACCCCAGCAGCGCCAAGCTGGGGATCGACGCACTGGGCTATGACGCGGACGAGAAGGAACGGCTGATGACCGCCATCGGGCGGCCCTACGGCATGATCCTGGTGACGGGCCCCACCGGTTCGGGAAAGACGGTGTCGCTGTACACCTGCCTGAACCTGCTCAACAAGGCGGGCGTGAACATCGCGACCGCGGAAGACCCTTCCGAAATCAACCTGCCGGGCGTCAACCAGGTCAACGTCAACGAGAAGGCCGGCTTGACCTTCGCCGTGGCGCTCAGGTCCTTCCTTCGCCAGGATCCCGACATCATCATGGTGGGCGAAATCCGCGACCTGGAGACGGCGGACATTTCGATCAAGGCGGCCCAGACCGGGCACCTGGTGCTGTCCACGCTGCACACCAACGATGCCCCGACGACGTTGACGCGGATGCGCAACATGGGCATTGCCCCCTTCAACATCGCGTCCAGCGTCATCCTCATCACCGCGCAACGCCTGGCGCGCCGCCTGTGCGCGCAATGCAAAGTGCCCACCGACATCCCGCAGCAGGCCCTGCTGGACGCCGGCTTCAAGGACACGGAGCTGGACGGCAAGTGGAAGCCCTACAAGGCCGTCGGCTGCCCGGCCTGCAACAACGGCTACAAGGGCCGGGTCGGCATCTACCAGGTGATGCCCATCAGCGAGGAGATCCAGAAGATCATCCTTCGCGATGGGAGTGCGCTCGAAATCGCGGCGCAAGCCGAGAAGGAAGGCGTGCGCTCCCTGCGGCAGTCCGGCCTGCAGAAGGTCATGCAAGGCGTGACCTCGCTCGAGGAAGTGCTGGGCGTCACCAACGAATAACGCGCATCGGAGAAGAGATCGCCATGGCCACCGCCGCACGCACCAGCAGCACGCGCACCAGCAGGAGCAACAGCGCCAGCAGCAAGGAAACCATCTACGAATGGGAAGGGCGCGACCGCAACGGCAAGGTCGTGCGCGGCGAGATGCGCGCCGCCGGCGAGAACCAGATCCAGGCCAGCCTGCGCCGCCAGGGGATTCTGGTCACCAAGATCAAGAAGCGCCGCATGCGCTCGGGCAAGGCGATCAAGCCCAAGGACATCGCGATCTTCACGCGCCAGCTGGCCACCATGATGAAAGCCGGCGTGCCTCTGCTGCAGGCCTTCGACATCGTGGGTCGCGGCAACGCGAACGCCAACGTCACGCGCTTGCTGAACGACATCCGCTCGGACGTGGAGACCGGCACTTCCCTCTCGGCAGCCTTCCGGAAGTTCCCCAAGTATTTCGACAGCCTGTACTGCAACCTGATCGAGGCCGGCGAGGCCGCCGGTATCCTGGAAGACCTGCTGGACCGCCTGGCGACCTACATGGAGAAGACCGAGGCCATCAAGTCCAAGATCAAGTCGGCGCTGATGTATCCGACCTCGGTGGTCGTGGTTGCTTTCGTGGTGGTCGCGATCATCATGATCTTCGTGATCCCGGCCTTCAAGGAAGTGTTCACGTCCTTTGGGGCGGATCTGCCGGCGCCGACCCTTTTCGTGATGGCCGTCAGCGAGTTCTTCGTTTCCTATTGGTGGCTGATCTTCGGCGTGATCGGTGGAGGCCTGTATTTTTTCCTTCAGGCCTGGAAGCGCAGCGAGAAGGTTCAGCGTGTCATGGACCGGCTGTTGCTGCGCATGCCGATCTTCGGTGATCTGATCAACAAGTCCTGCATCGCGCGCTGGACGCGCACGCTGTCGACCATGTTCGCGGCCGGCGTCCCGCTGGTCGAAGCATTGGACTCGGTGGGAGGCGCTTCGGGCAACACGGTCTACGCCGACGCCACCATCAAGGTGCAGCAGGAAGTGTCCACCGGCACCAGCCTCACCACGGCCATGACCAATGCCCAACTGTTCCCGTCCATGGTGCTGCAGATGACCGCCATCGGCGAGGAGTCCGGTTCCATCGACCACATGCTGGGCAAGGCCGCCGACTTCTACGAGCAGGAAGTCGACGACATGGTCGCGGGCCTTTCCAGCCTGATGGAGCCCATCATCATCGTGTTCCTGGGCACCTTGATCGGCGGCATCGTGGTGTCCATGTACCTGCCCATCTTCAAGCTCGGCCAGGTCGTCTGATGATGCAGGCTTGGCTCGACGCCGCCGTGGGCGGCGTGCTCGGCCTGCTGGTCGGCAGTTTTCTCAACGTCGTCATTCACCGGCTGCCGCGCATGATGTATCGCGACTGGCTGCGCGATGCCGCAGGCAACCTGGCGCCGATACCCGATGTGCCGAGCCTGTGGCGCCTGGTGATGGGCCCATCCGCCCCCGCCCCGCAGGGGCTGGAAACGGCGGCCGCCGAGGCGCTGGCCGCCGTCGACAGGCTCGAGCCGCTGACGCTGTCGCGCCCAGCCTCCCGCTGTGGCCAATGCGGCACGCCGATCCGCTGGTACCAGAACGTGCCGCTGCTGAGCTTTGCCCTGCTGCGCGGCCGTTGCGGCAGTTGCAGCCAAGGCATCGGCTGGCGCTACCCGGCGGTCGAACTCGCAGCGGGCCTGCTTTTCGCCCTGTGCGCCTGGCGCTGGGGCCTGACCCCGCCGGCCGCGCTCTGGGCAGCCTTCTGTGCCCTCCTGGTCTGCCAGTTCATGATCGACCTGGACACGCAGCTGCTGCCCGACTCGCTCAATTACCTGCTGTTGTGGCTCGGCCTGCTCGGATCGGCCCTGGGCTGGACCGGTGTGCCGGTTTCCTCGGCCCTCTGGGGCGCGGCGCTGGGCTACCTGAGCCTGTGGAGCATCTTCCACCTCTATCGCCTGGCGACCGGCAAGGAAGGCATGGGCTATGGCGACTTCAAGCTGCTGGCGGCGCTCGGCGCCTGGTTCGGCGCCGATTTCCTGGTCGCCATCGTGCTCGCCTCGTCGCTGGTCGGCGCGATCCTGGGCGGCGCCCTGCTGCTGGCAGGCCGGCTGGCACACAAGGACATCCCGATCTCCTTCGGCCCTTTCCTGGCCGGGGCCGGCCTGCTGTGCCTGGTCGTGGGGCCGGACACGCTGCGCGCTTCGGTTCCCTTCGCCTTTCCGCTGGTCGCGCTGGGCCACTGACATGCCGGCGGCGCCACGCATCGGGCTCACCGGCGGCATCGGCAGCGGCAAGAGCACCGTGGCCGCGCTGTGGGTGCAGCGCGGAGCGACCCTGGTCGACACCGACGCCATCGCACGCCGCATCACCCTGCCTGGCGGCGCCGCCATCGCCCCGCTGACCCGGGCCTTCGGCCCGGCCGTCGTCGATGCCACCGGCGCCATGGACCGCCAGGCCATGCGCGAGAAGGTTTTCCGCGACCCCGAGGCCAAGCGCCAGCTCGAAAGCATCCTGCACCCCTTGATCGGCGAAGCGTGCGAAGCGCAGGCGCGCCAGGCCACCGGCCCGGTGCTGTTCGACATTCCGCTGCTGGTGGAGTCCGGCCGCTGGCGGCCGCGGCTGCACCGGATCCTGGTGGTCGAAGCCGAGGCGCAGACGCAGATCCAGCGCGTGATGGCACGCTCCGGCTGGCCGCGCGAGACGGTGGAGCAGGTCGTGGCCCAACAGGCCACGCGTGCCGCGCGCCGCGGCGCCGCCGACGGCATCATCCACAACGAGGGCAAGTCGCTGGCAACCCTTGACGGGGAAGTGGCGCTGTTGTGGGCGCGCTGGGTGGGCGCGCGATAATCCGCCGCTGCCCCCGCGCGTGCCGCCTGCTCTGGCGGCTCAGAGACTCGTTCCCACCGCGTGCCTGCCACGCGCCTCGTCTCATCCACGATGCTGTTCAATTCCTACGCGTTCATCTTCGCCTTCTTTCCGATCGTCCTGTTCGGTTTCTTCCTGATCGGATGGCGCAACACGCGGGCAGCCGCTGGATTCCTGGGCCTGGCCTCCCTCTTCTTCTACGGTTACTGGAGCCTCGAAGCCCTGCCGCTGCTGCTGGCCTCGATCTGCTGGAACTACTGGTTCGGCCTGCGGCTGACGCCGCAGGAAGGACGCACCGACAAGGGCCGCAAGCGCCTGCTGATCGCCGCGCTCGTGCTGAACCTGAGCGTGCTGGGCATCTTCAAGTACGCCGACTTCTTCATCAGCAGCGTCAATGCCGGGCTCACCGCGGCGCGCATCGAGCCGCTGCCGCTGCTGCACCTGATCCTGCCGATCGGCATCTCCTTCTACACCTTCACGCAGATCGCCTTCCTGGTGGACTGCTGGCAGGGCAAGGTGCGCGAGCGCAGCTTCGTGCACTACGTGCTCTTCGTCACCTACTTCCCGCACCTGATCGCGGGCCCCGTGCTGCACCACGCGCAGATGATGCCCCAGTTCGCCAATCCGGCCACCTACCGCATCAACCCCGACAAGGTGGCGCTGGGTCTGGCGATCTTCAGCTTCGGCCTGGCCAAGAAGCTGCTCATCGCCGACAAGATGGGCGAGTACGCCGACATGTTCTTCAACGGCGTGGCCGGCGGCACCCTCCCCACCGTCATCAGTTCGTGGCTGGGCGTGCTGGCCTACACGCTGCAGATCTATTTCGACTTCTCGGGCTATTCCGACATGGCCGTGGGCCTGTCGCTGTGCTTCGGCATCTGGTTGCCGTTGAACTTCAATTCGCCCTACAAGTCCACCAGCATCATCGACTTCTGGCGCCGCTGGCACATCTCGCTGTCGACCTTCCTGCGCGACTACCTCTACATCCCGCTGGGCGGCAACCGCAAGGGCGAAGCGCGGCGCTACATCAACCTGTTCCTGACCATGCTGCTCGGTGGCCTCTGGCACGGCGCCGCCTGGACCTTCGTGGTCTGGGGCGCATTGCACGGCTTCTACCTGACCATCAACCACCTCTGGAACCAGTTCGTGCGCAAGGGCAGGAAGCCCAGCCGCTGGACGGTGCCGCTGCGCTGGGCGCTCACCTTCCTGTGCGTGATGATCGCCTGGGTGGTCTTCCGCGCCGACAGCATGGCCACAGCGCTGCACATCTACAAGGGCATGCTGGGCCTGAACGGCGTCTCGCTGTCGGCCTTCTCCGAATTCGCCATCCCCTACCGCAAGCCCGAGTTCTTCCAGACCGCGCTGCTGGCGATGGTGATCGTGCTGGCCCTGCCGCCCACCATCTCGCTGCAGCGCTGGGTGCCCGCCATCCCGCGCCTGGCCGCCCGTCCGCATCTGAGCGCGGCCGCGACCATCGGCATGGCGGTCTTCACCGTCGTGCTGATGGGCCTGTCGATCTCGAAGCTGGGCACCTACAGCCCCTTCCTCTATTTCCAGTTCTGAGATGCGTCCTGCCAAGCTCTGGCTCAGCATCTTCTGCGCCGGCGCCGTGGTCATCACGGCGCTGCTCATCGTCACGCTGTTCACGCCCGTGCCCACGGGCGCACTCACGCGCATCGCGCAGATTTCCGAGCACCAGTTCCAGGGCCGCGCGCCCGAGCCGGACATTGCGCTGTCGCTGATCCGGCAATCGCCCATCGAAGAGGCCGACATCCTGGTCGTGGGCGACAGCTTCAGCAACTATTTCGCGTGGCAGACCGAACTCGTGGCCGCGGGCTACCGCGTGGCCACCACGCACTGGGACTGGGTCGGCCCGGTCTGCGAAGACTTCGCGCCCTGGCTGCAGGCCCAGGGCTTTCGCGGCCGGCTGGTGATCCTCGAAAGCATCGAATACCTCATGCCCGAGCGGCTGGACGCCATGCGCGGCTGCACCTCGATGGGTACGCGCCCGCTCAAGCTTTCGCCGCCGCCGCACGTGAGCCCCTCGCCCCCGCCGCCCGTGCCCGCGCTCAACACCCAGGCGCGCCTGATGAATGGCGTAACGACCTGGCGCCACACGCGCCGCATCGAGGCCGCACACGACGTGCTCGTCTTCGACGCGGGCCGCCTCGGCGCCTCGGTGTTCATGAGCCCGCTCGACAAGGGCTGCGAGCAGTTCAGCCATCGGCTGTGCGAGAAGAACCTCTTCCTCGTCATGGACCGCACCAGCCCCGAACTGCAGCCGGCCGACGCGGAGTTCATGTACCGCTTCGCCGAGCGCTCCGCGCCGATCCAGGTGGGATGGATGATGATCCCCAACAAGACCACGGTCTATCTGGACACGCAGCGCGCACAGGGCTTCGCGCAGCGCGCGCGCGAACTGGCCATCGGTCCCGACCTCTTCGCGCTGGCCCAGAAAGGCCGGCACGAGATGCGCGACCTCTACTGGCCCAACGACAACCACTGGTCCATGAAGGGCCAGCTCTACTTCGGCCGCCACATGCTGGACTACGTGCGCAGCATCCTCGGGGCACCCGCGCCGCGCTGACCCGCCAAGACATGAAGACACCCGCCTCCCTCTGGCTCAAGACCTTCGCCGTGGGCTTCGCGTTCATCTCGGCCCTGCTGGTCTGGACGCTGTTCACGCCCGCGCCCTACGGCGATCTCACACGCATCGGCCGGCTGTCGGAAACGCAGTTCGGCTGGACGCAGCCCGCGCCGGCCATGGACGAGAAGCTGCTGCATTCCGCACCGCTGGACCAGGCCGACGTGCTCGTGGTGGGCGACAGTTTCTCGATGACGCTGTACTGGCAGGCCGACCTGGTGCGCGCAGGCTACAAGGTCGCGACCACCTATTGGGGCGAGATCGGCTACCTGTGCGGCGACTTCGGCAGCTGGCTGCGCAGCCAGGGCTACAAGGGCAAGCTGGTCATCGTCGAAAGCATCGAACGCGCCTTCGACGAGCGCCTGCAGCGCAGCGAAGCCTGCCCCGCCATCGCGCAGGGCCGCAAGCTCACCATCAAGCCCGACCCGTTCCTGGGCCCGCTCACGCAAAAGCCCGCGGGCACGCTCAACTGGAGCGCCAAGCTCACCACCGGCCCCATCACCTGGTCCAACACGCGGCGCACGCTGCGCGAGCCGGGCGACACGCAGCACGGCGACGAGACGCTCGTGCGCGTGGTGCCCGACGGCTGCCAGCAGTTCTCGCACGCCTTCTGCAACAAGGTCCCCTTCTTCAAGGAAGACATCGACAAGGGCCCGCTCACGGTGCAGACCTTCGAACGCATGCAGCGGCTCACGCAGGGACAGCCCGATCTGCAACTGCTCTGGATGGTCATCCCCAACAAGACCACCGTCTACCTGGACCCGCAGCATTCGGAAGGCTTCGTGCAGGGCCTGCGCGCCCATCCGGAGCTGGGCCCGAACCTGTTCGACTTCGCGCAACGGGCGCGGCGCGAGGTGAGGGACTTCTACTTCCCCAACGACACGCACATGTCCATGCACGGCCAGCTGGCGATGGGCGCCGTGATGTTGCAAGAGGTTCGCAAGCGGCTGCCGACTACATCGGCCTCCGGCACTTGACGCTATGATGAAACGCAGCCTTTGTCCTGCCCGCCCCCCTGCCTTCGCGTGACGTGATCCTCTACGAATATCCCTTCAACGAGCGCATCCGCACCTACCTGCGGCTGGAGCACCTGTTCCAGCGCCTCGGCGAACTGATGACCGGCGAATCGCCGCTGTCGCACCACTACGCGCTGGTGACGCTCTTCGAAGTGATGGACGTGGCCGCCCGGGCGGACCTGAAGTCCGACGTGCTGCGCGACCTCGACAAGCACAAGGCCACGCTGGCGGGCTACCGCGGCAACCCGGCCATCCAGGAAGCCGCGCTGGAGCGCATCATCGCGCGGCTCGACAGCAACTTCGCCGCCCTCAACGCCATGCCCGGCAAGGCCGGTCAGTCGCTGACCGACAACGAATGGCTCATGGCGATCCGCAGCCGGGCGGGCATCCCGGCCGGCACCTGCGGCTTCGATCTGCCGGCCTACTATGCTTGGCAGCACCACCCCGTGAAGCGCCGCCGGCAGGACCTCGAACGCTGGGTGGGCACGCTCGCGCCGCTGGCCGAGGGGGTGCTGCTGCTGTTGCAGCTGCTGCGCGACACGGACGTGCCCTACCGCGTGGTGGCGCCCAACGGCCAGTTCCAGCAGACGCTGCCCCAAGGCCGCAGCTTCCAGCTGCTGCGCCTGCGCATCGACCCGAACAGCGGCCTGGTGCCCGAGATCAGCGGCAACCGATTGATGGTGTCGGTGCGCCTCATGCGCGAAGACGCCGAGGGCCGCCTGCAGCCCAGCCTTGAAGACGCGGCCTTCGAACTCACCTTGTGCGCATGAAGAAGACGCCATCTTCGTCGCAGGCCGAGCGCACCGTGCCCTGCCCGAACTGCGGCCAGCCCAGCCTCTACGCGCCGCGCAATCCCTACCGCCCCTTCTGCAGCGCGCGCTGCAAGGGCATGGACCTGGGCGCCTGGGCCAGCGAGGAGTTCCGCGTGCCGGCCGAAGCGCCGCCCGAGGACGAACTGTTCGGCGACCCCAAGCTGCAGCGCCCGCTGCAGTAGCGCTTCGTCCACGCCTCGGCGTCGTGCCGCCGCGGCCGACGCACCACGATGCTCAGAAACTCGTGCGCGCAGCCGCCGCCTCGGCGCCCAGGCCTCGCTCTTCGGCCATCCATTCGAGCACCGGCAGCGCGCCCGGCAGCACCGGCGCCACGTCCAGCGGCAATTGCTGCCAGCGCATGGCCTGGCCCTCGCGCATCTCGAAGTCGCCCTGCCAGGCGAAGACCTTGCACCAGTGCAGGCGCACCAGCGCATGCGGGTAGTCGTGCTCGGTCACGCGCCAGACCTGCGCAGCGTCGATGGTGATGCCCAGCTCTTCCTGCAGTTCGCGGCGCAAGGCCTCCTCGACCGATTCACCGGCCTCGATCTTGCCGCCGGGGAACTCCCAGAACCCCGCATAGGGCTTGCCTTCGGGCCGCGTGCTCAGCAGCAGCCGGCCCTGCGCATCGATCAGGATGCCGACGGCCACCTCCGTGTGCTTGCGGGCCGCTGCAGGCTGCGCGGGCGTGCCTGCAGCACTGCCTTCGGCCGGCCGCGCGGCGCTCATGCCGCCTGGCCCCGGCCCGCGTAGTCGCGCGCGAACTGGTAGGCCACCCGGCCGCTGCGCGAGCCGCGCTCCAGGGCCCACACCAGCGCCTCGGGCCGCGCCGCCTCGATGGCCTTCGCATCCAGGCCGAAGGACGACAGCCACTGGCCCACGATGGTCAGGTACTCGGCCTGGCTGAAGGGGTAGAAGCTCACCCACAGGCCGAAGCGCTCGGACAGCGAGATCTTCTCCTCGATCACCTCGCCGGGGTGCACTTCGCCATCCTCGGTGTGCGTGTACGTGAGGTTTTCCTTCATGTACTCGGGCAGCAGGTGGCGCCGGTTGCTGGTCGCGTAGATCAGCACGTTGGGCGTGGACGCGGCCACCGAACCGTCGAGGATGGACTTGAGCGCCTTGTAGCCTGGCTCGCCTTCATCGAAGCTCAGGTCGTCGCTGAAGACGATGAACTTCTCGGGCCGGCCCGACACCACTTCCACGATGTCCGGCAAGTCCGTGAGGTCGGCCTTGTCGACCTCGATCAGGCGCAGGCCCTGGTCGGCGAAGGCGTGCAGGCAGGCGCGCACCAGCGAGGACTTGCCCGTGCCGCGCGCGCCCGTGAGCAGCACGTTGTTGGCCGGCTTGCCTTCCACGAACTGGCGCGTGTTGCGTTCGATCTTCTCCTTCTGGACCTCGATTTCCTTGAGCGCGTCCAGCGACATCTGCGCCACGTGGCGCACCGGCTCCAGCGTGCCGTGGCCCGAACTGCGCCGGCGGTAGCGCCAGGCGATGGAGGCATTCCAGTCGGCCGGCGCCGTGAGCGGCTGCGGCAGCACGGATTCGATGCGTTGGATCAGCGCTTCGGCGCGCTCGATGAGTCGTTCGAACTTGTCGTTCATGGCAATGCTTCTTTGCTGCACGTGCCGGCCGGACTGCCGGCGTCCCGACTGCCGCGCCGGCCCCGCGCCGCGCGGTCCGGGGGAAATCAGGACCGGTAGTCGGCGTTGATGCTCACGTAGTCGTGCGAGAGGTCGCAGGTCCAGACCGTGTCCGCGGCCTCGCCGCGGCCCAGGCCCACGCGGATGGTGATCTCGCTCTGCTTCATGACGCGCTGGCCGTCCTCCTCGCGGTACTCGGGCCGGCGGCCGCCGCGCGTGACCACATGCACGTCGTCCAGGTGCAGTTCGATCTTCGTCTGGTCCAGGTCGGTGATGCCGGCGTAGCCCACCGCCGCCAGGATGCGGCCCAGGTTCGGGTCGCTGGCGAAGAAGGCCGTCTTGACCAGCGGCGAATGGGCGATCGCATAGGCCGCGAGCCGGCATTCCTCGGCCGTCTGGCCGCCTTCGACGCGGATGGTGATGAACTTGGTCGCGCCCTCGCCGTCGCGCACGATGGCCTGGGCCAGCTTCTGCGCCACCTCGAGCAGGCCGGCCTTCAGCGCGCGGCCGTCGGGCGTGTCCCAGGATTCGACGACCGGGTGCGCGGCCTTCTGGGTCGCGATCACGACGAAGGAGTCGTTGGTCGAGGTGTCGCCGTCGATGGTCACGCGGTTGAAGGACGCGTCGGCCAGGTCCTTGGCCAGCTGCTGCATGAGGGCCGGCGCGATCTTCGCGTCGGTCGCCAGGTAGCCCAGCATGGTCGCCATGTTCGGGCGGATCATGCCGGCCCCCTTGCTGATGCCGGTGATCGCCACCTTCACGCCCGACAGGGTCACCTGCGTGCTGAAGGCCTTGGGCACGGTGTCCGTGGTCATGATGCCTTCGGCCGCGCGCGCCCAGTTGTCGGGCCTGGCGTCGGCCAGTGCCGCCGGCAGGCCCGCGATGATGCGATCGCTGGGCAGCGGCTCCATGATGACGCCGGTGGAGAAGGGCAGGATCTGTTCGGGCGCGACGTTCAGGTGCTGCGCCAGCGCCACGCAGGTGGCCTGGGCGCGCGCGAGGCCATCGTCGCCGGTGCCCGCGTTGGCATTGCCGGTGTTCACGACGATCGCACGGATGCCATGGCCGGCCGCGAGATGCCGGCGGCAGATCTGCACCGGCGCCGCGCAGAAGCGGTTCTGCGTGAACACACCGGCCACGGCGGCCCCTTCGTCCAGCAGCACCACGGTCAGGTCCTTGCGGTGAGCCTTGCGCACGCCGGCTTCGGCCACGCCGATGCGCAGGCCGGCCACGGGCCACAGGCTGGAGGGATCAGAGGCGGTGAAGTTGACGGGCATGGCGAAGCTGCAGGAAAAAAATGAGAAGAAGGGTTCGCGCCGCAAGCGCTCGACCGGGGCGGCAGCCGGTCAGGTCAGCTTGCCGTGGCAGTGCTTGTACTTCTTGCCGCTGCCGCAGGGGCAGGGATCGTTGCGGCTCACGTGGGCGAAGGCCGCGGCGCCGGCCGACAGGCCGGAGGCGGGCGCGCGGCGCGTGCTGTCCTCGTCGGCACGCACTTCCGGCTCACCGGTCTCGGTGGGTGCCGTGTAGGTGATGTTGGCGATGTTCTCGCCACGGCTTTCCATGTCGCCCGCGGCCTGCTCCAGCTGCTCGCTGGACTGCACGCGCACGTTCATGAGCTGGCGTGTCACCTCGTTCTTCACCGAATCGAGCAACTGGCCGAAGAGTTCGAAAGCCTCGCGCTTGTATTCCTGCTTGGGCTGCTTCTGCGCATAGCCGCGCAGGTGGATGCCCTGGCGCAGGTAGTCGAGCGCGGCCAGGTGCTCGCGCCAATGCGAATCCAGGCTCTGCAGCAGCACCATGCGCTCGAACTGCGTGAAGTGCTCGGCACCCACCAGCGCCACCTTGGCGGCGTACGCCTCGTTCGCGGCGGCCACCACCTTCTCCACGATGTCCTCGTCGGACACCGCCGAGGCCGCTTCCACGTCCTGGACCAGCGGCAGCTCGATGCCCCAGTCGGTGGCCAGCACCTTCTCCAGGCCCGGCAGGTCCCACTGCTCCTCCACCGATTCGGCGGGCACGTACTGGCGCACCAGTTCGGTGAAGCAGCCCTCGCGCAGGCCCGCGATCTGCGCCTGCAACTCGGGCGCGTCCAGGATCTCGTTGCGCTGCTGGTAGATGACCTTGCGCTGGTCGTTGGCGACGTCGTCGTATTCCAGCAACTGCTTGCGGATGTCAAAGTTGCGCGCCTCCACCTTGCGCTGCGCGCTCTCGATGCTGCGCGTGACGATGCCGGCCTCGATGGCCTCGCCCTCGGGCATCTTCAGGCGGTCCATGATGGCGCGCACGCGGTCGCCCGCGAAGATGCGCATCAGCGGATCGTCCAGGCTCAGGTAGAAACGCGAGGAGCCCGGGTCGCCCTGGCGGCCCGAGCGGCCGCGCAGCTGGTTGTCGATGCGCCGCGACTCGTGCCGTTCGGTGGCGATGATGCGCAGGCCGCCCAGCGAGGTGACCAGCTCATGGTCCTTCTCCCACTGCGCACGCAGCTGCGCGATCTGTTCCTCGGACACCTCGCCCTGCGCCTGCGCGGCCTCGACCATCTTCTCGAAGTTGCCGCCCAGCACGATGTCGGTGCCGCGGCCCGCCATGTTGGTGGCGATGGTGATCATCTTGGGCCGGCCGGCCTGGGCCACGATCTCGGCTTCGCGCGCATGCTGCTTGGCATTGAGCACCTGGTGCGGCAGCCCGGCCTGGGTCAGCAGGCCGTCGATGATCTCGGAGTTCTCGATCGAGGACGTGCCCACCAGCACGGGCTGGCCGCGCTCGTGGCATTCGCGGATGTCCTCGATGGCCGCGTTGTACTTTTCCTGGGTGGTCTTGTAGACGCGGTCCAGCTGGTCCTCGCGGCGGTTCGGGCGGTTCGGCGGGATCAGCACGGTTTCCAGGCCGTAGATGGACTGGAACTCGAAGGCTTCGGTGTCGGCCGTGCCGGTCATGCCCGCCAGCTTGCTGTACAGGCGGAAGTAGTTCTGGAAGGTGATCGACGCCAGGGTCTGGTTCTCCGCCTGGATCTGCACGCCTTCCTTGGCTTCCACGGCCTGGTGCAGGCCGTCGCTCCAGCGGCGCCCGCTCATCAGGCGGCCCGTGAACTCGTCCACGATCACCACTTCGCCGTTCTGCACCACGTAATGCTGGTCGCGGTGGTACAGGTGCCGCGCGCGCAGGCCGGCGTTGAGGTGGTGCATCAGCGTGATATTGGCCGGGTCGTACAGCGACGCGCCTTCGGGCAGCAGCTTGAACTCGGACAGCAGCTGCTCGGCCTTCTCGTGGCCGTCCTCGGTCAGGAAGACCTGGTGCGTCTTCTCGTCCACCGTGAAGTCGCCGGGCTTGGTCACGCCCTCGCCGGTGCGCGGATCGGCCTCGCCTTCCTGGCGGGTGAGCAGCGGCACCACCTTGTTGATGGCCAGGTACAGGTCGGTGTGGTCCTCGGCCTGGCCGCTGATGATCAGCGGCGTGCGCGCCTCGTCGATCAGGATCGAGTCCACCTCGTCCACGATCGCGAAGTTCAGGCCGCGCTGCACGCGGTCCGCGGTCTCGTAGACCATGTTGTCGCGCAGGTAGTCGAAGCCGTATTCGTTGTTGGTGCCGTAGGTGATGTCGCAGCCGTAGGCCTGCTGCTTCTCCTCACGCGGCATGTTGGGCAGGTTGATGCCCACCGACAGGCCCAGGAAGTTGTACAGGCGCCCCATCCAGGTCGCATCGCGGCTGGCCAGGTAGTCGTTCACCGTCACCACGTGAACGCCCTTGCCGGTCAGCGCGTTCAGGTACACCGGCAGCGTGCCCGTGAGCGTCTTGCCTTCGCCGGTGCGCATCTCGGCGATCTTGCCCTGGTGCAGGGCCATGCCGCCCAGCAGCTGCACGTCGAAGTGGCGCATTTTCATGACGCGCTTGGACGCCTCGCGCACCACGGCGAAGGCTTCGGGCAGCAGCTGGTCCAGCGTCTCGCCCCGGGCCAGCCGGTCGCGGAACTCCTGCGTCTTCGCCTGCAGGGCCTCGTCGCTGAGCTTCTCCAGCTGCGGCTCCAGCGCGTTGATGCGCTCGACGGTCTTGCGGTACTGCTTGAGAAGTCGGTCGTTGCGGCTGCCGAACAGGCGCGTCAGGAAATTGGTGGCCATGAATGGGGTTCGACACGGACCCGCCATGCGTCCCCGCGGGGACGGCCGGCCGGCCGGTCCAAAAGCCTAAGATAAAGTGGATGAGATGGGCCTTGCGGGCGCCGAATGCAAGAGCATCGGTCCTTTTCGGGCGCCAGCCCGCCAGCCGAAGCCGGCAAACGGGCCATTTTAGTCACCAAGAGTTTCACGCACAGACGCCCCATGAGCCGCCGATCCCAGGCCTTCACCCTGCTGCAGGCCAGCGAGGAATCTCCCACGCTGGCCGGGCTGATGGCGCGTGCCCGCGACAGCCAGGCGCGCCTGCAGGCGATCACGCCGCTGCTGCCGCCCGCCCTGCGCGCCGCCGTGGCGGCCGGCCCCACGGAGGACGGCGAATGGTGCCTGCTGGTGGAGGGCAACGCCGTGGCCGCCAAGCTGCGCCAGATGGTGCCCATGCTGCTGGCGCGGCTGCGCGTGCAGGGCTGGGACGCGCAGAGCATCCGCATCAAGGTGCGCACGAGGACTGGAGGCTGAGGCGCGCCCTGGGCCCGTCGCGGCGCTCTCTTTCGCCACGCGACGCAACCAGCCGGGCCGGTTCTCGACGGGCGCCCAGAGCCTCCTGCGCGCACCGGCGGGGCAGCGGGCCTCTTCAATCCAGCGTCAGCACCGTGCAGCCGGTGGTCTTGCGCGCTTCCAGGTCGCGGTGCGCCTGCTGCACGTCGGCCAGTGGGTAGCGCTGCGCGACCGGAATGCGCACCGCGCCGCTGCTCACCACCGCGAACAGGTCGTCGGCCATGGCCTGCGTGCTTTCGCGCGTGGCGATGTGCGTGAACAGCGTGGGGCGCGTGAGGTAGAACGAGCCCTTGGCCAGCACCGCCGTGCTGAACGGCGGCACCGGCCCCGAGCCGTTGCCGAAGCTGGCGAGCAGGCCGAAGGGGCGCAGGCAGGCGAGCGAGCCTTCGAAGGTGTCCTTGCCCACCGAGTCGTACACCACCTTCACGCCCGCACCACCGGTGATCTCCTTCACGCGCGCGGCGAAGTCTTCCGTGCTGTAGTTGATGGCATGCGCGGCACCGTGCTCCAGGGCCAGCTGGCACTTGGCGTCGGAGCCGGCCGTGCCGATCAGCCGCAGCCCCAGCGCCTTGGCCCACTGGCAAGCGATCAGGCCCACGCCGCCCGCGGCCGCATGGAAGAGCACGAAATCGCCCGGCTGCAGGCCCTCGGCCGGCAGCGTCTTCTTCAGGAGGTACTGCGTGGTCAGGCCCTTGAGCATCATGGCCGCGCCGGTCTCGAAGGAAATGGCGTCGGGCAGCTTGCACACACAGGTGGCCGGCATCACGCGCAACTCGCAGTACGCACCGGGCGGCTGGCTGGCGTAGGCCGCGCGGTCGCCCACCTTCAGGTGCGTGACGCCCTCGCCCACGGCCTCGACCACGCCCGCCGCTTCCATGCCCAGCTGCAGCGGCATGGGCAGCGAGTAAAGGCCGCTGCGCTGGTAGGTGTCGATGAAGTTCAGGCCCACCGCATGGTGGCGGATGCGGATCTGCCCCGGCCCCGGCTCACCCACCTCGATGTCGACGATCTTCAGTTCCTCGGGGCCGCCGGGGCGGTCGATGCGGATGGCGCGGCTGGTGTGGCTCATGGCGAATGCGTCCTCGGTTGGAAGGGCGCCATCCTGCCATGAATGCCCCCGCGCGCGCAGCCGCGGGGGCTTGCCACTACAGTGCCCGCCATGACAGCCCTCGTGCGGCCCGCCGGCCTCGATTTGCGCACCGCCCTCCTGCTCACCGTTCCCCCCGCCCTCTGGGCCGGCAATGCGGTGGTCGGGCGCCTGCTGCGCGACGTGGCCTCGCCGATGACGCTGAACTTCGTGCGCTGGCTGTTCGCGCTGCTGCTGCTGGCGCCGCTGGCTTTTGCCGTGCTGCGCAAGGGCAGCCCGCTGTGGCCGCACTGGCGCCGCTATGCCTGGCTGGGCCTGCTGGGCATCGGCTGCTACAACGCGCTGCAATACCTGGCGCTGCAGACCTCCACGCCCATGAACGTGACGCTGGTCGGCGCCAGCATGCCGCTGTGGATGATGGCCACGGGCGCGCTGTTCTTCGGCCAGCGCATCACGCGCCGGGCGCTCGCGGGCGCCCTGCTGTCGATGGCGGGCGTGGCCGTGGTGCTGAGCCGCGGCCGGTGGCAGGTGCTGGCCGAGCTGCACCTGCTGCCCGGCGACCTCTACATGATGCTGGCCACCATCGCCTGGGCCTTCTACAGCTGGCTGCTCACGCGCACGCACGAGCCCGCCTCGGTACGCCGCGACTGGGCCGCCTTCCTGATGGCACAGCTGGTGTTCGGCACGGCCTGGTCGGCGCTCTTTTCGGCCGGCGAATGGCTGCTGACCCCTGCGCGCTTCGTCTGGAGCTGGCCGCTGGCCGCAGCCATGGTCTTCATCGTGCTCGGCCCGGCCCTGCTGGCCTTCCGCTGCTGGGGCGAAGGCGTGCAGCGCGCAGGACCGAATACCGCCGCCTTCTTCGTCAACCTCACGCCGCTGTTCGCGGCGCTGCTGTCGGCGCTCTTCCTCGGCGAATCACCGCAGCCCTACCACGCGGTGGCCTTCGCGCTGATCGTGGGCGGCATCGTGGTGTCGTCGCGGCGCTGACCCGGCCGCGCCGCGGCCCGCACTCAGTAGGTGCCCGGGTAGGCGCCGCCGTCCGCCAGCACGTTCTGGCCCGTCATGTAGCCCGCGTGCACGCTGCACAGGAAGGCGCAGATGGCGCCGAACTCCTCGGCGGTGCCGAAGCGGCGCGCGGGGATGTTCTTCTTGCGCGCTTCCTGGATGGCTTCGACGCTCTGGCCGGTCTTCTTGGCGGTGCCCAGGGCGGTGTTGCGCAGGCGGTCGGTGTCGAAGGCGCCGGGCAGCAGGTTGTTGATGGTCACGCCCTGCGCCGCGAGGCCGCTGCGGGCCACGCCGGCCACGAAGCCGGTCAGGCCGCTGCGCGCGCCGTTGGACAGGCCCAGGATGTCGATCGGGGCCTTCACCGCGCTGCTGGTGATGTTGACGATGCGACCGAAGCCGCGCGCCGCCATGCCGTCCACCGTGGCCTGGATGAGCGCGATGGGCGTGAGCATGTTGGCGTCCACGGCCCGGATCCAGGCTTCGCGGTCCCAGTCGCGGAAGTCGCCGGGTGGCGGGCCGCCGGCGTTGGTGACGACGATGTCGTAGTCCTTGTGCACGGCGAAGACGGCCGCGCGGCCTTCCTCGGTGGTGATGTCGGCCGCCACGGCCTTCACGAAGGCGTTGCCGCTGCGCGCAGCTTCCAGCCTCGCGGCCGCTTCCTGCAGCGCCTCGGCACCGCGCGCGACGATGACCACGTTCACGCCTTCCTGCGCCAGCGCCAGCGCGCTGCCGTAACCCAAGCCCTTGCTTGCGCCGCACACCAGCGCGGTCTTGCCTGCGATCCCCAGATCCATTGATTTGCTCCTTGTTGGAAAAGTGAAGAGAACACGCGGGTCAGCGACGGCCGCCGCGCGTGAACACATAGATGCCCGTCAGCACCAGCGCCGTGCCGGCGGCCGTCCACAGCGTGAAGGGCTCGCCCAGCAGCACCACGCCCATGAGAATGGTGGACAACGGACCGATCATGCCGGTCTGCGCGGTGGCCGCGGCGCCGATGCGCTCGACGGCCATCATCACCAAGAGCACCGGCACCGCCGTGCACAGCGTGGCGTTGAGCACCGACAGCCAGATCACCTCGGGCGCGACGGCGAAGGCGCTGTCCAGCGGCTTGAGCAGCAGGAACTGCGCGATGCACAGAAAACAGGCCACGCTGGTCGCCAACCCGACCAGGCGCAGCGAACCCAGCCGGCGCACGAACTCGCCGCTCCACACCAGGTAGACGGCATAGCTCACGGCGCTCAGGAAGACCAGCAGCGCGCCCCAGGCGGTGGCACCGCCTGCGCCTATCTGCACTTCATGGCCGAAGACCAGCAGCACGCCGGCATAGCTCACGGCCATGCCCGCCATCTGCCGCCACGTGATGCGCTTGCGGTACGCCAGCCAGCCGAAGAGCATCACCAGCGTGGGGTTGAGGTACAGGATCAGCCGCTCCAGGCTGGCCGTGATGTAGGCCAGGCCGGCGAAGTCCAGGAAGCTCGCGAGGTAGTAGCCCGTGAAGCCCAGGCCCAGCACGCCCAGCCAGTCCCGGCGCGTGAGCGCCGGCTTGCCGCGCCCGGCCCACCAGGCCATGAGCAGGAAGAGCGGCAGCGCGAACAGCATGCGCAGCATGATCAGCGTCACGGCATCGACCGGATGCCGGTACGCGAGCTTGATGATGATGGCCTTGCCGCTGAAGGCAATGGCGCCGACGAAGGCGAAGGCCAGGCCGACGGCCATGGAGCGCGGCGCGCCGGGAACGGGGACGACGGGGGAGTGGGAGGTGCCGGGGGCGTCGGCCGTCTGGGTCATCCCCCGATCATCGCGTGAACTTGAACCTGGAAACGGCAATTGGCCGCTCGCGCCCTTGAGAAACAGCTTGTCATGATAGTAGTGCGTTGGCTTCGCTGTGGCTCCGCTTCGAGATGAACCCTGCTGTGCATGCGCCCGCACCGCGCTCGACGCACCATGCGGCGTTGTTCCTCCTTGCGGGCACGAGCCCGCGGCGTCGTCTCGCCTTGCCTGGCACGCCGATCACGGCACTGGCGCACGCACCCAACTGCCGTTCCAGGTTCAATACCCTGCAGCCAGGCCGTCACGGCGCGGGTCGCTGGCGGCCACGTAGCCCTCGACCGCCGGGTCACCCGCGCGCCAGATGAACTGGCCGGCGCCGAAGTCCTGGTACGAGTCGTTGATCACCTCCAGCTGGTGGCCCCGCTCGCGCAGGCCCTGCACCGTGGCGGGGTCCATCGTGGCCTCCACGTTCAGCGCCAGGCCCGCATTGAAGCGCCAGCGCGGCGCATCGCAGGCGGCCTGCGGGTTCTGGCCGTAGTCCAGCATGCGCACCAGGGTCTGCATGTGGCCCTGCGGCTGCATGTTGCCGCCCATCACGCCGAAGCTCATCACCGGCTGGCCATCCTTCGTCAGAAAGGCCGGAATGATGGTGTGGAAGGGCCGCTTGCCCGGCGCCACCACGTTGGGGCTGCCCGCCTTCAGGCTGAAGCCGTGGCCGCGGTTCTGCAGGCTGATGCCGTAGTCGGGCTCCACGCAGCCCGAGCCGAAGCCCATGAAGTTGCTCTGGATGAAGCTCACCATCATGCCGCTCTCGTCGGCGGCCGTGAGGTAGATGGTGCCGCCCTTGACCGGATTGCCGGCCTGGAAGTCCTGGGCCTTGCTGGGGTCGATCAGGCGCGCGCGCGAAGCCAGGTACGCGTCGTCAAGCATCTGTTCGGTCGTCACCTCCATGGTGCGGCGCTCCGACACGTAGCGGTAGACGTCGGCGAAGGCCAGCTTCATGGCTTCGATCTGCAGGTGCTGCGACAGGACAGAATCGGCGGGCAGCGCCGCGATGTCGAACTTCTCCAGGATGCCCAGCGCGATCAGCGCCGCGATGCCCTGGCCGTTGGGCGGGATCTCGTGCAGCGTGTGGCCGCGGTAGTCGCGCGAGATGGGTGTGACCCACTCGGGCTGGTAGGCCGCCATGTCGGCCACCGTGAGCGCACCGCCGTGTTCCTTCGAGAACCTGGCGATGGCCTCGGCGATCTCGCCCGTGTAGCAGGCCTCGCCTTTGGTGCGGGCGATGGCCTTGAGCGCACGCGCGGCGGCGGCGAAGCGGAACAGCTCGCCCACCTCGGGCGCGCGGCCCCAGGGCAGGAAGGCCTGCGCAAAGCCCGGCTGCGACTGCAGCAGCGGCGTGGCCGCGAGCCACTTGCCCTGCACCACGGGCGGCACCAGGTAGCCGCGCTCGGCGATGGCGATGGCCGGCGCCATCAGGTCGGCGAAGGGCAGTTTGCCGAAGCGATCGCTCAGCGCCACCCAGCCGCGCACCGCGCCAGGCACGGTGACCGAATCGATGCCGCGCATCGGCGGCGTGGCGGCGTCGGCGCCGTACCTGGCCTGGAAGTACTCGGGCGTCCAGGCCTGAGGCGCGGGGCCCGAGGCGTTGAGGCCGTGCAGTTGCTGGCCGTCCCACAGGATGCAGAAGGCATCGCTGCCCAGGCCGTTGCTCACCGGTTCGACCAGCGTCATCACGGCGGCCGTGGCCACCGCCGCATCGACCGCGTTGCCGCCCTGTTGCAGGATGCGCAGCCCGGCCTGCGCGGCCAGGGGGTGCGAGGTCGCCACCACGTTGCGCGCGAACACCGGAATGCGGGTGGAGGGATAGGGATTGCTGAAATCGAAGTTCATGGCGGACATGGCGGTCAATGGCGTGGGGGCTTGGATGACAGGGAACGGACGCAGGCCCGGCTCATTCGTTCGTGATCTTGCGCTCGACCACGATCTTCTTCCACTTGGCGGCATCGACCGCCACCATCTTCGCGAACTGCTCGGGCGTGCCGGCTGCGGCCGGCGCGATGCCCAGGCGCGCGAGCTTGTCCTTGACCTCGGGGTCGGCCAGCGCTTCATTGGCGGCCTTGTTCAGGCGCGCCACCAGCTCGGGCGGCAGGCCCTTGGGACCGTAGAAGCCGAACCAGGTGTTCGATTCATAACCCGGCAGCGTGTCGGCGATGGGCGGCAGCTCGGGCGCCAGCGGGCTGCGCGTGAGGCTGGTCACGCCCAGGGCGCGCAGCCGGCCATCGCGCACATGCGGCATGCCGGTGGGCAGCGAGTCGAAGAGCACGTCCACCTTGCCGGTGATCAGATCCGGGATGGCCAGCGCCGTGCCCTTGTACGGGATGTGCGTGACGAACACGCCGGCCTGCGCCTTGAACAGCTCGGCCGTGAGCTGCACGATGGTGCCGTTGCCGCTGGACGCGTAGTTCAGCCGGCCCGGGTTCTTCTTCGCATGCGCGATCCACTCGGCCACCGTCTTGGCGGGCGAATCGTTCGGCACCAGCATGATGCTGGGTGCGTCGCCCACATGGGCGATGGGCGTGAAGTCGCGCACCGTGTCGTAGGGCAGCCGGGGCGTGATGGCTGGGCCGATGGAGTGGGTGCTGGTGGTGGCCAGCAGCAGCGTGTAGCCGTCGGGCGCGGCCTTGGCCGCAATGTCGGAACCGATGGCGCCGCCGGCGCCGGGCTTGTTGTCGATCACCAGCGTGGTGCCCAGCCGCTCGCCCATCTTCTGGCCCAGGGTGCGCGCGAACAGGTCGGTGGCGCCGGCCGCCGGGAAGGGCACGACCAGCCGGATCGGCTTGTTCGGGTAGCCCTGCGCCCACGCGAGGCCTGGCACTGCCAGACACGAGGCAGCGAAGGCGGCGGCGAGGCCCTGGAGGAAGCGGTGGCGTTGCATGGTGCGAATTCCCTGGCGCGGATGGCGAGCCGGCAATGCTAAGCAGCCCGGGAGCATCAAACCAGATAATCCGGCTTATTCCACTATGACGTGAACTCATGGCACGGACCACCGCCGAGACCCTGTCGCTGCAGCAGTTGCGCGCCCTCGCGGCGGTCGCCGGCACCGGCAGCTTCACGCTGGCGGCCGAGAGCCTGCAGCTCACGCAGCCGGCCATCAGCCACCTGATCCGGCGCATGGAGGAAGACCTGGGCCAGCCGCTGGTGGTGCGCGGGCGCCGCATCCGCATGACCGCCGCAGGCCAGATGATGGTCGACACCGCGGTGCGCGCGCTGCGGCTGATCGACGAATCGGTGAGCGCCTGCCGCTCGCAGGCGCAGTTGCGCGAAGGCCGCGTGGTGCTGGCCGTGGGCCACCTGACGGCCGGTGCGCTGATGCCGCCGCTGCTCGGCCGCTTCGCGCGCCAGCATCCCACGCTCGCCACCACGCTGCTGGACAGCACGGCCGAGCAGATGATCTCGCGCATCCTCTCGCAGGAGGCCGACCTGGGCTTCGGCTCCGACATCGGCCAGACCCACTCGGAACTGGCGACCGAGCCCCTGTTCACCGAGCGCATGGCGCTGTTCGTGCGCGCCGACCATCCGCTGGCCGCCCGCAGCAGCCTCGAGGCGCGGCAGCTGGACGCCCTGCCCTTCATCCACGTGAACCCCGACGCCAACGTCTGGCGCGCGGTGAGCCGTCAGCTCGCGAGCGGGGCCAACGTGTATCCGCAGGTGGCGCACCATGTGTCGATGCTGTCCACCGCCTTCGGGCTGATCCAGGCCGGCGCCGGCGTGGCGCTGCTGCCGCGCTACGTTGAGGTGCTGATGCCGCCCGACCTGCGGGCGCTCGCCGTCACGCGGCCGGTGCTCGAATACCCCGTGATGGCGGTGCGGCTGGCCAAGCACCCGCTGAGCCCGGCGGCCCTGGCCTTCCTCGACCTGGCGCGGCAGCAGCTGAAGCCGCGCACGGCACCGCGCTGAAGCACGGCCCGGCCGGGCCGCCGCCCAGGCCCGCCAGCCGCTCCCGAGCCACCCGCGAAAAAGGCCGCCCGAAGGCGGCCCTGCCAAGCGGAGGGCGGCCGACTCAGGCCACCGGCGGCGCGCCGTACTGATTCGACTCAGGCTGCGTGGGCTGCACCATGAAATAGATCAGCACCAGGCCGACGATCGGAATCAGGCCGATGAGCAGCAGCCAGCCGGTCTTGCCAATGTCGTGCAGGCGGCGCACGCCCGCCGAGATCATGGGCACCAGGAACACCAGCACCACCAGGAAGTAGAGGTACTCGTGGATGAAGCCCGTCACGAGCGCCAGGATGAAATAGGCCAGCACGAACCACCAGTATTCCGAGCGCGTGGCGCGGCCCGAGAAATCGGCGAACTTGGCGAAGCAGGTCTTGACGGCCGTCATGAAATCCATGTGACAACTCCTCTTGTTGGATCGGTCCCCGGGGAAATCCCGGGTGGATCATAGGGGCAGCATGCGGCCCCTTCATGACGGCGGAAGGACTAGGCCTTGTGGCCGAGCCGCTGCACCAGCGCCGCGGTGGAGGCGTCGAGGCCCGCCACGTCGCCCGTTGCGAGGCGCGGCTCGATGTCCCGGGCCAGCACCTTGCCCAGTTCCACGCCCCACTGGTCGAAGCTGTTGATGCCACAGATCGCGCCGCTGGTGAACACGCGATGCTCGTACATGGCGATGAAGGCGCCCAGCGTCTCGGGCGTCAGCCGCTCCAGCACGAAGAAGCTGCTCGGCCGATTGCCCGGGAAGTCCTTGTGCCCCCCCGGATCCGGCTGCCCCACCATCAGCGCCTGGGCCTGCGCGATGGCATTGGCCAGCAGCTTGGGCTGGTGGCCCGGCAGGCCGTGGGCCGCCTCGCGCACGGCGATGAACTCGAGCGGCACCCCCTCCGTGCCCTGGTGCAGCATCTGGAAATAGGCATGCTGCCCGTTGGTGCCGGGCTCGCCCCACAGCACCGGGGAGCTGGCCACGGCCAGCGGCCGGCCCGCACGGTCCACGCGCTTGCCGTTGCTTTCCATCTCCAGTTGCTGCAGGTAGGCCGGCAGCCGGTTCAGCGCGGCATGGTAGGGCGCGATGCTGCGGCTGCCGAAGCCCTTGAAGTTGCGGTACCAGACGTCGAGCAGGCCGAGCTGCACCGGCAGGTTGCGCGCCAGCGGCTCGGTGCGGAAATGCTCGTCCATCGCATGCGCCCCGGCCAGGAAGGCGCGGAAGTTCTCGGCGCCGATGGCCAGCGCGATGGGCAGGCCGATGGCCGACCACATGGAGTAGCGTCCGCCCACCCAGTCCCAGAAGCCGAAGGTCGTTTCGATGCCGAAGCTGCGCGCCGCCGCCACGTTGGTGGTCAGCGCCGCGAAATGCCCCGCGATGTCGTTGCCGCCCGACTGCTGGTACCAGCGCTTGGCCGACTGCGCGTTGGCCATGGTCTCGGCGGTGGTGAAGGTCTTGGAGGCGATGAGAAAGAGCGTGTGCTCGGGCGCCAGGGCCTTGAGCACGGCGTCCAGTTCATGCCCGTCGACGTTGGAGACGAAATGGAAGTGCTTGCCCGGCGCCACATGCTCGGCCAGCGCCTTCACCGCCATCTGCGGCCCCAGGTCGGAGCCCCCGATGCCGATGTTCACCACGTCGGTGATGGTGTGGTCGGCGCGCACCTGCTCGGCATAGGCCAGCATGGCCTGCAGCGTGGCCTGCACCTCGGCGGCCTCGGGCCGGGCCGAGGCGCCGGGGCCCGCGGCCGGCGCGCGCAGCAGCCAGTGCATGGCCGCACGGCCTTCCGTCGCGTTGACGGGCTCGCCCGCGAACAGGGCGTCGCGGTGCGCCTGCAGCCCGCACTCGGCGGCCAGCTGCAGCAGCAGCGCCTGCGTGCGCGCGTCCCAGAGGTTCTTCGACAGGTCGGCGAACACATGGGGCGCCTGCAGGCTCAGCGCCTGCGCGCGGCCCGCATCCGCGGCGAAGGCCTGGCGCAGGTCGAAGGCCGCGCCGGCCGTCTGCTGGTGGTCACGAAGGGCAGCCCAGGCCGCCGTTTCGTCGCATCGGATCAGGGGGTCCGTCATGGCAGCCTCGCCTGCGCGCTCAGGCGGACTGCATCAGCTTTTCGAGCTTCACGGCATCGGCCGCGAAGGCGCGGATGCCCTCGGCCAGCTTCTCGGTCGCCATCGCGTCCTCGTTGAGGGCGTAGCGGAAGGCCGCCTCGTTCAGTTCGACCGCGGGGATGTCGAGCGCACGGGCCGCCTGCGCGTCCAGCGCATGGGCCAGCGGCGCCTCGCTGGCCGCCAGCTCGGCCAGCAGTTCGGGGCTGATGGTCAGCAGGTCGCAGCCGGCCAGCGCGGCGATCTGGCCGGTGTTGCGGAAGCTCGCGCCCATCACCTCGGTGGCGATGCCGTGGCGCTTGTAGTAGTTGAAGATCTGGCGCACCGACTTCACGCCGGGGTCGTTGGCGCCCGCGTTCGCGGCCTCGTCCCAGGCGCTGCCGGCCGACTTCTTGTACCAGTCGTAGATGCGGCCCACGAAAGGCGAGATCAGCTGCACGCGCGCCGCGCCGCAGGCCACGGCCTGCGCGAAGGAGAACAGCAGCGTCAGGTTGGTGTGGATGCCCTGCGCTTCCAGCCGGCGCGCGGCCTCGATGCCTTCCCAGGTGGAGGCGATCTTGATCAGCAGGCGCTTTTCCACGTCGATGCCCTCGGCGCGGTACAGCGCCACGATGCGTTCGGCCCGCGCGACGGTGGCCGCGGTGTCGAAGCTCAGGCGCGCGTCCACTTCGGTGGAGACGCGGCCCGGCACCACCGACAGAATTTCGGCGCCGAAGCGCACCAGCAGGCGATCGATGATCTCGTCCAGCGCCTTGCCCGCATGCTGCGCCAGCGCCTGGTCCAGCAGCGGGCGGTACTCGGGCTTCTGCACCGCCTTGAGGATCAGCGACGGGTTGGTGGTCGCGTCCTGGGGCTTGAACTGGGCGAGCTGGCGGAAGTCACCGGTGTCGGCGACCACGGTGGTCCATTGGCGGAGGGCGTCGAGTTGGTTCATCGCTTCATTATCCAGCGCCCCGTCGATCGGCTGGCCGCGCAGCGGGGCGCGGGCCGCACAGTGGCGCCGGCATCGGGCCCGGCGCCGCGCCCGCGGCGCACGGCACTGCGCGCTGCCGGCTGACAGGGGCGGGGCCGCCGCTCCCCTAGGCTGCAAGAAGCCATCTTTTGACCGGGCAGGTCGATGCGCCGCTGCCCCGTCGCCCGGTCCGTCGCCCCTGGAGATTCCTGCATGTCACGTCGCCCGCCTCCCCCGCCCATGCCCTTCGACGACGAAGCCACCAGCCACCGCATCGGCACGCTGGCGCTGGCCTTCTGCGTGGGCAGTGCAGCGGCCCTGATGGCCATGCACGCGACCCGGGCCCGCGCCCAGCCGGCCGGGCCGGCCGACGGCGCACCGTTGATGCGCGCACCGCTGCAGGTCGTGGCGCCGGTGGATTTCAAGCGCTACGCCGGGCTGTGGCACGAGCAGGCCCGCCTGCCCAACCGCTTCCAGAAGGAATGCGCGGGCCCTGTGACGGCGGAATACACGCCGCTGCCCAACGGCCACATCCAGGTGCGCAACCGCTGCGTGTTGGAAGACGGCCGCATCGACGAGGTCGTGGGCGAAGCCCGCCCGGTGCCTGTACCGGGCCTGCCGGGCGCCGGGCGCCTGGAAGTGCGCTTCGCGCCGTCCTGGCTGGGCTGGCTGCCGCTGGTCTGGGGCGATTACTGGGTGCTCAAGCTGGACCGCGAGTACCAGGTCGCGCTGGTCGGCACGCCGGACCGGAAGTTCCTGTGGGTGCTGTCGCGCGTGCCGCACCTGAGCGAAGGCGCGCTGCAGGCCGAGCTGGAGTACGCGCGCACCCTGGGCTTCGACGTGGACCGCGTGGTGCGCAGTGCACCTGGGGCGGGCGGCTGATCCTTCCACCGTTCAGCGAGGGGAGCCGGCCTGCTCGGCCAGACGCTTCCACACCTGCGCCGGCAGCGCGGCCGGCGCCGTGCAATGGATGGCGCTCCAGCCCAGGGCCCGCGCCATCTCCACGTTGGCGGCGGTGTCGTCGATGAACAGCGTGCGCTCGGCTTCCAACTGGTGCCGCCAGGCCAGCAATTGGTAGATCTCCTCGTGCGGCTTGATGCGCTTTACGTCGCCCGAGAACACACCGCCGTCGAAGCATTCGAACAAGCCCAGGCGGCGCTCCAGTGCCCGCGCGTAGGGCTGCGGCATGTTCGACAGGTAAAAGAGGCGCAGGCCGGGCTGCCTGGCCCGGTGGGCGTGCAGCGCGCGCAGCAGCGCCTCGGTTTCGGGAATGGGCTGCAGACGCTCGCCCAGCGGGCCCAGCAGGTCCTGCAACTGGTGCGCCGGCAATTCCAGCCGCTGCGCGCTGCGCGCCACCACGTCGTCGAGGCTGCGCAGCCCGGCGTCGAAGTTCAGCCAGTCCTCGTGCTGGAACAGCGCCCGCGCCAATTGCATGGCCGCAGCTTCCGTGGGCGCCCGCTGCGGAAAATGCGCCTGCACCAAGCGCGCCGGCTCCCAGCCGATCAGCACCGCGCCCAAGTCGAACACCACATTCATGGCACCGCATTGTCCGTCCGCGCGCGTGCCTGAGCGGCATGCCGGGTCTTGGCGCGGCGCGGCGGCTGCGGGTCAGGCCGCCTGCGGCACCACCGACACGCCGTGCGTGCCCAGCGCCAGCGTGGTCTGTGCGCCCGGCGCCAGCGGCCGCGCGAGGTCGGAGGAGACCACGAACACCGCACCCAGCGGCGTGTCGAAGCCGTATTCGTAGAAGCTGCCCAGGTAGGACGCCTTCTTCAGCGTCGCGGGCACCCCGCCGGCCTCGCCGATCTGCCAGGCTTCGGGCCGCACCGCGACCTTGACCGGGCCGGCCGGCACCGCATGCCGCGGCACGATCGCCAGCGGCCCCAGCAGCACGCGGCCGTCGGCCTGGGCCTGGCCGGGGAAGACCATGGCCTCGCCCATGAAGCCGGCCACGAACTCGCTCTGCGGCCGGCTGTACAGCTCTTCGGGCGTGCCACGCTGGGCGATCACGCCGTGGTCCATCACGATGATCTGGTCCGACACGGCCAGCGCCTCGCTCTGGTCGTGCGTGACGTAGGCCACCGTGAGCTGCAGGCGCTGCTGGATCGCGCGGATCTCCTCGCGCATCTCGCGGCGCAGGCGCGCGTCCAGGTTCGAGAGCGGCTCGTCGAAGAGCAGCACGGCCGGCTCGAGCACCAGCGCGCGCGCCAGCGCCACGCGCTGCTGCTGCCCGCCCGAGAGTTCGCTGGGCAGGCGCTCGTCGAAGCCGACCAGGCCGACGCCCTTGAGCGCCTCGGTGGCGCGGGCCCGCGCCTCGGCCTTCTTCTGGCCGCTCATGCGCAGGCCGTAGGCCACGTTCTCGACCACGCTCATGTGCGGGAAGAGCGCGTAGCTCTGGAACATCATCGACACGTTGCGCTCGGCCGGGCCGAGCGTGGTCACGTCGCGCCCGCCCATGAGGATTTGCCCCGAGGTCGGCGACTCCAGCCCCGCGATCATGCGCAAGGTGGTGGTCTTGCCGCAGCCCGAGGGGCCGAGGATGGTCGTCAGCGTGCCCTGCGGCACCTCGAAGCTGATGCCCTTGACGGCCAGCGGCGCGTTCCGGTCGCTGCCGTAGCGCTTGGTGATGTTGCGGAATTCGATGCCGTTGCTCATGGTGTTCTTTCCTTCAATGCGCGGCGACGGGGGCCGCGCCCGCCTTGCGCCGGCCCAGCTTGCGTTCCCCGACCAGGAGCTGGATCAGCGCGATGGCCAGCGACATCAGCACGATCAGCACCGTGCAATAGGCCAGCGCCACGCCGTAGTCGCCGTTGCCCACGCGGCCGATGATGTAGGTGGTGGCCAGCTCGTTCTCGGCCGTGACCAGGAAGATCACGGCGCTCACGGTGGTCATGGCGCGCACGAAGCTGTAGACCAGCGCGGCCACCAGGGCCGGCTTGAGCAGCGGCAGCACCACGCGGAACAGCGTCTGCGCGGTGGAGGCGCGCAGCATCAGCGAGGCCTCGTCGAGCGAACGGTCCAGCTGCTTGAAGGCGGCCGTGCCCGCGCGCACGCCCACCGGCAGGTTGCGGAACATGAAGCACAGGATGATGACCAGCCCGGTACCCGTCAACTCCAGCGGCGGCACGTTGAAGGCCAGGATGTAGCTCACGCCCAGCACCGTGCCCGGAATGGCGAAGGCCAGCAGCGCGGCGAACTCGAAGGCGCCCTGCCCTTTGAACTCGTTGCGCGCCAGCAGCCAGGCGATCAAGAGGCCCACGGCCGCCGTGATGGGCGCCGAGATACCGGCCAGCTTGACGGTGGTGATCAGCGAGTTCCACGCCGTGCCGGCCCACACCAGGCCGAATTCGCCCCATTCGAGCGAGAAGGCGGTCGCGAAATGCTTGAGCGTGGGCGTGTAGTCGCGGCCCCAGGTCTGGACGAAGCCGCCCGCGAAGGCGAACAGGTAGACGACGACGGTGAAGGCGATCCAGGGCAGCGCGATGCCCTGGCAGGCGCGGCGCACGCCGTCCGGCAGCGGCATGGCGATGCCGGCATCGCCCTTGCCGCTCACGGTGGTGTAGCTGCGCTTGCCCAGCACGCCGCGCTGCAGCGCGAACACGCCCAGCGCGAAGATCGTCAGCACCCAGGCCAACGAGGCCGCACGGCCCTGGTCGTACTGCGCGCCGACGATGGCGAAGAAGATGTCGGTGGACAGCACGCTGTACTGGCCGCCCACCACCACCGGGTTGCCGAAGTCGGCGATGCTCTCGATGAAGCCGACCAGGAAGGCGTTGGCCAGGCCCGGCTTGAGCAGCGGCAGCGTCACCGTCTTGAAGGTGCGCCAGCGGTCGGCGCGCAGCATCAGCGCCGCTTCTTCCAGGCTGGGCGCAATGCCCTGCACCACCCCGCGCATGATCATGAAGGCGATGGGCGTGAAGGCGAAGAGCTGCGCCGTGAGGATGCCCGGCAGGCCGTAGAACCAGCGCGTGGGCGGCAGGCCGAACCAGTTCTCCAGCACCTGGTTGACCACGCCCGCGCGGCCGAAAAGCAGGATCAGCCCCAGGCCGACCACGAAGGGCGGCGTGATGATGGGCAGCAGCGCGATCACGCGCAGCGGCCCCTGCATGCGCCGGCTGCCGCGCTCGGCCATCAGCGCCATCAGGGTGCCAAGCACCGTCGTGCCCGTGGCCGTGAGCAGCGCCAGCAGCAGCGTGTTCCAGGCCACGCCGCAGGCCGAGCCGCCCGACAGGCAGGACAGGCCCCAGATGCGCTCGGTGAACACGCGCGCGAAGAAGGCGGCCAGCGACCATTCGCGCTCCTCGGTCAGAAAGGCCGCCGACAGCGCCTTGCCCACCGGGTAGGCGATGAAGAGCAGCAGCAGCACCGCGCAGCCGATCACGGCCGCCGACACGAAGAGGTCGCCGCGGAAGAAGCCCAGGCGCGCGAGGCCGAAGGCGGCCAGGAAGATCAGCGCCGTGAGCACGATGAAGCCGCCGATCCCGATGCCGAACTGGTTCACGGCCAGCTCGCCGAAGGCGGCGTTCAGCGCCTCGAAGCTCCAGCCGCGTGCGCCGATAGCGAAGCCTGCCACCGCCAGCCCCACTGCACCGATCGCACCGCCGGCCAGCAGCCAGCGGCCCTGCGCGCGGCCCGGCCGCTGCAGCGCACCGACGGTGGCCAGGCCCAGGCCCAGCAGCCCCACGAGCAGCCAGCTGCGGCCCTGCCGGAAGGCCTGCAACAGGCCATTGGCCGCATCCCCTGCGGAGAACACGCCAGGCCAGGCCTGGAACCAGCTGGTGTCCTGGATGGCATACCAGGGCAGCACGAGATAGGCGAGCAAGCCAGCCGCAATGCACAGCCAGACCGCGCCGTTGGGGCGATGCGTCATGAACAGGATTCCAGGCAGGCCGCTTCCCGCGGGGCGAAGCGGCGGCGCCCGCCCCGCGCGGAGCGCGGGCGGGCAGGCACCGGCGGTGCCGACAGCGCCACAGGCGCCATGCGTGCCATCAGCGCGGCAGCGAATTGACTTCCTTCTCCCAGCGCGCGATCAGGCGGCGGCGCTCGGCGCTGGCGCCGTACTTCTTGTAGTCGTAGTCGATCAGCTTGATCTTCTTGAGGTCGGGCACGTTCGGGTCCACGGGCGTGGCCTTGTTCGACGGCAGCTGGTACTGCCGGGTCGCGGCGCCGAAGGCCTGTGCGGAAGGCGTCAGCGCCCACTCGTAGAACTTCTTGGCCTGCTCCAGGTTGCGCGCGCCCTTGATGATGCTCATGGAGCCGATCTCGGCGCCCGTGCCCTCGCTGGGCGTCACGGTCTCGACCGGGAAGCCCTGCATCTTCTCTTGCGGGGCGTCATGCACGAAGCTGATCGACACGGCCGTCTCGCCGCGCGCCACGGCCTTGATCGGGCCGGTGCCCGAGCGCGTGTACTGGCCCACGTTCCTGTGCAGGGCCTTCAGGTAGTCGAAGGCCTTGTCCTCGCCCATCAGCTGCACCAGCGTGGCGATCATGGTGTAGGCCGTGCCGCTGGACGCGGGGTTGGCCACCTGCACCTCGCCCTTGTACTCGGGCTTGAGCAGGTCGGCCCAGCTCTTGGGCGCGGCGATCTTCTTCTTGGCCAAGAGCTCGGTGTTGTAGCCGAAACCCAACGGTCCCAGGTAGACGCCCACGGTCTTGTAGCCGGCCTGCTGCGCCTGCTGCTGCGCCCACGGGTACAGCTGCGCGAGGCTGGGCGACTTGTACTCCAGGGTCAGGCCCTGCTCGGCGGCCTGCAGGTGCGGGTCGCCCGTGCCGCCGAACCAGACGTCGGTCTTGGGGTTGTCGCGCTCGGCGATCAGCTGGGCCAGCGCCTCGCCCGAGCCCTTGAGCGCGAGGTTGATCTTCACGCCCGTGGTCCTGGCGTAGACCGTGGCGATCATGTTGCACCAGTCGGCCTGCACGGAGCAGATCACGTTCACCTGCTGCGCCGAAGCGCCCAGGCTGGCCGCGAGCGCCGCCACGGCGACGAGTGCTTTCAAAGGTTTTGTCATCACGAGTTCACTCTGGCATGGTATTTGGATGGCCACGCGGGCCGGGGGCGGGAGCATAGCGGCGCAACGGCGTCTCGGGCATGCGTGGAAGTACCGTTAAAGTGTCCGGGCGTCGGCGCGGGGACAACTCCGCGCGGCGCCCCCTGCACAAATTCACGATCTCCGAAAGCCCTGCTCCATGAGCTTCGACCTTGTTCTGTTCGGCGGCACTGGCGACCTGGCCTGGCGCAAGCTGATGCCCGCCCTCTTCCAGGCCTTTCGCCATGGCAGCCTGCCCGAAGGCGGGCGCATCATCGGCGTGGCCCGCGACGAGCTGACCGACGACCAGTACCGCGAGCTGATCGGCTCGCGCTTCGGCGCCGTGGAAGGCGCCAAGCGGCCTTCGCCCGAGGAGTTCAAGCGCTTCGCCTCGCTGCTGGACTACCTGCGCATGGACCTGTCGCAGCCGAAGGACTACGAACGCCTCGCGCACAAGCTGCGCGAGCGCAGCGCCGAGCGCGTCGTGATGTACCTGGCCACGGCGCCTTCGCTGTTCACGCAGACCGCCCAGCAGATCGCCGCGGCCGGCCTGAACGGGCCGAACACCCGGCTCGTGCTGGAAAAGCCGCTGGGCCACGACCTGGCCTCCAACCGCGCCATCAACCGCGCCGTGGCCGAGGTGCTGGAAGAGCGGCAGATCTTCCGCATCGACCATTACCTGGGCAAGCCCTCGGTGCAGAACCTCTTCGCCATGCGCTTCGGCAATGCGCTGTTCGAGCCGCTGTGGCGGCGCGAATACATCGCGAGCATCGAGATCACCATCGCCGAGGAAGTGGGCGTGGAAAAGCGCGGCAGCTTCTACGACCAGACCGGCGCCCTGCGCGACATGGTGCAGAACCACGCGCTGCAGCTGCTATGCGCGGTGGCGATGGAGCCGCCCATCAACGCGCATGCGGACGCGCTGCGCGACGAGAAGCTCAAGGTGCTGCGCGCGCTCAAGCCCTGGACACCCGAGACCTTGGGCCTGCATGCCGTGCGCGGCCAGTACACGGCGGGCACGGCCTATGGCGAGCGGGTGGCCGGCTACCGCGAGGAACCGGGCATCGACCCGGCCAGCCGCACCGAGACCTTCGTCGCCCTGCGCGCCGAGATCGCCAACTGGCGCTGGGCCGGCGTGCCCTTCTACATCCGCACCGGCAAGCGGCTGGCCTCGCGCGACGCGCGCATCGAGGTCAACTTCCGCCCGACGCCGCATGCGATCTTCCGCGCGCCGGCGGGCTTCGCGAACAAGCTGGTGATCAACCTGCAGCCCAAGGACGGGCTGGAGCTGCACCTGGTGGCGCAATCCCAGAGCCAGCGCGTGAGCACACAGGCCGGCGTGCGCGGCGGCATGGCGCCGCTGGCGCCGGTGCAGCTGAACCTGGACTTCGACCAGCGCTTCGGCAGCGAGCGCGTGGGCGCCTACGAACGCCTGCTGCTGGACGTGATCGAGGGCCGGCTGAACCTGTTCGTGCGCAGCGACGAGCAGGAAGAGGCGTGGCGCTGGGTCGAGCCGCTGCTCGAGGCCTGGCAGACCGACAACGGCCCGCGGCCCTATGCGGCCGGCACCTGGGGGCCGAGCGCGTCCAGCGCCATGATCGCGCGCGACGGCAACGCCTGGAGCGAGGAGCAGTGATGAGGCCGGCGGCCGCGCGCGCCTGAGGGCGCTGCCTGGCCGCGCCGCGGTGGCTCGCTCAGATCCGCCCTTCCTCCACCGCGTGGCAGGCCACGCGCACGCCGCCGATGGACAGCAGCGCCGGCCGCTCGGCCGAGCAGCGCGCATTGGCGTGCGGGCAGCGCGGGTGGAAGGCGCAGCCCGTGGGCGGGTTCAGCGGGTTGGGCACCTCGCCCTGCACCGGCGTGCGCGAACGGCCCGTGGCGTGCATCTGCGGGATCGCGTCCAGCAGCATGCGCGTGTAGGGGTGGCGCGGGCGCGCGAACAGCTCGGCCTTGTCGGCCAGCTCCACCAGCCGGCCCAGGTACATCACGCCCACCTGGTCGCTCACATGGCGCACCACCGCGAGGTTGTGCGAGATGAACAGGTAGGTCAGCCCGCGCTCGCGCTGCAGGTCCTTCATGATGTTGAGCACCTGCGCCTGCACGCTCACGTCCAGCGCCGAGGTCGGCTCGTCGCAGACCAGGAACTCGGGCGCCGTGGCCAGCGCGCGCGCGATGGAAATGCGCTGGCGCTGCCCGCCCGAGAACTGGTGCGGGTACTTGACCATGTCCAGCGGCGACAGGCCCACCGACTGCAGCAGCTCGCCGACGCGGGCCTTGACAGCCTCCTTGCCACTCAGGAGGCCGTGCTCGCGCATCGGCTCGGCGATGATGTCCTCCACGATCCAGCGCGGGTTCAGGCTCGCGTACGGGTCCTGGAAGATCATCTGGATGCGCTTGCGCAGCTTGCGGCCTTCGGCCGTTTTAAAAGCCGCGTGCGCATCCTGCCCGTCGAAGTGCATGCCGCCGCGCGTGGGCTCGTACAGGCCCACCAGCAGGCGCGCCACCGTGCTCTTGCCACAGCCGGATTCGCCCACCAGCGCCAGCGTCTTGCCGCGCTCGATCTCGAAGCTTACGCCGTCGACGGCATGCAGCAGGGTGCGCGGCTTGCGCTCGAGCACGCGGTTGAGCCAGGGCGCCGAAACGTCGAAGGTCTTGGCCAGGTCATGGGCGACCACCAGGGGCTTGCCCGCCGAAGGCGTCCGGGCTGCCCCGCGGGTCTGGCTGGGTTCCATCACGGCGCTCATCGTGCGACCTCCTGGGCAACGGCCGCCGCCAGCGGCGCGGCCGGGTCCGGCGCGGCGCGCTCGCCCTGCGCCTGCTGCCGTTCATGTTCCTGCAACAGCGCCGCATGGCCGTGGTGCGGGTCGGTGGCGTCGTGCAGCCAGCAGGCGGCACGCGTCACGCCGGCATGGATCAGCTCGGGCCGCTCCTGCAGGCAGCGGTCGAACACGCGCGGGCAGCGCGGGTTGTAGGCGCAGCCCTTGGGAATCGCATTGAGGCGCGGCATCGCGCCATCGATCTGGTTCAGGCGCTCGCGGTCGCTGTCCATGTCGGGAATGGAGGCCATGAGCCCGCCCGTGTAGGGGTGTGCGGGCTGGTGGATGACCTCGTGCACCGGGCCGATCTCGGCGATGCGGCCCGCGTACATCACGGCCACGCGGTCGCAGGTCTCGGCGATCACGCCCATGTCGTGGGTGATCAGCATCACGGCCGCGCCGCGCTCGCGGCACAGCTTCTTGAGCAACTGGATGATCTGCGCCTGGATCGACACGTCCAGCGCCGTGGTCGGCTCGTCGGCCACGATCAGCTTGGGCTCGGCCGCCAAGGCCAGCGCGATCACCACGCGCTGGCGCATGCCGCCCGAGAACTGGTGCGGGTAGTGGTCGATGCGCTGCTCGGCGGCCGGGATGCCGGTGTCCTTGAGCAGCTCGATGGCGCGCTGGCGCGCCTGGGCCTCGCTCACGTCCAGGTGCGTGCGGATGGTCTCGATCAATTGCCGGCCCACGGTATACAGCGGGTTCAGCGAGGTCAGCGGGTCCTGGAAGATCGCCCCGATCTTGCGCCCGCGGATGTGGCGCATCGGCTCGTAGCCGAGGTTGTCGATGCGCTGGCCTTCGAGCAGGATCTGCCCGCCGGCGACGCGGCCCGGCGGCTCCAGCAGGCCGATGATGGCCGCGCCCGTGAGCGACTTGCCGGCCCCCGATTCGCCCACCACGCCGAGGATCTCGCCCGGCGCGATCTCGAAGGAAATGTCGTCGAGCGCGCGCAGCGTGCCGCGGCGGTTGGGGAACTCGACGACCAGGTTCTTGACTTGAAGAAGGCTCATGGCGGGGTTCCTTCTTCAGCGCAGGCGGGGGTTGAGCGCGTCGCGCAGCCAGTCGCCCAGCAGGTTCACGCTCAGCGCGATCAGCACCAGCATCACGCCCGGGAAGACAGTGATCCACCATTCGCCCGAGAACAGGTAGTCGTTGCCCACGCGGATCAGCGTGCCCAGCGAGGGCGAGGTGGGCGGCACACCCACGCCCAGGAAGGACAGCGTGGCCTCGGTGATGATGGCCGTGGCCACCTGGATGGTGGCCAGCACGAGCACCGGCCCGGTCACGTTGGGCAGCACATGGCGCAGCATGATGCGCAGCGGCGAGACGCCCGTCACGCGCGCGGCCTGCACATATTCCTTGTTGCGCTCCACCATCGTGGAGCCGCGCACCGTGCGCGCGTACTGCACCCAGCCCGTGAGCGAGATCGAGATGATCAGCACGCCGAAGGCCAGGGACTCGTGCGCGTTCGGAAACAGCGCGCGGCCCACGCCGGCGATGAGCAGCGCCACCAGGATGGGCGGAAAAGACAGCATCACGTCGCACACGCGCATGAGGAAGGCGTCGAGCCAGCCGCCGACGAAGCCGGCCAGCAGGCCCAGCAGCACCCCCACGAAGACCGACAGCAGCACCGACACCACGCCCACCACGAGCGAGATGCGCGCGCCGTAGATCAGCGCCGAGAGGATGTCGCGGCCCTGGTCGTCGGTGCCGAACACGTACTTGGCGCTGCCGCCCTCCGACCACATGGGCGGCAGGCGCGCATCGCCCAGTTCCAGCGAGGCCAGGTCGAAGGGGTTGTGCGGTGCCACCCAGTTGGCGAACACCGAACAGAAGATGCACACGAACGCGATGAGCGCCGCCGTGATGGCCACGGGCGAGGTGCGGAAGCTGTAGCCGACATCGCTGTCGAGCCAGCGGGCAAGCGTTTTTTTCATCGGGGGTTTCTGTGGCCGTGCCGTCCCTGGGCACACGGCAATGCGCTGCAGGCGCAGCCGGGCGGCGGCCCTGCCGCCCGCCCGGCGCGCCATTACGCGTGGCTTACTTGACGCTCATCCACTTGAAGGTCATGAAGTTGTCGGCGCGCTGCGTCAGCTCGACCTTCTTGCTCACGCCCCAGGCCAGCGACTGCTGGTGCAGCGGCAGGTGGCCGATGTCGTCCGCATGCAGCTGGAAGGCCTCCTTGATCATGGCCGTGCGCTTGGCCATGTCGCCTTCGGATTGCACCTTCACCGTCAGTTCGTCCACCTTCGGGTTGCTGTACGAGCCCAGGTTGAACTGGCCGTCGCCCGTCTTGTCGTCGGGAGTGCGCATCAGGGCATTGAGCGCATTGTGCGAATCGTAGGTCGAAGGCGTCCAGCCCAGCAGATAGAAGCTGGTGTCGCGGCGCAGGATCTTGGGGAAGTAGGTGCCCTTGGTCTCGGCCGCCAGGTTGATCTTGATGCCCACGCGCGCCAGGTTGGCCGCCACCGCCTGGCAGACCTGCGCGTCATTCACGTAGCGGTCGTTCGGGCAGTTCATGGTCACCTCGAAGCCCTGCGGATAGCCGGCGTCAGCCAGCAGCTTCTTGGAGGCTTCCGGGTCGTAGGGCAGGCGCTTGTCCTGCGCTTCGGTCCAGCCGTTGATGCCGGGGCCGACCATCAATGCCGTGGGCTTGGAGGCGCCGCGCATCACCGTCTTCTGGATCGCGTTGATGTCGATGGCCTGGTAGAAGGCCTGGCGCACGCGCTTGTCCTTGAAGGGGTTCTTGCCCTTCACGCTGGAATACAGCAGCTCGTCGCGCTTTTGGTCCATGCCCAGGAAGATGGTGCGCATCTCGGGCCCGACGATGGCGCGCGTGCTGGCGTTGCCGTTCACGCGCGGGATGTCCTGCACCGGGATCGGTTCCATCACGTCGACCTGTCCCGAGATCAGCGCGGCCACGCGCGTGGCCGGGTTGGCGATGGGCTGGAACACCACCTCCTGCACGTTGCCCTCGATCTTGCCCCAGTAGGTGCCGTTGCGCACGAAGACCGTGCGCACGTCGGGCTGGCGCTCGCGCACGCGGTACGGGCCGGTGCCGTTGGCCTTGAAGGAAGCCGCGTTCTCGATGCCCTTGCGGCGGTCCACCGGGCGCTCGGCCTTGTTGTCCTCGCTCCACTTCTTGCTCATGATGAACATGTCGGCGAGCACCTCGGGCAGGATGGGGAACGGGCCCTTGGTCTCGATGTCCACCGTGTGGCTGTCGACCTTGCGCACTTCCTTGATGTCGTTGACCTTGGCCTTCACGTCCGAGCCATCGCCGGCCGCGCGCGCGAAGCTGAAGATCACGTCGTCGGCCGTGAAGGGCGTGCCGTCGTGGAACTGCACGTTCTTGCGCAGCTCGAAGCGCCAGACCGAGGGCGAGGTCTGCTTCCAGCTCGTAGCCAGGCCCGGCGCCAGGCTCAGGTCCTTGTTGCGGTCCGTCAGCCCTTCGTAGACGTTCGAGGCGATGCTCAACTGCAGCGATTCGTTGAGCGAATGCGGATCGAGCGACAGCGCGTCACCCTGGTTGGCGATGCGCACCGTCTGCGCTTGCGCGCCGAAGCTGGCCAGCACCAGGGTGGAGGCGAGGGCCGACATCGCCGCCGTGGCGGCCAGGGACTTCTTGAAGATCATGGAAGGAGACTCCTCGGGTTGCGAAGCGTGCAATGACGCCGGTCAATTCGCCGCGGTGGCAGCGTTCTCTTGCGCCGCGCCGGAGGTACCCGCCAGCGGCATGCCCTGCTCGATCAGGCTGGCATGCAGCGCCGCCCCGAGTGGCAGGATCTCGTCATTGAAGTCGTAGCGCGGGTTGTGCAGGTACGCCCCGTCGCGCACGTCCTGGCCGATGCGCAGGTAGGCGCCGGCCTTGTGCTGCAGCATGAAGGAGAAGTCTTCCGCGCCCATGCTCGGCTCCAGGTGCCGGTCCACGTTGTGCGCGCCCACCAGCGATTCGGCCACGTCGGCCGCGAACATGGCTTCGGGCGCCGTGTTGATGGTGGCGGGATAGATGCGCTCGTACTTGACGCTGGCCGTGGCGCCGAAGGCCGCGGCCACGGACGTGCACAGTTCCTTGAGCCGATGCTCGACCTGGTTCTGCACGCGCAGGTTGAAGGTGCGCACCGTGCCCACCAGCCGCGCCGAACCGGGAATCACGCTGAATGCGTCCACGTCGCCCGCCTGCATCGCGCACAGGCTGATGACGGCCGCGTCGATGGGCCGCACGTTGCGCGAGACGATGCTCTGCGCGGCCGTGATGATGTGGGCCGAAACCAGCACCGGGTCCACCGTCTGGTAGGCGTGGGCGCCGTGGCCGCCCTTGCCCGTGATGTCGATGGTGATGCGGTCGGCGGCGGCCATCATCGCGCCGCGGTTGATGCCCACCGTGCCTACCGGCATGGCGGGCCAGTTGTGCATCGCGTAGACCGCATTCACCGGGAAGCGCTCGAACAGGCCGTCCTCGATCATCACGCGTGCGCCGGCGTGGCCTTCCTCGCCGGGCTGGAAGATGAGCACGGCCGTGCCGTCGAAGTGGCGCGTCTCGGCCAGGTAGCGGGCGGCGCCCACCAGCATCGCCGTGTGGCCATCATGGCCGCAGCCGTGCATCAGGCCCGACTTGGCCGAGCACCAGCCGAATTCGTTCTGCTCCTGCATGGGCAGCGCATCCATGTCGGCGCGCAGGCCCAGCATGCGGCCACTGGCCGTCGAACGGCCGCGGATGACGCCCACCACGCCCGTGCGGCCGATGCCCTCGTGGATCTCGTCCACGCCGCAGGCCCGCAGCGCCTCGCGCACGCGGCCGGCGGTGTAGACCTCTTCGAAACCCAGTTCGGGATGCGCGTGCAGGTCGCGCCGGAAGGCCGTGAGCTCGGGGTGCATGCGCGCGATCTGCGCGAAGGCGCGCCCTTCGGCGCGCAGGCGCGGTGCGGCGGGTTCCGCCCGCGGCGTGACGAAGGCCATCGTCATCTCAGTGCCCTCCCGCCTGCCCACGCGCAGGCGCGGGTCGACGGCGAAGTACAGCAGGTCCACGACCAGGTTGATGACCACGAAGATCAACGCGATCAGGCACAGGTAGGCGGCCATGACCGGGATGTCGGCGAAGGTCACGGCCTGGATGAACAGCAGCCCCATGCCCGGCCACTGGAACACCGTCTCGGTGATGATGGCGAAGGCGATCAGGCCGCCCAGCTGCAGACCCGTGATGGTCATCACCGGCACCAGCGTGTTCTTGAGCGCATGGCCGAAGTGGATGGCGCGGTTGGACAGGCCCCGCGCGCGCGCGAACTTGATGTAGTCGGTGCGCAGCACTTCCAGCATTTCGGCGCGCACCAGCCGCATGATCAGCGTGAGCTGGAAGATGGCCAGGGTCACGGCCGGCAGCACGATGTGGTGCCAGCCCTTGGGCGTGAGCAGGCCGGTGCTCCACCAGCCCAGGCGCGTCACGTCGCCACGGCCGAAGCTCGGGAACCAGCCCAGGTGCACGGCGAACACCAGGATCAGCAGGATGCCGATCAGGAAGGTGGGCAGCGACACGCCGAGCAGCGAGAGGGTCATGAAGACCTGGCTCATGAAGCTGCCGCGGCGCAGGGCCGCATAGACGCCCATGGGAATGCCCACCAGCAGCGCCAGCACGGCGGCCACCAGCGCCAGCTCCAGCGTGGCCGGGAAACGCTCCGCGATGAGCGTGGAGACTTTCGCGCCCTGGCGCAGGCTCAACCCGAATTCACCCTGCGCGGCGTTGACGAGGAAGTGCCAGAACTGCACGAAGAAAGGCTTGTCCAGCCCCAGCGCGGCACGCAGCTCAGCGATCTGCGCCGGCGTCGCGTCCTGGCCGAGCAGGAAGGTCACCGGGTCCCCGACGTACTGAAAAAGCAGGAAGGCGATGAACGCCACCGCGACCATGACGACCACGGCCTGGATGAGGCGGCGCAGGATGAAAGCAATCATTCAGTGAGGCTGTTTTCGGGGGCATGCTAGCAGAGCAATAGCCGTGCCCAGCCCCGCTCCAGACCGGGGTTTGCACCTAAACAGGGCGCGGGAAAAGGGCTTTGGGCAAGCGCGCTCGAGACCCTCGCGCGCGCCCGCCGGTGCACGCAGACCGCGCACAAGAAAGGGCTCCGCAGAGCCCTTCTTTCGCGCCGCCGAATGCAGACGCGGCCGGTCAGTTGACCTTGATCAGGCGCCAGTCGAGCCGGTTGTCGGCCCGGTGCACCACCTCGATGTTCTTCTTCATGGCCCAGGGGATCACCTGGTTGTACAGCGGCAGGTAGGCGACGTCGTCATGCGACAGCACCAGCGCCTTCTCGATGAGTTCGTTGCGGTTCTTCAGGTCGGTCTCGACCTTCACGCGCTCGATCAACGCGTCCATCTGCGGGTTGGAATAGCGGCCCACGTTGTAGTTGCCATCGCCGCCCGCCCCCACCGAGCGCACCAGCGATTGCAGGCTGTACAGCGCGTCGAAGGTGGGCACGCCCCAGCCCAGCATGTAGATGCTGGCCTCGTAGCGCTGGATCATCGGGAAATAGGTCACCAGCGGCAGCGTGCGCAGCTTGGCCTTCACGCCCACGCGCGCCCACATGGCCGTGATGGCCTGGCACACCGCTTCGTCGTTGATGTAGCGGTTGTTGGGGCAGGCGAAATCGACTTCGAAGCCCTGCGGATAGCCCGCATCGGCCAGCAGCTTCTGCGCCGCGTTCACGTCGTAGGGCCAGCGCGCGTCGGCCTTCTTGGTCCAGCCGTTGACCTGCGGCGAGATCAGCGTGCCCGTCGCTTCGCCCAGGCCGCGCAGGGTCACGCGCTGGATGGCATTGATGTCGATGGCCTGGTACAGCGCCTTGCGCACGCGCACGTCCTTGAGCGGATTCTTGCCCTTGACGCTGGAGCCCACGAGTTCGTCGCGGTGCTGGTCCATGCCCAGGAAGATGGTGCGGTTCTCGGCACCGTCCAGCACCTTGATGTTGGCGTTGCTGCGCAGGCGGCCCAGATCCTGCGGACTCGGGTCGAGCACGAAGTCGGTTTCGCCGGACAGCAGCGCGGCCAGGCGCGTGGCCTGCGACTTGATCGGCTGGTACACGATCTCGGTCACGTTCGTCGGGTTCTTGCCCCAGTAATGCGGATTGGCCACCAGCACGAGGCGCTGGTCGGGCAGCCATTCCTTGACCATGTAGGGACCGGAGCCCATCGCGTTGCGGTGCGCGAAGGTCTCTTCCTGCGTCTTGATGTCCTTGGGCTCCAGGGACTTGTTCTTCTCGGCCCAGGCGCGGCTCATGATGCGCAGTTCGGTCAACTGGTTCACCAGCGTGGGCGTGGGCGCCTTGAGCAGGATGTCGATGGTGTTGTCGTTGACCTTGACCACCTTGTCGATGCCCTGCGCGAACACCGCGTAGTTCGAGGTCTTGGCCATCGCGCGGGTGAGCGAATACACCACGTCGTCGGCCGTCAGCGGCGAGCCGTCGCTGAACTTCACGCCGGTGCGCAGCGTGAATCGCATCTGCGTGGGCGACACCTGCTGCCAGGCCGTGGCCAGTTGCGGCTCGGGCTTGAAGGTCTTGCTGTTGTAGTAGACCAGCGCGTCGTAGATGGCCGCGTGCACCCCGTTGCCCAGCGCATTGTTCTGCGAGTGGATGTCCAGGGTCGGAATGTCGCTGGCACTGGACCACTTGAAGGTCTTGGCATGCAGCACTGGCGCTGCCAGTGCAAGCGCGGCTGCCACGGCGGCCAGGTACGCGGGTTGGAACTTCACAAAGTTTCTCCTCGAGGGTTGGGGGCGGCAACTTGCCGCGACCCGTGAATGTGAAACACGATGACGGACATCACTCCGGGGACTTTCCCGAGTGATGGCACAGCGGGCACGCAAGCTTTGCGCCAATGGCCAAAAGACACGGCAGCGGCCACCCACCGCTGTGCGCGCATCGCTGCCCTGAATGCCTGCCCATTCGTGCAGGCCCCCGAGCCAAGCATGAAAAAAGCCACCCGGCTCGCGCCGGGTGGCTTTCGATCTTCTGGGATCAGATGCTGGTCAAGCCAGCCTCGGATCAGAAGGAGTGGCGAATGCCCAGATCGTAGCCGATCGAGGTCTTCGGCTGGTACACGCCAGCAGCGCCACCCAGCGAGCTGGTGTAGCTGGTCACGTAGTTGGCCTTGATGTTGCCCGAACCCGCACTGTAGTTCGCGCCGTTCTTGTTCTTGATGTAAGCCACAGTGGCGTACAGAGCGGTGCGCTTGGACAGGTTGTGGACATAACCCACAGCCAGTTGGTCAGCCTTGGGGTGCTCCACGGTGTAGAACGGGTTGGCCAGCCAGATCGCCGGATCCACGTCGTTCTTGATCGTCACGCGGCCGTACGACGCGCGGATCAGGCCAGCGCCGACCGGAGCCGTCAGGCCCAGCAGGTAGCCGTCGCCCTTTTGCGCGGGATTGAAGCCGCCCATGTCGTTCGAGAACTCGTTCTTGGCCTTGACGCGAGCGTACTGGCCGAACAGCTTCACCACGCCGAAGTCATAGCTGGCGCCAACGTTGAAGTTCTTGGCGATGTGGTTGGAACCGGCCGTCCACGACGAACCTTGGTTGGTTTCGCCATAAGCCACGGCAACGTCCAGAGGACCGTTGGCGTAGCCGAAGCGGCCACCCCAGTAGCGGCCACCGCGGCTGTCGTCACCCAGCGAACCTTGCAGGTCGTTGCTGAACTTGGCCTTCTCGTGGAAAGCGTACTGAACTTGGCCGTAGAAGCCGCCCAGGTTCTTCGGCAGGAAGTAGCCGATGGTGTTGCTGGCGCGGACATTGCCTTGCTCGATCACAGCGCGCTGGATCAGGGCCGTGCCTGCACCATTCGTGCCGAACGGATCGAACACGGTGAAGTTCCAGAACGTTGGCTTGTAGTCACGGCCCAGACGCACTTCACCGAAGTTGCCAGACAGGCTGACGGTCGAACGACGCTGGAAGTTGTTGATACCGTTGGAGCCGTCGTCGTTGGACATATTGCCCGCTTCCAACCAGAAGCTGGCAGCCAAGCCGCCGCCCAGGTCTTCCACACCGCGGAAGCCGATTCGACTGCTGTTGTAAGCAGAGTTATTCAGACCCGTCTTGCTCGACTTGAGGGAGCCGGGCAGCCAGATGTTCGCGGGAGCCAGGGGGTTGGCAACGTACAGGTCGCTCTTGTTGGTCACGTGGCTGACCGATGCATCGACGATACCGAACAGGGTCACCGACGATTGAGCCGAGGCAACGCCAGCAACAGCCAGGGCAGCCAGAGCAACGAGGGATTTTTTCATTGCAAGTTTCTCCAAGGTTAAACATGGGGCGCCGGTTCGAAGGGTTCGCCGTGCTGGCGCTATTGCGCAACCCACCGGTCCCCGGGCCAACCTCCTTTTGGGAAGTTGGTGCTATTCCACCAGAGCCGCCCCGGCAGGGCAAAGCAAATCGGACCAAATGGGCAGCCGGTCCGGCGTTTCGTTGTGGATGTGCAACATTGCCCGCTCCCTGGCTTTTTCTTCATGCGAAATCGCGGGGCCGGCCACTTGCGGTCCAATCCCTGCCATGAACCGATCCCTGGACCCTCTTCTGGAAGCCGCCGATTCGGCCCTGCGCACCCTCTTCGCCCGCCCTCATGCGAGCCGGCCCGTCCCCCGGGCCACCGAGCCACCGGCCGAGCTCGGCGCCGATGAAAGGCGCGAGGCGGCCGCCCTGATGCGGGTGAACCACGTGGGGGAGATCTGCGCCCAGGCGCTCTACACCGCCCAGGCGGCCGTCACGCGCGACCCCGCACTGCGCGAGCAGCTGCTGCACGCCGCCCACGAAGAGACGGACCATCTGGCGTGGACGGCCCAGCGCCTGCAAGAGCTGGATGACCGCCCCTCGCTGCTCAATCCGCTCTGGTATGCGGGCGCCTTCGGCCTGGGCCTGCTCGCCGGGCGCCTGGGCGATCCGCTGAGCCTGGGCTTCGTGGCCGAGACCGAACGCCAGGTGGAGGCGCACCTGGACAGCCACCTCAGCCGCCTGCCGGAAGGCGACGGCGCCTCCAGGGCCATCGTGGCCCAGATGAAGGAGGACGAGGCCCGCCATGCCCGCTGGGCGCTCGAGGAAGGCGCGGCGGAACTGCCCGCCCCCGCCAAGCGGCTGATGCGCGCGGCGGCACGGGTCATGACCACCGTGGCGCATCGCGTCTAGGGCGGCCCGTCGCCGCCCCCCCCAGGATCAAGCCTCGATCAGCTCATAGCTGGTCGTGATCTCCGCGGTCTTGCCCAGCATGATGGTGGCCGAACAGTAGGTGTCGTGGCTCAGCGCAATCGCGCGTTCGACCGCGGCAGCTGGGATGCCCTTGCCCGCCACCGTGAAGTGCAGATGAATCTTGGTGAACACCTTGGGGTCCTTTTGCGCGCGCTCGCTCGTCAGCTTGACGCTGCACCGCTCGACCGCGTGGCGCCCCCGCTTGAGGATCATGACCACGTCATAGGCCGTGCATCCGCCGGCCCCGGCAAGGACGGTTTCCATGGGCCGCGGCGCCAGGTTCTGGCCACCGTTCTCGGGGCGCGCCGCATCGGGCGCGCCGTCCATGGCGATCAGGTGGCCGCTGCCGGTTTCGGCCACGAAGCCCATGGCGGAACGGGTGCCGGCTTGGCCGGTCCAGCTGACGGTGCATTCCATAGGAAGAATCTGCAGAAATGAAATGAAGGCGGGCGGCGGGCAAAGTTCACGCGCCAGCCCCGGACGTTGCGAAAATGCGATGGACTTGTTGCGTTGCAACAATAAGGGCTTATACTCTAGTCCATCGCACACACCCTGTTGTGTGCACCGGTTGTCTCCTCCACCCTCCCAATTGGTGGATTTGGCCCCGAGTCGCAAGACTCGGGGCTTTTTTCTTGGCGCGGCAAGCCCTGCGCGCCGCCGCTGCCCCGTCAGCAGGGGCCACGTATCATCGCCGCCCCATGCCTCCTTCTCTCACCCCGGCCGATTACCTGCGCAAGATCCTCAACGCGCGCGTCTACGACGTGGCCATCGAGTCGCCGCTGGAGCCCGCGCGCGCGCTGAGCGCACGGCTGAACAACACCGTTTTGCTCAAGCGCGAAGACCAGCAGCCGGTCTTCAGCTTCAAGCTGCGGGGCGCCTACAACAAGATGGCCCACCTCAGCCCGGAGCAGCTGGCGCGCGGCGTGATCTGCGCCTCGGCCGGCAACCATGCACAGGGCGTGGCGCTGGGCGCCCGCAGGCTGGGCACGCGCGCCGTGATCGTGATGCCCGTGACCACGCCGCAGCTCAAGATCAACGCCGTGCGCGGCCTGGGCGGCGAGGTGCACCTGCACGGCGACAGTTATTCCGACGCCTACCAGCACGCCCTCGCGCTGCAGCAGACCGAGGGGCTGACCTTCGTCCACCCTTTCGACGATCCGGACGTGATCGCCGGCCAGGGCACCATCGCGATGGAAATCCTGCGCCAGCACCAGGGGCCGCTCGATGCGGTGTTCGTGGCCATCGGCGGCGGCGGCCTGATCGCGGGCGTGGCGAACTACATCAAGGCCGTGCGGCCAGGCGTGCGCGTGATCGGCGTGCAGACCGACGATTCCGACGCCATGCTGCAGTCGGTGCGGGCCAAGGCGCGCGTCACGCTGCCCGACGTCGGCCTGTTCGCGGACGGCACGGCCGTCAAGCTGGTGGGCGAGGAAACCTTCCGCGTCGCGCAGGACCTGGTGGACGACTACGTGAGCGTGGACACCGACGCCGTCTGCGCCGCCATCAAGGACATCTTCATCGACACGCGCAGCATCGTCGAGCCTTCGGGCGCCCTGGCCGTGGCCGCCATCAAGCAATACGTGGAAAAGCACGGCACGCGCGGGCAGACCTACGCCGCCGTGCTGTGCGGCGCCAACATGAACTTCGACCGGCTGCGCTTCGTGGCCGAGCGCGCCGAGGTGGGCGAGGAGCGCGAGGCGCTGTTCGCCGTCACCATCCCCGAGGAGCGCGGCAGCTTCCGGCGCTTTTGCGAAGTGGTGGGCCAGCTGCCGGGGGCCTCGCGCAACGTGACGGAGTTCAACTACCGCATCAGCGACGCGAACAAGGCCCACGTGTTCGTCGGCCTGACCACCATCGCGCGCGGCGAATCGGCCACCATCGCCGACACCTTCCGCCAGCACGGCTTCGGCGCGGTGGATCTCACGCATGACGAGCTGGCCAAGGAGCATGTGCGCTACATGGTGGGCGGCCGCTCGGGCCTGGCGCATGACGAGCGGCTGCTGCGCTTCACCTTCCCGGAGCGGCCCGGCGCGCTGCTCAAGTTCCTGAGCCTGATGCAGCCCAACTGGAACATCAGCCTGTTCCACTACCGCAACCAGGGCGCGGACTATGGCCGCACGCTGGTCGGCCTGCAGGTGCCCGCGTCCGACGACGGCGCCTTCCAGGCCTTCCTCGAAGAGCTGGGCTATCCCTGGATCGAGGAAACCCACAACCCGGCCTACCGCCTGTTCCTGCAGCAGGGTTGAAGCGCCGCGTGCGCCCTCCCTGCGGCGGAGGGCTCTCCGCAGCGAGGGGCGTGCGGCCTGAAGGGGCGCAATCAGGGGTTCGGCAGCACGGGCGCAGCGCGCGGCGGGGCGTTCTGCGCGCGCACCAGGGCCGGCAGTTCCAGCACGATGGGCGCCGTGGGCGCGCTGTCGGCCACGATGCGCGCGCTGCGGCCTTCCACGGCCTGCAGCACATGGCCGTCGCCCAGGGAAGCGCCGGCACGGTAGGGCCGGGCGGGCTTGCCGTCGATGGCGATGAGCGCCGCCCCCCGCCCCAGGTCGTCGGCCACCACGCCCAGCAGGCGGAAACGGCTCGCCGGGTCCGCCTGCGGACTGCTGGCGGGCGCGGCGGCAGCGGGCGCGCCGAGCAGCCGCGCCACGCCCGCCGCATCGGTCTGCACCGGGGCCGGGGCGGCCACGGGCGGCAATGCGGATTCAGCCGGCGCGGACAACCGAAAGGCCCAGAACACCACGCTGCCCGCCGCAGCGGCCCACAGCAAAGCGGTGCCGACGGCGCTCGGCCACGGGGCGGGTGCGTTCAGGACTGCCATGGGCGGGCATTATCATGCAGCGCACTTCGCTGTCCCGCGGACCCGGCACGCTGTTCCACCGACTGTTCCGGCCTGAGGCTCACCGCCCGGCCGGCCTCCACGCATCCCACCATGCCCGCTTTCCCGCCTGCCCGTTCGCCGCGCCGTCCGCGCGGCTTCACGCTGATCGAACTGATGGTCGTGCTCGTGATCATCGGCGTGCTGGCCGCACTGATCGTGCCCAACGTCATCGGCCGCGCCGACGACGCCCGCGTCACGGCCGCCCGCACCGACGTCAACAACCTCATGAACGCGCTCAAGATGTACCGCCTGGACAACCAGCGCTACCCGAGCGCCGAGCAGGGCCTCAACGCCCTGGTCGCCCGTCCCACCACCGGGCCCGCGCCGCTGAACTGGAAGCCCTACATCGACAAGCTGCCGAACGACCCGTGGGGCCGCCCGTACCAGTACCTGAACCCGGGCCTGAAGGGCGAGATCGACGTCTTCTCCCTCGGCGCGGACGGCCAGCCCGGCGGCGAATCCGGCAATGCCGACATCGGCAGCTGGCAATAGGCCCGCGCCCCCGGGCGCGCGCCGCCCCGCCGCCGCCGGCTTCACGCTGCTGGAGCTGCTGGTGGTGGTGGCGATCATCGCCTTCTCCACCGCGGGCGTGGCCTTCGCCCTGCGCGACAGCGCCCAGGCCCCGCTGGAACGTGAAGCCCAGCGGCTGACGGCCTTGCTGGAGGCGGCGCGCGCCCAGTCGCGCGCCAGTGGGCAGGCCGTGCGCTGGTACCCGACGCCGCAGGGCTTCGCGTTCGATGGCCTGCCGGTGGACGCCCTGCCCACCCATTGGACCCTGGCGGCGGTCCATGCGCAGCCGCTGGACGCGCGGGGCGCGCCCGTCCCCGCCCTGCAACTGGGGCCGGACCCCATCGTGGGTGCGCAGCAACTGCTGCTGAGCACCGATGACCCGGCCATGGGCCGCGTGCTGCTGGGCACCGATGGCCTGCGGCCCTTTGCGGCCCGCCACCTGCCATGAGCCGCCGCCCTTGCGGGCGCGCGCGCCCTTCGCATGCGCGCCACCCCGGCCGGGGCTTCACCCTCATCGAGGTGATGGTCGCCCTGGCCATCACCGCCATCGCGCTGGCCGCCGGCGCCCAGGCCAGCAGTGCGCTCACGCGCAACGCGCAGCGCCAGTCCGACGTCCTGCTGGCGCGGCTGTGCGCCGAGAACATGCTGATCCAGGTGCGGCTGGCGCCGCAGATGCCCCCGGTGGGCGACAGCACGCAGGTGTGCGAGCAGGCGAACACGCGCTTCGACCTCACGGTGTCCACGCTGCAGACCCTGAATCCGAACTTCCGGCGCGTGGACGTACAGGTGCGCGATGCGGCGCAATGGCCCGTCCTGCGGCTGTCCACGGTGGTCGGCAGGTACTGAGTGCGCATGCGCGTGAACGCCCGGCCTGACCCGCTCCTGCCGCCCGGCCCGCCCGAGCCGCGCGCCCTGCGGCGGCACGTGGCCGGCTTCACGCTCATCGAACTGCTGGTCGCGCTGGCGGCCCTGGCCCTGCTCGCGCTGATGAGCTGGCGCGGCGTGGACGCCCTGGCCCGCACCCAGTCCGCCCATCAGGCGCGCAACGACGCTGTGCTGGTGCTGCAGACGGTGCTGGCCCAGTGGCGCGCCGACCTCGATGCCGCCGCCCCGCCCGATGCCCGCACGCCGCCCATGGCCTGGGACGGCCGCACCTTCCGCCTCACGCGGCGCATCCAGACCGGCGCCGGCCCCGCCCTGCAGGTGGTGGCCTGGACGCTGCGCGGCGACGCCAGCGGCGCGCACTGGTGGCGCTGGCCATCGGCCCCCCTGCGGTCGCGCGCGGAATGGGACTTGGCCTGGGACCGGGCCGCCCAGGGCCTGCAGGACGGACTGCCCGCCGACGCCGCGGCCACCCCCCTGCTGCCGCTGGCCGCCTGGTCGGTGAGCTATTACGCCAACGGCGGCTGGGGCAGCAGCGCCCCGCCGGCTGCGGCGGACAACGCGGCCCCCGGGGCCGACGGCGTGCGCCTGGTGCTGGAGCTGCCCCCTTCCTCCGGCCTCGCGGGCGCGATCACGCAGGACTGGCTGCGGCCCACGCAGGGCATCCCGCGCGGAGGCTGAGGCATGGCCCCCCTTCCTTCAGCCCTGCGCCTGCCGCGTCCGCACGCGCGCCGGTCCATGCGCCAGCGCGGCGCGGCCCTGCTGGTGGCGCTGCTCACGGTCACCCTGGTCGCCACCTTCGCCGCCGCGGCCCTGTGGCAGCAGTGGCGCGCCACCGAAGTCGAGGCGGCCGAGCGCGCGCGCCTGCAATCGGCCTGGGTGCTGGTCAGCGCGCTGGACTGGGCACGCCTGATCCTGCGCGAGGACGCCCTGAACGATGCCCGGCTCAAGGCCGGCGCCTCGGCCACCGGGGTCGTCGGCAGCAGCCACAAGCGCCCGGCCGACCACTTGGGCGAGCCCTGGGCGATCCCGCTGGCCGAGGTGCAGCTGCGCGCCTTCCTGAGCGCCGAGCAGAACGTGGCCGCCGACCAGCTGGACGACCTGCCCCAGGCCTACCTCTCCGGGCGCATCGTGGACGCCTCCTCCAAGCTCAACGTGCGCAACCTGGTGGCGAACGGCCAGCCCTCCGAGCCTGCCGTGCGGGCCTTCCAGAAGCTTTTCGCGATCCTCTCGCTGCCCCAGGAGCAGGTGACGACGCTGGTCCGGGGCCTGCAGCGCGTCTGGCCTGCGGCGCCCGGCAAGGACACCGAGGGTGATGCGGGGGCCGGCCCGCAGGCCGGGCGCAGCGACGCCGACGTGCCGCTCACGCCCAGCCGGCTGGAAGACCTGGTCTGGGTGGGCCTGCCGGCTTCCACCCTCGAGGCGCTCAAGCCCTACGCCACGGTGCTGCCCGCCGCGGCGCCCACGAAGGTCAACATCAACACCGCCAGCGCCGAAGTGCTGGCCGCGAGCAGCGAGAAGCTGGACCTGGCCGGCGCCCAGCGGCTGGTGGAGCAGCGCCAGCGCGAGTATTTCGACACCCTGGAGATGGCCAACGCCCTGCTGCCCAACCTCGACGCCCCGCTCTCCAGCGCCCTGCATGGCGTGGACACGCAGTATTTCGAGGTGCACGGGCGCCTGCGGCTGGACCGCCTGTGGGTGGAGGAGCATTCGCTGCTGCAGCGCAACGGCGCGACATTGCAGGTGCTGTGGCGCGATCGCGGCGCAGGCACCGAGACGCGCCGCCCTTAGCAACGCGCCGCGGGGGCCGCCCCCCGACCGGCCGCTTTTCTGGCCGACTGCACGTCTCCCGCGTGACCCTGAGAGCCGCGCCTCCCGCACGCCTGACGCTGTCCGCGCCCGCTTCAGGCTCGGGCTTCAAGCTTCAGCTTGAGATCAGAATTAATTTCTGATGTGGAATTTTTTTCCACATCGACATATGATTCCCGCAGCGCCTGCGTGAACGGGCGCAGAAGGAGACCTCGGTGATTCACGCCTCTCAGGCCCTACAGGGGCCCGCTCCCCGGTCGCGCCCCCCTCTCCGGCAGCGCATGGACGCGCGCGTCCCGCCGCAGCGCTGACACCCCGCGCCGGCCACCGGCCTCGCGCGACCCTGCCTTCCCGAACTTCCGCCACGCGCGCCCTGCCGGCGCGCGCGCCTGGCTGCGCGCCCGCGCCGCCGCCCCTGTTCATTCCACCCGTAGAGGAGATCACCCGATGGCTCACGCCGATTCATTGACATTCAAGCTGGCGGCCGTGGCCGCGCTGGCCCTGGCGGTCACCGCCTGCGGCGGGGGCGGCGGCGGAGGCGGCATCCCGGCCGAGCTGATCGCGCAGATCACCAATCCGCCGCCCACCCCCACGCCCACGCCGGAACCCGAACCGCAGCCCGAGGAGCAAGAGGTCTACTTCGACCCGTACTACAACGTCTGCCGCGGCACGAATGCCAAGTGCTACAACGACTGGGGCGCCTTCGCCTCCACGCCCAACCGCGTGCTGATCTATTCGCGCACCGCCGGCCCGCGCCATGCCAACCTGGGCACGCCCATGGCCGCCGGGCTGAACCCCGAGATGAATGCCGACAACGTGATGCAGGCCGGCCTCAAGCGCATGCTGGAGGCCGAGGGCATCGCCGTGGACTGGACCGAGGACGTCACGGTGCTGGCGGGCCGCATCAACAACTACAAGACCGTCATCTTCGCCAGCTCCAACCGCGACACGCTGTGGAACGATGCGTCGGAGACCAGCAAGGATGCGGCGCGCACCGCGCTGCGCAACTACATGCGGCGCGGCGGCGGCTTCGTCGGCCTGCACAACGCCTTCGGCGCCGAGTACAACTGGCCCTATTACGAAGGCCTGCTGGGCAACGCCAACTTCTACAACCACGGGCCCAACCGCGCCGGCGACGTGGAGGTGGTGGCCGAGGACCCGTCCACGAAGGAGCTGCCCACGCGCTTCACCTTCCAGGACGAGTGGTACAACCTCGAGCCCTTCCCGACGCACGTGAAGTTCCTGATGAAGGTGGACACCTCCACCCTCAAGCCGCTCACTTCGGCCCCGCATCCGGGCCATGCGGACTTCCACCCCGTCACCTGGTGCCAGTACTACGACGGCGGCCGCGCCTGGCTGACCACGCTGGGCCACAACGCGGACTCCTTCACCGCCACCCACACCGGGCCCGGCGCCGAGTTCTTCCAGAAGATGGTCGTCCAGGGCGTCAAGTCCACCATGGGCCTGACCGATTTCTGCACGCCCTGAACGAAACCGTCCCGCAGGCCCGGGCGGCCTGCGGCCTCCGCCCTTTCCGCGTCCGACCATGAAACTCCGTTCCCTCGCACTCGCGCTGCTGTCCGGCGGCGTCATCGCCACGCCCTTGTTGCTCACTGCCTGCGGTGGCAGCTCGGGCGGCGGCTTTCCGCTGCCGCCGCCTCCCACACCCGCGCCGCCGGCCCCGCCGCCGCCCGCCGCACCTTCCGCCGCCGCGCTGGCGGACTGCTGCACCGACGGCGACCAGGACTTCCCCAAGGTGGGCGGCAACCTGGGCAACCAGAACTACACGAAGCTCGCCCGGATCGACCGCAGCCGCGTCGGCCAACTGGGCGGCGCCTGGGTCAACAAGGTGGAAGGCGGCACCGTCACCGGCAACAGCCAGAGCACCACGGTGGTGGTGGACGGCGTGATCTACATCGAATCGGACCAGGGCAACCTGATCGCCGTGGACGGCAAGACCGGCGTGACCAAGTGGAAATGGACCACGCCCTACGGCAGCATCACGCGCCGGGGCGCCGCCGTGGCCAAGGACCTGGGCCTGGTCTACACGGTGGCGAACGGCAACCGGCTGATCGCGCTCGACAAGGACACCGGCAAGCTCAGGTGGGTCAAGCAATACCCCACCGCCAACACCGACGCCGATTACCTGGGCGCGGTGCAGAAGGTGGCACTGGTCTACCACGACAAGCGCCTGTACATCGGCACCAACGACGGCAACCGCGGCGCCGCCTTCTCGGCCGATGCCGCCACCGGCAAGGTGCTCACGGTGTTCTGGGGCGTGCCGCGCGCCGGCGAGCGCGGCTACGACACCTGGGGCGGCGCGCCCGAGTCGGACCGCACCGGCGCCACGCCCTGGATCCACCCGGCCGTGGACCCGGAGCTGGGCCTGGTCTACTGGACCTTCGGCAACGTGCGCGGCGGCTCCTCGCAGAACGGCTCCACGCGGCCGGGCCTCAACCTGTTCGCCAACTCCATCGTCGCGCTGGACCTCAAGAGCGGCGAGTACAAGTGGCACTTCCAGTCGGTGCACCACGACATCTGGGACATGGACAACGTGATGTCCCCCGTACTGGCCGACGTGAAGATCAACGGCGCCGACCGCAAGGTGGTGATCTACGGCAGCAAGACCGGGATGTACTACATCCTCGACCGCAAGGACGGCAGCGCCCCGCTGGGCATCGACGAAGTCGCGGTCAAGCAGGATGCCCGCCAGGCCACCTGGCCCACGCAGCCCTTCCCACGCCAGGGCGCGTGGACCGAGACCTGCGTGGTGCCGCAGCCGCTGGGCACCGAGGTGCCGGGCAATCCGAACCGCGCCGTGCCCCACTACGTGGCCGGCTGCCTGTACGACCCGCACTGGGACATTCCCGTGCTGTCTATCCCCGGCCACGGCGGCGGCGCCAACTGGAACCACCAGTCCTTCAGCAAGAGCACGGGCCTGGTCTACACCGGCATGGGCTATGTGGCCGCCGCCCATTCGCTCACCGAAAGCAGCAACGGCCTGCGCCCGCCGGGCGAGTACATGACCGGTGCGGTGGTGGCGGTGGACCCGAGCACCAACCTGGTCAAGTGGAAGAAGCCGATGCCCTATTCGCTGGCGCACGGCAACGGCATCCTGAGCACGGCCTCCGACCTGCTGTTCATCGGCCAGCCCGACGGCCACCTGATCGCCATGGATGCGCGCGACGGCACCGAGCTGTGGCGCTTCCAGACCGGCGCCGGCATCAGCGCCAGCCCGGTGGCCTACGAGATCGACGGCGAGCAGTACATCGCGGTGTATGCCGGCGGCACGAGCATCCCCTATGGCAACTCGGCGCCGCGCGGCGACGCGCTGTGGGCCTTCAAGGTCGGCGGCACGGTGCCCCAGGCCGCGACGCCGGGCGGCCCGGATGTGCGCCGGCCGGTCTCCGGCTCGGCCGTGGAAGGCGCTGCGCTGCCGAAGCCGAACACGGTCTATCTGGCCCGCGTGCAGACCAGCACGAACGAGCCCGGCACGACCGAGTCCACCGCCGTGAATGCCATGACGCCCACCTGGATGCGCGTGCCGGTGAACACCACCGTGACCTTCACCAACCCGGCCGACAACCAGCACACGCACTGCGCCACGCAGTTCTTCGAAGGCAAGTTCGACTTCCGCCTGGCGCCGGGCCAGTCGGCGCAGTACAAGTTCGACCAGCCGGGCGAGTACTTCTACAACGACTGCCACAGCCCGCGGCCGACGGGCAAGGTGGTGGTGTACTGAAGACCGCGGGCGGCGCCCCGGGCCGGGCGCCGCGCCCGGACAAGGCAAAAAAAGCCCGCGCCGGCCGGCGCGGGCGCTCAGCGCACGCGGCTCCCGAGCGGCTCGCCGAGCAGGCGGTTGCGCCCGCCCTCGTGCGCCCACAGGCGCTCGTTGCCATGGCCGTCCTCGGCCACGAACAGGATATGCCGGCCCAGCGCCGCGAAGCCGAGCGGCATCGCATGGCCCGCGCCCGGCACCAGGTCGGACATGCGCCGCGTGCCTTTCTCGGTGCCGTCGGTGGTCCACGCCTCGACGCCATGCGTGCCGTCGTGGGCCGCGAACCACAGTGCGCTGCCCATCGGCGCCAGCCGCGCGGGCGCCGCGCTGGCCTGGCCCTTGAAGATGTCGCGCACCTGCTGCGTGCCCTCGGCCGTGCCGTCGCTGCGCCACAGTTCGGCGCCGCTGCGGCCATCGGTGGCGGCGAAGTACAGGCGCTCTTCCACCACGGCCAGCGGGCCCGAGATCGAACCCGCCCGGCCTTCGTGGATGTCCCTGACCAGCACGGTGCCCGCCTCGGTGCCGTCGCTGCGCCACAGTTCGAGCCCGTGAATGCCGTCGTCGGCCGCGAAATAGAGCTGCCCGCCCATGGCCGCCATCAGGGCCGGCGAGGAGGAACCGTCGCCGGGCCGGATGTCCTTCACCCGGCGCGTGCCGGCTTCGGTGCCGTCGCTGCGCCAGAGCTCCATCCCGTGCGTGCAGTCGCGCGCCGCGAAGTACAGCACCGGCCCCAGCGCCAGCAGGTGGGCGACGTCCGCGTCCTCGCGGCCGGGCCGGATGTCCTTCACGAGGCGCGTACCGGCCCGCGTGCCATCGCTGACCCACAGCTCATGGCCCTGGTCCACCGTGGTGGCGGTAAAGAAAAGCTGGCGTCCAGCCGAGGTCAGCTGCCGGGGTCCGGCGCCCGGCGCCAGGTCGCTCACGCGCTCGGGCGCGTCCCCCGGGCCGCGCAGGCGCCACAGCTGCCGGCCCGATACGCCGTCGTCCGCCACGAAGTACAGCGCGCCGGCGTGCACGGTCAGTTCGGCCGGCATGGCGCCTTCGGCGCCGGGGCGCAGGTCGGCCACCTGCGTGGTGCCGGCGGCCGTGCCGTCGGTGCGCCACAGTTCCAGCCCGTGCTCGCCATCGGTGGCGGTGAAATACACATGGCGGCCATGCGCCGTGAGGCCCGAAGGGAAGCTGCTGCGCGCGCCCGGGTGGATGTCCTTGAGCAGGCGCGTGGTGGCGCGGCTGCCCTCGGTGACCCACAGTTCCTGGCCCGACTGCGCATGCGTGGCGGTGAACAGCATGCGAGGCCCCAGCAGCGTGAGCTGGCTGGGCGCCACGAAGGCGCCCGGGCGCATCTGTTCGGCGGGCCGGGGCAGGTCGCCGCCGGCCGCGGCCGCTGCGCCCAGCAGCAGCGCCAGCGCCGAAACGGTACCCAGAAGGCGGCGGTTCATGGCGGTCACGCGCGGCCCTCAGCCATGGAACCAGCGCGCCGGCACGGTGACCAGCTGCGGGAACAGCACCATCAGGAACATGACCGCGAACTCGGCCAGCATGAAGGGCAGCACGCCGCGCGTCACGTCGTCCATCTTCATCTTTCCCACCCCCGCCACCACGTTGAGCACCACGCCCACGGGCGGCGTGATCAGGCCGATGGAGTTGTTGATGATGAACATCACGCCGAAGTAGACCGGGTCGATCCCCGCGGCCTTGACCACCGGCATCAGCACCGGCGTCAGGATCAGGATGGTGGGCGTCATGTCCATCGCCGTGCCCACCGCCATCACCAGCAGCATGATCGCGATCATCAGCAGGATCTTGTTGTCCAGGAAGGGCTCGAGCATGCCCACCACCTTGGACGGCAGGTCGGCCACCGTGATCAGCCAGGCGCTGACCATGGCCGCGGCGATCAGGAACATCACGACCGCGCTGGTCTTGGCCGCGCCCACGAACACGGCGTACAACTCCCTGAAGCTCAGCTTGCGGTAGATGCACGCCGCCACGAAGAAGGCGTACACCGCCGCCACCACGGCCGCCTCGGTGGGCGTGAACACGCCCATGCGCAGGCCCACCAGGATGATCACGGGCAGCATCAGCGCCCAGGCCGCCTCGCGCGCGGCAGCCCAGATCTCGCGCGCGCTCTTGCGCGGCGGCGGCTCGATCTTCTCGCGCCGCACCAGCCAGGCCCAGGTGATCCACAGCGCGCCGCCGATCAGGAGGCCCGGCACGATGGCCGCCATGAACAGCTTGGAGATGGACACGTTGGCCGCCACGCCGAAGATCACCAGCCCGATGCTGGGCGGGATGACCGGGCCGATGATGCCGGTGGCGGCGATCAGGCCGCCCGCGCGGGCCTTGTCATGGCCGGCGCGCACCATCATCGGCAGCAAAAGGGCCGTGAGCGCCGCCGCGTCGGCCACGGCCGAACCCGACAGCGCCGACAGCAGGCAGCCGGCCATGATGGTCACGTAGCCCAGGCCGCCGCGCACATGGCCCACCAGCGCCAGCGCGAGGTTGACGATGCGCCGGGACAGGCCGCCGGCGTTCATGATCTCGCCGGCCAGCATGAAGAAGGGCACGGCCAGCAGCGGGAAGCTGTCGGCGCCGCCGATCAGGTTCTGCGTGAGGATCTGCGCGTCGAACAGGTCGAGCTGCCACATCAGCGCCACGCCGCTGGCCAGCAGCGCGAAGGAAATGGGCATGCCGATGGCCATGGCCAGCAGCAGGGCGCCCAGGAACACGGCGATGGTCATGGCTGGCGCTCCTCGGTGCGCGATGGCGGGGGGGACGTGCCGGCCGGGCCCTGCGGACCCAGCACCTGGGCCAGCGCGCCGGCCTCCTCCGATTCCTGGATGGCGACCAGCTCCTCCTCGGCCATGCGGCCGGTGAGCAGGCGCCCCAGGTCCAGCAGCAGCACCAGCCCCGCGAAGACGGCGAACACGACGCCCGAGAGGTAGACGATGGCCATGGAGGCGCCGGTGACCGGGGCCTGCACGTCCCAGTTGATGCGCGTTTGCGCCACGCTGCCCTGGAACAGCAGCCCCAGCATGTACAACATCAGAAGGTAGCTGAGCGCCAGGCAGGCCTTCTTGCCCCAGGCCGGCAGGCGCGCCACCACCATGTCCACGCCCAGGTGCGCGCGCTCGCGCAGGGCCACGATGGCGCCCAGGAAGGTGATCCAGATGAACAGCCAGCGCGAGACTTCCTCGGACAGCGTGATGCCCGAGTTGAAGCCGTAGCGCAGCACCACGTTGCCGAACACCAGCGCCACCATCACCGCCAGCATCAGCGCGATCAGCGCCTCCACCGCGCGGCAGGCGCCGTCGATCCATCGATTCATTGCTTGTCTCTCCACCCGGCCGGCGGCGGGGGCCGGCCGATCGACTTCTGAAAACGGGCCGGTGCCCCGCCAGAACACCGGCCCGCACCCGCGTGTGGCCATGGGCACACGCAAGGGCCCTGCCCGGGCTACCGGCGCCCGTCGTTCACCAGCTGCACCAGCGCGCGCAGCGCCGCCAGGTAGGACTGCGGCCCCAGCCCCTGCACCGTGCCGCGCACGGCCGGCGAGATGATCGAGTGCGCCCGCCAGGGCTCGCGCGCCGCGATGTTGGACATGTGCACCTCGATCACCGGGAAGGGCATCGCCTTGATCGCATCGTGCAGCGGCACGCCGTGCTGCGTGAGGCCCGCCGGGTTGACCAGCGCGCCCTGCGCGTCGTCGATGTGCGCATGCAGGAAGTCGATCAGCGCGCCCTCGTGGTTGGACTGCAGCGTTTCCAGGCGCACGTCCAGTTCGCCGGCCAGCGCCTGCAGGCGGGCATTGATTTCGGCCAGCGTCGTCGTGCCGTAGATGTGCGGCTCGCGGCGCCCGAACAGGTTCAGGTTCGGGCCGTGGAGGACGAGGATTTTCATGGTCTCAGGAGCGGTGTGACAGGAAGCAGGTCGGGCCGGCGTTATTGCTTGCGGATGCGGGCCAGCTCGTCGTTGTAGAGCTTGACGATGGCGGGGTCGTACTGGGCGGAGAACTTCTCCAGCGCGGGCTGCGCGATCTGGCGCATGCGGGCCTGTTCGGCCGGGCTCACGACGTTGAACTGTGCGCCCCTGGCCTGCAGGTCGCCCACGGCCTTCTGCGCGGCGGCGCGGCTGACCTGGCGCTGGTAGGCGCGCGACTCGTCGGCCGCTTCCTGCATCCACTTCTGCTCGGTGGGCGTGAGCTGGTCCCAGAACTTCTTGCTCACCAGCAGGATGTTGGCGGCATAGACATGGTTGGTGGCGCTGACGTACTTCTGCACCTCGTAGAACTTGTTCGACAGGATCACGGCGAAGGGGTTTTCCTGGCCGTCCACGGCCTTGGACTCCAGCGCGCCGTACAGCTCGGCGAAGGGCATCGGCACCGGGTTGGCCTTGAAGGCGCGGAAGGTGTCGAGGAACACCGGGTTCGGGATCACGCGGATCTTCAGGCCGGCCAGGTCCTCGGGCCTGGTGATCGGGTGCTTGCTGTTGGTGACGTTGCGAAAGCCCAGGTCCCAGTAGCCCAGCGCCACCAGGCCCTTCTCGGGCAGCTTGGCGATCAGCGCCTGGCCCAGCGGGCCGTCCAGCAGCGCATCGGCCTGCGTGAAGTCGGCCACCGCGAAGGGAAAGTCGATCAGGCCGAATTCCTTGACGATGCCGGCCAGCGAAGTGGTGGCCGGCGAGTACATCTGCTGCACGCCGCCCTGCAGCGCCGACTGCTGCTGCTGCTCGTTGCCCAGCTGGTTGGACGGGAACTCCTGCACCTTCATCTTGCCGCCGCTCTTGGCCGAAAGAATCTCGGCGAAGCGCTTGACGCCGAAGCTCACGGGATGGTCGGGGTTGTTCAGGTGGCCGAAGCGGATCAGGCGCTCCTGCTGCGCCAGGGCGGGAACGGCAAGGGCCAGGCAGAGGCTGGCCGCGGTCAATGCGCGAAGGATGTTCAAGGCTTGTCTCCGTTGAAACGAATGGAACGACGGCGCGCCCGGCGGCCGACGTGGCAATGGTATCCATATTGGAAGTAATTTCCAAATTGAAATTTCATTCCTCCATTTGATACAGTGAGGCCGGCGGTCCGCGATCGGGCCGTGCTGAACACGAGGTCCGACATGAAACACCCCCCATGCTTTCCCGCCTCGCGCGGTTCGCGGCCCCCCGAGGGGGCGCGCCGGCGGCTTCGGACGGCGGGGCGCCACTGACATGAGCGCCGTGATGGAGCGCAGCTTCAAGGTGCTGGAAGAGCTGGCGCGGCACCCCCAGGGCCGCCCGCTGTCCACGCTGGCGGCCGAGCTGGACATTCCGCTGTCGGCCACGCACCGCCTGCTCACCGAGCTGATCCGCTGCGGCTACGTGCGCCAGGACGCCCGCGACGGCCACTATTTCCTCACCATCAAGCTGGTGTCGCTGGGCCTGAGCTACCTGAGCAACTCCGGGGTCGTGGACGTCTCTCAGCCGCTGCTGGACCAGCTGGCCGCGGCCTCGGGCGAGCTGGTGCGCCTGGCCGTGGTGGACGACGAGGACCTGATCTTCGTTGCCAAGGCGCAGGGCGCCACGCACGGCCTGCGCTACGACCCGGACATGGGCCTGTCGGTGGCGCTGTCGTGCAGCGCGGCCGGCCACGCCTGGCTGTCGACGCTGCCCGAGGACGACGCTCTGGCCCTGGTGGCCAAGAAGGGCCTGGGCAAGCCCGAGCAGTTCGGGCCGCGGGCGCCCACCACCCTGCAGGGCGTGATGGCCTATGTGAAGGCGGCGCGCGAGCGCGGCTTCAGCATGATCAACGAGGTGTTCGCGCCTGGCATGACGGCCATGGCCGCCGCGGTGATCGGCGCCCAGGGGACAGCGATCGGCGTCATCACCATCGCCGGGCCCGCCGTGCGGCTGACCGAGGAACGCATGCAGGCGCTGGGGCCGGTGCTGCGCCAGACCGCGGCCGACGTGGCCCATGCCAGTGCCGCCTCGGCGCTGTTCAAGCGGCGCGCCTGAGGCGCGCCGTGGCCGCTCCCGCCGACCCGGCGGGGCCGGCCTCGCCGGCACGGGGCACAGGCGCCGCCCCTGGGTGGCCCGCGGCGCAGCCGGCGCGCGCAGCCCCGGTGGCAGCGCCCACTTTGCGTGCGATCCACGCAACGCCTCGGGGGTCGGGCCCAGGACCAGTTGTCACAACTCTGTCGCACAATCGCCTCGGCCCGGCGCCCCCGTCGAGGGGAAAGCGCTCGGCGCGCCCCCCTGGATTCGGCGCCTGCTGACCGTCGGCCTGCGCGGCCAGGCGCCTTTCCTGCCCTGCCTATGTCTCTGATCCTTGTCCAGCCGCCCCCTCCCGCCTCGCCGCCGGGTGAGGACCACCTGTGGGCGCGCAGCGATGCCGCACGCACGCAGGTGACGGGCCAGGGCCGCGCCGCGCCGGCCCTGCTGCCCGGCCCGGGCGAGCTGACGCTGGTGGTGCCGGCCGCGGCGCTCTCGTGGCACACGGTGACGCTGCCGCGCGGCACGCTCAACGCCGGCGCCCGCCTGCGCAGCGTGCTGGCCGGCCTGCTGGAGGAGCGGCTGCTCGACGAGCCCGACCAGCTGCACTTCGCGCTGGAGCCGCACGCGCGCGAGGGCGCGCCCGTCTGGGTGGCCACCTGCCAGCTCGCCTGGCTGCGCGACGCCATCCAGACGCTGGAAGCCGCCGGCCGCCGCGTGGGCCGGCTGCTGCCGGAGTTCGCCCCACGCGCGCCCGACGCGCCGCCCGCCTTCCATGTCACCGGCCAGCCCGAGGACGCCCGCATCACCTGCTGCGACGCCAGCGGCGTGGTCACGCTGCCGCTGGCCGCGGGCCTGGAGCTGCTGCAGCCGCCGCTGCCCGAAGGCAGCACCTTGCACGCCGAGCCGGCCGTCGCGCAGAGGGCCGAGCAGCTGCTGGGCAGCGCCGTGCCGCTGCAGACGCCGGGCGAGCGCTGGCTGCAGGCGCTGGCCACGCACTGGGACCTGGCGCAGTTCGAACTGGCCCGCACCGGCCGCGCCCGCGCCGGCAAGACGCTGGCCGGCTGGGCCCACACGCTGTGGCGCGCGCCGCGCTGGCGCGCCGCGCGCTGGGGCGCGGGCGTGCTCATCGCCACGCAGCTGATCGGCGTGAACGCCTGGGCCTGGAAGGAGCGCCGGTCGCTGCAGGCCAAGCGCGACGCCGTCGCGCAGACGCTGCGCACCACCTTCCCGCAGGTGCAGCTGGTGATCGACGCGCCGCTGCAGATGCAGCGCGAAGTCCAGGCCCTGCAGCAGGCCACCGGCGGCCTGACCGCCGCCGACCTGGAGCCCATGCTCACGGCCCTTTCCGGCAGCCTGCCGGCGGGGCGCGTGCCCACGGCCCTCGACTACAGCGGCGGCCAGCTGCGGCTGCGCGGTCTGGGCCTGTCGCCGGGCGAGCTCTCGGCCCTGGCCACGCCCCTGGCCGCCCGCGGCTACCACGCACGCGGCGAAGGCGACCTGCTGCTCGTGCAAGCCTCGGAGACCCGCGCACCATGAGCTTCGCGACGACGAGCGCCGCGCGGCTGCGCGGCTGGTGGAACGGCCTGGCGCCGAAGGAGCGGCGGCTGCTGGGCGTGGCCGGCGCCGTGGTGGGCGTGGCGCTGCTGTGGTGGATCGCCCTGGCGCCCGCGCTGCGCACGCTGGCGGCCGCGCCCCAGGAACATGCGCGGCTGGACGCCCAGCTGCAGCAGATGCGCGCCCTGCAGACCCAGGCGCGCGCGCTGCAGGCGCAGCCGCGCGCCGAGCGGCAGGAGGCCCTGCGCGCACTCGAAAGCAGCCTCCAGGGCGGCCTGGGCGGCCAGGCCCAGATGCAGGCCCAGGGCGGCGAGGCCGTCGGCGTGGCGCTGCGCAACGTGCCCGCCGGCGCCCTGGCGGGCTGGCTGGCCCAGGCCCGTGCCAATGCGCGCGCGGTGCCGCGCGAGCTGCACCTCACGCGCAGCGCCGGCGCGCCCGCCGGTGCCACTGCCGCCACGGTCGCCGCTCCCGCCGGGCCGGCCAACCGTTCCCGCACGCTGCCGCGCACGCCCGAGGCCGCCGGGGCGGCGCCCGGCACGCCCGCGGCGCCCGCCGCCCCGGCGGCCGCGCCGGCCCTCGGCGGCGCGAGTCCCCTCGTCCACTGGGACGGCACCCTGGTGCTGGCCCTGCCCGCCCCGTGAAGCCGCGCCGCACGCCCCTGCCGGGCCGGCGCGCAGCGCGCGGCGGCGCAGAGGCCCCTGCGCGCGCGCCCTGGGGCTGGGCCCTGGGCGGCGCCGTGCTGGGCATCCTGCTGGCCACGCTGCTGTGGGCACCGGCCCGCTGGCTGGCCGCGGGCCTGCAGCAGGCCAGCGGCGGCAGGGTGCAGCTGATCAACGCCCGCGGCACGGTCTGGCAGGGCACCGCGGGCCTGGTGCTGGCCAGCGGCGCCCCCGGCGGCGAAGCCATGGCCCTGCCCGGCCGGCTGGGCTGGCAGCTGCGCCCGCGCCTGGATGGCCTGCGGGGCCGGCTCGACCTGCCCTGCTGCGCACCGGCGCCGGTCGGCTTCGCGCTGCAGCGGGGCGCGGACGGCGGCATGCAGCTGGCCTGGCAGGATGCCGCCACGCAATGGCCCGCCACCCTGCTCACCGGGCTGGGCGCGCCCTGGAACACCCTCAAGCCCGAAGGCACGCTCACGCTGCGCACGCAGGGCTTCGTGCTGGGCTTCCAAACGGACCGGCTGGCCATCCAGGGCCAGGCCACGCTGGACGCCACCGACATGTCGTCCAGCCTGTCCACGCTGCGGCCCATGGGCAGCTACCGCCTGGCCCTGGCCGGCGGGGCGGCGCCCAGCCTGCTGCTCACCACGACCGGCGGCGCGCTGCAGCTGGCCGGCAGCGGCCTGTGGACCGGCCGTTCCATGCGTTTCAGTGGCGAAGCCAGCGCCGCCGCGGGCAGCGAAGACGCGCTGTCCAATCTCCTGAACATCATCGGCCGCCGCGACGGTGCGCGCTCGATCATCAACCTGAGCTGACTGAGTCATGAAAACCCTGCGTTCGCGCAACGCCCTCGCCGCGGCCTTGGTCGCCCCCCTGCTGCTGCTCACGGCACCGACGACGGGCGTGGCCCAGGTCGCGCGCGGCGAGCCCGTGACGCTGAACTTCGCCAATGCCGACATCGAGGCCGTGGCGCGCACCATGGCCGTCATCACCGGGCGCGACGTGGTGGTGGACCCGCGCGTCAAAGGCACCCTCAACCTGGCCACCGAACGCGCGGTGAGCCCGGCCGTGGCCTTCGAGCAGTTCAGCGCCGCCCTGCGGCTGCAGGGCTTCGCGGTGGTGGTGTCGGAGGGCCTGTACAAGGTCGTGCCCGAGGCCGAGGCCAAGCTGCAGACCGGCACCGTCGCCACGGCCACGGCCGGCCCGGGCGCCGCCAGCGGCAACCAGATCGTCACGCAGGTCTTCAAGCTGCACCACGAGTCGGCCAACAACGTGCTGCCCGTGCTGCGCCCGCTGATCGCGCCCAACAACAGCATCAACGTGAGCCCCGGCAACAACGCGCTGGTGATCACCGACTATGCCGACAACCTGCGGCGGCTGGCGCGCATCGTGGCCGCGCTGGACGTGCCCAATGCGTCGGACGTGGAAGTGATCCCGCTGCGCCATTCGATAGCGACCGACCTGGTGCCGCTGGTGCAGCGCCTGGTGGAAGGCGGCGGCGCCACCGGCCTGCCAACCGCCGCGACGGCCGGCGCGGCCGCGGCCCCGGGCGGCGACGCGTCGTTCCGCACCTCGCTGCTGGCCGACCCGCGCAGCAACGCGATCATCGTGCGCGCGGCCAACCCCGCCCGCGTGCAGCTGGTGCGCTCGCTGATCGAGAAGCTGGACCGCGCGCCCATCAACAGCGGCAACGGCGCGGCGGGCAACATCTACGTGGTCTACCTGAAGAACGCCGACGCCGTGCGCCTGGCCGCGACGCTGCGCGCGGCCATCGCGGCCGGCACGCTGAACGCCAGCGGCCAGCCGGGCGCGGCGGCGGGCGCACCGCTCGGCAACGTCCAGCAGCAGGCGGGCCTGGGCCTGCAGCAGGCACAGCAGGGGTTCAACGGCAGCAATGCCAGCGGTCTGAGCAGCGCCGCCACGGCGCCGGTCAACAACGCCAACCAGCCCTCGGTGGGCGGCCAGATCCAGGCCGACCCGAGCACCAACTCGCTGATCATCACGGCGCCCGAGCCGCAGTACCGTCAGATCCGCGCCGTGATCGACCGCCTGGACAGCCGGCGCGCGCAGGTGCTGATCGAAAGCCTGATCGTGGAAGTGAACGCCGACAAGGCCGCCGAGTTCGGCGTGCAGTGGCAGACCGCGCTGGGCAGCGAAGTGGCGGCGGGCACCAACTCCAGCCTGGGCGGGCAGGCCAACATCCTCGACCTGGCGCTGGGCATCGCGGCCGCGGCCGCCAACCCGACGGCCGCCACCCTGCAGAGCCTCACGCTGCCGTCCAGCGGCTTGAACATCGCCGCGGGCAACCGCCGCAACGGGCTGGGCTTCATCGCCCGCTTCCTGGCCGCCAACGGCGAGGGCAACGTGCTCTCCACCCCCAACCTGCTGACGCTGGACAACGAGGAGGCGAAGATCGTCGTGGGCCAGAACGTGCCCTTCGTGACCGGCCAGTTCACCAACACGGGCGCGGGCACGGCCCAGGTCAACCCCTTCCAGACCGTGGAGCGCAAGGACGTGGGCCTGACCCTGCGCGTGCGGCCGCAGATCAGCGAGACCGGCACCGTGAAGATGACCGTGTTCCAGGAGGTCTCGGCCGTGGTGCCGGGCACCGAAACGCGGCCCAACGGCCCCACCACCAGCAAGCGCGCCATCGAATCGAGCGTGCTGGTCGAGGACGGCGGCCTCATCGTGCTGGGCGGCCTGCTGACCGACGAGTATTCGGCCGGCGAGGAGAAGGTGCCCGGCCTGGGCGACGTGCCGGTGGTCGGCAACCTGTTCAAGAGCGAGACGCGCAGCCGCCGCAAGAACAACCTGATGGTCTTCCTGCGCCCGACCATCGTGCGCGATTCGCTCTCAGGCGATGCGGTCACGGCCGACCGCTACGACATGCTGCGCGCGCTGCAGCAGAACAGCCAGCCGCGCAGCAGCGCGATCCTGGGCGCGGTCAACGACGCCCCCGTGCTGCCCGCGCTGCCCGAGACGCGCACGCCCGATCCTTCGCGCCGCATCGAAGGCACGCGCCTGATCCCGCCGCCGCTGCCGCCCGCGCCCGCAGCGCGCGCGCTGCCGTCCAGCGACTGGGACCCGATGCGCGGCGCCTTGCCGCCGACCGACGACCCGTCGACCCAACAGCGTCTGCCCTGATGATGCAGCCCCCACGCTCATCGCTTCGCGCATCGCTGCCCCCCGGGGGGGCGCGTCAGTGCCTTCGGGCGGCCGGGCGGCACTGACATGTCCAGCGCCCGCCACCCCCTCCCCTATGCCTTCGCGCGCAGCCAGCAGTTGCTGGTGGAGCGTGGCGACGACGGCAGCGCCACGCTGTGGATGCCCGCGGGCGCGGCGCGCCAGGCGGCCAGCGCGCTCAGCGAGGTGCTGCGCAAGTACGACTTGGGCCCAGGCACGCTGCAGATCCAGACGCTGCCCGCGCACGAACTGGCGCAGCGCATCAGCGCCGCCTACGCGCAGGGCGAATCGAACGCCGCCGCCGTGGTCAGCGAAGTGCAGAGCGACGCCGACCTCACGCGCATGATGCAGGAGCTGCCGGCGGTGGAAGACCTGCTGGAATCGGCCGGCGACGCGCCCATCATCCGCATGCTCAACGCGCTGCTCACGCAGGCCGCGCGCGACGGCGCGAGCGACATCCACATCGAGCCCTACGAGCGCACTTCCAGCGTGCGCTTTCGCGTCGACGGCACGCTGCGCGAGGTGGTGCAGCCCAACCGCGCGCTGCACGCGGCGCTGATCTCGCGCCTGAAGATCATGGCCGACCTGGACATCGCCGAAAAGCGCCTGCCGCAGGACGGCCGCATCTCCCTGCGCATCGGCACGCGCGCGGTGGACGTGCGCGTGTCCACGCTGCCCAGCGCGCACGGCGAACGCGCGGTGCTGCGCCTGCTGGACAAGTCCGAAACGCGCCTGACGCTGCCCGCCGTGGGCATGACCGGCGACACGCTGGCGCGCTTTCGCAGCCTGATCGGGCAGCCGCACGGCATCATCCTGGTCACCGGCCCCACGGGCTCGGGCAAGAGCACCACCCTGTACGCGGCGCTGGGCGAGATGGACGCCGGCAGCAGCAACATCATGACGGTGGAAGACCCCATCGAGTACGAGCTGCACGGCGTGGGCCAGACGCAGGTCAACGCCAAGATCGACCTCACCTTCGCCAAGGCCCTGCGCGCCATCCTGCGCCAGGACCCGGACGTGATCATGATCGGCGAGATCCGCGACTACGAGACCGCGCAGATCGCCATCCAGGCCTCGCTCACGGGCCACTTGGTGCTGGCCACGCTGCACACCAACGACGCCGTGAGCGCCGTCACGCGCCTGACCGACATGGGCGTGGAGCCCTTCCTGCTGTCGAGCTCGCTGCTGGGCGTGCTGGCCCAGCGCCTGGTGCGCAAGCTGTGCCCGGTGTGTTCGCCGCAGGGCACGAGCCACGGCACCGCGCAGGGCGTGGCGCCCGTGGGCTGCGAGGCCTGCGGCCAGACCGGCTACCAGGGCCGCACCGGCATCTTCGAGATGCTCATCGCCGACGACGCCGTGCGCGCGCTGGTGCACAACCGCGCGCCCGAAAGCGAACTGCTGGCCGCCGCGCGCCAGGGCGGCCTGCGCGCCATGCGCGAGGACGGCGAGCGGCTGGTGGCGGCGGGCATCACCTCCCGCGCCGAACTGCTGCGCGTGACGCGCGAGTAGGCCCCCGATGCCCGCGTATTCCTTCGAGGCGCTGGACGCCGAAGGCCGCGCCCGCAAGGGCGTGCTGGAGGCCGACACCGCGCGTTCTGCGCGCGGCCTGCTGCGTGCGCAGGCGCTGATTCCGCTGAGCGTGCAGCCGGTCGGCGGCGACGCGGCCCAGGCCGGTGGCGGCCGGCGCCGCGGGCTGTTCAGCCGGCGCGTGTTCAACGCCACCGAGCTCGCCGTGTGGACGCGGCAGTTGGCCGGCCTGGTCAGTGCCGGCCTGCCGCTGGAGCGCGCCTTGACGGCCCTGACCGAGGAGGCCGAGCGCGAGGACCAGCGCCAGCTGGTGGCGGCGCTGCGCGCCGAGGTCAATGGCGGCTCCACCTTCGCGCGCGCGCTGGGCCAGCACCCGCGCGAGTTCTCGGCCATCTACACCGCCGTGATCGGCGCCGGCGAGCAAGGCGGCAACCTGGGCCTGGTGCTGGAGCGCCTGGCCGATGACCTGGAGCAGCGCCAGGCGCTGCAGCAGAAGCTGGTCGGCGCCACGCTGTACCCGGCCATCGTCACCCTGATCGCGATCGTGATCGTGATCTTCCTGGTCAGCTACGTGGTGCCGCAGGTGGCCAACGTGTTCGCGGGCACCAAGCGCGAACTGCCCATGCTGACGGTGATCATGCTCACGATCAGCGACGTGGTGCGCCACCACGGCTGGCTGCTGCTTGGCGGCGTGATCGGCCTGAGCCTGCTGCTGCGCATGCTGCTGGCCGGCGAAGCCTTCCGCCAGAAGTTCGACGCCGCCTGGCTGCGCCTGCCGCTGATCGGCCGCCTCTCGCGCGGCTACAACGCAGCGCGCTTCGCGGCCACGCTGGCCATGCTGGCGGCGGCCGGCGTGCCCATCCTGCGGGCCCTGCAGGCCGCGGCCGAAACGCTAAGCAACCGCGCCATGCGCGCCGACGCGCTGGACGCGCTGGTGCTGGTGCGAGAAGGCGCGCCGCTGGCCTCGGCCCTGGCGCAGAAGAAGCGCTTTCCGGGCATCGTCGCCATGTTCGCGCGCCTGGGCGAGCAGACGGGCGAGCTGCCGTCCATGCTGCAGCGCGCGGCCCAGCAGCTGGGTGCCGAGGTGCAGCGCCGCGCCATCCACATGGCCACCATCCTGGAGCCATTGCTGATCGTGGCCATGGGAGGCATCGTGATGATGATCGTGCTGGCCGTGCTGCTGCCGATCATCCAGCTCAACCAGTTTGTGAAGTAGCGGGCGGGCCGCACCCGCTTCTCAGCGCAGCAGGCCGCGCGGGCCCACAATGCCGGCTGGCCCTTCATCCTGCCCGCCCATGCCCGTCACGCTCGACGACAAGCTCGTGGTCGCGATCTCCTCGCGCGCCCTGTTCAACCTCGAGGAAGAGAACCGCATCTTCGACGCCGGCGATCCGGCCGCCTACATGCGGCTGCAGCTCGAACGGCTGGACGTGCCGGCGCGCCCGGGCATCGCCTATTCGCTGGTGCGCAAGCTGCTGCGCTTCAACGCGGACGGCGTGCGGCGCGTGGAAGTGGTGATCCTTTCGCGCAACGATCCGGTCTCCGGCATGCGCATCTTCAATTCCGGCGCGGCCGGCGAGCTGCACATCGAGCGCGGCGTGTTCACGCAGGGCCGGCCGCCCTTTCGCTACCTGCGCCCGCTGAACGCCGACATCTTCCTGTCGGCCAACGCAGAGGATGTGCGCGAGGCGTTGGCCGACGGCTTTGCGGCCGCGCACGTGAGCGTGGAAGCCGCGCTGGCCGGCAACCAGCACCCGGACGAGGTGCGCATCGCCTTCGACGGCGACGCGGTGCTGTTCTCCGACGAGGCCGAGCGCGTGTACCAGGCGCAGGGCCTGGCCGCCTTCCAGGCGCACGAGGTGGACAAGGCGGCCGTGCCGCTGGCTGCCGGGCCGCTGGCCCCTTTCCTGATGGCCCTGCACCGGCTGCAGCAGGCAGCCAGCACGGGCATGCGGGTGCGCACGGCCCTGGTCACGGCGCGCGGCGCGCCAGCCCACCGCCGCGCCATCCAGACCCTGATGAGCTGGAACATCCGGGTCGATGAGGCGATGTTCCTGGCCGGGCTGGACAAGGGCGGCTTCCTGCGCGAATTCGAGCCCGATTTCTTCTTCGACGACCAGACCGGCCACGTGGCCTCGGCGGCGCGGCACGTGCCGGCCGGCCACGTGGCCATCGGCGTGAGCAACGAGGCGCGCTGACCTGCCGGGCCGGCAGGCGCCAGATCACTGGCGGACCGAGCCCGGCGCGCGTGCCGGTGGCGGTACGCCGCTTGCGCGTTCCTTGCATGAACCTCTTCAGTTCCGCTTAACAGGCCGTTGAAAAATCCCCTGCGAGCGTCCGCGTCGGCCGCTACGATCTGAAGCCATCCCGGAACAACTGCGACAAGAAAGATGAGAGGCAACCAAGACTTCCAGGGGGCGATGTTTAGCTACATCAGCCTTGAAGAAAGAGTGCCAGCGGCACACCCGCTGCGCAAGTTGCGCGCCGTGGTGGATGCGCTGCTGTCGAGCATGAACAGCGAGTTCGAAGCGGTGTACGCCCGCCGTGGCCGCCCCTCGGTGCCGCCGGAGATGCTGCTCAAGGCCTTGCTGCTGCAAATCCTGTTCTCCATCCGCAGCGAACGCCAGCTGGTCGAGGCGGTCAACTACAACCTGCTGTACCGCTGGTTCGTGGGCCTGAACATTGAAGACAAGGTCTGGGACCACTCCACCTTCAGCGCCAACCGCGAACGCCTCTTCAACGAAGACCTGGCGCGCGCCTTCTTCGAGCGCGTCAAGCTCAGCGCCCAGTGGGGCCGGCTTGCCCGCGACGCACACTTCAGCGTGGACCGCACGCTGATTGAGGCCTGGGCCTCGCACAAGAGTTTCAAACGCAAAGACGACGACAGCGGCACGCCACCCGGACGCAACCCCGAGGTGAACTTCAAAGGGCAGGAGCGCTGCAACGACACCCACGCCAGCACCACCGATGCCGATGCCCGGCTGTTCAAGAAGAGCGCGGGCGACAAATCTCGCCTGTGCCACATGGGGCACATCCTCATGGAGAACCGCAACGGGCTGATCGTGGATGTGGAGATCACACATGCCAGTGGCACCGCCGAGCGCGAGGCGGCGCTGGCGATGCTCAAACGCCGGGGAAACAAGAACAAGCGGGCCACGGTCGGGGCCGACAAAGGTTACGACAGCCAGGCCTTCATCAAGGGCTGCCGAAAGCTCAAAGTCACGCCACACGTGGCGGCCAAGGACAAGCACTCGGCGGTCGATGGCCGCATCCGGCGCCACGAGGGCTACAAGACCAGCCTCAAAGTGCGCAAGCGCATCGAGGAGGCCTTTGGCTGGATCAAGACAGTGGGTGGTCTGGCCAAGACCAAATTGATCGGTCAGGCCAAGCTCGCGGGCCAGGCGCTGCTGTGCTTTGCCACCTACAACCTGGTGCGCATGGGCAGTCTGGGCGGCTGGTGGGACGCGCATCATGCGTGAACCATGGGATACGTGCGCCCGGAACGGGCAAAACGGCCTGCAAACAGGCCGAAATGGCCGCTCCAATCGCTGCGCAGGCCAGTTTGGGCGATCCGTTTCTTCGAAATCCACGACCCTGGCGCGTTCGATGAGCATTTTTTCAACGGCCTGTTAAGCACGCGGTCTCGCTGGCGGCTAGCATCGCCTGGCCGCGGTGCGAAGCCGTGTGCCAGGCGGTCCCTCCCACGATCCAAGCCAGCCCATGCCCCACGACGTCTCCAAGCCCTCCCTCTGGTCCACGGTGCGCCGCATCGGTGCGCTGGCCGCGCCCTACTTCAACTCCGACCAGAAATGGCGCGCCCGCGGCCTGCTGCTGGCCATCGTGCTGCTCAACCTCGGCGCGGTGTACATGCTGGTTCAGATCAACGAGTGGTACCGCGTGTTCTACGACGCGCTGCAGGAGAAGAACCAGCCCGTGTTCTGGCAGCAGATCGTCAGGTTCTGCTGGCTGGCGCTGATCTACATCGTGATCGCGGTCTACAAGTTCTACCTCACGCAGATCCTGCAGTTGCGCTGGCGCGTGTGGATGACCGACCACTACCTCTCGCGCTGGCTGGCGCACAAGGCCTTCTACCGCATGGAACTGGCGCGCTTCACCGACGCCAGCGAGGGCGTGGCCGACAACCCCGACCAGCGCATCCAGGAGGACCTGAACCTCTTCACCAGCTACAGCGTCACGCTGTCCATGGGCCTGCTCAACGCGGTGGTCACGCTGCTGAGCTTCGTCGGCATCCTGTGGACGCTCAGCGGCTCGCTCCCCGTGCCGCTGCCGCAGGCGCTGGGCGGCGGCACGCTGAACATCGTGGGCTACATGGTCTGGGCCGCGGTGCTGTACTGCGCGGTGGGCAGCGCCATCGCGCACTGGATCGGCAAGCCGCAGGTGCAGCTCAACTTCCAGCAGCAGATGCTGGAAGCCAACTTCCGCCACCACATGATCCGCGTGCGCGAGTACACCGAGGCCATCGCGCTCGACGGCGGCGAGCGCGTGGAACGCCGGCAGCTGGACCTGCGCTTCGCCGACGTGATGAGCAACTACCTGAAGCTGATCCGCAACCAGAAGCAGCTGACCTGGTTCAGCAGCTTCTTCGGCCAGGCCGCCATCATCTTCCCGCTGATCGTGGCGGCGCCGCGCTTCTTCAGCGGCGCCATCCAGCTGGGCCAGCTCATGCAGATCAACTCGGCCTTCGGCCGCGTGCAGGAGTCGCTGTCGTGGCTGGTCGACAACTACATGACCTTGGCCGTGTGGAAGGCCACCACCGATCGCCTGACCGGCTTCGAGCAGGCCGTGGTCGCGCATTCGCGGCCCAACCCGGCCCTGGTGCGCGCGCCCGCCGACAATGCCATCGCCGCGCAGGCCCTGCACATCGGCCTGCCCGATGGCCGCACGCTGATCGACGACACCGCCCTGCGGGTGGCGCCCGGCGACACGGTGCTCGTGCACGGCCCCTCGGGCAGCGGCAAGTCCAGCCTGTTGCGCACCCTGGCAGGCATCTGGCCGCATGCCCGCGGGCAGGTGCAGATGCCGCCGCAGACGATGTTCATCCCGCAGCGGCCCTACTTCCCCGACGGCCGCCTGCGCGACGCGCTGGCCTACCCCGACAGCGCCGCGAACTACGACGACGCGCAGCTGCGCCAGGCGCTGGAAGACGCGCTGCTGCCGCAATTGGCCGACCAGCTGGACCGCGAGGACGCCTGGGGCCACAAGCTCTCGGGCGGCGAACAGCAGCGGCTGTCGATCGCGCGCGTGCTGCTCAAGAAGCCGGCCTGGGTGTTGGCCGACGAGGCCACCAGCGCCCTGGACGAGGACGCCGAGGCCACGCTCTACGACCGGCTGGTGGCGCAGGTGAAGCAGGCGCGTGGCGCCATCGTGTCCATCGCCCACCGCTCCACCCTGCTGGCGCACCACCGGCGACGCTGGACGCTGCAGCCGACGGGCGCCGCCGAAGACGCCGAGAATGCCGGCGCCGCGCGCTTTCGCATCGTTCAGCGCGACGTGAACCCGCAAGCCCCCGCATGATCGCCGCCACGCCCGAGCCGCCCTACTACGCCGTCATCTTCACTTCGCTGCGCACCGAGGGCGACCAGGGCTACGCCGCCATGGCCGAGCGCATGGCCGCTCTTGCGGCGCAGCAGCCGGGCTACCTCGGCGCCGAATCGGCCCGCGAGGGCGTGGGGATCACCGTGAGCTACTGGCGCGACCTGGAATCCATCCGCGCCTGGAAGGCGCACAGCGAACACCTGCTGGCCCAGCAGACGGGCCGCAGCCAGTGGTACGCCGACTACCGGGTGCGCATCGCGCGCGTGGAACGCGACTACAGCCTCGAAACCAGCTTCACGGCCGAAGCAGGCGACCTGGCGCGCTGAGACGGCGCGCCTGGCCTGCGCGCCTCAGGCGCGCCGTCCACCGCCGGCGGCCCCCGCTTCGCCGGCCGTTCCGGCATAGGCCTCCCAGCCGCGCGCACGCAGCTCGCAGGCCGGGCAGCTGCCGCAACCGAAACCCCAGTCATGCCGGTGCGCCCGGTCGCCCAGGTAGCAGGTGTGCGTGTGCTCGACGATCAGATCCACCAGCGGCGTGCCGCCCAATTGCCGCGCCAGGTGCCAGGTGCCGGCCTTGTCGATCCACATCAGCGGCGTCTCGATCAGCAACCGGCGCTCCAGCCCCAGCGAGAGCGCGAGCTGCATCGCCTTCATGGTGTCGTCGCGGCAGTCCGGGTAGCCGGAATAGTCGGTTTCGCACACGCCTGTGACGATCACCTGCAGCCCGCGGCGGTAGGCCAGCGCGCCGGCGAGCGTGAGAAAGAGCAGGTTGCGCGCCGGCACGAAGGTGTTGGGCAGGCCGTCCGCCTGCATCTGGAAGGCCATGTCTTCCGTCAGCGACGACCCTCCGATCTGCGCCAGCACGTCGAGGTCGAGCACATGGTCCTCGCCCAGCCGCGGTGCCCATTGCGGAAACTGCGCGCGCAGCTGCGCCAGCACCGTCAGCCGCGCCTCCAGCTCCACGCGGTGGCGCTGCCCGTAGTCGAAGCCCAGCGTTTCCACGCGCGCATAGCGCGACAGCGCATGGGCCAGGCAGGTGGTGGAGTCCTGGCCGCCGGAGAAAAGGACGAGGGCGGTGGTGTGCATGGGGCAGACGCGAACGGGAAGCGACAGAGCAGGTCATTGTCCAGTGCAGCACGTCGCATGCGGTGCGCCGCGGGCGGTCCCCCCTGCGAAAAGAAAAAGCCGCCCGAAGGCGGCCGCGGTCCGAGGCGGGCGAAGCGCGCGCCGGCTCAGAGGGTCAGGCTCTGTTCCACATCGGCCGTCTTGCGGCGCGCCAGCGCCAGGTTGGAGCGGGCCTTGTCCAGCACCAGGTAGATGAACAGGCCTTCCTGCTTCACCATGGGGCGGATGATGTGGTACTGCTTGCCCAGCGTGATGAGGATGTCCTCGATGGTGTCGTTCAGTCCCAGGCTGCGCATGGTCTTCATCTTGGCGCGCACCACCTCGGTATTGCCGGCGGCCGCCACTTCCAGGTCCAGGCCGGTGCCGATCTGGCCGAGGATCATGCCGCTGCCGGAGTCGACCAGCGCTGCGCACAGGGCGCCGTCGGTGGTCATGAGTTCGTCCATGGATTGCTTGATGGTGGCCATGAGTGTCCTTTCGTTCGCGATGTCGTCAGTGCCCTGGATGGTCAGCCGTTGCCCGGGCGCAGAAGGAAGGCGAGGCTGTGTCGAGAAGGGGCGCAATGGCATGCCGGCGCAAGCGCACACCGCGCCCCCCTGCGCCGGAGTGTCGGGGAGACGCGATGTCCTGCACGTGCCGTTGCAGGGGGGGTGTCAACAATGTCACAAAGTTTTCCGATTCCATCGACGCCCTGGGTCCGCACGCCGTGCTGCGCGCGGCTCAGCCCTGCGACCCGAGCTGCCTGGCCGACAGCTTGCTCATGTACAGCACCTGGCCAATGATGGCCTCGCGGCTGGTCACGACGCTGATGATCAGGTCGATCTCGGGATGGCGCGCCCGCACCATGACCAGGTGGCCATGCGCCGCCTCGATGGTCACGTTGTCGCACGCACCCAGGCTGCTTTCCTCGCCGGCCAGGGCGCCCAGCGCGGCGAGCGAACTGGCCAGAGCCGACAGCCGCGCCACCTGGGCGCTGTTTTCCATGCGGCCGGCCAGCTCGAAGCCGTCCTCGCTGGCGATGACCACGGCGCGCACGCCCTTGAGTTCGCGCATGAGCCGGTCGACGGCCGCCTGGGCGGCCTGTTGCAGGGCGGGGGACACGTTCATCGCAGCGCCTCGTGGCCGGTTCGGGATTCGAGCTGCAGCAGCAGCAGGTGGATGAGCTGGAGCACGTCTTCGGCGCGCGTGGCGTTGGCGGGCACCACGGGGCAGATCACGCCGCGCGCCTCCATGCGCTGCGCAAACGCGTCCAGGCCGGGTGCGGGGTGGGTTTCGGTGCGGCCCACGGCCACCACGCAGCCCGTCTCGGCGATCAGCCTGGCGAAATTCTCGAGGTAGATGTCCAGGTCTGCGAGCGGGTCGGGGCGGCTGTTGTCGATGAGGATGATGAGCCCCAGCGCGCCGCGCGCGAGGATGCTCCACATGAACTCGAAGCGCTTCTGGCCCGGCGTGCCATACAGGCGCAGTTTCTCGCCGTTCTCCAGCGTGACTTCGCCATAGTCCAGCCCCACGGTGGTGGTGGCCTTGCCCACGCTCAGGTCGGTGTTGCGCGCCTCGGTGCGCATGGGAATGACCTCGCTGATGGCCGCGATGGCCGAGGTCTTGCCGGCGCCCATGGTGCCGGTGAAGAGGATCTTGTGTTCGATGGCCATGTCAGGGGCAGCGGGCGGGCCGCCGCGCTGGCGCGCGCCGCAGTTCCGCCGGGATGCAGGTCAAGGGGAATGCCACGCCGCCGGTCACCGCGACCAGGCCGGCTGCAGGCCGAAGCGGGCGCGGATGCGCGCGATCAGGCCGGGCTGGGGCGCCGCGGCACCGACGGCCACCGCCGGGCGGGCGGCCGCGTCCGGTTCTGCCGCAGGGGCGGCGTCTGCGGGCAGCGTGGCGGGGACCGGGCTGCTGAGCACCAGGTCGGCCTGGCGCAGTTCGCGCAGGAACTCGATGCACAGCGGCAGGGGCACGCCGGACTGCCGCTGCAGCACGGCCAGCGGCTGCGGGCGCGCGCTCATCAGCGCGGCCAGGCTCAGCCGCTCCGGCGTGCCCAGCAGCGCGGCCGGCGGCCAGCGCCGCAGGCGGAACTGCTCGTCGTCGCGCACCGGCTGCTGCGCGGCGCTGGCGGCGGCATCCGCACGCTGCTGCGCGATGTGGTCGCCGATGCGGTTGAACATGTTCTCGAGGTGGCCCGCGTGCAGCGGCATGGGCAGGGCGAATTCGCCTTCGCCCGGCGGATGGCCCATGCGCAGGACCAGCCCGCCCTGGCCATCGGCGGCGGAGCTGCCGAAGGGGGCGCCGCTCACGCGCAGGTCGCCGCCCTGGACCAGGCACTGCCACTGCTGGTGCGAGCGGTGGTCGAGCACGCGCACCAGCGACTTCAGCAGCAGGTCGTCGCGGACCGACAAGCCTTCAACGGAGTAACTCAGCGCCAGGCGGCGCGGTGCGGCGTGGGGTATTGGCATAAGCACGTCCACAGGTCCCTGCAAGGCAACAGCTCCCGAAATCGGATTCAGTTTAGGAGCCGAGGCGCAATTGTGTCTCGCCGTTACTGCTGTTACTGCCGCGGATGCGTCAAAGTGCCCACCTGAAGGCGTGATCGGCGCTTTTTTGGGTTCTTTGGTGTTAACGCATTCTTCTTCATGGCGGGACGGATGCGTTGCGTTCCCGCATCGCTGGGCCGCCCACCCCTACAGGAATCGTTCGAGCAGGCGCCGTGAGGCACGGTCCAGCGCCTGCCGATCGGGCACGCGCAGCTGCAGGCCGTGCGCGCTGGTGATCAGCAGCGCGCCCCCCTCGAGGCGGCGGATGTCCTCTTCGGCCTTGAGCACGAAGCGCGTGTCGCCGCGGTCGGTGCGCACGTCCCAGGTGCTGGGCACGCCGAAGGTGGAGACACTGCGCAGTTGCAGCAGCACGGGCGCGAAATCGCGCGGCGCCAGTTCTTCGGCCAGCAGGGCGCGCGCCTCGGGCGAAAGCTCGTCCGGATGCGCGATCCAGTGGCGCTCCCGGCCATCGGCGCCCACCAGCGAGATGCCGGCGTCCGGCGCGCTCAGGGCAAAGGCGCGCACGGGGGTCACGGGCTCGGGCGGGCCTTCCGGCTGCAGCATCACGAGCGCGCCGCTGGCGTCGCGCACCAGGCGCAGGGGCGCCGCCGGGTCCGTGGCGCAAGGGGTGTCGTGGCTCATCAGGCGTCTCCGGCCGGGTGCGCGGCATGGCTGGGGTGGGCGTGCAGGGCCGCCAGCGTGGCGACGGCGGCGCGCTCGCGCGCGGCGCCCTCGCTACCCTCGTCGTCATCGGCCTGGCGCTGCTGGGCCTGGTACAGGCGCCAATAAGCGCCTTCGCGCGCCATCAGCGCGTCGTGCGGGCCCACCTCGACGATCTCCCCGCGGTCCATCACCACCAGGCGGTCGGCCTTGCGCAGCGTGGACAGGCGGTGCGCAATGGCCAGCGTGGTGCGGCCCTGCACCAGGTTGTCCAGCGCCTTCTGGATCTCCTTCTCGGTCTCGGTGTCCACCGCCGAGGTGGCCTCGTCGAGGATCAGGATGCGCGGGTCGATCAGCAGCGCGCGCGCGATGCTGATGCGCTGGCGCTCGCCGCCCGACAGGCCCTGGCCGCGCTCGCCGACCAGCGAGTCGTAGCCGTGCGGCAGGCGCAGGATGAAGTCGTGCGCATGCGCGGCGCGCGCGGCGGCGACGATCTCCTCGCGCGTGGCCTCGGGCTTGCCGTAGGCGATGTTCTGCGCGATGGTGCCGAAGAAGAGGAAGGGCTCCTGCAGCACCAGGCCGACGTGGCGGCGGAAATCGGCCACGGCGTAGCGGCGGATGTCGTGGCCGTCGACCAGGATCGCGCCCTCGCTCACGTCGTGGAAGCGGCAGATCAGGTTGACCAGCGTGCTCTTGCCCGAGCCCGAATGGCCGACCAGGCCGATCATCTCGCCGGGCTCGATGGTCAGCTGCAGGTCGCGGATCACGGTGCGCGAGCCGTAGCGAAAGCCCAGGTGGCGCAGTTCGATGCGGCCGGCCAGCGTGCCCTCGATGCGCACCGGGTTCGCCGGCTCGGGCACGTTGCTCACGTGGTCCAGGATGTCGAAGATGCGCTTGGCCCCGGCCGCCGCCTTCTGCGTGACCGAGACGATGCGGCTCATCGAATCGAGCCGCGTGTAGAAGCGGCCGATGTAGGCGATGAAGGCGGTGAGCACGCCCACCGTGATGCTGCCGCGCGCCACCTGCCAGATGCCGAAGCCCCAGACCACGAGCAGGCCGATCTCGGTCAGCAGCGACACGCTGGGCGTGAACAGGCTCCAGGTGCGGTTGAGCCGGTCGTTGACCTGCAGGTTGTACCGGTTGGCGGCGCGGAAGCGCTCGGCCTCGCGCTTTTCCTGCGCGAAAGCCTTGACCACGCGGATGCCGGGGATGGTGTCGGCCAGCACGTTGGTCACTTCGCCCCACACGCGGTCGATCTTCTCGAAGCCCGTGCGCAGCCGGTCGCGCACCACATGGATCATCCAGGCGATGAAGGGCAGCGGCACCAGCGTGACCACGGCCAGCAGCGGGTTGATGGACACCAGGATCGCGGCCGTCATCACGATCATGAGCACGTCGGTCAGGAAGTCCAGCGCGTGCAGCGACAGGAAGACGTTGATGCGGTCGGTCTCGGAGCCGATGCGCGCCATCAGGTCGCCCGTGCGCTTGCCGCCGAAGTAATCGAGCGGCAGCGTGAGCAGGTGCTCGTAGGTGGTGGTGCGCAGGTCCGCGCCCATGCGCTCGGACACCAGCGCGAGCAGATAGGTGCGCGCCCACCCCAACCCCCAGCCCAGCAGCGCAGCCAGCAACAGGCCGCCCAGGTACAGCACCACGCGCATGGGGTCGATGGCCTGCCCGTTCTGGAACGGGATCAGGATGTCGTCCATGAGCGGAATGGTCAGGTAGGGCGGCACCAGGGTGGCGGCCGTGGACAGCAGGGTCAGCACGAAGCCCCAGATCAGCTGCGTGCGGTAGGGCCGGGCGAAACGGCCCAGGCGCAGCAGCACCCAGGTGGAGGGCGGCGTCTGCAGTTCGGTGTCCAGCGGCTCGCCGTCGCCGCCGTTCGCGCCCTCCTCGGCCTGGGCCTCGGGCAGGCCGGCCAGGCGCCGGGCCTGCTGCGCCAGGCGCCGCTGCAGCCGCAGCAGGGCCGGCTGGTGCGCGAGCGTGTAGCGCCAGCGCGCCAGGCGCACGGCGCCGTCCATGAGTTCGGCCGTGCCCACGCCCGCATGGTCGTGCAGACGCAGCTCCAGCGCGGCGGTGAGCGGCCACTCGCTCCGCTCGCCTGCCGCGCCCCGCGCCAGTAGGCGCTGCGTGCTCAGCAGCAGCGCACCGTCGGCGAAGCGCAGATCGGCACTCAGGTCAACCGGCGCCACGGCCAGCACGTTTTCCGAGACCAGGAGCCGGCCTTCGAAGCCGGCGGCAAGGGCCGATTCGCCCCCCGGGGCACCGACTGGATCAGGTGTTTGCATTCTTCTTTCGTTCATGTCTTCGATCACCAGGGCCCCGGATGAAGGCCTGATCGACGCGCCGGTCGGGCGCTGCGCATTCTCGACGCCAGAAGCCCCCCGGGCCCGCGAGGGCCCGCCGGTTCCCGGCCCCTGGCCACGGCACCGTCCGCGCATTCCCCTACGAACGTTCACATGCCCCGTTTCGACGACATCCGCCTGATGCGCGCGCGCTACCTGCGCGGCCCGAACATCTGGACCTACCGCCCCGTGCTGGAGGTCTGGCTGGACCTGGGCGCGCTGGAAGACTATCCCTCCAACCTCGTGCCCGGCTTCCCGGAGCGGCTGACGAACCTGCTGCCGGCCCTGATCGAGCACCACTGCGGCGTGGGCGAGCGCGGCGGCTTCATCCAGCGCCTGCAGGAAGGCACCTGGGCCGGCCATGTGCTGGAGCACGTGGTGATCGAGCTGCTGAACCTGGCGGGCATGCCCACGGGTTTCGGCCAGACGCGCAGCACCTCGCAGCACGGCCAGTACCGCATGGTCTTTCGCGCGCGTGACGAGCAGGTGGCGCGCACCGCGCTGGCCGAGGGCCACCGGCTGCTGATGGCGACGCTCAACGACGACCCCTGCGACGCGGCCGACGTGCAGCGCGCCATCGACGCCATCAAGGCCAAGGTGGACGACTGCTACCTGGGGCCGAGCACCGCGGCCATCGTCAACGCCGCCATCGACCGCGGCATCCCGGCCATCCGCCTGAACGAAGGCAACCTGGTGCAGCTGGGCTACGGCGCCAGGCAGCAGCGCATCTGGACCGCTGAATGCGACTACACCAGCGCCATCGGCGAATCCATCGCCGGCGACAAGGCCTTGACCAAGTCCCTGCTGGCCAGCTGCGGCGTGCCGGTGCCCGAAGGCCGCGTGGTGGCCAGCGCCGAGGAGGCCTGGGAAGCGGCCGAGGACATCGGCCTGCCGGTGGCCGTGAAGCCGCAGGACGCCAACCACGGCCGTGGCGTGTCGCTGGACCTGCGCACGCGTGAAGAGGTGCTGGCCGCCTTCGCCGTCGCCGAGCCCGAGGGCAGCGAGGTGATGGTGGAGCGCTTCGTGCCCGGCCAGGAACACCGCCTGCTGGTGGTGGGCGGTGAGGTGGTGGCCGCCGCGCGCGGTGAGATCATCACCGTGACCGGCGACGGCGCCAGCAGCGTGCGCCAGCTGATCGACAGCCAGCTCAACAGCGACCCGCGGCGCGGCGCGCAGGAGGAGTACCCGCTGGACATCATCCTGCCCGACACCGACGCCAAGCTGCAGCTGGAGCTGCAGCGCCAGAACCTGAGCGCCGATTCGGTGCCGGCCGTGGACCAGGTGGTGGTGATCCAGCGCAACGGCAACCTGAGCGTGGACTGCACGGACCAGGTGCATCCCGAGGTCGCGCATGCCGCCACGCTGGCCGCGCGCATCGTGGGCCTGGACATCGCGGGCATCGACCTCGTGTGCGAGGACATCGGCCGCCCGCTGCAGACGCAGCGCGGCGCCATCGTCGAGGTGAACGCCGGCCCCGGCCTGCTGATGCACCTCAAGCCGGCCGTGGGCGCGCCACGACCCGTCGGCCGTGCCATCTGCGACCACCTCTTCCCCGAGGACGACAGCGAGCTGCCGGGCCGCATCCCCATCGTGGGCGTGGCCGGCACCGAGGACACGGCCGCGCTCGCGCGCCTGGTGGCCTGGCTGGTCAGCCTGTCGGGCAAGCCCACCGGGCTGGCCTGCCGCGAGGGCCTGTTCCTGGACCGCCGCCGCGTCGATGCGCGCGACAGCGCCCATTGGGAAGCCGGCCGCCGCCTGCTGGTCAACCGCCAGGTGGAAGCCGTGGTGATCGAGAACGGCGCCGAGACCCTGCTGGCCGACGGCCTGCCCTACGACCGCTGCGAGGTGGGCATCGTGACCGATCTGGGCGGCGCCGAGGCCCTGGGCCATTACGACATCCAGGACAGCGACCAGATGGTGAAAGTGCTGCGCACCCAGGTGGACGTCGTGCTGCCGCACGGCACGGCCGTGCTCAACGCCGCCGATGCGCGCGTGGCCGGCATGGCGCCGCTGTGTGACGGCGACGTGGTGCTTTATGCCAGCGACGCCGGCGCGCCTGCGCTGGCCGAGCACCTGGGCGCCGGCGGCAAGGCCGTGCTGGTGCGGCAGGACCGCGTGGTGCTGGCCACCGGCACCAGCGAAGCCTTCCTGCCCGGCATGGGCACGCTGGCCGCCTGGGGCGCCCGGCATGCGAGCGTGCGCGTGGACAGCCTGCTGGCGGCCGTAGGCGCGGCCTGGGCGCTGGGCATCCCGCTCAACCTGATCGGCGCCGGCGTCGAGATGTTCGATGCCGCGCCTCCCGTCGCCCCTTCCTTCGCCCTGCCGGCCTGAGCGGCCCCGCGACACCATGGACATCATCCGCACCCGCGCCCTGCGCGGCCCCAACCTGTGGAGCCGGCACACGGCCATCGAAACCGTCGTGGCCTGCCATGGCGACGAGAACGTGATCGAGCAGCTGCCCGGCTTCGAGACCCGGCTGCGCGCGCTGTTCCCCTTCATCGGCGAGCTGCATCCCACCGTGCTGGGCCAGCCGCTGGCCCTGGCCCATGTGCTGGAGAACGCGGCCATCGCGCTGCAGGTGCAGGCCGGCTGCCCGGTCATCTTCGGCCACACCACAGCCACGCTGGAAGAAGGCGTGTACCAGGTGGTGGTGCAGTACACCGAGGAAGCGGTGGGCCGCCTGGCCGTGAAGCGCGCGGCCGAGCTGATCGCCGCCGCGCAGCACGCCGGCGGCGCGCCGGGCTTCGACGCCGCCGCCGTGGTCGCCGAGCTGCGCGAGCTGGACGAGGACGAGCGCCTGGGCCCGAGCACCGGGGCCATCGTCGAAGCCGCGGTGGCACGCGGCATCCCATACCGCCGCCTGACGCGCGGCAGCCTGGTGCAGTTCGGCTGGGGCGCGCGCCAGCGCCGCATCCAGGCGGCCGAGGTCGACAGCACCAGCGGCGTGGCCGAATCCATCGCGCAGGACAAGGAGCTGACCAAGCAGCTGCTCAATGCCGCGGGCGTGCCCGTGCCGCTGGGCCGGCCCGTGAAGGACCTGGAGGACGGCTGGGCCGCCGCGCTGGAGATCGGCCTGCCCGTGGTCACCAAGCCGCAGGACGGCAACCAGGGCAAGGGCGTGACGGTGAACATCAGCTCGCGCGAACAGTTCGAGGCCGCCTACGCCTCGGCCGCCCACTACGGCGAGGTGATGGTCGAGAAGTTCCTGCCCGGCTTCGACTTCCGCCTGCTGGTGGTGGGCGACAAGCTGGTGGCGGCCGCGCGCCGCGACCCGCCGCAGGTGATCGGCGACGGCGAACGCACCGTGCGCGCGCTGGTCGACGAGGTGAACCAGGACCCGCGCCGCGGCGAAGGCCATGCCACCTCGCTGACCAAGATCCGCCTGGACGACATCGCCATCGGCCGGCTGGAGGCGCAGGGCCTGACGCCCGACAGCGTGCCTGCGCTGGGCCAGCGCGTGGTGCTGCGCAACAACGCGAACCTGTCGACCGGCGGCACCGCCACCGACGTGACCGACACCGTGCACCCCGAGATCGCCGCCCGCGCGGTGGACGCCGCGCAGATGGTGGGCCTGCACATCTGCGGGGTGGACATGGTCTGCGAGAACGTCATCCGCCCGCTCGAGGAGCAGCACGGCGGCATCGTGGAAGTGAACGCCGCGCCGGGCCTGCGCATGCACATCAGCCCCTCCTTCGGCCGCGGCCGGCCGGTGGGCGAGGCGGTGATCGACCAGCTTTTCGCCGACGGCGACGACGGCCGCATCCCGGTCGTGGCCGTGACCGGCACCAATGGCAAGACCACCACGGCGCGCCTGATCAACCACCTGCTGGCCGCCAGCGGCCTCGTGACGGGCATGACCAACACCGACGGCGTGTACGTCGACGGGCGCCAGACCGACAGCGGCGACTGCAGCGGCCCCAAAAGCGCGCGCAACGTGCTGCTGCACCCCGACGTGGAGGCGGCGGTGTTCGAGGTGGCGCGCGGCGGCATCCTGCGCGAAGGCCTGGGCTTCGACCTGTGCAGCGTGGCGGTGGTCACCAACATCGGCGCGGGCGACCACCTGGGGCTGAATTACATCAACTCGGTGGAAGACCTGTCGGTGCTCAAGCGCGTGATCGTGCGCAACGTGGCGCCCGGCGGCTATGCCGTGCTCAACGCGGCCGATCCGCACGTGGCCGCCATGGCCGGCGTCGCCCCGGGCGGCCCGGCCCATGTCATCTACTTCGCGGCCGACCGCCAGTGCCCCGTGATGGCCACGCACCGCGCGCAGGGGCACCGCACGGTGTACGTGGACCGCAGCGAGGTGATCGCGGCCGAAGGCGCCTGGCGCGAGCGCGTCCCGCTGTCGGGCGTGCCCATCACGCGCGGCGGCACCCTGCCCTTCCAGGTCGAGAACGTAATGGCCGCCGTGGCCGCGGCCTGGGCCGTGGGCCTGGACTGGGACACCATCCGCAGCGGCCTGGCCAGCTTCAAGAACGACGCCGCCGGCGTGCCCGGCCGCTTCAACATGATGCGCTTTCGCGGCGCGACGGTGATCGCCGACTACGGCCACAACACCGACGCCATGAAGGCGCTGGTGGCCGCCATCGACACGCTGCCCGCCAAGCGCCGCTCGGTGGTCATCAGCGGCGCGGGCGACCGGCGCGACTGCGACATCCGCGACCAGACCGCCATCCTCGGCGAGGCCTTCGACGAGGTGGTGCTCTACCAGGACGCCGCCCAGCGCGGCCGCGCCGACGGCGAGGTGATCGCCCTGCTGCGCCAGGGCCTGGTGGGTGCGCGCCGCACCACGACGGTCCATGAGATCCGCGGCGAGTTCATCGCCATCGACACCGCGCTGGACCGCCTGCAGCCGGGCGACCTGTCCCTGATCCTGGTGGACCAGGTGGAAGAGGCGCTCGCGCACCTGGCGCGGCGCATCGAAGCGGGCTGAGGGCCAGCAGGCCGCGGGCGCGGTGCCGGCGCGGCACCCGCCTGGCGGCCTGCACCGCGTCGGACTGCGCCCACAGGCGATCGGCTCACTGGCCGCGCGCGCGGCGGCGCAGCGCTCCCACATCGCGGCCGGGCGGGCCGCCCGACACTGGCGTTCCGTTGATCGCGGGCCTGCCCGAAGGCGCCCCGTGCCCCGGCACGGCGCCTTCGGCGGCGGCCCGCCAAGGAGCCTGCCCATGCCATTGTCCCAACCGTCGTCTTCCCTGCGCCCCTGGGCGCACGCCGGTGCGCTGGTGCTGCTGCTGTGCGCCGGCAGCGCCGGGGCGCAAGCGCAGCCCGCCGCGCCCGCCACCGCCCATTGCGATGGGGTGCAGCAGGACCGTGCCGCCTGCCTGCGCGAAGCCGGCGCGGCGCGCCAGGAGGCCCGGCGCGGCGGGCTGACCACGCCCGGCGGCGCCGCGGTGGACGCGAACGCCCTGGCCCGCTGCGACAGCCAGCCCGCCGCCGATCGCGCCGCCTGCGAGGCGCGCGTGCGGGACGGGCGCTTCGTCCAGCAGCGGCAGCGTGATGGGCGGCGGCGTGATCCGCGAAACCGTCACGCCGCTGCCGCCTCAGCCCGCGCCCGCGCGCTGAGCCCGCGCTATCGCCCCACCCTTCTTCTGCCGACACGTCCGCCGCCGCAGCCGGCGGACGCGCACCGCGGCTTCCCCCGCGACGCCGCACGGCCCGATTCCGCCCGCTGCAAGAGGAGCTTTGTCACCATGACCATCCCCGCCCGCCCCCTGCGTTGCGCCCTGCTGCTGGGCGCCAGCCTGATCGCCGTGCCCGCGCTGGCCCAGACCGCCGGCACCCAGCGCACCTACCAGGAAGAGCGCGCCATGTGCGCCCACCTGCCGCAAGACCCGGCCGCCTGCGCCCGCGAAGCCGGCGCCGCCCGCCAGGCCGCGCGCCAGGGCCAGCTGACCAGCGCCCCCGACTACAGCGCCAACGCGCTGGCCCGCTGCGCCGTGCATCCGCCGGCCGAGCGCACTGCCTGCGAGGCGCGCGTGACCGGCACCGGCCAGACCACGGTGGATGGCAGCGTGATGGGCGGCGGCCTGATCCGCGAAACCGTGACCACGGTCATGACGCCCGCCCCCGCCACCGCGCCACCTGCACCGGCGGTCACGCCCATGCCCATGCCTGCACCGCAGCCCGCGCCCCCGCGCCCGCTGATGCGCTGAAGCGGCCCGGGCCAGTGATGTGCCGGGGCCGGCCGCTCGACGCTGCGGCCCCGGCATGACAAGCGCCTGACACAGGCGCCTGCCAGCATGACGGCATGGCACGGCGCTTGCGTCGGGCCGCACAAGGACGCCTTCGAATCTCTATCACACCCTCTTCTTCCATGCTGAGTCTCCAGAAGAAAGCCGACATCCTGCGCCGGGCGCAGATGGAGCCCCCCCGCCCTGCCCCTGACGCGGACGAACGCAGCCTGACGGCCTGGGCGCGCGAGATCGAACAGCGCTTCGTGGCCTACAGCGCCGCGCGTGCCGCGCAGAGCCTGCGCCAGGCCGAAGAGGCCCGGCAGCACGCGCTGCTGCAGCGCATGGCGTGGTCGACGGCGCGGCTCTGACCGCACCGCGGCGCCACGCCCGGGCGCCGGGGCGCGGCGCCCGCCGGGCCGCCCGTCAGCCGGCCCGGCGGCCGGCGCCCACCAGGTCCAGGCATTGCTGGCGGCGCCAGACCGTCTCGCGCACGGCCTGGCCCGCGCCGTCGAACACCACCTTGTACTGGCACACGAGGTAGTTCTGCGACTGCGGCATCCGGAACTTGAAGTGGTAGTCCCACTCCGGGCCGCGCGGCCCGGCGCTCTTTTGCAAGGGCTGGCCCAGCAGCTCCTGCACGCGTGCCGCGGGCGTGCCCGCCGTCAGCGCCGCGAAGCGTGCGGGCTCGCTGACCACGCCGTCGCGCAGGAAGGGTTCCTTGAAGTCCGGGCGGCGGGCTTCGACGTCCTGGTAGCTCAGCTTGTCGGGGTTGCTGGTGGCATCGACCGGGTTGTGGTGCCCCGTGGCGCAGCCCGCCAGCCACAGGCTCATGGCCGTCCACAGCACCAGGGAAGGGGTTCGTCGGTTCATCGTCATGGCGTCGTCCTCAATCAGCGGTTCATTGCAAAGGGTGGGCGGACCGGGCCGCCACGGCTTCAGCGCTCGCGCAGCGCCTCGCGCGCGCGGTTCAGCGGCTTGGTCAGGTAGTCCCACACGGTCTTGCGGCCCGTGCGAATGTCGGCCGTCGCGACCATGCCGGGCACGATGGGAAAGCGCTTGCCGGCCCCGTTCACCAGGGCATCGGCCTGCGTGCGGATCATCACCGGGTAGTACACGATCTCGGGCTTGACCTCGTCGCGCAACGTGTCGGGCGCGATGTTGACCACCTGGCCCGGCAGACCGCCGTAGACCGCATAGTCATAGGCCGTGACCTTGACCAGCGCCTCCTGCCCCGGGTGGATGAAGGCGATGTCGCGCGGCGAGATACGCGCCTCCACCAGCAACTGGTCGTCCAGCGGCACCAGCGTCATCAGCGAGCCGTTGGGCGGCACCACACCGCCGATGGTTGTCACCTCCAGATGCTTGACCACGCCGCGCACGGGCGACTGCAGGGTCAGCCGTTCCAGCGTGTCGGCCCGCCCGCGCACCACGGACGACAGCGACTTCACTTCGGCATCGGCCTTGGCCAGCTCCTCGCGGCTGCGCACCATGTAGCCGGCCCGCGCTTCGGCGATCTTCAGTTCCAGATCCGCCCCCTGGCGCTGCAGCCGGATCAGCTCCACGTTGCTGGCCGCGCCGCTGGCCACCAGCGAGCGGGTGATGTCCAGCTCGCGCCGGACCAGGGCCAGGGCCTGGTTCAGGCCGCCCACGGTTTCGTTGAGGCTGGCGCGGCGCGAGCGGAACAGCGCCGCCTCGGAAGCCGTCAGCTGCGGCCAGTCCTTGAGCTCGTCGGGAAAATCGATGCTGGCGCGGCCGTCCACTTCGGCGCGCAGCCGGGCGCTGCTGGCCAGGGCGGCGCGGTAGCGGGCGGCCGTCTCCTCCACGTTGGACTCGCCGCGCGTCGGGTCCAGCTGCGCGAGCACTTCGCCCTTCTCGACGATCTGGCCCTCGCGCACGCGCAGCTCGGCCAGGATGCCGCCTTCCAGCGACTGGATGCGCTGCTCGCGCGAGGTGGGGATCACCTTGCCGGTGCCACTGGAGACCTCGTCGATCTCGAAGAACCAGGCCCAGGCGAAGAAGGCGGCCAGGAACAGCGCCACCGCCCACACCACGCGGCCGGAGCGGCTGGCGCGCACTTCGTCGAAGTCGTCCAGGTTCGGCAGCGGCCGCGCCTGCGCTGCCTGCGTCGACGCCGGCCCGCCGGCCCGTTGCATGGAAACGGCGTTCATGCGGCACTCCCTTCACCCGAGGGCGCCTGCGGCTGGACCGAGACCCGCGGGCGCACCACCGCCTGCACGCGTTGCAGGCCGGACGGCGCCGCCGGCGCAGGCGGCGCAGCGGACGGGCCCTGGCGCAGGCGGCCCAGCACCTCGTCGCGCGGGCCGTCCATCACGATGGCGCCGCCGTCGAGCACCAGCACCCGGTCCACGGCCTCCAGCACGGCCGGCCGGTGGGTGGCCACCACCAGCGTGCGGCCCGGGGCCAGCGCGCGCAGCCGGGTGATGACTTCGCGCTCGGCCACTTCGTCCAGGGCCGCCGTGGGTTCGTCCAGCAGCAGCACGTTCGGGCGGCGCAGCAGCAGCCGCGCCAGCAGCAGGCTCTGACGCTGGCCGCCCGACAGTCCGAGGCCGCCTTCGAGCACCGGATGGTCCAGCCCCTGGGCCAGCTTCTGCACGAAGGCCCAGGCGCCCGCGTCCTGCAGGGCCGCCACCAGTTCGGCATCGGTGGCATGCGGGGCGCCCAGGCGCAGGTTCTCGCGCAGGCTGCCGTGGAAGAGGCGGGCGTTCTGCGTCAGCAGGGCCACGTCGCGCCGCACGTCGGCGGGGTCGATGTGGGCCAGCGCCACGCCGTCGAGCAGCGCGGTGCCCGCCTGGGGCTCCAGCAGGCCCGACAGGGCCTGCAGCAGCGTGGACTTGCCGGCGCCGTTGCGCCCGAGCACGGCCACGCGCTCGCCCGGCCGCAGGCGCAGCAGCTTCACGCGCAGCGCCGGGGTCGTGCCGTCATGGCTGAACACGGCCTGCCGCAGCTCGTAGTCGCCCGCCAGCGCAGGCCGGTGGATGCGCGTGCCCTCGGGCGCATGGTCCACCGGCAGCTTCATGAGCTGGTCCAGGGCCTCGCTGGCCACCTTGGCCTGCTGCCAGCGGTTGAGCACCTGCGTCACGCCCGCGAGCGGTGCCAGCATGCGGCTCACCAGGATGGAGGCGGCCACCAGCACGCCGGTGCTCATCTCGCCGGCCATCACCTGCGGCGTGCCGAAGAACACCACGAAGGCGAAGGCACTGCCCTGCACGGTCTGCATCCAGTTGTTCAGGCCGTTGAGCAGCGCGCGCAGCTTCAGGCCCGACTCGGCGTTGACGGCGTTGTAGTGGTTCCACTGGTTCTGGAAGCGCGGCTCGGCCTGCAGCACCTTGATGTCCTCGATGCCCTGCACGGCCTCCACCAGCATCGCGTTGCGCAGCGAGGATTCACGCATGCCGGCCTGGGCCAGCCCGCGCAGGCGCCGCTGGGCCAAGAGGCTGGGCACCAGCAGCAGCACGAAGGCGGCCAGCGGCACCCACACCAGCGGGCCGGCGATGAACCAGAAGACCGCGCAGAACAGCAGGAAGAAAGGCAGGTCGGCCACCGCCGTGACGGTGGTGGAGGTGAGCATTTCGCGAACGGGCTCGAGCTCGCGCACCTGCGAGATGAAGGTGCCCGTGGAGCGTGGCCGCGCCGTGTTGCGCACGCGCAGCGCATGGCCGAACACGCGGTCGGACACCCGCAGGTCGGCGCGCTTGCCCAGCGCGTCGGTGATGTGCATGCGGGCGCTGCGCATGGCCCACGCGAAGGCGATCGACAGCAGCACGCCGCCGAACAGCACGTACAGCGTGGGCAGCGACTGGGCGGGCACCACGCGGTCGTAGACCTGCATCGAAAAGAGAATCCCGCCCAGCGCCATCAGGTTGGTGATGAAGGAGGCCAGCAGGATGTGGGCATAGGGCCGCAGGTCGGCCAGCACCAGGCTGCGCAGCCAGTGCGGCTGCACCGGCTGGATGTAGCCGTCCACGCGCGAGTCGGGGGCGGACTGCAGCGGGCGCAGCACGGCCACAGCCTGCACGTGCGGCTGCAGTTCGGCCAGCGGGCGCGTGCTTTCCGTGCCCTGGTCGCCGCTGAAGGCCAGGCGCAGGCCGTCCTGCGTGATCGCGCTGACGACGGCCACCTGGCCGCCGGCCAGCTGCAGCACCACCGGCAGCCGCCAGGCGTTGAGCTGGTCCAGCCGCGGGCTGACGAAGCGCAAGGCCAGGCCGGCCTGGCGGGCCATGTGCCGCGCGCCGTCCTCGATGGGCTGGGCGCTGTTCCACTGCGCCGCCACGCGGATGCGCTCGCGCGAGGCATCGAGCTGGTAGTGGCCCGCCACGGCCAGGACGGCGTCGAGCCAGCCCGACTGCAGCGCGTCGCGCTCCTGCGCCCGCGCCCGCCCGGCGGGCGGCGGCAGTTCCGGGGCCGGGCGGCCCTCCGCCGCGCCGGCCGGCACCGCGCTGGAAGAGGAAGCGCTCATCGCGCGCCTCCGGGGCGCAGGCCCCCGTCGGCGACGGCGGGCAGCGCGTCCAGGCCGAAGGCCGTGCGCAGGCGATCGGTGTGATAGAGGCACAGCAGGCCCAGGCGGTACTGCTCGTGCACGCTGGCGGCATGGTCGAAACGCACCGTGTGGTATTCCTGCTCGGCGTTGAGAAGATCGAGCAGCGAGCGCGTGCCCAGCTGCAGGTACTGCTGGCGGTACAGGTCGCGCGTCGCGCGGATGCTGGCGACGCGCGCCTCCAGCACGGGCAGGCGCTGCGCATGGCCCTGGGCCTGGGCCCGGGCGTCCTCCAGTTCCTGCGCCGCCACCAGCCGGGCCCGCGCCAGCGCGGCATCGGCCGCGCCCAGCGCATGCACGGCCGCGCGCTGGCGGGCCTGGTTGCCGCCGCCTTCGTAGAGCGGTGCCGAGAAATTCAGTCCCACCGAGGTGGACAGGCCGTTGTCGCCCGGCAGCCGCGAACGCGCATCCAGCCCGCGGCTGACCGAGCCGTCGAGGGAGAGCGTGGGCAACAACTGGGCATCGGCGGCGCGCAGCGCGGCCTCGGCCTGCTCGCGCTGGGCCTGGGCCAGGCGCACCGCCGGCGGCGCGGCCCCGTCGGCCCCGGCCCCGGCCCCGCAGGCCGTCTCGAGCACGGCCGGCGGCGTGCCGGCGATGGTGCCGACAGAGCGCGCGCCGGTCAGGTGCATCAGGCTGATGCGCCAGCGCCGCACCTGCGCGGCGGTGTCCAGCACCTGCGCCCGCGCGGCTTCCACGCGTGAACGGGCCTGCTCCACGTCGGAGCGCGAACTCGCGCCCTTGCGCTCGCGCTCCATCACCAGATCGGCCAGCGCCTGCACGCCGCGCACCTGGTCGCGCGCGATCTCGCCCATGGCCTGCTGCCGATAGACCTCCAGCCAGGCCAGCGCCGTCTCGCGGGCCACGTCGTCCACCGACAGCAGGGCCTGCGCCTGGGTGGCGGCGACCGATGCCTCGGCCTCCTGCACCGCGCTGGCCACCTTGCCGAAGTCGTACAGCATCTGCGACACCGACACCGAGGCCGTGTGCACGCGCCGGCTGTCGTAGGGGCTGATGGTGCGATTGCTCAGCTGCGAGCCCACCCCGGCGCGCACCTGCGGGTAGTAGCCGGCGCGCGCGGCGGCGATGCCCTCATCGGCCTGGAGGATCTGCCGCGCCGCGCCGCGCACGGCGGGATGGGTCTGTGCAGCGGCCCGGACGGCCTGGACCAGGTCGATGCCGGCGCTGGCATCCGAAGCGTCGGACACCAGCACGGGCGAGAGCGTGCCCGGGGCCGCCGGCGTCGGCGCTGGCGCGGGCATCTGCTGGGCCAGGGCGCCGCCTGCCCACAGCAGTGTGCAGGCCAGGGCCACGCCGCCGGCACGGCACAGCGCAGGGGTCAAGGAACGAGACATGGAATGGGAGGCAATGAGAAGAACCGGAACAGGAAGCCGGGGCGCGGGCCTGAGAACGCGCATGTCGCCATGCGATGCCCCTGCCCCGCGCCGCACCGGCGCCCCGGGCCACGGCGAACGCCGGGCGCGGGGTGCCGGGGCTCAGTAGTGCGAGCCCGTGGCGTGGAGCAGTTCGTCCTCCAGCGCGGTGGGCGCGGGCGGCGCATAGGCCGCGAAAGGATCGCCATGGACCGCGGGATCGACACCGCCCAGCGCGCTCGTGCTGCCCTGGGGCAGCAGGGACTTGAACAGCGGTGCCGAAGCGGTGCTGCCGAACAGGTCCGTCATCGACAGGCTGGACGCCGCGAACGACGGTGGGCCGTCATTCACCGCATCGGCCACGCGCACCGTCACAGTCTGGCCGCCCTGGGTGCTGACGTAGCTCGTGTAGCCGCCGGACGAGCTGCCCGCGCTCCAGGCGCTCCAGCCCACGTCCGAAGACGCCAGCTGGACGGAGTCCTCTTCGTTGCCTTGGATGGTCAAGGTGCGAGCCCCCCCGGTGCCGACGATGGACAGCACGTCCTCGGGGCGCAGTTCGGTGACGGCGTTGGCGCCGCCGATGGAGAGATCCAGCACTTCGATGTTGTCCAGGCCCAGGGCCAGCGTCCGGCCGTCGAGGTTTTCACCTTGGCGCAGCACGACGGTGTCCTGTCCAGCCTGGCCGTCGATCGTTTGGCCGGTCCACAGCAGAGTGTCGTTGCCAGCGCTCGCCTGCTGGTTCTGCAGATTCAGCGTGATGAACCCGAGCTCCGTGGGCGCCGAAGCTGCGCTGTTGGCGCTCTCGACCGTCCACGCTTGCACGCCGATCTGCAGGCCTGCCGTGGCACTGCTCTGGTCGGTCAGGGCGCCAAGGGCCTGCACGAAGCCCAACTGTCCGACATCGTCCTGGCTCAGGCCGGCCACGGTGTAGGTGCCGCCTTGCGCTGGGTCATAGGTGATTCGCTCGGCCTCGATCAACGCCGCGCCCACATAGAAGCTCGCATGCTCGCCCAGACCGGTCAGGCGCACGGTGGTGGTTTCCGTGCTGCCGTCCGGCACCGCGGCAGTGGCCTCGGTCGGATCCTCCATCGTCGCGTTCAGGCGCAGCGCGATGACCTGGCCTTCGGTGCCGAAGGAGTGGGTCGGGTTGATGCTCAGGCCGTCGGCCACCGGGTTCACCACCAGGGTGCCGAGCTGCACGGTGTCCACGCGCTTCTCGCTCAGCACGGTCTCGCCGGACTCGACCAGCAGGTTCATGCCCGTAACCGTGCCGCTCCAGTATGGCGGCGGCAGCACCTTGACCTCGTCGGCCGCCGTGACCGGACCGTTCGCGAGCACCCAGACGTTGGTCGTGCCATCGCCGCCGGCATTGGTCGCCAGCGCGCCATTGACATAGACCAGGAAGCCGACCGGCACGCCTTCCAGCATCGTGGCCGTGATCCGCTCGCCGCTGTCCACCAGCGCAGTGCTGATGCCGGGGATCAGGATGGCATCGCCCGCATCGCTGCTGTCCGCCTCGTTGCCCGTGGCCAGGTCGGACCCCGGACCCGGCAGGCCCGGATCCGCAACCCCGTTGTTGGCGACATGCACCTCGAGTTCGCCGGAGCCCGTGCCGTTGACCGGCGTGGGATCCACGGCATTCTCTTCCAACGTCCGGACCGACACGTCGAAGCTCACGCTGCCGGGGTGCGTGCCCGCAGGCGGCGTGTACGCCAGCGAGACCGCTTCACCGGCCGTCACCGGCACGGCGTACGCGCCGGCAAATGGGCCCGAAGTCACCAGCGTCGGCTGCGGTGCGAGCGGATCGGTGTTGACAAGCGTGCCGCCGGCGTTCCCGCCCGATGCGTTCACGGTCACGTACATGACGTCATCGACGATGGTGCCGAAGCTGCCGTCGGCCGGCGTATCCACGGTGATGGTCACCGGGATGCTGCTGCCTGTTGCCGGGTTCTCGTCCTGATCGGCGGTCACGACGGTCACGACGGCCGCATCGGTCACTGGATCCACGGGCACGACCATCACCGTCTTCGGAATGGTCTCCGATTCGGTGATGCCGCCCGCCGACGTGCTGAGCGTGGCGTTGAAGTTGAAGCCGCCCGGCGTGTTGTTCTGGTTCGTGTCGACCGGCGGCGTGATCGTGATGGCGTCCAGGAACTGCGCCAGCAGCGTGTTCGCATTCGCGCCCTGTCCGGGCGGCACGATCAGCGTGGCGGTCCACGTCGGCACACCGTCGACATTGGTCAAGGTCATGCCGTTGATCTCGGTGCCCGTCGGCACGTCGGTCAGGGACACGGTGAAGGTGTTGGTCCGCCCCAGGCTGTCGGCATGCACGCTGACCTCGGCATCGATCAGGTCCGCCAGGGTGTACGGGCCACCCACGCCGTCCTCGGCCACGTGGGCGCCGCTGTAGTCCCACTGCGCGATGGCCGGTGCGATGAAGCCCGGGCCTTCGGCGAAGTCGGTCGTGAGCTTCCAGGTGATCGCTTCTTCCTGGCGGTCCGCGTCATCGAGCGTGTAGATCGCCGTGTCGCCGCGATCCTTGACCTGCACCTTCATCGTGATCTCGTGCGCGTCGAGCCCGTGCGCATCGATGGACACGCCAAAGCGGACCGGAATCGTCGCGCCGTCGGCGTCAATCGCATCGCTCCTGACCAGCACCCAGGTATTGGCGCTGATCTGCTCGCCGTCGACCACGGTCACACCCACCGGCACGTTCTCGACGATCACGCGCACCACGTGCTCGCTGCCATCGGTGTCGAGCGAATCCACGTCCAGGTTGACCGTGACGACGGCCCCCGGTTGCAGGACTTCGGCAACATCGCCACTGACTTCGACCTCGCCGGCCCGTTCGTCGATGTCCAGGCCCAGGGTGATCTCGTCGGTCACCGCCGAAGCGGTGATCGCGTACTTGCCCTCCTTGACCACCACGTCCTGCGGACCGGTGGCCATGCTGCCGTAGTGGCCATCGATCACTTCGTACAGGAAGTTGAATTCGCCAAGTTTGCCATCCCGATGGGCGCCGCCCTGCACCTGCAGGCTGGACACGTCGGCCGCGCTCACCCGGATGTAGTCGACTCCATCGATGTTCTCGATCGGGCCGGTGAGCGGGTTGCCGCCCAGGTAGAGCGTGTAGCCCGGTGTGCTGGCCTGGTCGGCCTGGATCCAGATGTCGCCCAGGGTTTCGTCGGTGTCGCCGTTCTGGTAGTCGATGTCGAGCTGCAGCTCGCTGCGCACGTCTTCGACCAGCGTGCTGTTGCCGGTGTTGGCAATGCCGTCCACCGACGGGCTGACCTGGAAGCTCAGGTCCACGGCCGGCATGGTCTTGGAGTGGCCATCCCGCTCGGTGCTGATGCCCTGCACCTTGACCGTCTGCACGCCGCTGTAGTTCGGCGGCACGGCGATCTTCACATTCGGCAGCTGGGCCCCCGAGACCGACCAGACGCGGCCCTCGCCGGTGGCGCCGCCACTGATCAGCGTGGCCCCCTCCAGCAAAAAGCCGTCCGGCAGGCCGGTCACGCGATAGCTGAGGGTCTCGGATCCGTCGGCGTCGGCGGTGGTGGCCGAGGCGATCAGGTTGACGAGGTCGATGCGCCCGCCGGCATCCATCGCGGCTTCGCTGACGACCACGTTCGTGCCGGTGCCGGGTGCATGCGGAACGATGACCACGTCATCGGCCACGCCCACCACCTGCACCGTGATCGGGCGGCTGTAGATCGCGGATTCGGCGCTGCCGTCCACGGACTGGGCCTCGACCACGAGCGGGATCGTGCCGCTCCAGTTCGCCGGCGGCGTGATGCTGACCGGGCCGGCGTTGGCGCCGTTGAAATCGGGGATCGTCAGATCGCCAGGGCCTGTGTGCACCGCTGAGCCACCCGGGCCGTAGTGGACGGTGGCGCCGGCAGGAATCCCCTTGATGACCACCGTGAGGGTCTCGGAAGGATCCGAGCTGGTCGCCGAGATGGACAGCGGGATCGCCGTGTCTTCCAGCCCCTTGGCCTTGCCCGTGACGGACATGGTCACGTCGTCGGCCACCGGTTCGATGGTGATGCCGTCGAGCTTGGCCGAACCGGAGATCTTGACGTCCACCACGCCCGGGACCGGCGTCACCGGCCCCGTCGGCCGCACCGTCGTGCCGGCGCCATCGTCGTAATCCACCGTCGCGGTCTGCACCTGGATCTCGAAGGAGCCGGCCACGTTCAGCGGCGCCTTGAACTGCAGCGTGTCGAGGTACTGCGTCGGCACCCACAGGCCCGTGTCGGTGTAGGTCTGGGTCACCCAGGTTTCTCCGCCGTCGGTGGAGTAGCGGAACTCCGCACCGATCACTTCGTCGCCGGGCGCGGACGAACCGGGCACCAGCACGGGGGTCAGCACCGCAAAGGTGAATTCGTCGCCGTCCTCGTTGCTCCAGCCGGAGGCGAGGTGGAAGCCGCCCTCGGTCCCGAGCTCGAACCAGCTGTCCTCCAGGCCGGTCGTCGCATAGGTGTGGCCTGCGGTCATGGTGACGTCGCCGCTGCCATTGCCGTCACTGTCGATGCCGACCTGTTCGGCCACCGGCGTGACCGCGATGGTGATCGGCAGGTCGACGGATGCCGTATGGCCGTCCGGCCCCTGGGTGTCGGTGGTGGTGACCTGCACGGTCACCGTCGCGTCCAGGCTGCTGTGCGCGGGCGGCGTGATCAGGAAGCCGTCGAGCACGGTTTCGCGGTCGGCCTCGCTCAGCGTGGCGTCGAAGATGATGGTGTAGGTGCCCGACGTGCCGTCGCCGCTGACCGTCCAGCCGGTGGCGGGCACACCGGCGGTGGGGGCCTGAACCGCCCAGCCGGCCGGGACCTCGAAGGACACCGCGTCGATGACTTCGCTGCCGGTGCCAGCATCCGTCACGCGCACATGCTGCAGGAAGGCCACAGCCGTGTCTTCCTGCGTGCTGACGTCGCCTGCGGCCACGTCGCCCGCACGCGGGGTCACGTGCAGGCCAAGGGTGACCGTGTTGTTACCGACGTCCTGCTCGGCCACTCCGTTCGCGGGGTTGGCCGGGCTTCCGGGCGAACCCTGGAAGCCGTCGTCATCCTTGTCCTGCGCGTTCAACGTGACCTTGATGCCGTCGATCCTTCCGCTGAAGTCGCCCGGGGCCCCGATCCGGATGTCCGGGAAACCCGTGGTGCTGGTCGAGAGGCCCGGCGCGGCGATCGGGGTGGTCAGCGTGGCGCCTGCGGCCAGGACCGCCCCATTGACCGTGATGGCGCTCCCGCTGGTGTTCTCGATCGTGATCGAGCGCACTTCGCTGCCGTCGAGGTCGGCGAACGAGGCCACCAGCAGATCCTTCAGGTTGAAAGTGGAATCCTCGCGCAGGGTGACGGTCGCGTTCTTGTCGTCGGCATAGCTGGCGGCGTAGGTCTCGCCCGGCACCGAGGCATTGCCGCTGGAAATGCCCGTCGCGAACGCGAGCTCCACGTCGTCGGTCACGGCCTGCACCGCGACGGTCAGCACCTGCTGGCTGGACTCACCCGCCACATCGGCCAGTTTCTGGCCGGCCTGGTCCACCTCATGGCTGGTGACATCGACCTGCACCGTGAAGTTCTCGTGGCGGTGCGCGGCGGGTTCCGCCCGGATCGCCTCGTACTCCGCCTGCGTGAGGTAGTACACCCCCTCGCCTTCATTCTTGGCCGGGACCAAGATCTCGTCGCCCGTGACGTGGATGTCGCTCGGCACCTCACTGCCGCTGGCCGCGGTCAGCACGATCGTGATCTTTCCGCCGACCGGAGTGAGTTCCTTGTCCACGCCGCCCACCGACGTCCACAGCTTGGCGCCCGCCGCCGCACCGGCGCCCGCCAGCGTCAGGGTGATGGCGCCCAGGCGCTCCGGATAGTCGCCGGCCTGCGTCAGGGTCTGGTCGGTCGCATCGCTCACCACGGGCTGCCGCAGCCCCAGAGCGACGGGCGTGTCTTCCTGAGTTGGCACGGTTGCGGTGTCAACGTCGGTCGCCGTGCCGCCGTGCGGCAGCGTCGGTGCGTCCGCCACGGGCTTCACGTTCACCGTGACGGTGACGGTGTTGACGTCTCCCGCGTTGGTCGTGCGATAGGTGAAGCTGTCCGGGCCGCCCGCATTGCTGTAGTTCGGGTGGGGCACGTAGGTGATGCTGCCGTTGGCGTTCACGGTGACCGTGCCGTTGGCAGCCGCATAGCTGATGCCACCCTGGCCGTCCGGCGTGCCCGGCAGTGCATTGCCCGTCCCGTCGATCAAGACAGTGTTGGCAGGGTTGGCATCCGCACTGGTGTTGAAGGTGTTGGCGGCCGTGGCCGCCGTGCTGTCTTCCACCACATCCAGCGTGTCCGTGGCGCCGCCCCCTGCGGGCTTGTCGTCGTGTACGGTGACGTTGAAGTGGCTGTCAGCCGTGTCACCGTCAGCATCCGTCACCTGGAACGAGAAAGGCAGGTCGATCAGCGCCTGCATGCCGTGGTCCAGGGGACCCTGGAGCACGAAGGTGTACTGGCCCTGTCCGCCCGCACCACCGGTGGGGCTCAGCGTGATGGTGAAGATCGGCGCACCGCCGGCTCCGCGCGTGGCGGTCAGGGTGCTGTCGTTGTTGGACAGAACGTAGACCAGTTCCGTGCCATTGGAGGCCAGGCCCATTTCTCCAAGCGCCGCCACGGTGGCCGCGGTGAACTTCGCCGTCACCTGGCTGCCGTCGTCCCCCCCGAAATCGGCCGCCAGCGTCCCGGTTTTCGTCAGCGCGCCAGGATTGGGCGCGCTGCCGTTGCTGAAGTTGGCTTCGTAAACCGCCGCATCGGCGGGCGTCGCGATACGGGGGCCTGTGTCCGTGAAGACGAACTTGTCGCCGATATCGATGCGGCTGGAACTGCTGGCGGTGTCGCCATCCCGATCGGTCACCGTCACGGTGGCCGTGAGGGTCACCAGGTCGGCGAGCAGCGACACCGTCTCGGTGTGGCTGGCGCTCGGATGATCGATCGGCTGGTGCTGCGTCAGGGTGACGGTCCCTGTGGCGTTCACTGCAATGGCAAACACCGTGTTCGCGGTGTTGACAGTAGCCGCAGAAGCCGCCGTGGAGCCGACCACCTGGCCATTGACCATGTAGAGGGTGATCTCGCTCCCGAGGCTGCTCAGCCCCGAATCCAGGGCCGCCCCGCTGCCGCCGCGCAGGCCCAATGCATAGGTCCAGACCAAGGGGTTGGCGGCGGCAGCGCCGTCGGCGCCGTGGCTGGAGGTCTGCGTGAACGCGCCCGCGAACGCTGCGCTGGCGGTGCTGGTTCCCGTGACCGTGTCGGCATCGAAGACGGTCAGCGCCGTGGGCAGCGTCCCCGTCGGGCTGGTGCTGACGCGCGGGCCGTCGTCCAGGAACGAAAAGCGGTTGCCGATGTTGACGACGCTGGACACCACGTCACCATCGCTGTCGGTCGCGGTGGCGATGATGCGGATGGCGTTGCCTGCGATGCTGACCGGCTCGTCGTGCGATGCGCCACCGCTCGGGTGGCGTACCGCGCGTTGCTGGTCCAGCGTCACGGCGCCGGTGTCCGGGGCGATCGCGATGGTGAATACCGTGTGTCCGCCCGCCGTGCCGGTGATCAGCGTGCCTTCGGCGCTGATGCCGAGCGCCACGGCCTCGCCGGTGGCCGTGTCCACGAGGCCGCTGGCCACCCCGGCATTCAGGCCCAGTGCGTAGGCGACGCTGCCGCCATCAGCGCCGAGGGTGACGTCGAAGAGTTCAGCGAAGCTGCCGGAGGCATTGATGTCCAGATCGGACTCGTCGACCACCAGCAGGGGATTGCCCGTACCGCCCGCGATGACCGGAATATCGTCGACGATGCGCACCGACAGGGTGCCACTGGCCGTATTGCCCGGCACATCCTCCAGTTGAATGCCGAAGTCCTCGAACAGGGCGTTGCGGCTGCCGCCGTCGGCGTGCGCTTCGCGGTCCTTCAGGGTGTAGGTGTAGCTGACCTTGCCGTCGGCGTAGCCGGTGATCGTCAGGGTGTTGCCGAGCGCACTGGTGAATGAAGGCAGGGTACTGCTGACGACGCCGTCGGTCACGATGTCGTAACTGGCGGCTCCCTGGGTGATCGACAGCGTCTTCACGCCATAGACGGCGTTGACGTCGAACTCGCCGGTTCCAATCACACCTGCCGTACCAGCCCCCGTGCCATCGGGCAGCTTGCTCTCGTTGACGACGGCATCGCCGCCCGTACCACTGGCTTCATCCTTGGCCGTCAGGCCCGTGATGCTGACGTCGGCATTGATGGTCTCGATGGTCAGCGTGGCGGTGTCCTGGTCTCCGTCGGCATCGGTCAGCGTGTAGGTGAACTCGTCGCTCGCGTTGCCGGCGATGCCACCGGCCGTGCGCTCGTAGGTGTAGCTGCCATCGGCATGGAGGGTCAGCTTCCCGTAGGTGCCCTGGATGTCGATGCTGCCCGTCGCGGGTACGGTCACGGGCGCGTTCGTGCCGAAGGAGACCTGGGTCACCCGGGCCGTATCGGCGCCCTCCGAGTCGGTGCCTGCCTGACCGGTGATGACGTTGCCCGTCACGGAGCTGCCGATGGTCTGGCCGACCGTGGCCGTGTCGTCGGCCGCGACCGGCGCGTCGTCGATGACGGTGACGACGAACGTGCCGTCCGCACGGTCGCCATCGCTGTCGGTGACGGTGAAGCCAAAGTCCAGCGGCAGGCTTGCGCCCGTCGCCTGGCCGCCCAAGTGGTCCAGCGAGCCCACCAGCGTGAAGGTGTAGCCGGCGCCGCCTGTTGCAGGCGCCGTGATCTGCACCGTGAACACGACCGGGTCGGTTTCGGCATCGCCCTTTCGCGCGGTGAGTGTGTGGCCGTCGCTGCTGAGGAAGTAGTGCACCGCGATGCCTCCCGACGTCAGGCCGGAGGGACCCGCCTGGCTGGCGTCGAAGACGGTGTCGAAGACGTCGCGCCCAGGCGTCACGCTCAGACTGCCCGAAACCTGCAGTTCGCCGGGTGCCGGATCGCTGCCCCCGGGTAGATGGGTTTCGCTCACCGAGGCGCCCTCAGGCGTGCCGATCTGCGGCACGGTGTCGGTCACCGTGATCTTCTGCGTGGCTGCCGATGTGGAAATGTCGCCGTCCGCATCGATGACGCGGTAGCTGAAGTCATCAGACAGCTCGGTGCCGCCGGCATGCGTCTTGACATGCTCGGCAGCCGCCACCGGCGTGTAGGTCCACGAGCCGTCCTGCTTGACGGTCAGCGTGCCGTATAGGGTCTCCACACTGAGGCCGCCATCCGGAACTTCCACGTTGGAATGCGCCACCCCGTCGCGGTCGACATAGCTGATGTCGTGGACCTCTGCGCCATCGGCGCCGGACTTGCCACTGGCCAGCAGGTTCTGGCCGCCGTTGTCCGAGCCCACCGCCGTGGTGGCACCTTCGACCACGCTCACTGCCGTGGGATCGGCCGCCACCGGCACGTCGTCCACGATGACGATGTTCAAGGTGTCGATGCGCGCGTCGCCGCTGGTGTCGGTCACCCGGATGTCCAGCGACTCGGTGAACGGGTTGTTGCCGTTCGCGTCGGCATGCGTCACCGCGCGGGTCAGGGTGTACGTGAAGTCCAGCCGGCCGGTCGAGGGATCGTAGCCGGTGATGGTCAGGACGCCATTGGGCGTGCTGACGGTCACCGGGGTTGTCGCGCTCTCTTCCAGCGCTTCACGGCCGATGTCCTGGGCGCCGATGCGCACTGTGGCCAGCGTATCCAGCAGGCCCAAAGTAAGAGAGCCTGTGCTCACTTCCGTGTCCGCGTCCGGGTCGGAACCGGCCGCCAGGCCGGACTCGTACACCGTCAGATGGCCCGGATCGTCACCATTGCCGTCCGTCACCGTCAGGACGGGGACGTTGCGGGTCATACTGACGGGCGTGCCATTGATGACGGTTTCGACCATCACCTGATCGGCCCCGTTGGGCAGGTCGCCGGGCTTCCACGTGTAGAGCCAGCCACCCGTGTCAGGATCGACCGTGACACGGCCAATTTCTTCGCCGTCCACCTTGATGACCAGTTCCGCGCCGGGTTTGCCCGTACCCGACAAGGCTTGGATGGGAGCGCTGCTGCCATCCGCGCCATTGCGGGCGACGATGGGATCGATCGTGAGCGCAGCGACGGTGATGTCGAGTTGCGCGGTATCCGTCCCCCCCTCGCCATCGGACACGGTGTAGGTCACGGGCGGGACCGCACCCTCATACCCGGCTGCCGGCGTGAAGGTGTAGTTGCCCTGGCTGTCGATGACGATGGTGCCGATCCCGGGCACGGTGGCGGTGTCTCCGGCATTGAACTCGCCCACACCAGGCACGCTGAACGTCGTGACCGTGAGCGGATCGCCGTCCGGGTCAACGTCATTGGCCAGGACGTTGCCGCTCACCGGGTTGTTGACCAGGGTGGCGGTCTGCTCGTCGTTGGCCGAAGGCGGGGGATTGCCCACAGTCCAGGTGAAAGTCTGGGAAACGGTACCGCCCCTGCCGTCGCTGGCCGTGATGGTGACCGTGTATCGGCCGTCGCCCTCCGGCCCCCCCTGGCTGGCGGAGCGATCCAGCGTCCCGGTGATGAGGCCGGTCTGCGGATGAATCGACAAACCGGGCGGTAGGCCGGCGGCGGTGAAGCTCAGCCGGTCCCCATCTGGATCGCCGAAGAAACGGCTCACATCGACATCAATGCCGCTTTGGGCATCCGTACCCGTCTGGTCGCTGATCTCCTGCGCCACGGGCGGCTTGTTCGGTGGAGGAGGCGCCGGCGGTTCGGGCGCCGGCGGCGGCGGCGCCGGCGGTTCCGGCGCGGGCGGAGGAGGCGCCGGCGGTTCGGGCGCGGGCGGCGGCGGGGCCGGTGGTTCCGGTGCGGGCGGCGGCGGTGCCGGCGGTTCCGGCGCGGGCGGAGGAGGCGCCGGCGGCTCGGGTGCCGGCGGCTGCGGAGCCGGTGGCTGGGGTGCGGGCGGCTGCGGCGCAGGCGGCAGGATCGGGGGCAGCACGGCGCCACCGCCGCCACCACCACCGCCGCCTGCGGCGGCTCCCACGGCCAACAGGCCCAGGCCGGCGATCAACCATCCGGGGACACTGTCGGCCCAGAGCACCGGCACGCCATCGTCCCATTCGATCTCGGTGAAATGGAATTCGCTCCACGGCGCGGTGTACTGGCCCCACCACCACACCCCCGCCTCGTCCTGCAGCACGAGGTCGTTGCGCCCATCGTCGTCATAGGCCGCGAAGAAGCCCCGCACGGTGGTCGTGCTGCCATCCTTGAGCACCAGCACGAGGTCGGTCCCCTGGCGCTCGAAGCGCGCCACCTTCTCAGGGGCGATCTTCAGGTGAATGATGGAGGGCCGGTCCGCGACGAAGGTCTCGGCATTGACGTCCTTGGCGGCACCGCCAGCTTTGTGCACAACTTCCATGATTTCCTCTAGCCAAACAGTTGGACCGCGCGTGGCAAGACTGCGTGCCGAAGCACGCAGCTGCAGGGGCGGGGATCGGCAGAAAGACGCCGGCCGGCTGGGGACCCGGTTCGCCGGCGCATCCAAACGATGCAGCGCCTCGAGGCCCCGACGGCGAATTAGCCATTACCGCCTCGTTCGCTGGCCCGAACGGAGGCGGTTTCAGCGGGCTTCGAAGGAACGTCTTTCCGAACTAAGAAAATGGTAATCCATTAACCATAGGACACACTTATTAACTTTTCGCGCCAAGCGTGGAATCTTCGACGTTCGCACGAAATTGGTGCAATTCACAACAAAGTCACAACCGATGGCCGCCTCCTTGACGACCCCCGCCCTGCCGCCCACCGACGCGCTGGGCAACCCGCTCAGCGTGACGGACCGCGACAGCCTGCGCCTCATCGACGACCTCGTTCTGGGCTTCATCCGCTGCGAGGCACGGGCGGCCAATCTGGCGCTGGCGGCCCATGAGGACGAGCATCCCTACGTCCAGGCCTGCCACGCGGCGCTGCAGATGTTTGCCGAGTCACGCGACGCGGCCTCGAACGCGCAGCCCTTCATTGCCCGTGCCCAGGCCCGGGCAGCGCAGGCCAACGCCCGCGAACGGCGCTTCATCGCCGCCGTCGCGGCCTGGGTGGCCGGCGACCTGCGCGGCGCCATCCGGCTGCACGAGGAACAGGCGCAGGAATTTCCGCGCGACCTGCTGTCGCTCAAGCTGGGCCAATACCACTGCTTCAACCTGGGCGACTGCGCCGGCATGCTGCGCCTGGCGCTGGCTGCGCAGCCGCAGGCGGCCGACGTGCCGCAATGGCACGGCATGCTGGCCTTCGGCTATGAGCAATGCCATCTGATGCGCCGGGCCGAGGCCGCCGCGCGGCAGGCCGTCGCCATGGCGCGCAGGGAGCCCTGGGCCCACCACGCGCTCGCGCACGTGATGCTGACCGAAGGCCGGCTGCGCGAGGGGCTGGCCTTCATGCAGGACGTGAGCGAGACCTGGACGGGCCTCAACTCCTTCATGCTCACCCACAACTGGTGGCATCTGGCGCTCTTCCTCATCGATCTGGACCGTGGCGACAAAGCGCTGGCCGTCTACGACCAGCACTGCTGGGGCGTGGTCAAGGCGTATTCGCAGGACCAGATCGGCGCCGTGTCGCTGCTGGCGCGGCTGGAGCTGGCGGGCGTGGACGTGGGCGCGCGCTGGCAGGACGTGGGCGCGCACCTGGCGCCGCGCACGCAGGACCATGTACTGCCCTTCCTGGACCTGCAGTACCTCTATGGCCTGGCGCGCGCCGGCCGCCCGGAGGCGGACACGCTGCTGGCCCACATCGAGGCCCATGCGCCGCACGCGCCGCAGGCCACGCGCGCGGCCTGGCAGCGCGTGTGCGTGCCGGCCGCGCACGGGTTGCTGGCCCATGCGCGCGGCCGGCATGCCGCCGCGGCGGACGCGCTGGGCACCGCCTTGCCGCGCCTGATCGAGATCGGCGGCAGCCATGCGCAGCGCGACCTGTTCGGCCAGATCTGGCTGGACGCGCTGGTGCGCAGCGGCCGCCGGGCCTCGCTGGCGACCGCGCAGGATCTGCTGCAGCAGCAGCGCAACGGCCAGCCCGAATCGCGGCGGCTCGCGCGCCAGCTGCGCACCGTCTACCGCGGCCTGGGCCTGCCCGAGGCGCTGGCCCATCCCGTCGCCTGAACCGGCCGGGCGCGCCGCCCAACACAGGTGACCGTCGCCCGGCAGGCTGCGCGCGATACTGCCGCGCATGCCTTCCGACGCCCCGATTTCGCCCCGCCGCCGCGCCATCGCCCTGCACAGCGCCGCCGGCGACGGCATCCTGGCCGCCCTGGCCTTCGGCCCCGAAGAACGGCCCGTGGACCTGGTCTTCGCGCACGCGAACGGCTTCAACGCCATGACCTACCGCCAGCTGCTGGCGCCGCTGGGCACCGCCGGCTGGCACGTGCTGGCCATCGACCAGCGCGGCCATGGCCTGTCGCAGCTGGCCGCCGACCCCGATCCGGCCTCCCACAGTTGGCTGCGCTACCGCGACGACCTGCTGGGCCTGTTCGAGGCGCTCGGCGGCCCGCCGCGCGTGCTGGCCGGGCATTCGATGGGCGGCACCGCCAGCGTGCTGGCCGCGGCCTCGCTGCAGGCGCGCGGGGCCGCGGTGCCGGCGCTGGTGCTGCTGGACCCGGTGCTGGTGCCCGTGGGACCGGAAGAAAGCGGCGACGTGGACCTCGTGTCGCCCGCGCATTCGCCCCTGGTGCGCGGCGCCCTGCGCCGCAACGACCGCTTCGACAGCCCCGAGGCCGCGCTGGCCAGCTACCTCGGGCGCGGCGCCTTCAAGACCTGGCCGCCCACCCTGATCGAAGACTACCTGCGCGACGGCCTGCAGCCCGCCGAGGACGGCGGCTGGCGGCTGCGCTGCGCGCCCGCGTGGGAAGCCGCCAATTTCATGCGGCCCCACCGCAGCAGCCTGGCCGGCGCGCTGCCCACGCTGGCCGCCCCGCTGCGCGTGCTGCGCGCCGAGATCGAGAGCACCTGCACCTGGCAGCAATGGCCCCCGCAGGCCCGCGTGCAGACCGTGCCGGGCAGCACGCATTTCCTGCCCATGGAGTTCGCGGACACGGCGCGCGCCGCGCTGCAGGAAGCGCTGGCCGGGGAGCGCTGACCGGCGCGGCGGGCGGGCGCACCGACCGGACTTCGCGCCGCGCAAAGCCCGCGCAGGCGCGCGGCATCCCGCGGCGCGCCGGCCCGGGCTCCTAAACTGCCGGGCCTTGCCCTCCGCCCGCCCTCATGCACCGCCGCCGCCTGCTCCACCGCACCCTTGGCCTGACCTGCGCGCTCGCGCTGCTGGCTGCCTGCGGGAAGAAGAAGGCCGGCAGCGCGCGCCTGCCCGCGGGCGCGGCCGTGCTGGCCCTGGGCGACAGCCTCACGGCCGGCTACGGCGGCGCGCCGGGCCAGGGCTGGCCCGAGCAGCTGGCCGCGCTCACGGGCTGGCAGGTGGTCAACGAAGGCGTGAACGGCGACACCTCGGCCGGCGCGCTGGAGCGGCTGGGGCCACTGCTGCAGGCGCAGACCTTCGACGCCATCCTGATCGGCATCGGCGGCAACGACATGCTGCGCGGCCTGGACGCCCCCCAGACCGCGCGCAACCTGCGCGCGCTGGCCGACGCGGCGCGCGCGCATTGCAGCCACGTGGCGCTGCTGGCCACGCCCGCGCCCGACGCGCTGCGCGCCGCCGCCGGGCGGCTCGGCGACGCGCCCTTCTACGAGACTGTGGCAAAAGACGCGCAGGTGCTGCTGCTGCCGGGCATCTATGCCAAGGTGCTGTCCGACCGCGCGCTGCGCGCCGACCCCATCCACGCCAATGCCGCGGGCTACCGGCGCGTGGCCGAAGAACTGGCCGAGGCTTTGCAGGATGCCGGCTGGCGCTGACGCCGACCCGCAGCCGGCCGGCCCGGCCCTGCGGGAGGCCCGGGCGCGCTTCGCGCATTGGCAGGCCCGGGCCCAGCAGGCCGGGCAGCCGCTGCGCGCACCGCCGCCCGAGCCCACGACCTGCTGCGGCCGCGGCTGCAACGGCTGCGTGTGGGAAGGCTTCTACGCCGCCGCGCAGTACTGGTGCGAAGAGGCCCAGCTGCGGCTGGGGGATTGAAGGCCGGCGCGGGCCGGGGCAGCGCGCTTCAGGACTTGGTGGCCGGCCGGTCCAGGTGGCGCCGCTGGTCGTAGGTGGGCTGGGGTCCCAGGCCTTGCAGATGGGCCGTGTCGGCCCACTGGAGGATCTCGAGCGCCTCAGGCCGTGCCGGGTCGGCCATGCGCACGCGGTTGATGCCGGCGTTGGGAATGTCGCTCTGGCGCGGGCCGTCCAGCCCCAGGCCGCGCACGGTGCGCCACACCATGTCGAGCACCCCGCCGTGCGTGACCACCAGCACCGTCTGGCCGCGATGCTGGCGCGCGATGGCCGCCAGCGCCGCCATGACGCGCGCATGGAACTCGCGCGTGCTTTCGCCGCCGGGCATGCCACGGTCGGCCTTGAACTGCAGCCAGTCCTCCCAGGCGCGCGGATGCCGGGCCTGGATCTCCTCGGCGCGCATGCCTTCGGCCACGCCGAAGTTCTGCTCGCGCAGCGTCACGGTGGTCTGCACCGGCAGGCCCAGCTGCTGCGCGGACGGGGCCGTGGTCTGCTGCGTGCGCAGCAAGTCGCTGCAGACGATGTGCTGCACCGACTCGCCCTTCATGCGCAGCCCCAGGCGGCGCGCCTGTTCATGGCCCATGTCGTTCAGGGGCACGTCGATGTGCCCCTGGAAGCGCAGTTCGCGGTTCCAGTCGGTTTCGCCGTGGCGGATGAGGATGAGGTCGGTGGAGGAAGGGGTGGATGTGGTCATGGGCGTGCCGCCGATTGTGCACATGGGCGTGACCGGGCCCTGTCACCCGCCGCCGCGCGCCAGCCTCCCGCCGCGGCCGCGCGTGCAGAATGCGCGCATGCCCCGACTCGTCCTCCTTCCCGGCCTTGCCTGCGATGCCCGCCTCTGGGAAGCGCAATGGCCCGCCCTCCCCGCCGCCCTGCAGCCTGTGGTCAGCGATGCCCAGACGCGTCATGCGACGCTTGAAGACATGGCCGCCGCCGTGCTGCGCGAACACGACGGGCCGCTGGTGCTGTGCGGCGCCTCCATGGGCGGCATGCTGGCCATGGAATGCACGCGCCAGGCGCCCGATCGCATTGCCGGGCTGGCCCTGCTGGGCACCACGGCCGCGCCGGAATCGCCCGAAACGCACCAGCTGCGCAGCCAGGCCATCGAGGTCTTCGAGCGCGGCCCCGGCCCCTTGCGCGAGCTGATCGAACTGAACGTGATGTTCGCCTTCCACCCCGCGCAGGCGGCCGACCGCGAACTCACGCGCCGCTACGTGGACCGGGTCGTCGAAGCCGGCGCCGAGCAGCTGATCCGCCAGAACCGCGCCGTGATGCAGCGCCCCGACGCGCGCCAGCACCTGGGCCGCTACAAGGGCCCGGCCCTGCTGATCTGCGGCGACGGCGACAAGCTCACGCCGCCCGACGCCATGCGCGAGATCGCCGCGCTGCTGCCGCAGGCCGAGCTGCATTGGCTGCGCGACTGCGGCCACATGCTGACGATGGAAAAGCCGCAGGAAGTGAACACGCTGCTGGGCGACTGGCTGCGGCGGCACTTCGCCGTACCGCCTGCATCGCCCTCGCCCTGAGCGCCTCGCCGTCGCCCTGAGCGCCTCGCCGTCGCCATGGCCGCGCCCCGAAGGTGCGGCTGGAACGATGGGGCTCAGAGCGCGCCTGGGCAGGCCGGGTCCTTCCAGTACAGGCCCTCGGTCAACGCATCGGCGTTGAAGCGGACCATGTACTGGCAGGTCCGGAACTCCGGCCCGGCGCCCGTGCGGAAGTGGAAGAGGTAGTTCCATTCGCGCACGCCCCACAGGCCTTCGCTGAAGTGCGGAAAGCCCAGGGCCTCGCGCACCTGGTCCTTGCCCATGCCGGTGCGCATGGCCCGCAGCCCTTGCAGCGGCGCGAAAGCGCCCTGTTTCCACTTCGCGGAATCTGGCGACGGAAAGTCCTGCGCCGACGGAGCGGCCGGCGCATTCGCGCCCGCGCGCGCCTGGGCGTCGGCATCGATGCGCGGCCCGGGGGCCGCGCAGCCGCCCAGCGCCAGCAGTGCGGCCAAGGTGACGGTGACGGCGCGCAGGCGGGTGCCTGCACGCGAAGGAGCTCGCTGTTGAATCTTCATGGTCAGGTCCTTCGGCGGCCGGTCACTCGAACACCCATTCCGCGCCCAGCGCGGCCGCCGTGCCGCCGCGGCTCACACCCACCCCGCCCGTGAGGCTCCAGGCGTTGTTTTCAGCGGTGCGGCGGAAGGTCAGACTCAAGGCACTCTCACCCCGAAACACCCCCGCGCCGATGCGCATCACGGTCTTGCCCGGCACGTAGCTGGCCGGCATGTGCATGGCCACGGCCGCCGCCACGCCGGCATAGGCATTGCGCTCCACCTTGTCGATGCGACTGTCCATGCGGGTCAGCTGGTAGTTCAGCACGCCGAGGCCCTGGTTGAGCTGGTTCACGTTCACGGCATCCGTGCCGCGGGTGCCGGCCGCCACGTTGGTGATCTGCCGTTCCGCGCCCGGCGCACCCATCGACACCACGTTCGCACGGCCCTCGTCCGTGGAATTTGCGCCCAACGCCACCGAGTTGTTGCCGATCGCGATGGCTCCGCTGCCAATGGCGGTGGCGTTCACGCCAATCGCGGTGGGCGCCTTGTAGTCCAGGACGTTGCCCGTCACCCATTTGTTGGCCGACTGGTTCAGCTGGTTCACATTCACCGCATCGTTGCCATTCACACCGTCCGCCAGATTGGAGATCGTGGTCGGCCCATTGCCGGAGGCGTTGAGGTCGAGCTTGTTCTTGTCGAAGCTGCCATCGGGATTCTGGTGGTACTGCACCACGCCTGCCACGTCGGCGTCCTTGCCAGCGGGGCCGGTGTCGCCCTTGTCGCCTTTATCTCCCTTGTCGCCCTTGGCTCCGGTGGCGCCCGTTGCACCCGTGTCGCCCTTGTCGCCCTTGTCGCCCTTGTCGCCTTTCGCGCCGGTGGCACCTGGGGTCCCTGCAGTACCCGGCGCACCTGTGGCGCCGGTAGCGCCCGGAGCACCCGGTGCACCCGGTGCACCCGGTGCGCCCGGAGCACCCGGTTCGCCTGGCGCTCCCGGAGCGCCGTCGGTACCGGGTGTGCCTGGCGCTCCCGGAGCGCCATCGGCACCGGGGCTGCCAGGATAACCCGGTTCGCCTGGCAGCCCCTGCTCACCTCTCGGCCCGGGCGGCCCGGACGGCCCGGGCGGCCCGGGGGGCCCCGCCTGCGCCATTGCGCCACCGCTCGCCATCACCAGCGCGACAGTCGCTGCCGCAAACATGCCCTTGCGGGCCCACTCGGCTCTGCCCGGCAATGGCGGAAGGTCGGCACGGGGACGCGGCGCAGCGCCCATTTCGGCACCCGTCGCGGCAGGAATTCGGTTCATGAAGCCTTCTCCTCAAGCGGGCACTGCCCGGCAAAGAACACTGCTGACGACCGAATTGTTGGAGAGATGGCCACGGGGCCGTTGGATTTCCCACGGCTCTTTCCGCGTTTCCAGAGACAAATGTCACGTTTTCGCAACGACTTGGCTGATACGAATCCGGGCGTGGGAAAAGGCGCAGGGATTGCGGCATGCGGTCCGCTCCGTTCTGGTGCAGCTCATGTCGATGCGGTCAGAAGTTGCGCCGGCATCACCGCACAGAGAACGCAGCGGCCATACCCAGCTCGCCGGGCCGCGTAAAGGCCGCGCGCGGCTAAAGGGCCAGCACCAGCTTTCCGCCCCCGCAGGCGCGCGAGCAGCAGCTCATCATGCGCTGGCCGGCTTCGCGCTCGCTGCGCGTGAGCACCAGGTCGCGGTGGTCGATGGGGCCCTGCAGCACGCGCACCTCGCAGGAACCGCACAGGCCCTCCTCGCAGTCGCTCTGCACGTCGATGTTGGCGGCGCGCAGCGCGGCCAGCAGGGTCTGGTCGGCGCGCACGGGCAAGGTCAGGCCCGAATCCTTGAGCTCGACCTCGAAGGCCTGTTCCTTCGACGGGTCCAGCGTGCCCAGGGTGGACTCGAAGTGCTCCACGCGCAGCGTGTCCTCGGGCCAGTGGGCGCAGGCGCTTTCCAGCGCTTCGAGCATGCGCAGCGGGCCGCAGGCATAGACCTGCGTGCCGGCCTCGGGCGTGGCGAGCAGCGCATCGAGCCGAAGGCGCGAGCCTTCGCCGCTCACGTGCAGGTGCAGCGCATCGCCGTGCAGCGCCTGCAGTTCGGCGATGAAGGCCATGCCTTCGCGCCGGCGCCCGCAGTAGTGCAGTTCGTAGGGCCTGCCCAGTTCGCGCGCGCGGCGCGCCATGGCCATCACGGGCGTGATGCCGATGCCACCGGCCACGAAGATGAAGCGCTGCGCACCTTCGTCCAGCCGGAAGTGGTTGCGCGGGCCGCGGATGCGCAGCCGGTCGCCTGCTTTCACCTGCGTGTGCACCCAGGCCGAGCCGCCGCGGCTCCCGGGGTCGCGCAGCACGGCGATCTCGAAGGCGCCGGTGTCGGCCGGGTCGCCGCACAGCGAATACTGGCGCGACAGGCCGGTGTCCCCACACTCGACGTCGATGTGCGAACCCGGCGCCCAGCGCGGCAGGCTGCCGCCATCGGCGGCGGCCAGGCGCAGGTGCAGCACGCCCTCGGCCGCGGCGCGTGCCTGCTGCACCACCACGGGCCGCGTGATCGCATGCGCCGAGGGCTCGCCGATGCGCACGGGCGAGCGCTCGCCAGTGCGCACGGCCGGGTCGCGGCGCTCGGGGTTGTGCGCCGGGTCCCATTCCACCCACAGGTGCTCGGGGCCGCGGAACGATGTGTTGGGCACGTAGCTGAAGGTCTGCGCGGCCAGTTTCATGTGCGGCAGGCGGCGCGTGAACTCTTCCAGGAAGACCTGCATTTCCATGCGCGCCAGGTTCTTGCCCATGCACTGGTGCGAGCCGTAGCCGAAGGTCAGGTGGTCGCTCGCGTTGTCGCGGCGGATGTCCAGCAGGTCGGCATCGGCGAAATGGCCTTCGTCGTGGTTGGCCGACGAGGTGACGATCAGCAGCTTGCTGCCGGCGGGGATGCGCACGCCGCCCACTTCGCAATCGGCCGTGGCCAGCCGGCGCCAGGCGGCCACCGAGCCGTTGTGGCGCAGGCACTCTTCCACCGCATTGGGAATGAGCGAGGGGTCTTCGCAGATCTCGCGCCACACGTGCGGATGCTGCAGCAGCAGCTTCACCGCGTTGGCCGTGGCATTGGCCGTGGTCTCGTGCGCGGCCACGATGCCGGCCATCATCATCGAGTGCAGGTACGAGTCGGTGACGACCTCCGGCATCTCCTTTTGCTTGCGGATGCCGTACTGCATCCAGCCGTCGGCGTCGGGGTTCTCGCGCATCTTGGCCAGCACCTTGCCGGCCAGCTGCCAGAAGTTGCCCACGGCATGCGCCACAGCCACCTGCTCCTCGGGCTTGGGCCGGCCCCAGGTGTTGACGGTGTGCGCGATCGAGTATTCGCGCAGCTTGTCCATGTCTTCCTCGGGCACGCCCAGGAAGTGCAGCGCCACCGTGAGCGGCACTTCCCACAGCATCTGGTCCACCAGGTCAGCGCGGCCGTCGTCGATGAAGCGGTCCACGTACTCGCGCGCCAGCCGGCGCACCAGCGGCTCGTGGTGCGCCAGGTGCTCGGGCGTGAAGGGGTCCATCAGCGCGCGGCGGCGCGGCATGTGGGCCGGTTCGTCCTCGTTGACCAGCGTGCGGTTGAGCGCGAAGCCGTACTGCGCCAGCACCGCGTTGGCCTCGGGCCCGGTGGGCGTGATCTTCTCGAGCGCGATGGACGGGCTGAAGGTGATGTTGTCGCGGAAGACGGCTTTGATGTCCTCGTAGCGCGTGACCACCCAGTAGCCCAGTTGCGGGCTGTAGAACACGGGCTCCTGCTCGCGCGCCCAGCGCACGTACTCGGGCGGGTCCTGCTGGTAGCCGTCGCTGAAGGGGTCGAAGTCGGCGGCGCGCGCGCTCACGGGGCAGCCGTTGGGCGCCTTGTGCGCCGACAGCGCGGCGTGGTCGATGGGGCAGCCACCCCGGGCGGCGGTGACAGGTGCAGGGGCGACGGTTTCAGGGGCAGCGGTGTTCATCGGGGGCTCCGGCGCAGGACATCACGAACGGCAGAAAACAAAAGCAAAAAGCCCCGGATGCGCAGGCCGCGCACCCGGGGCCGGGAACCGATCAGTCCAGCGTGATGTGCAGGTCCTTGATCAGCTTGTGCCAGCGCGTGGTTTCGCTCTGGATCAGCGCGGCGAACTCGGCCTGCGTGCTGCCCACGGGCTCCACGCCGAAGTCGATCAGCTTCTGCTTGACGGCCGGTTCGTGGATGGCGGCCACCACGCGCTTGTTCAGCGCATCGACGGTGGCCTGGGGCGTGGCGGCGGGCACCACCATGCCGACCAGCGCGGCGGCTTCCACGTTCTTGTAGCCCAGCTCGGCGAAGGTGGGCACGTCGGGCAGCTGCGGCAGGCGCTTGGCATTGGCCACGGCCAGCGGGCGCACCTTGCCGCCCTTGATGAAGCCGGCGCCCGCGGCCAGGTCGACCATCATGGCCGGGATCTGGTTGCCGGCCACGTCGGCCAGCGCAGGCGCGGCGCCGCGGTACGGGGCGTGCGTCATCTTCAGGCCGGCTTCGACCTTCAGCAGTTCCATCGCCAGGTGGTGCGGGCTGCCGGCACCGGCCGAGCCGTAGTTCACGCCGTCGGGGCTGGCCTTGATCTGGGCGATGAACTCCTTGGCGTCCTTGGCCGTCACGGCCGGGCCCACCACCAGGATCATCGGGAAGCGGCCCATCAGCGTGACGGGCGCCAGGTCCTTGGTGGGGCTGTAGCTCAGCGACTTGTACAGCGCGCTGTTGAAGATCATGGTGCCGTTGTCGGCCGACAGCACGGTGTAGCCGTCGGCCGGCGAGCGCGCCACGTCGGCCGCGCCGATGGCCGTGTTGCCGCCGGGCTTGTTGTCGACCAGCACCGGCTGGCCGGCCTGCGTGGACAGGGTCTGGCCGATGGTGCGGGCCAGGAAGTCCGACCCGCCGCCGGCCGGATAGGGCACCACCCAGCGGATGGGCTTGGACGGATAGGCCTGCGCCTGGGCCAGCGCGGGCGCCAGCAGCGGCAGGGCCAGCAGGCAGCCGGCGATGAGCTTCTTCATGAAATCGTCTCCTGGGATAGGACCGTGGGGAATCACGTATTGCGTAATTTTGATTCGATATGCGTAAATTCCGCCCTCGGAGTTTCCCCAGGATCCACCCCCTTCCCATGCCGCGCGCTTCCGCCCACCTCCCTTCTGAATCCAGCGCCGACACCGGGCGCCCGCGGGCGCGCCGCCAGCGCGTGCAGTCGGCCGAAACCGGCATGGCCGTGCTCAAGGGCCTGGCCCGGCTGGGCGGGCGGGCCAGCCTCACGGCCCTGGCCGCGCACATCGGCGAAAGCCCGGCCAAGGTGCACCGCTACCTGGCCAGCCTGCAGGAGGAAGGGCTGGTGGCGCAGGACAGCGGCTCGCAGCAGTACCACCTGGGCGCCGAAGCCATCCGCATCGGCCTGGCCGCCATGCGGCAGGCCGATCCGATCCGCGTGGCCGAGCCGGCGCTGGTGCGCCTGCGCGAACAGCTGGAGGTGACGAGCTTCATCGCCGTGCTGGGCAACAAGGGGCCCACGGTGCTGCGCATCGAGGAGCCGGGCCTGCCCGTGACGGTGAACGTGCGGCCGGGCTCCGTGCTGCCTTTGCTGTGGTCGGCCACCGGCCGCGCCTTCCTGGGCTTTCTGGACGAGCGGGCCGTGCGCGCCCTGGCCGAGGAGGAACTGGCCGCGGCCCCCGAAACGCTGCGCCAGCAACTGGATGCGCAGTCGCCCATCGAGCGCTTGCGCGAATCCGTGCGCGCGGCCGGCTGCGCCAGCGTGGTCGGCACCAACCTGCGCGGCATCAGCGCCGTGTCGGCCCCCATCCACGACCATTCGGGACGCGTGTGCGCCGTGCTCACGGCCCTCGGCGCGACGGGCGGCTTCGACGCCACCCCCGCAGGCCCCATCGCACGCGCCGTGCAGCACGAAGCCCGCGCGCTCAGCCGTCTGCTGGGCCATGCGCACGCACAAGACAGCGCCGAATGAGGCCGCGGGCCTGCGGCCGCCCCGCGTGCGGATGCCACGGCGCCGGCCCATCGGCCGGGTTCATTGTTTCCGGAACTGAAACGCCCCGTTTGAAAACCTGCGGGTTTCTACCCAACGCCCCGGCCCACAATTCATCTCACGGGCCAGCGATACCTTGAACGCCGACCCGAAGCGAAGTGCCAGGCAATTCCGCCGGCCCCGCTCTCAGTTCAAACCGCTATCAAGAAGCCAGGAGTCAGAACCATGAAGACCTCGAAGATTTTTGCCGTTGCCGCCCTCTCCTTCGCCGCCGTTGCCGGTGTGGCCCAGGCCGAGGAATACCAGGGCGTGCAAGCCCCCGTCTCGGCCCTGAGCCGCGCCGACGTGCAGCAGCAGGCCGTGACGGCCGCCCATGCCGCCAACCAGAACGTGCCCTCGTCGGCCATCCCGATGGCCGCCCTGCGCAACGGCCGCGACCGCGCCGCCGTGCAGGCCGAAGCCATCGCCGCGGCCCATGACGGCACGCAGAACCTGGAGCGAGGCGCCTTCGCCAACAGCCAGCTGCCCACGCAGCTGTGATCCGCGTGCAGACGGGCCGGCACGGCCCGCGCTGCAGTCGCCCCGCGAACCCGGCCGCTCCATGGGCGGCCGGGTTTTTTTGCGTTCACGCATCCGCGTCCCGGGTTCTCGGTGAGGAACCTGGCCCGTTCAGAGCGCCATCACCATCTCGTGCCACGCCATGCCGCCGTGCTTCGAGGCCGACGGCTGCACATAGCGGTAGCCCAGCCGCGCATACAGCGCCACATGCCGCTCCTTGCACATGAGGTGGATGTCGCGTTTTCCTGCCTGCCGCATCTGCGCGACGAAGGTGCGCATCATCCGCGAGGCATGGCCGCGACCCTGGTGACGCGGGTCGATGGCGACCGACATGATGACCACATGGGGCGCGGCAGGGTCATGCCCGATCAGTTCCTTGAAGGCCTCGTCGGCCATGGCGACTGCGTGCGCACATCCGCTGTTGATGAAGCCGATCACCTCGCCCTGCAGCTCCATGACCAGGAAGCCCTGCGGGTATTGCAGGATGCGCGTGCGGATCTTCGCCAGCGTGGCGGCCTCGTCGCCTTCGTAGGCGGCGCTTTCGATCTCGAAGCAGCGGCCTGCGTCGGCAGGGCGGGCCTGGCGGAAGGTGGGCCACGAACAGGTCACGGGCGCGATGAACGATGAGCGAGGGAAGGAGGCGCGATCTTAGGGTGCCGCGCGCACGCTTGCGCAGGCGGGTGATCACCGCATCGCCGGCCCAGCGCGCCCGGCGGGCGATGAGTTCAGCGGTTTCCCTGGCGCGCACGCACGCAGGGCGAGCACAGGACGACTTCCGGCCCCTGTCCGATGGGCATCTGCGCGAACCCGTCGCCCAGGGCCAGCGATTGCTGGCGCCCGAGCTCCGACAGCGGCACGTCGATGTCGCGCATGGCGATGTCGATGACGGCCAGGCCGCCGGCGTCGGCCGCCTCGCGCGCGACCTTGCCTGCGCTCTGGCCGTGCCGCACGATCCAGAGCCGGGCGGGCGAGGAATGCTCAGGCTTCGGGGGGCGGCCGTGTCGGCCTGGCCGACGCGCCGTGCCAGCTCGAGGTGCAGCGTCTCAACGCGAACGCCCTGCAATGGCACCGTAGATCAGCAGCACGACGATGGCCCCCAGGGTGGACGCGATGAAGCCGGCTGCCGCGCCGTCGGCGTACCAGCCCATGGCGCGGCCGACCCAGGTGGCCAGCAGCGCGCCGACGATGCCCAGCACCGTGGTGAGGATGAAGCCCATGGCCTGCTTGCCGGGCAGCAGGGCCCGCGCGATGAGGCCGACGAGGAAGCCGATGATGATGGCGCCGATGATGCTCATGGTGTTTGTGCGGGGTGGAATGCAGAAGCGCCCATGATGGGTGCCGCCCGGGCGCGGGCGTGTAGGACGGGGAAATTCCCGGGGTTCAGTGCCGGCCGCATGCGCGACGGCATCTGCTCGCTGGGCGGGGCCGTGTTGCGCCTGGCCATGGCGGCGCCGAGGCTGGCGGCGCGAAGGGGGCGCCCCGCGCATGGCGGCTCCGGGCGGGCGGCACGGGCTCCTGCAGGGACGGTCGGCGCTGCGCGCCGACTTCGCTGCGATGCGCGCGCGGCCGGCGGCATCGCGAACTCACTTCGCGCCGCTGCGCGGCGCTGCGTTCAAACAAGCGCGATGAGTCAGATCACGAAGCCCGCGCGACTTCGCGCGGGCCCGCCGGCCGCGCTGTGCTTCTCGCCGCCCCTGAAGTCGCCCGCGCCGCCCGCCCGGGGCCGCCATGCGCCTGCACGCCGGTGGCTCGTGCTCACGCCTGCATGATCAGTCGTGCAGCACCTGCAGTTCGTCGCCATCGACGACGCCGAACATCTCGTCCCGCTCGCCGCGCGGCAACCGCCAGAACCGGCTGCCTTCGGGATCGCCAGCAGCACCTGTGGCACCCCCACGCCCAGGTCGTTGAGCAGGTTGCCCTGGCGCACGCGCCGCAGGAATTCGCGCGGGTCGGCGTCGCGCCGGCTGTTGTCGATCACCGCGTCCACGGCCTTGACCGCATGGCCGCTGGCCGTGTTGTCCACCGTCACGTGCAAGGTGAAGTAGTACGGGTCGATGCCCAGTTCGTTGAGCTCGCAGGCAGTGATCAGCAGGTGCAGCGGCAACTGCTCGTAGCCCAGGTTGAAGCCGATCACCTCGGGCAGCATCTCGCGCCCCGAAAGGCCCGGCGCCAGCTGGATCGCCCCCTGTTCGAACAAGGGTGCGCCCAGGTGCGCGCCGGTGTTCAGGCCCAGCCACTTCAGCAGGCGCCGGTAGAGCAGCACGTGGTTCTTGCCCGGATTGCCGTCACCCAGAAGCGGCGGCGCCCGGCGCCGTGCCGTCCTACGCGGCCCGCGCGCCTGGCCGGCAGCGGCGGCCGGCGCATCCATGCCGCGCGCCCGGCCGGCCTGCATGCCCGGCGCGGCGCCGCTTCCCCGCCCACGGTGCGCCGTCCTACAGGGTGCGAAAGGCGCGGGCCACAGCATGGGCGATCTCCCTCCTTCTTCATCCCCAAAGGCCCCTCGATGAACACGCCCCAAGCCCTGATGCCCAGCGTCACCAACATGATCCGCCTGGACCACACCCATGCGATGTCGACCTTCCACCAGTACAAGCGCGACACGCCGCCGCGCGCCAAGCGCGGCCTGGCGGACCACCTGTGCCTGGCGCTGGAAATCCATGCCGAGCTGGAAGAGCAGGTCTTCTATCCCGCGCTGCGCGCCGCCGATCCCGACTTCGACGCCCAGCACAGCGTGCAGGATCATCAGGAGATCCGCGAGCTGATCGCGCGCGTGCGCAACGCTGACGAACACACGCCCGCCCTGGACGAGGCCGTGCAGGCGCTGATGCGCGTGGTGATGCACCACGTGGCGGACGAAGAAACGCAGGTGCTGCCCGCGGCCGAAGCGCGCATGCCCGAGCGGCTGGGCGAGCTCGGCTGGGAGATGACCAAGCTGCGCACGCGGCTGGTGGCCGGCCGCGCGCCGGCCATCGCGTCCAGCGCGGCGCGGGCGCTCAGCGGCAACAAGGTCGCGCTCGCGCTGGGCGGCGTGCTGGGGCTCGCGCTGGCGCTGGCCGCGTCGCGCGGCGGCCGGGGCGCCCGCGCGATGCCCCGGCTGCCCGCCACGCGGCTGCATTGACGGCCGCGGGCGCGCCGGGGGCTGCGCGCCCAGCCGCGCGGCGCACGCGGGTGCCCCGTGCCGCCTGCAGCGCCGACGGGCCCGGGCATGGCGATTGCCGCGCCGCCGTGCCCATGAACACCGCGTCCCCGCCCCTGCGCCGCCCCCTGCCCGGGCGGCCCTGCGCCGCCACCCCAGCGGGCGCCATGCTGGCCCCTGCGATGGCGGCTGCATCGCCGCTGCGCCCTGCCGCCGGAGGTGTTTGCGCTGCACGTGGGCGCCGCCTGCGCCGTGCCGGGCGCCATCGGCCTGGGTTTCTGCATGGCCGGCTACCCGCTGGTGCTGGCCTTCTGCCTGCTGCAGGGCCTGGCGCTGGCGGCGGCGGCGCTGTGCCATGCGGTGCATGCGCTCGACGGCGAAACGTTGGAGCTGGACCCGCAGGCCCTGATCGTCCAGACGCAGCACGGCTTGCACACCCGCACGCTGCGGCTGAACCCGGCCTGGGCGCGGCTCGAACGCCCGCGCGCGGGCCAGGCGCCCGTGCTGTGCAGCGGCGCCCTGCGCATTGCGCTGGCCGCGCAGCTGAACGGCCCGCAGCGCGAACGCTTCGCGGCCGAGTTCGCACACGGGCTGGCCCGGCGCCGCAGCGGCGACCCCTGGCCCGATGCCCGCATCCCTATCCGACCTGACGGAGCCCGCGCATGAGCACCCTCGCCCCGCCCACCACCGCCGCGCCTGCCGATGCCGGCGCCGCCCCTGACGAACACCACGCGCTGCCGCACGGCTGGCGGCGCTGGCTGATGGGCACGAACCACAAGGACATCGGCACGCTTTACCTGCTGTTCAGCTTCGGCATGCTGCTGGTGGGCGGCGTGCTGGCACTGGCCATCCGCGCCGAGCTGTTCCAGCCCGGGCTGCAGTTCTTCAACCCCGAGCTGTACAACCAGTTCGTCACCATCCACGGCCTGGTGATGGTCTTCGGCGCCATCATGCCGGCCTTCGTGGGCTTCGCAAACTGGATGATCCCGCTGCAGGTGGGCGCGTCCGACATGGCCTTCGCGCGCATGAACAACTTCAGCTTCTGGCTGCTGCCGCCCGCGGCCGTGCTGCTGATCGTGCCCTTCTTCATGAGCGGCGGCGCCGCCGCCTCGGGCTGGACGCTGTACCCGCCGCTGAGCCTGCAGATGGGTCCGGCCATGGACTTCGGCATCTTCGCCATCCACATCATGGGCGCCAGCTCGATCATGGGCGCCATCAACATCATCGTCACCGTGCTGAACATGCGCGCCCCGGGCATGACGCTGATGAAGATGCCGCTGTTCTGCTGGACCTGGCTGATCACCGCCTACCTGCTGATCGCCGTGATGCCGGTGCTGGCCGGCGCGGTGACCATGCTGCTGACCGAGCGGCATTTCGGCACCAGCTTCTTCAACCCGTCCGGCGGCGGCGACCCGGTGCTCTTCCAGCACATCTTCTGGTTCTTCGGCCACCCCGAGGTCTACATCATGATCCTGCCGGCCTTCGGCATCATCAGCCAGGTGGTGCCGGCCTTCTCGCGCAAGAAGCTGTTCGGCTATTCATCGATGGTGTACGCCACGGCGTCCATCGCCATCCTGAGCTTCATCGTCTGGGCCCACCACATGTTCACCACGGGCATGCCGGTCACGGGGCAGCTCTTTTTCATGTACGCCACCATGCTGGTGGCCGTGCCGACGGCGGTGAAGGTGTTCAACTGGATCGCGACGATGTGGCAGGGCTCGATCACGCTGGAGACGCCCATGCTGTTCGCGCTGGGCTTCATCTTCGTGTTCTCCATCGGCGGGCTCAGCGGCGTGATCCTGTCGGTCTCGCCGGTGGACATCCAGGTGCACGACACGCATTACGTGGTGGCGCACTTCCACTACGTGCTGGTGGCCGGCTCGCTGTTCGCAATGTTCGCGGGCTACTACTACTGGTCGCCCAAGTGGACGGGCGTGATGTACGCCGAGCGGCGCGGGCAGATCCACTTCTGGGTGTCGATCCTGAGCTTCAACGTCGGCTTCTTCCCGCTGCATTTCCTGGGCCTGGCCGGCATGCCGCGGCGCTATGCCGACTACCCGATGCAGTTCGCCGACTTCAACCTCGTCGCCTCGCTGGGCGCCTTTGCATTCGGCCTGGCGCAGGCCTGGTTCGCGCTCTTCGTCCTCTGGCCCGCGCTGCGCGGCCGGGGCCGGCCGGCCCCGGCGCGCCCCTGGGAAGGCGCCGAGGGCCTGGAATGGGAAGTGCCCTCGCCCGCGCCCTTCCACACCTTCGAGACGCCGCCGCGCCTGGACGCGACGGCCACCCGCATCGTGACCGATGCCCCCACCGGAGCCCCCCATGAGCCTGCCTGACGAATCCTTCCTCGCGCGCCCTGCGCCCACGGCCGCCGAGTTGCGCCGCACGGCCGAGACCTTCATCGAAGGCCCTAACGTGGAGTACAGCCCCGACGAAGTGAAGGCCGCGCGCGGCGAAGTGCCGCTGGAAGGCCCGCGCGCCGATGACGCGCTGGACTTCGAGGTCTTCTGCCAGCGCTACGACGCCTGGAAGGCCGCCACGCAGCGCTTCGAGGCCGCGGTGCGCGCCATGCGCGGCGGCGACACCGAGGCGCGCGGCCGCGCGCAGCAGGCGGCCGTGGAACTGGCCGGTCTGCACCATGCGTTCATGGAGTCTTCGCAGCCCTACTTCAAGGCCGACCGCGCGGAATGAGGAGCACCGCGGCCTCGGGCGCGCGCCCCGGTCCGCGGGGCGCTCCCGCGGTCCGGCATCAGCGCGTGTAGCAGCTCATCATCACCGACCGCAGCCACCGGTTGGCCGCGTCGTTGTCGGTGCTCGCATGCCAGTACATGTACGCATCCAGCGAGGACAGCGGCGCCGGCATGGGCAGCACCTGGTTGCCGAACTGGCGGTTCGCCATGTGCGCATAGCTTTCGGGCATGGTCAGCACCAGGTCGGTCTGCGACACCGTGCGGCAGGCCGCGAAATAGTACTGGCAGCGCAGCGCCACCTGCCGCTGCACGCCCAGGCGGCGCAGCTCGATGTCCTCGAAACCCGGACCCTGCCGCCGCGTGGTGACGAGGATGTGGCGCTGCGCGAGGTAGGTGTCGAGGTCGAGGCTGCCGCGGATCACCGGGTGGTCCTTGCGCACCACCACGGCCACGCCGTCCACGCTGATGCGCGTGAACTTCACTGCGTCCGACAGCGGCAGCAGCACGTCCACCGCCAGGTCCAGCGTGCCGGCGGCCAGCTCGCCTTCGAGGCTGCGGCGGTTGGCGCGCACGCTCGCGATCTCCACCTCGGGCGCCTCCTGCGCCAGCGTGCGCATGAGCGGCGGCATCACGGTCGACTCCATGAAGTCGCGCAGGCCCACCACGAAGCGTTTCCGGGAGCTGGCGGGCTCGAAGCTCTGCGTCTCGTTGAGCAGCGAGCCCAGCGATTGCAGCGAGCCGCGCAGCGGATCGATCATGCGCTTGGTCAGCGCCGTGGGCACCATCTTGTGGCCCTGGCGCTCGAACAGCGGGTCGTTGAACAGGTCGCGCAGGCGCCCCAGCGCATGGCTGATCGCAGGCTGCGTCAGGTGCAGCTTCTCCGCGGCCTTGGTGATGCCGCCTTCGGTGTAGATCGTGTCCAGCACGACCAGCAGGTTGAGATCGACCCTCGAGATATGCATGGGCTGTATCCGGGCGCATTCCGAGCATTCATTGGCAAGGACGCCCCGCCGCCCGTAGCCTTGCCCGGAGTTGGAACAAATCAGACCGTTCGATCATGCGCGCAGGGGGCGCCCTGCGCATTCTCCGAGGAGACATGCCCCGCAGGGGGCGAAAGACCCGATGTCCGAATTCTTCACCGGCACCACGGCCGTGCGCGAGGGCCACCGCTTCGACGAGGACCGGCTGCGCGAATGGTTCGCCGACCAGGTCGACCGCAGCGCACGGCAGCGCCTGGCGGTCTCGCAATTCAAGGGCGGCCAGTCCAACCCCACCTTCCTGGTCGAGAGCGCCGAGCGCCGCTACGTGCTGCGGCGCAAGCCGGCGGGCCCCTTGCTGCCTTCGGCCCATGCCGTGGAGCGCGAGTACCGCGTGATGCGCGCGCTGGCCGGCACCGGCGTGCCGGTGCCGCGCATGCATGCGCTGTGCGAGGACCCGGCCGTCATCGGCTCGGCCTTCTACGTCATGGACTTCGTCGAAGGCCGCATCCTCTGGGACCCGAAACTGCCCGAGCTGCCGGCCGCCGAGCGCGCCGCGGTCTGCGACGACATGAACCGCGTGATCGCCGCCCTGCACGAAGTGGACGTGCAGGCCGCGGGCCTGGGCGACTACGGCCGCAGCGGGCATTACGTCGCGCGCCAGATCGACCGCTGGAGCCGCCAGTACCGCGCCAGCGAGACCGAGCGCATCGAGGCCATGGAACAGCTGATGGCCTGGCTGCCCGCGCACCAGCCGGCCGACAGCGCCACGCGCCTGGTGCATGGCGACTTCCGGCTCGACAACCTGGTGTTCGACCGCGCGGCGCCGCGCGTGATCGCGGTGCTGGACTGGGAGCTGTCCACCCTTGGCGACCCGCTGGCCGACTTCGCCTACCACTGCATGGCCTGGCAGTTGCCGCCGCCCTTCCGCGGCCTGGGGGACCTGGGCGACGCGCAGCTGCGCACCCAGGGTCTGCCCACCGAGGCCGACTACCTGCAGCGCTACCGCGAGCGGCGCTGCCTGCCCGCGCTGGATCCGGCGCTGTGGCACTTCTATGCCGCCTTCAACCTCTTCCGGGCCGCGGCCATCGCGCAGGGCATCCTCGGGCGCGCGCTGGCGGGCAATGCCTCGAACGCGCATGCGCTGGAGGCCGGGCGCCAGGCGCGCCAGCTGGCCCAGCTGGGCTGGGACCGCGCCCAGGCTGTGCGCTGAGCGAGGCACCGGCCATGCGCCTGCCCGCCCCCGTGCCGATGCTGCTTGGCCTGCGCCTGGGCTTCGCGGACCTGGGCGCCGCGGCCGAGGCGCTCGAAGCGGTGCTGCAGCTGCCGTCGATCCGCGTCGATCCGCCGGCCGCCCCGGGCGCCGCGCCGCGGCGGCATTACGCCCTCGCCGGCCTGCGCGTGGAGGCGCGCGTCCAGGCCAGCTCGCCGGTGTCCGGCGGGCCGCGCCCCGCCCTGGCCGACACGGTGCAGTGGCACCAGGACGCGCAGGACCTCGGCCCGCGGCGCCACCACCTGCAGCGCCTGGGCCTGTCGCCGCTCGCCGGCGTGGACTTCGGCTGCGGCAGCTACCTGCGGCTCGAAACGCTGGACACCGGGGCGTGCGCCGTGGAATGGCATGCCGCCCCCGAAGCGAGGGCGCCGCTGCCCCCGACGCCGCAGGCCGCGCTGCTGGCCATCGACCTGCGCGTGCGCGCGCCCGAACGCGTGGCCGGCCACTGGGCCCAGCTGCTGGACCTGCCGCTCGCGCGCGACGCCGGGGGCGTGCCCCTGCTGCGCACGGCCCCGGCCGCGCTGCGCTTCGTGCCCGCGGCCGACGCGGCCGGCAGCGGCATCGATGCGCTGGTGTTCACGAAGGCGCAGGCCGAAGCGCTGGCAGGCCGGGCCGCGGCCCGCGGCCTGCAGGTGACCGACGACGCGTCCTGGGCCCTGGAAGGCCTGCAGGTGCGCGGCGCGGCCGCCGCCTTCTGAGCACGCCGCGGGCGCGCGCCAAGGCTCAGGCGAAGCCCTGGCCCTCGGCCACCAGCTTGCGGATCAGCGGCGCCGGCTCCCAGAACTTCGCGTCGTCCAGCGGGTTCTTGGCAAAGCGCTTCATCGTCTCGGCCACGTTGTACAGCCCCACCTGGCTGGCGTAGTGCATCGGCCCACCGCGGTGCATCGGGAAGCCGTAGCCCGTGAGGTACACCATGTCGATGTCGCCCGACTTGCTCGCGATGCCGTCTTCCAGGATGTGCGCGCCTTCGTTGACCAGGGCGTACACCAGGCGCTGCACGATCTCCTCGTCGCTGATCTTGCGCGGGGTGATGCCGAGCTCCTTGCGGTGGTCCTCGATCATCTTGTTCACGAGCTCGCTGGGGATGGCGTCGCGCTTGCCCGGCTGGTAGTCGTACCAGCCCGCGCCGGTCTTCTGGCCGAAGCGGCCCAGCTCGCACAGCTTGTCGGCCGTCTTGCTGTACTTCATGTCGGCCCGCTCGGTGGCGCGGCGCTTGCGGATCGCCCAGCCGATGTCGTTGCCGGCCAGGTCGCCCATGCGGAACGGGCCCATGGCGAAGCCGAACTTCTCGATGGCCTTGTCCACCTGCTGCGGGGTGGCGCCTTCGTCGAGCAGGAAGCCGGCCTGGCGGCTGTATTGCTCGATCATGCGGTTGCCGATGAAGCCGTCGCACACGCCGGAGACGACGGCGGTCTTCTTGATCTTCTTGGCGATGGCCATGACGGTGGCCAGCACGTCCTTGCCGGTCTTGGCGCCGCGCACGACTTCCAGCAGCTTCATGACGTTGGCCGGGCTGAAGAAGTGCATGCCGACCACGTCCTGCGGGCGTTGGGTGAAGGCGGCGATCTTGTCCACGTCCAGGGTGGAGGTGTTGGAGGCCAGGATGGCGCCGGGCTTGGCGATCTCGTCGAGCTTCTTGAAGACGGTTTCCTTGACGCCCAGTTCCTCGAAGACGGCCTCGATGATGAGGTCGGCGCTCTTGAGGTCGTCGTAGCTCAGCGTCGTTTTGAGCAGCGCCATGCGCTCGTCGTACTTGTCCTGCTTGAGCTTGCCCTTCTTGACCTGGGCCTCGTAGTTCTTGCGGATGGTGGCCACGCCCCGGTCCAGGGCTTCCTGCTTGGTTTCCAGGATGGTGACGGGAATGCCGGCGTTCAGGAAGTTCATGGCGATGCCCCCGCCCATGGTGCCGGCGCCGATCACGCCCACGGTCTTGATCTCGCGCTTGGGCGTGTCTTCCGGAACGTCGGGGATCTTGCTGGCGGCGCGCTCGGCGAAGAAGGCGTTGCGCAGCGCGGCGCTCTCCGGCGTCCACACCAGCTCGGTCACGGCCGCGCGCTCATAGGCCATGGCCTTCTCGTACGGCAGTTTCACCGATTGCGCCACGCAGTCCAGGCAGCGCAGCGGCGCCGGGTAGTTCTTCGACATCGCGGCGACGCTGTTGCGCGCGAACTGCAGGTAGGCCTCGGCGGCCGGGTGCGTCACCTTCATCTCGCGCACCCGGGGAAGCGGGCGCACGTCGGCTCTCTCGCGCGCCAGGGCCACGGCGGCCTGCACCACGCCTTCATCCACGATCTGGTCGAACAGCTTCTGGCCGGGCATCGCGGCCAGCACTTCGCTCATCACCGTGTTGCCGGTGACGATCATGTTCAGCGCCGGCTCCAAGCCGATCAGGCGCGGCAGCCGCTGGGTGCCGCTGGCGCCGGGCAGGATGCCGATGCGCACCTCGGGCAGCGACACCAGGGTGCCGCGCTGCACGACGCGATAGTGACAGCCCATCGCCAGTTCCAGTCCGCCGCCCATCACAATGCTGTGGATGGCAGCAACCACCGGCTTCTCGCACCCTTCGATGCGGTGGATCACGTCGACCAGGTCGGGCGCCATCGTCGCCTCGGGCTTGTTGAACTCGCGGATGTCGGCCCCGCCGCAGAAGGCACGCCCGCGGCCGGTGAGCACGATGGCGCGCACGGCCGGGTCGTTCTCGGCGCGGCGGATCGCATCGGCGATGAAACGCCGGTTGCCGATGCCCAGGCTGTTGACCGGCGGGGTGTCCATGGTGATGACGGCGATGCCGTCCTGCACGTCGAAGCTCGCGTTCACGGAAATCCTTTCTTCACGGGGGAAGCCCCGATGCTCGTCGTTGCGCGGCGCGCTTCGCATCAGCGCGCCGCATGCCGCCGATGAAAAGACTGCATGCCCCGACTCCGCCGCGGCGCGCCGTTCAGGGCACCATCGGTGCATCGCCCCTTCCGCCCCTTTTTTTTGCAAACCATGCCCCTTCTGAACCGAGACAACCTGCAGCAGTTCGTCGGCCAGTCCATCGGCACCTCGTCCTGGGTGCAGATGCCGCAGTCGCGCATCGATGCCTTCGCCGAATGCACCGAGGACCGCCAGTGGATCCACATCGACGTCGAGCGCGCAAGAAAGGAAAGCCCATTCAAGGCGCCGGTCGCGCACGGCTACCTCACGCTGTCGATGCTGCCCATCACTTCCTACGAACTGCTGGCGGACCTGAAGCCCACCAAGTCCCTGAACTACGGCATGGACAAGCTGCGCTTCATGTCGCCCGTGCCGGCCGGCTCGCGCGTGCGCAACCACATCAAGCTGCTGGCCGTGGAGCCGCGCGACGACGGCTGGGTGCTGCTGCGCTGCGAGAACACCGTGGAGATCGAAGGCCAGGACAAGCCCGCGCTGGTCGCGGTCACGCTGGGCCTGTTCTCCTGGTCCTGACACCGGCTCCTCTTCGCTCCTTTCCTTCCCCTCCTGAATCCTTCCCATGCAATTCGAATACAGCGCCCGTGTCCAGGACCTGCGCCAGCGCCTGCTGGCCTTCATGGACGAACACATCTACCCGAACGAGCAGCGCCAGGCCGAAGAGGCCCACCAGTCCTACCTGAACGCCGTGAAGAACGGCGGCCGCTACACCGGCCTGCCGCTGATGGAAGAGCTCAAGCCCAAGGCCCGCGCGGCCGGGCTGTGGAACCTGTTCCTGCCCGAAGCCGAACATGGCCCAGGCCTGACCAACCTCGAGTACGCGCCGCTGTGCGAGATCATGGGCCGGCGCTACTGGAGCGCCGAGGCCTTCAACTGCAGCGCGCCCGACACCGGCAACACCGAAGTCATCGCGCGCTACGGCAACGCCGAGCAGAAGGCGCGCTGGCTGCAGCCGCTGCTCGACGGTGAGATCCGCTCCGCCTTCGCGATGACGGAGCCGGCGGTGGCCTCTTCGGACGCCACCAACATCGCCACGCGCATCGAGCGCCAGGGCGACGAGTACGTGATCAATGGCCGCAAGTGGTACATCACGGGCGCAATGAACGAGCGCTGCAAGCTCTTCATCCTGATGGGCAAGACCGACCCGGACAACCCGAACCGCCACAGCCAGCAGTCGATGATCATCGTGCCGGCCGACACGCCCGGCATCACCGTCAAGCGCGACATGGCGCTGGTGAACCACTACGACGCCCCCTTCGGCCACCCGGAGGTGATCTTCGACAACGTGCGCGTGCCGGTGTCCAACATCCTGCTGGGCGAGGGCCGCGGCTTCGAGATCGCGCAGGGCCGCCTGGGCCCGGGCCGCATCCACCACTGCATGCGCATGATCGGCATGGCCGAGTCGGCGCTGGAGATGATGTGCGAGCGCGTGGTTTCGCGCGTGGCCTTCGGCAAGCCGCTGGCCGAACAGGGCGTGTGGCGCGAGCGCATCGCCCGCGGCCGCATGCTCATCGACCAGGCGCGCTGGATGGTGCTGCACGCCGCCTGGCGCATGGACACGGTGGGCAACAAGGTGGCGGCCAAGGAGATCGCGATGATCAAGGTCATCGCGCCCAACAACTGCATCCAGGTCATCGACGACGCGATGCAGGCCTTCGGTGCGATGGGCCTGAGCCAGGACACGCACCTGGTGAACTTCTGGGCCTACGCGCGCCACCTGCGCGTGGCCGACGGCCCGGACGAGGTGCACCGGAACGCCATCGCCAAGCACGAGCTGGGCAGCTACCTGGCGGCCAAGCGCGGCGCGTGAGGCCCGCGCGCGGCGGCGCTCAGGCGTTCCAGGCCAGCAGCAGAACGCCGGCCGCGGCGCACCACGCCAGCGTCGCCACGGCCAGCGTGGCACCCAGCGGCAGGCGCAAGGCCAGCCCATACACTGCCAGCAGGTACACCGCGTAGGGCAGCAGCGAGGCGAGGCCGAACAGCGCGGTGGTGCGCAGGTCGGCCGCGCTGCGCTCGGTGCCCACGATGTAGTGCGCGATCAGCGCGAAGGTGGGAAACAGCGGCACCAGGCCCGCGATGTAGAAGTTGCGGGTTTTGGACAGCAGGGCGATGACCAGCACGGCAGCAGCGCCCAGCAGGCATTTGAGAAGAAGAGACACGGCGCGGCCTGCGGCAAAAGCGGGCGATTCTCGCGCAGCGCCCGCGTGCGTGCGGGCGGGCCGCGCGCAAGCCGCCTGCCGCTGCAGCGCCCCGGCCCCGGCGGGCGCCCGGGGCTGCGCGCGCCCAAACCTGCAACGGCAGCAGGGAGAACGCCCCCAGGGCCTCTGCCTGCATTTGGCATCGGACACGTACTGCGCGGCTTCCTCTAGTGCCTCTTAGCCGCAGAGCCACGCTCGAGCAGGCTTGTTTGTGCACCCCGGACGGGAGTGCGCATGCATTACGACCCTACACCTTTCCTCGCCTGGCGCGCGGCCGAAGAACAGGCCGAGGCGGCCGAGCGCCGCATCTTCCGCACCGGCTGCAACTGGCACGCGCGCGAGCCCACGCCCGCGGAGATCGAGAATGCGCGCCTGCTGCGGGCGCAGGCCCGGCGGCTGCTCGGCCGCATGCTCGCGGACATGAAGCAGATCGCCTCGGCGCTCCGGGCGCGGGACGCGCTGTGCGGCGTGCGCCGCAAGTGCGACGGCTAGCCGCTTCGCGCACGGCCCGGCGGGAGCAGCGCGCACGCGCGACGGCGCTTTCGTTCCTTTGTCGCCCGCGCAACAGGACCCCGGCCGCAGGCCCCCTAGAGTGCGGCGCCAAGGAGACTTGCCATGGACCTGCCCCTCGAACGCGCCGCCATCGACCCCACACGCGAGACCTTCAAGGCCCTGTTCAGCTGCGTGCCGCCGCAGGGCCCGATCGTCATGCTCAACCTGCTGGCCTTCCGCGAGCAGGCGGCCGACGGCGCGCAGGCGCCCGCACGCACCGGCCGCGAGGCCTATGCGGCCTACAGCGAAGCGGTGGCACCGCTGCTGGCGCGCGTGGGGGCCTCGGTGCAATGGCAGGGCGATGCGCACCATGCGCTCATCGCGCCGCCCGGCGAGCAGTGGGACGAAGTGCTGATGGTGACCTATCCCTCGCGCGATGCCTTCGTCGCGATGATCCAGTCGCCCGAGTACCAGGCCATCGTGCACCATCGCACGGCCGCGCTGCGCGATGCGCGGCTGGTCGCCACCACCGTTCGCAACTAGGCGCGCCGCTCACATGAGCTTGCCCGGCCGGGCGCCGGGCGGTGCGGCCGCGCCCGCCATGGGCACGCCGACGGGCTCGCGCAGCATGCGCCGCATGAGCTTGCCGTTGTCCGCCGAGGGCAGGCCCTCGCGGAAGATGATGGAGCGCGGCACCTTGTAGTGCGACATCCGGCGCAGGCACCACTCGATCATCTTCTGGTCCGCGCGGTCGCGCGGGCGGCCCGCGCCGTCCAGGCACACCCGCGCCGCCGCCGCGTCCTTGAGCACCACGTAGGCCTGCAGCGCCTCGCCGCGGTCCGGGTCGGGCAGGCCGACCACCGCAGCCTGCCGCACGTCGGGGTGCGTGGCCAGGATGGCTTCCACCTCTTCCGGGAACACGCTGTAGCTCCAGACCTTGATCATCTCCTTGCAGCGGCCCAGGAAGGTGAGGTAGCCGTCGGCGTCGAGCACGCCGATGTCCCCCGTGCGCACGCCCCCGCCCCAGGCCACGGCGCGCGTGGCCTCGGGGCGCAGCCAGTAGCCCTTGAAGGGCACCGGGCTGCACACCACGATCTCGCCGGGCGAACCGACGGGAAGCTCCACGCCGGTGTCGGGGTCGATGATGTGGATGCGCACGCCGGGCACCGGCCGGCCGTTGGTGCCCCAGCGGATGGCATCGGGGGGCATGAGCGTGTCGCAGGTGTGGGTTTCGCTCAGTCCGTAGCCGGCCTCGTGCACCAGGCAGCCGTTGGCGAAGCGGCTCCAGCGCCGGGCCAGCGACTCGCTCAGCTTGACGCCGAAGCTGGTGCTGATGGTGGCGCGCAGCGAACGCAGGTCGTAGCTGGACGCGTCCTCGCAGGCCATCACCGACAGCAGCGAAGGGGCCATGGTGTACCACCAGGTGACGTGGCAGGCCTCGATGGCCTGCAGCACCGCGGTGGCGTCGAAGCGGTGCAGCAGCACCACCGTGCAGCCGCAGTAGATGGGCAGGTCCAGCCCGGTGATCATTCCCGAAATGTGGTGCAGCGGCACGTCGGCCAGCATCACGTCGTCGGCGCCCAGGCGGAAGCCCTCCGCACTCACCGCGGTCTTGTAGAGCGCGCATTCGTAGCTGAGCAGGGCGGCCTTGGGCAGGCCCGTGGTGCCGGTGGTGTAGGCCATCAGGGCCACCTCATCGAGCGCCAAGTCGTCCACCGGCTCGAAGGGCCCGGCCTGCGCCAGCGCCTCGCGCAAGCTCAGCGTGCCCGCCGGCCACTCGGGATGCCGGTCGCCGGGCAGCGGCAGGCCGTCGGGCAGGTCCATGGCCAGCACGCCGGGCAGACGATCGCTGTAGCGCACCGCATAGAGCAGGCCGCCGCCGTCCAGCGCGCCGGCCTCGCGGGCCACGTCGAGCAGTTCCTCGCCCGCCACCACGGCGCGCGCGCCCAGCTCGCTCAGCTGGCGTCTCAGTTCCAGCGCATGCGCATGCGGGTTGCACGGGCTCACCACGGCGCCCAGCTTCTGGGCGCCGAAATGGGCGATCAGGTAGTCGGGGCAGTTGTGCAGGAAGAGCGCCACCACGTCGCCCTGGGCCAGCCCGTGCGCGCGCAGGCTCTGCGCGAAGCGGTCGCTGAGCGTGTCCAGTTCGGCATAACTGATGCGCCGGCCGTACCAGACGATGGCCGTCTTGTCGGGCGTGGCGCGGGCATGCAGACGCAGGTACTCGTGCAGCGGCCGGCGGCCATGGCGGTAGTCGATCATGCTGATGTGTCTCCGGATCGTCGGGCGGGGCCCGCGGGTGCCGATGCCGACGTCTGCGCGTCGTGCCTGCGGTCCCGTTTTTTCCGGCATGATCGGCCAGCCCCCGCGCGAGGGCAAGGCGTCGGGGATGAATATTGGGCATGGCCGGCCATGTGGCGGCTGCATGCGCAGGCCGCGCATGCGCGCCCCCCGCGCGCGCGGCGGCGCCCGCCGCCCGGCAGGCTCAGGCCGTGGCGCCCGCGCGGCGGCGCACGGCGGGAGCGGCGCCTTCGCCGGCTTGCTCGCGCAGGTAGGCGAGGATGGGCGCCGTGGTGCGCTCGATCTCTTCTTCCACGCCCTTGCGCGCGAGCTCGCCGTCGTTCTTGCGCAGCCCGCGCAGCACCGCATGGTGCGGATGCTGCCTGCGCGGCTGGGCCAGCGCATGCGTGTGCAGGGCGCGCATCAGCGGCCCGCATTGCAGCCACAGGCCTTCAACCATGCGCTGCAGCACCGGCATGCGCGCCAGTGCGCACAGCTCGCGGTGGAAGCGCTCGGCCGCCAGCAGTTCGGCGGCGATGTCGCCGGCATCGTGCTGCGCCGCCATCTCCTCGTGCAGGGCTTCCAGGCGGCGCACGTCCGCGGCCGTGGCGTGGGCGGCAGCGCGTTCGGCGGCGCGGCCTTCCAGCACCAGGCGCAGCTCGCGCACTTCGGCGAAACGCGCCTCGTCCATCACGGGCACGCGCACCGAATGGTGGCCCACCTGCTCCAGCGCCTGTTCGGAAATCAGCCGCGCCAGCGCCTCGCGCACGGGCGTGGGACTGATGCCCATCTCGGCCGCGAGGTCGCGCAGCTTGAGTTTCTCGCCCGGGGCGAAGCGCCCGGCCTTGAGGTCACGGCACAGGCGTGCGTAGGCCTGGCCGTTGAGGCTTTCTCGGTTCAGGGGCGCGTCTTCCATGGCGGGTCCGTTGGCGGCTGCTGCCGCGGCCTTTCATCTGCAATCGGTTATATCGTATGGCCGCGCGGCAGCCCGTCAGCGGCCGCTGAAGTTCGGCGGGCGCTTTTCCAGGAAGTGCGCCACGCCTTCCTTGAAGTCCTCGCTGGCGAAGGAAGCGGCCATGTCCGCGTCGGCGCGCCGCCAGGCCTGGTCCAGGTCCTGGAACAGGCCATCGTAGACCTGCCGCTTGATGACGCCGATGGAGCGCGGCGAGGCGCTGTGCACCAGCTCGCGCGCCACGGTCTGCACGGCGGCCAGGAAGCCGTCGACCGGCAGCGCCTTGACCAGCCCGATCTGCGCCGCCTCGGCCGTGACCAGCGTGCGGGCGGACATCAGCAGGTCCAGCGCATGCGTCACGCCCACCAGGCGCGGCAGCATCCACGAGGCGCCGTGCTCGGCGATCAGGCCGCGCTTGGCAAAAGCCGTGGTCATCTTCTGGCCTTCGGCCATGTAGCGGAAGTCGCAGAACAGCGCCATGCACAGGCCGATGCCCGCGATGGGCCCGTTGATGGCCGCGAAGACCGGCTTTTGCACCTGCAGCAGGTAGCTGAAGCGCCAGGCGTAGTTGCGCGCCAGGCCCTGCAGCGCGTCGGCGGCGGGTGGCGGCGCGGCTTCGGGCTCGGCGCCGCCCGCGGCCACGCCGGCCTCGAGGATGTCCATGTCGGCCCCGGCGCAAAAGCCGCGGCCCGCCCCCGTGACGACGATCGCGCGCACCTGCTCGTCGGCCTCGGCCGCGAGCACGGCTTCGCGCATCTCGCGCTCCATGCGTTCGGTCCAGGCGTTGAGCCGGTCCGGGCGGTTCAATGTGATCGTGCAGACGCGCTGGTCGACGCCGACGGTGATGTCCTGGTAAGCCATCATTCGCCTCCGATGGTGGCGCCGCCGTCGATGACGATGCTCGTGCCGGTGATGAAACGCCCCGCGTCGGAGCCCAGCAGCAGCGCCGCGCCCGCGATGTCCTCGGGCTCGCCGATGCGGTTCAGCGGACTGGCCTTGAGCGCGTACGCCAGGGTGTCGGGGTTGTCCCACAGCGCCTTGGCGAAGTCGGTCTTGATCAGGCCGGGCGCGATGCAGTTGACGCGGATGCCCTGCTTGCCCCACTCCAGCGCCAGGCTGCGCGCCAGCGACATGTCGGCCGCCTTGGAAATGCCATAGGCGCCCAGCACGCGCGAGCCCGTCAGGCCCGCGACGGAACTGATGATGACGACCGCGCCGCCCCCCTTGGCCGCCATGCCCGGCGCGGTGCGATTGACGAGCCACAGGTTCGAGCGGATGTTGACGTCCATCACCTTGGAGAAGGCCTCGTCGCTGATGCCGGACAGGGGCCCGTAGTAGGGATTGACGGCCGCGTTGCACACCAGCACGTCCACGCTGCCGTAGATCTTCTCGGTCTGGTCCACCAGGCTCAGCACCTCCTCCTTGCGCGAGATGTTGCAGGCGATGGCCGTGGCTTCCAGCCCTTCGGACCGCAGCTGGTCGACCACGGCGGCGCAGGCCTCGGCCTTGCGGCTGGTGATGACCACGCGCGCGCCGGCGCGCGCATAGGCCACCGCGATCGCGCGGCCGATGCCGCGCGAGGAGCCGGTGACGATGGCGGTCTTGTTCTTCAGTGACAGGCTGTCCATGGGGATGTCTCTCTCCGGGTTTGGGGGGTCAGCGGTTGGCGAACACGGGGGCGCGCTTCTCGACGAAGGCGCGCGCCGCTTCGAGGTGGTCTTCGGTCATGCTGCAGCGGATGTGGCGGATGGCCTCGTGGTCCAGCGCCTGCGACAGGGTGGCGCCCTGCTCCGCCACGTTCAGGTTGGCCTTGATGTGGCCGAGCGTGATCGTCGGGCCGGCCGCGAGCTGGCGCGCGAGCGCCGCGCCCGCCTCGTCGAGCTGCGCATCGGGCACCACGCGCGTCACCAGCCCCATCTGCAAGGCCTCGTCGGCCTTGAGCACGGGCGACAGCAGCGCGAAGGCCCGCGCGCGCGGCCCCAGCAGCTGCGTGAGGAAGTAGGTGCTGCCGAAGTCGCCCGACAGGCCGACCTTGGCGAAGGCCGAGGTGAGCTTGAGCGTGTCGCTGGCCAGCAGCAAGTCGCAGGCGAGCGCGAGCGACAGGCCCGCCCCCGCGCAGGCGCCGCGCGCCACGGCCAGCGTGGGCTTGGGCATCTCGTGCAGCAGGCGCGCGCATTCCATGTGCTCGCGCAACTGCTGGGTGCGCGCCTCCAGCGTCTGCGCGGCGCCCTCCTCCTCGGCCATGGCCTTGACGTCGCCGCCCGCGCAGAAGCCGCGCCCGGCGCCCGTGAGCAGCACGGCGCGCACGGCGTTGTCGTGGGCCGCACGCCGCAGCGCGGCCAGCAGCGCGTCGGTCATCGACGGGTTGAGCGCGTTGAGCCGGTCGGGCCGGTTCAGCGTGAGCGTGAGCACGCCGTCGGCCTGGTGCTCGATGAGTTCTGCGGTCATGGAAAGTCTCCTCGATGGAATCACAGGGCGCCCGCGCCCTGCAGCGCGGCCATGCGTTCGGGGCCGAAGCCCAGCCACTGCTGCAGCACCTCGGCGTTGTGCTCGCCCACGCGCGGCAGCGGGCGGCGGATCTCCAGCGGCGTGCCCGAGAGGTGGATGGTCACGCCCTGCATCGGCACCTTGATGCCGCCGAACTCGACCTCGCAGATGGCGCCGCGGTGCCGCAGCTGCGGGTTGTCGACCACCTCGTCGATGCGCGCGACCTTGGCGCAGGGCACGCCCTCGGCTTCCAGGCAGGCCACGATCTGGTCCGCGGTGTGCCCGCGCATCCAGTCCGCCACGATGCCTTCGACGGCCTCGCGGTGCGCCAGCCGGCTGGCCATGGTGGCGAAGCGCGGGTCTTCGATGAGCTGCGGTCGCTTCATGGCGCGCAGCACGCGCGGGAACATGTTGTCGTCGCCGCCCACCATCAGCACGTGGCGGCCGTCGCCGGCCTCGAAGGTGTTGGACGGCGCCACGTAGCGGTCGCGGCTGCCCACGCGCGTCATGGTCTGGCCGAAGAGCTGCTGCTGCGGGATCGCGGTCATGAGCATGGACAGCGCGCTCTCCAGCAGCGACACGTCCACCAGCTGGCCGACCCCGCTCGTGTGGCGTGCGTGGAGCGCGGCCAGGATGCCCAGCGCGGCGTACATGCCGGTGGTGTAGTCGCACATGAAGGAGCCGATCATGGTCGGCGGCCCGTCGGGCTGGCCGGTCATGTCCATCAGGCCGCTCATGGCCTGCGCCACGCCGTCGAAGCACTGCTTCTGGGCCAGCGGCCCGTCCTGGCCGAAGCCGCTGATGCGCGCCATGACGAGCCGCGGGTTCAGCGTGTGCACCGCCTCCCAGCCCAGGCCCATCTGCTCCATGGTGCCGGCGCGGAAGTTCTCCACCAGCACATCCGCCTCGCGGATCAGCGCCTTGAGCGTGGCCAGCCCCTCGGGGTGGCGCAGGTCGAGGGCGAGGCTCTTCTTGTTGCGGTTGACGATGAAGGTGTAGAGGCTCTGGCCATCCACCGCGGGCAGCGCGCGGCGCGCGTACTCGCCCTCCCCAGGCGGTTCGATCTTCACCACTTCGGCGCCCATGTCGCCGAGCATCATGGCGCAGTAGGGGCCGGCAATGAAGCGCGACAGATCGAGCACGCGCACGCCTTCGAGGGATGTCATCGGACCGGGTCTCCTGGTCTGCGGCGCCGGCGCCCGCTGCGGCCTGCACCTGGTTTTGTTAATTTGTTATATCATATTTTCAGGAGACCGCCGATGACACCCAATCCCGAAGACGGGGCCGCCGAGCGCCCCACCACGGGCGCCGCGAACGCGCCCTTCCTGCGCCTGCGCCAGATCTGCCTGGTGGCGCGCGACCTGGCCCCCGTCGTGGAGGACCTGTGCGCCGTGTTCGGCGTGCAGGTGTGCCACCGCGATCCGGAGGTGGGCCAGTTCGGCCTGCACAACGCGCTGATGCCCTTCGGCCGGCAGTTCCTGGAGGTGGTGGCGCCCGTGCGCGACGGCACCACCGCGGGCCGCTACCTGGAGCGCCGCGGCGGGGACGGCGGCTACATGGTGATCCTGGACAGCGAAGCCCTGCCGCGCTGGCGCGCCCACGTGGCCGAGATCGGTGTGCGCATCGCCGCGCCGCTGGCCCTGGGCGACTACGAGGGCATGCAGCTGCATCCGCGCGACACGGGCGGCGCGCTGCTGGAGATCAACACCACCCTGAACGGCCGCGACCTCGACGGTCCCTACTGGCCCGCCGGCCCGCACTGGCAGCAGCACGTGAACACCACGCGCGTGGCCGGCTTCGCGGGCGCGGTGCTGCAGTCGGCCGAGCCGCAGGCGCTGGCCGAACGCTGGGGCCGCATCCTGCAGCGCCCCGCGCAGGCGGCCGGCGGCCACTGGGAAGTGCCGGTGGACAACGCCCGCCTGCGCGTGCAGCAGGCCCTGGACGGCCGTGGCGAAGGGCTGGCCGGCGTGGTGCTGCGCACGCGCGACGCGGCCGCCATCCGCGCTGCGGCGCAGGCGCGCGGCCTGCCCGTCGACGGCGATGCCGTCACGGTGTGCGGCGTGCGCTTCGAACTGGCCCAAGACTGAACACCGCCGCCCACACGGGCCGGCCCCTCTGGAGACAAGACCCATGGAACTCGCTTTCACCGCCGAGGAACGCGCCTTCGCCGACGAGGTGCGCACCTTCATCGCCCAGAACCTGCCGCAGGACATCGCGCGGCGCGTCGAGCACGACCTGCATCTGGAGCGCGAGGATTTCATGCGCTGGCAGCAGATCCTGGGCCGGCGCGGCTGGCATGCCTACACCTGGCCCGTGTCGCAGGGCGGACCGGGCTGGAGCGCCACCCAGCGCTACCTGTTCGAGGTGATCAGCGGCGAGATGAACTGCCCCACGATCCAGCCCTTCGGGCCGCGCATGGTCGGGCCGGTGATCTACAACTTCGGCACCGAAGCGCAGAAGGCGCAGCACCTGCCCGGCATCCGCGATTCGACCGTGTGGTGGTGCCAGGGCTATTCGGAGCCGCAGTCGGGCTCGGACCTCGCGTCGCTGGCTACGCGCGCCGACGACCAGGGCGACCACTACGTGGTCAACGGCCAGAAGATCTGGACCTCCTACGCCCACCATGCGGACTGGATGTTCTGCCTGGTGCGCACGGGCCGCGAGGGCCGCAAGCAGGAAGGCATTTCCTTCCTGCTGATCGACATGAAGACGCCGGGCATCGAGATCCAGCCGATTCCGATGCTGGAAGGCACGCATTCCTTCAATGCGGTGTTCTTCACCGACGTGAAGGTGCCCAAGGCCAACCTCGTCGGCGAAGAAGGCCGCGGCTGGCGCTATGCCAAGTTCCTGCTGGAACACGAGCGCGTGGAGAACTCCAACATCGGCTTCTCCACCTTTGCGCTGCGCCGCCTGCGCCGCATGACGCGCGAACTGCACGCGGGCGGCCGTCCCCTGATCGAGCAGCCGCTGCTGCGCGCACGCATCGCCAAGGTCGAGGCGCAGCTGAAGGCGCTGGAGATGAACACGCTGCGCGCGCTGTCGAGCATGGGCAGCGGCAGCTCGCCGGGGGCGGGCCTCGCGTCCTCGCTCAAGATCCGCGGCACCGAGATCGGCCAGCAGCTGACCGAACTGCTGGCCGAGGCCGCCGGCGCGGCCGGCCAGCGGCTGGACCCGCAGCTCGCGCATGGCGAAGGCGACCTGGACGGCCTGGAAGCCAGCGTGCGCGGGGCGCCGGCCAACTACTTCTGGCGCCGCGCCATGTCCATCTATGGCGGCAGCAACGAGATCCAGCGCAACATCATTGCCAAGCACGTGCTGGGGCTTTGAGGCCCCGCGCGGTTCGCTGCGGGTGCGGGCGGTCAAAAGGCCTCGTCGGCCGGCCAGCACGTGCCCAAGGAGCCGGGCAGGGTCGCCTCGGGCAAACCCTGCGCCCCGTGGCCCGGCCGGGGGGTGCTGGCCACGGCCTCTTTGCATGAGTGAGTGCGCCAGCGTCGTGCCCTTGCGAGCCACCGACCTGCAGGCGCATGGCGGCCCCGGGCGGGCGGCGCGGGCGACTTCAGGGGCGGCGAGAAGCACAGCGCGGCCGGCGGGCCCGCGCGAAGTCGCGCGGGCTTCGTGATCTGAGAAGGTGTGAACGAACCCCACATGCCCGCTCATCCCGCCCAGGTGCACGCCCTCATCGTTGCAAATGCTCGCCATAGCCCGAGCTATGGCTGCGCTTTGCGCCTCGATGGCGCACCCCTGGACGGTCTGCTCGGCCACGCGGGATTCATTCACACCTTCTGACTCATCGCGCCTGTCTGAACGCAGCGCCGCGCAGCGGCGCGAAGTGAGTTCGCGATGCCGCCGGCCGCGCGCGCATCGCAGCGAAGTCGGCGCGCAGCGCCGACCGTCCCTGTAGGAGCCCGCGCCGCCCGCCCGGGGCCGCCCTGCGCGGGGCGCCACCCCTCGCGCCCCTGCAGGGCCCACCGGGCGCGCGGCACTGCTGCCCAGCCTGCCACGCGCAGGCTTGCCCTTGCCCTTGCCCTTGCCCGTCCTCGTGCCGCCGTACCGCCGTGCCGCCGCACCCTGGCTCCCACCCCGAAGAAGCAGCGAAAAAGGCCCCCTTGAAAACCCGAAACGGTGCCCCTAGCTGGCTCACCGTCAGAGTTGGGTCAACCTGAAAGGAGGCATTTCCATGACCAACGAACTGCTCAGACACATCGCCAGCTCGCGCCTGCCGCTGTCCTTCCATCGCCGCGAGGACATCGAACAGGTCCGCGCCCTTCGCGCCCAGGGACTGGTCATCGCCCTGGTGCCCGCGCCCACCGATCCGCTGTCCATGACCGGGCCGGCCGAAGCCGCGCAGGTGCTCGCACTCACCCAGAAAGGCCGCGCCGCCGCATCCGGCGGGCTGCACATCCCCGTCGCATCCAGCGCGCCCGAAGACGCGATGCCCACCCTAGCACGCGGTGCCGGCCCGGGCTTCGACCGCGCGCCGCGACCCGCCGCAAGCCCGGCCCGCTGACCGAATTTGTTCCAGAGGAGTTCACGACCATGATGTACGCAAGCTACTCCCCCCGTGACCTGTTCGCCGAGCTGGACCGCCTGCAGCGCCACATGCAGCGGGCGCTGGACCTGTCGCCCTCCATCCGCGGCTTCGCGCGCGACGGCTTTCCCGCGCTGAACGTGGGCGGCACGCCCCAGACCCTCGAGATCTATGCCTTCGCGCCCGGCGTGGACGCATCCACCCTCGAAGTGGGCCTGGAGCGCGGCCTGCTCACCATCGCGGGCGAGCGCCAGACCGAGCTGCCCGACGAGCAGTCCAAGTCGGCCGTGCACATCCACGAACGCTTCCGCGGACGCTTCAGCCGCACCCTGTCGCTGCCCGACGACGCCGACCCCGAGCAGGTCAGCGCCAGGCTGCGAGACGGCATCCTGCACATCACCGTGCAGCGCCGCGCCTCTGCGCAGCCGCGCCGCATCACCGTCCAGTGAGTCATCGCATCGTTGCCAAGGAGATTGCCATGAACAACGAGGTCACGAACACCGCCCCCCAGGCCGAAGCGCCGCGCGACACGCGTACGCCGGCCCAGCCCCGCCATGAAGCGGCCCTCACGCCCCCCGTGGACGTGGTCGAGGACGCGGGCGGCATCACGCTGTACGCCGACATGCCGGGCGTGAACCGCGATCGCCTGAACCTGCAGATCGAATCGGACACCCTGACGCTCGAAGGCGTGGCCGAACTGGACCTGCCGGCGGGCCTGAACTCGCACCATTCGGAAGTGAGCCAGGCGCGCTACCACCGCGTGTTCACGCTGAGCAAGGAGCTGGACACGGCGAACATCTCCGCCGTGCTGAACCAGGGCGTGCTCAAGCTGCGCATTCCCAAGGCCGCCCACGCGCAGCCGCGCCGCATCCAGGTCGAAGCGGCCTGAAGCGCCCAATCGCGCCCGCCCGCGCCCGGGTGCGAGGCCTGCGCCCCACGCGGCCCCGGAGGGGGCCGTCAGCGGGCCGCGGGGCCGGGCGCCAGGCGGCGCAGCACTTCGCCCGTCGCCACCACGCGAAAGCCATTGCCGCCCAGCGGTTCCACACGCGCTCCATCGAGCACGAGTTCCTCGTCCACCGCACAGTGCCGCGGTCGCAGGCGGGGGTAGGTGCGGCGGTAGATCTGCAGGGTGCGGATCCGTCCCTGGGGGGTCAGCACAGGCGTGGTCGTCAGGTGCACGGGCATGGCACAGTCCTCGGCGGTTCCGGACAGAGAGACAAGCGCGGCGGCCGCCGCGCCGCTGAGCCGGCAACAGGCCGGCCTGCCGCGAGGGCCTCGAACGCGACCCCGAATGCGACCCCGAATGCGACCCCGAGTGCGACCCCGCGTGCGCCGCGCCTAGCGCCGGGTGGTCAGATTTACCTGCAGAACTTGCCGGTGCCGGCCTGTCACAGCCCGCGCGTGTCCATCGTGCAGGGCGAGCGACGGTGGAAGCACTCCATCCGCCTGCCCCTGGTCGCCCCGCCCCAACCCGGCTGCGCCGAAGGCGAGGCAGCATTTCATCCCTGGGCCGAGCCCCGCCTCAACCCCGCGCGGCCTCCGCGCGCAGCCAGCGCACGAAGTCCTGCGCGTCGGGGTTGCGCTCGCCGCGGCGCGACAGTTCGACGAACTGGCCGCGCTGCGACGCCGCGCCGTCGCCGAAGGGTGCGACCAGCCGCCCCTCGCGCACCAGGTCGCGCAGCAGCGGCAGCCGGCCGATCACCACGCCCTGCCCGGCCAGCGCGGCGGCCACGGCATCGGTGTAGTGGGAAAAGCGCAGCGTGCTCTTCATGTGCACCTCGCGCAGGCCCATCAGCGCCAGCCAGGGCTCCCAGTCGATGGTGGTGGCCTCGCCATGCTTGAGGTTGTCGATGGTGAGCAGGGTCTGGTCGGCCAGGTCGGCCGGCGTGCGCAGCGCCTGCGCGATCGCGGGCGCGCACAGCGGCATGACCGTTTCCTCGAACAGCGCCGGCCCGGTGCCGCGCGCGATGGGCAGGAAGCGCACCGCCAGGTCCAGCCGCGCGCGGTCCATGTCCAGCACCTCGAGCGTGGCGGACACGCGCACGTCCACCTGCGGGTGCGCGGCCGTGAAGCGGGTCAGGCGCGGGATGAGCCACAGCGAGGCGAAGCCGGGCGTGCAGGTCAGCGCCACCTGCCGCACACCGGGCGCGGCCCGCACGCGCGCGGTGGCGTCGCGCAGCCGCTCCAGGCTGTCGGTCACGGCGCGCTGCATCACGCTGCCGGCCTCGGTCAGCGCCAGTGCGCGATGGCGGCGCTCGAAGAGCAACACGCCCAGGCGGCCTTCGAGCTGCTGGATCTGGCGGCTCACGGCCGACTGCGTGAGGGCCAGCTCGTCGGCCGCACGCGTGAAGCTCAGAGTGCGCGCCGCGGCCTCGAAGGTGCCCAGCAAGTCCAGCGGGGGCAGGTCCCCGGCCGGCGGCGGCGGCGGCGCTTTCGCATTCTGTCGGTGCATGCAACGAGTTCCGAATCACCCATCCAATCCGGGGAGCGTCTCACTATAGTCATTCCATCACTGAATGCGAAGGAGCCTGCACCATGGCCAATCGCCCCGCCCTCGCGGATTTCCACCTCGAACTGCCACGACAGGGCCTGCTCACGCTGCCCGACGTGGCGGGCATCGGCATCGAATGCCGCCACGGCAGCGTGTGGGTGACGCTGGACCACGACCCGCGCGACATCGTGCTGGCGCCGGGCGAGCGCTTCGTGGGTGATGCCCACCGGCGCGCGCTGGTGTCGGCGCTCGAGCCTGCATCGCTCACCGTGTCGCAGGCGCGGCCTGCCGCCTGGCCGCCATGCGGGCGGCCGGCTGCCCTGGCGCGGCGGCCCTGGCGCATCCCGCGCGGGTGGGCGCCGGCTTGAACCTTGCCTCCGGCGGGAAGGCGCGAAGCTGCCGGGCGCTGCCGATCGGCCCCCGCGCCGCGTGTGCGTGGGACGGGCCTCAGCTCGCCCCGGTGGGTCCGTCGAGCACTTCGCGGACCTTGCGGGCCAGGTCGGCCAGGCGGTAGGGCTTCTTGAGGATCTCGAACTCGGCCGGGGCCCCGCTGTCGAGGCCGCCGAGGTCCCGGTCGAAGCCCGTGGTCAGCAGCACGCGCAGGGACGGCTTGATCTTCTGCATCTCGCGGGCCAGCAGGTAGCCGTTCATGCCGCCGGGCATCACGATGTCGGAAAAGAGCAGCGCAGGCTGCTCGTCGGGCGGCAGCGAGCGCATGAGCCGCAGCGCCCTGTGCGCATCGAGCGCCATGTGCACGGTATAGCCCAGGCCCTGCAGCATCTCCTTGGACAGCTCGCCCACTTCCTCGCGGTCCTCCACGAGCAGGATGGCCTCGGTGCCGCCGCGGTCGTGGCCGCGCGCGGGCTGCGCCGCCGCATCGGGCATCAGGTCCACGCAGGGGAAATACATGCGCACCGTGGTGCCGATGCCCACTTCCGAGTACATGGACACGGTGCCGCCCGACTGCTTGACGAAGCCGTACACCATCGACAGGCCCAGCCCCGTGCCCTTGCCTTCTTCCTTGGTGGTGAAAAAGGGCTCCATGACGCGGGCCATCAGCGCCTGGTCGATGCCGTGGCCGGTGTCCGACACCGAAAGGCTGCAGTAGCGCCCGCGCGGCAGGCCGGCGAAGGCGGTGGCGTCCTCCTCGCCCACGTCCACGCTGCCCGTCTGGATGGTCAGCGTGCCGCCGTCGGGCATGGCGTCGCGCGCATTCACCAGCACGTTGAGCAGGGCCACTTCCAGCTGCGTTGGGTCCAGCTGGCAGTTGCCCACATTCTCCTCCAGCCTGAACACGGTGCGGATCTGCTCGCCCAGCGTGCGGCTCACCAGGTCGGCCATGTCGCGCGTCACGGCATTGAGGTTGACCACGCGCCCGCGCAGGCGCTGCTTGCGCGAGAAGGCGAGCAACTGGCCGGTGAGGGTGGACGCCTTGCTGACGGCCGCGCGGATGTTCTGCACGCCCCGCTCGACATGGCTGCCCTCCAGCTTGCCCATGCGCCCGCGCGCTTCCAGCAGGTCCAGGTGGCCCGACATGACCTGCAGCAGGTTGTTGAAGTCGTGCGAGATGCCGCCCGTCAGCTGGCCCAGCGCCTCCATCTTCTGCGCCTGCGCCAGGCCGTCCTCCGCGTCGCGCCGGCGGCTCACGTCCAGCTGGGAGGCAAAGAAATACACCAGCTCGCCGGCCGGGTTGTAGACCGGCGAGATGAACAGCGCATTCCAGAAGGTGCTGCCGTCCTTGCGGTAGTTGAGCAGCTCGATCTGCACTTCGGTGCGCGCCGCCACGGCCTCGCGGATCACGGCCACGGCGGCGCGGTCGGTCGCGGGGCCCTGCAGGAAGCGGCAGTTGGTGCCCAGGATCTCTTCTGCCGCGTAGCCCGTCATCGAGACGAAGGCGCGGTTCGCGAACACGATGGGATTGTCTTCCTGCCGCGGGTCCGTGATCAGCATGGGCATGCGCGTCGTCTCGATCGCGGCGAAGAAGATGTCGTCCTTGTGGTCGCGCAGCTCATGGGACGAGCCCTCGGCATGGACAGGACGGCGGGCGGGCTGGTTGGGGCGCTTTTCGGGCGTAGAACTCACGGAGGGCCTGTGCGAAGGAGCCGGACGCGGCGTCCGGCCTGCGGCATTGTGGTGGGCGCCTCAGGCGGCCGACATCCGAACAAGGCACCGTCCTACGCGGAAAAATGTCAAAAGACATGAAGCCTGCGCAAGCGTCGGCCTTTTGCATCGTCCGCCGCTCGCCCCACCTCGTCGGCTCGGATCACCGGATCGATGGCGGCACGGTACCGACGGTGTGAATGGGCCGGCGCGCGGCGCCGCGCCCGGCCCGGCCTGCGGCGCGCAGGCCGTTCGCGCGTAGGACGGCGCCGCCGGATCGGCAGGCGCCGGCCGGCGCGCGCCGCAAGCGCACCGCGCATTCGTCCACGCGGGCGAATGCTTTGGTCTTCAGGGGGCAGGCCCGCCGCGCCTCCAGCGCGGCGCGGCATGCCGGCGGCGCGGCGCCAGCGCCACGGGATGGGTCAACCTGTCCTCTTTGCAGGTCCGGGCTTCTGCAGTCGAATGCAGGCTGTGCTGATGCCCTGCCGTTGAGCCCCTCCTCCGATGGACGCCCTTCTTCTCGCGCGGATCCAGTTCGGATTCACGATCTCGTTCCACATCATCTTCCCGGCCCTGACCATCGGCCTGGCGAGCTACCTGGCGGTGCTGGAAGGGCTGTGGCTGCGCACCCGGCGCTCGGTCTACCTGGACCTCTACCAGTTCTGGATCAAGGTGTTCGCGGTGGCCTTCGGCATGGGCGTGGTGTCGGGCCTGGTCATGGCCTACCAGTTCGGCACCAACTGGAGCAACTTCTCGCGCTTCGCCGGCGGCGTCACCGGCCCGCTGTTGGCATATGAGGTGCTGACGGCCTTCTTCCTCGAGGCGGGCTTCCTGGGCGTGATGCTCTTCGGCCGCGAGCGCGTGGGGCCGGCGCTGCACTTTGTCGCCACGCTGGCGGTGGCCGTCGGCACGCTGATCTCGGCCACCTGGATCCTGGCCTCCAACAGCTGGATGCACACGCCCCAGGGCCACGAGATCGTCGATGGCCGCGTGGTGCCGGTGGACTGGCTGCGCGTGATCTTCAATCCCTCCTTCCCCTACCGCCTGACGCACACCGTGGTGGCCTCGTACATCGCCACCGCGCTGATGGTGGCGGGCGCGGCGGCCTGGCACCTGCTGCGCGGCAACGACAACCCGCGCAACCGCACCATGCTGTCGATGGCGCTGTGGATGCTGCTGGCGGCCGCGCCGCTGCAGGCCTTCATCGGCGACCAGCACGGCCTGAACACGCTGGCGCACCAGCCGGCCAAGCTGGCCGCGATCGAAGGGCACTGGGAACGCACGCCCGAGGGCGAAGGCGTGCCGCTGATCCTGTTCGGCTGGCCCGACATGCAGGCCGAGACCACGCGCCATGCGCTGGAGATCCCGCGCGCGGGCAGCCTGCTGCTCACCCACAGCTGGGACGGCCAGATCCCGGCGCTGAAGGACTTCGCGCCCGAAGACCGCCCCAACGCCACGGTCGTGTTCTGGACCTTCCGCGTGATGGTCGGCCTGGGCCTGCTGATGATCGCGCTGGCCTTCTGGGGCCTGTGGCTGCGGCGCGGCGGGCGGCTGTTCACGCAGCGCGCGTTCCTGCGCTTCGCGCTGGCGCTGTCGCCGGCCGGGCTGGTCGCCATCCTGGCCGGCTGGTACACGACCGAGATCGGCCGGCAGCCCTGGATCGTGCAGGGCCTCATGCGCACGGCCGATGCCGTGTCGCCGCAGCACACGGCCGGGCACGTGGGCTTCACGCTGGCGATGTTCGTCGTCGTCTACCTCGTGGTGTTCGGCGCCGGCACGGCCTACGGCCTGCGGCTGATCGCCAAGGGCCCCGCGACCGGCGAAGGCGATCTGCCCGTGCAGGGCGGCCCCGGCGAGCCGCGCACCCCCATGCGGCCGCTGTCGGCCGCGCACGAACGCGTGGACGCCCAGGGCGACCGCGCCGCACCGGAGCACCGCCATGGGCATTGACCTGCCGCTGATCTGGGCCGTCATCATCCTCTTCGGGATCATGATGTACGTGGTCATGGACGGCTTCGACCTGGGCATCGGCATCCTCTTTCCCTTCGTGCCGGCCAAGGCGGACCGCGACGTGATGATGAACACCGTCGCGCCCGTGTGGGACGGCAACGAGACCTGGCTGGTGCTGGGCGGCGCGGGCCTGCTGGCGGCCTTTCCGGTGGCCTACGGCGTGATCCTGAGCGCCTTCTACCTGCCGCTGATCCTGATGCTTATCGGCCTGGTGTTCCGCGGCGTGGCCTTCGAGTTCCGCTTCAAGGCCCGCGAAGGCAAGCGGCGCTGGTGGGACCTGGCCTTCATCGGCGGCTCCTACACCGCCACTTTCTTCCAGGGCGTGACGCTGGGCGCCTTCCTGTCGGGCCTTCCCGTGGCCGACGGCCACTACGCCGGCCGGCCCTTCGACTGGATCTCGGCCTTCTCGCTGTTCACGGGCTGCGCGCTGGTGACCGCCTATGCCCTGCTGGGCGGCACCTGGCTGGTGATGAAGACCGAGGGCCCGCTGCAGGCGCGCATGCGCGCGCTGAGCGTGCCGCTGGCCTGGGCCATGCTGGGCGTGATCGCGGCCCTGAGTGCGTGGACGCCGCTGTCTCACCCGGCCATCGCGCAGCGCTGGTTCAGCCTGCCCAACCTGCTCTACCTGGCGCCCGTGCCGCTGCTGGTGGGCGTGGCGGTGTGGCGGCTGCTGGCCGAGCTGCGCCGCGGCGCGCACGCCTCGCCTTTCCTGCTGACGCTGGCCCTGCTCTTCCTGGGCTACAGCGGGCTGGGCATCAGCCTGTGGCCGAACGTCATCCCGCCCTCCATCTCGATCTGGCAGGCGGCCGGCCCACCGCAGAGCCTGGGCTTCGCGCTGGTGGGCGCGCTGTTGATCATTCCCATCATCCTGATGTACACGGCATGGAGCTACTGGGTGTTCCGCGGCAAGGTGCGCCATGGCGACGGGTACCACTGAACGCGGCTGGCGCAAATGGGGCCCGCGCCTGGGCTGGCTGGTGCTGCTGTGGGTGGCCAGCGTCGCGGCGCTGGGCACGCTGGCGCTGCTGCTGCGCGGGTTCATGGCAGCGACCGGTTTCTCGCGCTGAGCGCGCCAGCCCCGCCCCGCCCGCCAAGGCCGTCCTGCGATGCCTGAACAGTGGCTCCTGAAATTCGGCGTCTTTCCCTTGTGGGTGCTGTGCGGCCTCGCCGACTGGGCCCTGCACCGGCGCGAACGCATCGAGCTCACGGCCGGCACGCGCGAGCCCCGCATCCATCTGCTGATGCTGGCCGAAATGGGCGCGGCGGTGCTGCTGGTGCTGTGGTTCGAATTCACGCCCGCCGTGCTCGCGGTCTGCGTGCTCCTGTTCGTGGCGCATGAGCTGACGGTGTATGCCGACCTGCGCTGGGCGGCGCAGGGCCGCCGCGTGGGCCCGCTGGAACAGATGGTCCACAGCGGTCAGGAACTGCTGCCGCTCGTGGGGCTGGCGCTGCTGGTCAGCGCGCATGCCGACGCGCTGCGACCCGCCGCAGGGAGCGGGTGCTTCGGTGGCGCCCAATGGACGCTCAAGGACCCCGGCCTGTCGCCGTTCCCGCTGGCGGCCGCCCATGCGCTGGGCGCGGCGGTGGCGCTGTGCTACCTGGAGGAATGGTGGCGGTGCCGGCGCCACGCCGGCCGGCGACGCGGCCCCGGGCGCCCGGCCGAGGCGCCCTGAGACGCGGCGCAGGCCAGTCAGCGCCCGAACCGGCGCCGGCAGCCTGCGCCCTGCGCACGTTGCGGCACGCCGCCGCCTCAGCCGCTTCCGCGCGGGACCCGGCCTGCGCCCCCGCCGCCCTTTCGGGCGGACACTTGGTTCTGGGGCCCGGGTCCCAGGGACTGCCGGTCGTTCCGGCTTTGCGGCGTGCGCCGGGCCTGGTGGGTGGGGGTCGGCGCCTGGTGGCCGGCCTGGTTGTGGTCGTTGGCCACCTTGCCGGCGCCGCCTTGCTGCGCGTGCGCCGCCGCGCGCTCGCCCGCCTGGCCCTCCTGCACGGCGGCCGGGCTGCCGACCTGCGGCTTGTCGGGGTGCTTCTGGCGCGACTGCTCGTCGCGAAGGAAATCATGCTTCTTGCTCATGCGCCTCTCCATGAAGGCCCGCCGGATGCGCCTGCGGGTCATGGCCTGCGGCAATCCGCGTGCCCGCGGCAGGCGGCAGGCGGCAGGCGGCAGGCGCGCCGGCCGCGAGCGGGCCGGACAGGCGGGCGGGCTGCGCACCAGCACCGCCACGGGCGCTCGGCCTACCTGCGCCGCCCGCGCCCGTCGGCACAACCGTCTCCCGCCTTCGTGGTCGGCCCGCATGCCGGGCCATTCGCCCGCCCACCCGGGCGGGCGTTTTTTCGTCCACGCGCGAAGCGCCACGGCGCCCGGGCCGCGGGTCGGCGCGCCCGTCCGACGCGTGCACAGCGTGGCCGCGGGCAGTCCCCCGGCGGGCGCCGGGCGATCTTGCGCGAACCCATGCATCGCCGAAGCCATGCCCCGTTGCCAAGGAGTGCTCCCCATGATCCCGGATTCCCCCGCCCCTGACCGCGCCCGCACGAACGGCGCGACAAGCCCGCCGCCCTTCACCGTGCGCCCGCGGCTGGCCGGCAAGACCATCGTCCTGACCGGCGCATCGAGCGGCATCGGCCGCGCCACCGCGCTCGCGATGGCGGCCGAAGGCGCCCGGCTGGTGCTGGCCGCGCGTTCCGCGCAGGCGCTGGACGCCCTGGTGCTGCAGTGCGGAGCCCGGGGCGGCCAGGCGCTGGCCGTTCCCACCGACGTGACCGACCCGCAGGGCGTGAAGGCGCTGGCCCACCAGGCGCTGGAGGCTTTCGGACCGGTGGACGTGTGGATCAGCAACGTCGGCGTCGGCGCCGTGGGCGGCTTCGAGGAAACGCCGCTCGACGCGCACCGCCGCGTGATCGAGGCCAACCTGCTGGGCCACCTGCATGGCGCGCACGCCATCCTGGGTGCGATGCGCCGGCGCGGCCGGGGCACGCTCATCCACATGATCTCGGTGGGAGGCTGGATTCCGACGCCCTATGCGGCCGCCTACACCGCCAGCAAGTTCGGTCTGCGGGGCTTTTCCGAGGCGCTGCGCGGCGAACTCACCGATGCCCCCGGCGTGCACGTGTGCGAGGTCTATCCCACCTTCGTCGACAGCCCGGGCATGCGGCATGGCGCCAACTACAGCGGCCGGCAGGTGAGCCCGCCCGCGCCGCTGATCGAGCCGCAGCGGGTGGCGCGCGTGCTGGTGGAACTGAGCGCCAGCCCGCGCCCGCGCGCGAAGACCTATATGGGTGCGCCGGCGCTGCCCGGCATCTTCGCGCATGCGCTGGCCCCGGATGCGGTGGCGCGCGTGATGGGTCTCCTCACGCGGCGCGCCCTGGCGGCCGCCAAGCCGGCCGTGCCGGATGCGGGCAACCTGTTCGAAGGCTCGCGCACGCACGCCGTCGAAGGCGGATTTCGCGACGCACGGCGCCTGTCGCCGCGGGGCTGGGCGGCGGCGGCGGGCCTGGCCACCCTGGGCCTGGTGCTGATGGCACGCGCCCGACGTCGTTGAGCCCGGTGGCGGCGGCGGCGCGGCAGCCGCTGGGCTTGCGCACCCGGCCGCTGAGGCCCGATTGTTTCCGGCGTCGCAACAAACAGTTCATCCGTCGCGCGTTCATGCGCCCTGGCGGGCCTTCACAATCCTTTCATGCACCGATTTCCCGCCCACCCCTGCCCAGGCGGCATCTTCTGACACCCGGCCCGCAGCCCGTCCCTAGACTGAAGCCTCAGCCCTGGCCTCGCCGGCGCGCCGCGGAACTTTCGCCGCATCCGGCCATCAAACAAAACTATCAACGCCCCTTTTATTATTGGGGAACCGCTGGTTTAGCACTCTCTCTAACCGAGTGCTAACATGCCCCGCTACCAAGGAGAAACCCGAATGACAAGCCTGTCCGGAGCCCCTGCTGCCAACCAGTTGGCCGTGGCCAACCCGTGGGCCATGGTGCCCTCGCTTGGCAATCTGGATGCGTACATTTCCGCCGCCAACCGGCTGCCGCTGCTCACGCTCGAGGAAGAGCAGGGCTATGCACGCCGCCTGCGGGACCACAACGACCTCGAAGCGGCCGGCGCGCTGGTGCTGTCGCACCTGCGCCTGGTCATTTCCATCTCGCGCCAGTATCTGGGCTATGGCCTGCCGCACGGCGACCTGATCCAGGAAGGCAACGTCGGCCTGATGAAGGCCGTGAAGCGTTTCGACCCCGACCAGGGCGTGCGTCTGGTGAGCTACGCCATGCACTGGATCAAGGCCGAGATCCACGAGTACATCCTGAAGAACTGGCGCATGGTCAAGGTCGCGACGACCAAGGCCCAGCGCAAGCTGTTCTTCAACCTGCGCTCGATGAAGCAGGGTTTCAAGGCCGATGCCGCGGCCCTGGACGCCGACACCCACCGCGAGACGCTGAACACCGACGAGATCGATCAGGTCGCGCAGCAGCTCAACGTCAAGCGCGAGGAAGTGATCGAGATGGAGACCCGCCTGTCGGGCGGTGACGTGATGCTCGACCCCGGCCCGGCCGACGACGGCGAAGAGAGCTTCGGCCCCATCGCCTACTTGGCCGACGCGACGCAGGAGCCCACGGCGCAGCTGGAATCGCGCCAGCGCGACCGCCTGTCCACCGACGGCATCGCCACCGCGCTGGAAGCGCTGGACGCGCGCAGCCGCCGCATCGTGGAAGAGCGCTGGCTCAAGGTGAACGACGACGGCTCGGGCGGCATGACGCTGCACGAGTTGGCCGCCGACTACGGCGTCTCGGCCGAGCGCATCCGCCAGATCGAAGTGGCGGCGATGAAGAAGATGAAGAAGGCGCTGGCGGAATACGCCTGAGACCTTCTTCAGGTGCCGCGAGAGCGGTTCCGCACCTCGAACGAACCCGGCTGCGTGCCGGGTTTCGTCTTTTCAGGCGTCGTCGGCATCCACTTCGGCCACGGCGCGGGCCGGCTTGTCCAGCGTGCGCAATGCCCGCTTGACGATGTAGCGCGTGGCCGGCGTCGGGCTTTCGGCCAGCCAGCGCGCGCCCAGTTCGCGCACCCAGGCGCCCTGGCTCTTGCTCGCGTCGTTGAGCCAGTTGGCCACCGAGTTCTGCACGTAGCGGCTGCCGTCGGCGCGCAGCGGCTCCAGCAGCGGCAGGGCACGCCAGGGCTCGGCCCCCAGCGCCTTGATGGGCGCACACCAGACGCCGCGCGGGCGCGTGAGCTCGCTGGCGAAGCGGCGGATGTTCTCATCGGCATCCGCCACCCACGGCTGCAGCGCAGCCAGGGCGCCGTCCAGGTCGGCGATCACGCCGTCGCGCACGGCCATCCAGGCGAATTCGCGCACGCCGAAATGCGGGTCGGCCGCGAAGCGGTGCACCGCCTGCAGGCGGTCGACCAGCGGCTGCCCCGCGAACTGCAGCCACTGCACGGCCCAGCTGCGCGCGGCGTCGCTCGCGTGCGTGGCCAGCCGGTGCGCCACCGCATCGCGCTGCGCATGGGCAGCGGTCATGTCGTAGAGCGCCCGTGCGATGTGCGTGTGGCGCTGCATGGGCTTGAAGGCCTCGAGCATGGCCAGCGTGTCGGCCAGGCGTTCGTGCGCCGGATCGAGGCCGACCTGCGCGGCCACGGCCCGCGACAGGCGCGCCACGTCCAGCGCCAGGAACTCGTTGAGGTTGACGGTTTCCAGCAGGCCGTCGTTCAACGCGTCCAGCACCTCGGCCGGAATCAGCGCGATGCGAAAGGCGCCCTTGCGGGCGCGCAGGTGTTCGACCATGGCAGGCGCCGCGCCTTCAACCCTGCTTGAGCAAGGCCTGGATGTCGGCCGCCATGGCGTCCACCGGCGTGCCGTAGCGCGCGTAGAGGCGCAAGCGGCCCTGCGGGTCGTACAGGTAGGTGGCGGCCGAATGGTCCATGGTGTAGCTGCCGGGCGTCTTGCCGTCCACCTTCTTGTAGTAGACCTTGAAGTCCTTGGCCGTGGCGGCGAGCTGCTCGGCCGTGGGGATCAGCGCCAGGAAGCCGGGATCGAAGGCTTCCATGTAGGCTTTCATCACCTCGGCCGTGTCGCGCGCCGGGTCCACGGTGATGTAGATCACCTGCAGCTTGTCGCCGTCGGCGCCCAGCTTGTCCTTGATCTGCTTCATCTCCAGCATGGTCGTGGGGCACACGTCCGGACACTGCGCGAAGCCGAAGAACACCGCGACCACCTTGCCCCTGAAGTCGGCCAGCGTGCGCTCGCGGCCGTTCATGTCGGTCAGCCTGAAGTCGCGCGCATAGTCCGCGCCCGTGAGGTCGATGGCGTTGAAGCTGGGCTTGGCTTCCGAACAGCCCGCCAGGCCCAGCAGCGCCAGCGCACCGGCCGCGCCGGCGCCGCGCGCGAGCAGGTGCAGGGCGCGTCTTCGTGGTCCGCTGGGTGGCGCCGGGTCAAGCGCCGCGCCCTCGGGCCGCCGAGCTGGCGCAGCGCCGGCGCGTGGAAGCCATGTCTTGTTCATCGGAGGTAGTGGTCGATCAGCAGCGCCGCGAACAGCACGCTGAGGTGGATGAGCGAGAAGCGGAAGGTGCGGCGCGCGAGCGCGTCGGAATAACTGCGCCACAGCGCGAAGCCGTAGGCGCAGAAGCCGATGCTCACGGCGAAAGCCACGGCCAGGTACAGCCAGCCGCTCATGCCGTAGATGAAGGGCAGCAGGCAGGCCGCGAACAGGATCAGCGTGTAGAGCAGGATCTGCAGGCGCGTGAACGCGTTGCCATGCGTGACCGGCAGCATGGGCAGGCCGGCCTTGCGGTAGTCCTCCACGCGGTACAGCGCCAGCGCCCAGAAATGCGGCGGCGTCCACAGGAAGATGATGAGAAAGAGGATCAGCGCCTCGGGCCCCACGTCGCCGCGGATGGCCGCCCAGCCCAGCACCGGCGGCATGGCGCCCGACGCGCCGCCGATCACGATGTTCTGTGGCGTGAGCGGCTTGAGCACCACGGTGTAGATCACCGCATAGCCGACGAAGGTGGCGAAGGTCAGCCACATGGTCAACGGATTGACCGTGAACCACAGCAGGGCCGAGCCCAGCGCGCACAGGCCGGTGGAAAAGACCAGGGTCTGGCCATCGCTGAGTTCGCCGCGTGCGGTCGGCCGCCACGCGGTGCGCTTCATCTTGGCGTCGATGCCCTTCTCGACCAGGCAGTTGAAGGCCGCGGCCGCCCCCGCCACCAGCCAGATGCCCAGGCAGGCCATCGCCAGCGTGAGCCACTGCTCGGCGGTGGGCAGGCCCGGGATGGCCAGCGCCATGCCGATCAGGGCGCAGAAGACGATCAGCTGCACCACCTTGGGCTTGGTGAGCTGGTAGAACTGGCGCAGCACAGGGGTGCTGACGGCAGGCGCGGCGGCACTCATGAATGCACTCCCGAAGACAAGGACGCGGCCGACGCTGGTGCGGCGGGCGCCGGCTGCCGCCCCGACTGCGGCTGGGGCGCGCGGCGGCTTTCGCACCAGGCCCAGGTCAGCACCACGGCCATGGCGGCCGCGCCGCCGGTGTGCAGCACGGCGGCGGCCAGCGGCCAGCCCAGCAGCACGTTGCCCAGGCCCGTGGCCAGTTGCAGCAGCGCCAGTCCGCCCAGCCAGCGGGCCTGCTGGCGCAGCGCCGCCACCCGCGCCAGGCGCCACACCAGCACGATCAGCACGGCGAACACGGCATAGGCCGCGAGCCGGTGCGTGTAGTGGATGGCCGTGAGCGCGGCGAATTCGATGGGCGTGCCCGAGCGGTCCACGCCCAGCTCGCGCCAGATCTCGAAGGCCTGGCGGAAGTTCATGGGGGGCCACCAGCTGCCCTGGCAGGCCGGGAATTCGGTGCAGGCCAGCACCGCGTAGTTGGTGCTGACCCAGCCACCCAGGGCGATCTGCAGCACCAGCAGCACGAGCGCCGCGCCGAGCAGCGCGCGCAAGGCGCCGGGCACCGGCACGGGCAAGCGCTGCTGTGCCACCTGCTGATAGCGCACGGCCTGGATGCACAGCAGCGCCAGCAGCAGTACCGCGCCCAGCAGGTGCAGCGTGACGATGGCCGGATAGAGCTTCCAGGTCACGGTGAGTGCGCCGAAGGCGCCCTGCACGCACACCCAGACCAGCGTGGCCGCCGGCCACCAGGTGCTGAGCACGGCGGCGTCCGGCGCGCGGTGCAGCGTGCGCCGCTGCGCGCGCCGCGCCCACCCGGTCGCCAGCGCCAGCACCAGGATCAGCGCCCCCACCCCGGTGGCCAGGTAGCGGTGCACCATCTCGATCCAGGCCTTGGAATGGGTGACGGGGCCGGTCGGCTGCGCCGATTGGGCCATCGCGATCTCGTGCCGCGCGCCGAAGGGACTGGCGTTGCCGTAGCAGCCCGGCCAGTCGGGGCAGCCCAGGCCCGAATCGGTCAGCCGCGTGAAGGCGCCGAAGAGCGTGAGGTCGAAGGTCAGGAAGAGCGTGAGCACGGTGAGCGCATGCAGCCGCCGCGCGGCCCCGGCGCCCGCGTTGCGGCGCCAGATCCACAGCACCGGGCCGAGCGCGATCAGCGCGCCCACGCCCAGCAGCCAGGCGATGGGCGCCAGGTCGTAGAGGGGTTGGGCGTCGCTCATCGGCCGGCGTTGTCCCAGGAGGAAGAGGCACGCAGCAGGCGGTCGATGTCGCGCTTGGCCTTGCCGGCCGCCTTCATGTCCATGCGCGCCGGGTAGCGCATCATCCAGTTGCCCATGGGGTCGACCACGAACAGATGCTCGGCCAGCGTGTGCCCGGCCTCCGGCTGCAGCCATTGCGCGAGGGCTTCGCGCGGCACGCGCAGCACCGTGGCGCCGTGCAGGCCGTTGGCCAGACGGTCGGGCACCGGGGCATCGTCGGTCACCAGCCAGACGCGGTCGATGCGGTCCTTTTCGCGGCCCACCACCTCGCGCAGCTGCCGCTGCAGGTACAGCTGCTGCTCGCACAGCGCGTCGCAGGCGGCGTCGGCCACCGCCACGAGGAGCCACTGGCCCTTGAGCGACTGCAGGTTCACCGTCTCGCCCGCGGGCGTGCGCGCCGGCAGTGGCGGCACCGGGCGCTGCGGATCGATGAGCTGGCCGAAGACGCTGCGGCCTTCGGGGCGGATCACGTAGTAGGTGAAGTAGGACGCGATCACCGGCGCCGCGCAGCACAGCAGCACCGCCAGCATCTTCCAGCGGCCCACGCGCGTGCGGCGCGCGGGGTCGACTTCCTGCATCGCCTCGCGCGGCGTGGGCAGGTTGTGCACGGTCAGGCCCAGGGGCTCGTCAGCCACGGCGGCGGCGGGGGGCGATGAGTTGGAACCAGACATACAGGACGGTGACGAGGGTCGCTAGACCGAACCACTGAAAGGCGTAGCCGTAGTGCTTCTCGATGCCGAGCGCCGGGGCGGGCCATTCGCGGTCCAGCCCTTCGGACGCGGGGCCGACCTGTTGCAAGGACAGATCCACGCGCAGCGGGAGGCCGGTTTCGACGCGGAAGGCGTCGAGCGCCAGATTCTGCCGGATGCGCGATGCCCCCGGCGCGGCTGCGGCTGCGGCGGGGTCGCTCGCGGAGGGCGCGGGCGGACTGCTGGACGCGTCGGTCGAGGGTGGCGCCTGCCCATCCGCCTCGGCGGGGGGCGGCGCGCCCTCCTCCTTGCCGAGCTGGAAAAGCTGCGCGGGCGGCGGCGCGATGCGCGCCGTGATCTCCACCAGCCCGGGCGGCGTCTGCACCTCGGGCAACTGCATCCGGTCCTGGAAATTGCGCGGCACCCAGCCGCGCTGCACCATCAGCGTCTGCTCGGTGCCTTCCACGGCGAAAGGCGTGAGCACATAGAAGCCGGGGCGGCCATGCATCTGCCGGTTGTCCAGGTACACCGTGCGCGTGGGCACCCACAGCCCGCGCAGGCGCACCAGGCGGTCCATTTCGGTACGGATGTCCTCCACCGCCTGCAGGCCCGTCCAGTCGAGCGGCGGGTGTGCGCGCTGGGCCTCGATGCGGGCGGCGCGCGCTTCCTTCTCGGCCGCGCGCGCCAGCTGCCAGCGGCCCAGGGAGACGGTCAGTGCGATCAGGGCCAGCGCGGCCACGGTGATGACCCAGAAGCGCAGGCCCATGGGGCGCTTCGGGGTGCCGTCGCTCGTCAACTCGATCTCACGCATGGCAACAACAGGGCGATGGCCGCAGGGAAAACGCGCGGCCGATAATCAGAATCATGAAATACCTTGTTGCCCTGGCTTTCGTCGGCATCCTGGGGAGCCTGGCCTGGGCCTTGTTTCACATGCTGCGCGGCAACAGCCAGAAGGGCGCAGGCAAGGGGGGCGGCATGGCGCGCGCACTCACCGTTCGGATCGGACTCTCGGTCCTTTTGTTCCTCTGCATTCTCATCGCCTGGAAGCTGGGCTACATCCAGCCAGGCGGCTTGCCGGTCGGCAAGTGAGGCCCGCGGACTTCCGCGGCCTGCCCGGCTGCGCCGAATGAAAAAAGCGCCTCACGGCGCTTTTTTCCTGGGCCGGACCGCGGCCGCCGACTGCGGGCGGCCCCGGCCGCCCCGCCTCACATCCAGTAGACCAGGATGTACAGGCCCAGCCACACCACGTCCACGAAGTGCCAGTACCAGGCCGCACCCTCGAAGCCGAAGTGGCGCTCGGGCGTGAAGTGGCCGCGCTGCAGGCGCAGGGTGATGAACAGCAGCATCAGCATGCCCACGAACACGTGCAGGCCGTGGAAGCCGGTCAGCATGTAGAAGGTGGAGCCGTAGGCGCCCGAGCTGAGCTTGAGGTTCAGATCGGTGTAGAGGTGGAAGTACTCGTAGCCCTGCACGCACAGGAAGATGATGCCCAGGATCACGGTGAACCACATGAAGCGCACGGCCTGCGCGCGGTGGTCGGCCCGCAGCGCGTGGTGCGCGATGGTCAGCGTCACGCCCGAGGTCAGCAGCAGCGCGGTGTTGATGGTCGGCAGCCAGAAGGGACCGACGGTCTGGAAGGGCTCGATGATGCCGGCCGGCGAGCCGGTCGCGCCGGCCTGCAGGGTGGGCCAGACGGCCTTGAAGTCGGGCCACAGCAGGGCATTGTCCAGGCTGCCCAGGTTGGGCAGGGCGTGGGTGCGCGTCCACCACAGGGCGGTGAAGAAGGCGCCGAAGAACATCACCTCCGAGAAGATGAACCAGCTCATGCTCCAGCGGTAGGAGAGGTCGATCTTGTGACCATACTGGCCGCCCTCGCTCTCGCGCACGGCATCGCCGAACCACTGGTAGAGAACCACGAACCACCACAGCAGGCCGAAGGCCAGCGAATAGGCGCCCCAGGCATGGCCGTTGACCCACTGGCCGGCGCCGAGGATCACGAAGAACAGCCCGATGGCTGCCATCAGCGGATGCCGCGAAGGTCCGGGCACGAAGTAATAGGGCGTGGCACCGTGGGTCGTCGAACTCATGTCAGCTCCTGGGCTTTTCTCTTCTCTGGATGGCTCTGCATTCGCGGCGATGGGGGCGTGCCTCAACCCGCCACCGCCAGTTTCACCAGCGCGACCAGCACGCCGATGAACACCAGCACGGCCACGAAGCCGACCGCAATGATGTGCAGCGGCGACAGGCGCGCGATGTCTTTCTGGTATTCGCTGTTCTTGCGCACGCCGAAGAAGCCCCAGGCCACCGCCGAAACGGTGCGCCAGAGGGACCCCTTGGCGGGCGCCTCCTCGGCCCGCTTGCGCTCGGGCGCCGCCTTCATGACTGGGGCTCCTTCGCGGCCGGTGCCGCGACCGCGGCCGTGGGCGCGGCCGGCGTGCGCCCGCCGACCTCGAAGAAGGTGTACGACAAGGTGATCGTCTTCACATCCTTCGAGATCCGCGGATCGATCACGAAGGCCACCGGCCATTGCTTCTTCTCGCCCGCTTCCAGCGTGTACTCGCTGAAACAGAAACACTCGAGCTTGTTGAAGTAGGCCGTGGCTTGGCGCGGCGCATAGCTGGGCACGGCCTGCGCGGCCATGCGGCGGTTCTGCACGTTCTGGAACTCGTACATCACCGTGTTCAGCTCGCCCGGGTGCACGACCATGGACCGGCGCTCGGGCTTGAAGTCCCACGGGCCGCGCACGTTGGCGTCGAACTCCACCACGATGGAGCGCGAACGGTCGACCTGCGTGTTGTCGGGCACGCGCACGGCCGCGCCGCCCTTCGCCCCGCCGGGCACCTGCAACTCGTTGCGCGAGAGCACGTTGATGCCCAGCGCCTCGCACACGTGCTTGTAGATGGGGATCAGCGCATAGCCGAAGGCGAACATGCCGGCCGCCACCACGGCCAGCTTGCCCACCAGGCGGACGTTCTCGCGGCGCAGGGTTCGACCGAGGGACATGCCAGCTCCTTGCTCAGCGGCCCAGCCAAACCATGCGCACGATGAAGCCGATGAAGAACATCACGGCGATGGACGCCAGCGTGATGGCCATGCGGCGGTTGTTGCGCTTCTGCTCGGGCGTCATGGAGTCTGCGGGCGTGCGGCGGTTCAGGCCACGATCTTGGTCGCCGTGGCGTCCAGCTTGGGCGGGGTCTCGAAGGTGTGGAAGGGCGCCGGCGAGGGCACTTCCCACTCCAGGCCTTCGGCGGCTTCCCACGGCTTCTGCGGCGCCGGCTCACCCTTGCCGCGCATGGCGGGCAGCACGATGAACAGGAAGAAATAGACCTGCGCGAAGCCGAAGAAGAAGGCACCCACCGTGGCCACCGCGTTGAAGTCGGCGAACTGCATCGGATAGTCCGCATAGCGGCGCGGCATGCCGGCCAGGCCCAGGAAGTGCATCGGGAAGAAGGTGACGTTGAAGGAGATCAGCGACCACCAGAAATGCAGCTTGCCGCGCGCCTCGCTGTACATCACGCCGGTCCACTTGGGCAGCCAGTAGTACACGCCCGCGAACATGGCGTACAGCGAGCCGGCCACCAGCACGTAGTGGAAGTGGGCCACGACGTAGTAGGTGTCCTGCAGCTGGATGTCCACCGGCGCCACGGCCAGGATCAGGCCGGTGAAACCGCCCATGGTGAACACGAAGATGAAGCCGACCGCGAACAGCATGGGCGTCTCGAAGGTCATCGAGCCCTGCCACATGGTGGCGATCCAGTTGAAGATCTTCACCGCCGTGGGCACCGCGATCAGCATGGTCGCGTACATGAAGAAGAGCTGCCCCGTGACCGGCATGCCGGTCGTGAACATGTGGTGCGCCCACACGATGAAGGACAGGATGGCGATCGAGCTGGTGGCGTACACCATGGAGGCGTAGCCGAACAGCTTCTTGCGCGCGAAGGCCGGCACGATCTGGCTGATGATGCCGAAGGCCGGCAAGATCATGATGTAGACCTCGGGGTGGCCGAAGAACCAGAAGATGTGCTGGTACATCACCGGGTCTCCGCCGCCCGCGGGGTTGAAGAAGTTGGTGCCGAAGTGGCGGTCGGTCAGCGTCATCGTGATCGCGCCGGCCAGCACGGGCATCACGGCGATCAGCAGGTAGGCTGTGATCAGCCAGGTCCAGCAGAACATCGGCATCTTCATGAGCGTCATGCCCGGGGCGCGCATGTTCAGGATGGTCACGATGATGTTGATCGAGCCCATGATGGACGAGGCGCCCAGGATGTGCATCGCGAAGATGCCGGCGTCCATGGACGGGCCCATCTGCAGCGTCAGCGGCGCGTACAGCGTCCAGCCGGCCGCGGGCGCGCCGCCGGGCATGAAGAACGAGGCCACCAGCATGATCGCGGCAGGAATCATCAGCCAGAAGCTGAAGTTGTTCATGCGCGCGAAGGCCATGTCGGAGGCGCCGATCTGCAGCGGGATCATCCAGTTCGCGAAGCCCACGAAGGCCGGCATGATGGCGCCGAACACCATGATCAGGCCGTGCATGGTGGTGAACTGGTTGAACAGCTCGGGGTTCACCAGCTGCAGGCCGGGCTGGAACAGCTCGGCGCGGATCAGCAGCGCCAGCACGCCGCCCACCATCAGCATCGTGAAGCTGAACAGCAGGTACAGCGTGCCGATGTCCTTGTGGTTGGTGGCGAACAGCCAGCGGCGCCAGCCGTGCGGATGGTCGTGGTGCTCGTCGTGTGCGTGGTCGCCGTGCGAGGCGTGGCCGTGAGGATCGAGGACTGCGCTCATGGGGACTGTCTTCCTTGACTGTTCTTCGTCGGCCGCGGCTTACTTGCCACGCTGGGCCAGCACTTCGGCCGGCTGCACGATCTGGCCCGTCTTGTTCGACCAGCTGTTCTTGGTGTAGCTCGCCACGGCGGCGATGTCGGTGTCGCTCAGCTGGGCCCACGACGGCATCGCGCCGTTGTTCTGGCCCTTGAGCAGCACCTGGATCTGCTTGCTGTGGTCTTCGTCCAGCACCACGGCCGCGCCGTCCAGCGGCTTGATGGGGCCGGCGCCCTTGCCGTTGGCCTGGTGGCAGGCCGCGCAGTTGGCGGCGTACACGCGCTCGCCGCGCGCCAGGATCTCGGGCAGCGTCCAGACCTTGTTCGGGTCGTCCAGCTTGGCCGCGGCTTCCTTGCGCTTGGTGTCCACCCAGGCCGTGTATTCGGCGGCCGAGACCACCTTCACGTGAATGGGCATGTAGGCATGTTCCTTGCCGCACAGTTCCTGGCACTGGCCGTAGAAGTCACCCGTGCGTTCGGCACGGAACCAGGTGTCGCGCACGAAGCCGGGGATCGCGTCCTGCTTGATGCCGAACTGCGGCACCGCGAAGGCGTGGATCACGTCGTTGGCGGTGGTGATGATGCGGATCTTCTGCTTCTCGGGCACCACCAGCGGGTTGTCGACCTTGAGCAGGTAATCGGCGGGAACTTCGCCCTTGGCGCCCGCATCAGACATCGCGCGATGCGAGCTGTCGAGCGTGGAAATGAAGGAAAGGCCCTCGCCCTCGCCGTTGAGGTAGTCGTAGCCCCACTTCCACTGGTAGCCGGTGACCTTGATGGTCAGGTCGGCGTTGGTGGTGTCCTTCTGCGCGACCAGCAGCTTGGTGGCCGGCAGCGCCATCAGGATCACGATGATGAACGGGATGACGGTCCAGATGACCTCGACCACCACCGATTCATGGAAGTTGGCCGCCTTGTGGCCCACCGACTTGCGGTGCTTCCAGATCGAATAGAACATGACCGAGAAGACGCCGACGAAGATCACCGTGCACAGGATCATCAGCGCCCAGTGCAGGGCGTACTGCTCCTCGGCGACCTTGGTCACACCCACGGGAAGGTTGAGTTGACGCACGGCCGGGCCACCCGGCAGATCGTTCACGGCATGGGCCGCGCCGCTGAACGCCGCGCCGGCCGCCAGCACCATCGATGCCGGCTTGCTCCAAATGCTCTTCATCGTGTTCACTTCTTCAAGGCTTCCAAACAATCCACTGGCACCGCAGACGCGGGCCCGTGCGGCGCCTCAGGCGCCGCGCAAGGCCATGCGGATCTCCCTCGCCAGCGCGGCGCGCAACTCGGGGCGCACGTAGCGCCCCACCTGCACGGAACGCCCCCGGTCCGAGACCTCGATCAGCGAGCGGTCGCTGTCCCTCGGCTCGACCCGGACCTGGTGCGGCAGGAATTCGGCCCGCTCGACGGTGCCCGCGGTTTCGAGCTCGACGATCAGGCGCCCTTCCTGCAGCGCGATGCGCTCGCCATCGGTGGCATGGCGGGCGTAAAGGAGAAAGGCAATGCCCACGGCCAGCAGTTCCAGCCAGGCCAGCGGCAGCACCAGGTGAGCCCCCTGCAGCCAGAAGACGGTACCGATCCCCAACGAGACGGCGCACAGCGAGGCATAGAGCCAGCCCAACTGGCTCGGCGTGATCGAGCAGTTGCGCTTCAGGAACCAGTGCACGTTCTGGCCCGAAACGGTGGCGAAGCGAAACACAGGATTCGGCACAGGCGAGTTCTGCAAATCGGGGATGCGGCCCGGGGCACGGGGTGATCCCGGGCGGTCAGGGGTCAGGGGACCATCCCCCGAGGTTCACGCAGCTTTGCATTGTAGCCACGCGTTTCTTTGATCCAGCACAGGGCACAACCCCATGGCGTCCGCTGCGCGACGCCTGCTTCGGCGCCTGGCGGGGCCTTCAGACGCAGCGCATGCGCGGGCGCCACCAGGCCCACGCGGAGCCAGCGAGGGCGGGCCGCGCCCCGCGCCTCAGGGCCGCCGGCCGCGCAGCATGGCCCGCATGTCGCCCAGCGGCACCGCGCTTTCGGGCGCCAGCGCCACCCGGGCCGCGGGCCGGAACGCATGGCCGTGGATGATCTCGAAAGTCAGGGCGATGCGGCCGTCCGAGGGCTGGCGCAAGCCCTCCAGCGCCTCGCGCAACCGCGCATGCCAGGCCCGGCCGCGCAGCGCGCCGAAGCGCTGCGCATGCAGGTTGCGGCCCAGACCGCGCAGTTCCGCCAGCGCGGCCTCGGGGGTGGACCAGGTCAGCACCACGCGCTCCATGTCCATCACCGGCTCGGCGAATCCGGCATGCACCAGCATGTCGCCCCAGTCGTGCATGTCGGTGAAGTCATGGTCCGGCGGCGGCCAGCCCTGCGCCTGGTAGAGCGCGCGCAGCTCGCCCAGGGTGTCGGGCCCCAGGCAGGAGAACATCAGGAAGCCGTCCACCGCCACGCCGCGGTGCCATTCGGCGATCAGCGCCTCGGGGTCGGCCGCCATGTGCAGCGCCATGTTGGCCCACAGCAGGTCCACGCCGCCTTCGGGTACGCGCGCCAGCACCGAAGACGGGGCGCTGCCGCCCAGCCAGCGCTGCGGCTTCCACCAGGCACCCGCGGTGCCGAAGGCCTGGGCGGTGGCCGCGTGCAGGCTGGGCTCGGGCTCGATCAGCCAACCCTGGGCCTTGGGGTAGCGCTGCGCCACCCGGGCATGCGCCTCGCGGCCTCCGCGCAGCGGCGACCAGTCGGCCCAATGGCGCGGCTGCGCCTTGATCCACTGCAGCCGCTCTTCCATGCGCCGGCCCACCTCCTCGTGCAGCCAGGGCGAGGCGTCGCCGGCCGCGCGCCGCGCCCAGCGCTGCGCCGCCACGGCGTCGAGGCTGGGCGGTCGGCGTTCAGGGGTGGAGGGCATCGGAAGAAGGACGGAATCGGGGGCAGCGCCGCGGCCGGCGCTTCCACGCCGGTGTTCCCGTGCGCAAGACTTGGCGAAAACGCCTGCGCGCCCCGGGCGGCGGACAAGGGGCGCCAGTATATTGAGCACCCCATGCCCCTGCTTGCCGCCGCCCATGGCCTTGCGCGCCGCGCGGGCGCCTGGCTGGGCGCCCTGCCCAGCACATGCGCGGTGTGCCATGCCTGGCCGGCGCGCGTGCTGTGCGACGCCTGCGTGGCGCGCTTCGCCCAGCCCGTGCCGCGCTGCCGCAGCTGCGCGCTGCGCGTGCCGGCCGGCGTGGCCCGGTGCGGCGAATGCCTGCGCCACCCGCTGCCGCTGGACCTCTGCCTGGCCGCCTGCGACTACGACTGGCCCTGGACGGACTGCATCGGACGCTTCAAGTTCGAGGGCCAGGCCGGCTGGGCGGCGCCGCTGGCCTTGTTGATGCACAGCATGCCCTGGGCCGAACAGGCGCTGGAAGGCGCCGACCGCGTGCTGCCCATGCCGCTCCATGCGCGCCGGCTGCGCGAACGCGGCTTCAACCAGTCGCTGGAACTGGCGCGCCGCCTGGCGCCGGACCGCGTCGATGCGCGGCTGCTGCTGCGGCTGCGCGACACGCCCGCGCAGAGCGGCCTGAACCGCGCGCAGCGTCTGCGCAACCTGCGCGGCGCCTTCGCCGTCGATCCGCTGCGCGCTGCCGAGGTCCGTGGCGCGCGCCTGCTGCTGGTCGATGACGTGATGACCACCGGCGCCTCGCTGTCCAGCGCCGCACAGGCGCTGCGCGATGCCGGGGCCGCGCGGGTGTCGGCCCTGGTGCTGGCGCGCACCGCCTGACAGCGGCGCCGCGCCGGGCCGAAGCCGCTCAGGAACTGAACAGGAAGTTCATCACGTCGCCATCCTTGACGACGTAATCCTTGCCTTCGGCGCGCATCTTGCCCGCATCCTTGGCGCCCTGCTCGCCCTTGTAGGCGATGTAGTCGTCGAAGGAGATGGTCTGGGCGCGGATGTAGCCCTTCTCGAAATCGGTGTGGATGGCGCCCGCGGCCTGCGGACCGGTGTCGCCGACGCGGATGGTCCAGGCGCGCACTTCTTTCACGCCGGCCGTGAAGTAGGTCTGCAGGCCCAGCAGCTTGTACGCCGCGCGGATCAGCCGGTTCAGGCCCGGCTCTTCCTGGCCCAGCTCGGCCAGGAACATCTGGCGGTCTTCCTCGTCCATCTCGGACAACTCGGCCTCGATCTTGGCGCAGATGGCGACCACGGGCGCACCCTGCCGGGTCGCGTACTCGGTCAGCCGGTCCAGCAGCGGGTTGTTCTCGAAACCGTCCTCAGCCACGTTGGCCACGAACATCGCGGGCTTGGCCGTGATCAGGCTGAAGCTCTTGACCAGCGGCCGCTCTTCCTTGGTGAACTCGAGCGCGCGCACGGGCGTGTTCTCGTTCAGCGCGCCCTGGCAGCGCTCCAGCAGGCCGACCAGCTTCTGCGCGTCCTTGTCGCCCGAGCGCGCCACCTTCACGTGGCGCTGCAAGGCCTTCTCGACCGTCGCCAGGTCGGCCAGGCACAGCTCGGTCTGGATCACCTCGATGTCGGCGATGGGGTCGACGCGGCCGGCCACGTGCACCACGTTCGGGTCTTCGAAGCAGCGCACCACGTTGACCGTGGCATCCGTCTCGCGGATGTGCGCCAGGAACTTGTTGCCCAGGCCTTCGCCCGTGCTGGCGCCGGCCACCAGGCCGGCGATGTCCACGAACTCGACGATGGCCGGCACGATGCGCTCGGGCTTCACGATCTCGGCCAGCTGCGCCAGGCGCGGATCAGGCACCTCCACCACGCCGGTGTTGGGCTCGATCGTGCAGAAGGGGTAGTTCTCGGCCGCGATGCCCGCCTTGGTCAGCGCATTGAAAAGGGTGGACTTGCCGACATTGGGCAGGCCGACGATGCCGCATTGGAGGCTCATGACGGTTCCAGGGACGCAGGGAAACCCGCGATTCTACGAGCCGCCCCACGCGCGGGCGCCGCCGCCAGCGCCCGCAGCGCTCAATCGAAACGGTAGTTCGCCTGCACCACCTGCCCCACCTTGAGCAGGTGCTCCACCCCTTCGCGCACGATGAAGTTCATGCCGAAGGTGATCGCGCCGTCCACGCGCGGGTCGGCGCGGTAGCTGCGCAGCGTGTCGCCCACTTCGGGGCTGCTGGCGGCCGTGGCGGGGTCGATGTCAGGGATGGGGCAGCGCGAACAGGGCTTGACGGGCTGCAGCCGCGCCACGCCTTCGCCGGTGCGCACGTGCATCATCTCCAGCCGGTCTTCGTCATGCGGCGCCACCCCGGCCAGCACGATGTTGGGGCGGAAACGCTCCATGCCGACGGGGCCATGGCCCGCCGCGGCCAGGCGTTCGTTCAGTTCGGCCAGCGAGCCGTCGCCGGCCACCAGCAAGGCGAAGCCGTCGGCGAACTGCACCTCGGCCTCCACCTCGCCCGTCCATTTGCGGCTGGACAGGCGCCTGTGCGCGGGGTCGAAGCGCACCAGCCGCAGCTTTCTCGGGTGGCCGGGCGCCGACAGGAAATCGCTGAACCACTGCGCCGCCACGTCGCCCATGTCGAAGGCGGCCACGGTGTCCTTCCAGACGGTGGCCTGCACCGGCGCTTCCACGCGGTCGTAGGCGATGTGCAGCGCCAGCATGCCGGGCGCGCGCAGCACCATCTCGGTGTGCTTCATCTGCGGCCGGATCAGCGCCATGCGCGGCAGCTCGCGCTGGCTCACGAATTCGCCGGCCTCGTCCACCACCATCCAGGCGCGGTCGAACTCCAGGCCGGTCTCGACGAGCAGCGATTCGGGCAGGTCCACGCCCGCGCAGGACTTGACCGGGTAGACGATCAGCCGCGCGATGGTGGCGCGCAGGTCGAATTCGGTGACGGAAGCGGCGTCTTGAAAGCTCATGGCATCGGCGGCAGGCAGAGAACAGCGCGCATTGTGGACGCAGCGGTGAAAGGGCCTCGCAATGGCCGCATCCACCGGCAAGGCCCTGGGGCTGCGGCGCTGCAGCACGGCAGGCCCACTTCTACAATGCCCGCATGGCTCTTCCCCCCGAGGTCTGCATCCGCGGCGCCGGCATCGTCGGCCACACTTTGGCGCTGCTGCTGGCGCGCGAGCGCGTGCGCGTGGCCCTGGTGGCGCCGCCGCGCGAAGGGCCGCGGCCCGAGGACGTGCGCGCCTACGCGCTCAACGCCCGCTCGCAGCGGCTGCTCGAATCGCTGCGCGCCTGGCCCGACGCCGACCACGCGACCGCCGTGCGCGAGATGCTGGTGCATGGCGATGACGGCGGCCGCGTGCATTTCGAGGCCGGCCAGCAGGCGGTGGATGCGCTGGCCTGGATCGTGGACGTGCCCGCGCTCGAGGCCCGGCTGGCCGAGGCCGTGCGCTTCTCGCCGCAGGTGGACGTGGTGGCCGAGCCCGTGAAGGCCGCGCTGACGGTGATCTGCGAAGGCAAGGCCAGCGCCACGCGCGAGGCGCTGGGCGTGGCCTACGACGTGACCCGCTATCCGCAGCAGGCCATCGCCACGCGGCTGCGCGCCGAGCTGCCGCACGGCGCCGTGGCGCGCCAGTGGTTCAACGACCGCGGCGAGGTGCTGGCGCTGCTGCCGCTGGGCGGCGAGGCCGGCCACGAGGTGGCGCTGGTCTGGTCCGTGGAGCAGTTCCGCACGTCCGGGCTGGTCGCCCAGGACGAAGCCGCCTTCTGCGACGGCGTGCGCGCCGCCTGCGCCGACGCGCTGGGTGCGCTGACGCTGACCAGCCCGCGCGTGGCCTGGCCGCTGCAGCGCGCCACGGCCGAGCGCTGGGTGGGCCGCCTGCCCGTCGACCAGGGCGGCGGCGCCTGGGCGCTGGCCGGCGACGCGGCCCACACCGTGCATCCGCTGGCCGGACAGGGGCTGAACCTGGGCCTGGCGGACGTGGCCGAGCTGGCCCGCGTGCTCAAGGAGCGCGATTACTGGCGCAGCGCCGGCGACGCCCGCCTGCTGCGCCGCTACGAACGCGCACGCCGCGCCGACGTGCTGGCCATGGGCCTGGCCACGGACGGGCTGCAGCAGCTGTTCTCGCAGACCGCACAGCCCCTGCCCCAGTTGCGCAACTGGGGCATGCGCGGCTTCGACCGCCTGCCGCTGGTCAAGCGCTGGGTCGCGCGCCAGGCCATGGGCCTGGCCTGAACCTTCCGGCCCGCCCTTCCCCGAGAACCTTCGGGCGCGCCCCGTCCACCAAGAACCCATCATGACCCTGCACCGCGCCCGCGCCCCGCCCCTCACCCCCTCTTGCGCACAGGCCGGCGCCGGCTGGCCGGCACCGCCTTCGCGGCCCTGGCCCTCGCCTCGCTGCTGCTGCCCGGCGCCCATGCCGGCGAAGCGGAGATCCGCAAGAACCTGGGCGCTTCCATCCCTCAGCTGGCCCACATCGACGAGGTGCGCAAGGCGCCCATGCCGGGCCTTTACGAAGTGCGGGTGGGCTTCGACGTGTTCTACACCGACGAGAACGGCAGCTTCCTGCTGCAGGGCTCGCTGCTGGACGTGAAGAACCGCAAGAACCTGACCGAGGAACGCGTGGCCGAACTGAGCGCCGTGAAGTTCGACCAGTTGCCGCTCAAGGACGCCTTCAAGATCGTGCGCGGCAACGGCAAGCGCAAGCTGGCCGTGTTCGAAGACCCGAACTGCGGCTACTGCAAGATCTTCGAGAAGGACCTGCGCAACGTGAACGACGTGACGGTCTACCTCTTCCTCTACCCGATCCTGGGCTCGGACTCGGTGGCCAAGTCGCGCGACATCTGGTGCGCCAAGGACAAGGCCGGGGCCTGGACCGCCTGGATGGTGGACGGCGTGAAGCCGGCCAGCGCCAGCTGCGACACCAGTGCGCTGGAACGCAACGTGGCCTTCGGGCGCAAGTACAACATCACCGGCACCCCGACGCTGATCTTTGCGGACGGCAGCCGCGCCCCGGGCGCCCTGCCCGCCGCGCAGGTCGAGAAGATGCTGGCGGCCGCCAACTGATGGCCGCGCCGCAAACGGCCTCCCGCCGCCGCGCCCGCGCGTCCGCCGCCGCAAAGCCCGCGGGCGCTGGCGTGCACTACGCAGTGCGCTGCGCCGACCTGCACGCCCACCTCTACGCCGTCACGCTGCGCATCGAGGCGCCCGCCGCCCCGCAGCGCGTGAGCCTGCCGGCCTGGATCCCGGGCAGCTACCTGCTGCGCGAGTTCGCCAGGAACCTGCAGAAGCTGCGCGCCACGCAGGGCCGGCGCCAGCCCGCCGTGCGGCAGCTCGACAAGGCCACGTGGGAAATCGATGGCGTGGCGGGCCAGCCGCTGGAGCTGCATTACGAGGTCTGCGCCTTCGACCCCTCCGTGCGCACCGCCTGGCTCGATGCGCAGCGCGGCTTCTTCAACGGCACCAGCCTGTGCCTGCGCGTGGAAGGCCAGACCGAGGTGCCCTGCACGCTGCACGTCGGCGCACCCGCCGCCGGCGCGACGGCCGAGCGCTGGCAATGCGCCACCGCGCTGCGCCCGCTGAAGGCGGACCGGCACGGCTTCGGCACCTACCAGGCGGCCGACTATGACGAGCTGGCCGACAGCCCCGTGGAGCTGGGCGCCTTCTGGAGCGCCGACTTCGAGGTGCTGGGCGTGCCGCACCGCTTCGTGGTGGCCGGTGCCACCGCGGCCTTCGACGGCGACCGGCTGATCGCCGACACCCTGGCCATCTGCGAGACGCAGCTGCGCTTCTGGCACGGCGACAGGGCCGACGCGCATGCGCGCCATGCCGCGCAGCGCCCGCCGCACGACCGCTACCTGTTCATGCTCAACGCCGTGGGCGACGGCTACGGCGGCCTGGAACACCGGCACAGCACGGCGCTGATCTGCACCCGCGCCGACCTGCCGCAAAAGGGCCTGCCCAAGCAGGCCGAGGGCTACACCACGCTGCTGGGCCTGATCAGCCACGAGTACTTCCACACCTGGAACGTCAAGCGCCTGCGCCCGGCCGAGCTGGCGCGCTACGACTACACCCAGGAGAACTACACCCGCCTGCTGTGGTTCTTCGAGGGCTTCACCAGCTATTACGACGACCTGCTGCTGCGCCGCGCGGACCGCATCGACGACGCCACCTACGTCAAGCTGCTCAACAAGACGGCCAACCAGGTGCTGCAGACGCCGGGGCGCCTCGTGCAATCGGTGGCCGAAGCGAGCTTCGACGCCTGGATCAAGTACTACCGGCCCGATGCGCAGACGCCCAACAGCACGGTGAGCTACTACACCAAGGGCGCGCTGGTCGCGCTGTGCCTGGACCTGACGCTGCGCAGCGAAGGCCCGGGCACGCTGGACGACGTGATGCGCCTGCTGTGGAAGCGCAGCGAGGGCGGCCCCATCGACGAGACCGCCATCGCGCAGGCCCTGGCCGATGTCGGCGGCCGCTCCTTCGCGCCCGAGCTGGCGCAATGGGTGCATGGCACCGACGAACTGCCGCTGCGCGAACTGCTGCAGGCGCACGGCGTGGCCGCCCTCGACGAACCCGCGCAGCGCGCCCAGGCGCTGGGCCTGCGGGTGGACGAGGACGCGGGCGGCGTGCAGGTCAAGGTGGTGCTGCGCGGCGGCGCGGCCGAGAAGGCGGGCTTCGCGGCCGGCGACGAATGGCTGGGCGTGGAACTGCCCGCGGGCCGCGGCCGCGCGGCCGAGGGCTGGCGGCTGCGCAGGCTCGACGACCTGGGGCTGTACCTGGGTGACGCGAAGAAAGCCACGGCGCTGGTGGCCCGCGACCGCCGCCTGCTGCGCCTGCCGCTCGCGCTGCCCGCGCCCCAGCACACGCTGCGCCTGGCGCCGCAGGACGCGCCCAAGCTTTCGGCCTGGCTGCTCAACCGGCGCTGAGCCCCGCCGGCGCGGCCGGGCTCAGCCCGCGTTCCCGACCGGTGCCGGCGCCGCGTCTTCATCCGCGCGGCGCAGCCACTTCACTTTCTGCGCGGCCTGCCCCGCCGGTGCCTCGGCGCCGACCATCACGCAGGGCTTGCCCGTGCGGCGGCAATGGTCCTGCACCCGCCACCAGGCGCCGTGGCTCACACAGCCGGTCTGGCAGATCACCAGGTCGGCGGCGCGCAGGCTGGCCTCGATGGCCGCCTCGTCGGCCGTTTCGAGCAGGTCGGCACGCTGGTGCAGGTAGCGACCGCCGGCGATTTCGACTCTGCGACGCCTGCTCGGCCAGCAGGCGCGAACAGCGCTCCTGCGCCCTGGCATAGGCGCCCATCAACACGGCATGCTCTTCCATTGGCGACTCCATCTGCGCGGCATTCTAGATAAGAACAATTCTCAAATGATGGTCGATGCACGCACCCCCGTGCTGGGTATAGTGGGCCCGCTTGGCGCCTGCCCCGGCGGCAGCGCCCACCCTGACCCTCCTCCCGTTTTTCTTCCCCCCGGAGACCGCATGAGCTACGAAAACATCGAAGTGCGCACCGAAGCCGGCAAGGTCGGCATCGTCACGCTCAACCGCCCCAAGGCGCTGAACGCGCTGAACAACGCACTGATGGACGAACTGGGCGCGGCCCTGAAGGCCTTCGACGCCGACGAGGCCATCGGCTGCATCATCGTCACGGGCAGCGAACGCGCCTTCGCCGCCGGCGCCGACATCGGGGCCATGGCCAAGTACAGCTTCGTCGACGCCTACAAGGGCGACTACATCACGCGCAACTGGGAAACCATCCGCTCCATCCGCAAGCCGGTGATCGCCGCAGTGAGCGGCTTCGCCCTGGGCGGCGGCTGCGAGCTGGCCATGATGTGCGACTTCATCATCGCCGCCGACAACGCCAAGTTCGGCCAGCCCGAGATCAAGCTGGGCGTGATCCCCGGCGCCGGCGGCACGCAGCGCCTGCCGCGCGCGGTGGGCAAGAGCAAGGCCATGGACATGGCGCTCACGGGCCGCATGATGGACGCCGCCGAGGCCGAGCGCGCCGGGCTGGTGAGCCGCGTGGTGCCTTATGACAAGCTGATGGACGAGGCCCTGGGCGCGGCCCTCACGATCGCCGACTTCTCGCAGATCGCCGTGATGGCGGCCAAGGAATCGGTGAACCGCGCCTTCGAGAGCGGCCTGTCGGACGGCGTGATGTTCGAGCGCCGGCTGTTCCACGCGCTCTTCGCCACCGCCGACCAGAAGGAAGGCATGGACGCCTTCGTGAACAAGCGCAAGGCGGATTTCAAGCACCAGTGAAAGCGCGGGGGCGGCCTCTGGACGAGTCCGCCCGACGCGCTTCTGCCAAGGCCGCGCACCCTAGGGGGCGCGGCCTTTTTCGTCGAGCACCGCGGCGCGGGCGACGGACGGCGCGACGAAGCTCAGCGCGCGCGGCTCGCCGCCTGCGCCAGCCAGGCACGCAGGGCCTGCAGCGCCGCGGCCGGCGGCTCGGCGAACACGGGCGCTGCACCGGCTGCGTGCCAGCGTAGGCCGGCGCCGCCCAGCTCCAGCGTGCCCAGCGGCCGGCCGTCCTGCAGCAGCGTGAGCCGGCCGTCGGCCGCTGCGGGCAAGGCGGCATCGCGCGCCGGCGCAGCGGCGGCCGGCAGCACGGCCGACAGCAGGTCGGTGAGGTCCTCGGCCTGCGCCCGGTCCAGCGTCAGCGCCCGGCCCTGCGCGTCGGCCAGACGCACCTGGGTCCAGCGCTGCCAGGGCTGGGAGCCCCGGGACGCTGCGGCCGGTCCGCTGGCGAGGGACTCCTGCGCGCCCCGCGCGGCGCCCCCGACCACAGGCGGCGCGGCGGGCGCCAGCTCGGCGCGCCTCGACAGGGGCGCTTCGGGCGCACGGGCAATTGGCGGAGCCGGAGCCGGAGCCGGTGCAGGCGCAGGGGCGGCAAGTCCAGGAGGCAATGCGGCCGCGCGGCGTTCAGCCTCGGCGATGGCAGCAGGCGGCGGCGCCCCGGCCATTCGAGGCACCTGAAGGGCGGCGGGCGGCGGTGGCGCGGCCGGGGCGGCGGCGCTGGCGCGTGCTTCGGCGCGCTCCGCCGTTCGGCCTTCCGCTGCACCCGCTCGCTCCGGGGCCTCTGGGGCAGGCGCGGGTGTGGGGGCGCGCGAACGCGCCGGCGGCGCTGCGGACGGCGCCGCATCCGCACGCGAGGGGGCCCGCACCGCTTCGGCCTCGGTCCTTGCCGCCGCGCGCCGCTCGGCCTGCGCGGCCTCCGTCATTTCGGCCCCAGGCGGCGCAGCGGGTGCGGTCGATGGCACGGGCGGCGCCAAAGGCCGTCCTGGCGCTGGCGCTGGCGCTGGCGCTGGCGCTGGCACTGGCACGGCTGCGGGCGCCGGCGCTCGCTCGGTCGTCGGCGCCCGGCTCCTCATCGAGCCGGGGTCGGCGTCCGGCTGCGCCTGCGGCACCGGCTCGCCCTGCCACATCAGCGTGATGAAGGTGGCCAGCACGACCGTGGCCAGTGCCCCCGTCCAGGCCACGGAAGCGCGCGGCAGCAGGCGGTCCAGCCCATGCAGCAGCCAGGCCGACAGGCCCGCGGCCGGCCGTGCCGCCCCGCCGGTTGGGGCCACGGCGCGGTGCGCCGCCGCAAGGATCGCCGCCCGCGTGGCCGCAGCCGGCTTCGCATCGGCGTGCGCATCGGGCGCATGGGCCAGCATGCGGCGCAGATGCGGGTCGGGCGCCAGATCGCCGCTGTGCGGGGCGGGCGTCATGCGTGGGCCTCCAGCACCGACAGGTAGCGCGCCATGCAGGGTCGCAGCTTCTGCAGGGCGTAGCGCAACCGGCTCTTGGCAGTCTCGAAGCCCAGGCCCAGCTGCCGGGCCAAGGCGTCCACGCTCAGGCCTTCCTCGTGCTGCAGCAGGAAGGCCGCGCGCTGCTCGGCCGGCAATTCGTCCAGGCAGGCCAGCAGGCGGCGGCCCGCCGCACGCCAGAAAGCCAGGTCTTCGGCGGAGGGCTGCGCCGCGGCGCCGGCCGCTGCGCGCAGCCAGGGTGCGGGCGCCTCCTCGTCGTCGTCACCGTGGGTCTCCATCGTCACCTCACGCCCGCTCACGCGCAGCCGGTCCATGGCCAGGTTGTGGGCGATGGTGAAAGCCCAGGTGCGCCAGCTGGCGCCCTGCGGCGAAAAGGAGGCGCGCGCCGAGATGATGCGCAACCAGGTGTCCTGGAACACCTCGTCGGCCTGCGCCGCCAGCCGCGGTCCGAGCAGCCGGCGCACGAAGCGCAGCAAGGCGCCTTCGTGGCGCGCGTACAGGAGGTCGAAGGCGGCCGTATCGCCGGCCGCATAGGCCAGCATCAGCTGGTCGTCCGCCAGGGTCTGGCGGCCGGCATCGGCGAAGGCGGGCGGCAATTGCATGGTGCGTGCATTGTCACCAGCCTTGTACGAACGAAAGCGGCAGGCGGGGCTGCCTCAGGCGCCCGGCATCGGCGCGCAACCTGCGGGACTGCGCTTCAAACCAACCCGTTGCCACAACCCGCAAAAATCTGCCTATAATGGCGGGCTCGGCGCTTTAGCTCAGTCGGTTAGAGCGATGGAATCATAATCCACAGGTCCGCGGTTCGAGTCCGTGAAGCGCCACCAGACAAAAAGCCGCATGGCTGCTGGAAAGCCCGCTATCCAAACGGTAGCGGGCTTTTCTCTTTTCAGGCCCTACCTTCACTCGATGTAACGGCGGATGTAAGAGAGTTTTTAGTGGACGCACCTATGCCAGAACGGCAACAGCGCCTTGGCCGCCTGCATCCGCAGGCCGATGCGTTCCTCGGGGTGGCTTCGATAAAGTGGCGCAAGCTGCGCCACCTCAAGATAAGCCATCAGGCGCGCGTGGGGTACGCCATGAGGAACGCGGCCACACCGATGCGCTCACGCATGCCCAAAAGCTCGAGGTCGTACATGCACCAGATCAAGAACTCGCGGGGATCGTCGGTGACGGGCGGCATGCCGGTGTAGCCCGCCCTGCGGCGCTCCAGGGCCTCGATGATGGCGGGGTGCTGCATGAGCCTGCTGCCGGTCTGCCTGGCGCTGCCGGCCGCGTAGCCGGCTTGACGGGCTGCCGCCGCCAGGGACAGGCCACGGTGAACACCATCTACGAAGGCGCGTTGGCGGGGCTTGAGGCTGGTGGGCGTCATCATTTTGTTCGTGGCGGGAGAAATGTTCTGCGCGTGGGGAACCGGTGAGGTTTCCCGGGTCGGTTCGTCCAGAATCAGGAAGCGCCCGCCCCCTGGCTCGCTGCCTCCAGGCGGGATAGCTCGGCATCAAGCTCTGCAAACCCGGCGCCGCTCTTGCGCAGGGCGACCAGGCGGGCGATGATCGCGGCCCTCTCGCGCTCGGCGTGCTGGGTGCCCAGCAGGTGCGCCAAGCGGTTGATGCGGGTCTTCAGCGGTTTGGGCAAAGTTGCCGGTGCAGTCATAGTCTGTTCCTCTCGCGCATGCGCAGGCGGGCGCACACAAAACAGGGGCAAAAATCCGGGTTAGCGTTGAAGCGACTGGAGCCGTCCGGTTTCCATGGTCGATGCCGCTGAAATGCCAGAGGCCCCCCCGAAGGTCATCAAGCCTTCAGCGCCCTGAAGGGGTCAGGCAAGGGCGCGGCCGCCAGCCAGCGGATGCACTCGGCTGCGGTGCCATCGAACACCACGCGGCCGTGATCCTCGATGACCCATGCGCCTGCCGGGTCTGCTGGCTTCCGGGCGAACAAGCGGCGGTCACGGCACATCCAGAAGACCTTGCGATCGTCGTGACGCTGGACCATCAGCGCAGCCCTCCGTCGTCCAACGACACCGACAGCGCTTGCGCCCAGGGCCTGCCCTCGTCGTCCTGCATGTCGAAGATGCACTCGGCCAGCAGGTCGTTACCGTCCTGGCGCAACTCGACATCGATGCAGGTCAGGCCGATGGCGGTGGCGCGTTGCTCGATCTCGAAGCGCAGGCGGGCCACGGCATCATGGGGATAGTCCCCTGCGCCAGCAGCCAGGGCCAGCTTGAACAGGACGATGGCGGTCATGTTCTCAGTCATCGGTTCTCCCTTCATGCCAGTCGATCCCAGCCGCTGCCCTGGCGTTGCGGCTCGGCTTTGCCTGCTTCGATGTTGCGCAAGGCGACGAACACACCATCGCCTGATTTCACGGTCGCGCCAGCCGGGTAACTCATCGCACGCTGGAACACGCCCGCAAAGTGCAGGGCCTTCTGTGACTCCAGCGCCTTGATGCGCTCATGCAGCGCCCGCGTGGCTTCGTTGATAGCCTGGCCGACAGCCGCGCCAAACAGCTCCAGCGCCTGCGTGGTCACGACGTCGCCCACTGCCTGAACTGCGGGCCGGGGCGCCGGTACTGCCTTGGCCTCGGGCTTGCTGCCCAGCACCAGGCCCTTGCCGATCCTGGCTTGTGGGTTAGCGGGCACGCTGACCAGCGACAGCTCCGTCCAGCGCCAGGCGGTGAAGCGACGGCCGCCAGTCGGCAGCGGCTCGGACTTCTCGGCCATGAAGCCCACTGACAAGGCCAAGGCACCATCGCGCAGCAGGGCCTGCGCTTCGGTGCCGCGCTGCGCTTCCGGGGTGATCCTGCCGGTGACGCGGATGCCCGCGTGCGAGACGTGCGCGTCACGCACGGCCCCGACAGGCTCGTCATGCTTGTGCTGCCACAGCAGCGGCAGCGGCAGTTCATAGCGGGCGCCGCTCGGCTCCACGATGTCGCCGACCAGATCAACGTCTGGCGTTGATGCCCAGCCGGTGAAGCTCCAAGGGTCGCCGGCGGACTTCAGGCGCAGTAGCGTTTCTTGCTGCATGCCGACCTCCGATCAGCTCGACGCCGGCACGGGGCTGTAGTCCACACCACTGACGAAGGCAGCGGCACCAGGCGCGGCACGCCAGTTCACGCCGATCTCGCCACGCAGGCCGACCGTGCCCGTCTGCCACAGGCTAACCTGCTGCGTGGCAACGGGCGTGCCGATGCTGCTGCCGGTCGGTGCGGTGTCCATCTGCAGGGCGCCTTCCCGCGACACGTCCAGCTCGGCCTCGTCAAAGCCCACCAGCTCAATGCGGGCGCAGTCCACCAGGCCCAGCACGGCCGGGACGGCATCGCTGAAGTACAGCGGCAGGCCGGCCAGGGTGCTTTCGCCGCTCGGATTGATAGCGGCCAGATCGAGCATGGCGAGCTGCGCGGCGCAGCGGGTGTTGGTGATGAACACGACGCTATCGATGTTGCCAACCAGGGCGGCCAGCAGGGTGTCCACGTCGGCACGGGCACCGTCTGCACCAGGGCCTGCCGATGCGCCAGCGCTTGCCCCGTTGAAGACACCTGCGGGCGATGTGCCGGTCACGGCCGCATCGGTGCTGGCGAACTTGCTATCAACGGCAGCGGCGCACGCCCGGATCAGGTCGTCGCCGATGAGGGTGTCAGCGATGCCAGCGCGGGCCAACTCGCGAGTAGTGGCCGCGATACCTGCCACCTTCAGCGCCTGAAGCTGGGCATCCTTGGCGAACGTGCCTGCCGTCAACGGGATAGATGCACCCTCGGGCACCCATGTTGCGCTGGTGCCGCCAGTCTGCCGGATCGTCGGGGTTTTCGGTGGCAGCTTGCGCAGGCGGGGCAGCAGGCGACCCACTAGGCTGCGGGCGCGAACAGCGGCCAGAAAGTCGGCATGAATTTCTTGCAGGGCTGGTGCGCTGGATGTGGATGCTGCGCCAAGTGCGGCCTTGACGATGGTGTCGCCATAGCGGCGTTCCTCGGCGAACCGTGCGGCCTGGCCGGGCGCGTCGGCGCCGGCCATGCTTTTGAGATAGCGCGATGCCAGCAGGCCGGGCTGGCGAACAGGACTGCCAGCGGCAAGGTCCAGGGCGCTGCGGGCGCGGATCAGTGCAGCTTGTTGAAGTGCGTCCATGGGAGGGCTCCTTTCTCAGGATGTGCCACCAGGCGGACGGGTGCCGGGCGGCGGGTTGATGTGCCACCAGCATGAAGAAGCGGGCCTAAATGGATCAGGCCGCGGCGATTTTTCGCAGGCGCTCGACGGGCCCGGGGACACCTGCAAGCTCGGGCACTTCGGCACAGGTAGTGCGCAAGTGGTCCAGCAGGGCGGTGGTCAGGACGTACCACGTCCCGGCCAGCAGTCCAGCTTGGCGGCGCTTGTCCGGCGCGTCGATCTGGTTGAAGGCGTCCAGCGTGGCATCAGCGAGTACGCCAGGCGCGGCGGCGGCGATCTCCAGCATCGCAGCCTCTCGCCCATGGGCAGCGCGCCAGGTTCTGATGGCATCGGGGTCGTACAGCGCGGCATGCCCACGCCCGCGCCGGCCAGGCACACAGGGGCAGCCCAGCTTGCGCCAGCGTTTCAGCGTGACCGGCGCCACGCCCAGCTCGCGGGCGGCATCAGCAAGCGGCATCATTTGATGGCCTCCTGATACGTGCTCCACAACATCAGGCCCACCGCGCAGCGACTACCGTAGTCCGCCCTGAACAACTCGCAAGCCCTTGATCTGACTGGTTGTTCTTCGAGTTGATGGGCGCGGGATTTGCAAGGTATGGTCTTGCCAGTGCCTGTTTTCTTGCAAATTTCTCCGGGGAGTCCGATGGGTCCGAAGCCTTCGCAGCCGCAAACGGGCGAGTTGTTTCGTCCACGACTGGACGAGCAGATCAACATGAAGCATCCGCTGGTCAGGCTGGGCGCGCTGATCGACTGGGCCGAGATCGAGCGCACGTTCGCGGTGTCGTTCACTTCGGGGCGCGGGCGGCCCGCCTTGGCGCCGCGCCTGGTCGCCGGGCTGCTGTACCTGCAGCACACCTTCGATGCCTCCGACGAGGCGGTGGTCAACACCTGGGTGGAGAACCCATACTGGCAGTTCTTCTGCGGCGAGACCTACCTGCAGACCGAGCTGCCCATTGACCCGTCCAGCCTGACGCGCTGGAGAAAGCGCGTTGGGGAAGAAGGCGTGGAGATGCTGCTGGCGGCCAGCATCGATGCCGCCCGGCGTGGTGGCGTCATCAAGAAAGCCAGCGTGCAGCAAGTGATCGTGGACACCACGGTGATGCCCAAGGCTATCGCTCACCCCACCGACAGCCGCCTGCTGGAGCGAAGCCGCCAGCACCTGGTCAAGGTGGCCGAGGGCAATGGGCTGAAACTGCGCCAGAACTACAACCGCATCGCCCCACGGCTGGCCGCGCAGATCGGGCGCTACGCCCACGCCAAGCAGTTCAAGCGCATGAACAAGGCCGTTCGCACACTGCGCACCCGGGTTGGCCGCGTGCACCGCGAGGTGGCCCGCCAACTGCACATGCTGCCCGAAGCGGCCCAGGCCAAGGTCCAAGACCTGCTGCAGCGCACCGGCCGCATCCTCAGTCAACGCACGAAGGACAAGAACAAGCTGTACGCCCTGCACGCGCCCGAGGTCGAATGCATCAGCAAAGGCAAAGCCAGGACACCGTACGAGTTCGGCGTGAAGGTCAGCATCGCTACCACGTTGAAGGAAGGCCTGGTGGTGGGCATGCGCTCCATGCCGGGCAACCCCTACGACGGCCACACCCTGGCTGAGACACTGGAGCAGGTGGGCATCCTCACTGGCACGGACAGGCCGCCCGCCACGGCAATCGTGGACAAGGGCTACCGGGGTGTGAAAGTTGAAGGTGTGCGCATCCTGATGTCGGGCCAAAAGCGGGGCATCACCCGAACGCTCAGGGCCATGATCAAGCGGCGCAGCGCCATCGAACCGGCCATTGGGCACATGAAGATGGACGGGCGGCTGGGCCGCAACCCGCTCAAGGGTGCGCTGGGCGATGCGCTGCACGCGGTGATGTGCGGTGCCGGGCATAACCTGCGCCTGATCCTGGCCGCGCTGCGGCTTTATTGCGCCCGATTCGGGTTATCGATGCAGGCGGTCATCGCCGCACTGCTGGCCGCTCCTGGCGACGTCAGCCTATCTGTAGCTGACAACTGAATTGTTCAGGGCTGACTACCGTAGCCCTTGCCGGCCGCGATGCACTGCGGGCAGTTGAAGTGATGCTGCTGATAAGCCATGTCCAGCAGGCGCCAGTCGGGCCGGGGTTCGGGCTCGGCCGTCAGTAGGGCCAGCAGCTCGTGTTTGTGCGGGCGTAGCGCAGGTGCCCAGGTTGCCAAGGCTTCGGCGGGGCCGCGTGCCTTCAGCTCACCGTCGCGCACCACGATCTCAACACCGGCCGCACGCGCACGAATCAACGTATCGGCGGCGCTCACAGTGGCACCTCATCAACAAAAGTTGCCGAACCAAAGTCATGCATGTCATCAATGTCATGGCCTGAATCGGGCGATGCCATGACTTCATGACTTCCATGACTTGCAATCGGCTTCTTTTTGATGGACCACCGGACTTTGCCGCCCGTGTTGCCCAGGCTCTTGCACTCCACATCCATCTGCCGCAGTGCAGGCGCTGCACGCCGCAGTGCATCGCCCAGGCCCTTGGGGCTGCGGGGCCAGGCGTCAGCGCCCACGGGCTTGAAGTCCTCCAGCCGCGACAAGATGTCCTTCGCGCTGGCCTCGATGCCACTGGGGTTCTTGTCCACGTACTCCAGCACGGCGCTGGCGACCGGCGATGCATCGAGCACGCGGGCGATGGACTCACGGCGCGATGCAGTGAACTGGCGCATGAACTCCTGCGGCTCGTGGCCCATCGCCTGCGCCACAGCCATCCCCAGCATGGCGAACTCGGCCAAGCGCGGGCGGTCCTTGGGCGACAGCCGGATGCGGGGCAGGATTTCCAGCGCCTTGGCGGCCACGTCCATGAGTGCGCCCAGCAGCATGGCGTGGTTCTTCTCGAACGTGGCGTTCAGGCCGGTGGCGGTGCCTCGCTCCTCGATCACGGGGCAGTCGATGGTGACGGCGCGATCCAGCAAGTCCTGCTGCGTGACGGCTGCCGAGATGCCGTTGATGATCCAGGGCCGCTGCACGCTGATGATGCTTTCCTCATCGTTGGAGTACAGCGTGCGCTTGGCGATGCCACCGCCCGTGGACAAGATGCACAGCGCGTCCTGCATGGTGCCGTGCAGGTGGCTGATGTTCTCGAAGGTCACCAGGTGGGAGTGGCCTGCCACCACAAAAATGTCCTCGACGCTTCGGGGCGCGCCGCGCAGATCGCATGCGTTCGGGTCGATCAAGCGCCGGATGAACTTCGCCGTGAGACTCTTACCGCTGCCCTGTTCGCCCAAAAGTTCCAGGCCAGCATACGGGCCGTCCGTGCGGTAGGCGTCCACGATGAACGCGACCACCAGCAGGCGGGCGTCTTCGGGCACGTTCAGCAGCTCCCACAGCATGCCCAGCGTGCCGCCGGCCACTGGATGCGGCAGGGGTTGCATGGCCTCGCCGCGCACGAACACCACGGGAGGCTTGGCGACCACCCGCCAGCCGGCCGCGCTCAGGTGGATGGCCTGCGAGTTGTTCGGTTGGCAAAGGTCGATGTAGTACCCGCTGTCGTGGTGGGCGGTGCGCAGGAAGACTTTCTCCGGCTCGCCGCTGTTCACGCCCAGGGCCGTCAGCGTGTCCAGCGCTTCACTGAACGAGGCAGCCTTGATGCCCTTGCCGCGGGCCTCGAAGAACGCGGCATAGATGTCATCCCGGAAGGCGCGGCTGGTCACCCTGCACACGATGCCGCTGGACATGCTGCGGGCGTAGACGTTCTTCTGGTCGTCGTGCAGCAGTTCATAGCGTGCCTGCGCGAACTTCACCACCTGGTCGGCCTGGCTCTCCCGCTCCTTTTCCGGCGCGTCGTCATCACCCTGCACCTCGGGTGCCTTCGGCGCCTCGCTGATCAGCTGGGCCAGGGCCTCGACGGTGCCGCCAGCGTCCAGCCAGTCGCTGATGTCGCCTTTCTCAGGCAGGCAGGGCAGCTCCACGATGCTGACCTCGGCAATGCCGCGCAGCGACTTGGCCACCTTCTGCGCATGCTTGCGGCCGGCGTCGTCGTTGTCGGGCAGGATCACGACGCGGCGGCCCTTGAGGAACTGCGCGTGCTCGTCGGTCCACTTACCGGCGCCGGCCGCATTGCAGGTGGCGACCACGCCCAGCTTGGTGAGCCGGTCCACGTCCTTCTCGCCCTCGACCACGAAAACGGGGGCGCTTGGCCGGGACTGCATGAACGGCAGGTTGTAGGGCACCACCCGCACACCCTTCACGGTCCAGCTCCAGCCATCGCCATCCGGGCGCCGCTGACGGAAGGTCTTGGGCTCCATGCGAACCACCTGGAACAGGACGGTGCCGTCCTCGGCGCGGTAGTCGTAGGTGGCGACGATCTTGCTGGCGGTCTTGAGCTTCGGCGCGGCCTTGGTGGGCGCCGCTTTGGGCTCGGCCATGACTTGCATGACTTCCATGACTTTGGTCCGGGAAGTTTTCTTGCCGAGCTTGTCGCTGTCTGCAATAACAGGCCGTTGAAAAAATGCTCATCGAACGCGCCAGGGTCGTGGATTTCGAAGAAACGGATCGCCCAAACTGGCCTGCGCAGCGATTGGAGCGGCCATTTCGGCCTGTTTGCAGGCCGTTTTGCCCGTTCCGGGCGCACGTATCCCATGGTTCACGCATGATGCGCGTCCCACCAGCCGCCCAGACTGCCCATGCGCACCAGGTTGTAGGTGGCAAAGCACAGCAGCGCCTGGCCCGCGAGCTTGGCCTGACCGATCAATTTGGTCTTGGCCAGACCACCCACTGTCTTGATCCAGCCAAAGGCCTCCTCGATGCGCTTGCGCACTTTGAGGCTGGTCTTGTAGCCCTCGTGGCGCCGGATGCGGCCATCGACCGCCGAGTGCTTGTCCTTGGCCGCCACGTGTGGCGTGACTTTGAGCTTTCGGCAGCCCTTGATGAAGGCCTGGCTGTCGTAACCTTTGTCGGCCCCGACCGTGGCCCGCTTGTTCTTGTTTCCCCGGCGTTTGAGCATCGCCAGCGCCGCCTCGCGCTCGGCGGTGCCACTGGCATGTGTGATCTCCACATCCACGATCAGCCCGTTGCGGTTCTCCATGAGGATGTGCCCCATGTGGCACAGGCGAGATTTGTCGCCCGCGCTCTTCTTGAACAGCCGGGCATCGGCATCGGTGGTGCTGGCGTGGGTGTCGTTGCAGCGCTCCTGCCCTTTGAAGTTCACCTCGGGGTTGCGTCCGGGTGGCGTGCCGCTGTCGTCGTCTTTGCGTTTGAAACTCTTGTGCGAGGCCCAGGCCTCAATCAGCGTGCCGTCCACGCTGAAGTGTTCGTCGCTGGCAAGCCGGCCCCACTGGGCGCTGAGCTTGACGCGCTCGAAGAAGGCGCGCGCCAGGTCTTCGTTGAAGAGGCGTTCGCGGTTGGCGCTGAAGGTGGAGTGGTCCCAGACCTTGTCTTCAATGTTCAGGCCCACGAACCAGCGGTACAGCAGGTTGTAGTTGACCGCCTCGACCAGCTGGCGTTCGCTGCGGATGGAGAACAGGATTTGCAGCAGCAAGGCCTTGAGCAGCATCTCCGGCGGCACCGAGGGGCGGCCACGGCGGGCGTACACCGCTTCGAACTCGCTGTTCATGCTCGACAGCAGCGCATCCACCACGGCGCGCAACTTGCGCAGCGGGTGTGCCGCTGGCACTCTTTCTTCAAGGCTGATGTAGCTAAACATCGCCCCCTGGAAGTCTTGGTTGCCTCTCATCTTTCTTGTCGCAGTTGTTCCGGGATGGCTTCAGATCGTAGCGGCCGACGCGGACGCTCGCAGGGGATTTTTCAACGGCCTGATAAAGCCCTTGTCGCGCAGCCACTGCATTTGCACCTTGCGGTCGGTGCTGCCCAGCACGTGGCCGATGAGCTTGAGCACGCCACCACGGACGCCGACCTCGTAGTCGGCGAAGAAGCCCTTGGCGACTTCGACATGCTTGCTGCCGTTGGTGCCCCAGCGCGGATTGCCCGGCTTGGAGTGCAGTTCGTTGGGCTCGCCCCAAAGCTGGCGGGCCACGGGCTCGATGAGGTGGGCGAGATTAGGCTGCGCCATCAGCACCTCCTTGCGCGTCAGCAGCGGCCAGCAGTTCATGCGCCAGGGCGCGAGCGTCGGCCGCTGCGAGGCGGATCACGATGTAGCTGTCGCCGGTGGCGCGGGCCACCTCCACTTCGTCCAGCTCGGCGGTTGCGCGCACGCTCAAATTGACGCCGTTCTCCAGGGTGGCCGTGCTGTCGTGGCTGACGCCGGGCAAGCGGTGCTTGTTGGGCTTGAAGACGGCGGTCATTGCGCACCTCCTTCGACCTTGGCAGCCTTCTTGGCCTTGCGGGCTGCGATGGCGCGGGCAGTGCGCTCGGCGTGGTGGCGGTTCTCGATCTCGACCCAGCGGGCGTTCTCGCGGGTCTTGTCCTCGAAGTAGCCCTCCCACGCGCCGCGCTTGGCGGTGAAACGGACTGCTTCACAAACGACGGCCATGAAGCCATGGGCAGCACCATCGACAGCCGGGTTCTTGTCGTCGGCGCGTTTGGCCGCCGTCTTCAACACGGCGGCCAAGTACCTGGCGCCCTCGCCACCGGCCTTGACCTCGGCCAACATCGCCGCCGCCGCGTCAAGGCCCTGCTGATAGCCTTCGAAATAGTGTCGGCCGGGCTCGACGTGGAAGTAGTCGAAGCCGACGCACGCACCGCGCAGGCCGCGATGCGTGACAACGAACGGCAGCGCAGGGTTGCGCTCGATGGTAGTGATGGACTGGGCGCGGGTGGACTTGCCCTTCTTGGGCGTGGTACGGGACATGGTTTCAAGCTCCTGAACGAGACTAGAAGCCACCGCCTGCCGCGTTTTCATCGCAGTAGAAGGTGGACGGGATGTGAAAAACACGGGTTCAGCCGTGCGGCGCAGGTTGCCCTTTTGCCCATCCCGTCCGAAACCATGAGGGACAGATGCAAGCGCACCAGTCCCCAGAAAATGGACGTGATAAAAGCCCGCTTGTCGGTGGGGCTTGCAACCGCTGAACCAATGGTGTTTCTCAGGCACCGGGCCTTCGGAAAGGCTTGCGGGCAGTGTAGCGCGCTCGGCGCTGATGGCAAGGGTCCAGGTGATCACAGCGTCACCCCTTGCATCTTCAGGAACTGCACCACGGCGCGCAGGTCGGGCAGTTCGCGGCCCCAGCCCCAGCGGCCGACAACGTAGCCCCCGCTACTCAGCGCGTACACCGCGATGCCAGCCAGTGCGGCCTGCGCTTTGACCGTGTACTCAGCCTTGTTTTCGGCGCCGCCGTCGGCGACAATGTGCGCGCCTTCCACGGTAGCGCTCGACGTGACTTCGGTCCGTCGGGCGTTTTTCATGCTGCCTCCGTTTCGACGCCCAACAGGCGTTTGATGTCGGCGACGCGCCAGGCCAGGCGACCATTGATACGGATAGGACGGATGGGGCCGTTTTCCAAGCAAGCCCAGCCGCGCAAGGTTTGTGGCTTGCGGTTGACGTAGTGCGCCGCTTGCGGCGTGGGGACTGTGGGGCGCGTTACCGACCCCAGCGGCGGAAACTCAGCGTTGACGAACATTCGGGACCTTCCCTGCCGTGCGGCAGTTGTTTGTGAAGGTTCCGAATTATTTGGATGCGCCGCTCTTTCGTAATGGACAAAAACCGGGCAGAAAAAAGCCTAGTTTTTGTCCCCCGGCTTCGGCTCCACCCGTCGAACCGCGCGCTCGCCGGTCGGGACCGGGATGCGGCAGGCGATCAATATGCGCTCGGCCCGGCCTCGTGCGTCGCGGGCCGATGCTCCGGCGCCACGCAGGACTTTCACAATCTCGTTCAAGATGCCGTTGCGGCGGGTTGCGGCTGGCCTTCCTCCAGCCGACTGCTGCCGGCCTGCAAGTTCCTGAACCCGAAGCGCAGCCGCAAGTTCTTGTTTGATGGTGCCGCGCAGCACCTTGCGAGAGTTGACGGCTTCTTGAAGGCCCGCGCCATTCGATAGCAGTAGATGAATAAATCCAGCCTCGGCCTCGGACCCGAAGCTATGGCCGGAAAGGATTTTCTCCATCTTGTCCAGCGCGCCGATATAGCTTGCAAGCTCTCGGTCGGCCGCCTTTGTAGCCGGCGCTTTGTAATGCTCCCCTGCATGGTATTCGCAAGCCATTGAACCTACCCACTTTGCAAATTCCGTACCGTCGATATTCAGGTCCACGACTATGGACGCAATGGGTGCCGTGTCGATTACGGAGCGGAATTTGCCGCTGACGCTGGTCAGCGTTACACGGCTCATGCGACCACCAAGTGCGCTTTGCCGGGCTCGGCCTTGGCGTCGATAGTCACCCTCGCCTGCTCCAATATCCACGCCTCGATGCGCTCGTGATGCACTCGCAGCAGGTCCAGCGGGCGCACGGTGTAATGCCTCTCCGCCGTGGCGCTGGGCTTGTGGCCCATGATCTGCGCAACCACGCCGGCCGGTATCTCCAGCCACTCGGTCAGGCTCTTGAAACTGCGGCGCAGGCCGTGCAGCGTGAGCCCGTCAATGCCGGCAGTCTGGCATGCGCAGTTGTGATGGCTGCGCGGCTCGCTGATGTGGCCCGACTCGCTGGCCTCTTTCACATCGCCTGCCGCAGGCTCGACACCGCCAGCCTCGGCTCGCCGTGCACGGCGGCGAACGTTCTTCGGGTCCATGTCCACGGTGCGCGTGCTGGCGAAGACCCACTCATTTCGGCGCGGCAGGCCAGCCAGCAGCGCCTGCACGTAGGGCGTCAGGGGGATGACTCGCTCGCCTTCTACCTTGTCCCTGATCGTCAGCCCGCGCCACTTCACGTTCACGTCCGCCCAGCGCATGGTCAGTACCTCGCCAAGACGCGCGCCCGTCAGCAGCATGACCTGCAACGATGCCGCGATGGTCGGGTTACTGATGCCGCGCACCGCCGCGAACCAGGCCGGCAACTGCTCACGTAGCAGGGTGTCTTTCTTCGCCTTGGGCTTGCCCAGCGCCTCGCGGGTCTTGCGCGTGGCCGCCGCGTTCTTCACGGGCAGTAAGCCGGCATATTCCGGCTGCTCAGCGCACCAGTTCAGGAATACCTTCAGCAGCCGCCAAGACAGGCGCGCGCTGGTCGGGCGGGTCTTCGCCTCGCAGGCGGCCCATGCCTCGATGGTGGGCGCATCCAGGGTGCCCAGCGGCAGAGCCATGAGCGGATGCAGCGGCATGGGGATGGTCAGGCCCTTACCCCGAGTGCCGCGCTTGGCGACCTCGCCGCCGCCCCGCGCCAGTTTGACGTGATCCTTGTAGTGCGTCTCGCCCCAGTGCTCTTTCCGAGCCTCCAGGTAGACGGCCCACACCTCGCCAACGGTCAAGGCCGCAGCGGCCGCGTCCTTACGCGCCTGCTCGGCGGCGGCAGCTTCGGCCGCCCTCTTCTGCTCTTGAGCTGCCTGGGCCTCGCGCCGCACCTCCCGGGGGTCGAGCCCCTCATCAATCTGACGCTGCAGCTCGCGAGCCTTGGCCTGGGCATTGGGGATCGTCCACGCTGCCGGACTGCCGATGGTGATGCGAATGGTCTTGCCTTGGCACAGCCCCTGGAAGACATAAGAAGGCTTGCCGGCGGGCGTGGCGCGCAACCCCAGGCCCGGGGCCGTGGCATCCCATAGGAACGCCTGCTGCTTGTCGGCCGGGCACTTGAAGCCAGCCACCCGGGGAGCCGTGAACGCGACCTTGGCCATACTCGATGTAACGGCGGATGTAAGAGAATTACCCCATAAAAGAGCAACGCCGATCAACACATCGGCTGGCTAAACATCCAGCATCACTCTCCTAACGTATTGATTTGCATAGATTCTATCTACATCAATCAACACGGGTGAATTGTTACATTCAGGGAATCATAATCCACAGGTCCGCGGTTCGAGTCCGTGAAGCGCCACCAGACATCGTCCGTCAGGACTTGATCAACCCGCCGTCACGCGATGCGTCCGGCGGGTTTTTCTTTGGAGCCGTCGCCGGGGCCGATGAACGGCACTTGAGGGAGTCAAGGGCAAAGGCATCGTAGGCACTGAACCGGTTCGCCTCATGCCGCACCTGCGCAAACATGAGATGAATGCCGGCCCGGCTTCCCGGGCCTGCAGTGCTTCGTCAACCGAAAGGCGTGAACTCCAGCCCCGTCTGGCTCAGGCCAACCAGGTCGATGGCCTGCGCCGTCTGGTCCAGGCCGGCAATGGCGTCGAGCGCCTGGGCCTTGGTGTACATGCCGTTGTCGATCAGCCCCGCCAACTCGGCCAGCTCTGCCTGGGACGGCTCGGTGCCGATGACGTTTTCGTAGGCCGTGCGGATGAAGGACTGGGAATCGGCACCGCCCACGATGGCATCGACCACGCCGAGATCCACCAGCTGCTGGGTGGTGCCCGACAGGCCGAACTGGTCCACATAGCTGATCACTTCCCCCACCAGCGCCTCGTTCTGCAGCACTTCGTCGCCCAGCAAGGTGCCGATCAGCCGTGCGGCGTCACCGGCATTGCCATCCAGATCCAGCGCCCGGCTGATGTTGTTGCTCGGGTTCAAGGGGTCGATGCCCTGCACGCGCTCCACGTTGGCCAGGTTGATCTGCGTGTCGAAGTTCTGCAGCGACCAGCCGAAGGGCGTCTGGGTCAGCGAGGGCAGGTTCTGCCCATGCACCAGCCCCATGGTGTCGATGCCATCGCCGCCGTCCACGTTGAAGGTCTCCAGGTCCAGCCCGCCGGCCACGAAGTAGTCATCGCCCGCGTAGCCGTGCACCGCTGCCGTCGTGCCCACGGCGCCCACCGGCACCGCGACGTTCGCTCCCTGCGCCAGTCCCTGTGCCAGCACGCCGGCCAGGCCGGCTTCGGGGTCGATGTCCGCGACGTTCACGGAGAACCCGTCGCCCACGCGGTACAGCAGGTCGCCAATCAGTTCACCGGGCTCTTTCTCGATCACCTGGATGCCGGTGATGGTGCCGCCACTCAGGTTGCCGGCCAGGTCGTAGGTCAGGCCTTCACCGGAAACCGTGGTGGTGTAGCCCAGTTCGCCTTCGGTGGTGTTCACGATCCAGCTCGTGTCGGTGCGCACGGCGGTCGAGGGGGTGCCGCCCACCTTGAAGGGCAGGTTGTTCTGGTCCAGCCGCGTGTCGTAGATGGCCAGCGTCGGGTTCTGTGCAAGATCGGTCAAAACAAGGCTCTCCGTCTGAAAAGTGGAATGCCATGCCGTGCTTCGCTGGGCGAGCCACGAACATGGCACAGGGGAAAGCCCATGCTAGGGCGCTCGTGCGGCGCCGCATGTTTCGGGGCGTTGGATTTGGTAGGTGCGGCCTCGACCTACAGGCCGCGCCCCTGCGCCTCGCTAGCCGCGCGGCGGCAAGCGCGAGAAGGCCGGCGACGCCTGGGCGCACGCCAGCGGACCGGCGGCGCACCGGCCGAGGAAGACGCCGGCAGACCCGCGCCCCTTCTGCATCTGGGGTCAATCGGGCCATCGGCTGTTCACATCCGCTCACCAATCGGCCGGCGCGCGCTCCCGCGCAGCTCCGCAGGGGCAGGCCGGGCCTCAGCCCGCCGCCTGGACGACAGGGGTGCGCCGGGCCGCCGCGCCGGCTGCGGCGCGCATGTGCTGCGCCCAGTCGAGGATCTGCAGCGTGCCGTCGGCCTGCTCGGCCAAGGCGGTGAGGCTTTCCACCCAGTCGCCGTCGTTGCAGTACAGGATGCCGTCGATGTCGCGCATCTCGGCATGGTGGATGTGGCCGCACACCACGCCCTGCACGCCGCGCTTGTGCGCCTCGCGCGCCACGGCCGCTTCGAAGTCGCCCACGTAGCTCACGGCGCGCTTGACCTTGCCCTTGAGGTACTTGGAGAGCGACCAGTACGGCAGCCCCAGGCGCGCACGCAGGCTGTTGAGGTGCCGGTTGAGCTTGAGCGTGAACTCGTAGAGCGAATCGCCCACGTAGGCCAGCCACTTGGCGCACTGGATCACGCCGTCGAACAGGTCGCCGTGCATGACCCACAGCTTGCGGCCGTCGGCGGTCTCGTGGATCCATTCCTCGGCCACGTCGATGCCGCCGAAGTTGTGGTGCAGGTACTTGCGCGCAAACTCGTCATGGTTGCCCGGGATGAAGATCACGCGCGTGCCCTTGCGCGCCTTGCGCAGCAGCTTCTGGATCACGTCGTTGTGCGCCTGCGGCCAGTACCAGTGCCGCTTGAGCTGCCAGCCGTCGATGATGTCGCTGACCAGGAACAGCGTGTCGCATTCGGTGTTCTTCAGGAAGTCGAGCAGCGCCCGCGCCTGGCAGCCGGGTGTGCCCAGGTGCAGGTCCGAGATCCAGAGCGTGCGAAAGCGCAGTGGCGGCGGCCCGCCCGCCGCTTCATCCGGCTCCGGCGGCCGTCCGGCCGTGTCGCGCCATGCGCGCAGGAAGGCGTCGTCGCGTTGCATGAGCCGGCAGCTTCGGCGCCGGCCGTGACGGCGTCATGTCGGCGTCATGACGGGGCCGTGACATGGCCCCACGGCCCGAGCGCCGAACAGGCGGCGCCCCGGCGGGCCGGCCCGCGGCGGCTCAGCCGCAGCGCTGGATCTCCACCGTCGAATGGCGGATCTCCTCGTGCATGGCGAAGGTCGCGCGCACCTGGTCGGCCGTCAGCGTGGGCGAATGCGTGACCACCGTGACGGCACAGGCGTAGGCCGCACGGCCCACGCGCCACACATGCAGGTCGGCCACACGGGTTTCGGAATCGGCCAGCGCGGTCTCGATGCCTTCGCGGATTTCATCGGTCACCGGGTGGTCCATCTCGCGGTCCAGCAGCACCTTGGCCGTCTCCTGCAGCAGGCCCCTGGCCCACAGCGCCACCAGCGCGGCGCCCACCAGCCCCATCGCCGGGTCGAGCCAGGCCCAGCCGAAGAACCAGCCGCCCAGCAACGCGCCGATGGCCAGCACCGAGGTGGCCGCATCGGCCACCACGTGCAGGTAGGCCGAGCGCAGGTTGAGGTCGTGGTGGTGGTCGTCATGGCCGTGGCCGTGCGCATGGCCATGCCCGTGGTGGTGATCGTGCCCATGCTCATGCCCGTGCCCCGCATGCAGCAGTCGTGCGCAGGCCAGGTTGACCACCAGGCCCAGCACGGCCACCACGATCGCCTCGCGGTAATGGATCGGCGCCGGCGACCACAAGCGCTCCAGCGAGCCCACCACCATCAGCGCGGCCACGCCCAGCAGGAAGAGCGCACTGGCGAAGCCGCCCAGGACTTCGATCTTCCAGGTGCCGAAGGCGAAGCGGGGGTCGCGGGCGTAGCGCCGCGCCGCCGCATAGGCGAAGGCGCTCAGCCCGATGGCCACCGCATGCGAACTCATGTGCCAGCCGTCGGCCAGCAGCGCCATGGAGTTGAACCATGCGCCAGCGCCGATCTCCACGAGCATCGCCACGGCGGTGATTGCCAGCACCACGCGGGTGCTGCGCTCGGCCGACGCGTTGCCGGTGTCGAACTGGTGGCTGTGCTGCCAGGGGCGCAGGTCGCTCGTGTGCATGGTCGACCCAGTGTAAGCAAGGGCGCACGGCTCCGGCGCCGGCATGGGCGGCCGGCAGCGCCGGGGCTCAGGCCCCGAAAAGATCCCCCTCGCCTTGCCGCCCGGCCGGCGGCGCCACGCCCACGTGGCGGTAGGCCGCCAAGGTGGCGATGCGCCCGCGCGGCGTGCGCTGCAGGTAGCCCTGCTGGATCAGGTAGGGCTCGATCACGTCCTCGATGGTGCCGCTCTCCTCGCCGATCGCGGCCGCCACGTTGTCCAGTCCCACCGGGCCGCCGTCGAACCGGTGGATCACCGCTTCGAGCAGCTTGCGGTCCATCAGGTCGAAGCCCTGCGGGTCGACGTCGAGCATGGCCAGCGCCAGATGCGCGATGTCCTTCGTGATTCGCCCGTCGCCCTTCACGTCGGCATAGTCGCGCACGCGGCGCAGCAGCCGGTTGGCGATGCGCGGCGTGCCGCGCGAGCGGCGCGCGATCTCGAAAGCGCCGTCCGGATCGATGGGCGCATTGAGCAGGCCGGCGCTGCGGGTGACGATGCGCGTCAGTTCCTCGGCCGTGTAGAACTCCAGCCGCGCCACGATGCCGAAGCGGTCGCGCAGCGGGTTGGTCAGCATGCCCGCGCGCGTGGTGGCGCCCACCAGCGTGAAGGGCTGCAGGTCCAGCTTGATGCTGCGCGCGGCCGGGCCTTCGCCGATCATGATGTCAATCTGGTAGTCCTCCAGCGCGGGATAGAGGATTTCCTCGACCACGGGCGAGAGGCGGTGAATCTCGTCGATGAAGAGCACGTCGTGCGCTTCCAGGTTGGTCAGCAGCGCGGCCAGATCCTTGGGCTTTTCGAGCACCGGGCCGCTGGTCTGGCGCAGGCTCACGCCCAGTTCGGCCGCGACGATGTGCGAGAGCGTGGTCTTGCCCAGCCCGGGCGGGCCGAAGAGCAGCACATGGTCCAGCGGCTCGCCGCGCTTCTTGGCCGCGCCGATGAAGATTTCCAGCTGCTCGCGTACCTTGGCCTGGCCCACGTACTCGTCGAGCAGCTTGGGGCGCAGGGCGCGCTCGATGGCCTCTTCCTGCGGCGAGGCGGGCGCGGCAGACACCACGCGCGGACGTGCGGGGGGGTCGAAATCGTCGGTCTGGATGCTCATGCGAGGCCACAGTAAGTCAGCACTGAGTCTAGCAGGCCGTTGAAAAAATGCTCATCGAACGCGCCAGGGTCGTGGATTTCGAAGAAACGGATCGCCCAAACTGGCCTGCGCAGCGATTGGAGCGGCCATTTCGGCCTGTTTGCAGGCCGTTTTGCCCGTTCCGGGCGCACGTATCCCATGGTTCACGCATGATGCGCGTCCCACCAGCCGCCCAGACTGCCCATGCGCACCAGGTTGTAGGTGGCAAAGCACAGCAGCGCCTGGCCCGCGAGCTTGGCCTGACCGATCAATTTGGTCTTGGCCAGACCACCCACTGTCTTGATCCAGCCAAAGGCCTCCTCGATGCGCTTGCGCACTTTGAGGCTGGTCTTGTAGCCCTCGTGGCGCCGGATGCGGCCATCGACCGCCGAGTGCTTGTCCTTGGCCGCCACGTGTGGCGTGACTTTGAGCTTTCGGCAGCCCTTGATGAAGGCCTGGCTGTCGTAACCTTTGTCGGCCCCGACCGTGGCCCGCTTGTTCTTGTTTCCCCGGCGTTTGAGCATCGCCAGCGCCGCCTCGCGCTCGGCGGTGCCACTGGCATGTGTGATCTCCACATCCACGATCAGCCCGTTGCGGTTCTCCATGAGGATGTGCCCCATGTGGCACAGGCGAGATTTGTCGCCCGCGCTCTTCTTGAACAGCCGGGCATCGGCATCGGTGGTGCTGGCGTGGGTGTCGTTGCAGCGCTCCTGCCCTTTGAAGTTCACCTCGGGGTTGCGTCCGGGTGGCGTGCCGCTGTCGTCGTCTTTGCGTTTGAAACTCTTGTGCGAGGCCCAGGCCTCAATCAGCGTGCCGTCCACGCTGAAGTGTTCGTCGCTGGCAAGCCGGCCCCACTGGGCGCTGAGCTTGACGCGCTCGAAGAAGGCGCGCGCCAGGTCTTCGTTGAAGAGGCGTTCGCGGTTGGCGCTGAAGGTGGAGTGGTCCCAGACCTTGTCTTCAATGTTCAGGCCCACGAACCAGCGGTACAGCAGGTTGTAGTTGACCGCCTCGACCAGCTGGCGTTCGCTGCGGATGGAGAACAGGATTTGCAGCAGCAAGGCCTTGAGCAGCATCTCCGGCGGCACCGAGGGGCGGCCACGGCGGGCGTACACCGCTTCGAACTCGCTGTTCATGCTCGACAGCAGCGCATCCACCACGGCGCGCAACTTGCGCAGCGGGTGTGCCGCTGGCACTCTTTCTTCAAGGCTGATGTAGCTAAACATCGCCCCCTGGAAGTCTTGGTTGCCTCTCATCTTTCTTGTCGCAGTTGTTCCGGGATGGCTTCAGATCGTAGCGGCCGACGCGGACGCTCGCAGGGGATTTTTCAACGGCCTGCTAGAGCCTGCCGCATTCCCTGCCGGGCGCGCGGTAGCGTCCCAAGATACCCTCGGCCTCGCGCTTGCAAACCGGTACATCCTGGCGCCAAGGCCGGGCCGGCCGGCTGGCAGAATCGCCCGCCACCGCTGCTTCGGCTCGTTCGCCTGACCGCCTGCGCATGTCCATCTACGAACTCAAGCCCCGTTTCCAGGCCCTGCTGCGCCCGGGGGTGCGGCGCCTGGCCAGGGCCGGCGTGACGGCCAACCAGGTCACGGTGACCGCCTGTGTGGTGTCCGTGGCGCTGGGCCTGTGGCTCTTCTTTGCCGCGCCGGGGCGCTGGGCCTTCGCACTGGTGCCGCTGTGGATGCTGCTGCGCATGGCTTTCAACGCCATCGACGGCATGCTGGCGCGCGAACACGGCCAGCAGAGCCGGCTGGGCGCCTTCCTGAACGAACTGACGGACGTGGTGTCCGACGCCGCCCTCTACGCGCCTTTTGCGCTGGTCGAGCCGTTGGGCGCCTTCTGGGTGGGCGCGCTGATCGTGGCCGCGGGCCTCAGCGAGTTCGCGGGCGCGCTCGGGCCCACCGTGGGCGCCAGCCGCCGCTATGACGGCCCGATGGGCAAGAGCGACCGCGCCTTCGCCTTCGGCGCGCTGGGGCTCTACGTTGCGCTGGGCGGCCCGCTGCCCGGCTTCACCGCGCTGCTGATGCCGCTGCTGACGGTGCTCGTGGCCTGGACCACGGTCAACCGCGTGCGCCGTGCGCTGGCCGAGGCCGGTGCCTGAGCCCCTTTTTCCGAGCCTGTCACACACCGTCCCCTTCATGACCTCTCGTACCGCGCAGGAACTGCATTTCGACACGCACGACGGCGTGTCGCTCTTCTACCGCCACTGGCCGGCCGTGCCGGCACCGGGCGCGCAGCGGCGGGGCGCGGTGCTGCTGTTCCACCGCGGCCACGAGCATGGCGCGCGCATGGCGCACCTGGTCGACGAACTCGACCTGCCGGACTTCGACTTCTACGCCTGGGACGCGCGCGGCCACGGCCGCTCGCCCGGCGAGCGCGGCCACAGCCCCAGCTTCGCGCATTCGGTGCGCGACGTGCAGACCTTCGTCGAGCACATCACGCGCCGCCACGGCGTGCGGGAAGAAGACATGCACGTCGTCGCGCAGAGCGTGGGCGCCGTGCTCATCAGCACCTGGGCGCACGACTACGCGCCCAAGGTGCGCGGCCTCACGCTGGCCTCGCCGGCTTTCAAGGTCAAGCTCTACGTGCCCTTCGCGCGACCGGGGCTGGCCCTGATGCACAAGCTGCGCGGGCTGTTCTTCGTCAACAGCTACGTGAAGGCCAAGTTCCTCACGCACGACCCGGAACGCATCGCCAGCTACGACAGCGACCCGCTCATCAGCCGCCCCATCGCCGTCAACATCCTGCTCGACCTGTACGAGGCCGCCGAACGCGTGGTGCAGGACGCGAACGCCATCGTGCTGCCCACGCAGCTGCTCATCTCGGGCGCTGACTGGGTGGTGCACTCCAAGCCGCAGCACCAGTTCTTCCAGCGCCTGGGCAGCGCGGTGAAGGAGAAGATCGAGCTGCCCGGCTTCTTCCACGACACGCTGGGCGAGAAGGACCGCGCGGGCGCCGTGAGCTCGGTGCGCCGCTTCATCCTGCAGGGTTTCGACACGCCGGCCGCGCCGGTGGACCTGCGCGGCGCCGACCAGCAGGGCGCCACGGCCGAGGAGTCGCGCGCGCTGGCCGCCCCGCTGCATCCGCTGTCACCGCGCGGGCTGTACTGGGCCGCGACGCGCGCCGGGCTCAGGCTGGGCGGCGCGCTGTCGCGCGGCGTGGCACTGGGGCATGAAACCGGCTTCGATTCGGGCAGCACGCTGGACTATGTGTACCGCAACGAGCCCGCCGGCGCACCGCTGATCGGCAAGGCCATCGACCGCACGTACCTCGACTCCATCGGATGGCGCGGCATCCGCCAGCGCAAGCTGCATGTGGAAGAGCTGCTGCGCGACGCAATGGAGCGCCTGGCCGCCGCGCACCGCGAAGTGCGGCTGATGGACATCGCGGCCGGCCACGGCCGCTACGTGCTCGACGCCGTGGCCGCCAGCCCCGTGAAGGCGCACTCCATCCTGCTGCGCGATTACAGCGACATCAACGTGCGCGACGGACAGAAACTGATCGCCGAGCGCGAGCTGCAGGACCGCGCCCAGTTCGTGCAGGCCGACGCCTTCGACCGCGTGAGCCTGGCCAGCGTGATGCCGCGGCCCACGCTGGCCGTGGTGTCGGGCCTGTACGAGCTCTTCCCCGACAACGAAATGGTGCGGCGCTCGCTGGCCGGCGTGGGCGATGCGGTGGAAGACGGCGGCTACCTGGTCTACACGGGCCAGCCCTGGCACCCGCAGCTGGAAATGATCGCGCGCGCGCTCACCAGTCACCGGCGGGGCACGGGCGGCCCTTCGGGGGGTGAGCGGAAAGCGGGCGCTGCGGATCGGGATGGGATGCAAGGCGCAAAGCACAGCCATGGCCCCAGCCATGGCGAGCATTTGCAACGCAGCAGCCCGCCCGAGCCCGCAGATGCCCGCGTCGCGACACCCCCCGAAGGGCCGCCCTTGGCCTGGGTGATGCGCCGGCGCACGCAGGCCGAGATGGACCAGTTGGTCGAAGAGGCCGGCTTTCGCAAGATCACCCAGCGCATCGACCGCTGGGGCATCTTCACGGTCTCCCTGGCGCAGCGCGTCGTGCGATGAGTGCCCGCCCAAGGCCGCCGGGCCGGCCGTGGAAGCGCGCCGCCGCCTGGCTGGCGCTGCTCGGGCCGCTGTTCTACCTGAGCTACGGACTGGCCAACTGGTGGGCCGGCACGCGCGCCCACGTGCCTTCGGTCGTGTTCGACTGGGAGCGCGGCATGCCCTTCTGGGCCTGGACCATCTTTCCGTACTGGTCCATCAACGCGTTCTATGCGCTGTCGCCGTTCCTGGCCCGCACGAAGCACCTCGTCGACCGGCATGCGGCGCGCCTGCTCACGGCCCAGCTGATCGCCGTCAGCTGCTTCGCGCTGTGGCCGCTGCATTTCAGCTTCGGCCAGCCCGAGGTCAGCGGCGCGCCGGCCTTTCTGTTCAACGCGCTGCGCGGCTTCGACCAGCCCTACAACCAGGCCCCCTCGCTGCACATCGCGCTGGCCGTGATCCTGTGGGACTGGTACCGGCGCCTGATCCACGCGCGCTGGGCGCGCGCGGTGCTGCATGTGTGGGCGCTGGCCATCTGCGGCTCGGTGCTGACCACCTACCAGCACCATTTCATCGACATCCCGACCGGCGCACTGCTGGGCCTGGTCTGCGTGTGGCTGTGGCCGCTGGAACGCCAGGTGGCATTGCCGCGCGCGTGGCGGCTGGCGCGCGATCCGCAGCGGCTGAAGCTGGCCGGCTTCTATGGCGTGGGCGCGGCGCTGTGCCTGGCGCTGGCGCTGTGGCTTGGCGGCGCCGGCCTGTGGCTGGCCTGGCCCACCGCGTCGCTGGCGCTGGTGGCGCTCAACTACCTGGGCTTCGGTGCGCGTGGCTTCGCCATGGACAGCCAGGGCCGCATGGCCTGGGCCGCGCGCTGGCTGTATGCGCCGTACCGGGCCGGCGCAGCGATCAACGCCTGGCTGTGGACGCGCCGCCTGCCCGCCAGCGTGGAAGTGGCGCCCGGCCTGCGCCTGGGCCGCCTGCCCAGCACGGCCGAATGGCAGGCCGCCGGCCGCCCGCACCTGCTGAGCCTGAGCGCCGAGCTGCAGCCGCCCGCACGGGCGCGCCAGGCCGGCCGCGCGCGTGGCCTGCCGCTGCTCGACCTGGTCGTTCCGCCGCCCGGGCGTTTGCGCCGCGCGGCCGCGCTGATCGAGGCGCAGCGCCGCCGCGCGCAGGCGCAAGGCGCCGCGAGCGGCGAGGTGTGGGTCTGCTGCGCGCTGGGCTTTTCGCGCAGCGCCGCGGCGCTGATCGCCCTGCTGGTGCTGCAGGGCCGTGCGCCGCAGGCCGCCGAGGCGCTGGTGCGCGCCGCGCGCCCGCAGGTCGTGCTGCGCGAGCGCTGGCTGGCCGCGCTGGCCGCGCTAAGCTCGGGGGCGGAGGAGCACCCGCGAAGATGACCGAACACGAGCGCACCCAATGCGCAACCCTGGCCGCCCTGCTGCATGCCGCCGCCCTGCTGGCGCTGTGGGGCTTCGCGCTCAGCGCCATCTCGGCCGCCGTGCTGGCCCTGGTGCTGCCCGACCTGGGCTTCACGGCCACGCTGTGCTTCGGCGCCACGGCCCTGCTGGGCCTGCTGGAGCGCTATTTCGCCTTCCGCCTGCGCTTCGACGAGCGCCTCTTCGACGGGCTGGCCCAGGGCCGCGTGGTGTCTCTGCTGTCGCTGGACGTGGCCCTGGAGCGCCTGGGCCTGCGCACCGCGCCGCGCCCCGAGCGCGGCCTGGAGGAACGCATGCGTGCCACGCGCCAACTGCTGCAACGGCATGGCGTGCTGGTGGCCTGCCAGAGCGCGATGTTCGTGCTGGCGCTGATCACGGAGACGCTGAAATGACGCGCGGCGCGCGGCAGGACGCCCCGCATGAATGACATGAAAGACGCCCTCCGCTCCGACGCGCCGCCGCTGCGCGTGCTGGCGCGCCGCTTCCTGGCCTCTTGCGTGGGGCGGCTGATCATCGGCGCGGCCGGCCTGCTCACGGGCGTGCGCGCCGTGTGGGCCGGCACCACGCCCAAGGCCGAGCAGACGCTGTACTTTGCCAACCACACCAGCCACGGCGACTTCGTGCTGCTGTGGGCCACGCTGCCGCCCGACCTGCGGGCCGTCACGCGGCCGGTGGCGGGGCAGGATTACTGGATGGCATCCAAAGCCCGGCAGTTTGTGGGGCAGGACGTGTTCAACGCGCTGATGATCAAGCGCGACGGCTCGGCCGGTGGCCCCAACCCGGTCGAGCAGATGACCGAGGCGCTCAATGGCGGCGATTCGCTGATCATGTTCCCCGAAGGCACGCGCAACACGGGCGACGAAATCATGTTGCCGCTCAAGAGCGGGCTGTTCCACATCGCCAAGGCCTGTCCACAGGTGCGGCTGGTGCCGGTGTGGATCGAGAACCTCAAGCGCGTGCTGCCCAAGGGCACGCTGGTGCCCATTCCGCTGGCCTGCTCGGTGCGCTACGGCGCGCCCATCGCGCTGGCCGACGGCGAGGACAAGGCCGCCTTCCTGGCCCGGGCGCGCCAGGCCATGCTGGACCTGCGGCCCGAGCATGACCGCGACGAGCCCGTGGCCGACCCCGCGCCCGCGGCCCCGGGCGCGCCGGAGGGCCGGCCATGAGCCCGCAGACGCAGACCACGCTGATGCTGTTCGGCGGCGTCGCGGGGGTGCTGATCCTCGCCTCGGCCATCGGCTGGCTGCTCAAGCGGCAGGTGGCGCACGGTGCGCCGCACAGCGTCATCGACAACCTCAACGCGCGCGTCAACGCCTGGTGGGTGATGGTGGCCGTGATCGGCCTGGCCTTCGCCTTCGGCAAGGGCGGCGTGATCCTGCTGTTCTACCTGATCTCCTTCTACGCGCTGCGCGAGTTCATCAGCCTGGCCTACACGCGCCGCGGTGACCACCACGCCATCGCAGCGGCGTTCTACATCGGGCTGCCGGTGCAGTACTTCCTGGTGTGGATCGAGTGGTACGGCCTCTATTCGATCTTCATCCCGGTCTACGCCTTCCTCGTGCTGCCCATCCTGTCGGCCGTGGGCGGCGACACCAAGCGCTTCCTGGAACGCACGGCCAAGGTGCAGTGGGGCCTGATGGTCTGCGTGTTCTGCATCAGCCACGTGCCGGCGCTGCTCACGCTGCAGATTCCGGGCTTCGAAGGGCGCAACCTGCTGCTGATCGCCTTTCTCGTCATCGTCGTGCAGGGCAGCGACGTGCTGCAGTACATCTGGGGCAAGCTCATCGGCAAACGCAAAGTGGCGCCCGAACTGTCGCCGTCCAAGACCTGGGAAGGCCTGATCGGCGGCGTGGCCAGCGCCACGCTGCTGGGCGCGCTGCTGGCCTGGGCCACGCCCTTCACCTTCTGGCAGGCGGCGCTGATGGCGCTGACCCTCTGCGTCATGGGTTTCTTCGGCGGTTTGGTGATGTCGGCCATCAAGCGCGACCGCGGCGTGAAGGACTGGGGCACCCTGATCGAGGGCCACGGCGGCATGCTGGACCGGCTCGACTCGGTCATCTTCGCCGCGCCGATCTACTTCCACGCGCTGCGCTTCTGGTGGGTGCCGTAGCGGCCAGGGGCCGCGCAACGGCTACTTGGCCAGCGCCTTGAGCGCGAGCTTGATGCCTTCGCTCACGCCCACGTCCTGGGGCAGGGCCTTGAGCGAAGCGGCGGCTTCCTTGTCGCTGTAGCCCAGCGCCAGCAGTGCCTGCAGGATGTCGGCCTGCACGTCGCTGGCGGGCTGGGCGGCGCCAGCCGGCCCGCCCAGCGCATCGCCGAGCTTGCCTTTCAGCTCCAGCAGCAGGCGCTCGGCCGTCTTCTTGCCGATGCCCGGCACCTTGACCAGCCGGCCGGCCTGCTGCAGCGTGATGGCCTGCGACAGTTCGTTGACGCTCATGCCCGAGAGCACGCTCAGGGCCGTGCGCGGCCCCACGCCGCTGATCTTGATGAGTTCGCGAAAAGCCGCGCGCTCGCCGGCGGTGCCGAAGCCGTAGAGGATCTGCGCGTCCTCGCGCACCACGAAATGCGTGAGCAGCGACACCTTCTCGCCCAGCTGCGGCAGGTTGTAGAAGGTGCTCATCGGCACATCGACTTCGTAGCCGACGCCATGGCAGTCGATCACGATCTGCGGCGGGTTGCGCTCGGCAAGCGTGCCGGTGAGTTTGCCTATCATCGAAGCTTCTGGCCGTCTTCCGGCCTCTGGACGAAAACCGCGTGATTCTCCGCCACAGCTTCACCCCCCCGAACAACACCCGCCTGGCGCACCTGTGCGGCCCCATGGACGCGCACCTGCGCCGCATCGAGGAGGCGCTGGAGGTGAAGATCGCCCACCGCAACGAAGTCTTCAAGGTCGACGGGCCCAAGGCCCGGGCCACGCGCGCGATGGAAACGCTGCAGGCGCTCTACGAGATGGCGCAGCGACCGCTGGACGCGGCCATGGTGCAGCTCACGCTGGCGGGCGACAGCATGCTGGCCGAAGACGCCGACGGCGCCCTGGTGCTGAGCACGCGCCGCAACGACCTGCGCGCACGCACGCCCAACCAGAGCGTGTACCTGCAGAACATCGCCGACCACGACATCACCTTCGGCATCGGCCCCGCCGGCACCGGCAAGACCTACCTGGCCGTGGCCTGCGCCGTCGACGCGCTGGAGCGCTCGGCCGTGCAGCGCATCGTGCTCACGCGTCCGGCCGTGGAGGCCGGCGAGCGCCTGGGTTTCCTGCCCGGCGACCTGACGCAGAAGGTGGACCCGTACCTGCGACCGCTGTACGACGCGCTCTACGACCTGATGGGTTTCGAGAAGGTGAACAAGGCCTTCGAGCGCAACGCACTGGAGATCGCGCCGCTGGCCTTCATGCGCGGGCGCACGCTGAACAACGCCTTCGTCATCCTCGACGAGGCGCAGAACACCACGCCCGAACAGATGAAGATGTTCCTCACGCGCATCGGCTTTGGCAGCAAGTGCGTGGTGACGGGCGACGTGAGCCAGATCGACCTGCCCAAGACGCAGACCAGCGGCCTGATCGACGCCGAACGCGTGCTGCGCCGCGTGGCCGGCCTGGCCTTCACGCACTTCAACAGCGGCGACGTGGTGCGCCACCCCTTGGTGGCGCGCATCGTCGACGCCTATGACAAGACCGGCAAGCGGACTTGACGGAACCGCCATGCCGCTGCCCGACCTGACCCTTTCGCTGCAATTCGCCCGCTTCGACGACGCCGCGCGCCACCGCGACGCACTGCCGCGCCACCGCGTGGCGCGCTGCATCCGCCATGCACTGGAGCGGCCGGCCGAGATCACGGTGCGCATCGTCGACGCCGAGGAAGGCCAGCAGCTCAACCGCGAGTTCCGCGGCAAGGACTACGCCACCAACGTGCTGACCTTCGACTACGCGCAGTCGCCGCTGGTGATGGCCGACTTGGTGCTGTGCGCCCCGGTGATCGCGCGCGAGGCCCGGGAAGCGCGCCGCAGCCTGGCCGACCATTACGCCCACCTGCTGGTGCACGGCACCCTGCACGCGCAGGGCTGGGACCATGAAACCGGCGAGGAAGACGCCGAGGCCATGGAAGCGCGCGAAATCGAGATCCTGGCCGGCCTGGGCGTGCGCAACCCCTACCGCTGAAGGCCGGGCGGGCGCGCGGCGGCCCTGCCGCGCCGCCCTTTCTTCCTCTTTCACTGTTCTGCATCACGCGAGCCGGCCCAGACCGGCCGCCCTTTCCGGAGGCCTTTCCCATGTTCGATACCGCCGTGCTGCTGGCCGCAGCCTTCGTCGCGGGCGCGCTCAACGCCGTGGCCGGCGGCGGCAGCTTCCTGACCCTGCCCGCGCTGGTGCTGACCGGCGTGCCGCCCGTGATGGCCAACGCCACGGGCACCGTCGCGCTGCTGCCCGGCTACCTGGCCGGCGCCTGGGGCTTTCGGGAAGACTGGCAGCCGCCGCCCGGCCTGACGCTGCAGCGCATGCTGCTGCTGTCGCTGATCGGCGGTGCGGCGGGCGCGGCCCTGCTGCTGATGACCTCCGACGCGGCCTTCCGCCGCATCGTGCCCTGGCTGCTGCTGGCGGCGACCGCCCTGTTCGCGCTGGGCCCGCGCCTGCGCGCCTGGACGGCGCCGGCCTCGGGCGAGCATGCCCCGCCGTCCGCGCTCAAGGCCACGCTGGGCGTGCTGGCCGTGGCCGCCTACGGCGGTTACTTCAACGGCGGGCTGGGCATCCTGCTGCTGGCGCTGTTCGGCCTGCTGGGGCAGACGCAGCTGCACGCCATGAACGGCATGAAGAACCTGGTGTCGGCCGTGCTCACGGCCATCGCGGTGCTGATCTACGCCGTGGGCGGGCTGGTGCTGTGGCCGCAGGCGCTGCTGATGATGGTCGCGGCCACGCTGGGCGGCTACGGCGGCGCGCGCGTGGCGCGGCGCATTCCCGCGCCCTGGCTGCGCGCGGGCATCGTCGCCACGGGGTTGGTGATGGCCGCGGTGTTTTTCTGGCGGCAGTAGGCAGCAGGCGGGGCGTGAGGCCATTCCGCCGCCATGCCCGTGGTACTGCGCGCCGGCCGCGCGCGGTCTTGCATTCAGCGCATCTCGATCGGAATGGTGACCGGCCCGTCGTTGACCAGGTGCACCTGCATGTCGGCGCCAAAGACGCCCGTCTGCACCTGCGGGTGCTGCGCCCGCGCCTGCGCCACGAAGGCGTCGTACAGGCGCCGGCCCAGATCCGGCGGCGCGGCGGCCGTGAAGCTGGGCCGGTTGCCGCCGCGCACATCGGCAGCCAGCGTGAACTGGCTCACCAGCAGCAGGCCGCCGCCCACGTCCTGCACGCTGCGGTTCATCTTGCCGGCCTCGTCGCTGAAGATGCGCAGTTTGAGGATCTTCGCCAGCAGGCGCTCGCCCACCGCCTCGCTGTCCTCGGGCTCGGCACACACCAGCACCAGCAATCCGGCCCCGATCTGGCCGACCACCTGACCCTCCACCACCACGCGCGCCTCGCGCACCCGCTGCAACAGCGCCTTCATTCAGATCCCCATTTCGTGAAAGCCGCCCGCATCTGGCGGCAATGGCGCGGCATTATGGGCAACACGATTTCAGACGGCCGCTTAACATTCGTTTCTCCCCACCACCTTTCTGGAGGCTCGATCCCTATGCGACGCTTGCCACGCCCCCGCACATCCACCCTGGGCGGCTTTCGGGTCTGCGCACTCAGCGCTGCTCTGGTCGCGCCCCTCTCCTTGTGGGCCCAGTCCTCTGTGGGCCCGATCGTGCCCGCTGCCCCTTCCGCGGCGGCTCCGTCCCCCACAGGCGCCCCGTCAGCCGCCATGCAGGCGGGCGTTCTGAAGTCGGTGCAAGGCGAAGTGCGCCTGCTGCGCGCCGATGGCCGCACGGAGATCGCCCAACCGGGCGACGGCGTGAGCCAGGTGGACCGCATCCAGACCGGCGCCCACAGCGGCGCCAGCCTGCGCCTGCGCGACGGCACCGTGCTGGTCGTCGGGCCGCAGTCGCAACTCGATCTGAAGCAGTACCAGTTCAACGCCACCACGCACGACGGCAACATCCTGCTGTCTCTGCTGCAGGGCTCCATGCGCATGGTCAGCGGCCTGATCGCCAAGAAGCAGCCCGAAGCTGTGCGCATTGACACTCAGACCGCCACCATCGGCATCCGCGGCACTGACTTCATCGTCAGCACGGACGCGCATCCATGAGGAGGAGAAAGGACGCCTTGCTCTTGCCATTCCGCTCCACTTCCCGCCTTTTGGCCGCCGCAGCGCTGACCGCGTTGTTGGCGGCCTGCTCCACCCCTGCCACCCGCGTGGTGCTGCTGCCGCAAGAAGACGGCAGCGCCTCTGCCGTCGTGGTGCGCAATGCGCAAGGGGAACAGCTGCTGTCGCAACCCTATCAACGGGCCACGGTGTCTCGCGGCAGCAACGCCGCGCCCACGCTGGAGCAGGCCGACCCCGGCCAGGTGCGGCAGGAGAACGCCACGCTTTTCTCCCTGATGCCGCCGCCCATCCAGCACTACACGCTGTACTTCAACGTGGGCAACACGGCCCTGACCCCGGAATCCCAGCAGTTGCTGCCCCAGTTGCTGAGCGCCGCCACCGCCCGCATCGGGGGGGACATCGTGGTCATCGGCCACACCGACACCCAGGGCGCCGGCCCGCGCAACGACCAACTGTCTTTGCGCCGCGCGCAGGAAGTGCGGCAAATGCTGGTGCAGCAGGGCTTTCCGCCGCAGCGCATCGAGGCGGCCGGGCGTGGCGAGCGCGATCTGGCCGTGCCGACGGCGGACGAGGTGGATGAGCCGAGGAATCGGCGCGTGACGGTCGAAGTGCGTTGACAGGCAGAGGTGGCCGAAAAGTCGATCTCACGGGCCTTACGGCCTTTGCACTGGACGGCTATCGCCAGCGCCACAATCGGGGCCTCACAAGGTAACTCAGGACTGGCGATGAACCTGCCTCAAAGACAGCCCCGTTTCGACGAGCAAGCCTATCTGGACTGGGAAGCCCAGCAGGCCGAAAAACACGAGTACCTGGACGGCGAAGTGTTCGCCATGGCGGGCGCCTCGGACGCTCATGTCACCGTGGCCGGCAACCTTTTCATGGCACTGCGCACCCATCTGCGGGGCGGCCCTTGCAGCGTGTTCATTTCCGACATGAAACTGCACGTGCAGGCCGACAACGCGTTCTTCTATCCCGACGTGTTCGTCACCTGCGCCGAATCCGACCGTGCGCAAAGCCTGGCCAAGAGCGCCCCCACGCTGGTGGCCGAAGTGCTATCGCCCACCACCAGCGCCTATGACCGGGGCGCCAAATTCGCCGCCTACCGAAAGCTGCCCAGCCTGCGCGAATACCTGCTCATCGACCCCGAGCGGCTGAGCGTGGACCTGTTCCGCCGCGACGCCCAAGACCGTTGGGTTCTCTACCCCTTTGAAGCGGGCGCTCGAATCGAATTTGCCAGCATCAGCCTCATCCTGCCGATCGAAGCGCTGTATGAGGACGTGCAATTGAATGAAGCACCGGCCTCACGCGCTGAGCACCCATAGTTGCCGACCCACGGGTCAGTTCTTGAGTTCCGCGCGCGCCTCCGCTCGAGCGGTCAACCGGCTGACGGTGGACACCGACTTCCCCAATTCCTGCGCGATCGCCGTCGCGGGCCTCGTTGCAGATTGAGTTGTTTGCACGCAGCAAATGGCATCGCGTCCCCGCTTACAGACGGTCACGATTACGGGAGACACGCTTACCATGCATGCCATGGACACACTTCGCATCCTGCGCGAGCGCATCACCGAGAAAACCTGCGTGGTCGGCGTCTATGGCCTTGGCTATGTCGGGCTCCCTTTGGCACTTCGCTTCAACGAAGTCGGGATTCGCGTTCTGGGCTTCGACATAGATACCACCAAAGTCCGGACGCTCAACGCGGGTGGCAGTTACATCGAACGTATTTCGCCAGAGCGAATCAGCCGAGCAGCGGCCCAAGGTTTTGAAGCCACGCACGACTTCAGCCGGACCGCAGAAGTAGATGCCCTCATCATCTGCGTTCCGACGCCGCTCGATCGGCATCGCGAACCTGACCTGAGCTTCATCGTAGACACGATTGAGGCAGCTCTGCCGCACATGCGCGAGGAGCAGTTGGTGAGCCTGGAAAGTACCACCTGGCCGGGCACCACAGAGGAAATACTGGCTCCTCGCCTGCGCGCGCGCGGGCTCGAACCCGGCCTGAACTGCGCGCTGGTATTCAGCCCCGAGCGAGAAGACCCCGGGAATCCGCGCTACGGCACCAAGGACATTCCCAAGGTCATTGGCGGCACTACGCCCAGTTGCTTGCAACTGGGCCAGGCTCTGTACGCGCATGCCATCGACCGCATGGTGCCCGTCAGTTCCACCCGCGCTGCGGAAATGACCAAGCTGCTGGAGAACATTCATCGCAGCGTCAACATCGGTCTGGTCAACGAAATGAAGATCGTGGCCGACAAGATGGGCATCAACATCCACGAAGTGATCGACGCGGCGGCCACCAAACCCTTCGGTTTCGTGCCCTACAAGCCAGGCCCCGGATTGGGTGGGCATTGCATTCCGATCGACCCGTTCTACCTGACCTGGAAGGCCCGCGAGTACGGCGTCAACACCCGCTTCATCGAACTGGCTGGTGAAATCAACCACTACATGCCGCATTGGGTCGTCGGCAAGGTGGCAGACGCACTGAACGAGCGCGGCAAGGCCATCAAGGGCAGCCGCATCCTGGTGCTGGGACTGGCCTACAAAAAGAACATCGACGACACACGCGAATCACCCGCCGTCGAAATCATGGACCTGCTGCAGGCCAAGGGAGCCCTCATTGATTACAGCGACCCGCATGTGCCCGTCTTCCCGCGCAAGCGGGACTATCACTTCGACCTGCAATCGGTGCAGCTCACAACGGACACCATCGCAGGCTATGACTGCTTGGTGCTGGCAACGGATCACGATGGGTTTGACTACCCGCTGCTGCAACACAACGCGCAGTTGATCGTCGATACGCGGGGGCGCTGGAAGTCCAGTCCCAACGTCGTATGCGCCTAGAAAAGCCCCGCATGGCCAGAACTCAGTCATGACTGGCCGGGCAACGCGCTCTACCCGCTCAGAGACCCAGAATCCAATGCCACGCTCTTTGCCGGTTTTGGCCTCGCTTCCAGCGGCGGACGCGGTGGCACGAAAAGGCTGCCCATGAAGGCTCATCCCCGGATCCTGCACCTCACCCGCAACCTGCCACCTCTGGTCGGAGGCATGGAGCGGCTCAACTGGCACATGGCTGCTGAACTGGCCAAGCAAGCCGATGTGCGAGTCATCGGACCTCGCGGTGCAGCCGTGCTCAAGCCCGCCTCGGTCACGCTGGCCGAAGCCCCGCTTAAGCCCCTGTTCCTCTTCCTAATCATTGCGTTCTTCAAGACATTGTGGACTGCGCTGCGCTGGCGGCCAGATGTCATCCTGGCCGGCAGCGGCCTTACGGCTCCTTTGGTTTGGCTCGCCGGCAAGGCCAGTGGTGCTAGGTCGGCCGCGTATCTGCACGGCCTGGACATCACGGTCAATCACGGTCTCTACCGCCGCGTATGGCACCCAGTCTTGAAGAGACTTGATTGCGTCATCGTTAACAGCACTCCCACACAGGACTTGGCCCTGGCTGCCGGTGTCAGCTCAAACCGCGTGAACATCGTCCATCCTGGCGTCAGCCTGCCCGCCACCCCTCAATCCGCCGAGCGCATTGAAGCGTTCAAGGCCCAGCACGGGCTGCATGGCAAGAAGATCTTGCTCTCCGTGGGACGTCTGACGACCCGCAAGGGATTGCGCGAGTTCGTGCAGCGCGCGCTGCCAACCATTGTGCAGGCCGAGCCCGATACAGTGCTGGTCGTAGTCGGCGAAGCTCCTCGGAACTCCCTCGGCGCCGGCCTCCAGACCGTGGAAAGCATCCAGGCCCAAGCTGAGCAATCTGGCGTCGCTGGCCATCTGCGCTTCCTGGGCGTCATCACCGATGCGCAGGTTCTGGCCACCGTCTACGAGGCGGCCGACGTGCATGTCTTCCCCGTGCGCCACATCCCGGACGACCCGGAAGGCTTCGGCATGGTCGCCATCGAGGCCGCGGCCCATGGCTTGCCCACCGTGGCGTTTGCGACGGGCGGCGTCGTCGACGCCGTCCGGGAAGGTCAGTCCGGCCGGCTTGTGCGCCCAGGCGACTATGCGGGCCTGGCTCAGGCGGCCCTTGAGGTGCTGGGCGATGGCTTGGAAATATGGCAGGCGTCCAGCCGCATCTTCGCCGCGCAGTTTGCATGGCCCGCGCAAGGCCGCAAGTTGGCGCGTGCCCTGCAATGCCCCGAGCCAGGAGCTGAGCATGTCGCCGTCAACCCTGATCCGTACGTCCGATGCGCTTCTGATCCCGCTACGGCCGATCATCCCCACAGTGGTGTTCCGACTGGAGCGGAGCGCATGAGCCCGAGCGAGGCTACTGCCCGATTTCCTGCCGCATAAGCCAACACGTCTTCACCGCGGAATCCGGCATGAACCAGATCGAGGATAACAATCTCAATCATCAAAATCAGGCGCGCGAAGTGAGCGACACACTAGCGCTGGTGCAGGAACCGCGCGTTACCGTGTTGATGATTACCTATAATCACGCCAACTATTTGTCTGAAGCTATCGAAGGCGTCGTCAATCAGCAATGTGATTTTTCCTTTGAGCTGATCATTGGCGAAGATGCTTCTACCGATACCACCCTTCAAATTTCGCTTGAATACCAGAAGCGCTATCCCAGGATCATTCGCGTGATTCATTCGCCGAACAACGTGGGAATGAACGCCAATTCACTGCGGATTTTTAATAAGGCGCGCGGTGAGTATATAGCCTATTGTGAAGGTGACGATTACTGGTGTACACCGTATAAGTTGGCGCGCCAAGTTGCGCTGATGGAAAGCAACCGGAAAATTGGCATCGTTCACAGCGACTGGACCCGATGCCACCTGCGCAATGGAGCGTGGGAATACAGTTTAACGAAATCTGTGCATGCAAGGGTTTCCGAGAAATATCTGAGTGGTAACATCTTTGCCACGTGGCACTATCCCAAAATATTGCGCACCTGCACCATCCTTCTGCGTAGAGAGACCGTGGCCGAATGGTACGCATCGGGGCTGATGGACGCCAAGTACCATTTTGGTGACAGTGTACTGTCCGCCTGGATTACCGCACGCAGCCAAGTCGGCTATGTTCCGGAAGTGACTGCCGTCTACCGCGTCAGCCCCAATTCCGCCTTGCGCTCCGGAGCCCGAGCAAGAGTCGCTTTCTATAAATCCGCACTCGAATTCGATACTGCGGCCCGCGCATTCTTCGCTGTGGGCGCCGATTATCCGCTAGGCTACCGCTGGGACTCAGCTGCCGGATTGCTCCTATGGGCGTTGCGTTCGTGTGATTTACCTGCAATCAGAATTGCGCTTGCCGACTTCAAGCGGCACTTCACCCTGATCAACTTCATTGCCACGGGCTATAAAACCATTGTCATGCGGCTACCCACATTGAAACGCCGGCGTCGGCAAATGCCCCACCAAGCGACAAAGGCTGGACAATCGCAATGAACAATGCATGGCGCACGCTGGTGAACTATAGGCCAGGGCGGCTGGGCCAGAACACATTGCTCGGTGCCACTGGATTGGGCATACGCGCCATCATCCAAGCCGCTTACCTGCTGATCGTTTCACGATGGCTTGGCGCTGAAGGCTACGGCCTGTTTGCCGGATCAGTGGCTTTGGCCGCGTTGGCCACGCCTCTGGGCAATTGGGGCAGCGCCTTGCTGCTGACCCAGCACATTGGGCAAGACCGCAGCCGTTCACGTGCCATGTGGACTACAGCATTAGTGCAAACCGGCATCGTCGGCAGCGCATTGGTGATTGTGACGCTGCTCATATCGGTCTCGCTATTGTCGCAGCAACTGGCTCTGGGTCCGCTCCTTCTTCTGGCGGTGTCCGAACTCCTGCTGCTGCCCGCCTCTCATGCCGCTAGCAGCCAGTGTTATGCATTGGAACACGGCGGCGCATCAGCTCTGTCCGTCTGCCTCGTTCCAATGGGTCGCACCTTGGCCGTGCTCAGCGCGATGGCCAGTGGCCTTAGCGCCACACCGGAACATGCTGCATGGGCCCATTTCGGAGGCACCATACTGGGCTTTGCCGCGGCGATCGCCTTGGTGGCCCGAATTGATGGCCCGCCCGCTTGGCGTGCATATCTGCCCCTGCGCGATTCCATTCGACAGGGCGCGCCCTACGCCATCAGCAACGCTGCTGGAACCAGTTATCAAGAAGTAGACAAGATTCTGATGCTGCAACTGCTGGGGGCCGCAGTAGTCGGACCTTACTCCGTCGCATTTCGCGTCGCCAGCCTCTTCGTTCTGCCAGTTTCCGCGCTCATCAGCGCAACGCTGCCTCGACTGATAGCCGAGTGCGCCACCGGCAGTCAGCAGCGCACCTATCGCGCTGTGCTGCTGTCGGCCTTGAGTTATGGTTGCTTAGCTGGCCTAGCCATGTTGGTTGTCAGTCCATTCGTCCCACGCCTGTTTGGCCCCGACTACGAAGACGCCGCGCAATACCTCCTGGTGCTGGCGCCTTGGCCCATGCTTTTTGCGCTGCGCCAGTGCTTGGCTGCAAAACTGACTGCCGCGCATCGACAGTATGCACGCTCTATGGTCGAAGTCGCGGGTTTGCTTCTGACCGTATTGCTCAATCTGATTCTTTTGTGCCGCTGGGGAGCCAATTCCTCGGCATTGGCTCTATTGGTGACGGAGGCGGTGACATCATTGATTCTTCTGGCGATCAAAAATCGTCGGGAATAATCATGGATTCACCCGATTATCGAACTGTCCCGATGCACATCAACCGCTCGCTGCTTTCCAAATATGACAATCCACTTTCGTCAAAACAGGCACGCAAGGTCCTCGGATCGGTGATTCCACTCTTGATCAGAAAGTCCTCATGATGTTTCTTGCCCTTGCCGACGGGAACGATCATGACATCGCGGCACACCTGCCGCAATAAATCAAAAATCTCATCCATTTCAAAGAAACGAATATCATAGAGAGGATCACTCACCTTCAGCCGGTCAAAGTATTCAAGGAACTGTTTGTTGTGGGCATTGTGAACTGTCGCAATTAACTTATGCCGTGTGACGCGGGCCTGCTCAGCCGCAAGCGTTTGGATCTGCGAGTCTTCAAATAGAACCCAAAACCCGTTGTGATAGCTCACATCAAATGCTTTGTCATCGAACGACATTTCGAAGGCACTCATTTGATGGATCGCCTTCGAAAACTCTGGAAACTGCTTCCGTGCCAGACGGACCGATTCCGGCGAGAAGTCCATACCTTCGCAGTCGATTCCCCGTCTACGCAATTCCGCCATATCGCGAAAACTTCCTGCCCCTAGCTCCAGTACATGGTTCTCTTCGGCATCCAGCATGGCGTGAATGTAATAGGCATGGCGAAGATCCTGCTGATAGTGCGAAAAAATATCTGCCCACTTGTGGTCCCAGTCCTTGCTACTCGATGAGGGCTCAAGATTTCGAAGCTGCATTATTCAATTTTGCAATGAGTATTCAAGAAAGCCGCGCGTGTAGACTGCGTCCGGCGGGGCAAGGCACGGCGCCAAGTTTTCGCCTACAAAACAGCGCAGGTGATTGGCCACCATGTCATAGCCCGCCATAATGCTGAAAGCCACGCCAGCAGAGAATCGCGGATTTATATCCATCAACAACGGCACGCCATTCACGATCAAAAATTCCACATTCACACAGCCACGCATGTCAAGGGTGTCCGCCACTTCCTGCGCCAAGGCGTCGCATGGGTGTCCAGGCTGCATGCGAACAGTCATTCCCGCGCCATTTGCCGTTCGCAGCAATTCTTGCCGCGTCATGGCTGCCGCCGCCTTACCCTCAGGGTGGCGCACCACGTCCACCACCATGACATCACCGACATGGCAAGGCTGCACAACATAGTCCTGCCCGACCAGCCGCGCGCCCCAGAATTGCAACGCACCTGCATCGGGGATATGCACCTGCCCCTCGCTGCTCCTGCCGCGACGTGGTTTGGCGATCAATGGCCAAGAAAACGCCCTGCGTTCGGCTTCGTGGAGATCTGCGGTTGCAATTGGTCGTATACGCGGATGATCGGCAAAGCGCCGATATATCGACAATTTGTCTCGCGCCACCTGCACGGCTGGTTCGGGGGGAATGCAAAGCACAATGCCAGCTACAGCGAAAGCCTCACGGTGAGCAGACAGAACATCGACTTCCGGGTCTGTCAAAGCAATGAGATGGCTGACTCGCTCGCGCTCGCAAATCAGCAGCAGACGGGCCACATAAGCTGCTGCATCCTTCGCGGAAGGTACTTGATAAAAGCAGCGAACCAAGCGCGAGGCTGGCGTCCACGACGCAGGATGCAGGTTGCAGCCGACAACCTCCACACCAGGCAGGCGAGCCAAGCGGCTAATGACGGCCTCAGCCGACATGGATCCGATGGCCGTCACCAGGCATTTCATGGCAAGACGGCATGGCGAATGACATCGCCAACGGTCTGAATCTGTTCAGACGTCATGCATGCACCTGCCGGCAAGACCATCACTCGCTCCGCCAGTTGAGTCGTCTGCGGCAGCACCAGTCCTGCGTGTGGAAACAGATCGCGATAAGGCTGCATTCGGTGGCTACCCGGCCAGAAATACTTACGGGCAAGAATGTTCTCGGCATGCAACGCAGCAATGATGTCGTCGCGGCGGGCCGGGCAATCTTCGTCGACCTCCGCCACCACGTAGTGGTGACTGTTGCGTTCAACCGAGCCGTAGTCAAGCAAAGAGATGCCGGGAATGCCCGCCAGCACGTGTCTGTAGATGGTATGGGTCCGCTTGTTCGCGGCGACGATGGCATCGAATTCATCCAGATTCGCCAGCCCCATTGCCGCACATACCTCGATCATCTTGCCATTGGTGCCTGGGTGAATGACATTGTCATAGCCCTCGAATCCGAAATTGCGCATCAAGCGCATGGCTTCCGCCAACTCATCATCATCGGTAGTGACGGCGCCGCCTTCCATCGTATTGAACGCTTTGGTGGCATGAAAGCTGAATACCTCGCATGCACCAAAGCTCCCTATGCTCCTGCCGCCATAGCTGCTGCCGAACGCATGGGCCGCGTCGAACATCAATTTCAACCGATGCTCATCGGCGATCTCTTGTAGTTCATCGACTGGCGCTGCGCGGCCCCACAGATGAACGCCGATGATGCCGCTGGTGCGTGGGGTGATCATGCGCCTCACCGCAAGCGGATCAAGGTTGTGCGTGTTTGGATCAATATCCGCGAACACGGGCGTGATGCCTTGCCAGTGCAGCGCGTGCGCGGTGGCCACAAAGGTCCACGACGGTACGATGACCTCGCCTGTCAGCCCAAGTGCGCGAATAGCAATCTCCAATGCAATCGTGCCGTTGCACATTGCCACGCAGTGCTTGACGCCCAGGATGCCGGCGATCCGTTTCTCGAACTCCTGGACCAGCGGACCGTTGTTGGTCAGCCATTGATCGTCCAGAAGTCGGTTGACGCTTGCCAGAAAAGCGTCACGATTACCGATGTTGGGGCGCCCCACATGCAGAGGCTGCGCAAAAGCAGGTTGCGCACCATTGGTGGCCAGATCCGCAACGCTCCGAATTCGCTTGGCGCTCACATTCATTCCCCCCGATACATCAATGCCGTGATCTGCTCCGAAATTAGCCCCATCAGGAACACTATTACGCTGCCGGTATAGAGCAGCACGCTCATGTTGGTGAATCGGCCCTGGCTCCACCATGTCCAGCCGTACCATCCCGTCGCAATCAAAAACATAGCTACGGCAACGGGCACAAATATCTTCAGTGGCGAAAACAGCGTGCCGATCTTGAAGATGATGAGGAAGAACCGCGCGCCGTCGCGCAGCAGACGGATATGGCTCTTGCCGATGCGTTTGGCCGCATGGATGGGCACGTAAGCCACCGAATGCCCGGCGCGGAAGAACGCCATCGTGCTGGTAGTAGGGTATGAAAAGCCGTTGGGCAGCAGATAAAGGAATTCGCGGAACCGGTCTGCGCGCACGGCCCTGAAGCCGGAAGTGAGATCTTCCACCGTCTGCCCCACCATCCATGAGGCAAGGCGGTTGTAGAAGCCATTGGCCAATCCGCGATGGAAACTGGCTTGCCCCGTCTTGCTGCGAGCACCCACGGCCATGTCATAGCCCTGTTCGATGCGCTCCAGCAATTCCAAGGCCTCCTGGGGCTGGTGCTGGCCATCGGCATCCATGAACACGAGCACCTTTCCCTTCGCTGCACGCGCTCCGGTTTTGATGGCAGCCCCATTGCCCTTCGAATAGGGATGCGACACCACTGTCGCGCCCGCGTCTCGCGCAGCCTCGGCAGTCGCGTCAGTGGAACCGTCGTCCACCACGATGATTTCCGAACCGGGAAACTGCGCGCGGATGCCGCCCACAGTCTGCCCCACGGCAGCTTCTTCATTCTTGGCCGGCAGCACAAACGATATCTCGTCCGGTAAAATCATTTGGCACCCTCCTTTTCGGTTTCTTCAACTTTCATGGAGGCATGATCCAATTGCCGCCGGACATCCAGCATCGCATTGCGCAGGCTGCCCAATTGCTCTGTCCAAGCCTCTCGAACCATCTTGTTCGGCGCCTTGGCCAAAGCCATGTTCACCCACTCCAATGCCCGCTCCAACTCGCCATGCGAAAACAAGCTCAACGCGACGGCTTGGGCAACAGACAATGACGGGAAATCAAGGAAGGCGCGCTGGGCATAGGCCGCATACTGCGGCACATCCCCCTCCTCCATCTGCGTCAATGCCATCTCGTAATTCAGGTGATGGCGGACCGCCGGATTCCAGCGGATAGAAGCGTTGTCGAGCATGCGGCCCAGCAAGCCGATGTAGTCTAGCCGGCTAATGCCCGGGCACTCACCTTTTCTTATTGCATTGCCCATTGCGGCAATTCCGGTGGGAATGCCTCCCGGTCTCTTCGTCAAAGGAATCATCGCCTGGATGGCTGCAAACCTTGTCTGCAGTTCGTGTGCGTCGGCCGAGGAACAGTGCTTTGGAAAGAACTGGATCGCCACGTCAATGGCGTTGTTGGCCCTAGCGAATTCATCGCTGATTCTCAGCGCGGCTTCTCTGAATCCGAGACGGAGGTAGTCGTTGGCGAGGGCCTGCGTTGCGCGCGTGGACCCCGGGTTGTGAATGACCCACATTTCATTGGCCAGCATCGGTTGCCCCCAGAGGGATGTGATCTGTTGCAAAGCAAAGATCTGCACAGCCAGCAGAGCGCCAGACACGAGCAAAACCAACTTTCGTTTCTGCGCAAGAGCCCACAATGCCCCTCCGGCCGAAACGAGAAAGAAACACGGTCCCAGCGCTGCCAGGTAGTTGCGATGCTCGAAATACAGTTCGAGCGGGATCACGGTGGATTCGATCTGGTGGCAGGCGAAGAACCAGACGATGGCGAGGAGCAGGAATTTGCCCAATCGCCGAATCGTGGCGTCATAGCCGCGGCGCAGTAATGCCAGCCCCGCACCGAGCAAAGCGAGCCAGGCGATCAGCGCGGCATAGGGTTGCCACATGGTCCACCCATACACCGCGTGGCCGTCGTGATACGGCCCCAACAGTGCCGCGCGGGGCAGCAGGATTTGCCGCATGTATTCCCACGAGATCACGGCTTGCGTCGCCACATGCTCCGCCATGCTGTAGCCGCGATAGTGGATGAAGCGGCCCTGGATGCCATCCCACACGGTGACCAACTGATAGGCCAGTGCCGCAGGCACCAGGAGCAGGGCCGCGAAGATCCACAGGCGCCACACGCGCTGCACGATGGACTTGCTAGGGGATCGATCAAAGAAGAACAGTTCAATCAGCGCGACCAGGGCAGCCGTGACCGCCCCGTTCTCCTTGCCCAGCACGCTCAACAGTGTGCCGGTGCCCACGCACAGACTGAGCCAGAAAATGCCGGCAATCGGAGGCGTGCCGGCATATCTCGCGCGCAGCGCCACATAGGCATACAGCGTGAACAGGGTGAAGAAGGCTGATACCTGCGTCATGCGCTGCACGGGCATCAGGATGCTGCTGGCATGGATGGGAAGCAGCATCCACAGCGCGGCCGTTGCGGCAGCAAGCCAGACGTTCATGCTCGCCTGGCCAGGCACTCGCGCGAAAAGGCGCCGCGCGATCAAGAAGACCAGTACCCCATTGAGGCTGTGCAGTAACAGATTCAAGCGCGAAGCGCCCCAGGGATTGCCTGTCCAGTCACCGTAGTTCGCAACGAAAGTCAGCAAGGACAGCGGGCGTCCAGACGGGCCCGCCACGCCGCCAAAGACAAAATCCACCAGGCCGGCATGAGTGCTGACGCCCGCAAGCGTACGCAGGTTGATGAGGTCATCGAACTGCCAAGTCATGGCGCGCGCTTGCGTGTAGAGAAGCCACACCAGAGCGCCACAGGTGCCCACCACCATCAACCCCGCGGAGATCTGGAAATTCGATCGTGTTTGCAAGCACTTACCCATCAAAATGGCACAAGCAAAAAAAAGCCCGATTGCTCGGGCTTTTGGTTCAAGCCAGCTTAACCGATTAACGGAAAGCCGACGGGCGCCACTTGTCAGCGAACGAGCAAGTCCCAGCCCAAGTGACGCTTCCACCAGCGTCTGCCGGAGTAATTTGGCAGGTGCCACCAGCAATCTTGCTGTTAGCCTTCTTGCCGTACGTTGCCGTAATCACGCCGTTGTTACCCACGGCCACCTGCGTTACATAAGAGCCGGTGATCGAACCAGCAGCCGAAATGCCGGCCGATGCATTGGTGGCGGGGAAACGGCCGCGCTCAGACCAGAAGTCCATCACGCCATTCTTGGCGCCAGCCATCAGGGTCTGACCTTCCGAAACTTGAGTGCGGATCGTGTAGTCCTGATAGGCCGGCAGCGCGATGGCCGCCAGAATACCGATGATCGCCACCACGATCATCAGTTCGATCAGGGTGAAGCCCTTTTGCACATTGCGTGCGATGGAACGACGGTTCATTTGAGTTACTCCAGGTTTGGATGAAAGCCCGGGAACCTCCCCGGCGCGCTTCCTCCTTGCAGTCGCCGTGCCAGGCCCGCGGACGCGGCTTTCTTAGCCAATTAGTTCACGCACAAGTTACAACGAGTGACAAGACGTGTGCTGGGATGGCAGTTTGTCACTGACATTTTTGTCAGCCTGCCGCGCTTTGTCGGCGGTTGAGCGAGTGGGCGGAAGGCACGACGGAAGAGGCCTCGTCATCCGACGGCGGCTTGCAGGGCCGACCAGAACGGGCGCCGCGCCAGGGCGCACCTACACCCGCAGGATTTCGTCCGTCTGCAGCCACCGGATGTCCGGCTCGGGCGCGCCGCCCGCGTCGAAGGCGAACTCGTGGTTCGAGGCCAGCATGTCGATCTGGCTCATGATCTCTTCGGTCTCGGCGGGCTTGGTGTGGGTGATGTAGATGGGATAGTGCTGGTGGGGCGGGATGTGCGTGAGTTCGGACGCCAGGGTGGCCGGCGACAGGTGCAGGCTGCGCTCGGCCAGCAGGCGCTCCCGGTCGCTGAAGGCGGTTTCGATCACGAGCGCGCCGACGTCGAGGGTGTTGACGCGGTGCCAGAAGGCGGCGTTGCGCTCGGTGTCGCCGCTGAAGACCCAATGGCGGCCGCCGGCCGCCCGGCGGATGGCGAAGCCGCAGGCCGGCACGGTGTGCACGGCGGGCAGCACTTCCACATGCTTGACGTTCTGGCTGCCCAGTTCCAGGCACTGCCCGATCGCAAAGGGACGGAAGTGCATGAAAGGCGCCGCCGCCGTCGGGATGCGCTCGAAGTCGGGCCAGATGACGTCGTTGAAGATGTGCTGGCGCAGGGCGGCAATCGTTTCCGGCAGCGCGTGCACCCGCAGGGGGCCGGCGCGGCGGCCGGCCACGGCGTCCAGCATCAGCGGCAGGTTGGCGACGTGGTCCATGTGCGAATGGGTGAGCACCACGTCGTCGATGGCGCTCATTTCGTCGAGGGTTAGGTCGCCCACGCCGGTGCCGGCGTCGACCAGCAGATCGCTGTCGACCAGAAAGGAGGTGGTGCGACAGCCTCTGGCGATCGCCCCCGAGCATCCCAGCACCCGCACCTGCATCAAGGCTCCTCTTTCCGAATCTGAGTGTGTGATGTCGCAGCAAGAACGCGAGCGACTTATTTGGTCTGGAACTCTTCGGTGCCGTCCCATTCGGGGCCCGGCGGTTGAGCGAGGAGCAAGGCTAAGCGTTGCTCGTACAAGCGGTAAAGGACTTTTTTGTCGGCTTTGGCCGTCAGGATTTGCAAGGTGCTCTGGACTTCTGGCCATTGCCGTGCCATGTAGGCGTCGCGCAGCTGTTGCCATTGGTCCAGTTCGGCGATCAAGTCGGCGCCGGCTTCGGCCCGCAGGCCGCGCGGCGTGTGGACGCGCACGGCCTGTTGCCGGCCCTTGACCCGCACCTGGTCGAGCTCCTGCCACAAGTAAGCGGTTGCCTTCTCGCGCGTGCCCGGGCCCGCGACGATGCTGACCCCGTAGCGTTCGCCCAGGCCTTCCAGCCGCGCGGCCAGGTTCACGGCGTCGCCGATCACGGTGTAGCTCCTGCGCAGGGTGGATCCCATGTCGCCCACGTGCATTACGCCGGTGTTCAGGCCGATGCCCAGTTGCACGGGCGGCAGGCCGTCGCGCAGGTGCTCGCGGTTGATGGCGGCGATCTCGGCCACCAGGTCGTGGGCGGCCCGCACGGCCAGGTCGGCATGGTCGGGCGCGTCCAGCGGGGCGCCCCAGAAGGCCATGACGCAGTCGCCCATGTATTTGTCGACCGTGCCCCGGTGGCGGCTGATGACGGCCGTGAGGCGGCTGAACAGGCTGTTGAGCAAGGGCTGCAGCTGGGCCGGCGTCATGCCTTCCGACAGCCGCGTGAAGCCGCGCATGTCGCAGAACATGACCGTCAGTTCCTTGCTTTCGGCGCGCATGGTGTAGCGGGCCGGATCGCGCAGCATTTCGCCCACCAGCTGCGGCGGCACGTAGGAGCCGAACAGCCGCGCCAGCTGGCGGCGCATGCGCGCCTCCACGAAGTAGCCCCAGGCCAGGTTCAGCGCCACGGCCAGTCCCACGCCCAGCAGAAGGGCCGCCAAGGGCAGGACGAGGCCTTCGCGCAGGTAGGCCACCTGGGCCCCTGCGGCCACGGCCGCGGTGCCCAGCAAGGTCGCGCTCATCGCTGCGGAGGCAGGCAGCCCCGCCAGCGCCAGGGCGAGCCCGCCGATCAGCACGAGCGATGCGAGCACCGCAAAGCGCTGGGCATAGGGCGGCTGGTGCACGAAGCGGCCGTCCAGCAGCGCCGAGAGCACAGTGGCGTGGATCTCGACGCCCGGAAAAGTGGCGTTGACCGGCGTGGCCCGCAAGTCGCGCAGGCCGGCGGCGCTGGTGCCCACCAGCACGGCCTTGCCGGCCAGTTCCCCTTCGGCCAGGCGCCCTTCCAGCACCTGCGCCGCCGGCACATAGCGGTAGATGCCGCCCTGCGGGCCGCCATCGCCGCGATAGGGCACCAGCATCTGGCCGGACGGATCGACCGGGACCGTCCGCAGGCCGGCCGGGGACTGGAGCAGCAGCGACTGAAGCTGCGGCGGCCCTTCGTCCGCGGGCGACGTGACGGCCACGGGCGGCTGCGCCTGGAGCCAGCGCCTGTAGACGGCCAGGCCCAGGGATTCGTAGTAGCCGGCGCCGGCCGCGCTGGAGGCGCCCGGCTCATAGCGCGCGAGCATCGGCACGGCACGGACCACCCCGTCGGCGCGCGGGTCGAGCACCACGTTGAGGAAGCCGGCCGGCGCCACTTCCGCCAGTTCCGACAGGCTGGCGCCGTAGTGGTTCCAGCGCGGCAGGTGGTCGGCCCCCTCGGGCAGCGCACCGTCGGGCAGCACGGCGGGCGGCAGCGTGCCCTGCCCGCCGGCTTGCGCCGCCTGGGAGAAGTAGAAGCCCAGCACCGCGGGCTGCGAGCGAAGCGCGTCGGTCAAGCGCCGGTCGTGGTCGACCTGGCGGGCCAGGCGGTCCAGCTCGGCGGCCAGCGCAGGCTCGCTGGCCCAGGCTCCCTGCCGCAGCGCCTGCAGGACGGTGTGGCCCGAATTCCGTTCGTTCTCGACGAACATGATGTCGAAGCCCAGGACCCCCACGCGCTGGCGCTGGGTCAGCTCGCGCGTGAGTTGCGCCAGGCGCTCGCGGGACCACGGCCACTGGCCATATTGCTGCAGGCTGGCGTCATCGATGTCGACGATGACGATGCGCGGATCGGCCACCTGGGATTGAGACGCGCGCAGGCGGGCGTCGTAGATGAAGGCGTCGAGCGCGTCGACCACCGGCATGCGCATCCACCCGCCGGCATGCGCCAGCGCCAGCAGCAGGGGAATCAGGGTGAGAAGGATGCGGGGCGCGTGGCGCCGGCGCCATTTCATGGCTGACGGCCGGCCGCGCCAGAGCGCGTTTCAGCCGCCGACGACCGAGGCGCGCGCGCAGGCCAGAGGCGGGCCACGGCGGTGCGCGCCTCAGCCCTGCACGTACTGCATGCGCGAGCCGCCCAGTTCGAGCAAGTCGCCATCCTGCAGGGCCACGGCCGCGGCGCCAACGGCTTCGCCGTTGAGCAGCGTGCCGCCCTCCACCTGCGCCACCACGTAGCCCTGCAGCCTGCGCGTGACCGCCGCCACGGCCACGCCGGGCTTGCCGATCGTCGTGACCACCTTGTGCAAGGTGAACTCCTGCCCCGCGCCCGCGCCGCTGAGCACGCGGATGACGGCCGGGCCCGTCCCGCCGAGCGGCACGGGCGCAGTGTTGCCGGCCGCCAGCGGCACCGGCGAGGAAATGAGGGGCGAAGCGCCCACGCGCACGGGCGTGGCCGCCGCGGACGCATCGCTGCTCACCAGGTAGCGGATCTTGTACTTGCCGACTTCGATGACGTCGTTGTGGGCCAGCAACTGGCGCCTCACGGCCCGCGCGTTGACATAGGTGCCGTTGGTGCTGTTGAGGTCTTCCAGGTACACGTCGCCGTCGATCAAGTGCAGCGCGGCGTGCTCCCCGCTCACGGTGAGGTTGTCGATCACGATGTCGTTGTAGGGGCGCCGGCCCAGCGTGGTCCGTTCCTTGGCCAGCAGAACTTCCTTGAGGACGACCCCATCGATGGCAACCACCAGTTTCGGCATGGCCGAACTCCTCTGCGCGACTTTCTGTATTGACGCCGGCGCCCCGCGCTCAATGGCCCTGCTGCGATGAGCGGCCACCGGCCACGGCGGCTTGCGCCAACAACACCGAGATGTTGTCTTTGCCGCCATTGTCGTTCGCCGCTGCAACCAAAAGTGTTGCCTTCTGAGCCAAAGACACATTCCGTGACAAAATTGTGCCCATATCGGGCTCGGCCAGCATCTCGCTGAGCCCGTCGGAGCACAGCAGAAACAAATCGCCGGCCTGGGCGCCGTGCTCGCCCACCTCGACTTCCACCTGCCGCTCGATGCCCAGCGCGCGTGTCACCAGGTTGCGGTAGGGAAACAGCGCCGCCTGTTCCTGGGTGAGGGCGCCGGCATCCAGCCGCTCCTGCAGCAGCGAGTGGTCGCGCGTCAGCAGTTCCAGGTCATGGCCGCGCCAGCGGTAACAGCGCGAATCGCCGATGTGCCCCACGACGGCCCGGTCGGCCCCGAAGGCCGCCAGCACCAGGGTGGTGCCCATGCCCCGCAACTGGGGGTTGGCCGCGCCGGCCTCGAAGATGGCGCGGTTGGTCTCGTCCACACTCTTTTGCATGGCGCGGCGCATGGCCCGGGGCGGCGCCGAAGCGCCCGCATGCGCCAGCCAGCGGCCGAACCCGGCCTGCAGCAGCGCGATAGCCATGCCGCTGGCCACTTCGCCGCCGTTGTAGCCGCCCATGCCGTCGGCCAGCACCGCCAGCCCCAGGGCGGGGTCGAAGGCGATCGCGTCCTCGTTGTTGCGGCGCACGCGGCCCGCGTCGCTGAGCGCCGCGAATTCCCAGCGCGCGGTCACCGCAGGCGTGGCCTGCGGCGTCATGCGCGCAACGGGAGGCTGGGATTTCATGAGAGGCCCGATCATCGCAGCGCAATGCGCCAGCGTGGCAATTTCTCGTCGAAAGTGTATTCGAACGTTTCATGAGTGAGGCGTTCGATACATTTTGTGCGCCCCTTCTTTGGGGAGCGCGGCCGCGCGAGCCGGCTCAGGCGCCCCTCAGGCGCCCAATTGCACGCGCGCGAACTTGCGCTTGCCCACCTGGACCACGTAGGTCCCGGGCGCCAGCTTCAGCCCCTTGTCGCTGATGACCACCGAATCCACGCGCACGCCACCGCCGTCGATGAGGCGGTTGCCTTCGGAGGTGGAGGGCGCCAGGCCCGCTTGCTTGAGCAGCTGCGCGATGCCCAGCGGCGCGCCGCCCAGCTGCACGTCGGGAATCTCGTCGGGCACGCCGCCACGGCTGCGGTTGGCGAAGTCCTGCTCGGCCGCATCGGCGGCCCGGGCGCTGTGGAAGCGCGTGGTGATCTCGCGCGCCAGCAGCACCTTGGCGTCCTTGGGGTTGCGGCCGGCCGCCACCTCGGCCTTCAGGGCCGCAATGTCCTCGAGCGAGCGGAAGCTCAGCAGCGTGAACCACTTCCACATCAGTTCGTCGGAGATCGACAGCACCTTGGCGAACATGGTGTTGGGCTCTTCGGAAATGCCGATGTAGTTGTTCTTGCTCTTGGACATCTTCTCCACGCCGTCCAGCCCCTCGAGCAGCGGCATGGTCAGGATGCACTGCGGCTCCTGCCCGTATTCCTGCTGCAGGTGGCGGCCCATGAGCAGGTTGAACTTCTGGTCGGTCCCGCCCAGTTCCAGGTCGGCCTTGAGCGCCACCGAGTCGTAGCCCTGCATCAGCGGGTACAGGAACTCGTGCACCGAAATGGACTGGTTGGCCTTGTAGCGCTTGTCGAAGTCCTCGCGCTCCATCATGCGCGCGACGGTGTACTTGGCCGCCAGCTGGATCATCCCGCGTGCGCCCAGCTGGTCGCTCCATTCGCTGTTGTAGCGGATCTCGGTCTTCTGCGGGTCCAGCACCAGGCTGGCCTGCTGGTAGTAGGTCTGGGCGTTGGCCTCGATTTGCTCGCGCGTGAGCGGCGGGCGGGTGCTGTTGCGGCCCGAGGGGTCGCCGATGGTGCTGGTGAAGTCGCCGATCAGGAAGATGACCGTGTGCCCCAGGTCCTGGAGCTGGCGCATCTTGTTCAGCACCACGGTGTGGCCCAGGTGGATGTCGGGCGCGGTCGGGTCCAGCCCCAGCTTGATGCGCAGCGGCTGGCCGGTGGCGGCGGAGCGCTGCAGTTTCTTGACCCACTCTTCCTGTGGCAGCAGTTCGTCGACCCCCCGCAGCGAAATGGAAAGCGCCTGTCCTACATCAACAGAGGGCGGCTGACTAGTAACAAACACGGGATTCATCAGATTTTTTGCGGTGGATACAACGCTGCTGGCTATACTGCAACGCCTTTTGCGAGCCCGCCATTCTAAAGGCGTGGCTCTCTCGCCCCGGTTGCACAGCAGGCCCGCTTCTTGCGCCGCTCGGCCGGTCGACGACATCGCGCTGGAATTTCTGAGTTGTCCAAACTGATCAACGGCATTCTGGCCGCGGAGGAGCTTGTTGCCTCCCGCGTGGTCAGCACCTTCAGAAGCTACCCCCGACAGATCAGTGCCGCGATCGCCGGCCTGTTGCTGTGCGCCGGCGGTGGCGCTTTCGCAGTCGCCTCGCTGGACCAGGGCGTCGCCCAGCTGCCCGTGCAGCAGGTCTTCGAATCGGTGACCCCGCTGTCGCTGGACGCCCAGAGCAGCGAACTGGACCAGTTCAGCTTCACCCTCTTTCGCACCGACGCCACGCGCGCCAGCGACACGGCCGACGCGCTGCTCGGCCGCCTGGGCGTGAGCGACCCGGCTGCGGCGGCCTTCATCCGCGGCAGCGTCGACGCCCGCCAGGCGCTGTTCAACCGCGTGGGCCGCACCGTGTCGGCCGAACTGGGCCACGACCAGCGCCTCAACAAGCTGCTGGCGCGCTGGATTCCCGACGGCGACGGCGGCTTCCGCCGCTTCGTGGTCGAGCGCCAGGGCGAGGGCTTCTGGAGCCGCTTCGAGCCCGAGACGCTGGACGCGGGCAGCCGGCTGGCCAGCGGCGTGGTGCGCAGCTCGCTGTTCGCTGCCACCGACGCGGCGGGCATCCCCGACGCCGTGGCCAGCCAGCTGGCCGACATCTTTGCCGGCGACGTGGACTTCCGCCAGCTGCGCAAGGGCGACCGCTTCGCCGTGCTTTACGAGAGTTTCGAGGCCGATGGCCAGACGCTGCGCTCCGGCCGCGTGCTCGCGGCGGAGTTCGAGAGCAACGGCCGCACGCATCAGGCCATGTGGTACCAGGAGCCCGGCCAGAAGGGCGGCTACTACCGCCCCAATGGCGACAGCCTGCGCAAGGCCTATCTGAGCTCGCCGGTCGAATTCACCCGGGTGTCCAGCGGCTTCGCCATGCGCACGCACCCGATCCTCAACACCTGGCGCCAGCACAACGGCATCGACTTCGCGGCGCCGTCGGGCACGCCCGTTCGCACGGTGGGAGATGGCGTGGTCGATTTCGCCGGCACGCAGAACGGCTACGGCAACATCGTCATCGTCACGCACCGCAACCAGCAGCAGACCGCCTACGCCCACCTGTCGCGCATCGACGTGCGTCCTGGCCAGAGCGTGGAACAGGGCCAGACGCTGGGCGCCGTGGGCGCGACCGGATGGGCCACGGGCCCGCACCTTCATTTCGAATTCCGCATCGACGGCCAGCCGCACGACCCCAGCACCATCGCGCAGCAAGGCGGCGGCGTGCCCATCACGGCCGCAGCGCGCCCGGCCTTCGACAAGCTGGCCAGCGCCAACCGCCAGGAACTGGCGGCCGCCTTCTCGGTGGTCCAGGCGAATGCCAACTGATCGCGCCTGAGCTTGCACGCGGGCTCGCCTCGTTTCCTCCAAGCGCCGCGCCTGCGGCGCTTTTCACATGGGCCTTCGCATGAATGACGCGCTGTACCTCGGCCTCATGTCCGGCACATCGCTCGATGGCATCGACGCGGTGCTGGCCGAGGTCTCGGACACCGGCCTGCGCGTTCGCGCTCACGCCGCCACCGGCTTCGCACCCGCCCTGCGCGCCGAGCTGCTCGCGCTCAATGCGCCCGGCGCCCACGAACTGCACCGCGCCGCGCTGGCCGCCAACGCCCTGGCCCGCGGCTGCGCCGACTTGGTGAACCGCCTGCTCGCGCAGCAGGACCTGTCGGCCAGCGAGGTGCGCGCCCTCGGCGCCCACGGCCAGACCGTGCGCCACCAGCCCGGCCTGCATGACGGCACGGGCTACACGCTGCAGCTCAACAACCCGGCGCTGCTGGCCGAGCTGACGGGCATCGACGTGGTGGCCGACTTCCGCAGCCGCGACGTGGCGGCCGGCGGCCAGGGGGCGCCACTGGTGCCGGCCTTCCATGCGGCGGTCTTCGGCCGCGCCGACGCGGACGTGGCGGTGCTGAACCTGGGCGGCATCGCCAACCTGAGCCTGCTGCCGGCCGCCGGCCGCGGCGAGCCCGTGCGCGGCTTCGACTGCGGACCCGCCAACGCCCTGCTGGACCACTGGCACCAGCGCCATCGCGGCCAGCCCTACGACGCGGGCGGTGCCTGGGCGGCCAGCGGCACCGTGGACGCCGCCCTGCTCGCGCTGTGCCTGCAGGAGCCCTATTTCGCGCAGCCGCTGCCCAAGAGCACGGGGCGGGACCTGTTCAACCCCGGCTGGCTGGACGCGCGGCTGGCACAGTTGCCCATGGTGCCACGGCCGCAGGACGTACAGGCCACGCTGGCGGAGCTCACCGCGCGCAGCTGTGCCGAAAGCCTTCAGCGCTACGCACCGCAGGGCCCGGAACTGCTGGTCTGCGGCGGCGGCGCGCGCAACGACGACCTCATGGCCCGCCTGCGCCGGCATCTGCCGGCGCGCAGCGTCCAGCCCACCGATGTGCGCGGCCTGCCCGCCCAGCAGGTGGAAGCCGCGGCCTTCGCCTGGCTCGCGCATCGGGCCCTGGAACGGCGGCCCGGCAACCTGCCCGACGTGACCGGCGCGCGCGGCCCGCGCGTGCTCGGCGCGATCTACCCGCGCTGAGGGGGCGCCGGCCCGCTGCGGAACCTCGCAGCGAGTTCAGCGCTGGCCCGACACCTCCGGCCCCTCCAGCTCAGGCGCGCGCGCCTGCGGCGGCAGGTGCCAGAAAACCCCGGCCGAGATCATGGTGATCAGCCCGACCGTGGTGAAAGTGGCCTCGAAGGCCCGCTGCGCCGCGCCGGCGCCCGAGGCCGCGAAGGCGTCGCTGAAGCCCGCGAGCACCGCCCCCGCGACCGCCACGCCCAGGCTCATCGCCAGCATCTGCACCATCGACAGCAGGCTGTTGCCGCTGCTGGCGCTGGCGCCGTCCAGGTCCTTGAGCGTGATGGTGTTCATGGCCGTGAACTGCAGCGAATTGAAGGCGCCGAACACCGCCAGCTGCGCCACGTGCAGCCAGACCGGCATGCCCGGCCCGGCGAGCGCGAAGCTGGCCATCAGCGCGCCAATAACCAGGGTGTTGATCACCAGCACGTTGCGGTAGCCGAAGCGCAGGATCAGCGGCGTAGCCACGCGCTTCATGCCCATGCCCGCCAGCGCGGTGGGCAGCATCATCAGCCCTGCATGCAGCGGTGTGTAGCCCAGCGACACCTGCAGCGACACCGGGATGAGGAAAGGCATGGCCCCGCTGCCCAGGCGGCAGAACAGGTTGCCCAGCAGCCCCACGCTCAAGGTGCGCACACGGAACAGCAGCGGAGAGAAGAGCGGCCGCTCCGCGCGGGCCGCATGCAGCCAGTAGACCGTGAGCGAGGCCAGCCCGAACACGGCCAGCACGAAGCCGCCGCCACGGCCCAGGCCCAGCTGCGCACTGCCTTCCACGGCCAGCGAGATGGCCACCATGGCGACTGCCAGCAGCGCATAGCCCAACAGGTCGAAGCGCACGCGCTCCGGCGCGCGCGCGTCGGGCATGTAGCGCAGCGTGGCGGCCACACCCAGCACGCCCACGGGCAGGTTGATCAGGAAGATCCAGTGCCAGGACGCGGCCTGCACCAGCCAGCCGCCCAGCGTCGGTCCGAGCAGCGGGCCGATCAGGCCCGGAATGGCCACGAAGCTCATCGCCTGCAGGAACTCGCCGCGCGGCACGGTGCGCAGCACGGCCAGCCGCCCCACGGGCAGCAGCAGCGCCCCGCCCACGCCCTGGACGATGCGGGCCGCCACCAGGGCCGACAGGGAGTGCGCGAGCGCGCAGGCCAGCGAGCCCAGCGAGAAGATGGCGATCGCGCACATGAACACGCGCCGCGTGCCGAAGCGGTCCGCCAGCCAGCCCGAGGCCGGGATCAGCATCGCCATGGTGAGCGAGTAAGCCACCACCACCGACTGCATGCGCAGCGGGCTTTCGCCCAGGCTGGCCGCCATGGCCGGCAGGGCGGTGTTGATGATGGTGGCGTCCAGCGTCTGCATGAAGAAGCCGATGGCCACCAGCCACAACAGCACGCGCGTCGAGGGCGCAGCCTCACCGGCAGGAGGAGAGGGGGAAACGGAGGGCATGGCGGGGCGATGCGAGACGGCGGGAACGAAAAAGCCGCCCGAAGGCGGCTGGTCTTTCTTGGGCGAACGCGGCGGGGGCGCCCCGCTCAGGTCGAGAAGCTCGAACCGCAGCCACAGGTAGTGGTGGCATTCGGATTCTTGATCACGAACTGCGCGCCCTGCAGGTCTTCCTTGTAGTCGATCTCGGCGCCGACGAGGTACTGGTAGCTCATCGCGTCGATGAGCAGCGACACGCCATTCTTGGTCATGGTGGTGTCGTCCTCGTTGGTGATCTCGTCGAAGGTGAAGCCGTACTGGAAGCCCGAGCAGCCGCCGCCCTGCACGAACACGCGCAGCTTCAGGTCGGGGTTGCCTTCCTCAGCGATCAGATCGGCCACCTTGGCGGCCGCGCTGTCCGTGAAGATGATCGGCTCGGGCATCGCCTCGGACGAGGTGACAGGGGTTTCTTCGGCAACAGCACTCATGGCAGGGACTCCGTGGGGACCGCACCGGCAGAAAAAGCCGTGCAGCCAAGGTGTGGAATGCTAACGCAGGCAAAGAAAAACCGCCCGGAGGGCGGTTTTTTTGATCGTGCATGCAGGCACGAAGTGCGGATATTCGCGTCGCGAGGGCCTGGAGGGCAAGGCGCGAACCGGAACCGGACTCACGTCCGGTGAGGATTCGCAACGCGGCCATCCAGGTCCGCAGCAGCGAAGATCAGCGCTTCGAGAATTGCTTGCGGCGACGGGCGGAGTGCAGACCGACCTTCTTGCGTTCCACTTCGCGGGCGTCACGCGTGACGAAACCAGCCTGGCTCAGCACCGGCTTGAGGTTCGCGTCGTAGTCGATCAGGGCACGGGTGATGCCGTGGCGGGTCGCGCCGGCCTGGCCGGATTCGCCGCCGCCATGGACGTTGACCTGGATGTCGAAGGTTTCGACGTTGTCGGTCAGCACCAGGGGCTGCTTGGCGATCATGATCGAGGTCTGGCGACCGAAGAACTCTTCGATGGCCTTGCCGTTCACCGTGATCTTGCCGGTGCCCTTCTTGAGAAACACGCGGGCGACGCTGGACTTGCGACGGCCGGTGCCATTGTTCCAATCACCAATCATCTCAAGGCTCCTCAGATTTCCAGCGGCTTGGGCTGCTGGGCGGTGTGCGGGTGTTCCGCGCCGCCGTAGACCTTCAGCTTCTTGATCATGGCGTAGCCCAGAGGACCCTTGGGCAGCATGCCCTTGACGGCCTTCTCGAGCGCACGGCCAGGATGCTTGGCTTGCAGGTCGCGGAAGTTGGTGGCGGTGATGCCGCCGGGGAAGCCCGAATGACGGTAGTACACCTTGTCGAGCGACTTGGTGCCGGTGACCTTGAGCTTGGAGGCGTTGACGATGACGATGAAATCGCCGGTGTCGACGTGAGGCGTGTAAATGGCCTTGTGCTTGCCGCGCAGACGGAGGGCAACTTCGCTGGCTACCCGTCCGAGGACCTTGTCGGTCGCGTCAATCACAAACCACTCGTGCACGACCTCAGCGGGCTTTGCGCTGAAAGTGGACATGAGTTTTCCTGGGAGGAAGAAGGTTTGCTGAGGGCCCTTTTCCACGGTCGGCCATCCTCTGGAGGGAAAGCTCTTAGGTGGGTTGCGGCCTGAAAACCTCACGAAGGCGAAGCATCCAGGCGTCTTTGCCGCGGGACCCGAAATCGCTGCAAAGCCCGCCATTATAGGCGGGCAAGCGCCGGTACCGCAAATCCTGGCCCGGGCGGTTAGCATCGGACCATGTTCAGCTACCGACACGCCTTCCACGCCGGCAACCATGCCGACGTGCTCAAACACACGGTGCTGATTGCGGCGCTCGAGCGCCTGCTCGAGAAAGACGCCCCGCTCACGGTGATCGACACCCATGCCGGCGCCGGCCTGTACCGGCTCGACGGCGACTACGCGGGCACCAGCGGCGAGGCGGCCCAAGGCGTGCTGCGCCTGCTGAGCCCGGACGCCGACGCCGCCCCCTCGGCGCCCGCGCGCAAGCCCCCCGTGCCCGATGAACCCGCGCCCGCCCTCGCCCGCTACCTGGAGCTGGTGCGCAGCTTCAACCGCGCCGGGCAGGCCCGCGTATATCCCGGCTCGCCCTTCATCGCCCAGCACCTGCTGCGCGAGCAGGACAAGCTCAAGCTCTACGAACTGCATCCCACGGACGCGCGCACGCTGGACGCCAACGTCGCCCAGCTGGAGGCCGGCCGCCAGGTCGCCGTGCTGCGCGAGGACGGCTTCGGCAGCGCCACCAAGTTCCTGCCGCCGCCCTCGCGCCGCGCGCTGGTGCTGACCGATCCGAGCTACGAGCTCAAGACCGACTACGCGCGCACGGCCGCCTTCGTGGCCGAAGCCCTCAAGCGCTTCGCGACGGGGGTCTATGCGGTCTGGTACCCGATCATCCCGCGCCCAGAGGCGCACGAGCTGCCGCGCCGCCTCAAGACGCTGGCGAACAAGGCCGGCAAGCCCTGGCTGCATGCGACGCTGACGGTGAAGTCCAGCAAGATCGCCAGCACGCCCGACGGCCAGGGTAAGCGCCCTGGCCTGCCCGCCAGCGGCATGTTCCTGATCAACCCGCCCTTCACACTGGCCGACCAGCTGCGTCCGGCCCTGGCGCAGATGGCCGCGTGGCTCGCGCAGGACCGCCACGCGGGCTTCACGCTCGAACACGGCGGCTGACCGAGAAATGCGCGGCCCGGCTCAGCGCCTGCCGCGCGTGCTGCGGCGGGCCGAGGCGGTGCGCTTGACCGGTGCGGCCGGTTTGCTCTGCGGCGGCGCCACCGGCTCCGCGGCCGGCGACGCGGCTTGCACGGCGGCCACGGCACGGCCCGCGCAGCGGCCGCCATCGGGGCCGACCACGGTGAGCGCCACCTGCTTGATGCCCATGTCCACCATGTCCAGGGCCTCCGCGGCCACCGGGCTCAAGTCGATCACCCGCCCCGGCACGAAGGGGCCGCGGTCGTTCACGCGCACCAGCACCTCCTTGCCGTTGACCAGGCTGCGCACGCACACGCGGGTGTTGAACGGCAGCGTCTTGTGGGCGGCCGTCATCGCGCCTACATCGAAACGCTCCCCGTTCGCCGTGCGGCGCTGGTGGAACTGCATGCCGTAGTAGGACGCGCCGCCGCGCTGGAACACCTCGCCAGGCGCGTCGTCGCCCGGCTTGTCATCGTCGGCTTCCAGTTCCTCTTCGGTGCGCCCGATCGCCAGGTCGTAGCGCGCCTGCGGCACCAGGCTGCGCGGCGCATCGGCCGGCGTGCCGGGCTGGCGCGCCAGGGGCTTCAGCGGCGGCATCGCCTCGGCCGGCTGCTCGGGCCCTTCGGCAGGCGGCGTGTGGGTGCACGCCACGAGCAGCGACGTGGCCGCCACGGTCAGGACGGATCGCAAGTCCCGGCGCGGCGCCCGCAAGCGTCGGCGGGGCGATGCGGCCTGCGGCCCCTTCATGCCGCCCAACCCAGCCGCTGCAGCACGCCGAGCGTGGCCACCGACTGGTTCATCGTGTAGAAGTGCAGCGCGGGCGCACCGCCCGCCTGCAGCCGCTCGCACAGCTGCGCGACCACGTCCAGGCCGAAGGCCTTGATGGAGGCCGTGTCGTCGCCGAAGCCCTGCAGCCGCAGCCGGATCCAGCGCGGGATCTCGGCGCCGCAGGCGTCGGAGAAGCGCATCAGCTGCGTGGAACTCGTGATCGGCATGATGCCGGGCACGATGGGCAGATCCAGCCCCTTGGCGCGCGCATCGTCGACGAAGCGCCAGTAGGCCTCGGCGCTGAAGAAGTATTGCGTGATGGCCGAGTCGGCGCCCGCCCGCACCTTGGCCGCGAAGGCTTGCAGGTCGGCCTCGGCCGAACGCGCCTGCGGATGCACTTCCGGGTAGGCCGCCACCTCGATGTGGAAGTCGCGCCCCGTCTCGGCGCGGATGAAGGCGACGAGGTCGCTCGCGTACTGGAACTCGCCGCCCACGCCATAGCCGCTGGGCAGGTCGCCGCGCAGCGCCACCAGGCGCTTGACGCCCATGCCGCGCAGCTCGGCCAGCTGGGCGCGCACCGTCTCGCGCGTGGCGCCGACGCAGGAGAAGTGGCTGGCCGCATCCACGCCTTCGGCCAGGATCTCCTGCACGGCGCCGAAGGTGCCGGCCTGCGTGGAGCCGCCCGCGCCATAGGTGACCGAGCAGAACTCGGGCTTCATCGCATAGAGCTGGGCGCGCACCGCGCGCAGCTTCACCACGCCCTCGGGCGTCTTGGGGGGAAAGAACTCAAAGCTCAGTGGCAGGCGCATCGCCTCCTCCTTCGCTGCTGCTGCCCTGCCGGGCATGAATGAAGAACTCGCGGTTGCCGTCGCCGCCCACGATGGGGCTGGGCAGCCAGTGTCGCACCCGCAGGCCGCAGGCCAGGGCGGCCTCACGCAGCCGCGCCTGCACCTGGTCGTACAGCGCCGCATCGCGCACGATGCCGCCCTTGCCGATCTGCGCGGGCTGCAGCTCGAACTGCGGCTTGACCAACATCAGCAGATCGCCGCCGGGCCGCAGCAGCGGCGCCAGCGCCGGCAGCACCAGCGTGAGCGAGATGAACGACAGATCGCCGACGACGAGGTCGAAGCCCATCGGCGCGCCGCCCGCGAATGGCGGCGCATCGCGCAGCTGCGCGGGCTCGAGCGCACGCGCATTGCATTTCTCGATGGCCGTCACCCGCGCATCGGCGGCCAGCCGCGCATGCAGCTGGCCGTGGCCCACGTCCACGCCCACCACATGGGCGGCACCCTGCTGCAGCAGGCAGTCGGTGAAGCCGCCGGTGGACTGGCCCACGTCCAGGCACAGGCGCCCGGCCACCGCCACGCCGGTGGCGGCCAGCGCACCCTCGAGCTTGAGCCCGCCGCGCGAGACATAGCGTGCCTCGGCGCCGTCGACCAGTTCGAGCTCTGCGCCCTCGGGCAGTTCCTCGCCGCTCTTGGCCACCGTGCGCCAGGGCTGGGCCGCATGCGCGCGCCAGCGCAGCCCGCCCGCGATCAGGCGCGCCGCCTGGGACCGCGAGGCGGCCAGGCCGCGTGCAACAAGAAGCTGATCCGCCCGCATGGCATTCGGCGCGTACGCACCAAGTGGCGCGCGCCCGGCTCGCTCAGTACCTGTACGTGTCGGGCTTGTACGGCCCCTGCACGGGCACGCCGATGTAGGCGGCCTGCTCCTTGGTCAGCTGGGTCAGCTCGGCGCCCAGCTTGGACAGCTGCAGGCGCGCGACCTTCTCGTCCAGGTGCTTGGGCAGCACGTAGACCTGGCCCACCTTGTAGTCCTTCTGCTTGGTGAACAGCTCGATTTGCGCGAGGGTCTGGTTCGCGAAGCTGGACGACATCACGTAGCTCGGGTGGCCCGTGCCGCAGCCCAGGTTCACGAGGCGGCCCTTGGCCAAGAGGATGATGCGCTTGGCGGGCTTGCGGCCGACCTTGGGGAAGATCACGTGGTCGACCTGCGGCTTGATCTCTTCCCACTGGCAGTGCTTCTCCAGCGCCGCGACGTCGATCTCGTTGTCGAAGTGGCCGATGTTGCAGACGATGGCCTGGTCCTTCATGGCCACCATGTGCTCGTAGCGGATCACATCGCGGTTGCCCGTGGTCGTGACGAAGATGTCGGCCTTGTCGGCCGCGTATTCCATGGTCACGACCTTGTAGCCTTCCATGGCGGCCTGCAGCGCGTTGATGGGGTCGATCTCGGTCACCCAGACCTGCGCCGACAGCGCGCGCAGCGCCTGGGCCGAGCCCTTGCCCACGTCGCCGTAGCCGCAGACCACGGCGACCTTGCCGGCGATCATCACGTCGGTGGCGCGCTTGATGCCGTCCACCAGCGACTCGCGGCAGCCGTAGAGGTTGTCGAACTTGCTCTTGGTGACCGAGTCGTTGACGTTGATGGCGCGCATCAGCAGCGTGCCCTTGGCCGACATCTCGTTCAGGCGGTGCACGCCCGTGGTGGTCTCTTCGGTCACGCCGATGATGTTCTTCAGGCGGCGGCTGTACCAGGTCGGATCGGCCTTGAGCTTGGCCTTGATCGCGGCGTGCAGGATCTTCTCCTCCTCGCTCCTGGCGCGGCCCAGGGCCTTGATGTCCTTCTCGGCCTTGGCGCCCAGGTGCATCAGCAGCGTGGCATCGCCGCCATCGTCCAGGATCATGTTCGGGCCTTCGGCCTTCGAGCCCTTGGGGCCGAACTCGAAGATGCGGTGCGTGTAGTCCCAGTAGTCGGCCAGGGTCTCGCCCTTCACGGCGAACACCGGCGTGCCCGACGCGGCGATGGCCGCCGCGGCATGGTCCTGCGTCGAGAAGATGTTGCACGACGCCCAGCGCACTTCGGCGCCCAGGGCCTGCAGCGTCTCGATCAGCACTGCGGTCTGGATCGTCATGTGCAGCGAGCCCGCGATGCGCGCGCCCTTCAGCGGCTGGCTCCTGGCGTATTCCTCGCGGATCGCCATCAGGCCGGGCATCTCGGTTTCGGCGATCGCGATCTCCTTGCGGCCCCAGGCGGCAAGGCCCAGGTCGGCGATGGCGCAATCGGTGTTGGTCAGTTGTTGGGAAGTGGCAGGCGCGTTCATCAATGCTCCATACGGCAGGTTGAAGACGACCACGTTCTGGGGAAAACTCACCGCACAGAGCCGTGGGCGAGCGTCGTTGCAGAGGGGACCTAGCGGGCCGGTCCCGGGCTCCGAGCCTCGCACCCGCCCTGCCCGCGGCAAGGGGACGCTGCAACGCTCCTCGGAGAAAGGCCGGGATTATAGGGAGCCGCTTGTGCGCCACCCCTTGCACCCCGCAAAGCCCGCAGGCAGGCCGCCCAACCGGCCGTTCGGCCTAGGCCGGGCTTCTGCAGAAAAGACATAGCATGTCGAAAATTCGATTGACATGATATGTCCAGCTCCGCATACTGCCCTTCAAGGCAGCCTGCCCTGCACCCGTCGATCCACTGGAGGGACCATGACCACCTTGCTTCATCAACTCAGCAACCTGGACACGCTGACCTCGGCCCTGATGGGTGGCGTGGCCGTGCAGCTGCAGCCCATTGCGGGCGAGGTGCCCGTCATCCGCGTCAGCATCGAAGGGCGCGACGAGCTGCCCATCTTCGTGACCAGTTCGGACACGCAGTTCATCTGCCTGTGCTACCTCTGGACCGACGAGGACGTGCGCCCCGAGCGCCGCGCCGAGCTGCACGAGGCGCTGCTCGACCTGAACCCCTCCGTGCCGCTGTCCTCCTTCGGGCGCGTGGGCACGCGCTACGTGCTCCATGGCGCACTTTCGCGCAGCGCACGCGCCGAGGACGTGGCCCACGAAGTGGCCGTGCTCAGCGACAACGCGCTCGACGCCCTGGACGCGCTGGCCGAATTCCTGCGCTGAACCTCCCCCACGAACCCCACCGGAGCCCAACATGACCGTCATCAAGAAACTCGTCACCCTGCTGCGCGGCAGCGCGCGCGAACTGGGGCAGAGCGTGGTCGACAACAACGCCACCCGCATCTACGAGCAGGAGATCATCGACGCCAAGTCGAGCATCAGCGAGGCCAAGACCGAACTCACGGCCGTGATGGCCAAGGAGATGCAGACCGCGCGCGACATCGAGCGCATCAAGGGCGAGATCCGCCGCCACGAAGACATGGCCCTGCAGGCGCTGGACAAGACCGAGGAGGGCCTGGCGCTGAAGGTGGCCGAGCGCGTGGCCGGCCTGGAAGCCGAGCTGCAGGCGCAGACGCAGGCGCATGCCGGCTTCGCGGTGCAGGTGCAGCGCCTGAAGGACCTGATCCGCAGCGCCGAGGCGCGCGTGCGCGAGCACGAGCGCGAGATCGGCATCGCCAAGACCACCGAGAGCGTCTACCGCGCGACGCAGAGCATTTCGGACAGCATCGGCAGCACCGGCTCCAGGCTCACCAGCGCGCGCGAATCGCTGGACCGCATCAAGAAGCGGCACGAGGACCTGGCCGACCGCATGGCGGCCGCCGAGGCGCTGGACAAGGAGTTCGGCCACAAGGCGCTGGAGCACGAACTGGCGGCGGCCGGCATCGGCGACAACGACAAGGCACGGGCGGAATCGGTGATGGCCAGGCTGCGCGCGCGCCAGGCCGCTGCGGCAGCGCCGGCCGCTTCGCCGGCGGCAGCGCCCGCCCGGGACGACGGCGCGCCGGCTGCCTGAGGCCGGCTGCCCGCCGCACATCCGATCTTTGGGACACCGCGTCATACGCCCGTCACGCGCATGAGCCACAACAACACACCCAAGAGAAAGACGCCCGCCCGCTGGCAGGGTTCGGAATCGGCGCTGCGCGCGGTGCAGGTGGCCTTCGACGTGGAAGAAGCGGTGATGGAGGCGATCCGCGTGGCCGCCTTCCACGAGAACGTGTCCACCTCGCAGCAGATCCGCAGCGTGCTCGGCCTGCCCGTGGCGGCGCGGCCCAAGCGGCCCCGCCTCACGGTCACGCTCGACGAATCGGACTATGCGCTGCTGGCCGAGCGCTACGGGCTCGCGCCCGAGGACCGGCTGGGCATCAAGGAGGCGGCTACGCGCGAGCTGATCGCCTTCGTGCCACCGGCCGCGCCGCCCGCGCGCGCCGCCGCCAGCGCGCCACGCCCGGCGGCCAGGAAGCGAAAAGCCTGAGACAGCCACCCGCCCAGCCCTTCGCCACTGCACAACAAACACAAGACCATGCGCGAATTCCTCTCCGTCGTTTTCGGCTTTCCCACCTTCCTGTACAGCCTCGCGCTGGCGGTGGTGCTGGTGTACTGGATCGCCGCCATCGTCGGCCTGGTCGACTTCGGCGAAAGCAGCATCGACCTGGACATTGCCGAGCACGCGGACGTGAGCGCGGACGACCTCGGCACCATCGCCGGCTACGTGGTGGCCTTCGGCCTGTCGGGCGTGCCCTTTTCCATCGTCGTCACGCTGCTGGTCGTCATCGGCTGGACGCTGAGCACGCTGGCCGGCATCTGGCTGCTGGCCTGGGTGCCCACGCTGCCGCTGCAGATCCTGGCCGGGCTGGCGGTGCTGGCCGCCTGCTTCGCGCTGTCCATCGTGATCGCAGCGCGCATCGTGCGGCCGCTGCGCGGCGCCTTCGTCACGCAGTACGCGCGGCACAACAGCGACCTGATCGGCCAGACCTGCACCATCACCACCGGCAGCGTGGACGAGCAGCAGGGCTATGCCCAGGTGGCGCAGCGCGGCGCCGCCCTCCTCATCCAGGTCTGGTCGCCGAGCCCCAACCCGCTGCGGCGCGGCAGCCAGGCCCTGATCGTGGAATACGACCGCCATGCGCGGCGCTATCTCGTTCAGTCGATGGATGCCGCGCCCTGATGCGGCGAACATGCAGGCCGATGGCGCAGCCGCCGCCCCGGCCTGCCCGCCTGCGGCGTTGACGTCCTTCCCCTGAGGGGCTGACACAGGCCCCCTCGCCTGCCCACAGCCCTTCTACTCTTCCTCTCCAGCGAGCCTTTGCATGTCCTCTTCGATCATCACCTTCGTGGTCCTGGCCGTCATCGCGATCATCGTGATCTTCGGCGTCTTCGCGATGTTCTCCCGCTTCTATCACAAGGTGGAGCAGGGCCACGCGCTGATCATCAACCCCTTCCGCGGCGACCCGAAGGTCACTTTCACCGGCGGCCTGGTGCTGCCCATCATCAACAAGGCCGAGCTGATGGACATCTCGATCAAGACCATCGAGATCGACCGCTCGGGCGACCAAGGCCTGATCTGCGCGGACAACATCCGCGCCGACATCAAGGTGAAGTTCTTCGTGCGCGTGAACCAGACCGCCGAAGACGTGCTGCACGTCGCGCAGTCCATCGGCTGCGACCGCGCCTCCAACCAGTCCACGCTGGAAGACCTGTTCTCGGCCAAGTTCTCCGAGGCGCTCAAGACCGTGGGCAAGGCCATGGACTTCGTCGACCTGTACGACGCGCGCGACGTCTTCCGCGACAAGATCATGAGCCAGATCGGCAACGACCTGTCGGGCTACGTACTCGAAAGCTCGGCCATCGACTACCTGGAGCAGACGCCGCTGGCACGCCTGGACTCCAACAACATCCTCGACGCGCAGGGCATCAAGAAGATCACGCAGCTCACGGCCGTGGAGCACGTGGTGACCAACGAACTGCGCCGCAACGAGGAGATGCAGATCAAGAAGAAGAACGTCGAGACGCAGGAAGCGCTGCTGGAGCTGGAACGCCAGCAGGCCGACGCCACCGCGCGCCAGGCGCGCGAAGTGGCCGGCGTGCGCGCCCGCGAAGAGGCCGAGACCGCCAAGATCCAGGCCGAGGAACGCACGCGTGCCGAGATGGCACGCCTGCAGGCCGAGCAGCAGATCGCGGTGCAGAACGAGAACGTGCTGCGCGAAAAGGAAGTGGCCGAGAACAACCGCAAGCGCGCGGTCGTCATCGAACAGGAACGCGTGACCCGCGCCCAGGACCTGGAAGTGGTGGCGCGCGAGAAGGAGGTGACGCTGCAGCGCATCGAAAAAGACAAGGCCGTCGAAGTGCAGAAGAAGGCCATTGCCGACGTGATCCGCGAGCGCATCGTGGTCGAGCGCACGGTGGCCGAGCAGGAAGAGGCGATCAAGGAAGTGCGTGAAGTGGCCGAGGCCGACCGCACGCGCAAGGCGGTGGTGATCGGTGCCGAAGCCGCGGCCGAGGAAAAGGTGATCCTGGAAGTGAAGGCCGCCGAGGCGCAGGAACGCAAGGCGCGCCACAAGGCCGCCGAGGACCTGCTGCTGGCCGATGCCCGCCTGAAGGTGGCCGAGCGCGAGGCCGAGGCCAAGAAGCGCGAGGCCGAAGGCATCGAGGCCCTGTCGGCCGCGCCGGGCCTGGCCGACGCCAAGGTGCAGGTGGCCAGCGCCAGCGCCAAGCTGGCCAGCCTGGAAGCCGAGGCCACCGGCACCGAGAAGGTGGGCCGTGCCCAGGCGCAGGTGACCGAGGCGCAGGCCCAAGCCGAGGCCGTGGGCATCCGCGCGCGCATGGAGGCCGAAGCCGCCGGCAAGGAAAAGATCGGCCAGGCCGATGCGCTGGTGCGCACGGTGGACGCCGAGGCGCTGGCCAAGCAGGGCGATGCCGAGGCGCACAACATCGACGTCAAGTTCAGCGCCGAAGCGCGCGGCCTGAAGGAGAAGTTCGAGGCCATGAAGGCCATGAGCCCGGAAACGCGCGAGCACGAGGAATACCGCATGCGCCTGGAGCGCGCGCACCTGGAGACGCTCAAGCAGATCGAGGCGCAGCAGGCCATCGCCAGGGAACAGGCCGAAGTGCTGGGCATCGCGCTCAAGAACGCCAGGATCGACATCGTGGGCGGCCAGGGCGACTACTTCGACAGCTTCGTCAAGGCGCTGTCGGTGGGCAAGGGCATCGACGCCGCGGTGAACAAGAGCGACACGCTGAAGATCGCCTTCAAGGAACAGCTGGCCGGCGAGCGCGACGTGGTCGAGGACCTGTCGCAGCTGCTGGGCGCGGCGGGCCAGTCGGCCGGCGCGCTGCAGAACCTGAGCGTCTCGGCCCTGGTCGGCAAGGTGATGAGCGAAGGCACCGAAAGCCAGAAGCAGGCGCTGCAGAACCTGGTGCAGAGCCTGCGCAAGTAAGCCTGCCTGCGCCGGCCTCTTCGCGCCACCGGCGAAGAGGCCGGCCTGAAGCGCCCTTCACTGCCCCCTCGCCTTCCGAACCTGCATGTCCAGCTCCTCCGCCTCCTCCCCTGACGCGAACGACAGCGCCGCCATCGACGCCAGCGTGGCCGAAAGCAGCAGCTACGAGCTGCTCAAGAAGCGCCTGGAGGTGCAGGGCGACCAGCTGCTGGCGAAGGCGCAGGCGCTCAATGCCGAGCGCGTCGCGCACTTCGGCCAGCGCGAACAGCAGCTGCTGCTGCGCACGCGCGCGCGCACCGAGCACAACTGCGTGGCGCGCGACCTGGCCTGGATCGGCGGCAACCGGCTGCTCTTCGGCTACAACGTGTTCATGGGCCTCAAGCGCGAAACGCGCGTGGAGGACGTGTTCGCGATCTACGAGCTGGCGCACCACGCAGCCGATGCGGCGGGCAACCCCGAGAACGACGAGCTGGTGCAGGTGCCGCTGGACGGCAGCTTCCTGGCCGATCCGCGCTTCGTCTCGGACTTCAACGAGCTCTACACCTACTACAAGCAGGCCACGCTGCAGCTGCTGCGGCCCACGCCCGAGTTCCTGCTGGCGGCCTTCCAGATCGGCCAGACGGCGGGCGACATCCGCGTGTTCCGCTGGAAGCGCGAGAACGACGGCTCGCTCAAGTACGTGGACAACCGTGGCGAGCGCGACCTGGCGCCGCCGCCCAGCCACGACTTCGCCTGGACGCCGCTCACGCGCGAGCACCACGTCGGCGGCGCGCATCCGCACATCAACGTGCTGGACACGCTCTTCGTCGAGACCACGGGCGGCACGCTCACCGTCAAGGTCGAGAACAACACCGAGACCGGCCTGGGCATCTACGAAGAGCCGGTGGAAGACGCCAACCAGGCGCTGGGCGATGCCGAAATCGCCTACGCCCGGCTGGGCCTCCTGATCCTGCTGCAGGTGCGGCCCTACCGCGAACAGACGACGCGCTACCTGGTCTACAACCAGCGCACGCAGCAGGTGCTGCGCATCGACGCCATCGGCGCCTCGTGCATGCAGCTGCCCGAAGACCACGGCATCATCTTCCCGGGCGGCTACTACCTGCAGTCGGGCGAGCACAAGCGCTTCGACCTGCCGCCCGAACTGACCGAGCAGCTGCGCTTCACGCGCATGCTGCGCTCGCCCAACGGCGAGGACGTGGCCTATGTGTTCTATGGCACCGTGCCGCCGCCCCAGGGGAGCCCGGCCACGCTGGACGCGGGCTGCTACGCCCTCTTCACCTACAACCTGATCGAGAAGTCGCTGGCCGCGCCCATCCTGGCCGATGGCTACAGCCGCTTCCCCGATGGCCGCCTGCTGGTCTTCCAGGCCGCGCGCGGCGAGGCCACGCGCGTGCACCCGATGCAGCTGTGGCAGACGCCCTTTGCCACCGAGGAGCACGCGAGCCAGCAGCCGGCCGGCACCGGCTCTTTCGTCGCCGGGCCGCCCCAGGACGAAAGCAGCCCCTCGGGGGACAGCGGACCTCGCGCAGCGGGGGAGCGTGCGGGGCGCTTTTTCGCCCGCGTGGGCAATGCCGACCTGGTGCGCGGCATCTCCGACCTGCTGGGCATCGCGCGCGCCGTGCGCGAACAGGTGCCCACGCGCACCGCCTACGAAGACCTGATCCGCCAGTGCCTGCGCGCGCGCGACGCCTACTTCTGGCTGGACGCGGCCGAGGCGCAGAACGCCGCCGCCGATCTGCAGGCCATCGAGCAGGCCGCGCAGGCCACGCTGGGCGAATTCGAGAAGGTGGAGAGCATCCGCCAGGACACGGCCCGCGCCCTGCAGAAGGCCGAAGGCCAGCAGCGCGAGCTGATGACCGAGATCGCGAGCCAGATGTGGCGCAGCCCGCAGGACTTCGTGCGCGCGCTGGAGCGCCTGCGCCAGCGCCAGGGCGAGTTGCATCTGCTGCGCGAGCTGCGCTATGCCGACCTGCCGCGCATCGACACCATGGCCGCGCAGCTGGCCACCGAGCAGCAGCGCGTGGGCGAACGCGCCATGCAGTTCCTGTCGGACGAGAAGGCCTTCGACGGGCAGCGCAAGGCGTTGGCCGCCGTGGCCGCGGCATTGCCGCAAGCCGCCACCGCGACGCTGCTGGGTGAACAGCTGCAGGCGCTGGACACCGAAGCCGCCGGCCTGGACCTGCTGAGCGAACAGCTGGGCCACCTGCCGGGCGGCGATGCCGTGCAGCGCACCGCCATCCTGGACCGCATCGCGCTGCTGTACGCCGACATCAACCGCCTGCGCGCCGATGCGCGTGCGCGCCGCCGCAGCCTGGGCGCGGCCGAGCAGCGCGCCGAATTCGGCGCCCAGTTCAAGCTCTTCGGCCAGGCCGTGGAGAACGCGCTCGAGCTATCGGACACGCCCGAGAAATGCGACGAGGCGCTCACGCGCCTGCTGGCGCAGCTGGAAGACATCGAAGGCCGCTTTGCCGAGCAGGAAGAGTTCCTGGCCGACATTGCGACCCAGCGCGAGACCGTGTACGAGGCGCTGTCGGCCCGGCGCCAGAGCTTGGTGGAGGCGCAGCAGCGCCGCGCCAAGGCGCTGGGCGATGCGGCGGGCCGTGTGCTCGACGGCGTGCCGCGCCGCGTGGCCGGCTTCACCGAACTGGCGCAGGTGCACAGCTACTTCGCGTCCGACCCGATGCTGGCCAAGCTGCGCGAGCAGATCGCCGAACTGCGCAAGCTGGGCGCCAGCGTGGCGGCCGACGACATCGCCACGCGCTTGAAGACCGCGCAGGACCAGGCCGTGCGCGCCGTGCGCGACCAGCGCGAGCTCTCGGCCGGCACCGAAGGTGGCCTGAAGCTGGGCACGCACACCTTCACCGTCAACAGGCAGCCGCTGGACCTGACGCTGGTCGGCCATGGCGAAGGCCTGGCCTGGCAGATCACGGGCACCGATTACCTGGCGCCCGCGCACGACGCGCGGCTGGAAGCGCTGCGGCCCTTCTGGCAACAGGCCCTGATATCCGAAACGCCGCAGCTCGCGCGCGCCGAATACCTGGCCGCCGAATGGCTGGCCGCGCTGGAGCGCGGCGAGGCCGAGCCCGGCTGGGCCGAACTGCTGGTGCAGCTGGCCGAGCATGCGAAGGCCGCAGACACGGCCGCCGATGCCGCGCCACCCGCGGCCCTGCTCGATTCACTGCGCCGCTTCGCCGCCAGCCGCTACCAGGAGGGCTACCAGCGCGGCATCCACGACGACGACGCGCTGGCCATCGTGCGCGTGCTGGCGCCGATCCAGCAGGCGGCCGGCCTGCTGGTCTACGGGCCGGCCGAGCGCGCGCTGGCCAAGCTCTACTGGCACCTGGGGCTGCGCGAGGAAAGCCGCCTGTCGCTGGCACGACGCGCGCGCAGCGCGCAGCACATCGCCCAGCTCTTCGGCCAGACCCAGCCGCGCGACACGCTGGAGCAGGAAGCCGCCCAGGGCCTGCGCGGCTTCCTCGACGCGCAGCGCGTGCTGCAGCACGAATGGCTGCCCGGGCTGGCGCAGGCGCTGGGAGCGGCCCTGAACGTTGAAGACAGAAGCGACCCGCCGCGCGAGGCGCTGCTGCAGACCCTGGCCGAGGAAGGCGCCGCCTACCTGGTGCGCGAACTGGCGCAGACCGAGGGCGCGGCCGACCTCACGCCCGCCACGCCGCACTGGGTGATCAGCGGCGCCGGCGAAGACCTGGCGCAAGGGCTTCAGCGGGCGCTGGACCGCGGCGGCCTGGCCAGCGCATGGCAGCGCGACCTGCAGGCCGCCGAGCCGCTGGAGCGCTGGCGCCTGGCGCGCGGCTGGCTGCAGGCCTTCGCCGACTCGCAGGCGCAAGACGGCCAGCCCCAGGCGCTCGCCTGGATCGACGATGCCGCCACGGCGCTGACTTTCGGTGGCGCACGCCGGCGCATCAATGCCGCACTGGACGCCACCGTGAGCGGCCTGCGCAGCGAGCACCCGCGCATCCGCGAGGGCGCCCTGCCCTTCAACCTCAACGACTTCCGCCGCCGCGTGCGCCACCACCGCCGTCATGCGGCGCCGGGCTTCGCGCAGCTGCAGGCGCTGCGGCACGAACTGCTGGTGCAGGAGAAGAAGCGCCTGCACCTGGAACAGTTCCAGGCCAAGCCGATGGCCACTTTCGTGCGCAACCGGCTGATCGACGAGGTGTACCTGCCGCTGATCGGCAACAACCTGGCCAAGCAGCTGGGCGCGGCCGGCGAAAGCGCGCGCACCGACCGCATGGGCCTGCTGCTGCTGATCTCGCCGCCCGGCTACGGCAAGACCACGCTGATGGAATACGTGGCCAACCGGCTGGGCCTGGTCTTCGTGCGCATCAACTGCCCGGCGCTGGGCCACGGCGTGACCAGCATCGACCCCGCCACCGCGCCCAACAGCGCGGCGCGGCAGGAGCTGGAAAAGCTCAACCTCGGCCTGGCGATGGGCAGCAACGTGATGCTGTACCTGGACGACATCCAGCACACGCATCCCGAATTCTTGCAGAAGTTCATCGCGCTGGCCGACGGCACGCGCCGCATCGAAGGCGTGTGGCAGGGCCAGCCGCGCACCTGGGACATGCGCGGCAAGCGCTTCGCCATCGTCATGTCGGGCAACCCGTACACCGAGTCGGGCGACGTGTTCAAGATCCCCGACATGCTGGCCAACCGCGCCGACATCTACAACCTGGGCGACGTGCTCTCGGGCCGCGAGGCGGTGTTCGCGCTGTCGTACATCGAGAACGCGCTGACCTCGCACCCGGTCACGCAGCCGCTGGCCGCGCGCGAACCCAAGGACGTGCACCTGCTGGTGCGCCTGGCGCAGGGCGAGGCGATCGATGCCGGCAGCTTCGCGCATCCCTACAGCGCGGTGGAGCTGGACGAACTCAAGGGCCTGCTGCAGCGCCTGTTCAAGGTGCGCGACGTGCTGCTGAAGGTGAACCTGGCCTACATCGAATCCGCCGCGCAGGACGACCGATACCGCGACAAGCCCCCCTTCCGCCTGCAGGGCAGCTACCGGAACATGGCGCGGCTGGCGCCGCAGGTCACGCCGCTGATGCGCGACGACGAGATCGACGCGCTGCTGCGCGACCACTACCGCGGCGAAGCCCAGACGCTGACCACCGGCGCCGAAGAGAACCTGCTGGCGCTGGCCCACCTGATCGGCCAGGCCACGCCCGAGGAACAGGCGCGCTGGCAGCAGATCCGCGAGGACTTCGTGCGCCAGCGCAAGCTGGGCGGCAGCGAGGATGACCCCAGCCTGCGCGTCACGAATGGCCTGCTGGACATCGCGCGCAGCGTGGAAGCGCTGGCCCCGCGCCAGCCGCTGGCCGAGCTGGCCGGGCCGCTGGTCGAGCGCTTCTCGTCCCATCTGTCCAGCCAGCTGTCCACGCAATTCGCCAACGGTCTGGCCCAGGTCGGCAGCCACATGGCGACGCAGATGGCGACCCACCTGGACGACCGCGTGCAGGTGCCGCTTGCGCGCATCGCCGACCAGCTGGCCGCGGCCGGCCCCGAGCGGCAGGCGCTGCTGGACCGGCTCGCGAAGCCGCTGGCCGGCCTGGGCGCGCTGGCGCAGCAACTCCAGGCCGGCCACACCGAGTCGCAACAGCAACTGCGCGCCAGCCTGGACGCCAGCGCCGCCGCCCTGCAGGCCCTGCGCGAGAGCACCGAGGCGCTGCACACCCACAGCGACGCCGCGCAGAACCAGCGCATGGTCGATGCGCTGCTGTCGCTGTCGGTCACCTACCGCCAGCTCATCATGCCGCTGGTGAAGGCCGTCGAAGCGCGCATGGGCATGGACACGGCGCATCCCGAGGTGGCGCGTGTGGAGGGGGAGCTGCAGGCGCTGGAGGAGAAGCAGGCGAGGCGCAGCGGAAACAAGAGCCGCGAGTAGTCGCTCATCCCGGGACACAGGAGCACCTCATGGACGACTTCAGCCCCACCGACCTCAAGACGATCCTGCATTCCAAGCGAGCCAACCTGTACTACCTGGAGCACTGTCGCGTTCTGGTCAACGGTGGCCGTGTCGAGTATGTGACGGACGAGGGCAAGCGCCAGCTGTACTGGAACATTCCCATCGCCAACACCACCACGGTGCTTCTCGGCACGGGTACGTCCATCACGCAGGCTGCCATGCGCGAACTGGCCAAGGCCGGCGTGCTGGTAGGCTTCTGCGGAGGGGGCGGAACGCCTTTGTTCAGTGCCAACGAGGTCGATGTGGACGTGGCATGGCTCACGCCGCAGAGCGAATACCGGCCCACGGAGTACCTGCAGCACTGGGTGCGCTTCTGGTTCGACGACGGGCTGCGCCTCGCCGCGGCCAAGGCCTTCCAGCGCGCGCGGCTGGGGCGCATCCGTTCGCAGTGGCTCAAGAGTCGTGCCTTGAAGGATGCGGGATTCATGGTGGATGCGCAGGCGCTGGAGGCGGCGCTGGCAGCCTCGCTGCGCAGCATCGACGCTGCCCCAGACAACACCTTCCAGCTGACCGAGGAAGCACGCCTGTCCAAGCACTTGTTCAAGCTGGCCGCGCAGGCGACGAAGTATGGTGAGTTCACCCGTGCCAAGCGCGGTGAGAGCGGTGATCCGGCCAACCGCTTCCTCGATCACGGCAACTACCTGGCCTACGGTCTGGGTGCCACAGCCACCTGGGTGCTGGGTCTGCCGCATGGCCTGGCCGTGCTGCATGGCAAGACACGCCGTGGCGGCCTGGTGTTCGACGTGGCCGACCTCGTGAAGGACGCCACCATCCTGCCGCTGGCCTTCGTGGCCGCCGTGCGCGGCGACGAGGAGCAGGATTTCCGTCGCGCCTGCATCGAGAGCCTCACCCGCAGCGAGGCGCTGGACTTCATGATCGACACCGTGAAGGCCGTGGCCGAGCAGGGTGGCCGGCTGGCGCAGGCCAAGGCACAGAGCTCCGGCGCATGAACGTCCTGCTCGTTTCCCAATGCGACAAGCGCGCGTTGACAGAGACGCGCCGCATCCTCGACCAGTTCGCCGAGCGCCGTGGCGAGCGTACCTGGCAGACCCCGATCACCCAGGACGGGCTGGACACGCTGCGCCGCCTGCTGCGCAAGACCGCGCGCAAGAACACTGCGGTGGCCTGCCACTGGATCCGCGGGATGGACCACAGCGAGATGCTGTGGGTGGTGGGCGATGCCAGCCGATTCAATGCCGAAGGCGCAGTGCCCACCAACACCACCGCGCGCAATGTGCTGCGGGCGCGGGACGAGAACGACTGGCAGACAGGTGAAGACATCCATCTGCTCGGCACGCTGGCCGCGCTGCTGCACGACCTGGGCAAGGCCACGGCCGCGTTCCAGCAGCGCCTGCAGGGCCACGGTCCGCTGACGCGCAACCTGTACCGCCACGAGTGGGTGTCGGTGCGGCTCTTCCAGGCTTTCGTCGGCCGCGATGACGACGCCGTCTGGCTCGCACGACTGGCTGCACCCGATGCGCGAGACGACGCCAGTTGGTTCGACCGGCTGCAATGCGATGGCATGGGTGCTCCGTGCGACAAGCCTTTTGCCGTGCTGCCGCCACTGGCGCAGGCCGTGGCCTGGCTGGTGCTGACGCACCATCGATTGCCAGTCAAACCACGCCCCGACGGGACCAGGTTGGGCAGGAAGCTCGCCCCCTTGAATCCCGATGACCTGACCGACCTGCTGGCCCAGGTCGACGCGAGCTGGAACGAGCAATGCACCGAGACCGCTCGCGAGCACATCAGCCCTTACTGGCAGTTCCCGCACGGCTTGCCCGTGACCACCACCGCCTGGCGCGAGCGCGCAGCCCGCGTGGCCAGGCGCCTTGCCGCGCTGAGACAGCAGCCCGGCAAGGGCGACTGGCTGGCCAACCCCTACGTGATGCACGTGTCGCGCCTGGCGCTGATGCTGGCCGACCACCACTATTCCAGCCTGACCGATCCGAAGGACACCCGGCGTGTGCGTGGCGAGCGTGGCTACCCGCTGGCCGCCAACACGCGCTTTGACAGCGAAGGCCGGCGCGTAGTCAACCAAACGCTGGATGAGCACCTGGTGGGTGTGGCCCGCCACTGCGCCGAGCTGTGCCACGCGCTGCCGCGCTTCGAGCAGCACCTCCCGCGCCTCGCACGCCACAAGGGCCTGAAGCGGCGCAGCGACGATGCGCGCTTTCGCTGGCAGGACAAGGCGGCCGATCTGGCGGCCGGCATGCGTACCGCTGCAGCGGCCGGTGGCGCCTTCATCGTCAACATGGCCTCCACCGGCTGCGGCAAGACGCTGGCCAATGCGCGCGTCATGTACGCGCTGGCGGACCCGCAGCAGGGCATGCGCTGCAGCTTTGCGCTGGGGCTGCGCACGCTGACCCTGCAGACCGGCCGCGTCTACCGCGACGACGTGCGGCTGGGCGATGAGGTGGTGGCCATCCGCGTGGGCGGTGCGCCCAGCCGGGAGTTGTTCGAACACCAGCTCGCGCAAGCTGAAGCCACGGGATCCGCTTCAAGCCAGGCACTGCTCGGCGAAGCGGGCGACCACGACGATGGCGGCGTGTTCTTCGAAGGCAACACCGATGGACACCCCCTCTTGGCCAAGGCCATGCACGACCCCGCCGTGCGCAAGCTGCTGGCCGCGCCGGTGCTGGTCTGCACCATTGACCACCTGACGCCTGCCACCGAGAGCCAACGCGGCGGCCGGCAGATCGCGCCCATGCTGCGGCTGATGAGCAGCGACCTGGTGCTCGACGAGCTGGACGACTTCGACATCGCGGACCTGCCAGCCGTGGCCCGACTGGTGCATTGGGCCGGCCTGCTGGGGGCGCGCGTGATGATCTCGTCGGCCACGCTGCCACCGGCATTGGTGCAGGGCATGTTTGAGGCCTATCGGGATGGTCGCAGCCTGTATGCCCGCAACCGCGGCTTACGGCCTGGCGAGGCCGCGCCGATCGCCTGCGCCTGGGTCGACGAATTCGACCAGCAGCGGCATGACAGTGATGAGGCTGCAGGCTTTGCACAGGCCCATCTCGGATTCGTGCGGCAGCGTCATGCGCATCTGGCCAAAGGGCTGGTGCGTCGCCGCGTGGAGTTGCTTCCGTTCACGCATGCCGGCCGGGCGGCCGATCTGCCGACCCACGCCGCTCAGTGCATCCGCGAAGCCGTAGCCACGCTGCACCAACGCCACCACGGGCACGACCCGGTCACGGGCAAGCGCGTGAGCTTCGGCCTGGTGCGCATGGCCAACATCGCGCCGCTGGTGGAGGTGGCGCTGGCCCTGTACCGCCTGGGGGCGCCAGCAGGCATGCGGCTGCACCTGTGTGTGTACCACTCGCGCTTTCCGCTGCTGCTGCGCTCGGCCATCGAGCGCGTGCTGGACCAGGCGCTGGACCGCCGGGAGGACGGCGCGGTGTTCCGCCTGCCCGAGGTGCGTGCGCGGCTGGTCGCGCACGACGAGGACGACCAGGTCTTCGTCGTGCTCGGCAGCCCCGTCACCGAAGTGGGCCGCGACCACGACTATGACTGGGCCGTGGTCGAGCCCTCGTCCATGCGTTCGCTGATCCAGCTGGCGGGCCGCGTGTGGCGCCACCGGCCGCTGCGCGAATGCACGGCACCGAACGTGATCGTGCTGGACCACAACCTGCGCTTCTGGTCGCAACCGGACCAGCCCGCTTTCATGCGCCCGGGTTTCGAGACCACCAGTCAGCGCCTGCCGCGCAAGCCCCTGGGCGAACTGCTGCGCCCCGGCGAGCGCGAGGTCATCGACGCCCGGCCGCGCATCCTGCCGCAGCCGGCGTTGCGGCCGGACGCCAGCCTCGTCGACCTGGAACACGCGCGCCTGCAGGCCACCCTGCAGCCCGCGCCGCCGGTTGCCGTCGCGTCACCCTCTCCCGGACGCCGCAGCAACAGCCGCGTGGAAGCGACCGCTCAGCACGAACTGTTCGCCCACCACTGGTGGACCTTGGCGCGGCACGATGCCTTGCTGGCGGCGGTGCTGCAACAGCAGCAGCCGTTCCGCCAGGACGACGGCCGGGAGGTCGACGCCTGCCTGTTGCCGGATGAAGATGGTGAGGACTTCGCCCTGCATCTCGTGCAGGACAAGCCAGGGGTGAAGCGCGAGACGCTCTACGTCGAGTACGACAGCAAGCTGGAACGCGTTCCCGGCGCCGCTGTGGCTGGCGAGCGCATCGCCCCCTGGAACGCGCCGGACTACCTGCAGACGCTGGCCGACCTCGCGGCGGCGCTCGATATGCCTTTGCTGCTGTGCGCGCAGCGATATGGCCAAGTCACGCTGCCAGACCATGACCGGGGTTGGCGCTTCCACCCGGCGCTGGGATTCACGAAGCGTCGCTAGGGAGATCGCCCACCGTCTGGTCTGCTTCGGCGATCAGGGCAGGCAGTTGGGCAAGCAGTTCCGGCAGCGCCGCTGCCATCGTTTCCCACAGCACCTCATAGTCGATCTTGAAGTAGCCGTGGGCCACCCGGTTGCGCATGTTGCGAATCGAGCGCCACGGCACCGCAGCGTGCCGCGCCATGAAGTCAGGATACGCATCCATGACCTTGGCCGAGGCCTCGCCCAGGATGACGAAGTTGAAGAGCACGGCCTGCTGGGTGCGCCGGTCGGCCTGAAAGGCGGCGAGGTCCATTCCGGCGATGTAGGCCAGCGTCTGCTCGGCGGCCTCCTGGATGTGCCGCAGATAGTCCGCCAAGCGCGGCTGAGACTTCATACGGGCTGCGCTTCGGCCAGGACCGCAGCGCGGAACTTGTCGGGCAAGGAGTTGGGCGTCAGTACGTCGACCTTGACGCCCAGCAGATCCTCCAGTTCACCTTGAAGCCCTCCCAGGTCAAACAGCGTGGTCTGCGGCAACGGATCGACCAGCAGGTCGAGGTCGCTGTCCTCGCTGTCGTCCCCATGCAGCACCGAGCCAAAGACGCGTGGATTCGTCACCCGAAAGCGGCTGGCAATCCGGCGGATATCTTGGCGCTTCTGTTGGAACGGGACGGAGGGTTTCATGGTGTGCTGCCTATTCGGCAGTAGTACAAAAGAGTAGCAAAACTCCAGCGTTCATATTTCTGAGCTGCCTGTGCGGCAGTGGCAACGTGGAGTGTAGACCTACCTACCTGCATCGAAGCCGGTTCTTACTACAGCGCTCATAGGTTTATTTTCCGGCCACTCTCCTTCAGAATCCGCGAAACGGGTTCGGGATGGGGTGCTTCCTTGCACCCCATCCCAAACTCGCCGCACTCCAGGCCGGCAAGCCTGGCCCCTCAACCCGTCTGCAAACAAATGGAGGTTCATCGTGCGTAGCGCTCACGTCTGTTGATTCATCAGCACAACTGAGCCAGTGATCACGTTGAATATTGAGCCACTGGGTTGATGGATTCTTTGACTATTCGGTTGTGGATAAGTCTATCGGGTCTGCTGTTTTTCGATCTCCTTTCTGGCTCTTTGGGCGTTGCTTTGGGGGAGCCGCGCCAGCGGCACTGGAGTGCTTGAATCGCCAGCTCTCGTTGCCCGTCTCGACGATGTGGCAATGGTGCGTGAGCCGGTCAAGCAAGGCCGTGGTCATCTTGGCGTCTCCAAAGACGCTGCTCCACTCCGAGAAGGTGAGGTTGGTGGTGATCACCACGCTCGTTCGCTCATAGAGTTTGGAGAGCAGGTGGAACAGCATCGCGCCGCCCGACTGCGTGAATGGCAGGTAGCCCAGTTCATCCAGGATCACCAGATCGACGTACATCAGGCGGTGCGCCATTTGCCCGGCCTTGTTCTGCGCCTTCTCCAGCTCCAGGGCGTTGACCAGCTCCACCGTTGAGAAGAAGCGCACCCGCTTGCCATGCATGCGAATGGCCTCGATCCCCAGGCTCGTGGCCAGGTGGGTTTTACCCGTGCCGGGGCCACCAACCAGCACCACGTTGTGCGCCGACTCCACGAAGCGAAGGGTGTGCAACTGGCGCACCAGTGCTTCGTCGAGCTGCGCGTGGGCGAAGTCAAAGCCGGCGAGGTCACGGTGCGAAGGGAAGCGCGCCACGCGCATCTGGTAAGCCATGGAACGCACCTCACGCTGAGCGGTCTCGGCCTTGATGAGCTGGTGCAGCACGGCCTCATGATCCAGCGACTTCATGCGGGCGGTGCCCAGTACCTCCGGCCAGGCACTGGCCATGCCGTGCAGGCCCAGCGCTTTGAGGGCATCAATGACGTCATGCATGGTCGGACTCCGGTGATGCCTCATGAGGCTGGACGTTGCGCAGTGCGTCGTAGCGCTGCAGGTTGGCCAGTGGCGGCGTGTTGAGCTTGAGCATCGTGGCCACCGGTGGCTCGGGCACGCGCTGCTCCTTCAGACGCGAGAGCACGTTGAGCACGTGCTCGGCACTCACCCGCCCGGACTGCAGCGCCAGCTCTACCGCCACCACCACGGCCTCCAGTCCATGCAGGCTCACCCCCATGAGCACCTGCGCCATCACCCTGTCGCCACCGCTGTGGCGCAGCAACTGGCGCTGCATTTCCTGCAGTGGCTCGGGCATGGTCTTGAAGGGCGCGCCGTTGCGCAGCGCGCCGGGCTTTCGCTCGATGAGCGCGATGTAATGCATCCAGTCGTAGAGCGTCTGATCACGTTCGAAGCTGCGCGCCAGGCGCACCTGTCGCCCATCGGGCCCGACCACCAGCAGGCCATCCGCGTAGGCCCGCAGACTGACCACCGCATGAATCCATTCACACGGCACGCTGTAGCGGTTGCGCTGGAAGTGGATCAGTGCGGTCGCAGAGACCCGTACCGGCTGCTCCACGTAGCCATCAAACGCACGGGGGTTGGGCATGAGACGAGCACGTTCGTCCTGCCAGACATCGGCCACCGTGAGCTGAGTCCATTCCGGGTGACTCATCTCAGCCCAGGCCTTCACGCAGGCCTGCTGCAACCAGTCGTTGAGTTCACCAAGCGTCCCCCAGCGCCGCTCGCTGGCCTCACGCCAGATGTCCTTGCGCCGATCCTGAACGTTCTTCTCCACGACCCCCTTCTCCCAGCCGGCGGCCCGGTTGCAGAACTCCGGCTCGAACAGGTAGTGCCCGGTCATCGCCTCGAAGCGTGCATTGACGCTGCGCTGTTTGCCATGGCCGACCTTGTCCACAGCGGTCTTCATGTTGTCGTAGATGCCCCGCCGGGGCACGCCACCGAAGAGGGCGAACGCCCGTGCGTGCGCATCGAACAGCATCTCGTGCGCTTGGCTGTAGTACGCCACCAGGCAGAAGGCGCGACTGGCCGCCAGCTTGGTGTGTGCCACTTCCAGGCGGCGGCGCAGCCCGCCGATGAACAGGTACTCGCAGCTCCAGTCGAACTGGAACGCCTCGCCCAACTCGAAGCTCAGCGGCACGAACCCCGCACCACGCGCAGCGTTGCCTTGCTCTTGCTGCCAGCGCTGGGCAAAGGCGTAGACCGGCCCTCGGCTGCCGCTGTAGCCCTGCGCGCGCAGCGCCTCAAACATGGCCTTGATCCCGCGTCGATCGCGTTTGCTGCGATGGCTATCGGCCTTGAGCCATTGGCTCAACTGCTCCTTGTACGGATCCAGGATGCTGGGGCCCGACACCCGCTGCGGGTATCGGGGTTCGGCCATCTGCCCGTCTTTGAGCCACTTGGTGGCTGTGTTGCGCGAGATGCCCAGGCGCCGGCTGGCCTCGCGCACCGACACGTCCTGCCTCAGCACGAGGCGGCGTAACTTGCTCAATGTGCTCACGTTGATCACTCCTGCTCCCCCGTGCTGAAAAATTCAGCAGGATAGAGCGGCAACGTGGCTCAAATTTCAACGTGAATGCGTCCCGAAATGGCCCAGCTTTGGAAATGAATCAACAGCCGCCGTCTCGGCGTCTCCCCAGGATCGTCACTGCCGCATAGGCAGCTCAGAAATTGCGGGTTCGGCGCCAGCGTCGGCCCAGGGGCGTCACTGCCGCATAGGCAGCTCAGAAAATCACGGAAACAGGCTGACGGCCGGCGGGCCTCGTCACTGCCGCATAGGCAGCTCAGAAAAGGCGCCCCGCGATCCCGGCCGCCCGCACCTCCGTCACTGCCGCATAGGCAGCTCAGAAATCGGCCAGCAGGGCGCGGATGGTGTCGGGGTTCGTCACTGCCGCATAGGCAGCTCAGAAGCTCGAACCCGGCTGCTTCAGGAATTCGATTTCCTCGGCCGTCGAACTGCGGCCGAGGATGGCGTTGCGGTGCGGGTAGCGACCGAAGCGGTCCACGATGGCCTTGTGCTTGAGCTCGAAGTCATGGTTGTGGGCGGGCGCGAAATCGCGGAACAGCGGTTCGGCCCAGGCATGAATGGCGCGCGACTCGCTGTGCATGAAGGGCATCAGCAGGAAGGCGCGCCGGTCGGGCTGCAAGGCGGCGTGCCACCCGCGCAGCACGGCCTCCTGCGCCAGCGCCAGGGCCATCGCGTCCTGCGCAAAGGCCTGCTTGGTGCCGCGGAAGATGTTGCGCGAGAACTGGTCGAGCACGATCACCTCGGCCAGCCGGCCTTCGGGCGTGGCGCGCCAGGCATGCAGCTCGGCCTGCGCGGCCGCCTGCAGCGTGGGCAGGAAGCGCTCGCGCAGCTGCGCGTCGAAGGCGGCGTCCGCCTTCCACCATTGCGCGGGCGTGCATTCCTCGAACCAGAAACGCAGGATGGCCTCGGCGGCCTGGACTTCCATGGCGCTCAGCCCGCGCGCTTGACGCGGATGGCCTTGGACACGCGCGAATGCGGCTCGCGGCCCAGCGCTTCGCTGATGTACATGCCGGCGTCGATCAGCGCATCGAGGTCGACGCCCGTGGCGATGCCCATGCCCTGCAGCAGGTAGACCACGTCTTCGGTGGCCACGTTGCCCGTCGCGCCCTTGGCGTAGGGACAGCCGCCCAGGCCCGCCACGGAGGACTGGAAGTTCCACACGCCCATGCCGAGCGCGGCCAGCGTGTTCGACAGCGCTTGGCCATAGGTGTCGTGGAAATGGCCGGAGATCTGGTCGATGCCGAAGTGCGCCTGCGTCGCCTCGATGGCCCGCTGCACCTTGATCGGCGTGCCCACGCCGATGGTGTCGGCCACGTCCACGCGTTCCACGCCGATGCCTTTCATGAGGCCGGCCAGGTAGCCCACTTTCTCGGGCGCGATCTCGCCTTCGTAAGGGCAGCCCACGGTGCAGCTCATGGCGCCGCGCACGGCGATGCCCTGCGCACGCGCGGCCTCGACCACGGGCGCGAAGCGCTCGATGCTCTCGGCGATGGAGCAGTTGATGTTCTTCTGGCTGAAGGCCTCGCTGGCGGCGCCGAAGACCACGATCTCGTCGGGCCACTCGGCGCGCGGCGCGGCCAGGGCCGCTTCCAGCCCCTTCATGTTGGGCGTGAGCACCGAGTAGCGCACGCCCGGCTGGCGCCGGATGCCGTGCAGCACCTCGGCGTTGTCGGCCATCTGCGGCACCCACTTGGGGCTCACGAAGCTGGTGACCTCGATCTCCTGCAGGCCGGCGGCCTGCAGGCGGTGCACCAGTTCCACCTTGACGGCGGCGGGCACGGGCTGCTTTTCGTTCTGCAGGCCGTCGCGCGGGCCCACATCGATGATCTTCACGCGGGAGGGGTAGGAAGCCATGGTGTGCAGTGTCTCTGTGCGGGCGCGGCGCGGCAGCCGGCCGGGCCCCGGGGGAACGAAAAGGCAAGCCTACGCGATCCGCGCGGCCCTTGCCGGCCAAGGTCGTTGCAAATCGCGCCAAGCGAAGGCGTGGGGCCGGTGGGGACCTCCTGCGGCAGGCTCATCGTGCGCCGGCCGCCTCCAGCAGCCGCACGATCTGCGTCTGCCCGCGTCGGCGCGCATGCTGCAGCGGACGCACGCCGTCGCGGTCGGCCCGGTTCAGGTCGGCGCGCGCCTCGATGAGCAGCTGCACGATCTGCTGGTGCGGCGGCCCGCCATCGCTGAGCACGATGGCCTCCAGCAGCCCGGTCCAGCCCAGGCGGTTCACGTGGTCCACGTCCACGCCGGCCGCGATCAAGGTGCGCACGGTTTCCACATGGCCGCGCTCGCAGGCGGGGATCAGCGCCGTGCCGCCATAGCGGTTGGTGCTGCGCAGGTCGGCGCCATGCGCCAGCGTGAGCTTCAGAATCTCCAGGTGGCCGCGCGCGCCGGCGTAAAGGTAGGGGCTGTCCTGGATCGCGTCTTTCGCATTCACGTCGGCACCGGCCTCGATGAGCAGCCGCGCCGCCTCGATCTGGTTGGCATGCGTGGCGGCCAGCAGGGCGGTGCGGCCCTGCGCGTCGCGCGCGTCCACGGCTGCGCCGGTCGCCAGCAGCCGGCGCAGGGCGTTCAGGTCGTTGGCCTGGGCGGCCTGGTGCAATGGAGGCATGGCGGTTTCCGGGTCCTCGGCGATGGCGAACGGGCCCCAGGCCAGCGCCATGGCGCCCAGCGCCCGGCGGCGGTTGATGGGCCGGCTCCTGTCGGGCGTTCTCATGGCGCCCAGGATAGCGGCCTCACAGAAAGCCGATCCACCGCCCGGCCAGCAGCACGCCCAGCCACAGCAGCAGCGACAGGCGCGCGCGCCAGCGCACCCCGGCCGTGGGCGGCGCGCCGCCGAGCACCGCCCGCCAGCCCGGCGCCGCGTGCTGCCAGGCCACGTTGAGCAACGCGAGGAACAGCAGCGCGAGCTTGTACAGAAAGGCCGGGTTGTCCGCATAGTCGACCGGCCGCACGCTGAACAGCCACAGCCCCGTGGGCAGGGCCAGCGCCAGCCCCGCCGCGGCCGTGCGCGACAGGGCGCGTGCCAGCAGCGGCAGCCCCTCGCCGCGCAGCCCGCCGGCCAGCCGCAGGTCCAGCGGGACGATGGCGCCCAGCAGCAGCGCCAGCCCCAGGAGATGGACCGTGTTGACGAACAGGTAGGCCGTGCCCGAACCCTGGAGCCAGCGCCCCCCGGGCCAGGTGCCGAGCAGGCTCAGCCAGGCATCCACGGCAGCGCGCCCCGTTCAGGTCCGGCCTCCGTCGTGCGCACGGCGCGGCTCAGTGGCGGATGCGCTCGGGGTACATGTCGTAGGGCTTGCCATCGAGCGTGATGCGCACCGCCTTCATGTGCGGCTTGCTGTGGTCCTGGTGCCGGTTGCCCAGCACCACGATGGCATCGCCCACCTTGGCAGTCTCGCCCGTGAAGCCCGAGCGCTGCGTCTGCGACGGGTTGCCCAGGTCCACCTGCCAGCGCGTCCCGTCCGCGGCCTTCACGCGCAGGGTGGGATGCGGCGGCGCCATCGAGATGGACTCCAGCGTCCCGTGGAGCGTGATCTGCTCGCCGTCGGCCCAGGACCAGCCATGGTGGGCCTGGGCGGCCGGGGCCAGCAGGGCCAGCAGCGCCGGAGCAGCGGCCAGCAGGGTCCGGCGCGCGCAACGGACGCGTGCCGCGCGGGGCGGGAGGTTCTGCGCATTCGTCATGGGAAGCACTCCTTGTCAAGCGGTGGGCCAGCATAGCCGGCTGCGCTTTCCCGGTTCGGCCCATACGGACATGGGGATGCGGTGCGCCCGGCCTTGCAAGCCGCGGCCGCCGGCCGCCGCTTACCTCTTCTTACGGGCAAGGGCCCAGGCCGCGATACCTTTGGCCGACTCCGCGAAAACGCTTCTTCCGGCCTTCGCCACACGAGCTGCCCATGCCATCCTCCCTCCTCGCCCTTCTGGCCGGCGCCGCCCTGCTCTCCCCGGCGCTGGCCCTGGCAGACCCCCACGACCCTGGCCACGGCCAGCGCGGCCAGGGCCACCGCGCGCACAAGGAGGTGTACTGGGACGGGCCCTGCAAGGTGGAGCGCAAGTGGAAGAAGGACGGCGCGTACAAGGAGGAGCGCAAGTGCAAGGGCCCCGCGCCCGGCTACGGCGGCCCGGCGCCCGTGCCTGTGTATGCGCCGCCGGCCTATGGGCCTGCGCCCGATCCGGGAGGCCTCGTGATCCAGGGCACGGTGCGCCTGCGGTAGGCGCGCCCCTCCCGCAGGCCGCGCGCCGGCAAGTCCGAGGGCGCGGCGCACGGGCGCTACGCTTGCGCGCATGAATCCTGAAGACCTGCAACGCCTCGTCACCCTGCCCATGCCCTTCGGCAAGCACAAGGGCACGCTGCTGGCCGACCTGCCGGGCAACTACCTGACCTGGTTCGCGCGCGAAGGCTTTCCCAAGGGGGAGATCGGCCGCCTGCTGGCGCTGATGCACGAGATCGACCACAACGGGCTGCGGCCCTTGCTGCAGCCGCTGCGCCCCCGGCGCTGACGGCCCCCCGCGGGGCGAACGCCGGCGCGGCGTTTGCGCCACACACCGCGCGCCGGGGCGCGCCCGCATCCGCGCGCGGCGGCGAGCTCCCTCACAATGCGGCACGCGTGCATGCAAGCGCCGAGCCCTGCATGCCACGAGAACTCAGAGCCTGTTCAGTGTCTCCAAGGGGTCGCGCAGCCGCCTTGCCGGGTGGCCTGCAAGGCGCAGCGCGCCGCTCGTAGCGATCTACGCGCAAGCGCTGCAACGCCGCAGGACGCCCGGCAAGGCGAC
>NZ_CAKAKO010000003.1 GCF_916700565.1 Xenophilus sp. Marseille-Q4582 | reverse complement strand
CTGCGCGGCCGCGGCCGCGCAGCGGTCCGGGGGCGGGGCTTACTTCCTGGGCAGCACGTCCAGCTCGGCCTTGCTCGGCAGATAGCTGGCGTTCCAGACGGCTTCGGGGTTCACGCGCGTCTTGGTGCCGAAAGCGTCGGAGACCTGCGAGGCCATCAGCGCCAGGCGGCCGGGCACGGCCTGGCCGAAGCCTTCGGCGCGTGCGTCGGGGCTGGCGACCACGGTGTCGATGGCCAGCTGCAGGCGGCGCGTTTCCAGCGGCACGTTGATGATGCCGTCGCGCGCCTTCACGTACTGGATCGCGTCGGCGGGCTTGGCCATGACTTCCTTGGCGCCCTTGGCGAAGGCCGACAGGAATTTCTTCACCGCCTCGGGGTTCTCCTTGAGGATCCTGGGCGTGGCGATGATCACGTTGCCGTAGAGCTTCACGCCGTTGTCGGCGTAGGGGATCACGACCACATCGGAAGCCTTGGCCCCGCGCGCCTCCAGGTTCAGCAGCGAGGTGAAGGTGAAGCCCGTGATGGCGTCGATGTCGCCGCGCACCAGCATGGTCTCGCGCAGCGGCGGGTCCATGGCGGTCCAGGTCACGTTGCCCACCTTGTTGGCGGCCGCGAAGATCGGGAAGGCGCGGCGGCCGGCGTCGAACACCGGGGCGCCCAGCTTCTTGCCCGTCAGGTCGGCGGGTGCCTTGATGCCGCTCTTCTTGAGCGCCATCACCGAGGCCGGCGTGTTGTTGTAGACCATCATCACGGCCACGGGCTTGTTGGGCGCCTCGGGATTGTTGGCGTGGAACTCCATCAGCGCCGCCAGGTCGGCGAAGCCCATGTCGTAGGTGCCCGAAGCCACGCGCTGCACCGCACCGCCGGAGCCGTTGCCGGCGTCCACGCTCACGTCCAGTCCCGCTTCCTTGAAGTAGCCCTTGGCGGCGGGCAGCAGGAAGAAGGCGGCCGGGCCTTCGAAGCGCCAGTCCAGCTGGAACTTGATGGGCGTGGGGGCCTGTGCATGCGCGCTGCCCAGCCCGAAGCTCAGGGCCGAGGCAGCGAGGAGCGACTGGATCAGTTGTCTTTTGTTCATGGCGGTTCCTGCGGATGAGAAAGAGTTGCCAAGTGTGAGCAAAAACGGGGCCGCCCCATGTCGGTGCAAACACGCGGCTGCGACCTGCGCGACGGGCGGGATTTCGCCCCGTTTCTGGAGGTGGCGCACCGCTGTCGGGCGAGGGTGGGCATGCGGCTGCCTCGTCCTGGTGCCTGATCGCGGCCGCAGTCCGTCGAGGCGGCCGCCGCCAGCGGCGCCCCTCGCATCGGGACGGGCCGCGCCGTCCGCAGGCGCGCCCGGCGCGTCGGTGCGCAAGCCTGCCGGCCGAGGCATGTCCTTTGCGTGTAGGCTGGCGCATTGCCCACGCCGGGCGCCGACCCAAACCCGAGGCCCGAGGCCGGCGCCGCCCTCCACCGAGTTTCATGACCGAGATCGACTTTTCCGAACTGGACACCCATGCGCGCTACAAGCTCATGGCCAGCCTCATCGTGCCGCGCCCGATCGCGCTGATCACCACGCTGGCGCCCGACGGCGCCGTGAACGCCGCGCCCTTCAGCATGTTCAACATGCTGGGCGAGGATCCGCCGGTGCTGATGGTGAGCATCAACAAGCTGGACCCGGGCCAGCTCAAGGACACGGCGGCGCACATCCTGCGCACGGGCGAGTTCGTGGTCCACATCGCCGACGAGCCCATCGCCGCCGCCATGCACCGCTGCGGCGACCGGCTGCCGGTGACCGAGAGCGAGCTGGCCTACACGGGCCTCACGCCCGTCGCGTCGCGCACCGTCGATCCGCCGCGCATCGCCGAGGCGCCCGTGGCCTTCGAATGCGTGCTGCACGAGACGATGGAAACCGCGAGCCGCTACGTCTTCATCGGCCGCGTGCAATGGCTGGCCGTGCGCGAAGGCCTGGTGGACACCGAACGCTGGCGCGTGCGGCTGCAGGAGTTCTTTCCGGTCGGCCGCTTCGGCGCGAGCTTCTACGTGAACTGCCGGGACCGCTTCGCCATCGAGGCGGACCAGGGCCTGGCGGTGGAAAAGCGCGGCGGCGCGAGCACGGCGATCGACGAGATGTGAGGCCGCGCCCGGCGGCCGTCGTGGCACCGGCGGGGCTCAGTGCCTGGGCCGGCCCAGCCGCCGGCTCGCCCGCGAGATCGCGTAGTTCACCAGGCAGTACAGCACCGCCACCACGAGGTACACGGGCACCAGCGAGTGGTAGTTGGCGATCAGCACCTTGGCGTTCTGCATCAGCTCGCCATAGGTGACGACATAGCCGAAGGTGGTGTCCTTGACCACGATGACCAGTTGGGCGACCAGCGCCGGCACGATGTAGCGCAGGGCCTGGGGAAAGACGACCGAGAAGAACACCTGCGCTTCCGTGAGCCCCAGGCTCCGCGCGGCCTCGGCCTGGCCGCGGGGCACGGCGAGCACGCCCGCGCGGTAGACCTCGGCCACGACCGCGGCGGTGCTCAGGCCGACGGGCAAGGTCAGCATCCAGTAGGTGCTGAGCTTCACCCCGGCCTGGGGCAGCACCAGGAAGCACACGTAGATCAGCAGCAGTGTCGGCGTGCCGCGCAGGAACTCGATGGCGGCGACGGCCGGCCAGCGCAGCAGCCGCGACGGCGCCAGGCGGCCCACCATCAGCACCAGCCCCAGCGTCAGGGCGATGACGGCGGCCATGGCCGCCGACGCCAGGGTGCCGAGCAGGCCCTCGGCCAGGAAGGCCCAGGTGGAGGGCCAGACGAAGAACTTCCACAGGCGGGCTTCGAACTGCCCGGCGTCATGGAAGCGATGCGCCACGGCCGCCGCCAGCACGACGAGCAGCAGGGCTGCCGTGGCGCTCGTCGCCCGGGTAAGGGCGCGGGCCCGCGGGGTCGGCGCCCCGAAGAGAATGTCCTCCAGCGCGCGGCTCATCGCAGGATCCGCAGCTTCTTCTCGAGCGTGGCGCCGCCCCAGGCGATGAGCAGGCCCGAGGCCACGTACATCGCGGCCGCCACCGCGAAGGCCGCGATGCCGGCCGCCGAATCATTGGCGATCCTGGCCACCAGGGCCGTGAGCTCCCGGCCCGGAAAGGGCACCTGGGACGCCAGGGAGGTCGACAGCATCAGCGCGATGAGCAGCGAGGTCATCGGCTGCACCACCGCGCGCAGCGCCTGCGGCAACACCACCGAGGCGATGACGCGCATCGGCCGCATGCCCAGGCTCAGGGCGGCCTCGATCTGGCCGCCGGGCACGGTGTTGATGCCCGAGCGCAGGTAGTCGGCCGTGAACGCGGAACAGACCAGCACCAGGGTCAGGATCACGCTGGGCTCATAGTCGATCAGCACGTTCAGATCGGGCAGCGCGAACACGATGAAGATCAGCAGCGCGACGCTGGGAATGTTGCGGAAGATCTCGACATAGCCGGTCAGCACGAAGCGCAGCGGCGGCAGCGGCAGCAGCCGCAGCACCGTCACGGCCACGCCGAGCAGCACACCGGGCACGAAGGACAGCACGGTGAGCTTCCACGTCAGAAAAAGGGCCTGCCCGAAGGCAGGCCCGTAGTCGGCGAGGAGCCTGGAAACCTCGCCCATCGTTCAGGGCAGGGCGGGCGGCGTGGGCACGGCGGTGGTGCCGGTGCGCTGCCCGATGGAAATGGTCCAGAGCTTGGCCCAGGTGCCGTCGGCCTGCACCTTCTTGAGGAAGCCGTTGACGAAGGCCACGCCGTCCGAATCCTTGGGCAGGCCGATGCCGTACGGGTCCTGCGCGCCGAAGGGCGCACCGGCCAGGCGCGCGTCGCCCGTGCCCAGGCTCAACGCATTGAGCAGCAGCGTGTGGTCGGTCACGTACGCGTCCACGCGGCCCTGGCGCAGGGCGTCCAGCGCTTCCTGGTGCGTCTGGAATTCCTGCACGGTCGCCTTGGGCGCGTGCTGCGCCAGGATCGCCGGCCCGGTGGAGCCGGCCTGCGTGGCGACCTTCTTGCCGGCCAGGTCGTTGTGCGACTGGATCGCCTTGTTGCTGGACTTGACCAGCACCCCGGCCTGCGAGGTGTAGTAGGGCCCGGCGAAGGAGATCTTCTCGGCGCGCGCGGGCGTGATGGAATAGGTGGCCAGCACCAGGTCCACCTGGCCGTTGACCAGCACCTGCTCGCGCGTGGACGAGGTCACCTGCGTGAACTGGATCTTGGACGCGTCGCCCAGGATGTAGCGCGTGAGCATCTGGGCCAGGCCCGCGTCGAAGCCGCGCATCTTGCCGTCCTTCTCGTTGAGCAGCGAGAAGAGGTTGGAAGTCTGGGTGCCGCCCAGGCGCAGCGTACCGGCCTGCTTGATCTTGGTGGCCCAGGTGCTCGAGGCAATGGTCGCCGCGTCGGCGACCGGGCCCTGCGCCACCAGCGCGTCGAACGCCGCCGCGTTGATGGGCGTGCCCTGCGCCAGCGCCGAGCCGCCAGCGGCGACCGCGAGGGCCACCAGGGTGGATTTCAGGATGGATGTGATCGGCATGCGGTCCTCTTCTTCAATCGTGTGTGTGTCGGCCGAATCAATATATAGCACTTGGCATGGCACTTGGGCGTGCGGGACCGTGCACGCGGCCTGGGCCACGTTGCCCTGCGCATCGCGCACGCCCGACGGATGCCACCGGCGTGCCACGCTTCGTCGGCTGGCCAGCGCGCGCAGCGTCAGCCCCTCACAGCTCGTAGAACTTCTCGATCACGCGCCAGGCGTCCTCGGGCGTGTCGACATACTGGAAGAGGTGGATGTCCTCGGGCGAGATCATGCCTTCCTCGACCAGCATGTCGAAGTCGATCAGCCGGCGCCAGTGCTCGCTGCCGAACAGCACGATGGGCACCTGCTTGGACTTGCGCGTCTGCACCAGCGTCACCACCTCGAACAGTTCGTCCAGCGTGCCGAAGCCGCCCGGGAAGGCCACCAGCGCCTTCGCCCGCATCATGAAATGCATCTTGCGGATGGCGAAGTAGTGGAACTTGAAGGACAGCGCGGGCGTGATGTACGGATTGGCCGCTTCTTCCATCGGCAGCGCGATGGACAGGCCCACGGACAGCCCGCCGGCCTCGTAGGCGCCGCGGTTGGCCGCCTGCATGATGCCCGGGCCGCCGCCCGTGCACACGAAGAGCTTGTCGGCCGGCTCCTTGCCGGCGCTGTAGTGCGCCACCAGCTTGCCGAAGGCGCGCGCCTGCTCGTAGAAGTGGCTGCCGTGCGCCAGGCGGCGCAGGCGCGCGGCCAGTTTCTGGTCGTCGGCGGCTTCGGCCTGCGCGATCAGCGCAGTCATCTCTTCCTGGCTGCGCAGGCGCGCGCTGCCGAAGACCACCACCGTGCTCTCGATGCCGTGCGCGCGCATCTCCAGGTCGGGCTTCATCAGCTCCAGCTGCATGCGCAGGCCGCGCGTCTCGCGGCGCAGCAGGAACTCGGGGTCGGCGAAGGCGATGCGGGAAGGGTCCGGGTCCAGCGGCAAGCCCTGGTCGGCATGGGCTTGCAGGGTGGCCCAGGCGTCGGCCAGGCGCTTGTCGTGAAGGTCGTGCGTGTCGTTGGGGCTCATGCGGAGAGAACGGAGGGGAGAGAAGGGCGTCGCGCCTGAAAAGAGTGCTTGGATTGTGCGCCCAGCAAGCGGCGGGCCCGCCGCCTCGCCCGATCGCCGCCGCAGGCTCAGGCGCCGAAGCGGCCGTGCCGGCCGGCGCCGCCCGCAAAACGCGCCGCACCCGCGGCGCCTTCGGCCGCCACCATCGGCACGCCGCGCCGGCCTTCCTCGCGCAGGGCCTGGTCCAGCGGCAGGTCCCACTGCGCATAGGCGCTGGCGCGGTCCGTGCGCAGGCATTGCTGCGGAAAGGCGGCGATCTCGCGCGCCAGGGCCTCGGCCGCGGCCCGCGCCTGGCCGCGCGGCACGACGCGGTTGACCAGGCCCATGGCCAGCGCCTCCTCGGCGCCCACCGGCCGGCCGGTGAGGATCAGGTCCAGCGCGCGGCCCATGCCCACGATGCGCGGCAGGCGCACGGTGCCGCCGTCGATCAGCGGCACGCCCCAGCGGCGGCAGAACACGCCCAGCACGGCGTCCTCCTCGGCCACGCGCAGGTCGGCCAGCAGGGCCAGTTCCAGTCCGCCGGCCACCGCGTGGCCCGTGATGGCCGCGATCAGCGGTTTGGCCAGCGCCATGCGCGTCGGGCCCATGGGGCCGCTGCCGCCGCCTGCGGGGTCCAGTTCGTTGCGCCGCGCGGGGTCGGCCACGGCCTTGAGGTCGGCGCCGGCGCAGAACGTTCCGTGCTCGCCCCACAGCACGGCCACGCGCTGCGTGTCGTCGCCCTCGAAGCGCTCGAAGGCCTGGCGCAACAGCGCGGCGGTGGGGCCGTCCACCGCGTTGCGCGCGGCGGGGCGGCTCAGGATCACGGTGCTGACGGGGCCTGCGATTTCGGTGCGGACGGCCTCGGCATCGGCTTGAAAGGGGGCGGGGGCGGGCGGGGTGTTCATCGCCCCAGCCTACGCAAAAAAGAAAAGGCTCCCAAGGGAGCCTTCACGGAGGTGCGCGTGGAGAGCCGCGCGCGAGGCGCCAGACGCTCAGACGCGCTTGCGGTATTCGCCCGTGCGGGTGTCGATTTCGATCTTGTCGCCTTGCGAGACGAACAGCGGCACGGCCACTTCGAAGCCGGTCGCGATCTTGGCGGGCTTGAGCACCTTGCCCGAGGTGTCGCCCTTGACGGCCGGCTCGGTCCAGGTGATCTCGCGCTCGACGCTGGTGGGCAGTTCGACCGAGATGGCCTTGCCGTCGTAGAACACCACTTCGACGGGCATGCCGTCTTCCAGGTAGTTCAGCGCGTCGCCCATGTTCTCGGCTTCGACTTCGTACTGGTTGTACTCGGCGTCCATGCACACGTACATCGGATCGGCGAAGTAGGAGTAGGTGCACTCCTTCTTGTCCAGCACGATCTGGTCGATCTTGTCGTCGGCCTTGAACACCACTTCGGTGTTGAAGTTGGCGATCAGGCTCTTCATCTTCATGCGCACGGTGGCGCTGTTGCGCCCGCCGCGGCTGTATTCGGTCTTGAGCACGACCATCGGGTCCTTGCCGTGCATGATGACGTTGCCGGCGCGGATTTCTTGAGCGATTTTCATGAGTGTGTGTCCTTGCGTGGACGTTGGCCGCTCGGTGCAGGGTGGCTCGATCTGCCGGGAGGCCGTCGAGGACGAGGCCGTGTGGCGATCCAGCAGCTGCGCTGCGAACCCGCGGCGGGTTGGGCGAGAACCGGATGGCCCGATTTCCGCAAAGCCCGCGATTCTAGCTTTTTTGCATGACGAAGCCACGCAGCTGCGTGAGCAGGTCGGGCTGGGCCTGCAGGCGCGCGCGGGCGGCGTCCAGGCAGTCGCGCCAGGCGGGCAGCGTGGCCGGGTCGGCCAGCGCGTTCAGGGCCGCTCCCGGGTGGGCCGTGCCGACGCCGTTCCACGCATGGTGGACGGCGCGCAGCGTGGCCGGCGCCTGCAGCCAGTCCAGCCAGGCCTGCAGCTTGGCGTGGTGCGCGTCGTCGTCCTGCGGGTAGATGTGCCAGACCAGGGGGGCCGCGGCCCAATGGGCGCGCACGAAGGAATCCTCGCCGCGCACGAAGTTCAGGTCGCAGGCCCACAGCAATTCGTCGTAGGCCGGCTGCGGCAGCGCGGGCAGGAAATGCAGGGCGAGCTGCCCCCACTGCAGCGCGCCGCCGTCCTCCTGCTGCAGATGCGGCGCTTGTTCTGCCAGCCGTTGCCGCACGGCCGCCGCGCCGCGCCCCGCCGTGACCAGCAAGCGCGTGGGCTGCGGGTCGCGGGCCCACTGATCCAGCTGCGCCCCCAGCGCGGCGGGCTCGTAGCAAAAGAGCGAGACCAGCCGCTCGCCGGCCTGCTTGGCGATGCCGTGCGCGGCCAACCAGGCTTCGCGGTCGAAGCGGGCCTGGCGCTGCGGCAGGTCGGCTTCGCGCAACAGGCCGCCTGTGCATGGCGTGAAGCCCGGGTAAAAGAAATGCTTGGTCAGGCCGGCGCCCGGTCCGCTGGACACCGGCGAAGGCAGGCCGTGCAGGCGCTCGACCACCGGCTCGGCCGACAGGTATTCCAGGTTGATCCAGGCGTGCCGCGCCCCGGCCCGCGCGGCCTGGGCGAAATGAGCGACCAGCGCCGGTGCGGGGTCGCAGCCGAAGGCCTCGACCAGCACGTCGGGCGGCGGTGCGGCCAGCGCGCGCGCCTCGGCCTGCGCGTCGCCCCAGCGAACGATCTCGACGGCGCCCGTGCCCTGCGGCGCCATCCAGGCCAGCGCACGCGCGTCATCCACCCACAGGCGCGCCGATTCACCTTCGTCCGCGAGCTGGCGCGCCAGGCGCCAGCACACGCCCAGGTCGCCGTGGTTGTCGATCACCTGGCAGAAGATGTCCCAGCGGCGGGCGGCGGTCACTGGCGGACCTTTGCCCTTGCGGGCTGCGGTGCGAGCCCCTTCGGATCGGCCGGGAGGGGGCTCATGGCAGCGCCTCCGAGGTGTTCTGCAGATGGGCCACCAGCAGGCGCGTGACGCCGGTCGGCTCCTCGTTCGCGCGCAGGCACAGCATCAGGCGGCGCCGGGCCCAGGGCTCGGTCAGCGCCACCAGCCGGATCGCGAGGCCGCGGAAGATCTGCGCGCTTCGGCGCGGGATCAGGCCGAGGCCGTGGCCGGCCGCCACCATCGAGCACAGGGCGTCGTAGCTGGTGACCTGCATGCGCAGCCGCAGCGCCTGGCCGGCGTCGGCCGCGGCACGCAGCAGCTGGTTGTGGATCGCGCTGCCCGGGTGCATGCCGACCATGTCGTAGGGCAGGGCATCGGCCAGCCGAACGGCCTTGCGCCGCGCCAGCGCATGCCGGGCCGGCACGGCCAGCACGAGTTCGTCCTCCCGGTAGGGCAGCAGCTGCAGCCGGTCGCCATAGCTGCCCGCGTTCAGGATGCCGACATCGGCGGCGTTCTCCGCCACCGAATTGGCGATTGCCGAGCTGATCTGCTCCTGCAGCCGCACCTGCACTTGCGGGTTCTGCGCCATGAAGGCCTGCAGCTCGCCGGGCAGGAACTGGGTGATGGCCGAGATATTGGCCACCACGCGCACCTGGCCGCGCAGGCCGCTGCCGTAGTCGCGCATCTGCGTGGCGATGCCGTCCAGGTCGTGCAGCACGCCGCGCGCCATGTGCAGCAGTGCATAGGCTGCGGGTGTGGGCTGCGTGCCCCGGTTGCTGCGCGCGAACAGCTCCACACCCAGCTGCTGCTCCAGCTCCGCCAGGCGCCGGCTCGCGGCCGACGGCGCGATGTGTTCGCGCGCGGCGGCGCGTGCGATGGCGCTTTCCTCCATCACGGCCACGAACAGGCGCAGGGACACGGGGTCGAGTTTCATATCGCCCGAGTCTGCCATGCCGGATGGCGATGGCGGCGTCGCGCATGGGCGTTTTGCGCTGGCCGGGGGCTGCCGCATGATCCGGCCCGGTTCAAGGAGACAAGGACGATGGACACCCGAGATACCCCACCCCCACCGCTGGCCCTGGCCGGCGTGCGCGTGGTCGAGATGGGGCAGCTGATCGCCGGCCCGTTCTGCGGCAAGACGCTCGCGGAGTTCGGTGCCGACGTGGTCAAGATCGAGGCGCCCGGCGGCGGCGACCCGCTGCGCAACTGGCGCATGCTCAAGAACGGCACCTCGGTCTGGTGGCAGGTGCAGTCGCGCAACAAGCGCTCGCTGGCGCTGGACCTGCGCCAGGCCGAGGGCCAGGCCATCGCACGCAAGCTCATTGCCGAGGCCGACGTGCTGATCGAGAACTTCCGCCCCGGCACGCTGGAGGGCTGGGGCATGTCGCCAGAGGAGTTGCACCGGCTGAACCCGGGCCTGGTCATGCTGCGCATCTCGGGCTACGGCCAGACCGGCCCCTACCGCGACATGCCCGGCTTCGGCGTGGTCGGCGAGGCCATGGGCGGGCTGCGCCACCTGACCGGCGAGCCGGGCCGCGTGCCGGTGCGCTGCGGCATCTCGATCGGCGACACGCTGGCCGCGCTGCACGGCGCCATCGGCGTGCTGACCGCGCTGTACCACCGCAAGGTCAACGGCGGCCAGGGCCAGGTCATCGACGTGGCCTTGCACGAGGCCGTGTTCAACTGCATGGAAAGCCTGGTCCCCGAGTACAGCGCCTTCGGCGCCGTGCGCGAGGCGGCTGGCAGCGCCTTGCCCGGCATCGCACCCAGCAACGCCTATCCCTGCACCGACGGCTGGGTGCTGGTGGCCGGCAATGGCGACAGCATCTTCAAGCGCCTGATGGCCGCCATCGGCCGCGACGACCTGGCCACGGCGCCCGACCTGGCCGACAACGCGGGCCGCGTGGCGCGCGTGGCCGAGATCGATGCGGCGATTGGCGCCTGGACCGCGACGCGTACCGTGCAGCAGGTGCTGGATGCGCTGGGCGCGGCGCGCGTGCCGGCCGGCAAGGTCTACACCGCGCGCGACATCGCAGAGGATCCGCACTACCGCGCGCGCGACATGCTGCTGGCGCAGACCACGCGCGATGGCGACACGCTGACCGTGCCGGGCATCGTGCCCAAGCTCTCGGCCACGCCCGGCCGCATCCGCACGAGCGCGCCGCGCCTGGGTGACGACACCGACGCGGTGCTGGCCGAAGCCGGCCTCACGGCCGAACAGATCGCGCTGCTGCGTGCCAAAGGAGTGATCGCATGAACGAGGACATCTGGCAGGGCGCCGGCCGGCGCATCCACATCCAGGAGGTCGGCATGCGCGACGGTCTGCAGATGGAGCAGGCCTTCGTGCCGACCGACGAGAAGATCGCGCTGGCCAATGCGCTGTCGGCAGCCGGGCTTGCCAAGATCGAGGTCACCTCGTTCGTCTCGCCGAGTGCCATCCCTGCGTTGCGCGACGCCGAGATCGTGATGCGCGAGATCACGCGCGTGCCCGGCGTGGTCTACACCGCGCTGGTGCCCAACGTGCGCGGGGCCGAGCGTGCCATCGAGGCCCGCACCGACGAGCTCAACCTGGTCATGTCGGCCAGCGCCACGCACAACCTGGCCAACCTGCGCATGACGCAGGAACAGTCCTTCGCGGCGCTGGCCCAGGTCATCGCCACGGCGCAGTCGGCGGGCGTGCCGGTCAACGTCTCGCTGTCCTGCGTGTTCGGCTGCCCGATGGAGGGCGATGTGGCGCCCGAGGCCGTGTTCGGCTGGGTCCAGCGCTTCGTCGACCTCGGCATCGCCGGCATCACGCTGTGCGACACCACGGGCATGGCCTATCCCTCGCAGGTGCAGCCACTCGCGGCGGCGGCACGCGCGCGCTGGCCCGGCGTGCTGTTCACGCTGCACTTCCACAACACGCGCGGCATGGGCCTGGCCAATGTGCTGGCCGGCATCGCGGCCGGCGTGGATTGCTACGACACCTCGCTGGGCGGGCTTGGCGGCTGTCCGTACGCGCCGGGCGCGTCGGGCAATGTCTGCAGCGAGGAGATCGTGCACGCGCTGCAGCTGATGGGCTACGACACGGGCGTGGATCTGGCGCAGCTGATCGCCGCGGCGCGCCGCCTGCCCGCGCTGATCGGCCACGAGCTGCCGGGCCAGATCGTCAAGGCCGGCCGCCGGCTGGACCTGCACCCCGTGCCCGCCGACTTCGAGGCGACGCGCGCCCGCGCACTGGCGCGCGCCTGAGCTTTTCAAGAACCACAGAAGGAGACATGACATGCAATTCCCGCAGATCGACCGCCGCAAAGTGCTGGTGGGCCTGGCCGCTTCCGCATGGGCGGTGCGAGCGTCCGCGCAGGACGGCTACCCGAACAAGGCGATCACCCTGGTCGTGCCCCAGGCGGCCGGCGGCGCCAACGACGCCATCGCGCGCGTGCTGGCGCAACGCCTTTCCGAGCAATTGGGCCAGAGCGTGGTGGTGGACAACAAGCCCGGCGCTGGCGGCACGCTGGCCACGGCCGGCGCAGCCCGTGCACGGCCCGACGGTTACACGCTGCTGGTGACGGCGGACAGCGCGCACGTCATCGGGCCGGCGCTTTACAAGAACCCCGGTTTCGATCCGGTCAAGGACTTCACGCCGGTGGCGCCCGTCGCGACGGCCGGCTACACGGTGGTGGCCAACCCTTCCTTCCCCGCGAACACCGTGGCCGAGCTGATCGCGCTGGCCAAGGCGGCGCCCGGCAAGTACACCTACGCCTCCGCCGGCAACGGCACCTTGAATCACCTGATCGGCGAGATGCTGCAGAAGGCCGCCGGTATCCGGTTGCAGCATGTGCCCTACAAGGGGTCGGCCCAGGCGGCCGCCGACGTGGCAGGCGGCCAGGTGCCGCTGTCGGTGCAGAGCCTGCCTTCCGTCATCGGGCTCATCAAGGCCGGCAAGCTCAAGGTGCTGGGCGTGGTCAACGAGAAGCGCGTGGCCGCCTTGCCCGACGTGCCCACGATCGGCGAAACGCTCAAGGGCTTTGGCGAGGCGCCCTGGTACGCCATGTTCGCGCCGGCCGGCACGCCGGCGTCCATCGTCGCGCGCCTCCAGGAGGCCGTGGCCCGTGCGCTGGACCAGAAGGAAACGGTCGAGAAGCTGGCCGGCGTGGGCTGCGAGCCGTTCAAGGGCACCGGCGTGCAACTGGCGGCGCTCGTGCAGTCCGATCTGCCCAAGTGGGCCCGCGTGGTCAGGGACACCGGCGCGCAGGTGGACTGAGACCTTCCGACTTTTTTTGCGAACCTGACGACATCTACCAGGAGACACACCCCCATGACACTCGCACGCAGGCATCTCATCGCATTCGCCGCCGCAGCGGCCTTCGCCGCATCCGCGCTGGCGCAGGACTATCCGAACAAGCCCGTCACCCTGGTGGTGCCGACCGCCACCGGCGGCACCACCGACCTGTCGGCCCGCATGCTGGCCCAGGCACTGGGGCCGGTGCTGAACCAGTCCGTGGTGGTGGACAACAAGGGGGGCGGCAACGGCGCCATCGCGGCCAGCATCGTCAAGCGTGCGCCGGCCGACGGCTACACCTTGCTGCTGCAGTACTCGGGCTACCACGTGATCTCGCCGCACCTGACCCGCGTGCGCCAGTGGGAGCAGGGCGACTTCCAGGCCGTGGCCAACGTGATCTCGGCGCCGCAGATCATCGTGGTGCGCGAGGGCCTGCCCGTGAAGACACTGGCCGAGCTGATCGCCTACGCCAAGGCAAATCCCGGCAAGCTGAACTACGCCTCGTCGGGCAACGGGTCGCTGCAGCACGTGACCGGGGCGATGCTGGAGCAGCAGGGCGGCATCAAGATGGTCCATGTGCCCTACAAGGGCACGGGGCCGGCGCTGCAGGACCTGCTGGGCGGGCAGGTGGACCTGACCTTCGGCACCGCGCCCCCGTTCATGCCGCACATCCAGGGCGGCAAGCTGCGCGTGCTGGCCGTCACCGGCAAGCAGCGCCTGCCGAGCCTGCCCGACGTGCCGACCACCGCAGAAGCCGGCTATCCCGGGGTCGACGCCACCTCCTGGTTCGCGCTGTTCGCGCCGGCCGGCGTGCCCAAGGCCGTCGTGAACAAGCTCACCGCCGATGTGCGCCAGGTGGTGGAGAGCGCGGCCTTCAAGGCCAAGGCCCAGGAGCAGGGCGCGACCGCCGACTACCAGACACCGGCCGTCCTCGGCGAGCGCGTGAGGACCGATCTGGAGGGCTGGGCGCAGGTGGTCAAGAGCGCGAAGCTCGAGGCGGAATGAGGCCCTGAGGTGAGGCGAAAGGCGGGCGCCGCGAGAGCCCGCCTTGAACCGCCTCCTGTTCTCATCCGCGGGCCAGCACGGATGTGCCGTGCAGGCCATTGGGTGCGGGCCGACGCCCCGCCGGGCGGGCGGGGTGCGATGCGGCTCAGGGCGTGAAGGTGTCCCCCAGAGCGACGCCCTCGCGCCGCGGATCGGCGCCGCCGGTCAGCACCAGGCGGCGATCGCGCGACACCCGCATGATGGTGCTGATGCCGCTGGACTGGGCGCCGGTGTTCACGGTGTGGCCCAAGGCGCGCAGGCCCGTGATCAGCGGGTCGTTGTTGCCGTCGTTGGCGGTGTTGATGGCCGGATGCTCGCCGCCCACGTTGGTGGTGGGCGAGTTGGCGGCGCCGAAGTCGACCAGCGAGGTGGCCTGCTGCGCGTCCAGCCCCCAGTCCAGCGCGCCGACCACGGTCTTGACCACGTACTGGATGATGGTGCCGCCGCCGGGCGAGCCCGTGGCCATCAGGAAGTCGCCGGGCTCGCTGCCGCGGAACACCAGCGTGGGCGCCATGGTGCTGCGCGGGCGCTTGCCGGGGGCGACGCGGTTGGCGACGGGGTGGCCGTCGGCGTCGACCGGCGAAGCCGAGAAGTCGGTCAGCTGGTTGTTCAGCATGATGCCGCGCGCCATGTGGTAGGAGCCCAGCGAGGACTCCACGGTGGTCGTCATCGACACCACGTTGCCCGCCTTGTCCACCACCGAGAAGTGCGTGGTGCCGCGCTCCACGGTCTTGTCGATGCCCAGCGGCACCGGGCCGAAGTCGCCCGCCTGCGCCGTGCCCATGCTCTTGTTCATGCTAATGAGGCTGGCGCGCTGGCGCATGTAGTTCTTGTTGAGCAGCGTGTCGGGGCTGTTGCCGGGCAGGGGCACGAAGTCGGTGTCGGCCACGTACTTGTCGCGGTCGGCATAGGCCAGGCGTTCGGCTTCGGCCACCAGGTGCACGCCCATCACGCTGGGCTTGCCGCCTTCCAGGTCGATCTGCGTGGGCGCATAGTCGGACAGGCTGAAGTTCTCCAGGATGCCCAGCGCTGACAGCACGCCGATGCCGCCCGAGGAGGGCGGCGACATGCTGCAGATGTAGTAGGCGCTGCGGTAGGTGGTGCAGACCGGCTCGCGGCGCTTGGGTTCGTAGGCGGCCAGGTCGGCCAGCGTGGTCTTGCCGGGCGTGATGACGCTGCCGTCGGCGCCCGTGGTGGCCTGGATCTTGGCCACGATGTCGGCCGCGATCTCGCCCGTGTACATGGCGCTGGCGCCGCGCTCGGCCATGGCCTTGAGCACGCCCGCGTAGGCCGGGTTGGTGAGGGTGGTGCCCAGCGGCTTGGGATTGCCCTGCGCGTCGAGGAAGTAGGCCGCGGCCTCGGCGTCGCGCTTGAGGTTGGGCGCGGCCGAGGCGATGGCCGCGGCCATGCGCCCGCCGATCTTGAAGCCGTCGGTGGACAGCCGGATGCCGTCGTCGAACAGCTTCTTCCAGGCCAGCTTGCCGTGGTCCTGGTGCGCCATCTCCAGCATGCGCATCACGCCGGGCGTGCCGATGGAGCGGCCGCTGGCGCGGGCGCTGGGCTTGGGAGCCGTCTGGTCCCGGTCGTCGTCGATGTAGCGCAGGTAATTCTCGGTGGCGGCGGCGGGCGCCGTCTCGCGGCCGTCATAGGCCACCACCTTCTTCGTCGCGGCGTCGTAGTGCATCAGGAAGGCGCCGCCGGCCAGGCTGCTGGACTGCGGCTCCACCAGGCCCAGCACGGCCTGGATGGCCACCGCCGCATCCACCGCGCTGCCCCCGGCCTTGAGCACGCTGCAGCCGGCCTTGGTGGCCAGCGGGTGGTTGGCCACCACCATGTAGCTCTTGGCATAGGTGGTCTTGAAGCCCGGCTTGTAGCCCGAGGCGGGCTCGGGTGCGGCCGGGTCGCCGGGGTCCCCCGAGCCCACCACCACGGAGCCGTTGCCGCCCGTGATTTCGCAGCTGCGGTCGACTGTCGGCGGCGGCGTCAGCGCGGCGATGAGCGCCGCGGTCTGCATCATCTCCTGCGTGGTGTTCGAGCCACCGCCGCAGGACGCGAGCAGCGCCGCGAAAGTCAGCGAGGCCAGCGGGGCCAGCCGGCGCAGACGTCGGGGCAGGGGCCGGGAGGTGGGGGTGGCCATGGATGAAGTTCCTTCGTTGTTGTTCCTCGAAGCCGCAGTCTGCAGGCTTCAGGCGGGTGCGGGCAGCAGGATTTGTGCCTAGATGCCATTCCATGATGCGAAGCCGGCCCTGTCGCATCCCGGCGCCCCGCGACAATAGCCGCCATGTCTTCCACGCATTCCGATCAACTGCTGGCCGAGGTGGCGGCGCTGCCGCCGCTGCCGGGCGTGTACCGCTACTTCGACGCGGCCGGCGGTGTGCTTTATGTGGGCAAGGCGCGCAACCTGAAGAAGCGCGTGGCCAGCTACTTCCAGAAGAACCATGGCGGCACACGCATCGGCCACATGGTGGGCAAGATCGTGCGCATGGAGACCACGGTGGTGCGCTCCGAGGCCGAGGCGCTGCTGCTCGAGAACAACCTCATCAAGACGCTCAAGCCGCGCTACAACATCCTGTTTCGCGACGACAAGAGCTATCCCTACCTGAAGATCACGGGCACACGCGAGCGTGACGGAAAAGGCTTGCATGGCGGGCTGGACGCCGGCAGCGTGCCGCGCCTGGCCTACTACCGCGGTGCCACGGATCGCCGGCACCGCTACTTCGGCCCCTACCCGAGCGCCTGGGCGGTGAAGGAAACGATCCAGCTGCTGCAGAAGGTCTTCCGCCTGCGCACCTGCGAGGACACCGTGTACGCCAACCGCACGCGGCCCTGCCTGCTCTACCAGATCAAGCGCTGCACCGGGCCCTGCGTGGGCCACATCGATGCGCAGGCCTATGCGGCCGACGTGGCGGATGCCGAGGCCTTCCTGCGCGGCGACACGCAGCAGGTGCTGTCGGAGCTGGAGGCGCGCATGATGGCGCATGCCGAGAAGCTGGAGTTCGAGCAGGCGGCCGAGCTGCGCAACCGCATGTCGGCGCTGTCCAAGGTGCTGCACCAGCAGTCGGTGGAAATCGCCTCCGACAAGGACGTGGACATCCTGGCCGTGAAGGTGCATGGCGGCAAGGCCTGCGTGAACCTGGCCATGGTGCGCGGCGGGCGGCACCTGGGCGACCGGCCGTACTTCCCGGCGCATGTGGAAGACGCGGCGCTGGTGGCGCAGGCCGAGTCCGAATCCGAGGGCGAGGCCGCCGCCGAAGCACCCGAGGCTCGCGGCATGGGCGATGGCGCGCAGGCCGGGGCGCCGCCGTCCATCGAGCGGCAGGTGCTCGAAGCCTTCGTGGCCCAACACTACATCGACGTGCCCGCGCCGCCCACGCTGGTGCTCGGCGAGGTGGTGGGCCGCGAACTGGTGGCCGCCATCGCCGAGCAGGCCGGCCAGCGCATCACGGCCGTGTTCCAGCCGCGCGCGCAGCGGCGCCTGTGGCTGGAAATGGCGCAGAAGAATGCCGACATCCAGCTCGCCCGCCTGCTGGCCGAGGAGGGCTCGCAGCAGGCGCGCACGCGCGCGCTGGTCGAAGCGCTGGAGCTGGCGCCCGACGACCTGGAGCACTTCCGCATCGAGTGCTTCGACATCTCGCACACCGCGGGCGAGGCCACGCAGGCTTCGTGCGTGGTCTTCGAGCGCCATGCGATGCAGAACCGCGAGTACCGCCGCTACAACATCGAAGGCATCACGCCGGGCGACGACTATGCCGCCATGCGCCAGGTGCTGATGCGGCGCTACGGCAAGATCGCCGAGGCCATGGCGGCCGAAGCCGAAGCGCCGCCGCCGGGCGATGCGGGGGGCGCCGGCACTGACGCACCGCCCGGCACGGCCGGGGCGCGCATGCCCGACCTGGTGCTGGTGGATGGCGGCAAGGGCCAGGTGTCGATGGCGCGGGAGGTGTTCGACGAGCTGGGCCTGCCGCTGTCGCTGATCGTGGGCGTGGAAAAGGGCGAGGGCCGCAAGGTGGGCCTGGAAGAGCTGGTGTTCGCCGACGGGCGCGAGAAGGTCTACCTGGGCCGCGACTCGGCTGCGCTGATGCTGGTGGCGCAGATCCGCGACGAGGCGCACCGCTTCGCCATCACCGGCATGCGCGCCAAGCGGGCCAAGGTGCGCGTGGGCGGCAGCCAGCTGGAGGACATTCCGGGCGTGGGCCCCAAGCGCCGCGCGCGCCTGCTGCAGCGCTTCGGCGGCATTCGCGGCGTGGCGGCCGCCAGCGTGGACGACATCGCCTCGGTGGACGGCATCGCGCACGAGCTGGCCGAGCAGATCTACCGCGCCCTGCACTGAGCCGGCCGGGCCGTCGCGGGGCCCGGCCTGGCCCGCGCGCAGCCCATGTCCGCGCACGCCGGTTCGTGCATGAGCACATGCCACAATCGCCGCCATGTTCTGGACCCTGCCCACCCTCATGACCTGGACGCGCATCGTCGCGATTCCGCTGATCGTGGGCGTGTTCTACCTGCCGCTTGCGGAGCCGGTGCGCAACCTGATCGCGACCGTGATGTTCATCATCTTCGCGGCCACCGACTGGCTGGACGGCTTCCTGGCGCGCAAGCTCAACCAGACTTCGGCCTTCGGCGCCTTCCTCGACCCGGTGGCCGACAAGTTCCTGGTCTGCGCCTCGCTGCTGGTGCTGGTGCACCTGAACCGCTGCGACGTGTTCGTGGCGCTGATCATCATCGGCCGCGAGATCGCCATCTCGGCCCTGCGCGAGTGGATGGCGACCATCGGCGCGGGCAAGAGCGTGGCGGTGCACATGATCGGCAAGCTCAAGACCACCGTGCAGATGGTGGCGATCCCCTTCCTGCTCTATGACGGCCTGCTGTTCGGGCGCATCGACACCGGCACCTGGGGCCTGTGGCTGATCTGGGCCTCGGCCGTGCTCACGGTCTGGTCCATGGTCTATTACCTGCAAAAGGCCGTTCCCGAGATCCGCGCAAGGGCGCGATGAAGGTGTTGCGTCCGTGGCCAGGCCGCGCGCGCCGGCGGCGCGACACGCGGGGAGCTTCCCAGTGAACGCGCAGGGCGGGGCCGGCGCGGCAGGCGCCGGCGCATGGCAGGCCATGCCTGTCGTCTTCGTGCTGATCTGGAGCACGGGCTTCATCGTTGCGCGCTACGCCATGCCGCATGCGCCCCCGCTGCAGTTCCTGTCCGTGCGCTACGGCCTGTCGGCGCTGGCCCTGGGCCTGTGGGCGCTGGCGGGCTCGGCGGCCTGGCCGCATTCCCGCGCCCAGGCCGCGCACCTGGCGGTGGTTGGCGTGCTGATGCAGGCGGCCTACCTGGGCGGGGTGTGGGCGGCCGTCAAGGCGGGCATGGGCTCGGGACTGATCGCGCTGATGGTGGGCCTTCAGCCGGTGCTGACGGCGCTGTGGCTGTCGGCGCGCGGCGGGCGCGTGGCGCCGCTGCAGTGGGCCGGGCTGGGCCTGGGCTTCGCCGGGCTGGCGCTGGTGGTCTGGCGTAAGCTGGGGCAGGGCAGCGAAGTCAGCGTGCTCAGCGTGTCGCTGGCGCTGGTGGCGCTGCTGTCGATCACTGCGGGCACGCTCTACCAGAAGCGCTTCGTCGCGCCCTGCGACGTGCGCAGCGCCAGTGCCGTGCAGCAGATGGCGGCGCTGGCGGTCACGCTGCCTCTGGCGTGGCTGCTGGAGCGCCAGGGCGCGATCGTGTGGAACGTGGAATCCATCGGCGCCATGGCCTGGTCGGTGCTCGTGCTCACCCTGGGCGGCAATTCGCTGCTGTATCTGCTCATCCAGCGCGGCTCGGCCACCGCGGTCACCAGCCTGCTGTACCTGGTGCCGCCGTGCACGGCGGTGATGGCGTGGCTGCTCTTCGGCGAGCCGATCACGGGGCTGACCGTGGCCGGCATCGTGTTGACGGCCGTGGGCGTGGGCCTGGTGCTGCGGGTGCGCCGCTGAGGGCGCGCCCCGGGCGGGGCCAGCCGGTCAGGCGCCTGCGGCCTGCTTCCAGGGCTCGCCGCGAAAGCGCGCGGCCAGGGCATCGACCAGCAGCTTCACGCGCCGCGGCGTGCGCGGCTGCCAGGGCGCGATCCAGTGGATGTCGGCATCCGTCATCGCATAGGCTGGCAGCACCTGCAACAGCGTGCCGTCGGCGAGCTGGGGGCCGATGTCCCACAGGCTGCGCAGCATCAGCCCCTGCCCGGCCAGGCACCAGTCGCGCACCACCTCGCCCGCGTTGCTGGCCAGTGGGCCGTTCACGCGCACGCGGTGCACCGTGCCGTCGCGCAGATGGCGCAGCGTCCACCAGTGGCCGCTGGCGGTGGCGGCGGGCGGTGTGTGCGGGCGCTCTTCGTTCTCCTGCACGCACAGGCAGGCGTGCTGGGCCAGGTCGTGCAGCGTGCGCGGCAGGCCATGCGCCTGCAGGTAGGCGGGCGCCGCCACCAGCACCCGCTGGTTGCGCGCGAGCCGGCGCGTGGCCCAGTCGGCGCGGTGCCGCGCGGGCACCGACCACAGCCACACGGCCCCGTCATAGCCTTCGGCCGCGAGTTCGGGCAGGCGCTCGCCCAGCTGCAGCTCCACGCGCAGGCCCGGGTGCGCTCGCTGGAAATCGGCCAGCGCCGGCGCCAGCCAGCGGCGGCCGAAGCCGAAGGTGGCCGCCAGGCGGATCGTGCCCTGCAGGTCGGTCTGGCGCTCGCGCAGTTCGGCTTCGAGCTGTGCGAATCCGTCCAGCAGCGTGCGCGCGTGGGCGCACACCGCCTCGCCTTCACGCGTGGGCAACAGGCGCCGCGTGGTGCGCTCGAACAGGCGCTGGCCCAGCCGCGCTTCGAGCGCGGCCAGGCGCTTGCTCACCACCGAAGGCACCACGCCCAGGGCCGACGCGGCCGCCGCCAGGCTGCCGCCTTCGCGCACCCGCAGCACCAGGTCCAGATCCGCGCGTTCCATCCGTGTCTTCCTCGGTTGTCCTGATTCGTTCCGTGAAGGAACGAGTCGATTCGCCGATTGTTGCTTGAGATGAACCCGGCGCGCACGCACAATGCGCACCGTGCTGAACGACTTCCAACCTTTCGAACTGCAGCGCGACGGCGTGCGCATCCATGGCCGCACCGGCGGCCAGGGCGCGCCCCTGTTGCTGCTGCACGGCCACCCGCAGACGCACGCGATGTGGCACCGCGTGGCACCGCGCCTGGCCGAGCGCTTCACGCTGGTGTTGGTGGACCTGCGCGGCTACGGCGATTCGGGCCGCCCGCCGGCCGATGCGCAGCACCGGGCCTACAGCAAGCGCGAGATGGCCCTCGACGCGCTCGCGGCGATGGCGCACCACGGCTTCGCGCGCTTCGGCGTGCTGGCCCACGACCGCGGCGCGCGCGTGGCGCACCGGCTGGCGATGGACCATCCCGAGGCCGTGACGCGCCTGCTGCTGCTGGACATCGCGCCCACGCTGGCCATGTACGCGCAGACCGGCGAAGCCTTCGCGCGGGCCTATTGGCACTGGTTCTTCCTCATCCAGCCGCCGCCGCTGCCCGAGGCGCTGATCGCGTCCGACCCGGCGCGCTACGTGCGCAGCGTGATGGGCGCACGGCATGCGGGCCTGGCGCCTTTCGCACCCGCGGCCCTGGCCGAATACGAGCGCTGCGCCGGCCTGCCGGGCACCGCCGCCGCCATCTGCGAGGACTACCGTGCATCGGCCGGCATCGACCTCGACCACGACCGCGCGGACATCGCGGCGGGCCGGCGCCTGCCGCAGCCCTTGCGCGTGCTCTGGGGCGAGCATGGCGCCGTGGGCCGCTGCTTCGACGTGCTGGCGCTGTGGCGCGAGCGCGCTTTGCACCTGAGCGGCCGCAGCCTGCCGTGCGGCCACTACATCGCCGAGGAGGCCCCCGAGGCGCTCGTCGACGAATCCCTTTCCTTCTTTCTCCAGGAGACCCATTCATGAGCAACAGCAACAGCGGCAAGAAGCGCATCGCCGTCATCGCCGGCGACGGCATCGGCAAGGAAGTGATGCCCGAAGGGCTGCGCGTGCTGGACGCCGCGGCGCGCAAGTTCGGCATCGATCTGCAGTTCGACCATTTCGACTTCGGCAGCTGGGACTATTGCGAGAAGCACGGCAAGTACCTGCCCGAGGACTGGAAGGACCGCATCGGTGGCCACGACGCCATCTTCTTCGGTGCCGTGGGCTGGCCCGACAAGATCCCCGATCACGTGTCGCTGTGGCAGTCGCTGCTCCTGTTCCGCCGCGAATTTGACCAGTACATCAACCTGCGTCCGGCACGCCTGATGCCCGGCATCACGGCGCCCGTGGTGCGCCGCGACGGCAGCCCGCGCCAGCCCGGCGAGATCGACATGTACATCGTGCGCGAGAACACCGAGGGCGAGTACTCGTCCATCGGCGGGCGCATGTACGAAGGCACGCCGCGCGAGATCGTGGTGCAGGAAACGGTGATGTCGCGCCACGGCGTGGACCGCGTGCTCAAGTTCGCCTTCGAGCTCGCGCAGTCGCGCCCCAAGAAGCACCTGACCAGCGCCACCAAGAGCAACGGCATCTCCATCACCATGCCCTACTGGGACGAGCGCGTGGCCGAGATGGCCAGGCAGTACCCCGGCGTGAAGCTGGACAAGTTCCACATCGACATCCTCACGGCGCACTTCGTGCAGCGCCCCGACTTCTTCGACGTGGTGGTGGCCTCGAACCTGTTCGGCGACATCCTCTCGGACCTGGGCCCGGCCTGCACCGGCACCATCGGCATCGCGCCGAGCGCAAATCTGAATCCCGATCGCACCACGCCTTCGCTGTTCGAGCCCGTGCACGGCTCGGCGCCCGACATCGCCGGCAAGGGCATTGCCAACCCAATCGGGCAGATCTGGTGTGGCGCGATGATGCTGGAGTTCCTGGGCCATAAGGAGGCGCACGACGCGATCCTCTCGGCCATCGAGCGGGCCCTGCAGCCCGGCAGCGGCGCGCCGCGCACGCCGGACATCGGCGGCACCGCGGGCACGGCCGACCTGGGCAAGGCTATCGCGCAGGCGCTCTGAGCGCTGCGCGCACGCAAAGAGGGCGCGATGGGCGCGCGTGGGGGGCATACGCGCCTTGGCGCCTTTGTCAAGCCGGCTTGTGGGCAGATGTGTCAGTTGCGCGGCTTGCCCCCGCGCAAGCCCTGACGACTTCACGAATCGTTGCTTATTGATTCGGCCCTTGTGCACTTGAATTTATCTGCACCGCCCCCAACTCGGATTCATGCAAGCAACTGACATGAGATCGTTGAGCCACGAAGCGCGGCATGAGCGCCGGGTTCAGGTCATCCGGCTACGCAAGGCCGGCAACACCTACGACAAGATCGCCGCGCTCACCGGCCTGAGTCGCACAGGCGTCTTCAACATCTGCAAACGCCATGAGGCGCTCGGTGCCAAGGCGCTGCACGACGCCATTGGCGGGCGCAAGCTCGGCGAAAACCGCTTGCTCGACCCCGCCCAGGAGGCCCTGGTGCGCAAGCTCATCGCCGACAAGACGCCCGATCAGCTCAAGATGCCCTACGCGCTGTGGACCCGCGCCGCTGTGGCCCAACTCATCGAACAGCGCTTTGGGCTGCGACTGCAAGTGCGCACCATGGGCAAGTACCTGGCGCGCTGGGGCTTCACGCCGCAAAAGCCGATGAAGAAGGCCTACGAGCAGTCACCGGCGGCGGTCAAGAAGTGGCTCGACGAGGACTACCCCGCCATTGCCGCGCGGGCCAAGGCCGAGGGAGCCGAAATTCACTGGGGCGACGAGAGTGGACTGCGCAGCGACGATGTACGCGGCCGTGGTTTTGCGCCCAAGGGCCAGACGCCGGTGGTGCGGGTCAACAACAAGCGCCACAACCTGTCGGTCATCTCCACCGTGACCAACAAAGGGCAGATGCGCTGGCGCATCTTTGACGGGGCGCTCAACACCACAATCCTGATCGACTTCCTGCGCCGGCTGATCAAGGGACAGACCAAGAAGGTGTTCCTGATCCTGGACAACCTGCGGGTGCATCATGCCAAACCGGTCAAGGCCTGGCTGGCCGAGCATGCCGATGCCATCGAGGTGTTCTACCTACCGAGCTATAGCCCGGAGTTGAACCCGGATGAGATGGCCAATGCGGATATCAAGCAGGCGGTCACGAAGCTGGCACCGGCGCGAACGAAGCTGCAACTGGCCAAAGCCACAGCCAAGCACCTTCGCAGCGTGCAACGCCAGCCCGAGCGCATCCGCAAGTACTTCGAGCACGCCACGGTACGCTATGCGGCTTGAGTCAAGTTCATTGAGGCCGGATCAATAGAATCGCGCCCCTTGTGTGATGGGGTTGCCCGCTGATTGACACCCCCTGAACGCGTGGCTTTAATCGCCGACGGCACTGAACTGCCGAAGCGCCGGCATCGACCTCCCTCCTCCCGTCCGGATCTCCCGACTCGCGCGGGGTCTTTGCCATTGGCTGGCGCGCACCGATCAACCATCTTCCGTGACAAGGGGCCCTTGTGAACAAGACCGAACTCATCGAGCACATCGCAACGAACGCAGACATCTCCAAGGCAGCCGCCACGCGCGCGCTGGAATCGACCATCGACGCGGTGAAGAAGACCCTGAAGAAGGGCGGCTCGGTTTCGCTGGTGGGTTTCGGCACCTTCGCCGTGGGCAAACGCGAGGCGCGCACTGGCCGCAATCCGCGCACCGGCGCTGAGATTAAAATCAAGGCGGCCAAGATTCCCAAGTTCCGTCCCGGCAAGGCGCTCAAGGATGCGCTGAACTGAGAGGGAACTTCCGGTGGGGTGCTTAGCTCAGCTGGTAGAGCGGCGCCCTTACAAGGCGTAGGTCGGGGGTTCGAGCCCCTCAGCACCCACCACCACCCGAAGAAAAGGCGAACGACGGTTCGCCTTTTTTCTTGGGGGTTCCTCATCCCGCCGCGTGCTCCGGTGCGCGGGCTTTTCTGGAAATGTCCCGGCATGTTTGATTACTTCCGCAAGCACACCAAGTTCCTGATGGTGATCCTGTTCCTGCTGGTGATCCCGTCGTTCGTGCTCGTCGGCCTGGAGCAGTACAGCGACCGCAGCGGCTCCGGCGGACAGGAAGTCGCGGTGGTCGATGGAAAGGCCATCACCCGGCCCGAATGGGATGCGCGCCATCGCGTGGAAACCGACCGCATGCGCAGCCAGATGCAGAACATCGATCCCGCGCTGCTGGACTCCGACGAAGCCCGCTACGCCACACTCGAGCGCATGGTGCGCGAGCGCGTGCTGCTGGGTGCCGCGTCCAAGGCCCACATGACCGTCAGCGACGACCGCCTGGCGCGCATGTTCGCGGAAGATCCGGGCATCGCGAGCTTCCGCGACGCGGAAGGCAAGTTCGACCGCCAGCGCTTCATCCTGACCACGGGCAGCACGCCCGAGCAGTACGAAGCGAGCATCCGCAGCGAGCTGTCCATGCAGCAACTGGTGGCCGGCGTGGCCGGCACGCCGCTGCCCGCCAAGACGCAGGCCGACCTCACGCTCAACGCCATCTATGACGGCCGCGAGGTCCAGGTGGCGCGCTTCGAACCCAAGGACTTCGCCGCCAAGGTGACGCTGAGCGATGCCGACCTCGAAAGCTACTTCAAGACGCACAGCGCGCGCTACCAGACGCAGGAGGCGGCCAGCATCGAATACATCGTGCTCGACATGGAATCGGCCAAGAAGAACGTGAACGTGAGCGATGCCGATCTGCAGAGCTACTATGAGCAGAACCAGGGCCGCTTCGGCACGGCCGAGGAGCGCCGGGCCAGCCACATCCTGATCGCGGCCGCCAAGGACGCGCCGCAAGCCGAACGCGACAAGGCGCGTGCGCGTGCGCAGGAACTGCTGGCCGAGGTGCGCAAGGCGCCGGCGAACTTCGCCGAGCTGGCGCGCAAGCATTCGCAGGACCCGGGCTCGGCCGAGCGCGGCGGCCAGCTGGACATGGCGCCGCGCGGCGCGATGGTCAAGCCCTTCGACGATGCGATGTTCGCGCTCAAGAAGGGCGAGATCAGCGATGTGGTCGAGAGCGATTTCGGCTACCACATCATCCGCCTGGACGACGTGAAGCCTGCGGTCGTGCCGCCGCTGGCCCAGGTGCGCGCGCAGGTCGAGAACGAAGTGCGCACGCAACAGGCGAGCCAGGAATTCGCGAAGGCGGCCGAGACGCTGACCGAACTGGCGTACCAGAATCCCGAAAGCCTGAAGCCCGCGGCCGATGCGCTCAAGCTGAAGATCCAGACGGCGACGGGCGTGGGCCGCACGCCGGCGGCAGGGGCGCAGGGTCCGCTGGGCCATCGCAATTTCGTGGCGGCCCTCTATGCGCCCGAGGTGCTCGAGCGCAAGCAGAACACCGAAGCCATCGACCTGGGCTCGAACCAGGTGGCGGCGGGCCGGGTGACGCAATACACGCCCGCGCGCGCGCAGACCTTCGAGGAGGTGAAGGAGCTCGTGCGCCGCGAGTTGACCGACGAGCGCGCCGCAGCGCTGGCCAAGGAAGAGGGCCTGGCGCGCCTGGCGCAATGGGAGAAGGATGCGGCAACGGCCAAGCTGGGCGCCCCCCTGAAAGTCTCTCGCGTGGATCCTCAGGGCCAGCCCGCGCCGCTGGTCGAAGCCGTGCTGCGTGCGGACGCCGCCAAGCTCCCCGCCTGGACCGGTGTCGACCTTGGCGCCGCGGGCTATGCGGTGGTGCGCGTGCTCAAGGATCTGCCGCGCCAGGCTTCCGACGAGGCGCTGCAGGCGCAAGAGCGTGCGCAGATGGGCCAGGCCCTGGCGGCGGCGGAGGCAGAGGCGTACTACACCCTGCTGCGCGACCGCATGAAGGCCCGCATCCTGGTGCCAAAGCCAAAAAGTGCTGCGGCCCAGAGCTGAAATGGCAAATTTCGCAGTACAATCTTCGATTCTGCGGTGGCTGTAGCTCAGTTGGTAGAGTCCCAGGTTGTGATCCTGGTTGTCGTGGGTTCGAGTCCCATCAGCCACCCCACAGAACACGAAAAGAACGGGCGCCTCGGCGCCCGTTCTGCTTTCTGGCGGGATTCGCGCATGCCGCCCGGCCACCCCCGCCGGATGCGTGGATCGCGCGTGGCGGCCTTCTTCTCTTCTACACGTGCTCGGCCAGCTTGTTCTGTGCCGGGCGCTGCGACGCTTCGGCGCGCAGGGCGTGCAGCAGCGCGGCGGGGTCGGTGCCGGTGCGCACCAGGTCCAGCTGCCACTCGCCCATGAAGCCCGTGCGCACGCTGCCGCGCAGGAAGTCCAGCAGGCCGTCGTAATAGCCCGCGCAGTTGAGGATGCCGACCGGCTTGTCGTGGTAGCCCAGCTGGCGCCAGGTCCAGATCTCGAACAGTTCCTCGAAAGTGCCGATGCCGCCCGGCAGCGCGACGAAGGCATCGGAGCGTTCGCCCATCATGGCCTTGCGCTCGTGCATGGTGTTCACGACGTGCAGTTCGTCGCACAGGGGATTGGCGACTTCGCGGTCCACCAGCGCCTGCGGAATGATGCCGACCACGCGGCCGCCCGCCTGGCGCGCGGCTTCGGCCACGGTGCCCATGAGGCCGGTGCGGCCGCCGCCGTACACCAACTGGCCGCCGTGCTGGCCGATCCACCGGCCGACCGCGGTGGCGGCTTCGGCATAGGCCGGCAGTTCGCCGGGCCGTGAGCCGCAGTAGACGCAGACCGAAAAAGAGGGCGAAGCGGAAGGGCTCATGGAATCGGGAAGATCAGGCCAGGAAGCGGTGGTACAGCGCCGCCAGCCACACGCCGCCGGCCAGCAGGCTGGCCAGCAGCACGGCAGCGCTGCCCATGTCCTTGGCGCGTTTGGAAAGGTCGTGCCACTCGGGGCCGATGCGGTCGATGGCGGCCTCGACCGCCGTGTTCAGCAGTTCCACGATCATGACCAGCAGTACGCTGCCGGCCAGCAGGGTGGTCTGCACCCAGTCGCGGCCCAGCCAGAAAGCGAGGGGAATCAGCACGAGGGCCAGCTGGGCTTCGAGGCGGAAGGCCGCCTCGCCCCAGCCGGCGCGCAGGCCGTTGAGCGAATAGCCGGTCGCGTGCCAGAGGCGGTTCAGGCCGGTGCGCGATTTCTGGGGATTGACGGGGTGCGCGGCCGTGTCGGGCGTGCGGGGAGTCGGCGGGCTCATCGGGGACGGGTTGAAATGAGGCGGGTGCCAGCCCAGGCGTCGTGCCAGAACTGGCGTTCGGGGTGAAAGCGCGCCAGCACGGCCCAGATGGCCACCCAGCCCAGGCACAGCACGCCCAGTTCCGCGCCCGAGACCGGGAACGGCAGGGCGCGCGCGACGACCAGCGGAGGCAGGAACCACAGCCAGGCCAGGAAATAGCGCAACAGCGCACGCCACTGCGGGACGGCCGCGCCATCGCGGCCGACCAGGCGCATACCCCAGGTCTTCATCGCCAAGGTCTGGCCGCGCGACCAGAACCCCACGAAATAGATGCCGAAGACGATGAAGAGGAAGGCCTGCAGCAGGATGCGGCGATCGTCCAGCGCATGGCGCATCTGGCTCAGCGCACTGAACAGCCAGCCGGCGACGAAGACCACGGCGAAGAGCAGCATGCCTTCGTACATCCAGGCCGCCATGCGGCGCCAGATGCCGGGGACGGCAGGCGCGGCGACGGCCGAAGGGGCAAGAGAGGCGGAAGAGGGGGGCAACGAGGGCATGGCGCCCGCCATTGTCCCGCACCTCCGGCGGGTCCCGATCAAGGGGCCACGGGCTGGCCGGGCATGGGCGTGTGCAACGAGGGCGATTCGGGAGGTGGCAGCGCCGCGGGCTCCGCAGGCGCAGGCGGTGCGGCAGAGGGGGCAGGGGGCGGCGGTGCGACCGGGGCCGCGGGTTCGGCCGCCGGCGCGGTGGCGGCCGGCGTTGCCGCTGCGGGGCGAGGCGGCGGCGTCAGCGCGATGCGCGGGCCGCCATGGCCGCTTTGCAGCGCCGCGGGCGGCACGGGCGCAAGGCGGTCGCGCGGCACCGGGCGGACCGGCAGCGCCGTGCCGCGCGGGGGAGGCGCTGCGCGCTCGGCCAGGGCCTTGCGTTCGTCCTCGCTCAGGGCCTGATAGGCCTCCCACTTGGCCTTGCGCTCGTCCTCGGGCGCCAGGCGCTGCACTTCGGCGAAATTCAGGCGCGCGCGCACGCGCTCGCGTGGACTCAGCGTGGCCCATTCGGTCATGCGGCTGTGCAGGGTGGCCCGTTCCTGCTCGCTCATGCGGTCGAAATTGCGCGCCAGCGCCATCCACTTGCGGCGGTGCGCTCCGTCCAGGGCGTCCCATTCCAGGGCCAGCGGGCGCAGGGCTGCTTTCTGCTTGGCCGGCAGCCGGGCCCACCTGGATGATGCGGTTTCCGTGTCGGAGCTGGCGTTCGGCCCGACGCCGCGACCGCCCTGCATCTGGGCGGCAGCGACCCCGGCGCCTGTGAGGGCAGCCAGAAGGACGACGGCGGGCAAAAGGGTCATGGGGTGCGCGAACCGGGCGGCAGTTGGCAGAGAGGGATGAGCGGCAGGATCAGCGGGCCGCGCCGTCGCGCTGCAGGAACTGTTTGAAGCCCGGATCGGTGTACGCGGCGGTCGGCAACTCGTCGGTCAGCAGCGCGGCGTCGATTTCCGCGATCGCGTCGGCCCGTTCCTCGGCCTGCCACTGGGCAATGGCGACCAGTCCGGCCACCAGTGCCACCAGCGGCAGCACGCTGGCCCCCCAGGACCACCAGCGTGGCGCGCCGCCCAGCACCGCCTGGCCGTCCTGTGCCTGCACGAGGCGCGGCACGGCCTCGACCTTGCGCCGCGCCACGGCCTGCTGGCGCGCCACGCGCAGGCGCTCGCCGATGTCCGGATGCAGGGAAGACTGCCCTTGCGACAGGCGCGCCGCAATGGCACGGCCGAACCGGTCTTCCGCGGAGGAAGCAACGGATGAGGACGAATTTCTCATAGCTGAATTCCCTTGGACTGCAGGGCCTGGCTGAGGGCACGCACCGCGCGGGAGCAATGCGTCTTGACGCTGCCCTCCGAGCAGCCCATGGCCGCAGCGGTTTCTGCGACATCCATTTCTTCCCAGTAACGCAGCAAAAAAGCCTCGCGTTGACGCGCAGGCAGCGCCTGCACCTCGGATTCGATGGCGTGGAAGATCTGGGCGCGCCGCACGGTGTCCTCCGCGCTTTCGGTTTCACGCGTGTCCACGGTCACTTCCAGGGTGGACAGCAGGTCGAAACCCGTGCTGTCGTCTCCGTCCATCTCGAAATCGCCAAGGCTGGAAAACAGTGCCCGGCGCGTCTTCTGCCGGCGGAACCAGTCCAGCACGCAGTTCGACAGGATGCGCTGGAACAGCATCGGCAGCTCGGCGGCCGGCTTGTCGCCGTAGTGCTCGGCGAGCTTCATCATGCTGTCCTGCACGATGTCCAGGGCCGCTTCCTCGTCGCGCACGTGGTAGTGCGCGCGCTTGAACGCCCGCATCTCGACGCTCTTGAGGAATTCGGACAGTTCGTGTTCGGAAGCCAAGCGGAAAAGGGCGTGGAAAGGGCGGAACCGGACCAGCCTGTGACTTTCTGGTGCGTTGGATTATGGCAGCGCTCGCCGAGTGGCCCGTGTCGGTGCCATAATCGCTGGCTGTCAGTCAAAAAGGCAAACGGGTCAAGGTCCGGCGCAATCCAGACGCCCATGGCTTTGGCCTCAAGTCCCGACGCGGCCTCACAAGGGTTGGCAAGGGGCACCCAAAGGTTTTTCGTTCCCGAAAACGCTAAAGGTTGATCAAGATGGAAATCTCCAAGGCAGAACTCGCCGGCGCCGCCATTGCGGACGCTCATCACGGCGAAGCCCCCCAGGAACTCATGGGCGCCGAGGTGCTCGTCAAGGCCCTTCAGGCCGAAGGCGTCAAGTACCTCTGGGGCTACCCCGGCGGCGCCGTCCTCTACATCTACGACGCGCTCTACAAGCAGGAGGGCGTGCAGCACGTGCTGGTGCGCCACGAGCAGGCCGCCGTGCATGCCGCTGACGGCTATGCCCGTGCGACGGGTGACGTGGGCGTGGCCCTGGTCACTTCCGGCCCCGGCCTGACCAATGCGGTCACCGGCATCGCCACGGCCTACATGGACTCGATCCCGATGGTCATCATCTCCGGCCAGGTGCCCACGCCCGCGATCGGGCAGGATGCCTTCCAGGAGTGCGACACCGTCGGCATCACCCGTCCCATCGTCAAGCACAACTTCCTGGTCAAGGACGTCAGGGACATCGCCCTGACCATGAAGAAGGCCTTCCACATCGCGCGCAGCGGCCGCCCCGGCCCCGTGGTGGTGGACATCCCGAAGGACGTCTCCTTCAAGAAGACCCTGTACACCGGCTATCCCGACAAGGTCGAGATGCGTTCGTACAACCCGGTCAAGCGCGGCCACGGCGGGCAGATCCGCAAGGCCCTGCAATTGCTGCTGGCGGCCAAGCGCCCGTACATCTACACCGGCGGCGGCGTGCTGCTGGGCAACGCGACGAACGAGCTGCGCACGCTGGTCGACATGCTGGGCTACCCGGTCACCAACACGCTGATGGGCCTGGGCGCCTACCCGGCCAGCGACCGCAAGTTCCTCGGCATGCTGGGCATGCACGGCACCATCGAAGCCAACAACGCGATGCAGAACTGCGACGTGCTGCTGGCCGTGGGCGCGCGTTTCGACGACCGGGTGATCGGCAACCCCAAGCATTTCGCGCAGAACGAACGCAAGATCATCCACATCGACATCGACCCTTCGAGCATCTCCAAGCGTGTGAAGGTCGACATTCCGATCGTGGGCGACGTGAAGGACGTGCTGACCGAGCTGATCTCGATGATCCGCGAGAGCAGCACCAAGCCCGATGCCCGTGCCTTGGCCGACTGGTGGAAGACGATCGAAACCTGGCGCAGCCGCGACTGCCTCAAGTACGACCGGGGCAACCAGGAGGTCATCAAGCCTCAGTACGTCGTCGAGACGCTGTGGAACATGACCAAGGACGTGGAAGCCTACATCTGCTCCGACGTGGGCCAGCACCAGATGTGGGCCGCGCAGTACTACCGCTTCGACGAGCCGCGCCGCTGGATCAACTCCGGCGGCCTGGGCACCATGGGCGTGGGCATTCCCTACGCCATGGGCATCAAGCTGGCGAAGCCCGAAGCCGAGGTGTTCACCATCACCGGCGAAGGTTCGGTGCAGATGTGCATCCAGGAACTGTCGACCTGCCTGCAGTACAACACGCCGATCAAGATCTGCTCGCTCAACAACCGCTACCTGGGCATGGTGCGCCAGTGGCAGGAGATCGAATACTCCGGCCGCTACAGCCACAGCTACATGGACGCGCTGCCCAACTTCGTGAAGCTGGCCGAGGCCTACGGCCATGTCGGCATGCTGATCGAGCGCCCGCAGGACGTGGAGCCCGCGCTGCGTGAAGCCCGCAAGCTCAAGGACCGCACCGTGTTCCTGGACTTCCGCACCGACCCCACCGAGAACGTGTTCCCGATGGTGCAGGCCGGCAAGGGCATCACGGAAATGCTGCTGGGCTCCGAGGACCTCTGATCTGAAGCGCCTGCGCTGAAATCCCCCGCCGGCTCCCGCTCTTCGCAGCAGGGCCGGTTCATCCAGACGAATCTATTGCCCGCCAAGTCCGCGCATTACCGTGCGCGGAGGAGGGCGGCGAAAAGAGGAATCGCACATCATGAAGCACATCATTGCCGTGCTGCTCGAGAACGAGCCCGGCGCACTCTCCCGCGTGGTGGGCCTGTTCTCGGCCCGCGGCTACAACATCGAATCGCTGACCGTGGCGCCGACGGAAGACCCGTCGCTGTCGCGCATGACCATCCAGACGGCCGGCTCTGACGACGTGATCGAGCAGATCACCAAGCACCTGAACCGCCTCATCGAAGTCGTGAAGGTGGTCGACCTGACCGAAGGTGCCTACACCGAGCGCGAGCTCATGATGGTGAAGGTGCGCGCGGTGGGCAAGGAACGCGAGGAGATGAAGCGCATGGCGGACATCTTCCGCGGCCGCATCATCGACGTGACCGACAAGAGCTACACCATCGAGCTCACGGGCGACCACGGCAAGAACGACGCCTTCCTCGACGCTATCGACCGCAGCGCCATCCTCGAGACGGTGCGCACGGGCCCGAGCGGCATCGGCCGGGGCGAGCGCATCCTGCGCGTCTGACATGGATCGGGGCTCGGTCGCTGCCCGTCCGGACCGAGCCTGTCGAAGCCCTGGCCGCCGAGAGGCACCAGGACTGCAGCGAGCCCTTCGACAGGCTCAGCACGGACGGCACCCCGCAACAACATTGCATTCAACCGGAGAGAAGACATGAAGGTTTTTTACGACAAGGACTGCGACCTGAGCCTCATCAAGGGCAAGACCGTCGCGATCATCGGCTACGGCTCGCAAGGCCACGCGCATGCGCAGAACCTGAACGACAGCGGCGTGAAGGTCGTGGTCGGTCTGCGCAAGGGCGGTGCCTCGTGGGACAAGGTCGGCAAGGCCGGCCTGAACGTGCTGGAAGTGAACGAGGCCGTGAAATCGGCCGACGTCGTGATGATCCTGCTGCCCGACGAGCAGATCGCCGAGGTCTACAAGAACAACGTCGAGCCCAACATCAAGGAAGGCGCCTCTCTGGCCTTCGCGCACGGCTTCAACGTGCACTACAACCAGGTCGTGCCGCGTGCCGACCTCGACGTCTGGATGGTCGCACCCAAGGCGCCGGGCCACACCGTTCGCAGCACCTACACCCAAGGTGGCGGCGTGCCGCATCTGGTCGCGGTGCACCAGGACAAGTCGGGCAAGGCGCGTGACCTGGCCCTGAGCTACGCCATGGCCAACGGCGGCGGCAAGGCCGGCATCATCGAGACCAACTTCAAGGAAGAGACCGAGACCGACCTGTTCGGCGAACAGGCCGTGCTGTGCGGCGGTGCCGTCGAGCTGATCAAGATGGGCTACGAGACGCTGGTGGAAGCCGGCTACGCGCCCGAGATGGCCTACTTCGAGTGCCTGCACGAGCTCAAGCTGATCGTCGACCTGATCTACGAAGGCGGCATCGCCAACATGAACTACTCGATCTCCAACAACGCGGAGTTCGGCGAGTACGTGACGGGCCCAGAGGTCATCAACGAGCAGTCGCGCGCCGCGATGAAGAACGCCCTCAAGCGCATCCAGAACGGCGACTACGCCAAGATGTTCATCCAGGAAGGCCGCCTGAACTACCCCAGCATGACGGCCCGCCGCCGCAACACCGCCGAGCACAGCATCGAAGTGGTGGGCGCCCAGCTGCGCGCGATGATGCCCTGGATCGCCAAGAACAAGCTGGTCGACCAGACCCGCAACTGATGCCGCCCCATCGCCTGCCTTCCAAGGGCGGGCGAGGGCCGCACAGGTGCACGCGCGCATGAGCGCGTGGCACCTTCGAAAGCCGCCTCAAAAGGGCGGCTTTTTCTTGGGGCGGCGCGGCGGGTTTCGAGCTCGCGACCCCCTGCTCCCAAAGCAGATGGCCGGGCCAGTAGAAAGCCGCTCGAAGCGGCTTGCGGATCTGGCCCGCCCGACGGCGCCACGCCTACAGCAATTCGGGCGACTGCACCGTGACCATCACCGTCTGCTCTTCCGCGTCGCGCTCGCGGGTGCGCAACCACCAGACCGCGCCCTTGCGCACCGCGCAACTGCCCTGCTTCAGGCCCATGAGGCGCGCGATGGCCTGGCCCAGCGTGGGCTGATGCCCCACGATCAGCACCACCGACTTGCCGTGCGGCCAGCCGGCCGCCTCCAGCACGGCTTCGGGGGTGGCGTCGGGCGCCAGCTCGGGCCGCAGCTTGTATTTGCGGCCCAGCGCCAGCACGGTCTGCTCACAGCGCCGTGCCGGGCTGCACAGCACCCGCGTGCCTTCGGGCAACTGGCGGTCCAGCCAGGCGGCCATGCGCTTGGCCTGCTTCTCGCCGCGCGGCGTGAGCGAGCGCTCCAGGTCGTTGCAGTCTTCGGTCCAGTCTTCGGCTTCGGCGTGGCGCCAGAGGATGAGGTCCATGGTCGGGGGGAAAAGTCTGGTGAGCGAAGCAGCGTCCGGCGGCGGCCTCAGTCGCGCGTGGCGACCCGGCTGCGGCCCCGGGAGGCGTAGCGGTCCATCAGCGCCTGCTGGGCGCCATGCGCCTCGATGCGGTGGGAGGCGCCGTCTTCGGCCGCATGGCTGTCCTGGTGCAGGCGCTGGTATTGGCCGTCGGCGCGCAGTTCCCAGGCGTCGCGGCCGTCGTGCAGGTAGGCGATCAGGCATTCGTCGATCAGGCGCTGGCGCAGCACCGGATCGGTCACGGGCCAGGCCAGCTCCACGCGCCGCATCATGTTGCGGTTCATCCAGTCCGCACTGGAAAGGTACAGCGACTCGTCCTCGCCCTGGCGGAAGTAGAAGACGCGCGAATGCTCCAGGAAGCGCCCGATGATGGAGCGCACGCGGATGTTCTCGCTGTGGCCGGGCACCTGCGCCGCCAGCGTGCAGGCGCCGCGCACGATCAGGTCGATCTTCACGCCACGCTGCCCCGCGCGCAGCAGCGCATCGATCAGTCCCTGGTCGGTCAGCGCATTCATCTTGGCGACGATGCGCGTGTCCTGCCCCTGGGCGGCCGCGATGCCCAGGGCGTCAATGCGCGCCACCAGGTTGCGGTGCAGGTCGAAAGGCGCGAGCCAGAGGCGGTTCAGGCGCGGCACGCGGCTCTGGCTGGCCAGGTGCACGAACACGGCTTCCATGTCGGCCGTCAGCAGCGGGTCGGCGGTGAGGTGGCTGATGTCGGTGTACAGGCGCGCCGTGCGCGCGTTGTAGTTGCCGGTCGACAGATGGCCGTAGCGCACCAGCTTCTTGCCTTCTCGGCGCGTCACCAGCAGCATCTTGGCGTGCGTCTTCAGGCCCACGACGCCGTAGACCACCTGCGCGCCGACGGACTCGAGGATTTCGGCCACGTTGATGTTGGCCTCTTCGTCGAAGCGCGCCTTCAGCTCCACGACCACGGTCACTTCCTTGCCGCGGCGCACGGCCTCGCGCAGCAGTTCCATCAGCTCGGAATCGGCGCCGGTGCGGTAGATGGTCTGCTTGATGGCCAGCACCTGCGGGTCGCTCACGGCTTCGCGCAGGAAAGCCAGCACGCCGTCGAAGCTCTCGAACGGCTGGTGGATCAGCACGTCGCCGCGCTGCAGGCGATCGAAGAAGGACTGCCCGGGCGACAGGCGCAACGGGTAGGACGCCTGGTACGGTGGGAAGCGCAGCGCCCGGAACTGCGGATCGTCGATCAGGTCGACCAGCTGTGCGAAGCGCGCCAGGTTGACCGGGCCGTGCACGCGGTACAGCGCGCCTTCGGGCAAGTTGAACTGCGCGAGCAGGAAGCTGGCCAATGATTCGGCGCAGGTGGACGACACCTCCAGCCGCACCGCCTGGCCGAAGTGGCGATGCTGCAGGCCCTGGCGCAACGCGGTGCGCAGGTTCTTCACGTCCTCTTCGTCCACGGCCAGGTCCGAATGGCGCGTGACGCGGAACTGCGAGAACTCGCCCACCTCCCGTCCCGGGAACATGCTGTGCAGATGCGCGCGCACGATGCTCGACAGCGCCACCACCAGCGTCTTGCCGCCCGACACCTTGGCCGGCATGCGGATCAGGCGGGGCAGCACGCGCGGCACTTTCAGGATGGCGATCGGGTTCTCGCGCCCGAAGGCGTCCTTGCCCGACAGGCGCACGATGAAGTTCAGCGACTTGTTGGCCACCTGCGGGAAGGGGTGGGCCGGATCCAGCCCCACCGGGATCAGCAGCGGCCGCACCTCGCGCTCGAAGTAGTCCTGCACCCACTTGCGCTGCGCCGCATTGCGCTTGCCGTGCGAGATGAGCTGGATGCCCTGCTCCGCGAAGGCGGGCAGCAGCGCGCTGTCATACAGCTCGTACTGCCGCGCGACCAGCGCATGGGCAGCCTTGGACAGCGCCTCGAAGGAATCGACCGTGTAGTTGCCGCGCTGGTCGCCGGCCATCCAGGCCTGCAGGTGCGGTGCCGAACGCACCTCGAAGAACTCGTCGAGGTTCGACGACACGATGCACAGGTAGCGCAGCCGCTCCAGCAGCGGCACCTCGGGCCGCTCGGCCCAGTTGAGCACGCGGCGGTTGAACGCCAGGATGCTGTGATCGCGGTCCAGCAGGGCCGGTGACGCCATGACCTCCGGCGCCGGTCCATCGGGCACGGGGGAAGGGTCCGGTGCGGCGGTGAAGGAAGGCGACGGCAAGGGATTCACGGGTGATGAAGCAAGAATGACAGCTGTCATGCCAGTGTCATACAGCCGCGTGACAGTGTTGTGACAGACAAGCCCGCAACCGTCGCCGGGCCCAGCCACCCGCCCAGCTCACTCGCCCAGGAAGTGCCGGCGGTAGCGCGCCGGCAGGTCCTGGATGCGCAGCAGCATCGGCAGGTCGGCGGTGTTGAAGTCCGGATCCCAGGCCGGCGCACCCAGCACGCGGGCACCCATGCGCAGGTAGCCCTTGATCAGCGCGGGCGGCTCCACGTCGAGCGAGCCGTCCAGTTGATCCACCGGCAGCGGCAGGCGCGGCTGCACCTGGTACTGGATCGGTGCCATGTGCTGCGCCGCCACACGGCGCCAGATGCTGGCGGCCACGTCGCCGCTGGCCACGCCGCCTTGCGCGCCCATAGGAATGCTGGCGCAGCCCACCATGGTGTCGAGTTGGTTGCGATGCATGAAGTCGCCCAGCGCCCCCCACAGCGCGAGGATCACGCCGCCCTGGCGATGGTCGGCATGCACGCAGCTGCGGCCCAGTTCCACCATGCGCGCGCGCAGGCTGCGCAGGCGCGTCAGGTCGAACTCGCCGTCGGTGTACGTGCCGCCCAGGCGCTTGGCCTGCGCCGGGGTGAGTACGCGGTAGGTGCCGATGACCTGGCGCGTGCTTTCCTCGCGCACCAGCAGGTGCTCGCAGAAATCGTCGAACAGATCGATATCGTGGCCCGCGAGGGGCGTGCGCAGGCGCGCGCCCATCTCGCCCACGAACACGTCGTGGCGCAGGCGCTGGGCTTCGCGCACTTCATCCTGGTGGCGCGCCCAGCTCACCGACAGGCCCCCGCGCGACGCCGGCACCGCCATGGCCGGCGGCTGCGGCAGCCGGGGCGCTGCGGGCACGGGCCACAAGGTGTTGCGCAGACCCAGGCTGGCCAGGGCAAGGGTGGGAATCGGCAGGTCTTTCATGGGGCGGGCCTCGCTTGGCTGTCTCGGGCCGAGTCTCAAAGACCCCCATGAAGCATCTGTGTCAGGAGCAAGGCAATTGCGTGACGGCCCGCAGGTCCTGCGCAGAGCCCATGCGCCCGCGCAGGCCAAGCCGCTTCGCTATGCTGCGCAGTCTCCCGTCCCATTCCTTGCATCCGTTGCCATCGCCATGACCGCTGCTGCCCCATCCGCCGCCGCCGAGCGCGCCGCCATCGACGTCTACACCTGGCCCACGCCGAACGGCCACAAGGTGCACATCATGCTGGAGGAATGCGGCCTGCCGTGGCGCGCCCATGCCATCGACATCGGGGCCGGCGACCAGTTCGCGCCGGACTTCCTGGCCATCAGCCCCAACAACAAGATTCCCGCGATCACCGATCCCCAGGGCCCGCAGGGGCAGCCGATCTCGCTCTTCGAGTCCGGTGCCATCCTGCTGTACCTGGCCAACAAGACCGGCCAGTTCCTGCCGCCGCAGGAGCGCGACCGCTGGCAGGTGCTGCAGTGGCTGATGTTCCAGATGGGCAGCGTGGGCCCGATGCTGGGCCAGGCCCATCACTTCCGGCTCTATGCACCCGAGAAGCTGCCCTATGCCATCGATCGCTACACGCAGGAGGCGCGCCGCATCTATGGCGTGATCGACAGGCGCCTGGGAGAATCGGCCTTCGTGGGCTGCGACACCTACAGCATCGCCGACATCGCCATCTTCCCCTGGCTGCGCAGCTGGCAGAACCAGGGCGTGGTCCTCGACGAATTTCCGCGCCTCAAGGCCTGGTTCGAGGCCATCGACGCGCGCCCGGCGGTGCAGCGCGCCGTGCAGACGCTGGCGGACCGACGCAAGCCCATCACCGATGACAAATCGCGCGAAATTCTTTTTGGCAAGAAGCAGTATCAAAGACGCTAGAATGGCGGGCTTGTCGGAGCGTAGCGCAGCCTGGTAGCGCATCTGCTTTGGGAGCAGAGGGTCGCGAGTTCGAATCCCGCCGCTCCGACCATTTTTTCTTGCCGCACCGCATTCGCCTGCATGCAGCAGGCCCCCGGATCTGCCCGTAGCTCAACTGGATAGAGCAGCTGCCTTCTAAGCAGCAGGTCGGGGGTTCGAGTCCCTCCGGGCAGGCCACCACTTTTCTTGCACGTCGTGCGCCGGCCTCGAATCCCGGGGGAGAATCCAGGCGTGCACTGCGGAACGCCAGCGCGCGGCGTGCGAGGCCCGCCGTCCCTCAATCGATCTGCAGCGTCAGCTGCACATTGGCCTTCTGCCAGGCCAGCACTTCTTCTTGCAGCAGGTGCGCCGACTGCGGGTAGCGCTCGGCCCAGTCGGCGCTGGCGCGCAGCTCGAAGCTCTGCGGGCTACCGCCGCGGGCCAGGCGCAGGCTGTCCACTTCGGGATCGCGCCGCGCGTGGCACAGCAGCACGGCCAGGCGCAGCGCCAGCAACTGGGCCGTGAAGAGCGCGTCGTCCAGCGACGTCTCGATCTTGCGCAGCTTGCCGCGATGGCCGAGCACCAGTTGGCTCAGCACATGCAGTTCGTTGGTGGCAAAGCCGGGCGCCTCCACGTTGTCGAGGATGTACGCGCCATGCTTGTGCGAGTCGCTGTGCGCGATGTGGTTGCCGATCTCGTGCAGCGCCGCGGCCCAGCGCAGCTTGCGCAGAGCGCGGCCGGCGCTGTGCGTGTTGGCCGCGCCGCGCGCGCCCGGCACCAGTTGCACGAACAGGGCGCTGGCCGTCTCACCCACGCGCCGCGCCTGGGCCGAATCGACCGCGAAACGCGTGGCCAGCCGCGCCACGGTGGTGGCACGCATGTCGGCCACCGCCTCGTCGCGCTCCAGCAGTTCGTACAGCACGCCGTGGCGAAGCGCACCCTGGGCCACGCGCATTTCCTCGATGTCGAGCAGGCTGAAAATCGCACGCAGCACTGAGAGCCCGCCGCCGATCACGGCCTTGCGGTCCTCGCGCATGCCGTCCAGGCGCAGCTTGTCGGCCTGGCCCGCCTTGAGCAGGCGGTCCAGCAGCCAGTCCAGCCCCTCGCGCGTGACCACGCCGGGGGCGTGGCCGGCGGCCAGCAGCACGTCACCCACGGCGCCGATGGTGCCGGAGGAGCCGTAGGCCACGTCCCACTGGTCGCGGCCGCAGTAGGCCAGGGCGTCGTCGAGCACCGCCTTGGCCGCGACCTCGGCCACGCGGAAGGCGGCGGGCGTGAACTGGCCGTCGGGAAAGTGCTTCATCGACCAGGCCACGCTGCCGACGCGGTAGGACTCGGTGGCCAGGGCCTCGAAGCGCTGGCCGATGATCAGCTCGGTGGAGCGCCCGCCGATGTCCACCACCAGGCGGCGTTCGCGCTCGCTGCCGTCCTGGTGGGGCAGGGTGTGGGCCACGCCCTGGTAGATCAGGCGGGCTTCCTCCCGGCCCGGGATGACGTCGATCCCGAAGCCCAGCACCGTGCGGGCGCGCAGCAGGAACTCGTCGCGGTTGCGCGCCTCGCGCAGGGTCTGCGTGGCCACGGCGCGCACCTGTCCCGGCTTGAAGCCGGCCAGGCGCTCGCCGAAGCGGGCCAGCGCCGCCCAGCCGCGCTGCATGGCTTCGAGCGTCAGATTGCGGCTGGCGTCCAGGCCGTTGCCCAGGCGCACGGTTTCCTTGAGGTACTCCGCGCGGTGGATCTGGCCGTGGTCGACCTCCCCGATTTCAAGGCGAAAACTGTTGGAGCCGAGATCGACCGCGGCCAGGCGGGTTCCGTTTTGCATGGGGGAGGTGACAGCAGGGGAAGCGAGCCTGCATGGTAACGGCGGGGCTTCGCGAAGGGGCTGCAAGCATGGCGCCGGTGCGTGACGAAATGATGACTCCACGGCATGCCCGGCAGGAGCGGCCGGGCTCCCGCGTTTTATGACAGCCTGTCACGGCACTGTCACATGGCCTTCCTACATTTCTTTCAACCCCCGATCCACGGGGTTCGCCATCTTCGAAAGGATGACCATGAAAAGCCCGTTCCAATTCATCGCCGCCGGCGTCGCCGCTGCCGCTTTCGTCTCGCTGCCCGCCATGGCCCAGGAAGCCACCGGCGCCGGCGCCAGCTTCCCGGCGCCCCTGTATGCCAAGTGGGCCGCCGACTTCCACAAGGCCACCGGCATCAAGATCAACTACCAGTCCGTGGGCTCCGGCGCCGGCCTGAAGCAGATCGAAGCCAAGACCGTGGACTTCGGTGCTTCCGACGCTCCGCTGAAGGACGAGGACCTGGCCGCCAAGGGCATGATCCAGTTCCCCACCGTGATCGGCGGCGTGATCCCTGTGGTGAACATCCAGGGCATTAAGCCGGGCGAGCTGAAGCTCAGCGGCCAGGTGCTGGGCGACATCTACCTGGGCAAGATCACCAAGTGGAACGACCCCGCCATCAAGGCCCTGAACGGCTCGCTGAACCTGCCTGACGCCGCCATCGCCCCGGTGCGCCGCGCCGATGGTTCGGGCACCAGCTTCCTGTTCACGAACTACCTGAGCAAGGTCAATGCCGAGTGGAAGGCCAAGGTGGGCGAAGGCACCGCCGTGAACTGGCCCACCGGCGCGGGCGGCAAGGGCAACGAAGGCGTGGCCGCTTTCGTGGGCCGCCTGCCCAACTCGATCGGTTACGTCGAGTACGCCTACGTGAAGCAGAACAAGATGAACTACGCCCTGCTGCAGAACGCCGCCGGCAAGTTCCCCCAGCCTGAAGAGGACGCCTTCAAGGCCGCGGCTGCCAACGCCCAGTGGGACAAGAGCTTTTACCAGATCCTGACGGACCAGGCGGGCGACGGCGCATGGCCCATCACCGGCGCGACCTTCATCCTGATGCACAAGACGCAGGACAAGCCCGCCCAGGCCGCCACGGTGCTGCGCTTCTTCGACTGGGCCTACAAGAACGGCGACAAGACCTCTTCCGACCTGGACTACGTGCCCATGCCCGCCAGCGTGAAGACGGCCATCACCAAGCAGTGGGCCAGCAGCGTGAAGGACAGCGCCGGCAAGGCGATCGCCGTCGAGTGACCACGGCGCTGCTCGTCAGTTCATAAAAACGACAAAGGGCGCGTGCCGCGGTTGAAGGACTGCGCACGCGCCCACGCCACCATGGAGCGACCCGTGTCATCCACCCTCACCGCCGGCGCAGCGCCGATGGACGTTTCCACGCAGGCCACGCGCACCGCGTCGCCGCCGCCCGTCAAGAGCACCCGCTCGGGCCCGCTCGCAGACCGCCTGTTCGGCTGGGCCGCCAAGGGCGCCGCGCTGCTCACCCTCGCGCTGCTCATCGGCATCCTGCTGTCACTCATTGCCGGCGCCTGGCCGGCCATCACCAAGTACGGGCTGGGCTTTCTCACCAGCAGCGTCTGGGACCCCGTCCAGGACGAGTACGGCGGCCTCGTCATGATCTACGGCACGCTGATGACCTCGCTGATCGCGCTGGTCATCGCCGTGCCCGTGAGCTTCGGCATCGCGCTGTTCCTGACCGAACTGTCGCCGGCCTGGCTCAAGCGCCCGCTGGGCACCGCCATCGAACTGCTGGCCGCCGTGCCCTCCATCGTGTATGGCATGTGGGGCCTGCTGGTGTTCGGCCCCATCCTGGCCACTTACGTGCAGCAGCCGCTGCAGCGCCTGGTCGGCGACGTGCCCTACCTGGGCGCCCTGGTCTCCGGCCCGCCCGTGGGCATCGGCATCCTGTCGGCCGGGATCATCCTGGCGATCATGATCATTCCCTTCATCGCCTCGGTGATGCGTGACGTGTTCGAAGTCACGCCGCCGCTGCTGAAGGAATCGGCCTATGGCCTGGGTTCCACCACCTGGGAGGTGGTGTCCAAGGTCGTGCTGCCGTACACCAAGGCCGGCGTCATCGGCGGCATCATGCTCGGCCTGGGCCGGGCGCTGGGCGAGACCATGGCCGTCACCTTCGTGATCGGCAACATGAACCAGCTCAACTCGCTGTCGATGTTCGAGGCCGCCAACTCCATCACCTCGGCCCTGGCCAACGAGTTCGCCGAAGCGGGCGCGGGCCTGCACCAGGCCGCGCTGATGTACCTGGGCCTCGTGCTGTTCTTCATCACCTTCGTCGTGCTGTCGCTGTCCAAGCTGCTGCTGGCACGCATGGCCAAGAGCGAGGGCAAGAAATCGTGAGCACCGCCAACGCACTCCTCGAAGCGCAGAAGCTGGCCGCCGTGCGCCAGGCCAAGTTCGCGCGCCGCAGCACGGTCAACAAGGTCGCGCTGACCCTGTCGCTGGCAGCCATGGCCTTCGGCGTGTTCTGGCTGATCTGGATCCTCTGGGAGACCCTGCGGCTGGGCCTGTCCGGCCTGTCGGTGGCCACCTTCACGCAGATGACGCCGCCGCCCAACGAAGAGGGCGGCATCCTGAACGCCATCTTCGGCTCCGTCGTCATGGTGGGTCTGGCGACCTTCATCGGCACGCCCATCGGCATCATGGCCGGCATCTACCTTGCGGAATACAACCCCAAGGGCGTGCTGGCGTCGGTGACCCGCTTCGTCAACGACATCCTGCTGTCGGCGCCGTCCATCGTGATCGGCCTGTTCGTCTATGCCGTGGCCGTGGCCTACTTCAAGGGCTTCTCGGGCCTGGCCGGTGCGCTCGCGCTGGCGCTCATCACCATCCCGGTGGTGATCCGCACGACCGAGAACATGCTGCAGCTGGTGCCCCCGGGCCTGCGTGAAGCCGCCTACGCCCTGGGCACGCCCAAGTGGAAGGTGATCCTGTCCATCACGCTGCGCGCCGCCCGCGCCGGTGTGGTGACTGGCATCCTGCTGGCCGTGGCGCGCATCGCCGGCGAAACCGCGCCGCTGCTGTTCACGGCCCTGAACAACCAGTTCTGGACGTCGGACATCACGCAGCCGATGGCCAGCCTGCCCGTGACCATCTTCAAGTTCGCGATGAGCCCGTACGAGAACTGGCAGCACCTGGCCTGGGCCGGCGTGTTCCTCATCACCGTCGCCGTGCTCGCCCTCAACATCCTCGCGCGGGTTCTGACGCGCAGCAAATTCTGAGAGACCTCCAAATGGTTGCCACCGTTGCCTCCACGCCTGAGCGCGCCAAGATCGCCGTCAAGGACCTGAACTTCTACTACGGCAAGTTCCACGCGCTGAAGAACATCAACCTCGAGATCCCCGAGAACAAGGTCACGGCCTTCATCGGCCCCTCGGGCTGCGGCAAGTCCACGCTGCTGCGCACCTTCAACCGCATGTTCGAGCTGTACCCCGAGCAGCGTGCCGAGGGCGCGATCGAGCTGGACGGCGAGAACCTGCTGACCTCCAAGCAGGACGTGGCGCTGATCCGCGCCAAGGTGGGCATGGTGTTCCAGAAGCCCACGCCCTTCCCGATGTCGATCTACGACAACATCGCCTTCGGCGTGAAACTGTTCGAGAACCTGTCGGCCAGCGAAATGGACGACCGCGTGGAATGGGCGCTGAAGAAGGCGGCCCTGTGGACCGAAGTGCGCGACAAGCTGCAGCAAAGCGGCTCGGGCCTTTCCGGCGGCCAGCAGCAGCGCCTGTGCATTGCCCGCGGCATCGCCATCAAGCCCGAGGTGCTGCTGCTCGACGAGCCCTGCTCGGCGCTGGACCCGATCTCCACCGCCAAGATCGAGGAGCTGATCGCCGAGCTGAAGAACGAGTACACCGTGGTGATCGTGACCCACAACATGCAGCAGGCCGCGCGCTGCAGCGACTACACGGCCTACATGTACCTGGGCGACCTCATCGAGTTCGGCGCCACCGAGCAGATGTTCTTCAAGCCCCAGCGCAAGGAAACGGAAGACTACATCACCGGCCGCTTCGGCTGATCCGGACCCGGAGGCAAGACATGACCGAAAAGCACCTCTCCAGCCAGTTCGACAGCGAGCTCAATGGCGTTTCCTCGCGCGTGATGGAACTGGGCGGCCTGGCCGAATCGCAGATCCGCCTGGCCATCCATGCGCTGCTGCATTACGACACCGAAGCCGCCGACCGCGTGATCGCGACCGAAGACAGCCTCAACGCGATGGAAGTGGAGATCGACCGCGAGCTGTCCAGCATCATCGCGCGCCGCCAGCCCACCGCGCGCGACCTGCGCCTGCTGATCGCCATCTCCAAGGCCACGGCCAACCTCGAGCGCGTGGGCGACGAGGCTCACCGCATCGCCCGCATGGTCAAGTCGATCATCGAAAGCGGCTCCTCGCGCCAGCTGCCGACCACCGAGCTGCGCATCGCGGCCGACCTGGCTTCGGGCCTGCTGCGCAAGGCGCTGGATTCGTTCGCGCGCCTGGACACCGCGGCGGCCGTCTCCATCCTCAAGGAGGACGACCTGATCGACCACGAGTTCGACGGCTTCGTGCGCAAGCTGGTCACCTACATGATGGAAGACCCGCGCACCATCTCGCCGAGCCTGGACCTGCTGTTCGTGGCCAAGGCCATCGAGCGTATCGGCGACCATGCGAAGAACATCGCCGAGTTCATCATCTACGTCGTCAAGGGTGCCGACGTGCGGCACACTCCGATGAAGGAAATCGAATCCGCGGTGCAATGAGCCTGCGGACTGACTGATCCATGAAGAAACCGCGTGTACTGATCGTCGAGGACGAGTCGTCCATTGCCGAGTTGCTGGCCGTGAACCTGCGGCACAACGGCTTCGAGCCCATCTGGGCCGAGGACGGCGTGTCGGCGCAGCGCGAGATCGACGCCGTGCTGCCCGACCTCATCCTGCTGGACTGGATGCTGCCGGGCCAGAGCGGGCTGCAGCTCGCGCGCCAGTGGCGCAAGGAGGCACGGACCAAGGCCGTGCCCATCCTGATGCTGACGGCACGCGGCGACGAGCCCGACAAGGTGGCGGGCCTGGACGCCGGGGCCGACGACTACATCACCAAGCCTTTCTCCACGCAGGAGATGCTGGCGCGCATCCGCGCCGTGCTGCGCCGCCGCGCGCCCGAGGCCGCGGCCGAGCGCGTGGAGGTGGGCGATCTGGTGCTCGATTCCGCCACGCATCGCGTGACCTGGCAGGGCAACCCGCTGAAGATGGGGCCGACCGAGTTCAAGCTGCTGTCGTACCTGATGCAGAACGCCGAGCGCGTGCACAGCCGCTCCCAGCTGCTCGACAAGGTGTGGGGCGACCATGTCTTCATCGAGGAGCGCACGGTCGACGTGCACGTGAAGCGCCTGCGCGAAGCGCTCGGGGCGGCCTCGACCATGGTCGAGACCGTGCGCGGCGCGGGCTACCGCTTCACGGCCCAGGCCACGGTCTGAGCTCCGGCAGGCCCGCGCCTGCGCACCGCTTTCCTTTTTCATGCCTGTCGCCCTGGTCCGCCAGGGCGTTTGCGTTGGGCCGGCGTCCGCTGCCGCTGCGCCCGCGCGGCTCCTCATAATCCGCCCATGCCCTTCCGTATCGCCGCTTTCTTCCTTGCCTCGATCGCCGGCGCCCTGCTGGCCGGGCTGACCAGCCAGTGGCGCCAGCTCTGGGTGGGCGCATGGATCGGCGCGCTGGCATGGCTGCTCATGGACGCCTGGCGTGCGCAGCAACTGGTGCAGGCGCTGCGCGAAGACACCGTGGGCCTGGGTGCGCGCCGCATGGGCGTGTGGGGCGAGATCGCCGAGCGCGTGCGCAAGCTGCTGCGCGTGCGCGAACAGCAGACCCAGCAGGCCGAGGAGCGGCTCAAGGAGTTCCTGGCGGCGATCCAGGCTTCGCCCAATGGCGTGATCCTGATCGACGACCAGGGCCGCATCGAATGGTGCAACCAGACCGCGGCCGGCCACCTGGGCATCGACGCCGAGCGCGACCTGCTGCAGCACCTGTCCAACCTCGTGCGCGATCCGGCCTTCGTGGCCTACCTCGCGTCCTGGAACTACAGCCGCGACGTGGTCATCGACGGACCGGCCGCGCCCTCGGGGGCGCAGGGCCGCCCCGCGCGCCTGTCGGTGCAGGTGCATCCCTATGCGGGCAACCGCCGCATGCTGCTCACGCGCGACGTCACGGCCCTCGAGCAGGCCGAGGCCATGCGGCGCGACTTCGTGGCCAACGTCTCGCACGAGATCCGCACGCCGCTGACGGTGCTCACGGGCTTCGTCGAAACGCTGCAGAGCCTGCCGCTGGAAGCGGACGAGCGCGCACGCTACCTGGGCCTGATGGGCCAGCAGGCGCAGCGCATGGGCACGCTCGTGAACGACCTGCTGACGCTGTCGCGCCTGGAAGGCAGCGCGCCGCCGCCCAGCAACCAGTGGACGCGTGTGCGCGCCCTGCTGGCCCATTGCGAGGACGAGGCGCGCGGCCTGTCGGCGCGCCTGTCCGGCCAGGGGCACCGCCTGTTCTTCGCGCTGGAGGCCGACACCGAGCTGGCCGGCACGGCGACCGAGCTGCAGAGCGCGATGTCGAACCTGGTGACCAATGCGGTGCGCTACACGCCCGGGGGCGGCGAAGTCACCGTGACCTGGCGGCTGCTGCCCGACGGCCGCGGCGAATTCGCGGTGCGCGACACGGGCCCGGGCATCGCCGCCGACCACATCCCGCGCCTGACGGAGCGCTTCTACCGCGTGGACCGCAGCCGCTCGCGCGAGACCGGCGGCACGGGGCTGGGCCTGGCCATCGTCAAGCACATCGCGCAGCGCCATGGCGCGCAGTTGCGCATCGAAAGCACGGTGGGGCAGGGCTCGCGCTTCATGCTGCTGTTCCCGGTGACGCGGCTGCGGCCGGCGCGGCCGCAGATGGCGGTGGCCTGAGCGCGCGGGCCGCCGTCGGACGCGGGGCTTTGGCGGGGGCCGCCGCCGCGCTCAGGCGGTGGTGGCGCGGCGCACGGTGCGCCCCAGCAGCCCCAGGAAGAGCAGCGCCGTCAGCCCCAGGGCCAGCGCGCTCATGATCCAGAAAGCCAGCGGCGACTGCATGGCCGGCCAGGGCCCGATGCCGTGGTACGCCAGCCAGTAGCTGCCCGTCAGGCCCAGGCCCCACAGCAGGCTGCAATAGATCAGGAGCGGCGCGACGGTCACGCGCCAGCAGCGCAGCACGAACACGCACAGCGTCTGTACCGCATCGGCCAGGTGATAGGCCGCGGTGGCCGGCAGCAACTGGGCGGCCAGCTGGGCCACGCCCGGTTGCGTGGAATACAGCGCGGCCAGCGGGTGGCGGCCCAGCGCCATGGCGGCGCCCACCGCCAGCGCGCACAGGACGGTCATCTCCAGGCCCAGCCGGCAGGCCTGCCGGGCACGCGCGGGCTGGTCCGCGCCCAGCCAGAAGCTCACGCGCGCGCTGGTCGCCAAGCCCAGCGCCAGCGGCGCCATGTAGGCCACGGCCGTGAGGTTGGAGGCGATCTGGTGCGCCGCCGAGGCGGTGGTGCCCAGGCGCGCGATGAACAGGGCCATCAGCGTGAAGGAACTGACTTCCACGAGCACGGCCAGTCCGCCCGGAACGCCCAGGCGCGCGAACTGCCTGAGCTGCGCGCCATCGGGCGCCTCCAGCCGCTGCCAGAGCCGATAGGGCGCATAAAGCGGCTGCGTGCGCAGCAGCACGAGGGCCAGCGCCAGCATGCTCCAGTTGACGACCAGGGTCGCGATGCCGCAGCCCAGCAGCCCCAGTGCCGGCATGCCGGCGCCGCCGAAGGTCAGCCAGACCGACAGCGGCAGCTTCAGGCCCAGCGACGCCGTCTGCAGCCAGCTGACCAGGCGCGGATGCCCCAGGCTCTGGTTGAGTGTGCTGTAGAGGCGGAAGAGCAGCGCGGGCGGCAATGCCCACGCCAGCACGGCCAGATAGCGGGTCACGTCGGCCTGCATCGCCTGCGGCACGTCCGTCCAGCGCAGCAGCGGCGCGGGAAAGAGCAGCACCGCCATGCCGATGCACACGGCGCCCGCGCACAGGTACAGCGACTGGCGCACGGAACGGCCCACCTCGTGGCTGCGCCCGGCGCCATGCAGTTCGGCCCACACGGGCAGCAGCGCCTGCAGCCCGCCCATGAGCGACACGTAGACGCTCACGAAGATGGCGGCACCCACCGACAGCGCGGCCAGTGCCTCTTCGGCATAGCGGCCGGCCACGATGGTGTCGGTCACGCCGAAGGCCATCACCGCCATCTGGCCGATGAAGACCGTGCCGGCATGGCGCGCGATGAGGCTGCGTTCGCTCATCGGCGCGTCAGGATCCGTCGGCCGCGGGGTCGAGGGGGGCAGGGGGGCGGCAGGCGGGGGCGCGCCGGGCTTGCGCTGGTAGAGCAGCAGGTCGTCTCCGGCATTGGTGCTGCGGCGGAAGGTGCCGACCAGGCGCCAGTCGTCCAGGTCCACGATCAGCTGCAGCAGCCGCACCACCTCGGGCTTGACGATCAGCCAGTCGCATTCGGTGTGCGAATTGATGGGCTGCAGGTGATAGGGGCCGTGGTAGCGCAGCGCGGCCAGCTGTGGCCGGTCGACGCCCAGCTCGGCCATGCAGCGCGGCGTGCCCGTGTGCTGGCGGATGGCGCTGACCTGGGGGGCGTAGCTCAATGCATGGTCCAGCGCGGGCAGCCACAGCGTCATGAGCAGCAGCCAGCACAGCGTCACGCCGCCGGCGGGCAGCACCAGCGTCTTCCAGAGCGCGGCGCGATGGCGGCCGGTGCGCCACCGCACCAGCCAGCACCAGACCCCCGTGGCGCCCAGGGCAATCAGGAAGACCGGCAGCGAGAACTCGGCCACGTAGCCCGGCGTGAGGCGTGCCACGCTGGCCGCCATCTTGGCCGGCTGGCCGGTCTGCATCGCGATCCAGTAGAGCCAGATGAGCAGCGCCGAGCCGCTGAAGAAGAGCAAGGTGAACCAGTCCACCAGGGCCGAGACGCTGCGCCGGAAGGTGGGCAGCGCAAAGGCCGCAAGCGTTGCCAGCGCGGGCAGGGCCAGCAGCAGCACCCGGTCGGAGCTGGCCGAGAGCACGGCGGCCAGGCCGATCACACCGGTGTGGAAGAGCGGCAGGGCCACATGGCGCGCCAGCCACTGGCGGCGCCAGCGCCACAGCGTCCACAGCGCCAGCGGCCAGGTCGGCCAGGTGAACCAGATGAACAGCCGCAGCAGGCTGCCCGCGTCGGCCCCGACGCTGCTGGTGCCGGCGCCGGGCCACTCGATGCGCCAGTGGAATTGCTGCAGCCCGTACGCCAGGCCGGCGCCCAGCATCAGGGGCGCGGCAATGGCGGCCAGAGCGAAGGGCGCGTAGCCGCTGCCTTCGCCCTCATGCGAGCGGCCCTGCCCGTATTCGCGCGCGCCCAGCAACAGGTTGCCCGCGCCCAGCACCAGGGCCAGCCAGGGTGCACCGCTCAGCGACAGGCCCAGCCCGCCGGCGAGCAGGGCGAGGGCCGGGCCCGTGCGGCGGAAGGGCAGGGCAGCCACGCCGTAGAAGCACAGGGCGCCGAAGAAGAGCTGGGCCAGCGCGGGGGTGGTCTCGTGGCCCAGCTGGGCCAGGCCCAGGCTGGCGATCAACGCCAGCAGTCCGCCGTCGGCGATTGCCCGCGCATAGTCCTTGGGCTGGGCCTCGCCCCCGAACGCGAAAGCGACCGGCTGCGCGCGCGGGGTGCGCGCCAGGTAGTAGACGGCATACCAGGTCGCGCTGAAGGTGCCCCACAGCATGAGCGCGTACACCACGCGCACCGCCAGGTCGGGCCGCCACCAGGACGCCAGCTGGATCGCCCAGGCCCCGATCCAGTAGGGCAGCAGTGCCGGGATCTCGGGCTTGAGGCCCAGCAGCATGGGCTCCAGCCAGCGGCTCCAGTCGCCCGGCTGGCTGGCCAGCACGTGCATGTACCCGAAGGCCGCCACGTCGGCGCTCTTCCAGGGTCCGCGCCCCAGCAGGCCGGGCAGCAGGTAGGCGACGCACAGCAGCACCAGCGCCACGCGGGGCAGGCGGCGCACGGCGCTCTGGGCAACGATGGCGGGCGTGGGCTGGTTCAAGAAGGCTAAAGACTGAGATGCGCAAGGAGAACGCGGCGACTGTAAAGGGAGCCCGTGCGTTCCCCGCGTCACGAGTTGTGCCGGGGCCGGAGAAGGGCCGGCTGCCTCCAGCGCGCGCGGATGCCGCTTTCGGCCCGGCGACGAAAAAGGGCAGCGCGGTTGCCCGGGCTGCCCTTTTCGGCGTGGCGCCTGATTACTTGGCCAGTGCGGTCTTGCCGAACTTGTTGCGGAAGCGCTCGACGCGGCCACCCATGTTGTCCACCGACTTCTGCGTGCCGGTGTAGAAGGGGTGCGATTCGCTCGAGGTGTCCAGCTTGTACAGCGGGTATTCCTTGCCTTCGAAGGTTTCGGTTTCCTTCGTGTTCACGCACGAGCGCGTGACGAACTTGAAGCCGTTGGACAGGTCCACGAACAGGACTTCGCGGTAGTTCGGGTGAATGCCTTCTTTGGCCATGGTGCGGTGTTCCTTGAGGTCGTTGCGAGAGCCACGCCAAAGCCGATCTGCCGGGCGCACTTTTCGCGAAGCCAGCGATTATCGCATACTGGGCATTGATGTCGTCAATGCGCCTGTTCCATGCCTTCCACCGAATCCGCTGAGCGCCCTGGTCCCGTCATCCGTGTGGGCCTGGTCGGCTACGGCTTTGCCGGCCAGACCTTCCACGCCCCCGTGCTCTCGGCCGTGCCGGGGCTGCAACTCGCGGCGGTGGCCAGCTCTCAGCCCGCGAAGGTCCTTGCGGACTGGCCGCAGGCCCAGGTGGTCGCCACGGTGGACGAACTGCTGGCGCGGGACGTGGACCTGATCGTGGTCGCCACGCCCAACGAACAGCACCATCCGGTGGCCCGGGCGGCCTTGCAGGCGGGCAGGCATGTGGTGGTGGACAAGCCCTTCACCCTCGACGCCGGCCAGGCGCACGAACTGGCGGAACTGGCGCGCACGCAGGGGCGCGTGCTCAGCGTGTACCAGAACCGGCGCTGGGACGCGGACTTTCTGACCCTGCGCGACCTGCTGAAGCGGGGCGCCGTGGGCCGCCCCGTGTACTTCGAATCGCATTTCGACCGCTTTCGCCCGCAGGTGCGAGCGCGCTGGCGCGAGCAGGCGGTGCCGGGCGCGGGCCTGTGGGTCGACCTGGGCTCGCACCTGCTGGACCAGGCGCTGCAGCTCTTTGGCGCACCCGACACGCTGCAACTCGATTGCGCCGCGCTGCGCGACGGCGCGCAGGTCGAAGACCATTTCCATGCGCTGCTGCGCTATGAACGCGGCCCGCACGCGCCGCTGCGGGTGGTGCTGCACGCGAGCACGCTGGCGGCCCATGCTGCGCCGCGCTACCTGCTGCATGGCACGCAGGGCAGCTACATGAAGCAGGGCGTCGATACGCAGGAAGACGCGCTGCGTGCGGGCCAAAAGCCAGGCGGCAGCGACTGGGGTGCGGATGCGCTGCAGGGCGAATGGGTGAGCGTGCAGCCCGATGGCTCGCTGCGCACCGCAGCCGTGCCCAACGCGCGCGGCGACTACACGCGCTACTACGCCCAGGTGCGCGATGCGATCCGTGGCCAGGGCAAGCCGCCCGTGACGCCGGATGAAGCCGTGCAGTTGATGCAGTGGCTCGATCTCGGTCGCCAGAGTGCCGCAGAAGGCCGCGCACTGCGCCTCTAGAAAGCGCAAAGCCCGCCGAAAGGCGGGCCCTGCATGAGAGCGCGGGCCGCGCAGCCCGCGCGGCCGAACGGCATCAACCGCCGCGGCGCATCATGTCGAAGAACTCGACATTGGTCTTGGTGGCCTTCATGCTCTTGAGGACCATTTCCATCGACTCGATCTCGTCCATGTTGTACATGAACTGGCGCAGGATGCGGGTCTTCTGCAGCACCTCGGGCGCCAGCAGCAGCTCTTCGCGGCGCGTGCCGCTGCGGTTGAGCTGGATGGAGGGGAAGACGCGCTTTTCATACAGGCGGCGGTCCAGGTGGATTTCGCTGTTGCCGGTGCCCTTGAACTCTTCGAAGATCACTTCGTCCATGCGGCTGCCGGTGTCGATCAGCGCGGTGCCGATGATGGTCAGCGAGCCGCCTTCCTCGACGTTGCGTGCCGCACCCAGGAAGCGCTTGGGGCGCTGCAGCGCGTTGGCGTCCACGCCGCCGGTGAGCACCTTGCCCGAGGAGGGCACGACGTTGTTGTAGGCACGGGCCAGGCGCGTGATGGAGTCGAGCAGGATCACCACGTCCTTCTTGAGCTCGACCAGGCGCTTGGCGCGCTCGATCACCATCTCGGCCACGTGCACGTGGCGCGCGGCGGGCTCGTCGAAGGTGGAGGCGATGACCTCGGCCTTCACCGAGCGCTGCATTTCCGTCACTTCTTCCGGGCGCTCGTCCACCAGCAGCACCATCATGTGGATGTCGGGGTAGTTGGCGCTGATGGCGTGGGCGATGTGCTGCATCATCACCGTCTTGCCGCTCTTGGGCGGGGCGACGAGCAGGGCACGCTGGCCCTTGCCGATGGGCGCGATGATGTCGATCACGCGGCCGGTGATGTTCTCGTCGCTTTTGAAGTTGTCGCGCTCGAGCTTCATCTGTTCCTTGGGGAACAGCGGCGTCAGGTTCTCGAACATCACCTTGTGCTTGTTCGCCTCGGGCGCGCCGTCGTTCACCTTGTCCAGCTTGGTCAGCGCGAAGTAGCGCTCGCCGTCCTTGGGAATGCGCACCTCGCCCTCGATCATGTCGCCGGTGTGCAGGTTGAAGCGGCGCACCTGGCTCGGGCTGATGTAGATGTCATCGGTGCTCGCGGTGAAGCTGGTGTCGGGGCTGCGCAGGAAGCCGAAGCCGTCGGGCAGGATCTCCAGCACGCCGTCCGCGAACACCTGCTCGCCCGCCTTCGCCCGCTTCTTGATGATGGCGAACATCAACTCCTGCTTGCGCATGCGGCTGGCGTTGTCGATTTCGAGGGCTTCGGCCTGCTTGAGCAGTTCCGACACGTGCAGTGCCTTGAGTTCGTTCAGGTGCATGGAATGATCCCAGGGTGGGATTCGGCTATGTCTGCAGGAGGGGGAGGTCTGAGGCGCCGCGAGAGAAGTGCAGCGCGACCGGGGCGTTCGATCCGGCCGCTGTGTTGGAGGCCGGTGAATTGCGCCTGATTATGACAGGAAAAGAAAACGGCCGACGCCTTGCGCGTCGGCCGTTGTCGATGCTTCTTGCAGGAGCGGCGGTGCCCGAAGGTGCCGGCTCAGGCCAGTTGCTGTTCCAGGAAGGCCGTGAGCTGGGCCTTGCTCATGGCGCCGACCTTGGTGGCGGCGAGCTGGCCGTTCTTGAACAGCATGAGCGTGGGAATGCCGCGGATGCCGAACTTGGCCGGAATGTCGCGGTTCTCGTCCACGTTCATCTTGGCGATCTGCAGCTTGCCTTCATAGGTGCCGGACACGTCGTCCAGGATGGGGGCGATCATCTTGCAGGGACCGCACCATTCGGCCCAGTAGTCCACCAGCACCGGCTTGTCGGACTGCAGGACGTCGGCTTCGAAGGAGGCATCGGTGATGTGTTTGATCAGTTCGCTGGCCATGGTGTTTCCTTAGCGTGCAGGGGCGTGGCAGAGGGTGCCGCTACAGTTCGGTTCATTGTGACAGAAACCAAGAGTTTGCAGGGTCGGCCGGGACGCTATGGCGACGATAGCCAAAGCCCGCAACGACGGAGTTCCCTGCGGGAAACAGCGCAACCGTCGCGCACCGGGAGCGGCGCATGAAACGGGTGGCCGTGATCGGCGGCGGACCGGCCGGATTGATGGCCGCGCAGCAGCTGGCGGATGCGGGTTGCGAAGTCGACCTGTTCGATGCCATGCCCTCGGTGGGACGCAAGTTCCTGCTGGCGGGGCGCGGCGGCTTGAATCTCACGCATTCGGAACCCTTCGAAGCGTTCGCCGGGCGTTATGCATCGCGCAGGCCGCAGATCGAGCCGCTGCTGCGCACCTTCGATGCCCAGGCCTTGCGCGACTGGGTGCATGGGCTGGGTGTTCAGACTTTCGTGGGCAGCTCGGGCCGTGTGTTTCCCATCGACATGAAGGCGGCCCCGTTGCTGCGCGCCTGGCTGCACCGGCTGCGCGAGGCCGGCGTGCGCTTCCACATGCGGCACCGCTGGCTGGGCTGGGCGGGCACAGGAGCGCATGTGCCCCTCCAGTTCGAATCGCCCGAAGGACGGTTGACCCGGTCGGCCGACGCCGTGGTGCTCGCGCTCGGCGGGGCCAGTTGGCCCCGCCTGGGCTCCGACGGCGGCTGGGTGCCGGTGCTCGAAGCGCGCGGCGTCCCCGTGGCGCCGCTGCGGCCCGCGAACTGCGGCTTCGACGTGGCCGCATGGACCCCCTTCTTCGCCGAACGTTTCGCCGGCCAGCCTTTCAAGTCGGTGGCCGTGCGCGTGCTCGATGCCGGCGGCGAAGCGGTCACGCGCAAGGGCGAGTTCGTCGCCACGGCCACGGGCGTGGAAGGCAGCGTGGTCTACGCGGTTTCGGCCCTGCTGCGCGATCGCATCGCGGCGCACGGCACGGCCACGCTGTGGGTGGACCTGCTGCCCGATCGCAGCGAAGCACAGGTGCTGGCGGCCGTGCGCCACCCGCGCGGCTCGCGTTCGCTGGGCAGCCATCTCAAGAGCCGGCTGGGCGTGGAAGGGATCAAGTCCGCGCTGCTGCACGAGCTGCTGCCGCGCGAGCAGTGGCAGGACCCGCTGCGCATCGCGCAGACCCTCAAGGCCGCGCCCATCGAACTGGTGGCTGCCCGGCCGGTCGCGGAGGCCATCAGCACGGCCGGGGGCGTGGCCTTCGAGGCGCTCGACGGCGGCCTCATGCTGCAGGCGATGCCGGGCGTGTTCGTGGCGGGCGAGATGCTGGACTGGGAGGCGCCCACGGGCGGCTACCTGCTGACGGCCTGCATGGCCAGCGGCGTGGTGGCGGCCCAAGGGGCGCGTCGCTGGCTCGGCATGGCGGCCGATTGAGGATCGAGAAAAGCGCGTCCCGCAAACGCAAAAGCGCCCGCAGGCGCTCGTACGAAAGAAGAAGGTGACGAGCCTTACCCCCGGCACTGGCTACGCAGTTAGGGCTGCTTGGTTCCCCACCTGACCCGGTTGGCCACTTCACCATGCGGGGAGGCCCGTCGCCGCCCATTGTAGTCGGCCGCGCATGCCCCTTCGCAGCGATGGGGGCGCGAGACGCAAAAGGGCGTGCCCCGGCACCGCGATGGCGGAAGGCGCCGCCGCCGGCTTTTAGAATCCGTCCGATGTCCTACCTCGTCCTGGCCCGCAAATATCGCCCTCGCAGCTTCAGCGAGATGGTCGGCCAGGAGCATGTGGTGCAAGCCCTGTCGAACGCGCTCACGCAGCAGCGCCTGCACCATGCCTACCTGTTCACCGGCACGCGCGGCGTGGGCAAGACCACCGTCTCGCGCATCCTGGCCAAGTCGCTGAATTGCCAGGGCCCCGACGGCCAGGGCGGCATCACCGCCACGCCTTGCGGCAGGTGCCAGGCCTGCACCGACATCGATGCCGGCCGCTTCGTCGACTACACCGAGCTCGACGCGGCCTCCAACCGCGGCGTGGACGAAGTGCAGGGCCTGCTCGAGCAGGCCGTCTACAAGCCGGTGCAGGGCCGCTTCAAGGTCTTCATGATCGACGAAGTGCACATGCTCACGAACACCGCGTTCAACGCGATGCTCAAGACGCTGGAAGAGCCGCCCGAATACCTCAAGTTCGTGCTGGCCACCACCGACCCGCAGAAGGTGCCGGTCACGGTGCTTTCGCGCTGCCTGCAGTTCAACCTGCGCCCGATGGCGCCCGAGACCGTGCTGGAGCACCTCACGCGCGTGCTGGGCGCCGAACAGGTGCCGGCCGAACCCGGCGCGCTGCGCCTGCTGGCGCGCGCCGCACGCGGGTCCATGCGCGATGCGCTGTCGCTGACCGACCAGGCCATCGCCTATGGCAACGGCGAGTTGACCGAAGGCGGCGTGCGCCAGATGCTGGGCAGCGCCGACCGCGGCCACGTGCACGCGCTCATCGACGCGCTGGCGCGGGGCGACGGCCAGACCGTGGTCGAAACCAGCGAAGCGATGCGGCGCGATGGCCTGTCGGCGGCTTCCACCCTGGAAGAAATGACGGCCGTGCTGCAGGCCATGGCGGTGCTTCAGGCCGTCCCTGCGCGCGCGCAGGCCGCGCAGCAGGACGAGACCGTTCCTGACGCGATGGAGACCGCGCGCCTGGCTGCCGCGCTGCCGCGCGACGAGACGCAGCTGCTCTACAGCCTGTGCCTGCACGGCCGTGCCGAACTCGGTCTGGCGCCCGACGAGTACGCCGCGCTGACGATGGTGCTGCTGCGGCTGCTGGCCTTCAAGCCGGCCGAGGCGGTGACGCCGCCGGCGGAAAAAAAAAGCCTGCTGACGGCGCAGGACGCGCGGCCGGCCTCCACGCCAGCGCCTGACGCGCGGCCCCTGCCGCTGCCGGCAACCCCCGTTGCACCAGAGGCGCGCGCGCCGGAAGCACCGATGCCGAGTGCATCGCCTGCATCCGTCACCCTCGCCGAGCCGGCGCCGCAGGAGGCCGCGACGCCCCCGTGGGAAGACGCGGCTGCGGCTATGGATGCGGCGGCTCGGCCTGCGTCCGGGCCCGAGCCGCAGGCCGGTGCGGCGCATGCGCCCGCCGTGCAGGCCGCACCGTCCCAGGCGCCTTCGCCCGCCGCCGCTGGGCCCGAGCGCGCGGCACGCGGCCAGCGTCTGCCCGTGGTGGATGCCGCCCGTCGCGCAGCCCCCCCCGAAACGCCGCGGCAGGCGCGCGAGGCACCCTCGGAAGGCACGGAGCTCTCGCCCATCCCCCTGCGCGTGCAGCCGCCGCCCGGCGCGCGCGAGCGCCCGAGCGACAGCCGGCTCGATCCCATTCCGCCCAGCGAGGAGGGCGACTTCTGGTTCGCCACCGTCACCGCGCTGGTGGCGGCCGAAGCCATCACCGCGCTGGCGCGCGAGCTGGCGCTTCAGTCGCAGCTGGTCGCGCGTGACGTGGACCAGTGGCTGCTGCGCGTGGAGCGCGAATCGCTGAACCAGGGGGCCAGCCGCGAAAAGCTGCAGAATGCGCTGGCCGGCGCCGGGCATGCCGTGCGCCTGGTCATCGAGATCGGCGCCGTGACCGACAGCCCCGCGCGCCGCAACAGGCTGGCGGCCGAGGCACGCCAGCGCGCCGCCGAAGAGGCCATCCGCAACGACCCCGACGTGCAGCTGCTGATGCAGCAATGGGGGGCGCGCATCGTCCCCGGCAGCCTCAAGCCCGCCTGAGGGCAGTCCCTCGCCGCCCATCTCACTCTCTTTCAATCAAGGACAAGCACCATGTTCAACAAAGGACAACTCGCCGGCCTCATGAAGCAGGCCCAGGCCATGCAGGACAACCTCAAGAAGGCACAGGAAGAGCTCGCCACGATCGAGGTCGAAGGCGAGTCCGGCGCCGGCCTGGTCAAGGTCGTGATGACCTGCAAGCATGACGTCAAGCGCGTGACCATCGACCCCAGCCTGCTGGCCGACGACAAGGACATGCTGGAAGACCTGGTGGCCGCCGCTTTTAATGCGGCCGTGCGCAAGGCCGAGGAAACGAGCGAGCAGAAGATGGGCAAGATCACCGCGGGCATGCCCGGCCTGCCGGCCGGAATGAAGCTGCCTTTCTGAGGAAGACGTCAGGGGCCGGCGTCGAGCGCTGGGCGTGAACCCGCCCAGCACCCAACGCCCGGCACTCCACGTCCAGCCGGATGTCATCGCTCGACACCCTGGTCGACAGCCTGCGACGCCTGCCGGGCGTGGGCGCCAAGTCGGCCTCGCGCATGGCCTTTCACCTGTTGCAGCACGACCGCGAGGGCGCGCAGCTGCTGGCGCGCGCCCTGCAGACGGCGGCGCAGCAGGTGCGGCATTGCGAACGCTGCAACACCTTCACCGAGACGCCGCTGTGTGCGCTGTGCGCCGATCCGCGGCGCGACGCCACCAAGCTCTGCGTGGTCGAGACGCCGGCCGACCAGGCCGCGCTCGAACGCACGGGCGCCTTCCGCGGCTACTACTTCGTGCTGATGGGCAAGCTCAGCCCGCTCGACGGCATCGGTCCACGCGAGATCGGCATGCACCAGCTCATGGCGCGTGCACTCGACGGGCAGGTGAGCGAAGTGATCCTGGCCACCAATTTCACGGCCGAGGGCGAAACCACGGCCCACGTGATCGGCGAGGCGTTGCGCTCGCGCGGCCTCACGGTGACGCGGCTGGCGCGCGGCGTGCCCGCGGGCAGCGAGCTGGAATACGTGGACCTGGGCACCATCGCGCATGCGCTGGTGGACCGGCGCTGAGGAACGGCCCCGCGCCGCAGCACGAGAGGACGAGGAGACCCGCATGAGCTTCACCCATCTGGGCCTGGCGCACTGGTGCCTGATCGTGGCGGCCCTGCTTCCTTTCGGGGCCGCCTGGATCGCCAAGGCCGGCGCCTTTCGGCCGCACGACAACGCCGCGCCGCGCGAATGGGCCGCCCGCCAGAGCGGCTGGCGCGCCCGCGGCATGGCGGCGCAGACCAACTGCTTCGAAGGGCTGCCGCTCTTTTTCGGGGCCGTGCTGGTGGCGCAGCAACTGGGCGCCGATGCGGCGCGCGTCGATGCGCTCGCACTGGCCTACGTGCTGCTGCGCGTGGCCTACATCGGCTGCTACCTGCGCGGACTCGGCACTTTGCGCAGCCTGGTGTGGCTGGCCGCGCTGATCGTCAACCTGGCGATCTTCTTCGTCGCGCCGGTCGCGCGCTGACGGCCTGCGTTCGAAGGCAGAAGAAAGTCCTCAGCGCCGCGGCGCGCTGGCGGCGGCAGCCGGTCCCGCCCGTGGCGCGGGCGGTGGAAACCCGCGTGGGGATGTTCCGGATTCAGGCGCTGTGGGCCGACCCCTAAGCTCACTCGCACCTTCCTCGCCTCCCTGCACCGACATGGCCGCCATGCTCACCCGCCGCTCCTTCCAGACCCTGGCCGCCGCCGCGGGTGCCGCGATCGTGGTGGCGCCCGCCCTGCGGGCCCAGGCCAGGCTGGAGAAGCCCCGGCTGAGCATCGCCGTCGGTGGCAAGGCGGCCTTCTACTACCTGCCGCTCACCATCGCCGAGCAGCTGGGCTACTTCAAGGAAGAGGGCCTCACGGTGGAGATCGCCGACTTCGCCGGCGGCGCGCGCGCCTTGCAGGCCGTGGTCGGCGGCTCGGCCGACGTGTGCTCCGGCGCCTTCGAGCACACCATCAACCTGCAGTCCAAGAACCAGTTCTTCCAGTCCTTCGTGCTGCAGGGCCGCGCGCCGCAGATCGCGGTGGGCGTGTCGACCCGCAACCTGCCCGCCTACCAGAGCGTCGCGGACCTGCGGGGCAGGAAGATCGGCGTGTCGGCCCCGGGCTCGTCCACCAACATGGTGGCCAACCTCGTGCTCTCGCGCGGCGGCCTCAAGGCCAGCGACGTGAGCTACGTGGGCGTGGGCGTCGCCGCCGGCGCGCTGACGGCCCTGCGCTCCGGCCAGATCGACGCCATCAGCAACACCGATCCGGTGATGACGATGCTGGAGCAGAAGGGCGACGTGAAGATCATCAGCGACACGCGCACGCTCAAGGGCACGCAGGAGGTCTTCGGCGGCCCGATGCCGGCCGCCTGCCTCTACGCGCCCGCCGAGTTCGTGCAGAAGAACCCCCACACCTGCCAGGCGCTGGCCCACGCCATCGTGCATGCGCTCAAGTGGCTGCAGACGGCCGGGCCGGGCGACATCATCAAGGCCGTGCCCGAGGCCTTCCTGCTCGGCGACCGCGCGCTGTACCTGGCCTCCTTCGACAAGGTGCGTGAATCCATCTCGCCCGATGGCCTGGTGCCGGCAGACGGACCCAGGACGGCGCTGGGCGCCATCGCGAGCTTCGACACGCAGGTCAAGGCCGAGCGCATCGACCTCGACAAGCTCTACACCAACGAATTCGCACGCCGGGCCAAGGACCGCTTCAAGGCCTGAAGCGGAGGGTGAGGCCATGGCTGGATCGGTGGCGCCGGCCCTCGAACTGCAAGACATCCGCTGCACCTTCCGCGCGCGCGAGGGCGGTGAGTCCTACACGGCGGTGGACCGCAGCACCTTGCGCGTGGAGGCCGGCGAGTTCGTTTCCGTGGTCGGGCCCACCGGCTGCGGCAAATCCACGCTTCTGAACGTCGCAGCCGGCCTGCTGGTGCCTTCGGCGGGCACGGTGCGCGTCTTCGGCCAGCCGCTGCAGGGCATCAACGCGCGCGCGGGGTACATGTTCCAGGCCGAGGCGCTGCTGCCCTGGCGCACCGCCGAGCAGAACGTGATGCTCGGCCTGCAGTACCGCGGCCTGCCCGAGGCCGAGCAGCGCGCCCAGGCGCAGCGGTGGCTGGCGCGCGTAGGCCTGGCCGGCTTCGGCGACCGCTATCCGCACCAGCTCTCGGGCGGCATGCGCAAGCGCACGGCCCTGGCGCAGACGCTGGTGAGGGATCCCGACATCATCCTCATGGACGAGCCCTTCAGCGCGCTGGACGTGCAGACCCGCCAGCTGATGGAAAACGAGGTGCTCGAGCTGTGGGCAGGCGACGGGCGCCGGCCCGCCCCCACCCCGGAGCGCGCCTCCTCGGAGGGCAGGCACGCAGGGGCCGGAGGCGCCGGACGCAAGGCGGTGCTCTTCATCACGCACGACCTGGACGAAGCCATTGCCATGAGCGACCGGGTGGTGGTGCTGTCGGCCGGCCCGGCCACCCGCCCGATCGGCGAATTCGTCATCGACCTGCCGCGCCCGCGCGACGTGGCCGAGGTGCGCAACCAGCCGCGCTTCGTCGAACTGCATGCCCAGGTCTGGGCCGTGCTGCGCGACGAGGTGATCAAGGGCTACGCGCAGCAGCTGCAGCGAGGCGTGGCATGAAAAATGGCCCCCACGCTTCCCCGCTTCGCGAGGTCCGCTGCCCCCCGTGGGGGCGTTCTCATCTTGGGGCGGCCCGGCGATGAGGCTGCGTCCGCACGAAAGCAATGCACGCCTCTGGCAGGCGGCGCTGCTCGCGCTGCTGCTGGTGGCCTGGCATGTGGCGGCGCGCGACGACAAGGTGGCCTTCTTCCTGGGCGAGCCGATCCAGGTGGCGGGCCGGGTGTGGAGCTGGTTCCTGCCGTGGAGCCTGCCGCCCAGCGCGCTGTTTCCCGACGGGCTGCCGGGCAATGCCGACATCTACCGCCACCTGGGCACCACGCTGCTGGAGACGGGCCTGGCCTTCGCCATCGGCACCGTGCTCGGCCTGGCCTGCGGCCTGTGGCTGGCGCTCGCGCCCACGGCCAGCCTGATCCTGGACCCGTACATCAAGGCCGCCAACTCCATGCCGCGCGTGATCCTGGCGCCGATCTTCGCGCTGTGGTTCGGCCTGGGCATCTGGAGCAAGGTGGCGCTGGCGGTGACGCTGGTGTTCTTCATCGTGTTCTTCAACGTCTACCAGGGCGTGCGCGAGGTCAGCCCGGTGCTGCTGGCCAACGCGCGCATGCTCGGCGCGAGCCAGCGGCAGCTGCTGCGCACCGTCTACCTGCCCAGCGCCACGAGCTGGGTGTTCTCCAGCCTGCACACCTCCGTAGGCCTGGCCTTCGTGGGCGCGGTGGTGGGTGAATACCTGGGCTCCGCGCGCGGCGTGGGCTACCTGATCCTGCAGGCCGAAGGCACCTTCGACGTGAACACCGTGTTCGCCGGTATTGCGGTGCTCACGGCCTTCGCGCTGGCGCTCGATGCGATCGTGGGCCGCGTGGAGCGCCGGCTGATGAAGTGGCAGCCGCGCAGCGCGCAGGCCGAGCGCCTCTGACGCGCGGGGGGGGGCGACAGCAGCAGCAGGGCGCGAGCCCCGTCATCGAACGGGCCGATGATCCGGGCCGCGCCGGCGCCCCGCTTCCACTGCATCCATGTGCTCCTGATCGCCGGCATCGTCGCCCGTGCGCCGGCGCGGCGCCGCCCGCACGCCGCGCTGAAGGCGCGGGGCCCGCCGACTCCGGACGGCAGCTGCTGCCGCTCAGCGCGCAGGCGCCTGGTCGGGCTGCGCGAACTCCGGGTCCTGCTCGGCGTTGCGGTTGCTCAGGATCAGCGAGCGGCCAGCGAACAGGCCGCCGGCGGTTTCGAGATAGAAGCGCTCGGCATCGCGGCGGCGCACGGCTTCGATGACTTCGTCGGCCTCGGTCTCCGTGGCGCCGACCGCCATCACGGCCTGGCGGCTCATGAGCATGGCGGACTCGAAGGTCTCGCGCATCTGGAAGTCCACGCCGGCCTTGAGCAGCTCGTGCGCATGCTCGCGGTCCCAGGCGCGCACCAGCAGTTGGGCCTGCGGGAATTCGGCCTTGACCACTTCGGCGATGCGCGTGGCGGCGGCCTTGTCGTCGATGCAGACCAGGATGGCGCGCGCGGTGGCGGCGCCTGCGGCGTGGAGCACTTCGGGCCGCGTGCCGTCACCGTAATAGACGGTGAAGCCGAAGGCATCCGCGTCGCGGATCATCTGCGTGCTGTTGTCGATGATCGAGATGCTGGCGCCGCGGGCCAGCACGCCCTGGCTGGCGACCTGGCCGAAGCGGCCGAAGCCGATCACCAGCACCTTGCCGCACAGGCCGTGCGCCTCTTGCACGCCTTCCATCGAGATGGCCTCGGGCTTGGCGAAGCGCCTGTGCGCGATGACCACCAGCGGCGTGAGCGCCATCGACAGCACCACGATGGCCGTCATGTTGGCATTGACCGTCGGGTCGATCACGCCCTCGGCCAGCGCCGCCGCAAAGAGCACGAAGGCGAACTCGCCGCCCTGCGCCATCAGCACCGCCCGGTCCAGCGCATCCGCGTGGCTGCTTTTGGCCAGCCGCGCCACGCCATAGATGCACAGCGCCTTCACCAGCATCATCACCAGCACGCCCGCCACGATCAGCTCCCAGTTGCGCCCCACCACCGCCAGGTCCAGCGACATGCCCACGCCCAGGAAGAACAGGCCCAGCAGCAGCCCGCGGAAGGGCTCGATGTCGGCTTCGAGCTGGTGGCGGAAGGTGGATTCGGACAGCAGCACCCCCGCCAGGAAGGCGCCCATGGCCATCGACAGGCCGCCCAGCTGCATCAGCAGCGCCGCGCCCAGCACCACCAGCAGCGCGGCGGCGGTCATGACCTCGCGCGCCTTGGCATTGGCCAGGATGCGAAACAGCGGGTTGAGCAGCCAGCGGCCCGCGGCCACCAGGGCCAGCAGCGCGCCCAGGGCGATGGCGATGCTGGTCCAGCGCGAGCCGGCCTCGGTGGCCGCCCCCGCGCCGGCCGGCGCCATGAAGGCGACGATGGCCAGCAGCGGCACGATCAGCAGGTCCTCGAACAGCAGGATGGCCACGATCTTCTGGCCGCGCGCAGCGGCGATGTCGCCGCGCTCGCCCAGCAGCTGCATGACGATGGCCGTAGAGGTGAGCACGAAGCCCATGGCGCTGACGAAGGAGACGGCCAGCGGGAAGCCGAAGGCCATGCCCACGCCGGTGAGCAGCAGCCCGCACACCGCCACCTGCAGGCTGCCCAGGCCGAAGATGTCGCGCCGCAGGCTCCACAGGTGCGAGGGGCGCATCTCCAGGCCGATGACGAACAGGAACATCACCACGCCGAGCTCGGCGGTGTGCAGGATGGTCTGCGGGTCGGAGAACAGGCCCAGGCCGAAGGGGCCGATGGCCAGGCCCGCGGCCAGGTAGCCCAGCACCGAGCCCAGCCCGATGCGCTTGAACAGGGGCACCGCCACCACGGCGGCCCCCAGCAGGGTCACGACCTTGATCAGGTCGCCTGCGCTGCCTTCTGCGGCCATTCGTGATTCCCTTCCTGTGCTGTTGTTGTATGGGTTCTGTGGGGCCGCGCAGGAGGGCGGGGCTCAGCGCTTTTTCTTGCTGCTCGCTCCGCCGCGCGGGGCGGGCGCCTTCTTGGCGCTGGCCGCCTGCTTGCTCGAGGCGCCCGCGCGTGCGGCGCTGACATGGGCGCCGCCGCCGCGCTTGGCGGTGACCACCGGGCGCTTCGCGCCGCGGGCGCCCGTTCCGACGCGCGCGGCGGGCGCCGCACGCACCGGCTGGAACAGCACCACCTGCAGGCCGCGCTTGAACACGTGCGAGGTGCTGACGTCGTTCCATTGCGCCACGTTGGCCGCGCTCACGCCGTAACGGCGGGCGATGCTGGCCACGCTGTCGTTGCGGCCCGCGCGCACCACGGTGCGGCGCGTCACCACCTCGGGCACGAAGCTCAGCTGGCCGGTTTCGGCCACCACCGCGGCCACGTCTTCCTGCACACGCGCCGTGCGCGGCACGATCAGCGTGGAGCCGGACTTGATCAGCATGCGCGGCGGGATGTTGTTCAGCGCACGCAGGTCGGCCTCGCTCATGCCCGCGCGCTGGGCGGCGTCGGCCACGGTCATGGTGCTGGGCACCACCCAGGCGGTCCAGCTGGCGTACTGGCCCTGGTTGTAGGCCTCGAAGTTGCGCTGGAAGACTTCGGCGTTGTCCCAGGGCAGCAGGATCTCGGTGCCGCCGGCGGCCAGCAGCACGGGCTTGTGGGCGGCCGGGTTCAGGGCGCGGAAGTCCTCGATGCGCACGTCGGCCAGCTTCGCGGCCAGTTCCACGTCGATGTCGCGCGTGAGCGGCACGGTCTGGAAATAGGGGTGGTTCGGGATCAGCGGCAGGTCCACGCCGAACCGGGCGGGATCGGCCACGATGTTCTTCACCGCCTGCAGCTTGGGCACGTAGTAGCGCGTCTCATCGGGCATGCGCAGGTCGGTGTAGCCCGTGGGCAGGCCGGCCGCCTTGTTGCGCGCGATGGCACGGCCCACGCTGCCTTCGCCCCAGTTGTACGAGGCCAGCGCCAGGTGCCAGTCGCCGAACATGCCGTACAGGCGCTGCAGGTAGTCGAGCGCGGCGCGCGTGGACGCCACCACGTCGCGGCGGTCGTCGCGGAACAGGTTCTGCTTGAGGTCGTAGTCGGTGCCCGTGGCAGGCATGAACTGCCACATGCCGGCGGCACGGGCGCTGGACACGGCCTGCGGGTTGAACGCGCTCTCGATGTAGGGCAGCAGCGCCAGCTCGGTGGGCATGTTGCGCCGCTCGAGTTCTTCGACGATGTGGAAGATGTAGCGGTTCGAGCGCGCGACCATGCGCTGGATGTAGTCGGGCCGCGCGGCATACCACTGCTCGCGATCGCGCACCAGCTCGGAGTCCAGGTCGGGCATGCTGAAGCCGCGGCGGATGCGGTCCCACATGTCGGCCGGCGGGGCGGTCATCACCACGCTGCGGGCGCTGGCGCCGGCGCGGCCGGCGGTGATGGGGGAAAGGGCGCCAGCCGGGTAGACCGGCGCCGCGGAGCCGGTCACGAAGCCGGTGCCGCCCGCCGCGCCGAAAGAGGTGCCGTCGCCGGTGGGGCCGGTGGCGCAGCCGGCCAGCAGCAGGGTGCCGGCCATGAAGGCCGCAAGCAGAAACTTCATCGAAAGTCGTTTTTCCATTGGCGCAGTGCGGCGAACACCGCCACTTCGTCCGCATGGGCGGGCAGGGCGGCGTGCCGGTGCACGGCGGAGGTGACGCAGGCTTCGCGGCTGCGAAGGAAGGGGTTGATCCGGCGCTCGGTCTGCAGTTCCGCCGGCAGCGTGGGCCGGCCGGCTTCGCGTTGCGCGCTGCACCAGGCGGCATAGCGGGCCAGTTCGGCATTGCCCGGTTCCACGGCCTGGGCAAAGCGCAGGTTCGACAGCGTGTACTCGTGCGCACAGCATACGCGCGTCTCGCCGGGCAGGGCGGCCAGGGTGTCGAGGGAGGCCAGCATCTGGGCCGGCGTGCCCTCGAACAGGCGCCCGCAGCCGCCGGAGAACAGCGTGTCGCCGCAAAAGAGCAGCGGCGCCGCGCCGGCCCCAGCCGCCTGCGCCTGCTCGGCCGTCAGCCAGAAGGCGATGTGCCCGGCCGTGTGGCCCGGCACGTCGATCACGTCCCACTGCAAGCCGGCCGCGCCGATGCGCTCGCCGCCGCGGCAGCGCGTGAAGGGTTCGGGGATCTGCTCGGTCGCGGGTCCGAACACCGCGGCGCCCGTGGCGTCGCGCAACGCGGCCACGCCGCCGGTGTGATCGCCGTGATGGTGCGTGACTAGAATCGCCGCCAGTGTCAGGTCGGGCCGAAGCGCGAGCCAATCGAACACCGGCCGGGCCTCGCCCGGATCGACCACGACCACGTGCGTTCCGACCTGCAGCGTCCAGATGTAGTTGTCGGCAAAAGCGGGCAACGGAACGAGGGTCATGAGCGGCGAAATTATAGGTTTGGGTCCGTGGCTGGACACTCCGCCCGGCCGCCATCTGCGAAATTGGGAGCAGATGCAGTTCGATGAGGCCGTGGCTGACGTCTTTGGTTACCACGCGCTGCAACTGGGCCTGCCCGAGATTTCCACCCTCCAGCACAACCGCATGCCGCACCGCTGGCTGGCGCTGCCCGCCACCGCGCCGGAATGCGCGGGCGCGCATCTGGTCACCGATTTCGAGGCCCTGCCTTTTCCCGGGAACAGCCTGGACCTGGTGACGCTGCCGCACACGCTGGAACTCAGCCCCGACCCGCATGGCACGCTGCGCGAAGTGGAGCGCGTGCTGGTGCCCGAAGGGCGTGCGATCCTGTGCGGCTTCAACCCCGCCAGCCTCTGGGGCCTGCGTCAGCGCCGTGCGCAACTGTACCGGCGCCTGGGCATGGGCGAGCTGTACCTGCCCCAGGAAGGCGGCTTCATCCACTACTGGCGCATGCGCGACTGGCTGCGGCTGCTGGGCTTCGAGGTGGAGTCGAGCCGCTTTGGCCTGTACCGCCCCGGCGTGCGCAGCGAGGCCTGGCTGGAGCGCTACCGCTGGCTGGACCGGCTGGGCGAGCGCTCCTGGCCGATCTTCGGCGCGGCCTATTTCATCGTGGCCGTGAAGCGCGTGCGCGGCCTGCACCTGCTGCCGGCCGACTGGAAGCGCCGCCGCGCCCTGGCCACCGCGCCGGTCGCTGCCACGGGCCGCGTGCACCGGGGCCTTGTGTCACCTCGTCCGCAGGAAGCACCGGAGAACGGCCGACATCCATGCGTCTGACGCTGTGGCGGCCCGGAGTGGGCCTGTTTTTCCTGGGCATGCACTTGTCGGGCCGTGTGGCGGCGCAGCCGGATGCGGTGCCGATCCACTGCACGCCGCGAAACCCACTATAAGGAACGACGTTTGAACGAAGTTGTGATCTACACCGATGGCGCCTGCAAGGGCAACCCCGGCCCGGGCGGCTGGGGCGTCTGGCTCAAATCGGGCAGCCATGAGAAGGAGCTGTTCGGCGGCGAAGCCAGCACCACCAACAACCGCATGGAACTGACGGCGGTGATCGAGGGGCTGGCGGCCCTCAAGCGCCCCTGCAAGGTGCTGCTCTATCTGGACAGCCAGTATGTCCGCCAGGGCATCACGGAATGGATCCGCGGCTGGAAGGCCAAGGGCTGGGTCACGGCCAGCAAGCAGCCCGTGAAGAACGCCGACCTCTGGCGCCGGCTGGACGCGCTCGTGAGCGAGGGCGGCCACCAGATCGAATGGCGCTGGGTCAAGGGCCATTCGGGCGACATGGGCAACGAGAAGGCCGACGCGCTGGCCAACCAGGGCGTGCTGCGCGCGCTGGGGCGGCTCTGAGCGCCGCGCGGGCGCCGTGGGGGTTCAGACCAGCGCGTCGATCAGCAGCACGTCCACCTCGGCGCCGGCCTGCACCTGACCTTGGTCATGCGGCAGCACGACCAGCGCATTGGCGGCCTGCATGCCGCTCAGCAGGCCCGAACCCTGGTCGGCCGACACCTGCACCTCGGGCAGCGTCCCGGGGCGTGCCTGCAGCCAGCCGCGCGGATATTCAGTGCGGCCGGGGCGCTTGCGGATGGGCTGCAGGGTACGGGCGCGGACCAGCGGCGGCGGTGCGCAGTCTTGTGCGCGGCAGCCCATCAACTGCAGCAGGGTGGGGCGCACGAAGACCAGAAAGCTCACCATCGCGGCCACCGGATTGCCGGGCAGGCCGAAGAGCAGGGCGCGGCCCCGCTGCGCCGACGCTCCTTTGGGCAGCCGGCCCACGGCCAGCGGTCGGCCCGGGCGCATGGCCACGCGCCAGAAATCGATCTCGCCCAGGCGCTGCAGCACGGTGCGCAGGTGGTCCGCATCGCCCTGGCTCACGCCGCCGCTGGTGAGGATCACGTCCGCTTCCAGCGCAGCGCGGCGCAGCGCGCTTTCGAGCGCCTCGGGCCGGTCGGCCAGGCGGCCCAGGTCCGTCGTCTCGCAGCCCAGCCGCGCCAGCAGCCCGGCGAGCGTGAAACGGTTGCTGTCGTAGATGGCGCCTTCGCGCCAGGGCTCGCCGGGTTCCAGCAGCTCGTCGCCGGTGGAAAAAAGCGCGACGCGCAGCGGGCGCAGCACGGGGACCGCCGTCAGCCCCAGGCTGGCCAGCAGGCCCAGCGCGGCCGGCCCCAGGCGGGTGCCCGCCGGCAGCGCGCACTGCCCGGCCGACAGGTCTTCGCCGCGCCGCCGGCGGTTGGCGCCGGCCCGCAGGCCGACCGAAGCCTGAAGCCGCAACGTGTCGCCTTCACGCGTGCACAGCTCCTGCGGCACGACCGTGTCCGCGCCGGGCGGCATCACGGCGCCGGTCATGATGCGCAGGGCCTGGCCGGCGGCCAGCGGCGTGGTGCAGGGTTGGCCGGCCAGCGCCGTGCCCACGATCCGCCATTGCCAGCCGCCGGCCGCCGCGGGCGTCTGCAGCGCTGCGCCATCGAAGGCATAGCCGTCCATGGCCGAGTTGTCGTGCGGCGGCACGTCGAGCGGCGACACCACGGGCTGCGCCAGCACGCGGCCCAGGCAGGCAGCCAACGGCTGGATGCGGGCCTCGCGCAGCACCTCGGGGGCTGCCAGGGCCCGAAGCCGGGCCAGCACCTCGTCCACATGCCAGTCGCCGGCCGGCAGGGCGGACGAAGGATCGGAGGCGGCGAGGGCAGAGGGAGACGGCGTCATGGCGCAGAGGCGGCCCCGGCAGGCACCGGGTCTTCGGCGGCAGCGGGGCCGCCGCACAGGCGGGCCAGCACCTGCAGGTCCTGCGGGGTGTTGGCGTTGAAAAAGGCCAAGGGATCGTCCGCGGGCCGGTCGAAGGGCACGCGCACGGCGGTGTGCTGGCCGAGCCAGGCCTGGATCTTCCGTTCGCCGCGGGCCAGGGCCTGCGCCAGGCTGTCCTTCAGCTCCCGCCGCAGCAGGCAGAAGGCCGGCTGCAGACGCAGCGCAGGCGCCTCGCCCGGCGCGCCGGGCCCCTCGGGCGCGCAGGCCACGGCGATGGCCGCGCCCCGGTCCAGGGCTGCCGCGGCCAGGCGCTGCGCCAGGTCGTGCGGGAAGCACGGCGTGTCGCAGGGCACGGTGAGCAGCCAGGGCGTCTGGCAGTGCGCCAGGCCGGCCAGGAAGCCGGCCAGCGGGCCCGGGTGGCCGGTCTGCGCATCGGGGCAGACGGGCACGCCCCAAGCGGCGTAGCGGTCCAGGTGGCGGTTGGCGCTGATCAGCAGCGGGCCCACCTGCGGCTTCAGGCGCTGCAGCACATGCCCCGCCAGCGGCCTGCCTTGCAGCAGTGCGAGCCCCTTGTCGATGCCGCCCATGCGGCGGCCCTGGCCGCCGGCCAGCACCAGGCCGGTGATCGAGGCGGGATCCAGCGCGGGGGATGCAGTCATGCGAGGCCGTCGGGCAGGGGGCGGGCGCGAAGGCGCGTTCAGCCGCCGATGTAGCTCATCTCGACGCGGCGCGGCGCGGCGCTCGCGCCCGCGTCGGGGCCGCGCTGGGCGCGCAGCTCGGAGTAGCGGTCGCCGCGGCCCTGCCAGAGGGCCGCCAGCGCGGCGCGCAACTGCGCATCGTCGGCACCGCCGCGCAGCAGGCCCTTGAGGTCATGTCCCTGGTGCGCGAACAGGCACAGGTACAGCTGTCCTTCGGTCGACAGGCGGGCGCGGCTGCAGTCGTGGCAGAAGGCGCGGGTGACGCTGCTGATGACGCCGATCTCGCCCGCGCCGTCGGCATAGGCCCAGCGCTGCGCGGTTTCGCTGGCCGTGTGCGGCTCCAGCGGGCGCAGCGGAAATTCGCTGGCGATGCGCGCCACCACCTCGGCCGAGGGCAGCACCTCGTCCATGCGCCAGCCGTTGGTGGCGCCCACGTCCATGTACTCGATGAAGCGCAGCACCACCTGGCCGCCGTAGTGCTGGCGGAAATGGCGCGCCATGGGCAGCAGCTGGTCGTCGTTGGTGCCGCGCTTGACCACCATGTTGACCTTGACCGGCCCCAGTCCGGCGGCAAGCGCGGCCTCGATGCCGGCCAGCACCTGCGCGACGGGAAAGTCCACGTCGTTCATGCGACGGAACACGGCGTCGTCCAGCCCGTCCAGGCTCACCGTCACGCGCTGCAGCCCGGCGGCCTTGAGCGCTGCAGCCTTGCGCGTGAGCAGCGAGCCGTTGGTGGTGAGCGCGAGTTCGAGCGCCTCGCCCTCGGGCGTGCGCAGCGCCGCCAACTGGCCGATCAGCGCCTCGATGTGCTTGCGCAGCAGCGGCTCGCCGCCCGTGAGCCGGATCTTGCGCACGCCCAGGTGCACGAACACGCTGGCCAGCCGCGTGATCTCCTCGAAGCTCAGCAGCGCGCTGTGCGGCAGGTAGGGGTAGTCCTTGTCGAACACCTCCTTGGGCATGCAGTAGCTGCAGCGGAAGTTGCAGCGGTCCGTCACGCTGATGCGCAGGTCCGTGAGCGGACGGGCATGCCGGTCCAGCAGCAGGCCGCCCTCCCACGCGCCCGCAGCCACCCCCACTGCGGGCGCGGTGGCGAGCCGGCGCTGGTCGATCAGCGGGATCACGCGTTCTGCCATGGGCGGGCGATTCGGGTCGAAGAGGTGGCCTGGGCGCGGCGCCCGCGAAGGAGGGCGACGCTCCGGTGCAGTGTAAGGACCTGGCTCCGTCCGGGCTCCGCTCAAGGCCTCTCGCGCATGGAAAAACCGCACTCGACAAGAATTGTTGAGAATGACTATCATTATCTGAAGCCTGATTACGCAGCCTGCGCACGCAAAGGGCCCTTCCTCCCCCTCCTGGAGACGCGTGTGCCTGCCCCGCCTGCGAACGTCAACGCCCTCGGTGCCCCCGTGTCGGGCCCGCCCCTGCGGCAGGGCACGGGAAAGCGCTGGTCCGCGCCGCCAGCCGCCCCGCGGAGCCTCCCTCGGCCCGCACGCCCTGGGCGCCGGCCGTCACCCCTGAAACCGGCCCGTGCGCCGGTCGATGTCCTGCTTCCAACCACCGAGAACCCTGCCATGTCTCACACCTTGCCCCCGCTGCCCTATGCCGTCGACGCGCTGGAGCCGCACATCGATGCGCAGACGATGGAGATCCATCACGGCAAGCATCACCAGACCTATGGCAACAACCTGAATGCCGCGCTGCAGGGCACGCCGCATGCCGGCACGCCAGTGGAGGCCCTGATCGCGGACCTGCAGGCCCTGCCTGAAGCCCTGCGCGCGCCCGTGCGCAACAACGGCGGCGGTCATGCCAACCATTCGCTGTTCTGGACCGTGATGGCGCCGCCCTCCGAAGGCGGCGGTGGCCAGCCGGAAGGCGCGCTGCGCGAAGCCATCGACCGCGAACTCGGTGGCTTCGAGGCCTTCAAGGACGCTTTCACCCAGGCCGCGCTGACCCGCTTCGGCAGCGGTTGGGCCTGGCTGGTCGTGGGCGCCGACGGCCGCCTGGCCGTGGAGAGCAGCGCCAACCAGGACAGCCCGCTGATGCGCGGCATCGGCTCGGGCGCCACGCCCATCCTGGGGCTGGACGTGTGGGAGCACGCCTACTACCTGCGCTACCAGAACCGACGGCCCGAGTACATCGCCGCCTTTTATAACGTGGTGGACTGGGCCGAAGTGGCCCGCCGGTACGCCGCGGCGCGCGGCTGATCGCTTCGCCGCTCGTCCCTCCTTGCCTGCAGGAGCACGCATGAATGCCCCGGATGCCCCCCTTGCCACGAGCCGCCGTCCTGCCTGGCGCTGGCGCCGCATGCTGGGGCTCGCCGTGGTCCTCTTCGGCGCGCTGCTGCTTGCGGTGCAGGCCTGGCATTTCGTGCGCAGCAGCGCCGTGATCTGGCAGGCCTTCATGGGCGGCTCGGCCGCGGCGCTGGCCACCGCGCTGGGCGCGGTGCCGGTGCTGTTCTCGCAGCGCCTGTCCGAGCGCGTGCAGGACACGCTGTTCGGCTTCGGCGCCGGTGTCATGCTGGCCGCCTGCGCCTTCTCGCTGATCCTGCCCGGGCTCGAAGCGGCCAGGGGGCAGGCGCTGTGGGGCGGCGGCGCCTGGGGCGCGGGCGGCGTGATCGGGGCCGCCATCCTGCTGGGCGGCGCCGTGCTCATGCTGATGGACAAGGCGCTGCCGCACGAGCATTTCATCAAGGGCCGCGAGGGCGCGGACCGCCTGGCCGCGCGCCAGCTGAGGCGCACCTGGCTCTTCGTCTTCGCCATCGCGCTGCACAACCTGCCCGAAGGGCTGGCCATCGGCGTGGGCTATGCGGGCACCGACCGCGTGGGCGCCCATGCGCTGGCCACCGGGATCGCGATCCAGGACGTGCCCGAAGGGCTCGTGGTGGCCGTGGCGCTGCTGGCGGCGGGCTACCGCCGCGGGGTGGCGGTGGCGCTGGGCATGGCCTCGGGCCTGGTGGAGCCGGTCGGCGCCGTCATTGGCGCTGCGGTGATCGAGCAGTCGGCCGCCATGCTGCCCTGGGGCCTGGGCTTCGCCGCCGGGGCCATGCTCTTCGTGATCAGCCACGAGATCATCCCCGAATCGCATCGCAAGGGGCACGAGGCCTTCGCCACGGGGGGACTGATGCTGGGCTTCGTGCTCATGATGCTGCTGGACACGGCGCTGGGCTGAGGCGGGGGCGGCCCTTGCGGAATCGGCGGGGAGTGCGCCATAAGTCCCGGTCGGCCCCGGTGCCGCGGGGGCAGGCTGCCGCCTTGCAAGGGGGCGGTGGCTAAGATGCCGCCCGGGCCGCCAGGCCCGCTTCTTTCAGCTTCCACTGCCTGTGGGCAAGGACCGCCATGAACGCTTCCACTTCCCTCGTCGACGATCTTTTCGCCCAGCTCCAGGGCGCGCCCCTGCAGCAGATTGCCGGGCAGCTGGGCACCAGCACGCAGCAGGCGAGCACCGCCGTCGGCGCGGCCCTGCCCATGCTGCTGGGTGCGCTGGGCCGCAACGCGCAGGAGCCGCAAGGCGCGGCCGATCTTTTTGGCGCCCTGCAGCGCGACCACGCCGGCGGTCCCGACCTGGGCGGCCTGCTGGGTTCGCTGCTGGGCGGCGGTTCGGGCGGCGCGGCCGCGCCGCAGCTGGACGCAGGCGGCATCCTGGGCCACATCTTCGGTGGCGCCCAGCCGCGGGCCGAAAGCGGGCTGAGCCAGGCGACCGGCCTGGGCGGTGCGCAGGTGGGCCAGTTGCTGCAGATCCTGGCGCCCATCGTGATGGCCTTCCTGGCCAAGCGCACGCAGGGCGCCGGCATGGACGCGGGCGGCCTGGGCAGCCTGCTGGGGCAGGAGTCCAGCCGCATCCAGGACCAGGGTGGCCTGGGCGGCGGCCTGCTGGGCGCCGTGCTGGACCAGAACGGCGATGGCAAGCTGGACATGGGCGACCTGCTCAAGATCGGCGGCAGCCTGCTGGGCGGGCGCCGCTGAGGCGATCGTCCTTCATGCGCGCCGGGCTTGCACCAGCTCGGCGCTGAAACGAGAACGGCGCCCGCGGGCGCCGTTCTTCATGGAAGCGTACGGGGGCCCGCCGCGTTCAGCCGTGGCGCACGGCCACGGTCTTGAGGGTGGTGAAGCCGTACAGCGCTTCAAAGCCCTTTTCACGGCCGTAGCCCGAGGACTTCACGCCGCCGAAGGGCAGTTCCACGCCACCGCCGGCGCCGTAGTTGTTGATGAAGACCTGGCCGCTTTTCACGCGCTTGGCCATGCGGAACTGGCGCGCGCCGTCGCGCGTCCACACGCCCGCCACCAGGCCGAACTGCGTGGCGTTGGCCAGGGCCACCGCTTCGTCTTCGTCGCTGAAGGCCATGGCGGCGAGCACGGGGCCGAAGACCTCTTCCTGCGCCAGGCGGTGATCCACCGGCACGTCGCGCAGCAGCGTGGGCGCCTGGTAGAAGCCCGTGTCCGGCGCCTCGTCCACGACCCGTCCCTGCGCCACCATCGGGATGTTGGCGGCATGCGCGTCGGAGAGGAAATCCCACACGCGCTGCTGCTGGCTCTGGCGGATCAGCGGGCCGACGTCCAGGTCCATCGCGGCAGGGCCCACGCGCAGGGCCTCGAAGGCCTTGCCCAGGCGCTCCAGCAGCGGCTCGTAGATGTCGCGCTGGATCAGCACGCGCGAGCCGGCCGAGCAGGTCTGGCCCGCGTTCTGCACGATGGCGTTGATGACGACCGGGATGGCGGCGTCCAGGTCGGCGTCGGCGAAGATGATCTGCGGGCTCTTGCCACCGAGCTCCAGCGTCACGGGGCAATGCCGCTCGGCCGCCACCTGCTGGATGATCGTGCCCACCTTGGGGCTGCCGGTGAAGCTGATGTGGTCGATGCCGGGGTGGCGCGCCAGCGCATCGCCGACCTCGTGGCCGTAGCCCGTCACGATGTTCAGCGCGCCGGCCGGGAAGCCGACTTCCGCCGCCAGCTGGGCCACGCGCAGCAGGGACAGGCAGGCGTCCTCCGCCGGCTTCACCACGCAGACGTTGCCCGCAGCCAGGGCGCCGCCCACGCTGCGGCCGAAGATCTGCATCGGGTAGTTCCAGGGAATGACGTGGCCGGTCACGCCATGCGGCTCGCGCCAGGTGAAGACGCTGTAGCCGTCCTGGTAGGGGATGGTCTCGCCATGGAGCTTGTCGCAGGCGCCGGCGTAGAACTCGAAGTAGCGCACCAGCGCCAGGGCGTCGGCGCGGGCCTGCTTGGTCGGCTTGCCGCAATCGCGCTGCTCCAGCGCCGTCAGTTCGTCGGCGTGCTCGGCGATCTTCTGCGACAGCCTGTAGAGCAGGCGGCTGCGCTCGGCGGCGCTGGTCTTGTGCCAGACGCCTTCGTAGCAGTCGCGCGCCGCACGCACGGCGGCGTCGATGTCGCTGGCCTGGCTGCGCTGGATCTCGGTGAAAGCCTGGCCATCGGAAGGGTCCAGGACGGGAAGGACGCGCCCGGAAGCCGAGGGCACCTGGGCATTGGCAATGAAATTGAGCTGCATGGCGCGGATTGTGCGTGAGCCTGGGCCGGCGTGCAGAGGCCGCTGTCTCCAAGTTTTTGCAGCGATTGCGGCCCCTTCAAAGGCCTGCATGGCCGCAATGCCGCAAAAAAGTCCGAAAATCGACCCCTATGCTCTGCAAGAAAGTCATTTCTTCCCCGTCGTATCCCATCTGTGGCGCATCCGCGCAAGGAGATCACCATGGCCAGCGCTGACGTCAAAACCACGGTGAGCGAAGGCGGCCTGCGCTACAAGTCCAAGACACCCGGCTCGCCCTTCAAGGCCTCGTCGTCCTTCAGCGGCGCGACCATGTCCTGCTTCCTGTGCGGCAAGCACCGGCCGCGCTCGCTGATGCAGACCAAGCGCGTGCTGGGCAAGGCCCAGCCCGTCTGCGCGCCATCCTGCAAGGAACTGGAAGAGTCCCTCAAGGGCAGCTGATCCGGGGCTGACCGAGGCTGCGGCACGCCGATGGCGACATCGGCGTGCTTTCGCGCGCCTGTGAGTCGGGCGCGGATGCCCGTAAGCCGTGGCCCTTTTTTGTTGTCATGCGTGTGACGGCGCCGCGCCCGCGTGCCTTCCGTGTGTGAACTAATGGCTGTCTACCGCGCGGGAGCGGCCATGATATACAGTTGGACACGATTGCTGCGGATGCGGCAATTCTGCTTCAAGGGATACCGTGAACCAAACGCGTCTGGTCGTCATGCAAGTGATCTCCCGTTCGGGAGATGCGGCCCACCACGTCGAATTCACGCTCGACGATGCCTTCGCGGAAAGGCTCAACCAGCTTCGTTCACTGGTTCCGCCGCTGAACAACCTCAACCGCCACCGGGACCTCGTCATCGACAAAGTGCGCGTGCGCATGCCGTCGGCGATCTGGCGCTGCGATGGGCTGGGCGATGTGGCCTCGGTGGTCGATGGTTCGTCCATCGTCGTGGCCACCGAGGGCTTCTTCAACTGCGGCGCCAAGAAGCGCGCCACGCGCGAGAAGCTGGTGACCTACACCTTCCCGATCGCGCGCCTGATCGAGCTGCACCACACGCGGCCGAACGGCGAAACCTTTTTCCTGCGCAACGGCATCTTCACCAACGACGAGCCGCCGGAATCGAATGCGCGCCGCTGGTCCTCGATGCTGCATGCGCACGAGCCTGCGCGCGGCTTCGAGTCGGCCACGGATTTCGACACCATGCCGGGCGCGCCGCTGACGGCGAGCGTCCCTCTCGGCGGCGGCGATGCCGTGGCCGCGCCGCCGGAGCGGAAGCGGCCCGTGCTGCGCACCTTCAGCTGAAGGGTGCCGCCTGCGGGGCGGCCGTGCTTTTCCGCAGAAGAATCCCGTGTGGAAAGAAGGTCCGGCGACCGCGCGCCGCCGGCCTTTGGCTGGGCGCTACCTTGCGGCCGTGAGGGCCGGCGCGGCTGCGGTCTCCGGCAGCGCCGATGCGGCTTGCGCCACGGGCGCACGCCGCAGTGCCGGCGCTTCGGCCGCCCGCGGCGCCGCGCCATGGAATTGCACCACCAGCGGCACGATCAGCAGCGCCACGATGTTGATGATCTTGATCAGCGGGTTGACGGCCGGGCCGGCGGTGTCCTTGTAGGGGTCGCCCACGGTGTCGCCGGTGACGGCGGCCTTGTGCGTCTCGCTGCCCTTGCCGCCGAAGTGGCCGTCCTCGATGTACTTCTTGGCGTTGTCCCAGGCGCCGCCGCCGGTGCACATGGAGATGGCCACGAACAGGCCCGTGACGATGGTGCCCATCAGCAGCCCGCCCAGCGCCTTGGGGCCCAGCACGAAGCCCACCAGGATGGGCACCAGCACCGGCAGCAGCGAGGGGATCATCATTTCCTTGATGGCGGCGCCGGTCAGCATGCCCACGGCCTTGCCGTACTCGGGCTTGGCCGTGCCTTCCATGATGCCGGAGATCTCGCGGAACTGGCGGCGCACTTCCTCCACCACGGCGCCGGCGGCGCGGCCCACGGCTTCCATCGCCATGGCACCGAAGAGGTAGGGGATCAGCCCGCCGATGAACAGCCCGACGATGACCATCGGATCGCTGAGGTCGAAGCGCACGGCGCTGCCATAGCTTTCGAGCTTGTGCGTGTAGTCGGCGAACAGCACCAGCGCGGCCAGCCCGGCCGAGCCGATGGCGTAGCCCTTGGTCACGGCCTTGGTGGTGTTGCCCACGGCGTCCAGCGGGTCGGTGATGTCGCGCACCGCGGCCGGCAGCTCGCTCATCTCGGCGATGCCGCCGGCGTTGTCGGTGATGGGGCCATACGCATCCAGCGCGACCACGATGCCGGCCATGGACAGCATGGAGGTCGCAGCCACGGCCACGCCGTACAGGCCCGCCAGCGTGTACGAGGCCACGATGGCGATGCACACGAAGATCACCGGCCAAGCCGTGGAGCGCATCGACACGCCCAGGCCCGCGATGATGTTGGTGCCATGCCCGGTGGTCGAGGCCTGGGCCACATGCTGCACGGGCTTGTACTGCGTGCCGGTGTAGTACTCGGTGATCCAGACCAGCGCGGCCGTGAGGGCCAGGCCCACGAAACAGGCGCCGAACAGCCGCAATTGCGTGCCGCTGGGCCGCAGCGCGTTGTCGGGCATCAGCCAGGCGGTCACGAACCAGAAGGCGACGAGCGACAGCACGCCTGCCACGGCCAGCCCTTTGTAGAGCGCCGGCATCACGTTGGTCATGCCCGGCGAGGCCTTGACGAAGAAGCAGCCGATGATGGACGCGAGGATGGACACGCCGCCCAGCGCCAGCGGATAGAGCACGGCATTGACGGGCGCGGCCGTGACCATCAGCGCCCCGAGCACCATGGTGGCGATCAGCGTCACGGCATAGGTCTCGAACAGGTCGGCCGCCATGCCGGCGCAGTCGCCCACGTTGTCGCCCACGTTGTCGGCGATCACGGCGGGATTGCGCGGATCGTCCTCGGGGATGCCCGCCTCGACCTTGCCCACCAGGTCGGCGCCCACGTCGGCGCCCTTGGTGAAGATGCCGCCGCCCAGGCGCGCGAAGATGGAAATCAGCGAGGAGCCGAAAGCGAAGCCGATCAGCGGGTTGAGCGCCTGCGCGCTGGTGGCCGCCGTGCCGCCCAGGAACCCGTAGAAGCCCGCCACGCCGAGCAGCCCCAGCCCGACCACCAGCATGCCCGTGATGGCGCCGCCGCGGAAGGCGACGTCCAGCGCAGGCCCGATGCCCTGCGTGGCGGCCTGCGCCGTGCGCACGTTCGCCCGCACCGAGACGTTCATGCCGATGAAGCCGCAGGCCCCCGACAGCACGGCGCCGACGACGAAACCGATGGCCGTGCGAAGGTCGAGGAAGAGGCCGATGAGCACGGCCAGCACCAGGCCGACGATGCCGATGGTGCGGTACTGCTTGGCCAGGTAGGCCGAGGCGCCGGCCTGGATGGCGGCGGCGATTTCCTGCATGCGCGCGTTGCCGGGGTCTTTGGAAAGGATCCAGCTGCGCGCCCAGATGCCGTAGGCCACGGCCACGAGGCCGCAGACGAGGGCGAGGACCAGAGGGGTGTTGCCTGTCATGCCGAAGGTCTCCAGTTGTTGTGATGGAGACGCCAGCGCCGGGCCGGATCACGCGTTGCGCTGCAACCCTGCAACGCGAGGGGCCGATGCTGCCGCCGCGTTGCTTCCTCGGTGCACCCGGTCAGGTGACGATTGGCCAACGCGTCCAATTTACAGGCAAGTCGTGTGCGCTGTCAGCCAGCCGGGGGCCGGCGCTCGCTAAACTCCGGGTTTGTCCCCATCCGGGGCGTCCGCCCACTCCAACCAAAGACAACACATGTCCTTCGACAAAGTCTCCCCCGGCAAGAAAGTCCCCGAAGAATTCAACGTGGTCATCGAGATCCCGATGAACGCGGACCCGATCAAGTACGAAGTGGACAAGGAATCCGGCGCCATCTTCGTGGACCGCTTCATGACCACCGCCATGTACTACCCGACCAACTACGGCTACGTGCCGCAGACCCTGTCGGGCGACGGCGACCCGGTGGACGTGCTGGTCGTAACGCCCTATCCGCTGCTGCCGGGCGTGGTCGTGACCTGCCGCGCACTGGGCATCCTGAAGATGGAAGACGAAGCCGGCGTCGACGGCAAGGTGCTGGCCGTGCCCACCGACAAGATCCTGCCCATCTACAGCCACTGGAAGAGCGTGGAAGACGTGAACCCGATGCGCCTGAAGGCCATCAGCCACTTCTTCGAGCACTACAAGGACCTGGAGGCCGGCAAGTGGGTCAAGGTGCTGGGCTGGGAAGGCATCGACGCCGCGCACAAGGAAATCGCCGACGGCGTGGCGGCCTACAAGAAGTAAGTTGCGGCGGCGCTCGGCGCGCAGCAAAAGGGGCCCGCGGCACGTCAAGGTGCCGCGGGCTTTTTCATGCTGCCGGCACGCGCGCGCCGCAGCGGCGGCGCCACTGACTGTGCGCTTCGTTCAGGCTTCGGGCGCCGTGACCGGCGCGGAACTCGGCGCCCCATGAAAAAGGCCGGGCCGGCGCTCACGCGCGGCCCGGCTCTCCGATGGACCGCCGAGGGGGCCTGCGGGCTCCCCGGGGCCGAGGCGTCAGCCGACGACCTTGGCGATGCTCTGGCAGACGTGGTCGATGTTCTTGCTGTTGAGCGCCGCCACGCACATGCGGCCGGTGTCGGTGCCATACACGCCGAACTCGTTGCGCAGGCGCACCATCTGCTCCTTGGTGAGGCCCGAGTAGCTGAACATGCCGATCTGCGTGGTGATGAAGCTCATGTCCTGCTTCACGCCGGCGGCCTTCAGACCGTCGACCAGCTTCTGGCGCATGGCCTTGATGCGCACGCGCATTTCGGCCAGCTCCTTCTCCCACAGGGCGCGCAGCTCGGGGTTGTTCAGCACGGCCGCCACCACGGCGCCGCCGTGCGTCGGCGGGTTGCTGTAGTTGGTGCGGATCATGATCTTGAGCTGCGAGAGCACGCGCGCGGCCTCGTCCTTGTCGTTGCACAGCACCGACAGGGCGCCCACGCGCTCGCCGTACAGGCTGAAGCTCTTGGAGAAGGAGGTGGAGACGAAGAAGGTCAGGCCCGCAGCGACGAACTTGCCGATGACGGCGCCGTCTTCCTGGATGCCGTTGCCGAAGCCCTGGTAGGCCATGTCGAGGAAGGGCGTGAGCTGGGCTTCCTTGACGGCGGCGATCACCTGGTCCCACTGCTCGGGGGTGATGTCGTAGCCGGTGGGGTTGTGGCAGCAGGCGTGCAGCACGACGATGGTGCCGGCCGGCGCGGCCTTCAGCGCGGCCAGCATGCCCTCGAAGTTCACGCCGCGCTTGGCCGCGTCGTAGTAGGGATGCGTTTCGACCGTGAATCCCGCCTGGGTGAACAGGGCGCGGTGGTTTTCCCAGCTCGGATCGCTGATCAGCACCTTGGCGTTCGGGCTCAGCTTCTTGAGGAAGTCGGCGCCGATCTTCAGGCCCCCAGTGCCGCCCAGGCCCTGCACGGTGGCCACGCGGCCGGACTTCACGGGCTCGCTGTCGGCGCCGAAGACCAGCGACTTCACTGCCGCGTCATAGGCGGCGATGCCGTCGATCGGCAGATAGCCGCGGGCGCTGGGCGCCGCCATCATGTCGGCTTCGGCCTTCTTCACGCATTCCAGCAGCGGCAGCTTGCCGTTGTCGTCGTAGTACACGCCCACGCCCAGGTTGACCTTGTGGGGGTTGGTGTCGGCGGCAAATTGTTCGTTGAGACCCAGGATCGGGTCGCGCGGCGCCATTTCGACGGCGGTGAACAGAGACATTTGGAAAGCGTCCTTCGGAGGGTGATGCCCGGACAGGTCGAACCGGGGCTTGGGTCTGCCGCCTGGCTGCGTTAGGCTGGCGGATTGGCTTGAATTTTACGGCGATGCATCGCACCTGCCGGGTGCACCTTGCGCGCCGCGCACCGTTTCAGGACCCACCGCCGTGACCGAACCTGCCGTTTCCCCCGCCGAAGCCGCCCGCGAGGGCCGCTTCGTGAGCTTCCCGGACTCGCCCTTCCAGCTCTTCCAGCCCTATCCGCCGGCCGGCGACCAGCCCACGGCCATCGCGCAGCTGGTGGACGGCGTGAACGATGGCGAAGTGTTCCAGACCCTGCTGGGCGTGACCGGCTCGGGCAAGACCTACACCATGGCCAACGTGATCGCGCGGCTGGGCCGGCCGGCCATCGTGTTCGCGCCCAACAAGACGCTGGCGGCGCAGCTGTACAGCGAGTTCCGCGAGTTCTTCCCGAAGAACGCGGTGGAGTACTTCGTCAGCTACTACGACTACTACCAGCCCGAGGCCTACGTGCCGCAGCGCGACCTGTTCATCGAGAAGGACAGCTCGATCAACGAGCACATCGAGCAGATGCGGCTGAGCGCCACCAAGAGCGTGCTGGAGCGGCGCGACGTGGTGATCGTGGCCACGGTGAGCGCGATCTACGGCATCGGCACGCCCGAGGACTACATGCAGATGCGGCTGATCATGCGGGTGGGCGACGAGATCGGCCAGCGCGACCTGATCGGCCGGCTGATCCGCATGCAGTACACGCGCAACGAGCAGGACTTCGCGCGCGGCACCTTCCGCGTGCGCGGCGACACCATCGACGTGTTCCCGGCCGAGCACAGCGAGCTGGCGATCCGCATCGAGCTTTTCGACGACGAGATCGAGACGCTGTCGCTGTTCGACCCGCTCACGGGCCGCATCCGCCAGAAGGTGCCGCGCTTCACGGTCTATCCCTCGAGCCACTACGTGACGCCGCGCGACAAGACGCTGCGCGCGGTCGACACGATCAAGGCCGAACTGGCCGACCGCCTCAAGGAGCTGGTCGGGGCCGGCAAGCTGGTGGAGGCGCAGCGCCTCGAACAGCGCACCCGCTTCGACCTGGAGATGCTGGCCGAGATCGGCCATTGCAAGGGCATCGAGAACTACACGCGCCACCTGTCGGGCGCGGCGCCGGGCGATCCGCCGCCCACGCTGACCGACTACCTGCCCAAGGACGCGATCATGTTCCTGGATGAAAGCCACCAGATGATCGGCCAGCTGGGGGCCATGTACAACGGCGACCGCGCGCGCAAGACCACGCTGGTGGAGTACGGCTTCCGGCTGCCCTCGGCGCTGGACAACCGGCCGCTGAAGTTCGAGGAATTCGAGCGGCGCATGCGCCAGTGCATCTTCGTCTCGGCCACGCCGGCCGAATACGAAAAGACGCACACGGGCCAGGTGGTGGAACAGGTGGTGCGGCCGACCGGCCTGATCGATCCCGAGGTCGAGGTCCGTCCGGCCACCCACCAGGTCGACGACGTGCTGCAGGAGATCCGCATCCGCGTCGAGAAGAACGAGCGCGTGCTCATCACCACGCTGACCAAGCGCATGGCCGAGCAGCTCACCGACTACCTGGGCGACAACGGCGTGAAGGTGCGTTACCTGCACAGCGACATCGATACCGTGGAGCGGGTGGAGATCCTGCGCGACCTGCGGCTGGGCACCTTCGACGTGCTGGTGGGCATCAACCTGCTGCGCGAGGGCCTGGACATCCCCGAGGTGTCGCTGGTGGCCATCCTCGACGCCGACAAGGAAGGCTTCCTGCGCGCCGAGCGCAGCCTGATCCAGACCATCGGCCGCGCGGCGCGCAACCTGCACGGCAAGGCCATCCTCTACGCTGACAGCATGACGGCCTCGATGAAGAAGGCCATCGACGAGACCGAGCGCCGGCGCGCCAGGCAGATTGCCTTCAACGAGGCGAACGGCATCACGCCGCGCAGCATCGTCAAGCAGGTCAAGGAGCTGATCGATGGCGTTTACAGCGAGAAGAGCGGCAAGGAAGCGACCGAGCGCGAAATGGCACGCGCCAAGGTCGAGGACATGTCCGAAAAGGACATCGCCAAGGAGATCAAGCGCCTGGAAAAGCAGATGCTGGAACACGCGCGCAACCTGGAATTCGAGAAGGCGGCACGTGTGCGCGACCAGCTGGCGCTGCTGCGCGAGCAGGCGTTCGGCGCGGCTGGCGGCGACAACATCGTCGCGCTCTAACCCGAAATCGCCGTTCCCCCGGGTCAACCCGAGCAAATCGCGTGGGTTCTGTTATACTTGAGCGAAACACTCGACAAATAGAGCGCCCGCGATGAACCGGGCAGCCGCCGCGGTTCCCGCAGGCTGCTGCGGGCGCCTGTCGGGGCATCTGCCGCGGCGGGTGCCGTCTTCACGATCCGCCCGAGCCAAAGGAGCCAACGATGCGTCTCACCACCAAAGGCCGTTTCGCCGTGACCGCCATGATCGATCTGGCCCTGCGCCAGAACACGGGGCCGGTCACCCTGGCCGCCATCAGCCAGCGCCAGCAGATTTCGCTGTCGTACCTGGAGCAGCTGTTCGGCAAGCTGCGCCGCCATGAACTGGTCGAATCCACCCGCGGACCGGGCGGCGGCTACTCGCTGGGCCGCAAGGCAGCCGACATCACCGTCGCCGACATCATCGTGTCGGTCGACGAACCCATCGACGCCACCCAATGCGGCGGCAAGGAAAACTGTCTAGGCGAACAGGGTCGTTGCATGACGCACGAACTGTGGGCTTCGCTCAATCAGAAAATGGTCGAGTTCCTGGACTCCGTGACGCTGCAGAAGCTGGTGGACGACCAGATCGCCAAGGGCGTCCAGGTCGAGAACAAGCCCGCCGTCAAGCGCGCCATTTCCAGCCAGCCGGTGGTCAAGCCCATCCGCGTGAATGCGCCGAACTCGGTGTTCGCCCTGGGCAACGCGTTCGCGAAGTCCTGAGGCGCCCCACGCTTTCGTCGACTTTGCGTCGACTTCACGCAGGGCGGGCGCTGCGGCGCCTGCCGATCGAACGAACCCACGCAGCAAGAATGCCGGCCGCATTGCCGGCCAGAAAAAAGTGACAGCCATGGACGCCACGCCTCATTTCCCGATCTACCTCGACTACGGCGCCACCACGCCGGTGGACCCGCGCGTGGTCGACGCCATGATTCCCTGGTTGCGCGAGCACTTCGGCAACCCGGCATCGCGCAGCCACGCCTGGGGCTGGGAGGCGGAAGAGGCGGTGGAGCGCGCCCGCACGCAGGTAGCCGACCTGATCGGCGCCGATCCGCGCGAGATCATCTGGACCTCGGGCGCGACCGAGTCCAACAACCTGGCCATCAAGGGTGCCGCCCATTTCTACAAGGGCAAGGGCAAGCACCTGATCACGGTGAAGACCGAGCACAAGGCCGTGCTGGACACCATGCGTGAACTGGAACGCCAGGGCTTCGAGGTGACCTACCTCGACGTCCAGGAAAATGGCCTGCTGGACCTGGACGTGTTCAAGGCCGCCATCCGTCCCGACACCATCCTGGCCAGCGTGATGTTCGTGAACAACGAGATCGGCGTGATCCAGGACATGGTGGCGCTGGGCACCCTCTGCCGCGAGAAGGGCGTGATCTTCCATGTGGACGCGGCGCAGGCCACGGGCAAGGTCGAGATCAACCTGGCCGCGCTGCCCATCGACCTGATGAGCCTGGCCTCGCACAAGACCTACGGTCCCAAGGGCATCGGCGCGTTGTACGTGCGCCGCAAGCCCCGTGTGCGCCTGGAGGCCCAGATGCACGGCGGCGGCCACGAGCGCGGCATGCGCTCGGGCACGCTGCCCACGCACCAAATCGTGGGCATGGGCGAGGCCTTTCGCATCGCGAAGGAAGAAATGGCGCAGGACCTGGCCAAGGCGCGCGCATTGCACCAGCGCCTGCTCGACGGCCTCAAGGACGTGGAACAGGTCTTCGTCAACGGTGACCTCGAGCGCCGGGTGCCGCACAACCTGAACATGAGCTTCAACTTCGTCGAGGGCGAGTCGCTCATCATGGGCATCAAGGGCCTGGCCGTATCCAGCGGGTCGGCCTGCACCTCCGCCAGCCTGGAGCCCAGCTACGTGCTGCGCGCCCTGGGCCGCAGCGACGAGCTGGCCCACAGCAGCCTGCGCATGACCATCGGCCGGTTCACGACCGAGGAAGAGATCGACTACGCGATCGCCACCATCAAGCACAACGTGGTGAAGCTGCGCGAACTCAGCCCGCTCTGGGAAATGTTCCAGGACGGCGTGGACCTGAGCACCATCCAGTGGGCCGCGCACTGACGCGCGCCCTTTGTTGAACGCATAGAAGCAAGAGAGAGGTTCCCCATGGCTTACTCCTCCAAGGTCATCGACCACTACGAAAACCCGCGCAACGTCGGCTCCTTCGACAAGGGCGACGAGACGGTGGGCACCGGCATGGTCGGCGCACCGGCCTGCGGCGACGTGATGAAGCTGCAGATCAAGGTCAACCCCGAGACTGGCGTCATCGAAGACGCGCGCTTCAAGACCTATGGCTGCGGCTCGGCGATTGCCTCGTCCTCGCTGGTGACCGAGTGGGTCAAGGGCAAGACGCTGGACGAGGCGGCCGCGCTGAAGAACGCGCAGATCGCCGAGGAGCTGGCCTTGCCGCCCGTGAAGATCCACTGCTCCATCCTGGCCGAGGACGCCATCAAGGCGGCCGTGAGCGACTACAAGGCCAAGCACGGCGCCAAGGCCGAAGAAAGCTCCGTCCACTGATCCTTCCGCGAACGCCTGCTTGCTTGCTGTTGCCATGTCCGTCACTCTGACCGAAGCCGCTGCCCGCCATGTGAACCGCTACCTTGCCAAGCGCGGCAAGGGTGTGGGAGTGCGGCTGGGCGTGAAGACCACGGGCTGCTCCGGCCTGGCCTACAAACTGGAGTACGTGGACGAGCCGTCCCCCGAGGACGTGGTGTTCGAAGACCATGGCGTGAAAGTGCTGATCGATCCCAAGAGCCTGGCCTACCTGGACGGCACGCAGCTGGATTTCGTGCGCGAAGGGCTCAACGAGGGCTTCCGCTTCAACAACCCCAACGAGCGTGACCGCTGCGGTTGCGGCGAGAGCTTTCGCATCTGAGCCCATGCACGGGGCCGGACCCGGGCGCCATTGCGCAGTCCTGCGCTGCCGACGGGCCGGGCCTGGCGTTTCAGGCCGTCGCCGCCGAGCCGCCACCGAAGGCGGCTTTTTTCTGTCTGTGCCGTTTCGGCGCCCGAGCATGTACCCGCCATGAATCTGCAGGACACTGATTTCGAACTCTTCGCGGTACCGCCCACCTTCGCGCAGGACCGCGCGCAGCTCGACGCGCGCTGGAAGCAGCTTCAGCGCGAGGTGCATCCGGACCGCTTCGCCTCGCAAGGCAGTGCCGCGCAGCGCCTGGCCATGCAGTGGTCGGTGCGCATCAACGAGGCCTACCAGCGCCTCAAGGACCCGCTCAAGCGAGCCGCCTACCTGTGCGAGCTGCACGGTGCGCCCATCGAAGCCGAGAACAACACCGCCATGCCGGCCGAGTTCCTGATGCAGCAGATGGAATGGCGCGAGGCGCTCGACGATGCGGCCGACCTGCCGGCGCTCGATGCGCTGCAGGAACAGGTGGACGCCGCCCGCGCCCGCGCACTGTCCTCGCTGGACTGGCTGATCGACGAGAAAGGCGACTGGCCGGCAGCGGTCGCGCAGGTCAGAGCCCTGATGTTCATCGAGCGCTTTGTGCACGAGCTCGGCCAGCGCGCCGATCGCTTGGGACAATAGGTCTCGCCGTCGCGCCGGACTCCGGCGCCGGACTTTTCTTTCTCTCATGGCACTTCTTCAGATTTCAGAACCCGGCCAGGCGCCCGATCCGCACCAGCGCCGCATCGCCATCGGCATCGACCTGGGCACCACGCATTCGCTGGTGGCCGCCGTGCGCAACGGCGTGGCCGAATGCCTGCCCGACGAACAGGGCGAAGTGCTGCTGCCTTCGGTGGTGCGCTACCTGGACGGGCAACGCCGGCAGATCGGTGCGGCCGCCAAGGCGGCCGGCGCCCAGGACCCGGCCAACACCATCAGCTCGGTCAAACGCCTCATGGGGCGTGGCCTCGCGGACATCGGCCATGCGGCCTCGCTGCCCTACGCCCTGGTGGACGAAGGCGGCATGGTGCGGGTGCAGACCGCGGCGGGCCCGAAGTCGCCGGTGGAAGTGAGCGCAGAGATCCTGGCCACGCTGCGCTACCGCGCCGAAGACACCTTCGACGGCGAGCTCTACGGCGCGGTGATCACCGTGCCAGCCTACTTCGACGAAGGCCAGCGCCAGGCGACCAAGGACGCCGCGCAGCTGGCGGGCCTGAACGTGCTGCGCCTGATCAGCGAACCCACGGCAGCGGCCATCGCCTACGGCCTGGACAACGCGGCCGAGGGCGTCTACGCCGTGTACGACCTGGGCGGGGGCACCTTCGACGTGTCCATCCTGCGCCTGACGCAGGGCGTGTTCGAGGTGATCGCCACCGGCGGCGATTCGGCGCTGGGCGGCGACGACTACGACCATGCGCTGCTGGCCCATGTGCTGGCGCAGACCGGCGTGGTGCCGGCCAGCGCGGGCGACCGCAGCGCGCTGCTGACGGCGGCGCGCGCCGCCAAGGAGGCGCTCACCGAGGCATCGCAAACCACCTTCTCGGCCGAGTTGTCTGGCGGCCCGTGCCGCCTCGTGCTGACTCGCGAGCAGTTCGAAGCGGCCACGCAGGCCCTCACGGAGCGGACGCTTGCCGGCGTGCGCAAGGCCTTGCGCGACGCGGATCTGAAGGCGGCCGATCTGCAGGGCATCGTGCTCGTGGGCGGGGCCACGCGCATGCCGCAGGTGCGCGCGGCGGTGGAGCGCTTCTTCGGTCGCCCGCCGCTCATCGACCTCAACCCCGACGAGGTGGTGGCACTGGGGGCGGCCATCCAGGCCAACCAGTTGGCCGGCAACGACAGCCATGGCGATCTGCTGCTGCTGGACGTGATTCCGCTGTCGCTGGGCATCGAGACCATGGGCGGGCTGGTGGAGCGCATCGTGCCGCGCAACACCACGCTGCCCACGGCCATGGCCCAGGACTTCACCACCTACCAGGACGGCCAGACCGCGCTGGCGCTGCACGTGGTGCAAGGCGAACGCGACCTGGTGGCCGATTGCCGCAGCCTGGCGCGCTTCACGCTGCGCGGCATTCCCCCGATGGCCGCGGGCGCGGCGCGCATCCGCGTGAGCTTCACCGTCGATGCCGACGGGCTGCTGTCGGTCAGTGCCAGGGAGCAGACCAGCGGCGTCGAGGCCAGCGTGGCCGTCAAGCCTTCCTATGGCCTGTCGGACGAGCAGATCGCCACCATGCTGCAGGAGAGTTTCTCGACCGCGCAGCAGGACATGGCCTCGCGGGCGCTGATCGAGGCACGCGTGGATGCCGAGCGCATGCTGCTGGCCACGCGCAGCGCCCTGGCCGCCGATGGCCACTTGCTCGACGATGCGCAGCGCGCGCGCATCGACGAACTGCTGGCGGCGCTGGAAGCCGCGCGCAGCGCGGACGATGCCGCAGTGGTGGAAGCCGCCACGAAGGCGCTGGCCGAGGGCACCGAAGCCTTCGCGGCTCAGCGCATGAACGCCGGCATCGCTCGGGCACTGGCCGGCCGCAAGCTCGAATCCCTCTAGACCCTAGACCTCTAGAACAACCACACGGAACGACCCAGCACGCGATGCCCATCATCAAGATCCTTCCTCACGCGGAGTACTGCCCGGAGGGCGCCGAGATCACGGCGCCGGCCGGCACGTCCATCTGCGAAGCCCTGCTCGACAACAAGATCAACATCGAGCACGCCTGCGACATGAGCTGTGCCTGCACCACTTGCCACGTGATCGTGCGCGAGGGCTATGCCTCGCTGAACGAGGCGCAGGAGGAGGAAGAGGATCTGCTGGACCGCGCCTGGGGCCTGGAGCCGCAATCGCGCCTGTCCTGCCAGGCCATCCTGGCGCAGCAGGACGTGACGGTGGAGATTCCGAAGTACTCCATCAACCACGCCAAGGAAAACCACTGAGCGTGCACCTCGCGCTCGAGCTGTCCGCCTGCCATTGAAGGAGCATGGATGTCGCGCCAGATCGTCCTCGACACCGAAACCACGGGCCTGTCCGCCGACAACGGCGACCGCATCATCGAGCTGGGTTGCGTGGAGCTGCTCAACCGCAAGCTCACGGGCAACGACCTGCACCTGTATTTCAATCCTGACCGGGAGAGCCATGAAGACGCCTTGAAGGTGCACGGCCTGACCACCGAGTTCCTGGCCGACAAGCCGCGCTTCGAGACTCTGGCCCCGGACATCGTGGCCTACCTGAGCGGTGCAGAGCTCATCATCCACAACGCACCCTTCGACGTCGGTTTCCTCAACAAGGAACTGGAGCGCGCCGGCCTGCCGCCGCTGCGCAGCCACGTGGGCGAGGTGATCGACACGCTGGTGATGGCCAAGCAGCTCTACCCGGGCAAGCGCAATTCGCTCGACGGCCTGTGCGACCGCTTCGGCGTGGACCGGTCCAACCGCACGTTCCACGGCGCCAAGCTCGACGCGCAACTGCTGGCGGATGTCTACATCCACCTCACCCGAGGCCAGGATGCGCTGCTGATCGAAGTGGCCAGCGACGAACCGGCCCCCGGCATGGTGCTGGAGCAGGTCGACCTGCGCGGCTTCACGCTGCCCGTGCTGCTCGCCTCCGACGACGAGTTGAGCGCGCATGCGCAGGTGCTGGGCGAGCTGGACAAGGCCAGCGGCGGAAAAACGATCTTTCGTGCGTACGAGGAAAAAACTGTGGCATAATTTAAGTCTTCGCTCAGCACTGCTGGCGAAGACGGGAAGACGCAGCACCCGGCGGCTTCTTCGGGCGATTAGCTCAGGGGTAGAGCACTGCATTCACACTGCAGGGGTCAGTGGTTCGATCCCACTATCGCCCACCAATTCCAAGCGAACGGCACCTTCGGGTGCCGTTCGCTTTTTCGCGTCCGCTTCTGGCTCGGCCTGGCTTGGCCTGGTCGGGTCGGCCGCGATGCGTGGCGCGCTGCGGCTAAGCTCGCGGCATGGAAAAAATCGATTGCGTGGTCATAGGCGCGGGCGTGGTGGGGCTGGCCGTGGGGCGTGCGCTGGCCCTGCAGGGGCGCGAGGTGCTCGTGCTCGAGTCCGAAGGCGCCATCGGCACCGGCACCAGTTCGCGCAACAGCGAAGTCATCCACGCCGGCATCTACTACCCCCAGGGGTCGTTGAAGGCGCGTCTCTGCGTCCAGGGGCGCGACCAGCTCTATGCCTATGCCGAGGCGCGCGGCGTGCCGCACCGCCGCTGCGGCAAGCTGATCGTCGCGACCAGCGATGCGCAGCTGGCCGCGCTGCAGGGCATCCAGGCCAAGGCTGCGGCCAACGGCGTGCATGACCTGGCGCTGATCGATGCCGCGCAAGCGAAAGCGATGGAGCCCGCCTTGCATTGCGTGGCCGCATTGCATTCCCCCAGCACGGGCATCATCGACAGCCATGCGCTCATGCTGAGCCTGCAGGGCGACCTGGAGCACGCGGGCGGCCTGCTGGCGCTGCGCTCAGGTGTCGATGCCGCGCAGGTCCGGCCCGAAGGCATCGTGCTGAGGACCGCAGACGGTGGCGAGTGGCTGTGCCGCACCGTCGTCAATGCCGCCGGCCTGCAGGCGCCCGCCCTGGCGCGGCGCTTCGCGGGCCTGGGGCCCGAACACGTGCCTGTAGCTCACTGGGCGAAGGGCAACTACTTCGTGCTGTCGGGGCGCGCGCCGTTCAGCCGGCTCATCTATCCCGTGCCCGAAGCCGCGGGCCTGGGCGTGCACCTGACGCTGGACCTGGGCGGGCAGGCGAAGTTCGGGCCCGACGTGCAATGGGTGGAATCGCCCGCCGACCTGGAGGTGGACCCCGCGCGGGGCCAGGCCTTCTATGCCGAGGTGCGCCGCTACTGGCCCGCGCTGGCCGATGGCGCGCTGATGCCGGGCTATGCGGGCATGCGGCCGAAGATCAGCGGCCCGGGCGAGGCCGCGGCCGACTTCCTGATCCAGGGGCCACAGGAGCATGGCGTGCAGGGTCTCGTCAATCTCTTCGGCATCGAGTCGCCCGGGCTCACCAGCAGCCTGGCCATCGCGGACCATGTCACGGCCTTACTCCATCGTGAACGCTAGGGCATGGGCCGTGGCCCCGGGCGCTGGGGGTAACATGGCCGGCACGCCGTTTGCAGGCGTGCTCATCGTCGGCATGGGGCCGATGTCTGGAATTCACTGAGGGGAAGGTTCTTCCATGTCCGCATCCAACAATCTCGAAGCGCGTGCCAATGCCGTGGTCGAAGACCTGGCGCAAGACGTCAAGAACGTGCTGTCCGACACCGAACTGGCATCCAAGGAAGAAGTCCGCAAGCTCAAACAGCGCGTTGAATCCAAGATGACCGTGGTGCGTGCGCTGGCGGCCGAGAAGAGCCGCCTGGCCGCCCGGAAGGCCAAGGATGCCGCGCATACCGCCAACGTGTACGCGCACGACGAACCCTGGCAGATCGCCGGCGCCGCCCTGGCCGTGGGCGTGCTCGTGGGCCTGGTGCTGGGCAGCCGCCGCTGAAGCCCGGTGCGGATGGCACGACAACCGAGCGTCGAGGGCGCGGCGCCGTGGAGGCGCCCATGAAGCAGTTGCTGGCATTGCTCGGCATCGAGCGCCGCATCGCGCATGCACGCGAAGTGCTGGGCGAAGGCGTGATGGCCGCCGAGGACCGTGTGCAGCTGCTGCGCATGGCCTGGGACGAGGAAAAGCTGCGCCTGCGCCGCCTGCTGCTGCTGCTGCTGGCGCTGGTGGGCCTGACCTTCATGATGACGGCGCTGCTGTCGGTGGCCGTCATCGTCCAGTTCTGGGACACGTCCTACCGCGCGACCGCGGCCTGGGCCGTGGCCCTGGCCTGGCTGGTGCTGTGGGGTGGGGCGCTGTGGGCGCTGCTGGCGACCATCCAGGACACGCCGCCCACGGTGGCGGTGGCGCGCGACGAACTCGCACGCGACCGCGACTGGCTGGAGCAGCGCTTCGGCGACGAGGACAGGCCGCCGAAGGTGCGCCCGGCCACGCGGCAGGAACTGGTGGACCGCATCGAACGCCAGCGCCGCCGGCTGGCCCTGCAGGAGCGCATGGAGGCCGTGGCCGACGAAGCGCCCCGGCCCGAGAGCACCTCGGAAAAGGCCTTGCGCCTGGCGCGCGAGCACCCCATGGCTGCAGGCGCGGCTGCGGCCGTGGCCCTGGCCGCCATCGGTCCGCGGCGCCTGCTGCGGGTGGCCGGATGGGCCCTGCCCATTCTGTGGAAGTTGCGCTGAGCGCCGCAGGCGCACCGGGCAGCCGGCCGACGGCCGGCCGGAAACAAGAACCGGCGCTTCCTGCGCCGGTTCTTCACCGCCGGGCCGCCCCCAGATGACAAGCGCTCCCCCGGAGGGCCACCGACCTCGCGCAGCGGGGGAGCGAGGGACCATCTTTCAGGCGTGACGGAAGCCGGGGCTCAGCGGCCGTACGCCAGGGCGCGAGCCGCCTGTGTCACCAGCGCCGGGCCGCGGTAGATCAGGCCGGTGTAGACCTGCACCACGTCGGCCCCGGCTTCGCGCTTGGCCAGGGCATCCGCTGCGCTCAGGATGCCGCCCACGCCGATGATGGGAAAGTCCGGGCCCAGCGCCGTGCGCAACTGCGCGATCACGCGGTTGCTGCCCTCGCGCACGGGCGCGCCCGACAGGCCGCCCGCCTCCTGCGCATGCGGCAGGCCCGCCACCGCGTCGCGCGCGAGCGTGGTGTTGGTGGCGATCACGCCGTCCAGGCCTTGCCGCCGCAGTGTGGCGGCGATCACGTCCACCTGGGTGGCGTCCAGGTCCGGCGCGATCTTGAGGAACATGGGCACGTGCCGCTCCTGCGACTGCGCCAGGCGCGCATGCTCTTCCTTGAGCGCGCCGAGCAGGGCGTCCAGCGCGGCATCGCTTTGCAGGCTGCGCAGGTTGGCCGTGTTGGGGCTGGAGATGTTGATCGTCACATAGTCGGCATGCGGATACACGCCGCGCAGGCCGAGCCGGTAGTCGTCCACCGCACGCTCGATGGGCGTGTCGGCATTCTTGCCGATGTTCAGGCCCAGCAGCATGGGCGCCCGCCCGCGGGCCTGTGCCTGTTGCCGGAAGCGCGCACGCTGCACATTGGCCACGAAGGCGTCCAGGCCTTCATTGTTGAAGCCCAGGCGGTTGATCAGCGCGTCGGCCGCCGGCAGGCGGAACATGCGCGGCCGGGGGTTGCCGGGCTGGGCGCGCGGCGTGACCGTGCCGACCTCGACGAAGCCGAAACCCATGGCGCAGAAGGCATCGATGCAGCGGGCGTTCTTGTCCAGCCCCGCGGCCAGGCCCACCCGGTTGGGAAAGTGCAGGCCCGCCAGCGTGACGGGGTCGTCCACGCGCGCGGCTGCATAGAGGCAGGCCAGCGGCGTGTGCTGCGTGCGGGCCAGGTTGTCCAGGGTCAGCTCGTGCGCGGCCTCGGCGTCCATGCTGAAAAGCAGGGGCCGTGCCAGACCATAGAGGCCGGAAAGACCGGGGAAGGGAATGGGCATCGGATAATTCGCGGCTTCTTCAGACGAACCCAGGATTCTCCCCGATGACGAGCGCCCCGATGACCCAGGATGAACTCAAGACCCTCGTGGGCCGCGCGGCGCTGGATTACGTGGTGCGCGGCGAAATCGTGGGCGTGGGCACGGGCTCCACGGTCAACAAGTTCATCGACGCCCTCGCCACGATCAAGGACCAGATCCGCGGCGCGGTGTCCAGCTCCGTCGCCTCCACCGAGCGCCTGCAGGCGCTGGGCATTCCCGTTTTCGACAGCAACGCGGTGGACGAACTCGCCGTCTACATCGACGGCGCCGACGAGATCGATGGCCAGGGCCACATGGTCAAGGGCGGCGGTGCGGCGCTCACGCGCGAGAAGATCGTGGCGGCGCAGTCGCGCAGCTTCGTCTGCATCGCCGATGTGTCCAAGCGGGTGCATGCGCTGGGCGCCTTCCCGGTGCCGGTCGAGGTGATCCCGATGGCCGCCCAGCGCCTGGTGCGCCAGTTCGCGGCGAAGGGCGGCCAGGCCGCGCTGCGCATGAAGGACGGCGCGCCGCTGGTGACCGACAACGGCCAGCACATCCTGGACGTGCGCGGCTTGCGCATCACCGATCCGCTGGCCTTCGAAACGGAAGTGAACCAGTGGCCCGGCGTGGTCACGGTGGGCGTGTTCGCGCACCAGAAGGCGCAGGTCTGCCTGCTTGCCACGCCCGAGGGCGTGCAGACGCTCAAGTACGCCTGAGCGCGCGCGGGCGCAGCGGCGGTCGCGCGCTGAACAGGGGAGTGCGGGCCGCGCTTAGAAACGGATGCCCGCCGGGTTGTCGGGGGTCGGCGTACCGGGCGGTGGCGGCGGTGGGGCACTCAGTGTGCGCGCAGCCGGCGGCGCAGGTGCGGCGGATGCCGCCGGCACGGCCGGGCTCACGGCCACCAGCGGCTGGGCGGGCGGGTTGCGGTAGCCCGCCGGCAACTGGATGCTGGGCGCGTAGCCGGCCGCATCCAGGTAGCGCGACCATTCTCCGTCCGAGAAGCCCTTGAGCTGCTGGCTGCCCACGGTCAGCAGGGGCAGCGCGTTCTGGCCGCTCAGGCGTTCGAGCGCTGCGGCGTCCTGCGGCGTGCCCACGGTGCGTTCTTCAAAAGGGATGCCGCGCGTCTGCAGCAGCGTGCGGCCGGCCGCGCAGGGCTCGCAATCGTTCTTCGTGTACAGCGTGACGGGGTAGCGCTGCACGGTCTGGCGCAGGGCATAGGGCAGGGCGCCCGTCGCTGCCGCTGCGGCTGCGCCTGCTGCGCCGTGGCCTGCCGCGCCCGTGCTACTGGATGGCGGCGCGCTGCCGGCGGCAGGCGGGCGGTCCGAATAGGTCACCCGGCCGTGGGCGTCCACCGAGCGGTACAGGTTCTGGGCGCCCGCCGCGCCTGCGAGGAACAGCAGGCCCAGGGCGCCCAGGTGAAGAAGAGGGCGGGTGCGCATGGAAGGGTCGAGAAATGCGAAGACCCCGAGCGTACCCCAGCAGGCCGCGCGGGCTGAAGGCCTGCGTCCGGGAGGCCTGCGAACGAGCTCCCGGCTGCCCACCGTCCTGGCCGCGAGAGGGTTTCAGGCGGCGAGCGGTTCGGCCATGCCCTGGTGGCGCAGCAGCGCGTCGAGCTGGGGCTCGCGGCCGCGGAAGGCCTTGAACGAATCCATGGCGCTGCGGCTGCCGCCTGCTTCGAGGATGGCCTGGCGGTAGCGCCGGCCGGTTTCCACGCTGGGCAGGCCGTCCGCGCCCGCGGTTTCTTCGAAGGCGGCGTAGGCATCGGCGCTCAGTACTTCGGCCCACTTGTAGCTGTAGTAGCCCGCGGCATAGCCGCCCGAGAAGATGTGGGTGAACGTGTGCGGCGTGCGGCTGAAGGGCGGCGAAGGCAGCACGGCCACTTCGTCGCGCACCTGGCCCAGCAGTGCCATCACGGCCCCGGGGGCCGCGCCGGCCGCATGGAATTCGGTGTGCAGCAGCATGTCGAACAGCGCGAACTCGATCTGGCGCAGCGTCTGCATGCCGCTCTGGAAGTTCTTGGCCGCGATCATCTTGTCGTAGAGCGAACGCGGCAGCGGCTCGCCGGTGTCGGCGTGGGCCGTCATGTGCCTGAGCACGTCCCACTCCCAGCAGAAGTTCTCCATGAACTGACTGGGCAGCTCGACCGCGTCCCATTCGACGCCGCTGATGCCCGAGACATCGCGCTCGTTCACCTGCGTGAGCATGTGGTGCAGGCCGTGGCCGAACTCGTGGAAGAGGGTGATGACGTCGTCGTGCGTGAGCAGCGGCGGCTTGCCATCCACGCCTTCGGCGAAGTTGCACACCAGCTGCGCGACGGGCGTCTGCAAGGCGCCGGTGTCGGGGCGCAGCCAGCGCGCACGCACGTCGTCCATCCAGGCGCCGCCGCGCTTGCCGACGCGGGCCGAGGGGTCAAGGTAGAACTGGCCAACCTTCTGGCCCTGGCGTTCGATGCGGTAGAACTCCACCGTGGGATGCCACACGGGCGCGCTGTCGCGGCGGATGCTGACTTCGAACAGGGTCTCGACGATCTTGAACAGGCCGGCCAGCACCTTGGGCGCCGGGAAGTACTGTTTCACCTCCTGCTCGCTGAAGGCGTAGCGCGCCTCCTTGAGCTTCTCGCCGATGTAGCTCCAGTCCCAGGGCTGCGGATCGGCCAGACCCAGTTCACTGGCCGCGAACTGGCGCAGTTCCGCCACGTCGCGCTGGCCGTAGGGCCGCGCGCGAGAAGCCAGATCGCGCAGGAAGCCGGTCACCTGTTCGGGCGATTCGGCCATCTTGGGCACGACCGACAGGGCGCCGAAGTTCGGGTAGCCCAGCAGCTTCGCCTCTTCCTCGCGCAGCGCCAGGATCTCGGTGATCAGCGCCGTGTTGTCGAAAGCCGGATCGCCCAGTTCGCTGGCGCGCGTGACGTAGGCGCGGTACAGCCGCTCGCGCAGGGCGCTGCTCTTGGCGAACTGCATCACCGGCAGGTAGCAGGGCATCTTGAGCGTGAGCCTGTAGCCGGCTTTGCCTTGCGCCTCGGCGCCCGCACGGGCGGCGGCAATCACGTCTTCCGGCAGGCCGTCCAGTTCGTCGCGCTCGGCGAAGTAGGCGAAGGCATCCGTGGCGTCCAGGGCATGTTCGCTGAACTTCTGGCTCAGTTCGGCCTGGCGCTCCTGGATCTGCGCGAAGCGCTCCTTGGCCGCCCCCCGCAGTTCGGCCCCGCCCAGCACGAAGTTGCGCACGGCATTGCGGTGCGCCTGGGCCTGCTCCGCGGTGAGCGTGGCCGGATCGATGGCCTTGTACTTGGCATACAGGCGCTCGTCCGAGCCGAGCTGCGTCCAGAAGGCCGTCACGCGCGGCATCGCCTCGTTGTAGGCGGCGCGCAGCTCGGGCGTGTCGGCCACGGCGTTCAGGTGGCCCACCGCGTTCCAGGCGCGCGACAGGCGTTCGGTGGCGACGTCCAGCACCCGGGCGATGGCGGTCCAGTCGGCCGGGAAGTCCGGCGCCGTCACCTGCTCCAGCGCTGTCACGGCTTCCTGGAGCAACACGTCGACCGCCGGGCCGACATGCTCCGGACGGATCTGGTCAAACAGGGGCAGGTCTTGGAAGTCGAGCAGGGGAGAGGTCATGGAGGGCATTTTGTGGCAGGCGCGCGTGCTTCAAGGCGCGGCGCCTGCATCGCCGCGATGCGGCGGGGCGATGGCCGAGTGGCCGCGGTCTCAGCCGGCCGCGCGTTCTGCGGCCTCGAGCGTGTTCACCAGCAGCATGGCCCGCGTCATCGGGCCCACGCCGCCCGGCACGGGCGTGATCCAGCTGGCCACTTCCTTGACGGCGTCGAAATCCACGTCGCCGCACAGCTTGCCTTCGGCATTGCGGTTCATGCCCACGTCCAGCACCACGGCGCCGGGCTTGACCATGTCGGCCGTCACCAGGTTCTGCTTGCCCACGGCGGCCACGATCACGTCGGCCTGGCGCGTGATGGCGCCCAGGTCGGCCGTGGCGCTGTGGCAGATGGTCACGGTGGCGCTGCGGCCCAGCAGCATCATGGCCATGGGCTTGCCGACGATGTTGCTGCGGCCGATGACCACGGCATGCTTGCCGCGCAGTTCGTAGCCGATGCTGTCGAGCATCTTCAGGCAGCCGTGCGGCGTGCAGGGCCAGAAGCCCGGCTGGCCGACCATGAGGGCGCCGGCACTGGCGACGTGGAAGCCGTCGACGTCCTTGGCGGGCGAGATGGCCTCGATCACCTTGTGGCTGTCCATGTGCTTCGGCAGCGGCAATTGCACGAGGATGCCGTGCACGGCCGGGTCGTCGTTCAGCGCGTGGATGCGGGCCAGCAGGGCCGCTTCGCTCATGCCGGCGGGGTGCCGCTCGAGGTTCGCGACCAGGCCGGTCTCGCTGCTGTCGTTGACCTTGTGCTTCACGTACACCTGGCTCGCCGGGTCGTCGCCGACCAGCACGATGGCCAGGGTGGGCTGGATGCCGCGCGCCTGGAGGGCGGCGGTGCGGCCGGAGACGTCGGCGCGGATCTGGCGGGCGAGGGCATTGCCGTCGATCAGTTGGGCGGTCATGAGAGGCTTTCTCTGCGGGCTTCGAAAAGGGGCGGCGGGGGTGGTGGTGCCAAATGCAAACGCCCGCTCACGGGCAGGTGGAGCGGGCGTCGGCGGGATGCAGGGGGCTTCAGGGCGCGGCGGGGGCGGCCTTGCTGGCCGGCGTCTGGCCCAGGGCGATCTTGAGCAGGTCGGCCACGGTGTTGGCGTTGAGCTTTTCCATGATGTTGGCGCGGTGCGCCTCCACGGTCTTGATGCTGATGCCCAGGTCGTCGGCAATCTGCTTGTTCAGGCGGCCGGCCACGATGCGTTCCAGCACCTGGCTTTCGCGGCCCGTCAGCTTGGACAGCAGCGCATCGCGGCTGGCCGACTGCTGGTGCTGCGCGAAGGCCGAGCGGGCGTGTTCGAGCATGCGCTCGACTAGGGCCACGAGCTCGTCCTCGTTGAAGGGCTTCTGGATGAAATCCATCGCGCCCTTCTTCATCGAGTCCACGGCCATCGGCACGTCGCCGTGGCCCGTGATCACCACGATGGGCAGTGGCGACTTGCGCTCGATCAGCTTGTCCTGCAGCTCCAGGCCGGTCATGCCGCCCATGCGGATGTCCACGATCAGGCAGGCGACTTCGCGCGGGTCGTAGCGGGAGAGAAAGGATTCGGCGGAATCGAAGCAGCGGACCCGGTAGTCCTTGCCTTCGAGCAGCCATTGGAGGGAATCGCGCACTGCCTCGTCGTCATCGACAACGTAAACGGTACCTTTCTTCGGGATCAAACTCATGCAGATACCTTTGCCTCGTCAATCGCTGTGGGATCGATGGCGCCTGATACCGGGATCCAGAAGGAGAAACGGCACCCGACCACGTCCGTTCCATTGTAGAGGTTCTCCGCATGCACCCGGCCGCGGTGCGACTCGACGATGGAGCGGCACAGATTGAGGCCGATGCCCATGCCTTCGCGCTTGGTGGAGAAGAAGGCCTCGAACAGGCGTTCCAGCACTTCGGGCGCCAGGCCCGTGCCGGTGTCCTGCACCGAGAACTCCACCGCCGGATGGCCTTCCATGACCTTGGGCACCACGCGCAGCTCCACGCTGCGGTGCGAGGCGGGCCGCTCGGCGGCGTCGATGGATTCGGCGGCGTTCTTCATCAGGTTGACCAGCACCTGTTCGATCAGGATCGGGTCCACCATCAGCTTGGGCAGGCGCGCCGCCACGTAATGGTTCAGGCGCACGTTGCGCCGGCGCAGTTCGATGCCGGCCAGTTCCACCGCTTCGCTGACCATGGCCGAGACGTCCGACAGCGTGCGGTTGGGTTCGCTGCGCTTCACGAAGCTGCGGATGCGCTGGATGATCTGGCCCGCGCGCTGTGCCTGCTTGGCCGTTTTCTCCAGCGCGCCCAGCAGCGCCTCTTCGTCGATCTGCTGGTTGCGGATGCGCGAGGCCATGCCGTTGCAGTAGTTGCTGATGGCCGTGAGCGGCTGGTTCAGCTCGTGCGCCACGCTGGAGGCCATCTCGCCCATGGTGATCAGGCGGCTGGCGGATTGCGCGCGGTCGGCCTGGGCGGCGGCCTGCTCCTCGGCGTCGCGGCGCGGCGTGATGTCGGTGGCGATGACGAGCTGCGCCAGGCGCCCGTCGACCCAGGTCAGGTAGCGCGAGCGCACTTCCAGCCACTTGCCCAGCTCATGGATGAAGATCTCGTTGTTGGCGGGCTGGGCCGTGGTCAGCGTGTCCACCGGCAGGCCGGCCAGCGGGTCCACGTCATCGAAGTCGGCCTCCGGCGTCTGCGCGGCCGGAACGCCCGCCTGGGCCACCATGTGCAGGTGGCCCACGGTGTCGGAGCCGAACCACGAGCGGTACATCTTGTTGGCGAACAGCAGCTCCTCGCTGCCCAGCGGCGCCACCGACACCGACGCGTCCAGCGCCTCCAGCACGGTGGTGAAGCGCTCGTATGACGCCGACAGCTGCTCGCGGATGCGCGTGGGCTCCGTGATGTCGGTCATCGAGGTCATCCAGCCGGTCTGCTGGCCCTTGGCGTCGATCAGCGGCGACACATACAGCCGCGCGTTGAACACGCTGCCGTTCTTGCGCTTGACGCGCACCTGGAAGCCGCCGGGCAGCGAGCGGCCATGGATCTCTTCCTCCAGCCGCTCGTTCATCAGCTCGTGGTCGGTTTCGAGCCAGTAGGGGAAAGGCGGCTTCTGGCCCACCAGTTCCTCCTCGCTCCAGCCCGTCATGGCGCAGAAGGCGGCGTTCACGTAGGTGATGCGGCCCTGCAGGTCCAGCACGCGCATGCCGGTGAGCATGGAGTTCTCCATCGCACGGCGAAAGTTCGTCTCGGCCACCAGCGCCTGCTGCGCCTGCAGCCGGCGGCGCGTGTGCCGCCAGGTGCCGATCAGCATCCAGCTGGTCAGCACGGACAGGGCGGCCACCATCCAGAACAGGCCGTTGCCGACCAGGCCCTGCGAAGTGCGGTAGGCCTGCGCGCGCAGCAGGAGCCCGTTGCCCACCGGCGAGACGGGCACCTCGAACTCGCGCGTGTCCCCGGTCCACGCGCGCAGGCCCTCGGCCTCGCGTTCCGTGAGCGCGCTGCCCGCGATCACGCCGCGCTTGTCGTCCAGCAGCGAGACGGCATAGCGGAAGTTGACTTCCGGCGGCACGCCGTAGCGCAGCAGCCCATCCACCGAGAACTCACCGAGCACCACGCCCGCGAAAAGGCCCTGGTCGTACAGCGGGATGTGCAACTGCAGCATGTTGGGCGGCTCGGCGCCCGCGGCGGGCTGCGAGAACACCGGCTGGCGCAGCTCGCGCGCGAGCGCGTAATGCGTTTCGATGTCGCCCGGCCGCAGCACATCCCCCACGGGATGCTGCTGCGAAGGATGCACGCTGGGCGCCGCATAGCTGGCGCGGATGGCGCGGCGGTCGTCGATCCAGCTGATCACCTGCAACTCGGGGTTCTGGCTGACCAGCGATTCGGCGCGGCTGGTGAATTCCGCCGCGTCGATCTCGCGGTTGCCGGCGTCGCGCGCCAGCCGCATCAGCTGTTCCTGCCGCTCCAGCAGACGCAGGCGCAGGCGTTGCTGCGCATATTCCACGTCACGGCGCACGGACTCGAGCTCGCGTTCGTGCTCTTCCAGACGCAGGTAGCCGAAAGCGGCCACGATGGCGGCCAGAAAGAGCAGCACGGCGCCCAGCGGCGCCAGCATGGCCACGCGGTCCTGCCGGCCCGGCGTCTGGCGGCGCCACCAGCGTTGCCACCACTTCAGCGGTGAGCCTTCGATCACGCCGCAGTCCACAGTTGTTTCATCCGATGAAGTGTAGGCGCGCGCCGCGGGGACAAGGCCTCAGGGACCTGCCGCCTGCCTCGGTCGAACGGGGTCCGAGAACGATTAATTTCATAATAAGAAAGATAAAAGCACCATTTGGAATAACGAAATTTGTGTGAGACACTTCCGCGACTGCTAGCTCGGCGGTACTAAATTACGCCCACACACCATCAAGGAGACCACAGGATGTCGGCCAATCCCGAGACCCACTTCAGCGCGACTGCCCAGGACACAGACGCCCAGGAAACGAAGGAGTGGAGGGATGCGCTCTCCGCCGTCATCCAGAGCGCGGGCCCCGAGCGTGCGCACTTCCTGCTGGAGGAAATGCTGGAGCATGCGCGCCAGAACAGCGTGGACATGCCCTTCTCGGCGAACACGGGCTACGTGAACACCATCGAGCCCGAGATGGAGGCCCGCAGCCCCGGCAACCTCGAGATCGAACAGCGCCTGCGCGCCTACATGCGCTGGAACGCCATGGCGATGGTGGTCAAGGCCAACCGCCACCACCCGCCCGAGGGCGGCGACCTGGGCGGCCACATCGGCTCCTTCGCCTCGCTGGCCAGCATGTTCGGCGCCGGCTTCAACCACTTCTGGCACGCCGAGACCGAAAAGCACGGCGGCGACCTGCTCTACATCCAGGGCCACGTCTCGCCCGGCATCTACGCACGGGCCTACCTCGAAGGCCGTCTGACCGAAGAGCAACTGCTGAACTTCCGCCAGGAAGTGGACGGCAAGGGCCTGTCGAGCTATCCGCACCCCAAGCTCATGCCGGAGTTCTGGCAGTTCCCCACCGTCTCCATGGGCCTGGGCCCGCTGATGGCGATCTACCAGGCGCGCTTCCTCAAGTACCTGCACGCCCGCGGCATCGCCGACACGGCCAACCGCAAGGTCTGGGTCTTCTGCGGCGACGGTGAAATGGACGAGGTCGAATCGCTGGGCGCCATCGGCCTCGCTGCGCGCGAGAACCTCGACAACCTGATTTTCGTCATCAACTGCAACCTGCAGCGCCTGGACGGCCCCGTGCGCGGCAACGGCAAGATCATCCAGGAACTGGAAGGCGAGTTCCGCGGCTCGGGCTGGAACGTCATCAAGCTGATCTGGGGCAAGGGCTGGGACGCGCTGCTGGCCAAGGACCACGACGGTGCGCTGCGCAAGATCATGATGGAGTGCAACGACGGCGACTACCAGGCCTTCAAGGCCAACGACGGCGCCTACGTGCGCAAGCATTTCTTCGGCCGCGATCCGCGCACCGCCAAGATGGTGGAGCACATGACGGACGACGAGATCTGGAACCTGCAGCGCGGCGGCCACGATTCGCAGAAGGTCTACGCCGCCTTCCATGCCGCCCAGAACCACACCGGCCAGCCCACCGTGCTGCTCGTCAAGACCGTCAAAGGCTTCGGCATGGGCAAGATCGGCGAAGGCAAGAACACCGTTCACCAGACCAAGAAGCTCAGCGACGAGGACATCAAGGCCTTCCGCGACCGCTTCAACATCCCGATCCCCGACAGCCAGATCGCCGAGCTGCCCTTCTACAAGCCGGCCGACGACACGCCGGAGATGAAGTACCTGCACGAGCGCCGCAAGGCTCTGGGCGGCTACCTGCCGCACCGCCGCACCAAGGCCGACGAGAGCTTCACCGTGCCCGCGCTCGAGACCTTCAAGGCCGTGCTCGAGCCCACCGCCGAAGGCCGCGAGATCAGCACCACGCAGGCCTACGTGCGCTTTCTCACGCAGCTGCTGCGCGACCAGGCCCTGGGCCCGCGCGTGGTGCCCATCCTGGTCGACGAGGCCCGCACCTTCGGCATGGAAGGCCTGTTCCGCCAGGTCGGCATCTACAACCCGCACGGTCAGCAGTACACCCCGGTCGACAAGGACCAGGTCATGTACTACAAGGAAGACAAGGCCGGCCAGATCCTGCAGGAGGGCATCAACGAGGCCGGCGGCATGAGCAGCTGGATCGCGGCGGCCACCTCGTACAGCACGAACAACCGGATCATGGTGCCGTTCTACGTGTACTACTCGATGTTCGGCTTCCAGCGCATCGGCGACCTGGCCTGGGCGGCCGGCGACATGCAGGCACGCGGCTTCCTGCTGGGCGGCACCTCGGGCCGCACCACGCTCAACGGCGAAGGCCTGCAACACGAGGACGGCCACAGCCACATCCTGGCCAACACCATCCCGAACTGCGTGAGCTACGACCCGACCTTCGCGCACGAAGTGGGCGTGATCCTGCACCACGGCCTCAAGCGCATGGTGGAGAAGCAGGACAACGTCTTCTATTACCTCACGCTGCTCAACGAGAACTACGCCATGCCCGGCCTGCAGCCCGGCACCGAGGAGCAGATCATCAAGGGCATGTACCTGTGCAAGCAGGCGCCCACGCTGCAGCAGGCCAACGGCCCCACGGTGCAACTGCTGGGCAGCGGCACCATCCTGCGCGAATCCTTCTTCGCCCAGGAACTGCTGGAAAAGGACTGGGGCGTGGCCGCGGCGGTCTGGAGCTGCCCGAGCTTCAACGAGCTCACGCGTGACGGCCAGGACGCCGAGCGCTGGAACCTGCTGCATCCGACCGAAACGCCGCGCGTGCCCTTCGTGGCGCAGCAGCTCGGCGCGACGACGGGCCCGGTGGTCGCCTCGACCGACTACATGAAGGCCTACACGGAACAGATCCGCCCCTTCATCCCGAAGAACAAGGACGGTTCGGCCCGCACCTACAAGACGCTGGGCACCGACGGCTTCGGTCGCAGCGACTTCCGCAGCAAGCTGCGCGAGCACTTCGAGGTCAATCGCCATTACATCGTCGTGTCGGCCCTCAAGGCGCTGGCCGAAGACGGCGTGCTGCCCGTCGCCAAGGTGAGCGAGGCCATCCGCAAGTACGGCATCAACGCCGACAAGATCAACCCGCTCTACGCTTGAGCGCACGCACAACCCCACGCGCCTGCGGGCGGGAGACAAGGAACATGGCAGCAGTGGAAGTCAAGGTACCGGACATCGGCGATTTCGAATCGGTCGCCGTCATCGAGGTGCTGGTGAAGGTGGGCGACACGGTCAAGGCCGAGCAGTCGCTGATCACCGTGGAGTCGGACAAGGCGTCGATGGAGATCCCGTCGAGCGCGGCCGGCGTGGTCAAGGACATCAAGGTCGCCGTGGGCGACAAGGTCAGCGAAGGCTCGCTGGTGCTGGTGCTGGAAGCCGAGGGCGCAGGCGCGCCCGCCGCTGCGGCCCCGGCGCCCGCAGCGGCCGCGCCCGCCCAGGCCGCCGCGCCTGCGCCGAGCCCGGCAGCGCCTGCCCCGGCCGGCCCGGTCGAGGTCAAGGTGCCTGACATCGGCGATTTCAAGGACGTGGCCGTGATCGAGGTGCTGGTCAAGGTCGGCGACGCCATCAAGGAAGAGCAGTCGCTGATCACCGTCGAGTCCGACAAGGCTTCGATGGAGATCCCGTCCTCGGCCGCCGGCACGCTCAAGGAGCTGAAGGTCAAGGTGGGCGACACCGTGAACATCGGCGATCTGATCGCCGTGCTGGAAGGCGGCGCGGGCGCGGCACCGGCTCCGGCGCCCGCCGCTGCGCCGGCGGCCTCGGCACCGGCCGCGGCCCCTGCGTCCAGTGCTGCCGCGGCGGCACCCGCACCGGCTGCTGCCAGCGCGCCTGCGGCCGCTGCGCCCCATGATCCGACGAAGGCCCCGAGCGGCAGCCTGCCGCATGCGTCGCCCTCGGTGCGCAAGTTCGCCCGCGAGCTGGGTGTGCCGCTCGAGGAGGTCAAGGGCTCCGGTCCCAAGGGCCGCATCACGCAGGAAGACATCCAGAAGTTCACGCAGGCCGTGATGAGCGGCGCGACCCGCACCCAGGCGCAGGCGGCGAAGGCGCCGGCCGGCGGTGGCGGCGGTGCGGGCCTGGACCTGCTGCCCTGGCCCAAGGTCGACTTCGCGAAGTTCGGCGCCGTCGAGCGCAAGGACCTGTCGCGCATCAAGAAGATCTCGGGCGCGAATCTGCACCGCAACTGGGTGATGATCCCGCACGTCACCAACAACGACGAGGCGGACATCACCGAGCTGGAGGCCTTCCGCGTGGCCACCAACAAGGAGAATGAGAAGTCGGGCATCAAGGTGACGATGCTGGCCTTCGTGATCAAGGCGGTGGTCGCGGCGCTCAGGAAGTTCCCCGAATTCAACGCCAGCCTGGACGGCGATGCGTTGGTCTACAAGCAGTACTTCCACATCGGCTTCGCGGCCGACACGCCCAACGGGCTGGTGGTGCCGGTGCTCAAGGACGCCGACAAGAAGGGCATCCTGCAGATCAGCCAGGAAATGGGCGAACTGGCCAAGAAGGCCCGCGACGGCAAGCTCGGCGCGGCCGACATGCAGGGCGGCTGCTTCTCGATCAGCTCGCTGGGCGGCATCGGCGGCACGCATTTCACGCCGATCATCAACGCCCCCGAGGTGGCCATCCTGGGCCTGTCCAAGGGTCAGATGAAGCCGGTGTGGGACGGCAAGCAGTTCGTGCCGCGCCTCGTGCTGCCGCTGTCGCTGTCGTACGACCACCGCGTGATCGACGGTGCCGCCGCGGCCCGCTTCAACGCCTACCTGGGCCAGCTGCTGGCGGATTACCGCCGCATCGTGCTGTAAGGAGACACGGCATGAGCGAACAACAGATCAAGGTTCCGGACATCGGCGACTTCGACGAAGTCGCCGTCATCGAAGTGCTGGTCAAGCCGGGCGACACCATCAAGGTGGAGCAGTCGCTGATCACCGTCGAATCGGACAAGGCTTCGATGGAGATTCCCTCCAGCCACGCCGGCGTCGTGAAGTCGGTGGCCGTGAAGGTGGGCGACAAGGTCAGCGAGGGCTCGGTGGTCGTGGTGGTGGACGCGGCCGAAGATGCTTCGGCGCCGGCGGCAGCGCCCGCGGCCGCGCCGGCAGCCTCCCCGGTTCCAGCGCCAGCCGCATCGGCGCCGGCGCCCGCACCGGCGCCGGTTGCCGCGCGCGCGCCGGTTCCGGCCGGCACCTACGGCGGCAAGGTCGACCTCGAATGCGACACCCTGGTGCTCGGTGCCGGCCCCGGCGGCTACTCGGCCGCCTTCCGCAGCGCCGACCTGGGCATGAAGACCGTGCTGGTCGAGCGCTATGCCACGCTGGGCGGCGTCTGCCTGAACGTCGGCTGCATCCCGTCCAAGGCGCTGTTGCACGTCGCGGCCGTGATGGATGAGGTCAAGCACTTCGCCGACTTGGGCGTCGAGTTCGGCACGCCCAAGATCGACCGTGCCAAGCTGCTCGCCCACAAGAACAAGGTGGTGGGCAAGCTCACGGGCGGCCTCACGGCGATGGCCAAGATGCGCAAGGTGACCACCGTGCGCGGCCTGGGCACTTTCCTGGACGCCTACCACCTCGAAGTCGACGAGACCACGGGCAGCGGCTCGCAAACGACCGGCAGCAAGAAGGTCATCAAGTTCCGCCACGCGATCATCGCGGCCGGCTCGCAGGCCGTGCACCTGCCCTTCATGCCCAAGGGCGACCCGCGCGTGGTCGATTCGACCGGCGCGCTGGAGCTGGGCACCGACCCCAAGCGCATGTTGATCCTGGGCGGCGGCATCATTGGCCTGGAGATGGGCACGGTGTATTCCACGCTGGGTGCGCGCCTGGACGTGGTCGAGATGCTCGACGGCCTCATGCAGGGCGCCGACCGCGACCTGGTGAAGGTCTGGCAGAAGATGAACGCCCCGCGCTTTGACAACATCATGACCGGCACCAAGACCGTGGGAGCTGAAGCGACGAAGGACGGCATCAAGGTGAGGTTCGAAGGCGCGAACGCCCCCAAGGAGCCGCAGGTCTATGACCTCGTGCTGCAGGCCGTCGGCCGCAGCCCCAACGGCAAGAAGATCGGCGCCGACAAGGCCGGCGTGGCGGTGAGCGACCGCGGCTTCATCCCGGTCGACATCCAGATGCGCACCAACGTGCCGAACATCTTCGCCATCGGCGACATCGTCGGCCAGCCCATGCTGGCCCACAAGGCGGTGCACGAGGCGCACGTCGCGGCCGAGGTCATCGCGGGCGAGCAGCAGGGCAACAAGGAACTGGCCGCGGCCGCCTTCAACGCCCGCGTGATCCCCAGCGTGGCCTACACCGACCCTGAGGTGGCCTGGGTGGGCCTGACCGAGGACCAGGCCAAGGCCGAGGGCATCAAGGTCAAGAAGGGTCACTTCCCGTGGACCGCGTCGGGCCGGGCCATCGCCAACACGCGCGACGAAGGCTTCACCAAGCTGCTGTTCGACGCTGAAACCCACCGCATCCTGGGTGGCGGCATCGTCGGCACGCATGCCGGCGACATGATCGGCGAGATCGCGCTGGCCATCGAGATGGGCGCCGACGAGATCGACATCGGCAAGACCATCCACCCGCACCCCACGCTGGGCGAAAGCATCGGCATGGCGGCCGAAGTGGCGCACGGCACCTGCACGGACCTGCCGCCGCAGCGCAAGTGAGGCACGGCCTTGGGCCGCCATCGGCGGTCTGAGGCCCCTCAGAAACGACAAAACCCGCCGCTGGCGGGTTTTTGTTGGGGGCAGACTGGCGCGTGTGCTGCTTCTACCGCCCTCGGAAAGCGCGGTGCCCGCGCGAGCCTGTTGAGCCTACTCGCCGGCCCGCGCTTCAGTCACCCGCCGGGCGCCGTTGAATCGCTTCTGCCAGTAGCCCACGTTCATGCTTTCCACGCGCACCTCGGCGCCGGAGCGGGGCGAATGGATGAATTTGCCGTCGCCCACGTAGATGCCCACATGGCTGAAGGCGCGGCGCATGGTGTTGAAGAAGACCAGGTCGCCGGGCTGCAGTTCGCTGCGGTCGATCTTCTGGGTGGCCGCGGCCTGTTCCTCCGCGCGGCGCGGCAGCAGCAGGCCCATGGACTTGTCGTACATGGCGCGCACGAAGCCGCTGCAGTCGAAGCCGGTCTCGGCGTTGTTGCCGCCGCGCTTGTAGGGCACGCCCAGGAAGCCCATCGCGCCGATCACCAGGTCCGAAGTGCGGTCCACCACGGCATGGCTGGCGTGCTCGATGCGGTTCATGAAACCGCCGCGCTCGGCGGGGGCTGGGTCAGCGGGCAAGCGGTCCTGGGGCGGAGCCGCGTGGGCGGCGCATGCGAAGAGGAGAACCAGGACGGCGAGGGCTGTTTGGCGCATGGGCGCGTAGGATAGATAGCACTACCAAATGTGTCAATCGAAAATGCGGTCTCAAATGAAGACCTAACTTCTTGATTCGATTCATGTTATTGACACATATGTGAAAACGGAAGTTGTAAGGGCCGGCTTCGTCATTGCCCGAAGTCATAGAGGGGCATGCTTGCCAGCCGCCGGGGAGGCACGCGACAGTGCCGCATGAACCAAGCACTCATCCGGGCCCGGCGCCCCCAGAGGGCCGGGCGCTGGCTGGCCACTGCGCTGCTGGCGGGCGCCTGCGCCTGGGCGCACGCGCAGGGCGCGCCGGAAGTCGTGGCCTCCGGCCTGGAGAACCCCTGGGCCGTGGCCTTCCTGCCCGAGGGCCGCTTCCTGGTCACGGAGAAACCGGGACGCATGCGCGTCATCTCCGTCACGGGCCAGCGCAGCGAACCCTTGCAGGGCCTGCCGGCCGTGGCCGCGGGCGGGCAGGGCGGGCTGCTGGACGTGGTTGTCGACTTGCAGTTCGCCCGCAACCGCACGGTCTATTTCTGCTACTCGGAACCCGGAGAGGGCGGTGCGAACAGCACCGCGCTTGCGAGCGCCGTGCTGTCTGCCGACCGCACGCGCCTGGAAAGCGTGAAGGTGCTCTTCAGCCAGAAGCCCAAGGTGGCGAGCCGCGCCCATTTCGGCTGCCGCATCGTCGAGGCGCGTGACGGCACCCTGTTCATGACCCTGGGCGATCGCTACAGCCGCCGCGACGACGCGCAGAAGCTGGACAGCCACATCGGCAAGGTGGTGCGGGTGGCCAAGGACGGCAGCGTGCCCGCGGACAACCCCTTCGTGAACCGCGGCGGCGCCCTGCCCGAGATCTGGAGCTATGGCCACCGCAACGGCCAGGGCGCCACGCTCGGGCCCGACGGGCGGCTGTGGATGCACGAGCATGGCGCACAGGGCGGCGACGAGATCAACATTGCCGAAGCCGGCCGCAACTATGGCTGGCCGGTCATCACGCATGGCGAGAACTACGGCGGGGGCCGGATCGGCGAAGGCACGGCCAAGGCCGGCATGGAACAGCCGCTCAAGTACTGGGTGCCGTCCATTGCGCCGTCGGGCATGGCCTTCCTGACCAGCGACCGCTACGGCCCGGCCTGGAAGGGCAACCTCTTCGTCGGTTCGCTCAAGTTCGGCTATCTGGCGCGGCTGGAGATCAGGGACGGCCGGGTCGCGGCCGAGCACAAGCTGCTGGAAGACGGGCGCGCCCGCATTCGTGACGTGCGGCAGGGGCCGGACGGCCTGCTGTACGTGCTGACCGATGCGCAGAACGGCCAGCTGATCCGGCTCAAGCCCTGAATGTCCTGGCCGCCCCCGCCGCGGGGCATGCGGCATGCGGCTCAGCCGCAGCGCGGCAGCGGCGCCTGCGCCAGCAGGCGCCGCCACAGCGGGCGCCAAGCCGGCCAGTCGTGGCCGCCCGCAGCCGTCATCACCCGCTGCGGCGGCAAGGCCTCGGCCAGCACCCGGTGCGTGGGCGCCAGGCGGTCGTCCACGCCGAAGGCCAGGTACAGCGGCGTGGGACCGGGTGGCGGGCTGACAGCGTGCTTCAAAGCGCCCCACGCGCGCAGGCCGATGGCGTCGCCGCCGGCCTGCGGCGGCGTCCAGCGAGCCGGGCCGCCCTGCGCGGCCACGTCGGCGGCCGTGGCGGCTTCTCCGAGGTAGGGCGCGATCAGCAGCAGGCCGGCCACTTCCTGCGGATGCGCGTGCGCATAAAGCAGCGCGCCCAGGCCGCCCAGCGAGATGCCGGCCAGCCAGATCCGGCCGTAGCCGCGGGCCCGCGCGGGCTGCACGATGTCCGCATGCAGCCGGTCGACGATGCTGCGGTCGCGGTAGTAGCCCTGATGGGCGTCCACGCGCCACAGGTCGGCCCGCACGCCCGCGGCGCGCCAGGCTTGCACGAAGCCCTCGTGCGCCAGCTCCCGCAGGGCCATGCCGCGGCCGGGCAGAAGGACGAGCAGGGTGTCGGCAGCGCCGCAGTCCGCGCGATCCTCCCGGACCGGCAGCGGCACCCCGGCCGGCCGGGGCAGCCAGCCGCAGCCTGGCAGGCCCGAGGCGGCCAGGGCGGCGGCCGCCGCGCCGCCCCCCAGCAGCCGGCGCCGGCGCGGCAGCGCCCCGGCGTCCGGAGGGACACGGCCGCGTGCGCTCATGGGCGGAGGTGGACAATGGCGGGCATACGGCCCATTGTGGCCGCCCGCCTTGCCCGTCCGGCCCGGACCCTTCCTTTTCCCCTGCCTCCATGCTTCTCGACGCCGACCAGTCCCAACTCGTGCTCATCGACTATCAGCCCCGGCTGATGCCCGCCATCCATGAAGGCGAAGCCGTGATGGCCAAGGCGCTGCGCCTGGCCCGGCTGGCGGCCCTGGCCGACGTGCCGGTGTGGGGCACGGAGCAGAACCCCTCGCGCCTGGGCCAGATGCCGGCCGAACTGCGCGATCACTGCCGCCGCACCCTGGCCAAGATGCAATTCAGCGCCGTGTCCGAAGGCCTGGGAGAGTGGCTGCGTCCGCCGGCCAAGCCCGCCTCGGGCAATGCGCGCAGCCTGCCGCGCCACCTGCAGAAACCCCCGGCCCAGGCGCCCGAACGCGGCAGCATCGTGCTGGCCGGCTGCGAGGCGCACGTGTGCCTGCTGCAGACGGCTCTGGAACTGCTGGAGGACGAATTCGAAGTCTGGGTGGTGACCGACGCCTGCAGCTCGCGCACGGAGCGCAACCGCGATGCCGCCTTCGACCGCCTGGCCGGCGCCGGCGCCGAACTGGTGACCACCGAGATGGTGGGCTTCGAGTGGCTGCGCGGTGCGGAACATCCGGCCTTCCGCGACTGGCTGGCGCTGATCCGCTGACGTGCCGGGCCCCCTGGGGCCGAGGTGGCGCGCGGGTGGGCTCAGGCCGGGACGCGCACGCCGTCTTCCCCCGCCAGCATGCGCAGCTTCGCCAGGTCGCGGATGGTGACGGTGTAGCCGGCCACATCGATGCAGCCCAGCTCGACCAGGCGCCGGAAGCAGCGCGACAGCGTGGCCTGGGCCATGACCAGCTGGCGCGCGATGGAGCGCTTCTGCACCGGCAGCCGGATCGACGCCCCCGCGTCCCCGTCGCGCGGCTGGCGCAGCAGCCACAGCGCCAGCCGGCTCAGCACGTCCTTGGTGGCCAGTTCGTGGCGACCCTCGGTCAGCTCGCGCAGCCGTTCGGCCATGGCCTGGCCCATGCCCCGCATCAGCTGTTCGTCCTCGCGTGCGCAGTCGAGCAGCGTGGCCAGCGGCAGCGCCGCCAGGATCACGGGCGCCACGCAAACGGCCGACTCGATCCATTCCGTGCCCAGCCAGGCGCTGGCCAGGTCGAACCACTGGCCGGGCTCCACCATCCGGTTTTCCACCGTGCTGCCGTCGGCGCCGGCGCGTCCGACCGCGATGCGGCCTTCCAGCACCAGCCACCAGGACGGCGGTGCGCCCGCTGGCGCCCGGGCGACCGGCCCCCGTTCAAGTCCGTGGCAGCGCATCTGCGCCTCGAGCCGGTCCAGCGTGGCGTGCGACAGCGTGACGCGGCCGAAGGCGCCCGCCAGCAGCGTGCGCGCCAGCGCCTGGCGCGGCGGGGCGCCTGCCGGCGCCCAGCGCGCGCGCGGCCGGCCCAGGGGCGACCCGGCGGGAGCGGAAGGAGCGTGCAACATGGGATGAGGCGCAGCGCGGCGATGGAAGGCCCGCAATCTGCCCCAGCCCGCCGCAGCCGGCTTTGAGCCATCTCAACCCTCGGCGAAGTCGCGCGTGCTTCAGCCGGCGCGGGGCCAGGGCGCTGGCAGACTGTCAGCCTCCCGCAAGCCCGCCTTCTACAATCGGGCCATCCGCCGGCCGGGCTGCCGCGCGGGCCCAGGCGCCGGGCCGGACCGGGCATTCATCTAACGACGGAGACAACCATGGGTAGCTATGCGGACTTCTATCGCCGCTCCATCGAGGCGCCGGAGGCTTTCTGGGCCGAGCAGGCCCGCCTGATCGACTGGCATCGGCCGCCCGAGCAGATCCTGGACGCCAGCCGGCCGCCCTTTGCGCGCTGGTTCGTGGGCGGGCAGACCAACCTGTGCCACAACGCCGTGGACCGCCACCTGGCGCAGCGCGCCCAGCAGCCGGCGCTGATCGCCGTGTCCACCGAAACCGGGGCCGAACGCACCTGGAGCTTCCGCGAGCTGCATGCCGACGTGCAGGCCGCCGCGGCCAGCCTGCTCGCGCTGGGCGTGGGGCGCGGCGACCGGGTGCTGATCTACATGCCCATGGTCGGCGAGGCCATCGTCGCGATGCTGGCCTGCGCGCGCATCGGCGCCATCCACTGCGTGGTGTTCGGTGGCTTCGCCAGCGGCTCGCTGGCCTCGCGCATCGAGGACGCCGAGCCCCGCGTGGTGGTCAGCGCCGACGCCGGTTCGCGCGGCGGCAAGGTGATCGCCTACAAGCCGCTGCTGGACGAGGCCATCCGCCTGTCCCGTCACAAGCCGGCCGCCGTGGTACTGGTAGACCGCGGCCTCGCGCCCATGGACCGCGAGGCCGGCCGCGACCACCTCTGGGCCGAACTGATGGTGCGCCACCAGGGTGCGCAGGTGCCCTGCACCTGGCTGGAAGCCACCGACGTCAGCTACACCATCTACACCAGCGGCACCACGGGCAAGCCCAAGGGCGTGCAGCGCGACGTGGGCGGCTATGCGGTGGCGCTGGCGGCGAGCATGAAGCACATCTTCGACGGCCGCGCGGGTGAGACCTACTTTTCCACCAGCGACATCGGCTGGGTGGTGGGCCACAGCTACATCGTCTACGGGCCGCTGATCGCCGGCATGGCCACGCTCTGTTATGAAGGGCTGCCCACGCAGGGCCTGGACCGGCAGCCCGACGGCGGCATCTGGTGGCAGCTGGTCGAGAAGTACCGGGTGAGCGTGATGTTCAGCGCGCCCACGGCGGTGCGCGTGCTCAAGAAACAGGACCCGGCCCTGCTGAAGAAATACGACCTGTCCAGCCTGCGCGCGCTGTTCCTGGCCGGCGAACCGCTGGACGAACCCACGGCGCGCTGGATCAGCGACGGCCTGGGCGTGCCGATCATCGACAACTACTGGCAGACCGAGTCGGGTTGGCCGATCCTGACCCTGGCGCGCGGCGTGGAGCCGCAGCAGCCCACGCGCTTCGGCAGCCCCGGCGTGCCCATGTACGGCTATCGCGTCAAGATCCTGCACGAAGCCACGGGCGAGGAGCTGACCGAGCCCGGCCAGAAGGGCGTGCTGGCCATCGAGGGACCGACGCCGCCCGGCTTCATGCAGACCGTGTGGCGCGACGACGCCCGATTCGTCGACACCTATTGGAAGAGCGTGCCCGGCAGGAGCGTGTACTCCACCTTCGACTGGGGCATCCGCGATGCCGAGGGCTACTACTACATCCTGGGCCGCACGGACGACGTCATCAATGTCGCCGGCCATCGGCTGGGCACCCGCGAGATCGAGGAATGCATCGCCAGCCATGCGAATGTGGCGGAGGTGGCGGTGGTCGGCGTGGCCGACGCGCTCAAGGGCCAGGTGGCGATGGCCTTCGTCGTCCCGCGCAGCGGGGCGGCCGCCACCGACGCCGACGCGGCGCGTGCGCTGGAAGGCGAAATCCTGCAGCTGGTGAGCGCGCGACTGGGCGCGCTCGCCCGGCCCGCGCGCGTGCATTGCGTGACCGGCCTGCCCAAGACGCGCAGCGGCAAGCTGCTGCGCCGCGCCATCCAGGCCGTGTGCGAGCGGCGCGACCCCGGCGACCTGACCACGCTGGACGACCCGGGCACCCTGCAGCAGGTCCGCGCCCTGCTGGGCGCCTGAGCGAGCCCGCACCCGCGGGCATGCCCGGGGGGGCGGCCCGCGCCGGCGCCACGAGAATGCCTGTTCCTTTGCCACCACAGGCGGCTTCGCCCTTGCCGCCGCGGCGGCGGGCGCGCGCCCTGTCACACGCTTGACGTGGCACAATGCGACGGTACTCAGGCCCTTCCCAGCCACAGTCGCATCCGCCAACCGGTTCAGCCGTGTCGCGGAAGGTTTCTCAAACCAGCTAATGCTTTCCCAAGGAAAGCGGAGGTCAGCGGAACATGAGCGATTCGTCGCCGTCCATCTACAGCGCCTATCTCGGCAACACCTACCTCTTCGGCGGCAACGCGCCCTACGTGGAGGAGATGTACGAGAACTACCTGGCCAACCCCGGTAGCGTCCCCGACAACTGGCGCGCCTATTTCGACGCCCTGCAGCACGTGCCCGCCACCGATGGCAGCAATGCCAAGGACGTGCCGCACCTGCCCGTCATCAACGCCTTCGCCGAGCGCGCGAAGCAGGGCCAGACCCGGGTCGTGGTGGCCAGCGGCGCCGATTCGGAACTGGGCCGCAAGCGCACCGCCGTTCAGCAGCTGATCGCCGCGTACCGCAACGTGGGCGCGCGCTGGGCCGACCTGGACCCGCTCAAGCGCACCGAGCGCCCGGCCATCCCCGAGCTGGAGCCGTCCTTCTACGGATTCGGCGACGCGGACATGGAGACGGTGTTCAACACGAGCAACACCTTCTTCGGCAAGGACACCATGTCCCTGCGCGACCTGCTCAACGCCCTGCGCGAAACCTATTGCGGCACCATCGGCGCCGAGTACATGTACATCACCGACCAGGCGCAAAAGCGCTGGTGGCAGCAGAAGCTGGAGAGCGCGCGCACCAACCCGCAGCTGAGCGGCGAGCAGAAGAAGCACGTGCTGGAGCGCCTGACGGCCGCCGAGGGCCTGGAGCGCTTCCTGCACACCAAGTACGTCGGCCAGAAGCGCTTCTCGCTCGAAGGTGGCGAAAGCTTCATCGTGGCGATGGACGAGCTGATCCAGCGTGCCGGCGAGAAGGGCGTGCAGGAGATCGTGATCGGCATGGCCCACCGCGGCCGCCTGAACGTGCTGGTCAACACCCTGGGCAAGGCGCCCAAGGACCTGTTCTCCGAGTTCGACCACACGGCCCCTGAAGACCTGCCGGCCGGCGACGTGAAGTACCACCAGGGCTTCTCCAGCGACGTGTCCACGCGTGGCGGCCCGGTCCACCTGTCGCTGGCCTTCAACCCTTCGCACCTCGAGATCGTGAATCCGGTGGTGGAAGGCTCCGTGCGCGCGCGCATGGACCGCCGCGGCGACAAGGAAGGCGACCAGGTGCTGCCCGTGCTGGTGCACGGCGACGCCGCCTTCGCCGGCCAGGGCGTGGTGATGGAAACGCTGGCGCTGGCCGAGACCCGTGGCTACTACACGGGCGGCACGGTGCACATCGTGATCAACAACCAGATCGGCTTCACCACCAGCGACCCGCGCGACAGCCGCTCCACGCTGTACTGCACCGACGTGGTCAAGATGATCGACGCGCCCGTGCTGCACGTGAACGGCGACGACCCCGAAGCCGTGGTGCTGTGCACGCAGCTCGCGCTCGAATACCGCCAGGAGTTCAACAAGGACGTGGTGGTGGACATCGTCTGCTTCCGCAAGCTGGGCCACAACGAACAGGACACGCCGGCGCTGACCCAGCCGCTGATGTACAAGAAGATCTCCAAGCACCCCGGCACGCGCAAGCTGTACGCTGACAAGCTGGCCGCGCAGGGCCTGGGCGAGACGCTGGGCGACGACATGGTCAAGGCCTACCGGGCCGCCATGGACGCGGGCAAGCACACGGTCGATCCGGTGCTGACCAACTTCAAGAGCAAGTACGCGGTGGACTGGAGCCCCTTCCTGAACAAGAAGTGGACCGACGCCGCCGAAACCGCGATCCCGCTGACCGAATGGAAGCGCCTGGCCGAGAAGATCACCACCGTGCCCGAAGGCTTCACGGTGCATCCGCTGGTCAAGAAGGTGCTGGACGACCGCGCGGCCATGGGCCGTGGCGAGGTCAATGTCGACTGGGGCATGGGCGAGCACATGGCCTTCGCCTCGCTGGTGGCCAGCGGCTATCCGGTGCGCCTGTCGGGCGAGGACTGCGGCCGCGGCACCTTCACGCACCGCCATGCCGTGCTGCATGACCAGAACCGTGAGAAGTTCGACGAAGGCACCTACGTGCCGCTGCAGAACATCGCCGAAAACCAGGCTCCCTTCGTGGTGATCGACTCGATCCTGTCGGAAGAAGCCGTGCTGGCCTACGAATACGGCTATGCCTCCAACGACCCGAACACGCTCGTGATCTGGGAGGCCCAGTTCGGCGACTTCGTGAACGGCGCGCAGGTGGTGATCGACCAGTTCATCGCTTCGGGTGAGGTGAAGTGGGGCCGCGTCAACGGCATCACGATGATGCTGCCGCACGGCTATGAAGGCCAGGGCCCCGAGCACAGCTCGGCCCGCCTGGAGCGCTTCATGCAGCTGGCCGCCGATACCAACATGCAGATCGTGCAGCCGACCACGGCCAGCCAGATCTTCCATGTGCTGCGCCGCCAGCAGGTGCGCAACCTGCGCAAGCCGCTGGTCATCATGACGCCCAAGTCGCTGCTGCGCAACAAGGACGCGACCTCGCCGCTGGCCGAGTTCACCAAGGGCGGTTTCCAGACCGTGATTCCGGACGCGAAGGAACTGAAGGCCGACAAGGTCAAGCGCCTGATCGCGTGCTCGGGCAAGGTCTACTACGACCTGGCCAAGAAGCGCGAGGAAAAGGGGGCCGACGACGTGGCGATCATCCGCGTCGAACAGCTCTACCCCTTCCCGCACAAGGCCTTCTCCACCGAGCTCAAGAAGTACCCGAACCTGGTGGACGTGGTGTGGTGCCAGGACGAGCCGCAGAACCAGGGCGCTTGGTTCTTCGTGCAGCACAACATCCACGAAAGCCTGCAGGAAGGCCAGAAGCTGGGTTACGCCGGCCGTGCCGCCTCGGCCTCGCCGGCCGTCGGCTATTCGCACCTGCACCAGGAGCAGCAGAAGGCGCTGGTCGACGCTGCCTTCGCCAAGCTCAAGGGCTTCGTGCTGACCAAGTAATCCGGCCAAAGGCCGTCGCCTGGCGCGACGGCCTTTGTTCGTGCTGCCTGCCGTGAAGGCGGCGCGACCCTCCCCCGAACACGCACAGACAGAGATAAGAAATGTCCATCGTTGAAGTCAAGGTTCCCCAGTTGTCCGAGTCCGTGGCCGAGGCCACGATGCTGCAGTGGAAGAAGAAGCCCGGCGAAGCCGTGGCGGCCGACGAAATCCTGATCGAGATCGAGACCGACAAGGTCGTGCTGGAAGTGCCGGCGCCCGCCGCCGGCGTGCTGGCCGAGATCGTGCAGGGCGACGGCGCCACCGTGGTGGCCGATCAGCTGATTGCCAAGATCGACACCGAAGGCAAGGCCGACGCTGCCGCGCCCGCCGCCAACGCTGCCGCTCCGGCCGCTGCGCCCGCCACCGCATCGGCGCCGGCCCCGGCCGCCACCGCCGCCAGCAAGGGCGACATCGCCATGCCTGCCGCGGCCAAGCTGCTGGCCGACAACAACCTCACCGTGAACGACGTCGCCGGTACTGGCAAGGACGGGCGCGTGACCAAGGGCGACGTGCTCTCGGCCGTGGCCCGCGGCGCCGGCGCGCCCGCCGCCACCCCCGCCGTGCAGATTCCCACCGGCGTGCCGAAGACGGCGCTGCCCCAGGTGGCGGCCCCTTCCAAGCAGGACCTGGGCGACCGCCCCGAAGAGCGCGTGCCCATGAGCCGCCTGCGCGCCCGCATCGCCGAGCGCCTGCTGCAGTCGCAGGCCACCAACGCCATCCTGACCACCTTCAATGAGGTGAACATGGCGCCGGTGATGGACCTGCGCAAGAAGTTCCAGGACACCTTCACCAAGGAACACGGCACGAAGCTGGGCTTCATGAGCTTCTTCGTCAAGGCCGCGGTGCACGCCCTCAAGAAGTACCCGGTGCTCAACGCCTCGGTCGACGGCAACGACATCGTCTACCACGGCTACTTCGACATCGGCATCGCGGTCGGTTCGCCGCGCGGCCTGGTGGTGCCCATCCTGCGCAATGCCGACCAGATGAGCTTCGCCGACATCGAGAAGAAGATCGCCGAGTTCGGCAAGAAGGCCCAGGAAGGCAAGCTCGGCATCGAGGAGATGACCGGCGGCACCTTCTCCATCTCCAATGGCGGCACCTTCGGCTCCATGCTGTCGACCCCGATCATCAACCCGCCGCAGTCGGCCATCCTGGGCGTGCACGCCACCAAGGACCGCGCCGTGGTCGAGAACGGCCAGATCGTGGTGCGCCCGATGAACTACCTGGCGATGAGCTACGACCACCGCATCATCGACGGCCGCGAAGCCGTGCTGGGCCTGGTGGCGATGAAGGAAGCGCTGGAAGATCCGTCGCGCCTGCTGTTCGACATCTAAGAAGCGGCACATCGGCCTACTGCACGTCCGATCTTGCGCCTGCGCTCCTCGCCGTACGGGTGTACGGCTGCGGTGCTCGGCGCAACCTCAAGCCGCTCGCGACGGCCGCTGCACCACTTCTTCCTACCAAGTCACGGAAGTCCAACATGAGCAAGAATTTCGACGTCATCGTCATCGGTGGCGGTCCCGGCGGCTACATCGCCGCCATCCGCGCCGCCCAGCTGGGTTTCAACACCGCTTGCATCGACGAGTGGAAGAACGACAAGGGCGGCCCGGCGCCCGGCGGCACCTGCACCAACGTGGGCTGCATTCCCTCCAAGGCGCTGCTGCAGTCCTCCGAGCATTTCGAGCACGCCAACAAGCACTTCGCCGAGCATGGCATCACCGCCAGCGACGTGAAGATCGACGTGGCCAAGATGCTCGGCCGCAAGGACGCGGTCGTGAAGCAGAACAACGACGGCATCCTGTACCTGTTCAAGAAGAACAAGGTCAGCTTCTTCCACGGCCGGGGTTCCTTCGTGAAGGCGGCTGACGGTGGCTACGAGATCAAGGTCGCCGGCAAGGAAGAGGAGACGATCACCGGCAAGCACATCATCGTCGCCACGGGCTCCAATGCCCGCGCGCTGCCGGGCGCGCCGTTCGACGAGAAGACGGTGCTGAGCAACGACGGCGCCCTGCGCGTGGGGGCCGTGCCCAAGAAGCTGGTGCTCATCGGCTCGGGCGTGATCGGGCTGGAAATGGGGTCGGTGTGGCGGCGCCTCGGTGCCGACGTGACCATCCTCGAAGGCCTGCCGACCTTCCTGGGTGCGGTGGACGAGCAGATCGCCAAGGAAGCCAAGAAGGCTTTCGACAAGCAGGGCCTGAAGATCGAGCTGGGCGTGAAGGTCGGCGAGGTGAAGTCCGATGACGCCGGCGTGAGCATCGCCTACGTGAACGCCAAGGGCGAGTCGCAGCTGCTGCAGGCCGACAAGATGATCGTCTCGATCGGCCGCGTGCCCAATACCATCGGCCTGAACGCCGAAGCCGTGGGCCTGAAGCTCGACGAGCGCGGCGCCATCGTGGTGGACGACGAGTGCAAGACCAGCCTGCCCAACGTCTGGGCGGTTGGCGACGTGGTGCGCGGCCCCATGCTGGCGCACAAGGCCGAGGAAGAGGGCGTGGCCGTGGCCGAGCGCATCGCCGGCCAGCACGGGCATGTCAACTTCAACACCATCCCCTGGGTCATCTACACCAGCCCCGAGATCGCCTGGGTCGGCCGCACCGAGCAGCAGCTCAAGGCCGACGGCGTCGCGTACAAGGCCGGCACCTTCCCCTTCCTGGCCAACGGCCGCGCGCGCGCGCTGGGCGACACGACCGGCATGGTCAAGTTCCTCGCCGACGCCAAGACCGACGAGATCCTGGGCGTGCACATCGTGGGCCCCATGGCCAGCGAGCTGATCTCCGAAGCCGTGGTGGCGATGGAGTTCAAGGCCAGCGCCGAGGACATCGCGCGCATCTGCCATGCGCATCCGTCGCTTTCCGAAGCGACCAAGGAGGCCGCCCTGGCGGTCGACAAGCGCACGCTGAATTTCTGATGCGCTGATACTGCAGGCCGTCCGCGCCTCCAAGGGCGCGGACGGCTTTGTCTTTTCCACCGACCCGAGCATCCCTTGCAGACCGTCAAGCAAGCCTACGAGGCAGAACTCCAGGCCCGCGGCTTTCAGGCCGATCCCGCACAGCTGCGTGCCGTCGAGGCGCTGGACCGCTGCGCGCGCGACTGGGCGCAGTACAAGTCGCAGCGTTCCAACGCGTTCAAGAAGCTGATCAACCGGCCCGAGATCCCGCGCGGCGTCTACATGTATGGCGGGGTGGGGCGCGGCAAGAGCTTCATCATGGACTGCTTCTTCAACGCGGTCCCGATCAACCGCAAGACGCGCTTGCACTTCCACGAGTTCATGCGCGAGGTGCACCGCGAGCTGCACGAGCTGCAGGGCACGGTGAACCCGCTGGACGAACTGGGCAAGCGCATCGCCAAACGCTTCAAGCTGATCTGCTTCGACGAGTTCCACGTCGCCGACATCACGGACGCGATGATCCTGCACCGGCTGCTGACGGCGCTGTTCGACAACGGCGTGGGCTTCGTCACCACCTCCAACTTCAAACCCGACGACCTGTATCCGAACGGCCTGCACCGCGACCGCATCCAGCCGGCCATCGAGCTGCTCAACGCGCGCATGGACGTGGTGAACGTGGACAACGGCACGGACTACCGCCGCCGCACGCTCGAGCAGGTACCGCTGTACCTCACGCCCAACGACGCGGCGGCCGAGAAGCAGCTGCGCAAGACCTTCGAGCAACTGGCCGAGAAGGGCGACGACAACCCTGTGCTGCACATCGAGAAGCGCGAGATCCGTGCGCGCCGGCGCGCCGGCGGCGTGGTGTGGTTCGACTTCAAGACCTTGTGCGGCGGGCCGCGCTCGATGAACGACTACCTCGAGATCGCGAGCCAGTTCCACACCGTGCTGTTGTCGGACGTGCCGCACATGCCGGTCAACATGGCCTCGGAGGCGCGCCGCTTCACCTGGCTGGTGGACGTGTTCTACGATCGGCGCGTCAAGCTGATCCTGTCGGCCGCCGTGCCGCCCGAGGCGTTGTATACCGAAGGGCCGCTCGCGCATGAGTTCCCGCGCACCGTCTCTCGCCTGACCGAGATGCAATCGGCCGAGTTCCTGGCGCTGGAGCGCCGCATCGTGGACACCCGCCTCACATGAACCTTCCCCGTCTCCTGCCGCTGTTGCTGTTGTCCTTGTCGGCCGGCGCCCTCCAGGCCCAGGGCCTGAGCGACGAGCAGATCGATGCCGAGCGCGCGCGCATCGCGGCCGAGCGCAAGGCCATCGATGCGCGGCATGCGCAGGAGCGCGCCGCCTGCTACCAGCGCTTTGCGGTGGAGGACTGCCTGCGAGCGAGCCGCCGCAACCTGCGCGCCCAGACCGACGACCTGCGCCGCCAGGAAAGCGCGCTCAACGACATGCAGCGCAAGCGCCGGGGCGCCGAGCAGCTGCAGCGCCTGGACGAGAAGCAGGCCGCGCCCGCGGGCCCGAACGCCCGGCAGCAGCAGGATTCGCGCGAGGCCTGGCAGGCCCGTGAAGAGCGTGCCGCCGAGCATGCGAGAAGCCGCGCCGCCAAGGAGGCCGAAGCGGCGCAGAACCGCGCCGATTTCGAGGCGCGCCAGCGCCAGCGGGCCGAAGACGCAGCCAGCGCGGCCCGGCGCCAGGCCGAGGCGCCGCAGGCCAGGGAGCGCTTCGAGCGCAAGCAGGCCGACGCGCAGCGCCGCCGCGAGGACCGGGCGCGCATCAACGCCGAACGGGAGAAGCCGCCAGCCGCACCCTTGCCGGTGCCGGCTCCGTAGCCGCCGGGTGCGGGGGCCGGCCACGGGTTGTGACGGCGCGGGCGGCAATGCGCCCGTCCAACAGAAGGCTCAGGAGGCTCAGGAGGCTCAGGCGTCGTCCTCGTGACGCGGCAGGGGCTCCAGCTTGAGGATCACCAGCGACAGGTTGTCGCCGCCGCCGCCAGCGCGGTGGCGCGCCTCGTCCACCAGCAGCTCGGCCGCCGCGCGGGGAGACTGCTCGGCGATCACCGCGCCCAGTTCCTCCGGCGTGAAGTAGTGCCAGAGCCCGTCGCTGCAGGCCAGCAGCGCGTCGCCGGGGCGCAGGCTGTCGAAGCGGTGCACGTCGATGGGCGGCGGGGTCGAGCGCATGCCCAGGCAGCCGACCAGGATGTTGGCCTGCGGGTGCAGCAGGGCCTCCTGTTCGCTGAGTTCGCCGCGCTCCACCAGCACCTCCACGTACGAATGGTCGCGCGTGCGCTGCACCAGCCGTCCCTTGCGGAAGTGGTAGATGCGCGAATCCCCCGCATGGGCCCAGGCGCCGGATCCGTCGGGGTCGAGCAGGAAGGCCGCCACCGTGCTGTGCGGCTCCTGCTCGGCGGCCACGGCCGTGAGCTTGATGACGGTGTGGGCATCTTCCACCAGGCGCTCCAGCAGCTCGGCGGGCTTCTCGTGGCCGGGCGCGTAGCGCGCGAAGAGCTGCTGCGCAGTCATCAGCACCTGGTCGGAGGCCTTGCGGCCGCCGCTGCGCCCGCCCATGCCGTCGGCCACCACGCCCAGCAGGCAGCCCTGCGCGCGCGCATGCGTCAGCACCTGCACCTGGTCTTGCTGATAAGGACGGTCGCCCTGGTGGATCGCGGTGGCGGCGGTGAGTCGAAAGCCCTTGGACATGGTTGCGGCAGCCGTCGGCGCGGCCCGGTTGGCGGCGCGGGCGCGCACGCGAAGCGCGTATTATCCGGCGCAGGCGCAGCTCCCTCGGCGCTGTCGCATGTGGCTTTTGTCTTGGATTCCCCGCTCCATCCCCTTCTTCATTCGCAGCTGCAGGCGCACCTGCATTCCCATGCGCGTCGCCTGATCGAATTGCGCATCGCGCACGCCGACCTGGACGCCAGCGTCGACCACCTCGCGCGATCGGCCGTGCCCGACGAGCTGCTGCTGCGGCGGCTCAAGAAGCGCCGCCTGGGCCTGCGTGACGAGATCGCGCGCCTCGAGCGCCTGCTTGAACCCCAAGAGCCCGCCTGATGTCGCTCGTCGCCGAAGTCGAGGCTGCCTTCGCGGCCGAAGGCCTGCTTTCGCGCGCGGCCGAGCAGTACCGCGAGCGCGAGGGCCAGACCCGCATGGCGCTGGCCGTGGCCCAGACCATCGAGCAGGGCGGGGCGCTGGTGGTGGAAGCGGGCACCGGCGTGGGCAAGACCTTCTCGTACCTGGTGCCGGCCCTGCTGAGCGGCGAGCGCCTGCTGCTGTCCACCGCCACCAAGGCGCTGCAGGACCAGCTCTTCGGCCGCGACCTGCCGCGGCTGGTCGAGAGCCTGGGTCTGCCGATGCGCACCGCGCTGCTCAAGGGCCGCGGCAGCTACCTGTGCCTGCACCGGCTGGAGCTGGCCCGCCACGACACCGGCCACGAGCCGATGGCGGCACGCGCGCTGGCCAAGGTGGAGCGCTGGGCCCAGGGCACGCGCACCGGCGACCTGGCCGAGCTGCCGGGGCTGGACGAGCGCTCGCCGCTGATCCCGCTCATCACCTCCACGCGCGAGAACTGCCTGGGCGCGCAATGCCCGCAGTTCAAGCCCTGCCACGTGAACCTGGCGCGGCGCGAGGCGCTGGCGGCCGATGTGGTGGTCATCAACCATCACCTCTTCTTCGCCGACCTGGCGGTGCGCGAAAGCGGCATGGCCGAGCTGCTGCCCAGCGTGCGTGTGGTGGTCTTCGACGAAGCCCATCAGCTCAACGAGATCGGTGTGCAGTTCCTGGGGCTGCAGCTGGGCACCGGCCAGGTGCTCGATCTGGCGCACGACCTGCTGGCGGCGGGCCTGCAGCATGCGCGCGGCCTGGCCGACTGGCAGCAGGCCGCGGCGGGGCTAGAACGCGCGGCGCGCGACCTGCGCCTCGTCGTGGGCCAGCAATGGCCCGGCACCAAGCTGCGCTGGGCCGGCCCGGGGCCCGAAGGCGTGCCGCACGCCGAATGGCAGCGCGGCCTGGAGGCGCTGGAGCAGGCCGCCGAGGTGGCGCTGGAGGCGCTGGCGACGTGCAGCGAGATGGCGCCGGACTTCGTGCGCCTGCACGAGCGCGCCACGCGGCTGGCCGAGCGCGCCCAGCGCATGGCCGCGCCTTGCGCGCATGACGCGGTGCGCTGGGTGGACGTGGGCACGCAGCTGCGGCTGGTGGAGTCGCCGCTGGACATCGCCGAAGCCATGCGCACGCGCGTGCTGCGCACGGGCCAGGCGCCGGCCGACGACGAGGCGCCCCATGCCGGGCGCCATGACGCCGCGCAGGGCCAGGCGCCCGCCGCACGCCCGCGCGCCTGGATCTTCACCTCGGCCACGCTGGGCGACGAGCCCGCGCTGCGCTGGTTCACCGAGCCCTGCGGCCTGCAGGACGCGCAGGTGCTGCGCGTGGCCAGTCCCTTCGATTACCCACGGCAGGCGGCGCTGTACGTGCCGCGCGTGTTCCCGCGCCCCAGCGATGCGGCGCACGGCCGCGAGGTGGCCGTGCTCGCGGCGCAGGGCGCCGCGCGCCTGGGCGGGCGCACGCTGGTGCTGACCACCACCTTGCGCGCGCTGCGCACCATCGCCGATGCGATGCGCGCGCGCCTGCAGGCCGCGGGCGCCGAGCTTGAGCTGCTGGTGCAGGGCGAGCTGCCCAAGCGCGTGCTCATGGATCGTTTCCGCACGGGCGCCGAGCCCGGGCAGCGTGGCTGCGTGCTGGTGGCTTCGGCTTCTTTCTGGGAAGGCTTCGACGCGCCCGGCGATGCGCTGCAGCTGGTGGTGATCGACAAGCTGCCCTTCCCGCCGCCGGGCGACCCGCTGGTGGAGGCGCGCACCCAGCGGCTCGAAGCGCAGGGGCGCAGCGGCTTTGCCGACTTCTCCATTCCCGAGGCGGCCGTGGCGCTCAAGCAGGGCGCGGGCCGCCTGATCCGGCGCGAGACCGACCGCGGCCTGCTCGTGGTCTGCGACACGCGGCTGCTGCAGATGGGCTACGGCAAGCGCCTGCTGGCGGCGCTGCCGCCCATGCGGTGGCTCGAAAGCGCGGACGATTTCGCCGCGGCGCTGGCATCGCTGGCCGAGGGCGGGGCGCAAGCAGATTTCTGAGAACGTGTTCAAAGTCTCACCCTCTTGATGTGAGAAGCTCGGTGGGTGAGAAAAGGCTACCCCAGCGACATCAAGCGCGAGCAGTTCGAGGTGATCCGGCCATTGCTGGAGAGTGCGCGCAGAAAGACTGCCCCACGCAAAGTGGAGCTGTACGAGGTGTTTTGCGCCGTGCTTTACCTGCTGCGCACGGGCTGTCAGTGGCGGGCACTGCCCAGTGACTTTCCCAAGTGGCGCACCGTGCACTCGTACTTTGCCATCTGGAGCGAGCCACGCGAGGGTGGCAGCCTGCTGGAGCAGGCATTAAAAAAATCAGGTTGGCGCGGCCCGCGAGAAACTGGGGCGCAACGCCTGCAGCACGCTCTTGATCGTGGACGCGCAGAGCGTGAAGAACACGGACACGGCGGGCTTGAAGGGCTATGACGCAGGCAAGAAGGTCTCGGGCATCAAGCGCCACATCGCGGTGGACACCCAGGGATTGCCGCATGCGATAGCGGTGACCACGGCCGAGGTGACGGACCGCAAAGGCGCACTGCAGGCGCTACAGCGCTGCAAGCCCCGGTTGAGCCGGCTACAAAGCCTGCTGTGCGATGCAGGCTACATCGGTCGGCCGTTCGCGCAAGGCGTGCAGCAGATTCTGGGAGGGCATGTGACGGTGCAGATCGCCAAGAGAAGCGAGCTTCACACTTTCAAGGTGATGCCCAAGCGCTGGGTCGTGGAACGCAGCTTTGCCTGGCTGGACAAGAACAGGAGGCTGTGGAAGAACTGCGAGCGATGGCTCAACACCAGCCTGCAGTTCGTCCACTTGGCATTCTTGGTGCTCTTGCTCAAGAGACTTTGAACACGCTCTGAGCGCCCGCCGCCTGCCGCAAACGCACAAGGGATAGGGGAAAACAAGAACGGCCGCCCCGAAGGCGGCCGTTGCTGCGCAGGGCGCGCAGTGCGTTCAGCCCTGCATGCGCCGCATCACCACAGCTTCCACCAGGGATCGTCCTTGCCGCGAAAGCCCTCGGTCAGGTAGCTGCTCTGCGGGTAGTTGGTGGTCAGCACGCGGCGCGCGTCGTCGCGCAGGTCGTTCATGCCCAGCGCGTCGTAGGAGCGCACCATGATGTACAGCGCCTCTTCCAGCGCCGGCACCTCGCGATACTCGGCCAGCGCGATCTGGGCCCGGTTGATGGCGGCCAGGTAGGCGCCGCGCGTGTAGTAGTAGCGCGCCACGTGCACCTCGTACTGGGCCAGCGAGTTCACGATGTAATTCATGCGCTGGCGCGCGTCCTGCGCGTAGCGCGACTCGGGAAAGCGCGTGGCCAGCTCCTTGAAGGACTCGAAGGATTCCTTGGCCGCCTTCTGGTCGCGCTCGGACAGGTCCTGGCGCGTGAGCCAGGCGAACATGCCGAGGTCGTCGTTGAAGTTGACCACGCCCTTCAGGTAGAGCGCGTAGTCCATCGCCGGGCTGGCCGGATGCAGCTTCATGAAGCGGTCCAGCGTGGCGATGGCCTGCGGCTTGTCGCCCGCGCGGTACTGCGCATAGGCCTTGTCCAGCTGCGCCTGCTGGGCCAGCGGCGTGCCGGCCGCGCGGCCTTCCAGCTTCTCATACAGCGGGACCGCCTTGTCGTAGGCGCCGCCGTCCGCCTCTTCCTTGGCTTCGGCGTAGATGCGGTTGGGGCTCCAGTTGGCCGTGCGGTCCTCCTCGGTGGTGGAGCAACCGGCGAGCAGGGCCGCAGCCAGCGAAAGGGCCACCCAGGCGGGGGCGTTCGATAATCCGGCGCGATACATCTGAGGCAGCTTTCTTGAAACAGGAACGCGGAATTATAGGGAGCCCCCCCCGGGCCCACGCCCCTGCGGGCGAGGGGGACATGGCGATGGCGCTGGCGGCCGAGGAGGCCGTGGACGAACAGGACGAGGCCCCCGAGACGCGCGCCTTCCGCATCGACCCGGTGCTGCACGGCCTGCGCCTGGACCGCGCCCTGGCCCTGCAGGTGCCCGAGTTCTCGCGCAGCTACCTGCAGCAGCTCATCGACGAAGGGGCGGTGCAACTGCAGGGGCGCGTGGCGCGCAAGCCTTCCACGCCCGTGCGCGCGGGCGAGCAGGGCACGGTGGAGCTGCGCCCGACGCCGCAGAGCCAGGCCTTCAAGCCCGAGGCGATGGCGCTGGACGTGGTGCACGAGGACGCCGACCTGTGCGTGATCCGCAAGCCCGCCGGGCTGGTGGTGCATCCGGCGCCGGGCCACTGGCAGGGCACGCTGCTCAACGGCCTGCTGGCGCGCGATGCGCAGGCGGCCCAGCTGCCGCGCGCCGGCATCGTGCACCGGCTGGACCGCGACACCAGCGGCCTCATGGTGGTGGCGCGCAGCCGCCGCGCGATGGAAGCGCTGGTGCGCATGATCGCCGCGCGCGAGGTCACGCGGCAGTACGTGGCGCTGGCCCACCGCGCCTGGCAGGGCGGGGCGCGCCAGGTGGACGCCGCCATCGGCCGCGACCCGCGCAACCGCCTGCGCATGGCGGTGGTCGATCTGGCGCACCAGTCGGGCAAGCCGGCGCGCACCTTCGTCGAGCCGCTCGGGTCGCAGGCGCAGGGCTGCCTGGTGCGCTGCACGCTGGAGACCGGCCGCACGCACCAGATCCGCGTGCACATGGCGCACATCGGCCACCCGCTGGTGGGCGATGCGACCTACGGCGGTGCGCCCGCCCATGGCCTGGAGCGCCAGGCGCTGCACGCCTACCGGCTGGCCTTCGTGCACCCCTTCACGCAGCAGGCGCTGGACTGGCGCGCCCCCGTGCCGGCCGACCTGGCGGCCGTCTGCGAGGCCTGGGGCCTGGACTACAATTGCGCCTGACGGTCTTTGTCCTGCCGGCGCATCCGCCGGCCCGCTGCAGCGCCAGGCTGCCTGCAGCCCGCCGCTCGCTCCTTCCCCTTCCGTTTTCTGACGTGCGCCCGAGGGCGCCACCTCCGGACACCGCGAACCATGAATACGGCGGATGCCAAGCGCATTCTCGAAACCGCCTTGATCTGTTCGGCGCAGCCGCTGCCCGTGCGCGACATGCGCACGCTGTTCGACGATGCGCTCGGGGCCGACACCATCAAGGAACTGCTCGCCCAGATGCAGGACGACTGGGCGCAGCGCGGGCTGGAGCTGGTGCAGGTGGCGACCGGCTGGCGCTTCCAGAGCCGGCCCGAGATGCGCGAGCACCTGGACCGCCTGCACCCCGAGAAGCCGCCGCGCTACACGCGCGCCACGCTGGAGACGCTGGCCATCATCGCCTACCGCCAGCCCGTCACGCGTGGCGACATGGAAGACATCCGTGGCGTGACCATCAATTCGATGATCCTCAAGCAGCTGGAGGATCGCAACTGGGTGGAAGTGATCGGGCACCGCGAGACCGTGGGCCGGCCCGCGCTGTACGCGACCACCAAGCAGTTCCTGGACGACCTGGGCCTGGCCTCGCTGGACCAGTTGCCCATGATCGAAGCCCCGCAGCATGCCGCCGCCATGGCCGAGGCGCTGGCGGGCGCGCAGCAGGGCCTGTCCATCGACGAGGCGCCGGCTGCGGCCGAGCCCGCGGCCGCCCCGGGCGTGCAGGCGCTGGAAGCCGCCCCGGCCGACGCGGCCGAGCCGGCGACCGTGGCTGAAACGGCCGAACCGCCTGCGCCGCCGCGATCCGTCGACGATGGCGCGGCCCCTGTGGACGACACGGCCCCCGCGGGCGACGCGACGCCGCCGTCCCCCGAATCCGACACGCCGCCGCCTCCGGCGGCGCCCCCCTCGAACGCTCCCGAACAGACACCATGACTTCCGCCCCACCGACCCCCAGAGCCCCGAGGCGGAAGTCCCCGCTGTGCCGGCGGCTGCTGCGCCCGCGGCTGAAGCTGCACCCGCAGCCGACGAGGCCGCGCCCGCGCCGCGCAAGCGCAAGCCGCGCACGACCCGGGCAGCGGCCGCCGCGGCCGACAGCCCCGAAGCCTCTGCCGAGGCTGCGCCGGACGTGAGCACGCCGGCGGCCGCGCCAGCGCCTGTGGCGCCCCGCAAGCGCAAGCCCCGTCCGCCCAAGGCCGCCGTCTCCCCCGAGGAAAGCGCGCCAGCCGTGCAGCCCGCCGAGGCCGATGCGGCACCGGCGTCCTTGGAGGCCGAGCCTGCTGCGCAGGCAGCGATCGCCGCCGCGGACGCGCCTGCCTCCGTGCCGGCCGCCCCGTCGCGCCCCACGTCGGCCCCTGCCGCCGATGGGCGCGCCAGCGACGCGGGCGGTGCGGGCGTCGGGGACCGGTCGCAGGAGCTGGAAGACGACGAGGACGATGACGAGGACGACGACGAGTTCGACCGCCAGCAGCGGGCCGCCGCCCGCGCGGCGCGCAACGCGCCGCCGCCGGAGCCGATCCAGTTCGCCGACGTGGTGTCGGGCCAGTTCGATGCCGACGAAGGCAGCGCCGACGTGGCGCCGCCCAAGCGCGTGCTGCTGCCGCAGGCCGACGCGCCCAAGCTGCACAAGGTGCTGGCGCAGGCCGGCCTGGGCTCGCGGCTGGAGATGGAGCGCCTGATCCTCGAGGGCCGCATCTCGGTCAACAACGAGCCGGCCCACATCGGCCAGCGCATCCAGTACGGCGACCAGATCAAGTTCAACGGCAAGCCGATCCGCTACCGCATCGCGCCCCCGCCGCCGCGCGTGATCGCCTACCACAAGCCTGTGGGTGAGGTGGTGACGCACGACGACCCGCAGAACCGGCCCACGGTGTTTCGCAAGCTGCCGCGCCTGCACCAGGGCAAGTGGCAGTCGGTGGGCCGGCTGGACCTGAACACCGAAGGCCTGCTGCTCTTTTCCAGTTCCGGCGAACTGGCCAACCGCCTGATGCACCCGCGCTTCGGTCTGGAGCGCGAATACGCCGTGCGCGTGCTGGGTGCCTTGAGCAACGAAGAGAAGCAGCGCCTGCTCGACGGCGTGCAGCTGGCCGACGGGCGCGCGCAGTTCGGCACCATCGAGGACGGGGGTGGCGAAGGCTCGAACCAGTGGTACCGCGTGACCATCTCCGAAGGCCGCAACCGCGAGGTGCGCCGCCTGTTCGAGGCCGTCGGCCATGCCGTGAGCCGGCTGATCCGCATCCGCTACGGTGCGATGCTGCTGCCGCGCGGCCTCAAGCGCGGCGCCTGGATGGAGCTGGACGAGCGCGACATCCGGGCGCTCACCCAGGCGGCCGGCGCCGACATGCCGGCCCTGCCGCGGCAGAACGAAGGGGGCGGCCGCAACGGCAAGAAGGCCCGGCGCGGCGACGGCCGCAGCCAGCGCGGCGGCGCCCGCCCACCCGAGGCGGGGAGCCCGGCCCGCGGTGCGTGGCCGGGCCGGGACGGCGACGCCGGCGCGGTCCGCAACGGCGCCAAGAAGGGCCGGCCGGGCGGCAAGCGCGGCGGCGCCAAGGGCGCTGGCGGTGGGAGCGGCGGCGGTGCGCAACCCGACCCGATGAAGACCTCGCTGGGCTACATCGGCGCCGACAGCTTCATGCGCCAGCGCAAGGAAGCGCGCCGCGGCGGTGGCGGCTTCGGCGGCCCGTCGGGCGGCGGCGGTGGCGGTGGCGGCCGGGGTGGCAACCGGCGCGGCGGCCGCTCGCGCTGACCGCCAGGCGGTGCCGGGGCGCGGGCCCGCGCTGGCCGCGCGCGCCCCGAGCCACCGATTTCCCTGCTGTTTTTGAGCCCGGCGCCCTAAGGGGCGCGAGGGGCCCGGGTTAAAATCGTGCGCTTTGTCCGCGCGGCAGTGCGTGCGTGTCGGCGGTCGCCGAGCCAGGCCGTGTCAATCCGGCCCGACCCTGGTTCGAGCCCCTGCCTGCGCAGGGCCCCCGGGCAAATGTCGCTTCCCGCTTTTCCAAAACGCTTCCAACAAGCAATCCGCTCAGAAAGCTCATCATGGCCATCGAACGTACCCTGTCCATCATCAAGCCCGACGCCGTCGCCAAGAACGTCATCGGCAAGATCGTTTCCCGCTTCGAGGCCGCCGGCCTGAAGATCGCCGCCGCCAAGCTGGTGCACCTGTCGCGCGCCGAAGCCGAGCAGTTCTACGCCGTGCACAAGGAGCGTCCCTTCTTCAAGGACCTGGTGGACTTCATGGTCTCCGGTCCCGTGTTCGTGCAGGTGCTGGAAGGCGAGAACGCCATCGCCAAGAACCGCGACCTGATGGGCGCCACCGACCCCAAGAAGGCCGCTGCCGGCACCATCCGCGCCGACTTCGCCGACAGCATCGACGCCAACGCCGTGCATGGCTCCGACGCGCCCGAAACGGCCGCCGTCGAGATCGCTTTCTTCTTCCCCGCCGCGAACGTCTACGCGCGCTGAGCGCCCTGGCGGCGTGTGGCCTGAGCCCGCGCCGCCTGCTCAGACAAAAATCCAGCCCCGCCATGACGACCGCCACCAACCTGCTCGATTTCGATCTCGAAGGACTGGCCGCGTTCTGCGAGCGGCTGGGCGAGAAGCGCTTTCGCGCCACGCAGCTGTTCCGCTGGATCCACCAGCGCGGCGCGAGCGACTTCACGCAGATGACGGACCTGGCCAAGTCGCTGCGCGGCAAGCTGGCCGGCGTCGCGCAGGTCCAGGGCCTGCCCGTCATCACCCAACACATTTCCGCCGACGGCACCATCAAGTGGCTGTTCGACGTCGGTGACGGCAATGCCGTCGAAGCCGTGTTCATTCCGGAAGATGATCGCGGCACGCTGTGCGTGTCCTCGCAAGCCGGCTGCGCCGTGGGCTGCCGCTTCTGCTCCACGGGCCACCAGGGCTTCAGCCGCAACCTGAGCACCGGCGAGATCGTGGCCCAGCTCTGGTTCGCCGAACACTTCCTGCGCAAGCACCTGGGCCGCGACGAGCGCATCATCTCCAACGTGGTGATGATGGGCATGGGCGAGCCGCTGCAGAACTATGCGGCGCTGGTGCCCGCGCTGCGCACCATGCTGGACGACAACGCCTATGGCCTGTCGCGCCGCCGCGTCACGGTGTCCACCTCGGGCGTGGTGCCCATGATCGACCGCCTGGCGCAGGACTGCCCGGTGGCCATGGCCGTGTCGCTGCACGCGCCCAACGACCCGCTGCGCGACGACCTGGTGCCGCTGAACCGCAAGTACCCCATCGCCGAACTGCTGGCCGCCTGCAAGCGCTACCTCGACCATGCGCCGCGCGACTTCATCACCTTCGAGTACTGCATGCTCGACGGCGTGAACGACAGCGATGCGCATGCGCAGCAGCTGATCGACCTGGTGCGCAGCCAGGGCGTGTCCTGCAAGTTCAACCTGATCCCCTTCAACCCTTTCCCGGCCTCGGGCCTGCTGCGCTCGCCCGCGCCGCGGGTGCAGGCCTTCGCGCGTACGCTGGCCGATGCGGGCATCGTGACCACGGTGCGCAAGACCCGCGGGGACGACATCGACGCGGCGTGCGGCCAGCTGGCCGGCGACGTCAAGGACCGCACGCGCGCCGCAGACCGCATGGCGCAGCGCCGCACGGTGATGATGCAGCGGGCCGGCGCGCCCGCAGCCCGGCCAGCCATGACCCAGGAGCACTGAAGCCGATGACCTTCCAGACCTCTCTTGCCGCCGGACTGCCGCCGGGCGGCGGGCATCCGAAGGGCGCGCCCGCCGCGCGCCGCGCGATCCAGCAAGAGCAGGGGTGTGGGACGGGACGGGGCGGCATGCGCTGGCTGCTGGCGCTGGCGGCCTGCCTGGCGCTCGGCGCCTGCAAGACCACCACCACGGTCACCACCTCGCTGCCCGACGTGAACAACGCCGGCCTGCCCGCGCCGACGACGGCGAACGATCCCGAGCAGGCGCGCCATCGCGCGCGCATCCGGCTGCAACTGGCCACCGGCTATTTCGAGCAGGGGCAGACGCAGATCGCGCTCGAAGAGGTCAACCAGGCGCTGGCGGCCGACCCGAATTCCGTCGATGCCTACAGCCTGCGCGGGCTGATCTACATGCGGCTGGACGACCCGGGCCGCGCCGAGGACAGCTTCCGGCGCGCGATCGTGATCAACCCGCGCGACGGCAACGTGCGCCACAACTACGCGTGGCTGATGTGCCAGCAGCAGCGCTACGCCGATGCGCAGCAGCAGTTCGCGGCGGCGCTCGCCGCGCCCGGCTATGCGGAGTCCGCCAAGACGCTGATGACGCAGGGCATCTGCCACCTGCAGGCGGGCCAGCGCGCCGACGCCGAGCGCGCGCTGACGCAGGCCTACGAGATCGACGCGGCCAATCCCGTCATCGGCTACAACCTCGCGCTGCTGCTGTACCAGCGCGGCGAATACGCGCGGGCCCAGTTCTACATCCGGCGCGTCAACAATGGGCCGGTTTCCAATGCCGAATCGCTGTGGCTGGGCATTCGCACCGAACGCCGGCTGGGCAACCGCGAAGCCATGAACGAGCTGGCCAGCCAGCTGCAGCGGCGATATCCCGATTCGCGCGAGGCGCGGGCCTTCGAGAAGGGACAGTTTGATGATTGAGCGTGCGAGCGAGTTCAGCCCCTCGGCGGCCATGCCGCTGGTGCCGGACCCCCCCTCGGGCGAATTGAGCGCCGGCCAGATGCTGCGCCAGGCGCGCGAGGCGCACGGTCTGCACCTCGACGTGGTGGCCGCGGCGCTGAAGGTGCCGACGCAGAAGCTGGCGGCGCTGGAGGCCGACCAGATCGACGCGCTGCCGGACCCGGTCTTCGCGCGTGCGCTGGCGGCCAGCATGTGCCGCGCACTGCGCGTCGATCCCGCCCCCGTGCTCGAGAAGCTGCCCGGCGCGCCGCGTGCGGTGCTGGCCGAGGCCGACCGCACGATGAGCGGCAACATCCGCCCCCAGGCGCAACGCAGCAGCGTGCGCGCCGGCCTCACGGGCGGGCCTTCGCGTCCGCTGCTGGCGGTGGTGGGGCTGCTGCTGGTGGGCGCGCTGGTGATCTACTTCCTGCCGCAATCGGCCACCGAGTCGATGTCTGCCGCCTGGACGCGCCTGACCGGCGGCGGCGCGCAGGAGGCCGCGGACGAAGACAGCCGCCCGCCCGAGGGCATGGTGGCCGAGACGCCGCAGCCGGCCCCGGTGGCGGCGCCGGCGCCCGCAGCGCCCCCCGTGGCTGCTGCATCGGCAGCGGCCGTGCCCGCGGCCGACGCGCCGCCCGCTGCCGACAGTGTGCCGGCCGCCCCGGTTTCGACGCCCGAGGTGTTGGTCTTCAAGGCGCGCGGCGAGTCGTGGATCCGCGTCACGGGCACGGGCGGCCGCACCGTGTTCGAGCGCACGCTCAAGGACGGCGAGACGGCCTCGGTGCCGCAGGCCGATCTGCCGCTGGCCGTGACCGTGGGCCGCGCGGCCGTGGTGGAGGTGCAGGTGCAGGGCCAGGCCTTCGACCTGGCGCCGATCACGCGCTCGGGCGGTGTCGCACGTTTCGAGGTGAAGCCGTGACCTTGCACGAAGCCCAGCCCATCGAGGCGGCGGCGCCCGCGCCGCGCCGCTCGCGCCAGGCGCGCGTGGTCTGGGGCCCGCGCGTCGTCACCGTGGGCGGCGACGCGCCGGTGCGCGTGCAGTCGATGACCAACACCGACACCGTGGACGCCATCGGGACCGCGATCCAGGTCAAGGAGCTGGCCCAGGCCGGCTCGGAGATGGTGCGCATCACCGTCAACACGCCCGAGGCGGCTGCGCAGGTGCCCTACATCCGCGAGCAGCTCGACCGCATGGGGGTCGACGTGCCGCTGGTGGGCGACTTCCACTACAACGGCCATCGCCTGTTGACCGAGTACCCGGCCTGCGCCGAGGCGCTGTCCAAGTACCGCATCAACCCCGGCAACGTGGGCAAGGGCGACAAGAAAGACAGGCAGTTCGGCCAGATGATCGAGGCCGCGATGCGCTGGAACAAGGTCGTGCGCATCGGTGTGAACTGGGGCAGCCTGGACCAGGAACTGCTGGCCAGCCTCATGGACATCAACAGCCGGCGCGCCGAGCCCTGGGACGCCAAGAGCGTGATGTACGAAGCGCTCGTCACCTCGGCCATCGATTCCGCCAAGCTGGCCGAATCGATGGGCATGGACGGCAACCAGGTCATCCTGAGCTGCAAGGTGAGCGGCGTGCAGGATCTGATCTCGGTCTACCGCGAGCTGGCCCGCCGCTGCGACTACGCGCTGCACCTGGGCCTGACCGAGGCCGGCATGGGCACCAAGGGCACCGTGGCCTCGGCCACGGCGCTGTCGATCCTGCTGCAGGAGGGCATCGGCGACACCATCCGCGTGTCGCTCACGCCGCAGCCCGGCGAGTCGCGCACGCAGGAAGTCGTGATCGCCTCGGAGATCCTGCAGGCGCTCGGCCTGCGCGTGTTCGTTCCGAGCGTCACGGCCTGCCCGGGCTGCGGTCGCACCACCAGCACCACCTTCCAGGAACTGGCCAAGCAGATCGACGACTACCTGCGCATGCAGATGCCCGTGTGGCGCCACAAGTACCCCGGCGTGGAGGCGATGAAGGTGGCCGTGATGGGCTGCATCGTCAACGGCCCCGGCGAGAGCAAGCATGCGGACATCGGCATCAGCCTGCCCGGCACCGGCGAGGCGCCGGCCGCGCCCGTCTTCATCGACGGCGAGAAGGCACTGACGCTGCGCGGCGAGAACATCGCCGCCGAATTCCACCAGATCGTCGAGAACTACATCGAGAAGCGCTTCGGCCGGGCCCCGGCCACCGAAGCCTGATTCCTGCATCCCATGGCTGACAAGATCAATGCCGTCAAAGGCATGAACGACATATTGCCGGCGAGCGTGCCGCGCACCGACAAGCTGCCCGATTCGGCGCTGTGGCACTGGTTCGAGAGCACCGTGCGCGAGGTGCTGGCCCGCTACGGCTACCAGTACATCGTGACGCCCGTGGTCGAGCCCACGGCGCTGTTCGTGCGTGGCCTGGGCGAGGTGACCGACATCGTCGAGAAGGAGATGTATTCCTTCACCGATTCCATGAACGGCGACAAGCTCACGCTGCGGCCCGAGGCCACGGCCGGCATCGTGCGCGCCATGGTCGAGCACAACGCGCTGTACAACGGCCCGCTGCGGCTGTGGACGATGGGGCCGATGTTCCGCCACGAGCGACCGCAGAAGGGCCGCTACCGCCAGTTCCACCAGCTCGACGTCGAGGCCCTGGGCTTCGCCGGTCCCGACGTGGATGCCGAGCTGATCCTGATGGTGCGCGCGCTGTGGAAGCAGCTGGGCCTCATCGAAGGCCAGCACGTGCGCCTCGAACTCAACAGCCTGGGCCAGCCGGCCGAGCGCCAGGCCCACCGCGATGCGCTGGTGCGCCACTTCGAGGCCCATGCCGATCTGCTGGACGAGGATGCGAAGCGCCGCCTGCACAGCAACCCGCTGCGCATCCTCGATACCAAGAACCCGGCCATGCAGGCCATGGTCGAGGCCGCACCGCAGCTCATGGACTTCCTGGGCGACGAATCGCGCGCGCACTTCGACGCCGTGCGCGCCGTGCTCGACGCGGCCGGCCTGGAATACCGCGTGAACCCGCGCCTGGTGCGCGGCATGGACTACTACAACCTCACGGTCTTCGAGTGGGTCACCGACCAGCTGGGCTCGCAGGGCACGGTGTGCGGCGGTGGACGCTACGACGGCCTGATCGGCCAGATGGGCGGCAAGCCGGCCCCGGCCGTGGGCTTCGGCCTGGGCGTGGAGCGGCTGCTGCTGCTGATCCAGGCCCTGGGCCTGCCGGTGCCCGCGCCGGCGCCGGCCGTCTATGCCATTGCGCCGCAGCCGGCGCAGCTGCCGCAAGCCATGGTGGCGCTGGAGGCCCTGCGCGCCGCAGGGGTCCGCGTGCTGCTGCATGCCGGCGGCGGCAGCATGAAGGCGCAGTTCAAGAAAGCCGATGCCAGTGGCGCGGCCTTTGCACTGATCTTCGGGGAGGACGAGGTCGCTCGCGGTGAAGTGACCGTCAAGGCGCTGCGCGACGGCAGCGGCGCCCAGGTGCTGCGCCCGCTGTCCGACGTGGCCGCGTGGGCCGCCACCCTACAATTCCCCGCTTCCCCGGGCACCACGCCCTGAGGCATTCACAGGCACGACGACAGCGCATGGCGACCCATCTCGACCTCGAAGAACAGGAACAGCTCGACCGGCTCAAGCACTTCTGGAACACCTACGGCACCCTGATCACCTGGGTGCTGCTGCTGGTGGCCGGGGCCGTGGTCGCCTGGAACGGCTGGCAGTACTGGCAGCGTTCGCAATCGGCGCAGGCCGCCACGCTGTACGACGAGCTGGACCGCGCGACCAAGGCCGCGGACGCCGAGCGCGTGCAGCGCGCGCTGGCCGATCTGCAGCAGCGTTTTGCACGCACGGCCTATGCCCAGCAGGGCGGGCTGCTGGCCGCCAGCAGCCTGGCGACGCAGGGCAAGGCCGAAGAGGCCCGCACCGCCCTGACCTGGGTGATCGACAAGGCCGTGGACCCGGGCTACCAGGCGGTGGCGCGGCTGCGCCTGGCGTCGCTGCACATGGATGCCAAGGCCTGGGAGCCCGCGCTGCAGCAGCTCGATGCCGGCTTCCCGGCCGAGTTCCAGGCCCTGGCTGCCGACCGCAAGGGCGACCTGCTGCTGGCCCAGGGCAAGCGCGACGAAGCGCGCGCGCAGTACCAGAAGGCGTGGACCGCCTTCGGCCCCGAGTCCGAGTACCGCCGACTGGTCGAGGTCAAGCTCAACGCCGTGGGCGTCGACGTCAAGAGCCTGGGTGCCGACGCGCCCAAATCCTGATTGCCCCATTGCCATCCCCGCTGCACATGAATTTCAAGTCCATCGCTGTTCCGGCTCCTGTCCCGCGTCTGGCCGTCCTGGCCCTGGTGGCGGCCCTGGCCGCCTGCTCGGGCACGCCCAAGCCGAAGCCGGCCGAGCTGCCGCCCAACGTGGCGGTGCTGGGCGTCAACCAGGCCTGGAGCGCGAAGCTGCCCGCGGTGTCCTTTCCGCTGCAGACGGCCGTGACGGGCGACACGGTCACCGTGGCCTCGGGCGACGGCACGGTGCTGGCCGTGGACGCGCGCACGGGCCGCGAACTGTGGCGCGCCAGCGCAGGCGCACCGCTGACGGCGGGCGTGGGCAGCGACGGCGACCTGAGCGCCGTCGTGACCCGCAACAACGAGGTCGTGGTGCTGCAAGGCGGCAAGGTGCTCTGGAAGGAGCGCCTGCAGGCCGAAACCTTCACGGCGCCGCTGGTGGCGGGCCGCCGCGTGTTCGTCCAGCTGGCCGACCGCAGCACGGTGGCCTTCGACGGCCAGAGCGGCCGCCGCCTGTGGCTGCAGGAACGCAGCGCCGGCGAATCGCTGGTGCTGCGCCGCCCCGGCGTGCTGCAGCCGGTGGGCGACACGCTGCTTGCCGGCGTGGGCGCGCGCCTGGTCGGCATGAATCCGGGCAACGGCGCCTCGCGCTGGGAAGTGCCGGTGGCGTCGCCGCGCGGCACCAACGACGTGGAGCGCCTGGTCGACCTGACCGGCCCGGTGAGCCGTGAAGGCAGCAGTGTCTGCGCGCGCGCCTATTACGCGGCCGTGGGCTGTGTGGACACCGCGCGCGGCGTGCTGGTGTGGACGCAGCCGGCCGTGGGCGCCGAAGGCGTGGCGGGCGACGAGAGCCGGGTCTACGGCACCGAATCGAACGGCACGCTGGTGGCCTGGAACCGCGCCAACGGCGCGCGCGCCTGGTCCAGCGACCGGCTGCGCCTGCGAAGCCTGACGGCGCCGCTGGCGGTCGGCAACACGCTGGTCATCGGCGAGGACACGGGCACGGTGCATTTCCTGTCGAAGGCCGACGGCGCACCGCTCAACCGGCTGGTGCCCGACGGCTCGGCCATCGCGGCCACGCCGGTGCAGGCGGCCAACACGGTCGTCGTGGTCACGCGCAACGGCGGCATCTTCGGCTATCGCCCCAATTGACATGAAGCATTCCCCAGGCCACTTCGCGGCACCCCTTCGTGCCTTGCGAAGGGGGCGCGTCCCACGCTCCGGCCCGGCCGGTTCGACGGGCGCCCCGGGGGCTGCGCTGCGCTCGCCAGACGGGTGCAAGAAAGAGATGGGCTCATGAAGCCAGTACTGGCGCTGGTGGGGCGCCCCAACGTGGGCAAGTCCACCCTGTTCAATCGCCTGACGGGCACGCGCGACGCCATCGTGGCGGACTATGCGGGGCTCACGCGCGACCGCCACTACGGCAGCGGCAAGCAGTCGGGGCGCGAGTTCATCGTGATCGACACCGGCGGTTTCGAGCCCGACGCGGCCGCGCACGACATCTACCGCGAGATGGCCAAGCAGACGCGCCAAGCCATCGCCGAGGCCGACGTGGTGATCTTCGTGCTCGATGCGCGCGAAGGCCTGTCGGTGCAGGACCACGACATCGCCAACGAGCTGCGCCGGCTCGGCAAGCCCTGTGTGCTGGCGGCCAACAAGGCCGAAGGCATGAAGGACAGCGGCAAGCTGGCCGAGTTCTACGAGCTGGGTTTCGGCGAGGTGCATGCGGTCTCGTCGGCCCACGGGCAGGGCGTGCGCGCGCTGCTGGAGCTGGCGCTGGACATGCTGCCGCCGCCTGAGGAGGACGAGCCGGACGATGACGCCGATGCCGAGCAGCGGCCCATCCGCCTGGCGGTGGCGGGCCGGCCCAATGCCGGCAAGTCCACGCTGATCAACGCCTGGCTGGGCGAGGAGCGCCTGGTGGCCTTCGACATGCCGGGCACCACGCGCGACGCCATCACGGTGCCGATGGAGCGCAACGGCCAGAAGTTCGAGCTGATCGACACCGCCGGCCTGCGCCGCAAGGGCAAGGTGTTCGAGGCGATCGAGAAGTTCTCGGTGGTCAAGACGCTGCAGGCCATCGAATCGGCCAACGTCGTGCTGCTGCTGATCGACGCCACGCAGGGCGTGACCGACCAGGACGCGCACATCGCCGGCTTCATCCTGGAAGCCGGCCGCGCCGTGGTGCTGGCCGTGAACAAGTGGGATGCGCTCGACGCCTACCAGCGCGAGCAGCTGCAGCGGCAGATCGAGAACCGGCTGCCCTTCATGAAGTTCGCCTCGCTGCACTTCATCTCGGCGAAGAAGCGGCTCGGGCTGGCGCCCGTGTGGCAGTCCATCATCCAGGCACACCGGGCGGCCACGCGCAAGATGCCCACGCCGCTGCTCACGCGCCTGCTGCTCGAGTCGGTGCAGTTCCAGGCGCCCAAGAAGAGCGGCATGTTCCGGCCCAAGCTGCGCTATGCGCACCAGGGCGGCATGAACCCGCCGCTGATCGTGATCCACGGCAATTCGCTGGAACATGTGAGCGACAGCTACCGCCGCTTCCTGGAATCGCGCTTTCGCAAGGAGTTCGACCTCGTGGGCACGCCGCTGCGCATCGAGTTCAAGACCTCCGACAACCCCTACGCGGACAAGAAGGGCGGCGGCTGAGCGCCGCGGTGAGCGGGCGGCCTTGAAAAGCGCCGCGCCGGCGCCAGCTGCGACACACCTGGGAACAGGCAGAGCCAGAAATTTTCCCGGGCCTTTGCGGCCGATTGCTGCAGCGCGGAAGCGCTGTGTTAAGGTGCCCGGTCCAACAACAACTCTTGAACACGGAGAATATCGTGAGCAACAAAGGGCAGCTTCTGCAAGACCCCTTCCTCAACACCCTGCGTCGTGAGCACGTGCCGGTTTCGATCTATCTGGTCAACGGCATCAAGCTGCAGGGCCAGATCGAATCTTTCGACCAGTACGTCGTGCTGCTGCGCAACACGGTGACCCAGATGGTCTACAAGCACGCGATCTCCACCATCGTGCCCGGCCGCGCGGTCAACTTCTCGGTCAACGAGAACGAAGACGCCGGCGGCTGATCGGCGCGGAAACCGGGACGGCGACGCCCCGGTTTCTTGAACCTCCCGCCTCCGATTGTCCGAATCCATTCCACGCCAAGAAGGCGCCGCCGTGCTGGTGGGCGTCGACTTCGGCCTGCCTCATTTCGACGCCGAACTCGAAGAGCTCGGCCTTCTTTCACAGACCGCCGGCCTCACGCCCGTGGCGCGCCTGAGCTGCAAGCGCAAGGCGCCCGATGCCGCGCTCTTCGTGGGCAGCGGCAAGGCCGAGGAGATCCGCGAGCTCGCCGAGCTGCACCGCGCCAGCGAAGTCATCTTCGACCAGGCGCTGTCGCCGGCCCAGCAGCGCAACCTCGAGCGTGCGCTGGGCTGCGCGGTGTACGACCGCACCTTCCTCATCCTGGAAATCTTCGCGCAGCGCGCGCGCAGCCATGAGGGCAAGCTGCAGGTCGAGCTGGCGCGCCTGCAGTACCTGAGCACGCGCCTCGTGCGCCGCTGGTCCCACCTGGAACGCCAGACCGGCGGTGCGGGTGTGCGTGGCGGCCCGGGCGAGAAGCAGATCGAGCTGGACCGCCGCATGATCGATGCCTCGATCAAGCGCACGCGCGAGCGCCTGCAGAAAGTGCAGAAGCAGCGCGGCACGCAACGCCGCCAGCGCGAGCGCCGCGACACCTTCAACATCTCGCTGGTGGGCTACACGAACGCGGGCAAGTCCTCGCTCTTCAACGCGCTGGTGAAGGCGCGCGCCTATGCGGCCGACCAGCTCTTCGCCACGCTGGACACCACCACCCGCCACCTGTACCTGGGCGAGGGCGGGCGGCGCGTGTCGATTTCCGACACCGTGGGTTTCATCCGCGACCTGCCGCACGGCCTGGTCGATGCCTTCAAGGCCACGCTGCAGGAGGCGGTGGACGCCGACCTGCTGCTGCACGTGGTGGATGCGTCCAACCCGCACCATCCCGAGCAGATCGCGCAGGTGCAGGAGGTGCTGGCCGAGATCGGTGCGCAGGAGGTGCCGCAGCTGCTGGTCTTCAACAAGCTCGACGCGCTGGACGAATCGCGTCGGCCGCTGCAATTGCAGGACCACATGGAGCTGGACGGGCGTCCCGTGCCGCGCATCTTCCTGAGCGCGCATTCGGGCCAGGGCCTGCCACTGCTGCGGGCCGAACTGGCGGCGCGTGCACTGCCCGAGGCCGACGAGCGCATGACCCCTGCACACGAGGCCGAATTCGACGACGCCGCACACTGAGCGCGGCACAATAGTCGCCGTCAATCAAACAGCACTACGAATGAAGACAATGCCTGAGAGCGCCCCCGGGTCCGGTCTGTACCCGGCCCGACCCCAAGGTGGGGCAAGCAAGCTTGGGGCCGCCCGACGCTTTCTTGCGAGCCGGTTCCCGGGCATGTTCAATCTCAATGATGGCCGCTGGGGCCGAGGCGACGAATCCGCTTCGTCCGACAACGATCGGCCTGCCTCGCGTCCCGAGGGCGATCCGCCGAGCCCGCCACCGGCCCCGCAGCGGCCGCGCGGATCGCAAGGCCCGAACCAGGGGCCGCCGGACCTGGACGAGCTGTGGCGCGACTTCAACCGCAAGCTGGGTGGCATCTTCGGCGGCGGCAAGGGCGGCGGGCCGCGCTCGCCGATGGGCGGCAATGGCGGCGGCAACAGCTACAAGCCCGACATGAAGAACGCCGGTTTCGGGCTCGGCATGATCGCCGTGGTGGCCCTGCTGATCTGGCTGGGCACGGGCTTCTTCATCGTGAACGAAGGCTACCAGGCCGTCATTACCCAGTTCGGCCGCTACAAGGAAACCGTGGGCGCGGGCTTCAACTGGCGCCTGCCGTACCCGATCCAACGCCACGAGACGGTGATGGTCACGCAGATCCGCTCGACCGACGTGGGCCGCGACGCCATCGTGCGCAGCACCGGCCTGCGCGAGTCGGCCATGCTGACCGAGGACGAGAACATCGTCGAGATCAAGTTCGCCGTGCAGTACCGCCTGAGCGACGCGCGCGCCTGGCTGTTCGAAAGCCGCAACCCGTCCGAGACCGTGGTGCAGGTGGCAGAGACCGCCGTGCGCGAGGTGGTGGGCAAGATGAAGATGGACGCCGCCCTCGCCGAGGAACGCGACCAGATCGCGCCGCGCGTGCGCACGCTGATGCAGCAGATCCTGGACCGCTACAAGGTGGGCGTGGACGTGGTGGGCATCAACCTGCAGCAGGGCGGCGTGCGCCCGCCCGAGCAGGTGCAGGCGGCCTTCGACGACGTGCTCAAGGCCGGGCAGGAGCGCGAGCGCGCCAAGAACGAAGCCCAGGCCTACGCCAACGACGTGGTGCCGCGCGCCGTCGGTACGGCCTCGCGCCTGATCGAGGAGTCCGAAGCCTACAAGGCCCGCGTGGTCGCGCAGGCGCAGGGGGATGCGCAGCGCTTCGGCCAGGTGCTGACCGAATACCAGAAGGCGCCGCAGGTCACGCGCGACCGCATGTACACCGACGCCATGCAGCAGATCTACGCCAACACCACCAAGGTGCTGGTGGACAGCAAGCAGGGCAGCAACCTGCTGTACCTGCCGCTGGACAAGCTGATGCAGATGACGGGCCAGGCCGGCACGCCGGCGCCGGTCGACGGTGCGCCGCCCAACGTGGCCGGCACCGCACCACCACAATCCTCGTCCATCCCCGTGGCGCCGCCGTCGAGCGCGCGCGACGCACGCTCGCGCGACCGCGACGTGCGCTGAAGACTTCAGGAAGGGGATCCCCACATGAACAGAATCGGATTCATCGCCGCCTCGGTCATCGTGCTGCTGATGGCGCTCAGCTCCATGGCCTTCGTGGTCGACCAGCGCCAGTTCGGCGTGGTCTACCAATTGGGCCAGATCAAGGAAGTCATCACCGAGCCGGGCCTGAAATTCAAGCTGCCGCCGCCGGTGCAGAACGTCTCGTACATCGACAAGCGGCTGCTGACGCTGTCCAGCCTGGACACCGAGCCCATGCTGACGGCCGAGAAGCAGCGCGTGGTGATCGACTGGTACGTGCGCTGGCGCATCGTCGATCCGCAGGCGTACATCCGCAACGTGGGCCTGGACGAGAACGCGGGGGCCGTGCAGCTCAACCGCGTGGTGCGCAACGCCTTCCAGGAGAACATCAACAAGCGCACCGTGCGCGACCTGATCTCGGCCCGCCGCGAGGACGTGATGAACGACGTCAAGCGCGAGGTGCTTGCAGTGGTGCGCGGCGGCAACTCCTGGGGCATGGACATCGTGGACGTGCGCGTGACGCGCATCGACTACGTGGAAGCCATCACCGAATCGGTCTACCGCCGCATGGAGGCCGAGCGCAAGCGCGTGGCCAACGAACTGCGTTCCACGGGCTTTGCCGAAGGTGAGAAGATCCGCGCCGACGCCGACCGCCAGCGCGAGGTGACGGTGGCCAATGCCTACCGCGACGCCCAGAAGATCAAGGGCGAGGGCGACGCCCAGGCCGCGGCGGCCTATGCCGACGCCTTCGGCCGCGATGCCCAGTTCGCCCAGTTCTACCGCAGCCTGGAAGCCTACAAGCAGAGCTTCAACAAGAAGGGCGACGTGATGGTGCTCGACCCCTCGGGCAGCGATTTCTTCCGGGCCATGCGCAGCGCCGGCCCTGCCGGCGCCGCCCGGCCGTGAGCGCAGAGGCCTTCTGGACTGCACTGGCGCTGGTGCTGGTGCTCGAAGGGCTGCTGCCCTTCATCTCTCCCGAAGGCTGGCGGCGCGGCTTCAGCCAGCTGATGCAGCTGCGCAACGGCCAGCTGCGCTTCTTCGGGCTGTGCTGCATCCTCGCCGGCCTCGCGCTGCTCTGGATCGTGGGCTGAGCCCGCCGAAGACACTTTTTCCCCCTCCCAGCCGGCAAGCGCAGCGAAGCCCCCAGGGCACCTCCCGGGACCGGCTTTGCCGGACCGTTGGGTGCGCCCCTTCGGGAACCGGAAGGGGGGAGCCGCGAAGCGGCCGTTCGATCCCTTTAGAATCCCTTTTTAACCACGGCCTGTTTCGCCATGTCCGCCTGGGTCCTCCCGGATCACCTCGCCGATGTGCTGCCTTCCGAGGCGCGCCACATCGAAGAACTCCGCCGCCAACTCCTCGATACCGCCCGTGGCTATGGCTACGAGCTGGTGATGCCCCCGCTGCTGGAGCATCTGGAATCCCTGCTATCCGGCACGGGCGAGGCGCTGGACCTGCAGACCTTCAAGCTCGTGGATCAGCTCTCGGGCCGCAGCATGGGCCTGCGGGCCGACACCACGCCGCAGGTGGCCCGCATCGATGCCCACCTGCTCAACCGCCAGGGCGTGGCCCGCCTGTGCTACTGCGGCCCGGTGCTGCATGCGCGGCCAGATCGCCCGCACGCCACGCGCGAGCCGCTGCAGTTCGGCGCCGAGATCTACGGCCATGCGGGCCGCGAGGCCGACCTGGAAGCCCTGCTGCTGGCGCTGGACTGCCTGTCGGCCGCCGGCATCTCCCGTCCCATCGTCGACCTGGCCGACGTGCGCATCGTGCGGGCGCTGTTCGCGGGCGTGATCGTCTCCGCCGAAACCATCGCGCAGGTGCATGCCGCCCTGGCCGCCAAGGACGCCAGTTCGCTGCGCGCGCTGACACGCGACTTCCCCGCCGCCGCGCGCGAGGGATTGCAGGCCCTGCCGCAGTTGTATGGCGACGCGCGCGTGCTCGACGAGGCGGCGCAGGCACTGAAGGCCACGCCGGGCGTGCAGGCCGCGCTGGACAACCTGCGCTGGCTGGCCGATTCGCTGCAGGGCGCCGAAGTGAGCTTCGACCTGGCCGACCTGCGCGGCTACGCCTACTACAGCGGCGCGCGCTTCGCGATCTATGCCGAAGGCGCCTCGGATTCATTGGCCCGCGGCGGCCGCTATGACGAGGTGGGCGCGGTGTTCGGCCGCAACCGGCCGGCCGTGGGCTTCAGCCTCGACGTGCGCGAACTCGTGCGCGTGCTGCCCACGCGCCCGCTGCGCGCCGCCGTGCGCGCGCCCTGGTCCGAGGATGCCGGCCTGCGCGCCGCCATCGCCGCCCTGCGCGCGCAGGGCGAGACCGTGGTCTGCATGCTGCCGGGCCACGAGAGCGAAATCGACGAATTCCAATGCGACCGCGCGCTGGTGCAGCGCGCCGGCCAGTGGACGGTCCAGGCCGTCGCGGCCGCCTGAGCTTCCCGAATCTCCCACCAGCGATACACACATCACATCATGAGCGTGACTACCGGACGTAACGTGGTCGTCGTCGGCACCCAATGGGGCGACGAAGGCAAAGGCAAGCTGGTCGATTGGCTGACCGAGAGCGCCCAGGGCGTGGTGCGCTTCCAGGGCGGCCACAACGCGGGCCACACGCTGGTCATCAACGGCGTCAAGACGGCCCTGCACCTGATCCCCAGCGGCATCATGCGCCCGGGCGTCACCTGCTACATCGGCAACGGCGTGGTGCTGTCGGCCGCCAAGCTGTTCGAGGAAATCGAGGGCCTGGAGAAGGCCGGCGTGGAAGTGCGTTCGCGCCTGCGCGTGTCCGAAGCCTGTCCGCTGATCCTGCCCTTCCATGCCGCGCTGGACGTGGCGCGCGAGGCCTACCGCGAAAAGGGCGGCATCGAGAAGATCGGCACCACCGGCCGCGGCATCGGCCCGGCCTACGAAGACAAGATCGCGCGCCGCGCCCTGCGCGTGCAGGATCTGAAGCATCCCGAACGCTTCGCCGAGAAGCTCAAGGTGCTGCTGGAGCTGCACAACCACGTGCTCACGCAGGTGCTGGGCGCGCCGGCCATCGACTTCGACACCGTCTACGACGAGGCGATGAAGCACGCCGAGCTGCTCAAGCCGATGATCGCCGACGTCTCGCGCGAGCTGAACGAGGCGCATCGCAACGGCGCCAACCTGCTGTTCGAAGGCGCGCAGGGCACGCTGCTGGACGTGGACCACGGCACCTACCCCTACGTCACCTCCAGCAACTGCGTGGCGGGCAATGCCGCCGCCGGTGCCGGCGTGGGACCGGGCCTGCTGCACTACATCCTGGGCATCACCAAGGCCTACTGCACGCGCGTGGGCGGCGGCCCGTTCCCGACCGAGCTGGACTGGGACGTGCCCGGCACGCCTGGCTACCACATGAGCACCGTGGGCGCCGAGAAGGGCGTCACCACCGGCCGCTCGCGCCGCTGCGGCTGGTTCGACGCCGCGCTGCTCAAGCGCTCGGCGCAGGTCAACGGCCTGTCGGGCCTGTGCATCACCAAGCTGGACGTGCTGGACGGCCTGGAAGAGCTCAAGCTGTGCACCGGCTACGAGCTGGATGGCGAGCACATCGACATCCTGCCCATGGGTGCCGACGAAATCTCGCGCTGCGTGCCCGTGTACGAGACCCTCGAGGGCTGGAGCGAAAGCACCGTGGGCGTGACCCAGTACGAAAAGCTGCCCGTGAATGCGCGCCTGTACCTGCAGCGCATCGAGCAGGTGACCGGCGTGCCGATCGCGATGATCTCGACCAGCCCCGACCGGGACCACACGATCATGATGCGTCATCCGTACCTCGCGGACTGACCGCTTGCCCCGAATACGCCCACCACGATCCCACGGAGAAGAGCCCATGCTGACCGAAGACGGCAAACACCTGTACGTGAGCTACGACGAATACCACAACCTGATCGAGAAGCTCGCGATCAAGGTGCACCAGTCCGGCTGGGAGTTCGACAACATCCTGTGCCTGGCCCGCGGCGGCATGCGCCCCGGCGACGTGCTTTCGCGCATCTTCGACAAGCCGCTGGCCATCATGTCCACCAGCTCCTACCGCGCCGACGCCGGCACGGTGCAAGGCCACCTGGACATCGCCCACTACATCACCACGCCCAAGGGCGAGATCGCGGGCAAGGTCCTGCTGGTGGACGACCTGGCCGATTCGGGCCACACGCTCAATGCCGTGGTGGAACTGCTCAAGACCAAGTACACGCCCATCACCGAACTGCGCAGCGCCGTGCTGTGGACCAAGGGCCTGTCGACTTTCACGCCCGACTATTCGGTGGAGTTCCTGCCCACCAACCCGTGGATCCACCAGCCCTTCGAAGGCTATGACTCGCTGCGGCCCGAGAAGCTGATGGAGAAGTGGAAGGTCTGACCTGCGGACCTGCCTGCGCCTGGCAGGCATGAAAAAGCCGCTCCCCGGAGCGGCTTTTTTCGTCCCGGACCAGGTAGACCCGAAGGCCGGGCGCCGGGTTCAGAAAGTGGTCGCGATGTACTTGGCCTCCATGAACTCGGCGATGCCATGGTGTTGGCCGCCTTCGCGCCCCAGTCCGCTCTGCTTGACGCCGCCGAAGGGCGCCGCCGGGTCGGACACCAGGCCGCGGTTGAGCGCCACCATGCCCGATTCGAGCCGCGCCGCGACGCGCATGCCCCGGGCCACGTCGCGCGTGTAGACGTACGCGGCCAGACCGTACTCGGTGTCGTTCGCGCGCTCGATGGCTTCATCCTCGGCGTGGAAGCGCGTGATCGGCGCGACGGGGCCGAAGATCTCCTCGTGCGCCATGTCGGCGTCCAGGGGCACGTCGGCCAGCACCGTCGGCGGGTAGAAGTAGCCGGTGCCGTCCGGCGCACGGCCGCCGCCGAGCACGCGTGCGCCGCGCGCCATCGCGTCGCGCACCAGGCGGTCGATCTTGTGCACGGCCTTGCGGGTGATCATCGGTCCACATTCCGTGGCGGCTTCCACGCCGGGGCCCACGCGCAGCGCGGCCATGCGGCGCGCGAGCCCCGCGGCGAAGGCATCGTGGATGCCGGCCTGCACGTACAGGCGGTTGGCGGCCGTGCAGGCCTCGCCGGCGTTGCGCATCTTGGCCACCATGGCGCCGTCGAGCGCCGCTTCCAGGTCGGCGTCGTCGAAGACGATGAAGGGCGCATTGCCGCCCAGTTCCATCGAGCACGAGATCACATGTTTGGCCGCCTCGGCGAGCAGCGTGCGGCCGACGCCCGTGGAGCCCGTGAACGACAGCTTGCGCACGCGCGGGTCCGCCAGCATCGCGGCGGTGAGGGGGCCCGGGTCCGAGGTGGTCAGCACATTCACCACGCCGGGCGGCACGCCCGCCTCTTCGTAGAGGGCGGCGAGCGCATAGGCCGTCAGCGGCGTCTCGCTGGCGGGCTTCAGGATCACCGTGCAACCGGCCGCCAGGGCCGGGGCGATCTTGCGCGTGGCCATGGCGGCCGGGAAGTTCCAGGGCGTGATCAGCACGCAGATGCCGATCGGCGCGTAGTCCACGATGATGCGGTTGGTGCCGGAGGGCGCGGTACCGAACTCCCCGGTGATGCGCACGGCCTCTTCGGCGTTCCAGCGGAAGAACTCGGCGGCATAGGCCACTTCGGCCCGCGCGTCACGCAGGGCCTTGCCGTTTTCCAGCGAGATGAGGATGGCCAGTGCGTCCGCGCGCTCGGTCATCAAGGTGAAGCAGCGGCGCAGCACTTCCGAGCGCTGCCGTGGCGGCGTCTCGCGCCATCCGGATGCCGCGCGCGCGGCGGCCTCGACCGCCGCGCGCGCGTCTTCGAGGGTGGCGTCCGGGACGCGTGCGATCACGGCTTCGGTCGCCGGGTCGATGACCTCGATCTCGCGGCCGCCGTGGGCGGCGCGCCACTCGCCGTCGATGTACAGGCCTTGAGGCAGGGCGCCGATGTCGAGGGAGGCGGCTTCGGTCGGCAGGGAGGCTTGCGGTGCGTTCATGGAGAAGTCCTGGATGAGCGAGGGGTTCAGAGGGCGGCGGCGGCCAGGTCGCCGTCGTAGGCTGCCTGGACGAGCCGGCGCATGCCGGCCGGGTCGATGGGACGGGGGTTGTTCTTGATGAGGCGCTGGATGCCGATCGCCTGCTCGGCGGTCCATTCCAATTGGTCCGGGGCCAGCCCCAGGGCCGCCAGCGTCGGCGCGATGCCGATGGCCGCGAAAAGGCGCGCGACTTCGCGGATGGCGGCATCGGCCTGTGCATCGGTGCTGCCCGTGGCCGGCAGGCCCAGTGCCGCGCCGACCTCGGCGAAGGCCGGGGCTGCCGCCGGCCGGTTGTAGCTCATCACGTAGGGCAGCATCGCCGCCACGCCCATGCCGTGCGCCGTGTCCGTGAGCGCGCCCGCGGGGTACTGCACCGCATGCGCGGCCGCGGTGCCCGCCGTGCCGAACGCGCAGCCCGCAGCGAGCGCGCCCATCATCACGTCGGCGCGTGCCTCGCTGTCCGTGCCGTCGGTCACCGCTCTTTCCAGGCTGCGGCCCAGCAGGCGGATGGCATAGAGCGCGAACTGATCGGTCAGGGCGCTCTTGCCGATGAAGACGTTCTCCTGCGCCAGGGACGCGTCGGGCGCCTTGCGCGCGGCGGTGAAGGCCTCGATCGCATGCGTCAGGGCGTCGGCGCCGGCAATGGCCGTGAGTCCGCGCGGGCAGCTCCAGGTCAGTTCGGGATCGCAAAGCGCCATGGCCGGAATCAGGTAGGGGCTGGAGATCCCGATCTTGAGCGTGCGTTCCGGGTCCCCAACCACGGCCACGGGCGTGACCTCCGAGCCGGTGCCGGCCGTGGTCGGCACGGCAATGATGGGCAGCACCGGGCCCGGCACCTTGAACTCGCCGTAGTAGTCCTGCAAGGCGCCCCCGTGCGTCAGCAGCAGCGACACGCACTTCGCCATGTCCAGGCAGCTGCCGCCGCCGATGCCGATCACGAGATCGGGCGCGAAGTCGCGCGCAGCCCCGGCGCTGCGGGCGGCGCTTTCCCGCGGCAGATCGGGCTGCACGCCGTCGTCCACGCGCACCTCGATCCCGGCGGCACGCAGCCCGGCGAGGATTTCAGCGAACACCTCGGTGGCGGCCAGCCGCGCATCGGTGCAGATGAGCGCGCGCTGCCCCAACTTGCGCGCGACAACGGGCAGGGCCTGGCGCTGCCCGGCGCCAAACAGGATTTCGCGGGGCAGTCTCAATGCGGCGAAGAGGGTCACTTGAAGAGGTCCTTGAGTGGGGTGGGGAGAGAGCCGTGGATGCAGCCGGGTGGATTCCAGGCGCATCGCTCAACACGCACGCCGGACACAAAATTTGTGTCTATATCGGATCCTATAGGATATAGTATCTGACATGCCAGCGCTTGTCCTGCTTCGCGCAGGATCCGGCGACAGCCCGCAGGAGATCTCCCAGCCCATGCAAACCGTCCACGCCACCCCTTCCGTCCCGGGCACCGGCGTCATCCCTCGCGCCGGCAGCCTGGCCGAGGACGTGTACGACGCCATCTTCAACCAGCTGATGGCGCTGAAGATCGCACCCGGCGAGCGCATCACGGTGGACGCGCTGGTCAAGGAGCTCAACGTCTCGCACACGCCGATCCGCGAGGCCCTGGGCCGGCTGGAAGGCGAAGGGCTGGTCGTGAAGCAGCACCTGGTCGGTTTCCGGGCGGCGCCGCAGATCACGCGACGCCGTTTCGACGAGCTGTACGAGCTGCGCCTGCTGCTCGAGCCGCCCGCGGCGGCGAAAGCGGCGCTTGCCATGAATGCCGAGCGGCTTGCGCTGCTGCACGAGACGGCCGGCGTGATGGCCCGCGGCGAGGGGGACGACGAGCGCCTGCGCTACTCGGCCTTCGCGCGGCAGGACGGCGTGTTCCACGACAGCATCATGAAGTTCGCCGGCAACGAACTGGTGCAGGAGGCGCTGGCGTTCCAGCACAGCCACTTCCACATCTTCCGCCTGATGTACCACCGCCGGGTGACCGAAGAGGCGCTGGACGAGCACCAGGCGCTGCTGGACGCCTTCGCCGCCGGAGATGCCGAGGCTGCCGCGGCCGCGATGCGCGTGCACATCAAGCGCTCGCGCGACCGCCTGCTGCCCGCATTCGACTGAAGTCCACCATGCCCGCACCGACCGAGCCCGGGCAGGCGCGCCCCCTGCTGCGCGCAGAGAAGCTGGCCAAGCAGTACGGCCCCGTCACCGTGTTGTCGGACGTGACGCTGGACGTCTTTGCCGGCGAGATCCACGCCATCATCGGTGAGAACGGCGCCGGCAAGTCGACCCTCATGCGCCTGCTCTCGGGCTATGTGACGCCCAGCGCCGGCGACCTGTGGCTCGACGGCGCGCCGGTCTGGTTCGACACGCCGCACCAGGCCCAGGACGCCGGCATCGTGCTGGTCCACCAGGAGATCCTGCTGGCCGACGGCCTGACGGTGGCCGACAACCTCTTCCTGGGGCGCGAACCCGTGCGCCGGGGCGTGGTGGACGACCGGCTCATGCGCCGGGTGGCGGCCGAAAAGCTCGCGGCGCTGGGCTGCCACATTTCCCCCGATGCCCTCGTGCGCGACGTGTCGCTGGCCGACCGCCAACTGGTGCAGATCGCGCGCGCTGCTGGACGAGCACCGCGTCGTGATCTTCGACGAGCCCACCGCCGTGCTCACCGGCGACGAGGTGGAGCGGCTGCTGGCCATCATCCTCGGGCTCAAGGCCAAGGGCATCGCGGTGCTGTACATCAGTCACCGGCTGGACGAGGTGCAGCGGCTGGCCGACAAGGTGACGGTGCTGCGCGATGGCCGCAGGGTCGGCACGCACCCGGGCCGCACGCTCAGCCAGATGGACATGGCGCACCTCATGGTGGGCCGCGAGCTTTCCGCGCTGTACCCGGCCAAGACCGCCACGCCGGGCCGCGAGCCGCTGCTGCGCGTGCGCCACGCCTCGGTGCCGGGCCATGTGCGCGACGTGTCCTTCACCCTGCACGAGGGCGAGATCCTGGGCTTCGCCGGCATGATCGGCGCCGGCCGCACCGAGCTTTTCGAAGGGCTGGTGGGCCTGCGCCCGGCGACGGCCGAGGTCGAACTGCGCGGCGGGCCGCTGACCCTGCGATCACCGCGCGCGGCCATGGAAGCGGGCATCGGCTACCGCACCGAGGACCGCAAGGGCAAGGGCCTGCTGCTGCATGAAACGCTGGCGCCCAACCTCACGCTGTCGGCGCTCGGGCGCTTCCATCCGGGCGTTTGGCTCAGCCGGCGCCGCGAGCGCGCGGCCTTGCAGGAAGCGGTGCGCGACTACGACATCCGGCTCAAGAGCCCGCGCGCGCATGCGGGCCAGCTCTCGGGCGGCAACCAGCAGAAGCTGCTGCTGGCCAAGGTGATGCTCACGAATCCGTCGGTGGTCGTCATCGACGAGCCCACCCGCGGCATCGACATCGCCAACAAGGCGCAGATCTACGCCTTCATCCAGCAGCTGGTCGGCGAGGGCAAGGCGTGCATCGTCATCTCGTCGGAGATGCAGGAGCTGATCGGCCTGTGCGACCGCATCCTGGTCATGCGGCAGGGCCGCATCCAGGGCGAACTGGCCGGCCAAGACATGACCGAGAAGAACATCGCGCTGCTGGCCACCAGCGGTGCCCCGACCCTTGAGGAGACCGTTGCATGACCGCCATCACCCAGGCCGCCCCGATGCCGCGCGAGCGCGGCTTCAGTCTTCCGCTGGCCGACGCCGGGCCCTTCATCGCCCTGGCGGCGCTGCTCGTGATCGGCTACCTGATCAATCCCGACTTCCTCTCGGCGACCAACCTGAGCAACGTCGTCGCGCGCAGCGCCTTCATCGCGATCATCGCGGTCGGCGCGACCTTCGTCATCTCCTCGGGCGGCCTCGATCTGTCGGTCGGGTCCATGGCCGCGTTCATCACCGGCGTGATGATCCTGTTCATGAACGGCATGGCGCCGGCCTACGGCAACTGGGCCATTCCTGCGGGGATGGCCGTGGCGCTCGCCGTGGGCCTGCTGTGCGGCCTCGTCAACGGGCTGATCGTCACCGTGGGCAGGATCGAGGCCTTCATCGCGACGCTCGGGACGATGGGCATCTTCCGCGCGCTCATCACCTACATGGCCGACGGCGGCACGATCCCGATCGACCGTTCGCTGCGCGAGGCCTACCGGCCGGTCTACTTCGGCACCGTGGCGGGGGTGCCCGTGCCCATCGTCGTGTCGCTGGTGGTGGCCGCGCTGGGCGCCTTCATCCTCTACCGCATGAAGTACGGGCGGCGTTGCGCGGCCGTCGGGGCCAACGAGGAGGTGGCGCGCTACTCCGGCATCTCCATCGTGAAGACGCGCACCATCGCCTACGTGGTGCAGGGGGCCTGTGTCGCCATTGCCGCCATGTGCTACGTGCCGCGCCTGGGCGCCGCCACGCCCACCACCGGCCTGCTGTGGGAGCTGCAGGTCATCACCGCCGTGGTCATCGGCGGCACCGTGCTGCGCGGCGGCAAGGGCCGCATCTGGGGCACCGTGGCCGGCGCCGTCGTGCTCGAGCTCATCGCCAATCTGATGGTGCTGTCGGACCTGGTGTCCGAGTACCTGGTGGGCGCGGTGCAGGGCGCCATCATCATCGTCGCGATGCTGATCCAGCGGTTCTCGAAGAAGTAACCCGCCTCCCGGACCCCGCGGGTGCAGGAGCGAGGCGGGTCCATCCAATTCATCGACAACGAAGGAGACGACAGTGTTGAAATCCAAATGGCTCTCGGCCGTGGCCTTGTGTGCCCTGGTGGCGGCGGGCGCTGCACAGGCGCAGAAGAAGGTGGTGGCCGTGTCGATCCCGGCCGCCACGCATGGCTGGACGGCCGGGGTGGTCTACCACGCCCAGGCGGCGGCGAAGGAGGTCAACAAGGCCTTCCCCGGCGTCGAGGTGGTCGTGAAGACCTCGCCTTCGGCATCGGCGCAGGTGAGCGCGCTCGAAGATCTGTCGGCCAGCCGCAGCCTGGCGGCGCTCGTGATCCTGCCCTTCAGCTCCGAGGAGCTCACGGGTCCGGTCAGGTCGGTCAAGGGCAAGGGCGCCTTCGTCACCGTGGTCGACCGCGGCCTCACGGACCCGGGCGTGCAGGACCTGTACGTGGCCGGCGACAACATCGCCGTGGGCCGCAACACCGCCAAGTTCCTGGTCGACAAGATGGGCGGCAAGGGCAACCTCGTCGTGCTGCGCGGCATTCCGACCGTGATCGACGACGAGCGCATCAAGGGCTTCCAGGACGCGCTCAAGGGCACCGAGATGAAAGTGCTCGACATCCAGTACGCGAACTGGAACAGCGACCAGGCCTTCAAGCTGATGCAGGACTACCTGGCCAAATACCCCAAGATCGACGCCGTGTGGGCCAACGACGACGACATGCTGCTGGGTGTGCTGGAAGCGATCAAGCAATCGGGCCGCAAGGAGATCAAGTACGCCCTCGGCGGCAACGGCATGAAGGAGATCGTCAAGAAGGTGATGGACGGCGACCCGGTGACGCCGGTGGAGACGCCGTACCCGCCCTCGATGATCAAGACGGCCATCTACATGACCGTGGCCAACCTCACTGCGCAGGTGCCGGTGCGCGGCGCCGTCAAGCTGGACGCGCCGCTGATCACCAGGCAGAACGCCAAGGAATACTACTTTCCGGATTCGCCGTTCTGAGTTTCGTCCGCCGCGGCGGGCACCCCGACGCCCGCCGCGGCATCCCTTGCCTTTCTTCGACACCCAACCCAAGGAACCTCACACATGCCAGGCAAGAAAATCCTGATGCTCACGGGCGAGTTCACCGAGGAATACGAGATCTTCGTGTTCCAGCAGGCGATGGAAGCCGTGGGCCACACCGTGCACGTGGTCTGCCCCGACAAGAAGGCCGGCGACCGCATCAAGACCTCTCTGCACGACTTCGAGGGCGACCAGACCTACACCGAGAAGCTGGGCCACTACGCGGACATCAACAAGACCTTCTCGGAAGCGCAGGAGCAGCTCGACCAGTACCACGCCGTCTATGCGGCCGGCGGACGCGGGCCGGAGTACATCCGAACCGACAAGCGCGTGCAGGCCATGGTGCGGCACTTCCATGAGCACAAGAAGCCGATCTTCACGATCTGCCATGGCGTGCAGATCCTGATCGCCGTCGACGGCGTCGTGCGTGGCAAGAAGGTGGCCGCGCTCGGCGCCTGCGAGCCCGAAGTGCAGCTGGCGGGCGGCACTTACGTCGACCTGTCGCCGACGGAAGCCTACGTGGACGGCACGATGGTCTCGGCCAAGGGATGGACCGCGCTGGCGGCTTTCATCCGCGAGTGCCTGAAGGTGCTGGGCACGGAGATCCACCACCGCTGACCGGCACGGCGCGCGCGCATGCGCGTGGTCGGTGCATCGCTTTGAACGGCGCCTCTCGGGCGCCGTTGTCGTTGCTGCTGTGCCGCTGCCGCCGCGGCTGAGCGGGCCGCAGTGGCCGCGCGTCGTCAGCGGCCGGGCGCCTGCACCATGCGCTGCATCGCGGCGCACAGCGGGCTGGCCGCATCCTCGAAGCCGTGGATGGCGGTGAAATGGTCGGCCTGCGGTTGCGGCAGCGCTTCGCCCGTGTTGCCCGCCGCCTGCCAGGCACCGAGCATGCGAGTGGACTGCTCCTCGAAGGCCGGCTGCTCCAGGCCGCCCCAGCTCAGCAGAAGCGGCGTGCCGCACCGGCGCACCGCGTGCACGGGGCTGTTGCGCTGCACGATGCCCGCGTCGAGCTGCACGGCAGGCTGCAGGTAGCTGTAGCGCAACGGCGCGATGTCATAGAGGCCGCTCACGAGCACGGCGCCCGCGAAGGGGTTGTCCGGCAGGCCGTACTGGGCCCGCCAGGGCGTGTTGAGCAGCATCGCGCCCAGATGCCCACCGGCCGAATGGCCGCCGATCACGACCCGGCCCGGGTCGCCGCCATGCTCGCCGATATGGCGCAGCACCCAGGCCGCCGCCGCGCGCACCTGCCGCACGATCTCGTCCAGCGTGACGGCCGGGCACAGCGCATAGTCCACCAGCACCGTGGTGAAATCCATCGCATGCGGCCCGAAGGCCACCTGGGTGAAGTCGCGTGCGGCGTTGGCACGCCAGTAGCCGCTGTGAATGAAGAAGAACACCGGCGCATCGGCGCGGCGGGCCGGCACGATGTCCAGCGTCTCGGCCAATGTCGGCCCGTAGGGCACCTTGGCACGGTAGGGCAGTTCGCGGCGCGCCTGCTCGCTGCGCTGGGCCTGGTGACGCAAGGCGGCCTCGAGATCCGCGGCGCGCAGTCGCGGGTTGTAGGCTTCATCGATCGCCTGCAGGCTCTCGAAACCGTGGGGCAGGGTCAAGGGCATGCGGCGATTGTGCCGTGCTGCACTGCAGCCGCAACGGGATTCGCATCATCCGGGCTAGCATCGCCGCATGACCCAGCCTTCGACCGAACTCATCCACCATCCATACACGCCGCCCGAGGGCTTCGGCGCGCCGCAGCCGGCCGTGCACAAGGCCTCGACCGTCTATTTCAAGGACGTCGCCGCCATGCGCGCGCGCGACTGGCGCAGCAAGGCCGGCTACACCTACGGCCTGCACGGCACGCCCACCAGCTTCTTGCTCGAGGAACGGCTCGCGACGCTCGAAGGCGGCACCCAATGCCTGCTGGTGCCCAGCGGCCTGGCCGCCATCGCGCTCGTGGGCTTCGCGCTGCTCAAGCGCGGCGACGAGGTGCTGATCCCCGACAATGCCTACGGCCCCAACAAGGCGCTGGCCACGGGCGAGCTGGCCAACTTCGGCATCACGCACCGGCTCTACGACGCGATGGACCCGCAGGACCTGGCCGCCAAGCTGTCGGAACGCACGAAGCTGGTCTGGCTGGAGGCCCCGGGCTCCGTGACCATGGAGTTCCCGGACCTGCCCGCGCTGGTGGCGGCCTGCAAGGCGCGCGGTGTGGTCACGGCGCTGGACAACACCTGGGGCGCGGGCCTGGCCTTCGGGCCCTTTGCGGACGCGGGCGTGGACATCTCCGTCCATGCGCTCACCAAGTACCCCAGCGGCGGCGGCGACGTGCTGATGGGCAGCGTGGTCACGCGCGACGAGGCGCTGCACCTGAAGCTCAAGCTCAGTCACATGCGCATGGGCTGGGGCGTGGGCGCGAACGATGTCGAGGCGGTGCTGCGCAGCCTGCCGAGCCTGCCCCTGCGCTACGCCGCGCATGACCGCGCCGCCCGCGAGCTGGCGCGCTGGTTCGAGGACCGCGAGGAGATCGTGCAGGTGCTGCACCCGGCGCTGGAGGATTCGCCGGGCCACGCGCACTGGGGCGCGCTGTGCGGCGAGCAGGGCCTGGCGGCGGGCCTGTTCTCCGTCGTGTTCGACGCGCGCTTCGGCACCGAGGCCGTGGACCGCTTCTGCGACAGCCTTCACCTGTTCAAGCTCGGCTACTCCTGGGGCGGCCCCGTGAGCCTGGTCGTGCCCTACGACATCGGCCTGATGCGCGATCCTGCCGTGAGCCGCTGGCCGCACAAGGGCACGCTGGTGCGCTTCTCGGTCGGCCTGGAAGACGTGAACGACCTGCGCGCCGACCTGGCGCAAGCGCTGGAGCGCGTGCACGCGGTCGAGGGCTGAGCACCGACTTCTTCAGCGGCAGGCTGCAGCGCAGCCGAGGCATCTGGCGGGCGGCTGACTCCCGGGCTAAGCCAGCTCCAGCACCTCGTGCACGTCGGTGGCCGCGTCGCCGCCCACGCGCCGGCCACCGCCGAACACGTGAATGCGGTGGCCCAGCGCCGCGGCGCCCAGTCCATGGCGCGGCGTGGGCAATGGCGGCAGCGCGGTCCACCGGTCCGCGCCTGGCTCGTACATCCAGCAATCCGCGAACACCTTTGGCTCGGGCACCCATTGCTCGCCGCCGAACACATAGAGCCGACCCCCTGCGGCCGCGGCAGCAAGCCCGCCCTGGGCCTGCGGCATCGGCGCACGCACCGTCCAGCGGTCACGCGCGGGATCGTAGATCTCCAGATGTGGCACGTTCACCTGGCGCAGCGTGCCGTCGGGCTGCGGCAGAGCCTGGCGGCCGCCGACCACGTAGAGCTGGCCGTCGATGACGGCCGACGCCGCGCTGTTGCGCGCCGTCGGCGCCTCGGCGATGGGGGACCACCGGCCGCGCGCCGGGTCGAAGGCAACGCCGCGTGCCGTGTCCACATGCGCGTTGAAGTGGCGCGCGTCCGGGTGGGCGCGTACGCGGCCGCCGACCACGTAGACCTTGCCATCCAACGCAGCCACCACGCCTTCGGCGTTCGGCTGCGGCAGCGCGACGCCGTCACGCCAGCGGTTGGTCGAGGGCTCGTAGACGTAGGTCTGCGCCTGCGCGCGCCAGTTGGGAAAGCCGCCACTGAAGCCGCCGACGGCGTACAGCAGGCCGTCCACGGCTGCCAGCGCGATGTGATGCCGCGCCTCGGGCAGCGTGGCCAGGCGCGTCCAGCGGTCGGTGGCTGGATCGTAGGCTTCCAGGTGCGCGGAGTAGCCGGTGTTGGGGCTCAGCAGCCCGCCGGCGACATAGATCCGGCCGTCCAGCACCTCGGGATAGAGTTCCTGGCGCGCCAGCGAGGCCGGCGCGGCCGTGCGCCAGTGCGGCGTCGGGCCCTGGGCCTGGCCGACTTGCAGCCAGGGAGCGGCAACCAGTGCGGTGCCAAGGCGCAGGGCGGCGCGCCGATGCCGGGAGAAGGAGGAGGGGCGTGTGAGGGCATCCATGTCTCGCATCGTAGGCAGCGTGTGCAAAATGACCAGACGCACAGTGCTGGATGCATTCATTAGCAGGAGTGAACAGTGACCAAGCCGGCCTTGGCCGATCTGGAAGCCTTCGCGGCGGTGGCCCGCCACCGCAGCTTCAGGCGCGCGGCGCTGGAGCGCGGCGTGTCGCCGGCCTTGCTGAGCCAGACCCTGCGTCGCCTGGAAGGGCAACTGGGCCTCGTGCTGCTGCGCCGGACCACGCGCAGCGTGGCGCCCACCACCGCGGGTGAGCAACTGCTGCAGCAGCTGTCGCCGGCGCTGGAGCAGATCCGGGATGCGGTGGACCGGGTGAACCTGCACCGCGGCTCGCCCATGGGCCTGCTGCGCATCAACGCGCCGGCGCCCGTCGCGCAGTTCCTGCTGGCGCCGCTGGTGGCCGAGTTCCTGCGCACGCACCCGCAGGTGGAAATGGAGATCACGGCCGAAGCCGCCAAGATCGACCTCGTGCAAGCCGGCTTCGACGCCGGGGTGCGATTCGAGAGCGACCTGGACCAGGACGTGGTGGCCGTGCCCATCGGACCGCCACAGCGCTATGCGGTCGTTGCCGCGCCCGCCTACCTGATGAACCTGCCGCCACCCCAGGTTCCAGCCGATCTGGCCGACCATGCCTGCATCCGCCGCCGCTTCCAGGGCGGCAGCCTGTTCGTGTGGAGTTTTTACCGAAGGGGCCAGACCGTGCGCGTGGAGCCATCGGGTCCGTTGACCGTGAACGACGCGCAGATCGCCGTCAACGCCGCAGTGGCCGGCTTGGGCATCGCATACGTGCACGAGCAGTACGCGCGGCGCGAACTGCACGAGGGCGCACTGGTGCGCCTGCTGCAGGACTGGTCGCCCGGCCTGGGGCAGCCATTCCTGTACTACCCGCGGCAGCGTTACGTGCCGGCCGCGTTGCGCGCCTTCATCGATTTCGCGAAGGCGCGCGCAGCGGTCCCGGCCGAGAGCTGACAGCCCGGGCGTTCTGAAGACTCAGCCGGCGTACAGCCCCTCGATCTCGGCCGCATAGGCCTTGTAAACACTCGCCCGCCGCACCTTCATCGTCGCCGTCACCTCCCCATCGTCGTGGTCCAGCTCCTTGGTCAGCAGGTGAAAGCGCCGGACCTGCGCCACCTGCGCCAGCCGTTCGTTCCCACGGTCGATCTCGCCCTGCACCAGATCCCGCACCTGCGGCAGCTCCACCAGCGACCGGAAGTGCGTGAACGCCAGCCGCTGCGCCTCGGCCCACTTGCCCACGGTCTCGTAATCGATCTGCACCAGCGCGGCCACGAACTTGCGGCCGTCGGCCACCACGATGCATTCCTTGATGAAGGGGCTGCCCTTCATCTGGTTCTCGATCTCCGAAGGGGTCAGGTTCTTGCCGCCGGCCGTGATCATGATGTCCTTGAGCCGGTCGACGATGCGGATGTGGCCATCGGCGTCCTGCTGCACCACGTCGCCCGTGTGCAGCCAGCCGTCCTGCACGGCGGCGGCCGTGGCCTCGGGACTCTTGTAGTAGCCCGCGAACACCATGTCGCCGCGGATCTGCAGTTCGCCCTGATCGCCGATGCGCGCCTCGACGCCCCGCGTGGGCGGGCCCACGGTGCCGGCGCGCACGTGGTCCACGGACTGGCCCGTCACCATGCCGCTGGATTCGGTGAGGCCGTAGACCTCCACCAGCGGCACGCCCAGTGTGCGGAAGAAGCGCACCACGTCGGGCGGGATGGGCGCCGCGCCCGTCAGCGCCACCTTCGCCGCGCGCAGGCCGATGAAGTTCTGCAGCGCGCGCAGCACGGTCCAGTAGGCCAGCGCAAAACGCGCGCGCTCGGCCAGCGTCCACTGGCTGCGCGGCTTCTCGGCCAACGGCGCGCCGGCGGCCAGGGCGCGCGCGTACAGTGCGCGCTGCAGCGGGCCGGCCTCCTGCATCTTGATGCTGATGGCCGCGTGCAGCTTCTCCCAGATGCGCGGCACGCCCAGGAACATGCTGGGCGCCACCTCGCGCAGGTCTTCCTGCACGGTGCGGATGGATTCGCCGAAGTGCACCTGCGAGCCCAGGTACAGCGGCACGAAGCAGCTCAGCATCTGCTCGGCCACGTGGCACAGCGGCAGGTACGACAGGTGCGTGGTGGCGCCGTCCAGGCCCAGCCGGTCCACGATGCCGGGCACCACGCCGCGGATGTTGCGCCACGACAGCATGGCGCCCTTGGGCGCGCCGGTGGAGCCCGAGGTGTAGATCATCAGGCCGATGTCGTCCAGCGTCTGCGCGGCCAGCGCCGCGTCGATGCGGCCCAGGCCCTCGCGCGCCTGCAGCTCGGCGCCCAGGCGCTCCAGCTCGGCGAACGAGACGATGCGTTCGCGCACGGCCGGCGGGTAGCTGGCCAGGCCCTTGGTCTCCACCACCACGATGCGCTGCAGGCGCGGCAGCTGCGCCTGCGCGTCCAGGATCTTGTCCAGCTGCTCCTGGTCTTCGCAGACCACCACCTCCACGTCGGCATGGCCCACCACATAGGCCACCTCGTTGCTGGGGCTGGTGGGGTACACGCCCACCGTCACCGCGCCGACCAGGCCGGCGCCCATCTGCGCCAGCACCCATTCCACGCGGTTCTCGGAGATCACGCCCAGATGGCCGCCCGCGGGCAGGCCCAGCGATGCCAGGCCCAGGCCCACGTGGCCCGCGCGGCGCAGGTAGTCGGCCCAGGTGATGGGCTGCCAGATGCCGAAGTCCTTCTGCCGGATGGCCACGCGCGCGCCCTGGCGCTGCGCCTGCTCGCGCAGCATCTGGGGCAGGGTCTTGTCGGGGAGTGCCGACACGCTCACGGCTGACAACTCCGCCGCGGGTCGCACGCCGCGGAGCCGACGGCCGCGGAGCAGGCCATGCGCGTGCACGCGCGGAACTGGCTCTGCCAGGCCGCGGCGTGCGCCCCCTTGAGGGGGGAGGCGAGCACACGAAGTGAGCGAGTGACGGGGGTGGTCATGAAAGCCAGCGCTTGCGGCGCTTGTAGTGCTTGAGGTCCTTGAAGCTGCGGCTCTCGCCGCTGCCGCCCACGCCCAGGTAGAACTCGCGCACGTCGGGGTCGGCCGCGAGCCGCTCGGCGCTGCCGTCGATCACGATCTTGCCGCTCTCCATGATGTAACCCGCGTCGGCCACGGCCAGCGCGATGCTCGCGTTCTGCTCCACCAGCAGCATGGAGGTGCCGCGCTCGGCGTTGATGCGCGCGATGATGGTGAAGATTTCTTCCACCAGCATGGGCGACAGGCCCAGCGAGGGCTCGTCGAGCAGGATCAGCTGCGGCTCGGCGATCAGTGCGCGGCCGATGGCCAGCATCTGCTGCTCGCCGCCCGAGAGGTAGCCGGCCAGACCCTTGCGGCGCTCGTGCAGCCGCGGGAAGTAGGCGTACACCGCGTCGAAATCGCGCGGCATGGCCTTGCGGCCGGTCAGCGCGTAGGTGGCGGCCACCAGGTTCTCTTCCACCGTGAGGTCCTCGAACACGCGCCGGCCCTCCATCACATGGGCCAGGCCGCGGCGCACCAGCACGTGCGGCGCCTGCTGGTCGGTGGGCGCTCCGTCGAAGGCGATGCGGCCGGCCTGCAGCGCGCCGTCCTCCAGCGGCAGCAGCCCGCAGATGGCTTTGAGCGTGGTGGACTTGCCGGCCCCGTTGCTGCCCAGAAGCGCCACGATCTGCCCGCGCGGCACGGCCAGCGACAGGCCGCGCAGCACCTGCACGACCTTGTTGTAGACCACCTCGATGTTGTTGACCTCGAGGATGGGGCCGGCCGCTGCGGTCATGTCAGCGAGCGCCCGGCCGCCCGAAGCCACTGAGCGCCCCCTTTGGGGGGCAGCGATACGCGAAGCGATGAGCGTGGGGGCTGCATTTCTACAGCTTGATCCAGTCGGAGGCCGCGACCATCTTCTGGGCCTTCATGTCGGCGCGGTAGACGCGGCCCACCGGCAGCGAGTTGCCCGTGATCGTGATCGGCGTGCCGATGATGCCGCCCGTGTCGAAGTCCTTGATGGTGTTCAGTGCGGCCTTGAGGTTCTTGCCGTCCAGCGGCTTGCCGGCGTCCAGCGTGCGCTTGGCGGCCTCGGCGAACAGCATGGCCGTGAGGAAGCCCTGGATGTAGGCCGTGCTCTGGTACTCGGGCCGCAGCGCGCGGATCTTCTCCAGCATCGGCGCCTTCTCGGTGTCGTAGTAGTAGCGAAACGGCATCACGCCCATGAAGCCGTCACCGGCCTCGCCCATCTTCATGACGGTGGAGCTGTCCATGGTCCAGAAGGTACCCATCCACTTGCTGGTCATGCCCTGCTGGCGGCCCTGCTGGATGAACTCGGGGATGGGCGCGAGGATGTAGCCGTGGAAGATGGTGTAGTCGGGTGCGGCGCGGCGCAGCTTGATGACCTCGGTCGACACGTCCACGCTGCCGGCCGGCGTCATGATCTTGAGCGGCACCGCCAGGCCCAGCTTCTTGGCCGCGGCTTCGCTGGCCTCGATCGGGTCGCGGCCGAACTCCGAATCGCTGTAGACGAAGGCCACCTTGGCGCCTGGCTTCTCCTTGGCGATGTGCTGCAGCAGGATGCCGATCTGCTCGGTGTAGTCCGGCCCGACCAGGAACTGGTGCGGGTACTTCTTTGGGTCATTCAGCTCCGACGCGAACGAGGCGCCGGCCATCAGGATCTGGCCGTTGCGGTCCAGTTCGGGGTTGATGGTTTTGGCGAAGCCCGTAGAGTCGCCGTAGTAGAGATTGACCTTGTTCTGGCTCGTGATCTTCTTGTAGGCCGCGACCGAGACGTCGACCTTGTAGCCCGTGTCCTCGGGCACGTAGCGCAGCTTGCGGCCCTTGATGCCGCCCGCGTCGTTGACGATCTTCACGTAGTCGGCGATGCCCGCGTTGATGCCGATGCCGGCGAACGCGAACACGCCCGTCATCGGGATCGAGCCACCGATCACGATGTCCTCGCCCTGGGCGCGCACCACGCGCGGCAGGGCGGCCGCGGCCAGCGCGGCACTGCCGCCCAGCACCAGGGCGCGGCGGTGGTTGGACGTGAGGGTCAGGGGTGCAGCAGGCATGGCAGTCTCCTTTGTCAGTTCCGGAAGGGCCAGAGATGGAAGAAGCGGCGGATCCGCCGCCACATTTCGGCGAGCCCGTGCGGCTCGAACACCAGGAAGCCGACGATCAGCAGGCCGAACACGACCGTGCGCACCGGCGACAGGAACACCGTCATCTCGGTGCCGCCCGGCAGCAGGTCGAACACCAGCTTCAAGAGTTCGGGCACCATGGTCATGAAGACCGCGCCCAGGATGCCGCCCAGGATGGTGCCCATGCCGCCGACGATGATGGCGGCCAGGAAGAAGATCGACATCAGCAGCGGAAAGCTCTCGGGCGTGACCACGCGGAAGAAGTAGGCCCAGAGCCCGCCCGCCACGCCCGCATAGAACGAGGACAAGCCGAACGACAGCAGCTTGGTGCGCAACAGCGGGATGCCCAGCACCTCGGCCGAGATGTCGCGGTCGCGCACGGCGATGAAGGCCCGGCCCACGCGCGTGCGGAACAGGTTGGCCGCGCCCAGCACCATGAGCAGCGTGACCGGCACGATCAGCCAGTAGATGCGGAACGAGGTGTCCAGCGCCAGGCCGAAGACCTGGGCCGGTTGCAGCGACAGGCCCGTGGTGCCGCCCGTGATCTTGAGGTTGGCGAACAGGAAGTGCGCGATGAAGGACGCCGCGATGGTGGCAATCGCCAGGTACAGGCCCTTGACGCGCAGCGAGGGGATGCCCACCACGATGCCGCCCACCATGGCCACCAGGCCGCCGGCGAAGATGTTCAGCAGGAAGGGCGTGCCCCAGCGTGCCTGCAGGATCGCCACCGTGTAGGCGCCCAGGCCCATGAAGGCCGCCTGGCCCAGGCTCACGAGGCCGGTGTAGCCGGTCAGGATGTTCAGGCCCGTGGCGCTGGCCACGTTGATCGCCACCAGGCAGGCCAGGTAGAGCCAGTAGTCGCTGGCGACAAAGGGAAACAGCACGAGCAGCGCGGCGCCGATGGCGAGCCAGACCTTCTGCGTGCGCGAGTCGAACAGCGCCGCATCGGCGATGTAGGTCTGCTTGAGGGTGCCGATTCTCATAGCCGCTCGATCTCATGGGTGCCGAACAGGCCGTAGGGCCGGACCATGAGCACGAACACCAGCACCACGAAGGTCGCGAGCAGCTTGTACTCGCCACCCAGGTAGGCGCCGGCCAATGCCTCGATGAGACCGATCATGAGCCCGCCGACCAGCGCGCCCAGCACGCTGTCGAGCCCGCCCACGATCACCACCACCAGCACCGACAGCCCGAACACGCCCATGGACGAGGAGATGCCACCGATGGCGCCGACCACGATGCCGGCCACGGCCGCGATCATGGCCGAGGCCACCCAGGCCAGCGAGAACACGCGCGGCACGTGGATGCCCATCATGGTGGCCGCGCCTTGGTCCGAGGCCGTGGCACGCAGCGCTACGCCGCCGCGCCAGAAGCGGAACAGCAGCAGCACCAGCACGATCAGCACGAGTGCCGCCAGCGCGCCGTAGGCCACCTTGGGCGCGAGGAAGGCCTCGCCCACCATCACCGGCGCCCTGGGGAAGAACTCGGGCAGCCGGCGCTGGTCCGCTGTCCAGATGATCTCCACCAGCCCCACGAGGATGGACGCGAGGCCCACCGTGACCATGAAGACCGAGATCGGCGGCTCGCCCAGCAGCGGGCGGATCATGGTGCGTTCGACCACCGCGCCCAGGAGCCCGGTGCCCAGCACCGCGCCCAGCACGGCCAGCCAGATGGGCAGGGCCATGCTCGCGGCGAAGGCGAAGAACAGGTAGGCGCCGATCATCAGCATCTCGCCGATCGCGATGTTGACCACGCGCGTGGCCTTGTAGACCAGCACGAAGGCCAGCGCCGCGAGCGCGTAGAGCCCGCCACCGGCGATGCCGGTCAGCGCGATCTCGAACAGGTAGGCCCAGTCCATCATGCCGCGGCCGCCGCGCCGCGCAGCTTGGCGCGCAGGGTGCTCACGTCGCCGGCGCCGAGGTAGGCGCGCACCACGTCCGGGTTGGCCTGCACCTCCTGTGGCCGGCCCTGCGCGATGACCTGGCCGAAGTTCAGCACCACCACATGGTCCGACAGGTCCATGACCATGGCCATGTCGTGCTCGACCATGAGCACGGTGATGCCCCACTCGCGGCGCACGTCGAGGATGAAGCGCGCCATGTCCTCGGTTTCCTCGCGGTTCATGCCGGCCACGGGCTCGTCCAGCATGAGCACCTTGGGCTGCATGGCCAGCGCGCGCGCCATCTCCACGCGCTTGCGCAGGCCGTAGGGCAGGGCGGCGACGCTGGCGTGGCGGATGTGGTCGATCTCGAGGAAATCGATGATGCATTCCTCCACGTCGCGGCGCAGCTCGGCCTCTTCGCGGCGCGCGCGGCCGACATAGAAGAGCGCTTCGAACACATTGGTCTTCAGGTGCGCGTGGCGGCCCAGCTTGATGTTGTCCAGCACCGTCATGCCGCGGAACAGCGCGATGTTCTGAAAGCTCCGCGCCAGGCCCATGGCCGCGCGCCGGGGCGCCGGCACGCGTGTGATGTCGGCGCCTTCGAACTGCACGCTGCCGGCGGTGGGCCGGTAGAAGCCCGAGATGGTGTTGAACAGCGAGGTCTTGCCCGCGCCGTTGGGGCCGATCACGGCCGTGATGCTGCCCGGCTGCACGTCGAAGCCCACGCCGTTCAACGCCTTCACACCGCCGAAGGCCAGCGTCAGCGCGTCCACGCGCAGGATGGGCGCGGCAGTGGAAGGCGAAGGGACGGCACTCATGGCGGAGGCGCAAGGGCTTGCAGGGCTGGCGTGGGCGACTGGATGAAACAGTCCGAGACATGCAGGGCTACTCGCCCGTAGAATTTCTACTCCCTGGTAACGTGGGCGATCTTCGGAAAGCGCCCCACCGGTCACATCGGGACTTTCCCGTGCGCGCAAACCCCATGAGTCCCCGCAAGCGTTCCGCCGCTGAAGCGCCCGCCGAACCGGCCGGCCCGATCGGGCTTTCGCCCTGGCTGCCGGCCGCCGGCCGCACGCAGCAGCGCGAGCGCAAGCGCCAGGCGGTGCTGCAGACGGCGGCGCAGCTGTTCAACGAGCGAGGCTTCCACGCCACTTCGCTCGACGACATCGCCGAGCGCCTGCACGTGAGCAAGCCCACGCTCTACTACTACGTGAAGAGCAAGGACGACATCCTGCTCGAATGCGTGCGCAGCGCGCTGGAGATGATGCGCGCCGGCATCGCCGAGGTGCGCGAAGGCGGCGGGCGCGCGCTGGATCAGCTGATGGCCTGCATGCGCATCTATGCGGGCATCGTGATGCAGGATTTCGGCATGTGCGTGATCCGCATCGGCGAAGACCCGCTGCCCGCGCCGCTCAGGAAGGAACTGCGCCGGCTGAAGGCCGGCATCGACGCGGAGTTCCGTCAGCTGATCGAGGAAGGCATCCGCGAAGGCTCGCTCGCACCCTGCGACCCGAAGATGGCGGCCTTCATGCTGGCCGGCGCGCTCAGCTGGATCGGCCGCTGGTACCGCGAGGACGGCACGCTGACGCCCGCGCAGATCACCGACCAGGGCATCGCGCTGCTGCTGGGCGGCGTGCTGGCCGTGCGGCCGGCAGCTGCCCCGGCGCCCGCGGCCAGCCGCAGGGCGGCCAAGACATCCGCGCCGCCGGCCCGCAGCGCTGCGGTGCGCGGCCGCCGCATCACCACGATGGAGACCCCCTCATGAGCACCGAGCCCCCGTCCCCCCTCCTGATCGGCCGCGAAGGCGCGGTCGCCACGCTGCAGTTCAACCGCCCCGCGGCCCTCAACGCCATCGACGTGCCCATGGCGCAGGCCGTCCTGGCCGCCGTGAAGGCCATCGCTGCCGACCGCGGCGTGCGCGCCGTGCTGCTGCGCGGCAGTGGCAAGGGCTTCATGGCCGGGGGCGACCTGGCCGTGCTGCAGGCCAACCCGCTGCAGGGCGCGGCCGATCTGATCCGCCCGCTGCATGAAGCGGTGGCGCTGCTGGCCACGCTCGATGCGCCGTTGGTGGCGCAGGTGCATGGCGTGGCCGCTGGCGCGGGCCTGTCGCTGATGCTGCAGGCCGACTTCGTGCTCGCCGCCGAGGGCACGCGCTTCAACCTGGCCTATGTGAACATCGGCGCGAGCTGCGACGTGGGCGCGTCCTGGGCGCTGCCGCGCTGGGTCGGCCTGCGCCGCGCGCTGGAAATCGCGATGCTGGGCGACATGCTCGACGCGCAAGCCGCCGAACGCATGGGCCTGGTCAACCGGGTCGTGCCGGCGGACACGCTGGGCGACGAGGCCATGGCGCTGGCGCAGCGCCTGGCGGCCGGCCCCACGGTGGCGCTGGGGCAGCTTCGGCGTCTCATGCGTGGCAGCTTCGAGCGCGACCTGCCGGCACAGTTGGAGGCCGAATCGGCGGCGTTCCGCCATTGCGCGTCCAGCGCGGACTTCAGGGCCGGCGTGGACGCCTTCTTCGACAAGCGCAAGCCCGTCTTCGGCGGGCACTGAAATTCTCTGATCCCATCCTCCAGGAGAGCATCCATGTCCCAACGCGACATCTTCGTGGTCGGCACCGCCCGCACCGCCATCGGCACCTTCGGCGGCTCGCTCAAGGACGTGCCCAACACCCAGCTGGCCACCACGGCCGTCAAGGCCGCCCTCGAACGCAGCGGCGTGGCACCGGCCGACGTCGGCCACGTGGTGATGGGCAACGTGATCCCCACCGACACCAAGGACGCCTACCTCAGCCGCGTGGCCGCCATCGACGCCGGCTGCCCCATCGAGACGCCAGCCTTCAACGTCAACCGCCTGTGCGGCTCGGGCCTGCAGGCCATCGTGTCGGCCGCCCAGGCCATCGCGCTGGGCGACTGCGACATCGCCATCGGCGCCGGCTCCGAATCGATGAGCCGCGGCCCCTACTTCGACACCGCCGCGCGCTTCGGCGCGCGCATGGGCGATGCACAGGTCATCGACTACATGCTGGGCATCCTGCACGACCCCTGGCAGAAGATCCACATGGGCATCACGGCCGAGAACGTGGCCGAGCGCCACGGCATCACGCGCGCCCAGCAGGACGAACTGGCCGCGCAGAGCCACCAGCGTGCCGCCGCCGCCATCGCGGCGGGCCGCTTCAAGGAGCAGATCGTCCCGGTCGAGGTCAAGACGCGCAAGGGCGTGGTCGTCTTCGACACCGACGAGCACGTGAAGGCCGCCACCACGGTCGAAGTGCTGGCCGGCATGACGCCCGCCTTCAAGAAGGAGGGCGGCACCGTGACGGCAGGCAATGCCTCGGGCATCAACGACGGCGCAGGCGCCGTGGTGCTGGCCGAAGGCGCGCGCGTGAAGGCCCTGGGGCTCAAGCCGCTGGCGCGCCTGGTGGGCTATGCGCATGCGGGCGTGGAGCCGGCGTACATGGGCATCGGGCCGGTGCCGGCCACGCGCAAGGTGCTGGCGCGCACGGGCCTGAAGGTCAGCGACCTGGACGTGATCGAGTCCAACGAGGCCTTCGCGGCCCAGGCCTGCGCCGTCATCAAGGAGCTGGATTTCGACCCCGCGAAGGTGAACCCCAACGGCTCGGGCATCTCGCTGGGCCACCCGGTGGGCGCGACCGGCGCGATCATCACCGTGAAGGCGATCGCCGAGCTGCAGCGCGTGCAGGGCCGCTATGCGCTGGTGACCATGTGCATCGGCGGCGGGCAGGGCATCGCGGCCATCTTCGAGCGCGTCTGAGGCGGGCGAGGTCGGCCAGGCCATGACCCTGCGGTCGCCGCGCGTCGACGAGCGCGAGGTCGAATGGTCGGCCATCCGCGCGCAGGGTGCGGGCGGCCAGAACGTCAACAAGGTCTCCAGCGCGGTGCACCTGCGCTACGACATCGCCGCCAGCTCGCTGCCCGAGGATGTGAAGCACCGCCTGCTGGCCAGCGCCGATTCGCGCATCACCCAGGCCGGTGTGCTGGTGCTCAAGGCGCAGCAGCACCGCACGCAGGAGATGAACCGCGCCGACGCGCTGGCCCGGCTGCAGGCCATCGTCGATGCCGTGGCCGCGCCGCCGCGCGTGCGGCGGGCGACGAAGCCGACTTACGGCAGCCAGCAGCGCCGCTTGCAGGGCAAGAGCCTGCGTTCGCAGACGAAGAAGCTGCGCAGGGCGGTGAAGGACTGAGCGCAACTTGCCCCGGTTGAAGCAACGCCCGATCAGTCTGTCTGCGCCGGCAGGCGCCTGGCGCTGAGCCCCGCGAGCAGCGGCACTCCGCTCGCGTAGGCCGCCAGCGGCCAGTGGGAGGCCGGGCCCAGCAGCAGCACGGCCAATGTGCCCAGTCCGCCCACGAACAGGCTCTGCAGGGCGTAGTACAGCGCCACGGCCAGGCCGGCCGCATGGCCGAAGTCACGCAGTGCGCCCTGGGCGCACACCGAGACCAGCAGCACGATCCCGCAGGCGATCAGGTACATGGGCGCCAGCAAGGCCGGCACGGGTGCGCCGGGCGCCAGGGCCTGGGCGAGCGCCAGCAGGACCGCGCCGGTCATGAGCACCCCCAGTCCCCGCAGCAGGCTGCCGCGTGTGCCCCAGCGGCGCGCCAGCGCGGCGGCGAAGCGGGTGGCGAGGATCATCACGAGCGCGACCGAGCCGAAGGCCAGGCTGAACTCCCAGGGCGCCATGGCGCCACGCGCCATCAGCAGGCCGGGTGCGGTGGAGAAGAACACGAAGAAGCTGCCCATTGCCGCGCTGAAGCCCAGGGTGTAGGTCTGGAAGGCGGGGCTGCCGAGGATCGCTCGCAGCGGCGCGGCGCCCGCCGTGGAGCGGCGCCGCAGTGTTTCGGGCCAACGCCAGAAGGCGTGCGCGGCGGCGCCCAGGCCCAGCACCGCGAGCGTCATGAAGATGGCGCGCCACCCTCCTGCCCGGGCCAGCAGCGCGCCGGCGATGGGGCCCACGGCGGGCACGAAGGCGAGCAGGGCCCCGAGCAGGCCGTAGATCCGCTGACTTTCGGGTCTTTCGGCATAGACGTCCCGCACCGTGGCGAAGGTGGCGACCAGCGCCGCCGAAGCGCCCAGGGCCTGCACCACGCGCAGGGCGAGAAAGGCCGCGCCGCTCTGTGCCAGCGCCAGGCCCAGCGATGCGGCGGTGAACAGCAGGGCGCCGCCGAGCAGCACGGGCCGTCTGCCGAAGCGGTCGGACAGCGGGCCGAAGAGCAGCTGCCCCAGGCCGATCAGCACCATGTACACGGTGAGCGTGAGCTGGATCAGCGCGGCCGACGTGCCGAGCGCGGTCGGCATCGCCGGAATCACCGGCAGGTACACATCCATCGCCAGCGAAGCGAGCAGGTCGAAGGGGGCCATCAGCGCCAGGGTGGACGGCAGCGAATGCGCCCAGGCGGGCGCGCATTGACGGGTCATGAGAGAAGCTTCCGGTCAGATGAGAAGGATCTGACGGCGGCCCGCATGGCCCAGCCTCGGCCGAGCACAGGGCCGAAGCGGGGTGCGCATGGACCGCCGCAACAACAGGACAGGCGTTGTTGCGGCTCAGCGCTCTGCGGACTTGGCTCCCATGATGGATGGCGGCTGCGGGTGTCCTTGCCAGGACGGAAGGCTTGGAAGATGCGTGGCGATCCTATCAGCCGCGCCGGCGGCGCTCCCTCGCTCGAGCGCCGTGCAGCCTCCAGCCGCCTCGGCACCTCCACGGGCCGGCGCCCGGCGCGACCTTGTCTGTGCCGCAGGCGTCTGCGCAGGTCGGCAGGGTGCTGGCAGTGCGCGCACAATTAGTTACCATCATTCACCGCTGGGGCGCGGTGCTGCACCGGCGCCCCTGATTTCCTCCGCATCCACCATGCCTTCCTCTCCCGCCGCTCTGCGCCCCGGCCCGCACCGCGCCGCTTCCGCCGAGCGGGCGGACGAGCGGATCCCCCCCTTCTGGCAGCGGCTCAACAGCTTCTTCCTCTTCCCGCTGCAGCTGGAGCCGCTGCTGTACGCCGGCTTCCTGGCGCTGTGCAGCTTCGGCCTGATGCTGGGCGGCCTCTTCATGGCCGCGGTGCTGCTGGGCCTGGTGCTGGCCGTGAGCCGCTATGCCTTCAAGGTGGCGGCGCTGGCCTCGCGCGGCGTCACGCGCAGCGCCGACTACCGCCCGCACCTGTTCGACGAGGACTGGAAATGGCTGCCCTGGAAGTTCCTGGGCGTCACCCTGGTGCACGGCTTCGTGATCGGCTTGCTGGCCGTGAAGAGCCCGGCACTGGGCGTGGCGGCCAACCTGCTGTCCTCCTTCCTGATCCCGGCCACGCTGATGGTGCTGATCAACACCTGCAGCCTGCGCGCGGCCATCCATCCCTTCGAACTGCTGGCCACCGTGGCACGCGTGGGCAAGTCCTACTTCCTGCTGTGCTTCTTCCTCTTCCTGCTGATGCAGGGGGCGCCGATGGCGGCCGGCCTGCTGGCGGCGGTGGTGCCGCATGGCGTGCTGCTGCCGGCGCTGACCTTCGTGGTCATCTACTTCACCTGGGTCATGGCGGCCATGGTCGGCTATGTGATGTACCAGCACCATGCTGCGCTGGACATCGATCCGCTGATGGCGCCACCCGGCAGCGCGGCGGCGGCCGCCGTGCCGGACCCGGCCGCCGCCGAGGCGCAGCGCCGCGACGCCGAAGTGGCGCGCCTGGTGCAGGCCGGCGACATGGACGAGGCCGTGGCCACCGCGCGGGAATGGGAGCGGGTGGGGTCGCGCGGCGCCTCGGGCGCTGCGAACGACCTGGCCGATGCACGCCGCTACCACCGCGTGCTCAAGGTGGCCGAGCGGCCCGAGGAGCTGGGCCGGCACGCGCAGGGCTTCATCCACCAGTTGCTGCAGCAGCAGCGCGCCGGCGAGGCGCTGGAAGTCTGGAGCGCCTGCCACAAGCGCGTGCCGCAGTTCAGGCTGGCGTCGGCCGACAGCGTGCTGGCGCTGGCCCAGCATGCCTGGAAGGCCACGAAGGCGCGGCATGTGGCCTTGCTGCTCTACCACTTCGAGAAACACTTCCCGCAGGACGCGCGCATCCCGCAGGCCATGGAGCTCACGGTGCGCGCGCTGCAGCAGGGCCTGAACGACCCCGAGCGCGCGGTGCGCATCTTCATGCGCATGAAGCTGCGCTATCCCGAGCATGCGAGCACGCAGGAAGCGGCGTGGATCCTGCGCGATGAGCTGGGGCCGTCGCCGGCCGGTCCGGCCAGCCCGGCCTGAGCATGCCGTCCGCGGGCCAGAGGCAGGGCGTTCCTGGCCGAACCTGAAGGCGCGCTGCGCCCGAAGCTTCGCTGCCCGCTCAGGCGGCCTGCGCCGCCAGCCAGCGCGTCACGGCCTCCTGCGGCGCATCGCGCTGCAGCGTGGGCAGCCAGGCGCGGGCCTGGGCCAGGTGGCCCGATTGCGCGAGGCCATTGGCCAGCTGCGTGAGCGTGTCCACCCACTGCGGATGTTCGGGCGCGCGCGCCAGTGACCGGCACAGCGCCTCGGCATCGGCCCATTCGGCCAGCCGCATGAACGCGCGCGCGAGCGCGTGCTGCGTGTCGGCGCTCATGCGCGGGCCGGGCTTTGCACGCTGGCGGTAGGTGCGCCAGGCGGCGTGCTGCAGCCGGCGCTCGGCCTCGCCCTGCGCGGGCAGCTTGAAGATGCGGCGCGCGGCGGCATGGAAGTCCTCGCTGGCGGGCTCGTGGCGCGCGCTCTCGAACCAGGCGCGCAGCACCTGCGGGTCTTGCGGCGCGAGTTGGGCCGCGGCCCGCCAGGCCGGCGCGGCGCGGGCGAAGTCCAGCGCGTCGGTGTGCTTTTGCGCGCGCGCGATGGCGTCGCGCAGCGGCTGCTCCTGCGCGCGGCGTTGGGCCGCTTCGTCCACCGGCGCTTCCACGTGCCGCATGCGCATGTAGGCACCCATGCACAGCGCGCCGGCGATCAGGCCGCCCAGATGCGCCATGTAGGCCACCTGGTGCCCGTCCACGAAATGCTGCAGCAGCTCGAAGCCCATCCACACGGGCAGCATCACCAGGGCCGGCCAGCGCGCGTAGTTGAAGTAGAAGAACAGCATGTAGAAGAAGGGGATGCGGCGCATGCGGTAGAGCACGGCGTACATCGCCATCAGCGCCGCTACCGCGCCCGAGGCGCCCAGGCCGTAGCTGCCCAGGCCGGCATAGAACATCAGCGCGAACAGCGAGGCGGCCGTGCCGCACAGCAGGTAGAAGGCCAGGTAGGTGAAGGCGCCCAGCGCCATCTCCAGCGTGAAGCCGAAGAGAAAGAGGAAGACCATGTTGCCCAGCAGATGCCCGGTGCTGCCGTGCAGGAAGGTGGAGGTCAGCGCCTGCAGCGGCTGCCAGCCGGCGCCGGCCTCGTAGCTCATGGCCCAGCGTTCGGTGAAACGCTTTGGCTCGCGCGGCGTGAAGGCGGCGCGCTCGGCTTGCCAGGCCTCATGCGCGGGGTCGCCGGGGCGGATCACTTCGCCGGCCAGCAGCTGCCGGCGGAAGTGCCGCTCGTTCCACATCAGCCGGTACAGCGCGGCCTCCTGCTGCTGGCGCAGCAGGCCGGCCGCATGCGCGGCCCTCAGGCGCGCGCGTTCGTCCTGCGGCTGCTGCGCGGCCTGGCGCTGCAGGTGCGCCACGAAGCGCGGCAGCTCCAGGGCCGGCAGCGGCGTGGCCGCGTACTGCGCGGCGGCGCGTTCCACGGCGGCTTCTTCGGGCTGCTGCCAGGCCCAGAACACCCAGCAGTTGACCAGCATGATCAGCACCGTCATCCACGGCGGCGAACGCCAGCTGGGCTTGGTTTCGAGCGGGATGGCGATGAACATCGGCGGAAGATGCGAAGAGCGGGGCGAAGAAGGTCAGCGGGCCAGCGCCGCGCCCGCGGCCGCGGCCAGCAGCACCACGGGCAGCGGTGAGGCACGCCCCCACAGCAGCAGGGCGAGCGCCGCAGCGGCCAGCGCGGCATCGGCCGGGCCATGGATGGCCGTGGTCCACAGGGGCCGGTACAGCGCCGCAGCCAGCAGGCCCGTGACGGCCGCGTTCACGCCGGCGAGCGCCGCGCGTGCGCCGGCCCGGCCGCGCAGCCGCGCCCAGAAGGGCAGGGCGGCCACGAGCAGCAGCAGGCCCGGCGCGAAGAGCAGCGCCATCAGCAGCAGCCCGCCGAGCGCGCCGCTCACCGGTGCCTGCATGGCCGCGCCCAGGTAGGCCGCCACGCTGAACAGCGGCCCGGGCACGGCCTGCGCCGCCCCGTAGCCGGCCAGGAACTGGGCCTCGCTCAGATGGCCCGCGCCCACGGTGGCGCCCTGCAGCAGCGGCAGCACCACGTGGCCGCCGCCGAAGACCAGTGCGCCGGCGCGGTAGACGCCGTCGAGCAGGGGCCACAGGCCCGGCCCCTGCGTGGCCGCCAGCAGCGGCAGGCCCAGCAGAAGCAGCAGGAACAGCGCCAGTGCCCCGCGCCCGGCGCGCGCCGAGACCTGCAGCGGCAGCGCGCGCGACGACGAAGCCGGCTGCGGCAGATGCCGCAGTGCGGCGGCGCCGACCAGCGCGGCCAGCCCGATCGCCAGCAACTGCCCCGTGAGCCCCGGCAGCGCGAGCGCCAGCGCCGCCGCGCCCCCCGCCAGCAGCCGGCGCGCCCCATCGGGGCACAGGCCGCGGCCCATCTGCCAGACCGCCTGCGCCACCACCGCCACGGCCGCCACCTTGAGCCCGTGCACGGCGCCCGATTCCAGCCAGTGCGCGTGCTGCGCGAGCCCCAGCGCCAGCCCGATCAGCAGGGCGGCCGAGGGCAGCGTGAAGCCGGCCCAGGCCGCCAGCGCGCCGCCCCACCCCGCGCGCGCCAGGCCCAGCGCAAAACCGACCTGGCTGCTCGTGGGCCCGGGCAGGAACTGGCACAGCGCCACCAGTTCGGCATAGGCGGCTTCGTCGAGCCAGCGGCGCCGCTCGACGAAGGCGGTGCGGAAGTAGCCCAGGTGCGCGATCGGCCCGCCGAAGCTGCTCAGGCCCAGCGCGAGGAAGGCGACGAAGACTTCGGCGATGCGCGCCGGCGCCGTGCGCGGCGCGGCGGCGGTATCAGCGGGTTCCATGGGGCAGCGATTGGACCGCAAGGCCGTGCCAGCGGCGTTGTCAGGCGCGGGTCATTCGGGACGGCGCCCGGATGCCGGCGCCCCCTCCGCAGCGCCCGCCCGCAGCGCCGCCAGTGCTTCCGCATCGGTGCGGTAGGTGAACAGCAGCGGGCCGGGCGCGAGCAGCCCCGCGCGTTCCAGCACCTGCAGCGCCGGCAGCTTCAGCCCGCTCAGGTGCAGGCGCACGCCGCGGCCTTCGAGCTGCCGGCGGATGTTGCCGAAGGCCTCGGCCCCCGTCAGGTCCACGCGGTTGATGGGCTGCGCGAACAGGCACACGTCCGTCAGGCCTGGGCGCTCGGTCAGCGCCACGGTCACGGCGCGTTCGATCTCGCTGGCTGAGGCGAAGTCCAGGTCCGCGTCCAGCCGCAGTGCGTACAGGCCCGGCGCCAGCAGCGGCAGCTGCAGCAGGTGGCGGTCGCGCAGGCTGCCGTCGGGATGCTGGCCCACCTCGATGATGCGCGGATGCAGGTGGCGGTACATGTAGTGCGCCAGGGCCGCCAGCAGCCCGCCCAGCACGCCCCAGTAGATGGCCGGCGCGGTGGCGATGGTGAGCACGAAGGTCGCGAAGGCGATGCCCGCCTCGATGCGCGAGACGCGCCACAGCGCCACGAAGGCCGAAGGCTTGAGCAGGCCCAGCGTGGCCGTGGCCACGATGGCCGCCAGCACCGCCTGCGGCACGTGGTAGAGCAGCGGCATGGCCCACAGCAGCGCCGCCGCCACCACCGCCACGCTGAACAGGGTGGACCACTGCGTCTTGGCGCCCGCGTACAGCGTGATGGCCGAGCGCGAGAAGGAAGAGCTGGTCGGGAAGGAGCCCGTGAGCCCGGAGGCGATCTTGCCCAGACCCTGGCCGATCAGGTCCTGGTTCTCGTTCCACAGCGTGCCGGCGCGGCCGTTGTCCACCTTGGCGCTGGAGGCGGTTTCCAGAAAGCTCACCAGCGTGATCAGGAAGGCCGGCAGCAGCAGCGCCCCCAGTTCGTTCCAGGCCGGCAGCGTGGGCCAGTAGAGCGCGGGCAGGCCCGAGGGCAGGGCGCCGATTACCGCGCCACCGCGCAGCGCATAGCCCAGCGTGCCGCTGATCAGCGCCGCGGCGCCCACCAGCAGCATGGTGGTGGGCAGCCGCGGCGAAAAGCGCTTGCCCAGCCACAGCACCGCCATGCTGCCCAGCCCGAAGGCGATGGCGACGAAGTCCGGCGGCGGCCCCTGCAGCAGCTGGCCGAAACTGCGGCCCGTGAAGCCCAGCAGCGCCGGCAACTGCGACAGCGTGATCAGCACCGCCGCGCCCTGGGTGAAGCCCATCAGCACCGGTGAATTGACCAGCCGCAGCACCCAGCCGAAACGCGCCGCGCCCAGCAGCACCTGCATGGCGCCGGACAGCAGCGTGAGCCACACCGCCAGCGACACCCATTCGCGGCTGCCCGGCACCGCCAGCGGCGCGAGCGAGGCGCCCACCAGCACGCTGGTCAGCGCCGTCGGCCCCACCGACAGCCGCGCCGAGGCGCTGAACATGACGGCGATCAGCGCCGGGAACAGGGCCGCGTAGATGCCCGTGATCAACGGCATGCCCGCCAGTGCCGCATAGGCCACGCCCTGCGGGATGACCATCAGCGCCACCGTGATGCCGGCGATGGCTTCGTTGACCAGCAGCGGGCGGTCGGGGCGGGGCCAGGCCAGGAAGGGCAGCCAGCGGGTGAGGCGGGCGCGGGTGGAAGCAGGCGAAGCGGAAGAAGGGGCGGAGCCGGGCATGCGCAGGATGGGCGGTGCGCGCGGCAGCGGCGGGCACCAGGGAAGGCACAGGCCCGCATTGTGGCCGACGCGCCCGCACACGCGCGCCGGCGGGGCCGCGGCTTCAGCCTTCGCGGCGCTTCTTCTGCACGCTGATGCGTCCGTCGGCCTCCAGGAAGGCGTAGCGCAGCTCCTCCAGGTCGCAATCTGCCTCGCGCAGGGCCTGCTCGATGTCGTTGCGGGCCACGCGGTGCTTCTGGCGCACCTTGTCGAAGATGGCGCCGTCGCGCCCCAGCAGCACCGCCTCGCCCTCGAGCAGGCGTTCGGCCGTGCGGCTGCGCGCCGTGACCGCGCCCACCAGCGTGTTGAGCGCGATCAGCACCAGGCACACCAGCAGGCCGCCCAGCAGCGACTGGTCCGACCCCGTCATCGACGGCCCGGCGGCTTCGCTCACCAGCATCACGACCAGCAGGTCGAAAGGCGTGAACTGGCCCACGGTGCGCTTGCCGGTCAGGCGCATCATCAGCAGCAGCACCCCGTACACGGCCGCCGCACGCAGCAGCAGCTCCCAGGCATCGACTTCGAGGTTCAACATGGCGAAGGTTGTCGGACGGCCCACGACCGCACGCAGCGAAGCGCGCGGCCACCGGGCGGGCGCACTTCATCCGCCCCGCCCGCCGCAGCGAGAGTGTGCGCAGGCAGGCGCCGCCCGGCCCGTAGGCGCCGCCTGATTGGGCTGTAGGGGCGCGGCGCGGGGCCGCTCAGAGCTTGAGAGTTTTTTGGCCGTGCCCGAAAGGCGCGTCAGAACGCCCCGGATCGAGGCGCAAAGCGCAGCCATAGCTCGGGCTATGGCGAGCATTTGCAACGAAGAGCCGGGGTGTTTTGGCGTGCAGGGCGGGCATGGGCGAAAGACTCTCAAGCTCTCAGCGCCCGCGCCGCGGCTGGAAGGCCGTGGGCGACTTGCCCGTGGCCTGCTTGAACATCGCGCAGAAGGCGCTGTCGGTGGCGTAGCCGCTGGCGGATGCGACCTGGCTCACGGCCATGCCGCGCGCCAGCAGCGGCAGGGCATGGGCCAGCACGGCCTGCTGGCGCCATTGCTGCCAGCTCATGCCCATGTGGCTGCGAAACAGCCGCGCCACGGTGCGCTCGCTGGCGCCGATGGCGGCGGCCCGCTCGGCCAGCGTGGCGCGGTCGGCCGGGTTGTTGAGCATGGCCTCGCACAGCTGGCGCAGGCGCTTGTCCTGCGGCAGCGGCACGTCCACGCGGATCTGCGTCGCGCGCTCCAGCTCGTTGACCAGCAGCGGCGCGATCCAGCGCTCGCGCTGCGCCGCCTCGGGGTCGGCCGGCGGGCGGCCGTCGGGCGTGGTGTCCAGCGACAGCATCAGCGCGCGCAGCAGCGGGCTGATTTCCAGCACCTCGCAGCGCGTCCAGTCCGGGCCCAGCCAGCGGTGCAGGTAGACGGTGCGCAGCTCCGCGTCTTCGACCAGGGTGGTGCTGTGCGGCACGTCGGCCGGCACCCACAGGGCGCGCGAAGGCGGCACGATCCAGGTGCCGTCGGCGGTGCTCAGGCGGATCACGCCGCGTGTGGAGAAGGTCAGTTGCGGCCAGGGATGGGCATGCAGTTCGACCTGCGTGTCGCCCGACAGGAAATGCTCCTTGGCGCGCAGCGGCCGCACCGCGTCGGGCACGTACAGGTGCGGCGTGAGCGGCCCTACGCTGTGCGTCACGGCCGGCGGCGGCGCGGCGGCAAAACGGGGGGCGCGGGCAAGGCTTGGCATGGTTTCGACAAACATTGTCTCTGTATCGGCATTCTGCCGCGTTCGGGCCGCCTAGCATCGGCTCTGCCTCTGTTCTTGCTTCTTCGTCGCCGCCGCCATGTCCACCCTTGCTTCCCCGCAACCGTCCGCCCCGCCGCCCAGCCTGGGCAGCGACGCCCGCCTCATCGGCCTGGTGGGCATCGCCCATGCCGTCAGCCATTTCAGCCAGCTGTTGCTGGCGCCGCTGTTCCCCTGGCTCAAGGACGATTTCGGCGTCTCGTACACGCAGCTGGGCGCGGTGCTCACGGTGTTCTTCGTCGTCTCGTGCATCGTGCAGGCGGCGTCGGGCTTCGTGGTCGACCGCATGGGGCCGCGCCCGGTGCTGTTCGCGGGCCTGGGCTTCCTGGGCCTGGCCGGCGTGGGCTATGCGCTGTCGCCCAACTACTGGGTGCTGATGGCGAGCGCCGTGATCGGCGGCATCGGCAACGGCGTGTTCCACCCGGCCGACTACACGCTGTTCAACCGCAAGGTCGCGTCCACGCGCCTGGGCCATGCCTACAGCGTGCACGGCATCACGGGCAGCCTGGGCTGGGCGCTGGCGCCGGCCTTCGTGGTGCCGCTGGCCATGGCCTTCTCGTGGCGCATCGCGCTGGCGGCGGCCGGCGCCGTGGCCTTCGCCGTGCTGGCCCTGGTGTGGGTGTACCGCGAGGCGCTGGCGCTGGACGTGAAGGCGGCCCGCAAGCCGGCCGCGCCGGGCAGCGCCGCGGCGGCGGCCGCAGGCGGCGAGTTCGGCTTCCTGCGCATCCCGGCCGTGTGGATGTGCTTCGGCTTCTTCTTTTTCTACGCCATGGTCATCAGCGTGGTGCAGACCTTCGCACCCGTGGCGGCCGGCCAGTTGCATGCGGTGCCGGTGGCGCTGGTCGCCATCTGCCTGACCGTGTACATGGTGGCCAACTCGGCCGGCATGGTGCTGGGCGGCTTCCTGGCCTCGGACCCGGCGCGCTGCGAGCGCATCGTGGGCATCGGCTTCGGCATCGCGGCCCTGATCACGCTGGTGCTGGCGTGGGCGGACTTCCCGCCCGTGGTGGTGCCCGTGCTCTTCGGCCTGATGGGCTTCGCCTCCGGCATCGCCGGGCCGTCGCGCGACCTGATCGTCAAGCGCTCCACGCCGGCCAACGCCAGCGGCCGCGTGTACGGCGTGGTGTATGCGGGGCTGGACATCGGCCAGGCCGTGGCGCCGCTGGTCTTCGGCCGCCTGATGGACCACGGCCAGCACCGCGCCGTGATCCTGGGCCTGGCCGTGGTGCAGGCCGTGCTCATCGCCAGCGCCTTCAACGTGCGCCGCGCGCGGCGCGAGCTGCTGCCGACGCCGGCGGCCTCCGCGTCGGCCTGATCCGGCGGCGCACGCAACTCGCCGGCCTTGGCAAGCGGCCTCCCGCTCTACCTGCTGATCGCGCTCGGCGCGGGCCTGGCCGGCTTCGTGCAGGGCCTGTCGGGCTTTGCGTTCGGGCTGGTGGCCATGTCGGTCTGGGCCTGGACGGTGGACCCGATGCTGGCCGCCGTGCTGGCCGTGTTCGGCGCGCTGCTGGGCCAGCTCATCGCCGCCTTCACGCAGCGCCGCGCCTTCGACAAGGCGCTGCTGCTGCCCTTCGTGCTGGGCGGCCTGGCCGGCGTGCCGCTGGGCGTGTGGCTGCTGCCGCGGCTGGACGTGCCGCTGTTCAAGTTCTGCCTGGGCCTGCTGCTGGTCATCTGGGCGCCGGCCATGCTGCTGAGCGACAAGCTGCCGCGCGTGCGCCGCGGCGCGCGCGTGGGCGATGCCGTCTCGGGCCTGATGGGCGGCGTGATGGCCGGCGTGGCCGGCTTCGCGGGCGCCGTGCCCACGCTGTGGGCGCAGCTGCGCGGCCTGCCGCGCGACGCCGCGCGCGCCGTGATCCAGAACTTCAACCTGGCCATGCTGCTCGTGTCCTTCGCGATCCATGTGGGCACGGGCAACGTCACACTGCGCATGCTGCCGCTGATGGGCATCGTCGCTGCCTGCGTCCTGGTGCCCGTGCTGCTGGGCGCGCGGCTGTACATCGGCATCAGCGACCTGGCCTTCCGCCGCATCGTGCTGGGGCTGCTCACGGCTTCGGGCGTCGTGCTGCTGGCGGCGTCGCTGCCGGTGCTGGTTCCGCGCTGGTTCTGATTCCCTCGGCGCACGCGTGCCGTCAGAATCGGCGCCCATGAGCACCGACCGCACTTCCGAACGCGCCCGCCACTACTGGCTGATGAAGTCGGAGCCCGACGAATGCTCCATCGACGACGCGCTGGCCGCGCCGCAGCAGACCGTGCCCTGGACCGGCGTGCGCAACTACCAGGCGCGCAACTTCATGCGCGACGCCATGCAGGTGGGCGACGGCGTGCTCTTCTACCACTCCAGCTGCCCCGAACCCGGGATCGCCGGCTTCGCACGCGTGGCCTCGGGCGTGCGGCCCGACCCGACGCAGTTCGACGAACGCTCGCCGTACTACGACCCGAAGTCGAAGGCGGACGATCCGCGCTGGCTGCTGCTGGACGTGCAGGCCGTGCGCAAGACGCGCCTGCTGGCCCTGCCCGAGTTGCGCGCCACGCCTGCGCTGGCCGACATGCGGCTGCTGCAGCGCGGCAACCGGCTGTCGATCACGCCGGTGACGGCCGAGGAGTGGGCGCTCATCGAGCATCTCGCGAGCAAGGCGGCCCCGTCCTGAAGGCCGGGCTCAGCGGGGCAGGGCGGGCAGGCCCAGATCGCCCACCATGCCCGTGTGCCAGGCGATGAAGGCGCCCACATTGAGCAGCACCGTGAACCAGAACATGGCCACGAAGCCGGGCTTGGACGACTTGTGGCGCAGCCACTGCTGGGCGATCAGTGCGCCGGGCCAGCCGCCCACCAGCGCCAGCAGATGGAGCTTGTTTTCCGGCGTGCGCCAGCGCTGGGCCATGGCGGCCGACTTGTCGAAGGCATAAACGAAGAAGGTCAGCAGGCTGAGCGCGGCGTACAGCGCGGGCACCCAGAGCGGCATGCGCCAGAACAGCGCTGCGTAGGCCAGCAGGGCCGCGAAGGCGGGCAGGGCCAGCAGCCGCGGTGGCGACCATTTGGCAGGTGCGTCGAAGCGGGGGCGCGCCGCGGCGCGGGCCGGGCTGCGCGAGGGCGCGTGCGCCTGGATGCGCGAAGGCAGCTGCACGGCCACGGCGCGCTTCTTGCCGTTGGGCGCCATCTCCACTTCGAAGCTCAGCACCTGTCCGACCACCGGCCGGCCTGCGCCCGACGGAAAGGCCTTGATGTGGACGAAGACCGGCTGTCCGCCCTGCGCCGCTTCGATGAAGCCGAAGCCGCGGTCGTCGTGCCAGGAAGTGAGGGTGCCTTGGATGCGCATGCGCGGCATTGTCCGCGCCGCGTCGCAGCGCCTTGTTGTGCGGATCAGGCCGTGGCCGGCAGCAGCTCCAGCACCAGCTCCTGCGGCCGGCACAGCCGCGTGCCGCGCGGTGTGCGCACCACCGGGCGGTTCATCAGGATGGGGTGCTTCGCCATGGCCGCGACCAGTTCGTCGTCGCTGCGCGCGGCGTCGCGCAGGCCCAGCTCTTCGGCCAGCGTCTCTTTCTCCCGCAGCAGCGCACGGGCGCCGGTGCCCATCTCGGCGATCACGGCGCGCAGGCTGGCCTCGTCGAGCGGGGTCTTCAGGTACTCGACCACGGTGGGTTCGATGCCGTGTTCGCGCAGCAGCGCAAGCGTCTTGCGCGAGGTGCCGCAGGCGGGGTTGTGGAAGATCGTCGTGGGGAAGTCGGCAGGGGTGTTCATGGGGCGATTGTGGCGAGCGCGCGCGGTGCGCACGCCATACTCCCGGCATGACCCTGCACCCCGTTTCCCGAACCGCAGCCGCAGCCATCCTCTGCGCCGCAGCCGCCAGCGCCCAGGCCCAGTTGGGCGAAGAAGTGCCCTTCATCACCACCCCCGACCACGTGACGCTGGAGATGCTGCGCATCGCCGACGTGGGCGCGAAGGACCATGTGATCGACCTGGGCTCGGGCGACGGGCGCATCGTCATCACGGCGGCACGGCAGTTCGGCGCCACGGGCCTGGGCGTGGAGATCGTGCCCGATCTGGTCGAAAAGAGCCGCGCCAACGCGCGCCGCGCCGGCGTGGCGGACAAGACCGAGTTCCGCGCGCAGGACATCTTCGACACCGATCTGTCTGCGGCCAGCGTGATCACGATGTACCTGCTGCCCGAGGTGAACCTGCAACTGCGCCCGCGCCTGCTGCGCATGGCGCCGGGCACGCGCATCGTCTCGCACGACTGGGACATGGGCGACTGGCAGCCCGACCGCACCGTCAAGGTGGAGGTGCCCGACAAGAAGGTGGGGTTGGAGAAGTTCAGCCGCATCCACCTGTGGCGCGTGCCTGCCCCCGTCGAGGGCCTGTGGTGTGCAGGCGGCACGGCGCTGCGTTTCGAGCAGCAGTTCCAGCAGTACCGCGTGCGGCTGGACGCGCCGGGCGCGCCCGCCCAGCGCTGGCAGGGACGCATCGTCGGCGCCGACCTGCCCGCGCCCGTGGGCGGGCCCGCGCGTGCGGCGTTCCACTGGCGCGATGGCGGGCTGGATGTGAGGACGGCCGCCGCCGGGCTGGCGGCGGGCACCCGCTTCACGCGCGCCGCGGACGCGCAGTGCGGCGCCTGAGTCGCGCCAACCGGGTCGCGCCTGCCGTCTCAGGGTTCGACGGTGTCGTCGGCCGTGAAGGGAAAACGCTCGGCCCAGAAGGCCTGCAGGCGCGGTTCGGCATCGACGCGCCGCACCGCGGCCATCAGGTGCGGCGCCTCCTTCGCAAAACGCGCGCGGCGCGGCGTCCAGCGGGAAGCCACGGCCACATACAGGTCCAGCATGCTGATCGCGTCGCCCAGCAGGTAAGGCGCGCCAGCGGGCGTGATGGCGCGCATCTGCGTGTCCATCAGTTGCCAGCAATGGGCGATGCGTTCCGCGCTGCGTTCGAGCATCGCGGGCTGCGCGGCAGCGTCGGGCACCAGCCGTGAAGGCTCGTCGCGCACCCAGAACAGCGCATAGATCTGCGTGGCCACGTAGCTCATCCAGCGCAGGTACTGGCCGCGCAGCGGATGGTCGAGGGCAGGGGCCAGGCCGGCCTGCGGATGGCGGTCGCCCAGCCAGATCAGCAGCGCGGCGCTTTCGGTGAGCAGTTCACCCTCGGGCGTGCGCAGGGCGGGCACCTGGCGCGCGGGGTTCACTTCGCCCGCGCGCTCGCGCTCGGCCTCGCCCTCCCAGGGGGCGATGTCCACCGTGCGCACCGGCGCGCCGATCAGCGTGAGCGCGGCGTGCACCGGCGTGGCGCCCGAGCCCGGCGCGCCGTAGAGCGTGTAGCAAGGAGGGGCGGCATCGGTCATGCAGCCAGTGTGGCCGTGCGCGGCGCGGCGCGCAATCGGCCAGGCTCCTACAGTGGGCCCGGGCTCGCGGGCGGCAGGCTCAGGCCGCCAGCAGCGCGTCCACCTGCTGCAGGCCGGCAATGGTCTTCAGGCAGGCTTCGGCCGCTTCGGTGCCCTTGACGGCGAAGTGCCGGTGGAAGTACTTGCGGTGCTCGACATGCTCGTGGAAGTGGTGCGGCGTTAGCACGGCCGAGATCATGGGCACGCCCGTGTCCAGCTGCAGCGTCATCAGCGCATTGACCACCGTGCTGGCCACGAACTCGTGGCGGTAGATGCCGCCGTCGACCACCAGCGCGCAGCACACGACGGCGGCGTAGCGGCCCGAGCGCGCCAGGCGCTTGGCATGCAGCGGGATCTCGAAGGCGCCCGGCACGTCGAAGATGTCGACACGCTCGCGCGGCACGCCCTGGCGCTCGAGCTCGACCAGGAAGGCGTCGCGCGCCTGGTGCACGATGTCGGAATGCCACTGGGCCTCGACGAGCGCGATGCGCTGGTCGCCCGAAGCGATGAAGGAGGCGAGGGGAAGGTCGTTGAGCTGACTCATGGTGGTCCTTTTGAATCAAAGGGTTGGCCTGAATCAGGGCGCATGAACGCACGAGCGCATGGCGACCCTGCCTCGCTTTTGCCAAGCAGGGCATGCGGGCCGCCAGGGCGATCGCGCTCTCTTTCATCCGGACTGTGACCGTCGGCCCCGGAGTCACACCGGGTCTGCTGACACCGCGACTGCGGAAGAACCGAGTCGCGGCCGCTCGCGGGCTCATGCCACGGTCACCCGTGGCCATCACCGCCGGTGGGGAATTCCACCCCGCCCTGAGAACGCTTGCCGCCGAAGGAGTCGGCGGCGCGGCCATTCTAGGCAGCGGTTGCAAACCCTGCTGTCACGTGCGCGCGGTCAGCGCCCGCGGCGCTCGCCCTGCATCACGAGCAGTCCCGAGATCACAAGCAGCGCGATCCCGAACAGGCCCCAGGCGTCGGGCAGGTGGCCCCACACCCCGTAGCCCAGCAGCACCGCGAACAGCAAACCGCTGTAGCGAAAAGGCGCGACGAGCGAGATCTCGCCCAGGCGCAGGCCGCCGATGAGCAGCAGGAAAGCGCTGCACAGGAAGGTGGCGCCCAGACTGATCAGACCCAGGGTGGGCAGGCCGACGGGTCGCCAGCCCTGGAAGGGCAGCAGCAGCGCGGCCAGCAGGCCCAGCGCCAGGGCGCTGGACAGCGTGGCGACGAGCGAGGGCAATCGCGGATCGAGCCGGCGCGTGAGCAGGTCGCGCAGGGCATGCAGCAAGGTGCCGGCCAGGCACAGCAGGGCCCAGGCGTTGAAGCCCTCGCCGGCCGGGCGCACCACCAGCAGCACGCCGACGAAGCCGATGCCCACGGCGGCCCAGCGCAGCGCCGAAGCCTTCTCGCGCAGGAAGAGCACAGCGAACAGCGTCATGAACAGCGGCGCGCCCTGGTTGATGGCGGTGGCATTGGCCAGGGGCAGCTGGAACAGGGACAGCAGGTACATCGCCGTGCCGAAGGCGTCGGCCAGGCTGCGCACGAGCACGCGCGGATGCGCGGCCTGCGGCAACTGCCGCAGCACGCCCTGGCGCCAGGCCAGCAGCAGCATCAGCAGCACCACGATGCCGCTGCGCAGCACGATGAGCTGGCCGGCGGGAAGGGTCTGGCTCACGTACTTGGCCAGTGCGTCGTTGGCCACGAAGCAGCCCGAGGCGCCGATGGTCATGAGCACGGCCCGCAGGGCGTGCGGGCGCGGGGATGCCGGAGCGGCCAGGGGTGGGGAAGAAGCGGACATGCGGGCGCGAGCATAGGCGCTGCACGCTGGCCCACGCTCGCGGTGGGTCAAAGCGGCACCGCGCCCTGTCGCGTTCTCAGACCACGCTGCGGTAGCGTGCGATGCAGGTGGCCAGGGTCTCTTCGCCGCTGCGCTGCCACCAGTCCAGCGACGAGAAGATCTCGACCTCGCTGAAGCCCGCGAAGCCGGCGGCCTCGACCCAGCCGCGGATCTTCCTGAGCTCGATCACGCCATCGCCCATCATTCCGCGGTCGCTGAGCAGGTCGCGCGTGGGCGTGAGCCAGTCGCACACGTGGTAGGCCAGGATGCGCGTGTGCCTCGCATCGCCGGCGCGGGCGATCTGCTGCGCCAGCTTCGGGTCCCACCAGGTGTGATAGACGTCCAGCGCCACGCCCAGCAGGCCGGTCTGGCCCGGGTCCAGCTCGTCGCACAGGTCCAGCGACTGCTCCAGCGTGTTGATGCAGGCGCGGTCGGCGGCCTGCATGGGGTGCAGCGGCTCGATGGCCAGCGGCATGCCGACGTCGCGCGCGTACTCCAGCGACGCGGCGATGCCGTCGCGCACCTCGCCGCGGGCGCGGGCCATGTCGGTGTAGGCGGCCTTGCCGTCCAGCGCGCCGGGCAGCGCGCCCACCACCAGCACCAGGCAGGGCGCGTTCAAGGTCTTGGCCTCGTCGATGGCGCGGCGGTTGTCCTCCAGCGCGGCCTTCAGGCCGGCCGCATCGGGCGCCGGGAAGAAGCCGCCGCGGCAGTAGCCCGACAGGCCGATGTCCAGCGCCTTCAGTTGCGCCGCGATCCTGTCCAGGCCCACGGCCGCGACCTGGTCGCGCCAGGGGCTGATCGCGCGCACGCCGGCGGCGGCGCACTGGTCGATGAGGCGGTCCAGCGGCACTTCAGCGCCGTGCTGCTTGCGGATCGTGGCGGTGTTGATGGACAGCCAGTCGTGGTTGGCGGAGAAATCGCGCATCGCAGGCTGCCTGTTCAAGCGTCGATGCCGTGCACCGCCAGCAGCGACTTCATGCGCTGCACGGCCAGCTCGGGTTTCTCCAGCACGTTCGCCACGTCGGCCAGGCGGAAGAGCTCGGCCAGGTGCTGCAGCGAGCGCGTGCTCTGCTGGCCGCCGACCATCGTGAAGTGCTTCTGGTGGCCGTTGAGCCAGGCCATGAACACCACGCCGGTCTTGTAGAAGCGCGTGGGCGCCGCGAAGATGTGGCGCGACAGCGGCACCGTGGGGCCGAGGATGTCGTGGAACTTCTGCGTGTGGCCCTGGGCGAGTTCGCCCAGCGCCGCGGCGGCCGCCGGCGCGATGGCGTCGAAGATGCCCAGCAGCGCGTCGCTCTGGCCATGGAAGGGCTCGGTGCCGAAGCCGTCGCCCGCGATCAGCTCGGCGTAGTTGAAGTCGTCGCCCGTGTACATGCGCACGCCCGAAGGCAGGCGCCGGCGCATCGCGATTTCCTTGTCCTTGTCGAGCAGGGAGATCTTGATGCCGTCCACCTTGGACGGGTTCGCGGCGATCACGGCCAGGGCCGTGTCCATGGCGGCATCGACGGCGTCGCTGCCCCAGTAGCCCGCCAGCGCCGGGTCGAACATGGGGCCCAGCCAGTGCAGCACCACGGGCTGCCTGGCCTGCGACAGGATGCGGCCGTACACGCGCTCGTAGTCGGCCGGGCTCTTCGCCACGCGGGCCAGCGCGCGGCTGGCCATGATGATGAGCTTGCCGCCGAGCTTCTCGATGGCCGCCATCTGCTCTTCATAGCCGCGGATCACGTCGTCCACCGTCTTGACGGCGTCGATGTCCAGGTGGTCGGTGCCGCAGCCCGAGGCGACGAAGGCGCCCGGATGGTCCTTGGCCGCGTCCAGCGAGCGGCGGATCAGCTCCAGCGAGGTGGGCCAGTCCAGGCCCATGCCGCGCTGGGCCGTGTCCATGGCCTCGGCCACGCCCAGGCCCAGCGACCACAGGTGCTGGCGGTAGGCGATGGTGGCATCCCAGTCCACGGCGGCCGTGAGCCAGGGGTCGACCGCGGCCAGCGGGTCGGCCACCACGTGCGCGGCGGAGTAGGCGATGCGGTTGAACTTCAGTCCGGCGGGTGGCCTGGCCAGCGGCGTGCCGCGCAGGGCGTAGTCCGCCAGGCCGGTGGGCGTGGGCAGCTGGATCGAGAGAGCCATGGCGTGCGTCCTCAGACCTTCAGTGCCGGCACGTCGATCCAGCGGCGTTCCTTCCAGGACGCGAGCGCGGCCTCGACCAGCTGCACGCCCTTGGCGCCTTCGGGCAGCGTCCACTTGTAGGGCGCGTCTTCCACCACGTGGCGGATGAAGTGTTCCCACTGGATCTTGAAGCCGTTGTCGTAAACCTGCGAGTCCGGGATCTCCTGCCACTGGTCGAAGAAATTCATGTTCTGTTTGATGTCCGGGTTCCACACCGGGCGCGGCGTGGCCACGCGCGACTGGGCGCGGCAGCTCTGCAGGCCGGCGACGGCCGAGCCGTCGGTGCCGTCCACATGGAAGGTGACCAGGTCGTCGCGGCGCACGCGCGTGGCCCAGCTCATGTTGAGCTGCGCGATCACGTGCTCGCCGTTGTGGCCCTTGAGTTCGGCCGTGGCGTAGGCGGCGTCGTCGGCCGTCGCCACGTACTCCTTGCCGTTCTCGTCCCAGCGCTTGGGGATGTGCGTGGCGCCCAGGCAGGAGATGGACTGCACTTCGCCGAACAGGTTGTCCAGCACGTAGCGCCAGTGGCACATCATGTCCAGGATCATGCCGCCGCCGTCTTCGCTGCGGTAGTTCCAGCTCGGGCGCTGGATGGGCTGCAGGTCGCCTTCGAAGACCCAGTAGCCGAACTCCAGGCGCACGCTGAGCATGCGGCCGAAGAAGCCGGCGCGGCGCAGCATGTCCAGCTTGCGCAGGCCGGGCAGGAAGAGCTTGTCCTGCACGGCGCCGTGCTTGAGGCCCGTGGCCTTGCCGGCCTCTTCGGCCAGGCGCGCGATCTCCACCGCTTCGTTGAGGTTGGTGGCGATGGGCTTCTCGCAATACACATGCTTGCCCGCGCGGATGGCCTTGGCCAGCAGGGTGGGGCGCATCTGCGTGGTGCCGGCGTCGAAGAAGACGGTGTCGTCCTTGTTGGCCAGCGCGGCATCCAGGTCGGTGCCCCAGCGCGCGATGCCATGCGCCTTGGCCAGCGCTTCGATCTTCTCGGCGTTGCGGCCGATCAGGATCGGGTCGGGCATCACCTTGTCGCCGTTGGAAAGCGTGACGCCGCCTTGCGCGCGGATCGCCACGATGGAGCGGATCAAGTGCTGGTTCATGCCCATGCGGCCGGTGACGCCGTGCATGATGAGGCCGAGTCGTTGGGTTGCCATGTGTGTGCCTGACTGAAGGGAAAGGGAGAGTGGGCGGAAAACTTATTGCGTGGGCGACAGGCCGGCGGCCTTCACGAGTGCGGCGTTGCTCTTGATCTCGTCGCGGATGTAGGCGTCGAACTGCTCGGGCTTGAGCGTCCAGGCGTCGGCGCCCAGCTTGAGGAAGCGCTCCTTGACTTCGGGCGTGGCCAAGGCCTTGACCACCTCGTCGTGCAGGCGGTTGACGATGGCCTTCGGCGTCTTGGCCGGGGCCATCATGCCGATCCAGAAGTTGAATTCGGAACCCGGCACGCCGGCTTCGGCGGTGGTGGGCACGTCGGGCAGGGCGGTGGCGCGCTTGGGCGAGCCCACCGCCAGGGCCAGCAACTGGCCTTCCTTGATCTGGCCGATGACCGGCGAGATGGGCGAGAAGTAGTAGTCGACGCGGCCCGAGAGCACTTCGCTCACGGCCTCCCCGGAGCCCTTGAACGGAATGTTGGTCGCGTCGATCTTGGCGGCCATCTTGAATTTCTCGGCGTTCAGGTGCGTGGCGCTGCCCTGGCCTGCGGAGGCGAAGTTCATCTTGCCCGGTTCGGCCTTGGCCCTGGCCACCAGCTCCTGCACCGACTTGATGTTCTTGCTCGGCGAGATCACCAGCACGTTGGGCGTGGTGCTGATGGGCGTGATGGGGGCGAAGTCGGCCACCGTGTCGAAGGGCAGCTTGGCGAAGGTGGACGGACTCACCGTGTGCGACGACGAGTGGATCATGATCGTGTAGCCGTCCGGCGCGGCCGTGGCCACGGCCTGCTGGCCGATGGTGCCGCTGGCGCCGCCGCGGTTGTCCACCACCAGCGTCTGGCCCATGCTCTGGCCCATCTTGTCGGCGATCGCGCGCGCAATGATGTCGGTGGTGCTGCCGGCCGCGAAGGGCACGACCACGCGGATCGGCTTGTTGGGATAGCCGTCCTGCGCGAAGGCGGCGGTGCTCAGGCTCAGTGCGGCCAACGCGGGAAGAAGGGTTGCGAACTTCATGAGGGTCTCCGTGTCTGTCCAGGCCCTGAAGGAGCCTGAGGGCTTTTAATTCACTGTTTGGTGAATTGAGGGTGGATTTTAGGGTGAGCGTCCGCAGGCGCCAAGCGCCGTCGATGGCGTGCGCGTGATGGTTTTCCCCAGTAATCGGGGTGTGGCGCAGTCAAGAAGCTGTGCGCGCGGGCCCGAGGCTCCGCACAAGCCGCGTGCGCAGCGGCCTGAATTAACCAAATGGTGATTTATGCCGACGCCATGGGCTGCAGCGTGTCCCAGTGCGGATGGGCAGCCGTGGCGAAGCCTGCCGCCGCATTGAGGCTGTCCAGCGCCAGTTGGCCGGCGCGGATGTGCAGACGCGGGTGGCTGGCGGGCTGGTACAGGTCGGCATGGGCGCTCGCGAAGGCCTGCACTTCGGCGGCTGGCGCGGTGCCGAAGCCATCGACGTAGTGATGGCCATTGCGCTCCACATGGCCCAGCCCGATCAGGCCGACCAGCGCCAGATCCTGCTGCACGGCCAGCCCGGCCTGCGTGGTCAGGTCTTCCGCCGACATGAAGTACACGGCTTCGCGGCCGTCGCGCCGGGCCTGTTCGTTGCGCTGGCGGCAGCGCGCCGCGTTGAGGATCGAGCGGTAAAGGCCCTTGCAGGCCTTGCTCGATACGCCCGTGTAGCCGCAGGCCAGCGCACGCGGGAAGGCGTCCAGCGTGGCATCGGACTCGTCGATCAGCACCGGCCGCATCGCGGCCAGTGGGCGCACATCGCTGCCCAGCGCCAGGGCACGCGGCAGCGGCTGTTCGATGTAGAGCGTGGCCCGCGCCAGGCGGTGCAGGGCGGGCGTGTCCTGCACGCGCTGCCAGAAGGCCCCGGCGGCCGTGGCGTCGGCGAACTGCTCGTTGCCATCGAGCGTGATCCGGTAGTCGGGCAGCGTGTCCAGCACCTGTGCGATGCGCGTCAGGCGCGCGAGGTCCGGACCCGCATCGCCCGCCACCTTGAGCTTGAAGTGCCGGCAGCCGGTGGCGGCCACCACTTCTTCCAGGCTCTCGGGCAGGCCGTCGTCCAGCCGCTGCGCGATGTCGGCGCGGGTGATCGGGTCCAGCATGCCCACCGTGTGCCGCACGGCGATGGCGGGAACGGGCGCCAGGCCGGCCAGAAAAGCGTCCAGGTCGAAGCCGGCCAGGTCGGGCGTGAGGCGCGCATCGATGCCCGGCAGGTTGCGCTGCAGCACGGCGTGAAAAGGCAGGCCCTCGGCCCGGCACAGCGCATCCAGCACGGCCTTGTCGATCTGGGCCGGGCCGAAGCACGCGATCAGCGGGTTCAGCCCCTGGCGGGCGGCCGCGTCGATCTGCGGCTGGTAGTGCGCGCTGAAGTGGCCGAAAGCGTCGCGCGCGCTCGCATCGCCCAGGTAGGCCTGGCGGGCCAGCCGCAGCGCCTGGCGCAACTGCTCGAAGTTGTCTTCGTTGCTCAGCGCCAGGTTCTTGTCGAACCATTTGGGCGCCAGCAGCTCGGCCGAGGCGCCTTCGGCGGTGCGGCCGTCGGCCGTTTCGATGCGCACGCGCACGAAGGCCTGGGGGCAGGCGGTGAGCGTGACCACGCCGAAGCGAAAGGGCAGGCGCATGTGGACGCCGCGCTCGTAGAGCTGGATGTCGGTGATGCGAAAGGGGATGGACATGGTCGCCTTGTGCCGTTTGCCGTTCAGGCCGTGAATGCGTTCAGCACCCGAGGGCCTCGCGCAGGCCGCGCAGATAGCCAGCCGCGAAGGCGGCGCAGCCGGGACCGTCCGGCAGGTAGTCGAAGGGTTCGACGCCGATGGCGCCCGCGTAGCCGTGCCGATGCAGCGCTGAGAGGATGGGCGCGAAGCGCATCGCGCCCTGGCCGGGGCCGCGCCGGTTGGGGTCGTTGAGCTGCACGTGGCCGATGAGGCCGGTGGGCAGCCACTGGTCGATCAGGGCGGGCACGTCCTGTGTTTCGCTCAGGCCGGCGGCGCTGCAGTCGAGCATGGTCTTGAGCGCCGGCTCGTTCACGGCCCGCACGACCCGGGCGCCGTCGGCCAGGGTGTTGATCAAGGATGTCTCGCGTGGCGACAGCGGCTCGATGCAGTAGATGACGCCCTGGCGTGCGGCGGCGCGGGCGGCGCGCGCCAGGCCTTCGTGCAGGCGTGCGAGCGCGGTGGCGTGGCTGTCACCCTCGGCGATGGCGCGCTGGCGCGGCGAGCCGTGCACCAGCACGGCGCCGCCCAGTTCGGCGCACAGTCCCACCAGCCGTTCCATCACCTGCGCCGTGCGCTCGCGCAGGGCGGCGTCGGGGCTGGTGAGCGACAGGCCCTCGGGCTTGACCAGCAGCCAGTGCAGGCCGGTCACCACCAGGCCGAAGGATTCGACGGTGGCGCGGATGCGCGCCGCCTGTGCGCTGCCGATGCGCTCGGGCGTGTCCGACAGCGTGAACGGCGCGATCTCCAGTCCGTCATAGCCCAGTTGGGCTGCGGTTTCACATTGGCGCGCCAGCGGCAGCCCGGCCAGCACCTCGTTGCAAAGGCCGATCCTCATGCGCGCGCTCCGCGCCCGAGCAGGGCCGCCACGCGGCCGCCGACGGCAGCGACGGCGGCTTTCACGGCCGCCTTGAAGGCCGGCACGTACATCAGGATGGTGAACACCGTGACCAGCGCGAACACAATGCAGATGGGCCGGGTGATGAAGGGCAGCAGGCTGCCATCGGAGAGCACCAGGCCGCGACGCAGGCTCTTGTCCAGCAGGTGGCCCAGCACCAGGCCCAGGACCAGCGGGGCCATCTCGTAGCCGCGCCGCCGCAGGAAGAAGGCGCCGATGCCGATCGCGAGCATCACGTACACGTCGAACAGGCGCGAAGCCGTGGCGAAGGCGCCCACCGTGCACAGCACGAAGACGATCGGCATCAGGATGCCGCGGCGGATCTTCAGCACCTTCAGCAGCGGCCGCACGCCGAACAGGCCGAACAGCAGGATGGTGACGGAGGCCAGCGTGGTCATGGCCACCACGTGATAGATGAAGTGCGGGTTGTCGATCATGAGCATCGGGCCCGGCTGCACGCCGTGGATGATCATGGCGGCCATCAGCACGGCCGAGGGGGCCGAGCCCGGGATGCCCAGTGCCAGCGAGGGAATGATGTGGCCCGGGATGGAAGACATGTCGCCCGTTTCGGCGGCCATCAGCCCGTCGATGGAGCCCTTGCCGAACTCTTCCTTGTTCTTGCTCAACGCCTTGGCCGAGGCATAGGACATCCAGGCGCCGGCATCCTCGCCCACGCCGGGCAGCAGACCCGTGGCGACGCCGATGATCCCGGAGCGCAGCACGGTCCAGCGGTACTGGATCACCTCGCGCCAGCGTGGCAGCACGGAGTCCTTCAGGTCGGCGATCTTGCGCTCGATGGGGTCGGCCAGCGTGGTCAGCACTTCCGCCAGCCCGAAGGCGCCGACCAGTGCCGGGATGAGGCCGATGCCGCCGGCGAGCTCGTCCCAGCCGAAGGTGAAGCGGTCGTAGGCGTACAGGCTCTCCTGGCCCACCTGCGCAAGCAGCAGGCCCAGCAGCCCCATCAGCCAGCCCTTGAGTGGGTCGCTTCCCACGATGCTGCCCGACATGGTCACGCCGAACAGGGCCAGCCAGAAGAACTCGAACGCGCCGAACTTCAGCGCCACCTCGGCCAGTAGGGGCGTGAACAGTGCCAGGCAGATCACGCCGATCAGCGTGCTGACGAAGGCGCCGCTGGTGGCGATGCCGATGGCGCGGCCGGCCTGGCCCTTCAGGGCCAGCGCGTGGCCGTCGGCGCAGGAGGCCGCGTTGGCGGCGGTGCCCGGGATGTTCAGCAGGATGGCCGTGCGCGAGCCGCCGTACAGCGCGCCCACGTAGGAGCAGATCAGCACCAGGATGGCGTCGTTGGGGCTGAGTTTGATGGTCAGCGTGGTCAGCAGGGCAATGGCCAGCGTGGCCGAAAGGCCTGGAAGAATGCCCATCACGATGCCCACGAACGCGCCGCCGAGCCCGTACAGCAAGGTCATGGGATTGAGGAAGCTCAGATAGGCCTGGCCGAGATCGGAAAGTCCTTGCAACATGGATCAACCTGGACAGAAAGAGCCCGCTCGGGGGCGAGAGGGCGGAGGCGGGCGGGATGCGCGCGGGATGCGCAGCGCGGGAGGCCGTCGGAGCTGCATGCGATGGCTGGCGAGGGCCGCTGACGGCGCGCGGAGGCGGGTCAGGGCAGCCGGACCAGGAAGACCTGTTCGAAGACCAACCAGACGAGCACGGACATGCCGACGCCGATCGCCAGCGCCTTGACCGCGCTGCGCAGGTCCAGCCGGCGCTCGGCCGGATCCTGGCTCATGCGCTGGAAGACCAGGATGGAGGCGGTGATGTAGATGGCAGAGGCTACCCAGAAGGGCAGGCCATGCCCCACCAGGACCACCGAGTAGCCCACGCACATGGCAATGGCCACGGCCACGCGCCGGCGCTGTTGTGCCCGCAGCGGCGAGGCGGCCGGCGGGGCCGCGCTCAGCGCGCCCTTGCGGAGGCTGCGAACGGCCATCAACGCGCCCAGCAGCATCAGCCCGATGCCCAGCAGGCCCGGCAGCAGGCCGGGCACGGTGTAGGGGTTGATGCCCTGGTCTTCGAGCCGGTCCATGCGCAGCGCGCCCGCCAGCGTCACCGCGCCCAGCAGCACCCATCCGATGGCGTCCTTGAAATCGGAGCGGGGATGCGCGGCTTCATCGGTGCCACCAGGCTCGGCGGCCTGCGCCTGCGCGCCGGCTGGCGAACTCATGTCGACCTCCCTGGCAGGGGAATCCATCTCAGGGCTTGGGAATGCCGACCGTGTCAGGCGACACCTTGGCCTTGCCGGCGGCGAACAGATTCCAGGCATTGGCCTGCACGGCGGGCTTGACCGCCTCTTGTGCGGCCTCGCCCGACAGCGGGTTGAACAACGCGCCGCGCTGGCGCGCGTATTTCATCAGCGCCTCGCTCTTGGCGATCTGCTCGTCCCAGACCTTCGTGACGGTCTTGACCACGTCGTCCGGCACGCCCTTGGGGATGAAGATGCCGAAGTAGTTGGGCGGTGCGCTGAAGCCCGGCACCTGGGTCGAGAGCGCAGGAATGGTGCCGTAGCCTTCCAGCTCCAGCGGCTTGTCGCTGACCGTGGCCAATGCGCGCAGGCGCTTGCCGCGGATCATGTCGGCCTGCTCCACGGCCAGTTGCGTCGTGACTTCGGTTTCTCCCGACACCGTGGCCACCACGGCGGGGTTGCCGCCGTCATAGGACACCTCGCGGTATTTCACCCCCGTGGCCTTGGAGATGAAGTCCATTGCGTTGTGGCCCGCCGACGTGACGCCGGCCGTGGCGACGGTGATCTTGCCGGGCTTGGCCTTCATGGCCTCGATCAGTTCCTTCGCGTCCTTGTAGGGCGAAGAGGGGTTCACGCCGATGACCTGGATGTTGGCGACCGACAGGAACAGATGCCAGTCCGCCATGCGGGTCTTCAGGCTGCCCAGGGTCTCGTAGGCACCCAGGTCCTGCGCGGCACCGGCCGTCCAGGTGTAGCCGTCCTTGGGCGCATCGAGCGCGCTCTTGGTGCCGATGGCGCCCGAGGCGCCGGGCTGGTTGACGATCACGATGGTCTGGCCCAGCGCCTTTTCCATCTCCAGCGCCGCCACGCGCGTGACCTGGTCGGTGGAGCCGCCGGCGGCCCAGGGCACGATCAGGTTGATGGGGCGCGTGGGCTTCCATTGCGCGAACACGCAGGTGGTGGCCAGGGTCAGCGCCCCCAGAACGGCGGCGCGGCGGGCGAGGCCCGCGAAGGAGGGCTTGCTCATACAGTGTCTCTGTGCGTTGTAATTAACTGTCGAGTTAATTCTGGCGCCCCCGCCCGGCGGCGTCAACGCATGGAGACGCTCAGCCTTTCAGGACATACCCGAGGATCACGTCGCACATGTGGGAGATGCGCTCGTGTTGGGCCTTGGGCGTCATGAGGCTGCGGCCGAAGATGGCCGACAGCGTGTGGTTGTTGGACAGGTAGAAATAGGCCATGCCCGCGATGGACACGTAGAGCTGCACCGGATCGATGCCGCCGCGGAAGATGCCTTCGGCGCGCCCGCGCTCGAGGATCTGCGCGAGCGTATCGATCAGCGGAGAGTTCATTTCCCGCGCCCGCGCCGACCTGGCGACATGCCGGCCCTGGTGCAGGTTCTCGCTGTTGAGCAAGGTCAGGAACTCGGGATGCGCGAGGTAGTACTCCCAGGTGAACTCGGTCAGGCGGCGGATGGCCTGGGCCGGGGGCATGTCCGTGAGGTGCAACTCGCGCTCGGCCGCGCGGATGTCGGCATAGGCCTGTTCGAGCACCGCGAGGAAGAGGTCGTCCTTGCTGTGGAAGTAGTAGTAGATGAGCCGCTTGTTGACCTGGGCGCGTTCGGCGATGCGGTCCACGCGCGCGCCCGCGAGGCCGTGGCCGGCGAACTCGTCGCGCGCCGCCAGCAGGATGGCCGCCTGGGAGCGCTCGGCGTCGCGCAGGCGGGTTTCGGTCACGGTGGGCAGGGCACTCATTTCGTTTTAATTCACTGTATGGTTAATTGCGGCGCGCCGCAATCCGGGGCTGCACATAATCGCCGACCGCCTCAGTCACTCACGCATCATGACCTCCCAGCTTGCCGGCCACCTTCTCGTCGATTGTCTTGTGGCACAGGGGGTGAGCCATGTGTTCGGCGTTCCCGGCGAGAGCTTCCTGGCGGCGCTCGATGGCTTCCATCGCCACGCGGACCGCATCCGCTTCGTCACCTGCCGCCAGGAGGGCGGCGCTGCCTTCATGGCGGAAGCCCAGGGCAAGCTCACGGAACGGCCCGGCGTGTGCTTCGTCACCCGCGGACCGGGGGCCACCAATGCCTCGATCGGCGTGCACACGGCCTTCCAGGATTCGACCCCCCTGGTGCTGCTGGTCGGCGACGTGGGGGGCGACCACCGCGACCGCGAAGCCTTCCAGGAAGTGGATTTCGCCAGCTTCTTCGGCCCGAGCACCAAGGGTTTCGCCAAGCGCGTCGAGCGCGTGGACGCGCCGCAGCGCCTGCCTGAGTATGTGGCGCGCGCCTTTGCCACGGCCATGAACGGCCGGCCGGGGCCGGTGGTGCTGGTGCTGCCCGAGGACATGCTGCGCGCCTTCACGGCGGCGCAGCCGCTGCCGCGCGTCGAGGCCGCGCTGGCATGGGCCGACCCGGGCGGCCTGCGCGAACTGCGCCAGATGCTGCTGGCCGCGCGGCGGCCCTTCGTCATCGCGGGCGGCGGAGGCTGGACGCCGCAGGCCGCGCAGGCGCTGCAGCGCTTTGCCGAGAACTGGCAGCTGCCCGTGGGCAACGCCTTCCGCTTCCAGGACACCTTCGACAACCACCACCCGCTGTACGCGGGCGACGTGGGCATCGGCATCAATCCGCGGCTGGCGCAGCGCGTGCGCGAGGCCGACCTGGTGATCGCGCTCGGCCCGCGGCTGGGCGAGATGACGACGGGGGGCTACGAACTGCTGCAAGCGCCGAAGCCGAGGCAGAAGCTGGTGCATTTCCATGCCAGCGCGGAGGAACTGAACCGCGTCTATCAGGCCGACCTGGTGTTCAACACCACCATGAATGCGGCGGCGCGGGCGCTGGAGGTGCTCAGCGCGCCGCCGGAACTGCCCTGGGCCGGCTGGACGGCGGCCGTGCATGCGGACTACGAAGCCCAGCTGCAGCCGCAAGCGCTGCCCGGGCCCATCGACATGCCGGCCATCGTGGCCTGCCTGCAGCGGCACCTGCCCGCCGACGCGGTGCTGACCAACGGTGCGGGCAACTTCGCGAGCTGGGTGCATCGCTTCTTCCGCCACCCGGGGCTGGCCAGGGGCCACAAGACGCAGCTGGCGCCCACCGCGGGCGCCATGGGCTATGGCGTGCCGGCCGGCATCGCGGCCAACCTGCTGACGGGCCGCGTCGCGCTCACGATGGCCGGCGACGGCGACTTCCTCATGAACGGGCAGGAACTCGCGACCGCTGTGCAGCACGGCGCGAAAAGCATCGTCGTGCTGCTCAACAACGGCATGTACGGCACCATCCGCATGCATCAGGAACGCGAGCATCCCGCGCGCGTGAGCGGCACCGCGCTGCGCAACCCCGACTTCTGCGCGCTGGCTCGCGCCTATGGCTACGCGGCCGAGCGGGTGCCGGAGACGGCGCAGTTCGAGGCCGCACTGCTGCGCGCGCTGGCGGCCGACACCGGCACGCTGATCGAGATTCCGCTGGACCCCGAGGTGATCACCACCCGCGGGACGCTGAGCGCGATCCGGCAGAGCGCGCAGGCGAAGCAGGGCCTGTCGCAGGCTTGACGCGGGGCGGCCGGCTGGCGCGAACGGGCCTGCCGCGCGTTCCGCAGGCCCAGGGTCCCGGAAACGAAAAAGCCGGTGCATCGCACCGGCTTCCGAGCGCAAGCGCCAGGGAACTGGCTTACTTGACGTGCTTGCCGATCAGGGCCGCCAGCTCGAACATCGAGACCTGAGGCTTGCCGAAGATTTCCTTCAGCTTGGCGTCGGCGTTGATGTTGCGCTTGTTGGCCTTGTCCTGCAGGTTGTTCTTCTTGATGTAGTCCCACAGCTTGCTGACGATGGCCGTGCGCGGAAGGGGCGTGCTGCCCACGACGGCGGCCAGCGCGGGGCTGGGGGTCAGCGCCTTCATGAAGGCTGCATTGGGCGTGCGCTTCTTGGCCGGTGCCGCGGCCTTTTTGGCCGGCGCCGCCTTCTTGGCCGGCGCAGCGGCCTTCTTCGCGGGTGCTGCTGCCTTCTTGGCAGGAGCGGCCGCCTTCTTGGCCGGTGCCTTCGCCGGTGCTTTCTTTGCAGTTGCCATGGTTGATTCCTTGTGCTTTGGAGAGAACGTTCTACCAATGAAAACGCAGGAAATCGCTGTCTTCAGTGGCAAGGCGCATGCTAAAGGAGAAAGGCAGAGCGCTCCAAGCGAGCGAACGCATTTTTCATTGGGAGCTGTTGCTTTTTTTCAGGCTTCCGGCACCCGGGGCGCGCCCGGGCGTCAAAGCGCCGTTCGCGCGGGCTCGTTCGGGCCCCTTCGGCGGCCGGGCCAGGTGGCCAGCACCACCCCCAGGAGCGCGAGTCCGAAGGCCCCCGTCTGCATCGTGCCCAGCGATTCGCCGAGCACCAGAACGCCCACCAGGGCGGCGCTGACCGGCAGCATCACGGTGAACACGCCGGCCTGCGAGGCCGGCACGCTGCGCAGCCCGGTCATCCAGAGCCACACGGTCCAGATGCTGGCCGCCATCGCATACGCCACCAGCAGCGCCCAATGGCCGGCATGCACGCTGCCGAAGTCGAAACGCAGCGCGAACCAGACGCCGAAGGGCGTGGACAGGACGAAGCCCCAGAGGTTGATCAGCGCACAGATGCGCCGCGGGCCCAGCTTGCCGGTGAGCGACTTGCCGATCACCGCATAGGCCGCTTCGCAGATCACCGCGCCGAAGACGAGCAGGTTGCCCAGCCAGGCCAGGGACGACGGCGGGGCCGGCTCCGTTGCCGCGGAGGCGCCATGCGCCCCCGCGCCGGGCGCCAGCGCCAGCAGGCCGATGCCGCCCGCCGCGCAGGCGATGGCGGCCGCCACGCGCGGGGTGATGCGTTCACGCAGGAACACCGCGCTGGCGATGGCGACCATGGCCGGGATCGAGGCCATGATGACGCCGGCCGATACGGCGCTGGTCAGGCTCACACCGAACAGCATGCAGATGGAAAAGAGGAAGTTGCCCAGGAAGGACTCCAGGAACACCAGCCCGCGCGTGCGCCGGGTCATCGGCGGCTCGTCGGCCGGCTTGCGCAGCCAGTGCGGCATGGCCAGCGCGGCGATGCCGAAGCGCAGCCAGGCCAGCAGCAGCACCGGAAAGGCGGCCGCCAGCGGCTTGGACAGGGCCACGTAGCTGCCCACCAGCGACATGCTGAGCGCCAGGCAGGCACAGGCGGTGATGCGCGAAGGGGCGTGGGCGGGGCTCAATAGACTGCCGGCATGGACGACAAAAGGAGTGCGGATCATGCCCGAAGGCCGTGGAACCACGCGTCTGGTGTTCGTGTACGGCACGCTGCGGCGCGGCGAATGCAACGACATCACGCGCTATGCGCCTGCGCCCATTCATGTGGGCGAAGGTGAAACGCAGGGCACGCTGTACCACCTGGGGCCTTACCCCGGTGCGGTTTTCGGCGGCAGCGCGCGGGTGGTGGGCGAGGTGTACCGCGTCACGCCGGCCGTGGAGGCACTGCTGGATGCGCTGGAAGGGGTGCAGGCCGACGGCGAGGGCGAGTACCGGCGGCGCGAGGTGCCCGTGCGTGTGCAAGGCCGGGTTCTCTGGTGCCTGGCCTACGAGATCCACCCGTCGCGCCTGCCCGGCAGGCCCTGCATCGAATGCGGCGACTGGCTCTGCCGCCCGGGCGCGATGCGCCTGGGAATGAGCAGGACAGATACGGATGCCGCTTGACCCGGGCTCTGTCGCGCGCGTGTCGCCCGCGCAATGCGCCCGGACGTCGCCTCGTGATTTTCACGGGCAGAGATTCGTCTCCCGCAATCTGAAAAACCAGACTGCTGCGGCGCCGCATTTTTTCTCAATGCAAGAAATTCAATGCCGTATTGAGAAAACTAATGAATAAATCGTTGATTTATAAATAAAAAATTCTGGTCTTGTATAAGACATAAGAGTTGATGGCGGCGGTACAGTCATGTCCAAGGGCTCCGGCCCATCGATGCCTTCCCAACCTTCCGCAACTCTGGAGTGACCATGCCCCAAACCATCACCGAACAGCTCAGCCGTGAACAGCAGATCGCCGCCCTCGAAAAGGACTGGGCTACCAATCCGCGCTGGAAGGGCATCAAGCGCGGCTACAGCGCCGCGGACGTGGTGCGCCTGCGCGGCTCCCTCCCGATCGAGCACACGCTGGCCAAGCGCGGTGCCGAGAAGCTGTGGGAGAAGATCAACGGCGGCGCCAAGAAGGGCTACGTGAACGCCTTCGGCGCGATCTCTGCCGGCCAGGCGATGCAGCAGGCCAAGGCCGGCCTGGAGGCCGTGTACCTGTCGGGCTGGCAGGTGGCCGCCGACGGCAACACCAGTGAAACCATGTACCCCGACCAGTCGCTGTATGCGTATGACTCGGTGCCCACCATGGTTCGCCGCATCAACAACACCTTCAAGCGCGCCGACGAGATCCAGTGGGGCCGCGGCATCAACCCGGGCGACAAGGAGTTCATCGACTACTTCCTGCCCATCGTGGCCGATGCGGAGGCCGGCTTCGGCGGCGTGCTCAACGCCTTCGAGCTGATGAAGAACATGATCGCCGCGGGCGCCGCCGGCGTGCACTTCGAGGACCAGCTGGCGGCCGTGAAGAAGTGCGGCCACATGGGCGGCAAGGTGCTGGTGCCCACCCAGGAAGCCTGCGAGAAGCTGATCGCCGCGCGCTTCGCCGCCGACGTGATGGGCGTGTCCACCATCGTGCTGGCCCGCACCGACGCCGAGGCCGCCAACCTGCTGACCAGTGACCACGATGCCAACGACAAGCCCTTCCTGACCGGCGAGCGCACGCAGGAAGGCTTCTACCGCGTCAAGAACGGCCTGGAGCAGGCCATCAGCCGCGGCGTGGCCTATGCACCCTATGCCGACCTGGTGTGGTGTGAGACCGGCACGCCGGACCTGGGCTTCGCCCGCGAGTTCGCGCAGGCCGTGCATGCCGCGCATCCGGGCAAGCTGCTGAGCTACAACTGCTCGCCGTCCTTCAACTGGAAGAAGAACCTCGACGACGCGACCATCGCCCGCTTCCAGGACGAGCTGTCCGCGCTGGGCTACAAGTACCAGTTCATCACGCTGGCCGGCATCCACAGCAACTGGTACAACACCTTCAAGTTCGCCCATGCCTATGCCCGTGGCGAAGGCATGAAGCACTACGTGGAAATGATCCAGGAGCCCGAATTCGCTGCGCGTGAGCTCGGCTACACCTTCGTGTCGCACCAGCAGGAAGTCGGCGCAGGCTACTTCGACGACGTGACCACCGTGATCCAGGGCGGCTCGTCCAGCGTGAAGGCCCTGACCGGCTCGACCGAGGAAGAGCAGTTCCACTGAGTCCGGGGGATGAACGGGCCGCCTGCGGCCCGGCCCCGGCAGAGACGGTTTTCATGCCCGGCATCGCCGGGCTTTTTTGCGCTGCGACGCCGCTCGGCCGTTGTTTGTTTGCGCACATGCACCGTGCGAAGTGGCGTGAAGACGGCCCTGCGCGCGGGCGCCGCTTACAATCCTCGCATCCACGGTCAACAAGGGCGAGAAAGGCATCCTGGTTATGACACCGCGAACTACCGGCACCGCTTTCGGCGGCCCTCATCCATGAAGGGCCGGTAGCCCGCGCGCCGGTCGGATTCCGGACTCTTTCCAAAAGCGCGGCTTCGGTCCGCGCTTTTTCGTTTCTGCCCCAAGGTTCTTTCCATGATTCAGATCACGCTCCCCGACAACTCCCGCCGCGAGTTCCCAGGCCCCGTGTCCGTGGCCGAGGTGGCCCAGGCCATCGGCCCCGGCCTGGCCAAGATGACGGTCGCCGGCAAGGTGGACGGCAAGCTGGTCGATGCCAGCGACATCATCGACCACGACGCGAAGCTGCAGATCATCACGCCCAAGGACGAGGAGGGCCTGGAGATCATCCGCCACTCGACGGCCCACCTGGTCGGCCATGCGGTCAAGCAGCTCTACCCGACGGCCAAGATGGTGATCGGCCCGGTGATCGAAGAGGGCTTCTACTACGACATCGCCTACGAGCGCCCCTTCACGCCCGAGGACATGGCCGCCATCGAACAGCGCATGAAGGAGCTGATCGCGCAGGACTACGACGTCATCAAGAAGATGACGCCGCGCGCCGAGGTGATCGAGGTGTTCAAGTCGCGCGGCGAGGACTACAAGCTGCGCCTGGTCGAGGACATGCCCGACGAGAAGGCCATGGGCCTGTACTACCACCAGGAGTACGTGGACATGTGCCGCGGCCCGCACGTGCCCAACACGCGCTTCCTGAAGGTGTTCAAGCTCACGAAGCTGGCCGGCGCCTACTGGCGCGGGGACGCCAAGAACGAGCAGCTGCAGCGCATCTACGGCACGGCCTGGGCCGACAAGAAGCAGCTCGACGCCTACATCCAGCGCATCGAGGAGGCCGAGAAGCGCGACCACCGCAAGCTGGGCAAGGAGCTGGACCTGTTCCACATCGACGATGTGGCGCCTGGCGTGGTGTTCTGGCATCCCAAGGGCTGGGCGCTGTGGCAGGCCGTGGAGCAGTACATGCGCCAGGTCTACCGCGACACGGGCTACAGCGAAGTCAAGGGGCCGCAGATCCTGGACAAGAGCCTGTGGGAGAAGACGGGCCACTGGCAGAACTACCGCGAGAACATGTTCGTCACGGAATCGGAAAAGCGCGACTACGCGCTCAAGCCGATGAACTGCCCGGGCCACGTGCTGATCTTCAAGAGCGACCTGCGCAGCTACCGCGACCTGCCGATCCGCTACGGTGAATTCGGCCAGTGCCACCGCAACGAGCCCTCGGGCGGCCTGCACGGCATCATGCGCGTGCGCGGCTTCACGCAGGACGATGGGCACATCTTCTGCACGGAAGACCAGATCCTGCAGGAATGCGTGGATTACACGGCACAGTTGCTCAAGGTCTACCAGGACTTCGGCTTCACGGACATCCTGTACAAGGTCGCCACGCGTCCGGAGAGCCGCATCGGCTCCGACGCGCTGTGGGACAAGGCGGAAGGGGCGCTGATGGAGGCGCTGCGCCGTTCGGGCGTGGAGTTCGTCATCGCGCCGGGCGATGGCGCCTTCTACGGGCCCAAGATCGAGTACACGTTGCGTGACGCGCTGGGCCGCCAATGGCAGTGCGGCACGATGCAGGTGGACTTCAACATGGCCGAGCGTCTGGGGGCCGAATACGTGACGGAAACGAGCGGCCGGGCGCACCCCGTGATGCTGCACCGCGCCATCGTCGGCAGCCTGGAGCGCTTCATCGGCATGCTGATTGAGCACCATGCCGGAGCGATGCCCGCCTGGCTGGCGCCGGTGCATGTCGCGGTGCTCAATATCAGCGAGGGACAGGCCGATTACGCGGCGGAAGTTGCGAAAACGCTGCGGAATCAAGGCCTTAGGGTGGCGCTGGACCTGCACAACGAGAAGATCACGTATAAAATACGGAAGCATTCGTTGCAAAAGCTCCCCTACATCCTCGTCGTGGGTGACAAGGAGAAGGAAGCTGGCGCCGTCGCAGTGCGCGCCCGGGGCAACATCGACCTCGGTGTCATGTCGTTGGAAGCGTTCTCGCAAAAGATCGCCGACGACATCTCTCACAAGCGTTGAGCCGTGGTGGCCCGAAGGCATTCGGGCCCCTTGTCGACCTTGGTGCGTGCGCCGTGAAGGCTTGTGCTGCAATTCGCAGCGTTTTTTGAAGGACAGTCACCATCGCTACTGGATTCCGCGACCGTCGCCAACGCGAGGAACGCCAACATCGCCTGAACCGGGAAATCATGGCCCCGGAAGTTCGTCTGTTCGGACCCGACAACGAGGCTCTGGGCGTCGTCAGCCTGTCGGAGGCCCTGCGCCTGGCCGGTGAGCACGATGTCGACCTGGTCGAGGTGGTGGCGGCGGCCAATCCGCCGGTGTGCCGCCTGATCGAGTACGGCAAGTTCAAGTTCCTCGAGCAGAAGAAGGCGGCCGAGGCCAAGTCGAAGCAGAAGGTCATCGAGGTCAAGGAAGTCAAGTTCCGGCCCGGGACCGACGACGGTGACTACAACATCAAGATGCGCAACATCCGGCGCTTCCTGGAAGACGGCGACAAGTGCAAGATCACCTTGCGCTTCCGCGGTCGCGAGATCACGCACCAGGAACTCGGTTTGGCGCTGCTGAACCGCATCCGCGACGAACTGGCCGACAGCATCATCGTCGAGCAGTTCCCCAAGCTGGAAGGCCGGCAGATGATCATGATGATCGCGCCGGGCCGCAAGAAGGCCGGAGGCGGCGGAGGCGCCAAGCCCGCAGCGAACGAGCAGCCGGCGACGGCTGCCTGAGCGGACCGCCGGACGGCGAACCCGTTCGGCCCCGCCGAACCGTCCAGGAATCCAAGGGATTTCGCGGCCGCACGCCAGTGCGTGCGGCCGCGGGATGAAGAAGTGCCTCGAAGGCCGGCAAGTCCGTGAAAGCATCACGGCGCCTTGCGAGCACAAACTAAGGAGCAGTCACATGCCCAAAATGAAGACCAAGAGCAGCGCGAAGAAGCGTTTTCGCGTTCGTCCCGGTGGCACCGTCAAGCGCGGTCAAGCCTTCAAGCGTCACATCCTGACCAAGAAGACCACCAAGAACAAGCGCCACCTGCGCGGTGCGGTGTCGGTTCATGAAACCAACATGGTTTCGATGGCCGCCATGCTGCCCGGCCAAGGCATTTGATCAACTGACGGACAAGGAGTACTCATATGCCTCGCGTCAAACGTGGTGTCACCGCCCGCGCTCGCCACAAGAAGGTTCTCGCCCTTGCCAAGGGCTTCCGCGGCCGCCGCGGCAATGTCTTCCGCGTCGCCAAGCAGGCGGTGATGAAGGCAGGCCAATACGCCTACCGTGACCGCCGTACCAAGAAGCGTGTGTTCCGTCAGCTGTGGATCGCGCGTATCAACGCCGCCTCGCGTGAACTGGGCCTGACCTACAGCCAGTTCGCCAATGGCATCCGCAAGGCCGGTATTGAGATCGACCGCAAGGTCCTGGCCGATATCGCCGTGCACGACAAGGCCGCTTTTGCCGGCATCGTGGAGCAGGTCAAGGCCAAGCTGGCTGCTTGATCCTGCCGCATGTCTTCCGCTCGCTCTTGCGGCGGAGGGCATGCGTCCACGCTCGAAGGGCTGGCGCTCGCAAGGCACCAGCCCTTTTTTGCTTTTCGCTTTTTGCCCCCCACCGCATCTGCCCCGCCCATGAACGAGTTGGACACCCTGGTCGACCACGCCCGCACGGCCTTTGCGCAGGCCGCCACGCCTGCGGATCTCGAGAACGCCAAGGCGCTGTTCCTCGGCAAGTCCGGTCGCGTGACCGAACTCATGAAGGGCATGGCCCAACTGCCGGTGGAAGAAAAAAAGGCCCGGGGCGCGGCCATCAACGTGGCCAAGCAGGCCATCGAAGCGGCCCTGAACGCGCGCCGCCAGGCGCTGGCCGACGCCGAGCTGGAAGCGCAATTGCGCGCCGAAGCCCTGGACGTGAGCCTGCCCGGACGCCGTCGGGCGGGCGGGGGGCTGCATCCGGTGAGCCGCACCCTCGAACGCATCGAGGCCATCTTCGCCAGCATGGGCTTCGACGTGGCGGACGGCCCCGAAGTCGAGAGCGACTGGCACAGCTTCACCTCGCTGAACAACCCGCCGAACCACCCGGCGCGCTCGATGCAGGACACCTTCTACGTGGACCTGAACGGCGAGGACGGCACGCCCTACAACCTGCGACCGCACACCAGCCCGATGCAGGTGCGCTATGCGCATCAGCAGGTGAAGAAGCTGGCGGCGCAGTTCGAGGCCGCCGAGCGCGACCCGAACGCGAGCGCGCCCGAGATTCGCGTGATCGCGCCGGGCCGCACCTACCGCGTGGACAGCGACGCCACCCATTCGCCCATGTTCCACCAGTGCGAAGGCCTCTGGCTGGGTGCGAACGTGAGCTTCAAGGACCTGAAGGTCGTCTTCACGGATTTCTGCCGCACCTTCTTCGAAAGCGATGACCTGGTGCTGCGTTTCCGGCCCAGTTTCTTCCCCTTCACCGAACCCAGCGCCGAGATCGACATCCAGTTCCAGAGCGGCCCGCTGGCCGGGCGCTGGCTGGAAGTGGCCGGCTCCGGCCAGGTGCATCCCAACGTCGTGCGCAACATGGGGCTGGACCCCGAGCGCTACATCGGCTTTGCCTTCGGCATGGGCCCCGACCGCCTGACCATGCTGCGCTACGGCGTGAACGACCTGCGCCTGTTCTTCGATGGCGACCTGCGCTTCCTGAGCCAATTCCAGTAATCCTGCAAGAAGAGACGAGAACCCCGCCATGCAATTTCCCGAGTCCTGGTTGCGCAGCTTCTGCAATCCGTCGCTCAGCAGTGAGGAACTGGCCGAAACCCTGACCATGGGCGGCTTCGAGGTCGAGGAGCGCCGCCCCGCTGCGCCGCCGTTCACGAAGATCGTCGTCGGCGAGATCAAGGAAGCCGTGCAGCACCCCAACGCCGACCGCCTGCGCGTGTGCCAGGTGGACGTGGGGCAGGGCGCCCTGCTCAACATCGTCTGCGGCGCGCCGAACGCGCGTGTGGGCATCAAGGTGCCCACGGCCCTGGTCGGCGCCGAGCTGCCGCCGGGCGAAGACGGCAAGCCCTTCCACATCAAGCTGGGCAAGCTGCGCGGCGTGGAAAGCCAGGGCATGCTGTGCTCGGCGCGCGAACTCCAGCTCAGCGAAGACCACGGCGGGCTGCTCGAGCTGGGCGCCGAGGCGCCCGTGGGCACCGACGTCCGCGAATGGCTGCAGCTCGACGACTCGCTGCTCACGCTCAAGCTCACGCCCAATCTGGCGCATGGCCTGTCGGTGTACGGCATCGCGCGCGAGCTGTCGGCCCTGACCGGTGCGCCGCTGCTCAAGCCCGTGATCGAGCCGGCGCCCGTCTCGCATGACGCCAAGCTGCCCGTGACGGTGGAAGCGCCCGATTTGTGCGGCCGTTTTTCGGGTCGCGTGGTGCGCGGCGTGAACACGAAGGCCGCCACCCCGGCCTGGATGGTGGATCGCCTGGCCCGTTGCGGCCAGCGCAGCGTCACGGCGCTGGTGGACATCTCGAACTACGTGATGTTCGAGTACGGCCAGCCCAGCCACATCTTCGACCTGGACAAGATCCATGGCGGCCTCACGGTGCGCTGGGGCCGCCAGGGCGAGCAACTGAAGCTGCTCAACGGCAACACCGTCACCGTCGACGAGAAAGTGGGCGTGATCGCCGACGCGCGCGAAGTGGAGTCGCTGGCCGGCATCATGGGTGGCGACGCCACGGCCGTGTCCGACGACACGCGCAACATCTACATCGAAGCCGCCTTCTGGTGGCCCGAAGCCATCCAGGGCCGTTCGCGCCGCTTCAATTTCTCGACCGACGCCGGCCACCGCTACGAACGCGGCGTGGACCCGAGCCGCACGGTGCAGATCATCGAGCGCATCACGCAACTGGTGCAGGAGATCTGCGGCGGCACCGCCGGCCCGATGGACGACCAGGTGCTGAAGCTGCCCGACGCCAAGCCGGTGACCTTGCGCGTGGCCCGCGCCGCGCGCGTGATCGGCATGCCGCTGACGCAGGCGCAATGCGCCGAGGCGCTGGGACGCCTGGGCTTCGCGCTGCAGGAAGGCGAGGGCACGATCACCGTGACGCCGCCGCCGCATCGCTTCGACCTTGCCATCGAGGAAGACCTGATCGAGGAAGTGGCGCGCCTGGTCGGCTACGGCAACCTGCCCACCACGCCGCCGCTGGCGCCCATCCGCGCCCGCCTGCGGCCCGAGGCTGAGCGCAGCCGCTTCGCCGTGCGCCACCGCCTGGCGGCGCTGGGCTACCAGGAAACCATCAACTTCAGCTTCGTCGAAGCTGCGTGGGAACGCGACCTGGCCGGCAACGCCGACCCGGTGAAGCTGCTGAATCCGATCGCCAGCCAGATGAGCGTGATGCGCTCGTCACTGATCGGCTCGCTGCTGCAGGTGCTCAAGTTCAACCTGGATCGCAAGGCGCCGCGCGTGCGCGTGTTCGAAGTGGGCCGCGTGTTCCTGCGCGATCCGTCGGTGGCCACCACCGACAGCACCGTGAAGGGCGTGCATCAGCCCATGCGCGTGGCCGGCCTCGCCTGGGGCGATGCCGAGGCGGCGCGTTGGGACAGCAAGCCCGCGCGTGTGGACTTCTTCGAGGTGAAGGGCGATGTGGAGGCACTGCTGGCGCCGCTGCGCCCGAGCTTCGAGCGCGTGGACCACCCCGCGCTGCACCCGGGCCGCGCGGCGTCGGTGATCGTCAACGGCCAGTCCGTGGGCGTGATCGGCGAGCTCCATCCCCGCTGGCGCCAGCAGTGGGAGCTGGCGCATGCGCCCGTGCTGTTCGAGCTCGCGCTGGATGCCGTGACCGCGCGCCCCGTGCCCGTGGCGCAGCCTGTGCCGCGCCACCAGGCCGTGGAGCGCGACCTGGCCCTGGTGCTGGCCGAATCGGTGAGCTTCGCCGCGCTGGTCGAGGCGATCCGCAGCGCACCCAGCCAGGGCCTGCTGCGCGACGTGCAGCTGTTCGACATCTACCGGCCCGCGCCCGGCGCGGCGGCCGGCGGCCTGGCGGCGGGCGAAAAGAGCCTGGCCGTGCGCCTGTTGCTGCAAAGCGAGGCCGGCACCTTGACCGACGAGCAAGTCGATGGCGTCGTGCAGGCCGTCGTGGCGCAATGCGCGGCGAAGGTTGGTGCACGCCTGCGGGCCTGACGAGCGCTTCCTGCCGTGCTGAACCTCACAGAATCCCCCCGAGGCCCTTCCATGGAATTCACCATCGAGGCGATCGAAACGCCTGCTCTGACCAAAGCCCAGCTGGCGGACCTGCTGTTCGAGCAGATCGGCCTGAACAAGCGCGAGGCCAAGGACATGGTCGAAGCCTTCTTCGACCTGATTGCCGCACGCCTGATCGAAGGGGAGGACGTGAAGATCTCGGGCTTCGGCAACTTCCAGATCCGCGTGAAGGCGCCGCGGCCGGGCCGTAACCCGCGCACCGGCGAGCACATTCCGATCGGCGAGCGCCGCGTGGCCACCTTCCATGCCAGTGCCAAGCTCAAGGAGCAGATCCACGGCGTGCCCGAAGCCGCGCACGAGCCGCCCGTGGCATGGACCGTGGGCGCTGACGCCCAATGAATGCTGGCGCTGCACAGGCCGCTGGAGTAACCTCTGACGTTTGCCGCGCACGCTCTTGATTTCAATGGAGAAACCGCCCGAGACGGGGCTGCCCCCGATCCCTGTCAAACGCTACTTCACCATCGGTGAGGTGGCGGAATTGTGTGGCGTGAAGCCGCACGTGCTGCGCTACTGGGAGCAGGAATTCACGCAACTGCGGCCCATGAAGCGCCGCGGCAACCGGCGCTACTACCAGCACCATGAAGTGCTGATGATCCGCCGCATCCGCGACCTGCTCTACGACCAGGGTTTCACCATCAGCGGCGCGCGCAACCGGCTTCAGGAAATGGCGCAGCTCGAACGCGAGCGCCGCAAGGCTGGCGGCCGCGACGGCGAGGCCGTCGAGCCGTCCCTGGCCGAACTGGACGATGAACTGCCGGCCGAGGAAAGGGCGGGCGATGGTGCACCCGCGGGGGGCATGACCGGCTGGCCATCGTCCTCGCACGCTCATTCGCCGCTGGAACTGCGCGACCTCGTCCAGCTGCGCCAGGAGCTTCAAGAAATTCGTGCGATTCTTTCGGAGAGCTTTTAATTTCCCGCTATACTCGTGGGCTTCGGTGTGTGGCGCAGCCTGGTAGCGCACTTGCATGGGGTGCAAGGGGTCGAAGGTTCGAATCCTTTCACACCGACCAAAAATAAGTAGGTAGATCAACGGGTTACGCTCAAAAAGCGTAGCCCGTTTTTCGTTCTGACTGACAAATTCCCCAGGTTTCTGACAAATCCATGCCATCAGGCCGCGTTCCGACCCTTCACGGCAGACGGCAGGGGGATCGACGAAGGCACCTTGCGCCGGTAGACGCGCTTCGTGATCTTGGGGTCTGCGTGGTGCAGCAGCTCCTGCGCAGCCACATCGGATTCGGCGTCGCTACCAGCCTTGGCCCGCATGTCGTGGAAAGTGAACTCCCGAGGACCTATGCCCAGGCGTGTGCGCACGGTTCGCCACAGGCTCTTGAAAGACTCCTTCGTGTACTGCTTGCCATTGCGCGTGATGAACAGGAAATCGCTCGGCAGGCTAGTCGCTCCGCCTCGGTTCTTCTTGCGCAGCTCCAGCGCCCGGTCCAGCGCCTGTTTCAGGTCGGGCGTCATGGCGTAGCGCTTGGCCTCGTAGCCGGCCGCGTTCCGCTTCTTCGTCACCCGCAACTCCAGCCACTGCGCATCGAAGTCGCCCACCCGGATATCCAGGATCATCCCCTGTCTCGCGCCAGTCTGGGTGCTGATCTCCAGCATGCACTGCAACACAGGCGGAGCAGCCTCGTAGATCTCCACGTACTTCACGTCGCTGACGTACTGGTCCCGCGGCGCCTCGGGCAGGTACTCGATGGCCTCGCACGGGTTGAACGTCGTCAGACCCCAGCGGATGCGCGCCAGGCGGAACGTGCGCGACAGGGTCTGGATGTCCTTGTTTGCGGACGAAGCCCGATGCCGGTTCTCGTGCAAGTGCCTGGTGATGGTGACCGCGCTGAGATGCCCGGGGACAAGCGCCTGGGCCTCGGTCTTCGCGTATTTGATCTTCCCGAAGGCCTCTCGCAGTCGGCCCACGCGCCCGCGGTACTCGGCCTGTGTCGCCGCGCGGGTCTTCGTCGGCAACTCGTCGGCTTCGTACTGGCGCAGCAGCTCTTCCACAGTGCCCACGATGTCGTCATCGGGCATGGCAGCAATCAGGGCTGGGGAGACGTTGCGCTCCCACCAGACGCGAGCCTGGTTCGGCGTCTTGCCGATGCTTCCGCGGATGCCGGCCTCGCGCAACTTCCTCTCAACTTCTCGAGTCAGCTCGTCGGTCCCGCGCCAGTACCATAGCCCATCGACCTTGCGCATGCCCCGGGGCAAGTCCGGGATCTTGTTGTTAACCGTGCGCGGACGCGACATTCTCCAGTTCCCTCGACAGGTTCGTGAAGGTTCGAACAGCCTCGACGGCCGATTCCATGCGAGCTAGATTCTGCGCGTCCACCTCGATGGTGTTCCAGCGCCGGCCGCACGCATTGCAGCACCGCAGGCGAGTGACCTTGATCGGCCCCTGTCGCGTGGACATAACGCGGCCATCGTCGCTGTTGCAGTCAGGGCATTTCATGTCCCTCTCCCTCCAGCGGCGCCACAGCGCCAGATGTTGCGAACAGGTCCCCCATCGCCCGGCAGGCCCGGCGCGTAGCCTGGGCGGTGGCGATGTGGTGCTGGTGGTCGTGCGCCAGGTGATGCCGCTGGCACAACGCCCGCAGGTTGTCCTCGGCGCAGTTCTCGGGCTGGTGGTCCAAATGGGCGATGGTCAGCACGATCACGATGACCTTGGCGCAGGCCGGCCCGTCGCCGTTCAGGTCGAAGGAGATCTCGGCCGCGCGCTGGCGCGCCTGTTGATAGGTCGCCTGGGGATCGTCCAGCTCGTACCAGTTGTGCCGCGCCCCCTGGTCGAGCCAGCGGCCGACGGCGTACTGGCGCGCCGTGCAGCCGGGGTGCTCGCAGCGGCCGCCAGCGCGCGCCAGGATGCGCTCGCGGATGGCCGGCCAGTCGGCCGGGTATCGCGCCCGGTTCTCAGGCTTGATTGGCATTCCCACCCCCTCCCGCGCCGGGCGCCACGTTTTCGAAAATCACCAGCACCTCGTCCGGCGCATCCATCCGAGTGGCAATGCCACGGTTCTCGAGGTAGTCGATGGCCTCCTCCAGCGCTGGCGCGGATGCGATCTCATCAGCATCCAAGCTGATCGTGACGTGATCGACGCGCATGCCGTGGCCCTCTACCAATTCGCGGCTTGCTTCGTCCGCAATGCGCCATGCCGCTTGTAGCGTGGCGTTCTCGGCCTGCTCGCGGTCACTGTCGCGCTTCGCGGCGTGCCATGCGTGCTGCCAGTGGTCCCACGCCACATCGGTCTGAATGTCGATGTCAGAATCGAGCGGAGAGAGACCAAACCATCTCGAGAATGCAGTGATGCATTCAATGGTGGCTGGCGGGTGTTTTGTGAGTATCACTGCCATGTGAAATCCTGTAGTCCTTGAAAACCGCGCCCGCGCTCTCGTCGCCGACGCGGCATGACTTGACCCACACCAACTTCCCGCCCGGATGCCTGCGCCAGTGCCCGCGCCGGTCGTGTGCGCGCGGACTTGCGTGCGTTCCGCCCTGCGGGGTTGATGGCCTGCTGGGCTGCACGACGACAGTGCGCCATGTGTAGTGAATCGGGCGCTTGCCCTTGCGCATGCGCTCGCGGTTGATGGGGTGCTCTGTTATTGATCCGGCCTCAATGAACTTGACTCAAGCCGCATAGCGTACCGTGGCGTGCTCGAAGTACTTGCGGATGCGCTCGGGCTGGCGTTGCACGCTGCGAAGGTGCTTGGCTGTGGCTTTGGCCAGTTGCAGCTTCGTTCGCGCCGGTGCCAGCTTCGTGACCGCCTGCTTGATATCCGCATTGGCCATCTCATCCGGGTTCAACTCCGGGCTATAGCTCGGTAGGTAGAACACCTCGATGGCATCGGCATGCTCGGCCAGCCAGGCCTTGACCGGTTTGGCATGATGCACCCGCAGGTTGTCCAGGATCAGGAACACCTTCTTGGTCTGTCCCTTGATCAGCCGGCGCAGGAAGTCGATCAGGATTGTGGTGTTGAGCGCCCCGTCAAAGATGCGCCAGCGCATCTGCCCTTTGTTGGTCACGGTGGAGATGACCGACAGGTTGTGGCGCTTGTTGTGGACCCGCACCACCGGCGTCTGGCCCTTGGGCGCAAAACCACGGCCGCGTACATCGTCGCTGCGCAGTCCACTCTCGTCGCCCCAGTGAATTTCGGCTCCCTCGGCCTTGGCCCGCGCGGCAATGGCGGGGTAGTCCTCGTCGAGCCACTTCTTGACCGCCGCCGGTGACTGCTCGTAGGCCTTCTTCATCGGCTTTTGCGGCGTGAAGCCCCAGCGCGCCAGGTACTTGCCCATGGTGCGCACTTGCAGTCGCAGCCCAAAGCGCTGTTCGATGAGTTGGGCCACAGCGGCGCGGGTCCACAGCGCGTAGGGCATCTTGAGCTGATCGGGCGTCTTGTCGGCGATGAGCTTGCGCACCAGGGCCTCCTGGGCGGGGTCGAGCAAGCGGTTTTCGCCGAGCTTGCGCCCGCCAATGGCGTCGTGCAGCGCCTTGGCACCGAGCGCCTCATGGCGTTTGCAGATGTTGAAGACGCCTGTGCGACTCAGGCCGGTGAGCGCGGCGATCTTGTCGTAGGTGTTGCCGGCCTTGCGTAGCCGGATGACCTGAACCCGGCGCTCATGCCGCGCTTCGTGGCTCAACGATCTCATGTCAGTTGCTTGCATGAATCCGAGTTGGGGGCGGTGCAGATAAATTCAAGTGCACAAGGGCCGAATCAATATCACGGGCTGATAACCACTGAGGCCCGATGTGTCCAGGCGTGTGAGCCATTCATCCACCATCACCACGGCGGCACGGGCCTGGGTTTCGTCACTCGCTCGATGCAGCGCGAGTGATCCATCTTCCAACCGCATGATGGCGAACGCATCCATGTAGACGATGCCGGCGCGCGCCCTTGTCAGTCCCGCGATGGCCAGGCTGTTGTGGCCTGCTGTGGTTGTCAGCACGAATAGATCTCCGTCCGCATCCCGCCCACAGATGGCGCAACGGTCGAACGGTGGATGCATCAACCGCTCTGCGTCGACGGGGCGATCAGCAGAGTATTCGGGCACCTGGCCAACGTCGAACCACATCACGCGCGTGGGGTCGCTGGTGAGCCTGCTGGCCGCGCGAATGTCAGGTGTCATTCCTGGCGCTCCAGGCTGGCCGCGCACACCGGGCAGACGTAGGTGACGGTGCGTTTTGGCTGATGTGGCGGATGCAGGTACAGCGGTTGCGCGTCGATGTGCTCGGTTTCGCGCCATCCGCCCACGCTGCTCAATTGCCATCCGGCGTCCGGCAAATCCTTCCAGCGCCAGCGCCATGCGACGGGGGTGGTGGCGTCCGTCATGGCATCTTCTCCCCGATGTTTGCGCGCAGTGCGGCGTCGATTGCGGCGTCGCAAAACTCGGCCACTTGTTCCGGCTCCGGCCAACCTTGGATGGCCGCAGGAAGATTGATTGCCTGCATAGCGCATGTCCCGTCGCCGTTGCCGGTCAGGCACAGCTTGCGGCGGATGTATCGCCACCGCGCCGCGTCTTCCGCATTGCGCTCGTGGTCCGGGTGGATTTCCAACGTGTCGGCGTCAGGATCGACGACCTTGTTGCGCGGGTCCAGCACCACGGTCATGCCGAACGTGACTCGAAACATGCTGCCCTGGTCGGCTGCATCGAGGATCGCCGCCAATGCACGCCGGCACTGATCGGCGTCGTCTCGGTCGAAAAATTCGACTCCCTCGTCGTCCTGGCCAGGCATGTACCCACGCTCCAGATCCTCGATGATGCGTGACACATCGAGCGCCGCCTTCAGATCGTTCTCGTCTGCGCGTGCCATCTTCATTCCGCACCCCCTTCGCCCTGACGGGCAGCGTCGATCGCTTCGCCAGAAACCAAGGCCGCCTCGGTGCCGTACTGTGCGCGTGCATCGCGGGCCAGCGCCCGCAGTCGTTCGATGGGGGTCATGCTGACGCTCCGGTGGGGCCGTCGTCCAAGGCATTCGTGCGAGCCAGCGCATCGCTCAGCCAATCAGGCGTCTCGCCGTCTGGGACGTGCAGCGCGGCCATTCGCGACAGGGCGGCGTGCAGTACCCGGGCGTCGTCGCGATAGCCGTCTCGGCTCGCTTCGAGGTTCTGGATATCGCTGCGCATGTCGCACTGGGCGTAGGCGTAGCCCTGCCGGTAGGCCGAGAACTGCTCGTTGACTTGGCCGTCTTGGTAGATGATCCCGCGCGGCCAGAGGTCCTTTGTCTCTTTGTCCAGGCGGGCGCCACGGCGCGTGCGCTCGAACATGGTCATCAGCTCGTAGTGTTCAGCGGTCAGCAGCACGGTCTTCTCTCTTGGTGGTGGGGCCGGACAGGGCGACATCGATTGCGGCGTCGAGGCTGTCCGGATCGGTGTCCCAGCCGTCGTCTTTGCTGACGAGGTACACGGACTCGCAGCGCGTGCCGTCGTATGTCTCGGTCACGTAGCCCCAATTTGCCCGCAGCCATTCGTAGCGCGCCGCCTTCTTGCGCAGCGCTTCCACTTCGGCCAGCAGGGCGCGGATGGTGTCGGGATTTGCCTCGGCGATGTACCGGGCCAGCTTGGGCGCTATCAGCTTGTTCGCGCGCACCTCGACGTGGATGGCCGCCCATTCGTCGGTCTCTGCAACCTGAACCGTGCGGCCGGATTTGCTGAACGTGCCTGCGTGTTCGACGCCAGCCAGCGCATCCCGCAGCGCCTTGAACTTGTCCGTCATCTCGTCTCCTTGGCGGCGCCGATGCCGTGGATCTCCTCGGCAGCCCGGATGATTCCCTCCACGGTCGAAAACCCGAACGCGGGGCGGTCCTTCTTGAGTCCGTCGCTTTCCTTCAAGAGAACTTTCAGGCCGATGGCCTCAATCTGCTCATCCGTCAGCGGCGCCTGCTGGGGCGCGGCCTCGTAGAGCGCCACGGCCCCATCGTCTGTCGCGGCGCAGTCCGTCCAGCCGAACGAATCCGCGCGGAAGTACCCAAAGGGCTCGGCTGTGGAGTGCTGGGGCGCGGCGAACAGCTTTGTGCCTGCTGGCAGCCTCGTAGTAATGCGCGAGGACATGCCGTCGGCGTTGTAGTCGTTCTCGACTTCGGCCACCGGCTCCTGTGCCTGCGTGGGGGCAGGCGCCATGGCGAGCACTGCATGCACGAAGTTGCGTATCTGATCGAATGCCCGGATGCCGCGACCACTGGATGTGATGCCGTGCTTGTCGCGCAGGGCGGCGATCTGCTCATCACTGATCCCCGACCCCGCAGCGTTGCGTGAGGCGGCAATCCAGTCGTCGTCTTCCATGAGGCCCCACACGAAGTCCTCGATCAGGGGCCGCTCGGTCTCGTACTGCCTGTAACAGCCTTCGCGGCCATCGTCATCCTCGCCGCGCAGTTCGTAGTCGGCCATGAACGCCTGGAAGGCGCGCATCAAAGGGCTGGGCTCAGGGTAGGCTTTGTCGGTCATGGCTGGCTCTCGTTGTCTGCGCGGTAGCTGTTCGGCCACGGCGTGAATGGTTCGGCGGGCTTGGTCGCACAGGGCGCAGGAGCGGCTGGCGAGGCGGCGACATCGGCCCGCACGTACTCGATGCCGTGGCCTGTCGCGTTGTCTGCGCTCCACGTCACCTCTGCCAGCTTGTCCCACGGCAGCGTGCCATCCTGCACGCGCTCCAGCGCAAACCGGTCGCCGATGTCGAGGTAGATTCGGGCCGGGGCAGTGCTCATGTTCGCTTCCGGCGCTTTCTTTGACACGTCGCCCGGCTCATGTTCGATGGAGGGAGGGGCGGATGGGGTGGCCGCAGCTTCTTCGCACACCTGATCCAGGATGCGCAGGCTGTGCAGCAACTCTTCCTTGGTGGGCCTGTACGCTTGGTTGCCGCCCGATGCGTTCCAGGCTTCCTGGATCGTGATGGACTCTGCCGCCTCGGGCTGCTCGGTCTGGGCCAGTGCACGCTCGAAGTTCTGCCGCACGGTCTTCAGGGCCGCAGCGATGCCGTTGTGCTCGCCGAGTGCGTAGGTGCCAGCGGCGGGCGGGCGCAGCGGGTCGATCATCTGCCACGTCTGCTTCATCGCCGCCTCGAAGGCATCGCTCACGCCAGCTTGCGTGGCGCGGGCCTTGCGGTCGGCGTCAGCGTAGGCGCGCATCTGGTCAGCGGTGTAGAAGGCGTAGGGCACCATCTTCCACCCGGCAACTGCCTCGGATTGCTCGGCAGTTGCATGGGGCGCGGCGAGACGCTCCAGCCGCTCGATCTGCCGAGACAGGAGGCCTTCGGCGATTCGCTTGGCCTGTGCGCCGTCCTTGACCGCACCATTCACCATGTTGGCGTAGAGGTGGCGAAGCTCGGCAATGACGCTTGGCAGCGCCTCGGCGTGTTGGGGGTTCATGCGGGTGCTCCTGCGGCTGGCGAGGGAGGGAGAGGCGACTTGCGCAGCATCCAGTGCGTCACGCGCTGCAGGGTGTCGCCGGCAAACCATTCGCCAGTGCGCAACCAGCCACCAACGGCGGGGCCTGCGGGCTGCTCATAGGCAGGCATGAACTCGTCTTCCGTGACGAATGAGCCGTCCCAGGTCCAGACCTTCACGCCATCGTCTTCGGCGTCAGTAGGCAGGTCAGGCAGCCGCTCATCCACGCTGACCCACCCGCCCGTCTGCGTGAGGGCGTGCAGCAGTGCCGTGTACAGCGCGTTGCGCGCTTCCATCGTGTGCGCGTTGTACTCGGGTGCTCCGTGCTCGTGCCGGGCGTCGGCGTACGCTTCGATCAGCCGCATCAGCGCTTCATGTTCGGGGGCGGTCAGCATGGTCATCTCCAGAAATGGAAAAGCCCGACTAGCGGGCTGTTGTCGGGGGAGGGCGGGGGTCAGAACGGCGGGTCCTCGAAATCGGCGTCTTGGCGCCGGTTCTGCGGCTTGCTCTGTTGACGTTGCTGCGGCTGCCCGCCCTCGCGCTCCTTGGGCTCGTTGAGGTAGGCCCAGCCATCCCAGCCCACAGGCACGCCCTCCAGCTTGAGCATGGGGCCGTTGCGCGTCTCGATGATTGCGCCGATGGTCATGTAGCGGCTCTTCTCGTTGCCGTCACGGTCGGTGTATTTGCCGGTCACGGCGGTCACGTCGTACTTCTTGCTCATGCTGGTTCCAGTTGGTTGTGTTCGTTCGCTGCCAGAGCCATGCTCAGCGCGAACTCGTACTCATCGACCTTCTTGGCGAAGGCGAGCATGTCGGACTCGAGCGCTTCGATGGCTTCTTCGTCGCGTTCGATCCGGTGGATGACCATGTGCTTCAGGTCGGGGCACCACAGCACCAGATCGACCCACTTGCGGCCAAGCAACCAGAGATAGCCCAGGCACTGGTCCCGGTATGCACTCAAGTCGTGCTCGGCGACGGCTGTGAACAGCGTGTCGCTGCTGACCATTGTTTTGATCTCCAGCACGCCGTCTTCGTCGATCAGGCCGTCAACCGATCCGCCGAAGAGACCGTCGGCCGTTGAGAAGAAGCCGACCTCTTCGACCATGTAGCCCGTTTTCGCTTCGTATCGCGCGCGCGCGACGGGCTCCTGTTCTGTCCCAACACGCATTGCGGCGCTCTGTGGCTTGCTTGGAGCGCTGCCGCCCAGCCGTTCACGTGCTAGGTCCCGGGCATAGTCGAGGCATGCTTTGCTCGGGTGGCCGCTCTTCAGCTTGTCGCGAGCGTCGCGGAACCGGCTTCCCGTGATGACACCGCGTCGCGCCTCATGCCATTCGTCAGAACCCTGCGGATGATTGAAGAAGTTGACCATCATTTCCCCCAGCCTCTGGTTTGCAGCTCCGAGATGTAAGGCACAGAGACGCCAAATTTCGCCGCAAGCTCCGCGGCCACACCTTTTCTTAACTGCTTTACTCCAGGCCCGCGGTACGACCTGATTTCTGAGACCGCTGCTGCTGTCAGCTTTGCGCCGCCGTGCTTCTCGCCTGCCGCCTGTCTTCGCTTCGCAACCTTGTCGTCGTTGTTTTGCTTGTGGGTGGCGACAAACAAGTGACTGGGGTTGCAACATGCTGGGTTGTCACAGCGATGGCAGACCGCCATCCCAGCGGGAACATCGATGCCGGAGAGAAGCAAGGCAACCCGATTGGAGGGCTGGTGTCTCCCGTCCAGCCAGAACGCGCCATAACCCTCTTCTTTGCGACGTACAGAGGCGGTCCAGGGCCAGCATTCGTCGGCGCCTCGTCTATCTACCTTGGACCAGAATCGGTCCGAGAGAGGAGGTGTCTTTGCGGCTTTGGCCGCGCGAGCGATACGTGCAGCTTCCGCCCGGTTCATTGCGCCACCTCCACGGCATCTTCTTTCACCTCTACGTCGGTTGCCTCATCCTTAGCCCGCTGCGCTTGCAGGCGAGCCTTGTGCGCCTTGCATGCGGCCTTCAGCGCGTCGTGAGCGGGCAGGTTGTTCGCCAGCTTGCCGTTGTGCTCGGCCCAGTAGGCGTTCAGTTCCTCGACCGTCTTGGTGTTGCGCGCGCCGTCAATGATGGGCTGAGGGTCAATCGTGGCCGGCTTGGCAACCACTGCCAGCCCTTCGCCGCCTTCGGTGTTCAGGTGGTGGATCGCCTCATCCAGACGATCTGACTTCGGCCAGTACTTGTAGGCGCGCTTCACGACCGTCTTCTTCGCCATCTCGCCGTAGTCGGTGTCCCAGGGTGACGACTTGCCGGCCTTCACCGACTCGGAGCGGTTCTTGATGGCGTCGATGTCTTCGCGGCTCATGCACTCGGTCAGGTAGTCGCCGCTGTGCGTCTTCACGACCACGTAGGCGCCGACGATGTCGCCCCGGTCCTTGGAGAACGGGTTGAATGAGTGGGTGGGTGGCTTGTCGAAACCGTTCAGGGTGAACGCATCGCTGGAGTAGACCAGGTCCGCCTGCGCCCACATGATCGAGCCCGACTGGATGGCCAGGTCGATCAGGCCCATGTAGCTGATGTCAAGGCAAATCTTGCCCTTGCGCGGCACCAGGTAGGCCTGCTTTTTGGCAGGGTTCAGGCTGATGCCGATGGCGGCAATGTTGGTCACTGCGTTGACCACGGACTGCCGGTCGTTCGCGGCCAGCTTTGCCACGTAGTCATTCGCGGTGAGGATCTGGATGGCGAACCCGGCCTCGCGCTCGAAGTTCATCGAGCGGTCGGCCAGCACGTTCTGGAAGCTGTCCTCGGCTCCGTAGACGTAGTTGGAGATCGTCTGGATGGCGTTCATGCATCACCTCGCAAACGGGTTGAAAACGATGTGGCCCAGCACAAGCCCGATGGCCAAGCTGATGCCGAAAGCCACCATGACGATGACGGCGAAGGTGACCCAGGACACGGGCTCGTACGCCGCCTGCAACATCGCTGTGTGCCGCTCGTGCCGCGCGTTGTGGTCCTGCTGGCTGCCGATCTCAAGCTCGGCCAGGGCGGTTGGGGAGAGATCGCGTCTCACATCGTCCTCGCTTGCTTGGCCTGCTGTTCACGGATGCGCTCAAAGGTGGCGCGGATGTTGGTAGCCGCTGCGGGCACGTACTGGAAGCGCGGATCCATCAGTCCGCCGATGGGCTTCGGCTCGGGCTTGGTCACTGCGCGCAGGCGTCGGGCGGGCTTCATGCAAACCTCCAGATGACGAACAGGGCAAGAGGGGCGCATGCGAACAGCGCCCAGTCGTGGGCTTGGTAGTTCACGGTTGCGCCTCCCCGGTGGCTTTGGCGATCAGGTTCTCCAGATCGATCACGTCTTCGTGATCCAGCAAAACCTGTCCACGGTGTTTGCGCTTGATCTGGCGGATAGCGAAGGCCAGCAGCTCAGGCGCGGCGGCGATCAGGCGGGCGTCATCAATCACCGAAGGAATGCGCTTGTCATCGTGAAAGATGGTCTCGTTATTGGCAGCGACAACGCTGATGGACGTCGCCGATTCTTGGACGCGCCACGGCGCTGGAGAGTGCTTCTCGGTCATCAGCAAGCCTCCGAAGGGATGCGGTTGTCCGTGCGGGCGCGCGCAGCCTCGATGCGGTGGTGCCGCTCGGCCGCTTCCTCGATCTGCTTCTTGATGGGGAAGACCAGCTCGGTCACGTCGAACGGGCCCAGGTAGGCGCGCTCGAGGTACATGCCGCCCACGTCGTCCACCTCCATGAAGCACAGCAGGTCCGCCGGCGCCTCCGCGTCGTAGCGGTACTCGTACAGGCCGCGGCGCTCGGGCTCGTCCTTGCGCCACTGCGAAGCCGCGAAGTGCAGCGCGTCGGCCACGTACTCGCGGTACGACAGGTCGGCGCTGAACGCGTCATCCGTCGCGCCCACTGCGAGGCACATCTTCTGGTCGATCAGCGCGCGGCGCTTGTTCTGCAGCGGGGCCTGTGCACTGCGCAGCGCCGCCAGCTGCTCGCCCATCGCGTCGAACGCGGGCAGAGGGAGGGCGGCGGTCATGCGGCACTCCCGAGAGCCTTCGCGATGGCGGCGCGACGTTTGTAATGGCTGTCACCGCGTGCAACACGATTGGAGTGATTGCTCGACTTGATTGCATTGCTGTGCGACGCACCGCGTGAAGTTCTTCCATGCCGTTCGCGGTCATCGGCGTTTTCTTTCCGCGTGCCCCATGCCAAGTTGTCGGCGTGGGGGTTCAACTTGTTTCCATCAAGATGGCGGACCTCATGCTCTTCGCTGGGCCTTGGTGGGAGGTGATGAATCGCCACCAGTTTGTGAACCGCATAGCGCGTCCTCTTTCCGCCTATGGTCAGTCGAACGGATGGATAGCCGTCATCGTTCAAGTCTTGGCTCAGTTCTCTTCGCCCCAACCCTCTCCAGTTGGACGATACCGAGAATACGCGGCCATCGCGCTCCACTTCGTAGCCCGGCGTGTGCTTTGCTTCCATGCTCTGCTCCAGAAAAGACGAAGCCCGCGACGGCGGGCTAGTTGATTGATCGGCCACTTCCCCCAAATCGCGCTATCTCTTGCTGCCAGCGCGCGCGTAAGCACCACACCCCTTGTGCTCGGGAAGGGCGTGGGCTCATTCAGGGGCTTGTTGCCGCGCGGGTCCGGGGTCGCGGCTGGAGGAGTTGCTGGCTCCCGTGAAGATGAATGCCTAATCGCTGCGGCTGGTGCGCTCCCCCGGAAAAGCCAGAGGCCAGCTATCCGCTTTCGGCAATTCGGTGAGGTCATGCGTAGATGACCCAGATCGCGCACAGAAGCGCGAGGCAGACGGTGATACATGCGCCGTAGATTGGGCGCAGGTGCGGCGCGATGAAGATCAGCGCCGCAAGCAAAAGGAACTCGCCCGTTTTCATGCTTGCTTTGCAGGGCGGTGGGGTTAGGCGATCAGCCTCTGTTGACCGCGCCGTTCCAGTTCTTCGGGGCTTGGTTCGGTCTTGCCGGCGCGCACGGGCCGCATAGACTGAGGCCGGAAGTAGGTGCGCATCGCCTTGAGCCAAGCTTTGTAGGCCCAGCCACGTCGCTCGCAGAACGGGTAGTTCTTGCGGCAGTGCTTTTCCAGTTCGGCCTTGCTCATATCGGGATGAGCCTTGACCTGCTCAGCTATCCATGCGGCGCTGTCGTCTGTCCAGCTCATCACTCTCTCCTATAAACAGAGGGACCGAGATTGGTCCTGGTTGGGGGTGGGCTCATTGAAGCGGGCAGGGCGCTACGCCTGCTTGCTGTTTGGCGGAACATTAAGTGGCTCCATACCGCCTGTTGGCGCCCGCACGGATTTGCTTCCAGAATTTGCGTGTCTGCTCTCCACGCCGCCGCTTCAATGAGTCCACTCTTGCGAATGGCTCGCAGGGATCAGATCAGCGCCCACTCGCGGCGGGGCTTGGGCAGCTTCGGCCCTTGCCGGGCCTGATCCACCGTGTCCCATGCGTCTTCGGCGAGTGTTTGCACATAGCCGTTCAGGGCCTCGCCCCACGAAGGCACGCGCTCGGCATTGCTGGCCGCCGTAGTGACGGCCGTCAGCACATTCCCCCACATCGCGTTGAGCTTGTGGATCGCCTCTTCCAACGTGAATCCACGATTGACGAAGATGCTCAGTCCGATCACGTAATCCTCGACCTCCGAGGGCTTGCGGCCCATCAGCTCGGCCAGGGCGGCGATCTTTTCTGCGTCCATGCTGTTCTCATGTAAACCTGAGAGCACTCCGCGAATGCGCTCAGATTTCGCCCCTGTTGCCAAGGGCTGTGCGGACATCTCCCCGGCGTACCGGGCTCCCGCTGCGATCTGGCATCGCTTTGCTGATCAACATCAGCGCCGTGTTCCGCTGCTTCCAATCCCCACCCGGGGCAACAGCGGTTTGGCTGCTTCCTGTTCTTGGCGCATGCCGCCTCAACTCACTCTCTCGCCGTGGTCCGCGCCTTGCCATCAGAGGCCCAGGATGTCAGGTTTTGGCGAATGGATTGAGGGAGGCGGCGACAGCGATACTTGCTCTGGCTGCGCAAACAGCCAGGACGACCCTTTGCGGGGCCGTTCAAGGTCCAGGGACCGCCGGCCCCCTTTGCTGGGACAAGCCCGCATGGCCTGGGCCGCTTCCGATGGCCTATTCGCGGTAAGCCGTCGGACGCGCTAGCAAGGGCGCGCAACAAGTTCATCGGGCACATCAACGTCCCGTGGCCACGGGCATCACATAGGAAACCCTATGCGCTGCCTAGTGAAGGTGAGCATCGTGGTGGATGTGGCGGCATGCCTTCGGGCAATCGCCATCATCCTGTCCATGATGCTGTGACCTAGTGGGGCGGGTGGTTTCGGCCACCCGCTGCCCGCTGAAGCCTGCTGCGCCATCACAGCGCCGCCTCTCTCAATCCATCAGCCTGTTAACGATCCAAGAACACCGGCCGATCCCTGGTGCCCATCGACTGCGCCCTTCCGGACTAGCCCCGCCTGGTGGGATGGGGTTTGTGTGTCGATGGGTGAATTACACCAAGCGGTGACATAGCTGTCAACACCACATGGTGTGATTCGAGGAAGATTTTTGTAACTGACGCGTTTGTGCCGTCGGCAGCAAGGATGCGCTACCCTCCCTCCATGCCCCGCACCCCACCCGCGCGCGAGGGCTGGACGAACGACAGCGCCGCCGTTTGGGACGCTGGGGGTGGTCGCAGAAGTGAGCCGGACCGACAATCAAAGCATGGACCCTCAAGAAATCACCCCGGAACTGCAGGTCGAGATCAAGAACGTCCGGCCCATCGAACTGCTGGACCTGACCAACAGCCTCAGTGCCCTCACTGTCGAGTTTGGGGAGTACATCGCCAAGCACCATCCGGAGGTGGATGCGGCTGATGTGAAGCTGTATGTCCACGAGGTGCGGGCTGGCAGCGTGATCGCGACATTGGCTGCCTTGTCGCCCACGCTGATGCAGGGGCTGAGCTATGCGGTCACGGTCGGTGACTTCGCGGAGCACTTACGCAACGGCTTCGACTGGCTGCTCGGCCGGACTGAGAAGGCCGGCGAGCCGTCGACGGCCAGCAATCTGTCGCAGATCGTCGAGCCAATCGCCAAGGATGCGGGCTCGCAACTGAACATCGGCAGCCTGACGGCGAGCAACGGCGGGGTCATCAACATCAACTTCTCCGACGCCAATACCGTGCAGAACACAGCCCGGCGCTTCATTGATAGCCAGCGTCAGGCCAGCAGCGGCATTCAGGAGAAGGTCCTGATGCACTGGTTCCAGGCCCGCGCCGACTCATCTAGCAAGGTTGGTGATCGGGCGATCATCGAGACGATCAGCAAGAAGCCGGTGAAGACGGTCTGCGCAACTGACTCGCTTAAGGCCAGGATGGTGCTGTCCGAAGTCAACCCGTTTCAGGAGGCTTTCGTGGTGGACGTTGTCGTGGAGACGGTAAATGGCAAGCCGGCCATGTACAAGATCATCGGGCTGCACGACCGATTCCTAATGGATTGACCCTCCATGCCCCGCCCATCCCTCTCGCCCCGGAAACTGCAAGCCCTGCTGATCGAGCGCATCGAGGCCTTGCCAGGCATGTCCGGCCAGGTCACGGACGTGCACACGCTCGGAATCCGGTGGGTAGACGCCGGCCCAGGGGAGCCGAATTGGTACGTGCCGCGCGGGCCGCAGAGGGATGACTACCGCCTGGACGTGGCCCGGGTCATCAAGCAGATGCAGCTTGAGTACGACATGGACACGGACTGAGCGGGCGCAAAAAAGCCCGCCGAAGCGGGCTGTGTGGGGCATGGCTGGACGAACGATCAGTTGTATTTGCCGCAGCGCAGCACGGTTGTTCGGGTAGGTCCTACGTTCGGGCCTACCGAATGGGGCAAAATCAGGTGTTTACAGGCACTGTAAGCACACGCTGTGAAGCGTCCTGAGACTGTCTTTCAAACGACTCGTGAGAGTCGAGAACAGGAGTCTGATATGTATCGAGTTGGGTTTCCGGGATGGAAGCTGGCGGCTCGCTTTGGTAGGCCGCTCGTTTTCAACATTGAAGTGTTGAAGGATGAAGAGGCAGGGGTCTTTGTGGCGACTAGCCCTGATTTGCGGGGCCTTGTGGCCGAAGCAGCCACCCTTGAAGAACTGTTCCATGAGGTGCGCCTAGGCGCTGACGCGCTTATCACCGAACAAGTGCACGGGCGTGCCAAATCCGAGGCCAGGCTGGCTTGGAGTGGAGAGTTCTGCCCCGCATGAGGAGCTACTACCCTCAAGTTATAGCCATGCTCAAGGAGCATGGCTTTTCTTTTGATGGGGCAGGCAAAGGCTCCCACGAGTTCTATCGCAAGGGCGCAATCAGGGTGATGGTTTCATACAACTGCTACTCTCGCCACACCGCCAACGGCATCATGAGAGACGCGGGCATCACGCACAAGTTCTAAGGCCTCCTAGGGGCCTTTTCTTTGCCTACCTAAACGACTCCGGCACAACCAGCCTCACCCCGCCACCTTCCCGCCCTTGGGGTAGCTCATGCGCTGCCTCAATCCGTTTCGCAGTCGAAGCCGCCGCGGACTCGGCGGCAGGAGGTGCGCGACTTTTGACCGATGGAGTCGATGCGGTCCTGAAGCTCCTGAACGGCTTTGCGATTCGATTCCAGTAGCGCACCCCTTCGCGCATCCGCTGCGTCAGCGATCTCGGCGCGCTTCGTGTTGTATTGCCCGTACGTCAGCTCACCGTTGTAGATCTGAGCGGTGAGGCGAGTCACCTCCGAGTACTCGCGCTGATACTCGGCAGAGATGTTCCCGGCAACGTAGTAGTTGCGGAACTCTCGCCCGGCTTCGAAGCATGCATTCCGATCTGCGTCCAGCTGTGAAAGCAGGGCCTTTTCCGCTTCGGTGGGCTTGGTCTGATCCGCAAACATCGCGAGGGTTGCGCGCTGAGGGAACTTGCTGAGCGAAACCTTGCTGCGCAGGGGCTCGTATTTGGGTGCTTGGTGCAGCTCGGTGAGGCAGTTCTCCGTCACGTCGACTTTAGCGACAGGGGGCGGCGGGGGCTTCATCATCCCCACGCAGCCGCTCAGGGCCAGTGCCCCGAAAGCCAAGACGACCAATCGAATCATTCCCATCTCCGTAGTTGAAACTCGATGTTACGCACTCGTAGGGGTCGTGCAACCTGTCAATGCTCACAGCTTGGCGCCCATCCATACGGCCCGGCCTATAACCCGGTCGCCATCCTCGAGAGGTCGGTCCGGGTTCCCGTCCGGGTTGTCCGATCTGGCAATCCATGCTTCGCCGACCCTTATCAGCCGCTTGACGAGCAAACCGTCAGACGTCGCCAATGCATAGATCGCGTTGTTCTTGGGCTCCTTGTTCGCGATATTGATCAGCAGCACAGCGCCGTCCGTGATGGTGGGCTCCATGCTGGTCCCCGTGACTGTCACGATCTTGGCGCTCGCGCTTGAGGCGCCGCAAGACATCAAAAAGTCACGCCGGAACTGCAGGGCGCCATCTGCTTCGACCACCTCAGGGTGAGCGCCCGGCCCAGCAGATACCCGGACGTTGACTCTCTCGACCGCCACGAATGGGTCAATGCCGTGGTCATTGTCCAAGTAGTACTTTTCAAGCCCAAAGGCCTCCTCGATCTCCCGCGCTAGATCAGCCGAAAACGACTTATCGCCGCGCAGCAGGTCGCTCCAGAAACTGCTGCCCTTTGGCAGCCTGCGCTCTAGTTCGGATGGCGAACCACGCTCCGCAGACTTCCGGCTGGTCCAGCCTTGGGCAACCATATAGGCATTGAGCCTGTCCACTCTGGCTCTGGCTTCCGTCTTCATGGGGCGAGTACATCAACCCAATGTCACTAAACGGTGTTGACAGCGAATGTCACCCGATGGTGTAATTCGCGCATGGAACTGAAGCTCTACTTCTTCGCGATGTCGCCTGAAAGCCGTGAGTCTTTCGCGAGCAGATGCGGCACCACGCTGGGGCACATGCGAAACGTCGCATACGGCTATCGCGAGCCATCGACCGAGTTGGCCGTCGCCATCGAGCGTGAGTCGAATGGCGAGTGCAGCCGGCGTGACATGTTCCCCGACACCTATCCGGCGAAGTGGCCCGAGCTGGCCACCGAGAAGGAGGGCGCATGAGCACGGTCCGCTCCCCGGACATGCGCGACGCCTTGGCGCGCATTCGATCTGGAAACAACCGGGCAGTTCTCGATGGGGCGATTGCCCTGACCCTTCGTTGGGGACAGATCGCGGGTCGCAGTGTTCGCCATCCCATTCGGCCGACTGAGCTGCTGGAGCTTGACCCCACAGGCAGCAGCTTGCTTGCTGCTGCGGTCGAGCTCCGCGAATTGCTAGCCCAAAGCCCGCAAGGTCGGCAGGCCCTGCGTGATTTCGGTTTTCAGCCATTCCTTGAGCACATCGAAGGTGAATGACATGCCTGGCTTGAGTACGTTGGCCTTCGCCTTCTTCCAGAGCGTGTCGTCGCGGATCGCATCCGTGAACTCGCACCCCGCCCAGGTCAGCCTGAACACAAAGGCATACCTCGCTTCGGAGGTGCCCACGCCATCCTGCGCAATTGCTTTGATCAGCCCCGCTTCCTGCAGCCATATGACGTGCGTCACAAAGTCTTCCTCTGCGACCCCTTCCAAGGCCGTCAGCTGCTCGCCATACGGCAGCGCCGCAGTCTCCAGCGCGATGCGCCGGATCAAGTCCATGTCTCGCTTCATTGGTCGGCTCTCCGGTGTTGAGTTGGGCCAGCAGATTCTCTCCCCCGAGAAGGAGGCGAGCCATGGGTGACATCCGCACGCTGGCTGATTTGCGCGACGCCGTGTACTCCTTGCAAAAAGCGGTGGACCAACTGTCTGGTGCGTCCGAGCCTCTGGGTGAGCGTTCCATCGAGCTGCGCCCCGGCGAGTCGCTGACCTTTGCCGATGGCACGCGCGTGTTTGTGCGCTGCGCCGATGGCGACGCTGACCAGCCTGCCGCAACGGACCCGAGCACGCCGCCGCCGATCTTCGGCGGGGTGAGAAACATGCGCGTCTTTGGCGAGAAAGGCCCCGAGCTTGAGGCGACGGCGCCCTCCAGGCTGTACAGCAAGGGCGAACTGATCGCCGACATCAGGCGGGCACGGCAGGAGTTGGCCGCGATCCAGTCTCGCGTTGAACAGGGACGCAGTGAGGCGGCCGAGATCGATCCGAGCGCAGGCGCATCCATCCCGGCAGACCAAGTGCCCACGCTCGCTGACGTGCTCGCAGAACTGCGGGCGGCCCGCGCGCTACTGGAGCGCCAGACCGCCGTGCTGGCATGGTCCCAACTTCTCCAGCGCGACCCGTTCAGTCCTTCGCAGCTTGACCCTGCACAAGCTGCGCAAGAAGCGCATTCGACTGCTCTTGCAGCTCGATCAACCGCTTCAGGGTTAGACCTAGCTCGCGTTGATTCGCTGTCACCGTCCGTGCGAACTCCGGGAAGTCCTTCAGTGGGTTCGGCGCAAGAGGCACGCGAGTGAATTCCATGTCGTTCATGTTCGCCCCTCCAGGGGATGGTTGTTGTGGTGACGCCATTCTGCCCCTGGAGGGCGCGGGCACCCACACCGGAATCTGACCCATGGCCGCCTTCATCGCCACCGCCTTGCTGACTGCCTTGGCCGTCGCCGCCCTGATCGACCTGGCTATCCAAGTCAGGCGCGAGCCCAACGAGGGAGAGGCTGAGTAGGGCTGAGGCATGTACGTGTTTCATGGCCTCTATTTTTTTGCCTCCCATTGATAACTCCAGATAAGGACTGATAGCAGATGGCATCAACCGTTATCACTGCCCTCCGCGCCGAGAAGAAGGACCAACTTACGCTGGACTTCACGCCTGGGCTGACGGATCGTCACCTGTCGCTGCGCGACTGCATCGCGGCGGGCGTCTACCAGCGTGGGCTCGGGCGCGTCGCCATCGATCTGAATCAGGCCCCCGGAAACCTTTCCGTGCAGTTGAGCGAGGACCCGTCCCGCAACTTCTCGGTGGACTCCCTTGAACGGTACATCGAGAAGACCGGGGACACGACGCCCGTGATGTATCTGGTCGAGAAGTTCTTGGCGCCAGATGCCCGCCCGAAGAACGCCAAGCAAGTGCAGGTCATCAAGGACCAGATGATCGAAATGATGCGGCAACTCGAATCGCTGGGGGCCGCATGAGGTTGCGCAGAGACACATGGGAGAAGTTGCTTCGTCGGTGGTCGGACATGCCCGAGTCGGCGGAAAGAAATCTTCTGTTGGCCGTCATGGCGCAGGCCATCGCTGACGAGCAATCGGATGCGGAAAATCAAAAAAGGACCCCCGACTTCCGGAGGGGATTCTTCGTCAATGGCCTCAAGAGTTACTGCGCGGCCGCCGGTGTTGGGCACAACTACTTGATTGAGCAGTTGGAGCGCGCCGTGGCATTTGAGGAGGCCGCATGAACGCCTTCCAGAACACCACCGGCCCCAGCATCGCGCGCACTGACACGCAGTTGCGCCGCTCGAATCTCTCGCTGGCATCGCGCCGTCGTCGCACCCGCAAGCTCATCACGACCACCGTGAAGGCTGGGCCGTACACGCTGGCTCCTATCGGTCGGCTTCCGTCGCAGGCAATCACTCAGGCCTGAGCAATCCATGAACAAGCTGGCCTACATCGCAGCCTTCCTGCGCTACCTGTGGATTCACAGGTCGTGGTCGAGCGCGGTGTGGTGCATCCAACACGAGGGCAAGAAGTGGCACTGAAGCAGCATCCTTTGTCGGCCGCATTCCCGGCCATGAGCGCCGAGGAGTACCAGGGGCTTGTTGACAGCATCACCGTGAACGGCGTGCTCAACCCCATCACCGTCTTCGAGGGCATGGTGCTGGACGGTTGGCATCGCTACACGGCAGCGAACGAAGTTGGTGTGGATTGCCCGTCGGTAGAGCTGGCAGACGTTGACCCGCGCGACTTCGTGATGGCGCAGAACAAGGCGCGTCGCCACACCACGCAGGCTCAGTTGGCGCTGGCGACCACCGCTGTGTTTGCCTGGTTCCCGGCTGACGGGGCGGCCCAAAGAGGGGGGGTCACACTGAATGTGACCCCCCCCAAGTCCAACGCGGAACTGGCCGCCATCGCAGGCGTTCACCCGAACACGATCACCCAGGCGAAGACCGTACAGACGAAAGCTGCGCCCGAAGTCCAAGAGGCTGTGAAGCGCGGCGATATTGGTCTGCCCAAGGCCGCTGCCATCGCCAAGCTGCCCAAGGAGGAGCAGGCCGCCGCCATCCACAAGCCCGCGCCGAAGTCTGAACCGGTGGCTGTCAACGATGCCCCCGAATACGACGGCCCCAGCGAAGAGGAGCTGCGCGCCCATGCCCTGCAGGAGCAGGCTGACCGTGAGGCCCTCGACAAGCTGATGGAGTCGGATGACAAGCTCGCCGCCGCCTATGCCGAGATCAAGCGCCTCAACGCAGTGAACGCTGCGCTTGAGAGCCGCCTGCAGGGTCTCATGAACGAGAAGAACGAGGCCATTCGCATGGTCAAGAGCCTGCAGCGCAAGCTGGACAAGGTGGCCGCATGAGCCTCGTCACTGCCCGCTTGTTTGAAGACAAGCCCAACTACGCCAGCACGACTTTTCCACCGCCGCGCCCGTTTCAACAGGCAGCACATGAAGCTCTGCGCCAGGGCTTCCGCGACGGCCACAAGAATCAACTCATCATGGCCCCGACAGGCGCAGGCAAGACCTACCTGGGCCACCGCATCGCGCACGAAGCGCTACTCAAAGGCCGTCGCGTGGTGTTTCTTTGCGACCGCACCACGCTGATCAACCAGACCAGCAAGACGGCTGACTCCTATGGGCTGTCGGCGCACGGCATCGTGCAGGCGAATCACTGGCGCCGGGCCACCGAGATGCCCTATCAGATCGCCAGTGCTCAGACCATTGCCAAGCGTGGTTACTGGCCTGCGGCTGATGTGGTGATCGTTGATGAGGCGCACACCCAAATGAAGGTGTGGACCGAATTCTCAGCGCAAAGCAAAGCAGCATTCATTGGCTTGTCGGCCACCCCGTTCTCGTCGGGCCTGGGCAAGATTTTCACGAATCTGATCAACGCCACCACGATGCACGAGCTGACCCAATCGGGGGTGCTGGTGCCGATGCGCATCCTTTCGTGCAAGCGCATGGATATGACCGGCGCGGCCACATCTGGTGGCGAATGGACGGATGCAGCCGCCGAAGAGCGCGGCATGGGCATCGTCGGCGATGTGGTCAAAGAGTGGATCGCGCATGGCGAAGGCCGCAAGACCATTGTGTTTGGCGCCACGATCAAGCACTGCCAGGAATTGGCTCGCCAGTTCCTTGACGCGGGCGTGATGGCCGCCGTTTTCACGAGCGAGACCACTGCGGCAGAGCGTGAGCTGCTGGTCAAGGAGTACAGCAAGCGCGATTCATCGCTGCGCGTCCTGATCAGTGTTGAGGCACTTGCAAAGGGGTTTGATGTGCCTGACGTCGGGTGTGTCGTGGATTGCCGCCCCCTTCGCAAGTCCCTTTCCACGGCAATCCAGATGTGGGGCCGTGGGCTGCGCGCGAGTCCTGACACAGGCAAGAAGGACTGCATCTTGCTGGACCACAGCGGAAACATCATCCGCTTCGCTGAGGACTTCACCAGCATCTTCTATGACGGCTTGAGCGCTCTGGACATGGGCGAGAAGCTGGACAAAAAGATTCGCCGGGAAGAGGACGAGGAAAAGAACAGCAAAGGGTGCCCATCGTGCGGCTACAAGCCCTTTGCGAAGCGCTGCATGTCCTGCGGGTTTGAGAAGCAATCGCCCTCGATGCAAGAGGCTGCAGCAGGCGTGATGCAAGAAGTGGTGATGGCAGGCAAGAAGAAGCTGGCAGACGATCACCGCCACCTGTGGGAGCAGCTTTGCAGCTATGCGCGCGGGCACAGCGCGCCTGAGCGTCAGGCAGGCCGCGCATGGAACCTGTTCAAGAAGATCACTGGTTTCGCGCCGCCGCGTGAGTGGCGCTTCGATTGCACGCCTAACGCTGAGATCACCGCGAACGTGCGCAACAAGATCAAGAGCCTTGATTTGGCCTACCTGAAGGCGGTGCGCGCATGACTGACTTCATCACCTTCGCACGTGCCCACGGCGTGGAAATCGATCCGTCGCGCTTTCAGCCTGGCAGCCGAATTCGTCGCTGTGGCACGGTTGACAAGCCAAAGAGCACCAACGGCGCCTACTTTTTTGATGGCGAGCGCGGCTGGGTCTTCAACTGGGCCGCAGAGGCGCGCGTCCAGTGGTTCAGCGACCCCAATGCGCGCCCGTGGACGGAAGAAGAAAAGGCGGCGTGGCGCGCGAAGCGCAATGCGGCCCAGGCCAGCCAGGACGCCGACCACCAGCGTGCCGCAAGACGCGCCCAAGAAATGCTGCGCGGCGCGAAGCCCTCTGAGCATGACTACTTGCACCGCAAGGGATTCCCGTCGCATCAGGGCCTCGTGGCAGATGACGGCGCATTGCTGATCCCGATGCGCGACGTGTTCACGAACAACCTCAACGGGCTGCAAGTCATCCGTTGGATTGAGGACGAGCGCAAGTTCCAGAAAAAGATGCTGCCAGGCATGAAGGCCAAGGCGGCGGTGTTTCGTATCGGCGACCGCTACGCACGCGAGACGTTCCTGTGCGAGGGGTATGCCACCGGACTATCAATTGAGGCAGCAGCGCGCGCTGTGGGCCTATCTGCGGCCATTCTGGTGTGCTTCAGTGCAAACAACATGGAGCACGTGGCTCGGATGGTTAAAGGCCGCGTGATGGCCTTCGCTGACAACGACGCATCGGGCACTGGAGAGAAAGCCGCGATCAATGCGGGTGTGCCGTATTGCATGAGTGATGTGGTGGGCGAAGACGCGAACGATCTGCACCTACGTGCTGGGCTGTTCGCGGTGGCGGGGAAGTTGATGAGGGTGCGCGCCATGCGTTAGCGCTTCTTATGTCTTCACTGCGCTGGTTGGACATGGTTTAACGGCAGCGGCGCAGGGTGAGTCCCCTACTGTTGGATCAGGTGCTGAAACAGGGGAGAGGGTGGCGAAGTTAGCGCCCTTGCATCGAACGGCTGACGGGTCATGCGGCTCCGAGACAGGACACATGTGAAGGCCTTCCCAGGATGGGCTAGGTCTGCCCACCAAGCCAGGTCTTAGGGGATTTCTAGCGACGTATCCATAGGAAGAGGAATGACGCGATGTGTGGGATGCAACAACTGGCGGCTGAAGGACGCGAAGGACATGGGAAAGCACGGATTCGGGCTGTGTGCCCACGGGAAGCCCTGGCAGTTCAAGTCGCCGAGCGGGACGTGCGAGCGGGCGGTGAAGGCCCCTGCGGACGTGATTGCGGCTCGTGTGAAGTGGCTGGACCGGAAGCCCAGCAACAACCTCTGAAGGAGTGCGCATGACCCCCCAAGACACCCAAGCGGGCGGCATCGACGCCGTACTGGACGAGCGCGGCAAGCGGTACGGCGTTTTCGCTGAGCACGCGGCCATCAGCCAGACGCTGACCGGAACCATGCGCATCTGCGAAGGCTGGGACCGACTCACATACGACCAACGCGAGGCCCTGGAGATGATCGCGCACAAGATCTCGCGCATCCTCAACGGCGATCCCAACTACGCCGATTCGTGGGTGGACATCGCCGGCTACGCAAAGCTGGTGGCTGACCGGCTGGAGGGCGTGGAGCGATGAAAACCTACCAGTACTGGGCAGTCCTTGATGAGTTGCCTGACGGATGGGTCATCGACAGAACCTGCGGCTCTCCGCTGGCTGGGCATGTGTTCGCGACGAACGGCAAGAGTCCGCTGACTGGGCAACGCCGCGTGCTTGTCCCGGTACGCCCGAAGGGGGATGCGCAGGCGGCAGTTGGAAGGCGGCCGGAGTTGGTCGTGCCAGTGCCCAGCGCACCTAAGAGTGGGGCTGGAGATTCGGTCTTTGATGCGGGCTCTGCAAAGGCCTTCAACGATCTGGCCCGCGCCCGCTTCAAGCGGCGACTGCTCTCCGACATCCTGGTTGACCTGCAGGTTTGCGATATTGAGGGCTGGAGCAAGCGCGAATACATCGAGCAACTCCAGCAGTTGATCGGAGGCATATCCCTGGCCGCCCCGGATGATGGGGCGCGCAAGGAGTCTGGCCGTGGCTGAAAAGCGCGTCATCCGCCTGATCGACCACGAGCGCCGCATGCGTGCACATGACGCCATCGACATGGCGCCGGAGGGGTACTGCGTCACTATTTCGGAGCCCACGCGCAGCCTGGAGCAGAACGCGGCGATGTGGCCCCTGCTGCAAGCCTTCGCCGACCAACTGCAATGGCCGGTCAATGGCCAGATGGTCTGGATGACTGCCGACGAGTGGAAGGACGTGTTGTCCGCAGCCTTCAAGCGCGAGTCCGTCCGGGTCGCCATGGGCATGGACGGCGGCATGGTGATGCTCGGCAGTCGCACCAGCAAGTTCAGCGTGCGCGAGATGAGCGAGTTCATCGAGTTCTTGCATGCGACCGCTGCGGCGCGTGATGTGGATCTGCACTACATGGAGGCTGCATGAAGACGTGGCATTGCTACACGCTCGTGGCGGCTGTGCTGGCGGCGCCTCATCTGTCGCGGGAATTTGCTTTGGGCGCAGTGCTCGCATGGGGACTTGCGGCGATGTGGATTGCGGCGAGGGGCGAATGATGCGTCGCGCCGCGAAGATCGACGCACCAAAGTATCTGGGCGCCCTCTGCAAGCGTGGGCACGACCACGATGGCACAGGGCAAAGTCTTCGGAAGCTGTCAGACCGCAGTTGTGTGGTGTGCTGCCGAGAAAAGGCCAGAGCGGCATATCGCCTCAACCCTGCCGCATCCATGGCTGCCCGCGACCGCGATGCCGCGCGGGCCTACCAGCGCGAGTGGGCGCGGGAAAGGCGCGCACTCAACCCCGTGTTGGCGAGAGAGCGCGGCCGAGATCGCTATCGACGAGAAGTCCTGTTGACGCGCCTTCGCAACCGGCTTCGGAAGGCGTTCGTCGCTTTCTCGGTGTCCGGTAAGCAGGCAGCGTCTTCCGAGTACGCGGACTTCATGGCAATCATCCGGCATCTAGGCCCATGTCCTGGCCCGCTGGGCGAATGGGAGATCGACCACATCAAGCCCCTGTGCAGCTTTGACTTCTCCGATCCTGAGCAGGTCCGTGCCGCTTTTCACCCTACGAACCATCAATGGCTCACGGCTGAGCAGAACCGGAGGAAGCATGCGAAAGAAAGCTAGGGTTGACGCCAACCAGCCCGCCGTGGTGGCTGCTCTGCGCAAGGCCGGCGCCACTGTGCAGAGCTTGGCCGCTGCGGGCGACGGAGTGCCGGATCTGCTTGTGGCCTTCCGGTCGGATCTGTTCCTGCTGGAGGTCAAGGACGGCAGCAAGCCGCCTTCGGCTCGTGCGCTCACGCCCGATCAGGTGCGCTGGCATGCGGCGTGGGGCGCCCCGGTCCATGTGGTCAACAGCGTGGACGAGGCGTTGCAGGCGATTGGAGCGATCCATGCAGTCTAAGAACAAGGCCGCCCCGACCAAGGCCGAGCGCGAGCACATCGTCCGCATCAAAGAGATGCCGTGCGGCGTCTGCGAAGCGCCAGGCCCGTCCGAGGCCCACGAACTGCGCCAGGGTGAGTGGCACACGTCCATTCCTCTGTGCGCCGACTGCCATCGAGGCAGTTTCAACGGCATCCACGGCCAGCAGCGCATATGGAAGGTCAAGCGCCTGGATGAACTGGCCGTGCTCAACAACACCATCGCCGCGCTGGTCTGAGCGCGAACTGAGGAAGGAGAAGGAATCGTGAACTGCAAGCCTGGGGATCTAGCTGTTGTCCGATGGACTCGTGCGGCTCCCGAGCACCACGGGAAGATCGTCCGATGCGTGTGGTCACATGACGGATGGTGGGAAGTGTCGCCCGAGCTGCGCATGGCTGGGCGCCCAGGCGTCGTCTGGAGCATGGTCCATGACAGCGTGCTTCGACCCCTCCGCGACCCCGGTGACGACGCCGTGGACGAAACCCTCGCCTGGAAGCCCGTCCCGCTGCCCGCCATCCAGCCCGAGCTTCTGGAGCGCGCATGAGAGTCAAGACGCTCCAAACGATGACCAGCCTGCGCAACCGCTGCATTGAAGAGGGCGAGTGCTGGCTGTGGCAGGGCTACTTCGGCAACGGAGTGCCGGCAGTGAGCCACGGCGGCAAGATGATGCCGGTCCGCGCGGTGATGGTGGACCTGCTGGGCATCCGAGTCGAGCGAGCGCGGTACTTCGCCCCGAAGTGCGGCTGCGCGGATTGCGTGAATCCCGAACACATCGGCCAGTACACCCAGGCCCAGCACATGGCCAAGATGGGCCGGAAGGTCGACTCCAAGGGTCCGGGACGCCGCCTCAAGCTGACGCAACACGCTCGGGCGACGAAAGCCAAGATCACCATCGAGATCGCCCGCGAGATTCGCCTGTCGCCGGAGCCCGGGCCCGTCCTGGCCGAGCGCTACGGCATCACCCGCAGCGTGGTCGGGCGCATCCGGCGCGGCGAGGCATGGGCCGACACCCAGAACCCATTCTGGAGGCTGGCAGCGTGATCGACCGCAACAACATCAGCCAGGTACTGCGCCAGCACGTGCAGCAGAAGTACGGCACCCAGAAGGAGGCCGCCAAGGCGCTGGGCATCGACCCATCAACCCTTTGCCAGTCGCTCAACGGCCATCCGCACCCGTCGCCAATCCTGCTGGCGGATGCGGGGCTCGTGGCGCGGGTGGTTTATGAGCAAAGGAGTGCGGGATGACGATGCGAGAGGAGTTCGAGCAGTGGATGTCTGATGAAGGCCAGTGGCCGGCAGCGGTCGAGAAGACCGGCGCTGAGTACAAGCTGTCGACGGCCGCAACGGGCTGGACCGTCTGGCAAGCCGCCTACGCCGCTGGGCAGAGGGCTGAGCGGGAGGCGTGTGCTGTTACTGCGTGGAATACAGGCATGGATCTGCATATGAAGCAGAGCGACGCACGCGAGATTGGCTCGCTGTGCGCCGCCGCCATCCGCAACCGCAAGGAGCAGGGGTGACAACAGACCAAGAGATCCAGGCGCTCCGAGAAGAGATCGCAAAGCTCCGCGAGCGAGTGGCATGCCTTGAGGGCGGCAGAACCTACATCCCGCCCTATTTCGTCGGCACGCCGAGGGTTGGCACGCCCGGGCCAGTAGAGCCGATGACAGCGCCCAATCCATGGCAGCCGCCATACCGCATCACATGCGGAGGCGAGCGGGGCTGATCTGAGGCGATTCCCGATGCGATCCCCCGCGCCTAAGTCCCCGCCACCAAACAAATAAAGCCCATTCGCGAATAGCGAACTGAGAAGATTTCAAGGAGCACAGATGCTGATGAAAGTGAAAGCCGTCGATTTCCACGCCGTGGAGCCTCACCAGCGTGAGATGGACCGGCGCCTTGCCAACTGGGCGGCATGGTGCAACGGCCGGAGCTGGGGAGGCGCGTCTGTGTCGCCGATGTTCCGCCTCGTCCCACCGCCGCCGCGTGTACGTGGGGACGTGTCACTCGTGGCCGATGTGGTGGATGGGGCCGATGCCGCCAAGATCGCCAAGGGAGTTCAAGCCCTGCCGGAGAAACATCGCAAAGCCATTCACTGGTCATACGTCCGGCCGACTGCGCCGGCCAAGGCTTGCCGTGAGCTGGGGTTGTCCATGGAAGGGCTGGCCCGGCACGTCCGAGACGCCCGGCAGATGCTCATCAATCGGGCTGTATGAAAACCCCTTGAGAACCCGAAAAACTTGTGATACAAACGGGAGGACTTGTGAGCTGTCGAGCACTAAGGCAAGAGCATCCAGAAACGGAGGCGCCGGTGTCGGTAGAAATCGCAGGTTGCGAGCCCCGTACATGGGTGTGAGCAGGAGCCGCAATCCTCAACTGCGGTGACGGGCGCAGAAAATTAGCGAGGCGCCGAGTGGCTCCCGTAAGGGGCCGAGATCAACAGCGGTGTAGCTCAGCCTGGTCAGAGCGTTGGGTTCATACCCCAAAGGGCGCGGGATCGAAGCCCGCCACCGCAACCACACACAGCCCGCCAGGTGAAAGCCTCGGCGGGTTTTCTTTTGCCGGGCCGGTCCGCATCCCATCGGTCACCTGTACCCAAGGACTGAGCCCGGCGCCCTATGACGCAACGCCCCCGCATCCCCGCTGCACCCCAGCGCATCCAGATGGCCCAGTCCACCAGGATGCAGCAGGCGCCGAGGATCGTGGACCAAAGGCAAAGAGGAAGCTAAAGTAAGCGAGCCCACATAGGACGGCAATCCTGTGCGGGCTCTAACCAGTCAACCTGTATGAGAGGCTTCATGGCTGAGAGTGATTCTATGGCTGCGTCTGATGCCGTAGCTTGCAAAGCGTGTGCGACATGTGACCGGCTTCTGCCCCTGACGCACTTCTACCTGTCCCGCCCAGGCAGCTACAAGCCCTCTTGCAAGGATTGCAGCAAGGCCCGCAGTCAGGCATGGCGCGAAAGCAATGCAGATCGCCGGGCTGCCTACGATCGGCAGTACAAGGCACAGAACCGAGCCGCCAGGAACGCCAAGGATAGGCAAAGGCTGGCGAATGATCCGGCATACGCGCTTCGGAACTCGATCCGAGCGGCCATCTTCAAGGCGCTGGCCTCACGCGGAGCCAAGAAGTCGGAGCGCGTTGAGCAGATATTGGGGTGCACGATGCAGGAGTTCGTGGCCCACATCGAGAAGCAGTTCGCCCGTGGCATGTCATGGGAGAACAGGGGCGATTGGCACATCGACCACATCGTCCCGTTGGCAACTGCTGTCAGTGCTGAGGATGTGGTAAGGCTGACGCATCACACCAACCTACGGCCGCTCTGGGGCCGAGAGAATCTGTCCAAGGGTGGAAAGGTTCTGACTCTCCTATGAAGCAACCCAGCTGGCGCCAGGACCGACGCAAGACAGCAGAGCGTGGGTACGGCGGCAGATGGCAGAGAGAGCGCAAGGCGTTCCTGGCCAGGCCGGAGAACGTGCTGTGTGTGATGTGCAGTGCTGAGCGCCGGGTGACCATCGCCACGGTGGTGGATCACATCGTCCCGCACAAAGGCGATGAAGTCCTGATGTGGGATCAGACGAACTGGCAGCCGTTGTGCAAGAGGCATCACGACTCTGACAAGCAGGCGGAAGAGAAGGGGCGGAAGCGCAGGGTGGTCGGCCCCGATGGCTGGCCCACCGATGCCTGACCGTCTCGCCGATGGACCGTCGTGCTGGCGTGACAGGGGGGGGCCATCAAAGTCTGCGGCCTTCGTCGCCCTGACCGCCCGGTTCCTCTTACTTTCCTAAACGTCCAGAAAAAAGGTGACATAAATGGCACAAAGGGGCCGCAAGTCCGCTGCGAGCGTCGCAGTGGCGGCCCAGCTTGGGCCTGTTTTGGCGGAAAACCGGCTGCGCGCGTCTCCGCATCTGAGTGATGCTGAGCAGATCGTGTGGGCGCGCCTGGTCAATGACCATCCGGCATCCGCGTTTACAGAGACTCACCGCGACCTGTTGGACCTGTATTGCCAGCATATCGTGACGGCCCAGGTGCTGGACGACGAGATCAAGGCGTTCGACCGCGAATGGCTGCGCGATGACGATGGCCTGAAGCGCTATGACCGCCTGCTAGCGATGCGGGAGCGTGAAGTCCGCTCTGCGTCGTCCCTGGCGACACGTTTGCGCATCACGCGCCAGGCGACGGCAGACCCCAAGACTGTAGGCCGTGCGCACAGTGCGATGGGCCGCTCTCGCAAGCCGTGGGAAGTGGTAGATGGTTAGCCGAGGCGAGAGGAACATCCGCTGGATCGAGAGCATGTGCCGAATTCCAGATGGGAAGTTGGTCGGCAAGCCTGTTCGGTTGACGGACGCGCAAAAGGGCTGGATCAGGCAGATTTACGACACGCCGACGCGCACGTTCATCTTGTCGATGGCACGCAAGAACGCGAAGACCGCGACCAGCGCATTCCTGTTGCTCCTGCACCTGTGCGGACCGGAGGCGAAGCCGAACAGCCAGCTTTACAGCGCGGCGCAGTCCCGTGACCAGGCCGCCATCCTGTACGGATATGCGTCCAAGGTGGTTCGTATGTCGCCGGAGCTGAGCGAATACGTGATTCCGAAGGAGTCCGCGAAGACGTTGGTGTGCCCTGAGCTGGGTACGGTGTATCGGGCGCTGTCAGCAGATGCATCGACGGCATACGGGTTGTCGCCGGTCTTCTCTGTGCATGACGAGTTGGGGCAGGTTCGGGGGCCGCGTTCGGAGTTGTATGAGGCGATTGAAACCGCCTCGGCAGCGCATGAGCAGCCGCTGTCGATCATCATCAGCACACAGTCGCCCACGGATGCGGACCTACTGAGCGTCCTGATTGACGATGCTTTGACTGGCACGGATCCGCGCATCAAAGTGGCATTGCACACGGCGCCGATGGACATGGACCCGTTCTCGGATCAAGCCATCCGGGCTGCGAATCCGCACTTCGACGTGTTCATGAACCGCGAAGAGGTGCGCAAGCAGGCGGCAGATGCGAAGCGGCTTCCGACTCAGGAGGCTGGGTATCGGAATTTGATCCTGAATCAGCGCGTGGAAGCCAAGACTCCATTCATCACGCGCTCGGTGTGGCAGGAGTGCGGGGATCAGCCTGATCCCATTGATGGCCAAGATGTCTACGGGGGGCTTGACCTATCGTCGGTCAGTGACTTGACAGCCTTGGTGCTGGTATCGGAAAGGGGCGACGTGCATCCGACCTTCTGGCTCCCCGGCGATGGATTGTCCGAGAAGTCGCGCAAGGACCGTGTTCCGTATGACCTTTGGGAAGCTCAGGGCCTGCTGCAGACGACGCCTGGCCGGGCCATCGAGTATGAATTTGTCGCGGAGCACCTTCGCGGCGTGTTTGACCGCTGCAATGTGCGAGCGCTGGCATTTGACCGTTGGGGGATGCGTCATCTTCGGCCGTGGTTGGTGAAATCTGGGTTCACTGAAGAGGAACTGGAGCGCTTCATCGACTTCGGCCAGGGTTTTGTGAGCATGTCTCCGGCGATTCGGGCACTGGAAGAGCGAATCCTGACGCGAAAGATGAGGCATGGGAATCACCCTGTGCTGTCCATGTGCGCGAACAACGCGGTGGTAGTCAAAGACCCGGCCGAGAACCGCAAATTCACGAAAGCGAAAGCCAGTGGCCGGATTGATGGGATCCAGGCCCTCGCCATGGCGGTCGGCGTGATGCCTGAGGCTGTCAGCACCGAAAAATCATTCTGGGAAACCGCATGAAACTCTGGCCTTTCAGCCGCAAGTCGAACGAGGACGGCTCGGTTCGTCACTCGCTCGACCTGTTCCGGCTGCTGTACGGCTGGATGGCGACGAAAAGCGGGGCGTCTGTCAGCCACAAGTCGGCGCTGGAGGTGTCAGTGGTGCTGGCGTGCGCCCGGGTGATTTCGGAGGGCATTGCGCAAGTCCCGTTCAAGCTCTACCGGGCAGAAGGCGACAAGGTGTTGCCTGCCGTCGATCATCCGCTGTACACCATCCTGCACCGTCGCCCGAATAGCTGGATGACCAGCTTCGACCTTCGGGAGACGATGGCGCTGCATGCTGTCCTGACGGGCGATGCAGTGGCTTTCGTGAATCGGGTTCGCGGCGAGGTGAAGGAGATCATCCCCTTCGCCCCGGCGAACGTCACGATCAAGCAGGAGAACGACTACCGCATGACGTACCGGCTCCAGGCGCCGAACGGCCAGAGTCAGGACTTCCCGCAGGAGGCCATCTGGCACTGGCGCGGCCCGAGCTGGGACGGCGTGTGCGGGATGGATGTGGTCAAGCTGGCGCGAGAGTCGATTGGCCTGGCAATGGCAACGGAAGAGTCGCAGGCCAGGATGACAAAGTCGGGCGCATCAATGTCTGGGCTCTACTCGGTCGAGGAAAAGCTCAACTCCGACCAGTACAAGGCGCTGCGGGAGTTCATCGACAAGAACTTCGACGGCCCGCAGAATGTCGGGCGCACGAAGCTACTGGATCGCGGGGCGAAGTACACGCCCACCAGCATGACGGCGGTGGATGCCCAGTTGCTGGAGACGCGAAAGCAGCAGGTAGAGGAAATCTGCCGAGCGTTCCGGGTCATGCCGATCATGGTCGGCTACTCGGACAAGGCCGCTACCTATGCGAGCGCGGAGCAGATGTTCCTGGCGCACGTCGTGCACACCCTGGCCCCCTGGTACACGCGCATTGAGCAGTCCGGCGAATGTCAGCTGCTCAGTGAGCGTGAGCGGGACCAGAACTACTTCATCAAGTTCAACGCCGCCGGGCTCATGCGCGGCTCTCATAAGGATCGGGCCGAGTACTACGCCAAAGCCCTGGGTGCTGGCGGTGCGCCGGGATGGATGACGCAGGATGAGATTCGTGGCCTGGAAGAGCTGAACCCGATGGGGGGCGAAGCGGCGGTGCTGCCGAAGCCGACGAACGTAGCCGGCGCGAAGCCGAAGGAAGATGATGATGGACAGTCTGATCTGTAGCCTGAAGGAGCTGAAGTTCGACCCGGGCGAAGGCGACCAGGTCATGAGCTTCAGCGGGTACGGCGCCGTATTCGGGAACGTGGACGCCTATGGCGACGTGATCGAAGCTGGGGCCTTTTCGAAGTTTCTGGCCGACGTGAAGTCAGGCGCTCAACCCTGGCCCGCGATGCTGAGCCAGCACGGCGGCTGGCAGATGAGCGCGGAAGATATGACGCCCATTGGTGTCTGGACCGACTTCGCTGAGGACGGGCACGGCCTGAAAGTCACTGGGCAGCTGGCAGACACGCCACGCGGCCTGGAAATGTACAAGCTCATGAAAATGAGCCCGCGCCCAGCGATTGACGGCATGAGTATCGGCTACATCGCCAAGGACTGGGAGCCGCGCACCAAGCCGGAGGATCCCAGGCGCCGTCTGAAGCGGATCGACCTGATCGAAGTGTCGCTGGTCACGCGGCCGGCGAACGGAAAAGCACGCGTCGAGGCTGTGAAGTCCATCGACGCCATCGAAACGCTCGCGGACGCTGAGCGCTACCTGAGAGATTCAGGTGGCCTGTCCAAGAGCGCCGCCGTGGCCCTGGTGTCACGGATCAAGAGCCTCAGTCGGAGTGATTCTGGCGGGCTGCAAGAGCTGGTCGAAGCCCTCAAGGGAAGAGAGCAGCACATCCCGCGCTGATTCCACAGCGTCACCCGCAACGAGCCGCCGACCGAGGCGGCTTTTTCATTTCCGAAAGGACCAATGATGATTGACATCATCGAAATCAAGAGCCTGATCGAAAAGCAAGGTCAGGCATGGGAAGAGTTCAAGAAGACCAACGACGAGCTGGTCAAGGCGAAGGCGGACGGGAAGGCGGTTGCTGACCTCGAAACCAAGCTCGCCAAGATCAACACGGACATGGACCAACTCGCCGAGCTGAAGGCAGAGTTCGACAAGTTCGTCACCGCTTCCCAGCGCCCGGGGAACTCCGGCGAAGAGAAGGCCAAGCTGGAGGAGGAGTGCAAGTCCTGGAACGCCATGCTGCGCGCCGACTTCCAGAGCAAGGGCCGCCCGGTTCCTGCCGATGTGTCGCCTGACGCATACGCCCAGTACAAGAGCGCCTTCTTCAGCCTGATCCGCCATGGCGACATCGAGCGCCTGTCGGCTGACGAGCGCAAGGCCATGTCTGCCGGCTCGGACCCGGATGGCGGCTACCTGCTGCCCACGCCTACCGTGGGCCGCATGGTCAAGAAGGTGTACGAGCAATCCACCATGCGCCAGCTTGCCAACGTGCTGACCATCAGCACCGACGCGCTGGAAGGCATCGTGGACAACGACGAGGCCGATGCAGGCTGGGTGTCGGAAATGGGCACGCGCAACGACACGGACACTCCGCAAGTCGGGAAGTACCGCATCGAGGCGCACGAGATGTACGCCCAGCCGAAGGTCACTCAGAAGCTGATCGACGACGCGGCCACCGACGTGGAGGCCTGGCTCGCCGACAAGGTGGCGGACAAGTTCGCCCGCATCGAGGGCGCTGCATTCTGGACCGGCAATGGCGTGGGTCAGCCTCGCGGCCTGGCGTCGTACACCACGGCAGCGACCGGCGACGGCACGCGCGCCTGGGGCACGTTCGAGCACATCAATACCGGTGCGAGCGGTGCGTTCCACACGACCAAGGCTGATCCCATTCAGGATCTGATCGGTGCGTTCAAGGACCAGTACCTGCAAGGCGCGGTATTCGTGATGCGCCGCGAGGTGCGCACGCTGATTCGCAAGATGAAGCGCGGCACCACGGACGACACCTACCTGTGGGAGCCGGGCCTGCAAGCTGGCCAGCCTGACCGCCTGCTGGGCTACCCGGTGCGCATCGACCAGTTCATGCCGTCCCTGGGCTCCAACTCGCTGTCGCTGGCTTTCGGTGACTTCAAGGAGGCCTACACCATCGTGGACCGCATCGGCGTGCGCACCCTGCGCGACCCGTACACCGCCAAGCCGTATATCCGCTTCTACAGCACGAAGCGGACTGGCGGGGGCGCGATCAACACCGAGGCCGTGAAGTTCCTGCGCTTCGGCACCTGATGTTCAACGGCCCGCTTCGGCGGGCCAATTCATTCTGAAAGGAAATCGTCATGAGCGATCTGAAGAACAACATCTCGGCTGTTCTGGCCGTGTCCCCGGCTGTTCACACAGCCACGAAGGCCGATGCGACGGTTGTTGACCTGCAGGGCGCAGGCTCCGCGACGGTGGTCATCAACACGGGCGCCATCGCAGGCGACGGCCTGTTCGTCGCCAAGCTGATGCACGGCGATGCAGCCGACCTGAGCGGCGGATCGGATGCGACCGCAGACGACCTGCTGGGCGCGTTTCCCGCTGCCCTGGAGGCCGACAAGTCGTATGCCGTGGGTTATCGCGGCGGCAAGCGCTACGTCCGCGTGGTGCTGACCAAAACCAGCGGCACGTCGATTGCCGCAGGGGCGGTGGTGGTCAAGGGTCATCTGGCCCTGGCTGGCGCAGTCTGATGCGTGAAGCGCCTTTGCAAGAGGGCGCTTTGCAGATCATGAGCACCACACCCGCAACCCCTCCGCAGTACCTGCCGCTGTCGCTGGCAGAGGCGAAGCTGCACTGCCGCGTCGATGGCTCGGAGGATGACGCCCTGTTCACGGGTGTGTACATCCCCGCCGCGACCCAGATGTGCCAGCAGATGCTGGGCCGGTCCATCATGGCGCAGGCGTGGAAGCGCAGCGCCGAGTATTTCGAGCCGGCAATTCGCCTGCTTTGGCCCGCCGTCCTGTCGGTGACGTCGGTGGTCTACGTGGACGTTGATGGAGCTACGCAGACGCTGGACCCGAGTGCCTATGTCCTTTCTGGTGACACGCTGACACCCGTGGATGTATGGCCTGAAGTGAGGCCGGGCCCTGGCGCTGTGGTGGTCACCTATCAGGCGGGTTTCGCCACCGGGAATGAGGCAGCTCAGCAGGCCGCCGTTCCAGCCGCGATCAAGTCCTGGCTGTTGTTGACTGTGGGCACGATGTACGCCCATCGGGAAAGCATCCAGGCTGGCGTTTCCATCGCGAGCATTCAGGGCCAGTTTGTGGACCGACTGCTTGATCCCTACAGGGTGTATTGATGCGCGCCGGCTCCCTGACCTCCCGCATCACGATCCAGCGCCACGCTGGTGGCGTGGACGAGTGGGGCACGCCTTTGCCCGAGTCCTGGGAAGACGTGGCGCAGGTCTGGGCGAGCATCCGGCACATGAACGGGTCGGAGGCGATCCGGGCGGGTGCTGTGGCATCGACGGTGCAGGCCTCGATCCGCATTCGCCGTCGCGCAGGCCTGGACGCCGGCATGCGCGTGCTGCACCAGGACACGATGTACCAGGTCAAGGCAGTTCTACCCGACGAGCAGTCGCGCGAGCATGTGGACTTGGTGTGTGAGGTCACCGAATGATCAAGTTCGAGGACGACACTGCCCGGCTGATCGCTGAGGTGAACAAGCTGGCGAAAGCTGCAGAAAATGCGGCGCGGCCAGCGGCCCAGGAAGCCGCGCAGATCTACTACGACCTCATGCGCCGCTACGTGCCAGTTTCGAAGGCGCCGCACATGTTCCACGGCGAGAACGCGGTCTATGGGCCGTATGCGCCGGGGTCGTTGCGGGATGCGATCTACCAAGCCTTTTCGAAGGACAACAGCCGCGACGGCGTGGCCGAGTACCACATTGCGTGGAACCATCAAAAGGTGCCCTATGGGTTCATGGTCGAGTACGGCACCAGCCGCGCCGCTGCACAGCCGTTCATGCGGCCTGCGTACACCAGCGGCGAGCGCGCCGCAATGGCCGCAGCCGAGAAGCGCCTACTCGCCGAGTTGAGGAAGGCCCTGTGATGGAGGCGACTCTGCAAACCATCATTGCTGGCATCGTCGGCCGCAGCTACCCCATCGTCGCGCCGGAAGGCACCGCAACGCCCTACGCGGTGTGGCAGCAGGTCGGCGGATCGGATCAATCGTTCATGGACAACACCCGTGCCAAGAAGCACGGGCGCGTGCAGATTGCCATCTGGGGGCCGAGCCCGGCCGCGCTGGCGCCGCTACGCGAAACCTTGGAACTGACCCTGCGTGCGCGCACCGACATCACATGCACGCCGGCTGACGCGCACGTCATGACGCACGAGCCCGCAACTGGCCTCTACGGACTGCGGCAGGACTGGAACATCTGGAGCTGACGCTCCGCCACTTTCTCAACAACCGCCGCCTGGCGGTTTTTTTGTGCCCGCAAGGGCGTGTTCGACCCGCTTAGCAGTCGCTGGCGGGTTTTTCTTTGAAAGGCCCGACCATGAGTGTCAAACTGCCCAACGGCATCCTGTTCTCCCTCGCAACCGCCTACTCCGCGTCGAAGCCGATCTCGGCGATGACCAACGCGGAGCCCACTGTGGTGACTGCCGTCGCCCACGGCCTGGACGATGGCGACATCGTTGAAGTGAAGTCTGGCTGGAACCCGCTCAATGAGCGCGTGTTCAAGGTGGACCAACTGACCACGGACACGCTGTCCCTGCTGAACACCAACACCAGCGACGTGACCCGCTACCCCACTGGCGGCGGCGCCGGCTCGCTGCGTCAGGTGACCACCTGGCAGCAGATCCAGCAGATCACCGAGTCCAGCACGTCGGGCGGCGAAATGCAGTTCACGTCGTACTCCTTCCTGGAGAACGACTTTGAAAGCCAACTGCCCACCCAGGCATCGGCCCAGTCGCTGCAGCTGACCATCGCGGACGATCCCGCGCTGCCCGGCTACCAAGCCCTCAAGCGCGCGGCTGAGACCCGCGAAGTGCGTGCCCTGCGCGCGCAACTGCCGGATGGCTCGTTCATCCTCTACAACGGCTACGTGTCGTTCAACGAGACCCCGACCATGAACAAGGGCTCGATCATGACCGTTGTGGCGACGTTCTCGTTGATGTCCCGCCCGGTTCGCTACAACGCCTGACCCATAGCCCGCCACAGAGCGGGCTTTTTTCTGCCCGTCGATCACTGCCTTCTGGCGAGGGCAGATCGGCGGGCCTTTTCCCTCGCCTCAAGGAATCAACATGGCAAAACTCTCCCTGACCCAGAAGCCCACGTTCGAAGTCGCCGTCGAAATCCCTGTCCCTGGCGGCAAGCCGGTGCCGGTGAAGTTCAAGTTCAAGGCCCGCACCCGCGACGAGTTCAAAGAGTGGGGCGAGTCGATCCGCGCGGAAGAGCGCGACGACACAACGATCCTGATGGACATCCTGTCCGGCTGGGAGCTGGAAGATGCCTTCGAGCGTGAGAACGTCGAGAAGCTGTGCCAGAACTACCTGGGCGCGGCTCGGGCCATCATCGACCGCTACTTCGAAGAGCTGACGGCGGCGCGCCGGGGAAACTGATTGGCCTTGGTCGCGCCCTCTACTCCGGGTTGGACCATGAGGACGCGGCCAACAGGGCGGCGCTGGCGGCAATTGGGATGCGGCCGGAGGACTTCGAGCAGGAGGAGGACACGTTCGAAGTCTGGCCAGAGCATGCGGACGCATGGCTCTTCTTCTGCAATTTCTGTTCGACGCAGTGGCGAGTCGGAATGTCTGGCTACACAGGCCTGGACTACACGGCCGTGCTGGCGTGCCTGGGGTGCGAGGAACCCGAGCCGGTGCGACGCAAGGACTTGTTTGATCAGGTTCGGCTGATCGAGCGCGGCGCGCTGGAGGCGATGGCCGAGCAGCGCGAAGAGAGGGAGCGCGAAGCGGCGCGAGGCCGCTAGTCCGGCTGGCTCCGTGATCTTGCAGAGAGAAGGTCGAGATAGGCCTTGATGATCAGATTGCGCGCATCTGCCGTCTGGTCCGGGATGTCGTTGTCGATGTCGGTGTTGTTTAGCTCCTGCCGCTCCATCTCGACCATGACAGCCATCTTGGCGGCCTGCAGCGGCGTGATGACGCTCAGCAGGGCGCCAAGAACGGCATTCATGGCTGCGATCTGGCCGGCCAATTCGTTGAGGCGCTTCTCGGTGTCCATTGAGCTAAGTCCTATTCCGCGATCGCCAGTAGTCTAAATCCGCGTCTGAGTGGCTGTAGCATCACCGCTTCCTTCTGGAGGTGGTGATGGAGTTTGTTCTATTCTGGTTAGTCGGCGCTATCGTCGTCGCCGTCATTGCATCCAATCGAGGCCGGTCTGGCTTCGGTTGGTTCTTGCTTTCTCTGGTGCTCTCGCCGCTGATCTGCCTCATTTTGGTCCTGGCACTGGGCAAGACCGGAGCAGCGGCGGCGCCTAGGGACGAAGCGGGCCAAGTTATTACGACGGAATCGCATGTCCGGTGTCCGGACTGCCGCGAACTGGTCAGGCGGGATGCGCGAAAGTGCAAGCACTGCGGCACAGCACTGACCCCGCAATGAGCTAACACCCGCTTCGGCGGGTTTTCTCTTTCTGAGCCTCGGCATTGCCGGGGCTTTTTTATTGGGGCCTCGATGTCAGACCTACAAACGCAGATCACAGTCACGGCTGACACCACTGGTGTCGAGTCGGGCTTGAACCGCACGAAGAAAAGCATCGAGAACCTTAGCGGCACTACCCGACGTGCTGGCGCTGAGATTGCCGCGACTTCGGGCAAGGCTGCCCGCGACCTGGCGAGCGTCGGGGATGGCGCGGATGCGGCGAGCAAAAAGGCCGAGCGCAGTGCGCGCAATCTGCAGCAGCACTTAGAGCGCTATCTGGCACAACTGCAGGCGGGCTCGCGCGATAGCCGCGTCTACTGGGAACAGATGGCCAAGTTTCGTGGGGTAGACCCCGCCGCCTTGAAGCCGCTGCTGGACCAGTTGGACAGCGTGAAGAAGCGGTCGGGCGAAGCGACATTCTCCCTTGCCGCCCTGACCAAGACCGGCGTCGGGGTGTACCTGGGCAGCGAGGTAGTGCAGGGCGCAGCATCTGCGGCCAGAGCGCTTTATCAAGCAAGTGCGGCAGGAGAGCGCTTACGCACGACCTTGCAGTTCGCAACAGGCAACTCTGCTAGGGACCTGGTCTACCTGACTGAACTGACGGGCCGCCTCGGGCTTCGCATGGAGGGCACATCCCAAGCCTACGCCAGCTTCGCGGCGGCGGCGCGTGGGACCGCGATTGAGGGGCAGAAGACGCGAGACATCTTTGAGGCAATCTCGAAGGCGTCATCAGTCATGGGGCTGACCAGCGAGCAGTCGGCGGGCGCACTTCTGGCCCTGCAGCAAATGATCAGCAAGGGCACGGTGCAGGCAGAAGAGCTTCGTGGGCAACTTGGTGAGCGTCTGCCTGGATCGTTCCAGATTGCCGCTAAGGCGATGGGCGTCACCACTGCCGAACTTGGGAAGATGCTAGAGCAGGGTCAAGTCGTTGCCGACGACTTCTTGCCGAAGTTCGCCAAGGCGCTAGACGAGCACATTGGTGCTGCCGCAGAGAACGCCGCCAACAGGCTCGACGCAGCAACCAACAAGGTTGATACGGCCTGGGAGCGCTTGAAGAGGAATGTCGGTGATGCCGGAGCGTCGGAGGGGATGCGTGGCCAGTTGCTGATCCTCGAAGACGGGATGAACTCTGTCTCGGAGTCAATCGAGAAGGCGCGAGCCAGCGGCTCGGGGTTCGCGGGCCAGATGGCATCGGGTGCCGGTGCGGTCCTGAGTTGGCTGAACCCATTGAACGGATTCAACTACGAGGTCCAATCCACGGCGGGAAAGCTGGCCGCCGCAGAACAAGAGCTTGCGAAGCTACAGAAGCAGGCGCAGGCAGGCATCAACGTGACCGTCCGTATGGGCGAGGTCAATGCTCTGATTGCCCAGCTGCGTTCGGCGCGCGGAGAGCTTGCGAGTCTGGGAGGTGCCGGTGGTGGGCGCGGCTTCGTCAACCCCGAGACCACCGTTCAACAGGCTGCCCGCTTCGCCAACGTGGACTCCTACCTCGGCAACTCGGCCCGACAGACCAAGGCAGAGCAGCAGGCGGCCGAGTCCGCCAAGGCCAAGATCGCTTATGAGAAGGCCTACAAGGACGCCGTTGGAGACACCAACAGGCAGCTGAAGGTCAAGGCGGCTTATGAGACTGAGCTGGCCAACATCGCCGACAAGTACAAGGACAAGGGCGGCGCGGCAGCGGCCAAGAAAGAACAGTCGGCCTATGAATCCCTGATCGCCTCCATCAAGACGAAGATCGAGACGAACCGCGAGGAACTGGAGTTTGGCGGGCGCCTGACCGAATCGGACAAGCTGCGGATCAAGCTCCTTGCGGAACTGGACGCTGGTTCAAAGACCCTCACTGCGACGCATCGGGCGTCGGCGCTGGCGCTCCTGGAAACGCTGGATGCCCAAGAGCGGCAGATGCGTTCGGCCCGCGCGGCGGTGACGCTCTACAAGGAGCAGCAGGACATTGCTGCGGAGGTGCGAGCCGAAGAAAAGCGCCTGGACGATCAGCGCAAGGCAGGTATCTCGACTGTCACCGACTACCTCAAAGGGCTCGAAGACGCCGAGGTGATGCTCCGCGCCGAGATCGAGTCGATTGGCAAGTCGGCAGACGAGCGGCAGCGGCTGATCGACAAGTACACCATCGAGCTTGACCTCAAGAAGAAGCTGGCCGCCATCAATGCCAATGAGGGCATGAGCGCCGCCGACAAGGCATGGGCCAGCACGCAACTGACGCAGGGCTCGGTCAGCCTGAAGATCGACAAGAACGCCGAGAACGCAGCAAAGAGTCTGCAGGAGTTCCTTGATCCGGAGCGCGCACAGGACTTCGGCGAGGCCTTGCGTGATGCGTTTGCCGGGGCAAGCGATGCGCTGGGCGGTATGTCGGGGGCGATCAACAAGGCCATGACGGCGATTGACCGGTATGGCAAGCGCTCGCAACAGATCGCCAAGCAAGAGCAGAACGCCGCGACGGCGCTCGCCAGCGGGAAGATGAAGGCCTGGGAGTTCCAGGACGCAACGAGCAGGATCCAGGCTGAGACGGAGCGCAACAACCAGCAGGCTTTGCGGGACACCCTCGGCATCTTCGGCGACCTGACAAGCGCCGCGTCGCAGTACTTTGACAAGCAGTCGAGCGGCTACAAGACCCTGCAGACCGTCTCGGCAGTGTTCCACGCGGCACAGCTGGCAATGACCACGGCCGAGCTGGTGCCCAAGGCGATCAGTGCTGTGCTCGGACAGGGCCAAGGCGAGCCGTACAGCGCCTTCGCGCGCATGGCTGCGATGGCGGCCTTTGTTGCCTCTCTCGGCGTTTCCCTGGGCGGCGGTGGTGGAGGCGGTGGCTCTGGCGGCGGCTACACGGGCATCAAAGCAGGCGGCACCGGCACGGTCCTCGGAATGGAAGGCCAGCAGTCCGAGAGCATCGGCAACGCCATCGACATCCTGGCCGACAACAGCAAGATCGAGCTGGGCTACACGCAGAAGATGCTGAGCGAGCTGACGAAGGTGCGCGAGGGCATCCAGGGGCTGGCCGGCACTGCGAGCACGGACCTGTTCATCCGGGGGATGGCAGGCGGTGGCTTCGGCGATGACTTCCTGGACAGTGGCATCGGCTTCTTCCCCGGGCAATCCGTGGCGGACATCATCGAGAAGGGCGTGCAGGGCGTCGGGTTCAACCTGATCTTCCAGAACGGCGCCCAGCCGATGTGGAAGGCTCTTGACGAGGAGTTCACGACGGGCGTGGGCCGCGTGTTGGCCAACGTCGCCGAGACGGTCTACACGGCCGCCGATGCCCTGGGCCTGAACGACGCCGCGCTGCAGGAGCGCATGCTGTCGCTGATCCCGACGCTGGGCGACACCTCCACCTACATGCAGAACGGCATGTTCGGGATGACGGGTGGCGGCCTCGTGTCCCTGAAGGACATGACCGGCGAGGAAATCCAGAAGGAGCTGGAAGCGATCTTCTCGGCAGTGGGCGACCAGATGGCCGCCGCTGCGCTGCCGGCCCTGCGTCCGTTCCAACAGGTGGGCGAGGGCATGTTCGAGACGCTGATTCGCGTCACGACCGGCATCGAAACCGCCGAGTACGCCCTGGAACAGTTCGGCCTGACGGCTATCGACTACAGCGAGATCGCCCGCAAGAACGGCGACATCGCGGTCGAGATCATGCGCCAGACGATCATGGGTGCAGAGCGCGAACTGGCGATGTACCGCTACGGCTCGGCCGGCACGGTGGTCAGCGGCGCCACGCCGGAGACGGGCTTGGCGTCCATCATCGACACCTTCGTCGGCGATGCAAGCGAACTTCAGGAGCTGTACGCTGGCTTGCTGGACGTGCGCGATGCAATGAAGAGCGTCGGCGCTCAGGCGCTGGACCTGTCGCGCGACATGATCCGTGGGGCAGGAGGCTTGGAGGCTCTGCAATCGGGCCTGGACGCCTACTTGACGAACTTCTTTACCGAGCAGGAGCAGGTCGATGCGGCATGGGCTCGCATGGCCGAGGACTTTGACCGCCTGGGCGTGGCGATGCCCAAGACGAACGAGCAGTTCCGGGCGCTGGTCGAAGGGCTGGACACCAGCACAGCCGCAGGCGCCAACCTGTTCGGCGGCCTGATGTCTCTTGCCGATGCGTTCGCCGACGTGACCGGGCGCACTGACGACCTGGCGGAAGCCGCGCGGCAAGCCGAACAAGCTGAGCGCGAACGCCTGGAGGCCATCGCTCAGGCGACCAAGGAAAGTTGGAAGAACGTGCTGTCCGCGTTCGACGGTATCTCCGCTGAGTTCCTGGATGACGGCGCCCTGCGTCAGTATCGTGCCGAGCGCATCCGGGATCAGCTTGCCGAGTCGGGCTTGAATCTGAGCGTGGACGACATCCTCGGCGCAAGCAAGGACCAGTTCGCGGCAGCGTTCAAACACCTGTTCGAGTTGGGCACCGACGAAGGGCGTAACCAGGCTGCAGCATTGGCGGGTGTGTGGAGCGCGTTCAAGCAGCTGCTTCCGGTTGAGGAGGAGGTGATTGATGTCACCAAGGACCTGGAGGCCGCTTTCCGCGAAGCTGTCACTGCGGCGGATGCTGCGTACTCCGCACTGGAGCGCTCGATCAACGCCGAGAAGGCGCGCATCACGGCGCTCTACAACGAGCAAGTGTCGGCAATCCAGGCGCAGACCTCGGCGGCCACGAAGGCGGCTCAGGAGCGTGTCTCCGCGATCTCCGAGATCTTCAGCGCCATCGACTCGGCCATCAAGAGCACACAGATCGAGAGCGAGGCGCTGTCGCTGGAGCGCCGCCGCGCCGCGCAGAGCGTGCTGCAGGGCGCTCTGGCGTATGCCAACACGGGCGGCTCGCTCACGAACTATCAGGGCCTGCAAGGCGCGCTGGACGTGTTCTCCAGCCCCTCTGCTGACCTGTACTCGACGTTTGAGGAGTACTCGCGCGAGCAAGCTGCAGCGGGGCTCGTGATGAGCGAGTTGCGCGAGCGCGCAGAGGCCCAGGTGTCTGTTGCCGAGCTGACTCTTGAAGCTATCACGCTTGCCGGCGAGGAGCAGTTGAAGCAACTCAAGCTGCAATACGAGGCTGACATTGAGGCGCTGGACCTGACGCTGGAGTACTGGCGCGAGCAGTTGGATGCCGTCAAGGGCGTGGACAACCGGGTCAAGTCCGTGGCGGATGCCGTTACCGTCATGGGGCGCTCGATCTCTGCCGCCATCGCCGCACAGACGGCCATGCTCGCCGCGCAAAGCGGGGTGGACGGCTCGCATGCTGCTGGCCTTGCCTACGTGCCGTATGACGGCTACCGCGCCGAACTGCACAAGGGCGAGACGGTGCTGAACGCCCAGCAGGCCAACCTGTACCGGGCCGGCGCGCTGGGCGGCACGTCGAGCAGCGACCCAGCCGTGCAAGGGCTGCTGCGCGAGATCGCCTCGAAGCTGCACGACCTGGAGCAGCAGGCCAACGGTATCCGTGTTGCATCGCAGAGCACGGCCGACACGCTGGATCGCTGCGACGTTGGCGGGGCGCTGCAGACGATGGCCCCAACCGACATTCGGAAAGGTGTGGTGCCAGCATGAAGATGATCCCGCCGCTCACCATCACGGACGACAAGCTGGTGTCGTCCACGGTCCCCGAGACGGACTACGCAGAGTGGAACAGCGCCACGGCATACACCGTAGGTCAGCGGGTCATGCGTGAGAGCCTGCACCGCGTCTACGAGTGCCTTGCACCCAACACCAACAAGGCGCCAGAGTCGAATCTGGTCAGCGTGACCGACGACCCGCCGCCGTGGCTGGACCTCGGGTCTACCAACCGTTGGCGCATGCTCGTCCCGGATGCGAACTACCAGACTTCGGGCGCCTCGCCGCTCACGGTAGTGATCGAGCCTGGCGAGCGCATCACGGCTCTGGCCATCGTGGGCCTGGAGGCCGACTCGATCTCTATCGAGATGCGTGATGCGAATGATGAGGTCGCGTGGAGCTTCACCGAGACCCTGCGCCGTCGCACGACGCTGACGTGGTCGGACTACTACTTCGGCAAGTTCGGCCGGAAGCCGTCGGTGTTGTACCAGGGCCTGCCTCCGATTTCTGGCGCCACAGTCACGATCACCATCACGCGGGCTACCGGTGACGTGCTCTGCGGCCCCATCGTCATGGGCGTGCCCGTTGATCTGGGCAAGGTGCAGACAGGCGCCACGTCGGGCATCCGTGACTTCACCCGCACCGAGCGGGACGCATTCGGCCGCGCACTCATCCTGCGCCGCAAGGCTGTGCCAAAGACCTCCCAGCGCACAACCGTCTTCAAGGACCAAGTGCCCCGCGTGCGTGACGCCCTGTCTGCGCAGCGCGGCAAGGCCGCCGTCTTCGTCGGCGTCGAGGACTCCAGCAGTGGCTACTTCGACGCCTTGCTCGTGCTGGGCCTGATCAACAACTGGGAAGTCTCGTTGGACTTCTTCGGCCACTCCAACCTTTCCATCGACCTCGAAGGACTCTGATGCCCATCGATCTTTTGCCCAGTTACGGCACGCCACCGAACACCTCGGACCCGGACAACTTCGACGCACGCGCCGACGCCAAGGTCGCGGCTGACGTGGTGTTTGTCGAGCAGATGAACGCCGACACGATCCCCGGCATCAACGCGGCAGTGGTGGCTGTCAATGCGGCCATGGATGCAGGCTTGGCCAACGCGGCTACGAATGCGGCGACAGCGGCAACGAAGGCGGGCGAGGCATCCACAAGCGCGGCCGATGCGCTCGCGTACCGCAACGCCGCGCAGGGGTTCCGCAACGAAGCGGAGTACTGGGCCGGGGTTGCGGAAGAGGCGAGCGGCATTCCCAACCCTACCGACCCCGGGAAATTCCTGGCCGTCAACGCAACCGGTGACGGCTGGGAACTGAAGGCTGCCGGTTTGCGCATGGTCACCGAGTACCTGACCAGTGGCACGACGTGGACAGCTCCGGCCAATCTGGTGGGAGGCCGCGTGAAATACCGGATGGTTGGCGGTGGTGCGGGTGGCGGAATCGGCGCAACTACGTCGCTCGGAAACATTGGTGGGCCCGGAGGCTACTGTGAAGGGGTGGCCTCTGTCACGCCTGGCTCGCCATACACCTACGCAATCGGCGCGGGTGGTGCATCCGTGCCCTCTGGCGCGGCGGCGGCGGGCACTGCGGGTGGGAACACAACGATGTTCGGAGCTACGGCAGGAGGCGCTCCGGCGCCGGCATCGGGCGCTCAGGCGACAGGCACGTCAGGGGTTGCTGGGGGTGCGGCAACAGGTGGTGGGATCAATGTCGGCGACGCGTTTCGGCTCAACACCAGCGCCGCCCAAGGGTTCATTGTGGGCAACACACCTTTCGGGATCAACGGCGTGAACGCCCAAAGTGTGGGCGCTGCTGCCTCCGGATACGGCGTGGGCGGCACGGGCGGAACTGCGGCAGCCGTAGCCAGCGGCGCCGGCATGCCCGGCCTCATCGTCCTTGACTACCTCGTGAGCATCTGACATGACAACCACAGCAATCATTGACGCCGCGGGCGTCGTGCAAGACATGATCCTGGCGCTCCATTCGGAGGTCGATCCGCAGGCGCTGGGCCGGCCCGAGGGCTGGCGAGCCATCGACGGGGAGGGTGGGGCCATCGGCGACACATGGGATGGGACGGCATTCGTCCGGCCCCTAGTGCCCGAGCCTGAGCCCGTGGTGCCCGAAAGCGTCACGCGCGCGCAGGGCAAAGCCGCACTCGTGCAGGCGGGCCTGTGGGCGGGCGTGCTGGCGTACGTCGCCAGCATCGCCGACCCGACACAGCAGGCGCTCGCAGAGATCGCGCTGCACGACACGCAAGAGTGGCGACGAGACAGTCCGTTCCTGGCCGCGTGCGCCGTTGGGCTGGGCCTGACGCCCGAGCAACTCGACGCGCTGTTCATCGCGGCCGGGGAGATCGTTCTGTGATCGCGCTGCTCTTGACTCGCCGCCTATGGCTCCTGGCCGCAGCCGCCCTTGCTGCATGCGGTGGGGGCGGTGGATCGCCGGGTTTTGTGCCCGTGCCCACACCGGAGCCTGCGCCACCGCCTGCGCCCGCTCCGCGCGAGATCGTCTACGCGCACTACGGCGACAGCCTGACCAGCGGCGGCACCGTGCCGCGTCTGCAGGCCCACATGCCCGGCAGTGTGCATCTTGACCGCAGCTACGGCGGCAGCCACGCGCGCCACGTCATCGACGGCATTGAGCCGTGGGCCAGCGAGCCGTTCGCGCAGGCCATCCAGCGCGACGGCGCCGACTGGATCGTGCTGCGCTTCGGCGGCGCCGAGGCTCTGGCCGGCATGGCGCCGGCCGAGACTGCGGCTGACATTGACGTGCTCGTCGGCATCGCCCTGGCGGCGGGCAAGCGTGTTGCAGTCGTCGGCGCGTTCGACGTGCCGCTCAGCGAGACCGTCACGCCCGAGATCAGGGCCGTCTACCTCGACATCGACCAGCGCATGCGAGCGCTCGCGGCATCGCGCGGCGTGCCTTACATCGACGTGCTGGGCGTGCCCATTGCCGCCGATGAAATGCACGACCCGATCCACCCCGGGCCGGCGGCACAGGAGCGCGTGGCAGTGGAGATCGCCGAGCGGCTGGCCGAAATCATCAAGCAACTGCCGGAGGACGGCCAATGACACCAGAGAAACACGACATTGCAGTGGAGTCCGTCAAGGCCGCCCCCGCAGTAGCCGGAGCCGTCGCAGCATCCCTCACGCTGAATGAGTGGGTGGCCGTTGCCACCGGCATCTACATCGTTGTCCAGATCGCCTACCTGATCCGCAAGTGGTGGCGCGAAGAAACGGACTGGGGCGCGAAGTTCAAGCGCGGCACAGACTTTGCGCCGCTCGACACGCGGGAGGCTGACGAATGACCCCCAAGCAGCGCCTCATTGCGGCTGTCGGCGCTGGCGTCGTGGCACTGGCCGTGCCTGTAGTGACGCACTTCGAGGGCACCATCCTGCGCACCTACCGCGACCCCATCGGGATCATCACGGCCTGCACCGGCCACACCGGGCCGGAACTGCGCATGGGCCAGACCTACACCCGCGAGCAGTGCGAGGACATGCTGTACCGCGACTTGCTCAAGCACGCGGATGATCTGGATTGCATCAAGGCGCCGCTGACGGACAGCCAGAAGGCCGCGATGCTGTCCTTCGCCTTCAACGTCGGTCGGAAACAAATGTGCGCCAGCACGCTGGTCCGGAAAGCAAATGCCGGTGCGCAGGTGCTGGACTGGTGCGGCGAGCTGCGGCGCTGGACCTACGCGGGAGGCCGTGAGTTGCCCGGCCTCGTGCGGCGCCGGCAAGCGGAGTATGCGCTGTGCATCTCGTGAGCTTGCTCGACCTGCGCCTCTGGCTCGCCGCAGCCCTGGCCGCCGCGCTGCTGTGGGGCGGCGTGGAGCGCATGCGGGGCAATGACGCGAGGACGGCGCTGGCCGAGTTCCGGCTGACCGCTGAGAAAGCGCGTGCGGAGGCAGAGGCCCGCCAGCGCGAGATCGAACAGCAGCGCACGCAAGCCGTGCAGGAGGTGGCAACCCATGCCCAAGAGCAAATCAACGCCCTGGAGCGCGATCTGGCTGATTCCCGTGGTGCTGCTGACCGCCTGCGTGTCGCCGCCGCCAGTGCCGCCCGTCGAGCCTGCCCGCGTCCCGCCGCTCCCGCCCCAAGCGCGGGTGAGCCTGATCCCCTGGCCGTGCTCATCGACGTGCTCGGCGCAGTGGGCGAGCGAGCAGCAATCTATGCAGAGGCGGCTGACCGAGCCCGAATAGCCGGACTGGCGTGTGAAGCAGCCTTCGATTCGTTGATGCCTAGATAGTGCATCCTGCGTGACGCAGCCGCTTCGCCGCGATATAGGCCTGCGAGGCCATTTCTGCTGTTTCAAAGTACCCAAGGTGCTTGGTCTTCCCTTGGATTCGAATGTTTGCGCTGTATGCGCGCTCGCGCTTCCTCTTGTTGAAGAAGACGCCCATTGGCATCTTCTGCCCCCGAGAGACTGAGTAGACGTTTTGCTGATTGACAACGCGACGCACATCTCTCAGGTTTTGCATCCTGTTGTCGGTGCGGATCCCATTGATGTGGTCAATCTCATGCTCCGGCCATTCGTCATGGACGTAGAGCCATGCAAGCCGGTGTGCCCAATGCGCTCGGTCAAAAACTCCAATTGACACGTATCCGTTGGATATGCCTCCGGCAGTCTGCCCAGCATACCTGCCGTTCCATGCCGCACATGCGCGCAGGTCGCGGAACATGGAGAGCGGGCGTTTCATCCATGTGAATATTCCAGTGCTCGCGTCGTAGTGAAGAAGCTCGCGCAGACGCGCGGCGGTAAGATCATGGGTAGCCATGAGACGGTACTTTCGTCGATTGGTTAGAGCCCGCATGGTGTGCAACCACCTTGCGGGCTCGCCTATTTTCTACTGGTGTTCTGTACAGCGCAAGGCCTACGACTCGCTGACGCGATGAGCGGCAGGTAGCCGCCGTGCGGGTGGGCGGCGGGGCGCAGGATGTAGAGGGTGCAGAACATGACGAAATCGTACTGACAAACGCGGGGTCGTCAGAGGGGGCGCCATATGCAGAACACGCGTTTTTGGGCGCTAAGTTTGTCAGCCGGCAGGGCGGAACATTGAATGGCGGCGCCATGTTGCGTGGAATTCTCTCCATTCATGGGGTGCAAGGGGTCGAAGGTTCGAATCCTTTCACACCGACCAAAAATAAGTAGGTAGATCAACGGGTTACGCTCAAAAAGCGTAGCCCGTTTTTCGTTGGCCCGTGACAAATGACCCCCTGCCCGTGACAAACCCAGCCGCAGCAGGCCGGTAGTATTTGCCTCAGCCCTGGCCGCCGATGGCCGATGGAAGCGGGGCCGACATGGGGATTTTTCTGCAATAGACCCGCTTCGTGACCTTCGGATCAGCGTGGTGCAGCAGCTCTGTGGCGGCCACGTCCGACGAGGCATCCGACGCAGCCTTGGTGCGCATGTCGTGGAATGTGATCTTCCGGCTGGCCGCGCAACGATCATGTGGAGTGCGGCACGGTGTGGACGCTGCCAAAGACTCGGTGAGCGTCGTCAGGCCGCAGCGGCCGTGGCCGCGGTGCAGGACCGGCCGGTGCTGCCATCACTGGGCAACGCACAGCAGGGTGGGGGGCCGCTTGGAGGGCCGGATGAACGCGAATGCGATCTGGACGATGCCGCCGGCCAGGCCCAGCGCGACGGCGAGGCGCCAGGCCATCGTATAGGAGCCCAGCGCGTCGTACAGCAGGCCACCCCCGTAGGCCCCGAGGAAGCTGCCGAGCTGGTGGACCATGAAGGCGAGCCCCTGGATCATGGCCTGCCAGCGCAGCCCGAACATCTCGGCGATGGCGCCTGCAGCCAGCGGGCTCACGCCGAGCCAGAGAAAGCCCATGAGGGCGCCGAAGGCCAGCGTGGAGGCCGGCGTGGCCGGCAGCGCGAAATACCAGGCCAGCGTGAGTGATCGCAGGATGTAGATCGTGCCCAGCAGCGCGAGCTTGTTCCAGCGCTGGCCGGCTCAGCCGAAAAACAGCGAGCCCAGCACGTTGAACCCGCCGATCACGCCGAGCGCCTGTGCGCTCAGCATGGGATCGAGGCCGCAGATCGCCAGATAGGACGGCAGGTGCGTGGTCAGGAAGACCAGTTGCATGCCGCAGACCATGAAGGCGCAACTCATCACCACGAAGGAGGCATTGCCGAGCGCGGCCCTTGCCGCCATGGCGGCGGTGGCGTCGTCGACGCCCTTCGATGCGGCCGTGCTCGGCACCGGGAGCCGGTCGACCCGTCCGGCGTACCACGCCGCCGGGATCATCAGCAGCGCCAGCAGCACGAAACCGAACAGGCCGGCCCGCCAGCCCGCCTGGTCGTTCAACAACTGGCCGACCGGCGCGGACAGCAGCGCACCGAGCGAGCCTACCGCGGAGACGATGCCGAGCACGGTCGAGCGCACGGTTTCCGAACTGGCCCGCGCGGCCACCGACATCGCGATCGCCGTGGCCGTGCAGGCGAGTGCCGCGCCGATGAGCACACCGCCGCCGACCATGACGCCGAGCATGCCCTGCGCGCCGGCCATCATCGCGAGCCCCGCGATGTAGAGCAGCGCACCGATCACCATGGTCGGGCGAAAGCCCCAGCGCACCGTCAGGGCGCCAGCGAACGGCTGCAGGAAGCCCCAGACGAGGTTCTGGACCGCCACCGCCAGGGTGAAGTCCGACACCGATATCTGGATCTCGCGTGTCAGCGGCTGCATGAAGATGCCCAGGCTCTGCCGCAGTCCCATGCTCACCGTGAGCAGGACGGAGGTGCCGATCAGGATGGGCAGGACGGGACGCAGGACCTGGAGCAAGGCCATGGGAATGGGGCGGTCGTGGGGCGTTCCAGATTACCCGTGGCCACCCGCCTGCCCTGGCCCGTGCGCGACAGGACCTGGCGACCGCCCGCGAGGCCGCGCCGCCGGGTCTGCGCGTAGGGCGTAGGGTATAGGAAGGGCCGCGTTAGCAGGGCGACCATTCACCCCCCTCGGGAAACATTGAGGAGACGAATGTCAACAGAATGCAAAATAGCGATTTCCGCCTCACTGACCGCCTGCCGACATGCCCCGGGGATCCTTCAATGCTGCGCCGCTGTACGGCATCGTTCGTTCGCGCCACCGATGGGTGGTGCGGCTGGTTCGCGACGGCGTGCGCTACGAAAAAGGATTCAGCGACCTGGCCTACGGCAGCGAACAGGCCGCGCTCGCGCATGCCACGCATTGGCGTGACCAGATCGTGCGCCAGCACCGGCCCACGCCGCGCTGCGTGAAGATGATGCGGCCCCGCGGGGGCAGTGGTCCGATTCCGGGCGTGACCTGCGAACTGGACCGGCAGGGCCGCGTGAAGCTGTGGCGTGCCAAGACCTACGTGGGCGACGGCAAGGTGCTGCAAAAGACCTTCAGCATCGCAGCCCATGGCGATGCCGCGCAGCGGCTGGCGATCGAGCAGCGGCACAGGCAGCTGGCGCTGGTCAAGGGGCTGTCATCGGTCCACCCGGCAGAGCCCTTGCTGCGCGCAAGCGCCCCGTCGCGCCGCGCGCTGCGCGGATTGCCGCCGCCCCTGGCTGCGCACGAGGTCGCGCGCAGCTCCAACACCAGTGGTTTCCCCGGCGTGGTCCGCCGCGCGCGGCACTGGACCGCGCAGACGACACGCAACGGCCGATGGGTGAGCCAGTCCTTCCGCGTCGACCGCTACGGCGAAGAGGTGGCCCTGATCCTCGCCACCTGGGCGCGGCTGGACCAGCTGGCGCATCCCGGTGCGCACGGCCGCCCCGAGGCCGGGCGCCCTTGAACTTCAGGAAGGATTCGTCTGTTGTCTCGTCTCTCCGGTACTTTTGCAGATCGGCTGCGGACCACCCGCATGGCGCAGGCCTTGAGCCAGGTCGCGCTGGCCGAACTGGCCGGCATGAAGTCCTCGCAGCTGTCGCGCTACGAAGCGGGGCACATGGTCCCGCGCGAGCGTGTGCTCTTCGACCTGGCGGCGGCGCTGGGCGTGCGCCCGGAATGGCTGCTCAACGGCACGGGCCCGCGCACCACGAGCCGCGACGTGCAGGCCGTGCCGCGGCCGCTGCGGGTGGCCACTTCGGCGCTGCCGGCCGGCGGCACGGAAATCTCGCTGGTGCTCTACGACGACCTGCGCACGGTGTTCATGGAGCGCGCGCAGCGCCAGGGCCTGACGCTCGACGCCTTCATCCGCAACGCGCTGCTGGAGCTGGCCAAGGAGCCCGTGGACGAGAAGCTGGAGCTGGCCCGGGAAATCAAGGCCCTGATCGACGCCGGCGCGGTCTGAAGAAGGCGTGAAGGCACCCGCCATGCCCGCCCGCGCGGCGAAAGCACGCCCTGCGGCATTGCGCACGCTCGCCCGGGCAGGGGCGATGGCTGCGCCTGCGCCCGAACGGGCCGCCTCTTTCGCCGTCCGACCCAGCCGTGCCGGATTCATTCACACCTTCTGAGAACGTGTTCAAAGTCTCACCCTCTTGATGTGAGAAGCTCGGTGGGTGAGAAAAGGCTACCCCAGCGACATCAAGCGCGAGCAGTTCGAGGTGATCCGGCCATTGCTGGAGAGTGCGCGCAGAAAGACTGCCCCACGCAAAGTGGAGCTGTACGAGGTGTTTTGCGCCGTGCTTTACCTGCTGCGCACGGGCTGTCAGTGGCGGGCACTGCCCAGTGACTTTCCCAAGTGGCGCACCGTGCACTCGTACTTTGCCATCTGGAGCGAGCCACGCGAGGGTGGCAGCCTGCTGGAGCAGGCATTAAAAAAATCAGGTTGGCGCGGCCCGCGAGAAACTGGGGCGCAACGCCTGCAGCACGCTCTTGATCGTGGACGCGCAGAGCGTGAAGAACACGGACACGGCGGGCTTGAAGGGCTATGACGCAGGCAAGAAGGTCTCGGGCATCAAGCGCCACATCGCGGTGGACACCCAGGGATTGCCGCATGCGATAGCGGTGACCACGGCCGAGGTGACGGACCGCAAAGGCGCACTGCAGGCGCTACAGCGCTGCAAGCCCCGGTTGAGCCGGCTACAAAGCCTGCTGTGCGATGCAGGCTACATCGGTCGGCCGTTCGCGCAAGGCGTGCAGCAGATTCTGGGAGGGCATGTGACGGTGCAGATCGCCAAGAGAAGCGAGCTTCACACTTTCAAGGTGATGCCCAAGCGCTGGGTCGTGGAACGCAGCTTTGCCTGGCTGGACAAGAACAGGAGGCTGTGGAAGAACTGCGAGCGATGGCTCAACACCAGCCTGCAGTTCGTCCACTTGGCATTCTTGGTGCTCTTGCTCAAGAGACTTTGAACACGCTCTGAGTAACCGTCTTTGAAGTCAAGCGCCGTGAAGCGATTTATCCCAATGTTTGCCGGTTCGGGCCATGGCGTTGAGCGTGGTCAACAGCTTGCGCATGCAGGCGACCAGGGCGACCTTGGGCAGCTTGCCCGCGGCCTTCAATCGCTCGTAGAAGGTCTTGATGGCCGGGTTGTAGCGTGTGGCTGTCAGCGTGGCCATGTACAGCACGCGCCGGACCTCAAAGCGTCCGCCCTGCACGCGCCTTCGCCCCTTGCTGCTGCCCGAGTCGTTGGCCATGGGCGCCACGCCCACCAGCGCAGCGATCTCGCGTCGATTCAGCTTGCCCAGCTCTGGCAGTTCGGCAATCAGCGTCGCACTGGCCACCGGGCCGATCCCCGCCGTGGACTGCAACAAGCTGTCCAGCTCTGCGAAGTGCTCGCGCACGTGGGTGAGCATCTGCGCCTCGATCTCGTCGAGCTGTGCTTTGATTGCCGCCACGATCGCATCGATGCTGACGTGCAGCTTCTTGGGTGTGATCTGCAGCCGCTGGCGCTCCGAATGCATCATGGTCAACAGCTGACGCCTGCGCGTGACCAGGGCTGCCAGCCACTGCTGGCGCTCGTCGGCCAGCGGGCGCAGGAAACGCTCCAGGTCCTCACGGCGTACCAGCACCGCCGCCAGTTCGGCCAGCATGCGCGCGTCCACCGCATCGGTCTTGGCCAGACGGCCCATGGACTTGGCAAACTCGCGTGCCTGGCGCGCATTGACCACGGCCACGGGCACGCCCGCCGCCTGCAGCGCACAGGCCAGCGCCGCCTCGTAACCGCCGGTGGCCTCCATCACCACCAGGCCCACGCCCACAGGCAGCAGCATCGCCGCCAGCGCCGAATGGCCTTCGGCATCGTTGTTCAACCGCTGGGCTTCGCTCTTGGCACCCAGCACACAGACATCCACGTGCGCCTTGGCCACGTCGATGCCCACCGTCACTGACAAAACAGACATGATCTCCAGAACCCTTGCTTGTGCATGCGCACTCATCGAAGGCGCGCGTAACCGTTCGGGCTTGACGGAGACCAGCGCGGCGGCCGTGCGTTCTGTACTCAGAAACGGGCTCGATCACCCCAGCCGCTACCAAACTGCACGGGCCGGTCTGGCCGCCTCAACGGCGGTCAGACTCTACCGCGCTGGTCTGGTTTAAAGATACAAGCCCCCTTCAGAGATCTTCTTCGAACCAGCGAACGTGTCGCCTCCCGACCTCGACTCCTTTGCGGCGCGCATGCGCCTGACGCGCACGGCCAAGGGACTCAGCCAGACCGCGCTCGGCAAGCTGCTGGGCATCAAGCATCCCCAGATCAGCCGCTACGAAGGCGGCAAGCATGTGCCGCGCGACCGCATCCTGGCGGCGATCGCCGCCTGCCTGGAAGTGCGGCCCGAATGGCTGCTCACCGGCAAGGGCCCGCGGCACATGAGCCCCGGCACGGCGCGCGGCAAGCCGCTGAAGGTGACGACGGCGCCCCTGCACGAAGGCGGCACCGAAGTCAGCTTCGTGCTGTACGACGAGCTGCGCGAGGTGTTCACCCAGCGCGCGGAACGCGAAGGCCTCTCGCTCGACGCCTTCCTCACGAACGCGCTGCTGGACCTGGCCAAGGAGCGCGGCGACGACCGGCCCATCCTGGAGCTGGCGCGGCGGCTGAACCATCTGCTGCAGACCCAGGCCGCCCCTGCGTCGAGCCAGCCGCTGCCGCGCGGGCAGCCGCGCAAGGAGGCGTCCGCGCCGCAGAGGCACGAAGGGCGCCGCCCGGTGGCGAGCCGTGAGGAACAGGGAGCTGCGGCGCGCAAGCGCTGAGGCTGAGCGCGCGCGCATCGCGTGAGCGGCGCGGCCCGCTGTCGCTGCCGCCGCCGTCAGGGCGGCGCCTCGCCCAGCGCGCCGGTGGCGAAGGCCAGCGTCACCGCCGCCGATTGCGCCGCGGCGCGTGCGTCGGCCAGCGCTTGGCCGGCCTGGGCCAGCTGGGTGTCGGCCAGGGCCACGGCCGTGACGGTGCCCACGCCGTGGCGATAGGCGTCCAGTGCGGCGTCGTGCGTCAGGGCGGCCGCCTCCTGCAGCGACTCGGCGGCTTGCGCCCCGGCCAGCGCGCTGCGCAAGGCGTCCTGCGCCACCACGATCTGCTGCACGGCCTGCTGGCGCGCACGGTCCAGCCGCGCCTGGGCGATGTCCATGCGCTGCTGCGCCTGGACCTGGCCCGACGCGCGCAGGCCGCCATCGAACAGCGGCACCGTCACGCCCACGAACACGCCCGCGCCCGAGCCGCTGCCCGACAGGTCCAGCGCCGGCCCGTCCTGGCCGCCGGCCAGCGCGGGCAGGGCCGTGATGCGTGCGCCCCCGCTGCTGCGGGAAGCCGAGGCGGCCATGAAAACCTTGGGTTTGCGCGCCGCCTCGGCGGCCTGCGCATTCGCCCGGCTGGCCAGCACGGCGGCATGCGCGGCCTGCACGTCGGGCCGGCGGGCCAGGGCGTCGGCCACCAGGCGTTCGATGGGCGCCAGCGTGGCGGGGCCCAGCTTCGGCGTGGGGGCCGGCGCCACGCGCAGCGGCGTGAGCGGCGAGATGCCCAGTGCGGCAATCAGGGCGTGGTGCTGGTCGCGTGCCCGGCCTTCGGCCTGCACGCGCGCCAGCTCGGCCTGCGCCACGCCCTGGCGGGCCTGGGCGATGTCGATCACCGTGCCCACGCCCTGCCGCTGGCGCGCCTGCGCCGCATCCAGCACGAGGCGGCTGTTGGCCAGCGAACGCTGCGCCACGGCCAGCCGCGCCTGCGCGGCGCCGAGCGCGTAGTACGCCAGGCTCACCGACTCGATGAGCTGCTGGTGCGCCGCCGTGAAGCCGATGCCGGCCACCACGGCGCCTTGCTCGGCGCCTTCGGCCAGCGCCTGGCGTTCGCCGAAGTCGAACAGCAGCCATTGCAGCGAAAGTACGCCCAGCGCCCCCTGGCCGCTGCTGCGCTCGTCGCCGGACAGCCAGCGCGCCTCGCCCCTGCCGCGGCGTTGCTGGTGGCCCGCCAGCACGGTGGCGGACAGGCGCGGCAGCCCACTGCGCTGCGCGGCGCCGGCCGCCAGGGCGGCATTGCGCGCCTCCATCCAGGCGATGCGCGTGGCCGGATGATGCTGCTGCGCCAGGTCGATCAGCTCGGGCAGGGTGTAGGGATGGGCGGGGTCGACGTCGGCCGTGGCGGGCAGTTCGGCCAGGGCCGGCTGCGGCGGCAGCACGAAGCCCTGCACGGGGGCGGCGTGGACGGGCTGCCAGGGCGCGTCCGGCCGGGCCGGCCCTGGGTCGGACGGGGAAACGGCACAGCCGGCGAGCAGCGCCGCCAGCAGCACGGTCGCGGCGCAATCAGGACGAAGCATGGTGGGAAGCGTCAGGGTCGCGCCCGACCGGGGTGTGGGCCAGGGCTTGCAGGGGCCGCGCGAGCCACGGCGCCAGATGCGGGGGCAGCGCCGGCGCCGCGTCTTCGGTCGCCGGCCGGGCCAGTGCCTCGAGCGTGCGCGCGAGCGCCGGGTCGGGACCGTGCAGCGCCAACGGCGGCAGCAGCGCCTCGGTGTGCTGCAGCATCTGCCGCTGGGCGGCGATCCAGGAGGGCGCCGGGCGCAGGCGGGGCGGCTCGTAGCGCAGCAGCGCCAGGTCCGCCGCGAGCGCCCCGCGTTCGCTTTCCGCGCGGCCCGCATGCAGGTCCGCCAGGCGCGGATCGGACGCGTCCGCCAGCCGGGCCAGCCGCTGCAGCAGCGCGGTGCGGGCCGCGGCGATGCGCGGCGCCACGCTCACGGGCCACACGCGCGTGAACACCAGGTAGACGACGGCATTGCCGACCAGGATGCCGATCACGCGGTCGCGCGCCACCGCGAGGTCATAGGACGGGCCGCTGCCCTGCAGCACGCAGAGGTAGAAAGCGAAGGCGATCTGGAAGCCCGCGTAGGCGATGCGCGGGCTGCCGGCGGCCACCCAGGTCGCGCCCAGCGACACGACGAACAGCAGCGCCAGCAGTCCGGCCAGGCCCTGCACCTGCGGCAGCACGAAAAGCAGCGCGATGACGCCGGCCGCCGCCCCCAGGAGGCAGCCCGCGATGCGCAGCGTGAGCTTTTGCACCGTCTCGCCCGTGGTGGCCAGCGCGACGATGAAACAGGTGATGAAGGCGGTGTGGATGCCCTGCCAGCCGATGGCGTTGTAGAAGAGGTAGCAGGCCATCGCCGCGCCCGTGGCCTTGAGCGCGAAGCGCACGTGCGCGGGCTGGCTGAAGGCGTCGGGCGCGAAGAAGCCGGGCCGCGGGTCCGGGTCGGCCGGGGGCGGCGCGGCGTCTGCGAAATGCGCGAGCGTGTGCCGCAGCGCGGCCAGCGCCTGATCCGCCGGGGCGTCGGCTGCGCGCACCTCGGGCGGCAGCGTGACGTCCACGGGATAGCCGCCGGCGCGCAGGATCGCGGCCATGCCTTCCAGCGTTTCGGCGAGGGCCTGGCGCGCCTGCGGGTCGCGCAGCGTGCCGTCGAGCAGGTCGGCGAGCAGCAGCACGCGCACGGTCGCGCCGCTGGCCTGGCGCAGCGCGTCGATGTCGCGCCCGGCGCTGCTGCGCTCCAGCGCCGCCAGGCGCAGCCAGGTCTGGATCTCGTGCGGCCCCTCGGCGCGCAGCTCGCGCAGCGCCTGGCGGCTGCGCGCGTCGCCTTCGCGCAGCAGCGCGGCGGCCGCGTGCAGCCGCCGGGCCAGTGCGCGTTCGGCCAGCCGCCGCGGGGCGGGGCCGGCCAGCAGGTTCACCGTCAGCGAGACGCCCACGGGAATGGCCACCATCAACCAGGCGTAGAGCAGGGCGCGCGTGGCCAGCTCGCCTTCGGGCACGAGCGCGATGAGCGACAGCGCGAAGGTCACGACCAGGGCGAGGATGCCGCCCACGGGCGCCAGCTTGCTGGCCGAGGCCAGGAACAGCAGGCCGAAGGCGATGACCGTCATGCTGGCCAGCAGCGCGGCGGGCCGGCCGATCAGCCCGTTGGCCATCAGCGCGACGGCGCCGATCAGCAGCGACGCGAGCAGCAGCAGGCCCAGGCTCAGGATGCAACTGGTGGTGCGGTCGGCGCGCAGCAGGAAGAAGCCCACATAGGCGGTCAATGCCGGCTCGGGCGTGCCGTACCAGGCCGCGACACCGGCGCTTGCCGTGCAGACCAGCGCCAGCCGCAGCGCGAATTCGAAGCGGCCCGGCGCGGGTGCGAGCAGGCCGGGCAGGGCGCGCCAATCCGCCGCCCCGGCCGGGGCCGCCACCGCGCCCGCGCCCGCGCCGCGCGCGGTCTGCGCCGCAGCCTCAGCGGCAGGCGTCGCCATGGCCCACTTCCACCGTGGCGCTGGCGCCCAGGCGCATCAGCGCTTCGGGCGGCTCGTGCAACTGGATGCGCACCGGGAAGCGCTGCGCCACGTGCACCCAGCTCACCGACTTCTGCACATAGGGCAGGTTGCGCGGCAGGTGGATGCGTTCGGCGTCGAGCACGCCCGCGCCGATGCCCTGCACCGTGCCGCGCAGCGCCTGGCGCCGGTCGATCATCGAATAGACGGTGGCGCAGTCGCCCACGGCCACGCGCGCGAGCTCCGATTCGCGCAGGTTGGCCACCGCGCTCCAGCCGTGCGAGAGCACCAGCGTGAACAGCGATTGCGAAGGCGCGACGATCTCGCCGCTGGCCACCGTCAGCCCCACCACGCGGCCGTCGTGCGGCGCGCGCACGGTCGCGCTGGCCAGCGCATGGCGCGCCAGGGCCAGCGCCGCCTCGCGGGCGCGCACCGTGGCCTGGCCGCCGTCCTCGGTGCCCACGGCCTGCGCCGCGGCACGTTCCTGCTCGCGCGCCTGCTGCAGCGAGGTGCGCGCATCGCGCTCGGCCACCTGCGCCTGGTCCAGCTCCTGCTGCGGCACGTAGCCCTTGGCGGCCAGCGGCGTCAGGCGCTGCACGGTGCGCTGCGCCAGGGCCAGGTGGTTCTCGGCGCGGCGCGTCTGGTCAGCCGCCTGGGTGACGGTGGAGCGCTGCGTGGCCACGCCGCGCTGCTGCCCGGCCAGCGAGGCGCGGGCCAGCGCCAGATCGGCCTCGGCCTGGTTCACGGCCAGCTGCAGCGGTTCGGGGTCGATCTGGAACAGCTCGTCGCCGGCCTTCACGGCGCTGTTCTCGCGAACGGCGATGCGCACGATGCGCCCGCCCACGGTGGACGCCACGTGCACCACCTCGGCGTCCAGCGTGGCTTCTTCGGACGAGATGGCCTGGCTGCGCTGATGCAGCAGCCAGCCGCCGACGCCCAGCGCGGCCGCCACCACGGCCAGCACCACGGCCTGGCGTCACCGCGGGGGTGCGGAACGGCCGGCCGCCTTCATGGCAGCGCTCCGGTGCCCAGCCACCACAGGCCCAGCGCGAGCAGGAAGCCGGCCGACAGGCACAGCGCCAGCGGCCAGGGCCAGTCGGCGCCGCCGCCCGCCAGCACCAGCGTCACGCGCACGGCGATGGCCAGCGCGCCCCACAGCAGCGCGAACAGCAGCCAGCCCGGGAAGTAGGCGCCGAACAGCGTGTAGCTCGGTGCGCCACCCCCGCAGCCGGCCAGCAGCAAGGGGCGCAGGCGGCCAGCAGGCCGGAAGGAAAGTGCGAAGGCATGGGGGCAAGGCAGCGGCGGTTCCGGTGCGCACGATACCCGAAGCGGAAGAGCGGGCCGCCGGCGCGGCGGCAGGCGGTGCCGCCCGGTCAGAAGGTGTGAATGAATCCCGCGTGGCCGAGCAGACCGTCCAGGGGTGCGCCATCGAGGCGCAAAGCGCAGCCATAGCTCGGGCTATGGCGAGCATTTGCAACGATGAGGGCGTGCACCTGGGCGGGATGAGCGGGCATGTGGGGTTCGTTCACACCTTCTCAGTCCATGTCCAGCGGCACCCAGCGGGCCAGCGCGAGCCGGCCGGGCGGCGTCAGGGCCAGCGAGCGTTCGCCTTCGCGCCGGCGCAGCCAGCCCTGCGCCAGGCAGTGGCGCAGCAGCGCCGTGGCCAGCGGGCCGGCCAGGTGATCGCGCCGCTCCGACCAGTCCAGGCAGGGCGTGCCGGCCACCGGTGCGCGGGCCAGCGTGTCCACGAGCGCCGGCTCCAGGCCGACGCCGGCGAGGCCCGCGCGGCCGGCCGGCGTCAGCGCATAGCCGCCCGAGGCCGCCGCCAGCCAGCCTTGCGCCAGCAGCACCTGCAGCATCTGCACGCCCAGGCGGCCGGCCAGGTGCCCGTAGCAGCTGCGGGCGCAGCGCAGGCGCTGGCGGGCGGGGCTGGACCAGGCCTGGTCGTGAGCGCCACGTTCGGCCACCAGGGCCAACGCTTCCAGCACGCGCAGCACGTCTTCGTCGGCCAGCCGGAAGTAGCGGTGCCGCCCGCGCGCCTGCGCCACCACCAGCCCGTCGGACTGCAGGCGTGCCAGGTGCGCGCTGGCGGTCGAGGCGCTCACGCCGGCGGCGCGCGCCAGTTCACCGGCGCTCGCCGCATCGCCGGCCATCAGGTAGGTCAGCATGCGCGCGCGTGCGGGTTCGGCGATCTGCGCCGCCACGCGGGCGATGCGCGGCTCGTCGCGGCGGATGGAGGCGGTCAGGGGCAGGGCAGGGGCGAGGGTAGCGCGTGCGCGCGCCGCGAGCGTGCGGGCGCCGCGGGGCGCGCACGGGCGGGGCCGGCGCGTCCGGCCGGCCGGTGGCGCCGCAGGCCCGGTGGCACCCGCCTCATGGCGCCGTGGCGCTCGCCGATGGCGCGGGGCGCAGCCAGGCTTCGGGCACCACCTCCAGAAAGCGCCGCTCCTCGCGCAGGATGAAGCGCTCGCGCTGCGCGAAGGCGAAGTTCTCGCGGCCCTCCGCGTCTTCGCGCAGGCGGGCGCGGTAGGCCTCGTAGGCGGCCAGGCTCTCGAAGGCGACCAGGCCCCAGGCCTCGACGTTGGAGCCTTCGTGCGGCAGGAAGTAGCCGAGCAGGTGGCCGCCGCAGCGCGGAATGATGCGGCCCCAGGCCTGGGCGTAGCGGCGGAAGGCTTCCTTCTGGAACGGGTCGATCTCGTAGCGGATGAAGCAGGTGAGGGTCATGGTGCGGCGCCGTGGCTGGGGGGTGGAAGGGCCTCCAGCGTAGGTGCCGGCCGGGCCCGGACGCTTCGGCGCGGGGCGAAGCATGGGCATGCAGCGGCATGCTTCGTTTCACGCGCCTGACTTGCGCGGTCCCTACCGTGCGGCCATGTCCGCAGTCATGGCCGTCACGACCGTCAAAGTCTCCCCGTCGGGCCGCTACGCCTGGCAGATCTTCGCGCGCAGCAGCCATGCGGCCGGCGGGGACGAGGCCGCGATCGTCGTCATCTGCGAATCGATGGAAACCTTTGCGTCGGTCTACGCGGCGCTGCTGTCGGGGCAGCGCGTGCTGCAGGCCGCCTGGGCGGCGCACGCGGACTGAAGGCGGCCCGCATCCCTTGCCCGTGGGCGCCCGCGCGCACGCGCGGTCGGCGGCTTGGCCGACGAGCCGCGGCCGGCGCGGGCCGGCACGCTGTGCTTGTCGCGCCGCTGGCGGCGCATCGGCCCGGAGGGATTGCCGAGGATGGAATGGTTGTCGTGGTTGCAATGGCCGGCCTTTGCCGCCTCGCTGACGGCTGCATGGCTGGTGGCCTCGAACACGAAGTCGCGCCGCAATGCAGGCTTCTGGGTCTTCCTGCTCAGCAATGCGCTGTGGATCGCCTGGGGCTTCCACACGCGCGCCTGGGCGCTCATCGCGCTGCAGATCGGGCTCATCGGGCTCAACGTGCGCGGCCTGTTCAAGACGGAGCCCTGAGCGGCTGTGCGCTGGCGGGCCCGACCGCGCGGCCCGCCCGCGGGGGATCGGACGGTGCTCCGCAACCGCCGCCTGGACGGCCCTGCCTGCTGCGCCAAGGCGCAGGGCGTGCCGGGGTTTGCGGCCGGCGGCGGCGCGGGCGGCCTCTAGAATGAACGTGGGTGGTGCGCATGCCGGCGCACCAGGTTCAGCGAAAGGTCGGGCCGCCTCGCGGCATTGCTTCGTCCTTTTTCCGCCCCATGACCGCCCCCTCCCTGCAGTGGATCGCCGCATCCCTGTTCGCCCTCGCGCTGCTGCACACCTTCACCGCCAAGCAGTTCGAGCGCCTGTCCCGCCGCTTTCCGCGCCACGCCGGCATCTTCCACCTGCTGGGCGAGGTGGAGGTCGTGTTCGGCTTCTGGGCGATCGTGCTGATCGTCGCCATGGCCCTGGTGGCAGACGGCGGCACGGCCCTGGCCTATGCCGAGTCGCGCAACTACACCGAGCCCCTGTTCGTCTTCGTCGTGATGGTGATGGCCGCCTCGCGGCCGGTGCTGCGCACGGTGGTGGTGGCCGTGCATGCGCTGGCCGAACGCCTGCCCGTGGCCACGCCGCTGGCCATGGCGTGGCTGGGGCTGGCCGTGGTGCCGCTCATGGGCTCGCTGATCACCGAGCCGGCCGCCATGACCATCGCCGCGCTGCTGCTGGCGCCGCAGATCTTTCGCCAGCACATTCCCGAGGCGCCCAAGTACCTCGCGCTGGGCGTGCTGTTCGTCAACGTGTCCATCGGCGGCACGCTGACGTCCTATGCCGCGCCGCCCGTGCTGATGGTGGCCGCCACCTGGCAATGGGACAGCGCGTTCATGCTCGCCCACTTCGGCTGGAAGGCGGGGCTGGCCGTGCTCGTCAATGCGAGCTTCGCCACCTGGGCGCTTCGCACCCATCTGCGTGCGGCCCCCGTGCCGGGGCGGGGGCAGGGCGCTGAAGCGGACGTGCCGCTGCCGGTGGTGCTGGTGCATGTCGGGCTGCTGGCCGGCGTGGTGCTGTTCGCGCACCACCCGGTCATCTTCCTGGGGCTGTTCCTGCTCTTTCTGGGCTTCACGCAGGCCTATGAGCGGCACCAGAGCCCGCTGATCCTCAAGGAGGCGCTGCTCGTGGGCTTCTTCCTGGCCGGCCTGGTGGTGCTGGGCGGCATGCAGCAGTGGTGGCTGCAGCCCATCGTGGAAAGCCTGGGCCCGCTCGCGCTGTTCCTGGGCGCGCTTGGGCTGACCGCCATCACCGACAACGCCGCGCTGACCTACCTGGGTTCGCTCATCGTGGGGCTGTCCGACGCATCGAAGTACATGCTGATGGCGGGGGCCGTGGCGGGCGGCGGCCTCACGGTGATCGCCAATGCGCCGAACCCGGCGGGCGTGGCGCTGCTCAAGCAGGGCTTTCGCGACGAGACCGTGAGCGCGGGGGCCCTGCTGCTGGGCGCGGCGCTGCCCACGGCCGTGGCCGCGGCGGCCTTCCTGCTGCTCTGAGCGCCGCCGCGTCGGCGCGGGCGGCACGCCTTCGCGCTGCGCACCGGGCGTGGAAATGGAAAAGGGCCCGCACTTGGCGGGCCCATCGAAGATGGCCGTGAACTCTTACGCGGTCCACGCTACGTGCATGCAACTGCAATGCGGGCGTTTGTTTTCTCGTCGGTGCCCGCAGTGCGACTGTCCGCCGTGAGATACGGCGACCGGTTCGGTCGTGATCCGGTGCGCGGATTGTACCAGGTTATTGTTACGGGTCGGAAATTCGATTCGCATCATCTATGATGAAGCGGTCGTTACATCCAAAAGAAGGCGATGGCTTCCCTCAAATGGCTGCTGCTGACCTACAAGGTCCCGGCCGAACCGACGTCGAAACGCCTGGCGCTGTGGCGCCGCCTCAAGGGGCTGGGCGCGGTGTACCTGCAGAACGGCGTGTGCCTGCTGCCCAAGACCGGCGAGCACGTGCGGCGGCTCAAGGTGCTGGAAAACGAGATTGCCCGGATGGACGGCGATTGCGTGCTGCTGGAAACCGTGGCGCTGGACCGCGCGCAGGAAGACAAGGTCATCGCCCGCTTCAAGGCCGACCGCGACGACCAGTACCGCGAGCTGCTGGGCCGCTGCAAGGACTTCGAGGCCGAGATCGCCAAGGAGATCTCGATCCGCAAATTCACCTACGCCGAGCTGGACGAGGAAGAGACGGACTTGAAGAAGCTGGACGCCTGGTTCGAGAAGATCCGCAAGCTGGACTTCTACGACGCGCCGCTGGCCGCCACCGCCGCCGAGCGACTGCGCGAATGCAAGGCGCTGCTCGACCAGTACGCCCAGATGGTCTACGACGCCCATGACGAAAACCGCTGAATCCCAGGCGCCCGCGCCCGCCGCCGGTCCAGCGCGTGGCGCGCGCGCCGTGCCGCGCAGCGTCTGGGCGCTGGGCTTCGTGTCCATGTTCATGGACATCTCCTCCGAGATGATCCATGCGCTGCTGCCGCTGTACATGGTGGCCGTGCTCGGCACCTCGGTGCTGGCGGTGGGCCTGATCGAGGGCATCGCCGAGGCCACGGCTTCCATCGTCAAGGTCTTCTCGGGCGCCTTGAGCGACCGCTTCGGCAAGCGCAAGCTGCTGGCCGTCATCGGCTACGGCCTGGGGGCGTTGACCAAGCCCGTGTTTCCGATGGCGCCGGCCCTGGAATGGCTGGTCGGTGCGCGCTTCGTCGACCGCATCGGCAAGGGCATCCGCGGCGCGCCGCGCGATGCGCTGGTGGCCGACATCACGCCGCCCGAACTGCGCGGCACCGCCTATGGCCTGCGCCAGACGCTGGACACCCTCGGCGCCTTCACGGGCCCGCTGCTGGCCATGGCGCTGATGGCGTGGACCGCGGACAACTACCGCCTGGTGTTCTGGTTCGCCGTGCTGCCGGCCTTCCTGGGCGTGGCGGTGCTGGTCTTCTTCGTGCGCGAGCCGCAACGGCCCACCCCCGCGCGGCCGCGCAAGCTGCCGCTGCGCCGCGCGGAGCTGGCGCGCCTCGGCCCGGCCTACTGGGGGGTGGTGGGCCTCGGCCTGGTGTTCACACTGGCGCGCTTTTCCGAAGCCTTCCTGATCCTGCGCGCCGAGTCGGCCGGCCTGCCGCCCATGTGGGCGCCGGCGGTGCTGGTGGTCATGGGCGTGGCCTATTCGCTCTCGGCCTATCCGGCCGGCGTGCTGTCGGACCGCGTGCACCGGCTCGACGTGCTGCTCGCGGGCCTGGCGCTGCTGATCGCGGCCGACCTGGTGCTGGCCTTCGTGCCGGGCCTGTGGGGCCTGGGCATCGGCGTGGCGCTGTGGGGGCTGCACATGGGCTTCACGCAAGGGCTGTTCAACGCGCTGATCGCCGATGCCGCACCGGCCGAACTGCGCGGCACGGCCTTCGGCATGTACCACCTGCTGACCGGCGTGGCGCTGCTGCTGGCCAGCGTGATCGCGGGTGCGCTGTGGGACGCGGTCGGTTTCCGCGGCACTTTTGCCTGCGGCGCCTTCTTCGCCGCGGCCACGGCCGTCGGCCTGCGGCTGCTTCGCCGCGCGCGCTGACTTGGCCGCGCGGCGGCCTTCCTACACGTGCGTTGCGGCAGGCGAGGGACAGTGCGCTGAACCCCTGCCTGCCATGCAAAGCCGCCGCATGCCCCATCCCCGCCTGCCCATTCCCGGCGAATGGGCCGTGAGCTTCTCGCTGTCCAAGGACGGCGGTCCGCATTTCGCCACCGTGACGCGCGGCGGCATGCCGATGTGCCGGCTCAGCATCTCCGGCCCGGCCGTGGACGAGGCCACCGCCCGGCGCGACCTGCAGCGCCGGGCCGAGGCGTGGATCCGCGGCCACCTCGCGCGCGCGGGATAGGCGCGCGCCTTCCCGCGGCGGCAGGGCCGGCGCGCTCAGCGAAGGGCGAAGGCGTAGGTCAGCGAGCCATAGGTCTGGCGCTGCCCGCCCGCCTTCAGCGCCGGGTCGGCGCTGTGCAGCGCGAAGGACAGCGAGGCCTGCCCCCACGAGTACGCCAGGCCCGCCACCACCGTCGCGCGGTTGCGGCGCCACTCGCGCATGTCGATGCGCCACGGGTCGTCGCGCTGGAAGTCGTGCGTGTGGAAGACCCGGCGCAGGCTCACGCCCGCAAAGCCCTGCCAGCCGCGCCGCAGGCTCAGCGGATCGGAGCCGCGCGACAGCAGGCCCATCGCTTCCGACGGGTCGCCCACGCCGCCGCCATAGCGCACCAGCAGCTTCACGCCGGCCGAGCTTTCGAGCGTGCTGGCGATGCCGCCCGCATGGGCCGTGAGTTCCCAGGGCGTGCCGCCCGCGCCGGCGGAGCGGCCTGCCAGCAGCCAGGCGCGGTCGAACTCCAGGCCGGCGTGGAAGCGGTTGCCCTGCTGCGTGTCCCAGCCGCGCGGCTCCTCGGAGCCCGTGATCTTGTGGACCAGCTTCTGCACGTGCTTGCCGCCGGCCGCCGGGCCGGTGACGCCCAGAGTCAGCGCCCACAGGTCGGCGCCGCGCTCGGTGCGCAGGACATGGGCCGCGCGGTACATCAGCGCGGCGGCATAGGGCGCATCGTTGGGGTCGGGGGTGGGCGTGCTGATGTCGCGCGGCGTGGCCATGGCATGGCCCAGCGTGTGCGCATTGAACGCGGCCGTGCCGCCGCCCAGCGCCTGTGCCAGGCTGCCCAGCGCGCGGGTGGGCCCCCATCCCTCGTCACCGTTGGCCCGGCGCACGCTGGAGAGGTAGAGGCCGTTGGTGTAGCCACCGCCGTCGCGCCCCACGAAGACGTCGTTCTGCAGGTTCACCACGCCCCAGTGCGCCTGCGCGCCCGCAGGCATCGCGGCGGCCGCGGCCAGGAGCAGCAGGGCGCCGACCGTCGGGCGCAGCAGGGGGAAGGGATGGGGGCGGGCAGGGGGCAGGGGCATGATGGGCTTCAGGCGTGAGCGCAAAGGAAAGGGGCCGGTGCGGCGCCGATCATGGCAGCGAAGGTTGCCGCTGCCTTGCGCGTGCGCGCGTGCCCGTGGCCCGGGTGGGGAGAATGCCGCGCTGGCGGGAAGGAATCGGCGCGCCGTGCGCACATCGGAGCGGCGGTGGACCGGTCGCGCCATCCGTCGCGCACGTGCAAGTCCCCACTGCACGCTCTTGGGGGCCCCCATGCGGCGCCGGCGGCGCTCAGGCCCGTTTCTCTGGCTGGCGCGTGAGCGCGGCCCGCGCCAGGCCCTTGGTGCCCGCCTTGAGCGTGAGCGAAAGCAGCGCGGCCGTGGAGATGAGGCGCCAGGGCTTCACGAGCCACAGCACCGCGCCCACGCCGGCCGAATAGGCCATGAGCCTGGCCGGATGGCGCTCGGCATAGTCCTGCAGGTAGGGCCGGCCCAGGTCGGCCACGTCGTGCAGGGGGTGGTGCGACCACCAGCGTGCGGCCCATTGCGCAGCCGTGGAGTCGCGCAGGCGCGCCGGCAGGCCGGCCAGCGACATCGGCCGGCGCGGCGGCGGGGCCGGCTGCTTGCGGCCCAGCATGGGCTCGCCCGAAATGTTCGACACCATGGGCACGTAGCCCATCGCATCCAGCAGGCGCTGGCGCGATTGCGCGAGCTTCTGCTGCGGGCTCAGTCCGTCTGCGGGCGGGTTCATGAACGGGCCTCCTTGATCAGCGCCAGCATCTCCGCGTCAGCGCGGATCTCGTCCTTCACTTCCCGCACCTCCGCGCGCATGTTCTCGCGCCAGGCCACCAGGGCGCCCAGCGCGGTCACGACCCAGGCCACCGCCGGCACCCAGACCAGGGCCGGCGTGACCGTGCCGTGCGTGGAAGCCAGCATCACGGCGATGCCCGTGAGGTTGAGCGCGATGAGCAGTGCGACCACCGCGATGGCGCCGCCGGCCAGCTTGCGCACCAGCGAACGCACCGCCTCCACCGACTGGGCCTTCACATGCTCCAGATGGTTCGCGAAGTGATCGGCGATGAGGTCCGGATGCCGGAGCATCACGCGAAAGAGGGGATGAAGGGACATGGCGGCGGCAGTGGGCGGTGGCTGGCGGTCCCGACGAGTGTCCGCAGAAGAAGACGCAGGCCGTGTCAGTCCATGGCGCAGGGGGCGGTCAGTGGGCAGGGCGCAAGCGGCCGGGCCGGCAACTTCTTGCGGCGGCGCAGGCCGCGCCCGGCAGCGGCTTCAGCCTCGGGATGCCCCACCCTTGCGCATGCGGATGGCATGGAAGGGGCAGACCACGGCGCAGTCGCTGCAGCCGGTGCAGGGCGCGGGCGCATGCAGCGTGGCGATCTTGCGGCCCTGCCGCACCGCCAGGCTCAGCACATGGGGCGCGCACGCGCCCACGCACCAGCCGCAGCCGGTGCAGCGCTCGGGGTCGATGGCGGGTTGCCAGCCCGGCCGGGGCGCGCGGGCAGGGGTCAGGGGCGAGCCGCTCGTGGCGCTCACCAGAGCCGCCACCAGGGCCGGCGCGTGGGCTGGCGCTGATCGAAGGGGCGGGTGTCCAGGCGGTCCAGCAGATAGGCCGCTTCGCCGAAGCGGCTGACGGGCCCGGGCTCGGGGGCGCCGTCCTTCGCGGCGGCAGTCGGAGGGACGGAAGGCGCGCAAAGATCGGCAGAGGTGGAAGCGCTGTCGGTCATGCGCCCGATTCTGCCCACACTTCGCCGCACCGGCCGCGGGCCCGGCCGATGGCCCGGTGATGCGTCGGCCCTTTCGTGGAATAGTCCTTCCGCACGCGGGCCACGGGCCGCGGGCCGCCGGCACGGCGCCCACCGTCCTGAAACAAGGCGCACGAAGCCGCACCGCCAGCGGCCGGGCGGCACCGCCGTGCGCCGCGGGTTTGCGAGGCCCGCGCACAGCCAGAACACACAAGACCCTGCCGCAGCCGCGCGGGTACGGTACGCCCCATCGCGATGCAGGCCCGCCCGAGGCCGCCGCAAAGACCGATCCCCCGGATGCCAGACGCCCCTTCTTCGCGGGCGCAGGAGACCCGATCCATGTACCAGCTCGGCAGGCTGCTGTCCCGCTTCATCGACGTGCTGACCGTCATCTCGGGCCTGTCCATCGCGCTCATGATGCTGCACATCACCGTCGACGTGCTGGCGCGCGTGTTCTTCCAATCCCCGCTGCCGGGCACCATGAGCGTGGTGTCGTACTACTACATGGCCATCGCGGCCTTCATGCCGCTGGCCTTCGCGGAACAGAAGTCGGCGCACATCTCGGTGGAAGTGCTGACCGAGCGCTTTCCGCCGCTGGTGCAGAAGCACCTGGCCGGCTGGCTGCTGCTGCTGTCGATGGCCGCCTTCCTCGCGCTCACGGTGCGCACCTGGCAGGAGGCGATCACCAAGTGGGAGATCAAGGCCTCGGTCGTGCAGGGGCTCGACAGCATCCCCGTGTGGCCCACCTATTTCTTCCTGCCCGTCGGCTGCGGGCTGATGTTCCTGGTGGTGGCCTACAAGTTCCTCGCCTACCTGAGCGGCGCCGCCTCGGGGCTGGACGGCGAGCGCGCCCGCGCCGACGAACTCGAGGACGCCTGAGCCGGCCCGCCCCGCACCCCCTTCCTTTTTCTCTTTCCCCCTTTCCTGTCACTCCCGCGCTGCGGCGCAGACCTCATGAGCGAAGTACAAATCGGCCTGACCGGCATGGGCCTCCTGCTGCTGCTGATCGCCCTGCGGCTGCCGATCGGCATCGCGCTGATCGTGGTCTCCTTCGGCGGCATCTGGGTCCTGATGGACTGGGGCGTGGCCTGGGGTGCGCTGGGCGTCATCCCCTACCAGTTCGCCACCAACTGGGTGCTCAGCTCGGTGCCCATGTTCCTGCTGCTGGGCTTCATCTGCTACCACGCGCAGCTCACGCAGGGCCTCTTTCGCGCGGCCCAGGTGTGGCTCGCGGGCGTGCCGGGCGGCCTGGCCATCTCGGCCATCCTGGGCTGCGCGGGCTTCGCCTCGGTGTGCGGCTCGTCCATCGCCTGCTCGGCCGCCATGGGCAAGATCGCCGTGCCGGAGATGATGCGCCAGCGCTATGACGCCGGCCTGGCCACCGGCACCGTGGCCGTGGGCGGCACGGTGGGCGCGCTGATCCCGCCCTCGATCATCATGATCCTGTACGGGATCATCGCGCAGGCCTCGGTCACGCAGCTCTTCCTGGGCGGCATCACTGTGGGCCTGCTCACGGTGGCGGGCTACATCCTGGTGATCGTGATCCGCGTGAAGCTCAACCCCGCGCTGGCGCCGCGTTCGACCGAGACGATCCCCATGGACGAGAAGCTGCGCGCACTCAAGCCCGTGTGGCCCATCCTGGTGGTGATGGCCGGCATCTTCGCGGGCCTGTTCAGCGGCCTGTTCACGCCCACCGAGGCGGGCGCCGTGGGCGCCTTCCTGGCCTGCGGCGTGGCGCTGTTCAACCGCTCGCTGACCTGGGCGCGCTTTCGCAACGCGATCCTCGAGACGCTGCTGACCACCGCCGGACTGATGGTGATCGCCGTCGGCGCCAGCCTGCTCACGCGCTTTTTGGCGCTGTCGGGCGCGGGCTCCTACGTCTCCTCGCTGATCATCGACACGGACGCGAGCTTCTTCTGGGTCATGTTCGGGGTCGTGGTGCTCTACCTGGCGCTGGGCCTGTTCCTCGAGCCCATCGGCTGCATGCTGCTGACGCTGCCCATCGTGCTGCCCATCATCGACGCCACCGGCATGAGCCTGGTGTGGTTCGGCGTGCTGCTGACCAAGCTGCTCGAGATCGGAATGATCACGCCGCCCATCGGCATGAACGTGTTCGTCATCAAGGGGGTGGTGGGCCAGCTCATTCCCACCACCGGCATCTTCAGGGGGATCCTGTGGTTCCTCGCGGCCGACCTGCTGATGATCCCGCTGCTCATCGCCTTCCCCGACATCATTCTGGCGCTGCCCCGCGCCGCCGGCTGAGGAGACGCCCATGCCCGCATCCCCTGCTTTCGCCGACGTGAGCGCCGAGGCGCTCAACCGCAACCTCATCGAGCGCGTCAACGTGGGCGACATGCTCACGCGCAGCGCCGAGCTGCACCCGCAGCGCATCGCCATCGTCGACGGCGTGCGCCGCACCACCTATGCCGAGCTGGACGCGCAGGTCACGCGCCTGGGCCACGCCCTGCTCGGCCTGGGCCTCGCGCGCGGCGATGTGGTGGGCGTGATGGCGCGCAACTGCCAGGAGATGCTGCTCGTGTACTTCGCCTGCGCGCGCGCCGGCCTGATCTGCGCGCCGGCCAATCTGGGGCTGCGGCCGAGCGAGATCGCCTGGTGTTTCCGCGATTCGCGCGCCCGCGTGCTGATCGCCGAGACCGCGCTGCGCGCGCATGCCGATGTGGTGGCGGCCGAGCAGCTGCCCGATCTGGAGCACCGGTTCTGGATCCGCTCCGCGCCCGACGACGAGGTACCGGGCGACACGCTGGACGCGCTGGCGGCACGTGGCAGCGATGCGCCACTGGAGGTCTACGTGGGCGACCGCGATGCCGTGCAGCTGCTCTACACCAGTGGCACCACGGCCCAGCCCAAGGGCGTGCTCACCAGCCACCTGGCCGTCACCATGGCCGGCCTGGCCGGCGCGCTGGCCCTGCATGCCGATGCGGGCTACACCACGCTGGTGGCGCTGCCGCTCTTCCATTGCGCGATGCTCAACTCGATCAGCATCCCGGTGCTGCTGGTGGGCGGCAAGGTGGTGCTGACGAAGGGCTTCGACGTGGTCCAGGCCGCCGATCTCTTCGACCGCGAGGAAGTGCACCTGGTCGTGCTGCTGCCCATGATGTACGGGCTGCTGCTGGGCGATCCGGCCATGAAGGGCCGCACCTTCGGCCACATGCGCCGCGCCATGTACGCGATGGCGCCCATGCCCGAGGAGCGGCTGCACCAGATCCACGCCATGTTCCCGAATGCCGACGTGGTGCTGGGCTCGGGCCAGACCGAGTTCACGCCCGCCACCTGCATGCAGCGGCCCGAGCACCAGTGGAGCAAGTCCAGGACCTGGGGCACGGCCTCGGCCATGACGCGCGTGGGCGTGATGGACGACGAAGGCCGCCTGCTGCCGCGCGGAGAGACCGGCGAGCTGGTCTACCGCGGCCCGCAGGTGATGAACGGCTACCTCAACCAGCCCGAGGCCACGGCGGCGAGCATGCGCCACGGCTGGTTCCACAGCGGAGACGTGGCCCACATCGACGAGGACGGCGCCATCTGGTTCAAGGACCGCTACAAGGACGTGATCAAGACCGGCGGCGAGAACGTGGCCTCCATCGAGGTGGAGCGCTGCCTGATGGAGCACGCCGGCGTGGCCGAGGCGGCCGTCGTCGGCCTGCCGCACCCGCGCTGGGGCGAGGCGATCACGGGCGTGGTCGTCGCGCGCCCCGGCGTGCAGGTGGACGAGGAAGCGCTCATCGCGCATTGCCGCGCCTTGCTGGCGCCCTTCAAGGTGCCCAAGGCGGTGGTGGTGGTCGCGGAGTTCCCGCGCACCGGCACCGGAAAGATCCAGAAGCACATGATCCGCAAGCAGCACGCCTCGCTGTACGACGCGCGCTGAACCCGTCGACGCCTGTTCCGTCCCGCCCCCAGGAGCCCCATGGCCTTCGAACCCAGCCCGCGCGTCGTGGACCTGCAGCAGCGCCTGCACGCTTTCATGGAAGCGCACATCTACCCCAACGAGGGCCGCTACGTGCAGGAGGCCGAGACGCTGGGCCCATGGAAGGTGCTGCCGGTGATCGAGGAACTCAAGCCGCTGGCGCGTGCGGCCGGGCTGTGGAACCTGTTCCTGCCCGAATCGGGCCATGGCGCGGGCCTGAGCAACCTGGACTACGCGCCGTTGTGCGAGGTGATGGGCCGCTCGCTGATGGCGCCCGAGGTGTTCAACTGCAGCGCGCCCGACACCGGCAACATGGAGGTGCTGGCGCGCTACGGCACGCCCGAGCAGCAGGAGCGCTGGCTGAAACCGCTGCTGGCCGGCGAGATCCGCTCCTGCTTCGCGATGACCGAGCCGGGCGTCGCGTCCAGCGATGCCACCAACATTGAAAGCGCCATCGTGCGCGACGGCGACCAGTACGTCATCAACGGGCACAAGTGGTACACGACCGGCGCCACCGACCCGCGCTGCAAGATCGCCATCTTCATGGGCAAGTCCGACCCCGGCCATGCCGACCGCCACAGGCAGCAGTCGATGATCCTCGTGCCCATGGACACGCGGGGCGTGCAGGTCAGGCGCTCGCTGCCCGTGTTCGGCTTCTACGGCGCGCCGGACCGCGCGTCGGAAGTCGTGTTCCGCGACGTGCGCGTGCCGGCCGCCAACCTGCTGCTGGGCGAGGGGCGCGGCTTCGAGATCGCGCAGGGCCGGCTGGGGCCGGGGCGCATCCACCATTGCATGCGCCTGATCGGCCTGGCCGAGCGCAGCCTGGAGAAGATGTGCCGCCGCAGCACCGAGCGCGTCGCCTTCGGCAAGCGCGTGTCGGAGCAGGGCGTGACGGTGGAGCGCATCGCGCAGGCGCGCATCCTGATCGAGCAGGCGCGGCTGCTCACGCTCAACGCCGCCGAGAAGATGGACCGCCTGGGCAACAAGGCGGCGCTGCTGGACATCGCGATGATCAAGGTGGCGGCGCCGCAAATGGCCTGCCAGGTGATCGACTGGTCCATCCAGGCGCATGGCGGCGGCGGCACCAGCAACGACTTCGGCCTGACCATGGCCTATGCGATGGCGCGCATCCTGCGCCTGGCCGACGGGCCCGACGAGGTGCACCGGGCGCAGATCGGGCGGCTGGAGTTGCGCAAGTACGGCTGAGGCCTGCGGATGCGTGCGGGCCCGCGGCGCGGCGTGCAGGGTAATCACGGAGCAGGGGAAGGCGCGGCGTAGCCAACTGCCACAAGAACTCTGGCGCCCGATCGGTATCCTTCCCCGCAGAACACCGGGCCGCGGCCCTGTCCTCGCGGACCGGGACGCCCGCGCACCCGCAACCTCGGCGCCAGGCCAGGGCGGACTGGCGCAGCCTCTGGAGACACCGTATGACCCTTGCGACCGCTTCCGCCGTCCGGCATCCCCTGCGCCCTTGCTCCAGTGCCGACCGGGTGATGTGGATCACGCCCGACCGGCTGTTCTACGCCGGCCTGCTCGGCAACCCGACTGAGCATGTGCGCGGGGCGCTGGTGCTGTACTTCGCGCTGGAGGCGCCGGTGCGGCTGAGCGTGGAAGGCGGCCCCTGGCGCACGGCCGAAGCCGTGCTGGTGCAGCCCTGCGTGCCGCATCGCGTGGCCTGTGACGCGCGCCACGTGGGTGCCGTCTACATCGAGCCCGAGACGGTCGATCCGGCCCAGCTGCCGGCCCTGCTGCGCCAGGGCAGCGGCCCGGTGGAGCTGCCCGGGCTGGCGGCCCACCTGCGCGCCTGCCATGCGCGCGTGCTGGCCATGGGGCAGGGCGAGGAGCTGACGCCGCAGGACTTCGACCCGCTCTTCTTCGGCCGCGACTTCGCGGTGCGGCGCATGGATCCGCGCATCGCCGAGGTGCTGGAAACCATCAAGGCCAACCCGTCGGCGCCCGCCACGGCCGAGGAATGCGCGCGGCAGGTGAACCTGTCCTTCTCGCGTTTCCTGCACCTGTTCAAGGCCGAGGTGGGCCTGCCCTTCCGCAGCTTTCGCACCTGGCGGCGCGCGCGCAGCCTGCTGCACTACGTGGACCGCAACTACAACCTCGCGCAGGTGGCGCTGGACATCGGCTACCCCGACTCCACGCACTTCAGCCATTCGATCCGCCAGACCTACGGCCTCAAGCCGCGTGACATCTTCGCGGGTTCGCGCAAGCTGCGGATGCTCGGCGAGCCCCTGGCGGGCATGATGCGGGGCCACTGAGCGGGCAGGGCGCCCGGCGCGTTTCGCCGATTCGTTCCCCATGACAAAGGGCGCCCCCGGCGCCCTTTGTGCTTGTGCGCGAGGTGATCAGCTGGCGTTGGGCCGCTGCATGGCGCAGGTGGTGGGCAGTGTCACCTTCTCGGCCGGCAGGCGCTCGTCGGTGCGCCAGCCATGGCCGGTCTTGCCCAGGTCGTAGCGCATGCCGGCACCGCCCGCCTTGGCCCAGGTGACGGCGAACAGCGGCTGCAGCACCTGGTGGTCGGCCTTGCGCAGCGTCACCCGGCCGTTCAGGCTGTCCACTTGCATGTCCTCCATCGCGAAGGCGACCTTGATCGGATCGGTGGAGCCGGCCTTGACGATGCCCTGGGCCAGCAGGCGCAGGCCGGTGTAGGTGGTGGAGACGAAATAGTCGTCGTTGAACTTGGCCTTGAAGGCCTCCACCACGGCGTCGCTGGCGGGGTTGCTTTCGTTGGCATGCCAGTAGGGCAGGGCGCGCACCTTGCCGGCCGAACCGGCGCCCATGGGCACGGCCATGCCGGGCGCGACCGCGTAGTAGGTGTACAGCGGCGGGGCCAGGTTGTAGTCACGCGCGGCCTTGATGAGCAGGGCCAGGTCGGAGCCCGCGCTGGCCGTGATCACGATGTCGGGCTTGGCGGCCGCGGCCTTGGCGACGTAGGGCGCGAAGTCCTTGACCTGGCCGAAGGGGTGCAGGTCGTCGCCCACGATCTCGATGTCGGCGCGCTTGGCGGGCAGCTGTTCCTTGGCGGCGCGCGACACCTGCTGGCCCAGCGCATAGTTGGGGTTCAGCAGGTAGACGCGCTTGATGGCCTTGTTGGCCGCGATCATCTCGGCCATGGCGTTCATCTTCACATCGGCGTTGGAGTCCAGGCTGAAGTGCCAGAAGCTGCACTTGGCGCCGGTCAGGTCGGGGTCGCCGGCCGAGGTGTTGAAGTACACCATCTCCTTGCCCGGGTTGCGCTGGTTGTGCTTGTTCAGGGCGTCCACCAGCGCCAGCGCCGAGCCCGAGCCGAAGCCCTGCGCGATGTAGCGGTAGCCGTTGTCGCTGGCCGACTTGAGCATGGCCAGCGATTCCTGCGGGTTGGCCTTGTTGTCGAAGCCCACCACCTCGAAGGTGTGGCCGGGCGCCCAGTTCTCGCGGTTGGCGATCTCGGCCACCAGCTGCCAGCTGCGCAGCACGTTGATGCCGGTTTCGGCGAAGGGGCCGGACAGCGGGTCGATGTAGGCGATGCGGACCTTCTCGGCCAGCGCGGCGCTGGCCGCGGTGCCGAGCACCAGGGCGGCCAGCAGGCTGCGTTGCAGGCGGGGGCGGATGGAAAAGCGTGTCATGGTGATGTCTCCGGTTCTGGGTTCTGTGTAAAGGGGAGCAGGGCACGGGAACAGGGCCCGCGCATCGCGCACCACCCAGGCGCGCAGTCACGGATGCACGGGCCGGAATCGAGTCGGATGTGGGTGGGGTGTTGCGGGGCGCTCAGGCCGCAGTCGCACGCCGCCGCGCATGCGCCGCTTCGAGCAGGTTGCGCTGCACCTTGCCGGTGGAATTGCGCGGCAGTTCGTCGGCGCGCACGAAGACCACTTCCTTCGGCAGCTTGTAGCCGGCGATGCGGCCGCGGCAGCGGGCGATGACGGTGGCGGCGTCCAGGCCCGGCTCGGCGGCCACCACGTAGGCCACGGGCACCTCGCCCCACTGCGCATCGGGCTGGCGGATCACCACCGCGTCGGCCACGCCCGGCAGGGCGGTGAGCACGCGCTCGATCTCGGCCGGGTAGATGTTCTCGCCGCCGGACTTGATCAGGTACTTCTTGCGGTCCACGTAGTGCAGCAGGCCGTCGGCGCTGCGCGTGAACATGTCGCCCATCGCGAACCAGTCGCCGGCACGCAGGCGCGCGCCGCCATCGGCATGGGCCTGGTAGTCGCAGTAGCCGCTGAACAGGCCCGGGCCGCTGACCTGCATCTCACCGGGCTGGTCGATGCCCACCTCGTGGCCCTCGTCGTCCACCAGCCGGATCAGGCACAGCGCGCTCTGGCGCTTGGCAAGATCCTGCACCGGCTGGCCCGCCGCCAGAAGGCCCGCGCTGGCCGGCGCCGCGCCCGTCTCCGTGGAACCGAAGGAGTTGAGGAAGGGCGCCTGCACCCGCCGCGTGATGGCCTCGATCTGCGCCGGCGGCACCAGGTCGGCCATGCAGCCCACGCCGCGCACGCCCTTCACGGTGAAGCCGGGCGCGCGAAAGGCCTCGATGGCCTTGTCCACCATGCCCGGGATCACGACCAGGTGGCCGATGCGCTCGGTCTGCACCAGATGGCGGATGGCCGGCAGATCCAGCCCGTCGAGGATGAACACCGTGCCGCCTCCCAGCAGGGTGGTGAGCGTCGAATCGGTGGCCAGCATATGGAACATGGGCGTCCACGCGATGAAGGCATCGCCGGGCACCAGCAGCTGGTCCAGCGCCGCGATGCAGGAACGCGCGATGCAGGCGCGGTGGCTGATCAGCGCGCCCTTGGGCAGGCCCGTGGTGCCGCTGGTGTAGAGGATGAACAGGCCCGCTTCCGGGTCGGCCTGGCCCAGCGCCGGGGCGGGGGCCGCATCGCCCCGCTGCAGCCAGGCGGCCTGTCCCTCGTCCAGGTTCAGCACCGGCACTTCGCCGCTCACCAGGGCCGGGACGCGCGCATCGGCCAGCAGGGCGGAGAAGCGAGCGGAGCCGATGACGAACTGCGGCTTCACCAGCGTGATGCAGTGGCGCAGCTCGTCGGGCGACTGGCGCCAGTTCTGGCAGGCCACGATCACGCCCAGCGCCGCGGCGCCCAGCAGCAGCTCCACATACTCGATGCGGTTCTCCGACAGCAGCGCCACGCGGTCGCCCGCACGCAGGCCCTGCGCCGCCAGTGCGCGGGCCGTGCGCTCGGCGCGCTGCGCCAGTTCGTCGTAGCGAATGGCCTGGTCGCTCTGGACCAGCGCCGTGCGCGCCGGCCAGGCCCGCGCGCGGTTGAGGAAGAGCGAGTAGACGTTCATGCCTGTACCCGGCGTGCCGCCTCAATCCTTGAACCAGGCCGCCGGCACGCGCACCGGCATGTCCAGCAGGATCTGGCCCATGCCCTTGCCCAGCGGGTCCATGCGGGTGGACGCGGGTCCGCCGCCGTCCAGCGCGTCGTGCATCACGAAGTTCATGGCATGGATGCCCGGCAGGTGGAAGCGCTCCACGCGGCCGTGCACCAGGTGCGCGAACCAGGCTTTCACGGCCTCGGGCGTGAGCCGTGCCCACAGCAGCGGCAGCCATTCGGGGCGGCGCGCGATCACGCCGATGTTCGACAGATTCCCCTTGTCGCCGCTGCGCGCCCAGGCCAGGCGGACCAGCGGCACCTCGATGTGCGGCGTATCGGCGTCTTGCCAGGGCGCAGGGTCGGGCAGGGCGGGCGCCGCGCTCACGGCGCCGCCGGCCGGAATCTCCACCGCCCATTGCCGCTCGCCCAGGCGCACCTGCACTGGCACGCGCGCCTTGTCGAGCAGGAAGGCAAAAGGCTTGATGTGCGGCGACGCGCTGGGCCGCGCCAGGCCGGGGCCGGTGGTGCCCGGCGACCAGGAGGTGCCGGCCGGCGCGATCTCGCGCGCGAAGAGGGCCAGCGCCTGCTTGTCGGGGTGGTTCACGGTCACGCGCACCATCACTTCGCGCGCGGCCTGTGCGCGGCTGTGCGGGCCGTACAGCGTCTCGGCACCGAGCAGCGCCACCTCGGCCTGCGTGAAGTCGCCCAGGCCCTGCTGCTGCAGCATCTGGCGGCAGCGCGCCAGGATGGCCTCGCCCGTGCGCTGCGCCTTGCGAGCCGCGGCTATGCCCACGATCACCATGCCGCCCGCGCTGCGGTAGCCGTCCATGGCGGTGGCCGAGACCTTGTACTGGCCGCTGGGCGCACGGCCGCGCGCGCCGCTCACGCGCACGCGCTCGGCGTCCAGCTGCTCGATGCGCACCTCGCGGAAGTCGCAGCTCACGTCGGGCAGCAGGTAGGCGCCGGGGTCGCCGATCTCGTAGAGCATCTGCTCGGCGACGGCCGCGCGCAGGATGGCGCCACCCGTGCCCGCGGCCTTGCGCACGTCGAAGCTACCATCGGCGCGGCAGTCGATGATGGGGTAGCCGATGTTCGGCCAGTCGGGCACCGCTTCCCAGTCGGTGTGCAGGCCGCCCGTGGCCTGGCAGCCGCATTCGATGATGTGGCCCGCCAGGCTGCCGCCGGCCAGCGCATCGTGCTGATCGGGCGTCCAGCCGAACTCGTGGATCAGCGGGCCCAGGGTCACGGCGCTGTCCACGCCGCGGCCGGTGATCACGATGTCGGCGCCCTCGGCCAGCGCCTTTGCCACGGGCAGCGCGCCCAGGTAGGCGTTGGCGCTGAGCACGCGCGCGGGCAGCGGCTCGCCGCTGAACATGTCGGTGGCGCCGCCTTCGCGCAGCGCGGGCATCAGCGCGCTCACGTCGTCGCCTTCGACCACCGCGATGCGCGGGCTCAGGTTCATCGATTCGGCCAGCGCCTGCAGCGCCGCCGCGCAGCCCTGCGGGTGGATGCCGCCCGCGTTGGCCACCACCTTGATGCCGCGCTTCATCACTTCCGGGAGCACGGCCTTCATCGCGACGTCGACGAAATCGGTGGCGTAGCCCATCTCGGGCTTCTTGATGCGCGCGGCCGCCATGATCGCCATGGTGGTCTCGGCCAGGTAGTCGAACACCAGGTAATCGATCTGCCCCGATTCCACCAGTTGCGGGGCGCCGACGGCGCTGTCGCCCCAGAAGCCCGAGGCGCCGCCGATGCGCACCACTTTGCCTGCCGTTGTCATGCTCTTGTCTCCGAAGGGTCTGGATGCGGCCGCCCGAGGGCGGCCGAAACTGGATGCAGTCAGGCTATCAGCGGGTCCTGCGCAGGGCTTGTGGTTTGTGGCTAAGCGGGGCCGGCGGCTGCGGGTGTTCTGGCGCGCGGTCTTGCGCGGCCATGGCGCTTGCAGCCTGTAAGCACAAGACACGTGCGTGACACCTGCCCAGCATGGACCCATGAGCTCCTGTTCCGCGCATCCCGATGGCAGTCAGTGCCCCGGTCCCTGGCTGCATGCGCCGGTGGGCTGCGTGGTCACGGGCATCGACGGCGGCGCGGGCGAGGAGCAGGCCGCGCTGGCCATCGCGCGCGCATTGCGCACACAGGGCCTGAGCGTGGCCGTGATGACGCCCGCGATCAGCGGCGAATGGCGGGAGTCCGGCCGCTGGACCAGCCTCCGGCTTCAGCGCCTGGCGGCGGCCGGCACTTTCCGGCTGCCCGAATCGGCGCTGTGCCCCTACCGGCTGCCGCCCGCGCCCGACCTGGCCGTCGCGGCTGCCCGCGGCGGCGTGGCCATCGACCCCGAAGTGGTCGCGGATGCGCATGACGTGCTGGCGACCTGGGTGGATGCCCTGGTGGTGATGGGCGTGGGTGGCCTGTGCGCCCGGCTGGGGCCCGCGCTGAGCGCCGGGCAGATGCTGGCGCGCCTGGCCTTGCCGCTGGTGCTGGTGCGGGCGGCGGGCGCCGGCTGCAAGGCTTCAGCCCTGCATGGCGCACATGTCGCGGGCTGGCTGGAAGCGGAGGAGGGCGCGGACGGGCTGGGCAAGCAGGAGGATGTGCAGGGCCGCGCGGCAGGGGCGCCGCCGCGCCTGGGTAGCCTGAGCGCGGTGGAGCCCGGTGCCCTGCTGCAGGCGCTGCGCGGTGGCGCCTGGCCCTGAAGTCGCGCGAGCGCCGATGCGCGCACCCGGCAGCCACTCGCCGCAAGACACCCGCCGCGCGTGGGCCTACGCTGGCCGAAGCGCTTGCTCACCACGCCACCATGATCGACATCCAGCCCCTGCCGCACTACTTTTCGCCCGAACACGAGGAATTCCGCGCCACGCTGCGCGACTTCGCCGCGCGCGAGATCACGCCGCACGTCCACGAATGGGACGAGGCCCAGACCTTCCCGCGCGAGCTGTACCGGCAACTGGCCCGGCTGGGCGTGCTGGGCATCGGCTACGACGAGGCCTACGGCGGCACGCCGGCCGACCTGTTCTTCCACATCGTCGTGGCCGAGGAGCTGGCGCGCACGGGCGGCGGCGGCGTGTCGGCCTCGGCCATGTCGCACACCATCGGGCTGCCGCCGGTCGCGCATTTCGGCAGCGAGGCGCTCAGGCAGCGCGTGATCCCGGCCGTGCTGGCGGGCGAGAAGATCGCCGCCCTGGCCGTGACCGAGCCGGGCGGCGGCTCGGACGTGGCGGCGCTGCGGACCACGGCGGTGCGCGACGGCGAGCATTACGTGCTCAATGGCGAGAAGGTGTTCATCACCTCGGGCATGCGCGCCGACTACATCACGGTGGCGGTGCGCACCGATCCGGCCAGCAGGGGGGCGAACGGCATCTCCGCCCTGCTGGTGGAAGGCGACGCGCTGGGCCTCACGCGCACGCCGCTGCAGAAGATGGGCTGGTGGGCGTCCGACACGGCGCACCTGCGCTTCGATGGTGTGCGCGTGCCGGTCGCGAACCTGCTCGGGCCCGAGAACGCCGGTTTCAAGGTCTTCATGACCAACTTCAACGCCGAGCGCCTGAGCATGGCGGCTTCGGCCTGCACCTATGCCGAGGTGTGCCTGAACGAGGCCGTGGACTGGGCGCGCGAGCGCCGCACCTTCGGCCTGCCGCTCATCGAGCGGCAGGTGATCCGCCACAAGCTGGTGGACATGGCGATGCGCATCAACGCCGCGCGCGCACAGGTCTATGAACTGGCTTACCGCGTGCAGCACCGGCTGGGCGATCCGGCGCAGCTGGTGGCACGCACCTGCATGGCCAAGATCCTGGCCACGCAGGCCATGCAGTTCTGCGCCGACCAGGCCGTGCAGATCCTGGGCGGCATGGGCTTCATGCGCGGCACGAAGAGCGAGCGCATCTACCGCGAGGTGAAGGTGATGATGATCGGCGGCGGCTCGGAAGAGATCATGAAGGACCTCACGGCGCGGCAACTGGGCCTGTAGCGCGGCATGCGCCGGCCCGGCGCCCGACGAAGAACGAACACTAGAGAGACACCCCCGATGGACAAGACCTGCGATGACCTGCTCGGCGAGTACCGGGCGCTGGCCGACCTGTGCGCCACGCTCACGCCCGAGCAATGGCGCCTGCGCACCGACTTCTACGGCTGGACGCCGTGGGACGAGATCGCGCACCTGTGCTACTTCGACCAGACCGCGCTGCAGTCGGCCACCGACGCCGATGCCTTCACGGCCGGCGCCCGGGCCCTGGCGGCCGAACTGGAGACGGGCCGCGAGATCAGCGCCATCGCGCGCGACACCTTCGGCCACCTGGACGGCCCGGCCCTGCTGGCCCTGTGGCGCGAACGCTTCGAGGCGCTGGTGGCGGCGCTGCGCCCGCTGGACCCCAAGGCGCGCCTGCTCTGGTACGGCCCGAGCATGAGCGCGCGCTCTTTCGCCACCGCGCGGCTCATGGAGACCTGGGCGCATGGGCAGGACATCTGGGACGTGCTGGGCCGCACGCGCGGCGCGAGCCCGGGCCTGCGCCACATCACGCACCTGGGCGTGAGCACCTATGGCTGGACCTTCGTGAACCGCCAGCGCCAGCCGCCGCAACCCGTGCCCCATGTGGCGCTGCGCGCGCCCGACGGCGAACTGTGGACCTGGGGTGAGCCTTCGGCCACCGACCACGTGCAAGGGCCCGCGCTGGACTTCGCCCTGCTGGTCACGCAGCGCCGGCACCGCGACGACACCGCGCTGCAATGGGCCGGCGAGGGCGCCGAGCAATGGACCGCCATCGCCCAGTGCTTCGCGGGCGAGCCGGCCGACGGGCCCGCGCCCGGCGTGCGCACGCGCCACCTGCCGCGGCCCGCGTGAATACGTGAACGCGGGTGAACCGCTGTCGCTGGCCCATGCGGCGCGCGTGGCGCCGCTGCTGGCCCGAGGCCTGGCGGGGCAGGGCGAGCAGGCGATCGCCGACCTGTCCTTCGCCAACCTCTGGCTGTTCCGCCGCGCGCACGACTACCGGTTCTGCGACGGCGACTGGCCCGTGATCCGCGGCCATGCCTATGACGGGCAGCGCCATGTGCTGCCGCTGTTCGCGCTGGCCGGCGCGCCGCAGCATGTATTGCGCGGTCTGCTGCGCCCGGGGGAATGCTTCTTCCCGATTGCCGCCGCGCAGGCCGCGGCGCTGGACCCTGCGCGCTTCACGCTGGCCAGCGCACGCGACGACGCCGACTACCTCTACCGCGCCAGCACCTTTCGCGACTACGCCGGTCCCGGCCTGCACAACAAGCGCAACCTGCTGCGCCAGTGCCTGGCCGCGCACCGGCTCACACATGCGGCCTATGCGCCGCCGCTGCGGGAGGCGGCGCTGGCCATCCTGCGCGAATGGCTGGCGGACAAGGGCAAACAGCCCGGCGATGCCGACGACCTGCCCTGCCAGGAGGCCCTGATGCATGCGCCGGAACTCGGCCTGCGCGGCTTCCTCACCTGGGCCGACGGCGAGCCGGCCGGCTTCGTGCTGGCCGAGGAACTGCAGCCCGGCGTGTGCGTGGTGCGCTTCGCCAAGGGCCTGGCGCGCTTCAAGGGCATCGCGCAGGCGCTGTTCCAGCACCTGGCGAGCGAGGGTGGCGCGCTGTTCGGCCGCCCGCCGCAGTGGCTCAACTTCGAGCAGGACCTGGGCCTGCCCAACTTCCGCCGCACCAAGCTCAGCTACCACCCGCACGCGCTGCTGGCCAAGTACCGCGCGGGGTTGGCGTAGCGGGCGGCCCTTCTGCGCGCGCAGGCCGCGCAGGCGCCCCGCCGCATAATCCGATCCGCCGCGAACGGCATGTCTTCGACAGGGCCTCTCCATGCCTCCAGCTCCGCCGCGCCATCGGCCATCCATCGTCGCCGCGTGGGCGGCCATCGCCATGCTGGCCATCTGCCGGCCGCTTGCCGCGCAGACCGCCTCCGAGGCCGTTGCAAGGGCGGACCCGCCAGGCACCGCTCCCCGCGTCATTGCCTACCTGGGCCCCGGTCCGAGCGAGTCGAATCGGCTCTGCATGAACGAGGTGCGCGCCGGCCTGGAGCAGGCCGGCTGGTCCTTCGACGGGCCACTGAGGCTCGAATGGAACGACGCGGCCAACGATCCAGCCCGCTTCGCACCCCTGGCGCAAGCGCTGGCGGCGCGCCGGCCGGCCGTGCTTCTGGCGACCGAGAATCTGGCGGCCGAAGCCCTGATGAACGCCACGCGGGAGCTGCCCATCGTTATGCTGGGCCCGACCAATCTGCACAAGGTCCTCGATGCGCAGTTGCGCCCGCTGGCCAATGTCACGGGCGTCACGCTGGGCCTGAAGGGCCAGTTCTTCCTCAAGCCGATGGAGGTGTTGCTGCAGGCGTTCCCGCAGGCGCGCCGCATCGGCATGATTTCGAACGGCGACCACGCGGGGCACGAGCGGCACAAGGACCTCGGCCCCTTCACGGACATGTTGCTGCAGGCCGGCGTCGAGGGGGTGCGCGTGCGTTTCTCGGGCGAGGCCGGCGTCGCCGCGGCCTGGGACGAGCTGGCGCGGCGCCAGGTCGATGCCGTGATGATCTGGCCGGATTCCTCGGCGCTGCTCGGCGAGCACGCGCGGCAGGCGCTGCGGGTGCGGCTGCCGGCGATCGCGCACACCTCCTGGTTCGCCACCCGCCACGGCGGCCTGCTCAGCTACGGCGCCATCGGTCGCGTCAGCATGTGCGGACGCGGGGCGCACTATGTGGATCAGGTGCTGCGCGGCCGCCCCCTGGCGGAACTGCCGGTCGAGGAGCTGTACGAAGCAGCGCTGGTCGTCAACCTCGACACCGCCGAGCGCATCGGCGTGACGTTGCCGCCGGCGCTGCTCGCGCGCGCCGACCGCCTGATCCGGCCGGGCGAGGTCACGCTGCCGCCAGCGGCGGGCACTCCGGGTGACGCGAAGGCTGCCGCCCAGGCGCCCTCCCGCTGATGCGCCCGCACGGCCATCGCCTGTGGCAAACCTATGCCCTGTCGGTGGCCACGCTGGTCACGCTGGTGCTCGCGGCCAGCGGCTTCGCGCAGCTCTGGCTGATCCAGCGCGAGACACGCGTGGCTGTCGAGGCGCTGCAGGCGCTCGAAGCCAGCCGGGCGTCGGCCCGGATCGACCGCTTCATCGGCCAGACGGTCGCCTTGCTGCGCGCCACCCTGTCGCTGCAGGATTCGCGCCACCTGGGCGATGCGGATGCCGACATCCAGTTCGAGCTGTACCGGCTGATGAGGCAGTCGCGGGCGATCCAGGCGCTGTACTGGATCGACCCGCACGGCCAGGAACGCGCGCACATCTCGCGCATGGCACCCGACCGCATCGGCCGGGGCGAGGACCGCAGCCAGTCGCCCGAATTCCTGCACGCAAGCGCCGAGGCGCCATGGTTCGGTCCGGTCACGTTCGTCGTCAACCAGCCCCGCGTGGTGATGGCGCGGCGCGGCCAGCTCCCGGCCAGCGGCGTGCTTGCGGCGGAGGTCGATCTGGCGCAACTGCGCGACATCATCCATGAAGCCCGCTTCGGCCTCGAGGGGTACGCCTACGTGGTCGACGAGCAGGGGCGCCTGCTGGCGCACCCCGACTTCCTGCAGGTGCTGGCGCTGCCCGACTGGGCCGCCCGCCCGCCGGTGCGCGCGGCGATCGCGCAGGCGCCCGCCGGTGGGCTGATCGAATTCGAGACGCCCGAGGGCCGCGCGATGGTCGCTCGTGTCGCGACGCTGAGCGTGCCCGGCTGGCGGCTGATCACCGAGCAGCCGCGCAGCGAGGCCTACGCGCCGGTGCGCCGCGCGCTGGCCACCGCGTTGCTGATCCTGGTGCTCGCCGTCCTGGCCGGCTCGGCCGTCGGCATCGTGCTGGCCCGCCGGGTGGTGCGGCCAATCCAGCAGCTCGCCGAGGGCGCCGACCGCATCGGCGAGGGCCGGCTGGCGCACCGGATCGAACTGTCGCGCGGCGACGAACTGGGCCAGCTCGCGGCCCGCTTCAACCAGATGGCCGGGCAGCTGCACGAGTCGTACCGGCTGCTCGAAAGCCGCGTGGCCGAGCGCACCCGGGCGCTGCGCGAGGCCAACGCGCTGCTGCGCGCCAGGCGCGAGGAGGCCGAGCAGGCCAGCCAGGCCAAGACGCGCTTCCTGGCCTCGGCCAGCCACGACCTGCGCCAGCCGCTGCACACCATCGGCCTGCTGGTGGGCGTGCTGCGCCGCCAGCCGGTCACGCCGGAAGTGGGCCAGCTGGTGGACCACATCCAGGCCTCGGTCGGCGCCATGGAGGCCCTGTTCGGCAGCCTGCTCGACATCTCGAAGCTGGACGCCGGCATGGCCAGGCCGGTGCTGGGCGACCATGCGCTGGCCGAACTGCTGCGCCGGGTGGCTGCCGGCCACGCGCCGGAAGCCGCGCGCAAGGGCCTGCGGCTGGTGGTGGTGCCTTCGCGCTGCGCCGTGCGCACGGATGCCGTGCTGCTGGAGCGGGTGCTGGGCAACCTGGTCGCCAACGCCATCCGCTATACCGAGCGCGGCCGCGTCCTGCTCGGCGGGCGCCGCCGCCCGGGCGGCGTCGAGCTGCAGGTCTGGGACACCGGCATTGGCATCGCGCCGGACCAGCTGCCGCACGTCTTCGAGGAGTTCTTCCAGATCGACAACCCGGAGCGCGACCGCGGCAAGGGGCTCGGGCTGGGCCTGGCCATCGTCAAGCGCACGCTCGAACTGCTCGGCCACCCCTATGCGCTGCGCTCGATGCCGGGCCGCGGGACCTGCTTCTCGGTCCTGCTGCCGATGGCCGAGGCGCCGCCGGCGATGCCGGTGCGGCCCGAGGCCCTGGCGGGCGGCGGGCGCATCGCCGGCGCATTCATCGCGGTGATCGACGACGAGGCCGACACCCGTCGCGCGATGCAGGCGCTGTGCCACAGCTGGGGGGCGCACGTGCTCACCGCCGCGTCGGCGGGGCAGTGCCTGGACCTGCTCGGCGAGCATCTGCGCGATCCCGACCTGATCCTGTGCGACTACCGGCTGCGCGAGCGCCAGGATGGCCTGGCCGCGGTCCGGCAACTGCGCGCGCGCATCGGCCAGGCGGTGCCCGCGATCATCATCACCGGCGACATCGCCGCCGCGGACCTGCGGCGCGTGGCCGAGGCGGGGCTGGCGCTGCTGCACAAGCCGGTCGGCGCCGATGCGCTGCTGGCGGCCATCGAGGCCGCGCTGCAGGCTCACCCAAGCGGGGGAGGCGAGCCGCCGGAAATCGGTTCAGACTCGGGCCATGAAGATCCTGCTGGTCGATGATCATGCGCTGTTCCGCGAGGGCGTGGCGCTGCTGCTCAGGGAGCTGGATCCGGCGGTGCAGGTCTGGCACGCGGCGAAGCTCGACGAGGCGCTGGCCGTCCTCGACGGCGGCGCCGGCATCGAGCTGATCCTGCTCGACTTCATCCTGCCCGGCACGCACGGCCTGCAGGCGCTGGAGACGGTGCGCGAGCGGCATCCCGGCGTGCCGCTGGTCATGCTGTCCTCGCAGGAGGACCAGGTCACGGTGCTGCGCGCGATCCAGCTGGGCGCCATGGGCTTCATCCCGAAGTCGGCGCCGTCGAGCCGGATGTTCGAGGCGCTGCGCACGGTGCTGGCGCGCGGCATCTACGTGCCGCCGCTCAGCCTGGCGGGCATCGCGCCGCCGTCGCTCCTGCCCTCGCGGCCGTGCACCAGTCCCGCGGAACTCGGGCTGACCGCCCGCCAGACGCAGGTGCTGCGGCTGATCCTGGAGGGCAAGCCGATGAAGCTCATCGCGCGCGAGCTGGGGCTCAGCCCGAACACCGCGAAGACCCACGTCAGCACCGTGCTGCGCGCGCTGGCCGTCACCACGCGCACGCAGGCCATCGTGGCCGCCAACCGGATGGGGCTGGTGCTGGGGGACGACGCGCCGCCCTGAGCCGATAGCGGCTTCACGCCGCCTCGGCCATCGCCCAACTGGGTGATGTGCGACAGAAGTGTTTCTCTTAGTGTCCTCGTGTCGAAAGACACATCGCGTACCCAGGACCTAGGAGGACATCCATGCAATCGCGAAGCAAGAACCTGCGGATCCACGCCATCGCCGCTTCCGCCGCGCTGGCCCTGACGGCCTGTGGGGGTGGCGGAGGTGGTGGTGGTTTCCCCGTCGTGTCCCTGCCGGCGCCGCCCGCGCCCGCGCCGGCACCCGCGCCGGCCCCGGCCCCGGCCCCGGCCCCGGCCCCGGCGCCCGTCACCCTGAGCGGCGAAGTCGCGCGCAACGGCACGCTCCAGAATGTCGTCGTCTGCCTGGACCTGGACGGCAACGATGCCTGCGACAGTGGCGAACCCGCTTCCGCGCCCACCGGGGCCGACGGCCGATACACCCTGAGCTACGACGCCACGGCCGTGCCGGACGCGGCCACGGCCCCTCTCATCGCCCCCGTGAAGGCGGGCGATCCGGCCGCCTCCGGCACCGCCGTCGATTCGTACGACCCCACCGTCGCCGCCACCAGCGCCGACTACGTGCTCAAGCGCCCGGCCGGCTCGGGCGGCGCCATCAATCCGCTGACCACGCTGGTGCAGGCCGGCGTGGAGGCCGGCATGGCCGAGTCCGAGGCGCGCGCCAACGTTGCGCTGCAACTGGCCATCGACGCCGCCAAGATCGAGGGCTACCAGGACGACCCGGCCTGGGACGACGCGCAGGTGCGCGACACCGCCCGCACGGCGGCGGCGCTCATCTCGGGCATGCTGCGCACCGGCGTGCCGCTGGTGGTGGGCGACCAGGGTGCCGCCGCCAGTGCCGGCACGCTGCTGAGCAACCTGTATTTCCAGGACGCCGGCAACTTCTTCGTGCAGACACTCGACACCCAGGCCAAGGAGGCCGGCACGCCCGGCGGCACGGTGCTGGACACGCGCAGCGGCAAGACCGGGGGCGCCGTCCGGCCCATCGGCAACGACCCCAATGCGCTGTACCGTTCGGCCTACCTGTCTCCGGACGGCTGGAAGTGGTGCGGCCCCGCCGTGGCGGTCGAGGTCACGGTCGGCAACCCCAACCGGGCGCGGGTGTGCGGCACGCGCGTGCAGCTGGGCTGGAGCCGGGCCAGCGACCTTGCGGGCCAGGGCATGGCCGCCTACGTGGCCGACCGCCAGGCCGTCTTCAACGTGCTCGATGCGGCCAGCGTGCTGGGCGGCACGGCCTTTCCCGCGGGCTCGCAGGAGCGGCAGGGCAGCGCGGTGGTGCTGGCGCCCGACATCCAGATCGACAACTTCTTCACCCGTTCCCAGCCGGCCAGCCGCCGCACGCTGGAGGCCGTGATCGGCGCCTTCCCGGCCTCGGGCGCGGCCTCGCCCACGGGCGGCAACACCCTGAGCCTGGCGCTGAGCACCAGCGCGCAGCGGAATCTGCGCGTGTCGTTCACGCCCGCCGGGGCCACCCAGGGCGTGGCCACCTACTACGAGTGCGACCTGAATGCCGATCAGACCGTGGTCTCCAACTGTGCGGCTTCCGCCACGGGCGGCTACCGCATCGACGAAGTGAACGGCGAACGGGTGCTGCGCTTCAGCGGCCAGCCGCCGACGCCGGCCCTCGACTACCACGTGGTCTACACGCAGATCCGCTGGAATGCGGCCGACCCCGACACCCAGTGGGTGTACCGCGCGCACGAGATCAAGCCGGACTTCAACGCGCGCCTGTCCAGCAGCACCCGCTTGAACGGCACGGCCTGGACGGCGATGAAGGCCCGACTGGGGCTGTGACCGGCCCGAACGAGGAGAGACGCATGCGCATCCGCACCCACACCCCCTGGCTGATCACCCTGCTGCCCCTGCTGCTGGCCGGCTGCGCCGCCACCGCGCCGCCGGCCCGCGACTTCCCGGCGGGCGTGCGCGCGCCCTCGGCCAGCGAGCTGGCGGGACTGCTGCGCGGCAAGTCCTTCACCTTCACCGCGGGCAACGGCGTGGCCGTCCGCACGGACTACGCGGCCGAGGCGGATGGGGTCACGGCGTATTTCTCGGGCCGTTCGGACCGCGGCACCTGGCGCACCGAGGACGGCAAGGTGTGCTTCCAGTTCAAGGTGATCCCTTCCGTGTGCAACGACGTCCGACTGGCCGGCCCGGACATGTACCTGCGGCGCGCCAACGGCGAAGTGGTGCGCGTGACGGCGCGTTGAGCGCCGCAGCGCCTGCCCGGTGGGCGCTGCAGGCCGACGGGCAGGGCGGGCCGCAGGCGGATGCGGCATCGGCACTGCACAGGACGCCGGGGTTGGGGCCCGAAGACGAGCCGCCAGCCGATCGCCAGCCAATTGCCGCAAGACTGCCCGGGGCCCCCGCCCTACGCTGACATCCGTCGCAAGAAGCCATCCGGCTCCAGCGTTGTTTTGAGCAGTCTCCCATGGCCCTGATCGAGTCCAACCTTTCCCCCGGCAGCGAGAGCTTCCAGGCCAACCGCGCGCACATGCTGCAGCTCATCGAGCGCGTGCGCAGCTACGAGATGCGGGCGCGCCAGAAGTCCACCGCCTCGCGCGAACGCTTCGAGAAACGCGGCCAGCTGCTGCCGCGCGAGCGCCTGTCGCTGCTGCTGGACCCGGGCACGCCTTTCCTGGAAATTGCCTCGCTGGCCGGGCTGGGCATGGACACGCCCGACCTCGACAAGAGCGTGCCGGGCGGCGGCATCATCTCGGGCATCGGCTATGTCAGCGGCATCCGCTGCATGATCAACGCGTCCGATTCGGGCATCGACGCCGGCGCGCTGCAGCCCATGGGCCTGGACAAGGTGCTGCGCGTGCAGGAGCTGGCGCTGGAGAACAAGCTGCCCTACGTGCAGTTGGTCGAAAGCGCCGGCGCCAACCTGCTGGCCTACCGCGTCGAGGACTTCGTGCGCGGCGGCAGTTCCTTCCGCAACCTGGCGCGGCTGTCGGCCGCCGGCCTGCCGGTGGTGACGGTGACGCACGGTTCCTCCACGGCCGGCGGCGCCTACCAGACCGGCCTGTCCGACTACATCATCCTGGTGCGCGGCCGCTCGCGCGCCTTCCTGGCTGGCCCGCCGCTGCTCAAGGCCGCTACGGGCGAGATCGCGACCGAAGAGGAACTGGGCGGCGCCGTGATGCACACGCACATCTCGGGCCTGGGCGACTACCTGGCCGAGGACGACCGCGACGGCATCCGCATCGCGCGCGAGATCCTGGCCCAGCTCGACTGGGACCGCGGGCAGGCCCTCAAGCCCGCGCGCAGCTGGCAGCCGCCGCGCTACGCGGCCGAGGAACTTTTGGGCGTGATGCCCACCGACCACAAGCGGCCGGTGGACATGCGCGAGGTCATCGCGCGCATCGCCGACGGCTCGGAGTTCCTGGAGTTCGGCGAGAACTACGGCAGCGCCACCGTCTGCGGCCATTTCAAGATCGAGGGCTGGCCGGTGGGCGTGATCACCAACAACGGCCCCATCGACCCGGCCGGCGCCACCAAGGCCACGCACTTCATCCAGGCCTGCTGCCAGTCGAAGACGCCCATCCTCTATCTCAACAACACGACCGGCTTCATGGTGGGCCGCATCTACGAGGAGGGCGGCATCATCAAGCACGGCTCCAAGATGATCCAGGCCGTGACCAGCGCCACGGTGCCGCAGATCACGCTGTACTGCGGGGCCTCCTTCGGCGCCGGCAACTACGGCATGTGCGGGCGCGGCTTCCACCCGCGCTTTTGCTTCAGCTGGCCCAATGCCAAGACCGCCGTGATGGGCGGCGAGCAAGCGGCCGGCACCATGGTCAACGTGACCGAGGCCGCGATGGCGCGCAAGGGGCAGGTCGATCACGCCAAGCTGGAAGCCATGCGCAGCCAGATCATCGAGCGCTTCGACAGCCAGATGAGTGTGTTCACGACCAGCGCGCGCCTGCTGGACGACGGCGTGATCGACCCGCGCGACACGCGCGCCGTACTCTCCACCGTGCTGGCCGTCTGCCGCGAGGCCGAGGCGCGCGAGCCGCAGAAGATGCAGTTCTCCGTGGCCCGTCCGTGACCCTGGCCTGACATCGAAAACACAAGAGAGACACACCATGCAACTCACGCACGAACACGAGCAGGTGCGCAGCACCATCCAGCGCTGGATCGCCGAGCAGGTCAACCCGCATGTGGACGAATGGGAGAAGGCCGAGATCTTCCCGGCCCACCAGCTCTTCAAGCAGCTGGGCCAGCTGGGCCTGCTGGGCCTGGACAAGCCCACCGAGGACGGCGGCGCCGGCCTGGACTACAGCTATGCCGCGCTGCTGGCCGAGACGCTGTCGGAGATCAACTGCGGCGGCATCCCGATGGCCATCGGTGTGCAGACCGACATGTGCACACCCGCCCTGGCCAAGCACGGCAGCGCAGAGCTGCGCGCCGAGTTCCTGGCGCCGGCCATCGCGGGCGACATGGTGGGCTGCATCGGCGTGTCCGAAGTGGGCAGCGGCTCCGACGTGGCCTCCATCAAGACCACGGCCCGCAAGGACGGCGGCGACTACATCATCAACGGCGGCAAGATGTGGATCACCAACAGCACGCAGGCCGACTGGTGCTGCCTGCTGGCCAACACCTCCGACGGCCCCCCGCACCGCAACAAGAGCCTGATCATCGTGCCGATGAAAAGCAAGGGCGTGTCCATCGCGCGCAAGCTGCAGAAGATCGGCATGGATTCGTCCGACACCGGCCAGCTCTACTTCGACGACGTGCGCGTGCCGCAGCGCAACCGCATCGGCGAAGAGGGGCAGGGCTTCGTCTACCAGATGGAGCAGTTCCAGATCGAGCGGCTGTGGGGCGCGCTCAACTCCACGGGTTTCGCGCAGCGCGCCATCGACATCACCATCGACTACACGCGCGAGCGCAAGGCTTTCGGCCGCTCCATTCTCGACAACCAGTGGGTCAACTTCAAGCTGGCCGAGATGCAGGCCGAGGTGGACTGCGTGCGCGCCCTGGCCTGGCAGGGCGTGGAAGACGTGGTGGCGGGGCGCGACGCGACGCGCCTGGCCTCGGTGGCCAAGCTCAAGGCCGGCCGCCTGACGCGCGACGTGTCCACCGGCTGCCTGCAGTTCTGGGGCGGCATGGGCTACATGAACGACAGCCTGATCTCGCGCCTGTTCCGCGACATGCGCCTGTCCTCCATCGGCGGCGGCGCCGACGAGGTGATGCTGCAGATCCTCACCAAGTACATGGGCACCTATCCCAAGGGCATGAAGTGAGCCCCGACGCCTGCCGAGCCATGACCGATTCCAAGACCTCCACCCCGTTCACCAAGATCCTCGTGGCCAACCGCGGCGAGATCGCGCTGCGCGTGATGCGCAGCGCCCAGGCGCTGGGCTACCGCACGGTGGCGGTGTATTCCACCGCCGATGCCGACGCGCGCCACGTGCAGGAGGCCGACCAGGCCGTGTGCATCGGCGAGCCGCTGCCCGCGCAGAGCTACCTGCGCATCGAAGCGATCCTCGACGCCGCGCGCAGGACCGGGGCCGACGCCGTGCATCCGGGCTACGGCTTCCTGGCCGAGAACGAGGACTTCGCGCGCGCCTGCCGCGACGCGGGGCTGGTCTTCATCGGGCCCTCGCCCGAGGCCATCCTCGCCATGGGCCACAAGGCCGGTGCGAAGAAACTCATGATGGACGCCGACGTGCCCTGCATCCCGGGCTACCAGGGCGAGGACCAGAGCGCCGAGCGGCTGGCCCAGGAGGCCGTGCGCATCGGCTTTCCGGTCATGATCAAGGCCACGGCCGGCGGCGGTGGGCGCGGCATGCGGCTGGTGAAGCACGCGGGCGAGTTCGCCGAGCTGCTGGCCAGCGCGCAGAGCGAGGCGCGCAATGCCTTCGGTGACCCCGAAGTGATCCTGGAGCGCGCCATCCTGGAGCCGCGCCACATCGAGATCCAGGTCTTCGCCGACCGGCATGGCCACGCCATCCACCTGGGCGAGCGCGACTGCTCGGTGCAGCGGCGCCACCAGAAGGTGATCGAGGAAGCGCCTTCGCCCGTGGTGGGCGCCGAGCTGCGCGAGCGCATGGGCGCCGTGGCCGTGAAGGCCGTCAAGGCCATCGGCTACGAGGGCGCAGGCACGCTGGAGTTCCTGCTCGACCGAGAAGGAAATTTCTTCTTCATGGAGATGAACACCCGCCTGCAGGTGGAGCACCCGGTGACCGAGGCGATCACCGGTCTGGACCTGGTGGAACTGCAATTGCGCGTGGCGGCCGGCGAGCCGCTGCCGCTGCGGCAGGAAGACGTGCGCTTCAACGGCCATGCCATCGAAGTGCGCCTGTGCGCCGAAGACCCGGACCAGGGCTTCATGCCGCAGAGCGGCACCATGGCGCTGTGGGCCCCGTCGACCGCGCTGCGCGTGGAAGACTCGCTGCGCTCGGGCGCCGAGGTGCCGCCCTATTACGACTCGATGGTGGCCAAGCTCATCGCGCACGGGCGGGACCGTGACGAGGCGCGCCGCCGCCTGCTGCGCGGGCTGCAGGACAGCATCGCGCTGGGCTTCAAGACGAACCAGGTCTTCCTGTCGCGCTGCCTCGCGCACCCGGTGTTCGCGGCGGGCGGCGCCACCACGGCCTTCATCGGCCAGCACCAAGAAGCGCTGCTGCGGCCCGATGCGGCGCTGGCGCAGCAGGCCGCCGTGGTCGCCGCGCTGCTGCTGGCCGAAACGGGCGCCGATGCGGCGCTGCGCCACAGCGAGCGGCGCCTGGCCCACACCCTGCCCATCGGCCAGCGCTTCGAACTCAATGGGCAGGCCGTCACCACCGCGCTGACGCAGGACGGGCCGCGCAGCTTCGCCGTCGCGCTCGACGGCCGGGCGCATGCCGTCACGCTGCTGGGCACCGAGGGCGCGCGTGCGCAGGTGCTGCTGGACGGCGTGCGCGAAAGCGTGGTCTTCCTGCGCCAGGGCGACACGCTGTACCTGCAACTGCGCGGCCATCCCTTCGTGGTGCAGGAGCGCACGCATGCCGCCGCGGCCAGGCAGGGCCCGGGCGGCGGCGACGGCAAGGTGCGCGCGTCCATGAACGGCCGCGTGGTCGCGGTGCTGGTGGCCGAAGGCGACGAGGTGGAAGCGGGTCAGCCCATCGTGACGCTGGAGGCCATGAAGATGGAGCATGTGCATGCCGCGCCCGTGGCCGGCCGCGTGCGCCTGCTGGCCGCCAGCGTCAACGACCAGGTGGCCGCGCACCGCGTGCTGGCCGAAATCGAACCGAAGGCCACCGCCTGAAGCCCCCCATCTTTGAACGACTTGCGCAGCAGAATGCCATGAGCAGCACCGAACCCGAAGTCCTGACCGAAGTCCGCGGCGCCACGCTGTGGATCACCATCAACCGGCCCGACAAGCGCAATGCGCTGCATGCGGGCGTGATCGAGGGCATTCGCGCCGGCATCCGCCGCGCGCATGCCGATCCCGCGGTGCGCGCCATCGTGCTCACGGCCGCCGGCGAGAAGGCCTTCTGCGCGGGCGGCGACCTGCAGCCGGGCAAGGGCTTCGCCTTCGACTTCTCCCGGCCCAACCTGGCCTATGCCGACCTGCTGCGCGAGGCCCAGGCCGCCACGCTGCCCCTCGTCGCGCGCGTCAACGGCACCTGCATGGCCGGCGGCATGGGCCTGCTGTGCATGGTGGACATGGCCGTGGCGGCCGACCATGCGCTCTTCGGCCTGCCCGAGGTCAAGGTGGGCGTGTTCCCCATGCAGGTGCTGAGCCTGCTGCAGAACCTGGCGCCACGCCGCGTGGTGCGCGAATGGGCGCTGACCGGCGAACCCTTCGATGCCGTGACCGCGCAGGCACATGGCCTGGTCAACCACGTGGTGCCGGCGGCGGAACTCGATGCCAAGGTGGAATGGCTGATCGCGCGCCTGGCCGACAAGTCGCCGACCGCGATCCGGCGCGGCAAGTACGCGATGCGCGCCATCGAGGCCATGTCCTTCGAGCAGGCCCTCGCGTACACCGAGAGCCAGATCGGCCTGCTCGCGCTGACCGAGGATGCCAAGGAAGGCCTTGCTGCTTTCAACGAGAAACGCAAGCCGGCCTGGACGGGGCGCTGAAGCCATGGCCGGCCCGACCGCTGCCTTCTGGCAGGAGCATTTCGAGCAAGGGCGCATGCCCTGGGACCGCGGCGGCGCCAGCCCGCAGTTGCAGGCCTGGATCGCCGAGGGCGTTCTGAAGCCCGGCCAGCGCGTGCTGGTGCCCGGCTGCGGGCGCGGCTGGGAAGTGGTGGCGCTGGCCGCATTGGGCGCCGAAGTCACGGCCGTGGACATCGCGCCCGCCGCGCTGGCGGCTTGCGCCGGTCTGCTGAAGGAAGCCGGCCTGAGCGCCACGCTGGTCGACGCCGACCTGCTGCAGTGGCAGCCCGCGCAGCCCTTCGACCGCATCTACGAACAGACCTGCCTGTGCGCGATCCATCCGGACCTGTGGGTGCGCTATGCCGAGCGCCTGCATGCCTGGCTGCGGCCCGGGGGGCAGCTTGCGCTGCTGGCCGTGCAGGCCCTGCGGCCCGGCGCGCAGGAGGGGCGGGTCGAGGGCCCGCCCTATCACCTGGACATCAACGCCGTGCGCGCGCTGTTCCCGGCCCACCGCTGGCAGTGGCCGCGGCCGCCGTACGCGCGCGTGCTGCCGCCCGCGCTGCCCGGCCACGCGAACACGGTCGCGGCGCGCAGTGCCGAACTGGCGATCCTGCTGCCGCGGCTGGCCGATTGAGCGTGCATCGCGCAGCAGGGCCGGCGCCCGGTTGCGAATGCCGCGAATGAATGAAAGAACGAGACGAGACGAAACCAGGAGACTGACCGATGAGCCCTGCCCACCCCTATGGCCCCCTGCCGCATCCCGAGTTCGGCGGCATGCGCGCGCCGCTGCCCGCCATCGGCCTGGGCCAGTGGCTGGCCGAGCGCGCCGACCGCGACGCGCACCGGCCCGCGCTGAGCTACGAAGGCCACACGCGCAGCTATGGCGAGCTGCAGGACGAGGTCGAGCGCATGGCGGCCGTGCTGCAGGCCAGCGGCGTGAAGGAGGGCGCGCGCGTCGCCTACCTGGGCTTCAACCACCCGATGTTCTTCGTCGGCCTGTTCGCGGTGGCGCGGCTGGGCGCCATCTTCGTGCCGCTGAACTTCCGGCTCACGGGGCCGGAACTCGAATACATCATCAACGACGCCGGTGCGCATACGCTGATCGTCGATGCCGACCATGTGGCGGTCATCGAGCCGGTGCGCGCGCGGCTGGTCTGCGAGGCCTTCTGGCTCGCGCATGGCGACAAGCCCGCAGCGGCGGCCGGCGCCTGGCCGGCGCTGGGCGCGGCGCTGCGCGAGGCGGCGCCGCTGAAGACGCCCGCCGTGGCCGTGGACACGGATGACGTGGCGCTGATCATGTACACCTCGGGCACCACGGGCCAGCCCAAGGGCGCGATGCTCACGCACGGCAACTTCTGGTGGAACCACGTCAACGAGATGCTGACCATCGACTGCAATGCCAGCGACGTGCTGCTGGTCTTCGCGCCGGTCTATCACATCGGCGGGCTGAACGTGATGACGCTGACGCTGTTGCTCAAGGGCGGGCATGTGGTGCTGCAGCGCCAGTTCGACCCCGGCGCGGTGCTGCGCGACATTGCGGCCTACCGGGTGAACAAGATCTTCGTCGTACCCGCCATGCTGCTGTTCATCAGCCAGCACCCGGATTTCGCGACGGCCGATCTGTCCACGCTCAAGCTCATTTCCTGTGGCGGCGCGCCGTGCCCCGAGCCGCTGCTGCACCTGTTCAACCAGCGCGGCATTGCGGTGCAGCAGGGCTACGGGCTGACCGAGACCGCCGCCATGGCCACCAGCCTGACGGCGGAGTGGGCGGCGCGCAAGATCGGCTCGGTGGGCAAGTCGCCGCTGCTCACGCAGGTGCGCGCGCTCGACGCGCAGGATCGCGTGATCACCGAGCCCGGTGCGCGCGGCGAGATCTGCGTGCGCGGCCAGAACGTGACGCGCGGCTACTGGAACAAGCCCGAGGCCACGGCCGCCGCGCTGGACGCCGAAGGCTGGTTCCGCACCGGTGACGTGGGCTACTTCGACGCCGACGGCTTCTGGTACATCTGCGACCGCGTGAAGGACATGATCATCAGCGGCGGCGAGAACGTGTACCCGGCCGAGGTCGAGAGCGTGCTGCACGCCCACCCGGCCGTGGCCGAGGTGGCGGTGATCGGCGCGCCCGACGAGAAATGGGGCGAGACCGTGCTGGCCGTGGTGGCGCTCAAGCCGGGTCAGACACTCACGCTGGAGTCGCTTCAGGACCATGCGAGCCAGAGCCTGGCGCGCTACAAGATCCCGCGCCGTCTGGAGCTGCTGTCGGCGCTGCCGCGCAACCCCACGGGCAAGATCTTGAAGTACCAGTTGCGCGAGATGTTCAGCCCGCGCTGAGCGGCCCTAAGCCCGACTTCCTTCGTCCCTGCGGACGCTCGCGCATGAAGCGGGCGGGCCGCGCTTCGCCTCCTCCAGAGAGACAGGACCGTCCCATGCTCGCCGAACGCATCGCCGCCCAGGCCTGGTACCACCGCACCATCCCCGACCTGTTCCACGAGACCTGCCGCCTGCGCGGCGAACGCACGGCGCTGATCTTCGAGGGGCAGGCCACCTCCTTCGCCGCGCTGCAGGCACAGGTGAACGAGATGGCGCAGGCGCTGCTGCGCCTGGGCATCGCAAAGGGCGACGTGGTGTGCACGCTGCCCAGTCCCACGCCCGAGTTCGCGGTGCTGTACTTCGCCACCTTGCAGGTGGGCGCGGTGGTCAACCCGCTGAACCTGCTGTGGGGCCGGCTGGAGTTCGAAGGCGTGTTGCCGCGCAACCGGCCCGCGATGATCGTCACCGTGGACCACTACGGCGGGCGTGACTACATCGCGTTGCTCAAGGAGGCGATTCCAGACCTGACGTGGGACGCGCAGGGCCAGCCGCGCGCGGCCAGCCTGCCCACCTTGCGCCATCTGGTGTGCCTGAGCCGGGCGGGCCAGCGGCACGAGGGCTTCCTGGATTTCAGCGACTTGCGCAAGCAGGGCGAGGGCGCCGATGCGGCCGTGATGGAAGCCCTGGTGGCAGCACGCGAGCCCACCGAGATCCAGTTCATCTGCCAGACCTCGGGCACCACGGGGTTGTCGAAGAGCGCGCTGTGGGACCACCGCCCGCCGCTGGCCACCGTGAACTTCGGCGCGCAGGCCATGGGCTTCGGCGAGGAGGAGTGCTACATCAACCTCGCGCCCTTCTATCACAACAGCGGGCTGTACGCGCTGAACATGAACCTGGTGCTGTGCGGCACGCCGCTGGTGCTGATGGAGAGCTTTCACCCCAAGCTGGCGCTGGAGCTGATCGACCGCCATGGCTGCACCAGCACCTTCGGCTTCGACGCGCACTGGCAGGCGATGCGCCGCGTGCCAGACTTCGAGCGCCACCGCTTCACGATCCGCAAGGCCATCCTGGCCGGCGAGCCCAAAACGTACGACCTGGTGCGCAGCATGTGCCCTGCGGGCGCGACCATCAACAACCTCTACGCGCAGACCGAGAACGGCCCGCTGGTGTCGGTGGCGCAGCACGACTGCGTGGACTACCCGATCAACAAGTACACGCACGGCCGCCCGCTGCCCGGCGTGCGCGTGGTGATCAAGGACATCGACACCGGCGAGCGCGTGCCACAGGGCATGCCGGGCGAGATCTGCTATGCGAGCCCCTACATGTTCCGCGGCTACCTGGCGCAGGAAGAGGCCACGCGTGCCTCCTACGACGCCGAGGGTTACTTCCACAGCGGCGACTACGGCCATTTCGATGGCGGCTACATCACCTTCCTCGGCCGGCTGGGCGGGGTGGTGAAGTCCGGCGGCGAGAACGTGTCGACCACGCGCGTGACCACCTTGCTGCTGGAACACTTCGCCGACGAGTTCGACGACGTGAAGACCATCGGCGTGGAAGACGATTACTGGGGCGCGAAGGTGGTGAGCTTCGTGCGCGCCCGGGTAGGGCGGCCGATGCGCAGCACGGCCGAGCTGCGCGAGGCCTGCAAGGGGCATCTGGCGGCCTACGAGATTCCACGCGACTTCCTGCCGTGGGAAGGGGAGTGGCCGGTGACAGCGGAGGGGAAGATCAATTTCAAGTTGCTGACGGCGGAGGCGAAGCGGTTGCTGGGTGACGGGGCTGGTGGGTAGGCTGGCTGCCTGTGTCCGGCCAAGGCCCCTGTGCCGGGGGCGGGGTGCTTCACTGAAGCGGTCGGCTGCGCCGACTGCCCTGCGGTGCTCACGAAGCCGGCCCGCGGCAGAACTCGCTGCGTTCACTTCGTTCACTGCGCTCGAACAGCTGCCGCAAGTCAGTTCACGAAGCGCACCCGTCCTTCGGCGGGTGCGCGGCCGGCTCCGCTGCGCTCCTCGGCGCTTCAGAGGCGCACCCCGCCCCCGGCCCAGGGACCTTGGCCTGCGTCGCGCTGAGGTGAAGCGAGCAGGAGAGTGCGCAGAAGCCGAGGACCGTGGTTTGCTCAACGCACAGCGCGCGGACTGCACGGCCACTCATGTGCCTCGTGTACCGACCACCTGTCCACGCAGGGCGGCTCGGCGCAGCGGGCGCGGGCGATTTCCGGGGCGGCGAGAAGCGCAGCGGAGCCGGCGTGCGCGCGCGAAGTCGCGCGGGCTTCGTGCTCTGACTCATCGCAGCTGTTTGAACGGAGCGCGACGAAGGAGCGCGCAGTGAGTTCTGCGATGCAGCCGGCTTCGCGAGCATCGCAGCGAAGTCGGTGCCCTGCGCCGACCGCCCCGGTATGAGCTCGTGCCCGCTGCGCCGAGCCGCCCTGCGAACGCGCAACGCTCGCGCGAAGCATCAAGTGCCAGAAGCCAAGGCCTGCCGCACCAACGGCAGATGGTCGTTCCCGAACACCATCGTCTTGCCGACGAAGAAGGTCGGCGACCCGAAGCCCCCACGCGCGATCAGCTCGTCCGTCGACGCGCGCAATTGCTGACGCACCTCCGCACAGTCCTGCTGCGCGAGCAGCTCACGCGCATCCAGCCCCATCGTTGCAGCGACGGTGGCCAGCACCTCGTCCTGCGAGATGTCCAGGTCCTGTCCGAAGTAGGCCTCGAAGGCGCCAAGTGCAAAGGCTTCCAGCAGCCGGTCGCCATCAGGCCGCGCCTGCAGCGCCAGGCAGCAGCGCATGGCCTTGGCGCTGTTGACCGGGAACACGCGAGGCGGAAAGGTGACGGCCACGCCGGCCTGGCGCGACCATTGAGCCAGGCTGCTTTTCAGGTAGTTCTGCTTGGGCGCAATGGGACGCTCGCGCGAGGCGTACACGCTGGGGTTCACGCTGTTGAACACCGCGCCCACCAGCACCGGCCGCCAGGCGATGGCGAAGCCCAGTTCCTCGCGCATGCGGCGCAGGGTGACAAAGCCCAGGTAGGTCCAGGGGCTGGAGCAGTCGAAGAAGCATTCGACGCGTGGCTGCGCGCCGCGGTGAAGTTCGCTCATGCGCGCGCCTGTGGTGCGTTGCCGAACAGGTGCTTGCGCGCTTCCTCGTCCATGGGCTTGCCGGGCGAGCCGAGCTCGCGCCCCACGGCCAGCCCGCGCTGCACGGCGGGGCGCTCGCGCACGGTGGCGAACCAGCGCTGCACGTGCGGGAACCGATCGATGGGCACCTGCTGCTTCTTGTGCGTCATGATCCAGGGGAAGCAGGCGATGTCGGCGATGCTGTAGTCGGCCCCGGCGATGTAGGCGCCCGTGTGTGCCAGCTGCCGGTCCAGCACGCCATAGAGCCGCAGCACCTCGCGCGCGTAGCGCTCGATGGCGTAGGGCACCTGCTCGGTGGCGTACAGCAGGAAATGTCCGTTCTGCCCGACCATCGGGCCGAGCCCGCCGATCTGCCAGTGCAGCCAGCTCGTGACCGCATAGCGACCGGCCAGGTCGGCCGGCAGGAAGCGGCCGGTCTTCTCGGCCAGGTACTGCAGCATGGCGCCGGACTCGAACAGCGACAGGGCCGCCCCGCCGCCCGGCGGCGCAGGGTCCACCAGCGCCGGAATGCGGTTGTTGGGGCTGATGGCCAGGAAGGCGGGCTCGAACTGCTCGCCGCGGCTGATGTTCACCGGCTTGAGCGTGTAGGGCAGGCCACATTCCTCCAGCATGATGCTGAGCTTCCAGCCGTTGGGCGTGGGCCAGTAGTAGAGGTCGATCAACGGAGTCTCCTGCAAGCATGCGCCATCGCGGCGGCCAGTATGCCCAGCGGCGCGGCCGGCGGCTGTCCGGTGCGCGCTGGACAAGGCGCGCGGCTTACTTCGCCGCCCCGCCGTAGGTCTTCACGTCGACCTTCGAGTACACCTCGTTCCAGTACAGCTGCGCCAGCTGCTCGGCGTTCTCCACGTTCTGCACCAGCGGCATCCAGCGGTCCACCAGCTGGCGCATGGTGGCCACGATCTCATCCGCGCGCTTCACGTGGTGCTGCCTGGCATAGGTGGCGGCGATGGCCTGGATGTCGGCCTCGATGGCCTTGCGCGAGGCCTGCACCGCGGCCGGGTCGGCCTGCGTGATCTGTGTGCCCTTGGCCTTGGCGCGTTCCAGGTCGCGCTGGCCGTACTTGAGGTAGCGCATGCTGACCTCGGCGCCCAGCACGGCGCCGCCGCGCAGCAGGGCCGTGCGCTGCACCTCGTTGAGCTTGCGCCAGGCGTCGAGGTTGACGTTGCTGGTCGCGCCCGAGAAGGCGCCGCCGGGCAGGTCGGTCGTGATGTGCGTGACCGCGTCCTTGAGGTTCAGGCCGCTGAGCTCGGGCGCCGAGATGATGGCGCAGTCCACCACTTTCTGGTGCAGCGCCTCGAACACCTCGTTGCCCGACATGGAGGCCGGCGTGGCGCCCATCTCGCGTGCCCAGCGCGCCCAGGCGGCGCCGCCGGCGCGCAGGCGTGCGCCCTTCAGGTCGGCCAGCGTGCGCATGGGCTTGTTGCACAGGAGCATGTAATTGCTGCTGCCCCCCGTGCTGGTGTAGAGCTGGTTCTGCTTGGCGAAGTCGGCCGCGCATTCGGGGCATTTGGTGAACACGAACTCGGCCATCGCGCCCCCGTAGGCCAGGCCGCCCTTGCCGCTCGGGTCGTCGCGCAGCGCCAGCAGCATCGACAGCTCGGTCGCCATGTTCAGGTGCGGGTACTCGGCCGGGAAGTAGGGCGTGAGCACGTAGCCGATGTCCGCCACGCCCTGCTTCACGCCGCCGCTCATCTCCGAAAGGTTGAGCAGCGACAGGTCGAACACGCGGATGTTGAGCGTGTTGTTGCTGTGCTTCTTGACCGTCTCGGCATAGACCCGCGCCGATTCGGGCGCAGCGCCGGTGGGAAAACCCACCGCATAGCGCAGCGTGGTGCTCTGTGCCTGGGCCGGGCCGCCGGACAGCAGCGCGGCCGAGAGGAGGGTCGCCGTGGCGGCGGAAGTCAGGGGTGGGAACCAGCGCATCGTCATGTCTCCGTTCTGGGTGGGCTCGGGAAAGCCGCAGCCGCAGGGGGCCGCGGCGCAAGGGATCCAGTCAGTCGGCAAAGCGGGGTGCCCGGCCCGCGCTCCGGGCCTGCTGCACCTCGCGCAGGTCGTTCGAGAACAGCATGGCCGCGTTCCACAGTGCCACCTGCTGCAGCCCGTCGGCGATGCTGTGCTCGCGCGCATGCGTGATGGCCTGCTTGGTGCCGCGCAGCGCGAGCGGCGACTTGGCCGCCAGGCAGCGCGCCATTTCCTCCACGCCCTGGCGCAGCGCCGCGGCATCGTCGTAACAGCGGTTGACCAGGCGGATCGTCTGCGCTTCGGCGCCCTCGACGCGGCGGCCCGAGTAGCACAGCTCGCGCGCCATGCCTTCGCCGATCAGCAGCGGCAGGCGCTGCAGCGTGCCCACGTCGGCCACCAGGCCGACGTCGATCTCCTTCACGCAGAACCAGGCTTGCGCGCTGCAGTAGCGCAGGTCGCAGGCGGTGATGATGTCGATGCCGCCGCCCACGCAGGCCGCGTGCACCTCGGCGATCACGGGCTTGTGGCAGCGCTCGATGGCGGTCACGGTGTCCTGGATGTCCAGGATCGCGGCCAGCAGCTTCTCGCGCGCCCGCCCGTCGCAGTCGTCGCGCGTGGCCTGCTGCAGCTCGTCGAAGCTGGCCAGGTCCAGCCCGGCGCTGAAGTGCGCGCCGGCCGCGCTCAGGATGCCCACGCGCGCCTCGGCGGTGTGCTGGAGCCATTGCATGGCGCGGCGCAGCTCCTGCCACATGGCCAGGTTGATGGCATTGGCCTTCTCGGGGCGGTTCAGCACGATGCGCGCGATGCCGCCGGCCAGGCTCAGCTGCAGGGTCCGGAAGGCGGGCAGGGTGGAGGACGTGGCGCTCATGCTGCATGCCCCTTGAACCGCGGCGCGCGCTTGTCGAGGAAGGCGCGCACGCCCTCGGCCGCATCGGCGCTGGCGCCGCAGCGCACCATGCCCGCGTGTTCGAGCGCCAGCTGTTCCTTCAGCGTGCGCTGCGCGGCGCCATCGACCAGGCGCTTGATCTGCGCGAAGGAGCCGGTCGCGCCCTGCGCCAGTTCGGTGGCGAGCGCGAGGGCGGCGGACATCAGTTGGTCGGGCGGCAGCACTTCGGCATACAGGCCGAAGGCCAGGCATTCCTGCGCGCTGAAGGCGCGCGGGCTGAACAGGATCTGCTTGGCGCGCATGGGCCCGGCCAGCCGTGTGAGCGCCCACGAGGCGCCCACGTCGGGCGACAGGCCGATGGACGCATAGCCGCCGCGCAGCTTGGCCGTGTCGGCGGCCAGCACGATGTCCGCCAGCAGCGCCAGGCCGATGCCGCCACCGCCCAGCGGCCCGTTGAGCGCGCTGACCACCGGCACGGGCAGTGCGGCGAGTTGAAGAATCAGTTCATGCAGTGGCGGGATGCCACGGTCCAGTGCGCCCGACAGGTCGCTGCCTGCGCGCACAAAGCCCTGGATGTCGCCGCCCGCGCAGAAGACCGGGCCGCTGGCGGTGAGCAGCAGGGCGCGCAGGCGGCCGTCGCGGGCGCGCTCCACCAGCGTGTGCGTGGCCTCGGCCAGCGCCTGCGCGCAGGCATCGTCGAGCACGTTGGCGCGCGCGGGCTGGTTGAGCGTGAGGGTGGCGAGCCCGGCTTGCCAGGTCAGGAGGAAGGGGGACGAAGACATGCGGGCAGTGTGCGGAGCACACCGGGCCCGGTCTTGTGGGTTCTGGCTGCGCGCGCTGCGGGTTTGCCTGGGGCCGCGGCGCGCGTCATCGTCCGGAGGTCCGCGGGGCGTCAGGCCCGGCGGGGAGTGCCACGCGTCGGCCCGGGGCCTCAGCGGTAGGTGATCAGCGATTCCGGCACGCCCGGCGCTTCCAGGTGCGGCAGGGCATTGAAGCTGCTCAGCGTGATGTGGCCGGGGCGGCTCAGCAGCCGGCTGATCGAAGTGTTGTGCACGGCGTAGTGCAGTGCAGGCACGCGTGCGTCGGGCAGTCCCATGAGGTGCTGGCACATGGCGGCGATGGCGCCGCCCGAGCTGTAGACCACGGCGCTCTGGCCACTGCCGCATTGCTCGGCCACCTGCATCAGCGCGTCCATGCAGCGCTGGCGAAAGCCGGCCCAGGTCAACGAGCCCGAGGCCGTGTCCACCGTGCCTTCGCCGCGCACCCAGCTTTCGAGCGCCTGCGAAAAGAGCTGCTGGAACAGCTTGCGCGGGTTCTCGGCGGCGCGCAGCGTCTCGGCCAGGCGCACGCGGTCCACCAGCTCGGGGTTCGGGCCGGCGGCGAACACGTCATGGTGGCCGTATTCGTTGAAGCGCGGGTCGATCTGCAGCGCGGGCGGCGCGGGCAATTGCGCCAAGCTCAGCTCGCCGGTCCTGCGCTGGCGCTGGAGGTCGCCCGACCAGGCCTGGTCGAAGCGTTCGCCGCGCGCGGCCCACCAGCGGCCCAGCACCACCGACTGCTCTTCGCCCAGCGGCGAGAGCTGGTCGTATTCGGCCGACAGCAGCGAGGCCTGCGCATGGCGGACCAGGACGATCTTTCCCATGGGTGCTTCTCTTCTCGGTTCGATGGGGGCCTGGCTCAGCGCGAAGCCGCTTGCAGCATGGCTTCCATGCAGGGCTGGCCGTCGCTGCCGCAGGTCCAGGCGCGCGTGCCGTCCGGCCCGGGCGCGGCGGCCCGCACATGCACGCCCCCGGCGTCGAAGCGCCCCAGGAACAGGGGCGCACGGGCGCGCAGTTGCATGCGCTCCAGGGGCTGGTCTGGGTGCCAGGCGCGCCAGGCCTCGGCGATCAGCAGCGCCTGCAGCGGGCCGTGCACCACCAGCGCGGGGTAGCCGGCCACGTCGCGCGCATAGGGCAGGTCGTAGTGGATGCGGTGCGTGTTGAAAGTCAGGGCCGAGAAGCGGAACAGCCGCGCTTCGTCGGCGGGCGCGCGGCGTTCGCGCTGCCAGCTCGGCGCCTCGGCGGCGGGCGCGGCCGGCGTGCCGCCTTCGGCGCCCAGGAACACCGCACGGTCGATCGCCGTGAGCGCCAGGCCGCCGTGCTGCGACCACTGGTGCTCCCAGCTCACGAAGACCATGGGGCCGCGGCGGCCGGTCTTGAGCTGCATGCCGGCGATGCGCGAGTGGCGCCGCACCACCTCGCCCAGCACCATGGGCGCATGCCAGCGGTACTCGGCGCCGGCCCACATCAGCTGCGGCAGCGGGATGGGCGGCATCAGGCTGTCGGTGGCCGGCGCCTGCGCATCCTGCAGGGGTGCGCCATCGGGGCCCAGTTGCGCGCTGGGTGTCAGGTCGTGCAGATACAGCGGGTGCCACAGCGGCGGCAGCGCGCGGCCTTCGGTCCAGGCGGCGGGCTCGGGCAGGTCCAGCGTGGCGGCCAGCGCCCGGGCCGGGTGCGGGTCCAGGCGCTGGGTGGCGCTGCTGCGCCGGGCCAGCCAGGGCGCGAAGGCCTGAAGCTCGTCTTCGGTCATGGCGGCACGGGCTGGACCTGGCGGCGCGTGCCGTCAGGCGACTTCGAACAGGCCGGCGGCGCCCATGCCGCCGCCCACGCACATGGTCACCACCACGTACTTCACGCCGCGGCGCTTGCCTTCGATCAGCGCGTGGCCGACCAGGCGCGCGCCGGTCATGCCGTAGGGGTGGCCGATGGAGATGCCGCCGCCGTCCACGTTGTAGATCGCGGGGTCGATGCCCAGGTGGTCGCGGCAGTACAGGGCCTGCACGGCGAAGGCTTCGTTCAGTTCCCACAGGCCGATGTCGCTCACCTTCAGGCCGTGCTGCTTGAGCAGCTTGGGGATGGCGTAGACCGGGCCGATGCCCATTTCTTCGGGCGCGCAGCCGGCCACGGCCATGCCGCGGTAGATGCCTAGCGGCTGCAGGCCGCGCTTCTCGGCCAGCGAGCGCTCCATCAGCACGCTGGCCGAGGCGCCGTCCGACAGCTGGCTGGCGTTGCCGGCCGTGATGACGCCGCCTTCGATCACGGGCTTCAGGCCCTTGAGGCCTTCCAGCGTGGTGTCGGGGCGGTTGCCTTCGTCACGCGACAGGGTCACTTCCTTGTAGCTGATGGCGCCGGTCTGCTTGTCGGCGATGGCCATGGTCGTCGTGATGGGCACGATCTCGGCGTCGAGGCGGCCGGCTTCCTGCGCGGCGGCGGTGCGCATCTGCGATTGCAGCGAGTACTCGTCCTGCGCATCGCGCGAGATCCCGTACTTCCTGGCGACGAACTCGGCCGTCTGCAGCATGGGCATGTAGGCATGCTCGGAACGGGCCAGCACGTTCGGATCGACCTCCTGGCCCACCCACTTCATGTAGGGGCCCTGCACGGCCGAGATGTTCTCCTGGCCGGCACCGATCACGACATCCATGCCGTCGACGATCACCTGCTTGGCGGCCGTGGCGATGGCCATCAGGCCGCTGGCGCACTGGCGGTCCAGGGTCTGGCCCGAGACGACGTCGGGCAGGCCCGCGGCCAGCAGGGCCGTGCGCGCCAGGTTGCCGCCGGCCGTGCCGGCCGTCAGCACGGCGCCGGCCACCACATCCTGGATCTCCTGCGGGTCCACGCCCGCGCGCTGCACAGCGTGCTGGATGGCGTGGCCCAGCATCGTGGGCGACTTGATGTTGTTCAGCGCACCCTTGAAGGCACGCCCGATGGGCGTGCGGGCGGTGGAGACGATGACGGCTTCTCTCATGGCGAGTCCTTGTTGATGGGCGGGTGGAAAGGGAAAGCGAGGAAAAAGAAGGGATGGAGGCGCGTTTCAGTTCGCGCCCAGCGACAGCGGCCGGCCTTCGGCCGCGCGCTGGCGCAAGAGCGGGCTCACGCTCCAGTAGCCATGCGCATTGCCGCGCACGCGCGCATAGTGCTCCAGGCGTTCGACCACGTGCGCCAGGCCGCGCTGGTCGGCCAGGCACATGGGGCCGCCCGCATGGTCGGGAAAGCCGTAGCCGGCGGTCCACACCACGTCGATGTCGCTGCCGCGGTAGGCAATGCCTTCCTCGAGGATGCGCGCGCCTTCGTTGACCATGGGATAGATCAGGCGCTCGACGATCTCGGTGTCGCTGATGTCGTCGCGCCGCGCGATGCCGTGCTCGCGCGCCAGCGACTCGGCCAGTGCCAGCGTGTCGGGGTTGGGCAGCGGCGTGCGGCCTTCGTAGCGGTAGTAGCCGGCGCCGGTCTTCTGGCCGAACTGGCCCTTGGCGAAGAGGGCCTGCACCAGCGCGCGGTAGCTCGGATCCTGCGGCAGGCCGCCGGTCTTGCCGAGTTCGATCACGGTCTTGGCACCGACGTCGATGCCCGCCATGTCCAGCATGCGGCAGGGGCCCATCGCCAGGCCCAGGGTTTGCACGGCGCCGTCGACCTGCGCCGGCGTGGCGCCTTCCATCAGCAGGAACTCGGCCTCGCGCATGTAGACCTCGGCCATGCGGTTGCCGATGAAGCCATAGCACACGCCCGACACCACCGCCACCTTGCCGATGCGCGGGGCCAGCTTCATCACGGTGGCCAGCACGGCCGGGTCGGTCTTGGCGCCGCGCACCACCTCCAGCAGGCGCATCACGTTCGCGGGGCTGAAGAAGTGCATGCCCAGCACGTCGGCGGGGCGGCCGCTGGCTTGCGCGATCTGGTCCACGTCGAGCGTGGAGGTGTTGGTGGCGATGATGGCGCCCGGCTTGACCACGCGGCCCAGCCTGGCGGCGATGTCCTTCTTGAGCGCCATGTCCTCGAACACGGCCTCGATCACCAGGTCCACCTGCGACAGGTCCTCGTAGGCCAGGCTGGGCGTGATGAGCGCGATGCGCTTTTCGGCCACCCCGGCCGCCAGCTTGCCCTTGGCCACGGTGGCTTCGTAGTTCCTGCGGATCAGGCCCAGGCCGCGCTCCAGCGCCTCGGGCGTGGCCTCGACCAGCACCACGGGCAGGCCGGCATTGGCCAGCGCCATCGCGATGCCGCCGCCCATGGTGCCGGCGCCGACCACGCCCACGCGCTCGACGGGGCGCAGCGGCAGGTCCCTGGGCAGGCCGGGGATCTTGCCGGTCTGGCGCTCGGCGAAGAACAGGTGGCGCATGGCCTGCGACTGCGGGGTGCGCAGCACGCCCATGAATTCGCGCGCCTCGGCCGCTTCGCCTTCGGCAAAGCTGGGCGCGCTGGCGGCGGCGCGCACCGCGCGGGCGATGGCGGCCAGCGCGGGGTAGCGGAACTGGGCCTCGGCCAATGCAACGGCCTGGTCGAGGAAACCCGGAGCCAGGCCGGCCGTGGGCACCGGCAGCGCGCTGGTGCGGCGCGGTGCCCCGCCTTCGGCCACGAGCGTGCGCGCGCGCTGCAGCGCGGCGGCGCGCACGTCGCCCACATTCCCCTCACACAGCTCGTCGAGGATGCCGGCGGCCAGCGCCTCCTGGTCGCCGACCATGCGGCCGGTGCTCATCATCTGCAGCGCCTTCTCGGGGCCGGCCAGGCGCGGCAGCCGCTGCGTGCCCAGCGAGCCCGGGATCAGGCCCAGCTTGACCTCGGGCAGGCCCACGCGCGTGCCGCGCAGCGCCACGCGCCAGTGGCAGGCCATGGCGAGTTCCAGCCCGCCGCCCAGCGCGGTGCCATGGATGGCCGCGACCACCGGGCGGTCCAGCGCTTCGAGCCGGCCCAGGAAGCTGTTGTAGGGCACGGTGCTGAAGTCGGGATCCTCGAAGGCCGCGATGTCGCCGCCGGCCACGAAGGTGCGGCCTTCGCAGGCGATGACCAGCGCGTGCGCCGTGGCGTCGGCCTGGAAGGCGGCCAGTGCGTCGATCAGGCCCTGCACCGTGGACTTGCCCAGCGCGTTGACGGGCGGGTTGTCGATCAGCAGCACGGCGATGTCGCCGTCGCGTTGCAAGGTGACGGGGGAAGGGCTCATGGGTGTCTCCGCAAGGTGTGCGCACCGCGCGCGCGACGGCCGAAAAGGCGCGCCGGCGGCGACGGAAAGTCAGAAGGCCTAGCGTAAGCAACAAAGCGCCGCTTGGCTTGTGCACAGTGGTCACCCAGGTGTCAGCCCGAGGGGACTGGAGCGTCACGAAGGTGTCAGGCCGGCGCGCGCGGCCGGTGCAGGCAGGCCGCGACGCACCCACCTTCGCGGCGGTGCCGCGCGACGGTCAGCGCACCTTGACCGAACGTCCGATGAAGCGGATCGGGCCCGCGGGGCGGGCCAGGAGGAGGTCCTGTTCGTGCGTGCCGGTCATCAGCGCCGCCGGCCCGGAGTCGGGCGTGGGTGAGGGCGCGAAGGGGGCGGGCCGATCAGCCGCCCGCCGCCTGCCGCGCCTGGGCGATCCAGCCGTCGAAGGTCTTCTGGTGCGCCTTGATCCAGGCATCGGCATGGCGTTCGATGTCGCGCTGGCTGCTTTCACCCTGGCGCATGCGCAGGTTCTGGGCGTTGATGTCGGCGGCCGGCAGGCGCATCAGCGAGAACAGCTTGGCCGCGGCGGGGTTGGCGTCGGTGAAGGCCTTGTTGGCCAGGATGTGCTGGTCGTTGGGCGTGAAGCCGTAGTTCTTGCCGTTGGGCAGGCGCGTGTCCACGCCCTTTTGGCTGCCGGGCATGGCCGAGAAGGGCACTTCCAGCCAGACCACGTCGCGGCCCGGCTGCAGCACGCTGCTGACCCAGTAGGGTGTCCAGGCGTAGTACAGCACCGGCTCGCCCTGCTGGAAGCGGTTGATGGTGTCGGCCATCAGCGCGGCATAGCTGCCCTGGCGCTGCTCCACCGTGTCCTTCAGGCCATAGGCTTCGATGTGGTGGCTGACCAGCCGGGCGCAGAACCAGCCCGGGTTGCAGCCCGTGAGGTCGGCCTTCCCGTCGCCGTCGGTGTCGAAGAGCTTGGCGATGGCCGGGTCCTTGAGCTGGTCGATGCGCGTGATGCCGTGCTTGTCGGCCGTCTTCTTGTCGATCACGTAGCCCTGCAGCGCGCCGGGCGAGTACACGCCCTCGCGCGACATCTTGGCCGCGCCGCCCGCGTTCCGGTACAGGTCTTCCTGCATCGGCGTCCAGTGGTCGGCCATGAAGGTCGCGTCGCCGTTGGCCACGGCCAGATGCTGGGCCGAGGGCTCGATCTCCTTGATGGGCTGCACGGTGTAACCCAGGGCCTGCAGGCCGCGCATGACCAGCACAGTCTGGAAGGTCTCTTCGGCGATGTTGTTCTGCACCGGCAGGATCGTCACGCCCTTACCGGGCAGGTCAGTGGCAGGCGCCTGGGCATGGGCCGTGCCGGCGAGGGCCAGCGCGGCGGCGAACAGGGTCTGTGCGAGGCGGTGGGTGAAAGGGAGGCGGGCGTGGGTCGACGGCATGCGGTTCGGGTTTCCTTTGAACGGTGTCAGAGAAGGTCTGGGAACGGAGCCGAGGCCGCGGCGCAGCCTCGGGTCGAGGGGCGGTGTGGCCGGCGCTCAGTGGCCGGCGGCCTGCAGCGCCGTGGCGATCCAGCCGTCGAAGGTCTTCTGGTGCGCCTTGATCCAGGCGTCGGTGTGGCGCTCGATGTCCTGCTGGCGGTTCTCGCCATCGCGCATCAGGCGGTTCTGCGCGCTGATGTCGTGGACGGGCAGCACCATGATCTCGAACAGCTTGGCGGCGGCCGGGTTCTTCGCCACGAAGTCCTTGTTGGCCACGATGTACTCGTTGTTCAGCGGGAAGCCGTAGTTCTTGCCGTTGGGCAGCCGGGTGTCGGTGCCGGCCTGCACGCCGGGCATGGCCGAGCGGGGCACTTCCAGCCACACCACTTCCTGGCCGGCGCGCAGCACGTTACTGAGCCAGTAGGGCGTCCAGGCATAGAAGAGCACGGGCTTGCCGGCCTTGAAGCGAGCGATGGTCTCGGAGATCAGGGCCGGGTAGTTGCCCTGGACGTAGGTCACGGTGTCACGCAGCTTGAAGGTGTCCAACTGGTGGTTGACCACCGCCTCGCCGCCCCAGCCCGCGCTCGGGCCCACCAGGTCGGCCTTGCCGTCGCCGTTGCTGTCGAAGAGCTTCGCCAGCTTCGGGTCGCTCAGCTGGTCGAGGTGCGTGATCTTGTGCGCATCGGCCGTCTTCTTGTCGATCATGTAGCCCTGCGCGGCGCCGGCCGAGTACACACCCTTGCGCGAGAGCTTCGCGTCGCCGCCAGCGCTCTTGTAGAACTCCGAATGGTGCGGGTTCCAGTGGTTGGCCATGAAGGTGGCGTCCCCATTGGCCACCGCGAGGTGGGCCATCGGGTACTCGACTTCCTTGATGGGCAGCACGTCGTAGCCCAGCTGCTTCAGCGCACGGGTCACCAGCAGGGTCTGGAAGGTCTCTTCGGCCAGCGAACTCTGCAGCGGCAGCACCTGCACGCCCTTGCCGGGCAGGTCGGTGGCCGCGTAGGCCGACAGGCCGAGGGCGAGCAGGCCGCCGGCCAGAAGGGTGCGCGTGAAGTGGCGGGTGGTCATCGTCATTCGGAAGCAAGTCCTTTCAAGAAAAACAGTGCAGGAGGCCGGCGCGTGAACGCGCGGCCGCGCCCGGCCTGCGCGCCACAGGGGCGCGCCAGCCGGGCAGATCGCGAAGGGAAAAGACAAGGCGCCGCCGCCGGGCGCGGCTGCGCCGGCCGTGGGCCTGTGCCTTACTTGGCCGCGGCGGCGGCCTGCGCCACCCAGCCGTCGAAGGTTTTCTGGTGCGCCTTGATCCAGGCGTCGGTGTGGCGCGCGATGTCAGCCGGCTTGTTCTCGCCGTTGCGCATGCGCAGGTTCTGCGCGTTGATGTCGGTCACGGGCAGCTGCATCACTTCGAACAGCTTGGCGGCGGCGGGGTTGGCCTCGGCGAAGGCCTTGTTGGCCACGATGTGCTGGGTGTTGGGCATGAAGCCGTAGTTCTGGCCGTTGGGCAGCTGGGTGTCGATGCCCTTCTGCTCGCCGGGCAGCGAGGAGAAGGGCACTTGCAGCCAGACCACGTCGGTGCCCGGCTTGAGCACACCGCTCACCCAGTAGGGCGTCCAGGTGTAGTAGAGCGTGGGCTTGCCTTCCTTGTGACGTGCGATGGTGTCGGCCATCAGCGCGGCATAGCTGCCCTGCACATGCTTGACCGTGTTGGAGAGGCCATAGGCTTGCAGGTGGTGGTTGATCACGCCTTCGCAGCCCCAGCCGGGGTTGCAGCCGGTGAGGTCGGCCTTGCCGTCGCCGTCGGTGTCGAAGAGCTTGGCGATCGCCGGGTCCTTGAGCTGGTCGATGCTGCGGATCTTGTGCTGATCCGCCGTCTTCTTGTCGATCAGGTAGCCCTGCAGCGCGTGGGTGGAGTAGGTGCCCTTGCGATACAGCTTGGCATCGCCGCCGGCGCTCTTGTAGAAATCGTCGTGCAGCGGCTGCCAGTTGGCAGCGATCAGCGTAGCGTCGCCGTTGGCAATGGCCACAAAGGCCGTGGCGTACTCGATCTCACGGATGGGCTTGACCTCGTAGCCCAGCTTCTCCAGCGCGCGGCTGACCAGCAGGGTCTGGAAGGTTTCTTCGGCCAGCGAGCTTTGCAGCGGCTGCACGCTCACGCCCTTGCCGGGCAGGTTCTGCGCCAAGGCGCCAGCGGCGGCCGTGGCCAGCAGGCCGGCCGAGAAGAGGGTGCGAAGGGAGGGGAAGTTCATGCGAAGACTCCTTGCTTGCTTGGAAACGATTCAGTGCGCGCGCGCCGGCGCTGGCTTCGCGTCGTGGCTGGCTTCAGGGGCCGGGGTCGCCTGAGCGGGCGTGGCCTGCGGTTTGCGCGGCAGGGCGCGCACGACCAGCCCCGCCGGGCCGGTCTGCCACCAGTGGCGCACCCCTTTTCCGTTGTCGCGGCGCGCCTGGCCCATGGCCTGCGTGATGCGATCCAGCGTGATGGCCAAGAGCACGATGCCCAGGCCGCCCACGGTGGCCAGTCCCATGTCCAGGCGGCCGATGCCGCGCAGCACCATCTGGCCCAGGCCGCCCACGGCGATCATGGAAGCGATCACCACCATCGACAGCGACAGCATCAGCGCCTGGTTGATGCCGGCCATGATGGACGGCATGGCCAGCGGCAGCTGCACCTGGGTCAGCAGCTGCCAGGGCGAGGCGCCGTAGGCACGCGCGGCCTCGATCAGGTCGGGCCGCACCTGGCGGATGCCCAGCGTGGTCAGGCGCACGAGTGGCGGCAGCGCGAACACGATGGTCACGATCACGCCCGGCACGTTGCCGATGCCGAACAGCATGACCACGGGCACCAGGTAGACGAAGGCCGGCGTGGTCTGCATGGCGTCCAGCACCGGGCGGGCGATGCGGTTGGCGCGGTCGCTCGAGGCCAGCAGGATGCCCAGCGGCAGGCCCAGCACCAGGCAGAAGGCCAGCGAGGTCAGCACCAGCGACAGCGTGACCATGGCCTCGGGCCAGATGCCCAGCATGGCCACGAGTATGAGCGAGATGACGGCGCCGATGGCGATGGCGCGGCCCGCGAACTGCCAGGCCAGCAGGCCCAGCAGCGCGATCATGGCCAGCGTGGGCACGGATTGCAGCAGGCCTTCGACGCCCGAGAGCGTGGCGTCGATGGGGCCGCGCACGGCCTGGAAGAAGGGGCGGAAATGTTCGACCGTCCAGGCCAGGCCCTGGTTGATCCAGGACTCGACGGGCAGGCTGCCGTCCCACAGTTGGGACAGCGAGAAGCCGTCGGGCGCGCCGCCCAGGCCGTCGGCCGGCGTGGAAGGCGCGGCGAGCCAGTCGCTGCCGGCGCTGGCGTCGGTGCCGGTCGACCAGGCGTCGCCGCCCTGGGGGGCCGCGGTGCTTTCAACGGGCGCGGTGGCGCCGGCCCACGGGTCGGCGGCGGATGCGGCGTCCGCCGCGGCCGGGGCCTCGGTGGCCGGGGCGGCGGGTGCGGCCCAGGGATCGGTCTCCGTCATGGGAGCGATGGCCGTGTTTTCGTTCATCTGTGCGTCCTCCTCGGGGTCAATCGCTGTTCTTGTCCATGAAGCGCAGCAAGGTGGTCTTGCTGATCGCGCCGATGAAGCGGCCGTGCTCGTCGACCACGGGCAGCGGCCCGGCGGCCTGCGCGACCTGGCCGAACAGCTCGTTCACGGGGTGGATGGCGGCCACGGTCTGCACGCCGGGCAGGAAGGCCTGCTGCAGCGCCTGCTGTCCTTCCGGGTTCTCGAGCGCGGCGCGCAGCGAATCGGCCGAGACCTGGCCCAGGAAGCGCTGCTGCGGATCGACCACGTAGCCGAACTCGCGGTCCTGGTCCTCCAGCATCTTGAGCGCCGGGCGCACGCTGCCGCGCGCCGGGTTCTCCGACACCACCACCGGGCTGCGCCGCGCGATGTCGCCGGCCTTGAAGACCTTGGCCGCGTCCACGCCGCGCACGAAGTTGCGCACGTAGTCGTCGGCCGGGTTGCGCAGGATCTCCTCGGGCGTGCCGACCTGCACGACCTGGCCGTCCTTCATGATGGCGATGCGGTCGCCGATGCGCATGGCCTCGTCCAGGTCGTGCGAAATGAACACGATGGTGCGGCGCTTGACCTGCTGCAGGCGCAGCAGCTCGCTTTGCATGTCGGTGCGGATGATCGGGTCCAGGGCCGAGAACGCCTCGTCCATGAGCAGGATGGAAGGGTCGGACGCCAGCGCGCGGGCCAGGCCCACGCGTTGCTGCATGCCGCCCGAGAGTTCGTCGGGGTAGCTGTCGCCCCAGCCGGCCAGGCCCACCTGCGCCAGTGCGTCGTCGGCCGCGGCCAGGCGCGTGGCCTTGTCCACGCCGGCCAGCTCCAGGCCGAAGGCGGTGTTCTCGCGCACGGTCATGTGCGGCATCAGCGCGAAGGACTGGAACACCATGCTGATGTCCTTGCGGCGCAGGGCGCGCAGTTCGCGGTCGTTGTGCTCGAAGATGTTCCGGCCGTCGATCACCACGCGGCCGGCGCTGGGCTCGATCAGGCGGTTGAGCAGGCGCACCAGCGTGGACTTGCCCGAGCCCGACAGGCCCATGATCACGAAGATCTCGCCGGCCTGGATGTGGAAGTGGGCGTCGAAGACGCCGATGGACTGGCCGGTCTCGGCCAGGATCTCCTGCTTGGTCTTGCCTTCGCGCACGAGCGCGAGCGCGGCCTTCGGCTCGTCGCCGAAGACCTTGAACACATGGTCGATCTGGATGTCTTTTGCCATTGCGGCGGGCCTCCTCGGGAAAGGCTTGATGCAATGGCCGTCTGGAAAAGTCGTTGTCGTGCGCAGACGGCCGCGAACCGCAGCCGCACGGCAGGCACTGAAGACGACGAAGCAACGACGCAGCCAGCGCCTGTCACACACCGGAGGGCCATTCGGCGGCCTGGTCAAGGGGGCCGAGCGGGGGCGGTGTGACGCGGCGTCGGGTGGCTGGGGAACCAGCCGGATGCCGGGCGAGCCCGGCGGGGATGTCCGGCGCCGCGACGGGAGGCAGCATGCTCCGCGAGTAGCGCTCAGACCGCCGGCACGCTGGCCGGCTGTTGGATGGGTAGGGGCCGCAGTATAGGCGCTCGTTTCAAATGATGCAAGTTGCAAGCAGATGACTGCATGATGCTGCTGGCCGCCTCATGGCCCCGGGCAGGGCCCCGCAAGACCGGAAGCGCCGGGCCGGTCGCAGCGCTGGCTGGCTCGACCTGGACGGCGCCTCCCGGAGCCCGGGATGCCCGCGAGGGCCCGCAGGCCCTCGCTGTGCGCGCGGGGTGCGTTCCCGCGCAAAGAGGAGCCTCAGCTGCGGAACACGGCCGCCATGCTGCCGTCGTCCTCGCCGCCTTCGTGCATGCGGATCTCGTTGCGGCCCACCACCAGGTGATGCACCTCGTCCGGCCCGTCCGCCAGCCGCAGCGTGCGCTGCTGGGCGTACATGTGGGCCAGCGGCGTGTGCTGCGACACGCCCAGCGCGCCGTGCATCTGGATCGCCTGGTCGATGATCTTGCACACGCGCTCGGGCACCATGGCCTTGACCATGTGCACCCAGATGCGCGCCTCGCGGTTGCCCAGCACGTCCATCGCCTTGGCGGCCTTGAGCACCATCAGGCGCATGCTCTCGATCTCGATGCGGGCGCGCGAGATGATCTCGATGTTGCCGCCCAGCCAGGCCAGTTCCTTGCCGAAGGCCTTGCGCGAGAGGCCGCGCTGCACCAGCAGGTCCAGCGCCTTCTCGGCCGCGCCGATGGAGCGCATGCAGTGGTGGATGCGGCCCGGGCCCAGGCGCAGCTGCGAGATCTCGAAGCCGCGGCCTTCGCCGAGCAGGATGTTCTCCTTGGGCACGCGCACGTTCTCGAACTTGATGTGCATGTGGCCGTGCGGCGCATGGTCCTCGGCGAACACGTGCATCGCGCCCACGATGGTCACGCCGGGCGTGTCCTTGGGCACCAGGATCATCGACTGCTGCTTGTGCGAGGGCGCGTCGGGGCTGGTGCGCACCATGGTGATCAGGATCTTGCAGCGCGGGCTGCCGGCGCCCGAGATGTAGTGCTTTTCGCCATTGATGACCCATTCGTCGCCGTCGAGCACGGCGGTGGTGGCGATGTTCTTGGCGTCCGACGAGGCATGGTGCACCTCGGTCATGGCGTAGGCGGAGCGGATCTCGCCGTTGAGCAGCGGCTTGAGCCACTTTTCCTTCTGCGCCGGCGTGCCCACGCGCTCCAGCACTTCCATGTTGCCCGTGTCGGGCGCCGAGCAGTTCATGCATTCGCTGGCCAGCGGCACCTTGCCCAGTTCGGCCGCGATGTAGGCATAGTCCAGGTTCGACAGGCCTTCGCCGGTCTCGGCATCGGGCAGGAAGAAGTTCCACAGGCCTTCCTTCTTGGCCTGGTCCTTGGCGGCGTTGAGCAGTTCCAGCTGGCCTGGGGCGTATTGCCAGCGGTCGGCGCCGGTGCGTCCGGCGCCCAGGGCTTCGTACTTCTCGGCCATGGGCACGACGGTTTCGGCCACGAAGCGCTTCACATGCTCGTACAGCGGCAGCGCCTTGTCGGACATGCGCAGGTCGTTGAGTTCGTCGCTCGGGTTCAGGCCGAAGGCGGATGCGGTGGGGGAGGTGGAAGCGCTGGGGCTCATGGCGGACGGTCTCCGTGCGGTGGGAGGAAGGTGGAAGGGAAGCAGCCTCGGGGGTCGGTGGAAAGGCCTTTTCGTACGCCAAGTATGGAAGCGGGTTGGCTACCATCGGGTCCAGTCCGGGACACCCCAGGGTCAGGGTTTTCACCCGATGGCGCCTGGCGGCCCGCCGCCTTCATCCCCTGCATTCATGACATGAGTATGGTTCAGCGCCCGCTGCCCCCCGCCGCGACCGAACGCTTCCACAGCCGGCGCGAGGCCATCCTGGTGGCCGCGGCGCAGGAGTTCGACCAGCACGGCATCCGTGGCGTCACGCTGGCGGGCGTGGCGGCGCGCGTGGGCCTGCAGAAGGCCAGCCTCAACTACTACTACCGCCGCAAGGAGGACCTGGCGGCCGACTGCATGCTGCGCTCCGTGCTGGCGCTGCGCGCCGTGGTCGACGCGGCGCTGCGGCAGCCTTCGGCGCCCGCGCGCATCCGTGCGGTGCTGGCAGGCCAGGCCGCCCTGCTGGCCGAGGTGGCTGAGGGCGGCCGCGGCGCGCTGCTGTCCTTCAACGAGATCCGCGCGCTCGCGCAGCCGCAGGGCGAGCGCGTCTTCGAGGCCTACCGCCAGCTCTTTCGCAGCTTGCGCCAGTGCTTTCCCGCCTCGCTGGGCTGGAGCCGGGCGCTGCGCAATGCGCGCACGCACCTGCTCCTGGTGCTGGCCAACGGCATGCGGGCCTGGATCGGCCGCTACGAGCCGGCCGACTACGCCTGGGCCGCGCAGCACCTGGCCGACATGCTGCTGCACGGCCTGGCCGCGGCGCCGCGGCACTGGCACGAGCGGCCCGGCCCGCAACTGGAGGTGGGCTGCAGCGCGGCGCCGGCGAGCGACGTGCGCGAAGCCTTCCTGCAGGCGGCCACCGCGCTCATCAACGAGCAGGGATTTCGCGGCGCCTCCATCGACCGCATCGCGGCGCAGCTCCATCGGACCAAGGGGGCCTTCTACCACCACCACGCGAACAAGGACGAACTGATCGCCCAGTGCTTCGAGCGCAGTTTCGCCATCGTGCGCGGCGTGCAGTCGGCCGCGATGGCGCGCACGGACTCCGGGTGGGAGCGCCTGCTGGCGAGCACGCGCGCGCTGGCGCTGTTCCAGCTCTCGGACCGCGGGCCCTTGCTGCGCGGCTCGGCGCGCAACGCGCTGGCCGAAGGCGCACGGCAGGGCGCCGTGCAGCGCGGCGACCGGCTGACCGAGCGCTTTGGCCTCTTCGTGGTCGGCGGCATGGGCGAGGGCGCCATCGCCCCGGTGGACGCAGGCCTGGCGGCGCAGCAGGTGGCCTGCCTGATCAACGCGGCGTCCTCGCTGCGCTGGTGGGTGCCGGGCATCCGCCCGCAGGAGGTGCTGCCGCTGTTCGTGGAGCCGCTGTTCCTGGGGCTGCTGAGGCCGCCTTCGGCGCCCCCGGCCTGAGCCGGGGCGCGCGGCGCGTCAACGCGGGGCGTCGCGGCGCGCGGGCAGCGGCTCGGGCTTGAGCTGCGCCAGCATCAGCGGCCGCTCGCGCCAGCGGCCCCAGCGGTAGTAGCCGTAGGCCAGCAGGGCGGAGGTGAGGCTGCCGAAGGGAAAACTCCACCAGATGGCCGCTTCGCCCAGCCAGGGCTTGAGCCCCAGCGCGAAGGGCACGCGCAGGGCCCACATGGTGACGATGAAGATCAGGGTGGGCGCGAGCATGGCGCCGTTGGCGCGCACCATGGCCGACAGGCCCATGGTCACGGCCAGCGCGATCCAGCCCCACAGCACGATGAAGTTGATGCGGCGCGCCTGCTCGAGCACCTCGCCCCCGGCCGGGATGAACAGGCGCAGCGGCAGTTCGCCGAACACCGCCCCCAGCCCGTAGATGAGCAGCGTGCCGCCCCCGGCAACCGCCAGCCCCACCCCGCAGCCGTGCCGCGCGATGCGCTCCACGCGCGCCCAGTGGCCGGCGCCGATGTTCATGGCGGCCATGGCCGACATCGAGGCAGCCAGCGCGTTGCTGGGCATCTGCACGTAGGTCCACAGCTGCGCCGCCCCGCTGTAGGCCGCCGCGGTGGCCGCGCCATAGGTGTTCACCTGGCCCAGCAGCACGAAGTAGGCGCCCTGTGTGACGATGGATTCCAGCCCCACCGGCAGCGCGCGCCGCACCATGAGCGACAGCAGCGCCGGTTCGGGCCGCAGGTGGCGCAGGTCCTTGCCGTGCAGCGCGATGGGCAGGCGGCGGTGGTAGACATAGGCCAGCAGCGCGGCCAGCGCGGCCCCGGCGGCGATCAGGTTGGCCAGGCCCACGCCCGCGATGCCCGTGCCCGGCAGCAGGCCGCCCAGGCCGGTGAGAAGCGCCGGCACGAGCAGCACCGACAGCGCGATCCACACCAGCGTGAAGCGAAAGGGCGTGCGCGAGTCGCCGGCGCCGCGCATCATCATCACCGTCACGAGGTAGACGAAGATGGCGGGCATCGACAGGCAGGTGTAGCGCACGTGGGCGACGGCGAAGCCGTGCGATTCCGGCGGCGTGCCCAGCCCCTCGATGAGGACCGGCGCCAGCGCCCAGCCCGCCGCCGCCACCAGCAGCGAGAAGCCGGCCACGAAGGTCAGCGCGCAGCCCGTCACGCGCTTGACGGCCGCCATGTCGCCCGCGCCCAGCGACTGGCCGATGGCCACGCCGGCGGCGGTGCCGATGCCCATCACCGCGCCCATGAGCATGAACAGCAGCACCGTCGCCGTGGCCACCGCCGTGAGCGCGTTGGCGCCCAGCACCTGCCCCACCCACACCGCCGACCAGGTGCCGGCCGCCGCGTGCAGCAGGTTGGTGGCCAGCAGCGGCCAGGCGAAGCGCAGCAGCGTGGGCGTGATCGGCCCGGCCACGAAGCGGCTGGCCAGGACGGGGGCGGGCGCGGGCGCGCTCACAGGCCGGGCTTCGGGGCCTGTGCGGCTGCCTGGGCTTGCGCCTGCCCCGGCGCGATGGCAGCCAGCGCCGCCTGCCGGATCTCGCGCTTGAGGATCTTGCCCGAGGGCGTGCGCGGCAGCGGCTGCGCCGAGACCTGGATGTAGCGCGGGATCTCGAAGCGCGCCAGGTGCCCGGCCAGGAAGCCACGCAGCGCCTCCACGTCCAGCTGCGGCGAACCGTGCACCGTGGCGCCCACTTCCTCGCCCAGGCGCTCGTCGGGCACGGCGTACACCGAAGCCTCGTGCACGTGCGGGTGCATGAGCAGGGCCGCCTCCACCTGGCCGCAGCCGATGTTCTCGCCGCCGCGGATGATCAGGTCCTTGAGGCGGTCGACGATGAAGAGAAAGCCTTCCTCGTCCAGGCAGGCGATGTCGCCGGTGCGGAACCAGCCCCCGGGCAGGAAGGACTGGGCGTTGGCCTCGGGCCGGTTCCAGTAGCCCGGGAAGACGGAGGTGCCGCGCACCAGCAGCTCGCCGCGCTGGCCGGTGGGCAGCGCCTCGCCCCGCTCGTCGATGATCTTCAGCTCCAGCACCTGCGAGCAGCGGCCGGAGCTGGCGGGCCGCGCCAGGTAGTCCTCGCCGCCGATGCCCACGCCGATGGCGTTGGTCTCGGTCATGCCCCAGCCCGTGGCGGGCTGGGCCTGGCCGAAGCTCTGCGCGATCTGGCGCACCTGCTCGGGCGCGCGCGGCGCGCCGCCACCGCCCACCAGCAGCAGGCAGCTCAGGTCATGGCGCTTCTCCTTCGCGACCCGGATCAGGTCGCCTGTCATCGCCGCGGGTGCGGCGCAGGAGGTGAGGCGTTCGCGTTCGATGAGCTGGGCGGCGAGTTCGGCGTCCCAGCGGTACATGGCGACCATGCGGCGCTGCGCGCGGTAGCCGGCCAGGTAGGAGGTGTGCAGCCCCGAGACGTGGAACAGCGGCACCGCCAGCAGGGTGCCGGGGTTCTGCGCTGGCGCGGGTTCCAGCCCCGCCACGCGCTCGCCGATGGCCGCGTCCAGTTCCCACGACAGCAGGGCCGACAGCACGTTGCGGTGCGTGGACACCACGCCCTTGGGGTGGCCGGTGGAGCCGGAGGTGTAGAGGATCGTCGCGTAATCCTCGGGCTGGATATCCGCCGGGGGCATGGGCACCTCGCCCACGGCGTCGACCAGCGCCCTCAGCGAGCGCGCGCCGGCCGGCAGATCGGTGCAGCGCACGGCCAGGCATTGCAGATCGGGCAGCGCCGCGCGCACGCCGGGCTGCGACAGGCGCTGCAGGCGCTCCGCGTCGGCCAGCACCACGTTCGCACCGCTGTCCTGCAGGCCGTAGGCCAGCTCGTCGGCTTGCCAGTGGCCGTTCATGGCGACGGCCACGGCGCCGATGCTGGTGATGGCCGTGAAGCCCAGCACCCATTCCGGGTAGTTGCGCATCGCGATGGCCACGCGGTCGCCGGGCCGCACGCCGCAGTCGTGCACCAGCACATGGCCGATGCGGCTGGCGTCGGCCCAGGCCTGGGCGAAGGTCCAGCGCTCGTCCTCGTAGACCAGGAAGGGCAGGTCGGTGGCCGTGGCTTCGTACATCGGGCGCAGCGAGGGCGGTGCGTTGACGAAGACCCGCTGGCGCTGGCCGCGGATGGTGGCATCGGCCAGCGCATAGGGCATGCCGGGCGCCGTCAGTTCGGCAATGGCTTGCGGGCGGGTCATCGGCGTGGCCATGGGATTCCTTCCAGAAAAGGGGGATGCGTGGTCAGTGGTAGGCGGCCAGGGCCTCGTCCAGCGCACGCTCCAGGTCCTGGGCGCTGGCGGCGTGGGACAGGCGGGTGCACAGCGGGCGGTAGCGCAGCAGGGCGCTGTCGCCGGTGCCCCAGCGGCCCGGCGGCTCGGGGCTGAGCCACACCACGCGCTTGGCGCGGCCGGCGAGTTCGGCGAACAGGTCCAGCCGCGGGTCGGCGCCGTTGCTGCGGCCGTCGCCGAGCACGATCACGGTGGTGCGGCGGTCGATGGCGTCCCAGTGGCGGTCGTGCAGGTCCTGCCAGGCCTGGCCGTAGTCGGTGGCGCCGCTGCCCACCTCCTTGAGGATCAGCGCCATCGCATCGTCGAAGGGCAGGTGCTCCAGCGGCGCCGTCACGTCCTTGAGCCGGCTGGAAAAGGCGAAGCTGCGCAGGTCGCCCACGCTGTCGTGCAGCGCATAGAGAAAGAGCAGCAGGAAACGCACATGGGTGGCCACGGAGCCCGACACGTCGCACACGGCGACGATGCGCGGCCGGTCGCGGCGGCGCTGCTTCCAGACCAGCTTGAAGGGCACGTCGTCATGGCCCGCGTTGGCGCGCATGGAGCGCCGCAGGTCGAGCCGGCCATGCAGCACCACCTTCTGCCGGCGCGCGTGCTGCTGGGCCAGCTTGCGCGCCATGCGGGCCACGGCCGCCTTCATGCGTTCCATCTCGGCCGGCGCCATGCGGCCGATGGGGCGGTTGACGGCGACCTCGGTCATGAAAGCCTCGGTGGCCGGCTTGCCGAAGAGCTCGAAGCGCTGCTGCACGAGCGCGCGCGCGTGCTGGCGCAGCGCATCGCGTGCCTGCGTGAGCCGGTGCACCTCGGCATCCGCGGCGGATCCCGGCTCAGCCATGCGCTGGGCGATGCGCGCTTCGAGCGGCGCGATGCCGAGGGCGGCCAGCGTCTGGCTGGTGAGATAGGGCGCCTGGGTGGCGAAGCGGATGTCGTCCACGCCGGCCTGTGCCGCGGCGCGGGCCAGCGCGCTGCGCAGGGCGTCGCTGGCCTGGCCGCCGGCCTGCGGCGTGGCGAGGGCGATCAGGGCGTCCACGGCGGTGTCGCCGGTGCGGCCGGGCGTTCGGCCGGCCACCTGCCCGCGGTCGGCACCGGCCTGCGGTGCGGCGGCGGGCGCGCTGAAATACAGATCGAAGAGCCGGTCGTGGATCTGCTTGTCCTCTTCCGACTTGGCCAGCACCACACCCAGGGCCGACTTGAGGTTGGCGCGGTCCGCGTAGCCCAGCAGGGCCACGGTGCGCGCGGCGTCGATGGCCTCGGCCGGCGAGGCTTCGGCGCCCGCGGCCCGCAGCGCGCGCACGAAGCCGGCCAGGATGCTGTCCATGGCCGGCGTCAGGTGGCGGCAGTGGTCTTGCGCGTCGGTGCGGCCGCGCTGGCCACCGCCGCCTGCGTGAGCGCGCCCAGGCGCGCGTCCACCTCGCGGATGTCGGATTCGCGCTTGAGCAGCACGCCCAGCGTGTCGCGCACCAGCGACTCGTCGAGCACGGGCGCGTGCATCAGCACCAGCGTGCGCGCCCAGTCCACCGATTCGGCGATGGAGGGCGGCTTGCGGATGTCGTCGTGGCGCAGCGCCTGGACGAAGGCCACGAGCTGCGCGAGCAGAGCGTCGGCCAGGCCCGGCACGCGGGCGCGCAGCACGCGCTGCTCCAGCGCGGGGTCGGGAAAGCCGATGTGCAGGTGCAGGCAGCGGCGCTTGATGGCGTCGCCCAGCTCGCGCGTGTTGTTCGAGGTGAGGATGACCAGCGGCGGCGTCTTCGCGCGGACGGTGCCGATCTCGGGGATCGTGACCTGGTAGTCGGCCAGCACCTCCAGCAGCAGGGCCTCGAAGGATTCCTCGGACTTGTCGATCTCGTCGATCAGCAGCACGCTGCCGCCGGGCTGTTCCATGGCCTGCAGCAGCGGCCTCGGTTCCAGGAATTCGCGCGAGAAGAACAGGTCCTGGAAGCCGGCGAGCTTCTGGAAGGCGCCTTCGAGCGTGTCGGTGCCGTCGGTGAGCAGGCCGATCTTTTCCTTGAGGATCTGCGTGTACAGCAACTGCTTGCCGTACTTCCATTCGTACAGCGCGCGGCTGTCGTCCAGGCCTTCGTAGCACTGCAGGCGCAGCAGCGAGAAGCCGAGCGCGCGCGCGGCCGAGACCGCCAGTTCGGTCTTGCCGACGCCGGCCGGGCCTTCGATGAGCACCGGCTTGCGCAGGTGATGGGCCAGGTAGACGGCCGTGGCGATCTGGCGCGTGGCGATGTAGCCCACGCCGGCCAGCGATTCGATGACGGCCTCGATGGAACCCAGCCCGGGCGGGGTGGACGGCGCAGCTTTGGAATTCATCCATCGAGTATGGAAGGCGGCGGCGGGTGCGGCTATCGAGCGCGGGACACCCAGTCAAGGGGTTTACCCTTGGCCGGCCGGGCAGGGATTCGGCGCGGCGGTATGGGCCGTCTGCGATGGCGCACCCGGCCCCGCGAAGCCCTTCACACCGCCGTCTGGCCTCGCAGTTGGCGCGTGACCGGGTGCGAGCTGGACAGCCCGCCGTCCACTGCGATGGCCTGGCCGTTCACATAGCTGCTCTGGTCCGAAGCCAGGAACAGCGCCACGTTCGCCAGCTCTTCGGGCTGAGCCGCGCGGCGCAGCGGGTTGAGCCTGCCGATCTTGTGCGTCACGCCCTTCTCGGTGGCGTAGTCGAAGGTGGGCTTGGTCATGCCGGTCTCGGTCAGGCCGGGGCAGATGGCGTTCACGCGCACCTGGGTGTCGCTCAGCTGCTGGGCCGAGACCATCACCAGGTTGATCACGCCGGCCTTGGAGGCCGAATAGGCCGGCCCGCCCGCGCCGGAGCGGATGCCGGCCACCGACGCGGTGACGATGATGGAGCCGCCGCGCCCGGCATCGGCCATCACCTGGCCGGCGTGCTTGATCATGAGCCAGGGGCCGATCAGGTTGACGCGCAGCACTTCGGTCCAGGCTTCGGTCGTGGTTTCGAAGATGCTGGCCATGTCGCCCGAGATGCCGGCGTTGGCGAAGGCGACATCGAGCTGGCCGTACCGTTCGAGTGCGGTGGCGACGAGCTTGGCCACGTCGGCTTCCACGCCGGCATTGACCTGCAGCGCCACGGCCTGGCCGCCGGCCTCGGCCACGCGGCGCGCCGTCTCGTGCACGGCTTCGGTTTTGTCGCCCAGCACGAGCCGCGCGCCCTCCGCCGCGAAGCGCAGCGCCGACGCGCGCCCGATGCCCGAGCCCGCGCCCGTGATGATGGCGGTCTTGCCGCTGAGTTGTTCCGACATGTGGCGTGCCCTGCTGGGAGTGATCGATGCAAGCCGGGCAGTCTTCCAAAGCAGGGCGGGCGCGGCCATCACTTGCGTGACAGCGGGCAGGCGCATGCGGCCCGCGGCGCAGGGCCGGGAAGGCCCGGCGCGTGGTTCAGTGGTGCGCCTTGTCGCCCGCGGCGTGCATCAGCTTGTCGGTGTACGCGATGGCCAGGGCCGACAGCAGGAAGGCCAGGTGGATCACGGTCTGCGCGATGAGCACCTTGTCGGTGTAGTTGCCGGCGTTGATGAAGGTCTTGAGCAGGTGAATGGAGCTGATGCCGATGATGGACAGGCCCAGCTTGACCTTGAGCACCGAGGCGTTCACGTGGCTCAGCCATTCGGGCTGGTCCTCGTGGCCTTCCAGGTCCATGCGGCTCACGAAGGTCTCGTAGCCGCCCACGATCACCATGATGAGCAGGTTCGAGATCATGACCACGTCGATCAGGGCCAGCACCACCAGCATGATCACCGTCTCGTTGAGCGCGGTGGGCATGACGTCGGGCTTGTAGCCGATGCTGGTGATCAGGGCCTGCAGGGCGGTCTGGTTGCCGAACGCGGCCTCCACCAGGTGCCACAGCTCGACCATGAAATGCATCACGTACACGGCCTGTGCCACGATCAGGCCCAGGTACAACGGAAGTTGCAGCCAGCGGCTGGCGAATATGAAACGGGGCAGGGGGCGCATGCGCGAGGCGCGCGCGGCGTGCGAATCCACGGGGGAGGGGGCGGACATCGGGGGTGGGAAAAGACAGGGAGCTGCGGATTCTAGGGGGCGCAATGGGGCCTAACCCGCAGTCCGGAGTGCGTCGGGCGCGGCCCGGTCCCCGGCGTCCTCGTGCGGGAGAAGGCGCCGGCAGGGGCACGTCAGTCCACCGTAAGTGGCGCGCACCACAGTCCCGGCCGGGCCCGCAGGCGGCGGGCCGGGCGGGCGTTGCCGCGGGTGCGACACTGCCGGGCTACAACGACATCTGGAGAGACACGCATGAGTTCCCCCTCGACCATCGAATCCGTGCTGGTGGAAAACCGCGTCTTCGAACCCGATGCGCGCGCGCAGCACGGCGCGCGCATCGCCGGCATGGCGGCCTACGAGGCGCTGTGCCGGGAGGCGGAGACCGACTTCGAAGGCTTCTGGGCCCGGCAGGCCCGCACCCACCTGCAGTGGACAAAGCCCTTCGCGCGCACGCTCGACGAATCCAACGCCCCCTTCTACAAATGGTTCGACGACGGCGAACTCAACGCCAGCGCCAACTGCCTGGACCGCCACATCGGCACGCCCGTCGAGCACAAAACTGCGATCGTCTTCGAGGCCGACGACGGCGCGGTCACGAAGGTCACGTACAAGGAACTGCTCGCGCGCGTGAGCCAGTTCGCCAATGCGCTCAAGGCGCAGGGCATCGCCAAGGGTGACCGCGTCATCGTCTACATGCCCATGACCATCGAGGGCGTGGTCGCGATGCAGGCCTGCGCGCGCATCGGTGCCACGCACAGCGTGGTGTTCGGCGGCTTCTCGGCCAAGGCACTGCAGGAACGCATCATCGATGCCGGCGCCAAGGCGGTGATCACGGCCAACTTCCAGCTGCGCGGCGGCAAGGAGCTGCCGCTCAAGGCCATCGTCGACGACGCCATCGCGCTGGGCGGCTGCGACACGCTGAAGACCGTGCTGGTGTACGAACGCACGCCCTCGGCCTGGAACAAGGTCGAAGGCCGCGACAGGACCTTTGCCGAAGCGCTCCAGGGCCAGAGCGACGAATGCGCGCCCGTGCCGGTGAACGCCGAGCACCCGCTCTTCATCCTCTACACCTCCGGCTCCACCGGCAAGCCCAAGGGCGTGCAGCACGCCACCGGCGGCTACCTGCTGTGGGCCAAGATGACGATGGAGTGGACCTTCGACATCCGGCCGGAGGACGTCTTCTGGTGCACCGCCGACATCGGCTGGATCACCGGCCACACCTACGTCGCCTACGGTCCGCTGGCTGCGGGCGCCACGCAGGTGGTGTTCGAGGGCGTGCCCACCTTCCCGCACGCGGGCCGCTTCTGGCAGATGATCGAGAAGCACCAGGTCACGGTCTTCTACACCGCGCCCACCGCGATCCGCTCGCTCATCAAGGCCGCGGATTCCGACGAGAAGGTGCATCCGAAGAACTGGAACCTGGACAGCCTGCGCATCCTCGGCTCGGTGGGCGAGCCCATCAACCCCGAAGCCTGGATGTGGTACCACCGGAACGTGGGCCACGAGAAGTGCCCCATCGTCGACACCTTCTGGCAGACCGAGACCGGCGGCCACGTCATCACGCCGCTGCCCGGCGCCACGCCGCTGGTGCCGGGCTCGTGCACCTTGCCGCTGCCGGGCATCATGGCCGCGATCGTCGACGAGACGGGCAAGGACATCCCCAACGGCTCGGGCGGCATGCTGGTCATCAAGCGGCCCTGGCCCTCGATGATCCGCACCATCTGGAACGACCCCGAGCGCTTCAAGAAGAGCTACTTCCCCGAGGAGATGGGCGGCACCATCTACCTGGCCGGCGACGGCGCGGTGCGCAGCGCCGACCGCGGTTATTTCCGCATCACCGGGCGCATCGACGACGTGCTCAACGTCTCGGGCCACCGCCTGGGCACGATGGAGATCGAATCCGCGCTCGTCGCCAAGACCGACCTCGTCGCCGAGGCCGCGGTGGTCGGCCGCCCCGACGACGTGACGGGCGAGGCGGTGTGCGCCTTCGTCGTGCTCAAGCGCGCGCGTCCGACCGGCGACGAGGCGAAGGCCATCGCCAACGAACTGCGCAACTGGGTGGCCAAGGAGATCGGCCCCATCGCCAAGCCGAAGGACATCCGCTTCGGCGACAACCTGCCCAAGACGCGCAGCGGCAAGATCATGCGGCGCCTGCTGCGCTCCATCGCCAAGGGCGAGGCCATCACGCAGGACACCTCCACACTGGAGAACCCCGCCATCCTGGATCAACTGGCGCAGGCCAACTGATCCGGTCGCGCCGCCGGCGCGGGCGCGAAGCGCTCGCGGGGTCCGACGGCGCTCCCATCGGGAAGGCGATTGAGGTGCCGGCACAACCCCGCCCCGCTCGATCTGCCGGCCCCGGCCCGCTGAAGCCCTCGGCGCCCGCAGATTCCCAGCACGCGCGAATGCCTGACGCCCGGCCCGGGCCCGCGGCTGACACGGCTGCGGGCCGCTTTGCGTTACAAACCCGGCTTTCGTACAGATAGGAGAGGGCGCCATGGGCGTGCGTACAGGCATTTTGTTGGTGGTGGTCTTGCTGATCGCGGGGCTGGCTGCCCTGAACTGGGGCACGCTGGCCGCGCCCACGGCGGTGTCGCTGGGCTTCATGCAGGTCACGGCGCCGCTGGGCCTGCTGATGCTCGGGCTGACGACGCTGCTGGGCCTGATGTTCCTCGTGTACGTGATCTACATGCAGGGCACGGTGCTGCTCGACGCGCGCCGCCACACCAAGGAACTGCAGGCCCAGCGTGAGCTGGCCGACAGGGCCGAGGCCTCGCGCTTCACGGAGCTGCGCAACTTCCTGGCCGAGCAGGAGCAGCAGCACATGGCCCAGAACGGCGAGCGCCACGCCGCCCTGCTGGCCCGCATCGAGCGGCTGGAAGAGGCGCTGCGTGTGCGAGCCGAGCAGGCCGACCAGACGCTCGCGGCCCACATGGGGCAGCTCGAGGACCGGCTGGACCGTCGTGCGATGGCGGCCGCCCCGGCGCTGGGCGAAGGCGCGCTGCTGCGCTGAAGCAGCAGGGCCGCCGGAAGCCGCCGAGGCCCGGGCGCGGCGGCTTCGTGGATTGATGAGGCTTCAATGCGCCCGCAGGACCCACGCGGCCAGCTTGCGTGCCTCGGCCTCGCTGACCTGGGTGTTGGCCGGCATGGGCACCGGCCCCCAGACGCCCGAACCGCCCTTGAGGATCTTGGCGGCCAGAAGGCTTTCCGCACCTTCCTGGCTCCTGTAGCGCGCGGCGATGTCCTTGAACGAAGGGCCGATCACCTTTCGCTCGGCGGTGTGGCAGCTCATGCAGTTCTTGGCGCGCGCCAGCGCAAGGTCCGCCTGCGCGGGGGCCGCAAAGGCGGCTGCGGCGGCCAGCGACAGGGCGGGCCAGAAGCGGGGCAGGCGCGAGCAATGCATGGGGAATGGCCGGCGGGCTGAGTTACATTCGTTTCAACAATTGTAGGGAGCGGCCCCTGGGGGCCGCACGAGCGCACAGCGGTGCGGAGGGGTTGCCATGGGGTTTCTCGTCATCGGGGTGCTGGGCGTGCTGCTCAAGTACCTGGAAATCGGCTTCGTCGCCACCTGGAGCTGGTGGATCGTGCTGATTCCGTTCGGCCTCGCGCTGGCCTGGTGGGCCTGGGCCGATGCATCGGGCTACACCAGCCGCAAGGCCATGGAGCGCGACGAGCGTCGCAAGCAGGCGCGCATCGAACGCCAGCGCAGCCAGCTGGGCATGCTCAACAGCAAGTCGGGCCGCGGCAGGCGGCGCTGAGGCCGCACGAAGCGGACAGAAAAAAGGGGCGCCGCGGCGCCCCTTCCAGCTTCTGCCAGGGCGGCCTGGCGGCCCCACCAGGCCCTCACTGCGGCTGGAAGCCGCTGGCCTTGATGATGCCTTCCCAGGTCTGCGTGTAGCTGCGCACGCGGCCGGCGAACTGGCCTTGGGTCTCGTAGTTCACGTGCAGGCCCATTTCGGTCAGCTTCTTGTGGGTTTCGGGGTTCGCCAGCACTTTCTGCAGCGCAGCGCTGAACTTGTCGATCACGGGCTGGGGCGTGCCCACCGGGGCGAAGACGCCATACCAGGGGTAGTCGTTCAGATTCTCGAAGCCCAGTTCGGTGAAAGTGGGCACGTGCGGCAGCAGCGGGTCGCGCTTGGCGCCGATGGCAGCCACCACGCGCAGTTTGCCCGTGCGCTGGAGTTCCATCAGATCCTGCGTGCCGGCGATCCCCGCCGCGATCTGGTTGCCCATCATGTCGGCCAGCATGGGCGCGCCGCCGCGATAAGGGGCCGCCTGGACGTCCACGCCGTATTTCTTGGAAATCAGCTGTGTCAGGAAGACCGGGATCGAGTTGGGCGCAGGAACGCCGATGGAGTCCTTGCCGCCGCGCTGCGTCCTGACCCACTGGATGTATTCCTGGATGGTCTTGGCCGGGGTGCCGGCCGACACGGCCAGCACGTTCGAGAACGTGGCGATGCCGGCCACGGGCGTGAAATCCGAGGCCGGGTTGAAGCCCGGGTTCTTGGTCACGGCCGGCAGGATGGAGATCGTGTGGTCGTGCGACACGAGGAAGGTATGGCCATCGGCGGGCGAACTCTTGAGCACCTGCGCGGCGATCTGGCCGCCCGCTCCTGCGCGGTTCTCCACCACCACCGGCGCGCCCAGTTCGTCCTTGAGCTTGTCGCCGATCGCGCGGGCCAGCGCATCGGTGCCGGCGCCGGCCGGGAAACCCACCAGCAACTTGATGGGGGCACCCGGCTGGGCCTGCGCCAGGCTGGCCGCGAGCAGGGCGCTCGCCAAGAAGGTGCGACGCAGCAGTCGCGAAACGTGGGACATGTTCTCGAAACCCATGGTTACTCCTGAAAAGGTGAATGATGCCTGGATCGTCAGCAAGAAGTACGCCTGTTTTCCCTGAGTGGTCCATTGATCCATAGGAGAAACGTGCGCTGTCGTGCGCGCGGCAGCGGGCGCGACGCACAGAGGGCGGCTTGAAGAGCCGCCGCGCGGTCCCTATATCCATGGCAGTCCGGAGGTTTTCCCACCCATGCGTCAAGACAAACTCACCACCAAGTTCCAGGAAGCCCTGGGCGACGCGCAGTCGCTCGCCCTGGGCCATGACAACGCCTACATCGAACCCGTGCACCTGCTGCTGGCCATGCTGCGCCAGGACGACGGCCCGCGCGCGCTGCTCGAGCGCGCCGGCGTCAACGTGCAGGGCCTGGCCATTGCCGCCGAAGGGGCCGTCAAGCGGCTGCCGCAGGTGCAGGGCCACGACGTGGTCCAGGTCGGCCCGGAGCTGGCCAAGCTGCTGCAGGCGACCGAGAAGGAAGCCATCAAGCGCAACGACCAGTTCATCGCCGGCGAGCTGTTCCTGCTCGCCGTGGCCGACAGCAAGGCCGACGTGGGCCAGCTCGCCAGGCAGCATGGCCTCGCGCGCAAGAGCCTCGAGGCCGCCATCGATGCGGTGCGCGGCGGCCAGGGCGTGAACAGCGCCGATGCCGAAGGCCAGCGCGAAGCGCTCAAGAAGTACACGCTCGACCTCACCGAGCGTGCCCGCCAGGGCAAGCTGGACCCGGTGATCGGCCGCGACGAGGAGATCCGCCGCGCCATCCAGGTGCTGCAGCGCCGCTCCAAGAACAACCCCGTGCTCATCGGCGAGCCTGGCGTGGGCAAGACCGCCATCGTCGAAGGGCTGGCGCAGCGCATCGTGGCCGGCGAGGTGCCCGACTCGCTCAAGGGCAAGCGCGTGCTGAGCCTGGACATGGCCGCGCTGCTGGCCGGCGCCAAGTTCCGCGGCGAGTTCGAGGAGCGCCTGAAGAACGTGCTCAACGAGCTGGCCAAGGAAGAGGGCCAGACCATCGTCTTCATCGACGAGCTGCACACCATGGTGGGCGCCGGCAAGGCCGAGGGCGCGATGGACGCCGGCAACATGCTCAAGCCCGCCCTCGCGCGCGGCGAATTGCACTGCGTGGGCGCGACCACGCTCGACGAATACCGCAAGTACATCGAGAAGGACGCCGCGCTGGAGCGCCGCTTCCAGAAGATCCTGGTGGGCGAGCCCAGCGTGGAGGCGACCATCGCCATCCTTCGCGGCCTGCAGGAAAAGTACGAGGTGCACCACGGCGTGCAGATCACCGACCCGGCCATCGTGGCCGCGGCCGAGCTGTCCGACCGCTATGTCACCGACCGCTTCCTGCCCGACAAGGCCATCGACCTGATCGACGAAGCTGCGGCCAAGATCAAGATCGAGATGGATTCCAAGCCCGAGGTGATGGACCGGCTCGACCGCCGCCTGATCCAGCTGCAGATCGAGCGTGAAGCGGTGCGCCGCGAGAAGGACGAGGCCTCGGTCAAGCGTTTCGCGCTGATCGAGGAGGAGATCGCCAAGCTGCAGAAGGAGATCGCCGACTACGACGAGATCTGGCAGGCCGAGAAGGCGCAGGCCCAGGGCAGCGCGCAGATCCGGGAAGAGATCGACAAGATCAAGTTCCAGATCAAGGAGTTCGAGCGAAAAGGCGACTTCAACAAAGTGGCCGAGCTGCAATACGGGCAACTGCCCGGGCTGGAAAAGCGCCTGAAGGAAGCCGAGGCCAGCGAGGCGAACAAGAACGGCTCGAACAAGCCGACGCTGCTGCGCACGCAAGTGGGCGCCGAAGAGATCGCCGAAGTCGTGAGCCGTGCCACGGGCATCCCGGTCGCCAAGATGATGCAGGGCGAGAAGGAGAAACTGCTGCAGATGGAAGGCAAGCTGCATGAGCGCGTCGTGGGGCAGGACGAGGCCATCGCGGCCGTGTCCAACGCCATCCGCCGGTCGCGTTCGGGCCTGTCCGATCCGAACCGGCCGACCGGCTCCTTCCTGTTCCTCGGCCCCACCGGCGTGGGCAAGACCGAGCTGTGCAAGGCGCTGGCGGGCTTCCTTTTCGACAGCGAGGACCACCTCATCCGCATCGACATGAGCGAGTTCATGGAGAAGCACTCGGTCGCGCGCCTCATCGGCGCGCCGCCCGGCTACGTGGGCTACGAGGAGGGCGGCTACCTGACGGAAGCCGTGCGCCGCAAGCCCTACAGCGTGGTGCTGCTCGACGAGGTGGAAAAGGCGCACCCCGACGTCTTCAACATCCTGCTGCAGGTGCTGGACGACGGCCGCCTGACCGACGGCCAGGGCCGCACCGTGGACTTCAAGAACACGGTGATCGTGATGACCAGCAACATCGGCTCGCCGCTGATCCAGGCGATGGCCGGACGCGACCTGCAGGACATCAAGGACGCGGTGTGGGACGAACTCAAGAACCATTTCCGCCCCGAGTTCCTGAACCGCATCGACGAGACGGTGGTGTTCCACGGCCTCAATGCGGAGAACATCGCGGCGATCGCGCGCATCCAGCTGGATGTGCTGGAAAAGCGCCTGGCCAGGATGGACATCGGCTTCGAGGTGGCGCCCGGTGCGCTGGCCGAGATCGCCAAGGTCGGCTTCGACCCCGTCTTCGGTGCCCGGCCGCTCAAGCGTGCGATCCAGCAGCGCATCGAGAACCCGCTGTCGAAGCTGCTGCTCGAGGGGGCCTTCGGCCCCAAGGACACGGTGCGCGTGACCAGCGACCCGATCCAGTCGCCCGGCGTGTTCGGCTTCGAAAAGCGCGCGGCGGGGGCGGGCGTCGGGGAACCTGCGGCCGATGAGGTAGCCTAACCCGCATGTTCGATTTCCTCATCCGCATCGTTCTGTTCTTCTTCGGGCTCGTGTTCGCGGCCAGCCTGGCGGTGGCAGCCCTGCTGCTGCTGGCCGTGTGGGGCCTGCGCATGGCCTGGGCGCGGCTCACGTGCCGGCCCGTGACGCCCTGGACCGTGATGTTCGGCCAGCGCTTCGACCCGCGCCAGGGCTTCGAGCGCTTCCGCGCTGCGGCCGGCCGCCACGCGCGCGCGCCCTCGGCGGCGGACGTGACGGCGGCCCGCGCACGCGGCGAATCGGCCTACAGCCCGGTCAGCAAGCCGGGGCGCATCGGCCGTGGCGGCGACGTCACGGACGTGCGTGCGCGCCCCGTCGACAGCGCGGGCTGAATCCGCGCGCCGGTCCGCCCGGCACGCGCGCCATGGTCCTCGCCGAGGCGCGCTCGCGGCGGCGCTTCCTGCACGAAGACGTCATGCGCATGGTGCAGCGCGGCGGCAATGGCGTACATTGCAGCGCAGGGGGCCTCGTTTTCAGGGGTCACATTCAGAAGGAGCGCACGTGGCCACACCGAACTACGGTTACGAGAAACGCCAGAAGGAACTGGCCAAGAAGCAGAAGAAGGAAGACAAGGCGCGCGCCAAGGCAGAGCGCAAGCTCAACCCCAGCAGCCAGGGGCTGATGCCCGGTGACCCGGAAACGGACGTGGCGTCGCTGGAGCGCGATCCGCCTTCCATCCCCGACGAACCTACCAAGGACGGCTGAGGCCGCCGGCCCGCACCGGTGGACGAACGGTCGTGCAGGCGCGAAGGCCGCTGACCCGGCAACGGGCAGCGGCCTTCGTCGTCTTCGCGGGCCGTCCGGGGTCTGCCCCCGGACGCGCCCTTCTCAGCGCAGCAGCTTGCGCAGCTCCGGCCAGACGTTGTCCAGGATGCGCGGATGCGCGTCGGCAAGCGGATGGATGCGGTCGGCCTGGAACAGGCTGGACGCTTCCGGCACGTCGGCCACGTTCTTGAGCAGGAAGGGCACGAGCGCCGACTTCGTGGCCTGGGCCACGCGCGGGAAGATCTCGCCGAAGCGCCGCGTGTAGTCGCTGCCGTAGTTGGGCGGCACCTGGATGCCGACCACCAGCACCTTCGCGCCGGCACGCTGCGAGGCCTCGGTCATCTGGCGCAGGTTGTCCTCGGTGCCCTTGAGCGGCAGGCCGCGCAAGGCATCGTTGGCGCCCAGCTCCAGCACCACCACGTCGGGCTTGTGCTGCGCCAGCAGCGCCGGCAGCCGCGCCCGGCCGCCCGAGGTGGTGTCGCCGCTGATGCTGGCATTGACCACGCGCGCGGGGATCTTCTGCTGCGCCAGCCTTTTCTCCAGCAGCGCCACCCAGCCCGTGCCGCGCGCGATGCCGTATTCGGCCGACAGCGAATCGCCCACCACTAGCACCACGGGCTCCCTGGCACCGGCCTGGGCCTGGGCCACCGAAAGACCCGCCGTGCCGAAGGGAAGCGCCAGTGCTGCGCTCAGGATAATGAGACGTCGTTTCAGCCGCATCGAGAACCTTTCATTCATGTCCACGCCCGTCCCCGAAGCCATCGTCGCTGTCGAGCATGTGTTCAAGTCCGTCAGCGATTCGACCGGGACGCTGGACATTCTGCAGGACATCGATTTCACCTTGGGCGCCCGGGAAACTGCGGCCATCGTGGGCGCGTCGGGCTCGGGCAAGAGCACCTTGCTGTCCATCATCGCGGGGCTGGACGTGCCCACGCGCGGCACCGTGCGCCTGGCCGGCCAGGACCTGTTCGCCATCGACGAGGACGAGCGCGCCGCGCTGCGCGCCCGGCAGGTGGGCTTCGTGTTCCAGAGCTTCCAGCTGCTGGGCAACCTGACGGCGCTGGAGAACGTGATGCTGCCGCTGGAGCTGGCCAGCCGCCGCGATGCGCGTGCGGCCGCCACCGAGATGCTGGGCCGCGTGGGCCTGGGCCAGCGCCTGTCGCACTATCCCAAGGTGCTGTCGGGCGGCGAGCAGCAGCGCGTGGCGCTCGCGCGGGCCTTCGTGGTGCAGCCGCAGCTGCTGCTGGCCGACGAGCCCACCGGCAGCCTGGACTTCGCCACCGGCGAGCAGGTGATGAAGCTCATGTTCGAGCTCAACCGCGAACTGGGCACCACGCTGGTCCTGGTCACGCACGACCGCAGCATCGCGGCGCAGTGCGAGCGGCGCCTGACCATCGAAGCCGGCCGCGTGGCGCGCAACGAGCAGGGCGCGCAGGCCGACGCACCGGTCTGAGAGCCTGTTCAGTGTCTCCAAGGGGTCGCGTTGGGGCGCAATCGGGAGGCGATCGGCGTTGCGGCGCGCCGCATGGGCGGGTGCCCATGCAAGCGACGCGGCGCTGAGCGGGCCCGATTTCGCCCCAACCCTTCGGGCAGCCGCCTTGCCGGGCGTCCTGCGGCGTTGCAGCGCTTGCGCGTAGATCACTACGAGCGGCGCGCTGCGCCTTGCAGGCCACCCGGCAAGGCGGCTGCGCGGCCCCTTGGAGACGCTGAACAGGCTCTGAGGGCGGAACAAGCGTGGGCCAGCGGCCGCAGGCGGCCCCGCCGGCTGTGGCTTTCGTGCACAACGCCGCGCCGCGCACGGCCTGTGCGCGCCGTCCTGCACGCCGCGGCGCAGGGCGCCCTCGATAATCGCGCGCCATATGGCTTCTTCCCCCAAAGTGATCTTCGGTTTCCATGCCGTCAGCGTGCGCATCAAGATGGCACCGGCCTCGGTGATCGAAGTGTTGTTCGATGCAAGCCGGCGCGACGCGCGCATGAAGCAGTTCCTTGCGCGCGCCCAGGAAGCCGGCGTGCGACTGATCGAGGCCGACGGCCTGCGCCTGGCCAAGCTGGCCGGCAGCCACGGCCACCAGGGCGTGGCCGCGCGCGTGGAAGCGGTGGCCCAGACCCATTCGCTCGATGACCTGCTCGACGGCCTGGATGCAGCCGGCACCGTGCCGCTGCTGCTGGTGCTCGATGGCGTGACCGACCCGCACAACCTCGGCGCCTGCCTGCGCGTGGCCGACGGCGCCGGCGCGCATGCCGTCATCGCGCCCAAGGACCATGCGGCCGGCATCAACGCCACGGTGGCCAAGGTGGCCAGCGGCGCGGCCGAGAGCATGCCCTACTTCATGGTCACGAACCTGGCGCGCACGCTCAATGAGCTCAAGGAGCGCCACATCTGGTGCGTGGGCACCAGCGACGACGCGCCCGGCACGCTCTACCAATGCGACATGAAGCGCCCGCTGGCGCTGGTGCTGGGCGCCGAGGGTGCCGGCATGCGCCAGCTCACGCGCAAGACCTGCGACGAGCTGGTCAGCATCCCGATGGCCGGCGCCGTGGAGAGCCTAAACGTGTCGGTCGCCAGCGGCGTGTGCCTGTACGAGGCGCTGCGCCAGCGGCAGCCTGCCCTGAACCATTGAAGAAAAGGAGGCCCCCTTGGCAGCAGATAGTTCGAACCGCGAAGGCTTGCAGCTCAACGACAAACTGGTCTTCGACTTGCAACTGGCCCTGTACCTGGACCTGGTGGCCGTGCTGGAGCGCTCCGGCGTGGTCAGCTATCGCCAGATGGCGGCGCGCGTGCTCAACATCAGCATGAATGCGCGCGAGGACGGCGACCACAACCTCGCCGACGTGCTCGAAGGCATCGCCAGCGGCTTCTCTCGCCAGGAAGGCGGCCTGTCGGTGGAACTGCTCAAGGTCGCGAGCGAGCTGCGCGACGACGAAGCCCTGGGCGACATCCCGTCGCGGCCCGAGGGCATCTGAGGGCTGGCGTCAAACATTGATTGAACGCAGGCCGCCGGGACTGCGTCGCTTCTTCCGTTCTCCCGAACTTCCGCGCTTCCGTTGCCTTCGGTGCGTCAGGCCGAAGGCGTGGCTCCTTCCTCGGCGCTGGCCGCATCCAGCGCAGCGATAGTGGCCGGACTCAGCTGCAGCTGGGCGCCCCGCACCAGTTCCTGCAACTGCTCCAGTGAGGTGGCACTGGCGATCGGCGCCGTCACTGAAGGCCGTGCGATCTGCCAGGCCAGCGCCACTTGGGCCGGCGTGGCCTGGTGCGCCGCAGCGGCTTCGTCCAGCGCCGCCAGCACGCGCAGTCCGCGCTCGTTGAGGTACTTGCCCGTGGTGCTCGCGCCGCGGGCGCTCTTGGCCGCATCGGCCGCACTGCGGTATTTGCCGGTCAGGAATCCGGCGGCCAGCGCATAGAAGTTGATCACGCCCACCTCGCGCGCGCGGCACAGCGGTTCCAGCTCGGCTTCGTACACGGCACGGTCGTACAGGTTGTAGAGCGGCTGCAGCGATTCGTAGCGCGGCAGGCCCAGGCGCTCGCTGGTGTCCAGCGCCTGCGCCAGACGCGGCGCACTGTAGTTCGAGGCCCCGATGGCCCGCACCTTGCCGGCCTGGATCAAGTCGGCGAAGGCGCCCAGCGTGTCTTCCAGCGGCGTGTCGGCATCGTCGTCATGCGACTGGTAGAGGTCGATGTAGTCGGTCTGCAGGCGCTGGAGCGAGGCGTCCACGGCCTCGCGGATGTAGCGCGGCGACAGGCCTTTGCGGTCGTCGCCCATGGGCTTGCCGACCTTGGTGGCCAGCACGATGCGGTCGCGCTTGCCACTGGCCTTCAGCCATTGGCCCAGGATGGTTTCGGACTCGCCACCGGTGTGGCCGGGCACCCAGCGCGAATAGACGTCGGCGGTGTCGATGAAATTGAAGCCGGCGTCGAGCCAGGCGTCGAGCAGGCGAAAGGACTGGGCCGCGTCCACGGTCCAGCCGAACACGTTGCCGCCGAAGGCGAGCGGGGAGACTTGCAGGCCGGAACGACCCAGGGCGCGGTGCTGCATCCATGCACTCCAATGAAGAAAGGGGCGCCCAGTGTGCAGGCGGCTCCAAAACGCAGTGGCGTACGCGGATATAGAGGCGGATGCAGGCGGCGATTGCCGGGCCGGCCTGGGCCCCGCGCGTTCAGACCCAGCCCAGCACGCCCAGCAGTGCGCCTGCCGCCAGCAGCCACAGCAGGTGCAGCCGCGTGCGCCAGACGACGAAGGCGGCTCCGGCGCTCAACAGCCAGCCGTGCCAGGCGGGCAGGGCGGGCGCGTCGTAGTTGCCGGCCAGCACGCAGCCGGTGCCGATCAGCAGGCCCACCACCACGGGCGCCATGCCCAGCTTGAAGGCCTGCACGTCGCGCCGCGTGCGGTTGCGGTGCGCCCAGCGCGTGGCCAGGTAGGTGAGGGTGGAGCTGGGCAGCAGGATGCCGACCATCGTGGTCATCAGCCCGAGCAGGCCCAGCGCCCAGGCCGGCGGGCCGCCGCCGATGCCGCCGCCCGCGTTGAGTCACACGTTCCAGCCCATCAAGCCGACGAAGAGCACGTTGGGCCCCGGCGCGGCCTGCGCGATGGCGACCGACGAATTGAGCTGCGCGGCGCTGAGCCACTGCTTTTCATCGAACAGGAAGCGGTGCATCTCGGGCACGGTGGTGATGGCGCCGCTGACCGAGATCAGCGACAGCAGCATGAACTGGCCCAGCAGCGCCAGCCAGTCGGTCCAGTGCAGGGCGATGCTCATGGGCAAACCCTTCGTGCTGCGCACGTCGGGCGGGAGCGCTTTCGGGGCGGTCGTGCGGCGTTCATGGCGCGATCCTTCGCCAGGTGAGCCAGCACGCGGGCAAACCCACGCCCAGCAGCACCCCCACCAGGGGCAAGCGCCACCACGCGATCAGCGCCACCATCAGACCCATGATGGCCAGGCAGGGGCGCAGGCCCAGCGGGTGGCTGCGCAGGGCCGCGATGAGCTTGATGCCGGTGGCCGCCACCAGCCCGCCGGCTACCGCGCCCATGCCGCGCAGCGCGCCGGCCACCTGCGGATGGCCCTGGTACTGCGCATAGCAGGCCGTTGAAAAATCCCCTGCGAGCGTCCGCGTCGGCCGCTACGATCTGAAGCCATCCCGGAACAACTGCGACAAGAAAGATGAGAGGCAACCAAGACTTCCAGGGGGCGATGTTTAGCTACATCAGCCTTGAAGAAAGAGTGCCAGCGGCACACCCGCTGCGCAAGTTGCGCGCCGTGGTGGATGCGCTGCTGTCGAGCATGAACAGCGAGTTCGAAGCGGTGTACGCCCGCCGTGGCCGCCCCTCGGTGCCGCCGGAGATGCTGCTCAAGGCCTTGCTGCTGCAAATCCTGTTCTCCATCCGCAGCGAACGCCAGCTGGTCGAGGCGGTCAACTACAACCTGCTGTACCGCTGGTTCGTGGGCCTGAACATTGAAGACAAGGTCTGGGACCACTCCACCTTCAGCGCCAACCGCGAACGCCTCTTCAACGAAGACCTGGCGCGCGCCTTCTTCGAGCGCGTCAAGCTCAGCGCCCAGTGGGGCCGGCTTGCCAGCGACGAACACTTCAGCGTGGACGGCACGCTGATTGAGGCCTGGGCCTCGCACAAGAGTTTCAAACGCAAAGACGACGACAGCGGCACGCCACCCGGACGCAACCCCGAGGTGAACTTCAAAGGGCAGGAGCGCTGCAACGACACCCACGCCAGCACCACCGATGCCGATGCCCGGCTGTTCAAGAAGAGCGCGGGCGACAAATCTCGCCTGTGCCACATGGGGCACATCCTCATGGAGAACCGCAACGGGCTGATCGTGGATGTGGAGATCACACATGCCAGTGGCACCGCCGAGCGCGAGGCGGCGCTGGCGATGCTCAAACGCCGGGGAAACAAGAACAAGCGGGCCACGGTCGGGGCCGACAAAGGTTACGACAGCCAGGCCTTCATCAAGGGCTGCCGAACGCTCAAAGTCACGCCACACGTGGCGGCCAAGGACAAGCACTCGGCGGTCGATGGCCGCATCCGGCGCCACGAGGGCTACAAGACCAGCCTCAAAGTGCGCAAGCGCATCGAGGAGGCCTTTGGCTGGATCAAGACAGTGGGTGGTCTGGCCAAGACCAAATTGATCGGTCAGGCCAAGCTCGCGGGCCAGGCGCTGCTGTGCTTTGCCACCTACAACCTGGTGCGCATGGGCAGTCTGGGCGGCTGGTGGGACGCGCATCATGCGTGAACCATGGGATACGTGCGCCCGGAACGGGCAAAACGGCCTGCAAACAGGCCGAAATGGCCGCTCCAATCGCTGCGCAGGCCAGTTTGGGCGATCCGTTTCTTCGAAATCCACGACCCTGGCGCGTTCGATGAGCATTTTTTCAACGGCCTGATAGAGCACGGCCAGCGCCAGCACCACGAGCAGGGGCACGCTCAGCATGCCGGCCAGCGCCGCCAGCGCGCCGCGCAGGCCGAAATGGCGGTCGCCGATCATCAGCGAGAGGTTCACCACGTTGGGCCCGGGCATCACCTGGGCCACGGCCCAGTCTTCCAGGAACTCCTCGGTCGTGAGCCATTTTTTCTTCTCCACCATCTCGCGCTGCACGATGGCGAGCACGCCGCCGAAGCCCTGCAGCGCGAGCCAGGTGAAGGACACGAACAGGTCGCCCGGCGAACGCGGCGCGGGGCGCGCCGCGGCGGATGCGGGCGCCGAAGAGGAGGGTGCGGGAGCCGTCATGGGAAGGGCGCGATTGTCGTGCCGCCCTGCCATCGCCCGACTACAGCCCGATGTCGTGATGGATGACACCGCAAGCCGCCGCGGCGATTTGAGGGCCGTTGGCGGCGGTGATATGGTTCGCGCCATGCGAGTGAACCTGTACCCATCTTCCCTCGTGGCCGCGCGCCGCGCTTTCCCGCTGACCGTGCTGGCCGCCCTGGCGCTGGCAGGTTGCGGCACCTCGGTGCCGCTGCCGCCCATGCCTCCGATCTCGCAGCCCCAGCCGGCGCCGCCGCCCCCGCCAGCGCCGGCGGACGTGCCGCCGCCCGCGCCGTCGGCGCCCGTGCGCGACCCGCAGCTGGCCGCCTTCAGCACGCGCCTGGACGGCCGCAACCAGGTGCCGCCAGTGCACAGCATGGGCACGGGCACCATCGATGCGGTGCTCAACCGCGACACGGGCCTGTTCCGCTGGCAGATCAGCTACTCCAACCTCAGCAGCCCGGTCACGGCCATGCACATCCACGGCCCGGCCGAAGTGGGCAGCAACGCCGCGCCGCTGATCGGCTTCAACCCGCCCTTCGAAAGCCCCTGGCGCGGCGAGCTCACGCTGACGCCCGCCCAGGCCGCCGACCTGCTGGCCGGCCGCTGGTACCTGAACATCCACACGGCGCGCTATCCCAACGGCGAGCTGCGCGGCCAACTGATCGAGCGGCGCTGATGGCCGGCGCGCAGGCGCCGCGCGAGCCCGGCGATGCCGAGCCGGCCCGCCCCCCGGCCGCCGGCCTGCCCGACGCGCATCGCGCGCTGGTGCTGCAAGGCGGCGGCGCGCTGGGCGCCTACCAGGCCGGCGTGTACGAAGCGCTGCTGGCGCGCGAGCCTTCGCTCGACTGGGTGGCCGGGGTGTCCATCGGCGCCATCAACGCGGCGCTGATCGCGGGCAACCCGCCCGAGCGCCGCGTGGCCCGGCTGCGCGAATTCTGGCAGCTGGTGTCTTCGGGGCCGGGCCAGCAATGGCCGCACTGGGCCGGCGATCGGCGATGGCTCAACCAGTGGAGCGCGGGCTCGGCCATCGTCGCAGGCATCCCAGGCTTCTTCGAGCCGCGGCGCAGCCCTGTGCTGATGCTGGGCCCTGCCGCGCCGGTGCTCAGCTACTACGACACGGCGCCGCTCCAGGCCACGCTGGAGCGGCTGGTGGACTTCGACCGCATCAACGACGGCGCGATGCGCTTTTCGGTCGGTGCCGTCAACGTGCGCACGGGCAATTCGGTCTACTTCGACAACCGGCGCCAGAAGATCGGCCCTGAGCACATCATGGCCAGCGGCGCGCTGCCGCCGGGCTTTGCGCCAGTGCACATCGACGGTGAAGATTATTGGGACGGCGGCATCGTCTCCAACACGCCGCTGCAGTACGTGCTGGACGAGCATGACCGCGACGAGCGCCTGCTGGTGCTGCAGGTGGACCTGTTCAGCGCGCGCGGCGAGATGCCGCGCACGCTGGGGGAAGTGCTGGCGCGGCAGAAGGACATCCAGTACTCGAGCCGCACGCGCATGAACACCGACGTGCTGGCCGGCAACCTGAACCTGCAGGAACAGCTGGCCGCGCTGCTCAAGAGCCTGCCGGCCGCGCAACGCCGCAACCCGGCCGTGGCGCACCTGTGCGCCCAGCTGCAGCATGCGCCCATCGACATCGTGCAGCTCATCTACCGCCACAAGCCCTACGAGCTCGATTCCAAGGACTACGAGTTCTCGCGCATCACGGTGGAGGAGCACTGGGAGGCCGGCATGCGCGACCTGGAGCGCAGCTTCACCCACCGCGAATGGCTGCGCCGCGTGTCGCACGGGGCCGGCGTGACGACCTGGGACCTGGGCGAGCCCGAGGCGCCGCGGGTGCGCCATCCGCGGCCCGGCGCCGGTAAGTCCCCGGGCGCCCAACGCCCGAAGGCGTGAGGCCGACGCCCGTCCCCATGCGCCTACTCGTGCTCGAAGACGACCTGATGATCGGCGAGGCGCTGGTCGACCTGCTGCGCGCCGAGCATTACGCGGTCGATTGGGTCAAGGACGGCGAGATGGCCGACACCGCGCTGCGCACGGGCGAGTACGACCTGGTGCTGCTGGACCTGGGCGTGCCGCGCCGCGACGGCCTGGAGGTGCTGCGTGCCCTGCGCGCGCGCCGCCAGCGCATGCCGGTGCTGATCGCCACCGCGCGCGATTCGGTGCGCCAGCGCATCGAGGGCCTGGACGCGGGCGCCGACGACTACGTGCTCAAGCCCTACGACCTGGACGAGCTGCTCGCGCGCATCCGCGCGCTGATCCGCCGCGCTGCGGGCCGCGCCGAGCCGGTCTACGAGCACCGCGGCGTGAGCCTGAACCCGGCCACGCGCGAGGCCAGCGTCGACGGCCGGCCGGTCGTGCTGTCGGCGCGCGAATGGGCGGTGCTGGAGCCGCTGATCGCTCGCCCGGGCATGACCCTGTCGCGCGCGCAGCTGGAGGAAAAACTCTATGGCTGGAAGGACGAGATCAGCAGCAACGCCGTGGAGGTCTACGTGCACGGCCTGCGCAAGAAGCTGGGCGCCTCGCTGATCCGCACCGTGCGCGGCCTGGGCTACCGCGTGCCGCGCGAAGACGAGCGGGACGAGGCCTGATGGCTGCAGGCCTCGGATCTTGAACGCGCCGCCATGCTGAAGTCCCTGCGTGCCCGCCTGCTGGCCTTCCTGCTGGCGGCCATTGTGCTGGCAGGCGGCGTGCAGGCCGTCGTCACCTACCGCACGGCGCTCAAGGAGGCCGACGCCATCTTCGACTACCACATGCAGCAGATGGCCCTGTCGCTGCGCGCGGGGCTGCCGCCCAGCGCGACCGTCCAGGGCCTGGGCGACGGCGAGCAGAACTTCGAGTTCATCGTGCAGGTGTGGTCGCTGGACGGGCGGCGCATCTTCGAATCGGCCGAGGACGCGCTGCTGCCCCAGCTGGCGGTGCTGGGCTTCACCGAGGTCCAGGCGCGCGGCACGCAATATCGCGTGTTCTCGATGCAGACGCGCGGCCAGGTGATCCAGGTGGCGCAGGACCTCGCGCCGCGCCGCCGCATGGCGGGCGCGCTGGCCTGGCGCACCGTGGCGCCGGTGGCGCTGATGGCGCCGCTGCTGATGCTCGTGGTGGGCGGGGTGGTGGGCAGCGCGCTGCGGCCCGTGGCGCGGGTGCGCGCCCAGGTTGCGGCGCGCCAGCCCGACGATCTTTCGCCCGTGAGCGGCGAGGGCCTGCCTGAAGAGGTGGCGCCGCTGGTCGAGGAGCTGAACCTGCTGTTCGCGCGCGTGCGCAGCGCCTTCGAGGCGCAGCAGCATTTCGTGGCCGATGCCGCGCACGAGCTGCGCTCGCCGCTGGCCGCACTCAAGCTGCAGGTGCAGGGCCTGCGCCGGGCCGGCGACGAGGCGGCGCGCGAGCAGGCCGTGCAGCGCCTGAACGCCGGCATCGACCGCGCCACGCGCCTGGTCGAGCAATTGCTCGTGCTCGCGCGGCAGGAGGCGCAGGCCACCGGGGGCGCGGCGCCCGCGGCCGTGGATCTGCAGGCGCTGGTGCGCGAGGCCGTCGAGGAAGCGCTGCCGGGCGCCCGCGCGCGCCGCATCGACCTGGGTGTGGCGCAGGCCGACGCGCGGGTGCTGCCGGCCCATGCCGAGGCGCTGCGCATGCTCTTGCGCAACCTGATCGACAACGCGCTCAAGTACACCCCTGAAGGCGGCCAGGTCGACGTGTCGCTGCAGGCCTTGCCCGACGGGGGCGCGCGCCTGGCGGTGCAGGATTCGGGCCCCGGCCTGCCGCCGGCCGAGCGCGAACGCGTGCTCGACCGCTTCTACCGCGCCCCCGGCAGCACGCCCGGCGGCAGCGGGCTGGGCCTGGCCATCGTGCGCGCCGTGGCGCAGTGGCATGGCGCCTCCCTGCAGCTGGACGAGGCCCCGGCACTGGGCGGCCTGCGCGTGCGCGTCGACCTGCCGGGCTGAACGCGCCGCCAGGACGGCTTAAGGCAGGCCTAAGCACTCGCGCCGACATTCCTTGGCAACAAAGGGCGGATGGGCCGCCCAGAGCACAAGGAGTCTCGGATGAACACGCAATCGATCACCACGCCGCGCCGTCTGGTGCTGGCCTTGGCCGCAGCCGGTGTGCTGGGCGCGGCAGCCACGGGGGCGTACACCAGCGCCAACGCGGTGAACGGCGCGGCGGCCGCGGCGCCGGTGGCGGCGGCTGCCGCCCCGGTCGCGGGCGCGCCGGACTTTTCCGCCATCACGGCCCGCAGCGGCCCGGCCGTGGTCAACATCAGCGTCTCGGGCATCACCAAGACCGCCGCCAGCGATGACGACGGCGACGACGCGCAGACCGCCCCCGGCCTGCAGCCCGGCGACCCGCTGTACGAGTTCTTCCGCCAGTTCGGCGCGCCGGGCCTGCGCGGGCCGCACCAGGGCATGCCCGGCCAGCCGCAGCCCACGCGCTCGCAGGGTTCGGGCTTCATCATCAGCCCCGACGGCATCATCCTGACCAATGCGCACGTGGTGCAGGGCGCCAAGGAAGTGACCGTCAAGCTCACCGACCGGCGCGAGTTCCGCGCCAAGGTGCTGGGCGCCGACGCCAAGACCGACGTGGCCGTGCTCAAGATCGACGCGAAGAACCTGCCCACGGTGCCGCTGGCCAATCCCAAGGACCTGAAGGTGGGCGAATGGGTGCTGGCCATCGGCTCGCCCTTCGGCTTCGAGAACACGGTGACCGCCGGCGTGGTCAGCGCCAAGGGCCGTTCGCTGCCCGATGACAGCTTCACACCCTTCATCCAGACCGACGTGGCCATCAACCCGGGCAACTCGGGCGGGCCGCTGTTCAACAGCCGCGGCGAGGTGGTGGGCATCAACTCGCAGATCTACAGCCGCAGCGGTGGCTACCAGGGTGTCTCCTTCGCCATCCCGATCGACCTGGCGGTGCGCGTGAAGGACCAGATCGTGGCCACCGGCCATGCCAGCCACGCCAAGCTGGGCGTGGCGGTGCAGGAGGTGAACCAGGCTTTCGCCGATTCCTTCAAGCTCGACAAGCCCGAGGGCGCGCTGGTGTCGCAGGTGGAGAAGGGCGGCGCTGCCGACAAGGCCGGCCTGCAGCCCGGCGACGTGATCCTCAAGGTGGACGGCCAGCCCATCGTGGCATCGGGCGACCTGCCGGCCATCATCGGCCAGACCCTGCCGGGCAAGAAGGTGGCCATCGAGGTGTGGCGCCAGGGCCACGCGCAGGAGCTGACCGCCACGCTGGGCAATGCCTCGGACAAGACGCAGGTGGCCCAGGCCGACGCGCCGGTGGCCAAGGGCCAGCTGGGCCTGGCGCTGCGGCCCCTGCAGCCGCAGGAGCGCGAGGTGGCGGGCGTCAGCGCCGCGCAGGGCGGCCTGGTGATCGAGAACGCGCGCGGGCCGGCCGCGGCGGCGGGCATCCAGCCGGGCGACGTGCTGCTGGCCGTGAACGGCGTGCCGGCCAGCAATGTGGCGCAGGTGCGCGAAACCGTGGCCAAGTCCGACAAGTCGGTGGCGCTGCTGATCCAGCGCGGTGAGCAGCGCATCTTCGTCCCGGTACGGCTGGGCTGAGATTCCCCGGCTTCAGTGGCCGGGCCCGATGGCGATGGCACTCCCCGGCTCCTCTTGGGGCGCCGGGGCGGCCAGCGGCAGGAAGATGTCGGTCAGCAAGGCCTCGGGGGGCGTGTCGCGCGGGTTGTTCAGGTACTCCTCGAACACCGGCAGATCTGCTGCGGCATGGCCGCTTTCCACCAGCCAGCGACCATACAGCCACGCGTAGGCTGCGCGCATGGTGGCATACGGCCCGCGATGGCGCAGCACCGCGCAGGGCTGGCCTCCCAGCGCAAATCGGGTGAGGGAAGCGGGAGCGGCGATGTGCTGCGGCAGCGAGAGCCCGGCCCGCGCATGCAACTGGCCCTCCGGCACCGCGTCCGGGTCATCGAAGTAGACCGCCAGCCATCGGGTGTCGGGCCGCATCAACCGGGCGGCAGACAGGTGCGCGAAGCTGGCCTCGAAGGCTTGGCCCACGTGCATGTAGGAGCCGTGGTGATCCAGTCCGGCCAGGTGAACGACCGCCACTTCACGCACCTCGACGGTGTATCCGGCCGCCAGCACGGGGGCCGTGCCGGCGCGGAAGAGCTGGTGCGCGCCTTGCCGGCGGTAGGCGCTGGGGCTGCAGCCATAGCCTTCGCGAAAGGCGCGCGCAAAGGACTGCACGTTCGGATAGCCGCAGCGGCGCGCGATGTCTGCCACCGGCAGCGCACTGTTGGCCAGATGGCCGGTGGCGCGCTGCAGGCGCAGTCGGCGCACCGTGGCGGCGATGGTTTCGCCGTACAGCGCGGCATAGGTGCGGTGCCAGTGAAAGGGCGACATGTGGGCGAGCTCGGCCAGGCGGGCCAGGTCCAGGGGCGCGTCCAGGTGTTCGTGAACATGGGCGAGCACGCGCGCCATGCGTGCGTGGTAGTCGATCCGGCCACGCCTGGCGCTCACGACACATTCCCTGCTGGCAGGCGCCGCCCGATGCGACGTGGGCGCGGTGGCTGGCCCGTCATGCCAGTGCGCTGCGCTCATGGATGCCGACGAGGACGGCAATGCTGCCGTCCGCGCCATAGCGCTCATAGTCCGCGATGTAGGTCTTGGGCAGGTCGTGCGCGGCCCAAATCTGTCGCCAGGCCGCAGCCACCTGTTCGGGTTGCCCCTGCGCCACCGGAAACACCGCGCGGAGCGAAGCCGGCACCACCGCACGCACCATGCCGGCCGGAATCGGCGCATCGGCAGACACCGGCGCGCCGATGATCAGGGAGTAAAGCCCCTGGTTGTTGCAGCCCGCATGCTCGAAATGCGTGTAGACGGCCAGCAGGTCGGTGCCGATGCGCTGCGGAATGCGCTGCAGCGCGCCGGACTCGAAAAAATGCTGCCAGAAGGCGGGAATGGTCTGCGCGGCTTCCTCATTGCGCGTGCGCAATTCGATGCCGACGATGTGGATGGCCTGCGCCTGGAAGAGGATGTGCACGGGGGGCTGCGGTGTGGGGGCGATGCCTGCACTCTAGGTGCGCCGACCTGACGATTCTTGCGGACTTGATGGCCGTTGTGCAGGCCCCGGACCTTGCGGGAAGGTGCCGGGCGAACCGGGTGCCTTGTCGAGCGAGGCCGCTCTGCGGGGATCACGGTGCGGGACGTGATCCCCGAGGCGCACTCACAGCTTGAGCGACCAGGTTTCTCCCACCAGTTGCTGCCCGAAGCCTTCATAGGCCTCTGACTTGTCCAGTACGAAACCGCGCTTGGCATAGATGCCGCGCGCCGCTGTCAGGCAACTGTTGGTCCAGAGCACCATCTTGCGATAGCCCTTGGCACGCGCGAAGGCGAGGGCCTCGTCGGTCAGCCGGGCGCCCAGGCCCAGGCCGCGCGCCTGCGGTGCCAGGATCAGCATGCGCAACTGCGCCACGGTGGCCGACTTGCGCACCACGAAGATGGCGCCGACACGCTCGCCGTCGAGCTCGGCGATCCAGCATTTCTCCCAGGCGGCATCGAACTTGTTCACGAACTGGGCCGCGATGTCGGCCACCAGGGCCTCGAAGCGCAGGTCCCAGCCGTATTCGCGCGCATAGACCTCGCCATGCTGCTGCACCACCCAGCCCAGGTCGCCCGGCGCCGGGTCGCGCAGGACAGCGGTGCGCACGGGCGGCGCGGCGGCCGGGGCCGGTTCCAGCAGTGCTTCGATGCGCGCCATGGCCTGCACGGCCTCGGCGCGCCGGGCGGGCGCGAGCGGGGCCAGCAGCGCGGCCGCCTCCTCGCGCGATTTCTGCTGCAGGGGCGCGAAGGCGGCATGGCCGGCCTCGGTCAGTTGCAGCAGGCTCTGCCGCGCATCCTTGGGGTGCGGCGTGCGCGACAGCCAGCCCGCCTTCTCGTAGCGCTTGAGGATGCGGCTCAGGTAGCCGCCGTCCAGTCCCAGCTCGCGCTGCAACTGGGTGGCGCTCAGGCCCTCGCGGTGCGCCAACTCATAGAGGATGCGCACGTCGGTCAGCGACAGTTCGCTGCCCAGGTAGGGGGCCAGCACGCCGATACGGCGCGTGAAGAAGCGGTTGAAGCGGCGCACGGCCTTGACCTGGTCCACAGGGACGGCTGGCGCGACGGCGGCAGCGGATTCGGCATTCATGATGCCATTGTCAATGAAATTGGTTGACTGAGGCAAATTGTTGAACCCGGCATGCCGACGGCCTCCCGGCCCGCGCGCTGCGCGGCCATGCCCCCGAAGGTGCAGGAATGTGCCCCCTTCGCTAAAATCCCGGCCTTCTTTTGCGTTGCAGACAACCGGGCCACCCGCCGTCCGGACCGCGCCTGCCTAATCCGGTGCTTCGGCCCCGCCGCTCCCCTCCACGATGAACGCCCCCGTCGACGTCTCCTTTTTCGCGCGCGCCGCCAAGCCGATCACCAGCTACCGCAAGTTCTGGGCGCATCGCTTCGGCCCCGCGAAGTTCCTGCCGACCTCGCGCGAAGAAATGGCGCAGCTGGGCTGGGACAGCTGCGACGTGATCGTGGTGACGGGCGACGCCTACGTGGACCACCCGAGCTTCGGCATGGCGGTGATCGGCCGTGTGCTGGAAGCGCAGGGCTTTCGCGTCGGCATCATCGCCCAGCCCGACTGGCACAGCGCCGAGCCCTTCAAGGCGCTGGGCCGGCCCAACCTCTTCTGGGGCGTGACGGCCGGCAACATGGATTCGATGATCAACCGGTACACCGCCGACCGGAAGATCCGCAGCGATGACGCCTACACCCCCGGCGACGTGGGGGGCGCGCGGCCGGACCGTGCCGCCATCGTGTACTCGCAGCGCTGCCGCGAGGCGTACAACGACGTGCCGATCGTGCTCGGCGGCATCGAAGGCAGCCTGCGCCGCATCGCCCACTACGACTACTGGAGCGACAAGGTGCGCCGCTCCATCGTGGTCGACAGCAAATGCGACCTGCTGCTGTACGGCAACGCCGAGCGCGCCATCGTCGAGATCGCGCACCGCCTGGCGGCCAAGGAGCCGGTTGCGCAGATCACCGACGTGCGCGGCACCGCCTTCGTGCGACGCGAGACCGGTGACGGCTGGTTCGAGATCGACTCCACCACCGTGGACGCACCGGGCCGCGTGGAAGCGCACCCGAACCCGTACCTGATGGTGTCGGAGCAGGCCAAGGCCAATGGCGCCACCTGCGCGAAGGAAGACGAAGCGCAAGCTGTCGCGCTGAAGGCCGAAGCGGCTGGCTCGCCGGTGCTGGTGGGTGTGGGGGCCATGAAGCCCGCTGCGCCTGCCGCGGCCCCCGCGGCAGCACAGCCGATCAACTTCATCGCCAACCCGTCGGTGCGCCTGAAGCCGCCGCCGCGCGACAAGACTGTGATCCGCCTACCCAGCTACGAGCAGGTCAAGGCCGACCCGATCCTGTACGCGCACGCCAACCGCGTGCTGCACTTGGAAACCAACCCCGGAAATGCCCGCGCGCTGGTGCAGGCGCATGGCGAGGGCACGACCGCGCGCGACGTGTGGATCACGCCGCCGCCCATTCCGCTGACCACGGCCGAGATGGACTACGTGTTCGATCTGCCCTACGCGCGCAGCCCGCACCCGCGCTATGCCGATGAGCAGGGCAGCCACGAAGGCGCGACCAAGATCCCCGCGTGGGAAATGATCCGCTTCAGCGTGAACATCATGCGCGGCTGCTTCGGCGGCTGCACCTTCTGCTCGATCACCGAGCACGAGGGCCGCATCATCCAGAGCCGCAGCGAGGACTCGATCATCCGCGAGGTCGAGGAGATCCGCGACAAGGTCAAGGGCTTCACCGGCACCATCTCCGACCTGGGCGGCCCCACGGCCAACATGTACCGCCTGGGCTGTAAGTCGCCCGAGATCGAGGCCGCCTGCCGTAAGCCCAGTTGCGTGTACCCGGGCATCTGCCCGAACCTGCACACCGACCATTCGCCGCTGGTCCAGATCTACCGCCGCGCGCGCGGGCTCAAGGGCATCAAGAAGATCCTGATCGGCTCGGGCCTGCGCTACGACCTGGCCGTCAAGAGCCCCGAGTACGTGAAGGAGCTGGTGCAGCACCACGTGGGCGGCTACCTGAAGATCGCGCCCGAGCACACCGAGCAGGGGCCGCTGTCGAAGATGATGAAGCCGGGCATCGGCAGCTACGACCGCTTCAAGAGCCTGTTCGAGAAGTTCAGCGCCGAGGCGGGCAAGAAGCAGTACCTGATCCCGTACTTCATCGCGGCGCACCCGGGCACGCGCGACGAGGACATGATGAACCTCGCCGTCTGGCTCAAGAAGAACGGCTTTCGCGCCGACCAGGTGCAGACCTTCTACCCGAGCCCGATGGCCACCGCCACGGCGATGTACCACTCGGGCCGCAACCCGCTCACCAAGGTGCGGCGCGAGATGCGCGATGCGGCCGAGGAATCGGTGGACATCGTGCGCGGCGAGAAGCGCCGCCGCCTGCACAAGGCCTTCCTGCGCTACCACGACCCCAACAACTGGCCGCTGCTGCGCGAGGCGCTCAAGGCCATGGGCCGCGCCGACCTGATCGGCAACGGCAAGCAGCACCTGATCCCGACCTTCCAGCCGGTGACGGACGGGGGCTACCAGAGTGCGCGGCGCAAGAACTCCACGCCAGCGGGCAAGGCCGGCGGCGCGGCGCGCGCGGGCCAGTCGCAGAACGCGGCGGCCGCCCAGAAGCCGGCCAGGCCGATGAAGGGCCGGATGCTCACGCAGCACACCGGCCTGCCGCCGCGTGAGACCGGCGCGAAGCCCGGCTTGCGCAAGCCACGCTGAAGGCCGCGCACGGCATGCTTCAGCACTGAGAAGGTGTGAACGAACCCGGCATGCCCGCTCATTCCGCCAAAACACACCCGCTCTGCGTTGCAAATGCTCGCCATAGCCGGAGCTATGGCTGCGCTTTGCGCCTTGATCGGTCGCGTTTTCGCGGCCTGCTCGGCCACGCCGGATTCATTCACACCTTCTGACTACAGGTCGGGCGCGCCCGGGTCCTACGCCGGCGGCCGCGGCGCATGCGCGAACGTCACCCCATGGCCGGAAAGGTTCCGGCGCCAGGAGTGACCCATGCCCAGCGATTCCCCTTCTTCCTCGTCTTCGTCCTCCTTGCCGGCCGCTCGGTCCGCCGACTTCCAGGCCCACGCCCAGCGCGCCCGTGAGGTGGCGCAGCGCCAGCGCCAGCTGCAGCAGGGGCAGGACGCGGCCGATGCCCGGCCGTCCTCCGGCGCCAGCGGTGGCGGCAGCGAGTCTGGCCAGGCCGTGCAGGCCGGCCACCACGACCAGCCCGAGAACCCGCTGCCGGCCCAGCACCTGAAGAAGCCCGGCAGCGAAGCCGACCTGCAGCTCGCCCCGCGCTTCGCGGCGCAGGACTACCGCGGCAGCGGCAAGCTCGAAGGCCGCGTGGCCCTCATCACCGGCGGCGATTCGGGCATCGGCCGCTCGGTGGCCGTGCTCTTCGCGCGCGAAGGCGCCGACGTGGCGCTGACCTACCTCGACGAGGACGAGGATGCGCAGGAAACGAAGCGCTGCGTCGAGGCCGAGGGCCGCCGCTGCATCACGCTGTCCGGCGACGTGGGCGACCCCGGCTTCTGCCGCGACGCCGTGCAGCGCACGCGCGACGAACTGGGCGGCCTGCACATCCTCGTGAACAACGCCGCCTTCCAGCTGCATGCGCAGTCGATCGCCGATCTGGACGACGCGCGCTGGGACATGACGCTGCGCACCAACATCGGCGGCTATTTCCACATGGCCCGCGCGGCCGTGCCGCACCTGCCCGAGGGCGGCGCCATCATCAACACGGGCTCGGTGGTGGGGCTGCAGGGCAGCGCCGAGCTGCTGGACTACTCGGCCACCAAGGGCGCGATCCATGCCTTCACCAAGTCGCTGGCCAGCCAGCTGCTGGACAAGGGCATCCGCGTGAACGCGGTGGCGCCCGGCCCGGTGTGGACGCCGCTCAATCCCGCGGACCGGCCGGCCGACAAGATCGCCGAGTTCGGCAGCCAGACCGACCTGAAGCGCGCCGCGCAGCCCGAGGAGATCGCGCCGGCCTACGTGTTCCTGGCCTCGCCCTGCTGTTCCAGCTACATCACGGGCATCGTGCTGCCCATCACCGGCAGCGTGGGCGCAATCTAGGCTTGGCGCACCAGGCCGGCGGGACGCCCCGCGCCCGCTGCCCGTGCGTTCACGCGCACAGGCTCAGCAGCGCCAGCGCGGCGGCCGCGAGCGCCGGGTCCAGCCACAGTGGCAGCGCCGCGCCGCAGGCCAGCAGCAGGCCCGCGGCCGCCACCCAGTCGGCCCGCTTCATGCCCAGGCCTCGCGCGCCAGCCGGGGCAGGGGCCGCTCGTCGATGGGCCAGTGCAGGGCAGCGGCGAGCAGGCCCAGGCCGATGGCGCCGGCCCACACGGGGCCGTAGCTGCCGGTGGCCTCGAACACCGCCCCGCCCAGCCATACGCCCAGGAAACTGCCGAGCTGGTGGCCGAAGAACACGAAGCCGAACAGCGTGGCGAGGTAGCGCACGCCGAAGACCTGCGCCAGGAGCCCGTTGGTCAAAGGCACCGTGCCCAGCCACAGCGCACCCATGGCCAGCGCGAACAGGTACAGGCTGGCCGTGGAGAGCGGCAGCAGCAGGAACAGCGCCATCGCCGCGCTGCGCGCCAGGTAGACGCCGGCCAGCAGTTTCTTCTTGCTGTAGCGCGCGCCCAGCAGGCCGAAGGCATAGGTGCCCGCCACGTTGGCCAGCGCGATGAGGGCCAGCGCGGCCATGCCGTCGGACGCGCGCCAGCCACGGTCCAGCAGCCAGGCCGGCAGGTGGCTGGCGACGAAGGCCAGCTGGAAGCCGCAGGCCAGGAAGCCCAGGTTCAGCAGCCAGAAGCCGCGGTGCGCGAAGGCTTCATGCAATGCGGCGCGCAAGGCCTGGGGCGGGGCCGAGGCCGGCGCACCCGCGGGCGCGCCGGCCCTGCGGTCGTTCAGCGGCATGGCCAGCGGCAGCATCAGCGCCGCCACCCCCGCCAGCAAACCCAGCGCCGCCACCCAGCCCCATCCATCGATCAGCCCCTGCACACCGGGCACGAGCAGGAACTGACCCAGGCCGCCCACGGCCCCGGCCAGCCCCAACGCCCAGCCGCGGCGCTCGGCGGGCACCAGCCGGCCCAGCGCCGCGTAGACGACGGCGAAGGAGGTGCCCGACAGCGCGACGCCGATGCACAGGCCGCCGGCGATCACGAAGGCCGCCGGCGTGGCGGCCTGGCTCATGCCCAGCAGGCCCAGTGCATAGAGCACCAGGCCCGTGGCCACCACGCGCCGCGCGCCCCAGCGGTCGGCCACCATGCCCGCGAAAGGCTGCGCCAGGCCCCAGACCAGGTTCTGCACCGCCAGCGCGAAGGCGAAGCTCTCGCGCGACCAGCCGCGCTCCTGCGTCACGGGCAGCAGGAACAGGCCCTGCACATGGCGCGCGCCCAGCGCCAGGCCCATGACCAGGCCGCCGGCGAGCACCAGCACCCAGGCCTGGGTCCACCAGCGCGCGGGCGGTGCGGAACGGGGAAGGGCGGCGAAGGGCATGGGAAGGCTCCTGAGGAAAGGGCAAGCGATGCCGGCATTGGAGGCCGCGGTGCGGGCGCGCTCAAGCGATCTTTGCGCCGCGCTGCCATGCATGCGGCGCATGGCAAGGCCCGTGCGTGGCGCCGCCCGCGCGGCACAATGGCGCCGTGTCCCTGCCCCTGGTGCGCCTGTCCTCGCTCGACCCGCTGCGCGGCTTCGTCGCCGTGGGCCGGCGCATGAGCATCACGCTCGCGGCCGAGGAGCTGTGCCTCACGCAGTCGGCCGTGAGCCGCCAGATCCATGCGCTGGAGCAGCAGCTGGGCTGCAGGCTGTTCGTGCGCCAGCACCGCGGCGTGGCCTTCACGCCCGAGGGCGAGCGCCTGTTCCGCAGCGCCGACAGCGCGCTGCAGCAGCTGCAGGACGTGATGGGCGAGCTGCGCCGCAGCGAGGAGCGGCGACCCGTCACGCTGACGGCCAGCGTGGGCGTGGTGGGCCTGTGGCTGCTGCCACGCCTGCCCGCGTTGCAACGCCTGCATCCGCAGGTCGACCTGCGGCTGTCGGCCGGCAACCGGCTGGCCGACCTGCGCGCCGACGGCATCGACCTGGCGATGCGCTACTGCAGCGCCGCCGACGCGCCGGCCGATGCCGTGCACCTGTTCGGCGAGACGCTGGCGCCCGTGCTGCACCCGCGGCTGGCGCAGGAACTGGCGCACGAACCCGGGGCGCTGGCGCGCATGACGCTGCTGGAGCTGGACGACCCGCGGCCCTGGCTGCAGTGGCAGAGCTGGCGCGCCGCGATGCCGGCCCGCGCGGGCGGGGCGCGCACGCGGCCGACCATGCTGCGGCTCAACCAGTACGACCAGGTGATCCATGCGGCGCTGGCGGGGCAGGGCGTCGCCCTGGGCCGCCTGGAACTGCTGCAGCCCCTGCTGGCCAGCGGCCAGCTCGCCTGCCTGCCCGACGGGGTGCTCCGGGAGGCCGCGCCGCGGCCCAGCCCCTTCGGCTACTGGCTGCTGCAGGCCGAGCCCGCACCGCGCGAGGACGTGCGCCGCGTGGCGGCTTGGATCCAGGCCGAGGCGCGCGCGAGCCAGCCCGGCGCGCGGCCCGGCCCGGCCGCCGGCACCAGCGCATAGCGCGCGGTGTGGGGCCCCCACGCATGCACGAAGGCCCGGCCATTGGCCGGCATGCGGTGCTGCTCGCCGGGCTCCAGCAGGACGTCCGGGCTGGCGCCGGGCAGGGCCGGGCATTCCAGCGTCAGCCACAGCCGGCCCGCCACGCAGCGCACGGCCGTGCCGGCGCGCAGGTGCAGCGTGAGGCTGTGCGCGGGCGAGAGAAAGTGGGTGGGGTGCATGGCGGGCTCCTGCGAACGAGGTGCGGCCAGTGTGGGCGGCCGGTGGGGCGCCTGGCATGCAAAGGCGGCCCGCCACCCATGAGAAGCACGCATGCCCGCGCGCGGGCGCAGCGCTTACAGTGGGGCCAGCCCGCCCGCCCATGACCGCCGCTTCCGCCAGACGCCGCCCCGCGCCCCCGACGGCTGCGCCCCTCCCCGCATCGGCACGCGCCTGGTCGTCTGCCTGGGCCTGTCGCAGCTCGTGGGCTGGGGCTGCATGCATTACCTCATCGCGGTCTTCGGGCCGCTGATCGGCGCCGAGCTGGGCTAGAGCGCGGCGCATGTGCAGGCCGGCTTCTCGCTGGCGCTGCTGGCGATGGGGGCGAGCTCCGCTTTCGCGGGCCGGTGGATCGACCGGCGCGGCGGCCGCCCCGCGCTCATGACGGGCTGCGGCTGCGGCGCCGCCGGCTGCGCGCTGCTGGCCCTGAGCCATGCGAGCCCCGTCTATTTCGCCGGCTGGGTGCTGCTGGGCCTGGGCATGCGGCTGGCCCTGTACGACGCGGCCTTCGCGGCGCTGGCGCACCTGGGCGGCACGGCGGCCAAGCGCGCCATGTCGCAGATCACCTTGTTCGGCGGCCTGGCCTCCACGGTGTTCTGGCCCGTGGGCCAGGCGCTGGCCGATGCGCTGGGCTGGCGCGGCGCGCTGGGCGTGTACGCCGGGCTGTTGGTGCTGTGCGCGCTGCTGCACCTGGCCGTTCCGCGGCAGCGCCACGAGGCCGCCGCGCCCGGCGCGGGCCCTGCGGCGGCCGCAACGGCCGCGGCGCCGGTGGCACGCGCCACGCGGCTGGACACCTGGCTCTTCGGGCTCGTGGCCGTGCTGGTGCTGGTCATGCAGACGGGCGTGGCGGCGCACTTCCTGGCGCTGCTGCGCGGCCTGGGCTGGGACGCGCAGGCGGCGGTCACGCTGGCCACCCTGCTGGGCATCGGCCAGTTCACGGCCCGCGCCTGGGTGGTGGCCTGGGGCCACCGCTACGACGCGGTATGGCTCAACCTGCTGCCCTGCGCGCTGCTGGCCGCCTCCTATGGCCTGGCGCTGGCGGCCGGCGGCGCCTGGATCGGCGCTGCCGCCTTCGCCTTCTGCTACGGCGCGGGCAACGGCATGGCGACCATCACGCGCGGCGCCATGCCGCTGCTGCTGTTCGACACGGCGCACTACGGCCGCATCGTCGGCGGCCTCCTGCGGCCGGCCTTCGTGCTCTCGGCCGGGGCGCCGGTGGCCGTGGCGCTGGCGCTGCAGCACTGGGGGCAGGCGGGCACGCTGGCCGCCGGCCTCCTCACCAGTGCGCTGCTGCTGGCCGCGGCGCTGGGCCTGGCCTGGCGCCATGGCCGGCGGCAGCGGGCGGCCGCGCGGGTCGGCAGCGGCGCCTGAGGCCGGCCGGAGCTCCGGCGCGGTGGCGCGTCTTCTTCCGCGCCGCGCGGGCAGCGGCGCGCCCAGGCCCGGCCGGGCGCGGGTCTATTCCCGCCGGCGCGTGACCTTCACCACCACGTCCATGCCCGCATAGGCGTCGGCCTCGCCGAACCAGCTGCCGCTGATGGGCGGCGCCAGGGCCGGGTCGCGCGCCACGCCCACGCGGATCAGCCGCGCGCTGCCCATCAGGTTGTTGGTGGGATCGAAGGCCACCCAGCCCGCGCCGGGCAGGTAGGCCTGCAGCCAGGCATGCGTGGCGCCGGCGCCCACGGTGCTTTCGCCCGGCTCCTGCGCGTTTTCGTCCAGCGCGGCGTCGTACAGGTAGCCCGACACGAAGCGGGTGGCGATGCCCAGGCGGCGCGCCGCCTCCATCATGAGCAGGGCGTAGTCGCGGCAGCTGCCGCCGCCCAGGGCCAGGGTCTCCAGCGGCGTCTGGGTGCCTTCCTCGTCGCGCGCCTGGTACTTGAGGCTCTGGGCGATGTGCGCGTTCATGCGCGTGAGCGTCTCGCGCGTGCTGTTGGGTTCGCCGCTGTGCAGGAACTGGTGCGCCCAGCGGATCAGCGTGCCGTCGGCGTCCTCGTGGTGCGGGCGCAGGTAGTGCTCCAGGTCCAGCCGCTCCTGCACCGAATAGGCGAAAGGCAGGAACTCGGCCGCCGGGTCCAGCTGCAGCTGGTCTTCCAGGCCGGGCACGTACTCGATGGTGAAGGCGCACACGATGGTCAGCTCGGCCGCGGGCCCCTGCGGCTGCACCAGCGCGACGGAATTGGAATGCGGGTCCTGGATCAGCCGCACATGCGCCTGCGGGCTCACCTGCAGGTCGGTGGCCAGCACGCGCAGGTCGTGGCTGTCGCGCGGCCGGAACATGACCCGGTGCAGGCCGAAATTGACCGGCTCGTGGTAGCGGTAGGTGGTGGTGTGGAGGATGTCGTAGCGCGTGGTCATGGTCGGCCCGCCGGAAGGCAGCCGGATTGTGCGACGGATCCCTGGCCGGGCCGTCCGCCGCCGGCGCGCCGGGCCTGCGGCAAGGCTGGTTTCCCCTCGCATCGGCCGGGGCCGGGCTGGTCATAAGAAATGTCAATGAACAATTTCTTATTAAATGAGATGATTGGTCACATTCTGCCGGCTGGATCCATGGCGCTTCGTGGGCGGCCAGCGCCCCGCGGCCTGTCCCTTCCTTCCCCCATGCAAGCGCTGGATCCGAAATCCCTGAGCACGATGGCCGGCTTGATGGCTCTGGTGGTCGGCCTGCTGCTGCTCGGGCTGCGCCGTCCGCATGCGCAGCGCGTGCCCGGCCTGCGGCACTGGGGCATCGCGCTGCTGAGTTACGCGGCCGGCACGGCCTGCTACCTGCTGACCCATGCCTTCGCGCCGCGCCTGGCCACCCTGCCGGGCAACGCCCTGCTGCTCGTCGGCTTCGCGCTGCTGCTGCTGGGCAGCGAGCGCTTTCTGGGGCGGCCGGCGCGCTGGTGGCCGTGGATGCTGCTGTGCGGCGCCAGCCTCGCGCTCATCGCCTGGTTCTCCTTCGTGCGGCCGGACTACCGGGTGCGCATCGCGGCCTTCACCTGGACGCTCGCGCTCATCGGCGGGGCGCACCTGCAGTTGCTGCTGCGCCATGGCCAGGGCTGGGCCGCGCGCTTCACCGCGGGCGTGCTGCTGTGCCTGAGCGCGCTGATGGCGGCGCGCGGCACGGTCACGTGGTGGGTGGACCGGCCGGAAATGCACATCTACACGCCCTCGGCCGTGCAGGGCGCCTACCTGGCCACCTTCAGCGTCGCCGTGCTGCTGCTGGGCGTGGGCGTGCTGTTCATGGCCACCGAGCGCGTGCGCGCGGAATTCGAGTTCATCGCCTCGCACGATGGCCTGACGCAGACGCTGACGCGCCGCAGCTGGATGGCCGCCGCGCAGGCCGCGCTGGCGCGGCCGGGCGGCGCGGTCACGGCGGTGTTCATGCTGGACGTGGACGACTTCAAGAAGATCAACGACGAGCGCGGCCACCCGGCGGGCGACGAGGTGCTGGCCGCGCTGGCCGCCGTGCTGAAGCAGGCCCTGCCCGCCGACGGCGTGCTCGGCCGCTATGGCGGCGAGGAATTCGCCGTGCTGCTGACCGGCCCCAGCGCGCCGCATGCGCGCGCGGTGGCCGAAGGGCTGCGCCGGGCCGTGGCGGCGCACGGCGCCCTGCGCTGCACGGTCAGCATCGGGCTGGTGCGGGTCGCCCGCGGCCCGCATTCGCCCGATGCGCTGATCCGGCGCGCGGACGAGGCGCTCTACCAGGCCAAGCGGCAGGGCCGCAACCGGGTGGTCGAAGCGCCGTAGCCGGCAGGCGCGGGGGCACGGCAGGAGGGCGGCAGCCATGCGCCGCTTCCCTCGCGCCGGGCCCGGCGCTTCACGGCGAAGCGCCGGCGCCGCCGCGCCGTTGGGTCGCCAGCGTCATGAGCAAGGGACCGATGTCGTCCAGGAAGGCGATGTAGTCGGGGTCGTCCTGGAGGATCGCATGCATGGGCATCTGGGCGGACTGGGCTTCGCCCGGGCTTTGCACGATGCACACGCCGCCCTGCTTGTGGATCTCGGTCAGCCCGGCGGCGCCATCGCGGCCGGTGCCGCTCAGCACCACGCCCACGACGCGGTGCCGCAGGGCGTTCGCCGCGCTCGTGAACAGGGCGTCCGCGGGGGGCTGCGCGGGCGCGGGCTGCGCCGCGGCCGGCGCCACGCCGAGGCGGCCGGTGCCGCTGACGGTGAGCCGGTGGCCCGCCGGCGCCACATGCACCGTCCCGGCGGCCAGTTCGGCGCCGTCCTCGGCCATCCGCACGCGCAGCGCCGTCTGCTTGGCCAGCGCCGCGAGCGCGGAGGCCGGGCCGGGCTCCGGCGGCTCGATGACCACGGCCATCGCGGCCGGAAAGTGGGCCGGCAGCTGGCTCAGGATGCGCGTCAGCGCCTGCCAGCCGCCCACGGAGGCGGCGACGACGATGAGCTGGGGGATGGCTGTTTTCATGGGGGGCGACCTCCGCGCCAGGGCCGCTGCGCGATGCGCCCAGCGTGCGCGCATGCGGGGCGGGTGCAGGTCAGCCGGTCCCTACGCCCGCTGTCGGCGCGACCTGGCAGCGGAGCGCGGCGGGCCGCCTGGCAGGCACTCGGGCCATGCAAGGCGGGCCGCGCAAGGAACGCGCGGCCGTGCTGCTTCCCGCCGTTGGGGCCGGGGCGCTCCGCGCAGGCGCCGCAGCGCGGCTCGGCGCCGCCTCAGCCGCGCAGCCGCGCCGTGTCCATTCCGCGCGCCCAGGCCGCGGGGACGGGCAGGGGCTCGCCGTGCCAGCGCGCGGCCAGCAGTTCGGCGGCAAGGGCTGCGAAGCTCAGGCCGCGCGAGCCCAGCGCGGTGCAGGCCCACAGGCCCGGCCGCGCGGGATCGAGCGGTCCCACCAGCGGGCGCCGGTCGGCCGAGGCGCAGCGCACGCCGGCCCAGTCCCGCACCTCGCCGCGCGCGAAGGCCGGCGCCAGCGCGGCGGCCAGCGGCGCATGCAGGCGCGCCAGGCGTTCGGCGTTGTGGGCGCGGCCCGCGGGGCGCAGGTCGCTGCCGTCGTCGCCGGGTTCGAAGGTGGAGCCGCTGAGCCAGCAGGGCCGGCCCGCGTCGTCGGTCAGGCGCGGCACCAGGTGGCCGTCGCCGTTGAGCGGCACGGCGGGCAGGGCGCGCGCGTCCAGGCCGGCCGGATGCGGCCCCCACGCCAGCTGGCCGCGCACGGGCTGCAGCGGCAGGCCGGGGGCGAGCGCGCGGCCGCTCGCCCCGCCGGCGAGGACCACGCGCTCGGCCTGCGCGCGCACGCGGCCGGCGCCGTCCATCAGCGTGAACACGCCCCCGGCCTCTTCGATGCGCGCGATGGCGGCATCGCCCTCGAAGCGGATGCCGGGCTGCGCGAGCCAGGCCGCGACCAGCCGTGCGGGGCGCACCCAGCCCCCTTGCGCATGCCACAGCGCCGGCGTGCCCGCCGGCAGCGCGGCCGCCTGCAGGGCCGGCGCGTCGGCCACCCACGACAGGTGAGGGGCGCCCGGGCCCCAGCCGGGCGGCAGCCGCAGCGCTTGCGCGCTGGCGCGGCGCTCCAGCACGCCATGGCGCTGCCAGTCCCGGCCCTCGGCCAGCAGGCGCTGCACCTCCTGCCAGGTGGCGCGCGCGCCGGCGCGCGTGAGGCGCGAGAGCAGGGCGTCGTCGGGCGACACATGGGGCGCGAGCACGCCCGCCGGCGCGCCCGAGGCGCCCGTGGCCGGCACCGCGGCCGCATCGAGCACCGTGACCTGCCAGCCGCGCCGCGCCAGGCTGGCCGCCACCGCGGCGCCGGCCAGGCCCGCGCCGACGACGGCACAGCGCGCCGGCGGCCCGGCCTGCTCGTCCAGCGCCTGCTGCACGGCCGGCGCCGCGCGCCGCGGCCAGGCGGGCGCGAACAGGCCGTGCAGGCAGTCGCGCTTGGGCGGCAGGCCGGCTGCGCGCGTGAGCACGAAGCCCAGCGGCACCAGCGCGTCGCGCACCGCCCGCGCATAGGTCCAGGTGGCCAGCCGCGTGCCGGGCCGGGCGAAGCGCGCCACGGCCTTGAGCGTCTCGGGCGACCACATCTGTGGATTCACGCGGGGGCTGAAACCGTCCAGGAAGAGGCTGTCGGCATGGAAGGGCCGGTGGGCGCGCAGCATGGGTTGCACGTCGCCGATGCACAGCGTGAGCAGCACGCGGCCGCCGTCGAAGGCCAGCCGGTGCAAGCCCGGCAGCAGGCCGTGCCATTGCGCCGCCAGCTCCCCGGCCAGCGGCCGCAGTTCGGGATGCGCATCGGCGGCGCGCAGCAGGTCGGCCGGCGCGACGGGGAAGGCCTCGACGGAGACGAAATGCAGCAGGCCCGGGCGCCGTGCGTCGGCGCGCCAGGCCTGCCAGGTGGCCAGGAAGTTCAGGCCCAGGCCGAAGCCGGTTTCCAGCACGCACCACTGCGCAGCGCCGCGCCAGGCGTCGGGCAGGCCGCAGCCGCCCAGGAACACCTGGCGCGCCTGGGCGAGGGCGCCGCTTTCGGTGTGGTAGACGTCGCCGAAGCGTGCGCTGAAAGGCTGGCCGTCGGGGCGCCAGGTGACGGGCTCGGTCATGCGGGCAGCGCAAAGGTGTGAAAAATGGGGCGGGGCATGGGCAGCCTGCGCCGTCAGGGGGGCGCAGGGCGGCTATTCTCGGCGCGGCGCCATGCCGGGGGCGGCCCGGCCGCCGCGCTTCGCCCTTGGCCGCACCATGCCTGCCCGCATGTCCGTGGAGCTTCGCCTGACCATGAGCCCGTCTCTGCCCCTGCTTCGCAATCGCCGCTGGGCTGCCGCCTGCCTGCCATGCCTGGCCATCGCGGCCGCCCTGCTGCTCGGGGCCTGCAGCCTCACCCGGCCGGCCTCGGGCGTGCCGGTGCCTCCGCGGCTCGCGGGCGTGGCCGAGCCGGAGCCGGCCTCGCCGCCTTCCACGCTGGCTTCCGCACCGCCGGGCGGCGCCGACCCTGCCGCGCAGCCCACCAGCGTGCAGGCACTGCTGGCGCGCAGCGACGCGAGCGTGCGCCTGATCGATGCCGGCCAGGCCGCGCAGCTGTGGCCGTGGGCGGCGCCCTTCCTGCAGCAGGCGGGCCAGCGCGAGCGCATCCTCGCGGACATCGCGCAGGCCCGCGCCGCGCTGGGTGCGATCCAGGGCCGCAGCCGCGCGGGCGCGCAGGGCGTGCAGATGGTGCGCTTGGGCACCGAATCGCGCATGCCGCCGCCCGGCGTGTACGCCAACGTGGAATACACGGCGCAGCGGGCGGCGGGCGGCACGGCCGTCGAACGCCTGAGCTTCCGGCAGGAAAGCGACGGCTGGCGCTTCACGGGCTACACGGCGCAGGTGGCGTCGCCGCTGCCGCCGGCTGCCGCCAGCGCCGCGCCTCGCTGACCGAGCCATCGGCCCACCTTCGGCCTCGGCAAGGCATGACCCTTGCGAATGAAGGGTATTTCGCCGGGGCGGCGGTATTCTCGAACTGCTGCCCGTCCACGGGCGGGCGAGGTGCCCTCTGCGGCGTCCGCCGCCTGGGCCGATGCCGATCTCTGCCCGCTGAGGCACTTCTGGAGCGTGAACCGACCATGTCGCCTTACCTGTCCCCCGACGCCGCCCGCCGCCCCAAGCAGGGGCCCGCCTGGCTCGCCGCGGCCGCTGCGCTGGCCTTGAGCGCCTGCTCGACGACCGGCCCCCAGCCGCCTGCCGCGCAGCCGTCGCCCAACGCGGCGGCGGCATCGCCTGCCGCTGCGGCGCAGCCACCGGCGCGACAGCCCGCGCCCCAGCCGGGCGCGCCCCAGCCGGCCCCGCAGGCGCCGCAAGCGGCGGCTCCGAACCCGGCGCTGCAGGCGCTGCTCGCGCGCAGCGATGCCACCTTGCAGCTCATCGAGAGCAACCGCATGGATGAGCTGTGGGCCGCCACGGCGCCTTTCGTCCAGGCCACCAGCCCGCGTGCGCAGTTCCAGGAGGGCGTGCGCCGGGCGCGGGCCGCGTTGGGCACGGTGCAGGGCCGCCAGCGCGGCGGGGTGCAGCCGGTGCAGTTCGGTCCCGACTCGAAGAGTCCGCCGCCGGGCCAGTACGTGAACGTGATGTACGTGGCGCAACTGGCCAGCGGCCAGCGCGTGGCCGAGCGCCTGAGCTTCAGGCAGGAAGGCAACGCCTGGCTCTTCACAGGCTATGGCACCCAGCTGCTGCAGCCCCAGGCGGCCGCTGCGCAGTCGCCGTCGCAGGCCGTGCCGCGCCCGCCCGCGGCCGCCGCCCCGGCCCCCGCCACACGGCGCTGAAAGGGCCCACCAGGCCAGAAACGGCAGCGCGCCCGCAAGGGGCGCGCTCGGGAAGCCGCTCGGAACGGGTGGCGCTTCAGTTCGCCGGCGGCACGTAGCCCTGGGCCGCGTCGGCGCCGTCGCCGAAGAAGTGCTTCTCCATCTGGCGCTTGAGGTATTCGCGCGCGCGCTGGTCGGCCAGGTTCAGGCGGTTCTCGTTGACCAGCATGGTCTGGTGCTTGAGCCAGTCGGCCCAGGCCTGCTTGCTGACGCTTTGCCAGATCCGCTTGCCCAGTTCGCCGGGATAGGGGGGGAAGTCGAGACCTTCGGCCTCGGTGCCGAGCTTGATGCACTGGACCATGCGTGCCATGGGGAAACCTTTTGCTGCAGAAGTGGGGAAGGGCGAAGAGCCGGAGCGCGGGCCGCGCACCGGTCCTTAGCTCATTTGGCTATTTAGAACTGAAAACTCGGTCGTTCCAGATTCGTTATGCGCTACTCAGAATTCAGGTCACTGACCTTATGCACTTCTGAGTAGAAACATGAACTTGCGACGCGACTTTATCAAGCTTTCCCTCGGCACCGGCGCGGCGCTGGCCATGGCCCTGCCCGGGACTGCGGCCTTGGCCCAGGGCTCGCAGGCCAAGGAGCCGGTGACGCTGCTCAACGTGTCCTACGATCCCACGCGCGAGCTGTACGTCGAGTTCAACAAGGCCTTCGCGGCGCACTGGAAGGCCAAGGCCAACCAGGACGTGACCATCAAGCAGTCGCACGGCGGCTCGGGCAAGCAGGCCCGCTCCATCATCGACGGCCTGGAAGCCGACGTGGCCACGCTGGCCCTGGCCGGCGACACCGACGCGCTGGTCAAGAACGGCGGCCTGCTCAAGGCCGACTGGCAGACCAAGCTGCCGCACAACAGCTCGCCCTACACCTCGACCATCGTGTTCCTGGTGAAGAAGGGCAACCCCAAGGGCCTGAAGGACTGGGACGACCTGGTCAAGCCCGGCGTGCAGGTGATCACGCCCAACCCCAAGACCTCGGGCGGCGCCCGCTGGAATTACCTGGCCGCCTGGGAATTCGCCAAGCGCAAGTACGGCGGGGACGCCAAGGCGAAGGAGTTCGTCGGCAACCTCTACAAGAACGTGCCCGTGCTGGACACCGGCGCGCGCGGCTCCACCATCACCTTCGTCCAGCGCGGCGTGGGCGACGTGCTGCTGGCCTGGGAAAACGAAGCCTTCCTGGCGCTGAAGGAGTTCGGCCCCGAGAAGTTCGAGATCGTCGTGCCCTCGATCTCCATCCTGGCCGAGCCGGCGGTGGCCGTGGTCGACAAGGTGGTGGACAAGCGCGGCACCCGCACCGTGGCCGAGGAATACCTGAAGTACTGGTACACCGAGGAAGGCCAGGACATCGCGGGCAAGCATTTCTACCGCCCGGCCGTGTCGGAGAAGGCCAAGGCCAAGTACGCGAACACCTTCCCCAAGCTGACGCTGTTCACCATCGACCAGGGCTTCGGTGGCTGGGCCAAGGCCGACAAGGAGCACTTCGCCGACGGCGGCTCCTTCGACCAGATCTACACGAACAAGCAGAAGTAAGACCGGCTGACTGCACGCCCTTTCTTCGGACGAGGGCGTGCCGCCTCCGGCACTGTTCCCCTGATCCCCGCCTTTCGCGCCCCGCCGACCTCCTCCCATGTCCGTTCTCCTGATTGCCGGCAGCCCCACAGCGCCCTCGCGCTCGACGGCCCTGCTCGACGCCGCCGCCCTGCGCCTGCAGCGTCGCGGCCTCGCGGTGCAGCGGCTGGTGGTGCGCGAGCTGCCGGCCCAGGCACTGTTGCACGCCGACTTCGGCAATGCCCAGGTGCAGGAGGCGATCCATTCGGTGGCTGCGGCGCAGGTCGTGATCGTGGCCACGCCGGTCTACAAGGCGGCCTACAGCGGCCTGCTCAAGACCTTTCTCGATCTGCTGCCGCAGGCCGCCTTCAAGGGCAAGACGGTGCTGCCGCTGGCCACCGGCGGCAGCCCCCATCACATGCTGGCGCTCGACTATGCGCTGCGCCCCGTGTTGGGCGCGCTCGGCGCCGGCCACATCCTGCCGGGCGTGTACGCCAGCGATGCCCAGGTCACGCTGACGCCCGAAGGCGCCTACCAGCTGCAGGTCGACATTGCCGACCGGCTGGCCGAGGCGGTCGACACGCTGCTCGCCGAAGCCTTGCCGTCCGCCTCCTGCAGCGGTTTCGAACCTGTTCACTTCTCGCGGGTGCGATGTAGCGTCTAACGCCGCGGTGCGATGTAGCGCCTGACGCCGCTTCGCCACCGTCCTTTCCTTCCAGCCGCAGATGTCCCTGACCCGCCCGATGGCGGGATGGGCCGCGCTTGGCCCGGAGAACCCGAACACGCACACAAGAGAGAGAAATTCACATGCCCCCGAGCTTCACCGATCCGATTCCTTCCGCCCCGCGCCCGGCCTGGCTGCGCGTCGCCGACCTGCTGATCGCCGTGCTGCTGGTGCTGGCGATCGCGCTGGTCACTTCCTTCCTCGGTGCCACCACGGCCCAGGCCCAGCAGGGTCCGCAGGAACTGCGCATCGGCTACCAGAAGTCGGCCAGCCTCTTCGTGCTGCAGAAGGCCCAGGGCACGCTGGAAAGGAAGCTCGCGCCGCTGGGCACCCGCGTGAAGTGGGTGGAATTCCCGGCCGGCCCGCAGCTGCTGGAAGGGTTGAACGTGGGCGCGGTCGACGTCGGCTATGTGGGCGAGGCGCCACCCATCTTCGCCCAGGCGGCGGGCGCCCGCTTCGCCTACATCGGCTTCGACCCGGCCGCGCCGCGCGCCGAGGCCATCCTGGTGACCGCCGATTCGCCGATCCGGAGCGTGGCCGAGCTCAAGGGCAGGAAGGTCGCGCTCAACAAGGGCAGCAACGTGCACTACCTGCTGGTCAAGCAGCTGGAAAAGCACGGCCTGAAGTTCAGCGACATCCAGCCCGTGTACCTGGCCCCGGCCGACGGCCGCGCCGCCTTCGAAAGCAAGCGCGTGGACGCCTGGGTGATCTGGGACCCGTTCCAGGCCGCTGCCGAGAAGGCCGTGAACGCGCGCGTGCTGGCGGACGGGACACAGGGCACCGCGGCCCCCGGCACACCGCACGTGGTCAACAACTACCAGTTCTACCTGGCCGAGCGCGGCTACGCCCAGAAGCACCCGAAGGTGATCCAGGCGCTGTTCGAGGACTCGGTGGAACAGGGCATCTGGCTCAAGAAGAACCTGCGCCAGGCGGCCGAAGTGATCGCGCCGCTGCAGGGCCTGCCGGTGGACGTGGTCGAGCTCGCGCTGCGCCGCTACGAATTCAACGTCAAGCCCATCACGCCCGAGGTGGCCCGGGGCCAGCAGGAGATCGCCGACACCTTCCATGCGCTGGGCCTCATTCCCAAGCCCATCCGCGTGAGCGACGCCGTGCTGTCCTCCCAGCCCTGAGTGCAACCCACCGCCTTCTCTTTTCAGATTTCGATCCCGTGACCATGAACAACCCCATCGCTGTCTCCCGCCGCCGCCTGCTGCAGGGCGCGGCCCTCGCCACCACGGCCGCCACCGCCGGTCTGGCCGGCTTCCCCGCCATCGCCCAGGGCGCCAGGCGCGAACTGCGCATCGGCCACCAGAAGGGCTACCTGAGCCTGCTCAAGGGCCGCGGCACGCTGGAACAACGCCTGGCGCCGCTGGGCGTGGGCGTGAAGTGGACCGAGTTCACGGCCGGCCCGGTGCAGCTGGAAGCGCTGAACGTCGGCTCCATCGACTTCGGCGACGTGGGCGAAGCGCCGCCCATCTTTGCGCAGGCCGCCGGCGCGCCGCTGGCCTATGTGGGCGCGACCGTGCCGCGCCCGGCGTCCGAGGCCGTGCTGGTGCCGAAGAACTCGGCCATCAGGACCGTGGCCGACCTGAAGGGCAAGCGCATCGCGCTCAACAAGGGCAGCAACGTCCATTACTTCATCGTCAAGCTGGCCGAAAAGCACGGCCTGGCCTATGCCGACCTGAGCCTGGTCTACCTGCCGCCGGCCGATGCCCGCGCGGCCTTCGAGAAGGGCTCCATCGACGCCTGGGTGATCTGGGACCCGTTCCTCGCCGCCGCCGAAGTGGGCCTGGGCGGGCGCGTGCTGGCCGACGCCACGGGCGTGGTGGGCAACCGCGCGTACTACTTCTCGTCGCTGGACTACGCGGGCCGGAACACGGACGTCACCCGCATCCTGGTCGAGGAAATCAACAGGATCGACCAGTGGGGCCAGGCCAACCGCGAGGCGCTGGCCAGCGAACTGTCTGCGCTGTGGGGCATTCCGAAGCCGGTGGTCGATGTGTCGACGAAGCGCACGCAGTTCGGCACGGGCCCGATCACCAAGGCCATCCTGGCCGAGCAGCAGCAGATCGCGGACACCTTCTTCGCGCTCAAGCTGATCCCGAAGAAGATCAACGTGCTCGAGGCCGCGGCCCCGGGCCTGGCCTGAGCGGAAGGGGGGATGCGATGACCGCCCAAGTTCCTTCGAGGCCCCTGCGCCACGCGCTGTCGCAGCAGGCCCTGCGCGTGATCGGCGTGACGGCCGTGGCCTGGGGCGTGCAGTTGCCGTCGGCGCATGCCATTGCGCGCCGCGCCCCGCATGGCCACGTGCCGCTGCGCACGCTGCGCAGATTGCGCGCTGCCGTGCGCCTGATCCACCCCGCGCCCGTGCTGGCGCATTCCTGGTGAAGGGGCGCGCACCATGAGCGTTCAGGTGTTCTGGTTCCTGCCCACGCACGGCGACAGCCGCTACCTGGGCAGCGGTGAAGGCGCGCGCACGGTGGACCTGGCCTACCTGCAGCAGGTGGCCGGCGCGGCCGACCGGCTGGGCTACGAAGGCGTGCTCATTCCCACGGGCCGCTCCTGCGAGGACCCGTGGGTCATCGCCTCCAGCCTGATCGGCGCCACGCAGAAGCTCAAGTTCCTGGTCGCGGTGCGGCCCGGCCTGCACCAGCCCGCGCTGGCCGCGCGCATGGCCGCCACCTTCGACCGCCTGTCGCAGGGCCGCCTGCTGGTCAACCTGGTCACGGGCGGCGACCGTGCGGAACTGGAAGGCGACGGCGTCTTCCTCGACCACGCGGCGCGCTACGAACAGTCGGCCGAGTTCATCCGCATCTGGCGCGAGATCCTCGCGCGCAGCCATGATGGGCAGCCTTTCGATTACGACGGCCGGCACCTGCAGGTGAAGGGCGCCAGGCTGCTGTACCCGCCGGTGCAGCGGCCACATCCGCCCGTGTGGTTCGGCGGCTCGTCCGAAGCCGCACACGGCCTGGCGGCCGAGCAGGTGGAGCGCTACCTGAGCTGGGGCGAGACCCCGGCCGAAGTGGCCAAGAAGATCGCCGACGTGCGTGCAAGAGCGGAAAGCAAGGGCCGCCGCGTGGCCTTCGGCATCCGCCTGCACGTGATCGTGCGCGAGACCGAGGACGAGGCCTGGCGCGCCGCCGAATCGCTGATCAGCCGCGTCGACGACGCCACCGTGATCCGCGCGCAGCAGGCCTTCGCGCGCATGGACTCGGAAGGGCAGCGGCGCATGGCCGCGCTGCACAGGCAGGGTGCCAACCGCAGCCGCGAGGCGCTGGAGATCAGCCCCAACCTCTGGGCCGGCGTGGGCCTGGTGCGCGGCGGGGCCGGCACCGCCCTGGTCGGCAGCCCCGAGCAGGTGGCGGCGCGCATCGAGGAGTACGCAGCCCTGGGCATCGACGCCTTCATCCTCTCGGGCTATCCGCACCTCGAGGAAGCCTACCGCTTCGCGGAACTGGTGTTTCCGCGGCTGCCGCGCGCCGTGCAGCAGCAGCTCAGCCCCAGCCGCGTCACCGGCCCCTTCGGGGAGGCGATCGCGAATGTCGACGTGCCCACGCGGCTGCGCGCGCAAAGCTGAGCCCATGGGCCAGCCGCAGCTTGATTGACGAACCCTCCCTTCCGAACCGCATGACCGAACAAGTCCAATCCCTGCAGCCACCGTTGCCCGCGGCCGCGCCCGCGACCCCGGCCGTCCTTGCGCCGCTGGCGCGGCAGGTGCTGCGCCGCGCCGTGCCTTGGCTGGTGCCGGTGGGCCTGATCGTGGCGTGGCAGATCGCCTCGTCGCTGGGCTGGCTGTCCACGCGCGTGCTGCCGGCGCCCGTCGATGTGGTGAAGGCCGCCTGGGCGCTCACGATCTCGGGCGAGCTGTGGACGCACGTCAAGGTCAGCGCCGGCCGCGCGCTGGTGGGCCTGGCCATCGGCGGCGGCCTGGGCCTGGCGCTGGGCCTGCTCACGGGGTCGGTGCGTTTCTTCGAGACCCTGCTCGATTCCACCATCCAGATGGTGCGCAACATCCCGGCGCTGGCGCTGATCCCGCTGGTGATCCTGTGGTTCGGCATCGACGAGTCGGCCAAGCTCTTCCTGATCGCGGTGTCGGTGTTCTTCCCGATCTACCTGAACACCTTCCACGGCATCCGCAACGTGGACCCGCAGCTCATCGAGATGGGCCGCACCTACGGCCTCACGCGCTGGCAGCTCTACAAGGACGTGATCCTGCCCGGCGCGCTGTCCTCCATCCTGGTCGGCCTGCGCTTCTCGCTGGGCCTGATGTGGGTGATCCTGATCGTGGCCGAGACCATCTCGGCGCAGTCGGGCATCGGCTACCTGACCATGAACGCCCGCGAGTTCCTGCAGACCGACGTGGTGCTGGTGGGCATCCTGCTGTACGCGCTGCTGGGCAAGCTGGCAGACGTGTTCGCTCGTGCGCTGGAGCGGGGCTGGCTGCGCTGGCACCCGGGCTACGCGAAATGACAAGGAGTTGCGCATGAATACCTGGGGTTCCCCGCTCGGCCCGGCCGGCGTGAAGCTGGAAGCGCGTGGCCTGTCCAAGCGCTACGGCGAGCGCGAGGTGCTGCGCGACACGCAGCTGTCCGTGGCGCCCGGCGAGTTCATCGCCATCGTGGGCCGCAGCGGCTGCGGCAAGAGCACGCTGCTGCGCCTGGTCGCGGGCCTGGAAGCGGCCAGCGACGGCGCGCTCTACACCGATGGCCACCGGGTCGACGGCCTGCACGGCGACACGCGCATCATGTTCCAGGAAGCGCGCCTGTTGCCCTGGCGCCGTGTGCTCGACAACGTGACCTTGGGCCTCGCCGCCGAATCGCGTCCGCGCGGCCGCGAGGTGCTGGCCCAGGTGGGCCTGGCCGAGCGCGAGAACGAATGGCCGGCGCGCCTGTCGGGCGGCCAGCGCCAGCGCGTGGCCCTGGCGCGCGCGCTGGTGCACCACCCGCGCCTGCTGCTGCTCGACGAGCCGCTGGGCGCGCTGGACGCACTCACGCGCATCGAGATGCACCGCCTGATCGAAGGGCTGTGGCAGCGGCACCGCTTCACGGCGCTGCTGGTCACGCACGACGTGCAGGAAGCCGTGGCGCTGGCCGACCGCGTGATCCTGATCGAAGACGGCCGCATCGCGCTCGACGAGCGCATCGACCTGCCGCGCCCGCGCCAGCAGGGCGACGCCGCCTTCGCCGCCATCGAGAAACGTATCCTCGACCGCGTGCTGCAGAAAGCGCCGACCGAGGACGCCGATGCCGCCAACGAGAGCCGCTGGCTCTCACGCCCGGCGCACGCGCTGCGCTGGGCGGTGTGACCCCCCCTTGTTGAGAGACTCACCATGCCCCAGAACGCCGATTGGAAATTCGAGACCAAGTCCGTGCATGCCGGCTATTCGCCGGACCCGACCACGCGCGCCGTGGTGCCGCCCATCTACCAGACAGCCGCGTATGCCTTCGACTCGGCCCAGCACGGCGCCGACCTGTTCGACCTCAAGGTGCCCGGCAACATCTACACCCGGATCATGAATCCGACCCATGATGTGCTGGAGCAGCGCGTCGCGGCCCTCGAAGGCGGCATCGGCGCGCTGGCCCTGGCCTCGGGCCAGGCGGCCGTCGCCTATTCGATCCAGACCATCGCCGAGGCGGGCGACAACATCGTGGCCAGCACGGCGCTCTATGGCGGCACGTACAACCTGCTGGCCCACACCTTGCCGCTGTCGGGCATCACCACGCGCTTCGCGGACCACCGCGATCCGGCCAGCTTCGGGGCCTTGATCGACGAGCGCACCAAGGCCGTGTTCGTGGAATCCGTGGGCAACCCGGCCGGCAACATCACCGACATCGCGGCCATCGCCGCCATCGCGCACCAGCACGGCGTGCCGCTGATCGTGGACAACACGGTGCCGTCCCCGTATCTGCTGCGCCCCATCGAACACGGGGCCGACATCGTGGTGCATTCGCTCACCAAGTACCTGGGCGGGCACGGCAACAGCATCGGCGGCGCCATCGTCGATTCGGGCAAGTTCCCGTGGGCGCAGCACAAGCAGCGCTTCAAGCGCCTGAACGAGCCCGACGTGAGCTACCACGGCGTGGTCTACACCGAGGCCCTGGGCCCGGCCGCCTACATCGGCCGCGCGCGCGTGGTGCCGCTGCGCAACACGGGCGCCGCGCTGTCGCCCTTCAACGCCTTCCTCATCCTGCAGGGCATCGAGACGCTGGCGCTGCGCATGGACCGCATCAGCGAGAACACGCTGGCCATCGCCCGGCACCTGAAGGCCCACCCGGCCGTCAAGTGGGTCAACTACGCCGGGCTGGAAGACCATGCCGAGCATGCGCTGGCGCAGAAGTACCTCCAGGGCAGGGCCAGCGGCGTCTTGACCTTCGGCATCCACGGCGGCCGCGCCGGCGGCGCCCGGTTCCTGGACGCGCTGCAGCTGTTCACGCGCCTCGTGAACATCGGCGACGTGCGCTCGCTGGCCACGCACCCGGCCTCGACCACGCACCGTCAGCTCTCGCCCGAAGAGCTGGTCAGGGCCGGCGTAAGCGAAGAGACCGTGCGCCTGTCCGTGGGCATCGAGCACATCGACGACCTCAAGGCCGACCTCGACCAGGCGCTGGTCGCTGCCCGGTGACGCGGCGGCGCGGGCCCCCGGCAGCGTGAGGGGCCCGGCCTTCGTTCCTCCCAGTTTTCCAACCCAGGAGTTTCCTGCCATGTCCATCCAAGCCATCAACGTCCGCAACCAGTTCAAGGGCAAGGTCCGCGAGATCATCCGCGGCGACGTCGTCTCCGAAGTCGACGTCGAAACGCCCTGGGGCATTGTCACCTCGGTCATCACCACGCGCTCGGTCGACGAACTGCAGCTCAAGATCGGCTCCGACGTGGTCGCGCTGGTGAAGTCCACGGAAGTCTCGATCGCGAAGCTGTAAGCCCGCGCAGCGATCTCCGACCTAACAGGCCGTTGAAAAATCCCCTGCGAGCGTCCGCGTCGGCCGCTACGATCTGAAGCCATCCCGGAACAACTGCGACAAGAAAGATGAGAGGCAACCAAGACTTCCAGGGGGCGATGTTTAGCTACATCAGCCTTGAAGAAAGAGTGCCAGCGGCACACCCGCTGCGCAAGTTGCGCGCCGTGGTGGATGCGCTGCTGTCGAGCATGAACAGCGAGTTCGAAGCGGTGTACGCCCGCCGTGGCCGCCCCTCGGTGCCGCCGGAGATGCTGCTCAAGGCCTTGCTGCTGCAAATCCTGTTCTCCATCCGCAGCGAACGCCAGCTGGTCGAGGCGGTCAACTACAACCTGCTGTACCGCTGGTTCGTGGGCCTGAACATTGAAGACAAGGTCTGGGACCACTCCACCTTCAGCGCCAACCGCGAACGCCTCTTCAACGAAGACCTGGCGCGCGCCTTCTTCGAGCGCGTCAAGCTCAGCGCCCAGTGGGGCCGGCTTGCCAGCGACGAACACTTCAGCGTGGACGGCACGCTGATTGAGGCCTGGGCCTCGCACAAGAGTTTCAAACGCAAAGACGACGACAGCGGCACGCCACCCGGACGCAACCCCGAGGTGAACTTCAAAGGGCAGGAGCGCTGCAACGACACCCACGCCAGCACCACCGATGCCGATGCCCGGCTGTTCAAGAAGAGCGCGGGCGACAAATCTCGCCTGTGCCACATGGGGCACATCCTCATGGAGAACCGCAACGGGCTGATCGTGGATGTGGAGATCACACATGCCAGTGGCACCGCCGAGCGCGAGGCGGCGCTGGCGATGCTCAAACGCCGGGGAAACAAGAACAAGCGGGCCACGGTCGGGGCCGACAAAGGTTACGACAGCCAGGCCTTCATCAAGGGCTGCCGAAAGCTCAAAGTCACGCCACACGTGGCGGCCAAGGACAAGCACTCGGCGGTCGATGGCCGCATCCGGCGCCACGAGGGCTACAAGACCAGCCTCAAAGTGCGCAAGCGCATCGAGGAGGCCTTTGGCTGGATCAAGACAGTGGGTGGTCTGGCCAAGACCAAATTGATCGGTCAGGCCAAGCTCGCGGGCCAGGCGCTGCTGTGCTTTGCCACCTACAACCTGGTGCGCATGGGCAGTCTGGGCGGCTGGTGGGACGCGCATCATGCGTGAACCATGGGATACGTGCGCCCGGAACGGGCAAAACGGCCTGCAAACAGGCCGAAATGGCCGCTCCAATCGCTGCGCAGGCCAGTTTGGGCGATCCGTTTCTTCGAAATCCACGACCCTGGCGCGTTCGATGAGCATTTTTTCAACGGCCTGCTAAGGCATGCGGGCGATACTTCGCCGCATGCCTTTATTCCTGGGCCGCGCACCGGCGGCGGCGTTCATTCCCTTCCTGTCCGTGCTGGGCGCCGTCACGGCCCTGGGCCTGGGCACCTCCTGGGCCAAGCAGGCGCTGTTTCCGGCCGTGGGTGCGCAGGGCACCACGGCCTTGCGCGTGGGCCTGTCGGCTCTGTTGCTGCTGCTGATCTGGCGGCCGTGGCGCCGGCCCCTGGAAGCGGGCGACTGGCGCTCGGTCCTGCTCTACGGCAGCACGCTGGGGCTGATGAACCTGAGCTTCTACATGGCGCTGCGCACCATCCCTTTCGGCCTGGCCGTGGCCATCGAGTTCGCGGGGCCGCTCACGGTGGCGGTGCTGTCCTCGCGGCGTGCGCTCGATTTCGTCTGGGTGGCGCTGGCGGCGGCGGGCCTGTCGCTGCTGCTGCCGGTGGGCCTGGGCGGCAGCGCCCTCGACCCCGTGGGCGTGCTGTGGGCACTGGCCGCCGCCACCTGCTGGGGCCTGTACATCGTGTTCGGCAAACGGCTGGGCCACCTGCACGCGGGCCAGTCGGTGGCGCTGGGCCTGAGCGTGGCCGCGCTGGTGGTGCTGCCGGTGGGCGTCTGGCATGCGGGCACGGCGCTGCTGTCGCCCGGTGTGCTGCTGGCCGGTCTGGGCGTGGCAGCCATTTCCAGCGCCATTCCGATCTCGCTCGAGATGGTGGCGCTCAAACGGCTGCCCAAGCAGGCCTTCGGCATCATGATCAGCATGGAGCCGGCGGTGGCGGCGCTGCTGGCGCTGGTGCTGCTCGGCGAGCGGTTGAGCTTCTCGCAATGGCTGGCCATCGGCCTGGTGATGGGGGCCTCGGTCGGTTGCGCAGCCGGCACGCGGCGCCGGCCGGTGGCGGCTCAGGGCGTCGCCGCCTGAGCCGCCCGAGCGCGCTGGAAGGGCGCGGCAGCGGAGTCAGTCCACCGGGCGACCCAGCCGCTTGGCCAGGTAGTAGCGCGAGAAGCCCGGCGGATAGTCCTTGATCTCGCCGAAGACGCGGTAGCCCAGGCGTTCGTAGAAGGGCCGCGCCTGGAAGCCGAAGGTGTCGAGCCAGGCACCGACGGCGCCGCGTGCGCGGGCCTCGTCCTCGGCCTGTGTGAGCAGCGCGCGGCCCACGCCGCGGCCGCGCAGCGATTCGGGCACGAACAGCAGTTCGACGAAGAGCCAGCCATAGGCGGTGCGGCCCCGGGGGCCGCCGGCCACCTGGCCGTCGTCGCCGTACACGAGCAGCGCCAGCGGGCGGTGGTCGGCAATGCCGGTGCGCGCCTGGTTGTAGGCCACCAGGCCGTTGATGAGGACCTGGCGCGCCGCGTCGGGCGGGGCGTCGGTGAGTTCGATGCGGGGCAAGGGTTTCATGGGGGCGCGATCATCCCTGATCCGGGCGGTGCGACGAAGGCCCACCCGGGTGCGGCAGGCCCAGGTGCTCGCGCAGCGTGCGGCCTTCGTAGTCGGTGCGGAACAGGCCGCGCCGTTGAAGCAGCGGCACCACCTCGTCGACGAACTCCTGCAGCCCTTCGGGCAGCACGCCGGGCATGAGGTTGAATCCGTCGGCCGCGCCGGCCCTGAACCAGCGCTCGATGTCGTCGGCCACCTGCTCGGGCGTGCCCACGATCTCGCGGTGGCCGCCGCCGCCCACCCGTTCGCGCAGGATCTGCCGCACGGTCAGGCCTTCCCGGTGCGAGCGCGCAAGGATGGCGGTCGCAAAGGTCTGGCTGCCATCGGGCGGCACGGGCAGGTCGGCGGGCAGCAGTTCGTCCAGCTTCAGTCGCTCCGGCGGCACGGCCAGGCGGCCGGCGAGCCGGGCCAGGGCCTGATCGAGGGGCACCAGTTCGATCAGTTCGGCATGGCGGCGCCGGGCTTCGGCTTCGGTGCCGCCCAGAAACACGCCCAGGCCCGGAAAGACGCGGATCGCGTCGGGGCCGCGGCCCTGCGCCTCGGCGGCCTGGCGCAGGTCGCGCGCATAGGCGGCCGATTCCGCTAGCGATTGCGAAAGCGAGAACACGGCTTCGGCATGGCGGGCCGCCAGCGCGCGGCCGTCGCCCGAGCCGCCCGCCTGCACCAGCACGGGCTGGCCCTGGGCCGAGCGCGGCAGGGCCAGCGGGCCGGCCACCTGGAAGAACTCGCCTTCGTGCTGCACCGGGTGCAGCCGCGTGGTGTCGACGAAACGGCCCTGCACGCGGTCACCCACGAAGGCGCCGTCTTCCCAGCTGTTCCACAGACCTTTCACGACCTGCGTGAACTCGTCGGCACGGCGGTAGCGCGCGCCGTGCTCGGGCACGCCGGGCAGGCCGAAGGCGCGGGCCGAGCCGGGGTCGGCGCTGGTCACCACGTTCCAGCCGGCACGGCCGCCGCTGGCCAGGTCCAGCGTGGCGAAGCGGCGCGCGATGTTGTAGGGCTCGTTGTAGCTGGTGGAGGCGGTGGCGATCAGGCCGATGTGCGTCGTCAGCGCGGCAATGGCGGCCAGCACTACCGTGGGCTCCAGGGCCGTGACGGGCGCGACGGCCAGGCCGTCGGCGCTCACGCTGTCGGCCAGGAAGAAGGCGTCGAACTTGCCCGCCTCGGCGATCTGCGCGATCTTCACGTAGTGCTGCAGGTTGGCGAAGGCCAGCGGGTCGCTCGTGGGCAGGCGCCGGGCCGAGATGGCGAAGCCTTGCAGCCAGGCGTTGACGTTCAGGTGCAGGCGGCGGGGTGGGGCGCTGTGGCTCATGGCAATGGTGGGCAAAGGTTCAGGCGGCGCGCGCTGGCGCCAGTTCGGCCGGGCGCAGCGGCAGCACCGAATCGACCAGCTTGCGCGTGACGGGGTGGCGCGCTTGCGCCTGCAGGTCGGCGGCGTCGAAGGTCTCGACGATGCGGCCCTGGTCCATCACGGCCACGCGGTCGCACAGGAACTCGATCACCGGCAGGTGGTGGCCGATGAAGAGGTAGCTCAGCTGCAACTGCGCGCGCAGGTCCAGCAGCAGGTTCAGGATCTGCGCCTGGATCGACACGTCCAGCGCCGAGGTCGGCTCGTCCAGGATCAGCACTTCGGGCTGCACGATGAGGGCGCGCGCGATGCCGATGCGCTGGCGCTGCCCGCCCGAGAACTCGTGCGGCAGCCGGGCCAGGTGGCGCGCCTGCAGGCCCACGCGCTCCAGCGCCTGCGCGGCCAGCGCGTGCGCATGGGCTGCGTCGCGCGCCACGCCTAGGCGCAGGGCCGGGTCGATCAGCTGCGCGGCGATGCGGCGCCGTGGGTTGAGCGAGGAAGTGCTGTCTTGGAACACGAACTGCACGCGGCGGCGGAAGTCGCGCAGTGCGCGCTCGCCCAGGTCGGTGACGTCCTGGCCATCGAACTGCACGCGGCCCGCGCTGGCCGGCAGCAGCCGGCCCAGCACGCGGGCCAGCGTGGACTTGCCCGAGCCCGATTCGCCGATCAGCCCCACGATCTCGCCGCGCCGCAGCTGCAGGCTGGCGTCGGCCACGGCGTCGATGCGCCGGCCCTGGCGGTTGAACAGGTGGCGGTCGATGACGAAGGACTTCGAGACCCCCTGCGCTTCGAGCAGCACATGGCCGGGCGGCTGCCGTGCGGCCGTCGCCACGCGCGGCGCGGCGCCCAGCCGGCGTGCATGGCTGGTGTCTGCCGCGCGCGTGCCGATCTCCGGCACGGCCTCGATCAGCTGGCGCGTGTAGCCGTGCTGCGGCGCGGCCAGCAAGGGCCGCGTGTCGCCCTGTTCGACCAGCCGGCCGCGGCGCATCACGGCCACGCGGTCCGCCAGATAGGAGACCACGCCGAAGTCGTGCGTGATCAGCAGGATGGCCGTGCCGTAGCGCCGGTGGATGTCGGCCAGCAGCGAGAGGATCTGCTTCTGGATCGTGGCGTCGAGCGCGGTGGTGGGCTCGTCGGCGATCAGCAGGCGCGGGCCGGCCATGGCCGCGATGGCGATCATCACGCGCTGGCGCATGCCGCCGCTCAGCTCGTGCGGGTAGGCGCGCATCACACGCGCCGCGTCGCGGATGCCCACGCGGTCCAGCCACTGCAGGGCCAGGTCGCGCGCCTGCGCGGGTGACAGGCGCCGCCGGTGGGCGGCGCAGGCGGCCAGCTGCGTGCCCACGCGCAGGGACGGGTCCAGCGAGGTCAGCGAGTTCTGGAAGATGATGCCGATGCCCTGGCCGCGCACTTCGTTGAGCTGTGCTTCGCTCAGGCCCAGCAGTTCGCGGCCGTCGAAGCGCACGCTGCCGCGCACGCGCGCCGTGCGCTCGGGCAGCAGGCCCAGCACGGCGGCGGCCGTCACGCTCTTGCCCGAGCCCGACTCGCCGACCAGCGCCAGCACCTCGCCGGGGCGCAGCTCTAGGCTCACGCCGCGCACCGCGGGCTCGGTACCGTTCGGGCCGACGAAGTCGACTTCAAGCCCCTCAATGGCGAGCAGAGGTGCGGTCATGCAGACAGGTTCCAGGCGAGGGCACCCGCGGAACTGGCTTTGCCAGGCCGCTGGGTGCGCCCCTTGAGGGGGATGGGAGCGCCACACGCAGTGAGGCGCTCCAAACGGGGAGGTCTCATCTCTTGTCCAGCCAGTCGCGCAGGCCGTTGCCGAGCCAGTTGAAGGCCAGCGCCACCGACACGATGGCCAGCGCCGGTGCGGTGGCCACATGGGCCGCGTCCAGCACCAGCACCTGCGCGCCTTCGCTCACCATGCGGCCCCAGTCGGCGGTGGGTGGCTGCGTGCCCAGGCCCAGGAAGCTCAGGCCCGACAGGAAGACGATCATGCTGCCCACCAGCGTGGTGCCGTACACGATGGCCGGCGTGGCCACGTTGGGCAGGATCTCGCGCAGCAGCACGGTGCCGGTCGACGCACCCAGCGCGCGTGCCGCCTCCACGTATTCCTTGTCGCGTTCGGCGCGCACGCCGGCATAGACCACGCGCGTCAGGTAGGGCGTGGCCGTGAAGACGATGGTCAGCGCGATGGTCCAGCGCCCCGGCCCCAGCGCGGTGGCCAGGCCGATGGCCAGCAGCACCATCGGGAAGGCGAACAGGATGTCGATGATGCGCATCACCAGCGCCGAGCTGCGCCCGCGCGTGTAGCCCGCGAACAGGCCCAGCGCCAGGCTCAGCACCACCGCCACGAAGACCGGCACGAGGGTGGACAGCCGCGACTCGCGGCCGCCCCAGATCACGCGGCTTGTATCTTTAAACCAGACCAGCGCGGTAGAGTCTGACCGCCGTTGAGGCGGCCAGACCGGCCCGTGCAGTTTGGTAGCGGCTGGGGTGATCGAGCCCGTTTCTGAGTACAGAACGCACGGCCGCCGCGCTGGTCTCCGTCAAGCCCGAACGGTTACGCGCGCCTTCGATGAGTGCGCATGCACAAGCAAGGGTTCTGGAGATCATGTCTGTTTTGTCAGTGACGGTGGGCATCGACGTGGCCAAGGCGCACGTGGATGTCTGTGTGCTGGGTGCCAAGAGCGAAGCCCAGCGGTTGAACAACGATGCCGAAGGCCATTCGGCGCTGGCGGCGATGCTGCTGCCTGTGGGCGTGGGCCTGGTGGTGATGGAGGCCACCGGCGGTTACGAGGCGGCGCTGGCCTGTGCGCTGCAGGCAGCGGGCCTGCCCGTGGCCGTGGTCAGTGCGCGCCAGGCACGCGAGTTTGCCGGGTCCATGGGCCGTCTGGCCAAGACCGATGCGGTGGACGCGCGCATGATGGCCGAACTGGCGGCGGTGCTGGTACGCCGTGAGGACCTGGAGCGTTTCCTGCGCCCGCTGGCCGACGAGCGCCAGCAGTGGCTGGCAGCCCTGGTCACGCGCAGGCGTCAGCTGTTGACCATGATGCATTCGGAGCGCCAGCGGCTGCAGATCACACCCAAGAAGCTGCACGTCAGCATCGATGCGATCGTGGCGGCAATCAAAGCACAGCTCGACGAGATCGAGGCGCAGATGCTCACCCACGTGCGCGAGCACTTCGCAGAGCTGGACAGCTTGTTGCAGTCCACGGCGGGGATCGGCCCGGTGGCCAGTGCGACGCTGATTGCCGAACTGCCAGAGCTGGGCAAGCTGAATCGACGCGAGATCGCTGCGCTGGTGGGCGTGGCGCCCATGGCCAACGACTCGGGCAGCAGCAAGGGGCGAAGGCGCGTGCAGGGCGGACGCTTTGAGGTCCGGCGCGTGCTGTACATGGCCACGCTGACAGCCACACGCTACAACCCGGCCATCAAGACCTTCTACGAGCGATTGAAGGCCGCGGGCAAGCTGCCCAAGGTCGCCCTGGTCGCCTGCATGCGCAAGCTGTTGACCACGCTCAACGCCATGGCCCGAACCGGCAAACATTGGGATAAGAGCGGCTAACACAACCACCTCAAGGACCGCACGCAAATGACGCTGCATGCCAGGGATAGCAAGGCCACGTGGGTATGAACGCTTCGCTCGAAACGCACACGCAGCTTGCCGAAGGCGGCCAGCCAGGCATGCGTACGTTCCACGACCCAACGATGGCGGCCCAATCGATCGTTGCGTTCAATGCCCCGGCGGGCGATGCGATCGACGATGCCCCGGCGCCTGAGGTGCGCCCGGCAGCGCGCAAAGTCGTAGCCCTTGTCCGCATGCAGCTTGCCCGGCCAGCGGCGCGGCCTGCCGCGCTTTCCTCGCACATCGGGCAAGGCATCGACCAGTTGCTCGAAGACCACCGAGTCGTGCCGGTTAGCACCGGTGACGCAGAACATCAGCGGGATGCCCTGGCGGTCCGTGATGAGGTGGCGCTTGCTGCCGAGTTTGCCCCTGTCGGTCGGGTTGGGGCCCGTGTGCGAGCCCCCCGGGGGCTGGGGACGCTGGCAGCGTCCAGGCTGGCCCGGCTGAAATCGAGCCTGCCGGCGCTGTGCAGTTCAGCAAGCAGTAGCAGATGCAGGCGGTGCCACACCCCGGCTTCCTGCCATTGGCGCAGACGCCGCCAACATGTCATGCCGCTGCCAAAGCCCAGCTCCTGCGGCAGTTCCTCCCAGGGGATGCCCGTACGCAGCACGAACAGGATGCCGTTGAGCGCCATCTCGTCACTGACCCGCGGGCGCCCGCCCTTGGCTGAGGGCACGAACACCGGCAGCAGCGGCTCGATCTTCTTGAACAGCGCCGTGCTGATCTCCTTGTTCTTGTTTCGACCCATGCACCGTCAAACGCAGATCAGGCGCTTGACGATGACAGGGTTGTGTTAGCCGCTCTAAATCGCTTCTCGGCGCTTGACTTCAAAGACGGTTACTCAGAACAGCCGGCCCACGTTGAACAGGGTCAGCAGACCCAGCACGCCGAAGATGGCGGCGGCGACGCCGTGCACCACCTTCATCGAGACCTTCTGCGCGATCTTCTCGCCCAGGAAAACCGCCGGCACGTTGGCCAGCATCATGCCCAGCGTGGTGCCGATCACCACCTGCACCACCTGCGCGTACCGCGCCGCCAGCGCCACGGTGGCGATCTGCGTCTTGTCGCCCATCTCGGCCAGGAAGAAGGCGATGACGGTGGTGCCGAAGACCCCGAAGCGGGAGCGCTGGTGCAGGTCTTCGTCATCGATCTTGTCGGGAATCAGCATCCAGCCTGCCATGGCGATGAAGGAAATGCCGATGACCCAGCGCAGCACGTCGGGGCCCATCATCTGCGCGACCCAGCCGCCCACGGCACCGGCCGCGGCATGGTTGGCGAGGGTGGCGACGAAGATGCCGGCCACGATGGGCCAGGGCCGTCGGAATGCGGCCGCGAGAACGATGGCCAGCAACTGGGTCTTGTCGCCCATTTCACCGAGCGCGACAACGCCGGTGGACACGAGAAAGGCTTCCATGGGTGGGGGAACGGAAAAACAGGGCCAGACACAGCAATGACCTCACGCCCCCCGGCCCTCACCGGAGGCATGTGGTCAAAGGTCTTGCCAGGCTTTTTCAAGCTGCACACGCCATGGCCCTCAGGCCAAGTCTGTTGACGTGCGCCCCTGCATGGCGCAGGTCAGCTACTCCCCAATGACGAGTAGGGGCATTGTAGGCGAGGCCATGGCAGCCGCCGGGGAAACACGGAGCCTGAAAGCGGTTCGCATTCGCACGCGCCCGGCTCGTTGAAGCGGCCCCCTGGACATGGGCCTTGCCCGCGGGTTCACTCCGGCTTCGCGCAGCCGACGTTAAGCAAACGATAAGAAGCGCCCGCCATCATCGCCGGCGTGCCCTCCTCCACCTCCGCCCCCTCTTCCGCCACGGCGCCGCCGGCGCCCCTTCCGTCGCGCGCGCCAGGCGCATCGCTGCGCGCGGACTGGCCCTTCCAGACCGTCTACCTGTGGGACGCGCCCGCCCGCCTGGCACCGCTTCTGTTGTTGGGTGCGCTGGCCGGCACCTGGCTGCCCGCCGGCGGTCCGCAGGGCCAGGCCTTGCATCGCGCACTGGACATGGCGCTGCCCTGGCTCGCGCTCTTCCACCTGCTGTGGCCCCTGTACGGCCCGCGCCGCGCCGAGGTGCGCGCCCGGCTGCAGGCGGCGGGCTGGCGCGCATCGCTGGCCCGCTGGGCCCCGCGCGCGCTGGGCCCGGGCCGCATCGCGCTGGCCGCGCGGGCGATGGTGCTGCTGCTCCTGCTTGCCGCTGCGCTCGCGGCCCGGCCGGCGCCGGTCCTGCACCAGGCGCTGGCGTGGGGCGCACTCGCGTTGCTGGCGCTGCAGGGCCTGGGCGCGCTGTGGCAGCACCGGCGCGCGGGCGAATCGCTGCGCGCCGCGCTGCTTCGCGGCGAGGGCACCGGCCGGCCCCAGGAGGCCCTGCAGGGCGACTCCTCCGGCTGGGCCTGGGCCCTGGCGGGGCTGGTCCCGGCCTGCTGGCTGTGGCAGGCCCTGCTGCGCCCCGCCCTTCTTTCCTGAGCCTCGCACAATCCGGCGCATGCGCATTCTTCTGGCCGAAGACGACCTGCTGCTGGGCGAAGGCCTGCAGGCGGGCCTGCAACAGCAGGGCTTCCAGGTGGACTGGGTGCAGCACGGCCACGACGCGGCCCACGCCGGGCCGCTGAATCCGTATGCCGCCGCCGTGCTCGACGTGGGGCTGCCGGGCCGCGACGGCATCGCGGTGCTGCGCGCCTGGCGCCAGGCCGGCCATGCCCTGCCGGTGCTGCTGCTGACGGCGCGCGATGCGCTGGACGACCGCATCCGCGGCCTGGACAGTGGCGCCGACGACTACGTGATCAAGCCCGTGGATCTTCTGGAGCTGGCCGCGCGCCTGCGCGCCCTGGTGCGCCGCGCCCATGGTCAGCCGCAGGAGCGGTTGCAGGCGCGGCAGGTGACGCTGGACCCGGCCGCGCGCACCGTGCAACAGGCCGGCCAGGCCGTCGCCCTGTCGGCGCGCGAGTTCGACCTGCTGCACCTCCTGATGCTCAACGCGGGCCGCGTGCTCTCGCGCGAGCAGATCGAGCAGCAGCTCTACAGCTGGGGCCGCGAGGTGGACAGCAACGCGGTCGAAGTGCACGTGCACCACCTGCGCCGCAAGCTGGGCAGCGCGCTGATCCAGACCGTGCGCGGCGTGGGCTATGTGCTGCTGAAGACGGAGCCGCTGCGGTGAGCGCGGCCACGCCTCGCTTCGCCGGTCCCTCGCTGCAGTCGCGCCTCGCGCGGCTGCTGCTGGGCCTGTTCGCGGCCGTGTGGCTGGGCACCGCTGCGCTCGCGTGGTTCGACGCGCGGCACGAGGTGGAAGAGATCCTGGACAGCCACCTCGCCCAGGCCGCCGCGCTGCTGGTGGCGCAGCCGCTGCCGGCCGATGCGCAGGCACGCATCGACACGCCGGTGCTGCACCGCTACGCCGCCAAGACCGCGCTGCAGGTCTGGGCCGATGGCACGCTGCGGCTGCGCTCGACCACGGCGCCGGTCACGGCGCTGGCGCCGCATTCCCGCACCGGTTTCCAGACCGTGCAGGTGGGCGGACAGCCCTGGCGCGTGCTCGTCGCCGCCGGTGCGCAGCCCGGCCAGCAGGTGCAGGTGGGCCAGGCCGTGGCCGCGCGCGACGACGTGCTGTGGGCCATGTTCCGCAGCACGCTGTGGCCCCTGCTGCTCACGCTGCCGCTCATGGGCCTGGGCATCTGGGCCGTGGTGCGCCATGCCCTGCGGCCACTGCGCGCGCTGGGTGACGATCTGCATGCGCGCCAGCCCGACGCGCTGCAGCGCATTCCCGACGAAGGCCTGCCGCGCGAGATGCAGCCCATGGTCGAGGCCCTCAACCTGCTCTTCGCGCGCATCGCCGGCCTGCTGAGCGGCGAGCGCCGCTTCACGGCCGATGCCGCGCACGAGATGCGCACGCCCATCGCAGCCATCCGCGCGCATGCCGAGGTCGCCTTGCGCGCCAACGCCGCCGGTGACGACGAGGCCCGCCGGCAGGCCCTGGCGCGCACGCTGGCCGGCTGCGACCGCGCCACGCACCTGGTCACGCAGCTGCTGACCCTGTCGCGGCTGGAGGCCGAAGGCACTGCCGCCGCCGCTGCTGCACACGAAGTGGATCTGACGGCCCTCACGCGCCAGGTGCTCGCCGCCCAGGCGCCCCGTGCGCTGGAGCAGGGCCAGCGGCTGTCGCTGCAAGCCCAGGCCCCCTGGCCGCTGCAAGGCGATGAAGCGCTGCTGGCCGTGCTGCTGCGGAACCTGATCGCCAATGCGCTGCAGCATGCCGGCACAGGGGCGCGCATCGAGGTCCGCATCGAGCGCCTCGCCGGCGAAAGGACGGGCCTTCGGATCGACGACAGCGGCCCCGGCCTGGACGAGGCCGACCTTGAGCGCCTGGGCGAACGCTTCTTCCGCCCCGCCGGCACGCGCGCCAGCGGCAGCGGCCTGGGCTGGTCCATCGCCAGCCGCATCGCGCAGGCGCATGGCCTGCGGCTGCAAGCGCAGCGCTCCGAGCGGCTGGGCGGCTTCTGCGCCGTGCTGCGGCCGGCCTGATCCACGGCCTGCGCGCTGGCCGTCAGCCCGCCGCGGCGCTGTCCTTCGCGGCCGCAGCCCCTGCCGCAGGCACGCTGTGGCTTTCTCACCGCCGCCACAGGAGCACGCCCATGTCCAACCATGTCTACAAATCGCTGGAGCTCACGGGCTCGTCCACCACGAGTGTCGAGGAGGCCATCCGCACCGCCATCGCGAAGGCGCACGAAACGGTGCGCAACATCCAGTGGTTCACCGTGACCGAGACGCGCGGCCATGTGGTCGACGGCCAGGTGGCGCACTGGCAGGTGACGCTGAAGCTGGGCTTCACGCTGGACTGAGCGCCCCTCCAGGCGAAGCCCGGCGCTTGGCCTGCCACGCTTCCATGCGGCCCCCTGCAGGGGCCGCATGCACGTTCAGGCCGCCGCGCGCTGGGGAAGGGCTCGTCGCAGGTGGCCAGGCCGCCTGAAGCAACTCGCTGCAGCAGATATGGTCATGCGACTTTCTTCGTTGCCAGGCGGCGTGTCCTTGCCCACAGTCGCGGCCTTTCTTCCAAGAGGTCGCGTCTTCATCATGCTTCGCTCCTTCCGCCGCCGCGCCGCCCTGGCCGTCCTGTCTTTGTCCGTCCTGGGCGCCCTGCCGGCCCTGCTGCCTGCGCAGGCCCAGCACAAGTCCAGCATCAAGGTCGGCATCTCGGTGGGAAATGCCGAAAAGATCTTCGAGGTGGTGAGGAAGGTGGCCGCGCGCGACGGCCTGAACGTCGAGGTGGTGGTGTTCAACGACTACCAGCTGCCCAACGCCGCACTGGCTTCGGGTGACCTGGACGCCAACGCCTTCCAGCACAAGCCCTTTCTGGACAACCAGATCAAGGCGCGCCACTTCGACCTCGTGCCCGTGGGCCTGACCATCACGGCGCCGCTGGGCTACTACTCGCGCAAGGTCAAGAACCTGCAGGAGCTGCCCGAGGGCGCCTCGGTCGGCATCCAGGCCGATCCGTCCAACGGCAACCGCGCGCTGCTGCTGCTTCAGTCGGCCGGCCTCCTCACGCTCAAGCCCGAGGCGGTGAAGAACAACACCGCCACGCCGCTGGACGTGACGAGCAACCCGAAGAAGCTCAAGCTCGTGGCGCTGGACGCCGCGCAGCTGCCGCGCTCGCTCGACGACCTGGACATCGCCGCCATCAACAACGACTATGCCGAGAAGGCCGGTCTGTCCTTCGTGAAGGACGCCATCATCAAGGAATCGCCCACCGGCCCGTATGCAAACCTGATCGCGGTGCGCCGCGCCGACCAGGACAAGCCCTGGGCGAAGAAGCTGGTGGCGGCCTACCAGTCGGCCGAGGTCAGGCAGTTCATCGAGACCACCTTCAAGGGCGCACTGATCCCGGCCTTCTGAGTAACCGTCTTTGAAGTCAAGCGCCGAGAAGCGATTTATCCCAATGTTTGCCGGTTCGGGCCATGGCGTTGAGCGTGGTCAACAGCTTGCGCATGCAGGCGACCAGGGCGACCTTGGGCAGCTTGCCCGCGGCCTTCAATCGCTCGTAGAAGGTCTTGATGGCCGGGTTGTAGCGTGTGGCTGTCAGCGTGGCCATGTACAGCACGCGCCGGACCTCAAAGCGTCCGCCCTGCACGCGCCTTCGCCCCTTGCTGCTGCCCGAGTCGTTGGCCATGGGCGCCACGCCCACCAGCGCAGCGATCTCGCGTCGATTCAGCTTGCCCAGCTCTGGCAGTTCGGCAATCAGCGTCGCACTGGCCACCGGGCCGATCCCCGCCGTGGACTGCAACAAGCTGTCCAGCTCTGCGAAGTGCTCGCGCACGTGGGTGAGCATCTGCGCCTCGATCTCGTCGAGCTGTGCTTTGATTGCCGCCACGATCGCATCGATGCTGACGTGCAGCTTCTTGGGTGTGATCTGCAGCCGCTGGCGCTCCGAATGCATCATGGTCAACAGCTGACGCCTGCGCGTGACCAGGGCTGCCAGCCACTGCTGGCGCTCGTCGGCCAGCGGGCGCAGGAAACGCTCCAGGTCCTCACGGCGTACCAGCACCGCCGCCAGTTCGGCCAGCATGCGCGCGTCCACCGCATCGGTCTTGGCCAGACGGCCCATGGACTTGGCAAACTCGCGTGCCTGGCGCGCATTGACCACGGCCACGGGCAGGCCCGCTGCCTGCAGCGCACAGGCCAGCGCCGCCTCGTAACCGCCGGTGGCCTCCATCACCACCAGGCCCACGCCCACAGGCAGCAGCATCGCCGCCAGCGCCGAATGGCCTTCGGCATCGTTGTTCAACCGCTGGGCTTCGCTCTTGGCACCCAGCACACAGACATCCACGTGCGCCTTGGCCACGTCGATGCCCACCGTCACTGACAAAACAGACATGATCTCCAGAACCCTTGCTTGTGCATGCGCACTCATCGAAGGCGCGCGTAACCGTTCGGGCTTGACGGAGACCAGCGCGGCGGCCGTGCGTTCTGTACTCAGAAACGGGCTCGATCACCCCAGCCGCTACCAAACTGCACGGGCCGGTCTGGCCGCCTCAACGGCGGTCAGACTCTACCGCGCTGGTCTGGTTTAAAGATACAAGCGGCCGGCTGCACGCCGGGTGCCCGCTCAGATCGGCGGGTAGTCGCCGGTGCCCTCGGGCCAGGCCGTGAGCACATCGAAGCCGTCTTCGGTGACGGCCACCATGTGCTCCCACTGGGCCGACAGGGAATGATCCCGCGTCACGACGGTCCAGCCGTCGGCCAGTTCCTTCGTCTCGCGCCGGCCGGCGTTGAGCATGGGCTCGATGGTGAAGATCATGCCCGGCAGCAGCTTCAGGCCCTCGCCGCGGCGGCCGTAGTGCAGCACCTGCGGTTCGTCGTGGTAAATGCGGCCGATGCCATGGCCGCAGTATTCGCGCACGACGCTGAAGCCTTCGCGCCGTGCCACGTGCTGGATGGCATGGCCCACGTCGCCCAGCGTGGCGCCGGGGCGCACCTGGCGGATGCCCGCGGCCATGGCCTCGTAGGCGGTGCGCACCAGCCGCTGCGCCAGGATGCCCGGCTTGCCCACGACGAACATGCGGCTGGTGTCGCCGAACCAGCCGTCCTTGAGCACCGCCACATCGATGTTGATGATGTCGCCGTCCTTCAGGATCTTGCCGGGCGAGGGAATGCCATGGCAGACCACCTGGTTGACCGAGGTGAGCACGGTCTTGGGATAGCCCTGGTAGCCGAGGTTGGCCGCAATGGCGCCCTGCACGTTCACGATGTGGTCGTGGCAGAGGCGGTCCAGCGCATCGGTGCTCACGCCCGGCACCACGTGGGGCGCGATCATGCTGAGCACCTGCGCCGCCAGTTGCGCTGCCTGCCGGGCCTGCGCGATCTCCCCGGCGCTGCGAAGGGCGATGCCGCGCGTCATCGGCCGCTCCTCAATGCCTGCCGCGGCCGGGCGCGGGCTTGCTCGGCGCCCCCGAGGCGGCAGGGGCCAGTGCGGCCGCCAGATCCAGGCCGCCCGCCAGTTCCGCGCGCACCATCAACCGGTTGATCTCGCGGTGGTCCAGGTCGGGGTACAGCTCGGCTAGCATGCCCACGCGCATCCAGTGCTCGGCCTGGGCGTTGATGGAACGGCTCATGGCGGCGCCGGCCACGCGCAGGTTCTCGTGCATGAGGTCCGAGATTTTCACGATGCCCATTGGCGGCCCCTTGATATGCGAAACATATTTGAATCATATATTCATTCCGGGAGCCTTGCAGGCGAGAGCTGGATTCGGGCACCGAGCAAGCATCTGCTGAAGTCTTCGTTGGCCCGCTGCCGGGCGGCCGCAAGAATGGCGCTCGAGTGGACCGGTGCGGCCATGCCCGCGTGGCACCGGCGCAAGGCCGGCCCGATGTCGCCGCCGTTCACGCGGGCAGGCCCCCCGAAGCGGGAGCCGAAGGGGGCCGGCACCGGCGCGGTGGTGTCGGCCAGGGGTTGGGCGAGAGGGACGCCGATCGCGGCTGCGCGAAAAGCTGTCCCCGGGTGAGGTGGGGGACGGTTCAGGGGTGGCCCGTCCCCCTTTTTTCGTCGGTGCGCCAGGCCGCCGCGCGTGCGCTTGCGCCGCAGGCGGCAAGCGCACGGGCCAGATCGGGCGGCGCGCCTTCCGCACAGCGATGACCGTTCCGGATCTGGCGCAGCAGGACATGCGCCGTCCGCAAGGCTGCGTGCGCGGCGCAGGTGCCTGCCATCCCCTTTTTTGCTATCCCGGGTCGCCTGCGGGGGGCCATGACAGGCCCAGATGCCCGCGCAGCGTGCGGCCGCTGTATTCGCGCCGGAACAGGCCGCGCCGCTGCAGCAGCGGCACCACGGCGTCGACGAAGTCCACGATGCCGCCGGGCAGCACGTCGGGCATCAGGTTGAAGCCGTCGGCGGCACCGCCCTCGAACCAGCGCGCGATGTCGTCGGCGATCTGCTCGGGCGTGCCCACGGCCACGCGGTGGCCGCCGCCGCCCGCCAGTTCGCGCACCAGCTGGCGCACGGTGAAGTTGCCGCGCCGCGCGGCGGCCAGCGTGGCGTGGAAGAAGGTGTGGTTGCCGTTGCCACGGGCGGGCAGCGGCAGGTCCTCGGGCAGCGGCTGGTCCAGGTGCAGCCGGTCGGGCGTTGTGCCCAGGATGCCGGCCACGCGCGCCAGGCTGTAGTCCCAGGGGATGGCGTCGATCAGGTCATCACGACGGCGGATCGCCTGGGCCTCGGTGGCGCCGAGGATGGTGGTCAGGCCTGCCAATACCTTCACCGCCTGCGGGCCGCGGCCCAGGGCGGCGGCGCGCTCGTTCAGCGCTTGGCGGTAGGCCCGCGATTCGTCGAAGGACTGCGAGGCCGAGAACACGGCTTCGGCATGGCGCGCCGCCAGCTCGCGCCCGTCGGCCGATCCGCCGGCCTGCACCAGCACGGGCCGGCCCTGCGGCGAACGGGGTAGCGTCAGCGCGCCCTGCACGCCGAAGAATTCGCCGCGGTGGGCGATGGGATGCACCTTGGTCGGGTCGATGAAGCGGCCCGAGGCCTTGTCGCCGATCAGCGCATCGGGCTCCCAGCTGTCCCACAGTGCCTTCACCACATCGGTGAATTCCGAGGCGCGGGCGTAGCGACGCGCATGGTCGGGCACGGCGTCCAGCCCGAAGTTGCGCGCCGAAGGCAGGTCGGCCGTCGTGACCACGTTCCAGCCGGCGCGGCCGCCGCTCAGATGGTCCAGCGTGGCGAAGCGGCGCGCGATGTTGTAGGGCTCGTTGTAGCTGGTCGAAGCCGTGCCGATCAGGCCGATGTGTGTGGTGGCGGCCGCGATGGCGGCCAGCAGCACCGTGGGCTCCAGGCCCGTGATGGGGCGGAAGTGGATCTGCTCGATGATGGCCGCGTTGTCGGCCAGGAACACGGCGTCCAGCTTGCCGCGCTCGGCGATCTGCGCCACGCGGATGTAGTGCTGCACGTCGATGAAGGCCCGCGGATCGGCTTCGGGCAGCCGCCAGGCCGAGGGCACGAAGCCCGAGTGCAGGATGTTGACGTTCAGGTGCAGCTGGCGCGGTGAAGGCGAAGTCATGGGCAACGGGAGAGGCGCGGTCCCGCAGGAGGCGGTGCCAAAGGCCGCACGGCAGGCCAGTTCGGTGACCGCCGCGGCGCTGGCCTTGCCAGACCGCTGTTGTGCCCCCCGGGAAGGGGTGGGCGCAGCGCGCGCAGTGCGCGACGACGGGGATGTCTAGTTCCTGAAATAGTCGGGCAGCCGGTAGCCCCGCCAGGCCGGGTTGGCCTGGAACACCTTCTGGAATTCGGGCGAGCGGTAGGCGGCCGCGATGTCCTGCGCGAACCTGGCGTTGGCGTTGCCGCGCTTGACGGCCACCACGTTGACGTAGGGCAGCGTCATGTCCTCGAGCTTGAGCGCGTCGGTGAGCTTCAGGCCCGAGGCGACGGCGAAGTTGCCCTGCACGGCGGCGATGTCGGCATCGGCCAGCGAGCGCGGGGCCTGCGCGGCCTCCAGCGGCACCAGCTTGAGCTTCTTGGGGTTGGCCACGATGTCGCGCTCGGACACCGTGAGCGGGTTCACGCCGGGCTTGACCTGCACCCAGCCGAGGGCGGCCAGGATGTTGAGCGCCCGTGCCGCGTTCACGGGGTCGGCCGGCAGCGTCACGGTCGCGCCATCGGGCACGCTGGCCAGGCTCTTGTGGCGCTGCGAGCACAGGCCCATGGGCGGCGTGGGCACATGCACCACGGGCACCAGGTCGAAGCCCTGCTGCTTGTTGGTGGCCTCCAGGTACAGGCTGTGCTGGAAGATGTTGGCCTGGATCTGGCCGCGCTCCACGGCGTCGTTGGGCTGCACGCCTTGGCTGAACTCCACGTACCTGATCGTGTAGCCCTGCTTCTCGAGCTGCGGTGCGATGCCCTGCGCGAAGATGTCGCGGTAGGGGCCGGGCATGAAGCCGACGGCCAGTTCGGCGGCCAGGGCGCCGGTGGCGAACAGGGCCGCCGCGAGGCCGGCGAGCCAGCGGGGCGGGGGCGAGGGGAGGGAGGGCGGCATGCAGGTTCCTTGAAGGCGTCCGCACTTTAGGAGGCGCTTCGCGCCCGCCCAACGAAGATTCGCGCAGCAGCTTATCCGCGCCGCGCGCAAGCGTGGCTGCCACGGCCGGCGCACAGATTTTTCGGTGATAAGCACGAATCCATTGGTTCGTTCACAGCCCGCGCGGCGCTTCGCATACTGCCGCTTCGTCATACCGAGGAGTGGGTTCGCATGTCGTTCGTCCGCCGCGCGGCGCCATGAGCGCGCTGGTTGCCTTCGATGGCCAGGGCCGCTGGGGCCTGACGCTGGACTGCCCCGCGCGCATCGCCGCCGCGCTCGAAGCGCAGGACATCGCCTTCGGCCGCTGGCCGCTGAAGGCGCTGGCACCGCAGGCCGGCGCCGAGCAGGTGCAGGCGGCCTATGCGCCGCAGCTGGCCGCGCTGGGGCAGCGCTTCGCCATTCGCAGCGTGGACCGCGTGCGCCTGGCACCCGGCCATGCCGGCTGGCCCGCGCTGCGCCAGAAGTTCATCGCCGAGCACACGCATGCCGATGCGGAGATCCGCTTCTTCCTGGGCGGCGCCGGCTTGTTCTACATCCGCACGCCTGAAGGCCACCTGGGCCTGCTGTGCGAGGCGGGCGACTGGGTCGCGCTGCCCGCGGGCCTGCGCCATTTCTTCGATGCCGGCGATGAGCCCGACTTCGACGCATTGCGCCTCTTCACCGCGCCGGATGGCTGGGTGGCGCAACCCACGGACGCGCCTGCCGCGGCGCTGCCGCTGATGGACGAGTTCGTCGCGCAGCTGGCCGAAGAGGTGGGCGTGGACGTGGCGCTGGCCGAGCACTGTCCGGCCCCCTGATTCCTGATTGCGTGCCCGCGGTGGCTCGACCGCGGCACGGATCGCCTGCCGGAGCGCCCCGCAGCCGGGCGCCCGGTCTTCCTTTCTTCCTTGCCCAGACTCCACGATGTCCACCCCACCCCAGATGCACCTCGGTGCCTTCTTCTTCGGCGTCGGCCACCACCTGGCCGCCTGGCGCCACCCCGACGTGGAGCCCGGCGCGGGCAGCCGCATCGAAGCGCTGCGCGAATGGACGCGCATCGCCGAGGCCGCCAAGTTCGACGCCATCTTCTTTGCCGACAACGTGGGCCTGCCCGGCCCGCCCGATGTGGGCTTGGCCAAGAACGCGCTGTGGTACCCGCTCGATCCGATGCTCACCCTGGCCGCGCTGTCGCAGCACACCACGCACATCGGCCTGGTGGCCACCGTGTCGGCCACCTAGTCAGCCCTGAACAATTCAGTTGTCAGCTACAGATAGGCTGACGTCGCCAGGAGCGGCCAGCAGTGCGGCGATGACCGCCTGCATCGATAACCCGAATCGGGCGCAATAAAGCCGCAGCGCGGCCAGGATCAGGCGCAGGTTATGCCCGGCACCGCACATCACCGCGTGCAGCGCATCGCCCAGCGCACCCTTGAGCGGGTTGCGGCCCAGCCGCCCGTCCATCTTCATGTGCCCAATGGCCGGTTCGATGGCGCTGCGCCGCTTGATCATGGCCCTGAGCGTTCGGGTGATGCCCCGCTTTTGGCCCGACATCAGGATGCGCACACCTTCAACTTTCACACCCCGGTAGCCCTTGTCCACGATTGCCGTGGCGGGCGGCCTGTCCGTGCCAGTGAGGATGCCCACCTGCTCCAGTGTCTCAGCCAGGGTGTGGCCGTCGTAGGGGTTGCCCGGCATGGAGCGCATGCCCACCACCAGGCCTTCCTTCAACGTGGTAGCGATGCTGACCTTCACGCCGAACTCGTACGGTGTCCTGGCTTTGCCTTTGCTGATGCATTCGACCTCGGGCGCGTGCAGGGCGTACAGCTTGTTCTTGTCCTTCGTGCGTTGACTGAGGATGCGGCCGGTGCGCTGCAGCAGGTCTTGGACCTTGGCCTGGGCCGCTTCGGGCAGCATGTGCAGTTGGCGGGCCACCTCGCGGTGCACGCGGCCAACCCGGGTGCGCAGTGTGCGAACGGCCTTGTTCATGCGCTTGAACTGCTTGGCGTGGGCGTAGCGCCCGATCTGCGCGGCCAGCCGTGGGGCGATGCGGTTGTAGTTCTGGCGCAGTTTCAGCCCATTGCCCTCGGCCACCTTGACCAGGTGCTGGCGGCTTCGCTCCAGCAGGCGGCTGTCGGTGGGGTGAGCGATAGCCTTGGGCATCACCGTGGTGTCCACGATCACTTGCTGCACGCTGGCTTTCTTGATGACGCCACCACGCCGGGCGGCATCGATGCTGGCCGCCAGCAGCATCTCCACGCCTTCTTCCCCAACGCGCTTTCTCCAGCGCGTCAGGCTGGACGGGTCAATGGGCAGCTCGGTCTGCAGGTAGGTCTCGCCGCAGAAGAACTGCCAGTATGGGTTCTCCACCCAGGTGTTGACCACCGCCTCGTCGGAGGCATCGAAGGTGTGCTGCAGGTACAGCAGCCCGGCGACCAGGCGCGGCGCCAAGGCGGGCCGCCCGCGCCCCGAAGTGAACGACACCGCGAACGTGCGCTCGATCTCGGCCCAGTCGATCAGCGCGCCCAGCCTGACCAGCGGATGCTTCATGTTGATCTGCTCGTCCAGTCGTGGACGAAACAACTCGCCCGTTTGCGGCTGCGAAGGCTTCGGACCCATCGGACTCCCCGGAGAAATTTGCAAGAAAACAGGCACTGGCAAGACCATACCTTGCAAATCCCGCGCCCATCAACTCGAAGAACAACCAGTCAGATCAAGGGCTTGCGAGTTGTTCAGGGCGGACCACCTACCTGCCGCCGTACCACCTGGCGCGCAAGTACGCCTCGCTCGACCAGATCAGCGGCGGGCGCAGCGGCTGGAACCTGGTCACCTCGGGCAGCGATTTCGAGGCGCGCAGCTTCGGGCTGGACCAGCAGATCGGCCATGCACAGCGCTACGCCCGCGCCCACGAGTACGTGAAGATCGTCAAGGGCCTGTGGGACACCTGGGAAGACGACGCCTTCATCCACGACAAGGCGGCCAACCGCTTCTTCGACACCGCCAAGCTGCACCGCGTGTCGCACCAGGGCGAGCACTTCAAGGTGCACGGCGGCCTGCAGACGCCGCGCGCGCCGCAGGGCTACCCGGTGCTGGTGCAGGCCGGCTCCTCGGGTGACGGGCAGGACCTGGCGGCCGCCACGGCCGAGGTGGTGTTCACGGCCCAGCAGACGCCCGAGGATGCGCGCGCCTTCTACAGCGGCCTCAAGGGCCGCCTGGCCGCGCATGGGCGCGAGGCGGGCTCGCTCAAGATCCTGCCCGGCATCTCACCCTTCGTGGGCCGCAGCGAGCAGGAGGCGCAGGAGAAGTTCGAGCAGCTCCAATCGCTGATCGACCCCGTGCTGGGCGTGGGCCTGTTGTCCACCTTTCTGGGCAACGTGGACCTGAGCGGCTATTCGTTGGACGACCCCTTCCCGCAGGGGCTGCCCGTGACCGAAGGCTGGAAGAGCCGGCAGGCGCTGTTCGAGGAGATGGCCCGGCGCGACCAGCTGAGCATCCGCCAGCTCTACGAGAAGGTGGCCGGCGCGCGCGGCCACTGGACCGTGGTGGGCACGCCGCAATCCATCGCCGACCAGCTGGAGCACTGGTTCACGACCGGTGCGGCCGATGGCTTCAACGTGCTGGCCCCCACGCTGCCGCACGGCCTGAAGGATTTCGCCGAGGGGGTGATTCCCGAATTGCAGCGTCGCGGCCTGTTCCGCACCGAATACACGGGCCGCACCCTGCGCGAACACCTGGGGCTGGCGCGGCCGGCGCACCCGGCGGCGAAGCGCTGAAGGGCTGAAGGGCTGTTGGGGAACAGGATGGCGGATGGTGCGTTGGGTGCGGCATCCGGGATCGCCCGGAGGGGCGATCAGGCGGGCAGCCAGTTCTCGAGATTCAGGCCCGGCACGCGGCTGAAGTGCTTCTGATTGTCCGTGACCAGTACCAGGCCCCTCGCGCGCGCATGGGCCGCGATCATGAGGTCGTAGGCGTCGATGGGTGTGCCTTTGCGTTCGAGTTCGGCGCGCAGTTCGCCCAGTTCGCCTGCCGCAGCGCGATCCCAGGGTGCGACTTCTGCCACCTGCAGGAAACCATGCACCAGCCGGGCCAGCGTGGTCGCCTGGGGGCGCTTGGCCAGCCCGTACAGATGCTCGGCGGCGGTGACTGCCGAGATGCACCAGGCCTCCAGCGGCAGGGCCTGCAGGCGCTTCGACACCGCGGTCTCGCCGCGAATGGCGGCGCTTGCGATGTTGGTGTCGAGCATGAAGACCAGGCTCATTCGGTCCAGCCTTCGAAGGGATCGCGGGGTGCGTCTTCGGGCTGCTGGCGGTCCTTCATGAAGTCCTTCAGGCCCTCGTTCGACAGATCCTCTTCCAGCTCCGCCCGCAGCGCTTCGAAGCTGGCCCAGCTCCGGCGGGTCTTCGGGCTCAGGATGACTTCGCCAGAGCGTTCATCGCGCCGGATGTAGACCTCCGTGCCCTGAAAGCGGAATTCCGAAGGCAGACGAACGGCTTGGCTCGCGCCGTTCGTGAACAGCTTGGCGATGCGTTCTTCAACTTGCATGGCGCTCCCTTTCACGAGTTCGGAAATCTGAAGTATATACATGAATATATATTTTGGCTGCTTGTTTTTTGGCGTGTGGGAGTGCCAAGGGGGCTGCGCCGCATGGAAAGGACGATTTGGTCATAAGCAAACGGGTGTTTGGTTTTCACTTCTTGTTCGTTGGTGATTGCGGGGCCGGCCTCTAAATTTGATGCCTGTAGCCATCACGCATCCCCAACGGCTCACCCCAAAAGAGATCAAGGAGTACCACCCATGCCATCCCCGAGCGAAGCCCTCGAAGTCCTCGCCTTGCCCGAAGTCCTGGAGACCGCGCAGGCCGAGGCGCAGGCGCGCGGGCTGCCCTATGCCGGCGGCGTGTCTCCGCGCAGCGCCTGGGCGCTGGTGCAGGCCGGCGAAGCCGTGCTGGTGGACGTGCGCTCGGCCGAGGAACGCGCCTTCGTCGGTCGCGTGCCGGCCGGCGAGTACGCCAGCGTGCATGTGGCCTGGGCCACGGGCACGGCGCTCACGCGCAACCCGCGCTTCGTGCGCGAGCTGGAAGCCAAGCTGGCGCCCCATGGCGGCAAGGACGCCGTGGCACTGCTGCTGTGCCGCTCGGGCAAGCGCTCGGCGCAGGCCGCCGAAGCTGCCGCCAAAGCCGGCTTCACCCATGTGTTCAACGTCCTCGAGGGCTTCGAGGGCGAGCTCGATGCGCAGCAGCAGCGCGGCCATGGCGATGGCTGGCGTTTCCATGGCCTGCCCTGGGAACAGGACTGAGCCGGACTGACTTGGTGCATCCCGCGTGTGGTATGCATTCCTTGCGGCACGCCTCCAGAAAAAGCCACCGATGGCGCCCGCACACAAGAGGCCCATCGCCGACGATGAAGAAGAGGGAGTGACGGCATGGCCGTGTTTGATGTGAGCGAGATCGTGCAGGCGCTGCATCGCGTGCGCGATGAGTGGCGCGATGCGCAGAAGCGCACCCGCGAGCCGCAGGGCCGCGAGTTCCCTTCGCGCGATGCGCTGGCCCAGGTGATCGAGCAGCTCAAAGGCGTGCTCTTCCCGATGCGCCTGGGGCCGCCCGATCTGCGGCATGAAAGCGAGGACTTCTTCGTCGGCCACACGCTCGACGCCGCCCTGCACACGCTGCTGGCGCAGGTGCGGCTGGAGCTGGCCTATGCCGCGCGTCGCAACCCGCGCTCGCCGGCCGAGATCGAGAGCGAGGCGCTGGACGCCGTGCGTGCCTTCGCCGCCAGCCTGCCCGACATCCGCCGCCTGCTCGACAGCGACGTGCTGGCCGCCTACCAGGGCGACCCGGCCGCGCGCAGTGTGGACGAGGTGCTGCTGTGCTACCCCGGCGTGCACGCCATGATCCACCACCGGCTCGCCAACCGGCTCTACCTGCTGGGCCTGCCGCTGCTGGCACGCATCGTGGCCGAACAGGCGCATGGCCAGACCGGCATCGACATCCACCCCGGCGCCACCATCGGCGCGGGCTTCTTCATCGACCACGGCACGGGCGTGGTGATCGGCGAAACGGCGGAGATCGGCGCCCGCGTGCGGGTCTACCAGGCCGTGACCCTGGGTGCCAAGCGCTTCCCGACCGACGCCGAAGGCCAGCTGCAGAAGGGCCTGCCACGCCACCCCCTCGTGGAGGACGATGTGGTGATCTACGCCGGCGCCACCATCCTGGGCCGCGTCACATTGGGCCGGGGCGCCACCATCGGCGGCAATGTCTGGGTCACCGAAGACGTGCCGCCCGGTGCCAGCGTGACGCAGGCCAGCCTGCAGAAGGCGAGGGCAGCATGAGCCTGGACGAACGCTCCACAGGCCGCGGCTTGCCACCGCCGATGCGCGGCCCGCTGCCGGGCACCGAGCCCGCCGCGGCGCCTCTCGCGCTGAGCACCACCGAATCCTGCGCCGCCCTGGTCGCGAACTTCGGCCTGGCCATCCGCCAGTTGCGCGAGCGCCAGGGCCTGTCGCAGGAAAAGCTGTCCGAGCTGTCGGAACTCAACCGCTCCTATGTGGGCGAGGTGGAACGCGGGCGTGCCATCGCCTCCATCGTCACGGCACACAAGCTCGCGCACGCGCTCAATGTGGACGTGGCCGCGCTGCTGCGCCATGGCGAGTTGCTGGAGCGCCAGCGCGTCGCGCAGCGCCTTCGCTTGGCGGCTATAGCCTGTTGAGGGTAAACCCCCGCCGCCAAGACACTGCCTTCGCTTTCAGCAGCCCTTTCATCGCGGCCCTCCTGGTGAAGAGCGCGCCCCCTGGGGTGCGTGCGGGCCTTCTTTCACTCTCGTTTTCCTCCGGAGTCCTTCATGACAGCAACCGTCGGCGGCACCACCGCTTTGGGCGATAGCGCAGCACGCCAGCTGGCCAATGCCACCAAGACCGTCCCCCAGCTTGCGACGATCTCGCCGCGCTGGCTCACGCACCTGCTGCAGTGGGTGCCGGTCGAAGCGGGCATCTACCGCCTGAACAAGGTGAAGAACCCGGGCGACATCAAGGTGGTGTGCACCGCCAAGGAAAGCGAGAACCAGCTGCCCCGCACCTGGGTCGACTACGAAGAGCATCCGCGCGAGTACTTCCTGAACGCCGTCAGCACGGTGCTGGACGTGCACACGCGCGTCTCCGACCTCTACAGCAGCCCGCACGACCAGATCAAGGAGCAGCTGCGCCTGACGATCGAGACGATCAAGGAGAACCAGGAGAGCGAGCTGATCAACAACCCGGACTACGGCCTGCTGGCCCAGGTCACGGACGAGCAGCGCATCTTCCCGCTGACGGGCGCGCCCACGCCCGACGATCTCGACGAGCTGCTGACCAAGGTCTGGAAGGAGCCGGCCTTCTTCCTGGCGCACCCGCTGACCATCGCCGCCTTCGGCCGCGAAGCCACGCGCCGCGGCACGCCGCCGCCCACCGTGAGCCTGTTCGGCTCGCAGTTCATCACCTGGCGCGGTGTGCCGCTGATCCCTTCGGACAAGGTGCCCGTGGCCGACGGCAAGAGCAAGATCATCCTGGTGCGCGTCGGCGACAAGCGCCAGGGCGTGGTCGGCCTGTTCCAGCCGGGTCTGCCGGGTGAGCAGGGCCCCGGCCTGTCGGTGCGCTTCATGGGCATCAACAACCACGCCATCGCTTCGTACCTGATCTCGCAGTACTGCTCGCTGGCGGTGCTGACGCTCGACGCGCTGGCCGTGCTGGACGACGTGGAGATCAACCGCTACCACGACTATTCGGTGCTGGACACCTACAAGTGATCGGTAGCGCGTCATGACGATTGCGACCGTGCCAAACCTGCCCACCGGGCCGGAGGCGCCGATTGACCCTGCGATGCTCGCGCGCATGGCCTCGGCCATGTTCGCCGCGCTGCCGGGCACGTCCCCTGATTCCGTCCCCGCGCTGGGTTCGGCGGGCGTGCCGGCCGGCGTGCAGGCCCCGGTGAACATCGCGCCACCGGGCTCGCCGCTGGTCAGCCCGGCGGGCTTCGGCCCTTCCGTGCCCGGCACGCCGGTTCCGCAGGGCATCGCGCCCGGCGCGAACCTGCTGCCGGCTTCACCGACGCCGCTGGCATCGCTCGCGCATCGCGCCCCCGCGCTGCTGCCGCATACGCAGGCCGGCAATGGCTTGCCCGACAACGTGGTCACTGCGCTGCCGGCCTATGAGCCGCGCTTCGGCGGTGCCGCGCTGGGCGTGCCCGAAAGGAATGCCGAAGCCTTCGCGCCAGGGCGCGAAGGCGTGAGCGCCTTCGGGCGGCCGGGCGGCGCTCAGGGCGCCAGCGCGCAGCAGGCCGCCACGCACCCGGCGACGGGCGCGGTGCCTTATTACTTCCTGGACAGCTCGCGTGGCCATCCTTCCGCCGGCGGCGCCGATCCGGGACGCGCGGCCCCCGTGGCCGCCGCTCCAGGCCCTGCCGATCCGCTGGACGCGCTGGCGAGCCTGCCCTTCACGGGCCACACTCAACCGCCCCGTGCGACGGCAGCGCCAGCAGGCGCCGCCGTGCCGCAAGGCGCGCCCTCGGCCGACCCGAAGTTCTACTTCGTCGACGCTGTGGTGCTGCCCAGCGGCTATGTCACGCCGGCCACGCCAGGTGCGAGGGACAACGTCCCGCAAGCCGGCCAGGGCCGCCATCCGGCTTTCGACGTGCATGCCGTGCGGCGCGACTTTCCGATCCTGTCGGAGCGCGTCAACGGCCGGCCGCTGGTGTGGTTCGACAACGCGGCCACCACGCACAAGCCCAAGTCGGTGATCGAGCGCATCTCATCCTTCTACGAGCGCGAGAACTCGAACATCCACCGCGCCGCGCATGAACTCGCGGCCCGCGCCACGGACGCCTATGAAGGTGCCCGCCAGCGGGTCAAGAACTTCATCAACGCGCCGGATGTGAACGAGGTCATCTTCGTGCGCGGCACCACCGAAGCCATCAACCTAGTGGCCAAGAGCTGGGGCGGCCAGCACGTGGGCGAGGGCGACGAGATCATCGTTTCCCACCTGGAGCACCACGCCAACATCGTGCCCTGGCAGCAGCTGGCGGCCGCCAAGGGCGCGAAGCTGCGCGTGATCCCGGTCGACGACTCGGGCCAGGTGCTGCTCGATGAGTACAAGAAGCTGCTGAACGACCGCACGAAGATCGTGTCCGTCACGCAGGTCTCCAACGCACTGGGCACCGTGGTGCCGGTCAAGCAGATCGTGGAACTGGCGCACCGCGCGGGCGCCAAGGCGCTGGTGGACGGGGCCCAATCCATCTCGCACATGCGGGTGGACGTGCAGGACATTGGCGCCGACTTCTTCGTGTTTTCCGGCCACAAGGTATTCGGCCCGACCGGCATTGGCGTGGTCTGGGGCAAGCGCGAAGTGCTCGAAGACATGCCCCCGTGGCAGGGCGGCGGCAACATGATTGCCGACGTCACCTTCGAGAAGACGATCTTCCAGCCGTTGCCCAACACCTTCGAAGCGGGCACGGGCAACATCGCCGACGCCGTGGGCCTGGGCGCGGCCATCGACTACGTGAACCGGGTCGGCATCGAGAACATCGCGCGCTACGAGCACGAGCTGCTGGTCTACGGCATGGAGCACCTGGGTGCCATCCCGGGCGTGCGCCTGATCGGCACGGCCCGTGACAAGGCCAGCGTGATGTCCTTCGTGCTCCAGGGCTACAGCACCGAAGAGGTGGGCAAGGCGCTGAACGAGGAAGGCATTGCCGTGCGCACGGGCCACCACTGCGCGCAGCCCATCCTGCGCCGCTTCGGGGTCGAGACCACGGTGCGGCCCTCGCTGGCCTTCTACAACACCTTCGACGAGATCGACCGCCTGACGACGGTGGTGCGGCGCCTGGCGGGGCAGCGCCGCGCGGGTTGATCGCCGCGCTGCATCAGGCGGATGCCGTCCGCTTCGAGTCAAGCCGCCGGTGCCCCTTCGGGACCGGCGGCTTTTTTCATGGAGCGGGCGTTGTTGCAGGCCGGCCGGGCCGGATAAGCAAAGAGCCAATCGTTCGTTGGCAGATGCGCGCGCGTGCGACAGACTCGACCGGATGCCCCGTGTTCTGAACCCATCCTCTTGCGCCTCCGACAGTGCGAGCCGGCGCCACCCGGCGCTGGAGCGCGTGGTGGATGGCCTGCTCGATGGCCTGCAATGGCAGGCACGCGTCTTCCATGTGGGCCAGTACTGCGGACGCTGGCGGGCGTCGACGCAGGGCAAGGCACAGGCCAGCTTCCATCTGGTGCTGGGCGGGCGCTGCTGGCTGCACCGACCGGGCCAGCCCTCGCTGGCGCTGCATGCGCGCGATGCGGTGTTCCTGATGCAGGATGTGCCGCACTTTCTTTCGCCCTATGAAGATGCCGCCATGCCCTGCGCGCCGCAGGCCATGCAGCCGCTGCGGGCCGAGGGCGGCCTGGGCACCACGGGCCTGGCCTGCGGTTTCTTCAGTTTCGACGGCCCCCTGCGCGCGCTGGTGGCGGGTGCCCTGGCCGATGTGCTGGTGCTGCGTGCACAAGACAGCGACAACCGCGAGCCCGCCTTGTTGTTCGAGCTGATGCTGCGCGAGTCGCTGCGCAGCCCCGAGCTGGGTTCGGTCGCACTCGACCGCCTGTCGGGCCTGCTTTTCTTCTACGCCTGGCGCGAGCTGGCGCAGCGCGCGCCGCAGGTCGGCGGCATCCTCGCGCTGCTGCGGCAGCCGGGCTTTGCCGAGCTGGTGCAGGCGCTGCTCGACGAGCCACAACGGCCCTGGAACGTGGACGAGATGGCGCGGCAGGTGCACTTGTCGCGCGCCGCGCTGTTCCGGCAGTTCCAGGCCGCCTGCGGCCAGTCGCCGCTGCAATTCGTGCTGTTGCTGCGCATGCAGACGGCGGCACGTTTGCTGGCGCGTGGCGAGGCCATCTCGCGCGTGGCCACGGCCGTGGGCTATGAGTCGGTGCCGGCCTTCTCGCGCGCCTTCAAGCGCGTACTGGGGCAGCAGCCCGGCGCGTGGCAACGTGGCGAAGCCGCGCCGGCAACCCCAGCGGGCGAGGGCCCTGCAGCAAACGGGCATCAGGATGAGACCTTCGGTCATTGATCGTCAAAGCCCAGGCGACACAATGAGGCCTCAGTTCTGTCAACTCGTCACCCCCAACGCGCATGACCCGGCTCACCCTGCACACCGCCCAGTCTGCCCCTGAAGGCAGCCGCCCCTTCGTCGAGAAGGTCCAGGCCAACAGCGGCTTTCTGCCCAACCTGATCGGCGTGCTGGCGAATGCACCGGAAGCGCTGGAAACCTACCTCACGGTGGGCCAGATCAATGCCAAAGGTGCGTTGAACCTGGCCGAGCGCGAGGTGGTGCAGATCACCGCCGCGCGCATCCATGGCTGCGACTTCTGCGTGGCGGGCCACACCAAGATTGCGCTCAAGCAGGCCCAGCTGCCCGACGCGCAGGTCATCGCGTTGCAGAACGGCGACGCGACGGGCGACACCAGGCTCGATGCCGTCCGCGTCTTCACCGAAGCCGTGATCGCCACGCGCGGTGCTGTCGACGATGCCGCCCTGGCCGCCTTCACCGCCGCGGGCTACAACGAGCAGCAGGCGCTGGATGTGGTGCTGGGCGTGAGCCTGGCCACGCTGTGCAACTTTGCGAACAACCTGGCGCGCAACACCGTCAACGCCGAGCTGCAGGCCTTCCTGCCGGCGCAGCTGCAGAACACGCAAGGCAAGGCCCATGCTGGCTGACGCCGACCGCGTCTGGCTCGACGCCAATGCCGAAGCGCTGGATGCCGACGAGGCTTTGGCCACCACCGTGGTGCCGCGCCTGGCCCAGGCCGGCGTGCTGGGCCACGGCATCGCCGTGGAGCGCGGTGGCCGCGGCGGCGCCGTGAGCGATGCCATTGAGGCCATTGCGCAGGTCGCCTCGCATTCGCTGGCCGCGGCCTTCGCCTTCTGGGGCCAGCGTGTGCTGATCCAGTTGCTGGACCAGACCGACAACGCCGCGCTGCGCGAACGGCAACTGCCACGACTGCTGGCGGGTGAGGGGGGCAGGCGCCTCGGGCCTGTCCAACGTCATGAAGTTCCTGAGCGGCATCGAGTCGCTCAACATCCGCGCCGCCAACCGGCCCGAGGGAGGCTGGGTTCTGCAAGGCAGCGTGCCCTGGTGCACCAACCTGCGCAAAGAGGGCTTCCTGGCCGCGATGGCCGTGGCGCGCGAGGACGGCTCGCCGCCCATGGTGGTGGCGTTGCCCTCGGATCGGCTGGGCCTGCAGCGCTCGCCGGACCTAGACCTGATCGCGCTGCGCGGCACCAACACCGCGTCACTGCAGCTGCGGGACGTGGTGATCGACGGGGGCGACCTGCTGGCCGAGAAGGCGCCGGCCTTCCTGCCGCGCGTGCGACCGGCTTTCCTGGGCCTGCAATGCGGCCTCTCCATCGGCCTGGCGCGTGCCTCGCATGCGGTGGCAGGCCAGCGCGCGGGCGCAGGGCGGCATGTGCTGCAGGCGCCCTTGCAGGTGCTGGGGCAGCGGCTCGATGCGACGGTGCACGCCCTCAAGGCGGGCGTGGACAGCGGCCTGTTCGTGGCCGAGCCGCACCGGCTGTTCCGACTGCGCCTGGACCTGCATGAATGCGTGCAGCAGGCGCTGCAGCTGGAGCTGCAGGCCAGCGGCGGGCGGGCGTATCACCGCGACGTGCCGGGCGGCTTCGCGCGGCGCTGGCGCGAGTCGGCCTTCATTCCCATCGTCACGCCCAGCGTGACGCAGCTGCTGGGCGAGCTGGAGAAGCAGGCCGCGCGTGAAGCCGAGGCGGCGGCCTCGGCACCCGGCGCCGCATGAGCGTCCAGGGACTTGAAGCGGCGACACGTCCGCTGCTCGAAGGCCGCGACCTGCGTTTCGGCTATGCCGGCGGCCCGCCGGTGTTCGAACACGTGTCGCTGGACATCGGCGAGCGCGAGATCGTCTGCCTGCTGGGCGGCAGCGGCTGCGGCAAGTCGACCTTGCTGCGCCTGCTGGGCCGGCTCGAGAAGCACGACGGCACGCAGGCCGGCGGCGAAGTGCGGCTGGGCGGCGAGCCGCTCACCGCGCCGCATCCGCGCACCGCGCTGGTCTTTCAGCAGCCCAGCCTGCTGCCCTGGCTGAGCGCCGCGCGCAACGTGGGCTTCGGCCTGGACTTCCAGCACCAGCCCCGGCACGACCAGGCCACGCTGCAGCGCCGCGTCGACGAGGCGCTGGCGGCCGTGGGCCTGGGCGGGCAGGGCGATCTGTACCCCGCGCAGTTGTCGGGTGGCATGGCTCAGCGCGTGGCGCTGGCCCGCGCACTGGCGCGCGAACCGCAACTGCTGCTGGCCGACGAACCCTTCTCGGCGCTCGATGCCATCACGCGCGCCGAGATGCAGGAGCTGCTGGTCGACGTGGTGCATCGCTGGCACACGGCCGCGCTGCTGGTCACGCACGACATCGACGAAGCGATCCTCGTGGGCGACCGCATCCTGCTCATGGGCGGCCGGCCAGGCCGCATCGTGCACGAATGGCGCGTGGACATCCCGCGCCCGCGTGAAGCGCATCCCGAAGCCGTCACGGCCCTGCGGCTGCAGGTGCTGGAAGCGCTGCGCGAGGTGCGGCATGCCACTGCGCCCGGCCCGGCCGTCTAACCCCTTTCATTCCCATTGACTGATCCATCGCCATGACTTTCCGCTTTCCTTCCCTGGGCGCCGGCACAGAAGCCGCTGGCAATGGCCTGTCGCCGCACGTGTGCGCCTCCACCAACTGCGGCTGCGGCCTCACGCGGCGCGACATGTTGCGCCTGTCGGCTCTGGCCGGCGCCGGTGCGGCAGGGCTGCTGAAGGCGGGGGATGCGATGGCCCAGTCTTTCAAGGGCGATGACCAGCCCGTGAAGATCGGCTACCTGCCCATCACCGACGCCACGCCGCTGCTGGTGGCGCATGGCAACGGCCTGTTCCAGAAGGAAGGCCTGAAGGTGGAGGCGCCGCGCCTGTTCCGCAGCTGGGCGCAGATCGTCGAGGCCTTCGTCTCGGGCCAGGTCAACGTGGTGCACCTGCTGTCGCCCGCCACGCTGTGGGTGCGCTACGGCTCCAGGTTCCCGGCCAAGGTCGTGATGTGGAACCACATCAACGGCTCGGGCATCACCGTGGCGCCGGAAGTCAACACCATTCAGGACCTGGGTGGCCGCACCTTCGCCATTCCCTTCTGGTACTCGATCCACAACATCCTGTTCCAGGACCTGCTGCGCGATGCCGGCCTGACGCCGGTCACGCGCGCCCGCGGCGCCAGCCCTTGTGCCTGACCACGCCGCTCTTCTCGTACTCGGCATAGTCGGTGGCGGCCAGCACCTTGGCCAGCGCCTGCGGGCTGTGCGGCGTGTACTTGCCCGGGCCGCTGCTGGACAGCAACTGCGCGGTCTGCAGCCGGTTGCTCAGCGTCCATTGCTGCGCCTTGACCAGCGCGTTGGTCACGCGCTGCGCCCATTCAGGCCGCTCGGCGAGGTCGCGCTCGGCCAGGAAGGTGACGCAGCAGGCATGGTCGCGCCACACGTCGCCCGAGAAGCGCAGGATCTTGCCCACGCCTGCGATCTCGGCCTGCGCGTTGAAGGGCTCGGCCACGATGTTGCCCGCAATGCCCTTGCCCGCCAGTGCCGCCACCATCTCGGCCGGCGCCATCACCACCAGGTTGACTTCCTTCGGCCCGATGCTGGCTGCAGCGCCGCATCGACTTCCAGCCCTACCCGTACCCGAGCTACACCGAGCGCCTGGTGCGTGCCATCAAGGTGACAAAAGTCGAAGGCAATGACGCCTTCCTGCAGGCGCTGGAGCCTTCCTTCGTGGCCAAGGACCTGGTGGACGAGCGCTTCGTGCGCAAGGCCATCGACGCCGTGGGCGGCCCTTCGGTGTTCGGCATTCCGGCCAGCTACAGCCGCCAGGAAGTCTTCGCGCTCTGATGGCGGGCGCGGCTGCAGGCAAGAAGGCCGGGGGCCGCGGCCTGCGCTGGCTGCTGCCCTGGGCGGGCCTGCTGGCCGTGGGCCTGCTGTGGTGGGCGGGCAGCGTCGCGCTGACGGCGCGCACGCCCATCGCCGCCGCCTTCGCGCCCTGGCCCACGTTCCAGGCGCTGGCCGGCCTGGTCACGGGCGCCGACATCTGGCACCACACGCTGCTGAGCCTGCAGCGCGTGGGCGTCGGGCTGGCGCTGGCCATCGGCTTCGGCGTGCCGCTGGGCGTGGCCACGGGCCTGTGGCGCGGCTTCGCGCAGGCCACCGGGCCGGTGTTCCAGTTCCTGCGCATGATCTCGCCGCTGTCGTGGATGCCGATTGCCGTGATGGTGCTGGGCGTGGGCGATGCGCCGGTGTATTTCCTGCTGGCCTTCGCGGCCGTGTGGCCGGTGCTGCTGAGCACGGCCGCCGGCGTGGCGCAGCTTGACCCGAACTGGCTGCTGCTGGCGCGCAGCGTGTCGGCCACGGGCCGCGAAACCGTGTGGCGCGTGATCCTGCCGGGCATCACGGCGCAGATCCTCACGGGTGTGCGCCTGGCCATCGGCATCATCTGGATTGTGCTGGTGCCGGCCGAGATGCTGGGCGTGTCGGCCGGGCTGGGCTACTTCATCCTCGACACGCGCGACCGGCTGGCCTATTCGGAGTTGATGGCCGCCATCCTGCTGATCGGCGCGCTGGGCTTTCTGCTCGACCACCTGGCGCGCTGGGTGCACGCGCGCTGGCTGCACAGCAGCTGAGACCGGCCCCAGTCCGGGCCGATGCTTGAGTCGGTTCAGCCCTGCTTCGGTGGCGCCAGCGGGTGAGGGATGCCGCCGTCGCCGTACGAGCCCGTGACCTGCGCGATCACCACGTGGTAGCCCTGCAGCCAGCGCGCCTGCTGTTCCTTGGCCGCGCGGTGCATCGGGTGCTGCATGAGCGCCTCCAAGGCCTCGCGCGTTTCCCAGTAGTACACGTTGCAGATCAGGCCGTTGGCCGGGTTCTCCCAGCTTTCCTCGCCCAGGTAGCCGGGGATGGATTTGGCGGCCTGCGCGATGGCCTGGTCCAGTGCGTGGAAGGCGTCGTCGAACTCGCGCTTGGCGAAGGTGAAGGTGCTGCTGTACATCGAGGTGGTGGAAGCGGGAGGGCTGCGGGGGGGTCAGGGATTCGGGCCGGCGCCGCGCATGGACTGCGCGATGTCGTGGCGCTCGCGCGCGGCCAGCGTGTCGGCCGCGTTCAGCCGGTCGCGCGGCGCGCGGTTCTGGCTCAGCTTGACCTTGCCTTCGAGCGATGTGACGGCGATCTCGATGCCGACGATGTGCTGCAGCAGCTCGTTGATGAACTCGGGCGCCGAGTCGCCCATCTTCCACGGCTGGGGCTCGCCGGCCTCGTGCCGCCGCGTGAGCCGCGCGACGATGCGGCGCACGAAGCGCTCGTCGTCGTGCACGCTCAGCGTGCCATGGACGTGCACCACCTCGTAGTTCCAGGTTGGCACCAGGCGATGGGTCTCGTGCTTGCTCGGGTACCAGTTGGGCGAGATGTAGGCTTCGGCGCCGCGGAAGACCACCATCACGGGCGTGCCGTTGGCGCAGCGCTGCCACAGCGGGTTGGCCCGGGCCACGTGCGCACGCAAGGTGCCGTGCGGGCCTTCGTCGGGGTCGAACTCGAAGGGGATGTGGTCGGCGTCGAATTGGCCGCCGTAGGCGTGAACCAGCATGCCCAGCGGGTGGGCCTGGATGATGCGGGCCAGGGCCTCGGGCCGGGTTTCGGCGAAATGCGCGGGGATGTACATGGACGCGGGGTGACGGACGCGGTGGGTTGCCGACGGTATCACCGGTGGCGGCCAGGCGCCGCGGCACGGCACGTCGGCTCGGATGAGTTGGCGATAAGCAAACCAGTTCTTATTGGTTTGCTTCTGTCTGCCCGCTCTTTAGATTCCGTCCCAGCCCGCGCATCCCGCGCGGGGTCATCAGCCACTCGAAAGGAAGAGGACGAGGATGAAAACTGAACTCGCAAACCCCACCGTGCAGCGCATCCGCTGGCGCCAGACCGTCGTGCTGGGCTTGGGCGTGATGCTGGGCGGCGTGGCGTTTGGCGCAACCCCGATTCCCGCCGGCCCGTTGGTCACCACCGACTGGCTCGCACAGAACCTGGACAACAACAACGTGCGCGTGATCGAGGTCAGTGTCAATCCTGGTGTGTATGAGCGTGCCCATGTGCCGGGCGCCGTGAACTTCTCGTGGCACACGGACCTGAACGACAAGGTCCGCCGTGACATCGTGAGCAAGGAAGACTTCGAGAAGTTGCTCTCGAAGGCCGGCGTGGGCCCGGACACCACCGTGGTGCTCTATGGCGACACCAACAACTGGTTCGCGGCCTGGGGCGCCTGGGTGTTCGACATCTATGGCGTGAAGAACGTCAAGCTGCTGGACGGCGGGCGCAAGAAGTGGGAGGCCGAAAGCCGCCCGCTGAACAACCGCGCGCCCGAGTACGCGGCCACCACCTACCGCGTGGGCACCGTGAACACGGCCCTGCGTGCACGTCTGCCCGACGCGCTGGCGGCGGCCGAAGGCAAGACGAACCACAAGCTGCTGGACATCCGTTCGGCCGACGAGTTCTCGGGCAAGGTCTTTGCGCCCGCGGGCGTGCCTGAACTGGCGATCCGCGCCGGCCACATCCCCGGTGCGGCCAACGTCGCCTGGGGCCAGGCCGTCAAGGAAGACGGCACCTTCAAGTCGGCCGAAGACCTGAAGAAGCTCTACACGGCCGCCGGTGTCGACGGCTCCAAACCCATCATCACCTACTGCCGCATCGGCGAGCGTTCCAGCCACACCTGGTTCGCGCTCAGCAAGATCCTGGGCTATGAGGTGAAGAACTACGACGGCTCGTGGACCGAGTACGGCAATGCGGTGGGCGTGCCCATTGCCAACCCGGCCGGCACGGTCTGGGCCGCCAAGTAAGGCGGCGAGGCTGCAGCGCCGTGCCCCCGCGCGCCACGCACATGCTGCTGCGGCCCTGATTTTTTGGGTGAGGGTGTCTCTGTTCGGCCCGCTTCGTGCGGGCCGTTTTTTGCGTGCGGCCTTTGCGTTTGCGCCCCTCTTCATTTGCCTTCTTTCGCATTCCTTCACGCCTCTTCCATGCGTTCCATTTCTCCCTGGGCGGCTTTGCTGTGGCTGGCGGCGTTGCCGGTGGCGGCGCATTTCCTCACGCCGCTGGCCGGCGCCCGCACGCTGGTCTTCGCGCTGGGCGCGGGCACGCTGCTGGGCCTGCTGCTGCAGCGCACGCGCTTTTGCTTCTATTGCCACGCGCGCGACTGGTTCGAGGACCGCAACCCGCGCGGCCTGCTGGCCATCGTGCTGGCCCTGGCCGTGGGGCTGCTGGGCTACACGGTGGTGGTCGGCAGCTGGGTGGCGGCACCGCAGCCGGGCCAGTTGCCGCCCGACCTGCACATCGGCCCCGTGAGCTGGGTGCTGGTGCTCGCCGGCCTGGCTTTCGGGGCGGGCATGGTGGTGTCGGGCTCGTGCATCAGCGCGCACTGGTACCGGCTGGCCGAGGGCTCGCCGGCCTCGCCCTTCGCGCTGGTCGGCAGCGCGGCCGGCTTCGTGCTGGGCTTCATCACCTGGAACCCGCTCTACAGCCTCGCCGTGGCCGATGCGCCCGTGGTCTGGCTGCCGGCGCACCTGGGCTATGGCGGTGCGTTGGTGCTGCAGCTGGGCGTGCTGGCGGCCCTCGCGGCCTGGTTGTGGCGCGGCTTCGCGGATGAGAAGGCGCCGCCGCCGGAAGCGGGCGCTGCGCTGCGATCGCCCCGCGTGCCTTCGCTTGCCGAAGCCTGGCGGCGCCTGTGGCAGGGCCGCTGGCCGTACTGGATCGGCGGCCTGGGCGTGGGTCTGATCGTGGCCGCATCCATCGTGCGCATGCGCCCGCTGGGCGTGACCACCACCTTGGGCAGCGCGGCACGCGCCGGCGCGCAGGCGCAGGGCTGGGTGCCCGAGCGCCTCAACGGCCTGGACGGCTTTGCCGGCTGCGCCACGCTGCCGGGCGCCAACTGGCTCACGCCCCATGCGCTGCTGTTGGCGGGCATCGTCTCGGGCGCCTTCATCGGCGCGCTGGCCAGCCGGCAGTTCCGCTGGATCCGTCCGAGCGGCCGCGACGTGGCGCGCGGCCTGGGCGGCGGCCTGCTGCTGGGCTGGGGCGCGATGACCGGCCTGGGCTGCACCGTGGGCACGCTGCTCTCGGGCATTTCGGCCGGCGCGCTGTCGGGCTGGGTGTTCGCGCTGTCCATGTTCTTCGCCGTGTGGGCGGGGCTGCGCATCCAGGGGGTCTGGAAGGCGCGCTGAACCCACTGCCATTGCGGCCATCCCGCGACCCTCGGCGCCGGGCCGGCGACGAGACGGTACGATCCTGCGCCTTTGCCCCAGAAGAACGCAGGATCCCTCCCCATGAATCCCTTCCCCATCGATGACATCGTGCGCGGCCTGCGGGCGGCGCGGCACGAATGGCGCGATGCCCAGCAGCGCACGCAGACCGGCGGCGAGCGCGAGCTGCCCTCGCGCCAGATCATGGCCGAAGTGGTGGAATCGCTGACCGGCGCGCTGTTCCCGCTGCGCCTGGGGCCCGAAGACCTGCTGCAGGACAGCGAGGACCTGTACGTGGCCCACACGCTGGACACCGCGCTGCGCCAGCTGCACGGCCAGGCCACGCTGGAGCTGCGCCACGCCCAGCGCCACACGGGCGGCAGCGAGAGCCCGGCCGAGCTGTCGGCGCTGGCCGCCTCCAAGGTGCGCGATTTCGCCACCCAGCTGCCCGCCATCCGGCGCCTGCTCGACAGCGACGTGATGGCCGCCTACCAGGGCGACCCGGCGGCGCGCAGCGTGGACGAGGTGCTGCTGTGCTACCCCGGCGTGCACGCCATGATCCACCACCGCATCGCGCACCCGCTGTACCAGCTGGGCCTGACCCTGCTGGCGCGCATGGTGACCGAGCGCGCGCACAGCCAGACCGGCATCGACATCCACCCGGGCGCCACCATCGGCCCGGGCTTCTTCATGGACCACGGCACGGGCATCGTGATCGGCGAGACCGCCGTCATCGGCCAGCGCGTGCGCCTGTACCAGCAGGTGACGCTGGGTGCCAAGCGCTTCCCCACCGACGCCGAAGGCAACCTGCAAAAGGGCCTGCCGCGCCATCCGGTGGTGGAGGACGACGTGGTGATCTACGCGGGCGCCACCATCCTGGGCCGCGTGACGCTGGGCAAGGGCGCCACCATCGGCGGCAACGTGTGGATCACCGACGACGTGCCGGCCGGCGCCAGCATGACGCAGGCCAGCCTGCAGAAGGCCAAGGGCCAGCGTCCGGGCGAGTGCTGACGCGCACGGATGAACCGGCAAGGGGTGGCCGCAAGCCCATGAAGACCATCGACGAGATGCTGCACCTGGACCTGCTCACGGCCGACCAGCATCGCCAGATCGGCGCCTGGATCGCGCAGGCCGAAACGCCCGAAGAGATCCTGAAGATGCCCGCGCAACTGTGGCAGGCCGTGGAACGCGCGAGCGAGGTCATGGGCATCGACGAGGACCTCACGCGGCCCCCGCTGCTCGAATCAAGCTGAGTCCGGCGCGGCCGCGCTGAAGACCAGCAGCTGGTTGTTTGCCGGCATCGGCTGGCGGCCTTGCAGGCGCAGCCCCGCGCGCGCCGCTTCCTGCGCCACATCGTCCAGCCGGCGGATGCCCCAGGCCGGGTTGCGCGCGCGCAGGTCGGCGTCGAAGGCTTGGTTGCTCGGCGCCGCCGGGCCCTCGTCGAAATAGGGTCCGTAAGTGATCAGCCGGCCGCCCGGCCGCAGGTGGCGGGCCGCGCCCTGCATCAGCGCGGCGCAGCTGGGCCAGGGCGAGATGTGCAGCATGTTGGCGCAGAAGATGGCGTCGAAGCTGGCATCGGCGAAGGGCGCGCCGGCCGAGGGCCAGGGCGCGTCCCGCACGTCGAGCCGCACGGGCGCACGCACGTTGGCCAGCCCGCTGCCGGCCACGCGCTGCGCGATCACGGGCAGCAGGTCGGCGTCGGCTTCAGTGGGCTGCCAGGTCCACCCGCCCAGTCCCTGCGCGAACCACAGCACGTGCTGGCCGGTGCCCGAGGCGATTTCCAGCGCCGTCCCGCGAGCGCCGAGAACCAGGCGCAGCGCGTCGAGGATCGGCTGCTTGTTGCGCTCGGCGGCGGGGCTGCTCGGCAAGGGCTGCCGGGGCGGGGATGGACATGGAGGTGCGGCATTCATGGCGCGACGGTAGCAGCAGGGCCGGGGCGGCCTGGGCGCTCCAGCGCCGTCACCTCCGCGCGGCCCTCGCGCGCGCCTCGAAGACCTGCGACGCCAGCGACAGGTCGGCGAGCCACGCCTGCCAGGCCGCCGCTTTCTGCGCCGGATCGCCGCGCAGCAGCGCGGACGGATGCAGCGTCACCAGCACGCGCCGGCCGGCCGGGTCCTCCAGCCAGTGGCCGCGCTCGCGCGTCACCGCCACCGGCCGCCGCAGCAGCGAGCGGGCCGCCACGGCGCCCAGCGCAATGAAAGCCTCCGGCCCGACCAGCGCGATCTCGCTTTCGAGCCAGTGGTGGCAGGCTTCGGCCTCACGCTGGGCGGGCGATTTGTGGATGCGCCGCTTGCCGCGCAGTTCGTACTTGAAATGCTTCAGCGCGTTGGTCACGTACAGCTGCTCGCGCGACCAGCCCAGCTGCGCCACAGCGCGGTCGAACAGCCGGCCGGCGGGGCCGACGAAGGGCCGGCCCGCGAGGTCTTCCTTGTCGCCCGGCTGCTCGCCCACCACCATGAGCCGCGCATGCAGCGGCCCCTCACCGATCACCGACTGCGTCGCGGGAGCGCCCAGGGGGCATTCGCGGCAGGCGTGGGTGGCCGCGCTCAGCTCCTGCAGGCTGGAGATGGTGGCAGGCATGCGGTCAGAGGCGGGGAGGGCGTTGCGGCGCACCATGGGCACGGGGTGCGGTCCTCCGGATCATTGCTTGAGGGATGGGTAGGGCGAGGCCTGGAGCAGGCGCGCGAGGTGCGCGGTGAGCCGCGCGAGCGTGCGCGTGGTGCCCGCCGTCTTCTCGGGCGTCCGGTCCAGCGCGATGTAGTCCTGGCGGCCCATGGCTTCGCCCACCCAGTAGGTCGAGGCGCTGGCGGGCACGGTGAAGCCCACGTCGGCCAGGGCCTGGAACAGTTCGGCGCAGACGTGGTGCGCGCCGTCCTCGTTGCCGACCACGGCCACGCCGGCCACCTTCCCGTAGGTGGGCATGTGGCCGGTTCGCTCGTCCGTCTCGCTGAGGAAGGCATCCATGCGTTCCAGCACGCGCTTGCACAGGCTGGACGGCTGGCCCAGCCAGATGGGCGTGCCGATCACGAGGATGTCCGCCGCCATGATGCGGCGGCGCACCTCGGGCCAGTCGTCGCCGGGGCCTTCGTCCGACGTCACGCCGGGCAGGATGTGGAGGTCGGCGATGCGCAGGGTCTGCACTTCAACGTCCAGCGGGCGCCATTGCGCCTCGAGCTCGCCGAGCAGCCGGGCGGTGGAGGAGCGCGGCTCCCTGGCGGTGGGCTTGAGCGTGCAGTTGAGGGTCAGGGCGCGAAGCATGGCGTTCTCCGGTCGGGTTCCATCGCACCGCCGTATCGGCGGCAGGTGCGATGGGCCAAGCAAAGCACGCGCGGCACGGCTTGCGCGAGAGGGACCGGGCCCACAGCCGTTGTCGGACGGCGAGAGAGCGGCGTGCGCCAGGCAGGGCGCTGCGGCCCCGGCCGTGTGCCGGCCAGGGCTCTGTGCCATAGTGTCCGCTGCTCCGGCGGATCCGACCCGACCGGCGCGCCGTGTTCACCCGACCGAATCCAAAGGAGTCCGAATGAGCCAGCCATACCAGATCGCCGTCATCGTGGGCAGCATCCGCGCCGATTCGCTCAACCGCAAGCTCGCGCTCGCGCTCGCGCACCTGGCGCCGCCCGAGTTCAGCTTCGAGCACGTGCGCATCGACACGCTGCCGCTGTACAACCAGGACCTGGACGGCAAGCAGCCGGCCGAGGTGCAGACCTTCAAGAGCCGCATCGCGGCGGCGCAGGGCCTGCTGTTCGTCACGCCCGAGTACAACCGCTCGATTCCCGGCGTGCTCAAGAACGCGCTGGACCAGGGCTCGCGTCCCTATGGCCAGAGCGTGTGGGGCGGCAAGCCGGCGGGCGTGGTGGGGGTTTCGGTGGGCACCATCGGCACCGCGCTCGCGCAGCAGCATCTGCGCAACATCCTGGCCTACCTGGACGTGCCCACGCTGGGCCAGCCCGAGGTCTTCCTGCAGGCCAAGGACGACCTGTTCGACGACAAGGGCCACATCGGCAACGAAGGCAGCCGCCAGTTCCTGCAGGGCTGGATGGACCGCTACGTGGCCTGGGTCAAGGCGCACGCTTCGGCCTGACCGCAGGCGGCACGGCCCGGCACGGGGCCCTGGCCGGGCCCCTCAGGGAGGGCCGTGCGCGCCCACCTGGAACGGGAAGTCGGGCGCCAGGCCGGCGCCGCGAGAGGGCCGCAGCGGCACCGGATCGCCCTGCCGAGCGGGCAGAATGCGGCGTTCTGTCAATTTCCTTTTGCGGAGTGCGGGCTATGGACGAGTTGCAGCAGTGCGATGTGCTGGTGATCGGCGGCGGGCCGGGTGGCGCCACCATGTCCACCTTGCTGGCGCGCCAGGGGCGCCGGGTGGTCATGCTGGAAAAGGACCAGCACCCGCGCTTCCACATCGGCGAATCGCTGCTGCCGGGCAATGGCGAGCTGTTCGACCTGCTGGGCGTGCGCGAGCAGGTGGATCGCATCGGCATGCCCAAGTACGGCATCGAGTTCGTGCCGCCGGACCTGCCCTACACCAGCAAGGTCGAATTCGGCGACGGGTTGGATCCGGACAAGGGCCTGGCCTGGCAGGTGCGCCGCTCCGATCTGGACGAGCTGCTGTTCCGCCATGCGCAAAAGGAGGGCGCGCTCGCCATCGAAGGCGCCCAGGTGCGCGAGGTGGAGTTCGACGCCGAAGGCGCCACCGTGCGCGCCGTGATGAAGGACGGCAGCCGCAGCGCCTGGCGCACCCGCTTCGTGGTGGACGCCAGCGGCCGCGACACGCTGCTGGCCAACAAGCTCAAGAGCAAGCAGAAGAACCCGCGGCACAACAGCACGGCGATCTTCGGCCACTTTCGCAACGCGCGCCGGCTCGAAGGGCGCGACGAAGGCCACATCACCATCTGCTGGTTCGAGCATGGCTGGTTCTGGTTCATTCCGCTGGCCGACGGCGCCACCAGCGTGGGGGCGGTGTGCTGGTCCTACTACCTGAAGTCGCGCGACAAGCCGATGAAGGATTTCTTCTTCGACACCATCGCCATGGCGCCGGAACTCCAGGACCGGCTCAAGGACGCCGAACTGATCGGCGACGAGGTGCATGCGACGGGCAATTTCTCCTACGCCAGCACGCATGCGACGGGCGAGCGCTACCTGATGGTGGGCGATGCCTTCACCTTCATCGATCCGATGTTCTCCACCGGCGTGTACTTGGCGATGCTGAGCGCGCAGAAAGGCGCCGACGTGGTGGCCACGGCGCTGGACCGGCCGGGCGAGCTGCCGGCCGCGCGGGCACGCTACGAGCGGCTGATGCGCGAAGTGCCCAAGAAGTACTCGTGGTTTATCTACCGGGTGACCAACCCGACGATCCGCGACATGTTCATGCACCCGCGCAACATCTTCAACATCAAGCGCGGCTTGCTGTCGCTGCTGGCGGCCGACCTCGCGCCCAAGCGCGGCTTCCGGCGCTCGGTGCTGATGTTCAAGGTGGTCTATTACTTCATCTCGGTGACCAACTGGCGCCGCACCTACGCGGGCTGGAAGCGCCGCGCCTTCAACATCCAGGACCACGGCCCGCTGCGCGGCGAAACGGTGCACAAGACCTGAGGGACCTGAGCCCCGGCCCCGGAGCCGCTTCCGTGCAGACAGCGAAACGCCGGGCAAGCCCGGCGTTCTCGCAGGGAGCGGCCCACCCGCGGCCGGCGCCGCGCCGGGCCCCGTCGGCGCGATCAGGCGGCCTGCTGCGCCTGCGCCTGGTTGGCCGCCTCGGCCGTCACGGCGCGGATGTCGGCGCGGGCCGATTCCAGGGCCGCGGCCTTGGGCGCCTCGCCCAGCGCCAGGCCCTCGGCGCGCACGAAGCGCACGTCGGTGATGCCGAAGAAGCCGAACACCACCTTCAGGTAGCTTTCCTGGTGCTCGGCGGCCTGGCCGCCTTCGGAGGTGGAGTACACGCCGCCGCGGCTGGAGGCCACGATCACCGTCTTGCCGCCGGCCAGGCCCACGGCGCCCTGGTCCGTGTATTTGAAGGTGCGGCCGGCCTGGGCCAGCCGGTCGATCCAGGCCTTGAGCTGGCTGGGAATGCTGAAGTTGTAGAGCGGGGCGCCCACCACGACCACGTCGGCCGCCAGGAACTGGCTCACCAGGCGTTCGGACACGGCGTTCTCGCGCAGCTGCGCCTCGGTGGGCTGGGCCGGCTGGCCGATCTTGATGCCCAGGGCATTCGCGTCGAAATGGCTGGGCGCGTCCACGGCCAGGTCGAGGTACTCGACCGTGGTGCCCGGATGGCTGGCCTGCCACTGGGCCACGGTTTCGGCCGTGAGCAGGCGGGAGACGGAGTTCGCGCCCAGGACGCTCGAGTCGACGTGAAGCAGTTTCATGATGCTTTCCTTGTGGGATGGGGGGCTGTGAGGAAGGCCGCGCACCGTGCCGGCCGATGAAAAGAAGTCTATGGACGCGACCAATGTGCGAGAAGCCGCCAAAACGAAGACGGCGCGTTCTCTTGGCAGGACAATCCGGCCCATGATCGACCTCAACGACATGCTCTTCTTTGCCGAAGTGGCCGAGCGCGGCGGCTTCACGGCGGCCAGCCGCTCGCTGGGCATTCCCAAGTCGCGGCTGTCGCGGCGTGTGGCGGAGCTGGAATCGCAGCTGGGCGTGCAACTGCTCCAGCGCAGCACGCGCCGGCTGTCGCTCACCCAGGCGGGCGAGATCTACCTGCGCCATTGCGTGGGCGTGCGCGACACGGCCGAGGCCGGCGCCGAGGCCGTGGCCCAGGTGCAGAAGGAGCCGCGCGGCGTGGTGCGCATCAGTTGCCCGGTCACGCTGGCGCAAAGCAGCGTGGGGCCGCTGCTGCCCCAGTTCCTGTGCCGCCACCCGGGCGTGCAGATCGAGATGCGCGTGCTGAACCGCCCCGTGGACCCGGTGGAGGAAGGCATGGACATCGCGCTGCGCGTGCGCATGGCCATCGAGGACAGTGCCACGCTCGCGGCGCGCACCTTCGGCATCAGCCGCAGCATGCTGGTGGCCACGCCCGGGGTGCTGGCGCGCCGGCAGGCGCTGCGCGGTCCCGAGGATCTGGGCAAGCTGGAAAGCGTGAGCATGTCGGCCGTCGACGCCAAGGCCGGCGTGCTGCTGCACGGCCCCGGCGGGCGCACCTTCCAGTACCTGCCTGCGCCGCCGCGCTACCTCGCGGACGACCTGGCGACGCTGCGCTTCGCGATCCTCGGCGGGGTCGGGGCCGGCCTGCTGCCCGACTACCTGTGCCGCGAGGACCTGCGCACCGGCCGCCTGGTGGAGGCGCTGCCCGGCTGGCAGCCGCCCGGCGGCATCGTGCATGCCATGTACCCGCCGCGCCGCGCGCTGGTGCCGGCCGTGCGCCGGCTGCTGGATTTCCTCGCCGAGCACCTGGAAGCCGACGAGCCGCACCTGCTGGCCGGCTGAGCGGGGCGCTGCGAACTGCCGGACCGCCGCCACATGCCGCGCCGGCGGTGTTCATATGCATTCTGGTGCATATTCAAACAAAGAGATATTCGTTTGAGATCGATGGTGGCCTCCGGACAATGCCTGCCTGTTACACATGAAGGAGTGCTGCCGTGGCCACTTTGCGTCTGGGCGACATCGCCCCCGACTTCACGCAGGAGTCGTCCGAAGGCCCGATCCGTTTCCATGAATGGGCCGGTGATTCCTGGGTGATCTTGTTCTCGCATCCGGCGGATTTCACGCCCGTGTGCACGACGGAGCTGGGCCGCACGGCCGCCCTGGGCGGCGAATTCGCCAAGCGCGGCGTCAAGCCCATCGCCATCAGCGTGGACCCGGTGGACAAGCACCAGCAGTGGATCGGCGACATCAACGAGACGCAGAACACCACGGTGAACTTCCCGATCCTGGCCGACGCGGACCGCAAGGTGTCCGAGCTGTACGACCTGATCCACCCCAACGCCTCGGCCACGGCCACCGTGCGCAGCGTGTTCTTCATCGACCCGAAGAAGACCATCCGCGCCACGCTGACCTACCCGGCCAGCACGGGCCGCAACTTCGACGAGTTGCTGCGCGTGGTCGATTCGCTGCAGCTGACCGACAGCCACAAGGTGGCGACGCCGGCCGACTGGAAGGACGGCGACGACGTGGTGATCGTGCCCAGCCTGCAGGATCCGGCCGAGCTCAAGGAGCGCTTCCCCAAGGGCTGGAACGCCGTGCGCCCCTACCTGCGCGTGACGCCGCAGCCCAACAAGTAAGCCCGAGCGCCGTGCGCACACCCATCGTCATCGCTCCCGGCTGGCGCGACTCCGGCCCCGGCCACTGGCAGAGCCTGTGGGCGGAGCGCATGCAGTCGGCCGTGCGCGTGGTGCAGGACGACTGGGTGTCGCCGCGGCGCGCGGCCTGGATCGCCGCGCTGGAGAAGCTGATCCTTGCGCAGCCCGCGCCGGTGGTGATCGCCGCCCACAGCCTGGGCTGCATCGCCACCGCCCACCTGGGCGCCGAGGCCGCGGCCCGCATCGCCGGTGCGCTGCTGGTGGCGCCCGCCGATCCGGAGCGCCGCGCCGCGCTGTCGGACTTCGCCCCGGTGCCGCATGCGCCCTTGCCCTACCGCAGCATCGTGGTGGCCAGCACCGATGATCCGTACTGCCCGGTGCGCCTGGCCGGCGCCTATGCGCGGGCCTGGGGCAGCGAGTTCGTGCGCGTGCCCAAGGCCGGCCACATCAACGTGGAATCCGGCCACGGGGACTGGCCGCTGGGGCTCGCGCTGCTGGAATCCCTGACCCTCACGCCCAGCCGGCTGCTGGATGCGGACAATCACGACAATTTCTCAACCTTGGCCACGCCATGAATTTCAAGATCAAGAACATCCTCCTGGGCGCGGCCCTGACCCTGTCGGCCGCGGGCGCGCTGGCGCAGACCACGCTGCTGAACGCCTCCTACGACGTGGCGCGCGAGTTCTACAAGGACATCAACCCCGCCTTCGCCGCCCACTACAAGAAGACCACCGGCAAGGACGTCAGGATCGACCAGGCCCATGGAGGCTCCAGCGCGCAGGCGCGTGCCGTCAACGACGGCCTGGACGCCGACGTGGTGACCTTCAACACCACCACCGACATCGACTTCCTGGCGGGCAACGGCGTGGTGGCCAAGGATTGGGCCAAGCGCTTCCCCGACAACGCGGCGCCCACCATCTCCACCTCGATCTTCCTGGTGCGCAAGGGCAACCCCAAGGCCATCAAGGACTGGGACGACCTGATCCGCCCCGACGTCAAGGTCGTGGTCGTGAACCCCAAGACCGGCGGCAACGGCCGCTACACCTACCTGGCCGCCTGGGGCTACATCAAGAAGAAGGGCGGCACCGACGCGCAGGCCGCGGAGTTCGTGGGCAAGCTGTTCAAGAACGTGCCCGTGCTGGGCAAGGGCGGCCGCGACGCGACCACCATCTTCCTGCAGCGCAACATCGGCGACGTGCTGGTGACCTTCGAATCCGAGTCGCTGTCGGTGGACCGTGAATTCGGCGCCGGCAAGGTCGATGCCGTGTACCCCTCGATCAGCATCATTGCCGAGAACCCGGTGGCTGTCGTGGAACGCACCGTGGCCAAGAAGGGCACGGCCGAGGTCGCCAAGGCCTACCTCGATTTCCTCTACACCGACGAGGCGCAGGAAATCGCGGCCAAGCATGCGCTGCGCCCGCGCTCGCAGGCCGTGCTGAAGAAGCATGCCGCCCAGTTCAAGCCGCTGCAGCTGTTCACGGTGCAGGAACTGTTCGGCAGCCTGGGCGAAGCGCAGAAGGTGCACTTCAACGACGGCGGCCAGTTCGACAAGATCTACACGCCCGGCAGGTAAGCCGCCGCGCCGGGGAGCGGCCGCTGGCGGCCGGCCCTGCGGCGCCGCGCCGCCCGCCGGCCACGCATCCCTTTCACGCGTTCGAGAACCGATTCCTTTATGACTGGTGCCGCTTCATCGGCGCTGCCCGCCGGGGCCGCGCCGCTTTCCCGTGGACGCGCGCGCGGCGCCAAGCGCGTGATCCCGGGTTTCCACCTCACGCTGGGCTACACGCTGCTGTACCTGTGCCTGATCGTGCTGATCCCGCTCACTACGCTGGTGCTCAAGACCTTCACCCTGAGCTGGGAGCAGTTCTGGGTGGCGGTGACGGCGCCGCGCGTGCTGGCGTCCTATCGCCTGACCTTCGGCGCCTCTTTCCTTGCGGCGCTGGTGAACCTGTTCGCCGGGCTGCTGGTGGCCTGGGTGCTGGTGCGCTACAAGTTCCCGGGCAAGCGCATCGTCGATGCGCTGGTCGACCTGCCTTTCGCGCTGCCCACGGCGGTGGCCGGCATCTCGCTCACGGCGCTGCTGGCCGGCAACGGCTGGATTGGGCAATACCTGGAGCCGCTGGGCATCCAGCTGGCCTTCAACCCCAACGGGGTGGTGATCGCGCTGATCTTCATCGGCCTGCCTTTCGTGGTGCGCACGGTGCAGCCGGTGCTGGAAGACACCGAGAAAGAGCTGGAAGAGGCGGCCACCTCGCTGGGCGCCACGCGCTGGCAGACCTTCCGCCTGGTGCTGCTGCCGGCCCTGATGCCGGCGCTGCTCACCGGCTTTGCGATGGCCTTCGCGCGCGCCATCGGTGAATACGGCTCGGTGATCTTCATCGCCGGCAACATGCCCATGATTTCCGAGATCACGCCGCTGATCATCATCGGCAAGCTTGAGCAGTACGACTACGCAGGCGCCACGGCCGTGGCCCTGGTCATGCTGGTGTTCTCTTTCATCATGCTGCTGGTCATCAACGGGCTGCAAGCCTGGCAGCGCAAGCGGGGGGTGTCGGCATGAGCGGTGCTGCGACTTCCTTGCGCACCGGTGCGCGCCGCGCGCAGGCCGGCACCACCGAATCGCCCTGGGTGCGCCGGCTGCTGATCGGCCTGGCCCTGGCCTTCATCTTCCTGTTCCTGGTGCTGCCGCTGGCCGCCGTGGCCACCGAGGCCCTGCGCAAGGGCTGGCAGGCCTACTGGGAAGCGCTCAAGGAGCCGGACGCCTGGGCGTCCATCCGCCTGACGCTGATCACGGCCGCCATCACGGTGCCGCTGAACCTGGTGTTCGGCGTCGCCGCGGCCTGGGCCATCGCCAAGTACGAGTTCAAGGGCAAGGCCTTCCTCACCACCCTGATCGACCTGCCCTTCGCCGTGTCGCCCGTGGTGGCCGGCCTGATCTACATGCTGGTCTTCGGCGCGCAGGGCTGGTTCGGTCCGTGGCTGGCCGCGCATGACATCAAGATCATGTTCGCCGTGCCGGGCATCGTGCTGGCCACCATCTTCGTGACCTTTCCCTTCATCGCGCGCGAACTGATCCCGCTGATGCAGGCCCAGGGCACCGAGGAAGAGCAGGCCGCCATCGTGCTGGGCGCCAGCGGCTGGCAGACCTTCTGGAAGGTCACGCTGCCCAACATCAAGTGGGGCCTGCTGTACGGCGTGATCCTGTGCAATGCACGGGCCATGGGCGAGTTTGGCGCGGTCTCGGTGGTCTCGGGCCACATCCGCGGCCAGACCAACACCATGCCGCTGCACGTGGAAGTGCTCTACAACGAATACCAGTCGGTGGCCGCCTTCGCGGTGGCTTCGCTGCTGGCCATCCTGGCGCTGGTCACGCTGGTCATCAAGACCGTGATCGAGTGGCGCCACGAGCGCGAGATGAAGGCCCTGGCCGAACTGCCGCCCGAACGCCCCACGGCCCCGAGTGGCACGGCGGCCTGACACCCCCACGCAAGAGCGACCATCATGAGCATCGAGATCCGCAACGTCAGCAAGCATTTCGGCAACTTCCATGCGCTCAAGGACGTGAGCCTGAGCGTGGATTCGGGCGAGCTGTTCGCGCTGCTGGGCCCGTCGGGCTGCGGCAAGACCACGCTGCTGCGCATCATCGCGGGCCTGGAGACGGCAGACAGCGGCAGCATCCTCTTCAGCGGCAAGGACACGACCGACGTGCACGTGCGCGAGCGCCAGGTCGGCTTCGTGTTCCAGCACTACGCGCTGTTCCGCCACATGACCGTGTTCGAGAACGTGGCCTTCGGCCTACGCGTGCGCCCGCGCAGCCAGCGCCCGAGCGACGCGCAGATCAAGGCCAAGGTCACCGATCTGCTCAAGCTGGTGCAGCTGGACTGGCTGGCCGACCGCTACCCGGCGCAGCTGTCCGGCGGCCAGCGCCAGCGCATCGCCCTGGCCCGCGCGCTGGCCGTGGAACCCAAGGTTCTGCTGCTCGACGAGCCCTTCGGCGCGCTGGACGCCAAGGTGCGCAAGGAGCTGCGCCGCTGGCTGCGCCGCCTGCACGACGAACTGCACGTCACCTCCATCTTCGTCACGCACGACCAGGAAGAGGCGCTGGAGGTGGCCGACCGCGTGGTGCTGATGAACAGCGGCAAGATCGAGCAGGTCGGCTCGCCGCAGGAGGTGTGGGACCACCCGGCCAGCCCCTTCGTCTACGGTTTCCTGGGCGACGTGAACCTGTTCCACGGCCGCGCGCACCAGGGCGAGGTGGAGGTGCAGGGCGTGCGCATCGCCTCCGCCGAAGCGGGCGGCGCCGAAGACGCCAAGGCGCTGGCCTATGTGCGTCCGCACGACTTCGACATCAGCCGCTACGTGGCCGGTGGCGAGCGTGCCGCAGGCATTGCCGCTACCATCGGCCGCGCCATCGTGGTCGGCCCGATCGCGCGCATGGAACTCGAACCGCTGGAAACGAATCCAGACAATCCTGGTTCTGGCGCCATCATCGAGGCGCAGATCCCCGCGCAGCAATTCCGCGAACTCGGACTGCGCGAGGGCGACACGGTGGTCGCCAGCCCGCGGCGCGCCCGGGTGTTCGTCGATCAAGGACAAGGCATTTGAACTGGCTCACTGGCGCCCCGCGCCGCACGTACGCACTCGTCGCGGCGATCTGCGCCGCGATGCTCGCCTTCGGCATGTACCTCCAGCACGTCCAGGGGCTGGAGCCCTGTCCCATGTGCATCGTGCAGCGCTATGCGCTGGTGCTCGTGGGCGCGTTCGCGGCGCTGGCCGCGTTCACGCCGCGCACGGGCCTGCAGAAATTCTGGGCCGTGCTGGGCCTGGTGGCGACGGCGGGCGGCGCCTTCACCGCGGCCCGCCAGAGCTGGCTGCAGTGGTACCCGCCCGAGCTGGGCAGCTGCGGCCGCGACATCTACGGGATGATCGAATCCTTTCCGCTGCGCCGCGCCATTCCCATGATCTTCCAGGGCAGCGGCGACTGCTCGGCCGTGGACTGGACCTTCCTGGGCCTGACGATCGCCAACTGGGGCTTCGTCTGGTTCATGGTCTTCGGCGTGGTGTTCGTGGCGCTGCTGCTGCGCCCGGCCGCGCCCGCGCGCGGCCTGTACGCGCACGCCTGAGCTTCCGGCAAAGACCCTGCCCGCGTCATCGCCCGCGGCCGGGCGGGTTCGGGGGCGCTGGCATGATGCGGGCGGCTTTCATTCGGCGACTCCCGGGTTCGCAAGGCTCGCCCGCATGAAAGCCGCCTCAGCTTTCATGCCATGACCGATTCACACCCTTTGCCCCCGCTCCCCGATGCCAGCGCCCAGCGCAACGTGTGGCTGCTGGTCGCCGCCCAGTCCCTGGGCGCCGCCGCGCCACCGATCCTCATTTCGCTGGGCGGCCTGGTCGGCCAGATGCTCTCGGGCAGCGCGGCGCTGGCCACGCTGCCGGTGAGCCTCTACCACCTGGGGCTGGCGCTGTCGACGATTCCCGCCGCGCTGCTGATGCGCCGCCTGGGCCGCCGTCCGGCCTACGGGCTGGGCGCGTTGCTGGGCATGGCCTCGGGGCTGATCGCGGCGCTGGCCGTGGTGCAGGGCAGCTTCGCCGCGTTCTGCCTGGGCACGGCCCTGGCCGGCTTCTACGGCGCCTGCGTCCAGAACTACCGCTTTGCTGCCTCCGATGCGGTGGCGCCGGCGCAGCGGCCCCAGGCCATCTCGCGCATCATGGTCGGCGGCCTGATCGCGGCGGTGATCGGCCCGCAACTGGTGATCTGGACCCGCGACGCCTGGCCGGCCGCGCCTTTCGCCGGCAGCTTCATCGGCCAGGCCGGGCTGGCGCTGCTGGCCCTGCCGCTGCTCGCGCTGCTGCGCATGCCGGCGCCGCAGGCCGGGCCCAGCAGCGGACCGGCACGGCCGCTGGCCGCCATCGCGCGCACGCCGCGCTTCATCGTCGCCGCGACGGCGGGGGTGGTCTCCTATGGGCTGATGTCCTTCCTGATGACCGCCGCGCCCATGGCCATGGTGGGCTGCGGCTTCACCGTGGGCGAGGCGGCGCTGGGCATCCAGTGGCATGTGCTGGCCATGTTCGCGCCCAGCTTCTTCACGGGGCGGCTGATCGCGCGCTGGGGCAAGGCCACGGTCACGGCGCTGGGGCTGGCGCTGATCGGCGCGTCCGGCCTCATGGCGTTGGCCGGGCTCGAACTTCAGCACTTCTGGGGCTCGCTGGTGCTGCTGGGCGTGGGCTGGAACTTCGGCTTCATCGGCGCCACGGCGATGGTCACCGAGACCTACAGCGCTTCGGAGCGCGCCAAGGTGCAGGCGCTCAACGACTTCCTGATCTTCGGCACCGTGGCGGTGGCTTCCTTCGGCTCCGGCCACCTGCTCGGTGTCTCGGGCTGGGACGCCATCAACGCCTTCATGCTGCCGGTGGTCGGTGCCACGCTGCTGATGCTGGGCGGCCATGCCTGGCGCGAACGCATGCGCGCCGCGGGCCCGGCGTCCGCGCTTCGCTGAGCGCCGCCCGGCGGCCTGCGTGCCGCCGCGGTTGAGGCGAAGCGGGCCGCAGGCGCGCAGTTGGAGGGCGCAGGGGGCCGGGCGGCCGTCGCTTCAAGCCGCCCCTGCCGTGGCCAGCCGTGGCGAGCGGGGCCCGCCGGGAATCAGCCGATCAGAGCGGCAGCGTGTCGAAGGCGGCGTACGCGGTGGCCAGCCAGCTCTTGACGCGCTGGCGCTCCAGCAGGCCCAGCGCGTCGGGGCCGTCCTTGTCGTTCACGGCCTTCCAGAAGCTGGTGTTGCGGTTGTCGATCTTGCGCATGCTGGCTTCCTGCAGGCGCGGCAGGGAGATGACGCGCGCGCCCTGCGCCTGGGCCTTGGCCAGCGACTGGGATCCCAGCATCAGCGCGAAGTCGCTGCCGCGGCCGTAGTTCTGCACCACGATGTAGTTGGCGCGGTTGCCGAAGGTGTCGACCAGCTTGCCCAGCAGGTCGCTGGAGTCGCGGCCGTCGTCCATCACATGCCAGAAGTTCACGGCCACCTCGAGTTCGGCGAAGACTTCGAACAGCTGCGATTCCTCGATCCAGCGGGCCAGCGGCGCCAGGGTCTGGGCCGCCATGTCCACGATCACGCTCTGCTGGGGGTTGCGCTCGAAGCCGTTGACCACCTGGTCCAGGCCCTCGAAGCTGTCCACGGCGATGGGCGAGGCGAAGCCTTCGTAGAAGCGCGTGAAGGAGTTGTGCGAACGGTCCGTGTCGTAGCCCATGAAGGGCCGGCTGTGGTCGATGAAGTACTGCGCCAGCAGCCGCGAGGTGACCGATTTGCCGACGCCGCCTTTTTCGCCGCCGATGAAGTTGAGAGAGCTCATGGGAAGGAAAGACCAGGAAGGAGTTGCAAGGTCCGACGACGCGCAAGCCGTGCCGGGCGGGAGCTGGGGTTCATTCTAGGAGCCGGGCTTGGCGCTCATTCGCCGGCGGCGGCCGCCCGGTCGCGCCCGCGCGGGCGCCACAGCGCGTGCGCGGTCCAGCGCGCCTGCAGCCGTTCCTTCCACACCGTGGGCAGCGGTGCCGCATCGAGCAGCGCCGGCCAGTGTTCGCGCGCGCGGCGTGCCGTGTCGGCGATGGCGCGCCGCGCCAGCGGCTCGTGCAGGCCCGTGGCCCAGCAGAAGGCGCGCACGGCCGTGGGCGTGAAGAAGCGGGTTCGCGCCGGGGCCGGGCCGCGTCGCGCCTCGGGGCTGAGCAAAGGCAGCGCGTGGCCGTCCACCCCCTGCATCGCCGCATAGGCCACGATGTCGTAGGCCGGCGCCAGCTGTGGCGTGCGGCCGTTGGGGTAGAGCACGCCGAAGTTCTTCAGATGCGCGTCGGGGTTGCCCAGCAGCTCGTTGACCACCAGGCGCCGCAGCAGCTCGACCTGCGCCGCCTCGCCCAGCGAGTCGAAGGCGCGCATGGCCAGGGCCATCGCGGTGTAGCTGCCGCCGTACTTGTGCTGCGGGTCGCGCGAGAGGATCTGCGCGAAATCCTCGAAATGGATGCGCCGCGCGCCCGCGCGATCGAAGCGCGTGACCGCCAGGAACGCGGGCTCGTCGGGCAGGGCGTAGCTGTGCTGGGCGTCGATGGCATCCAGCGGCGCGAGCTCGGCGGCGCACACGGTCACGCCGGCGGCGGCGGCGAGCTGCAGCGAGAACATCTCCAGCTGCGGCATGTGCGGGCGCCCCACCACGGGCAGCTTGGCGATCACGCGCTGGCCGGCCTGCGTGCCCGAGCGGGTGCGCGTGCGCGCCGTGTAGCGCGCGCCCTGGCGCGCCAGCCCCAGCTTGGGCTGCACGCCCGAGACGGAAATGCCCTGTGGCAGCGGATCGGCCACCACCGACATTTCCAGCGCGTCCTGGTCCTGCGTCACCAGGCGCTGCAAGGTGGCGCGCTCCACCTCCACGGGCCGCGCGCTCACGGCGCCGGGCAGGTCGCCGCCGCAGGCGGCCAGCAGTTCGAAATGGTCGTCTTCGGCGCAGCCGCGCAGCTGGGCGATGTGGCTGCGCAGCACGCCTTCGGGCAGCAGGTTCTGGAACCAGGCGGGCAGGCGCCCGCCCTGGGCGTTGAACAGCGGGTTGCGCACGTCGGCCCAGAGGGCGCTCTGGGCGGCCTGGTCCTGGGCGAGCATGGACAGCGACAGCACCTGCGCCGGCGGCTGCGCCACGAGCGCGGGCTCGGCCACGAAGCGGCACAGGTCGCCGTACTGGAAGAGCTTGCCCCACAGCCGGCCGCCGAGGGCGATGTCCAGGATCTTGACTTGCATGGGGCGTGCGGGCTGGCGTGGCTCAGCGCTTGGCGCCGGCGGGGGGGGGGCGCAGGGGGCGGCAGGCGCGTGGCTTCGCTCACGCGCGTGGCCACGGGGCGGTAGCTGCCATCGTCCGTGCCCGGCGCCGCGCCGAAGCCTTTGGGCACCAGCTGCAGCTCCAGGCCCAGCGCATCGACCAGCGCCAGCAGGGAGCTGAGCTGGGGATTGCCCTGCGGGCCCAGCGCGTTGCGGATGGTGCGCTCGGTGAGGCCGGCGCGTTCGGCCAGCTGCAGGCCGTTGAGGCCCACGGCCTGCCGGCGCTGCGCCAGCTGCTCGATCAGTTCTCGGCGGTCCATGGAAACATATTACCGTTTTCAACGAAAAGGGAAATATATTTCCATCCGGCTGCCAGGGCCGGCACGCGCCCTCAGCGCTGGACCATCTGCAGGAAGGGCCCGAGGCTGCCCATGAGCCAGTTCTGGCTGAAGTCCAGGGCCGCGCGGCGGTACTTCTCGTCGGCCTGCGCGGCCAGCAGGTCCAGCCGCCCGACGACCTTCGACAGTTCCCGGTCCACCAGCAGGTTGCGCCCGCGTTCGCTAATCTCGGTGGACAGCAGCAGCGGCTTGCCGTCGCTGCCCATGCGCGCGCTGAGCAGCCACAGCGAGATCTCGAAATTGCGCGCCGCGCGGTAGGCATTCTCGGCGCTCACGCCGTCGATTAGGGTCTGTTGCCAGGTGTCGCCATTGGCCTGCTTGAGCATGGCGGCCCAGCCGACCACCAGCGCGGCCACGCGGTCGCCTTCGTAGGCCAGCTCGAAGGCCTGGCGCACGGCATCGATGCTGGTGGCACCGCGCAACTCGGCCAGCGGGCGGTCGTTCATCACCGCGTCCCAGGTGCGCTGCGTGGCTTCGTCGGCACTGGCGGCCCACTTGCGCCATTCGCGCGGGTTGCGGCGGTACAGCGACAGCTGCACGCGCTGCACCGACTGCAGGTTGTCGCGCAGCGCAAGGTTGGCAATGCGGTTGGTGCCCGACTGCAGCCATTCGCGCGATTCGTAGGGCTGCGCGCGCTGGGTGTCGGTGAAGGCGCCGCAGCCGGCGAGCGCGGCCACGGGCAGCAGGGCGAGGCCCGCGAACAGGCGGCGCCGGCCCGTGCACAAATGCAGGGAAGCGCAAGGAGAAGCAGGCGGAGCCGACATGGGGCGCACGTTATCATCAGCAGGCGGGATCAACGCGCGACGGCGCGTGAAATTTTCCTTGCATATCAACACCTTGGCCCGTAAAGCCGATCCGCCGTGCGCCTCAACTCCATCAAGCTCTCGGGCTTCAAGTCCTTCGCGGAGCCCACCAACTTCATGCTGCCGGGCCAACTGGTGGGCGTGGTAGGCCCCAACGGCTGCGGCAAATCCAACATCATGGATGCGGTGCGCTGGGTGCTGGGCGAAAGCAAGGCCAGCGAGCTGCGCGGCGAGTCCATGCAGGACGTGATCTTCAACGGCACCACCAACCGCAAGCAGGCCAGCCGCGCCAGCGTGGAGCTGGTGTTCGACAACAGCGACCACCGCGCCGGCGGCCAGTGGAGCCAGTTCACCGAGATCGCCGTCAAGCGCGTGCTCACGCGCGACGGCACCAGCAGCTACTACATCAACAACCAGCCGGTGCGCCGGCGCGACGTGCAGGACGTGTTCCTGGGCACCGGCCTGGGACCGCGCGCCTACGCCATCATCGGCCAGGGCACGATCAGCCGGATCATCGAGTCCAAGCCCGAGGAGCTGCGCCTGTTCCTCGAGGAGGCGGCCGGCGTGTCCAAGTACAAGGAGCGCCGGCGCGAGACCGAGAACCGCCTGTCGGACACGCGCGAGAACCTCACGCGCGTGGAAGACATCCTGCGCGAGCTGGGCAGCAACCTGGAGCGCCTGGAGCGCCAGGCCGAGGTGGCGGCGCGCTACAAGGCGCTGCAGGCCGATGCCACGCGCAAGCAGCACCAGCTGTGGTTCCTGAAGCGCAGCGAGGCCGAGGCCGACCAGGCGCGCGTGAAGGCCGAGGCCGACCGCGCCGTCAACGAGCTCGAATCGCGCATGGCCGACCTGCGCCATGTGGAGGCCGAACTCGAAACCATCCGCCAGGCGCACTATGGCGCCGGCGACGAGGTCAACCAGGCGCAGGGCCGGCTCTACGAGGCCAGCGCCGAGGTGGGCCGGCTCGAAGGCGAGATCCGCTTCGTGGTCGAGGGCCGCCAGCGCGTGGAACAGCGCCTGGTGCAGCTGGCCGAGCAGCTCGCGCAGTGGGAGAACCGCCGCACCGAGGCCGAGGCCGAAGTCGAGACCCTGGCCGGGCAGGGCGTGGACGCCGAGGAGCAGGGCCTGGTGCTGGCCGCCCAGCTGGAAGAACAGGAGGTGCGCCTGCCCGAGCTCGAAGAGGCGCAGCAGCGGGCCCAGGACGAGGCCAACCACCAGCGCAGCGCCGTCACGCAGGTCCAGCAGCAGATCCAGGTGCTGGCCGCCGACCAGCGCAACATCGAGGAACAGTCGCGCCAGCTGATGCAGCGCAGCGAGCGCCTGCGTGCCGACCGCAACGCGCTGGCCGCGCCCGACGAGGCGCGCGTGGCGGATCTGCAGGAGCAATCCGCCGCCGCGAGCGAGGCCGCCGCCGAAGCCGACGCGCGCCTGCAGGAGCTGCAGGACCAGGTGCCGCAGCTGGACGAAGACCGCCGCGCCAAGCAGCAGGCCGTGAACGCCGAAGGCGCCAAGCTGGCCGAATACTCGGCGCGGCTGGAGGCCCTCAAGGCGCTGCAGGAGAAGCTCAAGACCGACGGCAAGCTCGCGCCCTGGCTGGCCAAGCATGGCCTGGACAGCCTGCAGGGCCTGTGGAGCCGCCTGCACGTGGAGCCGGGCTGGGAAAACGCGCTCGAAGCCGCGCTGCGCGAACGCATGGGCGCGCTCGAGATCTCGCGCCTGGACATGGCGCGCGCCTTCGCGTCGGACGCGCCGCCCGCCAAGCTGGCTTTCTACAGCGTGCCGGCCGACGGTGGCGGGGCCGCCGACAACACGGGTTCGCTGCCGCGCCTGTCCGATCTGCTGCGCCTGCATGACGCCGGCCTGCAGGCGCTGCTGCGCGACTGGCTGCAGGGCTGCTTCACGGCGCCCAGCCTGGAGGAAGCGCTGGCCCAGCGCGCGCAACTGCCGCCGGGCGCCACGATCTACGTGCCCAGCGGCCATGCCGTGACGGCGCACAGCGTGAGCTTCCATGCCCAGGATTCCGAGCAGTCCGGCCTGCTCGCGCGGCAGCAGGAAATGGAAAACCTGGAGCGCCAGCTGCGCGCCCAGGCCCTGATCCACGACGAGGCCCGCACCGCCCTGGTGCGTGCCGAGGCCGCGTATGCCGACGCGGCCGCGCGCCTGGTGGGCGCGCGGCGCGAGGCCAGCGAAACCCAGTCGCGCGCGCACGAACTGCAGGTCGAAGCCCTGCGCCTGGCCCAGGCGGCAGAGCAGGCGCGCGCGCGCAGCCAGCAGCTGGAGGCCGACCTGGGCGAGGTCGATGCCCAGCTGGAAGAGCTGCAGGAGCGCCGCGTGGCGGCCGAGGCGCGTTTCGAGGAGCTGGACCTGCAGCTGGCCGACAGCCAGGAGCGCCATGCCGAGCTGGAAGAGCGCGTGATCGAATCGGGCCGCAAGCTCGGCGCTGCGCGCGAGCAGTTGCGCAGCCTGGAGCGGCAGGTGCAGGAATCGACCTTCTCGCAGCGCACCCTGGAGGCGCGCCGCGGCGAACTGGGCCGCGCGATCCAGACCGCCGAGCAGCAGGCCGTGGCGCTGGCCGACGAGCGCGAGCGTGCGCAGGCCGAGCTGGGCCGCCTCTCGGCCGCCGCCGCGCAGGCGGGCCTGCAGGACGCGCTGAACCTCAAGATGGAGCGCGAAGCCGCCCTGGGCGCCACGCGCAGCCGCTACGACGAGCTGACGCAGCAACTGCGCGCCAGCGACGAGCGGCGCCTGAAGCTGGAGCGCGAGCTGGACCCGCTGCGCCAGCGCATCACCGAAATGCAGCTCAAGGAACAGGCCGCGCGCCTGGGCCTGGAGCAGTACACGCAGCTGCTGGCCGATGCGCAGGCGGATCTGGCCACCGTGGCGCAGTCGATCCAGGAGAACAACGTGCGCCTCACCGGCCTGCAGGGCGAGATCGACCGCCTGCACCGCGAGGCCGCCGCGCTGGGGCCGGTGAACCTGGCCGCGCTGGAGGAGCTGACCAGCGCGCGCGAGCGCAAGACCTTCCTCGACTCGCAGTCCGCTGACCTCAACGAGGCGATCCACACGCTGGAGGACGCCATCCGCAAGATCGACGGCGAGACGCGCGAGTTGCTGGGCGGCACCTTCAACGTCGTCAACGAGCATTTCAGCCGCATGTTCCCGGAGCTGTTCGGCGGCGGCAATGCCCGGCTCATCATGACGGGCGACGAGATCCTGGATTCGGGCGTGCAGGTGATGGCGCAGCCGCCGGGCAAGAAGAACCAGACCATCCACCTGCTCTCGGGCGGCGAGAAGGCGCTCACGGCCATTGCGCTGGTGTTCGCCATCTTCCAGCTCAACCCGGCGCCCTTTTGCCTGCTGGACGAGGTGGACGCGCCGCTGGACGACGCCAACACCGAGCGCTATGCCAAGCTGGTGTCGACCATGAGCCGCCAGGGCACGCAGTTCCTCTTCATCAGCCACAACAAGATCGCGATGGAGATGGCCGAGCAACTGATCGGCGTGACCATGCAGGAGCAGGGCGTCTCGCGCATCGTGGCCGTGGACATGGAGTCCGCAGTCTCCATGGCCCATCTGTAATTTTCGACATGAGCAGTCTCACCGTTGCCCTCGCGATCCTTGGTGGCCTCGTGCTGGCCGCCATCATTGGCTACAACACCTGGATCTCGCACAAGCAGGCGCCCCGACAGCCCGAGGCGCTGCCGCCCGACCATCCGGCCCACGGCCAGGGCGGCGTGGAACTGACCGCGCGTGACGTCGAGCCCGTGCTGCACACCGACCCCGGCGAGGTGAATGCCGTGGATCGGCACGAGCCGCTGTTCGACCCCGACCTGCCGCCGCCTTCGGCCCAGGCCGGCATGCTGGCCGAGCGCCGCGGCACGCTGGATCCGCTGATCGACGTCATCACGCCCATCACGCTGGAAGCGCCGCTGCACGGTGCCGCTGCCGTGGCGGCGCTGCCGGCCACGCGCCGCGCGGGCAGCAAGCCCATCGCTGTCGAAGGCCTGAACGAGGCCACCGGCCAGTGGGAAGCGCCGGCCGCCGGGCAGCGCTACCGCGCCATGCAGATCGGCGTGCAACTGGCCAACCGCACGGGTGCGCTCAACGAGATCGAGTATTCGGAATTCGTGATGAAGGCGCAGGCCTTCGCGGATGCCGTGAACGGCATGCCCGAGTTTCCGGAAATGCTGGACGAGGTGGCGCGTGCGCGCGAGCTGGACCAGTTCGCCAGCGGCCACGATGCGCAGCTGGCCTTCGTGCTGCGCGCGCGGCATGCGGCCTGGAGCCCGGCCTACGTGCAGCAATGCGCCGCGCGGCTGGGCTTCGTGGCGGGCATGATCCCGGGGCGCATGGTGCTGCCCAATGCCGAGAACGGCGCGCCGCCCATGCTGGGCCTGGCTTTCGACACCCAGGCCGCCCTGGCCGATGACCCGGCGCAGTCCGCGATCCGCGAACTGGCCCTGAGCCTGGACGTGCCGCAGGTGGACCGCCACCTCGAGCCCTTCACGCGCATGCGCGAGGTGGCGGCCGCCCTGGCCGCCGAGATGGACGGCGTGGTGACCGACGGCGACGGCCAGCCGCTGCGCGAGGAAACGCTGGACGCGATCGGCGCCGACCTGGGTGAGCTGTACGACACGCTGGATGCGCGCGAACTCGCGGCCGGCTCCGTGCTGGCGCGCCGGCTGTTCAGCTGACGCGCTTCGCGCCACGGCAGCCCGGGCACCAGACCGGCAGGCAGGGAGAGAGGGCAGGACGCCATCATGAGCCAGACAGATCTTTTCGCGGCGAACAGCCAGAACCCCGAACCGGCCCAGGAAGCCGCGGCCCTGCGCGCGCTGCTCAACCGCCATGCGCACCTGTACTACGTGCTCGACGCGCCCGAGGTGCCCGACGCCGAATACGACCGGCTGTTCCAGCGCCTGCAGGCCCTGGAGCAGGCCCATCCCGAGCTGCTGACGCCGGATTCGCCCACGCAGCGTGTGGGCGGGCGCGTGCTCGACAGCCTGCGGGCGGTGCGGCATCGCGTGCCCATGCTCTCGATCCAGACCGAGACCGACACCACCGAGGCCGGCGCGCGTGCCTTCGATGCCCGCGTGCGGCGCGAACTGGGCCTGGCGGCCGACGCGCCGCCGGTCGAATACGCGGCCGAGCTGAAGTTCGACGGCCTGGCGATCAGCCTGCGCTACGAAGACGGCCTGCTGGTGCTGGGCAGCACGCGCGGCGACGGCGAGACCGGCGAGGACGTGACGCAGAACCTGCGCACCATCGGCCAGATCCCGCTGAAGCTCCAGGGCGAGGCGCCGCCGGTGCTGGAGGTGCGCGGCGAGGTCTACATGCGCCGCGACGATTTCGAGCGTCTCAACGAACGCCAGCGCGAGGCGGGCGAGAAGACCTTCATCAACCCGCGCAACACGGCCGCAGGCGCCATCCGCCAGCTCGATCCGGCGCTGGTCGCCGCGCGCAAGCTGAGCTTCTTCGCCTACGGCCTGGGCGAGGTGCAGGGCTGGGCGCTGCCGGACACGCATGGGGCGATGCTCGACGCGCTGCAGGCCTTCGGCCTGCCGGTGTCGGCCGAGCGCATTGTGGGCGCGGGGGCGCAGGCGCTCGTGGCCTTCCACCAGCACGTGGCCGCCCGGCGCGACGAGCTGCCCTTCGACATCGACGGCGTGGTCTACAAGGTCAACAGCCTGGCGCTGCAGCGCCAGCTAGGGTTCAAGTCGCGCGAACCGCGCTGGGCCGTGGCCCACAAGTACCCGGCGCAGGAGCAGGTGACGCGCCTGAACGGCATCGAGATCCAGGTGGGCCGCACCGGCAAGCTCACGCCCGTGGCCAAGCTCGAGCCCGTGTTCGTGGGCGGCACCACGGTGTCGAACGCCACGCTGCACAACCTCTTCGAGCTGCGCCGCAAGCGCGCCCGCGTGGGCGACCAGGTGATCGTGCGCCGCGCGGGCGACGTGATTCCCGAGGTCGTGGGCGTGGTACCGACAGTGCTGGCGCCGCTGGCCGAACGGGCCGCACGCACGGGCGACGAAGAGGCCGTGGTCGACGCCGCCGCCCAGGCCGGGCCCACGGCCATCGCGCCGCGCGTGCCCTACGTGCCCAACTTCCGCATGCCGCGCCAGTGCCCCATCTGCGGCAGTGCCGTGGTGCGCGAGAAGGGCGAAGTCAACCACCGCTGCAGCGGCGGCATCGTGTGCGCGGCACAGCGCAAGCAGGCCATCCTGCACTATGCGCAGCGCCGCGCGATGGACATCGAGGGCCTGGGCGACAAACTGGTGGACCAGCTGGTGGACGGCGGCATCGTGCGCTCGCTGCCCGACCTGTACCGCCTCGGTCTGACGGCCCTGGCCGCGCTGGATCGCATGGCCGAGAAATCCGCCGCCAACCTGCTCAAAGCGCTGGAGGACTCGAAGAAGACCACCCTGCCGCGCTTCCTGTTCGGCCTGGGCATCCGCCATGTGGGCGAGAGCACTGCCAAGGACCTGGCGCGCCATTTCGGCCAGCTCGACCGCATCATGGATGCGACCGAGGGCCAACTGCTGGAGGTGAACGACGTCGGCCCCGTGGTCGCGCAGAGCCTGCACACCTTCTTCGCGCAGCCGCACAACCGCGAGGCGGTGGCGCAGTTGCGCGCGGCCGGCGTGCACTGGGAAGAGGGCGCGCCGGCCGAACGCGCCAGCCTGCCGCTGGCGGGGCAGACCTTCGTGCTGACGGGCACCCTGCCGACCCTGTCGCGCGACGAGGCGAAGGAGCGTCTGGAGGCGGCCGGCGCCAAGGTGGCGGGCTCCGTCAGCAAGAAAACGCACTGCGTGGTGGCGGGCGAAGAGGCCGGCAGCAAGCTGGACAAGGCGCGCGAGCTGGGCATTCCCGTGATCGACGAAGCCGCGCTGCTGGCCCTGCTGGGCCTGCGCTGAAGCCGCGGCCCGCGGTGCCCCGGCCCGACCGGGGTCCTCCTGCGCCCGCCGGCTGCCCAGGTTCGGCAGGACGGGTCGCGCTGGGGCCGCGTACAGCTTTCACGCCAGCTTTACCCGGCTTTACCTTCCACCGGGATCTCAGGGTCAACGCGTGCATTCCAATGCCGTTGAAGGTTCAGGACATACAAGGAGTCGCCATGAACGCATCGCATCGCCGCCTCACCGGTTTCGCCGGGGCGCTGGGCGCGCTCGCCCTGCTGGGCGGTTGCGTGGCGACCGGCCCGGTCGGCTACGACGACTATCCGTACGACTATGGCGGCTATGGCTACGGCGTCCCGGCGCAGGTCGACATCGACGTCTATTCGGGCCCGGGCTATCGCAGCTACCCGCCGGGCTACTACTACGGCCGGCCTGGCTATGACCGGCGCTGGGACGGCGGCTACCGCCGCCCGCCGCCGCGCGCCGTGGTGCCGGTGCCTGTGCCCGTCCCGGTACCCGCCGGACCGGGATATGACGGCCGCCCGCCCGGCGGCTGGCACCGCCCCGGCGCCCAGCCGCCGCAGCCGGGCCAGCCGCGCATCCGGCAGGGCCAGCGCATTCCGGGCCTGCCTTCGGGCAGCGTGCTCGAAACCACGCCGGTGCCGCTGGGCGACAGGCCCTGAGTCGCTGCTACCGCACCTGCCGCTCCTGCGCGCTGGAAGCGGCCGCCGGCGCGGCCGCGCAAAATCGCACCATGACGATCCGCGAAATTCTGAAGATGGGCGATCCGCGCCTGCTGCGTGTGGCCCGGCCGGTGACCGGGTTCGACAGCGATGCGCTGCACCTGCTGGTGCGGGACATGTTCGAAACCATGCAGGCCGTGAACGGTGCGGGCCTCGCCGCGCCGCAGATCGGTGTCGATCTGCAGGTGGTGATCTTCGGCACCGGCATGCCCAACCCGCGCTACCCCGATGCGCCCGTGGTCCCGCGCACGGTGCTGGTCAACCCGGTCGTCACGCCGCTGGGCGACGACGAGGAAGAGGGCTGGGAGGGCTGCCTGTCGGTACCCGGCCTGCGCGGCGTGGTGCCGCGCTGGGCGCGCGTGCGCTACACGGGCTTCGATCCCTATGGCGATCCCATCGCGCGTGAAGCGGAGGGCTTCCACGCCCGCGTGGTGCAGCACGAGGTGGACCACCTGCTGGGCAAGCTGTACCCCATGCGCGTGCGCGATTTCACGCGCTTCGGCTTCACCGAGGTGCTGTTCCCCGGCCTCGACGCGACGGACGACGACGACTGAACGCGCACCGCGGGGCTGTGCCGCCGCTGCCCGCCGCGCCGGCGGACGGGTTCAGTTGAAGCGTCCGCCCACGCCGATGCGGCCGCCGCCGAGGAAGCCCACGGCCACGGCGGCGAACAGGAACATGCCCTGCAGTTCCAGCGCCCAGCCGCCGTTGTCCGTCAGTACGCCGAGCTGCTTCATGTGCACGAGCCAGATCGCGACCACCATGTTGATGGCGATGACCCAGGCCGCCGGCCGGGTGAACAGGCCGATGATGATCAGTGCCGGGGCCACGATCTCGCCCAGGTACACGCCATAGGCCAGGATGGCCGGCAGACCCTGTCCGGCCAGCATGTTGCCGATGCCGTCCACGCCCTTGCCGAGCTTGGCAATGCCGTGGAGCAGGATGAGAACGCCAAGCGCCACGCGCAGGACCAGCTTGCCAAGATCGTCGGAACGGGTCATGAGGAACGAAGGCCCTTGCGGGCGCCAGGTGGAGAGGCCGGCATGTTAGCCAATTATTGCGAATCGTTTCCTGGCGGTTCAAGCGCCCGGCCGGCGCGGCCCTCGGCTCAGGCGGGTGCGCGCACCGCTTCGCGCAATTCGGTCTCGATCTGCAGCTGCGCGCGCTGGCCCTGCAGCTCGGCGCCGCTGATGAGGAAGCTGTCTTCCACGCGCTCGCCCAGGGTCGAGACCTTGGCCAGTTGCAGGTTGAGGTGATGCCGCGCCAGCACGCGGGCCACGCTGTAGAGCAGGCCCACGCGGTCGCTGGCGGAAATGCTGAGCAGCCATCGCTGCGCCTTCTCGTCGGGCGTGAGGCTCACGCGCGGCTCGATGGGGAAGCTGCGCACGCGGCGCGACACGCGGCCGCGCCCCGGCGCTGGCAGCTCGCCCTGGTGGCTGAGGGTCTGCGTGAGGTCCGCCTCCACCATCGCGATCAGCTCGCGGTAATGCTCGGCCAGGAAGGTGGTCACGACCTGGAAGGTGTCCAGCGCATAGCCGTTGCTGGCCGTGTGCACGCGCGCATCCAGGATGCTGAAGGAGGCCTGGTCGAAATAGCCGCAGATGCGCGCGAACAGGTCGGGCTGATCGGGGGTGTAGACCACCACCTGCAGCCCTTCGCCCACCGGCGACAGCCGTGCGCGCACGATGGGCGCTGCGTGCGGGTCCACCGGCACGCCGGCCGCGGGCACGAAGCGAGAGAGCTTCTTGGCATGCCAGGCGATCTCGCCCGCGTCATGGCGCATGAAGTAGCTGACGTCCAGCGTGTCCCACAGCGCCTTCTGCGCCTCGAAGGGCAGGGCGTTGAGCTGGAGTTCGATCAGCGCTTCGCGCTTGCGCGCCTCGATCACGGCGCCGGCGTCGGGCATGCGTCCGCCCAGCGCGCGCGCGGTGGCGCGATACAGGTCTTCCAGCAGCTTGCCCTTCCAGGCGTTCCACACCCGCGGCGAGGTGCCGCGGATGTCGGCGACGGTGAGCAGGTACAGCGCCGTCAGGTAGCGTTCGTTGCCCACGCGCCGCGCGAAGGCGGCGATGACCTCGGGGTCCGACAGGTCCTGTTTCTGCGCCACGGTGCTCATCACCAGGTGCTCGGCGACCAGGAACTCGATCAGCTTCGCATCGTCTCGCTCGATGCCGTGCTGCTGGCAAAAGCGCCGCACCTCGCGCGCGCCCAGTTCGGAATGGTCGCCGCCGCGGCCCTTGGCGATGTCGTGGAAGAGGGCGGCCACGTACAGCAGCCAGGGCTTGTCCCAGCCGGCCGCCAGCTGCGAGCAGAAGGGGTATTCGTGCGCGTGCTCGGCGATGAAGAAGCGGCGCACGTTGCGCAGCACCATCAGGATGTGCTGGTCCACCGTGTAGACGTGGAACAGGTCGTGCTGCATCTGGCCGACGATGCGGCGGAACACGCGCAGGTAGCGGCCCAGCACCGAGGTGCGGTTCATCAGCCGCATCGCGTGCGTGATGCCGCGCGGCTCCTTGAGCATGCGCATGAAGGTCGCGTGGTTGGCCGGGTCCTTCGAGAAGCGCACGTCCATCGCGTGCCGCGCGTTGTAGAGCGCGCGCAGCGTGCGCACCGACAGGCCGTTGACGCCGATGGTCTTCTGGTAGAGCAGGAAGGTCTCGAGGATCGCGTGCGGCTCGCGCTCGTAGAGGTCGTCGCTCGCGACCTCGATGGTGCCGCCCTTCTCGAAGAAGCGTTCGTTGATGGGCGTGCGCTCGGCGGCCTGCGGGTGCAGGCGTTCGGAGATGTTGAGCAGCAGGATCTCGGTGAGCTGCGACACCGCCTTGGCGGCCCAGTAGTAGCGGCGCATCAGCGTTTCGCTGGCCTTGCGCTGCGACATGCCGACATAGCCGAAGCTGGCGGCCACGGCGGTCTGCAGATCGAAGACCAGCCGGTCCTCGCGCCGGTTCGCCAGCACGTGCAGGCGGGCGCGGATCAGCGAGAGCGTGGCCTCGTTGCGCTTGAGCTGCTGCACCTCGAAAGGCGTGGCCAAGCCGTTGCGCGCATAGTCTTCCCAGCGGTGGCCGAAGCCGGCGGCCTGCGCCATCCAGCGCACCGTGTGCAGGTCGCGCAGGCCGCCGGGAGATTCCTTGCAGTTGGGCTCCAGCGCGTAGGGCGTGTCGTCGTGCTTCTGGTGCCGGTGGCGCATCTCCTGCGATTTGGCGGCGAAGAAGGCGCGCGGATCCAGCGACCCGGTGAAACGCTCGCGGAACCGCGCGAACAGGCGCTTGTCGCCGCACAGCCAGCGCGCCTCCAGCAGCGCGGTCTGCACCGTCACGTCCTTGGCCGCTTCGGCCAGGCATTCGTCGATGGTGCGCACGCTGGAGCCAATCTCCAGCCCGGCGTCCCAGCACTGGCCGATGAAGGCTTCCAGCCGCGCGGCGGCCATGCCCTCCTGCCCGTGTGCCGGCGTGGGCAAGAGCAGCAGCACGTCCACGTCGGAATACGGAAAGAGCTCGCCGCGGCCGTAGCCGCCCACGGCCACGAGGGCCAGCTCACTGCCGAAATCAGCGGCCTGCCACAGGCGGCGCAGCGCGTCGTCGGCCAGCCCGGCCAGCTCGCGCAGCACACTGCGCACGTTGCGCACGGCCCCGGGCGCGCGAAGGCGCTCGAAGATGGCGCTCTTGCGGGCGCGCATCCCCTCGCGCAGGGTGGCAGGCAGGTCGATCACGACGGAGAAGGCCATGCAGGCGCGCGGCGGCGGGCGATGCGCGCCTTCAGGTCCGGGTGGCCGTCACGAAGGAGGGCAGCGGCGGGCTGCCGTCGGACAGCGTCAGCACCTCGTAGCCCGTCTCGGTCACCAGCACCGTGTGCTCCCACTGCGCTGACAGCGAGCGGTCGCGCGTGACGATGGTCCAGCCGTCGTACTTGCCGCCGCGGTGGTCTTCCTTGATGTCGCGCTTGCCGGCGTTGATCATGGGCTCGATGGTGAAGATCATGCCGGGCCTGAGCTCCTCCAGCGTGCCCGGGCGCCCGTAGTGCAGCACCTGCGGCTCTTCGTGGAAGCGGCGGCCCACGCCATGCCCGCAGAACTCGCGCACGACCGAATAGCCGTTGCCCTCGGCGAACTTCTGGATCGCATGGCCCACGTCGCCCAGGTGCGCACCGGGCTTGACCTGCTGGATGCCCAGCCACATGGCTTCGAAGGTGATCTGGCACAGGCGCTTGGCGGCGATGGACGCGTCGCCGACGATGAACATGCGGCTGTTGTCGCCGAACCAGCCCTTGTAGACCACGGTGACATCGATGTTCATGATGTCGCCCTTCTTCAGGGGCTTGTCGTCGGGGATGCCGTGGCAGACCACGTGGTTGACCGAGGTGCACAGCGACTTGGGGAAGGGCACGCTGCCCGATCCCTGGTAGCCCACGGTGGCCGAGGTGGTGCCCTGCTTGACCATGTATTCGGCGGCCAGGCGATCGATTTCGTTCGTGGTGATGCCGGGCTGGATGAAGGGCGTCAGGTAGTCCAGAACCTCGGAGGCGAACCGGCAGGCCTGGCGCATGTCGTCGAGGCTTGCGGGATCGTGGTAGGTGATGCTCATGGCGCCGGATTATCCCATCGGCCCCCCGGGCGGCGCTGCGCGCGCCGCCTGCGCCCACAGGCCCGGCACTAGAATTGCGGGTTTCCCCGGACCGCCCCAGTCAGCGGCGGCCCTGGCGCCTTCCCTCCCGCCTTTCCCACCCTTGCTGCCGGCCCCAGGCCCCACCACCGTGACGCAGTCTGCCTCCTCCGCCGCCCCTGTCGTGACCTTGTTCGAGGGTGCCTCGGCGCTCAGCGATTTCCGCGCCCGCCAGTTGCTGCCGCGCCTGCAGGCCATCGCGCCGAGGATCGAGGGCCTGAGCGCGCGCCATGTGCACCTGGTGCTGACCGAGGGCCAGCCCGATGCCGCCGCGCGCGAGCGCCTGGCAGCGCTGCTGAGCTATGGCGAGCCCTTCACCGCGCCGGCTGCGGCGGCTGGCACGCTGGTGGTCACGCCGCGCCTGGGCACCGTGTCGCCCTGGGCTTCCAAAGCGACGGACATCGCCCGCAACTGCGGCATCGCGCTGCGCCGCGTGGAGCGCGTGACGCAGTTCTTCATCCAGGCCAGGCCGGCGCTGCTCGACAAGGTGCGGGGCAAGGCCGACACGCTGGACGCCGACCAGTTGGCCGCCATCGCCGCGCTGCTGCACGACCGAATGACCGAGTCCGTGCTGCCGGGCCTGGACGGCGCGGCCGCGCTGTTCTCCGAACTCGCGCCGCAGCCCATGGCGCATGTGGACGTGCTGGGCGGTGGCCGCGCGGCGCTGGAAGCCGCCAACACCGGCTTCGGCCTGGCGCTGGCCGACGACGAGATCGACTACCTGGTCGACGCTTTCACCAAGCTGGGCCGCAACCCGACCGACGTGGAACTGATGATGTTCGCGCAGGCCAACAGCGAGCACTGCCGCCACAAGATCTTCAACGCGGACTTCAGCATCGATGGCGTGCGCCAGGACAAGAGCCTGTTCGGCATGATCCGCCACACGCACCAGGCGAACCCGCAGCACACGGTGATCGCCTATGCGGACAACGCCTCGGTGATGGAAGGCTCGCGCATCGAGCGCTTCGTGGCGCGCGCCGGCGACGCCGCCGCGTCGCCCGCCTACGCCAAGGACGAGGCCCTGCACCACGTGCTGATGAAGGTCGAGACGCACAACCACCCGACGGCGATCTCGCCTTTCCCGGGCGCGTCCACGGGTGCGGGCGGCGAGATCCGCGACGAAGGCGCGACCGGCCGCGGCTCCCGGCCCAAGGCGGGCCTCACGGGCTTCACCGTGTCCAAGCTGTGGCCCGATGCGGCCACCGGCCAGGGCACCTACGGCAAGCCGGCGCACATCGCCAGCCCGCTGCAGATCATGACCGAGGGCCCGCTGGGCGGCGCGGCCTTCAACAACGAGTTCGGCCGGCCGAACCTCCTGGGCTACTTCCGCGAGTACGAGCAGCGCGTCGAAAGCGACGTGGACGTGCTGCAGCGCGGCTACCACAAGCCCATCATGATCGCGGGCGGCCTGGGGCAGATCGACGCCATCCAGACGAAGAAGATCCCGTTCCCCGCCGGCACGCTGCTGATCCAGCTGGGCGGCCCGGGCATGCGCATCGGCATGGGCGGCGGCGCGGCCAGCTCCATGGCCACCGGCGCCAATGCGGCCGAACTGGACTTCGATTCGGTGCAGCGCGGCAACCCCGAGATCGAACGCCGGGCGCAGGAGGTCATCAACCACTGCTGGCAGCAGGGCGCGGCCAACCCGATCCTGGCCATCCACGACGTGGGCGCGGGCGGCCTGTCGAACGCCTTCCCCGAACTGACCAACGACGCCGGCCGCGGCGCGCGCTTCGACCTGCGCGCCGTGCCGCTCGAAGAGTCGGGCCTGGCGCCCAAGGAAATCTGGAGCAACGAAAGCCAGGAACGCTACGTGCTGGCCATCGCGCCCGAATCGCTGGAGCGCTTTCGCGCCTTCTGCGAGCGCGAGCGCTGCCCCTTCGCGGTGGTGGGCGTGGCGACCGAGGAGCGCCAGCTCCAGGTGGTCGACGCCACCGCCGACGCGGCCAACCAGCCCGTGGACATGCCCATGGACGTGCTGCTGGGCAAGCCGCCCAAGATGCACCGCGACGTGAAGTCCGTCGCGCGCCAGTTCAAACCGCTGGAGCTCACGGGCGTTGAGCTGCAGAAGGCCGCCATCGACGTGCTTTCGCATCCCACGGTGGCCTCCAAACGCTTCCTGGTCACCATCGGCGACCGCACCGTGGGCGGCCTGAGCCACCGCGACCAGATGGTCGGCCCCTGGCAGGTGCCGGTGGCCGACTGCGCCGTGACGCTGGCCGACTTCAAGGGCTTCGCCGGCGAGGCCATGAGCATGGGCGAGCGCACGCCGCTGGCCGCCATGGACGCGCCGGCCTCGGGCCGCATGGCGGTGGCCGAAGCCATCACCAACCTGCTGGCCGCGCCCATCGACCTGAAGCGCGTGAAACTGTCGGCCAACTGGATGGCGGCCTGCGGCGAGCCGGGCGAGGATGCGGCCCTGTACGAAACCGTGAAGGCCGTGGGCATGGAACTGTGCCCGGCGCTGGGCGTGTCCATCCCGGTGGGCAAGGATTCGCTGTCCATGCGCACGCAATGGAAGGAAGGCGACGAGACGAAGAAGGTCAGCTCGCCCGTGAGCCTGATCGTGAGCGCCTTCGCCACCCTGGACGACGTGCGGGGCACGCTCACGCCGCAGCTGGACGCGCAGGAAGAAGACACGACGCTGGTGCTCATCGATCTGGGCCGCGGCCAGCACCGGATGGGCGGCAGCATCCTGGCGCAGACGCTGGGCCAGACCGGGGACACCGTGCCCGACCTGGACGATCCGCAACTGCTCGTGAAGCTGGTCGATGCCGTGAACCAGCTGCGTGCCGACGGCCGGATCCTGGCGCTGCACGACCGCAGCGACGGCGGCCTGTTCGTGACGGCGGCCGAAATGGCCTTCGCGGGCCATGTGGGCGTGTCGCTCAACGTCGACCTGCTGGTGACCGAAGGCGACGGCATCTCCGACAGCCGGATGGAAACCGGCGACGCCAAGAACTGGGCGCAGCAGGTCAGCGGCCGCCGCGAGGAGCTCACGCTCAAGGCGCTGTTCAGCGAAGAGCTGGGCCTGCTGCTGCAGGTGCGCACCGCCGAGCGCAATGACGTGATGCAGACCCTGCGCGCGCACGGCCTTTCGGCCTTCAGCCACTTCGTGGGCAAGACGCGCCCGCAGAGCTCCGCCATCGACGTGGGCAAGGGCAAGCTGGAAGTGTGGCGCGACACCAAGGCGGTGTTCAGCGCCAGCCTGTCGGACCTGCACCAGGTCTGGGACAGCGTGAGCTGGAAGATCTGCCGCGAGCGCGACAACCCCGACTGCGCCGACAGCGAGCATGCCGCCGCCGGCGACCCGGCCGACACCGGCCTGCACGTGCATCTGGCGCCGGGCGCCGAAGAGGACGTGGCCGCGCCCTTCCTGAACCTCGCGCGCCCGAAGGTCGCGATTCTGCGCGAGCAGGGCGTCAACTCGCACATCGAGATGGCCTACGCCTTCGCCGAGGCCGGCTTCGAGGCCTATGACGTGCACATGACCGACCTGCAGGCCGGCCGCGCCGATCTCGCGCAGTTCAAGGGCGTGGTGGCCTGTGGCGGCTTCAGCTATGGCGACACGCTGGGCGCGGGCATCGGCTGGGCGCGCAGCATCACCTTCAACCCGGTGTTGTCGGCGCAGTTCCAGGCCTTCTTCGCGCGCACCGACACCTTTGGCCTGGGCGTGTGCAACGGCTGCCAGATGTTCGCCGAGCTGGCCGACATCATCCCCGGCGCGCAGGACTGGCCGCGCTTCACCACCAACCAGAGCGAACGCTTCGAGGCGCGGCTGTCGCAGGTCGAGGTGCTCGAATCGCCCAGCCTGTTCTTCCAGGGCATGGCGGGCAGCCGCCTGCCCATCGCCGTGGCGCACGGCGAGGGCTATGCCAACTTCCGCCACCGCGGCGATGCGGCGAAGGCGATCGCCGCCCTGCGTTTCGTGGACCACGCGGGCCAGCCCACCGAGCGCTACCCCTTCAACCCGAACGGCAGCGCGGGCGGCCTGACGGCCGTGACCACGGCCGACGGCCGCTTCACGGCGATGATGCCGCATCCGGAGCGCGTGTTCCGCAACGTGCAGATGAGCTGGACCTCGGGCGACAAGAGCGCGCTGAGCCCGTGGATGCGCCTGTGGCGCAATGCGCGCCGCTGGGTCGGCTGACGGGCGCGAGGACCTTCTTTCCCCGGGGCGGGCGGGGCAGCGCGCATCGGCGGCGCTGCCGCTGCGGCCGCCCATCCCACGCCCACACCCTTTCGCACGCGGGCGTGCGAAGGGCCCGGCAATCTGGCAGGCGCCGTAAGGCCATCGCGGCAGGGGCCGCCGCTGCCTATAGACTCAGGGCCATGTTCGCGGTCCCCGCCCGTCCCATCGCCTTGCCCCTGTGCGCGCTGCACCGGGTTGCGCGTGCGTGGGTGATCCTGCGAACCCCCGGGCTCCGCGGCCAGGATGCGGTTCGCACCTTCTGAGCCCGGCGGTCCTTCCTCTTCCTTTCTCATAGCGCATTCCCTGATCGCCGGGCCCCCAGGGCCGCCGCGGGAGTGCGCACAGGTTCCTGCCCGGATTCGCACCGCAGGGCCTGTCGCCGCCAGAGCCGCCCGCTGGCATGCCGCTTCCTTTCAGGAGACACCCCATGACCCCTTCGCCCGCCCTGGCGGCGACGCCGCAGTCCGCCGCCGTGCGTGAACGCACCCTGACCCGGCTCGACCACGCGCGCCTGACGCGCCTGCTGGACACGCAATCCGACCCCGGCGACGTGCTGGCCGACACGCTGGATCTCAGCGAACTCGTGGACCCGCGCGAGATCGCCCCCGACATCGTGACCATGAATTCGCGCGTGCTGCTGGCCGAGGCCGGCCGTGCGCAGCCGCAGGAGCTGACGCTGTGCTACCCCGAGCAGGCGCAGCCTTCGGCTGGGCGGGTGTCGGTGCTGTCGCCGGTGGGTGCCAGCCTGCTGGGCGCGCAGGTGGGCCGCACCGTGCAATGGACGCTGCCCGGCGGCGCGCCGCGCCAGGCCGTGGTGCAGGCCCTGCTGTACCAGCCCGAAGCGGCGGGCGACTACCTGCGCTGAGACAAGGACGGCGCGGCGCGCATGCGGGGTGTGAGCCGCCGCGCGCAAAGAAGCACGCCCCTGCCGCCCCGGCCCGAGGCCGTCAGCGCTGGCGCCCGTCCAGGTACGGCTGCGGGTTCACCGCCACGCCCTGGCGGCGGATCTCGAAATGCAGCTTCACGCGGTCAGTGCCGCTGCTGCCCATCTCGGCGATCTTCTGGCCCTTGCGCACGTCGTCCTTCTCCTTGACCAGGATGCGGCTGGTGTGCGCATAGGCCGTGATGAAGGTGTCGTCATGCTTGACGATGACCATCTGCCCGTAGCCGCGCAACTGGCTGCCCACGAAGACCACGCGGCCGTCCGCGCTGGCGAGGATCGGGTCGCCCGTCTGGCCGCCGATGTCGATGCCCTTGTTGCGGTTGCCGTCGAAGCGCCCCACGACTGGCCCCTTCGCGGGCCAGCCGAAGCGCGCGTCCACGGGCGCGGGCGCCGGGGCCGGCGCGGGCGGGACGGGGCGCTTGGACGAGGCCTGCGGCGGCGTGGACGCAGTGCGGGGAGAAGGTGGAGCCGCCGGACCGGGTGAGGGATCCGTCGTGCCGCAGGCGCCCAGCAGCAAGGCGCTGCCCAGACCGGCCATGCGGGCCATCCATGTTCTGCGGGAAGGGGAAGAGGTCGAGTCCTCGGAAGAGGGGAAGGGTGCGGCGGAAAGCGGGAAGGGGAACAGGGAAGGCATGGGGGCGTTGGAGGCCGGGGCCTCGCAAAGGTTCTGTGCGCGGTTGCAGCATCTGTCGCGCATTGTTGCCGCTGCGGCCGCGCGGGCCGGCGCGCCAGCCGCCCGTGCTGCGCCGATCAGTGCGGGACGGCCGTTTGCGCGCCGCCGGCCTGCGTGGGCACCTGGCGCGCCATCACGGCATCGCGCGGCCCGGCATCGACGATGCGGCCGGCGTCCAGGATCACCACGGTGTCGAAGCTGGGCAACAGGCTCAGGCGGTGGATGGAGGCGACCAGGCAGGCATCGGGGAAGGCCGAATCCAGGCGCGCCAGCACGCGCGCTTCGGTGGCCGGGTCCAGCGCGCTCGTGGGCTCGTCCAGCAGCAGCAGCGAGCTGCCCTGCGCCGCCAGCGCGCCGCGCGCCAGCGCCAGGCGCTGGCGCTGCCCGCCCGACAGGTTCAGGCCGCGCTCGGTCAGCGGCGTGTCCAGGCCCTGCGGCAGGCGGGCCAGCACCTCGTCGAAGGCGCTGACCTGCGCGGCGGCCTGCAGGGCCGCGTCGTCGTGCGGCTCGCCGAAGCCCAGGTTCTCGCGCACGCTGGCTTCGAACACCTCGGCCTCCTGCGGGATCAGCGTGGCGAGCCGGCGCAGGGCCGACCAGTCCTGCACCCGGCCGTCCAGGCTCAGTGTGCCCTGCTGCGGCGTGTACAGGCCAGCGAGCGCGCGCAGCAGCGTGCTCTTGCCGCCGCCGCTGGGGCCGATCAGCGCCACCCGCGCACCGCGCCGCAGCGTGAGCGCCAGGTCCTGCAGGCCGCCGCGGCTGCCGTCGCCATGGCCCCATTGCACGTCGCGCAGTTCCAGCGTGTGCCAGTTGGCGCCGCGGTCGATGGCGGGCACGGGCGCGGCCGGGTCGCCAGGGGCGGCCCACAGGGGTGCGGCGCTGCCGTAGTCGGTGTGCATGCGCGCGAAGCTCTGGAAGTTGGCGGCCATCGAGCCCACCACCGAGGCCGCCTGCTGCGCGTACTGGTAGATCATGAACACCGTGCCCAGCAGCACGGCCTGGGCGTCGCCACCGGTGCTGCGCAGCTGCTGCCACACATAGAGCACCACCAGCACCCAACTCAGCCCCAGGCCCAGCAGGTCGACCGTGAACCACTTGCCTTCGTTGACCACCACCGCGCGCTTGAGCGGCGCCGAGATGGCCTGCATGCGCCGCCCCAGCAGCGTGCGCGAGGCGGCCTGCAGGCGCAGGCCGATCACTGTGGAGGCATTGCCCACGAAGTCGAGCAGGGCGGCCACGTAGCGGCGGTCGGCGTCGTTTTCCTGCCGCGCCAGGCGCATCAGGGCCTGGTCGAAGCGCAGGATGATGAAGGCGATCACCACGTAGCCCACCATCGCGATCGCGCCGCTGCTCAGGGACAGCAGCGACAGCGCGACCAGCGGACCGACGAAGCTCAGCGCGCTTTGCACGTAGACGAACTGGTTCTGCGCGAAGTCCGACAGCGCGCGGCTGGACTGGTGCACGCGGTGCTGCAGCTCGCCCGAATGGTGGGCGTTGTGCCAGGCCAGCGGGGCGGCCGCGATGCGTGCGTACAGCAGGTCGCCCAGCCGCTCGCGCACGTGCACGCCCACGTTGCGCTCCAGCACGCGGCCGGGCCCGTGCAGCATCCACGACAGGAGGTACACGCCCATGAGCCCGCCGATCCAGCGGCCCGAGCCGCCGATGTCGCCGCGCTGCAGCGCGTTGATGGCCTGGCCCGCGAACCAGGGCATGGCCAGGCGCAGCAGCTGCGAGCCGCCCAGCAGGCTCATCGCCGCCACCAGCGTGCCGCGCATGCCCTGCGCATGCAGCCACAGGGCGCCATAGAGTTCGCGCACGGCGGCGCCGGGGGACGTGCTGCTCATGCGTGGCGGGCGCCGGCTACCGCAGCGGGATGGGCGTGCCGCGGTCCACCGGCACGGCCGTGACCGAGTTCTGCGGCGAACCCTCGATCAGCTTGTCGGAATAGGTCAGGTAGATCAGCGTGTTGCGCCTGGCGTCCACCATGCGCACCACGCGCAGGCGCTTGAAGAGGATGGACTGGCGTTCGGCATACACCTCTTCGCGCGCCGGCAGCGCTTGCGTGAAGCTGATGGGGCCCACCTGGCGGCAGGCGATGGAGGCCTCGGCCTTGTCCTCGGCCACGCCGAAGGCGCCCGACAGGCCGCCCGTGCGTGCGCGCGAGACGTAGCAGGTCACGCCGCTCACATGCGGGTCGTCATAGGCCTCGACCACGATCTTGTGGTTGGGGCCGATGAACTTGAAGGCGGTGTCCACCTCGCCCACGGTTTCGGCCGATCCGCTGCTGCAGGCCGCGGCGGCCAGGGTGGCCAGCAAGGCCAGTCGTCGTTTCATGGCCGGTGCGCCCGCGTCAGAGGATGTTCACGGCATGCACGCCGAAATGGCCGCGCCGCCGGTCGGCGAAGAAATGCTCCAGCGTCTCGCGCACGGTGCGGAAGGCGATCTCGTCCCAGGGGATCTCGTCCTCGGTGAAGAGCCGCGCCTCGAGGGTCTCGTGGCCCGGTGCGAAGACGTCGCTGAGCAGGCGCGCGTGGTAGAACAGGTGCACCTGCCCTACACGCGGCACGTTCATGACGGTGAACAGCTCGCCGATCTCGTACTGGGCGCCGGCTTCCTCGTCGGTCTCGCGCGCCGCGCCTTCGGCCGTGGTTTCGCCCAGTTCCATGAAGCCGGCCGGCAGCGTCCACTTGCCCCAGCGCGGCTCGATGTTGCGCTTGCACAGCAGCACCCGGTCGCCCAGCACCGGCACCGTGCCCACCACGTTCAGCGGGTTCTCGTAATGGATGGTCTGGCAGGCCGGGCACACCGCGCGCTCGCGCGTGTCGCCGTCGTCGGGCACGCGGTAGACGACGGCCGTGCCGCAGTTCTTGCAGTACTTGATCGGGGAACGGGTGAGCATCGCCGGGCCGGGTCAGACGATCTGCACGGTGAGCGCGGGCAGGCCTTCGACCTGGCCGACCAGCAGGTCGCCCGCCACCACGGCCGCCACGCCTTCGGGCGTGCCGGTGTAGATCAGGTCGCCGGCCTGCAATTCCCAGGCGGCCGACAGGTGCTCGATGGTTTCGGCCACGTTCCAGATCAGCTGGCCCACGGTGCTGCGCTGGCGGTCGCTGCCGTTGACCTGCAGCGAAATGGCCGCCTGCTCGGCCGCGCCCGCGTCTTCCTTCGGCACGATCGGGCCGATGGGCGCGCTCTGCTCGAAGGCCTTGCCGATGTCCCAGGGGCGGCCCTGCTTCTTCATGTCGTTCTGCAGGTCGCGGCGCGTCATGTCCAGGCCCACGGCGTAGCCGAAGATGTGGCGGTGCGCGTCGGCGGCCGCGATGTTCCTGCCACCCTGGCCGATGGCGACCACCAGCTCGATCTCGTGGTGCAGGTTCTTCGTCAGGGAGGGGTAGGCGACCTGGCCCGTGTGGCCCGCATCCACCACCACCAGCGCGTCGGCCGGCTTCATGAAGAAGAAGGGCGGCTCGCGGCCGGTGAAGCCCATTTCCTTCGCATGCTCCTCGTAATTGCGGCCCACGCAGTAGATGCGGTGCACGGGAAAGCGGGCGCTGCGGCCGACGACCGGCACGGACACCACGGGGGGCGGGGCAAAGACGAAATCCGAAGCCATGGGATGCTCTGAACGGAAGTGGACAGAAGCCCGGCAGTGTGCCAGAGGGCGGGCGCGGGCGCGCGAGGGCGCATTCCCGTGGCATCCGCCTGCCCGTGGGCGGCCTGCGGGGCAGGGCGGCGTATGCTCGCGGGCATGATGAAGCTGCACAATTATTTCCGTTCCTCGGCGTCCTTTCGCGTGCGCATCGCCTTGCACCTGAAGGGCCTGGCCTTCGACTACATCCCAGTGCACATCGCGCGCGGCGACCATCACACCGGCCCCTTCGCGCAACTGTCGGCCGACCGCCTGGTGCCGCTGCTGGAAGACGAGGGCGAGCGCTTCTCGCAATCGATGGCCATCATCGAATACCTGGACGAGATCCAGCCCCAGCCGGCCCTGCTGCCGCGCGACCCGGTGGCGCGCGCCCATGTGCGGGCGCTGGCCCAGTCCATCGCCTGCGAGATCCACCCCATCAACAACCTGCGCGTGCTCAAGTACCTGGTCAAGGAGCTCAAGCTCGACGAAGAGGCCAAGAACCGCTGGTACCGCCACTGGGTGCGCGAAGGCCTCGAAGCGTTCGAACGCCAGCTCGCGCAGTCGCCCGCGGGCAGCACCTACTGCTGGGGCAGCACGCCCACGCTGGCCGACTGCTGCCTGGTGCCGCAGATCTTCAACGGGCAGCGCTTCGATTGCGACTTCAGCGGGCTGACGCGCACCATGGCCGCCTTCGAGGCCTGCATGAAGCTGGATGCCTTCCAGCGCGCGCATCCGTCGCAGTGCCCGGATGCTCAGGCCTGAGGACGGCCTGCCCGGCGCGGCGGCCGACTGGATCGTGCCCGACTGGCCCGCGCCGCCCAGCGTGCGGGCGCTGTGCACCACGCGCGCGGGCGGCATCTCGCAGGGGCCCTACGGCAGCCTGAACCTGGGCGACCACGTGGGCGACCTGGCCGAGCACGTGGTCGGCAACCGGCACCGATTGGCCATGACCGCCGGCGCGCGGCCGGTGTTCCTGCGGCAGGTGCACGGCATCGAGCTGCGCACCCTGGATGCGCAAAGCCCCGATGGCCTGGAGGCGGATGCCTGCGCGAGCGAGACGCCGGGCATCGCCTGCACGGTGATGGTGGCGGACTGCCTGCCGGTGCTGGTCTGCGACACGGACGGCACGCGCGTGGGCGCCGCCCACTGCGGCTGGCGCGGCCTGGCCGGCGGCGTGCTGGAGCGGCTGTGCGAATCCTTCGGGCCGCCCGCGCCGTCCACGCGATCGCAGGGGCCGATCGAACTCATGGCCTGGCTCGGGCCCTGCATCGGCCCGCAGGCCTTCGAGGTGGGCGAGGAGGTGAAACAGGCCTTCGAGGCGCATGCGGCCGACGCAGCGGCCTGCTTCAGGCCCGGTGCCCTGCCGGGCAAATGGCTGGCCGACCTGCCGGCCCTGGCGCGCCAACGGCTGCGGGCGCTGGGCGTGACGCAGGTGCACGGCAACGACGGCGGCACCGAGTGGTGCACCGTCGCCAACCCCTCACGGTTCTTTTCGTTCCGGCGCGACGGCATCGCCAGCGGCCGCTTCGCGGCCCTGGTCTGGCGCGTCTGAGGCGCCCGGGCTGGAGGCGCCGCCTGGCGCGACTGCAGGCGGGGCCGCATGGGCCGCCGCGGCGGTGGCCTGGCGCGCTGCCGCTGCCTCGGCCGCCTCGCGCGCACGGCGCGCGCGCTTGCGCGCCGGTGTGGCCAGCAGGTACACCACCAGCGCGATGGGCAGCGCCCCGTAGAGCAGGAAGGTGAAGACCGCACCCAGCACCGAGCCCTGCGTGCTCATGCCTTCGGCCACGGCCATCATCAGGGCCACGTACAGCCAGGCGATCACGATGATATGGATGAACACGGCGGGTCCGCAAAGAGAGGGCGGCGCGCTCGGACATCGGCGGCCGGACTTTGAATTGCAGCATACTCAGAGCCCGTGCCCACAGGCGAGGAACAGGAGGCAGACGAGATGACCCCGGATTCAACGGCGACGACCCCGATGTTCGACGCGTTCCAGCAGGCGCTGGGCCAGAGCTGGCAGAAGGCCCTGGCCGCCTTCGGTGAGCTGGGCCAGGGCGGGGCCTTCGGCGGGGCCGCGGCCGGACCGTGGAACGTGCCGCAGTTCTCCTTCCACGCCGACAAGCTGCAGAAGCTGCAGCGCGAATACGCGGAGCAGGCCACCGAGCTCTGGCGCCAGGGCTTCGCCGCCCAGCCCGCGGGCGACAAGCGCTTTGCCGGCGATGCCTGGGCGCGCAACCCGGTGGCGGCCTTCTCGGCGGCGGTCTACCTGCTCAATGCCCGCACGCTGCTGTCCATGGCCGAAGCGGTCGATGCCGATCCGAAGACCCAGGCGCGGCTGCGCTTCGCGGTCGAGCAATGGATGGCTGCGTCGGCCCCCAGCAATTACCTGGCGTTCAACGCCGAGGCGCAGCAAAGGGCGCTGCAGACCAAGGGCGAAAGCATTGCCAGGGGCATCCAGAACCTGGTGCACGACCTGCGCCAGGGCCATGTGAGCATGACGGACGAAAGCGCCTTCGAGGTGGGCCGCAACGTGGCCACCACCGAAGGTGCGGTGGTGTTCGAGAACGAGCTGTTCCAGCTCATCGAATACAAGCCGCTGACCGCCAAGGTGCACGAGCGGCCCTTGCTGCTGGTGCCGCCGTGCATCAACAAGTTCTACATCCTGGACCTGCAGCCCGAGAACTCCCTGATCCGGCATGCCGTGGCGCAGGGCCACCGCACCTTCGTGGTGAGCTGGCGCAACCCGGACGCCTCGCTGAGCCACGCGACCTGGGACGACTACATCGAGAAGGCGGCCATCGAGGCCATCCGCGTGGTGCGCGAGATCACCGGCCAGGACAAGAAGGGCGGGCAGATCAACACGCTGGGCTTTTGCGTGGGCGGCACCATCCTGTCGACGGCGCTGGCCGTGCTGGCCGCGCGCGGCGAGCAGCCGGCCGCTTCGGTCACGCTGCTGACCACGCTGCTGCGCTTCGACGACACCGGCATCCTGGACATCTTCATCGACGAGAACCTGGTGAAGTTCCGCGAGATGCAGATGGGCCAGGGCGGACTGATGCCCGGCGGCGACTTGGCTTCCACCTTCAGCTTCCTGCGCCCCAACGACCTGGTCTGGAACTACGTGGTGGGCAACTACCTCAAGGGCGAGACGCCGCCGCCCTTCGACCTGCTGTACTGGAACAGCGACGCCACCAACCTGCCGGGGCCCATGTACTGCTGGTACCTGCGCAACACCTACCTGGAAGACAAGCTGGCCGATCCGAAGGCCGTCACCGTCTGCGGCCACCGCATCGATCTGCGCGACATCGAGGCGCCGGTCTACATCTACGGTTCGCGCGAAGACCACATCGTGCCGATCGGCGGGGCCTATGCGTCCACGCAGGTGCTCACCGGCCCCAAGCGTTTCGTGATGGGCGCCTCGGGCCACATCGCGGGTGTGATCAACCCGCCCGAGAAGAAGAAGCGCAGCCACTGGCTGCGCGAAGACGGCCGCTTTCCGGCCTCGCATGCCGACTGGCTGCAGGGCGCCACGGAGTTTCCCGGCAGCTGGTGGACCGATTGGGACGCCTGGCTCAAGCGCCATGCCGGCAAGCAGATTCCAGCGCCCAGGGCCTATGGCAAGGGCAGCCAGTACCGGGCCATCGAGCCCGCGCCCGGCCGCTACGTGAAGGCCAAAGCCTGAGAAGCAGCACCCGCGGCACCGCGCGCGCCTTCGCAACATCCAACCCTAGATCATCCAACGGAGAGAACACATGGAAGACATCGTCATCGTTTCGGCCGCGCGCACCGCCGTGGGCAAGTTCGGCGGCTCGCTGGCGAAGGTGCCGGCCACCGAACTGGGCAGCATTGCCATCCAGGCTGCGCTGGAGCGCGCCCAGCTCGGCGCCGAGCAGGTCGGTGAAGTCATCATGGGCCAGGTGCTGGCCGCCGGCGCCGGCCAGAACCCGGCGCGCCAGGCGCTGCTCAAGGCCGGGCTGCCCAAGGCAGTGCCGGGCCTGACCATCAACGCCGTGTGCGGCTCGGGCCTGAAGGCCGTGATGCTGGCCCACCAGGCGGTGGCCACGGGCGACAGCGAGATCGTGGTCGCCGGGGGCCAGGAAAACATGAGCGCCAGCCCGCACGTGCTGTTGAACAGCCGCGACGGCCAGCGCATGGGCGACTGGAAGATGATCGATTCGATGATCGTCGACGGCCTGTGGGACGTGTACAACCAGTACCACATGGGCATCACGGCCGAGAACGTGGCCAAACAGGAAGGCATCACGCGCGAGCAGCAGGACGCGCTGGCCCTGAACAGCCAGAAGAAGGCCGCCGCCGCGCAGGAAGCCGGCAAGTTCAAGGAAGAGATCACGCCCGTCAGCATCCCGCAGCGCAAGGGCGACCCGGTGGTGTTCGACACCGACGAATTCATCAACAAGAAGACCAGTGCCGAGGCGCTTGCGGGCCTGCGCCCGGCCTTCGACAAGGCGGGCTCGGTCACGGCCGGCAATGCCTCGGGCATCAACGATGGCGCGGCCGCCGTGGTGGTCATGACGGCCAAGAAGGCCGCGGCGCTGGGGCTGACGCCGCTGGCGCGCATCGCCAGCTACGCGACCACCGGGCTCGATCCGGCCACCATGGGCCTGGGTCCGGTGTCGGCCTCGCAGAAGGCGCTGCAGCGCGCGGGCTGGAAGGTGGGCGACGTCGACCTCTTCGAGCTGAACGAAGCCTTCGCGGCCCAGGCCTGCGCGGTCAACAAGCTGCTGGGCGTGGACCCGGCCAAGGTCAACGTCAATGGCGGCGCCATCGCCATCGGCCATCCCATCGGCGCCTCGGGCTGCCGCATCCTGGTGACGCTGCTGCACGAGATGAAGCGCAGCGGCGCCAGGAAGGGCCTGGCAGGCCTGTGCATCGGCGGCGGCATGGGGGTGGCGCTCGCCCTCGAGCGCTGATCCCTGCGGCCGGCGGCCGGCCGTCTGGGACAGGGGTCCGGCCCGGCCGGCCGGTCACGGCTTCCGCGGTGACCGGTGCGGCTGGTGGTGTTTCTTGAAGCGCTCGATGAGGTCGAGCGCATGCGACGGATCCGTGTAGGCCGATTTCACCGGCGCAGCCATGGCGCGCGCGGATCCGCGTTGCACTGCTTGCTGCGCGAGCCAGTCGAGATACAGGAGCTGGGCCGGGCAGGTCGTCTCGCGGTCGGTGGGGCTCTCCCCCAGCAGGTAGCGCGTGACGTGCAGGTCCACGCAGGCGTCCAGATAGGGATAGACGCCATGTTGGTGCTAGCCCGGTACATAGACGCGGTGTGCAGCCGGCAGCGCCGCAAACAGCGCATCGGCGCCTTCCTTGGGGGTGGGCGCATCGAACTGCGACTGCACAAGCAGGATGTCCAGCTTCTGCATCGGCGTGATGGGCGGCTTTTGCACCCCGCCGGTCGTCCAGAAGGGGCAGGGGTTGTCCAGCAGGACCGAGTAGAACAAGGGATAGTCGGGCGCGAGCGTGTGCAGCAGGTCGACCCAGTACGCGCGGTCCCGCGTGCTCGGCGTGTCGTTGCAGCGCACGGCCCAGTAGGTGGAGGCCATCGGGTCCTGCGTCAGACTCTTGGGAGGTGGCGGCGCCAGCCATCGCTGGACATAGCTGTCGAAGACCGCATGCGCAACCTCTCGAATCGCCTGGTCCCGCTGTACGTCACCGGCGACGAACACGCTGTCCTCGATGCCCTGCCGGACGCGGCCTTCGTCCGAGGGCTCTCCTGGCTCCATCAGCCGCTGCAGCACCAGGGCCGCCTTGATGTGATCCAGATGCCGTTCGGCGTCCCAGGCGTAATAGCTCAGCTCGAACAGAGGAAGGCTCAGCACGTCCAACAGGGGGTCCGGAAGCCCCAACAGCGCGGTTCGAAGCGAGGCGGTGGAGGTGCCCAGCCCGAAGGCTTCGGGATGCCGCGTGGCATACGGGAGCAGAACCTCATCCAGCACCCGGTGGAAGCTCTTCGGATGTTGGTTGAAGTTGTGCTCCATGGTGCTGCCGAAGTCCCAACTGCTGTCGAGAAGCATGCGGCCGACCCGATCCGGGAAAAGGCTGGCGTACCAGGCGCCCAGCCAGGTGCCATAGGGCACGCCGAAATAGTTCACCCGTTGTTCGCCCAGCACGGCCCGCAGCAGGTCCATGTCCCGCGCCGTGGTGTCGGAACTGATGAAGGGCGTGAGGGGGTTGCGGTGGCACGCTTCGGCGATCGTGGCCAGGTTGAAGAAAGCACTCTCCAGATTCTGGGCGGCCAGGCCGGCCGGGCTGTAGTCCACAGCGCGTTCTCGCAGCGGCGTCACGCAGGTCAGCGCTGTGCTGTCGCCCGTGCCTCGCGGCGAAAATCCGATCAGGTCGAACTCGGCAAGCAGGCGAAGTTGCAGGGCGCCTTGCGAGTGCGCTGGATCGCTGCCGGCAAAGATCTGAAAAAACTCTACCGGGGTCGCCAGGCCATCCTGGCCGGGTCCTCCCGGGTTGAAGAACAGCGCCCCCTGGCGGTGGGCTGCATCCGTCGCCGCCACACGCAGCACGCGGATGGCCAGGTCGCCCCGGGCCGGGTTGGCATAGTGACGAAGCGCAAGACACACTGCATCGCAGACCTTGTGGGGATAAGGCGCCGGGCGCCCACCGCATGGAAGGTAACAGAACTGGGAATTCGGTTATCAATCGTCAAAAGGTCGAACGGACCCGCTGGCGCGGCCGGCCTCGCGGGTCGACGTCAATTTTTTTGAGGGGCGGCGGGATCAGCCGTTTCTGCCGCCAGGGCCGCTGGCGCCGACTCGCAGGGCCTGCGCCAGCCATGCCAGTGCCTCGGCAGGGCTGGCGTGGAGCGTGGCGGCGCCGGTCAGCATGAGGTTCAGCCGCTGCCCCAGGCCTTCGACGATGGTGCCGCTGTCGCACTCCCGCAGCGTGCCGTCCGCGTCGGTCGCGCAGCGCCGCACGGCTGCCACGCGGGTGGCATAACTTTGCGCCGCCACACCGTAAGCGGCGATGGGTTTGCCCAGAGCCGCGGCATAGCCCACCTCGAACACCGTGCCCGAGTCGGGCTCCAGGCCACGGAAGTCGCACAGATGGGCGAGGACCGCATCGGCCTGCTGGATGCGCAGGAGGTTGGCTTGATAGATGCGTTGCGCGCGCTCGTCGTCGCTGCCTGCAAAGTCGGCGGGAATGCCGCCATCCGACGGTTCCAGGCCTTCCAGGCCATGGCGCGCGCAGGCAGCCTTGAGCGCCTGAAAGCGCTGGGCGCTGGCCGCCAGAAAAATGTCGGGACCGGCCAGGTAGATGCGGGGACGCAGGGAAGGGCTGGGCATCGTCCCCATTGTCCGTGTGACGCCCGTGTGTCGTGTGTGCAGCCAGCCAAAAAGTTGCGCGTGAGTGCGTGAAGTTTTGAGCGCGATCAAAAGAGCGAACGCGGCTAGATCTGCTTTTCCAAACGCACCCTTCCAGGGCTTCTCGGGCCGGAAAGGCGCTGGCACAAAGTTGACGCAGGATGGGCTTCGCAAGCTGGTTGCACGGCGTGACAAGGCCTAGTGTTTTCCTGAGCGAGGAGCAAGGACAAACGTGGCTAAAGTGGCTTCGCTCCGGCACATTAATCGGGGCATGCAATACCAAGGAAATTTCAGATGAGCAAGAAAGTCGCATACGTCACCGGTGGCATGGGAGGCATTGGTACCGCTATCTGCCAGCGCCTGTTCAAGGACGGCTTCACGGTCGTGGCGGGCTGCGGTCCGACGCGGGACTACGCGAAGTGGCTGGCCGAGCAGAAGGAGCTGGGGTTCATCTTTCATGCGTCGGTCGGCAACGTGGGCAACTGGGATTCCACCGTCGAGGCCTTCGGCAAGGCCAAGGCCGAACATGGCAGCATCGACGTGCTGGTGAACAACGCAGGCATCACGCGCGACCGCATGTTCGTGAAGATGACGCCCGAGGACTGGACAGCCGTCATCGAGACCAACCTCAACAGCATGTTCAACGTCACCAAGCAGGTGGTGGGCGACATGGTGGAAAAGGGCTGGGGCCGCATCATCAACATCAGCTCGGTCAACGGCGCCAAGGGCCAGGCCGGCCAGACCAACTACTCGGCGGCCAAGGCCGGCATGCACGGCTTCACGATGGCGTTGGCGCAGGAGCTGGCGAGCAAGGGCGTGACGGTCAACACCGTGAGCCCGGGCTACATCGGCACCGACATGGTGAAGGCCATCCGTCAGGAGGTGCTGGACAAGATCGTGGGCACCATTCCGGTCAAGCGCCTGGGCGAGCCCAGCGAGATCGCGTCCATCATCTCCTGGCTGGCCTCGGACGAAGGCAGCTATTCGACGGGCGCCGATTTCTCGGTGAACGGCGGCCTGCACATGCACTGAAGCCGGGCGCGGCCCGCTGCCGGGCGCGCCGCGATCGTTCCGACGGACAGCCCGCCTCGCGCGGGCTGTTTCCATTTCAGCGGGCCGCGCACAGGAAAGCCTGCGAACGCGCGGCGGGCGGGCTTCTTGCACAATGCCTCGCATGCACCACGGCGCCTCACTGATCTACACCATCGCAGCCGCCCTGGGCATGGCCCTGGTGCTGGGTTTCTTCGCCGCCCGCCTGCGGCTGCCGGCGCTGGTCGGCTACCTGCTGGCGGGCGTGATCATCGGACCCTATACGCCGGGTTTCGTGGCCGACCCCGACATCGCCGCGCAGCTGGCCGAGATCGGCGTCATGCTGCTGATGTTCGGCGTCGGGCTGCATTTCTCCCTGGACGACCTGCTGGCGGTGCGCAAGATTGCGCTGCCCGGCGCCATCGTGCAGATCGCCACGGCCACCCTGATGGGCGTGGGCCTGTCGATGTGGTGGGGCTGGTCGCTGGGTGCGGCGCTGGTCTTCGGCCTCGCATTGTCCGTGGCGAGCACGGTGGTGCTGTTGCGGGCGCTGGAGAACCTGGGCATCCTCGACACGCACACCGGCCGCATCGCCGTCGGCTGGCTGGTGGTGGAAGACCTGGCGATGGTGCTGGTGCTGGTGCTGCTGCCGCCGCTGGCCGGGCTGCTGGGCGGCCAGGCGCAGGCCGGTGACGCGGTGGACGCGGCCGACATCTGGCGCACGCTGGGCATCACGCTGTTGCAGGTGGGCGGCTTCGTGCTGCTGATGCTCGTGGTGGGGCGGCGCGTCTTTCCGTGGCTGCTGTGGCAGGTCACGCGCACGGGCTCGCGCGAGCTGTTCACGCTGTGCGTGGTGGCCGCGGCGGTGAGCATCGCCTATGCCTCCTCGGCGCTGTTCGGCGTGTCCTTCGCGCTCGGGGCCTTCTTCGCCGGCATGGTGATGCGCGAATCGGAATTCAGCCATCGCGCGGCCGAGGAGTCGCTGCCGCTGCGCGATGCCTTCGCCGTGTTGTTCTTCGTGTCGGTCGGCATGCTGTTCAACCCCAGCGTGCTGCTGGAGCGCCCGCTGCAGGTGCTGGCCGTGGTGCTCGTGATCGTGGTGGGCAAGTCCTTCGCGGCCTGCGCGCTGGTGCTGGCCTTCCGCTACCCGCTGGCGACGGCGCTCACGGTAAGCGCCAGCCTGGCGCAGATCGGCGAGTTCTCGTTCATCCTGATCGCGCTGGGGCTCAAGTACCAGATGATGCCGCCCGAGGCGCAGAGCCTGGTGCTGGCCGGCGCGCTGATCTCCATCGCCATCAACCCGCTGTGTTTTCGCGGCATCCAGCCCATCCAGGCCTGGCTGCAGAAGCACTCCGCCTTTGCCCGGCGCATGGAGGCGCGCGAGGACCCGCTGGCCGAACTGCCCATGAGCACCGAGGCCAGGTACCTGTCCAAGCAGGTGGTGCTGGTGGGCTACGGACGCGTGGGCCGGCGCATCGCGCGCGAACTGCGGGCGCGCGACATCCCCTTCGTGATCGCCGACCAGAACCGCGAGCTGATCGAGCGGCTGCGCGACAAGGGGGCCGCCGCAGTCTGGGGCGACGCAGCGGAGCCGGCGGTGCTGATCCAGGCGCACATCGCGCGCGCCCACGTGCTGGTGGTGGCCATCGCCGACGCGATGAATGTGCGGCAGATGATCGAGACCGCGCGCACCCTCAATCCGCAGATCCAGATCGTCGTGCGCAGCCACAACGAGGCCGAGGCGGAACTGCTGGCGCAGGAAAGCCAGGCGACGGTGTTCCTGGGCGAGCACGAACTGGCACAGGCCATGGTGCGCGATGTGCTCCAGCGCGCAACCCCCACGGCGCCCGCCTGACCGGCGCTGGCCGCGGGGTCAGAGATCCTCGATCACCAGCGCGCGGTAGCGCTGGGCCATGCTGGGCTTGAGGCCCTCCAGCGCCGCCATGACGGCGTCGCGCGCCGCGTCGTCGGGCGTGGGCACCAGCAGGGCGGCGTGCCCCTCGCGCGCGAGCGCCGTGAACGCGCGCACCGTGGCGGCATCCGTGCCGGGGGAGGGCAGCGGATTGTCGGCGTCCGACACCGTGGGCGCGATCTGGCTCAGCAGCGTCTCGGGCGCAATGTACTGGATGGCGTCGGCCTGGAGCGCCCCACGGTCCACGAGCTGGTCGGCCGCCCGGCGCGCCTGCTCGGGGCTTTCGAACATCAGCACGGCGTGGCCCGTGGGATAGAAGGCGCCGCCGAGGGTCGCCAGCATGTCGGAACTGATCGCGAAATTTCTCATGGAAGGCTCCTTGTTCGGCGGGCACGGCCGCGGTGCTGGTTTTGCCGCCAGCCTAGGCCTTGCGCCGCCGCCGCCGCGTAGGAAGGGCGCCGCCGTGCTTGCCCGGACGCCCGTCGGCCCCTGTAGGCCACGCATCCGGAGCCGGGAAATTTGTGTCAAATGAGTCCGAATTGGAAAATAATGTTTCTGAACGTGAATTTCTTGCTCCCTCCTCAGCCAGCACGCGCCCTACCATGGGTGCCCGACTTTTGCTGCGCGCACGACGCGTCGCTTCATGCCTCAACTGCGGAACATTGCCCTCACCGTTCAGGAACTGGAGCCCGGGGAGTTTCATTGGGTGCTCCTGGAAGCCGTGGAAGGCCTGAAGGACGACATCCTGCCGTACCAGTTGCTGGAAAGCTCCTGCGAAGGCTTCGGCAGCTATGCCGACGCTCTGGTGATGGGCGTGGCGGCCATGCGCCGGCTGTTCGGCGCGCGGGGTCCCGTGGCGGGCGTGGGGCCCCGCCTGGAATGAGGCGCCCCGGCCGATGCACGGCGCACGCGGGGATGGCGGGCCGCCCGCGCGGGAGCCGTGCCCGATGAACCGCCTGGCGCTCGTGGTGGGTGCGGCCCTGCTGGGTCTTGGCGCCGTGCTCTGGGTGGCGCAGCCGCAGACCTCCTTCGAGTGGGCGGCCTGGATCCAGGCCATCGGCGTGCTGATGGCGCTGATGTGGGGGGCCCAGCTGCAGCGCGAAGCGGCGTTGCGCAGCGGCCGGCAGGCCGATCACATCGCGGCACTGTTCGCGTCCAACATGCATTGGGTGTTCCGTGAGCTGGCCGATGCCTGCGCACATGGCAACCGGGCCGATGTCGGCGTGCATCGGCGCATCCTCGAGGAAATCCTGGCGCAGGGCCGCGAAGCCAGCCTGCAGCAGCTGGACGGCCGCGGCCTGGCCATGGTGACCAGCCTGCGCACGCTGGCCGTGGAAGCGCTGGAAGTCATGGCCGCGGCCGGGCCCGAGGCGGACTGGCCAGCGCTGCAGGCGCATTTCGAGCGACGGCTCCCCAGCATCGCCGCCTGGCTGGCCACGGCCGGCCATCCGCCCGAGCACAGCGGCCCGACCGACTACCACGGGCTGCGCACTTCGATGGGGCCGCTGGACCGGCTGCACCCCTGACGAGCCACCGGCCGGCTGTGTGCCGGCGCCGCACTGCGGCGAGTGGCCGACAATCGCGGGCGGGCCGCGCCTCGGCGGCTCGCGACGACCATGGTTCTGAATTCCTCCCCCCTTCCGGCCTTTGCCGCCGACCGCCTGTCCGTGGCGCCCATGCTGGACTGGTCGGACACCCATTGCCGCTTCTTCCACCGCCTGCTGACGCGCCGCGCGCTGCTCTACACCGAGATGGTGACCACGGGCGCCTTGCTGCATGGCGACGTGTCGCGGCATCTGCGCTTCCATGCCGAAGAGCATCCGGTGGCCCTGCAGCTGGGCGGCAGCGAGCCGGCGGACCTGGCGCGCTGCGCGCAACTGGGCGAAGCCTGGGGCTACGACGAGATCAACCTCAACTGCGGCTGCCCGAGCGAGCGCGTGCAGCGCGGCGCCTTCGGCGCCTGCCTGATGGCCGAACCGCGGCTGGTCGCCGACTGCGTGAAGGCCATGGTCGATGCGGTGCGCGTGCCCGTCACCGTCAAGCACCGCATCGGCATCGACAAGGTCGAGAGCTACGACTTCGTGCGCGATTTCGTGGGCACCGTGAGCGAGGCCGGCTGCCGCACCTTCATCGTGCATGCGCGCAACGCCTGGCTCAAGGGCCTGTCGCCCAAGGAAAACCGCGAGATCCCGCCGCTGCGCTACGCGCTCGTGCACCGGCTCAAGCACGACTTTCCGGCGCTGCGCTTCTCGCTCAACGGCGGCATCCGGCAGGACGCCCAGGTGCACGAGCACCTGCGCCTGCTCGACGGCGTGATGATCGGCCGCGAGGCCTACCACAACCCCTGGTGGCTCGCGCGCTGGGACAGCGCGTTCTTCGGCGAGGCGCCGCGTGCGCTGACGCGCGAAGAGGTTGAGCTGCAGATGTGCGAGTACATGGCGCGCGAGGCGGCCGAGCATGGCACGCCCTGGTGGAACATCGCGCGCCACATGCTGGGCCTGCGCCACGGCCTGCCCGGCGCGCGGCGCTGGCGGCAGGTGTGGAGCGACCACCGGCTGAAGGCGCGGCCGCCGCATGAAGTGATGCGGCTGGCGAGCCAGCCCGCGCCTTCGCCGGTGGACTGATCCCGCGCCGCCGGCCTGCCCGGGCGCGCCGGCCGCGGGTTTTCGTGGGCGCGCACGCCCCGGTGCTCGTCGACCGCAGTTGTGCCGGCAGGCCCGTGGGGGCGGGCGTCGTCCGGTGCCCGGCGCGCCTTGGCGCTGCCTGAGCCCTCTCCGGCGGCAGCGATGTGCGCCTGGCGCTTGACGCGGCGCCGGCGTTCAGCCGCCGGCCGCCTCCAGCCCGTGGCTGAAATGCGCCTGCATCTGCGCCATCGCCGCCTGCGGGTCGCGCGCCTCGATGGCGGCCATCACGGCGCGATGCTCGGCCAGCGATTCCTCGATGCGCCCGGCCTTGAGCAGCGAGTTGTGGCGGTTGAGCTTCATGACCTTGCGCAGGTCGGCCACCATCTGGTCGCGCCAGCGGTTGTCGGCGATGGCCAGCACGCGCATGTGGAAGCGCTCGTTGACGGCGAAGAAGTGTTCGCGGTCCACCTGGCCCGGCTGCGCGGCGGCTTCCAGTTCGGCATGCAGCGCCTTCAGCTCGGCGATCTGCGCGTCGCTCGCCCGCGCGGCCACCACGGCCACTGCGTCGCTTTCCAGCAGCGCCAGCAGGTGGTACACGTCGGCCAGGTCGCGCTCCGACACCTCGGTCACGTAGGCGCCGCGGCGCAGCTTCATCGTGACCAGCCCCTCGGCGGCCAGCACCTTCAGCGCCTCGCGCAGCGGCGTGCGGCTGATGCCGAATTCCTCGGCGATCTTGAGCTCGTCGATCCAGCTGCCCGGCTCCAGCTCGCGCCGGAAGATGCGCTGGCGCAGCAGTTCGGCCACTTCTTCGTAGAGGGCGCGGGGCGTCAGGGGGAGGGCGGACATGGACGCGACTGTACTGCAGAAAGTTGTTTGAATTAATAATTACGGATCGCGTAGACTCCCATGCAGCCGCGAGGCTCCCACCGCAGGGCCTCGCAGATCGACCCGCCGCGCCGGCCGGCGCGGCTGGCATTACCTTGAGGGCCACCCCTTCCATGAGCGCATCCGATCCCGGCTTCCAGAAAGCCACCCTCGACGACTGGCACAAGGCCGCCGCCAAGTCCGCCCCGGGCGGCGACGTGAACGCGCTGAACTGGATCACGCCCGACGGCATCGCCGTCAAGCCGCTCTACACGGCGGCCGACACGGCCGGCCTTCCGTACGCCGACACGCTGCCCGGCTTCGAGCCCTACCTGCGCGGCCCGCAGGCCACCATGTACGCGGTGCGCCCTTGGACCATCCGCCAGTACGCGGGCTTCTCCACCGCCGAGGAATCCAATGCCTTCTACCGCAAGGCGCTGGCCGCGGGCGGGCAGGGCGTGTCGGTGGCCTTCGACCTGGCCACCCACCGCGGCTACGACAGCGACCACCCGCGCGTGACCGGCGACGTGGGCAAGGCCGGCGTGGCCATCGACAGCGTGGAGGACATGAAGATCCTGTTCGACCAGATTCCGCTGGACAAGGTCAGCGTCTCCATGACCATGAACGGCGCCGTGCTGCCCGTGCTGGCGGGCTACGTGGTGGCGGCCGAAGAGCAGGGCGTGCGCCAGGACCAGCTGAGCGGAACCATCCAGAACGACATCCTCAAGGAGTTCATGGTCCGCAACACCTACATCTACCCGCCCAAGCCCTCGATGCGCATCATCGGCGACATCATCGGCTACACGGCGCGGCACATGCCGAAGTTCAACTCCATCTCGATCTCCGGCTACCACATGCAGGAGGCGGGCGCCAACCAGGCGCTGGAGCTGGCCTTCACGCTGGCCGACGGCAAGGAGTACGTGAAGACCGCCATCGCCTCGGGCCTGGACGTGGACGCCTTCGCGGGCCGCCTGTCCTTCTTCTGGGCCATCGGCATGAACTTCTACCTGGAAGTGGCCAAGATGCGCGCCGCGCGGCTGCTGTGGTGCCGCATCATGAAGGGCTTCGACGCCAAGAACCCCAAGAGCCTGATGCTGCGCACGCACTGCCAGACCAGCGGCTGGAGCCTCACGGAGCAGGACCCGTACAACAACGTGGTGCGCACCACCATCGAGGCCATGGCGGCGGTGTTCGGCGGCACGCAGTCGCTGCACACCAACGCGCTGGACGAAGCCATCGCGCTGCCCACCGAGTTCAGCGCGCGCATCGCGCGCAACACGCAGCTCATCATCCAGGAAGAGACACACATCACAAACGTGATCGACCCCTGGGCCGGCAGCTACATGATGGAGAAGCTGACCCAGGACATGGCCGACGCGGCCTGGAAGATCATCGAGGAGGTCGAGGCCATGGGCGGCATGACGGCGGCCGTGGACTCGGGCTGGGCCAAGCTCAAGATCGAGGCGGCCGCCGCCGAGAAGCAGGCGCGCATCGATTCGGGCAAGGACGTGATCGTCGGCGTCAACAAGTACAAGCTGGCCAAGGAAGACCCGGTCGACATCCTCGAGATCGACAACATGAAGGTGCGCGAGGGGCAGATTGCACGCCTGGCCAAGATCCGCGCCACGCGCGATGCCGCCGCCGTGCAGCAGGCGCTGGACGCGCTCACGGCCGCCGCCCAAAGCGGCGAGGGCAATCTGCTGGAGCTGTCCATCCAGGCCATCCGCCTGCGCGCGACGGTGGGCGAGGTCAGCGACGCGCTGGAAAAGGTCTTCGGGCGCCACCGCGCCGATACGCAGAAGGTGACCGGGGTGTACGCAGCCGCTTATGACTCGGCCGAGGGCTGGGAAAAACTCAAGGCCGAGATCGACGAATTCGCCGAAGCCGAAGGCCGGCGCCCGCGCGTGATGATCGCCAAGCTGGGGCAGGACGGCCACGACCGCGGCGCCAAGGTGGTGGCCACGGCCTTCGCCGACCTCGGCTTCGACGTGGACATGGGCCCGCTGTTCCAGACCCCCGAGGAATGCGCGCGCCAGGCCATCGAGAACGATGTGCATGCCGTGGGCGTGAGCACGCTGGCCGCCGGCCACAAGACGCTGGTGCCGGCCATCATCCAGTCGCTCAAGGACCAGGGCGCCGACGACATCATCGTGTTCGTGGGCGGCGTGATCCCGGCGCAGGATTACGACTTCCTGTACGAAGCCGGCGTGAAGGGCGTGTACGGCCCCGGCACGCCGATCCCGGCCAGCGCCAAGGACGTGCTGGAGCAGATCCGCAAGGCCGTGGCGTGAGGCCTGCGGCCCTCATCGACGGCATCACGGGCGGCCCGTCGGCCGTGCAGCGGCGCGCGATGGCCAAGGCCATCACGCTGCTGGAATCGACGCGCGCCGACCACCGCGCGCAGGGCGACGAGCTGCTGACGGCGCTGCTGCCGCGCACGGGCCAGGCCTTTCGCCTGGGCATCAGCGGCGTGCCCGGCGTCGGCAAGAGCACCTTCATCGAGGCCCTGGGCCTGCACCTGATCGGCCAGCGCCACCGCGTGGCCGTGCTGACCATCGATCCTTCTTCCACCGTCTCGGGCGGCTCCATCCTGGGCGACAAGACGCGCATGGAGCGGCTGTCGATGGATGAGCGCGCCTACATCCGGCCCAGCCCTTCCTCGGGCACGCTGGGCGGCGTGGCCGAGAAGACGCGCGAGGCCATGCTGGTGTGCGAAGCCGCGGGCTATGACGTGGTGATCGTCGAGACCGTGGGCGTGGGCCAGAGCGAGATCGCCGTGGCCGGCATGACCGACATCTTCGTGCTGCTGCAGTTGCCCAACGCGGGCGACGACCTGCAGGCCATCAAGAAGGGCGTGATGGAGATCGCCGACCTGGTGGTGATCAACAAGGCCGACCTGGACCAGGCTGCCGCCACGCGCGCCGAGGCGCAGATCACGTCGAGCCTGCGCCTGCTGGGGCTGCACGGGAACCCCGACCACGCACGCCATGACGAGGCACGCTGGCATCCGCGCGTGATGCAGCTCAGCGCATTGCGGGGTCAGGGCATCGACGCCTTCTGGCAGGCGGTGCAGGATTTCCGCCAGCTGCAGGCCGCCAATGGCCGCCTGGCCGCGCGGCGCGAGAAACAGGCCCTGGCCTGGATGTGGGAACGCATCGACGCCGGGCTCAAGCAGGCCTTCCGCCAGCATCCGCAGGTGTGCGAGCTGCTGCCCTCGCTGCAAGGCGAGGTGGCGGCCGGCCGCATCGCCGCATCCACCGCCGCGCGCCAGCTGCTGGCCGCGCAGGCCGCGCCCGTGCGCATGGCCTGACATCTTTCATCCGGACCCTCAACCCCGAGCACCATGCAAGACATCCTGGAACAGTTGGAGAAAAAGCGCGCCGCGGCGCGACTGGGCGGCGGCGAGAAGCGCATCGCGGCCCAGCATGCCAAGGGCAAGCTCACCGCGCGCGAACGGCTGGAGCTGCTGTTCGACGACGGCACCTTCGAGGAATGGGACATGTTCGTCGAGCACCGCTGCGTGGACTTCGGCATGGCCGAGCAGAAGATCCCGGGCGACGGTGTGGTGATCGGCTACGGCATGATCAACGGCCGTCTGGCCTTCGCCTTCAGCCAGGACTTCACGGTCTTCGGCGGCGCGCTCAGCGAGGCCCATGCCGAGAAGATCTGCAAGGTGATGGACCAGGCCATGAAGGTCGGGGCGCCGGTGATCGGCCTCAACGACTCGGGCGGCGCCCGCATCCAGGAAGGCGTGGCCTCGCTGGGCGGCTATGCCGACGTGTTCCAGCGCAACGTGATGGCCTCGGGCGTGGTGCCGCAGATCAGCCTGATCATGGGCCCGTGCGCCGGCGGCGCCGTGTACTCGCCGGCCATGACCGACTTCATCTTCATGGTGAAGGACTCCAGCTACATGTTCGTCACCGGCCCCGAGGTGGTGAAGACCGTGACGCACGAGAGCGTGACGGCCGAGGAGCTGGGCGGCGCCATCACGCACAGCACCAAGAGCGGCGTGGCCGACCTGGCCTTCGAGAACGACGTGGAGGCGCTGCTGATGCTGCGCCGCTTGTACAACTACCTGCCGCTCAACAACCGCGAGAAGCCGCCCGTGCGCCTGGGCAACGACGGCCTGGGCGACCCGGCCGACCGCGCCGATGCGTCGCTGGACACGCTGGTGCCTGACAACCCGAACAAGCCCTACGACATGAAGGAGCTGATCGCCAAGGTGGTGGACGACGGCGACTTCTTCGAGCTGCAGCCCGACTACGCGAAGAACATCGTCATCGGCTTCGCCCGCATGGAAGGGCAGACCGTGGGTATCGTCGCCAACCAGCCGCTGGTGCTGGCCGGCTGCCTGGACATCAAGAGCTCCATCAAGGCGGCGCGCTTCGTGCGCTTCTGCGATGCCTTCAACATCCCCGTCGTGACCTTCGTCGACGTGCCCGGCTTCATGCCTGGCACCAGCCAGGAGTACGGCGGCATCATCAAGCACGGCGCCAAGCTGCTGTACGCGTACGCCGAATGCACGGTGCCCAAGATCACCGTCATCACCCGCAAGGCCTACGGCGGCGCCTACGACGTGATGGCCTCCAAGCACCTGCGCGGCGACGTCAACCTGGCCTGGCCGCGCGCCGAGATCGCGGTGATGGGCGCCAAGGGCGCGGTGGAGATCATCTTCCGCGAGGACAAGAACGACCCCGAGAAGCTCGCTGCCCGCGAGGCCGAGTACAAGGCCCGCTTCGCCAACCCCTTCGTGGCAGGGGCGCGCGGCTACATCGACGACGTGATCCTGCCGCGCGAGACGCGCAAGCGCATCTGCCGCTCGCTGGTGATGCTGCGCGAGAAGAAGCTCGAGAACCCGTGGCGCAAGCACGGGAACATTCCGCTGTGAGCCACCGAGTGCAAGCTATGGCACGCTTCGATCCCGATAGCTACTCTGGTTTGGACAGGCTAGGCAGAGTGCCTTTGTCGGCGAGCTTTCATTTCCGAGAATTTCTCTACAGTGAACTCGCCGTGCATCACAAACTGCGCAATGTTCCTGACAAAGAACGAGTCGACTTTGCCATTGAGGCTGGCTCCAGGCTCTGTGCGTTGCTGCTGGAGCCGTTGCAGGCGCGGTTCGGCCGAATCCACGTTCGCTCAGGCTATCGGAGCAGGGCCGTGAATGCGGCAGGCGTCGGCAAGGCGAACTGCGCCTCAGATAACGATGGCTTTCACACCTGGGACCACCCGAGTGCCAAGAATGGGATGGGCGCAACTGCTTGCATCAGCATTCCCCGTGTCTCGCGTGCGATCTTTGCGGGAACGGTGCCCTACGAGGCGCTGGCGTGGTGGATCAATGATCACCTTCCCGATTGGAGCTTCGTCGAGTTCTTTGCAACAGCAGATCATTCCGACGAGGTGTGCTTCAACCTCGGATGGCACGAGATTTCGCTGAAGAAGATGGTGACACGTAGAGGTGGCCCGCAATCGTTGCTCACCCGGATGCCGCCAGCCTCAGAGCGGAAAGCCAATATTCAAACGCTGTTGGACAACTGCGCTGTCTGAAGCGCGGGCAAGAAGATCATCATGTTCAAGAAAATACTCATCGCCAACCGCGGCGAGATCGCCTGCCGCGTCATCAAGACGGCCCGCAAGATGGGCATCCTGACGGTGGCCGTGTACTCGGACGCCGACAAGGACGCGCGCCACGTGGAGCTGGCCGACGAGGCCGTGCACATCGGCGCGGCGCCCTCGCGCGAGTCCTACCTGCAGGCCGACCGCATCATCGAAGCCTGCAAGAAGACCGGCGCCGAAGCCGTGCACCCGGGCTACGGCTTCCTGTCGGAGAACGAGGCCTTCGCCAAGCGCGTGGAAGAAGAGGGCATCGCCTTCATCGGCCCCAAGCACTATTCCATCGCGGCCATGGGCGACAAGATCGCCTCCAAGAAGCTCGCCAACGAGGCCAAGGTCAACACCATCCCGGGCTGGAACGACGCCATCGAATCGGCCGAGCGCGCGGTGCAGATCGCGAAGGACATCGGCTACCCGGTGATGATCAAGGCCAGCGCCGGCGGTGGCGGCAAGGGCCTGCGCGTGGCCTTCAACGACAAGGAAGCGCTGGAAGGTTTCACGGCCTGCCAGAACGAGGCGCGCAACTCCTTCGGCGACGACCGCATCTTCATCGAAAAGTTCGTCGAACAGCCGCGCCACATCGAGATCCAGGTGCTGGGCGACGCACATGGCAACGTGATCTACCTGAACGAGCGCGAATGCTCCATCCAGCGCCGCCACCAGAAGGTCATCGAGGAGGCGCCGTCGCCCTTCATCAGCGAGGCCACGCGCAAGGCCATGGGCGAGCAGGCCGTGGCACTGGCAAAGGCCGTCAAGTACCAGAGCGCGGGCACGGTGGAGTTCGTGGTCGGCAAGAACCAGGACTTCTACTTCCTGGAGATGAACACGCGCCTGCAGGTGGAGCACCCGGTGACCGAGTGCATCACGGGGCTGGACCTGGTGGAGCAGATGATCCGCGTCGCCGCGGGCGAGAAGCTCGCGATCCGCCAGGAAGACGTGAAGCGCGAGGGCTGGTCCATCGAATGCCGCATCAACGCCGAGGACCCGTTCCGCAACTTCCTGCCCTCCACCGGCCGGCTGGTGAAGTTCCAGCCGCCGGACGAGCAACTGTCGGCCTCGCAGCCCAATGCGGCCGATGAATATGGGGTGCGCGTGGACACCGGCGTGTACGAGGGCGGCGAGATCCCGATGTACTACGACTCGATGATCGCCAAGCTGATCGTGCACGGGCGTGACCGCGCGCATGCGATCGAGCTGATGCGCGAGGCGCTCAATGGCTTCGTGATCCGCGGCATCCACAGCAACATCCCTTTCCAGGCGGCGCTGCTGGCGCATCCCAAATTCGTCGCGGGCGACTTCAACACCGGCTTCATCGCCGAACACTACGGCCAGGGCTTCCGCGCCGAAGACGTGCCGCACAGCGATCCGCAGTTCCTGGTCGCGCTGGCGGCCTACATGCACCGCCGCTTGCGCGCGCGGGCCTCGGGCATCAGCGGCCAGCTGGCCGGCCATGGCGTGAAGGTGGGCGAGCAGTTCGTGGTCGTCACCCTGGCGGCCGATGGGCGGCATGTGCACACGCCCGTTGCCGTGAGCGACTATGAGGGCCGCACCGGCACCAGCGCCGTGCAGGTGGGCGAGAAGGCCTACCGCATCGACAGCCGCTCGGCGCTCGGCAGCATCCGGGTGCAGGGCCACGTGAACGGCCAGGCCTTCACGGCCCAGGTGGAGCGTGGCGCGGGCAAGAACCCGCTGGCGCTGCGCGTGCAGCACGCAGGCACGCAGATCGAGGCCCTGGTGCTGTCGCCCCTGGGCGCGCGCCTGCATCAGCTGATGCCCTTCAAGGCCCCGCCGGACCTGAGCAAGTTCCTCATGTCGCCCATGCCCGGCCTGCTGGTCGACGTGGCCGTCAAGGAGGGGCAGCAGGTGCAGGCCGGCGAGAAGCTGGCCGTGATCGAAGCCATGAAGATGGAGAACGTGCTGTTCGCCGCGCAGGACGGCGTGGTGGGCAAGATTTCGGCCGCCAAGGGCGAGTCGCTGGCGGTGGATCAGGTGATCCTGGAGTTCGTCTGATGGACGCGAATGCGTTGTCCGTGATCCGGGTCCGCCGTCCGGCGGCCGCCGCGCCGCAGGGCCGCTGGTCGGTGGAAGCGGTGCAGGAACTGCTGGACCTGCCCTTCGACGAGCTGATGTTCCGCGCCCAGACCGTGCACCGCGCGCACTGGCCCGCGCGCGACATCGAGCTGGCCACGCTGCTGTCGGTGAAGACCGGCGGCTGCCCCGAGAACTGCGGCTACTGCCCGCAATCCGCCGAGTTCGACACCGGCGTGAAGGCGCAGAAGCTCATGAGCGTGGAGGAGGTGACGCGCGCCGCCCAGGCGGCCAAGGACGCCGGGGCTACGCGCTTTTGCATGGGCGCGGCCTGGCGCGCGCCCAAGGACCGTGACATCGAGAAAGTGGCCGAGCTGATCCAGGCCGTGAAGGGGCTGGGGATGCAGTCCTGCGCCACGCTGGGCATGCTCGAATCGCACCAGGCGCAGGCCCTGCGCGAAGCGGGCCTGGATTACTACAACCACAACCTCGACACCGCGCCCGAGTACTACGGCGACGTGGTGGACACGCGCAGCTACCAGGACCGGCTGGACACGCTGGCGCATGTGCGCGCAGCCGGCATCCGCGTGTGCTGCGGCGGCATCGTGGGCATGGGCGAGGCGCCGGTGCACCGCGCAGGCCTCCTGGCCCAGCTGGCCAACCTCGATCCGTACCCCGAGTCGGTGCCCATCAACAGCCTGGTGCGCGTGCCCGGCACGCCGCTGGCGGACAGCGAGCCGATCGATCCGCTGGACTTCGTGCGCGTGATCGCCGTGGCGCGCATCCTGATGCCCCAGGCGCGCGTGCGCCTGTCGGCGGGCCGCCAGCAACTGGGCGAGCCGGTGCAGGCGCTGTGCTTCCTGGCCGGCGCCAACTCCATCTTCTACGGCGACAAGCTGCTGGTGACGGGCAATCCCGACGCCGACGCCGACCGGCGCCTGCTCGACAAGCTGGGCTACGGCACGCGGCAGGTGCAGGTGACGCAGCACGAACACGGAGCGCACGCATGAACACGGCGATGAACCCCACGCGGCCCTTCAAGGTGCTGGGCATCCAGCAGATCGCCATCGGTGCGCTGGACAAGCACAAGCTCAAGACGCTCTGGGTGGACATGCTGGGCCTGGCCGTGACGGGCACCTTCCAGAGCGAGCGCGAGAACGTCGACGAGGACATCTGCGCGATCGGCGAAGGCCCGTTCAAGGTCGAGGTGGACCTGATGCAGCCGCTGGACCCGGAGAAGAAGCCGGCGGTGCACGCCACGCCGCTCAACCATGTCGGCCTGTGGATCGACGACCTGCCGCAGGCAGTGAACTGGCTCAGCGCGCAGGGCGTGCGCTTCGCGCCCGGCGGCATCCGCCGCGGCGCGGCAGGCTTCGACATCTGCTTCCTGCACCCCAAGGGCAACGAGGCGTTCCCGATCAGTGGCGAAGGGGTGCTGATCGAGCTGGTGCAGGCGCCGCCCGAGGTGGTGAAGGCCTTCGCGGCCCTGGCGGCTGCCCCGGGCGGCTGACGCTCGCCCGTCAGGCGCCCTGGCGCGCCTGGGCCGCGGCGCGCGCGCGGGCCAGCGCGGCTTCCACCACGCTGCGCTTGCGGGCCGCCTGTTGCGTGGCGGCGTCCTCGGTCGCGGCGGCGTCGACCGGCGCGGCGGGCTGCCGGCCCGGGCTTGGGGGCGCCTGCCGCCGCGCGCGGTGGGCGGCGTAGCGCGCGCGGGCCGCCTCGGCCTGCGGTGCGGACCAGGCTTGCCAGCCCGTGCGGCCGGGCGCGGCGTCTTCGAAGGCGATGCAATCCACGGGGCAGGCGGGCAGGCACAGCTCGCAGCCCGTGCACTGCGCGGCGATGACCGTGTGCATGTGCTTGTTGACGCCGAGGATGGCGTCCGTGGGGCAGGCGTCCAGGCAGCGCGTGCAGCCGATGCACCAGGCTTCGTCGATCACGGCCAGCAGGCGCGGGCCTTCGGTGCCGAAGGCCGGGTTCAGCGTGCGCGCGGCAGCGCCCGTGAGCGCGGCCAGCCGACGCACGCCTTCATCGCCGCCGGGCGGGCACTGGTCGATGCCGGCTTCGCCGCGTTCGATGGCTTCGGCATAGCCTGCGCAGTCCGGGTAGCCGCAGCGGGTGCACTGCGTCTGGGGCAGGGCATCGAGCAGGCGGTCGGCAAGGCGGGTCATGCGGGCAAGTATGCCGCGCCCGGCCTGGCCAGGCCGGCGCGGCGGAATCGTAGGCCGGAAAAGCACCGGCGCCCGCGATGGGGGCGCCGGCAGGGGCGCAGCGCGGATCAGGCGCGCTTGGCGGGCGCGCGGCTGGCGGCGGCTGTCTTGCGCGGCGCGGCCACGGCCGTGCGCTTGCGTACCGCCAGCGCCCCGCCGGCAGGGGCGGCGTCCTCGGCCGCCAGGGCCAGTTCTTCGCGCGCGGCGCGCGCCGGGCGCTGGTCGTTCGCGGCGATGAAGTCGCGCACGCGCGGGTACACCTGCTCGCGCCAGCGGCGGCCGCTGAAGATGCCGTAGTGGCCGGCGCCCTTGACCTCGAAGTGCTGGCCGTTCTCGATGCCCGTGCACAGGTCGTGCGCGGCCTGGGTCTGGCCGGAGCCGGAGATGTCGTCCAGTTCGCCTTCAATGGTCAGCAGGGCCGAGTTCCGGATGTCCTGCGGCCGCACGCGCTCCACTTCGCCGCTGGGACTCTTCACGTCCCAGGTGCCGTTGACGAGGTCGAATTCCTGGAACACGGTGCGGATGGTCTCGAGGTAGTAGTCCGCGTCCATGTCGAGCACGGCGTTGTACTCGTCGTAGAACTTGCGGTGCGCCTCGGCGCTGGCGTCATCGCCCTTGATCAGGTCCTTGAAATAGTCCCAGTGGCTGTTCGCGTGGCGGTCGGGGTTCATGGCCACGAAACCCGTGTACTGGAGGAAGCCCGGGTACACGCGGCGGCCTTCGCCCGGGAAGCCCTGCGGCACCCGGTAGATCACGTTGTTCTCGAACCACTCGAAGCTCTTGTTGGTCGCCAGGTTGTTCACCGAGGTGGGCGAGCGGCGCGCGTCGATGGGGCCGCCCATCATGGTCATGGACAGCGGCAGCGTCTCGCCGCGGCTGGCCATCAGCGAAATGGCCGCCAGCACCGGCACGGTGGGCTGGCACACGCTCATCACGTGGCAGTTGCCGTACTCCGCCTGCAGGTGGCGGATGAAGTCCTGCACGTAGTGGATGTAGTCGTCCAGGTGGAATTCGCCCTCGGACAGCGGCACGAGGCGGGCGTTCTTCCAGTCGGTGATGTAGACCTTGTGGCCCTGCAGCATGGTGCGCACGGTGTCGCGCAGCAGCGTGGCGTAGTGGCCCGACAGCGGGGCCACGATGAGCACCACGGGCTGGCTCTTGAGCGTGGCCAGGGTGCCGACGTCGTCGGTGAAGCGCTTGAAGCGGCGCAGCTGGCAGAACGGCTTCTCGAGCGCGATGACCTCGAGGATCACCACGTCGGTCCCGTCCACCTGCACGGTCTTGATCTCGAATTCGGGCTTCTCGTAGTCCTTGCCCAGGCGGTAGAGCAGATCGTAGCCCGCGGCCACGCGCTGGGCCATCGGCAGCTGGCTGAACACGGCGCCCGAGGAAAAGAGCTTGGATGCGGCCTGGGCGAAATCCGCGAAGGGCTCCATCAGGGAGCGCTGGGTTTCATAGAGTTGGTACAGCATCGCAGGTGGGGCGGGTGGTTTCGCTGCAGTGCAATATATCAGCGCGGGGCGGCGCGCGCAGGGCGCGAAGCCGCTGCCGGGTGCGAAGAACCGCACGGCAGGCGCACCGAAGATGTGACGAAAGTCACGTTTGAGACGGCGCCGCGGGCCGCGGCCCCGAAGCCGGCGGGCCCGCATGGGTGCCCACCGCCCCCGTCAGGCCGCACGCGCCGGCCTATTGGGGAGCAATACCAGCGCGATGCGCCAGCGCCAGGTAGCGCGCGATTTCCGTGTCGATCAGCGTGCGGAAAGCGGCCGCTTCGATCACCACCGGCTCCATGCCCTGGGTGCGCAGCTGCTTTTGCAGGGCGGGGTCCGCCATCACGGCCTTCACTTCGGTGGCCAGGCGCTGCACCACGGGCGCGGGCGTGCCGCCGGGCGCGGCAAAGCCGTACCACGCGTCGAAGGTGGCGTCGGGCAGCTTCAGCTCGGCCATCGTCTTCACCTCGGGCAGCAGGCTGGAGCGGCTGGGACCCACGATGCCCAGTGCGCGCAGCTTGCCGGCCTGGATGTGCGGCGCCGCGGCGGCCACGGTGTCGATGCCCATCTCGATCTCGCCCGAAATCACGGCCATCGTGGCCTGGGCGCTGCCGCGGTAGGGCACTTCCTGCAGCTTGACGCCCGCGGCCAGCGCGAACAGCTCGCCGGCCAGGTGCGGGCCCGAACCGCTGCCGAAGCTGGCATAGCGGATGGATTGCGGCCTGGCCTTGGCGGCGGCCACCAGGGCATCGACGCTCGCATACGGGGCGTCGCCCTTCACGACGAGCACCAGGGGCGTGCGTGCCACCACGGCGATGGGCGCCAGGTCCTTGACCGGGTCGTAGGGCAGCTTGGCGCGCAGCGCCGGGTTGACGGTGTAGCTGGTGGAGCCCGAGAGCAGCAGCGTGTAGCCGTCGGCCGGGGCCTTGGCCACGGCGTCGGTGCCGATGAGGGTGGCGGCGCCCGGCTTGTTGTCGATCACGATCGCCTGCTTGAGCCGCTCCGACAGCTTCTGGCCCAGGGCGCGGGCCACCAGGTCGGTGCCGCCGCCGGGCGGGAAGGGCACGACCAGCTTGATCGGCTTGGCGGGCCAGGGCTCCTGGGCGTGCAGCGCGCTGACGGGCGCGAGGCCGGCGGCCGACAGGGCCAGTGCGAGGCAGAGCGCGCGGCGGCGCGTGCGAGCGGGGGTCTTCATGGGGTTCCTTGGAAAGCGAAAGGGTGGGGATGAGGAGCGGCGGGCGGGTGCATGAGCTCAGGCCGGTGCGCCGGCCTTCAGCGCGCCGGCCTGCCAGGGGGCCTGGCCGGGCTCGCCGAGGTCCCAGTACAGGCCGGCCATGATCTGCAGGCCTTCGCGCGCGACGGAGGCCAGCAGGTGCTCGTTGGGTGCGTGCTGCGCGCAGGCCGGGTAGGAATGCGGCACCCACAAGGTGGGCAGGCCCAGCAGGCCGGCGAAGATCTCGTTGGGCAGCGAGCCCGCCAGGTTGGGCAGCAGGTCGGCGCGCTGGCCGCAGCTGCGCGCGATGGACTGGAGCGCCCAGCTCACCCACGGGTTGTCCAGCGGCAGGCGCGTGGCAGCGCCTGTGAGCGTCACGGCCACCTCGATGTCCTCGAAGCCGCATTCGTCCAGATGCGCGCGAACGATTTCCTTGAGCTGCTGCCAGGGTGTGCCGACCACGAAGCGCAGCTGGCAATGCGCCACGGCCTGCGGCGGAATGGCGCCCACGGGGCGTTGCGGGTTGCCGGCGCCCAGGGCCAGCACTTCCAGCGTGTTCCAGCCGACCAGGCGTTCGGCCGCCGTCAGGCCGGGCTCGCCCCAGCCGTCGTCCAGGGCCGGGTCGTCCGGGCCGCCGCCGATTTGCAGGGTGCGCAGCGCGGCGCGCAGCGGCTCGTCCAATGCCGGCGGCCGCAGGTCTTCGACCCGGATGCGGCCGCGCGCGTCGACCAGCGTGCCCAGCGCATGCGCGAGTCGTGTGGCCGGGTTGACCAGCACGCCGCCCCAGTTGCCCGAGTGGTAGCCGCGCGGGCGGCTGTTCAGTGTCAGGGTGAAGTTGACGGCGCCGCGCGAACCCAGGAACAGCGTGGGCCGGCCGGCCTGCACGCGCGGGCCGTCGCTGGCGATGAACAGGTCGGCGCGCAGGGCCTCGCGCTCCTGCGCGCAGACGGCGGCCAGGCCGGGCGAGGCGGCTTCCTCGCCGGTCTCGATGAGCCAGCAGAGGTTGTAGCCCAGCCGGCCGCCGCGCGCGGCCAGCACCGCCTCCAGCGCACCCAGGGCGATGGTGTGCTGGCCCTTGTTGTCGGCCGTGCCGCGGCCGTACAGGCGGTCGCCTTCCGCGCGCAACTGCCACGGGTCCAAGCCCTCGCGCCACTGGCCTTCCTGGCCGCTCACGACGTCGCCATGGCCGTAGCTCAGCACGGTAGGCAGGGCCGGGTCCTCCTCGCGGCGCGCGATCAGGAAGGGGCCGCCGCGCGGATCGGGGTTGGGCACGATGCGGCAATCGAAGCCTTGGGCCGCCAGGCGCGGCATCAGCTCGTCGCTCAGGTAGGCCGCGAGCGCGGGCGGCACACCGCCGGTGTCGCTTTCGGTGCGCAGGGCCACGCGGCGTTGCAGGTCGGTGAAGAAGCGGCCGTCGTCGAAGTAGGCGGTGGCGTTTTCAAGGGCGTGGGATCGGCTCATGGGCGAGGTCGTGTCTGGTCGTCGGCAGGCTCGCAAGTAAAAGGCCAGATGAGCATTGCTTCCAGTACCGAATTGGCAAGCTACCATTGCCTTGAAGGCAAAAGTCGCTGCACATGGCCATTCCGCTCCTGAGCATTCCCCTGCGCCATTTCCTGGAGGTGGCGCGCAGCGGCTCCGTGAGCCAGGCGGCTGCGCGCCTGTATGTGGCGCCGTCGGCGATCAGCCGGCAGATCACGCGGCTGGAGGAATCGCTGGGCACGCCGCTGTTCGAGCGGCAGGCTCGCGGCATGGCGCTCACGGCGGCCGGGCAGCGGCTGGCCGGGCACCTGGGCACGGCCGTGCTCGATGCCGAGCAGGTCATCGAGCAGGTGCGCGCACTGGGCGCGCAGCAGGCGGGCCGCGTGCGCATGGCCTGCACCGAGGGCTTCGCCACCCATTTCATGCCGGCGCTGATGCGCAGCTTCCAGGACGCCCACGCCGGCAGCCGCATCGAACTGCAGGTGGATTCGCCCGAGCAGGTGAGCCAACTGCTGATGCGCGGCGAGGCCGACCTCGCGCTCAAGTACACCGTGGCGCCCGAGCCCGGCCTGCGCGTGCTGCACGATGCGCAGGCGCCGGTCTATGCCGTGATGCAGCCCGACCATCCGCTGGCCCGCCAGCGCGTGGTGCAGGTGGCTGAGGTGGCGCGCTATCCGCTGTCGCTGGGCGGGCGCGGCGTGACCACGCGGCAGCTCTTCGACCTGGCCTGCAGCGCGCAGGGCGTGCAGTACCAGCCGCATTTCGTCAGCAACTTCTCGGGGGTGCTGTTGCCGCTGCTGCGTACGCCGGGCCTGCTGCTGTCGGGGCACCTCACGGTGCTGCACCTGATCGAAGGCGGCGAGGTAGTGGCGCGGCCTTTTGCCGACGCGGTGCTGCAGCAGCGCCGGCTGCAGGTGCTGGCGCTGGACGGCCGCACGCTGCCGCCGCTGGCGCAGGCCTTCGTGGCGCACCTGGTGCGGGCCATCGCGGGCGCCGCACGGCGCCGGCTGGGGCGGGCGAGGCGTTCGGCGCCGGGCTCAGCGGACTGACCCGTCGTCGGCCGGGCCCGGCGGGCGGTGGCGGAAGGGGTTGCGCGCCGCGAGGTCGTCCATGTAGTGCGCGATGCCCGCGCCTTCGCGCTGCAGAAAGCGCTCCACCGCATCGGCGAAGCCGGGGTGCGCGAGCCAGTGGGCGCTGTGCGTGGCCACGGGCATCAGCGCGCGGGCCATCTTGTGCTCGCCCTGCGCGCCGCCTTCGAAGCGCCGGAAGCCATGGGCGAGGCACCAGGCGAGCGGCTGGTAGTAGCACGCCTCGAAATGCAGGCAGTCCACGCGTTCCAGCGCGCCCCAGTAGCGGCCGTAGGCCACCGGAGTGCCGTCCGCGTCGGCGCCCAGCGCAATCAGGCTGCTGGCGATGGGCCGGCCGCCGCGCTCGGCGATGAAAAGCAGCCACGACTCGGGCTGCTGCTGCGCCTGCAGGCGGAAGAACTCGCGCGAGAGGTAGGGCGGGTTGCCGTGCTCGCGGTAGGTGCGGGCGTAGCAGCGGTAGAAGAAGTCCCAGTCCGCCGGCGCGATGCCGGCGCCGCGCGCCCAGCGAAAGCGCACGCCGGCCTCGGCCACCTTGCGGCGTTCCTGGCGGATCTTCTTGCGCTTTTCCTGCGACAGGCTGGCCAGGAAGGCCTCGAAGTCGGGCCAGGCGCCGAACGTGTCGGCGCCTGGCGGCGCCTCGTTGTTCCAGTGGAACTGAACCGTTTGTCGGCGCATCAGGCCCGCCTGCTCGCAGGCGGCCATGTCCTCGTCGCTGCCGAACAGCACATGCAGCGACGACAGCGCCATCTGCCCGCACCACTGCAGCAAGCCCTGCGCCAGCCGCGCGCGGCTGGCGGCGTCGCGCGCCAGCAGGCGCGAGCCCGGCACGGGCGTGAAGGGCACGGCCACCACCGCCTTGGGGTAGTAACTCAGTCCATGCTGTTCATAGGCGTTGGCCCAGGCCCAGTCGAACACGTATTCGCCGTAGGAGTGGTTCTTGACGTAGAGCGGGCAGGCGGCCGTGAGCAAGCCGTCCTCATGCAGCGTGGCGAAGGCCGCGGCCCAGCCGGTGTCGGGCGTGGCGCTGCCGCTGGCCTGCAGCGCGGCCAGGTAGGCGTGGCGCATGAAAGGCGTGGGCAGCGACTGCTGCGCGAGCAGCGCGTCCCAGGCGGCGGCGTCCAGGTCCGCCAGCTCGGTATGCAGGCGCAGCACTGCGCCTTCGCTCGCGTCATCGCGCACTGGAGTACCTTCGCCTTCGGCTGCGGCGCGAGCACCTTGGGGCGGCCCGGCGGTGCTCATGCGCGCCGCTGCCCCAGGTGTTCGGCGATCCAGATGCCGCCCAGCACCAGCGCCAGCGCCACGCCGTGGTACAGCGACAGGGGTTCGCCCAGCACCCCCACGGCCAGCAGCGGCCCGAAGATGGGCGTGAGGTTCAGGTACACGCCCGCGCGCGCCGGGCCGATCAGCGCCACGGCCTGGATGAAGGTGATCTGTGACACGAAGGAGGGCAGCAGGCCCACGAACAGCATGATCAGCCAGCCCGTGGGCGTGGGCGCGAAGAACTCGCCGCGCGCCACCTCCACGGCCAGCAGCGGCAGCGACGCGAGGGAAGCCACGGCCGCCAGCGCGGCGAAGAACACGATGGGCGGCACGGCCGGGCGCCGGCGCAGGCCCAGCATGTAGCCGGCATAGAGCAGCGAGGCGATCAGGATCCAGACGTCGCCCACATTGAAGCCCAGCCCCGTGAGCACCGCGAGATCGCCGCGCGAGGCCACCACCCCGATGCCGGCCAGCGTGATGCCCACGCCCAGCATCTGCAGCGGCGTGGCGCGCAGGCCCGCGAACAGGAAGCCGCCCAGCAGCACCAGCACCGGGATGGTGCCCTGGATGATGGCGATGTTGATGGCCGTGGTGTGGTGCGCCGCGGTGTAGAACAGGGCGTTGAAGGCCGTGAACCCGGCCGTGCCCATGACGGCCAGGTAGCGCCAGTGCGGGCGCAGGCTGCGCCAATGCGTGGCGATGTCGCGCCGCGCGCTGAACCACAGGGCCACGCAGCAGATGCTCCAGCGCGCGGTGGTCAGCATCATGGGCGAGATCTCGCCCACGGCCAGCCGGGCCGCGACGGCGTTGCAGCCCCAGATCAGCGTGGTGAGGATCAGCAGCAGCGGCGCCTGGTGGTTGAACCAGCGCCAGGCCTGGCCCCAGCGGGTGGCGGCGGCGGGAGACGGTTGGAGCGGCATGGAAAAGCGAGCGTACCAGCGCCGCGCGGGGCCTGCCGGCGCAGGGGCGCCGCGCGAGCCGCGGGTAACATCCCGGCTCGCTTCTTCTGCGGCTTTGCGCCGCGTGTTCCCCATGACGCTCCAGATCGCCATCGCGCAGCTCAACTACGTGGTGGGCGACATCGCCGGCAATGCCCGCCGCATCGTCGCCGCCGCCCGCCAGGCGCATGCCAAAGGCGCGCGCGTGCTGCTCACGCCCGAACTCTCCATCGCCGGCTATGCGGCCGAGGACCTGTTCCTGCGCCCGGCCTTCACGGCCGCCTGCGACGAGGCCGTGCTCGGCATCGCGGCCGACCTGGCCGATCTGCCCGACATGACCGTGGTGGTGGGCCATCCCACGGGCGGCAGCCTGCGCAGCCGCTCGGTGGCGGTGCAGCAGCGCTTCAACGCCGCCAGCGTGCTGCGCGGCGGGCAGGTGCTGGCCACCTACGCCAAGCGGGAGCTGCCCAACTACCAGGTGTTCGACGAGCGGCGCTACTTCGCCCCCGGCCAGGGCGTGTGCGTGGTCGAGGTGCAGGGCGTGCGCGTGGGCCTCCTGATCTGCGAGGACGCCTGGTTCGAGGAGCCCGCCGCGCTGGCACAGGCCGCGGGCGCGCAGGTGCTGGCCGTGATCAACGCCTCGCCCTACCACGTGGGCAAGGAAAACGAGCGCGTGGCCCGCATGGCCGAGCGCGCGCGCGCCGTGGGCCTGCCGCTGATCTACGCGCACCTGGTCGGTGGGCAGGACGAGGTGGTGTTCGATGGCGCCTCCTTCGCGCTGCAGGCGGACGGCCGGCTGGCCGTGCAGGCGCCCGGCTTCCAGGAGGCGCTGGTGCAGGTGCCGCTGGCGGCCGGCCCGCAGGGCGTGCACGTGGACGCCGATCCGGCGCAGCTGCCCGCCCCGCGCGAGGCCGAAGCCCAGCTGTGGGACGCGCTGGTGCTGGGCGTGCGCGACTACGTGGGCAAGAACGGCTTTCCGGGTGCGATCCTGGGCCTGTCGGGCGGCATCGACTCGGCGCTGGTGCTGGCCATCGCCGTGGACGCGCTGGGCAAGGACCAGGTGCGCGCGGTGATGATGCCCTCGCCGTACACGGCCGACATCAGCTGGATCGACGCGCGCGACATGGCCGAGCGGCTGGGGGTGCGCTACGACGAGATTTCCATCAAGCCCACCTTCGAGTCCTTCAAGGCCGCGCTGGCGCCCGAGTTTGCCGGCCTGGCCGAAGACACGACCGAGGAGAACCTGCAGGCGCGCATCCGCGGCACGCTGCTGATGGCACTGTCGAACAAGTTCGGCGCCATCGTGCTGACCACGGGCAACAAGAGCGAAATGGCGACGGGGTACTGCACGCTGTACGGCGACATGGCCGGCGGCTTCGCGGTCATCAAGGACCTGCTGAAAACCACCGTGTTCGCGCTGGCCCGCTGGCGCAACACGCACGACCCCTACGGCACCGGCCGCGAGCCCATCCCCGAGCGCATCATCACGCGCCCGCCCAGCGCCGAACTGCGGCCTGACCAGACCGACCAGGACAGCCTGCCGCCCTACGACGTGCTGGACGGCATCCTGGCGCGCTACATGCAAGACGACGAGAGCGTGGAGGCCATCGTGGCCGCGGGCTATGAACGCGCCGTGGTCGAGCGCGTGACACGGCTGGTCAAGCTCAACGAATACAAACGCCGCCAGGCCCCCGTGGGCATCCGGGTCACCCACCGCAGCTTCGGCAAGGATTGGCGTTACCCTATCACCAGCAAGTTCAACGAAACCGCCCGAGGAAAGAACCCCCCATGAAGCAGATCACCGCCATCGTCAAACCCTTCAAGCTCGACGACGTGCGTGAGGCCTTGGCGCAGGTCGGCGTGTCGGGCCTCACGGTCACCGAGATCAAGGGATTCGGCCGCCAGAAGGGCCACACCGAGCTGTACCGCGGCGCCGAGTACGTGGTCGACTTCCTGCCCAAGATGAAGATCGAGGTCGTGGTCAATGACGCCGACGTCGAGCGCTGCGTGGACGCCATCGTGGCGGCCGCGCGCACCGGCAAGATCGGCGACGGCAAGATCTTCGTCACCAACGTGGAGCGCGTGGTGCGCATCCGCACCGGCGAGGAGAACGAGAGCGCGATCTGAATGCGTCGCGGGGCGCACGGGCCTCCGACCCAGCCTTCGAACGCCGGGCCTGCCCCGGCTTTTTTGCGTCCGCGGGCGGGGGCGATCAGGCCGGCGCCCCAGGGAAAAGGGGCCGGGGCGGGCAGTCGAGTTGACTACACTGGCCGGCTCGCCGCTGCACGGTCGCAGCGCACTTTCACACAGCCGCCTGCGGGTCCGGACCCGCGGCACTGGAGGCCTCCTTCATGCAAGACGAAACGCCCCTGGGCGACACGCTGCCGCGCAAGCGTCGCAAGGGCATCTACGTCCTGCCCAACCTGTTCACGCTGGCCGCGCTGTTCGGCGGCTTCTACGCCATCGTGATGGCGATGAACGCGCGCTTCGACCTGGCCGCGCTGGGCGTGTTCGCCGCCATGGTGCTCGACAGCCTGGACGGGCGCGTGGCGCGCATGACCCACACACAGAGCGCCTTCGGCGAGCAGATGGACTCGCTGTCGGACATGGTGTCCTTCGGCGCCGCGCCGGCCCTCATCGCCTACGAGTGGTCGCTCAAGGGCCTGGGCCGCTGGGGCTGGATCGCGGCCTTCGTCTACTGCGCCTGCGCCGCGCTGCGCCTGGCGCGCTTCAACGTCAACACGGGCGTGGTCGACAAGCGCTGGTTCCAGGGCCTGCCGTCGCCGGCCGCCGCGGCGCTGGTCACGGGCTTCATCTGGCTCATGACCGAATGGGGCCGCCGCGGCAGCGACGTGCTGTACCTGAGCTGGAACCAGATCACCTGGATCACCTTCGTGTTCACGCTCTACGCGGGCCTGACCATGGTGACCAACGCGCCCTTCTACAGCTTCAAGGACATCCACGTGAAGCGCAGCGTGCCCTTCGCCGTGATCGTGCTGATCGCGCTGGGCATCGCCGTCATCAACATCCATCCGCCCACCGTGCTGTTCGGCCTGTTCGTGGCCTATGGCCTGAGCGGCTACGTGATCTACGCCTGGCGCAAGGCCAAGGGCGAGCCGGCGAGCGTGATCAGCGTCTCGACCGACGAGCCGGACGAGCGCGGCCTGCACAACTGATGGCCCTGCCGCGCATGCGACAGCAGCGGCGCAGGCCTTGCGCCGATCCGCAGGCGTTGTGATAGAGTCGCCACACCCATGAGCAAGTTCGCCCTGTCCCTACTAGCCATCCCCTACGGGCGGAGACGGTAGGGCGCGCGCGCACTTTCCACCATCACGGCCCGTTCGCACCAGCAACGGGCCGTTTTGTCTTTGGGGGTTGCTGGTCGATTCAAACCTTCGCACATCACGCAAGAGATCGACATGTTGAAGCAACCGCAGACCAAGTACCGCGCCTTCGCGCCCATCGCCCTGCCGGACCGCACCTGGCCCGACGCCGTGCTGACCCGTGCTCCGATCTGGCTGTCGACCGACCTGCGCGATGGCAACCAGGCCCTGGTCGAGCCCATGGACCTCGCGCGCAAGATGCGCATGTTCGAGATGCTGGTGAAGATCGGCTTCAAGGAGATCGAGGTCGGCTTCCCGGCGGCCTCGCAGGTGGAGTACGACTTCGTGCGCAAGCTCATCGACGAAGGCCGGATCCCGGATGACGTGACCATCCAGGTCATGACGCCGGCGCGCGAGGAACTCATCGCGCGCACGGTGGAATCGCTGAGCGGCGCGCGTCGGGCCATCGTGCACATCTACAACGCCGTGGCGCCGGCCTGGCGCGAGGTGGTGTTCGGCATGAGCGTGGCGCAGGTGATGCAGCTGGTCGAGCGCAGCGTGACGCAGCTGCGCCGCCTGACCGACGCGCAGCCGCAAACGGAATGGGTGCTGCAGTACTCGCCCGAGACCTTCTCGCTGGCCGAACTGGAGGTGTCCGCCCAGGCCTGCGAAACCGCTGTGGCGGCCTGGGGCGCGGGGCGCCCCATCATCCTCAACCTGCCCACCACGGTGGAGAACGCCACGCCGAACGTGTTCGCCGACCAGATCGAGTGGATGAGCCGACGCTTCTTCGACCGTCCGCACGTGGTGCTGTCGGTGCATCCGCACAACGACCGCGGCACGGGCACGGCGGCCGCAGAACTGGCCTTGATGGCCGGCGCGCGCCGCGTCGAGGGCTGTCTCTTCGGCAATGGCGAGCGCACCGGCAACCTGGACGTGGTGAACGTGGCGTTGAACCTGTACACCCAGGGCGTGTCGCCGGAGCTGGACTTCTCCCACATCGACGAGATCCGCGCCACCGTGGAGCATTGCAACCAGTTGCCGGTGCACCCGCGCCATCCCTATGCGGGCGATCTGGTCTACACCTCCTTCTCGGGTTCGCACCAGGACGCGATCAAGAAGGCTTTCGCGGCACGCCGCGAAGGCGATGTGTGGCAGGTTCCCTACCTGCCCATCGATCCCAAGGACCTCGGGCGCAACTACGAGGCCGTGATCCGCGTGAACAGCCAGTCGGGCAAGGGCGGCATGGCCTACCTGCTCGAAAGCGAGTACGGCATCGAGATGCCGCGCCGCCTGCAGATCGAGTTCAGCCAGGTCGTGCAGCGCGTGATGGACGTCGAGGGCAAGGAACTCACGGCCGCCGACCTCTGGCAGATCTTCAACCACGAGTACCGCATCGAAGGCGCGCGCGGCCTGCAGCAGCGCCGCCTGCAGGAGCGCGTGGGCACGGATGGTGGGGAAGGGCGCGTGACCCTGCGCGGCGAAGTGGCCTGGGACGGCGCCTCGCGCGTGATCGAAGGCGAGGGCAACGGCCCCATCGACGCCTTCACGCAGGCCCTGAGCGCCGCCACCGGCCACGACATCCGCGTGATCGACTACCACCAGCACGCGATCGGCGCCGGTGCCGATGCGCGCTCGATCGCCTACCTGGAACTGCGCGTGGACGACAGCCAGACGCTGTTCGGCGTCGGCATCGACAGCGACACCATCGCCGCCGCGCACAAGGCCATCATCTCGGGCGTGCAGCGCGCGCGGGCCCGCGGCGCCGGCCGTCCCGCGCAGGGCGCACAATCGCAGGTTGCCACGGCCTGACCTGAGCGAAGCTGCGCTCGAAACCGGCCGCCCCGCCGCGGTCCACGGTGCAGCCTGCTGCCGTGGTCCGCAGGCGGCGCAAGCGGCAGGCCGCCCCCTTGGAGAGAACCCCGATGACCGACAAGCTGATCATTTTCGACACCACCTTGCGCGACGGTGAGCAATCGCCCGGCGCTTCCATGACGCGCGACGAGAAGATGCGCATCGCCAAGCAACTGGAGCGGCTGAAGGTCGACGTGATCGAAGCCGGCTTCCCGGCCAGCTCGAACGGGGACTTCGAGGCCGTGCAGGCCATCGCCAATGCGATCAAGGACTCCACCGTGTGCGGCCTGTCGCGCGCCAACGACCGCGACATCGCACGCGCGGCCGAGGCGCTTCAGGGCGCCGCGCGCGCGCGCATCCACACCTTCATCGCCACCAGCCCGCTGCACATGGAAAAGAAGCTGCGCATGACGCCCGACGAGGTGCATGAGCAGGCCCGGCTGGCCGTGCGCTTTGCGCGCAACAAGGTGGCCGACGTGGAGTTCAGCCCCGAGGACGGCTACCGCAGCGACATGGACTTCCTGTGCCGCGTGCTCGAAACCGTGATCGCCGAAGGCGCCACCACCATCAACGTGCCCGACACCGTGGGCTATGCCATTCCCGAGCTCTACGGCAACTTCATCAAGACCCTGCGCGAGCGCATCCCCAACAGCGACAAGGCGATCTGGTCGGTGCACTGCCACAACGACCTCGGCATGGCCGTGGCGAATTCGCTGGCCGGCGTGAAGATCGGCGGCGCGCGCCAGGTGGAATGCACCATCAACGGCCTGGGCGAGCGCGCCGGCAACTGCTCGCTCGAGGAAATCGTGATGGCGGTGAAGACCCGCAAGGACTACTTCGGCCTGGAGCTGGGCATCGACACCCAGCACATCGTGGCCGCCAGCCGCATGGTGAGCCAGACCACGGGTTTCGTGGTGCAGCCCAACAAGGCGGTGGTGGGCGCCAACGCCTTCGCGCATGCCTCGGGCATCCACCAGGACGGCGTGCTCAAGGCCCGCGACACCTACGAGATCATGCGCGCGGAGGACGTGGGCTGGACGGCCAACAAGATCGTGCTGGGCAAGCTCTCGGGCCGCAACGCCTTCAAGCAGCGCCTGCAGGAGCTGGGCGTCGAACTGGACAGCGAGGCCGACACCAATGCCGCCTTCCTGCGCTTCAAGGAGCTGGCCGACCGCAAGGCCGAAATCTTCGACGAGGACATCCTGGCCCTGGTCAGCGGGGAGGGCGGCTCGAGCGTGGGCGAGAAGTTCGCGTTCGTGTCGCTCGCCCAGCACAGCGAAACGGGCGAACGGCCGCACGCGCGTGTGGTGTTCTCGGTCGCCGGCCAGGAAGTGGTGGGCGAGTCCGATGGCAACGGGCCGGTCGATGCCTCGCTCAAGGCCATCGAATCGCACGTGAACAGCGGCGCCGAGATGGTGCTGTACTCGGTCAACGCCATCAGCGGCTCGACCGAGAGCCAGGGCGAGGTGACGGTGCGGCTGCAGAACGCGGGCCGCGTGGTCAACGGCGTGGGCGCCGATCCAGACATCGTCGTCGCATCCGCCAAGGCCTATCTGAGCGCCCTCAACAAGCTGCAGAGCCAGTCCGAAAGGGTCGCGGCGCAGGGTTGATCGTCGCCTTGTCCACAGCCGGTGATGGCGGCGACACGGGCGGCGCCTGATGCGATGGCTCGCGCGCACGAGCGTGCGCGTCGCCAACTGCTGTGGGCGCTGGCCGCCGGATGCCTGCTGGCCTGGACACTGATCTGGGTGGGATGGGTGCTGCCGGTGGCTCACAGCGTCGAGCGCGCGACGCCCGTTGACTTGGGGCAGTCGCTGTCCGTCGTCCTTTCGGCGGATGAAAGGGCCGGCATCTGGGTCAGTGGCGCGTCCGCGCTGCTGGGCACCGTGCGTTGCACGGCCCGTGCGGGCACCGAATCCTTGCCCTTGCGGCGCGTGAATGCGCTCGGGTGGGAGGACACCCTGTGGTGGTTCACGCCGCGCCAGGGCTTTGTTCAGCGCTGGCAGCTGCAAACGGTCGGCGAAAAGGCGGGGCCGATCGTTGTCGAGTGCGCAGACGTTCTGGATCGGTACGGCGGCGAGTTTCTCGTGGCAGCCGACACCTCCGGTTCCGGCTCCGTCATGCGCGGTGTGCCGATGGGAACCGCGCTGGCGCTGGGTGCGGTGTGGCTGCCCTTGTTCGTCTTGATCCTGGTGCCCACGCTGATGGTGCAGGCGCTGCGGCGCCGTGGCTCAGTCAGGCAGGGCAGTCAGCGCTGATCGAGGGTGAGAGCTTTGCTCCCTTCCTCCTCATGGAATCAAGCACTTAGGGCGCCAAACTGAAAATCTGGATGTGATTCCTCTGTAGGACAACGCTTGATGTCGTATCTTTGAAGAAGCATTTGCAAGTCTCTGATATTGCATGTGTTTTTTCCTTTCGTTAGACTCTGCCGCCTACTGCTCGCCGCTGGAGAAATTGGATGCCTGAAGCCCCCCAGCAACTGATGTTGCGCCGCCCCTCCCTCCAGCATTTCAAGGCCGCTTGCCGGCTGATTGCTGTCGCCCTCTGTGCGACGGCTTTTTTGATGCCGGGCGCGTACGCCCAGAGCTCCAAGAAGCCCGCCACCAGCAAGAAGGCGGTCGCCAGCGAGAACAAGCGCAGCGCATCGGCCGGCAAGAGTGCCCGCGCTGCGGCGCCCAAGCGCCAGGTGGCCTCCAGCAGCAAGGCCCAAGCGACGGCGAGCAAGAGCACGCGCGCGGGCCGCAACGTGACGGCCACCGTGGAAAAGCGCGGTGGCAAGACGGTGGTGGCGGTGCAGAAGCGTTCAGTGGTGCGGGTTGATCCGCCCGCGCCCCGCCTGTCCTACGGGCAGATGGCCGGCCTGCACCAGACCAACGACGTGCTGGACCTGAGCTCCAGCGTGGCGCTGGTGGTGGACCAGGACACGCACGAGGTGCTGTTCAGCAAGAACGACCACGCGGTGCTGCCCATCGCGTCGCTCACCAAGCTCATGACCGGCCTGCTGATCAGCGAGGCCCGCCTGCCGATGGATGAGATGATCACCATCACGCAGGACGACGTGGACACCGAGAAATTCAGCCGCTCGCGCCTGGCGGTGGGCACCACGCTGTCGCGAGGCGAACTGCTGCACCTGGCGCTGATGTCCAGCGAGAACCGCGCCGCACATGCGCTGGGCCGCACCTACCCGGGCGGCATGGCGACCTTCGTCAGCGTGATGAACGGCAAGGCGCGCCTGCTGGGCATGAAGGACACGCGCTATGTGGAACCCACCGGCCTGTCGCCGCGCAACCAGTCGACGGCGCAGGACCTGGCCCTGCTGGTCAGCGCCGCCTCGCAGGACCCATTGGTGCGCCAGCTGTCCGTGTCGCCCGAACACCAGGTCGAGGTGGGCAGCCGCACGCTGCAGTTCAACACCACCAACCGCCTGGTGCGCAGCGCCGACTGGGACATCGGCCTGCAGAAGACGGGCTACATCTCCGAGGCCGGCCAGTGCCTGGTCATGCAGGCCAAGGTGGCAGGGCGCAAGCTGATCATGGTCTTCCTGGACGCGACCGGCCGCGTGAGCCGGCTGGCGGATGCCGAGCGCGTGCGCCGCTGGGTCGAAGCCACGCACCTGCCGGCGCGCGGCCTGCAGATCGCGGGCGATTGAGCGGCCCGGCGCCTGCCGGGGCAGGCGGACGCTCGCAGCACAGGAAAGGCGGCTTCGGCCGCCTTTGTCGTTGCCGAGGCCGGGAAGAGCTGCCGCCGCCCTCAGCCGGCGCGGGAGTCCAGCCCGCCGCCGCCGGGCGAGGTGCGCGAATAGCCCAGCGCCTCCGAGATCTGGTTGGCCGTGGCCTGCAGCTTGGGCAGCCAGCCTTCGTCCAGCCGGTCCGCGGGTGCCGAGATCGACAGGCCGGCCACCAGCTTGCCCTGGTCGTCGTAGATGCCGGCGGCCATGCATCGCACGCCCAGTTCCAGCTCCTCGTTGTCGCGCGCGATGCCGTACTGGCGGGCCTTGGCCAGTTCGCGCTCCAGCACCGGCAACTGCGTGATGCTGTTGCGCGTGTGGCCGGCCAGGCCGGTGCGCGTGGCGTAGCTGCGCACGCGTTGCGGGTCGTCGGCCGCCAGGAAGAGCTTGCCGGTAGAGGTGAGGTGCAGCGGCGCGCGGCCGCCGATGGCGCGAACCACCTGCATGCCCGAGCGCTCGCTGAAGGCGCGCTCCACATACACGATCTCGTCGCCCTGGCGCAGGCTCAGGTTCACGGGCTGCTGCGTCAGGCGGTGCAGTTCGCGCATGGGGATGAGCGCCGCGTCGCGCACGTTGAGCCGCGCCTTCACGAGGTTGCCCAGCTCCAGCAGCCGCATGCCCAGCCGGTAGCTGCCGGCCTCGGGCCGGTCGACGAAGCGGCCCACGGCCAGGTCGTTGAGGATGCGGTGGGTGGTCGAAGGATGCAGCCCGGTCTTTTCGCTGATTTCCTTGAGCGAGATGGCCTCCTCGCGCGAAGCCAGCACGTCGATCAGCGCGAACATGCGCTCGATGACCTGGATGACGGGCGTGGCCGGAATGTCAGCTTGGGCTTTTCTCATGGATGCGCGCGTGAACGAAGGCGCGTCATCTTATCTCGTGAAATTTGAAGGCGCCGTCACGCCGGTTCCCAGCGCCCCTCGCGCAGCAGCTCGTGCGGGCCGAAACGGGCCTTGTAATCCATCTTGCTGCTGCCCGCGATCCAGTAGCCCAGGTACACGTAGGGCAGCCGCAGCCGCCGGGCCTGCTCGATCTGCCACAGCACGCCGTAGGTGCCGTAGGCGGCCGCGGCGTCGGGCTCGTAGAAGGTGTAGACGGCCGAGAGGCCATCGTTGAGCACGTCCAGGATGCTGACCATGCGCAATGCGCCGGCCTGGCCCGGGGCGGCGGGCTCGCGAAATTCCACCAGCCGCGAGTTCACGCGGCTTTGCAGCAGGAACTGGGTGTACTGGTCGATGCTGTCCTGGTCCATGCCGCCGCCAGCGTGCCGGCCGTTCTGGTAGCGCAGGTAGAGCTGGTAGTGCTCGGGCATGAAACCCAGGCGCAGCGCGCGCGCGTGCAGGCTGCCGTGCTTGCGGGCGGCGCGGCGCTGGCTGCGCGTGGGCGCGAAGTCATCGACACGCACGCGCAACGGCACGCACGCGCGGCAACCGTCGCAATACGGCCGGTAGGTGAACAGGCCGCTGCGACGGAAGCCGCGCAGCACCAGGTCGGAGTAGGCGTCGCTGTGGATCAGGTGGCTGGGCGTCGCGACCTGCGAGCGCGCCTGCCGCTCGGGCAGGTAGCTGCACGGGTAGGGCGCCGTGGCGTAGAACTGCAGGGTCTGCAGCGGCAGTTCCTGGGGTTTGGTCATGGAGCGAAGGCAACGGATTCGGCAGGGCTGAGCGCCATGGTGGCGACGAATCAGGCCAAGGGCAAGGCCCCCGGCGCCAGGACGAATTCCCAGTCGGCGGGCTCGAAGCGCCAGGCCGGCGGCGCGGGCAGGGCGCGCGCGCGGCCGATGTGGGCCGCGAAGCGCGCGCGTGGCCATTCGCGCGCGCCCAGGCTGGCCAGATGGGCCGTGTTCTGCTGGCAGTCGACCACGGCAATGCCGTGGCGTCGGCTGAAGGCCACCAGCGCCGCCAGTGCGATCTTCGAGGCGTCCGTGCGATGCGCGAACATGGATTCGCCGAACACCGCGCGGCCCACGCTCACCACGTAGAGGCCGCCCACGCACTCGCCGTGCATCCAGGTTTCGGCTATCCGGATTTCTGTGTTGAAGGAGGCTTCCGGTGATTGAGTGCCTCCGTGTGGAAACCGACGTTGCACAGCCCGCAAATGAGCTGCTGCCGGCGGGTGTTGCCGCGCACCAGAACGACCACGTTCGCCTTGTCGTCCTTGGTCCGTCCCAGCTCGCAGCCGCAGCTCTGGCACCGGTTGCCCTGTTCCCGCTTCAGGAGCTGCAACTGGGTGGGGTTGGCAGGGTAGACGGTCGCCAGCCGCCACGGCTCCAGCGGCCCCTTGCCGTACAGGAGACGGGCGCGCAGCACCTCGAAGGTGTACCCCCGGCCCTGCCGGTTGATGGTCTTGGCGACCCCGTTCAGCGCCTCGGTGTAGGCGTTGGTGATGGGGTGGTCGAAGTACGCCAGAATCTCCGTCCGCCAGTTCTTCATGGCGGTCGTGAGAGTCTTGAAGTCCGCCTTCAGGCTGGCTGGGATGGTCCCCGGGAAGGCGTCGAAGGCCGCCACGGCCTGCGCCTTGGGCAGGTCGTAGATGTTGTAGAACGCCTCTTTCAGCCCGTAGGCGGCGGCCAGCTCGGGCTCGTTGGCCAGCCACATGTCCAGATTGAACCGGCCCTTCTCGGCCAGCTTGGCGTACCGCATGTTCAGCATCGCCTTGGACTGGAGCCACAGGCGCCGCTCGCCAGCCTTGCGCTGCTTCTGGAGCCGGATGCGGACCCGCTCCATGCAGTAGTTCGCCATGCGGACGACGTGGAACTTGTCGATGACCACCGGTCGGCCAGGGAACATCTGGTGCGACACGTCCCGGTACGGCCGCCACATGTCGATGGCCACGCCCTTGACCCAGTGCCGGTCCTTGAACCGGTGCAGCCACCCCGCCAAGGTCGCCTTGTCCCGGTCCGGCAGCATGTCGAGGATGCGGCGCTCCCCGATGTCCGTCAGGACGCAGCGCATCTTCCCGTCGATTTGGGTCTCGTCGATGCCCAGCCAGTCTGGCATCTCCGGCCGGTGGCTGGCCTCCAGTTCGGCCATGTACTCCGCCCCCAGCGTCCGGACCGTCTTGTCGTCGCACCCCACGTTCTCCGCGATGCGGGTGAAGGTGTCCCGCAGGCTGTGGGCCTTGATGTAGGTGGCGCAGCGCTCCGTCATGCGCCGGCCCTCCAAGATGCCGCCCAGCGGCTGCAGGAAGGTCTCCTTGCAGGAGGTGCACCGGTATCGCTGGACCTTCGCCCGCAGCTTGGCCGGCTTCCCGCGCATCGGAATGTCGACGTAAGTAGTAGCTTTGGTGCCGTGCCGGTAGATGCAGTCGAGGGTGCCGCACTTTGGGCAGGCGGTAGGCATGGGCAGCGGGTACTCCGCCTCCAGCACGTCCGCCCCGTCCTCCTCGGTGCGACCCAGCACCGTCCAGCCCTTCAGGTCGAGGATGTCCGTCATCCCCGGATTGTCGTGTGGATGGGGTCACCGCTTGTCAATGGCGGCGAGGTACTTGGCTCGGGCGGCGTTGGCTCCCGCTGCGTAGTCGGTATCACCGTCACAGCGGTCGGAAGCGATGACAGCCCGGATGCGAGACAGCTCGCGCACCAGCATTTGCTGGGTGAAGGTGGCAATCCACACCGGCACATCGTTCTCCAAGACCGTGCCCTTGATGTACTTGGGGAAGGCGGGCTTCTGCCGGACGAGCTGCTCGGCAGCGCCCAACACGTCCTGCCAAGCCGGCAGCGCCGGCCTCTGGGGCGTGTCGATGCCCATTGGCGGGTCGCACACCTCCTCTTTGCCATGCTTCCCCATCGTCTGCCGGGCCAGTTTCCTTGCAGCGTCAATCTTGGCCAGCGCGCCCTCGTAATTCTCGTTCATAGCAGGAACCTCAGGATGAACCACGCGCAGTACAGGGCTGCGCAGATGAAGAAAAAGGCAGTCAATTCACTTCTCTCGGACCAAGACTTGAGCCGCCCGGAGAACCTCGCGTGCGAAGGTGCTGGGCAGGATATTCCCCGCCGCATCGAACGACCGACCCAAGCAGTCGGCCACATCTTGGTCCGTCAGCCGAGGCATCCGGTCATCGCATCCGTTCGCGCAGGAGCCCGTCTCGTTGCAGTAGTCTGCGTGCGGACATGGGCCGGTGGTCGCCTCGCCGTGATGCCACAGGAATGCGCAGTAGGCCGCCACATCCAGTGGGTCCCCTTTTGCAACGTGCTTCCGCAGTTCCTTGCGACACTCGCCCATCCAGTCGTCAGTCGCCCACCCGTCGGAGTAGCCGTACTTCTCCTCTGCGGCGGCGAGTTTTTCCTTCAGAGCTGCGGCGAACCGGTCCACAAGGGCGGCGGTCTTAGGATGCAGTTTCACTTGGTTTCCTTTCCACACGAAAATCCGACTCAGGAGGATACTGCATGGTCACCTGTTCCACAAGTTATTCCGGAGAGCCCAGGTTTCGAAGCTGTGCGCATGGCCGGCGCGGTGCAGCTCGGCGTAGGCGCGGATCATGTCGGGACCGATCCAGGTGCCGGACTGCCCGTGGCGCGGCGCCTGCGCACAGGCGCGCAGCACCCCCTCGAAGTCCTGGTCCACACGGACTTCGCAACCCTCGGTCTCCCGGAAGCGCCGCAGCGTCTTCTTCAGCGACCGGTGCAGCCTGAACTCGGCGGTCGGGAGCACCATTCGCGGATCCGGGCTCCACCAGAGGATCGGCTGGTTGCCGCTGTACCAGGGAAAGATGCCGTGCGAGTAGGCGTTGACCAGGGTCGCCACGTCCAGCGCCCCGCCCCCGGCCAGCAGGCCCGGGGCAGGGTCTTGTGCACCCCAGGCGCTTTCCAGGGGCGGGAAATCATCGCCCGGCAGCAGCCAGGGCAGGGAAGCGGACGGGTGGGTCAAGGGTCGGCGCGAAGGCGGGAAAGGCCGGGATTTTCGCCATGCGCTGCGCGCAGCCTTGCCGGACAACATGCCTGCCCGGGCCGGCCAGCGCCGCGCAACTGCGCAATATGCACGGGATTCGAGCTCTTGAACGTCCTTTTGGCGGCTTCTTCACCAGCACGCGCATACTGCTTCGCATGCCCATGGAACTGCTGCATCGCCTCGCCCTGGAGCGCCTGCCCGTCTCGGTGACGGACGGGCAGGACGTCGACGGGGTGCGCCTGCTGGCCTTGGCCGGCCACATCCGTGCCGAGGTGCCCAGGCCCGTGCGCACGCTCGAAGGGTATCACCAGCCGCCGGCCACCGTCACGGCCATCACGCCGCTGGGGCGCCAGATGCTGCGCCGCTTCCCGCTGCCGGCGCGCCGGCGCTGAGCCCTTCCTCTTTCTCTTTCTCCTGCATTCCGCGCCTGCGGTCCAGGGATCCGCAAGACGATGCATTGCCAGAAAGACTGTATGAATATATGGGGTATCCTGTTAGCTCCAGGATGCCCAAAAAGTGCTGGATAAATATACAGCAATCGACTCCGGCGGAGTCAACCCCTATCCGCGCACGTGGAGCGAATTTCTCGCCCGCTTTCCGACTGAGGAGGCCTGCCTCACCTACCTGGAGGCGTTGCGTTGGCCGCAGGGGTTCGTCTGCCCGCGTTGCGCAGTCGCATCCTCGCCTTCACGCGTCAGTCGCGGTCGGCTGCTGTGCAAAGACTGTGGCCATCAGAGTACGGTCACCGCAGGCACGATCTTCGACAAGACGCGCACGCCACTGCGGGTGTGGCTGGCTGGCGCCTGGTACGTGACCAACCAGAAGCTGGGGGTCAGCGCGCTTGGCCTACAGCGGGTGCTGGGGCTGGGTGGCTATCAGACAGCGTGGACGATGCTGCATCGGTTCCGCAAGGCGATGGTCCGCCTGGATCGGGAGCGGCTGGGCGGATTGGTCGAGGTCGACGAAACCTACCTGGCGATCACCGACCGTGAAGCGCCCATCTCCAAGGCCAAGCGCAAGAACAACACCAGCAAGGTGCTCATCGCCATAGCCGTGGAGGTGCATGAGCCCAAGGGGTTCGGCCGCATCCGGCTGCAGCGCGTCGACAGCGACGCGGACGTCTGCGTCGTGCCATTCGTCGAGGCGAACATCGAACCAGGCTCCGTGGTGAGGACCGACGGCTCGGCGGCTTACCGTTCGTTGACGCAGCGCGGCTACACCCACCAGCGCACCGTCATGCTGGGCTCCGACGTTCCCGCTCACGTCTCCATGGTCGGCGTCCATCGCGTGGCATCGCTGGTCAAGCGATGGATCCTCGGAACCCACCATGGCGCTGTCCAGCCGGGCCATCTCGACGCCTACCTGGACGAGTTCGTCTTCCGCTTCAACCGGCGGACCTCCGGCTCTCGTGGTCTGCTGTTCTACCGGCTGCTGCAGCAAGCCGTCATCACCGATCCGCTCACTTACAACGATGTCGTCAGTCGGCAACCCGTGGTTGCCAACTCGGAGTAGGATGGCTGTATGAACATCCAGCAGTTGGCTCGAATTGGAGCTAATTGGATACCCCATATGAATATACAGTTGTCGCGTGGGCGATACCTTCATTCCTCTGCAAGCCATCAAGGGCCGCGGTGCGGCCTCGCGCCTGGCGCACCGCTTCGAAAGCGAGGCGCGGCAGGCCTTCGACGACGGCTGGGCGTCGCTCGGTGACGACGAGGCCGCCGCGCCGCGCCCGCCCGCGACCGAGCTGCGTTTCGAGGACGCGCGCTCGGCCCTGAGCCGCAACGAATCGCCGGACATCCCCTTCGACCGTTCGCTCAATCCCTACCGCGGCTGCGAGCACGGCTGCATCTACTGCTTCGCGCGGCCCACGCACAGCTACCTCAACCTGTCGCCCGGCCTGGACTTCGAGACCAAGCTGATCGCCAAGCGCAACATCGCCGATCTGCTGCGGCGCGAGATCGCCCGGCGCGGCTACCAGCCGGCCGAGATCGCCATCGGCACCGCGACCGATTGCTACCAGCCGGTGGAGCGCGAACTGAAACTCACGCGCGCGGTGATGGAGGTGCTGCGCGACGCGCGCCATCCCTTCGCCCTGGTCAGCAAGTCCAGCCTGGTCGAGCGCGACCTCGACCTGATCGCACCGATGGCCGCGCAGGGCCTGGCCGCGGTCTACATCACCGTCACCACGCTCGATGGCGAACTGGCCCGCAAGCTGGAGCCGCGCGCCGCCGCCCCGCAGCGGCGGCTGCGCACCATCCGCACGCTGGCCCAGGCCGGCGTGCCGGTGGGCGTGAGCGTGGCGCCGCAGATTCCCTTCGTGAACGAAGACATGGAGCAGGTGTTGGAAGCCGCCTGGGAAGCGGGCGCGCGCTCGGCTTTCTACACGGTGCTGCGCCTGCCCTGGGAGGTGGCGCCGCTGTTTCGCGAATGGCTGCAGCTGCATTATCCGCAGCGCGCCCAGCGCATCCTGGCGCGCATCCACGACATGCGCGGCGGCCGGGACTATGACGCGGATTTCGCCACGCGCATGAAGGGCGACGGCCTGTGGGCGGAGCTGATCCGCCAGCGCTTCCAGAAGGCCACGCACCGGCTGGGCTTCAACCGCGAGCGCATCTTGCTGGGGACCGAGGCGTTCCGGCCCCGCGGTGACCTGGGGCAGGGCGAACTGTTTTGAGACCGCCTGTCAGCGGGATCCCGTTGCGGCACGGCCTGCAGGCGCGCATCGAGCGGCTTCCTGCGGACGTTTCAGCACATGGACGCCGTGCTTGAGCGCCGCCCTGGGCGTGGCGGCGCAAGCGGCTTCTTCAGCCGTGCGCCGCGGCCGGCACGATGCCCAGCGCCTGCGCCACGCGCAAGGCCGCCCAGGCGTCATTGGCCGCATAGCGCAGTTGCCCCTCGCTGAGCACCGGCGCGGCCCAGTTGGTCGTGCTCTGCTTGCGCGACTTGGTGAAGCGCTGGCCGAACACGAGGGCCACCGCGGTCTTGACCCCGATGCTCTGCCGAAAGCCCTGCCGGCGGAACACGGTGTCCAGGTCCAGCACGCCTTGCGGCTCGATGGCGAGCTGTGCGCGGATCTGCGTGCGGTCGCCGTCCAGGCCGAAGCCGACCTTTTGCAGCGACGCATCCGCCAGCAGTTCGGCTGCCAGCGCACGGCAGGCCGGGTCGATCAGCTGGATCACCCAGGCCCGCTCCGCGCTGGCCAGCTGCAAGGTGTGCGGGCCGGTGGAGTGTTCGTCCTTGCGGAAGGTGGGCTTGGACTCGGTGTCGAAGCCCAGCCAGGCGTGGTTGCGGATCTGTGCCCGCGCCTGTGCCGCGGCCTCCGCGCTGGCCACACGCGCGATCCGGCCCAGCGGCAGCGGCTCGAAAGGCGGCAGGGCCGCGATCTCTTCGCGCGAAGGAGGCAGAGGGCGCGGCGGGCGCAATGCGTGCGGCGCACGGGCCGGCGCGGGGCGTTCTTCGGGCGAAAGGAGGCGCGCAGTGTTCATCAAGACGACAGGGCAGGGCGGCAGAGGCGGCGGCGCACGCTACAGTGCAGGCCATGCAAGACGAGCAGCCGCTTCGGATGGTGGTGATGGGGGTGTCGGGCTGCGGCAAGTCCAGCCTGGGCCTGGCGCTGTCGCAGGCCTTGGCGTTGCCGCTGATCGAAGGCGATGATTTTCACCCGCCGGCCAACATCGCCAAAATGCGCGCGGGCATCCCGCTGGTCGACGCAGACCGTGAGGACTGGCTGCGCACGCTGGGCGAGCGGTTGCAAGGCCATGCGCAGGGCGCGGTGCTGACCTGCTCGGCGCTCAAGCGAGCCTACCGAGACCAGCTGCGCACTGCGGCGCCGGGGCTGCGCTTCGTCTTCATGCGCATCGAGGCCGAAGAAGCCCAGCGGCGGGTGGCCGAGCGGGCGGGGGCCCACATGTTTCCGGCCAGCCTGGTCGCCAGCCAGTTCGCCACCCTGGAGTCGCCCGAGGGCGAGGCCGGTGTGCTGACGGTGGGCGCCGGGGCGCCGCTGGCGGTGTCGGTGCAGACCGTCCGGGACTGGTTGGCGACGATGGCGGGACCGAGCCGCCCCTGAGCGCCCGGGCGGGCCCGCCGCGCCCGCCGGATCCATTGCTCAAGAAGCAGGCAGTTACAATCAGACCCGGCCCGCGCCTTGCGGGCTGTCTTTGGGGCACGCCCTGTGCCCTGTCCCCCTGGCCTTTGGTGCATCGCTGCGCGATGACTGCGAAAGCGCCAGTCCGCCTTGCGTGGCGCTGCAGACCTGCTTGGGTTCTGCGTGCCACGTGCCTTTCCGCCCCGGTCCGGGACGAAGGGTTGCATGCCGGCCCCGCCCGGTGCTGCAGGTCTTTGTAATTCCGGCCTCAGTCTGCGCCCCTGCGCGCATTTTTATTCGCATGACTCTGGCATCCCGCTGTCTTCCTCGTTTTTCTTCTCGCCGCGCCCTGCGCTCGACGGTCCGACCGCTGGCCCTGCTGGCCGCCGGCCTGACCCTGGCCGGCCTGGCCCAGGCGCAGTCCAGCGTCACCATCTCCGGCACGCTGGACATCGGCGTCAGCAGAAAGACCGGCGGCACCACGCACCTGGGCACCATCGGCCGCAGCAATCTGGCGTTTTCGGGCACCGAGGATCTGGGCGGCGGCCTGGCGGCCACCTTCAAGCTGAACACGCGCTTCGACGTGGACACCGGCACGCAGGAAGACTCGGACGCGCAACGGCCGTACTGGAAAGCCGAGTCCACCGTGGGCCTCAAGGGCGGCTTCGGCGCCGTTCGGCTGGGTCGGGCGCTCACGCCGCTGTGGGAGCTCTCCTGGGCCTATGACGCCTGGTACAACAACGACCGCATCGCTTCGCCGCAATGGTTCGCCTTCGCGCCCGACTATCTGTCGAACCCGCAGACGCGCGAGTACAGCCGCCTGAACAACGGCATCTTCTACGACTCGCCGACCTGGAACGGCTTCAGCGCCCATGTCTCGGCCGCCGTGCAGCGCGACGAGCAGGACCTCGCGCGCGGCCTGAGCGGCGCCGTCCGCTACCAGTCCGGCCCGCTGTCGGCCATGGTCGGCCTGGAGCGCAACAGCCAGAAGGACGAAGTGGCCTTCGTCGGGGCGAGCTACCAGCTGCTGCCGCAACTGCAGCTCATGGCAGGCTACAGCCATGTCAAGCTCAACCGCGAGGGCGAGATCTTCGGCGCTGCCTGGACCAACTGGGCAGGCGCCAGCCAGCCCCACGCCAAGCGCACGGCGCTGACGCTGAGCGGCATCTACACGGTGGGCGCGTCCAGCTTCAAGCTGGGCTACGCGCGCGACTTTCAGGGCGCGACCGATGGCTTCAACTACATCGGCAGCACGTTTGCCGATGCCGGCACGCACCACTCGGGCCCGATCACCCAGGTCAGCGTGGGCTATGCCTACGCGTTGTCCAGGCGCACCCGCCTGTTCGCGGACCTGTCACGCGTGCAATGGAGGTTCACCGATGACCAGGGCCGCCGCTCGGCCCTGGGCTATGCGGTCGGCATGACGCACGCATTCTGAGTGCGGCTTCAGGCGGCCTTCCCGCGCCGCGCCTTCACGGGCGCTCTCATGGGCGCTCTCGCGGGCGTCCTCTCGGCCGGCCTCGCGGCGTCCTTCGCGGCCGCCTTCGTGCGGGCCGGGGCCTTCTTAGCCGCCGCCTTGCGCTTCGGTGCGGCCGGCGGCCTGGCATTGGCCACGCGCAGCGCCGCCTCGAAGGCGCGGCGCGACCACAGGGCGGCGTCGGCACGGTCCTCGAACACCGTCTCTGGCGCCAGCCGGTAGGACATCGGCAGGCGCTTGCCCTGGCGCTCGTAGCTGAAGGGCTCCAGGCCTAGCGCCTCGAAGTGCGGCTGCGTCTGCGGGTCGCACTTGAGATACAGCGTGTCGCGGATCACGATCGCGCACATCAGGCCGTCATGGAAAACGCCATGGCCGCCGAACATGCGCCGGATCTGCACCGGGCCGAGGGCGGCGAAGACTTCGTGCAGGCTGTCGGCGAACTGGCTCATGAGGTCCGAGGGGCAGAGGTGTCAGGTGTTCAGGCCGTGATCTCGACGTGGCGGGGCCCGGGTCCGATGCCACGCTTTCGCCGTCCCCGGCACCCATGCAGCACGGACCGTCGAGCGGGGAATGCCATTGTGCCGCTGCCCGCTGCCCGCTGCCCGCTGCCCGCTGCCTGCTGCCTGCTGCCCGCGGTCGGCGCCGCCCGGCCGGCGCTCTCCAGGCCCCGGCCTTCGCCCGGTGCCCGATGTGATCGGCCAGGCCGCTGGTGCATGGCCAGGGATGGACCGCTGCAGGGGCAGGCCGGTGGGCGCAGCGCGCGAACTCAGGGCTTGCCGCTGGACGCTGCTGCCCGTTCGATGCCGCCGGCATTCCCCGCGTCGGCAAACCGCCCGTCGGCACCCAGGCCCGTGGGAAGGCCCAGGCGCTGGGCCAGGCGGGCCGCGTCGTAGGGCGCGTGGACCTTCGTGTCGTTGTCGAAATAGCAGTAGATGTCGCGCCTGCCGCGCCGCGCGGCAATGGGCGAGGCCAGGGCCGTATCGGCCACCTGCCGCCCGGCCTGCCAGGCCCGGATGCGCGCGGCCCAGCGGTCGAGCGCGGCGTCGCCGTAGCCGCTCGCGTAGAGCTCCTTGTCGCCGTGCAGGCGGATGTAGACGAAGTCCGCCGTCAGGTCCTCCACGAGGGGCCATCGCCCCGCCGTGTCGGCGACCACCAGCGCCACGCCGTGCCGGCGCAACAGGGCGATAAAGGCGGGGTCGACGAAGCTGCGATGGCGCACCTCGACCGCGTGGCGCAGCCGCAGGCCGCGCGGTGCGTGGAGGAAGGTGCGGCCGTTCATCCGTTCGTCGTGTGCGCGCGCCAGGGCCAGCGCGGCCTTTGCGTCGTGCGGCAGCAGCGCGAGGAAGTTCTCCATCCGCTGCGGGTCGAAGCGCATGCGCGGCGGCAGCTGCCAGAGGAACGGACCCAGCTTGCGCCCCAGCGCCAGCACGCCCGACGCCAGGAAGTTCGCCAGCGCCGTGCGCATGTCGTCGAGCTGCAGCATGTGCGTGATGTAGCGCGAGCCCTTGACCGCGAACACGAAGCCCTCCGGCGTCTCGTCGTGCCATGCCTGGTAGGACGCGGGGCGCTGCAGCGCATAGAACGATCCGTTGAGCTCGATGCTCGGCAGCATCCGGGAGGCATAGGCCAGTTCCTGGCGCTGCACCAGGCCGCGCGGATAGAAGCGCCCCCGCCACGGGGCGTAGCGCCAGCCGGAAATGCCGATGCGGATGTCGCCGCGCCCCTTGCCGGCCGGCGACGTCGCTCGGCTTTCAGCCCGTCGAGCCAAGCGCCGACCTCGACAGGCCCAGACGCCCGTGTGCCTGGCGGGCGGCCGTGTCACCGCCGCGAACCCGGCCCGCAAGAGCGCCCCAGTGGGAGCGGGCCTTCTGGTGGCACGCGTGCGATCCCGCCGGCCGACAGCCGCGGCATTTGGGAAGAAGGAGGAGGGCGCAGGGAAGATTCGTCACGGAGCCATCCCCCGCAGGGCAGCAGCAGGCGGCGAGCCGCCACGATGGCGGGCCCGACACGAACGCCATGTAGGAGCGCGCCGGATCGCCGTGGCGGTTGCGGCGGATGGCCGCGCCGGGCTCCACGCCGGCAGCGCGCCCTGCCCAGGCGGCGGCCCGGGCGGGCAAGGGGTCAGCCAGCGCTCAGGCCGCGTGCATGGTGCGCGAAGTGATCGCCCAGGAAAGTGGCGATGAAGTAGTAGCTGTGGTCGTAGCCCGGTTGCAGGCGCAAGGTGAGCGCATGGCCCGCGGCCTCGCAGGCGGCCCGCAGCAGCTCGGGCCGCAATTGGCCCGCCAGGAATTCATCGGCTTCGCCCTGGTCCACCAGCAGCGGCAACTTTTCCTGCGCCGTCTTCACCAGTTCCACGGCATCCCACGCCTTCCACGCCGCACGGTCCTCGCCCAGGTACGCGGTGAAAGCCTTCTGGCCCCAGGGCACCTGCGTGGGCGCGACGATGGGGGAGAAGGCCGACACGCTCCGGTAGCGGCCCGGGTGGCGCAGGGCCGTGACGAGTGCGCCGTGGCCGCCCATCGAATGGCCGAAGATGCCGCGCGCCTGGCTGGCCGGAAAGTGCTGCTCGATGAGCGCCGGCAGCTCCAGCGCCACGTAGTCCTGCATGCGGAAATGCGGCGCCCACGGCGCCTGCGTGGCGTTCAGATAGAAGCCGGCGCCCTGGCCCAGGTCATAGGCCGGGTCGTCGGCCACGCCTTCGCCGCGCGGGCTGGTGTCGGGCGCGACCACGATGAAGCCGTGCTTCGCGGCCAGCGCCTGGGCCCCGGCCTTGGTGATGAAGTTCTGCTCGGTGCAGGTCAGGCCCGAGAGCCAGTAGAGCACCGGGCAGGTGTCGCCACGCAGGGCGGCGGGCGGCAGGTACACGCCCACCTTCATCTCCACGCCCAGTGTGGACGAGGCGTGCTTCCACACCTCCTGCCGGCCGCCGAAGCTGGCGTGCTGTTCAACGCGCTCCATGCTGCAGCCTCAGGCGTAGTGCACCACGGAGCGAATGGACTTGCCCTCGCGCATCAGGTCGAAGGCTTCGTTGATGCCGGTCAGCGGCATGGTGTGGGTGACGAAGGGCGCGAGCTGGATCTCGCCCTTCATCGCGTCTTCGACCATGCCGGGCAGCTGGCTGCGGCCCTTCACGCCGCCGAAGGCCGTGCCCAGCCACTTGCGGCCCGTCACCAGCTGGAAGGGGCGTGTGGAGATTTCCTGGCCCGCGCCGGCCACGCCGATGATCACGCTCTGGCCCCAGCCGCGGTGCGCGCACTCCAGCGCGGCGCGCATGACGTTCACGTTGCCGATGCACTCGAAGGAATGGTCCACGCCCCAGCCCGTCATCTCGACGATGACCTGCTGGATGGGCTTGTCGAAGTCCTTGGGGTTCACGCAGTCGGTGGCGCCGAAGGTCTTGGCCAGCGCGAACTTGTCGGGGTTGGTGTCCACGGCAATGATGCGGCCGGCCTTGGCCTTCTTCGCGCCCTGGACCACCGCCAGGCCGATGCCGCCCAGGCCGAACACGGCCACCGTGTCGCCCTCCTGCACCTTGGCGGTGTTCCAGACCGCGCCCAGGCCCGTGGTCACGCCGCAGCCCAGCAGGCAGACCTGCTCGGGGTTCGCGTCAGGGTTGATCTTGGCCAGCGAAACCTCGGCGACGACCGTGTACTCGCTGAAAGTGGAGCAGCCCATGTAGTGGTAGACGGGCTGGCCGTTGTAGCTGAAGCGGGTGGTGCCGTCGGGCATCACACCCTTGCCCTGGGTGGCGCGCACGGCCACGCACAGGTTGGTCTTGCCGCTCTTGCAGAACAGGCATTCGCCGCATTCGGCGGTGTACAGCGGGATCACGTGGTCGCCGGGCTTGACGCTAGTCACGCCTTCGCCGACCTCGACCACGATGCCCGCGCCTTCATGGCCCAGCACGGCGGGGAAGATGCCTTCGGGGTCGTCGCCCGAGAGGGTGAAGGCGTCGGTGTGGCACACGCCCGTGTGCGTGATCTTCACCAGCACCTCGCCCTTCTGGGGTGGTGCCACGTCGATCTCGACGATCTGCAGGGGTTCTCCGGCCTTGAAGGCGACAGCGGCTCTGGATTTCATGGGTGGGGGCTCCTGGGTGGGGCGTCATGCGGGGCATGCCGCCGGGGGTGTCATTTCAAGTAAGTGCGCACGAGGGTGGTCATGTCCCGCACGCGCTGCGCCTGCCGCGCATCCGCCGGGCCGGCGAACTCCTCGCGGATGTGGGACTCCAGCACCTCCGCCATCAGGCCGTTGACGGCGCCGCGGATGGCCGCGAGCTGCTGCAGCACGGCGCTGCAGTCGGCGCCGGCTTCCAGCGCGCGCTCCAGCGCGTCGGTCTGACCGCGGATGCGGCGCACGCGCACGAGGGCCTTCTTCTTCTCGGCGGGGGAGTGGGGCATGGGTGCGCACTATACCCCGGGGGAGTATAGGAATCCAGTGCCCCAGTGCTGTGCCGGGGCCTGGCGCCCAGGCGGCCGCATGGGCGCGCCGCGCTAACATGCCCGCCCTCTCCGCTCATCCGTTTGCGTGCCCGCCATGAAGAAGATCCTCGTCCTCAACGGTCCCAACCTCAACCTGCTGGGCACGCGCGAGCCCGCGCAGTACGGCCATCACACCCTGGCCGACGTGCAACAGCTGTGCGAGGCGGCCGGCCGGGCGCGCGGCGTGGCCATCGAATGCCGCCAGAGCAACCACGAAGGCCTGCTGCTGGACTGGCTGCACGAAGCCGGGCGCGAAGCCGCGGCGGGCACGCTGCTGGGGGTGGTGCTCAATGCGGGCGCCTACACCCACACCTCGGTGGCCCTCCATGACGCGATCAAGGGGGCCAACGTGCCCGTGATCGAGGTACACATCTCCAACGTGCATGCGCGAGAGGCCTTCCGCCACCACTCCTACATCTCGCCCGTGGCCAAGGGCATCATCGTCGGGCTGGGCGTGCGCGGGTACGAGCTGGCGATCGACGCGCTGGCGCCCCTGGCGGCGTCCTGAGCACGCAAAGGCAGCTCTTTCGCCAGGCCGAAGACGGCGCATTTACATGGAGTGACGGAACTGCGGCGCACCCGCGCGTCCAAAGGGTGGCGCGGCATGGCCGCCTGTGCCATGCTCACCCGAACGCCGGAGCCCTTGCCCATGACCGAATCCGAGTCCCACCGCGACGCCGACTACCGCCCTCCCGCCGCCCGTTCGCCGCTGCCCTGGGCGGTGCTGGTGGTCATCCTGGCCGTCGCGGGCTTCTTCGGCTACCGGGCCTGGCAGCAGCACCAGGCGCCTGCGCCGGCGCCCGTCGCGCGGACGTCCTCCCCGGAAGACCGGCCCGAGCCGGCCCCGGCCGCCGCCCCTGCCGACACGGGCCCGCAGAATCCGGTCGACGCGATCGCGCCGCCCGATCCGGCCCTGCCAGCCCTGGCCGATGCCGACGCGGTCGTGCGTGAGGCGATCGCAGGCCTGATCGGCGCCGGGCGCATGGGCGAATGGCTGCAGGTCGACGGCTTCGTGCGCCGCGTGGTCGCCACGGTCGACAACCTGCCGCGCGAGCATGCCGCGCCCGCGCTGTGGCCCGTGCGCCCGACCACTGGCCGCATGGCGCTGCAGGGCGAGGGCGACCTGCGTACCCTGGCGCCGGAAAACAGCGCGCGCTACACGGCCTTCGTGCGTTTTGCCGAGGCGATGGACAGCGCCGGCGGCGCCCGCGTCTACGCGCGGCTCTACCCGCTGTTCCAGCAGGCCTACGAGGAGCTGGGCTACCCGGGCCGCTACTTCAACGACCGGCTGATCGCCGTCATCGATCACCTGCTGGCCGCGCCGGCCGCCGAGGGCCCGCTGGCCATCCGCGTCGTCGAGGTGCGCGGCGAGGTGCCGAGCGAGCGCCCATGGATGCGCTACGAATTCGCCGACCCGCGCCTGCAATCGCTGTCGGCGGGCCAGAAGATGATGCTGCGCATGGGCGGCGAGAACGCGCAGCGGCTCAAGGCCGTGCTGCGCGGCTGGCGGGCGCAGGTGGCCAAGGTGGCCGCCAAACCCGCGCAGTGAGGCTTCGCCGCCCTCCTCAAGGTGGCCGCCAAACCCGCGCAGTGAGGCTTCGCCGCCATCCTTCGGCGCACCGGCCGCGCAAAGCTCAGTACAGGTCGCGGCGGTAGCGGCCGGCCGCCTGCAGCGCGTCCAGCGCTTCGCGGCCCAGCACCTGGGCCAGCGCATCGTCCACGCCCTGAGCCATGCCCTGGCGCTGGCCGCACACGTACAGGGCCGCGCCGTCGGCCACCCAGTGGTGCAGCCGTTGCGCGGCTGGCGCGATGAGGTCCTGCACGTAACGCGCGTGCGCATCCGCGTCGCGTGAGAAAGCCTGGTCCAGACGATGCAGCAGGCCCTGGGCGCGCCAGGTCTGCAGCTTCGCGCGCCAGTGCGTGTCGAAGGCGCGGCTGCGCTCGCCATGCAGCAGCCAGATCGGGCCCACGCGCCGGCCGGCCTTGCTCGCGTGTTCGCGTTGCTGGATGTGGGCGACGAGCCCCGCCAGGCCGGTGCCGTTGCCGATCAGGACCAGCGGCACTTCGGGCTCGGGCGCATGAAAGCCCGGGTTGCGGCGCAGCTGCAGCTGCACGGTGCCGCCCAGCGGCAGCGCGTGGCACAGCCAGCCCGAGCCGCGGCCACGCGAGCCATCGGGCCGCCGTACTTCGCGCAGCAGGAACTCGGCGCGGCTGTCCGGGCTTTCAGGATCTTCACGCGGCAGCGAGGCCAGGCTGTATTCGCGCCAGGCGGCGGGCTCGCCGTTCTGCGCGGGCAGATGCAGGCGTGCGACATCGCCGGCCTGCCACTGCACCCCGGTTTCCAGCGGCTGTAGCACGAGGTGATGCACGGGAGCGCCGGGGCTGCCGGCGTTGAGCACCTGGCGCTGCAGCAGGCGCCAGGGCTGCGGAGCCGACAGGGCAGCGGGCGCGGCTTCTTCCCCGGCGTCCACGGCCTCTGGGGCATCCGGAGCGGATGGGGCCGGATCTTCGGCCCCCGCCAGCCGTGCCGCTTCGCGCAGCCAGCGGTTCAGCATCAGGCGGTCGTCGCCGTCCACCTCCATGCGCTCGAAGGCAGGCGTGGCACCGCTGGCGCGCAGCCAGGCATCCAGGCGCTGGCCGAAGGCGCAGAAGTGCGCATAGCTGCGGTCGCCGCGCGCCAGCAGCCCATAGCGCAGCTGCGGCCAGGCGTGCGGCGTGCGCATCAGCCGCGTCTCGAAGCCGGCGGCGTTGTCGGGCGCGTCGCCGGCGCCCGTGGTGCTGGCGATCAGCAACACCTCACCCGCGCGGTCCAGCTCGGCGGCCTGCACGCGGTCCAGCGGCAGCAGGCGCACGGCGCGACCCTGCGCCGCCAGCAGGCGGGCCGTGCGTTCCGCCCACTGGGCGCCTTCGCCGCTCTGGCTCGCGAAGGCCACCAGCAGCGGTGGCGCGTCGCTGCCGCGGGTCGGCCGGATCCGCTGCCGCTGCCGCTGCCGCTGGCGCCAGGGCAGCAGCCAGAGGCTCAGCCACAGGCCGACGCAGAGTAGCGCCCAGGCCCAGCGGGTGGCGTCGGCGCTCAAACGCAGACTCCGCGGTGGATCAGGCTTCTTGCGTGCATCGCAAGGCTTGCATGGCCGGGCTGAGGTGGTGCGAGAGGCCTTGCGCGCCGCGGACTGTGATGCGCGCGGCCAGGCCGTTGTGGGCGGTCCAGGCCAGCGCGCGCGTAAGGCCCATCACGGTCAGCGCGGTGGCCAGCGCGTCGGCCTCCATCGCGCTCGCATGCAGCACGCTGACGGTCGCGATGCCATGCCCTGCCGGGCACCCGGTGCGGCCGTCGAGGGTGTGGGCCAGGCGCTGGCCCTCGTGCTCGAAGTGGCGCTGCCCGTCGCCCGACGTGGCAATAGCCGCGTCGACCAGCGCGAGCAGGCTGCGCCGACCGTCCTCGCGCGGCCGGGCTTCCGAAGACGGGGACTCCAGCTCCACCCACCAGGGTTGAAGGTCGGGCTTGAGTCCACGGGCCTTGAGCTCGCCGCCGACTTCGACCAGGTGCACGGCGGCGCCTGCGCGCAGCAGCGCGGCCGAGACCTGGTCCACTGCCCAGCCCTTGGCGATGCCGCCCAGGTCCAGCCGCAGGCCGGCGGGCTTGTGCAGGCTGCGCGTGGCGGCGTCGACCCGCACGCGCTGCCAGCCGCTGACCTGCAGCGCGGCGTTGATCCGGGCCGCGTCGGGCACTGCCGCGTCGGGCGGCTCCCGCGGCCCGGCCGGGCCGAAGCCCCACAGGTCGATCAGCGCGCCCAGCGTGGGGTCGACGGCGCCTTGCGTGGCCTGGGCCAGCGCGAGGCTGCGTTCGATCACAGGCCAGGCCGCTTCCGAGAAGCCGAAGGCGCCGGCGGGCGCATCGTTGAAGCGACCGATCTCGCTGTGCGCGTGCCAGTGGCTGAACAGGTCGACGGTGCGTTGCAGCTGCGCATGGATGGCGGCCTGCAGCGCCTCGCCGGTCGCGCCGGCCGGCGCCCAGGCCTTCACGGCCCAGGAAGTGCCCATCGCCGTGCCCGCGAAGCGATGCGCCTGCCAGTCGGCCGCCGGCCGCACCGGCAGCGCCTGCGTTTCGTCGGCAGGCACAAAGACCTCGTGGGGCCGGGTGGCGCCGAGGGTTTCAGCCATGGATGAACAGCAGTGCGATCAGCAAGGGCGCGAGCAGGCTCAGCCCCGTGACCGGCCAGGTCAGCGGGCGTGTGCGGCCGTGCATCCACAGCAGCGCCAGGCCCGTGAGCGTGAACACGATGCAGCTGATGGCCAGCAGGTCGATGAAGGCCGACCACACGCCACCCGTATGCCGGCCTTTGTGCAGGTCGTTGAAGTAAGCGATCCAGCCGCGGCTGCTGCGCATGTAGGTGGCGGTGGCGGAGGTTCGGTCGATGCGAAGGCTGGCCTCGCCGCCCGGCAGGGACCGGCTCAGGTACAGCTCGTCGGGGTCGGCCTCGGCAGCCAGTTGTCGCACGTCGGCGCCGAAGGTCTCGCGCACCCAGCCGGCCAGCGCGGGCGGCAGGGGCTGCTCACCGCTGTCCGCCATGGCTTCCAGTGCGGCGCGCAGTTCGGCCGGGATGTCCGCCGTCTGTTCGTGGCGGCTGGGATGGGCCGCGAACCAGTCGGCGTGGTTCAGGGTCAGCCCGGTGACGGCGAACAGCAGCATGCCGGTCAGGCTCAGCGCGGCCGAGATCCAGTGCCAGGTGTGCAGTTGCTTGAGCCAGAAGGCGCGCATGTCATTGTTTCAACGTGTCGTGCGCATGCCTGCCCGAGTGCCAGGCAAGGCAAGCGCAGCGCAGCCCCGAGGGCACCCGTGGAGCGGGCTTTGCCCGGCCACTGGATGCGCCCCCTTCGGGAATCAGAAGGAGGAGCCGCGAAGCGGCCTGGGGGTTGTTTCTCCGAGGGCGATCCGGACCACGGACTCGTGGCTGCCACGCGCGGCGTCGCGGCCGTTCTTCACCGTCACGTAGAGCACGTTGTTGCGGCTGTCCAGCGTCAGGCTGTTCGGGTGCGTGGGCACGGCGAGGGTCTGCAGCAACTGCTGGCTGCGCGCGTCGAACACGCTCACGGTGCCGGCGCCGCGGTTGGTCACGTACAGGCGCTGACGCTGGGCATCGAACAGCGGCGCAATGGGGCCGTCGCCCGTGGGCAGGCTGGCGCGGATCGCGGCCGTGTCGGGGTCGAACACCACCACGCGGTTGCCGGGCGTGGGCTTGAAGCTGGGCTCGGCCTTCTGCCGGCGTTCGCTGATGGTGGACAGGCCCTGGTCCACCGCGAACAGGCGCTGGCCTTGCGCGTCGTACGCCAGGTTCAGCAGCTGGTCGGCGGCCACCGCGTGGCTCTTGGTGATGCTCAGGGTGCGGGTGTCCACCTCGTACAGCCCGCCGCGCAGGTTAGAGACGAACAGACGGTGGTTGACCGCATCGAGCGCGATGCCGGTGGCGACCTGGCCGAAGCCCGGGATGACCTTCTCGCGCGTGAGCGTGCGCGTGTTCAGCACGTACAGCGAGCTGCCGTCCGAACTCAGGCCCGGCGCGTAGACGCGGTGGTTGGCGCTGTCGATCACCAGTTCGCGGAAGTGATGCTCGTACTTCTCCTTGCCGTCGGCGCCCTTGACCTTGTCCATCATCTCGATGGTCTTGATCACCTGGAAGGTGGCTGTGTCCACCACCGTGATGGAGCCCTGGGTGGTGTTGCCGATGTAGAGGCGGTTGGCGGCGTCGTCCAGCGCGACGCCGAAGCCGCGCAGCGGCAGCTCGGCCTGCACGGCCAGGGTGGTGGGATGCAGGCGCAGCAGCTTGCTGGCGGGCGCGTTGTCGCCGAAGCCGCCGGCCGAGGCCACGAAGACGGCGTTCTGGCGTGCGGAGTAGGCCAGCTCGTACACGGCCGGCGCCACGGCGGCACGCTGGATCTGCGCGGCTTGCACGACCCGGTACGGGGCCGAGGCGCCGGGCGTCGGCGAGGAGGTCGTGCCGCAGGCTGCGACCAGGGCGGCGGCGAGCAGCGAAAGAGACAGGGTGTAGCGGTTCTTCATGTCGGGTTCCTGTTGAGTGGCGCGGGCGGCGTGGCCGACCGCGCGGGAGCTTCGGCGGAGGTTCAGGGCTGCACGCGTACCGACACCGGCCCCAGTTCCTTGCGGCCCTGCGCCCTGGCATCATTGGCGCTACCGCCCCAATCGAAGGGCACGCGCAGCAGTTCGCGTTCGCCCTGTTCGCGGGCCACTTCCACGGCCAGTTGGTAGCGGCCGGCGGGCAGGCCGGCCAGAACCCCTTTGGCGTCGCTGAACTGCAGCGTGTGGGTGCCGGCGGGCCGCGTGGCGCCGCTGATGCCATCGGCGGGCAACGCGAGCTTCTCGCCGCTGCTGCGCCACCAAGTGCGCAACTGGCGCAGCCAGCTCTGGCCCAGGTTGTCGCGCAGCTTCGTGTCGTACCAGACGGCCAGCGGCCCGACCGTCGCCCTGTCGTCGGCCTTCTCCACCCACGCCGCCAGGTAGGGGCGGTAGTAGGTGGCGGTGTCGATGGAGGGCAGCGTGAGCTGCACGGTCAGCGAGGCCGCCGCGGCCGGGCTGCTGGCGGCCAGCGCCGCCAGGGTGGCGGCACACAGCGTCAGCCGGGCGGCGTCTCGTGCTTCTTCAGGCTGGGACATGCGCGGCAGCCGGCTCAGTTGTTGGCCTGGCGGCGCTGCTCGGGCGTGCGCTGCGGGTCGGCCTTCGACACCACGCCGTCGCCGTTGGTGTCCAGGGCCTTGAAGGTCTTGTCGGCGATGGCTTGGTCTTCGGCCCATGTGAACTTGCCGTCGCGGGCGCGGTTGACGATGGCGTAGCGCACATGCGCCTGCTTGATGTTGTTCTCGTAGGCCTTGTCGGGCTGGCGGCCCTGGTCGAAGTACTGGCGCTTGAGGCGGCCTTCGTATTCGGCCACGTACTCGGCTTCGCTCAGTACGCCGTCGCCGTTGGTGTCGGCGCTCTTGAAGCGCTGCAGGCGGATGGCATCGAACTCGGCGCGCGTCACCTGGCCGTCGCGGTCGGCGTCGTAGCTGCCCAGGAAGGCGTCCAGGCCATGGCCGCCGGCGGGTCGGGTCGGGCCCTGTGCCGGCTGGGGCGCAGCGCAGGCAGACAGCAGGGCAGCCAGCGCCAGGCCGGCCAGAAGAGGTGTGGGGTAAGACGTCATGCGTGTGTTCCTCGTTGGGGTGGGATGAAACGGCGGGGCGGATCAGAAGTCCACGTTCAGGTTGACCGCATAGGTGCGGCCGGGCGCGGTGGAGAGTTCGAGCTGGCGGCGGTCCTGCGCCAGCGCCGGCTCCAGGTTGCGCGTGTTGCTGTAGGCCCAGTACTTCTTGTCCGTCAGGTTGTAGATGCCGGCCGTTAGGCGCACATTGCGACCCACGCGCCAGTAGCCGCTCAGGTCGAAGCGGGCGTAGCCGGGAATGCGGTAGTAGGTCACGGCGGAATCCGTGAGCGTGGCGCCCGGGTCGTTACTGAAAGACTGGCGGTTGGTAGCTTCGGCCTGCTTGCCGCGCACGAAGGTGCCGGTCAGGTTGATACCCCATCGCTTTTCGGGTGCGTCGTAGCCCACGCCGATGATGGCCTTGCCGGGCTGCACGGTGTCCAGGGGCACGTCCCTGTCGCCCAGGTAGCTGGACCTGGAATCGCCCTTGCTGTAGCCGAAGGCCCAGGTGCTGTACAGGCCCTTGACCGAGGGTGCCCAGGCGCCGTGGTCCAGGCGCACGGCTAGCTCGGTGCCGTAGATGGTGGCTTCGTCGCGGTTGCTGGCCTGGTACAGGATGGTCAACGCCGGCGGCGTGTTCGTGAACTTCTCGGGATTGGCCGCCTTGGTGTAGCGGGTGTAGGAGATGAAGTTCTTGTAGCGCGTGTAGAAGACCGAGCCGTTGAGCGACACGCCGGGCGTGGGCGAGCCCTTGAGGCCGAGTTCGAAGGCGTTGCTGGTTTCCTTCTTGAGGTTCTTGTCGCCCAGCAGAGCGTAGGTGGGGCCGCCGCCGTTCCAGTAGCCGAAGATCTCGCTGTTGGTGGGCGCGCGGCCGCCGCGCTTCCACTGCGCGTAGGCCGTCAGGCGCGGCTGGATGTCGTACAGCACCGCAAAGCTGGGGCTGACGATGGTGTTGGCGGGCGCGTTGCCGAAAAGGTTTTCCAGTTGCGATGCATCGAGCCGGGGCTGGTCAAAGTCCGCCGCGTTGCGGATCTCGGGCTTGACGCGGTCCACGCGCAGGCCCGGCACCAGCGCCAGGCGGCGCCCGCCCACCTGGAAGTCGATGGTGTCTTCGGCAAACAAGCCCCAGCGCGTGGTGAGTGTGTCGGGGAAGGGCTGGTAGGTCGAGGTGTCGATGGTGGACGTGAACGGGTGCTCGTTCTTCGTGCGCGAGTAGTTGAAGCCGAACTTCAGCAGGTGGTTGGCGATGCGCTTGTCGCCCACGGTGGAGAAGCCGACCTGGTGGGTGGTGTTCTGCGACAGATCCTTGCCCAGGCGAGCCGGGGCGGCGGCTGTGGCGCTCAGCACGGTGTCGGTCACGTCGTCCATATCCGACTTCTGGTAAAAGAGCCGGCTTTCCAGGCGGTCGATGAAGCCGCCGGCGGGCGTCCAGGTGTGGCTCAGAGAGAGCGTGTCGCGGCGGGTGCGCGCGTCCTGCGTGGACCAGCCCGAGACGGCCGTGGCGGCCGAGTTCCAGGTCTCGAACTGCGACCGGCTGCGCTTGCGGTACAGGTCGGCCGCCAGTTCCAGCTTGTGCTCGCTGTTCAGCCGCGTCACGCCCTTGAGCAGCAGGGCGTCGGAACTCCAGTCGTCCGGGAAGCTGGCCACCGTGCTGTCGCCGTGGTTCTCGGTCTGCTCGCCGTCGCGGCGCACGTAGCTGACGAGCGCGCTGGTGCTGCCCCACAGGCCGGCGGCCGTCACGCCCTTGGTCCAGGCGCGGTTGGCTTCGTTGTAGCCCAGCTTGGCGCCCGCGTACCAGGGCTTGGTCACGCTCACGTACTCTTCGGGCGACTTGGTGCGGAAGCTCACCGCGCCGCCAATGCCGCCGGCCGTGCGCTGCGCGTTGGTGGTGCCCGACTGGATTTCCACCGAGGAATACATCTCGGGCTCGATGAAGTCGCGGCCCATGCCGAAGGTGCCGTCCTGCGCGCGGTTGGTCAGCGGCGCGCGGCTGATGGCGTCGGGCATCTCGATGCCGTCCACGTCCAGGCCGATGCGGTTGCCTTCGATGCCGCGAATGTTGTAGCCGGTGGTGCCGCCGCGGTCGTAGCGGCTGGCGCCCTTGGTCGCGCCCTGCACCGTGCCCGGCGCTTCCACCAGCGGCTGGTAGCGGATCACGTCCGCGATGCCGGTGGCGCCGGTGCGCTCCAGCTCTTCCTGCGTGATCACGGTCTTGGCGCCGGGCTCCTGGCGCAGCGTGTCGGCATTGACCTCGATGGCCGGCAGCACGCTGCGGTTGACATCCACGGTGGATGTTGCGGTGCTTTGCGCCAGGGCAGGCGCGGCGCCGGCCAGCATCAGGCCCTGCACGGCGAGGGCGACGAGGCTGGGGCAGGGGAAAGAGGGGAGAAAAGCGTGGGTGCGGGCGCGCGACGGCGCCACAAGGTCGGGCTGGGCCATGGTTCTGCCTTGGAATTCAGAGGGGAGATCGCTGGACTGCGTCCCTCTGAAGCAGGGCAGACAACATCTGGCTAGGTCGTTCCTATTATCACGCAAATGAAAATTAGTATCAATTGCGCCCTTGCGTGTCACGGGATGTCTCGCAGGAGCCTCAGGGGCGGTCCAAGCGGGTCCACTGTCCGGACGGTCTGACCACCTCAGCATCGAGAGAAGCACTATGGGAATCGGCGCTGTGCACTAAGAACGTGTTTACGATCTTCTGAGTAGCAGCCCCAAGAACGCCATGTGGATGAACTGCAAGCTGGTGTTGAGCAGCCTCTCGCAGTTCTTCCACAGCCTGCGGTTCTTCTGCAGCCACGCAAAGCTGCGCTCCACCACCCAGCGCTTGGGCATGACCTTGAAGGTGCGCAGGTCGCTTCTCTTGGCGATCTGCACCGTCACATGCCCGCCCAGAATTTCTTGCACACCCTGCGCAAAGGGCTGGCCCGCGTAGGCGCTGTCGCACAGCAGGCTTTGCACCCCTGCGAGCCTGGGCTTGCAACGCTTGAGCGCCGCCAAGGCCCCTTTGCGATCCGTCACCTCGGCCGTTGTCACGGCCACCGCGTGCGGCAGCCCCTGGGTATCCACGCAGATGTGGCGCTTGATCCCAGAGACCTTCTTGCCCGCGTCATAGCCCTTCAGGCTCGCCGTGTCGGCGTTCTTCACGCTCTGCGCGTCCACGATCAAGAGCGTGCTGCAGGCGTTGCGCCCCAGTCTCTCGCGGGCCGCGCCAACCTGATTTTTTGAGTGCCTGCTCCAGCACGCTCACGCCGTGCGGGTCAGGCTCGCTCCACTTGCGCCAGTAGGCATACACGTTCTGCCACTTGGGGAAGTCCGGTGGCAGATACCGCCACTGACAGCCCGTGCGCAGCAGGTACAGCACTGCGCAGAACACTTCGTACAGGTCCAGCTTGATCGGCTTGGTGCTGCGCCGAACGCCTCGCAGCAGTGGCTCAATCTCGGCAAACTTCTCTCGGCTGATGTCGCTGGCGTACGGCTTTCTCTTCACCTCCCGATTGTCGGCGGGGGAAGATCGTAAACACGTTCTAAGGCAAGTCGCCGAGCACGTCCAGGAGGGATGAGGCCGGTGCAGAAACGGTCGGTCCGTGCCAGGCGCCGCGGATCAGCGCGGACCACGTGACCACGGCGTGTCCGCAGGACCCGTTTTCTTTTCGTTACGCCGGCGATGCCCTGGACCAGTCCGTCGTCGGGCAGGCGAGGGATGCTCGAAAGTTCTTTGTGTCGTCCACAGCAGTCGCAGGGCGGCTGCGAAATGGCGCTCAGCAGTGCGATAGGAATTTTTCTCCTTTGCCGATTGCAGCTGTTGAGTGGGAGCAAGAAAGGAACGCCAACCCGATGCCGGCGCCCATATGCGATCGGCGAACTGCGGCAAGAATTACGCGTGTCGAAGGCGATGTCGTACACCAGGGTGCGGCCCATCGCTTCCGGCTGACGCAGCGCGCGCTGGCGCCCTACCAGGCGGTGGGCCGGCTGTGCACCTTCGGGCCCGGCGATGCGCTGTCCGGCGGCGTTCGGCACCGGCGACGGCCGGCAACTGCTGGTGTGGGGGGACGTGGTGCACTACCACGTCGTGCAGTTCGCACGGCCCGCGGCCAGCTACGAGCCCGACGTGGACCGTGCCCAGGCCGTCGCCTCGCGCCGGCGCCTGCTGGCGCAGGCCGCGCGCGAGGGCTGGTGGGTGGCCGGCGCGCACCTGCCCTTCCCGGGGCTGGGCCACGTGCGGCCCGAGGGGCAGGGCTACGCCTGGGTGCCGGCCGAGTTCTCGCCGCTGCCGCCGGGCCGGCCCTGAGCGGCTCATGGCGCCACGCCGTACGGCGTGAACCGGCTCTGGTTCTCGTCCACGTCCAGCGGCCGGCCGACGAAGGGGAAGGCGCGCTGCGGGCAGTCCGGGCGCTCGCAGACCTTGCAGCCCATGCCGATGGGCGTGGCGGCCTCCGGGTCGCGCAGGTCCAGCCCCTTCGCGTAGACCAGCCGCGGCGCGTGCCGGATGTCGCACCCCAGCCCGATCGAGAACACCCGCCCCGGCGAACCGTAGCCGCCCGGGCGGCTGGCCACCGTGCGCGCGATCCACAGGTACGAGCGCCCGTCCGGCATGCGCGCCAGCTGCGGAACGATGCGCCCCGGCTGCGCGAAGGCCTCGTACACGTTCCACAGCGGGCAGGTGCCGCCGGTGCGGCTGAAGTGGAAGTGCGTGGCCGACTGCCGCTTGGAGATGTTGCCCGCCCGGTCCACCCGCACGAAGAAGAAGGGTACGCCCGGCGCGCCGGGCCGCTGCAGCGTGCTGAGCCGGTGGCAGACGGTCTCGAAGCCGACGCCGAACTGCTGCCCCAGCAGGTCGATGTCGTAGCGCAGCCGCTCGGCCGCCTGCAGGAACGGCGCATAGGGCAGCAGCAGGGCGCCCGCGAAGTAGTTGGCTAGCCCGACCCGCGCCAGCCGGCGCGAGGGCTCGTCGCCGTGGAAGGGGGGCGCGTCCACCAGCGCGTCGATCAGCCCGGCGTGCTCGACCAGCGCCAGTTGCGTGCCGAGCTGGAACACCTGCTGTGCTGCGTCCAGCGACGCCGACAGCCTCAGCGTGCGCCGCGCCGGATCGAACTGCCGCTTGCCTTCGTGATCGCCCGTGCCGGCCAGCACGCGGACCTTGTGGCGCTGCTGCAGGCGCTGCACCAGCCAGTCGGCCAGCGCGCCGCCTGACGCGCCGGCCTCGGCCGCCAGGACCTCCGCCTGGCGGTCCACTTCGTCGAAGTGGTTCTGGTGGGCGAAGAAGAAGTCGCGCACCACCTCGAAGGGCATGGCGCGCGGCGCGGCGATGCCGGCGCGGTCGTCGCCCATGCGCAGGGCCATGGTCTCGATCTGCTCCTGCGCCGCGACGGTGCGGCGGTGCAGGGCGATCAGGGCGCGGCCCAGCGCCGGCATCTGAGCGGCCACCTCCTTCAGCTCGGGCAGCGTGACCGGCTCGGGCGCGTCGGCCAGCGCCTCGCGCAGGCCGGCCACCAGGCGGGCTTCCTCGTCCTCGGAGAACTGCTGGATGTCCACGCCCAGGGCGCGGTGGATCCTCAGCAGCACGGCCACCGTGAGCGGCCGCTGGTTCTGCTCCAGCTGGTTCAGGTAGCTCGGCGACAGGCCCAGCGCATGCGCCAGCGCCACCTGCGACAGGCCGCGCTCGGCGCGCAGCTTGCGCAGGCGCACGCCCATGAAGGTCTTCTTCACCGATGGGCTCCGGCGCAGCCGTGGCGCACATCATTCGCAGAATTCGCAATTCGCAGGTTTTTCATTCGCAATCTTTCGCCATTTCAGTCATGGGCGGAGGGGTGGATTTTGCGTAAATTGCGAAGCATGACAACACCCCGGGGAACAGTGGAACTGCGCGAGCTGGTCCTGCCCGCCCACGCGAACCACCACGGCACCCTGTTCGCCGGGCAGGGCCTGCTGTGGATGGCCGGGGCCGCCTTCCCGGCGGCGCGCGGCCTGGCGCAGCGCGAGGTCGTGATGGCCGGCGTGACCGGCGCCGACTTCCTCTCGCCCATCCCCGTGGGCAGCCAGCTCGTCCTGCGTGCCTGGGTCAGCCGCGTGGGCCGCAGCTCGATGACCGTGTGCGTCACCGGGCTGGCGGACCAGCCCGGCGTGCCCGCCGAGGAAGTGTTCAAGGGTGTCTTCGAGATGGTGGCCGTGGACGCCGCCGGCCGCCCCACCTGCATCGACCGCTCCTACCTGGACAAGGAAACGACATGACCACCGCCACCGAGACGGCCCCCTTCAGGCCCAAGAAATCCGTCGCCCTGTCGGGCGTCGCCGCCGGCAACACCGCCCTGTGCACCGTCGGCCGCAGCGGCAACGACCTGCACTATCGCGGCTACGACATCCTCGACATCGCCGAGGTGTGCGAGTTCGAGGAGATCGCCCACCTGCTGGTGCATGGCAAGCTGCCCACGCGGGCCGAGCTGCGCGCCTACAAGAACCGGCTGAAGGCCATGCGCGGTCTGCCCGTGAGCGTGAAGGAGGCCCTCGAAAGCCTGCCCGCGGGTGCGCACCCCATGGACGTGATGCGCACCGGCGTCTCGGCCCTGGGCTGCGTGCTGCCGGAGAAGGAGGACCACAACCTGGCCGGCGCGCGCGACATCGCCGACCGGCTGATGGCCTCGCTGGGCTCGATGCTGCTGTACTGGTACCACTGGAGCACGCACGGCAAGCGCATCGAGGTCGAGACCGACGACGACTCCATCGGCGGGCACTTCCTGCACCTGCTGCACGGGCGCAAGCCATCGCAGGCCTGGGTGGGCGCGATGCACACCTCGCTCAACCTCTACGCCGAGCACGAGTTCAACGCCAGCACCTTCACGGCGCGCGTGATCGCCGGCACCGGCAGCGACATGTACTCGTCCATCGCCGGCGCCATCGGCGCGCTGCGCGGGCCCAAGCACGGGGGCGCCAACGAGGTGGCCTTCGAGATCCAGAAGCGCTACGACAACCCCGACGAGGCCGAGGCCGACATCCGCCGCCGCGTCGAGGCCAAGGAGGTCGTGATCGGCTTCGGCCATCCCGTCTACACGGTGAGCGACCCGCGCAACGTCGTCATCAAGGGCGTGGCCCGGCGGCTGTCGGAGGAGGCCGGCTCCACCAAGATGTTCGACATCGCCGAGCGGCTGGAGTCGGTGATGTGGGAGGTCAAAAAGATGTTCCCCAACCTCGACTGGTTCAGCGCCGTGAGCTACCACATGATGGGCGTGCCCACGGCCATGTTCACGCCGCTGTTCGTCATCGCGCGCACCAGCGGCTGGGCCGCCCACGTGATCGAGCAGCGCGTCGACAACAAGATCATCCGGCCGAGCGCGAACTACACCGGCCCGGATGACCGGAGCTTCGTGCCCATCGACCAGCGCGCCTGATGTCCATCCCTGCCGAGCATTTCTCCCGAGAGCTTTCCATGTCTTCCCCCATCTCCAACATCCGTCCCGACTACGACCAGGTCATCCAGGACATCGTCGACTACGCGCTGAAGTACGAAGTCGAGTCCGAGCTCGCCATCGAGACTGCGCGCCACATCCTCATCGACACGCTCGGCTGCGGGCTGGAGGCGCTGGAATACCCGGCCGCCTGCAAGCTGCTCGGTCCCGTGGTCAAGGGCACCGCCGTGCCCCACGGCGCCAAGGTGCCGGGCACGCAGTTCCAGCTCGATCCGGTGCAGGCCGCCTTCAACATCGGGCTGCTCATCCGCTGGCTGGACTTCAACGACACCTGGCTGGCCGCGGAGTGGGGCCATCCCAGCGACAACCTGGGCGGCATCCTGGCCGTGGCCGACTGGATCAGCCGCACCGCGGTGGCCGCCGGCAAGCCGCCGTTGACGATGATCGAGGTGCTGCGCGGCATCGTGAAGGCGCACGAGATCCAGGGCGTGATCGCGCTGGAAAATTCCTTCAACAAGGTGGGTCTGGATCACGTGCTGCTGGTCAAGGTCGCCTCCACCGCCGTGGTCGGCAAGCTGCTGGGGCTGACGCGCGACGAGGCGCTGGCCGCCGTGTCGCTGGCGTGGGTCGATGGGCAGAGCCTGCGCACCTACCGTCACGCACCCAACGCGGGCAGCCGCAAGAGCTGGGCGGCGGGCGACGCCACCAGCCGTGCCGTGCGCCTGGCGCTGATCGCGCAGACCGGCGAGATGGGCTACCCCAGCGCGCTCACGGCCAGGACCTGGGGTTTCTACGACGTGCTGTTCAAGGGCCGGCCGTTCAAGTTCCAGCGCACCTATGGCAGCTACGTGAGCGAGAACGTGCTGTTCAAGATCAGCTTCCCGGCCGAGTTCCACAGCCAGACCGCCGTCGAGGCCGCCGTGACGCTGCACCGGCAGTTGCGTGACGCGGGCAGGAGCATCGACGACATCGAAAAGATCACCATCCGCACGCACGAGGCCTGCATCCGCATCATCGACAAGCAGGGCCCACTTAACAACCCGGCCGACCGCGACCACTGCATCCAGTACATGGTGGCCGTGCCGCTCATCAAGGGCCACCTGACGGCCGCCGACTACGAGGACGAAGCGGCAGCGGACCCGCGCATCGACGCACTGCGCGCGCGCATCCACTGCGTGGAAGACGCGCAGTACACCCGGGACTACCACGACCCCGACAAGCGCAGCATCGCCAACGCGCTCACCGTGCAGTTCAAGGACGGCGGCACGCTGCCCGAGGTGGCCGTCGAATACCCCATCGGCCACAAGCGCCGCCGCGCCGAGGGCATTCCGCTGCTCGAAGCCAAGTTTCGGACCAACCTGGCGCGGCGCTTTCCGAAGAAGCAGCAGGACGCCATCCTCGCCGCCTCGCTCGACGCGCAGGCGCTGGCGGCGATGCCGGTGCACGAGTATGTGGACCTGTACGTGATCTGAGCATGGAAACCCGCAAGAAGCTGCGCGCGCTGGCCGAAGCCCGCCGCGGCGTGCTCGTGCCCGGCGCGTTCAATGCGCTGTCCGCCAAGGTCATCGAGGACCTGGGCTTCGAGGCTATCTACGTCACCGGCGCCGGTGTCACCAACATGTGGTTCGGCCTGCCCGACCAGGGCTTCATGGGCCTGGCCGAGATCACCGACCACACGGCGCGCATCCGCGACGCGGTGGGCCTGCCGCTGATCGTGGACGCCGATACCGGCTTCGGCAACGCGCTGAACGTGCGCCACACGGTGCGCACGCTGGAGCGCGCCGGCGCCGACTGCATCCAGTTCGAAGACCAAGTGGCGCCCAAGCGCTGCGGCCACTTCTCGGGCAAGGAGGTGATCTCCACCGAGGAGGCGGTCGCCAAGATCAAGGCGGCCGTCGATGCGCGGCAGGACGCGGACCTGCTCATCATGGCCCGCACCGACGCCGCAGCCACGCACGGCTTCGAGGCGGCGGTGGAGCGCGCGCAGCAGTTCGCGGAGGCGGGCGCCGACATCCTCTTCGTCGAGGCGGTGACGAAGGAGGAGGAGGTGCGCGCGCTGCCCCGGCGCCTGGGCAAGCCGCAACTGATGAACATGGTGATCGGCGGGCGCACGCCGATCTTCAACGCGCAGCAGCTCGGCGAACTGGGCTACGGCATCGTGCTGTACGCCAACGCGGCGCTGCAGGGCGCGGTGGCGGGCATGCAGAAGGCGCTGACGGTGCTGCGCGACGAGAAGGAGGTGCGGGAATCGAGCGGCCTGGTGACGCCCTTCGCCGAGCGCCAGCGCCTGGTCGGCAAGCCCGCGTGGGATGCGCTGGAGAAGCGCTACACCTGACGCGCCGCCGCCGGCTGCCGCGCCTGCTCGATGAAGGCCCGGAGGTAGTCGGTGTCGAGGTCGGCTTCGCGCGCACCCAGGAAGATCTGCTTGGCGATGCCGCGCGGCCCCAGCCGCACCGGCACGACCGCCATCTTGTCGGCGTATTCCTCCACCAGCCAGCGCGGCAGTGCCGCCACGCCGCGGCCGCTGGCCACCATCTGCAGCATGATGTCCGTGGTCTCGATGGTCTTGTGGCGCTTCGGCGCGATGCCCGCGGGCGAGAGGAAGTCGGTGAAGACGTCCAGCCGCTGCGGCTCCACCGGGTAGGTGATCAGCACCTCCCTGGTGAGCTGCCGGGGCTTCACGTGGGCGGCTCCGGCCAGCGGGTGGCTGCGCGCCACCACCAGCACCTGCTCGTAGTCGAACACCGGCTCGAAATGCAGGCCCGGCTTGAACAGCGGGTCGGGCGTGACTAGCAGGTCGATCTCGTAGCCGAAGAGAGCGCCGATGCCGCCGAACTGGAACTTCTGCTTCACGTCCACGTCGACGTCGGGCCAGGCGGCCAGGTAGGGCGACACCACCTTCAGCAGCCACTGGTAGCAGGGATGGCACTCCATGCCGATGCGCAGGGTGCCGCGCTCGCCCTGCGCGAACTGGCCCAGCCGCTCCTCGGCCAGGTCGAGCTGGGGGATCACGCGGTTGGCCACGGCCAGCAGGTACTGGCCTGCCTGCGTCAGGCGCAGGCTGCGGCCCTCGCGCAGCCAGATGTCGGTGCCCAGCTGCTGCTCCAGCTTGCGCATGCTGTGGCTCAGCGCGGACTGGGTGACGTGCAGCACCTCGGCGGCGGCCGTCAGCGAGCCCTGCCTTTCGACTTCCCTGACCACGGCGAGGTGGATGCGTTCCAGCATGATGAATGAGCAGTGCTCATGGATATGTGAGATAAAACCATTTTACTTCATCGAATCCCCTTCCTAGCATTCGTCCCCTTGTGTATTGACTCCCGCACGGCAGACCGGATGACCACCACCCACAATCTCGGATTCCCCCGCATCGGCGCCAGGCGCGAACTGAAGTTCGCCCTGGAGTCGTACTGGAAGGGCGAGTCCTCCCGCGACGCACTCCAGGCGCTCGGTGCGCAGCTTCGCCAGCGCCACTGGAACGACCAGGCCGGCCTGGATCTCGTGCCCGTGGGCGACTTCTCGTTCTACGACCAGGTGCTGGACATGAGCTTCACGCTCGGCAACCTGCCCGAACGCGTGCGCGGCTTCCACGGCGACGCGCTGGACAACTACTTCCGCGTGGCGCGCGGCCGTTCCGCGCAGACGGCCGAGGAACATGCCGGCTGCTGCGGCGGCGTGGCGGCCGGCGAGATGACCAAGTGGTTCGACACCAACTACCACTACATCGTCCCGGAATTCACCGCCGGCACGCGGTTCGCGCTGGACGCCTCGCGCCTGCTCGACCAGATCGCGGAGGCCAGGGCGCAGGGTGTGAAGGCCAAGCCGGTCATCGTCGGCCCCGTCACCTACCTCGCCATCGGCAAGGCCAAGGACGACTCGGACAGGCTCGCGCTGCTGCCGCGGCTCCTGCCCGTGTACGCCGAATTGCTGGACACCCTGGCGGCGCAGGGCGTCGAGTGGGTGCAGGTCGACGAGCCGATCCTCGTCACCGAACTGGGCGCCGACTGGCAGCACGCCTTCAACACCGCCTACCACCAGCTCAAGGGCTGCCGCGTCAAGCTGCTGCTGGCCACCTACTTCGGCCAGCTGCTGGAGAACCAGTACCTGGCCGCCAACCTGCCGGTGGCCGGCCTGCACGTGGACGCGGTCAACGGCCGTGACGACGTGCTGCCGCTGCTGGGCATGCTGCCGGCGCACAAGGTGCTGTCGCTGGGCGTGATCAACGGCCGCAACATCTGGAAGACCGACCTGAATGCCGTGCTGGACTGGCTGGAGCCGATCGCCGAGCGCCTGGGCGAACGCCTGTGGATCGCGCCCTCGTGCTCGCTGCTGCACGTGCCGGTGGACCTGGCGAGCGAGCAGAAGCTGGATGCCGAGGTGAAGTCCTGGCTCGCCTTCGCGCTGCAGAAGCTGGACGAACTCAAGCTGCTGGGCCGTGCGCTGCGCGAGGGACGCGAGGCCGTCGGGACCGAGCTGGATGCCAACCGGGCCGCGCTGGCGGCGCGCCGCGCCTCGCCGCGCGTGAACAACCCGGCCGTGCAGGCGGCGGTGGCCGGCATCGGCAGCCACCTGGGCCGGCGCGAGAGCGCCTATGCTCGGCGCGCGCCCAAGCAGGCGGCCTTCCTGAAGCTGCCCCAGTACCCGACCACCACCATCGGCTCCTTCCCGCAGACGGCGGAGATCCGCCATGCGCGCAGCGAGTTCAAGGCGGGCCGGCTGGACTTCCCCGCCTACCAGGCCGCCATGCGGGCCGAGATCGAGCGCAGCGTGCGCGAGCAGGAAAAGCTGGGCCTGGACGTGCTGGTGCACGGCGAGGCCGAGCGCAACGACATGGTCGAGTACTTCGGCGAGCAGCTGGAAGGCTATGCCTTCAGCCAGTTCGGCTGGGTGCAGTCCTACGGCTCGCGCTGCGTGAAGCCGCCGATCCTGTTCGGCGACATCAGCCGCCCGCGGCCGATGACGGTGGAGTGGATCACCTACGCCCAGTCGCTGACGAGCAAGCCGATGAAGGGCATGCTCACCGGCCCCGTCACGATCCTGAACTGGTCTTTCGTGCGCGACGACCAGCCGCGCTCGGCGTCGTGCAGGCAGCTGGCGCTGGCCATCCGCGAGGAGGTGCTGGACCTGGAGAAGGCCGGCGTGCGCGTGATCCAGATCGACGAGGCCGCGCTGCGCGAGGGCCTGCCGCTGCGCAAGTCGCAGTGGAAGGCGTATCTCGACTGGGCCGTGGAGAGCTTCCGCATCACCGCCAACGGCGTGCGCGACGAGACGCAGATCCACACCCACATGTGCTACTCGGAGTTCAACGACATCATCGCGTCGATCGCCGAGATGGACGCCGACGTCATCACCATCGAGACCTCGCGCTCGGACATGGAGCTGCTCGACGCCTTCGACGACTTCAAGTACCCGAACGAGATCGGGCCCGGCGTGTACGACATCCACTCGCCCAACATCCCGACGCAGGAGCACATCGTGCAACTGATGAAGAAGGCGGCCGAGCGCGTGCCGGCCGAGCGGCTGTGGGTCAACCCCGACTGCGGCCTGAAGACGCGCCAGTGGCCGGAGGTGATCCCGGCGCTGGCCAACATGGTCGAAGCCGCCAGGACGCTGCGGGCCGGCGTCGCCTGACCGCCCATTGGCGGCTGAGGGCGAGGGCGCGCCGGCCTTCGCGTCTCATGCGGATCTGCTTTCAAAATCGAAAAGCCGTTCAGGCTAAAGCTTGAACGGCTCTTGTCGGTTGAAAGCAATCCAGAGTATCAAGCGGCCTGGTCCTGCAGGTCCGCCACCGGCACGCAGCTGCAGAACAGGTTGCGGTCGCCGTACACGTTGTCGACGCGGCCCACCGGCGGCCAGTACTTGGCCTGCTGGAGCCGGGCCAGCGGGAAGGTGGCGATCTCGCGCGAGTAGGGGTGCGGCCAGTCGGTGGCCGCCAGCGCGGCAGCCGTGTGCGGCGCGTTCTTCAGCGGGTTGTCGTCGCGCGGCCACACGCCTTCCTCGATGCGGCGGATCTCGCCGCGGATGGCGATCATGGCCTCGATGAAGCGGTCCAGCTCGGCCAGCGGCTCGCTTTCGGTGGGCTCCACCATCAGCGTGTTGGCCACCGGGAAGCTCAGCGTGGGCGCGTGGAAACCGTAGTCGATCAGCCGCTTGGCCACGTCCTCGGCCATCACGCCGCTCGTGTCCTTGAGGCCACGCAGGTCCAGGATGCATTCGTGCGCCACATGCCCGTTCTTGCTGGCATACAGCGTCGGGTAGTGCTCGGCCAGGCGCGCGCTGATGTAGTTGGCGCTCAGGATGGCCGTCTCGGTGGCGGCCTGCAGGCCCTGCGCGCCCATCATGCGGATGTACATCCAGCTGATGGGCAGCACAGCCGCATTGCCGTACGGCGCGGCTGACACGGCCCCCACCGTGGCGGCCTTGCCGGCCGTGGCATGGCCGGGCAGGAAGGGCACCAGGTCCTCGACCACGCACACCGGCCCCACGCCCGGGCCGCCGCCGCCATGCGGGATGCAGAAGGTCTTGTGCAGGTTCAGGTGGCTCACGTCGCCGCCGAATTCGCCGGGCGCGGCCACGCCCACCAGTGCGTTCATGTTGGCGCCGTCCACGTACACGCGCCCGCCGTGCGCGTGCACGATCTCGCACAGCTCCTTCACCCGCGTCTCGAACACACCGTGCGTGCTGGGGTAGGTGATCATCACGCAGGCCAGGCGGTCGGCGTGCTTGTCGCAGGCGCGCTTCAGGTCGTCGATGTCGACGTTGCCCTGCGCGTCGCAGGCCGTCACCACCACCTGCATGCCCACCATCTGCGCGCTGGCCGGGTTGGTGCCGTGCGCGGAAGAGGGGATCAGGCACACGTTGCGCTGCGTGTCGCCGCGGCTCGCATGCCAGGCCTGGATGGCCAGCAGGCCCGCGTATTCGCCCTGGCTGCCGGCGTTGGGCTGCAGGCTGATGCCGGCATAGCCCGTGGCTTCGCACAGCCAGGCGCGCAGCTGCGCGTCCAGCTCCGCATAGCCGGCCAGCTGCTCGGCCGGCGCGAAAGGGTGGATGTGCGCGAACTCGGGCCAGGTGATGGGGATCATCTCGCTGGTCGCGTTCAGCTTCATGGTGCAGCTGCCCAGCGGGATCATGCTGCGGTCCAGCGCCAGATCCTTGTCGCTCAGGCTGCGGATGTAGCGCAGCATGGCGGTCTCGCTGTGGTGCGTGTTGAACACCGGGTGCGTGAGGAAGGCACTCTCGCGGCGCAGCTCTGGAGGAATGCGCAAGGCCGTGTCCACGGCCAACTGCTCGAAGCGCGGCATGGGCGTGCCCGCGGGCACGAACAGCGCCCACAGCGCCTCCACGTCGGCACGGCCGTGGGTCTCGTCCAGCGAGATGCCCAGGTGTTGCGGCAGCCGGCTGCGCAGGTTCATGCCGGCCTGCTGGGCGCGGGCCAGCACCTGCGCGGTGTCTTCGCCGGTCTTGACGGTGAGGGAGTCGAAGGCTGTGTCGTGCACCAGCGGGCGGCCCATCTGTTCCAGGCCGCGCGCGAGGATCGCCGTGAGCAGCGCCACGCGCTGCGCAATGCGCGTCAGGCCCTGGGGGCCGTGGTAGACGGCGTACATGCTCGCGACCACCGCCGGCAGCACCTGCGCGGTGCAGATGTTGGAGGTGGCCTTCTCGCGGCGGATGTGCTGTTCGCGCGTCTGCAGGGCCAGGCGGTAGGCGGGCGCGCCATGCGCGTCCACGCTCACGCCGACCAGGCGGCCGGGCAAGGAGCGCTTGAAGGCGTCGCGGCAGGCGAGGTACGCGGCATGCGGGCCGCCCGCGCCCATGGGCATGCCCAGGCGCTGCGTGCTGCCGCAGACGATGTCGGCGTCCCATTCGCCGGGCGGCACCAGCAGCGTGAGCGCGAGCAGGTCGGCCGCCACGCAGAAGGCGGCGTCCTTGGCATGCGCCATGCCGGGCAGCGGGCGCAGGTCATGCACTTCGCCCGTGGTGCCGGGGTACTGGGCCAGGGCGCCGAAGAATTCGCCGTTGGCCATCAGATGCGGCAGGGTCTCGGTGGCGGTGCTCACCTTCACCTCGATGCCCAGCGGTGCCGCGCGTGTGCGGATCACTTCGATGGTCTGCGGATGGCAGTCGCCCGAAACCAGGAACACGTTGCTGCGGCTCTTCACGCTGCGCCGGGCCAGCGTCATCGCTTCGGCGGCGGCGGTGGCCTCGTCGAGCATGGACGCGTTGGCGATCGCCATGCCCGTGAGGTCGGTCACCATCGTCTGGAAGTTGACCAGCGCCTCCATGCGGCCCTGCGAGATCTCGGCCTGGTAGGGCGTGTAGGCCGTGTACCAGGCCGGGTTCTCCAGCACGTTGCGCAGGATCACGCCCGGCGTCAGCGTGCCGTAGTAGCCCTGGCCGATGAAGTTGCGCGCCACCTTGTTCTTGGCGGCCAGCGTGCGCAGCTCGGCCAGCGCCTGCGCTTCGGTCACGGCGGGCGGCAGCTGCATCGCCCGGCGGCGGCGGATGGCCGGCGGCACGATGCTGGCGATCAGCGCCTCGCGCGTGCGCTCGCCGATGGCCGCGAGCATGCGGGCTTCCCCCGCCTCGTCGGGGCCGATGTGGCGGGCGACGAACTCGGTGGGGTTCTCCAGGTCGTGCAGCGAGGGCAGGGCGGGCGTGGTCATGGTCGGACGGACAGGGCTAAGGAGGAACGGGAATGGATGGGCGCTGCCGGAGTGACCCCGGGCACCCATGGCGCCGGCCTTGCCGGGCCATCGGGGAGGTCTTGCAGACCGCGCAAGGCCAGCGGCCTTGCCCTTCGCCAGTCACAGAAGGTCCATTGGACCCTCTGTGTACGGGCTCAGCCCCCTTCGCGCCGCGGAAGGGGGAGGCGGGAAGCGGCCCGGGGTTGCTCAGTTGTTCTGGGCGAACTTCAGGTAGTCGGGCTCGTCCATCAGCTGGTCGAATTCGCCCAGGTCCTTTTGGTCCACATGCACCTTGAAGAACCAGCCCTGGCCCATGGGGTCGCTGTTGGCCAGCGAGGGGTCGGCGCGCAGCGCCTCGTTCACTTCCACCACCTCGCCCGACACGGGCATGTAGATGTCGGCCGCGGCCTTCACCGATTCCACCACGCCGGCCACTTCGCCCTGCGCGAAGCGCTTGCCGACTTCGGGCAGGTCGACGAAGACCACGTCGCCCAGCGCCTCTTGCGCGTGCAGCGTGATGCCCACGGTGGCCGCCTCGTGTTCTTCGGCGAACTCGATCCATTCGTGGTCCTTGGAGTAGTGGATGGTCATGGGAGGTTTCCTGCAAAGAAGGGAAGATGAAGGGGACGAAGCCGGAGTATGGCGCGCGGCCGGTGGACGCCCGTGTCAGCCGGTTGCGTGCGCGGCGCCCGTGGAACGCGGGCTCAGCCGCGGTGGTAGCGGGCGGGCACGAAGGGCATCTGCGTCACTTCCATGGGCACGGCCTTGCCGCGCACCACGGCCTGGATGCGCGTGCCCGGCTGCGCATAGGCCGCCGCCACGTAAGCCATGGCGATGGGGCGGTCCACCGTCGGCGCCAGCAGGCCGCTGGTCACGGCGCCGATGTCGTGGCCTTCCAGGTTCTGCAGCAGCGAGCCGTCGCGCACGGGGATGCGCTCCAGCGCCACCAGGCCCACGCGCTGGCGCGTCAGGGTGTGGTGGTCGGCCGGCGCCGCCGCCGCGTCGAGCTGGGCCAGCACCTTGTCCGCGCCCGGGAAGCCGCCTTCGCGCGCGCCGCCGCGGCGGCGCACTTTCTGGATGGCCCAGTTGAGCGCCGCTTCCACCGGCGTGGTGGTGGTGTCGATGTCGTTGCCGTAGAGGCACAGGCCGGCTTCCAGCCGCAGGGAGTTGCGTGCGCCCAGGCCCACGGGTTGCACCTCGGGCTGCGCCAGCAGCAGCCGCGCCAGCCGCTGCGCATCTGCGCCGGCGACCGAGATCTCGAAGCCGTCCTCGCCCGTGTAGCCGCTGCGCGTGACGAAGGCCGCCATGCCGCCGATCTGCACGCCGCCGCCGGTCATGAACACGAAGCGCTCGATGCCGGGCGACAGCCGCGCCAGCACGGCGGCCGCCTGCGGGCCCTGCAGCGCGAGCAGGGCCCGGTCGGGCAGCGGCTGCACTTCGCAGCGCTGGCCGATGCGCGCCCGCAGGTGCGCGATGTCCGCGGCCTTGCAGGCGCCGTTGACGATCAGGAACAGGGAGCCGTTCCCCTCATTGAAGAACATCAGGTCGTCGAGGATGCCGCCCTGGTCGTCCAGCAGCAGGCCATAGCGCTGCTTGCCTGGCGCCAGGCCGATCACGTCCTGCGGCATCAGCGATTCGAGCGCGGCGGCCGCATCAGGCCCCGCCAGCCGCAGCTGGCCCATGTGCGAGATGTCGAACAGGCCGGCCGCCTGGCGCGTGTGGCGGTGCTCGGCGATCAGCCCCGCGGGGTACTGCACCGGCATGGAATAGCCGGCGAAGGGCACCATGCGCGCCCCCAGTTCCAGATGCAGGGCATGCAGCGGCGTGCGCTGAAGTTCGGAGTCGGCGACGGAGGAAGGGGAGGCGGCCATCGGGGCGTCCAGTCAAGGGGCAGTCACGTCCGCCACCGGTGAGGGCTGCGGGCCACCCCTGCTGTCCCGGGTACCTGAGAGATTCGCCAGCGGTCCACGGCTTGTGGATCGCGGCTTGCTCCTTCGGTGGGCCGCCTCGGCGGGTGGCCTCTCTCCAGCAAGGAAGCGCCCGTTTGCACGGGCGCGCGCGCCAGTCCTTTTGCCTGAGCGTTCGGGGCCGAGCCCTGCGCCTTCGGCGGCCTTGCACCGAAGTGCGATGGCTCTCTCCTGACGAGTGCGCGCAGTATAGCCACGCGCCCGGCGCGTGCGGCGCCCAGGCCGGAGCCGTGACAGGGCGCCCCGCGCGCCGGCGCGGTGCAGGCGCTGCACCGCCTCAGGGCCGGCCGGGCGAGCGTGGCGGGGGCGCGAGGCCTGGCGCCTGCGCCCGCCGCAAGGTGGCGCTCGGGGCTTCGCCGTAGCGCGCGCGGTAGGCCGCGGCGAAGCGGCCCAGGTGTTCGAAGCCCCAGCGCGCCGCGACCTCGGTCACGGCCGCCTGCGGGCCCGGGTGCTGCAGCGCATGCCGCACCTGTTCCAGCCGCCGCGCGCGGATGTAGGCCGTCGGGGTCATGCCATGCGCCTGCGCGAACCAGCCCTGCAGGGTGCGCACGCTGGTGCGCGCCTGCTGGGCCAGGGCCGTCAAGGTCAGCGGTTCGGCCAGGTGCGCCAGGATGTGGTCTTCCAGCTGGCGCAGCCGGGCGCGCACCAGCGGCTGCGGTGCCGGCGCGCTCGCCAGGGCGGGCCCGGCGAGCGTGAGCAGGGCGCAGATCACATGCTCCTCGAGCATCGCGGCCTGCTGCGGCAGCAGCGCGGGCGCACGCGGATCGAGCAGCGCGGCCAGGTAGTGCATCAGCTGCCACCAAGTGCGGCCGGCCGGGCTGCGCAGGTCCACGAGGGGCGCCAGCCGAAGGGGCGCGCGCGCGTCGTCCCGGCCGCCGCCCTGCAGGGCCTGCAGCACTTCCAGCAGCCGCTGCTGCTCGATGCGCAGCATCAGCTTGTCGCAAGGCTCCGACCAGTGCATGCGCACCGGTTCGCTGGCCGACAGCACCGAGGCCTGCCCCACGCCGCAGTCCACCCAGCCCTGCGCATGGCGGATGCGCGCACCGCCGGCGAGCGGCATCTGCACCAGAAAGAAGTGCTCCAGCCGGTCGGGGTCGATGCGCACAGCCGCCCCATGCGCGAGCCGGCTCAGCCCCACCGAGGCGCCCAGCGCGCGGTGATGCATGCGCGCCTGCAGCGACTGGCGGCGGCCCTCCACGCTCAGCTCGTGCGGCTTGTAGATGCGGCCGATCTGCTCGCGGGCCTGGTCCAGGTCGCTGGAGTCCATCACGCAGCAGGGGGCCAGGGCCTGCCGCGCGGCGGGCGAGGCATCGGTCCAGCCCGCGCCCGCCAGGGCAGGCAGGGCGGTGCCGGAAGGCGAGTCGGACGCGGGCATCGACATGATTTCATGGTAGTCGCCCGGGCCGCTTGCGCAAACCGGATCGTGCGTTTCGCATTCCGGCTGGCGGCCGTGCGGGCGGCTGCCCACAATGAATTCGCCAACCCGGGATCCCCGCCCGATCCGCTACCAACCCCCACTCAGGAGTGCGTCATGGCCGTTGCCACCAAGTACCTGCTCAACGAAAACCAGATGCCCAAGTTCTGGTACAACCTCCAGGCCGACCTGCCCCAGCCGCTGCCGGCGGTGCTGCATCCGGGCACGATGCAGCCGGTGGGACCGGACGACCTCTCGCCGCTGTTCCCGATGGCGCTGATCGAGCAGGAGGTCAGCACCGAGCGCGAGATCGAGATTCCCGAGCCGGTGCGCGACATCTACCGCCTGTGGCGCCCGGCCCCGCTGTACCGCGCGCACCGGCTGGAGAAGGCCCTGGGCACGCCCGCCAGGATCTACTACAAGTACGAAGGCGTGAGCCCGGCGGGCAGCCACAAGCCCAACACCGCGATCCCGCAGGCCTTCTACAACGCCGAGGCCGGCATCCGCCGCCTGACCACCGAGACCGGCGCCGGGCAGTGGGGCACCTCCCTTTCCTTCGCCGGCAGCCTGTTCGACATGGAGGTGCTGGTGTTCCAGGTGCGCGTGTCCTACGACCAAAAGCCCTACCGCCGCGCCGTGATGGAAACCTACGGCGCGCGCTGCCTGGCCTCGCCCTCGGACCAGACCGCCTACGGCCGCAGCGTGCTGGCCGAGCGGCCCGATCACCCGGGCAGCCTGGGCATCGCGATCTCCGAGGCGGTGGAGCTGGCCGTGCAGCGCGAGGACACCAAGTACGCGCTGGGCTCGGTGCTCAACCATGTGCTGCTGCACCAGACCGTCATCGGCCTGGAAGCGATGGAGCAGATGCAGATGGCCGACGCCTGGCCCGACGTGGTGGTGGGCTGCACGGGCGGCGGCTCCAACTTCGCGGGCATCGCTTTTCCCTTCATCGGCCATGCGCTGCGCGGCGGGCGCAAATCGCGCATCGTGGCGGTGGAGCCGGCGGCCTGCCCCTCGCTCACGCGCGGCAAGTACGCCTACGACTTCGGCGACACCGCCCACATGACGCCGCTGACCAAGATGCACACGCTGGGCTCCACCTTCACGCCGCCCAGCCTGCATGCCGGCGGCCTGCGCTACCACGGCATGGCGCCGATGGTGTCGCACGTGATGGAGCTGGGCCTGATGGAAGCCGTGGCCTACAGCCAGGTCGACTGCTTCGCCGCCGGCGTGGCCTTCGCGCGCGCCGAGGGCATCGTGCCGGCGCCCGAGGCCAACCATGCGGTGAAGGGCGCGATCGAGGAGGCGCTGCGCTGCAAGCGCGAGGGCCGCAGCGAAACCATCCTGTTCGGCCTCAGCGGCCACGGCCATTTCGACATGGCCTCTTACCAGAAGTACTTCGCCGGCGAACTGCGCGACGAGGCCTACGACGAGAAGGAACTGGCCATGGCGCTGGCCGGGCTGCCCAGCGTGCCGGCCTGATCGTGCTGGCGCGAGGCCGGTTCAGTGCCCTTCGAACAGGGTGAGCAGCCGGTCCAGCCCGCCCATGTCGATGGCCACGCTGGCCTGGGCACGCACCTTGGGCTTGGCGCGGTAGGCCACCGACAGGCCGGCCACGCCCATCATCTCCAGGTCGTTGGCGCCATCGCCCACGGCAATGGCCTGCGCGGGCTCGCAGCCGATCAGGCTGCAGGTGCGCTCCAGCGTCTCGCGCTTCATGGCGCCGTCGCAGATGTCGCCCCAGCTCTGCGGCAGGATGTGCCCGGTCAGCGCGCCGTCGACGATCTCCAGCCGGTTGCTGCGCGCGAAGTCCAGGGCCAGGCGGTCGCGCAGGCGGTCGGCGAAATAGGTGAAGCCGCCGCTGACCAGCAGCACCTTCAGGCCCGCCGCCTTGCAGGCCAGCACCAGCTCGGCCGCGCCCGGGTTCAGCTGCAGGCGCGAGCGGTAGACCTGCATCAGGTCGGCTTCGGTCACGCCCTTGAGCAGCGCCACGCGGCGGCGCAGGCTGTCCTTGAAGTCGGTGATCTCGCCGCGCATCGCGGCTTCGGTGATGGCCGCCACCTGCGCCTTGCGGCCCACCGCGTCGGCGATCTCGTCCACGCATTCGATGTTGATCAGCGTCGAATCCATGTCGAAGGCGATCAGCTTGAAGTCGGCCAGGCGCAGCGGCGGCACGATGCCGCGGATGTGCAGGCCGGGCGCGAATTCGGTGGCGGGCGGGGGCAGGGAAGACATGGAAGGTGGGGGCGCCGGGCGCGCCCGGAAAGGCCGGGAATGCGTGATTGTCGGGGGCGTGCGCACGCCGGGATCAGGCCGCGGCAGCCGGCGCCTCGGCCTTGGCCGGCTGGCCCAGCGAGCGCAGCACGTCGCGCACCATCTGCGCGCGGTCCTTGGGCTCCTTGAGCTCGCGCTCGATGCGCAGCTTGTCGTTGCCCGCCAGCTTGATGTGGCGGTTCTTCTGGATCAGGCTGATGATGGCCATCGGGTCGATGGGTGGGTTGGGCTTGAAGGCGATGTGGATCACGCCCGGCGCCGCATCGACCTTCACCACGCCGTAAGGCCGCGCGAGCACGCGCAGGCGGTGCACGTCGATCAGCGTCTGCGCCTGCGGCGGCAGCTTGCCAAAGCGGTCCACGATTTCCTCGAGCAGCGTGTCGATCTGGTCGCTCGTCTTGGCCGTGGCCAGCTTTTTGTAGAAGGACAGGCGCAGGTGCACGTCGCCGCAGTAGTCGTCGGGCAGCAGGGCCGGGGCGTGCAGGTTGATCTCGGTGGCGGCATGCAGCGGGGCCAGCAGGTCGGGTTCCTTGCCTTCCTTGAGGCTGCGCACCGCCTCGGCCAGCATCTCGTTGTAGAGCTGAAAGCCGATTTCCATCATGTTGCCGCTCTGGTTCTCGCCCAGCACCTCGCCGGCGCCGCGGATCTCCAGGTCGTGCATGGCCAGGTAGAAGCCGCTGCCCAGTTCTTCCATCTGCTGGATGGCGTCCAGCCGCTGGGCGGCCTGCTTGGTCAAGCCCTCGATGTCGGGCACCATGAGGTAGGCGTACGCCTGGTGGTGCGAGCGGCCCACGCGCCCGCGCAGCTGGTGCAGCTGCGCCAGGCCGAACTTGTCGGCGCGGCTCATCACGATGGTGTTGGCGCTGGGCACGTCGATGCCGGTCTCGATGATGGTCGAGCACAGCAGCAGGTTGAAGCGCTGGGCGACGAAGTCGCGCATCACGCGCTCCAGCTCGCGCTCGGGCATCTGGCCGTGGGCGACGGCGATGCGCGCCTCGGGCAAGATCTCTTCGAGCTTCTGGCGCCGGTTCTCGATGGTCTCCACCTCGTTGTGCAGGAAGTAGACCTGCCCGCCGCGCTTGAGCTCGCGCAGCACGGCCTCGCGGATCACCCCGGTGCCTTCGTTGCGCACGAAGGTCTTGATCGCCAGGCGCCGCTGCGGCGCGGTGGCGATCACGCTCAGGTCGCGCAGGCCTTCGAGCGCCATGCCCAGCGTGCGCGGGATCGGGGTGGCCGTGAGCGTGAGCACGTCCACCTCGGCGCGCAGCGCCTTCATCTGCTCCTTGTGGCGCACGCCGAAGCGGTGCTCCTCGTCGATGATGAGCAGGCCCAGGTTCTTGAACTGCGTCTTTTCCGAGAGCAGCTTGTGCGTGCCGACCACGATGTCCACGCTGCCGTCGGCCACGCCCTTGAGCGCGGCCGTGATCTCCTTGCCAGAGCGGAAGCGGCTCATCTCCGCCACCTTCACGGGCCACTTGGAAAAGCGGTCCACCAGCGTCTGATAGTGCTGCTCGGCCAGCAGCGTGGTGGGCGCCAGGAAGGCGACCTGCTTGCCGCCCGTCACCGCCACGAAGGCGGCGCGCAGCGCGACTTCGGTCTTGCCAAAGCCCACGTCGCCGCAGACCAGGCGGTCCATGGGCCGCGGCGAGATCATGTCCTGGATCACGGCATGGATCGCGGCCTTCTGGTCGGCCGTTTCCTCGAAGCCGAAATCGTTGGCGAACTGTTCGTAATCCTGCGGTGAATAGCGGAAGGCATGGCCCTCGCGCGCGGCGCGGCGGGCGTAGATGTTCAGCAGCTCGGCCGCGGCATCGCGCACCTGTTCGGCCGCCTTGCGTTTGGCCTTGTCCCATTGGCCGCTGCCCAGCTTGTGCAGCGGGGCCTCGTCGGCGCTGACGCCGGTGTAGCGGCTGATCAGGTGCAGCTGCGACACGGGCACGTACAGCGTGGCCTTGTCGGCGTACTCCAGGTGCAGCATCTCCTGCAGGGCGGGCGTGCCGTCGGCGTTCTTCGAACCCAGGTCCATGTTCATCAGCCCGCGGTAACGGCCAATGCCGTGCGCGCTGTGCACCACCGGGTCGCCCACGTTGAGCTCGGACAGGTCCTTGATCAGCGCGTCGACGTCGCTGCTGGCCTCCTGCCGCTTGCCGCGCCGGCGCGTGGTGGGTGCAGCGGCGAACAGCTCGGTCTCGGTGACGAAGTCGATGCCCGCTTCCAGCCACACGAAGCCGGCCGCCATCGCGGCGGTGGCGATGCCGATCTTCTCGTCGGCCGCCTGTTCGAACTCGGCCAGCGAATCGAAGGCCGGCGGGTTCACGCCGCTGGCGCGCAGGAAGTCCAGCAGGCTTTCGCGCCGGCCGGCGCTTTCGGCCAGCACCAGCACGCGGTGCTGCGTGTTGCGGATGTGGTCCTTCAGGCGCGTGAGCGGGTCTTCGGCACCACGCACCACGGCCAGCGGGGGCAAGGTGTCGAACTCGGTGAACGGTGCGGCTTCGCCTTCGGCCAGCGCTGCGGCGGGCCGGATCGCCAATTGGGCGTAGGCCTTGGTGTGGCCGTAGAACTGCTCGGCCGTCAGGAACAGCGCCTCGGGCGGGAGCGCGGGCCGTTCCGGGTCGCCCTGCACCAGGCGGAAGCGCTCGCGCGTGTCCTGCCAGAAGTGCTGGAAGGTGCTTTCCATGTCGCCATGCAGCACCACCGTGCTGGCCGCGCCCAGGTAGTCGAACACCGTCGCCGTCTCGTCGAAGAACAGCGGCAGGTAGTACTCGATGCCGGCGGTGGCGACGCCGTTGCCCATGTCCTTGTAGATGCGGCTCTTGGTCGGGTCGCCCTCGAGCAGTTCGCGCCAGCGGCTGCGAAAGCGCGCGCGGGCCTCGTCGTCCATCGGGAACTCGCGGCCCGGCAGCAGGCGCACCTCGGGCACCGGGTACAGGCTGCGCTGCGTGTCGGGGTCGAAGGTGCGGATGGTGTCGATCTCGTCGTCGAAGAGGTCGACGCGGAAGGGCTGCAGCGAGCCCATCGGGAACAGGTCGATCAGCCCGCCGCGCACCGCGTACTCGCCCGGGCTCACCACCTGCGTGACGTGGCTGTAGCCGGCCAGCGTGAGCTGGGCCTTGAGCTTGGCCTCGTCCAGCTTCTGCCCGGTCTTGAAATGGAAGGTGTAGCCCGCCATGAAGGCGGGCGGCGCCAGCCGGTACAGCGCCGTGGTGGCCGGCACCAGCACCACGTCCACGCCGTCTTTCCCATCGCGCTGCAGGATGCGCCACAGCGTGGCCAGCCGCTCGCTGATCAGGTCCTGGTGCGGCGAGAAGCTGTCGTAGGGCAGGGTTTCCCAGTCGGGGAACACGGCGGTGCGCAACTCGGGCGCGAAGAAGGCCAGCTCATCGACCAGGCGCTGCGTGTCCGTCGCCTCGGCCGCGAACACGGCCGTGACGCGGCCCGCCGCGCGTTCGCGCTGGGCCAGGCGGGCCAGCAGCAAGGCGTCACTGGACGCAGGAGGGCGCGGCAGCGTGAATCGCTTGCCGGTGTGCAGATGAGGGAGTTCCATGCGGGGCGCAGCAATGCAGAACACCCCGCGCCGGGCGGCGAGGGGTGTGAGCACCGGATTTTAGAAGCTTGGCGGTGGCCGCAAGGGCGTGTGGCCTTCCGGCCAGGCGGGTGGACCGGCGGCGCGGGCCGCGGAATTCGCGCCCGCATGGGCCGCGCAGCCGTTCAGAGCTGGAAGGCCAGCGTCAGCAGCAGGCCTTCGGCCAGGTCGCGCGCCAGGCCGGGCTCGCGCACGCGGTAGCTTTCGCCGGCCGACGCCGTGGCCTCGATCCATTGGGCCAGCCACTCGATCTGCGCAGGGTCGTAGAACACCACTGCCGCCTCGTGGTTCAGCAGCAGGCTGCGCTGGTCCAGGTTGATGGAGCCGGCCATCGCCAGGTCGTCGTCCACCACCACGGCTTTGGCATGGGCCATGAAGGGCAGCATGCGAAAGCGCACGCCCGCGCGCGCCAGCGGCCGCATGGTGCGGCTGCGCACAAAGTCGGCCAGCGCATGGTTGGACTGCGCCGGGATGGCGATGTCCACCTGCACGCCGCGCCGCGCGGCCAGGCGCAGCGCGTCCTGCAGGCCGTCGCCGGGCACGAAGTAGGGCGTGATGGCGAGGATGCGCCGCTCGGCCCGGAAGCAGGCGCCGATCAGCAGCGACTGCGCCGTGTCCTCGCGCTGGTCGGGGCCGCTCGGCAGCAACTGGGCCAGGGTGCCGCTGCGCGAGGGCGCCAGCGCCGCGACGTCGCGCGCGGGCTCGCCGCTGACCGAGGACCAGTCGTGCTCGAACTGGCGCGCCGCGGCGGCCGCCACGTCGCCGCGGATGTCGAAGGACAGGTCCAGCCAGGGGCGCGGATGCGCGGCATTGCCTTCGAAGTACTCGCCGGCCAGGTTGCGGCCGCCGCTCCAGAGCCACTGGTCGTCGGCGATGGTGAACTTGCGGTGGTTGCGCAGGTTGCGCGGGCCCGTGCGGCGCAGCGTGAACAGCGGGCGGAACACCCGCACCTGGGCACCCGCGGTGCGCAGCCGGTCCAGGTGGCGATGGCGGATCTGCAGGGCGCCGAAGCCGTCGAGCAGCACGCGCACCTGCACGCCTTCGCTGGCGCGGCGGGCCAGCCGCGCCAGCACTTCGTGGCCCAGCGCGTCTTCGCCGATGATGAAGGTGCACACGTCCAGCCGCTGCCGGGCGGCGTCGATCACCGCGAGCAGCGCGGTGCGTGCGGCGGCGCCATCGGCATGCATGCGGATGGCGCAGCGGCTGGGTGGCGCGAGGCCGAAGCTCTCCAGCATGTCGGTCGCCCAGTGGCCGGCCGGTGCATGGCGCGGCAGGCGCGGCTGCGCGGCCGGCCGCAGCTTGCGCTGCCCGAACACGAGGTAGGCCGGCAGCGCCACGTAGGGCATGAGCAGCAGCGAGAAGACCCAGGCCATGGCGCTGGCCGGGGCGCGGCGCTCGCGCCGGCCGCGCGTGGTCAGCACATACACCAGCAGGCCCAGCGTGACGGCCAGGAAATGCTGGGACACCGACGGCAGCCAGGGCGCGAAGGAATGGAACATGGTCGGCGAGCTTCGCACAAGTGCGGGGCGGCGCTTGTCGGGCGGGCCCTTGCGCGGCGCTGGATGCGGCGGATGTGCAACGCGGTGGGGTTACTAGGTGCGAAGCTCACGGGCTGCGGGCTTGGGTGGGTTGTGGGAGCAGCTGCCTAGGGGCCCGGCCAAGGCCCCTGGGCCGCAGGCGGGGCGCTTCAAGTGAAGCGGTCGGCTGCGCCGACTGCCTTGCGGTGCTCGCGAAACCGGCCCGGCGCAGAACTCACTGCGCGCGCCTGCAGCGCGCTCCGTTCAAACAGCTGCGCCGAGTCAGTTCACGAAGCGGGCCTGTCCTTCGGCAGGCCCGCGGCCGGCTTCGCTGCGCTCCTCAGCGCTTCACAGGCGCGCCCCGCCTGCGGCGCGTCGAAATTGGCGAAGCAGGGCGCAGCACAGGCCAGGCTCGCCGACGTGTGTCACCACCTGTCCTCGCAGGGCGGCTGCGGGTGGGCGGCGTGGGCGATTTGTGGGGCGGCGAGAAGCGCAGCGAGGCCGGCGTGCCCGCGCGAAGTCGCGCGGGCTTCGTGCTCTGACTCATCGCAGCTGTTCGAGCGCAGCGCTGCGCAGCAGCGCGAAGCGAGTTCTGCGATGCGCCGGCGTCGCGAGCATCGCAGCGGAGTCGGCGCCCTGCGCCGACCGCCCCACCATGAGCCCGCGCCGCCCGCCCGCAGCCGCCCTGCGCGGGCGCACCCGTCCAACCTGCTGCCGGCAGGCGTGTCAAGACCCCCTACCGATGCTGCTCAGACGCCCGGCTTGTGTGCCCGCGCCCGCGTCAACCCCTGCTTGAGCGCCTCGGGCACGCGCTCGTCGAAGCCCAGCGCCACACGCCGCACTTCGGGCGTGTCGGTGGGTGCGTGGCCCACGCCCAGCGCGGCGGCGCGCGGCGCGGCGATGGCGGTGACCGTGCCTTTGAGGCGCCCCAGGCCGGTGATCTCGCACTCCACCACGTCGCCCGCATCGATGGAGCGCGAATGGCAGGGCGTGCCCATCAGGATCACGTCGCCCGGCAGCAGCGTGATGTGGCGCGCGATGTCCGCGATCACGTAATGCGGCCCCCAGATCGTCTCGTCGCCGATGTGGGCCTGCTGCACCACCTGGCCGTTGACGTAGGTGCGCAGGGTCTGCGCGAACAGGTCCACGCCGCGCACGAGGCCGGGGCCGATGGGCAGCAGGGTGTCGGCGCCTTTCACGCGCAGCATGCTGCCCTGGTCGGTGTCTCGGAAATCCTGCAGGCCCATGTCCAGCGCGGGGCAGAAGCCTTCGATGCAGTCCCAGGCCTCGTCGGGCGTGACGTTGCGGCAGGTGCGGCCGATGACGACCGCGTACTCGCCCTCGTAGTTCAGGTACCTGCAGTCCTCGGGCTTGAGGATCTGGCCGCCATGACCGTTGAGCGCGGTGGGCGGCTTGGTGAAATAGGTCGGCGTCTCGGTCGGCTTGGGCTTGTTGCGCGTTTCGAAGCTGCGCGAGCGGTAGCTGATGTGCACCGCGATGATCTTGCTCGGATCGACGGGCGGCAGGTGGGGCAGGGCGGCCGGGTCGACCACGCGGCCATCGTCCAGCCGCAGATATCCGACCGGGCCGGCCTGCGCGCCGTCCTCGATCAGCGTGCCCCAGAAGGCCGAGCCGCCAATCAGCACGCGGCGGCGCTCCACGCGCGGGCCGCGCATCACGGCGGGCAGTTCCTGGAAGGGGAATTCGAAGTTCATGCGCTCGCCTGCGTGGGGGTTGCGGTGGTGTCGAACCACATGTGGACGTTGCCCGTGCCGCGGGCGTTCTCGTAGTCGGACAGCTGCTCGCCGCGCGTGCGGCAGGCGGCGCCGCCCAGCGCGCCCAGCATCTGCAGGTAATGCGCGCCGAAGGCTTCCCAGGGTTTGGTGCGGTACTCTGCGTCCCAGCGTTCCAGGATCAGGTCGTGCCGGCCCTGCTTGAACAGCTCGATCGCCTGCTTGTCGCTCGCGATGTTCTCGGGCCGCGAGACATTGCTTTCGTGGAAGATGCGCGGATGCTTCGGCTTCCAGTCGATGCCGTTGAACTTGTGGGAGAGCGCGCCCGAGGCCAGCAGCAGCACGCGCCGGTCGCTGCGGCGGATGGCCTCGCCGATCACCTCCCCCGAATCGAGGAACTGGGGCCATTCGCAGTTCTGGCAGGAGCTGACGGTGACCACCGGCAGGCCGGCGCCCTCCAGTCGCAGCTGCTTGATCAGGTTGATGGTGGGGTACTGCCGGCCCAGGTCCGGGTGGCTGATGGCGCGGTGGTAGCCGCGCATCTCGCGCGACACGTCCTCGATGGCCACGGCCAGCGCGGGCAGGCCGCGGTAGTCATACGGCACGCCGTGCAGGTACCAGGGCATCTCGTCCGAGAGGTACGTGCCGCGGTAGTGCGCGCCGGCATCGACCAGGTGGTAGCCGGTGGTGAACCAGTGCGTGTCGAAGATCATGACCACATCGGGCTGCGCGGCTTCGATCTTGTGCCGAAGCCGCGCATAACCCGCGATCAGGTCCGAGTCTTCGCCCGCGCCCTGCAGGCGGCGGAATTCCTCGCATTGCATGAGGCCGGGGTGGTGCGACACCAGGGCCGCGCCGACGATCTGTCCCATGTTCAGGGTCTCCTTATCGGTGAGAGAAGCTGGCCTGGAAGGGCTTCTTGGGCAGCACCACGTCCTTCACGTCGCAGAAGAACTCGAAGCTCCAGTCGCCGCCTTCGCGGCCCACGCCGCTGCGCTTGATGCCGCCGAAGGGCGCGGCCAGGTCGCGGATGCCGAAGCTGTTGACCCAGATGAAGCCGGTGCGCACGCGCTCGGCCACGGCGGCGGCATGTTCGGTCTCGCCGTAGCACACGCCGCCCAGGCCGTAGTCGGTGCCGTTGGCCAGCGCGATGGCTTCCTCGTCGCTGCCGAAGGTCTGCAGCGTGAGCACGGGGCCGAAGACTTCGTGCTGCACGATCTCGCTGTCTTGCTTCACGTTCGTCAGCAGGGTGGGCTGGTAGTACTGCGCGCCGAAGCCGTGGCGCGCGCCACCCCACAGCAAGGTGGCGCCGGCGGCCACGGCGCGCTCCACGAAGCCGGCCACGCGCTCGAGCTGGCGCGGATAGATGATGGGGCCGACCTCGGTCGAGGCCTCGCGCGGGTCGCCCACGGTGAGCTTTTCCACGTTGGCGCGCAGCGCGGCGGTGAAGGCTTCGGCGATGCGCGCGTGCACCAGCAGGCGCGTGCCCGCCAGGCAGACCTGGCCCGCGTTGCGGTACATCAGCGCGGCCGTGGCTGCCGCACCTTCGAGGTCGGCGTCCTCCAGCACGATGAAGGGGCTCTTGCCGCCCAGCTCCAGGCTGCAGGGCACGAGGTTGGCGCCGGCCGCCTGCGCGATGGCCCTGGCCGTGGGCACCGAGCCGGTGAAGGACACGCGCGCGATGCGTGGATCGGCCACCAGCTTCGCGCCGGTGTTCGCGCCCGAGCCCTGCACCACGTTGAACACGCCCGGCGGCAGGCCGGCCGCATGCGCCGCGTCGGCCAGCAGCGAGCAGGTGAGCGGCGCCCATTCCGGCGGCTTCAGGACGCAGGTGTTGCCCGCCGCCAGCGCGGGGCCCAGCTTCCAGGTCGACAGCATCAGCGGCGCGTTCCAGGGCGTGATGATGACCACGATGCCGGCCGGATCGTGGCGCACGCGGTGCGTGGCCTGCTCGGTCTCGATGGCGCGGTTCTGCAGTTCAAGCGCATGCTGCGCGAACCAGCGGATGTTGAGCATCGCCCGTGGCACCACGCCGTGCTGCATGCGCGAAAGCAGCACGCCGGCGTCGTTGCTTTCGAGCTGGCAGAAGTCGTCGGCGCGTTTCCCGATCTCCTCGGCGAAGCGCTCCAGGTAGGGCAGGCGCTCGGCCGCCGTCATCGCGCTCCAGGCGGGGAAGGCCCTGGCCGCGGCCGTGATAGCGGCGTCCACCTCGGTGGCGCCGCCTTCGCAGACCTCGCCCAGCAGGCGCTGGTCGATGGGGGAATGCAACGCAAAACGTTCGGCGCTGGGCACGCGCCGGCCGCCGATGTAGTGGTCGGGCGAGACGGCGATGCCCGCGATGTCGAGTGCAGCAGTCATAGCAGGAACGGGGTTGGGTTCAGACGAAGCGAAGGGCGATGGAACCCAGCGGGCCGTAGTCCGCATGGAAGACGTCGCCCGCGGCACAGGGCACCGGCCGCGTGAAGGAGCCGCCGAGCACGATCTCGCCGGCTTGCAGACCCTGGTCGAAGGCGGCCAGCTTCCTCGCCAGCCAGGCCACGCCGTTGCCGGGATGGTTGAGCACGGCCGCGCCCAGGCCCGATTCCTCGACCACGCCGTTCTTGAACAGCAGCGCACCGGCCCAGCGCCAGTCCACCGCATCCACGCGCATCGGGCGCCCGCCCATCACGATGGCGGCGTTGGCCGCGTTGTCGGCGATCGTGTCCAGCACCTTGCGCGGCGCCTTCGTCTCGCGGTCGAATTGCTCGATGCGCGCATCGATCAGCTCCAGCGCGGGCACCACGTAGTCGGTGGCGTTGAGCACGTCGATGAGGCTGACATGCGCGCCCTGCAGCGGCTTCGCGAGCACGAAGGCGAACTCCACCTCCAGCCGCGGCACGAGGAAGCGCGAGGCCTGAAGCTCGCTGCCGGCTTCCACCACCATGTCGTCCAGCAGCGTCCCGTAGTCGGGCTCGGTGATCTGCGAGGCCAGCTGCATCGCGCGCGAGGTCAGGCCGATCTTGTGGCCCACCCCGCGCCGGCCTTCGGTGCGCTTGATGTCCATCCAGGCACGCTGGATGGCGTAGCTGTCCTCGATCCGCATCCCGGGATGGCGGCGCGAGAATTGGGGGATGGGCTGGCGCGAGCGTTCGGATTCGTGCAGTTCGCGGGCGAGCGCCTGGACCGTGGCGGCATCGAGCATGGCGGGTCTCCGTGGGCCTGTCTTCGGCAGGCCTGTTCAAGGGGATGAAGGCGCCCAGTGTGGCCTTCGCATTGCGTGCCCACAAGCGATCGTTCGTGGGCTGTCATCAAGCGCAGCTTGATAATGCGCCATGCCCTTGACCCGCTTCACCCTGCGCCAGCTCGAGGCCTGCAGCGCCGTGGCCGAGCTCCTGAGCTTTGCCGCGGCGGCCGACCGGCTGGGCCTGAGCGCCCAGGCCGTGAGCCAGCTGGTGGGCGAGCTGGAGGCGGGCGTGGGCTTTCGCATCTTCGAGCGCACCACGCGGCGGGTGGCACTGTCGAGTGCCGGGCGCGACTTCCTGGCGCCCGTGCAGACCGTGCTGCGCCATGTGCGCGCCGCCGAAAGCGCGGCGGCCGACGTGCGCAACCGCGCCGCGGGCCGCGTGCGCGTGGGGGCGCCGCAGGTCATCGCGGCCATCGCCTTGCCTGCGGCCATGAGCGCCTACGCGCGGGAGCGGCCCAAGGTGATCGTCAACATCCACGACCTGGCGGTGGACGCCCTCGTGGAAGCCGTGGCCGCGGGCGACGTGGACCTGGCCCTGGGCCCCGACCGCGCCACCGGCGACGACGTGCGGTGCCGCCCGCTGTTCCGCAGCCCCTGGGTGCTGTGGTGCGCCGCCACGCATCCGCTGGCGCGCCGCAGGCGCGTGCGCTGGCAGGACCTGCGCGGCCATGCCCTGGTGGCCGCCGGGCGCGACCACGAGCGCAGCAGGCCAGCGCCCCCGAGGGCGAGCGCATCGCCCCGGTGGCCGTGGTGGACCACATTTCCACCGCGCTGGGCATCGCCGCGCAGGGCAGCGTGACCACGCTGGCACCCGCCTACGTGGCGCCGCTGGCCCGGCATTTCGGACTGCAGATGCGGCCGGTGGTGCAGCCCGAGGCGATCCGCCAGGTGTGCCTCTATTCGCCCGCGCGCCGCGAGCCGTCGCCCTCGGCGCAGGGGTTCGCGGAATTCCTCGCGCAGTGGCTGCCGGGCTGGGAAGGCAATCTGGGGCGGGGGAAGCCCGGGCCGCCTGCGTGAGCTGGCGCGCAGACCTGTGCGTGCGGGCCTGCCCGCTTACAGCGGCAGCGCGGTGGTGCTCTTCACCCGGTCCAGCACAAAACTGGTCTTGCAGTCCTGCACGCTGGGGTGCTTGAGCAGCGTGTCCATCACGAAGCGCGAGTAATGCGCCATGTCGGCCACCACCACCCGCAGCAGGTAGTCCATGTCGCCGGTGAGCGCGTGGCATTCCACCACTTCGGGCCAGCCCTGGATGGAGGCGCGGAAGGCATCCATCGGGTTGCGCTTGTGCGAATCGGTGTGCTTTTCCAGCCGCACGTTGAGGTAGGCCGTGAGCGTGAGTCCCACGCGCTCGGGCCGCACCAGCGCCACGTAGGCGCTGATGATCCCCGCCTCCTCGAGTCGCTTGACGCGCCGCAGCGTGGCCGAGGGCGACAGGCTCACGGCGCTGGCCAGTTCGTCGTAGGTGGCCCGTCCGTTGGTCTGCAGCGCGCGAAGCACGCGCAGATCGATGGCATCGAGAGTCGGTTCGGCGTCCATGCCGGATATTTTGCAGGAATACTGCGTTGCCGAGGGAGATTGAGCCGCAATTTGCAGGAATGCTGCGCCGCCTTGGCCTAGCATCACGTCCATTCCCCACCCCCCTTGAGACGGAGACTTCGCGATGGCCGACCTGTTTGACAACCCGATGGGCCTGTGCGGCTTCGAGTTCGTGGAATTCGCTTCGCCCACGCCCGGCGTCCTGGAGCCCGTGTTCGAGGCCCTGGGCTTCACGCTGGTGGCCAAGCACCGCTCCAAGAACGTGCTGCTGTACCGCCAGAACGGCATCAACTTCATCGTCAACAACGAGGCCAAGAGCGAAGCCGGCTATTTCGCGGCCGAGCATGGTCCCTCGGCCTGCGGCCTGGCCTTCCGCGTGAAGGATTCGCACAAGGCCTACCGGCGTGCGCTGGAGCTGGGCGCTCAGCCCATCGAGATCGCCACCGGCCCGATGGAACTGCGGCTGCCGGCCATCAAGGGCATCGGCGGCGCGCCGCTGTACCTGATCGACCGCTATGAGGAAGGCAAGTCGATCTACGACATCGACTTCGAATGGATCGAAGGGGTGGATCGCAATCCGGTGGGCCATGGCCTGCAGGAAATCGACCACCTCACGCACAACGTCTACCGCGGCCGCATGGGCTTCTGGGCCAACTTCTACGAGAAGCTGTTCAACTTCCGCGAGATCCGCTACTTCGACATCAAGGGCGAGTACACCGGCCTGACCTCCAAGGCCATGACCGCGCCGGACGGCAAGATCCGCATCCCGCTGAACGAAGAGTCGAAGCAGGGCGGCGGCCAGATCGAGGAATTCCTGATGCAGTTCAACGGCGAAGGCATCCAGCACATCGCGCTGATCTGCGACGACCTGCCGGCCGCGGTGGACAAGCTGGCCCTGGCCGGCGTGCCCCTGGCCACCGCACCCAACGACATCTACTACGAGATGCTCGACACGCGCCTGCCGGGCCACGGCGAGAACGTGCCCGAGCTGCAGTCGCGCGGCATCCTGCTGGACGGCACCACCGAAGACGGCACGCCGCGCCTGTTGCTGCAGATCTTTTCCACGCCCATGCTGGGCCCGGTCTTCTTCGAGTTCATCCAGCGCAAGGGCGACTACAGCCAGGGCTTCGGCGAAGGCAACTTCAAGGCGTTGTTCGAATCGCTGGAGCGCGACCAGATCCGCCGCGGCGTGCTGGAAGCGACCCCGGCCTGAGGCTTTTGAGCACACCGACCGAGGCCCTGCGATGCTGACGCTCACGGAAGCCCCCCTGCAGGCGCAAGCCGCCAGCGCCAAACACGGCCTGGCGGGCGGTGCCACGCCCGATCGGCCCGACTGGACCATCGAACAGGGTTGGGAGCACTACAGCGCCGAAGAGCACGGGGTCTGGAAGACGCTGTTCGAGCGGCAGACGAAGCTGCTGCCGGGCCGCGCCTGCGACGCCTTCGTGGACGGCATGCGCAGGCTGCCCATCGGTGCCGACGAGATTCCGGACTTCCGCCGCCTGTCCGAGGTGCTGATGAAGCAGACCGGCTGGCAGGTGGTGGCGGTGCCGGGCCTGGTGCCGGACGAGGTGTTCTTCGAGCACCTGGCCAACCGCCGCTTTCCTTCGGGCCAGTTCATCCGCAAGCCGCACGAACTGGACTACCTGGAAGAGCCTGACGTGTTCCACGACGTGTTCGGCCATGTGCCCATGCTCATGAACCCGGCCATCGCCGACTACATCCAGGCCTACGGCCAGGGCGGGCTGCGCGCGAAGGAGCTGGGCGTGCTGGACAAGCTGGCGCGCGTGTACTGGTACACGGTGGAATTCGGCCTGCTGCGGCAGAGGGACGGGCTGCGCATCTACGGCGCCGGCATCGCCTCGTCGCGCACCGAAACCGTGTTCTCGCTGGAAGACCCCTCGCCCAACCGCATCGGCTTCGACCTCGAACGCGTGATGCGCACGCACTACCGCATCGACGACTTCCAGGAAAGCTACTTCGTGATCGACGACCTGGAAGCGCTCATGGAGCTGGCCCGCATCGATTTCGCGCCGCTCTATGCGCGCGTGCGCGACGGCATGGAATACCAGCCGGGGGACGTGCTGGCGACGGACGACGTGATCACGCGTGGCACGGGCCACTATCACGCGCAGCGGCGCGCCAAGGCCTGAACCCCCCGTCCTTCGGACCCTGCATGCAAAAAGGCGGCCTTGCGGGCCGCCTTTTTCGTTTCGGGCCGGGGCGCTGCGCCCCGGCGGTCGCGCTCATTGGCCGCGCGATTCTTCCTTGAGCTGCGGCAGTTCCGTGCCCTCGGGCTTGGCCAGCAGGCCGGTCTGCACATAGGTCGCCAGCTTGGCGCGCGTGTCCACGATGTCGAGGTTGCGCATCGTGAGCTGGCCGATGCGGTCAGCGGGCGAAAAGGGCGCGTCTTCCACCTTCTCCATCGACAGCCGTTCGGGCGCGTAGGTGAGGTTGGGCGACTGGGTGTCGAGGATGCTGTAGTCGTTGCCGCGGCGCAGTTCCAGCGTCACCTCGCCGGTGACGGCGCGGGCCACCCAGCGCTGGGCGGTCTCGCGCAGCATGATGGCCTGCGGGTCGAACCAGCGGCCCTGGTAGAGCAGGCGGCCCAGGCGCAGGCCGTTGATGCGGTACTGCTCGATGGTGTCCTCGTTGTGGATGCCGGTCACCAGGCGCTCGTAGGCGATGTGCAGCAGCGCCATGCCGGGGGCCTCGTAGATGCCGCGGCTCTTGGCCTCGATGATGCGGTTCTCGATCTGGTCGCTCATGCCCAGGCCATGGCGGCCGCCGATGCGGTTGGCCTCTTCCATCAGGGCCACCAGGTCGTCGAAGCCCTTGCCATTGAGGGCGACCGGACGGCCTTCCTCGAAACGCACGGTCACTTCCTCGGGCTTGACCTCCACCTCGGGCTTCCAGAACGCGACGCCCATGATGGGGTTCACGATGCGGATGCCGCTGGACAGCTCTTCCAGGTCCTTGGCCTCGTGCGTGGCGCCGAGCATGTTGGAGTCGGTGCTGTACGCCTTCTCGACCGACATCTTGTAGTCGAAGCCGTTGGCGATGAGGAATTCGCTCATCTCCTTGCGCCCGCCCAGCTCGTCGATGAAGGTCTGGTCCAGCCAGGGCTTGTAGATCTTCAGCGCCGGGTTGGTCAGCAGGCCGTAGCGGTAGAAGCGCTCGATGTCGTTGCCCTTGAAGGTCGAGCCGTCGCCCCAGATGTTGACGTCGTCCTCGCGCATCGCGGCCACCAGCATGGTGCCCGTGACGGCGCGGCCCAGCGGCGTGGTGTTGAAGTAGGTCACGCCACCGGTGGAAATGTGGAAGGCGTTGGCCTGCAGCGCGGCGATGCCCTCGGCCACCAGTTGCTGGCGGCAGTCGATCAGGCGCGCCTTCTCGGCGCCGTAGGCCAGGGCCTTGCGGGGGATTTCGTCGTAGTCGGGCTCGTCGGGCTGGCCCAGGTTGGCGGTGTAGGCGTAGGGCTGCGCGCCCTTCTTCTTCATCCACAGGAGGGCGGCGCTGGTGTCCAGGCCGCCGGAGAAGGCGATGCCGACCTTCTGGCCGGTGGGGAGGTTCTGGAGGATGGTGCTCATGGTGCTGCGAAGGTAGGCGGTCCGGCGCGCGGGCAGGCGGGTCGGTGCCGCGGCCCCGGGCGCGAAACCCGAAATTGGACCATAGAAAAGGACCTTCGCGCGTCAGGCGCCACCGGCGGGTACGCGCGGGGGATCATTCCTCGCCCAGGAAGCCCCCGCTCTGGTGCGCCCACAGCCGCGCATAGAGTCCGCCGCGCGCCAGCAGCTCGCGGTGCGTGCCTTCCTCGACCACGCGGCCGCCGTCCAGCACGATGAGGCGGTCCATCGCCGCGATGGTCGACAGCCGGTGGGCGATGGCGATCACCGTCTTGCCTTCCATCAGCGTGTTCAGGCTCTGCTGGATGGCGGCCTCGACCTCCGAGTCGAGCGCGCTCGTCGCCTCGTCCAGCAACAGGATGGGCGCGTCCTTGAGCATCACCCGCGCGATGGCGATGCGCTGGCGCTGCCCGCCCGAGAGCTTCACGCCGCGTTCGCCCACGTGGGCGGCCAGGCCGGTGCGGCCCTGCGGGTCGGTCAGCTGCTCGATGAAGCCCGAGGCCTCGGCCCGCTCGGCCGCGGCACGGATCTGCGCCTCGGTGGCGTCGGGCCGGCCGTAGGCGATGTTGTCGGCCAGCGAGCGGTGCAAGAGGCTGGTGTCCTGCGTGACCATGCCGATGTGCGCGCGCAGCGAATCCTGCGTGACCTGCGCGATGTCCTGCCCGTCGATCAGCACGCGGCCCGACTCGATGTCGTGGAAGCGCAGCAGCAGGTTGACCATCGTGCTCTTGCCCGCACCCGAGCGGCCGACCAGGCCGATGCGCTCGCCGGGCTTCACCGTGAGGTTCAGGTCCTCGATCACGGGCGGCTTGTTCGGGCCGTAGCGGAAGCTCACGTGCTCGAAGCGCACCTCGCCGCGTGGCACTTCCAGGCGGCGCGCGCCGGGCGCGTCCACCACCGTGCGCGGGCGGCTCAGCGTGTTGATGCCGTCCTGCACTGTGCCCACGGCCTCGAACAGGCTGGTCATCTCCCACATGATCCAGTGCGACATGCCCTGCAGGCGCAGCGCCATGGCCGTCGATGCGGCCACGGCCCCCACACCCACCTGGCCTTGCGACCACATCCACAGCGAGACGCCGGCCATGCCGCCCACCAGGCCCATCGACAGCGCATGGTTGACGATCTCGAAGGCGCTCACCAGCCGCATCTGGCTGTAGCCCGTGGCCATGAACTCCTGCATGGCCGCGCGCGCGAAATGCGCTTCGCGGTGCGTGTGCGAGAACAGCTTGACGGTGGCGATGTTGGTGTAGGCGTCGGTCACGCGGCCGACCATGGCCGAACGCGCATCCGCCTGCGCCTTGCCGATGCGCCCGAGCCGCGGCACGAACCAGGCCATGGCGCACAGGTACAGCACCAGCCAGATCACGAAGGGCCAGACCAGCCCGCCCGCGAACACGCCGGCCAGCACCACGATGGTGGCGACGTAGATCACCATCGTCACCAGCACGTCGGCCATCACGAACAGCGTGTCGCGCACGGCCAGCGCGGTCTGCATCACCTTGGTCGTGATGCGGCCCGCGAACTCGTCCTGGTAAAAGGCCATGCTCTGGCCCAGCATCAGGCGGTGGAAGTTCCAGCGCAGGCGCATGGGCAGGTTGATGGCCAGCACCTGGTGCTTGACGAGGGTCTGCAGCCCCACCACGAGCACGCTGCCGGCCAGCGCGACGGCCAGCCAGGTCAGCGCCGTGCCGCGCTCGGCCCACAGCTGGCCCGGCTGCACGTCGGCCAGCCAGTCGACCACACGGCCCAGCAAGGCGAAGAGCAGGGCCTCGAAGGCCGACATGAGCGCCGTGAGCGCGCCCAGCCAGGCCACCTTGCCGCGCACGCCGTCGGTGCAGGCCCACAGGAAGGCGAAGAAGCCGCGCGGCGGCAGGGCCGGTTCGGCGTCGGGGTAGGGGGAAAGTCGTTTTTCGAAGTAGCGGAACAGCAAGCGAAGGTCTCCCGTGAAGGCGAGACTTTAGCCATCCGGTGCTGCCCTTGACGGCAGCAAGGTGGCGAGCGCGCCTGGGCGCGGCCTTGGCCTACACGCGGGGCGGGGCCGACAGGCCGGCGGCGGCTGCGCATGGCGCCGCGTCCGGCTCAGTCGTCCCGGGCCCGGGCCACGCCCTCGATCTCCAGCAGCATGCGCGGATCGGGCAGGGCGGCCACCACGCAGGTGGTGCGGGCGGGGTAGGGCGCGGGGCCGAAGGCTTCGGCGTACAGGCGGTTCATCTCGGCCACGTCCTGGGCGCGGGTGAGCAGCATGTTCACTTTGAGCAGCCCGCGCACGTCGCTGCCGGCGCGTTCCAGCGTGGCCTTGAACACGGCGGCGGCCTGCCTGAATTGGGCCGCGAAGTCGCCCTCGTCAATGGAGCCGTCGGCGTGGTAGCCGGGCGTGCCCGAGACGAAGACCAGCTCGCCCAGGCGCGTGGCCGCGGACAGCGGCGGGAACTGGGCGAGGCCTTCGGGAGCGAGGTGCTGGATCGGGGAACGCATGGACAGGGCTCCGGGCAGGAAGGGGATCGGGCCTCGAATCTTAGTACTACAGCCGTAGATATAGAATGTGCCTATTGTTGACTCGACCACAGGCACGGGATGCGCACAAGGCTCAAGGCGTGGGAGCGAGAACTGGTATCGATGCACGAGCGCCTGGGCGGCTTGTTCCGCCGTTCGGAGCCGCGCCAGCGCAGCCTGGCATACCTCCAGGGGCTGCTCGGCAGCGTTGAGCGCAAGAACGGCTGGCAGCTGGCCGAGTGGATTGGCGAGGCCACGCCCGATGGCGTGCAGCACCTTCTGGAGCGCGCCGTGTGGGACGCCGACGCGGCACGGGACGTGCTGCGCAGCTACGTGGCCGAACATCTTGGCGACCGCGAAGGCGTGCTGATCGTCGACGAGACGGGCTTCCTGAAAAAGGGAGTGCACTCCGCGGGCGTGCAGCGCCAGTACAGCGGCACGGCCGGGCGCATCGAGAACTGCCAGATCGGGGTGTTCCTGTGCTACGCCGGGCGTGGGGCCAGCGCCTTCATCGACCGTGAGTTGTACGTGCCGCGCCAGTGGAGTGCTGATCGCCAACGCTGCGATGCGGCGGGCATCCCGGCGTCTGTGGAATTCGCGACCAAGCCCAGGCTGGCGCGCCAGATGATCGAGCGGGCGCTGGATGCCGGTGTCCCCTGCGGGTGGGTCACAGGCGACGAGGTCTACGGTGGCGACCGGCACCTGCGGCTGTGGTTGGAGTCGCGCGAGCAGCCCTTCGTGCTGGCGGTGGCCTGCAATGAGCCGCTGTGGTGGCAAGGCCCGAAGTCGGTGAAGGCCGAGTCGATTGCAGGTAGCCTGAGGCTGCAAGCCTGGAAACGCCTGTCGGCAGGGCCCGGTGCCAAAGGAGAGCGGCTCTACGACTGGGCGCTGGCGCCGCTGTGGCGCTTGCAGTTGACGCCACAGGAGCAACGCTGGGGACACTACCTGCTGGTGCGGCGCAGTCTCGATGAAAAGCGTGAGCTGGCCTACTACGTGGTGTTTGCGCCGCGTGCCAAGGCCAAGCTGGGCAAGCTGGTTCAGATCGCTGGCAGGCGCTGGGAGATCGAGATCGGGTTCGAAGCGGCCAAGGGCGAGTGTGGGCTGGACCAATACGAGGTGCGCCGCTGGCAGGGCTGGTATCGGCACATCACGCTGTCGCTGCTGGCGCACGCGGTGCTGGCGGTACTCAGGAGTGCGGAGAAAAAAAACGCCGGAGGACCTGATCGAGTTGAGCGTGCCTGAACTGCGCAGGCTGCTGGCCGGGCTGGTGTGGCCGGGCGAACAGCACTTCGGCCATGTCCTGCACTGGTCGCTGTGGCGACGAAGGCATCAGCACAGGGCACGTGCGTGCCACTACCGCCGCAGAGGACATGCTCCTCCATAAGTACGGCTGTAGTACTAACGCCCGACGCGGGTGGCGGGCCCGTGGCGGGCGACGCCGCCCCGATTGGTGCCGTTCATGGGCCGGGTTGTTGCGGCCGCCGGCCTGCACGGGCGGCGGGGCGCCCCTACATTCCAGGGATTGGAGATTCCCGCCATGAGCACCCCGACCCCACGCCTGCCCACCTACTTCGTTTCCCACGGCGGCGGCCCCTGGCCCTGGATGAAGGCCGAGATGGGCGACACCTACGCGAAGCTGGAGGCCGCGCTGGCCGACATGCCGCGCCAGATCGGCGGCAAGCCGCGCGCCATCCTCATGGTGTCGGCTCACTGGGAGCGGCCGGGCTTCACCGTGCAGGCGCATCCTCGGCCGCCCATGGTCTACGACTACGGTGGCTTTCCGCCCCACACCTACAGCGTGCGCTATGACGCGCCGGGCGACCCGGCGCTGGCCCAGCGCGTGCTGGGCCTGCTGCAGGCGGCCGGTCTGCCCGCCGCGCTGGACGCCGAGCGCGGCTATGACCACGGCATGTTCTCGCCCATGAAGGCGATCTACCCCGAGGCCGACGTGCCGGTGGTGCAGCTGTCCCTGAAGAAGGGCCTGGACCCAGCCGAACACCTGGCCCTGGGCCGCGCGCTGGCGCCGCTGCGCGACGAGGGCGTGCTGATCATCGGCAGCGGCCTGAGCTACCACAACCTGCGCGCCTTCGGGCCGCAGGCGGCCGCCCCGTCGCGCGCCTTCGACGACTGGCTGCAGCAAGCCGTGGTGCACGGCACGCCGACCGAGCGCACGCAGCGGCTGATCGACTGGGCGCAGGCACCGGCCGCGCGCATCGCGCATCCGCGTGAAGAGCACCTGCTGCCGCTGATGGTGGCCGTAGGCGCGGCCGAGGCCGAGGCGGGCCATTGCGTGTACCACGAGAGCGCCTTCATGGGCGGGCTCACGGTGTCGAGCTTCCGCTTCGGCGCGCCGGCCGTCGGCTGAGCCGCGCCCATCGTCCACGCAGGGGCGCGCGCTATGCCGCGCCGGTGGCGCCGGGCCCAGCGCGGCGGCCCGCGGCGGCCGGGGCCGCCCCCAGGCGCGGGGGCCAGTGCGCCGCGTCGGCGAAGTGCGCGGCCAGCGCGTCGACCATGGCGCGCAGCACGGGCGTCATCTGCCGGCGCGTGGCAAAGATGGCATGGATGCCCAGGCTCTGGAGCCGGTAGCCGGGCAGCAGCTGCACCAGCGCGCCGCTGGCCAGCAGCGGCGCGGCGGCGTAGGCCGGCTGCATGCTGATGCCCGTGCCTTCCACGGCGGCGGCCAGCAGCACCTGCGACTCGTTGGCACTCAGCGAGCCGCCCACCGGCACGCTGAGCGGCTCGCCCCGTGCATCGGTGAACTCCCACAGGCTGCGGCTGAAATAGGCATAGGTCAGGCAGCGGTGCAGCGCCAGGTCGGCCGGGCGCAGGGGCTGGCCGTGGGCCGCCACGTAGGCGGGCGAGGCGCAGACCACCGAGTCGCACTCGCCCAGCCGGCGCGCGATCAGGTTCGGGTCCAGGTCGTTGGTGATGCGAATCGCCAGGTCGATGCGCTCTTCCACCAGGTTCACCGCGCGCGCGTCGATGCGCAGGTCGATGGCGGCCTGCGGGTGCCGCTGCAGGAAGCGGTGCACCACACCGGCCAGCACGGTCTGCGCCAGCGACTGCGAACAGGCCACGCGCAGCAGGCCGCGCACCGGTTCCTCGCCATCGGCCGCCGGCAGCGCCACGTCGGCCGCGACGTCCAGCAACTGCCGGCAGCGCGCCAGCGTCTGCTCGCCGGCGGGTGTCAGGCTCAGCCGCCGCGTGGTCCGGTGCAGCAGCCGCGCGCCGGCCCATTGCTCCATCTGCGCCAGGTAGCGCGTGACCATGGCGCGCGACATGTCCAGCGCCTGCGCCGCGGCAGCCATGCTGCCGCGCTCGGCAATCTGCACGAACACTTCGGCGGCGGTGAGGCGGTCCATGATTCCATCGATCGATGCAACAAAGAAGCGCATCCTAGGCGGTATTTCGAGCGATCTGATCAACCTACGATGCGGCCCATGGAAACGACTTCGGCCGCTGCGCTCACGCTGCATTACCTCTACGACCCGCTGTGCGGCTGGTGCTACGCCGCCGCGCCATTGGTGCGGGCCGCGCGCGGACTTCCGGGGCTGCAGTTGCAGGCCCATGGCGGCGGCATGCTGGCCGGCGCGAACCGCCGGCCCGTCACCCCCGCGTGGCGCGAGTACGTGCTGCCGCACGACCGGCGCATCGCCGAGCTGAGCGGCCAGCCTTTCGGCGAGGCGTACTTCGAAGGCCTGCTGCGCGACACCGGCGCCGTGCTCGATTCGGCACCGCCCCTCACCGCCGTGCTGGCGGCCGACGCGGTGGCCGGCCGGGGCCTGGACATGATCGAGCGCGTGCAGCGCGCCCACTATGTCGAGGGCCGCCGCATCGCCGATCCGGCCGTGCTGCGGGCCCTGGCCGAGGAACTGGGCCTGCCCGCGGTCGCCTTTGCCGAGGCCCTGCAGCGCCTTGCGGGCGCCGCCACCCAGGCCCACATCGGCGACAGCCGTCGCTGGCTGGCGCGTGCCCAGGGTTCGGGTTTTCCCACCTTTGCGATTCAGGACACGGGCGGCGCATTGGAGGTGCTGGACACCGGCCACTGGCTGGGCCGGCCGGCTGCATGGCGCGTGCACCTGCAAGGCCGGATCGAGCGGGCGCAGGCCCGGGCTTCGTCGGCCCCCTCGCCACCGGGCCGCGCGCCCGTCAGCCCCGCGTCGACGGCCGCTGCCTGTGACGAACGCGGCTGCGCGCTCTGACGTTCGTGACTCCCTTTGCTTCGCTTCCTCATCCTTCGTTCAACCCCAGGAGTTCTCTCATGAGCCACATCGTTCTGCTCGGCATCACCGGCCGCGCCGGTTCCCGCATCGCCACCGAACTGCTGCAGCGCGGCCACACCGTGACGGGCATCGCTCGCCACGTGTCCCAAGTGCCGGCGCAAAAGGGCCTGACGCTGGTGGCGGCCGACGCCACGAACGCCGACACGCTGGCGCCGCTGCTGAAGGGCCACGACGCCGTGGTCAGCGCCACGCGCTTTGCCGACGGCATCACCGCGCCCACGCTGCTGGCCGCCGCCAGGGAAGCGGGCGTGAAGCGGGTGCTGGTCGTCGGCGGCGCCGGCAGCCTGGAAGTGGCGCCCGGCGTGGCGCTGATCGACACGCCCGAGTTCCCGCAGGCCTACAAGGCCGAAGCCGGCGCGGGCCGCGACTTCCTGAACGTGCTGCGCGGCGAGACCGCCATCGACTGGACCTTCCTGTCGCCCGCCGCGCTGTTCGAGCCCGGCGAGCGCACGGGCCGGTTCCGCCTGGGCGGCGACCGGTTCATGGCCGATGCGCAGGGCCACAGCCGCATCTCGATGGAGGACTACGCCATCGCGCTGGTGGACGAGATCGAGGCGCCCAAGCACTCGCGCCAGCGCTTCGCCGTCGCGTACTGACTGACTGACTGACGCCCGCGTGCCCGGCGCCCGGTGCGTCGAGCCGCCATGCGCGTTCACACCCGGGCCCGCGCGCCCGCCTACTTTGGCTTCGCCGGGTCTTCGGGCACCGTGTTTTCGGAAACCTTCTTCCAGTTCAGGCCGTCCGTGGAGCGGTAGGTGCCGCCCGTGGCGCAGCAGCCGCCCGCGCCCACGGCCATGCGGCCCACGGTGACCGTCAGGGTGCCCTGATGGAAGAACATGCCCTCGCGCTGGCACGCGGTCCAGAAGGGGTAGAAGTCGGGCGCCATCACGCTCTGCCATTGCACCTCGCCGCTCTTGGCGCGTTCGACGCGGTACACCTCGCAGTCATGCAGCAGCAGCGTCATGCGCTGACCGGCCAACTCGCCTTCGAAGATGTTTTCGGCCGGCGCCTCGCGCAGGGCGATGGCCTGCGGGGTCATCAGCGGGTCGGGCGTCGAAAAGACGAACTTCACGACGTCGCAGCCCGTGAGGCCGCCTAGCACGAGGAGCAGTGGTCCGCCGAGGCGAAAGAGTTTGGTTGGCATGGCTCCGAGCATGCCAGCAACTGCGAAGCGCCCCATGGCACCTGTGCATTCACGCGGCATCGCACCCGTGCCAGGCGCCTGCCCTGACACCCCCTCTGCATGCGAACATGGGCCATGCCCCGCCCCGCCTTCCTTGCCTCCGCCCTGCTGGCCGCGAGCCTGCTGCTGGGCGGCTGTGCCGTGGTCGACCACGAGCAGCGGCGCTGGATCTTCATGCCCAGCGACCGCCCCTGGCCGCCCGGCGAGGCGGCGGCCGTGGGCATGCAGGACGTCTGGATCGACTACGTGTCGCAGCACCCCGAGCAGCCCGGCCAGCCCGTGCGCCTGCATGGCCTGTGGCTGGCGCAACCGCAGGCCGATGCGCCGGTGCTGCTCTTCCTGCACGGCGTGCACTGGGACGTGCGCGCCAGCGCCACGCGCATCCGGCAGCTGCATCGGCAGGGCTTTTCGGTGCTGGGCATCGACTACCGGGGCTTCGGCCGCAGCAGCGAGGCCATGCCCTCCGAGACCCTGGTGGCCGAAGACGCGCGCGCGGCCTGGGACTGGCTGGCGCGCGAGCACCCCCAGGCGCGGCGATTCATCTTCGGCCATTCGCTGGGCGCTGCGGTGGCGGTGCGGCTGGCGGCCGAGGTGCCCGACGAAGCCGGCCTGATCGTCGAGGGCGCCTTCACCTCCTCGCTGGACGTGGTGCGCAGCACGCGCTGGGGCTGGCTGCCCATCGCACCGCTGCTCACGCAGCATTTCGACGCCGCCTCGCGCATCGCCGAGGTGGGCTCGCCGCTGCTGGTGGTGCATGCCGCCAACGACACCATGATCTCGCCCGCGCTGGGCCGGGCCCTGTATGAGCGGGCGCTGCCGCCCAAGCGCTTCGTGCTGGTCGACGGCGCCGTGCACGAGGACGCCGACACCGTGGGCGAGCAGGCCTATCGCGAGGCGCTGCGGGAGATGTTCGGCATCGGGGAGTGAGCCGGGCCTGTCATGGCGCCTGTCCTGGCCGGGACGAGGCTGGGGCCCTTTCACCGCGAGGCAGCCCAGGCGCTGCGCAGGGCGGCGCAGGCGTGGCGGATCCAGGCCTCGACCTCGTCCGGGCGGCGGCCGAGGTCATCGGGTTTCAGGCCCAGGTAGGCCGCCCGCGCATCGGCCAGCACGGCGCGGTGCGCGGCGGGCAGGCGTTCCAGCCACCAGGCCGCAGCCACGTCCTTGGGCGCGATGCCGCCGGTTGCGGCGGTGAAGTGGATGCGCGCCAGTGCCAGCACCACGTTGCGTTCGTCGCCGGCCCAGTCGGCGGGCGCATTCCACTGGGCCACGGTGTCCTGCAGCGCCTGCCGCAGGTCCGCAGGCGGCACCGCCGGCAGCAGCGCCGAGGCCTCGGGCCCGCGCAGCGCCATGCTCTTCTGGCGTGCCTGCGTCAGCAGCACGGCCAGGTCCGGGTCCGCCATGGGGGGCTCGACGCGGCCGGCCTCCAACTCTTCGCGCAGCCATTCGCCGAACTGCAATTCGCGCCGCGCAGGGTACTGCCAGGGGTGCAGCGCGGGCAGTGCAAGAACCGTCACTTCCAGCGGCCGGCGGCCCGATGCGGCCTCGCCGGCCGGGGCCGACACGGCCAGCAGCGCGCGCATCAAGGCCGCGCGGGCGGCTTCGTCGGGGGCTTCCTGCACGCTGACCAGCAGGTCGATGTCGCTGCGCGGCTTCAACCCGCCGTCGATGGCGGAACCGAAGAGATGCACGGCGGCGATCCGCGCCGGTCCGAGGTGCGCATCGAGCACGGCCAGCGCTGCGTCCAGCTGCGCGGTGATGTCATGAGGAAGGAGGATCGGCATCCGACGATGTTAGGCAAGGCACCCGCCACAATCGGTCCGCCGCCCGGGGCGCCCGGGGCACTGAGCCCTAAAGGCTCTGCGCCATGCGCAGCAGCGCCACCATGCCGGGGTCGTCCAGGCCGAGGGTCTTGTCCGCGAACATGCGGGCGCGGCCGATGCGGTTGGGCCGGTCGCGGAAGGCATCGAGCGCGGCCTGGGCCGCGTCGCAGGCGATGGGGCGCAGGGCGACGCCGTCGGGCGCTTCGGCCAGCGCCTGCTGCACGGCATGCAGGCTGTCCAGCACGGTCTTGTCGCCCAGGCGGGCGCCGCCGCGCGCGGCCAGCGTGTCGACGACCTCGCCCAGCAGCGCGGCCAGGGTCGCGCGGTCCAGCGCTTCGATGCCGGCGCAGCGCTTGGCGCTGGTCATCAGCGCCACCGTGAGCAGGGTGCCGAAGCTGGAGCCCGAGGCCTTCGCGCAGGCCTGCGCGCAGCGCCCTGGAGAAGGATGCGCAGGCCGTGGACTGGGGGTTGCACGACCTGATGGTGGACAGCATCGGCAACGAGATCCTGTCGGAAATCTACCGCGTCAACAGCCTGCACGTGCGGCTGATCCGCTACGACGCCGATTCCATGCGGCCCATGCAGGTGGTGCCCGCCATGCGCGAGCACCTCGAGTTCCTGCGCACGCTGCAGGCCGGTGACCGCGCCGGTGCCCTGGCGCGGATGATGAGCCACATCGAGCAGTCCAAGCACCGCGTGCTGTCCGGCATGCTGCAGGGCGGGGCGCCGCTGGCCGCTTAGCCCGTGAACACGCCCAGGCGCCGGCCATTGGGCGCCATGCGAGCGCGCGCGGGAATTCGATGCGCTGCCGACGCGCTGGCGTGGCTGAGCGGCACCTTCTCAACCTGGCGCAACTTTTCCCTGAGACTGCTGTGCCAGTGAAGCGGCCAGGAAATCGACGAAGGTACGCACCCGCGCCGCGAGCTGATGGCGTGAGGGATAGACGGCGTAGATGTCGGCGTCGGGCGTGTGGTAGCGCCGCAGAACCTGCACCAGCCGGCCGCTGCGCAGATGGCGGGCAATGTCCCATTCGGCCCGCATCAGGATGCCGTGCCCGTCCAGCGCCCAGTTCACCGCGATCTCGCCGTCGTTGGTCGTCAGCGTGCCGCGCGTCTTGACCGCGTGGGTCGACGCGCCCCGGCCCTGGCCCCTGGAGAGGCGCCAGAGCCCGTAGGCTTCCTCCCCCTGCCGGATGCCGATGCAGTTGTGCCGCATCAAGTCGTCGGGCACCTTGGGCGCCCCATGTCTGGCCAGGTAGGCCGGCGCAGCGCACAGCAGGCGCCGGTTGGCCACCAGGCGCCGGGCGATGACGCGCGAATCCGGTGGCGCGCCGAAGCGCACGCAGACGTCGAAGGCGTCTTCGGTCAATGGCGGCGGGTTCACGGAAAGCTGGAGCTGGACTTCCATCTGCGGGTACCTGCGCGCGAACTTCGAGATCATGGGCGCGACATGGCTGCGGCCGAAGCCCAGCGTGGCGTTGACGCGCAGCAGCCCCTTGGGTTCGGCGCCGGCCGCGCCCAGCAGCTCGCCCATGCCCTCGATGTCGGCCAGGATCCGCCGCGCATGCGCGAGGTAGAGCTCGCCCTCGGGCGTCAGGCTCATGCGCCGCGTGGAGCGCACGACCAGGTTCACGCGCAGCCGCGCCTCCATCTGCGCCAGATGCTTACTCACCGCGGAGGTGGTGACGCCCAGCTCGCGGCCCGCGGCGCTCAGGCTGCCGGCAGCCGCCAGGGTGGAGAAGAAGCCAAGGTCCGCCGGGTTGATTTCATGGGGCATGCGCGACCGATTGTTGAGTTGAAGTTGATAAAGCCTTGAATCTAGAGGTGTGCCGCGCGACTGTCGAGTGCTTAGAGTGCCAGCCATCCCATTCATAGACACAGACCCTTCATGAAGATCTACAAGATAGCCACCATTCCCGGCGACGGCATCGGCAAGGAGGTCGTGCCGGCCGGCCGGGAAGTGCTGCAGGCGCTGGCGGCGGCAAGCGACAGCTTCCGTTTCGAGTTCGAGGACTTCGGTTGGGGCGGCGACTGGTTCCGCGCCCACGGAGAAATGATGCCGGCCAACGGCCTGGAGGCGCTCAAGGGCAAGGACGCGATCCTGTTCGGCTCGGCCGGCGATCCGCACATCCCCGACCACATCACGCTGTGGGGGCTGCGCCTGAAGATCTGCCAGGGCTTCGACCAGTACGCCAACGTGCGGCCCACGCGCGTGCTGCCGGGCATCGACGCGCCGCTCAAGCGCTGTGGCCCGAAGGATCTGGACTGGGTGATCGTGCGCGAGAACTCCGAAGGCGAATACTCGGGCGTGGGCGGCCGCGTGCACCAGGGCCACTCCATCGAGGTCGCGACGGACGTGAGCATGATGACCCGTGCTGGCGTGGAGCGGATCATGCGCTACGCATTCAGGCTCGCGCAGTCACGGCCGCGCAAGCAGCTCACGGTTGTCACCAAGAGCAATGCGCAGCGCCATGCGATGGTGATGTGGGACGAGATCGCGGTGCAGATCAGCCAGGAGTTCCCCGACGTGCGCTGGGACAAGGAGCTGGTGGACGCGATGACGGCGCGCATGGTCAACAAGCCGGCCACGCTGGACACCATCGTGGCCACCAACCTGCACGCCGACATCCTCAGCGACCTGGCCGCCGCGCTGGCCGGCAGCCTGGGCATCGCGCCCACGGGCAACATCGATCCCGAGCGCCGCTACCCCTCGATGTTCGAGCCCATCCACGGCTCGGCCTTCGACATCATGGGCCAGGGCCTGGCCAATCCGGTAGGCACGTTCTGGTCGGTGGTGATGTTGCTGGAACATCTGGGTGAAGCCGAAGCCGCGGCGCAGGTGATGCAGGCCATCGAGGCGGTCACGGCCGACGCCTCGCTGCACACGCGGGACCTGGGCGGCCAGGCCACCACGGCCGAGGTCACGCGGGCCATGACCACGTTCCTGGCTGCTGGCGGCTGTCGCTAGGTGGCCTGAGCCCGCCGCGGCGTTGGCCGCGACCTTTCAAGAAAAAGCGATCCTCGGCACCAGGGCTTCCCGGGCCGGGCGAGATGCAAGGAGACACAACCATGAAGCCTTCGTTCCCCTTCACGCGCCGCCGCGTGATCCAGCTTGCGGCCGCGACGACCGGTGCGAGCCTCGCGCCCTTTGCGCTGGGCCAGGATGCCTGGCCGTCGAAGCCGATCAGCATCGTCGTGCCCTTCCCATCGGGTGGCACCACCGACGTGCTCGCGCGTGCCCTCGCCGATGCCCTGTCCAGGAGCCTGGGGCAGGCCGTCATCGTCGAGAGCAAGCCCGGCGCCGGCGCCACGCTGGGCGCAGATTACGTGGCCAAGGCGAAGCCGGATGGCTACACCCTGCTGATGGGCGCCGTGCACCACACCATCGCCACGAGCGTCTACAAGACGCTGTCCTACGATTTCCAGAAGGACCTGACGCCCGTCACCACCGTGGCGATGGTGCCCAACGTGCTGGTGGTGAATGCGGCGCTGACACCTTCGAAGAGCGTCGCCGAGCTGGTCAGCCTCGCCAAGGGCTCGAAGACCGAGCTGGCCTATGGCTCCAACGGCAACGGCACGGCCCAGCACCTGATCGGCACCCAGTTCCAGGCCAGCACCGGCACGCGGCTGCTGCACGTGCCGTACAAGGGCAGCGGCCCGCTGACCACCGACCTGCTGGGGGGCCAGGTGGCACTGTCCTTCGACACGATCACGCCGGTGCTGCAGCACATCAAGAGCGGAAAGCTGCGCGCGCTCGCCGTGACGACGGCCCGTCGCTCCTCGGTGCTGCCGGATGTGCCCACGCTGGAGGAGGCCGGTCTCAAGGGCTTCGACATCGGCACCTGGTTCGGTGTGCTGGCCCCGGCCGCCACGCCCAGAGAGGTGGTGGCCAGGCTCAACGCCGAGATGGTGAAGATCATCAAGTCGCCGGACTTCGCGCAGCGCATGCAGGCCATCGGCGCCGATCCGATCGGAGACAGCTCCCGCGAGATGGCCGAGCGCATCAGCGCCGAGACCGTCAAGTTCGCCAGGCTGGTCAAGGACGGCAACATCACGGTGAACTGAGCCCCGGCGTGCCAGGCCGCCGCATCCCTGAACGCTCCTGTCCCTGGCGCTTCGGTGCAGGCTCGGTGCTGCCCGCGGCAGGCATGGGTGCGTGATCCGAATCTGCAACCAAGAAGGAGACACGATGAAGCGCAGAACAACGAGTCGGCGGGTCCTGGTCCTGGCGGCGGCCGCGGCCCTCGGCGGTGCCCTGACGCTGGCGGCATGCGGGGGCGGGGGAGGCGGCTCCGACTGGGGCTGGGCCTGGCAGGTGCCGGGCAATGGCGCTGGCGCTGGCGACGGCGGCGGGCAGGAGCCGCCGCCCTCGGCGCCACCGCTGGTCCAGTCGCAATTCGAGCTTCACATGGAGGCCTCCCGTCTGAACACCGGCGGCGATCCCCTGATGGCGCACCCGTGGCGGGCGTTCTACTGCAACCTCTCGGACGACAACAATGCCATCGTGCTGGCCGAACGCCAGAAGAACAGCATCCGCGTGCCATTGACGCAGCTTTTCGACGACGTCTGGTACATCGGCACCGAGTATGTCGGCCAGTACATCCTGCGCGACCAGAACGGTTTCGTCATGGTGGATGGCGGCAACAGCGCGCAGGAGATGCGCGACTACAACCTTCCCGCGCTCACCGAACTGGGCTGGGGAGCCGGCGCACCGTTGCACGGCGTGTTGATCACGCACGGTCACCGCGACCACGATGGCGGCGCGCTGGAACTCAAGAACGCCACCGGCGCGGCCATCTACCTGGGCTCGGCGGACGCGGCGGGCAAGGACTACGCGCCCCTGACGCTGGACTCGATGATCCAGGAACCGTATGACATCATCGTGGGCGGGCGGACCATCACCGTCCTGGCCACGCCGGGCCACACCGCCGGCGCGACCGGCTTCGTCGTGCGGGCCAAGGATGGCGGCAAGGACGTGAAGCTGTTCGTCTCGGGCGGCTCGTCGCTGTCGACCGAGAACATTCCCCTGATCCAGGGCTACCTCCGGTCCATGGAGCGCACCTACGAGCTGGTCAAGAGCCTGAAGATCGACACGGCATCGAACCCGCACATCTACTGGGACGGTTCGCGCGAGCTGATCTACAGGATCCCGCAGGAGGGGCTGAAGTCGCCCAGCCAGTTCATCATCGGCAACGACAAGCTGCTGCGCGCGATGGCGATCGGACGCGAGTGCACGGCAGCCTGGCTGGCGCGCAAGGACCCGTCCGCCCAGGTGCCGGTGTGGCGCGTGAGCAGCACCCACTTCCTGGCCGGCAGCCCCTCGCCCAACCGCATCACGGCCCGTGTGAACAATGGCTGGGGGCCCGTGGCGGGCCAGGCGGTGACCTTCGCCACCGAGCGTGGTGAAGCGCTTTGCTCAGGCGTGACGGACAAGGCGGGTGTCGCGAGCTGTCCGGTCCCCACGCCCTCGCTGGCTGCGGGCACGGATCGGCTGATCGCCACGTTCCCGGGCGCCAGCTCGGCCGAGGTGGTCGAGCTGGCCAGTGAAAGCAGTGCCTTGTTCGAGGACACGGCGGCCCTCGTGTGCCGTGACCTCGGCGAGGCCAGGAAGGCCGCAGGCACCCGCCAGGGCGAGGCGGGCTATGACGCGCGGTTTGACATGGACGGCGACGGCACGATCACGCGGGAGGACCTTCAGCAGATCGCGGACCTGGCCCCCGCCGGGACCCGTTGCGACGCGTAGCGCCTGCCGGCGCAGCCAGCGCGCGCAGAAAGCAAAAAAAGGCCGGGTGATGCCCGGCCTCTTGCGTTCGTGGCGCCCGCCTGGCAGGCGCGCTCAGTGCGCCGACGCCGGCTCGGGCGCGGTGTCGTCCTTGTGGCGCCCGAACAGCGAGCGGATGATCAGGTAGAACAGCGGCACGAAGAAGATGGCCAGCACCGTGCCGGTCACCACGCCGCCAATCACGCCGGTGCCGATCGCGTGCTGGCTGCCCGAGCCGGCGCCCGACGCGATGGTCAGTGGGATCACGCCCGCGCCGAAGGCCAGCGAGGTCATCAGGATCGGGCGCAGGCGCAGCCGCGCGGCCTGCAGCGTGGCCTCCCACAGCGCGAGGCCGCGGCGTTCGCCGTCGGCCGCGAATTCCACGATCAGGATCGCGTTCTTCGCCGCCAGGCCCATGGTGGTGAGCAGGCCCACCTGGAAGAAGATGTCGTTGTTCAGCCCGCGCAGGTTGGCCGCGACCAGCGCGCCCACGATGCCCAGCGGCACCACCAGCAGCACCGAGATGGGAATGGTCCAGCTTTCGTACAGCGCGGCCAGCGCCAGGAACACGACCAGCAGCGAGACGAGGTACAGCGCCAGCGCCTGGCCCGAGGCCAGCTTTTCCTGGTAGGACAGGCCCGTCCACGCGCCGCGCACGCCGCCAGGCAGCTCGGCCACGTACTGCTCCATGCGCTGCAGCGCCTCGCCGGAGCTGAAGCCCGGCGCCGCCTCGCCCTGGATGTTGAAGGAGGGCGTGCCGTTGTAGCGGTACAGCGCCGAGGGGCCGTAGAACCAGCGCGAGGTGGCGATGGACGAGAAGGGCGCCATCGACCCGTCGGCGGTGCGCAGGCTCCACAGGCCGATGTCCTCGGGGTTCATGCGATAGGGCGCGTCGGCCTGCATGTAGACGTTCTTCACCCGCTCGCGGTCGATGAAGTCGCCCAGGTAGACGCTGCCCACGGTGGAGGTGAGCAGGGTGTTGACCTGCGCCTGCGGGATGCCCAGCGCGCCGGCCTTGGCGCGGTCGATGTCGACTTGCAGCTGCGGCTGGTCCTCCAGGCCCGAAAAGCGCACCTGGCGCAGGTTCTCGTCGGCGCGCGCGCGGGCCAGCAGCTTGTCGCGCAGGGCCAGGAACTCGTCGCGCGGCATGCTGCCGGTGTTCTGCAGCTGCAGGTCGAAGCCGGCCGAGTTGCCCAGGCCCGAGACGGCCGGCGGCACGATCACCGTGATCAGCCGCGCGACCGGGTCCTGGGCCAGCGCCTGGCGCGCGCGCTCGCGGATGGCGAACACGCTGTTCTCGCGGCCGGGCCGGTCGGCCCAGTCCTTGAGCTTGACGAAGGCCTGGCCCAGGTTCTGGCCCGAGCCGGCATTGCTGAAGCCCGGCGAGGTGAACACGCCGTCGACGTTGGCCGATTCCTGCTCGCGGAAGTAGGTGCTGATGCGCTGCGCCACGCCGCGCGTCTGCTCCAGCGTCGCGCCTTCGGGCAGGCTGTAGCTGACGATGATGGAGCCCTGGTCCTCGTCGGGCAGGAAGCCGGTGGGCGTCTTCATGAACATCAGCACCATGCCGGCGCAGATGAGCACGTAGATGGCCATGAACAGGCCGCGCCGCGGCAGGCGCCGGCGCAGGCTGCCGTCGTAGCGTTCCACCTGGCGGTCGAAGAAGCGGTTGAACCAGCCGAAAAAGCCCGTGGTCTTCTTCTCGTGGCCCGGCACGTGCTGCTTGAGCAGCGTGGCGCACAGCGCGGGCGTGAGGATCAGCGCCACCAGCACCGACAGCACCATGGCCGAGACCACCGTGATGGAGAACTGGCGGTAGATGATGCCGGTGGCGCCGCCGAAGAAGGCCATGGGCAGGAACACGGCCGACAGCACCACGCCGATGCCGATCAGCGCGCCCGTGATCTCGCCCATGGACTTGCGCGTCGCCTCCTTGGGCGAGAGGTGTTCCTCCTCCATGATGCGCTCGACGTTCTCCACCACCACGATGGCGTCGTCCACCAGCAGGCCGATGGCCAGCACCATGCCGAACATGGTGAGCATGTTGATCGAGTAGCCGAACACCGCCAGCACGCCGAAGGTGCCCAGCAGCACCACCGGCACCGCGATGGCGGGGATGAGCGTGGCGCGCCAGTTCTGCAGGAACAGGAACATCACCAGCACCACCAGCACGATGGCTTCGAGCAGCGTCTTGATCACGTCGCCGATGGCCTGCTCGACGAAGGGCGTGCTGTCCACCGGATAGAACACGTCCACGCCGGGCGGGAAGCTGGGGCGCAGCTGTTCCACCGTCGCCTTCACGGCGGCGATGGATTCGAGTGCGTTGGCGTCGGGCGCCAGGCGCACCGCGATGCCCGAGGCCGGGAAGCCGTTGAAGTTGCCGCTGAAGGTGTAGTTGGCCGAGCCCAGTTCCACGCGGGCCACGTCCTTGAGCTGCACGAGGGAGCCGTCGGGGTTGCTGCGCAGCAGGATGGCCTTGAACTCGTCGGCCGTGCGGTAGCGCGACTGCGCGTTGACCACCGCATTGAGCTGCTGGCCCGGCGGCGCGGGCTGGTCGCCGATCTGGCCGGCGGCCAGCTGCACGTTCTGCGACTGGATGGCCGCCTGCACGTCGCTGGGCGTGAGGGCGTAGCTGCGCAGCTTGAACGGGTCGAGCCAGATGCGCATGGCGTACTGGCCGCCGATGACCTGCACCTCGCCCACGCCGGTCACGCGGCTGATCGGGTCCTGCAGGTCGCTGACCAGGAAGTCCGCCACGTCGCCGGGCTGCATGCGCCCGCTCTTGTCGTAGAGCGTGACGAACAGGTCGGTGGCCACGCCGGCCTTGCGCACCGTCACGCCCTGGTCCTGCACTTGCTGCGGCAGGCGCGACATGGCCTGCTGCACGCGGTTTTGCACCTGCACCTGCGCGGTGTCGGGGTTGGTGCCGGGCTGGAAGCTCACCAGGATCTGCACGCGGCCCGACGAATCGCTGCGCGCCGTCATGTAGAGGTAGCCGTCCAGGCCGGTGAGCTGCTGCTCGATGATCTGCGTGACGCTGTTCTCCAGCGTCTGCGCGTTGGCGCCCGGGTAGTACGAGAAGATGCTCACCGAGGGCGGCGCCACCGTCGGGTAGCGCGTGAGCGGCAGCAGGTGGATGGCCAGCGCGCCGGCCAGCATGATCGTGATGGCGATGACCCAGGCGAAGATGGGCCGGTCGATGAAGTAGCGGGAAATCATCGGCGGGCGGTCAGGGCTTGGCGGGCGCAGCGGTGGCGGGGCTCTGGCCGCCAGCGGCTGGCGCGGCGGCGGGGGCCACAGGCGTGCCGTTCTGCGGCGGCGTGGCGGAAGCCGGGGGCTCGTCCACCGGCTTCACGGTGTTGCCGGGCTGCACGTTCTGGCCGCCGGCCACCACCAGCTTGTCGCCGGCCCGCAGCCCGTCGCTCACCAGCCATTGGTTGCCCACCGAACGGGCCACGGTCACGGGGCGCAGCTCCAGCTTGTTCTCGGGCGTCACCACGCGCGCCTGCGGGTTGCCGCGGCGGTCGCGCGAAACGGTGGCCTGCGGCACCAGGATGCCGTCGGGCGTGCTGCCTTCGGTGACCACGGTGCGCACGTACATGCCCGGCAGCAGCAGGCCGTCGGGGTTGGGGAACCTGGCGCGCAGCGTGACCGAGGCGCTGCTCGGGTCCACCGTCACCTCGGTCAGCTGGATGCGGCCTTCGTGCGGGTAGGTGCTGCCGTCCTCCAGCGTCAGCGTCACGCGCTGGCCCTGGGCGTCGCGGCTGAGCTTGCCGGCCGCCAGCGCCTGGCGCAGCCGCAGGATCTCGGTGCTGGATTGCGAGATGTCGACATAGATCGGGTCCAGCTGCGAGATGGTCAGCAGCGGCGTGGCCTGGCCGGCGCTGACCAGCGCGCCCGGTGTCACGGCGCTGCGGCTGGTGTGGCCGGCGATGGGCGCCGTCACGCGCGTGTAGCGCAGGTTGATGCGCGCCGTCTCCAGCAGGGCGGACTGCACCCGCACCTGGGCCTGGGCCTGGCCGTAGGCCGCCTGGGCGTTGTCGTATTCCTGCTTGCTCACGCCGTTGTGCGCCAGCAGTGCCTTGTAGCGCTCGGCCAGCGCGCGCGTGGAATTGACCGTGGCCTGCGCATTGGCCAGCGCGCCTTCCTGCTGCGCCAGCGCGGCCTGGAAGGGGGCGGGGTCGATCTCGTACAGCACCTGCCCGGCCTTGACCTGCGTGCCTTCGGTGAAGGGCTGGCTGCGGATGATGCCGCCCACCTGCGGGCGCACCTCGGCGGTCATGAAAGGCGCCGTGCGGCCCGGCAGTTCGGTGCGCAGCGGCACGGTCTGCACCTGCAGCGTGCGCACCACCACTTCGGGCACCGGGGGCGCGGCGGCGGGCGGGGGGGCTTCGCGGCAGGCGCCCAGCAGGCCCAGGGCACAGAACAGGGCCGCCAGGGCCGGATATCGAGTCACTGTCAAAGGTCGTCCTTGGAAGGCGAGGGCGTCAGGGGACGCCCGGCCGGGGTCTGTTCGCAATCCCGCCGCAGCAGCCCGGGCAGGTGGGTGCACGCAAAGGCAAAAAGAGTGCCCATGAGCGCCAAAGTTCTCGAAGTTTTCGCCCTTCGAACATCGCGTTGGGGGCCGTGCCGCTGGCGTCTTTCGCCCGCGAACGGGCCGCGCACCCGAAAAGCAAGGGCGAAGCGTAAATCGATTGTGTGAACGGCAAGCAAAGTTGTCCGATGACCTTGTGCGGCGCGAAGGACTTCAGGATCAAAAGACTGTATAAATAAACAGTTATCCTTGGTGTCCCATGTTGTCCCACGCCTTTTCCGGCCCGCTGGCCGGGCACGACGACCTTTCTGCCCTGCGGGAGCGGGGCGTCTGGCGCGCGGACGAACTGGACGCGGGCGGCGAGGCGGTCTGCCCCACCGGCCACCCGGCGCTCGATGCCGAGCTGCCCGGCGGCGGCTGGCCGCAGGGTGCCCTCACCGAACTGCTGCAGCCCGATCCTCCCCCGCCCCTGTGGCCCCTGCTGCTGCCGGCACTGGCGCGCACCGTGGCGCTGCGGCCCGGCACGCGGGTGGTGCTGGTGGCACCGCCGCTGCCGCCTTTCGGGCCTGCCCTGGCGGCCGGCGGACTGCCTTCGCAGGCCCTGCTGTGCGTGCAGCCCGACAAGCCCGCCGAGCGCCTGTGGGCCAGCGAACAGGCGCTGCGCTGCGCCGACGTGGGCGCCGTGCTGGCCTGGCTGCCGCAGGCGCGCGCGCCCGACCTGCGCCGCCTGCAGCTGGCGGCGGCGAAGCAGGGCGGCCTGCTGTTCATCCTGCGGCCGGCCACGCAGGCGCAGCAGGCTTCGCCCGCCCGGCTGCGGCTGGGGCTGGAGCTGCAGGCGCCCGGCCCGCACGAAGGGCCGGCCCTGCTGTCGCTGCACCTGCTCAAGCGGCGCGGGCCGCCGGCTTCGCAGCCCGTGCAGGTGCCGGCGCAGGGCGCGGCCCTCGAAGCCCTGCTGGCCGCGGCGCAGGCGCGCCGGCGCACGAAGGTGGCGAGCGAGGCCGCGACGGCCCCGCCGCCTGCCGGGGCGCGCGTGCTGCCCTGGCCGCCACGCCGCGCGGCGTCCCGAAGCGCGGCGCCGGAACCGACGAGACCCCATGCACTGGATCGCCCTGCATTGGTCCCCATCTGAGGCCGCGCCCGCGGCCGGGGGGGATGCGCCCCTCGCGCCCCGCCGCGAGGCCGGGCTGCCGGACGCTGCATCGCCCCAGGTCCCATCGGCCGGCGCGCGGTCACCCCAGCCATGGCCCGACGCCGAGTCCCTGGGCTGGTGGGCCCTGCAGTTCACGCCGCATGTGGCCTGGTGCGACGAAGCCCTGATGCTGGAGGTGTCGGCCTGCGAGCGCCTGTGGGGCGGCCGCCAGGCGCTGATGCGGCAGATGGCCGCCACCGCCCCCGAAGGCCTGCGCCCGCGCCAGGCCCAGGGCGCCAGCAGCCTGGTCGCGCTGGCGCGGCTGCGCCTGTACCTGCACGGGAAGCCGCCGCCCGAGCGCCTGCCCGAGGCCCTGCCGCTGTGGACGCTGAGCGCCGCGCAGCCGCACCTGAAGATGCTGGCCCGCCTGGGCTGCCGCACCTGGGGCGATGCGGCGGCGCTGCCGCGCGCCGGCCTGGTGCGGCGCTTCGGCGCCGAACTGCGCGAGGCGCTCGACGTGGCCTGGGGCCTGCGGCCCGAGCGCCTGGCCTGGCTCACGGCGCCCGAGGCCTTCGACCAGCGGGCCGAGCTGCCCGCGCTGGCCACCACCGGGCCCGAACTGCTGTGGTCGGCCCAGCGCCTGCTGGGCGCGCTGCGCCTGTGGCTGCAGGCGCGCCAGTGCGGCGTGCTGGCGCTGGAGCTGGAATGGACGCTGGACCTCAAGCGCCTGCAGGGCGTGGAGCTGCCGCGTTCACAGCGCCTGCGGGTGCGCACCGCCGAGCCCGTGCAGGAGATGGCCCACCTGCGCCGCCTGCTGGCCGAGCGCCTGGCGCAGGTGACGCTGCTCGCGCCCACGGGCTGGCTGCGGCTGCGCTCCGTCGAGACGGCGCCCTGGAGCGCCAGCGCGCGCAGCCTGCTGCCGCCGCGCCGCGCCCTGGCCCCGGGCGGCGCGGCGCAGGACGCGTGGGATTCTGCGCCCGGCGAGCCGCTGCACCAGCTGGTGGAAAAGCTCAGCGCCCGGTTCGGCCCGCAGGGCGTGCAGGTGCCCGTGCCGCAGGCCGACCACCGGCCCGAGCGCATGCAGGCCTGGGTGCCGGCCGTGCGCCAGGCGCCTGCGGCCGCGGGCGGGCGGGCGGTCGCCACGTCCGTCAGCGCATTGCTGCCCACCTGGCTGCTGCCCGCGCCGTTGCCACTGAACGTGCACGAAGGCCGCCCGCACTACCACGGCCCGCTGGAAAAGCTGGTCGGCCCGCAGCGCCTGGAAGGCGACGGCTGGTGGGAAGAGGGCGAGGCCGGCGATGGGGCCGCCGGGGCAGATGCGGCCGATGTGGCAGACGGGCCGCAGGGCGCCGCCGTGGCGCGCGATTACTACATCGCCCGCAGCCCGCAGGCCGGCCTGGTGTGGATCTACTGCGAGCGCAGGACGCTGCGCAGCACCGGCCAGGAGGCGCGCTGGTTCCTGCAGGGGCTCTATGCCTGACCTGAGCGCCAAGGAAGAGGCCGCGCGCGACGGTCGCCGCCGCCCAGCCCCGTGCCTGCCCGCGCCGCCGGCCCGGGAACACGCGCGTCTGCCGGACTACACCGAGCTGCACGCCCTCAGCAACTTCAGCTTCCAGCGGGGCGCCTCGAGCCCCGAGGAACTGGCGGTCCATGCCTGGTCGAAAGGCTACGCCGGCCTGGCCATCACCGACGAATGCTCGGTGGCCGGCGTGGTGCGCGCGATGTCGGGGCTGAAGGATTTCATCGAAACGCTGGACGAGATCGAGCGCAGGAAGCCGGGGCTGCCCAGGCTGCCGCGCAACCCGGATTTCCGGCTGCTCTACGGCAGCGAATTCCGGCTGGAGCGCTACACGCTGGTCGCCCTGGCGCGCGACCTCCCGAGCTGGGGGCAGCTGTGCGAAACGATCACCGCGGCGCGCACGCAGGACGAGGTGCGCAAGGGCCGGTACCGGCTCGAAGGCGGCCTGGCCGCGCTGGCGGCCTTGCGCGATTGCGAGATCCTGTTCGTGCCGCATCGCCAGAGCGGGGCGCCGATCGACACCGGCGCCCTGGCGGCGGACCTGGCCGCGGTGGCCGCGCAGGTGGTGCCGCCGGCCGATCCGGGCTGGGTGGCGCCGCCCGCGCCGCCGGGCGAAGAAGCGCAGAGGGCGCCGCCCGGCCTGTGGCTGGCCGTGGAGCTGCACCAGGAACTGGATGACGACCTCTGGCTGGCCGCGCTGAGCGAGGCCGGCGCCCGCACGGGCGTGCCCTGCGTGGCCGCGGGCGGCGTGCGCATGCACGTGCGCTCGCGCAAGCCGCTGCTGGACGTGCTCACGGCCGTGCAGCTGGGATGCACCGTGGCCGAATGCGGACTCGCGCGCACCGCCAATGCCGAGCGCCACCTGCGTTCGCGCCTGCGGCTGGCGCAGATCTATCCGGCCGAGCTGCTCGCGCACACGATGCGGGTGCGCGAGCGCTGCGGTTTTTCGCTGGAAGAACTGCGTGAGCACTACCAATACCCGCTGGAGCTGGTGGAGGAGGGCGAGTCGGCGGCGCAGACATTGACGCGCAAGACCTGGGCCGGCGCGCGGGAGCGCTATCCCGGCGGCCTGCCCGACGCCGTGCGCCAGCAGGTGCAGCACGAACTCGATCTGATCATCGAGCTGGGCTACGAGATGTTCTTCCTCACCGTCGAAGACATCGTGGCCTTCGCGAGAAAGAAGGAGATCCTGTGCCAGGGCCGCGGCTCCTCCGCCAATTCGGCCGTCTGCTACTGCCTGGGCATCACCGCGCTCGCGCCCGATGATGCCCACCTGCTGTTCGAGCGCTTCCTGAGCCGCGAGCGCAAGGAGCCGCCCGACATCGACGTCGATTTCGAGCACCAGCGCCGCGAGGAGGTGATCCAGTACATCTACGGCAAATACGGCCGCGAGCGCGCCGCCATCGCGGCCGTGGTCATCGCCTACCGCACGCGCAGCGCCATCCGCGACGTGGGCAAGGCGCTGGGCGTGGACGCGCGCCTGGTCGACGCCTTCGCCAAGGACCACCACTGGTTCGATTCGCTGGGCCCGGCGGGCGATGCGCAGGCGCAGCCGGTGATGACCGAAGCCGTGGCCGCCAGCCTGCGGCAGGCGATGGACAGGTCCGGCGCTGCCGAGCCGTGGCACAAGCTGCACCTGTGGGTGGAACTGGCGCGCACGCTGCGCGGCTTTCCGCGCCACCTGAGCCAGCACGTGGGCGGCTTCGTGCTCACCGAAGGCCGGCTCACGCGCCTGGTGCCGGTGGAAAACGCGTCCATGAAAGACCGCTCCGTCATCCAGTGGGACAAGGACGACCTCGAAGCCATGGGCATGCTCAAGGTCGACGTGCTGGCGCTGGGCATGCTCAGCGCCATCCGCCGCGCCCTGAAGTTCATGAACGACTGGCGCGGCACGCGCTGCGAGATGCACCAGCTGCCCATCGACGACGAAGCCACCTACGACATGATCTGCGCGGCCGACACCGTCGGCGTGTTCCAGATCGAGAGCCGCGCGCAGATGTCCATGCTGCCGCGCCTGCGGCCGCGCTGCTATTACGACCTGGTGGTGGAGGTGGCCATCGTGCGGCCGGGCCCCATCCATGGGGGCATGGTGCATCCGTACCTGAAGCAGCGCGAACGGCAGCGGCGGGGCGACCCGCTTGTCCTGGCCAAGCCGGAGCTGGAAGAGGCTTTGGGCCGTACCCTGGGCGTGCCCATCTTCCAGGAACAGGTGATGCAGATCGCCATGATCGCGGCCGATTTCACGGCCGACGAAGCCGACCGACTGCGCCGCGCCATGGCGGCCTGGAAGAAAAAAGGCGGGATCGACCGCTTCCAGGAGCCACTGGTCGAAGGCATGGTGCACAAAGGCTATGACCGCGCGTTCGCCGAGGCCATCTTCAAGCAGTGCGAAGGCTTCGGCGAGTACGGCTTCCCCGAAAGCCACGCCGCCAGCTTCGCGCTGCTGGTGACGGTGAGCGCCTGGCTCAAGTGCCACGAGCCGGCCTGCTTCCTCGCGGCGCTGCTCGATTCGCAGCCCATGGGTTTCTACACGCCTTCGCAACTGGTGCAGGACGCGCGCCGCCACGGCGTGGACGTGCGGCCCGTGGACGTGATGGCCAGCGACTATGACTGCACGCTGGAGCCGCGTGATCCTGGCTTCGTGCCGCCGCACCTGGCAGCGCGCCATGCCGCTTTCCAGGGCCGGCAGGACGGACGGGGCCAGCCCGCCGTGCGCCTGGGCCTGTCGCGCATCGACGGCTTGAGCAAGGCCGGCGCCCTGCGCGTGGTCGCCGCGCGCGCGCAGCGGCCCTTCACCAGCGTGGAAGACCTTGCCTTGCGCGCCGAACTGGACCCGCGCGACATGGCCGCATTGGCCGGCGCCGAGGCCCTGCGCGCGCTGGCCGGCCACCGGCGCCAGCAGGTGTGGGAAGCAACGGGGCCGCGCGGCGCGGGTTCGCGCATGCCTTCCTTGCTGCAGGGCGTGCCCGTGCACGAGGCGCCGCTGCAGCTGCCCCTGGCCAGCGAAGGCGAAGAGATCGCGGGCGACTATGCCGCGCTGGGCCTGACCCTGCGCCGCCACCCGCTGGCGCTGCTGCGCCCGCGCCTGGCGCGGCTGCGCCTGCTCAGCGCACGCGAACTGGAGGCCGTGCCGCATGGCCGCACCGTGCGCGCCTGCGGCATCGTCACCGTGCGCCAGCGCCCGGGCACGGCCAAGGGCACCATCTTCGTCACGCTGGAGGACGAGACCGGCCCCGTGAACGTGATCGTCTGGCCGGGCGTGGTCGAGGCCTGGCGCGTGCCGCTGCTGCAGTCGCAGCTGCTGGCCGTGCAAGGGCAATGGCAATGCGGGCCGGGCGAAGCGCAGCGCGAGCCCGGCACCACCCCGGTGCGGCACCTGATCGCCGCGCGCTTCAAGGACCTCACCCCCTGGCTGGGCCAGCTGGCCCAGCGCCAGCGCAGCCGGGACTTTCATTGACCGGCAAATACAGAACAACAGAACAGAGACAGCACCATGCCCCGGGACCTGCCCGTGTACGAATCCTTTCCGCAAGCCTACGTGTGGCTGCGCCCGCCGGAGGAACTGGCCCGGGCGCTGGCTGCGCACCGCGACCGCTGGTGGTGGCCGCGCGGCTGCCACCTGCCCCAGCCGCATCGCCTGCACCTGACCTTGCAGGCGTTGGGGCCGCTGGACGACGAAGCGCTCGCGGAGGTGGCGCGCGCGCTGTCCAGCCTTGGCGCGCAGGCCTTCGACCTGGAACTGGCCTGGTCGGGCGTGTGGTCCGGCAACGAGGTCGCCGTGGCCCGGCCGCGCGCCGATACCGGGCTGGCGAATCTGCACGCCGGCCTGTGCCGCTGCCTGCGGGGCCAGCGCGTGGCCCGCAGCTGGTCGCCGCATGTCACCCTGGCGTGGAAGGTGCCGCGGGCCGGCGCCGCGCCGCTGGAGCCTCTGCGCTGGCCCGTGCGCGAGTTTCTGCTGGTGCGCTCCTGGATGCGGCCCTGGGAGCCCGCGCAGCACGAGGTGCTGCAACGCTACGCATTGGCCCCGCCCACGGACACGTCCTGTCACCCCGGCCGGCCCACAAGCGTGGCCTGATCCGCTAGGCTGTACCCCACCGCCCGCGCCTTCCCCCGGCGCTTCATGCTCTCTTCACGCGTTCAGGCCTCCTTGGGAGCGCTGCGACGCTTTGGCCCCCGACCTGCCCATGCTGCTTGAAACCCCCTTCGGCCCGCCGCCGCCCGCCCCCGATCTGCCGCCCGGCATGCCGCCGCCCTCGCCGTTTCCGGAGCAGCCGCCCGAGGTCGATCCGCCGCCCGGCGAACCGCCGGTGGAGGAGCCCGGCCGTGAGCCGCCCGTGGCCGATCCGCCGCTGCACCGCGCGCTGGGCCGGGTGCATGCGCGGCGCCTGCGCGAGTTGCACCGCTCGGCCGGCTGGCCTTGCGGCGACCTGGTGGAGGTCGAACTGCTGGCGGCCGGCCTGCTCACGCGCGAGCGCGATGCCTCGGGCCACGAGACGCTGCGCCTGAGCGACGCGGGCATCGCGCACCTGGCCCAGGTACATGGGGGCCACCGCGCGCGCCTGACGGCCCATGAAGCCCTGGTCGAGCAGGTGGCCCGGCAGATGACGCGCAACGGCCGCCTGGCCTGGCGCGGGCTGCGCCTGCGCGCGCGGCTGCCGGCACCGCAGGCGCTTGCGGGCGCGCAGGCGCGGGGCCTGCTGGAAGACACGCAGGGTGAACAGGACGGCCCGGCGCGCTGGTGCATCGCCTGCCCCGATGTCTTCTCGATCCGCAACACCAGCGTGGAAGCCTATTGCCACCCGCTGGTGCACGAGATCAAGGTCAGCCGCGCCGACCTGCTGGGCGACCTGCGCAAGGCAGACAAGCGCGCGGCCTACCTCGACCTGGGCGGCGAATGCTGGTACGTGCTGGGGCAGGACGCCAAAGGCCGCGCCATCGCCGCGCCCGAGGAAGTGCCCGAAGGCTGTGGCGTGCTCATGCAGGAGGGGCCGCGCCTGGTCGTGGCGCGCGCGGCCGTGTACCGACCCGTGCAGCGCCTGCCTTTCGCCGTGTGGATGGCGCTGGCGCGTGCCCAGCCCATGCCCGGCTTCGACGAGGACGCGCAGGACCTGCTCGTTCCCTGCCACTGAAGCCATGGCGGCGCGTTCCTTTTGTGCAGGCGGCTCGCGCGGCCTGGTTGGCGTCTGGCGGATGCCTGCCCCTGGCGGCAGCGACGACGCGCAGGACGCCCACCGGCCTACAGGCCGGCCGCCTGCGGGCCTTTAGCAGGCCGTTGAAAAAATGCTCATCGAACGCGCCAGGGTCGTGGATTTCGAAGAAACGGATCGCCCAAACTGGCCTGCGCAGCGATTGGAGCGGCCATTTCGGCCTGTTTGCAGGCCGTTTTGCCCGTTCCGGGCGCACGTATCCCATGGTTCACGCATGATGCGCGTCCCACCAGCCGCCCAGACTGCCCATGCGCACCAGGTTGTAGGTGGCAAAGCACAGCAGCGCCTGGCCCGCGAGCTTGGCCTGACCGATCAATTTGGTCTTGGCCAGACCACCCACTGTCTTGATCCAGCCAAAGGCCTCCTCGATGCGCTTGCGCACTTTGAGGCTGGTCTTGTAGCCCTCGTGGCGCCGGATGCGGCCATCGACCGCCGAGTGCTTGTCCTTGGCCGCCACGTGTGGCGTGACTTTGAGCTTTCGGCAGCCCTTGATGAAGGCCTGGCTGTCGTAACCTTTGTCGGCCCCGACCGTGGCCCGCTTGTTCTTGTTTCCCCGGCGTTTGAGCATCGCCAGCGCCGCCTCGCGCTCGGCGGTGCCACTGGCATGTGTGATCTCCACATCCACGATCAGCCCGTTGCGGTTCTCCATGAGGATGTGCCCCATGTGGCACAGGCGAGATTTGTCGCCCGCGCTCTTCTTGAACAGCCGGGCATCGGCATCGGTGGTGCTGGCGTGGGTGTCGTTGCAGCGCTCCTGCCCTTTGAAGTTCACCTCGGGGTTGCGTCCGGGTGGCGTGCCGCTGTCGTCGTCTTTGCGTTTGAAACTCTTGTGCGAGGCCCAGGCCTCAATCAGCGTGCCGTCCACGCTGAAGTGTTCGTCGCTGGCAAGCCGGCCCCACTGGGCGCTGAGCTTGACGCGCTCGAAGAAGGCGCGCGCCAGGTCTTCGTTGAAGAGGCGTTCGCGGTTGGCGCTGAAGGTGGAGTGGTCCCAGACCTTGTCTTCAATGTTCAGGCCCACGAACCAGCGGTACAGCAGGTTGTAGTTGACCGCCTCGACCAGCTGGCGTTCGCTGCGGATGGAGAACAGGATTTGCAGCAGCAAGGCCTTGAGCAGCATCTCCGGCGGCACCGAGGGGCGGCCACGGCGGGCGTACACCGCTTCGAACTCGCTGTTCATGCTCGACAGCAGCGCATCCACCACGGCGCGCAACTTGCGCAGCGGGTGTGCCGCTGGCACTCTTTCTTCAAGGCTGATGTAGCTAAACATCGCCCCCTGGAAGTCTTGGTTGCCTCTCATCTTTCTTGTCGCAGTTGTTCCGGGATGGCTTCAGATCGTAGCGGCCGACGCGGACGCTCGCAGGGGATTTTTCAACGGCCTGTTAGAGCGGCTAACAAAACGGTGGGAGATGGCGAATGCAGATAACGCAGCAGGCCAGCGAGAGCAACGCGACATGAATGTCGATGCGGCGCTCGAAACGAGTACGCAGCTTGCCGAAGGCGGCCAGCCAGGCGTGCGTGCGCTCGACCACCCAGCGATGACGCCCGAGCCGGTCGTTGCGTTCGATGCCGCGCCGGGCAATACGCGCGGTGATCCCCAGCTTGCGCAGGTGAAAGCGGCAGCGAGCATAGTCATAGCCCTTGTCGACATGCAGTTTGTGCGGCCAGCGCCTGGGCCGACCGCGACAGCCACGTACCGCTGGCAACGCGTCGACCAGTTGCTCGAAAACCACCGAGTCATGCCGGTTGGCGCCCGTGACGCAGAAGATCAGTGGGATGCCTTGGCGGTCCGTGATGATGTGGCGCTTGCTTGCGAGTTTGCCCCTGTCCGTGGGGTTGGGGCCGGTGTAGTGGCCCCCCGGGGGCTGGCCACACTGGCCGCGTCCATGCTCGCACGGCTGAAGTCCAGTTTGCCGGCGCCGCGCAATTCACCGAGCAACAACAGATGCAGGCGATGCCACACGCCCGCAGCCTGCCAATCACGCAGACGCCGCCAACAGGTCATGCCACTGCCAAAGCCCAGTTCCTGGGGCAACTCCTCCCAGGGAATGCCGGTGCGCAGCACGAACAGAATGCCGTTCAGGGCCATCTCGTCGCTCACTCGTGGGCGACCGCCTTTGGCCGAGGCAACGACTACCGGCAACAGCGGGGCAACCTTCTTGAACAGCGCGGCGCTGATTTCTCTATTCCTGTTTCGACCCATGCCTCATCAAACACCAATCAAGCGCTCGATGATGACATGGTTTTGTTAGTAGCTCTTAGCGTGGAGCGCCTGTTCTCACGACAAGGAGCCCACGATGACCTCGACGCCGCCGTCCGTCCCCGAAGCCGACGAAGCCCAGCTTGCCGAACAGGCCAACACCGAGGCCGAAGTGCGCCTGGCCGAGCTCGATGACGAGGAAGACCCGCGGCCTGGCCAGCCGCCGCTCAAGGAAGGGGTCCACATCCTCGACCCCGGCCGGCCCTGAAGGGCCGGCCCCCAGGCGCCTCACTGTCCGGGCAAGCGCGCTCCTCCCTCCGCGGCTTCAACGGGCGGGCGGCGCGGGCCGCCCGGACAGAGGTGCCCACGATGGCGACGTTGGGAGATTGCCTCGTGAGGCCATCCGCGTGCTGCTGACGCCCTTGCTCGGGCCCTGGTGCGCGTCATCGTTGCCGCATTGGCCGGCCCCCCTGATTCGCACAGTAGAATGCGCGCCGCTGCGGGTGTAGTTCAATGGTAGAACGGCAGCTTCCCAAGCTTCATACGAGGGTTCGATTCCCTTCACCCGCTCCACTGCATCATTCTGCGGACTTCCGCAGAAGTCCAAGAGAGTCTGCAAGTCGTTGCCACACAAGGACTTTTCCTCTCTTTGACGTTCTGCCGCGGTCCACTGCGATCCGCCTACAGCCGGGGCTTTTGAGTCCACAAACAAGTCCATTTTTGCGGGCGCGGCTGATTCCGGATTGTTGATGGAGGGGCGAGGTCGACGTGACCAGCATCTGGTTCCTGACTCATGTTCAGGAGCAAGAGCATGGCACTCTCAGACCTGGCCGTTCGGCAGGCCAAGGCAACTGGCAAGGCATACACCCTCCCTGACCTGGATGGCCTCTCTCTGGCCGTCACGGCTGCAGGGGGCAGAACTTGGCACTTCCGCTACTACTGGGCGGGCAAGCAGAAGCGGATGTCGCTCGGCACCTACCCGGAGGTGACGCTTCGCGAGGCCCGCAGCCTGCGCGACGAAGCGCGCGCCCTGCTGGCCAAAGGCACCAATCCTCGCGTTCACCGCAAGCAGAAGCGGACCGCTGTCCGACTCGCCGACGAAAACACCTTCGAGGCGGTGTATCGCAAGTGGCTCAAGCATCGCGGGCTCAGCCTCAAGGAAGGCCGGCAGACGACTCTCTCGATACTTCCGCGCATCTTCGACAAGGATGTGCTGCCCGCCTTGGGCAAGCGGTCGGTCTATGAGATCAAGCGTCCCGACCTCTTGGAGGTGATCGCCAAGATCGAGAAGCGCAAGGCGCTCTCCGTTGCCGAGAAAGTCAGGACGTGGTTCAACCAACTGTTCCGCTACGCGTTGGTGATCGTGCCGGGCCTGGAGCAGAACCCGGCCTCCGATCTCGATGTGGTGGCGCTGCCACTGCCACCCGTCAACCACAACCCGTTCCTGCGTATGGCCGAGCTGCCAAGGCTGTTGCAGAGGCTGCGCAGCTATCGCGGCCGGCGGCAGACCCAGCTCGGGCTGCGGCTACTGCTGCTGACCGGCGTGCGAACCGGAGAGCTGCGACAGGCGATGCCGGATCAATTCGATCTGGACCGTGGACTGTGGATCATCCCGCCCGACGTCGTGAAGCAACTCCAGGTGGATATGCGCAAGAAGCGGCAGCAGCCGAAGGACATCCCGCCCTACATCGTGCCGCTGTCGATTCAGGCCATGGAGATCGTCCGGCACCTGCTCGATGAGTTCAAGCCGGCCCAGCGCTACCTGTTCCGGCACGACAGCGACTTGAAGAAGCGCATCAGCGAGAACACGCTCAATGGTGCCCTCAAGCGCATGGGCTATCAGGAACGCCTGACGGGGCACGGCATCCGCGGCACGATGTCCACTGCGCTCAACGAGATCGGCTACCCGAAGGTCTGGGTGGATGCACAGCTCTCGCATGTCGATCCCAACAAGGTCAGCGCGACCTACAACCATGCCGAGTACGTGGAGCAGCGTCGCCGCATGATGCAGGACTGGGCCGATCGGCTCGACCTCTTCGAGCAGAACCAGGTCGAGGCGGCCAGTATGCCGCTCACCGTGCATCTGGAAGGCGTACCCGCGTTCCCGAATGAGCAAACCGCAAGCGCACCTTCCACGCCGGTTGCCGCTTCGCCAATCCTGCTGGTGACGAAGCCGGGTGACGCCATGCCGTTGGTTTCTGCCGCCACACATCGGCTGCCGGCGGTTCCGCCCCCTCGATCGGCCGCGCCGCTGGTGCCCTCGGACATTCAGCGCGAGAGGATGGAGCTGTTCGATGTCTTCGAAGCGCCGCACAACCTTCCCGTCGCGGCGTTTGCCAAGATGGCGGGCAAGTCCCGCAGGTGGATCAGCTACGAGATCAAGGCGGGCAACTTGCTGGCGTTGAACGTGGGCAACCGCGGCCAGCGCGTGCCGGATTGGCATCTCGACCCACTCAAACACGAGCTGATCCAGTCCGTCCTCAAGCTGACCAGGGGTGCGGATCCTTGGCAGATCTACCATGCACTGCTGCAACCGCGCTCGATGCTGCGGGGGCATTCGGCACTGGAGGGCGTGACGGCCAGCAATCTCGACAAGCTCGTCATGGCAGTGAGCGCAGCCGTGAAGGAAAGCGAATGGACCCCGCTGCGAGTCGGAGTCGCCTAGGGCCTGTTAACACTACGTGCTAACATACTGCGCATGGAACTTACGCCTGCGCAATTCGCGCGTATCGAGGATTGCCTGCCGCGGCAGCGGGGCAATGTGTCGCTGGACAACCTTCAAGTGCTCAACGCGATCCTGTTCGTGGCCGAAAATGGCTGCAAGTGGCGGGCCCTGCCCAAGCGGTTCGGCAACTGGCACACGATTCACACGCGGATGAACCGGTGGGCCAAGGCCGGGGTCCTGGATCGGGTCTTCGAGCGCATGCAGGCCGAACAGCTGGTCCGGGTGCGGCTGGAGGCGGTCAGCCTGGACAGTACGATCGTCAAGGTCCACCCGGACGGCACCGGCGCACGAAAAAAAACGGCCCGCAGGCCATCGGCCGCTCCCGCGGAGGCTGGACCACCAAAATTCATATGGCTGCCGCGGATTCCCGCTGCGCGTTAGCCTTCTCGCTTTCGCCGGGCCAGGCGGGCGATGCCCCAGCCGGTCGCGCCCTGCTGCATGCCCTGCCACCCCTGCCCGCGCGCTGCCATCTGGTCATGGATCGCGCCTACGAGGGCAATGAAACCCGGCAGCTCGCGCTGGATCTGGGCCTGGATCCGGTCGTGCCCCCGCATCCGCTGCGGGCCCAGCCATGGGCGTACAACACCGAGATCTACAAGCGCCGCAACGAAATCGAGCGCCTGTTCCGCCGTCTGAAAGGGTTCCGCCGCATCTTCAGCCGCTTCGACAAGCTCGACGTCATGTTCGCGGCCTTCATCCACTTCGCACTGATCGTCGAATCGTTGCGATAGTGTTAACAGGCCCTAGTGCAGGCGCACTACCCGGACTTCATCGCGCGTCTTGAGGCCGAAGACCGCCCGCTGCCCGAGTATGTGCGCGAGGAGTTCGAGACCTACCTGCGCTGCGGCGTGCTCGAGCACGGCTTCCTGCGCGTGGTCTGCGAGCACTGTCGTGCCGAGAGGCTGGTGGCGTATTCCTGCAAGAAGCGCGGGCTGTGCCCGAGCTGCGGCGCACGGCGCATGGCCGAGTCGGCGCGGCATCTGGTGGACGAGGTGTTCGGCCCGCGGCCGGTGCGGCAATGGGTGCTGAGTTTCCCGTACCCGTTGCGCTTCCTGTTCGCCAGCAAGCCTGAGGCGATCGGCCCGGTGCTGGGCATCGTGCATCGTGTGATCGCCGGTTGGCTTGCCGATCAGGCCGGCGTGCCGCGGGATACGGCGCAATGCGGTGCGGTGACCCTGATCCAGCGCTTCGGCAGCGCGCTGAATCTCAACATCCACTTCCACATGCTGTGGCTCGACGGCGTGTACGACGCGAACGTCGAGCCCCCGCGGCGCAAACCGCGCCTGCGCCGCGCCCCCACCTCTGCGCAACTGACGCAGCTCGCCAACACCATCGCGCATCGCGTGTGCCGGCACCTGTCGCGCCGCGGCTGGCTCGAAGGCGAAGACGAATCCGTGTTCCTGTCCGACAGCGCGGGTAGCGACGACGGCATGGATGGGCTGCGGATGAGTTCGATGACCTACCGCATCGCCACCGGTCGCGACGCTGGCCGCAAGGTCGTCACGCTGCAAACATTGCCCGGTGACGCAGGCTCGCTGGAGGGCGACGCCGGCAAGGTCGGCGGCTTCTCGCTGCATGCCGGCGTGGCCGCGGAAGCACACGAAAGCCACAAGCTCGAAAAGCTGTGCCGCTACATCACGCGCCCGGCGATCAGCGAGCAGCGGCTATCGATCTCGCCACAGGGCAGGGTGCGTTACCAGCTCAAGACGCCATGGCGCAATGGCACCACCCATGTCGAATGGGATGCGGTCGACTTCATCGCGAAACTGGCCGCACTGGTCCCGCCACCTCGCGCCCACCTGACCCGTTTCCACGGTGTGTTTGCCCCGAATGCAAACCTGCGCGCGCAGCTGACGCCCTCGGGGCGCGGCAAGCGGCCTGCGGGCGATGCGGCGCCAGTGGACGTCAGCGCCCACGACGAGCCGCGCAGCCCCGAGCAGAAGCGCCGTGCGATGAGCTGGGCGCAACGGCTCAAGCGGGTCTTTTCCATCGACATCACCACCTGCGCCCACTGCGGCGGCGCGGTACGGATCGTCGCCAGCATCGAAGAACCCACCGCCATCCGCGCCATCCTCGCCCACTTCGAGAAGCACGGCGCGCTGGAGCAAGCGCACTACCGGCCCGCAGCGCGCGCCCCGCCGCCCGCCGCGTGATGAGGCGCCGGCCACACAGCCGGCAGCCAAGCCAGAGTCCGATCCGATGCGGCCACGACCCCGCAGGGCTGCGCTCGGCCCTGTGCCGGGATTCGGTGAGAAATGGCTACGCACTGAGCCGCTGCGTGGCCCCGCGATGTCGAAAACCCACGCATGAACCCCCGATCTGTGCCCGATCTGTGCCCAAAGCGGCGCTTGCGCGGCCGCTTCCTACCTGCCAGACTCGCAAAAAAGGGCGGTTGAACTTCCTATACCCGCAACCACCCTGCCGAGCGCCAGCGCCTGGGCCCGGGCGTGCATGGCATGTCCAACGGCGCGCTGGACGCACCTTGGCCGAAGACCCGACGACTGATGGCCGCGCTTGAAGCCTGGTTCGAGGCCGGCGATGAGGACCTGACCCCGCTCTGGGCCGCCCTGGCGGACGAACATCGCCCCGCCGACAGCGACCTGCCCGACACCGGCATCGGATTGGAACGCGAGCGCTGGCTGAGCCCGGCCTTCATCCGCGGCGACGACTATGGCACCCGCGCCAGCACGGTGCTGCTGATCGATGCCGAAGGGCACGGGCAGATCCACGAGCGTCGCTTCGGCCCTCAGGGCGCAGCCAACGGACAGAGCCACGTCATTTTCTGACCCGGTCACGCTGGCCGCTGGCCGGAACCTCTTTTCAGCAGGGTAGTGCCGGCCACTGGCCGGCAACCTCCGGATTTTCAGGCAGGCCACGCAGCTGCCGGCCAGCGGCCGGCACTACCGCACGCATGTCGTCATTGACGTGGCGGTCGTCGTCAGCGCAGCGCCTGATACGTCATTCAGCTTCCAGCCGCGACCGCGATCCGCCCTCGCCAGAGGGCTTTCAGCATCGCAGCCACCCGACTGTGCCCTTTTCGCAATCGGCCCTGTGCCTATATAATGTCGGCCCTGACCTCCCAGGGTGGTCAGGCCCGGCACTTCGCCGCGCGATCGATCGCAACCACAAGGAGGCCCCATGCGCCGCATCCTCATCCTGCTCGCCACCCACCTGCTCACCCTCGGCCTGGGCTTCGGCCTGGGCGTCTATCTCCTGCCGATCCTGATCGCCCCCGATGACCCGCCGGTTGCGCAGGTGCAGGCGGCCATGAAAGACGCCCCCTACCGCACCACCTTTCGCCGCGACCTCAAGGGCAGTGATGCGGTGCATTGGGCGGAAGGCAACGTCAGCGTCAGCCCGCGCCAGGTCGCGTTCGACGGCAAGATGGGTCCGGGTCCGGATTACAAGGTGTACCTGGTCCGTGACTTCGTCGACAACAAGGCCGATTTCCTGAAGATCAAGGCACAGGCCCAGCGCATCGGCGAGGTGAAGACCTTCAACCGTTTCCTGGTGGACGTGCCTGAAAGCGTCAACGTGGACGATTACACCACCGTAGTGGTGTGGTGCGAACGGTTCGAGCAGTTCATTTCCGCCGGGCAGTACCGCACGCCGGGTTGAACAACATCCCAAGCATCTGGGCGAAGAGCAGCCGAGCATGGCTTGTATGTTCCTCCCGGCTCCTACGCGGTATGTAGGAGCCAGGGTGGAGGGACCGTCAACATGATATCTGCGGATAGCAGCCGACAGACGAGCCGAGCGATCCCCATCCCGCACCTTAACGTCGATAAAGGATCTAGCGGCCTTTGAGGACCGCCGATGTAGGCAAGCCAACGTGGTGCGGTACCACCCCAGCCCCTCAACAATAGCTGGGAGTTGCGCAGATGTCAGATCATTTGGCCGTCGGCATCGATCCTAAGGTCAAAAACCCGCAGAGCATGCACTGGGAGCGGGCCATGGCTATCTTTGACCTGCTCTTTTAGCGTGCCGGACAAGACCTCGATTCGGGTTGCGCGTGGCAGGTCCAGCACTGCGTCAGCGGGAGGCCTGGCCGCAGCAGATTCGGCAACCATGAATCACTGCTGCGCCGCCTGCAATCGCTCGCGCAGCGGCTGCATCTACAGACGCTTCCTCAACAGCCTGAAGGCGGCGAAAAAGTCTCTCAGTGATGAAATGCTGCATGGACCTGCGCCTTGCTGCCACAGTCGAATCGGGAACTCTCATCCCCGTTTTGCGGGTTGTCCGCCGGTTTCTGGCCAGCTTCAGGATTCATTGTCATGCGCCGCAGTTGTTGTGCTTTGTTGCTGAATGCGACGCGGTGCAACAATTCTAGACCTGACCCTCTGCGCCGCAGTCGAATCGGGAACTCTCATCCCCGTTTTGCGGGTTGTCCGCCGGTTTCTGGCCAGCTTCAGGATCGATTGTCATGCGCCGCAGTTGTTGTACCCGGAGGATCACCCTGATGCCGTCAGCGGGGCACTCTGCTGAGGGCTGCTGGCGCGAGAGCGGGGGTTTTTAGAGGTGCCCTCAGGTAGGTGATTTGCTACGCTGCGCCGCGCCGATGTCTTACCCATGCGCGGGAGAAATGCCGATGGGCGGCGATGAGGCCGCGCGGAACACTGTGCAGCCGTCGATGCGCAGGATCGTTCCGTGCTGTGCCTCACCGCACCGGAGGGACGCGCCGCGCCGCGTGTCGCCCGTGCCGCAAACACCGCGCTGGCGGCCGCGCCGAGCTACGCACGCCATGTTCCCGAGCGCACGCTGCTGTACGCGCTAGTGCAGGCGCACTACCCGGACTTCATCGCGCGTCTTGAGGCCGAAGACCGCCCGCTGCCCGAGTATGTGCGCGAGGAGTTCGAGACCTACCTGCGCTGCGGCGTGCTCGAGCACGGCTTCCTGCGCGTGGTCTGCGAGCACTGTCGTGCCGAGAGGCTGGTGGCGTATTCCTGCAAGAAGCGCGGGCTGTGCCCCAGCTGCGGCGCGCGGCGCATGGCCGAGTCGGCGCGGCATCTGGTGGACGAGGTGTTCGGCCCGCGGCCGGTGCGGCAATGGGTGCTGAGTTTCCCCTACCCGTTGCGCTTCCTGTTCGCCAGCAAGCCGGAGGCCATCGACCCGGTGCTGGTGATCGTGCAGCGCGTCATCGCCGGCTGGTTAGCCGATCAAGTCGGCGTCGACCACGCCAGCGCGCAATGCGGTGCGGTGACCCTGATCCAGCGCTTCGGCAGCGCGCTGAACCTGAATGTTCACTTCCACATGCTGTGGCTCGACGGCGTGTACGACGCGAACGTCGAGCCCCCGCGGCGCAAGCCGCGCCTGCGCCGCGCCCCCACCTCTGCGCAACTGACGCAGCTCGCCAACACCATCGCGCATCGCGTGTGCCGGCACCTGTCGCGCCGCGGCTGGCTCGAAGGCGAAGACGAATCCGTGTTCCTGTCCGACAGCGCGGGTAGCGACGACGGCATGGATGGGCTGCGGATGAGTTCGATGACCTACCGCATCGCCACCGGTCGCGACGCTGGCCGCAAGGTCGTCACGCTGCAAACATTGCCCGGTGACGCAGGCTCGCTGGAGGGCGATGTCGGCAAGGTCGGCGGCTTCTCGCTGCATGCCGGCGTGGCCGCGGAAGCACACGAGAGCCACAAGCTCGAAAAGCTGTGCCGCTACATCACGCGCCCGGCGATCAGCGAGCAGCGGCTATCGATCTCGCCACAGGGCAGGGTGCGTTACCAGCTCAAGACGCCATGGCGCAATGGCACCACGCATGTCGAATGGGATGCGGTGGACTTCATCGCCAAGCTGGCGGCACTGGTCCCGCCACCTCGCGCGCATCTCACCCGCTTCCACGGCGTATTCGCCCCGAATGCAAACCTGCGTGCGCAGCTGACGCCCTCGGGGCGCGGCAAGCGGCCTGCGGGCGATGCGGCGCCGGTTGACGCAAGCGCCCACGACGAGCCGCGCAGCCCCGAGCAGAAGCGCCGTGCGATGAGCTGGGCGCAACGGCTCAAGCGGGTCTTTTCCATCGACATCACCACCTGCGCCCACTGCGGCGGCGCGGTACGGATCGTCGCCAGCATCGAGGAACCCACCGCCATCCGCGCCATCCTCGCCCACTTCGAGAAGCACGGCGCGCTGGAGCAAGCGCACTACCGGCCCGGACCGCGCGCGCCGCCGCCGGCCGCGTGACGAGGTGCCGGCCACACAGCCGGCAGCCAAGCCAGAGTCCGATCCGATGCGGCCACGACCCCGCAGGGCTGCGCTCGGCCCTGTGCCGGGATTCGGTGAGAAATGGCTACGCACTGAGCCGCTGCGTGGCCCCGCGATGTCGAAAACCCACGCATGAACCCCCGATCTGTGCCCGATCTGTGCCCAAAGCGGCGCTTGCGCGGCCGCTTCCTACCTGCCAGACTCGCAAAAAAGGGCGGTTGAACTTCCTATACCCTGAAGGAACTTTGGGCCATGCCAGTTGGGTCGCGGGCGATCGTCAGCATTTGCGCCGACGGCGGTCAAGGCACAGTCGCACTTCTCGAACGCGCGTAACTGGAGAGCTTCAGTTGAAGGACATCCGCTACCACGAGGCCGGCAAGGAGCCGCCCCTTCCCGTCGTCGTGCAGCCAGCGAGCTAGGGCCTGCGAACTGGGTGGGTGCGGTCCAGGCTATGCGGCCGCGAACCATTTTCTATTGATAAGTACGAGAGGATATTCCGAATGAAAAACATGAAAAGCAAGTTGAGCGCGCTGGCTATAGCGGTGTTTTCTACATTGTTTCTATCTACAGCGGCACAGGCAAGTCATCATTTCGAAAGCCGCTTAGCCAAGGAGCATCCGCAGTTCGATTTGACGGATCTGTACGTCTTCGATTCCGAGCGCAAAGGTTTTACGACCTTTGTGATGGACATCAATCCCCAGACAAAAAAGGACGGACAGGCGCAGTTCGGCGAGAATGGCGTCTACAGTCTTCATATCGCCGAAGATCGCGCCAGTTCAGAAAAAGGGATGACAATCACCGTTCACCTGAAAGGCGAAAAGCTTTTCTTTGGTTTGTCGAAAGAAGGTGCCAATCAGCCTGTCGGCGTGAAAGGAGTGGAATTTGGACAAGCGTCCGTTGGGGCCACCCAAACCTTCAGCAATGGAGTCCGCGTCTGGACGGGGCCGGCTCTTGATCCCTTTGTCGGGAATGGGGAAGGCCTAGACAAGTTCCTTGATGGCATTGGGACGGGCAAGCTGGAAATGGCGGCGTTTTCCAAGGGGGGAGACCTCTTCGAGAATCTTTACAGCAGCGTAATCGTGATTGAGGTTCCGAATGCGATGCTTCCCAAGGAAATCTTCGTTTACGCCTCCAGTGCATTCTACAACGTCGATAAATGGGAGCAGGTAAATCGCATCGCGAATCCTTTGATGACCCATCTGTTTTTGGCAAACAACCAGATGGAAGTTGCCGAACATGTCGGTCACCGGCCCGATATCGATCACAAGCAAAAATATGCCGTCGCCGGCTTGGTCTTGCGCGCGATCACGCTGGACCGTGACAGCACCGTGAGGGACAAGGTTGCCTATGCGGACAAGCTTGCGGCCGAACTTTTGCCTGATGTCATTCCGTATAAGCCGGGAACACCGGCCAGCTTCAACTTTAATGGTATCAACGGGCGCAAGCCAACCGATGACGCCATGGATGTGCAGCTGAGCCGGTTCCTTGGCCGGCCGGTCACTGACAACGCCAATAGCTTTACGCGCCAGCGCGCAGCCTTCCCGTATGTCGTCCCAATCAAGAAAGGGGCGAATTGAAGAGTACGGAGCGATCCGGGACCACATATATATGAGCTGGACGAACCTTCGCACCCAGGCTCTTCTTCGTGCCTTCGTAGGGCGAATTGGCATGATCCGCGTGCGCCGACATGGAAGCTCGCGCGTCGTCGTCCAGCTGTGCTCCGCATCGCGTGTGCCGGCACCTGTCGCGCCGCGGCTGGCTCGAAGGCGAAGACGAATCCGTGTTCCTGTCCGACAGCGCGGGTAGCGACGACGGCATGGATGGGCTGCGGATGAGTTCGATGACCTACCGCATCGCCACCGGTCGCGACGCTGGCCGCAAGGTCGTCACGCTGCAAACATTGCCCGGTGACGCAGGCTCGCTGGAGGGCGATGCCGGCAAGGTCGGCGGCTTCTCGCTGCATGCCGGCGTGGCCGCGGAAGCACACGAAAGCCACAAGCTCGAAAAGCTGTGCCGCTACATCACGCGCCCGGCGATCAGCGAGCAGCGTATCCGTCCGGCAAAGTCATCTTGAGCCCGAGCGGGATACCAAGGATGCTCGTGTCCGCGTAACTTCATTGCGGACACATGAACACTTTGGGAATCGAGTTGCCAAGCAGGCGGACACGGCGGCGGCATGCGCCGGAGTTCAGGGAAAGAGTGGTGCAGGCATGCCGTCAGCCTGGCGTGTCGATTGCGGCCGTCGCGCTGGCCAACGGCCTGAACGCGAACATGGTTCGCAAGTGGGTGATTGAAGCCGAGGCGCGCACAGGCACGCCGCCGGTGTCAAAGACAGACATCCCCGCCGCTTGCAGTGACATGCCAGCGGCGCGCGTGCCACTGCACTTCTTGCCCTTGGCCGTGCCCGCACCGCTGGCGTCAGCGCCTGCCGATGAGATCCGTATCGAGCTGCAGCACGGCACCACCGCGATCAAGGTGTCTTGGCCGACAGCGGCTGCTGCCGAGTGTGCAGCCTGGCTGCGAGAGTTGCTTCGATGATCCGCGTGGACGCCTGGTGGCTGGCGGTACAACCGCTGGACATGCGCGTGGGCACCGAGGCCGCACTGGCTCGCGTGGTGCAGGTCTTTGGTCAGGCGCACCCACACCATGCCTACCTGTTCGCCAACCGGCGAGCCAATCGCATGAAGGTGCTGGTGCACGACGGCATCGGGGTGTGGCTGGCAGCACGGCGCCTGAACATCGGCAAATTCGCCTGGGCCAACGATGTGGTCAGCACACTACCGCTATCTCGCACGCAGTTTGACGCGTTGGTGTTGGGCTTGCCGTGGCAACGGCTGGGCGATGCAGGGATCATCCGGGTGATTTGATCGGTCACTGGCAATTGCCGGATGTACCGATGCGTGCAACGCTGGAGCGCGGCACGATAGCCACCCATGATCAGCGCACAGCAACTGCACGCCCTGGATCCGCAGACGCGGCAGGTGATGCTGTCGCTGCTCGAGCAGATCCGCGCCAAGGATGCCCTGATCGCGCAGCGCGAGCAAGAAGCTGCGTTCAAGCAGGCCCTGATCGACAAGCTCACGCACGAGATGGCGGTTCTCAAGCGGCTGAAGTTCGCGGCGACCAGCGAGCGTTTTGCCAGCACCCTGGCACCCGAGCAGAAGAGCCTGCTGGAGGAGACGCTGGAGACTGATCTGGCCGAACTCGACCGGGAGCTCGATCACGAGCGTGGCCAGGGCAAGGACAAGGCCGAGAAGAAGGCACCCAAGCGTGCCCCGCTGCCGCCAAACCTGCCGCGCCGGGATGTAGCGCACGAGCCGGCCGACACCCGCTGCGGCTGTGGCCAACCCATGCAGCGCATCGGCCAGGACGTGGCCGAGAAGCTGGACTACCAACCGGGCGTGTTTACTGTGGAGCGCCATGTGCGCGGCAAGTGGGCATGCCGCTGCTGCCAGAAGTTGGTGCAGGCGCCAGTCCCGCCGCACGTCATCGACAAGGGGATCCCGACGGCTGGTTTGCTGGCACACCTGCTGGTGGCCAAGTTCATGGACCACCTTCCGCTGTACCGGCAGGAACATATCTTCGAGCGCGCCGGCCACTTGATCGCACGCTCGACCCTGGCGCAGTGGGTGGGCGAGTGCGGCGCACAACTGCAGCCACTGGTGCAGGCGCTGGCCGACGAACTGCGCCGCCATGTGGTGCTGCACGCCGACGAGACGCCGGTGGCGATGCTCAAGCCCAAGCACCTGAGCGACGGCAAGACACACAGGGCCTACATCTGGTCGTACTGCACGACCAGCGCCAACCCGACGAAGGCCGTGGTGTTCGAGTTCTGCGAGACGCGCAGCGGCGAGAACGTGCGCGAGTTTCTCAAGCTGGACACGCCCCGCGCGTGGCAGGGCACGTTGGTAACCGATGGCTTCAGCGGCTACACCGCCACCACGACCAAGGGCGTGACCTCGGCGCAGTGCATGGCGCACGCCAGGCGAAAGTTCAACGATCTGTGGGCCAACCACGGTAGCGAGGTGGGCCGCAAGGCACTGCTTTATCACCAGAGCCTGTTCAGGATCGAGCGCGAGATCGAGGAACTGCCCAGCGATGAGCGACGACGGATACGCCAGCGCAAGTCACGGCGGGTACTGGCTGTCTTCCATCGTTGGCTGCTGGCTCAACGGCAACTGGTGCCGCCTGGATCGGCGACGATGAAGGCCATCGACTACAGCCTCAAGCGCTGGAGAGAGCTCACCCGTTTCGTCGATGACGCTGACGTACCGATCTCCAACAACTGGGTGGAGAACCACATCAGGCCGATTGCCCTCGGACGAGCGAACTGGCTGTTCGCCGGTAGCCTGCGTGCAGGCAAACGGGCTGCGGCCATCATGAGTCTGCTGCACTCAGCACGCATCAATGGGCACGAGCCTTACGCGTACCTCAAGGACGTGCTTGAGCGCTTGCCAACCCATCCGGCCAGCCGTATCGAAGAACTGCTACCGCATCGTTGGTCGCCGGCCATCTGAGGGGCGACGACGGCATCGTGCAGGCGGTCAAGATGACTTTGCCGGACGGATACACCTGTTCGCCAACCGGCGAGCCAATCGCATGAAGGTGCTGGTGCACGACGGCATCGGGGTGTGGCTGGCAGCACGGCGCCTGAACATCGGCAAATTCGCCTGGGCCAACGATGTGGTCAGCACACTACCGCTATCTCGCACGCAGTTTGACGCGTTGGTGTTGGGCTTGCCGTGGCAACGGCTGGGCGATGCAGGGATCATCCGGGTGATTTGATCGGTCACTGGCAATTGCCGGATGTACCGATGCGTGCAACGCTGGAGCGCGGCACGATAGCCACCCATGATCAGCGCACAGCAACTGCACGCCCTGGATCCGCAGACGCGGCAGGTGATGCTGTCGCTGCTCGAGCAGATCCGCGCCAAGGATGCCCTGATCGCGCAGCGCGAGCAAGAAGCTGCGTTCAAGCAGGCCCTGATCGACAAGCTCACGCACGAGATGGCGGTTCTCAAGCGGCTGAAGTTCGCGGCGACCAGCGAGCGTTTTGCCAGCACCCTGGCACCCGAGCAGAAGAGCCTGCTGGAGGAGACGCTGGAGACTGATCTGGCCGAACTCGACCGGGAGCTCGATCACGAGCGTGGCCAGGGCAAGGACAAGGCCGAGAAGAAGGCACCCAAGCGTGCCCCGCTGCCGCCAAACCTGCCGCGCCGGGATGTAGCGCACGAGCCGGCCGACACCCGCTGCGGCTGTGGCCAACCCATGCAGCGCATCGGCCAGGACGTGGCCGAGAAGCTGGACTACCAACCGGGCGTGTTTACTGTGGAGCGCCATGTGCGCGGCAAGTGGGCATGCCGCTGCTGCCAGAAGTTGGTGCAGGCGCCAGTCCCGCCGCACGTCATCGACAAGGGGATCCCGACGGCTGGTTTGCTGGCACACCTGCTGGTGGCCAAGTTCATGGACCACCTTCCGCTGTACCGGCAGGAACATATCTTCGAGCGCGCCGGCCACTTGATCGCACGCTCGACCCTGGCGCAGTGGGTGGGCGAGTGCGGCGCACAACTGCAGCCACTGGTGCAGGCGCTGGCCGACGAACTGCGCCGCCATGTGGTGCTGCACGCCGACGAGACGCCGGTGGCGATGCTCAAGCCCAAGCACCTGAGCGACGGCAAGACACACAGGGCCTACATCTGGTCGTACTGCACGACCAGCGCCAACCCGACGAAGGCCGTGGTGTTCGAGTTCTGCGAGACGCGCAGCGGCGAGAACGTGCGCGAGTTTCTCAAGCTGGACACGCCCCGCGCGTGGCAGGGCACGTTGGTAACCGATGGCTTCAGCGGCTACACCGCCACCACGACCAAGGGCGTGACCTCGGCGCAGTGCATGGCGCACGCCAGGCGAAAGTTCAACGATCTGTGGGCCAACCACGGTAGCGAGGTGGGCCGCAAGGCACTGCTCTATCACCAGAGCCTGTTCAGGATCGAGCGCGAGATCGAGGAACTGCCCAGCGATGAGCGACGACGGATACGCCAGCGCAAGTCACGGCGGGTACTGGCTGTCTTCCATCGTTGGCTGCTGGCTCAACGGCAACTGGTGCCGCCTGGATCGGCGACGATGAAGGCCATCGACTACAGCCTCAAGCGCTGGAGAGAGCTCACCCGTTTCGTCGATGACGCTGACGTACCGATCTCCAACAACTGGGTGGAGAACCACATCAGGCCGATTGCCCTCGGACGAGCGAACTGGCTGTTCGCCGGTAGCCTGCGTGCAGGCAAACGGGCTGCGGCCATCATGAGTCTGCTGCACTCAGCACGCATCAATGGGCACGAGCCTTACGCGTACCTCAAGGACGTGCTTGAGCGCTTGCCAACCCATCCGGCCAGCCGTATCGAAGAACTGCTACCGCATCGTTGGTCGCCGGCCATCTGAGGGGCGACGACGGCATCGTGCAGGCGGTCAAGATGACTTTGCCGGACGGATACCGAGCAGCGGCTGTCGATCTCACCGCAGGGTAGGGTGCGTTACCAGCTCAAGACGCCGTGGCGCAATGGCACCACGCATGTCGAATGGGATGCGGTGGACTTCATCGCCAAGCTGGCGGCACTGGTCCCGCCACCTCGCGCGCATCTCACCCGCTTCCACGGCGTATTCGCCCCGAATGCAAACCTGCGCGCGCAGCTGACGCCCTCGGGGCGCGGCAGGCGGCCTGCGGGCGATGCGGCGCCGGTTGACGCAAGCGCCCACGACGAGCCGCGCAGCCCCGAGCAGAAGCGCCGTGCGATGAGCTGGGCGCAACGGCTCAAGCGGGTCTTTTCCATCGACATCACCACCTGCGCCCACTGCGGCGGCGCGGTACGGATCGTCGCCAGCATCGAGGAACCCACCGCCATCCGCGCCATCCTCGCCCACTTCGAGAAGCACGGCGCGCTGGAGCAAGCGCACTACCGGCCCGCAGCGCGCGCCCCGCCGCCCGCCGCGTGATGAGGCGCCGGCCACACAGCCGGCAGCCAAGCCAGAGTCCGATCCGATGCGGCCACGACCCCGCAGGGCTGCGCTCGGCCCTGTGCCGGGATTCGGTGAGAAATGGCTACGCACTGAGCCGCTGCGTGGCCCCGCGATGTCGAAAACCCACGCATGAACCCCCGATCTGTGCCCGATCTGTGCCCAAAGCGGCGCTTGCGCGGCCGCTTCCTACCCGCCAGACTCGCCAAAAGGCGGTTGAACTTCCTATACCCCAGCTCCATGGCGATGCGCGCCCATTCGCCCCGATGGTGGATGGTGTCCAGCCAATCCAGGATGCACGCCAGGGTGCCGTCGAGACCCGCGTCGCCGCAAGTCGCCAGCATCTGCTCCAGGCTGGCGGCCTTCTGTTCGAGGTTGCGCTCCATCACCTCCAGCAGCAGCTCCTCGCGATCGGCGAAGTTGGAGTAGAAGGCCCCCTGCGTATAGCCGGCACGCGTGCAGACGGCGCGCAGCGACAGCGCCGGGATCGAGTGCTCCACGATCAGCGCCTCGGCGGCATCCAGCAGCGCCGCGCGCGTGCGGGCCTGCGATTCACTGCGGCTGAGCGGACGTGCGTGGCGTTGGGCTTGGCTCACGGCCGGCTCCGGCGCGACGGGGCGGCAGTATGCCACCGCCTTGCACAGGACGCCGTCAGCGTGCGGTGACCGTTCCCGACGGAGCACGCACGGGCGGCGGACATGGCGTCAATCATCGTAGAAGCCACCCCCCGCACCGGCGCCCAGGCGACCCTTGTCGATGTAGTTCACCTTGAGATATTCGGCCCAGCCCTGCGTTGCGGGATTTGCGCTTGCGATGTTGTACGCCGTGCGCAGGCCGACAATGTCGTAGATCTGGAACGGCCCCAGCTTGGCGCCGGTCCCGATTCGCCAGGTCTTGTCGATGTCCTCCGGACTCGCCACACCTTTCAACAACAAGGCGGCGGCCGCGTTGAGCAACGGCACCAGCAGCGAATTCAGCACGTAACCCGGCTGCTCCTTGTGCAGTCGGATCGGTTCCATGCCGATTTCCGCAGCGAAGCGCGCCACCTGCTCGAACACCTCAGGATCGGTCTGCGGCGTACCCATCACTTCCGCTGTGTTCTGGCGCCAGATGTGATTGGCGAAATGCAACGCCAGGAACTTCTCCGGTCGGCCCGTCGCATCCGCGAATGCACTGGGCAGCAGCGTGGAGGAGTTGGTGGCGAAGATGGTGCCTTCGCGCGCCAGCCTGGCGAGTTCGGCATAGACTGAGCGCTTGAGTTCCATCTTCTCCGGCACCGCTTCAATTACCAGGTCCGCGTCGCGCACGGCCTGCGCAAGGTCGCTGCTCAGTGCGATGGCCGCCGCGACCCTGGTGGTCGCCTCGGGCGTCGTCCCCGGCAGGTCGGCGGCATATGTCTGAGCCAATCGCGTCAGGGCGTCGCGGGCACGCTCCAGCGCTGCTGCGTCAATGTCGTACGCCGTGACGCTCTTGCCGTGAAAGGCGCACTGGAAGGCGATCTGCGCGCCGAGCACGCCAGTGCCCAGCACGGTCACCCGCTGCAGGCCGGAGGGCGAGGCGACGGTCTTTGTGGTGTCCTGTGTCATGTTCATGCGTCCTCCCCGGCCAGCAGGCCGGCGTCGTGGAGCAATGCACCGATCTCGGTGCGGTCGAGCCTGGCCAACACGCGGTCGCGCAGGAACGACGGGCCCGGCAACGCCAATTCTTCGCCATCGCGCAGCTGGTGCAGTGCATCCAGCAGGGTGCGGATGTCGTAGGTGGAATTGAACACTTCCGGCACGCCGCGTTCAATGCCCAACAGCGTGTAGACCGCTTCCATCGGCGTGCGCACCGAGTACTCGGTGGTGAAGATACAATCGCGTTGCTTCGACTCCGCGAACTGGCCGATGAATGCGAAGTTCACAGCGCCCGCTGGCACCACGTCAGGGCGATCACCGGCTTGACGCGGCATGAAGAAGGCGGTGATGTACGGCATCATCACCGGCACGGTGTTGGCTCCCGTGGCTGCAAGCTCCGCGATGTCCTCAACCGGCACACCCATGTGATACAGCCATTCCTGGGTGATTTCCTCGCCGGTGCAGTCCTGCATCGGCTTCTTGACGTAATCCCCCGGCACGTCCGCGAACAGGCCATAGAACCAGATCACGACCTGGTCCTTGGGCTGCTTCTTGAAGTGCGGCTGGCGGTTCACCGTCCAGCTCAGCAGCCAGCTGGAATCCTTGGCGGTGACAATCCCGCCGGTCACCACCTTGCCGCTGAACGGGTCGCGCTTGGCGATCTTCTCGATGTACTTCGGGATGCGCGCGTCCAGCGTGGTGATGGTGGCGGATTCCCATTTGGTCTCCGGAATGTGCGTGCCGAACACGTCGGGCCGCCCGAACGACGGATCCTTGGCCGCGATGCGCCGCCACAGATCCCAAGCCGGTGCCGGGCCTTCGTCCAGCAGCGCCGCGGTCTTGTGGTCGCCCTCGTTGCTGTTTTCCACCAGCGAGCCGATGGTCATGAACAACAGGTCATCGGGGCCGAGTGCCATGCCACCGGGCTGGCCGTCGCGGTTCCAGTGGATGCGCGTGGCCTGCTTGCGTCCGTTGGTGGCATCGATGTCGAAATCGACATCTGTCACCTCGGTGCAGTACTGGAACACCACGCCCTGGTCCTTCAACCACTTCACCAATGGCAGCACCAGCGATTCGTACTGGTTGAAGCGGGTGAACTTCAACGCGGAAAGATCCGCCAGACCGCCGATGTGGTGGATGAAGCGGTGCAGATAGAGCTTCATTTCCAGCGCCGAATGCCACTCTTCGAACGCGAACATGGTGCGCCAGTACATCCAGAAGTTGCTGGCGAGGAAGTCCTCACCGAACACCTCGTTGATGCGCTTGTTCTCCATCTCCTCGCGCGTGGCCATGAAGACCTTGAGCATGTCCTTCTGCGCGGCCTTGCTGAGCGTGAACTTGCCCATGTCGGGCGCAGGCTTGCCCTGTTCGATGGTGGCGCGCTGCAGGGAGAAATTGGGGTCGTCCTTGTTCAGCCAGTAGAACTCGTCGAGCACGCTGGCCCCCTCGACTTCCAGCGACGGAATGCTGCGGAACAGATCCCACAGGCATTCGAAATGGTTCTCCATCTCGCGGCCGCCGCGGATCACGAAGCCCTTGTCCGGCTTCTCAAGTCCATCCAGTGCGCCGCCCGGCACGTCGATGCGTTCCAGGATGGTGATGCGCTCGCCCGGCATCTGGCCATCGCGGATCAGGAAGGCGGCGCCGGCCAGCGAGGCCAGGCCGGAGCCGACGAACCATGCGGATTTGCCGTCGACCCCGTCTGGCTTGCGCGGGCGGGCGAAGGCTTCGTAATTGCCACTGCTGTAATACATGTACGGACTCCAGTCGGGGAAGTTCAAGGTCATCGATCTAGCGAAAGGTCACTCCCACGGCAATGTATATCATCTGATATTTGAATTCGATTTGAGATCTATATGGCTGTCCGGACGGCTTTTCGCGGCCCGCAAATGATCTGGGCACCCGAAGGTGCCCAGAGGTAAGCGCGTTTGATGGCGGGGACGATGCCGGTATTGTTACTGCCGACCCCGCCCGCGCAGGCTACGACTGTTCGCCCCTGCTGTCCGCGTCGACGCTCGTAATTGATTCGGCATCGGCGTCGTCCAGCGAGACATCCAGCCGCTCGATCGCCTGCAGCTTCTCGCCGGCCTGCACGCGCATCAGGGTCACGCCCTGCGTGTTGCGGCCGACCTGGGCGATGTGCGCCGCCGGCGTGCGTACCAGCGTGCCGCCATCGGAGATCAGCAGCACATCGTGGTGGTCGGAGAGCGCAGCACTGGCGGGGTGCTGGCGCTGAGGAACAGGTAGCTGCCGGACGCCGGGTGGGCGGCGAACCGCAGCCGCTGGTCCCGGCAAGGTTGATCGCGGCGCGGCCGGCGGCATCGAAGTGGGAGGAGCTGGCGCAGCCGCTCGAAAATTGCGGGACGACGGCAACACCGGCGGCGCTGGCGGGACTGGCGTAGCGCGCCGTCAGGCCGGCGATTTCGGGCGCCAGATTGCGGCTCACCCGGGTGTTGTGCGCGAACCAGCCGCCCAGGAAATGGGCGAAATTGCTGCTGTTGCTGCCGAGGTACGCGCCGCTGGCGCCGCTGCCACCGGACTAGGGCCTGTTAACACTATCGCAACGATTCGACGATCAGTGCGAAGTGGATGAAGGCCGCGAACATGACGTCGAGCTTGTCGAAGCGGCTGAAGATGCGGCGGAACCCTTTCAGACGGCGGAACAGGCGCTCGATTTCGTTGCGGCGCTTGTAGATCTCGGTGTTGTACGCCCATGGCTGGGCCCGCAGCGGATGCGGGGGCACGACCGGATCCAGGCCCAGATCCAGCGCGAGCTGCCGGGTTTCATTGCCCTCGTAGGCGCGATCCATGACCAGATGGCAGCGCGCGGGCAGGGGTGGCAGGGCATGCAGCAGGGCGCGACCGGCTGGGGCATCGCCCGCCTGGCCCGGCGAAAGCGAGAAGGCTAACGCGCAGCGGGAATCCGCGGCAGCCATATGAATTTTGGTGGTCCAGCCTCCGCGGGAGCGGCCGATGGCCTGCGGGCCGTTTTTTTTCGTGCGCCGGTGCCGTCCGGGTGGACCTTGACGATCGTACTGTCCAGGCTGACCGCCTCCAGCCGCACCCGGACCAGCTGTTCGGCCTGCATGCGCTCGAAGACCCGATCCAGGACCCCGGCCTTGGCCCACCGGTTCATCCGCGTGTAGATCGTGTGCCAGTTGCCGAACCGCTTGGGCAGGGCCCGCCACTTGCAGCCATTTTCGGCCACGAACAGGATCGCGTTGAGCACTTGAAGGTTGTCCAGCGACACATTGCCCCGCTGCCGCGGCAGGCAATCCTCGATACGCGCGAATTGCGCAGGCGTAAGTTCCATGCGCAGTATGTTAGCACGTAGTGTTAACAGACCCTAGCAGCAGGAATGCGGGATCGTGGCGAAACCCCGATCCCCGCGCCTCTGTCAGGACACCAAGCGCGCGCGGCGGGCGAATCTTGCCTGGGTGTCCGACAAGGTAGCGTTGCGGCGGAGCAGGTAAGCCATCACGATCATTGGTGCGCCGGCCAGCGGCCGCATGGCGATGCCTCGGCGTAGGTAGCTCGCCAGTCTCGCGGCAGGCGCAATGGCGATCCCGTACCCGGCGGCAACCAGCGTTATCGCCACATCGAATGTCTCCACCGTTTGCTCCCGCTCCTGCAGCGCGTTCTCGAACACGCGCTGCACGGTCATGCGCCATGGTTCATCGGCCGTGGACTGCGAGCAGATCAAGGGCTGCTTGAGCACTTCCTCGCACGGCACTTCACGGTAGGCCAGCAGGTGGGAGCGCTTGGCCACGGCGACCGCCAGCGTGTCATGCCACAGCGGCTCGCATACCCAGCCAGGCCACTGCCGGGCAACCGCAGACAAGGCGAAATCGAAGCCGTCGCCCGGCAGCTCCGCGCCTCGAACGGGATCTGTCCATCCGGCCAGGACGGCATGAGTCTCCGGCTCTTCGGCACGCTGCAGGGCGAGCACGTCGGCGAGCTGGGGAGGCACCCATTCGCCGAGGACGGCCATGCGAATTTCGGCGGTGATGTCACTCGATTCCACGTCCAGCTCCCCCCAGGCGGTGAACTCGTGGCAACTGATCTCGAAGCCGTTGAATGAGTTAAGTTTAACGTGGTTTAAATCGTGACCGTGTTCGACGCTCTTGGCAATGCCAAAGCGTTCGATCCAAAGGGGCCGCCCCACCGGCACCACTACCTACGAAGCGGAACCAGCCATCGCGTTTGGGGCTGCCGTGCGGGAAGAGAGAACCAACCAGGGTATCGCTCAGGAAACGCTGGCTCACATGGCCGGCATCGAGCGGTCTCACATGGGCAAGATCGAGCGCGGCGAGCATGTCCCCACGCTCCCCCTCATCCTCAAGATCGCCCGTGCGCTGAAATGCAGTTCCGCCCACTTGATGACTCTGACCGAAGCCAAGCTGGCAGAGTCGGCCCCATCCGCGGATTGAAGCCGGCCTGCGCAGCGGCCGCACGGCTACCCTTGATCGTCGTTGTCCTTGCCCCCAAGGGCTGAATCTTCGCGCTTTGCGGCCTCGTTGAGGAGCCGCAGGTATGGGTTGTCTGGCGGCGTCTCCCGGAACAGCGCCTCCGGGCTGGCGAGCAGATAGCCGTGCAGCCGGCGCGACTTGCGCGGCCCCGTGACTTCGCAGGTCCAGATGTTCAGCCCGCTCGGCTGCTTGCGGTGCTGTCCCAGCTTCTCGAAGCGCTTCTGTACCCACTGCCACCCCTCCAGCTTCTCCTGCTTGGCCAGCGCGGCGACTTGAAGGTACTCCTGCGCGTAGCGCTGGAACACGCCGGGGCTGACGAGATAGGTCGTACCGGCGACGGTATGCACCAGGGCCTTGGCGTCGTTGATGATGAGCTTGCGCGTCTGGATGCTCTGACTCAGCCAGGCCATGAAGTGCGCCCCGGAGGGCTCCGCGCGATCCTGGGAAGGCGCGAGGCTCATCTGCGGCGGGGGCACGGTCGAAGGGGCCGGCTCGGCCTCGGCGATCTCCGGCGCTGTGGATGGAGCAGTGTCGCCCAGCAGGTCGAGCAGCGCGGCCACGCCGATGTCCGTGGCTGCGGATGCGATCGGCGCCGTGCTCGCGGGTGCAGCTTCGGTGCCTTCCACGCGCGGCCCATCGGCCACCGCCGGCGCCAGCGGCGGCGGCTCCGCCTGTTCCTCTTCGACCTGCACACGGCCTGCGAACGGCGCCGGCCGGTCGACGGCATCCCAGATCATCGCCGGCGAGAGTTTCAGGAAGGTAAAGGCGTGCGACCAGCCGGCGTCGCTGGTGACGGCAGCCTTCCAGATCGCCTTGCCATCCGGCGTCGGTTGCACGATGCCGTGATCCTGCAGCACGTTGAACACCGCCGTGTTGCTCGCCGGGATGCCGTCGATGCCCTGCGACAGCAGATGTGCGCGCAGCTTGTCGGAGACGGTCTTGCTCACCAGCCACAGGGCGTCTTGGGTCAGCCAACCGTCCGCCGGGCCGGCCTGGTTCAACTTGAATTCTTCCTTGAGCAGGTAGCGCAAGCCGTCGAGCAATTTGCGTTGCAGCGCATGCTTGGGCGCCGCCAGCGCCTTGCTGGGATCGCAGCCGAGTTCTTGGGCGACCGATGCCTGGTCGGCCTGCACGACCAGCTCGCCGAGCGTGCCGGCGTGCTCGTACTGGCCGGCCAGCACGTACAGCAGCGCGGCCCAGAGGTCGGGATAGCCGCTGAGCCAGTCGAAGATGTCCCGATCGAGAAGGCGCGCGTAGAGCAGCCCGGTGGCGGCGCTATGCAGGCGGTACTCGCGCTCCTTTCGGTAACGGAAGCGGTAGGGCTTTCGCAGCGGGCCGTGCCAGGGATGCCAGACGCTGCCGTCGGCATGCTCGACGTGCAGATCGACGGCAATCTTGCCGATGTCGTGCAGCAGGGCCGCGTAGGCCGTGCCTGCAGTCCAGGCCTCGGCCTGGGCTGCCTGTGCCTCTGGCGTGACGCCCGCAGGCAGCAGGTATGACTGCCGCAGCTTCAGCGCATAGGCGACGATCTCCAGGCCGTGGTCCAGCATGCCGCCCGGATAGGCATGGTGGTGGTTCTCGGAGGCCGGGAACTGCTGGACCAGCTCGGCGTAGCGCTCCAGTGGGGCGAGGTAGAGCGTGGCGAACTGCCGGCGCGAGAGCGATGTGCGCTGCCAGATGTGTTCCAGCAGTTTCTGCCGGCGCGGCGTGGCCAGCAGCGATGCGGCCGACTCCGGCCGCATCGACCCTTTCGGAGTTTCGATGGCGGAGGTGGGCGGCGTGCCGGCGGTGGGTGGCACCCTTTTGCGCTGGAACAGCGAGAGCATGGCGAACCCCGGATGACGGGCTGCTCGGGGGCGCCTTTTGGCCTTTTCAGGATAGGGCCTTTCCCCTTGGCGCCCTTCCTTTGCCCCTTCCCAGCCCTTTGGCCTTTGTCGGAAGCTTTTGGGTATAGGGCCGCTGCTGCGCGGGTGCCACGATGAATGCGGCATGGGGCAATCCCGGCAAGCCGGAAGCTGCGGGATGTTCGTCAGCTCTGGCCCAAGCCGGTGTCGAGGGCGGCGGATTGCGCTGCGAAGTCGTCGGGACGGCGCTTGCGGAAGGTTTCGAGATTGGCGAGCTTCCAGCGCAGTGCCGGCAGTTGCGCGGCGTGCTGGCATTGCACCAGCGACCAGTCCGGTTCTGCGCGCGCCAGCCCGCTCAGAAACTGCTTGTGCGCGGTGCTTGTATCTTTAAACCAGACCAGCGCGGTAGAGTCTGAACGCCGTTGAGGCGGCCAGACCGGCCCGTGCAGTTTGGTAGGCGCTGGGGTGATAGAGCCCGTGACTGAGTACAGAACGCATGGCCGCCGCGCTGGTCTTTGTGAAGCCCGAACGGTTACGCGCGCCTTGATTGAGCGCGCATGCACAAGCAAGGGATCTGAAGATCATGTCTGTTACCTCAGTGACGGTGGGCATCGACGTGGCCAAGGCGCACGTGGATGTCTGTGTGCTGGGTGCCAAGAGCAGCGCCCAGCGGTTTGACAACGATGCCGAAGGCCACTCGGCGCTGGCGGCTGCCCTGCAGCCCCTGGACGTGGGTCTGGTGGTGATGGAGGCCACCGGCGGCTACGAGGCCGCGTTAGCGTGTGCCCTGCAGGCCACAGGCCTGCCCGTGGCGGTCATCAACCCGCGCCAGGTGCGCGACTTCGCCAAATCCATGGGACGCCTGGCCAAGACCGACGCGGTGGATGCGCGCACGCTGGCCGAGCTGGCAGCGGTGCTGCTGCGCCGCGACGATCTGCAGCGCTTCTTGCGCCCCCTGGCCGATGAGCGCCAGCAGTGGCTCGCGGCCCTGGTCACGCGCAGGCGCCAGTTGCTGACCATGCTCCATTCGGAGCGCCAACGGCTGCAGATCACGCCCAAGAAGCTGCACGCCAGCATCGAGGCCATCGAGGCGGCGATCAAGGCGCAGCTCGATGAGATCGAAGAGCAGATGGTCACGCATGTGCGCGAGCACTTTGGGGAGCTCGACACGCTGCTGCAGTCGGCTGCGGGAGTCGGCCCGGTGGCCAGTGCCACGATGATTGCCGAGCTGCCAGAGCTGGGCCGGCTGAACCGGCGCGAGATCGCTGCATTGGTGGGCGTGGCGCCCATGGCCAATGACTCCGGCGGCAGCAAGGGCAGGCGGCGCGTACAAGGCGGGCGCTTCGAGATCCGCCGCGTGCTGTACATGGCAACGCTCACGGCCACCCGCTACAACCCGGCCATCAAGGCCTTCTACGAGCGTCTGAAGGCCGCTGGCAAGTTGCCCAAGGTCGCCCTGGTCGCTTGCATGCGCAAGTTGCTCACCACGCTCAACGCCATGGTGCGCACTGGAAAACCTTGGGACAAGTCGCTTCATGCTTCATTGCGCTTGACTTCGAAGACGGTTACTCAGTCGCTGTGGCAGCTCGCGCCGCACCCTGGCGCGAGCGTCGAGCAGTGTCTCCAGGGAGCAGCCCACTTCGGTCATGCCGACAAAGGCCCGCTCGTACTCGCCGGCGATGTCCTTGTCGTTGCCGAACAGCACTTCGTGGGGCGGCCGGTTGTGGCCCGCCAGATAGATCACGAAGCACTCGACCATGCCGTCGCTGATGTCGCCCGATTCGTAGAGCTGCCACACGTCGAACAGGTCGCGGGGGTGCTGCCGATCCAGCGCGGCCACCAGCTTGCTGGCGTACAGCTCGTCCGGTGCCAGAACCGGCAGCTCGAACTCGACGCCGAACAGATCGCTGGTCTTTGCGCTCAGCGGCCGCCGCTCGACGGGCAGCACGCTGCCTCGGAACACGACGTTGACCTCGATCTTCACCTGGCTGGCGTCGTTCTCGACGATCAGCTTGGTGTCTCCCAGGTCCTTGGCGCGAACCAGGCGTGTCTGCACGCCCAGTGGCGCAACGCGCGTGGCGATGGCGGCCAGCTCCTGGTTGATGGCTTGCAGCGCTTCGTCGCGCGGCGTCTGCCACGGGAGGTACACCACGTCGATGTCCACCGAAAGGCGCGGCATGTCCCGCACGAAGAGGTTGATGGCCGTGCCGCCCTTCATGGCGAAGATGTCGTTGGCGAACACGTCGGGCGCGACGGCCAGCAGCAGGCGAACGGTGTCCGCGTAGGTCTTATCCATGAGGTCTCAGGCTCAGCAAGGTGCCGTCATCGAGCCGGCTCATCCAGCGCGTGTTGCTGCCGGTGCGAACCGGGTACTGCTCCAGCAGGGCATCGACATCCACGAGGCTGGTCTCGCGCGCCCAGGTGAGGAACAGGCGCACGGCCTTCACGCTGGCGCAGCAAGACAGCAGTTGCCCGAGCAAGTCCTTGCGGGGGGAACGCAGTCCATCGAAGAGGTTGCGGGCCTCTTCGAGGCTCTGCTTGACGCCGGCTTCGTACAGCAGCTCCAGAACGGCACGCTCGGGGGCTGCCACCCGCAGATCCTCGGGCAGGCCAGGCGGCGTGGTCAGGGTCTTGCCGGCCAGCGCCGTGTCCGGCCAGTCGAACAGGCGGGCGTGGACATAGCGGGCCGGAAAGCGCGAAGTGAACCAGGCCGGCAACGCGAAACGACCGTCGCCCCACAGCACCAGCGCCTCCCGGCTGCCCAGGTTGTGCCGCACCCCCTGCAGGGCCAGGGCGCTCTTGCCGCCGACGTGCAGGCCGGGCACGCGCTGTTGCAGGAACTTCAGCGCACCGTAGACCCCGAACTCATCGTTCGGGAAGGCATAGACGCCATGGGCCAGGCGCACGAGCCACCCGCCGTCGGCATAGTGGGCGGCGAGCTGGGGCGACACCCCGAACTGGCTCAGGGTGGCAAGGTCGAACGGCGCCCCGCGGGGGAGTCCGGCCTGCAGTCGCTTGATTACCTGGTGCCGAGAATTTCCATCCATGTTATAAAAATAACACAGAATCCAATCTACCCCTAGAGCCATTGCAAGAACGTGCATGGAAAGTAGCATTAGGTTTGATTTATCGTGCAGAATCTAATCGATCTGCGACCCGAGCCAACCCGGCTCTGCCGGCCGCAACCCGCCCTCCTGATCGCGGTCTATGCTGGAGGGCAGGCCACGACCGGCCGCTCCGCGAGGTGAGGCACCACTGAAGCCGAGGCATATGAGCATGACCACCAACACGCACAACGGGCGCTGGAGCCACCGGCTGGGCCGGGGGGCTGGCCGTGCCTGGCGTGGATACCTGCGCCGCGAGCAGCGTGTAGCCGGCTGGCTGGTGACGCGCGGGGTGCCTGCGGGCGCGATCACGGCGGTGCTCTGGATCGTCAAGCTGGCCGTACTTGGCGTGCTGCTCTACACCGTATCCTGGCTCGTCCTGCTGCTTGCCTTTGCGGTGGTCGCCGCATGGCTCGCGCGGAACGCCGATGCGGATGATGAGAACCAGCCAGAGTGGCGTGAAGGACACTCCGGCCATGGTCTGTACGACAAGAACGAGTGGCGCCACGACATGGGCGACTCTGACGAGTCGTAGCTGCCCCATCGGTGCGAAAGGATGCGCCTTACTTCGCGCCGCCTTTCGACGCAGCCGTCATCGCAAGGCGAGAGCCACTACCTCCAGCCGCCTTTGCGTCGCCGGTAGCGACGGTAAGCGCTCCAAGAATATTGCCTGCCCGTACACCAGCCCAGGCCAGTGCCATCACCCAAAACGTCGGCAGCACGATGAACATCATCGCCATGACGAAGTTGAGCAGCATGTCGCCAAAGGCGTTGTTCAAGCCGATCAGCGGATCGAAGTTCGTGTGCGGCCTGTCCGCGCCAAACCCCCAGCCGTAGAGCGCGTCCAGGATCGTGCTGTCGATCCAGCGCGCGAGCTGGAACCAGAAGTCCACGAAGAACAGCGCGAACTGGACGCAGCTCACCGTCACCACCGTCTTCAGGTCGTAGGTGCCGATCAGCAGCACCAGCGGGATGCAGATGACGAGCGCCATCTTGAGCATCGTCAGCACCATCGGCAGCGCCTGGCGCACCACGTCCATCGCCGGAAAAAAGCCCAGTGAGCCGACGGTCAGCCCCAGGTCGCTCGCGCCGCGCGTGACGACGTTCGGCAGCGTCTTGTCGATCTGGCCGCCGTAGTCGGTGTAGACGGCGCCCTGGTTCATCTTCTGCTGCCTCGGTGAGACCACGGCGCGGATCACGGAGTCATTGACCTCGCTCGACGACAGGAAGCCCACCCAGCGCCCGATGCGGGTCAGCAGGTCCGGGTCCACCTGTGCCAGCAGCCGGCTGTGCAGTCCCTGGCCGCCATCGGCCCACCACTGCCGGCAGGACGGATAGCCGCCGCCGCTGTCCACCTGTGCCAGCCCCGCATCGCGGGTCGCGTCGTAGGGCCAGGCCGTGCGTGGGGTCTTGGCGCGATAGGTGTCATAGAAGCCGGGCGTGTCGAGGAAGTAACTCGACCCGATCCAGGTGACGTCGTTCATCTGCTCGTCGGAGAGCGTCGGCCGGTTCATGAACAGCTTGGCGCGCGACGGCCCGTAGCAGTCGTGCGTGAAGTCGGCGACCTCCTGTGCCAGCACCGGATCGTCGATGCGCGTGGCATCCACATCCATGCGAATCTGACGCAGGTCCGTGCCGCAGGGGATCGCCGCCACCGCGGAGCCCGTCACGGCTTTCGACAGCGCGTGCATGAAGAACCACCACACCGGCACCAGCGCGCTCTGGTCGTTGAGCGCCGTGTAGACGTTGGACCAGCCCGTGTCGTTGGGCAACGGGACGTTGACCTGGCATTGCGCGGAGCGCGTGGTGTCGAACTTGATCGTGGCGAGATCCACCGGGATGAACGGGATGCCGGCGAACATGATGACCACGATCGCCACCCACACCCGGTTCTCGATGCGCATCGACGACAGCACGCCCTTGTTGCCTTCGTCCGCACCCTCGCTGCGGGCCTTGAGCCATTCCTGGATCACGATGGCCACGAACGGCAGCGCGAACACGCCGCTGGCCACGAGAATGCTCCAGATGCCGTTGTTGACCACCCAAGCCACCAGGGTCAGGTAATACTCCAGGTAGTCCGTGGTGTAGAGCGTCATGCCTGCCTCCCGGTCTCAGCCGTGCCGCAACAATTGGCTGGCTTCCAGCGCGACCACGGCGATCACGGCAGCGATCTCCGTGCGCAGCAGGCGCTGATGCGTTTCGCGGGACGGCTCCCGCCGCAACAGGCGCCGACGCATCCACCACCAGCCGTAAGCCGTCGCTCCGTAGAGGCACAGACGCCACACGAAGAAGTGGCCGGCGTGCGCCTGCAGCCAGTGCTGCCAGCCCTCGACGCCGCCGACCACGTGGATGCCGGCGATGTTCACCGCCACCGCGGCGGCGACCACCAGCAAGGTCCACAGCAGCGCCACGCCGACGCGGCGGTTGAACAGCCATGGCAGCCACAGCCAGGCGAGCCGGCTCATGGCGTGCCGCTCCGCGGCTTCTGGACTTCCCGCAGACGGTCGCGCGTGGTGTCGCCCTCGAAGACGCCGCGCGAGCCGGCAGCGCGGGTGCTGTGGCGCTGGATGATCGCCATCGCCGAGTTGCCGGCCAGCGTGCGGCGCAGCTCCAGCTCGGTCTTGAGGTTGTTGATCTCCTGCTCCAGCGCGCTGTTCTCCTGGTCCACCGCCTGCACGGCGAGCTCGTTGGCGGCGACGTTCGGCTCCTTCTTGCCGGTCAGCAACGTGCGTTGCAGCAGCAGGGCCTTCTCCAGCACGCTGGACAGCGCAGCCTCGGACGCGAGGCGCCGGCCCAGCACGTCCTGGTCGGGTTCGTCACGCAGGGCCTCGATCACGCCGCGCGTGATCGGCAGCGAGCTGCTGCCGGCTGCGTCGAGATTGGCCAGCGTCGTCGGCCGGGCGCCCGTCACCAGTTCCTGCAGCGCCTGCAGCTTGGTCTCGTACTCTTCCTGGATCATTGGCGTCAGCCCGACGCCAGGCGTGGTCTCGGTCTTCGTGCAGTTTTCGCAGGTGCGCTGCTCGCGTTCGCCCAACACGCGGGTCGCCCAGTCCGCGGCCGCCTGGGGCGAGGACCAGGTTTGGCAGGTCAGGCGGTTGCCGCAGGCGCTGCGCGCGATCGACGAGGTATCGGTGGCGCTGCGCCCGTTGAGCAGGTTGTAGCCCGCGCGCGTCACGTCGCCGACCACCTTGATCGAACTCTGACCGGAGCCGCCCGCGTTGCCGCCGCCGACCCATGGCACGCCGTTGTTTCCTTTGTTGGACTCGGCCTGCTCGATGGCGGAGACGGCATCGGTGCTGCTGACCGCATCCCGCAGCGCCATCCCTTCGGCGAGCTGGTCCCAGCCGGCCTGGCCGCCGGCCATGTCCGCCATGCGATTGGCGATGGCGCGGCAGGTCATCTTCGAGCGGTCGAAATCCAGGCGCGCCTGCAGGATGCCGTTGGTGAGCAGGTTGTACAGGCCCGGGTCGGCGCGCTGGATGATCAGCGCCGGCAGCGAGGCCACGGCGCTGGTGGCGTTCTGGATCACGTTGCTCATGATCGTCTGGAAGCCGTTGGTGATGCCGTTGAGCTGGTTCTGCAGCGTCGTGGTGATGCTCATGTCGCCGCAGATCAGGTTGCTGTTCCAGCCGACGCCGACGCCGATGCTCTGCATGTTGCCGGCACCACCCATCGACACGGCCCGGCCGCCGCCGATGCTGTAGAGCACGTCGTCGCCGATCACGCTGCCGCTGACGTTCACGCCATTGGGGTCGATGCGGGTCTGCGCCCAGGCGACGCCGACGGCCAGCGTGATGGCCGCCACGAGCAGCGTGGCCCGCAGGGGCGACTTCGCGCGGCGCAGGAAGTCAGGGAGGGAGGCGTTCATCGTGGGTTCCTCACATGAAATCGACGCTGCCGAGGAAGACCTGGCCACGGCGCCGGCAGCAGGAGTACGGCCGCCACAAGGCCCAGGCGTAGTCGCCCTGCTGGGCCTGCACGCGGGTGCGGCTGTGCGGGAAAACCACGCAACTGTTCGAGAGCGTGGGCGTCAGCTCCTGCCACTTGCCCGTCGAGGCGTCGGTCTCCATCAGCGCGCCGGCCGGCCAGTACCCGTCGCGGGCGTTGGCCAGCAGGGGCTGGTACACGTGAATCTGGTTGCGGCGCGTCACGATGTCGCCCGCGCGCTGCGCGACCACGGCGCCGCTCTTGTGGTCGTCGGTCTGGTGCAGGAAGCCACCGCGGGGATACACGTTGCCCCAGAGGTTCAGGCCGGTGCGCGTACCGATTTCGCGCCGGCCGGGGATGAGCGCTTCGGGGTAGAACGCTTCCGGGATGTTGTAGCGCCAGGCGATCGTGTCGAGCGTGCTCAGCAGATACGGCATGAAGGCCGTGCCAGCGCCTTCGCAGGTGTAGCCGGAGGCGCTGGCGAACTGGCTGAACACCATCCCGGCCGGATGGCCGATGACATCGGCGTTCTTGAACTTGGCGAGGTTGTTCTCGTTGTCGTGATTGGTCGTGCCGTCACCGCCAGCCTTGGCGGTCGGGTTGGGCATGCTCATCGCCCTGACTTCCTGCCACGGGTTTTCTCCGGTGTTCGAGTAGCTCGACACCACCGCATCGGGGACGTAGTGGCGCACCTTGACGGAAGTGCGAACCGAGCAGCCGAAGGGCGTGCAGTACAGCCAGTAGCAGATTCCGACCACGCGGTATTCGAGGCAGTCGGGGGACAGCGCCGACGAGACGATGGTGGCGGTGTCCAGGGCGAACGTCGACGTGGCCGCGCCCAGCAGCAGCGAGGCGGCGGTGGCGCGCAGACGCCGGGACGCCAGCAGGAGGCTCATGGCTGCGTGCTCCGGTAGGCGTCGATGCGCGCGACGGCGCGGGACACGTCGGGCTCGCCGTAGACCACGTAGCGTCGATCGACCACCACGGCGGGAATCTTGGCGATGCCCAGTCCCCAGGCATCCGCGACACCTTGATAGGCATGGCCGATGCGGCGCTGCAGCGCCTCGCCGCCGTCATGCAACCGCTGCCGCACCACGGCTGCGGCCTGTTGCGGGTCGGCCGGCAGGTGCGCGGCGAGTTCGACCTCGATGCGCGTGGCCTGGTCCAGCTCGATGATCCGCACGCCGGCCGGGGCCTGCACCGGATGACGGCTGTCGGTGACGACGAGCACATCGGCGGCCGCCGCGATGGGACCGAGCAGCGCGGCGCACAGTCCAGCGGCCAGCCGGGCGGCCAGGAGGCGCCGCGAGGCGGCAGGAAGGTTGAGGGAATGAGCCGGCATGTCGCGCCTCCGCGGAGTCGATGCAGACTCGTAGTCGAGCGCAACGCAGATCAGGGGACGACAAAGAAACCGAAACCGGTCAGTCCCGATTTCTCTGCGGGTCGGCGAAAGGAAACGGGAGCCAAGGGCTCCCGTGGTGATGACATGAATGCGCGTCGGCTGGTGCTGCTACAACAAGCCGGCTTCGGCGAACGAGTACGGGCTGCCCTTGCCGACGATGAAGTGGTCCAGCACCCGGACATCGACGGTGGCCAGGGCGCTCTTCAGCCGCTCGGTGATCGCACGATCAGCGGCCGAGGGCTCGGTGTTCCCCGAGGGGTGCTGATGCGCCAGGATCAGCGCCGAAGCGTTGAGCGCCAGCGCACGCTGGACCACCACCCTCGGATACACCGAAGTCTGGTCGACCGTGCCCTTGAACAGCGGCTCGAAGGCGAGCACCTGGTGCTGGTTGTCGAGAAACACGACGGCGAAGATTTCGTTCGGCTCCGCGACCAGTTTCAGGCGCAGGTAGTCGCGCACGGCGGCGGGACTGCCCAGCGCCGGACCGGCCTTGAACACGCGGTTCTCCAGCAGGGTGATGGCCTGCCGGATGATCCAGTCTTCGTGCTGGGCGGCGATCAGGGTGAGCGACTCCGGGCGGGAGTCGGCGATGACGAGAGACATGGCGAACCTCCAATGGATGAGATCGGAGGGCGCCTGCCCCTGGAGGGCAAACCCTCCTGGGGACGATGGGGATGGAACAGGTGACGAGCGGGCATCCACCACCGCGGATGCGGTGGCTGTTCGCGTCAAGGGATGCGATGCGAACGGGTTTCGATCAACGCGGACGAGCCGCGCCGCAGCCTTGAAGATCGATGGCTACCTGGGCATGTCACCGGCAACGCCGGCGGGCATGTCTGGGGAATGGGCAGGTTCGGCTGCGGTCGTGTTGCCGGCGGCGAGCAGGTCGATGGCCGACAGCAAGGCATCGCCTTCGACGGGGCCGTGCAGCAGGAGGGTCTTGCCGGACTCGCGGTCGCGCAGTTGCAGGGCCGGCGTGGCCGCGATGCCCTGCTGTGCCGCTTCCGCCGCCTGGGCACGGATGACGGCATCGGGGCGATCGCTGTCGAGACAACCCTGCATGGCTGGCGTGAGGTCGGGATAGCGCAGGCCTTCCGGCAGGCCCTGGCCGTCGCCACGGGTGTTCGCGTAGAGCCACGCCACGGCTTGCCAGAACGTGGCATGCCCGCCCGTCTCGCCCGCGCACTCGGCCAGGCGTGCCCCGGCAGTCGCAGCCGGCTCGTGCATGGACAGCGGCAGGTGGTGCCACTGCCAGTTCACCTCGGGATGGGCGTCGATCCAGCGCTTGAGTTCGGGGAAGTAGGCCCGGCAGTACGGACACTCCAGGTCGGCGTACCCGACCACCGTGAAGCGCGCATCGGCACGGCCATACAGCCAGGGCGGGCCAGCCGGTTTCGACGCTTCGAAACCGGCGGCGGCCGGGGACATGGGCTCGGTTGCCGGATGCGGCGCGCGCAGCAGCATCCACGAGGCCACTGCAATCGTCGCCACGATCAGCAGACCGATCCAGGGATGACGGCGGGCGAATGAAGGCAGGCGCATCGTGTTGCTCCCGTCAGGCCAACGTGTCCAGCGCCAGGGGTTCGATGCCCCGCGCACGGTCGATCTTGTCGGCCACGCGGAAGGCGGCATCCAGCTCGCTGATGCCGTGCTGCTGCATCAACTGGAAGCGTTCGGCCTTCTCCTCGGGTTCGGTCATCGCCATCGCCAGGTAGAGGCTGGGCGGCACAGCGCGGAACAGCACTTCCATCGACTTGGACAGGATGACGCCCTCGCTGAACTTGCCGGCCTCCTTGCGTGCCGAGAGCATCAGCGCCTTCTGCGAAGCGTTGAGTTCGCGGAAGCGCGCGATCTTCTCGACTTCATCGGGTGGCATCGACAGGCAGATCCACCACTCGATCATGTTGAGCATGGGCTCGGCCGCTTTCGGCAGGTCGTCCAGGTTCTGCGTGGCGAGCCAGAACCAGGCGCCGAGCTTGCGCCACATCTTGGTGATCTTGACCACGTAGGGCGCAAGCAGCAGGTTCTTCGTGATGATGTGGCCTTCGTCCGTCACGTTGATGATCGGGCGGCCCAGGAACTGGTCGCGCTCGGCGATGTTGTTGACGGTGTTGATGAGCGAGATGTAGGCAATCGAGAGTTGGGCGTTGTAGCCCTCGCGCGCGAAGGTGGCGAGATCCACGATGGTGATGTCCGCCTCGGGCCACGGCGTGCCGGACCGGTCGAACATCTCGCCGTCCACGCCCTGGCAGAACATATCCATGGCGTCGGCCATCTCCAGCAGCCGTGCGCGCCGCATCTCCGGCAGCGTCGCATCGCGGGCGCGCTCGCGCAGCGCGTCGCGCACATCGCGGGTCAGTACCGTGCGCTTCTCCGCTACGCAGCGCTGTGCCGCATCGAGAATGCACTGGCGGATCAGACTGCGGTCGGCGCGCGTCATGCGCGCTTCTTCCTTGTCCTCGCCGCCGGTGATCATCAGTCGTGCAGTGATCTCCAGCTCGCCGAGCACGTCGCGCTGCTCGTCGCCCTCCACGGCCATGCCGGCATCGGTCTGGTCTTCGTCGAGCGCATCGGCGTCCAGCGTCTGTACCTGGCTCGGCGTATCGACCAGGCGCCAGGCGTCGGCGAACGGAGCCAGACTGACGCCCGCGCCGGGTGCAAGTTTCACCCGATGCACGGTGAGACCCAGCCGTGCCGCGAAGTCGCCAAACAGGCCGAAGCTGTTGCCCGCCTCGACGATGAACAGGCGCGGCCGATAGATCGCCGTGACCTGGTTCAGGATGTTGTTGAGCGTCGCGCTCTTGCCCGAACCCGTGGGGCCGAACAGGAACAGGTGCGCGTTCATCTGCCGGTCGAGGCGGTTCAACGGATCGAAGGTGATCGGGCCCCCGCCGCGGTTGAAGAACGTGATGCCCGGATGCCCCGTGCCCTGACTGCGGCCCCAGACCGGCGCCAGGTTCGCCACGTGTTGCGCGAACATGAGCTGTGTGTACCACTGGCGCTTGTCGGAAGCCGGATCGAACACGCACGGCAGCCAGCGCAAATAGCTGTTCAGCGGCGCCACCTCGTCCTCTTCGCGTACCGGTTGCAGGCCGGCGTTGAGCATCACGTTGACGAGCTGCAGGCCGCGCGCATCGAGCTGGGCCAGGTCGCGGCCGCGCAGGTAGAACGCCAGCGCGCCGCGGTAGAGCTTGTGCGCGCTGCCGATCAGGCCGCGCGCCTGCTGCACGTCCTGCCGGGTCTGCTCCGAGGCCAGGGTCTCGCCGACGGCCTTCCTGGCGAGGTGGTTGAGGTGCGCCTCCAGCACGTCCTGGGGCGTGGCGACCAGCGTCAGGCACATCACCGTGTCCTCGGGCATCTGATCGAACAGCGCGTTCATGGCATCGCCGCCCTTGCGCGTCTCGCCCGTCAGATGGCCCGTCACGGGTGGCGTGCGCAGACGATCCATCACGATCACCCGATGCGGCATGCCGTCGAAGAACCACAGGCCGTTGGGCACGTCCGAGCATGGCTGGCCGAAGAACAGCCGTTGTGCGAAGTCGGTGCCGCTGGCGAGTTCGATCTCGCCCTCCTCCCGCTCTTCCGGGTAGCGGGTCAGCGCGTAGAAGCGTTCCCGATCTTCGGCAGTGGCGCCGAGCAAAGTCGGATTCGGGTTGAACCAGCGCAGCAGCCAGGCGTGGATGTCCGCCGCGCCGAGACGCCGGGCTTTCACGCCGGCATTCGCCAGCCCGCCGGCGAGGCGGTCGCAGATCGTGGTCAGCGCCTGCTCGGGCGACTGGCCGCGCCGCGGGGCCGGGGCTGCGGACGTGCGCCGGTAGACCACCATGCGCACGCGCCGGACCTGGCCGCGCCACGGCAGGCGCGTCACCGTGGTGTCCTCGAACAGGCCACCCGGCTTGGCGATGGCCCGCAGGTGATGGGCGAAGAAGCGCAGGTAGAAGTCGCTGAACGCGCTGTCCTGCGCACGCGGCTGCAGATAGTTCGCCAGGGAGCGCAGATAGTTGTCCCAGCCGGCCTCGTCCTGGGCGTAGAGCTGCACCACCCAAGGGTTGTCGTCCAACTCGTCGAAGGAGTCCTGCAGGGCGTTCTCCAGCGCATCGCGCGCCTGCCACAGCCAGGCTATCTCACGGCCCTCGGTGCCGACCGGCGCCAGCTCGAAGAAGGCCGCCACCGACTGGCCGTCTTCCAGCAACATGCACTTGCTGCCGGGCAGGTACTCGACCCAGGGCAGCAAGTCCGCGAACGACGGCGCGACGCCATAGAGCGCATCGTGGTCGGCCTGGGTGGCCGGCCTGCGCCGGCCCCGGCCGAGCGCGCTGCCCGGCTCGGCGACACCCTGTGCCGCCAAGGCCGTTACGTGCCGTGCCCAGGCATCATCGGTCGCATCCGCGGCGTCAACAGGCGATGCGCCGGGCTTGCGTGACCACGGCAGCGACCAGGCCATCAGTAGTCCTCCACGCGCTCGCCCGGCATCGCGTACTGCACGCGCTGGTAGAGCGGGAACACCGTGCTGTAGCCGGGCACCGGCACCGGGTCGGTGCCCGCCAGGTGCGGGAACACGTACATCACTAGGTCGGGGTTCGGCAGGCGGTGGAACTGGCGGTAGATCTCGTTCTGCGCGGTACGGGTGTAGCGCGCCTGCACGCCGGGCGCCGCCTGCACATCGGCATCGGCCAGCGGCCGGCGCAGGCCCTGGCGCGCATCGAGCAGTTGCCGCGCGGCCTGGCCGCCGCCCGCGCTGCCGCCGGTCTCCTGATGCCAGATGTCGAGCATGGTGCTGTCGCCGTGTGGCAGCAGCTTCTCCTTGCTGGTGGCGCAGCCGCCGAGCAGGGTGGCCGCCAGCAGCACGGCGGCCGCGTCAATCCAGATCCGAGGCATGGGCTTCTCCGGTGCGGTGGTGGACCCGACGCCCCTTGGCGTCGTAGTCGATGTCGAGCGGCTGCTCCAGATGCACGGCCACCCTGGCGCCGGGCTGCACGTAGACCGCCGCGAAGGCCTGGCCGTAGAGCTTGTTGACCCAATCGGCCATGTCGCGCACGCCGCCCGCGAGGATGCGGCCCATCGCTTCGTTGCCGCTGATGCCGACGGTGCCCAGCGAGCCGTTGCTGTTGGCGACCACGGCCACGCTGCCGTTGTCGGACTTGATGAGCGAAGCGGCGCCGGCGCCGGCCGCGGTGATGAGTGCCTGGCTGCCCAGGTACTGCTGGGCGTTGCTGCGCCGCTCGCCGCTGACGCAGGGAATGCCGTAGGGGTCGCTGATCCAGCCCAGGCCGCCTTGGATGCTGGCGCCGTTGTGCCCCGAGTTGCCGCCGCTGCTACTGCCCTTGCTGCTGTCCTCCGGCACCGTGCGGATGGTGCCGTCCTGGAACACGAACGTGACCGAGCGGATTTGCCCGCGCACGCACGAGAGCGTCCAGTCGCCCGAGGCCGTGCCGCTGACCACGGCGCCGGCCACGTCGGGGATGTCGATGCCGTTGGCCGTGAGGTTGTCCGGGCCGATCAGCACCTTGAACGGGTACGGGTCGTTGACGGTTCCATCGATCGGCACGCGCCCGATCAGCGCCGTCATGGCAATCGACCCCATGAGCGTCGAGTTCGACGGCACGGTGTAGACAGCCTTCGTGGATGCGCCCACGGCGCGGCTGCCGACGTCGGCGACGGATTCCACTGCGGCCGACAGGCTCTTCTGGGCCGGCCCGAAGCTCAGGGGAAAGCTCGGCTCCTTGCTGCCGTTCTTGGCGTCGACCTTGGCATCGTCGGGCTCGACCCACTGCGTGCCACCGACGCCGCGGTTGAAGCGCTTGCCGTCACCCTCTTCCAGTCCCAGCCCGACGGGCAGGTCGGACGGGCCACCCTTGCCGGAAAGACCGTCCAGTTGCCGCTGCAGATCCTGCAGCAGCCCCTGGGTCTGCTGCCTGTCGCTGGCCACCTGGTTACGCTCCTGCTCCAGGCGGTTGCGTTCGCCTTCCAGCGCGCTCTGGATGCGTTGGTCGATCGCGCTTTCCCGGGCACGCAGGCGCTCGTTCTCGGCCTTGTGCTGCTTGTTGTCGCCGAGCGCGCTTTGCAGCTCGGTGCGCAACTGCTTCACCTGGGCCACCAGCGTGGCGACGGTATCGCGCGGCGTGTCGCCTGCGATGCCCAGGGCTTTCATCTCCTCGGGCGTGAGCGTACTGGCCGCGCCCTTGGGGGCGGGCTGGCCGCCGGGGGCGCCGGAGAACAGCTTGATGCCGACGAACACCAGCAGCAGCGCCATCGGGATCAGCAGCCACTTGAGCAGCGGATTACTCTTCATCGCGCGCTCCTCCGGTCGAACCGGCCGCAGCGGCCGGCGGCAGGTTCACGGTGGCGTCGATCGGGCTCAGCGCCGGCAGCAGCGACTCGGCCAGGCCGTGGCCGCGCGTGACCAGGTAGAGCACCGTGGTGTCGGACGCGGTGCCGGCCGGCCCCAGGTTCGGATGCTGGAAGGTCGCCGCCACGAAGTTCCCCTGCAGGGCGCGCGGGTCGAGGTCGAGCCAGCGCGCCGAGGTATTGGTGAGCCGCACGGCCGTCACCCACTGGTCTTCCAGGCGCCACGCGGCCAGTGCCCGCGCATGCACCGGCAGTGTCGGCAGCAAGGTGTCCAGCGCGAGGCCGCGGCGCAGGTTTGCGCGGCCGATGCCGGCGACCGGCTCGACGGTGCGCAGCGGCGCGTACAGGTTCTGCGCGGCATGGCGCGTCAGCACGACCGATACCGGCGTTTCGCGCCGGGGAACGGATTTGTCTGCGGGCGCATCGGCCTGCTCGTCCGCGCCACTTGCTGCACCGCCGCCGTAGCGCTTCGCGGGGGCCTCCGCTTCCACGATGCGCACCGGCTCCAGCGGCGCCTGGCCGTCCTTCGCCGGCTCGGCGGCGATGTCGAGCAGGATCAGCGCGCCGGATTCCACGTCCTGCAGTTGCAGCCGCGTGGGCGGAATCGGCTCGCTCGCCCGCAGGTAGATCGCGCCGCCCGCACTCTGCACGCGCAGATGGTCGCCGACGCTGGCCGGTACGCCGACGCGCACATTGCGGTCGATGAAGACCACGCGCTCCTGGCCGACCACCAGCGGCACCGGCAGGGGCAGCCGCTCCCAGCGCAGGATTTCCACGGCCTGGCTGGCCGGCACGACACCGAGGATCAGCAGGACGCTGGCCAGGGCCGACAAGGCAACGGGCTTCATGGGGAGTCTCCCTGCAGGTGGCCGGGGGCGTTGGCGGGCACGCCGGCCTGGGTCGGCGTCGGCGGCGGTTCGATGCGCTGGGGTGCGCTGGCGTAGCAGTCCAGCGCCAGGCCGAAGGGGTTGCGCTCGGGGTCGATGTCCAGCCGGACGACCTTGATGGGGTAGCGCACCAGGGCGCGCTTGACCTGCTCGGAGCCGTAGTATTCGTCCGCGCTCACGTCGAGCGTGACGATCCAGTCGCGGTCGGAGACCACCTTGACGCGCGTGGCCGGATCATCGCCGTAGCCGCGGCCGGGAATCTCGTAGATGCCGCGCACGCGCTGACGCAGCTCGCCACTGGCGCGCCGGTACTCGTAGTCCTGCTGCAGGAAGGCCCGGCAGCCCGGCGTCAGGTAGGCCGACAGCGCGCGCAGGTTGCGCGGATAGTCTTCTTCGCCGTTCGTGGGCCAGCGCTGCACCTGCTGCCAGATGTAGAACGAGAAGGCATACACGCTCTCGGGCGGCACGTCCCACCACTTGCGCGTGCTGCCCGAGCGCAGGTCCGGCGGCACATGGATGGTCAGACTCTTCGGCGCACTCCACCAACCGAAGCCGAGCAGCAGCGCCACCACGAACAGTGCGCCGGCCCCCAGACGCAGCGTCTTCACATGCGCCTGCAGGTGCGCAACCTCGTTCCTGAAACGGCTCATGGCGCCCCTCGATCGGCGTTGCGCCGGGTCGTCCAGTAGCCCGAGCGGGTGATGAGGCGCCGGCCGCCCAGGAGCGCTGCCAGCGCCGGGTGCCGCAGGGCCAGCCGCCACTGGAGCTGCCGGTACAGCCAGGTGTCGGGCCGGCCGCGCTTCTGCGCGCGCAGGAAACCACCGCCGACGAAGACGCCCAGCGCGATGCCGGCGACGATCAGCGTGGGCACCATGGCGATGCTGTGCGTGAGCCAGGCCAGCGGCAGGCCGAGCGCGAACCCGGCTGCGGCCGACAGGCCGGCGCAGATCCACAACTCGTCGGCGGTCAGCCCGCGCACGACCACCGGCTGGCGGTTCAGCCGGTGCGGCAGGAACGTCACCAGCGTGTCTTGCGGGGTCTCCGAAGGGACGGCCATCGCTTGCCGCCCTCACAGCACGCCGGTGGCCTTGGTGAGCAGCCAGATGCCGACCACCAGCAGGATCGCGCCCACGGCGACCGTCAGGCCGAACTGGCCCCAGGTGGCGCGGCCGGTGTGGATCTCCGAGTAGCGCGTGTAGGCGTGATAGCAGACACCGACGAACATCGAGGCGACCACGAGCAGCGCGATCAGCAGCACGATGTCGTAGCCGTAGTTCTGCAAGGTCTGCAGGATGCCGCTGCCCTGGCCGCGCGATGGGTCTTCCATGGTCGGCAGGCCCTGCGCGAAGGCCGACAGCGGCAGGCCTGCGAGCGCCAGCGGCAGCAGCGGTGCGGCGATGCGGGACGAAATGCGATGGGGTGTCGGTGGCATGTTCATGGCGTATGGCCTTTCGTGACGGTCAGGAGAGGAGGAAGAAGGTCAGCACCAGGTACATCGCCACGAAGCGCACGACGACGGCGAGGAACTGACGTTCAGTGATGCGGTGCTCGGCCCAGCCGACGTAGGCGGTGCGCATGGCCCACACGCCCCACAGCAGCAACACGGCGAACACGAAAGCGAGCACCACGGCAGAGACGGCCGAAGGCGCAAAGCCGCCGTTGGCCTGGAAGGCGGCGACCTGATCGGCAGAGGGCGTCATGGTGACCGCTCCTCGTCGTCGGCGCGGTCGCGGCGGACGTAATCGCCGGCCAGCGGGACGGGATCGCGCGGCTGGGCGCGCTGGGGCACGAGGTAGTCCTGCAGGCCGGTGCGAACGCGCTTCAGGTCTGCGCGCAGTCGGGCGTAGTCGAAGTGGTAGCGGGCGCGTTCCTGCGGAGCGGTATTGGCGGCGTGCTCGGCGAGGTGGTCGATCAGGTCGAGTTGGCGGGCGAGCGCGGCGAGCTGCTCACGCTCCGAGGCGAGGCTGTCGGCGGCGACGGCAGGCTGTAGCGTCGAGAACGAGACAGCCAACACCACGGCAAGCGCAGGCCATGCGGATGTGCGGCGGTTGGTCTGTCCCATCGTGCCATTCCCCGTTGAAGCGGATGGCCAGATGCTGTGGCGCGCTCTCGCTTTGCGCCGCAGGGAATGGGAACTACGGCATGACCGGATTTGTTGGTCGCGCTGGCCAGCATTCACGCAATGCTTTGTCGGAAGACAGGGAAAGTGAAAAGTGACCCGTTGATTTACAAGGGGTTTTTCAGCAACCTTGTCAGCGACCAAGTCCCGTGTGACACGGATCATGAAAAAAGCCGGAATCCTTGCCAGGAAAAGTGAAAAAAACGTGACGGCTCACTTTTCGACTCGTGACTGTCGATCTAGGCTACGAGCCGATTCCCAGCCCACACTCGTGTCCGGTCCACCGTTGAACGGTACGCCTACATGGCGAAGCCAGAGCCACGCTGATCTTCAATGGGCAATCTCGCCCAGACACCGCATCAACTTGTCGTCGAGCGTGCGCCCTGTTGTCGGGGTAGGTATGCCATACACCCCTGTACTTCCAGCCGTCTTTGCGGTTTGGTAGAGCGCCTCACTTTTCGACCATAACCAGCGCATGCACAGATTCGTCGGTGTCGAAAAACGGCTCACGTTGCTTGCGTGGTTGCTTTAGGCAGCGCGTTCGAATCTCCTCGGGACGATTCAAGACAGGTTTACCGGGCAAACGCTCAGCAACTCCTGTGTGGCTGTATCAACCGCGCGTTGTTCCGGATCTGTTCACCTACTCGCCAAAACGGAGTAGATAGCTACCCCCAGATTCTGAGAGTGAAGTGGTGCAAGGCGATGTCTTCAACAAAGACGATTTGTACGAGGCATTAAGCAAGCACAGAGTGGGAATAGCGATCAATTCCAACGATCCTTCAACCCCGTCACCCGGTTGAACACCACTTTCCCGCCCACCCCGTGGTCCGCACGGTCGGCCACGAAGTAGCCGTGGCGCTCAAACTGGAATTTCTGGTCTGGCTTCGCTGCAGCCAGTGAAGGCTCCACAACCGCCGTCACCACCTTCAGGCTGTCGGGGTTCAGCGCGTCCAGGAAGTTCTTGCCGCCCGCGTCGGGTTGCGGGTCGGTGAACAGGCGGTCGTACAGGCGCACTTCGGCGCTCACCCCGTCGGCGTTGCCCACCCAGGTGATGGCGGCTTTGGCCTTGACGCTGTCGGCGCCGGGGGTGCCGCTCTTGGTGCCGGGGATGACCTTGGCGTGCACTTCGGTCACTTTGCCTTCGGCGTCTTTGGCGCAACCCGTGCATTCGATGACGTAGCCGCCTTTGAGGCGCACCACGTTGCCTGGGAACAGGCGCTTGTAGCCCTTGGGCGGCACTTCTTCAAAGTCTTCGCGTTCGATCCACACGTCCTTGCCGATCTTGAAGACGCGGTCAGGCGGCGGCGTCTGGCCTTCGGCAATGGTGCTGTGGGGCAGGGCGGGCTGGGTGCAGTCTTCGGTGTAGCCGTCAGAGCCGAACACTTCGGCCCAGTTGGTGAGCACCAGCTTGACGGGGTCAAGCACGGCCATGCCGCGGTGGGCCTTGTTTTCCAGGTCTTCGCGCAGGCAGCCGTCGAGCGTGCTGTAGTCGATCCAGGAGTCGCTCTTGGTCACGCCGATGCGTTCGGCAAACAGCTGGATGGCCTCGGGCGTGTAGCCGCGGCGGCGCAGGCCGACGATGGTGGGCATGCGCGGGTCGTCCCAGCCGCTGACTTTCTTCTCGTTCACCAGCTGCGCCAGCTTGCGCTTGCTGGTGATCACGTAGGTCAGGTTCAGGCGCGCAAATTCGTACTGCCGCGGCGGTGGGGCCTTGAGCAGGCCGCCTTCGCACAAACGCTCCAGCAACCAGTCGTAGAACGGGCGCTGGTCTTCAAATTCCAGCGTGGCGATGCTGTGGGTGATCTGCTCCAGCGCGTCCTCGATGGGGTGCGCGAAGGTGTACATGGGGTAGATGCACCAGGCGTCGCCCGTGTTGTGGTGCGTGGCGCGGCGGATGCGGTAGATGGCCGGGTCGCGCAGGTTGATGTTGGGCGAGGCCATGTCGATCTTGGCGCGCAGCACGGCGGCGCCGTCGGCCAGTTTGCCGTCGCGCATCTCGCGGAAGCGGGCCAGGTTCTCTTCCGGGCTGCGGCTGCGGAAGGGGCTGTCCACGCCGGGCTTGCCGAAGTCGCCGCGGTTGATGCGCATGTCTTCGGCTGTCTGCTCGTCCACATAGGCGTGGCCGGCGGTGATAAGGTATTCGGCCGCGCGGTACATGAAGTCGAAGTAGTTCGACGCGTAGTACAGGTGGCTTTCCTGCTTGCCGTTGAAGTTGGATTCCCAGTTGAAACCCAGCCACTGCACCGCGTCGAGGATGGAGTCCACGTACTCCTTTTCTTCCTTCTCGGGGTTGGTGTCGTCAAAGCGCATGTGGCAGACGCCGCCGTAGTCGCGCGCCAGGCCGAAGTTCAGGCAGATGCTCTTGGCGTGGCCCACGTGCAGGTAGCCGTTGGGTTCGGGCGGGAAGCGGGTGCGGATCTTGGCCGGGTCGGGCTGGCCGGCGTCGTGGAAGGCGGCATCACCCGGGCCGCCGCCCCATTGGCGCTGGGCGTAGGTGCCGGTGGCGAGGTCTTTTTCAATGACCTGGCGCAGGAAGTTTGACGTCCTGAGCGCCTGGCCCTCAATTTCTGCGGGAGCTTGGTGGTGTCGAGAGATGCTGGACGAAAGGGACGGGGGGGGCATGCAGTCATTCTAAGGAGAGGCGGAAGCTCCAAGATAATCAAGGTCTAACCCACAACAGGTGTCACGCGCTTGAACCAAAGCACTCCCTTGCCGAACGCCTCTCTGCTGAACCAGCTGTTACGGTTCACCCCCACGGCGCGCATGTTTTTCTCGGGAAATCTCTGTACCCTGACGCAGGGATCCGAGGCTGACGGCCTCAAGCAGGGGACGATGCACCTGCTGAGTCGCGGCGAGCTGCAACTGACGCGCAAGGGCTTTGCGCCGCTGAACGTGCGGGCGCCCAGCGTGCTGTTGCTTCCCCGCGCGTTGGAGCACTGGGTTCAGGGCTCAGGGCCGCAGGGGGTGGACCTGATGTGCGCCACCCTCAGTGAATTGGCGCCGCCGCTGGACATGATCTTGCCGGACGTCACGGTGATTGACTTGACCGCCACGTCATCGCTGCAGCGACCGGTAGAGCTGCTGTTCGAGGAGGCCGAGGCACGTGCTTTTGGTTATCGGGCAGCGATCGACCGCCTGCTGCAATACACCTTCGTGGTGCTTGTGCGTCACCTGATTGATCGGCAACTGCTGTCCGGCGGTGTGCTGGAGGCCATGGTCGACAGCCGTCTGGGTGTGGTGCTGTCCATGCTGCACGAATCGCCAGAGCACGACTGGACGCTTGACAGCATGGCGGAGCTGGCGCACCTGTCCCGGTCTGCCTTTGCCCTGCGCTTTGTCCAGGTGGTGGGCATACCGCCGTTGACCTACTTGACCCACTGGCGCATGGCGGTTGCCCGCAACCTACTCGCGCAAGGGCAGGCAGTGAAGGCGGTGGCCTCTCAGGTGGGCTACGGTAATGCCACCGCATTCGCGCGAGCGTTTCAACGGGCCTCGGGGCAATCGCCCAGCGCTTGGCAGATGGAGCATCTGAGTCAGCCGTAGGTCCATCGCGCCCTGGTTCTGGACGATCGGTGGCGTGATGCGGACGCCGAATGCCGTTGTGTTTGACGAACGGACCCGACTTCAGGTTCAATGCCTTGAGGCAGAACTTTGAAGGAGATCACGATGAACCCGACTGAAAAAGCAGTCCTGGCCGGCGGTTGTTTCTGGGGCATGCAGGACCTGGTGCGCAAGCTGCCTGGCGTGTTGCGCACCCGTGTGGGCTACAGCGGCGGCGATGTGCCCAACGCCACCTACCGCAACCACGGCACCCACGCCGAGGCGTTGGAGGTGGAGTTCGACCCCACGCAGACGAGCTTTCGCGACCTGCTGGAGTTCTTCTTCCAGATCCACGATCCGAGCACCCCGGGGCGCCAGGGCAATGACCGCGGCAGTTCCTACCGGTCGGCCATTTTCTACACCTCGGACGAGCAGCTGGCCACGGCGCAGCAGACCATTGCCGATGTGAATGCCTCGGGTTTGTGGCCGGGCAAGGTGGTCACCGAGCTCGCGCCCGCGGGGCCGTTCTGGGAGGCCGAGCCCGAGCATCAGGACTACCTGGTCAAGCACCCCAACGGCTACACCTGCCACTACCCCCGTGCGGGCTGGAAGCTGCCGCGACGCGAGATCGGCTGACGGCCAACGCTCAAGAACGGTGGGGGTCGGCGCGCCAGTGGGCGGGCCGACCCGGTGTGTCTGTTTTTTTCCTGAGGAGATGGTGATGCAATCCCGGTGCATTCAACAGGCGCCCGAGCTGCGGGTGCCGTGGTGGATCGACGGCGAAGGGCGCAGCATGGCACCGCTGAAGCTGTCCGATCTGGGCGACGGGTTCAAAGTGATCTTCTGCTTCCAGCACTGGTGTCCGGGCTGCCACAGCCATGGCTTTCCGACCCTGCAGAAGCTGATCAAGGCGTTGGGCGATCGCGGCTTCGCGTTTGCCGCGGTGCAGACCGTGTTCGAGGGCGCCGAGTCCAACACCTTCGAGCGCCTGCGCGAGACGCAGTTGCGCTACGGCTTGAACATTCCGTTCGGACACGACCCTGCGATCGGACGCGCGTCGTCGCTCATGGCGGACTACGGGACGCGCGGCACGCCGTGGTTTTGGTGATCGATCCGCTGGACGAGGTGCTCTACAGCGACTTCGAGCTCGACGAGCGGCAGCTGATCGGGGCGTTCGGCGCTTCGAACGATGGTCTCAAGGCGGCCTGAAGTCATGCGTGCGTCCACACCAAAGGCCGTGTCGGAGCCGAAGACGCCGGGGACGGGCCCGGCGTTTCGGCTGCCGTTTGACAACAGCTTCTTCCGGGACATGCAGGGGTTCTATGTGCCTTGGAAGCCCGAGCCGTCCCCGGCCCCGGCCTGGGTGCAGTTCAACGACGCCCTGGCGCTGGAGCTGGGGCTGGAGCCGGCGACGCTGAAGTCTGCGACCGGTCTGGCGTGGCTGTCCGGCGTGGAAATGCCGGCTGAGGCGGCGCCGCTGGCGCAGGCCTACGCGGGACACCAGTTCGGCCAGTTCTCGCCACACTTGGGGGATGGCCGCGCCTTGCTGCTCGGGGAACTCATCGACACGGCAGGACAGCGTCGGGACCTGGCCCTCAAGGGGTCGGGCCGTACGCCGTTTTCGCGCCGTGGCGATGGCAAGGCGGCACTGGGCCCGGCGCTGCGCGAGTACCTCATGGGCGAGGCCATGCACGCGTTGGGCATTCCCACGACGCGTGCGCTGGCGGTGATCCGGACCGGTGAGCGGGTGAACCGCGAGGGCTCGCCCCCCGGGGCGATCTTGGTGCGCGTGGCGGCCAGCCACTTGCGGGTGGGCACTTTTGAGTTCTTCGCGGCGCGGGAGGAGGAGGTGATGCTTCGGCGGCTGCTTGACTATGCCGTGGCGCGGCATGACCCCGCCCTCGCCAAGCTTTCCGACAAGCCCACTCCGATGCTGGAGGCCGTCTGTGAGCGGCAGGCGCAGCTGATTGCACGCTGGATGGGCGTGGGCTTCATCCACGGGGTGATGAACACCGACAACATGAGCATTTCGGGCGAGACCATCGACTATGGTCCGTGTGCGTTCATGGAGGGTTTCGATCCGGCCACGGTGTTCAGCTCGATCGACCGTCAGGGGCGATATGCCTACGGCCAGCAGCCGGCCATGGCGCAATGGAACCTGGCCCGTCTGGCCGAAGCGTTGCTGCCGGTTCTGGACGCCCGCGATATCGACGTCGTGGAACGGGTGGAACAGGTGGTGGCCGGGTTTGCCGTGCGCTTTGACCGGCATTGGACCGGGCAGCTGCGCGCCAAGCTGGGCTTGGCCGCTGAAGAGCCGGACGACCGCGCCCTGGCGGACGACTTCCTGCAGCTGCTGCAGCGGGAAAAGGTGGACTTCACGCTGGCGTTCCGCCTCCTGTCCGACGCCATCACGGGGCCGGATGCCGCACTGCACGACCTGTTCGGACGGGAGCGCCCGGCGCTCTCGGACTGGCTGGCGCGCTGGCGCCAGCGCATGGCCCGGGAGGGAAGGACCTTGCAGGACTGCGCCGCAACGGCGTGGTCGGTCAATCCCTTCGTGATCCCGCGCAATCACCAGGTGGAGGCGGCGCTGTCGAGTGCCGTGGACGAGGCCGACCTCGGTCCGTTCGAGCGCCTGCTGGCGGTGCTGGGGCGGCCGTACGAGACGGTGGAGTCCGCGCGGCCATTCACGCTGCCGGCCTCGCCCGAAGTGGCCGCAGCCCACCGCACCTTCTGCGGCACCTGATTGGGGTACCCAACGATTTCTGAAAGGAGACTTCGCATGACCACAACGAAACAGGAACCCGGTGTCCTTGGCGAAGCGGCCGCTCCCCTGGGTGTGACCCGGTGGGTGGACGCGTCGGGCCAGGCGCTGGAACACTTCGACCTGGACCGCATGCCCGGCCGGTTCAAGCTCATCTTCTGTTTTCAGGACGCCTGCCCGGGGTGCCATGCGACCGGCTTTCCGGCGCTTGCCCGGGTGGTCGACGCGTTTCGGGGGAGCGACTTCGTCGGGTTCGCCGCAGTCCAGACCGTGTTCGAGGACTTCGGTTCGAACACCTGGGAGCGCATGCTGGCCAATCACTCCCGCTACGCGCTGGGCATTCCCTTCGGGCACGACGCCGGTGACGAACAGGACGGCGCGGGTTCGGAGCTGATGCGCCGCTACCGCAACGGCGGCACACCCTGGTTCATCCTGATCGATCCCGATGGCAGAGTGGTCTACAACCATTTCCGAATCGACGCCGACAAGCTCGTCACCTTTCTCAAGCGGCTGGAAAACGAACCGGCGGCACCGGAGCCTGGGCCCGACATGTTGACTTGGAAAGGAGTGATTCAACTGGTGGAAACGGGCAACCCGACGCCACCGCGCCGAGTTGAGCGCAGCGAAGCCGAGTGGGCCCAACAGCTGACGCCCGAGCAGTTCCGAATCACGCGGCTCAAGGGCACCGAACGGGCGCACAGCTCCTCGATGTGTACGCTGTTTTCGCCCGGGATCTACCGGTGCGTGTGCTGCGGCACTGAACTATTCGATGCGTCGACCAAATATGACAGCCGCAGCGGCTGGCCCAGCTTCACGCAGGCCATTGCCCCGGGTCTGGTGGGCTATCACGGAGACAACAGCCACGGCATGGTGCGGGTGGAGACGACGTGCAACGTCTGCGACGCCCACCTGGGTCACGTGTTTCCCGACGGACCCAAGCCCAGCGGTCTGCGCTACTGCATCAACGCCCTGGCACTGGAGAAAGCATGAGCAGCGAAAAGGTAGGCTTCGCTGGCAGCAGCCAGGGTCTGCTGGTGGGTGTCTTGGAACGCCCGGACCATGCACCGTTACAAGCCCTGGCGGTGTTTGCCCACTGCTTTACCTGCGGAAAGAACTCTCTCGCCGCGACCCGCATCAGCCGGGCGCTGGCTCAGCAGGGCATCGCCACGCTGCGCTTTGATTTCACCGGTCTGGGCGAGAGCGAAGGCGACTTCGGGCGCGGTGGCTTTTCGTCCAGCGTGGCGGACATTGTGGCGGCGGTGCACTGGATGCAGAGCACGATCGGCATGCCTGCACTGTTGGTCGGACACAGCCTGGGGGGGACGGCGGCCATCGCGGCGGCTGCCCGCCTCGACGGCATACGGGCGGTTTGCACGCTGGGCGCACCCGCGACGGCCGACCATGTGCTTCGTCACTTCGGTCCGACCAAGTCCGAAGAGGATGGGCAGATCCAGGTCGACCTGGGCGGCCGGGCGTTCAGGATCGCGCCGGCCTTCATTGAAGAGCTCCAGGCCCAAGCCCACGAGAACCCGGTCAAGGGGCTTCGCGCGGCCTTGCTGGTTATGCACGCGCCAAGTGACGCGGTGGTGGACATCGGCGAGGCACAGGACCTGTTCAAGGCGGCCAGACATCCTAAGAGTTTCATCAGCCTGGACGATGCGGACCATCTGCTCACGCGCCCGGCCGATGCGCAGTATGCGGCTGACCTGATTGGCGCCTGGGCCTCGCGGTTTCTGCCGATGCGAGCCGAGCGAAACGATGCGCCGTCGGACCTTCGTGCGGGCGAGGTGTGGGTGGGGGAGCACGATCACGCCTTCTGGCGATCGATGCGAGCAGGTCCGCACCACCTCGACGCCGATGAGCCCAAGGAAGTGGGTGGTGGCGAACGCGGGCCCGATCCTTATGAACTTCTGCTGATGTCGCTGGGCGCCTGCACGTCCATGACATTGCGCCAGTACGCCAAGCGAAAAGGCTATGCGCTCAAGGATGTCCAGGTCAGGTTGCGTCATGAGCGCGCGCACGCGACCGATTGCCAGGAGTGCGGGGATCGCTCGGGACAGGTTGACCACGTCACGCGGCAGCTCCTGCTGAGCGGACCGTTGAGTGAAAGCCAGCGACAGGACCTGTTGCGCATCGCCGATCGTTGCCCCGTGCATCGAACGCTGGAGAACCATCCGGTGATCACCACCACACTGATTCGGGACTGATCCCAACCACACACAAACGAAGGAGACGGAGCATGAGAGCCATCTGGAAAGGCACCACCATCGCTGAGAGCGATGACATCGTGGAAGTTGAAGGCAACGCCTATTTCCCACACGACGCGTTGCGCCCGGAACATTTCAAACCAAGCGATACGCACACCACCTGTCCATGGAAGGGGCGGGCCAGCTACTACGACGTCGTGGTCGGCGAAGACGTGAACGCTGACGCGGCGTGGTACTACCCGTCGCCCAAGGCTGGTGCGGAGGCGGTGACCGGCAGGGTGGCGTTCTGGCGCGGTGTCGAGGTGCGGCCATGAGCGGGGAACAGAGGTTCGACGCGATCGTGATCGGAGCCGGTCAGGCCGGTCCCTTTCTGGGCGCGACACTCGTTGCCCGGGGTATGAAGGTGGCGCTCATCGAGGAGCGTGACCTGGGTGGTACCTGTGTCAATCGGGGCTGCACCCCAACCAAGACCCTACGCAAGTCGGCTCGTGTGGCTCACATGGCGCGCCGGGCCAGCGAATTCGGTGTGCAAACCGGGTCGGTCCAGGTCAACTTCAGGGCAGCGATGGAGCGCATGCAACGCCGGGTGGAGGAGGCTCGCTCTGGCCTGCAGGCCTGGCTGGGCCAGTTGGAAGGACTCACCATCATCAAGGCGCGCGGTCGCCTGGCGGGCCGTGAAGGCCAACAGTTCGTGGTGCTGGCCGGCGAGCATCAGCTGGTGGCGCCCAAGGTGGTGCTGAACACCGGCACACGTCCCTTTGTTCCGCCGGTGCCTGGGCTGGACGAGCTGCCGTTCCTGGACAACGAACGGCTGTTGGCGCTGCGTGAATTACCGTCCAGGCTGGTGATCATCGGCGGTGGATACATCAGCCTGGAGATGGCTCAGATCTTTCGGCGGCTGGGAAGTGAGGTTGCCATTCTGGAAACAGGGCCCCGCCTCACGGCCCGCGAGGACGAGGACATTGCAGCCGCTGTGACCGGAATGCTGACAGCGGAAGGCATCGAAGTGAACACCGGCGTGCGCATTGAGCGGGTCGGCAAGGCGGACAACGACGCTGGCGTGCGGGTGCAGTTGGCTGGTGGCCGCAGCGTGGATGGCAGCCACCTGCTGGTGGCCACCGGGCGAATACCGAACACCGACTGTCTGGGCCTGGAAACGGTGGGCCTGGAGGTCAGTGCGCGAGGCTACCTGGTCACCAACGACCGGCTCGAAACCGCGGTTCCCGGCATCTGGGCGCTGGGTGACATCAATCAGCGCGGGGCCTTTACCCACACCAGCTACCACGATCAGGACATCGTGGCGGAGAACCTGGCCGGAGGGCAACGCAGCGCCGCCGCGCGCGTCGGCATTTATGCCATGTTTACCGATCCTCCGCTGGCCCACGTCGGTCTTTATGAGGCCGACGCGCGAAAACTCGTGACCGAAGGGCGACGCATTTCCCAGGCGGTTCACGCCATGAAGGACGTCAGTCGCGCGAAGGAAGAAGGCGAAACCGTGGGCAAGATCAAGCTCCTCATCGATGAGGACAGTGGTCATTTCCTCGGAGCGACCATGCTCGGGATCCAGTCGGACGAGATCATTCAGGCGATCGGTCTGGTGATGGCCAGTGGCGGCACCTGGAAGTTGGTCCGGGATGCATTGCCCGTTCACCCGACGGTCACCGAGTTCCTGCCCACCATCATTGATCGACGCAAGCCCTTGACCGCAAGTCCTGGGTGAGCCGGAGGACCCACACCATGCCCATCAACCGCTCATTCAGCGGCCGCAATCGCGATGTCCACAACCACGGCGGTCGACTTCCGCCAGGACAGTCCCTGACGGAAGGTTTTCCCGTGCTGACTGCGGGCCCCACCCCAAAAGCCTTGGCGCTTGGCGATTGGCGCTTGACCTTGAAGGTCGGTGTGCGGCCGGTTCGCGTTTGGACCTGGAGCGAATTCCAGGCCCTGCCCCAGACCGAGCAGGTGGTCGATATCCATTGCGTTACCACCTGGTCGAAATTCGACACCCGCTGGCGCGGTGTGAAGTTGGACACCTTGTTGCAGGCGGCCGGACTGGAAGCGCCCACGCCTTGGGTGTTGGCGCATTCCCAGGACGGCTACTCCACCAACGTGCCGTTGGCCGATCTGACACAAGGGCGCGCAATGATCGCAACGCACTACGACGACCGACCGCTCGCGCCCGAGCACGGGGGACCGGCACGCCTGTTGGTGCCGCATCTCTATTTCTGGAAGTCGGCCAAGTGGGTCAATGCGCTTCAGTTCAACGAGCGCGACGAGGCCGGGTTCTGGGAACTGCGGGGCTATCACATGCGAGGCGACCCTTTCAAGGAAGAGCGCTATGGATGAGGCTGTTGGTCAACAACGGCTGAGCTGGCAGACCGCACGCATCGAAGCGTTGCAAGCACTGACTCCACGCGTCATGCAGGTAGTGCTGCGTCCCGACATTTGGGTTCGCCCGAGGCCGGGCCAGCATTTGGATGTCCGACTGACAGCGGAAGACGGCTATCAGGCACAACGGAGCTATTCACTCCTCTCACCTCCTCAACGTACCGGGCTCTATGAGCTTGGCATTGAGCGTTTGGACGATGGCGAAGTATCCACCTGGTTTCACGACAAGGCCCAGCACGGCGAAACGATTGAAGTCCTCGGACCGGTTGGAGGTCATTTTGTGCTTGACGAGTCGAACACACGACCAGCCTTGCTGATTGGGGGAGGATCTGGCGTCGTTCCCCTTTTGTCCATGGCAGCGCAACGCGTGGGTGCATACAGCCAAGCGCATACAACGCTGTTGGTTGCCGCACGCCATCTTGACGAAGTGTTGCTCTGGCCCACCCTGCAGCGATGGGAAGCGTTTACGCCGCGGTTTCGCAGCCGACTGGCACTCTCGCGGGATACCTGTGCCCCGCGCGCACAGGACCACGTTGGCCGCATTGATGGAGCCGATGTTGCTTGGGCATTGCAGCAATTGGGTGATGTGGCGACCGAATCTGCGCAGGTTTTCATCTGCGGGCGTAATGACTTTGTCGAGTCCATCGTTCATATGGTCACCGGGCTGAATGTGCCCGAGGCCTCCATCCGCACCGAGCGCTTCGGAAGTTGACTCTCTTTTTTCTCATCTGCCGTGACACCTGAAGACATCCGCCTAACCCGATACGTCTCTGTCCGTTCGCGCAGCGAACGTCTGTGTGCCCCTCTGAGTGCCGAGGACCATGTTCCCCAACCGGTTTCCGACGTCAGTCCGCCGAAGTGGCACTTGGCCCACACCACGTGGTTCTTCGAGACTTTTGTCCTCGCGAAACAACAGCCGGACTATCGGCTGTTCCATCCTCTGTATGGCTACCTGTTCAACAGCTACTACGAATCGGAGGGCGCTCACCTGGCACGCCCGCAACGAGGGAGCTTGAGTCGCCCGACGGTGGCTGAGGTGATGGCGTACCGCGCGCATGTGGACGAGTCCATGCGCCGTCTGCTGAAGGAACCACTGGAGCCCGCGGTCGCGGCTTTGGTAGAGCTGGGCATGCAGCATGAACAACAGCATCAGGAGTTGCTGATCACAGACATCAAGTACATCCTGGGCCACAACCCATTGCATCCGGCGTATGACCCTCTGGGCATCGGTCCCCAAGATGTGACGGCCGAACATGATGGCACCTGCCCACCCCTGGACGATTGGCTTAGCGTCGAAGGGCAGACGATTCGCATCGGCCACCAGGGGCCAGGGTTCGCCTTCGACAACGAGTCGCCATCGCATTTGGCGCTCATTCAAGGGGTAGACATCCGTGTGGCGCTAGTCACCAATGATGAATACCTTCAGTTCATGCGCGACGGAGGATATCAGCGCCATTCGCTCTGGCATGCGGAAGGCTGGGACTGGGTGCAAACGCTCGAACACCGTGCGCCGATGTACTGGCAGCCCGACCCTAACCAGCCTGACGGATGGGGTCATTACACGCTCCAGGGGGTGATGCCGCTGACCAGTCAGGCACCGGTCACGCACGTCAGTTACTACGAGGCACACGCTTTCTGCGATTGGGCGGGGTGGAGATTGCCCACCGAATTCGAGTGGGAAGCAGCGGCAAGCCGGTTCGGCTGGGGGCGTCGATGGGAATGGACGCGGAGCGCCTATCAGCCCTATCCCGGTTTTGCCCGCAGCGAGGGCGCAGTAGGGGAGTACAACGGGAAGTTCATGGTGAACCAGCAGGTCTTGCGCGGAGCGTCCTGGGCCACATCACCGGGCCACGCCCGTTTGACATACCGGAACTTCTTTCACGCTCCATTGCGTTGGCAGTTCACGGGCATCCGTCCTGTTCGCTCGCGGGACTCGGCATGACTGATCGGGACAGACTGACAGAGCATGTTCTGCAAGGGTTGACACGACCACAGAAGGCGCTCTCATCCGCTTGGTTCTACGACGATGAGGGCTCGCGCCTGTTTCAGCAGATCATGGCGCTGCCCGAGTACTACCTCACACGCCTTGAGCACGAGCTGCTGCGCTCACGCGCGGATGAGCTTTCCCGGTGGATAGATCCTCGGTGCAGCCCGATCGATCTGATTGAACTGGGCAGCGGCGACGGGGCCAAAACGCTGTCGCTGTGCCAGGCACTGGCGCAACGTGAAGTGGATTGCATCTACAGGCCTATGGATGTGTCCGCACACGCCCTAGCGGATCTGAGCCGCCGCTTTGACACGTACCTCCCCCGCATGGCCATCGAACCGGTGCTGGGAGACTATTTCGAGCATTGGCCGCAGATTGCCGAAGGGCGACGCCAGGTTGCAATGTTGCTGGGCAGCAATCTGGGCAACCTGGACGAACACGGTGCCGTCAAGCTGCTGCAGCGGGTGCATTCGCATTTGCGCCCGGGTGACCTTGTGCTGCTTGGTCTGGATCTGGTCAAGGACCCGGCCATGTTGCGCGCAGCTTACGATGACTCCCAGGGCGTGACTGCTGCGTTCAATCTGAACCTGCTGACGCGGCTAAATCGCGAATTGGGCATGGACTTCGATCTGACGAAGTTTCGACATTACGCCAGCTACTGTCCGTTGGAACACGTGGCCAGAAGCTTTCTGGTGAGCCAGGTTGACCAGGTGGTCCACAGCAAAACCCTTGACCGAGGGTTCGTGTTCCATGCGGGGGAGACCATCTATACAGAGCAATCCCAGAAATACTCCATGGCTTCGATCGAACACCTCGCACGCCGAAGCGGGTTTGACAACACCTGCACCCTGACCGACGCCCGAGGCTGGTACGCCATCACCGTCTGGCACCGCCTACCGTTCACCCCATCGCAACAAACGTCGATCTGACATAGGAGCCCTAATGAGCAACAAGACCCATCTGCGCCAGACCATGCTGGACCTTGCCGAAGGGCGCCTGCGGTTTGCTGAACAGACCTATGCGCAATACCTGGTCGGTGCGGCGGGCCGCGGAGATGAACCCAGTGAAAGCGATGCGGCGTCGCGGGCCGTCAACAATGCCGCTCTGGCGCAGGCGTTCGAATGCCCCATTCACGATCATCAGGAGGCCCTGGAAGTCTTGCGTCAGATCGATTTCGGTCCCCGGGATTCGGTGGAGACAGGCGCCGTGGTTCGCATCGACGGGCGTTGGTTCGTGATTGCGGTTGCTAGCGATGCCTTCCAGTGCGACGGCAACACCTACATGGGAATTTCCACCCAGGCGCCCATCTACGCAGCGATCGCAGATGCCCGAGCCGGTGATGTTGTCAGCTTCCGGCAACGCGAACTGCACATCGAGGAAGTCTTGTGATGCACCTCATTCGAGTCTGAACGATGGGCAGCACGCTGCGCGACCTGGTCCGGCGCTTTCATGGCACAGGTCGACTTGATGCCATCGTTCTGCGCCCGGATCGCCTCAAGGACGCGGTGTCCGTGCATGAAGCCAGGGCCGAACCGGGTCTCGGGCTGATTGGCGATCACCGCTCCCTGCGGCTTCGGCAGTCGGATGCGCAACGCCATCGCGAGCTGAGTCTGATCCAGGCTGAGCACCTCAGCTTGCTCGGGGTCTGGACGGGGCAAGCTCCAGTTGCCCCGGAGCGTTTGCGGCGCAACCTCGTGATCTCGGGGATCAACATCGCCGCAATGCATTCACCTTTCCGGGAAGAAAGCTTTGTCTGGCGAATTGGCGGATCGGTCCGCATTGAAATCACGGGGCCATGTCCTCCTTGTTCACGCATGGAGGACGAGCTCGGTGAAGGCGGTTACGCCGCGCTGCGTGGTCACGGGGGCGCCACGGCACGGATCGTTGAAGGTGGCGTGCTACGGGTTGGAGATACCGTTAACCTTGAGGTTGAATCCACCGTGGGTTGATAGCCATGATCGAAGCAGAGCGTACGCCTGGGTTTCTCCATCTTCTCCAGATGACCGGTGGTGAACCGCCCCGGTTTTCGCGGAGGCTCCCTCGTTTGAGAAGATGGAGCCATCATGAGGAAGTCAGTGAAGTTTTCGCCGGAGGTTCGCGAGCGTGCGGTGCGCATGGTGTTCGAGCACCGAGAGGAGCACGAATCGCAATGGGCGGCGGTTGTATCGATCGCCGGCAAGATCGGCAGCACGCCGCAGACGCTGCTGAACTGGGTGCGTCAGCACGAGCGTGACACGGGTCAACGCGAAGGCGTGACCACGGCCGAGGCCAAGCGCGTCAAGGAACTGGAGCGCGAAGTGCGCGAGCTTCGCCGCGCCAACGAGATCCTCAAGCTGGCCAGCGCGTTTTTCGCCCAGGCGGAGCTCGACCGCCGGCTGAAGTGATGTACGCCTTCGTGGACCGGCACCGCCAGCGGCATGGGGTCGAGCCGATCTGCAGGCTGCTGCAGATCGCCCCATCGGCCTACCGGCGGCACGCTGCCCGGCAGCGCGATGCGGCCTTGCTCAGCGGCCGAGCCCAGCGAGACCAGGAACTGATGGCCCACATCGAACGGGTGTGGCAGGCCAACCTGCGGGTCTACGGCGCTGACAAGGTCTGGCGGCAACTGCAACGCGAAGGCCACACGGTGGCGCGCTGCACCGTCGAGCGCCTGATGCGCCGCATGGGGCTGCGTGGGGTCGTGCGCGGCAAAGTGGTGCGCACAACGATCGGCGATGCGCGAGCGCCATGCCCGCAGGACCTGGTCAACCGGCAGTTCAGCGCGCAGCGCCCGAACCAGCTGTGGGTGAGCGACTTCACGTACGTGTCCACCTGGCAGGGCTGGCTGTACGTGGCCTTCGTGATCGACGTGTTCTCGCGGCGCATCGTGGGCTGGCGGGTGAGCACGAGCATGAGCACGGACTTCGTGCTCGACGCGCTGGAGCAGGCCCTGTACGCCCGTCAGCCCGGCCAGGAGGGCTCGCTCGTGTGTCACAGCGACCGCGGGTCGCAATACGTCAGCATTCGCTACACCGAGCGGTTGACCGAGGCCGGCATCGAGCCCTCGGTGGGCAGCAAGGGTGACTCCTACGACAACGCTCTGGCCGAGACGATCAACGGGTTGTACAAGGCCGAGTTGATCCATCGCCGGGCGCCCTGGAAGACCCGGGAGGCTGTCGAGCTGGCGACCTTGGAGTGGGTGTCCTGGTTCAACAACCATCGGCTGATGGCCCCGCTGGGCTACGTGCCGCCCGCCGAGTTCGAGACCACCTACTATCGCAATCTTGAGCGGCAGGCCAGCTCGGCCTGACTCAAGCCAACCAGCCTCCGCGAAAACCGGGGCGGTTCAGCCTCTGCCTCAACAGCAATGGCGTAGGTGACTTGAAGTTGTGCTGGGTCCAGGCTTCGCTTGGCGCCTCTTCAGCAGCAAGGTCTTTCAACAGCATCATGAAGCCCGCAATGCCCGCAAACAGGGACGCAAAGGCAAACGGCACGTCTACCGCCTCAGGGTTGTTCGGTAACTGGAGCTTGCCCGTCGCGCACAGTGCCGGCATCGCAGACCGAAGTGGCTGGCCGACGAAGTCCGCCGGAGAGACCCCCCATTTACAGGCCAGTTGGGCCGCCTCGTCTTGGGTCATTCCCCGACCACTGTCCAGCAGCACACGGATGATGTCTGGGCGCAAGCCTGCCGGTCGTCACTGACGAAATCCAGCGGCTGAAGACCATCCGGTTTCTGACCGAGTGTGCGGGCGACACAGCGACGAACACCATCACCAAGATGGGCAATGACATTGCCGACACCGTGATTACGCCTCGGCTGCGCGACAGATTTCAGGAAGAGATTGTCCGGCTTGCGGCCTCGAAGGTTCGCGTCGAAATCGTGCGCTCCGGCGGCAAGTACGGCTCACCGCAGTATCAGGTGCGCCTCTTCGCCAAGCCGGATGCCAAGGTCCACGAAATCCTGAGCGAAGGGGAAAAGACCTGCGTGGCGCTGGCCGCCTTCATGACCGAGCTTGCCACCGCGATGCACCGCTCTGCTCTGGTCTTCGATGACCCGGTGTCCTCATTGGACCATCGCTGGCGCGGGCAGGTGGCCAAGCGTCTCGTGGAAGAAGCGGAGAACCGCCAGGTCATCGTCTTCACGCATGATCTGGTGTTCGTGAACGATCTGAATGACCACGCGACGAAGACCGGGCAGGCCGTGCGGCTCACGACGCTCAGTCGTGGCGCCGCAGGAGCCGGTATGGTGGCCGACGGCCTGCCCTGGAAGGCCCAGAGCGTCGAAGATCGCATCGACAAGCTGGAGAAGGCGGCGCGTGCGGCAAAGCTGCTGCATGACAACAACCAGGAAGACGAGTACGCGGTCGAGGTGGCAAAGCTCTACAACTCGCTGCGCGCCACATGGGAGCGCGGCCTGGAGGACATCGCTTTCGTCCGCGTTATTCAACGCCACAGGGACTACATCAACGCCAAGGACCTGAAGAAGGTCAGTGCGCTCAACGAGGCTGACTGCGATGCTTTCGCCGCCGGATTCAAGAAGTGCTGCGACATTGTTGACGCACACGATCCGTCCAGCGGTAGGAATGCCGCGCCGCCACCACCTACTGATCTCTTTCAGGACATCCAGGCTTTGAAGGACTGGGCCGCGTCTCTGCGAGACAGGCAGAAGAAGATTGCTTGAAACGTGTTTGTTCGCGCCAATGCTGACGTTCTTGACGAAGCAGAGCACCGAAACTATGGCATCGTTTATCTGACCTGGCGCAGGGCTGCAGCTACAGGTACTTCTTGAACGTTGCCGCCGCAATGCACACCGCCACGCCGAGCAATGCGGCGCTGGGCAGCAGGATCAGCAGCGGGTTCACGCTGACCGGCAGTGCCAGGTAAGTCACCCACGGCAGTACGGCCAGCGGGATCAGGCTGGCCCTGGCGCGGTGATAGATGAACCCCGATTCGCGTCCCGCGCCGAAGCGGCGGATGTCCCGGCGCACCAGGCCGTCCACCAGCCCGACGAAGGCGGCCATCAGGAACAGCGGCAGGGTCAGGCACAGCACCAGCAGCCGCACGAGGAAGACCAGCGTCGTGTAGGCCGCCGCGATCAGGTAGCTCTCCACGTTCACGTAGACCAAGCCGATGTAGTAGCGGAAATCCTTGGTCGGGCGATGGCTGCCGGCGCTGGCCTGCGTCGAGGCGTCGCGTATCCAGTCCAGCAGACCGCTCTTCACGAACAGACAGTCGTAGCCCTGCTCGACCAGCCGGTGCGCGGTGCGCCCTGGCTCCTGCACCAGCGCGCTGCGCGTGAAATGCGTGGAGAGCTGATCCAGCTCGTAGTGCAGCATGCCCTGCGCGTGGCGCCAGCCCTGATCGGGCCAGAAGAAGTGCATGCCGACGCATTCGATCAGGATGCACAGCAGCAGCGCGCCGCACAGCACGCCGAAGAAGCGGAACGGCAGCGTGATGAGGCCGGCGATCAGCCCCTGCTGTCGTTGCTGCTGGCGCTGTGCCGCGACGGCCGGATCGCTCATGCTTCGGCCTCTTCAGCGGCGGCCATCTGCTTGAAGTCGTCCAGCAGGTCGTCGGGCAGCGCCTTGTCCTGCAGGCCGGGGATGCCCTGGTTCTCCCACCAGTCTCCCGCCTCGACGTAGTGCTGTCGCATGTAGCCGGCCAGCTCCTGCAGATCCTTCGGCATGGCTTCGTCGGGGTCGGGTGCCGGCAGCGGCATGCGGACTTTCCAGAGGTTGCCGCCCTCGGTCAGCGCGAAGCACTGCCCCTTGGGCAGCGCCACCACATGCGCCGGCTCGATCAACGGCACGCTGTTGCTGCTGATGCGGTCCTGGGTGTTGGACGTGAACGCGGTATTGCCGTGCGGGTCGGAGCTGTCGGTGGCGCCGCTCATCAGTGCCGTGGCATACACCTCAACCTTGGGCAGTTGTCGCGTCAGCAGTTCGGCGGTGGCGGTCTCGCGCACGCGCAGCATGAACAGGTTGTTGAAGTTGCCGACGACCTGGCCGGCCTTGGCACGGTTGCCGATGCGCGCCTCGATGTCGCTCAAGGTCTGCGTGTAGGCCGTCACCTGCACGCCGGCACCGCCGCCCTTGTTGACCATCGGAATGAACTCGTCGCCCATGAGTTCATTGAATTCGTCGGCGTGGACGTTGATCGGAATCTTGGCGCCCACCGCGGCGCCGGGCAGCCCGTCGTCGATGCCGAACTTGTAGATGTGACCGGCGACCGAGACCAGGTCGCTGAACATCGAGTTGCCCACCGCCGCCGCGACTTCGGCGTCGGACAGTGCATCCAGCCCCACGTAGACCACCGCGCGTTTGCGGATCACCTGCATCCAGTCGAAGATCGGCCGCGGGTCGGACAGGTCGGAATAGTTCGGTGCGAGCAGTTGCGCGATCTTGCCGGTGGTGAGCTTCTCCAGCAGCGGCAGCAGCGAAGCGACGATCTTGTCGAAGTACGTCCGGTCGTAGCGCACGGCGCTGCGCAGGCCGTCGAGCACCGGGTCATAGATGCGCACCTGGGACAGGTACTGTTCGAGGGCCACCACGCGCTTCTCTCGCCCGATCATGTTGCGCGGGATGTTCTTGTCGTTCAGCTTCGCTTCGAGCTGGACGATGACCTCCCAGACCTTCGGCTCGTTCTTGGCGAAGTAGTGCTGGGCGTACTCGATGAACAGCGCGTCGATGTTGATGACGTGGCGCTGGATCAGCAGGTAGTCCGGCCGCTGCCCCAGCTCGACCAGGGCGCGCGCGATGATGTTGACGAAGCGCCAGGCGAATTCGCGGAACGCGGCGCTGTTGCCTTCGCCCGAGAGCTGTCCGGCGATGCGCGTTGCCACCTCGGAGATCCGCCCGAACCGGCCCACGGCGTTGTAGCGCGCCGAGATGTCCGGCCAGCCCAGATGAAACACGTAGAACTCGCCTTCGCGCCCGGCGCGCTTGGCCTCGACGTACATGCGCTTCAACAGGTCGGCGTCGCCCTTGGGGTCGAAGACGATCACCACCTCGTGCTCGCCGCGAACCTTGCGGCGGATGTCCTGGGTGATGAACAGCTCGGCCAGCCGCGTCTTGCCCACGCGCGTGGTGCCCAGCACCAGGCTGTGGCCGACGCGCTCGCCCAGCGGCAGGGTGACGTCGACCTCGTGCGGCTCGATGCCATGCAGGCGCGGCAGTCCGCCGACCGGCGGCAGCGGCCGCGCCGGGTTGAGCGGGCTGTCCCAGGCCAGCGCGCGCGCCAGCTTCGAGACAGGAAACGGCGCGAACTCAAGCCGCTCCTCCAGCCGCCGGGCGGCCCGGTAGATCGCCGTCGGCTCGACATAGCGGCGGAACTCCGGCCGGTAGGTCTGCATCAGCCGGTGCGTGTGTCGCTGCTCCCAGCGGAAGCCCCGGCCGACGAACAGCCGTTGCTGACTCACCGGCACGTCGCGGCTGGTCATCACGTAACGCGGCAGGCGGCGGATGTTGCGGCGATAGCGCAGGATCGCCCAGGCATCGCGCAGGCGAATCGCGCCGAAGGTCAGGAAAGCCAGCGCCGAGCCCAGGCCGAGCAGCGGGTTCAGCGCGAGCGACCACGGTGCCACCAGGCACAGAATCGCGGCGCCGGTGCAGACCGCCACGGTGTAAAGCTCCACCGCTGGCCGCAGCAGAACCTCGACCGCGTGCGGTTGGGCCATTTGCGCACCTACTGCTCGACGCCGGTGGACGTGATGAGCACCGGGTAGTGGCGCAGGCCCAGGCGCTGGGCCAGGTCGTCGCCGGAGGCCGGCGAGAGGGTCAGACCGGGAGCCAGCCTGCGCAGCGCCGTCAGCGCGGCCATCGACTCCACGTTGACCACCAGGCCCACGGCCTGCAGCTCTCGCAGCTCCGCCTGCCGCTGCCGCAGCCAGGCACGCGACCGCTCGTCATCGCCGATCAGGAACAGCGCCGTCAGGCCCGGCGCCCGGATGACGCGGCGCTGCACCTCGCCCGGCGACAGTTGCGTCGAGCGCACCGGCAGCATGGCGGCTTCGGCGTCGGCCGCGTTGCCCACGCGAGGGGCCGGCGGTGTGGCCTGATCCAGCTGAGGATTCAGCGACTGGTAGTACGGCGGCGCGGAGTCGCCGCCACGGTCTTCGACGACGATCAGCGGTGCGGAGGTGGTCTGCGCGAAGACGGCGGTCGTGGACAGCAGCCCGATGGCGGCGATGAGGACGATGTGGTTCATGGCGTGGTGGCCTGAAGGGTTGAAACGGGAACGCCGGGGTCGAGCACGCGGATCAGGTGCCGATGCACACTGCGCCGGTAGCGCGCCGCGGGTGCCCCGCCGGCGGGCCGGTGGTAGCGGCCGATGGCAAGGAGCCAGTCCTCGCCCGGCGTGTGCTGTTCGCGCAGGATTTCCGCGGCGATGGCGAGGTTGCGGTACGGGTCCAGCAGCTCGCAGGGCTGCGTGTAGCGATGCGCGTGGTAGCCGAGATTGACCTGGCCGAGGCCGGCGTCGATGCGATTGGCCGGCGTGTGGGCGAGCGCACGGTGCAGCCCCGCGCAGGCCTCGGCGCGGGTGGCGTAGCGCTGTGGCGAGCCGGCGACGTTGAGCGTCCACGGCCAGGGGATCAGGCGCCCGCGCAGCATGGCGCCGCTCTCCTGCAAGGCCACCGCGTACAGCACCGCCGCCGGCACGTCTGCACGATGCGCCGCCAGTTGATAGGCCGGCGGCGGCACTTCCCGCGCCAGGGCGGCCAGTGCCCAGCCGCCGGTGGTGAGCAGCAGCACGGCGCTGGCGCAGCGGATGGCGACGCGGGACGGCCGACGCTCCCGGCCCGGAGCACCTATTGCCGCTGCCATTGGCCGTTCACCTCGCGCACCACGGCCGGCAGATCGCCGGGCAGGCCGAGCGACAGCCAGCGCCCGGCATCGTGGTTGAGCGTGATGGTGCGGGCGCGCACCCTGGCCGGGTCGATGCCCGCCCGGGTGGCCCACTGCCGGATGCGCGCGTCGTCCTGACGGCTGCCGACCATGTAGAGATCGAAGGCCGTGCCGGCCGCCTGCAACTGCTGCACGCGCTGCGCGCACGGTGCGCAGTCGGCCTTGACGAAGACCGCCAGGCGCCCGGAGCCGGTGTTGCCGGCACCCGGCGCCTTGGCACCGGGCAGGCTCACGCGCGGCTGGCCGGGAAACAGGCGCTGCCACGCCGCGTCGTAGGCCCGCTGGTAAGCCAGCGTTTTGCCGACGCGCCGGGCCTCGGCCTGCACTTGCAACTCCGCGTAGCGCCTGCGCTCCTCCTCGCTGCGGGCCTCGATGCCCAGCGCCGTGAGCGGATCGAGCTGGGGCGAATAGACCCCGAGCGGCCCCTGCATCAGTTGCCGGTAACGTGCCCACTCCTCGGGCTGAAGCCCCCACTCCCGCGCCTGCCTCTCGTCGAGCGCGGCATCAGTGCCCGGCTGCACCTGGGCGGGCACCATGCGCGAGTTCGTCACCGGGGCCGGTTGGGCGGATGCGCCGAAAGTGGCGAACAGGACGACGGCAGCGAGCAACGGCCGCAGGTTCATGGCGACCTCCTACGGCACCGCGACGCGCTGCGTCTGGCCGTTCACCTGGAACACGCCCGCCTGCGCCTCGATCGACTGCAGTTGCCAGCCGCCCTCGGCATCGCCCTCGCGCAGCAGCCGGGCGCCCGCGAGCGAGGGCGCGGCGGTGGAGGTGATCGACAGAAAGCGCTCGCCTCCCCGCAGCTCCACGCCGAGCACCCGGAACGGCGGCTCCGGCACCTTGGGCTTCGTCACAACCGGCGCGCGCGGGCGAGCGGCGGATGCCACCTGCCGGGTCTTCTCCAGGCGAGTCTCGATTCCGTTCACGCGCGTCTGTAGCGTCTGCAGGTCGATGGCCAAGGCCCTCGCCTCGTCGGCCTCTTCGAGGCGCATCATCCGTTCGTCCAGCGCCTGCCGCGCGGTGGCGAATTCGGCCTGGCTGATCGGCGCCGGCCGCCGCTTGTCCGCATCGGCCTGTTGTTCGAGATCGGCCATGCGCAAGCCCAGCGCCTTGAACTGCGCATCCTGTGCGCTGCTCTGGGTCTGCTCGGCGAGCCGCGACAGGCCGACGCTGTTGATGAGTGCCACGGCACTGATGAGCAGCAGCCAGAAGGCCGCGGCGATCTTGAGCCAGCGCGTGCGGGAATTGCGCTCGGATGGCGCTTGGGGAAAGGTCATGGCTGCATCTCCTCGGGCCGGTCGGCGTCCGGCACGGGCGGGGCGGCGCCGGGCGGGTTGGCGGAAAGGAAGGTGGGAGCACCGTGCCGGCTGAAGCAGACCTGGCGGCTCAAGTCATCGACCGACAGCTCCCAGGCCGGGCCGGCAAGGGTCAGCAAGGCATCGCGCAGCATCAGCGGGCCCAGGCGCAGGTGTGCGGCAGGCAGCGGCAGCGCGTAGAGCGTGGCGGCTTCGGCCGCATCGCAAAGCCGGTAGCCGGAGCGCAGGAGCACATGGCGCATGGCATCGCCCACGCTGGCATCGAGCGTGGGCGGAATAGACACCTCCACCGCCTGCTGCAAGAGATCACGCTGCGCAGGTTCCGGCACCAGCTCGATCAGGGTGTAGCGGCCATAGCGGGCCACCGGAACGAAACCCGGCTCCGGCGCGACGGCGGTTGGCGATGCGGCCGGCACCGCTGGCACAGACGGCGTGGCGGTCGTGGCGGTCGTGGCGCAGCCGGCGGCCAACAGGCTACCGGCCAGCAAGCCAGCGGCGAGGGCCAGGCGGTGAACAGCGCAGATGGATGGTTGCATGGAGGGCGCTTCCCTGGAACACGGAGCCCTCACCATCGCCGCCGCTTGGCCTGCGGGCAGCAAACAAAACGCACTGACGCCCGCCCGAATACATGGCGGGCGGCGCCATGGACTGTCATACGCCCAAGAAAAACGGCCCCGAAGGGCCGTGGAAAGTAGCCGGCGACCCCGAGGGGCCGCCGGCATGAGCACATGGATCAGACCGTGACAAGCTGCCGTGCCAGTGCCACCTCCACCGAGTCGCCGTCCTGGTTCAGGACATCGAGTCCGGACTCGGGCACGTCGCCCGACGTGCTCTGCGACACCATGATCTTCCGGGCCATCAACCCCAGGCAGGTCATCTGCGAGGAGTTGGCGTAGCCGAGGTAGATCACGCGCACCGGCTGCTTCTGGCCGATGCGCCATGAGCGCCGGGCGGCCTGCTGCAACGAATACACGTTGTAGCCGGACTGGAGGAACACGATGGTCGGGAACTCCAGCAAGTCCAGGCCGGTTTTCACCAGCTCGGGATTGGTGATGAGCACGTCGATGCCGCGGTCCAACTGCTCGGCGATCCAGTCCTCGCGGCGGGAGGCATCCACGCTCGCGCGCAGTACCGCCACCTTGAAGCCTTCCTGCTCCAGCAGCACCTTCAAACGCGACGTGGTGTCGCGCGTGCCGGTGTAGACCGAATAGACCAGGGTCTTGCGCCCTTCTGCCTTCTCCTGCTTGCAGATCTCGATCAGCTCGCGTTCCTTGGGCATCACCTCCAGCTCGTTGAACTGAGCCGGAACGAACGCCAAGGTATTGCGCGTGCGCGGATGCACCACGGTTTCCGACCGGAAGCAGCAGTCCGGCCAGGCCAGCAGCACGTTGAGGACCACACCGAGCAGCGTCGTGTCGCGCTTCGCCAGGGCCTGCTTCAGCTCCTGGGTCAGCCGACCCGCCAGATCGCGGTAGGCCGCGGCTTGCGCCGTGTCCATCGCGACTTCGCGGAACTCCTCGTCGTAGGGCGGCAGCACGTTGCCACCGATGTCCTTCAGCTTGAGGAAGACCGTGAACGGCAGGACGCAACGCAGCACGCCCTTGGGACCGAACCCCGGCGCCTTGACCGTGCGCACCGATACCTTGGTGCCCTTGGCCGTCTTGTGCGCCGTGCCCGTGCTCTCGGAATAGATGTCCTTGAGCACGCCGTGATCGCGCATGAACGCCATCGCGGCCGAGGTCATGCTGCCGCTCTTCGTCGGCCGGTAGCCGTCTTCGATCATCCGCCCCGGCAGGGCTCGGAACAGCAGGTGGAACAGGTCGTCGCCGTAGCCGCCCATCAGTGTGCCGGTGAGCAGCAGCGTCTTGCGCGCCTTGGCCGCCAACACCCCCATGGCCTGGCCCTGTGCGGAGCCGCCGTTCTTGTACTCGTGTGCCTCGTCGGCGATGAGCAGGTCGAACGTGCCTTGGGGAAGCTGCCTCTTGATGAACTCGGACGGCTGGTAGCCGCCCTCGCCGAAGCCGAACTCCATGTTGGCCATCGCACGTTCCATCCGATGGGCTTGCCGGTCCGAGAAGACCAGCTCGCCGTTGCCATCCATCAGGTTGATGAACTCGTGGATGTTGTCCCCGAGCATCGACGCGAGGAAGGCGTCGCCGAACTTCTGCATCAGCTTCTGCGCGGTGACTTCCCCGATGGTTGGAATACGCTTCAGTGCCTTGAGCACGGTCGAGGACTGGTCGCTGGCGGACAGGCCTCTCGGACGGATCAACGACCACAGCGGTGCACGGCAGTGGCTGCACTTGCGGCGGGACTCCTCGGCTTCGAGTTCGACCGGGTTGATCGGCTCGCCGTCGAGGTCGGTGATGACATGCCCGCAATCCGGGCAGGCCCCCACGTCACCGTGAGGCGTGCGCCGGCGAACGAAGACAGGTTTCCAGTGGAACCCCATCCGCATCCGCACGCGGCCCAGGACGAAGAACTCCTGGCCCTGCGCCGGCACGCCCAACTGCTCGCGCAGTTTCAGCAGCTTGACCAGCGTGTCCGGGCCATTGAGCACCCAGACCTTGGCACCGGCCACCGTCTCCTGGATTTCGCGCCGCCACTTGTAGACTAGGTGCGGCGGAGACAGAACCAAGGTACGGCGGTAGCCTTCGGCATTGAGCACGGCGGCGGTGGCAATACCCACCGTCGTCTTGCCGCAGCCCATCTCGCCATTGACGATCGCGGCGCGTTCGCCACGATCGACCAACAGCTCGGTGACGGCATGGACCACATCGGCTTGCGCCGGGAACAGCTTGCGCTTGAGCGTGGCGAGGATCAGTTGCCGATGCACCCGCACCTGGCCGGTGTAGACCGGAGGATTGGCGCGGTTGAGTGAGTCGAGCAGCTCGTCGCCGAACTCCGATACGAAGTCCTGCAGGCTGAGCGTGAGGGGTGAAGCGGCCGCTTCGAGCAGGTCGCCCTGCACAGCGGTTTCGGGAACAGTTTCAAGATCGAGGGACATGGTGATGCTCCAATGAAGATGGGGCATGCACCGACCCCTGCGGGGCGATGGCATGCCCCAGGGGTGGGAAGAGAACGGTCAGATGACGATCAGTACTCGGATGGCAGCAACAGCGTGGTGACGCTGCGGTCCCACTCGGTGATGATCCAGAGATTCAAGGTCGGCGTGACCTGGTAGGACGAGAACAGACGATCTCCGGACTTCAACGCGGCATCGTTGGAACGCCGGTCGCAGTCGTCGAGATCGCCCCAGTCACCACGAAGGTGGCGACGCAGATAAGGCACCGGATTGAACTGGCCCTGGTGGACCAGATCGTTGATACCGGCGGTCATGACCACTTGCCCGGATGGGAACCGTGGTTGCGACACGAGGTTGAGAACAGCGAGTGCCATGGTGATTTCTCCTTCAGGAAAAAGAGGCCACGGCGCCCCATCGGGGCGACATGACCCCGGTGGGTGGACAAAGAAGGCGGCGAAGCACTGGCGGCTTGCCGTCGAGGAACGACGATCAGCGAATGGTCAGCACCTCGCCCCGCGTGGCGGAGCCCGGCGTCATGTCCCAGGCGCGGATGACCGGCACGAACTTGTCGGTGAGGATGCGTGTCTCGGCGACAGACCCGTCGTCGCGCTCGGTGTATTCTGTCTGGAGCGTTTTCTCCTTGTGGGTGTCACCTTTCACGACGAGCGTTCTGCCGCTCTTGGAGGTCACGACGCCCGAGATTGCGCCCGCGGCCAAGGCCAGGGCGAGATGCCAGTGCGACAAGGCCCGCGCCGGTGGCCGCAGCGACTGCTGCGCGCCCCCCAGGTGCGTATCGAGCGCCGGCCAGAGTCCTTGCAGCCGGCCGACTTCATCGGCGAACTGCTCGGGCTCCATCGTCACGCGATAGAAGTGCTCCGGCTCGGCCGGGCTGGCAGGGACGGTGTACGGCAGGAACGGCCATTCGAGCGGCAGTTCCTCGGCTTCGGCGTCGCCCTGACCGATCTGCAGCAGCAGACCACGCAGGGCCTTGGCCGACTCCGACGCCTGGTCGCGCTGGCGAACCCGGCGGCCGAAGATCACCACCTGCTTGAACTGCGTTTCCACCGCACGGTAGATGCGCAGGTCGGCGAAGTGGCGCGTCAGCCATCCGACCAGCTCGGCGTCGAGCACGTAGGACGGCACGATGAAGATCAGCACGCCGCCGTACTGCAGCAGCGGCAGCGCGCGCTGATAGAACAGCTTTTCCAGCCGCGCACGGCCCTGGCCCTGATAGCCGATGTTGCCGTTCACGTCCTTGCTCAGATCGCCATACGGCGGGTTCAGCCACAGCAGCCCGAATGACTGGCGCGAGATCAGCGTGTCCATCAGGTCACCGTGGATGCAGCGATCGACCAGGTGCCGTGCGTGGCGGGCACGCTCGGCGTCGTACTCGACGGCGAAGGCCTGGACCTGCTCGCGCCCGAGGGCGTGGGCGGCTTCAGCAATCGCCACGCCTTCGCCGGCGCAGGGATCGAGGATGGACATGGAGCCGGGAGACGGTGCCAGTGCGGACAAGGCGCGCTCCAGCGTCGGCTCGTCGGTGGGGAAGTAGCCGTTACGGATGAAATTGCGCGCCAGGCGCGGAAACATGAGTGCCATGGATTTCTCCTGATGATGGATGAGGGAAGGCGGGCACGCGCGGCGCGCATGCCCGTGGGAATGGCTCACGCCACACGCCGAAGCGGTGCGTTCGCGGCCAGTTCGTACTGCGTGGCACCGATGGTGCCGTTGCGGATCAGCTCGCCCAGCGCCTTCGTCAGCGCCGGGACATCGAGGGCCAGCCGATGGCCTTCCAGCGGCCCGAGGGCCAAGGGAAGACCGGTCAGCATCCGCCGTGTCTGCAACAGCTCCAGCACGGTGTCGCGCCAGTGGTCGAGCAGTGGCAGCGGGCAGGTGTCCTGCACCAGCGTCCACAGCCGGTCGAGCCGGTAAGCGGAATCCCTGGGCAGAAGCGCCAGCGCGCTGGCGTTGGCCTTGTCTGGCTTCACGCAGCGACGATCGAACAGCCACACATTCGTCAGCGAACCGAACAGCGTTCGCCGATAGGCGCGGGTGATGCGCTTTTCCAGGTTCTCGACGTTGCCGACGAAGACCGGGATGGATGCGCCCTGCTCGGTGATGACGTGGAACTGATCCAGTCCCTGTTCATCCCGGCCGAGGGTCAGGCGAGCGAGGAACTCCTGAACGGCGGTGTCGCGCGCCCAGATCGAGAGAAAGACGAGATTGCCCTGCTCGTCACCGACGCAACCGTCGGCCATGAGGTCGGGGCATTCGTCGATGCGGTACAGCGGTTTCGCGGAAGAAGGTGCAGGCATGGTGATGTCCTCTTGGAAATGAAGGAGCAACCACAGCCCGTGGGGCAGTGCTCGCCCCGGTTGGGTGAAGGAAGATGCGTGCCGCTAGGCAGCGCGCCCCGCGTGGAAGCGGTGAACCCGCTCGCGCCACTCGGGGCTTTGCACCGGCGCCATGTCGAGATAGCGCAGCGGGCACGAGTAGTAGTACGGATGCACGGACTCATCGAGGGACTTGTAGCCCCACTCAAAGCCCGCGCTTTCCAACAGATGGCAGCCGATGTAGCAGACGGACTCACCGGCCGCGAGGCCCATGACGCCCGCCTGCCTGGCGGTGACGCGAACCACGGTCCACAGAACGTCGCCGTCCAGTGTGTGGTCGATGACTTCGCAGCAAGCGCGTTCGGACGCCTGCGGAGCGAGCAGCTCGCGGATCAACTGATCGCGCGTCTGACGAACGAAGGTCCAGCCCATGAGGGTCTCCTTGAAGAAATGGCCGGAGCCCTCCCCGTCGGGGGAGGACCCCGGCGGGTGGCGGAATGCCGCGCGAGGCGGCGGATGGATCAGGCAGCTTTGAGGTGCCAGTCCTGGGACAACGGAGCGAACTCGTAGCCCAGCTTGTCGAGACGGTCGCGCTGCTGACGCAGCACACGACGATCCACGGTCGCGTCGAGCTTCACGGTCTCGCCCAGGGGCCACAAGGCACCGAACAGCGCCGCGTCGTCTGCCTCGGCCGAGGCCGCAGCGGACACGGGAGCCGGTTCGCTGCCGAACGGCGTGGTATCGACCAGGGGATCGCGCGGACTGCGCGGCTTCGCCTTCGGCTTGACCGGGCGCGTTGCCGGCACGGGCGTCTGCGCCTCCTCGTCGATCGGATCGACTTCCTGCGGACTCAGCCGGCGGGCTTCGTCGCGGCTCAGGGCGTCGATGTTGGACAGTGTCATCCCGCCCAGATGGGCGCGGATCTCGATGACCATGCGGCCGTTGGCGTTGTACGTGGAGGGGCGAATCTCGACGATGACGAAATCACCGTCGTACTTGCCCTCGCGGTACTGATCGAGTTCGGCGTTCTTCACGACGAACTCGCCGATGGAGGTCGCCAGGCGGCCGACGTTGAAATCGCCGTTGCGGCCGTGGATGGTCTTGATGGCCAGTTGGCCGGGGATGGTGATCATGAAGGTCTCCTGCTGACGAAGAGAAGACAAGGCCCCGGGGATGGGGCCTTGCGGATCAGAACGACTCGGCAACGGCCAATGCGGGGGCGTCGGCAGCGTCGTCGGCAGCATCGGCGACGGGCTTGGAAGGCTCCGGTGCCGAGGCTTGCTGCGCAGCGGGCGCGTCGGACGTCACAGGGACTTCCGGCTCGCGCTCGTCGGTCTCGGTCGGCTTGGGTTCGGCCTTGTAGACGAGCTTGCCGTCGACCTTGATCCAACTGACGAACAGCAGGCGGGCCTTGAGGCTCACACCCTGCTCGCCGGCACGCTTGCCCTTGGAGTAGGTGAAGGTGTCGGTCCACAGGTCGCCCATGCGGAAGCCGATCATCACCTTCTTCTCGGCGTCGACCGCCTGAATGCAGCGGCGCACCAGGTGCTGCGCTTCCGAACCCGATACGCGCGTGTCGAAACGCACATACGAGACGTCATCGCTGGGACCGTTCAGAGCCGCGATGTCGCAGGCCAGGAACGCATCGCCTTTCTTGGGCTTCACTTCGCGGATGCGATTGAGATACCCGAGGCCGGTGATGTGCAGATCGAAGTAGGACTTTTCGGTGGAAGTGGTCATGGTGAATCTCCTGAGAACAATGAGGCGGAGACACACCCGACCCAGGCGGGGAAGGTGTGGAACCCCCGCGCGGGTTGATGGAACAGCTTGGTGGCATCGCCATCGAAAACCGATGGCCGTTCGCGCATGGATGCCGGTGCGAACTGGGGTGATCAACGCGGTCGGAACCGCGTCGCAGCCTTGAAGATCGTGGCTGCCTGGGCATGTCGCTGACGGACGTCAGCGGAACATGGCCGGAAGCGTGGCGCCGGGACGGCGCGCAGGCGAGCGGCAATCGGCACTCGCGGCTGTCCGCATTGCCGGGAAGAAAGAGGCCCCCGGAGCGGGGACCAGGGATGGGCGGTCAGTTACCGCTGGGCGTGGGAGGAACCGCCTGCAGCGACAGGTGTGTCGCGGTGGCGGACACGTCGAGGTCGTCCTCGCTGCGCAGGATGCGCGCAAACACGCCCTCCTGCGGATCGAAGAACTCGCCGAAGTCGTCGCCACCGAACTCGGCACGCGCCAGTTCCCACCAGTCGTCGAAGGCATCGACATCCGGGTTGCAACCGGCGGCATAGGCGATGGTCTTCTGGCGACCATCGGGTCGGCGCTCGCCGCACTCGGCCAGGAAGTACACGCCCTGATCCTTGACCAGGATGACGCGGCATTGATTCGCCACCGCTTCGGCGAGCACGGGCCGCAGCTCCGTGCCTTTGAATCGAACAGTCATGAGTGTGATCTCCAGGGGGCAGGAAAAACGGCTTCCCGCCGCGAGGGCGGGAAGCTGCTGTGAGATCAGTGCCGGATAGCCTTACGACACGACAGGCACTGCACGCGGATGCGCCGCCAACTCCCGTCGTCGATCAGCCGTTCCAGCGTCTCGCCGAGGGTGTCGAAGAACACCTCATCGACCCGTTCGATCAGCTCGCCGTCGCGGCGCAGCTCCACCGCGTAGAGGTCGAGGCCACGCTCATACAGCACGGTGACGCGACCGTGGAACTTCGTCGTGGCGACGGTGAAGCCGATGGCCGGCGGTGTGCGGATGATGTCGGCGGGCAGCGGATCGACCCAGGTGATGTCCCGCGCGCCGGCATCCACCAGCATGTGGGTGACGCGCCGGAAACCGTCGGGAGCGGGCAACTGCTCCAGTTGGTTGACCAGTTCCTGCAGCTCGGGGCAGCGAGGCTTGGGAATCGGCAGCTTCGCCGGTGCGGACCCGAGCACCAACCGCTTCACCGTGTAGGGCTGGCCGTCGGCGGTGAACTCGGTCTGCTCCTCGGGCGTGTCCGCTCGCTGACCGTCGAAGCGGCGTCTGACATAGGGTTCGACCTGCACCTTGGCGCCCTCGTCGGGCACCTCAGTCACGAGCGTGCGATCGAGCACCGCGAACTCGGCTCGCCCCGTCTTGACGACGATTGCCTCGTCGGTGGTGGCGATGACCTTGCCCTCGAAAGGCTTCGGGTCGATGTGAAAGCCCAGCGTCGAAACCTTGGGCTGGCCGTCGAAGATGTTGAACTTGAACGAACGGACGTTGGAAGGCACATGACCGACAACAAGCGTTGGCATCTGTGCACGGATGGCTTGGGTATCCATGGGGAGACTCCTTGTGGCAACCAAGGGACTCCCGCCCGCAAGGGAGGTCTGTCCCTTGAGGGTGAGGTGGATGGACGCGGGTGCGCCCGGAGAACGAAGCAACCAGCACGGCGAACCGCGCCGCAGTCTTGAAGGTCTCGACTGCCTGGGCATGCTGCCGGCAACGCCAGCGAACATGCGGCCAGCGTGCGGCACATGGCGGCGGCCGTCCGTTGGGAATCGGCAATGCGCCGGCACCGCGTTCCGCGAAAAAGAAGAGCCCCGACGTGGGGGCTCGAATGGGTTGCGGGTTACTCGTCGTCGTAGAGCGTCAGCCCGTCCAGCACGGGCGCGTCGGCATCGAACACCAACATGCGAACGTCAGCGAGCGCAGCCAGGTGCAACACTTCCACCAGGGACTCCGGCACGCCCTTGGCCCGGTGCTCCTGCCGCAGCTCTTCGGCGGTGATGCCCTCGACATGCTGCAGGTTCGCATCCGTCCAGGGCGTGGCGATCAGCTTCACGCCGACCGCCGGGCTGTAGGGAATGCGGAAGGCCACGAACAAGAAACCGCTCGGCGTGGCGATGTCCGCCAGTTCGGCGAGGAAGCGGCCGGCCTCCTCGGTGATGTGCGCCGAGCTGATTTCCCAGGCACGGCTGTAGAAGCCGGTCTCGAAGCGCAGGCGGCGGACCACCTCGCGCGCGGCTTCCTCGGAGTAGGTATCGCCGACGTGCAGTGGCTGGCCGGCTTCTTCGGCCATGACGGCGTAGACGAGGTTTCGGGCGATACCGTGGCTGGGGCACTGCGCGTGCAGCTCGGGCGGCACGTTCTGGCCCTCGGTGATCAGCGCGAAGTCGTCGCAGAAGACGCAGGCATGGCGCTCGACCTGGCTGTCCGGCAGATGCGACTGCGAGACGTGCAGCGGCAGATAGCTCAGCGGGCAGTCGTCGTCGTAGGAAATCGCCAGCAGCCGCTGCACGGACAGGCCATCGTAGCCGCGGACGAAGGGGTTTTTGGAATGAGACATGGGATTCCTCCAGCAGAGGATGGCCGAGGCAATCCCCTGCCGGGGATTGAACCCCAGCGAGTGGATGAAGTGGCAACCGGTCAGCCGGCCGCGGCGTCGGGCCGCCCTGGTGGCGGGCGGTGCAGGTCAGTGGAAGATGGTGATTCGGGACATGGCCGCTCCTGCGAAAGGAAGGAGGGACATGGCCCCGAACGGGGACGCATGTCCCTCGTGGGGTGGGATGAAAGAACGGTGGGTTGCCAGGCGCGGCTCACCAGCCGTTGTAGTGCAGCGTGAGGTCGGCGATGACCTGGCGCCGTTCCAGATCGAGGCCGCCGAAGTCGGACAGCCCCTCGAAGCCGCAACGCTTGAGCATCGCGCCGCCCTCGCGGGAGTTGTAGAAGCTCACCATCGCGGACAGGAACATGCGTTGACCGCTGCTCAGCACACCCAGGGCGTCGTTGAGCATCAGCATGTTGGGCCGCAGGTCCCACTTGGTGGTGGCACGCTGCAGACCTTCGCGTGTGCCGTCGCCGAACCACTCGTGGCCGGCGATCTGCGCGCCGCGCTTCCAGGCCTCGAAGAAGGCCTGCGGTGCAGCGTCGAAGTGCGCCTGTTCCAGCGCCATCTGATCGAGCACGTCTTCGGGTAAAGACAGATTCATGAGAGAACTCCTTGAAGGGTGGGAATCAGGGGTGAGCGCGCTGTGTCCAGGCATGGGTATCCAGGGCGCGCTGTGCTGCGAGGTGGTTCGGGAAATACTCGACGGACTCCCGCGATACCGGGCCTTCGTCGTCTTGCGTGCCGATGTAGTGGCCGGCCGCGCTGCGCAGCACCTGTAGCGGCAAACGCTTGCCGGTCCAGGCCAGCGCCAGCGCACCGCTGCGCACTGCGGTTGCAGAGGAAGATGCGGAAGGTTCAGACATGCCGTGCTCCTTGGTGGGTCGGGGAGCACGCATCCCGCAGGGGATGGGTTCCCCTCGGGTGGTTGAGAAAAGTGCATCGTCGCCAGGCCGGCGAGCGTCCGCGGTGGGCGATGCGAAGCGGACTGGATCGGTCAACGCGGCGAACCGCGTTGCAGTCTTGAAGACCGAGACTGCCAGGGCATGCCGCTGACGACTGTCAGCAACGCATGGCGTGAGGATGGGCGCGAAGCATGGCTGTCGTCGCAGGGAAAACCGAATCGCGGACGGCCCGCTTTAGGGCAGGCCCGCGTCACGGGACAAGGCAAGGACCAGGGCGCCGAAGGCCACGCGGGCCTTCGGCTGGAGAGGAAGGAGAACCACCTGTGGGCTGCGTCAGCGCGGGCCGTCGTCAAAGCCGTTCGCTGCGTCAGCAATCGCACCCGGCCCGTTTCGTGGCTGGGGCCGGAAACCTCTGGCGTGCATCCACACACAAAGGGAGCCCGTTGTTCCGCCGGCGGGCACCGGCACGGAATACCCTCGGCCCAAGGGGCCTCCTCACGGCTCGCGCGGCGGCAAGGCGTCAGGAAGCCCCTCATGACCGAGGCAAGGCACACCGATCAAGGGAATGGCGGCGGGCGCGATTCGTGGAGCAATGACCTTCTCGCCCTGTCGCCCGATGGCGGGCAGACGGGGCGCGCACACCGTTGCAGAAGGAGACGCGCGCTTTGGAGTCCCGCGCGGTGCGGGACGTTTGCCTCGCCGCCAGTGAAGTGGCCGGCGCGGCAGGGGGAAGCGAGGATCAGGACGCCTTGGAGGCAGCGCGCCGCTTGCGCGGTGCGCTGCGCCGGCCCGTCGGGGACTCGATCGGCAACGTGCCCTTGCAGTCCGGGTAGCGCGAGCAGGACCAGAACGCGCCGCTCTTGCCCGTGCGCTGCTGCATCGGTGCGCCGCACTGCGGGCAGGCCGGCGCCGGCGGCAGCTTGAGCGAGAGCGTTGCGCCGCGATACTGCTGCACGAGCTGGCCGAGCCACACGGACTGCTTCTCGATGAAGGTGTCCAGCGCCATCTGGCCGGCCTCGATCATGTCGAGCGCCTGCTCCCACACTGCCGTGGTGCCGGGGTCGGCGATGGCCGAGGGCACCGCGTCGATAAGCGTGAATGCCGCGTCGGAAGCGCGGACGGCACGGCCTTTCTTGACCAGGTAGCCGCGACCGATCAGACCGTTGATGATGTTGGCGCGTGTCGCCTCGGTGCCGATGCCGGTGGTATCTCGCAGCTTCTGTTTCAGGCGCGGGTCGGTCACGAACTTGGCGACGGTCTTCATGGCCCTGATCAGCTCGCCCTGCGTGTAGGGTTTGGGCGGCAGCGTCTTCAGCGCCTTGAGATCCACCTTTCCGACCGGGCAGGACAGGCCCGCATGCAGGGCGGGCAGCACCTGGCTGCGCTGCGCATCCTCGCCATCGGCATCGTCCGGCCCTGGCGTCGCCAGCACCTCACGCCAGCCGATGACGGCGATCTGCTTGCCCACGCCCGCCAGCGACTGACTGCCGCACGAGAACTGCGCCACCGTCCGGTCGAACTCATGGTGCGGGAGGAACTGCGCGAAGTAATGGGCGCGGATCAGCCGGTAGACGGCCAGCTCCTTCTCGTTCATGGCCGACAGGTTGGCGGGCTCCAGCGTCGGGATGATGCCGTGGTGAGCCGACACCTTGCCGTCGTTCCACGCACGCGAACGCTGTTGGCGATCCAGGCGCTCGATCAGCGGCCACAGGCTGGGGTCGGTCTTGACCAGGCTGTCGAGTACGGTCGGCACCTCGGCCAGCATGCTCTCGGGCAGGTAGCCCGAATCGGAGCGCGGGTACGTTGTCGCCTTGTGCGTCTCGTACAGCGCCTGGGCAATGTCCAGCGTCTCCTGCACGTCGAGGCCCAACTGCTTGGAGCACACCTCCTGCAGCGTGCCCAGGTCGAACGGCAGCGGCGGTGCCTCGCGCACGCGCTCGGTGTCCACCGACACGACCTGCGCATCGCGTGCCGCGCGAATGCGATCCGCAGCCTGCTGCGCCACCGGCTGCTGAAGGCAGCGACCCGCTGCATCCGTGCTGCCTTCGGGCGGTATCCAGCTCGCGGTGAAGGATTGGCCGGCATGGGATAGCAGCACATCCACGGCCCAATACGGCATGGAGACGAATCGCGCGATCTCGCGATCACGATCCACGACCAACTTCAGCGTCGGCGTCTGCACGCGCCCCACCGACAGCACGCCCGTATAGCCGGCCTGACGCCCCAGCAGTGTGAACAAGCGGCTCAAGTTCATCCCGATCAGCCAGTCGGCGCGCGATCGGGCGAGTGCGGAGAAATACAGCGGCAGCGTCTCGGCGGACGGCTTGAGCGCACGCAGCGCTTTGCGGATCGACGCATCGTTGAGCGCCGACAGCCACAGGCGCTGAATCGGCCCGCGGTAGCCGCACAGGTCGATGATCTCGCGGGCGATCATCTCGCCCTCGCGGTCGGCGTCGGTCGCTATCACCAGCTCGCCCGCCTTGGCGACGAGCTGCTGCACGACCTTGAATTGCGCTGCGGTCGCCGCCTTGGGCTCGACACGCCAACGCTCGGGAAGAATGGGCAGTTGCTCGATGGCCCAGCGCTTGTATTGCTCGCCGTAGCCTTCGGGCGGAACCGCCTCCACCAGATGACCGATGCACCAGGTCACGACGACACCCGCGCCGCTGTAGCAGCCGTTGCCGCGTTGAACGGCACCCAGCACACGGGCGATGTCCTTGCCCTGGGACGGCTTCTCGCACAGGAACACGCGCATGAAGCCTCCTTGGAAATGTGCGGTTCATCGGATGGGCGTCAGCTTGGCGGGGCCAGGAGATGCCGGCAGCAAGGAAGCCGATTGATGCAGACACCGCTTTGTGATCGGCAGGCGGCCCGTTGCCGCAGCGGTGTGCATAGACCGCAGGAGCTGGCACAGCAAGAGCGTCGTTTCGGGAGGGCGGCTGGAACTCCGTGGACGACCTTGGAGCTATCCCCTGGGGATAGCTCGCTGGTGCATCGCGGGCGTATGACGGTTGCTACAGCCGCCCTCGGGGGAACGGCGATGGGCGAATTACTGTCCGCCGGCCGGCTTGGTGCTGAGCGCCACCGACTCGATGCGGTACGGCAGGATGCCCACGCGCCGCGCCTCGACCTTGAACGTCACGCGCTCGTTCTCGTCGGCGTCCTCCCATTCGTCGCGCACGGTGCGGCCCTCGACCAGCACCCGCATACCTTTCTGGTACAGCGTCTTCCAGTGCTCGGCGTCGCGGTGCCACAGCTCCACGGGCGCCCAGAAGCCGCCGCGATCTTCGTACTCGCCGTCCTTCTTCGGGATCGGGTTGTCGAAGTAGACGTTCAGGCGAAGCAGCCGGCGCGGCTCGTCGTTGCCGTTCGGAAACTCGCGGTAGTCCGGCGCAGAACCGATGTTGCCCTCGCCGACGAAGTGCGTGCTCATGGTGACTCCTTGGTGGTGGGTGGAACGGCCGCGGTATGCCCGTGGACACGCCGCAGGTAAGCCGCTTCGGCCTGGGCGGCCTTGCTGGCGCATTCCAGGGCTTGGCGAGCGATGCTGTGGGTCAGGCTGATCTGCATGTTCAGCACGATGCGCTGCAGTTCGATCGCGTACAGCTCGTCGATCAGCGAGGCCGGCGTCGCGGGGTTGGCCAGCAGGGCCTCCCACAACGCCACGCCCATGGAGGAACGGTCGAGGTTGCGCCAGCGCAGGAAGGTCGTCCCTGCGCCAGTGGCCTGCTGGGCCAGTTGCACGTCGAGCAGGCTGAAGGGGTAGGCGCGTGCCTGGGGCAGCACACGCCGCTGCGCCAGGCCAATCACGTCGTCGCGCAGCGCTGCGCACTGGCTGGCCCAGGTCTCCAGACTCCCCTTACCCTTAAAAGGCTGTAAAAGGCCTTTTAGGTAGCCTGCGTGTTCCAGCCGCTGGAAGTCCGCCTGTTCCAGCGTCACGAAGCGCGTGGAGTGACTGATGGGGGGCGATGCCGTCATGCGTCAGCACCCTCATTACCCGTCGCTGGATTGGCTGCGCCATCCGTGTGAGCCGGCGCATCGGGCTCAATGGCGGGCGCAGCAGGCGGCGTGCCGGGCTTGGTCGTCCGCCGCGCGATCGGTGGCGCGAAGCGCGAGCGGCGCGTGCCTTCCAGCACGTCTTGCGGCAGCTCGCCGAACTTCTCCAGCGCCGCTCGCGCCGCGGCGTTCTTCGCCGCGAAGTCGTCGCGCGTCGTGCCCGAGTAGCGGTACTGCTGGGCGAGCGAGAACAGGCTGCGCAGCGCGTGCGCGCCATCATTGAGCCAGCGCTCCAAGGTGCTGCGGTCGATCAGCGCCGTGTGGTGCGCCAGGATGAGTTTGCGCGCCAGGTCGTCGTAGTCGGCCAGCAGGTACACCGCCATGAAGCCGAGCTGTGCATTCACGAACAGCGGCAGCTTCACCGGCTGCACATTCATGTTCTCGCCCAGCGACAGCGCCGGTGGCACGTCGGCCAGGGCCTGGTCGACCTGTTCGCGCAGGGTCTGCAGGCGGGTCTTGGTGTCGGCGAGCTTGTCCTCGATCCGCAACATCCACCAATCCGAGTACGGGTCGTCCTGCTCGGCGCCGCGCTTCATCTTGTTCATGGCGCCGATGAAGCCGTTGAGACCGATGATGCCGGGGCGCCCCTCGGTCGGCGCGCGGCCGTGCCAGATGCGCGAAGCGTGGTGCGTGTGCAGCGTCAGCGACATCGCGCTGCGCAGCGATCCGAGATTCAGTTGCAGGGGTTCTGTGCGTTCGTTGGCCATTGGAGCGACTCGCGGTGAAGGGGCGAGTCGCCAGCATCGGCATCGGCCGGAAGGCTGTCAGTCAACAAACCGCAGCCCATGCGCGCCCGGTTTGTTCCGCACGGAAGGCTGTGTGTGCCGGCTATCCCCTGGGGATAGCTCGGCGGAGTTGTTCGCGGCTCGCGCGGAGGTGAGACCGCGTTGCGGGGCTATGCCTCGCGAGGTCTGTACCAGGCGGCCCGTTGCCCCTCCACCTCACGGTAGCGAAGCTCGAACAGGCGGCACTCGTGCACCACCTGCCGCCAACTGCTGCAGCCGTACTTGGCTGGAAGCTGCTCGGGATGCTGGTCCGCGATCCAGCGGCCAGCGGCGGCAATGGGTGTCCAGCCCTCGACGGCCAACTGCGCGGCGGCCTCGCGCAGCGCGCGAACGATGCCGGCGGCCGGCCAGTCCACCGTGCCGTCCGGCGCGATGCCATTGACCACCAGGTCGTGGAACACATCCGACTGGACGAACTCCGCTGCCAGGCGCCGCGCCTGATCCATGTGCTCGGCCCAGCCGCGCAGCTGCTCAAAGTGTTGATCGATGCGCGTGTAGGCGGAACCGAGTTCGTCCTGTGCAGCGCGACACCCGTCCACGGTCCATAGATCGTGCTGGTCGATGAAGTGGTGCACCAGGGTGTTGCGCAGCGATACCAGGTCTTTGAGGTCGGCCTGGGTTTTGGCGTAGTCCTGCGCAGACAGGCTCAGTTGCACGCGCGTGCGAAAGGAAATCACGTCGCCGGGAAGATCGTTGTCGCGTTCCTTGCCACCATTTCCATCGGTGACCACATACGAACCAAACAGTTGTCCGACCAACGTGCCCAGGGTCTTGGTCGCGGCATCTTCGATCCGCGCTGTGCGAATGGCCTCCAGCGAATGCGCCGGGCCTGAAATCTCGTGGTGCGCCACGATGGCTTTCATGAGGCGCTCGTATTGTTGAAGGCGCAACAGGCATCTGCCCAGCAAGCGCTGAACGTCTCGCTGCAGTGGTTGCAGTACGTTTGTGACGGGGGAAGTCGTCATGTCCATCATCGGCCGGGCTCGTGCGTGGCTGTCCTCGTCTGATTCACAGGCGACAGTTTCGCCTGTCGTTCGGCGGACGACAATTGAGCGCGGCGGAAAGGTGTCTGTTCCAGCTATCCCCTGGGGATAGTCAACATCAGCGATCACGCAAGGCTTCTCGGAGCTGTGCCAGGTAGGCACGTGCCACCTCGGGGTCAGCCGCACGGGATGCCGGTGGTGACGACGGCGGGGACGCTGGCGCCGCCGATGCACTTTCTCCGGCCCAGGCCTTGAACTCCCCGCGGATCGCCTTCTGGATGATGCCAAACAGGTAGCCGGCCGGGTTGCGTACCGCGCTGTTGTGGCAGCGTGCCGCCCACTCGTCGAGAACGGCCTGCCTCTGCGCCTCGTCCACCTGCTGCAGCGCCACCAGCGCGCCGGCCTGCTGCTCGTCCTTCAAGCGCAGGAAACGCTCGGGCAGCCGCAGGTTCTGCAAGGCCCTCGCGCGCGGTACTGTACGTACTTCATTTATACGATCATTACGTACTGTACGGTCCTCCTTCGGAATCCGAAGAGAGCCGTCCGGCGCGGGTTTCGGCCCTGCTTCGGATTCCGAAGACGGGCGCGCGCCATTCCGAAGCAGGGCTTCCTGGCCTTCTTCGGATTCGTGGTCCGCACCCTCCTGTGGATAACCTGGCGTCGTCCAGCCATGCCGTGCCATGCGCTGCGCGAGCACCTGCAGGCGGGTCGGCAGCGTGCGCCCGCTGAGCAGCGGGTCTTCGGCGATCTCTCGCAGCGTGTTCATGCCCACGACCTGCACCGCCTTCGCCGCGTGCGTGAGCGCTTGGCTCACCAGGCCCAGATAGTCGGGGTCGAGCTGCATCGCCTCGAAGGGCGACAGCGGTTCGTCGTGCAGCACGTAGAGGTTCCCCTGGATGCGGCCGGTCTTGGGATCGCGCCGCCGCCGCACCAGGCTGAGCCAGCGCGTCAGCCGCAGCAGCGTCAAGGCGCGCGCCACGGTCTCGTGCGAGGCTTGCGCCGCACAGGGCATGGACGCCAGATATGGGCGGAGCTGGTCGTAGGTGGGAAAGGCGGTCACGCCGTCGTCGTTGAGCTGCAGGCGGAACACCTGCCAGGCGTTGCGTTCCAGCGGGGTCAGGCGCCGGTCGAGGAACAGTCGGCGCGGCACGCTCTCATGGCGGTTGCCGCTGTAGAGAAAGCCGTCCTGGCTCGGCGCCGTGCCCTGCGCCGGTTCCTTCGGCTCAAGGTGCCGCAGCGCCTCGTCGAACAACGCCGACAGCGCAACCGGGCCTTCGCGCCGTGGTGCGCCACCCGTGGTCATGGCCTACACCAGCCCCTGGTCGATCCAGTTGCGTATCGCCGCCCACACCACCGACATCGGCAGGCTCAGCGCCTCGGCCAGATCCATGGTCAGCGCCAGCATCGCCATGTCGTCGGTCAGGGCGATATGGCGCTCGGAGACGCCGGCCTTCCAGCGCTCCCACAAGGCCACGTCCTGCGCCTCGTCGAGCACCGGATGCCGGCCCTTGCGCTTGGGCAGCCCGAGGATGTCGCGGCGCAGCGCCACTTCCTGATGCGTGAGGCCGTAGAACTTGCTGACCATCTCCGTGCTCGCCCCCAGGCGCAGCATGCGGTCCACCGTGGCGATCTCCCGCTCCACGTCGTGCACCTGGCTCAGCAGCCGCTTCAACACTTCCCGGTTCACCGACACCGAACACCACGACACCGTGGCATTCACCAGCATGCTCACGAGTTCGGGGTGCTTCAGCGCATCCAGCTCCTCCTCGCCGAAGCCCATGGCCTTGCAGCGGCGCAACTGGCCGTTGCGCAGGTCATGCAGGGCCTGGGCGATCACGGCCTGGTTGAGTGGGTGCGGTGCCGACATGCGGGAGCCTCCTGCGCTCAGGAATCCTGGCTCGCTACGCCGGCTTCCAGATCCAGCAGCCGGCGCGCCAGGCGCAGCAGACGGAACAGCTTCACCAGCGCAGCATCGCTCAGGCGTGTGGCCGAGCCGCCGTGGCCATGCAGCAGCGCCGCCAGCTCGTCGGCCAGCCGCGCGCGGTCCAATCCGTTCGCGGAGGGCGGAGCCGCACTCAGCACATGCAGCAGGGTCAGCACCGCCCGCGCGAACGCCGGCAGCGCCTTCGCCTGGCCCACGGCCGGTGCCACGCAGACGAAGCCGATGCCGCCGACGCTGGCCTCGATGTGGTCGGCGACCGCCGCTTCCTCGCCGATCTCGCGCGCGAACTGCGCGATGTGCACGCGCAGGCGATCCGGCGCGTCCAGCCCCGGCTCGATATACCAGACGTCCGAGATGGGATAGAGCCCGCCAGCCTGCACGGGGATCGCACGCAGCGCGTCGGCCTCGAAGTCGGGCAGCTTGTCGCCGAGCTGGTCCGCGACCATCCGTTGGATGGACAGCAGGCGCTCGGTGGTCGGTGCCGGTGTCACGATGTGCCCTTGCAGACGCTCGTCGCGTTGCCCGTACTGTTCCTCCGGCGCTCCGGTCGGTGCAGGCGGTGTTGCTGCTGGCGCCGGAGGCGCGACCGGCGTGGCGTCGCGCGGCACAGACGAGGCGGGTGGCTGCTGAGGCGTGGAGACCGGCGGGGGAGGAGCAGCAGGCACGACAGGCGCTGCCGGTGGCGTCGGCACCGCTGGTTCGCTGGTCAGCGCACGCTGGCGGCTTTCGCTGTCGTTGATCTCCAGCGCCAGCGTGTCGTAGTCCACCTCCAGCAGCTCGGCCATCTGGCCCACCAGCTCGTCCTGCACCCGCTGCGGCGAGAAATCGTCCGGCTGTGTGTCGAACTGCGTCAGCACGTCCTGAAACAAGGTGGCGAAGTCCATGGCCACGGTGCGGCCCAGCGCACGCCGCTCCCAGGTGCGCTCGCACGCCTTGCGCAGCACCGCGAGCCGGTCCACCTGATGCCGGCCCAATCCGCCGTACAACAGCGTCGGGATCGCCGGCAGCAGATAGCGCACCGCATCGTTCATGCGGCTGATGTGTGACTGCGGCACCGGATAACCGTCGGCAGTCAGCCGCCGCGCGAGTTCGCTCTGCGACAGCGCCTGGCCGCTTTCCTGCTCGTAGAACTCGCGCGCCTTCTCGATGCCCAACGCCCGCTCGATGAAGGTCAGGCCGCCGCGCAGCTCGTTCTCGGCCAGATGCCCGGTCAGCGCCACGATCTCGCCGCGCGCCGGCCACGGGCGGAACAGGCACGCAATCCGGAAGAAGCGTTCCTCCTTGGTCTCGCTCCACAACTCGCGCAGGATCGCCAGCCGCGTGTTGCCGCCGTTGCGAATGATGTAGTGCGCCTCGCCCGGCCTGCGCGTGATCGCGGGGGGCGCGTCCAGCCCACGTTCGCGGATGGACGCCTTGATCTCCGCATAGGCCGGGTTGCGCGTCACGCGCGGGTCGTGGTCGTAGGGCCGCAACTGGTCCAGCGTCACCACCATCGGCGTGTCGGCGATGGGGTCGCTCAAGGTCGCGGCCGAAGGGCCGCTGCGCTCGAAGCCGGTGGCCAGCAGCTTGGCAGCCATGTCCTGCGGCGTCAGCTCAGCCACGGCTGTTCTCCTGCGCCTGCCGGTCGGCGCGGCGAAGTTGCGCGCGGGCATTGCGGTCAGCACGGTGGTCGCTCGCCGTCGAGCTGGTGTAGATCGACGCGCAGCCTTGCTTCGTGAATTTCAGGTGCCCGCCGGACGTGCGCACCACGCGCCAGCCTTCGCCCAGCGCGAACTCGATCAGCGCGCGCAGCCGTTCGCGGCCGCGCGCCAGTTCATGCGCGCTCGCCATGGCCGGCCCCTCCCGCATCGGCCCGGCCGGTGACCAGCGCGAAGCACTCCCGCCACGCGGGGAACAGCTCGCCGGCCAGCGTGCGCATGGTGTCCAGCGCCGCGGGCGCCGTGCGCCCAGCTGGCCGCCGGTACTCCACCCGATGCACCGGCAATCCTCGTGTCGCAGCGCGCGGATAGGCTTCGATGGCCGGCACGTCGGTGTCCAGCACCTGCACGCCGGCCTGTTCCTGGAACACCTGTCGCAGCGCCTGCTGGACCAGCCGCGCGTTCGACGACACCGGATGCACACGGTTGATGAGCAGGCGCAGCGGCGGCGGCTCGATGCCCAGGTGGCGATACGGCGCGATGTCCTCGATCAGTTGCAGTGTGCCGCGGCGCAGTTCGCGCGCGGCCAGAATCTCCGGCGTCACCGGTGACAGCGCCAGGTCGGACGCCAGCACAGCCATCTCCAGCAGCACGCTGCGCGCGCCCTGGGTGTCGATCAACAGCAGGTCATAGTGCGTGCGGAAGACGGGCAGCAAATGGCGCAGTCGCAGGCGCCCATCCGGAGCGTGCAGCAGCAGCGTGTTCAGTTCGCCGCGGTCGTCGTTGGAGAGCACCAGGTCCAGGCCCGCGATCGCGGTGCGCGACACCAGTTGCTCGATGCGCCGTTCGTTGAAGGCCAGCATCTCGTAGATGCCGCCGGGCGCGCGCACGTCCAGCGTGAAGTAGCTCGACAGCGTGGGCTGCACGTCCAGATCCAGCAGCAGCACGCGCAGCCCGGCATCGGCGATGAAGCCGCCCAGGTTGGCCGCCGTCGTGGTCTTGCCCACGCCGCCCTTGGTCGAAATGATGGACACCACCTGCATGAGCTTCTCCTCCTCGAATGGCATGAACCGAGAAGAAGCGTCAGGCGCGTTCTTTGAGGCGATCGGCGATCCACTGTTCGATCTCCACCGAGTCCCAGCCCACCGCGCGCACGCCCAGGCGCAGCGCCTTGGGGAACTTGCCTTCCTTCATCAGGCTGTAGATGTGCGCGCGCTTGAAGCCGGTCTTGGCTTCGACCTCGGCGCGGCGCAGGATGCGGTGCTCGGCCGGCACTGCCGGCGCGGTGGTCTGCGAAGACATGAGAGACACTCCTTGACGCTCACTGGCGCTGTTCGGAAAGTGCCTCGTATTCAATACACCGCGGTCGCCGAAATCACTGCAATTGCAGAAGCAGCGACTGCAATTGCAGTGCGCCGCATCGGCATCATGCTGGCCGCGTCGTCAGCGCGACGCCTCCAGGTGGCGCCGCGCCTGCGCGAGCTTGCTCCACAGCGTCCGCTCGCTGAGACCCGGCCGCCCCTCATGGTGTGCGATCAGCGCGCTGACCACGGCATCCATGCTGCGGAACGACGAATAGGCCGCGCCTGACGGCGAATTGCCCAGCAGCAGCGTCAGCAGTCCGCCGATGATGTTGAGGTAAGTCGTCTCGCTGCGCAGGCCAGGCTCGCGCGCCTGTTCGTCGTTGGCCGCGCGCGTGGCATGTTCCTTCGCCAGTGCTTCGTGCGCGGTGCGCAGCGTTTCATGCACCAGGGCAAGTTCGGCAAGTTGCGACTTCGCTGCTTCGCGATCGGCCAGCAGAATGTTGAGCGTGTCCACGCTCACCGCCGGATGCACCGCGCGTTCGATGCCGTCAAACAAAAACCCCGGCCGATCGCCGGGGTAGAACTGCGACATCCACGCTTTCAAGTCCACGTGGCGCACGGTCAACTCGGGGTCGTCGAGCGCCGGCCGCTGCGAGTCCAGCACGATGCCGGCCTTGCCACCGAGCAATTCGCCATGCGTCAGCGCGTCGAAGATGCGCTCGGCATACAGGCGCAGCAGCGGCCAGCGCGGGAATTCGCCGGGCTCCGGCATGGCACGCTGCTCCAGCGCTTCCAGAATACGCTGCTCGAAGCGCAGGAGACCGCACCAGCGGACGGCCGCCTCGATCGGTCGGTAGTACGTCTTTGCGCCAAAGGCGTGGCTGCTCGATTTCGGCATATCGCGCTCTTCCCATCGTCGGATCGACACATGGCAAGCGCGCGCGGCCCACATGGGCGCAGCGATTGCCCAAAGAACCCGATGAAGCGCGAGCCGGTCGGCATCGTGGTGGACGTTGGGTGCGGCGATGTCGCCGAGCGTTACGCAGGGGGCAAACCTCCTTGCGGTGCCCGCTACACCTCAACCATAATGCACCTGCGAAAAATCTTGTTACCGGCGCAACGGTCTGAAAAGCCGCGCATCCAAGTTCGATCAGGAAGGGATGCTGCGCTTTACCGGAAAACCAGGGCAAAGTTTTCGTAGGAATACGGGCGGGGTAAAGCGCCAATGCGACTTCCGGCTGAGCCGGTTTGCATCCAGCAAGGGCTCATGCGTTCTGCGTCACTGCTGTGACCTCGACAGCTTGAAGGTGCCTTGCTTGATGCCGGGTGGATAGGCCCGATTCGCCATCCATGCCCGTGACGCAAAAGGTCGGCCGCCGATGCAATGCGGGTCAAGGTCCAGACCGAAAGGGAATCGTACCGTCCAAAATCCCCGCGTCACATCGGGCGTTGATCGGTGCCTTGCGGGCGTCCGACACGCTCCACGCGGTCGATGAACTGCCGCAGCGGCTCCATGATTTCGCCTTCGGGTCGCAGTAGATAGGTCGTCAGCGAAGCGGTCTCGTCGGCCAGCGGCCGCACGACGACATCGGCCTGATGGCAACCCGCCAGATGCGCCGCGCTCGAAAAGCCCACGCCGTAGCCGGCGGCCACGAGGGCCAGCATCAGGGAATGGGTCTTGACGTACTCGGCTACCGTCGGCGGCGCATCCACCGTGCGGAGCAGCCGTTCGCGCTGCCGGCTGCAACCTTCGCAGACCTGGGGATCGCACAGCACCAGCGGATAGCTCGCCACTTCCTCCAGCGGCACTTCCTTGAAAGCCAGCAGCGGATGCCTGGCGGGCAAAGCCACCACCAGCGGGTCTCGCCACACCGGCATGGCGACGATGCCGGCGTCCATTTCACCAGCCAATGCAAAACCTGCGTCATACAAGTCGTTGCGCAGTCCAGTCACCAACTGCGCCAGTGGCGTTTCAAATATCCGAATGCCGACCTGTGGTGCCTCCTCGCGGCAAAGCGCAAGCAACGCCGACAAGCGGGCCTGCCCCATGTCACCAGATATTGATTCGGCCCTTGTGCACTTGAATTTATCTGCACCGCCCCCAACTCGGATTCATGCAAGCAACTGACATGAGATCGTTGAGCCACGAAGCGCGGCATGAGCGCCGGGTTCAGGTCATCCGGCTACGCAAGGCCGGCAACACCTACGACAAGATCGCCGCGCTCACCGGCCTGAGTCGCACAGGCGTCTTCAACATCTGCAAACGCCATGAGGCGCTCGGTGCCAAGGCGCTGCACGACGCCATTGGCGGGCGCAAGCTCGGCGAAAACCGCTTGCTCGACCCCGCCCAGGAGGCCCTGGTGCGCAAGCTCATCGCCGACAAGACGCCCGATCAGCTCAAGATGCCCTACGCGCTGTGGACCCGCGCCGCTGTGGCCCAACTCATCGAACAGCGCTTTGGGCTGCGACTGCAAGTGCGCACCATGGGCAAGTACCTGGCGCGCTGGGGCTTCACGCCGCAAAAGCCGATGAAGAAGGCCTACGAGCAGTCACCGGCGGCGGTCAAGACGTGGCTCGACGAGGACTGCCCCGCCATTGCCGCGCGGGCCAAGGCCGAGGGAGCCGAAATTCACTGGGGCGACGAGAGTGGACTGCGCAGCGACGATGTACGCGGCCGTGGTTTTGCGCCCAAGGGCCAGACGCCGGTGGTGCGGGTCAACAACAAGCGCCACAACCTGTCGGTCATCTCCACCGTGACCAACAAAGGGCAGATGCGCTGGCGCATCTTTGACGGGGCGCTCAACACCACAATCCTGATCGACTTCCTGCGCCGGCTGATCAAGGGACAGACCAAGAAGGTGTTCCTGATCCTGGACAACCTGCGGGTGCATCATGCCAAACCGGTCAAGGCCTGGCTGGCCGAGCATGCCGATGCCATCGAGGTGTTCTACCTACCGAGCTATAGCCCGGAGTTGAACCCGGATGAGATGGCCAATGCGGATATCAAGCAGGCGGTCACGAAGCTGGCACCGGCGCGAACGAAGCTGCAACTGGCCAAAGCCACAGCCAAGCACCTTCGCAGCGTGCAACGCCAGCCCGAGCGCATCCGCAAGTACTTCGAGCACGCCACGGTACGCTATGCGGCTTGAGTCAAGTTCATTGAGGCCGGATCAATAGTGCGATGCGCAGCGTGTTCCGCTGGTTCGCTGCGGCGCGTGCCTTGGTCTGCGCTTGCTCGAAGGCCAGCAGTACGCGCCGGGCTTCTTCGAGGAAGACCTGTCCCGCCGGTGTGAGACGAACACTGCGTGGCAAGCGGTTGAGCAGCGGCACCCCTAAATCCGCCTCCATCTGGCGGATCGTGCGCGACAGTGGAGACTGTTCGATGTGCAGCCGTCGAGCAGCCCGGCCGAAGTGCAGTTCCTCGGCTACGGCGATGAAGCAGCGAAGATGGCGTAAGTTCATGCTTTCTCCCTACCGATGTGATCAGTCCATATCATCGTAGGGAGCCGAATAGTGCGGAGGATTCACCTCTGTATCGAGATGAGAGCCATCCTGGGGGGTGATGCTCGGATGCTTTTCGCCCATGTCAGCGCCTACGGCGAAGCTCTCGTTCGAGATCGCCCAGCTGCGACGCCTGAAGTTCGGCAAGAAGAGCGAGCAGCTCGATGCCGAACAACGCGCGCTGTTCGACGAGGCTCTGGACGCCGACCTTGCCGCGGCTGAGGCGCAGCTCCAGGAACTGCTGGGCAAGAAGAAGCCGCCGGCTAAGCCTGGCGCGATGCCTAAGCGCACCGCCTTGCCGGCGGACCTGCCGCGCGTGGACTGCCACCACGAGCCCGAGAACACCCGCTGCGCGTGCGGCTGTGCGCTCAAGCGCATCAGCGAGAAGCTGGACTACACGCCGGGCGTGTTCACGGTCGAGTGCCACATCCGCAGCAAGTGGACCTGCGCATAGGTGCCGAACGCTGACCCAGGCGCCGGTCCCGGCGGAGATCATCGCCAAGGGCATCCCCACCTCCGGGCTGCTCGCGTAGGTGCTGGTCGCAAAGGACTCCGACCATCTGCCGCTTACATGGTCGTCCCTAGGCAAGCAGGAATAAGCTGCGTGAGTGAATCGGGAGGTTTGCGTAGCTGATGGCTGGCCAGCAGCGTCTGCGCCGGCGGCTTCACCGGCACGAAGCGCATGTGCGGGCGGGTTGCCGCCTCGCAGATCGCTGCGGCATCGGCCGCACCGTTCTTGCGTCCCTTGCCGGCCATGCGGTAGGGCGTGACGAAGTGGCCTGCAATCAGCCGCGCATCCAGCCCATAGCCGCGCAGCTTGCGTGCCCAGTGATGCGCACCGCCGCAGGCCTCCAGGGCCACCAGGCAGCCGGGAGGCAGCTCCGCGCACCAGGCCGCAAACTTGTCAGCGGCCAGCGCCTTGGCAACCGCCACGCGCGCATCCACCGCATGCACCTAGATAACCCGCTTGGCCAGATCCACCCCGACTCGGGCAATCTCGTTCATGGACTTCCCCTTTCACATGGCTGCAGATTGATGACTTGGGGAGCACCATCGCGGTGGCAGCCAACATTTGTTTCCTGGCTGCTTACGATTGAGTCACATCAATCGGCCAGCAGATCGCTGGATGTTGACTCTTAACTTTCGGCATGTTAGGCGCAATATCTTGCAAAGTCTTGCAAGAATTTCCTCAGGCGAGGCCGCGTGACGACGGAACTTGTGGGGGTGGTATGACAGCGCGCCAGCAGGCGATCTTCACACTCGACGAGTTGGCTGCCTACTTGAAAGTCGGCAAGCGGACGCTTTACCGGCTCGCCTCGCACGGGGAGATTCCGGCCTTCAAGGTCGGCGGGACGTGGCGGTTTCGTCAAAGTGAAATCGATCGATGGATCAATGATCAGATCCAAGCAGGCAGAAAGAAGGAGGTGATACGCACAGATGAGCAGCCAAAGTCAGCGGAACACTCCGTGTCGTCTGGGCGCGCTGTCCGTCGCCGCAGGCAAACGGAGTGAGCGAGAGTCTTCAATTTTTCTTCTGGAGGTGTGACATGGACATTGATTTCAAGAAATTGGCTCCCTGGAACTGGTTCAAGAAGGAGCAGGAAGAACAACAGAGCACTGCCTCGCTGCCGGTGCAGCGCAATGACCTGCCGGTGGCGGGTGGGCCCGTCAGTCCCATCCTGCAATTGCATCGCGAGATCGACCGCCTGTTCGACGACGCGTTTCGAGGCTTCGGTTTCCCGACGCTGGCCATGCCACGCTGGCCGTCGGACTGGCCGGGCATGCTGAAGCCGGCGCTGGACATCCAGGAGACCGACAAGCAGTACAAGATCGCCCTGGAAGTACCCGGCGTCGAGGAAAAAGACATCCAGATCACGCTCGACAACGACGTGCTGCTGGTGCGCGGTGAAAAGCGTCAGGAGCAGGAAACGAAAGACGGCGGTTTCCACCGGGTGGAGCGCTCCTACGGCAGCTTTCAGCGCGCTCTGAACCTGCCGGCCGATGCCAACCAGGACACGATCAAGGCCGCTTTCAAGAACGGCGTGCTCACGATCACGATGGAAAAGCGCGAGGCCAGTACGCCCAAGCAGGGGCGCTCGATCCCGATCAACGGCTGACGCGGGGCAGCGCGTTTTTCTCAAAAACCACAAAGAGATGAGGCACCGTGATCGGCGGTGCCTCGTCAGATCAATCTTTACAGGAGCATCAGCATGGCCAGAAAACAATGCCAAGTCTGCGGCCAGCCCGCCACGGTGCGGGTGGAAGCCAATCTCAATGGTCGCCACAGCACCATGCTGTTGTGTGACGATCACTATCGCCAACTGGTGCGCCAGCAAAAGCGCACCGTCTCACCGCTGGAAGCCTTGTTCGGCTCGCGCAGCGGGCTGTTCGAAGACTTCCTTGGCAGCGACTTCTTCCGCATCGGTGACGACGCACCGTCCATGGCGGCCGATACCGACGAGGTCGTCGATGCCTCGTTCGGCGAACCCGCCCCGGCCGGTACGGGCACCGCGCGCCGTCGCGGCAGTGGGCTCGCCAGCCGTATCAGCGAACAGTCCGAGGCCCTATTGCAGGAGGCCGCCCGACACGCTGCAGAGTTCGGGCGCGCCGAAGTCGATACCGAACACCTGCTGCTGGCGCTATCCGACAGCGACGTGGTCAAGACCATCCTGGGGCAGTTCAAGATCAAGGTCGATGACCTCAAGCGCCAGATCGAATCCGAAGCCAAGCGCGGCGATAAGCCGTTCGAGGGCGAGATCGGCGTGTCGCCCCGGGTCAAGGACGCGCTCAGCCGTGCTTTCGTGGCCTCCAACGAACTCGGCCACTCTTATGTCGGGCCGGAGCATTTCCTGATCGGGCTCGCCGAGGAAGGCGAAGGTTTGGCGGCCAACCTGCTGCGCCGTTACGGCCTCACGCCGCAAGCGCTGCGCCAGCAGGTAAGCAAGGTGGTCGGCAAAGGGGCCGAGGATGGCCGCGCCGAGACGCCGACCAACACGCCGGAACTCGACAAGTATTCGCGCGACCTCACCAAGATGGCGCGCGAGGGCAAGCTCGATCCGGTCATCGGCCGCGCGCAGGAGATCGAGACGACCATCGAAGTGCTGGCCCGGCGCAAGAAGAACAACCCGGTGCTGATCGGCGAGCCCGGCGTCGGCAAGACCGCCATCGTCGAAGGGCTGGCGCAGCGCATGGTCGCCGGCGAAGTGCCCGAGACGCTGCGCGACAAGCGTCTGGTCGAACTCAACATCAACGCCATGGTGGCAGGCGCCAAGTACCGCGGCGAGTTCGAGGAGCGCGTGCAGAAGGTGCTCAAGGAAGTGACCGAGCACCAGGGCGAGCTGATTCTCTTCATCGACGAGGTGCACACCATCGTCGGTGCAGGCCAGGGTGGCGGCGAAGGCGGGCTGGACGTGGCCAACGTGTTCAAGCCGATGATGGCGCGCGGCGAACTGAACCTGATCGGCGCTACCACGCTCAACGAGTATCAGAAGTACATCGAGAAGGACGCCGCGCTGGAGCGTCGCTTCCAGCCGGTGATGGTGCCCGAGCCGACGATAGCGCAGACCATGATGATCCTGCGCGGCCTGCGCGACACCTTCGAGGCGCACCACAAGGTCAGCATCACCGAGGATGCGATCATCGCCGCCGCCGAGTTGTCGGACCGCTACATCACCGCGCGCTTTTTGCCTGACAAGGCCATCGACCTGCTCGACCAGGCGGCCGCACGCGTGAAGCTGTCGGCCACGGCCCGCCCGGTGGCGGTGCAAGAGCTGGAGTCCGAACTGCACCAGCTGCGGCGTGAGCAGGACTATGTGGCCTCGCGCAAGCAGTACGACAAGGCCGCCGAGCTGGGCAAGCGCATCGAGGCCAAGGAGACTGAACTCAAGAAGCTCGTCGAGGAATGGGAACGCGAGCGCGCCTCGGGCAGCGCCGAAGTCAAGGCCGAGCATGTCGCGCAGATCGTCTCGCGCCTGACCGGCATTCCGGTCAACGAGCTGACGGTGGAAGAACGCGAGAAGCTGCTGCATCTGGAGCAGCGGCTGCACGAGCGCCTGGTGGGCCAGGACGAAGCAGTGCGCGCGGTGGCCGATGCCGTGCGGTTGTCGCGCGCGGGCCTGCGCGAAGGCAGCAAGCCGGTGGCGACTTTTCTGTTCCTCGGGCCGACCGGCGTGGGCAAGACCGAGCTCGCCAAGGCGCTGGCCGAGTCCATCTATGGCGATGAAGGTGCGCTGCTGCGCATCGACATGTCCGAGTACGGGGAACGCCATACCGTGGCACGCCTGGTGGGGGCGCCTCCGGGTTACGTCGGCTACGACGAGGGTGGCCAGCTCACCGAGAAGGTGCGGCGCAAACCCTACAGCGTGTTGCTGCTGGACGAGATCGAGAAGGCTCACCCCGACGTCTACAACATCCTGCTGCAGGTGTTCGACGACGGGCGGCTCACCGACGGCAAGGGCCGGGTGGTGGATTTCACCAATACCATCATCATCGCCACCTCGAACTTGGGCTCGGACATCATCCAGCGTCGGCTGAAGGCCCGTGGCGCCGCCGGCGAGGAATACGAGAAGACCAAGTCCGAGGTGATGGACGTGCTGCGCGGACACTTCCGCCCCGAGTTCCTCAACCGCATCGACGAGATCATCGTCTTCCATGCGCTGGGCAAGGAGGAGATCCGCCATATCGTCGGCCTGCAACTCGATCGTGTGGCCCGCAACGCCGCCAGCCAGGGCGTGACGCTGACCTTCGATCAGACCTTGATCGACCACTTCGCGGAGGAAGGCTACAAGCCCGAGTTCGGCGCGCGTGAGCTCAAGCGGCTGATCCGCAGCGAGCTGGAAACTGCTCTGGCGCGCGAGATGCTGGGTGGCGGTATCGGCAAGGCCGATCACGCCAGCGCCCGCTGGGACGACAAGGCCGAACGGGTGGTCTTCGAGCGCCAGGAGCCACCCGCGAAGCCGGCCGAGCCTGAGAAGCCCGATGCCGCGAACGTGGCCGAGACGCCGCCGAGCGACGCGAGCAAGCCTGCGCGCAAGAAGAAGTCAGCGGGCGGCGAATCTTGAGTCATGGGGAGGCTGTCGTGTCCGACCCCAACGGGCTGACATGGGCAGCCACCCTCGTGTCGCTGGCGGTCGCTATCCCCACAGCGGGGCACGCGGTCATCTACAAGCGTGACCCTCGATCGGCCACGCTGTGGGTGCTGCTGATCGCGCTGTTGCCGCTGGGCGGTTCGCTGCTGTATGGGCTGTTCGGCATCAACCGTTACCAGCGGCGGGCGCGGCGGCTGTTTCCGGGGGCAGATCCTGCTGTTCGGCAGGACCTCGCGCCTACGATGCCCCAGGCCGTATCGGCGCCGTTTGCCGGCCTGGCGCACCTGGTGGGACGTGCCACCGGCCAGTCGCTGACCAGCGGCAACCGCATCGAGCCGCTCGTCGATGGCGAGCAGGCCTACCCGGCCATGCTCGCTGCCATCGAGTCGGCGCGGCACAGCGTCGCGCTGGCTTCGTACATCTTCGACAGCCAAGGCATCGGGGCGCAGTTCGTCGATGCGCTGCGCCGGGCTCATGAGCGCGGCGTGCAAGTGCGGGTGCTGATCGACGACGTCTATGCCCGCTGGAGGCCCCGCAGCGCCTACCGCGCCTTGCAACGCGCCGGCGTTCCGGCGGCGACGTTCAACCCGACGTTGATTCCCGCGCGCCTGCATGCCGCGCATCTGCGCAATCACCGCAAGCTGCTGGTGATCGATGGCGAGACGGGTTTCACCGGCGGCATGAACATCTTCAGCCCGTATTGGCGGCCCGATGCGCCGGAGCAGGCCTGTCACGATTTGCACTTTCGTCTGCGCGGGCCGGTGGTTGCGCATCTGATGCGGTGCTTCACCGATGATTGGTGCGATACCACGGGCGAGCGGCTCAGCAAGGGTTTCTGGGGCGAACCGCCCGCGACGGCTGATGAGCAAGGAACCTCTTGGGCGCGCGGCATCGAGGCCGGTCCCGATGAGGCCCTGGACAGGATGCGCTGGACCTTCATGGGCGCTTTGAGCGCGGCGAAGCATTCGGTGCGCATCTGGACACCTTACTTCGTGCCCGATCAGACGATGATGGCGGCGCTGAGCACGGCCGCGTTGCGCGGCGTGCGCGTCGAGGTGCTGACGCCCGCAAACGGCGACCATCCCACGGTGCAATGGGCCGCGCGCGCCCACTACTGGCAGGTGCTGGAGCACGGTGTACGCATCTTCGAACGGCCTGGCCCGTTCGACCACAGCAAGCTGATGCTGATAGACGGCCAGTGGTGCTGCCTGGGTTCTGCCAATTGGGATGCGCGCAGCCTGCGCCTCAACTTCGAGTTCAATGTGGAGGTGTACGACACCGCGCTGTCTACGCGGCTGGAATCCCTTTTTGATGCCGCTCGTGATGCGTCGGGCGAGATATCGGCGAAGGCGTTGCGCGCCCGCCCGCTGGCCATCCGCTTGCGCGACGGGGTGGCCCGTCTGTTCACCCCCATTCTCTAGCGACACGACTTGCGAGGAACATTGCCCATGGAAAAGAAAGATCAATGGAACATTGGCTACTGGATCGTCGCCGGCCTGTTGCTGCTGACGCTGCAGAACTACTGGCAGGCGGCCAAGACCGTCGAGCCCGTGCCCTACAGCGAATTCGAGAAGGCGCTGGCCGAGGGGCGCGTCGCCGAAGTGCTGGTGTCGGACCGCACGGTCACCGGGCGCCTGAAATCGCCGGACAGCCGGGGCAAGACCACCATCGTGGCCACCCGTGTCGAACCCGACCTGGCCGAGCGGCTGTCCAAGTACGACGTGCCCTATGCGCGGGTGGTGGAAAGCACCTGGCTACGTGATGTGCTCTCCTGGATTCTGCCGGCGGTGGCCTTCTTCGGCGTCTGGTTCTTCCTGTTCCGCCGCTTCGCCGAGAAGCAGGGCATGGGTGGCTTCCTGAGCATCGGCAAGAGCCGTGCCAAGGTATTCATGGAGAAGAACACTGGCGTGACCTTTGCCGATGTCGCTGGCGTCGATGAAGCCAAGGCGGAGTTGGTTGAGATCGTCGATTTCCTCAAGAATCCGCAGGAGTATGGACGGCTCGGGGCGCGCATCCCGAAAGGTGTGTTGCTGGTTGGCCCGCCCGGCACGGGCAAGACCCTGCTGGCCAAGGCCGTGGCGGGCGAGGCCGGGGTACCGTTCTTTTCCATCTCAGGCTCGGAGTTCGTCGAGATGTTCGTCGGCGTGGGTGCAGCGCGCGTGCGCGACCTGTTCGAGCAGGCCCGCGGGCAGGCGCCGGCCATCATCTTCATCGACGAGCTCGATGCGCTGGGCCGCGCGCGCGGCGTCGGCGGCCCCATCGGCGGCCACGACGAGCGCGAGCAGACCCTCAACCAGCTGCTCACGGAGATGGACGGCTTCGACAGCTCGGTCGGGCTGATCATCCTCGCCGCCACCAACCGCCCCGAAATCCTCGACCAGGCGCTGCTGCGCGCCGGTCGCTTCGACCGTCAGGTGCTGGTGGACCGGCCCGACAAGAAGGGACGGCTGGACATCCTGAAAGTCCACGTCAAGAAGGTGACGCTGGCTCAGGATATCGATCTCGAACAGGTGGCTGCGCTGACCACGGGCTTTTCGGGTGCAGACCTCGCGAACCTGGTCAACGAGGCCGCGCTGGCCGCGACCCGGCGCAAAGCGTCCGCCGTGGAGTTGCAGGATTTCACCTCCGCCATCGAGCGCATCGTGGCGGGCCTGGAGAAGAAGAACCGAGTGCTCAATCCCAAGGAGCGGGAAACCGTGGCCTATCACGAGATGGGGCATGCGCTGGTGGCGCTGGCGCTGCCAGGCACCGACCCAGTACACAAGGTTTCAATCGTTCCGCGTGGCATCGGTGCACTCGGCTACACCCTGCAGCGGCCCACCGAAGACCGATTTCTGATGACACGTGCCGACCTGGAGCACAAGATCGCCGTGCTCCTGGGAGGGCGTGCGGCTGAGAAGCTCGTGTTTGGCGAGCTGTCCACAGGGGCTTCAGACGATCTCGCGCGGGCCACCGACATCGCCCGTGACATGATTACGCGCTTCGGCATGGATGAGGGTTTGGGGTACGTTGCTTTTGAGGCACAGAGGCCGCGTTTTCTTGATGCGCCTGAACTGGCACAGGGTGGCTGCCGAGTAGCCGAATCGACTCAGACACGCATCGACCAAGCCATCCGTGACATTGTGATGGGTGTGTTTGATCGTGCATACCGAATTCTCGAAATTAACCGAGATGTGCTGGAGCGATGCGCGCGCGAACTGCTCGCACGGGAAACGCTGGATGAATACAGCATCCGGCAACTGACGCAAGGGCTACAGCTCGAATCCCCATGTCACGGCGGCCCAACTGCTGGAGCCATTACTTCCTCTGTGTCCCAAGGAGCCACCTCATGAGTGACAGCATTCATATCGTCTGCCCACACTGCCAATCCATCAATCGCGTGCCAGCCAACAAGTTGGCAGAGAAGCCCAATTGCGGGCGGTGCCAGCACCCGCTGTTCACCGGAGAACCCATTGATCTGACCACAGCGACCTTCGCCCGTCATCTGGAGCGCAGTGACCTGCCGCTGCTGGTTGACTTTTGGGCGCCGTGGTGCGGACCGTGCAAGATGATGGCGCCGCAGTTCGAGCAGGCGGCCTCCCTGCTTGAACCCAAGGTGAGGTTGGCCAAGGTAAATACCGAGGCCGAGCCTCACCTGGCCGCCCAGTTCGGTATTCGCAGCATTCCAACCCTGATTTTGTTCCGAGGGGGACATGAGGTTGCACGTCAGGCGGGCGCCATGGGCGCGCAGGACATTATGCGCTGGGTGGCTTCGCAATTGCCCCGGTGATTCAGGTGTGATCGAGTCGTCTTCTCGGACTCTCCGTTCCATTAACGTTTCATTGAAAGAGAGAGCGCAACGCTTATGAATAAAGAATCTGGCCACACGGCCCTTGACGAGATACGCTCCCAGTGGCGGTTGATGACGGTTTACGAGCGCTTCGAGCAGGTCGTTGCCATCACGCTTTCGGGCGTCATCGCGTTGGTAATTGTGATTTCGCTGATTCAGTTGATTCGGCTGGTGTTCACACTGCTCGTCATGGATGCGCTGAATCCACTGGATCATAAGGTTTTCCAGCTGGTGTTCGGTGCCACCATGACGCTGCTGATCGCCATGGAATTCAAGCATTCGATCGTCAAAGTGGCTCTGCGCAAGGAAAGCATCATCCAGGTCAAGACCGTCATTCTGATCGCGATCCTGGCACTGGCCCGCAAGTTCATCATCCTAGAACCCGACGTTGATCCTGCCAAAGTGGCCGCGCTGGCGGGGACGGTACTGGCCTTGGGTCTGACCTATTGGCTCATGCGTGAACGCGATGACCGCAAGAGCGAGTAATGGAGGCATGACCCCCTATGGTCTAGTCGGCCGACACGATGCCAGGTCGAGGCACCGCTGGCTCAATCGCTTTCAAACCGCGCTGCTGGTTTTGACCCTGGTGGGGATCGCAGCTGCCGCTGGCAGTCTGCTGTTCGGCGAGATTGGCCTTTGGCTGGCACTGGCAACATGCGCATTGACCCTGCTGATCGAACCTGTCGCCGCCTCCGCGATGACCTTGCGTCTGTATGGCGCCCGTCCCTTGCGCCCTGATGAAGCCCCCGCAATCTGGTCGTTGCTGCGAGCGCTCGCAGCTCGCGCAGGATTGCCGAACACGCCGGTTCCGTACTATGTGCCCAGCGACATCGTCAATGCCTTTGCCACCGGCTCCAGGCGCCTTGCCTCCATTGCCCTCACCGATGGCCTGTTCCGCAGCCTGAGTATGCGCGAACTGCAAGCCGTGCTGGCGCATGAAGTCGCGCACATCGCTCAAGAAGATCTTCGTGTCATGGGCTTGGCCGATTCGATCAGCCGGCTCACGAACCTGCTGGCGTTGTTGGGTCAGGTCGCGCTCCTGATCAGCATGCCAGCCTTGCTGGTCGGTGCAGCAGAAATTATTGATCCGGCCTCAATGAACTTGACTCAAGCCGCATAGCGTACCGTGGCGTGCTCGAAGTACTTGCGGATGCGCTCGGGCTGGCGTTGCACGCTGCGAAGGTGCTTGGCTGTGGCTTTGGCCAGTTGCAGCTTCGTTCGCGCCGGTGCCAGCTTCGTGACCGCCTGCTTGATATCCGCATTGGCCATCTCATCCGGGTTCAACTCCGGGCTATAGCTCGGTAGGTAGAACACCTCGATGGCATCGGCATGCTCGGCCAGCCAGGCCTTGACCGGTTTGGCATGATGCACCCGCAGGTTGTCCAGGATCAGGAACACCTTCTTGGTCTGTCCCTTGATCAGCCGGCGCAGGAAGTCGATCAGGATTGTGGTGTTGAGCGCCCCGTCAAAGATGCGCCAGCGCATCTGCCCTTTGTTGGTCACGGTGGAGATGACCGACAGGTTGTGGCGCTTGTTGTTGACCCGCACCACCGGCGTCTGGCCCTTGGGCGCAAAACCACGGCCGCGTACATCGTCGCTGCGCAGTCCACTCTCGTCGCCCCAGTGAATTTCGGCTCCCTCGGCCTTGGCCCGCGCGGCAATGGCGGGGTAGTCCTCGTCGAGCCACTTCTTGACCGCCGCCGGTGACTGCTCGTAGGCCTTCTTCATCGGCTTTTTCGGCGTGAAGCCCCAGCGCGCCAGGTACTTGCCCATGGTGCGCACTTGCAGTCGCAGCCCAAAGCGCTGTTCGATGAGTTGGGCCACAGCGGCGCGGGTCCACAGCGCGTAGGGCATCTTGAGCTGATCGGGCGTCTTGTCGGCGATGAGCTTGCGCACCAGGGCCTCCTGGGCGGGGTCGAGCAAGCGGTTTTCGCCGAGCTTGCGCCCGCCAATGGCGTCGTGCAGCGCCTTGGCACCGAGCGCCTCATGGCGTTTGCAGATGTTGAAGACGCCTGTGCGACTCAGGCCGGTGAGCGCGGCGATCTTGTCGTAGGTGTTGCCGGCCTTGCGTAGCCGGATGACCTGAACCCGGCGCTCATGCCGCGCTTCGTGGCTCAACGATCTCATGTCAGTTGCTTGCATGAATCCGAGTTGGGGGCGGTGCAGATAAATTCAAGTGCACAAGGGCCGAATCAATAACTGGATTGGCTTACTGTTGTTGGCCGCTTCGCCGCAACTGGCACTGCTCGCACAGTTGGGTCTGTCACGTGTGCGAGAGTTCGATGCCGACCGGATGGCAGTAGAGCTGACGGGAGATCCGCACGGGCTCGCCTCGGCGCTGGCGAAGATCGAGCGGGTGAGCCGCTCGTGGCGAGCCTGGTTGTTGCCCGGCTGGGGGAATCCCGAACCGTCCTGGTTGCGCACGCATCCGGCGACAGAGGATCGTATCGCGCGCCTGATGGCGTTGGCGCCTCAGCCATCGCAGGCCCTGCCGTTCCAAACGGAATATCTCGCGCCAAGGTCGTTCGCCCCGATGCGCCCGCCACGCCGGGGCCTGAGCGGCCTTTGGCGCTAAATCACTCGAAAGGAACCCCCGCCATGGCTTACCACGATCCTTACCCACAACGCCCAGCTCCGGATCATTTCGTCCGGCGGTGGCTCTTCATCACTGCGTGCGTTGCCGCACTCATGCTGTTCTGGCAGTTCCTGCCCGCCATCGAGGCCTGGTTCAGCCCGCGCCAAGCCGCTGAGCGCACCGTCACGCCGCGTGGCGATCTGGCCGCTGATGAAAAGGCCACCATCGAACTGTTCGAGAAATCCCGGGCATCGGTGGTCTACATCACGACGTCCCAACTGGTACGAGATGTCTGGACGCGCAACGTCTTTTCCGTGCCGCGCGGGACGGGTTCGGGTTTCATCTGGGATGACGCCGGTCATGTCGTTACCAACTTTCATGTGATTCAGGGGGCGTCGGAGGCCACTGTCAAACTGGCCGACGGCCGCGATTACCAAGCCGCGCTGGTCGGCGTGAGTCCGGCCCACGATATCGCGGTGCTCAAAATCGGCGTCGGTTTCCAGCGCCCGCCCGCCGTTCCGGTCGGCACCAGCGCAGACCTCAAGGTGGGACAAAAGGTGTTCGCCATCGGCAACCCCTTCGGCCTGGATTGGACACTCACCAACGGCATCGTGTCCGCGCTCGATCGATCGCTGCCCGGGGAATCTGGCGGAGTGACCATCGAACACCTGATTCAAACCGATGCCGCTATCAACCCCGGCAACTCGGGTGGGCCGTTGCTCGATTCGGCCGGCCGCCTGATCGGCATCAACACAGCGATCTACAGCCCTTCCGGTGCATCGGCTGGGATCGGCTTCGCCGTGCCGGTGGACACCGTCATGCGCGTAGTCCCGCAACTCATCAAGACCGGTAAGTACATCCGTCCGGCGCTGGGCATTGAGGTGGACGAACAGCTCAATCAGCACCTGCTTGCACTGACCGGAAGCAAGGGCGTGTTCGTGTTGCGTGTTACCCCTGGTTCGGCAGCGCACAAGGCCGGCCTCGCGGGTGTCGAAGTCACGCCGCAAGGCATCGTGCCGGGCGACCGCATCATCGATGTTGATGGCAAGGCGACGGACGATGTGGCCAAGCTGCTCGCGCGGCTAGACGACAGGAAGGTCGGCGATGTGGTGGTCTTGTCAGTGGAACGGGCCGGCAAATCGCGCGAGGTGCGTGTGGAGCTGCAACCCGGGAATTGATTGAACTGAACCTGTGGATCAGGCGGTAGTGCAGCGTCGCGGTGATTGAGGTTCTCAGGTCTTCGGCCAGGTAGCGTTCCGCCTCAACCTCCGTAATTTTCGGATGCGATCTGCCTATCCGAATAGGCAAGCATGCAACGCCGGAACCTCTTGCCAATCATCGAAGGAGAAAGCGAGGCGCAATCCGCTTGAGGTGGACGCAGGCCAGGAACGAGGCAAACAGGAGGCCGCATTGGAACTCAGACTACTGCGCTATTTCGTTGCGGTCGCGGAAGAACTGCATTTCGCGCGAGCGGCCGAGCGCCTTGGCGTAGAACAATCGCCTGTGTCGCGCGCAATGCGCAATCTCGAAGCCACGCTCGGCGTGCAGTTGTTCGACCGCAGCGCGCACCAGACGCGACTGACCTGGGCCGGTCAAGTGTTCCTCGGTGAGTGCCGGCGTGTGCTGGCCACCGTGGAGCAGGCGGTGAGTGCCGCAAAGGCGGCGGCGCAGGGCTATCAGGGTTATCTGCGCATCGCCATCTGCGACAGCTTGGCGCAGCCCCACATTGCCACCTTGCTGGCGCGCAGCCGCGAGGAAGAGCCCGAACTGGAGATTCGCGTCTTCGAGCTGCCTTTCGCGCAGCAGCTCAAGGGCCTGCACAACGATCTGCTGGACATCGGCTTTGCGCTGTCGGACGCGGTGAGCGAAGGCCTTGTCGCCGAGCCCGTGTGGACCGATCCTCTGTCGGTGATCGTGCCCGTGCGCCACCCCTTGTTGGCGCACGCGGAAGTGCCATTGGATGAAGCCTTGAAGTTTCCGTTGGTACTGTGCCATCCGGACGCGGGATCGGGCTGCCACCACCAGATCCAGGCGGTGCTTCAAGGTGCGTCCAAGCCGCTCAAGCTGGTAGATCAGGTGACGAGCCTAGGCGTGATGCTGACTCTGGTCGGTGCCGGTTATGGCCTAGGTTTCGCCATTGCCTCGCAGGTGCAGACCCTGAACCGCCCCGACATAACCGTTCGCCCCTTGGCCGGCACGCCGCCCATGCTGTCCACCTACCTGCTGCGCCGCAGCGCCGAACCCTCTGAGCCCATGAAGCGGTTTCTGCAGCGCGCCCGCGAGGAGTTCCTGCCAAAGGGAGATGAACCGGCCTCGTGACGTTGAGCGCTCGGGTACATTGGCTACTGCTGGCTGTCCATGGCTCGCACTGGACTTGCTCGGAGCGCGCGTTGACCAAGCGTGGTTTTTCAGTCCATAATTATGTCCATCTCGGTTCGCCGAGTGCGGAAAACTCGTTATCAATCAACGAGTTGGGAACACGATGATGTTCCCTTCACCCGCTCCACTTCAGCTTTCCATGGTGTTCCAAGGACGTCCATGGAGTGTTGCAAGTCATTGTCACGGTTCGGCTTTTCTAGAAAAGCCGTTCCAGTGACGTCCAGCGAAATCCACTGACGGCCGGCCCAAACTGGTACAAAAAGTGGCCCAAACAATGCGCGAACTTCCCCTGCCGCATTGTTGCTGGAGGAGCCGAGGTCCGATGGGAAACATGGCACTCAACTCGCTTTCATGGAGTTGGGATCATGCTTTCAGACCTCATGGCCCGGCAGGCCAAGTCCACCGGCAAGCCATACGCACTGGCCGACTTCGACGGCCTCTATCTCTACGTTTCTGAACCGCCCCGGTTTTCGCGGAGGCTCCCTCGTTTGAGAAGATGGAGCCATCATGAGGAAGTCAGTGAAGTTTTCGCCGGAGGTTCGCGAGCGTGCGGTGCGCATGGTGTTCGAGCACCGAGAGGAGCACGAATCGCAATGGGCGGCGGTTGTATCGATCGCCGGCAAGATCGGCAGCACGCCGCAGACGCTGCTGAACTGGGTGCGTCAGCACGAGCGTGACACGGGTCAACGCGAAGGCGTGACCACGGCCGAGGCCAAGCGCGTCAAGGAACTGGAGCGCGAAGTGCGCGAGCTTCGCCGCGCCAACGAGATCCTCAAGCTGGCCAGCGCGTTTTTCGCCCAGGCGGAGCTCGACCGCCGGCTGAAGTGATGTACGCCTTCGTGGACCGGCACCGCCAGCGGCATGGGGTCGAGCCGATCTGCAGGCTGCTGCAGATCGCCCCATCGGCCTACCGACGGCACGCTGCCCGGCAGCGCGATGCGGCCTTGCTCAGCGGCCGAGCCCAGCGAGACCAGGAACTGATGGCCCACATCGAACGGGTGTGGCAGGCCAACCTGCGGGTCTACGGCGCTGACAAGGTCTGGCGGCAACTGCAACGCGAAGGCCACACGGTGGCGCGCTGCACCGTCGAGCGCCTGATGCGCCGCATGGGGCTGCGTGGGGTCGTGCGCGGCAAGGTGGTGCGCACCACGATCGGCGATGCACGTGCGCCATGCCCGCAGGACCTGGTCAACCGACAGTTCAGTGCACAGCGCCCCAATCAGCTGTGGGTGAGCGACTTCACGTACGTGTCCACCTGGCAGGGCTGGCTGTACGTGGCCTTCGTGATCGACGTGTTCTCGCGGCGCATCGTGGGCTGGCGGGTGAGCACGAGCATGCGCACGGACTTCGTGCTCGACGCGCTGGAGCAGGCCCTGTACGCCCGCCAGCCCGGCCAGGAGGGCTCGCTCGTGTGTCACAGCGACCGCGGGTCGCAATACGTCAGTATTCGCTACACCGAGCGGTTGACCGAGGCCGGCATCGAGCCCTCGGTGGGCAGCAAGGGTGACTCCTACGACAACGCTCTGGCCGAGACGATCAACGGGTTGTACAAGGCCGAGTTGATCCATCGCCGGGCGCCCTGGAAGACCAGAGAGGCGGTGGAGTTAGCGACCTTGGAGTGGGTGTCATGGTTCAACAACCATCGGCTGATGGCCCCGCTGGGCTACGTGCCGCCGGCCGAGTTCGAGGCCAACTACTATCCCAATCTTGAGCAGCAGGCCAGCTCGGCCTGACTCAAGCCAACCAGCCTCCGCGAAAACCGGGGCGGTTCAAACACCAATCAAGCGCTCGATGATGACATGGTTTTGTTAGTAGCTCTTATGGTTCACTTGCCGCCCCTCCAGGGCCAGCAGATCGTGAATGCGCCTGTAGCCGAAGCGTCGGCGCTCATGGGCCAGCTCGACGATGCGCGTGCTCAACTCGGCCGTGGCGGCAATCATCCTGGGCGGCTGCCGGTAGCTTGTTCGTGACAACCCCGCATAGCGACAGGCGCGGCGTTCGCTGATGGCCAGTTGCTCGACCATCCTGGCGACCGCTTCGCGCCTGGCCTGCGGGGTCAGCGCTTTACCCCGAAGCCCACCTTCAGCGCTTCGATGTGCAGGTGTGCCTCGGCCAGCAGCTTCTTGAGCTTGGCGTTCTCCGACTCGATCTCGCGCAGCCGCGTGGCCTCGCTGGCCTGACCTTGCCTCGTTTTCACGTACATCAAGTCATGCAGCCAAGCTGGTGCTCTCCCAGATCACCGGGGGCAGGAAGCCGTTAGCCGAGTGCAAGCGCTGGCGGTTGTACCAGCCCTCGATCCAGTCGACGATGTCCAGCCTGGCCTGCGCCCGCGTGTCGTAGCGTACCTGGTAGATGCGCTCGACCTTCAGCGTCTTGAAGAAGCTTTCCATCGGCGCGTTGTCCCAAGCGTTGGCCTTCCTGCTCATGGACATCGTGATGCCCAACTCGGCGACCAGCGCCCGGTAGCGTCCGCTCGCATATTGCGCCCCACGGTCGCTATGTACCAGCAGGCCCTTGGGCGGCTTGCGCTGCCACCAGGACGACTTCAAGGCAGTACACACCAGCGTGGCGTCGATGGTCTCGGACATCGACCAGCCCACGATCCGCCGGCCAGCCAGGTCCATCACCGCCGCCAGATACAGCCAGCCCTCGCCGGTGGCCACATACGTTATGTCTGCCACCCACGCCTGATCAGACTGCCAGCCGTCGAAGCGCCGATCCAGCAGATTCGCCGCCACCGGCAGGCAATGTGCTGAGTCGGTGGTCACCACGAACGGCCTTCTGTACACCGGGCGCAGGCCCTGGCGCCGCAGGCTCTTGCGCACTCGCTCGGCGCTGACGACTTCGCCCTGCTGGCGCAGCTTGTGGACGATCCGAGGGCGGCCATAGCTTCGGCGGCTTGCATCGTGGATGGCCGCCACCTTTGCGTCCAAAGCTTGGTTCGCGAGTGTGCCGGCACTGGGCGGGCGCACGCGCCATTGGCAGTAGCCGCTGCGGGACACCTGCAGCACGCGGCACAGCCGGCTGACGGTGTACTGGTCGCGATGCTCATCGATCCAGGCGTACTTCATCGCGACCCCCTGGCGAAGTACGCCGTCGCTTTTCGAAGGACTTCCACGTCCAGCTTCGCGTCGGCCAACTCTCTGCGCAGGCGGCTGTTCTCTGCCTCCAGTTCGCTCACCGGGCGCCGAGTGGGCCCCTCACTGGGCGGCACAGCCGCGCCGCCAGAGCCGGCCGCTGCAATGCCCTTTCTGGACCAATTGCCCAACGTCGCCACCGGCACCCCAAGACGTCGCGCGGCCTCGTGCCCGCCGACCGACGCCGCAAGCCTGATAGCCTCGGCCTTGAATTCCTGTGTGTACTGCCTCTTGGGCAGCCTGCCTTCTTTCATCTCGATTCTCCGTACCTTTGAAGTTTCCAACTTCTTGCTGTACGTGAAATCGAGGCAAGGTCAATGAAGCCGAGTTGGGCATTCACGAACAGCGGCAGCTTCACCGGCTGCACGTTCATGTTCTCGCCCAGCGACAGCGCCGGGGGTACACCGGCCAGCGCCTGGTCCACCTGCTCGCGCAGCGCCTGCAGCGTGCTCTTGGTCTGCTCCAGCTTGTCTTCGATACGCAGCATCCAGAAATCGGAGTACGGATCGTCCTGCTCGGCGCCGCGCTTCATCTTGTTCATGGCGCTGATGAAGCCGTTGAGACCGATAATGCCGGCGCGTCCCTCGGTCGGCGCCCGGCCGTGCCAGATGCGCGAAGCGTGATGAGTGTGCAGCGTCAGCGACATCGCGCTGCGCAGCGAGCCGAGATTCAGTTGCAGGGGTTCATTGGCCATGGGTGACGACTCGCATTAACGGAACGAGTCGCCAGCATCGGCACCGACCGGAAGGCCGTCAGTCAACAAACCGCAATCGGCGTGCGCCTGGTTTGTCCGTGCCGGGAAGGCTGGCTGTCCCAGCTATCCCCTGGGGATAGCCTCGCGGCGGGTAGCGACGGCAAGCGCCGCCTGCTGTCCCAACTGTGCAATGAAACCTTCGAGTTGGCCGTCGGCGACATCGGCATGGCGGCCGGCGGTGATGTCGGCCCAGCCCATGCAAGCTGCTTCCTGCAGCGCCTTGAGTTTGGCTGCTTCAGGCTCCTTGGCATTCATGGTGAATCTCCAGTGAGGAAAACCGCCTTCACTCCCGTGCCGGCGGCCACTGCTGCGCGGCGTGCAACACGCGCAGGATGGACACCGCGCGGGTGTCCTCCATGTAGACCACCACGTAGTTCGCACGCACGACCATCTCCCGCGTGCCGGCCACGCGGCCAGGCCGGTAGAGCTTCGGGCGCTCCGGCAGCTTCGCGGCCTTGGCCTCGATGTCGTCCTTCAACCGCTGCGCGGCATCGGGGTTGTCGTCCGAGATGTAGTCAACAATCGCCAGCAGGTCGGCGCGGGCAGCTTCCCGCCACTCAAGTACGCGCACGCCGCTTCCTGTCGATCAGGGCCTGCGCCTCGTCCATGACCTGCTGGTGCGGCACCGGCGGCCGTGTGTCGGCCAGCGCCTCCTGGACCTTCGCCCGGAACCAGGCATCGTAGGCCTCCGGGTCGGCCGTGAGGCCAGCCGGCAGCGCGCCTTCCTTGACCACACGGGTCAGCAGGATGCGCACGGCGTCCGAAACGGTGAGGCCGACCCCGGCGAGCTTCTCGGCGGCATCGGCCTTGAGCTTATCGTCCACACGGATGTGCAGCATCGAAGTCTGTGCGGCCATCGTTGCTTCTCCTGTTATGCATTAGCCCCTATTTTGTATCTCAATTGAGACCTTGGCAATGGTGTGGCCGGATTGCCCCGCCGGAAGCCTCCCTGTCTCGGCTATCCCCTGGGGATAGCTCGGCCGGTCACGGGTCGCGCAGGGCCGCCCGCAGCCGCGCCAGGTGGGCGCGCGCCACTTCGGGGGATACCGGCGGTGCCGATGGCGCCGGTGCGGGCTCGGGTGGACGGGAAGCAGGCGGCACCGTGTCGCTGTCGCCCGCCCAGGCCTTGAACTCCCCACGGATCGCCTTCTGCACGATGCCGAACAGATAGCCGGCCGGGTTGCGCACAGCGCTGTTGCGGCAGCGTGCCTCCCATTCGTCGAGCACGGCCTGCCGCTGGGCCTCGTCCACCTGCTGCAGGGCCACCAGCGCGCCGCCCTGCTGCTCGTCCTTCAGGCGCAGGAAGCGCTCGGGCAGTCGCAGGTTCTGCAAGGCCCTCGCGCGCGGTACTGTACGTACTTCATTTATACGATCATTACGTACTGTACGGTCCTCCTTCGGAATCCGAAGATGGCCATCCTGCGCGGGTTCCAGCCCCGCTTCGGATTCCGAAGACGGGCGCACGCCATTCCGAAGAAGGGCTTCCTGGCCTTCTTCGGATTCGTGGTCCGCACCCTCCTGTGGATAACCTGGCGTCGTCCAGCCATACCGCACCATGCGCTGCGCGAGCACCTGCAGGCGGGTCGGCAATGTGCGGCCGCCGAGCAGCGGGTCTTCGGCAATCTCCTTGAGCGTGTTCATGCCCACGATCTGCACCGCCTTGGCGGCATGGGTCAGCGCCTGGCTGACCAGGCCGAGGTAGTCGGCATCGAGCTGCATCGCCTCGAAGGGCGACAGCGGTTCGTCGTGCAGCACGTAGAGGTTCCCCTGGATGCGGCCGGTCTTCGGGTCGCGCCGTCGTCGCACCAGGCTCAGCCAGCGCGTCAGCCGCAACAGCGTCAGGGCGCGCGCCACGGTCTCATGCGATGCTTGCGCCGCGCAGGGCATCGAGGCCAGGTAGGGGCGCAATTGGTCGTAGGTGGGAAAGGCGGTCACGCCGTCGTCGCTGAGCTGCAGGCGGAACACCTGCCAGGCGTTGCGCTCCAGCGGGGTCAGGCGCCGGTCGAGGAACAGTCGGCGCGGCACGCTCTCATGGCGGTTGCCGCTGTAGAGGAAACCGTCCTGGTTCGGCGCCGTGCCCTGCGCCAGTTCCTTCGGCTCAAGGTGCCGCAGCGCCTCGTCGAACAACGCCGACAGCGCAACCGGGCCATCGCGCCGTGGTGCGCTGCCCGTGGTCATGGCTACACCAGCCCCTGGTCGATCCAGTTCCGTATCGCCGACCAGATCACCGACATCGGCAGGCTCATCGCCTCGGCCAGGTCCATGGTCAGCGCCAGCAGCGCCATGTCGTCGGTCAGGGCAATATGGCGCTCGGCGACGCCGGCCTTCCAGCGCTCCCACAAGGCCACGTCCTGCGTCTCGTCGAGCACCGGATGCCGGCCCTTGCGCTTGGGCAGCCCGAGGATGTCGCGGCGCAGCGCCACTTCCTGATGCGTGAGGCCGTAGAACTTGCTGACCATCTCCGTGCTCGCCCCCAGGCGGAGCATGCGGTCCACCGTGGCGATCTCCCGCTCTACGTCGTGCACCTGGCTCAGCAGCCGCTTCAACACTTCGCGGTTCACCGACACCGAACACCACGACACCGTGGCATTCACCAGCATGCTCACGAGTTCGGGGTGCTTCAGCGCATCCAGCTCTTCCTCGCCGAAGCCCATGGCCTTGCAGCGGCGCAACTGGCCGTTGCGCAAGTCATGCAGGGCCTGGGCGATCACGGCTTGGTTGAGTGGGTGCGGTGCCGACATGCGGAAGCCTCCTGCGCTCAGTAATCCTGGCTCGCTACGCCGGCTTCCAGATCCAGCAGCCGGCGCGCCAGGCGCAGCAGACGGAACAGCTTCACCAGCGCAGCATCGCTCAGGCGTGTAGCCGAGCCGCCGTGGCCATGGAGCAGCGCCGCCAACTCGTCGGCCAGCAGTGCACGGTCCAAGCCGTTCGCGGCGGGTGGCGCCGAACTCAGCGCCTCCAGCAGGGTCAGCACCGCCCGCGCGAACGCAGGCAGCGCCTTTGCCTGGCCCACGGCCGGCGCCACGCAGACAAAGCCGATGCCGCCGACGCTGGCCTCGATGTGGTCGCCGACCGCCGCTTCCTCGCCGATCTCGCGCGCGAACTGCGCGATGTGCACGCGCAGGCGATCCGGCACGTCCAGCGCCGGCTCGACGTACCAGACGTCCGAGATGGGATAGAGCCCGCCGACCTGCACGGGGATCGCACGCAGCGCGTCGGTCTCGAAGTCGGGCAGCTTGTCGCCGAGCTGGTCCGCAACCATCCGCTGGATGGACTGCAGGCGCTCGGTGGTCGGTGCCGGTGTCACGATGTGCCCTTGCAGGCGCTCTTCGCGTACCCCGTGCTGGTCCTCCGGCGCTTCAGGCGATGCAGGCGGTGTCGCTGCTGGCGCCGGAGGCGCGACCGGCGTGGTGTCGCGCGGCACGGACGAGGCGGGTGGCTGCTGAGGCGCGGAGACCGGCGGAGGAGGACCAGCAGGCGCGACGGGCGCTGCCGGTGGTGTCGGCGCCGCCGGTTCGCTGCTCAGCGCACGCTGGCGGCTTTCGCTGTCGTTGATCTCCAGCGCCAGCGTGTCGTAGTCCGCCTCCAGCAGTTCGGCCATCTGGCCCACCAGTTCGTCCTGCACCCGCTGCGGCGAGAAGTCGTCCGGCTGTGTGTCGAACTGCGTCAGCACGTCCTGAAACAGCGTGGCGAAGTCCACGGCCACGGTGCGGCCCAGCGCACGCCGCTCCCAGGTGCGCTCGCACGCCTTGCGCAGCACCGCGAGCCGGTCCACCTGATGCCGGCCCAATCCGCCGTACAACAGCGTCGGGATCGCCGGCAGCAGATAGCGCACCGCATCGTTCATGCGGCTGATGTGTGACTGCGGCACCGGATAACCGTCGGCAGTCAGCCGCCGCGCGAGTTCGCTCTGCGACAGCGCCTGGCCGCTTTCCTGCTCGTAGAACTCGCGCGCCTTCTCGATGCCCAACGCCCGCTCGATGAAGGTCAGGCCGCCGCGCAGCTCGTTCTCGGCCAGATGCCCGGTCAGCGCCACGATCTCGCCGCGCGCCGGCCACGGGCGGAACAGGCACGCAATCCGGAAGAAGCGTTCCTCCTTGGTCTCGCTCCACAACTCGCGCAGGATCGCCAGCCGCGTGTTGCCGCCGTTGCGAATGATGTAGTGCGCCTCGCCCGGCCTGCGCGTGATCGCGGGGGGCGCGTCCAGCCCACGTTCGCGGATGGACGCCTTGATCTCCGCATAGGCCGGGTTGCGCGTCACGCGCGGGTCGTGGTCGTAGGGCCGCAACTGGTCCAGCGTCACCACCATCGGCGTGTCGGCGATGGGGTCGCTCAAGGTCGCGGCCGAAGGGCCGCTGCGCTCGAAGCCGGTGGCCAGCAGCTTGGCGGCCATGTCCTGCGGCGTCGGCTCAGCCATCGCTGCTCTCCCGAGATGCCGTCAGTGCCTGTCGATCGGCGCGGCGAAGCTGCGCGCGAGCGTTGCGGCTGGCGCGATGATCGCTCGCGGTCGAACTGGTGTAGATCGCGGCGCAGCCGGGCTTGGTGAACATCAGGTGCCCGCCGCGCGTGCGTTTCACGTGCCAACCTTCGCCCAGCGCGAACTCGATCAGCGCGCGCAGCCGCGCATGGCCGCGGGCCAGTTCATGCGCGTTCGCCATGACTGGCTCCCCCTGCGCGGCCCCTGCCGGTAACGCACGCGAAGCGCTCCCGCCATGCCGGGAACAGCTCGCCAGCCAGCGCACGCATCGTCTCCAACGCCGCAGGCGCAGTACGGCCCATTGGTTGCCGGTACTCGACGCGATGCACTGGCAGCCCCCGTGTTGCGGCACGTGGGTAGGCTTCGATGGCCGGGACGTCGGTGTTCAGGACCTGTATGCCAGCGTGCGCCTGGAACACTTGTCGCAGGGCCTGCTGGATCAGTCGGGCGTTCGACGAAACCGGATGCACACGGTTGATGAGCAAGCGCAGCGGTGGCGGCTCGATGCCGAGGTGCCGATACGGAGCGATATCCTCGATCAGTTGCAGCGTGCCGCGCCTCAGCTCACGCGCCGCCAGGATTTCCGGTGTCACCGGCGACAGCGCCAGGCTGGAGGCCAGTACCGCCATCTCCAGCAGCACACTGCGCGCTCCCTGGGTATCGATCAGCAGCAGGTCGTAGTGCGTGCGGAAGACGGGCAGCAAATGGCGCAGTCGCAGGCGCCCATCCGGAGCGTGCAGCAGCAGCGTGTTCAGTTCGCCGCGGTCGTCGTTGGAGAGCACCAGGTCCAGGCCCGCGATCGCGGTGCGCGACACCAGTTGCTCGATGCGCCGTTCGTTGAAGGCCAGCATCTCGTAGATGCCGCCGGGCGCGCGCACGTCCAGCGTGAAGTAGCTCGACAGCGTGGGCTGCACGTCCAGATCCAGCAGCAGCACGCGCAGCCCGGCATCGGCGATGAAGCCGCCCAGGTTGGCCGCCGTCGTGGTCTTGCCCACGCCGCCCTTGGTCGAAATGATGGACACCACCTGCATGAGCTTCTCCTCCTCGAATGGCATGAACCGAGAAGAAGCGTCAGGCGCGTTCTTTGAGGCGATCGGCGATCCACTGTTCGATCTCCACCGAGTCCCAGCCGATGGCGCGTACCCCGAGGCGCAGGGGCTTGGGAAACTTGCCCTCCTTGATCAGGTTGTAGATGTGGGCGCGCTTGAAGCCGGTCTTGGCCTCGACTTCCGCGCGACGCAGGATGCGATGTTCGTTCGGCGCCGCGGTGGCGATGGTCTGGGCAGTCACGAGGGGCACTCCTTGGCGCTGTGTAGCGGCGGTGATGGACGTGCCCCGTATTCAATAGCGCGGTTCCCGCGCAGTCACCGCAAGTGCAGGCTCGGCGTCTGCACTTGCAGTCAGCGGTCCTGGGTGGCGAGATGACGCCTGGCTGCCGAAAACTTCGCCCACAGCGTTCGCTCGCTGATCCCGGACTTGTCGCCGTAATGGGCAACCAGCGCACTGATGACCGATTCCAGCGTCTCGAAGGAAGAATAGGGAACGCCATTGGGCGACTTGCCCAGCAGCAGGGTCAAAAGACCGCCAACGATGTTCAGGTAGGTGGACTCACTGCGGGCGCCCGGCACCCCGGAACGCTTCTCGCGCTCCGTACGTGCCTGGTGCTCCTGGCTGAGCGTCTGGAACTGGGCATAGAGCGCATCCCAGGCTTGCACCCTGTCGGCAAGCTGGAGCTTCAATGCCTCGCGATCCATGACCAGTGCCTGCACAGCATCGACGCTGACGGCCGGATGCAGGTGACGCTCGAAGGCATCGAACAGGAAGGCCGGTCGCTGGTCGAGATAGAAGCGGATCATCCAGGCCTTCAGATCGACATGTCGGATCGTGAGGCTGAGGTCATCGAGCAAGGCGGGGTCGTTGCTCGTGATGCCGTCCTTGCCGTAGGGAAGGTCGAGATGCACCAGTGCGTCGTAGATCCGTTCCGCGTTCAGGCGAAGCTGTGGCCAGCGCGCCAGTTCGGGGTGCTCCGGCAAGCGGTTCATCCCATTGGCGACATCGAGGATGCGACGCTCGAAACGCGACAGCCCTGCCCACGGGATGGCCGCCTCGATTGGGCCGTAGAAGACCTTGGCGTGGGCGCCGGAAGAAAATGACTTTCGCATGACTGCTCCCTGGTAACCGGATTCAGGACATCTGCTTCCCTCGTTGATTGGAATCGCTGCCGGGACGCGCCTTCACGGCGCGAGACGGTGGCGGCTTGGCTTGTGAGAAAGGCCGGAATGACGGATGTTCACCAGAGCAGCCGCCTGTCGATATGGCGCTTGTCCACCAGCACCGAGCCTCTGCGTGGCGGTATGCTTCAATGGGTTGACTGCCCATGGCGGGATGGCTCGATAACGAGGTTTTGCTACAGACGCCATCGCGGCGAAAGACGGATTCGGTCTTCTTGCGTTCGAGTCTGGGCGTTACCGGTGTGCAAGACAGCGACGGTCTATCAGCAGACGCAGTGCGGGCGGAAACAGGTGTGGCGATGCCGCCTCGACGGAGTGCGGCGAGGTTTTGGGCAAGACGCGGGAGGTCTGCCCCCAGATCGACAAAGCATGACGCCCCGTTTCTCCCACTCGTGCGTAGGAACCGTTTGGTGGCTCCTGCGAACAATCGAGCGGTGACGAGGTGAGATCACCTGTCGGATTTCATCCGGTCCTGGTAGCCCGGCGATACCTCCTGCGAACAGGGCCGCTCGCAATGGAGTAGCGCGGTTACCAGAACTGCAAGGGCAGGCATGGACTGGGTTGACTGACCCCCATTTTTGCGTTCAAATATGAACTATTATTTAAAAAATAAGCTCATATTTGAGGTTCTAAAAGATGTCTTCTTCCGAGCAAAAGCGCTCTGGTGCGCAGGTGGCGATGCCGCAGCCCGTCGCGCGTGCGCTGCGCCGCCTGGGGCAGGACATCTCGGTGGCGCGGCGCATGCGCCGCCTGAGCCAGGAAGACCTGGCGCAGCGCATCGGCACGTCCCTGAGCACCGTCAGGCGCATGGAGGATGGTTATCCCGGCACCGCGCTGCACACCTTCCTGCGCGCGCTGCACGTGCTGGGCCGGCTCGATGACCTGGCCCAGGCGATGACCCTGGAGAACGATGCGCTCGGCATGGAACTGGTGCGGGAGCAGTTGCCGCAGCGGGTACGCACCTCTGCCGGCAGGAAGCGGCAGGCAGCACCCGTTGACAAAGGCGATGCGCCCGCGCCTGCCGATGACCTGGAGGGCTTCTGATGGCAACGCATCGGCCTGCGCGACGTCCGGACCTCGAAGTCCACTTGGGGGCAAGTGGCTTAGTCGTGGGGCGCCTGCACTTGGGCAGCGGCCGGCGCAGCGCGTTCAGTTACGACGAAGGCTGGCTGCAGGATGTCCGGTTCTTCACGCTGTCGCCCGATCTCCAGCCGGTGGCCGGCGTGCAGCATCCCCGTCAGGTGTTCTTCCTCGCGCTGGAGGACACCGCGCCCGACGCCTGGGGCGAGTGTGTGATCCGGCGCGCCCATGCGAAGCTGCGGCAGGAAGACCGCGACACGCCTGCACTGGACCCGGTGGACTTCGTGATGTGGGTGGACGACGAGGCGCGCGTCGGCGCGCTGCGCCTGTTCGATCCGCAATCTCGCGCCTACCTGCGCGCCGGCGGAGCGAACCGGCACGTACCGCCACTGGTGGAACTGGACAAGGTGCTGCACGCGGCCCGCGCCCTGGAGGACGGAACGGAAAGCGCGCAGGATCTGCGCTACCTGCTGGGGCAAGGCACGTCGCTGGGTGGTGCCAGGCCGAAGTCCACGGTGCGGGACATCGATGGACGCCTGGCGGTCGGCAAGTTTCCCAGCCAGGCGGATCGGCGCGACGTGATCCGGGGCGAAGTGTTGGCCATGCAACTGGCGGCCAAGGCCGGCATCCGGGTGGCGCCGGCGCGCGTGGAAGTGATCGGCAGCACGGCGGTCGCCGTCATCCGGCGTTTCGACCGCACCGACGACGGCGCTCGCATCCCCTACGTGTCGGCCGCGACGATGCTCCAGTCCGATGGCCGCGATGCGACGCATGCCTACACCGAACTGGTGGATGTGCTGCTTCAGTCGGGCGCCGATCCGATCGCTGACATCCATGAGTTGTGGCGCCGGCTGGTCTTCAACTTCCTGATCTGCAACACCGACGATCACCTGCGCAACACCGGCTTCCTGTACGACGCACGCCAGCGCGGCTGGCGTCTGTCGCCGGCCTTCGACCTGAACCCGATGCCGGGCGACCGTCGCGAGAGCAAGACCTGGCTGACCGAGGACACTGGCGTCATCGATAGCCGGGACATGCTGATGGCCGCCGCGTCGTACTTCAGGCTGGATGCTGTGCAAGCGCAGGCGATCTGGAGTGAAGTGGCCCAGGCCGTGGCGGGCTGGCGCGCAGTGGCCCGGGGATTGGGCATGCGCGGTACCGACCTGCTGGATTTCGAGCCGGCGTTCGTCGAATCGACCACGCCCTGACGACATCGGCAGGACATACCGCTACGGCCGAGAATCGTCCTGGGCTGTTGTCGCCAACGCCGCGCATAGCCAGCGATAGCCGATGCGTTCCTGTTCCAGCCGCAGCTGTGGCCGGATTCGGTCATTACGCAAGTCGTCGTAGAGAGCTGCCTCCTCATCGACCAGTCGGGGCAAGGGCAACATATGGCGTTTGTCGAGGGGCTCCTCACCCCATTGGAGTGCGTGGGCCATCAGGGTAGAGCGGTCCATGAGGAACGAAGCGGCTAGCGGGAAATACTTGCGCAGGCTGTCCAGAATGGCAAAGCCATGGGTATCGATGTCTCCCCAATAGTGCAGAGAGGCGCGATGCAGCCAGTTGGCTCGGGCAAGCGCTCCCCAGCCATAGCCGGCACCGAACACGACGATGGCACCGGAGACCGGTGGGAACGCCAGGAAGTTCACCTCGTTTTCGGTGATGAAAACACGCTGCGCAGGCAGGGCGAGCGTGGCGAAGCTGTCCTCATCCAGGGTGATGTCGGTCAGTCCCGTGCAGCCGGGAAGCTGGAGCAGCTGCGGATCGAGCAAGCGCAGGCGGATGCGAACGGGCTTCTCCAGAAAGCCGTAGCGACGGGCAAACCCGGCCATCCCGGTTGCAGCAGGCTCGATGGCTTCAGTCGGCAAGGCCAGGTCCAGCCATTGGCCCAGTATGCCGCGATGCGCTTCGATGAACTTGCTGTCCACGCCCGGCGCGTCGACCTGCCGAAGATAGACGCCTGGGCGCGGATGGGCCTGCACCCAGGCTACCACGGCCAGCAGGCGCGGCCAGTGTTCGGCCAGTGCCAGGGTCTGCAACGGTGATCTGTGCAGCCATGGCAGCAGTGCGGGTTGCGCTTCGGCAGTTTGCTGCCAGAGTGCCTGGAACCGGCGGCCATCTCCGGTCTTGCCGATCATCGCCAGAGCGTCTTCCAGCGTATCGATCCAGAGCGTGTCCGGCAGGCGTTGCCGGCCCTGTACCCGGTGCGTCCACTCGCGCCACTCGATGCGCACGCGTGGCATGGCGCTGATATCGCGCACCCAGCCGCGCACGGCATCGAAACGGTTGCTGAGATCGGCAGCGGAAGGCGACTTGAGCGACAGCCGCAACGGCCAGCCCAGCGCGCCGTCACCGACCACGGCACGCAGCAACTCGCCGCGCTGCCACAGCCGTTCGATTTGCGCGCGAAGGTCGGCGGGCCGGCTCCATGTCATGCAGCGCCTCCCGTGGCGGCAGCCTTCTGTGCCCGGTATTCCTCGATGCTCAGGCTGCGCAGCCGCGACTCGCGGCCGCTTTCGTTGTGCACGAAGCCGACGCCGGACACGTAGGGCTCGATGATGTGGATCTTCTGCAGTGGCGTGATGATCAGCAGTTGCAGGTTGAGCTGGCGGAACAGTTCCAGCCCATACTGGGCCGACTCATCCGAGCCGCGCCCGAAGGCTTCGTCGATCACGACGAAACGGAACGAGCGCGAGCGCACCGCCCCCCATTCCAGGCCGAACTGGTAGGCCAGGCTGGCGGCCAGCACGGTATAGGCCAGCTTCTCCTTCTGCCCGCCGGATTTGCCGCCGGAGTCGGAATAGTGTTCGTGTTCGGCATCGTCCTCGCGCCAGCGCTCGCTGGCGGAAAACAGGAAGCCGTTGCGCACGTCGGTCACCTTCTGCATCCAGCGCCGGTCGACCTCGGCCAGCCCCTCGCGGCCGCGGAAGCGGTCGATGATGGCCTTGACCTGCAGGAACTTGGCCTCGGAATACTGCTCGTCTTCCGAGCCGCTCAGCGCGCCTTCGGTGCAGGCACGCAGATCCTGCAGGAAGTCGCGGATCTCCGCATCGGGGCTGGGTTGCGCCAGCAACCGGATGTAGCGTCCGGGGTTGTAGTCGATCACCTGCAAGGATTGGTTGATGGCATCGACCCGCTCCTTGATCGTTTCCCGCTCGCGCGCGAGCTGGGCGTTGAAGTTGGCGATCTCGTTGATGGTATTGACGTTGAGCAGCTCCTTGAAACGCGCCTCGAAGCGCGGCAGGTCGTCGCGCTGCAACTCGTTCATCAGGCGCTCGAACTCGGGCAGCGCGGCCAGGCTGATGTCGATCTCGGCGGTCTCTGCCTTGAAGGTCTCCTTGAAACCGCGCATGGCGTTGATGATGCGTTCGGTCAGGCGTGTCAGACGCTTGTCTTCGGCATCGATGCGCGCCTGCAAGCCGTTGCGCACGTCCTGTTCGCGGTTGTCGCAGGATTCCACCGTGAGCTGGTGGTCGCCCAGGACTTCGGCGCGCCAGCCCTCAAGGGTTTGCAGCAACTTGTCGTCAAGTGCGGCTTGCGCCTGGATTTCGAGAGCCTGTGCGTGCTGTGCCAAGGCAGTTTCGTGCTTGCTGCGGATTTCTCCGCGCTTGCCTTGGGCCTCGCCAAGATCGCCTTCGATCTCCTTCAGGCGTTCGACGACCTGCGCCAGTTGGCTTTCCAGTTCCCGCAGGGTATCGGAGGCCGCCTTGAGGCGGTCGCGTTCCTCGGTCAGGCGGGCCATCTCGCGCGCCGGCGCCTGCCAGTCGATCTCGCTGTAGCGGGTGAAGACTTCGAGCTTGGCCAAGGCTTCCAGTTGCGCCTGGCATTGCCCGCGCAATCGCTGCGCGTCGGCAATGCGCAGACCGATATCGCCCATTCGCTGTTCCAGGCCCTCGCGTTCGTCACGCAAGGTGCGCAACTTGTCGGCGTTGCTCCAGCCCAGCACGTAGCGACTTCGATCGTCGATGCGGCGGCGGTCGTCCTTTTCGTGGCGCCCGCTCGGGTCCTTGATCTGTCCGGCGCGGGTGATGGCGCGGGTCTCGCGGCGAAACTGCTCGGTGCTGTCGCAGCAGGCCAGGTCGAAGCGATGGTGCAGTTCGCGTTCCAGCCAGTCGTAGTGCGGCGTGTCGGGCTTGATGAGCAGCTTGCGCACCAGCGACTGGGGGTGCAGGCTGACGGCCTGCGTGGACTTGCGTGCACGCACGTGGAAGTACACCAGTCGCGTGCCAAGGTGCTGGCGCTCCACCCAATCGGCCACGTCCTTGTAGTGCGCATCCGGCACCAGCAGGGACAGGCCGAAGCCATGCAGCAGGCGTTCGGCCGCGCCCTCCCAGTCGCGCTCGTCCTCGCGCACCTGGATCAGTTCACCGGCAAAGGGCAGGTCTTCCTCGGCGATGGACAAAGCGGCGCACAGGGCTTCGCGGATGCGCACCTGCGCCGCATCGATATTGCTTTTGCGACGCGCAAGGCTGTCGATCTCGTCGCTGAGCGCTTTGTGTTCTTCCTGACCCCGTCGCAGCGCATATCCGTCTTCATTGATCTGCGTATCGTGGTCCGCAATGCTTGTGCGCAGCGCTTCGGCGTGTTCTCCGATGGTGGATCTTTGTGTCATGAAAGCAGCTTCGTCTCCCGGCGCTGCTTCTCCAATGCGCGTCAATAGCGTGGTGTAGGCGTCCGCTTTCTCCTGCCGTTGCTGTTTCTCTGCCTCCTGCTGCTGAATGGCGGCAGCGAGTTGTTGCAGTCGGTCGCCGCCGTTCTCGCGCAGTGCGCCTTCGAGCTTCCCCTGCTCGATTCGGGCGTTGTCTCGTTGCTCTCCCAGTTGCTTGATGCGGGCATCCCAGCGCATCGCATCCTGAGTCAACAATTCCAGGCGCCTCTCCAGCAATGCTGCCTTCAAGCCGGCGAAGTATGGGCGCAGTGCATCGCGTCCTTCGCGCAGCGCCTGGATCTCGGCAGCTATCTGCCCGTGGCGACGGCCATCCTCCACCAGCGGCGTCAACAGCTCGATCTGGCGCTTGGCCTTGAGTACCGACTGGTGGGCGCGATCGAGGTCATCGAAATGGCCGAGCAGTGCCTCGACTCGGCTGCCCACGTCGAACGGTTCGAGCATGTGGCTGCGCACGAAGTCGGTCAGGTTGCCAACCGATTTCATGGAAACCGTCTGATGGAACAGTTCCAGCGCCTGCTCGTGCTCGATGCCGAAGCGGCGGCGGAACCAGGCGCCGTAGGGCGGGAAGCTGTCGTTCAGTTCGCAGCCCATCGCGCGCAACTTCTTGCGCAGGCCGTTGATGTCGCTGCCGAATCCGGAAAAGTGCTCGGTGATGGACAGTTCCCGCTCTACAGTCACGAACAAGCGCGCGGGCTGGCCCTGTGGTTCGCGAAACCAGAAGACTTGCGCCAACGTGACCGCCTGGCCGTAGCCTTCGTTGCGGAAGACACCCAGGATCACGCTGTAGCTGGTGGTGTCGCGCAGCGCCACCGGGCGAGCGCTGCCGGTGGCTTCGTTGCGTTCGCTCTTGTAGTGGCCCAGCACGTAGGATCGCAATGATCGCTCACGCGTTTCGGCGCCCGCGGCCTTGTTGTAGGCGATGCGGTGCGCTGGCACCAGCAGCGTGGTGACGGCATCGACCAGGGTGGATTTGCCCGAACCGATGTCGCCAGTGAGCAGGCCGTTGCGCCCATCGAGTTCATAGCGCCAGACGCGCCGGTCGAATGTGCCCCAGTTCAGGACTTCCAGCCGCTGCAGGCGAAAGCCGACGCGGCTGTCGTCGGCCACGACATCGAGCTGCTGTGGCGAAAAATCGTTCATCGGCCGGCTTCCTTGTCGCGATCGCCACCTGACAACGCGGTGCGATAACCCTCCAGGCGCGCATCGAAGTCGGCCAGCCACTGCGCATCGACGAACGCCTTGAGGATGCGCCGCACCTCGTAGCGGGGTGCCTGCTGACTTGCACCGGCAGCGGGCTTGAGCTTGCGCAGATAGCCCAGTTCCACCACCTTGGTGATGGTCGAATCGACCTGGTCGATGAGGCGCGCCTCGTTGGTGCCGTCCGGCAGGAACACGCGCATCAGTTCGGCGATCTCCTCGCGCGACAGCACCAGCCGGGTATCGCCGCCGCCGGCGTCGGATTCGGCCAGGCGCTTGCGCAGCAAGGCCAGCATCAGGCTGACCGGATAGGGCAGCGGCCGTCGTGCGATCAGGCGTGGCAGGCGAGGTGTGGCGTCCGCATGCTCCGGCTCCGGCTGGCTTTTGAGGAAGGCGTAGCCCTCGGCTTCGTCCAGCACCAGATCCAGCAACAACACCGCCGCCTGCTCCCGTACACGCGCCTGCAGGTTCAGCAGACTGGCCCATAGGCGCTCGTCGTCCTGGCGGTACAACACGCCTTTGAGCAAATGCACCATCAGTTGCGAGAGTTCCGCTACCACGGGCGGGCGCGATTCGGCACTGCCTTCTGGATCATCCTGATGCATATCGTTCATGGGTCTTTGCTCTGTCCGTCGCAGCTTGCATTCAGCGCGTAAAGATCACGCGCGGCATTCGCGCCCGCCGTCGTACCGTCGAGCCATCGCTGTCCTGCATGGCCCATTCGACGATCTCCTGCGCATCGTCATCCACCGTGGCCCTGAGGCCATCCAGCCCGCGGTTTCCCGCGTGGGCCAGTTCCAGCCAGGTGACCAGTTCGGCCAATCCCTGTTGCAGCGGCTGAGTCTCCAGCAACGCGCGCAAGCTGATCTGCGACTGTTGCCGCAATGCCTGCCGCAGGGCCTCACGCAAGCGGGCCTTGTCCACGACGTGCTGGTCGAACAGGCGTGCGGTGTCGATGTCGTCGTCCTCGCCGGATTCAAGTATCAGTTCCGCCAGGCGTGGCTTGGCATGGAGCGCAAACAGGGGGCGTTCCTGCGGCAAGGCGATTTCCGCGCCCATCTCGTCGAGGAGCATCACTTCGCCGGCCGGTGGCGTGTCGCGCAATGCAAGCGCCTTGATCTCGATGCTGCGCAACAGTTCGAGGATGCGACGGTTTTCCTGGAAGGCCCGGTCATCCAGGAAGCGGCGCAGTTGCTGCGACAACTGCGCCACCGTGCGTTGGGTATGTTCGCCCGCTTCCAGCCAATCGTGGTGAACCCGGCGGGTGCGCGGCTCCGGCTTGAGCGCGGCCACGGCAGGCAGGCCGAGGACTTGGTCGAGCCGTGCGGACAGTTCTTCCTGGCGACGGCTGGACATCAGGAAATCCCAGAACGCACGGAAGCTGCGCCCCTGGTCGGAATCTCCGATGGCATCGCGCTCGCCCATGACTTCGTCGAGCAGCGCTCCCTTGCTGCCGCCCCACAACGCGATCTTCTCGCGGACGCTGCGGTCGAGCTGGCGGAAATTGTGCTCCACCTGGCGGAAGTCGCTCAGCAGTTCGCGCGCCAACTGTTGGAATTGCAGGAAGCGATCCTTGATGGCCGTGTCATCCATGAGCGGCACGTCGCCGGACAAGACGCGGCCGATCTCGGCGTCGATCTCGTCGCGCTTGCGGCGCAGTTCCTCCAGGCGCCTGGCTGGATCGGCCTGGCTTCCGGTGCTGATCTGCTCCAGCAGCGCGAACAAGGTCAGCAGGCGAGATTCAGTGCCGACGAAAGGCCGCTCAGTCAGCGACACCAGCCAGGCGATGGCCTTTTCCGTGGCAGGGGTAAGGTCGAACTGGGCCTCGTCGGTGCCGGGCTTGTAGAACTTGCGCAGCCAGCCCTTGTCTGGCGCGCACCAGTCATTCAGGTATTCGGTTGCGGCTTTCGGATACACCTCTGCACCGAGCTGTTCGCGCAGGGCAAACAGCTCATCTTCCAGCATTTCGGTCAGATCCGCTTCGCTCGTCAGCCGCACGTTCGGTGCAACGAACACCCGGTACAGGAAGCTTGCCACCAATGGCGCATGTGGCGAGGCCAGCAATCGCCATGCAGGATGCCGATCGCGGTATGTCGTGAGTGTGAGGTGGTCCAGTGCCATGATGGGCTGCCTATTCGAGCCGTTCGCTGACAACGACGTCTCGATCCAAATGTACGGATCGGCTCGCCCAGAAAGCGCGAATCAAGGCGGCGTGGTCACTCATGCGAAACCGCCTCCAGGTAAGGGCGCATGACATTTGCGACCCGACAGACCTTGGCATGGCGCCATAGGTCATCGGCTGAAGCCTTGCGTGTCTTCCAGGCAGCCTTCAGCGCCTCGATGGCCACGTCCAGGCCGATCCGGTTGCGGTGCTTGAAGCAGTCCGCCACGGTTTTTGCGGCACTGTAGACCCGCAGTCTGGCGCCATCGCGTTCGTGCTCATCGATGCCCGAGGCATAGGCATCACCCGCCATCTGCACCATCTTGATCAGCGGGTGCTCGATACGCGGGGTGTGGCTGCCACGAGGCATGGCAATCCAGACCTGGCGAGGCCGTTGCGTGGTCAGTTCGTGGAACTGGAGTGCCGTCAGCAAGCAGAACACGGCCTTGGGAACCTTGACTGCAATCGTGGCGAGGTCCTCGTGCGCGGACATGGGGTTGCCCGGCAAACGGTAGAGGCCGCGCCCGACACGCTCCAATTGCCCGGATGTGGACAGACGTGTCAGCACCACCCGCGGCGCGGCCAGTGTGGCCAGCCCCCGGGGGGCCACTACACCGGCCCCAACCCCACGGACAGGGGCAAACTCGGAAGCAAGCGCCACATCATCACGGACCGCCAAGGCATCCCACTGATCTTCTGCGTCACGGGCGCCAACCGGCATGACTCGGTGGTTTTCGAGCAACTGGTCGACGCGTTGCCAGCGGTACGTGGCTGTCGCGGTCGGCCCAGGCGCTGGCCGCACAAACTGCATGCCGACAAGGGCTATGACTATGCTCGCTGCCGCTTTCACCTGCGCAAGCTGGGGATCACCGCGCGTATTGCCCGGCGCGGCATCGAACGCAACGACCGGCTCGGGCGTCATCGCTGGGTGGTCGAGCGCACGCACGCCTGGCTGGCCGCCTTCGGCAAGCTGCGTACTCGTTTCGAGCGCCGCATCGACATTCATGTCGCGTTGCTCTCGCTGGCCTGCTGCGTTATCTGCATTCGCCATCTCCCACCGTTTTGTTAGCCGCTCTTACTCGCGGGACGGATTTCGTGCGGTCGTGCGTGGCGAAGCCGCATTTCGTCAACTGCTGGCGGTTCACGGCGTTCTCATCCCTTTGGCCCTGGTGTTCGACGTCAGTCCGGTTGAGCGTGCGCTGATGTGGGCGGCTTGCCTTGTCAGTCTGCTGGTGGAACTGCTCAACTCTGCCATTGAGGCGGTGGTGGATCGCATTTCCCTTGACTTCCACCCCCTGTCGAAAAACGCGAAGGACATGGGCAGCGCTGCGCAAGCCACGGCATTGCTGATGGTGGGCGCAGTATGGGGCTCGATCATTCTGGGATAGATCCTGGTGCGTGCCGTGCATGCATGTTGCCCCCTTGGGCTGCGCGACGAGACCGGTGCCCGTCCGCCAAAGGCGGCCCGGCTTCAGCGCACCTGTTCCGACTCCACGACCATGTCGAGCACGTAGGCGTGGCGAGGCCCGTCGGCCGGCGCCTGGCCATTGCGTACCAGCGAATAGCGCTGCAGCCGCAGCACGTTGCGCACGCCGGGCCGGTGCGTGTAGCCCTCGATCTCGCCCTGGAAGATGCGCCAGTCGCCGACGGACTGCTTCAGGCCTTGCGCATCGAACTGCACGTCCCGCACGCGCAGGCAGGTCGCGTTGGGCATCAGCGGGTGGTTGCAGGCCACGCGCTGCGGCGCCACTTCGAGGAACACACGCTCTCCGGCCGAGCCGTAACGGGTGGCGGGCGTGGGGGTGCCGGCCAGCTCCCAGCGTTCGCCGTTGGAGAAGTGCAGCACCAGCACGGGCGCCGGCCGCGACACGCCGGGCCGCAACTCGTAGCGCTGAACGCGCGGCAACTGTTCCGCCACGCGGCGCTCCAGCGCCATCAGCCCGGGTTCGGCGCAGGCGCGCATCGTGGCGACGGGGCGGCCCACCGTCATCTGCGTGCCCGTCAGCGCATAGCCCGCACCGAGGACGTTGCACAGGTTCTGCGCCGAAAGCCGGTCCGCCTGGAAGCCAGGCGCACGGCCGGGCGGCCCGGCAGCTGCCAGCCGGGCGACGGCTGGCCCTGCGCATCGAACGCGGCCTGAAGATCCCATTGGTAGGCCTGCAACTGCTGCGGCGCCGACAGGGAGGGGGAGGACGGTGAGGACGGGGAAGGCGCCGCCGCCGGCGGGGTGCCTGCGCAACCGCCAAGGGTGGCGGCCAGCGCGGCGGTCAGGGTTGCGTGGGTCAGGAGGCGTTGCATGGCGTCAGGGGGCAAGTCTTGAAGACCTGCACCATAGCGCAGTTGCAGTGGCTGCCAGGTGGGACCGGGCCGCGCCAAGCTCGGCACCGCCCGCCGCTGCGGGATCCCGCCTTCAGCCGCGATGAATCGCCTCGAGAACGAAATCGGCCCGCTCGGCCACTCCGGCGCGCGGAAGCAGCCGGACGTCGTAGCCCAAGGCCCGGTAGGTGGCGTCCAGGTGGGCATGCTCGGCCGCTGCCTCTTGAAAGCCATGTCGCCGCTCCTCGTCGGCGCGATAGATTTCCGGCCAGGGCGGCGCGAGGAAGACGAGCCGCCCGTAGGGACGGGCTTCGCCCAGGCTCTGCGACAGCGGCACCTGGCAGAGCCGCTGAAGTGCAGCGGCCGCATCGATCAGCCCGCGGTCGAAGAAGACCGGTCCGGTGACCCGCGCCGCTTCTTCGAGGTCGGTGGCAGCGACACGCAGCGCCTCACGCAAAAAGGCGGCCATGTCGCCCCATGGCAAGGCATCGCCGCTTTGTCGCATCTGCTCGGCGATGATCCTTCGGCCGGGCTCGGCCACGGTGACATGGCCGCGCCGCTGCAGCTCCGCGAGCAAAGTGGACTTGCCGCCGCCGGAGCAGCCCGAGATGACCACCTGAGCTGGGATGGGCGTCACCAGTTCGGCTCATCCGTGCCCGGCGGCACCGACGTCCGCGCATAGCCGGCCGGCGTCCGCGACAGCTGGGCGCTGGGCCGCACGGCGCGCAGCCGGCCGAAGCCGGAGCTTTCGTCGGCGAGCCAGGGCGTGAGGTCCGGCTTGCCGGCGCGCAGGCCATGCGCCACGCGTCCCAGCCCGCGCAGCCAGTGGCCCGTCTGCGCCAGCGACACCTGCACGTGCCAGCTGCCGCCTTCGCGCTGTTGGCGCCACAGCGCGGCGGCCGCGCCAAAGGCCATGAAGAAACCGCTGGCCTGGTCCAGGATCTGCATCGGCAGCGCACGCGGCTGGCCATCGCCCGCCGCCTCGCCCTCGGCATGGTTGAAGCCCATCGCGGTCTGCACCAGCGAGTCGAAGCCGCGCCGATCGGCCCACGGCCCGTGGGTGCCGTAGGCGCTCAGCGACACGGCGACGATGCCGGGCCGGCGTGCGGCGAGGGCCTCGGGCGAAAAACCGAGCGCGGCCAGGCCGCCGGGGCGGTAGCCCTGCGAGAACACGTGGGCGCCATCGACCAGGCGCCAAAGCAATTCGCGACCGACCTCGGTGCGCAGGTCGACATGCGCCGAGCGCTTGCCGCGGCTGGTTTCGGCGATGGCGGCGATGTTGGGCAGCTGGGGTGAATTGACCAGCATCACGTCCGCGCCGAACGACGCCAGCGCCCGCCCGCCGACGGGGCCGGCCAGGATGCGCGTGAGGTCGAGCACGCGCAGACCGTCGAGCGGCCGGGCGTCGGCCGCCAAGGGCGGCAGGGCGCGCGGCGGCGCCTCGCCGATGCGGGTGATCGTCAGCGGCGGTTGCGCGGCCACTGCCTGGCCCTGGGGCGTGGCATCCCACTCGGCGAAGCTGCGCAGCGCGGTGGCGACCAGCTTCCGTTCGGCCGCGGCCTGCTCGAAGTCCAGCGCCTTCCAGCCCCGCAGGGCCTGCTGCGCATCCGCGCGCGTGGCGGTGGCCGGGCCCAGGCCCAGCAGGCGCAGCGCCCCGTCGCGGTGATGCTGAAAGTTGGTGTGGATGCGCACGTGGCCATCGGCGCAGGGGTACAGGCCCGCGAACGGGTCCCACAACTCGGGCGCCTGGCCATCGAGGGTGAACCCGCCGGTGCATTCGGCGGCGGCGTGGGCCATGTCCACCGCGACGCGCTGGCGCGGCACGCCCCGCGCATGGGCCAGTTCGCAGGCGGCCAGTGCCGCCGCCGCGACGCTCGCCTGCGCGGCCGTTCCGACGGCGAAGGACGAGGGAAAAACCGGGTCCTGCCCGGTCAGGTCGATTTCGGCCAGCGCCTGGGAAGGCAGCCCGGCCAGTGCCCAAAGTGCATTCAGCGCATCAAATGGATTCATCGGAGGGATTCCTCGCAGGGCATCGCCCATTCAAGCGGAATTTCATCATGTCGCCAGCGGCGGCCCGGCGAGGCTGTCCGAAAGCCCTGGGGGCCGACTCACGAATCGGCTTCCTTGCGCTCATGGCTTGACCTCATCTTTGGTTGAGGTTCTACAGTCCGCCGCGTCGATCCTGGCAGGCCATCTTCACCGCGGCCAGCCTTCCTGCAACCCTCCGGCCGCACGCCCCATGCCGCGCGGCCGTTTCTTCGAGAGAGCGCGCACGCATGCAAGACCTCATTGGAAAGACGCTGGACAGCCGCTGGCTATGGCTCGTCGCCCGCATCCTGCTGGCGGTGGTATTTCTTTCGTCGGGCCTGGCCAAGCTGATCGATTTCCAGGGCGGGCTGGCCGAGATGCGGGCCGCCGGGCTCGAACCGGACTGGCTGTTCAACATCGCCACCATCGGTGTGCTGCTCGGCGGCTCGGCCCTGCTCCTGCTCGATCGTGCGCTGTGGCTGGGAGCCGGCGCGCTGGCCGTGTTTCTGCTGCTGACCATCCTCGTCGTGCACCGCTTCTGGGCGCTGCCCCAGCCGCAGGCCCAGGCGGCTCTGTTCTGGGCGCTGGAGCACATCAGCCTGATCGGCGGATTGGTCGCGGCGGCGATCGCCAGCCGCCTGCACCGCCGCCCGGAGGCACGGGCATGAATGCCCGCATCGCCTTTCTGGGTCTGGCGATGGCCAGCGCGATCGGTCTGGCGGGATGCACCGCCAGCGCGGACGGCGCCGGCGCCTGGCCGGCCACCAAGGTGGCCTTGGCGCCGGTCGAGCATGCCCAGGCGCCGCGCGCCTTCCACGGGGTCGGTGAACTGGAGGCCGCGCGGCAGGTGGAACTGGCTGCGGAAACCGCCGGGCGCATCACGCGCATCGCGTTCACATCCGGGCAGCGCGTGAAGCAGGGTGAATTGCTGGTGCAGGTCAACGACGCGCCCGAGCAGGCCGAGCGCTTGCGGCTGCGCGCGCAACTGCGCAATGCCGAGACCGTGCTGGCACGCACCCGCCAGTTGATGGCCGATCAGGTGGCCACGCAGGAGCAGCTCGACCAGGCCCAGGCCGCACACGACATGGCGCAGGGCGAGTTGCGCAGGAGCGAGGCGGTGATCGCGCAGAAGGCGATCCGTGCGCCGTTCGCCGGCATGGTCGGCATCCGCCGCGTGCATGAGGGGCAGTACCTCCAGGCCGGCGACGCCATCGCCAGCCTGGTCGATGCCGCCACCCTCCGCGTCAACTTCGCGCTCGAAGAACAGGCCTTCCCCCATCTGCGGCCGGGCCAGCCGGTGGAGCTCCGCGTCGATGCCTGGCCGCAACGCCGCTTCGAGGCGCAGGTGGCCGCGATCGACCCGTTGATCGGCAAGGCGCGCACGCTGCAGGTGCAGGCCCGCGTTCCCAACGCCGACGCCGTGCTGCAGGCCGGCATGTTCGCGCATGTGCGCGTGCTGCGCCACGCGCCGACGCCGGTATTGGCCGTGCCCGAAACCGCGGTGACCTACACGGCCTACGGCCAGACGGTGTTCGTCGTCGAACCCGGCGAACAGCAGGCCCTGAAGGTGCGCCGCGTCGCGGTCAAGACGGGTGAACGCTGGGACGGACGGGTGGAGATCGTCTCCGGCCTGAAGGCGGGCGACCGCGTGGTGGTGTCGGGCCAGCTCAAGCTCAGCGATGGCATGGCGGTCGAGGAGGTCGCGCGCGACGCGTTGCGCGAGGAGGCGGGCTCCCCGCGGGCAGCGGCGAGCCGGGGGCAGGCATCATGAGCTTCACCGACGTCTTCGTTCGCCGCCCGGTGCTGGCGCTGGTGGTCAGCAGCCTGCTCGTGCTGCTGGGCCTGTTCGCGTTCGGCAAGCTGCCGATCCGCCAGTACCCCACGCTGGAAACGTCCACCATCACGGTCAGTACCGAGTACCCGGGCGCCTCGGCCGAGCTGATGCAGGGCTTCGTGACGCAGCCGATCGCGCAGGCCGTGTCCTCGGTCGAGGGCATCGACTACCTGTCCTCCTCGTCGACGCAAGGCCGAAGCCTGGTCACGTTGCGCATGGAGCTCAACCGGGATTCGAACCAGGCGCTGACCGAGGCCATGGCCAAGGTCAACCAGGTCCGCTTTCGCCTGCCCGAGCGCGCCTATGACCCGGTGATCGAGCTGTCGGCCGGCGATTCGACGGCGGTGGCCTATGTGGGCTTTTCCACCGGCAGCCTGTCGACGCCGGAGCTGACCGACTACCTCTCGCGGGTGGTCGAGCCGCTGCTGTCCGGCATCGACGGCGTGGCGAAGGTTCAGGTGGACGGCGGCCAGAAGCTGGCGATGCGCCTGTGGCTGGACGCCGAACGGCTGGCCGGGCGCGGGCTGACCGCCACGGACGTGGCCGACGCGATCCGCCGCAACAACTACCAGGCCGCGCCGGGACAGGTGCGTGGGCAGTACGTGATCGCCAACGTGCGGGTCAATTCCGACTTGACGAGCGTGGAGGAGTTCCGCGACCTGGTCATCCGCCATGACGGCAACGGCCTGGTGCGCCTGCGCGACGTGGGCACGGTGGAGCTGGGCGCGGCCTCGACGCAGACCAGCGGCCAGATGAATGGCGAGCCGGCCGTCTACCTGTCGCTGTTCCCCACGCCCAAGGGCAACCCGCTGGTCATCGTGGACGGCATCCGCCGGCTGATGCCGGAGATCGAGAAGACGCTGCCGCCGGGCGTGAAGGCCGCGATGGTCTACGAGCGCGCGCGCTTCATCGACGCCTCGATCCAGGAGGTGGTGAAGACCCTGGTGGAGGCGGTGCTGATCGTCGTTCTGGTGATCTGGCTGTGCCTGGGCTCACTGCGCAGCGTGGTGATCCCGGTGGTCGCCATCCCGCTGTCCATGCTGGGCGCGGCGGCGCTGATGCTGGCCTTCGGCTTCAGCATCAACCTGCTGACCCTGCTGGCGATGGTGCTGGCCATCGGGCTGGTGGTGGACGACGCCATCGTGGTGGTCGAGAACGTGCACCGCCACATCGAGGAAGGCAAGTCGCCCGTGGCGGCGGCGCTGGTCGGCGCGCGCGAGATCGCGGGGCCGGTGGTTGCCATGACGCTGACCCTGGCCGCCGTGTATGCGCCCATCGGCCTGATGGGCGGGCTGACCGGTGCGCTGTTCCGCGAGTTCGCGCTCACCCTGGCCGGCGCCGTGGTCGTCTCCGGCGTGGTGGCGCTGACGCTCTCGCCGGTGATGAGTTCGCTGCTGCTGAAGTCCAGCCATCAAGGCAACGGACCGGGGCGCATGGCCCGCCTGGCCGAGCGGGTCTTCGGCGGCCTGGCGGATCGCTACGGGCGCCTGCTGGGCGGATCACTTCGGCATCGCTGGCTCAGCGGAGGCTTCGCCATCGGGGTCTGCCTCAGCCTGCCCTTCCTCTACCAGTTGCCGCAGCGCGAACTGGCGCCGCCGGAAGACCAGGCGGCGGTGCTGGCGGCGGTGAAGTCGCCGCAGCATGCCAGCCTCGATTACGCGGAACGCTTTGCCGACGAACTGCATGCGGTGATGTCGCGCATTCCTGAAAGCGTGGGCACCTGGATCATCAACGGCACCGACGGGCCCGCGGCCAGCTTCGGAGGCGTCAACCTGTCGGAGTGGAAAGCGCGCACGCGCAAGGAGCCTGAGATCGTGGCTGAGCTGCAAGGCGCCGTCGGCGAGATCGCCGGCAGCGACATCTTCGTGTTCCAGGTCGCGCCGCTGCCGGGCGGCAGCGGCGGCCTGCCGGTGCAACTGGTGCTGCGCAGCGCGCAGGACTATCCGGTGCTGTACGAGGCCATGGAGGGCATCAAGCAACGCGCCCGCGACAGCGGCCTGTTCGTGGTGGTGGACAGCGACCTCGAATACGACAGCCCGCTGGTGCAGGTGACGATCGAGCGCGCCAAGGCCGCGAGCCTGGGCATCGCGCTGCAGGACATCGGTGATTCGCTGGGCGTGCTGGTCGGCGAGAACTACGTCAACCGCTTCGCGCTGTTCGGCCGCTCCTACGACGTGATTCCGCAGAGCGTGGGCGAGCAGCGCCTGACCCCGCAGGCGCTGGCGCGGCAGTACGTGCGCACCGGGGACGGCAGCCTGGTGCCGCTGTCCACCGTGGTGCGGCTGGACATGGGCGTGGCGCCCAATCGGTTGAACCAGTTCAACCAGCAGAACGCGGCCACCCTGCAGGCCATTCCTGCCCCCGGCGTCTCGCTGGGCCAGGCCGTGGGCTTCCTGGAGCAGGCCGTGGCCGAGCTGCCGCCGGGCTTCAGCCACGACTGGCAGTCCGAGTCGCGCCAGTACGTGCAGGAGGGCCACGCGCTGGTGTTCGCCTTCCTGGCCGCCCTGGTCGTGATCTACCTCGTGCTGGCCGCGCAGTACGAGAGCCTGGTCGATCCGCTGATCATCCTGATCACCGTGCCGCTGTCGATCTGCGGCGCCTTGCTGCCGCTGGCACTGGGCTGGGCTACGCTGAACATCTACACCCAGATCGGGCTGGTGACGCTGATCGGCCTGATCAGCAAGCACGGCATCCTGATGGTGGAGTTCGCCAACGAGCTGCAGGTCCGTGAACGGCTGGACCGCCGCGCCGCCATCGTCCGCGCCGCGCAGATCCGCCTGCGGCCGGTGCTGATGACCACCGGGGCGATGGCCTTCGGCGTGGTGCCGCTGCTGTTCGCCAGCGGGGCCGGTGCCAACAGCCGCTTCGGCCTCGGGGCGGTGATCGTCTGCGGCATGCTGGTGGGCACGCTGTTCACGCTGTTCGTGCTGCCGACGATTTACACCTGGCTCGCGCGCGACCACCGCGTGCAGGGGGCGCGCAGCCGGCAACTGGCCGAAATCGACCAGGCCGAAGGAGTGGCCGCATGAAGCGAAGCAAGATGAGTGTCCGCGCGGGCGCGGCCGCAGCGCTGGCGGCGGCGCTGGCCGGCTGCGCGGTCGGGCCGCAGTACGCCCGGCCGCAGGGGCCGGCTCTCGTGCTGGCCAGCCCGCAGGCAGCGGAAGTCGCCGCGCGCGGGTCCCGGGCGATGCCCGCCGCCTGGTGGCGCATCTTCGAGGACGAGGGCCTCAGCCGCTGGATCGAGGCGGCGCTGGCGCACAACCATGACATCCGCCAGGCCCGATCCCGCCTGCTGGCCGCGCGCGCCATCGTCGACGAGCGCCGGCTCGACCGCCTGCCGGGCGTGACCAGCGGCGCCGGCTACAGCCGTGGCATCCAGCAGCAGGCCAGCAACGGCGGTGCGCGCACCCTGTCCGAATCCTGGCAGGCCGGCTTCGACGTGCAGTGGGAGATCGACCTGTTCGGCCGCCTGGACCGGCTGCAGCAGGCGGCGCAGGCGCGGGCCGAGGCCGGCCAGGCCGAACTGGACATGACCCGCCTGAGCATCGCCGCCGAAGTGGCGCGCACCTGGTTCGAGGCGCAGGGCGACCAGCGGCAACTGGCGGTGGCGCGGCAGGAAGCCGACAACTGGCGCGAAACCGTGAGGCTGGCCCAGGCTCGCCTGCGCGCTGGCGCCGGCCTGCCCGAGGACCTGGAGAACGCCCAGGCCCAGCTGTTGCGCAGCGAGGCGGCCATTGCGCCCCTGGTGGCCTCCTTGCAGCGGGCCCGCCATCGGCTCGATGTGCTGGCCGGCCAGCGACCTGGCCAGGGCGGCCTGCCCGATCCGGCGGCTGCCCAAGGCGCGCCGCTGGCGGCGCAACTGCCGCTGGGTGACGTGAACCGGCTGATTCTGGCGCGGCCCGACGTGGTGCAGGCCGAGCGGCTTCTGGCGGCCCATGCCGAGGAGGTCGGCGCGGCCACCGCCGAGCTGTATCCGCGCATCGACCTGGGCGGCTTCCTGGGCTTCTTCGCCCTGCGCGACGGGGACCTGGGCAGCGCCGCCTCGCGGGCCTTCCAGATCGCGCCCACCGTGTCCTGGCCCGCCCTGCGCCTGGGCAATGCCCGCGCCCGCCTGCGCGGGGCCGAGGCCCTGTCGGAGGGCGCGCTGGCGCGCTATGAACAGGTCTTGCTCACGGCGCAGGAAGAAGTCGAGAACGCCGTGACGCAGCTGGCCGAACAGCAGCGCCAGTTGGCTGCGCTGCTGCGCGCCGCAGCGCACGCCCAGGCGGCGTTCGACATGGCCGACAAGCGCTACCGAGCCGGCGCCGGGAGCTACGCGGCGGTGCTGGAGAACCAGCGCACCCTGTTCCAGCTGCGCCAGCAGGTCGCGCGCCAGGACGCGACGGCGCAGATGCAGGTCGTGGCACTGTGCAAGGCCCTGGGCCTGCCGGTGCCATCGTCGCCCCCCGAGACAGTCTCATGACCGGCCTGGACCTGGCCGGCCCGCTGGAGACGTCCCCCGGCATGGCAAAGCATGAGGCCTGCATGGGTCTTCGGCCTCCTGTGCCGGGTGATGCGCCCTGCCTGTTCGAGATCCACCGGCTCGTCGTCCGGCCCCACATCGACCAGATTTGGGCTTGGGGCGACAACGGGACCGGGGCGGTGGATCAAGCCTGCGTGTGCCCCGACAGCAAGGGATACAGGGACAGCACGAGCAGCAGGGCCATCGCGAGGTTGAAGAGGCGCAGGTGGCGCCGGTCCGTGAGCCAGCGGCGAAGCGTCGTGCCGAAGGCCGCCCAGAGGGCGACACTGGGCGCATTGACGGCGGCAAAGAGGGCCGCGATGACGGTCACCGCGAGCAATCCGCCCTCGGCCGGGGCATAGGTGGCAATGGCGCCGATGGCCATGATCCACGCCTTGGGATTGACCCACTGGAAGGCGGCGGCCTTCCAGAAGCCGAAGGGCTGGCCAGGGGCGGCCGCCTCCTGCATCGGCTGGGCCGTGGCGATCTGCCAGGCCAGCCAGAGAAGGTAGACCGCACCGACCACGCGCAGGCTGGTGTACAGCGAAGGATAGGTGGCAAAGAGCTGCCCGAGCCCGGCGCCCACGCCCAGCACCATGAGCGCAAAGCCGACGCTGATGCCGAGGATGTGCGGCACGCTGCGCGCGAAGCCATGGTTGAGGCCCGACGCGAGCAGCATCGTGTTGTTGGGCCCGGGTGTGATCGAAGTCACGAACGCATAGGCCATGAAGGCGAGGAGCAGGTCGGGGCGCATGGGGGATGGGTGGCGGTAGGGGGAGGCCGGCAGGAGGGCGGGGAGAGGCAGCCGTTGCGCTGGTGCTCACGGCACGCCGATGCCGGGCGTGATGCCTGCGCCGCATCCCTGGACGCGGCGGCAGCCAGCGCCGCTACGCTTGCGTGGACCTCGGACAGGCGCCGCTTCAGGGGCCGAGACCCTGGTCTCGATGGGCTGGGCCGAGGCACGCGAAGCGCTGGCTTCACGCCGCTGGCAGCTCCGTGCGGCGCTGGATGATGCGCGACACGAGCCCGTAGGCCATCGCTTCCTCGGCCGGCATCCACAGGTCGCGTTCGATGTCCTTGTGCACGCGTTCGAGCGGCTGGCCGGTCTCGCGGGCGATGACCTGCGCAATGCGCTCGCGGGCCTTGATGATTTCCCTGGCCTGGATCGCGATGTCGCTGGCGGGACCGCCGGTGCCTCCACTCGGCTGGTGGATCAGGAAGCGGGTCTGCGGCAGGCAGAAGCGGCGCTCGCGCGGCGCGCCGAGGAAGAGGTGGGTGGCCGCGCTGCCGACCCATCCGGTGCCCACCATGTGGACCGGCGAGGAAACGAAGCGCACGACGTCATGGATGGCATCGCCCGATTCGAGATGGCCCCCGGGCGAGCAGACGAAGACGGTGATCGGCGCACTGGATTCGGCGTCCAGCGCCAGCAGCTTGCGCACGGTTTCCGCGGCCAGTGCGTCCGTCACGGTGCCGAACACGAGCACCGAGCGTGCGCGAAAAGCCTTCTCTTCGAGAAAAGTACTGGCGCCTCCCGGCTGGGCGAGGGGGGGCGATTCGGGTGATTCGGTGTCGTTGGCGAGCATGGAGGAGAACTCAAGAGGGTTACAGGACCGTGCCGAGCGCATCGCTGGGGAGCCTGGGCGCGGGCAGGATAAAACCTCAAGTTAAGCTGGGGTCAAGCGAAAGGTGTTGCCTGCACGGCGCTGTGGGCCATCCGCCACGTTGTTGTGTGGCGGCTTGACGCATCGTTGCCGAGGATGTTCACCGCGCGCTGCGGAAGTGCGCTGGCGTGCGCTGGGTGTCGCGCCGGATCAGGCGCCGCAGTGTCGAGGCGTCTGCATAGCCGACCGACTGCGCGATCTGCTCCAGTGGCAGGCGCGTGGTGGCCAGCAGATGCTGCGCGGTCTCCAGCCGGATCCGCTGCACGAACTGGATGGGCGAGAGCCCGCAGGTCGCCGCCAGGCGCCGGGCGAAGGTGCGCGGGCCCAGGGCCACGGCGGCGGCGAGTTCCTCCATCGCGAAGTCGCGTGCGATGTGCTGGCGCACCCAGGTCTCGGCCTTGGCCAGGGCCGGGTCCTGGCCGGCCAGGTAGGTCACGGCCATGAACGGCGCCTGCGAGCGGCGTTCGTCGAGCAGCAGGAAGCGGGCGCAGGTCTTCGCCACGGCCGGGCTGGCGAAGCGCGCGACGACGGCCAGCATGAGGTCCATGTGCGCCAGGGCTGCACCGCCCGTGGCGATGGGCCAGTCGGCCACCACGACCTGCTCGGGCACCAGTTCCACCTGGGGGTAGCGCTGGCGGAACTGCGGGGCCAGCCACCAGCTCGTCGTGGCGCGACGGCCGTCGAGCAGGCCGGCCTGCGCCAGCACGAAGGTGCTGGCGCAGGAAGCCGCGAGCGCGGCGCCGCGCGAGTGCGCATCGACCAGCATGCCGCCGGCGCGCCGGCACGCGGCACCGGCGAGCGTGCCGGCCAGGTCGTCGACCGCCGGCATGCCGAGCCCGGGAACGATGACCAGGTCCGCGCCATGCAGGTCGCCGGACGCGCGGCGCGGCCCGCACTGCACCGCGCGCACCTGGAAGGGCGCCCGACCGCTGGGGGCCAGCCGGTTCGCGGTCGCCAGCATGTCATGGCTGAGGGCCGCGCTTGAGGCCAGGCACCCTCCGATCTCCAGGATGGCCACGGACGTCATGTCAAAAAATGCCTTTTTATTGTCATTCTAGACACTCGTCTCCTGACCTGGCCGCGGCCATGATCCGGCAGGGGCTGCGACGTGCGCCGCGCCATTTTTGAAGGAGACCGTTTCCCCATGCTGCACCGATCCATGAAGCAGGACGACCCCCTGGAGGACTTCACGCCGCGCAGCGTGACGCTCGAAGGCGTTTGCAAGCGCGTCTACGTGGCGGGGGCCGGGCCGGCCGTGCTCGTGATGACCGAGATGCCGGGCATCAGCCCGCAGGTGGTGCGCTTCGCGCGCTGGGTGCGCGACGCCGGCTTCACGGTCTACATGCCATCGCTCTTCGGCCGGGACGGCGCCGTGCCGCAGGCCGGGGAGGGCGCCGCGGTGTTCCAGCGCGCCTGCGTCAGCGCCGAGTTCCGCGCCTTCGCAGGCCATGCGTCGAGTCCTGTGACGCACTGGCTGCGGCTGCTGGCCCGTCAGGCCCACGAAGAGTGCGGCGGCCCAGGGGTAGGCGCGATCGGCATGTGCTTCACCGGCAATTTCGCGCTGACCCTGATGCTGGAGCCGGCCGTGCTGGCCCCCGTGCTGGCGCAGCCTTCGCTGCCGCTGGACGCGCCGGAGGCCATCGAGAGCGCCCCTGATGAAGTGCGCCAGGTGCGCGAGCGCCTGGAGCGCGAAGACCTGACGGTGATGGCCTACCGTTTCGAGGGTGACCGCTTCTGCCGCGCGCAGCGCTTTGCCGCCTACCGGCAGGCGCTGGGCGAGCGCTTCGTCGCGCGGGTGCTGCCGGACAGCGCGGCCCATGACGACGTGGCGCCTTTTTTTGCGCAGCATGTGCCCACGCCGCACAGCGTGCTCACCGCGCACCTGATCGACGAGGCCGGCCAGCCGACCCTCGCGGCGCGTGACGAGATCATTGCTTTCTTTCGCGGCCGGCTGAAACCGGGCAGCGAGGCGGCGGCCATCCTCGGGGCGCCGGCGCAGTAGGCCGGCTGCGCGCGCACCCGCATGCGCAGCGGCGGCGCAGGCCGCTGCGTCAGGCTGCGCGCCCGAGGGGCCGGGCCCTGCGCGACGCGGGCGTCATCCAAACAGGCGCTGGGCATGCAGCCCCAGCCCCTGCGCCACGCTCGCGTCGCGGTCGCCGTGCAGGGCGCGGGCGGCGGGCAGCGCGGCGGCGATGCGTTCGGTGAGCGGGCGAAAACCCGTGGAGCCGCCCGTGAAGTACACAGCATCCACGGCGTCCGTCGCGACGCCGGCCCGGCGCAGGGTTTCCAGGGCGGCATCCACGATGCGCTGCATGTCGCCGTCCAGCACCCGCACGGCCTCGGCCTCATGAAGCGAAGACTGCAGGCCGCGTTCCAGCCGGCCCAGGTCGATGACGGTGGCGCCGCCTTCGGCCACGGCGATCTTCGCCGCCTCGGCCTGGCCCAGGAGGGCGTGGCCCAATTGCGCTTCCACCACGGTCATCAGGCGGCGGTGCTGCGCCGGGTCGGCGTAGAACTCGCGCATGCGGCGCAGCTCGGCCACGCGCTGCGGGGCGTACACGGTGTTGATCAGGTGCCAGGTCGCCAGGTCGAAGTACACGCGGCTGGGCACTTCGCGCGGCGTGCTGCCGGGGCGGTTCGGTCCCAGTCCGCGGTGGCCGCAGGCGGGCAGGATGGCGGCCAGCTCCACATGGCGGTCGAAGTCGGTGCCCGCGACGTGCACGCCGTGGCTGGCCAGGATGTCGTCCTTGCGCTCCAGCCGCCGGCGGCGTTCGGGGCCCACGCGCACCAGCGAAAAGTCCGAGGTGCCGCCGCCGATGTCGGCCACCAGCACCAGCTCCTCGCGGGCCACGCGCTGTTCATGGTCCAGCGCGGCGGCGATGGGCTCGTACTGGAAGCTCAGTTCGCGCAGGCCGACCGCGCGCGCGGCGCTTTCCAGCGCCTGCTGCGCCTGGGCGTCGCGCGCCGGGTCGTCGTCGACGAAGTACACGGGCCGCCCCAGCACGGCGCGCTCCAGGGGCTGGCCCGCCGCCCGTTCGGCCAGGGTCTTGAGCCGCTGCAGGTAGCCGCCCACCACGTCCAGGTAGCGCACCGAACGGCCTGCGCCCACGTCGGTGCTCTGCTCGGCCAGCGCCGAGCCCAGGATGCTCTTCATCGAGCGCATCAGCCGCCCCTCGTACCCCTGCACGTAGGCGGCCAGCGCTTCGCGGCCGTACAGGCGCTGCGCTTCCTCGTGCGCCGCCAGGCCTTCGACCTGGTAGAAGACCGCGGTGGGCATGGTGCGGCGGCCGGGCTCCAGCTCGACCAGTGCCATGCCTTCGGCCACCGGGATGGCGATGGCCGAGTTCGAAGTGCCGAAGTCGATGGCGCAGAAAGCGGGCGTGCGCGAGGCGAGCGGGGCGGCGAAAGAGGGCATGGCGCAGGCGGGCCGCGTGCGCAACGCAGGCGGCCGGGAATCCAGGGAGGCGGGGAGGGGCGCGGATTCTATCGGCGGGGCGATCGGCCCGCACCCCCAAAACCTATAATCGAATGTTCAATCGCATCAAGCAGTTATCAAGCACTTAGCAGGCGCTTCGCCACCGTCGGTTTCGCCGATCCGGCGCCCGCCCGATGCCCCACTTTCCAGACTCATGAGCCAGCCCACATTCACGGTCGCGGACATCCGCAAGAGCTTCCTCGATTTCTTCGAATCCAAGGGCCACACGGTCGTGGCGTCGAGCCCGCTGGTGCCGGGCAACGATCCGACGCTGATGTTCACCAACTCGGGCATGGTGCAGTTCAAGGACGTGTTCCTGGGCACCGACAAGCGCCCCTACGTGCGCGCGGCCTCGGTGCAGGCCTGCCTGCGCGCCGGCGGCAAGCACAACGACCTGGAGAACGTGGGCTACACCGCGCGCCACCACACCTTCTTCGAGATGTTGGGCAACTGGAGCTTCGGCGACTACTTCAAGCGCGAGTCGATCACCTGGGGCTGGGAGCTGCTGACGAAGGTCTACAAGCTGCCGGCCGACAAGCTGCTGGCCACCGTCTACCACGAGGACGACGAGGCCTACGACATCTGGACGAAGGATATCGGCCTGCCGCCCGAGCGCGTGATCCGCATCGGCGACAACAAGGGCGGCAAGTACAAGTCCGACAACTTCTGGATGATGGCCGACACCGGCCCCTGCGGCCCCTGCTCGGAAATTTTCTACGACCACGGCCCGCACATCCCCGGCGGCCCGCCCGGCAGCCCCGATGAAGACGGCGACCGCTTCATCGAGATCTGGAACCACGTGTTCATGCAGTTCGACATGCAGCCCGACGGCAGCGTGGTCAAGCTGCCGGCGCCCTGCGTCGACACCGGCATGGGCCTGGAGCGCCTGGCGGCCATCCTGCAGCACGTGCACAGCAACTACGAGATCGACATCTTCGAGGCGCTGATCCACGCCGCGGCACGCGAGACCGGCACCACAGACCTCGCCAACCCCTCGCTCAAGGTGATCGCCGACCACGTGCGCGCGACCTCCTTCCTGGTCAGCGACGGCGTCATCCCCAGCAACGAGGGCCGCGGCTACGTGCAGCGCCGCATCATCCGCCGCGCGATCCGCCACGGCTACAAGCTGGGCCAGAAGAAGCCCTTCTTCCACAAGCTGGTGAAGGACCTGGTCGCGCTGATGGGTGCCGCGTACCCGCGCCTCGCGGCGCAGGAAAAGCACATCACCGACACGCTCAAGGCCGAGGAAGAGCGCTTCTACGAGACGCTGGCCAACGGCATGGAGATCCTGGACAGCGCGCTCGAGGGCGGCAAGACCACGCTGCCCGGCGACGTCGCCTTCAAGCTGCACGACACCTACGGCTTCCCGCTCGACCTGACGCAGGACGTGGCGCGCGAGCGCAACGTGACGGTGGACGAGGCGGGCTTCGCCGCCGCGATGGAAAAGCAGAAGGCCGCCGGCCGCGCCGCAGGCAAGTTCAAGATGGAACGCGCCGTGGAATACGGCGGCGCCGCCAACGTCTTCACCGGCTACGAGCACCTGGAAGAGCAGGCCAAGGTCGTCGCGCTGTACCACGAGGGCGCGTCGGTGCCCGAGCTGAAGGAAGGCCAGGCCGGCATCGTCGTGCTCGACACCACGCCCTTCTACAGCGAGAGCGGTGGCCAGGTCGGCGACCAGGGCACGATCAGTGCCGAGGGCGTCGCCTTCGGCGTCGAGGACACGCAGAAGATCAAGGCCGACGTGTATGGCCACCACGGCGTGCAGACCCAGGGCACGCTCAAGGTCGGCGACGCGGTGAAAGCCGCGGTCGACGGTGAACGCCGCGCCGCCACCATGCGCAACCACTCCGTCACCCACCTGATGCACAAGGCCCTGCGCGAGGTGCTGGGCACGCACGTGCAGCAGAAGGGCTCGCTGGTCGATGCCGACAAGACGCGCTTCGACTTCGCGCACAACGCAGCCGTCACGCACGACCAGATCGTGGAGATCGAGCGCCTCGTCAACGCCGAGATCCTGGCCAACACGTCCACGCAGGCGCGCGTGATGGGCATGGAAGACGCGCAGAAGACCGGCGCGATGATGCTTTTCGGCGAGAAGTATGGCGAGACCGTGCGCGTGCTCGACATCGGCACGAGCCGCGAACTGTGCGGCGGCACGCACGTGCAGCGCACGGGCGACATCGGCCTGTTCAAGATCGTGAGCGAAGGCGGCGTGGCCGCCGGCGTGCGCCGCGTCGAAGCCATCACCGGCGCGAATGCGCTGGCCTATGTGCAGGGGCTCGAATCAACCGTGCACAGCGTGGCCGCCACGCTGAAGGCGCCCACGGCCGAGGTGCAGCCGCGCCTGGCGCAGGTGCTGGAGCAGGTGCGTGCGCTGGAAAAGGAAGTCGGCACGCTCAAGGGCAAGCTGGCCTCCAGCCAGGGCGACGAACTGGTGAATCAGGCGGTCGACGTCAAGGGCCTCAAGGTGCTCGCGGCACAGCTGCAAGGCGCCGATGCCAAGCAGCTGCGCGACACCATGGACCAGCTCAAGAACAAGCTCAAGAGCGCCGCCATCGTGCTGGCCGCCGTCGACGGCGCCAAGGTGCAGATCGCAGCCGGCGTCACACCCGACGCGATGGCGAAGATGAAGGCCGGCGAGCTGGTCAACTTCGTCGCCCAGCAGGTGGGCGGCAAGGGCGGCGGCAAGCCCGACATGGCGATGGCCGGCGGGACCGACGCGGCCGGCCTGCCGAAGGCACTGGCGTCGGTGCAGGGCTGGGTGGCCGAGCGGCTGTGAAGCCGTGACGTGACTCGCTGACTCGGAAGCCGCGGCAGAAGATCGGCCGGAAATGAGCGAGAGCAGCGCCTTCACCGCGACGTTGTCCTTGGTGCGGGTTGCGGCAGGGTGCGTCCTGGGGGCGATCTGTACAGCGCTGTTTCGCCGTGGAAAGCTGGCGGCGCGGTGGGCCGCATGTGCTCCCGGCGCTGTCCGCGGCAGCGTGGATGGGCCGTTGTGGGGGGGCCGGATGGTCGCCACGAGGGTCGAATGAAGGCCACCTTCGTCCGCCACGGCCAGAGCACCGGCAACGCCGGCCTGCCCACGCCCGACCTGGTGGAGATGCCGCTGACGGCGCTGGGCGCCTCGCAGGCGCGCGCGGTGGCCTGTAGCTGGCAGCGCGCGCCGACGCACCTCGTCAGTTCGCCCTTCCTGCGTGCGCGCCAGACAGCCGAGCCCACCTGCGTGCGCTTTCCGGGCGTGCCGCTGGCGATCTGGCCCATCCACGAGTTCACCTACCTGTGCCCGGCGAACTGGGCCAACACGACCCGGGCGCAGCGCCGGCCCACCGTGGAGGCCTACTGGCAGCGCGGCGATCCGGCCTATGTCGATGGCGAGGGCGCGGAGAGTTTTTCGCAGGTGCTGCGCCGCGCCGAGGCCGCGCTGGCGCGCCTGGCGGCGCTGCCCGACGGCGCCGAAGTGTTCCTGTTCAGCCACGGCCAGTTCATGCAGGCCGTGCGCCAGACCGTGGCGCTGGCCGGAGAGCGCGATGAAGACAAGATGGCCCAGTTCTGGCCCTTCGAGCAGCATTCGCCGGTGCTCAACTGCCAGAAGCTGGTGCTGAGCCATGCCCGGGGGCTGTGGCGCGTGGCGGCCGAGGAGCCGCCGGCCGCGCCCGAGCTGCCGGTGGCCATCGACACGCCCACGGTGCGCGGGGAACGGGGTCATGCGGGAGCCCGCCTTGCCCGCAAGTGACACGCGCGTCCAGGCGCCCGGCGCGCTGCTGGTGATGGGCGCCGGCGCCGTGGGCTGCTATGTGGGCGGCTGTCTGGCGGCCGCCGGTGTGCCCGTCACCTTCGTGGGGCGCCCGCGCGTGCGCGACGCGCTGGCGCAGCACGGCCTGACGCTCACCGACCGGGACGGCGTGCACCGGCAGGTGCCGGCCGACCGGCTCGATCTGCAGGCGGCGGTGCCCGCCGATGCGCGGCCGGCGCTGGTGCTGCTCACCGTGAAGAGCGGCGCCACGGCCGCGGCGGCGGCCGAGCTGGCTGCGGTGCTGCCGCCCGGCACGCCCGTGCTGTCGCTGCAGAACGGCATCGCCAACGCCGAGGTCCTGCAGCGCGCCTCGCCGGCCTTGGTGGCGCTGCCCGGCATGGTGCCCTACAACGTGGCCGAGCTGGGGCCCGGCGTCTACCACCGCGGCACGGCCGGCCGGTTGGCCGGCGTGGCGCATGCCGCCCTGCGCGCCTGGGCGCCGGTGTTCGAGGCGGCCGGCGTGCCGCTGGACCTGCACGCCGACCTGCGGGCCATCCAGTGGGGCAAGCTGCTGCTCAACCTGAACAACCCGGTCAATGCGCTGTCGGGGCTGCCCCTGCGCGCCCAGCTGATGGACCGCGGCTACCGGCGCTGCTTCGCCGCGCTGATTGACGAAGCGCTTGCCGTGCTGCGGGCCGCGGGCATCCGCCCCGCGCAGATGACCGCCGTGGCGCCGCAGCACCTGCCGCGGCTGCTGCGCCTGCCGGACTGGCTGTTCCGCCGCGTGGCGGCGCCCATGCTGCGCGTCGACGCCAAGGCGCGCTCGAGCATGGCCGATGACCTGGCGCTCGGGCGCCGCACCGAGATCGATGCGCTCAGCGGCGAAGTGGTGCGCCTGGCCCGGGCCCATGGGCTGCAGGCGCCGCGCAACGCGAAGATGGTCGAACTGCTGGACGGCGGCTGGCCGGCGGCGCCCCGGCGCCTGGATGCGGCCGCGCTGCGGCGGGCGCTCGGGCTCTGAGCCGCTCGCCAGGCGGGGGAGCGCCGCCGCCTGCCTGGGCGCCGCGCCCCCTGCGCGCCGAGCAGCGCACCCCCGGCGGCCCCGCGCTGCTGCGCGTCGCCGGGCACGCCGGTTGCATGCGAGCGGCGCATGCACGTGCATCCGCAGGGCCTGCCGCCGCCGGGCCGCCCATCCTCCGCCGACCTGGCCGCCGACGCGCCCTGGCACCGCCGCCTGGGCCTGCTGCTCGAATCCACCGGCGAAGGCATCTTCGGCATCGACCTGGACGGCCATTGCGTCTTCATCAACCGCGCGGGCGCCGAGCTGCTCGGCCACGAGGCGGCCGAGGTGCTGGGCCGCAACATGCACGAGCTGACGCACCATTCGCATGCCGACGGCACGGCCTACGCCGACACCGACTGCCCCATCTTCAACGCCTTCCGGCGCGCCTTGCCCTGCCGCATCGACACCGAGGTGTTCTGGCGCCGCGACGGCTCGGCCTTTCCGGTCGAGTATTCGAGCTATCCCATCGTCGATGGCGATGCCGTGCGCGGCGCCGTCATCACCTTCGTCGACATCACCGAACGCAAGCGCGCGGCCGAAGCCTTGCAGCAGTCGCGCGACGAACTGGAGCGGCGTGTGGCCGAGCGCACGGCTGAACTGAGTGCGGCCTTGCACCAGGTGCGCGACCTGTCGGCCTGGATGGACTCGGTGCGCGAGGACGAGCGCACCCGCATCGCGCGCGAGGTGCACGACGAGCTGGGCAGCCTGCTGGTGGCGCTGAAGATGGACGTGAACTGGATCGGCAAGCGCCTGGGCGAGCAGCAGGACCGCGCGCCCGAGGCGGCGCAGGCCATGCGCGAGCAGATGCGCGGCAAGTGCGCCAACATGAGCGCGCTGATCGAGCGTGCGGTGGACAACGTCGGGCGCATCATCACGGACCTGCGGCCCAGCATTCTGGACCACCAGGGCCTGTGGGCGGCGCTGGAATGGCAGGCGCACGAGTTCGCGCAGGCGGCCGAGCTGGATTTAGGCTGGACACTGGCGGTCGATGAATCGCTGGAACTGCCCGAGCCCGCCGCGATGGCGGTCTTCCGCATCTTCCAGGAGATGCTCAGCAACATCGGCCGCCATGCACAGGCCGGCCGCGTGGACATCGCCATCGGCGTGGCGCAGGGCGTGCTGAGCCTGCGTGTGCAGGACGACGGGGTGGGTGCCGTGCCGCAGGCTTTCCAGGCGCCGGGCTCCTTCGGCGTGCGCGGCATGCGCGAGCGGGCACTGCACTTCGGCGGCAGCCTGGAGGTGCAGAGCCAGCCGGGGCAGGGCAGTTGCGTGCAGCTGCGCCTGCCGCTGCAATCGACCGCGACGGCGGCGGGCTGACATGCCCCGCGTCCTGCGTGTCCTGATCGGCGACGACCACCGCATCGTGCGCGAGGGGCTCAAGCAGGTGCTGGGCGACAGCAGCAATGGCGAGCCCGAGATCGTGGTGGCGGCCGAGGCGCCCACCGGCCCCGAGGTGCTGGAGCGCGTGGCCGAACTGAAGGGGCCGCTGGGCCTGGACGTGGTGCTGCTCGACATCGCGCTGCCGGGCCGGGACGGTCTGGAGGTGCTGCGGGCGTTGCGCGCGCAGTGGCCCACGCTGCCGGTGCTGATGATTTCGACCTACCCCGAGCGCCAGTACGCGGTGCGCTGCATCCGCCTAGGCGCGGCCGGCTACCTGAACAAGGGTGCTGATGCCGACGAGATGGTGGCGGCGGTGCGCAAGGCCGCCAGTGGCGGGATGTACCTGACGCCGTCGACGGCTGAGGCGCTGGCCAGCGCCGTGGGTCGCGGCGGGCCGGCCACCGAAAGCCTGTCGCACCGCGAGCACCAGGTGTTCCGCCTGCTCACTTTGGGGCACACGGTGAGCGAAATTGGTGCGGCGCTGAGCCTGGCGCCCAACACCGTCAGCACCTACCGCGCGCGCATCCTCGAAAAGACCGGCACCAAGAACGACGTGGAACTGGCGCTGTATGCCGAGCGGCACGCGCGCGACGGCCTGCAGGGCTGAGTTTGTGGGGGAGCCTGGGGTAGGCCTGTAGTGCCAGCCCTACAAGGCTTCGACAAAGGCGGCGCGAATCGCAGCAAAGGGCCGGCACAGGCCCGTTCAGGCCCGTGCATTGCAAGAGCAGGGCATTCGAATCCAACGAGGAGTGCCCATGTCCCGTCTGCCTTCCACCGCTTCTTCGGCCGCGTCCGATCCCTATGACGCCGACCGCCCGCTGATGCTGCGCTGCGGCTGCGGGCAGGACCATGCCGTGTCGGCCGCCACTTCGGTGGAAGAGGCGTCGCGCAACTTCGTCGAGGCGACGCTGGTCAAGGCCCTGTTCCCGCAGGACGCCGTGCGCCGCCGCTTCCTGAAGGCCGTGGGCGCGAACACGGCGCGCGCGGCCATCGCATCGCTGCTGCCGGTCGCCTCGCTGCAGGCCATGGCGCAGGAGCGCGGGCCGCTGGAGAAGAAGGACCTGAAGATCGGCTTCATCGCCATCACCTGCGCCACGCCGCTGATCATGGCCGACCCCCTGGGCTTCTACAAGAAGGAAGGCCTGAACGTGCAGCTCAACAAGACGGCGGGCTGGGCGCTGATCCGCGACAAGATGCTCAACAAGGAGCATGACGCGAGCCACTTCCTGTCGCCCATGCCGCTGGCCATCAGCATGGGGCTGGGCTCCACCCAGACGCCGATGAACGTGGCCACCATCCAGAACACCAACGGCCAGGCGATCACGCTGCACGTCAGGCACAAGGACAAGCGCGATCCGAAGCAGTGGAAGGGCATGAAGTTCGCCGTGCCCTTTGAGTACAGCATGCACAACTTCCTGCTGCGCTACTACCTGGCCGAGCATGGCGTGAACCCCGACACCGACGTGCAGATCCGCGTGACGCCGCCGCCCGAAATGGTGGCCAACCTGCGCGCCGGCAACATCGACGGCTTCCTGGGCCCGGACCCCTTCAACCAGCGCGCGGTGTATGACGAGGTGGGCTTCATTCACATCCTGTCCAAGGAAATCTGGGATGGCCACCCCTGCTGCGCCTTCGGCGTCAGCGAGGCCTTCATCCAGCAGAACCCGAACACCTTCGCGGCCCTGTACCGCTCGGTGATCAACGCGTCCTTCATGGCCAGCCTGCCCAAGGACCGCGAGCTGATCGCCAAGGTGATCTCGCCCACGCAGTACCTGAACCAGCCCGAGACCGTGGTGGCGCAGGTGCTGACCGGCAAGTTCGCCGACGGGCTGGGCAGCATCAAGAACGTGCCCGACCGCGCCAACTTCGACCCCGTGCCGTGGCAGAGCATGGCCGTGTGGATGCTCACGCAGATGAAGCGCTGGGGCTACGTCAAGGGCGACGTGGACTACCGCCAGATCGCCGAGAAGGTGTTCATGCTGACCGATGCCAAGAAGCAGATGCAGATGGCCGGCTGGCGTCCGCCCGAAGGTGCGTACCGCAAGTTCAAGGTGATGGGCAAGGAGTTCGACCCGGCCAAGCCCGAGGAGTACGCCAACAGCTTCGCCATCAGCAAGATGGCGGGCTGAGGGGGCGACGATGATGCGCAACCTGGGCAGTCTGAGCGCACGCGCGGCACTCGTGTCGCTGCTGATGCTGGCGCTGCTGCTGGGCATCTGGCAGCTGGCCACGCAACCGTCGGGCGGCGGGGCCGACCTCTCGGGCCTGACGCCCGAGCAGGTCGAATACATGAAGCTCATGGGCAAGGACCCGGGCGCGGCCACGGCCAAAAGCGACGGCTTTCCCACGCCGGCGCAGGTGGGCCGCACCTTCGTGGAGCAGCTGGCCAACCCCTTCTACGACAACGGGCCCAACGACAAGGGCATCGGCATCCAGCTCGGCTGGTCGCTGCTGCGCGTGGGGCTGGGCTTCCTGCTCGCCTGCGTGGTGGCTGTTCCACTGGGCTTTCTGATCGGCATGTCACCGCTGATGCAGCGTGCCTTCGACCCCTTCATCCAGGTGCTCAAGCCCATCTCGCCGCTGGCGTGGATGCCGCTGGCGCTCTACACGATCAAGGACTCGTCGGTCTCGGGCGTGTTCGTGATCTTCATCTGCTCGGTCTGGCCCATGCTGATCAACACCGCCTTCGGCGTGGCCTCGGTCAGGCGCGACTGGCTCCACGTGGCGGCCACGCTGGAAGTGCGGCCGGTGCGCCGGGCCCTGCGCGTCATCCTGCCGGCGGCGGCGCCGACCATCCTGACGGGCATGCGCATCAGCATGGGCATCGCCTGGCTGGTGATCGTGGCGGCCGAGATGCTGGTGGGCGGCACCGGCATCGGCTACTTCCTGTGGAACGAGTGGAACAACCTGTCGCTCACGCACGTGATCTTCGCCATCCTGGTGATCGGCGTGGTGGGCATGCTGCTGGACCTGGCCTTTGCCGCCCTGCAGAAGAAGGTGACCTATGTGGAGTGAACGCGCCATGAACACCGCGATGCCGACCGCTGCGGCCCAGAAGGCTCCGGCGAGCCCCGCGCAGGACTTCCTGCGCGTCGAGGGCCTGGGCCGCGCCTTCAACCCGCAGCGGCCGGTCTTCGGCGGCGTGAGCTTCGGCGTGGCACGCGGCGAGTTCGTCTGCATCATCGGCCACTCGGGCTGCGGCAAGACTACCATCCTCAACGTGCTGGCCGGCCTGGACCGGGCAAGCACCGGCCATGTGTTCATGGACGGCCGCGAGCTCGCCGGGCCCAGCCTGGAGCGCGGCGTGGTCTTTCAGGGCCACGCGCTGATGCCCTGGCTCACGGTGCGGCAGAACATCGCCTTCGCGGTCGAGTCGCGCTGGCCCGACTGGCGCCGCGCGCAGGTGCAGGCCCAGGTCGAGAAGTATGTCGCGATGGTGGGTCTCTCAGGGGCCATCGACAAAAAGCCCTCGGAACTGTCGGGCGGCATGAAGCAGCGCGTGGGCATCGCACGCGCCTTCGCCATCGAGCCCAAGATGCTGCTGCTGGACGAGCCCTTCGGTGCGCTGGACGCGCTCACGCGCGGCACCATCCAGGACGAGCTGATGGCCATCGTGCAGCGCACGCAGCAGACCGTCTTCATGATCACGCACGACGTGGACGAGGCCATCCTGCTGGCCGACCGCATCCTGCTGATGCGCAACGGCATCGAGCTGCCCGACGGCCGCTGGCGGCCGGGCGGCATTGCCGAATCGGTGCGCGTGGGACTGCCGCGCAGCCGCGCGCGAAGCACCTTGCACCACACGCCGGGCTACTACGAACTGCGCAACCACGTCGTCGACTTCCTCGTCACGCGCGCGCACGCCGTCTGAGGTCCCGTGACCCCGGTCTTCCTTTCCTCATTCATTCCCTTCTTCCGCGATTCCTATTTCCAGGAGCCATCACCATGAACCGCATCGAAGTCACTGAAAAGATCATCACCACCAAGGTGTCCAAGGGCATCAGCTGGGCCAGTGTGGCCGAGGCCGTGGGCCAGTCCAAGGAATGGACCACGGCCCTGTGCCTGGGCCAGATGACGGCTTCGCCCGAGCAGGCCAAGGTGCTGGGCGAAGTCTTCGGCCTCACGGACGAAGAGCAGAAGTGGCTGCAGGTGGTGCCGTACAAGGGCTCGCTGCCCACGGCCGTGCCCACCGATCCGCTGATCTACCGCTGGTACGAGATCGTCAATGTCTACGGCACGACCATCAAGGAGCTGATCCATGAGGAGTTCGGCGACGGCATCATGAGCGCCATCGACTTCAGCATGGACATCGTGCGCCAGCCCGACCCCAAGGGCGACCGCGTGAACGTGGTGCTGTCGGGCAAGTTCCTGCCGTACAAGACCTACTGAACGCGCGTCGGGCAGCGCGCAGGCCGGGCGCCTGACCCTCCGGTCGGCGGCTCTCGGGGAATTCCAACGCGTGGCGCGAGGTGGGCGCGCGCTGCAAAGCGTCCACAATCGGCGGCTTCGCTTTCTTGGCCGCTCCGATGCGCAACGACCCCTGGCTCAGCCGCTGGCTCCCCTTGATTCAGTCGCGCGCCGCGGCCTCGCCCGTGCTGGAAATCGGCTGCGGCCATGGCGACGACACGGCGACCCTGGCGGCCCAGGGACTGGCCGTGATCGCCTTCGACCTCTCCCGCGCCTCGGTCGCCGCGGCGCGCCTGCGCGTGCCCTCGGCCCGCATCGAGTGCCGGGACATCCGCGACCCCTTCCCGGCCGAGGCCCGCGGCCTGGGCGTGGTGGTGGCCAGCCTCTCGCTGCACTACTTCCCCTGGGCCGAGACGGTGCGGATCGTGCAGCGCGTGCGCGAGGTGCTGCGCCCGGGCGGCGTGCTGCTGTGCCGGCTCAATTCCACGCAGGACGGGAACTTCGGCGCGGGGCAGGGCGCTGAACTCGAAGAGAACTTCTTCGAACTCGACGGCCAGCACAAGCGCTTCTTCGACGAACCCGCCGTGCAGCGCCTGTTCGCCACGGGCTGGCGCGAGCTGTCGCGGCAGCACAAGACCACCCGCAAGTACGTGCGGCGCAAGGCGCTGTGGGAGGTGGTGCTCGAGCGCGTGGATTGATCGGCAGCGCCCTCAGGCTGCGGCGCGGGCTTGCGGCAGCTTGGCGATCACCTTGATCTCGAAGTCGAAGCCGTAGAGCCAAGTCACGCCCACGCCGGTCAAGGTGGGGTGGGGCGCCTCGCCCCAGTGCTCCATCACCACCGGCCAGATCGTGTCGAAACGCGATGCCGGATCGACGATGAAGACGGTCACGTCCACCACGTCGTCGAAGCTGCAGCCGGCGGCCTGCAGGATGCTGTTCAGGTTGGCAAAGGCGCGGCGCACCTGCGCGCGCAGGTCAGGCTCGGGCGAGCCGTCTTCCCGGCTGCCGACCTGGCCTGAGACGAACAGGAAGCCGTTGGAACGGATGGCGGGCGAGTAGCGGTTGCGTTCGTACAGGGCCTGGCGGCCGGGCGGGAAGACGGTGTCGCGTGCGGGATTCATGCGGTGCTCCTGGGTAGGGCGGCGCCGCAGGGGCCGCCCGGGGTTGACGAAGGAAGGCCTGGAATCTAGGGGGGGGCCGGGGCATCGATCAACGGGCAGCCCTGTCCATCACTGTTCGTAAACTCCAAACAATCAATCGTCGCCCGGGGAGCACCGATGGACCGTTTCGATGCGATGCAGGCCTTTGCCCGGGTGGTGGAAACCGGCAGCTTCACCCAGGCGGCCCGCACGCTGCACATGAGCAAGACCACCGTGACGCAGCTGGTGCAGCAACTGGAGGCGCGGCTGCGGGTGCGGCTGCTCAACCGGACCACGCGCAAGGTGGCGCCCACGGCCGACGGCATGGCCTATTACGAGCGCGTGCAGCGCCTGCTGGCCGACATGGAAGACGCGGAAACCAGCCTGTCCGACGCTTCCACCGCCCCGCGCGGCCGCCTGCGCGTGGACGTGCCCAGCCCGCTGGCGCGGCTGGTGCTGGTGCCGGCGCTGCCGGATTTCCAGGCCCGCTACCCCGACCTGCAGCTGCACATGGGCGTGAGCGACCGCATGGTCGACCTGATCGGGGAGCACGTGGACTGCGTGGTGCGCGGCGGCGAGCTGGCCGACCTGTCCCTGGTCGCGCGCCGCGTGGGGGATCTGCAGGCCGGCGCCTTCGCCGCGCCCGCCTACCTGGCCCGCGCCGGCATGCCGCGGCACCCGCGCGATCTGCAGGCCGAGCCGCACCGCATCGTGGCTTTCCTGGGCGCGCGCAGCGGCAAGCCCTTCCCCTACGGCCTGCATCGTGGCGGCGAGCGGGCCGAGGTGCAGGGGCGCCCTGCCTTCGCGGTGGACGATGGCAATGCCTACCTGGCGGCCGGCGTGGCCGGGCTGGGCGTGCTCTGGCTGCCTCACTACATGGCGGCGCCGCACCTGGCGAACGGTGAACTCGTGCCGCTGTTCGAGGACTGGCAGTTCGACCCCATGCCCCTGCACGTGGCCTACCCGCCGAACCGGCATGTCAGTGCCAAGCTGCGCGTGTTCATCGACTGGGTCGCCGGGCTCATGGCGCGGCATGCGCCGGTGCAGCCGCCGCGGCGCTGACCGCCTCTCCGGGCAACCGGTTCGCGCTGTCGGGGCGGCGCTTTCTTTTCGGCACACAGGCCGGCGTGAGCGCGGCCGGGTACGGCGGTGACACCGCCTGCTTTCTTTGGGTGCGCGCGCCAGGGCTGCGCCCAATCCCCGGGGCGCGGGCCTTTCCGGATGCGCGCCATCCGCGTGGCACGGATGATGCATGGATGTGCCATTGAGGAATCGATGTTTCTTGGGTGGTGCATCCAGAACCCCAGAAATAAGGGTTACTACTGATATTTGTGGCGCAATGCTGGCTTACGCTCGCATCGTTGTCTCATTAATTGATCCATGTTTCATTGGTAAGACAAAAATGACCTCCACGATGAACCGCCGACGGGTTATCACTGCTTCCTGCACGCTGGCGCTGGGCGCCGGCTTTCTGGCGCTGGCGCCGCTGGCCGCCTCGGCCCAGGCCTGGCCGGCCAAGCCCATCACCATCGTGGTGGCGTACCCCGCGGGCGGCGACACCGACGCCATCGCCCGCGTGTTCGCCGAGAAGCTCGCGCCCCGGCTGGGCCAGCCCGTGGTGGTCGACAACCGGCCCGGCGCCAGCGGCGTGATCGGCAGCGCCTTCGTCGGCAAGGCCGCGCCCGACGGCTACACGCTGCTCATGGCGCCCAGCACCTTCACCATGGCGCAGCTGGTGCTCAAGACCAGCCCCGCCGCCGGCTACGACGTGCGCAGCTTCACGCCCATCATCCAGGCGGGCACGCAGCCGCTGTTCCTGGTCAGCGGCCCCGGCACGCCGGCCAAGACGCTCAAGGAAGCCATCGACGCGTCCAAGGCGAAGGGCGGCCTCGCCTATGCCAGCCCCGGCAGCGGCTCGCCCATGCATGTGCTGGGCGAGATGTTCAACAAGGCGTCGGGCGCCGACTTCCGCCATGTGCCGTACCGCGGCGTGGCGCCGGCCCTGACCGACGTCGCCGGCGGCCATGTGCCGCTGACCTGGATGACCTACGGCCCGGTCGAGCCCTACCTGGCCGATGGCAGGATGCGCCTGCTGGGCGTGGCCCAGGCCGAGCGCTCGCCGCTGGCGCCGCAGGTGCCCACCCTGGCCGAACTGGGCGTCAAGGGAGTGGAGGTCAGCGCCTGGAACGGCCTGTACGGTCCCAAGGGCCTGCCGCCCGAGATCGTCAAGACGCTGAACACGCACCTCAACGAGATCATCCGCATGCCCGACGTGGCCGCCAAGATGAAGGTGCTGGGCGTGCTGCCGCTGGGCGGCGGCCCCGAAGTGCTGGCCAAGACGACCCTTGCCGACCTGGAGCGCTTCACCCGCGTGGTGAAGGAGCTGGGCGTGCAGGCCGACTGATCCTTTTCTTCCCCTTTTTCGAACCGCGAACCCCATGACCTCAGCCACCGGCGCCGTCGATCCCCAGAGCCTGCAGAAACTGCTGGCCGAAGTGCCCCGCGACATGCTCCAGGGCCGCCGCGTGCTGGTGACCGGCGCCGCGCGCGGCCTGGGCCTGGCCTTTGCGCACAGCATCGCGACGGCGGGCGGGCGCGTGGTGATCGCCGACGTGCTGGCCGACCTGGCGCAGGCCGAGGCCGCCGCGCTGCGCGAACAGGGCTTCGATGTACAGGCGCTGGCCGTGGACCTGTGCGACCCGGCTGCCGTCGAGGCCTGCGCCGCGCAGGCCGTGCAGCGGCTGGGTGGCCTGGACGGCCTGGTCAACAACGCGGCCATCACCAATTCCGGCGGCAAGGATGCGCATGCGCTGGCCATCGACATGTGGGACCGCGTGATGGACGTGAACGTGCGCGGCACCTGGCTCATGAGCCGCGCCTGCCATGCCGCGCTGGCCGCGAGCGGCCGCGGCGCGGTCGTCAACCTGGCCTCCGACACCGCGCTGTGGGGCGCGCCGAACCTGCTGGCCTATGCGGCGAGCAAGGGCGCCGTCATCTCGATGACCCGCTCGCTGTCGCGCGAATGGGGCCCTGACGACATCACCGTGAACGCCGTGGCGCCGGGCCTGACGCTGGTGGAAGCCACCGAATACGTGCCGCAGGCACGCCACGACAAGTACCTCGAAGGCCGCTCGCTGCCGCGCGAGCAGCAGGCGGCCGACGTGTGCGGCGCCGTGCTCTTCGGCCTGTCGGGCCTGTCGCGCTTCGTCACCGGCCAGCTGCTGGCCGTGAACGGCGGTTTCGTGATGCACTGACCGCGCAGCCGGATTCCCCTCCCTTCATCCCCAAGGAGTTCCCCATGACCGACCTGTCTCAACAACAGCAGCTGAGCGCCGACACCCCCAGCTGGACCCGCCCCGAGGGCGCCAGCCTGGAGCAGTGGATGAACACGCGCATCGCGCGCTACAGCACCCGCAAGTACGACTGGGACGCGCTGAAGTTCCAGGCCGACTTCGACCCCAAGTTCCGCCGCGCACAGATGCGCTACGTGGGCACGGGCGGCACCGGCGTGAGCGCCGACGTGAACACCGTGCCTTCGGAGAACTTCACCTTCTCGACCATGGTGATCCCGGCCGGCCATGAAGGCCCGCCGCACATCCACGTCGACGTGGAAGAGGTTTTCTTCCTTATGCGCGGCAAGCTGAAGGTGGTCATCACCACGCCCGAAGGCGAGCGCTACGAGACCATCATGACCGACCGCGACCTGATTTCGGTGCCGCCCGGCGTGTACCGCGAAGAGATCAACATCGGCGACGAAGATGCGCTGATGTGCGTGATGCTGGGCGCCAAGAAGCCGATCACGCCGACCTATCCAGAAGACCACCCGCTCGCCAAGATCAAGCGCGAGAAGAAGTAAGCCTCCTTCGCTTGGCCCGACCCTCCCCATGACTGCTGTGTCCGACCCGACCTTGCCTGAACTGCCTGCCGCCGAGGTTCAGCGCCTCGAGGCGCTGTTCCCCTCGCGTGCCGTGGCGGTGGGCGAGGGCGCCTGGGTGTCGGTGCGCGAATGCGGCGAGCCCTTCGGCCTGCCGCTGGTGTGCCTGCACGGCATCGGCTCGGGCGCGGCTTCGTGGCTGGAGACGGCGCAGTTGCTCGCGCCGCGCGCGCGCCTCATCGCCTGGGACGCGCCGGGCTACGGCGAATCGACGCCGCTGCCGCAGGCCGTGCCCACGGGCGCGCACTATGCGCAGCGCCTGCAGGCGCTGCTGGACGCCCTCCAGATCGAGCGCTGCGTGCTGGTGGGCCATTCGCTGGGCGCGCTGATGGCGGCGCCCGCGGCCCTGGACGCCGCGCGCGTCGCTGCGCTGGTGCTGATCAGCCCCGCCCAGGGCTATGGCGCACCGGGCCGCGAAGCCGAACGGGCGCGCGTGCATGCCGAGCGCATGGGCACGCTGGATGAGCTGGGCATCGCCGGCATGGCGGCCAAGCGCTCGGGCCGCCTGGTGTCGGAGCACGCCTCGCCGGTGGCGCGCGCCTGGGTGCGCTGGAACATGGCGCGCCTGAACGACGCCGGCTATCGCCAGGCCATCGAACTGCTGTGCGGCGGCCAGTTGCTCGATGCCGTGGGCGCGCTGCGCGCATCGCGGGCCGGCCTGCCCCTGACGGTGGCCTGCGGCGAACTCGACGTGATCACGCCCCCCGCCGGTTGCGCCCTGGTGGCGCAGCGCGGTGGCGTGCCGCTCACGCCCATCGCGCGGGCGGGCCATGCCTCGTACGTGGAACAGCCGGCCGCCGTCGCGGCCCTGCTGGGCCGCGTGCTCGATGGCCTGAACGAGCCGGGCGCCTGAACGCCCGGCCCGCGACAACTTCCAGCCGACGACAACGACCGGATCGCCATGAAGGACGAAGCCATGCAGGACGTGAACGATTCCGTGGAAGCGGTGGAGGCGGTGGAAGCCGTGGAAGAGGGCGCCGACCGCTACAACGTGCCGGCGCTGGAGCGCGGCCTGCGCGTGCTGTGCGAATTCAGCCGCGAGAACCGCACCCTCACCGCGCCCGAGCTGGCACGCCGCTTCAAGCTGCCGCGCTCCACCGTGTTCCGCCTGCTCAGCACGCTGGAAACCATGGGCTTCATCGAGCGCGACGAGGGCGGCCGCGGCTACCGCCTGGGCCTGGCCGTGCTGCGCCTGGGCTTCGAGTACCTGGCCTCGCTGCCGCTCAACGAACTCGGCCTGCCGCTGCTGCAGCGCCTGTCGGACGAACTGCGCCTGCCCTGCAACCTGGTGGTGCGCGACGGCCGTTCCATCGTCTACGTGGCCAAGGTCGCGCCGCCGTCGCCCTTCGTCAGCGCCGTGAACGTGGGCACGCGCCTGCCGGCCCATGCCACCGTGCTGGGCCGCATCCTGCTCGAAGACCTGAGCCTGCCGCAGCTGCGCGTGCTGTACCCGGAAGACCACCTGGAGTCCTTCTCGGCCAGCACGCCCACCACCGTGAACCAGCTCTTCGACATGGTGCAGGCCGACCGCCAGCGCGGCTACGTGCTGGGCGAGGGCTTCTTCGAAAGCAACATCTCCACCATCGCGGCGCCGGTGCGCGACCACAGCGGCGGCGTGGTGGCGGCGCTGGGCGCCACCGTGACCTCGGCCCACGTGGACGACGAGCGCGTGGAAGCGCTGGTGCAGCGCGTGCGCGCCGCGGCCGACGAACTGTCGGGCCTGCTCAACTACGCGCCCGCCGCGGGCCGCAACGTGGTGCCGCTGCGCGGCCGGAATTTCTGATCATGACGACGATGAGCGAAGCGCCATTCCTGGCCCCCGACGCCCTGGCCGGCCGCACGGCCGTGGTAACGGGCGGTTCTTCCGGCATCGGCCTGGCCACCGTGCAGGTGCTGCTGTCGGCCGGCGCCGCCGTGGCGCTGTGCGGCCGCAATGCCGAGCGCCTGGACGGCGCCGTGAGCGAACTGCGCGCGCAGTTTCCGCAAGCGAAGCTGTTCGCGCAAAGCTGCGACGTGCTGAACGCCGAATCGGTGAAGGCCTTCGCCGCGGCCTCGCAGGCCGCGCTGGGCCCGGCCGCCATGCTGGTCAACAACGCCGGCCAGGGCCGCGTCTCCACCTTCGCCGACACCACCGACCAGGCCTGGATGGACGAGCTGCAGCTCAAGTTCTTCTCCATCATCCATCCCACGCGCGCCTTCCTGCCGCAGCTGGTGGCCGAGCGCCAGCGCCTGGGCGACGCCGCCATCGCCTGCGCCAATTCGCTGCTCGCGCGCCAGCCCGAACCGCACATGGTCGCCACCTCGGCCGCGCGCGCCGGCATCCTGAACCTGGTGCGTTCGCTGGCCACCGAATTCGCGCCGCAGGGCGTGCGCGTCAACGGCATCCTGATCGGCCTGGTCGAATCCGGCCAGTGGCGCCGCCGCTTCGACGCGCGCGAGGACAAGTCGCAGGACTGGGCCGCCTGGAGCGGCGAGCTGGCGAAACACAAGCACATCCCGCTGGGCCGCCTGGGGCGGCCCGTGGAAGCGGCCCGCGCGCTCGCCTTCCTCGTCTCGCCCTTCGCCTCGTACACCAGCGGCAGCCACATCGACATCTCGGGCGGCCATTCAAGAGGCATCTGACGACGCCCACCGAACACCAGACTTCCTCAGGAATCCCATGACCTCCAAGCAACAAGTGACCGTCGGCACCGTCGTCGCCGCCTTCCTCGAACAGTGCGGCGTGAAGGCCGCCTTCGGCGTGATCTCGATCCACAACATGCCGATCCTGGATGCCTTCGCGCAGCGCGGCAAGACGCGCTTCGTGATGGCGCGCGGCGAGGCCGGCGCGGGCAACATGGCCGACGCCTACGCGCGTTCCACCTCCAGCCTGGGCGTGGCGATCACCAGCACCGGCCCGGCCGCCGGCAACATCGCGGGCAGCCTGGTGGAGGCGCGCAACGCCGGCACGCCCCTCTTGCACATCACGGGCCAGATCGAGACGCAGTACCTGGACCAGAACCTGGCCTACATCCACGAGGCGCCCGACCAGCTCAACATGCTGCTGGCGGTCTCGAAGGCGGCCTTCCGCGTGCGCACGGCCGAGACCTGCCTGTCCACGCTCAAGGCCGCCGTGCAGTGCGCGCTGACGGCGCCCACGGGCCCGGTCAGCGTCGAGATCCCGATCGACATCCAGCAGGCCGTGATCGACCTGCCGGCCGACCTGTCGCCGCTGCCCATCACCGTCGCCGCGCCGAGCGAAGCCGCGCTGGACGCGCTGGCCGACAACCTGGCCAAGGCCCGCCGCCCGCTGCTGTGGCTGGGTGGCGGCGCGCGCCACGCCGGCGCCGCCGTGCAGCGCCTGAAGGCCCTGGGCTTCGGCATCGTGAGCACCGTGCAGGGCCGCGGCATCGTGGCCGAGGACGATCCGGCCTCGCTGGGCGCCTACAACATCCAGAAGCCGGTGGAGGCCTTCTACCAGCGCTGCGACGCCATGCTGGCCGTGGGCACGCGCCTGCGCAGCAACGAGACGCTGAAGTACGAACTGAAACTGCCGCGCCCGCTGTACCGCGTGGACGTGGACGCCGCCCAGTCCGGCCGCTGCTATGCCGACGACGGCTTCATCTGCGGCGATTCGGCTCTGGTGCTGGCCGGCCTGGCCGACCGCCTGGAAGCGCGCGGCTGGAAGGCCGACCCGGAACTGCTGGCCGACCTGCGCAAGACGCACGACGAGGTGGTGGCCACGCTGCATGACGGCCTGGGCCCGTACACCGCGCTGGTGCAGGCGCTGCAGAAGGCGGCGGGCCGCAACTTCAACTGGGTGCGCGATGTCACGCTGTCCAACAGCATCTGGGGCAACCGCGAACTGCGCTTCTTCGAAGCCAACGCCGGCGTGCATGCCACGGGCGGCGGCATCGGCATGGGCATGCCCATGGCCATCGGCGCCGCCGTGGGCGCGGCCGAGACCGGCTCGGGCCGCAAGACCATCGGCCTGGCCGGCGACGGCGGCTTCATCCTGAACCTGGGCGAGCTGGCCACGCTGGTGCAGGAGGAATGCGACACCGTGATCGTGCTGATGAACGACCAGCGCTACGGCGTGATCCGCAACATCCAGGACGCCTCCTACGGCGGCCGCCGCTGCTACGTGGACCTGCACACGCCGGACTACGCGCAGCTGTGCGCCTCGATCCGGCTGCCGCATGCCCGCGTGCAGGACCTGAAGGACCTGCCGGGCGTGCTCGACACGGCGCTGGCGAAGAAGGGCCCCTTCCTGCTCGAAATCGACATGCAGGCCATCGGCGGCTTCAAGGCCCAGTTCGCCGGGCCGCCGGTCAACAAGATGGACCAGGTGCCCGCCGCGCCGAAGAACGCCTGAGGACGCCGACGCCATGAAGATCGCATTGATCGGCTGCGGCGCCATCGGCACGGCGCTGCTGGAACTGGTGAAGGACGACGCCGGCCTCGAGATCGCCGCCATCGTGGTGCCGGCCTTTGCCGCCGACGCTGCCCGGCAGACGGCCGCGCGCCTGGCGCCGCAGGCGCAGGTGCTCGGAGCGGTGCCGGCTTCGGGCATCGAGCTGGTGGTCGAGGCCGCGGGCCATGCTGCCATCGAGCAGCATGTGCTGCCGGCGCTGCAGCGCGGCGTGCCGGCCATCGTGGCCTCGGTGGGCGCCTTGTCCGCGCCCGGCCTGCCCGAGCAGCTGGAAGCTGCGGCCCGCGCAGGCGGCACGCAGGCGCAGCTGATCGCCGGCGCCATCGGCGCCATCGACGCGCTGGCCGCCGCCCGCATCGGCGGGCTGGACACCGTGCGCTACACCGGCCGCAAGCCGCCGCACGCCTGGACCGGCACGCCGGCCGAGGAGGGCCGCGACTTGGCCGCGCTGGCGGCCGAGACGGTGATCTTCGAAGGCAGCGCCCGCGAAGCGGCGCGCCTGTTCCCCAAGAACGCCAACGTGGCGGCCACCGTCTCGCTGGCCGGCCTGGGCCTGGACCGCACCACCGTGCGCCTGATCGCCGACCCCGGCGTGAGCGAGAACGTGCACCAGGTGGAGGCCGCCGGCGCCTTCGGCCGCTTCGAGCTGACCATGCGCAACCAGGCGCTGGCCGCCAATCCCAAGACCTCGGCGCTGACCGTGTACAGCGCGGTGCGCGCGCTGCGCGGCCGCGTGGCGCCATTGGTCATCTGATCGAAACCGAGAGAGCCCACGATGTCGAATCTCGAACTGCTCCCCATCAACGTGGCCGGCGAATGGCGCCTGGGCGGCGGCGATGTGTATGAGAGCCTGTACCCCGCCACCGGCGAGGTGATCGCGCGCCTGAGGGCGGCCAGCCTGGCCGACGTGCAAGAGGCCATCGCCGGCGCCGACCGCGCCTTCCGCACCAGCGGCTGGGCCCAGAAGCTGCCGCACGAGCGCGCGGCCGTGCTGTACCGCGTGGCGCAGCTGATCCGCGCCAATGCTGAAGAACTGGCGCACAAGCAGCGGCTGGACAACGGCAAGCCGATCAACGAAACGCGCGCGCTGGTCGCCAGCGCGGCCGGCACCTTTCAGTTCTTCGCCGCCGCCTGCGAGACGCTGGAAGAGGCGATCACGCCCTCGCGCGGTCCCTACGTGACGCTGAGCGTGCACGAGCCCATGGGCGTGGTCGCCGCCATCACGCCGTGGAATTCGCCCATCGCCAGCGAGGCGCAGAAGCTGGCCCCCGCGCTGGCCGCCGGCTGCGCGGTGGTCGTGAAGCCCGCCGAAGTCACGCCGCTGATGGCGCTAGAGCTGGCCAAGCTCTGCGAGGAGGCCGGCGTGCCCAAGGGCATGATCAGCGTGCTGCCGGGCAAGGGCTCGGTGATCGGCGACGCCATCACCCAGCATCCGCTGGTCAAGCGCGTGTCCTTCACGGGCGGCACCACCACCGGCAAGCACATCGCCCACATCGCGGCCGACAAGATGATGCCGGTCTCGCTGGAGCTGGGCGGCAAGTCGCCGACCATGGTGCTGGAAGACGCCGACCTGGACCATGCCGTCAACGGCGTGCTCTACGGCATCTTCAGCAGCTCGGGCGAATCGTGCATCGCCGGTTCGCGCCTGTTCGTGGCGCGCGGCATCTACGACGAGTTCGTGACCCGCGTGGCCGAAGGCGCCAAGAGCCTGCGCGTGGGCGACCCGGCCAGCGAGCGCACCCAGATGGGGCCGCTGATCACGGCCCGGCACCGCGAGGGCATCGAGCGCTACGTTCAACTCGGCGTGGACGAAGGCGGCCGCATCCGCACCGGCGGCGTGCGCCCGCAGGGCGAGGCCTACGACAAGGGCTACTTCTACACGCCCACCATCCTCGAAGGCCTGACGAACGAAGCCCGCATCGCGCAGGAAGAGATCTTCGGCCCGGTGCTGGTGGCGATGCCTTTCGACACGGAAGAGGAGTTGATTGCCAAGGCCAACGACTCCATCTACGCCCTGGCGGCCGGCGTCTGGAGCCGCGACTTCAAGCGCGCCTGGAAGCTGGGCCGCGCCGTGCAGGCGGGCACCGTCTGGGTCAACACCTACAAGCAGTTCTCGGTGTCCACGCCCTTCGGCGGCTGGCGCGACTCGGGCCTGGGCCGCGAGAAGGGCCGCGAAGGCATCTTCCAGTACATGGAGCAAAAGAGCATGTACTGGGGCACCAACGAACAGCCCATTCCCTGGGCCAACGCCCTCTGAGGCCCGGGAACAAGGAGAAACACATGAGCGTTCTGGGCATCGATCAGATCACCTACGGCACCGACGACCTGCTGCTCGCGCGCCGCTTCTTCCAGGACTGGGGCCTGACCCTGGCGAATGAGAGCGCCGACGAGCTGGTCTTCGAATGCCTCAACGGCTGCCGCGTGGTGGTGGCCCACATGGACAAGGCCGGGCTGCCGCCTGGCATCGAGGACGGCCCGACGCTGCGTGAAGTGGTGTGGGGTGTGGAAAGCGAGGCCGACCTGGCCCGCTACGCCGACGCGATCCGCAACGACCCCGGCTTCGTCGACGGCGAGGTTCAAGGTGCGCGCCGCATCGGCTGCACCGACCCCAACGGCCTGGCCGTGCGCCTGCAGGTCACGCGCAAGAACGAGCTGACCGATGTCAGCTCGGCCGTGATGAACACCTGGAGCAGCAAGGCCCGCGTGAACCAGCCGGCGCCCATCTACGAGCGCGCCACGCCCATCGAAGTGGGCCACGTGGTCTTCTTCGTGGCCGACGTGAAGGCCGTGGAAGCCTTCTACGAAAGCCGCTTCGGCTTCGTGTCGTCCGACCGCTACCCGGGCCGCGGCGCCTTCATGCGCTGTGCGCAGGAGGGCGGCCACCACGACCTGTTCCTGCTGCAGCTGCCCACGGGCAAGCGCGGCATCAACCACGTGGCCTTCACCGTGCGCGACATCCACGAGGTGTTCGGCGGCGGCCTGCATTTCTCGCGCTGCGGCTGGGAAACCCAGCTCGGCCCGGGCCGGCACCCGGTGTCCTCGGCCTATTTCTGGTATTTCAAGAATCCGGCCGGCGGCCTGATCGAGTACTACGCCGACGAGGACCAGTTGACCGGCGAATGGCAGCCGCGCGAGTTCGAACCCGGCCCCACGGTTTTCGCCGAATGGGCGGTCGACGGCGGCCTGGACGGCCACACGCGGCGCCAGAAGGGCGTCGAGGCCGGCGGCAAGTTCCTCACGGAGAAGAAGGGATGACGATGATGCTGCGCAAGACTTTCATCGCCGCCGCGCTGGGCGCCCTGGTGCTGCCCGCGCTGGCGCAGGCACCGGCCGGTGTGAACGCCGAGGCGTTCAAGCAACTGTCGGACGACAAGTTCACGATCATCTCGCCCTTCCCGCCGGGCGGGCCGGTGGACACGCTGGCGCGCGTGATGGCCGAGGGCCTGTCCAAGCGCTACGGCCAGCCCGCCGTGGTCGACAACGCGCCCGGCGCGGCCGGCAACATCGGCATGGACAAGGTCAAGCGCGCCAAGCCGGATGGCCACACGCTGCTGCTGATTCCGGCGGGCAACCTGACCATCAACCCGACCTTGATGCCCAACTTCCCCTTCAAGGTGGAGAAGGACTTCGCGGCCGTCACGATGCTGGCCAAGGCACCCAACGTGCTGGTGGCGGCGCCGTCCAGCGGCATCAAGAACGCCAGGGACCTGGTCGCGCAGGCCAAGGCCAAGCCGGGCACGCTGTCGTACGCTTCGCCGGGCATCGGCAGCGGCCTGCACCTGGCCGGCGAGCTGTTCAAGCAGCACACGGGCACCGACCTGCTGCACGTGGCCTACAAGGGCACGGGCCCGGCCATGAACGACGTGCTGGGCGGCACGGTGCCGCTGATGTTCACCAACTTGCCGGCCGCGCTGCCGCACCTGGCGGCCGGCAAGCTGGTGGCGCTGGGCATCACCGAAGCGCAGCGCACGCCCGTGGCGCCCGACATCCCCACGCTGGCGGAGCAGGGCATCCAGGGCGTGAATGTCACCTCGTGGTACGGCCTGCTGGCCCCGGCCGGCACGCCGGCCGTGGTGGTGGAGCAGCTCGCGCGCGACGCAGCCGACTTCCTGTCGAAGCCCGACGTGAAGGAGCGCCTCAAGGCCCAGGGCATGACCCAGAACACGATGGCGCCCGCCGCCTTCGCGAAGTACATCAAGGATGAGACGGCCACCTGGGCCGGCGTCATCCAGGCCCGCCAGATCAAGGCGGAATGAAGCCCCGCATCCGTTGACCCCGGCAACCAGGAGATTTCAATGGCCGAACGAATCATGCAACTCGTCCAGGTGATCGGCAGCCAGCTGCCCGCCCCCAGCCAGGAACCCGACCGCTACCTGCAGCCCCGGCAGGCGCAGTACCGCCCGCCCACGAATTACGAAGACCTGCTGGGCGATGCCATCGAGCGCACCTTCGCCGCCGGCGTGCACGACCTGGCCGGCCTGGTCGAAAGCCTCAACCGCCAGGGCATGACCACGCGCGCCGGCGAGCGCTGGACCGAAGAGAACTACGGGCCCGAGATCGCCGCCCTGAGCCGCTGAACCGCACGCCTGAAGGAGAAAGATCATGAGCAACCCACGAATCGATCCGGTGGACCAGCGCCTCGAAGTCGGCCTGAAGGACCTCTGGTACGCGGTGTGCCCCTCGCACTTCATCAAGGAGCGCCCGGTTTCGCTGCAGCGCTTCGGCCACAAGCTCGCCCTCTGGCGTGACGCCCAGGGCCAGGTGCGCGCGCTGGAAGACCGCTGCCCGCACCGCGGCGCGCCGCTGTCGCAGGGCGTGACGCTGGGCGACCGCCTGTCCTGCCCCTACCACGGCGTGGAAGTGCGCCATGACGGCGTGGTCATCAGCGTGCCGGGCAGCCCCGGCTGCAAGCTCGAGGGCCAGAAGGCCACGCGCAGCTTCCATGTGCGCGAGGTGGCCGGCGCCGTCTTCGTCTACAACGCCAGCGAGCCGGTGGACGAGCCGCCGCCGCTGGTGCTGCCCGACGAGCTGACGCAGGACGACGACTACTCGAACTTCCTGTGCTACACGGAATGGAAGTGCGACTACCGCTATGCGCTGGACAACGTCATGGATCCCATGCACGGCACCTTCCTGCACAAGCAGTCGCACTCCATGTCGGAGGGCGACAACACGGCCAAGTTCGCCGTGCGCCCCACCGACACGGGCTTCGTGTTCGAGAAGGAAGGCCAGCGCAACGTCAACTTCGACTGGACCGAGTTCGGCGACACGGGCGCGCACTGGATGCGCCTGGAGATCCCGTACCCGAAGACCGGCGGCCCGGGCGGCAACTTCATCATCGTGGGCATGTGCACGCCCATCACGCCGCAGCTGTCGGCCGTGTTCTTCTGGCGCGTGCGCAAGCTGCCCGCCGGCTGGCAGCGCGACACCTGGCGCTTCCTGTACCGCAACCGGCTGGAGGCGCGCCACTGGCACGTGCTGGAGCAGGACCGCGTGGTGCTCGAGCAGATGCCCGCCGACGCCAACCAGCACGAGAATCTGTACCAGCACGATCTGGGCATCGTGCGCCTGCGCCGCTACCTGCGTGCCCAGGCGCAGGCCCAGCTCGAGAAGCAGGCCGAAACCGCCTGAGGAGACGCGGCGCCGACCGCGGCGCGTGCAGCGGCATGCCGGGCCCGCGCCCGGCGCTGCGTCCAGCGCCGCACTTCGGCCCGCGCCCCGCGGCGCGCCCTTGACCCCCCGACCCGAAAGACCCCCATGTCCGCTTCCACGCTCAAGGCCCTGGTGCACACCCTGCGCTACGAGGCCGATGGCATCGTCAGCGTCGAGTTCCGCCCGGCCAGCGCCGCGGTGGAGTTCCCTCCCTTTGCGGCCGGCTCGCACATCGACCTGCACCTGCCCAACGGCCTGGTGCGCAGCTATTCGCTGTGCAACCCGGCCAGCGACCGCGGCCGCTACGTGGTGGGCGTGCTCAACGACCGGAAAAGCCGCGGCGGCTCGCGCTACGTGCACCAGCAACTGCGCGTGGGGCAGGTGATCGACATCTCGGCGCCGCGCAACAACTTCGAGCTGCACGAGGACGCGCCCAAGTCGGTGCTGGTCTCGGGCGGCATCGGCGTCACGCCCATCTTCTGCATGCTGCAGCGCCTGGCGGCCCTGGGCCGGCCGGTGGAGGTGGTGTACTGCGCGCGCAACCGCCGGGAAGCGGCCTTCGTCGAGGCCATCGAAGGCCTGGCCGACAAGGCCGGCATCACCTGGCATTTCGACGACGAAGCCGGCGGGCCGCCCGACCTGGTGAAGCTGCTGGGCGGCCGCGGCGCCGACAGCCATTACTACTGCTGCGGCCCCACGCCCATGCTCGACGCTTTCGAGAAGAGCTGCGAGCAGCTGGGCTACCCGAATGCGCACATCGAACGCTTTGCCGCCGTGGTGGTGGAGTCGGCCGCCAACGGCCACGGCTTCGAAGTGGTGTGCGAGAAGAGCGGCAAGACCGTCGAAGTGCCGGCGGGCAAGTCGGTGCTGGATTCGCTGATCGACGCGGGCCTCAATCCCGACCACAGCTGCAAGGAAGGCGTGTGCGGCGCGTGCGAGACCGCGGTGCTGGACTTCGACGGCGAGCTGGACCACCAGGACGGCATCCTGACCAAGATCGAACGCCAGTCGGGCAAGACCATGATGATCTGCGTCTCGCGCTGCACCGGCAAGCGGCTGGTGCTCGACATCTATTGATCCGGCCTCAATGAACTTGACTCAAGCCGCATAGCGTACCGTGGCGTGCTCGAAGTACTTGCGGATGCGCTCGGGCTGGCGTTGCACGCTGCGAAGGTGCTTGGCTGTGGCTTTGGCCAGTTGCAGCTTCGTTCGCGCCGGTGCCAGCTTCGTGACCGCCTGCTTGATATCCGCATTGGCCATCTCATCCGGGTTCAACTCCGGGCTATAGCTCGGTAGGTAGAACACCTCGATGGCATCGGCATGCTCGGCCAGCCAGGCCTTGACCGGTTTGGCATGATGCACCCGCAGGTTGTCCAGGATCAGGAACACCTTCTTGGTCTGTCCCTTGATCAGCCGGCGCAGGAAGTCGATCAGGATTGTGGTGTTGAGCGCCCCGTCAAAGATGCGCCAGCGCATCTGCCCTTTGTTGGTCACGGTGGAGATGACCGACAGGTTGTGGCGCTTGTTGTTGACCCGCACCACCGGCGTCTGGCCCTTGGGCGCAAAACCACGGCCGCGTACATCGTCGCTGCGCAGTCCACTCTCGTCGCCCCAGTGAATTTCGGCTCCCTCGGCCTTGGCCCGCGCGGCAATGGCGGGGTAGTCCCCGTCGAGCCACTTCTTGACCGCCGCCGGTGACTGCTCGTAGGCCTTCTTCATCGGCTTTTGCGGCGTGAAGCCCCAGCGCGCCCGGTACTTGCCCATGGTGCGCACTTGCAGTCGCAGCCCAAAGCGCTGTTCGATGAGTTGGGCCACAGCGGCGCGGGTCCACAGCGCGTAGGGCATCTTGAGCTGATCGGGCGTCTTGTCGGCGATGAGCTTGCGCACCAGGGCCTCCTGGGCGGGGTCGAGCAAGCGGTTTTCGCCGAGCTTGCGCCCGCCAATGGCGTCGTGCAGCGCCTTGGCACCGAGCGCCTCATGGCGTTTGCAGATGTTGAAGACGCCTGTGCGACTCAGGCCGGTGAGCGCGGCGATCTTGTCGTAGGTGTTGCCGGCCTTGCGTAGCCGGATGACCTGAACCCGGCGCTCATGCCGCGCTTCGTGGCTCAACGATCTCATGTCAGTTGCTTGCATGAATCCGAGTTGGGGGCGGTGCAGATAAATTCAAGTGCACAAGGGCCGAATCAATAGGAAGCCCGGCCCCTCCCTCCCAAGAAACCTGGCCTGTGGGCCTGCCGCCACGGCAGGCCGGGCCGCTGCATGGCTCCTTCCTTCCTCCTCCCCATGAAATCCGTCGCCCTGTCTTCCCTCGCCGCGGCCGCACTCGGCCTGGGCGCCTGCGCCGCGCAGGCCCAATCCTCCGTCACCGTGTTCGGCACCGTCGACGTGGGCCTGAGCCACGTGCGCACCGACACCGGCTCGCGCACCGGCCTGTCGCACAGCGGCGCCAACATCAGCCGCTTCGGCTTTCGCGGCGTGGAAGACCTGGGCGGCGGCCTCAACGCCAGCTTCTGGCTGGAGGCCGGCTTCTCGCCCGACACGGGCGAGACCAGCACCGGCTTCAACCGCCGCGCCACCGTGAGCCTGTCGGGCCGCTGGGGCGAGCTGCGCCTGGGCCGCGACGACTCGGCCACCTTCCTGAACACGCTGATCTTCGACCCCTTCCTGACCAACGGCGTGGGCGGCACGAACACCTTCGTGATGAACGGCGCGCCGACCATCCAGATCAGCAACGCGGTGAGCTACTTCCTGCCGCCCAACCTGGGCGGCTTCTACGGCCAGGTGCAGCACGCCTTCAGCGAGCGGGCCAACTTCGAGCCCACGGTGGGCGGCGAATACAACGGCGTGCGCTTCGGCTGGCGCGGCGGCGCCTTCCACGCCTCGGCCTCGGCGGCCAAGCTGCAGGGCCTCACGCAGGAGCAGGACCAGCGCTTTCGCAACATCGGCCTGTCCTACGACTTCGGCGTGGCGCAGCCCATGCTGCTGTGGGCCAGCCACAAGCGCGGCGACGTCGACGTGCGTGGCCTGCAGCTGGGCGTGAAGGTGCCGGTGGGCGCGGGCGAGATCCGCGCCTCGGTGGCGCGTTACGACACGCGCGGCAGCGATGCCGACTGGCGCAAGGTCTCGCTGGGCTACGGCCACAACCTGTCGCGCCGCACCCAGCTGTATGCCACCGTGGCGCGCATCAGCAATTCCGACGGCGCGCTCAAGGCCATCGGCGTGCAGGGCCTGGCGGCGCCGAGCAACGTGCCCGGCGGCAAGTCCACCGGCTATGAAGTGGGCATGCGCCACTTCTTCTGAACCGGCCAGGCGATCACAGGGAAGCAAGCGAAGAAAGGGCAGGCATGAAGGACGCGCGGACGATGCGCTGGATGGGCGTGATCACCTTGTTCGTGATCGTGGCCATCTCCTATGTGGACCGGATCAACATCTCGATCCTGATCACGGACCCGGGCTTCCTGGCGCACATCGGCCTGACGCCCGAGGACCGCACGCGCCAGGGCCTGCTGGCCACGGCCTTCATGGTGGGCTACGGCGTGTCCTCCTTCGTGCTCACGCCCTTCGCGGCGGCGCTGTTCGGCGTGCGGCGCAGCCTCATCGCGGGGCTGCTCCTGTGGGGCGTGGTCACCTTCCTGTCGCCGCTGATGAGCAGCTACGGGCTGCTGCTGGCCTCGCGCATCCTGCTGGGCGTGTCAGAGGGGCCGCTGTTCTCGCTGGCCGGCAGCTACATCAAGGCGCACTTCGAAAGCCGCGAGAACGGCAAGCCCAACTCGCTGGTCAACATGGGCACCGGCCTGGGCCTGGCCGTGGGCTACCCCTTCATCGGCTACCTGGTGGCGGGCCATGACTGGGAAACCTCTTTCCACGTGCTGGGCCTGATCAACATCGCGCTGGGCATTCCGCTGGTGCTGGCCTTCATCCGCATGCCCAAGGTGGACACGGGCCTGCCCAAGCCGCGCTCCATGGGCCAGGCGCTGGGGCAAGTGGGCCAGATCGTGCGCGGGGCGCTGCACACGCGGCACCTGGTGCTGGTCACGGTGATGACGGCGGCCTTTCTCTCCTACCTCTGGGGCAGCAGCAACTGGCTGCCGGCCTACCTGAAGGAATCGCGCGGCTTCTCGATGCGCGAGATGGGCTGGCTGGCCTCGCTGCCGCAATACGCGAGCGTGGTCGCCGTGTTCGTGGGCGGCGTGATCATCGACCGCATCCCGCGCCGGCAGGTGCCGCTGATCTTCGTCTTCGGCAGCCTGGGCGTGGCCATCGCGGTGTGGATGGCCATCCACATGCCCGACCGCTACGCCGCCGCCTACTGCCTGATCGCCGCCAACTTCTGCTGGGGCCTGATGAGCCCGGCGTTCCCGAGCACCGTGCAGCACTGCGCGCGGCCCGAGCACGTGGCCAGCGCCTATGGCGTGGTCAACGGCGCGGGCAGCCTGGTCGCCGGCTTCATGCCCGCCATCATGGGCGCCGTGATCGGCTGGACCTCGCAGTCGGCCGGCGGCGGCTTCCTGGCCGGCTTCGGCATGCTGGTGGGCACGCAGATCGTCGTGATGGCCTGCGGCCTGCTGCTGTGGCTGCGCGAGCGCGGCGCGGTGGCCGACGACGCGCCTCCTGCGCCCCATCCGGCCTGACACGGTTCGGTTCTTGCTCGCTTGCTTGCTGTTTCCCCGCTTTCCTGTCTCACCCCACCCACCCCACGATGGGCGCATGCCCGAAGAACGAGGAATTGCCATGAACCAACTGACCCGACGCAGCGCCACCGCCGCGGCCGCCGCCCTGATGCTGGGCACCGGCCTGCTGGCCGCGGGCACCGCGCAGGCCCAGGCCGCCTGGCCGGCCAAGACCATCACGCTCGTCGTGGCCTACCCGGCCGGCGGCGACACCGACGCCATGGCGCGCACCTATGCCGAGAAGCTGGGCCAGCGCCTGGGCCAGGCGGTGGTCGTGGACAACCGGCCCGGCGCGACGGGCACCCTGGGCGCGGGCTACGTGGCCAAGGCGCCGGCCGACGGCTACACGCTGCTGTTCGCGCCCAGCACCTTCGCCATTGCGCCGCTGGTGCTCAAGGGCGGCGTGCCCATGGACGTGAACAAGGACTTCACGCCCATCACGCAGGTGGGCGCCTCCCCGCTGCTGCTGCTGGCCAGCACGCAATCGGGCCTGAAGGACGTCAAGTCGCTGGTGGCCCAGGTCAAGGGCGGCAAGGACATCGCCTACGGCAGCTCCGGCTCGGGCTCGCCCATGCACATCGTGGGCGAGATGTTCAACAAGGCCGCGGGCATCAAGATGACGCACGTGCCGTACAAGGGCATCGCCCCCGGCCTGGCCGACCTGCTGGGCGGCCACCTGCCTACGGTGTACGCCACGCCCGGCGCTGCCGCGGGCTACCTGGCCGACAAGAAGGTCGTGCCATTGGCCGTCACGGGCCAGGGCCGCTCGCCCATCCTGCCCGAGGTGCCCTCGCTGGTCGAGCTGGGCTACAAGGACGTGGACGTGACGGCCTGGTGGGGTCTGTTCGGCCCCAAGGGCGTGCCCGCCGAGGTGGTGAAGAAGATCGAGGCCACCATGCAGGAAGTGATCAAGATGCCCGACGTGGTGGCCAAGCTCAACACCATGGCCGTGACGCCCGAGATCGCCGATGGCGCCGCGCTGGGCCGCACGGTGGCCAACGACCATGCGCGCTTCGGCAAGGTGATCAAGGAGTTCGGCATCCAGGCCGACTGAGCGCCGGGGTCCAGGAACAGGCTCTCAGGCCGGGCTCACCGGCCCGCGGGTGCGCCAGGCGCCCGCGCCCAGCAGCAGCCCCAGCACCGTGAACAGCAGCACCATCGGCGCCGCCGGCGAGGCGTAGAGCAGGTTGGTCGAGGGAATGGCGATGGCGTCCAGCCAGGCCAGCAGGGCGATGCGCGTGAGCACGGCGACCAGCGCGCCGCCGCTCAGCACCATCATCCAGCGCAGGCTTTCGTACTGCCGTGGCCTGCGCAGCCACTGCCACAGCGCCCCGGCCCAGCCCACGAAGGCCGCCAGCGTGAGCAGCGGCCAGACGGCCGCATAGAGCTTCGCGATCGCCCGCGCGGCGGCCTGCTGCAGGCGCATGCGCTGGCCTTCCACGGTGCGCTGCTGCAGGCGCAGGTCCTCGATGCGCAGCGTACCGGCTGCGCTGCGCCACTCGCCGCCGCTTTGCAGGGGCAAGGCGGACGCGCGTGCGTCTGCACCGCCCACCCGCAAGCGGCAGCCGGGCTGGCTGCAGTCAGTGAGGAGGCGCAGGCGTTGCGGCCCTTGCGCGTCCGCTTCCGTCTGCTGTTCCCACCGCCATTGCGCCGGTGCATAGGGCAGCGGGGCCTCGACCGCCAGGGCCGGCAGCGGCGCGCCCTCGACGGCGTCCCAGCGCAAGGCGAGGCTCAGGTCCTGGATGGCCGGGGGCGCGATGCGGCCCACCATCTGCTGCAGGTACGCCAGGTCGTCGACCCGGCCCGTGCTGGGCTGCACGCCGATGGCGCCATCGCCCAGCTGCAGCAGGGCGCGGCCCAGCCAGGCCGCCGCAGCCGCGGCCGCGGGCAGGCGATCGGGCTGGAAGGCCGGCGCCAGGCCCGCGCGGGGCGCGTCGCATGCGATCGCCCCGGAATCGCAGGCGGCATCGATCTCGCGGGCCAGGCGTTCGTAGAAGGCCATCGCGCGCGGCGCGCTCTCGTAGTGGCCCGCCAGCCAGACGGCATCGCGCAAGGCCCACATGAACCAGCCCGAGAGCACTTCGGGACAGACCTCGGCACGCGTCTGTGCGCAGCCCAGCCGCCGCCAGAGGTCGCCGTTTTCGCCTTCGAGCGCGGGCCGCAGCTCGCGTGCGGCCGCGCTCGCCGCATAGGCGCGCCGGCGCGCGTCGGCCGGGAACACGACGTACGGCTGGCGCTGGTCGTGACGGATACGGGCCAGCGCGCCATAGGCCCGCTGGAAGCGCTCGTCCTGGAATTCGGTGGCGAGGAAGACGCCATAGCGCAGGTGGTTGGCGGACTTGACCAGCCCCACGCCCGCGACGCCGACCAGCGCGGCCAGGGCCATCGGCGCCAGCGCGCGCAGCAGGTGGACCGGCCGCGGCGCCAGCGCGGCATGGCGCGCCGCTGCGCGCCGTTGCCGGCGCAGCCGGTCCGCCAGCACGGCACCGGCCATCGTGGCCAGCGCGGGCAGCAGCCACACGCCTTCCTCTCGCGTGCACCAGTACGCGGCCAGCACCAGGCCGGCGAGCCCGGCCAGCGCCCAGGTGCGCCGCCCGCGGCGAGGGCGGCGCGGCGGCAGCAGCAGCGCGGCGCCCAGCCCCAGCAGGGCCAGCGATTCGGACAGGTAGAGTCCTTCGCGGATGATGCGCGCCAGCTCCGGATGCCACAGCACGGGGTTGAAGGCCAGGGCCGCGAACAGCAGCAGCCCCGCGCCCGGCCGGCGCAGGCGCCGGGCCAGCGCGGTGGCCAGCGCCGCGCTCACGCCCAGGTACAGCAGGTGCTCGGCCAGCTTCAGCGGGATCGCCAGCGCCGCGCTGAGCGCAATGAAGAGCGGGTAGCCCATGCCCTTGGCCAGCGTCAGCCGGTCGAAGGCGCCCAGCCACTGGCCGCTGCCCAGCGCATAGGCCAGGCGCACGAACAGCGCATCGTCGAAGCCCGCGCCGGCCACCGCCTGGGCCGGAAAGCCCATGCGCAGCCACAGGCTGGCCGCGGCCAGCGCCGCGCCGGCCAGCAGCCAGGGCCGGCGCGATACCGCCCCCGCGCCCGGCGACGCGCGGCTCAGGTGGGGGGCGGTGATGGTGGGGAAGGGGGCGCGGCGGGTGGGCGACTTCATCTCAGGCGCCGGCCGCGGCCGGCGCCACGCTCGCGCCCACGATGCCGTGGCGCGCCAGCGCGTCGGCCACGAAGCCGCTGGCCTTCATCCGTTCCACGAACCCCGCCAGCGCGGCGGCGGCCTCGGCGCCGCGCGAGGCCGGCAGGCCCATCGCCTGCTGGATCTGCATGAAGCGGCCCGGCAGCATGCGCAGCGAGGCGTCGGCCGCCGCCCAGCCTTCGAGCAGCTGGCGGATGCCCGCGGCCACTTCCACCTGGCCGCCGATGAGCGCCTCGCGCACCGCATCGGCGCTGGGAACGCGTTCGATGTGCGCCTGGCCGATCTCGCGCGTGAGGAACAGGTCGTAGGCGCTGCCCACGCCGACAGCGATGCCCGTGCCCGCGCGGTCGACCTCGGCGTTGCCTTGCAGCGGCGAGTCGGCGCGCACCAGGTAGCTGCCTTCGATCAGCACATAGGGCGCCGAGAAACGCAGCCCTTCGCTGCGCGCCGGGTCGACGGCGAAGAAGCCCACGTCGGCGGCTTCGCCCTTCACGGCCTCGACCGATTTCATGGCCTTCTCGAAAGGCAGCAGTTCCAGCGGCGCGTCCAGCGCGGCCGCCAATGCGCGGGCCAGGTCCACCGACACGCCGAACAGCTCGCCGCTGTCCGCATGGCGGCCCGCGAGGATGGGATTGCCGAGGTTGATGGAGGCGCGCAACACGCCCGTGGGCGCGAAAGCCTGGCGCAGGGCCGGCGAGGGCAGGGGCAGGGACATGGTCGATGAGCGGCAGCGGGGAGGATGCAAGGCGCTGGGGCCACGGAACGGCCGTTATCCTAACTTCGGGCCCGGGCGCCCGCGGCGGCGGGCGCCGCGCGTTCACCCGCGCGGCATGCGCACCCACATGGCGGCGCCGGGGCCTCGCTTAGCATGCGGCGATCTTCCGCACGGCCCCGCGCCCCTTCAGATCACACCTCCCAACCATGCAGGAACGCAGCAAGAACTCCCTCCCGGGCATTCCCCTCCTGGTGCTGGCCGCGGCCGTCCTCCTGGGCGCCCTCTACCTGTTCCTGGCGCCAGGCCAGATGCGCCAGATGGGCGGGCTGGTGCCGCTGATCACTGCTGGCGTGCTGCTCCTGGTCGTCGTCAAGGGGCTCTACACCGTCGAGCCCAACCAGGCGGTGGTGCTGGAGCTGTTCGGCAAGTACGTGGGCACCGTCAAGCAGACCGGGCTGCGCTGGAACAACATCTTCTTCGGCCAGCGCAAGATCAGCCTGCGCGTGCGCAACTTCGAAAGCGGCGTGCTCAAGGTCAACGACCTGGAAGGCAGTCCGATCGAGATCGCCGCCGTGATCGTGTGGGAAGTGGTGGATGCGTCGGAGGCCGTCTACAACGTGGACGACTACGAGGACTTCGTGCACGTGCAGTCCGAATCGGCCCTGCGCTCGATGGCCACCAGCTACCCGTACGACAGCACCGACGAGGGCCAGCTTTCGCTGCGCGGCCATGCGGCCGAGATCAGCGAACACCTGCAGGCCGAGCTGGCCGAGCGCCTGGCCGACGCGGGCGTGCGCGTGCGCGAGGCACGCATCAGCCACCTGGCCTACGCGCCCGAGATCGCCCAGGCCATGCTGCAGCGCCAGCAGGCCAATGCCGTGATCGCCGCGCGCACCCGCATCGTCGCGGGCGCCGTCGGCATGGTGGAAATGGCGCTGGCCGACCTGCAGAAAAGCGGCGTGGTGCAGCTCAACGAGGAGCACAAGGCGCAGATGGTGAGCAACCTGCTGGTGGTGCTGTGCAGCGACCGCGGCGCGCAGCCGATGGTGCAGGCGGGCGGCTCGATCAAGGCCCAGGGCTGAGCGCGCGGGCCGCCGTTCAGCCACCGCCCGGTGGCGGGCGGAAGCCGGGCGGAAGCTCTCGATGATCCGCTCCTCGGCCCGTTCCAGTGCGGTGCAGCAGGTCTGCAGGCCGACGCGCAGCGCACGCCGGGCCTTGGCCCAGCCGCCCGCTGGGACGTGGGGCACCGATGCGGCCTTTTCGTCTTCCCGGGGTCCGTGTCCCGAGTCCCTGCAGGGCGGTGAGCTGTTCATGGGACCTCATGCTCGTGCGCCGGCTAAGATCCGTAAAGTTGAATTCAATGACACTGAGCATCAGAAAGCCTGATGCGTAATCTCAACCTGGACCAGTTGCAAACCCTGATCGCCATCGCCGACCTGGGTACCTTCGCGGCGGCGGCGCAGGCGCTGCACCTGGCGCCCCCCACGGTCAGCCTGCACATCAAGGAACTGGAGTCCCGGCTGGACGCCGTGCTGCTCGTGCGCGGACGCCGTCAGGCCGAACTGACGCCGGCTGGCGAGGCGCTGGTACAGGAAGGCCGCAAGCTGCTGGAGGCGAGCGATGACCTGGTCGAGCGCGTCCGCCGCCGCGCCGCAGGCAAAGAGGGGCTGGTGCGCATCGGCGTCTCGGCCGGTGTCAGCACGCGCCTGCTGCCGCTGATCCTCGAGGCGCTGGCGGCCCGCAGCCCAGGCGTGGAAGTGCGGCTGGACGCGACAGGCTCGGCCGATGCCATGCGGCGGCTGCAGGCCGGCACGCTGGATATCGGAATCGTCGCCAGTCCTCAGGCCGACGTGGCGGCCGTCCGCATGGAGCCCTGGCGCAACGATGCCATGGTCGTGTTGCTGCCCGCTTCGTGGGAGGCGCCGTCCCAGGTCACTCCCGATTGGCTGGCGGCGCGCCGCTGGGCGTCGTTCGCGCCGGCCACACAGATGCATGGGCTGATCGCGGCATGGTTCGGCAGGGCGGGCTACAACCCGCGGCCCTTTCTCACGCTGAGCTATCCGGGCGCCTTGAAGAGTCTCGCTGCCGCGAGCCAGAGTGCCGCCATCCTGCCGCTGGAAGAGGTGAAAGACGAACGCCTGGCGCTGGGCGTGCAGATTCGCCACCTGTCGCCGCCGTTGATGCGGCCGATGGCGCTGGCCCATCGCCGCGCGCCGGCGCCGGGGCCCGCGGTGCTGGCCGTGCTGGACGTGCTCCGGTCGTTTGCCGATTCCTGAGGCAGGAGCCTGCCCGGCCTCGGTCCTACTGCGCGTAGCCCGGGCTTTCGCGGTCCAGCTTGCGCAGCAAGGCCGGCCAGGCGATGTTGGCGCCCAGGCCCGTGGTGACCTTCTTCATGACCTGCGTGAGGCCCTGCAGGATCTGCGGATTCACCTGCACCAGTTCGCCGCCGGCCTGGGCGTCGATCTGGATGCGGCAGGCGTTCTCGAAGGTGTACATGTGCAAGAAGGCATCGGCCACGGTCTTGCCCACGGTGAGCAAGCCATGGTTGCGCAGCATCAGATAGTTGTTGCCGCCCAGGTCCTGCTGCAGTCGCGGCTGCTCGTCGTCGCGCACGGCCACGCCCTCGTAGTCGTGGTAGGCCAGCGAGGCCAGCACGAAGGTGCTCTGCTGGCTGATCGGAAGCACGCCGCATTTCTGCGCGCTCACGGCCACGCCTGCGCGACTGTGCGTGTGCAGGACGCACTGCACGTCTTCTCGCGCGGCATGGATGCAGCTGTGGATCACGAAGCCGGCCGGGTTGACCGGGTAGGGCGAGTCGATGAGCTTGTTGCACGCCATGTCCACCTTCACCAGGCTGGACGCGGTGATTTCGTCGAACATCAGCCCGTAGGGGTTGATGAGGAAGTGATGCTCCGGCCCCGGGATGCGGGCGCTGATGTGCGTGAAGACCAGGTCGCTCCAGCCGTACAGCGCCACCAGGCGGTAGCAGGCGGCAAGGTCGACGCGCAGCTGCCATTCCTCGTCGGACACCTGGTCGCGGACCTGGCGGATCTGCTGGGCTTCGGCGGATGTGAGGGCGTTCATGGGATGTCTCCTTGCCGGGGGGCGGCGGCGTGCAGGTCGGTGAAAGGGGGCGGAAAGAAGGGCAGAAAGGCGTTCGTGCCGGACGCGTGCGGCCTCGGGCAGGGGCGGGTCAGGCCGCCGCCTCGGCGGGCTGCTTGAGCGCGTCCTTGTAGAGGCTCTGGCGCGGCTGGGCCATCACGCGGCGCAGCATCGGCGCGAACTCGCTGATGGGCAGGGTTTCGGCCCGGGGGTCGAAGGCCGGGTTGTCGTACAGGGCGCAGAACTCGGCCGTGCGCTCGTAGTGCGGATGGGCGCGGAACTGGTCGCGCAGGTCGCGGTCCAGGCCGATGTGGTGGAAGAAGTAGTGGCCCTGGAAGATGCCGTGGTGCTTGACCATCCAGTGGTTGGCCTCGCTCACGAAGGGCTGCAGGATGGCGGCCGCGATGTCGGGGTGGTTGAAGCTGCCCAGCGTGTCGCCGATGTCGTGCAGCAGCGCGCACACCACGTACTCCTCGTCGCGGCCGTCGCGCAGCGCGCGCGTGGCGGTCTGCAGCGAATGGGTGTAGCGGTCGACCGGGAAGCCGCCGTAGTCGCCTTCGAGGATCTTGAGGTGCGCCATCACGCGCTCGGGCAGGCCCTGGGCGAACTGCATGAATTCGCCGCCGATGGCCTGCCAGTCCTCGCGCGTGCTGTCTTCCATGCGTACGAACTGGGCTCTTGCATTCATCGCTGTGTCTCCGGTGTCGGGTCGTGGGGGCGAGGGCCTGTGAACGCTATGGAAGGGGATCGCGTTGCTTCGCCAAGGGGCTGGATGCAAGGCGCCCGCGCGCAGCAAGGCTGACGCCTTGCCAGCGCGGGCAACGCCGCAGACGGCCCCTTGGCGAAGCAACCGGAAGGGAAGTTCATCCCAACCCGCCCCTCGGCGTTGCGCTCCTTGTGCGTGTACACACACGCACGGCGTCGCGCGCCTTGATGGGCGGGCTGGGATGAGCTTCGCGACCCCTTCCATAGCGTTCACAGGCCCTTGTGACTGGCGGCCACTTTAGGCCGGCCGCTGGCGTGCAACTGTCCGAAATCGGACAATCCGGGGCCCGCGTTTACCCGCCCCGACCGCGCTTCAGACTCCTTTGCGACATGGCCCAGGCTCCCCGCCTCACGGCTGCCCAGCGCAGCGCTTTTCTCGGCAATCCCTGGTTCGCTTCGCTGTCACGCAGCCAGCGCGAGGCGCTGGTCGGCGCGGCCGAGCTGCTGCACCTGCGCCGCGGCGAGATGCTGTTCCGCCAGGGCGACCCGGCCGGCGCCGCCGGCAGCGGCTTCTACGGGCTGGCCGCGGGCACGATCAAGTCGTCGACCCTGCGCGGCGACGGGCGCGAGGCGATCCTGGCCGTGCTGGAGCCGGGCAACTGGTTCGGAGAGATCACGCTGATCGACGGCGCGCCGCGCACGCACGACGCCACGGCGCTGTCGGCCATCACGGTGCTGGCGGTGCCGCCCGAGGCCTTCGCGCGGCTGATGCGCGATGCGTCCTTCGCCAACGCCATGGCCCGCCTGCTCGCGGGTCGCGTGCGGCTGCTCTACGGGCTGGCCGAAGACAACACGCTGCGCGACCTGCGGGCGCGCGTGGCGCGGCGCCTGCTGTCGCTGGCGCGCGGCGACGCGACGCAGGCCGCCAATGCCCGCCCGCGCGTCGTGCTGCCGCAGGAGGCGCTGGCCATGATGCTGGGCGTGACGCGCCAGACGCTGTCGGCGCAGCTCAACGCGCTGGCGGCCGAGGGCGTGATTCGCCTGGGCTACCGGCGCGTGGACATCCTGGACTTCGACGCGCTGGCCGCCCTTGGGCGCTGATGGCGGGGCTTTTCTGCGCCTTCAGCGGATGATGCGTCCGTCGGCGCTGATGGAGACCAGTTCGATGGCGGTGGTGGCCTCGCGCACGCCGGCGCGCAGGTTCAGGCGGAAGCCGCCCACGGCGTAGTGCGTCATGCCGGCCAGGGTGCGCGCCAGCGCGGCGCTGGTGGCGCCGCGGCCGGTGCGGCGCACGGCTTCGCACAGCGTCTTGGCGGCGATGAAGCCTTCCAGGCTTTCATAGCCCGCGCCCTGGTCGGACTGCTCGATGGCGGCCAGGTATTCGCGCACGACCGGGATGGCGCGGTTGCCCGGCGAGGGCACGACCTGCGAGACCACCACGCCGCGGATCTGCTTGTCCAGTGCGAAGAAGAGCGGGCCCACGCCCACGGCCGAGAAGCTGAGGAAATTGCCGGCATAGCCGGTCTGGCGCATCTTCTGGATGAAGGCCGCGGTGTTCTGGAACAGCGAGGCCTGGATGATGGCCTGCGGCTGCGCCTTCTGCACGGCGGCCACGGCCGCGTCCACGCTCTGCGCCTGGGCGGACAGCAGCGCGGTGGCCACGGGAGGCGGCAGCTTCAGCTCGCCCACTGCATGCTGCACGGCCTCCAGGCCGGCGCGGCCCATGGCATCGTCATCGCCCACCACGGCGATGCGCGTGAGGCCGATGGTGGCGCAGTGCTGCACCATCTTGAAGGCCTCGTCGGCCATGCCGGGCCGTACCAGGTAGACCTGCGGATGGGCCGGGCCGCGCAGCGTGTCGGGCGCGGCGAAGGGGCCGAAGAAGACCGCGCCCTGCTGCTGCGCCACGGCGGCCGCGGCCGCGGTGCTGGCGGTGCCCACGAAGCCGAAGAGGGCGGCCGCCCCGTCCTGCAGCAGGCGCCGGGCGTTGGCGGCGGCGCGCTCCGCCGCGTAGCCGTCGTCCAGCTGGCGCAATTCCACGCGCACTGGCACGTCGGGCCGCTGGTTGAACGCATCCACATAGAGCTTGGCGCCGGCTGCGTAGGCCAGGCCGATCTCGCTGGCCGGCCCGGTGAGCGGGGCGGACTGGCCAAGGAGCACGGCCGGCTTGTCGGCCCCGGCCTGCGCGCGCGCCGCCCGGCCCAGGCTGGCGATGAAGGCCCCGGCACCGGCCCACTGGATCCACCGTCGTCTTTGAAGAGGCATGGTGATGCTTGACGTTTGGTAACAGTCAAAACATCGTAGCAACACTGATGCCTGCGCGACACCCCCCCTGGATGTGCGCCTTGGGGTTAGTCCTTTGGTTTCCGGCTGGGCATGCGGGATGGCGGTCCGGGCCGTGGCGTTCGCCGGGCCCGGCCGCCTTCAGCGCCGCTTCTTGGCGCCGAAGATGCCGCCCAGCACGCCGCGCAGGATTTCCCGCCCCACATTGGTGCCCACGGTGCGCACGGCCGACTTGGCCATGGTCTGGACCAGGCCGTCCTTGCGCCCGCCGCGCGGGCCGGTGCTGCCGAACAGCAGTTCGTTGAGGAAGCTGCTGCCGCCGCCGTCCTCGCCGCCGGCCTTGCCTGCCGCGGGCGTGCCCGCCGCGGCCGGCGCGTCGGGTGCCGATTCGGCCCGGCCCTTGAGCACTTCGTAGGCCGATTCGCGGTCCACCGCCTTTTCGTACACGCCCGCCACCAGCGATCCGGCGATCAGCTGCTGCCGCTGGGCCGGCGTGATCGGGCCGATCTGGCTGCCCGGCGGCAGCACGTACACGCGTTCGGTGATGCCGGGGCGGCCCTTTTCGTCGAGCAGGCTGACCAGCGCCTCGCCCACGGCCAGCTCGGTGATGGCGGTCTCGAGGTCCAGGCCCGGCTTCTGGCGCATGGTCTGGGCCGTGGCCTTGACGGCCTTCTGGTCGCGCGGCGTGAAAGCGCGCAGCGCATGCTGCACGCGGTTGCCCAGCTGGGCCAGCACCGAATCGGGAATGTCCAGCGGGTTCTGCGTCACGAAATAGACGCCCACGCCCTTGGAGCGCACCAGCCGCACCACCAGTTCGATGCGCTCGACCAGCGCCTTGGGCGCCTCGTTGAACAGCAGGTGGGCCTCGTCGAAGAAAAAAGCCAGCTTGGGCTTGTCGGGGTCGCCGATCTCGGGCAGCTGCTCGAACAGCTCCGACAGCATCCACAACAGGAAGGTGGCGTACAGCCGCGGCGAGTTCATGAGCTTGTCGGCCGCCAGGATGTTGACCACCCCGCGCCCGTCCTGGGTCTGCATGAAGTCGTTGATGTCGAGCATGGGCTCGCCGAAGAACTTGTCGCCGCCCTGCGATTCGATGGCCAGCAGCCCGCGCTGGATGGCACCCACGCTGGCGGCGCTGATGTTGCCGTAGGCGGTGGTGAACTGCTTGGCGTTGTCGCCCACGTGCTGCAGCATGGCGCGCAGGTCCTTCAGGTCCAGCAGCAGCAGGCCGGCGTCGTCGGCGATCTTGAACACGAGGTTCAGCACGCCGGCCTGGGTCTCGTTGAGGTCCAGCATGCGCGCCAGCAGCAGCGGGCCCATGTCCGAGACGGTGGCACGCACCGGGTGGCCCTGTTGGCCGAACACGTCCCACAGCGTGACGGGGCAGGCCAGCGGCGCGGGCAGTTCGATGCCGCGCTCCTGGAGCGTGTTGGCCATCTTGCCGCCGATGCTGCCGGCCTGGCTGATGCCCGTGAGGTCGCCCTTCACGTCGGCCATGAACACCGGCACGCCGATGCCCGACAGCTTCTCGGCCAGGGTCTGCAGCGTCACCGTCTTGCCGGTGCCCGTGGCGCCGGTGATCAGGCCGTGCCGGTTGGCCAGGCCAGGAAGCAGGAAACACTCGATCGCGCCGTGACGGGCAAGCAGCAGGGGGGCGGCCATGGGGGCTCCGGAAAATGCAGGTGAGCCAGTCTATCCAAGGGCATGGCCGCCCCCCGTGCCCCGCGCTGCGCCGGGCCGGGCACCCGAAGGGTCGCTTCTATAATTCGCGGCCTTTTCGTGACCTTGTTCAACCTTCTCAGGAAGCTCCCGCGTGACCTCCAACGTGCCCCCCGCGTCTGCATCTTCCGCCGCCCAGTCGCCGCTCGAGAGCGAACTGGCGCAGGTGCTGGTCGAGGCGCTGAATCTCGACGTCGCGCCGGCCGAGATCGACCCCACCGCCTCGCTGTTCGGCGACGGCCTGGGCCTGGATTCCATCGACATCCTCGAACTGGCCCTCGAGATCTCGCGCCGCTACGGCTTCCAGCTGCGTTCGGACGACGAGCGCAACAAGCAGATCTTCGAATCGCTGCGCAGCCTGGCCGTGCACGTCGAGGCCAACCGCGCCGCATGAGCGGTCCCCTTGCATCGCCGGTCAGCCACCGCTGCGCAGGCCGCTGAGATGAAACGACCCCCACGCTCCCCCGCTTCGCGCGGTCCGCTGCCCCCCGAGGGGGTGCGTCAGTGCCTGCTGGCGGCCGGGCGCCACTGAGATGTCGCGCTGGCGTCTGGCCCTGCTGCTGCTGGGCGGGGTGGCGTATTCCGCCGCCTCGTACTGGATGATGCTGTTCCATCCCTCGGCGCCGTGGGCGGTGCCGGTGCTGCTGGTGCCGCTGTGGCTCACGGGTATCGGGCTGGCCGCCTCGCGCTTCGGCCGCTGGGGCGCGGGCGCGATGGCCGCTGCGGGCCTGGCCTTCTTCATCCTGGTCTGGCGCGGCGAAGCGGGCGACCCCCAGTGGCTCTACATGCTGCAGCACGTGGGCATCAACGCGCTGCTGGGCGCCTGGTTCGGCAGCACGCTGCGGCCGGGCCAGCTGTCGCTGATCGGCCAGTTCGCGCAGCGCGTGCATCCGCTCACGCCCGACCACGCGGCGTACGCTGCCAACGTCACGCGCATCTGGACCGGCTACTTCGCCGCCGTGGTGCTGCTGTCCGCGCTGATCTACGCGTTCAGGCCTTTCGCGCAATGGAGCCTGTTTTCCAACGTGATCTCGCCGATCGGCTGCGCGACGCTCTTCATCGGCGAGTTTCTGCTGCGCTACCGCATCCATCCCGAGTTCGAGCGCACGCGCCTCATCGACGCCGTGCGCGCCTTCTATGCGCACCCGGGTCCCGACAGTGGCCGCGCCGCGGCGCCTTCGCAGCAATGAGCGATCTGTCGCAGCACCTGCCCCTGCTGGGCCCCCGCGACATGGACGCGCCGCTGGCCTGGCGCCAGGGGCGGCCGATCAGCGCGCGCCAGTTCCTGGCCGACACGCAGGCGCTGGCGCCGCGCTTGCCCGCAGGCGGCCCGGCCATCAACGTGTGCAGCGACCGCTATGCCTTCATCGTGGGCCTGGCGGCCGCGATGCTGCGCGGCCAGCCCAGCCTGCTGCCGCCCGATGCGCGGCCCGACACGCTCGAGCGCGTGGGTGCGGGCCGGCTGCAGGCCTATGTGCTGGGCGACGGGGAAGGCGCCGCCGTGCAGGTGCCGCCCACGGCCCAGGCGCCGGCCGCGGCCGGCACCGAAGTGCCGCTGCTGCCCGCCGACGGCCATGCGCTGAGCCTGCTCACCTCCGGCTCCACGGGCGTGCCCCAACCCCATGCGAAGAGCTGGCGCGTCCTGACCGGCGACGTGCAGGCGGCCGTGCCGCGCCTGTGCAGCCTGCTGGGCCGCCCCTCGCTGGCCGGCCTCACGCTGGTGTCCACCGTGCCGGTGCAGCACAGCTACGGGCTCGAATCGACGGCGCTGCTGGCGATGCTGGGCGGTGCGGCCTTCGACGCCGGCCGGCCCTTCTACCCGGCCGACATCGTGGCGGCGCTCGAATCGGTGCCGCGCCCGCGCGCGCTGGTGACCACGCCCTTCCACCTCAAGACGCTGCTGCAATCCGGCGTGGCGATCCCGCCGGTGGAGCTGCTGCTGTCGGCCACGGCGCCGCTGTCGCCGCAGCTCGCGGCGCAGGCCGAGGCGGCCACGGGCGGCATGCTGATCGAGATCTACGGCAGCACCGAGACCGGGCAGGTGGCCTCGCGCCGGCCCACGGCCAGCGAGATCTGGGAGAACTTCGGCGCCATCACGGTGCGGGCCGAGCGTGTGGAAGACGAGGCCGAGCGCCTGGTGCCCGAGCGCTATGTGTTCGAAGGCGACTTCCTGCCTGCGCCCACCCCTATGGCCGACGTGCTGGAACTGCTGGACGCGCAGCGCTTCCGCCTCTTCGGCCGCGCCAACGACCTGATCCATGTGGCCGGCCGGCGCAGCTCGCTGGGGCACCTGAACTACCACCTCAACAGCATCCCGGGCGTGCAGGATGGCGCGATCTGGATTCCGGACGAGGTGGCCGACGGCGTGGTGCGGCCGGTGGCTTTCGTCGTCGCGCCCGAGCTGTCGGCGGCCGACGTGATCGCCCGGCTGCGCGAGCGCGTGGAGGCGGTGTTCGTGCCGCGCCGCGTGGTGCACGTGACGGCGCTGCCGCGCGAAGGCACGGGCAAGCTCACGGTGCGGGCGCTGCGCGAGTTCGCGCTGGCGCAGATGGCGCAAGCGGCGCGAACGGCGCGGATGGCGCAGGCGAGCCCGCCGGCGGCCGCGGCACTTCCGCTGCCGCCCGAAGCCGCGGCCCCCGCGCCGGCCGCCAGCGCTCCGGACGCGCACGAGATCCGGTGGACGGTGCCGCTGGACCATCCCTCCTTCGCCGGCCATTTCCCGGGCCAGCCGCTGCTGCCCGGCGCCTTGCTGCTGGCCCAGGTGCTGGAAGCCGCGCTCGGCGTGCCGGCGCTGGCGGCCCGGCTGGGCCCGTCGCCCACGCTGGCGGCGGCCAAGTTCCTGGCGCCCGTGCGCCCCGGCGCGCGCCTTCGCCTGGTGCTGCAGCCCGAAGCCGGCTACACGCGCGCGCTGCGCTTCGACCTGTGGTGCGCCGCGCCGGACGATGCGCAGGGGACGGCCGAGGTGCAGGCCGTCAGCGGGCGCTGGCTGGCCGGGGACGCATGAGCCTCAGCGAGCGCTTGGGGGTGACGGTGGCCGCGCCGCCGCCGCGCTGCGGCGCCAGGGCCGCGCCGTGAGCCGCCCGATGCACGACCCCGCACGGCGCGGCCCGGCGGCCGCGCAGGCCGACTGGACCGCGGCGCCCGAGCGCAGCAACCTGCTGGCGCTGCGCTTCATCGTGGGCATGGCGCTGGCACTGGGGCGGCCGCTCACGCGGCTGATCCTGCACCCGATCACGCTCTATTTCCTGCTGTTCGCGCCCACGCCGCGGCGGCACATCAAGCGCTACCTGGCGCGGGCCATCGGCCCGCAGGCCGGCTGGCGCGACGGCTACCGGCTGCTGCATGCCTTCTCGTCCACGGTGCTGGACCGCGTGTTCTTCCTGCGCGGGCGCATCGACCTGTTCGACGTGCGCATGGACGGCGAGTCGTGCATCGTCTCGCAGCTGCAGAAGGGGCGCGGCGCCTTCCTGGTCGGCGCGCATGTGGGCAGCTTCGAGGCCCTGAGCGCCTGCCGCCAGTTGCACCGGCCGGCGCCAGGCCCGGCGGCGGGCGAGGGCGGCGCCACGCCCGACCTGCGCCTGGCCATGCTGATGTACCCCGACAACGCGCGCCGCATCAACGCGGTGCTCGATGCGATCGCGCTGCCCGGCCACAAGCCGCAGGTGATCGCGCTGGGCCGGCCGGCCGCGATGCTGGAGCTGCGCGACTGGATGGACGCCGGCGGCATGGCCGGGCTGCTGGCCGACCGCACGCTGGCGCCCGCCGAAGCCGGGCCGGCGGCGGGGCGCGATCTCACCTGGCTGCCGTTCCTGGGCCAGCCGGCACCCTTCAGCGACGGCCCGTTCCGCCTGGCGGCCATGCTGCGGCGGCCGGTCATCTTCATGGCCGGCATCTACCATGGCGGGGCGCGCTACGAGGTGCGCTTCGAGACCCTGGCGGATTTCTCGCAGCCGCCGGCCGGCGCCGCGGCGCGCGAGCAGGCGATCCAGGCGGCGCTGCAGGCCTACGTGCAGCGGCTGGAAACTCTTTGCCGCGCGCATCCTCACAACTGGTTCAATTTCCATGACTTCTGGCTGGACGATCCCGATGGCACGCATTGAGCGCGGGATGCGCACCCTGTTCGTGGCCGCCCTGGTGGGCCTGTCGGCGACGCTGCCGGCCTGGGCCTTCGGCGTGGACGACCTGATGGGCCTGCTGGGCCGCGCCCGGCATGGCGAGGCGCGCTTCACCGAGCAGCGCTTCGTCAAGGGGCTGGACGGGCCGCTCGATGCCACCGGCGTGCTCCATTTCACGCCGCCGGACAAGCTGGAGCGCCGCACGCTCACGCCGCGCGCCGAATCCATGCGCGTGGACGGCAACGTGATGGTGCTCTCGCGCGGCGGCCGCACGCGCACCGTCACGCTCGACAGCATGCCCGAGCTGCTGGGCATGGTCGAGGCGCTGCGCGGCACGCTGAGCGGCAATGCGCCGCAGCTGCAGCGTTACTTCCGCACGCAGATCAGCGGCGACGCGGCCAACTGGGCGCTGCAGCTGGAGCCGCTGGACAAGTCCCTGGCCGAACAGCTGGTGCGCCTGCGCATCACGGGCGTGCAGGGCGAGGTGCGCGGCGTGGACATGGAATTCGTGGGCGGCGACCGGTCGGTGATGAAGATCGAGCCGGTGAAATGAAGCACTCCCCAGGCCGCTTCGCGGCTCCCCCCTCTCCTTCGGGAGGGGGACGCACCCAGAGGCCAGGCGGAGCCAGTTCCTCGGGTGCCCTGAGGACTTCGCTTCGCTCGTCGGCTGGATGCCCGCTTTCTTTCTGGAGGAAGCCGTGACGTCATCTCCGCGTCCGCCCCGCCGCGCGCTGGTGCTGGCGCTCTGGCTGCTGGCCCTGCTGGCCGGCATCGCCGTCATCGCGCGCTCGCATTTCAGCACCGACCTGTCGGCCTTCCTGCCGGCCAGCCCCGACGCGCGCCAGCAGGTGCTGATCGAGCAACTGCAAAGCGGCGTGGCCTCGCGCACGCTGTTCATCGGCATCGAAGGCGCGGACGGCGCCACGCGCGGCGCGATCTCGCGCGACATGGGCCGGCGCATGCGCGCCAGCGGCCTGTTCGACCAGGTGCAGAACGGCGACCACAGCGAGTGGAAGGACGCCGGCGAATGGGTGTTCACGCACCGCTATCAGCTCTCGCCCGCGGTCACGCCCGAGCACTTCACGCCTGAAGGGCTGCGCAACGGCATCCTGGACACGCTGTCGCTGCTGGGCACTCCGGCTGGCCATGCGCTGCGCCCGCTGCTCGAGCGCGACCCGACGGGCGAAGCCGCCCGCATCGCCGAAGGGCTGATCCCCGCCACCGCCCCGCGCACCGAGCACGGCGTGTGGGTGGCGCGCGAGCGCGAACGCGCCGTGCTGCTGGCCAGCACGCGCGCCGAGGGCGGCGACCTGGATGCGCAGGAGCGCGCCATCGCCGCCGTGCACGAGGCCTTCGCTCAGGCCCAGCGCCAGGCCGGCGACCAGGCCGGTGCCACGCGGCTGCTGCTCAGCGGCACGGCCGTGTTCTCGGTGCACAGCCGCGCGAGCATCGAGGCCGAGGCGATTCACCTGGCCGCGGTCGGTGCCATCGTCATGAGCCTGATCCTGCTCGCGGCCTTTGCCTCGGGCCGCGCGCTGGTGCTGGCGCTGCTGCCGGTGGCCACGGGCGTGGTGGGCGGCACGGCGGCCGTGAGCCTGTGGTTCGGCAACGTGCACGGGCTCACGCTGGCCTTCGGCAGCACGCTGATCGGCGAAACGGTGGACTACGCCATCTACTACCTGATCCAGGCACGCCAGATGGGCGCGCAGGGCGCGCCGGGCTCGGGCTGGCGCCACTGGCTGCGCGTGCACTGGCCGACGGTGCGCCTGGGGCTGCTGACCTCGGTGGTGGGCTTCGCGGCGCTGGTGTTCTCCGGCTTTCCGGGCCTGGCGCAGCTGGGCGTGTTCTCCATCGCCGGGCTGGTGGTGGCGGCGCTGGCCACGCGCTTCGTGCTGCCCCGGCTGGCGCCCGACGGTGCGGCGGGGCAGGGGCTGCGCCGCCATCTGGCGCGCGCCGCGGGCCTCGTCGTGCGCACGCTGCCTCGCCTGGCCTGGCCTTTCGCGGCGCTGGGCGCGGCGGCGCTGGCGCTGGTGCTGTGGCAGGGCGGGCATCTGTGGCGCGCCGGTCTGGCGTCGATGAGCCCGGTGCCGCAGGCCGCGCAGGAGCTGGATGCCCAGCTGCGTGCCGACATTGGCGCCAGCGAGGCCGCTACGCTGGTCGTGGCCTTCGGCCAGGACATCGAGCAGGCCCTGCAGCATGCCGAGGCCGCCGGCCAGCGGCTGGATGCGCTGGTCAACGACGGCAAGCTGCTGGGCTACGACAGCGTGACGCGCTTCTTGCCCAGCCAGCGCACGCAGGCGCAGCGCCTGGCCGCGCTGCCCACGGCCGAAGACCTGCGCGCCCGCCTGCCCGAGGCCACGGCCGGCCTGCCGCTGTCGGCCGAACGGCTCGCGCCCTTCGTGGAGGCCGTCCAGGCCGCGCGCAGCCTGCCGCCCATCACGCACGAAGCGGTGCGCGCCGGCACGCTGGGCCCCGTTGCGGGCGCGCTGCTGTTCGAGCGCCCGGGCGGCGGCTGGGCCGCCATGCTGTCGCTGCACACGCCGCCGGACTTCCGCCATGCCACCGTCGCCGATGCGCTCGCGGGCCTGCCCGAGGTGGTGGTGGTCGAGGTGGGCGAGGCGCTGGCCGACGTGTACCAGCGCTACCTGCACGAGGCTTTCGTGCAGGTGGGCCTGGGCGCGCTGGCCGTGGTGCTGCTGCTGGGCGCCTGGCTGCGTTCGGCGCGGCGCCTGTTCGCCGTCTGCCTGCCGCTGGCGGTGGCGGTGGTGCTCACGCTGGGCGGCATGGCGCTGCTGGGCATGGCGCTGTCCATCCTGCACCTGGTGGGGCTGCTGCTGGTGGTGGCCGTGGGCTCCAACTACGCGCTCTTCTTCGACGAGCTGCAGCGCACCGGCCATGCCGACGAGGACACGCTGGCTTCGCTGCTGCTGGCGAACCTGACCACCGTGGTGTCCTTCACGCTGATCGCGATCTCCAAGATCCCGGCGCTCTCGGCCATCGGCCAGGTGGTGGCACCGGGCGCGCTGCTGGCGCTGCTGCTGTCAGCTGCCTTTGCCGGCCGCGGTGCGCGGCGGCGCATGGCCCGTGCGTCGACGCAGGGAGAGGCCGCCCGCGCGCCCTGAGGGCGATGGTGCGGCCGGACCGCAGGCCGGTGTGACAATGCGCAGCCCCATGAATCCGCCCTTCGCCTCCCGCCCCGGACGCTGGCCGCTGCCGCCTTTCATGCAGGCCAGCGCGGCCCTGCATGCGGGTGCAGCCCTGGCCGCCCTGGCCGTGCCGGGCGCCTGGCCCTGGGCGCTGGGCGCCGTGGCGCTGAACCATGTGGCCATCACGGCCGTCGGCCTCACGCCGCGCAGCGACTGGCTGGGCACCAACGTCACGCGCCTGCCGGCCGCGGCCGCCGCGCGCGGCGAGGTGGCGCTGACCATCGACGACGGCCCCGAGCCCGGCGTGACGCCGCAGGTGCTGGACCTGCTGGACGCCGCCGGCCAGCGCGCCACCTTCTTCTGCATCGCCGAGCGCGCGCAGGCGCACCCGGCGCTGGCGCGCGAGATCGTGGCGCGCGGCCACAGCATTCAGAACCACACGGCGGTGCACCGCCACAACTTTTCCGTGCTCGGCCCGCGCGGCTATGCGGCCGAGATCGCGCGCGCGCAACAGATGCTGTCGGCCATCACGGGCCAGCGGCCTACCTGCTTTCGCGCGCCGGCCGGTCTGCGCAACCCCTTCCTGGCGCCGGTGCTGCACCGGCTGGGCCTGCAACTGGTGAGCTGGACGCGGCGCGGCTTCGACACCCGCGAGCGCGACCCCGAGGTCGTGCTGGCCCGCCTGACGCGCGGGCTGGCAGCCGGCGACATCCTGCTGCTGCACGACGGCAATGCCGCGCGCACCGCGCAGGGCGAGCCCGTGGTACTGGCCGTGCTGCCGGGGCTGCTCGCGCGCCTGAACGCCCAGGGCCTGCGCAGTGTGACGCTGCCGCAGGCGCTGCGCGACGACCGACCGGCCCCGGCCGGCCTTCCCACGCCACCCGCGCATCGCTGAGCGCCTGACGTCCCCATGAACGCACCCCTGCCCACGCGCAGCCCCGACCTGGCCTGGCGCGAACTGCACGAGAAGGCCACGGCGCCCTACAAGGCCTCGGGCAACTTCGGCTGGCATTTCGCGCGCGGCAAGCTGGGGCACGACCCGGCCTTCCGCGGCATCGTCTCGCGCGGCCTGGTGGGCGCCGGGCGGCCGCGCATGCTGGACATCGGCTCGGGCCAGAGCCTGTTCGCCAACGTGCTGCATGCGGCCGCGCAGTTGCAGCGCGACGGCCGCTGGCCCGCCGAATGGCCGCCGCTGCCCGCGCCGGCGCAGTACACGGGCATCGAGCTCATGCCGCGCGATGTGGCGCGCGCCCAGGCAGCCGTGGGGCACATCGTGCCTGCGCCGACGCTCATCTGCGACAACATGTGCACGGCCGACCTGCCGGCCTGCGACGTGGTCGTGATCCTGGACGTGCTGCATTACGTGGACCATGCGGCGCAGGAAGGCGTGCTGGCCCGGGTGCGCGAGGCGCTGCTGCGTGGCGCGGCCGAACGGCCCGCCGGCGTGCCGGGCCGCCTGCTGCTGCGCGTGGGCGACGCGGCCAGCCGGCGCGGCTTCGCCATCAGCCAGTGGGTGGACCGCACCGTCACGCGCATCCGCGGCCACAAGGTCTCGCCCACCTGGGGCCGCACGCTCGGCGAGTGGGTGGCTGTGCTGCAGCGCCTGGGCTTCGCGGTGCAGCCGATCCCGATGAGCGAAGGCACGCCTTTTGCCAACGTGCTGCTGGTGGCGGACGTGGAGGCGGCATGACGGCATTCCCCCCCGCCACGCTCGACCGCGCGGGCATCGCCGCGCGCATTCCGCACCAGGGCGCCATGTGCCTGCTCGAGCGCCTCGAAGACTGGGATGCGCAGACCATCCACTGCAGCACCGCCACGCACCGCGACGCCGCCAATCCCCTGCGCACGGCCGCCGGGCTGCTGGCGCCCTGCGCCATCGAATATGCGGCCCAGGCGATGGCCCTGCACGGCGGCCTCACCGCCGCGCCGGGCCAGGCGCCCTCGGCCGGCTACATCGCCAGCACGCGCAACGTGCGGCTGCACCGCCTGCACCTGCACGACGCGCCCGCGCCGCTGCACCTGCATGCCGAGCGCCTGTCGGGCGATGCGCAGCAGGTGATGTATGCCTTCCGCGTGCTCGACGGCGAGGGCGCGGCCGTCGCCGAGGGCCGTGCCGTGGTGGTGCTCAACACGCCGCTGCCCGCGGCGTCCTGAAACTCTTTTGCTCCACGCATCCCATGCCATCTCTGCAAGGCAAACGTGCCCTGATCACCGGCGCCAGCGGCGCCCTCGGCTCGGCCATCGCCGAACGGCTGGCGCGCGAAGGCGCCACGGTGCTGCTGCACGCCAGCAGCCGGCCGCAGGCCATCGAGGCGCTGGCCGCGCGCATCCGCGCCGCGGGCGGCCAGGCCGAATGCCATGTGTTCGACCTGAGCGACGACGCGGCCTGCACGGGCGCCACCGCGCGCATCCTCGAAGGTGGCGCGGTGCAGATCCTGGTGAACAACGCGGGCGTGCACGACGACGCCGTGCTGCCCGGCATGCGCGCCGAGCAGTGGCACCGCGTGATCGACGTGTCGCTGCACGGATTTTTCCGCGTGACGCAGCCGCTGCTGCTGCCCATGCTGCGCACGCGCTGGGGGCGCATCCTCAACATCTCGTCGGTGGCGGCGCTGATGGGCAACCGCGGCCAGGTCAACTACGCGGCGGCCAAGGGCGCGCTCAACAGCGCGACCAAGGCGCTGTCGCTCGAAGTGGCCTCGCGCGGCGTCACGGTGAACGCCATCGCGCCCGGCATCATCGCTTCGCCGATGGCCGATGCGGCCTTCGACGCCGCGATGGTCAAGCAGATGGTGCCCGTGCAGCGCGCCGGCACCCCCGAGGAAGTGGCCGCGCTGGCCGCCTTCCTGGCCGGGCCCGAGGCGGCCTACATCACGGGCCAGGTCATCAGCGTCAATGGCGGGATGGCCTGAGCGCGTCTTCCCTGTTGTCTGCCAAACGAAAGAACGCCCGCATGCGCGGGCGTTGTCGTTCCAGCCAGATGGCCACGGCTTTCGCGCTGCCTTCCGGCGGCGCGAAGGCGGGCGCCTCAGCGAGCGGCTTGCTGCGTGTAGCTGCCGCCCACGTTGAACTGGGCGGGAATGCGGCTGTCGGCGAAGGCTTCGGCGCGCAGGTTCTGGCCGGGCGCATGCGCGGCGGCAATGGCTTCGGCCTGGACCACGGCGCGCGAGACGGCGCCGGTCTGCACCGGCTGCACGCCCATGCCCACGGTTTCACCGTAGAGGTTGCTGCCCGCGCGGGCGGCCTGCACGGCCTGGGCCTGCACTTCGGCGCGCGTCAGCTGGCCGTTGAAGTCGAGCACGCCCTGGTAGTCCTCGGCCTGGGCGCCGAAAGCGGCGGTCAGCGAAAGGGCGGCGATGGCGATGATCTTCGAGGTCTTCATTTCAAACTCCTTGCGGTGCGGTTCCTGGGAACACGACACGATTCGACTTGAGGGAACGAACCGGCCCTTGGTGGGCTGGCGGCACCTGCCGCCGGGGTCGTTTCGGGTCTGCATCAGTGCCGGCCCGTGAGATGAATTGTGGACCTCCGGCCTCCGTAGAAACCCTTGGTTTGCGAACCATGCCGTTTCCGAAACCGGAACAATGCGGATGGCCGGTTCGGCCGCGAGGCGCGCCCCGGAAGGCGGACCGCCTCAGGGCTGGAAGGGCGGCAGCCGGCGCGCCTTGCGCCACAGCAGCGCCGGCAGCCGCAGCACGAACTCGATCATCAGCCGCGTGTGCATCCAGGTCAGCAGCACGTTGTCGCGGCCGTAGCGGAAGTGCGAGACGCCGCCTTCCTCGGCCGTGAGGTACTTGACCGGCGCATCGATGTTGAGCGGCTTCACGCCGCGCCAGGCCAGGCGCACCACGGCCTCGGTGTCGAAGTCGAAGCGGCGCATCCAGGGCTGCGCGCGCATCACGGCGATCAGTGCGGCCACGGGGTAGACGCGGAAGCCGTAGAGCGAATCGCCAATGCCCGCGAACAGCGTCTCCAGCTGCGTCCAGCCGTTGGAGATGCGCCGGCCGCGCACGCGCAGCAGCGGCGCGCTGGCGTCGAACACGGGGCGGCCCAGCACCATGGCGTCGGGGCGCTGCTGCGACTGGCGCATGAAGGCCGGGATCAGCTCGGCCGGGTGCTGGCCGTCGCTGTCCATGGCGAGCACGTGGGTGAAGCCCTCGGCCTGGGCCGCCTGCAGGCCGTGCAGTACGGCCGCGCCCTTGCCCTGGTTGGCGGGCAGCACGAACACGCGCAGGCCTGGATCGCTTTCGGCCTGGGCCGCCAGGCGCTCGCCCGTGCCGTCGCTGCTGCCGTCGATCACCACCCACACCGGACTCCACTGCGCGCGCGCCGCGGCCACGGTGGAAAAAAGCCGCTCGCCGGTGTTGTAGCTCGGGATCAGGACGAGGTGGGAGCGCGAGGATTGTGGGGCAGGCATGGCGGCGCGGGCTCGGCATCGTCGCCCTCGGTGCGGGCTTGGATGTGTTGTCGGAAGTACCGCTCCAGCGTGGCGGTCATGGCATGGCTGTCGGCCTGGGGCGCGAAGCGCTCGCCCAGCCGCAGCGTGAAGACGATCGGCAGCGGCGGCACGCGCCAGATGGGCCAGCCCTTGCCGAGGTAGGGCGAGTCGGTGTCGATGAACACCGTCTGGATCGGCGCCTGGGCGAGCTTGGCGATCAGCGTGACGCCGGGCGTGAAGGGGTTGAGCGGGAACTGCGTGGTGCGCGTCGCTTCGGGGAAGATCACGAGCTGGCCGCCTTCGCGCAGGTCGGCCACGGCCTGCTTGACCATGGCATGGGCCGAGTCGTTGCGGATGTAGCGCGCCAGCCGCGCGCCCGCGCCCAGGAAGATGTTCTTCATGAGCGAGGCCTTCATGATGCAGGCGCTGCGCGGCAGGTGCGCCACGAGCAGCAGCGCATCCAGCATGGTGGGATGGTTGGCCACGATCACCAGGCCGCGCTCGTCCTTGAGCGGCGCCAGGCAGCGGGCGTCGATGCGCATCATGCCGCAGGCGCTGGCCACGGTCCAGAACAGGCGGTAGCCGTAGGCGATGCCGGCCCGCCCCACGGCGCGGCCGCGCGCGGCGGGCAGCAGCGGGTGCAGCAGCAGCGCGATGAGGTTCCAGAGCAGCGACATCAGGCCCAGCCCCAGCAGCAGCACATACAGCGGCGGCGCCAGCAGCACCGCCTTGAGCCAGGTGCGCACGCGGGTCATAGTGGCCGCAGCTGCCCGGGCGCGCAGGCGTGGGTCTCGATCTCGATGTCGAGCTCGGGGCGGCAGACCTCGGCCTGCAGGTACACCGCCGAGCGCAGGAAGCGCGAGTCGGCGCCCAGCGCCCGGGCCAGCCCCTCGCGCACGGCCTCGGCCTGTTCGGCATGGCGCAGGTAGACCACGGGCTCGCTGTCCTCGAGCGCGAAGGGCGCATCGCACTGCGCGCGCGCGGCCTCGAAGACCGCCTGCAGGTTGCGCAGCGTTTCGGCCAGCTGGGCGGGCGTGTCGCCCGGGTGCTGCGAGGCGTGGCCCACGATGCTGGCCGTGCCCGACACCAGCAGCGCGAGCTGGCCCGCGCCCAGGTCGGCCAGCGCGGCGCGCGAGAAGGTGGGCGCGCGCGGGCCGTAGTCCCGCGGGTAGCGCCAGGCCGGCACCTGGCGCGGGTTCTCGATGGCGCGCACCGCCGTGTGGCCGGCCACGAAACGCAGCGTCAGCCCGCTGCCCTGGGGCAGGCCCAGCGCACAGGCCGCGGGTGCGCCCTCGAAGGTGCGCTGGCCGGCTTCGATGAAAGCGCGCTGGCGGCCGCTGTTGAAGAGGCGGTAGCGTTCCATGCTGCCGCCCTCGGCCGCTGCAAGGCCGGTGATGCGGGGCAGGTAGTTCCAGATGCGCATCAACTGCGGCTGGCCATGCGCGCGCAAGGTGGCGAACAGGTCGCCATAGGCGCGGTGCGCGAGCGCCTCCACGCCCAGGGACTCTTCGGCGTCGCCGAGGTCCGCGGCGCCGAACAGCCAGTCGCTGGTGGCGCGCCAGCGCACGCAGCCGGTGCGGCCTTCGCGCACCGGGGCCGCACTTTCCCAGTGGTCCAGCCGGTCGCCCGATGCCAACAGAGCGCGGGCGCCCAGGGCATGCCAACCGTCGGCGTGGGCGCCTGTGCCGCGGCCATACGCCAGGCCACCCAGGCTGTGCACGGCCACCGGGCCCGCGTTCCCCGCCGCGCCCAGCCGGTGCCGCACGATGCGCAGCGGCGCCTGCATGCGCGGTTGCTGCACCGGCCTCACGATGCGGCGGCTCCTTCTCGCGTGGCCGAAGGCCAAGCGCAGCGGGCGGACGATCGGGCGGGTGGACGGGCGGGCAGATTCATCATCGAGGACATGCTGGACAAGGCGCGACGCGCGTGCGCCGGAGCGAACGGGTCGTGCGCGCGGGAGGGGCCCGGTGCGGGGCGATTATGGCAAAGGGGGGTGACGCACCTTGTGGGAAAAGGGGCCGACGCCGCAGCAGGGCCACAGGTCCGGCTCGCCTAAAATCTGCACTTTCCCCGATAAAGAAACGCGAGCAGCACGCCATGGCCGGACACAGCAAATGGGCAAACATTCAGCATAGGAAAGGCCGGCAGGACGAGAAGCGCGGCAAGATCTGGACGCGCGTGATCCGCGAAATCATGGTCGCGGCGCGCCAGGGCGGCGGCGACCTGAGCGCCAACCCGCGCCTGCGCCTGGCGGTGGACAAGGCCAAGGCCGCGAACATGCCGGCCGACACCATCAAGCGCAACATCGACAAGGCCACCGGCAACCTCGAGGGCGTCACCTACGAGGAAATCCGCTACGAGGGCTACGGCATCGGCGGCGCGGCCATCATCGTCGACACCATGACCGACAATCGCGTGCGCACCGTGGCCGAAGTGCGCCACGCCTTTGCCAAGTACGGCGGCAACATGGGCACCGAAGGCTCGGTGGCCTTCCAGTTCAAGCACTGCGGCCAGATCATCCTGGCGCCCGGCACCAGCGAGGACAAGGTGATGGAAGTCGCCCTGGAAGCGGGCGCCGAAGATGTGGTGACGCACGAGGACGGGGCCATCGAGGTGCTGACCGGCCCCGGCGATTTCGAGGCGGTGAAGAACGCGCTGGAAGCCGCCGGCCTGAAGCCCGAGCTGGCCGAAGTGACGATGCGCGCCGAGAACACGATCGAGCTGAGCGGCGAGGACGCCGCCCGCATGCAGAAGCTGCTGGACATGCTCGAGGACCTGGACGACGTGCAGGACGTGTACCACAACGCCGAAATGGCGGAGTCCGCATGAAGGTGCTCGTCATCGGCGGCGGCGGCCGCGAACATGCGCTGGCCTGGCGCCTGGCCCAATCGGAGCGCGTGACGCGCGTGTACGTCGCGCCCGGCAATGGCGGCACGGCGCAGGACAAGCGCTTCGTCCAGGTCGACCTCACCGAGCCCGCGGCGCTGCGGGCCTGGGCGCAGCAGGAGAAGATCGCGCTCACCGTGGTCGGCCCCGAGGCGCCGCTGGCCGCCGGCGTGGTGGACGAGTTCCGCGCGCACGGCCTGCGCATCTTCGGCCCCACCCAGGCGGCCGCGCAGCTCGAGAGCTCCAAGGCCTTTTCCAAGGCCTTCATGAAGCGCCACAAGATCCCGACGGCCGAGTACGAGGCCTTCACCGACCCGGCGGCCGCGCACGCCTATGTGGATGCCCAGGGCGCGCCCATCGTGGTCAAGGCCGACGGCCTGGCGGCCGGCAAGGGCGTGGTGGTGGCCATGACCTTGCAGGAAGCCCATGAAGCCATCGACTTCATGCTGGTGGACAACAAGTTCGGCGTCTCGCACAACGAGGGCGGCGCACGCGTCGTGATCGAGGAATTCCTCGCCGGCGAGGAAGCTTCCTTCATCGTGCTGTGCGACGGCAAGAACGTGACGGCCCTGGCCACCAGCCAGGACCACAAGCGCCTGCTGGACGGCGACGAAGGCCCGAACACGGGCGGCATGGGCGCCTACTCGCCCGCGCCCGTGGTCACGGCCGAGATCCACGGCCGCGTGATGCGCGAGATCATCCTGCCGACCATCCGCGGCATGGAAAAGGACGGCATCCCCTACACCGGCTTCCTGTACGCCGGCCTCATGATCGACAAGGACGGCCACGCCAAGACGCTGGAGTTCAACTGCCGCATGGGCGACCCGGAGACGCAGCCGATCATGATGCGCCTGAAGTCCGACCTGTTCGAAGTGCTGTGGCATGCCACGGACGGCACGCTGGACCAGGTGGAACTGCAATGGGACCGCCGCGTGGCGCTGGGCGTGGTGCTGGCCGCCCATGGCTACCCGCTCGCGCCGCGCAAGGGCGACGCGATCATGGCCATTCCGGCCGAGGCGCCCGACGCCATGGTCTTCCATGCCGGCACCACGCTGCAGGACGGCCAGCTGCGCACCAGCGGCGGCCGCGTGCTGTGCGTGACGGCGCTGGCCGACAACGTGCGGCTCGCGCAGCAGCGCGCCTATGAAGTGGCGGCCCAGGTGCGCTTCGACGGCGTGCAGTACCGCAAGGACATCGGCCACCGCGCCGTCGCGGCGCGCGCGGGGCAGGGCGGCTGAATGGCGGTGTCGCCCCCCGCGGTGGCCGCCTGGCTGCGTGACCTGCAGCAACGCATCATCGGCGCCGTGGAAGCGGCCGACGGCGGCTGCGCCGTGCGCGACGCCTGGACCAAGGCGCCGGGCGAGCCGCTGCAGGGCGAAGGCCTGACCTGCATCCTGGAAGACGGCGCGCTGTTCGAGCGCGCGGGCTGCGGCTTTTCGCAGGTGCGCGGCGCGAAGCTGCCGCCTTCGGCCACGCAGCACCGGCCCGAACTGGCCGGCGCGCCCTTCGAGGCCATGGGCGTGTCGCTGGTCTTCCATCCGCGCAACCCCTACGTGCCCACGGTGCACATGAACGTGCGCATGATCGCGGCCCTGCCCGAAGGCCGGGAGGCGGTCTGCTGGTTTGGCGGCGGCATGGACCTGACGCCGTACTACGGCTTCGAGGAAGACGCGGTGCATTTCCACCGCACCTGCCGTGATGCGCTCGCCCCCTTCGGCGATGCGCTGTACCCGCGCTTCAAGACCTGGTGCGACGAGTATTTCTTCCTCAAGCACCGCAACGAGCAGCGCGGCGTGGGCGGCATCTTCTTCGATGACTTCTCGGAACTGGGGCTGGATCGCGGCTTCGCGCTGCTGCAATCGGTGGGCGAGGCCTTCCTGCCCGCCTACCTGCCGATCGTCGATCGCCGGCGCGCGATGCCCTGGGGCGAGCGCGAGCGCGCCTTCCAGCTGTACCGGCGCGGCCGCTACGTGGAGTTCAACCTCGTGTGGGACCGCGGCACGCATTTCGGCCTGCAGTCGGGCGGGCGCACCGAATCGATCCTGCTGTCGATGCCGCCGCAGGCGAGCTGGGCCTACCAGCGCCAGCCCGAGCCCGGCACGCCCGAGGCGCGGCTCTACACCGATTTCCTGCCGCGGCGGGACTGGCTCTGAGCCTGTGACGCCGTCCCCGATCGTTCCCGCCGGCGCCCGGGCCTCGGACCGCGCCCACGTGCCGCGCATCGGCATGTTCGGCGGCAGTTTCGACCCGCCGCACGGCACGCACGTGGCCCTGGCCCGCGCGGCGCTGGCGCAGGCCGGGCTGGACCGGCTCTACGTGTTCCCCACCGGCCATCCGTGGCACAAGGCGCGCCAGCCCACTGCGGCCGCGCACCGTGTAGCGATGGCCCGGCTGGCCTTCGCCGAGGTGCCCGGCGTGATCGTCGACAATCGCGAAACCCTGCGCGACGGCCCGACCTACACGCTGGACACGCTGCGCGAGCTGCAGCAGGCGCATCCGGGTGCCGAACTGGCGCTGCTCATCGGCACCGACCAGGCGGCCGCGCTGCCCAGCTGGCATGGCTGGCCGCAGATGCTGTCGCTGGCCACCGTGTGGGTGGCCACCCGCGCCGGCCTGCCGCCCTTCGACCCCGCAGCGCTGCCCGGCCTGCCGGGCAACGCGCGCTTCGAGACGCTGCGGGTGGACCCCGTGGACACCAGCGCCACCGACATCCGTGCCCGTGCGGCCCGTGGGGAGGACATCTCCACGCTGGTTCCGCCCGCGGTTGCACGCTATATTGACCAACACCAGCTTTACCGCACCCCCTGAATGAGCACTGAAGCCGCCATCAAGAAAGACATCCAGAAACTCCAGCGGGCCATCGTCGATGGCCTTGAGGATGTGAAGGCGCAGGACATCCAGGTCTTCAACACCGAGCACTTGTCGCCACTGTTCGAGCGGGTGATCGTGGCCTCGGGCACCTCCAACCGGCAGACCAAGGCGCTGGCCTCCAGCGTGCGCGAAGCCGTGAAGGAAGCCGGTTTCGCCAAGCCCCGCATCGAGGGTGAGGACAACGGCGAATGGATCATCGTGGACTGCGGCGCGGCCGTGGCCCACATCATGCAGCCCGCGATCCGCCAGTACTACCACCTGGAGGAGATCTGGGGCGACAAGCCGCTCAAGCTCAAGCTGGGCGCGGCCGCGCCGGCGGCGAAGAAGGCTGCCCGGCCCGCCAAGGCCGCGGTGGCCGAGGAGCGCGCGCCCCAGGCCACGCCGCGCAAGCCGGCCGGCAAGTCGGCACCCGCCAAAAAGGCTGACGCCGCAGCGCCCGCCAAGCGGGCGAAGCCGGCCACGCCGGCGGCCGTCAAGACCACGCTGAAGGTGGGCAAGCCCGCGGCCAAGGCGTCCGCCAAGCGCGCGCCGGCTGCCAAGAAGGCCGCGGCCAAGAGAGCGCCGGCCCGGAAGTCCGCAGCCAGGAAGGCATGAGGCTGCGCGTCGTCGCGGTCGGCCAGCGCGTGCCCGACTGGGCGCAGACGGCCTGGGACGACTACGCCAAGCGCTTTCCGCCGGAGCTGAAGCTGGAGCTGCGCGCGGTCAAGACCGAACCGCGCGGCTCCAAGGGCCTGGAGACGCTGTACGCCGCCGAGCGCGAGCGCATCGAGGCGGCCATCGACCGCAGCGGCATGCGCGTGGTCGTGCTCGACGAGCGCGGCACGAATCTGACGACCAAGGCCCTGGCTGCGCGCCTGCAGTTCTGGCAAGGCGAGGGCGACGACGTGGCGCTGGTCATCGGCGGTCCCGATGGCCTCGACCCTGCCTTCAAGGCCGCCGCGCACGAGCGCATCCGCCTGTCGGACCTGACGCTGCCCCATGCCATGGTGCGTGTGCTGCTGGTCGAGCAGCTCTACCGCGCCTGGTCGCTCAACGCGGGGCATCCGTACCACCGTGAGTGAGACGGGCCCGGACGCGGTGCCGGATGCGGCGCGACAGCTGGACCACGAAGGCTGGGCGTTGCTTCCCGCCTGCGTGGCGCCGCGCAGTGTGCGCGCGCTGATCCGCGTGACCGCGAGGCGGACGTCCCACGACGCCGGCTCGCGCCAATGGCTGGCGCAGCCCGCATGTGCCGCGCTGGCCGAGCGCCTGCGCGCGCGGCTGGCGGCGATGGGCCTGCTGCCCGCGGCCAGCGCCGCGGTTCAATGCACGCTGTTCGACAAACGTGCCGATCGCAACTGGCTGGTGGCCTGGCACCAGGACTTGAGCGTGCCGGCGCGCGCGGCGGGCCGCGCCGTCCGCCTCAAGGAGGGTGAGCCTTTCACGCAGGCGCCCGAGGAAGTGCTGCGGCAGTTGCTGGCGGTGCGCATCCACCTGGACGACTGCGGCCCTCTGGCGGGCGCCTTGCGCGTGGTGCCTCGCAGCCACGGGGCCGGCTGGCTCGACAACGCGCAGGCCCGGCTGTGGCGCCTGCGGGAAGGCGAGCAGCTGTGTACCGCACGTGCCGGCGACGTGCTGTTGATGAGGCCCCTGCTCCTGCATGCGTCGTCGCGCATGCAGGCTCCCGTGCGGCGCCGCGTGCTGCACTTTCTCTTCGCGCCCGTGCCGGGGCCTGTCGGCTGGTGCTGGAATCGATGCGTTCCGGCCCCTTGAACTCTCTTGCGTCGTCCATGCCTGCTCCCTCGTTCGTCTACCTCGCCTCCCAAAGCCCGCGCCGCGCGCAATTGCTGGAGCAGCTCGGCATCGCGCATCGGCCCTTGCTGGCCGATGCGAGCGAGGACGCGGAGTCGCTCGAAGCCGTGCTGCCTCGCGAATCGGCCACGGCCTACGTGCAGCGCGTGACGGCGCTCAAGCTTGATGCTGCGGTGCAGCGATGGAAGCGCCGCGCCCTGTCGGCCGCGCCGGTGCTGTGCGCCGACACCACGGTGACGCTGGACGGCCGCATCCTGGGCAAGCCCGCCGACGCGGCCGAGGCGCGCGCCATGCTCACGCAGCTGTCGGGACGCGCGCACCGCGTGCTCACGGCGGTGGCGGTGCAGGCGGGCCGCCGCCGCTTCGCGGCGCTGAGCGTGTCGCAGGTGCGCTTTGCCGAACTCACGCGACGGCAGATCGCCGACTACGTGGCCGGCGGCGAGCCCATGGGCAAGGCCGGCGCCTATGCGATCCAGGGTCGCGCCGGCGCCTTCGTGGCGCACATCGCGGGCAGCCATTCGGGCATCATGGGGCTGCCGGCCTTCGAGACCGCGCAGCTGCTGCGCCAGGCCGGCTTCCGCCTTTGACGAGCCCGAACGCCCGAACGCACATGCAGGACATCCTCATCAACTGGTCGCCGCAGGAAACGCGCGTGGCCGTGGTCGAACACGGCGCCGTGCAGGAGCTGCACGTGGAGCGCACGCTCGAGCGTGGCCTGGTCGGCAACGTCTACCTGGGCAAGGTCTCGCGCGTGCTGCCGGGCATGCAGTCGGCCTTCATCGACATCGGGCTGGAGCGCACGGCCTTCCTGCATGTGGCCGACATCGTGGCGCCGTTCACGCCGGGCTCGCGGGGCGCGATGCCGCTCGAACGCGATCGGGAACGAGAAGGCCGCAATGCGCCCCCCGTGCCGATCGAGAAGCAGGTCTTCGAAGGCCAGTCCCTGCTGGTGCAGGTGATCAAGGACCCGATCGGCACCAAGGGCGCGCGCCTGTCGACGCAGATCAGCATCGCCGGGCGCATGCTGGTCTTCCTGCCGCAGGACCAGCACATCGGCGTGTCGCAGAAGATCCCGCCCGATCAGCGCGACGCGCTGCGCCGCCGCCTGCTGGCCTTGGCCGAGGCGGCCGCCGCGCAGGAGGGCCCGGGCGCCGGTGCCGCGGCGGGGCACCACGGCGGCTTCATCCTGCGCACCAACGGCGAGGACGCGAGCGACGCCGAGCTGGCCGAGGACATCGCCTACCTGCGCAAGACCTGGACGCGCATCCGCGAGCAGTCCACGCGCATGCCCGCGCGCTCGCTGCTGCACCAGGACCTGAGCCTGCTGCAGCGCGTGCTGCGCGACCTGACCACCGACGAGACCACCAGCATCCGCATCGATTCGCGCGAACAGCACGAGCTGCTGCGCCGTTTCGGGCAGGAGTTCATGCCGCAGGCCGTGGGCCGGCTGCAGCTCTACACGGGCGAGCGGCCCATCTTCGACCTCTACAACATCGACGAGGACATCACGCGCGCGCTGGGCCGGCGCGTGGACCTCAAGTCCGGCGGCTACCTGGTCATCGACCAGACCGAGGCGCTGACGACGGTGGACGTGAACACCGGTGCGTACGTGGGCGCGCGCAACTTCGACGACACGGTGTTCAAGACCAACCTGGAGGCCGCGCAGGCCATCGCGCGCCAGCTGCGCCTGCGCAACCTGGGCGGCATCATCATCGTGGACTTCATCGACATGGTGCGCGACGACCACCGCGAGCAGGTGCTGGCCGAATTCCGCAAGCAGCTGGGCCGCGACCGCGTGAAAACCACCGCGGGCGGGTTCTCGGCCCTCGGGCTGGTGGAGATGACGCGCAAGCGCACGCGCGAATCGCTGGCCCACATGCTGTGCGAACCGTGCGAAGCCTGCAGCGGTCAGGGCATCGTGAAGACCGCGCGCACCGTGGCCTATGACGCGCTGCGCGAGATCCTGCGCGAGGCGCGCCAGTTCACGCCCAAGGAGTTCCGCATCGTCGCGCCGCCGCAGGTGATCGAGCTCTTCCTGGACGAGGAGAGCCAGCACCTGGCGGGCCTGTCCGACTTCATCGGCAAGCCCATCTCGCTGCAGGCCGAGCCGGCGATGGGGCAGGGGCAGTACGACATCGTGCTGCTGTGACGGCGGCCGCACGCGCGGGTTGGGCGGCGCGGCCTTCGTGTAGGCGCCGTCTGACGGCGCGGGCGCACAGAACGGGCGAAGCTCCGCTCTCGCTTTCTTTCACTCAGAACGTGTTCAAAGTCTCACCCTCTTGATGTGAGAAGCTCGGTGGGTGAGAAAAGGCTACCCCAGCGACATCAAGCGCGAGCAGTTCGAGGTGATCCGGCCATTGCTGGAGAGTGCGCGCAGAAAGACTGCCCCACGCAAAGTGGAGCTGTACGAGGTGTTTTGCGCCGTGCTTTACCTGCTGCGCACGGGCTGTCAGTGGCGGGCACTGCCCAGCGACTTTCCCAAGTGGCGCACCGTGCACTCGTACTTTGCCATCTGGAGCGAGCCACGCGAGGGTGGCAGCCTGCTGGAGCAGGCATTAAAAAAATCAGGTTGGCGCGGCCCGCGAGAAACTGGGGCGCAACGCCTGCAGCACGCTCTTGATCGTGGACGCGCAGAGCGTGAAGAACACGCACACGGCGGGCTTTAAGGGCTATGACGCAGGCAAGAAGGTCTCGGGCATCAAGCGCCACATCGCGGTGGACACCCAGGGATTGCCGCATGCGATAGCGGTGACCACGGCCGAGGTGACGGACCGCAAAGGCGCACTGCAGGCGCTACAGCGCTGCAAGCCCCGGTTGAGCCGGCTACAAAGCCTGCTGTGCGATGCAGGCTACATCGGTCGGCCGTTCGCGCAAGGCGTGCAGCAGATTCTGGGAGGGCATGTGACGGTGCAGATCGCCAAGAGAAGCGAGCTTCACACTTTCAAGGTGATGCCCAAGCGCTGGGTCGTGGAACGCAGCTTTGCCTGGCTGGACAAGAACAGGAGGCTGTGGAAGAACTGCGAGCGATGGCTCAACACCAGCCTGCAGTTCGTCCACTTGGCATTCTTGGTGCTCTTGCTCAAGAGACTTTGAACACGCTCTCAGTGGACCCCTCCATGGAAACCAACCAACTGCATCGCGGCCGGCTCATCGACCATCTGCAACTCGTCGTGCGCGACCTGAAGGCCAGCCAGGCGTTCTACACCGCGGTGCTGGCCGTGCTCGAGATTCCGATCGGCGGCACCGGCGACAGTTATTTCTGGGCCGACGAACTCTTCGTGTCTTCGGCCGACAGCGAGGCGGCGCTGGGTCAGCTGACGGGCCGGCATCACCTGGCGTTCCAGGCCAAGGACCGGGCCACCGTCGATGCCTTCCACCGGGCCGCCCTCGCGCATGGCGGGCGCGACAACGGCGCCCCCGGCGAGCGGCCCTACCACCCGGGCTACTACGCTGCCTTCGTGCTGGACCCGGACGGCAACAACATCGAGGCCGTGTACCACGGCGAGGCCCGCAGAAGCGCGCCCTCGGTGGTGGTCGATTTCTGAGCCGGGCCCGCTTCGGCGGCGTGGCCGCCGCAGGGCGGGATGGTGCTCAGGCGCTGGCCGCCGCTTCCTCGCCGCCGCCCGCGTCCACGCGCGCCCCGCCCGCGTGCCGCTGCAGCCGCGCATAAAGCCCATCGAGCGCCATCAGCTGCGCATGGTTGCCCTGCTCGGCAATGCGGCCTTGCTCCATCACCACGATGCGGTCGGCATGCTGGATGGTCGACAGCCGGTGCGCCACGATCAGCGTGGTGCGGCCCTGCATCAGGCGCTGCAGGGCTTCCTGCACCTGGCGTTCGGACTCGGCATCCAGGGCCGAGGTGGCCTCGTCGAGCAGCAGCACCGGCGCGTCGCGGTACAGCGCGCGGGCGATGGCCAGCCGCTGGCGCTGGCCGCCCGACAGCTGGGTGGCGTTGTGGCCCAGCACCGTGTCCATGCCCTCGGGCAGGCGCGCCACATGTTCGGCCAGGTTGGCGGCGGCGATGCACTGCTGCACGCGCTCGCGGTCGATGGCCTGGCCCAGCGCCACGTTGGCCGCCAGCGTGTCGTTGAGCATCACCACGTCCTGGCTGACGAGCGCGAACTGCGCGCGCAGGCGGGCCAGCCGCCATTCGGCCACGTCGGTGCCGTCCAGCAGCACCTGGCCGGAAGAGGGCAGCACGAAGCGCGGCAGCAGGTTGACCAGGGTGCTCTTGCCCGAGCCGGAGGGGCCGACGAAAGCCACCACCTCGCCGGGCCGCACGGTCAAGGACACGTCATCCAGCGCACGGGCCTCGCTGTCGTCGCGGTAGTTCACGCGCACCTGGCGCAGCTCGATCCGCCCTTCGGCGCGTGCGTGGGGGTGCGCGGGTGCAAAAACGCCTTCGCTTTCCGTCGGCGTGTGGTCGATCAGGGCCACGCCGCGCTCCAGCGCCGCGAGGCCGCGCGTGATCGGATTGGCCATGTCGGCCAGCCGGCGGATGGGTGCGATGAGCATCAGCATGGCCGTGATGTAGGCCACGAAGCCGCCCACCGTGAGGCCCTGTTCGCCCGACTGCCACAGCGCGATCATCACCACCACCGACAGCGCCACGGCCGCGAACAGCTGCGTGAGCGGCGTCATGGCGGCGGACGCGATGGTGGACTTCACGGCCAGCCGGTTGAGGCGGTGGCTCAGCGTCTCGAAGCGCTCGGCCTGGCCGGCCTGCGCGCCGTGCAGCCGCACCATGCGGTGGGCCAGCACGTTTTCTTCCACGACATAGGCCAGCTCGTCCGTGGCCGCCTGGCCCTGCCGGGTCAGGTGATACAGGCGCCGCGAGAGCGCCTTCATGATCCACGAAACGCCGGGCACCAGCAGCGCCACGACCAGCGTGAGCTTCCAGTTGAGGTACAGCAGGTAAAAGAGCAGGGCGACCACGGTGAAGCCGTCGCGCGACAGGCTCAGCAGCGCCTGCACCAGCAGCACGCCGCCGGTCTGCACCTCATAGACGACGGTGTTCGACAGCGCGCTGGCCGACTGGCGCGAGAAGAGGGCGAGCTCGGCCGACAGCAGCCGCTCGAAGAGCACGCGGCGCAGGCGCTGCATGCCTTCGTTGGCGATGCGCGCCAGCGCGTATTGCGACACGAACTGCGCCAGGCCGCGCACGGCGAACAGCACGATGATCGCGGCCGGCACGGTCCACAGCGCGAGCCGGCCCTGGGTGAAGCCGCGGTCCAGCAGCGGCTGCATGAGGGCGGGCATCAGCGGCTCGGTCAAGGCCGCCAGCAGCGCCATGAACACGCCCAGGCCCCACCATTTGCGCGAGCCGCCGAACCAGGTCATCAGCCGGCCCAGCCGGCGCTTCAGGGGGAGTTGCGCCGGCGTATCGGGGGCGGAAGACTGCATGGCGGCGGATTCTACGGGGCGCCTTTGGGCCGCCTTGGCGACGCCTGCGCGCGCCGCCGTGCCCGAAGCCGCACCCCGCTTGTCAGCCAATGCCGCGCCGTATTGCACAGTTACGAAAGGTGTGCAAGCAGTGTGTACCATTACGTGCTTTCCGCCCGCTGGAAACTTTCTTTCCGGGAAATCCTCCGTACTGCATGAACAAGAAGCCCTTGCCGCCCGCGTTTCCTGCGTCTGCCGCGATTTCCAGCCGCCGAGCCCTTCTGGCGGCCCTGATGGCCTCCCCCGCATTGCCCGTTCTCGCGCAGTTCCGCGTCGAGGTCTCGGGCGTGGGACTGACGCAGCTGCCCATCGCCCTGGTGCCCTTCCGCGGCGAGGAGGCCTCGCCCCACAAAATCTCGGCCATCGTGCAGGCCGACCTCGAACGCAGCGGCCAGTTCCGCGGCGTCGACGCCTCGGGTCAGGCCCTGGACGAGACCAGCCGCCCCGACCTGAGCCTGTGGCGCCAGCGCACGGCCGATTCCCTGGTGGCCGGCAGCGTCACGCGCCTGGCCGACGGCCGCTACGACGTGCGCTTTCGCCTGTGGGACGTGGTGCGCGGCGCCGACCTGGGCGGCCAGAGCTACACCGTGCCGCAGGCCGACCTGCGCCTGGCGGCGCACCGCATCGCGGACTACGTGTACGAGAAGCTCACCGGCGAGAAGGGCATCTTCTCCACGCGCGTGGCCTACGTGACGCGCGCCGGCGGGCGCCACACGCTGTGGGTGGCCGATGCCGACGGCGAGAACGCGCAGGCCGCGCTGGCCAGCCCCGAGCCGATCATCTCGCCGGTCTGGTCACCCAACGGCGGGCAACTGGCCTACGTGTCCTTCGAGTCGCGCAAGCCCATCGTCTACGTGCACACGGTGGCCAGCGGCCAGCGCCGCCTGCTGGCCAACTTCCGCGGCTCCAACAGTGCACCCGCCTGGGCGCCCGACGGCGCGTCGCTGGCGGTCACGCTCAGCCGCGACGGCGGCTCGCAGCTCTATTCCATCCCGGCCGGCGGCGGGGAGCCGCGCCGCCTGACGCAAAGCGCGAGCATCGACACCGAGCCCACCTTCGCGGCCGACGGCAGCGGCATCTACTTCGTGAGCGACCGGGGCGGCGCGCCGCAGATCTACCGCATGCCTGCCGGCGGCGGCGCACCCACGCGCGTGACCTTCACGGGCTCCTACAACATCTCGCCCGCCGTCAGCCCGGACGGACGGTGGTTGGCCTACATCTCCCGCGTGGGCGGGGCTTTCAAATTGCACGTCATGGAGCTGGCCAGCGGAACCGTGACTGCACTGACGGACACCTCGGCCGACGAGAATCCGAGCTTCGCGCCCAACAGCAAGCTGATCCTTTACGCGACCCGACTGCCCAGCGGCGAGGCGCTGATGACCACGACGCTCGACGGAAAGATCAAGGCGCGCCTGGCCGGGCGTGCCGGCGACATCCGCGAGCCCGACTGGGGTCCGTTCCAGAAACAGTAAGTGTGAGTTCAGTTCAGTCAACCAAGATCAATCAGTTCGATTCGAGAGGAGTTTCCAGCATGCTCAAGCGTTCCCTTTGTTCCCTGGCCATCGTGGCACTCATCGCCGGCTGCTCGTCGGGCACCAAGCTCAACGAGGCCCCGGTTTCGACCGCGGGCAGCGGCATGGGCGGCGCGGGCGCGGGCGGTTCGGGCTCGGCCAGCGGCGTGGCGCCGGTCACCATCGACCCGAACGCGCAGACCCGCCAGGGACCGGTGGGCGTGGCGCGCATCGTGTACTTCGACTTCGACAGCTACACCATCAAGCCCGAGTACCAGCAGCTGATCGATGGCCATGCGCGCTTCCTGAAGGCCAATCCTTCGCGTAGCATCTCCATCGAAGGCCACACCGACGAGCGCGGCGGCCGCGAATACAACCTGGCGCTGGGCCAGAAGCGCTCCGAGGCCGTGCGCCGCGCGCTCACGCTGCTGGGCGTGAACGACGCGCAGATCGAAGCCGTGAGCTTCGGCAAGGAAAAGCCGGCCTCGCAAGGCAGCGGTGAGGAAGCCTGGGCGCAGAACCGCCGCGCCGAGATCGTCTACCGCTGATGAGCACTCGGCGATTCCGTTGGCACGCGGCGGCCCTGGCCGCCCTGGCCTTGTGCGGAGCTTCCGCGCAGGCTGCGCTTTTCGAGGACGGCGAGGCGCGCAAGGCCATCCTGGATCTGCGCCAGCGCGTGGAAACCATCCGCACGCAGGCCGAGGCCAACAACCAGCGCCTGGCCGACGAGAACGGCCAGCTGCGCCGCAGCCTGGTCGAGCTGCAACAGCAGATCGACGGGCTGCGCGGCGAGATCGCGCGCCAGACCGGCAAGAACGAGGAATTGCAGCGCGCGCTGGCGGAAACCCAGCAGCGCCAGGCCGACATCACGACCAAGCTGCAGGAGAACGCGCCCACGCAGGTGAACGTGGACGGCCGCGAATTCACGGCCGACCCGCGCGAGAAGACCGAATTCGAAGCCGCGCTGGGCGTCTTCCGTTCGGGCCAGTTCGCGCAGGCGCAGACCGCGTTCGCGGAATTCGTGAAGCGCTACCCGAGCAGCGGCTACAGCCCGTCGGCGCTGTTCTGGCTGGGCAATGCGCAGTACGCCACGCGCAACTACACCGAGGCCATCGCCAACTTCCGCTCCATGCTGTCCGTGGCGCCCAGCCATGCGAAGGCGCCGGAGGCCGTGCTGTCGATCGCGAACTGCCAGATCGAGCTCAAGGACACGCGCGCGGCACGCCGCACACTGGAAGACCTGATCAAGGCCTATCCGCAGTCCGAAGCCGCGCAGGCCGGGCGTGAACGCCTGGCGCGCCTGCGCTGATCCGCACGTGCAGCATGGCGTGAACGCGTCCTCGGCGCCTGCCGAGGACGGGCCGAGCCCCGATCCAGCCCGCCGCTTCGGCGGGCTGGATCGCTTGTACGGCGTACCCGGCGCGGCCCGCATCCGCGCGGCCCATGTGCTGGTGGTGGGCATCGGCGGCGTGGGCTCCTGGACGGCCGAGGCGCTGGCGCGCAGCGGCGTGCGCGCGCTGACGCTGATCGATCTGGACCACATTGCCGAGTCCAACATCAATCGCCAGATCCACGCGCTCGACAGCACCGTCGGGCAGGCTAAGGTGGAAGCCATGCGCGAGCGCATCGCCCAGATCCATCCCCATTGCCAGGTGCAGGCCATCGATGAGTTCGTCGAGCCCGACAACTGGGAGGCGCTGCTGGCCCGGGCGGAAGAGGGCGCCGGGCCCGTGAGCGCCCTCATCGACGCCTGCGACCAGATGCGCGCCAAGCTGGCGTTGGCCGTGTGGGCACGGTCCCGGCGGCACGTGCCGTTCATCACCGTGGGGGCGGCAGGCGGCAAGCGGCTGGCGCACCAGGTGGAGATCGATGATCTGGGCGCGGCCACGCACGATCCGCTGCTGGCCCAGCTGCGCCAGCGGCTGCGCAAGCAGCACGGCGCGCCGCGCGGCGGCAAGAAGATCGGCACCGTCTGCGTCTTCAGCCGCGAGCCCGTGGCGCCGCCCGATGCGTCCTGCCAGATCGAAGGCGCCGACGGCAGCCTCAACTGCCACGGCTATGGCTCGGTGGTCAGCGTCACGGCCACTTTCGGCCAGTGCGCGGCGGGCTGGGTGCTCGATCGGCTCGCGCGGACGGGGCCGGAATTGGCTTAGGCCGCCATAAAGACGCTATACTCGCGGGCTTTGCAGCGCAAGGCGCGGCAAGAACCACAAGGGGTTTCACCCCGGTCGGCCATCCAGCCGAGGGACGTTAGCTCAGTTGGTAGAGCAGCGGACTTTTAATCCGTTGGTCACAAGTTCGAATCTTGTACGTCCTACCAAATTCAAAAGCGCATGGGTTCAGGCCCATGCGCTTTTTTCTTGAGCGCCGCGGCGAAGCAGGGCGGGCCTGCCCGGAGCCCGGGCGTTGGAAAGACGCATCGCGCTGCGCGCCCGGGCGCCCCCGGGCGCGGTCCTGCGCGTGGAAACAGATGTCAATCCTCTGTCAATAACTACAATCCGCGCGCAATTCCCGGCGCCGGGCTGCGCCATGGAAAAACCGTGCGCCGGTGGACATGGAACTTCTGTCCCGAGGCAAAAGATCGGGTGTCGATGCACAAAAAGGATCGGGTGTTTATGAGCCGTCAATTTCCCTTGTCTGCGCTGCTGGCGCGCCGCCGTGCCAAGCCCGCCGCGTTGACGCTGGCGCTGCTGATGGCGTTTGGCGCAGGCGCGGCGCTGGCCAGCGAGCATGACGCCGTCGATGCCCTGATCCAGTCGCGCAAGTACGACGAGGCCTTGTCGCGTGCCGACCAGTACCTGGCGGGCAAGCCGCGGGACGTGCAGATGCGCTTCCTCAAGGGGGTGGCGCAGCTGGAGTCCAACCGCCGCGCCGATGCGATCGCCACCTTCACGCAGTTGACGCAGGACGCGCCCGAACTGCCCGAGCCCTACAACAACCTGGCCGTGCTGCACGCGTCGCAAGGGCAGTACGACCGTGCGCGAGTGGCGCTGGAGTCTGCGCTGCGCACGAATCCCAGCTACGCCACTGCCCAGGAGAACCTGGGCGACGTCTATGCGCGCCTCGCGGGTGACGCCTACAGCCAGGCGCTGCAGCTCGGCCAGAACCAGGCGGCGGTGGCGCCCAAGCTGGCCGTGATCCGCACGCTGTTCCCCGGCGCCGGCGCCGGCGGCGCGGCCACGGCGCCGGAGGCCGCGACCCAGCTGGCGGCGCCGGCTGCGAGCGCCCAGGTCGCCCGCGCGCCCTCGACGCCTTCGGCGCCGGTGGCGGCACCGGCTGCCGTGGCGCCTCCTGCTCCTGCTCCTGCCAAGCCACCCTTGGTCGCGGCGGCGCCGGCAGCCCCGGTGGCCCGGCCCGCTCCTGCCACTCCCGCCACGGCTGTTGCGCCGCCCAAGCCCGCGGCTGTGGCCGACGCCCCGTCCGCCAAGGAAGGCCCCGCCACGCCGTCCGTGGCCGATGCACCCGCCCAGGCGGCCGTCGAGAAGGCGGTGCGCGACTGGGCGGCCGCCTGGGCCGCGCAGGACATGAAGGCCTACCTGGGCGCCTACGCCAGCACTTTCGAAGTGCCCGGCGGCGCCAGCCGCGCGGCCTGGGAGGAAGAGCGCCGCCAGCGCATCGTGGGCAAGTCGGGCATCGAGGTGCAGTTGCAGCAGCTGCAGGTGAGCGTGGACGGGGACAAGGCCGTGGCGCGCTTCCTCCAGATCTACAAGGCCGACGCGCTCAACGTGCGCAGCCGCAAGACCTTGAACCTTCAGCAGCAGGGTGGCGCCTGGCGCATCACGCGGGAAGCCGTGGGTGGTCGTTGAGGGGGCGAGCGGGGCCGGCCTGCGCGGCCAGGCCGGCGGGCCCGTGCGCCGGCCGGCGTTTGCAGGGGCAAGGCCCGGGAAAGACCGTCTGGCGCGCCTGGCCGGCGCCGTCCTGATCGGCCTGGCGGCGCAGTTGCCTGCGCCCGCCGGGGCCGCCGCGCCGCCAGCGGCGGCGCCCGCCAAGAAGTCGCAGAAGCCTGCGGCGTCCCGTCCGGCCGCTGGCGGCGAGGCCCGCAACGAAGGGGGCAAGAAAGCCACGCCGGCACCGTCCGCTGCTGCGGCCCGCGGCGCAGCGGGCAGGGCTGTGTCCGCGCCGCGTCCGGCCCGCGGTGCGCGCGTGGTGGCCCGGCCGTCCGAGCGCATGGGCCGCGCGGCGCCGGCCACCGCAGCGGCCGTGGCCGCCACGGCGGCATCCGGGTCGATGCCCATGCGCGGCGCCGACCGTGCCGAAGCGCGGCTGATCGAGGTCTACACGCTGTGGGGCCGGGGGCAGCCGTCGCAGGCGCTGGCGAAGGCCCGCGAACTGGTGCGGGACCATCCCAACTTCCAGGCCGCGCAGCTGATGTACGCCGACCTGCTGTCGGTGCGCCTGGCGCCGGCCGACCGGCGCCTTGCCCGCCAGGAGCTCGAAGGCGCCGAGGCGCGCTCGGCCCTGGGCGAGCTGCGCACCGAACAGCAGCGCCGGCTGCAGGCGCTGCGGCACCGCCCGCCCGCAGGGGCCGTGCCCTCGCAACTGCTGGCCGTGCCGCGTGCCAGCCGCTATGCACTCGCGGTCGACGTGTCGCGCTCGCGCCTGTATGTGCTGCGCAACACCGACCAGGGACTGGTGCAAGTGCAGGACTTCTATGTCTCCATCGGCAAGGCCGGCGCCGGCAAGCAGGCCGAAGGCGATGCGCGCACACCGCTGGGCGTGTACCACATCACCAGCCATCTCTCGCCCAAGGGTCTGCGCGACTTCTATGGCGCGGGCGCATTGCCCATCAACTACCCCAACCCTTTCGATGTGCGTGCCGGACGCACGGGCAGCGGCATCTGGCTGCACGGCGTGCCGCCCGAGCAATATGCGCGCGCGCCTTTGGCCACCGACGGCTGCGTGGTGCTGGCCGACAACGACCTGCGGCAGTTGATCCGCATGACGGACGTGGGCGCGACGGTGGTGGTGATCGCCCAGCAACTGGACTGGGTGCCCGCGACCCAGGCCGCGGCGCAGGCCGAGCCGCTGCGGCGCCAGGTGCTGGCCTGGCGCGATGCGCGCGCGCAGGGCGACCTGGCGCGCTGGCAGGCCTTCTACCTGCCGGATGCGGTGCGCGGCGGCCGGCTGGGCCGCCAGTTCCCGGGCTTGCAGGAAGAGATGGCCCGGGTGCGGACCCAGCCGCCCATCGAACTCAAGGACGTCTCCGTGCTGCGCTGGAAGGACAAGCAGGACCTGATGGTGGTCAGCTTCGGCGAGGTCGCACAAGGTGCGCGCACCGGCGCCACGCGCCGGCAGTACTGGCTGCTCTCTGGCCAGCACTGGAAGATCTTCCATGAAGAGTGGATCTGAGCCTCGTGCATGCACGGCCACAGGTAACTTTGGTGAACCGGTTTCTGCGGCTGCGCCGGTAACGCAGTTGTCCATGTGAAACAACGTGCGTTTCAAAATGCGTCAAGAAATCGCTGAAAAATGAGGATTTTTTCCGCTTTCTGGTAGTTCCAAGGGCCTCATTTTTTGCTGATGAGTGCTTTTTACTGAATTGCCCCATCGTCCACCCCTTCCTACGATGAGATCGTCAAGACACAGTTGTGAAGTGTTGTTGACGACCATCAATCATGGAAGGAGCGAATCATGGACAAGGTGCTGGCATTCTGGAATGACGAAGAAGGGGCGACCGCCGTGGAATACGGGATCATTGCCGGCCTGATGGCGATCATTCTGGTCGCAGTGTTCGCTGAGGATGGCTTTTTTGGGACTGCATTGACCACCACGTTCCAGAACATCGCGAATGCCATGACTGGCCAGTAGTTCGGGGTTTGATCACAGCGGTGGCGTTCGTCCTGTCGATCTGGCTGGTGTGCATCGCTACCTGCGACCTGCGCCATCGTCGAGTCCCCAACCTGCTTGTCCTGGCTGGTGTCTGCACGGCCGTTGTAGCGCTGGTGGGTGGCTGGCAGCCTTTGGGCGTGGATTGGCGCACTGCGGTGATGACTGCAGCAACGGCTTTTGCCGTTCTTCTGGGGTTCTATGCGGTAGGCCTCATGGGCGCGGCCGACGTCAAGTTCGCCGCCGCCCTGGGCCTGTGGATCGGCCCTTGGCCGCTGCTGTGGGTGTGGGTGGGCGCCAGTCTGCTGGCGGGTGTGCATGCGCTGGCGCTGCTGGTCTGGCGCTCCCGCACGGGCCTGCCGCGCACCCGCAAGCGAGAGATTCCTTATGCGGCCCACATGGCCGTGATGACGATGGGGTGGCTGGCATGGCAACACCACATGTCCTGAATGAGGGCCGCCCGCTGTGCGCTGCAGCGGCCATGCGCAAGGAGCAGGGCTCGGCCAGCGTCGAGTTCGTGCTGCTCTTTCCGGCCCTGTTTCTGATTCTTTACGCCATCGTGACCTACGGCCTGATCTTCGGGGCGCAGCACACGATGGCCCTGGCGGCCGCCGAAGGCGGGCGGGCGGCGCTGCGCTACCAGAACGCCGCTGACAGCGCCCAGGCACTGGCGCAGCGCATGGACGCCGCGCGCGCGGCGGCAGCACGTCCGCTGGCGTGGCTGCAGGCAGCCACGGGCAGCAGCGATCCTCAACCGGTGGTCAGTTCTGTGGCTTGCACGGAGAACACGGCGCTGACCTGCATCACCGTTCGCATCGCCTATGACTACCGGGCTGCACCGCTGATTCCCTCGCTGCTGCCCGTGCCTGCCACGCTCAGCAGCGAGTCGGTGGTCCAGCTCAGCCCCCTTCAGCTGCTTTGAGCTGCGCTGCAAATCCCAGAACGCAAGAGCCCATGACCCGCTTCACCCGCGTCGCCGCCATCGTCCTGCTGCTGCTGGCCTTGGCCCTGGCCGCCTACGCCTGGATGCTCGGCCGCAAGCCGGCGCCCGTGGCACCGGCCGCGCCGGCGAGCGCGGTGGCGCCCCGGCCGCAGGCGCAGTTCGCCGTGGTGGTGGCGGCCAAGCCGCTGCCGGCCGGGCAGCCCATCGAGAAGGACGCGCTGCGCGTGGTGCAGCTGCCCATCCAGCTGGCCGATGCGGTGGCGGACGAAGCCGCCGCCGTTGGCCGCGTGCCTGTGTACGACCTGGGCGAGAACACGCCGATCACCGAAAGCCAGCTGGTCTCCGGCCTGGCTCTGCGGCTGGAGCCGGGGGAGCGCGCCGTGGCCGTCAAGGCCGACGAGGTGATGGGCGTGGGCAACCGCATCCGGCCGGGCGACTACGTCGATGTGTTCTTCGTGCTCAAGAGCGACAGCCGGGAGGTCGAGCGCGGCCAGGCCCGCCTGCTGCTGCCGCGCCTGCGGGTGCTGGCCTTCGGCAGCGCCTCCGTCGATGGCGGCCCGGCGCGGCCCGGTGCTGGCGTCGCGGGCAGCGGCAGCCGCGGCGATGCGGCAGCGCAGCGCCAGGAGCCGGTGCGCACCACGGTGCTGGCCGTGCCGGTGGAAGAGGTGAACCGGCTCGCGCTGGGCGATGCCCAGGCGCGGCTGCTGCTGGCGCTGCGCCGGCCCGACGACACCCAGGTGCCGGACCCGAGCCTGTTCGCCGAGCTGCCGACAGCCCTGCAGCCGCGGCCACGCCGCGCGGGCGAGCCGCCGCGCCCGCCGCTCGAAGGCCTGGACAAGGCGCACGCCGGCCTGGCCACGGCCGACCTGGCCGCCGGCGCCGCCGCCCCGGCCGTGCGGACATCCGCCGCGGCCGCCTCGGCCGCCCCACCAGTGCGAACGGCCGCCCCGCGGGCACCCGCCGCGCCGGCAGGGCAGGCCGTCGAAGTGATCCGCGGCAGCCAGCGGGACACCTTGCACTATTGATATGAACCCTGTTCCGGCCCTGCCTCCGACGCCGTTGCGGCGCAACTCGATCGCCCACGCGGGCCCGTGTGGGTGCACCGCGTGGGCCCGCGCCTGCCTCGCGGCGCTGGCCCTGGCGCCCGGCGCGACGCTGGCGCAGCCGGCAGCGCCCGCTGCCGTGATGAAGCCCGCGGCCGCGCGCAGCGCGGGAGCGGTGGCACCGGCCGGCGCCGCGCTGCAGCCGGCGCCGGGCGAGATGCAGCGGCAGCTGCTGCAGGTCGGCAGCCAGCAGGAGCTGGTGTTCGGCGCGGGCGTGGAGCGCATCGCCATTGCCGACGAGGCCATCGCGGCCGTGACGGTCACGCGCCAGCAGGCCCATTCGCCCGCCGCGCGGCTGATCCTGACGGGCAAGGCGCCGGGCGTCACGACCTTGATGGTGTGGGAAAAGGGCCGCGCGGCCGCTCACCGCTACGAGTTGCAGGTGCAGCGCCGCACGGCCGTGGTGGAAGGGCGCTTTGCCGACGCGCAGGCCCATGCGCAGGCGCGCGAGCGCGTGGCGGCCGGCCACGGCGACAAGGCCGTGCTTGCCGACCGCTCGGAGGTCGACGTGCGCAGCCACACGGTGCAGGTGGACGTGAAGGTGGTGGAGTTCAACCGCTCCACCCTCAAGCAGGTGGGCCTGAACATCTTCAGCACGCGGCCCAATTCGCATGGCTTCAGCTTCGGTGTGTTCTCGCCCGCATCGCTGCGCGAATCGTCGATGGGCAGCGATGGCAGCATCACGGGCGAATACACGCAGCCCCTGGCGCAGGCGCTGAACCTGCTGTTCAACTTCGGCAAGGCCGGTATCGGCGTGAACCTGGGCCTGCTCGAAGGCAACGGCCTAGCCCGCGTGCTGGCCGAGCCCACGCTGGTGGCCATGTCGGGCCAAAGCGCGAGCTTTCTCGCCGGCGGCGAACTGCCCATCCCGGTGCCGCAGGGGCTGGGCACCACCTCCATCGAATACAAGCAGTTCGGCGTCGGCCTCACGGTCACGCCCACGGTGCTGTCCGATGCGCGCATCGGCCTGAAGGTGGCGCCCGAGGCCAGCGACCTGGATTACGCCAACGCGCTGAGCATCAATGGCACGGCCGTGCCTGCCATCACCACGCGCCGGGCCGACACCACCGTGGAACTGGGGGATGGCGAGAGTTTCGTCATCGGCGGGCTCGTGAGCCGCAGCACGGCCTCCAACGTGGACAAGGTGCCCATGCTCGGCGACCTGCCCGTGCTGGGCAGCTTCTTTCGCCGCAACAGCTACCAGCAGTCCGAAAAGGAGCTGGTGATCGTGGTCACGCCGCATCTGGTGCGGCCCATCGCGCGGGGCACCGACCTGAACACCTACCTGCCGGGCCAGAACGAGCAGCGCGACGCGCCCGTGTGGCGGCAGATCCTTCTGGGCGGCGCGAGCGACGCGCCCGTGCCGGGCTTTTCCCGATGAGCAGCCGCCCCCTCCTGCGACCGGTGGAAGACCCGCGCGGGCCGCACGACGCGCAGCAGGGCGCGCCCGCGCCGGAAGAGGCGGCGCCCGCGGGCCCGCACCGCTACCTGCTGGTCTCGCAGGCCGAAGCGCATGCCGACTGGCTGGCCCGCAGCTTCTGGGAACAGGGCCGCGTGCTGCCCGTGCCCGGCGATGCGCCGGCCAGCCTGCTGGACGCGCAGATCGCGCGCCATCGGCCGCAGGCGCTGCTCATCGACTTCTGCGCGGCCGCCGCGCCCTTGCAGTCGCTGCCCAAGGCGCTGACCCACTCGTGGCCGCACCTGCCGGTGGTGGGCGTGGGCCGCGCGAGCGAGCCGGCCTCCATGCTGGCGGCGCTGCGCGCGGGCGTGCATGACTTCGTGGACCTGGATGCCACGCCCGCCGAAGCGCAAGCCGTGCTGGCGGCGGTGCTGGCGCGCCGGCCCGCGCAGCGGCCGCATTCGCGCGGACAGACCGTGGCGCTGCTCGGCGCGCGCGCCGGCCTGGGCGTGAGCACGCTGGCCGCCAGCCTGGCGCTGGTGCTGCAGCAAGGCGCGGCCGCCATCGCGGCGAGCCAGGCCCCACCCGCCGAGCCCGCGGACGAGGACGCGCCGCAGGGCGTGGCCCTGCTCGACCTGGGCCTGCCGGCGCGCGACAGCCTGATGTACCTGGACAGCGAAAGCGAATTCAGCTTCGTCGACGGCGTGCGCAACCTGCGGCGGCTGGACCGCACGCTGGTGCACAGCGCCTTCGCGCGCCATGGCAGCGGGATGTCGGTGCTGCCCCTGCCGGCCCAGCTGGCGCAGATGCGCGAGATCTCGCATGCCGATTCCGTGTCGCTGATCCAGCGGCTGGACGACTTCTTCACGCATCGCGTGGTGGACCTGGGCGGTTTCGCGCCGGCGGATTTCGTGGCGCAGGTCGCCCGGGCGGCCGACCGCGTCTGGGTGGTGTGCGACCAGAGCCTGGGTGGGGTCGTCTCCACGGCCGCGCTGCTGCGCGACTTGGCCGCGCGCGGCCTGCCGGCCGAGCGGCTGCAACTGGTCATCAACCAGTTCGACCCTCAGGCCGGATTGGGGGCCGGCGACATCGCGCAGCGCCTGGGCCTGGCCCTCGCGCACGTGGTGCCTGCGCGCCGGGCCGCGCTGCTGGCGGCGGCGAGCCGCGGCGAGATGCTGGTGACGAGCGCGCGCAGCGACGCGTATTCGCAGGCCGTGCAGGCGCTGGCGCGCAGCCTGCGCCAGGAAGGCGGGGCCGCGGGCGGCGCGAGCGCCCGCATTGGCGGTGCGGGCATGCCCGCGGTGGCCCGCTCGGCCTGGCAGGCGCTGAAGGCGCGGCTTGGCGGCGGCCGGGGCATGGGCGACTGACCGGGGGAGGATGGTGTGAGCACGGAAATCGAGTTCTCCGACGACAGCGACGCCTTCGTGCATTCGCAGCAGTTCCAGGACATCAAGAGCTGGACGCATGAGCACCTGCTCACGCGCATCGAGGAGCTGGGGGCCGAGTTCGGCCGCTGGTCGCGCACGGCCATCCAGCAGTTCGTGGAGCTGGAACTGGAAAGCTTCGTGCGCCTGCAGCGCGTGCCGGTCAACGAGCGCGAGACGCAGCTGATCGCGGACGCGCTGACCAAGGAACTGGCGGGCCTGGGGCCGCTGGAAGACCTGCTGGCCGACCCGGCGGTGGAAGACATCCTCATCAACGGCCACCGCAACGTGTACGTGTCGCGGCGCGGCGTGCTGCAGCGCGAGTCACTGCGCTTCGCCGACGACGAGCACGTGATCCGCATCGTGCGCCGCATCCTCGCGCCGCTGGGGCGCCGGCTCGACGAGGCGAACCCGATGGTGGACGCGCGCCTGCCCGACGGCGGCCGCCTCAACGTGGTGATCGAGCCGCTGGCCATCGACGGCGTGTCGGTCTCGATCCGCAAGTTCCGCAAGGACCCGCTCACGCCCGCCGACCTCATCAAGCTGGGCACCTTCGACCCCACCATCGCGCAGTTGCTGGAGATGGCCGTGCGCGCGCGCTGCAACGTGCTGGTCAGCGGCGGCACCAGCTCGGGCAAGACCTCGCTGCTCAACGCGCTGGCCACCTTCATTCCCGACTACGAGCGCGTGGTCACCATCGAGGACACGGCCGAGCTGTCGCTCGGCCATTCGCACGTCGTGCGGCTCGAAAGCCGGCCCGGCGGCTTCGACGGCGCGGGCGTGGTCACCATCCGCGACCTGCTGCGCAACAGCCTGCGCATGCGGCCCGACCGCATCATCGTGGGCGAGGTGCGCGGCGCCGAGGTCATCGAGATGCTGCAGGCCATGACCACGGGCCACGACGGCTCCATGGGCACCATCCACGCCAGTTCGCCGCGCGAATGCCTGTACCGGCTGGAGATGCTGGCCGGTTTCGCGGGTTTCCAGGGCAGCGAGGTGAGCCTGCGCCGCCAGATCGCCAACGCGATCGATTTCATCGTGCAGATCGGCCGCCTGCCGGGCGGGCAGCGGCGCATCCTGTCGATCTCCGAAGTGACGGGCGTGAACGACAACGTGGTCGCGATGCAGGAGCTGTACCGCCACGAGACCGTGCACGGCCCCGAAGGCGAGGACCGCGACCGCTGGGTCTCGCTGGGCATCCAGCCGCATTCGCCCAAGATCGCTCGCCTGCGCCAGAGCCTGCGCGCCGCGGGGGAGCGCCGTGCCTGAGCGCCTGCTTATCGTGCTCGCGCTGGCCCTGTTGCTGGCCGCGGCGGGGTTGTGGCTGTGGCACCTCTCGGCGCGCGAGCGCGAACGCGCGGCCGTGGGCGCGCACCTGGACCGGCAGCTGCGCCCCGCCACGGCCGAGGCCATCGAGCCCGCGCCGTGGATGCGCGAACCGGAGCCGCTGTTCGATGCGCCGGCCGCCTCGTCCGCTGTGCCGGCCGCACCGCCGCGCAGGGGCCTGCATTTCGCGCTGCCCGGCTGGATGGCCGGCGCGGTGCGCCCCGGCCTGCTGCTGCTGGGTGCCGTGGCTGCGCTCGTGGCCACGGCGGCGGCCGGCCTGTTCGTCGGCCCGCCGGCCGCGGCGGCCGTGGTGCTGCTCAGCGGCGTCTTCGGCGGCTTCGCCATCTGGCTGGCCGTGCAGCGCTTCCGGCGCAAGCTGGTGCGGCAGCTGCCCACGTTCATCGACGCGATGGTGCGGCTGATCACCATCGGCAACTCCACGCACGCGGCTTTCCAGCTGTCCATCCCCAGCGCGGCCGAACCGCTGCGCGGCTACCTCGAAAAGGCGGCCAGCCTGGTGCGTGGCGGCGCCGAGCTGGACCAGGCGCTGCTGCAGATGGCGCGCACCGTGCGCATCGAAGAGATGTACCTGCTGGCCGCCATCCTGGGCCTGGGCGTGCGCTACGGCGGCCGGGCCGACCTGCTGCTTGAGCGCGTGGCGAACTTCATGCGCGACCGCGAGCAGGCCGAGCAGGAACTCACGGCCCTGTCGGCCGAAACGCGGCTGTCGGCCTGGATCCTGGGCTTGCTGCCCGTGGGCGTGGGCATGGCCATCGTGATGCTCAATGCGGGTTACTTCATGCGGATGTGGCAGGACGAGTCGGGCCGCCACATGCTCTATGGCGCCGGCGCGCTGCAGTTGCTGGGCGCCTTCCTGCTCTACCGCCTGGCGAGGCTGGCATGAGCAAGGAACTGCTCTACACCCTGAGCGCCGCCTTGCTGGTGGCGGCCGTGCTGCTGGTGGGCGTGTCGCTGCTGCTGCGCGAAGTGCAGCGCCACCGCGAACGCGCGGTGGTGGGCCGCGCCATCGCGCGCGGGCTGCCGGCCGAAGCCGGCGAGCGCCCCGACGCGGCCCCGATGGACGCGGCTGCGGCAGCCGCCCATGCGGCGCGCGGCGCCGAACTGCCGACCCATTGGCTGCACACGCGCCTGGGCCGCATGCTGGTCGCCGACGAGGACCGGCGCCTGATCGACCAGTGCGGCTGGCCGTCGACGCGCGCGCAACTGATCTTCCTGGCCCTGCGCGTGCTGCTGGTGCTGGCCTTGCCGGGCCTGGTGCTGCTGCTGGGACAGGCGGGCTACTGGAAGGGCCAGCGCATGCTGCCCATGGCCGTCGCCTTCGCGCTGGGCTTCATGCTGCCCAAGTGGGCGCTGGGCATGCTGGCCGCGCGGCGGCGCGAGCAGGTGGCGCGCGAGCTGCCGCTTTTCGTCGACCTGCTGCGGCTGCTGCAGGGCGTGGGCCTGGGACTGGACCAGTGCATGCAGATCATGGCCAACGACTTCGGCCATGTGCTGCGCGCGCTGGGCCGCGAACTGGAACTGGCCAACCACCAGTACGCGCGGGGCCGCACGCGCGAGCATTCGCTGAACCGGCTGGCGACCGTGTTCAACAACGACGCGCTCGCCGGCCTGGTGGACCTGATCGTGCAGATCGACCGCCACGGCGGCGCCGTGCAGGAGCCGCTGCGCCAGTACGGCGAGCGCCTGCGCGAGGCGCGCCGCGCCGAACTCAAGGAGCGCATCGGCAAGACCACGGTGAAGATGACTGCCGTCATGGTCACCACCTTGCTGCCGGCGCTGATCATCGTCACGGCCGGGCCGGGCTTCCTGGCCATCATCCGTTCGCTGGGAGCCATGGGCCGATGAACAACAACCCCCACGCTTCCCCGCTTCGCGAGGTCCGCTGCCCCCCAGGGGGGCGCGTTTTTCCTTGGGGCGGCCCGGCGGAAAAAAACGACCCCCACGCTTCCCCGCTTCGCGAGGTCCGCTGCCCCCCGAGGGGGCGCGTTTTTCCTTGGGGCGGCCCGGCGGAAAAACACCGACGCCACCTTCTGGCGTCACGCGGCGCGCTGGCCCTGGCCGGGCTGGCGCTGCTGGCCGGCTGCGGCGCGCCCAAGACCCATTACCCGGCCGCAGCCGAGGCACAGGCTCAGGCGCGCACCGCCGAAGCCGCCGCGCCCGAATCCGACCCCGTGGCCACGCACCGCCGCCTGGTCGAGCAGATGCAGCGCGAGGGCCTTTGGTATGCCTCGCTCGCGCACATCGACGTGCTGGAACAGCAGGGCGGCAGCACGCCCACCGTGCTGCGCCTGCGCGCCGACGCGCTGCGCCAGACCGGCCAGACAGCCGCCAGCCGCGCGGCGTACACGCAACTGTCGCGGGCGCCGAATGCGGCCGACGCCGCGGCCGGCCTGCACGGCCTGGGGCTGCTGGCGGGCGGCGAGGGCGATTTCGTCCAGGCCGCGACCTGGCTGGAGCAGGCGCGCCAGCGCAGCCCGGCCGATGCGCGCGTGATCGGCGACCTGGGCTATGCACGGCTGCTGGCCGGCCAACTGGCGCAGGCCCGCGTGCCGCTGATGCAGGCCGCGCAGCTGCAACCCGAGGACCTGCGCGCCCAGCTCAACCTGGCCGCCTGGCTGCTGGCCAGCGACCAGGGCGCGCAGGCCGAGCAGGTGCTCGCGGCGCTCAAGCAGGGCGAGGCCTCGCGCGCCGCCGTGCAGCAAACGGCGGCGCAGGCGCGGGCCGCTGCCGCAGCGGCGCTGGCCGGCGCACCGGAAGGCCGCGATGCGGCGGCTCCTGCGGTCGTCGAAGCGGGCATGCCAATGGGCGCTGCCGCCACCCAGGTGCGCATCCGCCGCGCCCCGCTGGCGCTGCGCAGTTCGACCTGGAAGGAAGTGCGCAGCGAACCGGCGCAGCCGGGACCTGCGCCTACACCATGAAGGAGGGTTTGAAGATGCACCCCGAATTTCGGACCCGGTCCGCGGCGCCGCTGCTGGCCGGCCTGCTGGCGGCCGCACTTCCGCTTGCCGCCGGGGCCCAGGCGGGCTCTCCGGTGCAGGCCCTGGCGGCGCCGACGGTCGCACCCGTGGTCGTCGACGCCGCGCCGCTCGCGCAGAGCGCCGCGCCGGTCGGGGCCAGCGCTGCGACGGCCGCGGAGCCGACGGCCGCCGAACCGATGGCGCCCGCCGCACCACGCGTGGGCGAAAGCACGCAGCACTTGCTGGCTCTGCAGCGCACCGGGCAGCTGGCCTCACCTGTGCCGCGTCCGCTGCCCGGCGAAATCGCCCAGCGCAGCCGCGAGCGCTATCTCAAGAGCTTCGAGCACCCGATTCCCGAGCGCTTCCAGTCTTCGGTTGGCGCCAAGTCAGGTCAGGGCGCGGGCGGGCGCTGAAGCGTGTGCTGTACGGGAGCGATGCCATGACCGCCGGACTCATTTACCTGGGCGCCCGCCGTCACAGTCAGCGGGGGGTGTATGCGATGGAGTTCGCCTTGGTGTTCCTGGTGTTCTTTGGCCTGATCTACGCGCTGATCTGCTATTCCCTGCTGTTCACTTATCGACTAGCTCTCCAGCATGCTGCGGAAGACGGCGCCCGTGCCGCATTGCGGGTGCGTGTACCGGAAGTCGGCGATCAGATGAGCTACCGGAAGCGGGCCGCTGAGTCGATGGTCCTTCGCCGGCTGGGAACCTGGCTTCCGGTCACTCCTGGGATTCGCACGTGCGTGCAGCGCCTCGGCGACCCCGATGACTGTTCGTCAGCCGAACCCAGCATTGCCGAGTGCCTGCCTCAGGAGGGATGGCCCGGCGCGTGCCGTATTCTGGTTCGTGTGGAGGCATCAGGCCTGGCGCAGGTGATCCCGCCTTTCCCCGGGTTTGGCATGCCGCAAACTGTGATTGGTCAGGCGAGTGTGCTGCTGGACGGGAGGACCTTGCTGTGACAGCGGCACTCGCCAAAAGTGCCAAGCTATGGGCGCGTCGGGGACGACGAGGCCGGTGTCAGCGCGGCATTGCCGCCATAGAGTTTGCCTTGATCCTGCTCGCTCTGATGCCGTTGCTGTATGGGCTGACCACTTTTGGATTGGCTCTGTATGCCCAGCAGGCTCTCTCCCGCGCGGTGGAAGACGGTGCTCGTGCCCTTGCACTGGGTGCGAGCGATGTGGAAGCGAAACTGGTGGTTCGCGAATCCCTGGCACGCTCGATGATCGCACCTGCACCACACAATGCCAGCGCTCAGAGCCGACGGAACTGGGTGGACCGGGCCTTTACGTTTGGCCCGTCGGCACCCAACGCGCTGGACGTCACCTATCGATTCCGGAGCGATTACCTGCAACTCTTTCCTGCTGTGCTTCCATATTCTTGGATTCCTGAAACCCTGCACAGCCGGGCGGCTGTCGAGTCGATGCCGTGAAGGGGTCTGCTGAGGAGCCACCATGAATCATCTGTCTTGCGTTATTATAAAAAGGGGCATGGAGTCGCAGGGCGCCGCTCGACGCAACGCGGCTCCATCGTGGTGAACTTCGCGATCGCAGCGTTTGTGATCGTTATCGCTGTGCTCGGAACAGAGATCGGCGTCTACTCTTTCCAAAAAAGAGAGCTACAGAAAGTCGCTGATCTCGCAGCCTTGTCAGGCGCATTGCGAATTGAACCGGAAAGTTGCACCACGGCGGAAAGAGTGGCTCAAAGCAACGCTGACGGGAATCTGGAGAATTTGGCCCTAACAACAACAACGGTGGCTGTCGCATGCGGTCGCTGGGTTCGGCCTGCTGAGGATGCCCTGGAGGAGGTGGATGGTCTTGTCGCCGTAGGAACTGGCGAAAACTACGATGCGTTGAAGGTGACAGTGACCGCGTCATACGACCCACTCCTGCCTTTTCTTCCCTCTCTCCAGATTGAAGCGAGAGCCGTTGCACAGATGGATGGCCCCCAGGCTTCGTTCACCGTTGGCTCCGGTGTTGCACGCCTCAATGCCGGCGCTTTGAACAAGTTGCTGAGTCTCTTGTTGGGAACCGACGTGACCCTGTCGTTGGCCGATTACGAGGGTTTGGCCAACACCAACGTGAACTTGCTTGGGTTAGCGAATGCTCTTGGTTTAGCTGTCGGAACCTACGATGAATTGGCCGCAGCCGATCTCGACATCGGTGAACTTCTCTCGGGAACAGCGGGGCTGCTGCCCCGCGATAGCGTCGATCCAGCGGTGGACGTCGCGCTCAATGCCTTGGATGTGTTGCTCAACCTGGGCGTGCCACTCGAACGACTCTCTCTGGCTGTTCTGAAAACGGCATCCCAAAATGGGTTGCTTTCCTTGGACCTGGATACGCGGGACCCCTCGACAGCGTTAGACACGGACGTCAGCGTTCTCAACCTGCTGCTGGTCGGGTTGCAGGTGGCCAACGCGTCGGGTGAACCTTCCTTTGTGTCCGGCCAGATCAATGTTCCCTTGCAGCCTCTTGCCAATGTGGGTGTTCGTGCCAAGGTGAACCGCCCCGGTTTTTGAGGAGGCTCCAACTTTTGAGAGGATGGAGCCATGAGGAAGTCGATCAAGTTTTCGCCTGAGGTGCGCGAGCGCGCGGTACGCATGGTTTTCGAGCACCGCGGTGAGTACGAGTCGCAGTGGGCTGCAGTGGTGTCGATCGCCAGCAAGATTGGCAGCACGCCGCAGACGCTGCTGAACTGGGTGCGTCAGCACGAGCGCGATACGGGCCAGCGCGAGGGTGTGACGACGACGCAGGAGCAGCGCATGAAGGAACTCGAACGGGAGAACCGCGAGCTGCGCAAGGCCAACGAGATCTTGAAGCTGGCCAGCGCGTTTTTCGCCCAGGCGGAGCTCGACCGCCGTCTGAAGTCGTGAAGGCATTCATCGACGCGCATCGCGCCGTGCACGGGGTCGAGCCGATCTGCAAGGCACTGCAGGTCGCCCCGTCGGCGTACCGGCGCCATGCGGCGCGCCAGCGCCACCCTGAGCTGCTGTGCGCCCGTGCCAAGCGCGATGCGGTACTGATGCCGCAGATCGAGCGCGTGTGGCAATCGAACCTGCGGGTCTACGGCGCCGACAAGGTCTGGCACCAGTTGCGGCGCGAGGGCGTCACGGTGGCGCGCTGCACCGTGGAGCGGTTGATGCGCCGCATGGGTCTGCGCGGCGTCGTGCGTGGCAAGGCCGTGCGCACCACGATCAGTGACGCCAACGCGCCGTGCCCGCTGGACCGGGTCAAGCGCCAGTTCAACGCGCAGCGACCCAACCAACTGTGGGTGTCGGTCTTCACGTGCGTATCCGCCTGGCGGGGCTGGCTGTACGTGGCCTTCGTCGTCGACGTGTTCTCCCGGCGCATCGTGGGCTGGCGCACGAGCAGCTCCATGCGCACGGACTTCGTGCTGGACGCGCTGGAGCAGGCGCTCTATGACCGTCGGCCCCAACGCGAAGATGGCCTCGTGTGTCATTCCGACCGCGGGTCGCAGTACGTCAGCATTCGCTACACCGAACGGCTCGCTGAGGCCGGCATCGAGCCCTCCGTGGGCAGCAAGGGCGACTCGTACGACAACGCCCTGGCCGAGACCATCAACGGGCTGTACAAGGCCGAGGTGATCCACCGGCGTAGCGCGTGGAAGACCAAGGATTCGGTGGAACTGGCCACGCTGCACTGGGTGGCGTGGTTCAACCACCAGCGCTTGCTCGAACCCATCGGCTACGTGCCACCGGCCGAGTTCGAGGCCAACTACTATCGAGCTCTTGAGCAGCAGGCCATGTCGGCCTGACTCAAGCCAACGGGCCTCCGCGATTTCCGGGGCGGTTCAGTTTGGAGTCGTGCCAGTTGCCAGTGCACCTGTGGATCTGAATGCTAGGCTGGAACTCTCTGTTCCGCGCAATGGTGCCGTGACCCGTGAAGATGTCAATTTCTACTACGACCCTGATGAGCCTCGGTCAACGCAGGACCTGACAGCGTCCGTGGGCTCGCAACGTCATTTGGGGGCATCTATCGCCGAAGCGATTGGTGAGGGTCTGCTGGACGTGGAGCTGGATACGAGTGGCCTCAAGCTGCTTGGCTTGGAGCTCAACCTCCTGTCGAGCATCATTGATGGACTTGTCAATTCGTTGAGCACGGTCCTCAACAACGTACTGGCCTTGCTCAATCCCATACTCACGCCTGTGTTGACACTTCTCGACGGTGTCGTGCTGGGGCCTTTGCTTGAGACCTTGGGCTTGCAACTGGGCTACGCAGACGTGCAACTCATGTCCGCAAGCTGCGATGCCAGTGCGAAGCTGGTCTACTGACTTCAGAATGGAGACGAAAGGACGAACCGCAACGTAGGGTCGGATGCGAGACGTTTGAATAAATGAATCCGACAGTGAACCTCGAAGAACTCGACCTCTACGTCTGGGAAGGCAAGGCCGACATCGCCGACCGCGTCGCGCGCTGCATGGCCAGCTTCGGCGTGGAGGTGATCCGCGCGGACGGCCCGCTGCCGGCGGGCGCGGGGGCATCGCGCGCGGCGGTGGCCATCATCAGCGTGTCGGCCATGCAGAGCCCGGGCTTCGCGCTCGCCACCGAATCGATGCAGGGCATTCCGGTGATCTGGGTGGCCGGCGCCTCGCGCGACCACGGCGCGGCGACGTATCCGCCCGAGTACCACCATGTGCTGCCCTACGACTTCACGGGCGCCGAGTTGCGCGCGATGGTGGCCAAGCTGGCGCGCCAGCTGCGTGCGCGCGAGACGCGCGCGCTGCCGCCCAACACGCTGGTGGCGCAATCGGCGGCCATGCAGGGTTTGCTGGCCGAGGTGAAGACCTTTGCCGACTGCGACCACGCGGTGCTGCTGCGCGGCGACACGGGCGTGGGCAAGGAGCGCGTGGCGCAGCTGCTGCACGAAGGGCATTCCAGCTACGGGCAGGGCGCCTTCGTGGCCGTGAACTGCGGCGCCATTCCCGACGGCCTGTTCGAATCGCTGTTCTTCGGTCATGCCAAGGGTTCGTTCACGGGCGCGGTGGCGGCGCACCGCGGCTATTTCGAGCAGGCCACGGGCGGCACGCTGTTCCTCGACGAGATCGGTGATCTGCCGCGCTACCAGCAGGTCAAGCTGCTGCGCGTGCTGGAGGACGGCAGCGTGCTGCGCCTGGGCGCGACGGTGCCGGTGAAGGTGGACTTCCGCCTGGTGGCGGCGAGCAACCGCAACCTGCGCGAGATGGTGGCCGAAGGCGAGTTCCGGGCCGATCTGTTCTATCGCCTCGCGGTGATCGAGCTGTACGTGCCCAACCTGGAGGAGCGCGGCGACATCGACAAGGTGGCGCTGTTCAAGTCCATCCTGGCGGAGGTGCTGGGCAGCAGCGCCGCATCGCTGGTCACGGTGCCGCACTGGATCACCGACGCGGTGGCGCAGACCGTGTTCCCCGGCAACGTGCGGCAGCTGCGCAACCTGGCCGAGCGCATCGGCGTGATTGCCCGGCAGACCGGCGGCTGGGACCAGGCGCTGATCGAACGCGCGCTGGCGCAGGTGCGCGTGCAGCCCGCGCGCAGCAGCGATTCGGCCGCGGGCGGCGCCGAGGGCGGGCTGGGCGAGCGGCGCGGCTGGAACGGCCAGGAGCGCAACCGCATCATCGAGGCGCTGGAGGCGCATGAATGGCGCCGGCAGGACGCGGCCCAGCACCTGGGCATCAGCCGCAAGGTGCTGTGGGAAAAGATGCGCAAGTACCAGATCGTGGACGGCGAGCCCAGCATCCCCGAGGAAGGCTGACGCGCGGCCCCCGCCCGCGGCGCCGGTCAGCGGGTGCGCAGGCGGCCCTCGGCGCGCAGGGCCAGCGGCGTGCCGCTGCCGGCGCTCCGGCCCAGGCCCAGCGCCCGGCGTGGCGGGCAGACGGTGCGGTTGCCGGCCACGCATTCCAGGCCCAGCACGCCTTCCTCGTCCAGCAGCGGGCCGCTCTGGCTGCCGAACACGCGGTCCACCCAGGGGTTGTGCATGTCGGGCTGCACGCGCAGTTCGCCCGTGGCGCGGGCCAGGCGGAACTCGGTGATGCGCTGGTCGAATACGGCGTCGATGTAGTCCTGCAGCAGCGTGTAGTAGTCCAGCTGCGCGTCCAGCACGTTGGGCAGCGTCTCGCGCCCGAACTCCAGCAGGCGGCGGCGGCCGCGGAAGGCCTCGCCCGATTCGCGCACCGCCTCCAGCAACTGGCGTTCGCGCTCGCGGCCCGACTGCGCCCGGCCCCAGGCCGAGGCCGTGGCCTCGAACAGGGCGCGCTGCGCGCTCTCGAGCTTGGCGCGCTGGTTCTCGACTTCCGCCAGCGCGGACTTCACGCGCAGCTGGCGGTCGAAGCCGCTGCCGAAGTTCCAGTTCAATTCCAGCGCCGCGCGCGTGGGCTCGGACGGAGACACCCCGCGCGGGTCCTTGGTCTTGACGACCACGGCCTCCACCGTGGGCCACACGCTGGCTTCCTGCTGCTCGACCAGGGCTTCGGCCTTCTGCACGCGCCCGCGGCCCTCGGCGAGCTCGGTGCTGCGGCTTTCGGCGCGGCGCAGCGCCTCGGCCTGCGAATCGATGACCCAGCTCTCGGGCGTGGCCAGCACGGGCAGCCGGCGCGGTTCGGGCGCGAAGCCGAAGTAGCTCTGGAACTTGGCCAGCGCCTCGTCGCGCTGCGCCGCGAAATTCGATTCGCGCGCCGCGATGCTGGCCTGCCGCGCGGCCGCCATGCGCAGGTCGTTCTGGCCGGCGGCGCCCAGGTTCACGCGCCGCTGCTCGGCGCGCGAGAGCTCGGCCACCACGCGCGTGGCATTGCCGGCCAGCTCGCGCTGCAGGTCGAAGCGCTGCAGCTGCAGGTAGGCGGTGATGGCGTCCAGCACCACTTTCTGCGAGGTGCTGCCGGCGGCCTCCTGCTGCGCCAGGCTGCCGGCCTCGGCGGCGCGCACGCGCGCGCTCATGGCGCCGCCGTCGATCAGGCTCATGCGCGCTTCGGCCGTGACCAGCTGGTAGCTCTGCGACGAGGCGCCGTCGGCGCCGCTGTTGTAGCTGCCCGTGGCGCTGCCCACCTTGAAGCGCGGATAGCGCGCCTGGCGCGCGGCTTCCAGTTCGAAGCCGCTGGTGGCCGCGGCGGCCTGCGCGGACTGCACCTCGGGGTGCTCCAGCGCCAGCTGCTGCAGCGCCTGCTTGATGCGGTGGATGTCGCCCGAGACCTGGACGGAGGGCGTGGCCAGCCGCGGCGCGGGCGACAGGGCGAGGGCAGGCGGCGGCGCGGGCGGGGACTGCGCCCCGGCCGGCAGCGGCCCCTGCAGCAGCAGGGCCGCGGCCAGGCCCGTGAGCGCGGGGACGGCGGGACGGGAACGCTTCATGGCTCGCGGAAGGCTTCGCGCTGGGTCTTGAGCACGGGGCGCAGCAAATACCAGATGAACGGATCGGTGCCCACCAGCAGGTCCACCTCGGCCTCCATGCCGGCGGTGATGCGGTTCTCGGGCCGGCCCACGTGGCCCTGCGTGGTGTTGACCAGCAGCCGGTAGTAGGGCGGCGCGGTGGGCAGGGTGGTGTCGCGGTCGGCGTCGGCGGCCACCAGCATCACCTGGCCGTCCACCGTGCCGTAGCGCAGGAAGTCATAGGCCGTGACCTTCACGCGCGTCTTCTGGCCCACGTGCACGAAGCCGCGGTCGTTGGGGCTCAGGCGCGCCTCGATGAGGATCTCGTCCTCCACCGGCACCACTTCCATGATCGCTTCGCCGGGCTTGACCACCCAGCCCGGGCTGGCGCTGCGCAGGCCCTTGACGATGCCGTCGGCGGGGGCCGTGACGATGGTGCGCGAGCGCTGGGTGCGCGCGCGGGCCAGGTCTTCGGAAAGGCTGGAGAGCTGGCGCTCCACCGTCGCCAGCTCGTCCGACGCGCGGCGGCGGAAGCGCCCGGCGGCTTCTTCCATCTTGGCCTGGGCCTCGCCGATGGAAGCCTGGGCCGAGACCAGGCCCTGCCGCGCCACCGCGAGTTCGGCGCGCATGCTTTCGGCCTGGCGGCGCTTTTCCAGCACCTCCATCTGGCCGATGAGCTTTTCGGCCAGCAGCTGCTCCGAGATCTTCAGCTCGGTCTGCATCAGGCCCAGCCGCTCGGTGAGGCCCGCGATCTTGGCGTGCTGCTCCATCTGCCGGCTGCGCGCCTGCTCCAGCGCGGCCACGGCGCCCGCCATCACGCCGCGCTGTTCCAGCGCGCGCGCCTGGAAGGCGCCCATCTCGCCGCGCACCACGGCTTCGTCGGTGCCGGCCTCGAACTGGTCGGCCGACAGCGGCTGGCCCAGGCTTTCGGCGCGCAGGCGCACGCGCGTGGCCTGGTTGGCCGCATAGCGGGCCGTCAGCTCTTCCAGGTTCAGGCTGGTGCCGCCCAGGTCGATCTCCACCAGCGCCATGCCCTGGCGCACGGCCTGGCCTTCACGCACCAGCACGGCGCGCACGATGCCGCCTTCCAGGTGCTGGATGGACTTGACGCGGTCCGAGGGGATGACGCGGCCGGAGGCCACGACCACGCTTTCCATCGGAAAGCCCAGCGCCACCACGGCCAGCACGCCGACTGCGGCGCCGATGAGCCAGCGCCGCCGGCGGCGCGGGGGCGGGGCGGGGGCGGCGTCCGCCTCCGGCTTGGCCTGCTGCAGTTGCTGCAGGACCTGGGGCAGGTCGTTCTTCATGTGTCTCTCACTCCCGTGCGTGCTGCCGTGTCGCGGGCCGGCCCTCAGCCGCGCGCGGCGGCCACCGCCAGTTCGGCACTTTCCACCGCCGCCTGCACGGCCGCTTCCTCGCCCGCGATGCTGGAGGGCGCCGCAGCCTTGCGCACGCCGAACAGGCGCGGCACCATGAACGCGGCACTGCCTTGCTCCACCGTGCCGTTGCCCGTGACGTGGTAGACCTGCGTGGCCGCCGACACGATGCGCAGCGAATGCGTGACCACGATCACCGTGCGCTTGCGGGCCACGGCCAGCAGCGTGCCCAGCAACTGCCGCTCGCTCTGGAAGTCGAGGTCGTTGCTGGGCTCGTCCAGGATCAGCACCGACGGGTTGCGCAGGAAGGCCAGCGCCAGGGCCAGCTTGCGCCGCTCACCCACCGACAGGCCGGTGCCGCCTTCGCCCACTTCGGTGGCGTAGCCGCCGGGCAGGCGCGAGATGAAGTCGTGCGCGCCCGACAGGCGGCAGGCGCCGATGATCTGCTCGTCGCTGTGGCCCGGCGCGTGGCGGCGCAGGCTGTCGATGATGGGGCCGGCGAACCAGTAGGCATCCTGCGGCAGGTAGCTGATCCAGCCGGCCAGGTCCACGCGGCCGAACTGCGCCAGGTCGTACTCGCCGATCTCCACGCTGCCGCGCGTGGGCCGGTACAGGCCCGCGAGCAGCTTGGCCAGCGTGGACTTGCCGGCGCCGTTGCGGCCCACGATGGCATGCAGGCCGCCCACGCCGATGCGCAGGTCGAGGTTCTCCAGCACGGGCGGCAGCGATTCGTGGAAGCCGAAGCTGAGGTCGCGCAGCGTCAGCAGGCCCTGCGGCTGGGGCAGCTCCACTTCCTGGGCCGGCTGCTCGACGGGCTCGGCCAGCACCTTCTCCAGCCGCTTGGCGGCCTCGGCCGCGATGGCCAGCGAGCGCCAGTTCGACACCAGCCCGGCCACCGGCTGCAGCGCCTTGATGGCCAGCATGTTGGAGGCGATCAGGCCGCCCACCGTCATCCACTGCTGCATGACGGCCACCGCGCCCACGGTGATGACCACGGTGGAGAAAATGGTCAGCAGCACGGTGGTGCCGTCGCGCGCCTGCTCGATCTCGCCGTTCTTGCGGAAGCTCTCGGCCAGCCAGTCGTTGTAGGCCTCGCGCCAGCGCGCGATGTTGGGGGCGTCGTTGGCCTGCGTCTTGAGGGTCTCGCGGGCGTTGCACAGCTCGGCCGTCATGCGCTCCAGGTTGCGGCTGCGCTGCGCTTCCTCCACGCGGCCGGCGCGCACCTCGTCGGCCCACCACCAGGCCAGGAAGGACATCACCGCCAGGAAGAGCAGCACCACCGGCAGCACGGGCAGCGCCACGATGGCGATGACCGCCAGGGCGAAGATCGCCATCGGCAGGTCGAACAGCGACTGCGCCAGGCCGCCCGTAAGGGTGCCGCGCACGGCGCCCACGTCGCGAAACAGCAGGAACCAGACGGAGGCGGGGCGCTGCTCCAGCGCACGCAGCGGGCGTGCCAGCATGGATTGCAGCAGCGCGTTCGACACCTCGTGGTCGATGGTCGCGCCCGCATCGCGCAGCAGCCGGGAGCGGCGCGTGCGCAGCCAGAACTCGATGGCCAGGAAGCACAGGATGCCGCTGACCAGCGCCCACAGCGTGGAGGTGGCGCTGCGGTAGATCACGCGGTCGTAGACCTGCAGCAGGAAGATGGAGGGCAGGAGGCCCGACAGGCTGATGGGCAGCGACCACCAGGCGGCGCGCCGGATCAGCGGGTAGGCCGCGCCGAAGGCCCGTTCCATCGCGCTGGCGTGCGGGCTCGGCGGTGCTTCTCCGTCGGCGTCCGCGCTTCGGGGCGCGACCAGCTGGGTGGGCAACAGGTACTTCAGCATGGTGGGGGCCTCCCGAACGGATTCGGCATGGCCGGAATGTTAACTAGCAGTAACAACTATGTCTCTGAACTTCGAGGCGATGCGTCGGAGGATGTCAACCTTTGGCTGACAAATCGGCGCAAGGGCGTTGCGTGGACGCATCGCGCGAGCGCCGCGGCCGCTCGGCAGCCACCGTGCGGCATGGCTGCAGGCGGCGGGGCGGCAGCTTGGCGCCATGAAGGCCTTCACCCCTCAGTGGCTGCGCGCGGCGCCGGTCCAGGCCGCCTGCGCGGCGCGGGCCGAGGGCGCGGCCAGCATCCAGCCCGGTTCCTCGTCGGGCAGCGCTTCGTCGGCGGTCTGCATGCGCACCAGCGCTGGGGCGGGGCGCGGCCCCACCATCGCCATGGCCGTCTCGCGTGCCTTGAGCAGCTGGTGGTAGCCCACCAGCCCCGACAGGTAATGCTCCACGTCGTCGATGCGCACGCGGAAGGAGTGATGGCGGATGAAGAAGGAACCCACCACGGCCTGCGGCTTGCGGAAGTACATCGCCACCTCGGGGAAGAAGTGGCCGTTGAGCAGGTAGTTGGCGCGGTGCTCCAGCGCGCGCTGGAACTTGGGCAGGTTCACTTCCGACAGCAGGTGGTGCAGCGCGGGCAGCGCGGCCAGGCGCTGCAGCATCTTCTGCGCCGCCAGCATCAGCTCCAGCAGCGTGGGGAAGGTGGTCTGGCGGTCGAGCACGAAGTCCAGGTAGCCGGCCACGTTGCGCACGCCGAAGCGGAAGTACTTCTCCTGCGGGCGCCAGCGCGTCAGCTCGTTCACGCAGTAGCTCAGCCAGTGGTCATGGGCCTGCCAGTGGTCGCTGGCGATGAAGTGGTCGAAGGCCTTCTCGACCATGCACAGCCAGCGCGCATCGCGCGTCAGCCCATACAGCCGCATCAGGCCGAAGGCCGCCTCTCCGTCGTAGTAGATGGTGCGCGTGGCCTGCTTGAGCGACAGGTCGGTGGCGTTGAGCACGTGGTGGAAGCGCCCGCTGCCGGGCTCCTGCATGAAGGCGATGCCCAGCGCGAGCCGCTCCAGCAGGGGCAGCCAATCCTCGCGCTGGGTCAGCTCGGTGAGCTTGACCAGCGCCAGCAGGCACACGGCATTGCCGCCGAGCTTGATTTCCTCGCCCACATCCACCAGGAAGGCGGCCGGCGTGCCGTCGGGCAGCGTGTAGGGCCGGATCAGCTTGTGGCACAGGTAGTCCACGCCGCGCTCGATGGCGGCCATCAGGCGCGCGTCGCGGTTGAGCTCCCAGGCTTCCAGCATCGCGTAGAGCGTGCTGGCATGGCGCAGCGTGTTGTAGCTGCCCACGCGCCGGTCGAAGCAGGGAAAGTGGCCGTAGATGAACTGGCCGCTGGGCTGCACCTGCCGCGCCAGGAAGTCGGAGGCGCTGTCGATCAGCGTGGCCGTGCTGTCGGCCGTGAGGGGCGGCAGCACGCGCCGCCCGGCGTCGGGGCCGGCGCCGGCCAGGGCATGCACCACGCCATCGGCCTGGCAGAACACGCCGCGCGTGCTCAGCAGGTGCACGGTGCGGCCGGCGTCGAAGTCGGCCGAGGGCTCGTGCGCGTAGCGGCGCCAGAGGTAGATCTCGAAGTTGTTGCGGTTGAACACCGCCTCCGCGGTCTGCGGGCCGCCGTAGAGCATGGCGTTGGCATTGAGCTCCTGCTCGGTCAGCACGCGGCGGAATTCACCGTCCAGCGCCAGGCCGAAGCGGAAGTAGTTGCGCTTGACGGTGCCCAGGTGCAGCTCGAAGTCGCTCCACAGGATGGGGCTGGCCTCCTCGACCCAGTCCACGCGCAGCCAAGCCGACTTGAGCTTCTGCTGCTGCGCCGCGGCCAGCGTCTGCCGCGCGCCGTCGCGCCATGCGCTGTCGAAGCTGCCGCCGCAGGTGTGCAGCACATGCGCGCGCCGCGTGCCGTCGGTGATCGAGAAGATCAGCGTGAAGGCCGGGTAGGGCGCAGGCAGCGCGGCGCACGCCGGCTCCACCTGGGCGCGGCACGCGTCCAACTGGTCGGCCAGCGACAGCGGCTCGGCATGCGGCGCGAGCGGGAGGGAGGCGGCATGGGCCATGGCGGGGACTCCGGGGCGGGGGTGGGAAAGGCGCTCAGCGGTACACGAACTCGACGCGGCGGTTGAGCTGGTGGCCGGCTTCGGTCTGTTCGGTGGACGCCAGCTTCTCCTTGCCCCAGCTGATGGCCTCCATGCGCGCCTGCGGGGCGCCGCCATGGCCCATCAGGCGGGCCACGGCATCGGCCCGGCGCTGGCCCAGTGCGAGGTTGTATTCACTGCCGCCACGCACGTCCGTGTGGCCTTCGAGCGTCACGCGCGCCTGCGGCCGGGTGCGCAGGTAGTCCGCATGGGCCTGCACCACGCCGTTGTACTGGGGCTTGACCTCGTACTTGTCGAAGTCGAAGTACACGATGCGCGGCACGCCCACCGGGCCGCGCTCGGCCGCGGGCGCGGGCGCCGGCCGCGCCGTGACCGGGGCCACGGCATTGGGCGCCTGGCGCGCCTGGTAGTAGTAGGTGGTGTCGTCCCGGCCTTCTTGGCCGGTGCCGGCACAGCCCGCCAGCAGCACGGCTGCCGCCAGCCCGGCCAGCCAGCCGGGGCGCCGGACCCGCAGGTGGAGGGGGGTGTTCATGGTCTGTCCTTGAAAAGGAGGAGGAGGGTTGGGAAAGGCGCCCGCCGCCGTGGGGCGGCAGGCTGCCTTGCCGTCATCAGCCCAGCAGGCCGCCCAGCAGGTTCTTGACCGGCGCCAGGGCGCCGCCGAGGCCAGCGCTGTTGCCGCCGTCGCTGCTGCTGATCGGGGCGAGCAGGCCGCCGACCAGGCCTTCGCTGCCCAGCACGGTGTCGACCACGCCACCGACCAGCCCTTCGTCGCCGAGCAGGCCGGACACCAGGCCGTCGTCGCCGACCACCGTGTCCAGCACGCCACCGACCAAGCCCTCTTCGCCCAGCAGGCTGCCGACCAGGTCTTCCTGCGCGGGCGCGGAGCCCAGCAGGCTGCCGACCAGGCCGTCCTCGCCGACCACGGTGTCGAGCAGGCCGCCGACCACACCGTCCTCACCCAGTACGCCGCCGAGCAGGTCACCGCCGAGCAGATCGCCGCCCAGGAGGTCACCACTCAGCAAGTCGCCACCGGTGAGCTTGCCGACCAGGCCGTCTTCGCCGACCACGGTGTCGAGCAGGCCGCCGACCACACCGTCCTCGCCGAGCACGCCGCCGAGCAGGTCACCGCCCAGCAGATCGCCACCCAGCAGGTCGCCACCCAGGAGGTCGCCGCCCAGGAGGTCACCACCGGTGAGCTTGCCGACCAGGCCGTCCTCGCCGACCACGGTGTCGAGCAGGCCGCCGACCACACCGTCTTCGCCGAGCACGCCGCCGAGCAGGTCACCGCCCAGCAGATCGCCACCCAGCAGGTCGCCACCGGTCAGCTTGCCGACCAGGCCGTCTTCGCCGACCACGGTGTCGAGCAGGCCGCCGACCACACCGTCCTCGCCCAGCACGCCGCCGAGCAGGTCACCGCCGAGCAGATCGCCGCCCAGGAGGTCGCCACCGGTGAGCTTGCCGACCAGGCCGTCTTCGCCGACCACGGTGTCGAGCAGGCCGCCGACCACACCGTCCTCGCCGAGCACGCCGCCGAGCAGATCACCACCCAGCAGGTCGCCACCGGTCAGCTTGCCGACCACACCGTCCTCGCCGAGCACGCCGCCGAGCAGGTCACCACCCAGCAGATCGCCGCCGAGCAGGCCGCCGACGATGCCGTCCTCGCCCAGCACGCCGCCGAGCAGGTCACCGCCGAGCAAGTCGCCGCCGAGCAGGCCGCCCACCAGGCCGTCTTCGCCGAGCACGCCTTCGAGGATGTTGCCGCCACCCAGCAGACCGCCCACGATGCCGTCCTCGCCGAGCACGCCGCCAAGCAGATCACCTCCCAGCAGATCGCCGCCGAGCAGGCCGCCGACGATGCCGTCCTCGCCGAGCACGCCACCCAGCAGGTCTCCGCCCAGCAAGTCGCCGCCGAGCAGGCCGCCCACCAGGCCGTCTTCGCCGAGCACGCCTTCGAGGATGTTGCCGCCGCCGAGCAGACCCCCCACCAGGCCGTCCTCGCCGAGCACGCCGCCGAGCAGGTCGCCGCCGAGCAGGTCACCGCCCAGCAGTCCGCCGAGCAGGCCGTCTTCGCCGAGCACGCCGCCCAGCAGATCCCCCCCGAGCAAGTCGCCGCCCAGCAGGCCTCCCAGCCCGCCGGCCTCGCCGAGCAGGCCGCCCAGCAGGCCGTCTTCGCCGAGCACGCCGTCCAGGAGTTCCTCGCCGAGCAGGCCGCTCACCAAGTGATGCACTCCGTCGGTCAGGTAGTCCACCTGCGTGGTCACGGCGCCCAGTACGCCATCGAGCACGTCGGTGCCCAGCAGGCCGTCGGTCACCGGCGACAGCAGCCCGCCGACCGCTCCCGCGACATCGCCGACCAAGTTGTCCACGCCGTCCAGCGAGTTCGGGTTGTCGGCCTGGAACGCACCGCCGAACACGGGCACCAGCAGGCTGCTGACCGCGTCGGTCAGACCGTCGACCACGCCGGCGGCGGGCGCCAGCGTTTCGCCCAGGCCCAGGTCGCCCAGCAGGGGCAGCGAATCCAGGCCCGGCAGCAGGTTGCCGACGGCGCCGGACGTCGGGTCCAGCAGCGCCGTGTCATCGCCCGGAACGGGCTGGCGGCCGAAGATGTCATTGAGCAGACCGCTGACGGCACCGTTCTCGCCCAGCAAGGTGTCGAGCACCTGGCCCACGGCCCCGGATTCCTGCAGCAGGCCGCCCACCACGCCGTCGGCCGCGAACAACTGGCCGACCACGCCTTCGGGGGCCAGCAGGCCGCCGACCACGCCCTCGGGCGCGACCAGCCCGCCGACCGGGCCTTCCGCACCCAGCAGGCCTTGCAGCACTTCGGCCACCGCCGAGTCGGCGCCCAGCAGGTCCTGTCCGAGCCCGCCCAGCCCCAGGTTGGCCAGCACCTCGCCCACCAGGTTGGATTCGTCGAACACGTTGGTGATGGCGTCCGTCAGGTAGTCGACCTGGCGGTTGATCTCGCCAACGAGGCCCTGGGTGACGCCTTCGCCCAGCACCGCATCCAGCGAGGGGCTCAGGCTGCTGCCGATGTTGCTGGTCAGGCTGCCGACGAAGTTGTCCGCCGGGTCCAGCGCATTGGGATCGTCGCGCTGGAAGCTGCTGCCCACCACGGGTGCGAGCACGTTTTCCAGGGTGTCCGTCAAGGCGTCGACGGTGTCGTCGATCGAGCTCAGCGCATTGCCTAGGGTGGAGGTGTCCGAAGAGCGGGCATGGCCGTTGTTCACCCCCAGCAGGTCGCCCAGGGAACCGACAAGGATGCCACCGGCGCCATCGGTGGGGGAGAGCAGGGAATCGGCGTCCGCATCGGCGTCCGCATCAGCGTCTGCGTCGGCATCGGCATCAGCGTCTGCATCGGCGTCCGCATCAGCGTCTGCGTCAGCGTCAGCGTCTGCGTCGGCATCAGCATCAGCGTCTGCATCGGCGTCCGCATCCGCATCCGCATCCGCATCCGCATCCGCATCGGCGTCAGCGTCGGCATCGGCATCGGCATCGGCATCGGCATCGGCGTCAGCGTCCGCATCCGCATCCGCATCCGCATCCGCATCCGCATCCGCATCCGCATCCGCATCCGCATCAGCGTCCGCATCGGCGTCGGCGTCTGCATCGGCATCAGCGTCCGCATCGGCATCGGCATCGGCATCCGCATCCGCATCGGCATCAGCGTCCGCATCGGCATCGGCGTCTGCATCAGCGTCCGCATCGGCATCGGCGTCTGCATCAGCGTCCGCATCGGCATCGGCATCGGCGTCCGCATCGGCATCAGCGTCTGCATCTGCATCTGCATCTGCATCTGCATCTGCATCGGCGTCCGCATCGGCATCAGCGTCTGCATCTGCATCGGCATCGGCATCGGCATCGGCATCGGCATCGGCATCGGCATCAGCGTCCGCATCGGCATCAGCGTCCGCATCGGCATCAGCGTCCGCATCGGCGTCAGCGTCTGCGTCCGCATCAGCGTCCGCATCGGCGTCCGCATCGGCGTCTGCGTCCGCATCCGAATCATCCACAGGCACAGGAATGAACAGGGGGCTGGCGTCATCGCCGCCGCCGCTGACGGCTGCGCCCAGCACGGCGCCGCCCAGGGCGCCCAGGGCGAAGTCGCCCAGGCCGAAGCCGGCGCCGCCTGCGGCCAGCTTCTTCTTCACCGCCAGGGCGGCGGCGTCCGCGTCGCTGTTCTCGGGCGCCACCACTAGGTCGCCGGTGGCCAGGTCCACGTCGACCTGTTGCAGGCCGCCGGGCAATTGGGTGGTGGAAATGGTGGCATCGGTGCCGCCCGTGAGCGTGCCATTGAGCGGCGCCTTGTTGCCCGGCGAGCCCGGGAAGCTCACCGCCGCCTGGCCGCCTTCGGGCACGAGGACACGGTCGCCGGGCAGCAGGTTCTGCGTCCCTTCGACTGCAAGCCGCGCGCCCGAGCGCACGATCACCACCCCCGGCGTCGCCTGCGACAACGTGCCGACGGCGGCCGGCGCCGCGGCGCCGCCCAGCGGCGTCACGGCGGCTTGCGCCAGGGGAAGCATGGAGGAGGAAAGCGCGGCGGGTGCAGCGGCAGTCACGGAGGAGGCGGCAGCGGCAGAGTCGGTCATGGCGTTGTGGAGGTATGAGCTGGAACGCCTGACAAATGGCAACATGCGTGCCGCCGGGGCCGGCGCCCGGTGGCGCTGCGATGCGAAGTTCTAAGTGCCCATGAACAAAGGATTTTTTCCAGGATGAGGTCCAAGGAATTACAGACTTCGATGAGTACTTAGAACCTAATGGCCCGCCGCTGCTACGGGCCCGCGTTACGTAACGCCGTAACGGCAGCGGACAAGGGCCAACCTGCGAATGAATTCCTAAGTCTTACGGCCTTTCCGTGTGCGTGCGCCACGGGCGGGCCCGGCGCCGGCGCATCTGCCTGTCCGAGGCACCGGCCGGGCGGCGAGGCGCGGGCCCGGCGTGTTCAGGGGGCGCTCGCGAGCCGCCGCTCGAACTGGGCCTCGAACTGCGCCAGCGTCATCGGCTTGCCGAAAAGGTAGCCCTGGCTCAGATTGCAGCCGTGGGCGCGCAGGAAAGCCAGCTGCGCCCCGGTTTCCACGCCTTCGGCCACCACCTCCAGGTCCAGGTTCTTCGCCATGCCGATGATGGTCTGGATGATCAGTTCCACCTTGGGATTGATGCCGATGCAGTGCACGAAGAACTTGTCGATCTTGAGCTGGTTCAGCGGCAGCTGCGCCATGTACGACAGCGACGAGAAGCCGGTGCCGAAATCGTCCATCGAGAACTGGATGCCGATCGCGGCCAGCGATTTCATCTTGCTGATGGTCTCGCTGACTTTCTCGTGCAGCAGGCTTTCGGTCAGTTCGAGCTTGAGCCGGGACGGATGGGCGCCGGTGCGGATGAGCACGTTGCGCACCTCCTCGGCGAAGTCGTCGCGGCGGAACTGGCGGGCGCTCACGTTGACCGACAGCCGGAGATGCGCGTACCGCGGGTCGTTGCTCCAGCGCTCGAGCTGCCGGCAGGACTCCTCCAGCGCCCACATGCCGATGGGCACGATCAGGCCGGTCTGCTCGGCCACTTCGATGAAGCCGGCCGGCGGCAGCAGCCCGCGCAGCGGATGCTGCCAGCGGATCAGGGCTTCGGCGCCCACCACCTGGCCCTGCTCGTTGATCTGCGGCTGGTAGTGCAGCACGAACTGGCGCTGCTTGAGTGCCACGTGCAGCTCGCTGTCCAGCGTGGCGCGGGCCGTGACCGTGGTTTGCATCGCGGGTTCGAAGAAGCGCACCCCGTTGCCGCCGGCGGCCTTGGCGTAGTACGTGGCGATGTCGGCCTGGCGCAGCAGGTCTTCCAGCGAACGCGGTGCGCCGCCGAACAGGCAGACGCCGATGCTGCAGGTGCTGTGGTGCGTGTCGCGGGCCAGCACGAAGGGCTCGGCGATGCGGCCGAGCACGTGGTCGGCCATGGCCCGGGTCTGGACCATGGCCAGGCCAGCGTCCTGGCTGAGGTTCTCCAGCACGATCACGAACTCGTCGCCGCCCATGCGCGCCAGCGTGCCGCTGTCGCCCAGAACGCTCTGCAGCCGCTGCGCCGCCTGCCGCAGCATCTGGTCGCCCACGCTCTGGCCGTGCGCGTCGTTGACGCGCTTGAAGTCGTCCAGGTCCATGAACAGCAGGGCGCCCTGGCGGTTGTTGCGTGCATTGCTTTCGATGCTGGCCTGCAGCCGGTGCAGCAGCAGCCGCCGGTTGGGCAGGCCGGTGAGCGTGTCGTAGAAGGCCAGGTGCTCGATCTCGCGCGTGGCCACCTTGGTCTCGGTGATGTTGCGCAGGATCACGATGAAGCGGGCGTCGCTGCCTTCGCCCACCATCTTGCGCGAAACGGAGATCTCGAACCAGCTCGTGCCCTGCGCCGCGCGCCGTTCGAACTGGCGGCCCTTGGAATAGCCGGGGACGTATGCGTCCCGCAACGCGGCCATGACCTCGTTGGCGCCATCGGTGGGCAGGATCTCGGTCAGCGGGCGGCCCAGGGGATGCTCGACCAGCAGCGCCGAGACCGCATTGCGCGGCGTGTGGAACTGGAAGCACAGCCCGTCCAGCCCCACTTCGAGCATCTCGTCGGGCAGCGCGTCCAGCGTGGCCTGCAGCTGGGCCTTGCCCTGCATGATGTCGGCCAGGTGCTGGCGCTTCTCGGTGATGTCGCGGAAGACGCACACGGCGCCGCCGTCGGGCGTGGGGCTGCGAACGAGCACCACGCTCTGGCCGCCGGGCAGGTGGAGTTCCTGCTCCGCCTGTTCGTTGCGCTGATGGAACTCTTCGCTGACCAGCCAGCTGTCGGGCATGACCGCGATGCCGGCGGCCTTGAGCTGGCGGGCGGTCGTTTCGCGAAGCAGGCCCAAGGGCACGCCCACGCCGACGAGGCTGCGCAGCCACGGAAAGATCGCCAGGAAGCGGTGGTTCCAGGCCCGCAGCCGGCCCTTGGCATCGAGCAGCACGAAGCCCTCGACCATGGACTCCAGTGCCTGGTCCAGCTGGGTCTTGGCCTGCACGATCATCGCGCGGTCGCGCCATTGGCGGCGCAGCTGCAGGTGTCCCAGCGCCGCGGCCAGCAGGATCATGGCCACGAAGGCGAGGGCCACCGCGGCGACCAGGTTCCGCTCGCGCCGCCAGTCGTGGAGCATGGCGTCCTGCGGCAGGCTGGCGCTGATGATGAGGTTGCGCTGCAGCGTGGGCCGCGTGACCACCAGGCCGGGTGCGCCGCTCAGGCGTGCCGCCATGGCGCGCGGCTCGCTGGCGCTGTGCGCTTCCGACAGCGGCGGCTCGAGCGGCCGTCCCACCAGGTCGTCGCGCGGCGGCAGGCTGGTCAGCAGCGGACCGTTGTCGGCCTCCAGCGTCACTTCCAGGCCCGGAATGTCGGCGCCCTGGTCGAGGATGGTGCTCAGCGTATCCAGGCGCGCCTCGGCAATCACCAGCACCGCAGCGCCCTGCGCCAGCGCGATGCGGCGGCCGAAGTACAGCACGCGCTGCGAGGTCATGGCGCTCACGGCCGGCGCGCTCACGACCAGCGTGGACACCGGCAACTGCTGCAGCCGGCTGACGAACTCCGTGGGCAGGCGCACCTGCAGGCGCGCGCCGCGCCGGTCGGAGGAATTGAGCACCCGCAGCGCCGGATCAAGGTAGGCCAGGTAACGCACTGCCACGTTCTGGCTCACCGTGCGCTGCAGCAGCAGGCTGGTGGCGGGGTGGGCGGCCGCCTGCGCCAGCAGCTCGGGCGGCGTGCCCTCCATCGCCGCGCCCATGCCGGCGATGAGCATGTCGATGCTCAGCAGGCTGCGGTTGAGGGCTGCTTCGGCGCCGCTCACGTAGCGCTCGATCTGGTCGCGGCCGTTGGCCAGCGCGAGGCGGCGCGTGTCCAGGCACATCATCGTGGCCGTGACGACCACGGCCGTGATGAAGGCCAGGGCCACGCCGTAGACGGCCAGCACCGATCGCCGGGGCAGGCGCAGCGTCATCGGGCCGGCCCCTCGGGCGCCGGGGCGAGGGCGGCTCCGATGGTCTGTTCCCACAGGCGCGCGCAGTCGTCGCCGCAGCGCTCGACCCAGCGCGGCAGCACGCGCGTGCGGAACAGCTCGCGCAGCAGGCGCTGGTCGGCGGCCGAGGCCCGGACCCAGGTCATGCGTCCCGGGGTGCCGTGCACGCATTCGCCCTTGCCGGTGTTGCAGGCCACGCCGCCCAGGGTCTCGCGTTCGGCCTCGCTCCACACGGCCGTCTCCAGCCGGGGCAGCTCGGCCAGCAGCAGGGTGCGCAGCTCGGCGGGCATGGCGTTCCAGGCGTCGCGGTTCACGCCGAACACGCCCAGCCCCCAGTTGATGGGCGTGGAATAGAGGTGCGTGGTGTGGCGGTGCAGCCCGATCAGGTTGCCGGACATGGTGCCGGTGATGGCGCAGTCGGCGCTGCCGGAGGTGATGTTGGAGACGATCTCGGTGAACTCGGTGGTGACCGGGATGGCGTCGAGCGCCCGCACGAGGTCGGCCTGGCTGGCCCCCGAGACACGGATGCGGCGCCCGCGCAGATCCGACAGCTGCTGCAGCGCGTGGCGGCAGAAGATCGACTGCGCCGGGTACACATACACGGCCAGCAGCTGCACGTTGAAGCGCTCGCGCAGCGCTTCCTCCAGCACGGGCCGGTAGGCGGCGGTGATGCGGCGCAGCGTGGGCATGTCCTGGCTCAGGCCGGCCAGGTCCGGCGCCGCGAGGTCGGGGTTGTCGTTGGCCACCTGGCTGAGCAGCGCCGTGCCCATGGGGATGACGCCCAGCTTCATGAGATTGAGCATCTCGGAGCCCGGGACGCCGGCCTTGTTGAAAGGCACGATGCTGGCGCTGTAGCGGCCCTTGCTGAGCCTGGCGAGTTCGCTGGCCCAGAAGCGTTCCTCGTGGACCGTGTACTGGCTGACGCCGGCCAGCCCGCCGACCACGCGCAGGCGAACGGCCGGCGCCTCCTGGGCCCATCCCGACGCTGCGGCACACCAGGCCAAGGCCAGGAGCCAGCAAGATCGCAGGGAGCCCGAGCAAGCCTTGGCGATGCGGTTCATGCTTTGGTTCTAGGGAAGATGTCCATCGCTTCCAAGCGAAGCGGCACATCCTCGCTGGAAGACCGCCCCCGTATCTTCAGGCTTTTCCCATGCCGCGCGCAAACGAAAAGCGGGCCGCAAGGGCCCGCTTTTCATCCGTGTCCTGGCGGAGCAGGCGGGATTCGAACCCGCGGTGGGCTATTAACCCACACACGCTTTCCAGGCGTGCGACTTAAACCACTCATCCACCGCTCCAGGTGAGCCCGCTAGTGTAACCCGGGATTCACGCGTTTTCCGGCGGGGCTGCGCGAAAGTGTCCGGGAACCGTCACCTGCATTCCTTACACTTCGCGCCTTTGCCCGCCCCGCGCACTGGAGTCCGCGCCCATGAAGTTCCGCTTTCCCATCGTCATCATCGACGAGGATTTCCGCTCCGAGAACACCTCGGGCCTCGGCATCCGTGCCCTGGCGCAGGCCATCGAGACCGAAGGCTTCGAAGTGCTGGGCGTCACCAGCTATGGCGACCTGAGCCAGTTCGCGCAGCAGCAAAGCCGCGCCAGCGCGTTCATCCTGTCCATCGACGACGAGGAGTTCAGCGTCGAGACCGATCCGGGCGAGGTGGAGCCGGCGGTGCACAACCTGCGCGCCTTCATCGGCGAAGTGCGGCGCAAGAACCCGGACGTGCCGATCTACATCTACGGCGAGACCAAGACCAGCCGGCACCTGCCCAACGACATCCTGCGCGAGCTGCACGGCTTCATCCACATGTTCGAGGACACGCCGGAGTTCGTGGCGCGCCACATCATCCGCGAAGCCAAGAGCTACCTCGAGGGCGTGCAGCCGCCTTTCTTCAAGGCGCTGATCGACTACGCGGAAGACGGCTCCTATTCATGGCACTGCCCGGGGCACTCGGGCGGCGTGGCCTTCCTCAAGAGCCCCATCGGCCAGATGTTCCACCAGTTCTTCGGCGAGAACATGCTGCGCGCCGACGTGTGCAACGCGGTGGAGGAACTGGGCCAGCTGCTGGACCACACGGGCCCCGTGGCGGCCAGCGAGCGCAATGCGGCGCGCATCTTCAACGCCGACCACTGCTTCTTCGTCACCAACGGCACCAGCACCTCCAACAAGATGGTCTGGCACCACACGGTGGCGCCGGGCGACGTGGTGGTGGTGGATCGCAACTGCCACAAGTCCAACCTGCACGCGATCATCATGACCGGCGCGATCCCCGTGTTCATGAAGCCCACGCGCAACCACTTCGGCATCATCGGCCCGATCCCCAAGAGCGAGTTCGAGCCCGAGGCCATCAAGGCCAAGATCCGCGCCAACCCGCTGCTCAAGCACGTCGACGCGGACACGGTGAAGCCGCGCATCCTGACGCTGACGCAGTCCACCTACGACGGCGTGGTCTACAACACCGAGACCATCAAGAACATGCTCGACGGCTACGTCGACACGCTGCATTTCGACGAGGCCTGGCTGCCGCACGCGGCCTTCCACCCCTTCTACGGCCCGTACCACGCGATGGGCCGCAAGCGCGCGCGGCCGAAGGAATCGCTGGTCTTCTCCACCCAGTCCACGCACAAGCTGCTGGCCGGCATCAGCCAGGCCAGCCACGTGCTGGTGCAGGACTCGCAGAACCGCCAGCTGGACCGCGAGCTGTTCAACGAGGCCTACCTGATGCACACCTCGACCAGCCCGCAGTACGCCATCATCGCCAGCTGCGACGTGGCCGCCGCGATGATGGAGCCGCCCGGCGGCACCGCGCTGGTGGAAGAGAGCATCCTGGAAGCGCTGGACTTCCGCCGCGCCATGCGCAAGGTGGAAGAAGAGTTCGGCGCCGACGAATGGTGGTTCAAGGTCTGGGGCCCGGACGAGCTGGTGGACGAAGGCATCGGCCGCGCGGACGACTGGATCATCAAGGCCGACGCCAACGGCAAGGACGGCCACGGCGCCGGCAGCTGGCATGGCTTCGGCAACCTGGCCGACGGCTTCAACATGCTGGACCCGATCAAGTCCACCGTGGTCACGCCGGGGCTGGATCTGGACGGCAAGTTCGCCGAAGTGGGCATTCCGGCCAGCATCGTCACCAAGTTCCTGGCCGAGCATGGCGTGATCGTGGAGAAGACGGGCCTGTACAGCTTCTTCATCATGTTCACCATCGGCATCACCAAGGGCCGCTGGAATTCGCTGCTGACGGCGCTGCAGCAGTTCAAGGACGACTACGCGCGCAACCAGCCGCTGTGGCGCGTGCTGCCCGAGTTCTGCCAGAAGCACCCGGTGTACGAGCGCATGGGCCTGCGCGACCTGTGCCAGCGCGTGCACGAGCTGTATGCGAAGTACGACGTGGCGCGCCTGACCACCGAGATGTACCTGTCGGACCTGGAGCCGGCCATGACGCCGAGCGACGCCTTCGCGCACATCGCGCACCGCAAGACCGAGCGCGTGGAGATCGACCAGCTGGAAGGCCGCATCACCACCAGCCTGATCACGCCGTACCCGCCCGGCATTCCGCTCCTGATCCCGGGCGAGGTCTTCAACAAGAAGATCGTGGACTACCTGAAGTTCGCGCGCCAGTTCAACCTGGAGTGCCCGGGCTTCGAGACCGACATCCATGGCCTGGTCGCACGCGTGGACGAGGCGGGCGTCAAGCGCTACTACGCGGACTGCGTGCGGGCGTCCTGAGCGGCTGAGGAGCTGTGCGAGAGAGCGGCCGATTCCGGGTGACCGGGTCGGCCGTTCCGCGTTTCGGCGTTCAGCGTGGCGGCTCGGGCCGCAACCAAAGCCAGATGCCCACCGCCGCCATGGTGAGGCTGCCCAGCAGCGCACCCCAGCGCGGGCTGAGCCACCACATGATCGCGCCGCAGGCCAGCATGGCGACGGTGGCACTCCACTTGGCGCGCCGGCTCACGCGGCCGCCGGCCTGCCAGTCGCGGATCATGGGCCCGAAGAGCCGGTGGCGGCCCAGCCAGGCCGCCAGGCGCGGCGAACTGCGCGCCGCCGCCCACGCGGCCAGCAGCACGAAAGGCGTGGTGGGCAACCCCGGCAGGATCACGCCCAGCACCGCGAGCACCAGTGCGACGACGGCCAGGGTCTGCAGCAGCACGCGCTGGAGACCGCGCGCCACGGTCGGGGCCGGCAGCGGCGGCGGCTGTCGCTCGTCGCCGGCGTCGGGCGGCGCGCTCACAGATCGGGGCGCTCGCGCACGAAGCGCGCGAAGCGGGGCAGGCCCGAGGCATTGAAGCCGTCATGCCGGTAGGTGACGGTGGCGCCCACGGGCGGGGGGTGGCGCCGCTGCGCGTCGGTGAAGCCGCTGCCCAGGCGGAAGCGGCGGCCGTCGGGCGTCCGCACTTCCAGCGCACCCAGCCGCCCCGCATGCCTGCCGCGCCCGGGCACATGGCCGACGACGACGGCTTCGGCATCCTGGTGCGGCTTGACCTTGAGCAGGTCGCCGCTGCGCTCGGCGCGGTAGAGCGAGGCGCCGCGATGCAGCATGAGGCCCTCGCCGCCCAGCTTGACGGTCTTGTCCAGCAAGGCCATCAGCGCGGCATGCGTGGTGGCCGGCTGCTGCGCCACGGGCACCAGCCAGGGCGCCTCGGGCAGGGGCAGCAGGCGCTTGAGCGCGGCCAGCCGCTCGTCGAAGGGGCCGGCCTGCGCGGGCAGGTCGAAGACCATGAAGCGGATCTCGCGCCAGTCCTTGTCCTCGGGCTGCTGGCGGCGCACGGTGGAGACGGTGAACTCGAAGCGGCCGCGGCCGGCCCACAGCTCGCCGTCCATCGGCTGCGCGGGCCAGCCGGCCGTGAACCAGGCCGGCGCCGCGATGCGTTCGCCGCCGCGCGACCAGAGCTGCTGGCCGTCCCAGCGCGCGCGCATGCCGTCGTACTTCTCGCTGATCCACCAGCCCGCCAGCGGCATGCCCGGGCGGTAGACCTCGGCCAGCAGCAGGGCGGGCGGCGCGGCCCGTGCCGGCCGCAGCGCACTCAGCAGGGCGGGAAAAGCCAGCGCCGAAAGAAGAAGGCGCCGGCGAGCGGGAAGCATCGGTGCGGCTCCCCGGTTGCGTCCGTGGGCGGGCAGGCTCAACCCACCATGTCGGCGGACAGGCCCGCCGTCTGGCTGAAGCCGCCGTCCACGTAGGTGATCTCGGCCGTCACGCCCGAGGCCAGGTCGCTCAGCAGGAAGGCCGCCACGTTGCCCACGTCCTCGATGGTCACGTTGCGGCGCAGCGGCGCGGCGCTGGCCACGTAGCCCAGCAGCTTGCCGAAGTCCTTGATGCCGCTGGCGGCCAGCGTCTTGATCGGGCCGGCGCTGATGCCGTTGACGCGGATGCCCTTGCCGCCCAGCGCTTCGGCCATGTAGCGCACGCTGGCTTCCAGGCTGGCCTTGGCCAGGCCCATGGTGTTGTAGTTGGGGATGCTGCGCAGCGCGCCCAGGTAGCTCAGCGTCAGCAGCGAAGCCTTGTCGCTCAGGAAGGGCAGGGCGGCCTTGGCCATGCCCGGGAAGCTGTAGGCGCTGATGTCGTGCGCGATGCGGTAGTTCTCGCGCGACAGGCCGTCGAAGAAGTTGCCGGCGATGGCCTCGCGCGGCGCGAAGCTGATGGCATGCACGAAGCCGTCGAACTGCGGCCAGGCCTGCGACAGGTCGGCGAACAGGCGTTCGATCTGCGCGTCTTCGCCCACGTCGCAGTCGAAGACCAGTTTTGAATCGAACTCGGCGGCGAAGTCGGTGATGCGGTCCTTGAAGCGCTCACCCACGTAGGTGAACGCCAGTTCCGCGCCCTGCTGCCGGCAGGCCTTGGCGATGCCGTAGGCGATGGAACGGTTGCTCAGCACCCCGGTGATCAGCAGCTTCTTGCCGGCGAGAAAACCCATGGGAATATCCTTCTAAGTAAGACTTGAAAACTCTGGGGCAGAATTCTCGCATGCGACTTTGCACCGTGGCCCTGGCCGCATTCGTCACCTTCATGGGCGGCACCGGCATCCAGGCCCACGCCGCGCACGGCTATGCGCTGTGGGACGACCTGAAGTACCCCGAAGGCTTCACGGCCTTCGACTACGTCAACACCGACGCGCCCAAGGGCGGCGAGCTGCGGCTGGTCAGCAACTTGCGCTTCTCGACCTTCGACAAGTACAACCCCTTCACGCTCAAGGGCTCGTCTCCGGCGTACATCGCCGACCTGATGTTCGAGACCCTGCTGTACACGCCCATGGACGAGACGGCCTCCGGCTACGGGCTGCTGGCCGAGGACGTGGAAGTGGCGCCCGACCGGCTCAGCGCCGTGTTCAAGCTGCGGCGCGAGGCGCGCTTCCACGACGGCAGCCCGGTGGAGGCCGCGGACGTGAAGCACAGCTTCGACACCCTGCGCGGGCCGCTGGCCATGCCGCAGTACGCCACGCTGCTGCAGGAAGTGAAGGAGGCGCAGGTCGTGGACCGGCTCACCGTGCGCTTCGTCTTCAAGGTGCCCAACCGCGAACTGCCGCTGACCGTCGGCACCCTGCCGGTCTTCAGCCGCCACTGGGGCACGAAGGACGGCCAGCCCAAGCCCTTCGACCAGATCGTCACCGACACGCCGCTGGCCAGCGGGCCGTACCGCATCGGCCCCGTGCGCTTCGGGCGCGACATCACGTACGTGCGCGACCCGCACTACTGGGGCCGTGATCTCAACGTGCGCCGCGGCACCGCGAACTTCGAGCGCATCACGGTCAAGATCTACAAGGACAACACGGCGCGGCTGGAGGCCCTGAAGGCCGGCGAGTTCGACTTCATGAGCTTCTATTCGGCGGGCGACTGGGCGCGGCGCGTGAACGGTCGACGCTTCGACAGCGGCGAGCTGGTCAAGCAGGAGTTCGCGCACAGGCACCCGGCCGGCTGGCAGAGCTACGTGCTCAACACGCGCCGCCCGCAGCTGCAGGATGCGCGCGTGCGCGAGGCGCTGGGCCTGGCGCTGGACTACGACTGGATGAACCGGCAGCTCTTCTACAACGGCTACCCGCGCGTGAAGGACCTGTTCGGCAACACGCAATGCGAGGCGACGGGCCTGCCTTCGGAGCCCGAGCGCGCGCTGCTCGAGCGCTGGCGCGGCCAGGTACCCGAGGCCGTGTTCGGCCCCATGTACCAGCCGCCCACCACCGAGGGCGAGGGCCGTTCGCTGCGCGACAACCTGCGCCGGGCGCGCGAGCTGCTCGCGCAGGCGGGCTGGACCTACCGCGACGGCGCGCTGCGCAACGCCCAGGGCCAGGCCATGGTGCTGACCTACCTGGACAGCCGAGAGGGCGGCATCCGCACCGTTTCGCCCTGGATGCGCAACCTGCAGAAGCTGGGCATCCGCCTGAACTTCCAGGCGGTGGATTTCGCGCTGTACCAGCAGCGCATGGACCAGTTCGACTTCGACATCGTCACCATCAACTTCCAGGGCACGCACAACCCCGGCCAGGAGATGGTGGAGTACTTCGGCAGCAAGGCCGCCGGCACCGAGGGCTCGAGCAATTTCACCGGCGTGAAGAGCCCCGCGGTGGATGCGCTGCTGGGCCGCATCCTCTCGGCGAGCAGCAAGGACGAACTGCTGCCCGCCTGCCGCGCGCTGGACCGCGTGATCATGCACAGCCACTACCTGATCCCGCAATGGACCCTGACCGCGCACCGCCTCGTCTACAACGCCTGGCGCACCGCCCACAAGAGCCCCATGCCGCCTTATGCGCTGGCCGAGCAGTGGGCCATGTTCACCTGGTGGGCCGCAAAGGGCGGGCCCGATGCGCCGCCGACCCGGGCCGGCACGCCATGAGCTTCCTCGCACGCTGACACCATGGGCGCCTACATCCTGCGTCGCCTGCTGCTCATGGTCCCCACGCTGCTGGGCGTGGTGGTCATCACTTTCGGCATCATCCAGTTCGTGCCCGGCGGCCCGGTGGAGCAGTACCTGATCGAGGCGCGCACGGCGATGGGCTCGGGCGCCGACTCCGGCGGCGGCCTGTACCGCGGCGGGCAGGGCGTGGACCCGCGCCGGCTCGAGGAGATCAAGGCGCTGTACGGCTTCGACAAGCCGCCGATGGAGCGCCTGGTGCAGATGCTGGGCCAGTTCGCGCGCTTCGACCTGGGCCAGAGCTTCTTCCAGAACAAGAGCGTGTGGGCGCTGATCGTCGAGAAGCTGCCGGTCTCGCTGAGCCTGGGCCTGTGGACCTTTCTCATCAGCTACGCGATCGCGGTGCCGCTGGGGGTGGCCAAGGCCGTGCGCGCGGGCTCGCGCTTCGACGTCTGGACGTCGGTGCTGGTGCTGGTCGGCTACGCGATCCCCGGCTTCGTGCTGGGCGTGGCGCTGCTGGTGATCTTTGGCGGGCAGCTGCAATGGTTCCCCTTGCGCGGGCTCACGTCGTCGAACTGGGAAGAGCTCGGCTGGGGGGCGCGCATCGTCGACTACCTCTGGCACGTCACGCTGCCGGTCACGGCGATGGTGCTGGGCAGCTTCGCCATCACGGCCATGCTGACCAAGAACGCCTTCCTCGAGGAAATCCGCAAGCAGTACGTGCTGGTGGCGCGCGCCAAGGGGCTGAGGGAAAAGCAGGTGCTGTGGAAGCATGTGTTCCGCAATGCGCTGATCCCGATCGTCACGGGCTTTCCGGCGGCCTTCATCGGCGCCTTCTTCACCGGCTCGCTGCTCATCGAGACGCTGTTCTCGCTCGACGGCCTGGGTCTCTTGAGCTACGAGAGCGTGATCCGCCGCGACTACCCGGTGGTGCTGGGCACGCTTTATTTCTTCACGCTGATCGGGCTTGTGACCAAGCTCGTCAGCGACCTCTGCTATGTCTGGGTCGACCCGCGTGTCAAGTTCGACTGAGTCTGCCGCCATCGCGGATGCCGGCGCCGCCACCCGCGCTCAATCGCCCGGCCGGCGCGCCTGGCAGCGCTTCAAGCGCAACCGGCTGGGCTACTGGAGCCTCTTGATCTTCAGCGTGATGGTGGTGCTGAGCCTGGGGGCCGAGCTGCTGTCCAATGACCGGCCGCTCATCGTGCGCTACGAGGGGAAGACCTATTTCCCGATTGCGCGCGACTACGCGGAAACCGTGTTCGGTGGCGATTTCGATGCCCCCACCGACTACCTCGACCCCTTCATCCAGGAACGCCTGAGCCAGGACGGCAACTGGGCGTTGTACGCCCCCAACCGCTATGGCGCCAACACCATCAACTACTTTGCCAAGGACCCGGCGCCCGGCCCGCCTTCGGCGCAGAACTGGCTGGGCACGGACGACCGTGGCCGCGACCTGCTGGCCCAACTGATCTACGGCTTTCGCGTAAGCGTACTCTTCGGCCTGGCGCTCGCGGCCATCGGCACCGTGCTGGGCATCGTGGCCGGCGCCATCCAGGGCTACTTCGCGGGCAAGACCGACCTGCTGATGCAGCGCGCCATCGAGATCTGGGGCGCGATGCCCGAGCTGTACCTGCTCATCATCTTCAGCGCCATCTTCGCGCCCAGCGTGGCGCTGCTGCTCATCATCCTGAGCCTGTTCGGCTGGATCGGCCTGGCCGACTACGTGCGCGCCGAATTCCTGCGCAACCGGCAGATGGACTACGTGCGCGCCGCCCGCGCGCTGGGCGTGGGCAACCTGGCCATCATGTGGCGCCACATCCTGCCCAACAGCATGGTGCCGGTCGTCACCTTCCTGCCCTTTCGCATCAGCGCGGCCATCCTGGCGCTGGCCTCGCTCGACTTCCTGGGCCTGGGCGTGCCGCCCGGCACGCCCTCGCTGGGCGAGTTGCTGAACCAGGGCAAGTCCAGCATCGACGCCTGGTGGATCTCGCTGTCCACCTTCGGCGTGCTGGTGCTCACGCTGACGCTGCTGACCTTCATGGGCGACGCGCTGCGCGACGCGCTCGATCCGCGCAAGGTGCAGGCATGAGCGGGCCGGACACGGTGCCCGCCATGCCCGAGCCGCTGCTGTCGGTGCGCGGGCTGCGCGTGGCCTTCGCCGGCAAGCCGGTGGTGCACGGGCTGGACCTGGACATCGCGCCGGGCGAGAAGCTCGCGCTGGTCGGCGAATCGGGTTCGGGCAAGACGATCAGTGCGCTGAGCCTGCTGCGCCTGGTGCCCGACGCCGAGCTGGCCGGCCAGGCGACCTTCGCGGCCGCCCGCAGCGGTGCGCCGGCACGCGACCTGCTGCGCTTGCCCGAGCGCGAGATGCGCGGCATCCGCGGCCGCGAGATCGCCATGATCTTCCAGGAGCCGATGACGGCCCTGAATCCCCTGTACCCGGTGGGCGAGCAGATCGCCGAGGTGCTGGAACTGCACGAAGGCCTGCCCGCGCGCGAGGCGCATGCGCGGGCGGTGCAGCTGCTGGCCGACACCGGCGTGCCCGAGCCGGCGCGCCGGGCGCGCGCGTTCCCGCATCAGCTCTCGGGCGGGCAGCGCCAGCGCGCCATGATCGCGATGGCGCTGGCCTGCCGGCCCAGGCTGCTGCTGGCCGACGAGCCCACCACGGCGCTGGACGTGACGCTGCGCGTGCAGATCCTCGAACTGCTGGAGCGCCTGCAGCGCGAGTACGGCATGGCCGTGCTGCTGATCACGCACGACCTGAACCTGGTGCGCCGCTTCGCCGACCGCGTAGCCGTGATGGAGCGGGGCACGCTGGTGGAGGAGGGGGCCGTGGCCGAGGTGTTCGCCGCGCCCCGGCATGCCTACACGCGCAAGCTCATCGACAGCCGGCCCGTGCGGGACGTGAGCGACGTGCCGCCCGCCGGCGCCGGCGATGCGCGGCTGCTCGAAGGCCGGGATCTGCGCGTGAGCTACCCGGTGCCGCGCCCCGGCATCCGGGGCTGGTTCGGCCGCGATGCCTTCGTGGCCGTGGCGGGCGCCGACCTGCGCATCGCGCGGGGCGAGACGCTGGGCGTGGTTGGCGAATCCGGCTCCGGCAAGTCCACCCTGGCGCTGGCGGTGCTCGGCCTGCTGCGCTCGGAAGGCGAGCTGCAGGTCGCGGGCCAGCGCTGGAGCGGCCACCTGGCGCGGGACCGCGCCTTGCGCCGCGTCGTGCAGGTCGTCTTCCAGGACCCGTTCTCCTCCCTGTCGCCGCGGCGCACCGTCGAAGAGATCGTGGGAGAGGGCCTGCGCGTGCACGCGCCTGGGCAGGATGCGGCGGCACGCCGCGCGCGCGTGCGCGAGGTGCTGGCCGAAGTGGGCCTGGACGAAGAGCGCTTTCCGGCGCTGCTGCAGCGCTACCCGCACGAGTTCTCGGGCGGCCAGCGCCAGCGCCTGGCCATCGCGCGCGCCCTGGCGGTGCGCCCGCAGCTGCTGGTGCTGGACGAACCCACCAGCGCGCTGGACGTGACCATCCAGAAGCAGGTGCTGGGCCTGCTGCAGCGCCTGCAGCGCGAGCACGGGCTGAGCTACCTGCTCATCACGCACGACATCGAGGTGATCCACGCGATGGCCCACCGCGTGCTGGTGATGAAGGACGGCCAGGTGGTGGAGCAGGGCACGGTGGAGCAGGTGCTCGAGGCGCCCGCCCAGCCCTACACCCGGCAACTGATCGCGGCCTCGATGGCCGGAACGCCGCAACAAGGCTGAGTATGTCGAGCATCGGAAGAGATTCACGCGGCGCCTGGCGCGCTGCACTGGCCTGCATGGTGACGCTGGCGGTGGCCATGGGCCTGGGGCGCTTCGCCTTCACGCCCATGCTGCCCGTGATGCTGCACGAGGGCCACATCGACCTGCAGGGCGGCGGCCTGCTGGCGTCGCTGAACTATTTGGGCTATTTCGTCGGCGCGCTGTCCTGCGCCGCCATCCGCGTGCCGGCCGCGACCATGGTGCGCGCGGGCCTCGTGGCCACGGCGGTGCTGCTGCTGGGCATGGGGTTGCTGCATGGCTTCACGGCCTGGGGCGCGATCCGCACGGCCGCGGGCGTGATGAGCGCCTGGACCTTCGTCTTCGCCTCCGGCTGGGGCCTGCGGCGGCTGGCGGAAACCGGCGCGCCCGCGCTGGGCGGCGTGATCTACAGCGGCCCGGGCATCGGCATCGCGGCCACGGGGCTGCTGGGCGGTCTGGCCGCGCGCTGGGGCGCCGATGCGGCCTGGATCGGCTTCGGCATCGTGGCGCTGGTGCTCATCGCGGTGATCTGGCGCGTGTTCGACGATGGGGCGGCGCCCGCCGCGCAGGCCGCCGGCGCCGGCACGCCTGGGCCCACCGCCGCGCCGCATGCAGGCCGCAGCGACGCGCGCTGGCTGGTCGGGCTCTACGGACTGGCCGGCTTCGGCTACATCATCACCGCCACCTTCCTGCCGGTCATCGCGCGCCAGGCACTGCCGGGCTCTCCCTGGCCCGACCTGTTCTGGCCGCTGTTCGGCCTGGCGGTGATCCCGGGCGCCCTGATCGGCGCCCGCGCGCCCACGCACTGGGACAACCGGCTGCTGCTGGCGGCGGCGTATGCGATGCAGGCAGTGGGCGTGCTGCTGTCGGTGGCCTGGCCCACGATCACGGGCTTTGCGCTGGGCAGCCTGCTGCTGGGCCTGCCGTTCACGGCGATCACCCTGTTCGCGGTGCGCGACGCGCGGCGGCTGCGCGGCAATGCGGCGGCGGGCCTGATCGGCTACGCGACGGCTTCCTACGGCATCGGCCAGATCCTGGGGCCGCTGTTCGCGGCGCCGCTGGCGCAGCGCACGGGCTCCTTCGCCGTGCCGCTGCTGGTGGCGGCCGCCGTGCTGGCCTTGGGGGCGCTGCTTTTCGCCTGGGTGTGGCGCCGGGCGCAACCGATTCGCACGGCGCAGGCAGTTTCCTGAGCGCAAAGGCTGCAATTTGCACGCAATGGGCCTATAATCGAGAGCTCACGACCAAGTCGGGCGGGTACCAACCGCCCGTTTTTTTTGGGTCGTTTCTTTTTTCCTCCCGCCCTGGCCCGTGCATGACCGACCAGGCGCCTCGCGGCCCCGGCCGCGGCGGTGCCCGCAGCGCACAGGCACGGGCTGGAATCACTTCACAAGGAAGCGCGCCTTCAGGTGGCATTGCAGCAGACAGTCGAAACTACGGTGGCCGGGTTGGGCTACGACCTGATCGAGATCGAACGCTCGGCGGGGGGGCTGCTGCGCGTCACCATCGACCTGCCCTGGAATGGGTCCCTGGCGCCCGGGCAGCCCGAGGCCTTCGTGACCGTCGAGGATTGCGAAACCGTCACGCGCCAGCTGCAGTATGCGCTGGAGGTGGACAACGTCGACTACAAGCGCCTGGAAGTGTCCTCGCCCGGCATCGACCGCCCCCTGCGGCACGAGAAGGACTTCGAGCGTTTCCAGGGCGAGGTGATCGACCTCACGCTCAAGGCCCCCATGGGCGAAGCCGCGGCCGGCCAGGTCAGCGCCAACCGCAAGAAGTTCCGCGGCACGCTCGAGCGCGTGGCGGACGCGCAGGGGCAGGCGGCCGGCTGGCGGATCGTCTGGAGCGACGAGCCCGCCCCCAAGCCGGGCCAGAAGGTGAGCAGGAAGCGCGCACCGGCGCCGCTGCAGGCGCTGGACTTCACGCTCGACGAGCTGCGCGAGGCGCGCCTTGCGCCCATTGTGGATTTCAAGGGGCGCAAGCCCCGAACCGGCACGGCGATGCCGGAGTAATGGAAGGAGCCAGGTGGCATGAATCGCGAAATGTTGATGTTGGTGGATGCGATCTCGCGCGAGAAGAACGTGGAGCGCGACGTGGTTTTTGGTGCCGTGGAGTCGGCGCTGGCGCAGGCCACGAAGAAGCTGTACCAGGGCGAGGTGGACATCCGCGTGGCGATTGACCGCGACAGCGGCGCCTACGAGACCTTCCGCCGCTGGCATGTGGTGCCCGACGAGGCCGGCCTGCAGCTGCCCGACCAGGAGATCCTGCTGTTCGAAGCCAGGGAAGAGGTGCCGGACATCGAGGTCGACGAGTACATCGAGGAGCCCATCGAATCGCTGCCCATCGGGCGCATCGGTGCCATGGCCGCCAAGCAGGTGATCCTGCAGAAGATCCGCGACGCCGAGCGCGAGATGCTACTCAATGACTTCATGTCGCGCGGCGAGAAGATCTTCACCGGCACGGTCAAGCGCCTGGACAAGGGCGACATCATCGTGGAATCCGGGCGCGTCGAAGGGCGCCTGCGCCGCTCCGAGATGATCCCCAAGGAGAACCTGCGCAACGGCGACCGCGTCCGCGCCATGATCATGGAAGTGGACCTGACCTTGCGCGGCGCGCCGATCATCCTCTCGCGCTCGGCGCCGGAGTTCATGATCGAGCTGTTCCGCAACGAGGTGCCCGAGATCGAGCAGGGCCTGCTCGAGATCAAGAGCTGCGCCCGCGACCCCGGTTCGCGCGCCAAGATCGCGGTGCTGAGCCACGACAAGCGGGTCGACCCGATCGGCACCTGCGTCGGCGTGCGCGGCACGCGCGTCAACGCCGTGACCAACGAGCTGGCCGGTGAGCGCGTCGACATCGTGCTGTGGTCCGAGGACCCGGCGCAGTTCGTGATCGGCGCCCTGGCACCGGCCAACGTCAGCTCGATCGTGGTGGACGAGGAAAAGCACGCCATGGACGTGGTGGTCGACGAGGAGAACCTCGCCATCGCCATCGGCCGTGGCGGCCAGAACGTGCGCCTGGCTTCCGAGCTCACGGGCTGGAAGATCAACATCATGGACGCGAACGAATCGGCCCAGAAGCAGGCCGAGGAGACCAGCACCATGCGTGCGCTGTTCATGGAGAAGCTGGATGTGGACGAGGAGATCGCCGACATCCTGATCGCCGAGGGCTTCACCAGCCTGGAGGAAGTGGCCTACGTGCCGCTGTCCGAGATGCTGGAGATCGAGGCTTTCGACGAAGACACCGTCAACGAACTGCGCGCCCGCGCCAAGGACGCGCTGCTGACCCTGGAAATCGCCAGGGAAGAGAGCGTGGAGAGCGTCTCGCAGGACCTGCGCGACCTCGAAGGGCTCACCCCCGAGATCATTGCCAAGCTGGCCGACGCAGGCGTGAACACGCGCGACGACCTGGCCGACCTGGCGATCGACGAACTGACCGACATCACCGGCCAGAGCGCCGACGACGCCAAGGCCCTGATCCTCAAAGCGCGGGAACACTGGTTCACCGACGCGCAAGAGTGATGTGATGGGAGCCCGAAACACATATGTCCAGCACCACCGTTGCAGAGTTCGCTCAGGAACTCAAGAAGACACCCGAAACCCTGCTTGAGCAATTGCGCAGCGCAGGGGTGAGCAAGGCCGCGGCCAGCGATGCGCTGACCGAGGGCGACAAGCAGCAGCTGCTGTCGCACCTCAAGGCCAGCCATGGCAGCGCCCCCGCCGAGCGCAAGAAGATCACGCTGACGAAGAAGTCCACCAGCGAGATCAAGCAGGCTGACGCCACGGGGCGTGCCCGCACGATCCAGGTCGAAGTGCGCAAGAAGCGCACCTTCATCCAGCGCGACGATGCGCCGGCCGAGGCGCCGGCGCCGGCACCGGCCGTCCAGGCTCCGCCGCCGCCCCCCGCGGTGCCGCAGATCGACCCGGCCGAGCTGGCCCGCCGCGAGGAAGAAGCGCGCCGCGCCGCCGAACTGCTGCGCCGCCAGGAAGAAGACCTGGCTGAAAAGCGCCGCCAGCGCGAAGCGGCCGAGGCCGCCGAGCGCGCCAAGGAAGAGCAGGAAGAGCAGGCCGAGAAGTCGCGCGAGGCCGCGGCGGAACGCGCACGTGCCGAAGCCGCGGCGTTGAACGCCGCGGCCGCCAAGGCCCGCAACGCGCCGGCGCTGGAAGCCGCTGCTGCTGCCGCCGCCGAGGCCGAGCAGAAGGCCGCCGCGGAAAAGGCCGCGGCAGAGAAGGCCGCGGCCGAGAAGGCCCGCGAGGAAGCCAAGGCCAAGGCCGCAGCCGAATCGAAGGCACGCGCCGACGAGGAGGCCGCCCGGGCGCGCGACCTGGAAGAGCGCCGTCGCAAGGCCCTGGCCGAAGCCGAGGCCATCCGCGAGATGATGAACGCGCCCAAGCGCGTGCTGGTCGCGAAGAAGGAAGAACCCGCGCCCAAGCCCGCCGTCAAGGGCACGCTGCACAAGCCGGCCACGACGGCCGGTGGCGCGGCCGCGGGCGGTGCACGCCCGGCCGCAGGCGCGCCTGCGGCGCCGGGTGGCAAGGAGATCAAGTCCGCCAAGACCTCTTCCGCCTGGGCCAACGACCAGGGCAAGAAGAAGGAAATCAAGACGCGCGGCGACGCCTCCGGCGGCGTCGGGCGCGGCAACTGGCGCAGCGGGCCGCGCGGCCGGCGTGGCAACGACCGCCACCAGGACGAGCCGCAGCAGGCGCAACCGGTGGAAGCGCGCGTCATCGAGGTGCACGTGCCCGAGACCATCACGGTCGCCGAGCTGGCGCACAAGATGTCGGTGAAGGCGTCCGAAGTGATCAAGCAGCTGATGAAGCTGGGCCAGATGGCCACGATCAACCAGCCGCTGGACCAGGACACGGCCATGATCCTCGTCGAGGAAATGGGCCACACGGCCGTCGTGGCGGCGCTGGACGATCCGGAGGCCTTCACCGAAGAGGAAGTGCAGGCCGCATCGGCCGAGGCCTTGCCCCGCGCGCCCGTGGTCACCGTCATGGGCCACGTGGACCACGGCAAGACCTCGCTGCTGGACCGCATCCGCACCACCAAGGTGGCGGCGGGCGAGGCCGGCGGCATCACGCAGCACATCGGCGCCTACCACGTCGACACGCCGCGCGGCATGGTGACCTTCCTGGACACCCCGGGCCACGAGGCCTTCACGGCCATGCGTGCGCGCGGCGCCCAGGCGACCGACATCGTGATCCTGGTGGTGGCCGCCGACGACGGCGTGATGCCGCAGACCAAGGAAGCCATCAAGCACGCCAAGGCCGCCAAGGTGCCGATCGTGGTCGCGGTCAACAAGATCGACAAGCCCGAAGCCAACCCCGAGCGCGTGAAGAGCGAGCTGGTGGCCGAGGAAGTCGTGCCCGAGGAATTCGGCGGCGATTCGCCCTTCGTCGAGGTCTCGGCCAAGACGGGCAAGGGCATCGACGACCTGCTGGAGCAGGTGCTGCTGCAGGCCGAAGTGCTGGAGCTCAAGGCCCCGGTGGAAGCCTCCGCCAAGGGTCTGGTCATCGAAGCGCAGCTGGACAAGGGCCGCGGCCCCGTGGCCACGGTGCTGGTGCAGTCGGGCACGCTGAAGGTGGGCGACGTGGTGCTGGCCGGCTCGACCTCGGGCCGCGTGCGCGCCATGCTGGACGAGGACGGCAAGGTCACCAAGACGGCCGGTCCGTCGATCCCGGTCGAGATCCAGGGCCTGACGGAAGTGCCGCAGGCGGGCGACGAGTTCATGGTCATGGCCGACGAGCGCCGTGCCCGCGAGATCGCCACCTACCGCGCCGGCAAGTTCCGCAACACCAAGCTGGCCAAGCAGCAGGCCGCCAAGCTGGAGAACATGTTCGCCGACATGACGGCGGGCGAGGTCAAGACCCTGCCCCTGATCATCAAGGCCGACGTGCAGGGCTCGCAGGAAGCGCTGTCGCAGTCGCTGCTCAAGCTGAGCAACGAGGAAGTGCGCGTGCAGATCGTGTACGCCGGCGTGGGCGGCATCAGCGAGTCGGACGTGAACCTGGCCATCGCCGCCAAGGGCATCGTGATCGGCTTCAACGTGCGGGCCGATGCCGGTGCGCGCAAGCTGGCCGAAGGCAACGACGTCGACATCAAGTACTACAGCATCATCTACGACGCCGTGGACGAGCTGAAGACCGCGATGGCCGGCATGCTGGCGCCCGAGAAGCGCGAAGAGGTCATCGGCCATGCCGAGATCCGCACCGTGTTCGTGGCCTCCAAGATCGGCACCGTGGCGGGTTCGTACGTGCTCGACGGCGTGGTCACGCGCAACGCGCACTTCCGCCTGCTGCGCGACAACGTGGTGATCTACACGGGCGAGATCGAGTCCGTGAAGCGCCACAAGGACGATGTCAAGGAAGTCCGCGAGGGCTTCGAGTGCGGTATCAAGCTGCGCAACTACAACGACATCCGCGAAGGCGACCAGCTCGAGGTCTTCGAGATCAAGGAAATCGCGAGAACCTTGTGAGCCCTGCGTCGGGCGTGGGAGCCACCAGCTCCCACGCCCGATGCCGGGCGCGCATCGCGCCACTCGCCGCAACATGCCCAAGAAGAGCACCAAGCCCAACCGCAGCTACCAGGTCGCCGACCAGATCCAGCGCGATCTGACGGAGGTGATCGCGCGCGAGCTCAAGGATCCGCGCGTGGGCATGATCACGCTGCAGGCCGTGGAGGTCACGCCCGACTATGCGCATGCGAAGGTCTTCTTCAGCGTGCTGGTGGGCGACCCGCAGGAAACCCAGGACGCGCTCAACCAAGCGGCCGGCTTCCTGCGCAACCACCTGTTCAAGCGCCTGCACATCCACACCGTGCCCACGCTGCATTTCCAGTTCGACCGCACCACCGAGCGTGCGGCCGACATGAACGCCCTGATCGCCAAGGCGGTTTCGTCGCGCGCCAAAGAAGACTGAGCATGAACGCGCCACGCACCCGGGTGCAGCGGCGCCCTGTGCATGGGGTGTTGCTGCTCGACAAGCCGCTGGGCCTTTCCAGCAACCAGGCCCTGCAGAAGGCCAAGTGGCTGCTGCGCGCCGAGAAAGCGGGCCACACCGGCACGCTGGACCCGCTGGCCACCGGCGTGCTGCCGCTGTGCTTCGGCGCGGCCACCAAGTTCAGCCAGCTGCACCTGGACGCCGACAAGCGCTACGAAACGACCGTGCGGCTGGGCCGCACCACCACCACCTCGGACGCCGAGGGCGAGATCACGAGCGAGCAGCCCGTCGCCTGCACGCCCGGCCAGGTGGTCGAGGTGCTGGACCGCTTCATCGGCCCCATCTCGCAGGTGCCGCCCATGCACAGTGCGCTCAAGAAGGATGGCAAGGCGCTCTACGAATACGCGCGTGAAGGCGTCACCGTCGAGCGCGAGGCGCGCGCGGTGTTGATCCACGACCTGGAACTGCTGGACATGGACCTGGCCGGTCCCGAGCCCTTTCTGCGCCTGGCCGTTCACTGCTCCAAGGGCACCTACATCCGCACGCTGGGCGCCGACATCGGCGCTGCGCTGGGCTGCGGCGGGCATCTCACGGCGCTGCGGCGCACGGCCACCGGGCCGTTCCAGGCCGCGCAGTGCCTTTCGTTGCAGGCCCTCGAGGCCCTGGACGAGCCGCAGCGCCTGGCGGCGCTGCTGCCGACCGAGGCGCTGGTGGCCGGCCATGTGCCTGTCACGCTGGACGACGACGATGCGGGCCGCTTCCTCTCCGGCATGCGCCGCCGCGGCGGCTGGGCCGATGCCGAGGCGGTCGCCGTCTTCGGCGGGATGCCCGCCTCCAGGCCCGGGGCCGCTGCGCGGACTTCGGCGGCCTTGGCCCCGCGCGCCTTCCTGGGCACGGCCCATGCACGCGGCGGCGAACTGATCCCCGGGCGATTGCTGAGCCCCGTCGAAATCCAGCAAACCCTCTTGCAAACCCGTTCATCGTCTTCCAAGACCTCCGAGGAGGCACTGACACCATGACCCGACAGATTCGCAACATCGCCATCATCGCCCACGTTGACCATGGCAAGACCACCATGGTGGACCAGCTCCTGCGCCAGTCCGGCACTTTCGCGGAGCATGAGAAGGTGGTCGACACCGTGATGGACAACAACGCCATCGAGCGCGAGCGCGGCATCACCATCCTGGCCAAGAACTGCGCCGTGAGCTGGAAAGGCACGCACATCAACATCGTCGACACCCCGGGCCACGCGGACTTCGGCGGCGAGGTGGAGCGCGCGCTGTCGATGGTCGATGGCGTGGTGCTGCTGATCGACGCGCAGGAAGGCCCGATGCCGCAGACCCGCTTCGTGACCAAGAAGGCGCTGGCCCTGGGCCTGAAGCCCATCGTGGTCGTCAACAAGGTGGACAAGCCCGGCGCGAACCCCGACAAGGTCGTGAATGCGGCCTTCGACCTGTTCGACAAGCTGGGCGCGACCGACGAGCAGCTGGACTTCCCGGTCGTGTACGCCTCGGGCATCAACGGCTGGTCGTCGCTGGAGGAGGGCGAGCCGGGCGAGCAGTGGGGCCCCGACATGTCGGCCCTGTTCGACACCGTGCTCAAGCACGTGCAGCCGCATGCCGGTGACGCGTCGGCGCCGCTGCAGCTGCAGATCTCGGCCCTGGACTTCTCCACCTTCGTGGGCCGCATCGGGGTGGGCCGCATCAACGCGGGGACGATCCGGCCCGGCATGGACGTGCTGGTGATGGAAGGCCCCGACGGCGCCGCCGTCAAGGGCCGCATCAATCAGGTGCTGACCTTCCAGGGCCTGGACCGCGTGCAGGCCACCGAAGCCGGCCCGGGCGACATCGTGCTGATCAACGGCATCGCCGACATCGGCATCGGCGTCACGGTGACCGACCCGGCCAACCCCGCGCCGCTGCCCATGCTGAAGGTGGACGAGCCCACCCTGACCATGAACTTCTGCGTGAACACCAGCCCGCTGGCCGGCCGCGAAGGCAAGTTTGTGACCAGCCGCCAGATCTGGGACCGCCTGCAGAAGGAGCTGCAGCACAACGTGGCGCTGCGCGTGAAGGAAACCGACGAGGACGGCATCTTCGAAGTGGCCGGCCGCGGCGAACTGCACCTGACCATCCTGCTGGAGAACATGCGCCGCGAGGGCTACGAGCTGGCCGTCTCCAAGCCGCGCGTGGTGTTCCGCGAGATCGACGGCGAGCGCTGCGAGCCCATCGAGCTCGTGACGGCCGACATCGAGGAAGGCCATCAGGGCGGCGTGATGCAGGCGCTGGGCGAGCGCAAGGGCGAGCTGGTCAACATGGAGCCGGACGGCCGCGGCCGCGTGCGCCTGGAGTACCGCATCCCGGCCCGTGGCCTGATCGGCTTCACCAACGAGTTTCTGAACCTCACGCGCGGCTCGGGCCTGATCAGCAACATCTTCGACAGCTACGAGCCGCACAAGGGCGACATCGGCGGCCGCAAGAACGGCGTGCTGATCTCGATGGACGACGGCGAGATCTTCACCTACGCCCTGGGCAAGCTGGACGACCGCGGCCGCATGTTCGTGAAGGCGGGCGATCCGGTGTACGAGGGCATGATCGTCGGCATCCACAGCCGCGACAACGACCTGGTCGTCAACGCCACGCGCACCAAGCAGCTCACCAACTTCCGCGTGAGTGGCAAGGAAGACGCGATCAAGATCACGCCGCCGATCGACCTCACGCTCGAATACGGCGTGGAGTTCATCGAGGACGACGAGCTGGTCGAGATCACGCCCAAGAGCATCCGCCTGCGCAAGCGCTTCCTGAAGGAGCACGAGCGCAAGCGCGCCAGCCGCGAGGCCTGATCCGGGCAGGAAGGGAAGAGGGCGCCTGCATGCGGCTGCGCCGCGGTCGGGAACTGCTTCGGTCGGGCGCGCCCCTGCGGGGCCTGGCCGGGCTGCTGCTGACAGGGGCGGCGCTGCTCGGTGCGGCGGTCCATGCGCAGGACCTGAGCGCCCATGCCGCGGCCGGCGCCCGCTTCGAGGCGCTGCGCAGCGCCCAGCCGCATGCGATGCCGCGGCTGGCCGATCCGCAGGCTGCCCAGGCGCTGCGTACGCTGGGCGATGTGGCGCGCTTCCTGCCGGCGCACATGTCCGCGCAGTTGCCGGCCGTGGCCGACACCTGCGGCCGCGTGCGCGATGCCGTCCTGGCCTACCAGAGCTTCGGGGCCTTGCAGGACGGCCAGCTCTCGCCCCAGCGCCTGCTGGACAACGGTGCCACCTACCAGGAGGAACTGGGCCTGCTGCAGCCCTTCCTGGCGCATTGCATCGCGCGGCAGGTGCCGCTGGCCGAAGCGGCGCTGCAGCAGATCGACCCGCGCATGCGTGCACGCCTCAGGCTGGGGGGCCTGCAGCGCGGCCAGGCGACCGTGATGCAGCTGTACGCCAGCCTGTCGGCCGCGCTGGCCGACCCGCGCGTGCAGCCCGCGCAGACGCAGGCGCTGCTGGCGGCGCTGGCCGACACGGCGGGCGTGCACGTGCGGGCGCTGACGCTGGAGAACCGCCACGCCCTGCGCGCGATGGCAGACGAGCATCTGCGCCAGGCGTCGGCCGACGGTCCCATGGCGCCGGCCTGGAGACGCATCGAACAGGCCCTGGCCGACGAGCGCTGCGCCGCGCTTTGCGAACTGGCGGCTTCTTCGCCCGCACGCTGACCGTCCTGGTTCGCGCGGCCCGGCGCATGCGCCTGGCGCCTCTGCCTTGGGGCCGCGGATGCGCGCAGGGGGCAGGGCCGCCCAGTGAACAAGGCGCGCAGCGCCGGCCATGAAAAAGCCGGCCCGTGGGCCGGCTTCTCGGAGGGGCGCAGGGCGCGCGGCTTCAGGGCCGTGCGATCTTCCAGACGCCGCCCACGCCGTCGCCGGTGCGGTCGCCGGGCTTGCTGTCCTTGGCCCAGTAGTAGAGCGGCCAGCCGTTGTAGGCCCACTGCTTGCTGCCGTCGTCGCGGGTGATCACCGTGTAGCCGCCCTTGGGGCTGGCGTTGGCCGGTGCCAGCAGCGGCGGCCAGTTGGTGGCGCAGGGGCCGTTGCAGGCCGACTTGCCGCTGCCGACCGCGTCGCGGCTGAAGGTGTAGAGCGTACGACCCGTGGGGCCGATCAGCACGCCGTCGACGGTGCGGGTCGGGGTGTCGGGCGCGGATGGGGTGGCGCAGCCGGCCAGCAGGGCCAGGGCCAATGCGGAGGTGGTGAGCAGCAGCTTCATCGACGGTTCTCCTGAGTGAGGCAGATGGGATGACGAAACGCCGACGAGTGTAGGCCTGCGCCGGCGGCAGGTCTTGCCAGCGGAGACGCCGTTGCAAAAGACCGACGCCAGGGCCGCACGCCGTCAGCGGTGGCGACTCTTCATCGCGCGTTCCACCTCGCGCTTGCCTTCGCGGTCCTTGATCACGTCGCGCTTGTCATGCTCGGCCTTGCCCTTGGCCAGCGCGATGTCGCATTTCACCTTGCCGGTCTTCCAGTGCAGGTTGATGGGCACCAATGTGTAGCCCTTCTGCTCCACCTTGCCCGTCAGGCGCCGGATCTCCTCTTTCTTCATCAGCAGCTTCTTGGTGCGCACGGCGTCCGGGTTGACGTGCGTGGACGCGCTCTTGAGCGGGTTGATCTGGCAGCCGATGAGGAACATCTCTCCGTTGCGCAGCACCACGTAGCCGTCGGTCAGCTGCACCTTGCCTTCGCGCAGGGCCTTCACTTCCCAGCCTTCCAGCACCAGGCCGGCCTCGAAGCGTTCCTCGAAGAAATAGTTGAACGCGGCCTTCTTGTTGTCGGCGATGCGTGCGTTGGAGTTGTCGGTTTTCTTGCTGGCCATAGGGGAGAGATGGGGGCGGATGCCGTCCCTACAATGAGAGCGCACACCGCGTGCCGATTCTATGAAGAGTGTCAACAAGTCCGTCCTCATCTGGTACAGCGCCGAGCAGATGTACGCGCTGGTCACCGACGTGGCGAAGTACCCCGAGTTCCTGCCCTGGTGCGACCACGCTCGCGTGATCGAGGAAGACGCCACCGGCATGACCGCCGAAGTGGGCCTGGCCTTCGGCGGTGTGCGCCAGAGCTTCACCACGCGCAACAACCACGTGCCCGGGCGCGAGGTGCACATGAAGCTGGTCAAGGGCCCGTTCTCTCACCTGGACGGGATCTGGAAATTCACGCCGGTGGGCGAGGAGGGCGCCGCGGCCACGGCCTGCCGCGTGGAACTGAGCCTGCAGTACGGCTTCGACAACTTCGCCTTGCAGGCGCTGGTGGGGCCGGTCTTCGACAAGGTGGCTTCCACGCTGGTGGAGGCTTTCGTCAAGCGTTCCGAGCAGGTCTACGGCGGGACGTGAACGCGCCCATCACCGTCGTGCTCTGCTGCGCCGTGAGCGCGCAGCGTGTCTACGAAGAAGCCTTGCAACTGCCCGCACAGGCCACGCTGCGCGATGCGGTGCAGGCCAGCGGGCTCGCCGCCGCGCATCCCGACCTGGACTGGCAGGCGCTGACGCCCGGCGTGTGGGGCCGCGTGCGGCCCTGGTCCCATCCGCTGGCGGCAGGCGATCGCGTGGAATTGTGCCGGCCCTTGCTGGTGGACCCGAAGGCGGCGCGCCGCGAGCGCTTCCAGCAGCAGGGCAGCCGCCGGGCCGGCCTGTTCGCGCGCCGCCGGCCGGGGGGCAAGGCCGGCTACTGAGCTGCGCTGGCACACCCGCCGGAAGAAACGCCAGAAGAGGCGCCGGACGGCGCGGCAGGCCGGGCGCGGGCCTACGGCCGGGCCTTGCAGTCGCTGTCGATGACGGCCTGCAAGCGCGCCTGCTCGGTCGCGCGGGCCTGATCGTCCAGCACCTCGCGCTCGCCCTTCTCGTTGAGGCGCGCCAGGCGCATGCCGCTGTCGAGGGTCGCCTTGCCCCGGCGGGCCCGCGCGCAGTTGTCGGCACGCGCCTTGGCGATGCGCTGCTCCTCGGCGGCGCGCTGGGCCTTCTCGGCTTCTTCGGCCTTGCGGGTCTTTTCTTCCAGTTCCTTGTCCACGCCGCTGGGCCGCGCGGCCGTGGGGGCGGATGCCGCCGGCGTCGCTGCCTCGGGCGCCGCGGCGGGCGCAGCTGCCGCGGGCCGGGCCGCGGCACTGGCGCCGGGGCGGCGCAGGATGCTCTTTTCCGGCACGTCGATGGGCGGCGGCTGGTCGCTGAACACCTTCTTGCCCTGGCCGTCCACCCATTGCCACTGCGCCTGCGCTGCCAGCGGCAGCGCGCAGAAACCGAGCATGCAGAGAAGGTGCTTGAGCGTCATCATTCGAGTGTAGCGGGTGCTTACGTTTGGCAACATGAACGCGGCGGAGAAGCGTTCGAACGTGCCGAAATGCGCGCCGAACGCAGCCGCAGATGCGCCAGGAGCGGCTCGCAGCGTGGCTTGCGCGACACAGGCCCTGCCATGCAGCCGGCACGGCGGCATCGCTACAATCCGTTTTTTGGAGCTTTCCCCATGCGCCTTCTTGGCAAAGCGCTCACCTTCGACGACGTGTTGCTGGTGCCCGCGTTCTCCCAGGTCCTGCCCAAGGACACCTCCCTCGCCACCCGGCTCACCCGCAACATCGAACTGAACCTGCCCTTGGTCTCCGCGGCCATGGACACGGTGACCGAGGCCCGCTTGGCCATCACCATCGCGCAGGAAGGCGGCATCGGCATCGTCCACAAGAACCTCACGGCGCAGCAGCAGGCCGCCGAGGTCTCGAAGGTCAAGCGCTACGAGTCCGGCGTGCTGCGCGACCCGGTCGTCATCACTCCCCAGCACACGGTGCTGCAGGTGCTGCAGCTGTCGGAAGAGCTGGGCATCTCGGGATTTCCGGTGGTCGATGGCGGGAAGGTGGTGGGCATCGTCACCGGGCGCGACCTGCGCTTCGAGACGCGCTACGACGCCCCCGTGACCGAGATCATGACGCCGCGCGCCAAGCTGATCACCGTGTCCGAGGGCACCACGCCGGCGCAAGCCAAGGCGCTGCTGAACAAGCACAAGCTCGAGCGCCTGCTGGTCGTCAACGAGGCCTATGAACTCAAGGGCCTGATCACCGTCAAGGACATCACCAAGCAGACCACGTTCCCCAACGCCGCGCGTGACGCCTCGGGCCGCCTGCGCGTGGGCGCGGCCGTGGGCGTGGGCGAGGGCACCGAGGAGCGCGTGGAGGCGCTGGTCAAGGCCGGCGTGGACGCGATCGTGGTCGACACCGCGCATGGTCACAGCAAGGGCGTGATCGACCGTGTGCGCTGGGTCAAGCAGAACTATCCGCAGGTCGACGTGATCGGCGGCAACATCGCCACCGGCGCGGCCGCGCTGGCACTGGTCGAGGCCGGTGCAGACGGCGTGAAGGTGGGCATCGGCCCCGGCTCCATCTGCACCACGCGCATCGTGGCCGGCGTGGGCGTGCCCCAGATCATGGCCGTGGACAACGTGGCGACCGCGCTGCAGGGCACCGGCGTGCCGCTGATCGCCGACGGTGGCATCCGCTACTCGGGCGACATCGCCAAGGCCATCGCGGCCGGCGCGAGCACCGTGATGATGGGCGGCATGTTCGCCGGCACCGAAGAGGCGCCGGGCGAGATCGTGCTGTACCAGGGCCGCAGCTACAAGAGCTACCGCGGCATGGGCTCCATCGGCGCCATGCAGCAGGGCAGCGCCGACCGCTACTTCCAGGAGTCGAGCACGGGCAACCCCAACGCCGACAAGCTGGTGCCCGAAGGCATCGAAGGCCGCGTGCCCTACAAGGGTTCGATGGTTTCCATCGTCTACCAGATGGCCGGCGGCCTGCGCGCGGCCATGGGCTACTGTGGCTGCGCGACCATCGACGACATGAAGAACAAGGCCGAGTTCGTCGAGATCACCGCTGCCGGTATCCGTGAATCGCATGTGCACGACGTGCAGATCACGAAAGAAGCGCCCAACTACCGCGCCGAATAAGCGCCAGAAGACCGCTGCGAAAAGGACCAGAATTTCTGGTCCTTTTTTTTGTTTTCGAACCTGGGTGGGCGTAGAATCTGGCCAGATTCATGATGAAAAGAGCCAGACTATGCAGGCGGTTCCCATCCATCAGGCCAAGAGCCAACTTTCCGAGCTGATCCGCGCGGTCGAAGGCGGCGAGGAAGTGGTGCTGACCCGCCACGGCAAGCGCGTGATCCGCCTCATCCGGGAGCCCGAGTCGGTGCAACCCAGCATCGAGGCGCGCCGCCAGGCGATCGTGGCCGAATTGGCGGCGCTGCGCGCCAAGGTGGGCGCGGCGCGGCCGGGGCAACCCGGCTTCCGGGAACTCTGGGCCGAGCACAAGCACGCGCTGGATGACCGCGTCGACCCTTGGACCGCGCCTGGCGCGAAAGCCGGCGATGCTGGTCATTGACGCGTCCGCCTTCGCCAGCTGGGCCTTCCCCGACGAAGACACGGACCGCGTGTCCCAGGCCCTGATCCGCATCATGGCCGAGGAGGAGAGTGCCACCTCGGCCGCCATCTTCCCGCTGGAGGCGCTGCACGCGGCAGGCCGGGCGCTGGCGCGCGGCCGCTTCACGCCCGGCGCGCACCAGCACGTGCTGCGGCTGTTGAGCCGCCTGCCCGTGGCCCTGGCGCCGATGCGTGTCTCGCCGCTGGAGTTCTGGAGCTGGGCGCAGTCGTTGCAGCTCAGCAGCTACGACGCCTCCTACCTCAAGCTGGCCGTGGACCTCAAGGCGCCCCTCGTCACGATGGACGAAGCCCTCGTGCGCGCCTGCCGCCAGCTGGACCATCCTTTCATTTCCGACCTTTCCTGAAGCTCCGCCATGCAACACGACAAGATCCTCATCCTCGACTTCGGCTCGCAGGTCACGCAACTCATCGCCCGCCGCGTGCGCGAAGCCCATGTGTACAGCGAAGTGCATCCTTGCGACGTGACCAGCGACTGGGTGCGCGAATATGCGAAGGACGGCCGCCTCAAGGGCGTGATCCTGTCGGGCAGCCATGCCAGCGTGTACGAAGTGGACGACCGTGCGCCGCAGGCCGTGTTCGAGCTGGGCGTGCCCGTGCTGGGTATCTGCTACGGCATGCAGACCATGGCGCAGCAACTGGGCGGCAAGGTGGAAGGCTCGCACCAGCGCGAATTCGGCTATGCCGAGGTGCGCGCGCGCGGCCACACCCAGCTGCTGCGGGACATCGCCGACTTCTCGACGGCCGAAGGGCACGGCATGCTCAAGGTCTGGATGAGCCACGGCGACAAGGTCACCGAGCTGCCGCCCGGCTTCAAGCTCATGGCCAGCACGCCCAGTTGCCCCATCGCCGGCATGGCCGACGAGGCACGCCACTTCTACGGTGTGCAGTTCCATCCCGAGGTCACGCACACAGTGCAGGGCAAGGCGCTGCTGGAGCGCTTCGTGCTCGGCATCTGCGGCGCGCAGCCGGACTGGGTGATGCGCGACCACATCGAAGAAGCGGTGCAGAAGATCCGCGAACAGGTGGGCGACGAAGAGGTGATCCTCGGCCTGTCCGGCGGCGTCGATTCTTCCGTGGCGGCGGCCCTGATCCACCGCGCCATCGGCGACCAGCTGACCTGCGTGTTCGTGGACCACGGCCTGCTGCGCCTCAACGAAGGCGACGCGGTGATGGAGATGTTTGCGGGCAAGCTGCACGCCAACGTCATCCGCGTGGATGCAAGCGAGCTCTTCCTGGGCAAGCTGGCGGGCGTCAGCGATCCGGAAGCCAAGCGCAAGATCATCGGCAGCGAGTTCGTCACCGTGTTCAAGCAAGAGGCCGCCAAGCTCAAGGCGGGCGGCCGTGGACACAAGGGCGCCACCTTCCTCGCGCAAGGCACGATCTATCCGGACGTGATCGAGAGCGGCGGCGCCAAGAGCAAGAAGGCCGTCACCATCAAGAGCCACCACAACGTGGGCGGCCTGCCCGAGCAACTGGGCCTGAAGCTGCTGGAGCCGCTGCGCGACCTGTTCAAGGACGAGGTGCGCGAACTGGGCGTGGCCCTGGGCCTGCCGCCCGAGATGGTCTACCGCCATCCGTTCCCCGGCCCCGGCCTGGGGGTGCGCATCCTGGGCGAGGTGAAAAAGGAGTATGCCGACCTGCTGCGTCGGGCCGACGACATCTTCATCCAGGAGCTGCGCAACTTCGTCGACCCCGCAAGTGGCAAGACCTGGTATGACCTCACCAGCCAGGCCTTCACCGTGTTCCTGCCGGTCAAGAGCGTGGGCGTGATGGGCGATGGCCGCACCTACGACTACGTGGTCGCGCTGCGCGCGGTGCAGACCAGCGACTTCATGACCGCCGACTGGGCCGAGCTGCCCTACGCGCTGCTCAAGAAGGTGTCGGGCCGCATCATCAACGAGGTGCGCGGCATCAACCGCGTGACCTATGACGTGAGTTCCAAGCCGCCGGCGACGATTGAGTGGGAATGAAACAAGATGTTTCAATGGCTATCGCCAGCTATCGAAAAATCGTCGTAACGTGTTGATTTTAAAGGGAATACGTCACGATACCGATCGGTGACTATCGGCGACCAGCAGAATAAGTTTGCGGTAAAGCTGACGGTCAATTTCCGGTCCGGTTTCAGACCCGCTCGTTGATGATGGATGTTTTTTCCGTCCTGACGGTAAAAAGCACCTCCGAAATCCAGTATCCATGCGGGTTTTCGGGCATCAGCAGGTTTCCTAGTCAGCCCTGAACAATTCAGTTGTCAGCTACAGATAGGCTGACGTCGCCAGGAGCGGCCAGCAGTGCGGCGATGACCGCCTGCATCGATAACCCGAATCGGGCGCAATAAAGCCGCAGCGCGGCCAGGATCAGGCGCAGGTTATGCCCGGCACCGCACATCACCGCGTGCAGCGCATCGCCCAGCGCACCCTTGAGCGGGTTGCGGCCCAGCCGCCCGTCCATCTTCATGTGCCCAATGGCCGGTTCGATGGCGCTGCGCCGCTTGATCATGGCCCTGAGCGTTCGGGTGATGCCCCGCTTTTGGCCCGACATCAGGATGCGCACACCTTCAACTTTCACACCCCGGTAGCCCTTGTCCACGATTGCCGTGGCGGGCGGCCTGTCCGTGCCAGTGAGGATGCCCACCTGCTCCAGTGTCTCAGCCAGGGTGTGGCCGTCGTAGGGGTTGCCCGGCATGGAGCGCATGCCCACCACCAGGCCTTCCTTCAACGTGGTAGCGATGCTGACCTTCACGCCGAACTCGTACGGTGTCCTGGCTTTGCCTTTGCTGATGCATTCGACCTCGGGCGCGTGCAGGGCGTACAGCTTGTTCTTGTCCTTCGTGCGTTGACTGAGGATGCGGCCGGTGCGCTGCAGCAGGTCTTGGACCTTGGCCTGGGCCGCTTCGGGCAGCATGTGCAGTTGGCGGGCCACCTCGCGGTGCACGCGGCCAACCCGGGTGCGCAGTGTGCGAACGGCCTTGTTCATGCGCTTGAACTGCTTGGCGTGGGCGTAGCGCCCGATCTGCGCGGCCAGCCGTGGGGCGATGCGGTTGTAGTTCTGGCGCAGTTTCAGCCCATTGCCCTCGGCCACCTTGACCAGGTGCTGGCGGCTTCGCTCCAGCAGGCGGCTGTCGGTGGGGTGAGCGAAAGCCTTGGGCATCACCGTGGTGTCCACGATCACTTGCTGCACGCCGGCTTTCTTGATGACGCCACCACGCCGGGCGGCATCGATGATGGCCGCCAGCAGCATCTCCACGCCTTCTTCCCCAACGCGCTTTCTCCAGCGCGTCAGGCTGGACGGGTCAATGGGCAGCTCGGTCTGCAGGTAGGTCTCGCCGCAGAAGAACTGCCAGTATGGGTTCTCCACCCAGGTGTTGACCACCGCCTCGTCGGAGGCATCGAAGGTGTGCTGCAGGTACAGCAGCCCGGCGACCAGGCGCGGCGCCAAGGCGGGCCGCCCGCGCCCCGAAGTGAACGACACCGCGAACGTGCGCTCGATCTCGGCCCAGTCGATCAGCGCGCCCAGCCTGACCAGCGGATGCTTCATGTTGATCTGCTCGTCCAGTCGTGGACGAAACAACTCGCCCGTTTGCGGCTGCGAAGGCTTCGGACCCATCGGACTCCCCGGAGAAATTTGCAAGAAAACAGGCACTGGCAAGACCATACCTTGCAAATCCCGCGCCCATCAACTCGAAGAACAACCAGTCAGATCAAGGGCTTGCGAGTTGTTCAGGGCGGACTTCCTAGCCCTTGGCGGTAAAACCCGTCTTGAACAGGAGGAAAACCTCGATGCTCACCGACACCGCACTGCGCAACCTCAAGCCTAAGTCCTTGACTTACAAGGCTTCCGACCGTGACGGCATGTACGTGACGGTATCGCCGGCCGGCACCATCGCGTTTCGCTATGATTACCGTCTCAACGGCCGCCGGGAGACACTGACCATCGGCCGCTATGGGCCGGCCGGCATCACGCTGGCCATGGCCCGTGAGAAGCTGATGGACGCCAAGCGGGCGATCGCCGAGGGCAGATCCCCGGCAATGGAGAAGCAGCGCGAGAAGCGCCGCCTGTCTGCAGGCCAGAACTTCGGCGAGATGACGCTGCGCTGGATGGCAGACGCGCGCATGGCCGACAGCACCCGGGCGATGCGCAAGCACATCGTCGATCGGGACATCCTGCCGGCGTTCAGGAACCGGCTGCTCACCGAGATCGGCGCGGACGACCTGCGCGCGCTGTGCGGCAAGGTGAAGGCGCGCGGGGCTCCTGCGACCGCGGTGCACGTTCGCGACATCGTGAAGCAGGTCTATGCGTTTGCCATCCTGCACGGTGAGAAGGTGAACAACCCGGCTAACGACGTGGGGGCGGCGTCGATCGCGACCTTCGTGCCGAAGGACCGGGCGCTGTCGCCGGCCGAGATCCGGCTAGGGCGTGTTAACACAAACTGCGAAGTCCATCGGCCACCAGCACAAAGCTGAGGAAGCCGAGGAACATCACGTCGAGCTTCTCGAATCGGGAGAAGATGCGTCGATAACCCTTGAGCCGCCTGAACAGACGCTCCACTTCGTTGCGGCGTTTGTACATAGCCCGGTCGTACTCCCATGGATCCAGCCTCTTCCTTGAGGGTGGAACGACGGGAATGAAACCCAAGTCCAGCGCCAGTTGGCGCGTCTCGTTGCCCTCGTAGGCGCGATCCATGAGCAAGTGCACGGGTCTGCTGGTCTTTCCCAGACTTTCGATCAGGCGTCGACCTGCAGGCGCATCGTGCGCCTGACCTGGTGACAAACAGAATGTCACGGCCGTTCGAGCATCCGCGGCAACCATATGAATCTTGGTGTTCCATCCGCCTCGAGACTTGCCGATGGATTGCGGCCCGTTTTTTTTAAAGCGCCAGCGCCATCGGGATGCACTTTGATGCTGGTGCTGTCGAGCGAGACTGCCTCAATCTTGATGCGAATGACCTGCTCGCGCTGTAGCTCTTCAAACATCTTGTCCAGCACGCCAGCCTTGGTCCAGCGGCGCATGCGCGTGTAGATGGTGTGCCAGTTTCCAAACCGCTTGGGCAATCCACGCCACTTGCAGCCGTGCTCGGCAACATACAACATGGCGTTGACCACTTGCAAATTGGTCAGGCTGACATTGCCGCGCTGCAGAGGCAGGCAATGCTCAATGCGCGAGAACTGTTCAGGGGTGATTTCCATACTCGCAGTTTCTTGGAAAACTGCCAGTCTGGAAATTAGTGTTAACACGCCCTAGCCTCGGTGGCGTGCGAAGAGTCTCACCGGACGGGCCGGTACTGTCGCAGCTTCACGTCCGGTCCGATGGGCCTGCCGGCCGTTGCTGTACGCGAGGCCTGCTTGCGGGCCTCGATCCAGGCCTCGACCTCCTCCAGATCCCAGACGACGCAGCGGGCAGTAAGCCGGAAGCGTCGTGGGAATTCTCCGCGCTGCTCCATCTCGTAGATCGTGGTCTCGGCCAGGGGGACGATCTGGTGCAGTTCGTGGCGACGGATGGTGCGGCGAAAGGGCAGTGGTGCCCTTGACGGGAACTGAGGGAGGTCGTCGTAGCCTGCCGCACCAGGGTATGGCAGGGCAGGGCTGCTCTCGGACGACGGTTGTATGGGTGTGTGCATGGTGGCAACGCGAATGAATTCGTTGCCGTTCATGGTGGCTATCGCAGGTGATCGGAACAACCTGCTGGGGCGAAGCCGAGAGTAACGTGGTCGCTTCCGACTGGTTGCAGCCGGTCAAGGAAGGTGTGGCGACCAGCAGCTATTGAGTCATGAGTGACATCACGAGGTCGACGTCGTCTGCGCAGAGCTGCATTGCGATGCGGTAGAGCCCATCTGGAACTCGACGATCATCCCAAATTGGGTATGATCAAGCCCAATATGGGAATACCTGTGGACGCCGCCGCACCGCGTTCAGCACTTGCTGACGCGCTTTTCCCTGGCACCAAGCAGCGTGTGCTCGGGTTGCTGTTCGGCCAACCCTGGCGTAGCTTCTACGCCAGCGAAGTGATCGGGTTGGTGGCCAGCGGCACCGGCGCGGTCCAGCGCGAGTTGGCCGCGCTGGTGAAGAGCGGTCTGATCTCCGTAAAGCCGGTCGGTAACCAGAAGCACTATCAGGCCAATCCCGACTCGCCGATTTTTGCGGAGCTGAGTGCCATCGTGCAGAAGACGGTGGGGCTGGCAGAGCCCCTGCGCCAAGCGCTCCAGCCTCTTGTGCCGCAGATCATCGCGGCCTTCGTCTATGGATCGGTGGCGAAGAAGACGGACACTGCGCACAGCGACATCGACCTGATGCTGCTGAGCGACGATCTCAGCTACGGCGATGTCTTCGGGGCCGTGGAGGATGCAGGCCGCACATTGGGGCGTCCGGTCAATCCGACCATTCTGACGCGTGCGGAATTCCTGAAGCGTGTGTCGGCGCAGGAGTCGTTCCTGAGTCGGGTGCTGGAATCATCCAAGCTCTGGATCGTGGGAGGCGAACATGACCTCCCCACTTGAGAACCTCAGCGGCCCAGGCAAAGCGCTGAAGGCCGAGCCGCCGGATGCGAGAGAGTTCGATGGCTTGAAGCGCTCCGGGCATGCGAGGATGAAGGATGCCCTCAACCTTGCTCTTTCCATCGAGAGCCGTTTCGATCTCGCCTACAACGCAGCGCATGCGTTCTGCCTGGCCGCACTGCGATGGAATGGATACCGTTCGACAAATCGCTATCTGGTCTTTCAACTGCTGCCGCACACGTTGGGACTGGGGCCGGAAGTCTGGCGGGTGCTGTCGAAATGCCACGATATCCGAAACCTGGGGGAGTACGAGGGCGACCTGAACGTCGACGAGCGCATCGTCACCGATCTCGTGGCCGCGTGCCAGGCGGTTGCGGGCAAGATTGACGTGCTGGCGTCATTGAGCGATTCGGCGCCGCCAAGACGGTAGCCGGCAACCATGCGCTACTGGTGGGTCAATCAGAACCAAACCTACCGCCATGAGGTTCAGGGCGGATACCTTTGGTCGCCCAAGCGCAAGGCCAATCAGGCAAGAAATCCGTTCTATGACTTCATGCGTGAGGTCGCGCCAGGCGATGTAGTCTTCTCCTTTGCGGACACTGTGATCCGGGCCATCGGCATCGCAGCGTCGCATGCATATGAAGCCCCGAAGCCGTTGGAGTTCGGGCAGACAGGCGCCTATTGGGATTTGATCGGCTGGCGCTTGGATGTGCGCTTCCATCCCCTTCGACTGCCCGTCCGGCCAGCAGCGCACATGGCGGTACTGGCGCCGCTTCTGCCTGAGCGTTATGCACCGTTGCGGCCCAATGGCGCGGGTTTGCAGAGTGTGTATCTGACGCGTCTTCCCGAACGTCTGGCCGCAGCGCTGATCGATCTGCTGGGCGCTGAAGCCTGAACCGCCCCGGCTTTCGCGGAGGCTGGTTGGCTTGAGTCAGGCCGAGCTGGCCTGCCGCTCAAGATTGCGATAGTAGGTGGTCTCGAACTCGGCGGGCGGCACGTAGCCCAGCGGGGCCATCAGCCGATGGTTGTTGAACCAGGACACCCACTCCAAGGTCGCTAACTCCACCGCCTCTCTGGTCTTCCAGGGCGCCCGGCGATGGATCAACTCGGCCTTGTACAGCCCGTTGATCGTCTCTGCCAGAGCGTTGTCGTAGGAGTCGCCCTTGCTGCCCACCGATGGCTCGATGCCGGCCTCGGTCAACCGCTCGGTGTAGCGAATGCTGACGTATTGCGACCCGCGGTCGCTGTGACACACGAGCGAGCCTTCCTGGCCGGGCTGGCGGGCGTACAGGGCCTGCTCCAGGGCATCGAGCACGAAGTCCGTGCGCATGCTCGTGCTCACCCTCCAGCCCACGATGCGCCGCGAGAACACGTCGATCACGAAGGCCACGTACAGCCAGCCCTGCCAGGTGGACACGTACGTGAAGTCGCTCACCCACAGCTGGTTCGGGCGCTGCGCGCTGAACTGCCGGTTGACCAGGTCCTGCGGGCATGGCGCTCGCGCATCGCCGATCGTTGTGCGCACCACTTTGCCGCGCACGACCCCACGCAGCCCCATGCGGCGCATCAGGCGCTCGACGGTGCAGCGCGCCACCGTGTGGCCTTCGCGTTGCAGTTGCCGCCAGACCTTGTCAGCGCCGTAGACCCGCAGGTTGGCCTGCCACACCCGTTCGATGTGGGCCATCAGTTCCTGGTCTCGCTGGGCTCGGCCGCTGAGCAAGGCCGCATCGCGCTGCCGGGCAGCGTGCCGCCGGTAGGCCGATGGGGCGATCTGCAGCAGCCTGCAGATCGGCTCGACCCCATGCCGCTGGCGGTGCCGGTCCACGAAGGCGTACATCACTTCAGCCGGCGGTCGAGCTCCGCCTGGGCGAAAAACGCGCTGGCCAGCTTGAGGATCTCGTTGGCGCGGCGAAGCTCGCGCACTTCGCGCTCCAGTTCCTTGACGCGCTTGGCCTCGGCCGTGGTCACGCCTTCGCGTTGACCCGTGTCACGCTCGTGCTGACGCACCCAGTTCAGCAGCGTCTGCGGCGTGCTACCGATCTTGCCGGCGATCGATACAACCGCCGCCCATTGCGATTCGTGCTCCTCTCGGTGCTCGAACACCATGCGCACCGCACGCTCGCGAACCTCCGGCGAAAACTTCACTGACTTCCTCATGATGGCTCCATCTTCTCAAACGAGGGAGCCTCCGCGAAAACCGGGGCGGTTCATACTGGCCAGCCGTCGGTGCCGGCGCAGCAGTTTAGCAATCGGGCAGCAGGCCGACCCGCTGGAAAGCCATGGAGGCGATGCCTTCTGTCTGCCGTGGTGCTGGGCCATTGCCGAGGCTCATGCCACCGTCTCCTAGGCAGGAGGGCTCAGATTCTGAACTCTCTTGCCTGCCTGATAACTGCATTTCGGTCGAAGCGATTCGCCTCGTCGATGAGTTCATTGGTGAACACGTTGGACGGGTCACCGATTTGCTGGGGCAACTGGGGATTGTTGGTGCTGCGCGCAGCAATCTCGATCATCGACTTCCATTCGGCCAGCGTCGATGCACCGAATCGTTGGTCTGCATCGTCGGGCCAGCGGATCCAGTTGTCCTTTCGCTGGTGCAAGATGGTTTCGATCTCTTTGCGGCTCTCGTCGTCCGACTTCGACTTGGAGCGCGAGTCGGGGTAGAGTTCCCAGTGGATGTTGATGGCCTGGGCGAGGTTCGTATGCGCGAAGAGGGTGGACTTGGCCGCCGCTCGGCAGAAGCCCACCACCTGCTTACGGTTCTCCTTCAGATCGCTCTTGCGAAAGCCGAACCAGCCGGAGCCCAGGCGCGCATATTGCGGCGGCAACGGGAGGTACCGGATCGGAAAGCCAAGGGCCTCCATGCGCCCTCCGACGGTGTCGAAGCTGACGTACGCATCCACCTTGTTTTCCTTCAGCGCCGCGCCGGCGACGCCCACGTCGCCTACGGCAACGAAGTTGATGTCGGTCGTCGGCAGTCCTAGTTCGGTGTACATGAGTTGCAACTGGACGATCCCGCCATCGCCCTGGTTGCGGATGCCAATGCGCTTGCCCACGGTGTCCTTGATGGTCTTGATGGGGCTGTCGGCAAGCACGATCACCGTGTTGGCGTTGCGCGGCAGCCAGTTGTAGGCAGCGATCAGACCGAGTCCCGGCTCCTTGGCCATCGCCGGCAGGAACAGCGCGGGTGCCAGTGAGCCCAGGTCTACCTGCTTGGTCGCGATGGACATCATCGCCTGCGTGATGCTGCTCATATTGACGAATTCCAGGTCCACGCCCTCGGCCTCGAAGTAGCCGAGCCTCGGATGGCGCCCGCAGGTGAGAAACGCCTGCTGGGCGTCTAGCACCGCGTTCGGGTTGGCGCCGCGGAAGACCCGCTTGCCTTGCGCGTTGACGCCAGGTGCCAGAGACAGGAGGCCCAAGGAGGCGGCCCCCAGGCCGAAATCTCTTCTGTTCATGATGAATCGCCTTTCTTAAGTAGGAGGAACACGGGTGCGGGGAACGATCTCAGGTGCTCACCGCTCCTTGGGAATCGGTGGCCGGCATCCAGCTCAGCATCCGTTGGCGGATGGCGCGCAACAGCGCCGTGAGAGCGATGCCCAGCAGGGACAGCACGATGAAGACAGCGAAGCTGCCGGCCGTATCCAACTGGGCTTCCATCTGCAGGATCTGCACGCCCAGCCCAGCCTGGGCACCGACGAATTCACCCACGATGGCACCAACGACCGAGAAGGCCGCCGCCATGTCCAGGCCCGCGAAGATGTACGGCAGGGCGCCAGGGAACTTGACCTTGATAAAGATCTGCCAGCGCGTGGCGGACAGCGAGCGCATCAGGTCAATGCGGTCGATGTCGACGGCCTTGAAACCCGCGATGCTGGTGACCAGCACCGGAAAGAAGGTGATGAGGCACACGATGGCGACCTTGGACGTCAGGCCGAAGCCGAGCCAGGTCACCACGATCGGCGCAATCGCCACCTTCGGCAGGCTCTGGAAGGCGGCGATGTAGGGCCGCAGCAGGTCGTCGAGCACTTCGAACTCGGAGATCAGGACGCCCATGACCAGTCCGATCGCGCTGCCGATGGCGAATCCGAGCAGGATTTCCGTCAGTGTGACGTAGGTGTGCAGCCACAGGCCATCCTTGGCCATCGGGCTGGCTGCCAGGCCGCGGTAGAGCGCCGTTACGACGTCGCTGAAGGGCGGCAGCAGGAATTTCGGGACATTGAAGACGCGCGTGCCGAACTCCCAAAGTGCGAGCAGTGCCAGCAGCAGCAGGACCGAACCCGCTCGGCGGGACAGCAGCGACTTGCGGCGGCCGGCGATGTCCGCCTGCGAGGCGGCGGGAGGGGCGAGCGTGTCGGAGGTGCGAGCGGTCATGGTGCTGGAAGGAGGAATAGTCATTCGAAACTGCCCGCGTGGCTGAAGAGCTCGCGGATCTGATTGGCCGTCTCGCTGAACGCCGGCGATGCCATCACGTCCATCCTGCGAGGCCGCGGCAGATGTACCCGGATCACGCGGCGCAGGGCGCCCGGACGCGGCGTCATCACGAACACGACATCGCCCAGGAAGATCGCCTCCAGGATGGAATGGGTGATCAGCACCACGGTCTTGCCGCTTTCCAGCCAGATGCGCTGCAGTTCCAGGTTCATCTGCTCGCGCGTCATCGCGTCCAGGGCACCGAAGGGTTCGTCCATCAGCAGCACCTTGGGGTCATGCAGAAGGGCACGGGCGATCGAGGCGCGTTGCTGCATGCCGCCGCTCAATTGGCGCGGCAGCTTGTGCTCGAAGCCTTGCAGCCGTACCAATTCCAGCAGTTCCATCGCTCGGCGCCGGGCCACCGCCATGTCCAGGCCCAGCACTTCCGCCGGCAGCAGCACGTTGTCCAGGATGCTGCGCCAAGGCAGCAGGATGGAGCTTTGGAAGACCATGCCGACGTCGCGCCGCGTGCCGGAGATGGGCTGGCCGTCCATCACGACGCTGCCGTGGCTGGCCGGCAGAAGCCCTGCCAGGATGCGCAGCAAGGTGCTCTTGCCGCAGCCGCTGGGCCCGACGATGGAAACGAAGCTTCCCTCTTCGATGGCGCAGTCGATCTCGCGCAGCGCGAGGACGCTGCCTCCGCTGGCGTCCTCGAATGTCTTGGAGACACCGCGGATCTGGATGTAGGCAGACGATGGGGCGTCGGCAGGGGTAGCAAGCATGATCAGGCCTTGGAAGCGGAAATGGAGGATGCGAGGCAGAAATCGCGGATGTGCGCCGCGACCTGGTCGGCCGCCTGCACGGCGGCCGCATGACCCACGCCGGGCAGCAGCACCACGCGTGCGCCCGGGATCGCCTGGCCCAGCGCCACGGTGAGTGCAGGCGGCACCACCCGGTCGAGTTCGCCGGCAAGAACGAGCGTCTGCGTACGCAGCCGTCCGGGCTCCAGCGGTGGGCATTCGGCGACTGCGGCCTGCCGCCGTATCGACCGCGGCGACTGCGCCTGAACATGGCGGAACAGGTCTTTCAGTTCCGGCCGAATGTCCAGGAAATCCTGCGGCAGGAAGAAGCCGGCCAGTGCTTCGGCGGAGTCGGGCAAGTTCGCTCGCAGTCGTTGAATTTCCTGCACGGCGTCCGGGTTCAAGGCAGCGAGCGCGGACGGCAACGCCCAAGTGCTGCCCAGCACCAGCCGGTCGACCACCTGCGGTCTTTCGTGAGCGAGCGCCTGCGCAACGCGGCCACCGAAAGAGGTGCCATACACGTGCGCTTTGGTGTGGCCCAGCGTTTCGAGCAGCGCCGCGGCGTCCTGCGCCAGTTCGTTCAGAGAAGTGGCCCGTTCGGGATTTCGCGTGTCTCCGCAATCGCGCTGGTCGTACGCGATCACGGTGAAGTCGGCGGCAAGGTGCTCTACGAGCGCGTCGAACATATGGTGGTTCCCCTCGGCGCCGTGCATCAGCAACAGAGGAGGACCCGTGCCAGTGACGGTGCAGGCGATGCGGCAATCACCGATGTCAATGAGACTGGTCATGGCCCGGGGCGCCTTCCTTGTCGAGGTCGAACGTGAGTTCGATCTTGAGCCCGAGCGGATCGCGAACGAAGATCTGGTGGATGGGCCAGCCCGGCACCGGTGCCTCGTCGAAGGCGATGCCCTTGGCCTTCAGGTGTGCACGGGTCGCTTCCAGGCCATGCGTGCTGAACGAGATGTGGTCCAGCGCCGCCGTGGCGCCCGCCTCGCTGCCAGTCAGCGATGCATACAGATGCACGATGGGACGCTCGCCGCTGTAGAGCCAGTATCCCGGCGCCGGCATCGTGGGTCGATCGCCAGCATGCAGTTGCAGGCAGCCGACATAGAAGTCGTGCAGCAGCCGCAGTTCGTCCGGCGTGCACCGCAGCGTGTAGTGGTTCAGCCCAGAGACTTGCATGGGTCAACTCCTTTCGTTGCTCAGTTCGCGACGACGTCTCGCGCGAGCACCTTGCCCAGCGCATTCGCCAACTCTTTGGCGGGGTCTGCCGGCAGCCACGGCATGCGCCAGGCTACGTGTCCGTCGGGGCGCACCAGAACGGCGCCGCGCAGGCCCATGCCGAAGCCGCGATGCGAATCGAGGCAGTCCATCTGCCGAAGCTGGATGTTCACGCTCGACTTTGCGGCCACGCGGCGTCCGGCCTCGAGCCAGCCGTCGGCCTTCGGTCCGGCAACCAGCACGAAATCGCGGTCGAACCAGTCCAGCGTCGATTGCGTCCGGGCCAGGTCCAGCCAGAGATGCGGAAAGCGGCTGCCCGGCCGATCGGAAGGCAGGTACCAGCGCGGCAGAAGCGGCTGGCGTACCGTGCCGTCCTGGACGATCGCGCCTTCCTCGTAGGCAAAGCCCAGCGATTGTCCCGTGCTGTGGATATGGTTGTCGGTGTCGCGGATCCAGAATTCGATCTGGTCCTTGTTGCCCGAGCGCAGTGCCGCGTCGGTCTGGGTGAAGCGGCGCTGGTTGCCCAGGCTGAAGTCCGCGTTCGACTCCGCGACAGGGCGCCGTTCCATGTCGTAGGTATCGAGCAGCGCCGGGCCAGCCTGTCCGCCGAGCACCAGCTTGAGCTTCCAGGCCAGGTTGTGCGCGTCCTGAATGCCGGAGTTCATGCCGAAGCCGCCGTTGGGCGGAAACCGATGTGCTGCATCGCCGACCAGGAACACGCGGCCCGCGCGGAACCGGGCCGCCACCTGGCGGCTCAAACGCCAGATGGAGCGGCTGATCACCTTGACCTCGAGATCGGGTATACCGGTCTGCCGCCGCGCCAGCGCGACCACTTCCTCGTCAGTGCGCGGGCCGGGGCGTTCGTCGCTCTCGGTGCCGACCGCTCCGGCGCTGAGCCAGCGGTCCTTGCCGTTGGTGTTCAGTACGGTCCAGACCGATTCGCCCGGTGCCTGGGGCCGGATGCGGTAGCCGGCGGTAGCCATGATGCGGGGCACGCGCGACAGATCGGCCTTCCAGTATTCGTTGGCCATCACGGCCAGCGTGGACGGTCCGCGCATGTCGATTCCGCAGTTCCGGCGCACACTGCTGCCGGCACCATCGGCACCGACCAGGTAGTCGGCGGACCAGTGGATGCGCTCGCCCGTTTTCAGGCTGCGCGTGCTGACAGTGACGCCACGCTCGTGTGCCTCGTATTCGAGGAACTCCGTCTCGTACAGGATGCGACCGTGGCGGGACTGGCTCGCCACCGCGAAGAGTTCCTCCTCCACGACATCCTGCGACACGATGCAACGCCACGCGGGCGACTGGCCCAGGTTGGTCTCGACGGTGGTGCGCCCGTACTCGAGGCCGGAGACAGTGTCCACGAAGGCGAACGTGTCGGAGCCGGGCGGCAGCCCGCGTGCCTTGACCTTCTCCTCGATGCCCCATTGCCGGAACAGTTCCATCGAACGGATGTCACAGCCGCGAGCCTTGGGATGGTCAGTGACGCCGGGGGAGCGTTCGATCAGCGCGAAGGAAATGCCGAAGCGGTCCAGCAGCAGTGCCATCGCCAAGCCGACGGGACCGCCTCCGACGATCAGCACCTGGACGGTGTGGCCGGAGGCGTCGTTTTCAGAATTGCTCAAGAGAATGCTCCTTGTCGAAGATGGGTTCAGCGGGCCACTGCATAGCCCTGCATGCCGCGCGGATTGGCCGCGGCGCGAAGTACGAGGCGGCCGTGGCTATCGCGGGTGCGGCTGCAGGCGGACAGCCGGCCCTCCGACCATGGTTCGCCCACCTCCAGGTCATGGCCGCGCTCGCGTAGCAGCGCCAGCGTCTCGGGTGGAAATCGGGATTCCGCCTTCAGGCGATTCAGCGTGACCGGGCGCGGCCAGAACGAGGCGGCGTAGTGCCTCACATGGAACGATGGCGCCTCAATGGCCTCCTGCATGGACATGCCGTGTAGTGCATGACGCAGGAAGAAGCCGAGCTGCCATTGGTCCTGCTGATCGCCGCCCGGTGTCCCGAAGACCATGTAGGGCTCCCCGTCGCGAAGCGCCAGCGAGGGAGACAGCGTGGTGCAGGGCGCGACGCCCGGCGTCAATGAGCCCGGCAGCCCGTCTTCCAGCCACGTCATCTGCAGGCGCGTGCCGAGCGCGAAGCCGAGCGCGGGGATTGCCGGACTCGATGAGAGCCAGCCGCCCGATGGCGTGGCAGCCACCATGTTGCCGTGCCGGTCGATCACGTCGATGTGGCAGGTGTCCCCGACGAACAGTTCCCGCTCCGACCATTGCGCAACGGGTGGCAGGTTCTGGAAGGTGGGCTCGCCGATGCCGAAGCGGGCGTCGGCGGCGCGAAGCTCGCGCGCGCCGACCGTCAGGTCGGGCAGGCGCGGCGAACGACCCAGGGGTGCGCCGGCGTCGAGCGCGCGTGACGCCTGCAACAGGTTCACCCTTTTCCAGCGCTCGCGGGCGTATTCAGTGGATAGCAGGTGTGCTTGCACGCAGGCGTCACTGGCGGGTGCGCTGCCGTACCAGGCGAGCCGGTCGGCCAGCGCCAGCTTGGTCGCTTCGGCCAGCCTGTGCACGAAGTCCGCGCTGTCGTGTGCGTACGCGTCGAGCCCGGCGCCCTGAAGCATGGCCAGTGTCTGCAGAAAGAGCGGCCCCTGGCTCCAGAAGCCGCACTTGGCCACGTCGTACCGCCCGAACCGGCCCATGAGCGGCTTTTCGGCCGCCGGCCGCCAGTTGGCCATGTCCTCGCGCCGCAGGAAACCCGCATGCGCCTGGCCACTGCTGTCGCCCACTGGCACGCGGCAGAACGCGTCGACCTCTTCGGCCACGAATCCGTCCCGCCATACGCGCAGCGCCGCATCGATCTCGCTCACCCGGTCCTGACCCTCGCGCTCGGCTTGCGCCACGATCCGCGCATAGGTATTCGCCAGCGCGGGGAGCCGCCACAGCGTGCCAGGGGCTGGCACCTTGGACCCTTCCAGCCAGACCTCAGCCGAGGTGTGCCACTCGGACAGGAAGAGCGCCCGCACGCCGAGGACCGCCTCGCACAAGCGGCGTGACACCGGAAAGCCGTCCCGCGCATAGCCGATGGCCGGCGCGAGCACATCGGCCAGCCGCCAGCTGCCGTGATCGCGCAACAGCGTGAGCCATGTCGCGAACGCCGCCGGTACGGTGGCGGCGAGCAGACCGATGCCCGGCACGAGGCCCAGCCCCAGCCGGCGGAAGGCGGCGGCTGTTGCGTCCTGCGGCGCACAGCCCTGGCCTCGCAGCGCTTCGATCGAACGCGCCTTCTCGTCCCAGGACAGGATCGGCACCTCGCCTGCAGGACCGTTGAGATGAGGCTCGACGACCTGCAGCACGAAGCCTCCGGCAACCGCTGCATCGAAGGCGTTGCCGCCGCGCTCGAGCACGCTCATGGCGGTTTGCGATGCCAGCCAGTGCGTGGATGAACAGGCCCCCAAAGTACCGATCAGCTCGGGACGGGCGGTGAAGGTCGAACTCATGGGCATGCCGCGCAGTACAATTTGCAGATCCGTAACGATTACGGATCCGTAATTTACGTATTGCGGATCCGCAAATCAAGCGCTTTTTTCTGGGCTCGAACCATGAAAACCCTTACTGCACGTTCCCAAGAACGTCGCTCCCACGGTGCAGCGGGCAAGGCACCCACACCATCTGCCACCTGGCGGCGTGCGCAGACCGATCAGTCGATGACTGAGGAACTCGGGCGAAGGTTGCGCGTCATCCGCGAGGGCAAGGGCCTATCGCTCGCGCAGCTCGGGGAACTCAGCGGCGTGCCGGCCGCCTCTCTGTCCCGCATCGAGAACAACAAGATGTCTCCCACCTTCGGCGTGCTGTCCAGGGTCATGATGGGTCTGGACATCGATTGGACGGATCTCGTCGGCCGGCACCACCTGGCGCCGGGTGAGCGGCTGACCAGCTTTACCGACGCAGGGGAGGGGCAGGAGACGAACGTGCGCCAGTCGAAGGCTCGCGTGCTGCATGCGCACGATGCGGCGCATCTGCTGCCCCTCATTGCCGACGTGCACGCACGCAGCCTGGAGGAAGTCGGGGGGCTCAACGGCCACAAGGGTGAAGAGTTCTGCTATGTGCTCTCGGGCACGCTGGTCTTGCACATGGAAGGCATGCCGCCACGCGTCATGCGCGCCGGCGCCAGCGCACTTTTCGACAGTTCGACGCCGCATGCCTATCTTGCAGGCACACAAGCTGGGACCAAGATCATGATCGTGGTTCTTCGCGCGTATGGCGCATCTCCGGAAGAGTCCGTCCAGATTGAGAGCGGCTAACAAAACGGTGGGAGATGGCGAATGCAGATAACGCAGCAGGCCAGCGAGAGCAACGCGACATGAATGTCGATGCGGCGCTCGAAACGAGTACGCAGCTTGCCGAAGGCGGCCAGCCAGGCGTGCGTGCGCTCGACCACCCAGCGATGACGCCCGAGCCGGTCGTTGCGTTCGATGACGCGCCGGGCAATACGCGCGGTGATCCCCAGCTTGCGCAGGTGAAAGCGGCAGCGAGCATAGTCATAGCCCTTGTCGGCATGCAGTTTGTGCGGCCAGCGCCTGGGCCGACCGCGACAGCCACGTACCGCTGGCAACGCGTCGACCAGTTGCTCGAAAACCACCGAGTCATGCCGGTTGGCGCCCGTGACGCAGAAGATCAGTGGGATGCCTTGGCGGTCCGTGATGATGTGGCGCTTGCTGCCGAGTTTGCCCCTGTCCGTGGGGTTGGGGCCGGTGTAGTGGCCCCCCGGGGGCTGGCCACACTGGCCGCGTCCATGCTCGCACGGCTGAAGTCCAGTTTGCCGGCGCCGCGCAATTCACCGAGCAACAACAGATGCAGGCGATGCCACACGCCCGCAGCCTGCCAATCACGCAGACGCCGCCAACAGGTCATGCCACTGCCAAAGCCCAGTTCCTGGGGCAACTCCTCCCAGGGAATGCCGGTGCGCAGCACGAACAGAATGCCGTTCAGGGCCATCTCGTCGCTCACTCGTGGGCGACCGCCTTTGGCCGAGGCAACGACTACCGGCAACAGCGGGGCAACCTTCTTGAACAGCGCGGCGCTGATTTCTCTATTCCTGTTTCGACCCATGCCTCATCAAACACCAATCAAGCGCTCGATGATGACATGGTTTTGTTAGTAGCTCTTATGGGTGTTCATCCGGTTGGGCTCCCTGGGTGGATTGGGTGTTTGGCGACTTCCAGTCTCTCAAACTCAATCCGGATGAACACCGGATACAACCTATTGGAGCTTCACACCTAGTGGTGTTCAGCGACGAAATCCACGCCGCACGCTACGTCAGGAAAACGCATACCTCGCATGTCGACGCCTTCGAGTCGCCACTGACCGGCCCGATCGGCTGGGTGACGGAAGGACGCGTTCAGATCGTTCATCGCCCGGCAAGAGTCGGTTCATCCCTCCATGTTCTGTCGGCGAACTCTTCAGAGTCATGGCTCTGGACGCACAGAGCTCACTGCATTCTCAAAACGTGCTCGGCTGGCTGCGCGTAGCTGTTGGAGCCCGAGCCTGCGCGCCATTGCTTGATAGATCTCTTCGCCTTGACTGCCCTGTGCGATGACGGCGCGAGCCAGCGAAGCCAGTTCTGTGAGACTGATCTCATCAGCTGCCCGCACGCTGTCCTCGTCGGCGGGACCGCGGAAGGGAGGCTCTGCCGCAGGATCGAGATGCTCGGGCCAATAGAACGTGCCGACCTCTTCATCGGTCGTCCGATAGCGGGCGCGCGCGATTTGGAAAACGCGCTCTCGGATGCGCCCGCCGGTACGTAGCCAGCCGTGGGCGCGGGCAATGCGGCGGGCCAGTAGGGCGTCGAGCACGGGGCCTTCATGATCGATGACGTGAGCGATCATGGCCGACAAGGTGTCGTTGTAATCCCCGTCGAAGAATCGATCGAGATTGGCGCCATCGACAGCTTCAGCGGGGTTCGTGACCCGGTAGAGCGAGACCTCCGATGGCGCTGTTTCGGCTGTATCAGCATGGGCTGGCGCTGCAGAGGCCTGACGAGCAAAGACTTCTTCGATTTGCTGCGGTGGAACCGTCGCCGGGGTTTCAGGTGCGATCGGGTCCGCATCCTGGATTGGGGCCGCCGTTTCTTCGTCTGGCTTCGTCACCGACGCCATGGCTTGCGCGATGGCCGCTTGCGCCAAGCGCTTGGCCTCGGCTTCGCGCTCTGCCTCTTCTATACGCCGCTCGCGCTGGACTTTGAGCACGGCTTGCAGCCGGGCATCCAGCCTATCGAGCGTGCCAGCGCGATCGATCCACCAGTCGGTGGACCAGACCCGCACGATTTCCCATCCTAGGCCGCGCAGGACCTGCTCGCGCAGCTTGTCGCGATCGCGTGCAGTGGCGCTGCGGTGGTAGGTGGCGCCGTCGCATTCCACGCCGGCCAGGTAACGGCCAGGTGCGTCGGGATCGACGATGCCGAGGTCGACGCGGAACGAAGAGGCTCCAATCTGCGGCTGGACTTGCCAGCCACGCTGGGCAAGGGCAGTGGCTACGGCCTGTTCAAAGGGACTGTCGAAGCCGCCAAGGCTGCCTTTGCTTGCTTCCGCCAGCGCGCGAGCGCCGCGTTCGGCGAACTCCAGGAAGTGCTTGAGATCGCGTACGCCGATGGCTTGGGTGCGCGCCAAGTCCATCTGCTCGGCGCGGAAACTGGCGAACACGCGCAGCTCATGCCGTGCGCGGGTGATGGCCACATTGAGTCGGCGCTCGCCGCCTTGGCGGTTGAGCGGGCCGAAGTTCATGGCCAGTTGGCCTGTGGGGTCCGGGCCATAGGTGATGGAGAAGTAGATGAGATCGCGCTCGTCGCCTTGCACGCTTTCCAGGTTCTTGACGAACAGTGGCTCCAGTTCGCTCTCGGCGAAGTAGGGCTCCAGTCGCGGGTCTTTTCGTCGGGCTTCGTCGAGCAAGTCCTCGATCAGTTTTTGCTGTTCGGCGTTGAACGTGACCACCCCGATCGTGAGCCCGCTTTCTCGGAAACCTGGCGCTGTCAGGCGGGCCACGACATCGGCAACGAGCGCCTTGGCTTCGGCAGGATTGGTCCGCGTACCGCCCTTCTGGTAGGCGCCCGAGATCATCTGCAGGCTGACCGCGCGGTCGTTGGTGACAGGGGAGGGGAAGGTGACCAGTTCACCCTTGTAATAGGCGTGGTTGGAGAACGCGATCAAGCTTTCATGGCGGCTGCGGTAGTGCCAGTTCAGGTCGCGGGTCGGCAGGTTGGCGCCGATGCACTCGTCGAGGATGCTCTCCAGGTCAGCCTCGACATCCTCGTCGTCAAGACCGGACTCGGCGCGGTCGAAGAACGAGGTGGGCGGCAACTGTTTGGGATCGCCGACCATCACGACCTGACGGCCGCGGGCGATGGCGCCGATCGCGTCCCAGACCGGGATCTGTGAGGCTTCGTCGAAGATCACCAGGTCGAAAGCGTTGGTCCCCGCCTGGAGGTACTGCGCGATGGACAGCGGGCTCATCAGCAAGCAGGGCGTAAGCCTGGTCAGTGCCTCGGGAATCTGGGCCATCAACTCCCGCAAGGGCAGATGCGCACGCTTCTTGCCAATCTCGTGCCGCAACACGCCCCATTCGGAGTTGCGGCTGACGTTGTCCTGCGAGGGTAGGTCGCCGCACATGCGGGCACGCAGCCAGTCCCGGGTCAGGGCGGTGAAGCGTTCGTCGAGCTCCCGGAAGTCGCGGATGCGCTGTTCGTGTTCGGCGCTGACGAACCCGCGGATGACCGGCTCGTGATCTACCACGGCGTTGAGCCACCAGCGTGCGTAGTTGGTTTCGAACGTTCGGCGGGCCTGGCCTGCTCCGACATGGCCTTGTTCGATACCCTGCACCAGCGTGGTCAACCCCAGTGCAAGTGCTTCGCTGCGTGCCTGGCGCCAGGCGCACCAGCTGCGCAGGCTGTGTTCTGCGCGCACGATGGACTGGCTTTGCTCGATGAGCCCGTCGAGTGACAGGGAGTGCCACTGCGTCTGGGCGGCCTCGGCAAGGCACCCGATTGCCGCGAGCGTCTCCTGCCGGGGAAGCAGTTGTCCCCGTTTCTCCACGTATCGAGCGCCGGCCACCGCGATGCGGCCACCTGGCTCCAGCAATGCATTGGCATCGCCCAACAAGGCATGCAGTGGTGCCTTGCAGGCGGAAATCTGCTCGGGTGTGGTGGCCAGACGCGCCAGCACGGCAGCCAGATCCTCGCGAAGCTTGCAGGCCTGTGCGAGCTCATCCAGAGGGGTGGCCAGTCCTTTCCACAGGCCGGCGGTGGACTCGCGCAAGTCGTCCAGGGCGGCCAGCGCTTGCTCGGTTTCGGCTCGCTGGCGCAGCGTCTGGTGATCGTGCGCGAGCGTGGGGCCGCAAGCACCTTCCTCGACCAAGGTGTGGGTCGCATCCAGGGGACCTTGTTGGAGATGCCTTCGCCGATCGCTCAAGAAATCCAAGGCGGCGCGCAGACGGTCGACTTGCGTGGCGTGGCCGGCCCATAGGCCGTCGGTCGTCGTTTCCAGCGAGGCATGGGCGGCAATGTCCTGGTCCAACTGGCGCAGTCGGCGCGCCCTCTGCAAATCGGCCTGCAGGGGGTCGCCGCATTGGCCGTCCGCGATGGCGTCGAAGCCATCGTCTTCCCACTCCCGGCCTTCGCGCACAGCGGCCAGGGCGATCTGCCAGCGCAGGGCCGTGCGCACCTTGTCCTCTTTGGTATCCAGTCCTGCCCAGGCGGACGCACATTCCTGCGCGGGAGTAATGGCTTGAACCTGTTGGCGCAAGGCTCGGATGGCATTCCAATGCTGTAGATCGTTGCTGACGTCAGGCTGCGATCCTCCCTTGATTGCGCCAGACAGTTGCGCCGCAACCTTGCGTTTGCCCAGCCAGGACTTGGGCCAGAACGCCTGCTCGGCTTGTTCCCATCTCCGCTGCAACTCGGCGACGTCGAGCTGTTCAATCGATTCGCCATAAGGGGCCGACAGCGCTGCGTGGTGTTGCGCGATCTGGGCCAGCAGACCGAGTCCCTGGTTCAATTGCACAACCGTGCGAGGTGTCCAAGGCTCGCCGAGCTGTGCGTGGATCTGCCGGTGTTCGGTGAGCGCTGCGAGGCTGTCGGTGCAGGCGGTCACGACGGAAGCGGGCCATGGTTCAGAGAGCTGCGCATTCAGTTCGACATGGCGGCGCACCAGTGCTGCGCCTTCCTGCAGGCGTTGGCTTAGAGCGGCTAACACAACCACCTCAAGGACCGCACGCAAATGACGCTGCATGCCAGGGATAGCAAGGCCACGTGGGTATGAACGCTTCGCTCGAAACGCACACGCAGCTTGCCGAAGGCGGCCAGCCAGGCATGCGTACGTTCCACGACCCAACGATGGCGGCCCAATCGATCGTTGCGTTCAATGCCCCGGCGGGCGATGCGATCGACGATGCCCCGGCGCCTGAGGTGCGCCCGGCAGCGCGCAAAGTCGTAGCCCTTGTCCGCATGCAGCTTGCCCGGCCAGCGGCGCGGCCTGCCGCGCTTTCCTCGCACATCGGGCAAGGCATCGACCAGTTGCTCGAAGACCACCGAGTCGTGCCGGTTAGCACCGGTGACGCAGAACATCAGCGGGATGCCCTGGCGGTCCGTGATGAGGTGGCGCTTGCTGCCGAGTTTGCCCCTGTCGGTCGGGTTGGGGCCCGTGTGCGAGCCCCCCGGGGGCTGGGGACGCTGGCAGCGTCCAGGCTGGCCCGGCTGAAATCGAGCCTGCCGGCGCTGTGCAGTTCAGCAAGCAGTAGCAGATGCAGGCGGTGCCACACCCCGGCTTCCTGCCCTTGGCGCAGACGCCGCCAACATGTCATGCCGCTGCCAAAGCCCAGCTCCTGCGGCAGTTCCTCCCAGGGGATGCCCGTACGCAGCACGAACAGGATGCCGTTGAGCGCCATCTCGTCACTGACCCGCGGGCGCCCGCCCTTGGCTGAGGGCACGAACACCGGCAGCAGCGGCTCGATCTTCTTGAACAGCGCCGTGCTGATTTCCTTGTTCTTGTTTCGACCCATGCACCGTCAAACGCAGATCAGGCGCTTGACGATGACAGGGTTGTGTTAGCCGCTCTTAGAGTGCGTGCGTCGGGGCGCAGGACGAAGCGCCAATCGTGCCCTGCTGCCGACGGCAGGCGTTGGGCCAGGATCACCAGTGCTTCGCAGGTGTCGGGCGTCAACGCGGGCGAAGGCAGCCCGATGGCCTGGACAAATGCCTCTGCGGATTCGATCGTCGCCTGGGCGGCGGGAAGGACTTCGCGCGCCGCGGTGATCAGTTGTTGCTGCCAAGTGGGTGACCAGTCTCCCTGGCCGATGAGGGCCAAGGGGTGTTGTGCCAGTGTGGCATGGCCGATGGCTTGCGCATTGACTTCCAGCCGGTCCACGGCATGGCGCAACTGCTCGATGCCCGCATGATCGTGTTGATCGGCGGTGGGCCAGGCCACTTCAAGCGTCGAGATATCGTGTCCCGCGCTGACAGTGCCGATCGCGTCGAACAAGCTCAGACCGTTGCGGCGCCGCTGATGCAAGCGTTCGACATAGATGTTCAGCGCATCGCGCAGACGTTTGAGATTGTCGGCTTCTGCTCGCCACTGCTCGGCGTCGGTTTGGCCGTTGCTGGACCAGGCGGACTGCAGCTGGGCCAGCACGTCGAGCTTGCGGGCCTTGCTCGAGTGCAGCTCCAGGCAGAACTCACCCAGGCCGATTTCGCGCAGGCGCCGGTAGACGACGTCCAGCGCCGCAATCTTTTCGGACACGAAGAGCACGCGCCGGCCCTGCGCCAGGGATTGGGCGATCAGGTTGGCGATGGTCTGGCTCTTGCCGGTCCCAGGTGGACCGATCAGGACGAAGTCCTTGCCCTGCGAGGCGGCCAGCACGGCCGACAACTGCGAGGAATCCGCCGGCAAGGGGCAGAACACCTGCTTGGGGTCGAAGCGCTGGTCCAGTTCGCGCACCTGCGGGAACGGAGCGCCTGGTGGATAGGCATCGCGCGGAGTGTCCAGCAGGTGGCGCACGACCGGGTTCTCGCGCAACTGCTCGCTGCGCTCGGCAAGGTCTTTCCACATCAGATACTTGGCAAACGAGAACATGGACAACACCACGTCCTCGGTCACTTCCCAGCCCTTGATGTCCTTGATGGCGTGGCCGACGGCCTTCCAGACCGCAGCGACGTCCAGGCCGGTCTCGTCTCGCGGCAGTTCGCCTTCGAGAGTACCCAGACTCAGCTCGAAGTCCTGGCGCAGCATCTCGATCAGGGTCGGATTGAAGCGGGGCTCGTCGTCATGCAAGCTGAGCGTGAAGCCCGAGCGGGCGCTCTTGCGCTGCAGGCTGACCGGCACCAGGATCAGAGGAGCGCGGTAGCGCTGACCGTCTCGGTCTTCGCGGGTCCAGGACAGGAAACCCAGAGCGAGATACAGCGTGTTGGCACCGCCTTCCTGCAAAGTTGTGCGGGCGCTGCGGAACAGCTCGGTCAGCCGTGCGTCGAGTTCGGTTTCGGGAATACCGACGAAAACCTCGCGTTTCTGCAGGGCTTCGAACGCATGCGCGCGGCGCACGTTTTCACGTTCGCGGGCTTCGTAGATGGCCTGATCGCGCGGATCGGCTCCGTCCATCAGGTCCGGGCGCGGTCGCAGCTTCAGAGGCTGGCCGCTGGCCAACAGGTCTTCCAGCGCGCCGGGGTCTGGCGCCTCCAGCTTTAGCAGGCCGTTGAAAAAATGCTCATCGAACGCGCCAGGGTCGTGGATTTCGAAGAAACGGATCGCCCAAACTGGCCTGCGCAGCGATTGGAGCGGCCATTTCGGCCTGTTTGCAGGCCGTTTTGCCCGTTCCGGGCGCACGTATCCCATGGTTCACGCATGATGCGCGTCCCACCAGCCGCCCAGACTGCCCATGCGCACCAGGTTGTAGGTGGCAAAGCACAGCAGCGCCTGGCCCGCGAGCTTGGCCTGACCGATCAATTTGGTCTTGGCCAGACCACCCACTGTCTTGATCCAGCCAAAGGCCTCCTCGATGCGCTTGCGCACTTTGAGGCTGGTCTTGTAGCCCTCGTGGCGCCGGATGCGGCCATCGACCGCCGAGTGCTTGTCCTTGGCCGCCACGTGTGGCGTGACTTTGAGCTTTCGGCAGCCCTTGATGAAGGCCTGGCTGTCGTAACCTTTGTCGGCCCCGACCGTGGCCCGCTTGTTCTTGTTTCCCCGGCGTTTGAGCATCGCCAGCGCCGCCTCGCGCTCGGCGGTGCCACTGGCATGTGTGATCTCCACATCCACGATCAGCCCGTTGCGGTTCTCCATGAGGATGTGCCCCATGTGGCACAGGCGAGATTTGTCGCCCGTGCTCTTCTTGAACAGCCGGGCATCGGCATCGGTGGTGCTGGCGTGGGTGTCGTTGCAGCGCTCCTGCCCTTTGAAGTTCACCTCGGGGTTGCGTCCGGGTGGCGTGCCGCTGTCGTCGTCTTTGCGTTTGAAACTCTTGTGCGAGGCCCAGGCCTCAATCAGCGTGCCGTCCACGCTGAAGTGTTCGTCGCTGGCAAGCCGGCCCCACTGGGCGCTGAGCTTGACGCGCTCGAAGAAGGCGCGCGCCAGGTCTTCGTTGAAGAGGCGTTCGCGGTTGGCGCTGAAGGTGGAGTGGTCCCAGACCTTGTCTTCAATGTTCAGGCCCACGAACCAGCGGTACAGCAGGTTGTAGTTGACCGCCTCGACCAGCTGGCGTTCGCTGCGGATGGAGAACAGGATTTGCAGCAGCAAGGCCTTGAGCAGCATCTCCGGCGGCACCGAGGGGCGGCCACGGCGGGCGTACACCGCTTCGAACTCGCTGTTCATGCTCGACAGCAGCGCATCCACCACGGCGCGCAACTTGCGCAGCGGGTGTGCCGCTGGCACTCTTTCTTCAAGGCTGATGTAGCTAAACATCGCCCCCTGGAAGTCTTGGTTGCCTCTCATCTTTCTTGTCGCAGTTGTTCCGGGATGGCTTCAGATCGTAGCGGCCGACGCGGACGCTCGCAGGGGATTTTTCAACGGCCTGTTAGCGCCTTCTTGCCGCCCTTGAAGTTCAGCAGATTGTTGCGAAGCGAAAGGTCCAGCAGTTTGCGTTGCCAGCGAAGCAGCCGGTCCTTGGGATCGAGCTGGCTGGCATCTTCCGCATTGGCTGGCGCGCTGTCGGGAAGGTCAGGCGCGTCTTCGAACTTTGGCAGGGCAGGCGTGGACGGTGACACTTCAGTGCCCGGCGCCGTGGCAACTGCCGCTTCCGCACTGGCCAATGGCTTGATGCGCTGCAACCGAGCCCGGCGAATGTCCACCGCCAAGCGGAATCCCGCATCCTGAGATTCGTCCACCTGCTGAGCGCCGCGTGCGGTGGCATAGCTGAAGGGGGCCGTGGGGCGCTGCGTGATCAGGGTGGTCTCGAACAGAACCAGTTCCTTGAGCCTGAGGCGCTTGCGCAAGGCCGTCACGTCGTCGACGACGGTGGTGGAGAATTCCTCAGGCTGAAGCCAGACGCCAGCAAAGGCATGGCCTTCGGTGAAGACCAGCAGCGGGTTCAATCCTGCTTGCTCGAGTGCAGCGCAGAACAGCAGCGCGAGGTCGAAGCAGGTTCCAAGGCCTGAGCTTTCGATCTGCCCGGGGCTGCGCACCTTCTGGCCAGACTGCTCGAAACTGGCCGGTGGCAAGGCATAGTCCAACTGCATGCCAGCCGTGGCCCCCCAGAGGGCGGAGGCCAGTTCCCAGGCACGCTTGGCACCGCCGGCATAGCCGTCCAGGGCAGGGTTGCGATCGTGCTGACGCAGCACCTCCGCTGTGCGCTTGAGCAGCCGATCCACCGCCGGGTCGTTGGGCTGGACGAACGCAGCGACCAAGTCGGGTAGATGCGAGATACCGCCCCATTGATTGCGTGGCAGCAACTCCAGATGGACATCGCGTTGCGTCAGGGCAGGGCTGGAGGCATCCGCGCCTGCGGTGCGCAATGCCAGCGACACCGTGGCCGTCTCGGCTTCGGTCAGCCGTGCCAGCAGTCCGCCGTCCAGGTTCAGATCCAGGTCGCGGATTGGATAGCGCGAACGGGCCGCCAGCGCATCGATCCGCCAACGGCGCGGCTTCAAAAAGGGCGGATCGGAAGTCAGGACCAACTCGACCTGCTCATGAGTCTGATCGGTCTCGTTGATCAGGGAGAGATCGCGGACCAGCGGGACCGCATTCTGAAAATCCGCCAAGTTCAGTTTGGCGATCAGGGTAACGTCGATTTTCAGTTCGGCCGCGATGGTCGAACCTTCCGGTGGTGTCTCGTCCATGGAATCCCCTATGATGCCCCGCCGTAACACGCATTACGCCCTGTTACGACCTTGCAGGATATTAGCTCCAGTTGTCAGAAATTTCGGCAGGTAAAACCCAAGCAGAAATCGGTGAGTCCACAGAAGGCAGGGAAATGAAGCGCCCGAATTGGCCGTTAAGCCGCTTAGCAGGCCGTTGAAAAATCCCCTGCGAGCGTCCGCGTCGGCCGCTACGATCTGAAGCCATCCCGGAACAACTGCGACAAGAAAGATGAGAGGCAACCAAGACTTCCAGGGGGCGATGTTTAGCTACATCAGCCTTGAAGAAAGAGTGCCAGCGGCACACCCGCTGCGCAAGTTGCGCGCCGTGGTGGATGCGCTGCTGTCGAGCATGAACAGCGAGTTCGAAGCGGTGTACGCCCGCCGTGGCCGCCCCTCGGTGCCGCCGGAGATGCTGCTCAAGGCCTTGCTGCTGCAAATCCTGTTCTCCATCCGCAGCGAACGCCAGCTGGTCGAGGCGGTCAACTACAACCTGCTGTACCGCTGGTTCGTGGGCCTGAACATTGAAGACAAGGTCTGGGACCACTCCACCTTCAGCGCCAACCGCGAACGCCTCTTCAACGAAGACCTGGCGCGCGCCTTCTTCGAGCGCGTCAAGCTCAGCGCCCAGTGGGGCCGGCTTGCCAGCGACGAACACTTCAGCGTGGACGGCACGCTGATTGAGGCCTGGGCCTCGCACAAGAGTTTCAAACGCAAAGACGACGACAGCGGCACGCCACCCGGACGCAACCCCGAGGTGAACTTCAAAGGGCAGGAGCGCTGCAACGACACCCACGCCAGCACCACCGATGCCGATGCCCGGCTGTTCAAGAAGAGCGCGGGCGACAAATCTCGCCTGTGCCACATGGGGCACATCCTCATGGAGAACCGCAACGGGCTGATCGTGGATGTGGAGATCACACATGCCAGTGGCACCGCCGAGCGCGAGGCGGCGCTGGCGATGCTCAAACGCCGGGGAAACAAGAACAAGCGGGCCACGGTCGGGGCCGACAAAGGTTACGACAGCCAGGCCTTCATCAAGGGCTGCCGAAAGCTCAAAGTCACGCCACACGTGGCGGCCAAGGACAAGCACTCGGCGGTCGATGGCCGCATCCGGCGCCACGAGGGCTACAAGACCAGCCTCAAAGTGCGCAAGCGCATCGAGGAGGCCTTTGGCTGGATCAAGACAGTGGGTGGTCTGGCCAAGACCAAATTGATCGGTCAGGCCAAGCTCGCGGGCCAGGCGCTGCTGTGCTTTGCCACCTACAACCTGGTGCGCATGGGCAGTCTGGGCGGCTGGTGGGACGCGCATCATGCGTGAACCATGGGATACGTGCGCCCGGAACGGGCAAAACGGCCTGCAAACAGGCCGAAATGGCCGCTCCAATCGCTGCGCAGGCCAGTTTGGGCGATCCGTTTCTTCGAAATCCACGACCCTGGCGCGTTCGATGAGCATTTTTTCAACGGCCTGTTAGATGAAGCTTGACACCGGGCGCTGGGGCGCAGCCAGAGCCCACGTAGTTGAATTTCAGATATTTGACGAATATCTGTTTTTCAGCTATCTTGCGCTTATCTGAATCCCGGGTACTCGCCATGCCGCCGACGTCACATCCGCTGGTCACTACAGGCCAACTCGGCTCGATGCTGCAGGCCACGCGCAAAGCGCAAGGGCTGACCCAATCGGCACTGGCTGCCCGTATCGGCTTGAGCCAGTCGCGTGTCTCTCATCTGGAACTCAACGCCCACGAGCTGAGCGTGGAGCAACTCCTTGCATGGTGCGCAGCGCTGGGCCTGGAGTTGGCCGTGGGGATCCGGGGCAAGGCTGCGGTGTCAACGACGCCCACGGATTGGTGACATGGGGCGTCGATCGCACAGCCGCAGCCTGTCCATCTGGACCAACGGTGTTCGCGTCGGCCGATGGACGATTCCCGCTCGCGGAGAGATGGAACTGCAGTACGACGCGGATTGGCTTGCTGCGGATATGGGCCGACCGCTGTCCTTGTCGCTGCCTTTCAATCTGCAGAACCTGCCGGTCAAGGGCGAGAAGGTCGCTAACTACTTCGACAACCTGCTACCGGACAGCGACGCGATCCGCCGCCGCGTGGCCGAGCGCTTCAGGACGGGTTCGACCGAGCCGTTTGACTTACTGAAGGCCATCGGGCGCGATTGCGTGGGCGCCGTCCAGATCCTGGATGAGGGGGAGGTGCCCACCGACTTCGATCGAATCGAGGGCGTGCCCCTGGCCGAGGAGGATATCGAGCGGCACCTGATCGAAACCGTTTCGCCGCAGGCCTTCGCTGCGGGCCGAGACCCGGATGCGGACTTCCGCATCTCGCTGGCCGGTGCGCAGGAGAAGACCGCCTTCCTGTGGTGGGGCGGGCAATGGCTGGCGCCGCGTGGCGCCACGCCGACGAGCCACATCTTCAAGCTTCCGCTCGGTCTGATGGGCGGGCGGCAGGCGGACTTCAGCACGTCCGTCGACAACGAATGGCTGTGCTTGCGGCTGCTGAAAGCCTACGGATTGCCCGTGGCTGATGCCCGCATCGCGACCTTCGGCCGACAGCGTGTGCTGGTGGTGGAGCGTTTCGACCGGCGCGTCGCACCCAATGGGCAGTGGCTCATGCGTCTGCCACAGGAAGACTTTTGCCAGGTCGAGGGCTGCTCGCCATTACGTAAGTACGAGAACGAGGGCGGTCCTGGGCTCAAGGCCCTGTTCGGCACGCTGCGGCAATCGGTGAATACCGAGGCCGACATGAAGACGCTGATGGCGGCGCAGGTGCTGTTCTGGTTGCTACGCGCGCCCGATGGCCATGCCAAGAACTTCAGCATCCAGCTTCTGCCACGCGGTCGTTTCCAGCTGACCCCGCTGTATGACGTGATGTCGGTCTACCCGGTGTTGGGCGATGGCCCCAACCAGTGGTCTCCGTATGAGATCAAGTTGGCCATGGCCCTGCTCGGCAAGAACCGACACTACGAGATGCACGGTATCCAGCGCAGGCACTTCAACAGCACCGCGCAGAAAGTTGGCTACGCATCGACCGCCGAGCCGATCGTCGAAGAACTTCTTGCTCGTACACCAGCGGCCATTGCCGAAGCGCAAGCCGAATTGCCACAGGACTTCTCACCGCGTGTCCGCGATGCCATCCTGGGCGGGCTTGAGCAGGCGGCCCGCACACTCGGCGGGATGCCGCCATAAGCAGGGCAAGCTCGCTGCGCTTGGCGGTCCGCACCGTCACGTTACTATTGCGACCGTTCACATGCCAGTGTCGAGCTTGCATTCGCGCTCTGGCCGAGCAGCAGGAGACGTTCGATGAGCAAGCTGGTTCTCCAGATGCAGATGTCGGCCGACGGCTTTGTCGGCGGTGAGGGGCAAGGCGCCTGGCAACTCTGGGACTGGGTGGGCGATTGTCCGTGGGAACCCGAACTGCGGCGGGATTTCAATCTTTTCTTCCAGGCCATCGGCACGATTCTCCTGAGCCGGAAGATGGCGCAAGAGGGTTACACGACCACTGGGCGAAAGCGGCGCAACGCTTTCCGCAGGACAGCTTCTACGCCTTTGCACGACGGATCACCGAGATCCCGAAGGTCGTGCTGAGCAGCAGGCTCGAAGGCTCCCGTTGGGAGGGTACACGCGTGGTGGGTGGCGATCTGGTATGCGAGGTCGGTGCATTGAAGCAGGGCGCCCAGGGGGACATCGCGGTCTTCGGCGGCTCAGGCTTTGCTTCCGCGCTGGTCGCCGCGGATCTGGTCGACGAGTATGCGTTCTTCGTCAATCCGGCAGCAATCGGAAGCGGGCACAGGCTGTTTGCCCAATCCGGCTTTCGCGCACTGACGCTGCTCGGCTCGAAAGCCTACGGATGCGGCTTCGTCGTCAATCGGTATGCGCGGCAGTCCAAGCAATGAGTTCGCTTCAAAGGGGCGCCCGGGTCCATGACTGGCGCAGTCCTGGCGTTCATCGCGCAGCGCCGGCTGGCGGGTAGGCCCACTCGTCCATCGCGATCTGCGCTGCGGCCAGAACCCGTCCTCCGCGATCGGCGTCGCGCAGGAATTGCTCAAGCGCTTGAGGTCGCGACTCCACGCGCCGTGGGCCACAAAGAAAAAGGCAGCCCGCAGGCTGCCTTTTTCCTGGAGAGCGCCATGGGCGCCCGCACGGCGGCCGATCGGCGCGCCGCGATCATTCCACGCGGGCCTTGCTCCGCAGTTCCTGCTGATAAGCCTGCAGCTTCTGCTGCTGCAGCTGGCGCTCCAGCTCGGGCTTGATCTGTTCGAGCGGCGGGAAGTCCATCTTGCGTGTGTCGTCCAGGCGGATGACGTGCCAGCCGAAGCTGCTCTTGACCGGTGCGCTGGTGGTTTCGCCCTTCTTGAGCTTGACCATCGCCTCCGAGAACTCGGGCACCAGGTTGGCGGGGGCGGTCCAGTCCAGGTCGCCGCCGTTGGCACCGGAACCCGGGTCCTTCGACAGCTTCTTGGCCAGGTCTTCGAACTTGGCCCCCTTGTTCAGGTCGGCAATCACCTTCTTGGCCGCGTCCTCGGTTTCCACCAGGATATGGCGCACCTTGTACTCGTTGCCGCTGTTGGCCTCGGCCAGCGAGTCGTAGGCCTTCTTCAGCTCGGCTTCGGTGACCGGGTTGGTCTTGCGGTAGTCCTCGAACAACTGGCGGATCAGCACGGCCTGGCGAGCCAGCTCCATCTGCGCCTTGTAGTCGTCGCTCGCGTCCAGGCCCTTCTTCTGCGCTTCCTGCATGAAGACTTCGCGCATCACGACTTCCTCGCGCAGCTGGTCCTGCATCTCGGGGGTGACCGGGCGGCCTGCGGCGGCCAGTTGCTGCGCCAGCTGGTCCATGCGGGCCTTCGGCACCGCCTTGCCGTTGACGATGGCCGCGTTCTGGGCCATTGCCGGCAGAGCGCCCAGCATCATCGCTGCGGTCACGGCGGACAGGACAAGTTTGTTCATGAACGGGAACCTCGGTGTGGGCAGGGCCGTGCGCACGCGCAAGCCGGAGAGTGATGAAGTAACGAACAGGGAAGGGGGAAGGGGAGCGGAGGTGCCGCCGTGGGCCGGCGGTCGGATGGCTCAGAGCGTTTCGATGGCAATGGCGTGAAGGCCACGGGGCACAAAAGAGTGGAGCGCATCATACACAAGCCGATGCTGCGCCACGCGCGTGCGCTGGGCAAACTGGGGGGAGGCGATGCGCACCCGGAAATGGGTGCCGTAGCCCTCGGGTGAGGCGCCCGAATGGCCCGCATGCAGGCCGCTTTCGTCGATGACTTCGAGGTGCGTGGGCGCCAGGGCGGCGCGCAGGGCGGCCTCGAGTTCGCTGCGGGTGGGCAAGCTCATGGTGCGGGCTCGTCGGTCTTGAGATGGGGCGCGATGTACAGCCCCTGCGCGACCAGGAAGGCGACGGGAAACACGTAGCCCCAGAGCTTGAAGTCGACCCAGGCCTCGGTGCTGAAGTACAGCGCCACGTAGGCATTGAGCGCGGCCATGAAGGCGCAGTAGCCGATCCAGGCGATGCTCAGGTGGCGCCACACCCGCGGCGGCAATGTGAGCTGGGCGCCCAGCAGCATGTGCAGGAAGTTCTTGCGAAAGCCCCACAGCGCCACCGCCATGGCCAGCGCCATGGCGCCGTACAGCACCGTCGGCTTCCACTTGATGAAGCGTTCGTCCTGCAGGACCAGCGTGAGCGCCCCGAAGAGCAGGATCAGCACCAGCGTGGCCTTCTGCATCGTCTCCAGCTTCTTGTGCGTGGCATAGACGATGGCCATCTGCACCACCGTGGCGGCCATGAGCACGGCCGTGGCCACGTAGATGCCCTGCAGCTTGAACGCTGCGAAGAAGAGCAGGATGGGCAGAAAGTCGAGCAGCAGCTTCATGCCGGCTCGTCCTCGCCCTTGGGGCTGAAGTCCAGCGAGGCGGAGTTCATGCAGTAGCGCAGGCCGGTGGGCGCCGGGCCATCGGGAAACACGTGGCCCAGGTGCGCCCCGCACTGGGTGCACACGGTTTCGGTGCGCACCATGCCGTGCGAGCGGTCGACGATCTCGGTGATGGCGCCAGGTTCGGCGGCCTCATAGAAGCTGGGCCAGCCGCAGCCGGCATCGAACTTGGTGTGCGAGTCAAAAAGCTTGGCGCCGCAGCAGATGCAGTGGTAGCTGCCGTCGGCCCAGTGGGCTTCGTACTTGCCGGTGAAGGGGCGCTCGGTGGCGGCATGGCGGGTGACTTCGAAGGCCACGCGTTCCGCGCCTTTCTCGGCCAGCAGGGCCTGCCATTGCGCGTCGGTCTTCTGGATCCGTGGAGCGGTCATGATGAGCAGCTGATTTCGATGGTGGACGCCCAGTCGGGCGGGAAGTCGGCGTACGCCTGCATGCCAGGCTGTTCCTGATATGGGGTCTGCAGCAGGGTGAGCAAGGTCTGAACGCCGCTGAAGTCGGTCTGCTGCGCCTGTTCGATGGCAACCTGGGCCAGATGGTTGCGCAGCACATAGGCCGGGTTGGTGGCCAGCGCGGAGGCTGGGTGGCCGCAATCCTGCGCGGCCCGGGTTTCAAAGGATAGCAGCCACTCGTCGAAGGGCCGTGCATCGACAAACAGCTCGCGCACGGGCGCCAGCGCAGCGCCGGCGCGCCAGTGCGCGAAGCGGCGCCAGAAGATCGTCCAGTCCGTGCGCTCGGCCGCCAGCAGGCGCAGCAGGCGCTCGACGAGCGCGCCGTCGCCCGCCCGCGCGTCCGCCAGCGCCAGCTTGGCGCGCATGTGCGCGTCGAAGGCGAGCGGGAAGCGGTCGCGGTACGCGCCCAGGGCCGCCAGCGCGAGCTCCTCTTCGCCGATCAGCGGCATCAGGGCCTGCGCGAGGCAGAACAGGTTCCAGTAAGCCACGTTGGGCTGCTGGTTGAAGGCGTAGCGGCCGCCGGTGTCGCTGTGGTTGCAGATGTGGCCGGGGTCGAAGCCGTCCAGGAACTGGAAGGGCCCGTAGTCGATGGTGAGCCCGAGGATGCTCATGTTGTCGGTGTTCATCACACCGTGGCAGAAGCCGATGGCCTGCCAGTGCGCCACCATCTCGGCCGTGCGCTCGCTCACGGCCTGCAGCAAGCTGGCGTAGGCGTTGCCGCCCAGGCGGCTGTCCGTGCGGCATGCGGGATAGAAGCGGTCGATGACGAAATCGGCCAGCCGGCGCAGCTCGTCTTCACGGCCCGCCGCCGCGAAATGCTCGAAATGCCCGAAGCGGATGAAGCTGGGCGCAAGGCGCGTGACCACCGCCGCGGTTTCCAGCGTCTCGCGCCGCACGGGCTGCGGCGAGCCGGTGACACACAGCGCGCGCGTGGTGGGCACACCGAGCGCGTGCATGGCTTCGCTGCACAGGAACTCGCGGATCGACGAGCGCAGCACCGCGCGACCGTCGCCCATGCGGGAGTAGGGCGTGCGGCCCGCGCCCTTGAGCTGCACTTCCAGCCCGCCTGCCGTTTCGCCCAGCAGGATGGCCCGGCCGTCGCCGAGCTGCCCGGCCCAGACCCCGAACTGGTGGCCGCTGTAGACGGTCGCCAGCGGCTCGGTGCCGGCGATGGCCGCGTTGCCCGTGAAAGCGGCCAGCGAGGCGTCGTTGTGCCAGTCGGCCGGCAGCCCGAGCGCGCGCGAGGCCGCCTCGCTGTGCGCCACCCAATGCGGCGCAGGAAGCGGCGTGGGCCGCAGCACGGTGAAAAACGCGGGGCCGAGGGTCCGGAAGCCGGGTTTCCACGGCAAACCCAGGTCGACGATGGGGGCCTTCTCGGCGATCTCGCTCATGGCCCGATTGTCCGGCAGCGGCCGAAACCCCAGGCAGGACGGGGCATCGCGCCTGCGCCGGAGCCGGGCTCGCAGCGCGCGCGTTGCGGCGGTTCAGGGCGCGAGCGCGGGATATTCCCAGAGCCGCGCGCGGTACTGCGCCGGCGGCATGCCGAACCAGCGCTTGCAGGCGCGAAAGAAATTGCTGCTGTCCACGAAACCCAGCAGGTCGGCCACCTGCGTCAGCGTGTGGCGATCCTCGGCCAGGTACTGGCGCGCGAGCTCGCTGCGCGTGCGGTCCAGCAGGGCCTGGAAGGACACCGACTCGGCCTGCAGCCGGCGCTGCAGCGTGCGCTCGGCCAGGCCCAGGCCGGCGGCCACGTCCTGGCGGCGCGGCTCGCCCTGCGGCAGGCGCCGCGCGATCTCGGCGCACACCAGCGTGCTGGTGGTGGTCTGGCCCAGTTGCTGGAGCTGGTCGTCCAGCATCTGCTCCTGCACCCGTCCCAGGTCCGGCTGGTGGGTGGGCAGCGGCAGCGCGAGATCGGCCGCTGAGAGGAGCAGGCGATTGGCCTCGGCGCCGAAGCGCGGCGTGCAGCCGAAAGCCTGGCGATGCGGGCGGTCATCGGCCGGCGCGGGGTACACGAACTCCATGGCCAGCGGTTCCAGTTCGCGGCGCGTGAGCCAGCGGCATTGCATCAAGACCGTGAGCATCGCCCATTCCACGCGTTGACGCGGGATGGGCAGGCTGCCGCCCGTGTGCGCCATCACCAGCCAGCAGCCGCGCGGGTCGTGGGCCAGAGAAAAGCGGGTTGCGTCCGAGATCACCGCCATGTAGCGCGCCAGGCGCTCCAGTGCCGCACTCAGATGCGGGCTGCACGACATCGCATGGCCCACGGTGCCGATCCTGCTGTGCCGCGCCACGAGCATGCGGTCCAGCCCCAGCGTGGGCCGGCCTGCGCGCGCCACGGCGTACTGCCACAGCAGGGTGATCTCGTCGACGGGGAAGCGCGCGTTCTGGTGATCCACCGATGCCGGGTCGAAGCCCGCGTCGCTCAGCAGGGCGGGCACGTCCAGCCCTTCGGCCTCGAACATGGAGAGCACGCCCTGCAGCCAGGCGGCCGAGCTGGTGCGCCGCTCGGGCAGCGGCGCGCACGGCCCGCGGCGGGACGGCCGGCGAAGGGTGCGCAAAGTCGGCGTTGGGGCCTCTGAAGTCATGGCATTGGCGCGCTTGCGATAGCGGTGGGCACGCGGGCGATTCCTAGAATTTTCGGCTCTCCGGAATAACTTGTGGAACAGGTGACCATGCAGTATCCTCCTGAGTCGGATTTTCGTGTGGAAAGGAAACCAAGTGAAACTGCATCCTAAGACCGCCGCCCTTGTGGACCGGTTCGCCGCAGCTCTGAAGGAAAAACTCGCCGCCGCAGAGGAGAAGTACGGCTACTCCGACGGGTGGGCGACTGACGACTGGATGGGCGAGTGTCGCAAGGAACTGCGGAAGCACGTTGCAAAAGGGGACCCACTGGATGTGGCGGCCTACTGCGCATTCCTGTGGCATCACGGCGAGGCGACCACCGGCCCATGTCCGCACGCAGACTACTGCAACGAGACGGGCTCCTGCGCGAACGGATGCGATGACCGGATGCCTCGGCTGACGGACCAAGATGTGGCCGACTGCTTGGGTCGGTCGTTCGATGCGGCGGGGAATATCCTGCCCAGCACCTTCGCACGCGAGGTTCTCCGGGCGGCTCAAGTCTTGGTCCGAGAGAAGTGAATTGACTGCCTTTTTCTTCATCTGCGCAGCCCTGTACTGCGCGTGGTTCATCCTGAGGTTCCTGCTATGAACGAGAATTACGAGGGCGCGCTGGCCAAGATTGACGCTGCAAGGAAACTGGCCCGGCAGACGATGGCGAAGCATGGCAAAGAGGAGGTGTGCGACCCGCCAATGGGCATCGACACGCCCCAGAGGCCGGCGCTGCCGGCTTGGCAGGACGTGTTGGGCGCTGCCGAGCAGCTCGTCCGGCAGAAGCCCGCCTTCCCCAAGTACATCAAGGGCACGGTCTTGGAGAACGATGTGCCGGTGTGGATTGCCACCTTCACCCAGCAAATGCTGGTGCGCGAGCTGTCTCGCATCCGGGCTGTCATCGCTTCCGACCGCTGTGACGGTGATACCGACTACGCAGCGGGAGCCAACGCCGCCCGAGCCAAGTACCTCGCCGCCATTGACAAGCGGTGACCCCATCCACACGACAATCCGGGGATGACGGACATCCTCGACCTGAAGGGCTGGACGGTGCTGGGTCGCACCGAGGAGGACGGGGCGGACGTGCTGGAGGCGGAGTACCCGCTGCCCATGCCTACCGCCTGCCCAAAGTGCGGCACCCTCGACTGCATCTACCGGCACGGCACCAAAGCTACTACTTACGTCGACATTCCGATGCGCGGGAAGCCGGCCAAGCTGCGGGCGAAGGTCCAGCGATACCGGTGCACCTCCTGCAAGGAGACCTTCCTGCAGCCGCTGGGCGGCATCTTGGAGGGCCGGCGCATGACGGAGCGCTGCGCCACCTACATCAAGGCCCACAGCCTGCGGGACACCTTCACCCGCATCGCGGAGAACGTGGGGTGCGACGACAAGACGGTCCGGACGCTGGGGGCGGAGTACATGGCCGAACTGGAGGCCAGCCACCGGCCGGAGATGCCAGACTGGCTGGGCATCGACGAGACCCAAATCGACGGGAAGATGCGCTGCGTCCTGACGGACATCGGGGAGCGCCGCATCCTCGACATGCTGCCGGACCGGGACAAGGCGACCTTGGCGGGGTGGCTGCACCGGTTCAAGGACCGGCACTGGGTCAAGGGCGTGGCCATCGACATGTGGCGGCCGTACCGGGACGTGTCGCACCAGATGTTCCCTGGCCGACCGGTGGTCATCGACAAGTTCCACGTCGTCCGCATGGCGAACTACTGCATGGAGCGGGTCCGCATCCGGCTCCAGAAGCAGCGCAAGGCTGGCGAGCGGCGCCTGTGGCTCCAGTCCAAGGCGATGCTGAACATGCGGTACGCCAAGCTGGCCGAGAAGGGCCGGTTCAATCTGGACATGTGGCTGGCCAACGAGCCCGAGCTGGCCGCCGCCTACGGGCTGAAAGAGGCGTTCTACAACATCTACGACCTGCCCAAGGCGCAGGCCGTGGCGGCCTTCGACGCCTTCCCGGGGACCATCCCAGCCAGCCTGAAGGCGGACTTCAAGACTCTCACGACCGCCATGAAGAACTGGCGGACGGAGATTCTGGCGTACTTCGACCACCCCATCACCAACGCCTACACCGAGGCGCTGAACGGGGTCGCCAAGACCATCAACCGGCAGGGCCGGGGGTACACCTTCGAGGTGCTGCGCGCCCGTCTCCTGTACGGCAAGGGGCCGCTGGAGCCGTGGCGGCTGGCGACCGTCTACCCTGCCAACCCCACCCAGTTGCAGCTCCTGAAGCGGGAACAGGGCAACCGGTGCCAGAGCTGCGGCTGCGAGCTGGGACGGACCAAGGACGACAAGGCGAACGTGGTCGTTCTGGTGCGCGGCAACACCCGCCGGCAGCAGCTCATTTGCGGGCTGTGCAACGTCGGTTTCCACACGGAGGCACTCAATCACCGGAAGCCTCCTTCAACACAGAAATCCGGATAGCCGAATTTTCCGGCACGGGCAGGGCGGCGAAGTATGCGCCCGGCCGCCGCCGGAGCCATTCCCGATAACCCCAGAAAACAACCGTGTGGAGACAAGCACGCATGCGCACCTTGCACAAGAAACCTCGGCCCAGCGCTGTGTTGGGTACAGCACCATCCCTCCGCCATCGGGGCGCGCGAAGCGCTGCTGCCCAGGCCTTGCGGCTGACCGCCTGCGTGGCTGCGCTGGCGTCGGCCGTGGCCTGCGGCGGCGGATCGTCGGGCGGCGGCTTTGCGCTGTGGCCTGTGGACCCATCCGCACCGCCGGCGGCCGAGGGCCCGCAGATCCGCCAGACCACCACCGGCAAGGTCGAAGGCGTGGACGATAGCAAGGGCTCCGGCACCTACTTCTGGAAGGGCCTGCCCTATGCGCAGGCCCCGGTCGGCGACCTGCGCTGGCGTGCGCCGGCGGTCCTGCGGCCCTGGGAGGGCGTGCGCAGCGCCAAGACCTTCGGCAGCGCCTGCCTGCAGATCGGCCGCATGTTCGGCCCAGGGGCCCACAACCGCTTCGACGCCACCATCGGCACCACGATGGGGCAGCCACTGGGCAGCGAGGACTGCCTGTTCGCCAACATCTGGCGCCCGGCCACGGACGAGAAGAACCTGCCGGTGCTGGTCTTCGTGCACGGCGGAAGCAACATCTCGGGCTACACGGCGGACCCGCTCTACGACGGCGCCACACTGGCGAAAGCCGCCAATGCGGTCGTGGTGACGGTCAGCTACCGGCTGGGCGTGCTGGGCTTTCTCAACATGCCCGCGCTGCGCACGGGCAGCGGCAACGGCGAGGATTCCGGCAACTTCGCGCTGCTCGACCTGCTGGCCGCGCTGCGCTGGCTGCAGCACAACGTGGCCGCCTTCGGCGGCGATGCAGGCAATGTCACGCTGTCGGGCGAGTCGGCCGGCGCGACCAACCTGCTGGCGCTCATGGCATCGCCGCTGTCGCGCGGGCTGTTCCACAAAGCCATCGAAATGAGTGGCGGCATCTCGCTGGCGAGCAACCTGCCCGAAGGTGCGATGCCCCTGTTGCAGCCGGCCGCCGCGTCTGCCGCGCAGGGCCAGGCCATCCTGGCGCGTCTTCTGATTGCCGATGGCACCGTGCGCGACGCCGACGCGGCCAAGGCCTACCTGGCCACGCGCAGCGCCGCGCAAATCGCCAGCTACCTGCGCGCCCAGGACGGCGGCGCGCTTCTCGAGACGGTGCATGGCGCCGGGCTTGGCAGCGTGGCGCCCATTCCGGACGGCCAAGTGCTGCCCACCGACCCCATCGGCGCCATGGCCGCCAATGCCCACAACCGGGTGCCGCTGCTGGCCGGCACCACGCGCGACGAGGGCAAACTGTTCGCGCCGCTGCTCGCCACGCTGGGCGGCAAGCCCGGCTGGATCGTGGACGACCAGACCCGCTTTGCCATGATGTTCGCCAACGATCCCGAGGCAGTGCCGCGGCTGACGGTGGAGGACCTCATCGATGCGTCGTACCTGCCGGTCGAGGCGCCGAAGACTGGCTACAACGCGATGACGGCCGTGCTCACGCGTGCGTCCTTCGAGGCCAACCGCGACAACCTGCTCGACACCCTGCGCCGGCACCAGCCGGACGTCTGGAGCTACCGCTTCGACTGGGCACAGCAACCAGCGCCGTGGAACGACGTGTATGGCGCGGCCCATGCCTTCGACCTGCCCTTCGTGTTCGGCAACTTCGGGCTGTCGGTGATCGCCAGCGTGTCCTTCAACACGGCCAACCGGCCGGGCCGGCTCGCGTTGTCGCAGGCCGTGATGGCGAGCGTCGGCGCCTTCCTGCGCACGGGCGATCCGAACCATCCGGCCCTGGGCGCCACCTGGCAGCCCTGGCCCGCGTCCCTGCGCCTGGACGCCTCGGCCACCGAGGCGCGCATCCGCGCGGTGGCGGCCCCTTGAAGGCAGGCACTGCAGTGGTGCGCAAAAGGCAGGGCCGGTCGTGGGTCAAACTGTCGCGGCCGGTGTGCGCGGGCCCACAATTGCTGGTTACATTCCGCCCAGCGCGCGCTGCGCTTTGCCTTTTCTGAACCAAGGAGACCACCCCATGCTGGGTCTGATGCAGAACCGCCCCCTGCTGATTTCCAACCTCATCGAATTCGTGGAGCGCAACAACGGCGACGTTGAAATCGTCTCTCGCCGTGTGGAAGGCGACATCCATCGCTACACCTGGGCCGACTGCGCCAAGCGCTCACGCCGCGTGGCCAATGCGCTGGACGGCGAGAAGCTGCTCTTTTCCGACCGCGTCGCCACGCTGGCCTGGAACGGCTACCGCCATCTGGAGCTGTACTATGGCGTTTCCGGCTCGGGCCGCGTGCTGCACACCATCAACCCGCGCCTGCACCCCGAGCAGATCGCCTGGATCGCCAACCATGCCGAAGACCAGATCCTGTGCTTCGACATGAGCTTCCTGCCGCTGGTGCAGGCGGTGCATGCCAAATGCGCGACGGTGAAGAAGTGGGTCGCGCTGTGCGATGCCGACAAGCTGCCGGCCGACAGCGGCATCCCGAACCTGGTGAGCTACGAGGCCTGGATCGCCGGCCAGCCCGACACCTACGACTGGCCCAGCTTCGACGAGAACTCGGCCTCGAGCATGTGCTACACGAGCGGCACCACGGGCAACCCCAAGGCCGCGCTCTACAGCCATCGCTCCACCACGCTGCATGCCTATGCGGCCGCGCTGCCCGATGTGATGCGCCTGTCGGCCAGCGATTCCGTGCTGCCGGTGGTGCCCATGTTCCATGTCAACGCCTGGGGCATCCCGTACTCGGCCGCGCTGGTGGGCTGCAAGCTGGTCTTCCCCGGCCCGGCGCTGGACGGCAAGTCGGTCTATGAGCTCATCGAGGCCGAGAAGGTGACCTTCGCGGCTGGTGTGCCCACCGTCTGGCAGATGCTGCTGGGCCATACGCAGACGAACCAGCTCAAGTTCTCGACCCTCAACCGCACGGTGATCGGCGGCTCGGCCTGCCCGCCGGCCATGATCGTGGCCTTCCAGGAGCAGTACGGCGTGGAGGTGCTCCATGCCTGGGGCATGACCGAGATGAGCCCGCTGGGCACGCTCTGCACGCTGAAGAACAAGCACCAGGCGCTGTCACCGGAGGAGAAGCTGGCCATCCGCATGAAGCAGGGCCGCGCGATCTACGGGGTGGACATGAAGATCGTGGACGCCGAGGGCGCCGAGCTGCCGTGGGACGGCAAGGCCTACGGCGAGCTGCTGGTGCGCGGGCCCTGGATCGTGCAGGAGTACTTCAAGGGCGAGGGCGGTGATCCGCTGCTGCGCGACGCGAAAGGCGAGGGCTGGTTCCCCACCGGCGACGTGGCGACCATCGACGCCGACGGCTACCTGCAGATCACCGACCGCAGCAAGGACGTGATCAAGTCCGGCGGTGAATGGATCAGCTCCATCGACATCGAGAACATCGCCGTGGCCCATCCGGCCGTCGCGATCGCGGCCTGCATCGGCGTGTTCCATCCGAAGTGGGACGAGCGCCCGATCGTGATCGTGGCCAAGAAGCCGGGCGCCGAGGTGACGCGCGAGGAGTTGCTGGCCTTCTACGAAGGCAAGACGGCCAAGTGGCAGATTCCGGACGACGTCGTCTTCGTCGACGCCGTGCCGCTGGGCGCCACGGGCAAGATCCTCAAGACCCGGCTGCGCGAGCAGCTCAAGGACTACAAGCTGCCCAGCCTGCGCTGAGCGGCGCAGGCCCGCTGTCGCCCGGGCGATAGATAGGCCGCTCATGCGGCCTTTTTTGCGGGTGTTCCCTGAAGGTCAACGGCAGAGCCGCAGCTACGCTGCGGCCACATTCCACCCACCGGAGACAAGCGCATGCGCAAGAACCTCGCTCCCATCGTCCTGGCGATCCTCGCCGGCAGCGCCGGCACCGCCTTTGCCCAGAAGGGCGAGACGGTGAAGATCGCGTGGATGGACCCGCTGTCCGGCCTGATGGCGGCGGTGGGCACCAACCAGCTCAAGACCTACCAGCTGATGGCCGAGCATTTCAACAAGAACAACAGCTCGGGCGTGAAGTTCGAGATCATCGCGCTGGACAACAAGCTCAGCCCGCAGGAGACCACCGCGACGCTGCGCTCGGCCATGGACCAGGGCGCGCGCTACGTCACGCAGGGCAACGGATCCGGCCCCGCGCTGGCCATCATGGATGCGCTGGACAAGCACAACAGCCGCAACCCCGGCAAGGAAGTGCTTTACATCAACTACGCCGCGGTGGATCCGGACCTGACCAACAACAAGTGCAGCTACTGGCACTTCCGGCTGGACGCCGACACCTCCATGAAGATGGAGGCGCTGACCACCTACATGAAGGACCAGCCGGACATCAAGAAGGTCTACCTGCTGGGCCAGAACTACTCGCATGGCCAGCAGGTGTCCAAGTACGCGAAGGAGAACCTCGCGCGCAAGCGGCCCGACGTGCAGATCGTGGGCGACGATCTGCACCCGCTGGCCCAGGTGCGCGACTTCGCGCCCTACATCGCCAAGATCAAGCAGTCCGGCGCCGACACGGTGATCACCGGCAACTGGGGCTCCGACCTGGCCCTGCTGCTCAAGGCCGCCAAGGACTCGGGCCTGCTGGACACGGTCAAGTTCTACACCTACTACGCCTTCGGCCCGGGCGCACCGACGGCGCTGGGCGCCAGTTCCGCAGGGCAGGTCTACACCGTGACCTACGGGCACTACAACATGGGCCCGCCCATTTCGCCGCTGATGGCCGAGTTCAAGAAGCGCATGAACGAGGACATGACGCAGAACTCGATCTACCACACCTTCGCGCTGCTCGACGCCGCCTTCACGCAGACCAGGAGCACCGATCCGGTGAAGGTCGCGGCGGCGTTGGAAGGCATGAAGATCAAGAGCTTCAACGGCGAGATCGAGATGCGCAAGTCGGACCACCAATTGCAGCAGGGTCTTTACATCTCGCGCTGGGAGAAGGCGGGCGGCAAGAACGCCTATGACGCCGAGAACACCGGATACACCTTCGCGCCGGTGAAGTACTACGAGCCCTACGTGGCGAGCACGCCCACCAGCTGCCAGATGAAACGCCCCTGAATGGGGCAGGGGAAGGCCCAAATCCTACCGATGGGTAGAAAACCGGTGTTCTCTCTGTCACACGAGTGATAGAAAGCGGCTTCCAGCCACTGGAACCGGGGGCCTTCCCCCTAGCGTGTTGACCCGAAAGACTTGTACGCTTGGGTCAGTGTCAGATTGATCGAAACCAGGAGACAAAGCTTGAACCTCAAGTTGAAAATCAGCACCGCCGCACTCATCGCCGCCTGCAGCTCCGCAGCGCTGGCGCAGCAGGGCGAGACCGTCAAGATCGCCTGGCTGGACCCGCTTTCGGGCCTGATGGCCGCGGTCGGTACGAACCAGCTCAAGACCTTCCAGTTCCTGGCCGAGCACTTCAACAAGAAGAATGCGGCCGGCGTGAAGTTCGAGGTCATCGGCATCGACAACAAGCTCAGCCCGCAGGAAACCACCGCCGCGCTGCGCTCGGCCATGGACCAGGGCGCGCGCTACGTGGTGCAGGGCAATGGCTCCGGTCCGGCGCTGGCCATCATGGACGCGCTGGAAAAGCACAACGCGCGCAATCCCGGCAAGGAAGTCCTGTACGTCAACTACGCGGCCGTGGACCCGGACCTGACGAACAGCAAGTGCAGCTACTGGCACTTCCGCATCGACGCCGACACCTCCATGAAGATGGAGGCGCTGACCACCTTCATGAAGGACCAGCCGGAGATCAAGAACGTCTACCTGATCAACCAGAACTACTCGCATGGCCAGCAGGTGAGCAAGTTCGCGAAGGAGAACCTGGCCCGCAAGCGCCCGGACGTGAAGATCGTCGGCGACGACCTGCACCCGCTGGCCCAGGTGCGTGACTTCTCGCCCTACATCGCCAAGATCAAGCAGTCGGGCGCCGACACCGTGATCACCGGCAACTGGGGGTCCGACCTGGCGTTGCTGATCAAGGCCGGCAACGACGCGGGCCTGAACGTCAAGTACTACACCTACTACGCCGTCACCAGCGGCACGCCGACGGCCATGGGCGCGGCGTCGGACGGCCGCGTCTACCAGGTGGGCTACAGCCACTACAACGCCGAAGGCCCCGTCAAGCCGCTGATGAACGAGTTCAAGCAGCGCTTCAACGACGACATGTACACCACCGCGGTCTACACGGTGTACGACATGCTGGCGCAGGCTTTCGCCAAGGTGAAGAGCACCGAGCCCGTGAAGGTGGCCGCTGCGCTGGAAGGCATGAAGTTCAAGACCTACAACGGCGACGTGGAGATGCGCAAGGCCGACCACCAGCTGCAGCAGGGTCTGTGGATCGCGCGCTGGGAAAAGGCCAGCCCCAAGTACCCCTACAGCCCCGAGAACACCGGCTACACCCTGGCCCCCGTGAAGTTCTTCGAGCCCTACGTGGCCAGCACGCCCACGAGCTGCCAGATGAAGCGACCCTCGTGAGTCTCGTTGCGGCAAGTGTTTGAGTGCAGGCCCGCCGCGTCCTGGCGGGCCTTTTTTTGATCTATGGGGGGCCGCAAAGGTCGATTGCCGTGGAATTCTTTCTCATCTCCCTGCTCAACGGCGTGAGCTACGGCTTGCTGCTGTTCATGCTCAGCTCAGGCCTGACGCTGATCTTCAGCATGATGGGCGTGCTGAACTTCGCCCACGCCAGTTTCTACATGCTGGGCGCGTACTTCGGCTACACGCTCTCGGGCACCATCGGCTTCTGGCCGGCCCTGTTCATCGCGCCCGCCCTGGTGGCCGTGCTGGGTGCGCTGTTCGAGCGCTACAGCCTGCGCCGCGTCCACAAGTTCGGCCACGTGCCCGAACTGCTGGTGACCTTCGGCCTGTCCTACCTGATCCTCGAAGTGGTGCAGCTGGTGTGGGGCCGCTCCACGGTGCCCTACGGCCTGCCGCCCGCGCTGCAGGGCCCGCTGTTCACGCTGTACGGCACGCAGTTCCCCAAGTCGCGCTCCTTCATCATGCTGGTGGCCGTCGTCATGCTGATCTCGGTGTGGCTGCTGCTGACCCGCACGCGCATCGGCCTGGTGATCCAGGCGGCGCTCAAGAATCCTGAAATGGTGGAGGCACTGGGCCACAACGTGCCGCGCGTGTTCATGCTGGTCTTCGGCGGCGGCTGCGCGCTGGCCGGCCTGGCCGGCGTGATCGGCGGCAACACCTACGTGACCGAGCCGGCCATGGCCATGGCCGTGGGCCCGATCATCTTCGTGGTGGTCGTGGTCGGCGGCATGGGCTCGCTGGGCGGCGCCTTCCTGGCTTCCATCCTGATCGGCGTGATCCAGACCTTCGCGGTCGCGCTGGACCATTCCATGGCCTCGGGCCTGCAGGCGCTGGGCCTGGCCGTGGGGGAACAGACCTTCGGCTACCCGGTGCTCAAGCTGACCATCTCGCAGATGGCGCCGATCCTGCCGTACCTGTTCCTGATCCTGATCCTGATCTTCCGCCCGCAGGGCCTGCTTGGAAAGAGGGCCACCTGACATGAGCAGCACGAGCGCCAACATGACATCGTCCACGTCCTACTACCGCTTCCGGCCGCTCAACGTCGGCCGGATCGTGGTGTGGAGCGCCTTTGCGATCGCGCTGATCATCGCGCCCCTGGTCTTCACGAGCAGCCTGGCGCTGACCATGCTCTCGCAGATCGGCTACCTGATCATCATCTGCCTGTCGTACAACATCCTGCTGGGGCAGGGCGGCATGCTGAGCTTCGGCCACGCGGTCTACACCGGCATGGGCTCCTTCATCGCGGTGCATGCGATGAACATGGCGACCAAGGGCCAGGTGCCGCTGCCGCTGGTCACGATCCCGGTCGTGGCCGGCCTGGCCGGCGCCTTCTTCGCCGCGCTGTTCGGCTACGTGACGACCAAGAAGTCCGGCACCACCTTCGCCATGATCACCATGGGCCTGGGTGAGCTGGTGGCCGCCATGTCGCTGATGTTCCCGGGCTTCTTCGGCGGCGAAGGCGGGGTCACGACCGACCGCACCTACGGCAAGTTCCTGATGTGGAATTTCGGCCCGCAGATCCAGGTGTACTACCTGATCGTCTTCTACTGCTTCATCTGCACGGCGCTGATGTTCGCCTTCACGGGCACGCCGCTGGGCCGCATGCTCAATGCCGTGCGTGACAACCCTGAGCGCGTGGAATTCATCGGCTACAACACCCAGTGGGTGCGCTACCTGTCCTTCATCATCGCGGGCTTCTTCGCCGGCGTCGGCGGCGGCCTGGCGGCGATTAACTTCGAGATCGTGAACGCGGCGGACAGCCTGAGCGCCATCCGCTCGGGCGGCTACCTGTTGTTCACCTTCCTGGGCGGGGCCACCTTCTTCTTCGGCCCGATCATCGGCGCCGTGCTGCTGGTGCTGGCGTCGATCCTGCTGTCGGAGCTGAGCAAGGCCTGGCTGCTGTACCTGGGCCTGGTGTTCCTGTTCATGGTGATGTTCGCGCCCGGCGGCGTGGCCAGCCTGATCATGATGAACGTGCGCGTCGCGCTGTTCGGCAAGTTCAAGCGCTTCTGGGGCCTGTACGCCGGCCTGGCGGCTTCCAGCGCGGTGCTGGTGGCGGGCATCGCGGCGCTGGTCGAGATGATCTACCACATCCAGCTCAACGCGGCGCTGGGCCCGAAGGTGCATTTCTTCGGTTCCGAACTCGACACCTCGTCCTCGGCGCACTGGACCATCGCCGTGGTGCTCATGGTCGTGGGGGGCGGTTTGCTGGAGTTCGTGCGTCGCCGCTTCGCGCGCGTCTGGGGCCAGGCCCAGGAAGAAATCGAAGCCGAAATCAAGCGCAAGGAGGTGGCCTGATGAGCTATGCCCTGGAACTCAAGGACCTGCACAAGACCTTCGGCAAGACGCCGATCATCCGTGGCGCCAACCTGGCCGTGAAGGCCGGCGAGCGCGTGGCCGTGATCGGCCCCAACGGCGCCGGCAAGTCCACGCTGTTCAACCTGATCAGCGGACGCCTGCAGCCCACGAGTGGCGATGTGCTGCTCAACGGCGAGCGCATCAACGGCCTGGCGCCGTACGAGATCAACCGCAAGGGCCTTTCGCGCAGCTTCCAGATCACCAACATCTTCCCCAAGCTCAGCGTGTTCGAGAACCTGCGCTGCGGGGTGCTGTGGAGCCTGGGCTACCGCTACACCTTCCTGCGCTTTCTTTCGCGGCTGGACGACGCCAACGAGCGTGCCGAACTGCTGATGCGCCAGGTGGGCCTGGAGCGCAAGCGCGACGTGCTGGCGGTGAACCTGACCTATGCCGAGCAGCGCGCGCTGGAGATCGGCATCACCATCGGCGGCGGCGCCGACGTGATCCTGCTCGACGAGCCCACGGCCGGCATGAGCAAGACCGAGACCGCGCACTTCATCGACCTGATCCGTGAAGTCACCGTGGGCAAGACCCTGCTGACCGTGGAGCACGACATGGGCGTGGTGTTCGGCCTGGCCGACAAGATCGCAGTCGTGGTGTACGGTGAAGTCATCGCCTACGACACGCCCGAGGCCGTCCGCGCGAACGCGCGGGTGCAGGAGGCCTACCTCGGCTCGCCGGTGGCCGACGCGCAGGGAGGTGGACACTGAAATGCGCGCTCCCATGATCATCAACACGTGTACCGCCTCTTGCCAGGGCAGCCCGGAGGCCTGACATGCTCAAGATTCAAGACCTGCACGCCTACTACGGCAAAAGCCATGTGCTCCACGGTGTGAGCTTCGGGGTCAACCCGGGCGAGATCGTGGCGCTGCTGGGGCGCAACGGCTCGGGCCGCTCGACGACGGCCAAGGCCATCATGGGCCTGGTCCACGCCGAGGGCGACATTCACTGGAAGGGCCGCAACATCGTCGGCCAGAAGGCCTACGAGATCGCGCACATGGGCATCGGCTACGTGCCCGAGAGCCGAGACGTCTTCCCCAACCTCACGGTCGAGCAGAACCTCATGCTGGGCCAGAAGAGCGGCAAGAAGGGCGGGCGCTGGAGCTTCGACGACATGTATGCGATGTTCCCGCGCCTCAAGGAGCGCGAGCACACCGAGGCCGGCGTGCTTTCGGGCGGGGAGCAGCAGATGCTGACACTGTGCCGCACGCTCATGGGCGACCCGGACCTGATCATCATCGACGAGCCCACCGAAGGCCTGGCGCCCAAGATCGTAGAGCTGGTGGGCGAGTACCTGCAGGCGCTCAAGCAGAAAGGCATCTCGGTGCTGCTGATCGAGCAGAAGCTGACCATCGCGATGCAGATCTCGGACCGCGCGCTGGTGATGGGCCACGGCAGCATCGTGTTCGACGGCACGCCGGCCAGCCTGCGCGCCGACGCGACCACGCGCAAGGAGTGGCTGGAGGTCTGAGCCCTTGCCGCTGTTCCCCCTGCGCAAACCCCGGCCTCGTCCGGGGTTTTGCACAAGGGGCGCCCGCCCACAGAATGGGGCAGCGGTGCCGGATGGCGCCTGGGATTGAAAGGTGGCCAGGGCTCGGCGGATTCTTGTCCCGCCAGCGACTGGCCCGCGTTGTGGCGAGCGGCGAACTGTCTAGAATCAAAAAAGAACACTCGTGCTTTTTTAGGACATGCCGGAGACAGGCGCACCGCCCCAGGCGGCGCACGGGTCTTGGGCAGGCGTCCCTTCCATTTCCTTCCTTCACCTACCAGAGGATTGCAGCATGACGGCTGAATACAAAGTGCATGGCGACGTGGCCGTGATCACCATGACCAACCCGCCCGTGAACGGGCTGGGCCATTCGACGCGCGTGGGCATCACCAACGGGCTGGCCAAGGCACTGGAAGACGCCGCCGTCAAGGCCATCGTCATCACGGGCGCCGGCAAGGCCTTCTCCGGCGGTGCGGACATCAACGAGTTCGGCTCGCCCAAGGCCTTGCAGGACCCGAACCTGCTGTCGGTCATCCTGGCCCTGGAGGCCTCCACCAAGCCGATCGTCGCAGCCATCCATTCGGTGTGCATGGGCGGCGGCCTGGAATTGGCGCTGGGCTGCCACTACCGCGTGGTGGCGCCGGGCACGCAGGTCGCGCTGCCCGAGGTCAAGCTGGGCCTGATCCCGGGCGCCGGCGGCACGCAGCGCCTGCCGCGCGTGCTGGGCGTGGAAGCCGCGCTCAACATGATCGTGAGCGGCCAGCCCGTGAAGAGCGAACTGCTCGCCAAGGCGCCGGGCCAGAAGCTCTTCGACCAGCTTGCCGCATCGCCCGAGTCGCTGATGGACGAGGCGCTCGCCTTCGCGCGCGAAGTGGCGGCCAAGGGCGGTGAGCTGCCGCTGGTGCGCAAGCTGCCGTGCAAGCACCCGCAGGGCGATGCCTACTTCCAGTTCGCCAAGAACATGGTGGGCGGCATGTCCAAGAACTTCCCCGCGCCGCTCAAGTGCGTGGAGGCCGTGCAGGCCGCAACCCAGCTGAAGTTCGACGACGGCATGGCCAAGGAGCGCGAGATTTTCGTCGCGCTGATGATGACGCCCGAGTCGGCGGCCCTGCGCCACCTGTTCATGGCCGAGCGCGCCGCCAGCAAGATCCCCGACGTTCCGGAAGACACGCCCAAGCGCGAGATCAAGACCGTGGGCGTGATCGGCGCCGGCACCATGGGCGGGGGCATCGCCATGAACTTCCTGAACGCCGGCATTCCCGTCACCATCCTGGAAACCAAGCAGGAAGCCCTGGACCGGGGCGTGGCCACCATCCGCAAGAACTACGAAGCCCAGGTCAAGAAGGGCAAGCTCAAGCAGGACAAGTACGAAGAGCGCATGGCGCTGCTCAAAACGACGCTGAGCTACGACGACCTCAAGAGCGCCGACCTCATCATCGAGGCCGTCTTCGAGGAACTGGGCGTCAAGGAAACCGTCTTCAAGAAGCTCGACGAGATCGCCAAGCCCGGCGCCATCCTGGCCTCCAACACCTCCACGCTGGACGTGGACAAGATCGCCGCCTTCACCCAGCGCCCGCAGGACGTGGTCGGCATGCACTTCTTCAGCCCGGCCAACGTCATGAAGCTGCTGGAAGTCGTGCGCGGCGCCAAGACCGGCAAGGACGTGCTGGCCACCGTCATGGCCATCGCCAAGAAGATCAAGAAGACCGCCGTCGTCTCCGGCGTGTGCGACGGCTTCATCGGCAACCGCATGATCGAGCAATACAGCCGCCAGGCCGGCTTCCTGCTCGACGAGGGTGCCACGCCGCAGCAGGTGGACAAGGCCATCGAGAAGTTCGGCTTCGCCATGGGTCCCTTCCGCATGGGCGACCTGGCCGGCAACGACATCGGCTGGGCGATCCGCAAGCGCCGCGCCACCGAGCGGGCCGACATGAAGTACAGCAAGACGGCCGACAAGCTGTGCGAGCTGGGCCGCTTCGGCCAGAAGACCGGCGCGGGCTGGTACGACTACCAGCCGGGCAAGCGCGACGCCATCCCGAGCGAGCTCGTGAACAAGATGATCGAGGACCACCGCAAGGAGCTCGGCATCACCCCGCGCAAGATCAGCGACGAGGAGATCGTGCAGCGCCTGGTGTACGCCCTGGTCAACGAAGGCGCGCACATCCTGGAAGACGGCATCGCGAGCAAGTCGGGCGACATCGACATGGTGTACCTCACGGGCTACGGCTTCCCGATGCACCGCGGCGGGCCGATGCACTACGCCAGCCAGGTGGGGCTGTACAACGTGGCCGAGACGATGAAGCGCTTTGCCAAGAACCCGCTGGACGACGCGAAGTTCTGGGAGCCGGCGCCGCTGATCCGCAAGCTCGTGGCCGAGGGCAAGGGCTTCGCCTGAGCCGCTGCAGCGTCCGTCCGCGACCGCCTGCCGGATCCCGTCCGTGATCAAGAAACTTCTGCTGGGCTTGCTGGGGCTGTTGCTGGCCCTGGCGGTAGCACTGGGTGTGAACACCTGGCGGCAGGGTTCGCGGCAGGTGGCGGTGCCGCCCGCGCCGCCGCTGCCACTGGATCTCGACGCGGCCGCCGGGCGGCTGGCCGGCGCGCTGCGCCTGCGCACCGTCTCCAGCCTGGAGAACCCCACCGGCAGCGCGGCCGCCTTCGACGCGCTGCACGCCTACCTGGCCCAGCACTACCCGCGCGCGCATGCCGCGTTGCAGCGCGAAGTCGTGGGGCAGCAGGCGCTGCTCTACACCTGGAAGGGGCGTGACGCCGCGGCGCCCGCCATCGTGGTCATGGCCCACCAGGACGTGGTGCCCATCGCGCCCGGCACCGAAAAGGCCTGGTCGGTCGATCCCTTCGCCGGAGAGGTCAAGGACGGCTTCATCTGGGGCCGCGGCGCGCTCGACAACAAGGGCAACCTGTTCGCGCAGATGGAGGCCGTGGAAGCGCTGCTGGCCAGCGGCTTCCAGCCCGCGCGCACGATCTACTTCGCCATGGGGGCCGACGAGGAAGTCAGCGGCCTGCGCGGCGCCGTGCCCATCACCGAGCTGCTGCAGTCACGCGGCGTGAAGCTGGACTGGGTGCTCGACGAAGGACTGCTGGTGCTCGACGGCGTGCTGCCCGGCCTGAGCAAGCCCGCAGCGCTGATCGGCGTGGCCGAGAAGGGCTACGCCACTTTCTTCCTGTCGCTGGACACCGCGCCCGGCCATTCGTCCATGCCGCCGCAGCACAGCGCCATCGGCCAGATGAGTGCCGCGCTGGCCCGGCTCGAGGCCACGCCCATGTCCGGCGGCATCCGCGGCGTGGCGCGCGACATGTTCGGCACGCTCGCGCCCGAGATGAGCGGCCTGAACCGCTTCATGCTCACCAACCTGTGGCTCACGGCGCCGCTGGTGCAGGGCCAGCTGGAGAAAAGCCCCAGCAGCAACGCGATGCTGCGCACCACCACGGCCCTGACCATCGTGCGTGCGGGCAACAAGGACAACGTGCTGCCCGGCCGTGCCGAGGCCGCCGTCAACTTCCGCGTGCTGCCGGGCGACACGCTGGCCGGCGTCGAGGCGCACCTGCGCCGGGCGCTCGGCAACGACGCGATCCAGGTCAAGGCTTATCCCGGCAATTCCGAGCCGTCGCCGATCTCGCCGACCGCGCATGCGGGCTACCGCCACATCGAGCGCGCCGTGCGCGAGGTCTTCCCCGATGCCGTGGTGGCGCCGGGCCTGATGACGGCCGCCACCGACTCGCGCCATTTCACGACGCTGAGCCCGGCCGTCTACCGCTTTTCGCCCATCCGCGTGAGCGGCGAAGACCTCGCGCGCTTCCACGGGACAAATGAGCGACTGCCCGTGGCGGCGTATGGCGACATGATTCGCTTCTACCTGCAGATCCTGCGCGCCAGCGCGCAGCCCTCCTGATTCCAACCCCCGCTATTCATCCAAGGAAGACACCATGACCAGCGCAGTGATCGTTTCCACCGCCCGCACCCCGCTCGCCAAGAGCTGGAAGGGTGCCTTCAACATGACCCACGGCGCCACGCTGGGCGGCCATGCGGTGCAGCACGCGGTGCAGCGCGCCGGCATCGATGGCGCAGAGGTCGACGACGTGATCATGGGCTGCGCGACGCCCGAAGGCGCCACCGGTTCCAACATCGCGCGCCAGATCGCGCTGCGCGCCGGCCTGCCCATCACCACCTCGGGCATGACCATCAACCGCTTCTGCTCCTCGGGCCTGCAGACCATCGCCACGGCGGCGCAGCGCGTGATCGCGGGCGAGGGCGAGGTCTACGTGGCGGGCGGCGTGGAAAGCATCTCCTGCGTGCAGAACGAAGCCAACAAGCACATGCTGGCCGACCCGTGGCTGGTCAAGCACAAGCCCGAGATCTACTGGAACATGCTGCAGACGGCCGAGCAGGTGGCCAAGCGCTACAACATCGGCCGCGACGCCATGGACGAATACGGCGCGCGCAGCCAGCAGCGCGCCACCGCCGCGCTGGAAGCCGGCAAGTTCAAGGACGAGATCGCACCCATCACCGTGCTGGCCGGCGTGGCCGATGCGCAGCTGGGCCTGATCACCAAGGAAGTGACGGTCGAGAACGACGAAGGCATCCGTCCCGGCACCACCAAGGAAGGCATCAGCGGCATCCGCTCGGCCATTCCCGGCGGCCTGATCTCGGCCGGCAACGCCAGCCAGTTCTCCGACGGCGGCGGCGCCTGCGTCGTGGTGAGCGAGCAGTACGCCGAGCGCAAGGGTCTCAAGCCCCTGGGCCGCTTCCTGGGCTTCGCCGTGGCGGGCTGCGAACCCGACGAGATGGGCATCGGCCCGGTCTTCGCGATCCCGAAGGTGCTCAAGAACCTGGGCCTGAAGATCAGCGACATCGACCTGTGGGAACTCAACGAGGCCTTCGCCGTGCAGGTGATCTACTGCCGCGACAAGCTGGGCCTGCCCGATGACCGCCTGAACGTGAACGGCGGCGCCATCGCCGTCGGCCACCCCTACGGCGTGAGCGGCCAGCGCCTGACCGGCCATGCGCTCATCGAAGGCAAGCGCCGCGGCGCCAAGAAGGTCGTGGTCACGATGTGCATCGGCGGCGGCATGGGCGCCGCCGGTGTCTTCGAGGTGCTGTAAAGCCCTGCGGCCCGCGCCCCGCGCGGCTGCGCGGCGCCGGGCCCATCGGTGAGGGGCGCCATGCCCACACCGGAACGGCGGCCGCAGCGGCGGCTGCCTCTTCTTCCGTCTTCCTGAGCCACGCGCCATGAGCCTTCGCCCGACCCTCGACTTCCTTCTCTACGACTGGCTCGGCGCCGAGACGCTGAACCAGCGCGAGCGTTTCGCCGACCATTCGCGCGAGACCTTCGACGCCGTGCTCGACACCTGCGAGCGCATCGCGCGCGAGAAGTACGCGCCCTTCAACCGCACGGTCGACACGCAGGAGCCGCAGTTCGACGGCGAGAAGGTGATCCTGCCGCAGGCCACGCACGACGCGCATACGGCCTTCGTCGAAAGCGGCATGATGGCCGCCGCGCAGGACTACGAGATCGGCGGCATGCAACTGCCCTACACGGTGCAGGCCGCGGCCAACGCCTTCTTCGGGCTGGCTTCGGTGAGCATCGGCTCCAACATGCTCACGAGCGGCAATGCGAACCTGCTGATGGTGCATGGCACCGAGCTGCAGAAGAAGGTGTTCGCCCTCAACGAATTCAGCGGCCGCTGGGCCGGCACCATGTGCCTGTCGGAGCCGCAGGCGGGCTCGTCACTGTCCGATGTGGCCACGCGTGCCGTGCCCGATGGCGCCGATTTCGAGAGCGACCCGTTGGGTCCGCGCTACCGGCTCAAGGGCAACAAGATGTGGATCTCGGCGGGCGACCACGAGCTGACCGAAAACATCGTGCACATCGTGCTGGCCAAGATTCCGGACGCCGACGGCAAGCTGATCCCGGGCGTGAAGGGCATCTCGCTGTTCATCGTGCCCAAGAAGCTGGTGGACACCGAAGGCCGGCTGACCGGCGTGCGCAACGACGTGGCGCTGGCCGGCCTGAACCACAAGCTGGGCTGGCGCGGCACCACCAACACGCTGCTGAACTTCGGCGAGGGCAAGTTCCCGGTCGGCGGGCAGGCGGGCGCCGTGGGCTACCTGGTCGGCAAGCCGGGCCAGGGCCTGGCTTGCATGTTCCACATGATGAACGAGGCGCGCATCGGCGTGGGCACGGCCGCGGCCATGCTGGGCCTGGCGGGCTATTACGCTTCGCTGGACTATGCCAAGAACCGGCCGCAAGGCCGCCCTGTGGGGCCGGGCGGCAAGGACGCCGCCAAGCCGCAGGTGCGCATCATCGAGCACGCCGACGTGCGCCGGATGCTGCTCGCGCAGAAGGCCTATTGCGAAGGCGCGTTCGCGCTGGAGCTGTACTGCGCCAAGCTCGTCGACGAGCAGAAGACCGGCGAGGCGGCGAGCGCCGACGAAGCCCGCCTGCTGCTGGAAGTGCTGACGCCCATCGCCAAGAGCTTTCCCAGCGAATGGTGCCTGGAGGCCAATTCGCTGGCGATCCAGATCCACGGCGGCTACGGTTACACGCGCGACTTCCCGGTGGAGCAGTACTGGCGCGACAACCGCCTGAACATGATCCATGAAGGCACGCACGGCATCCAGGCGGCCGACCTGCTGGGCCGCAAGGTGCTGATGGAGCAGGGCCGCGGCCTGCAGCTGCTTGCTCAGCGCGTGCAGGCCACGGCCGCGCGTGCCGCCGATGTGCCCGCGCTGGCGACCCATGCGCAGGCGCTCACCACGGCCTGGCAGCGGATCGAAGCCGCCACGAAGGAAGCCTGGGCCACCGGCAATCCGGCCGAGGCGCTTGCCAACGCCGTGCCCTACATGCAGGCCTTCGGCCACACCGTCATCGCCTGGATCTGGCTGGATGTGGCGTTGTGCGCGGTGCAGGCCCAAGGGCAGGGCGCTGCCGGCGCCGGCAACACGGGCCGAATCGGCGCCATGACCTACTTCTTCCACTACGAGCTACCCAAGATCGGCGCCTGGCTGCAGGTCGTTGAGAACCGCGACCCGGTCTGCGCCCAGCTGCCCGAAGAGGCCTTCTGATGGCGGCCATCGCGCACAAGCGCAAGCGCCACTGGATCGAGCACCTGACCTGGGTGCTGATCTACGGCGGCCTGCTGACCGTGGTGCTGGGCATCGCCACCGGCCGCAGCGACGAAGCCATCGGCTGGCGCCTGATGGTTCCGGGCGCGATCGCGACCGCCATCGGCCTCGTGCTCATCGGGGTGCGCTCGCGCATGAAGGACCCCGCATGATCAAGCACATCGTGATGTGGAAGCTCAAGGACCCGGCCGAGGCCGCGCGCTTCAAGGATGAACTGCTGGCCTGCCGCGGCATCGTGCCGGGCATGCGCGAGTTCGAAGTGGCCACACGCAGCGAGGGCCTGGAAGCCAACGTGGACGTGCTGCTGTACTCGGTGTTCGAGGACAAGGCCGCCCTGGACGCCTACCAGGTGCATCCGCGCCACAAGCAGGCCGGCGCGCTGTTGGGCCAGCTGCGCGAAGCGCGCACCGTGCTCGACTACGAGATCTGAAACCCACACTGGGAAGGCCGGCCGGGGCCGCCTTGCCATCCGTTCATTGCTTCAGGAGACACCATGACCCGCAACGTACAGCAACTCTTCGACCTCAAGGGAAAGACCGCCCTGGTGACCGGCGGCTCGCGCGGCCTGGGCCTGCAGATGGCCCATGCGCTGGGCGAGGCCGGCGCGCGCATCATGCTGAGCTCGCGCAAGGCCGATGACCTGGAGCAGGCCGCGGCCGAACTGCAGGCCGCCGGCATCGACGCGCGCTGGATCGCCGCCGACTGCGCCAAGGAAGAAGACACGCGCCGCCTGGCCGACGAGACGCTGGCGCGCATGGGCGGCGTGGACATCCTCGTGAACAACGCCGGCGCCAGCTGGGGCGCGCCGGCCGAGGAGCATCCCGTCGCGGCCTGGGACAAGGTCATGAACCTCAACGTGCGGGGCTACTTCATCCTCGCGCAGCAGATCGCCAACGGCTCCATGATTCCGAAGAGGTCGGGCCGCATCATCAACATCGCCTCCATCGCGGGCCTGAACGGCAATCCGGTGGGCATGAAGACCATCGCCTACAACACGTCGAAGACGGCGGTGATCGGCTTCACGCGCACGCTGGCGGCCGAGTGGGGCCGCTACGGCATCACCGTGAACGCCATCTGCCCGGGGTTCTTTCGCACCAAGATGGCCTCCGGCCTGATCGATCAGCTGGGCGAGGACAACATGAAGGCCGCCGCGCCGCTGAACCGCCTGGGCGACGACGAAGATTTGAAGGGCCTGACCTTGCTGTACGCGAGCGATGCCGGCAAGCACATCACCGGCCAGTGGCTGGCGGTGGACGGCGGCACCAGCGTGGTCCTCGGCGCCGCTTGAGCGGGTTGCAGAGCACGAGAGGGGCGCAACGCCGCAGCCGCTAAGCTAGGACCATGAGCATTTCCTTCGGCGTCGCCATTCCTTTTGTCGACCATCTGGGCTTCACCCTCGAGCGCTTCGAGGACGGCGAGTCCGAGCTGCACTACACGGCCCGGCCCGAGCACCTGAACAGCTTCTTCGTCACGCACGGCGGCGCCTGCATGACCTTGATGGACGTGACCATGGCCGCGGCCGCGCGCAGCGTGCAGCCCGAGATGGGCGTGGTCACCATCGAGATGAAGACCAGCTTCATGCGGCCCGCCAAGGGACCGCTGGTGGGCAAGGGCCGGCTGCTGCACCGCACGGCCACCCTGGCCTTCACCGAGGCCAGCATCTACGACGCGCAGGGCCAGCTCTGCACGCAGGCCACCGGCACCTTCAAGTACGTCAGGCGCCTGCCGGTGGACAGCAAGACTCTCCACGACCTGCAGCCCGTCTCGACGGACTGAACCTTCCCGCGACCTGCCGCGCCGCCCTCCGGCGGCCGGCTTCTTCACCAGGAGCCTTCCATGCCTGCCAACAAGCAGATCCATCTCGACAACCGCCCCGAAGGCGAGGCCTCGCTGTCCAACTTCAAGTTGGTCGAAGCGCAGACCCCGGCGCTGGCCGACGGCCAGGTGCTGGTGCGCCACCACTACCTGAGCCTGGACCCGTACATGCGTGGCCGCATGAACGATTCCAAGAGCTACGCCGCCAGCCAGCCGCTGGGCCAGACCTTTCAGGGCGGCACCGTGGGTGAAGTGGTGGAAAGCCGCAACCCCAAGTACGCCGTGGGCGACAAGGTGGTGGGCTTCGGCGGCTGGCAGCAGTACAGCGTGGTGGATGCCACGCAGCCCGGCGCGCTGCGCAAGGTCGACACCACGCACGTGCCGCTGTCGCACTACCTGGGCGCTGTGGGCATGCCCGGCGTCACCGCCTGGTACGGCCTCGTGAAGATCATCGCGCCCAAGGAAGGCGAGACGCTGGTCGTGAGCGCCGCCTCGGGCGCCGTGGGCAGCGCCTTTGGGGCGCTGGCGAAGGCGCGCGGCTGCCGCGTGGTCGGCATCGCCGGCGGCCCCGACAAGTGCAAGTACGTGACCGACGAGCTGGGCTTCGATGCCTGCATCGACTACCGCCAGCACCCCGACGTCAAGAGCATGAGCGCGGCCCTCAAGGAAGCCTGCCCCAACGGCATCGACGGCTACTTCGAGAACGTGGGCGGCTACATCCTCGATGCGGTGCTGCTGCGCCTCAATGCCTTTGCGCGCATCGCGCTGTGCGGCATGATCGCCGGCTACGACGGCCAGCCCCTGCCGCTGGCCAACCCCACGCTGCTGCTGATCAACCGCGTGAAGCTCGAAGGCTTCATCGTCAGCGAGCACATGGAAGTCTGGCCCGAAGCCCTGAAGGAGCTGGGCACGCTGGTGGCCACCGGCAAGCTGCGCCCGCGCGAATCCATTGCCGAAGGCATCGAATCCGCGCCCGAAGCCTTCCTGGGCCTGCTCAAGGGCAAGAACTTCGGCAAGCAGCTGGTGAAGCTGGTCTGAAGCGGCACGCACGCACTGCCCATCGCCGTCGCCCCGGTGCTGGGCCGCGGCGAGTGGCTGTCGTGGTGCTGCAGTGCCTGCCGATGGTGAGCAGCTGAAGCAGCGCCGCGCCAGGGCCGCAGCGGATATGTGCCCGGCGCGGCTCGCCCGCACCGGAGCTCTTCACAGCGCCGAGATCCGCCGGACGATGTCCGCACAGACCCGGCGGTCCGTCGGCATGAAGCGGTGAAGCAGGGTGCGGCTGTCGAGCCGCTGCGGGGCCAGGGCCCAGTTGCAACTGGTCGCAGGAACGACAGTGAGGTCCAGCGACGTCCAGTAGACATGGAGCGCAACGCGTGACAGCCGCTCTTCCGTGGCCTTCAGTCTCGCCAGCAGCGCACTGCCTGGCCGCAGGTCCCGCGCGCCCTGGCCGATGTACAGGTAGGCGGTGAGGGTGCCCTGATGCGGCCCCGATATGGCGAAGAAGGCGCAGACGCGCTGCGCCCCGTCCAGCATCTGCAGGTACTGCCGCGAAATGATGCAGCCCATGCTGAAGCCGATCAGCGCGAAGGGCTCGCCCGGGGCCAGATTCGCCTGCACATAGCCCTTGAGCTTGGACGCCAGGTCTTCGATGCCGTGCCGGGCATCCGCGGGCCGCAGCGCGGGCACCCAGCATCGATGGCCCTGAGCGGTCAGCAGGGCGGCCAGGCGCTTGAAGATCGCGCCGTTGTCGAAGATGCCGTGAACCAGGACCACGTTCATGGAAGGGGGAGAAAGTCCGCTGGGCATCCTAGCCCGTCCCTGTGTACAACGGGCATGCGATGGCCCCGCCGTTCGAACGTTCTTTTCCATCGGGCGCGGGGACGCACCATTGCCCGACCTGAGCGCGCCTGCGCCCGAATTCCTTGCTTCAGACCACGGAGACACCATGACCTTCACCACCCACGACGTCTTCAACCAGCCCGAGCCGCTCGCCGACTACGACCTGTTCGCCACGAACCGGGCGATGCGGGACGCGCTGCGCTTCCATGCACCCGATCTGGAACTGGCCCCCTTGCAGGCGCTGGGCCGTGAGCTCGGCACGGCGGACATGCAGGCCCATGCGCGGCTGGCCAACGTGCACACCCCCGAGTTGCGCACGCACGACCGCTTCGGCCGCCGCATCGACGAGGTGGAGTTCCACCCCAGCTACCACGCGCTGATGCGCACGGCGGTGGGCGCCGGGCTGCATGGCACGCCCTGGGGCGGCGGCGCGCATGCGCATCTGCAGCGCGCGGCGGGCTTCATGCTGTTCACGGAGCTCGAGCCCTCCGTCCTGTGCCCGATCTCGATGAGCTATGCGGTGGCGCCCGCGCTGCGCGACAACCCGGCGGTGCACGCCGCCTGGTCGCCCAAGCTGCAGAGCCGCTGGTACGACCCCCGGCTGTGCCTGTTCAGCGACAAGGCCGGCGTGACCATGGGCATGGGCATGACCGAGAAGCAGGGCGGCTCGGACGTGCGCGCCAACACCACGCAGGCGGTGCGCGAAGGGGCCGATGCCTGGGGCGAGCGCTATGCGATCACCGGCCACAAGTGGTTCTTCTCGGCGCCCATGTGCGACGCCTTCCTGGTGCTGGCCCAGGCGCCGGCCGGGCTGACCTGCTTCTTCCTGCCGCGCGTGCTGCCCGACGGCACCCGCAACGCGCTGCGCATCCAGCGCCTGAAGGACAAACTGGGCAACAAGGCCAATGCCAGTTCCGAAGTGGAATTCCACGGCGCCAGCGCCTGGCGCGTGGGCGAGGAAGGGCGGGGCATCCCGCAGATCCTGGAGATGGGCACCATGACCCGGCTGGACTGCGCCCTGGGCACCAGCGGCCTCATGCGCCAGGCGGTGGCGCTCGCGCTGAGCCACACGGCCCAGCGCCAGGCTTTTGGCAAGCCGCTGATCGAGCAGCCCTTGATGAAGAACGTGCTGGCCGACCTCGCGCTGGAAAGCGAGGCCGCCACGGCGCTGGCGCTGCGCCTGGCGCGCGCCTTCGACCGGCCCGGCGATGCGCACGAACGCCTGATGGCCCGCATCCTCACGCCCGTGGCCAAGTTCTGGATCTGCAAGCGCGGCAGCCACCTTGCGCAGGAGGCCATGGAATGCCTGGGCGGCAACGGCTACGTGGAAGAGGGCGGGCAGGGCGTGATGGCACGCGTCTACCGCGAGATGCCGCTCAACTCCATCTGGGAAGGCGCCGGCAACATCATGGCCATCGACCTGCTGCGCGCGCTGCGCAAGGGCGATGCGGCCGCCGCCTTCGCCCAGGAACTCGCCCCGGCGCGCGGCCAGCACGCGGCCCTGGACCGGCTCATCGATTCCCTGCCCGCGCGCGTGGAGGCGATGGCCACCGAACTGGAGGCGCGCCGCCTGGCGCAGGACGTGGCCCTGGCGCTGCAGGCCGGCCTGCTGGTGCAGCACGCGCCGGCCGCCGTCCACGGCGCCTTCATCGATTCGCGCATCGCGGGCGACTGGGGCCATGCCTTCGGCATGCTGGGCCGTGGCGCCGACCTGGAGGCCATCATCCGGCGCGCGATGCCGGTGGCCTGAGAAGGTGTGAACGAACCCCACATGCCCGCTCATCCCGCCCAGGTGCACGCCCTCATCGTTGCAAATGCTCGCCATAGCCCGAGCTATGGCTGCGCTTTGCGCCTCGATGGCGCACCCCTGGACGGTCTGCTCGGCCACGCGGGATTCATTCACACCTTCTGAGGCGGCATCCGGCGCCGGCTCCGCGCAGCGGGTCCGGAAGCCGGAGCCCCCTGCGGCGGCCCGACGCGCGCGCGGCGCCGCCCGACTGGCGCCGCGGCGCCGGACCGGTTAGGGTGCGGGTTGGCATCGCCGCGCCTCGTGCGCCTCGTGCACGTCGGCGCCGAACCCCTTTCCACCTTCACCCCGCCATGCCCGAACTGATCCTGCACCACTACGCCATGTCCCCCTTCGCCGAGAAGGCGCGCCTGATGCTCGGGGGCAAGAAGCTGGCCTGGCAGTCGGTGATCGTGCCGCCGGTCATGCCCAAGCCGGACCTGGTGGCGCTCACCGGCGGCTACCGGCGCGTGCCGGTGCTGCAGGTGGGGGCCGACGTCTACTGCGACACGGCCCTGATCGCCGACGTGCTGGAGCACCTGCAGCCCGAGCCCACCTTCTTCCCCGAGCCCGAGAAGGGCCTGGCGCGCACGCTGGCGCAATGGGCCGACACGACGCTGTTCGCGGCCGCGATGGCCTACAGCTTCCAGCCCCAGGGGGTGGCCGAGATCTTTGCCGGCGCGCCGCCGGAAACGGCCCAGGCCTTCCTCGCCGACCGCGCTGGCATGTACGGCAACCAGCCGCCGCGCATGCACCCCAGCGACGCGGCGGGCGCGCTGCGCTCCTATCTGCGCCGGCTGTCCGACATGCTGGACGACCGCACGTTCCTTTTGGGCAGCCAGCCCTGCATTGCCGACTTCTCGGTCTACCACTGCCTGTGGTTCGTCCGCCGCCTGCGGGCCCTGCACGGCGTGCTGAACGTGGCCCCGGCGGTGCTGGACTGGATGGACCGCATGCAGGGCATCGGCCACGGCAGCTTCCGCAAGATCACGGCCGCCGACGCGCTGGCCGCGGCGCGCGCCGCGCAACCGCACACGCTGCTCAGCGACAGCACCTTCCAGGACGACCATGGCATCGCGCTGGGCAGCCCGGTGCGCGTGCGCGCCGAGAGCTTCGGCCTGGAAGAGACGCACGGCCGGCTGGTGGCGGCCACGCGCACGCACTACACCGTGGCGCGCGACAGCGAAGCGACCGGCCTCGTGCACGTGCATTTCCCGCGGCTGGGCTACGCGTTGCGCAAGGCCGAGGGTTGACCGGCCATGGCGGCGGGCCGCGCGGATCCCGGAAGGCTGCGCGCGCCGGGGCGCCGGCGCGTGCTGCAGGCCGCCGCGGCGCTGCCGCTGCTGCCGGCCGGGGCCGGCGCGCAGCCGCCGCCGGATGCCGCGCCGCAGCGGCACCCGCGCGTACGACCGGCCGATCCCGGCTGGCCCACCGAGGGGCAATGGCGGCAACTGGGCCAGCAGGTGGGCGGCCGCCTGCAGGCCGTGGCATCGCCTTTCGACGCCTGCCGCACCGAGCCCGGCGGCGCGGCCTGCGCGCAGCTCTTCGAGTCGCTGCGCAACCCCTACTTCGTCAGCGACCACGTGGCCCTCACGCAGACCCTGGGCTGGGTGCAGGCCTGGACTTCGTCGCCCAGCGTGCGTGCGGTCGCCGCGCGCGAGACCGCGGATGTGGTCGCGGCCGTGAACTTCGCGCGCGCGCACCGGCTGCGGCTCGTGGTCAAGGGCGGTGGCCACAGCTACCAGGGCACCTCGAACGCGCCCGACTCGCTGCTGGTCTGGACGCGCGGCATGCGCGAGATCGCGATGCATGGCGCCTTCGTGCCCCAGGGCTGCGCAGGCCGCGTGGCGCCGCAGCGCGCGGTGTCCCTCGGTGCCGGCGCGCTCTGGGCGCAGGCCTATGACGCCGTGAGCACGCAGGCTGGCGGCTACGTGCAGGGCGGGGGCTGCATGACGGTGGGCGTGGCCGGGCTGGTGCAGAGCGGCGGCTTCGGCAGCTTCTCCAGGCGCTACGGCCTGGCCGCGGCCAGCCTGCTCGAAGCCGAGGTGGTCACGGCCGACGGCCAGGTGCGCGTCGCCAACGCGTGCACGCACCCCGAACTGTTCTGGGGGCTCAAGGGCAGGGGCGGTGGCAGCCTGGGCATCGTCACGCGGCTCACGTTGCGCGTGCACGAACTGCCATCGACCTTCGGCGCCGTCAACTTCAAGGTCCAGGCCCGGTCGCCGGCGGCTTTCCGACAATTGATCGGCCTGACACTGGATTTCTGCCACCAGGCGCTGCTGAGCCCGCACTGGGGTGAGCAGCTGCGCTTCCCCCGCGACTTCGCGCTCCAGGTGTCGATGGTGTTCCAGGGCCTCACGCGCCGGCAGGCGCAGGCCGTGTGGCAGCCCTTGCGCGAGGCGCTGGCCCGCCAGCGCGAGGACTTCGACGTGGAGGAGGGGCCGCTGTCCGTCATCACCACCCCGGCACGCGACTTCTGGGCGCCCACGCTGCCCAAGCGCGTGCTGGGCCTGGTCCGCCGCGATCCGCGGCCCGGCGCGCCGGCGACGAATGTCTACTGGGCCGGCGACGAAGGGCAGGTGGGCCAGGTGCTGCACGGCTACGAATCGGCGTGGCTGCCCGCCGCGCTGCTGCAGCCCGACCGGCGCGAGGCGCTGGCCGACGCGCTCTTTGCCGCCACGCGGCACTGGCCGGTGTCGCTGCACCTCAACAAGGGGTTGGCCGGCGCGCCGGCCGAAGTGGTGGAGGCGGCGCGCGACACGGCCATGAACCCGGCCGTGCTCGATGCCTTCGCCCTGGCCATCCTGGGCGCGGAAGGGCCGCCGGCCTATCCCGGCGTGGCAGGCCGCACGCCCGACGAGGCGCGGGCGCACCGGCAGTCGCAGCGGATCGGCCTGGCGATGGCCGAATTGCGGCGCCTGCTGCCGCGGCACAGCACCTACCTGGCCGAAAGCAGCTATTTCCAGGCCGACTGGCAACAGGCCTTCTGGGGCGCGAACTACCCGCGGCTGCGGGCTGCCAAGCGCCAGTACGACCCCGAAGGCCTGTTCTTCGTGCACCACGGGGTGGGCAGCGAGGACTGGAGCGCGGACGGGTTCATGCCGCGCACCTGAACCGGCGCGCAGGCCGCGGCCGCCGGGCTGCCGCGCCGGGGCGCGCGCCGGCGCTGCGTCAGCGCACCGTCTTGAAGCGCACTTCGTCGGCGATGAAGGTTTTCTCGCCGATGGGCTTTTCGTTGGAGCCGAAGGGCATCTGCGCGCGCAGCTTCCAGCTCGCAGGCACGTCCCAGGTGCGCGCCACCTCGGCATCGATCAGCGGCGCGTAGTGCTGCAGGCTGGCGCCGATGCCGGCCTCGGCCAGCGCCGTCCAGACGGCGAACTGCGCCATCCCGGCCGAATGCTCGGAGAAGACCGGGAAGTTGTCGGCGTACAGGGGGTACTTCTGCTGCAGTTCCTGGATCGTGTCCTGGTCCTCGTAGAACAGCACCGTGCCGGCGCCGGCGGCGAAGGCATCCATCTTGGCGTCGGTGGAGGCGAAGTTTTCCGCCGGCACCAGGGGGCGCAGCGTTTCGCGCGTGATGTTCCACAGCCGCTCATGCGCGGCGCCGAACAGGATCACGGCGCGCGAGCTCTGCGAGTTGAAGGAGGAGGGCGCGAGGCGGATGGCCTGGCGGATCAGCGCGTCCACGTCGGATTCGGCGATCGGCAGGTTCTTGCCCAGGGCGTACTGCGTGCGGCGCTGCGTGAACAGGGAGATGGCTTGACGGGTCATGGAGCTTGGCGAACAACAGGAAAGGCTGCAGGCCGGCGCAAGGAAGCGGCGACTTGCAGGGCCGGCCGCCGCGCTGCCGCACGGCCCGCCACGCGGACCCGCGAGCGCGGTCGGCCGCGAAGTCTATTGCGGTGCAGCAAACGGCGCAGGACGGGCCCGGCGCTCGGCCGTGGCGCCGTGGGGGCATCGGCGCCCGGGCGCTTCGCCCCGGGCGGGGCGGCGTAGCATCGCGGGCCCCTCCGCGGCCAGCGCCCGCTGCTTGAACGTTCCGGCCCCGGCCCGGGCCTCGCGCCGCCAGGCGTCCGGCGGCCAGGGCCTACGCGTGTGCGGCGGCGGATTTTTCGCCGCGGGCCGGGCCCTGCGGCCGCATGAAGCCGGCGAAGAACGCAGCCAGCGTCTCATGGGCTTGCAGGGGCAGCACATGCGCCACGTACTGGTCGGGCCGCACCACCACGAGCGCGCCCCGGGCGCGGTCGATGCCGCGCAGCTCGAAGATGTCCGCCGCGTTCCTGAAGTCCGGCGCATAGGCCTTCTCGTAGTCGCGCAAGCCCAGGGCGCCCTTGCGCGGCAGCAGGAGGGGAGGCACCCGGGCGATGTCCAGCGCCGCATGCGGCTGCTGGAAGATGGCGCGCACGTCGAACACCGAATCGATGTCCTGCCCCGCGGGCGTGAACCGCCGCACCGGCGATTCGGGCGACTCTTCGAGGAAGCGGCACAGGGCGTGGAGGCTGGCCGGGCTGGCGGCGGCGAAGGCATACAGGCGCCAGCGGCCATCGGCGCTGGCCACATGGCCCAGCTGGAGCGGCCGGGCATCGGCGACGCGCACCACGGGCGCGGAATGAAAGCGCGTGCCGATCACGAAGCCCCGCGCCAGCGCCTGGTGCGCGGCGCCGCCGGTGATGATGGAAGGCCGGTAGTGCGTGCCCAGGCCGGCCGTGAAGCGGCCGTGGCGCTCGAAGTAGGAGCGGAAGGCTTCGGGATCCACGCCCGAATCCGCATCCGCGCGCTGCCTGGCCCGGTCGCTGAACATCCGGGCCCACTCGCGGTCGAAGTCGATCAGTTCCTGGGCCACCGCCTGGCGTTCGGCCGAGTAGCTGTGCAGCAGGGCGGGCAGGCACTGGCCGCGCAGGACGGCCGCCAGCTTCCAGCCCAGATTGAAGCTGTCCTGCATCGAGAAGTTCATGCCCTGGCCGGCCTTGGGGCTGTGGGTGTGGCAGGCGTCGCCGGCGATGAAGACATGCGGTGGCGCCTGGCCGTCGGAATCGTCGTAGCCGGCGCAGATGCGCTGGCCGATCTCGTAGACCGACCACCAGGGCACTTCCTTCACCTCCAGCGTGAAGGGCCGCAGGATGCGCCGGGCGGCGGCCACCAGATCGTCCAGCGAGATCCGCCGGCTGGCCACCCGCTCGTCCTCGCCCAGCTTGTCCATCTCGACGTACAGGCGCATCAGGTGGCCGCCCTCGCGCGGGATCACCAGCAGGTTGCCTTCGGCGGACTGGATGGCCGCCTTGAAGCGGATGTCGGGGAAATCCGTGACGGCCAGCACGTCCATCACGCCCCAGGCTTGGTTGGCCGAATCGCCCACAAGCTGCCGGCCGATGGCGCGGCGCACCTGGCTGCGCGCTCCATCGCAGCCGACCACGTAGCGGGCGCGCACGCGTTCCTGCCGGCCCGCATGGACGCCATCCGTGCGTTCCAGCAAGGCGGTCACGGGGTATTCGGGCGCGGCCCGGTCCACCGAAAGACCGAGCAGGCGGCGGGCGTAGTGCGGCTGCAGCCGCGCCGGCGCCTGGCGCATGAGCTCCAGGTAGAAGTCGTGCACGCGCGCCTGGTTCAGCACCACGTGCGGAAACTCGGACAGGCCGTCCTCGGTGTCCCGCACCCTCGCGTGGCGCACGATGCGCGCCGGCTGCGCGTCGTCGGGCTTCCAGAAGGTCACTTCGTTGATCCAGCAGGCTTCCCGGAGCACCCGGTCGGCGAAGCCGAAGGCCTCGAACATCTCCATGGTCCGGCAGGCGATGCCGTCGGCCTGGCCCAGCTGCAGGGGCCCCTCCTTCTGCTCGACCAGGGCGGTGCGGATGTCGGGAAAGGCCGCCAGCTGCGCGGCCAGCGTCAGGCCCGCGGGGCCGCAGCCCACGATGAGCACGTCGACTTCCGCGGCAATCGCATCGCCATGCGGCAGTGCCTGCGGGGAGGCGGGATGGAGGTGAGGATCGCCCGGCCGGAAGCCGTTCAGATGGAATTGCATGACCTTGTCTCTGGTGAATCGCGAGCCGCCATGGTCCGCGCGCCAGCGGGCCGGCGCAAACCCACTTCTCGGATTCTGCGAACCGGGCAGGCGCCGCGCCGGCGCGGCGCTAGCATGGACGGCATGTCACGCACGCTCAAGGTCCTGCGGCTGCTGCAGCTCTACGGCGAGCAGCGGCCCGTGCTGCGCGCGGCCGAGGTGGCGCGCCATCTCGGCACGTCGCTGGCGACGGCCTACCGCTGCATTGCCGACCTGGAGGCGGCCGGCCTGGTCGAAGCCGTCGGCGCGGGCGAATACGCGCTCGGCCCGGCGATCGTCGAACTCGACCGGCAGATCCGCATCGCCGATCCGCTGATCGCCGTCGCGTCGGACATCTGCACGGGGCTGTCGGAGCGCACGCGCGGCACGGTGCTGCTGTGCCGGCGGCATGGTTTGAAGGTCCTGTGCGTGCACAGCGTCGCGGGCACGGCCGCGCCGCGGATCACCGGGTACGAGCGCGGGCGTGCGATGGCGCTCTACCGTGGTGCCACGTCGCTGGCCATCCTGGCCCATGCGCCCGAGGCCGTGCTGCGGCAGCTGCTGGCGGAGGATGCGGACGGCCTGCGCCGTGCCGGCTGGCCCGGGACGCTGGCGCCGCGCTGCCCGGCGGCTGGGCACCGGTTCCTAGGGCGTAAACGCCGGCGCGATCAGCGGCTGCAGCGCCGCGCCCAGTGCCAGGAGCGCCCGGTCGCCGCCCGGCAGGCCATCGAGGGCCAGCGCCACGGGCAGGCCGGAAGCCGGGCCACGGCCGGCGGGAATCACCAGGCTGGGCCATCCGCCCAGCGAGGCCGGCGCGAGGTTGTGGGCGAAGGCCAGTCTGGCCGGCAACAGCGTCCCGTTCACCTCGAGGTCGGGGCCCGGCGAGACCGGCGGCTGCGTGCGCAGCGGCGCGACCACGCGCACGGCGGGGTAGACCAGCGCATCGAGACCCTGCGCCGCCGCCGCGGCGGCCCAACGCGCGCGCAGCGCCGCGCGCCGCCGCTGGGCGAGCAGGTAGGCCGCTTCGAGTCCCGCGTCCGTCCACGCGGCCAGGGCCGGCCGCAGGTCGGCGCCCACCTGCGCGGCGACGGCCGGCCAGGCCGGGGCGCCCGGCTGGCGGGCCAGGAAGGCAGGCAGGGCGCTGCGCGACTCGTGGGCGATCGTGGCGCGCGCGGCCCCTTCGGTCAGCGCCGGCCAGTCCGGCAGGTCGACGGGGACGAGGACGGCGCCGGCGGCTTCGAAGGTCCGCAAGGCGCGCATGCAGACGGCGGCCACCTCGTCTTCGAGCGGGTCCCAGTGGAAGGGCCGGCACAGGCCCAGGCGCAGGCCGCGCACGGTCCGCGGACGCAGCGGCCGGGCCGCAGCAGGGTCACCGGCCAGCGCGGCGTCCAGCAGGGCGAGCGTCTCAACCTGCCGCGCCATCGGCCCCACCGTGTCCATGGAAGGCGCGAGCGGCATCACGCCGTCCATCGGATAGCGGCCATGGCTGGGCCGCAGGCCGGCGATGCCGCAGAAGGCGGCCGGGATGCGCACGGAGCCGTTGGTGTCGGTGCCCAGCGCCGCGTCAGCCTGTCCCGTGGCGACGGCGCAGGCGCTGCCCCCGCTGCTGCCGCCGGCCATGCGCCCGGGGTCTTGCGGATGGCAGGTATCGCCGAAGGCGGCGCTCTGGCCGGTCCAGCCCATGGCGAGTTCGTGCATCGCCGTCTTGCCGGCGAGCCGCGCGCCGGCGCTCCGGAGCCGGTGCACCACCTGCGCGTGCGCCACCGGTCGCCAGTCGCGCAGGCCCCGGGTTCCGGCCGTGTTGGGCAGGCCCGCCACCGCGATGTTGTCCTTCAGCGCCACGGACATGTCTTGCAGCGGCCCCGCGCCGGTCCTGCGCCGGCCCGGGCGCTCAGCCCCAGATGACGGCACCGCTGGCATCGGTTCCCAGGTCCTTGGGCGATCCGTGCGCCGGCGCGTCCAGGCCCTGGATCGCGATGGCCCGGGCCGGTTTTCCGGCGGTGCCGGCCAGGCGCTTGCGCTTGAGCCGCTGGTTGGGTTCGGAGTGGTAGTAGCGCTCGATCGCCTCGATGCTGGGGAATTCGACGATCACCAGGCGCTTGGGCGCCCAGCCGCCCTCGATCGGACGGTAGTCGTTGCCGCGCACGAGGAAGCGGCCGCCGGCGGCCACGACGTGCTGGCCGACCTCCCGTTCGTATTCGGCCAGGCTGGGGCCGTCCTCGACGTCGAGTTCGATCACGAAATAGGCAGGCATGCAGGCTCCTTGTCGGGGGTGGGGGAAGGGGGCGTTGGGGGATCGGGCCGGGTTCGCAGCGCTGCAGGTTGTCCTGCACCAGCGCCTGCACCCGCGCGGTGTCCAGGGCGTGCAGCGCGCTGCCCCCGGTGGCTGCGGCCGCCGCGGCGGCCGCCCCCATGGCGATGCACGGGCCGATGACGCGCACGGCGGCCAGGGCGTAGGGTTCGGCGTCGATGCAGCGGCCCGCCGCCAGCAGGTTGTCGGCGTCCGCCGCCACCATCGAGGACAGCGGCACCCAGCACAGGTGGCCGGCGCGGAAGGTTTCCCAGTGCACCCCGCGCAGCTCGCCGTGGAACTCGATCGGCCAGGCGCTGCGCGCCACCGCGTCGGGCGCGCGGGTGCCGTCGCGCACGGCCCGGGTCGTGAGGCGGCTGCGGCCGACGATGCCGCGCGTCTGGCGCACGCCGGGCTGGCCCACCGAATGCACGCGGGCGCCGTGAAAGGCCGCGGGAAACTCGGCGCGCAGAAACGCCAGGATCCGATCCACCTCTTCGCGGCCGTCCCGGGCCAGGCGCGACATCGCCAGCGGCTCCAACGGGGTCTCGACGTGCATCAGGTTGACCAGGCAGAGATCGCGCCCCGGAAAGGCGAAGACGAAACCATCGCGGCGGTCGAGCCCGTACTGTTCCGCCACTTCGGCCAGCCGCTGCTCGACCGCCTCGCGCGCGGGCAGTGCCGGGCCCAGGCCGGCCAGGCTGAACATCGTGGTGCCGAACACCGGCTGGGCGGCCGACTGGGTGCGCAGGCCGGCTGCGCGGGCCAGCGCGGCGTCGCCGCTGGCGTCGAGGAAGCAGCCGGCCGTGACGGCGACGGCCCCGTAGCGGGTCTGCACATGGACGCGCTCGATGCGCCGGCCGCTGCGTTCCACGCGGGTGAGCAGGGCGCCCAGCACCAGCCGCACGTCGGCGCGCCTCAGGTGCCGCGCGTAGGCGGCGGCCAGTTCGCCCTCGTCGTACAGCGCGATCAGCGTGCCGCGCGCGCGCCGGTACGACAGCGCGCCGGCCGCGTCGAGTTCGGCCAGCAGTTCGCGCGCGAAGCCGTAATGCAGCAGGTGGGGCTGTGCGTCGGCCGAATAGAAGCCGCACAGCGTGCCGATCAGTCCATTGACCGACTGGCCGCCCAGTTGGGGCAGTCCGTCGATCAGGCAGACCCGCAGGCCGAGCCGGGACGCTTCGACCGCGGCGGAGACGCCGGCGGCGCCCGCGCCGACGATGCACAGGTCGCACTCCAGCCGCGTGGCCGGCAGGCGCTCGGGCGCGTGTTCGATGCGCAGGGGTTCTCGGTTCATTGGGGTTGGATGTGCAGGCGGGTGATGAGATCGCTCCAGCGCAGGCCGTCCTGGCGCAGGAAGGCCTGGAACTCGGCAGGCGTGCCCGCCAGCGGCCTGGCGCCGCCCTGGCGCAGCGTGGCCAGCACCTCGGGCCGCTGCAGCACCTGGTTCAGCGCCTGGTTCAGCCGGGCCACCACCGGCGCGGGCAGCCCGGCCGGGCCGACCAGCCCGAAGTAGCCCTGCGCGTCATAGCCGGACAGCACCGTTTCGGACAGGGTGGGCACCTGCGGCAGGAGCGGCGATCGGTCGCGGCTGGTCAAGGCCAGCGCCCGCAGCTTGCCGGCTTCGATGTACGGCACGGCAGCCTGGACCAGGCCCGCGTAGACGTCGATCTGGCCGCCCAGCAGGTCCTGGAAGGCCGGCGCCGCGCCGCGGTACTGCACGCCCACGAAGCGCCCCTGCGTGCGCACGGCCAGCTCCTCCATCAGCAGGTGGTCGACGCCGCCGATGGTGCCCGAGCCGTAGGTGATCTCCCGGGTCCTGGCTGCCGCGATCAGGTCCTGCACCTTCTGGTGGGCGGACGCCGGGTTGACCAGCAGCACCAGCTGGTTCTGCGCGATGCCGCCGATGGGCTCGAAATCCGCCAGCGCGTCATAGCGGATGCCCTTGAGCAGCAGGCGATTGTGGACATGGCCGCTGGCGACCACCAGCAGGGTGTAGCCGTCCTTCGGCGCGGCCGCCACGGCGGCGGCGGCGATGGTGCCGCCCGCGCCGGACCGGTTGTCGATCACCACCGGCTGCTTCAATTCATCGGCAAGCCCCTTGCTGACGAGGCGCGCCATCACGTCGGTGATGCCGCCGGCGGGGAATCCCACCACCAGCGTGACCGGCCGCGCGGGCCAGGCCGGACGGGCCGCTGCGCCGGCGGCGGCCAGGGCGAGGCCGGCGGCGCCGGCGTGGAGCAGGAGGCGGCGGCAAGGATCGTGGGGCATGGTGGAACTCCAGAGCAAGGGGAAAGGGCCGGGTCAGGGCAGCGGATGCAGCAGCGCCGCCAGCGCCCCGGGGCAGGATGCGAAAGGGGAGTGGCCGCAGTCGAGGCTGTGCACCTCGAAACGGTTGTGCGGCGTCAGCGCATCGGCTTCGGCGATCAGCCGGTCCTGCAAGGCCAGCGGCAGCGCCCGGTCGGCCAGCGTGCGCACATAGGTGCGGCGCACGCGGCCCCAGCGCTGCGCCGAGACCCGCACCTCGTCGGTGGCCACGCGCAGCGGCAGGTCCGGTGTCAGCCGGGCGATGAAGGGCCGGGCCTCGGCCGCGCCGAGGTCGCTGTAGAAGCCTTGGCGCAGCGCTTCCTGGTAGCCCGGATCGGCGGCCCGCGGGTTGATGCGCACCGCGCCCAGCACGCCCGGCTCGCCCAGGAACAGCGGCCCCAGCTGCGCCGCGGCGCTCTCGGGCAGGCCCAGGTAGCCGGACAGAGTCGCCAGCGCCACGGGGCAGTGCGCGGCCACGTAGACGATGCGGCTGACCCGATCGGGCACCCGCTCCACCGCCGACGTCGCGGGCAGGCCGCCGGCGCTGTGCGCGACCACGACGACCGGACCATGGGCGGCCTGCTGCCGCTCGATCTCGGCCACGATGGCCGCCGCCTGGTCTTCGAGCGTCACATGCGCGAGGGGCGAAGGCTCGCGGACGAGCTCGTCCAGGTCCTGCGTTTCGTAGGCGCGCGGCAGCGCGGCCGCCGGGCCGCTGCCGGGGAGGTCGATGGCGGCGCTGCGGCAGCCCGCGGCGGCCAGCACGGCCCTCACGCGATCCCAGTGCGCGGCCCCGTGCCAGGCACCGTGCACGAAGAGGAAAAAGGGTGGAACAGGAGATGCGCGTTCGGTCATGGGGTGCTGCGGTGCGCCGCCCTTGTGGAAGAGGCCATGGCCCGCATGATCGCGATGCCCTGGCGAGCGGCAACCGGCCTTCTCGTTTTCTGAGAAAACGGCGCCGACATGCGTTCGGCGCCGTGTGCGCCGGCCGTGGCCCCGGGGCGGGGTCGCACGCCGGACAGACAGCCGGCCGCCGTGCGGCTCCAATAGGCGGGCCATATTCCGGGCCGGCAGGCCCTGACGAGACCAGCGACAAGCGAAAGGCCCTTTTCCATGATTCAGGATTTCCTCGGCAAGACCGCCGTCCTCACCGGCGCAGGTTCCGGCTTCGGCCTGGAATGCGCACGCATCGGCGCTTCGCGCGGCATGAACCTCGTGCTGGTCGACGTGCAGCAGGACGCGCTGGACAAGGCCGAGGCCGAGATGAAGGCCGCCGGCGCGCAGGTGCTGGCGCGCAGGGTGGACGTGTCCGACGCCGCGCAGATGGAAGCGCTGGCCGCGGCCGTGAAGGAGCGCTTCGGCGCGCCGCATTTCGTGTTCAACAACGCCGGCGTGGGCGCAGGCGGCCTGGTGTGGGAGAACACCGTGGCCGACTGGGAATGGGTGCTGGGCGTGGACCTGTGGGGCGTGATCCACGGCGTGCGCCTGTTCGTGCCCATGATGCTGGAAGCCGCCGCCAAGGACCCGGCCTACCGCGGCCACGTGACCAACACGGCCAGCATGGCCGGCCTGCTCACGCCGCCCAACATGGGCATCTACAACGCGGCCAAGGCCGCCGTGGTGAGCCTGACCGAAACCATGTACCAGGACCTGAACCTGGTCACGGACCAGATCGGCGCCAGCCTGCTGTGCCCGTATTTCGTGCCCACCGGCATCACCAGCAGCGAGCGCAACCGCCCCAACGCGCCCAAGAACAGCGAGCTGACCAAGAGCCAGCTGATCGGCCAGGCCATGAGCAACAAGGCCGTGAGCAGCGGCAAGGTCACGGCGGCCGAGGTGGCGCACAAGGTCTTCAAGGCCATCAGCGACAACCAGTTCTACGTGTTCAGCCACGAAAGCCCGAAGGCGCTGGGCAACATCACCAGCCGCATGGAGAACATCGTGGCCATGCGCAATCCGGCCGACCCCTTCCTGGCGCAGCCCGAGGTGGGTGCCCAGCTGCGCGCGCAGTTGCGCTCGGCCTGAGGACCGGGGCCTGCCGCGGCGCAGGCAACAAGCACGCCCGGCCGATTTCCCCGCGGTCCCGCGCCTATAAACTGGCGCGTTCGCGACGCAAGGGGAGGGCTGTCCGATGAAGAAGCTGGCCTGGGCCGTGCTGGTGCAGGGCCGGGCGCAGGAGCGCCTGTGCACGATCGAACTGGTGGCCCTGGACCTGCCGGGCGGCGACGAGGCCGCGCGCCACGTCGTCACGCGCCGCGACCAGCTGTTCGACCAGGGCGTGCTGCGGGCGGAGTCCGAGAGCACGCTCACCGCGATGCCGGCCACGCGGGCCGTGGCGCGGGCGCGCGCCCTGGACTACCTGCAGCGGCGTCTGGCCGCCGGCGACCTGCTGCGCGAGCAGGCGGGCTTCGACGAGCTGGGAATGGCGATGATCGCTGCGCCAGCGCCTGTGCCCGACGCGGCCCCTGCGCCCCTGGCCGCCATGGCCTTCGCACCGCCCGCGCCATCGCCGGCGGTCGCGTCGCTGGTGGCGCGCTTCCAGGCTTCGCGCTGGAAGCTGCTGCCGCCCGCCCGCCAGGCCCGCAGCACCTGGCGCGTGGCCGAGCGTGCCGATCCCGCGCGGGCCGCCAGCGCCGACCAGCAGGCGCTGCGCGCCCTGGTGCCGCGCCTCGTGTCGCTGATCGAGAGCGGGGAAGACCTGCTCGACTACTGCCTGGCCGCCGCCATCGCGCGGCTGGGCGACCCTGGCGCGCGGCAGGCCATGGCTGCGCTTGCACAGCGCGGGCGCTCGGCCGCCACGCGCCGCATCGCCGACCAGGCCTGGCTGCTGCTGGGCGCCGACGATCCTGCGCGCGCCGAGCGCCTGGGTGGCCTGGGCGCGCGCTGGCACGCGCAAGAGGCGGAGATGCTGCGCAGGGCCGGCGCATCCGCCAGCACGCAGCCGGCCTGCGCCGATGCAGACGCCGACGCCGATGACGCAGCGCAGCCTTCGCTCGACGGCCCGGCGCGGGACGCGCTGTCGCAATGGCTGCTCGAGGGCTACGACCTGGCACTGGTCGACGGCGCCGCGCTGCACGCCGTGCGGGCCAGCCTGCGGCATCTGCGTTTCGAGGCCGGCGTGTTCGGCGCCGTGCGCGCCATCCACAAGACGGCCGAGCTGCGGCGCGACCTCGACACCCTGGCTCTGCTGCATGCGCGCTTCGAAGCCACGCGGCCCGATGCGCGCGACCGCCGCGCCTGGCGCGACCCGCGCACCGGCGAACTGCGCACGCGTGCGGTGGACATCCGCGGCGGCAAAGGCCTGATCAGCGCCTACGCGCCCCCCACGCGCAACTACCTGCGCCAGCGCGGGCTGCGCCTGCTGCGCCGGCTGGCGCAGATCGGCCACAGCGACGCACCGAAGCTGGCCGTGGCGCTGCTGCTGCAGCTGGACGACACCGTGCATGGCGAGCGCCGCTCGCGCGAGCACTGGAACCACGTGGACGGCCGCTACCAGCGCCGCATGCGCCACCTGGACGGCGCCGCGCACTGGCTGCTGGTGCCGCGCCTTTTGCTGGCGCGCTTTCCCGACCTGCGGCGCAGCAGCCAGCGCACCGGCGCGTGGTGGACCGACGCGCCGCTGGACCTGAGCCAGCCGCCGCCTGAACGCGTGGACGGCGAGCCCGCCCTGTGGGACGCGCACCCCGAGGCGCTGCTCGAACTGGCCCTGCGCAGCCGCTCCACGCTCGTGCAATGGGTGATGGCGCGCGCCTTGCGCGACCACCTGCCTTTCCTGGCCCGCACGCCGTTGCCCACCTTGCGCGCGCTGCTGGCCAGCCCCTATGCGCAGACCGCCGCCGTCGCCGTGGCGGCAGTGCGCGAAGTGCTGGCCGGGCTGCACACGCTGGAGGCCCAGCTGCCCTGGCTGATCGCGCTGGCGGCCAGCCGCGACGCGGGCGCGGCTGGGTTGCTGTCAGACACCCTGGTGGGGCGCGGCCCCGAAGCTTCACGCCATCCAGCGCTGGTGGCCGCCATGCTGCTGTCCCCCCAGTCGGCGGTGCGCATGCACGGCCAGGGGCTGGCGCTGCAGGCCGACGTGCCCGCCTTGCTGGGCGAGCTGCAACACGCCTTGCCGCTGCTGGATGAGAACACGCCGGCGCTGCCCGAGATCGTGCGCCAGCTGCAGGCGCTCATCGGCGGCCCCTGGGCGCCGCAGGCCGCCAGCGTGCCCGAGGCGCCGCTGCACGCGTTGCTGCAGCACCCGGCGGTGCCCCTGGTCGAGCTGGCCTGCGGCTGGCTGCTGCGCCATCCGCAGGGCCTGGCCACGCTGCCGCCGGGCACCCTGCGCACGCTGCTGGCGTCGGCCGATGCGCGCCGCTGTGCCTGCGGCGTGCGCCTGCTGGCCGCGCTGCCCGATGCCGTGCTGCGCGGCCAGACCGCGCTGCTCGGCGAATTCGCGCTGCATGCCGATGCCGGCGTGCGCGCCGCGGTTTCGCCGGCCATCGAGCGGCTGGCCGTCGACGCACCGGCCGCCGAAGAACTGGCGGCCCACCTGCATGCCGGCCTGTTCCGCGCCGAGGCGGGCGAGGGCGTGCACGACGACCTGCTGCGCTGGCTCACCGGTCCGCTGGCCCCGGTGGCCCCCGCGAGCGATGCCGATGGCTGCTGGCGCGCATTGCAGGCGCGTGCCACGGGCGCCCAGCGCTACGGCGCCTGGGCGCTGCACTCGCTGCATGACGGCGACTACAGCCTGCGCCAGTGGGCGCGCTTGATCGGCCATGCGGATGCATCGGTGCGCCAGCGCGCGCAACGCGGCCTGGACGCGCGCCTGGGCCACCCCGTGCAGGCCACGCCCGACGAGGCGGCCGAGCTGCTGCCCGCGGCCGACAGCGTGTTCGAGGACGTGCAGCCCTGGGTGCGCCGGCTCTTCGGCGAGCGCCTGCCCGAAGCGGCGCTCACGCCCGAGCTGCTGATCGCCTGGGTGGACCACCCGCAACCCTGGGTGCAGGCGCAGGGGCGCACGCGCCTGATGGGCCGCATGGACGCGCCCGAGGCGATGCTGTGCCTGACGCGGCTGGCCCAGCACCCGGGCCCTTCGGTGCAGCTCTTTGTCACGCAGTGGCTGCTGCAACTGCCCGACGAAGTCGACGAAGCGCGGGCCGGGCGCCTGCGCGCGCTGCAGCCGTACTTCCTCATGGTGCTGAGCCAGGTGCACCGTGCGCGCGCCGCCAAGTCGCGCATCGTGCAGTTCCTGCGCCGGCAGATCACCGGGCCCGCCTGCGCCGAGGTGGTGGCCGCCATCTTCGCGCGCCAGGTGGTGGGCGCGAGCCGCACCGACCAGCCGCAGTACATCGCGGGGCTGCGCGACATCGCGGTGCGCCACCCTCAACTGAATCTGCCGTTCATGCGCTGGGTGCCGCCCGAAGCACGTGGTGCCGCGCCCGCGTGCCCGACCGAAGCCTGAGCGCGAAAGACCGCCGATCCATGCAATTTCGCTACCAGTACTTCGGCAGCACCGCGGTCGACGCATCGGCCACGGCGCAGTCCTTCCGCTTCGCGCCCGACTTGCTGCGCCCGCTCACCCATTTCGACGCCACCTTGCGCCGCGACGGGCTGGCCCACCTGCAGTTCCGCGAAGCGCTGTCGGCCCTGCATTCGGTGGTCGTGAGTGACATGCGCGCGCGCGGCCGCGACAAGAGCGCCTACCGCCAGTGGCTGGAGGCGAACGAACAGAGCTTGCTTGCGCAGTTCATGGCGCGCGCCGGCGAGCTGAAGGAGCGGGCGGCCGCCCTGCGCACCGAACTGGGCGTGCTGCGCGAGAAGAAGTCCGCCCTGCTGCAACCCTTCTACCGGGCGCAACGCAAGTACTTCGACTGGCTCTACCAGGCCCACCGCGACGCTTGGTATGTGCTCGACCCGGTCATCACCGTGCACCCGGACCGGCTGCTCTTCGAGGCCTTCAGCCAGGACGAATCGAGCTACTGCGCCGTGAGCGTGTCGCACAACGTGTTCGAGCGCACGGGCGAGATGGCCTGCGGCACGACCAACATCGACTACTCGGCCAGCCTCTACGAGGAGTTCCAGAAGATCCGCGGCTACCGCGAGACACGGCTCACGGTGGACCCGGGCGGCTTCGGCGTGCAGCTGGGCAGCGACCCGGCGCTGCACGAAGAGAAGATCGATCTGCCCGACAGCTGGGTGCGCGGCTTCCTGCAGGTGTCCAGCGCCATGGCGCTGCCGGCCACGGTGCTGGAGCTGCATCCGATGGACCTGCACAGCCTGTGCGCCACCCTGCGCCAGCATCGCGAGCGCGGCGGCCCGCGCTCCATCCGCGTGGAACTCGCGCCAGAGGCGGCACCGAAGCTGGTCTTCGAGCCCTGGAATCTCGAACTGCCCACGCGCCGCAGCCAGCTGGTGGGCGAGGCCCTGAAGGCGCCGCAGACCATCCGCCTCTGGGGCCGGCGCCGCCTGTTGCTGCTCGAGCGTCTGATCGCCCTGGCCACGCGCGTGCGCGTGCACCTGCTGGGCACGGGCCTGCCCAGCTTCTGGGCGGTGGAAATGGGCGAGGTGACGGTGACGCTGGGCCTGTCGGGCTGGTCGGCCAACGACTGGTCGGCCGCCGCGCGCTTTCATCTGCTGGCCCCGCGCCATGCCATCGACGAGAGCGCCAAGCTGGCCGTGGCGCAGGACCTGCAGCAGCACTGGCAGGCCACGCCCGCGCAGATCGCCGCGCGCACCGGCCTGCCGCGCGCGGACGTGAGCGCGGCCCTCGCGCTGTGGACGCAGGCCGGCCGCGCCGTGTACGACATCGCCGCCGGCCGCTTCGCCTGGCGCGAGCTGATGCGCGAGCCGCTGGATCTGCGCCAGCTGCAGGCCGCGAGCGAGGAAGAGAACGCCGGCCTGCAGCTGGTGCTGGCCGGCGGCGTGCGCTTGCAGGGCATCGACCAGGCCGAAGGCCACCTGCGCGTGCGCGGCGAGGTGAAGCAGGGCCGCCGGACCGAGCGGCCCGTGCTGGAGCTCGACGCCGACGAGCGCATGACCGATGCGCAGTGCAGCTGCTCGCATTTCCAGCAGCACGGGCTGCGCCGCGGGCCGTGCAGCCACATGCTGGCCCTGCGGCTGGTGGCGCAGCCCAAGATCGATGCGCTGCGGCGCGAAGCCGCCCCGGCGCCGGCGGCCGTGGCCGAGGAGGATGCACGATGAGCGGGTCATCGCGCTGCACTACACTGCGCCGCGATGCAGCGCGCAGGCTCTTGCCATCCGGGTGGTGTTTCGCCGCCCTTGTGAACTGCCGTTCCATGCGACACGGGTGCCGTTTTCACTGTGCGGCCCCTGCCACCCATGCGCCATTCCGGAGTGGCTTGCTGCAAGCGAATGCGCGCATGGGTGGCGGGGCCGCGTCGAGTGAACAGCCCCCGTCCCGAGGGCCCTGCGGGCTCTTCGACGAGAAGCGCGCTGCATCACCTTTTTCATCGGCCGCGCGTTCTGCGATGGACACGACCAGGGCCGCCGCGGCACCGGCCCGACCGCAGGAGGCGCACTGAATGGCCGCCCCCGCACCCACCCGCGCCGAACTCCTCGAGCGCATCCGCGCGTCCAGCAAGGACGCCGTGGTGCTGGCCGAGATGCAGCGCCTGGGCTTCTGGCCGCGCGACGAAGCACGGCCGGCGCCCGCCACCGAGTTGATCGAGCGCGAAGCCGCACTGATGCGCGAGCTGGGCGAGTTGCAGGCCGAGCTGCACCTCCGGGGCGACCCCGAGAAGGCCCTGCGCGCCATGCGCCAGGAGCGCCTGGCGGCCGCGCGCGCCCAGCGCGACAGCCGGGCCCGCGAGCGCGCCCAGCGCCAGTACGAACGCGCGCAGCAGTGGCATGCGCAGCGCCAGCAGCGCATCGGCTACCTGGGCGCGGGCGTGTCGGCCGGCCTGGAGCGCCCGGCTGACCGGCCCGCGGCCCACGTGCCGTTGCGTGCCGGACGCTCCGAGCGGCTGGCCCGGCATGGCCTGCCTGCCCTGGACAGCCCGCAGGCGCTGGCCCGCGCCATGGGCGTGGCGCTGGGCGAGCTGCGCTTCCTGAGCTTCCACCGCGAGGTGGGGCGCCACACGCACTACCGCCGCTTCACGCTGCCCAAGAAGAGCGGCGGCGAGCGGCTGATTTCCGCGCCCATGCCGCGCCTCAAGCGCGCGCAGTACTGGGTGCTCGACAACATCCTGGCCAAGGTGCCCGCGCACGACGCGGCGCACGGCTTCCTGCCGGGCCGCTCCGTCGTCGGCAATGCGCAGCCGCATTGCGGGCAGGAGGTGGTCGTCAACCTCGACGTGAAGGACTTCTTCCCGAGCATCGGCTTCGGCCGCATCAAGGGCGTGTTCACGCACCTGGGCTATGCCGAACCGGTGGCCACGGTGCTGGCCCTGCTGTGCAGCGAGAACCGCGCCGACGAGCTGCAGGTGGACGGCGAGCGCTGGTTCGTGGGCGGCGCGGCCGGCCAGCGCGTGCTGCCGCAGGGCGCGCCGACCAGCCCCATGCTCACCAACCTGCTGTGCCGCAGGCTGGACCGCCGCCTGGCCGGCCTGGCGCGCACGCTGGGCTTTGCCTACACGCGCTACGCCGACGACCTGAGCTTCTCGGCCTCGGGCGAAGCCGCGCAGCGCGTGGGCCCGCTGCTGCGCCGTGTGCGCTGGATCCTGCGCGACGAAGGCTTCGAGCCGCATCCCGACAAGGAGCGCGTGATGCGCAAGGGCGCGCGGCAGGAAGTGACGGGCATCGTGGTCAACGCCGCGCAGCCCGGCGTGTCGCGCCAGAGCCGCCGCGCGCTGCGCGCGGCGCTGCACCGCGCGCGCACCGCGGGCGCCGGGCCGGCGCACTGGCAGGGCGAACCCGCCAGCCGCGAGCGCCTGCTGGGTTATGCCCATTTCGTGCAAGGCGTGAACGAAGCCCAGGGCCGCGCCCTGGTGCGGGCCGCCGAGGCGTTGCCGTTGGCGAGCCGGGCCGCCGCGTCGCCAGCCGCTGCGCCCGGCACTGCTGCGGGCGACTTCCGCATCCGCGCGGCCCAGGGCGAGGCGCCGGTGCGTGCCCAGGGCCCCTGGTGGCAGCCCGCATCGCCGCCGGCGCCCGTGCGGCAGCGCACCGACGGCGAGATCCGCGAGGCGCGTGCGGCCCAACGCCAAGCCGCGGCCGAAGCCCGCCGCGCCGCGCAGGCCGGCGCGGCCGTTGCCGCACCTGCGGGGCGCTCCGGCAACGGGTCGCCGGCCCGTTCGGGCGCGCCGGCCAGCGTCGACACCGCCCGCCAGGCGCGCAACGCCCGCGCCGCCGGCCGGGGCAGGAAGGCGGATGCGTCGCCCCGCAGCCGCAAGACCTACTGGCTGCAGCTTTTCGTGGTCTGGCTCGCGGGCACGCTGTCCGGCAGCGGCTTCGTCACGGTGTTCGGCCTCATCTACCTGCTGGGCGCGTACTGGGCGCGGCACCAGCGCTGGTCCCATTTCAGCCTCGCCATGCTGGCCATCCTGGTCCTGGTGCCTGTGCTGCGCAGCATCGGAATCCTGTAGTTCATGACTTCCTCCTCCCACACCTTCCTCTGGCACGACTACGAAACCTTCGGCGCCAACCCGCGACGCGACCGGCCTGCGCAGTTCGCGGCCATCCGCACCGATGCGCAGCTCAACGAGATCGGCGAGCCGCTGATGCTCTACTGCCGGCCGGCGCCGGACTTCCTGCCCAGCCCCACGTCCTGCCTCATTACCGGCATCACGCCGCAGCTGTGCCTGGCGCGCGGCCTGCCCGAGCGCGAGTTCGCGGCGCAGATCGAAGCCGCGTTTTCGAAGCCCGGCACCATCGGCGTGGGCTACAACACCCTGCGCTTCGACGACGAGGTCACGCGCTTCCTGTTCTGGCGCAACCTCATCGACCCCTATGCGCGCGAATGGCAGAACGACTGCGGCCGCTGGGACCTGCTGGACGTGGTGCGCCTGACCTACGCGCTGCGGCCGGAAGGCATCGAATGGCCCAGGCACGCCGACGGCCGGCCCAGCTTCAAGCTCGAAGACCTCACGCGCGCCAACGGCCTGACGCATGACGCGGCGCACGATGCACTGTCCGACGTGCGCGCCACCATCGCGCTGGCGCGGCTGATCCGCGCGCGGCAGCCCCGGCTCTTCGACTTCGCGTTCGCGCTGCACAGGAAGGACCGCGTGGCGCAGGAACTGGGCTTGCCCGCCACGCGCGAGACGGCGCGGCCCTTCCTGCATGTGTCGGGCATGTTCGCGCCCGAGCGCGGTTGCCTGGCGCTGATGTGGCCGCTGGCCAGCCATCCGACCAACAGGAACGAACTGCTGGCCTGGGATCTCTCGCACGATCCGGGCGAGCTGGCGACGCTGGACGTGGCCACGCTGCGCCAGCGCCTGTTCACGCGCAGCGCCGACCTGCCCGAAGGCGTGCAGCGCCTGCCCATCAAGGGCGTGCACCTCAACAAGTCGCCGATGGTGGTGGGCAACCTGCGCACGCTCAGCGACGCGATGGCCGCGCGCTGGGGGATCGACGTGTCGCAGGCGCTGCGCCATGCCGAGATCGCGGCCAGCCTGCCCGACATGAGCGCGATCTGGTCCCAGGTCTATGCGCGCGAGGCGCCACCCGCGCTGGACGTGGACGAAGACCTGTACGGCGGCTTCGTCGGCAACGCCGACCGCCGGCGGCTGAACGACCTGCGCCAGCTGTCGGGCGAGAAGCTGGCCACGCAGCGCGCGAGCTTCGACGACCCACGCCTGGAGGAGCTGCTGTTCCGCTACCGCGCGCGCAACTTCGAGGACACGCTGGACGAAGAGGGCCAGGCGCGCTGGCAGGCGCTGCGCGCGGCGCGGCTGCTGGAAGGCGAAGGCGGGGCGCTCAGCGTGGATGCCTACTTCACCGAGATCGACACGCTGGCGCAAAACGCCGACGAGCGGGCCGAGGAAATCCTCGGCGCGCTGCACGACTACGCCGAGTGGGTCGTTCCGGAGCCTGAATGATCACACCGCCGCCTCCAGGTCCGGCAGCGCCAGCCGCGCCTTGGTCAGCGCCATGCCCAGGTTGGCCGTGCGCCGGCACACGAAGACCGCCACGTACTCGGCGTTGAGCTTGCCCCGCATGAAGACGTGGATCAGATTGTCGCTGTTGACGATGATTTCCTGGAAGTAATGGTGGCCGTCGTCCGACAGGCCGCGCGACTTCTTGAACATGCGCTCGATCATCGACACGTTGGGGCCGTTGAACAGGTCGGCTGTGGCCGCGGCCACCAGGTCGATGACTTCGCGCGGGTGCGAGTCCACGGTCTTGATAGACAGCAGCATGCCGGAGGATACGTCCACGTAGCCGGCAGCCAGGCATTCGGGGACGGAAGCGGCGGCCTTGTTGAGGGCGGCGTCGAGGCTCATCGGGGCTCCTTGTTGGATGAATGAAAGGGAAATCTGGCAAGGGAACCCAGCGAGCGTGCGTGGCGGTATTTTCAGCTCAGCCGCGCCAGCAAGTTGTCTTCGTAGCGCTGCAGGAACTCCTCCTGCTCGCGGCTCTGCACGAATTGGGGCTCGATGCGCCGCACCCGCCGCAGGGCTTCCGGTGCCGTGAGTCCTTCGCGTACCAGCCATGCGGCCAGGAGAGTGCCGGTGCGCCCCAGCCCGGCCAGGCAGTGCGCGGCCAGCACTTCGCCGCGGCGCAGCAGCGTATCCATCCGCATTAGCAGCATCGTGGTCTGGGCGACAGTCGGCGGTTCGCGGTCGCGGATGGGCAGGTGGACATTGCGCAGGCCGTGGCGGGCCAGGGCGTCCTGCGGCAAGTCGTTTTCGGTCAGCGTGATCAGGCATGTCACGCCGACGGCCTTGAGTGCGGCCAGGTCGTAGTCGATGCCGTGCACCACGCCCGGCATGGGCGTTCCGGCCAGCTTGCCGGGCACCACCCAGATGAAGCCGCGCGGCCCCATCGACTCGGGGGCGGACTGCAGCGCCAGCTGCGCCAGCGTGGGCAAGGGCGGGGGCAGCGGCGCGTCTTCCGCCAGCTCCTGCGGCTTCGCGTCGGGGGCGGGCAGGGCGCAGCTGCCGGTGGCCAGGAACTGGCGCCCCGCCTCGGATTCGGGGGCCGAGAAGAAGCGCTCCGCCGAAGCGGCCTCCTGCACGCGCCCGCCAGCCAGCATGAGCACGTCGTCGGCCACGCGGCGCACCTGCTTCTGGTTGTGCAGCACCAGCAGCAGCGCACAGCGGTTGCGCAGGTGCTCCAGCATCTGCAGCAGCAGATAGGCCTCGTAGTCGGGCAGGCCGAAGGTGGGTTCGTCGATCATCAGCAGCCTGGGTTCACCGGCCGCCTCGCGCAGGATGGCGACCACGCGCTGCAGCAGCGGTGGAAGGTCGATGGTGGGCGTCGTGAAATGCTCGGCCAGTTCCGGAAAGCCGGCATCGCCGACCCAATCCCGCGCCCATTCGCGCAGTTCCACGGGCGAATGGGAGGATTGCATGCGCAGCACGCCGCTCAACGCCTCCAGCGTAGGCGCCTGCATCAGCTGCACATGCTGCTGCACCAGCGCCGGACGATGCGCGGGTGCCAGCGGCCGGCCCATGTATTCCACCTCACCCCAGCGCCGGTAGCGCGGGTTCTGGTCGTTCAAGCCGGCCAGCGAGCGCAGCAGGGTTGACTTGCCGGTCCCCGTGGGGCCCAGCAGTGCCGTGATGGCGTGGGGACGGAGGGTGGCATGGACCTCGGCCAGGATCACCTTGTCGCCGAACGCGACGCCGAAGCCGTGGGTGCTCAGGCATTCGGCGCGGGAAGTCGCCGTGGCGGTCACGGAATCAGGAGGCAGGGGCATGTCCGATGAAGAGCACCGATCCCGTTGATCAGAATCAAGTCAGAAAACAAAGAACTGACAACTTTCAAATTGTCTTCTGGAGTTACTACATGTGTCAATTAAGCCGTAGGTGCTCATCCGGCGTCTCGCTGGCGCATCCCCTATGCTGGCAGCTATGCAAAGTGCCCCCGATGCCCTGACCGCCTTCGTGCGCCGCCATCCGCGCCTGTTGGTGCTGACCGGGGCGGGTGTGAGCACCGAGTCGGGCATTCCCGACTACCGCGACGCCAACGGCGACTGGAAGCGCACGCCGCCCGTCACCTACCAGGCTTTCATGGGAGACGAAGCCACGCGCCGGCGCTACTGGGCGCGCAGCATGGTCGGCTGGCGCGTGATGGGACAGGCGCGCCCGGGCCCGGCCCACCGCGCGCTGGCGCAACTGGAAGCGGCCGGGTGCGTGCAGCTGCTGCTGACCCAGAACGTCGATGGCCTGCATGACGCGGCCGGCAGCCGCCGCACGCTGGACCTGCACGGCCGCATCGACACCGTGCGCTGCATGGCCTGCGAGGCGCGCACGCCGCGCGCCGAACTGCAGCAGCGCCTGCTGGCGGCCAACCCGGCCTGGGCGGCGCTGAGCGCCAGCGTGGCCCCCGACGGCGACGCCGACCTGGAGCACACGGACTTCGGCGGTTTCGCCGTACCCGCCTGCGCGCGATGCGGCGGCCTGCTCAAGCCCGACGTGGTCTTCTTCGGCGAAAGCGTGCCGCGCGAACGCGTGCAGGCGGCGCTGGCGGCCGTGCAGGCCAGCGACGCCGTGCTGGTGGCCGGCTCCTCGCTGATGGTCTATTCGGGCTTTCGCTTCGTGCAGGCCGCTGCCGCCGCGGGAAAGCCCGTCGCCGCCATCAACCTGGGCCGCACGCGCGCCGACGATCTGCTGGCGCTCAAGGTGGCGCGGCCTTGCGGAGACGCACTGAGCGCGCTGGCGTCGGCAATGGCGACGCGGCGCAGCGCCGCCGCGTGATCAGGCGCGACCGCGCGCCGGCATGAAGCTGGTCTGCGCCGGCCGCCCCGGCAACTGCAGCTGCGCCGTGGCCGCCGGCGTCTCGGCCAGCAGCCGGCCCTGGCGCCAGACTTTCAGGCGCGCGGCGCGCAGGCGGATGGCTTCGACCGGGTCGCGCGCCTGCAGCAGCACGAAGCTGGCGTCGCAGCCCGGCGCCAGGCCGTAGTTCTGCAAGCCCATCACGCGCGCGGCGGCGCCGGTCACGGCGTCGAAGCACTGGGCAATGCCGGCCTGGCTGGTCATCTGCGCCACGTGCAGGCCCATGTGCGCCACTTCCAGCATGTCGCCCGAGCCCATGCCGTACCACGGGTCCATCACGCAGTCGTGGCCGAAGGCGACGTTGACCCCGGCCGCCAGCAGCTCGGGCACGCGGGTCATGCCGCGGCGCTTGGGGTAGCTGTCGTGGCGGCCCTGCAGCGTGATGTTGATCAGCGGGTTGGCGATCACGCTGACGCCCGCCTCGGCGATCAGCGGCAGCAGCTTGCTCACGTAGTAGTTGTCCATGCTGTGCATGGAGGTGCAGTGCGAGCCCGTCACGCGGCCGTGCAGGCCCAGGCGCTGGCTTTCGAAGGCCAGGGTCTCGATGTGGCGCGACAGCGGGTCGTCGCTCTCGTCGCAGTGCATGTCCACGCGCAGGCCGCGCTCGGCCGCCAGTTCGCACAGCAGCTTCACGCTGGCCGCGCCGTCGGCCAGGGTGCGCTCGAAATGCGGGATGCCGCCCACCACGTCCACGCCCTTGCCGAGCGCGCGGGTCAGGCTGTCCAGCCCTCCCTTCGTGCGCAGCACGCCGTCCTGCGGGAAGGCGACCAGCTGCAGGTCCAGATAGGGCGCCACCCGGCGCTTGACTTCCAGCAGCGCGTCCACCGCCAGCAGGCTCGGGTCGCTGGTGTCCACGTGCGTACGGATCGCCAGCAGGCCCTTGGCCACGGCCCAGTCGCAGTAGGCCAGCGCGCGCTCGATCAGCGCCTCGGCCGTGAGCAGGGGCTTGAGCTCGCCCCACAGCGCGATGCCCTCGAGCAGCGTGCCGCTTTCGTTGACGCGCGGCAGGCCGTAGCTCAGCGTCGCGTCCATGTGGAAATGCGGATCGCAGAAATGCGGGCTCAGCAGCAGGCCGCCGGCATCCACGGTCTCATGGGCGGGCAGGGACAGGCCGGGAGCGACGTCGGCAATGCGGCCGCCTTGCACGGCGACCGACATGCCGGTGCGGCCGTCGGGCAGGGTGGCGTGAGTGATGAGCAGGTCGAGCATGGGCGTCGCGGAAGGGCGTTGAGGACGGGCGTTGCGGGGGCGTGGCGGGCCGTGCAGGCAGTGTGCCAGCCGGGGCATCGCCTGCGGTGGCGATGCGGCGGTCAAAGCCGCGCGGTGGGTGTCAGTCAGGCGATGCGGCCAGCGCCTCGCGCAACCGTGCGGCGTAGCCCTGCAGCACCTCGGCACCGGGCTCCTGGCGCCGCCAGCTCAGCGCCAGTCCGTCATCGCTGTGGCGCGGCACCACATGCATGTGGTAGTGGAAGACGGTCTGCCCGGCCGCACGGCCGTTGAACTGCGCCAGCATCAGGCCTTCGGCCGCGAAAGCCCGTTCCGCGGCGCGGGCCACGCGCTGCGCAGTCCGCATCACGGCCGCGGCCTCCTCGGGGCTCAGGTCCAGTACGGTGACTGCATGGCGCTTGGTCGCGACCAGCACGTGGCCCGGGTTGACCTGGCCGATGTCCATGAAGGCGAGGGTCAGCTCGTCTTCGTGGATGCGCGCGGCGGGGATCTCGCCCGCCACCAGCTTGCAGAAGATGCATTGGCCGGGGGGCGTGGTGTCGACGAACAGGGGCATGGATGAGCGGTGGAAGTGGAAGGCCTGGATTCAGGCCCGAGGATATAACCGCTGCACGAGCCGTGCCGCTGCCTGGGTGACGCCGGAAGGCGCGCGGGGCCTGCGGCCCGCATTCGGCCGCGCGAGCTCCGCCTCGCGACTCAGGCCCAGTCGAGGTACGCGATGCCGGTTTGTGCGTAGCCGATCAGGTCGGCGGCGGCGGCCGTGGCCGGCAGCTGTGCCGCGTACCCGATCAGCTCCGCCTGGTCCCAGCCCTGCAGGGACATCAAGCCCAGGGCGGCCTGGACCTCCAGCGCCTGGGCCGCTTGCCCGGTGACATGGGTGTAGAGCAGCTGGACCAGCGCTTCGTCGGAATTGCTGCCGGCCAGCCGTGCCGTCACGCCCTGGTCGACCAGCAGGCGGATGGTGCTGTCCAGACCATGCTCGTCGATGGACTTCAGCACGTCGCCGACCAAGGCCTGGTTGTCGAGCGAGGCCTTGCCGGCCAGGGCCGTCATCAGGCTCAGCGCCTGACCCGCGGGGCCGTCCGGCACATCGAAGGCCAGGGCGCCGTCTGCGAAGCGCACGCGTTCCATGCCGCTGAGCAGGTCCGTCACGCCGGCCTCGTTCGTCACCGCGAGGCTGCCGTCGTTCAAGCGCTGCACGGTGAACTTGCTGGCGGCGCCGGCATAGGTCACGGTGTCGATGCCCTGCAGGCCTTCGATGCGGTCGGCGATGCCGGCGCGGTCACGGAAGACGTCGGCTTGCGAGGTGCCATACAGCGGCCCCGAGTAGGCTTGATAGGGCAGTCCGCCCAGCATCAGCGCTGGCAGGTCTGCCCGAAGCGCCGTCTGCTCCAGTCCCGCGGCGATGCGCACCAGCTCGATGCCGCTGTAGCCGCCATCGGTCTGGAAGGCCTGCAACTGCTGCAACTCCGCCGGCGAAGGCGCATGTCCGACCACATTCGTGAACAGCAGGTTCAGCAGCGCAGCGCTGCCTGCGCCGCCCGCCAGGTCGGCAATCACTCCCTGTTCCCACAGCAGCTGGAGCGTTCCCTGGACGCCGGCGGTGTCCAGATAGGCGATCACTTCGCCCACCAGCGCAGCGTCCCGCGAGGCCTGGGGCCCGAGGAGCACCGTGATCAGCCGCAGCGCGGTGCCCGCCGCCGCATCGGCGCCCAGGTCCAGGGCCACCTCGCCATCGTCGAAGCGCAGGCGCTCGATGTCCGTCAACGTGTCTTGGCCGCTGACCGGGCCGCTCACGACATGGCTGCCATCGGCTTGGCGCTCGATGCGGTAGTCGGCCCGTTCGCCGGCATAGATCACCGTGTCCAGGCCAGCGCGTCCATCGATGCGGTCGTCGCCAGTGCCGCCCCGCAGTTCGTCGGCGCTCGGGCCGCCCTCGACCGTGCCGCCCGCCGGGACGGCCACGGCCGAGGCCTGCACCTGTTGCGCAAAGCCTCCCCCGTCGACATAGCTCACACGCACGCCCAGTTGCGCCCCGGCATCGGCGGAGACGACCCGGTAGCTGGCCGCCGTGGCGCCCGGGATGTCCTGGCCGTCGCGCTGCCACTGGTAGCTGTACCCCTCTGGGCCGGGCAGGCCGTCGAGGTCCCGCAGGCTGGACAGGCTCACGGCGACGTGTTGTCCCACCGCCGCCGTCCCGGTGATGCCGGGGCGGCCTTCGGGCGCATCGTTGACATCCGCCACGCGTGCGGTGGCGGCAGAGGTCACGGCTTCCGGCGTCCCCTGTCCGTCCACATAGCTGGCGCGCACGCTGATGGCTCGCCCGACATCGGCCTGGTCCAGGGTGTAGGTGCTGGCCGTCGCATGGGCGATCTCCTCGCCGTCGCGCAGCCACTGGTAATGCACGACGCCCATGCCGTCCGCATCTGCCAGGGTGTTCGAGGCCGTCAGCGTCTGCTTCTGGGTGGCCGCGCCCTCCACCGTCACGCCGCCGGTCGGCGCGTCGTTCACATTGGCCACCGCCGCGGTCACGGGCGACTCCACGCTCTCCAAAGTGCCCTGGCCGTCGGTGTAGCTGGCCCTCACGCTGATGGCCTGGCCGACGTCGGCCTGCGTCAGGGTGTAGGTCTCGCCGGTGGCGCCGTCGATGGCCTGGCCGCCGCGCAGCCACTGGTAGCTGAGGGTGCCCAGGCCGTCGAGGTCGTCCAGGTCGTTCGAGGCCTGCAGCGTTTCGTTCTGCGTGGCCGTTCCGGTGATGGGACCGCCCCGGTGGGCGCATCGTTGACATTGGCAACCGTGGCAGTGGACGAAGACGTCACGCTTTCCGGCGTGCCCTGCAGGTCCACATAGCTGGCGCGCACGCTGATGGCCTGGCCGACGTCGGCCTGCGTCAGGGTGTAGGTCTCGCCGGTGGCGGCGTCGATGGCCTGGCCGCCGCGCAGCCACTGGTAGCTGAGGGGGCCCAGGCCGTCCGGGTCGCTCAGGGTGTGGGCGGCCGTAAGCACGCTGTGCTGGGCCGCCGTGCCGCTGATGGTCACGGAGCCGGTGGGCGCGTCGTTGACCGGCACGACCGAGACATTCGCGGTGATCGAGGTCGCGGTGGTGTTGTTGCTGGCCCCGCTGTCGGTGACCTGGGTGATCGTGACGACACGCAGGCCGGCTGTGGGCGCATCGCTGGCGTTGCGGTAGCTCATCGCATCGATGAGCGCATTCATCTGCGCATCGGTACGGTTAACAGGCCGTTGAAAAATCCCCTGCGAGCGTCCGCGTCGGCCGCTACGATCTGAAGCCATCCCGGAACAACTGCGACAAGAAAGATGAGAGGCAACCAAGACTTCCAGGGGGCGATGTTTAGCTACATCAGCCTTGAAGAAAGAGTGCCAGCGGCACACCCGCTGCGCAAGTTGCGCGCCGTGGTGGATGCGCTGCTGTCGAGCATGAACAGCGAGTTCGAAGCGGTGTACGCCCGCCGTGGCCGCCCCTCGGTGCCGCCGGAGATGCTGCTCAAGGCCTTGCTGCTGCAAATCCTGTTCTCCATCCGCAGCGAACGCCAGCTGGTCGAGGCGGTCAACTACAACCTGCTGTACCGCTGGTTCGTGGGCCTGAACATTGAAGACAAGGTCTGGGACCACTCCACCTTCAGCGCCAACCGCGAACGCCTCTTCAACGAAGACCTGGCGCGCGCCTTCTTCGAGCGCGTCAAGCTCAGCGCCCAGTGGGGCCGGCTTGCCAGCGACGAACACTTCAGCGTGGACGGCACGCTGATTGAGGCCTGGGCCTCGCACAAGAGTTTCAAACGCAAAGACGACGACAGCGGCACGCCACCCGGACGCAACCCCGAGGTGAACTTCAAAGGGCAGGAGCGCTGCAACGACACCCACGCCAGCACCACCGATGCCGATGCCCGGCTGTTCAAGAAGAGCGCGGGCGACAAATCTCGCCTGTGCCACATGGGGCACATCCTCATGGAGAACCGCAACGGGCTGATCGTGGATGTGGAGATCACACATGCCAGTGGCACCGCCGAGCGCGAGGCGGCGCTGGCGATGCTCAAACGCCGGGGAAACAAGAACAAGCGGGCCACGGTCGGGGCCGACAAAGGTTACGACAGCCAGGCCTTCATCAAGGGCTGCCGAAAGCTCAAAGTCACGCCACACGTGGCGGCCAAGGACAAGCACTCGGCGGTCGATGGCCGCATCCGGCGCCACGAGGGCTACAAGACCAGCCTCAAAGTGCGCAAGCGCATCGAGGAGGCCTTTGGCTGGATCAAGACAGTGGGTGGTCTGGCCAAGACCAAATTGATCGGTCAGGCCAAGCTCGCGGGCCAGGCGCTGCTGTGCTTTGCCACCTACAACCTGGTGCGCATGGGCAGTCTGGGCGGCTGGTGGGACGCGCATCATGCGTGAACCATGGGATACGTGCGCCCGGAACGGGCAAAACGGCCTGCAAACAGGCCGAAATGGCCGCTCCAATCGCTGCGCAGGCCAGTTTGGGCGATCCGTTTCTTCGAAATCCACGACCCTGGCGCGTTCGATGAGCATTTTTTCAACGGCCTGTTAAGGTTGCTCAGGGTGATCGTGGCCGTGGTGCCGTTCACCGACACGCTGTAGTTGCCCCCCTGCGCCAGCACGCTGCTCCCGTTCACCAACGCGATGCTGGTTCCCCCGATGTTCAGAGACTCCAGGGCGCCATTGGCGCTGCCGATGTTGCTCACCGTCAGCGTCATGCCGGTGAAGGTCTGCCCCGCATCCCGCGTTTGCGCATTGATGCCCGAGAAAAGGTCCACGGCCACGCCGTTCTCGATGAAGCTTGCCGACGCGCCGGTGGCGCTGAGGCTGGGCGCCTGCAGGGCCGGCGCCGCGGGCCCGGTCACGTGGAACGTGATCGTGTAATCCAGCCTGGCGCTGCCGTTGAAGGCCACGCCCAGCATGTAGTTGCCGCTTCCCAGGGTCTGGGTGATGGTCTGCGATCCCAGGGAGAAGAACTGGTCGGTGCCGGCCTCCAGGCTGGACAGGTGGATTTTCGGATCCAGGCCCAGGCTGACATTGCGGTACTCGATCGTGAAGCTCGTGACGCTGCTGCCCGCGGCCACGAAGATCGGGATGTTGTCCACGTCGCTGGCGAAGTTCACGGAGCCGGTGAAGGTGTAGGAGCCCGTCTGTTTCAGCTCCCAGGGGGTGACCCAGCCGGTTGCCCAGTCGAAGTAGACCGACTCGATGTCGGCACCCTCGGCATGCACCACCGAATTCGGCGTGCTCGGCAGGGTGGCCAGCACGTGGTTCCACGCCTGCATGGCTGGCGCACGCTCGCCCAGCGAGGCCACGGCCGGCCGACCCACGCGGGAGTCCAGGTGCCAATCGCCGCCGAGTTGCGTGCTGCCGGTGGGCGTGCTGGACGCGGCCACCGCCGCACCGGTCCGCTGCGCAAGCAAGCTGATGAAGCCGCGCCCCCTCTCATCTCGATCCAGTTCGCATCCGTACAGCAGGATGCTCGCGCTGTCGGACAGGCAAGCGCCAATGCTGGCCAGTTCTGGGGTCCGCTGCGCCAGCTCTTCCTCTCCGATCCAGGCGTGGCCCCATCGAAGCGCACCCGGCCGGCCATGGCTCAGCACATGGATGGCGTCGATACCCGCGGCCTGGGCGCCGGCATGGGCCGCCATCTGCTGCAGACCGTCCGCATGGTCGTCCAGGAAGATGGGGCGCACCCCGGCCGGCTGCGCCCTGGCAAGCGCTTCGCGGCCAGGAACGTCGCTGAAGATGAACGCGAGTTTAGTAGGGGTGGTTTTTTTGCATGGCGGCATGTCCAGTCGAGGAGGGAAGGCCTGCGCGCAGCGCCATTCGTCCCCGTTGGCAATGGATGTAACGCCATGATTCTCGCGCAAGCTATCGTAACGCTAAAAGTTAACAAACGTATCGTGCCGCATGCGAGATGGTCCACGGGACACCGTTCGCGGAGAACTCGGCCGCCGGCTGGGCCAGCGCAAGCGACCGGCCCTGCCTTGGCGCGGGCCGGTGCGAAGAGAGCAGGAGCCAAGGGCCGGCGCTGCGAGCGCCGCCAAGAGGCGCCCAGCGATGGCTTACCGCTCGCCCTTGCGGTAGGGCTTCATCAGCGCCTGCGGATAGGCCGCCTTGCGCGCCACCAGCACCAGCGCCAGGATCGACAGCGCATAGGGCAGCATCAGGTACAGCTGGTAGGGCAGGAGGGCATCGCCGGACTGCTGCAGGCGCAGCTGCAGGGCATCGAACACGGCGAAGAGCAGGGCGCCCAGCAGGGCCTTGCCGGGCCGCCAGGAGGCGAACACCACCAGCGCCACGCAGATCCAGCCGCGCCCGTTGACCATGTTGAAGAAGAAGGCGTTGAAGGCCGACAGCGTGAGGAAGCTGCCGGCCACACCCATCAGCGCCGAACCCGCGACGATGGCTGCCGTGCGCATGGCCGCGACCGAGACGCCCTGGCTTTCGGCCGCCTGCGGGTTCTCGCCCACCATGCGCAGCGCCAGGCCCGCGGGGGTGCGGTACAGAAGCCACGCCAGCAGCGGCACCAGCGCCAGGGCCAGCAGGGTCAGCGGCGTCTGCGCGTTCAGGATGGGCACGGGTAGCCAGTCCATGGGCGCGAAGGGCGCGATGGTCGGCGGCTCGCTGACCTTCGGGAAGCTCACGCGGTAGCCGTAGTAGGCCAGCGCGGTGGCCAGCAAGGTGATGCCCAGGCCCGCCACATGCTGCGACAGCGCCAGCCCGACGGTGAGCAGCGCATGCAGCAGCCCGAAGAGGGCGCCTGCCAGCGCGGCGACCCCCACGCCGACCCACAGCGGCCAGCCCGCGTACACGGCCAGCCAGCCCGCGAAGGCGCCCGCGACCATGATGCCTTCGATGCCCAGGTTCAGCACGCCCGCGCGTTCGCACAGCAGCACGCCCAGCGTGCCCAGCACCAGCGGCGTGGCGATTCGCAACACGGCGATCCAGTAGGCCGGGTTGGCGAGGATGTCGAGGAGATCGGTCACGGGTGCGCCCTTCGGCCTGTGGTCTGCCGCGCCGCGCGGGAACGCGCTGGCCGGGGCCGGCGATGTGTTGCGCTCATGCCAGCCTCACTTCCAGCGCACGCGCCATTGCGCGAGCAAGGTTGCCACCAGCACCGAGATCAGCGCGGTGGCCACAATCACGTCGGCGATGTAGGTCGGCACGCCCACGGCGCGGCTCATGCTGTCGGCGCCGACCAGCACCCCGGCCACGAAGACGGCCGCTGCGATCACGCCCAGCGGATGCAGCCCGGCGAGCATGGCGATCACGATGCCCGTGTAGCCATAGCCCGGCGACATGTCGAGCGTGACGTAGCTCGCACGCCCCGCGACCTCGATCGCGCCGGCCAGGCCGGCCAGCGCGCCCGACAGCAGTGCCGTGAGCACCACGGTGCGCGGCACCGGCACGCCGGCGAAGGCCGCGGCCCGGGCATTGGCACCGGTCGCGCGGATGTCGAAGCCGAGCACCGTGTGCCTGAGCAGCGCCCACACGATCACGGCCAGCGCCACGGCCCAGAGCAGACCTGTGTGCACGCGCGTCTGCGCCACCAGCTTGCCCAGTTCCAGATCGGGCTGCAGGCCCACGCTCTGCGGCCAGCCCATGGCCAGCGGGTCTTTCATCGGCCCGTCGAGCAGCGCGCCCACCCCCAGCAGCACGATGAAGTTGAGCAGCAGCGTGGTGACGACCTCGTCCACGCCCAGGCGGCTCTTCATCAGCGCCGGGCCGAGCAGCAGCAGCGCGCCGGCCACGGCCGCCGCCAGCATCATGGCCGGGAACAGCAGCCACAGCGGCCATTCGAAGCCCGTGCCGCCATGCAGGCCGCCGATGGCCACGGCTGCGATGGCGCCCGCGTAGAGCTGGCCTTCGGCGCCGATGTTGAAGAGGCGTGCGCGAAAGGCCACGGCCACCGCCAGGCCCGTGAGCATCAGTGGAATGGCGCGCGTGAGCGTTTCACTCCACGCGAAGACGGAGCCGAAGCCGCCGGCCAGCAGCAGGCCGTAGGTGCGCCCGACCGGCGCGCCGGCCCCCAGCACGAGCAGGCTGCTGATCAGCAGCGTGAAGGCGATGGCGCCCAGCGGCGCCAGGACCAGCGCGAGCCGTGAAGTCTCGTTGCGGCGCTCCAGCCTCATGCGGCGCTCCCGGTGGCAGGGAGGCCGGCGCTGCCGGTGGCAGCCAGGCCGGCGCTGCCGGCCATGGCCAGGCCGATGGCTTCGCGCGTCCATTCGTGCGCGGCGCGAGCCGGGCTCAGCTGCCCGTCGTGCATCACGGCCACGCGGTCGCCCAGGGCCAGCACTTCGTCCAGATCGTCGGAGATCAGCAGCACGGCCGCGCCCGCGTCGCGGGCGGCGATCAGCTGCTGCTGCACGAAGGCGACGGCGCCGATGTCCAGGCCCCAGGTAGGTTGATGGGCGACGATGAGAAGTGGTGCCCCCACGCTCCCCGCTTCGCGAGGTTCGCTGCCCCCCAAGGGGGCGCTCGCCGCCTTGGGGCGGCCCGGCGGCGGCTCAGGTGGTGCCCCCACGCTCCCCGCTTCGCGAGGTTCGCTGCCCCCCGAGGGGGCGCTCGCCGCCTGGGGGCGGCCCGGCGGCGGCTCGGGTGGCGCTTCAGCCGTTGCGGTGCCGTCGGCTTCTGGAGCCATCAAGGCCCGGCCCAGGATCAGCTTCTGCATGTTCCCCCCCGACAAGCTGCGCGCCGCGGCCTCGAGGCCGCCGCCGCGCACGTCGTAGGTCTGGATGATCTTTTGCGCATGGGCGCGCGCGGCGCGTGGGCGCAGCAGCCGCAGGCCGGGCAGCAAGGGGCGCGAGAAGGCCGGGCCACGCAGGCGTTCGGACACCGCGTTCTCCCACACGGCCAGGTCGCCCACCACGCCAATGCCATGGCGGTCTTCAGGGATGCGCGCCACGCCGCGCTGCGCGAGCCGGGCGGGCGAGGGCGGCAGCGTTTCGTCGAGCAGGCGCGCCTGGCCCGCGACGGCGCGGCGCGTGCCGCTCAGCAGCTCGGCCAGCGCGACCTGGCCGTTGCCGGACACGCCCGCGATGGCCACGATCTCGCCCGCGCGCAGCTGCAGCGACAGGCCGCGCAGCCGGTCATGGCCGCCGCCCGCGGTGTGCACCTCCTGCAGGTCGCACACCACCTCGCCGACGCTGGGTGCGGGCCGGCGCTGCGGCACGGCCACGGCATGGCCGACCATCCATTGCGCGAGCTGGGCCTGCGTGCAGTCGGCGGTGCGCGCCTGCGCGACCAGCCTGCCCAGGCGCAACACGGCCACGCGGTGCGACACGCGCAGCACTTCGGGCAGCTTATGGCTGATGAAGATGATGGCCAGCCCCTGCGCCACCATCTGGCCCAGGGTGGCGAACAGGGCCTCGCTTTCCTGCGGCGTGAGCACGGCCGTGGGCTCGTCCAGGATCAGGATGCGTGCGCCGCGGTACAGGGCCTTGAGGATCTCCACGCGCTGGCGCTCGCCCACCGACAGGCTGCCGATGCGCGCCTCGGGCTGCACGGGCAGGCCAAAGCGTTGCGCGACCTCCAGCAGCTTCCGGCGTGCGGCGGCCCGGCGCGAGAAGGGCTGCCACAGCGGCTCGCTGCCCAGCATCACGTTGTCGAGCACGCTCAGGTTGTCGGCCAGCGTGAAGTGCTGGTGCACCATGCCCACGCCCGCCTCCAGCGCCGCGCGCGGGTTGCCCGGCGGCAGCGGCGCGCCGAAAACTTCCACCTGGCCCGCATCGGCCGTGTAGTGGCCGAAGAGGATGGACATCAGCGTGGACTTGCCGGCGCCGTTCTCGCCCAGCAGGGCGAGCACCTCGCCCGCGTGCAGGGCCAGCGAGATGTCGTCGTTGGCCTGCAGCGTGCCGAAGCGCTTGCTGATGCCGGCCAGCCGCAGGACCGGCGACGCGGCGTCGGCCGTCAACGCGCCGGCTGCCATTGGGCGAGGAAGGTCAGCAGCACCTGCGCCGAGTTGTCGGCCGCCAGCTTCATGAAGGTGCCCATCTCGTTGGCGCCGTCGCCGCCGCCGGCCAGGTCGCTCAGCGAGCGGAAGGCCAGGTAGGGCACGCCGTTGCTGTGCGCCACCATGCCCACGGCGGCGGTTTCCATGTCGACCACATTGGCCTGGAAGGTCTTGAAGGTGTATTCGCGGAAGGCCTTGTTGTCCATGAAGGCCTGTCCCGAGACACCGTTGCCGCCCACCACCAGCTTCGGCGGGTGCGTGAGGCAGGTGCCGGCCACGCAGGCCGAGAGATCCACCTTCAGGCGGCGCGCAGCGTCCAGCATGCCGGCATCGACCTCGAACCAGAACTTGTGCGTGAGCTTCGGCTGCGCGGCGGAGCGGAACTCCACCGCGCGCGGGAACATGAAGCCATAGCCGGGGAAGGTGTCGCGCGCAAAGGGCGGCTTCTCGTACTGGCCCGGAGCCGGTTCGCGCGCCATCAGCACTTCCAGGTACTGGCCCCATTGCGCCGGCACGGTCACGTCGCCGATGGACAGCTGCGGATTCACGCCCCCCGCGATGCCGCTGAACACCACATGGCTGACCTTGAAGCGGTCCAGCGCGAGCTGGGTGTTCATGGTCGCGTTAGTCATGCTGATGCCCGACAGGAACAGCAGCACCGGCTTGCCTTCGAGCGTGCCGGTGTGGAACTCGACGCCGTTGAGCGTGTGCGTGCGGGCGTCCTGCAGTTTCTGGCGCAGCAGCACCAGCTCGGGCGCGAAGGCGGAGATCACGGCCACGCGGGGCGTGGCGTCCAGCCGCACGCCTTCGGCGGGACCCCACGTGGCGCAGCCGCTCAGAGCGGCGGCCAGCAGCAGGGCGGCCGTCAGCCGGGCCAGGGGGGCACGCCCCTTCTTGCGGCGGCTCATCGGGCGGTGGATTTCGGTTGGCTGTCGTCGATCCTGACGCTGAACTTGCCGGCCAGGATCTCGGCTTCGCGCGCCTTCACGCGCGCCACCAGATCGGCGGGCACCTTCTTCTCGAAGGTGCCCAGCGGCGACAGCTCGGAGCCCTTGTGCTTCATGTGCGAATAGACGCCGTACTCCTCGGCCTTGAACTGGCCCTCCTTGACCAGCCTGAGCGCGCGGTCGATGGTCGGCTCCATGTTCCACAGCGCCGAGGCCACCACGGTGTCGGGGTACTGCGCCTGCGTGTTGATCACGTTGCCGATGGCCAGCACCTTGCGTTCCTTGGCCGCATCACTGACGCCGAAGCGCTCGGCATAGAGCACGTCCACCCCCTTGTCGACCATGGCGAAGGCGGCTTCCTTGGCCTTGGGCGGGTCGAACCAGCTGTTGATGAAGGTGACGGTGAACTCCACCTTGGGATTCACTTCCTTCGCGCCGGCCATGAAGGCCTGCATGAGGCGGTTGACTTCGGGGATCGGGAAGCCGCCGACCAGGCCGATCTTGCCGGACTTGCTCATGCCGCCCGCGATCATGCCCGTGAGGTAGGCCGGCTCCTGGATGTAGTTGTCGAACACGCTGAAGTTGGGCGCCTGCGGCTTGCCCGAGCTGCCCATGAGGAACATGGTCTTGGGAAAGTCGCGCGCCACCTTGCGGGCCGCCGCCTCCACGGCGAAGGCCTCGCCCACGATCAGCTGGTTGCCGGCGTTGGCGTACTCGCGCATCACGCGCTCGTAGTCGGCGTTGGCCACGTTCTCGGTGGCCTTGTATTCGATCTCGCCGCGCGCCTCGGCGGCCTTGAGCGCCTTGTGGATGCGGCCCACCCATTGCTGTTCGAAGGGCACCGTGTAGACGGCGGCGACCTTGAGCTTGGCGCCCTGCGCGAAGGCCAGGGCGGGCAGGCCCAGCGTGGACAGGCCGGCAAGCGCGGCGGCACCGAGGATCAGGGGACGGCGTTGGATCATTGTTTCTCTCCGGGGTTGGACGCTGCAGGCGCAAGCAGGAACGGTGCCCGGGGCAGGGCACCCGCGGCGCGCGTGGGGAGGTGGCGGGCGCCGCGGGCCGGGCCGCAGCGCCCGGCAGGGCTACTTGGTGCCGAAGATGCGGTCACCCGCGTCGCCCAGGCCGGGCAGGATGTAGCCATGGTCGTTGAGCTGGCGGTCGATGGCCGCGGTGTAGATCGGCACGTCGGGATGCTCGGTCTGCATGGTGCGAATGCCCTCGGGGCAGGTCAGCAGGCACACGAACTTGATCGACTTGGGGTTCAGCTCCTTGAGCCGCTCCACGGCGGCCGCGGCCGAGTTGCCGGTGGCCAGCATCGGGTCGACGACGATGATGTCGCGGTCCTGCATCTCGCTGGGCATCTTGAAGTAGTACTCGACGGCCGTCAGCGTCTTGGGGTCGCGGTACAGGCCGATGTGGCCCACGCGCGCGCCGGGGATCACGCTCAGCATGCCTTCCAGGATGCCGTTGCCCGCGCGCAGGATGGACACCAGCACCACCTTCTTGCCGTCGATCACCTTGGAGGTCATCGTCTCCAGCGGCGTCTCGACCTCGATGTCCTGCATCGGCAGGTCGCGCGTCACCTCATAGGCCATCAGCGAGCTGAGCTCGTTGAGCAGGCGGCGGAAGCTGTTGGTGGAAGCGTCCTTGCGGCGCATCAGCGTGAGCTTGTGCTGGACGAGGGGGTGGTCGATGACGGTGACGTGGCTCATGACTGGAGGGCGGAAAAAAATGGTTTGGTGCCGAGTTTGCCAGCCCGCGGGCGGGGGGCTGGCATGCGGCGCCGGCATGCGGGGGCGGCCAGGGGTCAGAACACCGTGCCGTCGCTCTCGATCTGCAGCGGCGGGCCGCCGCCTTCGCGCGCCCGCGCGGCGAGCACGCGGCCCGCGGCCCAGGTGCCGCCTTCGAGCACGCAGGCCAGCGGCAGCTCGGCCTCGGTCGCGTCCAGCTTGTGGCGCACCAGGGGCGCCAGCTCGTCGAGCAGGGCCACCGTGAGCGCGCGCCATTCGACGATGAACTCGTCGCCGGCGCGCCAGCGCTGTTGCAGCAGCGCCGGCTCGGCCGGGATCAGCACGCCGGCATCGAGCAGCAGGCCGCCGTTGCGGTATTCGGGCAGGCCGGTGAGCTCTTCCAGTCCTTCGACGCGCACGCCGCCGGCCTCGAAGGGCTCGATCAGCGAATAAGTGAGCCACTGCGAGAGCTTGTGGAAGGGCATCCAGCCCTTCGTGAGGCCCGGGCCGTCGACGGCGCTGTGGCGCCAGCAGTCGCCCAGCAGCAGCGCCGGATCGGTGGGGTCGGGCAGCAGGTTGCCGCCGTCGCCGGCCCGGCTGTCGATGCGGTTGGCCGCGGGCCAGATGGGCGACATCGAATGCAGCAGCTCGCTGAGGATGTCGTGCGCGCGCACGGTCGCCGTGGGCGGCACCTCCACGCCCTCGGGCGACACCAGGCGGTCGAACAGGCCGCCGGGCCGCTGCCGGTCCACGCCGAAAACGGCCGGCTGCTCGGCCATCACCTCGCCCAGGCGGCGCAGCAGGCCGGTGCGGCCGGCCATGCCGACCAGCGGATTGGCCTCGCTGACCTGGAAGGCCTCGGCCAGCCGGTCGGCCACCAGGCCGCGCAGGCCGGCGCCGTCCACCTGCAGCGGCCGTGCCGGGTCGGAAGAGAACAGCCCCGCCATGAAGGCGTGGTAGCTGGCCACGCCCAGGCCTTCGGAACGCGCGAAAGCCTGGCCGCTCGCCGCTTCGTGGTACTTCCAGTCCGGGCCGGCGCCGGCATCGAGCAGCACGCTGACCAGCACGAGGTCGATGTGCGCCTTGGCGCGCGCATGGGGCGACTGGTCGGCCAGGCGGCGGTTCAGTTCGCCCAGCCGGTCAACGCCGCCGGCCTCGAAATGCCGCCAGCGGCTGTGGTAGGGAATGGGCTGCCAGCCGTAGCGGTTGCGCGTCACGGCGGCCACTTCGCGCGCGGCGTCTTCGAGCGCGGCCGCATCGCCGACGCGGAACCAGCGTGACTCCCCGCGCCGCGCGCGGGCCAGCAGCGCCTGCGCGCGGCGGCGGATCTCGGCCGTGGTGCGCAGAAGGCTGGCCGCGCCTTCGGGCTGCTCGGCGTTGGGCACGCCTTCCATCGCCGGGTCCACGTGGCCGTGGGCGTCGGCGCTTTGCGTGGCCGGATCGCGCGTCGGCCGTGCCGGGTCCATGCCGTAGTCGCCGCGCGTCATTCGTTCAGCCCCCGGCCCTTGGCCTTCTTGAGTTCCTCGGCATCGGGCACCGCGCCCGGCGTGAAGTAGCCCGCCGCCATCTTGGCGTCCATCTCCACGCGTGCATCGGCGGGGATCAGCTCGTCGGGGATGTTGATGCGCTCGCCCACCTCGATGCCCGAGCCGGTGATGGCGTCGAACTTCATGTTGCTCATCGAGACGAGGCGGTGGATCTTGCGGATGCCCAGCCAGTGGAAGACGTCGGGCATCAGCTCCTGGAAGCGCATGTCCTGCACGCCCGCCACGCACTCGGTGCGGGCGAAGTACTGGTCGGCCGTGTCGCCGCCCACCTGCCGCTTGCGCGCGTTGTAGACCAGGAACTTGGTCACCTCGCCCAGCGCGCGGCCCTCTTTGCGCGAATAGGCGATCAGGCCCACGCCGCCGCGCTGCGCACCCGCGATGCATTCCTCGATGGCGTGCGTGAGGTAGGGCCGGCAGGTGCAGATGTCGGAGCCGAACACGTCGGAGCCGTTGCACTCGTCGTGGATGCGGGCCGTGAGCTCGACCGAGGGGTCGGCCAGGTCGCGCGGCTGGCCGAAGATGTACAGCGTCTGCCCGCCGATGGGCGGCAGGAAGACCTCCAGGTCGGAGCGCGTGACCAGCTCGGGGTACATGCCGCCGGTCTCCTCGAAGAGCACGCGGCGCAGGTCGGTTTCGGAACAATTGAAGCGTTTGGCGACCTCTGGCAGGTACCACACGGGCTCCACCGCCACCTTGGTCACGACGGCGGCACCGCCCGCGGTGAGGAACTTGCCGTCGGCCTTGAGCCGGCCCTTGTGCAGCGCGTCGATCACCTCGGGCAGGATCACATGCGCCTTGGTGACGGCGATGGTCGGGCGGATGTCGTAGCCCGCAGCCAGCTCGGTGGCGAAAACCTCGGCCACCGAGGCGCCCCAGGGGTCCAGGCTCACGATGCGGCCCGGGTCGCTCCATTGCGGGTAGGGGCCGATGACGTCGGTCGGCGCGGTGTTGGTCAGGTCGGCCTTGTGCTCGCGCTTGAGCGCACCGGCCGCCACGGCCAGCGCGCGGTACACGCTGTAGCTGCCGCTGTGGGTGCCGATGACGTTGCGGTGGGCGCGCGTGGTGGTGGTGCCGACGACCGGGCCGCGCTCGGCCGGCGTGGGAGCGCCCCAGCGGATCGGGATCGAGCCCAGCCCGCTGCTGTGCGAGGTGAGCCGGATATGGCGCGATGAACCCGGGGGATGGACGGGATGCGCGGCGCCCGGGCTGCTGGAAGGGGTGGGCGCGGCAGAGGCGGAGGCTGGACGGGCGGTTCCTGCGGATGGCACAACGGACATGAAGACCCCTCAAAAAACACAATGTAGCGAGGGCTCCGGGGACTGACAAGCGCGGACGCGCCCGCAGGCCTGCGCCGGATGGCGTAGAAAATCGCATCGCCGGCCGAGCCCCGCGCCGTGCCGCGCCGCGCGTGTGGATGCCACTGTGGGCTTCAAGGCCCCAACCGAAGGAACGATCCGTTGGGAGCCGCCATTTCCAGTTTTTCTGCTTCTTTCACGGCTGTGCGTCGCGCGCTGCTGGCCGGCGCATTGGGCCTGAACCTGGCCGCCTGCACCATGCCGAAGAGGGCGCCCACCGATGCCGACATGGTCCCGCAAGCCGGCGGCACCGGGGCTGCGGCGCCCGTGCCGGCCGATCTCCCGGAAGCGGCGCCGGTGCCGAGGCCCCCACGTGCGCCCGCGCCCGATTTCGCGCCGGCGGTCACGCCGCCGCAGCCGCGCGTGCGCCCGGCGCCCGACTACCCGCCGGCGCTCAGCAGGGAAGGGGTGGAGGGGCGCGTGACCGCGCGTTTCACGGTCGACGCGGCCGGCCGTGCGCAGGACCTGCGCATCGTGCGCGCCACGCATCCGCTGTTCGCGCAGGCCGTGCGATCCGCCTTGGCGCGCTGGCGCTTCGAGCCGGCGCGCGACGCCTCGGGGCGGCCGGTGCCGGCCCAGGCGCAGCAGAACTTCGAGTTCCACGCCCAGCCCTGACGGCCCGCGCCGCCGCAGGTGCGCTCAGCGCGCCGCGGGCTCGTGCCAGAGCCGATGCCACATGCGCCGCAGCTGCGCGCCGGCGTTGCGCGGGCCGTTGACGGCGGTCACGGCCACGGGCTGCCAGCGGCCATCGGCCGCGCGCTCGGCAATGCGGTAGCGGAAGCTGTAGTCGGGCTCGGAGCCCATGCGCAGGTCGGAAACGATCAGCGCGCCGCCGCGCACCTCGGCCTTCATGAAGCCGTGCGTGAACCACATCAGCCGAGCGACGGCCGGCTGCGCGGCCAGCGCCTGCAAGGCGGCGGATTCGCTCGCGTAGGACTGGAACTGCATCGGCCCGCGGTCCGCGACCAGCGAGCGTTCGCCTTCCAGGTAGCCTTCGGGCGTCATCACCACCACCCGCCACACCAGCGTGTTGAGCGGCAGCGGCACCGACAGGCGCGGCGCCGACGACAGGCCGCGTGCGGCCAGCGCCTCGTCGGCCGCACGGTCCACCAGCGCCTTGGCCGCCAGGGTCCAGCCCAGGTAGAGGCTGCTCAGCAGCAGGCCGCCGGCGACCAGGCGTGCACCGCGGGGGCGCGGTCCCGCGATCAGGGCGCCGATGAAGGCGAGCAGCAGCGGCAGCGTGTAGGCCGGGTCGATGATGAACACGCTGGCCCACATGACCGGCGGCGAGGGCCAGGGCCACCCCAGCTGCGTGCCGTAGACCGTGAACGCGTCCAGCAGCGGATGCGTGAGCAGCGCGAGCCAGATGGCCCAAAGCCAGGGCCGCGGCGCCTCGCGCACCGGCGTCCACATGCGGCGCAGCAGCGCCCACACCAGCCAGCCGAACAGTGCCAGTACCGGCAGCGAATGCGAAGGGCCGCGGTGCCAGGTGACGGCCGTCACCACATCGGCACCGATCAGCGCGAGCGGGATGCCGTCCAGGTCGGGCAAGGTGCCGAGCACGGCGCCGGCCAGCAGCGCCTTGCGGCGGTGCGCGGGCGGGACTGCGGCGGCCGCCACGCAGCCGCCCAGAACGACCTGGGTCAGGGAGTCCACGGAAACGGTCGAGGCAGAAGCGGGACGGCGCCGCCTGCGGGCGGCAGCACCCGCCGGAGCGGGCTCACGCGCGGCGGAACACGAGGTCCCAGACGCCGTGGCCCAGCCGGAGCCCTCGGTTCTCGAACTTGGTCAGCGGCCGGTAATCGGGCTTGGGCGCCCAGCCTTCGGGGCTGCCGCTGGTGTTGGCCAGCAGGGGCTCGGCGCGCAGCACTTGCAGCATCTGCTCGGCATAGGGCTGCCAGTCGGTGGCGCAATGCAGGTAGCCGCCCGGCGCCAGATGCTCGACCAGCTGGCGCACGAAAGGCGGCTGGATCAGGCGGCGCTTGTGGTGGCGCTTCTTGTGCCACGGGTCGGGGAAGAAGATGTGGATGCCGGCCAGCGATTGCGGCGCGATCATGTGCTGCAGCACTTCCACCGCGTCGTGCGCGCAGATGCGGATGTTGCGGATGTCCTGTTCGCCGATGCGCTTGAGCAGGGCGCCGACGCCGGGCTCGTGCACTTCGCAGCACAGGAAGTTGTCGTCGGGGCGCACGCGCGCGATGTGGGCCGTGGCCTCGCCCATGCCGAAGCCGATTTCCAGCACCGTGGGCGCGTGGCGGCCGAAAGCCGCGTCCACGTCGAGCCGCGCCTCGCGAAAGGGCAGCAGGAACTGCGGCCCCCATTGCTCGAAGGCCTTGCTCTGGCCCGTGGTGGTGCGCCCCGCGCGCCGCACGAAGCTGCGCAGGCGGCGATGCGGATGGCCTTCATCCGTGGACGGGACGGCGGTGGCGGCGGAAGGGGTGACCGGCGCTTCGGCGCCGGAAGAAGAGGCGGCGCCGGGCGCGCCGGGAAGGCTGGAAGGGCTGGAGATCACAGCGCCGGATTGTAGAGAGCGGCCCAGGGCGCGATGCCCGCGGCCAGCAGCTGCGCGGGCGTTTGCGCATCGGCCGGCACGGGCAGGCCCAGGGCGCGCAGCGCGCCCTGCAGCAGGGCCCGCACGGCTTCGGGCGAGCCGGTGTCCAGCGCCTGCGCGCCGTTCTGCTTGGACAGCTTCTGTCCGTCGGCCGCCAGCACCAGCGGCGTGTGCAGGTAGCGCGGCGTCGGCAGGCCCAGCGCCTGCTGCAGCAGGATCTGGCGCGGCGTGTTGTCCGCGAGGTCCTCGCCGCGCACGACGTGCGTGACGCCCTGGTCCGCATCGTCGACCACCACCGCGAGCTGGTAGGCCCAGGGGCCATCGGCGCGGCGCAGCACGAAATCGCCCACGGCCCGCGCCACGTCCTGCTGCTGCGCGCCCAGGCGGCGGTCCTGCCAGTGCACCCCGCCCGGCCTGCGCCAGGTGGCAAAGCGCCAGGCGCGCGCCGTCTTGCCCCGCAGACCCAGGCGGCAGGTGCCGGGGTACACGCGTTCGCCATGCCGCGCATGCGCCACGCCCTGGGCGCGCAGGGCATCGTCGATCTCGCGGCGCGTGCAGCCGCAGGGATAGGCCAGATCGAGGGCGATCAGGCGCTGCAGCGCAGCGTCATAGCGCGCCGTGCGCTGCGTTTGCCACACAGGCGGCGCGTCGGGCACCAGCGCGAAAGCGGCCAGCTGGGCCAGGATGTGCTCCCCCAGCCCCGGCAGGCAGCGTTCGGTGTCGGCGTCCTCGATGCGCACCAGCCAGCGGCCGCCATGCGCGCGCGCATCGAGCCAGCTGGCCAGTGCGGCGACCAGCGAGCCCGCATGCAGGGGGCCGGTGGGCGAGGGGGCGAAACGGCCGACGTAGCGCGTGGCCGCCGCCGGCGCGGGGAAGAGGGTGGCCGCGTGCGACGCGTTCACACCCCGCTCAGGCGGCTGCGGCCAGAGCCAGTTCCAGCCCCGACACGAAGGCGTCTTCCACGCGATGGCCGATGCACCAGTCGCCCGCCACGCCCAGTCCGGCGTTCGCATCCCACAGGTGGCTGCGGCCCAGCGGGGTTTCGGTCTTGGCCTCGGTCCACAGGCGCGCCTGCGCCCAGGCCGGCTCGACACGGATGCCGGTGATCTCGCCAAAGGCGCGCAGCAGCTTGGCCTGCACGCGCGCCGCGTCGTCATTCAGGTGCTCGCGCGACCAGTCGGCGCTGGCCTGCACCGTCCAGCGCTCGATGCTGCCGCGGCCCGGCTTGGAGGATTCGCGCGCCACCCAGGCCACGCGGTGGTGCGTGGAGCGCGCGCAGTTCCATTGCGGGCCCAGGTGCGGCAGGCCCGGCTGGCTGGCTTGCGGAAAGGCCATCTGCAGCGACCAGCAGGGTGCGATGCGCACGTCGGCCAGCGCGGCATGCAAGGCGGGGGCGGGCGCTTCGAGCAGGCGGCGGGCGGCACCGGGCGGCACGGCGCACAGCACGGCGTCGAAGCCCGCATGCACGGCGCTGCTGTCGGCTTCGCCCTGCGTGCGCAGCTGCCAGCGCGTGGGCTCCAGCGTGTCGGCCTCGAGGGCGACCACCTGCGTGCACAGGTGCAGGGCATCGCCCAGCGGCGCGGCCCAGTGTGCGGCCAGCGCGCCCATGTGCGGCACGGCCACCCAGTGCGACTCGCGCGTGGGCAGCGCCGCCTCGACCACGCGGCCCATCGCATCGAGCACGCGCACCGCATTGGCGCTCCAGCGCTTGCAGGGCGCGGCGGTGGCGTCGAGCGCCCGCTGGAAGCGCGCATCGCGCACCGTGAAGTACTGCGCCCCGGTGTCGAAGCTGCCATGGCGCGATTCCTCGCCGGCAAGGCGACCGCCCGCCTTGCCCTGCGCCTCGAAGACTTCCACCTCCCAGCCGGCCTGCGCCAGCGTGCGGGCCGCAGCCAGCCCCGCGATGCCGGCACCGATGACGGCGATGCGGCGCGCGCCGCGAACGGGAGAGAGCGAAGGACGGGACAGGCGTGCCATGGTGTTCAGGAGAGTCGGTGCGCTCCGACTCTAACCGTTGCCCCGGGCGTTTTTGCCCGCGCGAGGCAAGGAGAAGCTCCTCTTGCATCACACTGCGGCTTGGTTCCTACTGCTGCGCGTACTGCGCGCGCCGGCTCGTCTTCATGTATTCGTCCACCTTCGTTTTTGCCCGCCACCGACTCGACGACGACTTCCGTGCGCTGGATGCCGAGATCACGGCGGTGGCCGAAGGCCTGGCGGGCTTTCTCGGTGCGGAAAGCTGGGAGAACCCCCAGAGCGGGCTGGTCTCCCGGGTCTTCTACTGGGACTCGCTGGAGGACCTGCAGCAGCTGATGGTGCATCCCAGCCACCTGCGCGCCAAGGCCGCGCACGAGCGCTGGCTGTCGGGCTACCAGGTCATCATCGCCAAGGTCATGCGTGTGTACGGCGACACGCGGCTGGACCCTCTGCTGCCCGTGAACGCCGGGACGCATGCGCGCAGCCGCGGCGGCTGAAGGTGGCCGCCAGCGCGCCGGCCGGGCGCACGTTCAGCGGCCGCGGTGCTGCGTGAGCAGGGCCTCCCGCGTGCCCGCATGGTCCAGCTGCTGCAGCCACCATTGCAGGGCCAGGCCGGGCTGGCCGGCCGCGCGGCTGCGCCAGGCGCAGTGCAGGGTGCCGTGCGGGGGCACGCGCTCGGTCGCCAGTTCCACCAGGTGGCCGGCCGCCAGCCAGGGGCGGGCCATGGGCTCGGGCAGGAAGCCGCCGCCCAGCCCGTGCAGCTGGGCATGCAGCTTGGCCTGCAGGGTGGGCACGGTGAGCAGGTCCTGCCCGCCGACCAGGTTCACGCTCAGGCTTTCGCCCTGGCGCGCCGAATCGGCCGCCACCACCCCGCGGTGCTGGCGGATCACGGCATCGGGCAAGGGCTGCGCTTCTCGCGCCAGCGGATGGTGCGGCGCCACCACGTAGACGAAAGGCAGCTCGCCCAGCGGCCGGCTCTGGATGCCCGAGGCCGTGAGCGCGAGCCGGGCGGCGTCGAGCACACTGCCGATGGCCAGGTCCGCCTCGCCGCGCACCAGCGCCTCCACGGTGCCGAACAGCGTTTCGTCGCGCAGCTTGAGCCGCGTGGGCGGCTGCTGGGCGTAGAAGGCGCCGATCAGCTCGTACAGCGGGTCGCGGGCGATCACGCCGTCCACGGCCAAGGTCAGCTGCGGCTCCCAGCCCGTGCCCACGCGGCGCACGCGGTTGGCCACCGCGTCGATCTCGGTCAGCAGCCGGCCGGCCTCGCGCAGCAGCTCCGCGCCGGCCGCCGTGAGCCGGGCCTGCCGCGCGCTGCGGTCGAACAGCAGCACGTCCAGCGCGTCCTCGATCTGGCGCACGCGGTAGCTCAGGGCGCTGGGCACCAGATCGAGGGCGCGGGCCGCGGCGGCAAAGCTGCCGTGGCGCACGATGGCCTGCAGCATGGCCAGCGAATCGGGCGTGAGCACGTCGCGCGGCTGGATGGGGGAGGCGGGGGCGGGCATGCGCAGATTTTCATTCAAATGATTTGAATGATGTCTTCGAATCCGCGCACCCGCGGTCGGCCCGTGCAGGCCTACAGTTCCTCCATCCGCTGCACATCCGGTGCGGCCCACAAGGTGGAGCTGGGTCGGGAACCCCCGCCGCCCACCGTTCAGGAGATTTCAACATGCTGCAAATCCGCAAGTCCCAGGAACGTGGCTATGCCGATCATGGCTGGCTGCAGTCCTTCCACAGCTTTTCCTTCGCCGGCTACTACGATCCCGCCTTCATGGGCTGGGGCAACCTGCGCGTGATCAACGAAGACCGCGTGGCCGCGGGCGCCGGCTTCGGCACCCATGGCCACAAGGACATGGAGATCATCAGCTACGTGCTCGACGGCGCGCTGGCGCACAAGGACAGCATGGGCAACATCGAATCGATCCCGCCGGGCGACGTGCAGCGCATGAGCGCCGGCACCGGCGTGATGCACAGCGAGTTCAACCATGAGAAAGACAAGACCACGCACTTCCTGCAGATCTGGCTGCTGCCGCGCCAGCGCGGCGTGCAGCCGGGCTACGCGCAGAAGTCCTTCCCGGCGGCCGACAAGCGCGGCCGGCTGCGCCTGGTGGCCTCGCCCGATGGCGCCGAAGGCTCGGTGTCGATGAACGCCGATGCGCGCCTCTATGCGGGCCTGTTCGACGGCGCCGAAAGTGCCGAACTGGCGCTGGACCCGGAGCGCAAGAGCTACGTGCACCTGGTGCGCGGTCAGCTCAGCGTCAACGGGCAGGCGCTTTCGGGCGGCGATGCGGCGATGATCGCGGGCGAATCGCAGCTGCTGCTGAGCGGCGGGCAGGACGCCGAAGTGCTGGTGTTCGATCTGGAAGCCTGAGGCCGGTGTGATCCCACCGGCCGAAGCTTCGGTCTGAATGCGCCGCCGCGGGCAACGAACCCGCGGCGGCGCGGGTTGTCGTTGGTGTTTTTCTTTTCTTTTTTGGCTTTTTTCAGGAGTCTGTCATGGCCATCACCCAAACCTCTTCCACCACCCCCACCCAGGACGGCCTGGCGCTGGTCGGGCGCATCCTGCTGGCGGCGCTGTTCATTCCGGCGGGCTTCGCCAAGATCGGCGGCTTCTCCGGCATCGTGGGCTACATCGGCTCGGTCGGGCTGCCGCTGCCGCAGGTGGGCGCGGTGATCGCCATCGTGGTGGAACTGGGCCTGGGCATCCTGCTGCTGGTGGGCTTCAAGACCCGCCTGGCCGCACTGCTGATCGCGATCTTCACGCTGGCCGCCGCCTTCTTCTTCCACAACTACTGGGCCATGCCGGCCGACAAGGTGATGGTCAACCAGCTGATGTTCTGGAAGAACCTGGCCATCGCCGGCGGCCTGCTGGCCTTCACGGCCTTCGGCCCGGGCCGCTTCTCCATCGACAAGAAGTAAAAAGGCCCATCACCCGCAGCATGTGCGGGGCAGGGCGGCCGGCCCGCCGCAGCCCGCCCCGCGCCGCAGCCTGCCCCGCGCCGCAGCCATCCATCAGCCTCAGGAAGGAATCGCATGTCCGACATCGTCATCGTCTACCACTCCGGCTACGGCCACACCCAGCGCGTGGCGCAGGCCGTGGGCGAGGGCGCCGAAGCCCCTCTCATCGCCATCGACGCCGACGGCAACCTGCCCGAAGGCGGCTGGGAAGCACTGGCCGCGGCGCGCCTGATCGTCTTCGGTGCGCCCACCTACATGGGCGCGCCGAGCTGGCAGTTCAAGAAATTCGCCGACGCCTCGTCCAAGGTCTGGTTCGTGGAAGGCTGGAAGAACAAGCTGTTCGCGGGCTTCACCAACAGCGCGACCATGAACGGCGACAAGTTCGCGTCCATCGCCTACTTCTGGCAGTTGGCCATGCAACACGGCGGCCTGTGGGCCGGCCTGGGCATCGTGCCGAGCAACAAGAAGGCCTCGACGCGCGATTCGCTCAACTACGTGGGCGGCTTTGGCGGCCTGATGACCACCTCGCCCGCCGACGCCAGCCCGGCCGAGATGCCGGCCGGCGACCTGCAGACGGCCCGCGCCTTCGGCGAGCGCCTGCGCGGCGCGCTGCAACTGCTGGCCTGAAAGCCCGCCGCACGATGCCCACTGCCCACGCGAACCCTCCGGAGAGCCCCATGCCCGACCTTCTCACGCTCTACCCGCACGCCAAGGACCTGGGCGGCGGCTTCCAGGTGCGCCGCGTGCTGCCTGCCGCGCAGCGGCGCGCCGTGGGCCCTTTCGTGTTCTTCGACCATTTCGGTCCCGCGACGGAAAAGCCCGGCGACCAGCATGACGTGCGGCCCCATCCGCACATCGGCCTGGCCACCGTGACCTATCTGTTTGAGGGCGCGATGATGCACCGCGACAGCCTGGGCACCGCGCAGGAGATCCGCCCCGGCGCCGTCAACTGGATGACCGCCGGCAAGGGCATCGTGCATTCCGAGCGCAAGCCCGAGGGGCTGAAGACCGAGACCTATGTGAACCACGGCCTGCAGCTGTGGTGCGCGCTGCCGCGCGAGTTCGAGGAGGTGGAGCCCAGCTTCTCGCACACCGCCGCCCAGGACATTCCCGCGCTGGACCTGCAGGGCGCGGCGGTGCGCGTGCTGGTGGGCGAGGCCTTCGGGTTGCGCTCGCCCGTGCCCACGCTGATGCCCACGCTCTACCTCGACGTCACGCTGCCCGCAGGCGCGGCTTTCGAGCTGCCTGCGCTGGCGCCCGAGATGGCCGTGTACGCGGTCGATGGCGAGGTGGCGCTCAATGGCGAGGCGCTGGCGCAGCACACCATGGGGGTGCTGCCGGACGCGCCGCAGGACGGCGCGGAGCGCCCGCCCGTGCGCATCACGGCCGAGGGCGCGCGGCGGCTGGTGGTGATCGGCGGCGCGCCGCTGGACGGGCCGCGCTTCATGAGCTGGAACTTCGTCTCCAGCCGGCGCGAGCGCATCCTGCAGGCCGGCGAAGACTGGGAGGCCCAGCGCATGGGCCACGTGCCCGGCGAGACGGAGTTCATTCCGCTGCCCGACCATCCTTTCAAGACCGAGCGCTCCACCAGCGCCGTGGCGCCGGACAAACGGGCCCAGGGCTGACCGCGCCGGCTGCGGGCCGACGGGACGGACGGCAGTTCGACCCTCGCGCGCGTCCTCAGGTCTGCTTCACGGCCAGGTCCGGATCCTCGAACGCGCGCGCGCTGGCATGCGCCGAGCGCGCGCTCAGGTCCGGCGCCAGGGCCTCGCGGCCGTCGAACACGAAGCAGTCGCCGTGGTAATGGGCGCCGCCCACTTCCTCGAAATACTTGAGGATGCCGCCTTCGAGCTGCAGCACGTTGGTCAGCCCCAGGTCGTGCATGTAGATCGCGGCCTTCTCGCAGCGGATGCCGCCGGTGCAAAAGCTCACGACGGTCTTGCCTTCCAGCTCGCGGCGGTGCGCGAGCACGGCTTGGGGGAACTCCGTGAACTTGCCGATGCGCCAGTCGATGGCGCCGTCGAAGGTGCCGTAGTCCACTTCGAACGCGTTGCGCGCGTCCAGCAGCGCGACGGGCCTGCCCGCGTCGTCATGCCCCTGGTCCAGCCAGCGCTTGAGCGTGGGCGCATCCACGGCCGGCGCGCGGCCCGCAGCGGGGCGGATGGCCGGATGGTTCATGCGGATGATCTCGCGCTTGAGCTTGACCAGAAGGCGCCGGAAGGGCTGCTGCTCGGACCAGCTTTCCTTGGGCGCGAGCGCCGCGAAGCGCGGGTCGGCGCGCAGTTCCTCCACGAAGCCGCGCACGCTCTCGGCGCTGCCGGCCAGGAAGAGGTTGATGCCTTCTTCCGCCAGCAGCACCGTGCCGCGCAGGTCGCGGGCCTGCGCCGCTTCGAACAGGCGGGGCCGCAGTTGCTCCCGATCGGGGAGCGGCACGAAGAGATAGGCGGAGATGTTCAGCACGGAGTTCACCCGGCGATTGTAAAAAGCCGCCCGCGGCCCGGGCGTCCATCTGCCAGCGCCTCGTCGGCATCCAGGGCCCGAGCGGGCAGCATTGGCCCTGCCTTGTCAAGAGCGGGCCGCATGGACCGCCGCCGCAGGCCGGAACCGGGTCGGCGCCCCCGCGCGGCGGAGGCGGCCTTCTAGAATTCCCCGATGTTCGTCCATCTGCGCCTGCACACCGAGTTCTCCGTCGTCGACGGCACCACCCGCATCGATGAAGTGGTGAAGGCGGCCGCCAAGGACGGCCAGCCCGCGCTGGCCATCACCGACCTCAACAACCTCTTCGGCGCCATCAAGTTCTACAAGCAGGCGCGCGGCAAGGGCGTGAAGCCCGTGCTGGGCTGCGAAGTGCAGCTCGAGGGCATCGACGCCGACGCCGCCCCCAGCCGCATGCTGCTGCTGGTGCAAAGCCGCGAGGGCTACCTGAACCTGTCGGAATTGCTGGCGCGCGGCTGGACGCAGAACGTGCCGCGCGGCCAGACCCAGCCGCTGCTGTGCTGGGACTGGCTGCAGGAGCTCAATGGCGGCCTGATCGCGCTGTCGGGCGCGCAGGCCGGGCCGTTGGGCGCGCCGCTGGCCGCGGGCAACGCCGAGCGCGCGCGCGAGGTCGCGCTGCGCCTGGCCGGCATCTTCACCCATCGCTTCTACCTGGAAGTGCAGCGCGCCGGCCGGCCCGAGGACGAGCCGCACGTGCGTGCCGCCGTGCAGCTGGCCGCACGCCTGAATCTGCCCGTGGTGGCCACGCACCCGATCCAGTTCCTGGAGCCCGACGAGTTCGACGCACACGAGGCGCGGGTGTGCATTGCCGAAGGCGAGATCCTGGGCAACCAGCGGCGCGTGCGGCGCTTCACGCGCGAGCAGCATTTCAAGAGCGCGGCGCAGATGGAGCGGCTCTTCGCCGACCTGCCCAGCGCCGTCGCCAACGCGGTGGAGATCGCCAAGCGCTGTAACCTGACGCTGGTGCTGGGCAAGCCGCAGCTGCCGGACTTTCCCACGCCGCTGGAAGACGGCGTGCCGATGCCCATCGACAAGTACTTCCGCGTGCTGTCCTTCGAGGGGCTGGAGGAGCGCCTGGCGCACCTGTTCCCGGACCCGGCCAAGCGCGACGCGCAGCGCCCGCGCTACGTGGAGCGGCTGGAGTTCGAGATCGGCACCATCCTCAAGATGGGCTTCCCGGGCTACTTCCTGATCGTGGGGGACTTCATCCGCTGGGCCAAGGCCAACGGCTGCCCGGTGGGGCCGGGCCGCGGCTCGGGGGCCGGCTCGCTGGTGGCCTATGCGCTGAAGATCACGGACCTGGACCCGCTCGAATACAACCTGCTGTTCGAGCGCTTCCTGAACCCGGAGCGCGTGTCGATGCCCGACTTCGACATCGACTTCTGCCAGGGCAACCGCGACCGCGTCATCGACTATGTCAAGGACAAGTACGGCCGCAACGCCGTGAGTCAGATCGCCACCTTCGGCACCATGGCCGCGCGCGCCGCCATCCGCGACGTGGGCCGGGTGATGGACATGAGCTACAGCTTCTGTGACGGCATCAGCAAGCTGATCCCGAACAAGCCCGGCAAGCCCGTGACCTTGCAGTACCCGCCGGCCGACCTGTCGGAGGACGACAAGGAGAAATACGCCATCGCGGCCGAGCCGCTGCTGGCGCAGCGCATCGAACAGGAGGAAGAGGTCAAGTCGCTGGTGGAGATGGCGCAGAAGCTCGAGGGCATGACACGCAACATCGGCATGCATGCCGGCGGTGTGCTGATCGCGCCCGGCAAGCTGACCGACTTCTGCCCGCTGTACCAGCAGCCCGGCAGCGAATCGGCCGTGAGCCAGTACGACAAGGACGACGTGGAGGCCATCGGCCTGGTGAAGTTCGACTTCCTGGGCCTGGCCACGCTCACGATCCTGGAGATCGCGCGCGAGTTCATCATGAAGCGCCACAAGGGCCAGGAGAACTTCGCGTACGAGAACATCGCGCTGGACGACCGCGCCACCTACCGGCTGTTCTCCGAAGGCAAGACCGAAGCGGTGTTCCAGTTCGAATCGCGCGGCATGCAGGGCATGCTGCGCGACGCCAAGCCGACGCGGCTGGAAGACCTGATCGCCCTGAACGCGCTGTACCGCCCGGGCCCGATGGACCTGATCCCCAGCTTCGTGGCGCGCAAGCACGGGCGCGAGGAGGTCGAGTACCCGCACCCCGCGGTGGCCGAGATGCTCAGCGAGACCTACGGGATCATGGTCTACCAGGAGCAGGTGATGCAGACCGCGCAGATCCTGGGCGGCTACAGCCTGGGCGGCGCCGACCTGCTGCGCCGCGCGATGGGCAAGAAGAAGGCCGAGGAAATGGCCGAGCACCGCGAGAAGTTCCGCGCGGGTGCGCTCGCCACCCACGGCATCACCCAGGAGAAGGCCGACGAGATCTTCGACCTGATGGAGAAGTTCGCGGGCTACGGCTTCAACAAGTCGCACGCCGCCGCGTACTCGCTGCTGGCCTACCACACCGGCTGGCTGAAGGTGCACTACACGGCCGAGTTCTACTGCGCCAACATGACGGTGGAAATGGACAACACCGACAAGCTGAAGGTGCTGTTCGAGGACGCGACCAAGAACTTCGGCATGAGCTTCGAGCTGCCGGACGTGAACCGCGGCCACTACCGCTTCGAGCCCGTGAGCGACAAGGTGATCCGCTACGGCCTGGGTGCCGTCAAGGGCACGGGCCAGCTGGCCATCGAGGCCATCGTGCGGGCGCGCGAGGAGGGCGGCCCCTTCAAGAGCCTGTTCGATTTCGCGGCGCGGGTGGACCGCCAGCGCATCAACAAGCGCACCGTGGAGGCGCTCATCAAGGCCGGCGCTTTCGACAGCCTGAACCCCGACCGCGCGGCGCTGGTCGCCTCGCTGGACCGCGCCTTCGACTATGCGGCGGCGCAGGAAGCCAACGCCAACCAGGGCGGCCTGTTCGACATGTTCGGCGACGACGCGCACGGCTGCAGCGCCGAGGAGCCGCCGCTGGTCGAGGTCACGCCCTGGGGCGTGAAGGAGCGGCTGACGCACGAGAAGACGGCCATCGGCTTTTACCTGTCGGGCCACCTGTTCGACGAGGTGGCGCGCGAGGTGCGGATGTTCGCCAAGCGCCAGATCGACGAGCTGATCGACAGCCGCGAGCCGCAGACCATCGCCGGCATCGTGAGCGGCCTGCGCATGATCAATGGCCAGCGCGGCCGTCTGGCGCTGTTCGTGCTCGACGACAAGAGCGCCACCATCGAGGTGGTGGCCGACGAAGCCGTCTACACGGCCGCGCGCGACGCCCTGCGCGAGGACGAGCTGGTGATCATCAGCGGCCGCCTGCAACCCGGCCGCGGCGGCTTCGAGCCGCGCTTTGTGGCGCAGCAGGTGCATTCGCTGGCCGATGCGCGCTGCCGCTACGGCAAGTACCTGCGGGTGGCCGTGAACGGCAAGCTGCCGGACATCGCGCGCATGGTGCGCGACTTCGAGCCGCGCCGCGAACAGACCGAGGCCGGCGAGGTGCGCGTGGGCCTGCCCGTGCGTCTGGCGCTGGTGCGCGGCGGCGCGCAGGTGGAGCTGCAGCTGGGCGAGGCGGCGCGCTTCTTCCCGGCCGATGCCGCGCTCGCGAGCTGGACCGCGCAGGCGGACGCGGGCAAGGCGGTGATCGTCTACGAGTGAGAAGGCCGCGGCCGGCTGGCCGAGGCGCCTGACCGCGGACATGCGCCGTGCAGCGCCTCCGGCCGCCGAGCACGCCTGGACGGGGACCAATGCCGGACGAGAGGGGGCGGCGCGGCGCCCGTGCTGGCGACCGGCCGGCGGCGGATGCGGCGCAGCCGCCGGGTGTGAGTGAAGCCGGCGCGCGCGCCTCGCAGGCACCGCCGCCAGCTTACTTCGGCCGCAACTCCACGATCAGCGGCGTGATGATGCGGCCGTCCACGTCGCGCGGCAGCCGGTCGGTCTTGCGCAGGCCGCCCTCGGCCGCGCGGTCCCAGCTCGGGTTGCCGCTGGACTTGTTGAGCTTGATGCCCACGATGGTGCCGTCCGGCGCCAGGTTGACCACGAACTCGGCGGAGGGATTGCCGGCCACGGTGCTCGGATCGAAGGTGATGTTGGGCCGCACGGCCGCGGCGATGCGTGCCGCATAGCCGGCGGACGGCCCGCCCTGGCCTTGGCCCTGCCCGGAACGCGGTCCGGAATTCTGCTCGGCCGAGCCCCCGGCCATGCCGCGCAGGCGCGCCAGCTGGTCCTGGCGGGCCTTTTCCGCGGCCGCGGCAGCGGCCTTGTCCGCCGCCGCCTTCTGGGCGGCGGCCTGGCGCTCCTTCTCTTTCTGGGCTGCGGCCTGTTTCGCTTTCTCGGCCGCTTCGCGCTTCTTTTCTTCGGCGAGCTTGCGCTGTTCCTCTTCGCGGCGCTGCTCTTCCTGCTCGCGCTTGCGGGCTTCGGCCTGGCGCTGCTGCTCGCGCTTCTTCTCCTCGGCCTGCTTGCGCTGCTCTTCCTCGCGGCGTTGCTCGGCCTGCTGGCGCTGGCGCTCCTGTTCGCGCTCGCGCTGGGCCTGCTGCTCGCGCAGGCGCCGCTCCCGCTCCAGCGCAATGTCCGGATCGGGCGCGGGCGGCGCCGGCGGGGGGGGCGCACCGCCGGGGGGGTGGAGGCGGCGGGGTTCGGGGCCGGCACAGGGGGCGGGCGAGGCGGGGGAGGGGGCGTCACCGCCGTGCTCTGCGCGGCGCGCTGCACGGTGGCGGTCCACAGCTCGGCCTCGATGGCGTCGTCATCGCCACCTTCGCGCTTCCAGCGCACGCCCCAGGTCAGGGCGCCGATGAGCAGCGCATGCGCGAGCAAGGCGATGCCCACGGCGCGCAGGGTGCCGCGCTGCGGCGGCGGCGAGAACTCGGGGCGGTCGGCGGCCAGGCTCATCAGCGTGGGCTGCCGGTGGCCGTGACGGACAGGCCCACGCGCTCGATGCCGGCGCGCTTGAGCTGGTTCATGGCCGAAACGACGGTCTCGTACTTCACGTCCTTGTCGGCACTGATGACCACGGGCCGCTGGGCGTCGCCGTCCTGCGCTGCCTTCACGGCCTGGCCGATCTGCGCCATGGGGATCTCCAGCCCCGACGAGGAACCGACGCTCGGGTCGCGCTTGAACTGGACGGCGGAGTCGCTCTTGATCACCACTTCCAGCGGCTTGTCCTCGCGCTTGCTCGCGCGGTCCACGGTGGGCAACTTGATGACGCTCGGCGTGATGAGCGGCGCCGTGACCATGAAGATGATCAGCAGCACCAGCATCACGTCGATGAACGGGACCATGTTGATCTCGTTGATCGTGCGGCGGCCGCGGCCGCGGCCGGATACGGCGGGCATGGGCGTGTGCTCCTTGCGCGGCTCAGTGGCCCGAGGCCGCGGGGTTGGCCGGCGGGACACCCTGGCCCGGGGCCGCCGACAGGTTGCGCTGCAGGATGTTGGAGAACTCCTCGATGAAGGTCTCCAGCGAGATGGCGATGCGGTCGATCTCGCGGGCGAAGCGGTTGTAGCCCACCACGGCCGGGATGGCGGCGAACAGGCCGATGGCGGTGGCCACCAGCGCCTCGGCGATGCCGGGGGCGACCGTGGACAGCGTCACCTGTTCCAGCGCCGCCAGGCCGGTGAAGGCATGCATGATCCCCCACACGGTGCCGAACAGCCCCACGTAGGGGCTGACCGAGCCCACCGTGGCCAGGAAGGACAGGTTGGATTCGCCCGCGTCCAGCTCGCGCTGGAAGCTGGCGCGCATGGCGCGGCGGGCGCCGTCGAGCAGCGTGCCGGCGTCGCTCACGCGGCGCTCGCGCAGCTTCTGGTACTCGCGCATGCCCGAGGCGAAGATGCGTTCCATGGGGCCGCCGTGCTTGGCGTTCTGCGCCGCCGAGGCGAACAGCTCGTTGAGGCTGGTGCCCGACCAGAAGTCGCGCTCGAACTCGTCGTTCAGGGCCCGCATGCGCTTGAGCGCGAAGTACTTGCGCACGATGGCTGCCCAGCTGGCCACCGAGACCGTGACCAGCAGCAGAACCACGAGCTGCACGGGCAGGCTGGCATGGAGGAGGAGGGTGGTGATCGACAGGTCTTGATTCATGGTGTGTCAGTGAAGAACGTCCGGACGGTGCGGAGCGCCGACGCCGCCTGCGCGGGCGGCGCCGGTCGGCCGCCGCGGTCCCTAGGGAACTGGGAATGGGACTTCGCGCTGCGCGGCGGACAGGCCGCAAGCCGGGCCCGGGCCGTTCACCAGCCCCATGGAGCCGCGCACGGCGCTCAAGGTTCCCGTGATCGATTCGGGGATGCGGGCCGGCCGCATGCGCTCGGCGTCGACCCAGCCGATGCGGATGCTGCCGCCGCACAGCAGATCGCGCGGCGCGCCGGCCTGCGCGGGCTGGCGGTACACCTGCTGCACCATCACCATCGAGGCGGTGCCCAGGTATTGCATCTGCGTCGTGATGCACAGCACGTCGTCCAGGCGCGCCGGGCGGTGGTACTTGAGCTGCGTCTCGCTCACCACGAACATGCCCCCGGTCTGCTCGCGCAGCGCGCGCTGGTGCACGCCAAGCGTGCGCAGCCATTCGGTGCGCGCGCGCTCCATGAACTTGAGGTAGTTCGCGTAGAAGACGATGCCGCCGGCGTCCGTGTCTTCCCAGTACACGCGCAGGTGCAGCTCGAAGGTGTCGCCCGCCGTCTTCGCGGTGTCGGCCGCGCGCGGCGGGCTCATGGCGAGGCCCTCCGTGCCGCGCACTGCGGGTGCGGGCACCCTGCTGGGGACAGCCGGGCGGCGCTCATCCGGCGCAGGCCTTCAGGCGCGCCACGGCTTCTTCCAGCTGCGCCATGGAGCTGGCGGTGGAGAAGCGCACGAAGCGGCCCGTCTGGTCGGCGCCGAAGTCGCGGCCCGGCGTGACGGCCAGGTGCGCACGCTTCATGAGCTCGAAGGCGAAGTCCCAGCTCGCGTCGGCCCCGCCAATGCCCCATGCGCGCGCGACCGCGGTGCAGTCGGCCCAGGCGTAGAAGGCGCCGTCGGGCACCACGGGCACGTGCAGCCCCAGCGACTGCAGCTGCGGAATGAACCAGTCGCGCCGCGCGCGGAACTCGGCGCGGCGGCGCTCGTATTCGGCCAGGCTGTCGGGCTCGAAGCAGGCCAGCGCCGCATGCTGCGAAATGGTGCTCGCGCAGATGAAGAGGTTCTGCGCCAGGCGTTCGACCACCGGCACCAGCGCGTCGGGCACCACCAGCCAGCCCAGCCGCCAGCCGGTCATGTTGAAGTACTTGCTGAAGCTGTTGATGCTGATGATCTGCTCGTCGATCGCCAGCGCGCTCTGGCCATAGGCCTCGTCATGGGACAGGCCCAGGTAGATCTCGTCGATCAGCGTGATGCCGCCGCGCGCGCGCACCACCTCGTGGATGCGGCGCAGCTCGTCGGGCGCGATGGAGGTGCCGGTCGGGTTGGAGGGCGAGGCCAGCAGCACGCCACGCGTCTTGGGCGTCCAGGCGGCTTCCACCTTGGCCGCGCTCAGCTGGTAGCGCTCCTCGGCCGTGGTCGGGATCAGCACCGCCGTGCCTTCGGCCGCGCTCACGAAATGGCGGTTGCAGGGATAGCTCGGATCCGGCATCAGCACTTCGTCGCCGGCCTCGATCAGCGCCAGGCAGGCCAGCTGCAGTGCGGCCGAGGCCCCGGCCGTGACCACGATGCGGCGCGCCGGCACGTCGATGCCGAAGCGCTGCGCGTACCAGCCGCTGATGCGCTCGCGCAGCCACGGCAGCCCGGTGGCCTGCGTGTACTGCGAGGCGCCCGCGCGCACGGCGCGCGCGGCGGCCTCCTGCACCAGCGGCGGTGCGGTGAAGTCGGGCTCGCCGATGTTCAGGAAGATCATCGGGCGCTCGCCCTGCGCCACTTCCTGCGCCAGCGCGCCGGCGGCCTTGGCCACCTCCATGACGTAGAAGGGCTCGATGCGCTGTGCGCGGCGGGCGATCCGCGGACCCATGGCCGGCGTGCTCATCGGATGCGGCCCGCCGCGCGGTCGGCGTCCACTTCGAGCTTGCGCAACTGGGGCGCCAGCCCGTTGAGCACCGCATTCACGTACTTGTGGCCATCGGTGCCGCCGAAGTCCTTGGCCAGCTCGATGCACTCGTTGAGCACGACGCGCCAGGGCACGTCGGGGCAGTGCAGGAATTCGTAGGCGCCGATCCACATCACCGCGTGCTCGATGGGCGAGATCTCGGCCCAGGGGCGGTCCAGCAGCGGCGCGATCAGCGCGTCGAGGTCGGCCTGCTCGGCGATGGCGCCGTGCAGCAGCGCGTCGTAGTGCGCCGAATCGGCCTTGTGGAAGCCGCTCAGGTCGCGCGTGAACGCGTCGATGGAGTCGGCCTCGTTGCGGCCGACCAGGTGCTGGTAGAGGGCCTGCAGGGCGAACTCCCGCGCGCGGGAGCGGCCGGAGCGGGCCGCTGCCGGCTTGCGCGCACCGCGGGCCGCGGGCTTGCCGGCCGGGCCGGAGGAGGGCGAAGGAGAGGGGGGCGTCTCGCTCATCGGGCCGCCTTCGTCTGCGCCAGCAGCTGGGCCATTTCCACCGCCACCCGGGCGGCGTCCCGGCCCTTCTCGGTCTGGCGCGCCACCGCCTGCTCGAGGTTCTCGGTGGTCAGGATGGCATTGGCGATCGGCAGCCGGTGGTCCAGGCCCACGCGCGTCACGCCGGCGCCGGATTCATTGGCCACCAGTTCGAAATGGTAGGTCTCGCCGCGGATGATGCAGCCCAGCGCGATCAGCGCGTCATAGCCGCCGCGCAGGGCCAGCGCCTGCAGCGCGACCGGCACTTCGAGCGCACCCGGCACGTGCACGTGATGGATGCGTTCGCTGGCCACGCCCAGCGCCTTCAGCTCGGCGATGCAGGCCGAGGCGAGGGCGTGGGTGATGTCCTCGTTGAAGCGCGCCTGCACGATGCCGATGCGCAAACCTTGGCCGTCGAGCGGCCCGGCCGCTCCCTTGTTGGCGTCAAACATGCGTTCTTTGTTCTCAGTCTTTGGTGATGTAGCCGAGGATTTCGAGGCCATAGCCGGCGGCCATGCTCGGCATGCGCCGGGGCTGGCCCAGCAGCTTCATCCTGTGCACGCCGCAGGCGCGCAGCAGCTGGGCGCCGACGCCGTAGCTGCGCAGGTCCATGCGGCCGCGCTCCGGGGCCTGGGCGGGGCGGGCCGTGCCTTCGAACTGGGCCAGCAGCTCGGCGCCGCTTTCGCCGCAGTTGAGCAGCACCACCACGCCCTTGCCGTGCTTGGCGATGTGGGCGAGGGCCGCGTCCAGGCTCCAGGAATGCATGGGCCGTTCGAGCTCGAGCAGGTCCAGCACCGACAGCGGTTCGTGCACGCGCACGGGCACCACTTCGTCGGCCGCCCATTCGCCGCGGACCAGCGCCAGGTGCACCTCGCCGCTCGGCGTGTCCTTGAAGGCATGCAGCATGAAGTCGCCATGGGCCGTGCGGATCTCGCGCGCGCCCACGGGCTCGACCAGGGTCTCGGTGCGGCTGCGGTACTCGATGAGGGCCGCGATGGTGCCGATCTTGAGGCCATGCTCGGCCGCGAAGATCTGCAGGTCGGGCAGGCGCGCCATGGTGCCGTCCTCGTTCATCACCTCGCAGATCACGGAAGCCGGCGAGCAGCCGGCCATCGCAGCCAGGTCGCAGCCGGCTTCGGTGTGGCCCGCGCGCATCAGCACGCCTCCGTCCACGGCCTGCAGCGGAAAGATGTGGCCGGGCTGCACCAGGTCCGCGGCCACCGCGCCCGGAGCCACGGCGGCCTGCACGGTGCGGGCGCGGTCGGCGGCCGAGATGCCGGTGGTCACGCCTTCGGCGGCCTCGATGGACACCGTGAAGGCCGTTGCATGCTTGGCGCCGTTGCGCGCCACCATGGGCGGCAGGTTCAGGCGTTCGCACATCTCGCGCGAAAGCGTCAGACAGATCAGCCCGCGCGCATGCCGTGCCATGAAGTTGATCGCCTGCGGCGTGATGTGGTCGGCCGCGATCACGATGTCGCCTTCGTTCTCGCGGTCCTCCTCGTCCACCAGGATGACCATGCGGCCGGCGCGCAGCTCGGCCACGATGTCCTCGACCGGCGAGATCGGGGCGGGATGCACAGCAGCGCCCTGCGGCGCAGCGGCCGTGGGCAGGGGGGTGACGGAAGCGTTCATGCGTTGAGGGAAGGGGAGCCGGCGCCCGGGACCACGCCGGCCTGGAGCATGCGCTCCACGTAGCGCGCCACGGTGTCGATTTCCAGGTTGACCGAACTGCCGGTGCACAACTGGCCCAGGGCCGTGTTCTGCACCGTGTGGGGAATGAGGTTGATGCTGATCTCGCTGCCGCCGGCGGGCAGGTCGGCAACGCGGTTGACCGTCAGGCTGACGCCATTGACCGTGATCGAGCCCTTGTAGGCCAGGAAGCGCGCCAGCGCCGCCGGGGCCACGACGCGCAGTTCCCAGCTTTCGCCCAGCGGTTCGAAATGGCTGACGCGGCCGATGCCGTCCACGTGGCCCGACACGATGTGGCCGCCCAGGCGGTCCTGCGCGCGCAGCGCCTTCTCGAGGTTGACCTGGCCGTCGGCGCGGTCCAGCCCCGCGGTCTTGTCCAGCGACTCGGCTGAGATGTCGACGGTGAAAGTCTGCCCGGCGGGCTCGAAGGACGTGACCGTCATGCAGGCGCCGTTGAGCGCGATGCTGTCGCCGAGGCCGACGTCGTCCAGGTAGCCCGCGGGGGTTTGAATGTGCAGCCGCTTGCCATGGGCGGCGGAACTGCCAAGGTCGTGAACGGCGGCGATGCGCCCCACGCCGGTGATGATGCCGGTGAACATAGGGTGCGCATTTTCGCAGAGAAGCAGCGGCACTCCGGGTGGAGCTGAAAAGAAGGTTTCCGGCGGCTGTGCCTCAAATAAATACAATGTATCTTATGTCAAATCGTGGGCGCCGGATGATCCGGGCCATGATGGCGGCTTTGGCCCATGTTTCGCGGACCCTCCCCGGCGCGACTGCCGCCGTTTGACCTGATGTGCAATGACCTGGGCTTGCCCGATGCCCAGATCGCCCGGCACCTGGGCGTGACAACTCGGACGCTGCGGGTATGGCGGCGGCGCGGCGCGCCACGGGCGGCGCAACTGGCGTTGTTCTGGGAGTCCCGTTGGGGTATGTCCGCCATCGACGCCGAGCACGGGAATCTCGTCAGCCACTACTTCCAGGCAGCAGGCATGCACGAGCGCGAAGTAAAACGGCTTCGCCTGGTGGTGCGGCGGCTGGAAGCCGAGCGCGGCACCGGCCGCGAGGTGGCCGCGAACTCGCCGTTCATGGTGGCTTGAGGATCATCGCAGCGTGCCGGCCGCGTACTGGACCTCGAACAGCTTACGCGCCCGCGCGGCTTCGTTGGCACACGCGACAGTGACAGGATCAGCAGCGCAGGCCGCCGAGGGCGTGAAGTACCGATTCCAGGCCGCCTGTT
>NZ_CAKAKO010000002.1 GCF_916700565.1 Xenophilus sp. Marseille-Q4582 | reverse complement strand
GGTGCGGGAGGCGGCACGCCGCCCCCACCGCCGCCTCCCGCACCGCCGCCGGCCCCGGGCGCAGGACGCACCGAGCGCTTCGACCTCGCCGCCCGCGCGAACGGCACGACCTACCCCATCGAGGTGTACCTGCCTGCCGTTGCCGCCGGCGATGAGCGCCTCTTCCCGACAATCTACGTCACGGACGCGGACGCGGTGTACGTGCAGGGGCAGACGCGCTTCCAGAACTTCCGCTCGTTGCTGACGGCGGCCGGCAAGGAGGCGATCCTGGTCGGCATCGGCAACACCGCCCGGCGCGGCATCGACTACGACCTGCCGGGTGCGCAGGCCTACCATGCGTTCCTGGTGGAGGAGCTGGTGCCGCAGGTGGAATCGCGCTACGCCGCCGACCCCGCGGTGCGCATGCTGTCGGGCCTGTCGCTCGGCGGCTCCTTCGTGGTGATCGCGATGCTGCTCGAAGCGCTGGACGGCCCGCCGCAGTTCAGCCACTACCTGTCCTCGGACGGCGCCTTCCACAGCAACTACGGCTCGGCGATCGATGCGCTGGAAGAGCGCGTGTACGCGCGCCGGGCCGAGACCGGCATCCCCGCCACGCTGTACCTCACCCATGGCAGCTCGGCACCGAGCAACCAGCAGGCGGTGCAGAACTTCGGCCTGCGGCTGCGCGCGCGCAACTACCCGAAGCTGAACCTGATCACGGAGGGTTTCCCTGCGGGCCATCTGGGCATGGACCCGCTGGCGTTCGACGCGGCCCTCGAACGCTTTCTCTGACCACACCCGGGTGGCCTGCCCCGGCGGCGGCGGCGGCCCGCCGGCGTGCGCCTCGCGCCCTGGCCGGCACCGCCCGGTCCACGGCGCAGGGTCTCGTCACTCGATGGTCGCGCCCGAGGCCTGGACGATGCCCTTCCACTTCTGCACGTCGGTCCTGAGCAGCGTGCCGAAGGCTTCGGTGCTCAGGGCCTGGAACTCGGCGCCCTGCTCATGGATGGCGGCCTGCACGTCGGCGCGCGCCAGCAGCTTGTTCACCTCGGCGTTCACGCGGTTGACCACGGCCGCCGGGGTGCCCGCGGGCGCGAAGATGCCGTACCAGGTGCTGACGTCGAAATCCTTGCCGAAGCCCTGTTCGGCCACGGTGGGGATGTCGGGCATGGAAGTGCTGCGCCGGGCCGAGGTGACGGCCAGCGCCCGCAGCTTGCCGGACTTGAGCTGGCCGATGGCCGAAGGCAGCGAGGACACCATCAGGTCCACGTTGCCGGCCAGCACGTCCATCATGGCCGGGTTGCTGCCCTTGTAGGGCACGTGGCGCATCTTGATGCCGGCCGTGCTGTTGAAGATCTCTCCGGCCAGGTGGATGGTGGTGCCGTTGCCGGGCGAGCCGTAGGTCACGCTGTCGGGCGCGGCCTTGGCGGCTTCCACCACATCCTTGAGCGTCTTGAACTTCGATTCGGTGCGCGTGACGATGACCACCGGCGTGTAGGCCACGTGCGCGACGGCCACGAAGTCCTTCACCGGGTCGTAGCTCAGCTTCTTGTAAAGCCAGGGCGCGACGACCATGTTGTCCTTCTGGCCCATCACCAGGTCGTAGCCCGTGGGCTGGGCGCGCGCCGCCTCGGCGATGCCGATGGTGCCGCCCGCGCCGGCGCGGTTGTCGGGCACCACGGTCCACTTCGTGGCCTCGGCGAGCTGGGTGGCGATCAGGCGCGACAGGATGTCGGTGCCGCCCCCGGGCGGGAAGGGCACGATCAGGCGCACGGGCTTGGCGGGCCAGTTGTCCTGCGCGAAGGCGGGCACGGCGATGCCGGAAGAGAGGCCGGCCACGGCAGCGGCGGGCACGGCGGCCATCAGGCGACGGCGGGAAAGGGTCATGACGGGTACCTTGTCTCTGGGGATGGGGCGGAGAAAGTGCGGCGGCCCGAGGCCCATGCGCGCCAGGCGCGCACCGCAACAGCGGGCCGAAGTGTGCCTGATGCCGGCGCCCCCGCTCCCTGGCAATGTCCCCAGGCCTGCCGCCCGCCCTTGCCATCACGGCCACAGCACCCGCGACCAGCCGTCCCTTTCCCACCCCAGCCGGCAAGCGCAGCGAAGCCCTCAGGGCATCCGCGGAACTGGCTCTGCCAAGCCGCAGGGTGCGCCCCTCTCGCGCAGCAGAGGGGGGAGCCGCGAAGCGGCCTGGGGGTGCCCCTCTTTTTTACGGCGTGATGTAGCCCGACACCACCTTCCACTTGCCGTCCACGATCTGCGACAGGCGCGACTGGTCGTTGCCCAGGCGCTTGGTGGCGGTGTAGGTCATCTTGGGCGAGCCGAACATGTCGGGCTCGAAGGTGCTTGCGTCCATGATCTTGACGAAGCTGTCCGTGCTCAGCCCGGCTCCGGCCTTCTGCGCCGCCTGGGCGAAGGTGTCGATGATCGAGTAGCCGTACACCGAGAACACCGTGGGGTCCTCGTTGAACTTGGTCTTGTACTTGTTGGCCCAGAAGCGGATCTTGTCGTTCTGCTCGTCGGTGTAGGGGTTCTGCACCGTCATGGTCGCGTACAGGCCGTCCATGGCCTTGCCGCCCAGCTTGTGGATCAGGTCGGTGTACGCCGCGCTGGAGCCCAGGAAGGTGGGATTGAAGCCGGTCTTGCGCGCCTCGCCGATGGTGCCGATGGTCTCGCGGATGATGGTGCCCAGCACGACCAGGTCGCAGTTGGCGGCCTTCATGCGCGCCACCTGGGAGCTGAAGTCGGTGGCGCCGCGCTTGAAGCTGGTCTTCTCCGCCAGCTCCATGTTCACGGCCTTCAGCGCCGCCTCGGCGCCACGCTGCACCTCCAGGCCGAACTCGTCGTCCTGGTAGATGGTGCAGACCTTCTTGGCGTTCTTCTCCTTGATCAGGGTGGGCAGCGCCAGCCGGATCTGGTCGTAATAGGTGGCGGCGAAGGAGTACTTGAGCCGGTGGTGCGGCTCGTACATCTCGCGCGCGGCCGTGATCGGCAGGAAGTTGATGACGTTCTTGCTGAACTGCACCGGCATCGCGGCCATGTTCTGCGCCGTGCCGATGTGCCCGGCCATGATGAAGATCTTGTCCTGGTTGACCAGCTTCTGCGCCGCGAGCACGGCCTTCTTCGGGTCGTAGCCCGAGTCCTCCACATAGAGCCTGAGCTTGCGGCCATTGATGCCGCCCTGCTCGTTGATCTCGTCCACGCGCAGCTGCATGCCGTTGCGCGCCTGCTTGCCGAAGCCGGCCAGCGGGCCCGACAGGTCCTGGATGGTCCCGATGCGGATCTCGTCCTTGCTCACGCCCTGCTGGGCCAGGAGCATGGGGCTGGTCAAGGCCATCGCGGCCAGGGCGATCATTCTCTTTGCAGTCATGGCTGTCTCCTTCGTTGAATCATCTGGCGCGACCGAAGGCGTGAAGATTCCGTAGCGAGCGGCCCGAGGCTGCGTCGAGGACCGCAGCCGTACTCTCGTACGGCGAGGACCGCAGGCGCAGCATCGGGCCGCGCAGTAGGAAGATTCATGCCTTCGGGTACATCTGATCGATCTGCGCGGCGTACTTGGTCTGCACGAGCTTGCGCTTGAGCTTCATGGTGGGCGTGAGTTCTTCGTCCTCGGCCGAGAGCTGGGTGTCGAGCAGGAAGAACTTCTTGATCTGCTCCACGCGCGCGAACTTGGCGTTCACGCGGTCGATCTCGTCCTGGATCAGGTCCTGCACCTCCTGCGCGCGCGTGAGGCTGGCATAGTTGCTGAAGGGCACGTCATGGTCCTGTGCGTACTTCTCGACGTTTTCCTGGTCGATCATGATGATCACCGTCAGGTAGGGCCTGGCGTCGCCGATCACCACCGCGTCGGTGACGTAGGGGCTGAACTTGAGTTCGTTCTCCAGTTCGCTGGGCGTGATGTTTTTGCCGCCCGCCGTGATGATGATGTCCTTCATGCGGTCGGTGATGCGGAAATACCCGTCCTCGTCCACCTGACCCACGTCGCCCGTGTGCAGCCAGCCGTCGGCGTCGATGGCTTCGGCGGTCTTCTCGGGCAGGTTCAGGTAGCCCATGAACACATTGGGCCCGCGCACGAGGATCTCGCCCGTGGCCGGATCGAGCCGCACTTCGTTGAAGCCCGCCGCCGGCCCGATGGAGCCGGGCTTGATGCGCCCGGCCGGAATGGCCGTGGCCGCGCCCGCGGTCTCGGTCATGCCCCACACCTCGAGCATGGGCACGCCCAGCGCCAGGTACCAGCGCACGAGTTCGGGCGAGATGGGCGCGGCGCCGGTGACGAGGAAGCGCGCGCGGTGGATGCCGATCATCTTGCGCACGTTGTCCAGCGCCAGCCAGCGCGCGAGCCTGAAGCGAAAGCGCAGGCCCGCATCCACCGGTTGGCCCGCCAGCACGCGCTCGGCGATCTGCTGCCCCACGCCGATGGCCCACTGGTAGGCCGCCTGCTGCACGCCGCTGGCTTCCTTGAGCGCGATCATCACGCCCGAGTAGAACTTCTCCCACACGCGCGGCACGGCGGTGAACACGGTCGGCGCGATCTCGCGCACGTTCTCGGGCACGGTCTCGGGGTTCTCGACGAAGTTGAGCACCGCGCCCGTGTACATGGCCGAATACTCGCCGCCCATGCGCTCGGCGATGTGGCACAGCGGCAGGAAGCACATGCGCTCGTCCTGCTCGGTCTGCGCCATCAACGTGTTGTAGCCGCGCATGGCGTACACCAGCCCGCCATGGCTGTGCATGGCGCCCTTGGGTTTGCCCGTGGTGCCAGAGGTGTAGACCAGGATGGCCAGGTCCTCGGGCCGCGTGCCGGCGATGCGCCGCGCCAGCTCCGGCGCCTGCGCCTGCATCTGGGCGCGGCCCAGCTCGCGCAGCGCCGCCAGGCTCATCACGTCCGGGTCGCGCAGCGCGCGCAGCCCTTCCATGTCGAAGACGATGACCTTGCGCAGCAGGGGCAGCCGGGCGCGCACTTCCAGCGCCTTGTCCAGCTGTTCCTCGTCTTCCACGAAGAGCACGGTGGTGCGCGAGTCCTCGCACAGGTAGTGCACCTGCGAGGCGGCATCGGTGGGGTAGATGCCGTTGGCCACGCCGTTGCAGCTGAGCACGGCCAGGTCGCACAGCACCCATTCGACGACGGTGTTGGACAGGATGGACGCGCATTCGCCGCGCGCGAAGCCCAGCGCGAGCAGGCCCGCGGCGATCTCGCGCACGGCCTCGGCGGTCTGGCGCCAGGTCCAGCTCCGCCAGATGCCCAGCTCCTTCTGCCGCATCCATACGCGGTCGGCCCGCTGTTCGGCCGCATGCCAGAAAACGGCGGGCAGGGTGTCGCCGGGCACGACGATGTCGGTGCGCGGCTGCAGGTGGGCCAGGTCCCACAGGCCTTCGGGCGCGCGGGCCGCGGAGCGTCCGGCGTCCGGCGGCGTAGCGCGGGCCGCTGCGGCGGCAGGCGTGGCGGCGGGGCTCTCGGTGTCAGCGCGCATGGGCAGGCTTCCTTCGGTGGGTGCGGGGGCGCAGCCGGGTTCGCAATGGGTTCGGCGGGCGGACGGGGCCGGCGCGGTTCAGCGCCAGGTCTTTTTCTTCTTCCAGCGCCGCTCGCCGCGCACGCCGTCGTCCTTCATCCCCAGGTAGAACTCCTTGATGTCGTCCTTCTCGCGCAGGCGGTCGCAGCGGTCTTCCATGACGATGCGGCCGTTCTCGAGCACGTAGCCGTAGTCGGCGGCGTTGAGCGCCATGTTGGCGTTCTGCTCCACCAGCAGGATGGTGGTGCCGCGCTCGCGGTTGATGCGCACCACGATCTCGAAGATTTCCTTGGTGAGCTTGGGCGACAGGCCCAGCGAAGGCTCGTCGAGCAGGATGAGCTGCGGCGCGGCCATGATGGCGCGCGAGATGGCCAGCATCTGCTGCTGGCCGCCCGACAGCAGCCCGGCGTCCTGCCCCGCACGCTCGCGCAGGATGGGGAAGTAGCCGAACACGGTTTCCATGTCGCGCGCGACGCCGTCGCGGTCCTGCCGGGTGTAGGCGCCCATGACGAGGTTGTCTTTCACTGACAGCAGCGGGAACACCTCGCGGCCCTCGGGCACGTGCGACAGGCCCTGCTGCACGATGAAGGCCGGGTCCTTGGCCGTGATGTCCATGCCCTTGAACTGCACCGATCCCTTGCGCGGATCGATGATGCCGGAGATGGTCTTGAGGATGGTCGTCTTGCCCGCGCCGTTGCTGCCCAGCACGGTGGCGATCTCGCCCTGCCGCACCTTGAGGCTCACGCCGCGGATCGCCTTGATCGGGCCGTAGGCGCTTTCGACGTTGAGGAGTTGGAGGATTTCTGCAGTCATCGGTTGCGGCCCTCGTCAAACAATCCGATGCGCCCGGATGCCTGGCAGCTCACGCCGGGCTGCTCAGACGTCACGGGTCGCCTGCGGCGACTTCCCTGCGCTGCTCGCCGGCCGGGGGAAGGACGCAAACTCGCTTCGCTCAAACATGCGTCCTTCTTTTTCCCCGCCCGGCTGCGCTGCTCGGCCGTGCCGATTCGCAGCCCGGCGTGAGCCACCAGGCATCGTGCAAACGTCGCGCCCAAGCATGGCGCATCGAGTGCTGGCGCCCCAGAAGACGTGACGGTGGATGCCACCTTGGAGCCCGGACTGGGGTGCGGGCCGGCCGATCCCTTGTGCGCCGCCGAGAAGCACAGCGCGGCCGGCCGCACGCCTGCCGAAGGACAGGCGTGCTTCGTGAACTGACTCGCGGCAGCTGTCTGAGCGGAATGAACGCAGCGAATGCAGCGAGTTCTGCGATGCGCCGGTTGCGCGAGCATCGCAGGGCAGTCCCCGCAGGGGACCGGCGCGCCAGGGTCGGCCGGCCCGCACCCGAGGCCGGGGGGCCTCTGCCAAGGACGCAAAGCGTCCAGCACCGAGCGATCGCTGCACCTCACGCCGCCCTCCGCAAGCTGCTCACATCCTCCACCGTCCCCAGATAGGCCTCGATCACGCGCGCATCGTTCTGCACCTCGCGCGCGGTGCCCATGGCCAGCACCTCCCCCTGGTTCATGGCCAGCACGCGGTCCGACACCTTGGACACCAGGCTCATGTCGTGCTCCACCATCAGCACCGAAATGCCCAGCTCGTGCTGGATGTCCTGGATCCAGAAGGCCATGTCGGCTGTCTCTTCCACATTGAGGCCGGAAGACGGCTCGTCCAGCAGCAGCAGCTTGGGCTCGGTGCACAGCGCGCGCGCCAGTTCCACCACCTTGCGCACGCCATAGGGCAGGCCCGCCACCATCGAGTCGCGGTGGTGCTGCAGGTCCAGCAGGTCGATCACCTGCTCGGCCTTCTCGCGCGCGGCGATCTCGGCCGCACGCGTGGCGGGCGTGAAGAAGACCTCGCGCCAGAAGCCCGTGCGCCGGTGCGTGTGGCGGCCGATCAGCAGGTTGTGCAGCACCGTCGCATGCTCGAACAGCTCGATGTTCTGGAAGGTGCGCGCAATCCCCAGCGCCGCGATGGCATGCGGGGGCTGGCTCGTCAGCGTGAGTGGCGACGCGTCCCCATGCCAGGTGATCTGGCCCGTGGTGGGCTGGTAGATGCGGCTGATCAGGTTGAAGACCGTGGTCTTGCCCGCGCCGTTGGGGCCGATCAGCGTGAACACCTCGCCGCGCCGCACGTCGAAGCTGACCTTGTTCACGGCCAGCACGCCGCCGAAGCGCACGCTCAGCTCGCTGGCCGAAAGAAGAAGCTCGTTGTTCATCTGAGCCGGTCCGACTTGGTGAAGGACTTCTGCCGCTTGAACATGCCGCGGCGGTAGAAGGGAAAGAGCTGCAGCCAGGTGCGGATCTTGAGCCAGCGACCGTACAGGCCCAGGGGCTCGAAGAGCACGAAGGCGATCAGCACCGCCCCGTACACCAGCCCCTGCAGCCCCGGCGCCTGGCCGATGGCCTCGGGCAGCCAGTCCTTGCTCAGCGCGATGAGCTGCGGCATGGTGATGATGAAGATCGCGCCCAGGAAGGCGCCATGCACCGAACCCAGCCCGCCGATCACCACCAGCAGCAGCAGGTCGATGGACTGCAGGATGCTGAACTGGTCGGGCGAGAGAAAGCTGATCTTGTGCGCGTACAGCGCGCCACCCAGCCCCGCGAGCGCGGCCGAGATGGCGAAGGACAGCGTCTTGTAGCGCGCCAGGTGAATGCCCATGCTCTGGGCCGAGATCTCCGAATCCCGGATGGCGACGAAGGCCCGGCCGGTGGGCGCGCGCAGCAGGTTCAGGAGGCCCAGCGTGCACAGCACCGCCACCACCAGGCACACGAAATAGAAAGGCGCGCCGCTTCCCAGGTCGAAGCCGAAGAGCGTGGGCGGATGCACATGCAGGCCGGCGTTGCCACCCGTCACGCGCTCCCAGCGCGCGAACACCTCTTCGACGATGAAGCCGAAGGCCAGCGTGGCGATGCCCAGGTAGATGCCCTTCACACGCAGCGCCGGCAGCGCCACCACCACGCCCACGGCGGCCGACAGCGCCGCCGCCGCCGCCAGCGCCAGCGGAAAGGGCACGCCCAAGTTGACCAGCACGGCCTGCGTGTAGGCCCCGGTGCCCAGGAAGGCCGCATGCCCGATGGAGAACTGCCCCGTGAAGCCAGCCAACAGCATCAGCCCCAGGCCCACCACGCTGTAGATCAGCACGAAAGTCAGCTGCGCGAGCCAGTACTCGTCCACGAGCCAGGGCGCGGCCAGCAGCGCCAGGCCCAGCAGCGAATACCAGAAGCGGTGGCCGCCGTGCTTGGCCAGCTGGATGTCCTGCGCGTAGGAGGTCTTGAAGATGAAACGCATCGATGGCCTTCCTGGGGTTCTTGTTCTTCTTGTCAGACCTTCTTGCGCAGCTTCTCGCCGAACAGGCCGTTGGGCTTGATCATGAGCATCAGCAGCACCACGATGTAGGGGGCCGTGTCCTTGAAGCCGTCGGGCAGGTAAAAGCCCGCGAAGGACTCCACCACGCCGATGATCAGCCCGCCCACGATGGCGCCCGGCAGGCTGCCGAAGCCCCCCACCACGGCCGCCGGAAAGGCCTTGAGCCCGATGAAGCCCATGTTGGCATGCACGAAGGTGATGGGCGCCAAGAGGATGCCTGCCACCGTGGCCACCGCCGCCGCCAGCCCCCACACCAGCCCGTTGAGCCGCTTGACCGGAATGCCCATGTAGTAGGCCGCCAGCTGGTTCTGCGAGCTGGCCTGCATCGCGATGCCCAGCTTGCTGTAGCGGAACATGACATAGAGCAGCAGGCACAGCGCCGCCGTGGCGCCGATCACCACCGCCTGCGGTGCGTTGACCACCAGGCCGCCCACGTTCCACACCTCGTCCTTGTAGGGCACGGCCAGCGTGTGCGTTTCGGTGCCGATGCCTGGCACCATGGTGATGAGCCCGCGCACCACGTACCCGACGCCGATGGTGAGCATGACGATGGAGAACTGCGGCTGCCCCAGGATGGGCCGGATCACCGCCAGTTCGAGCAGCGCGCCGAAGGCCACCAGCGCCGCCACCGCCAGTGCCGCCGCCAGCCAGAAGGGCAGGCCGAAGAGCGTCATGCCGGCGAAGGCCGCGAAGGCGCCCAGCATCATGAGATCGCCCTGCGCGAAGCTCACGGTCTCGGTCGCCTTGTAGATCAGCACGAAGCCCAGCGCGATGAGGCCGTAGATGCAGCCTTGGGCGATGCCGGACAGCAGCAGTTGAAGGATTTGCAAGAAGGACCTCTGCGAAGTGGCGCGACTGAGGGGGACCGTCGGTTGGCGAGGCAGTCTAGGGAGCGGGCCGGCTTGCGGCTTCGTCGGAAGCGACGAAAACCGCCGACTCCTTCACAGCACGGCGCGGCCGGCGTGGTGCAGCGCCAGCCGCCGCGAACCCGCCACGATGTCGCTGGGCTTGAGGCCGTAGAACTGGCGGATCGAGTGGCTGAAATGCGTGGAATCGGGGTAGCCGGCGCTGAGCGCGATGTCGGTGAGGCTGGCCGCGTCGCGCACGTAGCGCAGCACGCTGCGCGCGCGCTTCCAGGCGCGGAAGGCGCGGAAGGTCATCCCCGTCTGCGCCTTGAACAGGTGCAGGAAGCGCGAGAAGGACAGGTTCACTTCGGCCGCGCATTGCTCGGCCGACACCGACTCGGCCGGGTTCGCGTTCACGCGCTCGACCACGGTGCGGATGCGCGCATCCAGCGCGCGCACCGGCAGCGGCGCGCCGAAGAACAGCCGGTCGAAGTCGAAGCCGCCGAAGCACTGGCGGCCCGAGGCCGCGAGCAGCCGCGCATGCGTGGCGCGCACGTGGCGCACGAAGGCGGCGTCGTCCACCACGCCGCACTGGCGCAGCAGCGGCGGCAGCGCGTGCGGGTCGACGAACTCGGGCTCGATCACCAGGTTCAGGATCAGCGGCTGCGGGCTTTCCATGCAGTGCGGCACCATGGGCGGCACCACGATCAACTCGCCGCTCTGCCACGCGCCGCCGCCCAGGCGCACCCGGTTGGGCAGGCCCGAGGGCGAGACATAGATGGCCCACCCGCCCGAAGTGCGCAGGGCCACCGAACCCAGCAGGCCCGCATAGAACACGCGCTGGCCCGTCAGCCACATCAGGCGCTCGCCGCCGCCGGCGCGCACCACCCTGGTCGTCTGCATGCTGCCTTGTCTCCGTGCTGTACCGTTGTCGTCCACATCGCGTGGCTGCGCCTCATGGCGCACTCCCCAGCCCGTCGGTTGCGCGCATCGTAGTCAGGCGGCCGCGCAAACGTAAGGGTGGGTCGCAGGGGGCTTTCCCCTATCCGCCAGCGTAGAAGGGGGCGCTGGCGCGGCGCTTGCGGAAACTGGCTGCCGCACTCAGGGTTAGCAGCGGGTGCCGGCCGGGGGCTGCCGAGGCACGGCCGGCACGCTGTCCCGCGCGTGATTGCCCGCGCCGCGACCGCGCCCAAGACTGCGGGCCCGCACAACAACATCGGAGACCGCCATGCCCCTTTCTTCGCGCCGCCGTGCGCCTTCCTGGATCCGTGCCTCGCTCGTGCTGGCCGCCGGCGCGCTGCTGGCCGCCTGCAGCAGCGCGCCGCCCACCCGGCCGGCCGCCTGGTCCGCGCCCGAAACGCTGGTCGCGCCCTCGTCCTTCGCCGGCGTGCACGGGCTGGCCGTGGATGCGTCCGGCCGGCTGCTGGCCGGCTCGGTGGTCGGCAACGCCATCTGGGAAGTGGACCGCCAGAGCGGCGCCACGCGCGTGTTCGTGCCCGCGCCCGAGGGCCAGGCCGACGACATCGCCGTCGGCCCGCGCGGCGAACTGGCCTGGACCAACTACCTGATGGGCATGCTGCGCTACCGCGAGCGCGACGGCGCGCCGCTGCAGGTGCTGGCCAAGGACCTGCCGGGCCTGAACTCGCTGGACTTCGACCGCCAGAGCGGCAAGCTCTACGCCTCGCAGGTCTTCCTGGGCGACGCGCTGTGGGAGATCGACCGCACGGGCCAGAAGCCGCCGCGCCTGATCAAGAAGGACATGGGCGGCTTCAACGGCTTCGAGGTGGGTCCCGACGGCTGGCTCTACGGCCCGCTGTGGTTCAAGGGCCAGGTGGTGAAGATCAACCCGGCCGATGGCGCGATGACCGTGATCGCCGACGGTTTCCAGATCCCGGCCGCGGCCAACCTGGACGGCAAGGGCCACCTGTGGGTGGTGGACACGCGCACCGGCGAGCTGGTCCGCGTGGAACTGGCGACCGGCCGCAAGACAGTCGCCAAGCGCTTCACGCCCTCGCTGGACAACCTGGCCATCGCGCCCGACGGCACGATCTACGTGTCGAACATGGCGAACAACGCGGTGGACGCCTTCAACCCGGCCACGGGCGAGTCGCGCCGGCTCACGGGCGGCGCGGTGGCGGTGCCGGCGGGCCTGAAGGCCGAGGGCGGCAAGCTGTGGGTGGCCGACATCTTCGGCTTCCGCGAGGTCGACCTGGCCAGCGGGGCCGTGAGCGACATCTTCCGCATGCAGCGCGAGCCGGAGCTGGAGTACCCCTTCGCGGTCGGCCTGTCGAAGACGCAGTTCGCGCTCGCGTCCTGGTTCACGGGCACGGTGCAGCTGGTGGACCGCGCCACGCGCAAGACCACGTCCATCCTCCACGGCCTGAAGGCGCCCTATGACGCCATTCCGATGGACGACGGCAGCGTGATCGTGGCCGAGCTCGGCACCGGCAGCGTCACGCGCTTCAGCGGCCCCAAGCATGAGCAGCAGCAGATCCTGGCCAGCGGCATCCAGGGCCCGGTGCAGATGGTGCTGGGCGCCGACGACGCGGTGTACGTGACCGAGGCCGCCGGCCGGCTGCTGCGCGTGCCGGCGACCGGCGGCGCGCCGGCCGTGGTGGCACAGGGGCTGCAGATGCCCGAGGGCCTGGCGCAGACGCCCTGGGGCAGCTTCGTCGTGGCGGAAGCGGGTGCGCAGCGGCTGGTGGAGATCAACCCGGCCGACGGCAGCCGCCGCACCATCGCGGCGCAGCTGCCCATCGGCCTGGCGGGAAGCCCGGGACTGCCGCCGCCCAATGTGCCCACCGGCGTGGCGGTGGGCGCGGACGGCAGTGTCTACGTCTCGGCCGACCGCAACAACGCGATCTACCGCATCCGCCCGGCACGCTGACCGGACGTCGCGCCGGCAGCGTGAGACGCCGGCGCGCTGTTGAACACGCGACGGCCCGCCCCTCGGCGGGCCGTTAGCATTCGTCCATCGCTTTTCTCCCTTCTCTTTCCCTTTTTCAGGAGCAATTCAATGGACATCCAGACCGTCGGCATCATCGGTGCGGGCACCATGGGCAACGGCATCGCGCAGGCCTGCGCCGTTTCGGGCATTCGCGTGGTCATGGTCGACATCGCGCAGGCCGCAGTGGACAAAGGTATCGCCACCGTTTCGGGCAGCCTGGACCGGCTGATCAAGAAGGACAAGCTCACCGAAGCGCAGAAGGCCGACGCGCTCGCGCTGATCAAGGGCTCGACGAACTACGAAGACCTCAAGGGCGCGCAGCTGGTCATCGAGGCCGCGACCGAGAACTACGCGCTCAAGCTCAAGATCCTCCAGCAGGTCGAGGCGCTGCTGCCGCCCGAAGTGATCATCGCGTCGAACACCTCGTCGATCTCGATCACCAAGCTGGCCGCGGCCACGAGCCGCCCCGACCGCTTCATCGGCATGCACTTCTTCAACCCGGTGCCGATGATGGCGCTGGTGGAGCTGATCCGCGGCTACCTGACCAGCGACGCCACGCACGACGCCGTGAAGGCCCTGTCGCTGAAGCTGGGCAAGTCGCCCATCACGGTGAAGAACGCGCCCGGCTTCGTGGTCAACCGCATCCTCGTGCCCATGATCAACGAGGCCTTCTTCGTGCTGGCCGAAGGCCTGGCGACGCCGGAAGACATCGACGCCGGCATGAAGCTGGGCTGCAACCAGCCCATCGGCCCGCTGGCCCTGGCCGACATGATCGGCCTGGACGTGTGCCTGGCCGTGATGCAGGTCTACCTGGAAGAGTTCGGCGACTCCAAGTACCGCCCCTGCCCGCTGCTGGCCGAAATGGTGGCCGCCGGCCAGCTGGGCCGCAAGACCGGCCGCGGCGTGTACAAATACTGACCCCCCGTTTGGACTTCCTCACGGCGTGTGGAAGTCCATACCCCAAAGCCCTCAGGGCACCCGAGGACCTGGCTTTGCCGGGTGCGCCCTCCCGCCGCAGGCGAGAGAATGGAGGGGCGGCCAAGCCGCCTGGGGCGGCGCTTCTATTTCAACCATTCGCGCGCCCAACCCAGCCCGTCGGTGGTGCCACCCGGCACCGCGCCGCGCTGCGGCCGGTACTCGCAGCCGATCCAGCCGTCGTAGCCCAGCGCGTCCAGCTCGGCGAAAAGGAAGGGATGGTTCAGCTCGCCCAGGTCGGGCTCGTGGCGTTGCGGCACGCCCGCGATCTGGAGGTGGCCGACGCGGCCCGTGGGCAGGTACTGGCGCAGCTTCATCGCCAGGTCGCCTTCCATGATCTGCGCGTGGTACAGGTCGAACTGCACCTTGACGTTGGACTCACCGATCTCCTGCACCAGCGCATGCGCCTGGCCCTGCAGGTTCAGGAAGTAGCCGGGCATGTCGCGCAGGTTGATGGGCTCGATCAGGATGTCCACGCCCTGCTTCGCCGCTTCGCGCGCGGCCAGGCGCAGGTTGGCGACGTAGGTGGCACGCACATCCTCGCGGCTCTGGCCGGCGGGCAGCAGGCCGGCCATCACGTGCACGCGCGGGCACTGCAGCGTCTTCGCGTAGGCCAGGGCCTTCGCAATGCCTTCGGCGAACTCGGCCTCGCGGCCGGGCAGGCAGGCGATGCCGCGCTCGCCGGCCTCCCAGTCGCCAGGCGGCGCGTTGAACAGGGCCTGCTGCAGGCCGTGCTGCGTCAGGCGCTGAGCGATGTCCTCGGCCGCGAAGGCATAGGGAAACAGGTATTCCACGCCGGTGAAACCGTCCTTCGCAGCGGCAGCGAAGCGGTCGAGGAAGTCATGCTCGTTGTAGAGCATGCTCAGGTTGGCGGCAAAACGGGGCATGCGGGTCTCCTGGGGGCAATCAGTGGGTCAGTGGTGGGGTCACCAGCTGGCGCCGAAGACCTGACGCAGTTCTTCGATCTGCGCCTCGGTCAGCGGTGCGAGCGCGGGCTGCAGCCGGTGCAGGTGCGCGGTCTCTTCCAGCTCTTCGAGCACGGTCATGGCGGCGGCGGGCGTGTCGTGCCAGACGTTGGGGCCCAGGCGCGCGAGCATCACGGCCTGCAGGCGGCGGCCCTGCGCGGCATGGCGCGCGATGGCCTGGGCCACGGCCTCGGCGGCGGCCGGGTCGCCCGGGCGGCGGTAGGCGATGTGCGGCACGCGGCCCACCTTCATCACGAAGTAGGGCGTGATGGGCGGCAGCAGTTCGGCGTCGTCGGGCAAGGCGCCGCCGGCCGCACGGGCTGCACTGTCGGCCTGCAGCGAGCAAGCCACCAGCTGCGTGCTGTGCGTGTGGATCACGCAGGCCGCGGCATGGCCCGCGGCGGCCGTGGCTTCGTAGATGCGGCGGTGCAGCGCGAGGGTCTTGCTGCCCTTGTCGCCGGACAGCTGCCGGCCCTGCGCATCCAGCCGGGCGAGCCGGGCCGGGTCCAGCGTGCCCAGGCAGGCGTCGGTGGGCGTGATCAGGAAGCCGTCGGCCATCCGCACGCTGATGTTGCCGGCCGTGGCATGCACATAGCCGCGCTCGAACAGGCTGCGGCCGACGCGGCAGATCTCGTCGCGGGCTTGGGTTTCGGTCATGGGCAGAGCTGCCATGGCGTTCAGGCCGCCAGCGCCGCAAAGGCCTTGGTGAAGAAGTCGGGGGTGCCGAAGTTGCCGGACTTGAGCGTGATGTGCAAGCCTTCGGGCGCCTTCAGCGCCGCGTCGACCGCGGCATGGCACCACGGCACGCCCGGGTCGATCTGCCCGCCGATGCGCATCTGCGCGATGCCCAGCGCCTGCACGCAGGCGCCCGAGGTCTCGCCGCCCGCCACCACCAGTTGCCGCACGCCGCGCGCGGCCAGGCCGCGCGCGATCTGCGCCAGCGTGCGCTCGACCAGGGCGCCGGCCTCTTCCACGCCCAGCTGGCCCTGGATGGCGCGCACGTCGCGCGGCTCGGCCGTCGAATAGACCAGCACTGGGCCGCCGTCCAGCAGTGGCTCGGCCCAGGCCAGGGCTTCGGCCGCCACGTCCACCCCGGCGGCGATGCGCAGCGGGTCGATGGCCAGCGCCGGCCGGCCGGACTGGATGAAGGCCAGCACCTGGCCGTTGGTGGCGGTGGAGCAGCTGCCCGACACGATGGCCTGGCGTCCGCCCGCGGCCGGCAGCGAGGCCGCCTGCGACGAGGGCGCGAGGCCGAAGTTGGCCGGCAGCGCGATGGCCACGCCCGAGCCGGCCGTCAGCAGCGGCAGCTCGGCCAGGGCCGGGCCCATGCGCAGCAGGTCGTCGTTGGACACGGCGTCGACGATGGCGATGGCCACGCCCTCGGCCCTGAGCGCCGCGATGCGCGCGCGCACCGCGTCGGCGCCCTGCGCGACCACGGTGTGGTCGATCAGGCCCACGCGCTGCTGCGTCTGCGCCTGCAGCACGCGCACCAGGTTCGGGTCGGTCATGGGCGTGAGCGGGTGGTTCTGCATGCCGCTCTCGCTCAGCAGCACGTCGCCCGCGAACAGGTAGCCCTTGAACACCGTGCGCTTGTTGTCCGGGAAGGCCGGCGTGGCGATGGTGAAGGGCGTGCCCAGCGCGGCCATCAGCGCGTCGGTCACGGGGCCGATGTTGCCCGCGGGCGTGCTGTCGAAGGTGGAGCAGTATTTGAAGTAGATCTGCTGCGCGCCCTGCGCCTGCAGCCAGCGCAGCGCGTCCAGCGACTGGGCCACGGCCTCGGGCGCTGGAATGGTGCGCGACTTGAGCGCGACCACCACCGCGTCCGCCTCCGTATCGAGGGGCTCGGCGGGCACGCCGATGGTCTGCACCACACGCATGCCGGCGCGCACCAGGTTGTTGGCCAGGTCGGTGGCGCCGGTGAAGTCGTCGGCGATGCAGCCCAGCAGGATCTTCTTCGTGTGCGTGGCGCTCATGGCTCAGTCCTTCTTTTGGGCCTCGGGCAGCGTGATGCCCGGGAAGATCTTGATCACGGCGCTGTCGTCCTCGCGCGCGAAGCCGGCCGTGGAGGCCTGCATGAACATCTGGTGCGCGGTGGCCGCCAGCGGCAGCGGGAATTTGCTGGCACGCGCCGTGTCCAGCACCAGGCCCAGGTCCTTGACGAAGATGTCCACGGCCGACAGCGGCGTGTAGTCGCCGGCCAGCACGTGGGCCATGCGGTTCTCGAACATCCAGCTGTTGCCGGCGCTGTTCGTGATGACCTCGTACAGCGCATCGGCGGCCACGCCTTCACGCAGGCCCAGGGCCATGGCCTCGGCGGCCACGGCGATGTGCACGCCGGCCAGCAGCTGGTTGATGATCTTCACCTTGCTGCCCGCGCCGGCCTGGTCGCCCAGGCGGTAGACCTTGCCGGCCATGGCGTTCAGCACCGCGTCGGCCGCGGCATAGGCCTCGGGCTTGGCCGAGGTCATCATGGTCATCTGGCCCGACGCGGCCTTGGCCGCGCCGCCCGAGATGGGGGCGTCGATGTAGTGGATGCCCGCCGCGTTCAGGCGTGCCTCCAGCGCGATCGACCAGTTCGGGTCCACCGTGGAACACATGACGAAGGTGCTGCCGGCCTTCATGGCCGACGCGGCTCCGCCGTCGCCGAAGAGCACGGCTTCGGTCTGCGCCGCATTCACCACCACCGACACCACCACCGACGCGGCAGCCGCCACCTCGGCCGGCGTCTTCCAGGCCGTGCCACCGTCCGCGGCGAAGGCCACGGCCGCCTCGTGGCGCACGTCGCACACGTGCACGTCGAAGCCGTTGTTGCGCAGCGTCTTGGCGATGCCGGCGCCCATGGCGCCCAGGCCCACGATGCCGACGGAAGGTTGGGTCATGTTGCTTGTCCTTGCGAGAGGGGAGTGGGAAACCGGCGGTCGCGCTCAGCCGACCAGGGCCCAGAGGATGGCCGTGAGTGCGAAGCCGCACAAGCCCAGCACGGTGGTCAGCACGGTCCAGCTGCGCAGGCCGTCGGCCACCGACAGGCCCAGGTAGCGCGTGACGATCCAGAAGCCCGAATCGTTGACGTGCGACAGGCCCAGGCCGCCGAAGCCGATGGCCACCGCCAGCAGCGCGACCTGCACGGTGCTGTAGTTGCCGTCTTGGATGGCGCCCAGCAGCAGGCCGCAGGTGGTGAGGATGGCCACGGTGGCCGAACCCTGCGCCGCGCGCAGGGCCAGCGAGATCACGAAGCCGGCCAGCAGCAGGGGCAGGTGCGCCGCGGTGATGGTGCTGGACAGCGCGGCGCCGATGCCGGTGGCCGTCAGCACCTTGGCAAAGACGCCGCCGGCGCCGGTCACCAGGATCACGGTGGCGGCCGGCGGCAAGGCCGATTCCATCACGTCGTTGGTCTTCTGCCGGCTCCAGCCCTGCTGGCGCGCGATGAGCAGGAAGGCCAGGCCGATGGCGACCATCAGCGCGAAGATGGGCGAGCCGATGAAGCCCAGCACATTGCGCAGGCCGTCGCCCTTGGGCAGCAGCGTGGCGCCGGTGGTGCCGACCATGATCAGCAGCAGGGGCACCAGGATCAGCGTGAGGACCACGCCCACGCCGGGCGCGCGCGGCTGGCCGGCCGCGTCAGTGACGGCGTCGAAGGCGGCGAACTGCTCGGCCGTGGTGGGCAGCATCTCGTAGCGGCGGCGGTTGAGCCAGCCGCCCACGAACTGCGCCACCGGCGCGAGCAGCACGCAGATGCCCAGGCCGATCAGCGTGATCCAGCCCACGTCGGCATTGAGCACCGCCGCACCGCCCACGATGCCCGGGTGCGGCGGCACCACCACGTGGGTGGCCAGCATGATGCCGGCCACGGGCAGGCCGAACTTGACCGGGTCCACCTTCGCGGCCTTGCAGAAGCCGTAGATGATGGGCACCAGGATGATGAAGCCCACGTCGAAGAAGACGGGGATGGACAGCACCAGCGCGGCCGCGGTGAGGGCCGCCGGCACCCGGCGCGGCCCGAGCCAGCCGGTGAAGCGCTGCGCCAGGCTGCCCGCGCCGCCCGAGACCTCGATCACCCGGCCCACCATGGCGCCCAGCGCGACCAGGATGGCCACCGAGCCCAGCGTGCCGCCCATGCCCGAGATCAGCGTGGGAATGATGTCGCCCACCGGCATGCCGGCGGCGAAGGCCACCCCGATGCTCACCAGCATCATGGCGATGAAGGCATGGACCTGGAATCGGATGATCAGCAGCAGAAGCAGGGCGATGCCGCCGAGCGCAATGCCCAGCAGGGCGGTGGTGGACATGGGAAAGGGTCTCCGGAGATCTGGAACGGTGAACCGGGCCGGCCTGCGCCGAAGCAAGCAGGTCATATGGTCATCATACAAATTATGACGCAGCGACGGCTGGGGTTAACCCTAGGCCATCCTCCTTAGCAGGCCGTTGAAAAAATGCTCATCGAACGCGCCAGGGTCGTGGATTTCGAAGAAACGGATCGCCCAAACTGGCCTGCGCAGCGATTGGAGCGGCCATTTCGGCCTGTTTGCAGGCCGTTTTGCCCGTTCCGGGCGCACGTATCCCATGGTTCACGCATGATGCGCGTCCCACCAGCCGCCCAGACTGCCCATGCGCACCAGGTTGTAGGTGGCAAAGCACAGCAGCGCCTGGCCCGCGAGCTTGGCCTGACCGATCAATTTGGTCTTGGCCAGACCACCCACTGTCTTGATCCAGCCAAAGGCCTCCTCGATGCGCTTGCGCACTTTGAGGCTGGTCTTGTAGCCCTCGTGGCGCCGGATGCGGCCATCGACCGCCGAGTGCTTGTCCTTGGCCGCCACGTGTGGCGTGACTTTGAGCTTTCGGCAGCCCTTGATGAAGGCCTGGCTGTCGTAACCTTTGTCGGCCCCGACCGTGGCCCGCTTGTTCTTGTTTCCCCGGCGTTTGAGCATCGCCAGCGCCGCCTCGCGCGCGGCGGTGCCACTGGCATGTGTGATCTCCACATCCACGATCAGCCCGTTGCGGTTCTCCATGAGGATGTGCCCCATGTGGCACAGGCGAGATTTGTCGCCCGCGCTCTTCTTGAACAGCCGGGCATCGGCATCGGTGGTGCTGGCGTGGGTGTCGTTGCAGCGCTCCTGCCCTTTGAAGTTCACCTCGGGGTTGCGTCCGGGTGGCGTGCCGCTGTCGTCGTCTTTGCGTTTGAAACTCTTGTGCGAGGCCCAGGCCTCAATCAGCGTGCCGTCCACGCTGAAGTGTTCGTCGCTGGCAAGCCGGCCCCACTGGGCGCTGAGCTTGACGCGCTCGAAGAAGGCGCGCGCCAGGTCTTCGTTGAAGAGGCGTTCGCGGTTGGCGCTGAAGGTGGAGTGGTCCCAGACCTTGTCTTCAATGTTCAGGCCCACGAACCAGCGGTACAGCAGGTTGTAGTTGACCGCCTCGACCAGCTGGCGTTCGCTGCGGATGGAGAACAGGATTTGCAGCAGCAAGGCCTTGAGCAGCATCTCCGGCGGCACCGAGGGGCGGCCACGGCGGGCGTACACCGCTTCGAACTCGCTGTTCATGCTCGACAGCAGCGCATCCACCACGGCGCGCAACTTGCGCAGCGGGTGTGCCGCTGGCACTCTTTCTTCAAGGCTGATGTAGCTAAACATCGCCCCCTGGAAGTCTTGGTTGCCTCTCATCTTTCTTGTCGCAGTTGTTCCGGGATGGCTTCAGATCGTAGCGGCCGACGCGGACGCTCGCAGGGGATTTTTCAACGGCCTGTTAGAGCGTGGCGCCCACCAGGTCCTGCGCCAGCCGGCGCCCTTCCTGCGCCCAGAAGGCGGGGTCGGCCTGCTCGATGCGCCGCGCGGCATTGCGCATGTGCCGCGCCGCCGCCTGGCGCGCGGCGGACGGGTCGCCGGCCGCGATGGCGGCCACCAGCACCTCGTGTTCCTGCAGCACGTCGGCCGCGAAGGGCGCGTGCCGCGCTTCGTTGGCCCGCGTGACGCGGGTGGCGCCGCGCAGGAACTGCGACAGGTAGTCCAGCGTATGGATCAGGAAGGGATTGCGTGCCGCCTCGGCGATGGCCCGGTGGAACTGCACGTCCTCTTCCACGCCGTCGCGCCCGGCCGCGACGGCGGCGTCGATGGCCGCAAGCGCCGTGCGGATGCGCGCCAGGTCCTCGTCCGTGCGGCGCTCGGCCGCCAGTTCGGCCACCTCGGCTTCCAGCGCGCGGCGCACTTCGACGATCTGCAGCACCGCCTCCCTGGAAGCGGCGGCCATGGGGTCGAAGCGCAGCGGCTCGAAATCCGGCTTGCGCGCATACATGCCGCTGCCCTGGCGGGCGTCGATCAGGCCGCGCGACTTCAGGCGCGACACCGCCTCGCGCACCACCGTGCGGCTGACGCCGAACTGCTGCACCAGCGCCGCCTCGGTGGGCAGCCTGGCGCCCTCGGCCAGGCGGCCGGCGCGGATCTCCTGCTCGAGCGCGCTGGCGACCTGGTCTGCCAGGCGCAGGCCGGGTTTGATGGTGCGGAAGGTGACGGACATGAACGAAGCGGAAACGCGAAACGCGGGGCCGGCGGGCGGCGCCGCCGTCCGCGCATCGTACCGAGGATGCCGCGCTGGCGCCGTGCCGCGGCGCCGAGGTCGTCTGCGCGACTGCGCCGCCTGCGGCGCTGCACTATGGTCCATGCCCAGCATCGACATCGACGAGACAGCCATGGACATCCAGACCCCCACCCCGCCGGCCGAGGGCTGCATCAGCACGGAAGTGCGCGGCCCCATCCTGCTGATCGGCATCAACCGCCCGGCCAAGCGCAACGGCTGGACGCCCGCCATGTTCCGCCAGCTGGCCGAAGCCTACACCCGGCTGGACGACGACCCGGACCTGCGCGTGGGCGTGCTGCATGCCTTCGGCGACCATTTCACGGCCGGGCTGGACCTGCCCGTGATCTCGGAATTCGTGAAGAAGGGCGGCGTCGCCATCCCGGCCGACGGCACGCTGGTGGAGCCGCACAACATGGGCGTGCCGGGCTACCGCCGCCGCACCAAGCCCCTGGTGGCGGCCGTGCAGGGCATCTGCTTCACCGTGGGCATCGAGCTGATGCTGGCCGCCGACATCACGGTGGCGGCCGACAACTGCCGCTTCTCGCAGCTGGAAGTGGCGCGCAACATCATGGCCTCGGGCGGCGCCACCTTGCGCATGGCCGAGCGCGCGGGCATGGGCAACGCCATGCTGCACCTGCTGACGGCCGACGAATTCGACAGCGCCGAGGCCTACCGCCTGAACTTCGTGCAGAAGGTGGTGCCGGCCGGCGAGCAGCTGGGCGCCGCCTTCGCCATCGCCGAGCGCATCGCCGCCCAGGCGCCGCTGGCCGTGGTGGCCACGCGGCTGAACGTCATCAAGGCCATCGAGCAGGGGCCGCTGGCGGCCATCGAGGACTTCAAGCCCGTGCAGCAGCAGCTGATCCACAGCGAGGACGCGGCCGAGGGCGTGCGCGCCTTCATCGAGAAGCGCCCGCCGCGCTTCACCGGGCGCTGAAACCGCGCCGCACGGCCGGGCCGCCTTCGCATGACGACCCCGCCGCCGGCGGGGTTTCTTCCCGCAATTCAATTGCACACAATTGAATTGCCAGCTACATTTCTGCCCATGCCCACCGCGCCCACCCCCGACGAACTGCTCAAGCTGGACAACCAGCTGTGCTTCGCCGTCTATTCGGCGTCGCTGGCCATGACCAAGCTCTACAAGCCGCAGCTCGAAGCCCTGGGCCTGACCTACCCGCAGTACCTCGTCATGCTGGCGCTGTGGGAGCAGAACGGCCTGGCGGTCTCCGCGCTGGGCGAGCGGCTGTCGCTGGATTCAGGCACCCTCACGCCGCTGCTCAAGCGGCTGGAGGCCGCGGGCTTCGTGAACCGGGTGCGCGACCTGGCCGACGAGCGCCGCGTGCACATCATGTTGACACCGGCCGGGCGCAGGCTCAAGGCCCGCGCCGCGCGCGTGCCGGCCTGCCTGCTGGCAGCCAGCCAGTGCTCCATCGATGAACTCGTCACGCTCACGCGGCAGCTGCAGGCGCTGCGCGAGCGCGTGAAGGCGGCCTGAGCCCGCAGCTCCCCGGGCGCCGCCTCCAGGATCTCTCCCCGCTTCATTCCGAAGCCCTTTCAACCGACCTCCAAGGAACGACCATGACCACGCAACTCGACAAGGTTCTGTACACCGCCGAAGCCCACACCACCGGCGGCCGCGACGGCGGTGCCGGCAAGTCCTCCGACGGCGCGCTGGACGTCAAGCTGAACCCGCCCGGCTCCGGCAAGGCCGGCACCAACCCCGAACAGCTGTTCGCCGTGGGGTATGCCGCCTGCTTCATCGGCGCCATGAAGGCCGTGGCTTCCAAGGTCGGCGTGAAGGTGCCCGAAGACGTGTCCATCGACTCCAACGTCTCCCTGGGCCCCACGAACGGTGGCGCCGCCTACGGCATCGCCGTCAAGCTGACCATCCACCTGCCGGGCCTGGACGGCGACGCCAAGAAGAAGCTGGTCGACACCGCCCACCAGGTCTGCCCCTACTCCAACGCGACGCGCGGCAACATCCCGGTCGAGCTGGTGATCGCCTGATGCACCGAAGCCCTGTGCGCCGCGCGCGGCCGGGGCTTCGCCGCCTCATCCCGTGCAGGTGATTGCATGACCCGCTGGCTCGCGCCCGGCCTGGCGCTGCTCGTGGCGCTGGAGCATGTCTACATCCTCGTGCTGGAAATGTTCTTCTGGAACAAGCCCGCCGGCATGAAGGCCTTCAACCTCACGCAGGAGTTCGCCGACGCCACCGTGGCGCTGGCCGCCAACCAGGGGCTGTACAACGGCTTCCTGGCCGCCGGCCTCTTCTGGGGCGTGCTCACGCGCCGCCGGGACGTGACGGTCTTCTTCCTGCTGTGCGTGGGGGTGGCCGGCGTCTTCGGCGCCGTCACGGCCGCACCCAAGATCTTCTTCGTGCAGGCCCTGCCGGCCCTGCTGGCGCTGGCCGCCACGCTGTGGCGCAAGCCTTCGGCCTGAGCCGCGGCGAGCGGGCGCGCCCTCTTGCGCCCGCGCCTTTCGCCGCGCCCCTTGCGCGTGCGGCCGGCCGTCACCCAGGCGACGGCCCGCCGCACGCCACGGTGGCGCCTGCCATGCCTCGGCGCTAAGGTGGCAGCCTCCCCAGCCGCACGGAGCGCCCCATGCCCACCCTCGATTTCCTCGTCCGCAAGACCGACCTGACGCTGACGCGCGTGCGCGAGCGGGAAGACATGCCGCTGGCGCCAGGCCAAGTGCGGGTGGGCATCGACGCCTTCGCCCTCACGGCCAACAACGTCACCTACGCCAGCTTCGGCGACGCCATGGGCTACTGGCAGTTCTTCCCGAGCGGCGAGGCCGAATGGGGCAGCGTGCCGGTGTGGGGCTTCGGGCGCGTGCTGCAGTCCACCCACCCGGGCGTGGCGGTGGGCGAGCGGCTGTATGGCTTCTTCCCGACGGCCTCGCAGGCCGTGCTCACGCCGGGCAAGCTCACGCCCGAGCGCATCACCGATGCCTCGCCCCACCGCGCCGAACTGGCCGCCGTCTACAACCAGTACTTCCGCTGCGCGAGCGACGCGCTCTACACCGCCGACACCGAGGACGTGCAGGCCCTGCTGCGGCCGCTGTTCATCACGTCGTGGCTGATCGACGATTTCCTGGGGGACAACGGCTTCTTCATGGACGGCGCCGACGCCCCAGGCAGCCGGCCCGTGGCCGTGCTGTCCAGCGCTTCGAGCAAGACCGCCTACGGCACGGCCTTCGCGCTGGCGCAGCGCGGCCAGGTGGACGTGGTCGGCCTGACCTCGGAGCCCAACCGCGCCTTCTGCGAAAGCCTGGGCTGCTACACGCGCGTGCTCGGCTATGGCGAACTGGCGCAGCTCGATGCGCAGGCGCCCACCGTCTACATCGACTTCGCCGGCAACGGCGAGCTGCGCCGCCGCCTGCACGAACGGCTGGGCGGCCTGCGCTACAGCATGGTGATCGGCAACACCCATGTGGACCAGCGCGCGCCGCAGGGCGAAGCGAAGACCCTGCCCGGGCCGCGCCCCACCTTCTTCTTCGCGCCGGCGCAGATCAAGAAGCGCACGGCGGAATGGGGCACCGAGGCCTTCGGCCAGCGCCTGGCGCAGGCCTGGCGTGCGTTCACGGCGCGCGCCACGGACCCCGCCCGGCCGTGGCTGCGCGTGGCGCGTCACGCCGGCCCCGAGGCCCTCGCGGCCGTGTGGCAGGAGGCGCGCGAGGGCCGGGGCGACGCACGCTGCGGCCACATCGTGTCGCTGAAGACGCCGGCGGCCTGAGCGCGCGGCACGGCGGCCGGCGCGCGCCGACAATGCGCCGATGCCCGACACGACCGCCTCGCCCCATCCCTACGCCAGCCTCACGCCCGACACGGTGCTGGACGCCCTGGCCACGCTGGGCCTGTATGGCGACGGCCGCCTGCTGCCGCTCAATTCGTACGAGAACCGCGTGTACCAGATCGGCGTCGAGGGCCTGGAGGACCGGCGCACCGTGGTGATCAAGTTCTACCGGCCCGGCCGCTGGAGCGATGCGCAGATCCAAGAAGAGCATGACTTCGCCCGCGAACTGGCGGCCGCGGAGGTGCCCATGGTCGCGCCGCTGCCGCTGCAAGGCCGCACCCTGCATCACCATGCCGGCTTTGCCTTCAGCCTCAGCCCCTCGCGGGGCGGACGCGCGCCCGAGCTGGACGACTTCGAGGTGCTCGAATGGGTGGGCCGCTTCCTGGCGCGCATCCACACCGTGGGCGCGCGCCAGCCCTTCGCGCACCGGCCGGCGCTGGACCTCGCCACCTTCGGCACCGAGCCGCGCGACTGGCTGCTGGCGCACCGGATGGTGCCGCTGGACGTGCAGGCAGAATGGGCCGCGGCCTGCGACCGCGCGTTGGCGATGATCGCCGGCACGCCCCTCGCCGACCCGGCCGGCGGCGGCCTGCGCACGCTGCGGCTGCATGGCGACTGCCACCCCGGCAACATCCTGTGGACTCCCACCGAGCACGAAGGCGGCGGCCCGCATTTCGTGGACCTGGACGATGCGCGCACCGGCTTCGCGGTGCAGGACCTGTGGATGCTGCTGTCGGGCGACCGCGCGCAGCGCACGGCCCAGCTGAGCGGCCTGCTCGACGGCTACGAGCAGTTCCGCGACTTCGACCGCCGCGAGCTGGCGCTGATCGAGCCGCTGCGCACGCTGCGCCTGCTGCACTACAGCGCCTGGCTCGCACGGCGCTGGGAAGATCCGATCTTCCCGCGCACCTTCCCGTGGTTCGGCTCCAGCGACTACTGGAAGGGCCAGATCCAGATGCTCGAAGACCAGTGCGAGGCGATGGCCGAGGAGCCGCTGTACGCCTGAGCGGCGCCCGGCCGGGTCAGGGCGCCTCCACGTCGCCCGGCGTGCGCGCCGCCACGCCCGCGCGGCGCACCACCACCACGCCCGGTTCGGCGGCCGGCCGGGCGACGGAGGGCGGCGCGGGCCGCGCCTGCGGGTCGTAGAGCACCGCCGACGGGCCGCCCAGGCCCACGCCCACCGGCCCGGCGCCGATGCCGACGCCCGTGCCCGCCACCACGCGGCCCGAGCCGTTCACGCTGACGCCGGCGCCGACGGGCCCCCAGCCCGTGCCCACGCCGATGGACGGCCCGCCCGCGCCGACGCCCAGATTCAGCGACAGCCCCGGCAGCACGCCGATGCCGATGCCCACGCCCGACGACGCGCAGCCGGCCAGCACCGCCAGACACGCGCCGGCGCCGAGGGCGCATGCCAGGCGCAGCGCCCGGCCCGCATGCCCGCGCGCGGCCGCAGGCGCCGCCGCCGCGGCGCCGGACATGGAAGGCGGTGAATGAGGGGGCATGGCCGCTCCAGGGACGAATGAAGCCGCATCATCGCGCAGGCGGCCCGGCCTGCCTGCGAAAAGGGCACCCGCAGGTGCCCTTCTGGTCGCCGGCGCTCGCGCCGCGGCGCTGTGGGGCCGCCGCGCGCGGCGGCCCGTTTCACACCAGCAGCGCGTTCACGCGCCGCACGTAGGCCGCCGGATCGTCCGGCAGGCCGCCCTCGGCCAGCAGCGCCTGGTCGAACAGGATGTTTGCCAGGTCGTCGAAATGGGCGCTGTCGCCTTCCAGCTTCCTGACCAGCGGATGCTCGGCGTTCACCTCGAGCACGGGCTTGACCTCGGGCGCCTTCTGGCCGGCCTGCTTGAGCATGCGGGCGAGCTGCATGCTCATGCCGTGGTCCTGCACCACCAGGCAGGCGGGCGAATCGACCAGGCGCGTGGTCACGCGCACGTCCTCGGCCTTGTCCTTGAGCGCTTCCTTGAGCTTCTCCAGCACGGGCTTGAAGCCTTCGGCCGCTTCCTCGGCCGCCTTCTTCTCGGCCTCGTCCTGCAGCTTGCCCAGGTCCACCGCGCCCCTGGCCACGCTCTGCAGCGGCGTGCCGTCGAACTCGTGCAGGTAGTTCAGCGCCCATTCGTCCACGCGGTCGGTCATCAGCAGCACCTCGATGCCCTTTTTCTTGAAGAGCTCGAGCTGCGGGCTGTTTTTGGCGGCGGCCAGGGTGTCGGCGGTGATGTAGTAGATGGCCTCCTGGCCCTCCTTCATGCGCGCCTTGTAGTCGGCGAAGCTCACGTTCACGGCGTCGCTGGTGGTGGACGCGAAGCGCAGCAGCTTGGCGATGCGCTCGCGGTTGGCGAAGTCCTCGCCCAGGCCTTCCTTGAGCACCGAGCCGAACTCGGCATAGAACTTGGCGTACTTGCCGGCATCGTCCGCGTGCGCGGCGGCGGCTTCGGCGGCCGGTTCGACGGTCTTCTTGTCGACCACGTCGGTGACGCCGCCGGCGTCCTGCGCGGTCGGCTCGGGCGCGGGCGTCGATTCGCCGGAGCCGATGTCCACCTTGCCTTCGGCGCTCTCGGGAGCGGCCTTCACGGCCTTCTTCGCCAGGTCCTCCAGCATGCCGAGCACGCGCTTGGTGCTGCCTTCGCGGATGGCCTTCACGTCGCGGCTTTCCTGCAGCAGCTCGCGGCTCACGTTCAGCGGCAGGTCGGCCGAATCGATCACGCCCTTGACGAAGCGCAGGTAGCCCGGCAGCAGCGCCTCGGCGTCGTCCATGATGAAGACGCGCTTGACGTAGAGCTTGACGCCGCCCTTGTGGTCGCGGTTCCACAGGTCGTGCGGCGCCTTGGCCGGGATGTACAGCAGCTGGGTGTACTCGGTGCTGCCTTCCACCCGGTTGTGGCTCCAGGCCAGCGGCGCCTCGTAGTCGTGGCTGATGGCTTTGTAGAACTCGGCGTACTGCTCGTCGCTGATGTCCTTCTTCGGGCGCGTCCAGAGGGCGCTGGCCTTGTTGACCGGCTCCCACTCGCCCGTGGGCACCATCTCGCCGCCCTTGTTGTCCTCGCCCTCCTTCCACTCTTCCTTCTCCATCAGGATGGGCAGGGAGATGTGGTCGGAGTACTTGCCGATGACCTGCTTGAGCTTCCAGGCGTTGAGGTATTCGTCGGCATCCTCGCGCAGGTGCAGGATGACGCTGGTGCCGCGCTGCGCGCGCGTGATCGTCTCGACCTCGAAGTCGCCAGCGCCGCCGCTCATCCAGCGCACGCCCTCTTCGGGCTTGAGGCCGGCGCGGCGCGACTCGACGGTGATCCGGTCGGCGACGATGAAGCCCGAATAGAAGCCCACGCCGAACTGGCCGATGAGTTGCGCGTCCGCCTTCTGGTCGCCGGTCAGGCGGCTCATGAAGTCCTTGGTGCCGCTCTTGGCGATGGTGCCCAGGTGGTCGATCGCCTCCTGCTGGCTCATGCCGATGCCGTTGTCGGTGATGGTCAGGGTGCGCGCCTTCTTGTCGAAGGCCACGCGCACCTCAAGGCTGGGCGCGTCTTCGTACAGGGCGTTGTTGTCCAGCGCCTCGAAGCGCAGCTTGTCGCAGGCATCCGATGCGTTGGAGATCAGCTCGCGCAGGAAGATTTCCTTGTTCGAGTACAACGAATGGGTGACGAGGTGCAGCAGCTGCGCCACCTCGGCCTGGAAGGAATGGCTGGTCTTGCTCATGTCCGGGTCAGGTTGAGGAAGGAGGTTGGAAAAAACGGAAACGCCCCGCAGATGGGGGCGTTCACCGCATTATCAAGGGCGCCCGAGAGCGCCTGGACGCGCCTGGACGCGCCTGGCGGCTCAGCGCGGCAGCGCCTCCACCTCCCGGGTCCAGCGGTCGATCAGCCGCTTGCGCTCGGCCGACTTGCCGTACTTCTCGAAGTCGTACTTGATGAGCTTGACGCTGTCGATGGACGGAATGCGCGGGTCGGCCTTGAAGGTCTTGTTGGCCGGCGTCTGGAAGCTGCCCACCGTGGCCCCCACGGCCTGGCCGGCCGGGCTCATGAGCCAGTCGTAGTACTTCTGCGCGTTGGCCCGGTTGCGCGCGCCCTTCACCAGTGCGATGCCGCCGATCTCGTAGCTCGTGCCCTCGCAGGGCGCCGCGGTCTTCACCGGGTACTTCTCGAGCTTCCACTTCTCGAAGTTGAAGGCGAAGGTGACGCCGATCGCCACCTCGCCCTTGGCCACGTTGGGCGCCTGGGCCTGGCCGCTGCGCGTGTAGGTCGTGACGTTGCGGTGCAGCTTCTTGAGGTAGTCGAAGGCGGGCTCCTCGCCCATCTGCTGCACCAGGCCCGCGATCACGGTGTAGGCCGTGCCGCTGGAGGCCGGGTGCGAGATCTCGATCTCGCCCTTGTATTCGGGCTTGATCAGGTCGGCCCAGCACTTGGGCTCGGGCAGGCCCTTCTTCTTGAGCAGTTCGGTGTTGTAGCCGAAGCCGATGGTGCTGGTGTAGAAGCCGCCGACCTGGTTGCCGCTCATGGCGTACTGGCGCACGGACCACTCGTGCAGGTCGTTGATGTAGGCCGGGCGGTAGGCCTCGAGCAGCCCCGCTTCGGCTGCCTGCAGGAAGGGATCGCCCGTGCCGCCCCACCAGATGTCGGTTTTCGGGTTCTGCGCCTCGGCGCGCAGCTGGGCGCCGATCTCGCCCGTGCCCTTGTGGGCCTGGTTGACCTTGATGCCGGTCTGCCGCGTGAATGCGGCCGCGGCGGCTTCGCACCACGGGGCATCGGTGCTGCACAGGGCGTTGACCACGCCCTGGGCCTGCACGGCCGTCGCCGTGCCGCAGGCGGCAATGGCCCAGGCGAGGGCGGCCAGCGGCCGCGCAGCGGGCCGGGGATTTCGAGTTGTTGTCCTGTTCTTCATGGGCACTCCTGACGACGAGGCGGCGATTGTGCGCGGCACGGCGCCAGGCTCCACCCGGGCCACTCCCGACGCGCCGGCGCCACAGCCTGCACGGGCGCTGCGCCGCGTGACGAAGTTCCTGCCGCGCGCCAATTCATCCTGTTACAGCGGCAGGATGTCCGGGCAAGCCCTCTACATTCGCCGCGGCGCTGCGAAGACAGCGCTTTTTTCGATGGTTCACGACGAGGAGATCCGCATGGAACACAGCAACATTCAAAAATGGTCGGCCGAATTCCTGGGCACTTTCTGGCTCACCTTCGGTGGCTGCGGCAGCGCCGTGCTGGCCGCCGCCTTCCCGAACGTGGGCATCGGCCTGCTCGGCGTGTCGCTGGCCTTCGGGCTGACGGTGCTCACGGGCGCCTATGCCTTCGGCCCCATCTCGGGCGGCCACTTCAACCCGGCCGTGTCGGTGGGGCTGGCCGTGGGCGGGCGCTTCCGTTGGGCCGAACTGCCGGGCTACGTGATCGCGCAGACCCTGGGCGCCATCGTGGCCGGCTTCGTGCTGTACCAGATCGCCACCGGCAAGCCCGGCGCGGACGTGGGCGGCTTCGCCACCAACGGCTTCGGCACGCATTCGCCCGGCGGCTTCAGCATGACGGCCGCAATCTGGACCGAGGTGGTGCTCACCGCCGTGTTCCTGCTGATCATCCTGGGCACCACGGCCAAGCGCGCGGCCGCCGGCTTCGGCGGCCTGGCCATCGGCCTGGCGCTGACGCTGATCCACCTGATCTCGATTCCCGTCACCAACACCTCCGTCAACCCGGCGCGCAGCACGGGCGTGGCCGTGTTCGGCCCGTCCATCGCCATCGAGCAGCTGTGGTTCTTCTGGGTCATGCCCATCGTGGGCGCAGCCCTCGGCGCGCTGATCTACAAGGCCCTGCTGGCGGGCCGCGAGGACTGACGCGCGCCGGCCGCGCGGCATCAGCGCGGCGTCAGCGTGGGGATGGCCGTGAAGGCGCACGCGCCACGGCCCCGCGCTGGCGACGCGCATAGTGCGCCAGCAGCCGCTGCGCGGCCCAGGTGCTGAACAGGCCGCACAGCACGCCGGCCAGCAGGTCGGCCGGGAAATGCGCGCCCACCACCATGCGCGAGAGCACGACCCACAGCACCCACAGCACCCACGCCACGAGCGCCGCGCGTCTCGCCAGCCCCGCCACGCCCCAGAATGCCGCGGCCACCAGCGCCGCGAAGGTGGCATGGCCGCTGGGGAAGCTGCCCGAGGTCTCGGGGTGGCCCAGCACGCGCACCGCCTGCGCGCCCAGCGCCGCCGGGGGGCGCGGCAGGTGCAGGCCGTACTTGAGGGCGCCGACGAGCGCCATCGCGATCACATAGCCCAGCGTCAGCACGAGCAGCAGGCGCAGCACGTTCTCGCGCGGCGGCCAGGCGGCCGGCAAGCGGCGCGCATGGCGCCACGAGGGCGCCGCCGCGATGGCGATCAACACGGCCGCCACCGCGGGGAAGTTCCAGAAGTTGCCGAGCGCGGAGCCCAGCCGGGACAGCGCGTCGAACACCGCCAGGTGGTGCCGGTTGATGGCCAGGAACAGCGCCTCGTTGAGGCCGAAGAAGTGGTAGAGCTGGGCGAACGGATGCACGGCAAGACCCGGGCGGGGAAGCGGGAGAGGCAGGGGCGCGGTTCAGAAGCGCTCGTGCGCGCCCAGGTAGCGCCACTGCCCCTGTGGCAAGTTTCCCAGCATCACGCGCCCGATGCGGATGCGCTTGAGGCCCACCACTTTCAGGCCCACCTGCTCGCACATGCGACGGATCTGCCGCTTCTTGCCCTCGGTCAGCACGAAGCGCAGCTGCTCGGGGTTCTGCCAGTCCACCCGCGCCGGCTTCAGGCGCTGGCCGTCCAGCGACAGGCCATGGCGCAGCCGCGCCAGCTGCTCGCGCGGAAACACGGCCTGCACATCGGTCGTGCGCTCGGTGCCCTGGTGGATGCAGCTCACGCGCACCAGGTATTCCTTCTCGATGCCCGAGTCCTCGCCGATCAGCTGGCGCGCCACGCGCCCGTCCTGCGTGAGCACCAGCAGGCCCACGGAATCGATGTCCAGCCGGCCCGCCGGCGCCAGGCCGCGAAGCTGCGGCGGCGAAAAGCGCTGCGGGCTCGGGTCTTCGCGCCAGTGGCTGCGCGGGTGGATCAGCGCCACCGCCGGCTCGTGGCCGTCCTCGGCCTGGCCGCTCACGTAGCCGACGGGCTTGTGCAGCAGGATGGTGACCTGCTGCGCCTGGTGGCCCTGCGCCTGCTTGTCCACTTCCACGCGGTCGGCCGGCGTGACCTTCACGCCCATCGCCGCTACCTGGCCGTTGACCTTGACCCAGCCCTGCTCGATCCAGAAATCGGCCTCGCGGCGCGAGCACAGGCCCAGCTCGGCCATGCGTTTGTTCAGGCGGACGGGCTCGGCGGGCGTGGACATGGGACGGACGATGGCGGCAAGGACGACGGGGCTGTAATTGTCGTGCAGCCGCCGTGGAGCGCGCGGTGGAAAACGGGCCGGCTCAGAGCCTGTTCAGTGTCTCCAGGGGGTCGCGTTGGGGCGCAATCGGGAGGCGATCTGCGTTGCGGCGCGCCGCATGGGCGGGTGCCCACGCAAGCGACGCGGCGCTGAGCGGGCCCGATTTCGCCCCAACCCTTCGGGCAGCCGCCTTGGAGACACTGAACAGCTCTCAGGCCGCCGGCGTCCAGCCGCCCCCCAGCGCCTTGTAGAGCGCCAGCAGGTTGTCCAGCTGCGTTTCGCGCAGGCGGATCAGCTCGATCTCGGTCTGGTAGAGGCTGCGCTGCGCATCCAGCTGCTCCAGGTAGGGCGCATAGCCGGCCTCGTAGCGGTCGCGCGCATAGCCGACCGAGCGCGCGAGGATGGCGCGGCGCTGCGCCGCGTGCTCCATCTGCGCCGCGAGGTGCTGCACCCCGACCAGGGCGTTCTCCACCTCGCCGAAGGCGGCCAGCGCGGCCCCACGGTAGGCATAGGCGGCTTGGTCGCGCTGCGCCGAGGCCGCCCCGTACTGGGCGTCGAGCCGGCCGCCGTCGAAGAGCGGCGCCAGCACGCTGCCGCCCAGGCTCCAGACCTGGATGGGGTTGTAGCCCAGCGCGTTCGCGTACAGCTCACCCAAGCCGGCCGACAGCGAGACCTGCGGCAGGAAGGCGGCGCGGCGCGCGGCCAGCGTGGCGTCGCTCGCGGCCAGCAGTTGCTCGGCCTGCGCCAGGTCGGGCCGCCGGCGCAGCAGTTCCGACGGCAGCGTGGCCGGCACCGCCGGCAGCTGCAGCGCGGCGAAGCGGGCGGCCCCCTGTTCGACGGCGTCGAGCGCGGGCAGGCTGGGCAGTTCGCCGGCCAGCAGGCTCAGGGCATTGTGCTGGCGCGCGACGGCCAGCTTCAGCTGCGGGATGGCCTGCTGCACGGTTTCGTATTCGGCCTCGGCCTGCGCCAGCTGCGCCTGCGAGCCGTAGCCCAGGCGCGCCTTGTCCTGCGCCAGGCGCAGCGCCTCGGCGCGCGAGGCGGCCGTGGCGCGGGTCTGCACCAGCTGCGCATCGAGCGCCAGCAGGCCGATGTAGGCCTGCGTGGTCTGCGCCGCGACGGACAGCGCCACGCCGTCGCGCTCGGCCTGCGTGGCCGCGAACTGCGCCTGCGCGGCCTGCGCCTGGGCGCGCAGCCGGCCCCACAGGTCCAGTTCCCAGCTCAGCTGCAACTGCGGCTGCGCCACGCGCGAAGTGGTGATGCCGCCCGCCGTGAGCGTGTGTTCGCCCTTGCCGCCCAGCACGGCCGACAGCGCAGGGGCGCGCGCCGCATCGGCCAGCGCCAGCTGTGCGCGGGCCGCTTCCACGCGGGCGGCTGCGGCGCCGATCTGGCTGTTGTGCGCGAGCGCAGCCTCGACCGTCCGCGACAGCGCGGGATCGCCGAAGCGCTGCCACCATTGCGCCTGCAGCGGGTCGTCGCGCACCGCGTCCCGGGGCTGCGCGAGCCACTGGCTGGGCGCGCGCACCGCCGCCTCGGCCGGCGCGGCGCGGTGGGCGGGCATGCAGCCGGCGAGCAGTGCGGCGGCCAGCACTGCCGGCATGGCGCGGCGCAGCCCGTCCACGGACCGGCGCGGACGGCCGGTCATGGCAGCCTCCCGGCATCGCCCATGTCCAGCGCCGCATGCGCGGCCGGCGCGCGATCGGCGGCCGTGTCCACATGCGCCAACACCGACATGCCCGGACGCAGGCGCGCCGCGGCGGGCTGGCCCGGATCGATGGCGATGCGCACCGGCACGCGCTGCACCACCTTCGTGAAGTTGCCGCTCGCGTTGTCGGCGCGCAGCACGCTGAACTCCGAACCCGTGGCCGGCGCGATGCGCTCCACGTGGCCGGTGAGCACCGCGCCTTCCAGGGCGTCCACGGCAAAGCGCGCGGGCTGCCCCGGCTGCACATGGGCCATCTGCGTTTCCTTGAAGTTCGCCACCACCCACAGCTGGTCGGGCACCAGGAAGAAGAGCTGCGAGCCGGCCGTCACGTACTGCCCGGGCCGGGCCGAGGCCTCGCCCACCTGGCCGTCGCGCGGGGCGCGCACCACGGTGTTGGCCAGGTCGATCTCGGCCAGGCGCAGCTGCGCCTCGGCCGCCGCCACCTGCGCCTGCAGCCCGGCGCGCGAGACCTGCGTGGCCTTGATCTGCTCGGTGCCGATGGCGATGTCGGCGCCGGCCTTCTGCACGTTGGCCTGCGCCAGCTGCGCCGTGGCGCGCGCCTGGTCGCGCTCGCGCAGCGACACGGAGCCGCGCTGCGCCAGCTCCTCGGCGCGCGCGAGGTCGGTGCCCGCGCGCGCGGCCTCGGCCCTGGCGGCCGCCTGGGTCGCCCGCCGCGCCTGCAGGCTGGCACGGTTCTGCGCCTGAGCCTGCTCGGCATTGGCCAGCTGGGCGCGCGCGGCCTCCAGCTGGGCCCGCGCCTGCTGCACCTTGCCGGCATAGATGCGGTCGTCGATGCGCAGCAGCACGTCGCCGGCCTTGACCTGCGCGAAGTCCTGCACCGCCACCTCGGCCACGTAGCCGCTGACCTGCGGCGCCAGCACCGTGACCTGGCCGCGCACGTAGGCGTCGTCGGTGTGCACCACGGCGGTGGCGAACGGGCCCAGGCGCCAGGCCCAGAGCACCAGGGCGATGCCCACCAGCGCCACGCCGGCCATCAGGCCGAGCGTGCGGCGCGAGGCCTTGATGAGCTTGGGCGGCGAAGCCGGGGCGGTGCGCGCCGCAGGGTCCGGCGCCGGGCTGGGCGACGCGGCCTGCGCGGGCGCGCTCGCGCCGTCGGGCAGCGGGCCGGACGCCTCGGTGGCGTCCGCTGGGGCGGGGTTCGGGGTTCTTTCAGTCATGATGGGAAGCTCGGTTCAGGGCCGGCACGCGCCGGCGGCGGCACGGCCGCGAAGGATCAGGAGGAAGAAGGCGCAGGCGCCGGCGGCGGGGCCGCCGCGGGCGGGCCGGCGGCCTGGCGCCGGGCGGCGCGCCGCATGCGCGCGGCGCGCCACAGCATCCAGCCCAGATAGGCCATGGCCAGGGCGCCGATCAGCGTGAACACGTCGTTGAAGGCCCGCACCGCCGCCTCGCGCCGCACGGTCTGGCCCAGCTGGGCCGTGCCCTGCGCGGCGCGCTGCACCGGGTCGGCCGCCACGGCGCCGTACATGCGCTGCTGCTGCGCCAGGCGCTGGGCGACCTGCGCCTGCGTGGGCTGCACCTGGGCGGCGATGGCCTGCGCATGCACCGTGGTGCGCTGCGCCTGCAGGGTGCCCAGCAGCGACGGGCCGGCCAGCCCGCCCAGCGCCTGGGTGACGGCGAAGATCACGACGAAGCTCACCATGTGGTCGGCGCCGTGCTGCAGCGCCTGCATGAGGCCCGAGAGCATCAGCGGTCCCAGGAACATGGCCGTGGCGAAGGACAGCAGGAACTGGCTGGCATAGAAGTCGTGCGGCCGGCTCAGGCTGGTGGACTGGTGGTCCATGAAGCCCGCGAGCGCGATCAGCACCACCGAGGCCAGCAGTTGCAGCGGCACGGCCTTGGGGCCGAAGGTGATCGCGCTCACCGCCGTGCCGCACAGCATGCCCAGCAGCATCACGCCGAACAGCGGCTGCAGCTGATCCGGGCCCATGCCCAGCGTGCGCAGCAGGCCGACGGCGCCGTAGCTCTGTTCGGCCAGCAGGAAGCGCATCATGAGCGCCCCGAACACGAAGGCCAGCGTCTGCGTGTTGAGCAGCCAGCGCAGCTGGATCAGCGGCCGCGCGCGCCGGTACTCATGCATCGCGGCCAGCGTGAGCAGCACGATGGCACCGGCCAGCGCCCAGGCCAGCCAGGCCGTGTCCAGCCACCAGCCGTTGAGGCCCTGCGCCAGCACGGCGCCCAGCAGCGCCACACCCGGCGCCACGAGCGCGAAGGTGAGGAAGTCGGCCTTCTCCAGCACGTGGATGCGGATGCCCACCGGCAGCTTGAGCGACACCACGCCCGCGAAGGCGCACAGCGCCAGCCCGCCTTCGAAGGCATAGAGCACGCGCCAGTCGGCCTGGTCCATGAGCGCGGGCGAGATCACCCAGGCCAGCGGCGTGGCCAGCTGCGTGAGCCCCATGCCGACCACGAAAGCGGAGCCCACGCGGCTGCGCGGCAGGGCCTGCAGCATGTAGAGCATGGCCAGCGTGCTGGCGGCCGCGCCCACGAAGCCGCTGGCCCCGCGTACCAGCAGCGCCATGGCATAGCCGTCGATCACCAGGTGCGCCAGCGCCAGCACGGCGTACAGGCCCAGGGCCAGTTCGGCGAACAGCCGCATGCCGAACTGCTGGCGGAACTTGAACACCAGCAGGTTGGCCGTGACGTTGACCATCACGTAGGCCGCCGGCAGCCAGGCGCCTTCGGCGGGCGTGAGCCCGAGCTGGCCCTGGATGACCGGCAGGTTGGCCGTGATCAGCGCCGAGCCCAGCCCCCCGGTGAGGCCGACCAGCACCGCCACGAAGGCATAGGCGATGCGCGTGGGCCAGGCATGCGAGATCGCGGCCGGCGAGCCCGGCAGGAAGGGCTTCTCGTGCGGCTCCCAGTCGGGCAGCGGCGCGAGCACGCGCGGCGTGGCGGCGGCGGTGCTCATGGCGCCGGCTCCCGCACGCGAAGGCCGTCCAGCAGCAGCTCCAGCGCGCGACGGCCCATGCGCCGGCGCTGCTGTAGCGTATGGCCGCGCAGCAGCGCGCCCACCATGCCCACGGCCAGCACGAAATCGGATTCGGCGAAATCGGCCCGGCAGCGCCCGGCGTGCACGGCGCGCTCGATCAGCGGCCGCACCATGCGGCCCAGCCGCGCCTGGGCTTCGCGCACCAGCGGATGCTCCCGGTCGATGGCGCGCCAGTAGTCGGTGATGGGCGCCGAATCGGCGATGCGCTGCGCCATGTAGACCAGCAGCTCGAACAGGCCCTCCTCGTGGCCGGCCAGGCGCTGCGCCTCTTGCTCGATGCGGTCGAGGTTGCGCCCCATCAGCGCCTGCATGAGCGCGCCGCGGTCCGGAAAGTTGCGGTACAGCGTGGCGCGCCCCACACCCGCGCGCTCGATCACCAGTTCGAGCGGCGCATTGACGCCGTGCTCCGAGAACACGGCCGCCGCCGCGTCGAGCAAGGCGGTGCGGCGCAGCTGGGCATCGGTGCGCAGGGGGCGGTCGGGTGTGAGATCGGCCATGGCCGTGATTCTCCCATAAGTGGACATTTTTGTCCGGTCACGGCCAAGACCCTGCCCGGCGCGTGGATGCGGCCGGCGCGCCCGCCTGTCGCGCAGCGGACGCGCTACGGTCGCGGCCTTCCTATGATTCCCGCCGCCCGCGCGCCACGCCGGCCGCGGCCCCTCATCCCCACCCTGCCCGCCCTGGAGACGCCATGCCCCTGCAACTTCGCTCCCTGATCCGCCCCGACGCGACGCTCGAGCTCTCGCTGGTCGAGGTGCCGCGGCCCGAGCCCGCCACGCCCGACGAAGTGGTGCTGCGCATGGAAGCGGCGCCGCTCAACCCCTCGGACCTCGGCCTGCTGTTCGCCGGCGCCGACATGCGCCAGGCGAAGGCTTCGGGCAGCGCCGAGCGGCCGGTGATCACCGCCCCGCTCTCGCCGGCCGTGATGGCGGCCATGGCGGCGCGCGTGGGCGAATCGATGCCGGTGGGCAACGAAGGCGCCGGCACCGTCGTGGCGGCCGGGTCCTCGCCCGCCGCGCAGGCGCTGCTGGGCCGCCGCGTCGCCGCGCTGGGCGGCGCCATGTATGCCGAATACCGGGCCGTGCCCGCCGCGCAATGCCTGGCGCTGCCCGAGGGCGCCACGGCCGTGCAGGGCGCTTCGTGCTTCGTCAACCCGCTCACCGCGCTGGGCATGGTGGACACGATGCGCCGCGAAGGCCATACCGCGCTCGTCCACACCGTGGGCGCGTCCAACCTGGGCCAGATGCTGAACCGCATCTGCCTGAAGGACGGCGTGCCGCTGGTGAACATCGTGCGCCAGCCCGCGCAGGCCGCGCTGCTGCGCGAACAGGGCGCCGCGCACGTGGTCGACAGCAGCTCGGCGAACTTCCAGGCCGAGCTGACGGAAGCCATTGCCGCCACCGGCGCCACACTGGCCTTCGACGCCATCGGCGGCGGCAAGCTCGCGGGTCAGCTGCTGCTGGCGATGGAAGCCGCGATCCTGCGCCGCCCCGGCCAGGCCTACAGCCGCTACGGCAGCGACGTGCACAAGCAGGTGTACGTCTACGGCAGCCTGGACCGCGGCCCCATCGAGCTGGCGCGCGGCTTCGGCATGAGCTGGGGCGTGGGCGGCTGGCTGCTCTTCCCCTTCCTGCAGAAAGTGGGGCCCGAGCGCGTGCAGCAGCTCAAGCAGCGCGTGGCCGACGAGCTGACCACCACCTTCGCGAGCCACTACACGAAGGAGCTGACCTTGGCCGAGGCGCTGAGCCTGGAGGCCATCGCCGGCTACGCGAAGATGGCCACGGGCGAGAAGGCGCTGATCCGGCTGTGAGCCGCTGCGGGGTCGAGCCGGCGCATCGAGCTCATGCCGGACGCGCCGCGCTTGGCGCGGCCGACCGGTTTACGAGAACGGCGGGCTGCCGCGCACGCAGCGCTTCGACGCGGTGCGCGCCCGCGCCGCCGCGAAGGGGTGCACTTCGCGGACACGCAGGCGCCCTGACCCTGGGCGCATGGCCCGCGCGCGCTGTCAGTCACGCAGGCGACCGCAGCCGCGCGGCGGCAGTCGCCCAACTGACTGCGGCGCCGCGCGGCCTGTTCCGACACTGCGCGGGTCCGCTCGAGGCGGACAGCATCAAGGAGACCCGTTCATGTTCAAGCCCACCCTGGTGGCCCTGGCACTGGCCTGCGCCTTCGGCGCGCACGCCCAACAACAACAGACGCTGAAGATCGCGCTCATCGACCCGCTGAGCGGCCCGATGGCCGACGTCGGCAAGATCTTCGAGAACCACCTGCGCTTCGCAGCCGACAACATCAATGCGGCCGGCGGCATCGACGGCATCAAGCTGGAAGTGCTGGCCTTCGACAACAAGCTGTCCACGCAGGAAAGCCAGGCCGCGCTGCAGGCCGCCGTGGGCGCGGGCGTGAAGGCGGTTTTCGTCGGCGGCGGCTCGGCCACCGCCACGGCCGTGATCACGGCGGCCAACCGCAACAACGAGCGCAACCCCGACAAGTCGGTGCTGGTGTTCAACTTCGGCGGCATCGACCCCGACCTGGTGGGCAAGAGCTGCTCCTTCTGGCACTTCATGACCGACGCGCAGGTGACCATGCGCATGAAGGCCTACGCGGACTTCGTGAAGAAGACGCCCGACATCAAGAAGGTCTACTTCCTCAACCCCGACTACAGCTTCGGCCGCCAGTGGACGGCCTTCGGCAAGAACCTGCTGGGCGAGGCGCGCTCGGACCTCCAGTTCGTGGGCGAGGATTTCTTCCCCACCGGCACGGTGAAGGACTTCGCGCCCTACATCGCCAAGATGCGCGCCGCGGGCGCCGACACCGTCGTGTCGGGCAACTGGGGCAACGACATGGCCCTGATGATCAAGGCCGCCGGCGAATCGGGCTACAAGCTGCGCATCCTCACGCACAGCAGCGCCAATAAGTCGACCATGATCGCGCTGGACGCCGCGCCCACGGTCAAGCTGAACATGATCGGCGAATGGTTCCCGGGCGCCGACAACGCCACGGCCGCCAAGCTGGAAAGCGCCTTCGAGGCCAAGTACAAGGAAGCCTTCTACCTGGTGCGCCTGTCCACCGCCACCGAATTGCTGGCCCAGGGCGTGCGCAAGGCCAAGTCCACCGATCCGAAGGCGATCGCGTCGGCGCTGGAAGGCATCTCGTACAAGTCCATCCTCGGCGACGTGAGCGTGCGCAAGGAAGACCACCAGTTCATGGCGCCGCAGTACGTCTACACCAACCACAAGGTGGACGGCAAGACCGTGAAGAAGGGCTTCGACGGCACGAACCAGGGCTTCGTCGCGGAATCGCTGACCCCGGTCTCGGCGCTGGCCGTGCCCAACACCTGCGAGATGAAGCGCCCGGCGGGACTCTGAAGCCATGACCTCCCGCCCCTGGCTCAAAAGCTACCCCGAAGGCACCAGCTGGAACGCGCCGCTCCGGCTGACGGCACTCACCGCCCTGCTGGCCGACGCCGTGCGGCAATGGCCGCAGCGCATCGCGCTGCGGCAGCACGGCGTGGTGCTGGACTACGCCACGCTCGCGCAGCACGTGCAGCGCGCGGCCGGCGGCCTGCGCGAGCTGGGCGTGCAGCCCGGTGTGCACGTGGGCCTGTACCTGCCCAACGTGCCGCAGTACATCGTGGCCTTCTTCGCCGTGCTGCAGGCCGGCGGCACGGTAGTGAACTATTCGCCGCTGGACGCCGGCCAGACCCTGCGCCACAAGGTGGAAGACAGCCAGACGCGGCTGATGATCACCTTTGACGCGCCCGAACTGCTGGGCAAGATGGAGGCCATCGCGGGGCACGGCACGCTGCAGACGCTGGTGGTGGGCCGCGCGGACGACTTCGCGGCCGTGCCCGCCGCCGCCACCGCCGTGCAGCCGGCGCCCGCGTGCCCTTCGCCGCGCTGCTGGCCGCGGCCCCGCTGGCCCGGCCGCATGTGCCGGCCGACATCACCACGGCCATCGCCGTGCTGCAGTACACCGGCGGCACCACGGGCCAGCCCAAGGGCGCGATGCTGAGCCACGCGAACCTGAGCGCGGCGGTCTCGCAGGTGTGGCACACGCTCGTCGCCTCGGGCACGCTGGCCGAAGGCGAGGAGCGCTTCCTGGCCGTGCTGCCGCTGTTCCACATCTACGCGCTGGTGGTGAACATGCTGTTCGGCCTGTCCATCGGCGCCGAGCTGTCGCTGCACCAGCGCTTCGACCTGGACGCCACGCTGCGCGAGTTCGTCGAGCGTAAGACCACCGTCTTCCTGGGCGTGCCGACCATGTACGTGGCCTTCACGGGCCACCCGGACATCGAGAAGCTGGACCTGTCCTCGCTCAAGTTCTGCAACTCGGGCGGCGCGCCCATCGCGGCCGAGGTCTACCAGGCTTTCGTGCGCATGGCGCAGTGCCGGCTGCAGGAAGGCTGGGGCATGACCGAGACCTGCACCATGGCCACCGCGTCGCCGGGCTTCAGCCACTACCGGCCGGGCTCCTGCGGCATTCCGGTGCCGGGCGTGGACGTGAAGGTGATCGACCTCAAGGACCAGCACGACCTGCCCGAGGGCGAGCACGGCGAGCTGTGCATCCGCGGCCCCAACGTGATGGTGGGCTACTGGCGGCGGCCCGACGCCACGGCCGAGGCCATGACCGCCGATGGCTACCTGCGCACCGGCGACGTGGGCTACATGACGCCCGAGGGCTTCGTCTACATCGTGGACCGCACCAAGGACATGCTGATCTGCGGCGGCTTCAACGTCTACCCGCGCAACATCGAAGAGGCGATCTACAAGCACCCCTCGGTCGAGGAAGTGATCGTGATCGGCATTCCCGATGCCTACCGCGGCCAGTCGCCCAAGGCCTTCATCAAGTTCAAGGCGGGGGCGCAACGCCCGACGCTGGACGAGCTGAAGCGCTTCCTGGGCGACTTCCTGGGCAAGCACGAGATGCTGCAGGCGATGGAAGCGCGCGACGAGCTGCCGAAGACGGCGGTGGGCAAGCTGTCGAAGAAGGACCTGCAGGCCGAGGTGGCGCGTTGAGCGTTGAGCGTTGAGCGGGATGAAACACCCCGACTTCACAGGGCTGTTCACGCTCGACGCCAAACGCTCAACGCATCACGATCGCCCGCCCGCCTCGCGCCGCACCAGCCGCACATGCGCCCAGGCCAGCGCGATGGCCAGGGCGGTGCCGCCCCAGTAGTCGACCGGCGCGCCACCCAGCCAGTGCGGGTGCCAGGTCACGATCTCGGGCGTGAAGCGCGCCAGACCGTAGGCCGGGTTGAGGACGAACCAGAGGAAGTCCTCCGTCACCCAGAACACGGCCACGCCGGCGACGGACAACACCACGTCGCTCCAGCGCCAGCGCGCGCTGAAGGCCAGCGGCATGAAGAAGACCAGGATCATGAAGCTGAAGACCCAGGCGTGGTAGCCGGTCATCGCTCGCCCACCCCAGAAGAGATCGAGCAGCCAGTGCTTCTCGATGCGCCAGGTGGGCAGCGAGGTGGCCCAGCCCGCACCGCCTTCGATCTGGATCTCGGCGTTGGCGAAGAAACAGGCCATGAGCATGGCCCAGGCGTAGAAGATGACGATGCGGCGCCAGGGACGGGCCACGGCTTGCGGGTCGTGGCATGCGCTCATATCGCGGCCTCTGCGGATGCCGGCGCGCCCAGCACATGCGTCAGCACCGCCCGCGCCGCCTGCGGCCGGCCCAGCGCCCGGCTGCGCGCCGCCATGGCCTGCAGCCGCGGCGCATCGGCCATCAGCCGCGCCACCTTGTATTCCACGCCGATGCCGTCCCAGGCCAGCCAGGCCGCGCCCTCTTCCATCAGGTAGCCCGCGTTGTGCTCCTCCTGGCCCGGAATGGGCGAAGTCAGCAGCATCGGCCGCCCCAGGGCCAGGCATTCGGCAATGGTGAGGCCGCCGGGCTTGGTCATGACCAGGTCGGCGGCGGCCATGAGCCTTTCCATCTCGTTCGTGAAGCCCAGTGCGCGCAGCCGCTCGGGATGGCGCTGCTGCAGCGCCTGCAGGCCGGCGAGTGCCTGCGCATTGCGCCCGGCCACCGCGATGAGCTGGAAGTCCAGGCCTTCGAGGGCGAGCAGCCGCGCCGCCAGCGCGGGCAGGTCGCCGATGCCCGCCCCGCCCGACGCGACCAGCAGCGTTCGCCGCGCGGCGCCGAGGCCTAGGGCCTGCAGGCAGGCCTCGCGCGACAGCGGCGCGCGCGGCGCGAAGGCCGGCATCACGGGAATGCCCGTCACGTGGATGCGCTCGGCCGGCAGTCCCCGCGCCCGCATGCGGAAAGCCACCTCCTCTGTGGCCGCGAAATAGCCGTCCATGCCCGGCACCAGCCACATGTTGTGCAGGTCGAAATCGGTCACCTGCAGCCACACGGGGCAGTCGATGCGGCCGCGGCTGCGCTCGCGCATCAGCAGCTCGGCCGGCAGGAAGTGCGTGCAGACGATGGCGTCGGGCTTCTCGCGCCGCAGCGCGCGCAGCAGGGCCGTGGCGCTCAGCCGCTCGATGCCGCGCCGCACGCGCTGGGCGGTGGCCGTGTGCGGCGTGCTGTCGCTCTTGGCGTGCAGGTAGGACCAGAGCTCCGGCGCGCGGTGGACCAGGTGGAGGTAGCCCTCGGTGTAGACCTTGCGGAAGCCGGCGGCCACATGCGCCATGGCATCGATGTGCACGGCGCGGCAGCCGGGCCAGCCCAACTCGGCGGTGGCCACCAGGGCCTGGGCGGCACGCACATGGCCGTTGCCGGCGCTCACGCTGAGGGTCAGGAGCTTGGATGCGGAGGCAGTCATGCAAAACGAGGGGAAAGCGGCCGCGCCGATCAGCCGCCGCCGCGCGCCGGGCCGAACTGGCCCTGGCGCAGCGCCGGCAGGTCCAGCACGCGCAGCCCACCATACTCGATGCGGATGACACCCTGGTCCTGCAGGTGGCGCAGCGCCTCGTTCACGCGCTGGCGCGACAGGCCGACCAGGTAGGCCAGTTCCTGCTGCGTGATGCGCAGCACCTCGCCCACCCGCGGGAACAGCACCGGGTTGACCAAGGCGGCCAGGCTGCGCGCCACGCGCGCGTCGGGGTTGTTCAGGCGGTCGATCTCGCGCGCGGCGATGAACTGGCCCAGGCGCTCGTTGAGCTGGCTCATGATGAAGCGGTTGAAGCCGATCGAGTGGTCCAGCAGCCAGTGGAAACTGTCCACCGGGATGCCGGCGACCACGCTGGCGCGCAGGGCCTGCACGTTGTAGCGGTAGGGCTCGCGCTTGAGGGCCGTGCCCTCGCCGAACCAGCCGCCCGACGGCAGGCCCGCGAAGGTCATGGTCTGGCCCTGCGCCGTGTCGGAGCTCATCTTGAGCAGGCCCTCGATCACGCCGAACCAGTAGGTGACGGGCCGGCCCACGCGGCACACATGGTCGCCCGGCCGCGCATTGACCGCCGTGATCTCCGGCAGCACGCCGGCGCGCTCGGCCGGCGTGAGCGCGGGCAGCCACGGAATGGCCTCGAGCTCGCGCGCCGTCGGCGCACGGCGGCGCTGGTGCAGCGAATCGGTGCCCGCATCCGCGCGGCGCGGGGCCTGGGGAAAGTCCGGGGAAGGGGTCACCCTTAAATTGTCGTTGAGCCGACATCCTGGCGTCAAAGCGCGGCCTACGATCCGCCCACTTCTGCAAGGCTGCCGTGTGGAAGCCACCGAGGAACGTGATGGACACCACCTTTCCCCAACTGCTGCGCAAGCATGCCGCCGAACGGCCGGACGCGCCGGCCATGCGCGAGAAGGAGTTCGGCATCTGGCAGACGCTGAGCTGGCGCGAGCTGGCACAGATGGTCGAGCACGCGGCCTGCGGCCTGCATGCGGCCGGCCTGCAGCGCGGCGAGCACCTGGCGGTGGTGGGTGCCAACCGGCCGCGGCTGTACGCCTGCATGCTGGCCGCCCAGGCGCTGGGCGCGATCCCCGTGCCGCTGTACCAGGACGCCGTGGCGGCCGAATGCGTGTTTCCGCTGTCCAACGCCGAGGTGCGCATGTGCGTGGTGGAAGACCAGGAGCAGGTCGACAAGATGCTGGAGGTGCGCGCCCAGTACCCGGCGCTGGCGCGCATCTGGTATGACGACCCGCGCGGCTTGCGCAACTACAGCGAGGAGGGCCTGGCCGGTCTCACCGAGCTGCTGGAACTGGGCAAGGCGCGCGCCGCGCAGGACAGCGGCTTCTTCGCGGCCCAGGTCGCGCAGGGCCGTCCCGACGATGTGGGCGCCATGTTCTTCACCTCCGGCACCACGGGCAACCCCAAGGGCGTGGTTCACACCCACCGCAGCCTGCTCAACCGCGCCAAGGCCGGCGCCGACTTCGACAAGCTCACGGCCGCCGAGGACGTGCTGGCCTACCTGCCGCCGGCCTGGATCGGCCAGAACATCTTCAGCTACTCGCAGTGGCTGGCCTGCGGCTACACGGTCAACTGCCCCGAGTCCGCCGCCACGGTCAGCATCGATCTGAAGGAGATCGGCCCGACCTACTACTTCGCCCCGCCGCGCGTGTTCGAAGGCCTGCTGACCAGCGTGATGATCCGCATGGAGGACGCCGGCCGCATGAAGCGCGCGATGTTCCACCGCTTCATGGACGTGGCGCGCCGCGTCGGTCCCGCGCGCATGGACGGCAAGCCGCTCTCGCTCGCGGACCGCCTGCTCTACGCGCTCGGCGACCTGTGCGTCTACGGCCCGCTGCGCAACACGCTGGGCTTCTCGCGCGTGCGCGTGGCCTACACCGCCGGCGAGGCCATCGGCCCGGACCTGTTCACCTTCTACCGCGCGATCGGCATCAACCTCAAGCAGCTCTACGGCTCGACCGAGACCGCCGTGTTCGTCTGCCTGCAGCCCGACAACGCCGTGCGCGCCGACACCGTGGGCGTGCCCATCGAGGGTGTGGAGATCAAGGTGGCCGACAACGGCGAGATCCTGGTGCGCTCGGCCGGCCTGCTCAAGGGCTACTACAAGAATCCCAAGGCCACCGAGGAGGTGCTGACGGCCGACGGCTGGTACCACACCAGCGATGCCGGCTTCCTCGACGCGAGCGGTCAGCTCAAGATCATCGACCGCGTGAAGGACGTGGGCCGCCTGGCGGGTGGCGCCAACGACGGCGCCATGTTCGCGCCCAAGTACGTGGAGAACAAGCTCAAGTTCTTCCCCTACATCAAGGAGGCCGTGGCCTACGGCGATGGCCGCGCCACGGTCTGCGTGATGCTCAACATCGACTTCGAGGCCGTGGGCAACTGGGCCGAGCGCCGCAACCTGCCCTACGCGGGCTACACGGACCTGGCCGGCAAGCCCGAGGTCTACGAACTCATGCGCGAGTGCGTGGAGAAGGTCAACGCCGATCTCGCGCAGGACGCCATGCTGGCCGGCAGCCAGGTCAGCCGCTTCCTCGTGCTGCACAAGGAGCTCGACGCCGACGACAACGAGCTCACGCGCACCAACAAGGTCCGCCGCGGCTTCATCGCCGAGAAGTACGCCGTGCTGATCGACGCGCTGTACGGCGGCCGGAGCCAGCAGTTCATCGAGACCCAGGTCAAGTTCGAGGACGGGCGCACCGGCAGCGTGAGCGCCACGCTCAACATCCTCGACACCAAGACCTTCCCCGCCGTGCGCAAGGCCGCGTGATATGACGCCCCCACGCGCATCACTTCGTGTATCGCTGCCCCCCGAGGGGGCGCGTCAATGCCTTCGGGCGGCCGGGCGGCACTGACATGTACGACCCCACCATGACCGACATCCAGCTGCCGCCCTCGTCGCAAGCGCCCGCCACGGGCCGCAAGATCGGCGACGTGATCCTGGAAGTGCGCAACATCAGCCTGCGCTTCGGCGGCGTCAAGGCGCTGACCGACATCAGCTTCGATGTGCGCGAGCACGAGATCCGCGCGATCATCGGCCCCAACGGCGCCGGCAAGAGCTCCATGCTCAACTGCATCAACGGCGTCTATGCGCCGCAGGAAGGCGCCATCACCTTCCGCGGCCAGACCTTCAAGCACATGAACTCGCGCCAGGTGGCCGAGATGGGTGTGGCGCGCACCTTCCAGAACCTGGCCCTGTTCAAGGGCATGAGCGTGCTGGACAACATCATGACCGGCCGCAACCTGCGCATGAAGAGCAACCTCTTCCTGCAGGCGCTGCGCTGGGGGCCGGCCGAGCGCGAGGAGATCGCGCACCGCGAGAAGGTCGAACGCATCATCGACTTCCTGGAGATCCAGCCCTTCCGCAAGACACCCGTGGGCCGCCTGCCCTACGGCCTGCAAAAGCGCGTGGACCTGGGCCGGGCCCTGGCCATGGAGCCGCAGGTGCTGCTGCTCGACGAGCCCATGGCCGGCATGAACGTGGAAGAGAAGCAGGACATGTGCCGCTTCATCCTCGACGTCAACGACGAGTTCGGCACCACGGTCGTGCTGATCGAGCACGACATGGGCGTGGTCATGGACATCTCCGACCGCGTGGTGGTGCTCGACTATGGCAAGAAGATCGGCGACGGCACGCCGGACGAAGTGCGCGGCAACGAAGACGTGATCCGCGCCTATCTGGGAACGGAGCATTGACCATGGGGTTCTTCCTCGAAACACTGTTCGGCGGCCTCATGGCCGGCATGCTCTACGCCCTGGTGGCGCTGGGCTTCGTGCTGATCTTCAAGGCCTCGGGCGTCTTCAACTTCGCGCAGGGCGCCATGGTGCTGTTCGCGGCGCTGGCCATGGCGCGCTTTTCCGAGTGGTTCCCCAAGTGGCTGGGCTTCGACAGCTTGCTGCTGGCCAATGCGATGGCGCTGGTCGCCGCGATCGCGCTGATGGCGGGCCTGGCCTGGCTCATCGAGCGGCTGGCACTGCGCCAACTGGTCGGCCAGGAGCCGATCGCGCTCTTGATGGCCACGCTGGGCATCGCCTACTTCATCGATGGTGCGGGCCAGCTGCTGTTCGGCAGCGCCACCTACAAGATCGACGTGGGCATGCCCAAGGACCCGATGATGGTGCTGGAAGGCACGTTCGACGGCGGCCTGCTGCTGAGCAAGGAAGACCTCTATGCGGCGCTGGTCTCGGCCCTGCTCGTCATCGGCCTCACGCTGTTCTTCCAGAAGACGCCGACCGGCCGGGCGCTGCGCGCCGTCGCCGACGACCACCAGGCCGCGCAGTCCATCGGCATCCCGCTGTCGCGCATCTGGGTCATCGTCTGGACCATCGGCGGCATCGTGGCGCTGGTGGCCGGCATCATCTGGGGCTCCAAGCTCGGCGTGCAGTTCTCGATCTCGCTGGTCGCGCTCAAGGCCCTGCCGGTCGTGATCCTGGGCGGGCTCACCTCGGTGCCGGGCGCCATCGTGGGCGGCCTCATCATCGGCGCGGGCGAGAAGCTCTCGGAGATCTACATCGGCCCCATGCTGGGCGGCGGCATCGAGAACTGGTTCGCCTATGTGCTGGCCCTGGGCTTCCTGCTGCTCCGGCCCCAAGGCCTGTTCGGCGACAAAATCATTGATCGGGTCTAAGCGATGCTGTACAGAGAAAACGGCCAGTTCAAGCAGACCTACCGCGCCGACCTGCAGATCTTCCCGGTGCTGCAGGACCGCATCGGCATCTCCGTGCTGCTGCTCGTGGCCTTCGTCGCCGTGCCGCTCCTGGGCAGCGACTACTTCTTCCGCGCGATCCTGATCCCCTTCCTGATCCTGGCGCTCGCGGCCCTGGGCCTGAACATCCTGGTCGGCTACTGCGGCCAGATCTCGCTCGGCACGGGCGCCTTCATGGCCATCGGCGCCTATGCGGCCTACAACCTGCAGGTGCGCATCGAGGGCATCCCGCTGCTGCTCGCGCTGATCGGCGGCGGTCTCGCGGCCACGGTGTTCGGCGTGCTGTTCGGCATTCCCAGCCTGCGCATCCGCGGGCTCTACCTCGCGGTGGCCACGCTCGCGGCGCAGTTCTTCACGGACTGGTTCACCAACCGCGTCAAGTGGGTCACGAACGACTCGCCCTCGGGCTCGGTCAGCGTGGGTGCGCTGTCGTTCTTCGGCCTGCCGGTGGAGACGCCGGTGCAGAAGTACCTGCTGTGCCTGGCCATCGTCTGCGTGTTCGCACTGCTGGCCAAGAACCTCGTGCGCGGCGCCATCGGCCGCCAGTGGATGGCGATCCGCGACATGGACGTGGCGGCCGCCGTGATCGGCATCCGCCCGGTCTATGCCAAGCTGTCGGCCTTCGCGGTGAGTTCCTTCATCGTCGGCGTGGCCGGCGCGCTGTGGGGCTTCGTGCACCTGGGCTCCTGGGAGCCGGCGGCCTTCAGCATCGACCGCTCGTTCCAGCTGCTGTTCATGGTCATCATCGGCGGCCTGGGTTCGATCTCGGGCGCCTTCTTCGGCGCGGCCTTCATGGTGCTGCTGCCGCTACTGCTCAACTACGTGCCGCACTGGCTGGGCCTGCCGTTGTCCACGGCGACTGCCTCGCACCTGGAGCACATGATCTTCGGCGCGCTGATCGTGTTCTTCCTGATCGTTGAGCCGCATGGCCTGGCGCGCCTGTGGCTCACGGCGCGCGAGAAGCTGCGCCTGTGGCCGTTCCCGCACTGAGCCCGCGCCTGCCGCCCTGGATTCTCTGCCGACCCTTGCCTGATTCACCCCGCACGCCAACGTGCCCATTCCAAGGAGACAAACCATGAAGAAAAAGCTGAGTTCCCTGGCCCTGGCGGCCGCCGCCGGCCTGTCCCTGCTGGCGCCGCCGGCCGCCCATGCGCAGGCCGAGCAGTTCGTGCCGCTGCTGGTCTACCGCACCGGCCAGTTCGCGCCCCTGGGCATCCCATGGGCCGATGGCAAGCAGGACTACCTGAAGCTCATCAACGCGCGCGATGGCGGCGTGAACGGCGTGAAGCTGGCCTTTGAGGAATGCGAGACGGCCTATGACGCCGCCAAGGGCGTGGAGTGCTATGAGCGCCTCAAGGGCAAGGGCGATGCGGGCTTCGACACGCAGTCGACCGGCATCACCTTCGCCGTGACCGACAAGGCCTTCGTGGACAAGAAGCTGGTGGTCACGCCGGGCTACGGGCTGTCGCAGTCGGTGGATGGCACGGTGTTCGAGTGGAACTTCCCGCTGCTGGGCACCTACTGGACCGCGGCCGACGTGATGATCCAGGACATCCTGAAGAAGGAGAAGGGCAATCTCAAGGGCAAGAAGATCGCGCTGGTTTACCACGACTCGCCCTACGGCAAGGAGCCCATCCTGCTGCTGCAAAAGCGCGCCGCCAAGGAAGGCTTCGAGCTGTCGCTGCTGCCCGTCACGCCACCCGGCGTGGAGCAAAAAAGCACCTGGCTGCAGATCCGCCAGCAAAAGCCCGACTATGTGCTGCTGTGGTCGGCCGGCGTGATGACGCCCGCCGCCGTGCGCGAGGCCCAGGCCACCGGCTATGCGCGCGACAAGATCTACGCCATCTGGTGGGCCGGCTCGGACCATGACGTGAAGGACATCGGTGCCGGTGCCAAGGGCTACAACGCCATCACCATCCACAACAGCGCGGCCAAGGACAAGGTGCATGACGACCTGAAGAAGCTGGTCTACGACAAGGGCCAGGGCACGGCGTCCAACGCCAGTTCCATCGGCTCCATCGCCCACACGCGCGGCATGATGATCTCGATGCTGCAGGTCGAGGCCATCCGCGCCGCGCAGGAGAAGTTCGGCAAGGGCAAGGTCATGACCGCCGAGCAGATCAAGTGGGGCATGGAAAACCTGGACCTCACGGCCGACAAGCTCAAGGCCCTGGGCTTCGGCGAGGTGATGCGGCCGGTGAAGACCTCGTGCAGCAACCACATGGGCACCGACTGGGCGCGCATCGTGCAGTGGGACGGCGGCAAGTGGAACATCACTTCCGACTGGTACCAGGCCGACAAGAGCCTGATCGACCCGCTGGTCAAGGAGCTGTCGGCCAAGTACGCCAGCGACAAGAAGATCACGCCGCGCAGCTGCTCCTGAAGCCATGTCAGCACTGCCTTCGGCCGAGCGCCGCGCATCCTCGGATGCATTCCTCGATGTCAACGGCATCGAGGTCATCTACAACCACGTGATCCTGGTGTTGAAGGGCGTCTCGCTGCGCGTGGACGAAGGCAGCATCGTGGCCCTGCTGGGCGCCAATGGCGCCGGCAAGACCACCACCTTGCGGGCAGTCTCCAATTTGCTGCACGCCGAGCGCGGCGCGGTGACCAAGGGCTCGATCGCGCTGCGCGGCGAGCGCATCGAGAACCTGACGCCGGCCGAGCTCGTGGACCGCGGCGTGATTCAGGTCATGGAGGGTCGGCACTGCTTCGCCCACCTGACCATCGAGGAAAACCTCATGACCGGGGCCTACACGCGCCGCGACGGCAAGGGCGCCGTGGATGCGACGCTGGAGAAGGTCTACGCCTACTTCCCGCGGCTCAAGACCCGGCGCACCAGCCAGGCCGCCTACACCTCGGGCGGCGAGCAGCAGATGTGCGCGATCGGCCGCGCGCTGATGGCCAACCCCAAGATGGTGCTGCTCGACGAGCCCTCCATGGGCCTGGCGCCGCAGATCGTCGAGGAGGTGTTCGAGATCGTGAAGGACCTCAACACCAAGGAGCGCGTGACCTTCCTGCTGGCCGAGCAGAACACCAACATGGCGCTGCGCTACGCCGACTTCGGCTACATCCTGGAGAGCGGGCGCGTGGTCATGGACGGCGCGGCCAGCGCGCTGCGCGAGAACGAGGACGTCAAGGAGTTCTACCTCGGCACCGGTGGCGAAGGCCGCAAGAGCTTCCGCGACGTCAAGAGCTACAAGCGCCGCAAGCGTTGGCTGGCCTGAACCCTTTGCACCCCTGATCTCCATGACCGATTTCTACGACGCGCTGGAAACCCGCGACCCGGCGGAGCGCGAGCGCGACCTGCTGGCCGCACTGCCCAGGCAGGTCCTGCAGGCGCAGACCGCGTCCACGGCCTTTGCGAAGATCCTCGACGGCACGAGGCCGGCCGAGCTGACCAGCCGCGCCGCGCTGGCCCGGCTGCCGGTCACGCGCAAGTCCGAACTGCTGGCGCTGCAGCAGGCCCGGCGTGAAGAGGACGCATTCGGCGGCTTCGCCGCCATTCCTCGCGGCGCGCGCATGCGCCGCATCTTCGCCAGCCCCGGCCCGATCTACGAGCCCGAGGGCACGGGCGCGGACTACTGGCGCACGGCGCGCGCGCTGTTCGCCGCGGGCTTTCGCGCCGGCGACCTGATCCACAACAGCTTCAGCTACCACATGACGCCGGCGGGCTCGATCATGGAGACCGGCGCGCATGCGCTGGGCTGCACCGTGTTCGCGGGCGGAACGGGCCAGACCGAGCAGCAGCTCGAAGCCATCGCCCACCTGCGCCCGAACGGCTACGCAGGCACGCCCAGCTTCCTCAAGATCCTGCTGGAGAAGGCCGCGGAGAAGGGCCAGTCGCTGGGCACGCTCAAGAAGGCCCTGGTGTCGGGCGAGGCCTTTCCGCCCAGCCTGCGCGCCTTCCTGGCCGAGCGCGGGGTGCAGGGCACGCAGTGCTATGCGACGGCCGACCTGGGCCTGATTGCCTACGAGACCGAGGCGCGCGAAGGGCTGGTCGTGGACGAAGGCGTGCTGCTGGAGATCGTGCGCCCGGGCACGGGCGACCCGGTGCCCGAGGGCGAGGTGGGCGAGGTCGTGGTGACCACACTGAACCCCGACTACCCGCTGATCCGCTTCGGCACGGGCGACCTCTCGGCCGTGCTGCCCGGCGCCTGCCCCACGGGCCGCACCAATGTGCGCATCAGGGGCTGGATGGGCCGTGCCGACCAGACGACCAAGGTGCGCGGCATGTTCGTGCACCCCTCGCAGGTGGCCGAGGTGGTGCGCCGCTTTGCGCAGGTGGCGCGCGCGCGGCTGGTGGTGCAGGGCCAGACCGGCGAGGACCGCATGACGCTGAAGGTGGAATGCGCGGCCGCCCCCGAGGGCCTGGCGGCGCGCCTGGCCGAGGCGGTGCGCGACGTGACCAAGCTGCGCGCCGAAGTCGAGGTGCTGGCGCCCGGCGCCCTGCCCAACGACGGCAAGGTGATCGAGGACGCGCGCAGCTACGCCTGAGCGCAGCGCCCGGCGCCCCGGCGCCGACGCGCCCTCAGTAGTGGGGCGGCAGCTCGTCGCGCAGGCTTCGCGGCGCACTGCCGGCACTGTCGGGCGACTGGCGTTCTTCCAGCTCGCGCAGCTTGCGCTGCAGGGCGTCGATCTGCTGTTGCTGGCGGTAGACCGTCAGGTTGAGCTGCTCCAGCAGGTCTTCGGCATAGCTCGCCTTGATCTCCAGGGCGTCGAGGCGCTCGGAGGCCGGCGGGCCGGCGGCGGCTTCGGGGTCGTGGGCATGCATGCAGCGATTGTCGGCGCGGCGCGGCCTGCCGCTCAGGTCGCGGCGCGCGCCAGCGGGTTCGGCGTCGGCTGCGCCACCATGTGCAGCAGGTTGCGGTCGGTGTGGTGGAAAGGCGCCTCCTGGCCTTCGATGTGCAGCACGGTGTCTTCGTCATACCCCCAGCTGCCATCGTCGTTGAAGAAGACGCGGATGCGGAATTCGGAGGTGCGAAACGCTTGCTGCAGGAAGGGCGCCGAGCAGATGCCCCAGGTTTCCAGGCCCTGCGTGGCGACCAGCTCGAACTCGCGCGCGTCGGGCGCCACGCGGCCCGCGGCCATGGCGACCTGCCCGCGCGGGATGGTCAGCGTGTGCATCACGGTCTGCGTCGCCGGCTCCCACAGCCAGTAGCCCACCTGCTCGTGGTAGGTCTTGACCTGCCCGGGCTTGGTGATGTGCGTGTGGTAGCGCAGGCCGTACAGCAGTTGCGGGCCATTGGTCACGGGGTCGATGGGCTGCAGTTCGATGCGTTCCACGTAGGCCTGCTTCCTGGGACCTTCGGCCTTGGGCTTCACGTCCAGGCCGCGCTGGCCCTCCCAGATGCCGGCCATGGGGCGCAGGGGCCCCAGCTGTTCGAGCGTGCGCAGGTCCACGTCCTGGGGTTCGGTATAGATGTCGCGGGAAATGGTCATGAATGAAGGGCAGGATGTGATCAGGAAACAAGGCGCAGGGACGACTGCCGCCTGCGCGGGGCCGGCGGTCCGGCACGGACGGCATAACCCCTCCTCCTAGGGCAATTTTCGATGGTGGGACCTTTCAAGCGCCGATAACATCGCGCACCCCTTGCTTTTTGTAACTCTTCGGAGACAGTATGAAGAAACTGTTCGCCTTCACGGCCCTGGCTGTCGCGGCCGCAGGCGCATTCGCCCAGGACTTCCCGGGCGGCAAGCCCATCACCATCGTGGTGCCCTTCGCGGCCGGCGGCCCGACCGACCGCGTGGCCCGGGACTTGGCCGAAGCGATGCAGAAGCCGCTGGGCGGCTCGCCGATCGTGATCGACAACGCCGCCGGTGCCGGCAGCACCATCGGCAATGCCAAGGTGGCGCGCGCCAAGAACGACGGCTACACGCTGCTGGTCACGCACGTGGGCATGGCCACCACGCCCGTGCTGTACCGCAAGCTCTCGTACAACTACGAGACCGACTTCGAATACCTGGGCATGATCAATGACGTGCCCATGACGCTGATCGGCAAGCCGCAACTGGAAGCCAACAACTTCGCGCAGCTGCGCGAGTGGATCGGCAAGAACAGCGGCAAGGTGAACCTAGCCAATGCCGGCATCGGTTCGGCTTCGCACCTGTGCGGCCTGCTCTTCCAGAGCGAGCTGAAGGCCGAAATGACCACTGTGCCCTACAAGGGCACGGCCCCGGCGATCGCCGACCTGCTGGGCGGCCAGGTGGACCTGCTGTGCGACCAGACCACTAACACGACGAGCCAGATCGAGGCCAAGAAGGTCAAGCCCTATGCCGTCACCACGCTCAAGCGCCTGAGCACGCCCGCCCTGAAGGACATCCCCACGCTGGACGAATCGGGCCTGAAGAACTTCCAGGTCACGATCTGGCACGGCCTGTACGCCCCCAAGGGCACGCCCGCGCCGGTGCTGAAGAAGCTCAACGATGCGCTGAAGGTGGCCCTGAAAGACCCCGACTTCATCAAGAAGCAGGAAGGCCTGGGCGCCGTGGTGGTGAACGACAAGCGCGTCGAACCCGCCGAGCACAAGAAGTTCGTGCAGGCCGAGGTGGCGCGTTTCGGCCCCATCGTCAAGGCCGCAGGCGTGTACGCGGACTGAGCGGCGGCGTCTCGCTCCCACTCAAAAAAGCCGGGGACCCCCGGCTTTTTTGTGGGCGCGCGGGCCTGGCATCGGCAAGGCCTGTGTCACGGGAGCCCCCGGCCCCCTGCACGCAGCGCCCCGGGCCGTCCGGGCCCCAGCCCCTGCACGAAGAACCCGCGTCAGGCGCCAACGCGCAGGCGAAAAAAAGCCCGCACAACGGCGGGCCGAATGAACCAGCAGGCTCCTTGGAGAAACTTGGAATGAAGGCTGCCCCGGATGCGGGCAACCCTTTGGCTTCCCGAAGCGCGCGCTTGCAACACGCGCCTCGGGTCGGCAGGGTCTTGCGACCTTGCCGCCGGACTTTGCAGCTACAGCGCCAGCACGCTGCAAGGCCCGGCCGTCTGCGCCAATCAGAACGAGTGGCGCAGACCGAACTCGTAGCCCGTCGAGTTCTTCATGCGGTAGGTCGCGCCGGCGGGCGCCAGTTGCGCGGCCGTCAGGGCCGGGCCGCCCACGGTCAGGGCCGCGCCGTTCTTGTTCGACACGCGGGCCACGGTGGCGTACAGGGCCGTGCGCTTGGACAGGTTGTGCTGGTAGCCGAGCGCGAACTTGTTGGCCTTGCGGTCTTCCACCGGGTTCCACAACGTGCCGACGGTGTTGTCGTCGTACTTGACGTGGGCGTAGCTGGCGCGGATCAGGCCCGCGCCGACCGGCACGGACACGCCCAGCAGGTAGCCTTGCACCTTGGTCTTGGGGTCCACCACCAGGAAGCCGTTCGTGTAGTCGGCCGCCAGCGTGCTGCGCTCGGTGCGGTTCTGCGAATACTGGCCGAAGAGCTTGACGACGCCGAAGTCATAGGTGGCGCCGGCGCTCAGGATCTTGTTCTTGGTGGTGCGGTCGGTGCCGATGTTGATGGTGTCGGTCGTGACCGTGGCACCGTCCAGCTGGCCATAGGCCACGGCCACGTCCAGCGGGCCGTTGGCGAAGCCGATGCGGCCGCCGAAGAACTGGCCGGCCTTGGAGTCGCGCTGCACGGCCGTGAGCGGGTCGAAGCGGCTGCGCTCGTGGAAGGCGTACATCACGTTGCCGTACACGCCGCCCAGGCCCCTGGGCAGGAAGTACTGCACCGAGTTGCTCACGCGGCTGTGGCTGTAGGCGGTGGCGATCAGCGAGGCGCCGATGCCGGTGGCGCCGAACGGATCGAACTGGTCGTCGTTCAGCTTGGTGGGCGTGGAGTCGCGGCCCAGGCGCAGCTCACCGAAGCCGCCGGCCAGGCTGACGGTCGAGCGGCGGCTGAAGGCGCTCAGGCCACCGCCGTCGTCGTTGGTCAGGGGCGATTCGAGCCAGAAGCCGGCCGTCAGGCCGCCACCCAGATCTTCCACACCGCGAAAGCCCAGGCGGCTGGAGCTCAGGCCCGAATTGCGCAGCTCGGTGCGGCTGACCTTGATGCTGTCGGCCAGCAGCGAGGGGCGGGTCAGGTCGGCCAGCGTGTAGACGCGCTCGGCCTTGTTGGAGACGTTGCTGACCGCGACGTCGACCACGCCGAACAGGGTGACGGAAGACTGGGCCGATGCGACGCCGCACAGCGCCAGTGCGGCCAGGGCCGCCAGGGTCTTTTTCATTCGTAGAACTCCAGGATGTGTACTGTTGCTTCTCTGCCGTAAGCGGGGAGCCCGGGCACCCAGCCCGGGACGCCTTGCAGGCTCCAGCCACAACAAGTCAGTTCCGTGACATCGGGTAAACCCTTTTGATTGCTTCTTTGGAGTGTTGCGTCTAGTTCACATCCCTTGGCCCCGGGACACCGGCTGCGCGCCCGCGCCGTGGGGTCACCGGGGCCGTGCGACACTCGCGGCCCCGCGGCGGGCACCGGCCCGCGCTTGCGCCGTCATCGAAGAATTGCCCATGGGTGTTGTGTCCTGGCTCGAAGCAGCCCTCCTCGGCCTGGTCCAAGGACTGACCGAATTCCTTCCCATTTCCTCCAGCGCCCATCTGCGCATCCTCGGGCCGCTGCTGCCCTCGGGGGTGGACCCGGGCGCCAGCTTCACCGCCATCACCCAGCTGGGCACCGAGCTGGCGGTGCTGATCTACTTCCGCCACGACATCCTGCGCATCCTGCGCGCCTGGTTTGCCTCGCTGGCGCCCGGTGGCCGCCGCGGCGGCATGCCTGCCGACGCCCGCATGGGCTGGCTGATCATCATCGGCACGCTGCCGATCGCGGTGCTGGGGCTGCTGTTCAAGGATGCGATCGAGACCTCGCTGCGCAACCTCTACATCACGGCCGCCATGCTCATGCTGTTCGCGCTGGTCCTGGCCTGGGCCGACCGGCGCGGCCGCAAGACGCGTGACCTGCAGACACTGAGCTGGGGCCACGGACTGCTCTACGGGTTGGCACAGGCGATGGCGCTGATCCCGGGCGTGTCGCGCTCGGGCGGCACGATCACGGCTGGCCTGCTGCTGGGCTACACGCGCGAGGCCGCCGCGCGCTATTCCTTCCTGCTCGCCGTGCCGGCCGTCATGGCCTCGGGCCTGTACCAGCTCGTCAAGAGCTGGGGCGTGCCCGGGCCGGTGGCGCCCGGCCCGACGGCGCTGGCCACGGTCATCGCCTTCGGGGTGGGCTACGGCGTCATTGTCTGGTTCCTGCGCATCGTGTCCTCGCGCAGCTACATGGTTTTCGTCTACTACCGCCTGGCCCTCGGCGCGCTGCTGTTCGCCCTGCTGGGCGCGGGCCTGCTGGCACCGCACTGACGCAGCGCCCACCGCCCTGACCACGCCCTGACGCCATCATTTCCCCGGCAAGGTCCGGGAATTCAGGCGCCGCGAAGGCGGCCGCTTTCTAGACTTGCCCCCATGCCCCCCGAACCTCCCAGTCGGGCGCTGGCCTGCGCCAGCACCCCGTCCAGGCGACCGGCCTGCCCCGTTTTCCGGTCCTTCCCCGCCTTCTTTCCTCGCACCGCGCCGGCCGCCTCGGCCCGCCCAGCGGCGCGCCTGCGCGCCGCGGCGGCCGAAGGAGCGCGCGCATGATGGAGCTGCTCACCGACCCGGCAGTCTGGGCCGGCCTGCTGACGCTGGTCGTGCTGGAGATCGTGCTGGGCATCGACAACCTGATCTTCATCGCGATCCTGGCCGACAAGCTGCCGCCGCACCAGCGCGACCGTGCGCGCGTGATCGGGCTGAGCCTCGCGCTGGTCATGCGCCTGGGCCTGCTGTCGGTCATCTCCTGGCTGGTCACGCTCACGGCGCCGCTGTTCAGCGTCTGGGGCAAGCCCTTCTCGGGGCGCGACCTGATCCTGCTGGGCGGCGGCCTGTTCCTGCTGTACAAGGCCACGACCGAGCTGCACGAGCGTCTGGAAGGCGTGGTGCACACGCACCGCACGCAGGTGGCTTACGCCGGCTTCGGCGTGGTGGTGGCGCAGATCGTGGTGCTCGATGCCGTGTTCTCCCTCGACGCCGTGATCACGGCCGTGGGCATGGTGAACGACCTGCCCGTGATGATGGCGGCCGTCGTGATCTCCATCGGCGTGATGCTGCTGGCCTCCAAGCCGCTCACGCGCTTCGTGAACGCGCACCCCACCGTGGTCATGCTGTGCCTGAGCTTCCTGCTCATGATCGGCCTGTCGCTGGTGGCCGAGGGCCTGGGCTTCCACCTGCCCAAGGGCTATCTGTACGCCGCCATCGGCTTCTCGATCCTGATCGAGTTCTTCAACCAGTGGGCCCGGCGCAACCAGGCGCGCCAGCAAGCCGCGCAGCCGCTGCGCGAGCGCACGGCCGAGACCGTGCTGCGCCTGCTCGGTGGGCGCCTGCATGGCGAGACCGTGCCCAGCAGCGACGCGGACGACCGGCCGGCCGAAGCGCCCGCCTTCGCGCCCGAGGAGCGGCACATGGTCAGCGGCGTGCTGTCGCTGGCCGAGCGCAGCGTGCGCTCGATCATGACGCCGCGCGGCGACATCTCCTGGGCCGACATCGAGGAAGACGCCGCCGAACTGCGTGCCCAGCTGCTGGCCACGCCGCACAGCATGTTCCCGGTGTGCCGCGGCTCGCTGGACGCGGTCATCGGCGTGGCGCGCGTCAAGGACCTGCTGGGCGCCGTGGCCGAGGGAGGCCGCCTCGACGCATCCGACGGCTGCCTGCGCCCGCCCCTTTACCTGCCCGCCAGCACCACGGTGATGCAGGCGATCGACATCCTGCGCCACGCGCGCGGCCAGCTCGCGCTCGTCACCGACGAATACGGCCAGGTGCAGGGCGTGGTCACGCCGATCGACGTGCTGGAAGCCATCGCCGGCGAGTTCCCGGACGAGGATGAGACCCTCGAGATCCAGGGCGTGGGCGACGGCCAGTGGCGCGTCGCCGGCTCGGCCGACCTGCACCAGCTCGAGCGCCTGCTGGACACGCACGACCTCGTGAGCGACACGGACCGCTACAACTCCGTGGCCGGCTACCTGCTGGCGCGCTTCGGCCGGCTGCCCGCGGTGGACGAGACGCTGCGCCACGACGGCTTCGAGTTCCGCGTCGGCGAGGTCGACGAGCAGCGCATCCTCTGGGTAGCGGTGCGGCGCCTGGGCCCCGCGGAGCAGGCGACGCCCGCCGAGGCCGAAGCCGGGCCCCTGTAGGCCGGCGCCGGCAACCGGGCGCTCCAGGGGTTTTCACCCTGCGGGGCGCGGCGGGATAGCCGCTACAACGCGGCATGCCGATCTGCCTGCGCGTGGTCGATTCCATCACCGAGCTCCAGCCCCGGGACGCGGGCTGCATCGCCGTCAGCGGCTCGCACGGCGGCCGCAGCTCGGCGCGCTATGCGCTCGCGGCGCAGCCGCTGCTTTCGGTATTCAACGACGCCGGCGGCGGTCGCGACGCCGCCGGCATCGCGGCCCTGGACCTGCTGCAGGCCCGGGAGCTGGCCGCCTGCACGGTGGCCCACCACAGCGCGCGCATCGGTGAAGCGCGCAGCACGCTCGATCACGGCGTGCTGAGCCACCTCAACCCCGCCGCGCAACGCCTGGGCCTGCGCCAGGGCCAGCCGCTGCGCGCCGTCCTGCGCCAGCTGTGGCCCGATCATCAGGAGATCTCTGCATGAGCCCCGTTCCTGCGTCCCGTGCTTGCCCCCTGTCCGCCCGCCGCCGCGCATGGCTGGGTGCCGCCCTGCTCGGGGCCCTGGCCTGGCCGGGCGCCGCATTGGCCGAGGCGAACTGGCCCAGCAGGCCCGTGCGCATCGTGGTGCCCTTCGCCGCCGGCGGCACCACCGACATCCTGGCGCGAGCCGTGGCGCCCGAGCTGTCGAAGGCGCTGGGACAGCCTTTCGTCGTGGACAACCGCGCCGGGGCCGGGGGCAATGTCGGCGCTGAGATCGTGGCCCGCGCGCCCGCCGACGGCTACACGCTGCTCATGGGCACCGTCGGCACGCATGGCATCAACCGGGCCCTGTACCCCAAGCTGCCTTTCGACCCGATCCAGGACTTCGTGCCCGTCACCATGGTCGCGGCCGTGCCCAACGTGATGGAGATGAACGCCGAGAAGGCGAAGCAGCTGGGCATCGATTCGGTGGCCAGCTTCATCGCCAAGGCCAAGGCGAACCCGGGCCAGTTCAACATGGCGTCCAGCGGCAGCGGCACGTCGATCCACCTGGCCGGCGAACTGTTCAAGCGCATGACGGGCGTGCAGATGACCCACGTGCCCTACAAGGGCTCGGCACCGGCCCTGCTGGACCTGGTGGCCGGCAATGCCGACGTGATGTTCGACAACCTGCCGTCGTCCATGCAGCAGATCAAGGCCGGCAAGCTCAAGGCGCTGGCCGTGACCAGCAGCCAGCGCTCGGCCGCCTTGCCCGACGTGCCCACGGTGGAAGAGGCCGGCGGCCCGGCGCTCAAGGGCTTCGAGGCCAGTTCCTGGTTCGGCCTGCTCGCGCCGGCAGGCACGGCGGCCGGCACCGTGCAGCGCCTGCAGCAGGAAGTGGCGCGTGCACTGGCCAGCGCCGATGTGAAGGAGAAGATGCTGGCGCAGGGCGCAATTCCCAGCGGCAGCACGCCGGCCGAATTCACCCAGCACATCGCGCGCGAGCACGAGAAATGGGCGCAGGTGGTGAAGGATTCGGGGGCGAAGGTGGATTGACACCGATCGGTGCGCCGCGCGCGCGCCGGCCCCCGGCCGGCGCCTTCGGACGGGCCCGCAGGCCCCGCTCAGGTGCCCCAGACGATATCGCGGTTCTCCGCCATCGATTCGCGCATCATCTTGATCAGCGGCGCAGCGCGCTGGTGCAGGCCCACGTGCTGGATCTCCGCCTGCGTGTCGTGATCCTCGGCTGCATGCGCGTCATGGTTGTGCCGCCCCTGCTCGGCCTCGCGCTGCGACGCCGCCTGCAGCGCCGAGATGGCGCCAGGCATCTGGTCGACGGTGATGATGCCGCTGCTGCCCGCCGATTTGCCGATGATCTCCAGGAGCGGCCGGGCGTGGCCTTCGAGCATCAGCACGTCCGCGCTGGCCTGGGACTTGAAGCGATAGAGCATGGGCGACCTCCGTGATCAGTTGTAGATGTAGTTGCGGGTGAAGGGATAGTCCGTCTGCGCGCCGCGCATCGCATGGGCCTGGATCTGGCCGTCGGGCCGCGCGCACAGCATCTGGTGCAGCGAGATCCAGCCTTGCTCGAAACTCATCGCGCAGCCCGAAAGATACAGCCGATAGGCCCGCAGGATGCGCTCGCCGCGCTCGGGGCCCGCCGTTTTTTCCAGCACCGCGCGCGCCTTTTCCAGCTGCGCTTCCAGCGCGTCGGACCAGGCCCACAGCGTGCGCGCGTAGTGCGGGCGCAGGTTCTCGGTGTCGACCATTTCCAGCCCGGCGCCGGCGATGTGCTGCAGCACGCTGCTCACGTGCAGGAGTTCGCCGCCCGGGAAGATGTATTTCTCGATGAAGTCGCCCATGCCGGCGCCCAGTTGCTGGTGCGCCAGGACACCCGCCGTGATGCCGTGCTGCAGCGTCAGCCCCCCGGGCACGAGCAGCTTCTGCACGCCGCGGAAGTAGCCGTCCATCTGGGCCTGGCCCACATGCTCGAACATGCCGACCGATGCGATCTTGTCGAAGGCCTGCTGGCCCTCGAGTTCACGGTAGTCCATCAAGTGCACGCGCACCCGGTCCGCCAGCCCGCGCTCAGCGATCAGCGCCTGCACGTGCGCATGCTGGTTCTGCGAAAGGGTGATGCCGGTCGCATCCACGCCGTAATGCTCGGCGGCCCACAGCAGCAGGGCGCCCCAGCCGCAACCGATGTCCAGGAAGCGCTCGCCGGGCTTGAGCCGCAGCTTGCGGCAGATGTGGTCCAGCTTGGCGGCCTGGGCCCCCGCGAGGTCCAGGCTGGCCTCGCGGAAGTACGCGCAGGAATACACCCGGCGCGGATCCAGCCACAGCGCATAGAAGTCGTCGGAGACGTCGTAGTGGAACTGGATCTGCTCGCTGTCCTTCTGGCGCGTGTGGGCCCCCCGCGACTTGGCATTGCGCAACAGGCGGGACCACCACCCGGTCTGCGTCTGCACCGGCTGGCCCGGCATCAAGGCGGCGGCGGCCTGCATCAGGTCGCGCATGGCGCCCTCGATCTGCACGCGGCCTTCCACGTAGTCCTCGGCCACGCTGCCGATCTGGCGGGCCGCCAGCTTGGCCACGCTGGACCAGCGCGAGAACGCCAGCCGCAGGCGCGCGCCCGCGGGTTCGATGCGCTGCCCATCGGGCAAGGCGACGGCCACCGGCACCGGAAGTGCCGCAAGTTCCGCTTCGATGCGAGGTGCCAGACTGCTGTTCATGCTGGTTCAAGCCCTTTCTCTGACTGCCGCGTCCAGGACGCGCCTTCACTTTGTCACAAAAGAAAAGAGAGAGCAGTAGGACGGAAGATGACAGCTGCGCGCGTCAGGGTCATTGCGGGCCTGGACGACGATCAAGCCCTAACGGCAGTAAGCGGCGACAGCATTGCGCCGGCGGCCCGGGATGCTTCGGAAAAACAAAAGGCCCTCTTTCGAGGGCCTTCTGCATTTCTGGAATTGGTTGCGCGAGCGGGATTCGTGAGCGAGAGACTGATTCACATACCCAAAGCACTCAACAAGAGCGGCTAAATGCCACACTACTTGCCCTTAAGTTCGCGGCGCTGAGCGCGGTTCAAACCCGGCTGGAACACCGGCGGAACGGCCGGGGCACGACCTGGACCAGGCGCAGGCTGGTTCGGCACACCCACAGGAACGCCGGCCTGTACCAACATTGACTGCATTTGGTTGATGAAGGCGCGGCCCAGGTGGTTCTCGATGATCTTGACCGCACCCGTATCTGTCATCGTATGCGTGGTCGCATGGAAGACGCTGAGGAAGATGTCTTGTTCCTCTTCGTCGGCCTCAAGATCGACGATCTTCAAACCCTTTGCTCTCAACTCATCGCGGTTGATGTGCCGACCGTGACTGTTGAAGTTTTCGTGACTTGAGAGCCACGTAGCGGCAGTAGCCGCCTTGGTGTCGGCATCGGCGTCACCCTTAAACATGTAGCGACTGAGCCACTGCTGGACCAGCTCTCTAGACAGCTTTGATGCCCGGTCAGCCTGCACCAAGAGGTCCGGCCCATATTGGGACAGGATTGGCGCCCACACCGCTAGGTTCCGCTGATCCGCCAAGCACTCTCGGCGAGCGCGCTCGAACTGTTCAATGATCGACTGCGCAGCCACCTGCCGGTAACCGCCAAGCGGTGTTGGCAAATTGAACTGAGGATCTGAAGGACCTAGGAACGAGTGCTTGCCCATGACGATCTCGTCGCAGGCGCAAGCAATCATGCCCGCAGCAGACATAGCCGCGCTGGGGACGATGGCTCGAATGTGGGTGAACTTCTTACGAAGGTAGTCGACGATTGCCGCAGCAGCGTCAATACCGCCACCCGGACTGTGCAAGATCAGGTCGAGCTTGTCTTCCTTGACCCCATGCATCACCTCCATAAAGCCCTGCAGATCTCCCGACCCGATGGACAGCATTTGAGGGGGAGTGCCCTGGTCCGGAAGCGTCCACTTCGTGGCGTACAGGATCACAGCACGCCCGGTCTTCTGGCGTGCCGCGACTAGATACCCTCGTCGAACTCTGTCGTGCGGCTGCTTGTCTCGCTGCTGTATCAGCTCATGGATGCTGAAGCCGATCTTGCCCCAGCTTGGCATCAGTCAGCCATGCCCCACTGGCCCACGCTCGGCACCGAAGTGAAGCGGACAGCATTCATACTGGCCTGCACCTGCAGATAGTCCTGATGAACCTCCTGGCCCGCGCGGACCATGGCCAGCGTCTCCATGACCGTGGCGACGCCGGGCTGGCTGCATGCTTGCTCCAGCATCTCAGCAAACTCAGTGCTCAGTCCAAGGTCTTCCATGATTACTCCAGTGACAAAAAAAGCCCCTACGGGCGGAGGCCAGGTGGCCGATAACACAGATTGTGGGCGGCGAATATCGAAAAGCAAGAGGTAGGAGCCCCGCCGAAAGGGTTAGAGCGGTCACTAACGTGACGACCATCACACACCAAAGTTCTACATTTTCACGGCTTTTGAGAATTCATGGGCCTGATCCAGAACACCCACAGCCCGCGCAGCCACGCGAAGCCGTACAGCACCGACACCGCGAAGATGCCCCACTGCTCGGCCTTCCAGCTGGCGTAGAACCAGAACGGCTGCCCGATCAGCCCGAAGATGCATGCCCAGCGCGCCAGCTTCGGCCGGCGCTCCTGAGACAGCCAGGCGGCGAGCGCGCCCAGGATGGGGATGGCGATCTGATCGATGGGCATGGCGGATTGTGCTGGATGGATGCACAGTAGGTCTGGGCGGCATGGTCAGATTTCAAATCCGAGCATGCGCGTCCGGAATTCGGACGCGCTCCCTGTCGGCCGACGCCGCATGTTCACACCGCCGCCACGGCCGGAGCGGTAGATTCCGCCCATGCCGCTCCGCATCACCCTCCAGGACTACCCCGGCGCCGATCCGGCCATGCTGACCACGGCCGTCACCCGCTTCCGGCGCGAGCTGGAGCGCAAGCTGGGCGACGAGGCCGAAGCCGCGTTCAAGGCCTTCCAGAACGCCAGCGAGTCCAGCGCCAACGAGCTGACAAAGGAAGAGCATCGGCTGGCGACCGCCTACCACGCGGCCTACGAGGCGGCGCGCACGGCCGGCTTCCGCGACCTCGGCGATGTGCAGGAGGCGTACTTCGACGTGCGGTTGACCTGAGGGGAGGCCGCTGCCATCATGAGGCACCGCAGGCACGATCCGCCGTTTCTCCTCCCTGACGGCGGCTGCGGCTTGGCCCACCCACGGCGGTGGGCCTTTTTGCTGGCGCCTGTACGCAGCCCCTTAGCCAGTCAGCCGGGCGAGTTCAGCGCGCACGGTGCGCAAAAGCTTTATTGGCGGCTTCTCGCGCCGTAGCGCCCTGGCGCACAACCGTGCATAGATGTCAGTGAGCCTCACCCATCGGGTGTAACGAGGATCCATCGCATCGAGCAACATAGTGGCTCCTTGCTTGCTAAGCGGAAGGGCAAGAGGAAGATCCAACTCTCCCCGCAAGCATGCCCGCAAAGCTCAACCACTACAAAACGTTTCCAATGCCCGCTGCTGGATGATGGGCTTTTGCCCTCAATCGAACAAATCCAAATGGGGCGGGAGTCGCGGATCGGGCAGGCCCAGGAACTGCGCTCCCATGGCCGTCACGTCCCGGATCACAGCCGGGCGCACCACGACCGCACGGCCGCACGGCAGAAAGTCAAGGACTCCCGCATAGCCGACGACGAGCCCACCCTCGATGAGGCTGCGGACCCCGAGTACTTCGTTCAGGTCCTCAACGATCAGCGGCAAGTCCTCCTGGGAAATGGCTCTAAGTTGCTCAATTGACATTGGGTATCTCCTATGTCAATTGACGCTCATCGCCAACGGAGTCGCCACAAGATGAAACGCCGCCCCCGAGTGGTCGGGCGCCCGGGCCGCGGGCAGTAACACTTCCATCTATGTTGTAGGCACGATACGCGTTCACGTCTTACATGGCGACGTCGTGAAATCCTACCTTGCTATGGCAGTGATCTGATGGTAATTACCGCCCTCGTCCTACGCGCCCGGTGGCTGCGGTTCACTAGGGAACTGCAAACAGCAGCCGATCTGCCTGGATCTGCTCCACCAGCAGCATCACTTCTGCGTCCCGTCGCTCAAGATCTCCACGGAGCGCCGCGACCACTCCGACGCCGGCTGCAAGCTGCCGGTCGAGGGCTTCACATCGATCTGCGAGATCGCGGCGGGCAGCGGCGTCGCCCTGGGCTTGCGCGCGATAACGGGCGGCTCGGACTTCGGCGCCGTCACGCACCCGGCGAGCATCAGCAAGCTCAGCGCGCAGAGCAAGCTCACGGCCAGGCGCCGCGAGAGAGAACCGCTCGGCGGCGGCGAGTGTGAGGCCTGCATGTTGGTGCTCCAGGGTTGCGGTCTTCTGTTCGTCGGTACGCGCGGCCTCGGCGCGGTCGGCGCGTCCGGTGGCCAGCTCTGTCTTCACTTCGGCTACTGCTGCGCGTCCGGTCATGCCGTTGAGGTGCCAGCCGGCAGCGAACGATGCACCGGCAATGACCACCGCGGCGGCCCACTTAACCCAAGGCGGGATGATGGTCATGTGTCATCGCACAGGGTGCGCTCCGCTTTTCGCCGGTTGTGCAGCCCCTGCACGAACACCCCGCCTGCATAGGACCAGTTGGGCGTGCCGTCGTAGCGGAACGCCAGCAGCGCGCAGCCCTCGGCGATGCGCCCGACGTTGATCGCGCGGAAGGCCTGCGAGCCACACGCGCCCTCTTTCCCGACGTTGACCGCGAACATGGTGAGCCCGATCAGGCGACGTGCCGTCAGGTAGTCCCACGACACGCAGCCGAGGACCGCATAGCCGTATTCCAGCAGCGTGACCTTGTTGACCTCGCGGCACTGGTCATCAGACAGCGGCGTGCCCACCTTCGCGGCCCAATCTGTGCGGCCGGCGCAGTAGGTCGGAATGCCGCCTGCGAGGTGGTCGGCGTACACCCGCTTGATGTTGCCCTCCAGGCGCTCCAGTGTCGTGAACGCCAGGGGGCTGGTCAGCGCGGCCAGCAGCGCGGCGGGGATCGCTCCTTTGCGCACCAGCGCTGCCGGCATGCTCGGCTGACGCGGCAGGGTGACGCCGCTCATACCTCGTCCCACCCCGTGCCGAACTTGTGCCGCAGCCGGGCCTCCGACTCGCGTTGTTCGCGCCGGTCCTTGCGCCAGGCCCAGTACTGCCCGAGCAACAGGCCCAGGACACCCAGCAGCATGCCGACGATCACACCAATTTCCGACAGCGTGAGGCCGCTCGCAACGGAGCCCGCTGCACCGCCGTACATCAGCGTCTTGCCGGCGACGGCGCCGGCCTTCTCCATCGCTTCAGGATGCATGCTCATGTTGGCCAGCCCTCCGTCACGTCGTAGGCTTGCGCGCTTTCCAGGTCCGGCAGCGCGGCGATAGCGTCGTGATGCGCGCGCTCCGCAGCGAAGCACGCTTGCACATGCAGCGCGATGTCCGCGGCAATGCCCTCCACCTCTGCGAGCGTGAGCGTGATCCAGCCGTTGGCGGCCTTGAAGTCAACCGACTCGACGCCGGCCAGGCGCGCATTGGCGATGACCGACGTGATGCGCGCTTGGTCTTCGGTGCCGGTCTTGATCTGGACACCGTTGGGCAGCGTGATGCCGCCAGTCTCGACAGTCCAGCGGTGGGCTGTAGCGGCTTCGATCAGCTCGGCCTGCAACGCCTCCAGCGTGCTGTTGGTCGTGGGTCGCTCGAAGCTCTCGCCTGTCCACAGGTCGCCCTTCGCACAGCTATCGCTTGGGTCGTGGATCCAGTTGTCCGACAGTGGCGAGTCAGCCACAGCGATGTTGATGACGATGCCGTCTTCGACGATTGCGTATCGCATGGACATTTCAGTTCCCCCCTTTCACCACCACCACACGCGCACGCGACCATTCGCGCCGGCACCCGATGTGGTCGTTCCTGCCCCTGTCGGGTTGGAGTACTGGCATGCGCCACCACCACCACCGCCAGGGAATTGACCGCTTCCTGCGGTGATGCTGGCGCCAGACACATTGGATGCCGCACCATCTCCGCCATTGCCGGCGTGCTTTGAAACCCCGCCTTGACTCGACACGGCTCCCGCCCCGCCGGTCCCGCCACCAGCCCCGCCGTACAAGGAGTCGCCGCCGCGCTGCGTCGAGCCTCGCGCGCCCATGGCTCCACACTCCAACGACAAAGCTTTCGACCCCGACGAGTCCGTCGACGGGATGCAGATGAGCGAGCCCAGCTCAAGAAACACTGTCCCTGTTGTCGCCACACCACCCTTCCCGCCAGGGGCTACGCGTGTGTGAAAGGAGCTGTCGCCACCGTCGTTCCCGGCGATCTGCGCCGTCGCCGCCGAAGACGAAACAGCCGCGCCGCCGATTCCCACCACGACATTGATGGAAGCCGGCAAGTCCGCGCCGCGAAGCAGCTCTCGAAGCGCAACGCCGCTGCTGCCGCCACTAACCACAGGCGAACCTGTTGTCAGCCGCTGGATTGCGCCACTGCCTGCTGCCGGCACGATTTCCACCCAGAAGTACTCTGCATCTGCTGGCTTGGGCCAAGCCTGCGAGGTGGTGAACTCTTGATAACCTGAAGCGCCCGCAACGCCGTAGCCGAGCTCTGGGCCCGGCTTGACAACCAACGCTTTTCCGACATCCGCCAAGGTCGGAAGCGGAAGACCAACGATGGCCTCGGCACCAGCAGCCGCTGCCTCGGCGCGCTGCGCATCGGCGGCCGCAGCAACGCGATCAAGGCCCGTCTGCACGCGGTCAGCTGCAGTCGCGGCGGCATTGGTGGCGGCGTCCGCCAGCCCAGCGGCCATGGCGTCAGCGACGGCCTGCGCGGTGCTGGCTTCCTTCGCGTTGACATTGACCTCCAGCGCATTGGCCTGCGCCTGGAAGTCCAGCAGCGCCCCCAGGAATGCATCTGCACGGGTGTCGAAGTTGGCCGGGTCGCTCGTGCTCGGGGGCGTGGGTAGTGGGCTGATAGGCATGGTCAGAGTCCCTCGATCTTGGTGTTGAGGTGCGGTTTGTCGTAGTGGTCGAGGCTGAAGTCCCAGCTCCTGGCGAAGCCGAGCACCATCAGGCTCTTGAAGTACCAGTGGTCAGGGCGGTCGATGCCGACCCACAAGGCCACGGATCCGTCGATGTCGTTCAGGGCCTGCGTGATGGCGTCCACGTCCAGGCCCTCCACCAGGGTGTCCTGCTCGACGATTGGGACGCTGTGGCGCTTGACGAAGGTCCGGTCGCCGAAGGCGTTCTCGCGAATGACCGAGAAGCTCTTGCCGCTGACCTTGGCGCCCATGGCTGTCGAGCCCATCTCGACGGATCGGCCGATGACGATGGGCCCCACGGACACGTCTCCGGTCGCGCGCGTGAACGTGAACTTCAGGCGCGAGCCGGCGATGAGGTGCACGTCATCGACGTATGTGTTCGTCGCAGGGCGGAAGGCGCCGAAGAAGTAGTCGCTCCAGCTGCGCGTATTGCGGCCCACCAGCCCCAGCGTCCAGGTCTTGACCAGCACGTCGTTGCTGTCGTACTGCTCGATCTGTACCTGGTCGGCCTCGACGAACGGAATTCCGATGGCGTCCACGCGCGCGCCGGGCGCGATCTCGACGACGAGCGGAGACGGCGACACGGTGCGGCGGTTGGCGTCAAGTCGCAGCATCCGCCACTTGTTGGCATTGCCCAGGTCCACCCACTTCGGCGGGTCGGTGGCAGTGGTCTGCTCGGGCACGTTGCCGGTGTTGCCGCCGGCCACGCTCTGGTAGTAGCGCCCCGTCTCGGCGCGCACCACGCGCGCGCCTGCTGCGTAGGTCGCGCCTGCGTTCCACAACTCGGCACCCACGCCGTCGCCGGCAGCCGTGGGTGACGGGAAATCCACTGTCGTGCTGAGCAGCGTGGTGTCGTCGATGGGGACAGGGACGACGACTTTCATGCGGGCTCCGTCATCAGGGCTCGGCGGCCCGTCGCAGCGTCGTCCAGCGCTTCGGCCGCGGTCGCGGTGTTGCGGTTCGACTCGGCCATGTCGCGCGCCCGCTCGGCGCGCAGGCTGTTGACCTCGGCGCGCAGTTCGCGCAACTCAGCCACCACGGCGCCACTGTCGTCACCGCTGCGGGCCCAGGCGCCACTGGAGAAGATCGCGTTGTCCTGCGCCGTCAACACACGCTCGCCGCGGTGCAGCTCGGCCACATAGCCGTCGAAGGGCACGCTGGCCAAGCCGGTGGCGTGGGAGCCATTGACGGCCGCACGCGCAGCGTCCTCGGCGGCGATGGCGGCAGCCAGTGCGCTGATGGACTGACCCACGCTCATCGTGGCCTGGTACGTGCCGCGCGCGATGTCGATCTGCATGCGCCAGTACGCCAGCGTCTGGTCCAGCGCAGCGAGGTCAGCCTCGTGCTTCTCGCGCATGGCCTTGAGCTGTGCCTCGCTCGCCGAATTGATCGCACGCAGCGTCATCTCGGCGGTGCTCATCTGACCTGCCGCGATCTCCCGCAGGTTGTAGATGTCGCTGGACGTGCGCGCCTGGTCGATCGCGTACTGCTCGAAGGTCGTGTACAGATCCTCGCTCGGCTCGGCGACGGTGCGCAGCGCGTTCTCCAGGCCCGCGAAGCCGGCCAGGGACTGCCCGGACTGACCCGCTGCGAGCGCGCCCTGCAGGTAGACCTGTGCGGCTGCCCGGCGCGCACGCGTCAGCTCCAGCGCCTCCACGCGTGTGCTGCCGATGGCCGCGTCCAGCGCGTGGAAGATGCTGGTGATGGCGCTCAAGCGGTCCTGCGCTGCGGCGGCTTCGCGCTGCGCGGCCTCCTGTGCCGCTGCCACGCGCTCGTCGTACGCGGCTTGCAGCGCGGCCTTCTCCGCGTTGATCGACGTCTGCAGCGCGTTGTAGGCGGCGTCGGTGGCTGCCTGCGCCACCCGCAGGGCTTCGGCCAATGCCTTCGCCAAGTCTTCAGCCGCTTTCGCGGCATCTTCTTCGACCGGCAGCAGCTTCTTGAACGCCGACCACACGCCCAGCAGCGCGGTGGCCTGGTTGCGGCTCTCGTCGGTGCCCAGCTCGAAGAGGTAGCGGAACGCCTCTTTAAAGGTGTTCTCGTCGGCGCCCAGGATGTCCTGCACGCTGATGTCGAGCCCACCATCCAGCAGCTGGTCGCGGATGCGCTCGGCGCGGTACTGGCGCAGGGAGCCTTCGTCCAGCCATTCCTCGGCCACGCCGTCGAACGCCCGCTTGACGTTGTTCCAGCTGTCGATGTGCGCCTGCTCGATGGCGGCGATGCGGTCCAGCTCGGCCTGCTCAAGCTGACGCTGGGCTTCGGCAAGGTCATCCGCGCGGCTGGTGAGGTCCGCGAAGGAGCCGGCCAGGGCCATGATGCCGCCGAAGAGCTGCGCCCCCTCTTCCGTCGTCTGATCCAGGCCCAGGGCGAATGCGCGCAGCTCCGCGTTCGTGCGCGGCATCGCTACGCCCAGAATCGCGAACTGCTCGGCCATCCGGTCCCATGCCGCGGCGACCTGCTCTTCTTCGCTGAAGAAGTTGTCGCGGAACGCCTCCAGGCCAGACAGCAGCGGGTCGATACCGCCGGCGCCGCGCACCTGGCCCACGCCCAACAGCATGTCGTTCACGCCGATGTCGCGCAGCAGGCCGCGCGCATCGCGCAGCTGCTGGTACAGCGACAGGAGGTCGGCCAGCTCCCCGGTGAACACGTCGATGATCTGCGCCACACCAGAGCCCACGGGCTCCAGGGCCATCACGGACTGGCGCACGATCTCCACCGCCACATCGCCGTTCTTGCGCACGATGTCGGCGTAGTTGATCGCCTCGATGCCGTAACGCTCCAGCGCGTACTCGGCCTGTTCAATGCCTGTCGTGACGCGCACGAGGGTTTCGAACATCCCTTCGCCGATCTGTTGGAAAGGCTTGAGCGCCGGCAGCGCGGCGGCGGCCATCTGGTCCCCGACCGACGAGAACACGGCTTCGAGTTCTTCCTGAATCTCCTTGCCGCTCTTGTCCTTGAACGACAGCAGGCCGCCGCCCGAATCGAGGATGCCGTTCATCAAGTAGGTGCTGGTGTCGCCCAGCGTGGGGATGATGGACAGCATGCGGTCCGCCAGACCACCGTCCGCGAGGCCGAGCAGCTCGGCGGCACCGAGGATGGTGTCTGCGATGTTGCCCAGCACCGAACCCACGGAATCCTTGAACGCCGGGTCCAGCTCGCGCCACATGGCTTGGGCGCCCTTCTGGAAAATCAAGTTGAAGCCGAAGCCCTGGATACCCTTGCCGATGATGTCGGCCACCGTCTGGCCCGGCAGGAAGCCGACGCCGCTGTCGAGGAAGTCGTCGCCGAAGCTGGCGCCGGCCATGCCCCGGATGAAGAAGTCCTTCGACACATCGCCGGCAAGGCCCGCGATCCCTTCGCGCACCTTGGTCAGCTCCGACAGCATCCGCTGGCTCACGGTCAGCTCGATGCGGCTGTTCTCGGCCAGCAGGTCGATCGCGTTGGCGATGGATTGCGAGGCCTCGCCCTCCATCCCGAGCACCGTCCCGGTGCCGCCGGCTGCGATACCGGTGTAGCCGCCGCCACCCGCGCCCGCGCTGCCCCCGGCACCGATGCCGGCGAGTAGTGCGGCCACCGCGGCGAACGCCACGATGCTCACGGGCCAGAGCGTGTTAAGCGCGGCAGTCAGCGCCCCTTTTGCCTTGGCGCCAGTCTTCGCCTCCTCGGCCGCGATGATGGCCGGAGCGGTGCCGACGGTCTCCGTGACTTCCTTCGCATTGGCAACGGACTTCGCAGTAGAGACGGCGCCGATCCCGAACAACTGCTCGGTCATGGAAGCGATGGCCTGGGCGATCTCGAACGCCCGGAACGCCTGCTCGGCGGCTTGCATCGCCTTGTAGCCGCGACTGTGCTCCTTGAAGAACCCCTTCATTGCACCCGCGACGCTCGCGTAGGTGCCCACCTGAATCTGTGCCGACTTCCGGGCAAGGTCAATTTCTCGCTTGGCGCGTTCTTCAGGACCGATGCTCTTGTCGTCGTCCAGAGCCTTTTTCTTCTTGTCCCATTCGGCCTGCAGCTGCGTGTAATCCTGGAAGGCGTTGGCCAATTGCGCCAGGGCGTTGCCTGCCTCACCAAAGGCGTCTTTCAATGCGGTGCCGAAGTCCTTGGGCTTGGCCGGGTCCAAGTACGCATCCAAGTCGCGCAGCGTGTCGATGGCACCCTTGGTGCCGGCCGCGTCGAACTTCAGGTCTGCAAGTGCACGCGTGGCCGCAGCTTGCTCGCGCAGCGCCGCAGAGGTTCGGCCGCTCAGGTCGATCCCGTCCTGAGTCACTGCCTGGCGCTCAAGCTGTGCGGCCGCCTCGTAGGCCCACGAGCGTTCCAACTCTGCCACCTGGCGCGCCAGCTCCGCAGTAGAGCCTGCAGCCCCCTGCGCAGCGTTCGCGTACTCCAGGCCCAGAAGCTGGTTCTGGCGCTGCTGCTCCTGCACGCTCGTGCGCAGCGTCTGGGCGGCGCGTTCTTGTGCCACCGCGCGGGCGTCCAGCGCGTCCAGGCGTGCCTTGTCCAGCAGCGCCAGTTCGGAATCCGCCTTGCGCCGGGCTTCGACTTCCGCGCGCTGCAGGTCAGCCACGCGGCCGTTCAACTGCTCGGCGTCCTTCAGCGTCAACTGGCCCGCCGCCTTGCGCACGGCGCGCTCGCGCTCCACCAGCGCGATGCGCTCGTTGACGGTGGACAGCTCGCGTGTCAGCGTCTTCTCGATGGCTTCTTCTTCAGTCGCCTTGCCCAGCTTCACGGCCAGGGCGATGTCATCCAGCGCATCCTTGCGCGCCGCCACCAGAACCTTGTCCAGGGCCTTGATTTTCTCGACCTGCGCGCTCATGGCGTCCAGCGCCGCCTTGTCCGCTGCGGCCTTCTCCGCGTCCGACTGCATGCGGATCTCGCGGCCCTTCTTCGCGGCGCCGGCCATCGTGGCCACGGTCGCGTCGCCGGTGTTGGTCCAGACGGCCGTGATGGTCTTGGCCGCCCCGGTCCAATCGGCTTTCATGTCCTCGACCCATGCCGAGCCCGCAGCCTTGGCGCCCTTGAAGTCGCCGGACAGAAGCGCGACAACCTGCGCTGCGGCGGCGCCGAGCGTCTTGCCCACGGTGCTGAAGACCTGCACCACGCCCACACCGACGCTGTAGAGGATCTTCATCGAGGCGGCCAGGAAGTCCGACACCTTGCGCAGGTTGTCGCCTTCCGTCAGCGTCTCGAAGAACTGGCCTGTGAGGGTCTGGAGCGTCGGCAGAACCTGGGCAGCGATGCCCTGCGCCACACCCTGAGAACTCAGCTTGATGAGGTCCAGGGTGTCATTGAATTCGGCAGCCGCATTGCCCGTCTCGTCGCTGACCACCAGGCCCAGGCGCTCGGCCATGTCGGCCATCTCGCGCATGCCTTCGCTGCCGTCATTGAGCATCGGGATCAGCGCAAGACCTTGCTTGCCGAACAGCTCAAGCACCAACGCATTCTTGGCCGCCCCGTCCGCCATTGACGCGATCACGTCGGCGGATTCGTAGAGCACGTCTTTCGTGTCCCGAAGTTGGCCGCCGGCCGTCTTGGTCTTGATGCCCATGGCATCCAGCGCCTTGTTGCCGCCGCTAATCGCCTGCGACAGCTTGCCCATCGTGGCGACCATGGCGTCGCCTTGCACATCGCTGAACTGGAAGGCGAGCTGCAGCCCAGCCACCTCCTTGGTGGCAACGCCCATGCGCTTGGCCATGTCGCTGGCCGCGTTGGCGGCGTCGATGGCCCCCTTGATCCAGCCCATGAAGCTGGATACGGACAGGCCGATTCCCACTGCAGCGAGTGCAGCGGCGGCCACGCCTGCGGCCTTTTTCGTGAAGTCGGAGAAGTCCCCCACCAGTTTCCTGGCTTCGTCCATGTCCTTCTTGAGCTTGGCCATGTTGGCCATCAGCTCGATCTCGAGCGATCCTGCGAGCATGGTGGGGTTCTCGGCTTAGCCGCGCAGCAGACTGCGGACGTGTTTTGCTGTTGCCGCCCGCTCAGCCGCCTTGATTTCGGCGTCCTCGGGCTCCCACGGCGCAGGGCGCCCCGGGTCTTCGGCTTCGTGTGACTCGGCCAGGTAGGCCGTGGACATGGCACGCACGGCGTCCACTTCCCACGGCTCCAGCGTGTTGCCCGTCAGATCGACCCATGCGGCGATCTCCAGGCAGCTCAGGCGCGTCGGGCCCATACCGGCGCTGCCAACCCTGCCGAGGTCGCGCCAGTGCGCAGCCAGGTAGGCGACGCACTCGGGCAACGGCGGGTAGTACAGGTCCAAGCCCTTGGCCTCGCGTGCTTCAGCGCGGCTGACGGGCTTGGGCTCAGGCGGTGGCGCCCCCTTGCGGGGCTTGGGGGCGGGCCTCTTCGGCGCCGCGCTCCACCATGCTTCCTGCGCGGCGTACAGCGTCAGGTCGTCGAAGAGGCTGGCGAGAAATTTGCCCAGTCCTTGACGTGCTCGGACACCTGATCAGCGATGAAGCCGATGGACGGATCGCTGTAGATGGCCAGCGACAGCGCGCGGCCGGTCTTGCCGTCGAACTCACTGGCGTCGATGTTGTTCCAGCCCTGGGTGATGTCGGCCAGGTAGTCGGCCTGCTCGGCCAGCTTCTCGTCGGCGGACTGTTCGAACTTGCCCTTCTTCTGCAGGCGGCGCACCGCGCGGCTGTTGACCTTGGCTTGCGCCTGCTGGAACTCCTTCGAACCGGGACCGAAGACGACGACCTCGACGGGCTGTTTCATCTTGGCGCCGTCCGCGAACAGCAGGTTCTCTGCGGAGTCCTTCAGGTGCAGGACGGAAGTGGCGGCAACGGCGGTGCTCTTGAGCTTGAACGACATGTGATTTCCTATTGCGGAGGGGAGACACAAACGCCCGTGCCCCAGCCGCCGCGCTCCGCAACAGAGCGACAGCGGCCGGGGTCGGTGCAGGGGTGCCGGCGCGTGCCGGCGAATGGGGATCAGGTCGGCGCGGGCGCGTTGACTTCGACGATGCCGACGCCGGACTTGCTGGTGGTCAGCGCCAGCGTGACGGTGCCGCCGCGTACGGCATTGCCATCGCCGCCCGTGGTGGTGAAGCTGGTGACGTAGGCCGGGAAGTAGTCGATGTCACCGCCCTGGTACTCAACCTTCACGCTCAGGCGGGTCTTGTTCGCCAGCGCCGTCTTCAGGATGGCCTGCCCCGCGTCAGTGCGGTCCTGGCCAAGCTGCAGTGTCTTCTCGCCGAGGCTGGTCGTGCCCGGCAGCTTCTGCGTGATGCCCGTGTCAATGGGCGTGTGGTCGGTGATGCTCAGCGTGGGGCCGTGCTCGCCGGCATCGGTGATTTCGCCGACCTTCGTGTACGTCAGCGCGGCGTAGCCGGTGGCGTCGTAGGTGGCAGGGGCGGCAACCGAGACGCTCAGTTCGGTGCCAACGACAAGTTCAACTGACATGGGTTTTTCCTTGGAAAGACGCCCGCGAGGGCAAAAGAAAAGCCGCCAGCGGGATGCATGGCGGCTACGGTCTGCCCTCGCGGGCAGGCGTTCGGGGGTGCGCTTACTTGGCGCGCTTGGCCGGGGCCTTCACGGGCGGCGGGGCGGGCGCTGCGGGCGGCGCGTCCTCAGCCGCGAAGCCCTCGGCCACCAACCACTTGGCGCGGTCGGCCTTGGCCTCGAAGATCTGGCCGATGGCGAACTTGCCCTCGGGCCCTGAGAAATTGCGCAGTGCCTTCAGCTTCATGGCGGCGTCCTTTGAGGTTGCAGGTAGGTGATGAAGAAGTCGAACGACTGGGTGAACACAGCCGCTTCGGTGTTGTCCAGGTCCGGGCCCACGCCCGCGTGGCGCACGTTCTGCACACGCACCCCGGCGATCAGGCCGCGCCGTCGGTCACAGGCCAGGCGCACGGCGTCCAACACCGCCTTCTTCGCCGGGTAGCTGCTCGCCGCCACGGTGATCTGCATGCGCTCGTCCACCAGTAGCGCCGGCTCGATGCCGGCCACGGTCGGCCGCTGCACCGTGCTGACGCTGGCATAGGCCACCGCCGGCAGGGTTGCGCTTTGCGGGATCTCGCCCGCGTGGATGCCGTCGACGGGCACCAGTGCCAGGAAAGGGGCGTCGGCCTTCAGCAGCGCCACGATGACCCGCGGGCCGCTCATTCCTGCGCCTCCACGTCGATGTCGCTCGTGTCGATGCCGTGCTTGGTGGCCAGCCGCTTCTTGATGTACTCGCCGGTGGCAACCAGCGCCGCAGACGCCTGGGTGTCCAGCGCCGGCCGCATGAAGGGCTTGGCCTTGGCGCCCGGGTGCTCGACCGTTGCGCCCACAAGCGCATCGCCGATCTTCAGCGAGCCGCGCTTCACCATGCGGTTGAGCGTGCGAACGCTGACCTGCTGAAGACCCCGTCGCGTGCTGCGCTTCGGAGCCTTCTCCGGATCGACCGTGACGATGTGAGGCGCAGTGCCGTACTCGACGAACTTGGCATAGAACTCGTCCGTCTTGACGCTGGCGGTAGGCACGCCCTGCTTCACTCGAGCGGACACACGGAGGCTCTTCTTCAGCTCGCCCTGGTCGACGGGCACCAGCGCCTGGGCCTCGCGCAAGATGGGCGCGGCGCCGGCCCGCAGCGCGCCACGCATCACGTTGCGCTGCAGCTTCTCGGGCAAGTCGCCCAGCAGCTTGCCCAGCTCTTTCAGGCCGTTGACCTTGACTTCGGTAGCCATCACGCCCCCTGTCGGTTGAACGCCTTGACCTGCAACTCGATGCCCTCGCGGCGCCCCAGCTCGGCGGGGCCGGCGACGATCTCCGTGATGCGGTCGGGCTCGCCCACGCCGACGATGACCACGCGCATGTCGGGCGCGATGCCCGGCAGCCAGCGCATGCGCACCCGGCTGGGCCGCTCGGTGACCTCGACGCCCTCCTGCAGCGTTTCTGCCTTGCTCGGCAGCACGTCCTGCACCTGGGCCCACACCTCGGCGAACGTCTCCCAGGTCTTGATCGGTGTGTTGTAGTCGGGGTCTCGCGTCTCGGTGAAGCGCTCGATGCGGATCTGCTTGTCCAGCTGTTCGGCTTTGATGAGCATCACACCCCCAGGCCGACGCGGTAGGGCCAGACCAGCCGACGCACCCGCTCTTCGGCCTCGTCGCCCCGGTTGTCGTAGAGCGCCGCCAGGTATTCCAGGATGCCGGCGCGGATGGCGTCGTTGACCACCATCGGCAGGTCGCCGGCCGTGCCTGCCGTCACAGCGGCATCGAGCGCGGTCTGGTCGGCGAATACCTGCCGGTTCAGGAAGTCCACCACGAAGCGCTCGGCCGCGCCCAGCTGCACGGGCAGCTTCGGGTCTGCCGGGCTCGCGCGGACGTAGCCGGCGGCCAGGGCAGGATCGACGAGGCTCATGACAGGGCTTCCTCAAGGGTTTGCTGCGGGAACACCCGCAGCGCGGTTTCTCGGGAGGCGTTGACCACCTCCACGCCCGCCAGGCGGGGCAGCACGGCGCGGAACTGCGCCGGCCACTCGTTGACGCTGGCTGCATCCAGCAGGCCCGCCGGGTGGCTGCCGTGCCAGTGCGTGCGCCCGCCCGTGTGCTGGCAGTCGTAGCCAAGCATCACGATGCGCCGCGCGCCCATCCGGGCCGCCACCACCAGCGCCATCGCGCCGCTGTTGGTCTTCTCGGCCGGGAGCCAGCCGTAGTCGCGCTGGACGCCGGCCACCTTCTGGGGCGACACCAGCAGGCCGCCGAAGGTGCTGCGCGCCTCATCGCCATGCACTCGCCACCAGGCGAGATCCACGGCGTAGAGAACGTCCGCCCACGGCGCGGCGCGGAAGGTCGTGTTGGTTACGAAGACGCCGCGCCCTGGGCCTGCTTCGCGCCACGCCCGCGCGGCTTCACAGTCTGCTCGGGTGAGGCTGGGGCCGCTGGCGATGCAGACGGCTTCGCGCCAGCAGCCTCGGAAGGGTCGGCTGGCGCCGCGCCCACGATACGCACGAGTCCCGCGCGCTCCAGCTGCTCGGCGTGCTGCTCGGTCACACCGAACTGCTCGCCGCGCCGGCGCCGCGATCCGTGCTCGAAGTTCTGAATGGCTTCGACTTGCTTCATCTGTTGCTCCTACAGCGGGGCGGCCGAAGCCGCCCCAGCCGATCAGGTGCCAGAGGGTGCCGACGGGGCCGACGGAGCCGGCGCAACCGGGCCCACGCCGTCGAAGTCGCCCTTCACGAAGGCCTCGGGGCGGTAGACCGTCAGGCCCACGCGCTCCTCGCACAGGATCGTGACCATGTTCTTCACGAAGTTGTCGCGGTCCTGGTTGCTCACCGTGATGTTGGCGTCCTCGCGGTCCCAGCCCTGGGCGCCCAGGGAGAAGGCACCGGTCAGGAAGTCGCCCGCGTCCATCGCCTTGGTGGACACGATGGGGCGGCCCCACAGGCCCGGCGCCGCCAGCCCGCGCGGAGTGGCGAACAGGTAGGCGTTGTCCGTGGTCTTGGTCAGCTCGATCTGCGTCCAGTCGATGGGGTTCAGTACGATGCCGTCGGCAGCGTACTCGGCCAGCTCGACCTGCAGCATGGCGATGCGCAGGCGGTCCAGCATCGTTTCAGCTTGCACCGCCACGCCGGGATTGGCGTAGGCGGATGCCTGCGTCCAGATGCCGTTGAGGTTCAGGCCGACGCCGGAGCCCTTGAGCAGCTGCGCTTCTTCCTTCAGCTTGAGACCATAGGTCAGGCGGCCGTCGATGTAGGCCTCCAGCATGGACACGTCCTGCAGCACCTGCTTGGACGCGCGAATCCAGTGGGCGATGGTTGCCACCTTGGCCGAGTCCATCTCGAACGTGATGTCCGACTCGGGCTTCACGGCGCTGGGGTTCTCGGCGACGGGCGCGGCGTTGTTGGTGAAGCCGGCCTCGCGCACGTACTCGATGCTGTTCGAGGTCGTGCGGCCCCAGTTCAGCAGGTCTCGCAGAAACAGGCGTTGCGTGGGCGTGGCGATCAGGCCCACGCGCTCGGGCTGGATCAGCGTGCCCGCCGAACCGGCAGTGCTGGTCACTGCGGCATGGATGCTGCCCACCTTGACCGACACGCTGCCCTGGATCTCGGGGTTGAAGCCCGTGATGGCTTCTGCCTTGATGACGCGCTCGCCCAGTGTCTCGGACGCCGCAGGGCCATCGCCGCCATTTTGCAGCTTCGCGATGACCTGTTCGGCTGCACGCAGGTTGGCCTGCAGCTCGCCCTGCTTGGTCAGCAGTTCGTCCACTTTGGCCTTGGTCTCCTGGGAGAGCTGGGCGTGTGCCTTGATGTCCTTCTGCGCCTGCTCGGCATGGGCCTTCAGCTGGTCGCCCACCTGCTTCAGGCTGGCGTTGATGCTCTCGATGTCCTTCTCGACTTGCGACATGGTGTTTCCTTAAACGAGGATGGAGGTGAGGGAGTTGGCTTGCGCCACGGATGCACGAAGGTCGGCCGACTGGCCGCGCTCGGTGGGATCGCCCTCACCGCTGCCAGCGGGATCGCCCGCGCTGGACTTGAATTCGCTGAGCAGGCGCATGGCCTCGCTCTTGGGCAGCCCGCTTTGCCGCAGGGCAGCTTCGAGCCGGCGGGCAACCGCAGCGCTCGCCTTGGCTTCGCCGCGGCCCACCTGGTCGGCGGCCAGCAGCTCATCCGCGAAGCCCTGGTCGATGGCAGCCGAGCCACCGATCCAGGACTCCGCGTCCATCAGCTTCGCCACGGCCTTTGTTTCGAGCCCCGTGCGCGCCACGTAGATGTCGGCCATCGCGGCGTCAAAGGGCTCAAGCCAGTCGGCGATCTCGCGGAAGTCGTTGCGGTTGCCGGCGGCGATCACCCAGCCGTTATGGACCATGAAGAAGCCCGCGCGCGCGATCTGCACGGTGTCGCCGGCCATTGCGATGACGGACGCAGCAGAGGCGGCCAGGCCGAGGACCTTCACCGTCACCTCGCCCTTGTGCTCGCGCAGCAGGTTGTAGATGGCCAGGCCCTCGAACATGTCGCCGCCCGGGCTGTTGATGTTCACGGTCACCGGGCCGGCGCCGAGGTGGCGCAGCGCGCCGGCCACGCGCTTGGCCGTGACGCCCTCGCCCGACCAGTAGTCGTAGCCGATCACGTCGTAGACGCTGATGCTCCGCTCGTCCTCGTCCTCGCCCGCCGCGGCGCGAAGCTCGCGGTTCCATCGGTCCAGCGCACGCGGCAGGATCTCGCTGCGCACGCTGGCGCTCGGGCGGCCTTGCGGGGCGCCCGGCAGGTCTTTCAAGCTCATGGATTACTCCGTCAGCGGCTTCTCGTCGAAGCCCAGGAAGGCCCGCAGTGCGGCGCGGGCCTGATTCGATTCCGTGACCTGGCCCACGCTGTCCAGCGTGGTCATTGCCGACTGCACGGTGAGCACCGCAGCGTTTCCGCCCAGCGGCTCGCGGTCTTCCAGTTCGCGCACCTCGTCGCGGGTCAGGATGCCGTTGTTGACCATCGCGGCGTAGAAGGCGGCGCGGCCGGCGCTGTCCGCGCGCAGCAGGCCCTCCACGGCGAACTTCGGATAGAAGCGCGCGCGCTCGGCCGGCGTCAGCAGGTCCTTCACGATGGACTGCTCGATGCGCTTGAGCCAGGGCGACAGCGTGAAGGTGAGGAAGCCCACCATCTGCTGTTCCAGGCCCGTACCCCAGTTCGAGCCCTTGTCGGTGTGGCCCACCATCCAGGGCGGCACGCGGAACCAGCGGCAGATTTCCTCGACGCTGAACCCGCGCGACTCCAGCAGTTGCGCATCGGACGGCTTGATGCCAATGGCCGACACATCGATGCCGCCCTCGAGCACAGGCTTCTCGCCGCGCTCGATGGTCTCCACGACCTCTTTCTTGAAGATCTTGCGCTGCTCGGGGGTGAGCCAGTCCTTGAACTTGTAGTACAGGGTCTGCAGCAGCCCGCCCTTGAACGTGCCGCCGGCCGCGTCGCTGGCAGCGCGCGCTGCGCCGAACACCTCGGCCCCGTAGCGGATGACCGAGACGCCCTCCTGGCCGTCCAGCGAAAAGCCGGGGATGTACCAGATGCGGCTGCCCGGGATCACCCGCTGGCGGCCATTGCGCATCGTGTAGCGCCAGTCCTTCGTGCCGTCCGCCTTGCGGATGGGCGCGAGGCGGTCAGGCGCCAGGAATTCCAGGCCCACGATGCGTTCGCCGATCATCAGCTTTTCACACCGCGCGCCGTCGCGCAGCAGCATCGCCGACACCACCGCCTCCCAGAACACCGACGCGGTGCTGTCCGCATTGGGCTGGTCGTGCAGGATCTCGTGCAGCCAATGCTGCGGCGCGCCACGCTTGCCCTGCGGCGTGCGCTCGTTCATGCCCAGCGGCAAGGTGGCGATGGTCTCGGAGATCAACCGCGTGCACGCCCACACAGCCGACAGCTGCAGCACGCTGAAGTGGTTGACGCTCGCCCCGCTGCTGTTGCTGCCAGCCCCCAGGATGTGCACGAGGTCTGCGCTACTGGCGCTGACCGGGACGCCCAGCCAGCTCTGCACTGCTGCTTTTATCCGGCCGACGCGATGTTGCTTAGGTACTGCTTTCATCGGCCTGTTCTGATGATGTTGCCCAGGAATCCGTCCAGGGTTCCGTGCTCCGTGCCGTTCAGGCTCATGCCCGTAGCCATGAGCAGCGCGCACATGTCGTCGATCTTCTCGGTGGACTTGCGCTTGTCCGGTGCGTTGTTCAGGTTTTCGTCCGTTCGGGCGACGAGGTTCGACGCATTCCAGTTCAGCACCGGGTCACTGCCGTGTACGAGGTCGCCATTCAGGTACGCAATCTCCAGCTCCTGCATGGCAGGGTGGTAGCTCTTTGGCCCCTGGATGAACTGCACCATCGGCACGTTGGCCTTCTTCAGCCGCTGCACCGTCTGCGTGGCGTTCCACCCGTCATAGCTCACGCCCTGCAGATTCAGGTTCTCATGCGCCCAGATGATCTTTTCCTCGATGGGCGCGTAGTCGATGGCCTCGTCGCCGGACTCGATCAGGAAGCCGCCCTGCACCCACGCTGCATAGGGCACCAGCCCACGCAGCGTGCGCTGTCGCACGGCCGCCGCCGGCACCCAGCGCCAGCCGCGCGTGATGATCTTGCGGCCCAGGCGCCACACCAGCCGGAAGGCGGTCATGTCGGTGGTGCTGGACAGGTCCAGCCCGCCCCAGCACGGCACGCCCTTGAGCGCGTCCATGTCCACGGAGCCCTTGCACTCGCGCCACTTCGTCAAGTTCACCCAGCCCCCGGCCACGGATGCCGGACGGTTCAGGCGCTTGATCTTGAACTCGGCATGCGTGCCGGGCTTTTCCTTCGCCTCGATGGCCGCCTTGCGGATCTCCACCAACAGCTTCGGATTCACCTCCATCAGAGGATTGGCCTTGTGCCATGCTTCCTCGTCGAAGTCATCGTCCGCCGTTGTCCCGAGTTCCTCGTCCTTCTCATCGACTGCGTAGTAGATGGCCAGGTAGTGGTCGGCCTCGACGATGCCGCGCAGCACCTTCTTGGCGAACTCACGCTCTTCCTGCCACGGACCCGGGTTCGCATAGCCCTCAGTGGTCAGGTACAGCCACAGAGGGTTCCCACGCGCCCCGGCCGCCGACTTCAACACGTTCAGCAGGTCGTGATTCTTGTGCGCGTGCAGCTCGTCCAGCACCGTGCACGAGGGGTTCAGCCCGTCCTGCGTGCTGGCCTTGGCGTGCACCGCCTTGTAGGTGCCCCCGTTCTCGTAGCTCGCAATGGCCTTTGCGAACACCTCCATGCTGAAGGCTTCGCGCAGGTCCGGGGTCTTCTCGACCATCCGCTTGGCGACCTTGAAGACGATGCTTGCCTGGTCGTAGGTGGTGGCCGCCGTGATGACCTGCGGCCCGACCTCACCCTCGCACACCTGGCAGTACAGCGACACCACCGCCGCCAGCGTGCTCTTGGCGTTCTTGCGCGCGATGGCGAACAGCGCCGTGGTGAACCGGCGCGTTCCGTCCAGCTTGCGGAAGCCGAAGAGCTGCACGAGGAAGAAGACATGCGACTCGTGCAGAACGATGGTCGGCGTCTCCCACACGCCCTCGACGTGCGGCAGCTTCTCGGCGAAGTCGCACACGTCGTTGGCGTGCCACTCGTCGAAGCGGAAGGGCGCGTCCTTCTTCTTGGCGCGCTCCAAGTCGTTCAGGAACCGCTGCGCGGCGAACCTGATCCAGATGCCGAAACGGTTGCGATTCTTCGGGTCCAGCGCCTTGCGGGCGTAGGCCTTGGCGATCTCGACGAAGTTACGCGGTTCCGGTTGGACGCTGTCCGTTTTTCGAGAAGGCATTCTTCGCAGGCCCTTCCCCAACGGGCTTGACCTTGCCTTGCGCCACGGGCGTCAGGCCAAAGTCATTGATGAGGTTACGTAGCTGGCCGACCATGGACGCCACGGGCGCTTCGCCGGCTGCGTATAGCTGGACCACCTTGCCGTGCAGCGCGCACAGTTGGCCCAGCGCGGACAGGCCGCCTTCGGTCAGCAACTTGTTGGCCACGAGGATCGGCGCGAGGCGCTGCCACTCCTTCACGGCGTGGGCATTCGGCAGCCAGTCGGGCGGCTCCGGCACTGCATCAAGCGCAGGCAGGTCAATCCCTGATTCCGGCATGCGGTCCTTGCGCTGCGTCCCCGCTATGATCTTCAACGTGGACGGTTTCTTACCTGGCCCTGGCATTGGCGGCCTCCCCGAAAATCAGGATTTCCATCCTGGCGGCGTGAAAAAGATGGTCGACCGCCGGTCTAGACAGCCGGGCCTCTAGGGTTTTCCCCCGCCCCTCCCCGTCCGATCAGCCGCCGTCGCCCCGTTCTGGTGCATCCGCCTCGATGGGGAAGCCGTCCAGCCCGATGCGCGGGCTCACCCTTCCGCCCTTCTCAATCTGCTGCTTCTCGCCGTTGTGGTGCGGAGCACATAGCCCTTGCCACAGCTTGCGATCCCAGAACAGCACCGGGTCGCCGCGATGCGGGATGCGGTGGTCAACGACCTGGGCCAGCGGTGCGGGGATGCCGCGCCGGGCGCAGGCCAGGATGATCTCGGGCACCGTCGTCGCCGTGATGCCGGCATCGCGCAAGCAGAACACGCAGTAAGGATGCTCCTGCAGGTACTCGGCCCGGGCCTTCTGCCATGCGTAGCCGTAGCCGCGCTGCGTGCTGCTCTTGGTGGCGCCGTGCCAAGACTTAGCGCGCACGCTCAGCCTTGAACGTCAGGGCCTTCATCACCATGTCCGCCACCTTCTGCTGATCGGGCCGCATGCCCGTGGTCAGCGCCATCATGTAGACGCCGGCCAGATACCAGCGCAGCCACCAGGCCACACGCACGCGGATGACGACCACGTCCGGGGCTTGGCCGTGCGCGCGGACGATGCGCTCACCAGGGGGAAGGACAGCGATGCGCGTCACTGCTTCGCCTTGGCGACGCGGTAGCGACTGCCTGCCGCCCGGTTGCGCGCGGCGTCGTACACCGTGTTCAGCGTCTCGACCTGGGCGGGCGTGAACGTCAGCGGCGACTTCGGCAGGCGCTCTCCGGCGAGGCCGGCATTCATCGCGCGCACGGTCGCATCGGCCGCTTGCTGGCTGGTGGCTGTGGTCATGGCAAATGAGAGAAGTGGTTGCGGTGGCGGGCTTCAATCCCGCGACTCGCGGGGTATGAACCCGCTGCTCTACCAGGCTGAGCTACACCGCTGAAGAAAAAGGCCCGCGCGAGGCGGGCCATCAAGATCCGAAGCCGGATCAAGGAGACATCGGCGCCGGCCGACCGCCAACGAAAAAAGTCCGCAGGGCGAACCGTGCGGGCTGTGTGTTGGCCTGTCGCTCAGTCGAAGAGCGCCCTGTATTCGGCCCGATCCTTCTCGAACTCTTCGAGGGTCATGCCCGAAAGCACGTACAACTCGGCGATGTCCTCATCCGTGAACTTGCCTTCAGAGGCATCCTGGAAACGGCCGTAGTCGATGAAGTCCACGCCTTCACAGGCCGCAACGTGCCCTGCGTACTTCTTGAGAAGAGCCTTGTAGTCCATGAGCCGCATTGTGTTGCCCCAACGAAAAAAGCCCGGAGGCGTGAACCTTCGGGCTTTGGGTGTGCTGGTGGCCAGCTTGGGGGTTATTGAAACACAACCCGCAAGACTGCGCAAGGGGTAAGTCAGGTTCAGACAGCAACTTCTTCCGGGTCGGGGATGAGGCCCCCGCGCATGAATCGGTCCGTCAGTCCATCCAGGGCGCGCTTGTGCAGGCTTACCCCGTACTTGCGCATCTTGCTGCAGTCGCCCTCCACGGTGCGCAGCGACACGCCGAACTGCTCGGCGATGTCGCGCTGCGTGACGCCCTGCCTCTGCTCGGGGCGCATGAAGACGTGCCACGCCACGTACAAGCAGAAGTCGGTGCCGCGCCCGATCACCGGCTCAAGGTAGGAGGCCATCGAGCGCACGCCGTTCGCCTTCTCGACCTGGTGCCCGTAGATGGCACGGCACGCCGCACGCTCGGCCTCATGCCCCAAGTGGTTCACCATGCTGACCACCTGGGCACATTGCGCACGCACCTCCAGCGGGTTGAGGCTGCCCCAGTTGACGGTCGCGGTGTGGTCGGTCTGGATGCCATCCCAGGGCGCCAGCTCACGCTTGAGGCGGTTGATGACCGCAGCCGTAGGGCTCTGTGAAGTCGCCGGCATGTTCTGGATGATGTAGCTGACGTGCAGCGCCTGCGAGGCGCTCTTGAAGACTGCGGTGCTGCTCAATGGCCTTGCTCCAGTTGTCGCGCCTCGCAGCGCGCGTGAATCGTCGGACGGACGGATCGCGCCATGCTGTCGATCTCGTCCCGGCTGCCGAACACGAGCGGCACGTAGTCCATGCGGCGGTCCTCGGTGTAGGCGCGGCGGTTCGCCCGGAGCATGTCGCCCACCTGCTCGACGTGCAGGGCGTTCTGGCTCTGGCTCCAGAGCAACACCCAGGTATCGGACGGCAGAAGCTCCACCGTACCGACAGCGAGTGGGGCGACGGCCCCCGCCAGGGGCTCATTCAGCATGGTCAGGTTCATGGGGGATTTCCTCCTCAGTGGAGAACGGGACAAAGCTCAGCGCGTACTTGCGCAGGCTGGTGCGGTACTGCATGCACTCGGGATCGAACCAGAGCCGGAGCGTGTAGTCCTGGTAGCCGCCGTAGCGCTGCTTGAACAGCACCACCTCCGCGTCGGGCTTGTCACGCTCCTTCTCCCACTCCTCGACGCATTCCGGGTCGTTGGGGTCCAGGGGAGCGGGCTCCTTCTTGCGACGCCAGACGCTGAAGATGTTGTCGGCCGCATTCACGATGTCGCCGCTGCCGGCCACTTCGGCCTTGACGGATCGCTTGCTCTCATCGCCTTTGCGGGGGTGTGCGACGAGATGGACATGCACCCGGAACTGCTTGGCGAATGCCGTGATGCGCTGGACGGCCTTGCGCTGCGCAGACAAGGCCCCGGGACCGTCGATGGGCACGTCGATCATCATCAGCGAGTCGATGACGAAATGCTTGACCCCGTGCCGCCGGGCCGCGTAGGTGAACACTTCCAGCAGCCTGTCCAGCTTCGCAGTGCCCACCACATCGAACAGCCAGAACCGGTGATGAAGCCATGCCCCGATGGCCCGGATGTAGGCCCGTGCGGGCTTGGCCAGGCCAGAGGCTTGGCGGTGGACCCGCTGCAGGTGGATGGCTGGCGGCAACTCGCCAGAGAACACAGCGACCTTCTGCCCTTGCTTGACCAAGCCCAAGAGGATCTGGTCAATGACCAGGCTCTTGCCGTGCCCGTTCCAGCCCGTCCACGCCGTGTACTCGCCATCCCGGAACTGGAACCAGTCGAGGCGCTGGTCGATGTAGAGGGCCGGCAGTGCAGGCGCCCCGGCGGGCGGATGGAACAGATCCTCGACCGCCTGCGTGAAGTCGTTGGCGCTGCGCAGCTCGTCGGGGTCCAGCGGCCTCGCGTCAGCCATGACGTGCAGGAAATCCACCGCCTCAGCGCCCTGCTGCAGCCAGTCGTTGGCGTCTTTCGCGCCGACACGCATGCGCCGGCACCGCTCGATCCCCAGCCGCTGGATGACCTCGTTCGCGCCCTTGTCGCCCGGCCCATCGTTGTCGTAGCAGACGAGGATGTCGTCGAAGCGCTCCAGGCGGTCCCAGTCGGTTTCGATCCATTGGTGCGCTCCCGCGCCTTGGTTCGCCGACAGCGCGGCGATGCCGCATTGGTGCAGCGACATGGCGTCGATCTCGCCCTCGCAGATGACGATCTGACGTGCATTGGGATCGATCAGGTGCCAACCGAACAGGCACGGCGCTGCGCCGCCCTCTTGGGTCTGCTCCTTCTTGTCGTCGATGTTCCGGCGCTTGACGTTGACCAGTTCGCCGGCCTCATCGAGGAACGGGAACACGCAATACGCCTTGCCGTCGCGCAACTGCTCGCCCACCTTGAAGGCCTTGAGCGTCTCGTCGGTCAGACCCCGGGCCTTCAGCCACTCGTACACCCGCGCTTTCGGGGCCTGGCACTTCGGCCGCTCCGGCTTGCGGTAGGTCTTTGTCGGCGGCTTGATGGGCTCATCCCGGATGCCGAGGTGCCGTTTGATGTCCTTGATGGCCTCCACCAGAGACAGGCCGCGCGACGCCATCCACAGGTCGATGAGGTCGCCGCTCTCGCCGCTGGCGAAGTCCTTCCACACACCCGCCTTCTCGCCGGTAAGCCGGACGGACAGGCTCGTACCTTCCTCCCCCAGCGTGTTCCCGGCTTTCCACTCGCTCCCGACCTTCTTGCCCTTCGGCAGCAAGTGCTGAGCGATCTCGGCCGCCTTCTGCGCCAGCAAGCCTTTCAACTCCCCAGCGTTCACGCGGGCTCCTCCTGCGGGATGCGCTTGCCGTCGCGGAACAGGTGCGCCGTGTGCGCCCAGCACATCGCGTTGTGCGCCTCATCGACGTTCTCGAAGCCGGCGGCACGGCACCACTCGGGCAGTGAAGGCGGCCGGCTGGCTTGCGCGCTCGTTGAGGGCCTACGCCCACCACGGTCCTGCTCCCTGCCAATCCACCCCGTCAGGAATCGACGAACGCCCCGCGCTGTCTTGCGCTTGGTCGGGTTGTCCTTGCACCAGATCCTGGCCTGCAGCACCGCTGCCCGCACGTCCACGCCGGGAAAGGCCTGGGACCACTCGGCAACATCGGCTGCCGTCACCTGATGCTCCTCGCCGTTCACCAACGGAATCAACGCAACGAGCTCGACAGGTTCAGCATCGACGCCGCCTTGCGGCTCGGTGCAAAAGGTATTTGTCTTCTCTGATGTCTTAAGGGTGTCTATGGATGTATCGGGTGCACGTCGTGCATCCCCGGGTGCATCTGGTGCATGGGTACTGGTGCACGTCGTGCCAGGGTGGGGGTGCACGTCGTGCATCGGTGCATCTGGTGCACTGGTGCATGTGGTGCCACCGTTGGCCCCTGGTTCCACATCGGTATCGGGTGCACGTCGTGCATCCCCGGGTGCATCTGGTGCATGGGTACTGGTGCACGTCGTGCCAGGGTTTTCGGCCGCTTCCCGCAGCTTGTCGAGCACGAATTCGCACCGGGTGTTCTTGCCAGGGATCTTGTTGATGTGAACAAAACCGGTCGCTCCTAGGTCTTCCAGGGCGTTCCAGACGGCCCTCCGGCTGAAGCATGTCCACTCGCACAGCCATGCCAGGGATGGCCACGCCACGCCCTCATCGTTCGCTCGATCTGCAAGCGCCATGAGCACGCACTTCCGCACAGGCTGCAGTCGCAGCGGTCGGCAAAGATTCGTCACCAAGTTGCTCATGAACACCTTGATCAGAACGGCGCTTCGTCGCCTGGACCATCACGCTTCACAATGCGCCGGGTCTGGAGCATGTCGGCCAGTCGCTTCTTGTGGTGCTCGATTTCCTCCAGGCACTGCGCCGTCGCAGCTTCGTCCCAGCGGGAAATTTTGAGCCTGCAGGCGGCTACGGCGGCCTCCAGTCGGTGCAGCACGATGCAGGCTTCGTGGCGTTGGTCGAGTAGGTCCTCAAGCTCGTCTTGCTGCGCGTCTTCTTCATCCGCCTGGGCCTGCGACGTGACCATGAACACGGCGGTGTCGTACTCCTCGATGAGCCAGCCGCGCTGCGCCAGCCATTCGATGAAGGCGTGGTGCACATAGCCGTCGTAGTAGTCCGGGTCAGGGCACGCGAATGTGCAGAACATCGGCACCTCATCGGGCATGAGGGCTTCGCCGCCGACCCACACACCGTGCTGGCACCTCTCGCTGCCGTACTCGCGCGCCGGCCGCGCGTGGATGCCTGGGAACGTGGCCAGGAGATCCGCAATGAGCGCCGATTCGCTGGGCCAGTGATCCGGCACTACCGGGATGTTTTGCTGCGTCATAGATGCCTTTCAACGTGAGCAAGGCGCCTTTCGGGAAGAAGAAACCAGCGGCAGGCAGGAAAGGCAAACTGCTTTTCGGGGCGGGTAGCTATCCCGCAGCCCTAGCCGTGGTCCAAACGGGTTCAGGCCGCGGCGGTGGGCCGGGCCATGGTGTCTCGCACGGGCAACTCGACCACGCTGCGCTCCGATGTCGGCTTGCCGGCTTCATGCATTGCGGCCAGGGTGGCGCGCACGCGCTGGGCGCAGCCGATGAGGTGCGCCAGCTCCTGATCGACCTGGGCCAGCTCGTTGGCGCTGACCTTGCCGTCTGCCGTCGCGCTTGCGGCGGCGGCCACGAACTCCGCGAACTCGCGCGCGGCACTGGACAAGTCCTGCATCGTGCAACCGCCGGTCTCGTACATGCCGGGGAGCGGCACGACCATCGCCCCGACGTTGCGCGCGAACGTGTTCAGGATCTGCAGCGGGTCGCTGACGTTCTGCTCGATGGCGAACTGCGTCATCAGCTCGGCGTCTTCCAGGCCCAGCTTGTAGCCACTGCTGCCGGCCAGCTCGTGGCGAGCGGAAGCCGGGTTCTTGCCGACGCGGAGGGCCCAGGCTTCGATGCCGCCATGCATCCGACGGGCAAGGCTGCGGGCAGAGTCACGGAGGTTCATAGCAACGTTGCTCCCGAATTGCTGTACGTATGGGTAAGGGACGAGGCGCCCGACAAACTGCGGGGCATGACGAACCCCAAGTACCTCTTCGAGCCCGTTCCGCCCATGCAAACCGCCGATGGCGAACTGCATTCCTCGGTGCGCACGGCCATCACCTCCACGACCGACGCGCACGGGCGGCCGGTGTTGACGATCAGCTCGACGCGGCTGCGGCTGGAATCGGTGGGCGGCGTCTTGCGCGTGGGCTTCGCGCAGATGCGGCACTCGGCGCCGGCACGGCTTCCGAGTGCGCGGGCGCGGCGCATGAACGTGCGGCGATGAGTCAATGCAGCCTCCCTTCCCTGCGGGCCTGGAGGGCTTCTGCCATCGCCTGAACGTGTTCAACCAGGGCGGCCATGCCGAGGGCGAACTCAAGCGCGGCCTGTTCCAGCGCGGCAGTGAAGGCCGGTAGGTTGAAGACGGGCGGGCCGTAGGTGATGAGCGGCAACGCCGGGAGTTGGTGCGCTACCGTGCGGCGCGGCGACTGCTTGCGGAGGCGGCGAAGGCTCGGCATCAGGCAGCCGCCATTTCCGGCTGCCGGAGGTTGGCCAGCAGCTGATTCAGAGCCGACTTATCCAGCGTGCTCAGTTCGATGAGCCGGCGGCCGAGCGCGTAGCGCGGTTCCTTGCTCTTGCTCGTGAGCAGATCCGTGATGGTGGACTGGCCGCACCCGCATAGCTTGGCGATTTGCGAGTGAGTCAAGTCCTTGCCTTGGAGCGATGAAATGATTGAGGGCCAGTCCATGGGATGGCGACTCTATCGGGATACCGATTTTTATGCAAGCGGCATTCCGATTTCCCCTATCGGTAACCTATCGGCTGTGAGAGAAACTGATCGCACCCCCTTCGGCGCGCGCCTGCGCGAAGCACGCCTGCACGCAGGCCTGAGCCAGCCCGCGCTCGCGAAGGCTGTGGGTATGGGTCAGTCGACGCTGGCCGAGGCCGAGCGCACCGGCCAAGGGTCTTCATTCACGCCGCAACTTGCAGAAGCCTGCGGCGTGAGGGCTACGTGGCTGGCCACTGGGGAAGGCGAGATGCTGGCCCGGCCACCTGGAATGGATCACGCCCAACTGGTGGCCCCATCCAAGTTGCGCGAGGTGGCGGTCGTTGGTCGAGGTAACGGTGGAGCAATGCCCAGCGTCATCTGGACGGATGGCGACTATCCGGTGGGGGCTACGGGAGAGGTCGGCGCAGGCATCCTGAGCAGCGATCCGCACGCCTTTCTGGTTGAGGTCGAAGGGCCCAGCATGATCCCCAAGTACACGCCGAAGAACTTCGCGCTTGTGGAGCCAGGCACCGAAGTCGATCTGGAAGACGACGTGCTCGTGCGGCTGCGCACTGGCGAGACCTTGATAAAGCGACTCGCCTCACGGCGGGGCGGCCTGAGTCTGTCTTCGTACAACGACACAGTAGTGCTGCACTTCAAGGACGAGGAGGTTGACTGGGTGTACTACATTGCCTACCCGGTCCCTCGCAAAAAGATCAAGTCACGCGCCTGAGCGTAGGAGATAGCCAGTGAAGTTCGCTCTGACCCTTTCCATTGCCGCACTTGTCGGGCTTGCTGGCTGTGCGGCGCCTACGCGCACCGTCGATATGGGAGGCCAGTTTGACGAGGAGGCTGCGCGCGCAGCGCTTGAGCCGGGTGCTGGCAAGATTCAAGGCAATGCACTGTTGCGCCAAGTTGGTGGCGGCGTGGTCACCTGCGCAGGGAATCGTGTCGATCTCCATCCCGCTACCGGCTACGCGCGCAAGTGGTTCGCAGCATTCTTCGGCAACGAAGGAGGCGGCTATCGATCCGTTCACGAAACACCAATCATCAAGTTCGTGAACACCTCTCCGGCCTTCTCGACACTCGGCAAAGCTGGGCACTGTGATGCACAGGGGAACTTTGAATTCACCCAGGTGAAGGATGGCGATTGGTACGTCATCACAAATGTGCAGTGGAACGTCATGACTCGCTACGGAGCAGAGCCGCAGGGTGGCACGCTTGCCCGCCAGGTCACTGTGAAGGACGGACAGTCGGTACGCGTCGTGCTCGCCCCATAGGGGCAGCCCGATAACCGCCAAATCGGAAAACCGTTGACACGGCAAGCGGAATACCGATAATCACTCCATTGCACCGATACGCGGTGCCATGGAGTGATGAATGCACCGCACGTCAGCCGCAGCAGCGGCCCATCGCCGAGAGGCACAGCCAGCAGCGCCAGCGCCGCGCCGCTTCTCCGGCCTGCTGGACAGCATGTCCCTCGCCGTCAAGCTGACGGCCCAGGCAGACGCCCTACCCCGTGATCCGCACGGCCTTCGGACCGCCGTCGAGATGGATCTGCGCCGACGCGCGCACATCGCGCTGAGCGTCACGCCGGAGTTCATCGAGTACCGCCGCAAGGCCCGCCGAGGCAACGACGAACTGCTGTTCCTCGAAGACTGGCGCGCTCCCGATGGCTCGCTCGTGCATCGCCTGGCGGCCCAGCGCAAGCGCGCACATGCCGTTGAGCACCTGGGGAGCGCGGCATGAACGCGCGCCCCTCCCCTGCCCACTACGCCGCCCAGGGCCGGCTGTACCGCGCCATCGTGAGCCTGCCCGATCGGCTGCGCCCACGCGATGAGCTGCTGCACGAGCGCATCGTCTTCTTCGACGGGCCGAGACCCCCCGATTGCGCGGGCGCCTTCCTCGAAAGCCTGCTCTTCCAGGCATGGGGCGTGGGCACCGCGAACTGGTGCGATGACGGCCTGATCTACAACATCCAGAGCGCCCAGGACCTCATCGAGCAGAACGTCAGTGAGGACATCGACGCGCGCCTGTTCGAACTGAGCTGGGGTGGCCCCGAAGGCGTGGGCTACGCCGACCCCGCCCGCGTGGACATCTTCGCGGCGCCAGTGCTGAAGGCTCGGCTGCTGGCCGTGCTCGGGCGGACTGTTGAGGCGAGCGTGATGCGGGCCGGCACCAACGCACCGGGGGCAGCATGATCGCCTGGCACTACACGCGCGGCCAGCACATGGCCTCCATCCTGTCGTCGGGCTTCCTGCGCCCAGCAACTGCCAACGTGCCCGACGTTGAGCGGCCGGTGGTCTGGTTCAGCCTGAACCGGCACTACGAGCCCACTGCCCTGCCCGGCATCCAGGGCGCCGACGGGAAGATGCGGTTCGCCACGCTCTCCGAAGCGTACACGCACGGCAATGGCCTGTACCGCTTCGGCACCGAGGCGCGAAGACTGATGACCGGTGCCGAGTTGCGCCGGGCTGCGCGCATCGGCAACGAATCATGGCGCTCCCTGTGCGCCAACGCCAACGGCAGCCACCCTTCCAACTGGTTCGGGCGCGTCGGCCCCATGCCCATCGAGGGCCTGCACATCGAGCGCATGGACGGCATCAACGGGCCTTGGGTGCGGCTCGATGTGCATCAGGAGGTCGCAGCGTGACCGCCGAAGACCTCGCCCTCTACGTCATGGCCGTGGTGTCTGTCGTTGTTGTGTGGTGGACGCCATGAACTTCGAGATCACCGGCAACGAAACCGCCGACCAGCTCATCAAGCAGCTGGTGGGGCTGCGCATCTGCGCGCGCCGCATCGTCATGGCGCGCAACGCGCAAAACTACAACCGGGCTCACTGGACCCGGCTCAGCGAGAACGCGCCCGATGGCGCAACCAAGGCCGCTGCGCTGGGCGAGCTTGCGGAACTGGAAGAGCGCCGGCTGCAGCTGGACTCCGCCGAGATCGAGATCGGCCGATACCTGATGCCGCTGTGCCACGCGCTCGACCAGAAGGCGACCCGGCAACAGGTGTTCGAGGCCATCAACGCCAACCCGGCAGATCGGGACACCGAGGACGTGCGCAAGTACGGCGACTCCGCACTGAATCTGATCTGCGTCATGCAGTTGGAGAACTCGGCCAGCACGCGCGGCGAGGACTTCTCCTCGCGCGAGTTTCAGCCTTTGCATTGGTGCCACACCAAGGCATTCATGCGCGAACTGAAGACGAACCCGAAGCTGGATCGCATCGTGCACGACGGCGCGAACGAGTTCTTCAACGGCGCGTTCGGTGAGTACCGCGAACGGCCGCTGATGGAGCGCCTCGCCGGGAGGTCGCTGTGATGGCCCCGGCCTGGTGCATCGGCACCAAGCGATCAGGGCTTCGGTGCGCCCCTTCGCGCCTTGGTGGTGACTTCAATCTTGCGCGCCTTGCCGCTGGGGCCTTTGAAGCTGACGACTCGTTCGGCGGGAAGATCGCTGCTTTGCGAACGCCGCGTGGCAAGTTCCATCAAGGCGGCCTGCGCTTCGTCAAGTCTGCGTTGGGCAACTTCGGCGCGCTTGATAACAGCGTCCAGCCCTCCAGACTCGAAGCGGTGCTCAGCATCGCGCACGAACCTCGTAGCGTTGATATAGGCCTCGTCAAGGCTTTCCTGGTTCACGTCCAGCGTGATCTCACGGCGAGCAATCTCATCGAGAACCTCAACCAGCACTTTCGACACATTTGCAGCGGCGAAAAGGCGCCCCTCCGATTGGACAGCCGCCATTGCCGCATCCTGCTGCGCACTGGCCAGCGCAGCGGCGAAGCTCTTCACGGTCGCATCTGGCGCGGACTCGCCATTGATGGATCGCTCCAACCGATCCGCGATTTCAGCATTCAGGCTGCGCTTCGCCGTTTGCGCCTCGGCTTCCAGGCGCTCGCGCAACTCTGGATTTATGCGCAAGGGGTACGGCGGCTGCTGCTTAGGCTCCATCCCCTAATCATCGACTCTTTCAGATTCTTTCACAAAGAATCTACTTGACTCTGTTGAATGACTCTTTAAGAATCTACTCATGCCATGACCGACCGTCACCAACTCGCACCCACCCCGGTCCGCATTCCGGATGACCTCAAGGCTCAACTGAAAGCCGAGGCCATCGCGAACGACCGTAGCTTGAACGGCGAGATCCTGGCCCGCCTGCGCTCGACCTTCAAGGCCAAGCACACCCAGCAACCCAGCACCACCAAGGAGCAGCAGCAGTGACCACCGAAGTGATCCAGGCAGAGTACGACGGCCACACGTTCGCATTCGACGCCGAGGGCTGGTTCGACGCGACAGTGGCTGCAGATCGCTACGGCAAGCGCCCCAACGACTTCTTGGAGTTGGACTCCACTATCGACTACATCGCGGCGCTCGACGCACGCCAGATCGCAATTACCGGGAAAGCTGGTATTTGGAAGGTCACTCGGCGCGGACGGTACGGCGGCACCTGGCTGCATCCAAAGCTCGCCGTGCGCTACGCCCAGTGGCTCGACCTCAACTTCGCCATCTGGTGCGACGAGCAGATCGACCAGATCCTGCGTGGCGCTCCGACCTCGCCACAAGCGATCCGGGCTGAGTACCTCTCGGGCTATCACGAACTCCACGCCGTGGTCGATGCCAAGGCAGCGGAATCGTCAAAGCCCTGGGCCGTGCATGTCAACGTCAACAAGGCCATCAACAAAGCAGTCGGTATCGAGCCCGGCCAGCGAGGCAGCCTCCCGCCTGGAAAGCTGGCCCTGGTAGCTGCAGCGAACCAGATCGCCTGCGCGACTTTCGCAGTGGCGAGCGACCATCACGACGGCTACGACAACGCCAAGGCCGCGCTGGGCCAGTTCGGAACGCTGCTCGCGCCAGCAGCACAGGCGCCGCGCATCGAGCCCAGCACGCACCCGCCGCCGCGAAAACGGCGCGCCACAAAAGGCGAAGCCCCGACAGCGCCAACCGTCGAGGCTTCTATCGAAACCAGCTCGGCGCCAACCGAGCAGGCCTCTTGATCCAAACCCTCTCAAGGAAAGAACCATGGCGAATGATGCCACGTTGGCACCTGCGCGCGCAAATGCTGCGCCGGCACGCCCCGAGGACAACCCCGAGCCGATCTTCTACAAGGACCCGGCAAAGCCGAAGGTTGAGTGGACCCCGCCGCCGAACTGGCCGAACTCGGGCAGCCCTACCCTGATCACGCTCTTCCTGCGCCCAACGAAGGGCGAGGCGTTCAAAGGGAAGTGGTCTGAGGCCGTTGAGGCGGCCCGACTTGAGCATCCCCGTCGCTACCCCATCGGGTCTGAGGCCCTGTGCCACAGCGACACCCGCGAGCCGTTCGTGTGGTTCACGCCGAACAGCGGCTACCAGTTCTTCGCGTTCAAAGAGGTCGCCATCCACTTTGATCCCGAAAACTGCCCTGCCTACGGCGAGAGCGGGACAACCATCATCGAGGCGATCAACAAGGCCGCGCGCAAGCTCGGCGCCCACGTCGTCGATGGACTGGGGAAGCGCCTGCGCCGCAAGGAGATGGACATGCTCGCCCAGCATATCCAGGACACCCTCGTGCGCCGCCAGTACGAGGCGGAAGCGGCCCGGACATCGTGGCCGGACAAGCACACGAAGAGGGTGCAGCGAGAGCTTTCCTTCCAGTTCCGGGAGACCAAGCACGGACCTCGCGGCGGCTATGTCTCGGGCTCCGGAAGAACGGTGTTCTTCGACGCACCGAAGCTGCCGTACGAAGCCGGGCGCGCGTTGGGCATCCGCATGGCTCTTGAGCACATCAAGTATCTGGAGACTCACTCCTACTCCGATGGCCACTTGATGGCGACCATTGAGAGTGCATTCGAGATGTACACGGAAGACCGCGAGAGCCCGAAGCGCCTCACTCGCGGCAACGTGGCTGCCGGCTATCTGTTCATCATGATGCGGCTGGTGAAGATCGGCGCCAAGGGCGTGAACTTGAAATGGGTCCAGCAGCAGGTCGAGTACCGAGAGCAGGAGGCGGAGATGGAAGCGAAGATTCACGCCGCCGAGTCGAAGAAACTCACTGCCCGCCTGAAGGCCGCCCGCGAAGCCAAGCGCAGCGGAGGTGCAGCATGAAGGACGCGATCCTGGGCATTGCCCTGACGCTGGTGTTCGCTGCGCAATGCGTGTGGGGGCTGACATCGTGAGCGCCGTCAACGATAAGCCCAAGGCCGCCAAGAAGGCGCCGGCCAAGAAGACATCGGCCTCGAAGAACGTGGCTGCGCCGGCAAACCCACGCGCTCGGAAAACTGCTGCCAAGACGCCGGAAAAGGCCATGGCTGAGATCGTGAAAGCCATTGAGGCTGCTCGCGATCTTGTGCTCGGCGCGGACAAAGCAGCCGGCGACGAAGGTGACTCCGGCAGTACGCTCCTGTTCTTCGCACAGATCGAGATCAGCAAGGCGCTAAGGTCTGCCGCCCCCAACTCGGACGCTATGCGCGACCTCGGGCGCTCGGTGTTCGATATTCAGGCGTTGGTGCAGGGCTGCGCTGCCTTGCACGTCGGAGACGGACGCGGGCTGCTGGCGCAGCAGGCGGATGCCGTGCTTGAGTCTCTGCACCCGATGATCGACACCGGCACGGCCTTCTGGCCCAAGGCGCCCGCCCCTGAGCCTCCGGCGGCAGAGCCGGTAAGCGAAGCAGTGCCGCCAGCGCCAGCTGCGGACCCCGATGCGGAGCGACGGTTCGACCTTGCGCGGGAGGTGAACCACGAGATTGCCAAGCTGGCCGAAGGCGTCATCAAGCTGCTGGAGATTGAGCGAGATGACGACTTCCCGATGTACCACGGCATGCTGCAGCGCATCGTCCTGCTGTCGAGCATCAACTTCTTTGCGATGCAGTTGCACGGAGACGGCGACGGCCGCAAGTCGTGGGGTGACGATGCGGACGTGGGGAACATGGAACGCGCTTACCGAGGGTTCTACCGATGACTGACCGCATCGAAGTCGCCCCGGGCGTCATGCGTCTGGTCTCCTACTCGCGCGCCATCTACATCGGCTCCGCCGAGGCGCTGGTGGCGGCGGGCGTGGCCCAGCGCCACCACTTCCCCGGCCAGCCGGGCAACCCGCGCGGCATGTGCTCGTTCGACCCGGCGGGCGTGCGCGTCACCAAGGGCTACCGCGGCCGCGAGCGCGGCGGCCCCGGCCACGTCCGTATCGTCGCGCGGCGCGAGGGCTTCGAGGTGGAGTTGCGCCTGTCGCCCCAGCGCCTGGAAGGCATCGAGGCCGAGCGTGCCCAGGCCGCCAAGGGCTGGCCGTTCCCCATCATCAACGGCATGCCTGCAGGCGCAGCGAAGAACTGCAGGCTGGCCACATTCCTGCAGGAGGTGAAGGCGTGATCTACCGCCCCAACCCCGAGAGCCTGGCCGCGCGCGTGGTCGGATTCTTCGCCCTCAACCCCGATGAGGCCCTGGCGCTGGACGACATCGCAGAGAAGTACGTGATGCCCGGGGACTCCCGGAACATCCACGCCCAGCTCATCATGGCGCTGGACCATGACCTGCTGGCCTACGACCCCGAGAGCGGCGTCTACACGAAAGGCGCCAAGGACATCCCTACCCTGGAGGCGGCGCATGCTCAAGAGAAAGCCGATGCCGAAGTGGACAGCCGACGAGGACGCAAGGCTGCGCGAGCTGTACGGCACGATGCCGGTGAAGGAAGTAGCGCGGCAGCTCGGCCGCACGAAGATGGCGGTGGCCACGCGCGCCAGCGACATGAAGCTGGACGGCAAGCCGCTGCGGTGGAGTCTGGCGGAGAAGACGCTGCTGGCGCAGCTGTACCCGGTGACGCCGATGGCCGATCTGTGCAGGCTGATGAACCGGCCGAAGGATCAGGTGCGCGCGATGGCGAAGAAGTTGGGGCTGGAGAGACCGGCCGAAGTGAGACTGGCCAGCAATCAGCGCCTGCCGCTCGGGGCCGAGCGCCGCAACTCTCGGGGCGACCTGATGCGCAAGGTGAAAGCAAGCGGCCCGCGCGCGGAAGCGTGGAAGCGGGTGGAGGTGGCGACGTGGGAGGAAGCGCACGGCCCGGTGCCGGCGGGAATGATCGTGACGGCGAGCGACCCAGCGCAGCCGCTGACCTTGGCCAACCTGATGCTGGTGACGCGCACCGACTTGGCGAACCGGAACCGGCTGGATCAGCGTTACCCGCCCGAGGTGCAGCAGGTCATCCGCCTGAAGTCCCTCATCACGCGGCAGATCAACCGCATGGCGAGCAAAGCGGAATCGGAGAAGTCCGAAGCCATCTGATGGCCACGCTGCGCGCCCTGCGCGACCCCGACAACCCCATGGCGCTGGACCGCGCCAAGGTCATCGGCGAGGTGGCAACGGTGCTGGTCAACAGTGCGAAGGTGGAGGTCGATTACCTGAAGGTGACGCAGCAGCGGCGCGGCCAGTTCTTCGAGGCGCTGCCGGGAGGTGGCAAGTGAAGCGCTCCGACCTGAACCACCTTCGCCGCCTGGTGGCCTGGGTGCGCTGCGAGATCGGCCCCAGCCCGGAGGAACTTCAGGCCGGCATGCAGGACATCGCGGCCCACGGGGTTGGGCCCGCCGACGATGCTGCGCGCCAACGCATGGTCGAAGCCTACGACAAGGCCCGCAGCGTGCCGAAGTACGTGCGCGCCGCCGTGAAGGCCCTGGACGGCTACGCCCGCGCGCCGGGCGCAGTGGTGGATGCACCAGCGCGAGAAGTGAGGAGGATCGATGACCGCTGATACCGTCGCCCCGATCCGCCGCCCCGCCCGGCCTGCGGCTCCCCCGCCTGCCGGCCTGACCGACTACAGGAGCCCGGCCCGCTCGCGCCTCATCGAGATCATCGCGCGCCAGCTGGTCAACGAACTGATCCAGGAACGAGATGAGAGTCTGCCTGTACGCCAGGTTTAGCACCGACAACCAGAATCAGAACAGCATCGAGGACCAGCTGCGCGCCGGCCGGGAGCGCGCCGCGCGCGAGGGCTGGCCCATCGTGGCCGCGCATTCCGACGAGGGTATCAGCGGGTCCACGCCCGTGACCCTGCGGCCCGGCGGCAAGGCGCTGATGGCCGACGTGCTAGCCGAACGCTTCGATGTCCTGCTGGTGGAGGGCCTGGACCGCATCACGCGCGACCTGGCCGAGCAGGAAGCGGTGGTGAAGCGCATGGAGCATCGCGGCATCCGCATCATCGGCACGGCGGACAGCTACGACAGCCAGGCGTCCGGACGCAAGGTCATGCGGATCGCGCGCGGGCTGGTGAACGAACTGTTCTTGGACGACCTGCGGAAGAAGACCCACCGAGGCCTGCAGGGGCAGTTTGAGCGCGGCATGGCTGCGGGCGGGCGCACCTACGGCTACTCAAGCGAGACGGTTCCAGGCGGCCGGCGCATCGTCATCGACGAGGCCCAGGCCCAGCACGTCCGATGGATCTTCGAGCAGGTCGCGGCGGGCGCCACGCTGCGCAGCATCGTCTATGAGTTGAACGCGCGCGGCGTCCCAAGCCCTCGCGGCGCTGGCTGGGCGGCAAGCGCCTTGGTCGGCTCGCCCGCAATGGGCGATGGCCTCCTGAACAACGAGATCTACATCGGCCGCGTCGTGTGGAACCGCCGGCAGTGGCTGAAAGACCCCGACACTGGGAAGCGGCAGGCGGTCCCACGCCCGCGCGCGGAATGGGTCGTGCGCGAACAGCCCGACCTGCGCATCATCACGAACGAACTGTGGGACCAGACCCGGCCGGTCCAGCGCAAGAAGTGGTCAGGCAACGGCCGGCCGACGACGACGCTCTTCGGCGGCCTGCTGCGCTGCGAAACATGCGGCGGCCCGGTGATCGCCGTCAGCGCGCTCCGGTACGGCTGCAGCGCGCACAAGGACAAGGGCCCGACGGCCTGCGCCAACTCGTCCACCTGGACGCGGAAGGATGTGGACTATCGGCTGCTGGCCGAACTGCGCGAAGACCTCCTGTCCCCCAGCGCGCTTGCCGAAGTCGAGGAAGTCGTTCGCCGGCTGCTGACCGAGATGGACAGCGGCCACGAGCAGGCGCGGGCTGCGGCCGTGCGCCGTGCCGCAGAGCTGGACAAGGAGATCGAGCGCATCGTTCAGGCTATCGTGGCCGTGGGCAGCAGCGACGCACTGGCCGATCGGCTACGTGCGGCAGAGCTGGAGAAGAAGACGCTTCAGGCCGCACGCGCCGCCGAACCGCCGCCCATTGCGAGTGCGGGCGCCATCATGGCGAAGTACCGGAAGCTGGTGCTGAACCTACGCGAGACGCTGGTGGCCAGCGAAACATCAGTGGGCAAGGCTCGGGCTGCGCTGGCCGACCTGCTGGGGGAAATCACGCTCAGCCGCGATGAGAACGGCGAGAGCTGGGCCAAACTGAAAGACCCCGCATCACAGCTGCTTGTGGCAGCCGCAAATGCGGGGTCTCTGGGAGTGGTTGCGCGAGCAAGATTTGAACTTGCGACCTTTGGGTTATGAGCCCAACGAGCTACCAGACTGCTCCATCGCGCGTCAGAAATGAAAGTATAGCTTAATCCGCGGCGTTCTGCACAGCGTCGTCCGAAGAAACTTCGGGACGGTCCACCAGCTCCACGAAAGCCATGGGCGCATTGTCGCCCACGCGGAAGCCCATCTTCAGGATGCGGGTGTAGCCGCCCGGGCGCGTCTGGTAGCGCGGGCCCAGTTCATTGAAGAGCTTCACGACGTTGTCGCGGTTGCGCAGGCGATCGAAAGCCAGGCGCTTGTTGGCGACCGTGGGGTTCTTCGCCAGCGTGATCAGCGGCTCGACGACGCGGCGCAGTTCCTTGGCCTTCGGCACGGTGGTCTTGATGGCCTCGTGCTCGATCAGCGAGTTGGTCATGTTGCGCAGCATCGCCAGGCGGTGCGAGCTGGTGCGGTTGAGTTTGCGGAGTCCGAGTCCGTGACGCATGGTGTGTTCCTTGGAGGATTTTTAGTAATGGAGGGCAGCCGTGTCAGGTACTGCCCCTTCTGCGGGATTTCGCGAAGAACGCTGGAGAAAGGATCAGCGCTTGTCGAGGCCGGCCGGCGGCCAGCTTTCGAGCTTCATGCCCAAGGTCAGGCCGCGCGAGGCGAGCACTTCCTTGATTTCGTTGAGCGACTTGCGACCCAGGTTCGGGGTCTTGAGCAGCTCGTTCTCGGTGCGCTGGATCAGGTCACCGATGTAGTAGATGTTCTCGGCCTTCAGGCAGTTGGCCGAACGCACCGTGAGCTCCAGTTCGTCCACGGGACGCAGCAGGATCGGGTCGAACTGCTGGGCGCTGCGCTGTTGCGGCGCCTTGGCATCGAACAGCTCGTCCACGCCGCCTTCCAGCTGCGCGAACACGGCCAGTTGCTCGACCAGGATCTTGGCCGACGCGCGCACGGCGTCTTCGGCCGAAATTGCGCCGTTGGTTTCGATCTCGACCAGCAGCTTGTCCAGGTCGGTGCGCTGCTCCACGCGGGCGCTCTCGACCGTGTAGCTCACGCGCTTGACGGGCGAGAACGACGCGTCGAGGACGATGCGGCCGATGGACTTGGTCGGCTCGTCGGCGTAGCGGCGCATCGTGCCGGGCACGTAACCGCGGCCCTTCTCGACCTTGATCTGCATGTCCAGCTTGCCGCCTTGCGACAGGTGGGCAATGACATGCTCGGGGTTGATGATCTCGACGTCATGCGGCGTCTGGATGTCGGCGGCCGTGACCGGGCCTTCGCCATCCTTGCGCAGCGACAGCGTGACCTCGTCGCGGTTGTGGAGCTTGAACACCACGCCCTTGAGGTTCAGAAGGATGTTGACCACATCTTCTTGCACGCCGTCGATCGACGAGTACTCGTGGAGCACGCCGGCGATCGTGACTTCGGTGGCTGCATAGCCCACCATCGAAGACAGCAACACGCGACGCAGCGCATTGCCGAGCGTGTGGCCGTAGCCGCGCTCGAAAGGCTCGAGCGTGACCTTCGCCTTGTTGGCGGCCAATTGCTCGACCTGGATGGTCTTGGGTTTCAGCAGGGTTGTTTGCATGCGGACTTCCTCTCAATACCCCCGGCTCGTTACACCGGTAAGGCTGGTGAAGCGCCTGGGCTGCGCAAGAGCGTCTTGGCAGCGCAGGAACGGGAACAACAGAATGGGGCGCAGGAGGTGGGTACCTGCCTGCGCCCTCATCAGCATCAACGCGAATAAAGTTCGACGATCAGCGATTCGTTGATGTCGGCGCCGAACTCGTCGCGGTCCGGCACCTTCTTGAACGTGCCCTCGGCCTTGTCGACGTTGACTTCGACCCAGGCCGGGATGCCGACCTGCTGGGCCAGTTGCAGGGCCTCGACCACGCGTGCCTGCTTCTTCGACTTCTCACGCACCGCCACCACGTCGCCGGTCTTGACCAGGTACGAGGGGATGTTGACCGGCTGGCCGTTCACGGTGATCGCCTTGTGCGACACCAGCTGGCGCGCTTCGGCGCGGGTGGAGCCGAAGCCCATGCGGAACACCACGTTGTCCAGGCGCGACTCGAGCAGGAACAGCAGGTTGGCGCCGGTGTTGCCGCGGCGGCGGTCGGCTTCCTCGAAGTAGCGGCGGAACTGCTTCTCCAGCACGCCGTACATGCGCTTGACCTTCTGCTTTTCGCGCAGCTGCAGGCCGTAGTCGGAGGTGCGCTGGCCCGAGGTGCGGCCGTGCTGGCCGGGCTTGGAATCGAATTTCGCCTTGTCCGCGATGGAGCGACGCGCGCTCTTGAGGAACAGGTCGGTGCCTTCACGGCGGGAAAGCTTGGCCTTGGGGCCGAGGTAACGTGCCACGGTATTTTCCTTGTGTGGTGTCTGCCGCAGCGGCTGCTGCGGGAGCCATCAGCCGTCTGTGCCGATGGCGGTGGGCTTGTGTTGAAAAGCAAAACGCGCAGCGACCCCGAAAGGACGCTGCGCCGAGGGAAAGCGCCTCAGATGCGGCGGCGCTTCTGCGGACGGCAGCCGTTGTGCGGCACGGGCGTCACGTCGGAAATGGACGTGATGCGGATGCCCAGTGCGGCCAGCGCGCGCACCGACGACTCGCGACCGGGGCCGGGGCCCTTGATCTCGACGTCGAGGTTCTTGATGCCCTGCTCGACCGCAGCGCGGCCGGCGACTTCGGACGCCACCTGGGCCGCGAAAGGCGTCGACTTGCGCGAACCCTTGAAGCCCTGGCCACCCGACGACGCCCACGACAGAGCGTTGCCCTGGCGGTCAGTGATGGTGATGATCGTGTTGTTGAACGACGCGTGCACGTGCGCGATGCCGTCCGCAACGTTCTTGCGGACCTTCTTGCGAACGCGTTGCGCGGCGTTGTTGGCGGGAGACTTGGCCATGCTTTATTCCTTACTTCTTCAGGGCTTGCGCAGCGCGACGCGGACCCTTGCGGGTACGGGCGTTCGTGCGGGTGCGCTGGCCACGCATCGGCAGGCCGCGACGATGACGGAAGCCGCGGTAGCAGCCGATGTCCATCAGGCGCTTGATGTTCATCGTCGTTTCGCGACGCAGGTCGCCTTCGATCGTGAACTGGGCGATCTGGTCGCGGATCTTTTCCAGATCGGCGTCCGTCAGGTCCTTGACCTTCTTCGCGTAGTCGATGCCGCAGGCTTCGCAGATCTTGCGAGCGCGCGTGCGGCCGATTCCGAAGATCGCCGTCAGGCCGATTTCGGCGTGCTTGTGCGGCGGAATGTTGATGCCAGCGATACGTGCCATGTTCGTCCTCTAGAACTCTCGAATCAACCCTGGCGCTGCTTGTGGCGCGGGTCGGTGCAGATCACGCGCACCACACCCTTGCGGCGGATGATCTTGCAATTGCGGCAGATGGTTTTGACCGAAGCCGAAACTCTCATTTGATTTCTCCTGAAACTCTGTGGGCTGAACTACCTGCCCCAAAACACAATGTGCGCCAGGCACAGGCCTTTGGCGTCAACTCCACTTTCCAAATCTTTCGATCCGGACCGGGCGGCCGGGCGAGAGCCCGCCACCCTGATCAATCCGCATCAGCCACCCAGCGACGTCTTGAAGTTCGCCTTCTTGAGCAGCGACTCGTACTGCTGCGACATCATGTAGTTCTGCACCTGGGCCATGAAGTCCATGGTGACGACCACGATGATCAGCAGCGAGGTCCCTCCGAAGTAGAACGGCACGTTGTATCTGAGGATCAGAAACTCCGGCAGCAGACACACGAAGGTGATGTAGATCGCACCCGCCAAGGTCAGGCGCAGCAGGATCTTGTCGATGTAGCGGGCCGTCTGGTCGCCGGGGCGGATCCCGGGGATGAAGGCGCCGCTCTTCTTCAGGTTGTCGGCGGTCTCGCGGCTGTTGAACACGAGGGCCGTGTAGAAGAAGCAGAAGAACACGATCGCACCGGCGTACAGCAGCGTGTAGATCGGCTGACCTGGCGCCAGCGTGGAGGCGGCGTCGCGCATGAAGCGCGCGAACCAGCCCTCGCCGCCCGTGCCCATCCAGCCCACCACCGTCGCCGGCAGCAGGATGATCGAGGACGCGAAGATCGGCGGGATCACACCGGCCATGTTCAGCTTCAGCGGCAGGTGCGAGGCTTGGCCGCCATACACCTTGTTGCCGACCTGACGCCGCGCATAGTTCACCAGGATCTTGCGCTGTCCACGCTCCACGAACACCACGAACCAGGTCACCAGGCCGACCAGCACCACGATGAACAGCGCGACCAGCACGCTCATCGCACCCGTGCGCACCAGCTCCAGCAGACCACCGATGGCGGTGGGCAGCCCCGCCACGATGCCGGCGAAGATGATGATCGAGATGCCGTTGCCCAGACCGCGCTCGGTGATCTGCTCACCCAGCCACATCAGGAACATGGAACCAGCCGTCAGGCTGAACATGGCCGTGATGCGGAAGCCGAAGCCGGGGTTGTTGACCAACCCTGCCGAGGACTCCAGCATCGTGGCGATGCTCACGGACTGCACCAGCGCCAGCGCCAGCGCACCGTAGCGCGTGTACTGCGTGATCTTGCGTCGACCTGCCTCGCCTTCCTTCTTCATCTGCTCGAAGGTCGGCACGACATAGGTCATCAACTGCATGATGATCGATGCCGAGATGTACGGCATGATCCCCAGCGCGAAGACCGTGAAGCGCGACAGCGCCCCGCCCGAGAACATGTTGAACAGGCTCAGGATGCCGCCCTGCTGGCCCTGGAACAGCTGTGCCAGCTGATCCGGGTTGATGCCGGGCACCGGGATGTGCGCGCCGATGCGGTAGACCACGAGCGCCAGCAGCAGAAAGACCAGCCGGCGACGCAGGTCACCGAACTTGCCCGTCTTGGCCAGCCCTTGTTGCTTGGTCAGCGCGTTGGTTGCCACGTTCTGGATCTTCCTCTTGGCTCAGATCGCTCAGGCCAGGCTGCCGCCGGCGGCCTCGATGGCGGCCTTGGCCCCGGCGGTCGCGCCGATGCCCGTCAGCTTCACCGCCTTGGTCAGCTCGCCCGACTTGATGACCTTCACGACCTTGGCCAGCTGGCCCACCAGGCCAGCCTGCTTCAGCGCGAGCAGGTCCACTTCGGCCAGGCCCAGCTTGTCCAGCGCAGCCAGCGTGACTTCGGCGTTGAACTTCAGGCTTTGCGACTTGAAGCCACGCTTGGGCAGGCGACGCTGCAGCGGCATCTGGCCGCCTTCGAAGCCCACCTTGTGGAAGCCACCGGCGCGCGACTTCTGGCCCTTGTGGCCACGACCCGCGGTCTTGCCCAGGCCGGAGCCAATGCCACGGCCGACGCGACGCTTGGCGTGCTTGGCGCCCTCAGCGGGCTTGATGGTATTGAGTTCCATGTCAGAGCACCTTCACCAGATAGGCGATCTTGTTGATCATGCCGCGCACGGCGGGCGTGTCCTGCAGCTCGCTCACGCTGTTGAGCTTGCGCAGGCCCAGGCCACGCACGGTGTCACGGTGCGACTGCTTCGTGCCGATCGGGCTGCGCACCAGCTGGATCTTCACGGTCTGTTGTTGCGTCGTCATTGCAAATGCTCCTGGTCTCAGGCGAAGATGTCTTCGACCGTCAGGCCACGCTTGGCTGCGACTTCGGCCGGCGTGGTCGAGTTCTTCAGCGCGTCCAGCGTGGCGCGGACCATGTTGTACGGGTTCGACGAGCCATGGCTCTTGGCCACGACGTCGGTGATGCCCATCACTTCGAACACGGCGCGCATCGGGCCGCCGGCGATGATGCCGGTCCCCTTGGGAGCCGGCGACATCATCACCGTCGAAGCACCATGGTGGCCCGTCACTTCGTGATGAAGCGTGCCGTTCTTGATCGACACCTTCATGAGGTTGCGACGGGCTTCTTCCATGGCCTTCTGCACGGCAGCGGGCACTTCCTTGGACTTGCCCTTGCCCATGCCGACGCGGCCATCGCCGTCACCCACCACCGTGAGTGCCGCGAAACCCAGGATACGACCCCCCTTCACCACCTTGGTGACGCGGTTGATCGAAATCATCTTCTCGCGCAGACCGTCCTCGGGACCCTCGGCGCTCGTTCTTGCCTGAATCTTTGCCATCTTGAATTCCTGATTCGTGCGCGTTCTTAGAACTGCAGGCCGGCTTCACGCGCGGCTTCTGCCAGCGCCTTGACGCGGCCGTGGTAAGCGAAGCCGGCGCGATCGAACGCCACCTTCTCCACGCCAGCAGCCTTGGCCTTCTCGGCGATGCGCTTGCCGATGATCGCGGCAGCGGCGGCATTGCCACCCTTGCCGGCACCGCCGAGCGAGCTGCGCACTTCGGCCTCGGCCGTCGAAGCCGTGGCCAGCACCTTGGCGCCGTCGCCGGAGATGACGGTGGCGTAGATGTGCAGGTTGGTACGGTTCACCGTCAGACGGGCAACGCCTTGCGTGGCAATGCGGATGCGGGTCTGGCGGGCGCGGCGCAGGCGCTGTTCCTTTTTGGTCAACATCATGCAGCCTCTTACTTCTTCTTGGTTTCCTTGATCACGATCTTCTCGTCCGAATAACGGATCCCCTTGCCCTTGTAGGGCTCGGGCGGACGAATCGCGCGGATCTCGGCAGCCACCTGGCCGACGCGCTGGCGGTCGGCACCCTTGATGACGATTTCGGTCGGGGCCGGGGTGGCCACCGTGATGCCCGCAGGCATTTCCTTGTTGACGGGGTGCGAGTAGCCGACCGACAGGTTCAGCTTCGTGCCTTGCGCCTGGGCCTTGTAGCCCACGCCCACGAGCGTCAGCTTCTTCTCGAAGCCCTTGCTCACGCCCACGACCATGTTGTTGACCAGCTGGCGAACGGTGCCGCTCATCGCGTTGGCTTCACGCGACTCGTCCACCGGCTCGAAGCTCAGCTTGCCTTCCTTGTTCGACACCTTCACCAGCGCGCTGGCGGCGATGGCCAGCTGGCCACCTGCGCCCTTGACGCTGATCTGGTCTTCCTTGATCGACACGTCCACGCCTGCGGGGACGACGACCGGCATTTTTCCGACTCGGGACATTGCTATTTCCTCCGCGTCAGGCCACGTAGCACAGCACTTCGCCGCCGACGCCGGTGGCACGTGCCTTGCGGTCGGTCATCACACCCTTGGGGGTGGTGACGATCGCCACGCCCAGGCCGTTCTGGACCTTGGGGATGGCCGCCGAACCCTTGTACACGCGCAGGCCGGGACGGCTCACGCGCTCGATGCGCTCGATCACCGGACGGCCGGCGTAGTACTTCAGGGAGATCTCGAGTTCGCTCTTGCCGGCCTCGGTCTTGACCTGGAAGCCGTCGATGTAGCCCTCGTCCTTCAGCACCTGGGCGATGGCGACCTTCACCTTGGAAGACGGCACCGACACGGTGGGTTTCGCGACCATCTGCGCATTGCGGATGCGCGTCAGCAGGTCGGCGATGGGATCACTCATGCTCATAGTTCTTGCTCCTGCTGCGCTTACCAGCTGGCCTTGGTCACGCCGGGGATGTCGCCGGCGAAGGCCAGTTCACGAACCTTGGCGCGTGCCAGACCGAACTGGCGGAACGTGCCACGCGGACGGCCCGTGATTTCGCAGCGGTTGCGCTGGCGGGTGGGGTTGGCGTTGCGCGGCAGCTTCTGCAGCGCCAGGCGTGCAGCGGCACGCTCTTCGTCGGTCTTCTTGACGTCGCCGGCGATCGCCTTCAGCTCTTCGTGCTTCTTCGCGTACTTGGCGACCAGCTTCTCGCGCTTGAGTTCGCGCTGGATCAGTGCAACTTTTGCCACAGGGCCACCTTTAGTTCTTGAAGGGGAAACGGAAGCCTTGCAGCAGCGCCTTGGCTTCTTCGTCGGTCTTGGCCGTCGTCGTGATGCTGATGTTCAGACCACGCAGAGCATCCACCTTGTCGTACTCGATTTCCGGGAAGATGATCTGTTCCTTGACGCCGATGTTGTAGTTGCCACGGCCGTCGAAGGCGCGGCCGCTGATGCCGCGGAAGTCGCGCACGCGGGGCAGGGCCACGGTGACGAAGCGGTCCAGGAACTCGTACATCTTCACGCCGCGCAGCGTCACCATCGTGCCGATGGCCTGGCCTTCACGGATCTTGAAGCCGGCGATGGCCTTCTTGGCCTTGGTCACGACGGGCTTCTGGCCGGCGATCTTGGTCAGGTCGCCCACGGCGTTGTCCATGACCTTCTTGTCAGCCACGGCCTCGCTCACGCCCATGTTCAGCGTGATCTTGGTCAGGCGGGGGACCTCCATCGGCGACTTGTAGCCGAACTTCTCGGTCAGTTCCTTGGCGATCTTGTCGCGGTAGATTTCTTGCAGTCGAGCCATGGTATCCCTCAGGCAAGCTTGATTTCTTCGCCGCTGGACTTGAACACGCGCACGCGCTTGCCGTCCACCAGCTTGATGCCCACGCGGTCGGCCTTGCCGGTGGCCGCGTTGAAGATCGCCACATTCGATTGGTGAATCGGCATGGCCTTTTCCACGATGCCGCCGGTGGTGCCCTTCAGGGGGTTCGGCTTGGCGTGCTTCTTGACGAGGTTGATGCCCTCGATCACCAGGTGCGAGTCGTCGGCGCGCAGCGTGACCGTGCCACGCTTGCCCTTGTCACGGCCCGACAGCACGATGACCTGGTCGCCCTTGCGAATCTTGTTCATGACAGCGTGTCCTTAGAGAACTTCGGGAGCCAGCGAGACGATCTTCATGAACTTCTCGGTACGCAGTTCACGCGTCACGGGTCCGAAGATGCGGGTGCCGATCGGCTCCAGCTTGGCGTTGAGCAGCACGGCGGCGTTGCCGTCGAACTTGACGAGCGAACCGTCGCCACGGCGGATGCCCTTGGCGGTGCGCACGACGACGGCGTTGTAGATCTCGCCCTTCTTGACGCGACCACGCGGCGCCGCTTCCTTGACGCTCACCTTGATGACGTCACCGACGCTGGCATAGCGACGCTTGGAGCCACCGAGCACCTTGATGCACAGGACGGACTTCGCGCCTGTGTTGTCGGCCACTTCGAGCCGGGATTCAGTCTGGATCATTGCTTGTAGTTCCCAACTTGTACCGCCACAACCCTTGGAAGGAGCCGTGCCGATCAGTCTTGGGCCCGTCGTCTGGACGGATTGCCTGTACTGATTACCAGCAGGCAAAGCGCCATTCGTCTGGGCGGAATTCCGCTTTAGTAAAGCGAAGCCCGCGATTGTGGCATGCGCGCCCCGCGCTGTCAAACCCTCATTGCGGCGCACTCGCGTGCAGGGCCAGCGCCGGGGAAAGCGGCGACCGGCCCTCCGGGAAGACGCGCCGTGCCGCCCGGCCGCGGGGCTTCTGGCGGCACAATGGCGGCCGCGCTGTTGCGCCCCCGCATCAATCCGAGCGATCTCCCCTCATGACCGACACCGCCATGCCTGCCGCCCTCCCGCCGATCGCCTTCATCGGAGGCGGCAACATGGCCGGCGCCATCCTGGGCGGACTGCGCCGCGCCGGCCTGCCGGCGGACCGCTTCGAGGTGGTGGAGCCCTTTGCCGCCACGCGCGAGCAGTTGCTGGCCCGCCAGGGCGTGCAGGCCCAGGCCGGCGCCAGCGCGGCGCTGGCGCGCTGCGGCCTGGTGGTCTGGGCGGTCAAGCCCCAGGTGTTCGCCGACGCGGCGGCCGCCACGCGGCCGTTCCTGGCACCCGGCGCGCTGCACCTGAGCGTCGCGGCCGGCATCCCCTCGGACAGCATCGCGCGCTGGCTGGGCAGCGAGCGCATCGTGCGCGCCATGCCCAACACGCCGGCGCTGGTCGGCCAGGGGATGACGGGCCTTTTCGCCCGCCCCACCGTCCCGGCCGGCGAGCGCACCCAGGTCGAGCAGCTGCTGCAGCCCACCGGGCGCCTGCTGTGGGTGGATGCGGAGCCTGCGCTCGATGCCGTCACCGCGCTGTCGGGCTCGGGCCCGGCCTACGTGTTCTATTACATCGAATCCATGGTGGAGGCCGGGATCGAGATGGGGCTTTCGCCGGCCCAGGCCCATGCGCTGGCGGTGGGCACCTTCACTGGCGCCGCCTCGCTGGCCGCCGACGCCGGCGAACCGCCGGCCACGCTACGCGAGCGCGTCACGTCGAAGGGCGGGACCACCCACGCGGCCATCAGCGCGCTCGAGGCCGCCGGCGTCAAGGCGCAGTTCAAGGCAGCGATCCGCGCCGCCGAGCAGCGCGCGCGCGAGCTGGCACAGGAATTCGGCCAGGCCGACTGATCCGCGCTCCGCGGCGAGAAGGCCCCGCCCGAAGTCAGCGCAGCGCGCAGTCGGCCACCACGCCGGCAAAGACCGCGAAGCCCAGCCAGTGGTTGAGCCGGAAGGCGCGAAAACACCCTTCGCGCGTGCGCGTGCGGATCATCTGCCAGTGCCACAACGCCTGCGCCGCGGCCGCCGCCAGCCCCAGCAGGTAGACCGCGCCCAGCCCGGCACGCAGGCCCACCCAGGCCCAGACGGCGAGAAAGAGCGCGTAGCAGAGCATGACAATGGGCACATCGGCCCGGCCGAAGGTGATGGCCGAGGTCTTCATGCCGATCTTCAGGTCGTCGTCGCGGTCGACCATCGCGTACTCGGTGTCGTAGGCCAGCACCCAGAACAGATTGCCGGCCAGCAGCAGCCAGGCCGCGGCCGGCACCGCGCCCTGCACGGCCGAATAGGCCATCGGGATGCCGAAGCTGAAAGCGATGCCCAGCACCGCCTGCGGGACGGACACCCAGCGCTTGGCGAAAGGGTAGACCAGCGTCACCGCCAGCGCCGCGAAGGACCACAGCACGGTCGGGCGGTTGGTGGTCAGCACCAGACCGAAGGCAGCCAGCGCCAGCACCGCGCCCAGCGCGAGCGCCTCGCGCGGCGACACGGCGCCGCTGGTCACGGGCCGCTGGGCCGTGCGCTTGACGTGGCGGTCGAAGTCGCGGTCCGCCACGTCGTTGACGCAGCAGCCCGCGCTGCGCATGAGGATGGTGCCCAGCGTGAACACGGCCAGCAGGTGCCAGCCCGGAAAGCCGCCCGCGGCCAGCCACAGCGCGGCCAGCGTGGGCCACAGCAGCAGCAGCCAGCCTGCCGGCCGGTCCCAGCGGATCAGGTTCAGGTACAGCGAAAGCCGCCCGCGCGGCGTGGGCGCGGCGGGCGGCATGGAGGGCTGCGGCAGGGCTCCGGCGGTCAAGCGCGCATCACTCCTCGAGCAGCGAGCGCAGCATCCAGGCCGTCTGGTCGTGCACGGTGCAGCGCGCGGTCAGCATGTCGGCCGTGGGGGCGTCGCTGGCCTCTTCGGCCACGGGGATGAACTCGCGCGCGATGCGCGACACCGTTTCGTGGCCCTTGACCAGGATGCGCACCATCTCCATCGCCTTCGGCGGGGTCAGCGGCACGTCGGGCACGGTGGCGATCTTGCTGAACTCGGCATACGAGCCGGGCGCGTAGTGGCCCAGGGCGCGGATGCGCTCGGCGATCACGTCGGTGGCGTTCCACAGCTCGGTGTACTGCTCCATGAACATGGCATGCAGCGAGTTGAAGTGCGGCCCCGTCACGTTCCAGTGGAAGTTGTGCGTGGTCAGGTACAGCGTGTAGGTGTCGGCCAGCACGCGCGACAGCCCCTCCGCGATGGCTTCGCGGTCCGCGCGGTCGATGCCGATGTTGATCAAGGGGGCGGCGCGTCCGGATTCGGGGGCCACCAGTTCGCCGCCCTTGGCGGGCACGGTGCCCTTGCTGCTCTTCTTGATGTCCTTGATCGTCTTGGCCATGGGTTACCTCTTGAGAGAACAAAACATTGAAGCGATGAGCTGGTGGCGCCAGGGCGCCGGCTCAAGCCCATGAACTCTATCGCGGCCATGCAGCCTGGCAATGCCTCCCGCGTAGGGCAAGGCCGCGAAGCGCAAGGGTGGCATGCCGCGTTTCATGGCTTCATGACAGCCGCGCCACGCCGGGCAGTTCGCAGGCATAGATGGCGTTGCGCAGCGCGGCGATGGCCTCGTAGCGCGTGAAGCTGCGGCGCCAGGCCAGCACCACGCGGCGCGTGGGCGGCTGGCCGTCCTGCGTGTCGCGGATGGGCAAGTAGCGCACGATGGGCTCCAGCGCGGGCGCGGGCGAAGCCTTGGCGCGCCCGTTCCGGCCCTCGCGCGGGGCCAGCGCCTCGGCCGGCACCGACAGGCGCGGCACCAGCGTCACGCCCATGCCGGCGGCCACCATGTGCTTGATGGTCTCCAGCGAGGAGCCCTCGAAGCTCTTGCGGATGCCCTCGGCGCTGCTGGAAAAGCGCGCGAACTCCGGGCACACCTCCAGCACGTGGTCGCGGAAGCAATGGCCCGTGCCCAGCAGCAGCATGGTCTCGTTCTTGAGCTCCTGGGTGCTCAGCCATTCGCGTGCGGCCAGCGGATGGCTGGCCGGCACGGCGGCCAGGAAAGGCTCGTCGTACAGCGCCGCCATCGCGAGGCCGGTGTCCGGGAAGGGCTCGGCCATGATGGCGCAGTCGATCTCGCCCGCGCGCAGCATCTCCAGCAGCCGCACGGTGAAGTTCTCGTGCAGCATCAGCGGCATCTGCGGCGTGCGCGCGATGTTCTGGCGCACCAGGTCGGGCAGCAGGTAGGGGCCGATGGTGTAGATCACGCCCAGGTTCAGCGGGCCGGCCAGCGGGTCCTTGCCGCGCTTGGCGATCTCCTTGATGCTCGCGGCCTGGTCGAGCACCGTCTGCGCCTGCTGCACGATCTGCTCGCCCAGCGGCGTGACCGTGACTTCGCCCGCGCTGCGCTCGAAGAGCTTGACTTCCAGTTCGTCCTCGAGCTTCTTGATGGCCACCGAAAGAGTGGGCTGCGAGACGTAGCACGCCTCGGCCGCCTTGCCGAAATGACGCTCGCGCGCGACGGCGACGATGTATTTGAGTTCGGTCAGGGTCATAGCTTTCATCAATTATGGGCCGGCGCACGGCCGCGCGCACCTTTGACCGCACCGCCCTGGCTGGCAATCGCGCGATGCCGGGCGGCAGGCGCGCGGCCGGCGGGCGGCCGGCACGGGCGAGAATCCCCTTCCCCGCCGCGGAGAACCGTCATGGATGTGTCCAGCTACCTGCTCTTCCTGCCCGCCTGCTTTGCGCTCAACATGGCCTTCGGGCCCAACAACCTGCTGTCGGTCGGCAACGGCGCGCGCTGGGGCGTGGGCCCGGCCGTGCGGGCGGCGCTCGGGCGGCTGCTGGCTTTCGCGCTCATGATCGCCGTGGCCGGCGTCGGCATGGGCGCGCTGCTGGCGACTTCGGCCCTGGCTTTCAACACCGTCAAGTGGCTGGGCGCGGCCTACCTGGTCTGGCTGGGCATCAAGCTGCTGCGCGCGCCCGCGCCGCCGCTGGTCGCGGCGCCGGACGCCCCGGAGGCCCCGCAGACGCCCGATCTGCGCGCCCTGGCCCGCCAGGAATTCGGCGTGGCCATCGGCAACCCCAAGGCGATCCTGATCTTCACGGCCTTCTTCCCGCAGTTCGTGGCCCCCGACGCCTATGCGCTGAGCTACCTGCTGCTGGGCCTGAGCTTCCTGGCGCTCGAGCTGGTGGCGATCGCGCTGTACGCGCTGCTCGGCGCGCGCGTGCGCCGGCTGGCGCGCGGCGGTCCGGCCATGCGCTGGTTCAATCGCGCCAGCGGCGGGATGATGATCGGCTTCGGCCTGCTGCTGGCCGCCACGCGGCGGCCGGGGGCCTGAGCCGCGCGCCGCTCCTTGGCTCAGGCCTTCAGGTATTCGGCACGCGTGCCGAGCCAGCGGTCCACCTGGCGCTGCGCGGCTTCGGGGTAGCGGTCCAGCAGTTGCGGCGCCACGTCGCGCGCCCACGCCAGGAGGTGCGCATCGCTGCTCAGGTCGGCAAAGCGCAGCAGCGGCGCGCCCGACTGGCGCGCCCCCAGGAACTCGCCCGGCCCGCGGATTTCCAGGTCGCGCCGGGCGATCTCGAAACCGTCGGCCGTCTCCACCATGGCCCTGAGCCGCGCGCGCGCGGCCTCGCCCACCCGTCCGCTGTCACCGGTCGCGTAGAGCAGCACGCAGGCCGAGGCCGCCGCGCCGCGGCCCACGCGCCCGCGCAGCTGGTGCAGCTGCGACAGCCCGAAGCGCTCGGCATGCTCGATCACCATCAGCGAGGCATTGGGCACGTCCACGCCCACTTCGATCACCGTCGTGCTGACCAGCACCTGCAGCGTGCCGGCGCTGAAGTCGGCCATCACCGCCTGCTTCTCGGCCGTCGGCATGCGCGAATGCAGCAGGCCGACCCGCACGGCCTCGCCCAGCGCCTCGGCCAGCTCGTCGCGCGTGGCCGTCGCATTGCGCAGGTCCACCGCCTCGCTTTCCTCGATCAGCGGGCACACCCAGTACACCTGCCGCCCCTGTGCCAGCTGGCCCTGGATGCGGTCGATCACCTCGTCGCGCCGGTGCTCGGCCACCAGCTTGGTCACGATGGGCGTGCGGCCCGGCGGCAGTTCGTCGAGCGTGGACACGTCCAGGTCGGCGTAGTAGCCCATGGCCAGCGTGCGCGGGATGGGGGTGGCGCTCATCATCAACAGGTGCGGCTCCAGCGGCTGGGCGCCGCCCGGGGCCGCTTCAGCGGCTTTCCCGCGCAGGGCCAGGCGCTGGGCCACGCCGAAGCGGTGCTGCTCGTCCACGATGGCCAGCGCCAGCCGCGCGAAGCGCACCTTCTCCGAGATCACGGCATGCGTGCCGATGACCAGCGCCGCCTCGCCGCTTTCCACGGCGGCCGTCATCGCGTCGCGCTCCTTCTTCTTCTGGCTGCCCGTGAGCCAGGCCACGCGCCGCCCCTGCGCGGCCAGCAGCGGATCCAGCCAGCCCACCAGCTTGCCGAAATGCTGGCTGGCGAGGATCTCGGTGGGCGCCATCAGCGCGCACTGGAAGCCCGCATCGATGCAGCGCGCCGCGGCCAGCGCCGCCACCAGCGTCTTGCCCGAGCCCACATCGCCCTGCAGCAGCCGGTGCATGGGCCGCACGCGCGCCAGGTCGGCCGCGATCTCGGCATCGGCCCGCGCCTGCGCACCCGTGGGCGAGAACGGCAGCGCAGCCAGCAGCCGCGCGTGCAGCGACTCGGGCGCGGCCGCATCCGCGCGCAGCACGGGCGCGCGCTGCGCCTCGCGCGCCCGGCGTGCCTGCAGCTGGGACAGCTGCTGCGCCAGCAGCTCGTCGGCCTTCACGCGCTGCCAGGCCGGATGGCTGCGGTCTTCCAGCGCGGCCATCGCCACGTCCGGCGCCGGATGGTGCAGAAAGCGCAGCGCCTCGCGCAGGCCCCAGGCGCCGTGCGGGCGCAGCGCGTCGGGCAGCAGTTCGTCCAGCGAGGCGCGCGCCAGCCCGGCCTGCACGGCACGCCGCAGCACGGGCTGCGCCAGGCCGGCGATGGTGGAGTACACGGGCGTCAGCGCCAGCGGCAGCGGCGTGCCGGCGGCCTTGACCACGGGCTGCATCATGGTTCTTCCGACGAAGCCGCCGCGCACCTCGCCGCGCACGCGCACGCGGGCGCCCGGCGCCAGCTGCTTCTGCTGCGAGGGATAGAAGTTGAAGAAGCGCAGCTGCACCGTGTCCGTGCCATCGTCCAGCGTGGCCAGCAGCTGGCGGCGTGCGCGGTACACCACTTCCTGGTCGACGATCACGCCTTCGACCTGCACCGTCTCGCCATCGCGTGCGTGGGCCAGTTGCTGCAGGCGCGTCTCGTCCTCGTAGCGCATCGGCAAATAGAGCGCGAAATCGATGTCGCGCACCAGGCCCAGTTTCCTCAGGGCACGCTGCGTGGCGCTTTCACCGCTGCCGGGCGCGCCGGAAGCAGCGGACGCGCCCGCGGTGCCCGCTGCCTTCGGCTTCGACGTGTCGGCGGGTTTCTCGGCTTTCTGGCGGGCGGGCATGGGAGAATTCTGCCCTTTGGCCGCGCGCCCTCGCCTTGCAAGGCGGCGGGCGATCGGTCTTCACTTGGAACGGGTCCGTCCGGCCCTCAAGCGCATGCGCTCCTACACGCTTTCCGATTTCGATTTCGCGCTGCCCCCTGAACTGGTGGCGCAGCACCCCGCCGCCGAACGCAGCGCCTCGCGGCTGCTGGATGGCACGGGCCCCGATCCCTCCCACCCGACCGACCGCATCTTCCGCGACCTGCCCGGCCTGCTGCGCGCGGGCGACCTGCTGGTGTTCAACGACACGCAGGTGGTCAAGGCCCGCCTGTTCGGCGAGAAGCCGACCGGCGGCAAGCTGGAACTGCTGGTCGAGCGCGTGCTCATGGGCCAGGAAGTGGTCTGCCACATGAAGGTCAGCAAGAAGCCGCCCGTGGGCACGGTGCTGAAGATGGCCGGTGGCTTCACCGCCACGCTGCTGGGCCGCTGGCCCGACGAGAACGGCCCGCTGTTCCGCTTCGCGTTCGAAAGCCCGGCCGGCGAGGATCCATATGCGCTGATGGCACGCTGCGGGCACGTGCCCTTGCCGCCGTACATCGCCCATGGCGACTCGGAAGACGACGAACGCCGCTACCAGACCGTGTTCGCGCGCGTGCCCGGCGCCGTGGCCGCACCGACGGCCGCGCTGCATTTCGACGAGGCGCTGCTGGCCGCGCTTCAAGCCCGCGGCGTGCAGCGCGCCAGCGTCACGCTGCATGTGGGCGCCGGCACCTTCCAGCCCGTGAAGACCGAGAACATCGCCGAGCACACCATGCACGCCGAGCGCTACGAAGTGCCGGCCGCCACGCAGCAGGCGATCGCCGACTGCCGCGCGCGCGGCGGCCGCGTGGTCGCGGTGGGCACCACCACCGTGCGCACGCTCGAGTCCTGGGCCGCCAGCGGCGAGGCGCGCGGCGACACCCGCATCTTCATCACGCCGGGCTTCGCGTTCCAACACGTCGACCTGCTGATCACCAACTTCCACCTGCCCAAGAGCACGCTGATGATGCTGGTGAGCGCCCTGGCCGGCTACGAGCGCGTGATGGCGCTGTACGCCCATGCCATCCGCGAGCGCTACCGCTTCTTCAGCTACGGCGATGCCATGCTCCTCGAACGCAGCCCACGCCCCCAGTCACGCGCCACCCCATGCTGAACTTTGAACTGCTGACCACCGACCCCGACAGCCACGCGCGCCGGGGCACGCTGACGCTCAACCACGGCGTGGTGCAGACGCCGATCTTCATGCCTGTGGGCACCTACGGCACCGTCAAGGGCGTGATGCCGCGCAGCCTGCACGAGATGGGGGCGCAGATCATCCTGGGCAACACCTTCCACCTCTGGATGCGGCCGGGCCTGGACGTGATGCAGTCCTTCGGCGGGCTGCACGGCTTCGAGCAGTGGGGCAAGCCCATCCTGACCGACTCCGGCGGTTTCCAGGTCTGGAGCCTGGGCGCGATGCGCAAGATCACCGAGGAAGGGGTGCATTTCGCCAGCCCCGTCAATGGCGACAAGCTGTTCATGTCGCCCGAGGTCAGCATGCAGATCCAGACGATCCTGAACTCGGACATCGTCATGCAGCTGGACGAATGCACGCCTTACGAGACCCACGGCAAGAAGACCACGGAAGCCGAGGCGCGCAAGAGCATGGAGATGAGCCGCCGCTGGGCCCAGCGCTCCAAGGCCGAGTTCGAGCGCCTGGGCAACCCCAACGCGTTGTTCGGCATCGTGCAGGGCGGCATGTTCAAGCACCTGCGCGAGGAATCCTTGCAGGCGCTGGTCGAGATGGACTTCCCCGGCTATGCCGTGGGCGGCGTCTCGGTGGGCGAGCCCAAGGACGAGATGCTGGACATCATGGCCCACACGCCGCACCGGCTGCCGGCCCACAAGCCGCGCTACCTGATGGGCGTGGGCACACCCGAGGACCTGGTGCAGGGCGTGGCCGATGGCGTGGACATGTTCGACTGCGTGATGCCCACGCGCAATGCGCGCAACGGCACCATCTTCACGCGCTACGGTGACCTGAAGGTGCGCAACGCGCGCCACAAGACCGACCACCAGCCACTGGATGCGAGCTGCACCTGCTATGCCTGCGCGGGCACCTCCGGCATCACCTGGGAGCAGAGCGGCGGCAAGGCGGAAAACGGCTGGAGCGGCTTCAGCCGCGCCTACCTGCACCACCTGGACCGCTGCGGCGAGATGCTGGGCCCCATGCTCACCACCATCCACAACCTGCACTACTACCTGAACCTCATGCGCGAGGTGCGCGAGGCGCTGGACGCGGGCGCCTACACGGCCTTCCGCGCGCGCTTCAAGGCCGATCGCGCGCGCGGCGTCTGACCGGCGATCGAGCGGCGCGGGCCGGCGCCGGGCTCAGCGCGTCGCGCCCGGCGCCTTCACCGGCAGCGGCGAGGCGTAGGGCTCGATGCGCAGCAACTCGTTCTTGAACACCGCCACCTGGCGCAGCGGCGCCTGCACCAGCGCGCCGCTCGCGTCCTTCTGGGAGGCGTACTGCCACAGCGTCAGCTGGCCCTTGTCGGCCAGCAGCGTGGCCAGGCGCTGCACCTCGGGGGTGTCCCCCGCCCCCAGTTGCGCGGCATCCACACCGACCACGATGTCGTCGCGCGGCGAAACGATCTTGAAGAGCTTCATCTGCGTCATGCCTTGGGCGGGCACCGCCAGCGACCAGGCGCAGGCCGACACCAGCAGCAGCCGGGAAATCACGGAACGGGAAAGGGCAGCCATCACGGGCTCCGGTTCGAAAAGGCCCGAAGCGTAGGGCCGCGGCCCCGGCCTGCCCAGTCGCCTGAAGCCATAGGCCCTGGCCGAAAGGCAAGGCGCCTGCCGTGCAGGAAGCAGGGCAGGCGCCGAAGGAGTGATGCGCGACCGTTCGCGCATCCGCAGGAGCGGCGGGCTCAGTCGCGCAGTTCGGGCGGCAGCGTGCCGCCGTTGGCCGCGATGCGGCTCATCACCTGCTTGTGCAGCCAGATGTTCCATTCGGCCGAGCCGGGTTCGGCATTGCCGGTGTAGATCAGCTCGCTGGCCAGTTCCTTGCGCGCGGCCAGGCTGCTGTCCAGGCCCAGGAGCTTGAGCAGGTCGACGATGGAGGTGCGCCAGTTCAGCGACGCAGCACCGGGCATGGCGTCGAGGATGGGAGCGACTTCACCGAGCGGGATGGCCGGCGGCGGAGCCGGCACGGCGGGCGCGTTGGCCGCGGCCGGGGCTGCAGCCGGCGGCGCGGCTACCACTTCGGCGGCATTGGCCGACGGAAAAATCTTGGAAAAAATCTTGCCGAAAAAGCTCATGGATCGGTCCTCGTCGTTCGTGTTCCGAGACCGGCGCCGCACGGGTGCCGGTCACTGACTGCGCGCGGATGCGCGCAGGCCGCTGTTCTAACACTTCACGGTGGCGTCCCGCATCAGACAGTGGCCTCGATCGTGCGGAAAGCCCGCTCGGACTGCACGTGTGGACGCCGGCGCGCACCCAAAGAGAACTTCCGGCCTACCTCGCCGGCGCCATCGGCCCGCGGGCTGCCGGGGGCGCGTCGGCGGGGCCAGCCTGTGCGGGGCTTCCGCAGTCCGGGCAGAAGCGCGAAAACGCGCTCTTGCGCGCATGGCAGCGGCCGCAATGGTCGAACAGGCCGATGCCGCAGTGCGGGCAGAAGTTGAGCGCGCCGCCCGTGGCCTGGCCGGCCGCTGCCGCCTTCAGGTCCACCGGCCTTTCGCAGCCCGGACACACGCCCTTGGCCAGGCGCGCCAGTGCCGTGTCGTAGCCCAGCGCCTCGCGCCGCTGCTCGGCGGAGTGGGCCTCGGCCTCTTTCTGCCGCGCCAGGTAGCGCTGCAGGCCCACGATCGCGTAGCGCCCCACCAGCGCCGTGATGAGCAGGCCCACCAGGTAGCGCACGTAGCCGCCATAGCTGGGCAGGTAGGGCACCAGCTCGACGAAGAAGGCGAACAACGCGAAGAAGATGAAACCCCACACGAAGGGCCACCAGGGGCTTTGGCGCTTCTTCGCGAACAGCCAGCCGGCCAGCGCCAGCAGCGGCAGCGTGAGCGCCAGGCGGTAGAGGAACACGCGCAGTTCCACGCGCCGCTGCTCGGCCTGCAGCGACTCGGCCGCCACGGCCTCCAGTGCCTGCAGCTGCTCGACCGCCTTCTCCCGCGCCTGGCTGCGGTCCAGGCGCTGGCGGCGCAGCGCCGTGAGCTTTTCCTGCGCCTGCGCTTCGGCCGCCTTGAGCGCGTCCAGGGCCTGCGTGCGCTGGATCAGTTCGGTGTCCTGCGCCGGCAGCTGGGTCGCGCGGCGCGTGGACAGCCAGTTGGAAAAAGTCTCGCGCGCATTGCGGCTGCTCTGCTCGGCGGCGTCCAGGGCCAGCCGGGCCTGGTCGATCTCGCGCCGCGCCCGGTCCAGGTCGGCGTCGGCCTGCTCGATCTGGTCACGCAGGCGCTCGCCTTCGCCGGCCGGCATGAACTGCGACAGTTCCAGCGGCCGCTCGACGCGCGGCAGGTCGCCCACCAGCGTACCGCCCAGGCCGATCAGGAAGCCCGCGAAGACGAAGGCCACCCCCCACAGGCCGCGACGGAACCATTTCTCGGACAGGCGCAGGGACTTGCTCATGCGGCGTTTCGCTCCATCGGTTGAACCCTCCCTCAGCCCTTGAGCAGCGCGGCCACGCGCTGCTGCATGGCGGCGGGCGCCTGTTCGGCCGGCGCCATGGCGGCGCCGATGTTCAGGCCCACGCGGCTGAACAGGCCGCGGCGGAAGGGCCGCACCATGGCCACGTTCTGGCCTTCGCGCACCTCGATACGGCTGAAGAACGAGCCCCAGAGGTGGGTCAGGGCCATGGGAATCACGGGCGGCTCGGCGCCTTCGGCGCGCGCCATCTCGAGGATCTTCATCACGCCACCCTTGAAGGGCTGCAGTTCGCCGTCGCGCGTGATGGCGCCTTCGGGGAAGATGCCCAGCAACTCGCCTTCGCGCAGCACGGTCACGGCTTCGGCAAAGGCACGCTCATAGGCCTGCGGGTCTTCCTTCTGGGGCGCGATCGGAATGGCCTTGGCCAGCCGGAACAGCCAGCCCAGCACCGGCACCTTGAAGATGCGGTGGTCCATGATGAAGCGGATCGGCCGCGGACTGGCCGCCATCAGCAGCACCGCATCGACGAAGCTCACGTGGTTGCACACCAGCACGGCCGGGCCGTCGGTGGGGATGTGCTCGTCGCCCTGCACCTGGTAGCGGTAGACCAGGCGCGACAGCACCCAGGCGAAGAAGCGCAGCAGGTACTCGGGCACCAGCATGAAGATGTAGAAGGCCACCACCGCGTTGGCGATGCCCGTGACCAGGAAGACCTGCGGAATGCTGAAGCCCGCCCCCAGCAGGGCGCCGGCGATCAGCGAGCTGCCGATCATGAACAGCGCGTTGAGGATGTTGTTGGCCGCGATGATGCGCGCCCGGTGCGTGGGCTGGCTGCGCAGCTGGATCAGCGCGTACATGGGCACGCTGTACAGGCCCGCGAACAGCGACAGCAGCGCCAGGTCGGCCATCAGCCGCCAGTGCGCCGGCTGCGCCAGGAAGACACCCAGGCCCATCACCTCGGCCGGCGGCAGTGCGCGCGAGGCGAAGTACAGGTCGATGGCGAACACGCTCATGCCGATGGCGCCCAGCGGCACCAGGCCGATCTCGACCTGGCGGCGCGACAGCACCTCGCACAGCAGCGAGCCGACCCCGATGCCCACCGAGAACACCACCAGCAGCAGCGAGGCGACCTGCTCGTTGCCATGCAGCACTTCCTTGGCGAAGGCGGGGAAGTTGCTCAGGAACACGGCGCCGAAGAACCACATCCACGAGATGCCCAGCAGCGAGCGGAACACGACCACGTTGCCGTAGGCCAGCCGGAGGTTGCGCCAGGTTTCGCTGATCGGGTTCCAGTGGATGGCCAGGCCCGGATCGGTGGGCACCGTGCGCGGAATGGCCTGTGCCACGGCGCGGCCGGCCAGCGCCAGCAGCAGGCAACCCGCGGCCACCACCGTCGGGCCCACGCCCGGCAGCGCCACCAGCAGCCCGCCCGCCACCTGGCCCAGCAGGATGGCGACGAAGGTGCCCATTTCCACCATGCCGTTGCCGCCCGTGAGTTCGCGCGCGTCCAGCACCTGCGGCAGGTAGGCGAACTTCACCGGCCCGAAGAGCGTGGAATGCAGGCCCATCAGGAACACGCAGGCCAGCAGCACCGGCACGTTCGCGGCCACGAAGCCCCAGGCCGCCAGCGCCATGATGGCGATCTCCAGGTTCTTCACGAAGCGGATGATCGCGACCTTCTCGTACTTGTCGGTCAGCTGCCCCGCGGTGGCCGAGAACAGCAGGAAGGGCAGGATGAACAGCGCGCCGATCACCAGGCCGGCCTGCGCCGGCGGCAGCCAGCTCAGCTGCAGCTGGTAGGTCACCATCACGGTGAAGGCGAACTTGAAGAGGTTGTCGTTCGCAGCGCCCGCGAACTGCGTCCAGAAGAAGGGCGCGAAGCGGCGCTGGCCCAGCAGCGCGAACTGGTTGGCATGCGCGTTGGCCCCCGGATGGGTCGGGTTGGAAGCCGTGGTGCTCATGGATGACCTTTCCCTCGCAGCGGCCGCCCGGTCCGGAACGCCGCCAGTCTTGTGCTGTGATGGGCCGCGGCGTTCGGGCCGGCGGGCCGGCCCGGGCGGGGCGCCGGGGATTGTGCCGCAGGGCTTGCGCGCCTCATGGGGTGCGGCGGGCGCTTGCCAGCATCTGCAGCACCGGCAGGGCCGCGCCCGCGGCGATGAGGTGCTTGAGCGTGTGGCCCGACACCACCTCGTGGGACAGCGCATAGATCGCGTGGTCGCCCAGCTCGGCCGCCTTGGCGAGCGCATAGCAGCCGATCACGCCGCCCAGCCGCAGGCCGAGCGCGCCGGGCACCGGGCGCAGCGCGGCCAGCCCCAGCACCAGCCCCATGCCGCCGAACTGCACGAGCGCCCAGGGCAGCACGTTGCCGGTCTCGGCATGCACGGCGGCGCCCAGCAGCCCGCCGGCCAGCATCGTCCAGGCCGCCGCCCAGCCGGCGCGCTGCGACACGCGCTCGCACACGGCCAGCCCGATCAGGCCCGCGAAGGCCACCGCCATGCCCGCGCGGTCGGCCGCCAGCCGCAGCGTGTCGGGCGCCAGGTGATAGAAGCCGGAGCCGACTGCCGTCGCGATCAGCCCGGCGAAGAACAGCCAGGTGCAGTCCAGCGTGTGGCCGGGCACGCGCTCGTCGAAGCCGTCCAGGCGCCGCAGCCGCTGCAGGCCCCACAGGCCGAGCAGCGCGAAGGGCAGGTTGCTGAGCACGTCCATGGCGTTGGCCAGGCCGTGCCAGGGGCGGGTGTCGGCGAAGGCGCCGAGCGCCAGGGGCGGCGTGGGCAGGGACGGCCCGAGCAGCGCGGCCAGGAACAGCGCCGCGAAGACGCTGGCCAGCACGCGCTCACGCGCAGTCCAGGCGACGCGCGGGCGGCGGCGCAGCAGGCGGCCCAGCGGCCCGCGGCGGCGCGCAGGCGGGCGAAGAACGGCGGCGGACGGCGGGGGCGGCATGGTCGGACTCCTGAAGGGTGGCGCGACTGTAGGCAGCCGGCACCTGCGCAGGGACCGCGGACCGATACGGCAGCGAGGCGTGGGCTCTCCGGTATCGCATTTTTGTACCATCCGCCGCATGAGCACCACCGTCGACCTCGTCCAGGCCATCAAGCATGAACTCAAGGCCGCCCGCATGACCTATGCGGACCTGGCCCGCGGGCTGGGCATGGCCGAGTCCAGCGTCAAGCGCATGCTGGCCAAGGGCGACATGCCGCTGTCGCGCGTGGACGCGATCTGCCGCGCCCTGAAGATGGACTTCGCCGACCTGGCGCGCCGGGTGGCCGACGCGCAGCCGCTGCTCAAGGAACTGTCGGTGGAGCAGGAGCGCGCCGTGGTGCGCGACAGGAAGCTGCTGCTGGTCGCCATCAGCGTGCTGAGCCAGTGGACGCTGGAGCAGATCGTGGCGGCCTACCGCATCAGCGAGCCCGAATGCATCGCCTGCCTGGCGCAGCTGGACCGCATCGGCATCATCGAGCTGCGCCCGCTGAACCGCTACCGGCTGAAGCTGGCCAAGACCTTCCGCTGGCGGCCCCACGGGCCGGTGATGGAGTTCTTTCGCGAGAACGTGGTGCTGGACTACTACCGCGGCGGTTTCGACGGCCCGGCCGAAGGCCTGCTGCTGGTGCACGGCTCCATCAGCCGCGCGCTGGCGCCCGCCTTCCTGGAGCGGCTGCAGCGCGTGGCGCAGGATTTCGCGCAGCAGCACCAGACCGACCAGCGCCTGGCGCCGCAGGAGCGCGAGGGCTACACGCTGCTGCTGGGCATGCGCAACTGGGAGTTCGAAGGGTTCACGCAGCTGCGGCGCGCACAGCCACCGGCCCCCGGCCGCCCGGCCGCCGGCCCGCGCTGAACGGCGCGCTCAGGCATGCGGCCAGGCGCGGAAGGCGGCCAGCGCCTCGGCCTGCGCGCTGAAGGCGGCCGGCAGCGGGAACTCGTCCGGCGCCAGCACCCCCGGCAGCAATTGCTGCGTGAAATGCCAGCTCACCGCCAGCGTGAGGCCGGCCTGGCCGATGGGCTGGCCCGCGGCGCCGCCGGGCACCGCGCCCTGGCGCATCTCGTCCTGCAGCGCGCGCCAGGCCGAGTGCATCTGCGCCTGCACGCGCTCCAGCCAGGGCGCATGCTGCTTTTCCGGCGGGCGCAGCTCGCGCTCGTACACCCTCTGCACCGCCTTTTCGCAGGCGGCCAGCGCCAGCCCGGTCAGGCGCAGGGCGCGCAGCCGCTGCGCCGGCTCGGCCGGCCACAGGCTGCGCGAGGCCGGCACCAGCGATTCCGCATGCGCCAGGATCAGCTGCGAGTCCATCAGCACCGTGCCGTCGTCCAGCACCAGCGTCGGCGCCTTGATCACGGGATTGATCCGGGCGAAGGCCTCGGCCTGGCGGAACACCGAGACCGGCCGCGATTCGAAGGGCAGGCCCAGCAGGTGCAGGGAAATGGCGGTGCGCCGCACATAGGGCGAATCCAGCATGCCGATGAGTTGCATCATTTCAGTTCGTCTTTCCAAAGGGCTGGATCCGCCCTTGCCACCAGGCCGCCAATTTAGAGGAAGATGAGCGCGCCGACCATCGACTTGTTCTGCGGCGCTTCGTTAGAAAATCTGACATGAAGCCCCTCCCTCCCGGATCCCTGACAGCACCATGAGCGACCTTCCCCCGCTGCCCGCCCTGCGCTGCTTCGAGGCCGTGGCCCGCCTGGGCAGCGTCACACGCGCCGCGCAGGCGCTGCACGTCACGCATTCGGCCGTGAGCCAGCAGGTGCGCCAGCTCGAAGAGCTGCTGGGCCTGCCGCTGTTCGAGCGCGCGGGCCGCGGGCTGCGGCTGTCGGAGAACGGGCGCCTGTACGCGCTGCAGGTGCGCGAGGCACTGCAGCAGATCGGCGAGGCCACGCGGGCGCTGCGCATCCGCCCGCGCGAGGGCGAACTGGTGGTGGCGCTGCTGCCGTCCTTCGGCCAGCACTGGCTGCTGCCGCGGCTGCCGCGCTTCATGGCGCGCCACCCGGGCCGGCGGCTGCGGCTGCTGGCCAGCCTGGAACTGCAGGACCTGCGCCAGGGCGCCGCGCACGTCGCCATCCGCATGGGCCATGGGCCGTGGGAAGGGCTGGAACAGCAGCACCTGTTCGACGACCAGCTGCTGGCCGTGGCCGCCCCGCATTTCAACGGCGGGGCGCTGCCGCGCACCCCGGCCGAGGTGCTGGCCGCCCCGCTGATCCGCTCCGCCGAGCCGTGGGCGCCCTGGTGCGCGGCGGCCGGCCTGCCCGAACCGGCGGCATCCGCCGGGCTGTGGATCAACGATTCGAACCTGTCGCTCGAAGCCGCACGCCTGGGCCAGGGCGTGGCCCTGGAGCGCCTGAGCGTGGCCGAGGCGCTGCTGCGCCGCGGCGAGCTGGTGCCGCTCACGGCGCTGCGCGTGCCCTACGCCTATGCCTACTGGCTGGTCTGGCCGCCGAGCGAGGATGCGCGGGTGCGGGAAAGCCGCGAGGCCTTCGCGCAGTGGCTGCGGGAAGAGGTGCAGGAGGCCTGCCATGCCGCGCCGTGAGGCCCCGTGACGCCGGGGCATGCGAACGCAGCTATCGTGGCTGGATGTCTTCTTCTTCCGCCTTTCGCCAGCCCGTCCCGCTGGACCGCGCCTACCGCCTGCTCAACCACGGCCCCACCGTGCTCGTGAGCGCCGCAACCCAGGGGCGCCGCAACCTCATGGCAGCCGCCTGGGCCATGCCCCTGGACTTCGCGCCGCCCAAGGTGGCGGTGGTGCTGGACAAGAGCACCTACACGCGCCAGTTGCTCGAGCAGAGCGGCCATTTCGCGCTGCAGGTGCCGGTGCGCGCACAGATCGACGTGGTGAATGCGCTGGGCAATGTCTCGGGCGCCGACGCGCAGGCCCTGCACGGCCGCGACAAGTTCGAGGCTTTCGGCCTCACGCCCTTCGACGGCCCGGCCACCGGCGCCCCGCTGGTCGAAGGCTGCGCCGCCTGGCTGGAATGCCGGCTGCTGCCCGAGCCGGCGATCCAGGCGCGCTACGACCTCTTCCTGGGCGAGGTGGTGGCGGCCGCGGCCGATGCGCGCGTGTTCAGCCAGGGCCGCTGGCATTTCGAAGGCCACGACGACCTGCGCACGCTGCACCATGTGGCGGGCGGGCATTTCCTGCTGCCCGGCGAGGCGCTGGACGCACAGGCCCTGTCGCCCATCCCGCCCCTTTCGCCTCTGCCTGCGCCCCAGGCAGGCGGTGCCGCGCGAGGCCGCGCATGACCGATCTCAGTCGACCGCACGCGACGCCGGCAGCGTCAGGCTGAACACGCTGCCCTCGCCCAGCGTGCTGCGGCACTGCACGCGGCCGCCGTGGCGTTCGGCCACCGTGCGCACCAGGCTCAGGCCCAGGCCGTGGCCCGCCACGGCGCCCGTGTCGCCGAAGCGCCGGTAGGGTTCGAACAGCTGCGGCAGGTCTTCGGGCGCGATGCCGCGGCCGTGGTCGGTCACGGTGAACACCGCGTCCTGGCCCGTCCGCCAGGCCAGGGCCAGTTCCACCGCGCGGCCCGCCGGGCTGTACTTGATCGCGTTCTCCACCAGGTTGAACAGTGCGCGGTTCAAGAGGCGCGGCTCCACGCGCATCCAGCAGCCGGCGCTGCTGCCGGCGCCCTCCTCGTCACCGCCGCCGTCGTCGGCCCCGCCCTCCTGCGCGCCGCCCGCCGCGGCCGGCAGCCTCAGCAGCAGCTCGATGGACTTGGCCTGCGCCAGCGGCCAGGCCCGGTCGTGCACGTCCATGGCCAGCGCCGCCAGGTCGATGTCCTGCCAGTCGTAGACGCCCTCCTCGGCGCGCAGCTGCAGCACGAAATCCTCCGCCAGGGTGAGCGTGGCATGCACCTGCTGGCCGATGCGCTGGTGCAGCGCCGCCAGCGCGGGGTCTTGCGCCGCCTCGGCGGGCGCGCTGTGCAGCAGCGCGAGGATGGCCGACTGCGGCGCACGCAGGTCGTGCGACAGCAGCCGCAGGGCCTCGCCGCGCTGGCGCTGCGCCTGCCGTTCGGCGGCAAGACCGCGGTCCAGTGCCTGCACCACCTGCTGCCAGCCATCGCTGCGCCCAAGGTCCGTGCGCGCCTGGGCCGTGGCGCCCGGGTGCAGCATTTCGGCCCGCTGGTACAGGTCGGCCATCAAGGCGGCCAGGCGGCGCCAGCTCCACAGCAGGTAGCCCACCAGCGCCGCCAGCAGCCAGGGCGCGACGGGCAGCCACAGCCGCGCCACCCGCTGCAGCGCCGCGCTGAGCACCAGGGCGGCCAGCGCGAAGGCGACCAGCGCCCACAGGCCGTTGCGCGGCCCCTGCGGCCCCAGGCGCCGCAGCAGCAGCATCCACAGGCCCACGGCCAGCAGCGCCGCCGCGGCCTGCGCCGCCGGGTCCACGGGCCGGAGCATGCGCCCCGTGAGCAGGCCGTCGACCGCGGTGGCGTTGATCTCCACCCCCGGCGTGAGCGCGGAGCCCGCCGACAGCGGCGTGGCGAAGCGGTCGCCCACGCCGGTGGCCGTGAGGCCCACCAGCACCGTCCTGTCGCGGATCACGGACGCGGGCACCTCGCCGCGCAGCACGCTGGCGGCGGGCACGGTGCGGTAGTGGCCGGCCTCGCCCGCAAAGGGCAGCAGCAGGCGCGAGCGCCGCTCCCAGCCGGTGCCCTCGGGCGGCGCGTCCGGCCCGCGCGGCGCAGGGCCGGCGCCCGACGCCGCGGCCAGCCGCAGCGCCAGCGCGTCCCAGGGGGCAGCCGCCGTGCCTTCGTGCAGGTACAGGCTGCGCGCCACGCTGTCAGCGTCCAGTTCGGCATGGATGTGGCCCAGGCCCGTGACGGCACCCTCGAATTCGGGCAGCGGCCGCAGCAGCTGCGGCGGGCGCCCGGCGGCCAGCGGCACCCGCACCGTGACCGGCAGGAAGACCGGGCAGGCCGCGCGCAGCGCCGCGAAGGCGCGCGCCAGCGCGGCGTCGGCGGCCGGGTCGCCGGGTTCGGTGAACAGCATGTCCAGCGCGACGGCCCGCGGTCGCGCCGCGGCCAGCCGTTCCATCAGTTCGGCATGCCGCTCGCGCGGCCAGGGCCAGCGGCCGACCGCCTGCAGGCTGGCCTCGTCCACGGCCACGATGAGGATGTCGGGGTGCGGCGCCGTGGCGTCCAGGCGCAGGACGGCGTCGTAGAGCGCGAGGTCCAGCCGTTCGAGCACCCCGCTGCGCTGGAACAGCAGCACGCACACCAGCGCGGCGCACAGGCACAGCAGCCATTCGCGCCACAGGCGGCGGGAAGGGCGTGGCGCCGCCGGGCCGGCCTCGGTCGGCGCGGCCGGGCTCAACGCGGGCCCCGGCACGGCAGGCACGGCGGGATCGCCTGCATGCGTGTGGCTCAGCGCACGCCTTCGACCGACAGCGGCCGGGGCGGGCTCAGCAGCTGCGCGCGCTGGCCCTGGTCCACCACCTCGGCCTGCACGCGCCACCAGTACTGGCCCGGCGGCAGCGCCTGCACGCGCACGCGCTCGCTCGTGAGGCCGGCGGCCTGCACGCGCATCTGACGGAAGGCCTCGTCGTCGGCCACTTCCAGGCGGTAGGTGGCGCCGGGCAGCGGGCGCCAGTCGAATTCGATCTCGCCGCTGGCGGCGAGCAGCTGCGCGCGCCCCTCCAGCACCGCCTGCGCGCGCGAGAAGCCGGTCACGGCGACCAGGCCCTCGACGCCCTCGGGCGTCAACGCGGCCACGCGCGCGAAGTAGGTGCCGGGCGCCAGACCGCCGAACAGCGCCTGCCCCGCATCGCCCTGCGCGGGCAGCCGCTGCTCGGCCACGATCTGCACGAATTCCGCATCGCCCGCGACCTGCGCACGGTAGCTGCCGGCGCCGGGCACGCCGTGCCAGGCCAGCAGCACCTCGGGCTGGTTCTGCGCGCGCCCGGGCTCCACCCATTCGGGCGCGGGCAGCAGCGGCTGCACCTGCGCCGCCTGCGACCCGTCGCCCACCAGCAGGCCCTGCGCGGCCGCCACCTGCTGGCCGCGCTGCGCGGCGGTGTTCACGGCCACGGCACTTTCGAGCACGCTCACGGCCGTCCGGTCGGGCTGCGGCAGGCTCACGCGGAAGTGCGTGCCGCGCACCCCCACGGTGGCCATGCGCGTGCGCACCCGCCACGCCCCGCCGGGCGCCGGCCGCGGGCGCGGCGGCACGCGCGATTCCACATCGCCCGACTCCAGGTCGACCAGCACCGCCGGCCGTCCCTGCGCGTCGAAGTAATGCACCAGCCGCAGCACGGACTGCGAAGGCAGCGTGGCGCGCGAGCCGTCGGGCAGGCGCAGGGTCACGAAGCTGTCGGCCCCCGTGCGCACGCGGCTGCCTTCGGGCAGGCGCATGCCAGGCACCAGCAGCGTGCCGGCCGACGGCCCGTCGGCCAGCCGCACATCGCCGGTCGCGGCCATCACCACGGCCTGGCGTTCGGCGTCGCCCAGCTGCAGCACGCGGCCGATCTGCAGCAGGCGCGGCTCGCCCACGCGGTTGCGCTGCTGCACCTCGGGCCACAAGAGAGGCCGGCCCAGGTGCTGGCGGCTGATGTCCCACAGGGTCTCGCCGGGCTGGACGGTATGGGTTCCGGCCGGCGCACCGGGGGCGTGCACGGCGGGCTGGGCACTGGCCAGGCCGATGCCGAGCCCCCACAGCAGGGCGCCCACGGCCACGGCCGGGGCGCGCGGCGCGCGCCTGGCCGGCGCGCCGGCATCGCCGCTCGCCAGGCCGCGGCCGAGGGCTGGCGCGCGCACGCCCCGCCACGGGGCGAAGCGCGCAGGCCCGGCCTGCCGAAGCGGCGCGCCACCCTTCATGCGCGCCCCGCCTCCAGCTGGTCCAGGCGGTAGCCGAAACCGTAGATGGCCTGCAGCTGGAAGCCCTGGGCGACCGTCAGGTCCAGCCGCACGCGCACGCGGGAGACATGGGTGTCCACCGTCCGCGACTGCGTGCCGCCGCCCCAGACGACCTGGTTGAGGTGCTCGCGCGAGACCGGCTGGCCCAGGTGCCGGAACAGCACGCGGGCGACTTCGAATTCCTTGCGCGACAGCTGCACGGACAGCGCGCCATGCGTGACGCGCCGGTCGACGCTGTCGAACACCCAGCCGGCCCAGCATTCCTCGCCCGCGCCGCCGGCGCGCTGCGGCGCGGCGCGCGTGAGCACGCGCAGGCGCGCCAGCAGCTCGAAAGGACGCCAGGGCTTGACCACGTAATCGTCGGCGCCGCCCTGCAGGGCCTGCACGACCTCGAACTCGCCGCCGCGCGCGGTCACCATGATCACCGGCACCGTCAGGCCCAGGTCGTCGCGCACGCGGCGCAGCACTTCGTAGCCGGTCATGCCGGGCACGTTCCAGTCGAGCACCAGCACGTCGAAGCTGTCCCGGCGCAGCATCTCCAGGAAGGCATCCGCGCGCGACTGGTGCGAGACCTCCAGGCCGTTGGCGCCGAGCAGGTCCTTCATGGCCACGGCTTCCTCGGGCGAATCCTCGAGCAGCGCCACGCGATGCAGGGTTTTGGCCGGCACGCCCGAACGGAAGCCCACCGGCAGGTCGGTCAGTGTGGCCATGCGTCGCCTGTCCACGCGCGAGAGCGTGCAGGACGCCGGGGCCCGCGCGCGTCGGTGCGGGCGGTTTCCGGCGAGGGCTGGGAAGGCATCATCCGTTCAGGTGCGGCGGGGTTCGGGCTGGCGCTCAGCGCTCACCGCGCACCTCCAGCTCCACGCGCCGGTTCGGCTGCAGGCAGGCGATCAGCGCGGCGCGAGCCAGGCTGTCTTCACACTGCTTGACGGGCTGCGATTCACCCACCCCATGTGCGCGCACGGCCGATTGCGGCAGCCCGCGCGCCACGAGGTAGTCGCGCACGGTGGCGGCCCGCGCCACCGACAGGCGCTGGTTGTAGGCGGCGTCGCCCAGGCGGTCGGTGTGGCCGACGATGGTCACGCTGTCCAGCCGCTTGTAGCCCTGCAGCTGGCGCGCCAGTTCGTCGAGCTGGCGCCGGCCCTCGGGCAGCATGTCGTCTGCGCCCGATCTGTCGAAGGCGAAAAGCGCATCGGCACCGAGCTGGAAGCGTTCGGGCGCGGCGGCCACGGCCGCCACCGGGCGAACCACCTCGCGCACCTGCGGGCTCAGCCGCTCGGCGCAGGCCGGGTCGCGCCAGAAGAACTGGTCGGACAGGCCGTCCTTGTAGACCACCTTGTACTGGCAGCTGACGAACTCGTCGCCCTTGCCGGTGCGGAAGTTGAACAGGTAGTCCCATTCGGTGACGCCAAAGAAGCCTTCGCTGAAATGCGGCGTGCCGATCAGCTCGCGCACCTGGTTCTTGTTCATGCCGCGGCCGATGCGGCGCAGTTGCTCCACGTCGACGAAGGTGCCGCCCTTGAGCCAGGCGCTGCCGGGGTCGGGAAAGCGCACGTCCTGCCGCTCGCCCGAGGCGCCCTGCGCCACGTCGGCCGTGCTGACCGTCGAGCCGCCGGTGCTGCTGCAGGCGGCCAGCAGCACCAGGGCCGCCGTGGCGAGCGCCGCCTTGGACAGCGCTGCGAAGTTCATGGAAGCGTTCTTCATGATGAGAGGTCTCCGCGGTCCGCGATCAGTCGAAGGAGAAGCCGAAGCCCACGCGCACGATGGCCTTGCTGCCGCCCGTGCCGTAGCCCACGCCCGCGTGCAGGGTGCGCTGGCCGTTCTCGGAGCGCTTGAGCACGTTGAAGCCGATGCCCACCTGGCCGTTGTACGCGGCCATGCCGCCGGTGACGTGGTAGCGCCCCGGCTCCACCGGCGTGACCACCGCCAACGCCGCCGACGCCGCAATGCCGCCGGACAGCATGCGTTCCTGCTGGTCGATGCGCGCGTCCAGCCGGTTGACATGCTGCGTCATGCTGGCGTTGAGCACGCCCAGGCCCTGGTTGAGCTGGTTCACGTTCACCGCGTCGGTGCCGTGCGTGCCAGCGGCCACGTTGGTGATCTGGCGCTCGTTGCCCGCCGAGCCCACCGACATCACGTTGGCGCGGCCGTCGTCGAAGGAGCCGGTGCCGATCGCGATCGAGTTGGTGCCGATGGCGATCGAGCCGCTGCCCACCGCCGTCGCGTTCACGCCGATGGCGCTGGGCGCCTTGTAGTCGGTCACGTTGGCCGTGATCCACTTGTTGGCCGCCGTGTTCAGCTGGTTGACGTTCACCGCATCGCTGCCGTTCACGCCATTGGCCACGTTGGTGATCGTGGTCGGACCGTTGCCGTTCGGGTTCAGGTGGACCTCGTTCTTGTTGAAGCTGCCGTCGACGTTCTTCGTGTACTGCACCACGCCGGCCACGTCGGCGTCGACGCCGTCCTTGCCGTTCAGGCCGTCCTTGCCCGCGGCGCCGGTGTCCCCCTTGTCGCCCTTGGCGCCGGTCGCCCCGGTGGCTCCGGTGGCCCCGGTGTCCCCCTTGTCCCCCTTGGCGCCTTGCGGACCTTGAGGACCTTGCGGGCCTTGGGGACCTTGCGCTCCCGGCTGCCCCTGCGGACCTTGCGGCCCCTGGGGCCCCTGCGGACCTTGAGGACCTTCCGGGCCCGCAGGGCCTTCCGGACCCTGCGGCCCCGCCTGCGTCGGGATGTTGTCGATGCGCTCGTTCAGCCCCTGGGCCACGGCATACAGCTGGCTGCCGTTGATCGCATCGGTGCTCGTCGCGGTGATGGCGCCCGGCGCCACGTTGGTGATCTGCCGCGTGGCGCCGCCGGCACCGCCGACGCTGACCACGCCGACCACGTTGGAGGCGCCCGCGAAGCCGCCATAGTTGTACGTGCCGCCGTTGGCACCGGCGGTGGTGATGGACGCCGTGGTCACCGCGGCCGATGCGCCCGTCACCGAGCCGCTGCCCAGGGCCACGCTGTTGGCATGGCTGGCCGTCGCGCCCTGCCCCAGGGCCACGCCGTTGGTGGCCGAGACGCTGGCGTTCGGGCCCACGGCCACGCCCCCCGCGGCCGCCGCCGTGGTGCTGGCTCCCACGCCCGCGGCCAGGCTGTCTGCGCCTTGCGCCCCATCGTTGTTGTAGTTGCCGGCCTTGTCGTCGCTGCTGCCCACGCTGTAGAAGTGCGTAGCCCCTGCCGCCGCGCTTTCGGCCACGGCCTTGAGCTGCGCTACGTTCACCGCATCGCTGTCGACAGTGCCCGCGGCCACGTTCACGATCTGGCGGTTACCGCCCGCCGCGCCCGTGCCCACGCTCACCGCGCCCAGCGTGGTGCTATTGGTGGCCTGGATCGCGGCGATGTCCGCTGCCGTGGCGCTTGCAGGGTTGTAGCCCAGCGCACCACCCGCCACCGAAGCCACACTGCCTGCGCCCAGCGCCACGCCTCCTGCGATGGTCGTCGAAGCTTCGTTGCCTATCGCCGTGCCGTTGGCCACGTTGGCACGGGTTCGCGCGCCAATCGCCACGGCGGAGATCGCTTGAAAACGTGCATCGATGATCGCCTGGGCATCATTGCCAATCGCAACGCTGCTGTTGCTGAAGTTGCTGGCGGCGAAGCTCGCCACAGTCCTTGCATTCTGCCCCATGGCCACACTCGGCCCGTTCGCGAATGCCGAAGAGCCAACCGCGATCGCACCTGTTCCATAGGCACCCGAATCCGTCCCGATGGCCACCGCATTCTGGGTGGCCCCGGGGGAAAAGGTGCTTCCTGACCGCGCGTTGGTGCCAATAGCAACAGTGCCTGTGCCCGTGGCGCTCGCGCTGACGCCAGCAGCAAGCGCATTGGTACCCGTTGCGCCATCGTTGCTGTAGTTACCGCCCTTGGTCCCCCCATCATTGACGCTGTAGTAATGCGTCGCGGCGGCGGCCGTGGTCGCCTTCAACTGCGCCACGTTCACGGCATCGGTGTCTTGCGAGCCGGCAGCCACGTTCGTGATCTGCCGCGTCTGCCCATTGCCGCCCACGCTCACCGCGCCGCGCGTGCTGAGCCAGGTTGGGGACGTGTCCGTGCTGGCCAGGCCCGTGCTCGGGTCGTAGCCACCCACCGCCGTGTTCACCCCAGCATCGGTGCTGGCGAGGCTGCCCGCGCCCAGCGCCACGCCGTCCGCCACCGTGACCTTGGAGGCATGTCCCAGCGCCACGGCCCGGTCGATGCCCTTGCCGATGGTCACGCTGCCGCCCAGCACGGCGGCCTGGTTGCTGTCCACGGTGTTGGAAGCACCAATGGAAATGCTTTGCTGCGAACTGTTCATCATCATGCCGGAGCCGATGAGGATGTTGTCGTTGCCCGGGTCGCCGGCCGCGCCAGGGCCACTGATCGTGCTGCCCGCTCCCAGAATCACGTTGCCATAGCCACCGTAGATTTGGTTGTACGCGCCCACCGCCACGTTGTTGCTGGGGGAGGAGCCGGCGCTCGACGCGCTGACATGGCTGCTGTTGCCCACGACCAGATTGCTGGCGCCGCCGTTCGCCTGCGAGCTGGATCCAAGGACGATCGAATCCCTGCTGTCATTGATCTCTGCCGAGGCGCCCAGGGCAATGGCGGTGCTGGACACTGCGGTGGTCCTGGCACCTCTGCCGATGGCGATGCTGGTCTCTGCGGTGGCCTGGGCGCCGCTGCCAATGGCCACGGCTTCAGCGACGGCCTTAGATTGGTAGCCCGCCACGAAGGCGTGGTTGCCTGTGGCCTGGTTGGACACGCCAACCGCCGTGGAATCGTCACCGTTGACCGTGTTGCCCAGGCCGAATGCGTTGGCAGAGCCACTGTTGGGGTTGGTGGCCGTGACCTGGTTGAAGTAGCCCACGGCGGTGCTTCCGTAGCCGTCCGTCACGGTGTTGCCCATGCCCACAGCCGTGTTGCCGTTGCTGCCACTGCCTTGCAGGGTGTTATCGGTGCCCAATGCGGTACCGTTGGTCGCGGTCTGCGCGATGCTGTTGTCGGTGCCCCAGGCAGCGCCACTGCCTGCAATGGTGTTGCGCACCCCTCCTGCGACCCCCGAGCTGTAGCCCCCGCCCGTGCCGCCAATCGTGTTGTCGACGCCCAGGGCCACCGCCGCGTCCTTGTTGCCGGTGGTGGCAATGGCCGTGTTTCCGGAGCCCACGGCGACGGCGCGGGAGTCGTCGCTGGAGGTGGTGGCTACGTTGCCATAGCCCACCGAGGTGCTGTACTTGCCCTGTGCCGACGCCTTCACGCCTGCGGCCAGGGCGCCTTCGCCGCTGGCGCCGTCGTTGGCGTAGTTGCTGCCCGTGCCGATTTCAGTGGAATCGACGCTGTAGTAGTGCGTGGCGGACGCCGCTGTCATCGCCTTGAGCTGGGCCACATTCACGGCATCGGTGTCTTGCGCGCCCGCGGCCACGCCGGTGATCTGGCGCGTGATGTTGGCGCCGTCGCCCACGCTCACGGCCGCGTGCGTGCTAGTCCAGGCGTTCGAGGCGGCGCCCGCGTAGGTGGTGCCGGTCGACTGGTCGTAGCCGGTCACGCCTGCAGCCGTGCTGGCCACCGACTGGGCGCCCAGCGCCACGCCGTCCGCCACCGTGACCTTGGAAGCGTGCCCCAACGCCACCGCCCGGTTCACGCCCGCCGCCAGGTTGACGTTGTTGCCGAGGATGAACGCTTCGGTCGTGCCTGCCGCGATGGTGTTGTTGTTGCCGATGGCGTAGCTGTCATCACCGTCGATATAGCTGGGGTCGCCGATGGCGCCGGAACGGGCGCCGGTCACGATGTTGCCCGTGCCGATGCTGATGCTGCTCGCGCCCGAGGCCAACGCGCCTGCACCGATCGCGATCGCCTTGTCGGCCGACGCCAGGCTGTTGCTCCCCACCGAGATGGTGTCGTTGACGGGCGCCGCCGCAGTGCCAATGTCGCGGCCTGCCCACGAACCCAAGGCCACATTGCGACTGCCCGTCACATTGGCGCCAGTCAAGTACCCTGCGCCGAAGTTCTCATCTCCCACCACCGTGGCACCCGCTGCCGTACCGAAACCAATGTTGCTGCTGCCGGTCACGGTGTGGCCTGCGTTCATGCCGATTCCGGCGTTGTAGTCGCCGCGAACGCCACGAGCGCTGCCTTGCCCCAAGCCAGTGTTCGCGACTCCGATGACGTTCTTTCCGGACTCCATGCCCACGGCGGTGTTGTAGTAGCCATTCACCGCTTGGCCGGTACTGGTTCCGATCGCCACGTTGCTGCCATTGGCGTTGCTGGTCACGGATCCCACGCCCGCATTGGTGCCGATCACCACCGAGCTCCAGTTGTTGGCCGTTGCCCCCGTACCAATGGCCACGCTGTCACTGATGAAACCAGGCTGGGCGGCCGTCTTGGCCCCGCTTCCCAACGCAATGCCTCTCCAGCTTTCGGACTCCGCATCGGTGCCAATCGCAATGCTCCGGAACGACAGGGCTTTGGCATTGGAGCCGATCGCGAGGGCGTAGCCCAACGAAGCCTGGGCACCTTGGCCGATCGCAGTGGTACTGAGGTTGGACGACGTAGCGCCGTCGCCGATGGCAATGGCGCTTGTCTGGCTGGCGCTGCTCGCGTAACCCAGAGCGATGGCCCGCTCGGCGACGGCACGCGCGGCCGTCGACGGGTCCCTGCTTCCGCCAATCGCCACCGCGTTCCCCCCTTGCCCCAGCGTGTTCGCGCCAATCGCCACCACATCATTGGCCGTGGTCTGCGCGGACGAACCCAGTGCAATGCTGCGAGTGGCAGTGGAGGCTGCGTTTGCGTTATCCCCCATCACGATGGATTCACGCCCCAAGGCCTTGGAAACGCGCCCGATGGCGATGGCGCTGATGGCTTCCGCCTTGGCGCTGTCACCCACGGCGATCGTGCTGAACTCGCTGGCGGTGGCCGCCGAACCCAGCGCGAATCCGCGGAATCCGGTGGCCGTGGCACTGTCGCCGAAGGCAATCGAGCCCGCGCCCGTCGCCTGGCTGATGCGGCCCAGCGCCAGCGATCCATCGCCAGTCGCCGTGTTGTCGGAACCGATGGCCACCGCGCCCACGCCCTGCGCATTCTGGTTGTAGCCGATGGCCACCGCGCCCGAGGGCAAGTCCGTTGCCTTGCTGCCCGTGCTCGCCCGCGAGTCCGCGCCGATGGCCACGTTCTGCTCGCTGATCCCACCCGTGCCGCTGTTGGCATTCAGGCCGATGGCCACGCCGTTCATGTTGGCGGCTGTGGCGCCGTTGCCGATGGCCACGGCGCTTTCGCCCGTGGCCACGGCCGCCGTGCTGCCGGCGGCCTGGTTGTTGACGTTGACCAGAAAGGAATTCGACGGCAGCAGCACCCAGGCCGTGCCGTTCCACTGGTACAGGCCGCGGGTGACGGCGGTGGCGCCGCTGCCCGCCTCGGCGGTGTTGAAGACCACCTGGCCGGCGGTGGGCGTGCCGCTGGTGTCCCCGGTGCCGGTGAGCGCGCGGCTCGTGACGTTGGCCTGCGCCTGTGCGCCCAAGGCCGCCAGGCCCAGCACGCTGGCCACCAGCAGACTGCGCCCACTGCGCTTGCCCCGCGCCACCGTGATTTCGCTGGCGGCCACCCAGGCCCCCAGGGCTTCGTTCCAAATCGAGCGGTAAGACTTGTTCATCGCGAGAACTCCTGCAAAAAGCAACGAGAGAGGGGCGCAGAGGCGGGAAAGGTACAGCCGAGCTGCGGCCGCGCGATTGTGGAGAGTGCGGAATGTGGCGGTGACAGCCGTCACACAATTTGACAGATATTGTGGACAAAGCTCACAGTTTCGAGATAGCAAGCCAAAGTACGCATTCCCTCCGAAACGACAGCACTTTGTCACGTTCTTCCCGAAACAAGCCTGACCATTGCGCAGCGGGAGAAACAACTGTTACGAACGCAAACAACGCGCGCTTTACACCCCCTGCGGCGGGGTCGGCCTGCGTGGCGAGGCGGGCCTTCCGGCCAGCTCCCGCCCTTCTGCGATCAAGGACGGCGCTGAAGTTGGCGCGGCCTCAGCGCCCGCGCTCGTCCACCACGAACACCGTGAGCACGCCGGTGTAGCCGTACAGGTGGTGGCGCGCGATCTCGCCGCCGGCGAAAAAGCCGGTGAGCGGCACGTCGCCGAGCGCATGGCGAACGATCTGCAGTTCGGCATGCGGGCCGCCGAAATGGGCGCCGCCGCGGCCCACGCAGCTGACGTAGACCGCCCCCGCGATGCGGCGCGCCAGGTGAGGCGCCGCGCCGGCCTCGCCGGCCGCCACGGCCTGCGCCACGGCCAGGGATTGCTCCTCGGGCTCCAGTTCTTCGCGGATCTCGGCGCAGATGCGCATGAGGTCGGCGCGCGCGGCCTGGGCGTTGCGGCGGCACCAGCTCACCTGCATGCCGGCCTCCACCTCGTCGGCGATGGCCACGCCGCGGCGGTTCGGGTCCAGACCGACGATGTGGCGCACGCGCGTGTCGTCGCCCAGGTGCCGCATGCGCCGCGCGCCGCCCTCGCCTTCCGGGCCCGGCGAAGACAGGCCCGCGAGCGTGGCGCGCACGGCGGCAATGGCTTCCTCGGGCTCGTCGAGCGAGACCTGGAGCGTGTCCAGCAGCCGGTCCAGCGCCGGCTCGCCGTCCAGGCTCAGGATCAGGTGGCCGTCGGCTTCGGTGATGCGCTGCGCCGGCCCGATCGGCCGGCAGCCCTGGGTGACGCGCGAGATCAGCCGCACCTGCTTGCCGAAGGCCACGCCCGAGAGCCCGCCATGGAACACGCCCCCGGCCGCGCCCTGCCCCTCGATGGCGCCGTTGCCGCCCACGGCGAACTGCAGCGCGCCGTTGCGGGCCGAGGACAGGCCGCCGAAGAGGTAGCCGGTGTCGGTGCGGCCGGCCACCTCGGCCACCAATTCGGGCAGCTCCGGCGTCTGCGCGTCGGCATGCACCAGCGCGGTGTGCGCGCGGAAGAAGCGGTTGGGAGCGGCGGGCCCTTCGTTCTCGGCCTGCGCCAGCGGCGCGACGCCCGAGAACACGCGGTACTGGTCGCTCGGCAGTTCGCACAGCAGCACGCTGAGGGCGGGCTCGTCGATGTACTCGACGTTGTTGGCCACGACGCCGATCCCGGTGGTGCCGGCCCAGTCGCTCACTTCCGGCAGTTCGGCGCTCAGGTGCTCGAGGATCTGCTGCGCATGCGGCGCGTAGTGGTCGGTGATGTAGAGCAGCCCCAGCGAAGGCTGGCTGGCGTAGTCGGGCAGCGCCATCTGCGCACGCAGCTGCGCCAGCACCAGGCCGGCCGCCATGGGCCATTGCGGATGGGTGGCATGGCCGGAGGGAAAGAGTCTCATCGGAAATCGCAATCGGCGCCGCGGGCGCCGGACAACACAAAGGAAAAGCCGCGCCGGCGGTGTCAGCGGCCGCCGGCCTTGCGCGCCGCAGGGCGCTTGGCCGCAGCCCGGCTGGCGCGGCCCGCGGCCGGGGCCGCTTTCTTCGCGGCGGTGCCGGCAGCGCGGCCGGCCTTCTTGTCCGCGGCCGAGGGGCGCGTCGCGGCACGCGGCGGGTCCGCCTTGGCGGCCGGCGCCGCGCCCGGCATCGCGGGCATGCGCAGCTGGGCGGCGTCCTGCAGGGCGTTGCTCGCGATCTGCTGGAACTGCTGCGTGAGCGCGTTCCACCATTGCAGCGTGTCGACCACGCCCTGCGCCGGGGCCGCGGCGGCAGCCTTCCTGCCGCTGCGCGCACGCGCCGCGCCGCGCGGCCCGCCGGCCTCGTCCGCGGGCGCCTGGCTTTCGTCTTGCGGCGGCGCTTCGGCCGGCTCGTGCGGCGAAGCCGGTGCCTCTGCTGCAGCCTCGGGGGGTGCGGCGGGCGCCGTCGCCGACGCCGCGGTGGCCGCCTCGCGCATCGCCGCCGCGGCGCTGGCCGTGCCGCGGGTGAAGGCCTGGGCCAGGTCTTCCATGCGCACGTTCATGCCCTGCAGCGTGGACAGCGTCATCTTCTGCACCTCCAGCGCCTGGATGGTGGCCTTGAGCGCATGCACGTTCTGCTCCAGCCAGTACTGCACCGTCTTGAGTTCGCTGATGCGCTTGTCCAGCTCGTCCACGCTCAGCGTGGGCGCCACCCAGTTCGACAGGCCGGGCAGGCCCGGCACCGCGCCGCCGGCGCCGCCGCCCGTCAGGCTCTTCAGGAAATCGAAGCCCGGCACGAACTGCGAGAAGGCAAAGGGCTTGGGGGCGTCGGACATGGCGGTGTCTCCTGAGAAAGGGGTCGGCGGGCGGCAGGGGGCGCAGCGCCTTTCGCCGCCAGCTTAACGCAGCGGCGCCGGCAGCACGGGCGTGAGCACGAAGCCGCGCTGCGCGAGCAGCGCGGGCAGGGCCGTGGGCCCGACCATGTGCAGCGCGCCCACGGCCGCGAACACGCGCTGGCCGCGCGCATGCAGCGCCTCGATGCCGTCGGCCAGGCCGGGGTTGCGCTCGTCGAGCAGGCGGCGCATCAGCGCGCGTTCGGCCGGCGTGTCCAGGCATTCGCACCATTGCTCGTAGGCCTGCAGGCGCGGCCAGTCGCTGCGCGCCCACATCGCGGCCAGCTCGCCCATGCGCTGGCGCAGGCGGCCGTTCTCCAGTTCGTCCAGCGCTTCGTCGATCTGCTGCGCCTCTTCCTCGGCCGTGTCGGCGCGAAACAGCGCCAGCTGGCTCTGCGCGCTTTCCAGCGCCACCAGCGGCAGGCCGGCGCGGCGCGCGTAGCCGGCCAGCACGAGGTCGATGGCGAAGTCGGTATAGAGCCCGTCGCGCTGCGCCGACTGGCCGGACAGCACGGTGGCCTGCAGCAGCGGCTGCAGGCGCGCATGGCGCTGCTCGGGGTCGGCCGCACACGCAGCCTGCCACTGGCGCTGCAAGCGCTGCAAGCGCGCGGGCGTCAGCACCTGCGCGCGGCGCACCGGATCACCGGGCTCGAAGAGCGGCCTCATCGCCTCGGTGTCCAGCGGGTCGATCTCCAGCGCGATGCTGTCGCTGGCCCGCAGGGCGCTGGCCAGCAGCGGGCCCGGCACGACCCAGGCCGCGCGGCCCAGATGCAGCGTGCCATAGAGCCAGGAGGTGCGGCCGTCGCGCTCCAGCCGCCACAGGAAGCCGCGGTCCTGCGGCTGGCGCTGCGCGGCCTGAAGCACGCGCGGCGTGAGCTGCGACTGTGCCGTGGGCGGGCAGGCGGCCCCGGGCGGGGCGGCCCAGCTTGCGGGTGCGGCCAGCACCGCCAGCACCGCCGCAGCCAGCGTGCGCCAACCCGTGCGCACCCCACGGCCACGGCAGGCGCGCAGGAAACGAGAAAGCTTCATGCCGCGCATTCTCCAGCGCCCGCACGGCCGCACAAGCTCCCCATAATGGGACACATGCCAAGCATCTTCCATTTCGCCTTCAACGTCCGCGATCTCGACACCGCCCGCCGCTTCTACGGCGGCGTGCTGGGCTGTGCCGAGGGGCGCAGCACCGACACCTGGGTCGACTTCGACTTCTTCGGCCACCAGATCTCGCTGCACCTGGGCGAGCCTTTCGCCACCGCGCGCACGGGGCACGTGGGGGACGTGCGGGTGCCCATGCCGCATTTCGGCCTGATCCTGGACCTGCCTGCCTGGCAAGGCATGGCCGACCGACTGACGGCCGCCGGCATCGACTTCGTGCTTGCGCCGCAAGTGCGCTTCGAAGGCCAGCCCGGCGAGCAATGGACCATGTTCTTTCTCGACCCCTTCGGCAATCCGATCGAGGTCAAGGGCTTCCGCTCGCTCGACGCTGTGTACGCCCCGCAATGAAGCACCGCACAGCGCGGCCCGTGGCCGCGGCGATCCTCGTGGCCGCCGGCCTGGCCGCCCCCGCCTTCGCGGTGCAGGACTGCGAGCTCAACGGCGAACCGGTCAACCCGGCCAACGGGCACACCACGGCCGGCAAGACGGGGCTGATGCGCTGCAAGGAGCGCGACACCGGCGAGCTCAGGCGCGAACAGGAATTGCAGAACGGCCGCTTCATGGGCCTGGTGCGCTTCTATGACAAGGGCCGGCTCGTCAAGGAGCACAGCGTCAACGAGAAAGGCAACATGGAGGGCCGCGCGCGCGAGTTCCTGGCCTCGGGCCAGTTGCTGCGCGAGGCCACCTACGCCAACGGCCGCCCGGTGGGCCTGATGCGCAGCTTCCATCCCAACGGCCAATTGCGGCGCGTGTCCTTCCACGAAGAGCCGGGCGGCGAACGCGCGGTGGCGGAGTTCAACGAGCGCGGCCAGCTCGCCGAACTGCGCTGCGCCGACCGGGCCGTGCTCGCGCCCGCCCTGGACGATGCGCGCCTGTGTGGCCACACCGGCGCGGCGCCCGCGAGCGTGGAGCTGTTCGACGCCCGTGGCCGGCTGCGCGAACGCCTGAGCCTGCGCGCGGGCCAGCGCGTGGGCGCCGAGGGCTTCCACGACAACGGCCAGCTCGCCGCGCGCATGACGCTGCAGGGCGACCAGCGCACGGAGCAGCAGTTCTCGGCCGACGGCGTGAAGCGGCGCGAGCGCGTCTCGCGCGTGGTGGAGCGCGGCAGCGTGCGCCAGCGCGATGCCGAGTATTCGGAGCGCGGCACGCTGCTGCGCGAGCAGCGCTGGACGCCCGAGGGCGAAGCGCTGGCCGACGACAGCTACTTCCTCAACGGCCAGCCGCGCCGCCAGGCCCGCTATGCCGGCGCGGGCGACGCGCGCACGCTGGAAGTGCAGCAGTTCTTCGACAACGGCCAGCGCGCCAGCGTGGCGCACTACGCGCTGGACGCGCGCGGTGCGCAGCGCGCCATCGGCACGCACCAGTCCTTCGACGAACAGGGCCGGCGGATCGGCGAAACGGTGTACGACGCGCAGGGCCGCCCGAGCCGCGAGCGGGCCTGGGACGCCGAGGGCCGGTTGCTGCGCGACGACGAGGTGTTCGAGGACGGCTCGCGCAAGGCGTACCGCAGGTAGACCCGCCCCGCCGCCGGGTGGGCGTGGCGCGGCGTGCAGCCGGCTACCGCAGGGGCCCGTGCGGCGGCGCCGCAGGCTCCTCGCCATGGCAGGCCACGCAGAGCTTGTTGCGGTCGGGGTCGCGGAAGTAGGCCCCGTAGTAGTGCGGGTGGTAGTGCGGCCGCAGCCCGGGCGCTCCCTCGTCGAGGCCACCGGCCTGCAGCGCGACCGCATGAGCCCGCCGCACGGTGTCGCGGTCGGGCGCCGAAAAGGCCACCATCTGGCCGTTGCCCGGGTGGTGCGCCAGCCCATCGAAGGGCTGGCAGATCACGAAGAAGGGTCGCGCGCCGCCCGGGCCGTGCCAGCCGGCCCAGGGCCGGCCCGGGTCGTGCCAGCGCAGCTCCAAGGCCAGCGTGCGCATCAAGGGCGCGTAGAACGCGAAGGCGCGGTCGAAGTCCGTCACGCCAATGAAGATGTGCGAGAACATGGCAGCGGCCGGCCGTGCAGTCCGTGCGGTTCAGTTGCCCGCCCACACGTCCAGCACATAGCGCTGGTCCGTGATCATCCGGGCCATCCACGCCTCGCCGTCTTCGCCCTGCGCGCGGGCGATGTCGACCAGCGTGCGGCGCACGTCGGGCTCCATGCGCGCGCCATCGCCGCAGACGTAGATGTGGGCGCCCTGCTGCAGCAGCGACCAGACGGCGTCCGCCTGTTCGCGCAGGCGGTCCTGCACATAGGTCTTGCGTTCGCCGTCCCGCGAGAAGGCGGTGTGCAGGCGCACCAGGCCGGCCTGCGCCCAGGCCTCGAGCTCGTCCTCGTAGAGGAAGTCCTGCGCCGGATGGCGGCAGCCGAAGAACAGCAGCGCCGCGGCCTGCGGCTGGCCGCCCGCCTGGCGCGCGGCACGCTCCTGCAGGAAGCCGCGGAAAGGCGCAAGCCCCGTGCCGGGGCCGATCATGATCAGCGGCTTGCTCGCGTCCTCGGGCAGGCCGAAGCCGTCGGCCGTGCTGCCGCGCACGAAGCCATGCACCGTGTCGCCTTCCTGCGCGCGCGCTAGAAAGCTGGAGCACACGCCCTCGAACTCGCCGCGGCCCGAGCGCGCCGGGCCCCGGACCACGCCCACGGTCACGCTGGCCCGGCGCGCGTCCACCGCGGGAGAGGACGAGATCGAGTAGTAGCGCGGCGACAGCGGGGACAGCATCTCCAGGTAGAGCGCGAAGGGCAGCTCCACGGCCGGGAATTCCTCGAGCAGGTCCAGCACCGACTTGCGCGAGGCCAGCACCTCGGCCTTGTAGCGTGCGGCGGCCGCCTCGTCGTCGTTGCCCAGCCAGGCGCCCAGCGACTTCTGCGTGAAGGGGCAGCGCGTGTGCGCGGCCAGCACGCCGATCTGCCGGCGCGTGGCCACGTCCTGCAGTTCCACGTAGTCGGACAACAGGCGTTCCACGGCGATGGCCTCGCCCACCGGCAGCACGGCCTTGCGGCCCGGCGCGGCGGCCAGGCGCACGTGCGCATCGCGCGCCAGGCCGAAGCGCTGCATGACGCGCGCGACCACGGCGGCGCCGTTGCGCGGCACGATGCTCAGATGATCACCGGCGCGGTAGTGCACGCCCTCGGGCAGCAGCAGCTCGATGTGGCGCGTGGAACGCTCGGGCGGGGCATCGCCCTCGCCGCGCTGCAGCTCGCGGTTGACGGCCACGCGCAGCGGCACGGCGCCCAGCGCATCGACCGGGCCGCCGGCCTGCGGCGGCGGCACTTCTTCCACGGTGTAGAGCGGCTGCGCGGCCGCGGGCTGGCTGGCCTCGGCCTTCAGGCCGAAGTGCCCGGCCAGCGCGGGCCACAGGCTCTGGGCCCAGGCCTGGAAGGCGCCGTCCATGTCCTCGCGCGCATCGCCTTCGCCGCGTGCATGCACGCGCGTGGCGCCCAGCTCGGCCAGGCGCTCGTCCAGCCGGCGCGGCACGGCCTGGTAGGTGGAAGCCCAGTCCGTGTTGCCGCAGCCGAACACGCTGTAGGCGACGCCGTTCAGGGAGCCCTGCGCATCTTCGAGCCAGCGCCAGAACTCGACCGCGTTGTCGGGCGCGGCGCCGTTGTACGACGCACTGACGATGGCCACGGCGCCGGCCGCGGGCAGCCGCTCGGCATAGTCGTCGAGCGAGGCCATCTGCACCGAATAGCCGCGCAACTGGCCGGCCTCGGCCAGCTGGCGCGCCAGGTCTTCGGCGCTGCCCAGGTTGGAGCCGTGCAGCACGAGCAGCGAAGTGCCATGGCGCGCGGCGGAAGGCTGGGCTGTCGGAGCGGCCGCGGTGGTGGTGTCGGCACTGGCTGCCGCCCCCGTCGGCGGTCGGGCGGCGCGCATCGCCGCCAGGTCGCGCGGCACCACCTTGATCTTGAAGCCCTCGGGCTTGATCGTCAGCGCCTCCTTGACCTTGAGCGGGTAGTGGGTGTGGTCGATGAGCCTGAAGCGCTGCACGATCATGCCCAGCGTGAGCATCGCCTCCTGCAGCGCGAACTGGCGGCCGATGCAGGCGCGCTGGCCGGTGCCGAAGGGTTTGTAGGCGTTGGGCGGCAGGGCGCGCTCGGCTTCGCGCGAGAAGTGATCCGGGTTGAATTCATCCGCATCCTCGCCCCACACGCGCTTGTCGCGGTGCATGGCCAGCGCATGCAGGATGATCATGTTGCGCTTGTGGATGCTGTATTTGCCGCCCTCGCCGATCCGGGTGTTGGCCAATGCGCGCTTGGCCACGGCGGGCGCCGTGGGGTACAGGCGCAGCGCTTCCTTCAGGATCTGCAGGATGTACTGCAGCCGGTTGACCTGCGCGTAAGTGGGGCGCTGCGTGAGATCGGTGCCGAACACGCTGTCCACCTCGGCCTGTGCCTTGGCCAGGATCGCAGGGTTCTTGAGCAGGTAGTAGATGGCGAAGGACAGCAGGCCGCTCGTCGTTTCGTGTCCGGCGATGAGGAATTCGATGCACTCGTCGCGGATCATCTTGTCGTCGAGCTTCTCGCCGCTCTTCTTGTCCACGCCCGCGATCATGTAGCTCAGCAGGTCGGGCTTGGTGGCGATGTCGGCCCCGCTCGCGCGGCGCTCGCGGATGATCTCCTCCACCATCTGGTGCATGAACTTGATGTCCTTGCGCTGCTGGGCAAGCTGCTTCTTCATCATCAGCTCTTCCAGCGGCAGGCCGCGGCGGTCCTGCACCGTCTCCAGCGTGCGCACCATCGCGTCGACGAAAGGGTGGAAGTTCTCGCGATAGAAGGAATTGAAGCGGTAGCCGAAACCGCACAGGCCGATGGTGTCGAGCGTGAGCGCGGTCATGTCGCGCGTCACGTCCACCTCGTCGTCGAAGTTCAGGCGCTCCCACTTGGTCACGAGCTGCTCGGCGATGTCGAGCATCATCGGGTGGTAGGCCTGCATGGCCCGCTGGCTGAAGTTGGCCAGCAGGATGTTGTGCGGCTTGCTCCAGGTGGGCTCGTGCGTGTCGGAAGTGAAGAGGCCGTGCGAGGCCGCGCGCAGCCGGCGCAGCGCGCCGTTGGTGCTCTTGTCGAAGCGCTTCTCGTCGACCAGCTCGTTCACCAGCTCGTGGTCGGAGATCACCACCACCGGCATGCCCGGCATGTCGAGCCAGTAGATGCCGCCCAGCTCCTGGGCGATCTTCCACATGTCGAGCACCGGCGAATCGGAGCCGATCGACAGCAGGTTGCCCACGATGGGCTTGCGCGCCGGGTGGGGAATGGGATGCAGCGGGTTCTTCTGGGCCATGCAGGCTCCCTGGGACATGGGGAGCCGGCAGTATCCCGAGGCGGCGGGTGGGGTCGGGGGCGGGATATTCCCTGATGAGCCGCCCTCCGGATGCGGCTTACGGCCGCTGCATCTTGCAGTCCGTGCCCTGCGCCACCTCGTTGCCGGTGTACACGGCGTCGGTGCGGAAGCCGTAGTCGGTGCCTTCCCAGCCCACGGTCACGGCCTTGCCGTCGACCTTGGCGATGGTGTTGACCACCTGCGGAATCAGCAGTTGGTGGTCCTCCGCGCGCATGCGCACCTTGCCGATCACCGAATCGAACTCCAGGCCTTCCATCGCACGCGCCACCTTCAGGCTCTCGGTGCTGCCGGCCTTGTTGATGGCGGCGGCCAGGATGCGCGGCGTCATGTCGATGCGCGGCGCCAGGAAGTCCTTGCCCGTGCGCGCCTTGTAGGCCTGGGCCAGCGCCTCGGCCTTGGGCACGCCGGCCTGGCCCGGATGCCATTCGGCGACCCAGGTCACGCGGCCCATCTTGGCCTGCGACACGGCCGTCACGGTGCCCGGCGCCGCGCCCGCGCTGTGGTTGAAGTAGCGCAGGTCGTAGCCCGCATCGCCGGCGGACTTGAGCAGCAGGGTCATGTCCTGGCCCCAGTTGCCGGTGATGACCGAGTCGGCGCCCGACTGGCGGATGTTGGCCACGTAGGGCGCGAAGTCCTTCACGCGGCCCATCGGGTGCAGCGTCTCGCCCACGAACTGGATGTCGGGCCGGGCCAGGCCCACCAGCTGGCGGCCGTAGGTGGCCCACTGCTTGCCGTGGGCGTAGTCCTGGTTGAGCAGGAAGACCTTCTTCACCTCGGGCGTCTTCTTGATGTAGTTGGCGATGGCCTTCATCTTCATGGCCGTGTTCGCCTCGGTCTGGAAGTGCCAGAAGTTGCAGCTCTTGCCCGTCAGCTCGGGGTCGATGGAGGAATGGTTCAGCACCACGATCTCCTTGCCCGGGTTGCGCGAGTTCCAGCGGTTGACCGACTGCACGAGCGCCGCCACCACGGAGGAGCCCGAGCCGCCCGTGATCACGGCCTGCGCGCCCTGGTCGATGGCCGCCTGCAGCGCGCTCTGGCTTTCCTGGGCCGAAAGCTTGCTGTCGAACTGCAGCAGCTGCATCTGGGTGCCGCCCAGCACGCCGCCCTTGGCGTTGATGTCCTCCACGGCGTACTGCACGTGCGTGAGCATGATCTCGCCCACGTTGGCGAAGGGGCCCGACAGCATGTCGATGTAGGCGACCTTGTAGGTGTTCTGCGCGGCGGCCTGCGTGGCGCCGAGGACGGCCAGGCTGGCCAGGAGGGTGGTCGAGATCAGTGAACGCATGAGTGAAAGTCTTCTGAAGGTGCCACGAGGGCGGAAAAACAGAGGCGGCGCGCCGCCTGTTCAGTCGAGCGTGATGCCCAGGCTGCGGATCAGGGGATGCCAGCGCGCGCGTTCTGCCGCGATGAGCTGGGTGAAGGCCTGGGGCGTGTTGCCCACGGGCTCCAGCCCCACGTCCAGGTAGCGGCTGCGCACCGAGGGGTCGGCCAGCGCCTGTGCGATGTACTTCTGCAGTGCCTCGACGGCCGCATCGGGCGTGCCGGCGCGCACCGCCACGCCGACCAGCGCCGTCGCCTCCACGCCCGGCAGGCCCAGTTCGGTGAAAGTCGGCACATCGGGCAGGCGCGGGTGGCGCTGGCCATCCGCGATCGCCAGCGCCCGCAGCTTGCCGGACTGCAGGAAGCCGCCAGCGGCCGCGTAGTCGCTCATCACGGCCGGGATCTGGCCGCCGGCGAGGTCGCCCAGCGCCGGTGCGGAGCCCTTGTAGGGGATGTGGGTCATGCGCAAGCCGGCCTGGTGCATGAGCATTTCCATGGCCATGTGCTGCGGCGTGCCCGCGCCCGCCGAGCCGAAGTTGAGCGCGCCCGGCTGGCTGCGCGCCTGCGCCAGGAACTCCTTCACATCCTTGGCCGGGTGGTTGGGGCCGACCACCAGGATCATGGGTGCGCGCGCCAGCAGGCTCACCAGCCGCAGGTCCTTGTCGGGCGCATAGCCCAGCTTGCGGTAGAGCACCGGGTTGAAGACCAGCGTGCCGTTGTCGACGTTGATGAGCGTGTGGCCGTCCGGCGCGGCGCGCAGCACGTCGGCCACCGCGATGGCGCCGTTGCCGCCGGGCTTGTTGTCGACCACCACGCCCTGGCCCGCCAGCACCGACAGCGGCTGGCCCACCACGCGCGCCATGAAGTCGGAGCCGCCCCCGGCGGGATAGGGCACCACCCAGCGCAGGGGCCTGGACGGATAGGAAGCGGCGGCCCAGGCGGCCGGGCCCAGGCCCAGCGTGGCGCCGGCCAGCATCGCCAGGGCGCTGCGTCGATTCTGCATGTCGGGTTCCTTGAAGTCTGACGGGTCGAAAACGGGGCCGGCGGCGCCTGTGCAACGCGCCTTGCCGGAAAGAAGAAGAAGAAGGGAGGAGGCGAAGCGGCTCAGGCGGCGCGGGCGCCCTCCTGCGAAGCGCGCCGGCGCAGCCCGATGACACGGGCCGCCAGTTGCGTCAGTTCCTCGGCCACCTCATCGGGCGGCAGCTTGCCGTCGGGCCGGTACCAGCTGTAGAGAAAGCCCGGCAGGCTGCACGCGGCCAGCGCCGTGATCTTGGTGTCGTTGAAATCGAGGTCGCCGTCGCGGCGCGCCTGCTCCAGCAGCGGGCAGAGCTTGTCGTAGAAGTGGTGCGCCAGCTTCTTCACGGCCTCGATGTACTCGGGCCGGTAGACCTGCGGCTCCCGGTAGGGGAAGAAGGCGACCGGATGGTGCGCGATGGTGGCGCGGATCAGGCGCCCCAGCCCGTCGATGACCTTCTCGCTCGCGCGCCGCGGGTCGGTGTCGGCGAAGTCCAGCGCGGTGAAACAGTCCACCGACGGGCGCCAGGACAGCGTCTCGAAGATCTCCTGCTTGTCGCGGAAGTAGTAATAGACGAAAGGCTTGGTCGCGCCCAGCTCGCGCGCCATCTGGTCGATGGTGGTGTTCGCATAGCCCTGCGCCGCGAACAGGCGCGCCGCCACTTCGAGGATGCGGTCACGCTGCGCCTCGGTGCTGGCGGTGTTCGCTTTCTGCCGGCCCGTGCCCTGCGGGCGGTGCGCGTTCAACGCCGGGGGTTTACGCGCTGTCTCCAAAGTTCTACCCATCGGTAGGATTGTTGGAGCACCATTGACGCATGGCAAGCGACTCCAGCGTTTTGCCGGCTATGGATAACCCTCAGAACGAGACACCCGAGAGACACCATGGAACCCCAACAGCTTCCGGTGCGGCCCCAGCAGCCGCTGCATGCATACCTGCGCGACAACGCACGCCAGCGCCCCGATCACCCCGCGTGCATCTGGTACGGCAGCACGCTCACTTGGGCCGAGCTGGACCGCGCCAGCGACGCCTTCGGCGCCCGCCTGCAGGCGCTGGGCGTGAAGAAAGGCGAGCCGGTGGTGCTCTTCCTCAACAACTGCCCGCAGTACCTGGTGGCGCACTACGGCATCCAGAAGATCGGCGCCATCGTGTGCCCGAGCGGGCCGCTCAACAAGGAGCACGAGCTGGCCTACCAGGTGGGCGACCTGAAGGCGCGCGTGATCGTCGCCGCCTCGCCGCTGCTGCCGGTGGTGGAGCGCGTGCGGCCCGAGAGCTCGCTCGAGCACGTGTTCGTGGTGCACTACGCCGACCTCCTGCCCGCCGCGGGCGCCACGCTGGACCTGCCGGCCGAGCTGGTCGCTGCGCAGAAGGAATCCCGCAGCGTGCCGGCCGGCACCGAGGACTTCCTGGCCGCCATGCGCACGGATGCGAAGCCCGCCCCCGTGGAGCTCTGGCTCGACGACGTGGCGCTGATGACCTACACCTCGGGCACCACGGGCCTGCCCAAGGGCGCCATGCTCAGCTACGGCAATGCGCTGTTCAAGACCACGCTGTGCGCCGACTGCAATGCCGTGCAGCCCCATGACGTGCTGCTGTCCGTCGCGCCGCTGTACCACATCGCCGGCATGCTGATGGGCGTGAACGTGCCGGTCATCACCGGCGCCACCAGCGTGCTGCTGCACCGCTTCGACCCGCATGCGGTGCTGCAAGCCATCGACCGCTACAAGGTCAGCTGGTGGTATTCCATCGCGCCCATGAACGTAGCCTGCATGCAGCAGCCCGACATCCGCAGCTTCGACCTCTCCAGCCTCAAGATGAACCCGGTGACCAGCTTCGGCATCGCCTTCACCGAGCCGCTGGCGCAGCAGTGGCGCCAGTTCGCGCCCAACAGCCTGTCGCAGGAGGCGGCCTATGGCCTGTCGGAAACCCACACCTGCGACACCTACACGCCGCCGGGCAAGGCCAAGTGGGGCACGCAGGGCATTCCGATGCCCGGCGTGACCATCCGCATCATCGATCCCGAGACGGGCGCGGATCTGCCCGCCGGCCAGCTGGGCGAGATCGTCCTGCGCAGCAAGGGCAACTTCAAGGGCTACTGGAACAAGCCCGAAGCCACGGCCGCCACCTTGCGCGACGGCTGGGTGCACACGGGCGACATGGGCAAGTTCGACGAGGAGGGCTACCTCTGCTTCACGGGCCGCTTCAAGGAAATGATCAAGGTCTCGGGCTACAGCGTGTTCCCCGAGGAAGTGGAGACCATCCTCATCAAGCACCCCGCCGTGGCGCAGGCTGCGGTGATCGCCCAGGCCGACGCCGAGAAGGGCGAGGTGGTGAAGGCCTTCATCGTGAAGAAGCCCGGCGCCGACGTGACGGCCGAGCAGCTCATCGCCTGGTCGCGCCAGAACATGGCGCCCTACAAGACCCCCAAGCATGTGCGCTTCATCGACGCCCTGCCCGCCACCGGCGCCGGCAAGGTGCTGCGCCGGCTGCTGAAAGACGTGGAGTGAGACTGCGCATGCCGTTCAAGAAAGTACTGATCGCCAACCGCGGCGTTCGCGCGTCAGCGCGGGGCGAAGCCCAAATTGCAGAACGCGCGCAGCGCGTGCGGCGATGAGCCGCGGAGACACCATGTTCAAGAGAGTACTGATCGCCAACCGCGGCGAGATCGCCGTGCGCCTGGTGCGCGCCCTGCAGGACCTGGGCATTGCCAGTGTGGCCGTGTATGCGCGCGACGACGCGCAGGCCCTGCACGCCCAGCTGGCCGACACGGCCGTGGCACTGCAGGCCAGCGGCCCCTCGGCCTACCTCGACATCCCCGCGCTGCTGGCCATCGCCCGGGCCGAAGGCTGCGACGCCGTGCACCCGGGCTACGGCTTCCTCAGCGAGCGCGCCGACTTCGCCCAGGCCTGCGCCCAGGCCGGTGTCACCTTCATCGGCCCCACGCCCGAACAGCTCTCGCTCTTCGGTGACAAGGCCGCCGCGCGCGCGCTGGCCCAGCAATGCGACGTGCCCGTGATGCCCGGCAGCGCAGGCGCCGTGTCCTTGGCCGAAGCCCAGGCCTTCTTCGCGGAGCAGGCCCGGGACGGCGCCGGCGTCATGGTCAAGGCCATCGGCGGCGGCGGCGGGCGCGGCATGCGCGCCGTGCTGCGCGCCGAGGAGCTGCCCGACGCGCACGCACGCTGCATGTCCGAAGCCAAGGCTGCCTTCGGCGTCGAGGGCGTGTACGTCGAGCGCCTCATGACCCGCGCGCGCCACATCGAGATCCAGGTGCTGGGCGACGGCAGCTCGGTCGCCAGCCTGGGCGAGCGCGAATGCACCTTGCAGCGGCGCTTCCAGAAGCTCGTGGAGATCGCCCCCAGCCCCACGCTGCCGGCGGCCCTGCGCGACACCATCACGCGCGCCGCGCTGCGCATGGCCCAGCAGGTGGGCTACCGCGGCCTGGGCACCTTCGAGTTCCTGGTCGACGAGCAGGCGATCGAGCCGCCGCCGGGCCGCCCCAAGGCGGCGAGCGCCCCCTCGGGGGGCAGCGAACCTCGCGAAGCGGGGAGCGTGGGGGCCATTTCTTTGCCTTTCGTGTTCATCGAAGCCAACCCGCGCCTGCAGGTGGAGCACACGGTGACCGAAGCCGTGACCGGGCTGGACCTGGTGCAGCTGCAGATCGGCGTGGTCGCCGGCCAGTCGCTGGCCGACCTCGGCATCACGGCCGGCGCGACCGCGCCGCAGAAGGGCTTCGCCATCCAGTGGCGCATCAATGCCGAGACCTTGGATGCCCAAGGCAACGCCCGCCCCGCCAGCGGCACCCTTGCGCGCTTCGACCTGCCCACCGGCCCCGGCGTGCGCGTGGACACGCACGGCTACGCGGGCCTGGCCCCGTCGCCGCACTACGACACCCTGCTGGCCAAGCTGATCGTGGCCAGCGCCTCGCCGCGCTTTGCCGACGCGCAGCGCCGCAGCCTGCGCGCGCTGGCCGAATGCCGCATCGAAGGCCTGGCGACCAACCTGCCGCTGCTGCGCGCCATCGGTACCCGGCCCGAGTTCGAGACGCAGGCCGTGCACACGCGCTTCGTCGAAGAGCAGTTGCCGGCGCTGCTCGATGCCGCGAACGCCTTCGAGGCCGCTGCGCCACGCGCGGGCGCTCCTGTTGCCGCAGCACCGGCGGCCGCAGCCCTCGCCGACGACGGCGACACCCGCCCCACCGTGCGCGCCCCCATGCCCGCCAAGCTCGTGCAGTTCGAAGTGGAGGTGGGCGACGTGGTGCCGGCCGGCGCCCAGGTTGGCGTGCTCGAAGCCATGAAGATGGAACACCTGCTGCACGCGCCCGCGGCCGGCCGTGTGGTGGCCCTGCTCGCGCAGCCCGGCGACTACCTGGTCGAAGGCCAGCCGCTGGTGCGCCTGGAGCCGGTGGACGCCGACCAGGTGCAGGCCCAGGCCGCGGCCGAACTGGACCTGGACGCCATCCGCCCCGACCTGCAGCGCGTGATCGACCGCCATGCCTTCACGCTCGACGCCAACCGCGAGAAGGCCGTGGCCAAGCGCCACGCCCAGGGCGGGCGCACCGCGCGCGAGAACGTGGCCGACCTGTGCGCGCTCGACGCCAACCCGGGCAACTTCATCGAATACGGCCAGCTGGCCGTGGCCGCGCAGACGCGCCGACGCACGCTGGAGGACCTGATCGCCAACACCCCGGCCGACGGCATCGTCACGGGCATCGGCAGCGTCAACGCCGATCAGTTCGGCGCCGAGGATTCGCGCTGCGTGGTGATGGCCTATGACTACACCGTGCTGGCCGGCACCCAGGGCATGCGCAACCACCACAAGCAGGACCGCATGCTGGCGCTGGCGCACCAGCTGAAGCTGCCGATGGTGCTGTTCGCCGAAGGCGGCGGCGGCCGGCCGGGCGACACCGACATGCCCATCGTGGCCGGGCTGAACAACCACACCTTCAGCCAGTTCGCGGCGCTGTCGGGCAAGGTGCCGGTGGTGGGCGTGGTACACGGGCGCTGCTTCGCGGGCAACGCGGCCCTCTTGGGCTGCTGCGACGTGATCATCGCCACGCGCGCGAGCAACATCGGCATGAGCGGGCCGGCCATGATCGAGGGCGGCGGCCTGGGCACCTACACGCCCGAGCAGATCGGGCCCAGCCACGTGCAGTCGGCCAACGGCGTGATCGACGTGCTGGTCGAGGACGAGGCGCAGGCCGTGAAGGTGGCCAAGCAGTACCTGTCGTACTTCCAGGGGGCGACGAAGGACTGGCAATGCGCCGACCCGCGCGCGCTGCGCCATGCGGTGCCCGAGAACCGGCTGCGCGTGTACGACGTGCGGGCGGTGATGCAGGGCCTCTTTGACAGCGGCTCGGTGCTGGAGCTGCGCGCGGGCTTCGGCGCGGGCATGGTGACGGCGCTGGCGCGCATCGAGGGCCGGCCCGTGGGCGTGATCGCCAACAACCCGCACCACCTGGGCGGCGCCATCGACGCGCCGGCCGCCGACAAGGCCGCGCGCTTCATGCAGCTGTGCAATGCGCACGGGCTGCCCATCGTCTCGCTGTGCGACACGCCCGGCTTCATGGTGGGGCCGGACATCGAGGCGCAGGCGCAGGTGCGCCACGTGTGCCGCATGTTCATGATCGAGGCGCACCTGCGCGTGCCCTTCTTCACCGTGGTGCTGCGCAAGGGCTACGGGCTGGGTGCGCAGGCCATGGCCGCCGGCGGCTTCGATGCGCCGGTGTTCACCGTGGCCTGGCCCACGGGGGAGTTCGGTGCGATGGGGCTCGAAGGCGCGGTTCGGCTGGGCTACCGCAAGGAGCTGGAAGCGGTGCCCGCCGGCCCCGAGCGTGATGCGCTGTTCCAGCAACTGGTGGCACGCCAGTACGAAGACGGCCAGGCCATGCATATGGCGCAGACGCTGGAGATCGACGCCGTGATCGACCCCGCCGACACGCGCGCCTGGCTGCTTCGCGGCCTGCAGTCGTCCACGCGCGCGGTGGATGCGCCGATGGCCTACGTCGACACCTGGTAGGCACCGGCCGCCGGCCCGGCGGCGCGTGCGGCATCATGCAGGGCCCTGCCACTGCCCATGCTGTGCATGCCCGCTGACCGCGCGACCGCCTCGCCCCCTTCCGATGCCGGGCCGGCGCTTCACGCCGCCGGCTCGCGCCCCTGCTCCGCGGACGGCTTCGCAGACGAAAGTCCTGCTCCGGGCCCCACGGGCCGCCTCACGCGCCGCGACTGGCTGCTGGGCCAGCTCGGCCTGGCCTTCGGCAGCGCCGGCATGGCGGCCCCGGCCCTGGCGCAATCCGCCACGCCTGGCCCGGACGACGCCCGCTGGGTGGCCGCCTGGGCGGTGGCCGAGCGGGATTACCGCCAGCAGATGGTCGCCCCGGGATGGCCCACGCGCCCGCCGCGTGTGTTCAACGACCAGACGGTGCGCCTGCGCGTGCAGGTGGCGCTGGGCGGGCGGCAGTGGCGCGTGCGCCTGTCCAACCGCTGGGCGCTGGAGCCGCTGCTGATCGACCAGGCCACGCTGGGCCTGTCCACCGGCGGCGCGGCACTGTCGCCGCGCAGCATCGTGCCGCTGCGCTTCGACGGGCAGGCCGGCCTCACGCTGGCGCCCGGCGCCACGCGCTGGAGCGACCCCGTGCGCTTCACGGCGCGCGCGGGCCAGTCGCTGGCGCTGAGCTACCACCTGGCCCGCCCCTTCGCGCTGGCCGCCGGCTACCCAATCACGCGCGAGGGCGGTGCCGGCTGGGTGATGCCGGGCGACCAGTGCGCCCAGGCGCAGCCGCGCGAGGCCCAGGCGCTGGACTGGGCGCCCGCGCTCAGCGCGCTCGACGTGCAGGCCGCGCGCGACACGCGCCTGCTCGTCGCCTTCGGCGATTCACTGACCGATGGCGGCGGCGCGGGCGATCCGCAGCTGGGCAGCTACCCGCTGCGGCTGGCCGCGCGCGTGCGCGACCTGCGCCCGGCCGTGTCGGTGGTCAATGCCGGCATCGGCGGCAACCGCCTGCTGCGCGACGGCGTGGCCGACAGCGCGCTCAAGCGCTTCGAACGCGACGTGCTGCGGCAAAGCGGCGTCACCCACGTGCTGATGCTGATCGGCATCAACGACATCGGCTTCGGGAGGATGAACGGCGAGCTGTCGCCCCTCGCGCCGGCCGCGCAGCTGGCCGATCCGCCGCAGCTCATCGCGGGCTTCGAGCAGCTCATGGCCGCCGCACGCGCGCGCGGCGTGCAGGTGCTGCTGGGCACGCTGCTGCCCTTCGGCGGCGCGGCCACCTGGAGCGAGGAGAACGAGCGCACGCGCCAGGCCGTCAACCGCTGGATCCGCGGCCGGCAGGACGTGGCGGCGGTTGTGGATTTCGACGCGGCCCTGCGCGATGCAGCCGTGCCGCAGCGCCTGCGCGCGGACTTCGACAGCGGCGACCATCTGCATCCCAACGCCGCCGGCATGGCCGCGATGGCCGACGCGGTGGACCTCGGCGAACTGCGCGAATGAGCGGCTGCGGGCCTTCGGTCGCGCCCGAAACGCCCTGGCGCGCCTCTTTTCGCGCTCGACACCCACGCGCACAAGACTTCGCCACGCGTTGACATCCGCTTCACACGCGGGGCCGAGCATGGAGCTTCCTGAACGGACATCCCAGAGGAGCCACCATGCGCACACTTTCCCGCATCACCCTCAGCACCGCGGCCGCGGCCGTGCTCTCCTTGGGCAGCTTCGCACTGCCTTCCGTCGCGCAGGCCCAGCCGGTCATCAACGTGCAGATCGGCCAGGCCCCGCCACCGCCGCGCTTCGAACGCGTGCCGCCGCCGCGCCGCGGTTACGTGTGGTCGCCCGGCCATTGGGAATGGCAGCGCGGCCGCCACGTGTGGGTCGCGGGCACCTGGCTGAAGGCCCGCCCCGGCTACGCCTATCGCGCCCCGCAATGGGTGCAGCACGACGGCCGCTGGGACTACCGCGCCGGCCGCTGGGACCGCGATCGCGGCCATCCGGGCCGCGGCCATGCGCACGGGCGCGACCGCGACCGGGACGGCGTGCCGAACCGCTATGACGCCCGGCCGAACAACCCGTACCGCCATTGAGGCGCAAGCCCCCCCCGGAGCGGCCTGAACCCTGCCCCTGCATGGGGCAGGGCACGGGGCCGGCAAAGGGCGCCGACGCCGCGCCCGGACGCGCAGGCGGCGCCGGCGCCCCGGTCCTGCGCGCTTGCCCGCGCCGCCGCGCGTGAAGCCCCTTGTATCTTTAAACCAGACCAGCGCGGTAGAGTCTGACCGCCGTTGAGGCGGCCAGACCGGCCCGTGCAGTTTGGTAGCGGCTGGGGTGATCGAGCCCGTTTCTGAGTACAGAACGCACGGCCGCCGCGCTGGTCTCCGTCAAGCCCGAACGGTTACGCGCGCCTTCGATGAGTGCGCATGCACAAGCAAGGGTTCTGGAGATCATGTCTGTTTTGTCAGTGACGGTGGGCATCGACGTGGCCAAGGCGCACGTGGATGTCTGTGTGCTGGGTGCCAAGAGCGAAGCCCAGCGGTTGAACAACGATGCCGAAGGCCATTCGGCGCTGGCGGCGATGCTGCTGCCTGTGGGCGTGGGCCTGGTGGTGATGGAGGCCACCGGCGGTTACGAGGCGGCGCTGGCCTGTGCGCTGCAGGCAGCGGGCCTGCCCGTGGCCGTGGTCAATGCGCGCCAGGCACGCGAGTTTGCCAAGTCCATGGGCCGTCTGGCCAAGACCGATGCGGTGGACGCGCGCATGCTGGCCGAACTGGCGGCGGTGCTGGTACGCCGTGAGGACCTGGAGCGTTTCCTGCGCCCGCTGGCCGACGAGCGCCAGCAGTGGCTGGCAGCCCTGGTCACGCGCAGGCGTCAGCTGTTGACCATGATGCATTCGGAGCGCCAGCGGCTGCAGATCCCACCCAAGAAGCTGCACGTCAGCATCGATGCGATCGTGGCGGCAATCAAAGCACAGCTCGACGAGATCGAGGCGCAGATGCTCACCCACGTGCGCGAGCACTTCGCAGAGCTGGACAGCTTGTTGCAGTCCACGGCGGGGATCGGCCCGGTGGCCAGTGCGACGCTGATTGCCGAACTGCCAGAGCTGGGCAAGCTGAATCGACGCGAGATCGCTGCGCTGGTGGGCGTGGCGCCCATGGCCAACGACTCGGGCAGCAGCAAGGGGCGAAGGCGCGTGCAGGGCGGACGCTTTGAGGTCCGGCGCGTGCTGTACATGGCCACGCTGACAGCCACACGCTACAACCCGGCCATCAAGACCTTCTACGAGCGATTGAAGGCCGCGGGCAAGCTGCCCAAGGTCGCCCTGGTCGCCTGCATGCGCAAGCTGTTGACCACGCTCAACGCCATGGCCCGAACCGGCAAACATTGGGATAAATCGCTTCTCGGCGCTTGACTTCAAAGACGGTTACTCAGAAGTCGCCGGCAATCACCGCCATCGTGGCGTTGAACTTGGCCACCAGCACGCGGGCCTCGCCGCGCTGTCCGTAGACCTCGGCTTCCACCACATGCAGGTTGCGGCCGGGCTTGAGCACCACGGCCCGGCATTCGAGCCGCTCGCCCTGGCCGGGGCGCAGCAGGTTGATCTTGAATTCGGCCGTGACGACGGTCTGGCCCGGCGGGCAGACGGTCTGGGCCGCGGCCCCAGCCGTGTGGTCGGCCAGCGTGCTGATCACGCCCGCATGGGCGACGCCCCCGTGCTGCAGGTGCCGCGCGCCCAGCGGCAAGGCGGTTTCGCACCAGCCCATGCCGACGCCGACCAGTTCCAACCCCATGTCGGTGACGAAGGGCGCGCCCTCGAAGATGCGCGCCACGCGCGCATGCAGCGCCGGGTCCGTGGCGGTCACGGACTCAGCCCTTCTTCTTGACCATGCCCCAGAGGAAGAGCAGCACGATGGCGCCGAGCACGGAGGCGATCCAGCCGGCCGGCTGCCCCACGGCATAAAGGTTCAGCGCCTGGCCCACGTAGGTGGCGACCAGCGAGCCCAGCACGCCGATGATGGTGGTGACGATGAAGCCGGCCGAGTCATCGCCGGGCTTGAGGGCGCGAGCGATCAGGCCGACGACGAAGCCGATGAGGATGGTCCAGATGATGCCCATGGTGCAAGTTTCCCTGTGGTGAAGTTCTGCGCGCCCCGGCTTGCGCCTCAGGGCTTCGCCGGCCCATCATAGCGAGGCGGATGCGATGCCAGCGTGTCCAGCGGCAGGCGGGACACCTCGTCCAGCAGCGCCGCGAAAGCGCGGGCCGCGGCGTCGACCAGCGCCCGACCCTGGGCCGCCGTGGCGGCGGCTGCGTTGCCGGCGGCACCCGCGGGGTGGTAGTCCTGCATCGCCCAACCGAGCTTGGCACTGCGGCCGTTGCCCAGGATCGGGTAGTCGCGCGCACGCTGCTGCGACGTCGGGCGGAAGTTGCGCGCCAGTTCCTGGCGCACCAGGCCGGGCGCGAGCGCGAGCATCATGGCCGTTTCGGATTCGCCCGCATGCACGTCGAAGCGGTCCAGCGTCAGGGGCTGGCCCTGAGCGTCGATCAGCGGCAGGTTGAACCAGCTCACGCTATAGACCAGCAGGTCATGCGCCTCGCGCAACTCGCGCGCCACGATGTCCATCGGGCCCGCATGCCCGCCGTGCGCATTGAACAGCACCAGCTTGCGCAGCCCGGTACGCGCCACGCCGGCGCCGATTTCCTTCCACAGGCGGATCAGTGTTTCGGCCGACAGGGTCAGCGTGCCCGCGAAGCGCGCATGCTCGGGGCTCAGGCCGACAGCCTGGGTGGGCAGGAAGAGGATGGGCAGGTCGGCGGGCAGTTGCGGCAGCGTCGCCTGCACCAGGCCGTCGGCCAGCAGGCTGTCCACCCCCAGTGGCAGGTGCGGGCCGTGCTGCTCGGTGGCGCCCAGCGGCAGCACGGCCACGGTGCGGGCCGGGTCCAGCGCCTCGATATCGCGGGTGGTGAGCTCGGCCCAGAAGCGGGGCAAGGAAAGGCGCGGCGCGGCGGTCATGGGCGCCATCTTAGAGCGTGTTCAAAGTCTCTTGAGCAAGAGCACCAAGAATGCCAAGTGGACGAACTGCAGGCTGGTGTTGAGCCATCGCTCGCAGTTCTTCCACAGCCTCCTGTTCTTGTCCAGCCAGGCAAAGCTGCGTTCCACGACCCAGCGCTTGGGCATCACCTTGAAAGTGTGAAGCTCGCTTCTCTTGGCGATCTGCACCGTCACATGCCCTCCCAGAATCTGCTGCACGCCTTGCGCGAACGGCCGACCGATGTAGCCTGCATCGCACAGCAGGCTTTGTAGCCGGCTCAACCGGGGCTTGCAGCGCTGTAGCGCCTGCAGTGCGCCTTTGCGGTCCGTCACCTCGGCCGTGGTCACCGCTATCGCATGCGGCAATCCCTGGGTGTCCACCGCGATGTGGCGCTTGATGCCCGAGACCTTCTTGCCTGCGTCATAGCCCTTCAAGCCCGCCGTGTCCGTGTTCTTCACGCTCTGCGCGTCCACGATCAAGAGCGTGCTGCAGGCGTTGCGCCCCAGTTTCTCGCGGGCCGCGCCAACCTGATTTTTTTAATGCCTGCTCCAGCAGGCTGCCACCCTCGCGTGGCTCGCTCCAGATGGCAAAGTACGAGTGCACGGTGCGCCACTTGGGAAAGTCACTGGGCAGTGCCCGCCACTGACAGCCCGTGCGCAGCAGGTAAAGCACGGCGCAAAACACCTCGTACAGCTCCACTTTGCGTGGGGCAGTCTTTCTGCGCGCACTCTCCAGCAATGGCCGGATCACCTCGAACTGCTCGCGCTTGATGTCGCTGGGGTAGCCTTTTCTCACCCACCGAGCTTCTCACATCAAGAGGGTGAGACTTTGAACACGTTCTTAGGCCCCGCTCCCAGGCAGCGGGCCAACGCGGCGCCGGCCGCCGGCGCCGCACGGGTCAGCGCACCGGCGCTTCGGCCCGCAGGCCGGCGCGGTCGCTCAGGCGTTCGGCGCGTGCCACGGCGGCCTCGAGCACGGCGATGTCCGAGGCGCTGCCCTTGAGCCGGCGCGCCTCGGCCTGCAGCAATTGCTTGCTCTGGTCGCCTGCCAGTTCGGCCAGCTGCGACGTGAGTTCGCGGCGGCGGCGCACCAGCGCCACCATCTGTGTTTCGCGGGGCCGCCGGTCCTTGGGCTTGCGTGGGTTCGCGCGCTGCATCACCACCAGAACCACCAACAACACCAGCCCGGCGCCCACGGCGAGCCAGCTCAAGAGGGAAGCATCCATGACCCGAATTCCCAAGTTGACGCCGATGCGTCAATTTAGGACGAAAGTTAACAGACCGACTCCCTGATCTGACCAAAAACGTCAGAATTTCGGGCTCATTCTGTGAAGCCCTCCCGCTTGTCTGGCCTGACGCACCTTCCAGTGCCAAAAAACGTCACCTCGAATGTGCCATGTCAGTCTTCACTCCGCAACCACAAATACCCAGGCGCAAGGGCTTGTGCGGGCGCCGCTACCATCCCGGCATGACCGAGGATCTGTTCCGCACCGATGCCTACCTGCGCCAGTGCGAGGCGCGCGTGCTCGCCGTGAAGGCCGAAGGTGTGGTGCTGGACCGCACGGTGTTCTACCCGCTGGGCGGCGGCCAGGCCGGCGACAGCGGCGTGCTGCGGTTCGCCGGCGGGCGCAGCCTGCGCATCGCCGACACGCGCAAGGCCAAGGATGCCGAAGGCCGGCCCACGGCCGAGATCCTGCATGTGCCCGCCCCGGACCAGGAAGCGGCGCTGGCGGCGCTGGCCCCCGGCGACACGGTGCAGGCCGCGCTGGACTGGGAGCGCCGCCACCGGCTGATGCGCTTCCACACCGCCACGCACCTGCTGTGCCACCTGGTGGCGCAGCCGGTCAACGGCTGCTCCATCACGCCCGAGCATGCGCGGCTGGACTTCCACATGACCGAGGCGCTGGACAAGGACGCGCTGACGGCCGGCCTGGCGCGGCTGGTCGCCCAGGCGCATCCGCTGACGGTGGGCGCGGTCAGCGACGCCGAGCTGGACGCCAACCCGTCGCTGGTCAAGAGCATGAGCGTGCAGCCGCCGCGCGGCACGGGGCAGGTGCGCACCATCCGCATCGGCGCCGGCGACGTGCTGATCGACCTGCAGCCCTGCGGCGGCACGCACGTGGCCAACACGGCCGAGATCGGCGCCCTGCAGGTGGTGAAGGTCGAGAAAAAGAGTGCGAGTTCACGGCGCGTGGTGCTGGGCTGGGCATGACACCGGTCCCGCCAGCCCCCGCGCCGCGGCGCATCGCCCGGAACTTCGCAGGCGCGCCCGGCGTCGCAGCTGCGCCATGAGCATGCTTTTCCCCCTTCTTCGTTGCTTCGGCGCCGCCCTGCTGGCCGGCGCTGTGGGGGGGCCCGCCGCCGCGCAGCCGCAAGGGCCGGCGGGCGCATCCGCCGCGAGCACGCTGACCACGCCCTATGTGCAGGCCGAGCTGCTGGCCCAGGCGCCGCAGGGCCTGGTGCCGGGCGCCACGGTGTGGCTGGGCCTGAAGATCACGCACCAGCCCGAGTGGCACACCTACTGGAAGAACGCCGGCGACTCGGGCCTGCCCACCGAGCTGCGGTGGACGCTGCCGCCGGGCCTGGTGGCCGGTGACATCGCCTGGCCCACGCCCCAGAAATTCCCCATCGGGCAGCTCGCCAACTACGGCTATGAAGGCACGGTGCTGCTGCCGGTGCCGGTGCAGGTGGCGCCGGACTTCCGGCCGCCTGCCGCGCTGGTGGGCGCGGCGACGGTGCCCATCGAGCTGCAGGCCTCCTGGCTGGTCTGCCGCAAGGAGTGCATTCCGGAAGAAGGCCGCTTCGTGCTCAAGCTGCCGGCGCAGGGCTCCACGGCCTCGCACGGCGCCGAGTTCGAGGCCGCGCTGGCCGCCCAGCCCGCGCCGCTGACGGATGCCGGCACGGTCACGGCCGAGGCCGACCGCCTGCAGGTGCGCGCCGACGGCCTGCCCGCCGCCGCGCACGGCAAGACGCTGGGCTTCTATCCCGAAACCGGCGAGGTGATCCGCAATGGCGCCGTCGCGGGCCAGGACTGGACGCAGGCCTGGACCGGCGGTGTGTGGACCGCCTCGCTGCCGCTGGACCCGCAGCGCAGCGCCAGCCCCGCGGTGATGCCCATCGTGCTGGCACTGGAAGGCGAGGACCGGCGCGCCGCCGCGCGGGCCGGCCAGCCGGTGGCCTGGCGCATCGAAGCGCCGGTGCAGGGCAGCTGGCGCGCGGTCGCGGCGCCCGCGGGCGTGTCGCCCGCCTTGCAGGCGGCGCTGGACGCCAACCGCGCGGCCGCCGAAGGCACGGCGGCAGCGGCGCCCGCCGCCCCGGGGACCCGCACCGGCCTCGTGGCCGCGCTGATCGGCGCGCTGCTGGGCGGCCTGCTGCTCAACCTGATGCCCTGCGTGTTCCCGGTGCTGGCCATCAAGGTGCTGGGCTTCACCCGGCAGGCCCATGACGGCGCCGGCCACCGCCGCGCCGCGCTGGCCTACACGGCCGGCGTGCTGCTGTCCTTCCTGGCGCTGGGCTGCCTGATGCTGGCCCTGCGCGCGGCGGGCGCCCAGCTGGGCTGGGGCTTCCAGCTGCAGTCACCGGCCGTGGTGGCCGCGCTGGCGGCGCTGTTCACGCTGCTGGGGCTGAACCTGGCGGGCGTCTTCGAGTTCGGCATGCTCGCGCCCGCGGCGCTGAGCCAGCGCCAGCTCCGGCATCCGGTGGCCAACGACTTCCTCTCGGGCGTGCTGGCCGTGCTGGTCGCCTCGCCCTGCACCGCGCCCTTCATGGGCGCCTCGCTGGGGCTGGCGATCAGCCTGCCGGCCGCCCAGGCGCTGCTGCTCTTCGGCGCGCTGGGCCTGGGCCTGGCCCTGCCCTACCTGCTGGCCGGCTTCGTGCCCGCCGTGGCGCGGCTGCTGCCCCGGCCCGGTCCGTGGATGGACACGCTGCGCCGCCTGCTGGCCTTCCCGATGTTCGCCACCGTGGCCTGGCTGGTCTGGGTGCTGGGGCAGCAAAGCGGCATCGACGGCGCCGCCGCGCTGCTGATGCTGCTGGTGGCCGGCAGCGCGGTGGTGTGGGCCATGACCCTGCGCGGGCGCGCGCGGCTGGCGCTGGGCGGCGTGCTGGCGGCGGCTCTGGTGGGCTTGGCGGCTGTGCTGGGGCCGGCCGTGCTGCGCGAGGCCGCGCCCGGCCCGGCGCAAGCCGCGATGGGCGAGCGCTGGCAGCCCTGGTCCGAGGCGCGCGTGGCCGCGCTGCAAGCCGAAGGCCGGCCCGTGTTCGTGGACTTCACCGCCGCCTGGTGCGTGACCTGCCAGGTCAACAAGCACGGCGCCCTGGCCGATGCCGGCGTGCTGGCCGATTTCGACGCGCGCCGGGTCGGCCTGCTGCGCGCCGATTGGACGCGGCGCGATCCCGCCATCACGGCCGCGCTCGCGGCGCTGGGCCGCAGCGGCGTGCCGGTCTACGTGCTGCACGCGCCCGGCCGGCCGCCCCAGGTGTTCAGCGAACTGCTGTCCGCGCGCGAGTTGCGCGCAGCGCTGGCGCGGCTCTAGGATGCGCCCACCCACCACACCCTGTCACACGCACGTGAGGAACTCGACCTAAGCTCTCGCTGTCATTGAAATAGTTGAAGACAGGAAGACGCCAAGGATGACCATTGAACCGTCGCTCGACGAAGGAGTTGAGAAGACCATGTCCGCCGCCCCGAACAACGCCGCCCATCGCTCGCTGCGCGCCGCGCGCGAGGCCCGCGCCGCACTGAGCCGCGCCTCGCGCCGCGCCGTGATGGCCGCCGCCATGGCGCTGGGCGCCTCGCTGCTGATGGCGCAGGCCCAGGCCGCTCCCGCCGTGGGCCAGAAGGCCCCCGACTTCGTGGCCGTGGACACCAGCGGCCAGCGCCACCAGCTTTCGGATTTCGCGGGCAAGTACGTGGTGCTGGAATGGACCAACCCCGGCTGCCCCTTCGTGCGCAAGCACTACGGCAGCGGCAACCTGCCCGCCACTCAGAAGGCCGCCACCGACCGGGGCGTGGTCTGGCTGGCCATCAACTCCACCGAACGCGCCGCCAGCGACTACCTGCCGCCCGACAGGCTGGCCGCCTGGATGAAGGAACAGAAGGCCGCGCCCACGGCGGTGCTGATGGACGAGGACGGCGTGCTGGGCCAGGCCTACGGTGCGCGCACCACGCCGCACCTGTTCATCATCGACCCGCAGGGAACGCTGGTGTACGCGGGCGGCATCGACAGCATCGCTTCGGCCCGGGTGGACGACATCCAGCACGCCACCAATTACGTGAACCAGGCCCTGGGCGAAGCGCTGGGCGGCAAGCCGATCTCGGCCGCCTCCACCAAGGCCTACGGCTGCACCATCAAATACAAGACCTGAACGCAAGACGGAACGGCGCAACGACACGCGCCGGGGCGCCCCTTCGGGGGCACCCGCCAAGGCCGGCCGCATCGCGCTTGCCGGCCTTTTTTGCGTTCAGGGCCCGTGCTTCCGGGCTGTCGCACTTTTGACGTGGAGCCAGAGGCGGCCAGGCGGCCCCGCGGCCCATCACCGCGCTGCGCTGCGCCCTCGCCTCGCGCGACGACAATGGCGCCATGCCCTTCGCCCCGCTCCAGAACGACAGCTTCCTGCGCGCCTGCCGCCGCCAGGCCACCGACCACACCCCCGTCTGGCTGATGCGCCAGGCCGGCCGCTACCTGCCCGAGTACCTGGCCACGCGCGCCCGGGCCGGCAGCTTCATGGGATTGGCGACGAACGTGGACTACGCCACCGAGGTCACGCTGCAGCCGCTGGAGCGCTTCCCGCTCGATGCCGCCATCCTGTTCTCGGACATCCTCACCGTGCCCGACGCCATGGGCCTGGGCCTGTCCTTCGAGGCCGGCGAAGGCCCGCGCTTCGCGCGCCCGGTGCAGGACGAGGCCGCCGTGGCCGCGCTGCAGGCGCCCGACCTTGACAGGCTGCGCTACGTCTTCGACGCCGTCGCCAGCATCCGCCGCGCGCTGAACGGCCGCGTGCCGCTGATCGGCTTTTCCGGCAGCCCCTGGACGCTGGCCTGCTACATGGTCGAAGGCGCGGGCTCCAGCGACTACCGGCTCGTCAAGTCCATGCTCTACGGGCGGCCCGACCTGATGCACCGCGTGCTGAGCGTGAACGCCGATGCCGTGGCGGCGTACCTCAACGCCCAGATCGACGCCGGGGCGCAGGCCGTGATGGTCTTCGACAGCTGGGGCGGCGTGCTGGCCGATGGCGCCTTCCAGGCCTTCAGCCTGGCCTACACCGCGCGCGTGCTGGCCCAGCTGAAGCGCACCGGCGCCGACGGCCAGGACGTGCCGCGCATCGTCTTCACCAAGGGCGGCGGGCTGTGGCTGCGCGAGATGGGCACGCTGGATTGCGAAGTGCTGGGCCTGGACTGGACCGTGAACCTGGGCGCCGCCCGCGCGCAGGTGGGCGAGGGCGCGCAGGGCAAGGCGCTGCAGGGCAACATCGACCCCAACGTGCTGTTCGCGCCACCCGCCGCCATCGAGGCCGAGGTGGCCAGGGTGCTCGACAGCTTCGGCCGCCCGCACACCGACCCGACCCGCCGCGGCCCCACGCACATCTTCAACCTGGGCCATGGCATCAGCCAGCACACGCCGCCCGACCACGTGGCGGCGCTGGTCGCGGCCGTGCATGCGCATTCGCGGCGCCTGCGCGTCCGCAGGGGCACCGCGACATTGTGAAAAATCAGCGCCAAAGCATTGACAAATGCGGCTGTCAAGTCTTTTGGACGTGAAGAGCAACTGACTTATGCACAAAACGCGTGCTGCGATGCGCAAAATCATCCGAACGCACTACCCCCGCACTATGCGTCCAGCCTCTCTCGCAAGTCATTGATTTGAAAAGAGATTTGTTTTTGCCTTTTTGGCGGGCAATCCGGCGGAAGCCTTGATCCATGCGGCTTGGGCGCGTTTCGAGCCCCGCTATCAACAAAGTTATCCACAGATTTTCTGGGCGATGTGCAAAACATCGTCAAATCAACCACTTAGCCCCCCCTTGTTCCACATCGCCTCAGAAACACGCGCCAACCGGCACCTGCTGCCGTCCACCGGCCGGTGCGCCAGGACGGTGCGCTGATGGACGCCGCCTGGGTCCTCGCCGTGGCGGTGCAGACCCCCGCCCATGCCGGGCTGGGCGATGTGCTGAGCTACGCGCACACGGCCCCCCTGCCGGCGGGCACGCTGGTGCGGGTGCCGCTGGGCCGGCGCGAGGTGCTGGGCGTGGTGTGGGACAGCCGCGCCGCCGATGGGGCCCAGGCGCTGCCCGACGGCCGCGTGGCCGACGCCGACGGCGTGCTGCTCAAGCCCGTCACCGCCGCGCTCGATGCGCTGCCGCCGCTGGACGCCGCATGGCGCGACCTGGTCGCCTTTGCCGCCCGCTACTACCAGCGCGGCCTGGGCGAGGTGGCGCTGGCCGCCCTGCCCCCGCAGTTGCGCGAGTTGGACGGCACGCAGCTCGCGCGGCGCCTGAAGCGGCGCGACCGGCAGGCGCGGCCGGTTGCTGCAGGCACCGCCGAGGCGCCCTCTGCCGAAACGGCGCTGGCCCTGAGTCCCGAGCAGGCCGCGGTGCTGGCCGCCCTGGCCGAGGAAAGCGCCACCCCTGCGCCGCGCCCGGCGTTGCTCTTCGGCAGCACGGGCAGCGGCAAGACCGAGGTCTACCTGCAGGCCGTGGCGCGCTGCCTGGCGGCCGACCCCGGCGCACAGGCGCTCGTGATGGTGCCCGAGATCAACCTCACGCCCCAGCTCGAGGCGCGCTTTCGCGCCCGCTTCGCCGCCTGGGGCGACACCGCCGTGGTGGCGCTGCACAGCGGCATGACGAACCCGCAGCGCCTGCAAAGCTGGCTGGCCGCGCTCACAGGCCAGGCGCGCATCGTGCTGGGCACGCGCATGGCGGTGTTCGCGCCCTTGCCGGCGCTGCGCCTGATCGTGGTCGACGAGGAACACGACCCCAGCTACAAGCAGCAGGAAGGCGCGCGCTATTCGGCGCGCGACCTGGCCGTGTGGCGCGGCCGGCGCCAGAACGCGCAAGTGCTGCTGGGCTCGGCGACGCCCTCGCTCGAAAGCTGGCACCACAGCCGCCCGGCCGACGGCGAGGCGCCGGCAGGCCGCTACCTGCGCCTTCAGATGCCCAGCCGCATCGGCGCCGGCGAACTGCCGCGCGTGCGGCTGGTGGACATGCAGCAGCAGCCCGCCAAGACCTTGATTTCGGCCGGCCTGCTGGACGCCATGACGCAGCGCGTGACGCGCGGCGAACAGTGCATGGTCTTCCTCAACCGGCGCGGCTACGCGCCCGTGCTGGCCTGCAGCGACTGCGACTGGAAAAGCGAGTGCCCGCACTGCAGCGCCTACCGCGTGTTCCACAAGATCGACCGCACGCTGCGCTGCCACCATTGCGGCTTCACCGAGCGCGTGCCGCGCGCCTGCCCGAGCTGTGGCAACCCCGACATCGCGCCCGTGGGCCGCGGCACCGAGCGGCTGGAAGAGCAGCTGGCCACGCTGTTCGCCGGCGTGCGCCGACCCGACGGCGAGCCGGTGCGCATCGCGCGCATCGACGCCGACAGCACGCGCCACGAAGGCGCCCTGGAGGCGCAGTTGGCACTGGTGCACAGCGGCGAGGTGGACGTGCTGGTGGGCACGCAGATGATCGCCAAGGGCCACGATTTCCGGCGCATCACGCTGGTCGCGGCCGTGAACCCCGACAGCGCGCTCTTTTCCAGCGACTTCCGCGCGCCCGAGCGGCTGTTCAGCCTGCTCATGCAGTCGGCCGGCCGCGCGGGCCGCGACAGCGCCTGGCTGGCCGCGCAGGGCAGCCAGGCCGAGATGTGGATCCAGACCTTCCACCCGCAGCACCCGCTGTTCGACGCGCTGCGTCGGCACGACTACCCGCGCTTCGCCGCCCAGCAGTTGCAGGACCGCGAGGCTGCCGCCATGCCGCCCTTCGCCTTCCAGGCGCTGGTGCGGGCCGACGCGCGCACGCAGGAGGCGGCGCAGGCCTTCCTCAACACCGCGGGCGAGGCCGCCGACGCCCTGCCCGAAGCCGCGGGCGTGATGCGCTACCCGGCCGTGCCGCTGGCCGTGCAACGCGTGGCCAACGTGGAGCGCGCGCAAATGCTGCTCGAAAGCCCCTCGCGCGCCGCCCTGCAGCGCCTGCTGGCCGCCTGGCAGCCCGTGCTGCACGATCTGCGCCGCAGCCCCGTCGGGCAAGGCGTGGTGCGCTGGCTGGTGGACGTGGATCCGCAGAGCATCTGAGTAGCGGCGGGGGAGCGTCGCTGCACCTCAGCGATCGTGGATGAGGTTTGAGCATGTTCAATCCGGGTTGAATGGCCAATACTTCGCGAGACCTTGCGCCCCTCAAAATTCCAAAGGAACGTCTGTGCTCAATGACGCAGAACGGCCAGAAGCGGCCGGTCGCATCACCGGCAAAAAACCGTCATCCAACGAATAAGCTCAGCGGGCAACGAAGCCGTCCGCTGGAGCGGTTTGTAGACAGCTGCCTCACGGTCGCACCAACTCGGCTGGAAGGACAAACTCTGACGTACCTGTGAACCGCCCCGGTTTTCGCGGAGGCTGGTTGGCTTGAGTCAGGCCGAGCTGGCCTGCCGCTCAAGATTGCGATAGTAGGTGGTCTCGAACTCGGCGGGCGGCACGTAGCCCAGCGGGGCCATCAGCCGATGGTTGTTGAACCATGACACCCACTCCAAGGTCGCTAACTCCACCGCCTCTCTGGTCTTCCAGGGCGCCCGGCGATGGATCAACTCGGCCTTGTACAGCCCGTTGATCGTCTCTGCCAGAGCGTTGTCGTAGGAGTCGCCCTTGCTGCCCACCGATGGCTCGATGCCGGCCTCGGCCAACCGCTCGGTGTAGCGAATGCTGACGTATTGCGACCCGCGGTCGCTGTGACACACGAGCGAGCCTTCCTGGCCGGGCTGGCGGGCGTACAGGGCCTGCTCCAGGGCATCGAGCACGAAGTCCGTGCGCATGCTCGTGCTCACCCTCCAGCCCACGATGCGCCGCGAGAACACGTCGATCACGAAGGCCACGTACAGCCAGCCCTGCCAGGTGGACACGTACGTGAAGTCGCTCACCCACAGCTGGTTCGGGCGCTGCGCGCTGAACTGCCGGTTGACCAGGTCCTGCGGGCATGGCGCTCGCGCATCGCCGATCGTTGTGCGCACCACTTTGCCGCGCACGACCCCACGCAGCCCCATGCGGCGCATCAGGCGCTCGACGGTGCAGCGCGCCACCGTGTGGCCTTCGCGTTGCAGTTGCCGCCAGACCTTGTCAGCGCCGTAGACCCGCAGGTTGGCCTGCCACACCCGTTCGATGTGGGCCATCAGTTCCTGGTCTCGCTGGGCTCGGCCGCTGAGCAAGGCCGCATCGCGCTGCCGGGCAGCGTGCCGCCGGTAGGCCGATGGGGCGATCTGCAGCAGCCTGCAGATCGGCTCGACCCCATGCCGCCGGCGGTGCCGGTCCACGAAGGCGTACATCACTTCAGCCGGCGGTCGAGCTCCGCCTGGGCGAAAAACGCGCTGGCCAGCTTGAGGATCTCGTTGGCGCGGCGAAGCTCGCGCACTTCGCGCTCCAGTTCCTTGACGCGCTTGGCCTCGGCCGTGGTCACGCCTTCGCGTTGACCCGTGTCACGCTCGTGCTGACGCACCCAGTTCAGCAGCGTCTGCGGCGTGCTGCCGATCTTGCCGGCGATCGACACCACCGCCGCCCACTGCGATTCGTACTCTGCTCGGTGATCGAACACCATGCGCACCGCACGCTCGCGAACCTCCGGCGAAAACTTCACTGACTTCCTCATGATGGCTCCATCTTCTCAAACGAGGGAGCCTCCGCGAAAACCGGGGCGGTTCAATCAGTCGGTCGCGCACGCGGTATCGCCATCAATCAACGGAGCGAGTTGTTCATTCAGGGACGAGACGGGCAGCTCCGCGAGCGGAACAGCTACGGCGATGATCCGTTCCCGCCTAAGGAACATCTGCAAAACCCGTTCATCGAGCCAGACTTCATCGCCGAGCGTGTGGAGAAGATGAAGGCGAGCATCCGCGCCAAGGTCGAGCACCCGTTCCGCGTGCTCAAGCGCCAGTTCGGCTTCACCAAGGTGCGCTACCGAGGCTTGGCGAAGAACACGGCGCAGCTCGTCACGCTGTTCGCGCTGTCGAACCTGTGGATGGCGCGCCGGCAATTGCTGGAGGCCCAGGGATGAGAGCGTCCGCGGCGCAGCGAATGCGCGAGGAGCGGCATCAAACCGCCGCGCCCAACAACCTTCTGAGTAACCGTCTTTGAAGTCAAGCGCCGTGAAGCGATTTAGCAGGCCGTTGAAAAATCCCCTGCGAGCGTCCGCGTCGGCCGCTACGATCTGAAGCCATCCCGGAACAACTGCGACAAGAAAGATGAGAGGCAACCAAGACTTCCAGGGGGCGATGTTTAGCTACATCAGCCTTGAAGAAAGAGTGCCAGCGGCACACCCGCTGCGCAAGTTGCGCGCCGTGGTGGATGCGCTGCTGTCGAGCATGAACAGCGAGTTCGAAGCGGTGTACGCCCGCCGTGGCCGCCCCTCGGTGCCGCCGGAGATGCTGCTCAAGGCCTTGCTGCTGCAAATCCTGTTCTCCATCCGCAGCGAACGCCAGCTGGTCGAGGCGGTCAACTACAACCTGCTGTACCGCTGGTTCGTGGGCCTGAACATTGAAGACAAGGTCTGGGACCACTCCACCTTCAGCGCCAACCGCGAACGCCTCTTCAACGAAGACCTGGCGCGCGCCTTCTTCGAGCGCGTCAAGCTCAGCGCCCAGTGGGGCCGGCTTGCCAGCGACGAACACTTCAGCGTGGACGGCACGCTGATTGAGGCCTGGGCCTCGCACAAGAGTTTCAAACGCAAAGACGACGACAGCGGCACGCCACCCGGACGCAACCCCGAGGTGAACTTCAAAGGGCAGGAGCGCTGCAACGACACCCACGCCAGCACCACCGATGCCGATGCCCGGCTGTTCAAGAAGAGCGCGGGCGACAAATCTCGCCTGTGCCACATGGGGCACATCCTCATGGAGAACCGCAACGGGCTGATCGTGGATGTGGAGATCACACATGCCAGTGGCACCGCCGAGCGCGAGGCGGCGCTGGCGATGCTCAAACGCCGGGGAAACAAGAACAAGCGGGCCACGGTCGGGGCCGACAAAGGTTACGACAGCCAGGCCTTCATCAAGGGCTGCCGAAAGCTCAAAGTCACGCCACACGTGGCGGCCAAGGACAAGCACTCGGCGGTCGATGGCCGCATCCGGCGCCACGAGGGCTACAAGACCAGCCTCAAAGTGCGCAAGCGCATCGAGGAGGCCTTTGGCTGGATCAAGACAGTGGGTGGTCTGGCCAAGACCAAATTGATCGGTCAGGCCAAGCTCGCGGGCCAGGCGCTGCTGTGCTTTGCCACCTACAACCTGGTGCGCATGGGCAGTCTGGGCGGCTGGTGGGACGCGCATCATGCGTGAACCATGGGATACGTGCGCCCGGAACGGGCAAAACGGCCTGCAAACAGGCCGAAATGGCCGCTCCAATCGCTGCGCAGGCCAGTTTGGGCGATCCGTTTCTTCGAAATCCACGACCCTGGCGCGTTCGATGAGCATTTTTTCAACGGCCTGTTAGAGCTACTAACAAAACCATGTCATCATCGAGCGCTTGATTGGTGTTTGATGAGGCATGGGTCGAAACAGGAATAGAGAAATCAGCGCCGCGCTGTTCAAGAAGGTTGCCCCGCTGTTGCCGGTAGTCGTTGCCTCGGCCAAAGGCGGTCGCCCACGAGTGAGCGACGAGATGGCCCTGAACGGCATTCTGTTCGTGCTGCGCACCGGCATTCCCTGGGAGGAGTTGCCCCAGGAACTGGGCTTCGGCAGTGGCATGACCTGTTGGCGGCGTCTGCGTGATTGGCAGGCTGCGGGCGTGTGGCATCGCCTGCATCTGTTGTTGCTCGGTGAATTGCGCGGCGCCGGCAAACTGGACTTCAGCCGTGCGAGCATGGACGCGGCCAGTGTGGCCAGCCCCCGGGGGGCCACTACACCGGCCCCAACCCCACGGACAGGGGCAAACTCGCAAGCAAGCGCCACATCATCACGGACCGCCAAGGCATCCCACTGATCTTCTGCGTCACGGGCGCCAACGGGCATGACTCGGTGGTTTTCGAGCAACTGGTCGACGCGTTGCCAGCGGTACGTGGCTGTCGCGGTCGGCCCAGGCGCTGGCCGCACAAACTGCATGCCGACAAGGGCTATGACTATGCTCGCTGCCGCTTTCACCTGCGCAAGCTGGGGATCACCGCGCGTATTGCCCGGCGCGGCATCGAACGCAACGACCGGCTCGGGCGTCATCGCTGGGTGGTCGAGCGCACGCACGCCTGGCTGGCCGCCTTCGGCAAGCTGCGTACTCGTTTCGAGCGCCGCATCGACATTCATGTCGCGTTGCTCTCGCTGGCCTGCTGCGTTATCTGCATTCGCCATCTCCCACCGTTTTGTTAGCCGCTCTCAGCCTCACGCCGACTATTTGCCGGCTGAGCCGAATACAGTAACTTGAAGGCTGCAGGGACTGATCCAAGCCGACGCACTCCAAACATCAGGACGACGATGAGAGCGATGATCAACCAGTGCCAGATGCTGAGTGATTTCATGCCGATGGAACTCCTCTATGAACGCGCGTTTTCGCGCGTTGCCTGAGATCACCGGGGCGCAGCGGAAGGTGGCAGGCCAATGTGCCCTGCGCGCGGCCACCGTGCAAGCGCTTCGCAAGCAATTTGCCTGCGACTCGCTCTCGGCGCGATGTCGTCTTTGGGTACGTAGCCGTCCTCCTTCCAACTCAAAGCCACCATTCGGCCCGGCGCGCTATTCTGGCGGGCACAAGCCCCATTGAGGGCTGTCCGGCAAAGACGCCGCAACACCTTCACACCCGCCATGCAGCCCGCTGACCTCGCCCGGCCCCCGCAACCGCAGCTCATGCTCGATGATCCGGCCACCTGGCGCCGTCTGGCCCCGGCGCTGCATGTGCAAGACACCGCCTTTCTGAGCGATCAGCAGCCGCTGGCGCTGGACGCCGACGCGCTGGCCCAGGTGCAGCGGGCGGTGCGCGAAGACGGCTACTTCCATCTGCCGCCGCAGCCGTGGAACCTGCCCACGCAGGCGATGGCCGATGCCATCCGCCGGCTCGACGCCCAGGGCATTCCCCTGCCTTTCGCCTTCGTCTACGACGAGTTCTGGCTGCTGTTCTGGCGCATGCACCGTGTGCTGGAGGGCCTGCTGGGCCCGGCCTATCTGCGGCTGCCCGATTTCTGGGCCTGGCTGATCGACCCGCAGCGCAACGACAGCGGCTGGCGCCCGCACCGCGACCGCAGCCAGGGCGCGCTGTTCGACGACGGCTCGCCGCGCGCCTTCACGCTGTGGCTGCCGCTGACCGATGCCACGCCCGACACCAGCTGTATGTACGTGGTGCCGGCCCAGCGCGACCCGACCTACGGCAAGGGCCGCATCGAAGGCTGGCAGCCGGCGCTGGCCGACATCCGCGCGCTGCCCGCCGCCGCCGGCAGCGCGCTGGGCTGGACGCAGGAGCTGCTGCACTGGGGCTCGTCGGCCCGCCCGCGCGAAACGCGCGTGCGCATCTCGGTGGCCATGGAGTTCCAGTCCGCGCAGACGCCGCCGTTCAACCAGCCGCTGATGGCCGCCGACCAGTTGCCGGCCTTTGCCATGCGGCTGCAGCTGATCGGCAAGCAGATCCTGCAGTACCGCCACATGTATCCGCTGAGCGACGCGGTGGCCGACTTGGCGCAGCGCCTGCAGGCCGGTCTGGCAGCGCCCGCGCGCTGAGCGGCAGGCCCGCGGCGGCGCTCAGCGCACCCAGTCCACCACCAGGGGGTAGCTGAAGAAGGTGGCCACCGTGGTCCAGAGAATGATGCGCGCGATGCGGCCGTTGTCGGCCCCGAAGCGCTCGGCCAGCAAGGACACATTGCTGGCGCTGGGCAGGGCCGCGGCCAGCACCAGCACCGCGAAAGCGGCCGGCGCCAGCGGCAGACCGGCGCGCAGGGCGGCCCAGCCCAGGCCCGCCACCAGCAGCGGATGCACGGCCAGCTTGACGGCCACCACCGGCAGCACGCCCTGCAGCCCGGCGCGGCGGGCGGGCCGCTCGGGGCTCGACTTCGCCAGCAGCGTGGAACGCGCCAGCACCGCGCCGATGGTGAACAGCGCCGTGGGCGAGGCGGCGTCGCCCAGCATCGCCAGCGTGCGGTCGAGCGGGGCCCAGGGCTTCCATTGCAGCGCCGACGCCAGGGCGCCCAGCCCGATGGACCAGGCCAGCGGGTTCATGGCGGCGCCGCGCAGCGCCTTGCGCGCGGCCGCCAGCGCGGCCCGGCCGCCGGCGCCGCCGTCATGCTCGTCCAGCCGCGACAGCGCCAGGCACAGCGAGGACGTGAGCACCATGTCCACCAGCATGGTCAGGATCACCGGCCCGGCCGCCATTGGCCCCAGCAGCGCCACCAGCAGCGGCACGCCCATGAAGCCGGTGTTGGGAAAGGCGGCGACCAGGGCGCCGAACGCCGCGTCGTTCCAGTTCGTGCCGCCGCGCCGCGCCAGCGCCACGGCCAGGCCCACGGCCGCCAGCGCCGCCAGGCCCCAGACCAGCGCGGCGCTGCCGTCCAGCAGCTGCGCGATGGGCGTGTTGGCGCCGAAGCGGAACAGCATGCAGGGCAGCGCGAAATACAGCAGGAACAGGTTCAGGCCGGGAATGGCCTCCAGCGGCAGCAGCCGCGTGCGGGCCGCCCCATAGCCGGCCGCGACCAGGGCGAAGAAAGGAAAGGTGACGGAAAAGATGGCCAGCACGGGCGGTCCAGGTGCGGCCGGGCCGCGGGTTCGGCAAGGGAAGGCGCATGCCGAAGGGCGGCAGGGGCGCCTGAATGTTAGGCCAGGGCCGCGACACACCCGGTCACGTCTCTCACAAGCGGCCGTGCGGGCCTGGGGTTTCAGGCCGCGCCCCGTATGATTGCGCGCTTCGTGCGGCCCAGGTGCCCTCAGGGCGCCGATGCCCGTTTCGCGCCCCGCTGCGCCCTTTCGCTTTCTTCCCCCGAGCCACCGTCCTTCGCCCATGTCCGCCGGCCTGAACCTTGCCCAGCAGGAAGCCGTCAACTACCTGCACGGCCCGTGTCTCGTGCTCGCGGGGGCCGGCTCGGGCAAGACGCGCGTGATCACGCACAAGATCGCGCGCCTCATCCAGGCCGGGCTGGAGCCCAAGCGCATCGCGGCCATCACCTTCACGAACAAGGCGGCGGCGGAAATGCGCGAGCGCGCCAAGGGGCTGATCGGCCGCGACGCGCGCCATGTGGTGGTGTGCACCTTCCACGCGCTGGGCGTGCGCATGATGCGCGAAGACGGGCACGTGCTGGGCCTCAAGCCCCAGTTCAGCATCCTCGATGCGGACGACGTGACCAAGATCCTCAAGGACGCCGGCGGCACCACCGACGCGGCCACCGCGCGCACCTGGCAGTGGACCATCAGCAAGTGGAAGAACATGGGCCTGAACGCCGCCGAGGCCGAGGCCCAGGCGGCGGATGACAACGAGCGCATCATCGCCCGCATCATGGCGCGCTACGAGGAACGCCTGGCCGCCTACCAGAGCGTGGACTTCGACGACCTGATCGGCATGCCGCTGGCCCTTCTGCACAAGCACCCGCAGGTGCGCGAGAAATGGCAGAAGGCGCTGGGCCACATCCTGGTCGACGAGTACCAGGACACCAACGCCACGCAGTACGAGGTGCTCAAAGCGCTGGCCGGGCAGCGCGGCAGCTTCACGGCCGTGGGCGACGACGACCAGTCCATCTACGGCTGGCGCGGCGCCACGCTGGACAACCTCAAGAAGCTGCCCATCGACTACCCGCAGCTCAAGGTCATCAAGCTGGAGCAGAACTACCGCTCCACCAGCGCCATCCTGCGCGCGGCCAACAACGTGATCGGGCCGAACCCCAAGCTCTTTCCCAAGACGCTGTTCAGCGAACTGGGCGAGGGCGAACCGGTGCGCGTGGTCGACTGCGACAACGAGCAGCACGAGGCCGAGCGCGCCGTGGCGCGTCTCTTGAGCCTGCGCGAGAACTCGCCCTACAAGGAATGGCGCGACTTCGCCATCCTCTACCGCGCCAACCACCAGGCGCGCGTGTTCGAGCAGGCACTGCGCAAGGCCGGCATCCCGTACAAGGTGTCGGGTGGCCAGAGCTTTTTCGACCGCGCGGAGATCAAGGACCTGTGCGGCTGGTTCCGCCTGTGGGTCAACAACGACGACGACCCGGCCTTCCTGCGCGCCGTGACCACGCCCAAGCGCGGCATCGGCCACACCACGCTGCAGCAGCTGGGCGCGTTCGCCACGCAGTACAAGCTGAGCCTGTTCGAGGCGCTGTTCTCCAACTCCTTGCCCAGTGCGGTCGGCAAGCGCGGCATCGAAGGCTTGCACGAGTTCGGCCGCTACATCAACGACCTGGAATACCGCGCGCGCCACACCCGCGGCGCGCAGGACGCCCGCGCCTTCCTCGACAGCTGGTTGAAGGAGATCGAGTACGAGCAGCACCTGTACGACGGCGAGGAAAGCGAGACCGCCGCCGCCACGCGCTGGGGCCATGTGATGGAGTTCTGCGACTGGATGGCGCAGCGCTGCGGCGGCCAGACCGACGACGCGAGCGGCGCGGACGCGGTCACGCAGGAGCCCAAGAGCCTGCTGGAAGTGGCGCAGACCATCTCGCTGCTCTCCACCATCAGCGAGCGTGGCGACAAGGAGCAGAACGTGCTCACGCTGTCCACGCTGCACGCCTCCAAGGGACTGGAGTGGCCGCACGTGCTGCTGGTGGGCGTGAACGAAGGCCTGCTGCCCTTCAAGCTGGACGACGACGAAGGCCGGCAGGAGAAGGTGGCCGAGAACACGCTGGAGCGCCTGCAGGAGGAGCGCCGGCTGATGTACGTGGGCATCACACGCGCGCAGCGCAGCCTGGCCGTGAGCTGGGTCAAGCGGCGCAAGAAGGGCCGCGAGATGGTGCGTGCGCTGCCCAGCCGCTTCATCGCCGAGATGGCGCTGGACCAGAACACCGCCAAGGAAGACCCGCGCGAGAAGCTCAAGGCGCTGCGCGCCGAGTTCGCGCGCAAGGCGCAGGAAAGCGCGGCCCAGGCCGCGAAGATGGCATGAGGGCGATCCGCCTGATCGGCCCGCTGCAGGTGGCCGCATCCGCCCTGCTGCTCGCCGCCTGCGCCGCCCCCGATCCGAACTGCCCACCCGCCGGCGCCCGCCTGCCGCCCGGCGCGCTCTACGGCGCGTGGGAAGCGCGCATCGGCAGCGATGACGCCCTGCCGCTGCGCGTGGACCTGCAGCCCCACCCCGACTACGCAGGCGTGCGCGGCCAGGTGCAGCGCGGCGGCGGCGCGCCCGCGCAACTGGCCGGCGACGTCAACGACGACGGCCTGCTGCTGCTCGACGAATCGGAAGACGGCCTGCGCATCAGCGCCGTGTGGGAAGGCGAAATTCAGGCACGCAGTTGCGGCCGTGTCTTTCGTGGCCACTGGCGCCGCGCCGGCGAAGATCAGGGCCAGCCCTTCGTGCTGACCCGCCTGCCCTCCACACCATGAACCTGATTGCTCCCTCTTCCACGGCGCGCGCCTGCGCGCTGGCGCTGGCCGCTCTCGGTGGCGCCGCGCCGGCCTTCGCCCAGGCCCCGGCCAGCGGCCCCGCGCCCGGCCTGCCGCCGAGCCCGCTGGCCGACGCGCAGCTGACCTGGCAGCAATGCACGCGCCTGGGCGGTGACGACGCGGCACGCCTGGCCTGCTTCGACCGCTGGGCGCAGCAGCAGACGCTGCCTGCGGCCGCGGTGCCGCCCGCGCCGCCGGCCCTGGCCAGCGCGCAACCGTCGAACGCGCCCTCCGCCACCGTGCCGGTGGAAGCCGCCCTGCCCGCCACGCGCGTGGTCACGGTGGACAGCGAGCGCTGCCGCGACCGGCAGTACTCCACGCTGTCGCGCTTCTGGGAACTGGAGGAAGGCACCGACTGCGGCACCTTCACCTTCCGCGGCTACCGGCCGCTGTTCGTGGGCGTCTCGGTGGCTGACAACCAGCCGGCCACGCCCACCTCGCCCGCCGCAGGCCACACCGCCGAGCCCGTGGACTACCAGGCGCATGAAATGCGCATCGGCCTGTCGGTGCGCACCAAGCTGGCCCAGGGCCTGCTCACGGGCAACGATCCGGCGCGCAAGGACTCGCTGTGGTTCGCCTATTCGCAGCAGTCGACCTGGCAGCTGTTCAACGGCGACATCTCGCGCCCCTTCCGCACCACCGACCACGAACCCGAGCTGATGTACGTCTACCCGACCGACATCAAGCTGCCCGGCGGCTGGCGCTGGCGCTACGCGGGCGTGGGCATCGTGCACCAGTCCAACGGCCAGAGCCTGCCGCTGTCGCGCAGCTGGAACCGCGTGTTCCTGATGGGCGGCGTGGAGCTGGACAACCGCTTCACCATCACCGGCCGCGTCTGGCGCCGCGTGCAGGAAAGCGGCACCGACGACGACAACCCGGACATCGTCAAGTACCTGGGCCACAGCGAGATCACGGGCAGCTGGAACGTGAACCCGGCGAACACGCTGTCGCTGACGCTGCGCGGCCTGATCGGAGGCACCGGCCGCGGCGGCGCGCGCCTGGAATGGATGCGCGCGATCGGCGATCCCGCCAGGAGCAACCTGCGCTGGCATGCACAGCTCTACCACGGCTATGGCGACACGCTGGTGGACTACAACCAGCGCCGCACGGTGCTGAGCCTGGGCGTGAGCCTGGTGGACTTCTGACCCCCGCGGCCGCGGGCCGATGCGCGCGACCCCGGCGCCCGCTTCGCCGCGGGCACGGACGCCCCGCCCGCCGAGCGTCACGTGCTGCAGGCGGCTGAACGGCGCGAGCGGGCCGGGTTCCGAGCCAAGAGGCACAACAAAAAAGGCCGGACTAGCTTGAACTAGTCCGGCCTGGTATCTGGTCCCGCCGCCAGGAATCGAACCTGGATCTCAGCCTTCGGAGGGCCGAATTCTATCCGTTGAAATACGGCGAGAGTGCCGCGCACGAAGCGCGAACCCGCGATTATGGCCGATCGCGCGACGCGAAGGGCGCGGGCTTCGCCCCCGTGGGGACATCGGGCCCGTCGGCCGCGCCCACGGGCAGCCCCAGGCCGCGGATGTAGGTGCGGAACAGGCGCCGTCCGGCAGGCAGCAGCGCGAAGCTGTCGGGGTCCAGCAGCCAGTCCTGCATCAGGCCCGAGACCAGGGCATGCAGGCCCAGCGCCGCCGTGCCGGCCGGAATGCTGAGCTTGACGCGCGCCTGCACCGCAGCCAGGCGCAGGGCCTTCTCGAAGTCGTCGATGCAGCCCTGGCGGCCGCTGAAATGGCGCTCCTGCACGGCCGACATCTCCTGCGTGTACTCGACCTTGTACGAGGCGATCTCGAACACGCGCCGCACCTGCGGGTCGGAGGTGGCGAGGCGGAAGGCGTCCATGATGCCGCGCTCGAGCAGCGCGATGGGGTCGACCTCCCCCGCATCCACGGCCTGGCGCATGCCTTCTTCCATGGGCAGCGTCACGCGCTCCATCATGGCGTTGAACAGATCGGCCTTGTCCTTGAAATGCCAGTAGATGGCGCCCCGCGTGGCGCCCGCCTTCTGGGCGATCTGCTGCAGCGTGGTGTGCGACACGCCCTGGGCCTGGAAAAGCAGCTCGGCGGCGTCCAGCAGGCGCTGGCGCGTGGCGAAAGCCTCTTCCTTGGTGCGACGGACCACTGTATCTTCTGTGAAACGGCGTGAATGACCACACAGACGCGGAAGGTCATTCATCGATTGTCATTAATATACATGCACGAATGTATGTAAACTGCCGGCCTGCTCATTACCATGGCGCCCGTGTCGGTCTTTCAGGACCGCGGGCACCGTGGCCGTGGCTGCCGATTCGCCACAACAACACCTATCACTGCCGAGGATTCGCATGCCTGGATTGCATGTTTCACGCTCCCTGTTTTCGCCGCGCCTGACCGCGACCCTGTCGGCGCTGAGCCTGGCCGTGCTGCTGGCGGCCTGCGGCCAGAAGGATGCCGCGGCCCCTGGGGCGGGCGGCCCGGGCGCCGGCGGCGGCGCACCGCCCCCGCCTGAAGTGGGCGTGGTGGTGGCCACCCCCGGTGACGTGGGGCTGGTCACGGAACTGCCGGGCCGCCTGGAGGCCTCGCGCGTGTCGCAGGTGCGGGCGCGTGCCGCCGGCATCCTGCAGGAGCGCCTGTTCCGCGAAGGCTCGGACGTGAAGGCCGGACAGCCGCTGTTCCGCATCGACCCCGCCCCGCTGCAGGCCGCGGCCCAGAGCGCGCAGGCCAGCCTGGCGCGCTCCGAAGCCAACGCCGCGCAGGCCAAGGCCCTGGCCGACCGCTACAAGCCGCTGGTCGAGGCCAATGCGGTGAGCAAGCAGGAATACGCCAACGCCGTCGCCTCGTGGAAGGCCGCCGAGGCCGACGTGGCCGCCGGCCGCGCCGCAGTCGCCACGGCCCGCATCAACCTGGGCTACGCGACCGTGACGGCGCCGATCTCGGGGCGCATCGGCCGCGCGCTGGTGACCGAAGGCGCACTGGTGGGCCAGAACGACGCCACCCAGCTGGCCACGATCCAGCAGATCAACCCGCTGTACGTGAACTTCACGCAATCGGCCACCGACGCGCTGCGCCTGCGCCGCGCCATGGAAGCCGGCACGCTCAAGAGCGCGGGTGCGGGCGCGGCCGAGGTGCGCATCGTGCTGGAGGACGGCAGCGAATACCCGCAGCCGGCCAGGCTGCTGTTCACCGACCTGACGGTGGATGAGGCCACCGGCCAGGTCACGCTGCGCGCCGAAGTGCCCAACCCCAAGGGTGACCTGCTGCCGGGCCTGTACGTGCGCGTGCGCATGGCGCAGGCCCAGGCCAGCAACGCCATCGCGGTTCCGCAGCAGGCCGTGACGCGCACGGAGACCGGCGACACGCTGACGGTGGTGGGCGAAGGCGGCAAGCTGGAAAAGCGCACCGTGAAGGTGACGGCTGGGCAGAACAACCGCTGGATCGTGACCGAAGGCCTGAAGGCCGGCGAGCAGGTGATGGTGGACGGCTTCCAGAAGCTGCAGATGATGCCGCCGGGCACGCCGGTCAAGCCGGTGCCCTGGACGGCGCCGGGCGCTGCGCCCGCCACTGCGTCCAAGCCGGCCGACGGCGCACCCGCTGCGCCCGCGGCTGCCCCTGCCCCGGCTGAGCCGGCCCCCGCCGCGGCCCCCAAGCAATAAGCAAGAAGAAGCACCGCAACAAAGGCAACCATGGCCAAGTTCTTCATCGACCGCCCGATCTTTGCCTGGGTGATCGCACTGTTCATCATCGTGATGGGCGCGGTGTCGATCACGCAGCTGCCGATCGCGCAATACCCCCCCGTCGCCCCGCCGGCGATCGTCATCAGCACCACCTATCCGGGCGCTTCCGCGCAGACGCTGGAGGACAGCGTGCTGTCCGTGATCGAGCGCGAAATGAACGGCGCGCCGGGGCTGATCTACATGGAATCGGTGGCCCAGGCCGACGGCACCGGCACGCTGACCATCACCTTCGAACAGGGCACCAACGAGGACCTGGCGCAGGTGGAGGTGCAGAACCGCCTGTCGCGCGCCACCTCGCGCCTGCCCGCGTCCGTGACGCAGCAGGGCGTGCTGGTCGAAAAGTCGCGCGACAACTTCCTGCTGTTCGCGATGCTGAGCTCGGACAGCCCGAGCTTCGACACCACGCAGCTGGGCGACTACGCGGCCCGCAACATCCAGCCCGAGCTGCAGCGCATCAAGGGCGTGGGCAAGGTGCAGCTGTTCGGCTCCGAAACCGCCATGCGCATCTGGATCGATCCGGCCAAGATGCAGGGCTTCGGGCTGTCCTCGGCCGAGGTCTCGGCCGCCATCCGCTCGCAGAACGCCCAGGTCGCCTCGGGCACCATCGGCGACCTGCCGAACATCGCGGGCCAGGGCATTGCGGCCACGGTCAGGGTCAAGGGCCAGCTGTCGAACGTCGAGCAGTTCAGCAACATCGTGCTGCGCGCCAATCCCGACGGCTCCACCGTGCGCCTGAAGGACGTCGCGCGCATCGAGCTGGGCGTGCAGAGCTACGCCACCTCCGCCCGCCTGAACGGCGTGCCCGCCGTGGGCCTGGGCGTGCAGCTCGCGCCCAGCGGCAACGCCATGGAAACCGCGCGGCTCACGCGCGAGAAGATGGAAGAGCTGTCCAAGCTCTTCCCGCAGGGCGTGAAGTGGGACATCCCGTACGACAGCTCGGAATTCGTCAGCATCTCCATCGAACAGGTCACGCACACGCTGTTCGAAGCCGTGGCGCTGGTGTTCCTGGTGATGTTCCTGTTCCTGCAGAACTGGCGCTACACGCTGATCCCCACGCTGGTGGTGCCGATCGCACTGCTGGGCACCTTCGCCACCTTGCTGGCGCTGGGCTTCTCGATCAACGTGCTGACCATGTTCGGCATGGTGCTGGTGATCGGCATCGTGGTGGACGACGCCATCGTGGTGGTGGAGAACGTCGAGCGCATCATGAGCGAGGAAGGCCTGCCGCCGCTCGAAGCCACCAAGAAGGCCATGCAGCAGATCTCGGGCGCCATCATCGGCGTGACGGTGGTGCTGATCTCGGTGTTCGTGCCGCTGGCCTTCTTCGCCGGCTCCACCGGCAACATCTACCGCCAGTTCTCGGCGGTGATGGTGGCCTCGATCGCGTTCTCGGCCTTCATGGCCCTGTCGCTCACGCCCGCGCTGTGCGCCACGCTGCTCAAGCCGGTCGAGGCCGGCCACCACCACGAGAAGCGCGGCTTCTTCGGCTGGTTCAACCGCGGCTTCTCGCGCACGGCCAAGGGCTATGAAAGCGTGGTCTCGCGCATCCTCAAGCGCGCCGCGCGCTACCTCGTCATCTACGCCGCCATCATCGGTGCCGTGGTCGTGATGTACCAGCGCCTGCCCACCTCCTTCCTGCCGCAGGAAGACCAGGGCAACATCATCGTGAACGTGCAGCTGCCGCCCGGCGCCACGCAGGAGCGCCTGACCAGCGTCATCGAGCAGGTCGAGGGCTACCTCCTCAAGCAGCCAGAAGTCGAAAGCATGGTCAGCGTGCTGGGCTTCAGCTTCTCGGGCCAGGGCCAGAACGCCGGCCTCGCCTTCGTCACGCTCAAGGACTGGAACGAACGCAAGGGTGAGGGCGAATCGGCCAGCGCCCTGGCCGGCCGGGCCTTCGGTGCGCTGTCGGGCATCCGCGACGCCTTCATCTACCCGCTCAGCCCGCCGCCCATTCCCGAACTGGGCGCGGCCAGCGGCTTCAGCTTCCGCCTTCAGGACCGCTCGGGCCAGGGCCACCAGGCGCTGGTGAACGCACGCAACCAGCTGCTGGGCATGGCCTCGCAGAGCAAGGTGCTGTCGCAGGTCCGTCCGGACGGCCTGGAAGACGCGCCGCAGCTGGAGGTCGACATCGACCGCGACAAGGCGCAGGCGCTGGGCGTGGGCTTCGACGCCATCAACACGGCGCTGTCCACGGCCCTGGGATCGAGCTATGTCAACGACTTCCCGAACCGCGGCCGCCTGCAGCGCGTGGTGGTCCAGGCCGATGCGCCCGCGCGCATGCAGCCCGAGGACCTGCTCAAGCTGACGGCGTCGAACGCGCAGGGCCAGCCGGTGCCGCTGTCGGCCTTCGCCACCACGCGCTGGGTCACCGGCGCGCAGCAGACCGTGCGCTACAACGGCTACCCGTCGATGCGCATCAGCGGCGACGCCGCCCCGGGCTACAGCACGGGCGCCGCGATGGCCGAGATGGAAGCGCTGGCCGCCAAGCTGCCGCCGGGCTTCGGCTTCGAATGGACCGGCCAGTCGCGCGAGGAAAAGCTCGCCGGCTCGCAATCCATCATCCTGTACGGCTTCGCGATCCTGGCGGTGTTCCTGTGCCTGGCCGCGCTGTACGAGAGCTGGTCCATCCCGCTGTCGGTGATCCTGGTGGTGCCGCTGGGCATCCTGGGCGTGCTGGGCGCCACGCTGCTGCGCGGCATGTCCAACGACGTGTACTTCCAGGTGGGCCTGATCACCATCATCGGCCTGTCGGCGAAGAACGCGATCCTGATCATCGAGTTCGCGAAGGACCTGCAGGCGCAGGGCAAGAGTGCGATCGCGGCCGCGCTCGAGGCCGCGCACCTGCGCTTCCGCCCCATCATCATGACCTCGCTGGCCTTCGGCCTGGGCGTGGTGCCGCTGTTCATCGCGTCGGGCGCCGGCTCGGCCAGCCAGCGGGCCATCGGCACCGGGGTGATCGGCGGCATGGTCACGGGCACCGCGCTCGCCGTGTTCTTCGTGCCGGTGTTCTTCGTGGTGGTGCGCACGCTGTTCAAGGGCAGCAAGCGCCAGCAGGAACTCAACAAGCGGCATGCCGAAGCGGCCGGAATCTCCGAAGATCAAAGCCATGCCTGAGACCCCAACCATGCGAAAGCTTCCCCTCGCGCCCCTGGCGCTGGCCGCCGCGCTGTTCCTGAGCGGCTGCTCGCTGATCCCGACCTACGAGCGTCCGGCCGCGCCGGTGCCGACCACCTTCCCCGGTGACCCGGCCCAGCCGGCCGGCCCCGCGGCGGCGGCGCTGCCCTGGCAGCAGTTCTTCACCGACCCTCGGCTGGCGGGGCTGATCGAGACCGCCCTGGCCAACAACCGCGACCTGCGCGTGGCCGCGCAGAACGTGGAAGTGGCGCGCGCGCAGTTCGGCGTGCAGCGCGCGGCGCTGTTTCCCTCCGTGGGCCTCTCGGCGGACGGCTCGCGCAGCAGCCCCAACCCGGCCCGGGTCTACAACCCGAACGCGGGCAGCGTGGCGCAGAGCTTCTCGGTCGACCTCGGCATCACGGCCTGGGAGATCGACTTCTTCGGCCGCCTGGCCAGCCTGCGCGAGAGCGCGCTGGCCCAGTACCTGGCGACCGAGGAATCGCAGCGCGCCGCGCAGACCAGCCTGATCGCCGCCGTCGCCAACGGCTGGCTCACGCTCCTGGCCGACGAGGAGCTGCTGGCCATCACGCGCCAGACGCTGGCCACGCGCGAGGACACGCTCAAGCTCACGCAGCTGCGTTTCGACAACGGCGTGTCCTCCGAAATCGACCTGCAGCTGGCCAATTCGCTGGCCGAGTCGGCGCGCGCCACCTACGCGCAGCAGCTGCGCCTGCGCCGCCAGGACGAGAACGCGCTGGCCCTGCTGCTGGGCGCGCCCGTGCCCGGCAGTGCGCTGGCCGGCATCGAGGGCGGCTTGGCGCGCGTGCAGCCCATGCCCGACGTGCCCGCGGGCCTGCCTTCGGACCTGCTGGCCGAGCGCCCCGACATCCGCGCCGCCGAACAGCAGCTGATCGCCGCCAACGCCAACATCGGCGCGGCGCGCGCGGCTTTCTTCCCGCGCGTGTCGCTCACCAGCAGCATCGGCACGGCCAGTTCCGAGTTCTCGAACCTGTTCCACAGCGGCACCAAGGCCTGGGCCTTCGCGCCCGCGGTCTCGCTGCCGATCTTCGACGCCGGCCGCAACCAGGCGAACCTCGACGCGGCGCGTGCGCAGCGCGAGATCGCCGTGGCGCAGTACGAGCAATCGATCCAGAGCGCCTTCCGCGAGGTGGCCGACGCGCTGGCCGGGCGCGAGACGCTGGGCGAGCAGGCCCGCGCCCTGCAGGCCACGGCCGAAGCGGAGAACCGCCGCTTCCAGCTGTCGGACCTGCGCTACCGCAACGGCGTGGCCAGCTCGCTGGACCTGCTGGACGCGCAGCGTTCGCTGTTCGCGGCGCAGCAGCAAGCGGTGCAGGTGCGCCTGCTGCAGCTGCAGAACCAGGTGCTGCTGTACAAGGCGCTGGGCGGCGGCTGGAAGTCCACGGCGACGGCGGCCAGCCCGGCCGGCCAGTCGCCGGCGTGACCGGCCCGCTTGCCACCTAGTGAAAGCCCCTGCAGGGGGGCTCCCTATAATCCTTGGCTGATCCGTACAAAGCCCCCGATACCGAGGACGCCATGAGCGACAGCGCGCAGAACCACGCCACGGAAGAAGCCCACACCGGTCCGATCAAGAACCCGAAGCAATTGCTGACGGCCGTCTTCTTCAGCTTCATCGTTCCCATCCTGGTGATCGTCGGGCTGGTGTTCTTTGTGGTGTCGGGCCTCAAGCCCTCGGGCGCCGTGCAGGGCGAAGGCATGGGCCTGTACGGCGTGAGCCAGGATTCGCGCGAACGCGACGTGGGCCTGCGCCTGGCCAAGGTGGGCTCCATCGAGATCCGCGACGCGAACCGGCCGCTGGCCACCGGCGAGGCCGTGTTCAAGGTGCAGTGCGTGGCCTGCCACGGCACGCCCGGCATTCCCGGCGCCCCGCACCTGAACGATGCCGCCGCCTGGGGCCCGCGCATCGGCCAGGGCTATGCCACGCTGCTGGAACATGCCCTCAAGGGCAAGGGCGCCATGCCCCCGCAGGGCGGCGGCGACTACGAAGACGTGGAGATCGGCCGCGCCGTGGTCTACCTGGCCAACTCGGGCGGCGCCAAGTTCGAGGAACCCCAGCGCCCGGCCCCGGCCGAAGGCGCAGCCGCCGAGGGGGGTGCCGCTCCCGCCGCCGGCACGGCTGCTGCACCGGCCGCCGAGGGTGCGGCCAAGCCCGCGCAATAAGCACGCAGGAAGCCAGCCACCGGCCGGCGAATCCTGCCGCCGGCCGGGCCGCCGCAGGCCATCGATGAAGCCGCCTTCGGGCGGCTTTTTCGTCGCCGGGCCGCCCCAGGTGAAAAGCGCGCCCTCGGGGGGCGGCGGACCTCGCGCAGCGGGGGCGCGTGGGGGCCATTTTTTCATGCCCCGCCCGCGGCGCGCGATGCAGCGCCCGCCGGTCCGTGCGCCCTTGCAGCAGGCCCCCAAGCAAAGCCCGGACGCTCAGTTTCCGGTCAGCCTCGCACTTCTACGCTAGCGGCGCGTTCGATCCCGGCCCGCGGGCACAGGGACGCGCGCATTCGTGCCTGCCCGCGTGCGGCGCCTGCCGCCCGGGCAGCGCCACGTGTCCTTGCCCTGCGCCGCGGCGCCCGGGCTTGCGGGGGGCCTTTGCCCTTCCTTTGCACCCGCATCCACGCATTGATGAAAACCACTCGAGACATCCACGACATTGTCGGCGGCTTGCTGATGACCGCCGCCGGCCTCTTTTTCGCGCTCTACGGCAGCCGCTACACCATGGGCACCGCCGACCGCATGGGCCCGGGCTACTTCCCCATCGTGCTGGGCTGGGTCCTGGCCGTGCTGGGCATCCTGGTGGCGCTGCCGGCCTGGTGGCGCCAGGGCAGCGGCATCACGGTGCAATGGAAGAACCTGATCTGGTGCGTGGCCAGCCTGGTGGCCTTCGCGCTGGGGCTCAAGACGCTGGGCGTGGTGGCGGCGTCCTTCATCGCGGCGCTGCTGGCGCTGGTGCCCAGCGCCATGCCGCTGCGCACCCGGCTGACGGTGTGCGCCGTGGTCGCGGGCATCACCGCGCTGATCTTCCCGCTCGCGCTGCAGATGGTGCTGCCCATCTGGCCCTGGAGCCTCTGACGGCCCGTCGGCCAAGGAACCCCGATCATGGATCTTTTCAGCAACCTCTGGCTCGGCCTGCAAGTGGCCGTCGAGCCGGTCACGCTGGCCTACTGCTTCTTCGGCGTGCTGCTGGGCACGGTGGTGGGCGTGCTGCCCGGCATCGGCTCGCTGGCGGCGATCTCGCTGCTGCTGCCCCTGACCTACCACATGACCCCCACGGCGGCCATCATCATGCTGGCCGGCGTGTACTACGGCGCGCAATACGGCGGCTCCACCGCGTCCATCCTGCTGAACCTGCCGGGTTCGCCCTCCTCGGCCGTGACCTGCCTGGACGGTTATCCCATGGCCAAGAAGGGCAAGGCCGGCGTGGCGCTGTTCGTCACCACCATCGCCTCGCTGGCCGGCGCCATGTCGGGGCTGGTGCTGCTGGTGCTGTTCTCGCCGGCGATCTCGGAGATCGGCCTCAAGTTCGGCCCGGCCGAGTTCTTCTCGATGATGGTGCTGGGCCTGGTGGCGGCCTCGTCCATGACCACCGGCTCGGCGGCCAAGGGGCTGTGCATGGTGGTGTTCGGGCTGCTGCTGGGCATGGTGGGCACGGACGTCAATTCCGGCGTGGCGCGCTTTTCCTTCGACGTGCCCGAACTGATGGACGGCATCAACCTCATCGCGCTGGCGATGGGCCTGTTCGGCGTGGCCGAGGTCGTGCGCTGCATCAATTCGGCCGACGTGAACAAGAAGCCGGACAAGGTGACGCTGCGCTCCATGGTGCCCACGCGCGAGGAATTCCGCGCCACGGTCAAGCCGATGGTGCGCGGCTCCGCGCTGGGTTCGGCCCTGGGCGCGCTGCCCGGCGTCGGCCCGTCGATCGCCTCCTTCATGTCCTATGCGATCGAGAAGAAGGTGGCCAGGGACCCGAGCCGCTTCGGCCAGGGCGCGATCGAGGGCATCACGGCCCCCGAGTCGTCGAACAACGCCGCCGCCCAGACCGCCTTCGTGCCTTCGCTGTCGCTGGGCATCCCGGGCGACGCGGTGATGGCCGTGATGCTGGGGGCGCTGATCATCCATGGCATCCAGCCCGGCCCCATGCTCATCAGCCAGCAGCCCGAGCTGTTCTGGGGCCTGGTGGTGAGCTTCGGCATCGGCAACATCATCCTGGTGATCCTGAACCTGCCCACCATCGGGCTGTGGGTCGCGCTGCTGCGCATTCCCTTCGCGTGGATGTACCCGGCCATCCTGGTGTTCGTGGCGCTGGGCGTGTTCAGTGTCAACAACAACGAGTTCGACATCTACTCCGTGGCCGTGCTGGGCGTGATGGGCTATGCGCTGATGGTGCTGCGCTTCGAGCCGGCGCCGCTGCTGCTGGGCTACATCCTCGGGCCGATGCTCGAGGAGAACCTGCGCCGCGCCATGCTGCTGTCGCGCGGCGATCCGATGGTCTTCATCGAACGCCCGATCAGCGCCACGCTGCTGGCCTGCACGGCGCTGATGCTGGCCTGGGCCGTCGTCTCCACCGTGCGCAAGACGCTGCGCGCGAAGGAGGCGCTGGACGCGGCCAAGGCCGCCGCGGCCTGAACGGCGGGCGCAGCTGATAGGCTTGCAGCATGCGAATCCTGCTGGTTGAAGACGACGCGGTGCTGCGTGAGGTGATGGCGCGCAGCCTGGCCGACGCCGGCCACCGCGTGGACCAGGCGGCCCATGCCGAGGAAGCCGCGCACCTGTGGCGCGTGCAGCCCTTCGACGCGGTGCTGCTGGACCTGAACCTGCCGCAGCATGCACGCCCGGGCAGCGGGACGGCCAGCGGCCTGGCCGTGCTGCGCGCCGCGCGCCAGCGCGGCGACCGCACGCCGGTGCTGGTGCTCACGGCGCGCAACCGCACCGAGGAGCGCATCGCCGGCCTGGACGCGGGCGCCGACGACTACCTGGGCAAGCCCTTCGACCTGGCCGAGGTGGAGGCGCGCCTGCGCGCCCTGGTGCGCCGCGCCACCGGCGCCGAGGACGTGGCCCGCCTGGGCCGGCTGGTGCTGGACCGGCGCGCGCGCCGCTTCACCCTCGCCGAGGCGCCGCTGGAGCTGCCCGCGCGCGAATTCGAGGTGCTGTGGGAGCTCATGAGCCCGCCCGGCCATGCGGTGAGCAAGCGCACCCTGTCCGACAAGCTCTCGGGCTTCGACGCCTCGCTGGGCGACAACGCGCTCGAAGCCTTCGTCTCGCGCCTGCGCAAGAAACTGGCCGGCAGCGGCGCGGCGATCCGCACGCTGCGCGGCATCGGCTACCTGCTGGAGCCCGAGGCTTGATCCCGCACGAGGGCGCAGGCGCCGCGGTGAGCGCTTCGCCCTCGCTGCGCACGCGCGTGCTGCGGCACGTGATGCTGCCGCTGGCCCTGGCCTGGCTGGCGGGCGCCGTGGTAACGCTGGTCGTGTCCAGCCACTTCACCGAACAGGCTTTCGACCGCGCGCTGCTCGACGACGCCTATTCCATTGCCTCGCATGTGCGGACCGGCAGCGACGGCCGCGTGGGGCTGCAGCTCTCGGCCAACGAACTGCGGGCCGCCCTGTTCGACCAGGCTGAATCGGTGCATTTCTCGGTGCTGGGTCCCGACGGTCAGCGGCTGGCGGGCGGCGAGCTGCCGGACCTGCCGGTTCCGCCCGGCGAGTCCTACCGCTACCGCGAGATCGTCCATGAGGGCCAGCTGATGCGCATGGTGGCGCTGCGCCACACCGTGGAGGGCCGCGCCTACCGGGTGCTGATGGCCCACACCACGCGCGTGCGCGGCGCCCTGGGCCAGCAGCTGCTGCTGTACGCGGCCCTGCCCCAGTTGCTGCTGCTGGTGCTGCTGGTGCTGTGGCTGCGCCGCGGCATCGGCCGGGACCTGGCCCCGCTGCACCGGCTGCAGACCGCGCTGTCGCACCGTGACGCGCGCGACCTCTCGCCTGTGCAGGTGCCGCCGTCCACGCAGGAGATCGAGCAGCTGGGCCAGACCGTGAATGCGCTGTTCGCGCGCGTGGAACACAGCGTGCGGGCGCAGCGCGAGTTCGCGGGCAACGTGGCACACGAGCTGCGCACGCCGCTGGCGGGCATCCGCGCGCTGGCCGACTACGGGCTCGGCCACACCGATCCGGCCGTCTGGCGCCAGCAGCTGCAGCAGGTGGCCGGCAGCGTGGTGCGCGCCAGCCACCTGGTCGACCAGCTGCTGGCGCTGGCGCTGGCCGACGAAGGCGAGCAGGCGCTGCGGCGCGAGCGCCTGTCGCCCGCCGAGCTGCTGCAGCAGGCCGTGCTGCGCCACCTGGACAAGGCCGACCGCCAGGGCGTGGACCTGGGCGCGCGCGGCGTGGACGCCGAGGGCGCCGAAGCGCTGGCCATCGTGGCCGACGCCGCCCTGGTGGGTGCCATGCTGGACAACCTGATCGACAACGCGCTGCGCTATGGCGGGCGCATGCTCACGCTGGAGCTGGCCGCAGGCCCCGCGCAGGACGAGGTGACGCTGGCCGTGGTGGACGACGGCCCCGGCATCCCCGAGACGGCCCGGCGCGCGCTGCTGCAGCGCTGGTCGCAAGGCATCGATGGACAGCGGCTGGGCCAGGGCGCCGGGCTGGGCCTGTCCATCGTCGCGCGCTATGCGCAGCTGCTGGGCGCACGCCTGTGGCTCGAGGATGCAGCGCCGCCGGGCGGGCTGCGCGCGGCGCTGGTGTTCCCGCGCGCGCCGGACTGAAGCGCAGCCCTCAGCGCGGCTGGCCCGCGGCCGGGCTGCGCACGAAACCGTACTGCGATGGCAGCAGCTCCGCCTGCACCTCGCGCGGCTGCCAGCGCCCCTGCTCGATGGCGTCGGCCGCCAGGCCCACGTCCTGCGTGTGCAGCAGGCCCAGGCCCTGGGCCGCCACGAAGTACAGGTGCCCGGCCTCGTCGAGCAGGCAGTCCGTCGGCACGGCCGGCGCGCCCGTGTGGGACGACAAGGAAAAGTCCTCGGCCATGCGCCAGATCCAGGGCGTGGCTTCCAGCTCCACATACACGCGCTGCGGGCCGTTCTGGAAGAACCACTGCCCCGCCTCGTCGTGCTCGTAGTTGCGGTGGATGAAGTCGATCAGCTTGTCATGCCGCAGCAGCGAGCCGCGCGCCCGCGGGAACGGCCCCGCCGCCTGCGTGCGGTCGTCGCGCATGTACCACTGGCCGCGCGCGTCCAGGCCCAGCCAGCCGTAGCAATGGGGAACGTTGGGCCATTTGGCGATGGCCTGCCTGACGATGTCATCCATGGCGGCATTGTGCGCCGCCCGGCCGGCGCCGCGCTGTCAGAGATGCGCGCGCAGCCAGGCGATCACCGCCTCGGGCATGGATCGCACATGCCCCGGCGGCGGCCCCATCGCAAAGCCCACATGTCCGCCATGCGCGGGCTGCCACAGCGTCACCTGAGAGCCGACCTCGTGCGCGCCGGGCAGGCTGGCGGCGGGCACGAAAGGGTCGTTGCGCGCGTTCACCACCAGCGCGGGCACGCGGATGGCGCGCAGGTGCGGCTTGGCGGAAGCGCGCGCCCAGTAGTCCTCGGTGTTGCGAAAGCCGTGCAGCGGCGCCGTGAACACGTCGTCGAAGGCGTACAGGTCGCGCGCCGCGACCAGCCGCGCGCGGTCGAACAGGCCGGGGTGCTGCGCCAGCTTGGCCAGCGCCTTGGGCTTCATGGTCCGCAGGAACATGCGCGTGTAGACCTGGCGGCTGAAGCCGCGCCCGATGGCCGCGCCGCCGGCCGCCAGGTCCAGCGGTGCGCTCACGGCCGCGACGGCGCGCACCGCCTGCGCGGCCGTGGCGCCGGCCTCCTCGGCCCAGCGCAGCAGCGCATTGCCACCCAGCGAAACGCCGGCGGCCAGAATGGGAGCGCCTGCGCGCGCCCGCTCCCGCTCGGCAAAGCGCCGCAGGATCCACCCGATCTCTTCGTAGTCGCCCGAGTGGTACGCGCGCGGCGCCCGGTTGATGGTGCCGCTGCAGCCGCGGAAATGCGGCACCGCGAAGGCCAGCCCCTGGGCGCGCGCATGGGCCGCGAAGGCTTCGGCATAGTGGCTGCGCGAGGAACCTTCGAGGCCGTGGAACAGCACCAGCAGCGGGGCGGCGGCCGCACCGCTCGTCTGGGGCGGGTCCTGGAAATCCACGTCGATGAAATCGCCGTCGGGCGTGTCCCAGCGTTCGCGCCGGTACACGGGCGCCGGCCCGTCATGCCGGCGCGACCACAGCGCGGGCCAGATGGTCTGCAGGTGGCCGCCGGGCAGCCAGCGCGGGGATCGGTAGTCGTGCATCGCGCAGGCCGGGGCCGTGCCCCGCGCTCCCAGGCTCCGGCGTCTCAGTGCAGGAAGCCCGGCGCGTCGTGCCCCTCGGCGGGCTCGGCGGCCGTGCCGGGGCTGGCATGGTGGGCCACCATGCGCCAGCCCTGCGCGGTCTTGTGGTAGACGTTGGTGGCCAGCACGAAGGCATGCTTGGGGCCCTCGGCCGTCAGCACCTCGATGCGCTCGAGCACGTTGTGCACGCTGCTGGCCAGCGATTCGATCTTGCGCACGCGCGCGGGCTGGGCGTCGATACGCCCGCCCCCGTCGAACATCTGCTCGAAGGCGGCGCGGATGGCGCCCGTGCCCACCAGCCGCGGGCCGCCGGGGTGCACGCAGAACACCTCGTCCTCGTCGGCCCAGCAGGCCATCAGCGCGTCGATGTCGCCGCGCTGCAGCGCTTCGTAGAAAGCATGCTCGATGTCGTCGGCGCTGCCGCCCAGGGCGGCGGCGCGCAGTTTGGTGCGGGTGGGCATGGAGGCCGATTGTGCCTCCAGGCGGTGACAGGCAGACCCGCCGGTGTGCTACCTTCGCCGCCTGCGCGGCCGGGAGGTCGGCCGCGCCCATGCATCGCATCGCGCACTCAGAGGAGCACCCCATGACCCGACGCTGGCTTCCCGTACTGCTGCTGGCCGCCGCCCTCAGCGGCTGCGGCTACAACGATTTCCAGAAGCTGGACGAGAGCAGCAAGGCCGCCTGGAGCGAGGTGCTGAACCAGTACCAGCGCCGCGCCGATCTGGTGCCCAACATCGTCGCCTCGGTCAAGGGCGAAGCGAACTTCGAGCAGGAAACGCTCACGCGCGTGGTCGAGGCGCGCGCCAAGGCCACCTCCATCCAGGTCACGCCCGAGACGCTGAACAACCCGCAGGCCTTCAACCAGTTCCAGCAGGCGCAGGGCGAGCTGTCGAGCGCGCTGTCGCGCCTGATGGTGGTGGCCGAGCGCTACCCGCAGCTGCAGGCCAACCAGGCCTTCCGCGACCTGCGCGTGACGCTGGAAGGCACCGAGAACCGCATCACCGTCGCGCGCAACCGCTACATCCAGACCGTGCAGGAATACAACGTGCTGGCGCGCAGCTTTCCCACCAACCTGACGGCGATGGTGTTCAGCTACGAGCCCAAGCCCACCTTCTCGGTGCAGAACGAGGCCGAGATCTCGCGCCCGCCGACGGTGGACTTCGGCACCGGCGGCAGCGCGCCGGCCCCCGCGCCCCGGCAGTGAGCCGGCGCCCCGCGCCCGCTTGCGCCCCCCGCTTCCCGCGCCTTCGACCGCCGTGCCCGCTCTGCTCCTGCGCCGCCTGACCGCGCTGTTCCTCGTCGCGGCGGCCTTCGGCGCCTTCATGGCCGCGGCCTGGGCGCAGCCGCTGCGCGAGGTGCCCGGGCTCACGTCGCGCGTGATCGACCAGACCGGCACGCTCGCGGCCGGCGAGCGGCAGGCGCTGGAAGCGAAGCTGGCCGCCTTCGAGCAGCGCAAGGGCACGCAGATCGTGGTGCTGATGGTGCCGGCCACGGCGCCCGAGGACATCGCGGCCTATGCCAACCGGGTGGCCAACGCCTGGAAGATCGGCCGCCGCGACGTGGGCGACGGCCTGCTGCTGATCGTCGCCAAGGACGAGCGGCGCATGCGCATCGAGGTGGCCAAGACGCTGGAGGGCGCGGTGCCCGACATCGCGGCCGCGCGCATCATCGACCAGCAGATGAAGCCCGCGTTTCGCAACGGTGACTTCGCGGGCGGCATCAATGCGGCGCTGGACCAGCTGATGGCGCGCATCGCGGGGGAGGCGCTGCCCGAGGTGCAGGACGATGGCCCGCGCCGCGGCGACGCGCTGTTCGACGCCGACTGGCAGGACCTGGCCATCCTGCTCTTCTTCGGCGTGGTGGTCGGCGGGCCGATCCTGCGCGGCGTCTTCGGCCGCACGCTGGGGCCGCTGCTCACGGGCGGCGCGGCGGGCGGCATCGCCTACGTCGTCACGGCCAGCCTGCTCGCGGCGGGCTTCGCGGGCGTGGCCGCGCTGCTGTTCACGCTGTTCGCCAGCGCCACCACCGGCCTGAGCGGCGGCCGCGGCGGTGGCCGGGGCTACGGTGGCGGCTATGGCGGCGGGTACGGCGGGGGCTGGAGCGGCGGATCGTCCTCCGGCGGCTGGAGCGGCGGCGGCGGAGGCTTCAGCTCCGGCGGCGGGGCGATTTCGGGGGCGGCGGCGCCTCGGGAGACTGGTGATGCCGGGACGCAAGACCTATCCGCCCACGCTGGCCGGCCGCCTGCGGCGCCTGCTGCGCAACCGCCTGACCGATGCGGCCGACGTGCGCCGCGCCTTTCCGCCCGAAGTGCTGCAGCGCCTGGGCGAGCGCGTGCGCGCGAGCGAGCAGCGCCACACCGGCCAGATCCGCATCTGCATCGAAGCCGGCCTGCCCTGGAGCTACATCCGCCGCGATGCGCCCGCGCGCCAGCGCGCGGTCACGCAGTTCGGCAAGCTGCGCGTCTGGGACACGGCGCACAACAACGGCGTGCTGATCTACCTGCTGCTGGCCGAACATGCGATCGAGATCGTGGCCGACCGCGGCATTGACACCCACGTGGACGCCGCCGAGTGGCAGGCCATGGCCCGGCGCATGGGCCAGGCCTTTTCCGAGGGCCGCTTCGAGGATGGGGTGACGCTGGCGCTGGAAGAGGTGTCGGCGCTGCTGGTGGCCCACTTTCCCGCAAGCCCCGGCACCCACCGCCACAGCAACGAACTGCCGGACACGCCCGTGGTGATCTGAGCCTGCGCGCAGCGCTGCGCAGCGATCGCTGGGCCCCGAAAGAAAGTCGTCACCGGGCGCTGCACTGCGGCCCGCGAGCCGGCGCCACGGCGTCCCCGGCCGGCGGGCCTGTTCAGTCCGCCCGGATGTCGGCCCGCGCCGCACGGCGCGCAAGCGACGCAGCGCTGAGCGGGCCCGATTTCGCCCCAACCCTTCGGGCAGCCGCCTTGGAGACACTGAACAGGCTCTGAGCACCTCGGCCAGCGTGGCCGGGGGGGGCGGACCTTTTCAGCGCCGGGGCGTGCCGTCCTGCCCGTCCAGCAGGCGCCGGTTCACGGCATGCGTGGCATCGAGCTCGCGCTGCAGCGCGCGCGTGACGCGCAACAGCGTGCGAAAGCGCCGGTTGCTTTCCCGCACGCGCTCGGCCATGGCCTGCGCGATGGCCAGCAGCAGGCGCGCGGCCACGGCCGGCTGCACTTCCACCAGCCCGCGCAGGGCCGCGCGCGACAGGATGCCCAGCTTCAGGTCGGTGAGCGCCGTGCAGGTGGCCGAACGCGGCTCGCCGTCGAGGATGCCCATCTCGCCGATCAGCTGGCCCGGGCCGATGATGGAGATCACCACCTCCTCGCCGGGCATCTGCGAGGCGCTCTCGGCCCGCACCTGGCCTTCGAGCAGCAGGGCCATGTAGTCCACGTCCTCGGACTGGCCTTCCGTCATGATCACCGTGCCCGCTTCCACGAACAGCGGCCGCATCGCGTCGACCACCACGGTGGCCTCGTGCAGGTCCATCTCGGCCACGAAGGACGAGCGCATCAGCATGCGCGCGGCCTCGTCGCGCAGCGAAGGGGCCGTGCTGCGCAGGTTGCGTTCGTTCATGGCCCAAACCTCTGCGGCGCGAGACCGCCCATGGCACCTGCCGCGCGTGCCGGTGCATCGGCGCCGCGGCCGGCATCGGGCAAGGCCCAGACGGCCTCGCCGCCCACGGCATGGAAGCGGCGCCCCGGGGCCGGCGGCACCAGCCAGCCGCCCGTGAATTCCCCGAAGGCGGGCAGCACCGCGCGGCCCGCGTCCTGCACGAAGCAGGGCAGCCGCAGCCGGTCGCGCCCCGCACCGTGCAGGCTGCACACCGGGTGCGCGTGCCCGGCCAGCACGAAATGGCTCGCGTGGTCCTGCGGATGGTGGCAGGCCGCGAAGGGGCCGAGCAGGTGCGGCTCGTCCACCACGGCGATCTGCAGCGCGGCCGGCGGATCGCCCGCGCGGTCGTCATGGTTGCCGCGCACCAGCGTCATCGCGAGCGCCGCATGGCGCGCGCGCCATTGCGCCAGTGCCTGCAGCAGCGCCGGCGTGCGCGCCTCGCGCGCATGCAGGAAGTCGCCCAGGAACACCAGCCGCGCGGGCGCGTGGGCGGCGATCAGCGCATCCAGCCGCGCCAGGTTGCGCGCCGTGGTGCCGCCCGGCACCGGCTGGCCCAGCGCGCGGTAGCTGGCGGCCTTGCCCAGGTGCAGGTCGGCGACGAACAGCGTGCGCTGCGCCGGCCACCACAGGGCCGGTGCCGGCAGCAGTTGCAGCGATTCGCCGGCCCAATGGACGATGGCCGGCACGGTGGCCGGTGCAGTGGCCTGCGCGGCGGCGGGCACGGCCGCGCCCCGGCCCGACGAGGAAGGCAAAGGAGGCGAAGGAGAAGAAGAAAACAAGGAAGGCACGGATGCAGGAAGAGTCGGCGGCCAGTGTCAGCGTTTGTGTGCGCCCTCCCCCCTGTCCCGGAGTGTAGGTGGCGCCGCGGCACCGTGCCCGGCCGGAGCGCCCGCGGGGGCGCCGCCGGGCTCAACCCGGCGCGCCACGCCGCCGGCTGCGGCTGCCGCGCGACCGCGCCTCGCGCGGGGGCGGGCGTGGCGGCTCGGGCGCGTCGAAGGCCAGGGCTTCGCGCACCTGCGGCGGCGCGGCCTCGGGCCGCAATTCGCCCCCGGCCGCCTTTTCCAGCTGCGCGACCATGCGCGCGATGCGGTCCGCCACGCTTTCGTTGCTGAGCTTCTCGCGGAAGCGCTCCACCATCAACGGAAAAGCGAAGGGCGTGGGCCGCGCCAGCCCCTTCACCACCAGGGCCTGTCCGCGCATGCGCGAGAGGCTGGCGCGCAGGCGGCCGATCTCCAGCTCCTGCGCCAGCAGCTCCTGCTCGGCCTGCAGCAGCAGGCGATTGGCCGGATCGTATTTGCGCAAGACCTCCCAGAACAGCGAGGACGAGGCCTGCAGTTGCTTGTTGCTGCGCTTCTCGCCCGGGTAGCCCTGGAAGATCAGGCCCGACACGCGCGCGATCTCCCGGAAGCGCCGCTGCGCCAGTTCGCTGGCGTTGAGGCTTTGCAGCACTTCGTGCAGCAGGGCCTGGCGCTCGCCCTCCTGCGGGCTGGGGGGGTCCAACGCATCCTGCGCTGCGGCATCGTGGCCGGTGCGCAGCACCCCGGGCAGCAGCGCGGGCCAGTCCACTTCGGTGGCGCTGAGCAGCTCGAAGCCGTAGTCGTTCACGGCGATGGAGAAGGTGCGCGGCGCATGCTGCGCCACACGCCAGGCCAGCAGGTTGGCCAGGCCCAGGTGCACCTGCCGGCCTGCGAAGGGGTAGAGGAAGAGGTGCCAGCCCTCGCGCGTCTTCAGCGTCTCGGCCAGCAGCGTGCCCGGCGTGGGCAGGGCCGACCAGCGCTGCTGGATCTCCAGCAAGGGGCGCACGCACTGCAGCTCGGGCGAGTCGTAGCGGCCGTCGCCGGCCCGCGCCAGCTGCTGCACCACCGCATCGGCCAACGTGGTCGACAGCGGCATGCGCCCGCCGTTCCAGCGCGGCACGGCGGGCCGCGCACCGCTCGCGCGGCGCACCCAGGCCGTCATCTCGCGGATGCGCACCATCTCCAGCAGCCGGCCGCCGAAAAGGAAGCAGTCGCCCGGCTTCAGGCGTGCGGCGAAGCTCTCTTCCACCGTGCCGAGGCGCGCGCCCCCCACGTACTGCACGTTCATGCTGGCGTCGCTCACGATGGTGCCGATGTTCATGCGGTGCCGGCGCGCCAGGCGCGCGTCGGGCACGCGCCACACGCCCTCCTCGTCGGGCACGGCGCGCCGGTAGTCCGGATAGGCGGCCAGCGAAGGGCCACCCTGGCGCACGAAACCCAGGCACCAGTCCCAGCTCTCGCGCGAGAGCCGGGCATAGGCCGCCGTGCGGCGCACTTCCGCGTACAGCGCCTCGGGCACGAAACCGCCGCCCAGCGCCACCGTGACCAGGTGCTGCACCAGCACATCGAGCGGCTGCTCGGGCGTGCTGCGCGCTTCGATGTGGCCGGCCGCGATGGCTGCGCGCGCGGCGGCGCCCTCGACCATCTCGATGCTGTGCGTGGGCACGAGCGTGATGCGCGACGGCCGCCCCGGCGCATGGCCGGACCGCCCCGCGCGCTGCAGCAGCCGCGCCACGCCCTTGGGCGAGCCGATCTGCAGCACGCGCTCCACGGGCAGGAAGTCCACGCCCAGGTCCAGGCTCGACGTGCAGACCACGGCGCGCAGCGCGCCCTTCTTGAGGCCCAGCTCCACCCATTCGCGCACGCCCTTGTCCAGCGAGCCGTGGTGCAGCGCGATCAGCCCGGCCCACTCGGGCTTGGCCTCCAGCATGGCCTGGTACCAGATCTCGGCCTGCGAGCGCGTGTTGGTGAAGACCAGGGTGGTGCGGCTGCCTTCGATCTCGGCGATCACCTGCGGCAGCATCATCAGGCCCAGGTGGCCGCCCCAGGGAAAGCGCTCGGCGCGCCCCGGCAGCAGCGAATCGACCACCAGCTGCTTGGGCACCTGGCCCTGCACCAGCGTGCCGGGCGGCCCGCCTTCACGCGGGCCGAGCAGCGTGTGCATCGCCTCGTCGAGGTTGCCCAGCGTGGCCGACATGCCCCAGGTCATGAGCGACGGGTTCCAGGTCCGCAGCCGCGCCAGCGCCAGCTGCACCTGCACGCCGCGCTTGTTGCCCAGCAGCTCGTGCCATTCGTCGACCACCACCAGCTTCAGGTGGCAAAACAGCGCCTGCGCATCGGCACGCGAGAGCAGCAGCGACAGGCTTTCGGGCGTGGTGACCAGGGCCGTGGGCAGCCGCCGGTCCTGCCGCGCGCGCTCGGCCGACGCGGTGTCGCCGCTGCGCGCCGCCACCGACCAGTGCGGCGCCAGCGCCTGCAGCGGCTCCTGCAGCGCGCGCAGCGTGTCGGCCGCCAGCGCGCGCATGGGGGTGAGCCAGAGAACGGTGAGCGGCGGGCTCTGCGGACTTTGTTCGCCCGCGGGTGTGTTTGCCGACTTGCGATGCGGGATGGCCGGCTTCGGCGCCATGGCCAAGGCCCGCAGCGCCCCGAGCCACACCGCGTACGTCTTGCCGGCACCGGTGGTCGCGTGCAGCAAGCCGGACTGCGCCTCGGCAATGGCTTGCCAGACCTCTTTCTGGAAAGCGAAGGGACGCCAGCCGCGAGCCTTGAACCAGGCCAGAAGCGCACCGGTACTCATCGCCATGGCCGCGCTCCAGGGCTGCACGAAATGCGCAACCGGGATGCCCCCTGCGAACGGCACACCTGCGTCATGACGGCAACAATGCCTCCAACGTCCCCAGCGTATCGGCCTCCTCCACCGGCTTGTCCTCGCGCCAGCGCAGCATGCGCGGGAAGCGCACGGCGATGCCGCTCTTGTGGCGCGTGCTGCGGGCGATGCCTTCGAAGCCCAGTTCGAACACCAGCGTGGGTTTCACGCTGCGCACCGGGCCGAAGCTCTCGATCGTGGTCTTACGGATCACGGCGTCCACACGTGCCATCTCGGCGTCGGTGAGGCCCGAATAGGCCTTGGCGAAGGGCACCAGCTTGCGGTCCGGCTGTTCCGGCGGACCATCCCAGACGGCGAAGGTGTAGTCGCTGTAGAGGCTGGCGCGGCGGCCGTGGCCGCGCTGGGCATAGATGAGCACGGCGTCGACGGACAGCGGATCGATCTTCCACTTCCACCACACGCCCACGTCCTTGGTGCGGCCCACGCCGTACTGCGCGTCGCGCCGCTTGAGCATCATGCCCTCCACGCCCAGGCTGCGCGCGGCCTCGCGCTGGCGCGCCAGGTCGGCCCAGTCGGTGCCCGCGAGCAGCGGGCTCGCGACGAGCTGCGGGTGGCGCAGCTGCGCGAGCAGCGCGTCCAGCCGCACGCGCCGCTCGGCCTGTGGCAGCGCGCGCAGGTCGCGCCCTTCCCATTCGAGCAGGTCGTACGCCAGCAGCACCACGGGCAACTCGCGCAGCAGCCTGGCGCCCAGGGTCTTGCGGCCGAGGCGCTTTTGCAGCTCGGCAAAGGGTTGCACGCGGCCTTCGGCGTCTGGAGCCGCCGCATCGCTGCGCCAGACGACGATCTCACCGTCGAGCACCGTGCCGTCGGGCAGCGCCTCGCCCATCATGGCCAGTTCGGGGAAGCGCTCGGTCACCAGTTCCTCGCCGCGCGACCACAGCCACACCTGGCCCGCGCGCTTGACCAGCTGGGCGCGGATGCCGTCCCACTTCCATTCCACCAGCCAATCGGTGGGCGGACCGAGCAGTGCATCGAACTGCGCCACGTCCACGTTGAAAGGATGCGCCAGGAAAAAGGGGTAAGGCTGGCCGCTGGTACTTGTGTTTTGCTCGCCCTCGCTCTCAGGGGCGATGAGCGCCGTGTAGGCCGCCGCGTCGGGCCGCGCGCCGATGTGCGTGTAGCCCATGAGCCGCTGGGCGACGCGCTTGGCGTCCACCGCGCCCACGGCCGCCAGCGCCTGCGTGACCTGCAGCTTGGAAACGCCGACGCGGAAGGCGCCGGTGATGAGCTTGAAGTACACCAGCCGTTCGCCCTCGGCGAGCTGGCGCCATTGCGCGCGCAGGCGGTCGGGCAGTTCCTCGGCCGGCGCGCCCCGCAGCGGCAGCAGGTGCTGCTCGACCCATTGCGCCAGGCCGAGGTCGTGCGCGTCGCTGGGCGGGGGCAGCAGCAGTGCGATGGTTTCGGCCAGGTCGCCCACGGCCTCGTAGCTTTCGTCGAACAGCCATTCCGGCAGGCCGGCCGCCTCCTGCGCCAGGAAGCGCAGCAGCTTGACCGGCACCAGCTGGCGCGGTTTGCCGCCGGCCAGGAAGTACACGGCCCAGGCCGCGTCGGCCGCGGGCGCATCGCGCAGGTAGCGCTGCAGCGCGGCCTGCTTGGCCAGGTTGGAGGTGCTGGCGTCCAGCGCGTGGTACAGCGCGGCGAAGGCCTTCACGGCGCGTCCGCCTTCCGGCCCGCACGAAGGTGCGGATGCGCGGGCGCATCGGGCACGGCCTGCGCCGCGCCTGCGTCCTCGCCGCCGGCCGCACCCGGCCGGTCGGCCATGTCCTCGTCGCCGTACTCGGTCTTGAAGCCCTGGGCCTGCAGGCCGCTCTCGCGCAGCCAGCGCACGAGCACCGCCACGCTGCCATGCGTGACGAACACGCGCTCGGCCCCGGTGCCGGCGATGGCCTGCTGCAGGCCGGGCCAGTCGGCGTGGTCGCTCATGACGAAGCCGCGGTCCACGCCGCGGCGGCGGCGCGTGCCGCGCAACCGCATCCAGCCCGAGGCGAAGGCGTCGGCGTAGTGGCCGAAGCGCTTCATCCACGGCGTGCCCTGTGCCGAAGGCGGCGCCAGCACCAGCGCGCGCTGGAGCAGCGTGGCATCGACGCCGGGATCGGTCACCCGCAAGGTGGGCGGCAGCGCCACACCTGCGGCGCGGTACACGGCATTGAGCGGCTCCACCGCCCCATGCACGACGATCGGGCCGATGCTCGCGTCCACCCCATGCAGGATGCGCTGGGCCTTGCCGAAGGCATAGCAGAAGAGCACCGAGGCGCGGCCCTGCGCGGCATTGCGGCGCCACCAGTCGTTGATGTCGGCCAAGAGCGCCGCCTGCGTGGGCCAGCGGTAGATGGGCAGCCCGAAGGTGGATTCGGTGATGAAGGTGTCGCAGGGCACGGGCTCGAAGGGCGCGCAGGTGCCGTCGGGCTCGGTCTTGTAGTCGCCCGAGGCGACCCACACCCGGCCGCCGTGTTCGAGCCGCACCTGCGCCGAGCCCAGCACATGGCCGGCGGGGTGCAGCGAGATGCGCACGCCCTGGTGCACGAGGGCTTCGCCGTACGGCAGCGTCTGCAGCGTGATGTCGGCGCCCAGGCGCTGGCGCAGCACGCCTTCGCTGTCGGTGTGGGCCAGGTAGTGCGCATGGCCCCAGCGTGCATGGTCGGAATGGCCGTGCGTGATGACGGCGCGCGCCACCGGCTTCCAGGGGTCGATGTAGAAGTCGCCGGGCGGGCAGTACAGGCCTTCGGGGCGGGCGATGACGAGGTCCATGCGGGGCGCGGGGCGTCGGGCGATGCGCCATCATCCGCCAGGGCGCGGCGCGCGCGGTGTCGGAAAAGAGGCCAAGCCGGCTGGCGCGCCTCCGAGGCGAGGGGCCTACTTGCCCGTGTTTCCCGCGCCGCGCGCGGCGGGCCCCATCTGCTTGTGCATCTCGGCCGCCATGCGCTTCATGGCTTCCAGGTCGACCTGGGTGCCATCGGGCAGCGTCATCTCGCCGGCCTTCGCGTCGGGACCGGTGCGCATCAGCTGGCCGGCCAGGGCGCCCATGCGGGTCATGTCCTGCACGTTCACCTTCATGCCGCCCGGCAGCATCATGTCGCCGGGCTTCATGCCGGCGGGGCAGGCGCCCAGCCAGCGCATGTCGGCCACCAGGTCCTCGTCGGGCGGCGGCGTGCGCGGCTTCGGGTCGTACACGGTGTGCGACTCGACGCGGTAGGCCACGTTGAAATCACCCGAAATGACGATGCGGCGCGTCATCGTGGTGCCGCTCTGCCTGCAGGTCTCGGTGTGCACGAGCATCTTGCCGGCCTCGTTGCGCATCTCTTCCTTGCAGAACTTGCGGTTCATCTGCGGCTGCGCGAGGCCGTATTCCTGCAGCGCCTTGTCGGTGGCGCTGTCGGCGCATTGCTGCACGGTCATCGCCTCCTTCGCGCCGGCCTTCTGCACGGAGCGCATTTCCCACAGGCCGGGCTTGCGGGGCGGAAATCCGGGGCCGGCCAGCACGGCCGCACCGGCCGCCCCCAGGGCGGCGGCCAGGCCCGCGCGGACCAGCAAAGGAAAAGACAGGGACATGGACGGGCTCCGGCAGGCATGGGACAGGCAGAGCCGCGGCGCGGGCCGCGGAAGCTGGCCGTTGTACCGAGCGCCGCGGCGCGCGCCTATACCGCCTTCGCCATAGGCGTGTGCCGGCAGCGCCGTGCGCCTGCGCATGGCGCGCGGGCAACGCGATCGGGCACGCCCGCCCGCGCGGCGAAGCGCGCGGCGCCTACCAGGCCGTCCACTTCTGCGCGCTGGCCGCCGAGGCGACCGTGCGCTCGATGAAGCGCACGCCGCGCGCGCCGTCTTCCACGCGCGGGTAGTCGGCCTCCAGTGCATCGGCCCGGCGGCCGGCCTGGCGCGCGCGGATGTCGGCGATCACGCCCGCGTAGACGTTGGCGAAGGCCTCGATGAAGCCTTCGGGGTGGCCGGCCGGGATGCGGCTGGCCCGTTGCGCCGAAGGGCTGAGCCAGGGCGCGCCGCGCGTGAGCACGCGCTGCGGCCCGTCGTCGGGCCAATGCCGCAGTTCGCTGGGCCGCTCCTGCCGCCATTCCAGCGTGCCGCGCGTGCCGCTCACGCGCAGGCGCAGGTCGTTCTCCTTGCCGGTGCTGATCTGCGAGGCGACCAGCACGCCGCGCGCGCCGCCCGCAAAGCGCAGCAGCAGGCTCGCGTCGTCGTCCAGCGCACGGCCGGGCACCAGCGCGCCCAGGTCGGCGCAGATCGCTTCGATCTCCAGGCCGGTGACGGTGGCCACGAGGTTCTCGGCATGCGAGCCGATGTCGCCGATGGCACCGGCCGCGCCGCTGCGGGCGGGGTCGGTGCGCCAGCCGGCCTGCTTGTTGCCCTCGCCTTCCAGCGCGGTGGCCAGCCAGCCCTGCGTGTATTCGACCACCACCTTGCGCACGGTGCCCAGTTCGCCCGCGCGCACCATGTCGCGGGCCTGGCGCACCATCGGGTAGCCGCTGTAGTTGTAGGTCACGCCGAAGACCGTGCCCTGGCGCGCCACGGCGGCCACCAGCGCGTCGGCCTGTTCGCGCGTGTGCACCAGGGGCTTGTCGCACACGACATGGAAGCCCGCTTCCACGAAGGCCTGCGCGACCGGGAAATGCACGTGGTTGGGCGTGACGATCACCACGAAGTCCACGCGCTCGTGCGCGGGCCGCCGCTGCTCGTCGGCCAGCAGCGCCTGCCAGCTGCCGTGGTTGCGGTCGTCGGCCAGGCCCAGGGCCTGACCCGAGGCGCGTGCCTTCTCCGGCGTGGACGACAGCGCGCCCGCCACCAGTTGCGCCTGGCCATCGAGGGCCAGCGCATGGCGGTGCACCGCGCCGATGAAGGCCCCCTGCCCGCCGCCCACCATGGCATAGCGCAGCGGTCGGATCGAGGAGGCGGCAGGGGCAGTCATCGGAGCGGTCACTTGAAGAAAAAGAACGGGGAGCGTGCGGCCTTCAGGGCGTCGCCGTGTCGTCGAAGGGGTCGTAGCTGCCGAAGTTCCACACATGGCCACCGGGGTCGCGCGCGTCGTAGCTGCGGCCCGGGTAGCCCTCGTTGTCGTGGGGCTCGGTCAGGATCTCGGCACCGGCCGCGCGGGCGCGGGCGCAGTGCGCGTCGGGGTCGGCGATCACGGCATAGATGCACTGCGTGATGCCGCCCGCCTGCTGCGGCGTCTTCCAGCGGTAGCGATCGCGCACCTCGCCGGGCCGGTCGGAGCCCAGCATCACCATGTGCCCGTGCAGCAGCAGCTCGGCATGGTGCACGACCGAGGCGTCCTGCTCGTCCGTGTAGACCACCCGCCGCTCGAAGCCGAAGGCGTGGCACAGGAAGTCGATGGCGGCGGGCGCGTCGGCATAGCGCAGGCAGGGAATCAGGGCGGGACGGATCGGCATGGAGGGACTCCTGGAAGAACGAGGCCGTGCGTTTGCACGAGACGGGAGCGGCACGCAGCGGGGGGGCCGCCCGTGCCGCCGCAGGCCGCGACCGCCGGCCGCACGCCCGGGCGCAACGGCACCGAGCGCCCGGGAGCCGCCGGCGCGGCGCGCCGGTCAGAACGGCGAGTTCGGGTGGTAGAAGTCCTTGGCGTTTTCCTTGGTGATCAGCACCGACGGGATGATGGTCGTCGCCGGCAGCTTCTCGCCCTTCAGCCGTGCCTCGGCCGTGAGCTTGATCGCGTCGTAGATGAACTTGGGCGAGTAGCTCACGTTGGCCTGGATGCGCGGATCGCTGTTGTCGATCAGCGTCTTCACGGCGCCCTTGGCGCCGGCGCCGCCGAACACGATCTTGATGTCGTTGCGCTTGGCCTGCTCGATGGCCTTGAGCACGCCCACGGCCATGTCGTCGTCGGCCGCCCAGATGGCGTCGATCTCCTTGAAGCGCGTCAGGTAGTCCTGCGTGACCTTGAAGGCGTCGTCGCGGTTCCAGTTGGCGTACTTGGCATCCAGCAGCTTGATGTCGGGGTAGTTCTTGAGCACGGCGTTGAAGGCGTCCATGCGCTCGTTGTCCAGCGTGGTCGCGATGCCGCGCAGCGCCACCACGTTGCCCTTGCCATTGAGCTTCTTGGCGATGTATTCGGCCGGGATGCGGCCGAAGGCGGTGTTGTCGCCGGCGACGTAGGCGTCCTGCGCGCTGGTGTCGGTCAGGCCGCGGTCGACCACCGTGACATAGGCGCCCTTGGCCTTGACCTGCGCGACCGGCTTGGTCAGCGCCGCCGACTCGAAGGGGAAGACGACCAGCGCGTTGATCTTGGTGACGGTGGACAGGTCCTGCAGCTGGTTGGCCTGCTCGGGCGCGTTGGCGGCCGTCTTGATCGTGATCTTCAGGTCCTTGTGCTGCTTCTCCAGGTCTTTCTTGGCCTGGTTGGCCCAGTAGTTGATGCCGCCCATGAAGCTGTGGGTGGCGGCCGGGATGGACACGCCGAGGTTCACTTTTTCGGCAGCCAGCGCGGGCAGGGCCGCGACAGCGGCGGCGGCGGCCACGGCGCTGAGCGCGATGCGGCGGGTGATGCGGTTCATGCAGAGTCTCCTTGGTTGGGATTCACGGACGGGGAAAGACACAGGAAAAAGGCGCGGCAGCCGGCTAGCGGCGGCCGCGCTGGAGGAACGCGACGACGATGATCACGAAGCCCTGCACCGCCGCGTTGAGGTACACGCTGATGATGCTGGTGAGGTTCAGGATGTTGCTGATGACCGAGAGCAGGATGGCGCCGACCACGGTGCCGCTGATGCTGCCGGCACCGCCCTTGAGCGCCGTGCCGCCCACGATCACGGCGGCGATGGCTTCCAGCTCCCACAGCAGGCCCGTGGTGGGCGAGGCCGAGCCCAGGCGCGGCACGTACAGCAGCGTGGCGATGCCCACGCACACGCCCAGCAGCGCGTAGGTGAGGATCTTCACGCGGTCCACGTCCACGGCCGCGTAGCGCGCCACCTGTTCGTTCGAGCCGATGGCCTGCACGTAGCGCCCGTAGGCCGTGCGGTTGAGGATGACGCCCCCCAGCACGGCCACCGCCGCGAAGACCCACACCGGCACCGGGATGCCCAGCAGGCTGCCGTAGTACACGGGCGCGTAGAGGTCGGCGAATTCGTTGTCCAGCGTGAGCGCGCCGCCGTCGGCGAAGTAGGTCAGGTAGGCGCGGAAGATGCCCAGCGTGCCCAGCGTGACGATGAAGGGCTCGATGCGGCCCTTGGTGATGAGCAGGCCGTGGGCGAGGCCGAAGACCGCGCCCAGCAGCACCGCGAGCGCCGCGCCCAGCACCACCGCGAGCATCGGCGAGCCGCTGGCGGGGCCGGCCCAGTTGATGAACATGATCACGCTGCCCGCGATCAGCGCCGCCATCGAGCCCACCGACAGGTCGATCCCGCCCGAGATGATGACGAAGCACATGCCCACCGCGATGATGCCGATGAAGGCCGTGCGGGTGAGCACGTTCATCGCGTTCTCGGGCGTCGCGAAGTCGCTGTTGAGCAGCGCGCCCGCGATGCACAGCAGCACCAGGCCGATGACCGGGCCGAAGCCGTGCAGGCGCTCGGTCCAGCGCGGGGCGGCCTCGGCGCGGTGCGCCGCGCCTTCGGCGGCGGCGGAGAGGGGGGTCGGATCAGGCTGGGACATGGTCTGAAGCGGCGGTGCCGGTCGCGTGCGCAATGAGTTCTTCCTCGCTCAGGTGTTCGGCCGGCAGCGTGGCCACCAGGCGGCCGGCGCGCATCACGGCCACGCGGTGCGCAAGGCCGATCAGCTCCATGAGTTCGGAGGAGACGACGATCACGGCCAGGCCTTCGCGCGCCAGCCGCTGGATCAGGAAATAGATGTCGCGCTTGGCGCCCACGTCCACGCCGCGCGTGGGCTCGTCGAGCACCACCACCTTGGGCTGCGGATGCAGCACCTTGGCCAGCGCGAGCTTCTGCTGGTTGCCGCCCGACAGCGAAGCGGCGCGCACGTCGAGCGAGCCGGTGCGGATGCCGAAGTCCTTCACCGCGGCATCCAGCGCCGCGCGCTCGCTGGCCGGCTGCAGCCAGGGCTGGACATGGCGCTCCAGGGCCATCAGCGTGAGGTTCTGGCGCAGGCCGAAGGCCACGTGCAGACCTTTGCCCTTGCGGTCTTCGCTGAGGTAGGTCAGGCCCTGGTCGGCGGCCTGGCGCGGCGAGCGCAGCTGTACGGCGCGGCCCTGCAGCTGCACCTCGCCGCTCGCGGGGCGCAGGCCCAGCAGGCCTTCGAACAGTTCGGTGCGGCCCGCGCCGACGAGGCCGGCGAAGCCCAGGATCTCGCCGGGCCGTACCTCGAAATCCACCTGCTGCGCCCAGCCCGGCACCGTGAAGCCGCGCACGCGCAGCGCCGGTGCGCGGTCGGTCGCCACGGGGTCGCGCGGCGGATACAGGTCGGCGATCTCGCGGCCGACCATCAGGTTGGCCATCTGGTGGCGCGTGAGCTTTTGCGTCGCCTCGCGCGTGACGAAGCGGCCGTCGCGCATCACCACTACCTCGTCGGTCACGCGCTCCACCTCGTCGAGCTTGTGCGAGATGTAGACGATGGTCACGCCGTCGGCGCGCAGTTGCGCGATGAGCTTGAACAGGCGCTCGGTCTCGCCCGGCGTGAGCGTGGCCGTGGGCTCGTCCATGATCAGCAGGCGCGCGCGCCGGGCCAGGGCCTTGGCGATCTCGACCAGCTGCTTCTCGGCCACGATCAGGCGGCGCACCTTGGTGGCCGGATCGATCGGCAGGCCCACCTGCGCGAGGGCCGCGGCGGCTTCTGCGTGCATGGCGCGGTCGTCCAGGAAGAGGCCCTTGCGCTTCTCGTGGCCGAGGAAGATGTTGTCCGCGATGCTCAGGTCTTCGGCCAGGTTGAATTCCTGGTGGATCAGCACGATGCCCAGCGCCTCGGCATCGCGCGAGCTGCGGAAATGCCGGGCCACGCCGTTGATGCGCAGCGCGCCGCCCGTGGGTGCTTCGTAGCCGCCCAGGATCTTCATCAGCGTGGACTTGCCGGCGCCGTTCTCGCCCAGCAGGCCGATCACGCGCCCCGGCGGCAGCGCGAAGCTCACGCCATGCAGCACCTGCACGGGGCCGAAGGCCTTGGTGATCGCATCGAAATCGACGGCGACGGAGGGCTTCGGGATCGTTGAGGAAGTCATGCGTCGGTCCTGCGTCACGGCGCCACGCCGCGCACCTTGAGCGTCTCGTGCATGGCCAGCACACCGGCGCCGATCACGCCCGCGTCGGTGCCCAGCGGCGTGTACTGGATCTCCAGGTGCCGCGTCGACAGGGCGAGCGAGCGCTGGTAGACGCTCTGGCGCACGGCCGCGAGGAACAGCGGGCCGATCTGCGTGATGCCGCCGCCGATGAACACGTGCGAGGGGTTGAAGAAATTGACCACCGACGCGAGCATCTGGCCGATCAGGTTGCCCGCGCGCTGGATGATGGCGTTGGCCGCCACGTCGCCCGCGCGGCTGGCATGGCCGACGTCGACGGCCTCGATGCGGCCCTGGGTGCGCAGCACGGCGGCCAGCGCGGGCGACTCGCCGCGTTCCGCCGCCGCCTGCGCCATGCGCACGATGGCGGGGCCGGCAGCCATCGTTTCCACGCAGCCCACGTTGCCGCAGTGGCAGCGCGGCCCCTGCGGGTCCACGCAGATGTGGCCCACGTCGCCGGCCGAGCCGGCCGCGCCGCGGTACACCTCGCCGTGGCAGACGATGCCACAGCCGATGCCGGTGCCGACTTTGATCACGAGGAAGTTGGACAGCTGGCGCTGCAGGCGCCACAGCTCGCCCAGCGCCATCAGGTTCACGTCGTTGTCGACGAAGACCGGCGCCGCGTAGTCCTCGCGCAGGTAGTCGCGGATGGAGAAGCTGTCCCAGCCCGGCATCAGCGGAGGATTGACGAGCTGGCCGGCCTCGAAGTTCACCGGGCCGGGCACGCCCATGCCGATGCCCAGCACGCGGCGCGGCGAAATGCCCTGGCCCTGCAGCAGCTCGCGCAGGCGCTGGCGCACGCGCGCCAGCACCACGCCGGGGCCTTCGCGCACGTCGATGGCTTCGGCATGGCGCGCGAGCACCGTGAGGTCGGGCTGCAGCACGGCCACGTCGAGGCTGGTGGCGCCGATGTCCACGACCCCGAGCACGCCCAGGTCGGCATGCAGGCACAGGTGCTCGGGGCGGCGGCCGCCGGTGGACGCGCGCGGACCGGCCTCGGCCAGCAGGCCCTGGGCGATCAGGCCCGCGATCAGTGCATTGGCCTTGCTGCGCGAGAAGCCCAGGCGCTCGGCCATGCCATGGCGGGAGCCGCCGGCCGACCAGAAGGTGGTCGACAGCAATTCCAGCTCACCGGCGGAAAGGCCGTTCCAGGGCGCCATGCGGCGTTGTCTCCGTGCGTTCGTGTGAGGCGCCGCTCAAGGGCGGCGTCGATGCACGGATGCTAGGCGGCCGACTTCGCACAAACAAGGCCTAACTTTGGCCATTCTTGAGCAAAAGACCAAGGCTGGCGTGCGCACCGCCCAAAGAAAAAGCCAGTCAGCGAACTGACTGGCTTCCAGGCCCGAAGGCGAGCGGCGGCGAAGGCCGCTTACTTCTTCTGGCGGTACTTGCGCAGTGCGGCGATCTGGGCGGCCATCACGGCCAGCTCGGACTGGGCCATGGCGATGTCGATGTCGCTCTTGGCGTTCTTCAGCGCTTCTTCGGCCGCGGCCTTGGCCTGGTTCGCCTTCTCGTCGTCCAGGTCCCTGCCGCGGATGGCCGTGTCGGACAGCACGGTGACGGAATCGGGCTGCACCTCGAGGATGCCGCCGGCCACGAACACGAACTCCTCGTTGCCCTCGGCCGTCTCGATGCGCACGGCACCCGGGCGGATGCGCGTGATCAGCGGCGTGTGGCGCGGATAGATGCCGAGCTCGCCGGCTTCACCGGGCAGCGCCACGAAGCGAGCCTGCCCCGAGAAGATGGACTCTTCTGCGCTGACGACATCGACTTGAATGGTGTTGGCCATGTAGCTTCCTTTGGATCAGGGAAAAAGTTGCGGAAAGCAAGCAGTCGGGACGAGCCGCGAGGCGCGGCGCACAGCCGTACACCAAGTACGGCGAGCACCGCAACGACGCGGATCGCCCGAATGCACCGCTTTACGCGACCTTCTTGCCCTTTTCGATGGCTTCGTCGATCGTGCCCACCATGTAGAAGGCCTGCTCCGGCAGGTGGTCGCACTCGCCGTTCACGATCATCTTGAAACCACGGATGGTCTCGGCCAGCGGCACGTACTTGCCGGGCGAGCCGGTGAACACTTCGGCCACGTGGAAGGGCTGCGACAGGAAGCGCTGGATCTTGCGGGCGCGGGCCACGGCCAGCTTGTCTTCCGGTGCCAGTTCGTCCATGCCCAGGATGGCGATGATGTCGCGCAGTTCCTTGTAGCGCTGCAGCGTGCCCTGCACGGCGCGCGCCACGCTGTAGTGCTCTTCGCCGACGACGTTGGGGTCGAGCTGGCGCGAGGTCGAGTCCAGCGGGTCCACGGCAGGGTAGATGCCCAGCGAGGCGATGTCACGGCTCAGCACCACGGTGGAGTCCAGGTGGGCGAAGGTCGTGGCCGGCGAGGGGTCGGTCAAGTCATCCGCAGGGACGTACACGGCCTGGATGGAGGTGATCGAGCCGACCTTGGTCGACGTGATGCGCTCCTGCAGGCGGCCCATTTCCTCGGCCAGCGTCGGCTGGTAGCCCACGGCAGACGGCATGCGGCCCAGCAGTGCCGACACCTCGGTACCGGCCAGCGTGTAGCGGTAGATGTTGTCGACGAAGAAGAGCACGTCACGGCCTTCGTCGCGGAAGGATTCGGCGATGGTCAGGCCCGTGAGCGCCACGCGCAGGCGGTTGCCCGGGGGCTCGTTCATCTGGCCGTAGACCATGGCCACCTTCGACTCGGACAGGTTCTCCTGAACCACGACCTTGGAGTCCGACATCTCGTGGTAGAAGTCGTTGCCCTCGCGGGTGCGCTCACCCACACCGGCGAACACCGACAGGCCCGAGTGCGCCTTGGCGATGTTGTTGATGAGCTCCATCATGTTCACGGTCTTGCCCACGCCGGCACCGCCGAACAGGCCCACCTTGCCGCCCTTGGCGAACGGGCAGACCAGGTCGATCACCTTGATGCCGGTTTCCAGCAGTTCCTGCGAGGGCGACAGCTCGTCGTAGGCGGGGGCCTTGGCGTGGATGGAAGCGGTCAGCTCCTGGCTCACGGGGCCGCGCTCGTCGATGGGATTGCCCAGCACGTCCATGATGCGGCCCAGCGTGGCCTTGCCCACGGGCACCGTGATGGGCGCGCCGGTGTTCGTCACCGTCAGGCCGCGACGCAGGCCGTCCGAGGAGCCCAGGGCGATGGTGCGGACCACGCCGTCACCGAGCTGCTGCTGCACTTCCAGCGTCAGCGTGCCGTCTTCGAACTTCAGGGCGTCGTAGACCTTGGGCATCTGGTCACGCGGGAATTCCACGTCGACCACGGCGCCGATACATTGAACGATTGTTCCTTGAGCCTGAGCCATGTTCTGCTCCAGTAATTTGTCTTGAATCTGTATGCCGGACCGAGGGAATCAGTTGCCGGTCGCCGCGGCCGCACCGGCCACGATCTCCGACAGTTCCTTCGTGATGCCGGCCTGGCGGGTCTTGTTGTAGACCAGCTTGAGCTCGTTGATCACGTTGCCCGCATTGTCGGTGGCGGCCTTCATGGCCACCATGCGTGCGGACTGCTCCGACGCCATGTTCTCGGCCACGGCCTGGTAGACCAGCGACTCCACGTAGCGCACCAGCAGCTCGTCGATGACGGTCTGCGCGTCGGGCTCGTAGATGTAGTCCCAGCTGTGGCCGGGGGTCTTCTCGCCTTGCAGTGCGTCGGCGCTCAGCGGCAGCAGCTGCTCGACCACCGACTCCTGGCGCATCGTGTTGATGAACTTGGTGTAGCTCAGGTAGACCGCGTTGATCTTGCCTTCCGCGTAGGCGTCCAGCAGCACCTTGACCGGCCCGATGAGCTTGTCCAGGTGCGGCGTGTCGCCCAGCTGCGTGGCATGCGAGACCACCTTGGCGCCGATGCGCGTGAGAAAGCCCAGGCCCTTGTTGCCGATGGCCACCGCCTCGGTCGACACGCCGGCCGACTGCAGCTCGCGCAGCTTGGCCGTGACGGCCCGCAGCACGTTGGTGTTCATGCCACCGCACAGGCCCTTGTCCGTCGTCACCACGATGAAGCCCGCGACCTTGGCGTCGTTGGTCTTCATGAAGGCGTGGGTGTACTCGGGATTGGCCTGGCTCAGGTGCGCCGCGATGGTGCGCACCTTGTCGGCGTAGGGACGGGCCGCACGCATGCGGTCCTGCGCCTTGCGCATCTTCGACGCGGCCACCATTTCCATGGCCTTGGTGATCTTCTTGGTGTTCTCCACCGATTTGATCTTGCCGCGGATTTCCTTGCCGGCTGCCATCGATGCTCCTTAAGCCTTGTCCTGTCCGGCCGCCATCAGGCGAAGGACTTCTTGAACGCGGTGATCGCGGCGGTCAGCTCGGCTTCGGCGTCCTTGTCCAGGGCCTTGGCCTGTTCGATCTTGTCGAGCAGCGCGGCGTGGCTGGTCTTCAGGAACTGGTGCAGGCCATGTTCGAAGGGAAGCACCTTCTTCACGTCCAGGTCGTCCATGAAGCCCTTGTTCACGGCGAACAGCGACGCGCCCATGAGCGAGATCGGCAGCGGGCTGTACTGGGTCTGCTTGAGCAGTTCCGTCACGCGTGCGCCACGGTCCAGCTGCTTCTTGGTCGACGCGTCCAGGTCGGAGGCGAACTGCGCGAAGGCCGCCAGTTCGCGGTACTGCGCCAGGTCGGTACGGATACCGCCGGACAGGCCCTTGATGACCTTCGTCTGCGCAGACGAACCCACGCGCGACACCGAGATACCGGCGTTGATGGCGGGGCGGATGCCGGCGTTGAACAGGCTGGTTTCCAGGAAGATCTGGCCGTCGGTGATCGAGATCACGTTGGTGGGCACGAAGGCGGACACGTCGCCGGCCTGCGTCTCGATGATCGGCAGCGCCGTCAGCGAACCGGTCTTGCCCTTGACCTCGCCCTTGGTGAAGGCTTCGACGTAGTCGGCGTTCACGCGCGCGGCGCGCTCCAGCAGACGGCTGTGCAGGTAGAACACGTCGCCGGGGTAGGCTTCGCGGCCCGGCGGGCGGCGCAGCAGCAGCGAGACCTGGCGGTACGCCACGGCCTGCTTGGACAGGTCGTCATAGACGATCAGCGCGTCCTGGCCGCGGTCGCGGAAGTATTCGCCCATCGTGCAGCCCGAGTAGGCCGACACGTACTGCATGGCGGCCGATTCGGAGGCCGATGCGGCCACCACGATGGTGTAGTCCATCGCGCCGGCCTGTTCCAGGGCACGCACCACGTTCTTGATCGACGAAGCCTTCTGGCCGATCGCGACGTAGATGCAGGTCATGTTCTGACCCTTCTGGTTGATGATCGTGTCGATCGCGACGGCCGTCTTGCCGGTCTGGCGGTCGCCGATGATCAGTTCGCGCTGGCCGCGGCCGATGGGCACCATGGAGTCGATCGACTTCAGGCCCGTCTGCATCGGCTGGTCGACGGACTTCCGTGCGATCACGCCGGGTGCGACCTTCTCGATCACGTCGGTCAGCTTGGCGTTGATCGGGCCCTTGCCGTCGATGGGCTGGCCCAGCGCGTTCACCACGCGGCCGATCAGCTCGGGGCCGACCGGCACTTCCAGGATGCGGCCGGTGCACTTGACGGTGTCGCCTTCGGAGATGTGTTCGTACTCGCCCAGAATCACGGCGCCGACGGAGTCGCGCTCGAGGTTCAGCGCCAGGCCGTAGGTGGCCTGGCCCGAGGCGGTGGCCGGGAATTCCAGCATTTCGCCCTGCATCACGTCGGACAGGCCGTGGATGCGCACGATGCCGTCGGTCACCGAGACCACGGTGCCCTGATTGCGGATGTCGGCGCTGACGCCCAGGCCTTCAATGCGGCTCTTGATCAGCTCGGAAATTTCTGCGGGATTGAGTTGCATGACTCTTTCCTTCTTTCAATCTGTGTGACGGCCAGCGCGCGCACCGCCCTCAGGCGATGAGTGCAGCCTTCATTTGTTCGAGTCGGGCCTTGACGGAGGTGTCGAGCACTTCGTCGCCGACCACGGCACGAATGCCGCCGATCAGCGCGGGATCGATCTCCACGCGTGCCGTGAGCTTGCGGCCAAAGCGGCGTTCCAGCACCCCGGTGACTTCGCTCAGCGCGGCGTCGTCGATCGGGAAGGCGCTCTGGATCACGGCGTCGGCGGCGCCGCTGCTGGCGTTGTGCAGGGCACGGTACTGCTGCGCGACTTCGGGCAGGGCCGCCAGGCGGCCGTTCTCCAGCACGGTCTGCAGAAAGTTGCGGCCGGTGTCGGGCAGGCCCTGGGGCACCAGGCCGGCGATCAGGTCGAACACCTGCTGCACCCCGACCTTCGGATTGGACGCGAACTCCTGCAGGCGGGCATCGCCCGCCACAGCAGCCAGCGGGGCGAGCCAGCCGAGCGTGGCGTCGGCCGAGCCGGCCGTGGCCTTGTACAGGGCTTCGGCGTAGGGACGTGCGATGGTCGCGAGTTCGGCCATGGCAGTCCTCAGAGTTCGGTCTTCAGGCGCGAAAGCAGGTCGGCGTGGACGCCGGCGTTGACTTCCTTGCGCAGGATCTGCTCGGCACCCTTGACGGCCAGCGCAGCCACCTGCTCGCGCAGGGCTTCACGGGCCCGCACGGCCTGCTGCTCGGCCTCGTCACGCGCGGCGGCCACGATCTTGGCGGCTTCCTCGGTGGCGCGGGCCTTGGCCTCTTCGATGATCTGCTGGGCGCGGCGCTCGGCGTCGGCCAGGCGGTTGCCGGTCTCGGTGCGCGAGGCCTGCAGTTCCTGTTCGACACGCTGGTTGGCAGACGCGAGTTCGGCCTTCGCCTTCTCGGCGGCCGCCAGGCCCGCGGCGACTTTCTGTGTGCGCTCATCCAGCGCCTTCGCGATGGGCGGCCACACGAACTTCATCGTGAACAGCACCAGCAGCAGGAAGACGACGGCCTGAACGAACAGCGTTGCGTTGATACTCACGTCAACACCTCTCTTTTAGGCGGGGCGTCGGACGCGAATCAGGCGGCGGGCAGCGCGGCGATGAAGGGGTTGGCGAAGGCGAACAGCAGAGCGATGGCCACGCCGATCAGGAAGGCGGCGTCGATCAGACCGGCCAAGATGAACATCTTGGTCTGCAGGTCGTTCATCAGCTCGGGCTGACGGGCCGAGGACTCGAGGAACTTGCCACCCATCAGGGCAATACCGATGGAAGCACCGATCGCGCCGAGACCGACGATCAAACCACAAGCCAGAGCGACGAGACCGAGAACGTTTGCCATGATGACTCCTTAGGAAAAAATGATTGGCAAGAGGAAAGGGAAGGGAAACGAGAAACCGGGGTGATCAGTGCGCTTCGTGCGCCTGACCCAGGTAGATCAGCGCCAGCATCATGAAGATGAAGGCCTGCAGCGTGATCACCAGGATGTGGAACACAGCCCAGATGAAGCCCGCAATGATGTGACCCAGCGGCAGCAGCACGCCCGACAGGGACAGGGCCGCGGCGCCGCCCATCAGGGCGATCAGCATGAACACCAGTTCGCCGGCGTACATGTTGCCGAACAGACGCATGCCGTGCGAGACGGTCTTGGCCACGTATTCGATGACCTGCATCAGCAGGTTCACCACGCCGAGGATCAGCGCGAAGATGGGGTTCTTGCTGGTGCCGAACGGCGCCGTGACCAGCTCGTGCGCCCAGCCGCCAGCGCCCTTGATCTTGACGCTGTAGAACCAGCACAGCAGCAGCACCGAGGTGGACAGGCCCAGCGTGGTGGACAGGTCGGCCGTCGGCACGACGCGCATGTAGGCATGGTGCGGGTCATGGCCCATCGCACCATAGGCCTGCGCCCACAGGTGGGGCAGCAGGTCGACGGGCAGCAGGTCCATCGCGTTGAGCAGGAAGATCCAGACGAACACGGTGAGCGCCAGCGGGGCGATGAACTTGCGGCTCTGGGCGTTGTGGATGTTGGCCTTGGCCTGGTTGTCGACCATCTCGACCAGCAGTTCCACGGCGGCCTGGAAGCGGCCCGGGACGCCCGAGGTCGCCTTGCGCGCGGCCAGCCACAGCACCAGACAGCCCAACACACCCAGGATCACGGAATAGAGCACCGAATCCAGGTTGATCACGTTGAAGTCGATGATCGCCGTCTGCTTCGTGGCATTGAGGCCCCAGTCCACCTGCCAGTGCTGCAGGTGGTGGACGATGTACTCACTGGCGGTCGGTGCGTGTCCTTCGGCGGCCATTTATCAGCGTCTCTCTAACGGTCAAATACGGTTCAAAAAGCGAGGCCGCACCAAGAGCGCAACCCAGTACATCTTCAGCGCGACCACCACGCCGGCCACCAAGGCCAGCCAGTGGAGATCGCCGATCAGCCACGGCGCCGCGGCCAGCAGGGCCACGGTCAATACGATCTTGATCAACTCCCAGACAAAAAACCTCAGCATGACAGCAGACTGTGACAGCTGCTGCGTCCCGCGCCGCGTCGCCTTCAGGAAGAGGGCTGCAGGCAAGGTGACCGCCAGGGCTCCGTAGAAGGCCGACCCCGCAGCCGAAGGCTGCCGGGCCCAGGCCCAGGCGATCCCTGCCGCGAGCAATCCCGCGGCCACCTGGGCCGCGATCACCCACCAGGGCGACGGTTCGGGATGCTGTTCGCGCAAGCGCTGCGCCTGCTCGGCGGTCAGCGGCTTGAAGTCGGAAACCTCGGCCTCATCTCCGGTCACAGGGGCGTTGTTGTTCATTGGTGTGGCCGCCCCTGCATCCGCAGAAATTCTACAAAGCCTCTCATTATAAGTACAAACCCCGGCCGCTCCGGCATTCCGTCACGCCGGGCGTTGTCGCGCGCGTGAAAGCAGCATGGCGCGCGGACCGGCGCGGCGTCATTCCACGCCGCGGGCGGGAGGCGCGGGCCCTGCCTGCACACTCTCCCCGCCGCCGCAGGGCCCGCCCTGGAATTGGCGCCCCGCGCCCCCATCTGGGAGACTCGCCGGCATCCGGCCTCGCGGCTGTCGCCGACCGCATCGGCGCCCGCGGCCTCCGAAGGAAGTTCCATGTCTGCCTCTGCCCTGCCCCCCAGCCCGCCCGTCGCCGACGGCCGCAAGGACTCGCTCATCGAGTACCCGAGCGCCTTTCCCATCAAGGTCATGGGCGCGAACGTGGACGGCTTCGTGCATGCCGTGACGCAGGTGGCCAAGGCGCATGACCCCGGCTTCGACGCCAGCACCATCGAGCTGCGCGACAGCAAGGCCGGCAACTACCTGGGCGTGACGATCACCGTGACCGCCACCAGCCGCGAACAGCTCGACGCGCTGTACCAGGCACTGTCCACGCATCCGATGGTCAAGGTCGTGCTGTGAGCACGGCGGGCGCCCTGCAGCCCGAGCGGCTGGGCCGCGTGCCCTACGCGCCCACCTTCGCGGCCATGCAGGCCTTCTCGCAGTCACGCACGTGCGACACGCCCGACGCGCTGTGGCTGTGCGAACACGACCCCGTGTTCACGCAAGGGCTGGCGGGCAAGGCCGACCATGTGCTGCTGCCCGGCGACATCCCGGTGGTGCAGACCGACCGCGGTGGCCAGGTCACCTTCCACGGTCCCGGCCAGGTGGTGGCCTATCCGCTGCTGGACCTGCGCCGCGCGGGCTACTACGTGAAGGAATACGTCTACCGCATCGAGGAAGCCGTGCTGCGCACGCTGGCGCACTTCGGCGTCACCGGCCACCGCGTGGCGGGTGCGCCGGGCATCTACGTGCGCCTGGACGACCCGTTCTCACACGCGGCGTGGAAAGGCCCCCACGCTGCGCCGCTGCGCGGGTCGCTGCCCCCCGGGGGGGCTGATTCGTCTCGGGGCGGCCCGGCGGCGAATTCCGGCCCGCAGCCCGGCGTCGACCCCTTCCGCGGCCTGGGCAAGATCGCGGCGCTGGGCATCAAGGTCAGCCGCCACTGCACCTACCACGGCGTGTCGCTCAACGTGGCGATGGACCTGGAGCCCTTCACGCGCATCAACCCTTGCGGCTACGCGGGGCTGCAAACCGTCGATCTTTCTACAATCGGCGCCCCAGTCACATGGGACGAAGCCGCGCAGGTGCTGGGCCAGAAACTCAGTGCCTACCTGGCCCCCTGAGTCCTGCCGAGGCCCTGCCATGAGCACTCCCGAAGTCGTCCGCGAAGCCCAGTCCGCCGAGAACTACAACCCGCTGGCCAAGCAGAAGGCCGCGGCCAAGCTGTCGCGCATCCCCGTCAAGGTGGTGCAGTCCGAGGTGCTCAAGAAGCCCGAGTGGATCCGCGTCAAGGCCGGCAGCCCGACCACGCGCTTCTACGAGATCAAGCAGATCCTGCGCGAGTCGAACCTGCACACGGTGTGCGAGGAAGCCTCCTGCCCCAACATCGGCGAATGCTTCGGCAAGGGCACGGCCACCTTCATGATCATGGGCGACAAGTGCACGCGCCGCTGCCCCTTCTGCGACGTGGGCCACGGCCGGCCCGACCCGCTGGACAAGGACGAGCCGCTCAATCTGGCCCGCACCATCGCCAAGCTGCGCCTGAAGTATGTGGTGATCACCAGCGTGGACCGCGATGACCTGCGCGACGGTGGCAGCGGCCACTTCGTCGAATGCATCCAGAAGACGCGCGAGCTTTCGCCAGGCACGCAGATCGAGATCCTGGTGCCCGACTTCCGCGGCCGCGACGACCGCGCGCTGGAGATCCTCAAGGCCGCGCCGCCGGACGTGATGAACCACAACCTCGAGACCATTCCGCGCCTGTACAAGGAAGCGCGCCCGGGCTCGGACTACCAGTTCTCTCTGAACCTGCTCAAGAAGTTCAAGGCGCTGCACCCCAACGTGCCCACCAAGAGCGGCCTCATGGTCGGCCTGGGCGAGACCGACGAGGAGATCCTGCAGGTCATGCGCGACATGCGCGCGCATGACATCGACATGCTGACCATCGGCCAGTACCTCGCGCCCAGCAACAGCCACCTGCCGGTGCGCCGCTACGTGCACCCGAACACCTTCAGGATGTTCGAGGAAGAGGCCTACAAGATGGGCTTCACGCACGCCGCCGTGGGCGCGATGGTGCGTTCGAGCTACCACGCCGACGAGCAGGCCCACGCCGCGGGCGTCTGACCTCCGCGCGGGCGTCACCCGCCCGTCACCTCGGCGACGGCGGCGGGTCCGGACGGCGCACTAAGGTCGGGCCATCCCGCCCGTCCTCGTCCCCCATGCCGCTGACCGCCTCCGACATCGCCGCCGCGCCCTTCCGGCGCGTCACCGACTGCATCCGTCTCCATGCCGAACAGGCGCCGCAGCGCCCGGCCCTGCGCGATGCGTCCACCACGCTCGACTACGCGGGCCTCGATGCGCACATGGACCGCATCGCCGCTGCGCTGGTCCATGCCGAGCTGCCGCCCGGAGCGGCCATCGCGATCTGCGCGCAGGCCTCGGTGGACTACGCGGCCGTGTTCCTCGGCGCGCTGCGCGCCGGCGTGGCCGTGGCGCCGCTCGCGCCCGGCAGCACGGCGCAGAGCCTGCGCCGCATGGTGGACAACGCGCAGGCCACGCTGCTATTCGTCGACGCGGCCGGCTTCGAGGCGCTGCAGAGGCAGGCCCCCGAGGGAGTGACGCTGATCGGCATCGGCCCGCCACCGGCGGCCGAAGGCCTGCAGACGCTGGAAGACTGGCTGGCTGCGGCGCCCGCCGCAGACCCGGTCGCGCTGGCGCAGCGCCAACCCGCCGAAGACGCGCCCTTCAACATCATCTATTCCTCCGGCACCACCGGCGAGCCCAAGGGCATCGTGCAGAGCCACGCCATGCGCTGGGCCCATGTGCAGCGCGGCCAGAGCTACGGCTACGGCCCCGAGACGGTCACGCTGCTGTCCACCCCGCTGTACTCCAACACCACGCTGGTGGTCTTCTTCCCCACCCTGGCCTATGGCGGCTGCGTGCTGCTGATGCCGAAATTCGAGGCCGGCGCCTGGCTGCGGCTGGCCGAGGCGCACGGCGTGACCCACACCATGCTGGTGCCCGTGCAGTACCAGCGCCTGCTCGCGCATCCGGATTTCGACCGCACCGACCTCGGCCGCTTCCACATAAAGTTCTGCACCAGCGCGCCCTTCTCCGCCGCGCTCAAGGCCGAGGCGCTGGCCCGCTGGCCCGGCGGGCTGGTCGAGTTCTACGGCATGACCGAAGGCGGCGGCACCTGCCTGCTGGAAGCGCACCTGCACCCCGACAAGCTGCACACGGTGGGGCGCCCTGCGCCGGGCAGCGACATCCGCCTGATCGACGAAGAAGGCCGCGAACTGCCGCCCGGCACCGTGGGCGTGGCCGGCGAAGTGGTGGGCCGCTCGGGCGGCATGATGACCGGCTACCACCGCCAGCCCGAGAAGACGCGCGAGGCCGAATGGTTCTCGGCCGAGGGCTTGCGCTTCATCCGCACGGGCGACGTGGGCCGCTTCGATGCCGATGGCTTTCTCACCCTGGCCGACCGCAAGAAGGACCTCGTCATCAGCGGCGGCTTCAACATCTACCCCAGCGACCTCGAAGCCGTGCTGCGCGAACACCCGGGCGTGGCCGATGCGGCCGTGGTCGGTGTGCCCTCCGAACAGTGGGGCGAGACGCCGGTCGCCTTCGTGGTGCGCAGCGCGCAGGCCGGCGCGATCACGCCCGAGGCGCTGCTCGCCTGGGCCAATGCGCGCCTGGGCAAGACCCAGCGCCTGAGCGCCGTGCAATGGCTGGACGAGCTGCCGCGCAGCGCGATCGGCAAGGTGCTCAAGCGCGAACTGCGCGACGCCTGGGACGCGCGCGCCGGCACGCAGTAGGCGAAGCCCGCAGGGCGCGCAGGCGGCTGCGGCGCACAATGCCGGCAACCAGCCCCTTCTTTCGCCGGCCTTCGCTTCGCGCATGCGCTCACCGCCCCCGCAGCCCTCACTGCACCTTCGCAGCTACCGCGGCCATTCGGTCCCGCATGACCACGACTTCGCGCAGCTCGTGCTGCCGGTCGCGGGCGCGCTTCATCTCGACTTCGGCGACCGCGCCGCCCCGCTGGACGCCGCGCGCGGCGCCTTCGTGCCCACGCGCCAGCCGCACGCCACGCACACCGACGGCCCGAATCGCTCGCTGATCCTGGATCTGCCGGGCGACCCGGCGCTGTCGCCGCTGCTCGAACAGCTGGCGCACCGCCCCTTCCTCGCGCTGTCGGCGCCGGCCACGCGGCTGCTGGATTTCATGGCCCTCCTGGTCGAGCAGGGGCAGGCCTCGGCGCCTGCGGTGCAGCTGTGGGTGCCGCTGCTGCTCGACACCCTGCTGCTGCAGGCGCCGCGCCCCGCGTCGCGCCTGGCCGCGCTGCGCGCGCGCGTGGAAGCCGACCCCGGCGCCGGCTGGACCGTGGCACGCATGGCGCAGTTCGCCGCCCTGAGCCCGAGCCGGCTGCACGAGCTGTTCCAGGCCGAGCTGCACACCCCGCCGCGCGCCTGGCTGCAGGGCCTGCGCCTGGCGCGGGCGCGCGAGCTGCTGGCCCACACCCGCCTGCCCATTGCCGAGATCGCGAGCCGCTGCGGCTTTGCGGACCAGAGCGCGCTGACGCATGCGATGCGCCGTGCGCACGACATCACGCCGGCGGCCTGGCGCCGGCAGAACGCGGCGCCCGGCGCGCCGTAGCCCGCAGCGCGCCCGCAGCCGCGAAGCGAAGGCGCGCACAAAAGCGGCGGAGCCTGGCACAAGCCGCCGCCGACGCGCGCGGGCATGATCTCCTTGGCCGTGCCTGCGCCTGCCGCGCGCCGCCTTTTTCCTCCGCTTCGCATGTCTTCCTCTTCGTCCATCCGCCGCGGCATCGCCTGCGGGGCCGCCGCAGGCGCCTTCTGGGGCCTAGTCTTCCTCACGCCCGAACTGGTGCGCGACTTCACGCCCGGGCAACTGGCGGCCGGGCGCTACCTGGCCTACGGCCTCTTCGCGGCCGTGCTGATCGCGCCGCGCCTGCGCCGCCTGCTGCCCCGGCTGGGCGGGCGCGAATGGTGGGCGCTGACCTGGCTCAGCCTGCTGGGCAACACGCTGTACTACGTGCTGCTGGCGCAGGCCGTGCAGCTGGGCGGAATGGCCATGACGGCGCTGGTGATCGGCTTCCTGCCCGTGGCCGTGACCCTGGCCAGCCGCGGCGGCGCAGGCGCCGTGCCGCTGCGCCCACTTGCGCCCTCGCTGCTGCTGGGCATCGCGGGCATCGGCTGCGTGGGCTGGCAATCGCTGGGCGCGGCCTCGGCCGCCGGCCCGGCCGCCGACCTGGCCCGGCCCGGCGCCCTGCTGGGCTTTGCCTGCGCGGTCGGGGCGCTGATCTCCTGGTCCGTCTATGCCGTGGCCAACGGCCGCTGGCTGGCGCGGCGCGCCGACCTGTCGGCCCACGACTGGAGCCTGCTGACCGGGCTGGCCACGGGCGCGCAGGCACTGCTGCTGGCCGTGCCGGCCTTCCTGCTGACGGGCAGCGGCGCCGAGGCTGCGGCGCATACGCCCGAAGCCTGGTGGAGCTTCATCGGCGTGGTGACCAGCGTGGCCATCCTCGCCTCCATCGTCGGCAATGCCTTCTGGAACCGCGCCAGCCGCCTGCTGCCCTCGACCATGATCGGCCAGATGATCCTGTTCGAGACCCTGTTCGCCCTGCTCTACGGTTTTGCGTGGGAACGGCGCGGCCCCACGCTGCTGGAGGCATGCGCGATGGTGCTGGTGGCCGCAAGCGTGCTGCTGAGCGTGCGCGCGCACGCGCCCGCCGGCGCGGCCCATGCGGCTTGAAGCGGCCGGCGCCTTTCGGTCAGTGCCCGGGTGCAGCCACCGGCGCGCGCCGGCGCCGCAGCGAGGCGAGCATGACGGCGACGACGCCCAGGTTCAGCACCAGCAGCCCCAAGTGCAGCGCCGTGGGCGCGCGCCAGAAGGCCATCAGCTCGAAGGGCACGTAGATCGCGCCGCTCACGGCCGCCAGCAGTTCGGCCCAGGCGCGTCCGCGGTACAGGCCGTAGGCCTCGACGAAGCGCAGCAGCGCATAACCGGCCGCGCCTGCCGCCAGGGTTCACAGGCGAGCGTCATGCACGCGCGTGGCGGCGTCCAGGAAGATCTGCGGATAGTGGGACGCCGGGTTGAGATGCGTGTGCTCGACCAGGGCCAGCGCCAGCGCATGCAGGTCGCGGTGCGCGAGCGACAGCACGGCCGAGGAGGCCAGCAGCACCACCGCGCCCTTGAGCGCTTCGAAGGCCGCGACGGCGCGGATCGTGCGGCTCATCGGGAATGCGCCCGGGCGGTCTCAGTCACACGCAGGGCGAAGCGCGCGGAGCCGCCTCAAGCGGAGGTGGCGCAACCCGCCGGCTTGAGCACCCGTTGCGTCGACGCCGGGTGCTTCGCCAGCTTGGCCGCCGGCCGGCGCGGACGCTGCAGCAACTCGCCGCCGCAGTTCGGGCAGGCGCCGCCCAGCTTCTGCGCGGCGCAGGCAGCGCAGAAGGTGCATTCAAAGGTGCAGATGCGGGCGTCGCTGCTGTCGGGCGGCAGGTCGCGGTCACAGCATTCGCAGTTGGGGCGCAGTTCGAGCATGGCGGTCAAGGAGCGGGGGTGGAACGAGGCCGCGCTTCAGCGGCGGCGGTCGAGGGCCAGGATGGACAGGCCGGCCGCGACGAAGGTCAAGCCCGCGCCCACGTTCGCCGCCACCACGGCCTTGGGCCGGCGCGCCAGCCAGCCCGACAGCTGTGCGGCAAAGGCGCCCAGCACGCTGAAGAGCAGCGCCGTCACGAGCGCGAAGATCGCGCCGTAGACCAGCATCTGCGTGTGCACCGGCCCGCGCGTGGCCGAGACGAACTGCGGAATGAAAGCCACCACGAACAGCCCCGGCTTGGGGTTGAGCACGTTGGACATCAGACCGACCCAGAACACGCGGCGCAGCGGCTGCTTTGCGGCCGGTTCGAAGGAGATCAGGTTGCGGCTGCGCAAGGCCTTGAACCCCAGCCACAGCAGATAGGCCGCGCCCGCCAGCTTGACGGCCAGGAAGGCCAGCGGCGAGGTCTGGAGCACCAGCGCCAGACCCAGCGTGGCAGCGGTCGTGTGGACCAGGATGCCCAGCCCCGCCCCCGCCGCCGACAGCGCCGCCGCCAGCGGGCCCTGGCTCAACCCACGGCTGACGGCCAGGATGTTGTCCGGGCCGGGCGAGGCGACCACCACCAGGACGGCCGCCAGGTAGGCGATGAGGATGTCGGTCGGGAACATGGTCAGGGGGAAAGAAGGTCCGTGGAGGCGAGGACGCGCGCAGCGGCCCGCCGTGCGTTATAGCGCGGCAGGAGCCGCGTTGCGAGCCATTGCCACATTCACCTGCACGCGCCGGCGTCCTCGTGCAGTCTCAAGCCAGCTGCTTGGACTGCGCCGCCGTGATGAACGGGCGGAAGCGCTCGCACCAGGCGATCACGCAGGCCGCTGGACGCGATGCCGACGTGACGGGCGCGTCGCAGCGGGCCGGCTTCGCGCTTTCGACGGGCTCGGCACGGGCCGAGCGACGCGGCCGCCCGCGCGCTTGCCTGGTCCCTCAGTCCTTCGCCACTTCCAGCACCAGCTTGCCGAAGTTCTCGCCCGAGAACAGCTTGCCCAGCGCCTCGGGGAAGTTCTCGAGGCCCTGCACGACGTCCTCGCGGCTCTTCATGCGGCCGTCCTTGAGGTAGCCGGCCATCTCGGCGATGGCGATGTGATAACGGTCGGCGTAGTCGAACACCACCATGCCTTCCATGCGCGCGCGGTTCACCAGCAGGCTCAGGTAGTTCTTGGGGCCGGCGGCGGGCATGCTGTTGGCGTTGTTGTACTGGCTGATGGCGCCGCAGATGACGATGCGGGCCTTGCGCGCGAGCTTGGCCATCACGGTGTCGAGGATCTCGCCGCCGACGTTGTCGAAGTACACGTCCACACCCTTGGGCGCGTGCTCCTTCAGGCCTTCGCGCACGGCTTGCGGGCCGGCCTTGTAGTCGATGCACGCGTCGAAGCCCAGTTCCTTCACCACCCATTCGCACTTGGCCGGGCCGCCGGCGATGCCGATGGCGCGGCAGCCCTTGATCTTGGCCAGCTGGCCCACGGTCTGGCCGACGGCGCCGGCCGCGCCGGAAACGACCACCGTGTCGCCCGCCTTGGCCAGGCCCACGTCCAGCAGGCCGAAGTAGCCGGTCATGCCGGGCATGCCCAGCACGTTGAGCCACTGGCTGGCGGTGCCGGCCTTCAGGTCGATCTTCGCCAGGCCGCTGCGCTTGACCTCGTCGGCGGCCACCAGCGCATAGTCCTGCACGCCCAGCGTGCCGTAGACGACGTCGCCTTCGGCGAAGCCGGGGTTCTTCGACGCGACCACGCGGCCGACGCCGCCGGCGCGCATCACTTCGCCGATGCCCACGGGCGGGATGTAGCTGCGGCCTTCGTTCATCCAGCCGCGCATGGCCGGGTCCAGCGAGAGCATCAGCGTCTTGACCAGCACGCCGCCTTCGCCGGGTTCGGTCACGGGCGATTCCTGCAGGCGGAAGTTCTCGCGCGTGGCAGCGCCCTGCGGGCGGCTGGCGAGCAGGAACTGGCGGTTGGTGGCGGTGGGTGAAGCGCTCATGGCGAGGTCTCCTGATTCGGTGTTGGACAGCGGACGGGCATCCTAGTGCGCACCGCCTGGACCTGCAGGCGCGCGCGGGACATGGGCAGCGCCGGGCGCATCGCCCGTCTTGCCCACCGGACAGCCCCGCGGCAAAGCCTGGCCGCCGCTGTCTTCCTTCCGCCCGCTGTCACAAACGCGCATCCGCCACCGTCTGCCTGGAGAGGGCGGCCAAGCCGCTGCCCCAAGGACCAAACGCACGCATCCACGAAAGGAGTCCCGATCATGCAACGCGCCAACTGGTTTGCCATCTCGCCCGCGGGCGCCCAGGCCGTCGGCGGCCTTCACCATTACGTCACCACCGGTACGGCGCTGCCGCCGCGCCTGGTCCACCTCGTCTTCCTGCGCGTGTCGCAGCTCAACGGCTGCGCGCATTGCATCGACATCCATTCGCGCGACCTGCTGCAGGAAGGCATGGCCGTCGACACCCTGGTGCTGGTGCCGGTGTGGCACGAGGCGCCGTGGCTCTTCTCCGAGCAGGAACGCGCGGCCCTGGCCTGGGCCGAGGAAGTGACGCACGTGGGCCAGACGCACGCCTCGGACGCGGCTTATGCGGCGGCAGCCAGCGCCTTCAGCGAGAAGGACCTGGTCGACCTGACGCTGGTGATCGCGGCGATGAACGCCATCAACCGCATGGGCGTCAGCTTCCGGCTCAAGCCGCGCGCACGCGCCTTGCCCTGAGCGCGGCCCGCGGCACTGCCGCCAACGACGTCACACCACGCGTTCGATCGCCTGCCCGAGCAGGTGCACGCCGAGGTCGATCTCCTCGTCGCTCACCGTCAGCGGCGGCGCGATGCGGAACACGCCGCCCATGCCGGGCAACTGCACGATGTTCATCGACAGGCCCAGCTTCATGCACTCGCGCGTGATGGCGGCGCCCAGTTCCGGCGCGGCCTGTTTGCCGGCCTTGCTCTTGACGATCTCCATGCCCAGCAGCAGGCCGCGGCCGCGCACGTCGCCGATGCAGTCCATGCGTTCCTGCAGTTGGCGCAGGCCCGCTTCCAGGCGCTGGCCCGCCACGCGCGCGCGCTGCACCAGGCCGTCGCGCTGCACCACTTCCAGCACCTTCACGCCAACGGCGGCGGGCAGCGGATCGGAGACATGCGTGGTGTAGAACAGGAAGCCGCGCTTGTGGCATTCCTCCTCGATGGCTTCGGACGTGAGCACGGCCGCCAGCGGCAGGCCGGCGCCCAGCGTCTTGGACAGCGTGAGGATGTCAGGCACCACGCCATCGCGGTCGCAGGCCAGCATGGTGCCGGTGCGGCCGATGCCGGTCTGCGCCTCGTCCAGGATCAGCAGCATGCCGCGCTCGACGCACTTGGCCTTGAGTGCGGCCAGGTAGCCCAGCGGCAGGTCGATGAGCCCGCCCGAGCTGAGGATCGGCTCGGCGATGAAGGCGGCGAGGTTGCCGCTCGATTGGCGGTCGATCAGGTCGAAGGCATAGTCCAGCTCGGCCTGCCAGTCGAAGCGACCGTCTTTCTCGAAGCGCGGACGGTAGGGGTACGGCGCCGGGATCGCGAAAGAACCCACGGCCGCGGGGCCGTAGCCCTTGCGGCCTGCACTGTAGGTGGCCGAGGCCGCGCCGCCCGTCATCCCGTGCCAGCTCTGCGCAAAGCTCACGACCTCGTGCTTGCCGGTGTAGAGCTTGGCCATCTTGATGGCGGCCTCGTTCGCTTCAGCACCGGTGGTCAGCAGCAGCGCGCGGTCCAGCCCGGCGGGCGTGATCTCGGCCAGTTGCGTGGCTAGGTCGACCACCGGGCGGCTCAGCATGCCGCTGAACAGGTGGTCCAGGCGCTGCGCATACTCGGCCACCACGGCCGCGATCTCGGGGTGGCCGTGGCCCAGCAGCGCGCTCATCTGGCCCGAGGTGAAGTCCAGGATCGCGCGGCCGTCGGCGTCGTAGACGAAGCTGCCCTGGGCGCGCTCGATGATCAGTGGCTCGAAGCTGCCACCGTAGCGGATCAGATGGCGGCGGGCGTGGAGCCAGAAGGCGGGGTCGTCGTTGCGGGACATTTTCGAGGGCATTGCGGTGAGTCAACGGCCCGAGCGTACGAAAACAGGAGGCATGCGCCAAGCGGGACTTCTGCAAGCGTCAGGCTGGGTACACCCCGTGCGCATGGCCGCGACTCTAGAATCGCTACGCGCCGATCAGCGGCGGAATCTGGCCCCCATGCCGGCGCGGCCCTGCTACCAACCCATTACCCATCCAAAGGAGACGAGACGATGAGCAAGTTCAGTATGGAAAAGCCGACCCTGACGTTCAGCGGCGTGTTCTACCCGCGCGGATGGGTGGTTCTCATGTTCGCCACTCCCGACGCTGGGCGAAAGTGCGAAGCCGATCTGAAGACCGGTGGATACAGTGCAGACGACCTGATCTTCGTGAGTTCGGCCGACGTCCTTGCCAATGTGGCCAACACCATCGGGCAGGCGGACAGCGGACTGCCTTCGGTTGGCGCCGAAAGAGGGATGGTGCGCCAGCACGAGACGCTGGCCCGCCAGGGTCATGTCGCTGTACTGGCCTTTGCGCCGAGCGAAGAAGAAGTCGAGCGAGTGATGACGGTGGCCCGCCGCTATCGGCCCAGCTTTGCTCAGAAGTACCACCGCTTCGCAATTGAAGACTTGAGCTGAGCGCTGCCGGCTTTCGTCGCCGCTTCGTTCAATCCAGCCGCGCAGTGACCGACCGGCCGGGCTGGGCATTGTTCAGTTTCAAATGTTGCCTTTGCGGCTACGTCATCAGCCAGCACGGGTGCAGCTCTCGCGGACACTATCGGGGCGGCCGAGTCGGGAATGGGAAACGCCGTGGCTGTAGTCGCGCGCGTGCTGCTGCGGCGGCAGCGAGCCGCGATGCGGGTGGAGCGAGATCGAGGGCTCAATCCGCGCTGTGCAGAAAGTCGATCCCCACTTTCTGCACCAGGGCCTCATAGGCGATGGGCTTCATCGCCTGCGCGCCCGGCTGGTTCTGGTGCCAGTGCGCCCAAAAGCGGCCCGTGGCCGGGTCATGGACCAGCTTGAACAGGTGACTGGGCACGGCCACGCCGGAATCACCGATGCGCGGCGGTCTGCCGTCCCGGAAGGCGGGCCCGGTGAACACATAGACGTCGCCCCGCGCCCGCATCACGTACTGGCGCGTGTCCTGTTCGATCCGGTTCCACGGCCCGCTGTTGTGGCTCGGGTCCTGCGGCACCATGTTGGCCAGGCTGAAGCTCTGGGCCATCGCCTCATCGCTGGGCATGTCGGCCGCCGGCGCCATGTGGCCGCGCGCGTAGCCCGAGCCCCGGTAGTCGTCGAGCTGCACGCGCGCGCTGCCAGGCAGGCGGGCCTCAGCGTAGAAGCGATCCGTGCGGGCGATGGCCTTTGCCGCCCCCAGCGCCGCCCGGTTCAGCCGCTCGACCACGTACACGGGGGTCTTGGTGTCGCCGCTGTACAGAACGGCAAAGGCGTCGAAGCACAGGGCGAACAGCCCTGAAGGTGGGTGCAGCAATTCCGGCGGCTGCCCCTTCGGGAACATGTCTCGGCAGGCGGAGAAATCGCTGCCCGGCGCCGCGCGCGGGGCGGCACCCGGCGATGTCGGCAGGCCGGCGCTTCGCGCTTCATCGGCGCCGTGCGCGGAAGACGCCGGCAGCCGCGCTTCGAGCCAGGGACCGAGGCGCGCGATGCGCTCGCGCATCCACGCCGAGTCCAGCACGGGCGGTGGCGTCCACTGCGGATTCAAGACCCAACTGACGGCGGTGAAGGAGGCCGCCGTTGAAAAAACAAGCGCCGACCAGAAGCCACGTCTGGAGGCGTTTTTTTTAGACCGATTCTTGCTGGAACGAGGGCTGGCTTTCTGGCGCGTGTTGTTCTTGGAAGCAGGCATTCAAACTGACAGAGTCGGGCCGCAGAAAGGCCGGATGTGTTCGCAATCGGGGAGCGGGAGTATGACAGCGGGTGCGCGCGCCCTTCGGGCACGAGAGCGATGTCAGCGCGCTGTGAAGGCCATCGCGTCAGGCCCGCAATCGGTGTGTTCGCTGCTGATCGGAGGGCGCGAAGCCAAGCGTCAAGCGCCTGCAGAGCGGGGCGAGTCCGCCACTTCGGGCGCCTCCTGGCTGATGCGTCTCAAGCCTGCAAGCGCGCCGTGACGGACAGCCCCGGCAGCGCGTTGCGCAGCACCAGTTGGCCGCCATGCGCCTGCGCCACCAGCCGGCACAGGTACAGGCCCAGCCCCACGCCACCCGCGGCGCGCGCGCGGGCGCTGTCGGGCCGGTAGAAGGGCTCGGCCAACTGTGCCAGTTGCGCGTCGGACACGCCGTGGCCGAAGTCGCGCACCTCGATCTCCACGGCCGGGCCGCCATCGGTGGCGGCGCGCAGTTGCAGCACGGGCGCCTGCAGCGTGCCCTCGCCATGGCGCAGCGCGTTGTCGAGCAGGTTGCGGATCAGCAGGCGCACGCGCGCGCGGTCCAGCGCCAGCACCGGCGGCTCGGGCAGCTGCGCGGCGTCGATGCGCACGCGCTGTGCCGCCTCGCCCGTGGCGCCGCCGCGCGCGGCCAGCTCGGCCAGCACCTCGCGCGCCAGTTGCGGCAGGTCGACCGGCTCACGCTGCAGCGCACCGTGCGGGCTGGCCAGGCGCTCGCTTTCGAGCAGGTCGCTGATCAGGTCGCGCATTTCGCCCAGGTCGCGCAGCAGCGCGGCGCGTTCGGCCACGCCCTCGCCGGTCTCGGGCAGCAGTTCGGCATTGAGGCGCGCGCGCGTCAGCGGGGAACGCAGCTCGTGGCTCATGGCCAGCAGCAGGGCGCGCTTGGCATCGAGCATGGCCTGGATGTCCTGCGCCATGGTGTTGATGCGCTGTGCCAGCTCGCCCAGGTCGTCGGCGCGGCGCACGGGAATGGGCGTGGCGAAGTCGCCGCGGCCGAAGCGCTGCGCGCCTTCGCGGATGTCGATCAGCGGCCGCAGCAGCCGCTGCACCACGGCATAGGCCAGCGCCACCAGGCCCAGCAGGGCCGCCAGCGTGACCCAGCCGGTGGCATGCGGCACGATGCGCCACAGCCGCGGCGACCAGCCGAAGACGATGCGGTGGCCATCGGCCGAGCGGCGCACGAACCATTCGTCGTTGCCGTGCTCGTCCACCAGCGCCTGCTCGGGAATGCGGCCGTGGCGCCAGCGCCGGGGACCGTCGGAGATCGAAGACCAGTTGACCTGCGGCCCGCTGATCTGCAGCGTGATGGGCAGCCGCTCCACCATGGCCTGCGCGCGCGCCACGTCGGGCGGCGTGCCGAGCTCGGCCACCAGCCGGTCGGCGTAGTCGATGATCATGGGCCGCGTGGCATCGGACATGCCGCTGGTGAAGGCGCGCTTGACGCCGCCCATGAAGATGCCGGCCGTGGCCAGCGCCAGCAGCATGAACAGCAGCACCAGCCGCACGCGCAGCGACCGGCGCCAGCGCACGGTGCCGAACGGCGTCTTCATGGGGCGCCGGGGGCCGGGGCCGCCGCCAGCGTGTAGCCCGCGTTGCGCAGCGTCTTGATGCAGTCCAGCGGCTCCAGCTTGCGGCGCAGCCGGCTCACCACGATGTCCACCGCGCGGGTGTAGAGGTCGGCCTCCTGCCCGCGCAGGCGGTTGAGGATGTCGTCGCGGCTGAACACCGTGCCGGGCTCGCGCGCCAAGAGGGCCAGCAGCTCGAACTCGGTGCTGGTCAGCGCCACGGCCTCGCCCTGGCGCAGCACCTGGCGGCGCGTGAGGTCCACGCTCAGGCCTTCGAAGCGCAGCAGCGTGTCGGGCGCGGCCGGCGCGGCGCGCACGCGCTGGCGGCGCAGGATGGTCTGCACGCGCGCCACCAGCTCGCGCGGCTCGAAGGGCTTGGGCAGGTAGTCGTCGGCGCCCATCTCCAGGCCCACCACGCGGTCCATCACGTCGCCGCGCGCCGTGAGCATGACGATGGGAATGTCGCCGAAGCCGGGCTGCGCGCGGATCTCGCGGCACAGCGCGAAGCCGTCCATCTCGGGCAGCATGACGTCGAGGATGGCCGCGTCATAGTCCTGGGCGCGCAGGCGCGCCAGGCCCTCGCTGGGGCGCTGCGCGCTGTCGAGCGTGCAGTCGAAGCGCGCGAAATAGCTGGCCAGGGGCGCGGCCAGGTGCGCGTCGTCGTCGATCAGCAGGATGCGGGGCATGGGCAGATTGTGCGACGCGCCGTAACACGCCGCGATCACGAGGCCGCAGGGCATGGCGGGCAGGCGCCGGGCCTTGGGCTCAGCCGTGGCGGCCCCAGCGGCGCCCGCCGCGCTCGAGGAACTCGCGCACCTGCTGCTGCTGCGCGGGGCGCAGGTGATCGTAGAAGTCGGCCGCCGCGGCAATCACCTCGGGGCTGCCCAGGCGCACCGCGTTGAGCTTCTCGTCCAGCAGGCGTTGGGCCCCGGCCTGGTCGAGCTTGTCGCCCGCGATCAGCGCCCGCAGCCCGGCCTTCGGGTCGGCGCCGCCGCGCAAGCTCTGGCGCTGCGCCTGGAGCTTTTGCGCCAGCACGTCCAGCTTCTGCTTCTGCGCGGCATCGAGGTCCAGCTTGTGGCCCATGCGCTCGACCATGCGGGCGCGCAAGGCGCTGCCATCGCCCTCGGGGCCGCGGTCGCGGTGGCCGGCACACCCGGCCAGGCTGCCGGCCAGCACGCCGGCGCCCAAGAGGCCGAACAGGGAACGGCGAATCCAGCTTTTCTTCATTGGGAACTCCTGAGGAAGGCGCGCGAGCGCCAAGGCCGATGGGGACGGCGAAATCAGTTCGCGCTCGGCAACTGGCCGGCGGCCTGCAGGCGCGCGGTGGCCGGGTTGGGCAGCGTGGAGATCACGGTGCTGTTCACGCGCGAGCCGGGCGTGACGTTCTGGTCGGGCGCATGCGCGGCCAGCATGGCTTCGGCCTGCACCTGGGCGCGGCTGCGCGAGGACGCCAGGGCGCCCATCGGCACGGCGACGGCGGGGATGTTCTGGTCGGCGGCCTGCGCGGCCTGCACCGCTTCGGCCTGCACGGCGCCGCGGCTCAGGGCCGACACGGTGGGCGCGCTGTGGGCGTGGTAGTCCTCGGCCTGAGCGGCGGTGGTGGCACCCAGCAGGGCGACGAGGGCGGCGGCGAGGAAGGAAGAACGGTGGGACATCGAGGACTCCTTGCAGAAGGGGTTGAGGAGCCCTGATGGTGCGCGGCAGGCCGTGCGCGCGGTTTTCGGCAGCGTCGCGTTGTGTTTCGTTTTTTGTCGAGGCGCGCGCCTCAGGCGCCCAGCAGTTCCGCCGGATCGTCGCTGTCCAGCACCTGCTGCGCCCAGGGCGCCAGCTTGCCGCTGTCGGCGCGCAGCACTTCCTGCTTCACGGCCAGGATCTGCGACGGGTGCATGGAGAAGCTGCGCAGGCCCAGGCCCAGCAGCAGGCGCGTGAACTGCACGTCGCCTGCCATCTCGCCGCACACGCTCACGCCCTTGCCCTGGCGCCGGCATTCGGCGATGGTGTCGGCCACCAGCCGCAGCACGGCCGGGTGGCAGGGGTCGTACAGGTGCGACACGGCCTCGTCGGCGCGGTCGATGGCCAGCGTGTACTGGATCAGGTCGTTGGTGCCGATGGACAGGAAGTCGAAGTGCTTGAGGAACACGCGCAGCATCAGCGCGGCGGCCGGAATCTCGATCATCGCGCCCAGCTTCACCTCGCCCTGCGGGATGCCCTGGCCGCGCAGCTCGGCGCGGGCCTGCTCGAGGAGCGCCAGCGTCTGCCGGATCTCGCGCGCATGCGCGAGCATGGGAATCAGCAGCTGCACCGGCCCGTGCGCCGCCGCGCGCAGGATGGCGCGCAGCTGCACCAGGAACATGGCCGGCTCCGCCAAGCTCCAGCGGATGGCGCGCAGGCCCAGCGCGGGGTTCAGGTATTCCTGCTTGCTGCCCTTGCCGTCCAGCGGCTTGTCGGCGCCGATGTCGATGGTGCGGATGGTGACGGGCATGCCGCGCATGCCGTCCACGGCGCGGCGGTAGGCCGCGTACTGTTCTTCTTCGTCGGGCAGGCGCGTGAGGCTGCGCGCCTCGCGGCCCATGAACAGGAATTCGCTGCGGAACAGGCCCACCCCCACGGCGCCGGCCTTCACGGCGGCCTCGCTGTCCTCGGGCATCTCGATGTTGGCGAGCAGTTCGACCGGCTCGCCGTCCAGCGTGATGGCCGGCTTGTGGCGCAGGCGCCAGAGCCGTTCGCGCTCCAGCTCGCCCTGGCGCTGCTTGAAGCCGTATTCGGCCAGGATGATGGGCGAGGGGTCGACGATCACCACGCCGGCCTCGCCGTCGATGATGACCCAGTCGTCCTGCCGCACCAGCTGGCTGGCGCTGCGCGCGCCGACTACGGCCGGGATGTCCATGCTGCGCGCCACGATGGCCGTGTGCGAGGTCTTGCCGCCCACGTCGGTCACGAAGCCCGCGAACACGCTCTTCTTGAACTGCAGCATGTCGGCCGGCGACAGGTCGTGCGCCACCAGCACCAGCGGCGCGTCGAAGCCGTCGCCTTCGTCTTCGTCCCCCTCGGTGCGTGCGCGGCGCGGCGGCGGCGTGGGCGCCAGCACGGCGGCCGTGCCCTTCATCTGCCGCAGCAGGCGCTCCACCACCTGTTCCAGGTCGGCCTTGCGCTCGCGCAGGTAGGGGTCCTCCATCTCGTCGAACTGCCGCGCCACCACTTCCAGCTGCGTGGTCAGCGCCCATTCGGCGTTGTACAGGCGCTCGCTGATCCAGTGCTTGACGCCTTCGGTGAGCGCCTCGTCCTGCAGCAGCATCTGGTGCACTTCCAGCAGCGCCGCCAGCTCGTGCGGCGTTTCCTCGCGCGTCATCTGCGACACGCTGGCCTGCAGCCGGACCAGTTCCTGGCTCACCGCGTCGCGGGCCGTGCGCAGGCGGCCGATCTCGGCGTCCACCTCCCAGGGCTGGATGAAGTAGTGCGCCACGTCGAGGCGGCTGGAGACGACCAGCACGGCACGCCCGATGGCGATGCCGCGGGCGACGGGAAGGCCGTGCAGGGAGAGGGTCATGGCAATCTCAAGCGGCGGGGTGCCGCGAAGGCACCGGCCCTCCGCGCGACCACCCCGGGGCGGCAGGCGCCCCCTCGGGGGCCAGTGGACGGCACGCAGCGGAGAGCGGGGGGATCATGGGCCTATTCGCCTTCACCGAACTTGTCGTTGATCAGGGCCAGCAGGGCGTCCATGGCCTGCTGCTCCTGCGCGCCCTCGGTCTCCACCTCCACCGTGGTGCCCAGGCCCGCGGCCAGCATCATCACGCCCATGATGCTCTTGGCGTTGACGCGGCGCTCGCCGCGCGAGAGCCACACCTCGCAAGGGAAGCTGCCGGCCAGCTTCGTGAGCTTGGCCGAGGCCCGCGCATGCAGGCCCAGCTTATTGCTGATGGTCACGGATGTCTTGATCACTGAAAGCTCTCCTCACCTGATTCTGGGGCGCGGCCACGGCCACCTGCATCACGCCCGCCGTGCCGCCCGCAATGGCCCGCTGCACCAGGGCATCGAGCGACTCGTGCCGGTAGCTCACGGCGCGCAGCAGCATGGGCAGGTTCACGCCGGCCACCAGCCGCGAGCGCACACCGTCGACCAGCTGCTGTGCCACGTTGCAGGGCGTGGCGCCGAACACGTCGGTGAGCACCAGCACCTGGGACTGCGGGCTGCGGCCGCCGAGCTGCGCGAGCAGGATGCGCGCCGCGGCCAGCGATTCCTCGGGCGCGGCCCGGGCCTGGACGTCGAGCGCGGCGATGCCGGCCTCCGCCTCCGGGAACACATGCAGCGCGCATTGCCGCAGCGCATGGGCCAGCGGCGCGTGGGCGATCAGAAGGATGCTGTTCATGAGGCAGGAAGGGAGGCCGGCCGATCATACGGGCGCGCCCAGAGGAAAAAGAGGTAGGCGCCAACGCTGCAGGCCCAGAACACGGCCAGGCTCAGGCGGAAGGCCATGGGCTCGGGCTGGCCCAGGGCCAGGCCCAGGTCGATCAGCAGGCCCACGCCCCATTGCAGCGTGAAGATGCCGACGAACACCGCCAGGTTGTAGGCCGACAGCGCCCGCCCCGCCAGCGCCGGCGGCAAGGCCAGCGCGGCGGCCGGCTGGGCCAGCGACACGGGGGTCGCGCTCATGCCGTACAGCACCCACAGCCCGACGCCGGCCTGCGGCCCCAGCAGCCAGATGGCGGCCAGCACCGCCAGGTTCAGCGGCAGCAGCAGGGCCATCAGGCGCGGCGCCGTCCAGCCGCGGCGCAGCAGCCAGGGATTGGCCAGGCCCCAGAGCCAGTAGCAGGCAAGCAGCGTGAGGCTGACGGCGAACAGGCCTTCGGCCGCCTCCTGGGGCGTTCGACCGCCCACGCGGATCAGCCAGGGCACGATCCACAAGGTCTGCAGGGCCGCGAGCCCGCCGTTGAAGAAAAAGCCCAGCGGAACCACGCTGCGGAAGAAGGGCGAGCGCCAGACCGCGGCATCGCCGCCCACGGCCGCGTGCGACGGCGCAGGCGCAGGCGCAGGGGCCGTGGCCGGCGCCGCACCGCGCGGCACGGCCCAGGCGATGCCCGCCATCGCCAGCCCCACGCCGGCCGCCAGCAGCCAGAACAGCGGGCGCCAGCCGACCAGCGGCAGCAGCCACTGCACCGGCAGCGTGGCCGCCACCACGCCCGAGGAGCCGACCATCAGCATCCATGAGGCGCTGCGCAGCTGCATCGCGGGCGTGAACCAGCGCCGGTAGCCCGTGAGCGGGGCCATCAGGCAGGCGCTGACGCCCACGCCCGTGAGCACGCGCGCGAGCAGCAGCACGCCGAAGGACTGTGCGAAGGAGAACAGCAGGCAGCCGGCGACCGCCAGCCCCAGGAAGGCCAGCTCGACCCGGCGCGGGTCGTGCCGGTCCAGCCAGCGGCCCAGCGGCAGCTGCGTGAGCGCGAAGCCCAGGAAGTAGCCGGCGGCCAGCAGGCCGAGATCGCCAGCGTCGAGCGCGAATTCCTGCGTGAGCGTGGGCGAGAGCGTGGCGGTGATCGCCCGGATCAGCGTGGACAGGAAGTACGCCAGTGCGAAGGCCGAGAAGACCAGGACGGCGCGGCGGCCGCCGAGCGCGGCGGCGGCTGGCGCGCAGGACGGCGCGGGCGGCGCAGCGCTCATCGGGGCTGCAGCCCGTCGAAGAAGGTGGCGGCAGCATCGGCCGCCGAGGGCTCGCCCAGCACCGTGGCCTGGTACAGCGTGACCCGGCCCTGCGCGTCGGCGCGCGCGAACCAGCGCATGCGCGCCAGCGGCGGGGCGGCGTCGCCCTCGGCCAGCAGCAGCCAGTGCTGGGCGGGCGGCGCCACGGCCATCGCCGCCATGGGCGCCTCGCTCGCCTGCACGATCGCGCGTTCCCACTGCGCGCGTGTCGCACGCTGCCACAGCTTGAGGCGCTCGGGCGCCTCTTCGGCCGTGAGGCCGGGCCACTGCGCGACGGCGAAGGTGGCGCCGCCCGCCATGCAGCCGGCCATGCCGATGGTGGCCTTCAGGCCTTCGGGCGCCAGCGGCAGCTCGCGTTCGGCGCGGTCCGGCTTGCAGGGCAGCAGCGCCTTGACCTGGCCGTCCAGCGGCACCTCGCGCCAGTTGAAGACGGGGCTGCAGGCCATGGCCAGGCTCGCCAGAGCAAGGGTGGCAGCCAGCCTGGGCACGAAGCCCGGACGGCGCGAGGGAAAGGTCTGAGAAGCCATGCCACTTGTTCGGTCGCCGGCGGGCGGAGCCTGTGGGAAGGCCGCGGAACTTAGAATCCGCCCACCTTCTCCGACCGAGTCACCATGAAGAAAGTCCTCTATGTTGCCGCATTCGCGGCCGCGCTGGCGGTCGGCGCAGGCGTGTACCTGAGCAGCGGCGCCACGGCCGCGCCCGCCTCCACCTTCGTGCTGCTCGACGGCAGCAAGAGGAGCACCGAGGACTTGAAGGGCCAGGTGACGCTGGTGAACTTCTGGGCCACCAGCTGCGTGACCTGCGTGGCCGAGATGCCGCAGATCGCCGCCACGCACGAGAAGTACAAGGGCCGGGGCTACGACACGCTGGCCGTGGCCATGAGCTACGACCCGCCGAGCTACGTGGTCAACTTCGCGCAGTCGCGCAAGCTGCCCTTCTCCGTCGCCATCGACAACACGGGCGCCGTCGCCCAGGCCTGGGGCGACGTGAAGCTCACGCCCACCACCTACCTGGTCAACAAGCGCGGCGAGATCGTCAAGCGCTATGTGGGCGAGCCCGACTTCGCCGAGCTGCACCGCCTGATCGAGAAGCTGCTGGCCGAGGCCTGAACCTGCTTGCGGGCTCGCGCGGGCACCGGGGTTTTCGGTACTGCGCTCACGCAAACGGCGACCCGCAGGTCGCCGTTTTCGCTGGCGGGGCGAGGGATGCGCCGCCGGCGGCGCCCCTCGCGTCGCACCTCAGTTGCGGTACGCGTCGTGGCAAGCCTTGCACGAGGCGCCGGCACCGCCGATGGCGGCCTTGATGGCGTCCAGGCTGCCGGTCTTGGCGGCGGCCGCCACCTTGGCGACTTCGGTCTCGGCGCGCGTGGCCGCGGCCTTGAACTTGTCCTGCTCCTTCCAGATCGCCGGCGAGGCCTTGCCGCCCTCGGTGCCCGGGCCGAAGCCGGCCCAGGGCAGCTTGATCAGCTCGGCCGCGCGCGCCGAAGCGGCCTCGGCCACCTTGGCGTCGAAGTCGGCGCGGCCGCTGGCCATGTCCGCCACCTGCTTGAAGTTCTGCTGCATTTCCTTCAGCGTGGCCTGGCGGAACTTGATGGCCTCCTGCGGCGTGGCGAAGGTCTGCGGGGCCTGGGCCTGTGCCGACAGACCCGCCAGGGCCAGCGCGCAGAACGCCAGCGTGGGGAGCATGGAACGTGACATGGGGTTTCCTGTTTCTTCGTGGAGGATTGACCGCCGGGTGCTTGCCCGCGCACCCGGCTGCGGCGAAGTGTAGAGGTGGCCCGTGGCGCCCAGGCAAAGGCCCCGCGCGCCCACGGAATCCCGGCGCCCCTCTGCGCGGGCGCCCGCATTTGTTAATCTGGCGGCCCGCCAGTCCGCCCCGATGTCCATCGCAATGACCGCCACGCCCCCCGATCGCCAGCGCCTGCGCGTGTGGGACCTGCCCACGCGCCTGTTCCACTGGAGCCTGGCCGTGAGCGTGGTGGGCCTGATCGTCAGCGCCAAGACGGGGGCGATGGACTGGCATTTCCGGCTCGGCTACTTCGTGCTGGCATTGCTGCTGTTCCGCCTGCTCTGGGGCTTCGTCGGCGGGCGCTGGTCGCGCTTCTCCGCCTTCGTCTATTCGCCCGCTGCGCTGATCGCTTACCTGCGCGGCCGCGCCGCGCCCGCGCACCGCATCGGCCACACGCCGCTGGGCGCGCTGTCGGTGTTCGCGCTGCTCGGGGTGCTGCTCGTTCAGGTGCTCTCGGGCCTGATGTCCGATGACGCCATCACCTTCACCGGCCCACTGGCCACGCGGGTGCCCGGCGCCTGGTCCAGTGCCGCCATGGACTGGCACAAGGAGGCCGGGCAGTGGCTGGTCATCGCCCTGCTCGTGCTGCACGCGTTCGCCGTGCTCGTCTACGTGCTCTTCAAGCGCCAGACGCTGGTGCGGCCCATGCTGTCGGGCGACAAGACCGTGGAGCCCGCGCTGGCCGTGCCGGCCAGCCGCGACGACTGGGCCAGCCGTGGCGTGGCGCTGCTGCTCTTCGGCCTGTGCGCCGCGCTGGCGCGCTGGGTGGCGTCGATGCAGGGCTGAGATGAGCTTCAGCACCATGATCCGTCCCCCCGCGGCTGCCGCCCCCGCCCCCACGCATGCCACGCCAGTGTGCGTGCTCAGCATCGACGCCGCAGCGGACATGGATGCGGTCCGGACGATCTTCGAGGAATATGGCCGCAGCCTCAGCGTGGACCTGGGCTTCCAGGGCTTCGAAGCCGAACTGGCGGCGCTGCCCGGCGACTACGCCGCGCCGCGCGGCGCCCTCCTGCTCGCGCTGGCCGGCGCCGAGGACGCCGCACCGGTGCAAGACGCCTGGCGCCGCCCCGACGGCGCCTGGGGCCAGGTCGCCGGCTGCTGTGCCCTGCGGCCGCTGGACACGGTGGATTACGTGAACGCGGCGGAAATGAAGCGCCTGTACGTGCGGCCGGGCTACCGCGGCCTGGGCCTGGGGCGGCAACTGGTGGAGGCCACGCTCGATGCGGCGCGGCATGCCGGCTATTCCTGCGTGCTGCTGGACACGCTGGACGACATGGAGTCCGCACGCGCGCTCTACGAAGACCTGGGCTTCGTCGAAGTGCCGCCTTACTACCACAATCCCGTGGCGGGCTCGCACTACCTCAAGGTCGATCTCTGAGGAGCGCAGGCGGCGCTGCGCCCCCTTCACGAGGGGGCGCGCAAAGCCCCTGCAGCGCTCAGCCCTTGGCCTGGGCCAGCAGCGTGGCCGCGTCGCTGACTTCGAACTTCCCCGGGGCTTCCACGTTCAGCGAGACGACCTTGCCGTCCTTCACCAGCATCGAATAGCGGTTGCTGCGCACCCCCATGCCGCGCGACGTCAGGTCCAGCGTCAGGCCCGTGGCCTTGGCGAAATCGCCGCTGCCATCGGCCAGCATGCGCACCTTGCCGGCGGTCTTCTGGTCGCGCGCCCAGGCGCCCATGACGAAGGCGTCGTTCACGCTCAGGCACCAGATTTCGTCGACGCCGGCGGCCTGGAACGCAGCGTGCTGCTCCACGTAGCCGGGCACATGCTTGGCCGAGCAGGTGGGGGTGAAGGCACCGGGCAGCGCGAACAGCGCAATCGTCTTGCCCGCGCTCGCCTGGGCGACGTCGACGGGGTTCGGGCCGATGCTGCAGCCTTCGCCCTCCACCTCCGAGTATTCGTACAGCGTGGTCGCAGGCAGGGTGTCGCCGATCTTGATCATGGTCTGAGGTCCTTGTGAGCTTCGGAAAAAAGAAAACGGCCCACATTGTGGGCCGTTTTCAAATAGCCATCCCCGCAGGGCGGCGAAAGGCGCGGGTCAGAATCAGACCACGGCCGCCTTCTCGACCAGGCGCGTGGCGATCCAGTTCTTGGACTTGGAGATCGGACGCGACTCCGTGATCTCGATCAGATCGCCCAGGTGGTACTCACCTTGCTCGTCGTGCGCGTGGTACTTGCTCGACTTGATCATGATCTTGTCGTAGATCGGGTGCTTCACGCGACGCTCGACCAGCACGGTCACCGTCTTGGCGCGCTTGTCGCTGACGACCTTGCCGATCAGGGTGCGCTTGAGGGATTTTTGAGCTTCCGTCATGTTCACTCCTTACTGGGCCGCAGCCTGCTTTTGCGCCAGGATGGTCTTGGCGCGGGCGATGTCGCGGCGGGTCACCGACAGGCTGGCGTTGTTGCTCAGCTGTTGCGTGGCCTTCTGCATGCGCAGACCGAAATGGGCCTTCTGCAGGTCCTTGATTTCGGCCTGCAGGCCAGCCACGTCCTTCTCGCGCAGCGCGGCGGCCTTGGAGACCTTCGCGGTTTGCTTGTTCTTTGCCATGGTGTTCTCCTCGATCAGGCGCCGAGCTGGCGTGCGACGAAGGTCGTACGCAGGGGCAGCTTGGCGGCAGCCAGGCGGAACGCTTCACGAGCGAGTTCTTCGGGCACGCCGACGATCTCGTAGATGACCTTGCCCGGCTGGATCTCGGCCACGTAGTACTCGGGGTTGCCCTTACCGTTACCCATCCGGACTTCGGCGGGCTTGGTCGAGATCGGCTTGTCGGGGAACACGCGGATCCAGATGCGGCCACCGCGCTTCACATGGCGCGAGATGGCACGGCGGGCGGCTTCGATCTGGCGGGCCGTCAGGCGGCCCCGATCCACCGACTTCAGGCCGAAGTCACCGAAAGCGACCGAGTTGCCCCGGGTCGCGACGCCGGTGTTGCGGCCTTTCTGTTCCTTGCGGAACTTTCTGCGTGCAGGTTGCAGCATTTGATTTCTCCGTCTTTCTCAAAGACTGGGTTTATTCAGTCTTGGCACCGTCCGCTGCTGCAGCGGGCGCGGCTTTGCGGACGCGCTTAACGGCGGGCTTGCTGGGGTCTGCGGCTTCGGCGGGCTTGTCGCTGCCGTCGGCCGGCGCAGCATTGCTGCCCAGGCCGCGGCCGCCGGCGCGCGGACCGCCACGGCGGTCGTTGCCGCCCGGGCGGCCGTCACGGCGCGGACCGCGCGGACCGCGGCGCTCTTCGCCTTCGGGGCGCGGCGTGCTGTCCAGCGACGGCGCATCGCTGCGGCCCAGCGTGTCGCCCTTGTAGACCCACACCTTCACGCCGATCACACCATAGGTGGTCTTGGCTTCGGAGGTGCCGTAGTCGATGTCGGCGCGCAGGGTGTGCAGCGGCACGCGGCCTTCGCGGTACCACTCGGTACGTGCGATTTCGATGCCGTTCAGGCGGCCGGCGGACATGATCTTGATGCCCTGGGCGCCCAGGCGCATCGCGTTCTGCATCGCGCGCTTCATGGCGCGGCGGAACATGATGCGCTTTTCGAGCTGCTGGGTGATCGAGTCGGCGATCAGCTGCGCATCGACTTCGGGCTTGCGCACTTCCTCGATGTTCACGGCAACGGGCACGCCCAGTTGCTTGCCGAGTTCCTTCTTCAGGTTCTCGATGTCCTCGCCCTTCTTGCCGATCACGACGCCCGGACGCGCCGAGTAGATGGTGATGCGGGCGTTCTTGGCGGGGCGCTCGATCAGCACGCGCGACACGGAAGCGTTCTTCAGCTTCTTCTTCAGGTACTCGCGCACCTTGATGTCTTCGGCCAGCATGCCGGCGAAGTCACGGTCGCTGGCGTACCAACGGCTGGACCAGTTGCGGCTGACCGCCAGGCGGAAGCCGGTGGGGTGGATTTTCTGTCCCATGTTTCTTCCAGACCTTAGTTGCCGACCGTCACGTACACGTGGCACGTGGGCTTGCTGATGCGGTTGCCGCGGCCCTTGGCGCGCGCGGTGAAACGCTTGAGCGTGGCACCTTGCTCGACATAGATGGTCTTGACGCGGAGTTCGTCGATGTCGGCACCGTCGTTGTGCTCGGCGTTGGCGATCGCCGACTCGAGCACCTTCTTGACGATGACGGCAGCCTTCTTCTGGGTGAATTCCAGAATGTTCAGCGCCTGGTCCACCTTCTTGCCGCGGATCAGGTCCGCGACGAGGCGGCCCTTGTCCACCGACAGGCGAACGCCGCGGAGCACTGCACGTGTTTCAGACATGTTCTTGCTCCTTACTTCTTGGCTTTCTTGTCCGCCGGGTGACCCTTGAAGGTGCGGGTCAGTGCGAACTCGCCCAGCTTGTGGCCGACCATCTGGTCGGTCACGTACACGGGCACGTGTTGCTTGCCGTTGTGCACGGCAATGGTCAGGCCGATGAACTCGGGCAGCACCATCGAGCGGCGCGACCAGGTCTTGATCGGCTTCTTGTCCTTGGTCGCAATGGCCTTTTCAACCTTGGCGACCAGGTGGTGGTCGACGAAAGGACCCTTTTTGAGAGAGCGAGTCATGGCTGTCCCTTACTTCTTGCGACGCGACACGATGAAGACTTGCGTGCGCTTGTTGTTGCGGGTGCGATAACCCTTCGTCAGGTTGCCCCATGGGTCGACCGGATGGCGGCCTTCGCCCGTGCGGCCTTCACCACCACCGTGCGGGTGGTCGATCGGGTTCATCACCACGCCGCGGACGGTCGGGCGAATGCCGCGATGGCGGGTGGCACCGGCCTTGCCGTACTGGCGCAGGCTGTGTTCTTCGTTGGCCACTTCACCGATGGTGGCGCGGCATTCGATGTGGATGCGGCGCACTTCACCGGAGCGCATGCGCACCTGGGCGTAGACGCCTTCGCGGGCCAGCAGCGTCGCCGAGGCACCGGCCGAACGCGCGACCTGCGCACCCTTGCCGGGCTGCAGCTCGATCGCGTGGATGGTCGAACCCACGGGGATGTTGCGGATCGGCAGCGTGTTGCCGGCGCGGATCGGGGCTTCCGAGCCGCTCAGCAGCGTGGCACCGGCTTCCACACCGCGCGGGGCGATGATGTAGCGGCGCTCGCCGTCGGCGTAGCACACCAGCGCGATGTGGGCGGAACGGTTGGGGTCGTACTCGATGCGTTCGACCTTGGCCGGGATGCCGTCCTTGTTGCGTTTGAAGTCCACCACACGGTAGTGGTGCTTGTGGCCACCGCCCTTGTGGCGGGTGGTGATGTGACCGTTGTTGTTACGGCCGGCCTTCTGGAACTGGGGCTCCAGCAGCGGCGCGTAGCCTTCACCCTTGTGCAGGTGGTCGCGCGAGATCTTGACGGCACCGCGTTGACCCGGCGTGGTCGGCTTGAGCTTGATGACGGCCATGATTACGCGGCCTCCGAAACAAGGTTGAGCTCCTGACCGGGCTTGAGCGTCACGTAGGCCTTGCGAACGTTGTCGCGGCGGCCCACCGAGCGGCCGAAGCGCTTGGTCTTGCCCTTGATGTTGGTGACGGACACACCCTTGACCTCGACCTTGAACATCAGCTCAACGGCGGCCTTGATCTCGGGCTTGGTGGCGTCCTGCAGCACCTTGAAAGTCACGGCGTTCGACTTCTCGCCGACCATCGTGGCCTTTTCGGACACGATCGGGGCGACCAGCACGTTCATGAGACGGCCTTCGTCGAACTTCCGCTCGGCGGGAGTGGGATTCACGCGGCTCATGCGAACATCTCCTTGAGCTTGTCGACAGCGCCCTTGGTCACCAGCACCTTCTTGTAGTGCACCAGCGACAGCGGGTCTGCGTAACGCGGCTCGACCACCAGCACGTTGGCCAGGTTGCGCGAGGCGAGGTACAGGTTTTCGTCGACTTCTTCGGCGATCACGAGCACGGACTCGAGATTCATCGCCTTGAACTTGGCAGCCAGCGCCTTGGTCTTGGGCGAGTCGACCTTCAGGGAGTCGACCACGGCCAGACGGCCTTCACGCACCAGCTGCGAGAAGATGGACGCCATGCCGGCGCGGTACATCTTCTTGTTGATCTTCTGGGTGAAGTTCTCGTCCGGCATATTCGGGAAGATGCGGCCGCCCCCACGCCACAGCGGCGAGGAAGTCATACCGGCACGGGCACGGCCCGTTCCCTTTTGCTTGAACGGCTTCTTGGTCGAGTGCTTGACCTGTTCGCGGTCCTTCTGGGCACGGGTGCCCTGGCGCGCGTTGGCCTGGTAGGCCACGACGATCTGATGGATCAGGTCTTCGTTGTAAGCACGACCGAACACGGTCTCGGGCGCATCGTACTTCGACGCGGCCTGGCCCTGTTCATTCAGGAGTTCGAGTTCCATTACTTCGCTCCTTCAGCCGCTTGCGGCTTGGCCTTGACGGCGGGACGCACGGTGACGAAGCCACCCTTCGAACCCGGAATCGCGCCCTTGATCAGCAGCAGCTGGCGAGCTTCGTCCACGCGCACCACGTCCAGGTTCTGGGTGGTCACGGTCTCGTCGCCCATGTGGCCGGTCATCTTCTTGCCCGGGAACACGCGCCCCGGGTCCTGCGCCATCGAGATGGAACCAGGAACGTTGTGCGAGCGGCTGTTGCCGTGCGATGCGCGCTGCGAACCGAAGTTGTGGCGCTTGATCGTGCCGGCGAAGCCCTTGCCGATCGAGGTGCCCTGCACGTCGACCTTCTGGCCGGCGGCGAAGACGCCTTGTGCAGCGATCACGGCGCCAGCCTGGTGCTGGGCGGCCGTTTCGGCGCTCACGCGGAACTCACGGATGATTTCGCCGGCTTCGACGCCAGCCTTGGCCAGGTGGCCGGCCTGCGGCTTGGTCACGCGGGAGGCCTTGCGCGAACCGAACGTCACCTGCAGAGCGACGTAGCCGTCGTTCTCTTGGGTCTTGACCTGGGTCACGCGGTTGTTGGACACGTCCACCACCGTGACGGGCACTGCGTCCCCGTCGTCGGTGAAGAGGCGCATCATGCCCACCTTGCGGCCCAGCAACCCGAGGGAGTTGCTTTGACTCATGTTGTTTCTCCGAAACTCTCGCCGCTGCCACTTCAATTGGCGACAGCGTTCGGCCCCGAGGCCTGCACCCGATGGGCACCGGCCGCTCGCCAGCGAGAGAAGGTTGATAGGACCCTGCCGCCTGCGACCCGCCCTCGGAAAAACCATGGGCGAACGACCGCAAAAAAGCAGAGCCCGCGATTCTACTGCGCTGCCATCTTTTTGTGCAAGCCCTGTTCTGGCCCGCAGACATCGGCCCCGGCGCCAAGAACAAAAAAAGCCCGGCCACGCGAGCGACCGGGCTCCAGGGGCAGGCCCGAAGGCCTGCGCTGCCATTTACTGCAGCTTGATCTCGACGTCGACGCCGGCCGGCAGGTCCAGCTTCATCAGCGCGTCCACGGTCTTGTCGGTGGGGTCGACGATGTCCATCAGGCGCTGGTGGGTGCGGATCTCGAACTGGTCGCGGCTGGACTTGTTCACGTGCGGCGAGCGCAGGATGTCGAAGCGCTTCATGCGCGTCGGCAGGGGCACGGGACCCTTGACGATGGCGCCGGTGCGCTTGGCGGTGTCCACGATCTCGGCGGCCGACTGGTCGATGAGCTTGTAGTCGAACGCCTTGAGGCGGATGCGGATCTTTTGCTTGTTGGCCATGGCGCTCATCCTTATTCGATGATCTTGGCCACCACGCCCGCACCCACGGTGCGGCCGCCTTCGCGGATGGCGAAGCGCAGGCCTTCTTCCATGGCGATCGGCGCGATCAGCTTGACGGTGATCGACACGTTGTCGCCGGGCATGACCATTTCCTTGTCCTTGGGCAGCTCGATGGCGCCGGTGACGTCGGTCGTGCGGAAGTAGAACTGCGGACGGTAGTTGTTGAAGAACGGCGTGTGACGGCCGCCTTCGTCCTTGCTCAGCACGTACACCTCGGCGGTGAAGTGCGTGTGCGGCTTGATCGAGGCGGGCTTGGCCAGCACTTGGCCGCGCTCGACTTCCTCGCGCTTGGTGCCGCGCAGCAGCAGACCCACGTTGTCGCCGGCCTGGCCCTGGTCCAGCAGCTTGCGGAACATTTCCACGCCGGTGACGGTGGTCTTTTGCAGGTCACGAATGCCGACGATTTCGATTTCCTCGCCGACCTTGATGACGCCGCGCTCGATACGGCCGGTCACCACGGTGCCGCGGCCGGAGATCGAGAACACGTCTTCCACGGGCATCAGGAAGGCACCATCCACGGCACGCTCGGGCGTGGGGATGTAGGTGTCCAGCGCGTCGGCCAGCTTCATGATGGCTTCTTCGCCCAGCTTGCCCTTGTCGCCTTCCAGGGCCAGCTTGGCCGAGCCGTGGATGATGGGGGTGTCGTCGCCGGGGAAGTCGTACTTGTCCAGCAGTTCGCGCACTTCCATTTCGACCAGCTCGAGCAGCTCGGCGTCGTCGACCATGTCGCACTTGTTCAGGAACACGATGATGTAGGGCACGCCCACCTGGCGCGCCAGCAGGATGTGCTCACGGGTCTGGGGCATCGGGCCGTCGGCGGCCGAGCACACCAGGATGGCGCCGTCCATCTGGGCAGCGCCGGTGATCATGTTCTTGACGTAGTCGGCGTGGCCGGGGCAGTCCACGTGGGCGTAGTGACGGTTCTGCGTCTCGTACTCGACGTGGGCGGTGTTGATGGTGATGCCGCGCGCCTTTTCTTCGGGTGCCGCGTCGATTTCGTCGTACTTCTTGGCTTCGCCGCCGAACTTGGCCGACAGCACCGTGGCGATCGCCGCCGTCAGCGTCGTCTTGCCATGGTCCACGTGACCGATCGTGCCCACGTTCACGTGCGGCTTGGTGCGCTCGAACTTACCTTTTGCCATTTTTCAATCCTTGAAAGAGCAATGGCCCGTGTGAGGGTTTTATGTCTGCATCCGGTTGCTGGATCGCCCCGCACGGGCACAGGACGGCACCGGATCGCAGACAGGAAAAAGCCGCCCGGGCCTGCGCCCGGACGGCTGAACGCTTTTTACTTGGCGCGCGCGGCCACGATGGCTTCGGACACGTTGCGCGGAGCTTCGGCGTAGTGCTTGAACTCCATCGTGTACGTGGCGCGGCCCTGCGTCATGGAACGCAGCGTGGTGGCGTAGCCGAACATCTCCGACATCGGCACTTCGGCGCGGATGACCTTGCCGCCGCCGGCCATGTCGTCCATGCCCTGCACCATGCCGCGGCGGGACGACAGGTCGCCCATCACGGTACCGGCGTAGTCTTCGGGCGTTTCCACTTCCACGGCCATCATCGGCTCGAGGATGACGGGATTGGCCTTGCGGGCCGCTTCCTTGAAGCCGAAGATGGCGGCCATCTTGAACGCCTGTTCCGACGAGTCCACGTCGTGGTACGAACCGAAGGTCAGCGTGACCTTCACGTCCACCACGGGGTAGCCCGCCAGCACGCCGGTGTTCAGGGCTTCGACCACGCCCTTTTCCACCGCCGGGATGTACTCGCGCGGCACCACGCCGCCCTTGATGGCGTCGACGAACTCGAAGCCCTTGCCGGCTTCCTGCGGCTCCAGAGTGAACACGACGTGGCCGTACTGGCCCTTGCCGCCGGACTGGCGCACGAACTTGCCTTCGACGTCGGTGACCTGCTTGCGCACGGTTTCGCGGTAGGCCACCTGGGGCTTGCCCACGTTGGCTTCCACGTTGAACTCGCGCTTCATGCGGTCCACGATGATTTCCAGGTGCAGCTCGCCCATGCCGGCGATGATGGTCTGGCCGGATTCCTCGTCGGTGCGCACGCGGAAGGACGGGTCTTCAGCGGCCAGGCGCGACAGGGCGATGCCCATCTTCTCCTGGTCGGCCTTGGACTTGGGCTCCACGGCCTGCGCGATCACGGGCTCGGGGAACACCATGCGTTCCAGCGTCACGATGGAGTCGGGATCGCACAGGGTTTCGCCCGTGGTCACGTCCTTCAGGCCCACGCAGGCGGCGATGTCGCCGGCGCGGATCTCGTCCACTTCCAGCCGCTCGTTGGCATGCATCTGCACGATGCGGCCGATGCGCTCCTTCTTGCCCTTGACGGCGTTGTAGACGGTGTCGCCCTTGGACAGGACGCCCGAGTACACGCGCACGAAGGTCAGCTGGCCGACGAAGGGGTCGGTCATCAGCTTGAAGGCCAGCGACGAGAACTTCTCGCCGTCGTCGGCCTTGCGGGTCACTTCGTTCTCGTTCTCGTCCGTGCCGGCCACCGGGGGGATGTCCACCGGCGAGGGCAGGAAATCGATCACGGCGTCCAGCATGCGCTGCACGCCCTTGTTCTTGAAGGCCGTGCCGCACAGCATGGGCTGGATTTCCGTGGCGATGGTGCGCGTACGGATGGCGAGCTTGATTTCTTCCTCAGTGAGGTCGCCCTCTTCCAGGTACTTGTTCATCAGCTCTTCGCTGGCCTCGGCAGCCGCCTCGACCATCTTCTCGCGCCACTCCTTGGCGGTCGCCTGGAGATCCGCAGGAATGTCCTGGTACTCGAACTTCATGCCCTGGGAGGCTTCGTCCCAGATGATGGCCTTCATCTTGAGCAGGTCGACCACGCCCTTGAAGTTGTCCTCGGCACCGATCGGGATCACGATCGGCACGGGGTTGGCCTTCAGGCGCACGCGCATCTGCTCGTAGACCTTGAAGAAGTTGGCGCCGGTGCGGTCCATCTTGTTCACGAAGGCCAGGCGGGGCACCTTGTACTTGTTGGCCTGGCGCCAGACGGTTTCCGACTGGGGCTGCACGCCGCCCACGGCGCAGTACACCATGCAGGCGCCGTCCAGCACGCGCATGGAGCGCTCCACCTCGATGGTGAAGTCCACGTGGCCGGGGGTGTCGATGATGTTGAAGCGGTGTTCGGGATAGGACAGGTCCATGCCCTTCCAGAAGCAGGTGGTGGCCGCGGACGTGATCGTGATGCCGCGCTCCTGTTCCTGCTCCATCCAGTCCATCGTGGCCGCGCCATCGTGCACTTCACCGATCTTGTGGTTCACGCCGGTGTAGAACAGGATGCGCTCGGTCGTCGTGGTCTTGCCAGCGTCGATGTGCGCCGAGATACCGATGTTGCGGTAGCGCTCGATGGGGGTTTTACGGGCCATGAGAAATTACTCCGTGAATCGCAGAGAGCCCGCCTGTCGGAAGGACAGGTCGGGCTCCCGGCCGTAGGGTTGGGTGAGGATGGAGATCAGAAGCGGAAGTGGCTGAACGCCTTGTTGGCGTCGGCCATGCGGTGCACTTCGTCGCGCTTCTTCATCGCGCCGCCACGGCCTTCCGTGGCTTCCATCAGTTCGTTGGCCAGGCGAAGGGCCATCGACTTCTCGCCGCGCTTGCGGGCGGCTTCCTTGATCCAGCGCATCGACAGCGCCAGGCGGCGCACGGGGCGCACCTCGACCGGCACCTGGTAGTTCGCACCGCCCACGCGGCGCGACTTCACTTCGACCATCGGCTTGACGTTGTTGATGGCGATGGTGAAGGCTTCCAGCGGATCTTTGCCGGGGTTCTTCTTCTCGATGAAGTCGAGCGCGCCATAGATGATGCGCTCGGCGACTGCCTTCTTGCCGCCTTCCATGATCACGTTCATGAACTTGGACAGCTCGACATTGCCGTACTTGGGATCCGGCAGGATTTCACGTTTGGGGACTTCGCGACGACGTGGCATTTTTCTGAACCTCTTTGCTTCAGTTGGCACCGCCTTCCGGCGACGCCGCGAGAGCCATCAGGACTCTCACTTACTCGACCCACGCAGACCTCTGCGTTCGGGGTCACTACGTTCGCACCGCCTGCCAGGGCAGCCGAACACCGAATGAAAACGAACCGGGAAAGCCCGATCAGGCCTTCTTGGGACGCTTGGCGCCGTACTTCGAACGGGCCTGCTTGCGATCCTTCACGCCCTGCAGGTCCAGCGAACCGCGCACGATGTGGTAGCGAACACCGGGCAAGTCCTTGACCCGGCCGCCGCGAACCAGCACCACGCTGTGTTCCTGGAGATTGTGGCCTTCACCGCCGATGTAGGAAATGACTTCGAAACCGTTGGTCAGGCGCACCTTGGCGACCTTGCGCAGAGCGGAGTTCGGCTTCTTGGGGGTCGTGGTGTAGACCCGGGTGCAGACGCCGCGGCGTTGCGGCGAGTTCTGCATGGCAGGGCTCTTCGACTTGGTCGTTTCGACCTCGCGACCCTGGCGCACCAGTTGATTGATCGTTGGCATGAATGAATAGTCCCAAAAACTCCCGACAGCCCCGTGACAGGCCGCAGGGCCCATGGCTGCGAAGCCAGACACCCCCGGGAAACGAAAACGTGAAACCCTTCGGAAAATTCCGAAAAGCCCGCGATTCTAGCAATCAGCGGGCTGTGGCTGCAAGCCTTTGGCCCAGCGGGGGGCCAAGGCCCTGCGCCGCGAAGGCCTGGCAGGCAGCTCGCGGCCGTTCCTACTTGATCCAGAGCCGCACCGCGTCCCAGGCACGGCCGAGCACGCCCGCCTGCTCCACCGGCTCCAGCACCACCAGTGGCACTTCCGCCAGCGCCTGGTCGCCCAGCGAGATCTTCAGGCTGCCGAGCGCCTGGTTCCTGGCCAGCGGCGCCATCAGCGGATCGGGCCGCACCACCTGCGTGCTCACGCGCGAGGCGCTGCCCGAAGGCACCGTGACGACGATCGGCTCCGTGCGCCCCAGCTTGGCGGTGCTGGCCTTGCCCTTCCAGACCTGCGGCGTGGCCACGGCCTGGTTGGCGTCGAACAGGCGCACCGCGTCGAAGGCGGTGTAGCCCCAGTTCAGCAGCTTCTGCGATTCGTTGGCGCGCACGGCTTCGCTGCTGGCGCCCAGCACGATGGACAGCAGGCGACGGCCGCCCGGCAGGTTCGGGAAGTCGCGCTTGGCCGTGACGATCATGCAGTAGCCCGCCGCATTGGTGTGGCCGGTCTTCAGGCCATCCACCGTCGGGTCGCGGAACAGCAGCAGGTTGCGGTTGGTGTCGTTGGTCGAGGGCGTGCCGGGGTAGCGGTACTTCTTGATCGAGTAATAGTGCGTGTACTCCGGAAAGTCGCGCATCAGCCGGGTGGCCAGGATGCTGAGGTCGCGCGCCGTGGTCGTGTGGCCGGGTGCGGTCAGGCCCTCAGGATTGGCGTAGCCCGTGTTCTTCATGCCCAGCGCCTTGGCCTGCTCGTTCATCAGGTGCACGAAGTGCTCCACCGAGCCGCCCACGCCTTCGGCCAGCGCCACGGTGGCGTCATTGCCCGACTGCACGATCATGCCCTTGATCAGGTCGTCCACCGGCACCTGCATCTTCGGGTCGATGAACATGCGCGAGCCCGGCATCTTCCAGGCGCGCTCGCTCACCGGCAGTGTCTGGGTCAGCGTGATCTTCTTGGACTTGAGCGCGTCGAAGACCAGGTAGGCGCTCATCAGCTTGGTCAGCGACGCCGGCTCGACCGGCATGTCGATGTCCTTTTGCGCCAGCACCTGGTTGGCCGTGACGTCCACCAGCAGGTACGCGCGGGCCGCCACTTCGGGCGGTTGCGGGGCGCCCTGGGCATGGGCCCAGGAGACGGCGAAAGTGATGACGGCCAGCGCCAGCCAGCGGCGCATTGCGGAGAGTCGGATCATCGGGAGCACGAGGATGAGAAAGGCAGGGGCCGCGCCCAGGCGGGCGCGGTCGACGGGACCGATGCGGCAGGCGGGCCTCAGGCGCGCAGATGGCGCGCCACCAGGGTCTTGAGCAGCGGCAATTGTCCGTGAAAGAAATGGCCCCCCCCGGGAATCACTGTCACGGGAAGTGACTGCGGGCGGGCCCAGTCCATGACGGCGGACAGGGGCACCGTGTCGTCCTGCTCGCCGTGCACGACCAGGGTGCGCTCATGGGCCTCGGGCGGCAGGGCGGCCACGGAAAAACGGGAAGCCGCGGTGCCCACCAGCACGGCCTGCCGGATGTCGCGGTCGGCCCACAAGGCCTGCAGCGCCTGGCTGGCGACGAAGGCGCCGAAGGAGAAGCCGGCGATGGCCAGCGGACCCTGCGGCGCCACCTGCTCCACCACGCGCAGAAAGTCCTGCGCCTCGCCGCGGCCCTCGTCATGCACGCCCTCGCTGGCGCCCACGCCGCGGAAGTTGAAGCGCACCGCGGTCCAGCCGCAGGCCACGAACGCACGGGCGAGCGTCTGGACCACCTTGTTGTCCATGGTGCCGCCGAACAGCGGATGGGGATGCGCGATGACGGCCACGCCGACCGAAGCCCTGCCGTCGGCGGGCGGGTCGCGCAGGGCCTCCACGGCGCCGGCAGCGCCTTGCAGCAAGAGCTTTTCAGTCTGCGCGTTCATGAAGTGAGCCAATGGGAAAGAGAAAAGCCAGGAAACAGGCCGAAGCCCGGCGACAGATCGCGGCCGCGGCCGAAGGTTCCGCCGCGCAGCGACGATCCCGGGGTCAGCGGCCCACGTCGGGCGGCAGCCGCAGGCGCTCGACCACCCGGCCGTTCCTGAGGTGGGACTCGACGATCTCGTCGATGTCTTCCTTGTCCACGAAGCTGTACCAGACGCCTTCCGGATAGACCACGGCCACGGGGCCGCCCGCGCAGCGGTCCAGGCAGCCGGCCTTGTTCACGCGCACGCGGCCCGGGCCGGCCAGGCCCTCGGCCTTCACGCGCGACTTGCAATGGTCGAAACCGGCCTGCGCATCATGCCGGGCGCAGGAGTCTTCTCCGTTTTTCCGCTCGTTGAGGCAAAAGAAAATGTGGCGGGCGTAGTAGCCGTCGGCAGGGGGTGCAGACATGCGGGCATTGTAGGGAGCCGCCTGGCCCCGTGCGCGCGCCGTCCGGCGGACGATGGGCCGGTGGCCGCTGCGAGAACCTACGCGGCTGCAGTGGGCGCCGGCCGGCGCGACAGCGCAACGCCGGCATAGAGGATCACCGCGAAGGGCCACAGCCAGCCCAGCCACTGCGCCAGCCCATGGAAGCGGATGAAGCGCCCCTGCTCCCAGGTGGCCAGGGTGAGGGCGAAATAGGCGTTGAGCGGGGCCTGGTTCAGCAGGCTCAGGTGCAGCGCGGTGGCGAGCAGCAGCAGCACCATGCCGAGCCGCCGCGGCACGCGCAGCAGCGCGCCCATCACCAGCACGGCGAGCACCCCGCCGGCCCACACGGGCGGGCCGACCCAGGCCCAGGCATGCACGGGCCCCCAGCTGAGCGCTGCCGACAGCGCACTGGCGGCGGTACCGGCCGCCAGCACACCCGCCGCCAGCAGCGCCCGGCGCGGCAGCGATCGCGCGACGGTGAAGGCCAGCAGGCAGGGCACCAGCAGCCCCAGCGCGACGCAGAGCATCTCGCCCGCCGGCACCAGCGGCTGCAGTTCGAACTGGCGCACCGGCAGCCATTCCAGGAAGGGCGTGTCCGTCAGCCAGACCGCGACCGCCTCCTCCAGCCGCTCGAAGACCTGGCCCAGGCCGAAGGGCACGGCCGGCGGGAACAGCAGCGCGGGCGGCCACAGCGCCAGCAAGACCAGCGCCCCGCGCGACTCGTCCACGAACCAGCGCCCCCGCGCGCGCTGCCAGCGCGAGATCAGGCCGATGCGCACCAGGCCGGCCGCAACGACGGCCCCGCCCAGCGCGCCGGCCGCGTTGAGGCCGAGGTCCAGATTCGACGGGATGCGCGCCGGCAGATAGCTCTGCAGCGCCTCCATCACGAAGGACAGCAGCGCGCCTCCCAGGCCGCCCACCGCCACGGCCACCGCGGGCCCGGCCCGCCACAGCGGCCGGGAACGCAGCACCGCCACCGCCAGCAGAAAACCCAGCGGCAGGTAGCCGACCACGTTGATGCCCAGATCGAAGCCGGTCCACCAGCGCGGCCAGGGCGCGGACAGGTAGGACCAGGGGGGCAGCCCCTGGTCGCGCCAGCCCGTGAACGGGAACAGGCTGGCATAGACGATCAGCGCCGCATAGCTCAGCGCCAGCGGCCAGGCGGCGGATTTGTGGCCCGGGCCGGTCACGGCTGCACGACGGGCATCAGGCGGCGCCGCACAGGCCGGCTCAGAAGGGCTTGACCACCGCCAGCACGACGATGCCCAGCAGCAGCAGCACGGGCACCTCGTTGAAGACACGGTACCAGCGATGGCTGCGCCGGTTCTGCCCGGCGACGAAGCGGCGCAGCAGCACCGCGCAGCCATGCTGGTAGCCCAGCACCAGCAGCACCAGGGCCAGTTTGGCATGCAGCCAGCCGTTGCCCGCGCCGCGGCCGATGCCGTAGCCCAGCCACAGCCACAGACCGAAGCCCAGCGCCGGCACGGCGAGGAAGGACGTGAAACGCCTGAGCTTGCGCGCCATCGTCAGCAGGCGCTCGCGCTCGGCCACCGACTCGGGCGGCACCATGGCCAGGTTCACGAAGATGCGCGGCAGGTAGAACAGGCCCGCGAACCAGCTGGCGACGAAGACGATGTGGAAGGACTTGACCCAGAGCATGAGCGGCAGTGTACGAATGCGTTCCAGCCCCGGGGGCCGCGACCCGGCCAGGGCCCGGCGCCCTCCCGCGCCCGCCCGCCGAGGCCAAAAAAAAGCCCGGCGTCGAAAAACGCCGGGCCTGGGAAGCCCTTTTGCTGTCACACATCAAGGCACCCGCTCAGGGAGGAAAAGCGGGGGACGGCAAGCCGTCCGAGACAGAATTTAACAAAGTCCCTCCCCCCTCACAAGAAGGTTCCTTACTTTTTTTGTAGCCCCCGAACGTGGCAGATAGTTGTAATTTATCGGCCGCCGGGCTGCTTCCATGCGTCCCTCCCCGACAGGGGATCGGGCCCTGGCTCACAATCCCGCCATGACCTTGCACGCTCCCTTTCCCGCCGGCCGGCCGCGGCGCCTGCGCCGCGACGCCTTTTCCCGCCACCTGGTGCGCGAGAACGCGCTCACGCCGCACGACCTGATCTACCCGGTCTTCGTGCATGAACAGGCGGGCCGGGCGCCGGTGCCCTCGATGCCGGGGGTGGAGCGGCTGTCCATCGACGAGCTGCTGCACGTGGCCGAAGAGGCGCTGACGCTGGGCGTGCCGGTGCTCGACCTCTTCGGCGTGCCCGATCCGGCAGCCAAGACCGCCGACGGCGCCGTCGCCTGGGACGAGAACGGCATCGTCCCGCGCGCCATCCGCGCGCTGAAGTCGCGCTTTCCGGAGCTGGGCGTGATGAGCGACCAGGCGCTGGACCCGTACACCACCCACGGCCAGGACGGGCTGATCGACGAGACCGGCTACATCCTCAACGACGCCACCGTCGAGGCGCTGATCAAGCAGTCGCTGGCGCATGCGGCGGCGGGCGTGGACGTGCTCTCGCCCAGCGACATGATGGACGGGCGCATCGGCGCGATCCGCGCGGCGCTGGAGGCCAACGGCTTCATCCACACCCGCATCATGGCGTACAGCGCCAAGTACGCCAGCGCCTTCTACGGCCCCTTTCGCAGCGCGGTGGGCAGCGCCGGCAACCTGGGCAAGGGCAACAAGTACACCTACCAGATGGACCCAGCCAACAGCGACGAGGCGCTGCGCGAGGTGGCGATCGACATCGCCGAGGGCGCCGACATGGTGATGGTCAAGCCCGGCATGCCGTACCTGGACATCGTGCGCCGCGTGAAGGACGAGTTCCGCGTGCCCACCTTCGCCTACCAGGTCAGCGGCGAATACGCGATGCTCAAGGCCGCTGCGCAGAACGGCTGGCTGGACCACGACGCTGCCATGATGGAGAGCCTGCTGGCCTTCAAGCGCGCAGGCGCCGACGGCGTGCTGACCTATTTCGCGCTCGACGCGGCGCGGCTGCTACGCCGGCAGGCCTGATCCGAGCCGGGGCGCCTGCGGCCTCGCCCGCCGTGCGCAGCCCTTCTCCTTGCCCCCGCCGATGCGCATCCTCCAGATCCAGGCCCACCGCGTGCAGGAACATGCGGCGCTCGCGCCGCTGCTGGCCACGCCGGGCGCGATGGATGGTTTCCTGTGGCTGTCGGTCACGCGCGACGAACTGCAGGCCGAACTGCCCGCGCTCCAGGGCGCGCTGCAGGCGCTGTGCGGCACGGCGCTGGTCGACCTGCACGTGAGCGACCTGCTCAACGACCAGTTGCCCTCGCATTGCGACTACACCTCGCGCTACGACGTGCTGGTGATGCGGCGCCTGGCCGCAGGCACGCCGGCCGGCGCCCTGCCCGACGCCGCGCTGCGCCACGGTCCGCCGGCGCTGCGCCGCATCGACACGCGGCCGGTGGGTTTCGCCGTCTTCGACCAGGTGCTGCTGTCCGTGCATCCGCCGGATGGCAGCATGCGCGAGGCCATGGCCGCCCGGCTGCTGGCGGCCGCCAGCGCGCCGGCGGCCGAACCGGCGCTGGATGTGCGCGCCACCTCGGCCCGGCTGCCCACCAGCCCGGCCGACCTGATGCTGCGCATCGTCAACCAGATCGTGGACGGCTATCTGGCCCTGCGGCGCGACCTCACGCGCCAGCTCGACCACTGGCAGGCCGAACTGATCGATCCGAAGACGCGCTTTTCCAACTGGAGCGCGCTCATGCATTCGCGCCAGGCACTGCACCACCTGGACGAGATCTGCGAGGACCAGCGCGCCGCCATGCAGGACTGGATCGACGCGATGGAAACGCTGCCTCCGCCCGCCACGCCCGAGGCCGCGCGCGAGCGCGAACTGCTGCTGGTGCGCAGCCGCGACCTGCTGGAGCACATCCAGCGCGTGGTGCACCACGTGCGGCGGCTGGAACAGAACGCCGAGACCGCCGTGCAGCTGCACTTCAGCGTGCAGAGCCACCGCACCAACGACATCATGCGCGTGCTCACGGTGCTCACGGCTGTGTTCCTGCCGCTGAACCTGATCGCCGGCATCTTCGGCATGAACTTCGAGTTCGTGCCGCTGATCCACAAGGCCGACGGCTTCTGGATCGCCATGGCGCTGATGGCGGTCATCGCGCTGGCCTTGGTGCTGCTGTTCTGGCGCAAGCGCTACCTGGCCCGCACGGCGCGCTGAGCCTCATGCACGCGCCCAACAAAAAACCCGGCCATGCGTGCGCATGCCGGGCTTTTTGTCGATCACCGCGCCGGACGGGCGCGATGCCTGACAAGGCCAGGGAATCAGAGCTTGCCAGCGTTGCCCTGGGCAGCGGCGCGCACGTCGACCGGGTTCTGCAGGGTGGAGATCACCTTGCTGTCCACACGCGAGCCCGAGCTCACGTTCTGGTCGGGCGCATGGGCCGTGCGCACGGCTTCGGCTTGCACCAGGGCGCGGTCCTTGGACACCGCCACGGTCTCGGCGCCGCGCGAGCCGCGGGTCACGTTCTGGTCCTTGGCGTGGGCAGCGGCCACGGCCTGGGCCTGCACTTCCGCGCGGCTCAGGGCCGACACGGAACCCTGCACGCCTTGATACTCCTCGGCATGCACGCCAGCAGCGGCGGCGAAGGACAGGGCGGCGACAGCAAGAATTGCCCGCTCGTGCACGATCACCAGCTTGTTCTTGTACAGCCATTGACGCGCCCGCACGAGTAGCTGATCGCGGTCGGCGCAGCGCGCCACTTCGTCGCGCAGTTCACGTACCAGTGAGCGGCGCTGGTGCTCGCTCATCCACTGGAATCCAAGGACCGTGCAGGCTACTTGTTGGTGATCGAATAGCGTGCGCCCGCGTTCATACATGGCTCTCAGCGAGGCGACTTCTGGTGCTGCAATGCCAAGCTCGTTGCCAAGGTGGCGCCACAAGGCTACTGGAATTACCCGAAAGGCACCGAGCAAACGCCCACTCATGCGCAGGAAACCAATATGGAGCGCCAGACCAAGCTTGTGGGAATCACCTCGGCGTGCATTGATTGCGTCGCGCTCGGCACCATCGAAGGTGAAAAATGCCTTCATCTCGAAGTCGCTGATATCGCGGGGGAGCCCACGCATCCCCAAAAACGTTGTGTGCCAACCCTGCATCGTGAACCTCAAAAGTGGGAGGCCACCATACCCGTTTACAAAGCGAACAGGAAAGTCAATGAAATCAACGGTCTACCCAGACCACCCCCGCGCCAGTGCTAGCTTTGCGTACCGTCACTTATTGCACTGAAAACGAGGAGACCCCGTCAGCCAGGTGCTGGAGGCGCGGTTGACGACTCGCGGGGTGGAGCTGCTGCATCGCGGCCAGCGGGTGGCAGCGCACGCCCGCAGCGCCCACCAGGGCGGCTTCACCACGGTGGTGGAGCACCTGCCGGCGGCGCATCGGGCGCACCTGCAGTGGACACCCGAGCGCTTGGTGCACTGGGGCCAGAGCATCGGCGTGGCCACCGGCCGCACGGTGCAGCGGCTGCTGGAGGAGCAGCGCCATCCCGAGCACGGCTACCGGGCTTGCCTGGGGCTGCTGTCGCTGGTGCGCAAGTACGGCAAGCCGCGGCTGGAGGCGGCCTGCCTGGTGGCCCTGGAGCTGGGCACGGCGCGCTACAGCCACGTGCGCGACATCCTGGCCAACGGCCGCGACCGGGTCCATGCGGCTGACACGCCGCAATGGACCAGCCCGCAGCATGCCCATGTGCGCGGCCCCGGCTACTACCAATGAACCGAGACCAGCAGGGAACACCGATGATGATGAACACCACCCTGGAGCAGCTGCGCGGATTGCGGCTGCACGGCATGGCCAGCGGGCTGCAAGAGCAGATGGCCGCCGGCGGCGGTACGCACTCCCTGAGCTTCGAGGAGCGCCTCGCGCTACTGGTCGAACGCGAGCTGCACCAGCGCGACGACAAGAGGCGCGAGCGGCTGCTGAAGGAGGCGCGCCTGAAGTACCCGCAAGCCGCCATCGAAGATCTGGACGGCCGCCCAGGGCGCGGCGTCGACCGCCGTGCGGTCATGAGCCTGGCGCTGGGCGACTGGATCGACTCCGGTCACAGCGTCCTGATCACAGGGCCGACCGACGCCGGCAAGTCCTGGCTGGCTTGCGCCCTGGCGCAGTACGCCTGCCGGCGCGGTCACAGCGCCGTCTACCAGCGCGTGCCGCGCCTGGGCGAGGAGCTACGCATCCGGCACGGCAACGGCACCTTCGGCAAGTGGCTGCTGCAGGTGGCCAAGACCGACGTGCTGCTGCTGGACAACTGGGGCATGGCGGCGCTGGACTCGCGAACGCGGGCCGACTTGCTGGAGATCATCGACGACCGGGCGGCCAGCCGGGCCACCATCATCACCAGCCAACTTCCTATCGAACATTGGCATGCCTGGGTCGGCGACGCCGGGGTCTCCTCGTTTTCAGTGCAATAAGTGACGGTACGAAAAGCTAGCACTGGCGCGGAGGTGGTGTTGGTAGATCGTTGTTTTCCTTGATCAAGCGCCAGTCGCAGGGTGCAGCGGATCAGCCCCGACGAAAACCGACACTGGCACTTCGGGCCACTCACGGCGAATCGCTTCGAAGTTGCCCTCATTCCAGCAACGCAGGAACGCCAATCTGTTGATTCATCAGCACAACTGAGCCAGTGATCACGTTGAATATTGAGCCACTGGGTTGATGGATTCTTTGACTATTCGGTTGTGGATAAGTCTATCGGGTCTGCTGTTTTTCGATCTCCTTTCTGGCTCTTTGGGCGTTGCTTTGGGGGAGCCGCGCCAGCGGCACTGGAGTGCTTGAATCGCCAGCTCTCGTTGCCCGTCTCGACGATGTGGCAATGGTGCGTGAGCCGGTCAAGCAAGGCCGTGGTCATCTTGGCGTCTCCAAAGACGCTGCTCCACTCCGAGAAGGTGAGGTTGGTGGTGATCACCACGCTCGTTCGCTCATAGAGTTTGGAGAGCAGGTGGAACAGCATCGCGCCGCCCGACTGCGTGAATGGCAGGTAGCCCAGTTCATCCAGGATCACCAGATCGACGTACATCAGGCGGTGCGCCATTTGCCCGGCCTTGTTCTGCGCCTTCTCCAGCTCCAGGGCGTTGACCAGCTCCACCGTTGAGAAGAAGCGCACCCGCTTGCCATGCATGCGAATGGCCTCGATCCCCAGGCTCGTGGCCAGGTGGGTTTTACCCGTGCCGGGGCCACCAACCAGCACCACGTTGTGCGCCGACTCCACGAAGCGAAGGGTGTGCAACTGGCGCACCAGTGCTTCGTCGAGCTGCGCGTGGGCGAAGTCAAAGCCGGCGAGGTCACGGTGCGAAGGGAAGCGCGCCACGCGCATCTGGTAAGCCATGGAACGCACCTCACGCTGAGCGGTCTCGGCCTTGATGAGCTGGTGCAGCACGGCCTCATGATCCAGCGACTTCATGCGGGCGGTGCCCAGTACCTCCGGCCAGGCACTGGCCATGCCGTGCAGGCCCAGCGCTTTGAGGGCATCAATGACGTCATGCATGGTCGGACTCCGGTGATGCCTCATGAGGCTGGACGTTGCGCAGTGCGTCGTAGCGCTGCAGGTTGGCCAGTGGCGGCGTGTTGAGCTTGAGCATCGTGGCCACCGGTGGCTCGGGCACGCGCTGCTCCTTCAGACGCGAGAGCACGTTGAGCACGTGCTCGGCACTCACCCGCCCGGACTGCAGCGCCAGCTCTACCGCCACCACCACGGCCTCCAGTCCATGCAGGCTCACCCCCATGAGCACCTGCGCCATCACCCTGTCGCCACCGCTGTGGCGCAGCAACTGGCGCTGCATTTCCTGCAGTGGCTCGGGCATGGTCTTGAAGGGCGCGCCGTTGCGCAGCGCGCCGGGCTTTCGCTCGATGAGCGCGATGTAATGCATCCAGTCGTAGAGCGTCTGATCACGTTCGAAGCTGCGCGCCAGGCGCACCTGTCGCCCATCGGGCCCGACCACCAGCAGGCCATCCGCGTAGGCCCGCAGACTGACCACCGCATGAATCCATTCACACGGCACGCTGTAGCGGTTGCGCTGGAAGTGGATCAGTGCGGTCGCAGAGACCCGTACCGGCTGCTCCACGTAGCCATCAAACGCACGGGGGTTGGGCATGAGACGAGCACGTTCGTCCTGCCAGACATCGGCCACCGTGAGCTGAGTCCATTCCGGGTGACTCATCTCAGCCCAGGCCTTCACGCAGGCCTGCTGCAACCAGTCGTTGAGTTCACCAAGCGTCCCCCAGCGCCGCTCGCTGGCCTCACGCCAGATGTCCTTGCGCCGATCCTGAACGTTCTTCTCCACGACCCCCTTCTCCCAGCCGGCGGCCCGGTTGCAGAACTCCGGCTCGAACAGGTAGTGCCCGGTCATCGCCTCGAAGCGTGCATTGACGCTGCGCTGTTTGCCATGGCCGACCTTGTCCACAGCGGTCTTCATGTTGTCGTAGATGCCCCGCCGGGGCACGCCACCGAAGAGGGCGAACGCCCGTGCGTGCGCATCGAACAGCATCTCGTGCGCTTGGCTGTAGTACGCCACCAGGCAGAAGGCGCGACTGGCCGCCAGCTTGGTGTGCGCCACTTCCAGGCGGCGGCGCAGCCCGCCGATGAACAGGTACTCGCAGCTCCAGTCGAACTGGAACGCCTCGCCCAACTCGAAGCTCAGCGGCACGAACCCCGCACCACGCGCAGCGTTGCCTTGCTCTTGCTGCCAGCGCTGGGCAAAGGCGTAGACCGGCCCTCGGCTGCCGCTGTAGCCCTGCGCGCGCAGCGCCTCAAACATGGCCTTGATCCCGCGTCGATCGCGTTTGCTGCGATGGCTATCGGCCTTGAGCCATTGGCTCAACTGCTCCTTGTACGGATCCAGGATGCTGGGGCCCGACACCCGCTGCGGGTATCGGGGTTCGGCCATCTGCCCGTCTTTGAGCCACTTGGTGGCTGTGTTGCGCGAGATGCCCAGGCGCCGGCTGGCCTCGCGCACCGACACGTCCTGCCTCAGCACGAGGCGGCGTAACTTGCTCAATGTGCTCACGTTGATCACTCCTGCTCCCCCGTGCTGAAAAATTCAGCAGGATAGAGCGGCAACGTGGCTCAAATTTCAACGTGAATGCGTCCCGAAATGGCCCAGCTTTGGAAATGAATCAACAATCCGCCAAGAAAAGCTGGAGACCAGCCAGCTTGCTGTGGATACCCATGGCTACACCGACTTTGCCATGTCACATGCCCGTTTGCTTGGTTTTGATCTTTGCCCGCGGTTGAAGGAACTCAAACAGCGCCACCTCTTTGTGCCACGCGGCACCAAAGTGCCCGCAGAAATCGCTGCGGTGTGCGAAGCCAATGTCGACGTCGCTTTGATCGAAAAGCATTGGGATAGTCTGGTGCACCTGGCAGCCTCGGTCATGAGCGGACATGCCAGTGCGGTGGCAGCTCTTGCGCGGTTCGGTTCTGCCGCCCAGGGCGATCCAATCTATGAGGCTGGCGTGCAATTGGGGCGGTTGCTGCGTACGGCGTTTTTGGCTGACTACTTTGTCAAGGACGCTTTCAGGAACGAGTTGCGCCGGGTGCTCAATCGGGGCGAGGCTGTTAACGCCCTCAAGCGCGCCATTTATACCGGCCGGATCAGCCCGGCGCAGGCCAAACGTGTCGATGAAATGCAGGCTGTGGCCGATGCGTTGAGCCTGATGGCCAACATCGTGATGGCGTGGAATACCTCACAGATGCAGGCGGTCCTGGATCGCTGGTCGAACCGCCGCCAGGTCATTCCACCGGAACTGATCGGGAAGATTGCGCCCACCAGGCTGGAGAGCATCAACTTGCGGGGTGTGTTTCGCTTCCCGGTTGACCGCTATGCTGACCAAATCCTGCCTTCGCGGCCAAATGCATCGATAACTGGCACCAATGGATGAAACCGACCACGGTTTGACGCCACGAATCGCAGATTTGAAAGTGAACAGGAAAGTCAATGAAATCAACGATCTACCAACACCACCTCCGCGCCAGTGCTAGCTTTTCGTACCGTCACTTATTGCACTGAAAACGAGGAGACCCCCTAAAACGCGGGCAAAAAAAAGCCCCGCTCGATGGCGGGGCGATGGGTGGGGGTCGGTGGTCGGCGATGCCCGGCGCTGGGCGTGTCAGCCCTCCAGCAGCGCGACAAGCTGCACGGTGCCAAGGTCGGCCTCGAACTCCTGGCCGTCATCCTCGTATTTGAGCCAGGCCCAGCCCTCGGCCGGGGGCCGGCGGTTGAGGATCAGCCGTGCCGGCCGGTCGTCGTGCTTGACCTGTATGATGGCCTTCTTGAGCTTGTCGGGGTCGGCCTCCTTCGGCTCCTTCTTCCCCTTGGCGTCATCATCCTGCGGCCCCTGCTCGCCGTCGCCGGCCTCGGCGTCGGTCTTGCCGGTCAGCGCATCGACGGTGTTGGGATCACGGTCGCCGTCCTCGTGACTGCGCTTGTCCTCCAGGAACTCGCGCAGCAGCTTCACCGAGCCGCGCGTCAGCTCCTGGCTGTCGTCGGCCAGCCAGGCGGCCACCTCGTCGGGGTTCTTCTTGTAGGCCGTCACCAGCTCGTTGATGACAGTCACGTCCTTGCCCCGGCCGCTATTGAACGCCTCGGCAATGGGTTCGGGCAAGTCCAGCAGCGTGACGTGCTGCGTGACGAAGGCCGGCGACTTGCCGATCTCCTTGGCGATCTCGCCCTTCTTCTTGCCCTTCGCCAGCTCGCGGCCGATGAAGTCGGCGATCTCACGCGCCGTCAGCTCGTTGCGTTGCAGGTTCTCGATAACCTGGTCGGCCTCGTTGTAGTCGTTGTCGATGAAGGCCGGGATCGTGGTCTTGTGCGCCCACTTCGAGCCGCGATAGCGCCGCGCGCCGTGGTTGATGAGGTAGCGCCCCGGTGCGTCCGGGTTCTCGCGCACGCTGATGGGCGACTTCACGCCGCGCGCTTTGATCGTCTCGCCGATCTCCGCGATGCTCTCCGGCGAGAAGCCGGGGTTGTCGGCCGTGCGCGGCTGGTGCGGGTCTTCGTCGATCAGGTCAAGCGGCAGCTCCTGCGGGCCTGCGCCGCCGGCGTTGGCCGCCGGCTGCTCGTTCAGCAGGCCGGCCAGGTCGCCCAGCCCGTCCAGGCCCAGCCCGGACGATTGCGGCTTGTCCTGCTCCTTCTTCTTGGCGTTGGTCTTGGCGCTCATTGCGCGATCTCCATCTTCGTGAACACGTAATCCGCCAGCGCACGCACCTCCTGGGTGGCCTTCCGCGCGGCGGTCTTCTTGATCTTCCACACCGGCATCTGCTCGCCCAGCGCCTCGGCGATGCTGTCACGCGCGCCGATGCTGAACGGCAAGATGAGCTGCGGGTATGCCTGCTGCAACGTCGCCAGGTTGTTGACGTGGCGCGGCTTCCGCGCGTCCACCTTGTTCGGCACCATGCCGAGGAAGCGCAGCTTGGGGTTCTGCTTGCGCAGGTTGCTGATGACCGCGACCATCTTCTTCATGCCCTGCAAGCTGTACGCCTCCATTTCGATGGGCGACAGCATGTAGTCGGCCGTCAGCACGGCCGCCGTCATGGCGACGCCAAGGGAGGGGGCCGTGTCGATCAGGCACACGTCGAAGAACTCGCCCAGCGCGGCCACACTGGCCCGCAGCGCGGCGGCCGCCTGGGAAAGCTCCATCTTGTCCAGGTTCGCCAGGTTGGCGTCTGCCGCGATCAGCGCCAGGCCGTCATCCTCCCGGTCAGCGAACCAGGCGCGCAGCTCGTCGCCGCCGGCGGTGAACATGCGACTGGCGGGATAGCCCGAGTCGTGGCCGGCCAGCGTCCAGCTCGCATTGCCCTGGGTGTCCAGGTCGATCACTGCAACCCGAAGGCCGCGCTCCTGGAAGTCGAACGCCAGGTGGCAGGTTGCGAACGTCTTGCCTTGACCGCCTTTCTGAATTGCCGTGACCAGTGTTTTCATGAGTTGGGTTCCTGTTTCCTCTTTCCCTTGGCGTCGGCTTCCCAACGCTTGACGATGAACGCTTGATGCTCCGGCAGTACCGCCGTCACCCGCTCGAAGCCCTGCGGGAGCACTTCCCCCGCCACTGCCCACACGCGGCTGACCGCTTGCGATACCGCCCCCTTGGTCAGCCCCAGCGAGGCCACAAACTCGGCCTGGGGCCTTCCATCGACCAGCACGCCGCGCGCTATGTCGATGGTCTGTTGCCCGATCTCCAGGCCCTTGATCGCCGCCTGGAATTGGGCTTCGGTTAGCCGTTTCTTCATGGAGAACACCCATATAAACTCCACACCCGGTTGTTGAACAAAAGGCGGTGCCAGCCGCCGACCATGTGCAGAAGTTTAGCTAAACTCGCCGCCCGCGTCAAGCGTTTTAGCGGCTAAAAATGGGCGCGTGATCTTCTTTCTTGGCGTTCAACCTGGCCGCGTCAGCGGCACTCATGAAGAACGTCATCAGCGGGCCGACCGTGCGGCTCGAACCGTTGGCAAAGCACACGTCGAACTGACCGCCGGCGGTGTGCGGATCGACGCCTTCCACCAGTCGCCAGGGGTCAAGGCCCCATTCCTCGGATTGCGCGCTGTACCAATAGGCCGGCGCATCGCCGTTCAAGTCGCTGGCCGCGTACTCGCGCACCAGGACGGCCACCCGGCCGGTGTTCGGCTCCACGAATCCCGGCGGGTAGGGTAGGGTCTGTTTTTTCATGTCAAAGCCCCTTCGGCTTGTAGATCGAAACGAAGTAGGTGATCGCGGTCAGCACCGCGAAGTACGCCAGGAACGACCAACCGGCATACACGCCAGGCGTGTTCCAGTGGTAGAGCATCCGCACGAACTGGAAGAAGGTGGCAATCGACAGCACCCACTTGAGGATCGGCCAGACCAGCACGGTCGCCACCCATACGAACTTGACCAGGCCGGCCAGCAGGCCAGCACCGGGGGCCTTGTTGGGGGCAGCAGACGCGGCGGCAGGCTCCACCGGCGCGGGCGCGGCGGGCTGCTCGATCTCCTTGGGGAACTTGATGATGTTGGACATAGCTTGACCCTCCACGCGCTTACGTGTTGAATGCTGGGTGCTCCCACTCGGAAGCATGGTTACGGTGTGCCAGCACCAGGCCAAGCGCCCCGGATCACTCCGGGGCGTTCCTCCACCTGGGGCCGCCCTTGATCTTGCCTCGGCTCACGCAATACTCCTTCTTGGCGTCCTCGATAGGCCCGGCCGTTGCCGACCGGGCCATGTGCTCTTACCAGCCGGCCCGGCGCTTGGCCTGCTCGACGGCTTCCATCGACCAATGGCCCTTGGCCTGCCCCTCCAGGGAGCATCCGGCGAAGTACGCCTTGCCGCGCAGTTCCTCGGCTTTGCACACCAGCTCGGCCGCCTCGGCCATCATGGCCGCGATCTCGTCACGGCGGGCCGGGAAGTCGGTCGCTGCCGCGCCCTCCAGCTCGTCAATCCAGGGCATAATCTTGTTGTCGCTCATCGGACTTTCTCCGGTAGTTGACCTGGGCAATGTGCCCGGCCTTCAAGTGCTATATTAGGGCAAAATGCCCTAACCTGTCAAGCACTTTAGCTAAACTTTTTTCGCTTTACCGGAATCCGAAGGCTAAACTTTAGCCGCTAAAACCTTTCCCTTGGCGTCAATCCTCTTTCCAGATCACGCCCAGCCCGGCCTGGTCGCACAGGATCGCCCATGCCGCATAGGGAATCGGGGTGTCCTCGCCGATCCAGCGGCGGATCGTGCGGTCGCCCTTCGCGCCCAGCCCCAGCGCCTTCGCGGCCTTGCTGCCGCTGAACCCGGCCAGGCGCAGCACCTCTCGGACTTCCTCGCCGGTCGGTTGCGCCCAGCGTTCGGCCGGCTTCAAGCACTCCAGCCGGATATTGGCGTCGTTCGTCATTCGTTCGTTCTCCTGGTCAAGTGATAAGCCGCAACTGGTCGAAGCCGTAGATCGACTGGATGCAGCTCGGGTCTGAATCGACCACGCGCCGGCCTGCGCGATTGGTCTTGTACGTTACCGGCCTGTCGTCGTGCGCCCACACCTGGCGGGTGTCGGGATGCACCTTCACGATGATGATGCGCTTGCCGATGTAGCGGTCGAAAACCGGGTGATGGACGCTCACGATCTCGCACCGCTGGCCGGGCTTGAACTCCACCAGGTCGGCCGGGCCTCCATCGCCATTCCTGGCGATGCTGCAGGTTGCCGCGCTCGCTCGCGGCATCGTTGTTTCCGGCGATACAGGCCCGCCCTCGCCCGGCTCGGCATCGTCGGCTTTGACGATGCTGCAGGTCATCGTCGTTTCTGGCGATGCGGGATCTCGCTCCGGGCCTGCGCCGGTGATTTTTCCCTTGGCGTCCAACCCGGCGGCCCTGGCCGCCTTGATCCTGGTCGCGGCCTCGGCCGCCCAGCGCCTGGCGATGAAGGCCCGATGCGAGGGCAGCACCACATCGACCAGGACGAACCCCGGCGGCACCAGGACGGTCGCCGGTGCGCGCCGCGCCGGCGGCTCCAAGCCGGCCAGCCAAGCGGGCAGGGGAGCATCGGCCAGGCGGTCGCGGTAGCTGGCCTCGACCATCACCGGGCGCTTCTTCTCGGCTCGCTGCGCAGCCAGGATGCCGCGCGCAACCTCGTCCACCGTCATGCAGCCCTGCGCCGTGTCGAAGTGCGAGCGGTAGCCCGTTTCGGAGATAAACGGCCTGTCCAGGTCGATGACGTGGAACTGGAAGTGGGCACCCAGCGGCCCGCCGTAGCCGGCCTCGTACTCCACCAGGGCGCGCATGTCGCCATCCGCGACCAGGAACTGGCCGCGCTGGCCCCACAAGGGCACGTCGCCAGGCACCGCCGCGCAATGGCGCTCGATGACCTGGCCGGGCGCGTCGTGGTCGGCCATGCTGCCCACGTGCGTTCCGCCGTTCATCTTCCAGATGACGGCCTCGTATCGGTCGCTGGCCGCCTCGGCGGCCGCACCGTCACCGCGCATGATCGCCGCGTCGATCTCCACCACGGCCGCCACGGCGGCGGCCAGCAGCTCGTCGCGGTCGGTGGGCAGCTCGGCCAGCAGCTCGGCCGCCGGCGCGTTCCAGTCCTGGCCCGGCTGGGCCGGCGTCTTGCGTTTCTTCGCCATCGGCCGGCCCCTCAAGTGTCAGCACGCCGCCACGCGATCACGTCGCGGGCTTCGTAGCCGTGGCGCTTGCAGTCGTCGCAGAATCCCGAGCTGAACCCCTTGTGGTTCGTGCCGATCCATGCGGCCGGCTTGCCGCATTCGTGGCCGTAGGTGCCCGGCTCGGCGTTGTGGCACTTGCCGTCCGTCGCGTAGCTGTTCGTCGGTGCCTGGGGAGCGTTGTTCCTGGTCATGGTCGCCTCCTGGAAGCCCCGGCCGAAGCCGGGGCCGCCCCTCATCAGTCAATAGCCCGGTAGATCGCGGCCGCCTCGGCGTGGCTGGCTGCGAAGCCGCGCAGGAAGTGATAGCGGTCGATCAGGGCATCGCCGGCGTCCGTGTCGGCGGCCTCGGCCGCGAGCTGACCCAGCGCGAACAGGGTTGCGACAATGCCGGCGGCGTCGGCCGACAACTCGCCTCGGAAGCCGTTGCCGTCCACCTCGATCTCCAGGCGGTCGGCCAGGTCGGGGGCCATGTAAAAACCGCCGTCCGACAAGGTGTAGTAGTGCCAATACGCGCCGCTGTAGCGTTCGCAGAGCCGGCGAAGCCAGGCATACACCAGGGCCTCGCCGCGCATCATCAGACGCGGGCCGAAGTAGGCGGGCAGGAAGTCGAGGCGCTGGGCCTCGGCGACCAGGGAAGCGGTAACGGGTTGCTCTTGGGTGTTCATCGGACTTTCTCCGGTAGTTGACCTGGGCGAAATGCCCGGCCTTCAAGTGCTATATTAGGGCAAAATGTCCTAATCGTCAAGCACTTTAGCTAAACGTTTTAGCCGCTAAACCTTGCCCTTTCCCTTGGCGTGCATTACAATGTAATTCACGAACCCAACCGGAGAACCAATCATGGCTGCAAACCAGCTCGTACAAACGCGCATCGACGGCGCGATCAAGGAAGAAGCGGCGGCCGTCCTGGCCGCGATGGGCCTTACCGTGTCCGACGCGGTGCGGCTGCTGCTCACGAAGGTGGCCCAGGACAAGGCGCTGCCCTTCGAGCCGCTGATTCCGAACGCCACCACCATCGAGGCGATGAAGGAAGCCCGCAAGGGCAAGCTGCCGCGCTTCGCCACCGTCAACGATCTGATGGCCGATCTGCATGCGGCAGATTGAGCGCACCGGCCAGTTCAAGCGCGACTACAAGCGCGAGGCGAAAGGGCAGCACCGGGCCACGCTCGACGCCGACCTGGTGCCCGTCCTGGTCGCGCTCGCCGACGACCAGCCGCTGGAACCTCGGCACCGCGACCACGCGCTGACCGGGGACTGGAAGGATCACCGGGATTGCCACGTCAAGCCCGACCTGGTGCTGATCTACCAGAAGCCCGACGCCGACACGCTGCGCCTGGTGCGCCTCGGCTCTCACTCCGAACTCGGCTTGTGATCGGCGCGGGCCTGGCCCCGCGTCTCACGTTTCATTGACACTTGAGGGGCGCTTTCCGCGCCACCGGCCGAGCTGGCCGACCCCCTTCCTTGGCGTAAAACCTGCGGCGGTGGAGCTGCTGCGATGCTTGAGGATCGCGCGGCCGGTCGAACCGCGGCGACCTGGTTGGGGAGTGTGAGGGGGCTTTGCCCCCTCGCAAGCTCTCGAACTTACTGCCTTCCGCCAGGCGCTTGCGCCTGGCTCTCCTAAGCCGTAGCGCCGAAGGCGCTCCATTGTGGGGTGAGGCCGCAAGGCGGCCGAGGGGCGTAGCCCCTGGGGGGATGGGAGGCCGCTTGCGGCCGGGTGGGATCGAGAAGGGGGGTTTCCCCCCTTCGGCGGCCGGTCATGCTGCGCGGTAGCTTGGGCCGTGTTGCCGTTTTTTTCGCCAGCCTCTGGTTAAAACTACCTGGTTATATAAAAAGGTTATAAAGACGGTTAAAAACCTGGTTAGCATGACCGAAAAACGCGCATAAACCGTTGTCACGCCAAGGAAAAGCGCGAAGAGGCCGCCCCTCAAGTGTCAATGGATAAGCCCCCCATGTGTCAATACGCTGCCCCTCAAGTGTCAAGAACCGCGCCCCTCAAGTGTCAGTAGGGCCGCCCCTCAAGTGTCAATACCGGGGCAGGGTTCCTAACAGGGTTATCCACAACTTCGGTGGATAACTCCATGCCGATCAGGCACTTAGGCCGCCTCGGCGGCCGCCTGGACGGCTCGACCAGGCCGAAATCGGCCGCTGCCCCCCAAGTGTCAACATCGCGCCGGCCCCGCTGCCCCTCAAGTGTCAACGTCAGGGCTGCGCCGGCCGGCCTCGGCCGACTTGTCCCGAAACTGTCCACAACGGCCGCGCCGGTGGGGCAGGGCAGGGAAGGCCCCGGAAACGGGCCAGGAAGGCCCGTCAGGGCCGCAAAGCCCAGCGGCGAGGGCCACCGGCCCGGTGAGGGGTCTCCTCGTTTTCAGTGCAATAAGTGACGGTACGAAAAGCTAGCACTGGCGCGGAGGTGGTGTTGGTAGATCGTTGATTTCATTGACTTTCCTGTTCACTTTCAAATCTGCGATTCGTGGCGTCAAACCGTGGTCGGTTTCATCCATTGGTGCCAGTTATCGATGCATTTGGCCGCGAAGGCAGGATTTGGTCAGCATAGCGGTCAACCGGGAAGCGAAACACACCCCGCAAGTTGATGCTCTCCAGCCTGGTGGGCGCAATCTTCCCGATCAGTTCCGGTGGAATGACCTGGCGGCGGTTCGACCAGCGATCCAGGACCGCCTGCATCTGTGAGGTATTCCACGCCATCACGATGTTGGCCATCAGGCTCAACGCATCGGCCACAGCCTGCATTTCATCGACACGTTTGGCCTGCGCCGGGCTGATCCGGCCGGTATAAATGGCGCGCTTGAGGGCGTTAACAGCCTCGCCCCGATTGAGCACCCGGCGCAACTCGTTCCTGAAAGCGTCCTTGACAAAGTAGTCAGCCAAAAACGCCGTACGCAGCAACCGCCCCAATTGCACGCCAGCCTCATAGATTGGATCGCCCTGGGCGGCAGAACCGAACCGCGCAAGAGCTGCCACCGCACTGGCATGTCCGCTCATGACCGAGGCTGCCAGGTGCACCAGACTATCCCAATGCTTTTCGATCAAAGCGACGTCGACATTGGCTTCGCACACCGCAGCGATTTCTGCGGGCACTTTGGTGCCGCGTGGCACAAAGAGGTGGCGCTGTTTGAGTTCCTTCAACCGCGGGCAAAGATCAAAACCAAGCAAACGGGCATGTGACATGGCAAAGTCGGTGTAGCCATGGGTATCCACAGCAAGCTGGCTGGTCTCCAGCTTTTCTTGGCGGATGACACCTTCAATGGCCACGCCCGCCTGGCGCTCATTGAGCACAAAGGGCTGCGCATGGAAGATGCCCCACCGGTCTTTTACATGGGAGTAGATTCCAATGGAAGGTGTGTTGCGCCGAGGATCAAGCCGGGCTTGCCACACCCGTTTGGTGGTCTCCATGCTCATCATGTCAGAAGATGCCAAATCGGACCGCCCCCAGGTGGCGGCAATCGGGTGTCGCTGCATGAATTCCAGCACAGCCTGGCAGGCCTGGCTCAGACGCCGTTCGTCCCGCGCCCAGCGCATGGCCTGGCGAATGCTGGTGGCAGACAATTGCGGAATCATGCGCGCGCATTCGACCGCAGTCAGACTGGTGCCGTGGGCCATGATGCCGGCATAGACCATCAGCAGCTCGTCGGTAGAGCGCGGCTCACGTCCGAGCATGATCCAGCTAAAGCGCACCTGGGCGTCAACGGCCAGAATCACTTCCGGCAATTGAACCTCACCGATGCGGTGATCCAAAGCCGCGCGCAGCTTGGTCACTTCTGGGTCTTCGTCCTCTGCGGGCAATGGCGACAAATGGAGTTCATCATCCACGCGCAGTACGCCACTGCGGGCTGCAGCGGCCACCGCATCGACACCGGCAGTTACTCTGGCCAGCAAAGGCTTCAAGAAAGTGGCAGCCTTGCTGGGTAACGATAGACGGGCATAGTGTTTCTTGGACTCTGCCTGCCAACGCTCGTCCGTGAAGAACAAGCGCGCACGACCCCGAAAGCTCAGGCTGTGCTCAATCCAGACCGAGCCATTGCGCACCGCGCGGCGCAGGGCAAACAGGGTGGCCACCTCCAACGCCTGAAACGCCCGTTCCCGGTCTGGGCTGGAGATCGAAACCTGCCAGATCATTCCCAGACTTGGTGCCACCACTTCAACTGGCAGCTTTCTGGATCCTTTGAGATATAACAGGCCGTTGAAAAATCCCCTGCGAGCGTCCGCGTCGGCCGCTACGATCTGAAGCCATCCCGGAACAACTGCGACAAGAAAGATGAGAGGCAACCAAGACTTCCAGGGGGCGATGTTTAGCTACATCAGCCTTGAAGAAAGAGTGCCAGCGGCACACCCGCTGCGCAAGTTGCGCGCCGTGGTGGATGCGCTGCTGTCGAGCATGAACAGCGAGTTCGAAGCGGTGTACGCCCGCCGTGGCCGCCCCTCGGTGCCGCCGGAGATGCTGCTCAAGGCCTTGCTGCTGCAAATCCTGTTCTCCATCCGCAGCGAACGCCAGCTGGTCGAGGCGGTCAACTACAACCTGCTGTACCGCTGGTTCGTGGGCCTGAACATTGAAGACAAGGTCTGGGACCACTCCACCTTCAGCGCCAACCGCGAACGCCTCTTCAACGAAGACCTGGCGCGCGCCTTCTTCGAGCGCGTCAAGCTCAGCGCCCAGTGGGGCCGGCTTGCCAGCGACGAACACTTCAGCGTGGACGGCACGCTGATTGAGGCCTGGGCCTCGCACAAGAGTTTCAAACGCAAAGACGACGACAGCGGCACGCCACCCGGACGCAACCCCGAGGTGAACTTCAAAGGGCAGGAGCGCTGCAACGACACCCACGCCAGCACCACCGATGCCGATGCCCGGCTGTTCAAGAAGAGCGCGGGCGACAAATCTCGCCTGTGCCACATGGGGCACATCCTCATGGAGAACCGCAACGGGCTGATCGTGGATGTGGAGATCACACATGCCAGTGGCACCGCCGAGCGCGAGGCGGCGCTGGCGATGCTCAAACGCCGGGGAAACAAGAACAAGCGGGCCACGGTCGGGGCCGACAAAGGTTACGACAGCCAGGCCTTCATCAAGGGCTGCCGAAAGCTCAAAGTCACGCCACACGTGGCGGCCAAGGACAAGCACTCGGCGGTCGATGGCCGCATCCGGCGCCACGAGGGCTACAAGACCAGCCTCAAAGTGCGCAAGCGCATCGAGGAGGCCTTTGGCTGGATCAAGACAGTGGGTGGTCTGGCCAAGACCAAATTGATCGGTCAGGCCAAGCTCGCGGGCCAGGCGCTGCTGTGCTTTGCCACCTACAACCTGGTGCGCATGGGCAGTCTGGGCGGCTGGTGGGACGCGCATCATGCGTGAACCATGGGATACGTGCGCCCGGAACGGGCAAAACGGCCTGCAAACAGGCCGAAATGGCCGCTCCAATCGCTGCGCAGGCCAGTTTGGGCGATCCGTTTCTTCGAAATCCACGACCCTGGCGCGTTCGATGAGCATTTTTTCAACGGCCTGATAAAGCTTGCAGCTTGGCAAGGTACTCGATGGCAGGATGCTCGCCGGTGGCCTGCCAGGGCAGCTTTGCAATGGCGACGAGCAACGACCGCACGGGGCGAATTCCATCAATCAATCCCTCGCGGACCAGGGAGGCCCTGCTCGGTGGTTTGCGTTTCTGGGTTTCGGTGATCAAGGCTTCAAGACGGGCACGCAACTCAGCATCTGGCACCGCACCTTGCGCGCTCAAGGCAACAAGTTCGCCGAGCAGCGTTTTGTACATTGCGGCCCAATTGACGGTAGCGGGGACATCGGCGGCAGCCTGACGCCACAGATCGGCGATCCGGCGCTGCACCATAAGGATCAACTGGTCTGTGGTGGTGAACAGGCAATACCGAAGAAAGCATGCGACCTCCACGGTGCGCGCTGGCTCTTTGATCTTGGCTCCGGCTGAGGGCGGCCTGGAGACAAGTCGGCGCGCGTAGCGGCGCAAGATGAGATCGGGGATGTCTGCCAGGTGCTTATGAACGTCCAGCGTGTAAAGCAGGTCGATGCGCTCCAGTACCTCGCTGATTTGGCGGGTTGAGTGTTTCGCCGGTGCAGCCCATAGCCAACTCTGCTGGGTTTGTCCATCTGGGCGCAGCTCTGAAACTGAGGCTCGCCAGCGATCAAGTGTTGCTGGATCAACGCTGGCGGCGATGGCGGTGCCTGTTTCAACTTCAAGCTGGGCAAGTGCCGCCGCAATCAGTGTCCGAATTGCCCGCTCGTGCACGATCACCAGCTTGTTCTTGTACAGCCATTGACGCGCCCGCACGAGTAGCTGATCGCGGTCGGCGCAGCGCGCCACTTCGTCGCGCAGTTCACGTACCAGTGAGCGGCGCTGGTGCTCGCTCATCCACTGGAATCCAAGGACCGTGCAGGCTACTTGTTGGTGATCGAATAGCGTGCGCCCGCGTTCATACATGGCTCTCAGCGAGGCGACTTCTGGTGCTGCAATGCCAAGCTCGTTGCCAAGGTGGCGCCACAAGGCTACTGGAATTACCCGAAAGGCACCGAGCAAACGCCCACTCATGCGCAGGAAACCAATATGGAGCGCCAGACCAAGCTTGTGGGAATCACCTCGGCGTGCATTGATTGCGTCGCGCTCGGCACCATCGAAGGTGAAAAATGCCTTCATCTCGAAGTCGCTGATATCGCGGGGGAGCCCACGCATCCCCAAAAACGTTGTGTGCCAACCCTGCATCGTGAACCTCAAAAGTGGGAGGCCACCATACCCGTTTACAAAGCGAACAGGAAAGTCAATGAAATCAACGGTCTACCCAGACCACCCCCGCGCCAGTGCTAGCTTTGCGTACCGTCACTTATTGCACTGAAAACGAGGAGACCCCTTGGCACGCGGCCACAAGTTCAGCTTTGAATTGCGGGGTGTAGGTGCGGTGCGTGCGCCGCACGGTGTAACGAGGGGTTTGAGGTTCTTTGAGCATAGTGTCCACGCAAGGTTGCGTGCACACGATCTTGCTCAGACCCCCACCTCCCTTCAAGATGGGTTCGCCGTTTGCTTACGGTCCAACTCATTGATGAAGGCATCCACGATTCGAACCGTGTTGTCCTCTGCGATGAAGTCATCCAGGCACTCCGGCAGCAATGTGACTTGCTGCCTGTCCTGACCTTCGATGAATCTGGACATATTGACCTCGCTGCTCAATATGTCCACAGACTCTACCAGCTGGGTCGCAGAGGTGAGAGAGGGTTTTCACACAGCCTCCAGCGAGTGCTGTCAGTCGCTCTGGCATAGTCGGCTCAAGCTGAGGGTCGCAAAGCTGACCTTCAACCAAGCGACCGATACTTCGATGTGCGATACCGACGGGTGGAATTGCCGAGACAGTTGGCACCCTGCCGCCTCGCGCTGTGAATGATTGATTCCCATCAGAGCGGCGGACTCGAATCGCCGCACAGCTGTCCCAGCTATGCGACACTGCGCGAAAGTAAGGTTGGAATCGCCCCGGCCGTTCAAGCCAACGCAGGCTTGGCCCAGTCATAGATTTCGCGGGCAAGATCGGCGGGCTCTTGCATGCTCACGAATCGGAAACCGTCACGTTCGAGCTTCCATTCATGTTCGCCTATCGTCTCTTCGATTCGACGGAATTCGCGAGGTTCCATTGAGCTTGGATCGGGAGTCAAGAGGAACAACCCTGCGGATTCGAGGTTCTTAACCTTTCTGCATGTTTTCAGGTCAAGACCGGCTTTCAACAGGTTCAGTTCCACAGACTGCTGCGACTTGTAGACGGCAGACGCAACTGCGCCACAGCTCTTGGGAGTCATCAGATTCAAGTCGAGGTAGTGGCGATCGTTGCCATCTCCTGGGACGAGCAGACCAGGATGGTCGACCATCACAAAGCGCTCGAAATCCATGGCGGCGATTTCCTTGAGTTTCTCGTTGACGAGCTTTCTGGCTGCTGCTGTGTCGATACTCGCGAACTCTCGGACCTTCTTCACGTTCGATGGGACCATGGCGACCACATCGCTGAAAAGTCGCTCTACAGCAGCTTCCCGATCACTGCCTGAGGTGTGGACTGGCCGGGAGAGCGAAAGTACGTGGCTGTCGAATAGGATTTGACTCAAGGGAGTCTTCTCCTTGATGGCGGCTTGAAGCACACCATAGGCATAGGCCATCAATGCCTTGGCGGAACTGTGAGGGAACCCCTCCGGATAGACACAATCGAACTTCTTGAAGTCATCAAGCAGTTTGAAGTAGAGCCTTTCGTCGTCCGCCTGCACGACCACGCCAATTGGGAAGCGCTGCGGCGAAAAGATGTCGGGTTGAAACTCGATGTAGGACCACCATCCCGAGAAGCCAGGCTTGGGAGTCGCCTTTGCTGATCGCAGCAAGGCGGAGTAGTCCAGTCTTGGCCGACTCCTTGTTGTTTCGCTCATGGCGTGTTCCCCTTTGTGGCCATATCTAGAACGCCCAACTCGCTTGCCAGCCATCCTCTTTGCGAGCGTGCAGCCAGAAAGTTCATGGCGGCTGAATGCTCCGCTGCTGCTCCCGGCAGTAAGAGGTTCAGAAGGGCATTGAGCTCTGCTTGCGCGCTGGCAAGTGCTTCAGCATGACCGGCGGCGGCCCGCGTCATATCGGCCTTAAATGCCCTGACCCGCTTGTGGTCCAAGGTCTTCTCAGCATGCTTGACAAGGCAGTTGTGGTTGAAGTCCGAGGAAACCCAGAGTATGTCGTGAAGCATCGTCTCATGGTCGATGGATGCGTAACCGCCAGCCTTGTGCCGAATTACGTTGCCCATGTTTCGGTCGCGAAGCCCCGTCCACTGATCGAAAGCCGCGAACTTGCGGGCATCGTTCGAGTTCATGAAGGTCTTGTGCTCGGTGATGAACTGCATGCCCGGCCTAGATGGCGACTTCGCGTGTGAGAGCACAGAGTTGCCCGGAATGGCTTCGCTGCACCAGGCTGGGATGAAGTCGCCTTGGAAAGCGGCGCATTCGAGAGTAAGCGGCTGGCTTTTAGCAAGCCTAGCCTTGTTCACAAGAATGATGGCTCCGAATTCGGATCGGCGCAACCCCGCGTGGCCGGCAAGAACCCAGCCGAGTGCTTCGCAGAGCAGTGTCGGCTTGTCGAGCCTGGGCGCAAGTTTTACAAAACATATGCGCTCCACACCCGCATCGTCTGCCACCACTGCGATGTGAGTGGAGTTGGCCGTCGCCTTACCTGGCTGGCCGCGATATTCACGCCATGCCGATGCGTCAAGCATGGGCACTTCTACGGGGAAAGCGTGAACAGGCGCTGAAGTCTCAATGGCGGTCGCGGGCGGTGGGGCTGCAGACTGGGTATCTGGCATGGGCTTCTCCTTGAACGGGGGCTGCGCCCTTCTATTTCTCAATGTTCTATTTTTACCGCAAATGTTTACCGCAAAGTTACCCTTTTCTGATGGGCAGCATGCGGCGTGATTTACCCGCTAACGACCGCGCGGCGCGGCTCTAGGCGACTGTGAGGCTTATGCCTAGACTCGGAGTGTCGACGATTTGGGGCAATTCAGCGGCAGGTTTCGGCCATCGCCGACAGTTGCCGACCCAAAGCGTCCGACCGCAACCAGCCTTGTAGCGACACCCGTGTCTTGACCGGCAAGTCTGCAGCGAGTGCGGTCAGTCACCTGTCCCGCACGACAGTACGGTCTGCGACTTATTCCCGCCGCCCAGGACCGTGGATTTCGGTGTCGCAAGCGGCGCCGTGAACCGCTTCCTTCAAGTTAAAACACACCTGAACATATCCGAGTCATTTGATCTGTCGGGTTGACCTTCAGACTCAGGACGTCATGCGCAGCGCAATGAGCGTGATGGCCGGGAACGCCGCCAGGATGGCCGTGCGCACCAGATCACTCACCACGAAGGGCGTGACACCTCGGTAGGTCTGGGTGATGGGCGTGTCCTTGGCCATGCTGTTGATGACGAACAGGTTCATGCCCACGGGCGGTGTGATCAGACCCACCTCCACCACGATCAACACCAGAATGCCGAACCAGATGGCCGTTTCTTCCGGGTTCATGCCAAAGTCCAGGCCCATGATCATCGGGAAAAAGATCGGGATGGTCAGCAGGATCATGGACAGCGAGTCCATCACGCAGCCCAGCAGCAGGTACACCACCAGCACCGTGGTCAGCACCAGCCAGGGGCTCATGCCCAGGCCAATGACCCACTGCGCCAGTTCCTGCGGCAGTTGCGACAGCGCCAGGAAGGTGTTGTACAGGCCCGCGCCCAGCACGATCATGAAGATCATGCCCGTGGCAATGGCCGTGCCGTAGATGGAGTTTCGCAGCGTCTTGGCGTTGATGCCGCCTGCTGCCCAGGCTGCCACACCAGTGCCGAACGCGCCGACGGCCGCGCCTTCGGTGGGGGTGAAGATACCGGTGTAGATGCCGCCGACCACCGCCAGGAAGATGACCAGCACCGGCCACACCTTGAACGTGGCCTTCCAGCGTTCAGCCATGGGCATGGGGGGCATGCTGCCAGCGCTGCCGGGCTTGAGGCGAACGTACAGCGAGATCACGATGATGTAGCCCACCGCCGCTAGAATGCCCGGGATGAACGCCGCCAGGAAAAGCTTGGCAATGTTCTGTTCGGTCAGGATGGCGTAGATGACCAGAACCACGGAAGGCGGAATCAGGATGCCCAGCGTACCGCCAGCAGCCAGCGTGGCCGTGGACAGCGCACCGGAATAACCCGCGCGCTTGAGCTCCGGCAGGGCCACCTGGCCCATGGTGGCAGCCGTGGCCAGCGACGAGCCGCAGATGGCACCGAAACCGGCGCAAGCGCCGATGGCTGCCATGGCCACACCGCCCTTGCGGTGGCCCACCCAGGCTTCAGCCGCCTTGAACAGCGCCTGCGACAAGCCGCCGAGCGCGGCAAACTGCCCCATCAGCAAGAACAGCGGGATCACCGACAGGTTGTAGTTGGAGAACGTGCTGTAGGTGACCTGCTTGAGCTGGTTGAGGATGGGTGCGTGCGAGCCGTAGATGAAGTACGCCCCCACCAGGCCGCAGACCGCCATGGCCAGGCCAATGGGCACGCGAATGAAAATCAGAGCCAGCAGGACCGGAAAGGACCAGGAGGCGAGTTCAATACCAGTCATGTCAATGTCCTCCGGTGGATTCAACCGTCCAGCCTGGCGGGTACTTGGCCAGGCCAAACTGGATCAGGGTCTTGGCGATGTACGACAGGCAACCGATGACGGCGCCCACCATGCACAGCGCATACGCCCACCACACCGGCATCTGCAGGATGAAGGTGGTTTCAAAGTATTCACGCTTTTCCAGCATGCCCTCCCACAGCATCCATGTCAGTGCCAGCCACAGCACCAGCATGATCACGTCGCTGAAGGTGTCCACCAGCCATTTCATCGACTTGGGCAGGTGCATGTAGAACAGGTCCACCGTGGCATGCCCGCCTTTGAGGTAGCACCAAGGCAGAAAGAAGAACACCGCCAAGGCCGTGCCCACTTCGACCATTTCAAAGTCGCCCGGCACAGGGCCCAGCCCCACGCCAATGAGCGCACGGCCGGTGATGCTCGCCACGCTCATGAGGGTGATGGCACACAGCACCAACCCGCCCACAATGGCAGACCACTTCGCGCTCCGGAATATCCAGGCCATCATGTCGTCGTCCTTAAAAGAACGCGCATGGCCACCATGGCCATGCGCGATTTCGGTAATCGCTTATCGGTTGTATTTGGCGATCAGCGCGCGAGCCTCGCTGGCCAGCTTTTTGCCATCAATGCCTTTCTTGGCCACTTCCGTCACCCAGTCGCTTTCCACGGAGCTGGCGGTGCGCAGCCAGCGCTGCGTCTCGGCCGCGTCCAGAGTTACCAGATTGTTGCCAGCCTTGGCCGCGATGTCACGGCCAGCCTTGTCGCCCTCGTCCATGGCACGGCCGAACATGGCAGCGGCTTCCAGGCCGGAGTTGTTGTCGATCACCTTCTTCAGGTCGGGCGGCAGCTTGTCGTAGGTGGCCTTGTTCATGCTGAAGGCGAAGGCCACGCCGTCCTTGGCCTGGTCGAACAGTTGCGCGGGCGAGCCGCCCATTTGCATGGCGTGGAACATCTGCACCTTGATCTTGCCGCCAGACTCTTTTTCGACCTTCTGCGCCCAAGGAATGATGGCCTTGGCCGGAATGGTGGCCTGCGGCGGGAGGAACTGGTGCAGACGCAGGGTGACCTGCTGCGCCATCGCGCTGCCTGCAAAGAGTGTTGCGCACACCAGACCGATGGCGCGGAACTTGAGCTTTTTCATGGGGAAGTCTCCTTAAAGATATAAGTCAATAACGCAGAAAGCTTTCAGCAGATCAAAATTTCAACCTCATACCCGCTCGATGACGATTGCAATTCCCTGCCCCACGCCAATGCACATGGTGCACAGCGCGTAGCGGCCACCGGTGGTGTGCAACCGGTTGATAGCAGTGGTGGCCAGCCGCGCGCCCGAGGCCCCCAGCGGATGGCCCAGCGCAATGGCGCCGCCCCAGGCATTGACGCGCGGGTCATCGTCTTGCAAGCCCAGCAGGCGCAGCACCGCCAGGCCCTGCGCAGCAAAAGCTTCGTTGAGCTCGATCACGTCCATCTGGGCCAGCGTCAACCCGGTCTGGGCCAGCACCTTCTGCGTGGCCGGGGCCGGGCCAATGCCCATGATGCGTGGCGCCACCCCTGCAGTGGCCATACCCACAACGCGGGCCTTCGGCGTCAGGCCGTTCCTGGCAGCAGTGGCTTCGTCGGCCAGGATCAGTGCACAGGCGCCATCGTTCACGCCCGAGGCGTTACCGGCGGTCACCGTGCCGTCAGTGCGCACCACACCCTTGAGCTTGGCCAGCGCTTCCAGGCTGGTCTTGCGCGGGTGCTCGTCCGTATCCACCACGATGGCGTCGCCCTTCTTCTGCGGGATGGTGACGGCGCAGATCTCGCGCGCCAGGTGGCCTGCCTCGATGGCAGCCACCGCACGCAACTGGCTGTTGAGCGCCATCAGGTCCTGCGCTTCACGCTCGATGTTGAAGTCCACCGCCACGTTCTCGGCAGTCTCGGGCATGGAGTCCACGCCGTACTTGTCTTTCATCAGCTTGTTGATGAAGCGCCAGCCGATGGTGGTGTCATAGACCGCGTTCGCGCGGCTGAAGGCCGATTCGGCTTTGGGCATGACGAAGGGCGCACGGCTCATGCTCTCCACACCGCCTGCGATCATCAGGCCCGACTCACCGGCCTTGATGGCACGCGCCGCAGTGCCAATAGCGTCCAGCCCCGAGCCGCACAGGCGGTTGACGGTAGCGCCTGGCACCTCCAGCGGCAAGCCAGCGAGCAGGCTGCTCATGCGCGCAACGTTGCGGTTGTCTTCGCCCGCCTGGTTGGCACAGCCGTAGATCACATCGGTCACAGCAGCCCAATCGACGTTGGGGTTGCGGGCCATCAGTGCCCGCAGCGGTACGGCGCCAAGGTCGTCGGCCCGTACCGAAGACAAGGCACCACCGTAGCGGCCGAAGGGGGTGCGGATGGCGTCACAGATAAAAGCTTGATTCATGGCAGTCATGTCGTGTGTCTGTCAGGCCTGTACCGGCAGGCCAATGAGGTGTTCCAGCTCGGTGTGTTCAAGCCCTTCGACCTTGTCAATGAGCCTGAGGCCAGACGGTGTGCACTCCAGCGTCGCCAGATCGGCATAGATGCGCTTGACACAGCCGATACCGGTCAGCGGATAAGTACAGGACTGAACCACCTTGCTCTGCCCCTGTTTGGTCAGCAGGTCCATCATGACCCACGTCTCCTTGGCCCCCACGGCCAGGTCCATGGCGCCACCCACGGCGGGGATGGCACCGGCTTCGCCCGTGCTCCAGTTGGCCAGGTCACCGGTGGCCGACACCTGGAAAGCACCGAGCACGCTGATGTCCAGGTGGCCGCCGCGCATCATGGCAAAGCTGTCGGCGTGGTGAAAGTACGCGCCACCGGGCAGCAGGGTCACGGGCTGTTTGCCTGCGTTGATCAGGTCGTAGTCTTCATCGCCTGCGGCAGGCGCCGGGCCCATGCCCAGGATGCCGTTCTCGCTGTGCAGCACGACCTCCATGCCTTCGGGCAGGTAGTTGGCCACCAACGTGGGCTGGCCGATGCCGAGGTTCACATAGGCACCGTCGAATATGTCCTGCGCCACGCGCTGGGCCAGTTCCTGTTTGCTGCGTTTGGTGTAGTTGCTCATGGAAAAGACTCCTCTCAGGCTGCTCGCTTGAAGCCACCGGCCTGTGTGGCGACACGCTCGATCTTGACGATCCTGGACACGAAGATGCCCGGGGTGACGATGGCTTCGGGGTCGAGCTGGCCAAGCTCCAGGACCTCGTGCACGGTGGCAACGGTTCGCTTGGCGGCGGTGGCCATGACGGGGCCAAAGTTGCGCGCGGCCTTGCGGTAGGTCAGGTTGCCCCAGCGGTCACCCGTCTCGGCCTTGATGAGCGCCAAGTCTCCGTGAATAGGGTACTCCAGCACGTAGTCGCGGCCGTTGATGCGCCGGGTTTCCTTTGGCGTGCCGTCCGCGTTGAGCGCGAGTTCGGTGCCAAAGCCGGTTGGTGTGAAGAATGCACCCACACCTGCGCCTGCGGCGCGAAGACGTTCGGCCAGGTTGCCCTGGGGTACAAGCTCTAGTTCAATCTTTCCGCTGCGGTACAGCTCGTCAAACACCCAGGAGTCGGTCTGGCGTGGGAACGAGCAGATGATCTTGCGCACGCGCCCTGCCTTGAGCAGCGCCGCCAGCCCGCTGTCGCCATTGCCCGCGTTGTTGTTGACCACCGTGAGCTCGCGCGCGCCTTGCTCAATCAGGCCTTCGATGAGTTCGTTGGGGATGCCCGCCGTGCCAAAGCCGCCGATCAATACGGTTGAGCCATCGGCAACCCCAGTGAGCGCCTCGGCAATGGAAGGTGAGATTTTGTTGATCATGGGAGTCCATCTCTAGCAGGCCGTTGAAAAATCCCCTGCGAGCGTCCGCGTCGGCCGCTACGATCTGAAGCCATCCCGGAACAACTGCGACAAGAAAGATGAGAGGCAACCAAGACTTCCAGGGGGCGATGTTTAGCTACATCAGCCTTGAAGAAAGAGTGCCAGCGGCACACCCGCTGCGCAAGTTGCGCGCCGTGGTGGATGCGCTGCTGTCGAGCATGAACAGCGAGTTCGAAGCGGTGTACGCCCGCCGTGGCCGCCCCTCGGTGCCGCCGGAGATGCTGCTCAAGGCCTTGCTGCTGCAAATCCTGTTCTCCATCCGCAGCGAACGCCAGCTGGTCGAGGCGGTCAACTACAACCTGCTGTACCGCTGGTTCGTGGGCCTGAACATTGAAGACAAGGTCTGGGACCACTCCACCTTCAGCGCCAACCGCGAACGCCTCTTCAACGAAGACCTGGCGCGCGCCTTCTTCGAGCGCGTCAAGCTCAGCGCCCAGTGGGGCCGGCTTGCCAGCGACGAACACTTCAGCGTGGACGGCACGCTGATTGAGGCCTGGGCCTCGCACAAGAGTTTCAAACGCAAAGACGACGACAGCGGCACGCCACCCGGACGCAACCCCGAGGTGAACTTCAAAGGGCAGGAGCGCTGCAACGACACCCACGCCAGCACCACCGATGCCGATGCCCGGCTGTTCAAGAAGAGCGCGGGCGACAAATCTCGCCTGTGCCACATGGGGCACATCCTCATGGAGAACCGCAACGGGCTGATCGTGGATGTGGAGATCACACATGCCAGTGGCACCGCCGAGCGCGAGGCGGCGCTGGCGATGCTCAAACGCCGGGGAAACAAGAACAAGCGGGCCACGGTCGGGGCCGACAAAGGTTACGACAGCCAGGCCTTCATCAAGGGCTGCCGAAAGCTCAAAGTCACGCCACACGTGGCGGCCAAGGACAAGCACTCGGCGGTCGATGGCCGCATCCGGCGCCACGAGGGCTACAAGACCAGCCTCAAAGTGCGCAAGCGCATCGAGGAGGCCTTTGGCTGGATCAAGACAGTGGGTGGTCTGGCCAAGACCAAATTGATCGGTCAGGCCAAGCTCGCGGGCCAGGCGCTGCTGTGCTTTGCCACCTACAACCTGGTGCGCATGGGCAGTCTGGGCGGCTGGTGGGACGCGCATCATGCGTGAACCATGGGATACGTGCGCCCGGAACGGGCAAAACGGCCTGCAAACAGGCCGAAATGGCCGCTCCAATCGCTGCGCAGGCCAGTTTGGGCGATCCGTTTCTTCGAAATCCACGACCCTGGCGCGTTCGATGAGCATTTTTTCAACGGCCTGCTAGAAAAACAGGTGCACTTCCCCTTGGCGTTCGCGAACGAACACCCTGTAAGGGGGCGTGCCTAGGCCCTCGTGGGCCGAAGGCCGTCAGTCCGGCCGGATGCCTTCGTAAGCGCGTTGGAGCAGGTCGCGTATCTCGCCACGCTGTGCTGCTCCGAACGGGCGAGGGTTCCAGTACGGGTTGCTCACAGCAATCTCGGCTGCCCGGTCCAGGTCAGCCTCGTTCATGCCGATGTCCTTGAGTGCTACGGGAGCCCCGTTGGTGTGGGCCAGGTCAAAAAGGCCCGCTGCGGCACTGGCTCGGCCAGTTGCGCCCAAGGCGCGTTCGATGCGCCGCATTGCCTCGGGTGCGGCCGCTGCGTTGAATGCCATCGCCTGTGGCAGCACGACGGTGTGAACCTCCGCGTGCGGAAGGTTGAAGCTGCCTCCAAGGGTGTGACACAGCTTGTGGTGCAGCGCCATGCCCACGTTACCCAGCACCGAGCCGCAGAGCCAGGCGCCGTAAAGTGCATCGCCGCGTGCAGCCACGTCATCAGCGCGCTGGTGAATCACTGGGAGCGCCTGCGCAATGGCGCGGATACCTTCTTCGGCCATCAGATCCATCACCGGATTGCTGTCCTGGGCATACAGGCCTTCGGCTGCATGTGCAATAGCGTTCATGCCGCTGGTCACGCTCATGGCCACCGGTAGGGTCAGGGTCAGTTCAGGGTCGTAGATGACGGTGCGCGGCAGCACGCGTGGGTCTTTACCGGTCTTCTTGAGACCCGCCTCAGTGATGCCGTAGATCGGCGTCATTTCGCTGCCTGCGTAAGTAGTGGGAATGGCCAGAATGGGCAATCCTGAATCCAGGGCAATCGCCTTGCCAAGCCCAGTGGTGGAACCGCCACCAATTGCGATGGCACAGTCGGCACCAAGTCGGCGTGCCTCGTCCCGCGCTTCCCGGGCGGTTTCGATGGGGACATGCATCACCGCTCGCGGGAAGATTCCTGTAGCCCGGTTGCCCAGGCGATCGGCCACCATCTGAGCCTGCGCCGCCTGTTCCGGGGTGGACAGCACCAAGGCCCGCTTGGCACCCAACAGCTCGATCTCTCGCTCCAGGTGAGCCAGCGAACCTGGGCCGAACACCACACGCGAGGGTTGGCCGTTGTAAACAAAATCTTTCATGTCAATTCCTTTGCGCGCACATCGGATGGGACCACGGCGTAGTCCACTTGGTGGCGGGCGATGCGCATGTCGCCAATTTCTGCTTTTACCCTGAGATGTTCTGGATGGATGGCGTAGTCGTCGAGAGCGGATTGCGACTCGAACTCGCTGTAGAGAACTACATCGCAGGCGTAGTCCACGCCGCTGCTGTCCACGCCAATCTCCAAGTGCAGCAGTCCTGGGATGCGGCCCCGCAGGCTGAGGAAGCTCTGCGTCAGTCGTTCGACGTTGCGTTGTTTGGATAGGGGCGTGTCGCCTGCCAGCTTCCACATGACGATGTGCCTGATCACATTTCTTCCTTCATGTGGGAAATCCCGCCTTTTGGGGCCACAGGTTGACAAAGGCATGTACCGATGTGCTTGCAAAGATGCCCGCTTTCAGAAAAGGCTCTTGTGCCAACCAGTCTTGAGCTGTCTGTCGATCGGGGAAGTCAATCACCAGCAAACTGCCCAGCATGGTGCTGCCGTCATCTGTTACCAGCGGCCCTGCAAAGGCAATGTGTTCTTGCACTTTAGCCAAGTAGGTTTTGTGGACCGGGCGAATTTGCTGACGCAACTCGGCGGTCCCAGGCTTGTCCATCAGTGTGAAGGCATACAACATGGTGTCACCGGGTTCTCGTCGGGTTCAACACGAAGTCGTACTCCATTAGGTAGCTTCCATCCGTCTGCTGTACCCAGTCGCACACCAGCGACTGGCGAACGCCAAACACCGCATCGGAGTCGAGGTAGTCGCTGTGGTCGCGAAAGACATGAGTGATCAGCGTTTCGTAGCCGGGTGCTTTCACCATGAAGTGCAGATGCGCAGGGCGCCAGGGGTGGCGTCCCGTAGCTTCCAACATCTGACCCACAGGTCCGTCGTGGGGAATTGCGTACGGGACCGCCACGATGGAACGGAAGTGGTATTTGCCCTCTGCATCCGCTGTCACGATGCCGCGCGCCTGTGCATGACCAAGATCCGCGTGCTGTACGTCATACAGTCCGTCATCATCCGACTGCCAGACGTCCATGACGGCGCCGGGGATGGGCTGGCCGTCGATCCCTTTCACCGTGCCACGCACCGTGCAGGGCGTACCTTTGGCGCCGTTGGCAATGTCGTCACCCAGCTCGTAGTGGGGGGCGCCCTCCACATGGAAGGGGCCAAACACAGTGGCTTCGGTACAACCCGCAGGCTTGTCGTTGTTCATCGCGACGGTCAGCATTGACAAGCCGAGAACGTCTGACAGCAGTATGAACTCCTGGCGTTTGTCGTCTGTGATATGGCCACACCTTGTCAGGAAGTCAATGCCCTGGAACCATTCTTCCTCGGTCAGCTTCACGTCCCGGGCAAAGGCGTGCAGGTGCTGGACCAGGCTCGTCATGATTTCTTTGAGCCGAGCGTCAGGCGTTTTGGCGAAGCTGGCAATGACTGCCTGTGTGATGTTGTCTTGGTTGAGGTTGCGCATGGCTTGTTTGCAGTTGGCAGTGTTGAGTTGCCATGACCTGAACTCTATAATTTCAAAAAGATTTCTCAAATATCAAAATGGGAAATTACTTTTCCGAAAGATGGAAAAATGGATCGGTTCACAGAAATGGCGCTCTTTGTGGAGGTTGCCGATCGAGGCAGTCTCGGTGCGGCTGCAGAGGCCTTGGGACTGTCCAATCCAGCGGCCACTCGTTACTTGGCTTCGCTGGAAGAGCGCCTGCAGGTCCGTCTAGTCGAGCGCAACACGCGTCGGCTCTACCTGACCAGTGAGGGGCAGGATTTCTTGGAGCGGGCTCGTCACGTCCTAACTGAGTTGCGCGACGCAGAGGCGGCAATACATCAAACCACGCTGAACCCGTCGGGGGTGTTACGTGTGAGTGCTTCGCTGTCGTTCGCCATGCAACTCATCGCCCCGCGATTGCCGAAGTACCATCAGCGGTATTCACAAGTAAGAGTGCATGTTGAAACTGCGAACCGCTACTTGGACATCATTGACAACGGTATTGACGTAGCCATACGGACGCGTGAGTATGAGCCTGACAGCACCATAACCATTAGGCGTCTAGCTTCGACGCGCCGCATATTGGCGGCGTCTCCCGCTTATCTGGCCCAAAGGGGGCGTCCACAGTTCCCATCAGACCTGACTGACCACAATGTTCTTGTCTACTTGCACGCCAACCACCCCAACGAACTGAAGTTCAGTCGTGGAGGCGAAAGTCAGACGGTGAATGTCCAGGGGGTGTTGGAGTCCAACGACGGGCAGGTATTGCGTGCTGCTGCACTTAGTGGCTTGGGTATCCTCGTGCAACCTAGTTATATCGTCTATGAGGATATCGTCGCCGGACGCCTCGTACCCGTACTCGGTGACTGGGATCTGCCACGTTTGCAAATCAACATCGCATATCCCAGCCGAAAGCACCTGTCAGCGAAAGTCCGATCCTTCATTGACTTCATGGTGGATGAGTTCGCGACCCACGAGTACGAAAGAAAGTGGACTGGTCTTATGTGATTCGATGTATTCCCAGGGCAAGGGACAGAACCTGCTGGCCATCTTCATCGGAGGCCCCTCGCCAGGCGACGATCTGATCAGGGCGTATCAATACCAGTGGTGATTCGTATAGCTCCAGTAACTGCTGGGCGGGCAAACGGACCACCTTCAGGTCGATGCCCATAGACTGGGCCGCGTTCTTGAAGCCATCGGTTGCCGGGTCGGTTGCACCGAGGGCGAGCAATGTCCACTCGGTGTGGAATGTGTCGTACAGGGAACGGCCATCTTCCAGCCATGCATGGGGCGGGCGCCCCCCAGGACTGGCGGTGGGCACGTAGTCATTGGGTTCGTCGGGAGGTAGGTCCACACCGTCCTGCGCGATGATGGGCGAGTCGCCGTAGCGACCTCCAAAAGTCACGCCGGGGATGTTGAATTCAAGCCGGGCATGGCGGTTGAGGTACTCAGAGGCCTTGGCTCGCTCTTCGTTACCTTGTGCGGAGTCATCGTCCAGCTCAGGCTTCGCAGAGAAAAGACCGACGGAGTCAGCAAAGTGCCGGGCGTAGCCTGTGTTGCGCTGCGCGAGCGGTCGACGCTCTGCCTCATAAGTGTCTAGTAGCGTCAGCGTTGCATGCCCCCGGATTACGCTGGCCAGCTTCCAGGCGAGATTGACCGCGTCTTCCACCGCTGTGTTGTAGCCCAAGCCCCCTGTGGGCGTGAACAAATGGGCTGCATCACCGGCAATGAACACTCGTCCGCGCTGGAATTTTTCTGCAACCAAGGCATGCCCTGCCAGCCAAGTGCCCATGGACAGAATTTCGATCGGAATGTCAGCGCCCATTGCTTCTGAGAATACCCGTTTCGCATCCTTTTCCGTCCATGTGTCTGCGTCTTCTCCCGGTTTGATTGCTGCATGGAACGCATATTCGGCCACGCCGTCCACCGACGCCATGAACGAGCGTCGTTGGTAGTTGACCGCGACGTACATCCAGGCTTTAGGGTAACGTAGCAAGGACAGGAACTGGGGCGCGCGCAAATACAACGCGAACATTTTCCCGCCCATGAACTCCCTCTGGATCCCGGTTTCTCCTCCCCAGGGGATGCCCAGTTGGTTCCTCACGAGGCTTCGCGCACCGTCTGCGCCAACGAGGAACTTGGCTGTAACCCTTGCAGGTGTTCCGCCCGCCGTTGGGCGTACGGATGCGCTTACACAGTCGCCTTGGTCTTCAAAGTCCTCTAGCGTCCAGCCATACCGAACGTCATTGCAGTCAGGGGCCTCGGCATGTCGGCGAAGCACCTGCTCAACGAACTTCTGGGACACGCGGTGTGGCAGCTCAGCCGCACTCCAAGAGCCCGACATTGTCTTGATTTTTTTCACTGCTTGCGCGGCGGTAGGTAGACTGATACGAGCCAGTTCGTGATGGGCATACCGTGTGAAATAAGCGATGTCAGTCGGATGATCTGGAGGCAAACCCATGGCTCGGATCTCGTGTGCAAAGCCCAGTCGACGGAAGTGCTCCATGGGGTCTCCTCGTTTTCAGTGCAATAAGTGACGGTACGAAAAGCTAGCACTGGCGCGGAGGTGGTGTTGGTAGATCGTTGATTTCATTGACTTTCCTGTTCACTTTCAAATCTGCGATTCGTGGCGTCAAACCGTGGTCGGTTTCATCCATGGGGTCTCCTCGTTTTCAGTGCAATAAGTGACGGTACGCAAAGCTAGCACTGGCGCGGGGGTGGTCTGGGTAGACCGTTGATTTCATTGACTTTCCTGTTCGCTTTGTAAACGGGTATGGTGGCCTCCCACTTTTGAGGTTCACGATGCAGGGTTGGCACACAACGTTTTTGGGGATGCGTGGGCTCCCCCGCGATATCAGCGACTTCGAGATGAAGGCATTTTTCACCTTCGATGGTGCCGAGCGCGACGCAATCAATGCACGCCGAGGTGATTCCCACAAGCTTGGTCTGGCGCTCCATATTGGTTTCCTGCGCATGAGTGGGCGTTTGCTCGGTGCCTTTCGGGTAATTCCAGTAGCCTTGTGGCGCCACCTTGGCAACGAGCTTGGCATTGCAGCACCAGAAGTCGCCTCGCTGAGAGCCATGTATGAACGCGGGCGCACGCTATTCGATCACCAACAAGTAGCCTGCACGGTCCTTGGATTCCAGTGGATGAGCGAGCACCAGCGCCGCTCACTGGTACGTGAACTGCGCGACGAAGTGGCGCGCTGCGCCGACCGCGATCAGCTACTCGTGCGGGCGCGTCAATGGCTGTACAAGAACAAGCTGGTGATCGTGCACGAGCGGGCAATTCGGACACTGATTGCGGCGGCACTTGCCCAGCTTGAAGTTGAAACAGGCACCGCCATCGCCGCCAGCGTTGATCCAGCAACACTTGATCGCTGGCGAGCCTCAGTTTCAGAGCTGCGCCCAGATGGACAAACCCAGCAGAGTTGGCTATGGGCTGCACCGGCGAAACACTCAACCCGCCAAATCAGCGAGGTACTGGAGCGCATCGACCTGCTTTACACGCTGGACGTTCATAAGCACCTGGCAGACATCCCCGATCTCATCTTGCGCCGCTACGCGCGCCGACTTGTCTCCAGGCCGCCCTCAGCCGGAGCCAAGATCAAAGAGCCAGCGCGCACCGTGGAGGTCGCATGCTTTCTTCGGTATTGCCTGTTCACCACCACAGACCAGTTGATCCTTATGGTGCAGCGCCGGATCGCCGATCTGTGGCGTCAGGCTGCCGCCGATGTCCCCGCTACCGTCAATTGGGCCGCAATGTACAAAACGCTGCTCGGCGAACTTGTTGCCTTGAGCGCGCAAGGTGCGGTGCCAGATGCTGAGTTGCGTGCCCGTCTTGAAGCCTTGATCACCGAAACCCAGAAACGCAAACCACCGAGCAGGGCCTCCCTGGTCCGCGAGGGATTGATTGATGGAATTCGCCCCGTGCGGTCGTTGCTCGTCGCCATTGCAAAGCTGCCCTGGCAGGCCACCGGCGAGCATCCTGCCATCGAGTACCTTGCCAAGCTGCAAGCTTTATATCTCAAAGGATCCAGAAAGCTGCCAGTTGAAGTGGTGGCACCAAGTCTGGGAATGATCTGGCAGGTTTCGATCTCCAGCCCAGACCGGGAACGGGCGTTTCAGGCGTTGGAGGTGGCCACCCTGTTTGCCCTGCGCCGCGCGGTGCGCAATGGCTCGGTCTGGATTGAGCACAGCCTGAGCTTTCGGGGTCGTGCGCGCTTGTTCTTCACGGACGAGCGTTGGCAGGCAGAGTCCAAGAAACACTATGCCCGTCTATCGTTACCCAGCAAGGCTGCCACTTTCTTGAAGCCTTTGCTGGCCAGAGTAACTGCCGGTGTCGATGCGGTGGCCGCTGCAGCCCGCAGTGGCGTACTGCGCGTGGATGATGAACTCCATTTGTCGCCATTGCCCGCAGAGGACGAAGACCCAGAAGTGACCAAGCTGCGCGCGGCTTTGGATCACCGCATCGGTGAGGTTCAATTGCCGGAAGTGATTCTGGCCGTTGACGCCCAGGTGCGCTTTAGCTGGATCATGCTCGGACGTGAGCCGCGCTCTACCGACGAGCTGCTGATGGTCTATGCCGGCATCATGGCCCACGGCACCAGTCTGACTGCGGTCGAATGCGCGCGCATGATTCCGCAATTGTCTGCCACCAGCATTCGCCAGGCCATGCGCTGGGCGCGGGACGAACGGCGTCTGAGCCAGGCCTGCCAGGCTGTGCTGGAATTCATGCAGCGACACCCGATTGCCGCCACCTGGGGGCGGTCCGATTTGGCATCTTCTGACATGATGAGCATGGAGACCACCAAACGGGTGTGGCAAGCCCGGCTTGATCCTCGGCGCAACACACCTTCCATTGGAATCTACTCCCATGTAAAAGACCGGTGGGGCATCTTCCATGCGCAGCCCTTTGTGCTCAATGAGCGCCAGGCGGGCGTGGCCATTGAAGGTGTCATCCGCCAAGAAAAGCTGGAGACCAGCCAGCTTGCTGTGGATACCCATGGCTACACCGACTTTGCCATGTCACATGCCCGTTTGCTTGGTTTTGATCTTTGCCCGCGGTTGAAGGAACTCAAACAGCGCCACCTCTTTGTGCCACGCGGCACCAAAGTGCCCGCAGAAATCGCTGCGGTGTGCGAAGCCAATGTCGACGTCGCTTTGATCGAAAAGCATTGGGATAGTCTGGTGCACCTGGCAGCCTCGGTCATGAGCGGACATGCCAGTGCGGTGGCAGCTCTTGCGCGGTTCGGTTCTGCCGCCCAGGGCGATCCAATCTATGAGGCTGGCGTGCAATTGGGGCGGTTGCTGCGTACGGCGTTTTTGGCTGACTACTTTGTCAAGGACGCTTTCAGGAACGAGTTGCGCCGGGTGCTCAATCGGGGCGAGGCTGTTAACGCCCTCAAGCGCGCCATTTATACCGGCCGGATCAGCCCGGCGCAGGCCAAACGTGTCGATGAAATGCAGGCTGTGGCCGATGCGTTGAGCCTGATGGCCAACATCGTGATGGCGTGGAATACCTCACAGATGCAGGCGGTCCTGGATCGCTGGTCGAACCGCCGCCAGGTCATTCCACCGGAACTGATCGGGAAGATTGCGCCCACCAGGCTGGAGAGCATCAACTTGCGGGGTGTGTTTCGCTTCCCGGTTGACCGCTATGCTGACCAAATCCTGCCTTCGCGGCCAAATGCATCGATAACTGGCACCAATGGATGAAACCGACCACGGTTTGACGCCACGAATCGCAGATTTGAAAGTGAACAGGAAAGTCAATGAAATCAACGATCTACCAACACCACCTCCGCGCCAGTGCTAGCTTTTCGTACCGTCACTTATTGCACTGAAAACGAGGAGACCCCAACTGGCACCAATGGATGAAACCGACCACGGTTTGACGCCACGAATCGCAGATTTGAAAGTGAACAGGAAAGTCAATGAAATCAACGATCTACCAACACCACCTCCGCGCCAGTGCTAGCTTTTCGTACCGTCACTTATTGCACTGAAAACGAGGAGACCCCAGAGCTGGCCAGCGTGCGGCTGCGGTCATGAGCCTGATTCAGAGTGCCAAGCTCAATGGGCATGACCCGTATGCCTATCTGAAAGATGTGCTGCAGCGCCTGCCCACGCACAAGAACAATCAGATCACAGAACTACTGCCTCATCGCTGGCAGCCACTTCCCTCGTAACTGCAGTTCAGTACCGCCACGTCGACCGCGTCAAGGTGTATTCGCCGGGTGCTTACCTTCTTTCTGAATTTGAAGACAGAGCGCGTTTGGCAAAAAGATTACGCCAACCATGCCGAGGCCACACAAGACGTGGCGGACTACATTGTGAATTTTTACAACGCACAGCGCTTGCATTCAACACTGGGTAACTTGTCACCCATTGCTTTCGAGCATCAATCGGCAATTAAAAAACCTATTGAAGTGTCTGAAAAGACTTGACCGCCACAACGTGTCGTTGAAGCGCTCAATGTGGCCGAGCCACCTTGCAAGGCTTTAGCGCGAATCTGGCGCACGAAGGCGTTCGGCTTCAGCGCCAAGACCAAAAGTATCGCGAGGGAAGTTGCTCCCAAGCGCTCGCCCCGATTTGAGCGAGTGACCCTTCAGAAATGCCCCTGCTCGCGAGCGTAGATCGCCAGCAGCACAAAGGCTGCCATCCAGACAGTTTCAACCACCAACAGGGTAAACGGTTTCCAGCCGGATTTGGCCAGTTCCTGGAATGAGGTCTTGATGCCCAGCGCGGAAATAGCCACCACCAGACACAGGCGTGAGAGATCGTTCATCCCCTTGCCCACCTCGGTCGGTACGAAACCAAGCGAGTTGATCCCCACCAAGAAAACGAACACCCAGAGGAACCACGGCACCAGAGGCTGCTTTTTGATGGCAGTCAGACCGCCGGCTGCTGACCTGTCATGCTCAAGCTGCTCTCGCTCAGTCTTGAACATGGTCGAGACCACCACCACCACCACCGCCAACATGGCGACGCGGAACAGCTTGACGATGGTCGCGTAGTCACCGGTTGGATGGTCGATGGTGTAGCCCGCGCCGACCACCTGGGCCACGTCGTGGATGGTGCCACCCAGGAACAGACCCGCCAGTTCGGGCGGCAGTTTGAGTGCGACTGCAATCAGCGGGTAGAAAACCATGGCCACGGTGGACAGCACCGTCACCGTCACCACCACGGTCAGGGTGAAGCGTTCGCTTTCCTTGTTATGCGGCAACACCGACGAGATCGCTAAGGCCGCCGAGGCGCCGCATATTGCCACCGAACCACCAGAGAGCACGCCTCGGGCTGGGTTCAGTCCCAGACGTTTGCCCAGAAAATACCCCAGCAGCATAGTGGAGGCCACCGCAACGATCACGATCGCCGCAGTCGACCAGCCCAGACCAGCGATCTGCGTGGCGGTGATGCGCGCGCCGAGCAAGCCCACGCCTAGACGCAACACGTTGCGCGAGCAGAACTCAATGCCGGGCTTGGCTTTGGGGTCTGCGCTCAGGTAATGAAAAGCGACGCCGAAAAACAGTGCGTAGAGCAGCTGCGGACCACCGTGCAGGGTCGAAACCAGGGTGGCGGCCATGGCCACCACGCCGGCCAGCATTGTGCCGGGCAGCACATTCATGGCGAACTTCATCGGTTGAAACACGTTGTCAACGGCGCTCATGCTTTGGCTCCTCTACCGTCTATGCTCACCAGGTCAGCCCACGAGCCGTCGAGCACCGCGAAGGTGATTTGACTGTTGCCGTGCCTATGAGACCCATTCGGAACGGTGGTGCGCGGTTGATCGGCTCAGTAGCCAGCCACACAGCATCGATGCGGATCAACGCAGCCACTCGCGCAGCCAGGACGAGGCCGACTCAATTGGCCAGTTTACCACTGCAGTGGTGCCGCCCTCTTTAGTTCGATGCGGATGTCGCGCGCCGGGCTCTCGGCTTCGTGCTGCACGTCCAGCGCGATGAAGGCTGGGGTCGGCAACGCAGGGACTTCGGCCGCATTCGGCAAAGCCGCCTTGCGCGCGTCTGCGCGCCACCGATGCACAACATTCGCGTTCAGGTTGTACAGCCTGGCGATCGCCGCGGCAGAGGCATCGGGTTGCCGGCATGCCTCCAAGACCTCAGCCTTGAAACGCGCACTGTGCTTGCGACGGGTTGCCCGCTTAACCACACCATCCATCGTGTCCACACCATCCATCGTGTCCACATCATTCATCGTGAACACGATGCCTGCCGACTCTCACGCAATCAAGATGACTTCACCGCGCGCTTACACATCACCTACAAGATCGATCGTACGGAAGGCCACATGTTTATTCCGAGAGCACGCCGCTTGCCAGCCTGGGGGGCACCCACGGCACACCGTCAATCAAGCTGCAAATTTAGCGCGCTCACAAGAGCGGAATAGCGGGTCGTGTCCGCATTCATCGCGGCCGACATTTCCGCCGGCCCGCCAGCTCGTACTGTCAAGCCCGCGCCAATGAGCTTGGTACGTAGCTCCGGCAAGTTTGCCGCTACAGCGAACGCGGACGCGATTGCCTGAATTCGCTTGGCTGGCGTCCCGCGCTTGGCGGCGACGCCAATCCAACTCTCCCCGGTAGCGGAGGCGTATCCCGAAGAGGCCAGCGTAGGAACCTCAGGCAGCTGTATCGCAGATTGCGCGCTCGTAACTGCAAGCACCCGAATTTTGCCGGCGCGGTGCGGCTGAATCAGGTTCGGGAGTGCATCGAAAACCATGGGAATGTGCCCGGCCATCAAGTCCTGAGCCATCGGCGCGCCACCTTTGTAGGGGACGAAGTTCAGCTGAATGCCCGCTTCACGAGCGAAGGAGTAGGGGTCGTCTCAGAATTCGGAAAATAAAGCACGGTAAGCAGTTTGCAGCGCCCGTGCGCGTCGTTACCAGCACCTCAACTGCCCGCTCAATCCTTGGCCAGCACGTCGATGATCGGACAAGTCGTATGGCCGTCCCTCGCGTCGCACTGCTGTACCAGTTCCTCCAGCACCCGCTGCATGGCCACGAGGTCAGCCATCTTCTGCTCGATCAGACCCAGCTTGCGCACGGCCAATTCCTGAGTCTCGCCGCAGGCGCACGCCGCATCCAAGGTCGTATCCGTCCGGCAAAGTCATCTTGAGCCCGAGCGGGATACCAAGGATGCTCGTGTCCGCGTAACTTCATTGCGGACACATGAACACTTTGGGAATCGAGTTGCCAAGCAGGCGGACACGGCGGCGGCATGCGCCGGAGTTCAGGGAAAGAGTGGTGCAGGCATGCCGTCAGCCTGGCGTGTCGATTGCGGCCGTCGCGCTGGCCAACGGCCTGAACGCGAACATGGTTCGCAAGTGGGTGATTGAAGCCGAGGCGCGCACAGGCACGCCGCCGGTGTCAAAGACAGACATCCCCGCCGCTTGCAGTGACATGCCAGCGGCGCGCGTGCCACTGCACTTCTTGCCCTTGGCCGTGCCCGCACCGCTGGCGTCAGCGCCTGCCGATGAGATCCGTATCGAGCTGCAGCACGGCACCACCGCGATCAAGGTGTCTTGGCCGACAGCGGCTGCTGCCGAGTGTGCAGCCTGGCTGTATCCGTCCGGCAAAGTCATCTTGAGCCCGAGCGGGATACCAAGGATGCTCGTGTCCGCGTAACTTCATTGCGGACACATGAACACTTTGGGAATCGAGTTGCCAAGCAGGCGGACACGGCGGCGGCATGCGCCGGAGTTCAGGGAAAGAGTGGTGCAGGCATGCCGTCAGCCTGGCGTGTCGATTGCGGCCGTCGCGCTGGCCAACGGCCTGAACGCGAACATGGTTCGCAAGTGGGTGATTGAAGCCGAGGCGCGCACAGGCACGCCGCCGGTGTCAAAGACAGACATCCCCGCCGCTTGCAGTGACATGCCAGCGGCGCGCGTGCCACTGCACTTCTTGCCCTTGGCCGTGCCCGCACCGCTGGCGTCAGCGCCTGCCGATGAGATCCGTATCGAGCTGCAGCACGGCACCACCGCGATCAAGGTGTCTTGGCCGACAGCGGCTGCTGCCGAGTGTGCAGCCTGGCTGCGAGAGTTGCTTCGATGATCCGCGTGGACGCCTGGTGGCTGGCGGTACAACCGCTGGACATGCGCGTGGGCACCGAGGCCGCACTGGCTCGCGTGGTGCAGGTCTTTGGTCAGGCGCACCCACACCATGCCTACCTGTTCGTATCCGTCCGGCAAAGTCATCTTGAGCCCGAGCGGGATACCAAGGATGCTCGTGTCCGCGTAACTTCATTGCGGACACATGAACACTTTGGGAATCGAGTTGCCAAGCAGGCGGACACGGCGGCGGCATGCGCCGGAGTTCAGGGAAAGAGTGGTGCAGGCATGCCGTCAGCCTGGCGTGTCGATTGCGGCCGTCGCGCTGGCCAACGGCCTGAACGCGAACATGGTTCGCAAGTGGGTGATTGAAGCCGAGGCGCGCACAGGCACGCCGCCGGTGTCAAAGACAGACATCCCCGCCGCTTGCAGTGACATGCCAGCGGCGCGCGTGCCACTGCACTTCTTGCCCTTGGCCGTGCCCGCACCGCTGGCGTCAGCGCCTGCCGATGAGATCCGTATCGAGCTGCAGCACGGCACCACCGCGATCAAGGTGTCTTGGCCGACAGCGGCTGCTGCCGAGTGTGCAGCCTGGCTGCGAGAGTTGCTTCGATGATCCGCGTGGACGCCTGGTGGCTGGCGGTACAACCGCTGGACATGCGCGTGGGCACCGAGGCCGCACTGGCTCGCGTGGTGCAGGTCTTTGGTCAGGCGCACCCACACCATGCCTACCTGTTCGCCAACCGGCGAGCCAATCGCATGAAGGTGCTGGTGCACGACGGCATCGGGGTGTGGCTGGCAGCACGGCGCCTGAACATCGGCAAATTCGCCTGGGCCAACGATGTGGTCAGCACACTACCGCTATCTCGCACGCAGTTTGACGCGTTGGTGTTGGGCTTGCCGTGGCAACGGCTGGGCGATGCAGGGATCATCCGGGTGATTTGATCGGTCACTGGCAATTGCCGGATGTACCGATGCGTGCAACGCTGGAGCGCGGCACGATAGCCACCCATGATCAGCGCACAGCAACTGCACGCCCTGGATCCGCAGACGCGGCAGGTGATGCTGTCGCTGCTCGAGCAGATCCGCGCCAAGGATGCCCTGATCGCGCAGCGCGAGCAAGAAGCTGCGTTCAAGCAGGCCCTGATCGACAAGCTCACGCACGAGATGGCGGTTCTCAAGCGGCTGAAGTTCGCGGCGACCAGCGAGCGTTTTGCCAGCACCCTGGCACCCGAGCAGAAGAGCCTGCTGGAGGAGACGCTGGAGACTGATCTGGCCGAACTCGACCGGGAGCTCGATCACGAGCGTGGCCAGGGCAAGGACAAGGCCGAGAAGAAGGCACCCAAGCGTGCCCCGCTGCCGCCAAACCTGCCGCGCCGGGATGTAGCGCACGAGCCGGCCGACACCCGCTGCGGCTGTGGCCAACCCATGCAGCGCATCGGCCAGGACGTGGCCGAGAAGCTGGACTACCAACCGGGCGTGTTTACTGTGGAGCGCCATGTGCGCGGCAAGTGGGCATGCCGCTGCTGCCAGAAGTTGGTGCAGGCGCCAGTCCCGCCGCACGTCATCGACAAGGGGATCCCGACGGCTGGTTTGCTGGCACACCTGCTGGTGGCCAAGTTCATGGACCACCTTCCGCTGTACCGGCAGGAACATATCTTCGAGCGCGCCGGCCACTTGATCGCACGCTCGACCCTGGCGCAGTGGGTGGGCGAGTGCGGCGCACAACTGCAGCCACTGGTGCAGGCGCTGGCCGACGAACTGCGCCGCCATGTGGTGCTGCACGCCGACGAGACGCCGGTGGCGATGCTCAAGCCCAAGCACCTGAGCGACGGCAAGACACACAGGGCCTACATCTGGTCGTACTGCACGACCAGCGCCAACCCGACGAAGGCCGTGGTGTTCGAGTTCTGCGAGACGCGCAGCGGCGAGAACGTGCGCGAGTTTCTCAAGCTGGACACGCCCCGCGCGTGGCAGGGCACGTTGGTAACCGATGGCTTCAGCGGCTACACCGCCACCACGACCAAGGGCGTGACCTCGGCGCAGTGCATGGCGCACGCCAGGCGAAAGTTCAACGATCTGTGGGCCAACCACGGTAGCGAGGTGGGCCGCAAGGCACTGCTTTATCACCAGAGCCTGTTCAGGATCGAGCGCGAGATCGAGGAACTGCCCAGCGATGAGCGACGACGGATACGCCAGCGCAAGTCACGGCGGGTACTGGCTGTCTTCCATCGTTGGCTGCTGGCTCAACGGCAACTGGTGCCGCCTGGATCGGCGACGATGAAGGCCATCGACTACAGCCTCAAGCGCTGGAGAGAGCTCACCCGTTTCGTCGATGACGCTGACGTACCGATCTCCAACAACTGGGTGGAGAACCACATCAGGCCGATTGCCCTCGGACGAGCGAACTGGCTGTTCGCCGGTAGCCTGCGTGCAGGCAAACGGGCTGCGGCCATCATGAGTCTGCTGCACTCAGCACGCATCAATGGGCACGAGCCTTACGCGTACCTCAAGGACGTGCTTGAGCGCTTGCCAACCCATCCGGCCAGCCGTATCGAAGAACTGCTACCGCATCGTTGGTCGCCGGCCATCTGAGGGGCGACGACGGCATCGTGCAGGCGGTCAAGATGACTTTGCCGGACGGATACACCTGTTCGCCAACCGGCGAGCCAATCGCATGAAGGTGCTGGTGCACGACGGCATCGGGGTGTGGCTGGCAGCACGGCGCCTGAACATCGGCAAATTCGCCTGGGCCAACGATGTGGTCAGCACACTACCGCTATCTCGCACGCAGTTTGACGCGTTGGTGTTGGGCTTGCCGTGGCAACGGCTGGGCGATGCAGGGATCATCCGGGTGATTTGATCGGTCACTGGCAATTGCCGGATGTACCGATGCGTGCAACGCTGGAGCGCGGCACGATAGCCACCCATGATCAGCGCACAGCAACTGCACGCCCTGGATCCGCAGACGCGGCAGGTGATGCTGTCGCTGCTCGAGCAGATCCGCGCCAAGGATGCCCTGATCGCGCAGCGCGAGCAAGAAGCTGCGTTCAAGCAGGCCCTGATCGACAAGCTCACGCACGAGATGGCGGTTCTCAAGCGGCTGAAGTTCGCGGCGACCAGCGAGCGTTTTGCCAGCACCCTGGCACCCGAGCAGAAGAGCCTGCTGGAGGAGACGCTGGAGACTGATCTGGCCGAACTCGACCGGGAGCTCGATCACGAGCGTGGCCAGGGCAAGGACAAGGCCGAGAAGAAGGCACCCAAGCGTGCCCCGCTGCCGCCAAACCTGCCGCGCCGGGATGTAGCGCACGAGCCGGCCGACACCCGCTGCGGCTGTGGCCAACCCATGCAGCGCATCGGCCAGGACGTGGCCGAGAAGCTGGACTACCAACCGGGCGTGTTTACTGTGGAGCGCCATGTGCGCGGCAAGTGGGCATGCCGCTGCTGCCAGAAGTTGGTGCAGGCGCCAGTCCCGCCGCACGTCATCGACAAGGGGATCCCGACGGCTGGTTTGCTGGCACACCTGCTGGTGGCCAAGTTCATGGACCACCTTCCGCTGTACCGGCAGGAACATATCTTCGAGCGCGCCGGCCACTTGATCGCACGCTCGACCCTGGCGCAGTGGGTGGGCGAGTGCGGCGCACAACTGCAGCCACTGGTGCAGGCGCTGGCCGACGAACTGCGCCGCCATGTGGTGCTGCACGCCGACGAGACGCCGGTGGCGATGCTCAAGCCCAAGCACCTGAGCGACGGCAAGACACACAGGGCCTACATCTGGTCGTACTGCACGACCAGCGCCAACCCGACGAAGGCCGTGGTGTTCGAGTTCTGCGAGACGCGCAGCGGCGAGAACGTGCGCGAGTTTCTCAAGCTGGACACGCCCCGCGCGTGGCAGGGCACGTTGGTAACCGATGGCTTCAGCGGCTACACCGCCACCACGACCAAGGGCGTGACCTCGGCGCAGTGCATGGCGCACGCCAGGCGAAAGTTCAACGATCTGTGGGCCAACCACGGTAGCGAGGTGGGCCGCAAGGCACTGCTTTATCACCAGAGCCTGTTCAGGATCGAGCGCGAGATCGAGGAACTGCCCAGCGATGAGCGACGACGGATACGCCAGCGCAAGTCACGGCGGGTACTGGCTGTCTTCCATCGTTGGCTGCTGGCTCAACGGCAACTGGTGCCGCCTGGATCGGCGACGATGAAGGCCATCGACTACAGCCTCAAGCGCTGGAGAGAGCTCACCCGTTTCGTCGATGACGCTGACGTACCGATCTCCAACAACTGGGTGGAGAACCACATCAGGCCGATTGCCCTCGGACGAGCGAACTGGCTGTTCGCCGGTAGCCTGCGTGCAGGCAAACGGGCTGCGGCCATCATGAGTCTGCTGCACTCAGCACGCATCAATGGGCACGAGCCTTACGCGTACCTCAAGGACGTGCTTGAGCGCTTGCCAACCCATCCGGCCAGCCGTATCGAAGAACTGCTACCGCATCGTTGGTCGCCGGCCATCTGAGGGGCGACGACGGCATCGTGCAGGCGGTCAAGATGACTTTGCCGGACGGATACCCAAGGTCAGCAGTGCGGCCACCTCATCGAGTGTGAAGCCGAGCGCCTGTCCCCGCTTGATGAATCGCACACGCTTGGCCTGCTCGGGGTCTCCTCGTTTTCAGTGCAATAAGTGACGGTACGCAACGCTAGCACTGGCGCGGGGGTGGTCTGGGCAGACCGTTGATTTCATTGACTTTCCTGTTCGCTTTGTAAACGGGTATGGTGGCCTCCCACTTTTGAGGTTCACGATGCAGGGTTGGCACACAACGTTTTTGGGGATGCGTGGGCTCCCCCGCGATATCAGCGACTTCGAGATGAAGGCATTTTTCACCTTCGATGGTGCCGAGCGCGACGCAATCAATGCACGCCGAGGTGATTCCCACAAGCTTGGTCTGGCGCTCCATATTGGTTTCCTGCGCATGAGTGGGCGTTTGCTCGGTGCCTTTCGGGTAATTCCAGTAGCCTTGTGGCGCCACCTTGGCAACGAGCTTGGCATTGCAGCACCAGAAGTCGCCTCGCTGAGAGCCATGTATGAACGCGGGCGCACGCTATTCGATCACCAACAAGTAGCCTGCACGGTCCTTGGATTCCAGTGGATGAGCGAGCACCAGCGCCGCTCACTGGTACGTGAACTGCGCGACGAAGTGGCGCGCTGCGCCGACCGCGATCAGCTACTCGTGCGGGCGCGTCAATGGCTGTACAAGAACAAGCTGGTGATCGTGCACGAGCGGGCAATTCGGACACTGATTGCGGCGGCACTTGCCCAGCTTGAAGTTGAAACAGGCACCGCCATCGCCGCCAGCGTTGATCCAGCAACACTTGATCGCTGGCGAGCCTCAGTTTCAGAGCTGCGCCCAGATGGACAAACCCAGCAGAGTTGGCTATGGGCTGCACCGGCGAAACACTCAACCCGCCAAATCAGCGAGGTACTGGAGCGCATCGACCTGCTTTACACGCTGGACGTTCATAAGCACCTGGCAGACATCCCCGATCTCATCTTGCGCCGCTACGCGCGCCGACTTGTCTCCAGGCCGCCCTCAGCCGGAGCCAAGATCAAAGAGCCAGCGCGCACCGTGGAGGTCGCATGCTTTCTTCGGTATTGCCTGTTCACCACCACAGACCAGTTGATCCTTATGGTGCAGCGCCGGATCGCCGATCTGTGGCGTCAGGCTGCCGCCGATGTCCCCGCTACCGTCAATTGGGCCGCAATGTACAAAACGCTGCTCGGCGAACTTGTTGCCTTGAGCGCGCAAGGTGCGGTGCCAGATGCTGAGTTGCGTGCCCGTCTTGAAGCCTTGATCACCGAAACCCAGAAACGCAAACCACCGAGCAGGGCCTCCCTGGTCCGCGAGGGATTGATTGATGGAATTCGCCCCGTGCGGTCGTTGCTCGTCGCCATTGCAAAGCTGCCCTGGCAGGCCACCGGCGAGCATCCTGCCATCGAGTACCTTGCCAAGCTGCAAGCTTTATATCTCAAAGGATCCAGAAAGCTGCCAGTTGAAGTGGTGGCACCAAGTCTGGGAATGATCTGGCAGGTTTCGATCTCCAGCCCAGACCGGGAACGGGCGTTTCAGGCGTTGGAGGTGGCCACCCTGTTTGCCCTGCGCCGCGCGGTGCGCAATGGCTCGGTCTGGATTGAGCACAGCCTGAGCTTTCGGGGTCGTGCGCGCTTGTTCTTCACGGACGAGCGTTGGCAGGCAGAGTCCAAGAAACACTATGCCCGTCTATCGTTACCCAGCAAGGCTGCCACTTTCTTGAAGCCTTTGCTGGCCAGAGTAACTGCCGGTGTCGATGCGGTGGCCGCTGCAGCCCGCAGTGGCGTACTGCGCGTGGATGATGAACTCCATTTGTCGCCATTGCCCGCAGAGGACGAAGACCCAGAAGTGACCAAGCTGCGCGCGGCTTTGGATCACCGCATCGGTGAGGTTCAATTGCCGGAAGTGATTCTGGCCGTTGACGCCCAGGTGCGCTTTAGCTGGATCATGCTCGGACGTGAGCCGCGCTCTACCGACGAGCTGCTGATGGTCTATGCCGGCATCATGGCCCACGGCACCAGTCTGACTGCGGTCGAATGCGCGCGCATGATTCCGCAATTGTCTGCCACCAGCATTCGCCAGGCCATGCGCTGGGCGCGGGACGAACGGCGTCTGAGCCAGGCCTGCCAGGCTGTGCTGGAATTCATGCAGCGACACCCGATTGCCGCCACCTGGGGGCGGTCCGATTTGGCATCTTCTGACATGATGAGCATGGAGACCACCAAACGGGTGTGGCAAGCCCGGCTTGATCCTCGGCGCAACACACCTTCCATTGGAATCTACTCCCATGTAAAAGACCGGTGGGGCATCTTCCATGCGCAGCCCTTTGTGCTCAATGAGCGCCAGGCGGGCGTGGCCATTGAAGGTGTCATCCGCCAAGAAAAGCTGGAGACCAGCCAGCTTGCTGTGGATACCCATGGCTACACCGACTTTGCCATGTCACATGCCCGTTTGCTTGGTTTTGATCTTTGCCCGCGGTTGAAGGAACTCAAACAGCGCCACCTCTTTGTGCCACGCGGCACCAAAGTGCCCGCAGAAATCGCTGCGGTGTGCGAAGCCAATGTCGACGTCGCTTTGATCGAAAAGCATTGGGATAGTCTGGTGCACCTGGCAGCCTCGGTCATGAGCGGACATGCCAGTGCGGTGGCAGCTCTTGCGCGGTTCGGTTCTGCCGCCCAGGGCGATCCAATCCATGAGGCTGGCGTGCAATTGGGGCGGTTGCTGCGTACGGCGTTTTTGGCTGACTACTTTGTCAAGGACGCTTTCAGGAACGAGTTGCGCCGGGTGCTCAATCGGGGCGAGGCTGTTAACGCCCTCAAGCGCGCCATTTATACCGGCCGGATCAGCCCGGCGCAGGCCAAACGTGTCGATGAAATGCAGGCTGTGGCCGATGCGTTGAGCCTGATGGCCAACATCGTGATGGCGTGGAATACCTCACAGATGCAGGCGGTCCTGGATCGCTGGTCGAACCGCCGCCAGGTCATTCCACCGGAACTGATCGGGAAGATTGCGCCCACCAGGCTGGAGAGCATCAACTTGCGGGGTGTGTTTCGCTTCCCGGTTGACCGCTATGCTGACCAAATCCTGCCTTCGCGGCCAAATGCATCGATAACTGGCACCAATGGATGAAACCGACCACGGTTTGACGCCACGAATCGCAGATTTGAAAGTGAACAGGAAAGTCAATGAAATCAACGATCTACCAACACCACCTCCGCGCCAGTGCTAGCTTTTCGTACCGTCACTTATTGCACTGAAAACGAGGAGACCCCGCTTACGCCGCTGGTGGAGGCGGTGAGCGAATTCGCGGGCCGCGCCGCCGAGAAGCTGAGGAAACAGAACTGCCTTGCCACCGAGCTGCTGGTATTCATGCACACCTCGCCGTACCGGCCGGGGGCGCAATGCTCGCGCAGCGTGGTGGTGCCCCTGCGAAGACCGACCGACGACACGCTGGCACTCGCCAATGCGGCGGCGGACGGCATGCGCTACATGTATGTGCCGGGCTTCCGCTTCATCAAAGCCGGCGTGATCTTGGTGGACCTACAGCCGGCAAGCCTTCTGCAGCGGGAACTGGACCTGGAGCCAGAAGAGACCCTTGAAGTCCCGCGAGACCGCTCCCGGCTGATGGTAGCCATGGACGCCATCAACGGGCGCTATGGCAAGGGCACGGTGCATCCGGCGGCCACGGGAAAGGCAGGGCCACAGCGGGTGTGGGGCATGAAGCAGGAGCGGCGCACGCCGCAGTACACGACGCGGCTGGAGGATGTGCCGATGGTGCGGGCGTGAAACGACTGGTCAGACCCACCCAGGGCATGAACCTGGTACTTTGCGCTCGCCAGCGGCTTCAGGCTGCTTGCTGTCGGTGACCTGGCACGCTTGAATGTCGGTAGCCGAGGTCACCAGTCCTTCCAGGATGGAAGGGTCGAACGACCGCTGCACCTCCGTCACCAGCCTCTCAACACATGCCGGCCTGGTCGCGCTTCGAGAATGACCCCTCGCGTCCGAGGTTAGCGGCTGTGCCCGACCCTGAGATGACATCCGGGTCAATACCTCAATCCGGCCAGTCCAGTCACGACAGATCAGGGGCGTAACCTCTGAGGAATCGGGGAAGCTGGAGTTACAGAGTGCAGCCGCCGTAGACCGCCGGCTGCTCGAAGCTGCCAGTTCTCCAAAGTGAACTCACCGGGCGTTGCGGCGCTTGCCGATGGCTCGATCGTCACATTCACAGGTCGATCGGCCGAACTGGAACAGCCAATCCCGAACAGATGTTGCACAGCTCGCCCCTGACAGCAGACATTCAACTGAAGTTCACTCCACCATACGACCCCGTCAATGCCAGTCCGGCCTGTATCCAAATCTGACACGCATTCCGAGATCTGGTGATCTTTCAACCTATTGAAGTCTGTGACGGCAACATGGACGCATGCATCTCACTTTTCACGACCAACTTGCTGTACGGCGTCAAGGTTGCCGAGCATGCGCTTGAGCAGGTCAATCAGCATTTCTCGCTCGGTCGCGCTGATGCCTTTAAGTAGTGCTTCTTCGCGAGCCATAGCGTATCGGTAAATGGCGTTGTGCCATTTGCTGCCTTCACCGGTCACTTGGTACTCGATCTTGCGCAACCCCTGCGGCCTCGAATCCAGCCATCCGTTGCCCACAAGCGTGGCGATTGCCCGGCTCACTGCTCCCTTGTCGAGACCCATGAGCTCAGAGGCCTTGGATGCTGTGGACCAAGGATAGATATTGAAATAGGCAAGTACGCGCCATTCCGTTACCCCTACGCCGAATTTCTCGTTGTAGAGAAGGGATGCGCTGCTGGACACCTTGTTGGAGAGCCACAGCAGCAAGCCGGGTACGTACCTTTCCAGTTCGAGTTGCATCGTGGTCTCTGAGCGGTCTGTCGATTCGCGAAATCTAGCCATTGATGACACCTCCATCAACCGTGATGACCTGCCCTGTGACGTAGGAAGCTGCGCCACCACACAGGAAGCCGACAACGCCCGCCACATCCTCTGGCTCGCCGAAGCGCCCAAGTGGTATCTCGGCCAAGCGTTCCGGTCCCATGGCCGCAACCAGATCGGATGTCATTCTGGTTCGGATCAGTCCGGGTGAAACGGCATTGACCAGCGTCCTAGGTGCCAGATCGCGCGAGAAAGACCGCACCAGGCCTACGATGCCGCCCTTGGCTGCGGCATAAGCCGCGCGCCCAGGCGTGCCACGCTGGAACGCGCGAGACGTGCACAACACCACACGGGTCGTCTCTCCAGGATCGCGAACTTCGCGAAATGCCAACACCGCCTCATAGGCTGTCGTGAGGTTGCTGGCGATGGCCCGATCCCAGACCGACCGGTCTTCTGCGTCGAGTGGATCCTGTTCGAACAACCCGGCCATATGCACCAACGCATAAAGCGGCTCTCCAGCCGCTTGCGCGGCCAGCGCGCATTCATGGGCGTTAGACAAGTAAGAAACCTGAGTGCCGGTTCGTTCAGGAAAACCCAAGGCTATACGGGTCTGCTGCAACCGTTGGGCATCCACATCCACCAACGTCACCTTAGCGCCTCGCTCCAGGAAGTGGCGCGCACACGCGCTGCCAATGCCCCCGGCACCACCCGTCACAAGCACGTGCCTGTCTTGAAATTCATGTGTTTCCATTCGTCGGATTGTGAAGATAGCATGTTGACATGCCAACCTAAATTGCGAGATACTTCGATTAGGTTGATTCAACAACCTAATCGAAGTATCGTTACGACGTGTGACTCAAGTCGATGAAGGAGACAAGATGCAACTGGATATGTTGGTGGTGGGTGCCGGATTTGCCGGTATCTACCAACTGTACAAAGCGCGCGAAGCAGGCATGACGGTGCGCGTGCTCGAAGCTGGTGAAGGCGTGGGTGGGACCTGGTTCTGGAACCGTTACCCAGGTGCGCGATGCGACGTTGAAAGCCTGGACTACTCCTACTCATTTTGCCGCGAGCTGGAAGAGGAATGGGAATGGACTGAACGCTACGCAACCCAGAGTGAGATCCTGAGCTACATCAACCATGTGGTCGACCGATTCGACCTGCGTCGAGACATTCAGCTCAACACGCGGGTGGCTTCTGCTCACTTCGATGAGGATCGCGCGCTCTGGTCGGTTCGAAGTGAAGACGGCGAACACTTAGAGGCCAAATTTCTGGTGATGGCGACAGGGCAATTGTCTGTTCCGCAAAAACCCGACCTTCATGGATTGGATGACTTTAAGGGCCAGTGGTACCACAGCGCGCGCTGGCCCATGGAAGGTGTCGACTTCACCGGACAGCGCGTCGTGCTCATAGGTACCGGCTCCAGTGGTGTGCAGATGACGCCGATCATTGCGGCCCAGGCTAGCCAACTGACCGTGCTGCAACGAACTGCCAACTTCAGTGTGCCCGCGCACAACGTGCCCTTCACACCCGAATCGCTGAAGGCCGCCAAGGCCCGTTACCCGGAGCGTCGCGCCATGGGGCGCGAAGCCATCACGGGAGTGTTCCTCAACGCCAACACCAAGACGGCGGCCGAGATGACAGAGGATGAGCGCATCGCGGAACTTGAGTACCGCTGGAAAGGCGCCGGTGGCGGGTTTCGCATGCTCCGCGCCTTTGCCGACCTGATGTCGAATCCGCAGACCAATCACCTGGTGGCCGAGTTCGCGCGAAACAAGATCCGCGCTGTCGTCAAAGATCCTCGGAAAGCCGAAATTCTTTCTCCCAAGGGTGATCTGCCCTTCGGCGCCAAGCGATTGTGCGTGGACTCGAACTACTACGACACGTTCAACCAGAACCACGTCGACATCGTTGATGTCGCGATCGACCCCATCGTCGAAGCAACGCCCAGCGGCATCCGCACCCAGACGCGCGAGTTTGCATGCGATGCGATTGTGTTTGCCACCGGCTTCGACGCCATGACCGGCGCGCTCAAGTCCATCGACATACGCGGCGAACGAGGCATTTCCCTGCGCGACAAGTGGAAGGACGGCCCAACTTCGTATCTGGGTATCAGCATTGCTGGATTCCCCAACCTGTTTGTGATTGCGGGGCCTGGAAGCCCCTCGGCTTTGAGCAACGTGGTGCACTCGATCGAGACCCACGTGGACTGGATCATGCGCCTGCTGCGCACCGCGCAGACCAGACAAGTGCGTCGCATCGCGGCCCTGCAGGAGGCCGAAGACGGCTGGGTACATCGTTGTGTCGAAGAGGCCAACAAGACCCTCTACCCCAAGGCCAAGAGCTGGTACATGGGTTCCAACATCGAGGGCAAGCCGCGCGTCTTCATGGCATTCGTGTCGGGTGTACCGCTCTACCGAGCGCTCATTGAGGAAGTTGCATCGAACAACTATCAGGGATTCGAACTCGCCTGAAGCCTGCCGGCTCAGGGTACCATTTCATCAATTCAAAGGAGACATACCCATGGACCGCCGAACCCTCATCAAATCCGCCGCCGTACTGGCGGCCCCCGCTATCGTCACCAACGCCAGGGCACAGAGTGTCACCACACTGCGTTTCCACACTTTCGTCCCCGCTATGTCCACCGCGTACAGCCGCTTGATCACCCCCTGGATGGCGAAGATCGAACAGGAATCGGGAGGACGTCTCAAGTTTCAAGCATTCCCGTCTATGCAAATGGGTGGTGCTCCCGCTCAGCTCTACGATCAGGCTCGTGATGGTGTCGTCGATGTCGTTTGGTCCTTGGCGGGCTACACCCCGGGCCGATTTCCGCGCTCAGAAGTCTTTGAACTGCCCTTCTTCACCTACGACGCTGAAGGGTCCTCACGCGCGGCCTGGGATTACATCGCCAACTACGCTCCTGACGAATTTCGCGAGGTCAAGCTGCTTGCTTGTCACACCCATGGGCTGAACATCTTGCACATGAAGAGCAAGCTTGTCACCAAGGCCAGCGACATGCGCGGGCTCAAGGTCAGGGGCTCGACCCGCAAGAATACCCAGATCCTCTCGGCTGTTGGTGCGATCCCGGTAGCCTTGCCGCTATCGGAGGTTCCGAATGCCCTGTCTAAAGGCGTGATTGAGGGCGCCATCATGCCCTGGGACACCGTACCGGCGGGCAAACTCGACGAGCTTACGAAGTTCCATACCGAATTCCCCAAGGGCATGCAGGGCTTCAACAACAGCATCCAGTTCTTGGCCATGAACAAGGCCAGCTATGACAGTCTACCTGCAGACTTGAAAAAGGTCATAGATCAGAACAGTGGCGCGGACGTGTCGGCCATGTACGGTCGTGAGGCTGAGGTCCAGGGCCAAGTGGTCCGCCAAGCCACGGTGGCGCGTGGCCACACCGTCCATGTGATGGGCAAAGCAGAGGCCGAGGAATTCAGGCGCCTCATCACCAACCCTATCGTGGAAGAGTGGGTGAAGGAGATGAATGCCAAGGGATTCGATGGTGCCAAGCTGCTCGCCGCTGGGCGCGAACTTGTCGAGCGCTATCGCCCCAAGGCTTGACGACCAGCAGATAGCCACATGGCCGGCGCCCTGTGCCGATCAGGCGCGCCGAGCCCCACCATCTCAGGAGCAGTTTTTTGGAACACATGGAATGTGATGTGCTGGTCGCCGGCTCAGGCGCAGGGGGCTTGTCGGCGGCGATTGTCATGGCAAAGGCCGGGTTGGATGTGCTGGTCGTTGAAAAGGCGGATCTGTTCGGTGGCACGACCGCACTCAGCGGTGGGGTTCTCTGGATTCCTGGCAACCGCTGGGACCCACAGAAGGGTGAAGAAGCCCGTGTCATGGCGAGGCGCTACCTCAACGCTGAAGCGGGTGAAACACTCGATTCCGAGTCGGTCGAGCAATTCCTGAAGAACGCGCCACACATGGTGGAGTGGTTCGAGCGTGAGACCTGCGTTCGTTTTGTGCCCACGCAGTACCCGGACTACCACCCGGATCAACCGGGCGGCGCCGTCGTGGGGCGTTCCATCCTGGCTCAGCCGTTCGACATCCGGGCACTCGGTGATGACATGGCTCGATTGCGCCCGCCGCGCTCAAGACAATCACCTTCATGGGCATGATGTTCAACTCCTCGAACGCGGACCTCAAGCACTTCTTCAACGCCACCCGCTCGCTGCGTTCATTCACCTATGTGGTGCGTCGTCTGGTCGCGCACCTGTGGGACTTGCTTCGCTACCGCCGTGCCGTCCAGTCCACCAGCGGCAATGCCCTTGCAGCACGACTGGCCCGAGCGGCGCTGGATGCGGGCGTGCCTATCTGGACGTCCGCCCCCATCAAGCACTTGCTTGTGCAGGCGGGCAGTGTCGTCGGAGCGGGCATCGAGCGGGAGGGCACGGTCGTGCGTGTGAACGCTAGACGTGGTGTGGTCCTTGCCTGCGGTGGGTTCCCGCACGATCCAGCGCGCATGAAGCAGGCCTATCCGCACATGCGGCGGGGCGCCCAGCACATGTCGCCAACACCGGAGGAAAACACGGGCGATGGCATCCGCCTGGCAGAGCAGGTGGGCGGCGCATGCCAGACCGGTCTGCCGCACGCCGCGGCCTGGATGCCCGTGTCGCGAGTGCCATTCTCAAACGGAAGCTATGGCCTGTTCCCCCACCTGCTCGACCGGTACAAACCTGGCGTGATCGGGGTCAACCGTGCCGGACGCCGCTTCTGCAACGAGTCTGACTCTTACCACGACGTGGGCGCTGCCATGATCCGAGACGGCTCCTCCTCCCCGGACACCTCGATATGGCTGCTTTGCGATCGACGCGCGCTGCGCAAGTACGGGCTGGGCGTGGTCAAGCCCGCGCCGGTGCCCATCGGAACTTACCTGCGCAACGGCTACTTGATCGAAGGCAGCACGCTGGTGCAACTCGCGCAAAAGACAGGCATCGATCCCGACGCACTGCAGCGCACGGTCGCCGAGTTCAATGCAGATGCGGCGCAAGGTCAGGACAGCCGTTTCGGTCGTGGCCATTCGGCGTTCAACCGCTACCTGGCTGATCCCGAAAACCGCCCCAATCCTTGCGTTGCGCCCATCTTGCAAGCGCCGTTCTATGCGGTGCAGTTGCACGTGGGCGACCTGGGCACCTTTGAAGGACTGGAGACCACGCCATGGGGCGCGGTGCGCACAGATGATGGCGCGGTGATCCCGGGGCTTTACGCGGTGGGCAATGACCGGGTCAGCGTCATGGGCGGCCACTACCCGGCTGCTGGCATCACCCTCGGGCCGGCCATGACTTTTGGCTGGATGACCGGCCAGCACATCGCGCAGGTGGCGCGAGCGCAAACCCGTTCGGAATCGCTGGCGTCCGCTTCAACGATGTATCGCGGGGCGGTTCCAGCCCATGAATGAGAAAGGACAAAGAATGAACACCGATCAACCTGATACGGCGCGAGTGGCCGTGGTGACGGGCGCGGGAGACGGAATTGGACTGGCCACAGCGCAGAGGCTCGCGCGCGACTTCGAGCACGTGGTGATCGCTGATGTGCGTCCCGCCGCAGCGTTCGCACGCGCCGCCGAACTCGGGCAGCGCCATCTTGGGGTTGCCTGCGATGTGACGAATGAGTCCGATGTCGTGGGCCTGTTCGACGCTGTGCTTCAGCGTTTTGGCCGACTGGATGTCCTGGTCAACAACGCCGGGATCGGCGAGCAGTCCGTGATGACCCTGGAGCAGACCGTGGAGGGCTTCGACCGCATTCTCGCGGTGCACCTGCGCGGCACTTTTCTGGCCAGCCGTGAGGCAGCGCGCCATTTCGTGGCGCAGCAATCTGGCGCCATCGTGAACTTGGGCTCCATTGCCGGCCTGGCTGGGCACCCTGGCCGAAACGCCTATGGGGCCGCAAAGGCCGGCATTGTCGCCATGACCGAGGCGATGGCCAGCGAATGGGCGCGTGATGGCATCCGCGTCAATGCGGTGGCGCCGGGCTACGTGATGACCGATCTTGTGCGAGATCTGATTGCGCGCGGCGCGCTCAACCCATCAGACATTGAAGACCGCACGCCGATGGCGCGCTTCGCACGACCCGAGGAGATCGCCGAAGCCATCGCCTTCCTCGCCTCACCGAGCGCCAGTTACATCACGGGTGTGACCCTACCTGTGGACGGAGGCTGGCAGGCCTTTGGCGCGCCTCCAGCGCGACTGGGGCGTGTCGCCGACAAACGCGAGTCCCATTAAATTTCATAGAAGGACAAAGTACATGGACGCAGAAATCACCGCCTTGCTGCAAAAGGTCAAGGACGCCAAGCGCACGCCTTTCTGGCAAAGCACGCCTGCACAAGCTCGCGAAGGTCCCATGCTGATGGACCTGCTGTTTGGTGCAGCGCCTGATGTGGCTCGGGTAGAAGATTTCAGCATCACCTCTTCCGATGGACACGCGCTTCCGGTGCGTCTGTACGTGCCACAGAAACAGCCGCGCGGATTGATCGTCTACTTTCACGGGGGCGGATGGGTCATCGGCTCCGTCGCGGCCTACCACCCTTTGACGGCCACGTTGGCGGTGCGCACCGGCTGTGCTGTACTGTCTGTGGACTATCGGTTGGCTCCTGAGCATCCCTTTCCGCTTCCCCTGGAAGATGCCATATCGGCTTTGAAGTGGAGTGCCGAGCACGCAGATGCAAGGCTCGGTTCAAGCTTCGAGCGCCTCATCGTCATGGGAGACAGCGCGGGCGGCAACCTGGCCACCGTGGCAGCGCGACTACACAACGGGACCGTTGCTGCCCGGCCCGTCGATCTTCAGATCTTGGCCTACCCAGTGACGGCGCATGACTTCAGTACCGAAAGCTATGAATCGTTTGCCGAGGACCACCTGCTGACGCGTCGCGACATGATGTGGTTTTGGGATCAGTACTTGCCAGATCCCGCCAAGCGCGATGACCCGTTGGCGTCACCACTGGCCACACCTGATCTGGCGGGCTCGCCTGCAGCATTGATTTTGTCTGCTGGCTGTGATCCGCTGCGCGACGAGGGTGAGGCTTACGGACGGCGTCTGCTTGAGTCCGGGGTGTACGCGGACATCGTCCGTTGCGATGGCCTGTTGCATGGATTCCTGTCGATGATCAACTATGCGCCGAGCGCATCCCAGGCGTTTGATCGCATCCTTGCGGCAGTGAAACAGTCACTGACCGATAGCAGCACTTGAAGTTCATTCTCCCAATAGCCACGCGTTGACATCCCGCAGCGTAGAACTCAAGTAGTTTCGTGAGCGAACGGGAATTGCCCTAAGCATAGGGATGGAGTTGAACCGACGTCGGCTGTGCACCTGAAGCCGGCCGCCGGGTCCTCGAGGATCGTTGCCTCTCGAATAACAGCTGCTGGCCACATACTGTGAGGTCGCGGTGAGCTCTTCGCCGACAACACCCGCAGTAAACTTGCCGGTCACCGGTGAGCACCCGCTTGAGGCTGGCTGCCGTCGTTCACCTCTGAAGTACCAATGACCGCTGCTACCGAAAGCAGTCATTGCACTAGGACTTTCGAGAAGGTCAGCTCTACACCTTAAAGCTGCCAGTGGAATCTCACGATCACCAAGTGTGGAGTTGACCCACTTTCGTGGACGGGTATTGGTTTGATTCTCAAACCGTTTCGGGTGTTGTCTCGATATGCACGACGGCATCTTCGACAACATCAAACAGGGCTTCGTTGTTCCTTTCAAAGTTCAGGGGTGAGAGGTAGCCCAGGCCGCTGTGACGGCGCCGGGGGTTGTACCAGCCTTCAATCCAGGTGAAGACCGCCATGCGGGCCTGCGCCTTGCTCTGGAAGCTGTTGCGCTCGATGAGCTCGCCCTCCAGGCTGGCGAAGAAGCTCTCAGCCATGGCGTTGTCGTAGGCATCCCCTACCGTTCCCATCGAAGGGCGCACGCTCATCTGTCTGCACCGTTCACCAAAGGCCAGGCTGGTGTACTGGCTTCCTTGGTCCGAGTGGTGAATGACGCCCTTGGCTTTGCGCTGCTCCAGCGCCATGTTCAACGCTGCGAGCACGAGGTCTGCAGTCATGCGCTCGCCCATGGCCCAACCCACGACGGGGTCTCCTCGTTTTCAGTGCAATAAGTGACGGTACGCAAAGCTAGCACTGGCGCGGGGGTGGTCTGGGTAGACCGTTGATTTCATTGACTTTCCTGTTCGCTTTGTAAACGGGTATGGTGGCCTCCCACTTTTGAGGTTCACGATGCAGGGTTGGCACACAACGTTTTTGGGGATGCGTGGGCTCCCCCGCGATATCAGCGACTTCGAGATGAAGGCATTTTTCACCTTCGATGGTGCCGAGCGCGACGCAATCAATGCACGCCGAGGTGATTCCCACAAGCTTGGTCTGGCGCTCCATATTGGTTTCCTGCGCATGAGTGGGCGTTTGCTCGGTGCCTTTCGGGTAATTCCAGTAGCCTTGTGGCGCCACCTTGGCAACGAGCTTGGCATTGCAGCACCAGAAGTCGCCTCGCTGAGAGCCATGTATGAACGCGGGCGCACGCTATTCGATCACCAACAAGTAGCCTGCACGGTCCTTGGATTCCAGTGGATGAGCGAGCACCAGCGCCGCTCACTGGTACGTGAACTGCGCGACGAAGTGGCGCGCTGCGCCGACCGCGATCAGCTACTCGTGCGGGCGCGTCAATGGCTGTACAAGAACAAGCTGGTGATCGTGCACGAGCGGGCAATTCGGACACTGATTGCGGCGGCACTTGCCCAGCTTGAAGTTGAAACAGGCACCGCCATCGCCGCCAGCGTTGATCCAGCAACACTTGATCGCTGGCGAGCCTCAGTTTCAGAGCTGCGCCCAGATGGACAAACCCAGCAGAGTTGGCTATGGGCTGCACCGGCGAAACACTCAACCCGCCAAATCAGCGAGGTACTGGAGCGCATCGACCTGCTTTACACGCTGGACGTTCATAAGCACCTGGCAGACATCCCCGATCTCATCTTGCGCCGCTACGCGCGCCGACTTGTCTCCAGGCCGCCCTCAGCCGGAGCCAAGATCAAAGAGCCAGCGCGCACCGTGGAGGTCGCATGCTTTCTTCGGTATTGCCTGTTCACCACCACAGACCAGTTGATCCTTATGGTGCAGCGCCGGATCGCCGATCTGTGGCGTCAGGCTGCCGCCGATGTCCCCGCTACCGTCAATTGGGCCGCAATGTACAAAACGCTGCTCGGCGAACTTGTTGCCTTGAGCGCGCAAGGTGCGGTGCCAGATGCTGAGTTGCGTGCCCGTCTTGAAGCCTTGATCACCGAAACCCAGAAACGCAAACCACCGAGCAGGGCCTCCCTGGTCCGCGAGGGATTGATTGATGGAATTCGCCCCGTGCGGTCGTTGCTCGTCGCCATTGCAAAGCTGCCCTGGCAGGCCACCGGCGAGCATCCTGCCATCGAGTACCTTGCCAAGCTGCAAGCTTTATATCTCAAAGGATCCAGAAAGCTGCCAGTTGAAGTGGTGGCACCAAGTCTGGGAATGATCTGGCAGGTTTCGATCTCCAGCCCAGACCGGGAACGGGCGTTTCAGGCGTTGGAGGTGGCCACCCTGTTTGCCCTGCGCCGCGCGGTGCGCAATGGCTCGGTCTGGATTGAGCACAGCCTGAGCTTTCGGGGTCGTGCGCGCTTGTTCTTCACGGACGAGCGTTGGCAGGCAGAGTCCAAGAAACACTATGCCCGTCTATCGTTACCCAGCAAGGCTGCCACTTTCTTGAAGCCTTTGCTGGCCAGAGTAACTGCCGGTGTCGATGCGGTGGCCGCTGCAGCCCGCAGTGGCGTACTGCGCGTGGATGATGAACTCCATTTGTCGCCATTGCCCGCAGAGGACGAAGACCCAGAAGTGACCAAGCTGCGCGCGGCTTTGGATCACCGCATCGGTGAGGTTCAATTGCCGGAAGTGATTCTGGCCGTTGACGCCCAGGTGCGCTTTAGCTGGATCATGCTCGGACGTGAGCCGCGCTCTACCGACGAGCTGCTGATGGTCTATGCCGGCATCATGGCCCACGGCACCAGTCTGACTGCGGTCGAATGCGCGCGCATGATTCCGCAATTGTCTGCCACCAGCATTCGCCAGGCCATGCGCTGGGCGCGGGACGAACGGCGTCTGAGCCAGGCCTGCCAGGCTGTGCTGGAATTCATGCAGCGACACCCGATTGCCGCCACCTGGGGGCGGTCCGATTTGGCATCTTCTGACATGATGAGCATGGAGACCACCAAACGGGTGTGGCAAGCCCGGCTTGATCCTCGGCGCAACACACCTTCCATTGGAATCTACTCCCATGTAAAAGACCGGTGGGGCATCTTCCATGCGCAGCCCTTTGTGCTCAATGAGCGCCAGGCGGGCGTGGCCATTGAAGGTGTCATCCGCCAAGAAAAGCTGGAGACCAGCCAGCTTGCTGTGGATACCCATGGCTACACCGACTTTGCCATGTCACATGCCCGTTTGCTTGGTTTTGATCTTTGCCCGCGGTTGAAGGAACTCAAACAGCGCCACCTCTTTGTGCCACGCGGCACCAAAGTGCCCGCAGAAATCGCTGCGGTGTGCGAAGCCAATGTCGACGTCGCTTTGATCGAAAAGCATTGGGATAGTCTGGTGCACCTGGCAGCCTCGGTCATGAGCGGACATGCCAGTGCGGTGGCAGCTCTTGCGCGGTTCGGTTCTGCCGCCCAGGGCGATCCAATCTATGAGGCTGGCGTGCAATTGGGGCGGTTGCTGCGTACGGCGTTTTTGGCTGACTACTTTGTCAAGGACGCTTTCAGGAACGAGTTGCGCCGGGTGCTCAATCGGGGCGAGGCTGTTAACGCCCTCAAGCGCGCCATTTATACCGGCCGGATCAGCCCGGCGCAGGCCAAACGTGTCGATGAAATGCAGGCTGTGGCCGATGCGTTGAGCCTGATGGCCAACATCGTGATGGCGTGGAATACCTCACAGATGCAGGCGGTCCTGGATCGCTGGTCGAACCGCCGCCAGGTCATTCCACCGGAACTGATCGGGAAGATTGCGCCCACCAGGCTGGAGAGCATCAACTTGCGGGGTGTGTTTCGCTTCCCGGTTGACCGCTATGCTGACCAAATCCTGCCTTCGCGGCCAAATGCATCGATAACTGGCACCAATGGATGAAACCGACCACGGTTTGACGCCACGAATCGCAGATTTGAAAGTGATGTTGATTCATTTCCAAAGCTGGGCCATTTCGGGACGCATTCACGTTGAAATTTGAGCCACGTTGCCGCTCTATCCTGCTGAATTTTTCAGCACGGGGGAGCAGGAGTGATCAACGTGAGCACATTGAGCAAGTTACGCCGCCTCGTGCTGAGGCAGGACGTGTCGGTGCGCGAGGCCAGCCGGCGCCTGGGCATCTCGCGCAACACAGCCACCAAGTGGCTCAAAGACGGGCAGATGGCCGAACCCCGATACCCGCAGCGGGTGTCGGGCCCCAGCATCCTGGATCCGTACAAGGAGCAGTTGAGCCAATGGCTCAAGGCCGATAGCCATCGCAGCAAACGCGATCGACGCGGGATCAAGGCCATGTTTGAGGCGCTGCGCGCGCAGGGCTACAGCGGCAGCCGAGGGCCGGTCTACGCCTTTGCCCAGCGCTGGCAGCAAGAGCAAGGCAACGCTGCGCGTGGTGCGGGGTTCGTGCCGCTGAGCTTCGAGTTGGGCGAGGCGTTCCAGTTCGACTGGAGCTGCGAGTACCTGTTCATCGGCGGGCTGCGCCGCCGCCTGGAAGTGGCACACACCAAGCTGGCGGCCAGTCGCGCCTTCTGCCTGGTGGCGTACTACAGCCAAGCGCACGAGATGCTGTTCGATGCGCACGCACGGGCGTTCGCCCTCTTCGGTGGCGTGCCCCGGCGGGGCATCTACGACAACATGAAGACCGCTGTGGACAAGGTCGGCCATGGCAAACAGCGCAGCGTCAATGCACGCTTCGAGGCGATGACCGGGCACTACCTGTTCGAGCCGGAGTTCTGCAACCGGGCCGCCGGCTGGGAGAAGGGGGTCGTGGAGAAGAACGTTCAGGATCGGCGCAAGGACATCTGGCGTGAGGCCAGCGAGCGGCGCTGGGGGACGCTTGGTGAACTCAACGACTGGTTGCAGCAGGCCTGCGTGAAGGCCTGGGCTGAGATGAGTCACCCGGAATGGACTCAGCTCACGGTGGCCGATGTCTGGCAGGACGAACGTGCTCGTCTCATGCCCAACCCCCGTGCGTTTGATGGCTACGTGGAGCAGCCGGTACGGGTCTCTGCGACCGCACTGATCCACTTCCAGCGCAACCGCTACAGCGTGCCGTGTGAATGGATTCATGCGGTGGTCAGTCTGCGGGCCTACGCGGATGGCCTGCTGGTGGTCGGGCCCGATGGGCGACAGGTGCGCCTGGCGCGCAGCTTCGAACGTGATCAGACGCTCTACGACTGGATGCATTACATCGCGCTCATCGAGCGAAAGCCCGGCGCGCTGCGCAACGGCGCGCCCTTCAAGACCATGCCCGAGCCACTGCAGGAAATGCAGCGCCAGTTGCTGCGCCACAGCGGTGGCGACAGGGTGATGGCGCAGGTGCTCATGGGGGTGAGCCTGCATGGACTGGAGGCCGTGGTGGTGGCGGTAGAGCTGGCGCTGCAGTCCGGGCGGGTGAGTGCCGAGCACGTGCTCAACGTGCTCTCGCGTCTGAAGGAGCAGCGCGTGCCCGAGCCACCGGTGGCCACGATGCTCAAGCTCAACACGCCGCCACTGGCCAACCTGCAGCGCTACGACGCACTGCGCAACGTCCAGCCTCATGAGGCATCACCGGAGTCCGACCATGCATGACGTCATTGATGCCCTCAAAGCGCTGGGCCTGCACGGCATGGCCAGTGCCTGGCCGGAGGTACTGGGCACCGCCCGCATGAAGTCGCTGGATCATGAGGCCGTGCTGCACCAGCTCATCAAGGCCGAGACCGCTCAGCGTGAGGTGCGTTCCATGGCTTACCAGATGCGCGTGGCGCGCTTCCCTTCGCACCGTGACCTCGCCGGCTTTGACTTCGCCCACGCGCAGCTCGACGAAGCACTGGTGCGCCAGTTGCACACCCTTCGCTTCGTGGAGTCGGCGCACAACGTGGTGCTGGTTGGTGGCCCCGGCACGGGTAAAACCCACCTGGCCACGAGCCTGGGGATCGAGGCCATTCGCATGCATGGCAAGCGGGTGCGCTTCTTCTCAACGGTGGAGCTGGTCAACGCCCTGGAGCTGGAGAAGGCGCAGAACAAGGCCGGGCAAATGGCGCACCGCCTGATGTACGTCGATCTGGTGATCCTGGATGAACTGGGCTACCTGCCATTCACGCAGTCGGGCGGCGCGATGCTGTTCCACCTGCTCTCCAAACTCTATGAGCGAACGAGCGTGGTGATCACCACCAACCTCACCTTCTCGGAGTGGAGCAGCGTCTTTGGAGACGCCAAGATGACCACGGCCTTGCTTGACCGGCTCACGCACCATTGCCACATCGTCGAGACGGGCAACGAGAGCTGGCGATTCAAGCACTCCAGTGCCGCTGGCGCGGCTCCCCCAAAGCAACGCCCAAAGAGCCAGAAAGGAGATCGAAAAACAGCAGACCCGATAGACTTATCCACAACCGAATAGTCAAAGAATCCATCAACCCAGTGGCTCAATATTCAACGTGATCACTGGCTCAGTTGTGCTGATGAATCAACAAACAGATCAGCCGCCAGCAGCACGACTGACAAGCTCAGGTGAACCACCAGGAACCACCAGTATTCAGGGCGCGACGCCCTGCCTGTGAAATCACCATATTTTCGGAAACACTCCAGAAACCAATTCACGCTCTTCTCCTAATCGTATTTGCCATCCGCGGGTATCACCCACCTACCGTTGTCCATTTTTACCACCGCACATCAACCGAACTTGTCACCTCGCATATTCATGGGGGGTGGACTTCGGATGCACATTGAGTGGCCACCAAGTCGCATGAAGACGCCAATTGCAAACCCGGTTTGCATCGGCCTGTCTTCGCTCGTCAGCCAAAGAAAAAGCCCGCCAATCTGGGACTGGCGGGCTTTTGTACCTGGACTGTGATCCTGCTTCACGCCGCCTGCATTTGCATGCCGGTGGCGAGACCAGACGAGACCATCAAGCTGCGCACCTTGCTGAGAATCGCTTCTCCGCGCGGTGTGCGCAAGGCCACGATGCGGTCGCGGGTGCTCGGCATCATGTTGAACCAGCTTGCATCTTCAATCGGAACACCGGCCGCCGCGAGGACGTTCGGTGCCAGAGGATCTTGAATGTCTTTGGCGATGGTTTGCATTGGGTTCTCCTATCTGAATCGGGCATGCCGCCCTTTTGAAACTCTGAAATCCAAAGCGTCAAAAGGACGACACGCACCGACCGCAAGAAGGTCAATGCAAGACAGCTTAGACCGCCGGCGTTGGAGAACCCAATGCAAACCGAAGCTGCATCAAATTCGACTCAAGGCGGTCTTGGCCGGGCCAGCATGTACAAGACACGCTGACGATGAAAAGAAGAGCGTTTACCACCTTTGCAGGTGCAGGCAGAGCACGATGTCTTTGCCAATGAATCCCGGCTTGACGGTCATCGCACCGAAATGCGAGGCATATGTATATAGGCGGTCCGTGGAGCCGCAGTAACACCCAGAGGGCGAAACGAGCCGCGATGGTACCAGCGTTTTTGGAGAACCTCGCGATCCCCTCCGCACCTGTTCGCGCACGGTGTAAACGTCAAACGCGAGTTATCCGGATCTTCTGTGGATAACTCCCGCCCGAGGTCGGCCGGAACAAGCCCCAAGCCCCGAAAACACAGCGACTTCATTGGATTGCTGAAATTTTGAGCAGCGACTCGGCGGTGCAGGCTTGGCCCCTGGAGATAAGCAAACCGGGTTTGCATGTGAGCACCCGATGGTGGGCGGCTTTGGGGCACAACCACTGCAAGGCCAGCTAAAATTTGCGCAACTGCGTTTCGCCGTTCGAGCTGTCGCACAGCATCTTTCTGATCTTCAACCCGGCACTGCTGTCGGTTTGTTCTTGATCTTTTCCACAACCCTTGCGGGCCTGCACCCGCACAGGGACATGCGTCCGCATTCATTTCAGAGCGTTCGCATGAACAGAAAATTTTCTGGGGGCACTACCAGCCGGACGCGGGCAAGCGATCGGACCCGAACGCCTCGCCGATGCACGCGAAGGACCTGTCGAAGGTGCCGCCCGGGATCATCGTGAGTGCGGGGCGCGATCCGCTGCGCGATGAAGGCGAGGCCTACGGCAAGCGCCTGAACGATGCGGGCGTTGCCACCGAAGTCGTGCGCGGCGAGGGACTCGTGCACGGCTTCCTGTCGATGATCAACTACGCGCCCAGCGCGGGCAAGGCGTTCGACAGGATGGCGGCCGCGATCGCGAAGGCGACTGGCTGACCGGAACGCGTCATCCCGCCTCCCCCGGAACGCGTCATCCCGGGCTTGACCCGGGATCGTGTGCGCCCGCAGGCCCACGACCCCGGGTCAAGCCCGGGGTGACAGCGCCGCACCCGTTTGAGCCACGGGTGACCCACCCGCGGGCCGGGCAATCCACCCCCCCGGCACGGGTAGGGTGGGGTCGAAGCGCGAAGCGCGCGCCCCACCGCCAGCTCACGGATACATCCCCGCCGCCCGCAACTTGAGCGTGCACAGCGCCACCAGCAAGTCCAGCGTCGGCGTTGCCACGCCCTTTTCGCGCGCCATCGCCAGCGGCGCGCGGAACATCGCTTCCAGCTCCGGCTTGCGGCCCGCTGCGACGTCCTGCCCGATGCTGGGCACGTGCGGCAATTTCCGCGTGGCCTCGATGGACCGGCTCACCGTGACGGGGCAACCCATGGCGGCGGCGATCGCTTCCACCTCGTCCTGGATGCGAAACCGTGCCTGCACGCACGCCTCTTCGGCATAGAGCGCCGCGAGCGAGACGGGGGCGAGCACCGCGAGCGGGCCCGAGCCGAGATTGAGCGCGAGCTTCTGCCAGATCGCATCGCGGATGCGCGGGGTCGCCTCCGCTGGCAGCCCCGCCGCCTTGAACAACTCGGCGATCGCCATGAGGCGCGGCGACATCGAGCCATCGGGTTCGCCGAACACCATCGTGCCGTTCTTCCCCGCGAGCTTCACCACGCCAGGTTCGACCACCGTGCACGGGCTCGACGTGACGCCGCCGACCGCGCGCTGCGGTCCGACTGTGTTCCACAACACGTCCCCCGGGTCGAGCTCGGGAATCCGCTTGCCTTCGTCCGCATTCCCCTGCCCGTGGAAGTACCACCACGGGATGCCGTTCTGCAGGAACACGGCCGGCGTGTCCCTGCCGAGCAATGCGGTGATGGCCGGCGCGGACGCGGTGAGCGCGGTCTGCTTGACGGTGACCAGCACCGCATCCTGCTCGCCCAGTTCGCGCGGGTCGTCGCTCGCGCGCACGTTCGCACGCACCACGCCGTCTGGCGTGTGCAGTTCGAGCCCGCGCGCCCGCACCGCCTGCAGCGTGGCGCCGCGCACGAGCACGCTCACGTCGGCGCCGGCGCGCGCGAGCATCACGGCGATGTTCCCCCCGACGGCGCCGGCCCCGAAGACGCAGACGCGCATCGCACGCATGGCGGTCACTCGCGCCACGACGGATCGTCGCGATCCAGCTGGCGCAGCAGCGCCGACCATTCGCGCTGGCCGTTCCAGTTGCCCAGGCTCGCCTCGCTGCCCTTGCGGTCCGTCACCGTGGGCGGCGCGAGAATGCGCGCGGTCTTCGCAACAGCCTCGGGGCTCGGCATGTGCAGCGGCGTGTTCGCCGCGAGGAAGTCCACCTGCACCTTGCAGGCCGTCTCCAGCCGCTGCATGAGCAGGAACGTCTCGGCCACGCTGCGCCCGCAGGTGAGCAGGCCGTGGTTGCGCAGGATCATCACGTCCTTGTCGCCCAGGTCTGCGACGAGGCGTTCGCGCTCGGCCTCGTCGACCGCCGGCCCCTCGAACGCGTGATACGCGATGCGGTCATGGAAGCGCAACGCCCCCTGCGTCGCGGGCATCAGGCCGCACTCCATCGTCGCGACCGCCATGCCCGCGCGCGTGTGCGTGTGCAGCACGCAGGCAATGTCGTGCCGCGCGGAATGGATCGCGCTGTGGATCACGTAGCCGGCCTGGTTCACCTCGTACGGCACGTCCCCGGGCTTGTCGACCACGTTGCCCGCCAGGTCGATCTTGTAGAGGCACGACGCCGTGATCTCCTCGTACAGGTAGCCGAAGGGGTTGATGAGGATGTGGCCCGCCTCACCCGGCACGCGCACGGTGATGTGGTTGTAGATCAGGTCCGCCATGCCGTAGCGCGCGACCAGGCGGTAGCACGCGGCAAGGTCGAGGCGGGCCTGCCATTCGGCGTCCGAAATGCGTTGGCGGATCGTCAATGTGTTCTCCTACTTCCCTGTGAGCTCGGCCTGCACGCTCGGCGAATGCCGGCTCGTGTGCAGCTCCACCAGCTTTTCCAGCAGCTGCATGAACTGCCTGCGTTCTTCGGGCGGCAGGGGGCCCAGCAGCACGTCGCGGCTTTCGTGCGCGGCGCGGTCGGCGGCTTCCAGCACGCGCAAACCTTCCGGTGTCAGGAAGAGCAGGCGGGCGCGCCGGTCGTTCGGGTCGACCTCGCGCATCACGAGGCCCTTGGCCTGGAGCCGGTCGATCACGCCCGTCATCGTGGGGCGGTCGTAGTCGATCAGCGCGGCCAGGCGCGTGGCGTCCAGGCCGGGCGAATCGTTGATCGCCACGAGGGCGGCGAACTGGATCGACGTGAGGTTCAGCGGCGTGAAGTGCTCCGCCACGATCGCCACGGCGAACTGGTTCGCGCAGCGCAGGAGGAAGCCCGGGGACCTGCGCATCTTCTTGACGTTTGTGATGGGCATGGGGGCAGTGTACGGGCAGGCTTGCGATTTGTGATCGATGAATATATGATCCATGCAACACATATTTGGTCAACCAAAAGAACTTCCCAACCATAGAGAGCCAGGAGACGAATTGAAGACTCCCATCTGCGAGCGCCTCGGCTGCGAGGTGCCCATCTTCGCCTTCACGCACTGCCGCGACGTCGTGGTCGAGGTCACCAAGGCCGGCGGCTTCGGCGTGCTGGGCGCGGTCACGCACTCGCCCGAACAGCTCGAGCGCGAACTCAAGTGGATCGACGAGCACGTGGGCGGCCGGCCCTACGGCGTGGACGTGCTCATTCCCGTCGTCTACGACCGCGAGGCCGAAGCATCGACCGAGGAGGTGATCGACCTCATCCCCGCCGAGCAGAGGCAGTTCGTCGACAAGCTGCTGGATGCGGAAGGCGTGCCCCCGCTGTCCGCCGACGACGCGGCCGAAGCGCGCCGCGAGCTGATCGGGCGCGGGCGCAACACCACGCCGCTGGGCGCGCGCAGGCTGATCGACGTGGCGCTGCGCCACCCGCAGGTCAAGCTGGTGGTCAGCGCCCTGGGTGCGCCGCCGAAGGAACTGGTCGACGAGCTGCACGGCCGCGGCATCCTCGTCGGCTCGCTGTGCGGAAAGGCCGAGCACGCGAAGGCGCAGCGCGCGGTGGGCGTGGACATCATCGTCGCGCAGGGCACCGAAGCCGGCGGCCACACGGGGCAGATCGCCACCATGGTGCTCGTGCCGCAGGTGGTCGATGTCGCCGGCCCCGACATCGCGGTGCTCGCCGCCGGCGGCATCAGCCGCGGCAGGCAGATCGCGGCAGCCTTTGCGCTCGGCGCGCAGGGCGTGTGGACCGGAACGATCTGGCTGGGCACGCGCGAGAGCGAGCTCACGCCCATGGAAAAAGAGGTGCTTTTCAAGGCGAAGTCCGAAGACGCCGTGCAGCGCAAGTGGATGACGGGGAAGACCGTTCGCATGATCCGCAGCAAGGCCTCGGAAGCGTGGGAACAGCCCGGTGCGCCCAGGCACCTGAAGCCGCCGCTGCAGAACATCCTGTACCTCGGCGCGCGCATCCGCATCGAGAAGGCGCATCGCGACGACCTGTGCTCGTTCCCCGCCGGGCAGGTCGTCGGGAACATGAAGGAAGAGACCTCCGTGCGCCAGGTCATGCAGGACCTGATGCAGGAGTACATCGACACCGCCGAGCGCATCTCTCCCTTGATCAACCTCTGAAAGCACAGATGGACAAGACACGCATCCCCGTCATCGTCGGCACCGGCCAGGTCACCGACACCACTTCGAAGCCCGAAGAGGGCCGTTCGCCGCTGCAGCTGATGCACGACGCGGTCAAGCTCGCCGCGGCGGACAGTGGCGCGCAGGACCAGGGCGCCGCACTGCTGCGCGGGCTGGACTCCGTCACGGTGATCCGCCTGTTTGCCGACACGCTGCCGCGTTTCGCATCGCCCTTCGGCAAGCTCGCGAATGCGCCGTGGGCCATCGCGCAGCGCGTGGGCGCGGCGAACGCCACGGACCTCGTGTGTCCCCCGCAAGGCGGCGATTCGCTGGTGATGCTCGCGCGCGCGTGCGAACGCATCGCGCAGGGAGAGTCGCAGGCGGCGCTGGTCGTGGGCGGCGAGGCGCTGCGCACCGAGCTCGCGGCCAAGCGCGCTGGTCTGCAGCTGCAGTGGGGCGAGGACGCCCCCACCACGCCCAACCAGCTCACGGGCGTGAGATCGTTCCGGTCCACACGCCCTGAGGACATGTACACCAAGGCCGAAGAGAAGCACGGCATGCGCTCGGCCATCGCAATGTACGCGCTCATCGGGCAGGCCCTGCGCCACGCCGCGGGGCAGACGGTCGACCAGTACCGCGAAGCCAGCGCCAAGCTCTTTGCACGCTTCGCCGCCGTGGCCAGGGACAACCCGCTCGCCACGCGCCGCAAGGGGTACAGCGCCGAGCAGATCGCCGAGGTGAACGCGGAGAACCCCTTCGTGGGCTTCCCGTACACCAAGCTCATGACGGCCAACGTCTTCGTCGACCAGTCGGCCGCGTTCATCGTGGTGTCCGAAGCGCGTGCCGACGAGCTCGGCATCCCGCAGGACAAGCGCGTGTACCTGCACGGCGAAGCGCATGCGCACGACACGTGGTTCGTGAGCGACCGCGAGCGCCTCGACCAGTCGCCCGCGATGCGCCTGACCTCGCGCGCCGCTCTGGCGCAGGCGGGCAAGACCATCGCCGACGTGGATGTGTTCGACATCTACAGCTGCTTCCCGTCGGTAGTGCAGATCGCCTGCAAGGAGCTGGGCATCTCGCCCGACGACAAGCGCGGCCTCACCGTCACGGGCGGCCTGCCGTACTTCGGCGGACCGGGCAACAACTACGTGACGCACGCCATCGCCGAGATGGTGCAGCGCGTGCGTGCGAAGCCCGGCGCCTATGGCCTCGTCATGGCCAACGTCGGCCTCGTCACCAAGGAGTCGGTCGGTCTGTTTTCCACCGAGCGGCCGAACAAGCCCTTCATGCGCGCGGATTCCGACGCCATCCAGCGCGAGATCGACGCGCAGACCAAGGTGCGCTTCACCGAGGCACCGCAGGGTGACGCGACCATCGAGACCTATGCCGTGCTGCACGGCAAGAACGGTCCCGAAAGCGGCGTGCTGTTCGGGCGCCTGGCTGCTACGGGCGAGCGCTTCGTCGCGAACACGCCCGCCGATGCGGCAACGCTCGCGAAGCTGGAGCAGGTCGAAGGCATCGGGCTGCCCGGCACCGTGACGCAGGTGGACGGCCGCAACGTGTTCACGCCGCGCTTCGGATAAACGCGATGGCGGCACCGGACACAGGCCTCGCACGCCTCTTCAACCCGCGGTCCGTCGCGCTCGTGGGCGCGACCGACCGCTCCACGTGGTCGAAGATGGCCTTCGACAACCTGAAGCTGCTGGGCTTCGAGGGGAAGGTCCATCTCGTCAACCGCAGCGGCGGCGTCGTGCATGGGCAGCAGTCGTTCAAGACGGCAGTCGACATCGGCGAGAGCGTCGACGTCGCGCTGCTCATGGTGCCCAACCCCGCGATGGAGGACGCACTGCGCGACCTGGGCGCCGCGGGCATCCGCCACGCCGTGGTGCTCGCCGGCGGCTTCGCGGAAACCGGCAGCGAAGGCCGCACGATGCAGGAGCGCATGGTCGCCACGGCGCGTGAACTCGGCATCACGCTGCTGGGGCCCAACTGCCTGGGCTTCATCAACTTCACGACCGGCGCGGTGTGCTGGACGGGCGCCATGCGCACGCCACCCCTGAAGGGCGGCATCAGCATCGTGTCGCAAAGCGGCGCGGTCGCCACCGTGATGAAGCACTTCGCGCACCAGCACGGCGTAGGCATGAACGTGGTCGCCGCCACCGGCAACGAGGCAATGCTGGGCCTGGCCGAATGCGTGGACTACCTCGTGGACGACGAGAGCACGAAGGTGATCGCGGTGTTCGCGGAGACGGTGCGTGACACGCGCCTGTTCCGCGCCGCCGCCGAGCGCGCGCTCGCGAAGGCCAAGCCGATCGTGGTGCTCAAGGTGGGCCGCTCCGACATCGCGACGCAGGCTGCGCAGTCGCACACGGGCTCGCTCGTGGGCGACGACAGCGTGTTCGACGGCGTGTGCCGCCAGCTCGGGCTGGTGCGCGTGCGCAGCATCGAGGAGCTCGTGTTCACCGCGGCGCTGCTCGAGAAAACCGGCGTGCTGGCCGAAGGCGGGGTCGCGGTGCTGTCGTCCTCGGGCGGCATGGGCGAGCTGGCCGCGGACTATGCGCAGCTGGAAACACTGCGCCTGCCCGCCTTGTCGAATGAAACGCTCTCGGCGCTGCGCGAGATCCTTCCGCCGATGGCCACACCCGCCAACCCGCTGGACCTGACGGGCGCAGTCGTCAACGATTGGGCGCTCTTCACCCGCTGCATGGATGCGATGCAGCGCGATCCGGCCGTCTCCGTGCTGGTCTGCGTGGCCGACGTGCCCACGGCGAACAACAACGACTGGGCGCCGTTTGCGGTGGGAACGCTGCAGGCCATCGGGCAGTTCAAGCCGGACGGACGCGCGCGCTACCTCGTGGTGAGCAACACGGTGAAGGCGGTGTCGGACAAGAGCCGCGAAGAAGTGGAGAAGGCGCAGATTCCGTACCTCGCCTGCGGGCTGGACATCGCGTTGCGCGCGTTGCGCTACGCCGCGGACTGGTCCCGGATGTCCCGCAGTGCAGGGGGCGAGCGCGCGGCACGCGCCTTGCCGGGTGCGGCGTCGACGGCAGGCGCCGACTTGCCGCAATCCGAGCGCGAAACGGTGGACTACCTCAAGCGCTTCGGCGTCCCCGTGGTTCCCCAGGTGCTCGCCACCGACGCGAAGCAGGCCGTCGCCGCGGCGCGCGACATGAACGGCCCGGTCGTCCTCAAGATCGCCTCGCCGGACATCGCGCACAAGACCGAGGTCGGCGGCGTCGTGCTCAACCTGCAGGGCGACGACGCGGTCGAAGCGGCGTTCCGCAGGATCATGGACGCGGCCGCCTCCGCGATGCCGAAGGCACGGCTCGACGGCGTGATCGTTTCGCCCATGCGCAAGGGCGGCATCGAGCTCTTCACGGGCGTGCGCGTCGACGCCCAGTGGGGCCCCGTCATCGCGCTCGGACTGGGCGGCGTGTGGATCGAGGCGCTGCAGGACGTGAGCCTGCGCCTCCTGCCCGTGACGCCAGCCGACGTGGAACAGATGGTGTCCGAGCTGCGCGGCGCGAAGCTGCTGCAAGGCTTTCGCGGCGCGCCGCCGGTCGATGTCGCGAAGCTCGCCGACGCCGTGGCGCGCATCGGCGACGCCGCGCTCGCGCTCGGCGCCACGCTGGACACGCTGGAAGTCAACCCGCTGCTCGCCGACGGCGCGCGCATCGAGGCACTCGATGCCCTCGCCACCTACAACCACTGAAAGAGACACACCATGGCCATCACGCAACGCGAGTTCTGCACCGTCGAGAAAGACGGACACCTCACCATCGTCACGATCAACCGTCCCGACGTGATGAACTCCACGCACTACGAGGCGGACCTCGAACTCGACCAGGTGTGGGACGAGTTCGCAGAGGACCCCGAGCAGTGGGTCGGCATCATCACCGGCGCGGGCGACCGCGCGTTCAGCACCGGCAACGACCTGAAGATGCACGCCAAGCGCGGCGTGCGGCAGATTCCCAAGGGCGGCTTCGCCGGCCTGACCACGCGATTCGACCTGGACAAGCCCGTCATCGCCGCGGTGAACGGCATCGCCATGGGCGGTGGCTTCGAGCTCGCGCTGGCGTGCGACCTCGTCATCGCGGCGGAGAACGCGTTCTTCGCCTTGTCCGAGCCGCGCGTGGGCCTGTCGGCACTCGCGGGGGGCGTGCAGTACCTGCCGCGCGCCATCGGCCTGCCGCGCGCCATGGGCATCCTGCTCACGGGGCGCCGCGTGCCGGCGAAAGAGGGCTACGAACTCGGCTTCGTCACCGCGGTGGCGCCGGCAGGCGGCGCGATGGAAGAGGCGCGCAAGTGGGCCGCGCAGATGCTGGAGTGCTCGCCGCTCGCGCTGCGCGCCACCAAGGAAGTCGCGCGCAAGACCATGCTGGGTGAGGACTTCGAGCGCAAGCTGGTGGACGCGCGCGAGTTCCCGGCGGCCAAGCGCCTGCGCACCAGCAACGACTACGTCGAAGGCCCGCGCGCCTTCGCCGAGAAGCGCAAGCCGAACTGGACCAACACATGAGCGAGGCCCTTCCCCTGGTGGAGAGCGAGGACCTCGTCCTCGTGCGCGATTCGGCGCGCGGCCTGCTGCAGGACGCCTGGCCCGCATCGCGCGCCGTCGCCGCTGCGAAGGACGCGGCCGCGCTGAAGGACATGTGGCGCAAGGCCGCGCTGCAGGGCTGGACTGCGCTCGCGCCGTCGCAGGACGAGATGGGACTTGCCGCGTCCATCGTGCTGATGCAGGAACTCGGCCGTGCGGCCTGCCCGCTGCCGCTGGCGGATGCGGTGCTCGCGAACGCGGTGCTCGCCCAGGCGCAGGGCGAGGCGGCCGCGCAACTGCTGGCAAGCGTGCAGTCGGGCGAGGCCATCGTCGCGTGGGCGGCCGATCCGCACGGCGGCAGGGTGACGGATGGGGCCACACTCGATGGCACCGTCTCCTTCGTCGAGCACGGCGCCATCGCCACGCACTTTCTCGTCGCGACCGGCAAAGGCGAAATCGCGATCGTGCCGCGCGAGGCCGCGGGGCTCGCGATCGATGCCACGCCCGGCCTGAACGTGCCGCCCCTGTCGCAGCTGCGCTTCACGCGGGTGGACACGTTCCAGCGCGTCACCACGTCGTTCGACGTCGGCACGCTCACGCCCCTGATGCGCCTGCTGCTTGCAGCACGCGCCACGGGTTCGGCGGGCTATGGCCTGGAGCTGCTGACCGACTACGCCAAGGTGCGCTCGCAGTTCGGCCACAAGATCGGCAGCTACCAGGCCATCCAGCACAAGCTCGCGAACTGCTTCACCAGCGTGGAGATCTGCCGGCTCGCGCTCGTCGCGGCGGGCCGTGCATCGCAGCACGAGCGCGCCTACAGCGCCGCCGTCGCGGCCGCGAATGCGGGCCAGCTGCTGCGCGACGTGGTGCGCGAACTGCATCACGGCTTCGGCGGCATTTCGTTCTGGGACGAGCACGAGCTGCCGCGCCACTTCCGCCGCATCCACGGCGACCTCACGCGGCTCGGTGGCGTGCAGCAGGCCCGGCGCGACGTCGCGGCCCTGCTGCTCGAACGCGGCGCCGTCCCCGACATGGCGCTCACGCCGGCGGCCGATGCCTTCCGCGCCGAGGTGCGCGAGTGGCTGGCGCACAACTGGGACCATGCCTATCCGCCCGAAACGTATGCGCTCCCGGTGAATCACCGCAAGGCGCGTCAGGACTTCAGCCGCAAGGTGGGCGCCAAGGGCTGGCTCGGCGTCAACTGGCCCAAGGCCTACGGCGGACAGGGACGCACGGCCTTCGAACATCTCGCCTTCGAGGAGGAGATGGCCTACGCGGAGGCGCCCGTCACCTTCCACAACACCTCGGCCAACATGATCGGCCCGACGCTCGTCATCCACGGCAGCGACGCGCAGAAGGCGTTCTTCCTGCCCGGCATCGCGCGCGGCGACATCTCGATCGCCCTCGGCTACAGCGAGCCGGACCACGGCTCCGACCTCGCGGGCATCAGAACATCCGCGAAGCGCACCGAGGACGGCGGCTGGGTGGTGAACGGTCAGAAGATATTCACGTCGACCGCCGGGTTCTCGCAATACGTGTGGCTGGCCGCGCGCACCGACCCGGCCAACCAGCGGCACGGCGGCATCAGCGTCTTCCTTGTGCCGCTGGCCACGCCCGGCATCACGATCCAGCCCATGAGCGGCCTCAACGGCCACCGCGCGAACGTGGTGTTCTTCGATGACGTGAAGCTGCCCGCCGACGCGCTCGTCGGGCCGGGCAACGGCGGCTGGGAGCTCCTCACCGATGCACTCGCCTTCGAGCGCGAGACGGTGGGCGCGATCGGCGCACGTGCGCGGGGTTACTTCGACAAGCTGCTCGCGCACGTGAAGGCCGACGCTTCGCTGCGCAGCGACCCGCTGGTGCTCGACCGCATCGGCGGGCTGGGCGCGGAGATCGAGGCGTCGCGCCTGCTCGCCGTGCGCACCGCGCAGGTGGTGGAGCAGGGCGAGGTGCCGCTGTGGCAGGCCGCCATGCTGAAGGTGTACGCGAGCGAGCTGATGGAGCGCCTGTCCGAGACGGCGTTCGACCTGCTCGGCCCCGGCGCCACGCTCGCCGAGGGCGCGCAAGGCGCGCTGTGCGACAGCGTGTTCGAGTACGGCGTGCGCGATGCGCTGCTTTACACGATCGGTGGCGGCACCAACGAGATCCAGCGCACCCTGATCGCGCTGCGAGGGCTGGACCTGCCTCGTTGATCCGGCTGTTTCATTCCAACTAGGGCGTGTTAACACAAACTGCGAAGTCCATCGGCCACCAGCACAAAGCTGAGGAAGCCGAGGAACATCACGTCGAGCTTCTCGAATCGGGAGAAGATGCGTCGATAACCCTTGAGCCGCCTGAACAGACGCTCCACTTCGTTGCGGCGTTTGTACATAGCCCGGTCGTACTCCCATGGATCCAGCCTCTTCCTTGAGGGTGGAACGACGGGAATGAAACCCAAGTCCAGCGCCAGTTGGCGCGTCTCGTTGCCCTCGTAGGCGCGATCCATGAGCAAGTGCACGGGTCTGCTGGTCTTTCCCAGACTTTCGATCAGGCGTCGACCTGCAGGCGCATCGTGCGCCTGACCTGGTGACAAACAGAATGTCACGGCCGTTCGAGCATCCGCGGCAACCATATGAATCTTGGTGTTCCATCCGCCTCGAGACTTGCCGATGGATTGCGGCCCGTTTTTTTTAAAGCGCCAGCGCCATCGGGGTGCACTTTGATGCTGGTGCTGTCGAGCGAGACTGCCTCAATCTTGATGCGAATGACCTGCTCGCGCTGTAGCTCTTCAAACATCTTGTCCAGCACGCCAGCCTTGGTCCAGCGGCGCATGCGCGTGTAGATGGTGTGCCAGTTTCCAAACCGCTTGGGCAATCCACGCCACTTGCAGCCGTGCTCGGCAACATACAACATGGCGTTGACCACTTGCAAATTGGTCAGGCTGACATTGCCGCGCTGCAGAGGCAGGCAATGCTCAATGCGCGAGAACTGTTCAGGGGTGATTTCCATACTCGCAGTTTCTTGGAAAACTGCCAGTCTGGAAATTAGTGTTAACACGCCCTAGATCCTCATCCTGGAGACTCTCTCATGCAAGGCTTCCGACGTTCCCTCTTGCTGGCGGCATCGCTGCTGGCGCTCGCGCCCCTCGCGCCTCTCGCCCACGCGCAAGGCTTCCCCACGAAGCCGATCAAGATCGTCTTCACGTACGCGCCCGGCGGCACGGGTGAAGTGATCGTGCGCACGCTTGCCACGTCGATGAGCGAGCTGCTCGGCCAGCCGGTGGTGGTGGAAAACAAGACCGGCGCTTTCGGCTCCATCGGCACCATGGCCGTGAAGCAGGCACCCCCTGACGGCCATACGCTGCTGGTGACGACCATCGGCACCGTCGTGCTGGCGCCGATGGTGACCAAGGACGCGAGCTTCGACCCGGTCAAGGGCCTCACGCCGATCGCCAACCTCGCAATGACGCCAATTGTTCTGCTCGTGCACCAGAGCGTTCCCGCCAACGACTTCCCGGGCTTCGTCACGTGGGCGAAGCAGCAGGCCAAGGGCGTGGACATCGCCGTCGCCGGCCCTACGCCGGAGTTGGCGACCGCGCTGCTCGCGCAGCAGGCCAAGCTCAATCTCGTGAACGTGCCTTTCCGCGGCAGCGGCCCCGCGCTGCAGTCGGTGCTGGCCGGCGACACCAAGGTCATCTTCCAGGCGCCGTCGGTGCAGATGATGGAGTTCATCAAGCAGGGCAAGCTCAAGGTGATCGGCGTGACGAGCGCGCAGCCCAGCCCCGCGGTGCCTGGCGCGGTGCCGCTCAACAAATTCGTGCCGGGCTATGTGCAGGACATCAACTTCGCGCTGTGGGCGCCGCCCGGCACGCCGGCCGACGTGGCCGCCAAGCTGACCGAGACCGTGCGCAAGGGCCTGTCGGCACCGGGCATGGCCGAGAAGTTCGTCGCGTCCTCCGTGCCGCTTGCAGTGGCCGGGCCCGATGAAGTGACCCGCATCACCACGCGCGAGTCGAACAACATCAAGAAGATCATGGAAACCGTGCCGATCAAGTTCGAGTGAGGTCGACCCACCCCCGAAGCGCCTGCGGCGCTACCCCCTCAAGGGGTCGCCCCCAGCGGACCGGCAAAGCCGGATCCGCGGCGGCACTGGAAACACGTAACGAAAGCCTCCTATGAACGTGCGTACCTTTCTCAAGACCATCATGGAAACGACAACCGTCAAGTTCGGGGAATGACGATGCAGATGAATCGACGCAACGCCCTGGCCGCCTTCGCGGCGGCTGCCGTTCCTGGCGCATGGGCGCAGGACCGCTATCCGAGCCGCCCCATCCGCATCATCGTGACGAACGCCGCCGGCGGCGCATCGGACATGATCGCGCGCATGATCGGCACGGGCCTGACCGCTGCACTGGGGCAGCCCGTCGCGGTCGAGCCGATGCCGGCCGCCAACGGCATGTGTTCGAAGACCAGGTCGCGCTCAAGCCGCAGGCCGTGGCGGTCCAGTCGCCACAGGGGGACTGGACGTATGCGCAGCTCGGCGAGCAGGTCGCGCGCATGTCCGCGTGGCTGCGCGTACAAGGCGTTGCGCGAGGCGACCGCGTGGCGATCCTCTCGGAGAACCGGCGCGAGTTCGTGCTGACCCTGCTGGCGGCCGCGAAGGTCGGCGCGATCGTCGCGTGCATGAACTGGCGGCAGACGGCGGAGGAGCTCGCGCATTGCATCACGCTCGTCACGCCGAGGATCGCGCTGGTGTCGCCACGGTACGAGCAGCATGTGAAGCTGTTCGGCGAAGTTGCGGTCACGATGATCGGCGAGGAGCTCGAAAGCGACATCGGTGGGGTGCGCTTCGCTTCGACCCCACCCTGCGGGAACGGCGACGTCGTGGAGCCGGAGGACGGCCTCTACATCCTGTACACCAGCGGCACGACCGGCAAACCCAAGGCTGCGCTCGTGAGCCACCGCGCGCTCGTTGCACGCGGCGCGGTCAACACCATGGACCGTGGCGTGCGGCGGGGCGCGACCTTCATCGCCTGGCCGCCGATGTTCCACATGGCCTCCGCCGACAGCATGCTCGTCACCCTCATCGGCGGCGGCAAGGTGATCGTGATGGACGGCCTCGACGTGGGCGTGCTTTGCGACCTTGGCGAGCGCGAGGACAACGTCGGCTGGTTCGTGCTGATGCCCGGCATGATCGACAAGGTGCTGGACGAATACGCGCGCCGAGGCACGCGTCCGCACCCGGCGGATTCGGTGGGCTGCATGGCGGACCTCGTGCCGCGCCAGCAGATCGTCGACGTCACGCGGCTGTTCAACGCACCGTTTCGCAACACCTTCGGATCGACCGAAGCCGGCCCCGCGCCGGGCAGCGGCGGGCGTGTTCCCGTGGGTGTCGCCCCGGAGAACCTCGCCAAGAACCAGAGTTCGCTGTGCCGCGTGCGACTGGTGGACGAGGCGGGCCAGGATGTCGCACCGGGCGAGCCCGGCGAGCTGCTGCTGCGCAGCCCCACGCTCTTTTCCGGCTACTGGGGCATGCCTGAGGCGACAGCCGAAGCCTTCGCTGGGGGATGGTTCCACACGGGCGACGTGTTCACGCGCCAGCCCGATGGCACGCTGCAGTTCGTCGACCGACGCAAATACCTGATCAAGTCCGGCGGCGAGAACATCTACCCTGCCGAGATCGAACAGCTGCTGCTCGCGTCCCCGCGCATCGCCGACGCCGCCGTGGTGCGCAAGCGCGACGCGAAGTGGGGCGAAGTGCCCGTCGCATTCGTCGCCGTGCGCGACGAAACGCTCTCGGCGGAAGAAGTCGTCGCGCTGTGCCGCGGCCGCATCGCGAACTACAAGCTGCCGCGCGAGGTGCGCTTCATCCGCAACGAAGACATGCCGCGCAGCACCACCGGCAAGATCGTGCGCTCCGAGCTGGAGGCGCTGCTGCAGTGAAAGGCGACTGGACGCACGCGTGGCAGCCGATGGTCGATGCCGTCGGCCGCGACTTCGGCGAGGGGCGCACCGAGGTGTGGGGCGAGACGATCGAAGCGAGCATGGTGCGCCGCTACATCGAGCCGCTCGAGCTCGACTCGAAGCTGCATTCCGACGCGGCCTTCGCGCGCGCGCACGGCTACGCGGACATCGTCGTGCCGAGCACCGCCATCGCGAGCTTCGCGATGCCCCTGCTGTGGAACCCCGGCGATTCGCCGCTCTTCGACGACGCGGCGCGGGACGCGCAACCCACGCGCAGCCACATCGGCGGCGTGCGCTTCGGCCTGGAGCCGCCCACCACGCATTTCTTCGGCGTCGACGCGGAAGCGGACTACCTGCTGCCGGTGGTCGTCGGCGACCGGCTGTGCAGGCGCGGCGCATTGCTGCTGTCGTGCAAACCGAAAGAGACGCGGGTGGGACAGGGCGCCTTCATCTCTTGGCAAACCGAGGTGATCAACCAGCGCCGCGAGCGGGTCGCGCTGCTGCGCACGACGTTCTTCCGCTACAACGTGCTGCGCGCCGAGCCTGTCACCCGGGGCTCGACCCGGGGTCGTGGGCCCGCGAGCGCACACGATGCCGGGTCGAGTCCGGCATGACAGGAACACCATGACCCAGCGCCGCTTCGACGACGTGACGGCAGGCGAACCGCTCGCGCCGGTGCACTATCCGGGCTCTCCGGAATAACTTGTGGAACAGGTGACCATGCAGTATCCTCCTGAGTCGGATTTTCGGGTTATCGCCATCGTTGCGATAACCCGATGGCACGATGCCTAAGCTACTTTGTTGGAAGATTGTGTTGCCGGACTGAGTGTGTAACCTTGGTAGCCGTCTTCCGCGACTTTCAAAATACGTTGGTAGTAATTGCCAACCCCGCCAACATAAGGCATGAACACAACGGGTTTGCCGGGCGTGTTCGAACCATAAAACCACGTGTCTTTTGAGTGGGCGTAAAGTGTTCGGTTGGCGGCTTCAGTTACATGCTCCGTCCATGTGTCCTGAGCCTCGACAGAGGCTTCAATAGTGGCGATATTATGGGCCTCCATATATTTTGCGCAATCGGTTACCCATTCCACATGTTGTTCAATGGATGTCACCATATTGCTGAACACGGACGGGCTGCCGGGGCCTGCGATGATGAACATATTGGGAAAACCGTTCACAGTCATGCCCAGGTAAGTGCGCGGGCCCGCCGCCCACTCGTCTTTAAGCCGGCGGCCGTTACGTCCCACCGGATTGATACGATTCATCGCGCCGGTCATGGCGTCGAAGCCGGTGGCAAAAATAATCATATCCAGTTCGTACTCAGTGCCGTCTTGCAGCAATACGCCTTTCGGGGTGATGCGGTCGATGGCGTTCTTGCGCACATTAACCAGCGACACGTTGTCGCGGTTAAACGTTTCGTAGTATTGCGTTCCTGAACATAAACGTTTTGTGCCGATGTAAAGCTCTCCAGGGGGGCATAGTGCCTCCGCCGTTTCCGGATCTTTCACAATACTGCGGATTTTGTCGCGCACAAACTCGGCCGCCTCATGATTCACTTCGGGGTCGGTCAGAATATCCTTAAAGGCGCGCATCATGTAAAGGCCCCCCAGGTCCCAGCGCCGTTCCAGTTCGGCCCTGCGTTCTTCGTCGCTAACCTCTTTACCCGATTGGTGGTTGCTGACCTGGTTGTGGCCGAAGCCCGACTGGCGCGCAAACTTGCGGCGCTCAGGGTAGGTGGCTTTCCATTCTTTTTCCACATCCGGCTTCATGGGGTGGTTTTGCGCCGGCATGGTGTAGTTGGGTGTGCGCTGGAAGACATATAAATGTTTCGCGTCTTGCGCAACAATGGGAATCAGCTGAGTCGCAGACGAGCCAGTCCCAATGACGCCTACCCGTTTTCCACTGACATCCACACCTTCTTTTGGCCAATCGCCTGTATGGAACCATTGCTTTTCAAAGCTTTCCAGGCCTTTCATATTGGGAACCTGGTGCACCGATAAAACACCGGTTGCCATCACTGCATACTTGGCTGAGAACGTTTCGCCTTGCTCGGTTGTAATAAGCCAGCGGTTCGACTCTTCGTTGAATGTGGCCCCAGTGACGCGGGTATTCAACTGTATATCTTTTGCCAGGTCGAAGCGGTCCACGACATGGTTGATATACGCCAGGATTTCAGGTTGGCTTGCGTAGCGTTCCGACCAGTTCCATTCCTGTTGCAGCTCGTTTGAGAACGAAAAGGAATAATCAAGCGATTCAATATCGCATCGGGCGCCGGGATAGCGATTGTGATACCACGTTCCTCCAACACCGTCGCCCGCTTCCAGGACACGTACCGACATGCCCATTTGGCGGAACTTATAGACGGCGTATACGCCGCCGAACCCGGCTCCGACAACAATGGCGTCGAACTGCCGGACAGCGGGATCCTGCTGTTTTTCCTGCATCTAAGAGTCTCCTCTGCCTACCGCGACGGGCAGGCAGTTACTTCTATAATAATTTGCTTAAATAGTACTGATAACTGCAACAAATAGTACGGTTAACTGACGATTTAGATTAACGCAGGTATGAGAGGGCGTCAACTACGTGTTTTCCCTGATAACGCCCTTGGTATTAAGGTTACGACTTGGGCGTATTCCAGGAGTCTTGTGCTTCGATACCGTTCGGTGTGAAGGTTTCGATGATGGTTTCATACGTAAAGGAGACGTCTTCCATGTGTCCCATGCTTTTGGGCACCTCGAAAAACCTCAAAACTCTTCAATGTTGGTACAATAAAGCCTATCAAAACCAACGTGATCTGACGGACCCGCCATGTCTCGCAACGCCATTAAAAACGATCTGTTTTCCCACGATCAGCGCCGCCAGTGTTGATTCATTTCCAAAGCTGGGCCATTTCGGGACGCATTCACGTTGAAATTTGAGCCACGTTGCCGCTCTATCCTGCTGAATTTTTCAGCACGGGGGAGCAGGAGTGATCAACGTGAGCACATTGAGCAAGTTACGCCGCCTCGTGCTGAGGCAGGACGTGTCGGTGCGCGAGGCCAGCCGGCGCCTGGGCATCTCGCGCAACACAGCCACCAAGTGGCTCAAAGACGGGCAGATGGCCGAACCCCGATACCCGCAGCGGGTGTCGGGCCCCAGCATCCTGGATCCGTACAAGGAGCAGTTGAGCCAATGGCTCAAGGCCGATAGCCATCGCAGCAAACGCGATCGACGCGGGATCAAGGCCATGTTTGAGGCGCTGCGCGCGCAGGGCTAGAGCGGCAGCCGAGGGCCGGTCTAGGCCTTTGCCCAGCGCTGGCAGCAAGAGGAAGGCAACGCTGCGCGTGGTGCGGGGTTCGTGCCGGTGAGCATCGAGTTGGGCGAGGCGTTACAGTTCGACGGGAGCTGCGAGTCCCTGTGCATCGGCGGGCTGCGCCGCCGCCTGGAAGTGGCACACACCAAGCTGGCGGCCAGTCGCGCCTTCTGCCTGGTGGCGTACTACAGCCAAGCGCACGAGATGCTGTTCGATGCGCACGCACGGGCGTTCGCCCTCTTCGGTGGCGTGCCCCGGCGGGGCATCTACGACAACATGAAGACCGCTGTGGACAAGGTCGGCCATGGCAAACAGCGCAGCGTCAATGCACGCTTCGAGGCGATGACCGGGCACTACCTGTTCGAGCCGGAGTTCTGCAACCGGGCCGCCGGCTGGGAGAAGGGGGTCGTGGAGAAGAACGTTCAGGATCGGCGCAAGGACATCTGGCGTGAGGCCAGCGAGCGGCGCTGGGGGACGCTTGGTGAACTCAACGACTGGTTGCAGCAGGCCTGCGTGAAGGCCTGGGCTGAGATGAGTCACCCGGAATGGACTCAGCTCACGGTGGCCGATGTCTGGCAGGACGAACGTGCTCGTCTCATGCCCAACCCCCGTGCGTTTGATGGCTACGTGGAGCAGCCGGTACGGGTCTCTGCGACCGCACTGATCCACTTCCAGCGCAACCGCTACAGCGTGCCGTGTGAATGGATTCATGCGGTGGTCAGTCTGCGGGCCTACGCGGATGGCCTGCTGGTGGTCGGGCCCGATGGGCGACAGGTGCGCCTGGCGCGCAGCTTCGAACGTGATCAGACGCTCTACGACTGGATGCATTACATCGCGCTCATCGAGCGAAAGCCCGGCGCGCTGCGCAACGGCGCGCCCTTCAAGACCATGCCCGAGCCACTGCAGGAAATGCAGCGCCAGTTGCTGCGCCACAGCGGTGGCGACAGGGTGATGGCGCAGGTGCTCATGGGGGTGAGCCTGCATGGACTGGAGGCCGTGGTGGTGGCGGTAGAGCTGGCGCTGCAGTCCGGGCGGGTGAGTGCCGAGCACGTGCTCAACGTGCTCTCGCGTCTGAAGGAGCAGCGCGTGCCCGAGCCACCGGTGGCCACGATGCTCAAGCTCAACACGCCGCCACTGGCCAACCTGCAGCGCTACGACGCACTGCGCAACGTCCAGCCTCATGAGGCATCACCGGAGTCCGACCATGCATGACGTCATTGATGCCCTCAAAGCGCTGGGCCTGCACGGCATGGCCAGTGCCTGGCCGGAGGTACTGGGCACCGCCCGCATGAAGTCGCTGGATCATGAGGCCGTGCTGCACCAGCTCATCAAGGCCGAGACCGCTCAGCGTGAGGTGCGTTCCATGGCTTACCAGATGCGCGTGGCGCGCTTCCCTTCGCACCGTGACCTCGCCGGCTTTGACTTCGCCCACGCGCAGCTCGACGAAGCACTGGTGCGCCAGTTGCACACCCTTCGCTTCGTGGAGTCGGCGCACAACGTGGTGCTGGTTGGTGGCCCCGGCACGGGTAAAACCCACCTGGCCACGAGCCTGGGGATCGAGGCCATTCGCATGCATGGCAAGCGGGTGCGCTTCTTCTCAACGGTGGAGCTGGTCAACGCCCTGGAGCTGGAGAAGGCGCAGAACAAGGCCGGGCAAATGGCGCACCGCCTGATGTACGTCGATCTGGTGATCCTGGATGAACTGGGCTACCTGCCATTCACGCAGTCGGGCGGCGCGATGCTGTTCCACCTGCTCTCCAAACTCTATGAGCGAACGAGCGTGGTGATCACCACCAACCTCACCTTCTCGGAGTGGAGCAGCGTCTTTGGAGACGCCAAGATGACCACGGCCTTGCTTGACCGGCTCACGCACCATTGCCACATCGTCGAGACGGGCAACGAGAGCTGGCGATTCAAGCACTCCAGTGCCGCTGGCGCGGCTCCCCCAAAGCAACGCCCAAAGAGCCAGAAAGGAGATCGAAAAACAGCAGACCCGATAGACTTATCCACAACCGAATAGTCAAAGAATCCATCAACCCAGTGGCTCAATATTCAACGTGATCACTGGCTCAGTTGTGCTGATGAATCAACAACCAAGATGCTCACAGCGCTCGGGGCGACACCAGTGCCAATGCCGCTGCCGCAGACCCCCGAATCACTGGCCAAAGGAGTGATTGATGGCGCGTTGATCCCATGGGAAGTTTCGCCCGCGTTGAAGTTGGAGGAAATCGCACAGTTCCACACCGAACTGGATCCATCGTCGGGCCAGATCTCAAACTCGGTATTCATCTTTGCAATGAACCCGGCCAAGTATAACAGCCTGCCGCCCGACTTGAAAAAGGTTATCGACGCAAACAGCGGGCCCGAGGCGTCGGCTTGGGTAGGAAGGGTGTTCGCCGAGTCCGGGCTGCCCGGACGCAAGATCGCCGCGGATCGCAAGAATATCTTCTACACAGTGCCGGCTGCGGAAGTTCAACGCTGGCAAGCGGCTTCTGAAGGTGTCGTGGCCGAATGGGTGAAGGACGTGACTGCTAAAGGCTATGACGGGAAAAAACTGCTCGAAGAAGCTAAAGCCTTAATGAAATAAACAGAATGCCGGTAGTCACGACACTCACGCGCGGCTGCCGGCGCAATCCCCGGCATCTCCAGCGAAACGGGACTGATGCAAGTCGCCGCCATCAATCGCGTGGTCTGACTCTGCCGGTGACGCAGGTCCTGTCCGAGATCCGCTTTCAAGCGTCTTTATACGGTTTATGGCCAAGGCTACGGGAAATCGATTCTGCTGTTCGCAAGGTGAGTGGCACAAGCGCTTCGATCTGCCCTTCTGTAATCCGTGCGGACGGTCCGACGACGGCAATTGCCGCAATAACCGTGCCGTTGAAGTCGAAGACCGGCGCCGCGATGCCCCGGATGTCGGCAATGAATTCTTCCCGTTCGATGCAGTAGCCGGCTTGTCGGATCTCGGCAAGCTGACTGCGAAGCACGGCCGGGTCGACGATCGTATTTTCCGTGTATCGGGCTCGGGGCGCGCGCAGCGCTTCTTCGATCACTTCATTAGGCTGAAAGGCGAGCAGGACCTTTCCGTTTGCCGTGCAATGCAGCGGCGCCCTTCCTCCTATGCGCGCCGCCACGCGCACCGGCTGGCTGCTCTCGATCTTTTCGAGGTAGAGCAGTTCGTTGCGATGGAGGATCGCCAAATGGGTTGTTTCGTTTGTCTCATGGGAAAGCCGGGCCAGATGAGGTCTTGCCACATGGGACAGCTCGCTTTGGGCCAGTTTGGTGCCCGCAAGCACGATGATGCCGTGACCAAGGGTATATTTCTTGGTGTCGGAAAGCTGCTCGACCAGGCTGTGTGCTTCAAGTGTCTTGAGCATATTGAAAACGGTCGCTTTGTTGAGGCCGAGCCTTGTCGCGAGCTCCGTGATCCCGAATGCCGGCGCCTCGGGGGTAAATTGCTCAAGAAGCGTCAATGCATTGTCAAGCGACTTCATGAGGGCGCCCTTTGCCTGGCCCTTGCTGTCCTGTTCCATATGCTTGTCCCATCATCTGATCCGTGAGGATTAAGCGAATTTGTCGAAGCGAATCTGGGATCGCTTAACCCGTGACTTGAGCAGCAAACGTACCATGGCATCAATCATGGCGGGCGGCCCCCCCATATAGACCTGGCGCGCAGAAAGGTCTCCCGCACTGCGGGCGACCACCTCATGTACATAGCCGCGTTCGCCTTTCCAATCCGCGAACTCGCCCGCTTCCGAAATGGCCCAGGTAACTCGCACCGCCCCTCCAGCCGCCTCAATGAGCTCTTGGAGGGACGCGGTCGCGAAAATGTCGGCGGGCGTCCTTACTCCGATAAAAATATCCAGACGCTGCTTGCGAAGCAGGCCGCGGGATAGCGCATCGCGCGCAATCGACAGGATAGGCGCGAGGCCGGTACCGCCGGCGACGCAGAGTATATCGCGCTGTGCGGTCGCATCGATGAATGCGTGACCCACCGGCACCACCAGGCGCAAGGGGATGTCGCGCGCCCCGACCAGAATTGGCGATGACACGCCACCCGGGACGCGGCGGATATAGAACTCGAGAGTGGAGGTCAGCGTATTGCCGGTGTTTGCCATCGAGTAGGCGCGATATCCTGTGACGCCGGGCACTTCAAACAATGCGTATTGGCCGGCGAGGAAAGTAATCGGCTCGTCGAGTTGAACCATCACGCGTGCGATATCGCTCGTCTCAGTTTCCGCGCTTGCCCGGCCCTTCACGATGCGGACCGGGGGTAGACTCGCGTCCCGCGATTTACATAACGCGTCCGGCAATCTACAGTCACTCTGTGGTAATGCCTGGCACAGGAGCACATGGCCCTCTTGGCGCTTTGTCTCGGGCAGCCCGGGCGCATCCGGCCAGCGGACGACGACAGCACCTTCAATGATCTGGGTACGGCATGAGCCACAAGTTCCTGTCGCGCATTCATACGGAAGCGCATAGCCTGCCCGCAGGCCTGAAATCAGGAGCGGTTCGTCCGTTGCAGCGTCGAAGCCGTTGGCGGCGTCAAAATGGATTCGATGAGGCATGGTCATTAGTCGAGAGTCCGGCAGTTGGTGATGAGGATTCCACTAGTGCGGAAAGAAATGGGCGATATCCGCCTTTATTGCCTGGTCTTGCTGGTTCTATCCGGCAAGACCAGGCAATTACTCGGCCGCTTCCGGGAGTTCGACGAACACCTCGTCGCCGATGACGCTCACAGGATACTGTTGCAGTTTTGCGTCCTCGGGTTCAATCCCGGCGCCCGTCTGTGCGTCGAACTGCCAAAGATGTTCTGTACAAGTGATTACTTCACCATCAAAGGCGCCTTGGCAAAGCGGGATGTCCATATGTGGACACTTGTTCTGGAAGGCACGGATTGCTCCTTTGGTAGAGACCAAGAGCAGGCTGTTGTCAGTGCCCGGGACGGACATTTCGATCATCTCACCCTCCGGAATGTCGGTCCTGGCACATAGCTTGATCGGTTGCGTATTCATCAGTTATCTCGTTAAAGCGGCAAGGGGGTTGGCACTGTGAACATGCGCGTATGGAGCCGTACTGTCCGGCTGTCGATGAGCCAGGTGTCTCCGTTTTTCACGAGCCGATCCTCATAGTGGCCCACGGCGAACAGGTCGCTCTGTCCCTTCATGTCAGTACGGAACACTGAAAAGGTCGACCGCGCCAATGCCTCGCCTTTTTCGAGGCTGATTTGATCCACAGTGATCTGATGCGTCCGGTCGGCCAGGTCATGCACATGTTCCGCCGACTCCTTCAACAGGCGTAGAAGCTCGGCGCGTTTAACCGACATCCAAATCATTTCCTTGCCAATCTCGGGACTGTATGCGCGCAACACATAGCTCCCCGGTTCTGCAAAGGAAGCGATGACGGCAGCAAAATCCTTAGTGTCAAGCAGCCGCCCCACGCGCGCAATCAGCTCGCGTATCGCTTCACGCTCGAAGAGTTGGCTTGCGACGTCAGACATTGGTGATCTCCTTTATTGAATGAGAAACATCGGTATCCACATTACCGTGCCTGAACGGATCATTCGGCGCGCGTCCAAGGCACCGACCCCATTCCTGATAGAAGGCGCGGAGGTTGGCATCGTCCTGCGGTTTCAGCCCTTCTTCCCTGGCAAAGAGGCTGTATCGCGATCCACCCTGGACCATGGTCTCCCACTGCGTTTCGACGGCGGCGATATCCTCTGGGAGATTGCGACCGGCCGGTCCCCATACCTCATTGTGGTGCTGGATCCGCATTGCGCGGACGTCCGGTGTATCGGACTTGAGCCCTACGCCGCGCCATTCGACGAGGGTCTTGCCGGGTGCGAGTGGCGTCATTGTGTCTATACGCATCACGGTCGCGCGAATATTGAGCATCACGTCAGGAAACAGCAGCATGACGACCATGCCGTTCGGCTGCATTCCCGGCAATGCGCCCTCGCTCCGCTCCCCCAGCCCGTAACTGTCGTAGTGAATTACACCCTGCTCAATGATGTTGTGGGAATTCTGGTAAAGCAACCAATTGCGTTCGTGATAGCTCTTGTGTGCGACGGCGGTGCGCCGGTTCAGCACATGCAGGAATTCATGATAGAGCTCGGAGTTGTTGTCTACGAAGAGCTTCCAGTTCGTATTGATGATCGCGCGATGGTAATGGAATACCTCAAGCTCTTCCTGGCCAAGGTGGGTCTTCATATGGTCCGCCATACCACCCAAGAATTGCTCGAGTGGTGGCACGTCGTCCTTCAGGCAAACGAACACCATGCCGCAGAAGATTTCCGTTCGGACAGAGCGCAGTCCAACGTCGTCTTTTTTCAGACTGCAGCCGTCATATCCCTTGCTTCGGGTGATGCTTGTGCACTTACCGTCGAGCGCAAACGTCCATAGATGATAAAGGCACTGCAGGCCCTTCTTCGCATTTCCACGCTCGTCGCGCACTAGGCGCGCGCCCCGGTGTGGGCAAACGTTAAAGAACGCCATAATCGACCGGTCCTCGCTGCGCAGGATGACAACCGGTACCCCGGCGATTTCCTTCGCCCGGTAGTCGCCGGGTTCTGGCAGTTCCGATTCGTGACAGACAAGCCGCCACGTTGCAGCCAGGATTTTCTCTCGCTCTTCCTCGAAAATCACCGGATCCGTATAGATTCGGTTATCTACATAGTGCGTAGACGGAAGCTTAGGGGCAGTAGCCCAGGGACTGACATGATCCATTGCGTTCTCCACATGATCCATTGCGTTCTCCGTTTAGGTATAATAAACATCATTTATTTATAATAAATGATGGCATGTGTACCTCAAGCTGTCAACCACCACACGACGGTTGTGGTGCAAATAGCGGCATCGGTTAGAATCGGTCGATTTGACTGACATGGCCAAGCGCAAGACCATCGAAGAGCTGTTCAAGGGCAGACACTTTGAGCGGGAGATCATCATTCTGTGTGTGCGCTGGTACTTGCGCTTCAAGCTTTCATCGCGCGATCTGGTGGAAATGATGGCCGAGCGCGGTTTGACTGTCGCGCATACAACCATCCTGCGTTGGGTGCAGCGCTTCGTTCCCGAGTTCGAGAAACGCTGGAACCGGTATGCCACTGCAGCCGGCTCCGCTTGGCGCGTCGACGAGACATATGTGAAGGGCCTTGTCAACTTAACGCCGTATTGGCGAAGTGAGAGCTGGTGAAATGGTGCTCAGACTGCGGTAGACGGATTTTGGGTAACGCCAGTGACGAGATGCCAGATAGCGAAGCGTCTGGCGAGTTGATTACGATAGCGCACAGCGCCGAGTTGGTGGCGCTTGATGGCGAAATGCTGTCGGATCGGTCCGAAGCTGGACAGGAATGTTTGCGTTCGTCCTGGCGAGCGAAAGCCTTTCATGCGCCGTTCGCGTTCGCGTGTTGGCTGATGACTATTCTCGGCCCGGTTGTTGACCCGGGCTGCAGCTTTGACGAACACATGCTTGACGTCAGCCAGTTCGGGAATCTCGACTTTCGCCGCCGGATAGCTGCGTAGCTGGTCGGTGACGATCTTACGCGGGCCATTTGGATATTGGGCCAGCAGACGCTGGAAGAAGCGCTTGGCTGCCGCCTTGTCGCGGCGTTTCTGCAGCAGGATATCGAGCTCAGCACCATGCTGGTCGATGGCGCGCCACAGCAGATAAGGCTCACCGCCGACATTGACGAAGACCTCGTCGAGATGCCACGTTGCGCCGGGAGCAGGCCTGGCCTGCTTTACCCGATGGGTAAAGTGCGCGCCGAACTTGTCACACCACCGCCGGATCGTTTCGTAGCTGACGACCACGCCGCGCTCGAAGAGCAGCTCTTCGATATCCCTCAAGCTCAACTGAAATCGGAAATACCAGCGCACCGCGCGACTGATGACGGCGTCTGGAAAACGATGGCGGTGGTAAAGGGGCTTGGATGTCTGCATCGATCGACTTTACCAGCTTCAATCGTTACCGTGACAATGCCCCTGGCAGACATCCCCGATCTCATCTTGCGCCGCTACGCGCGCCGACTTGTCTCCAGGCCGCCCTCAGCCGGAGCCAAGATCAAAGAGCCAGCGCGCACCGTGGAGGTCGCATGCTTTCTTCGGTATTGCCTGTTCACCACCACAGACCAGTTGATCCTTATGGTGCAGCGCCGGATCGCCGATCTGTGGCGTCAGGCTGCCGCCGATGTCCCCGCTACCGTCAATTGGGCCGCAATGTACAAAACGCTGCTCGGCGAACTTGTTGCCTTGAGCGCGCAAGGTGCGGTGCCAGATGCTGAGTTGCGTGCCCGTCTTGAAGCCTTGATCACCGAAACCCAGAAACGCAAACCACCGAGCAGGGCCTCCCTGGTCCGCGAGGGATTGATTGATGGAATTCGCCCCGTGCGGTCGTTGCTCGTCGCCATTGCAAAGCTGCCCTGGCAGGCCACCGGCGAGCATCCTGCCATCGAGTACCTTGCCAAGCTGCAAGCTTTATATCTCAAAGGATCCAGAAATCTGCCAGTTGAAGTGGTGGCACCAAGTCTGGGAATGCTCTGGCAGGTTTCGATCGCCAGCCCAGACCGGGAACGGGCGTTTCAGGCGTTGGAGGTGGCCACCCTGTTTGCACTGCGCCGCGCGGTGCGCAATGGCTCGGTCTGGATTGAGCACAGCCTGAGCTTTCGGGGTCGTGCGCGCTTGTTCTTCACGGACGAGCGTTGGCAGGCAGAGTCCAAGAAACACTATGCCCGTCTATCGTTACCCAGCAAGGCTGCCACTTTCTTGAAGCCTTTGCTGGCCAGAGTAACTGCCGGTGTCGATGCGGTGGCCGCTGCAGCCCGCAGTGGCGTACTGCGCGTGGATGATGAACTCCATTTGTCGCCATTGCCCGCAGAGGACGAAGACCCAGAAGTGACCAAGCTGCGCGCGGCTTTGGATCACCGCATCGGTGAGGTTCAATTGCCGGAAGTGATTCTGGCCGTTGACGCCCAGGTGCGCTTTAGCTGGATCATGCTCGGACGTGAGCCGCGCTCTACCGACGAGCTGCTGATGGTCTATGCCGGCATCATGGCCCACGGCACCAGTCTGACTGCGGTCGAATGCGCGCGCATGATTCCGCAATTGTCTGCCACCAGCATTCGCCAGGCCATGCGCTGGGCGCGGGACGAACGGCGTCTGAGCCAGGCCTGCCAGGCTGTGCTGGAATTCATGCAGCGACACCCGATTGCCGCCACCTGGGGGCGGTCCGATTTGGCATCTTCTGACATGATGAGCATGGAGACCACCAAACGGGTGTGGCAAGCCCGGCTTGATCCTCGGCGCAACACACCTTCCATTGGAATCTACTCCCATGTAAAAGACCGGTGGGGCATCTTCCATGCGCAGCCCTTTGTGCTCAATGAGCGCCAGGCGGGCGTGGCCATTGAAGGTGTCATCCGCCAAGAAAAGCTGGAGACCAGCCAGCTTGCTGTGGATACCCATGGCTACACCGACTTTGCCATGTCACATGCCCGTTTGCTTGGTTTTGATCTTTGCCCGCGGTTGAAGGAACTCAAACAGCGCCACCTCTTTGTGCCACGCGGCACCAAAGTGCCCGCAGAAATCGCTGCGGTGTGCGAAGCCAATGTCGACGTCGCTTTGATCGAAAAGCATTGGGATAGTCTGGTGCACCTGGCAGCCTCGGTCATGAGCGGACATGCCAGTGCGGTGGCAGCTCTTGCGCGGTTCGGTTCTGCCGCCCAGGGCGATCCAATCTATGAGGCTGGCGTGCAATTGGGGCGGTTGCTGCGTACGGCGTTTTTGGCTGACTACTTTGTCAAGGACGCTTTCAGGAACGAGTTGCGCCGGGTGCTCAATCGGGGCGAGGCTGTTAACGCCCTCAAGCGCGCCATTTATACCGGCCGGATCAGCCCGGCGCAGGCCAAACGTGTCGATGAAATGCAGGCTGTGGCCGATGCGTTGAGCCTGATGGCCAACATCGTGATGGCGTGGAATACCTCACAGATGCAGGCGGTCCTGGATCGCTGGTCGAACCGCCGCCAGGTCATTCCACCGGAACTGATCGGGAAGATTGCGCCCACCAGGCTGGAGAGCATCAACTTGCGGGGTGTGTTTCGCTTCCCGGTTGACCGCTATGCTGACCAAATCCTGCCTTCGCGGCCAAATGCATCGATAACTGGCACCAATGGATGAAACCGACCACGGTTTGACGCCACGAATCGCAGATTTGAAAGTGAACAGGAAAGTCAATGAAATCAACGATCTACCAACACCACCTCCGCGCCAGTGCTAGCTTTTCGTACCGTCACTTATTGCACTGAAAACGAGGAGACCCCGTGAGCGGCGCTGGTGCTCGCTCATCCACTGGAATCCAAGGACCGTGCAGGCTACTTGTTGGTGATCGAATAGCGTGCGCCCGCGTTCATACATGGCTCTCAGCGAGGCGACTTCTGGTGCTGCAATGCCAAGCTCGTTGCCAAGGTGGCGCCACAAGGCTACTGGAATTACCCGAAAGGCACCGAGCAAACGCCCACTCATGCGCAGGAAACCAATATGGAGCGCCAGACCAAGCTTGTGGGAATCACCTCGGCGTGCATTGATTGCGTCGCGCTCGGCACCATCGAAGGTGAAAAATGCCTTCATCTCGAAGTCGCTGATATCGCGGGGGAGCCCACGCATCCCCAAAAACGTTGTGTGCCAACCCTGCATCGTGAACCTCAAAAGTGGGAGGCCACCATACCCGTTTACAAAGCGAACAGGAAAGTCAATGAAATCAACGGTCTACCCAGACCACCCCCGCGCCAGTGCTAGCTTTGCGTACCGTCACTTATTGCACTGAAAACGAGGAGACCCCGAGATCCGGATCCAGGGCCGTCGGCGAGGCCGAGCCGCGCAGCGAGTCGGCCGGCGGCATGTCGAGCTCGGGCAGTCCGCGCAGCCGGCGCGTGCTTTTCCAGAGATTCGTGCGCACCGGCCCCGGGCAGAGCACGCTCACACCCACGCCTTGCGGCGCGAGTTCCTGCCGCAGCACTTCCGACAGGCCCATCACGGCGTACTTGCTGGCTGCATAGGCCGCCGTGCCGGCCGAGCACAAGCCCAGCGCGGAAATGGAGGCCGTGTTGACGAGATGCCCGCGCCCGCGCGCGGCCATGCGGCGCGCGGCGACGCGGCTACCGGCGAACACGCTGTCGAGGTTCACGCGCATGGTGAGGTCCCAGTAGGCGTCATCCATGTCTGCCACGGTCATGCCAAGCGCGCTCAGCCCCGCGTTGTTGCACAGCACGTGCAGCGGGCCCAGGTCTTCCTCGACGCGGTCGGCCGCCTGCTCCCAGGCTGCGCGGTCCGTCACGTCCAGCCGCAGCGCGAGCACGCGGTGGCCATGCGACTGGAGTTCCTGCGCCCGCGCACCCAAGCTATCCTCGTCGATGTCGGCCATGGCGACCGCCATGCCGGCCTGCGCCAGGGCGCGCGAGAGGGCGAGGCCGATGCCGCCAGCCGCGCCCGTGACGAGGGCCGCGCCCGGCGCGAAGGCCTCCAGGCGCGGCACGGGCGAACTCTGCGATGTCATTGTTCTCATCCTTGATCCTGCATGCGATGCTGGATTCTGCGGTGCGGGATGCGCCGCGCCCGAGCGACGATTTGTCATGCGCCGTGAGCCGCCGTCACTCGGGCACCCTGCCCGGGCGCAGCGCGGATCCAGGGCGCGAGACATCGACCGCGGCCTCGGCGCTCTCTAGGGACGGCAAGATCGTCGACAGGTCCGGCGGAGATTCGCTACGAGTGAACAGGCGCTTCCTGACCACCATTGCACTGCTGCATGCCCACGCCCTTGGTGATGGAGCAACGCCCGCGTCTTTGGCAGGCCCCGCCCGCCGCCGCGGGGCGTTCGCCCTGCTTGCTAGAACATCGCCACCCGGATCCACTGCGCGATCAGCGCGGGCTTGTCCTCGCCGTCGATCTCCACCGTGATGTCGTAGACGAGTTCCGTGCGGCTGCCGTCTTCCTTCGTCTTTGCGCTCGCCAGCACGAAGGCGCCGCGCACGCGGCTGCCCACGCGCACGGGCGCGACGAAGCGCACCTTGTTCAGGCCGTAGTTCATGCCCATGGTGGACTCCTGCACGCGAGGCAGCACCTCGTAGGCCATCGTCGGGATCAGCGACAGCGTGAGGAAGCCATGCGCGATCGTGCTGCCCACCGGCGACTTCGCCGCGCGCTCGGGGTCCACATGCAGCCAGTTGTGGTCGTTGGTGAGCGTGGCGAAGCGGTCGATCATGGCCTGGTCGATCGCGATCCAGCGCGAGTGCACGGGTTCGCCACCGACGCCCGCCACGATGTCCGTGATGGGCGCTTCGGTCAGCGCGTGGGCGAGTTTCCCGATCGAGTCGACGGCGTCGTTCATGCAAGGGCCTCCTGTTTGCGTTGCGTTGCGCCCTGCGCGCCGAAGACGCCGGCGGCGGCGAGTTCAGCCAGGCGTGCGTCGTCCATGCCGAGCAGGTCGCGCAGCACCTCGTGCGTGTGCGCGCCGAGCGCGGGCGCCGCGACGGGGTCGACCACCGGCGTGTCCGACAGGCGCGCGGGCGGCGTGAGATTGGGCACCCACCCTGCCACGGGGTGCGGGATGCGCGTGACGAGCCCGCGCGCGGCGGCCTCGGGCGAGTGCAGCGCCTGCGCGAGCGTGCGCACTTCGCCGCTCGGGATGGCGAGCTCGCGGAACTTCGCGCGCCAGTGCGCCCAGGGCTGCTTCGCGAATGCGTCGATCAGGATGGCGAAGATCGCGTCGCGGTTCGCCATGCGGCCGGCGCGCCCTTCGAAGCGCGGGTCGGTCGCGAGCTGCGGCATGCCGATGGCCACGGTGAGCCGCTGGAAGATCTTGTCGTTGCCGCTGTTCACGTAGAACGCGACGTCCGACGCGCGGAACACGCCGGAGGGCGACGTGTCGGGGCTGGTGTTGCCGTTGCGCTTCGGCTCCATGCCGGCGAACAGGTACTGCATGGGCGCGTGGGCCGTCATGGCGATGGCGCTGTCGAAGAGCGCCACCTCGCAATACTGGCCCGCGCCCGTGTGGTGCCGCGCCATCAGCGCCGCCAGCACGGTGTTGCACACCATGAGCGAGGTGCCCATGTCCATCACCGGGGACAGCGCGCGCACGCCTTCGCGGTCGGCGTAGCCGTTCATCGAGATGAAGCCGCTTTCGGCCTGCACGATCGGGTCGAACCCCGTCCGGTCGGCGAACTCGCCGTCGCGGCTGTACGCGGGCACCGAGCAGTACACGAGCCGCGGGTTGATCGCGCGGCAGGTCTCCCAGTCGAGCCCGAAGCGCTGCATCACGCCGGTGGAGAAGTTCTCCACGAGCACGTCGCTCTTTGCGACCAGTTCCTTCACCACGTCCAGGGCGCGCGGGTTCTTGAGGTCCAGCGCGATGCTGCGCTTGTTGCGGTTGGCGAAGAAGAACGACGACCCCTGTGCGGGCATCTGCGCATCCACGGGCGGGTAGTGGCGGAGGTCGTCGCCCTTGCCGGGCGTTTCGATCTTGAGCACGTCCGCGCCGAAGTCGGCCAGCATCATCGTGGCGTAGGGGCCGGCGATGAAATGGCTGAAGTCGAGCACGCGGATGCCGCCGAGGGCCGTGGGAGCACCGGGCTTGCGCGCAGGCGCCGTGGGGAATTCGTTCGCAAAGTCTTGCAGGCGTGGGTACATGGTCGTGTGGTTCGAGGTCTTGGTTTGCTGGTTCAGGCCGCCAGGGCATGCATGCGGGCAAGGCGCGTTGCCAGCGCGCTCCCGGCCATGGCCACGAGCATGGCGGCCAGCGCGGCCCAGTGCAGCGCGTCCCAGCGGCCAAGTGCGATCAGCGCCGCGCCGATGGCGCTGCCGGCAGCCTGGCCGCCGTAGATCGCGGAGGTGTTGAGTGCGATGGATGCGGACGCGAGCTGCGGCGCGATGCCCGCGAGCCGCGCCTGCTGCGCCGAGTTGGACGCGTAGTAGCCGAGCGCCCACGGCGCGATGATGACCGCGACCAGCGCGAAGCCTGTCGCGAGCGGCCATGCTGCCAGCGTGACCGCGCTCAGGGCCAGCGATGTCATGACGGCTGCTGCCGGCCCCGTGCGGTCGACCGTGCGCGACATGAGCGCGTTGCCGGCCAGGCCCACCATGCCGAACCACATGAGCACCAGGCTCAGTTCCCCCGTCGAAAAGCCCACCTGCCCCTTGAGATAGGGCGCGATGTAGGACCACAGGATGAACTGCCCCGTGCCGAACGTGAGCGTGACGGCCAGCGTGCTCATGAGCGCCGGTGAGCGCAGCGTGCGGCTCCAGGCGGCCGCGGACAGCCGCGTCGCGCGCACGCCGTCGGGCATGGTGCGCCAGATCCAGATGGCATTGATGACGCCCATCGCGCCGATGAAGGCGAAGGTGACACGCCAGCCCCAGGTGCCGCCGATCCAGGCCGCCAGCGGCACGCCCAGCACCGCGGAGCTGGAGAAGCCGAGGAAGATGAACGTGATCGCCCGCGCACGCAGCTCGGGCGGAACGAGCATGGGCACGCTGGACGCGGCCTGTGGCGTGAAGATCGCGGGCGCGATCATGGCCATCACGCGCACCGCCATCAGCGAGTCGATGCCCGGCACGGCCGCGGCCACGATGTGCAGCAGGCCGAACCACAGCGCCGCGAACGAGAGCAGGCGCCTGCGGTCCCAGCCCGCGACCACCGCCGCGCACAGCGGCGCGCCCACGGCGACCATGAGCGACGACGCGGTGATGAGCCCACCCGCGCGCGCGACGCTCACGCCGAGCGAGCTGCTGATCTCCGGCAGTGTCGCGGCCAGCCCGCTGACGCCGCAGCCGATCGCGAAGTTGCCGAAGAGCAGTGCCTTCAGGACGGGCGGCATCCTGTCCGCGTTCGATGGCGTCGTCACGGCAGCGGCAATTCCACGACCACGCGGCCCGGGCCCACGGTCACGCCGCGTTCCGTGCGTGACTGCATCGACAGTTCCACCAGTCCGGCGCCAGCCTCGATCCACTTGCGCTCCACAAGGCCTTCGACGGTGACGGTCTGCCCCAGTGCAGCGGTCAGGCCCGTGCCGATCATGCGCGCGATCATGTCCGATGCGCCGCCGGCGGCGTTCGTCACGATGATGCGGATGGGGCGGCTCGGATAGCGGTCCTGCGCCCATGCGCCAGGAACGGCAGCCGCCGCGAAGGCGGCCAGGGCGTTGCGTCGATTCATCTGCATCGTCATTCCCCGAACTTGACGGTTGTCGTTTCCATGATGGTCTTGAGAAAGGTACGCACGTTCATAGGAGGCTTTCGTTACGTGTTTCCAGTGCCGCCGCGGATCCGGCTTTGCCGGTCCGCTGGGGGCGACCCCTTGAGGGGGTAGCGCCGCAGGCGCTTCGGGGGTGGGTCGACCTCACTCGAACTTGATCGGCACGGTTTCCATGATCTTCTTGATGTCGTTCGACTCGCGCGTGGTGATGCGGGTCACTTCATCGGGCCCGGCCACTGCAAGCGGCACGGAGAACGCGACGAACTTCTCGGCCATGCCCGGTGCCGACAGGCCCTTGCGCACGGTCTCGGTCAGCTTGGCGGCCACGTCGGCCGGCGTGCCGGGCGGCGCCCACAGCGCGAAGTTGATGTCCTGCACATAGCCCGGCACGAATTTGTTGAGCGGCACCGCGCCAGGCACCGCGGGGCTGGGCTGCGCGCTCGTCACGCCGATCACCTTGAGCTTGCCCTGCTTGATGAACTCCATCATCTGCACCGACGGCATCATGAAGATGACCTTGGTGTCGCCGGCCAGCACCGACTGCAGCGCGGGGCCGTAGCCGCGGAAAGGCACGGTCACGAGATTGAGCTTGGCCTGCTGCGCGAGCAGCGCGGTCGCCACCTCCGGCGTAGGGCCGGCGACGGCGATGTCCACGCCCTTGGCCTGCTGCTTCGCCCACGTGACGAAGCCCGGGAAGTCGTTGGCGGGAACGCTCTGGTGCACGAGCAGAACCATTGGCGCCATTGCGAGGTTGGCGATCGGCGTGAGGCCCTTGACCGGGTCGAAGCTCGCGTCCTTGGTCACCATCGGCGCCAGCACGACGGTGCCGATGGTCGTCACCAGCAGCGTATGGCCGTCAGGGGGTGCCTGCTTCACGGCCATGGTGCCGATGGAGCCGAAAGCGCCGGTCTTGTTTTCCACCACCACCGGCTGGCCGAGCAGCTCGCTCATCGACGTGGCAAGCGTGCGCGCGATCACGTCACCCGTGCCGCCGGGCGCGTACGTGATGACGATCTTGATCGGCTTCGTGGGGAAGCCTTGCGCGTGGGCGAGAGGCGCGAGGGGCGCGAGCGCCAGCAGCGATGCCGCCAGCAAGAGGGAACGTCGGAAGCCTTGCATGAGAGAGTCTCCAGGATGAGGATCTAGTTGGAATGAAACAGCCGGATCAACGAGGCAGGTCCAGCCCTCGCAGCGCGATCAGGGTGCGCTGGATCTCGTTGGTGCCGCCACCGATCGTGTAAAGCAGCGCATCGCGCACGCCGTACTCGAACACGCTGTCGCACAGCGCGCCTTGCGCGCCCTCGGCGAGCGTGGCGCCGGGGCCGAGCAGGTCGAACGCCGTCTCGGACAGGCGCTCCATCAGCTCGCTCGCGTACACCTTCAGCATGGCGGCCTGCCACAGCGGCACCTCGCCCTGCTCCACCACCTGCGCGGTGCGCACGGCGAGCAGGCGCGACGCCTCGATCTCCGCGCCCAGCCCGCCGATGCGGTCGAGCACCAGCGGGTCGCTGCGCAGCGAAGCGTCGGCCTTCACGTGCGCGAGCAGCTTGGCGAAGTAACCCCGCGCACGTGCGCCGATCGCGCCCACCGTCTCGCGCTCGAAGGCGAGTGCATCGGTGATGAGCTTCCAGCCGCCGTTCTCCGGCCCGACGAGCGCGTCGGCGGGCAGCTTCACGTCATCGAAGAACACCACGTGCGCGCGGTGGCCGTTGAGGCCGCTCATGGGCTGGATCGTGATGCCGGGCGTGTCCAGCGGCACAAGGAAGACGCTGATGCCGCCGTGCCGCTGGTTGGCCGGGTCGGTGCGCGCGGCCAGCCACACGTATTGCGAGAACCCGGCGGTCGACGTGAATATCTTCTGACCGTTCACCACCCAGCCGCCGTCCTCGGTGCGCTTCGCGGATGTTCTGATGCCCGCGAGGTCGGAGCCGTGGTCCGGCTCGCTGTAGCCGAGGGCGATCGAGATGTCGCCGCGCGCGATGCCGGGCAGGAAGAACGCCTTCTGCGCGTCGCTGCCGTGGATGACGAGCGTCGGGCCGATCATGTTGGCCGAGGTGTTGTGGAAGGTGACGGGCGCCTCCGCGTAGGCCATCTCCTCCTCGAAGGCGAGATGTTCGAAGGCCGTGCGTCCCTGTCCGCCGTAGGCCTTGGGCCAGTTGACGCCGAGCCAGCCCTTGGCGCCCACCTTGCGGCTGAAGTCCTGACGCGCCTTGCGGTGATTCACCGGGAGCGCATACGTTTCGGGCGGATAGGCATGGTCCCAGTTGTGCGCCAGCCACTCGCGCACCTCGGCGCGGAAGGCATCGGCCGCCGGCGTGAGCGCCATGTCGGGGACGGCGCCGCGTTCGAGCAGCAGGGCCGCGACGTCGCGCCGGGCCTGCTGCACGCCACCGAGCCGCGTGAGGTCGCCGTGGATGCGGCGGAAGTGGCGCGGCAGCTCGTGCTCGTCCCAGAACGAAATGCCGCCGAAGCCGTGATGCAGTTCGCGCACCACGTCGCGCAGCAGCTGGCCCGCATTCGCGGCCGCGACGGCGGCGCTGTAGGCGCGCTCGTGCTGCGATGCACGGCCCGCCGCGACGAGCGCGAGCCGGCAGATCTCCACGCTGGTGAAGCAGTTCGCGAGCTTGTGCTGGATGGCCTGGTAGCTGCCGATCTTGTGGCCGAACTGCGAGCGCACCTTGGCGTAGTCGGTCAGCAGCTCCAGGCCATAGCCCGCCGAACCCGTGGCGCGTGCTGCAAGCAGCAGGCGCATCAGGGGCGTGAGCGTGCCGACGTCGAACGACGTGGTGACGCGCTGGAACGTGTCCACCCGCGTGAAGCGCAGCTGCGACAGGGGCGGCACGTTCAGGCCGGGCGTGGCATCGATCGCGAGCCCCGCGGCCTCGCGCGGCACGATCGCGATTTCGCCTTTGCCGGTCGCGACGAGAAAGTGCGTGGCGATGGCGCCGTGCTCGACGAAGGAGACGGTGCCATCGAGTGTGGCCCCATCCGTCACCCTGCCGCCGTGCGGATCGGCCGCCCACGCGACGATGGCCTCGCCCGACTGCACGCTTGCCAGCAGTTGCGCGGCCGCCTCGCCCTGCGCCTGGGCGAGCACCGCGTTCGCGAGCACCGCATCCGCCAGCGGCAGCGGGCAGGCCGCACGGCCGAGTTCCTGCATCAGCACGATGGACGCGGCAAGTCCCATCTCGTCCTGCGACGGCGCGAGCGCAGTCCAGCCCTGCAGCGCGGCCTTGCGCCACATGTCCTTCAGCGCGGCCGCGTCCTTCGCAGCGGCGACGGCGCGCGATGCGGGCCAGGCGTCCTGCAGCAGGCCGCGCGCCGAATCGCGCACGAGGACGAGGTCCTCGCTCTCCACCAGGGGAAGGGCCTCGCTCATGTGTTGGTCCAGTTCGGCTTGCGCTTCTCGGCGAAGGCGCGCGGGCCTTCGACGTAGTCGTTGCTGGTGCGCAGGCGCTTGGCCGCCGGGAACTCGCGCGCGTCCACCAGCTTGCGCTCGAAGTCCTCACCCAGCATGGTCTTGCGCGCGACTTCCTTGGTGGCGCGCAGCGCGAGCGGCGAGCACTCCAGCATCTGCGCGGCCCACTTGCGCGCCTCTTCCATCGCGCCGCCTGCCGGCGCCACCGCGGTGACGAAGCCGAGTTCGTAGCCCTCTTTCGCCGGCACGCGGCGCCCCGTGAGCAGGATGCCCATGGCGCGCGGCAGGCCGATGGCGCGCGGCAGGTACTGCACGCCCCCCGCGAGTGCCGACAGGCCCACGCGCGGCTCGGACAAGGCGAAGAACGCGTTCTCCGCCGCGATGACGAGGTCGCACGCCAGCGCGAGCTCGAAGCCACCGCCCATGGCGATGCCGTTCACCGCGGCGATGACGGGCTTGTCCAGGTCGAATCGCGTGGTCAGGCCGGCGAAGCCGCCCTTGGGAATCTGCCGCACGCCGCGCTTGGCGTGCATCTTCAGGTCGTTGCCGGTGCTGAACGCGCGGTCGCCCGCGCCGGTGATGATGCCGACCCACTGCTCGGGGTCCTCTGCGAACTCGTCCCACACCTGGTCGAGTTCGAGGTCCGCCTCGTAGTGCGTGGAGTTCATCACGTCGGGACGGTTGATCGTGACGATGGTGAGGTGTCCGTCTTTCTCGACGGTGCAGAACTCGCGTTGCGTGATGGCCATGGTGTGTCTCTTTCAGTGGTTGTAGGTGGCGAGGGCATCGAGTGCCTCGATGCGCGCGCCGTCGGCGAGCAGCGGGTTGACTTCCAGCGTGTCCAGCGTGGCGCCGAGCGCGAGCGCGGCGTCGCCGATGCGCGCCACGGCGTCGGCGAGCTTCGCGACATCGACCGGCGGCGCGCCGCGAAAGCCTTGCAGCAGCTTCGCGCCGCGCAGCTCGGACACCATCTGTTCCACGTCGGCTGGCGTCACGGGCAGGAGGCGCAGGCTCACGTCCTGCAGCGCCTCGATCCACACGCCGCCCAGTCCGAGCGCGATGACGGGGCCCCACTGGGCGTCGACGCGCACGCCCGTGAAGAGCTCGATGCCGCCCTTGCGCATGGGCGAAACGATCACGCCGTCGAGCCGTGCCTTCGGCATCGCGGAGGCGGCCGCGTCCATGATCCTGCGGAACGCCGCTTCGACCGCGTCGTCGCCCTGCAGGTTGAGCACGACGCCGCCGACCTCGGTCTTGTGCGCGATGTCCGGCGAGGCGATCTTGAGGACGACCGGGCCGTTCATGTCGCGCGCCGCGGCGACGGCCTGCTTCGCGTCGGTGGCGAGCACCTGGGGAACCACGGGGACGCCGAAGCGCTTGAGGTAGTCCACCGTTTCGCGCTCGGATTGCGGCAAGTCGGCGCCTGCCGTCGACGCCGCACCCGGCAAGGCGCGTGCCGCGCGCTCGCCCCCTGCACTGCGGGACATCCGGGACCAGTCCGCGGCGTAGCGCAACGCGCGCAACGCGATGTCCAGCCCGCAGGCGAGGTACGGAATCTGCGCCTTCTCCACTTCTTCGCGGCTCTTGTCCGACACCGCCTTCACCGTGTTGCTCACCACGAGGTAGCGCGCGCGTCCGTCCGGCTTGAACTGCCCGATGGCCTGCAGCGTTCCCACCGCAAACGGCGCCCAGTCGTTGTTGTTCGCCGTGGGCACGTCGGCCACGCAGACCAGCACGGAGACGGCCGGATCGCGCTGCATCGCATCCATGCAGCGGGTGAAGAGCGCCCAATCGTTGACGACTGCGCCCGTCAGGTCCAGCGGGTTGGCGGGTGTGGCCATCGGCGGAAGGATCTCGCGCAGCGCCGAGAGCGTTTCATTCGACAAGGCGGGCAGGCGCAGTGTTTCCAGCTGCGCATAGTCCGCGGCCAGCTCGCCCATGCCGCCCGAGGACGACAGCACCGCGACCCCGCCTTCGGCCAGCACGCCGGTTTTCTCGAGCAGCGCCGCGGTGAACACGAGCTCCTCGATGCTGCGCACGCGCACCAGCCCGAGCTGGCGGCACACGCCGTCGAACACGCTGTCGTCGCCCACGAGCGAGCCCGTGTGCGACTGCGCAGCCTGCGTCGCGATGTCGGAGCGGCCCACCTTGAGCACCACGATCGGCTTGGCCTTCGCGAGCGCGCGCTCGGCGGCGGCGCGGAACAGGCGCGTGTCACGCACCGTCTCCGCGAACACCGCGATCACCTTCGTGCTCTCGTCGTCCACGAGGTAGTCCACGCATTCGGCCAGGCCCAGCATTGCCTCGTTGCCGGTGGCGGCGACCACGTTCATGCCTACGCCGTGCTGGTGCGCGAAGTGCTTCATCACGGTGGCGACCGCGCCGCTTTGCGACACGATGCTGATGCCGCCCTTCAGGGGTGGCGTGCGCATGGCGCCCGTCCAGCACACCGCGCCGGTCGTGAAGTTGATGAAGCCCAGGCAGTTGGGCCCCAGCAGCGTGATGCCGAGTTCACGCGCCGTGGCGACCATGCGCTCCTGCATCGTGCGGCCTTCGCTGCCGGTTTCCGCGAAGCCGCCGGCGAGCACCACGGCGTGGCGGATGCCCGCGGCGCCCAGGTCGCGCAGTGCGTCCTCCATCGCGGGGTTGGGCACCATGAGCAGCGCGACGTCGACGCTCTCGCCGATGTCGACTGCCGTCTTGAACGACTGCTGCCCATGCACGACGCCGCCGCTGCGGTTGACGAGATGGACCTTCCCCTCGAAGCCCAGCAGCTTCAGGTTGTCGAAGGCCATCTTCGACCACGTGGAGCGGTCGGTCGCGCCCACGAGCGCGACGGACCGCGGGTTGAAGAGGCGTGCGAGGCCTGTGTCCGGTGCCGCCATCGCGTTTATCCGAAGCGCGGCGTGAACACGTTGCGGCCGTCCACCTGCGTCACGGTGCCGGGCAGCCCGATGCCTTCGACCTGCTCCAGCTTCGCGAGCGTTGCCGCATCGGCGGGCGTGTTCGCGACGAAGCGCTCGCCCGTAGCAGCCAGGCGCCCGAACAGCACGCCGCTTTCGGGACCGTTCTTGCCGTGCAGCACGGCATAGGTCTCGATGGTCGCGTCACCCTGCGGTGCCTCGGTGAAGCGCACCTTGGTCTGCGCGTCGATCTCGCGCTGGATGGCGTCGGAATCCGCGCGCATGAAGGGCTTGTTCGGCCGCTCGGTGGAAAACAGACCGACCGACTCCTTGGTGACGAGGCCGACGTTGGCCATGACGAGGCCATAGGCGCCGGGCTTCGCACGCACGCGCTGCACCATCTCGGCGATGGCGTGCGTCACGTAGTTGTTGCCCGGTCCGCCGAAGTACGGCAGGCCGCCCGTGACGGTGAGGCCGCGCTTGTCGTCGGGCGAGATGCCCAGCTCCTTGCAGGCGATCTGCACTACCGACGGGAAGCAGCTGTAGATGTCGAACACATCCACGTCGGCGATGGTCTTGCCCGCCTGCGCCAGAGCGGCGCGCGAGGTCAGGCGCATCGCGGGCGACTGGTCGAGGCGCTCGCGGTCGCTCACGAACCACGTGTCGTGCGCATGCGCTTCGCCGTGCAGGTACACGCGCTTGTCCTGCGGGATGCCGAGCTCGTCGGCACGCGCTTCGGACACCACGATGAACGCGGCCGACTGGTCGACGAAGACGTTGGCCGTCATGAGCTTGGTGTACGGGAAGCCCACGAAGGGGTTCTCCGCGTTCACCTCGGCGATCTGCTCGGCGCTGTACCCCTTGCGGCGCGTGGCGAGCGGGTTGTCCCTGGCCACGGCGGCGAAGCGTGCAAAGAGCTTGGCGCTGGCTTCGCGGTACTGGTCGACCGTCTGCCCCGCGGCGTGGCGCAGGGCCTGCCCGATGAGCGCGTACATTGCGATGGCCGAGCGCATGCCGTGCTTCTCTTCGGCCTTGGTGTACATGTCCTCAGGGCGTGTGGACCGGAACGATCTCACGCCCGTGAGCTGGTTGGGCGTGGTGGGGGCGTCCTCGCCCCACTGCAGCTGCAGACCAGCGCGCTTGGCCGCGAGCTCGGTGCGCAGCGCCTCGCCGCCCACGACCAGCGCCGCCTGCGACTCTCCCTGCGCGATGCGTTCGCACGCGCGCGCGAGCATCACCAGCGAATCGCCGCCTTGCGGGGGACACACGAGGTCCGTGGCGTTCGCCGCGCCCACGCGCTGCGCGATGGACCACGGCGCATTCGCGAGCTTGCCGAAGGGCGATGCGAAACGCGGCAGCGTGTCGGCAAACAGGCGGATCACCGTGACGGAGTCCAGCCCGCGCAGCAGTGCGGCGCCCTGGTCCTGCGCGCCACTGTCCGCCGCGGCGAGCTTGACCGCGTCGTGCATCAGCTGCAGCGGCGAACGGCCCTCTTCGGGCTTCGAAGTGGTGTCGGTGACCTGGCCGGTGCCGACGATGACGGGGATGCGTGTCTTGTCCATCTGTGCTTTCAGAGGTTGATCAAGGGAGAGATGCGCTCGGCGGTGTCGATGTACTCCTGCATCAGGTCCTGCATGACCTGGCGCACGGAGGTCTCTTCCTTCATGTTCCCGACGACCTGCCCGGCGGGGAACGAGCACAGGTCGTCGCGATGCGCCTTCTCGATGCGGATGCGCGCGCCGTGGTACAGGATGTTCTGCAGCGGCGGCTTCAGGTGCCTGGGCGCACCGGGCTGTTCCCACGCTTCCGAGGCCTTGCTGCGGATCATGCGACCGGTCTTCCCCGTCATCCACTTGCGCTGCACGGCGTCTTCGGACTTCGCCTTGAAAAGCACCTCTTTTTCCATGGGCGTGAGCTCGCTCTCGCGCGTGCCCAGCCAGATCGTTCCGGTCCACACGCCCTGCGCGCCGAGCGCAAAGGCTGCCGCGATCTGCCTGCCGCGGCTGATGCCGCCGGCGGCGAGCACCGGGATGTCGGGGCCGGCGACATCGACCACCTGCGGCACGAGCACCATGGTGGCGATCTGCCCCGTGTGGCCGCCGGCTTCGGTGCCCTGCGCGACGATGATGTCCACGCCCACCGCGCGCTGCGCCTTCGCGTGCTCGGCCTTTCCGCACAGCGAGCCGACGAGGATGCCGCGGCCGTGCAGCTCGTCGACCAGTTCCTTCGGCGGCGCACCCAGGGCGCTGACCACCAGCTTGACCTGCGGGTGGCGCAGCGCCACGTCGATCAGCCTGCGCGCGCCCAGCGGCGTGGTGTTGCGCCCGCGCCCGATCAGCTCGCGGCGCGCTTCGGCCGCGTCGTCGGCGGACAGCGGGGGCACGCCTTCCGCATCCAGCAGCTTGTCGACGAACTGCCTCTGCTCGGCGGGGATGAGGTCGATCACCTCCTCGGTCGATGCTTCGGCCTCGCGGTCGTAGACGACGGGAATGAGCACGTCCACGCCGTAGGGCCGGCCGCCCACGTGCTCGTCGATCCACTTGAGTTCGCGCTCGAGCTGTTCGGGCGAGTGCGTGACCGCGCCCAGCACGCCGAAGCCGCCGGCCTTGGTGACCTCGACCACGACGTCGCGGCAATGGGAAAAAGCAAAGATGGGCGCCTCGATGCCGAGGCGCTCGCAGATGGGGGTGCGCATGGGTGTCTCCTGATTCGACGACGCGGAATGAACGATGTTGTTTGTATACGAACTATATCTACTCAAATAAAATATGGCAAGCCCCATGCGACCCCTCTACACTGCGCCCATGCCCGCACTCTCGATCAAAGACCTTCGCCGGGGTCTCCTCGTTTTCAGTGCAATAAGTGACGGTACGCAAAGCTAGCACTGGCGCGGGGGTGGTCTGGGTAGACCGTTGATTTCATTGACTTTCCTGTTCGCTTTGTAAACGGGTATGGTGGCCTCCCACTTTTGAGGTTCACGATGCAGGGTTGGCACACAACGTTTTTGGGGATGCGTGGGCTCCCCCGCGATATCAGCGACTTCGAGATGAAGGCATTTTTCACCTTCGATGGTGCCGAGCGCGACGCAATCAATGCACGCCGAGGTGATTCCCACAAGCTTGGTCTGGCGCTCCATATTGGTTTCCTGCGCATGAGTGGGCGTTTGCTCGGTGCCTTTCGGGTAATTCCAGTAGCCTTGTGGCGCCACCTTGGCAACGAGCTTGGCATTGCAGCACCAGAAGTCGCCTCGCTGAGAGCCATGTATGAACGCGGGCGCACGCTATTCGATCGCCAACAAGTAGCCTGCACGGTCCTTGGATTCCAGTGGATGAGCGAGCACCAGCGCCGCTCACTGGTACGTGAACTGCGCGACGAAGTGGCGCGCTGCGCCGACCGCGATCAGCTACTCGTGCGGGCGCGTCAATGGCTGTACAAGAACAAGCTGGTGATCGTGCACGAGCGGGCAATTCGGACACTGATTGCGGCGGCACTTGCCCAGCTTGAAGTTGAAACAGGCACCGCCATCGCCGCCAGCGTTGATCCAGCAACACTTGATCGCTGGCGAGCCTCAGTTTCAGAGCTGCGCCCAGATGGACAAACCCAGCAGAGTTGGCTATGGGCTGCACCGGCGAAACACTCAACCCGCCAAATCAGCGAGGTACTGGAGCGCATCGACCTGCTTTACACGCTGGACGTTCATAAGCACCTGGCAGACATCCCCGATCTCATCTTGCGCCGCTACGCGCGCCGACTTGTCTCCAGGCCGCCCTCAGCCGGAGCCAAGATCAAAGAGCCAGCGCGCACCGTGGAGGTCGCATGCTTTCTTCGGTATTGCCTGTTCACCACCACAGACCAGTTGATCCTTATGGTGCAGCGCCGGATCGCCGATCTGTGGCGTCAGGCTGCCGCCGATGTCCCCGCTACCGTCAATTGGGCCGCAATGTACAAAACGCTGCTCGGCGAACTTGTTGCCTTGAGCGCGCAAGGTGCGGTGCCAGATGCTGAGTTGCGTGCCCGTCTTGAAGCCTTGATCACCGAAACCCAGAAACGCAAACCACCGAGCAGGGCCTCCCTGGTCCGCGAGGGATTGATTGATGGAATTCGCCCCGTGCGGTCGTTGCTCGTCGCCATTGCAAAGCTGCCCTGGCAGGCCACCGGCGAGCATCCTGCCATCGAGTACCTTGCCAAGCTGCAAGCTTTATATCTCAAAGGATCCAGAAAGCTGCCAGTTGAAGTGGTGGCACCAAGTCTGGGAATGATCTGGCAGGTTTCGATCTCCAGCCCAGACCGGGAACGGGCGTTTCAGGCGTTGGAGGTGGCCACCCTGTTTGCCCTGCGCCGCGCGGTGCGCAATGGCTCGGTCTGGATTGAGCACAGCCTGAGCTTTCGGGGTCGTGCGCGCTTGTTCTTCACGGACGAGCGTTGGCAGGCAGAGTCCAAGAAACACTATGCCCGTCTATCGTTACCCAGCAAGGCTGCCACTTTCTTGAAGCCTTTGCTGGCCAGAGTAACTGCCGGTGTCGATGCGGTGGCCGCTGCAGCCCGCAGTGGCGTACTGCGCGTGGATGATGAACTCCATTTGTCGCCATTGCCCGCAGAGGACGAAGACCCAGAAGTGACCAAGCTGCGCGCGGCTTTGGATCACCGCATCGGTGAGGTTCAATTGCCGGAAGTGATTCTGGCCGTTGACGCCCAGGTGCGCTTTAGCTGGATCATGCTCGGACGTGAGCCGCGCTCTACCGACGAGCTGCTGATGGTCTATGCCGGCATCATGGCCCACGGCACCAGTCTGACTGCGGTCGAATGCGCGCGCATGATTCCGCAATTGTCTGCCACCAGCATTCGCCAGGCCATGCGCTGGGCGCGGGACGAACGGCGTCTGAGCCAGGCCTGCCAGGCTGTGCTGGAATTCATGCAGCGACACCCGATTGCCGCCACCTGGGGGCGGTCCGATTTGGCATCTTCTGACATGATGAGCATGGAGACCACCAAACGGGTGTGGCAAGCCCGGCTTGATCCTCGGCGCAACACACCTTCCATTGGAATCTACTCCCATGTAAAAGACCGGTGGGGCATCTTCCATGCGCAGCCCTTTGTGCTCAATGAGCGCCAGGCGGGCGTGGCCATTGAAGGTGTCATCCGCCAAGAAAAGCTGGAGACCAGCCAGCTTGCTGTGGATACCCATGGCTACACCGACTTTGCCATGTCACATGCCCGTTTGCTTGGTTTTGATCTTTGCCCGCGGTTGAAGGAACTCAAACAGCGCCACCTCTTTGTGCCACGCGGCACCAAAGTGCCCGCAGAAATCGCTGCGGTGTGCGAAGCCAATGTCGACGTCGCTTTGATCGAAAAGCATTGGGATAGTCTGGTGCACCTGGCAGCCTCGGTCATGAGCGGACATGCCAGTGCGGTGGCAGCTCTTGCGCGGTTCGGTTCTGCCGCCCAGGGCGATCCAATCTATGAGGCTGGCGTGCAATTGGGGCGGTTGCTGCGTACGGCGTTTTTGGCTGACTACTTTGTCAAGGACGCTTTCAGGAACGAGTTGCGCCGGGTGCTCAATCGGGGCGAGGCTGTTAACGCCCTCAAGCGCGCCATTTATACCGGCCGGATCAGCCCGGCGCAGGCCAAACGTGTCGATGAAATGCAGGCTGTGGCCGATGCGTTGAGCCTGATGGCCAACATCGTGATGGCGTGGAATACCTCACAGATGCAGGCGGTCCTGGATCGCTGGTCGAACCGCCGCCAGGTCATTCCACCGGAACTGATCGGGAAGATTGCGCCCACCAGGCTGGAGAGCATCAACTTGCGGGGTGTGTTTCGCTTCCCGGTTGACCGCTATGCTGACCAAATCCTGCCTTCGCGGCCAAATGCATCGATAACTGGCACCAATGGATGAAACCGACCACGGTTTGACGCCACGAATCGCAGATTTGAAAGTGAACAGGAAAGTCAATGAAATCAACGATCTACCAACACCACCTCCGCGCCAGTGCTAGCTTTTCGTACCGTCACTTATTGCACTGAAAACGAGGAGACCCCTGCAGGCCGTGGCCCGCACCATCGTCGGCGCTGTGCGGCAGGTGGACACCGTCGCCCGACTGGCCGGAGACGAGTTCACAGTGCTGTGCGAAAACGTGGATTCCGAAGAGGCCGCGCTGCAGATCGTGACCAAGCTGCAGCATGCGTTCGAGCCGCCGCTGGACATTGACGGCGAGCCGCTGGCCGTGCGCGCCAGCATCGGCCTGAGCCTGTTTCCCCGCGACGCGCAGGATGCGCGTACACTCATGGCAAGCGCCGACGCGGCCATGTACCGCATCAAGCAAGGCCACAAGCGCAGGTTGTGAGACTGCGCGCTGCCGCGAACCTTGCCCATGCGCCGGCCCGTGTTGCTTTCGTGTCAGCCTGCGGCGCTAGGCTGTGTGTCGTTCACCTTCTTGCACTGACCCATGACCTCCATCTTTGACCAGCACCTGCCCCGCAACGAAGCCAACTTTGCCGCCCTGTCGCCCCTGTCGTTCATCGAACGCACGGCCGAGGTCTACCCCGACCGCCTGGCCATCGTCCATGGCGAGCTGCGCCAGACCTGGGCCCAGACCTATGCGCGCTGCCGCCAGCTGGCCAGCGCGCTGACGAACGCGGGCATCGGCAAGAACGACACCGTGGCGGTGATGCTGCCCAACACGCCCCCGATGGTGGAGGCGCACTTTGGCGTGCCCATGGCCGGCGCCGTGCTCAACACCCTCAACACCCGGCTGGACCCCGAAGCCATCGCCTTCATGCTGGACCACGGCGAGGCCAAGGCCGTGATCGTGGACCCGGAATTCAGCGGCACCATGGCCAAGGCGCTGGCCCTGCGCACCGCCGCCACGCCCCTCCCCGTGATCGAGGTGCAGGACGCCCTCTACGGCCCCGCCGTGCAAAGCCTGGGCGGCACCGACTACGACGCCTTTGTGGCCAGCGGCGACGCGGCCTTTGCCTGGAGCCTGCCCGCTGACGAGTGGGATGCGATTGCGCTCAACTACACATCCGGCACCACCGGCAACCCCAAGGGCGTGGTCTACCACCACCGGGGCGCCGCCACCAACGCCATCAGCAACGTGCTGGAGTGGGACATGCCCAAGCACGCGGTGTACCTGTGGACCTTGCCGATGTTCCACTGCAACGGCTGGTGCTTTCCGTGGACCATTGCAGCGCGTGCGGGCGTCAACGTGTGCCTGCGCCGCGTGGACGCGCAGGCCATCTTCGACGCCATCCGCCATCACGGCGTCACGCACTACTGCGGCGCGCCCATCGTGCATGGGCTGCTGGTGAACGCTCCCGAGGCCATGAAGGCGGGCGTGCCCGCAGGCGTCAAGGCCATGGTGGCAGGCGCTGCGCCACCGGCCTCAATGATCGAGGGCATGGAAAAGATGGGGTTCGATTTGACCCATGTGTACGGCCTGACCGAGGTGTACGGCCCCGCCACTGTCTGTGCCAAACACGAGGCCTGGGATGCGCTCGACATCGGCGAGCGCGCCCGCCTCAACGCTCGCCAGGGCGTGCGCTACCACCTGGAGCGCGACGTGCGCGTGCTGGACCCCGAGACGATGAAACCCGTGCCGCAAGACGGCGAAACCATGGGCGAGATCATGTTCAAGGGCAACATCGCCATGAAGGGCTACCTCAAGAACCCCAAAGCCACTGACGAAGCCTTTGCGGGCGGCTGGTTCCACAGCGGCGACCTTGCGGTGCAGTACCCCGACGGCTACATCAAGATCAAGGACCGCAGCAAGGACATCATCATCTCGGGTGGCGAGAACATCTCGTCCATCGAGGTGGAAGACGTGCTCTACCGCCACCCCGATGTGCTGGCCGCCGCCGTGGTGGCCAAGCCCGACCCCAAGTGGGGCGAGACGCCCTGCGCGTTTGTGGAGCTGAAGGCCGGTGCGCAGACCACGCCCGAAGACATCGTGGCGCACTGCAAGAAGCACTTGGCGGGCTTCAAGGTGCCGCGCGCCGTGGTGTTTGGCGAGCTGCCCAAGACCAGCACCGGCAAGATCCAGAAGTTCGAGCTGCGCAAGCAGGCCGGGTCGGCAGCGGCCATCAACGTCTGAGAGGCGCGAGGCTCCTTTCAGGAAGAGACCGCGTGCAGTGGGTTATCAAAATGCTATTTAATTGATAGCTGGTAGCGCATATTCCACTAGCGCATCCACCGCTTTTGGTTTGAAAACCAGTGCCAGGGGCTCCTGGGCGACCCGGCGGCGCTGCCAGGGCTGCGTGTCAACGTCCTTCGTCCACCGCCTCGCGCCAGTCCCGCGCTGACATCCCCAGCTTTTGCGCAAACACGCGCGACAGCGCTGAGGGGTTGGCATAGCCCAGTTCGTGGGCGATGGACTTGAGCGACCGGCCCGCGCGCAGGTGGGCCTGCGCCAGTGTCAGCCGCCAGTGCGCCAGGTAGTCGGCGGGGGTGTCCCCCACCACGGCCTTGAAGCGGGCGGCAAACGCGCTGCGCGACATGGCCGCCTGCTGGGCCATCTGCGCCAGGCTCCACGGCTCGCCGGGCGCCTCGTGCAGGGCCGTGAGGGTGCGCGAGAGTTGCGGGTCGGCCAGGCCCGTCAGCAGGCCCGGCGGCATCTGCGCCTGCTGCGGGTGGTCCAGCAGCCAGCGCAGCAACTGCAGCAGCACTACTTCAAACAGCCGGTCGGCCAGCACGCGGTGGCCGCAGCGCAGGCGGTCGGTTTCGACAAACAGCAAGTCCAGCGACTGCTGCAGCCCGTCCACCGCGCCCAGCGGCAGCACCACCAGCGGGGGCAGGGCGCGGGCCAGCGGGTGGCTGGCGCCGCCGTCAAAGTCCAGTGCGGCGCAGGTGAAGTCTGAGCCCTCGGTGGGCGCGTTGTGAAAGAAGTGCTCCAGCGGCCGGGCATAGAACAACAGGCTGGGCTCGCACACCTGAAGCCGTTCGGGCGGGCCCGCCTGGGGCTGGTGCGTCACCACCATCTCGCCCCGGCGCAGCACATGCAAAAAGCCCCGGCCCGGCGCCGCCGCAAAGTGCGTCACACCACACAGCGGCCCGTTGTGGAACAGGTGCGCCCGCACCCGAAACCGCTCCAGCAGCGGCGACAACCGGTCGAGCGGGGTGGAGGCCTGCGCAGGTGTGGTGATGGGTGTTGGCATGGTTTTGGATGATTTGGTATGAATTTTGGATTTTATGTGCCAAATGGTACGAGCTGACACTGGAAACTGCAGGGGTGCCGAGAACAGGCACAAGTTCTCAATCACCTTCATGACCTTCAAGGAACACACCATGTCCGCTACTTCTTCCTCCATCGCCCGCGTCCCCCTCGTTGACCGTACCGCCGCCACCGGCACTGTGCGCGCCGTGCTCGACCAGGTCCACGGTGCCTTTGGCGCCACGCCCAACATGTTCCGCGCCGTGGCCAATTCGCCCGCCGCGCTGCAAAGCATGTGGGGCGCGTTTGGTGCGCTGGGCGGGGGCGTGATCGGCGCCGCCCTGGGTGAGCAGATCGCCGTGGCCGTGGCCAACCGCAATGCCTGCGACTACTGCCTGGCCGCCCACACGGCCCTCGGCCGCAAGGCGGGCGTGAGTGGCGAGGCCCTGGCCGCCGCGCAGACGGGCGAATCGGCCGACCCGCGCACTGCCGCCGTGCTGCGCTTTGTGCTGCAACTGGTCAACGAACGTGGCCAGGTTGATGCGGCCGATGTGCAGGCTCTGCGCGACCAGGGCGTGAACGACGAGCAGATCGTCGAGATCGTGGCTCACGTGGCGCTCAACCTGTTCACCAACTATGTCAATGTGGCACTGGGCGTGCCGGTGGATTTCCCCGGCGTCAAGCTGCGCCCGGCTCGTTAAAGGGCGTAGCGGCGCGTGTCTGGCCCGTAGGCCGGATGCGCGCCGCTTCTGGTGCCGCTGCTCGCTCGGTCCTGCGGCGGCGCAATCGCAGTCAGTTATGCGCGACGACGATGCGTGCGTTTTCCGCACGCATCACCGGCGGCAAAGTCGTTTGTCAGCGCGGCAGGCCTGCTGCACCATGGCCGCTCCCTTGCCACCCCACCCGAAGGAAGTCGCCCCATGACCCCCGACCGCGACGCGCACGCCATCGACACCCTGCCACGCCTGGAGGCCCTGCTGGGCCCGCTGAGCGATGCCTCCGTCCACAAAGAGCTGCCGTATGTGCACCCTGCCTACCGCGCCATGATCGCGGCGTCGCCCTTTGCCGTGCTGGCCACCACCGGCCCCGGCGGGCTGGATGCCTCGCCGCGCGGCGACCCCGCCGGCTTTGTGCAACTGCTGGACGACAAGACCCTGCTGCTGCCCGAGCGCCGTGGCAATAACCGCGCCGACAGCCTGCGCAACATCGTGGCCGACCCGCGCGTGGCACTGCTGTTCCTCATCCCCGGCGTGGGCGAAACGCTGCGCGTCAACGGCCACGCCCGCATCAGCGTCGCGCCCGACCTGCTGGCGCGGTTTGTGGTCAACGGCCAGCCCCCCAAATGTGTGATCGTGGTCGATGTGCAGGCGGTGTACTTCCAGTGCGCGCGCGCCATCCAGCGCTCGCGCCTGTGGGATGCCGTGCCGCCCGGCACCCCGCGCCCCGTGCCTACCCCGGGCGCCATCCTGGCGTCCATCACGCAAGGCGCGTTTGACGGCGCCGCCTACGACCGCGAGCTGCCAGCGCGCCAGCAAGCCACGTTGTATTGAACTGGCACCGTGATCCACCGCCACAGTGCTGCCCCCGCCGCCAGCGCACACAATGGCGGTTGGGTGCGCAGGGCTTGCGCTTCATGGACTCACCGGCCGAGCACGCAGATGTGTTGAGGCTCTGTGGGGCGTGCAGTGAGCCCCCCGCGCACGTTCACACCCAGTGAGGGGGAGACATGGATTCCGTGCTGTTGATCGTGGCCCTGGGCGCAGTGGCCGCCGGGTTTGTGCAGGGCCTGTCGGGCTTTGGTTTTGGCATGGTAGCCATGTCGTTCTGGGCCTGGACGCTGGAGCCCCGCCTGGCCGCGCTGCTGGCCGTGTGCGGCGCGCTCACCGGCCAGCTGGTGGCAGCGGCCACCGTGCGCCGGGGTTTTGACCGGGTGCGCCTGCTGCCCTTTGTGCTGGGTGGTCTGGTGGGCATCCCCATCGGCGTGGCCGTGCTGCCCCGTCTGGACATGGACGCGTTCAAGGTCATCCTGGGCACGCTGCTGGTGCTGTGGTGCCCGGCGATGCTGATGGCCAAGAATCTGCCCCGCATCACCCGTGGCGGCCGCGTGGCCGACGCGCTGGTGGGCATGGCGGGCGGCGTGATGGGCGGGCTGGGCGGCTTCACCGGCGTGCTGCCCACCCTGTGGTGCACCCTGCGCGGGCTGGACAAGGACGTGCAGCGCGCCATCATCCAGAACTTCAACCTCGCCATGCTGCTGGTGACCTTCATCACCTACCTGGCCACCGGCCTGGTCACCCGCGAGGCGCTGCCGCTGCTGGCCATCGTGGTGCCCGCCATGCTGGTGCCGGTGCTGCTGGGCGCGCGGCTGTACCACGGCATCAGCGACGCACGGTTCCGGCAGATCGTGCTGGGCATGTTGACCCTGTCGGGTGTGGCGATGCTGGTGGCCAGCCTGCCCAAAGTGCTGGCGCGGCTGGGCTAGGTTCTCTCGATCAATTTGCAGGAGCGCCCGTCGGTGGCCATCCTGTTGTCGACTTGTCGCACATGCCCCGCTACATTGGGAGGGGCATGCACCAAAAAGATGACACCACGCGGCCACCGGACGCGGACGACCGTCTTGGGGCCGGGGCCTCGCGGCGCCGCTATCGCCTGGCCACGCCGCTGAGCCTGGCGATAGCGCTGGGCTGCATGGTGGCCATTGCGGGCTTCTGGCTGGTCACACTGCAGCGCGTGGCGTTCGAGCGCGAGCAGGCCGCTGCATCGGCCATGCAGTCCAACGCCAACCTGGCGATTGCCTTCGAACAGCAGGTGTTCCGCACCCTCAAGGCGGCCGAGCAGGTGGCGGCCTTTGTGCGCGAGCAATACCTGCAGCAGGGCACCGACATCGACCTGCGCGACTGGGTGGCGCGGGGGGTGATCCGCGAGCCCATGTTCACCATCATCAGTGTGGTCAACGAGCAGGGCGACATCGTCAGCAGCAGCCAGGAGACGGGCGCCGTCAACTACAGCGACCGCGCCTTTTTCAAGGCGCTGCGTGCCAGCGATCGCGATGACCTGTTTGTGAGCGAGCCTGTGCTGGGCCGTGTGTCGGGGCAGTGGCGCATACCGATGGCGCTGCGCATCGTGAGCGAGGGTGGCCGCTTTGGGGGCGTGGTGGTGATGTCGGTGGACCCCACGAACTTCACCGACTTTTACCGCCAGGCCGACCTGGGCGCCCAGGGGCTGTTGGAGCTGGCGGGGCTGGACGGCGTGGTGCGCGGCCGCAAGGCGGGGGGGCAAATCAGCTTTGGCGCTGATGCGCGGGGCCTGCCCTGGTTTCAGCAACGCGCGCAGGACCCCGAAGGCGAACTGATCGATGACACCGGCGCGGTGGACGGTGTGCCGCGCATTCTCAGCTACCGCAGCATGGCGGGCTACCCGTTGATGGTGACGGTGGGTTCGGCCTCCGACGAGGTGCTGGCGCCGGTGATGCAGCGGCGTATTGAATATCTGGCCCTGGCGGCGGGTGCCAGTGTGGCGCTGCTGTGTTTTGGCGCGTTGCTCATCGTGGTGCTGGCGCGTCAGCGGGCCGTGGCCGATGCGCTCGCGTCCAGCGAAGGGCTGTTCCGCGCCACCTTCCACCAGGCGGCCACCGGCATTGCCCACATCACGCCCGAGGGCCGCATCCTGCGCGCCAATGACAAGTTCTGGGGTCTCCTCGTTTTCAGTGCAATAAGTGACGGTACGCAAAGCTAGCACTGGCGCGGGGGTGGTCTGGGTAGACCGTTGATTTCATTGACTTTCCTGTTCGCTTTGTAAACGGGTATGGTGGCCTCCCACTTTTGAGGTTCACGATGCAGGGTTGGCACACAACGTTTTTGGGGATGCGTGGGCTCCCCCGCGATATCAGCGACTTCGAGATGAAGGCATTTTTCACCTTCGATGGTGCCGAGCGCGACGCAATCAATGCACGCCGAGGTGATTCCCACAAGCTTGGTCTGGCGCTCCATATTGGTTTCCTGCGCATGAGTGGGCGTTTGCTCGGTGCCTTTCGGGTAATTCCAGTAGCCTTGTGGCGCCACCTTGGCAACGAGCTTGGCATTGCAGCACCAGAAGTCGCCTCGCTGAGAGCCATGTATGAACGCGGGCGCACGCTATTCGATCACCAACAAGTAGCCTGCACGGTCCTTGGATTCCAGTGGATGAGCGAGCACCAGCGCCGCTCACTGGTACGTGAACTGCGCGACGAAGTGGCGCGCTGCGCCGACCGCGATCAGCTACTCGTGCGGGCGCGTCAATGGCTGTACAAGAACAAGCTGGTGATCGTGCACGAGCGGGCAATTCGGACACTGATTGCGGCGGCACTTGCCCAGCTTGAAGTTGAAACAGGCACCGCCATCGCCGCCAGCGTTGATCCAGCAACACTTGATCGCTGGCGAGCCTCAGTTTCAGAGCTGCGCCCAGATGGACAAACCCAGCAGAGTTGGCTATGGGCTGCACCGGCGAAACACTCAACCCGCCAAATCAGCGAGGTACTGGAGCGCATCGACCTGCTTTACACGCTGGACGTTCATAAGCACCTGGCAGACATCCCCGATCTCATCTTGCGCCGCTACGCGCGCCGACTTGTCTCCAGGCCGCCCTCAGCCGGAGCCAAGATCAAAGAGCCAGCGCGCACCGTGGAGGTCGCATGCTTTCTTCGGTATTGCCTGTTCACCACCACAGACCAGTTGATCCTTATGGTGCAGCGCCGGATCGCCGATCTGTGGCGTCAGGCTGCCGCCGATGTCCCCGCTACCGTCAATTGGGCCGCAATGTACAAAACGCTGCTCGGCGAACTTGTTGCCTTGAGCGCGCAAGGTGCGGTGCCAGATGCTGAGTTGCGTGCCCGTCTTGAAGCCTTGATCACCGAAACCCAGAAACGCAAACCACCGAGCAGGGCCTCCCTGGTCCGCGAGGGATTGATTGATGGAATTCGCCCCGTGCGGTCGTTGCTCGTCGCCATTGCAAAGCTGCCCTGGCAGGCCACCGGCGAGCATCCTGCCATCGAGTACCTTGCCAAGCTGCAAGCTTTATATCTCAAAGGATCCAGAAAGCTGCCAGTTGAAGTGGTGGCACCAAGTCTGGGAATGATCTGGCAGGTTTCGATCTCCAGCCCAGACCGGGAACGGGCGTTTCAGGCGTTGGAGGTGGCCACCCTGTTTGCCCTGCGCCGCGCGGTGCGCAATGGCTCGGTCTGGATTGAGCACAGCCTGAGCTTTCGGGGTCGTGCGCGCTTGTTCTTCACGGACGAGCGTTGGCAGGCAGAGTCCAAGAAACACTATGCCCGTCTATCGTTACCCAGCAAGGCTGCCACTTTCTTGAAGCCTTTGCTGGCCAGAGTAACTGCCGGTGTCGATGCGGTGGCCGCTGCAGCCCGCAGTGGCGTACTGCGCGTGGATGATGAACTCCATTTGTCGCCATTGCCCGCAGAGGACGAAGACCCAGAAGTGACCAAGCTGCGCGCGGCTTTGGATCACCGCATCGGTGAGGTTCAATTGCCGGAAGTGATTCTGGCCGTTGACGCCCAGGTGCGCTTTAGCTGGATCATGCTCGGACGTGAGCCGCGCTCTACCGACGAGCTGCTGATGGTCTATGCCGGCATCATGGCCCACGGCACCAGTCTGACTGCGGTCGAATGCGCGCGCATGATTCCGCAATTGTCTGCCACCAGCATTCGCCAGGCCATGCGCTGGGCGCGGGACGAACGGCGTCTGAGCCAGGCCTGCCAGGCTGTGCTGGAATTCATGCAGCGACACCCGATTGCCGCCACCTGGGGGCGGTCCGATTTGGCATCTTCTGACATGATGAGCATGGAGACCACCAAACGGGTGTGGCAAGCCCGGCTTGATCCTCGGCGCAACACACCTTCCATTGGAATCTACTCCCATGTAAAAGACCGGTGGGGCATCTTCCATGCGCAGCCCTTTGTGCTCAATGAGCGCCAGGCGGGCGTGGCCATTGAAGGTGTCATCCGCCAAGAAAAGCTGGAGACCAGCCAGCTTGCTGTGGATACCCATGGCTACACCGACTTTGCCATGTCACATGCCCGTTTGCTTGGTTTTGATCTTTGCCCGCGGTTGAAGGAACTCAAACAGCGCCACCTCTTTGTGCCACGCGGCACCAAAGTGCCCGCAGAAATCGCTGCGGTGTGCGAAGCCAATGTCGACGTCGCTTTGATCGAAAAGCATTGGGATAGTCTGGTGCACCTGGCAGCCTCGGTCATGAGCGGACATGCCAGTGCGGTGGCAGCTCTTGCGCGGTTCGGTTCTGCCGCCCAGGGCGATCCAATCTATGAGGCTGGCGTGCAATTGGGGCGGTTGCTGCGTACGGCGTTTTTGGCTGACTACTTTGTCAAGGACGCTTTCAGGAACGAGTTGCGCCGGGTGCTCAATCGGGGCGAGGCTGTTAACGCCCTCAAGCGCGCCATTTATACCGGCCGGATCAGCCCGGCGCAGGCCAAACGTGTCGATGAAATGCAGGCTGTGGCCGATGCGTTGAGCCTGATGGCCAACATCGTGATGGCGTGGAATACCTCACAGATGCAGGCGGTCCTGGATCGCTGGTCGAACCGCCGCCAGGTCATTCCACCGGAACTGATCGGGAAGATTGCGCCCACCAGGCTGGAGAGCATCAACTTGCGGGGTGTGTTTCGCTTCCCGGTTGACCGCTATGCTGACCAAATCCTGCCTTCGCGGCCAAATGCATCGATAACTGGCACCAATGGATGAAACCGACCACGGTTTGACGCCACGAATCGCAGATTTGAAAGTGAACAGGAAAGTCAATGAAATCAACGATCTACCAACACCACCTCCGCGCCAGTGCTAGCTTTTCGTACCGTCACTTATTGCACTGAAAACGAGGAGACCCCTCCTTCAACGTGGTAGCGATGCTGACCTTCACGCCGAACTCGTACGGTGTCCTGGCTTTGCCTTTGCTGATGCATTCGACCTCGGGCGCGTGCAGGGCGTACAGCTTGTTCTTGTCCTTCGTGCGTTGACTGAGGATGCGGCCGGTGCGCTGCAGCAGGTCTTGGACCTTGGCCTGGGCCGCTTCGGGCAGCATGTGCAGTTGGCGGGCCACCTCGCGGTGCACGCGGCCAACCCGGGTGCGCAGTGTGCGAACGGCCTTGTTCATGCGCTTGAACTGCTTGGCGTGGGCGTAGCGCCCGATCTGCGCGGCCAGCCGTGGGGCGATGCGGTTGTAGTTCTGGCGCAGTTTCAGCCCATTGCCCTCGGCCACCTTGACCAGGTGCTGGCGGCTTCGCTCCAGCAGGCGGCTGTCGGTGGGGTGAGCGATAGCCTTGGGCATCACCGTGGTGTCCACGATCACTTGCTGCACGCTGGCTTTCTTGATGACGCCACCACGCCGGGCGGCATCGATGCTGGCCGCCAGCAGCATCTCCACGCCTTCTTCCCCAACGCGCTTTCTCCAGCGCGTCAGGCTGGACGGGTCAATGGGCAGCTCGGTCTGCAGGTAGGTCTCGCCGCAGAAGAACTGCCAGTATGGGTTCTCCACCCAGGTGTTGACCACCGCCTCGTCGGAGGCATCGAAGGTGTGCTGCAGGTACAGCAGCCCGGCGACCAGGCGCGGCGCCAAGGCGGGCCGCCCGCGCCCCGAAGTGAACGACACCGCGAACGTGCGCTCGATCTCGGCCCAGTCGATCAGCGCGCCCAGCCTGACCAGCGGATGCTTCATGTTGATCTGCTCGTCCAGTCGTGGACGAAACAACTCGCCCGTTTGCGGCTGCGAAGGCTTCGGACCCATCGGACTCCCCGGAGAAATTTGCAAGAAAACAGGCACTGGCAAGACCATACCTTGCAAATCCCGCGCCCATCAACTCGAAGAACAACCAGTCAGATCAAGGGCTTGCGAGTTGTTCAGGGCGGACTCTTGATGCCGGGGCCGATCCGCTAGGCCAATCGCGGGCGGGCCTGGCCGCCCAGCGCGCATGCCCGCACCCCGACGCGCCCGGTCGGCGCCGTCTCACAACCCAGCGCCTGCAGGCGCCTCACAGTGGAACGCAACCATCTGCCCCACCCACCCATTGACCCATTCACAGGAGGCCCCATGGCCACCAGCAGCATCCTTGGCGGCGCCCCCGCGCCCGCCCAACCCTCCGGCAAGGACATCGACGCCCTCGGTCCCAGCGACAGCACCGACAGCGGCAGCGATGTGCAGGCCGACCTGAACCCTTCCGGCGGACCCGGCGAGGACTCGGAAGGCGCGCTGCCGGTGCAGCATGACAGCACCAGCGACCGCGCCGGCACCGGCGAGCGGGCCAGCGCGGACGCCGTGCCGCCCGCCACCGACGCCGACCTCCTGCCCCAGCAGACTCGTGACATGGACGGCCCCGATGCGGGCATGGTCGACCAGATGAGCCTCGACGAGGACGCCGGCGAGGAGCCGGATGCGCAGCGCCCCTGAGGACGCCCGCCCCTCCGACCGAACGGTTCCCCATGGGAAGAACCCCGCTGGCCCAGCCCGGCGGCTCGGCTTGGCTGAACGCACAGGCGATCTGACGCGCGGCGAACTTGCCGCGCTTCAAGGCGCGGCGCGCCCATTCAGGGCCTCAGGCAAGGCCTTTCCTGCACCGCCTCGTCACCGCCGACCCGCCACCAGTTTCATGCCGGGCATCAGCTCGGCCGCCAGTTCGGGCCGCTCCAGCGCGTAGTCCAGGTTCATGCGCGCGATCTCCACATGCTCCTCGCCCAGGGCCTGGGCGCGGTAGCCCTGGCCCTTCTCGATGGCCTGCACCATGGCATGGTGCGTGCGGTGCGCCTGCTGCATCCACTGCTGGCCCTCCTGCATGGACGACTGCATGGGCAGCATGGCGCTGGGTGCGGCGAAGGGCTGGCTGTCCAGCAGGTCCATGATGCGCTTGACGGCCGCATTGCCGCAGCCCTCCACCACGAGCCGGTGGAAGCGGTCGTTCATCTCCACGTAGGCGGCGTAGTCGTCCAGCTCCATGGTGGGTTTGTTGACGGCCTTGTCGCCCTCGTCCAGGCAGTCGTGCAGCTCGCGCAGCAGCTGGCGCGGCGCCCCGTCCTCGGCCAAGAGGCGCAGCGCCAGGCCCTCGATCACGCCGCGCACGCGGATCGCGTCGGCGATCTCCTGCGAGGTGAAGCGCCGCATCTGGTAGCCGCCGGCCGGCGAGGGCTCGATCAGCCCTTCGTGCTCCAGGCTGTGCGCTCCAGAATCGGACTGACCTCCGGCGAGCCAAAGATCTTCAGGTAGCGCAGGAGCCCGGTCAGGCCGCTGCGCTGCTGCCAAGGGAACTGCCGGTGGCTGATTCGATGCAGTTCCATCATCACGTTGTCCACTCCCAGTCGTCCCTTCGCGACGGCATGCGCACGGCGTGTGCCGCGTGCCGTTTGCGCTGGACTGCGCCGGAATGCGACAAGAGTGTTGCGATGGCCTCGCGTGACGATGACCGCTTCGCCGAGCGAAAAGCCTTGGTATCTTTGTGGCTGAGCGCCGCGCCAAGGAAGAGCAAAGATGAATGACCCACTGGAACGGCTGCGCCTCACCTCTGTGGGAAGTGGATTTCTTCCGCCCGAGACTTCAACTCCACTCAACACTAGGTAGCCAGAAGTCCTGGCTGCATAGGGTTCAGTTTTGAGGATCAGTCGGCTCCGTCGATTTGCCCGAGAGACTCGCGACACCTAGCTCAGTGGAGCGCGCGCTGGCCGCAGCTTTCCGCTTCTGCGCCTTCGAGTACAGCGACGCCGCAGCAGAAACGGTGAATGCAGCGCCTGCAACCGAAAACAGAACAGGTGCCGCTGTCACGATCAGTGGGGTGCTCACCACGCCCACTGACACGCCGACCGCACTCACCCCTGTGGGGGCCGCCACAACAGCGCCAACTCCAGCAATGCCCGCGACTACTCTAGCAGGCCGTTGAAAAAATGCTCATCGAACGCGCCAGGGTCGTGGATTTCGAAGAAACGGATCGCCCAAACTGGCCTGCGCAGCGATTGGAGCGGCCATTTCGGCCTGTTTGCAGGCCGTTTTGCCCGTTCCGGGCGCACGTATCCCATGGTTCACGCATGATGCGCGTCCCACCAGCCGCCCAGACTGCCCATGCGCACCAGGTTGTAGGTGGCAAAGCACAGCAGCGCCTGGCCCGCGAGCTTGGCCTGACCGATCAATTTGGTCTTGGCCAGACCACCCACTGTCTTGATCCAGCCAAAGGCCTCCTCGATGCGCTTGCGCACTTTGAGGCTGGTCTTGTAGCCCTCGTGGCGCCGGATGCGGCCATCGACCGCCGAGTGCTTGTCCTTGGCCGCCACGTGTGGCGTGACTTTGAGCTTTCGGCAGCCCTTGATGAAGGCCTGGCTGTCGTAACCTTTGTCGGCCCCGACCGTGGCCCGCTTGTTCTTGTTTCCCCGGCGTTTGAGCATCGCCAGCGCCGCCTCGCGCTCGGCGGTGCCACTGGCATGTGTGATCTCCACATCCACGATCAGCCCGTTGCGGTTCTCCATGAGGATGTGCCCCATGTGGCACAGGCGAGATTTGTCGCCCGCGCTCTTCTTGAACAGCCGGGCATCGGCATCGGGGGTGCTGGCGTGGGTGTCGTTGCAGCGCTCCTGCCCTTTGAAGTTCACCTCGGGGTTGCGTCCGGGTGGCGTGCCGCTGTCGTCGTCTTTGCGTTTGAAACTCTTGTGCGAGGCCCAGGCCTCAATCAGCGTGCCGTCCACGCTGAAGCGTTCGTCGCTGGAAAGCCGGCCCCACTGGGCGCTGAGCTTGACGCGCTCGAAGAAGGCGCGCGCCAGGTCTTCGTTGAAGAGGCGTTCGCGGTTGGCGCTGAAGGTGGAGTGGTCCCAGACCTTGTCTTCAATGTTCAGGCCCACGAACCAGCGGTACAGCAGGTTGTAGTTGACCGCCTCGACCAGCTGGCGTTCGCTGCGGATGGAGAACAGGATTTGCAGCAGCAAGGCCTTGAGCAGCATCTCCGGCGGCACCGAGGGGCGGCCACGGCGGGCGTACACCGCTTCGAACTCGCTGTTCATGCTCGACAGCAGCGCATCCACCACGGCGCGCAACTTGCGCAGCGGGTGTGCCGCTGGCACTCTTTCTTCAAGGCTGATGTAGCTAAACATCGCCCCCTGGAAGTCTTGGTTGCCTCTCATCTTTCTTGTCGCAGTTGTTCCGGGATGGCTTCAGATCGTAGCGGCCGACGCGGACGCTCGCAGGGGATTTTTCAACGGCCTGCTAGAGCCTTTGGCGACTGTGTCTACGTGATCGGCGATCTGCTCGTGATGCCGCTGAACAATATCCACGACCTCAGCGCCCTTCTGAATGATGGCCCCGGTCGCGTGCTTTACACCATCAGCGGCACGCATCGCAGCCTTGCCGGTGTACTCGACCGCATCAGCGGCGCGTTTGCTCACTTGCAACTGCTCGGTCGCCTTAACCGCGTCGTCCGTAATGCTCGACATTCGTTGAGCTAGCAGCGCTGCGCGCTCTCCTACCTTTAGGTCTTGAGTTGCAACTGCGGTGTTCCGGGCGGCGTCCACGACGTACTGACCCGCCGATGCGAGACGCTCCCTCACTTGTAGCCGCTCCGAAGCGCTCGCGGCTGCTTCGGCGATCTCGTCGATGCGCGTTCTGAGCCCTCTTCGCGCAACGGCTTCCGCCGCCTTTGCGGCAGCGTCCTTTAGGTCCATGTTGCTCTCCTCGTTGGCGTCACTTTACGTGCCGCATTGCGCCCATGCAACATCCGAGGGATGCTGCCTCTCACTCCCCAGGCGGTCGTCATCAGAATCGCACCACCACATCCCGGTCCGCAAACATCGTTGGCAAGCGCATGCGCTTACGACGAGAAGAGCTGGGTTTATCACAGGAAAAAGTGGGCGTGCGCATCGGCATCGACGAGTCGTCCAGCCGGGCCAGGATCAGCCGCTATGAGCTGGGTACGCATGAGCCGCCAGTAGAGACGGCGAGGTTGATTGCAGAGCCGCTTGGGGTGCCTCTGGCCAGCGGACACATATGCGTTAAGTGCGGTTTTTACGCCATCTGGATCGTTGTTGAACAGTTGCTCTTCCACCTTCGGGTGTAGGCGAAGACGCAAGAGCTTGACCCAGGACTGAGCAGCAGGACGACTGATGATGACTTCGCAGATGCCGCTAGCGATCTTCGAGTCGTCATCGAAAACGCCATACGCGAGTTCATTGCCGTCGATAGTCAGGTGCTCAGACGCCCATTTCAAGGTCTGCGCAACATCTGAGGGGAAAGCATCACTCGAGGCAGCAACGGCTTCCCAGTCTTCCTTGGTGGCATGGAAGGACTGCTCATCAAACGGCTTGAAGATGACCGAGTGTTGCGGTTGTGTCATGTAAGAGAGTGTAAACCGGTGTGCGACCTAATAGATAGGTAGTGGCACGGGGACGGCTCACAAGCCTCGTATTCCCATCGTGGGAATAATGTGACAAGGGCGCTGCAACTTAGATAGCTGCAGCGCCCCGTGGATACTGGTGGCCTGGGACGGAATCGAACCATCGACACGCGGATTTTCAATCCGCTGCTCTACCAACTGAGCTACCGGGCCGTATCGGCTGGTTGGGTTAGCAACATCAGCCGAGCCTCGCATTATAGGGCATTTCTGCGGCCGCGGGACAGGTCTACGCCCAATTGTTTGAGTTTTCTGTACAGGTGCGTGCGCTCCAGGCCGGTCTTCTCGGCCACGCGAGTCATGGAGCCGTTCTCCATCGCCAAGTGGTATTCGAAGTAGGCCTTCTCGAAGCCGTCGCGCGCCTCGCGCAGCGGCCGGTCGAGGTCGAAGCTCTGCGACGCTTGCGGCCCGGTTTCGATCACGGGGCTCGCCGGCGGCAGCGCGGCCAGCAGACCTGCGCTGCCGCTCGTCACGACGGGCGCGAACCCCTGCGCGGGCGGCACCACGGCGGCGGCGGCGCGGCGCGCGTCCTCGCGGGCCAGCCCCTGCTCCACCGACTTGAGCAGCTTCTGCATCGTGATCGGTTTTTCGAGGAAGGCGAAGGCGCCGATGCGCGTGGCTTCCACGGCCGTGTCGATGGTGGCGTGGCCGCTCATCATGATGACCGGCATGCCCAGCAGGTTGGCCGCAGACCATTCCTTGAGCAGCGTCACGCCGTCGGTGTCGGGCATCCAGATGTCGAGCAGCACCAGGTCGGGCCGCGCGCGCTGGCGCGCGGCCCGTGCCTCGGAGGCGTTCTCTGCCAACTCGACGTTGTGGCCTTCGTCGTTGAGGATTTCGAAGAGCAGGTCACGAATACCCAACTCATCGTCGACCACGAGGATGTTTGCCATGAATGAAGTTGAATCCTTTGTGCGGAAGAGCTTCCCGATTCACCGGTGGGTGCGCACGGGCAAGGTCACAACGCCGAAGTCCTGCCGACCTCCATGCGCGGCGTGTCGCCGCGCCGCTCCCCTGATGCGGCAAATGATAGCGAGACTTGCGCACCGGCCACAGCCCCATCGGCCATGCGATTGCTCAGTTCGATGCGCGCGCCGTGCTCGTCCGCGATCTTCTTGACCACCGCCAGGCCCAGCCCCGTGCCCTTGCTCTTGGTGGTGACGTAGGGCTCGAAAGCCCGCTTGAGAATGGACTCCGCGAAGCCCGGCCCGCTGTCCTGCACGATCAGCCGCACGCGCTGGCCCGAGTCCGACATGCGCGTGCGGATCAGCACGGGGGCCGCCGGATCCTGCAGACCCAGGCCTTCGGTGGCATCCTGGGCGTTTTGCAACAGGTTGTGAATCACCTGCCGCAACTGTTGCGCATCGCCCAGGATCGGCGGGCAGCGCTCGTCCAGTTCGCTGCGCACGGGCACCCTGGCATTCTCGGCGCCGTAGAGTTGCAGCACGTCGCTGACCAGCGCGTTGAGGTCCACGGGCTTGAGGTCGGCGGCGGGCAGCCGCGCGTAGTCGCGGAACTCGTTGACCAGGCGCTTCATGGCGTCCACCTGGTCGACGATGGTGCGCACCGATTTGTGAAGCACCGCCTCCTCAGCCGCACCGAGCTTGCCCGAGAGCTTCATTTCCAGCCGCTCGGCAGACAGCTGGATCGGCGTGAGCGGATTCTTGATCTCGTGCGCCAGGCGGCGTGCCACCTCGCCCCAGGCCTGGGCGCGCTGGGCCGAGACGATCTCGGAGATGTCGTCGAGCACGAGCAGCCGCAGGGAGCCCGGCAGCCGCGCGCCGCGCGCGACGATGCTGACGGCGTCATGCGCCACGCCACCGCCGCGCGCGTGCAGTTCGTATGCGTGCTGCCAATGGTCCGCCCCATGCTGCGCGGCATCGATCTCGAAGTCGTCGAAGCGCTGCTGCACGGCCCATGCGAACTCCGCCAGGCCCGGCACTTCGGCCAGCGGCTTGCCTTCGAAGGCGGCCACGGGCGCGCGCAGCACGCGGGTGGCGCCGGGATTGGTCGACATGATCGCGCCGCCGGCATCGAGCACCATCACGCCGGCCGTGAGGTTGTCCTGGATGGTCTGCAGGTTGGCGCGCGCGGCGTCCAGCTCCCGCAGGCTGCGCTCGACGGCCATGCGCGCGTCGGCCAGCTGCTGGGTCATGTCGGCGAAGGAGCGCGTGAGGCCGCCCAGCTCGTCGCGCCCCTGGAAGACCCGCTTGGGCCGCAAGTCGCCGGCCGCCACTTGGCGCACGCCTTCGGCCAGCACCAGCAGCGGCCGCGCGAGCTGGTTGCCGAACAGCACAGCCAGCAGGACGGCGCCGAACACCGCCAGGAACAGGCTCAGCGTGAGCGTGCCGATGTACATGCGGCGCAGGCCTTCGCGCGCCAGCGCGCGCTCCTGGTACTCGCGGTTCGCCTCCTGCACGGCCAGCGCGTTGCTCACCACACCCGTGGGCAGCGGCTGCGTGATCTGCAGGTAGCGCGGCTCGCTGCCCACCAGCTCCAGGCCCGGCCGCGGCACCTGCGCGATCGCCTTGATGCTGGCCTGCGTGCGCACCGGCGAGCCCGGCGTGCCCGCTTCCTCCAACCCTTCGACGAAGGCCATCGCCCGGTCGACGCGCACCTGCCGCAGCAGTTGCGGCGAGGGCCGCTCGGGCGTGAGTTCGAAGCGCGAGGAGCCCGCGCTGGCAATGAGCTGCCCCGTCGAGGACCACAGCATCACGTTGCTGGCGCCCAGCTGCTCCTGCACGCGGTTGAGCGCCAGGCTGGCGCTGGCCTCGGGCACCTGCGACAGCTGCACGCCTGCCGCGCGCGCCTTGGCCGCCAGATCGTCGGACAGCGAATCGAGCGTGGCCCGGCCCAGGTTCAGGCCGGCGTCGAGCGCGCCTTCCACCTTGACGTCGAACCAGCTTTCGATGGAGCGCGAGACGAACTGGTAGGACACCGTGTAGACCAGGATGCCCGGCACCACGCCCACCAGCGCGAAGATGGCGGCCAGCTTGACCAGCAGCCGGCTGCCGAACTTGCCCTGGCGCAGGCGCCGCCACAGCCGCAGCGCGACCCAGCCGATGACCAGCATCAGCAGCACCGCCACCACCACGTTGACGGTGAAGAGCCGCGCGTAGTTGCGCTCGTAGAGCGCGCGGTTGTTGGTGGCCTGCGCGAGCAGGAAGATCAGCACCAGGCCGATGCCCGCCATGGCCGCGGCGCCCACGCCCACGGCCCAGCGCACACCGCGCGAGCGATGGGGCGCCAGGTTTTCGCTCACGGCCGGCCCCCGGCCCGGCGGCCTGGGGCGCGGCCGGCGGCGGGCGATGCGACGGCGCTCAAGGCACGGTCTCCACGTTGAGCTTTTCCGAGCGCTCGACGGCCAGGTTCCAGTCCGACTGTCCCATCAGCCCGATCTGGAAGGGCCGCGGCAGTTGCGAGGTGTCGAGCCGGAAGCGGAACACCACGGGCAGCACGCGCTCCTCGCCGATGTCGCGCACCTCGCCCAGGCGCAGCCGCCCGATGCGGCCCACCGCTTGCAGCGCCTCTTCGAGCGAGTCGAAGTTCTGGTTCAGCGTCACGCCCGAGATCGCGCTCGTGATGGGCACGGGCGAGATGTTCAGCCGCCAGCGGCGCGTGAGCGGCTGGTAGGCCAGGCGCATGTGGCGCACCACATGGGCCACGCGCTGGTCCAGCCAGTACCAGCGCTGGCGGATGATTTCGGCCTCGGCCACGAAATGCAGCGCGATGCCCTTGTCGAGCACGTCCTGCACCGGCGCGGGCAGCGCCAGGCGCAGGGCGGCGCTCAGGTAGAGCTCGTCGCCCGTGCGCTCCAGCCGCAGCTGGGCCAGCTCGGCGCCCTGCGCCCAGGCCACGGGCGGCGCGGCCGCCAGCAGGCAGGCGCCCAGGCCGAGCGCGCCCCCCAGCAGGCGGCGCCGGGCCAGGCCCTCGCGCTCAGCGGGCCGACTTTTGCAGCAGGGCGTAGAAGAAGCCGTCGTGCTCACCCAAGGCATTGTCCGGGACGCCGCGCGCAGCACTGCGGCCCTGGGGCAGCAAATGGCCGGGCGAGGGCAGCAATTGAACGTCGTTGTTGCGCGCAAGAAACGCCTCGATCTGCAAGGCGCCCTCCTCGCGGAACACGGAGCAGGTGCAGTACAGCAGCCGCCCGCCCGGGCGCACCGTGGGCCACAGCGCGGCCAGCAGCATGGCCTGTTGCAGGGCCAGCTGCTGCACGTCGCTTTCGCGGCGCAGCCAGCGCACGTCGGGATGGCGGCGCACGATGCCCGAGGCCGTGCAGGGCGCATCGAGCAGCACGCCGTCGAAGGGCTGGCCGTCCCACCAGTCCTGCGTGCGGCCCGCATCGGCCACGCGCACCTCGGCCGCGAGGCCCAGGCGCCCGAGCGTGTCGTCGATGCGCCGCGCACGGCCGGCATCCACCTCCAGCGCCAGCACCTGCGCCGGGCCCTGCACCTGCTCGAGCAGGTGGGCGGTCTTGCCGCCGGGCGCCGCGCAGGCGTCGAGCAGGCGCAGCGGCGCGCCCGGCCGCGCCGGCTGGAGGCCGTCGAGCAGCAGCGGCGCCGCCAGCTGGGCCGCGGCGTCCTGCACCGAGAACTCGCCCTCCTCGAAGCCGGGCAGCTTGTGCACCGGCCGCGCCTGGGCCAGTTGCAAGCCGGTGTGGGCCACCCGGCGCGCCTCGATGCCCTGGGCGGCCAGCGCGGGCAGGTAGCGGTCGACGCTGGTGCGGCGCGCGTTGATGCGCAAGGTCAGCGGGGCGGCGCCGTTGTCGGCTTCCAGCACGCGCTGCCAGGCCTTGGGATGGTCGTGGCGCAGGCGCTCGATCCACCAGCGCGGATGGTTCCATTGCGCCACCGGCTCGTGCGCCGTGGCGGCCAGCAGTTCCTCGCGCTCGCGCAGGAACCGGCGCAGGCAGGCATTGATGAAGCTGGCCTGGGCCCGCGTGGTGGCCTGCCGCTTGGCGGCCTCCACGGTCTGGTCGACCAGCGTGAAGGGCTCATAGGGCGAGCGCGCCGGGTCCCAGCCCAGCGCCAGGGCCGCGCACAGCAGCGCGTCGGCCGCAGGGGGCGGCGTGCGCTTGGCCAGGCGGCGCCGCAGCGCCTCGCCCCGGCCCCACCAGCGCAGAGCATGAAAGACCAGGGCTTGCACGCCGGGCCGCAGGCCGGCCTCCACGCGTTCGAGGGCGGCGGTGGCCGAACTGCCGCTGCGCACGGCCGCCAGCACGCTGGCGGACTGCTGAAGCTGCAGCCACAGGGGCGGCGCCAGGGGAGAGGAAGGGGGCGGATGACCGCCGATAACTGAAGCGTCTGACAAGATGCAGAAATGGTAAAGGCTGGCCCGTGACAGGCCGCCGAAGGGCGTGCGGCCCGCAGGGCCAGCCGCGCGCGCAAGAAACAGGCCGGGCGCGGGCGCCGCCGGTTCAGCGCAGCGGCGCCGCCGCGCGCCAGCGGAACACCCAGGCCAGCAGCACGGCCGGAAACTGCGTGATCGCCGTGTTGTACTGCGCCACCGCCTGGTTGAACTGGGCCCGTGCGATCTCGATCAGCGCCGTGGGTTCCGGCCAGCCCAGGGGCGCCGGCTCGGCCACCGGATCCGGCGCATGCCCCGCAGGCTGCAAAGGCGCCGGGCGCGACAGCGTGCCGTCGGCCGCGAAGGCGATCACCGACTCGGGATGCAGGCGCGCCCAGGCGTCCAGCATCACGTGCAAGGCCGTGCCCAGTGCGGCCATGGCGGGCGGGTCGAGCGGATGCTGGCGCGTGCCACCAAGCACTGCCAGCAGCTGCGCGTTGGCCGCCTGCAGCGACGTCAGGTCCGCGGCGGACCCGCGGCCTTCATCGCCGCTCGACGCTTGCCCCTGCTCTTGCTGCGCGACCTGGGCCTGCACATAATCGATCTGCCGCACGACTAGCGCGTCCAGCGCGCCATAGGACTGCACGGCCGCCGAGCGCAACCGCACCAGACGGTTGTGCGCGCCGACGAACCAGAACAGCAACACGGCCGCCGCGCCCCAGAGCAGCAGCGATTCGATCCAGGTTTTCATCCCTCGTCTCTTTCAGTGCGCACCGCGCCGGCCGCGCCGCGCGGAAGCCGCAGCGTACAGGAGCCGAGGCCGCTCCCGCGCGCACCGCACGGATCGCCCCGCTTCACGCGCCCGCCTTCGCCCCCGCAGCCCCTCCTGGCGCACAAGGGCACCGATCAAGAAAAACGCCCTCCCCCGGCAAACCGGTGGGAGGGCGTGCGGGCCGGTCATGGGCGGCGTCGCTCGGCCGGCGTCAGCGAAGACACCGGCCGGCGATCACTGCGCCGCGTCCGTGCCTTCGCTGGACGCGGTGGCATCGGCCGCGGTGGCCGCGTCTTCCGTGGCCGCGAGCTCGGCGGCTTCGGCTTCGGCGATCGCGCGGCGCTCGGCCTCGTCCATCGCGTCCTTGGCCTTGCGTGCCTGGTGATAGGCCAGGCCCGTGCCCGCGGGGATCAGGCGACCCACGATCACGTTTTCCTTCAGGCCGCGCAGCTCGTCGCGCTTGCCCATGATGGCGGCCTCGGTCAGCACGCGCGTGGTTTCCTGGAAGGAAGCCGCGGAGATGAACGAGTCCGTGGACAGCGAGGCCTTGGTGATGCCCAGCAGCAGGTTGGTGTACGTGGCCGGCAGCTTGTCCTCGGCGCGCAGGCGGTCGTTCGTGTCGAGCATTTCGGAACGTTCGACCTGCTCGCCCTGGATGTAGCCCGAATCGCCGGGGTTCTCGACCACGACGCGGCGCAGCATCTGGCGAACGATCACCTCGATGTGCTTGTCGTTGATCTTCACGCCCTGCAGACGGTACACGTCCTGCACTTCGTCCACGATGTAGCGCGCCAGTTCTTCCGAGCCCAGCAGGCGCAGGATGTCCTGCGGATCGGCCGGGCCGTCGACCACGGATTCGCCCTTGTTCACCACCTGGCCTTCGTGCACCAGGATGTTCTTTTCCTTCGGCACGAGTTCTTCCCAGACCTTGCCCTCAGGGTCGGTGATCTGCAGGCGGATCTTGCCCTTCGTTTCCTTGCCGAAGGACACGGTGCCGGTCATTTCTGCCAGCAGGCCCTTGTCCTTGGGCGAACGCGCCTCGAACAGCTCGGCCACGCGCGGCAGACCGCCGGTGATGTCGCGGGTCTTCTGGCCTTCGACCGGAATGCGCGCCAGCACTTCGCCGGGGCCCACGTCCTGGCCGTCGCGCACCTGGATCAGCGAGCCGATCTGGAAGCCGATGGTCACCGAGTGGTCGGTGCCAGGGATCTTCACTTCCGCGCCGGAGGCGTCGACCAGCTTGACCTGCGGACGCACGACCTTGGCCGCGCCGCGGCGCTTTGGATCGATCACCACCAGCGTGGACAGGCCGGTCACTTCGTCGACCTGCTTGGCCACCGTCAGGCCTTCCTCGACGTTCTCGAACTTCACGGTACCGGCGTACTCGGTGATGATCGGGCGCGTCAGCGGGTCCCAGTTGGCCAGGATGGTGCCGGCCTTCACGGGCTGGTCGGCCTTCACGGTCAGCGTGGCGCCGTACGGCACCTTGTGGCGCTCGCGCTCGCGGCCGTGCTCGTCATGGATGACGATCTCGCCCGAACGCGCGATCACCACGAGTTCGCCCTTGCTGTTGGTCACGTAGCGCATCGTGGCGTTGAAGCCGATCACGCCGTTGGACTTGGCTTCCACGCTCGAGGCGACGGCCGCACGCGAGGCCGCGCCACCGATGTGGAAGGTGCGCATCGTCAGCTGCGTGCCGGGTTCGCCGATGGACTGGGCGGCGATCACGCCGACCGCCTCGCCCACGTTCACCAAGCCACCGCGGCCCAGGTCGCGGCCGTAGCACTTGGCGCACAGGCCGAAGCGCGTGCCGCAGGTCAGGGCCGTGCGCACCTTCACTTCGTCGACGCCCGCCGTTTCCAGCTGCTCGATCGTGTCTTCGTCCAGCATGGTGCCGGCTTCCACGACCACCGAACGGTTCTCGGGATGCAGCACGTCCTCGGCCGCGGTGCGGCCCAGGATGCGGTCGCGCAGCGATTCGATGACTTCACCGCCTTCGACGATGGCACGCATGTACGTGCCGTCCGCGGTGCCGCAGTCGTTCTCGGTCACGACCAGGTCCTGCGTCACGTCCACCAGGCGGCGCGTCAGGTAACCCGAGTTCGCCGTCTTCAGTGCCGTGTCGGCCAGGCCCTTGCGGGCGCCGTGGGTGGAGATGAAGTACTCCAGCACGTTCAGGCCTTCGCGGAAGTTGGCCGTGATGGGCGTCTCGATGATCGAACCGTCCGGCTTGGCCATCAGGCCGCGCATGCCGGCCACCTGGCGGATCTGCGCCGCGGAACCGCGGGCGCCCGAGTCGGCCATCATGTAGATGGAATTGAAGGACTCCTGGTCCACTTCCTTGCCGTGGCGGTCGATGACCTTCTGCTTCGAGAGCTGGGCCATCATCACCTTGGACACGGCGTCACCCGCGCGGCCCCAGATGTCCACCACCTTGTTGTAGCGCTCGCCCGAGGTCACCAGGCCCGAGACGTACTGCTGCTCGATCTCCTTCACTTCCTTGGAAGCGTCGTCGATGATCTTCTGCTTCTCCGGCGGCACCAGCATGTCGTCGATGGCGATCGAAATGCCGGCCTTGGTCGCCAGGCGGAAGCCGTTCTGCAGCAGCTTGTCGGCGAAGACCACGGTCTCCTTCAGGCCGCACTTGCGGAAGGAGGCATTGATCAGCTTGCTGATCTCCTTCTTCTTGAGCGCCTTGTTCATGTTGGAGAAGGCCAGGCCCTTGGGCAGGATCTCCGACAGCAGCGCGCGGCCCACGGTGGTGTCGACGAGCGAGGTGGAAGGCTCCCACTCGTTCGTCTCCTTGTTCTTGTTCCACTCGGTGATGCGCACGGCGATCTTGCTGGTGAGCTCGACCACGCCGGCGTCCAGCGCGCGCTGGACTTCGCCGATGTCGGCGAACACCAGGCCTTCGCCCTTGCCGTTGATGCGGTCACGGGTGGTGTAGTACAGGCCCAGCACCACGTCCTGCGAGGGCACGATGGACGGCTCACCCGAAGCCGGGAACAGCACGTTGTTGGAGGCCAGCATCAGCGTGCGGGCTTCCATCTGCGCCTCCACCGACAGCGGCACGTGCACGGCCATCTGGTCGCCGTCGAAGTCGGCGTTGAACGCCGCGCAAACGAGCGGGTGCAGCTGGATGGCCTTGCCTTCGATCAGGATGGGTTCGAAGGCCTGGATGCCCAGACGGTGCAGCGTGGGCGCGCGGTTCAGAAGAACCGGGTGCTCCTTGATGACCTCTTCCAGGATGTCCCACACGACGGGCGTGCCGGATTCCACTTCCTTCTTCGCCGCCTTGATGGTGGTGGCGATGCCCATGGCTTCCAGGCGCGAGAAGATGAAGGGCTTGAACAGCTCCAGGGCCATCAGCTTCGGCAGGCCGCACTGGTGCAGCTTGAGCGTCGGGCCCACGGTGATCACGGAACGGCCCGAGTAGTCGACGCGCTTGCCCAGCAGGTTCTGGCGGAAGCGGCCGCTCTTGCCCTTGATCATGTCGGCCAGCGACTTCAGCGCGCGCTTGTTGGCGCCCGTCATGGCCTTGCCGCGGCGGCCGTTGTCCAGCAGCGAGTCGACCGCTTCCTGCAGCATGCGCTTTTCGTTGCGCGCGATGATTTCCGGGGCCTTGAGCTCCAGCAGGCGGCGCAGGCGCGAGTTGCGGTTGATGACGCGGCGGTACAGGTCGTTCAGGTCGGAGGTCGCGAAGCGGCCGCCGTCCAGCGGCACCAGCGGACGCAGGTCCGGCGGCAGCACGGGCAGCACGTTCAGCACCATCCACTCGGGCTTGATGCCCGACTTGCGGAAGGCTTCCAGCACCTTCAGGCGCTTGGAGTTCTTCTTGACCTTGACTTCGGAGCCGGTCAGGTCGCCGCGCAGGCGTTCGATCTCGGTGTCGAGCTCGATGCCTTCCAGCAGGTCCTTGATGCCCTCGGCACCCATCTTGGCGACGAACTCGTCGCCGTATTCCTTGCGCTTCGCGTCGTAGTCGTCCTCGGTCATGATGCTGAACTTCTTCAGCGGGGTCATGCCGGGGTCGGTCACGACGTAGGCTTCGAAGTACAGCACGCGCTCGATGTCGCGCAGCGTCATGTCGAGCACCAGGCCCAGGCGCGACGGCAGCGACTTCAGGAACCAGATGTGGGCGCAGGGCGCGGCCAGGTCGATGTGGCCCATGCGCTCGCGGCGCACCTTGGTCTGCGTGACTTCGACGCCGCACTTCTCGCAGATCACGCCGCGGTGCTTCAGGCGCTTGTACTTGCCGCACAGGCACTCGTAGTCCTTGATGGGCCCGAAGATCTTGGCGCAGAACAGGCCGTCGCGCTCGGGCTTGAAGGTGCGGTAGTTGATGGTCTCGGGCTTCTTCACCTCGCCGAAGGACCACGAACGGATCTTCTCGGGCGAGGCCATGCCGATCTTGATGGCATCGAAATGCTCATCCGGCGTGAATTGCTTGAACAGGTCGAGTAGCGACTTCATAAGACTCTTTCCTCTTCTTCCTGATTAGGAACGCTCGAGCTCGATGTCGAGGCCCAGCGATCGGATTTCCTTGACCAGCACGTTGAAGGATTCCGGCATGCCGGCCTCGATCGCGTGTTCGCCCTTGACGATGTTTTCGTACACCTTGGTGCGGCCCTGCACGTCGTCGGACTTGACGGTGAGCATTTCCTGCAGCACGTAGGAAGCGCCGTAGGCTTCCAGCGCCCACACTTCCATTTCCCCGAAACGCTGGCCGCCGAACTGCGCCTTGCCGCCCAGCGGCTGCTGCGTGACCAGCGAGTACGGGCCGGTGGAGCGCGCGTGCATCTTGTCGTCCACCAGGTGATGCAGCTTCAGGAAGTGCATGTAGCCCACGGTGGTCGGACGGTCGAAGGGCTCGCCCGTTCGTCCGTCGATCAGCCAGGCCTGGGTGCGCGTCTCGGTCAGGCCCTTGGCCTTGGCGATGTCGTCCGGGAAGGCCAGCTTCAGCATCGCGCGGATTTCCTCTTCCGAGGCCCCGTCGAACACCGGCGTGGCGAACGGCACACCGCTTTGCAGGTTCTGCGCCATCTCCAGCACTTCGGTGTCGCTCAGCTCATCCAGCTTTTCCTTGCGGCCGGTGCTGTTGTAGAACTGCTCCAGGAACTGGCGCAGCTCGGCCACCTTGGCCTCGGCCTGCAGCAGGTCGCCGATGCGCTGGCCAATACCCTTGGCGGCCCAGCCCAGGTGCACTTCCAGCACCTGGCCCACGTTCATGCGCGAAGGCACGCCCAGCGGGTTCAAGCAGATGTCGCACGGCGTGCCGTCGGCCATGTGGGGCATGTCCTCGACCGGAACGATCTTGGACACCACGCCCTTGTTGCCGTGGCGGCCGGCCATCTTGTCGCCGGGCTGCAGGCGGCGCTTGACGGCCAGGTAGACCTTGACCATCTTGAGCACGCCCGCGGGCAGCTCGTCGCCCTGCGTGAGTTTCTTGCGCTTTTCTTCGAAGGCCAGGTCGAAGCTGTGGCGCTGCTGCTCGATCGAGTTCTTGATCGATTCGAGCTGGGCCGCCACGTCCTCGTCCGCCGGACGGATGTCGAACCAGTGGAACTTCTCCACCGACGACAGGTAGGCCTTGTCGATCTTGCTGCCCTTGGCCAGCTTGTTCGGGCCGCCGTTGGCGACCTTGCCGGTCAGCAGCTTCTCGATGCGGTCGAAGGCGTCGGCCTCGACGATGCGCAGCTGGTCGTTCAGGTCGAGGCGGAAGCGCTTGAGCTCGTCGTCGATGATCTGCTGGGCGCGCTTGTCGCGCTGGATGCCCTCGCGCGTGAAGACCTGCACGTCGATCACGGTGCCGGACGAACCCTGGTCCACACGCAGCGAGGTGTCCTTCACGTCCGAAGCCTTCTCGCCGAAGATCGCGCGCAGCAGCTTTTCTTCCGGCGTCAGCGTGGTCTCGCCCTTCGGCGTGACCTTGCCCACCAGCGTGTCGCCGGGCTGCACTTCGGCGCCGACGTAGATGATGCCGGACTCGTCCAGGCGATTGAGCTGCTGCTCGGCCAGGTTGGGGATGTCGCGCGTGATTTCCTCGGCGCCCAGCTTGGTGTCACGCGCCATCACCACCAGCTCCTCGATGTGGATCGAGGTGTAGCGGTCGTCGGCCACCACGCGTTCGGAGATCAGGATCGAGTCTTCGAAGTTGTAGCCGTTCCAGGGCATGAAGCCGATCAGCATGTTCTGGCCGATGGCGATCTCGCCCAGGTCGGTCGAGGCGCCGTCGGCGATCACGTCGCCCTTGGCGATCTTGTCGCCACGCTTGACGATCGGACGCTGGTGGATGTTCGTGTTCTGGTTCGAGCGCTGGTACTTGATGAGGTTGTAGATGTCCACACCCACCTCGCCGGCCTGCGCCTCGGCGTCGTTCACGCGCACCACCACGCGGGTGGCATCGACGTAATCGACCACGCCGCCGCGGCTGGCCGTGACCACCGTGCCCGAGTCCACCGCCGCCACACGCTCGATGCCGGTGCCGACGAAGGGCTTTTCCGGGCGCAGCACGGGCACGGCCTGGCGCGACATGTTGGCGCCCATCAGCGCGCGGTTCGCGTCGTCGTGCTCCAGGAAGGGCACGAGCGAAGCAGCGACCGACACGATCTGCGCGGGCGACACGTCCATGTACTGGACGCGCTCGGCGCTGACCAGGATGGATTCGCCGGCCTCGCGGGCCGACACCAGGTCGCCGGTCAGGTTGCCGTCCTTGTCGAGCTGGGCGTTGGCCTGCGCGATGACGTACTTGCCCTCCTCGATGGCCGACAGGTAGTCGATCTCGTTGGTCACCTTGCCATCGACCACGCGGCGGTACGGCGTCTCGATGAAGCCGTACTCGTTCAGGCGGGCGTACAGGGCCAGCGAGTTGATCAGGCCGATGTTCGGGCCTTCCGGCGTTTCGATCGGGCAGACGCGGCCGTAGTGCGTGACGTGCACGTCGCGCACTTCGAAGCCGGCGCGTTCGCGCGTCAGGCCGCCCGGGCCCAGGGCCGAGACGCGGCGCTTGTGCGTGATCTCGGCCAGCGGGTTGGTCTGGTCCATGAACTGCGACAGCTGCGAGGCGCCGAAGAACTCCTTCAGCGCAGCCGAGATCGGCTTGCTGTTGATCAGGTCGTGCGGCATCAGCGGCTCTTGCTCGGCCTGGCCCAGGCGCTCCTTCACGGCCTTCTCGATGCGTGCCAGGCCGGTGCGGTACTGGTTCTCGGCCAGCTCGCCCACGCAGCGCACGCGGCGGTTGCCCAGGTGGTCGATGTCGTCGACTTCGCCGCGGCCGTTGCGCAGATCCACCAGGATCTTCACGACCGCCAGGATGTCCTCGTTGCTCAGCACCATCGGGCCGGTCGCTTCGTCGCGGCCGATCTTGGCGTTGAACTTCATGCGGCCCACGCGCGACAGGTCGTACGTGTCCGGGTTGTAGAACAGGCGCTGGAACAGGGCCTGCACGGCGTCTTCCGTCGGCGGCTCGCCGGGGCGCATCATGCGGTAGATGGCCACGCGCGCAGCGAACTCGTCAGCCGTCTCGTCGATGCGCAGGGTCTGGCTGATGTACGCGCCCTGGTCCAGCTCGTTCGTGTAGATGCACTGGATCTCCTGCACGCCGGCGGCGCGCAGCTTCTTGAGCAGCGCCTCGGTCAGCTCGTCGTTGGCCTTGGCCAGCACCTCGCCCGTGTCGGGGTCGATGATGTTGCGGGCCAGCACGCGGCCGATCAGGAAGTCCTCCGGCACGCTGACGTGGGTGGTCTCGGACTGCTCCAGCTCGCGCGTGTGGCGCGCGGTGATGCGCTTGTCCTTGGCGACGATGACCTTGCCCGACTTGTCGGTGATGTCGAAGCGCGCGACTTCGCCCCGCAGCCGCTCGGCCACGAATTCCATCTGCGCCCCGCTGTCCATCAGGCGGAAGTTGTCGTTGACGAAGAAGTTCGCCAGGATCGATTCCGGGTTCAGGCCGATGGCCTTGAGCAGGATCGTGACCGGCATCTTGCGTCGGCGGTCGACGCGGAAGTACAGGATGTCCTTCGGGTCGAACTCGAAGTCCAACCAGGAGCCGCGGTAGGGAATGACGCGGGCGGAGAACAGCAGCTTGCCCGAGCTGTGCGTCTTGCCCTTGTCATGCTCGAAGAACACGCCCGGCGAACGGTGCAGCTGCGAGACGATCACGCGCTCCGTGCCGTTGACGATGAAAGACCCCTTGTCGGTCATCAGGGGCACTTCGCCCATGTAGACCTCCTGCTCCTTCACTTCCTTGACCACCTTGGACTGCGAGGTCGACGATTCGCGGTCGTAGATGATCAGCTGCACCTTGGCGCGCACGGCCGAAGCGAAGGTCAGGCCCCGCGTCTGGCATTCGCGCACGTCGAAGGCCGGCTTCGACAGGTTGTACTCCAGGAACTTCATCTCCACGTAGCCGTTGTGGGAGACGATGGGGAAGGCGGCATTGAAGGCGGCCTGCAGGCCTTCGTTGGCACGTTTCTGGGGCGCCACGCCGGCTTGCAGGAAAGCGGTGTAGGCGTCCTTCTGCATCTGCAGCAGGTAGGGAATTTCGACGACGCTGTCGCGGTTGCCGAAGCTTTTGCGGATGCGCTTGCGTTCGGTGTAACTGTAGGTCGATGCTTGGGCCATGAGAGCTCCGGGGCTTGAGATCATCAGCGACTAGGGTCAGCAACGCGAAGGCGTTCCTGCTTGGCGGCTGGCCACTACCAGCCGATGGCGGACGGCGATGCATTGCACATCGCCCGAACCAAGGGATCTTCTGCAGTCGGGGTCAGAAGACACTCAGAAACCGCTGCCGGCGGCATGATCGCCCGGGCGGCTTTTGGGTGCGCTCTGAAAGCGGCAAAGGCTGGAAGGCCCTTGCGGGCACTTCCAGCCTCGGCGAAGCGCTGAATTACTTCAGTTCCACCTTGGCGCCGGCTTCTTCCAGCTTCTTCTTGGCGGCTTCGGCGTCGGCCTTCGGCAGGCCTTCCTTGACGGCCTTCGGAGCGGCTTCCACCAGGTCCTTGGCTTCCTTCAGGCCCAGGCCCGTGATTTCGCGCACGGCCTTGATGACCGAGACCTTGTTCGCGCCGGCATCGGCCAGCACGACGTTGAATTCGGTCTTCTCTTCAGCAGCCGGAGCGGCAGCGCCGCCGCCGGCAGCGGGAGCAGCCATGGCGGCTGCGCTCACGCCGAACTTCTCTTCGATGGCCTTGACCAGGTCGTTGAGTTCGAGGACGGTCATGCTGTCCAGCGCCGTCAGGAATGCGTCTTTATCGAATGCCATTTTGATTTCCTAGATAACTGTTGGTTCTTGCCGCGTGATCGATGGATCAGGCTGCGGCAGCTTCGGCTGCAGGCTCTTGTGCAGCACCTTCGCCCTTCTTGGCGGCCAGCGCGCCCAGCACCACGGCCGTGCGCGAGATCGGGGACATCAGCAGGCCGCACAGTTGGGCCAGCAGGACTTCCTTCGAAGGGATGTTCGCCAGTTGCTTCACGCCGTCGGCATCCAGGGCCTTGCCACCGAAGGCGCCGCCGCGGATGACCAGCTTGTCGTTGGTCTTCGCGAAATCGGCCACCACCTTGGCGGCGGCCACAGCGTCTTCGGAGAAGCCGTAGATCAGCGGGCCGGTCATCTGGTCGCCGACGACCTCGAACGCGCTGCCAGCCACCGCGCGGCGGGCCAGGGTGTTCTTCAGAACACTCAGGCTCACGCCTTGGGCGCGGGCGTTGTTGCGCAGACGGGTCATGTCAGCCACCGTGATGCCACGGTATTCCGCCATCACGAGCGTTTGAGCTTTAGCGGCGAGGCCGGTCACTTCGGAAATGACCGCTTCTTTCTCACTGCGATTCAGACTCAAGGTCTACTCCTTTTCAATGCTGCCCGGACCACAAGCCCAGGCAGCGCCTTCATGCAGCGACCAACTGTTGCGGAACTCGCATTCCTTGCAGCGGGATCGCCATCTGCGCTGGCCGGCGCACCGCCCTTGCGGGCTGGCGCCGATTAAGGAGGGATGGCTCCCTCCACCAGCGGTCTTGGATGGCCCGGCGCGACTTGCGCCGCTCCGGCCCACCACATTCGCCCGCTGGCCCCTAAAGGCCGGCGAGCCAATCACTTTCTGGCTCAGCCCTGCGCGATGGTCTGCGTGTCCACGCGGACACCCACACCCATCGTCGAGGACACGGCCACCTTGCGCAGGTACACGCCCTTGCTCGAGGCCGGCTTGGCCTTGTTCAGCGCGTCAATCAGCGCAGCCAGGTTGCCCTGCAGCTTGTCGGCGTCGAAGGAACGGCGGCCGATCGTGCCGTGGATGATGCCGGCCTTGTCGACACGGAACTGCACCTGGCCAGCCTTGGCGTTCTTCACGGCCTGGGCGACGTCGGGCGTCACGGTGCCGACCTTGGGGTTCGGCATCAGGCCGCGCGGGCCCAGGATCTGGCCCAGCGTACCGACCACGCGCATGGCGTCCGGTGCGGCGATGACCACGTCGAAGGGCATGTCGCCGGCCTTGACCTGGGCGGCCAGGTCGTCCATGCCGACGATGTCGGCGCCTGCGGCCTTGGCTTCTTCAGCCTTGGCGCCCTGGGCGAACACGGCCACGCGCTTGGTCTTGCCGGTGCCGTTGGGCAGCACGACGGCGCCACGCACGACCTGGTCCGACTTCTTGGCGTCCACGCCCAGCTGCACGGCCACGTCGATGGACTCGTCGAACTTGGCGGTCGCGGCTTCCTTCACCAGAGCCAGCGCTTCACCCAGGGGGTACAGCTTGGTGGTGTCGACCTTGCCCTGCAGGGCCTTGGCTTTCTTCGTCAGCTTGGCCATTTCACACGCCCTCCACATTCACGCCCATCGAACGGGCAGAGCCGGCGATGGTGCGCACGGCAGCATCCAGATCCGCGGCCGTGAGGTCGGGCATCTTGGTCTTGGCGATCTCTTCGAGCTGGGCGCGCGAGATCTTGCCGACCTTGTCGGTGTGCGGACGGGCCGAGCCCTTGTCCAGCTTGATGGCCTTCTTGATCAGGGTGGTCGCCGGCGGCGTCTTGATCACGAAGGTGAAGCTCTTGTCCGCGAAGGCGGTGATCACCACCGGCAGCGGCAGACCGGGCTCGACGCCCTGGGTCTGGGCGTTGAACGCCTTGCAGAACTCCATGATGTTCAGGCCGCGCTGACCCAGCGCGGGACCGATCGGTGGCGAGGGGTTGGCCTTGCCAGCCGGCACTTGCAGCTTGATGAAGCCGACGATCTTCTTCGCCATGCTTTTCTCCTTGCGGGTATTGACGCCACGGCTTCAGGCCGCGGCTCCCCGGGGTTGACGACTCACAGTGACAGCACGCAGCCGAGTCGGGAAGCTGCGCCTCGTTGTGCCGGCACGCGAGGCCGGCACGCAATATCAGGTTTTCTCGACCTCGGAGAAGGCGAGCTCCACCGGGGTGGCGCGGCCGAAGATCATGACCGAGACGCGCACCTTGCTCTTCTCGTAGTTCACTTCTTCCACGGCACCGTTGAAGTCCGTGAACGGGCCTTCCTTGACGCGCACGATCTCGCCCACCATGAACTCGACCTTGTGGCGAGGCTTGTCGGTGCCCTGCTGCATCTGGCTGACGATGTCCTCGACCTCCTTCTGGGAGATCGGCGCGGGGCGATTCTTGGCGCCGCCCACGAAACCCGTCACCTTGCTCGTGTGCTTCACGAGGTGCCAGCTTTCATCGTCCATCACCATTTCCACCAGCACATAGCCGGGGAACAGGCGGCGCTCGGTGGTGCGCTTCTGGCCGTTCTTGACGTCCACCACTTCCTCGCTCGGCACCAGGATGCGACCGAACTTGGACTGCATGCCAGCGCGGTTGATGCGCTCGGTGATGTTGCGCTCCACGGCCTTTTCCATGCCCGAATAGGCATGCACCACGTACCAGCGCAGGTCCGGGTTGGCGGGCGGCTCAAGGACCGACGAGGAGGTATCCACAGTGTCGTTCATCACTTTCTCCAGCCCAGCAGGATGTCGTAGAACACCCATTCGATCGTCTTGTCCGTCACCCACAGGAAGATGGCCATCACCACCACGAAGGCGAAGACATAGGCCGTCATCTGCAGCGACTCCTTGCGGGTCGGCCAGACGACTTTCTTGACTTCGCGCCAGGCGTCGCGGCCGAAGCCCCAGAGACGGCGGCCACCCTCGGACACGGCGAACACACCCACCGCCGCAGCCAGGCCCACGAGCAGCACGCCCCACTGCACCCAGGCCCCTTGGCTGCCCAGCGCATAGAAGGCTGCCACGGCAGCCACGGCCAGCGCGACAGCACCGGCCAGCTTGGCCTTGTCGGCACCCGTGCTGACTGTTTCGACTTGAGATGTAGCCATCTTCGGCTGTATTCCTGCGGCCTTTGCGACCAGGTTCAAGGCGCCCTCACAGACGCCGAAGCCCGCCGGATCAGGGCGGGCTTGCTTTCGATGCCTTCACCACCTTCCGGTGGCAGGGGCAGTAGGAATCGAACCTACAACCTTCGGTTTTGGAGACCGACGCTCTGCCAATTGAGCTATACCCCTACGGCTTCATCGATCCGTGCAGCCGGGCGCGCACAGCACCCTGCCGCACCACAAGCCACTTATTCGATGATCTTGGCCACCACGCCCGCACCCACGGTGCGGCCGCCTTCGCGGATGGCGAAGCGCAGGCCCTCTTCCATGGCGATCGGCGCGATCAGCTTGACGGTGATCGACACGTTGTCACCCGGCATGACCATTTCCTTGTCCTTGGGCAGCTCGATGGCGCCCGTGACGTCGGTCGTGCGGAAGTAGAACTGCGGACGGTAGTTGTTGAAGAAAGGCGTGTGGCGGCCGCCTTCGTCCTTGCTCAGCACGTACACCTCGGCGGTGAAGTGCGTGTGCGGCTTGATCGAGGCGGGCTTGGCCAGCACCTGGCCGCGCTCGACTTCCTCGCGCTTGGTGCCGCGCAGCAGCAGACCCACGTTGTCGCCGGCCTGGCCCTGGTCCAGCAGCTTGCGGAACATTTCCACGCCGGTGACGGTGGTCTTTTGCAGGTCACGGATGCCGACGATTTCGATTTCCTCGCCGACCTTGATGACGCCGCGCTCGATACGGCCGGTCACCACGGTGCCGCGGCCCGAGATCGAGAACACGTCTTCCACGGGCATCAGGAAGGCACCGTCCACGGCACGCTCGGGCGTGGGGATGTAGGTGTCCAGCGCGTCGGCCAGCTTCATGATGGCTTCTTCGCCCAGCTTGCCCTTGTCGCCTTCCAGGGCCAGCTTGGCCGAGCCGTGGATGATGGGGGTGTCGTCGCCGGGGAAGTCGTACTTGTCCAGCAGTTCGCGCACTTCCATTTCGACCAGCTCGAGCAGCTCGGCGTCGTCGACCATGTCGCACTTGTTCAGGAACACGATGATGTAGGGCACGCCCACCTGGCGCGCCAGCAGGATGTGCTCACGGGTCTGGGGCATCGGGCCGTCGGCGGCCGAGCACACCAGGATGGCGCCGTCCATCTGGGCAGCGCCGGTGATCATGTTCTTGACGTAGTCGGCGTGGCCGGGGCAGTCCACGTGGGCGTAGTGACGGTTCTGCGTCTCGTACTCGACGTGGGCGGTGTTGATGGTGATGCCGCGCGCCTTTTCTTCGGGTGCCGCGTCGATTTCGTCGTACTTCTTGGCTTCGCCGCCGAACTTGGCCGACAGCACCGTGGCGATCGCCGCCGTCAGCGTCGTCTTGCCATGGTCCACGTGACCGATCGTGCCCACGTTCACGTGCGGCTTGGTGCGCTCGAACTTACCTTTTGCCATTTTCGACTCCGAAAAATAACGAGATCACATGACTCGGGGGCATGCGACCCATGCCGCACACCCCGAAATTTTTGGTGCCCTTGGCGGGAATCGGACCCGCGACCTCTCCCTTACCAAGGGAGTGCTCTACCACTGAGCCACAAGGGCGACACACAAAACCAAACACCGATCAGGCACCCGTGGAGCGGGAGACGGGAATCGAACCCGCGTCATCAGCTTGGAAGGCTGGGGTTCTACCATTGAACTACTCCCGCATCGTGACGCTTTCCGCATCATTTGCGCTCGCAGCCCAGGCACCTGAACGTCTCTGGATTCGCTGGTGGAGAGGGCTGGATTCGAACCAGCGTACTCGTAAGAGGGCAGATTTACAGTCTGCTGCCATTAACCACTCGGCCACCTCTCCGGCGAACCTCAGACTATAGCACGGTTGAGTGACAACGTCGATTTCCGTGCAAATAATTTCTGTCGCCTGGCGAAGCGGGGGCGAATCGGGCCACCGCCCGAACGTCGCGCCCGCCAGCGCGCACCCCAAAGAGGCGCTCCCGGCGATCAACGCGCATTGTCGTCGATGCCGCGCTGGCTGTCACGCCATTCCCGGGCCTGGCCGAAATGGCCGCAGCCGATGAAAGGCAGGGGCGGGCGCAGCGCCGACAACGGGGAGGGATGGTTGGCCATGAGAAGCTTGTGGCGCCGGGCGTCGATGAAGCCGCGCTTGCTTTGAGCATGCGAGCCCCACAGCATGAAAACCACCGGCCGCGGCCCCTCGGCCACGTGGCGGATGACGGCATCGGTCAGCACTTCCCAGCCCCGGCCGGCATGGCTCGCGGGCTGGCCCTCCTCCACCGTCAGGCAGGTGTTGAGCAGCAGGACGCCGTTGCGCGCCCACTTGACCAGGCTGCCGCCGGGCTCGGGGAAGCGCGGGGGCGGCGTGCCCAGGTCCCGCTCCAGCTCCTTGAAGATGTTGCGCAGCGAGGGCGGCAGCGCCACGCCGGGCGCCACCGAGAAGGCCAGCCCTTCGGCCTGGCCGCGGCCGTGGTACGGGTCCTGGCCCAGGATCACCACGCGCACGGCCTCCGGGGGCGTCAGCTCCAGCGCGCGCAGCGGCCGGGGCGGAAAGATCACCGCTCCCTCGCTCAGCCGCCGATGCAGGAATTCAACCAGCGAGAGCCCTTGCGGGCTGCCGAAGAAGCCATCGACCAGCGGCTGCCACCCTGGGGCCACGGGCCAGTCCGCCGGATCCGCGCTCTGCAGTTGGGTCGCGTCCATGCGCGCCGCTCTCAGCCGAAGAGCGCCGCCAGGGCTTCGCCCGGCTCGGGTGCGCGCATGAAGCTTTCGCCGACCAGGAAGGCCTGCACGCCCGCCTCGCGCAGCGTCTTCACGTCCTCTCGCGTGGCGATGCCCGATTCGGTCACGAGCAGGCGCTCGGCCGGCACCTGCGCCTTCAGTGCCAGCGTGGCCTGGATGGAGACCTCGAAAGTGCGCAGGTTGCGGTTGTTCACGCCGATCAGCGGCGTGCGCAGCTTCAGCGCGCGCTCCATCTCGGCGGCGTCATGCACCTCCACGAGCACGGCCATGCCCAGGCCGTGCGCGATGGCCTCGAAGTCCCTCATCTGCGCATCGTCCAGGCAGGCGGCGATGAGAAGGATGCAGTCGGCCCCGATGGCACGCGACTCGTAGATCTGCCACGCGTCGACCATGAAGTCCTTGCGCAGCACCGGCAGGCCGCACGAGGCGCGCGCCTGCTTGAGGTAGTCGATGCTGCCCTGGAAGAACTGCCTGTCCGTCAGCACCGAGAGGCAGGCCGCCGAGGTCCTGCCGTCGCCTTCGGCATAGCTTTGCGCAATGTCGGCGGGCACGAACTCGCCGGGCCGGATCACGCCCTTGCTGGGGCTGGCCTTCTTCACTTCGGCAATGACCGCGGCCTGCCCCTGCGCCACCTTGGCGCGCAGCGCGCCTTCGAAGTCCCGCGTGAGCACGCGGCTTTCGGCATCGCGGCGCACCGCTTCCAGCGGCAGGCGCTTGCGCGCAGCCGCCAACTCTTCGTGCTTGACGGCAATGATCTGGTTCAGGATGTCTGACATGGGCGCATTCTCCGCGAGCGCTCAGGCGGCCGCAGCCAGGGACTGCGTGGTCTGCACGAACTGCGTGAGCCGCGCGCGCGCCGCGCCCGATGCCAGCGCCGCGCGGGCCTGGTCGATGCCTTCGGCGATGCCGGGCGCGACGTCGGCCGCATACAGGGCCGCGCCGGCATTGAGCAGCACGATGTCGCGCGCCGCCCCGGTCACCGTGCCGTCGAGCACGCCCACCAGCAGCGCGCGCGACTGTTCGGGGGTTTCCACGCGCAGCGCGCGGCTGCTCGCCATGGGCAGGCCGAAGTCCTCCGGATGGATCTCGTACTCGCGCACCTGGCCGTCGCGCAGCTCGCCCACCAGGGTCGCTGCGCCGAGCGAGATCTCGTCCATGCCGTCCTTGCCGTACACCACCAGCGCATGCCGCGCGCCCAGGCGCTGCAGCGCGCGCACCTGGATGCCCACCAGGTCGGCGTGGAACACGCCCATCAGCGTGTTCGGCGCACCGGCCGGATTGGTGAGCGGGCCCAGGATGTTGAACAGCGTCTTGATGCCCAGCTCGCGCCGCACCGGCGCCATGTTCTTCATGGCCGGATGGTGGTTGGGCGCGAACATGAAGCCGATGCCCACCTGCTCGATGCAGGCGGCGATCTGCGGCGGCTTCAGGTCGATCTGCACGCCCAGCGCCTCCAGCACATCGGCGCTGCCGGACTTGCTGCTCACGCTGCGCCCGCCATGCTTGGCCGTGCGCGCGCCCGCCGCGGCCGCCACGAACATGGCGCAGGTCGAGATGTTGAAGGTGTGCGAGCCATCGCCGCCCGTGCCCACGATGTCGATCAGGTGCGTGCTGTCCTGCACGGCCACGGGCGTGGCGTGCTCGCGCATCACCTGCGCGGCGGCCGTGATCTCGCCGATGGTTTCCTTCTTCACGCGCAGACCCGTGACGATGGCCGCGGTCATCACGGGCGAGCATTCGCCGCGCATGATCAGCCGCATCAGATGCAGCATCTCGTCGTGGAAGATCTCGCGGTGCTCGATGGTGCGCTGCAGCGCCTCTTGGGGGGTGATCATGGGAAGGACTCCGGAATATGTCAGCGGCCCGTGGGCGCCTCGGTGAGCGCCAGCTTGAGGCCGAAAGCGATGATCAGCAGGCCGGCCGCGCGCTCGATCCACAGCAGGCCGCGGCCCGCAGACTGCGCGGACCCGGCCGAAGCACGCATGCGCCGTGCCATGCCGGCAGCCGCCCAGGCCCAGCCGGCACTCACCAGCAGGGCATTCACGTTGAACAGCAACCCCAGCGCGAGAAAGACCCAGGCCGGGTGCGCCGTGCCCGGCGCAATGAACTGCGGCAAGAAAGCCAGGAAGAACAGGGCGACCTTCGGGTTCAGCACGTTGGTGAGGAAGCCGCGGCGGAAAACGGTGCGCAACGGCAGGCCCTGCGCGGGCGGCCCGCCCGCGGGCGCGAAGGCATCGGCGTTCAGCGTGCCGCGTGACCGCAGCATGCCCCAGCCCATCCACAGCAGGTACGCCGCCCCGACCCACTTGAGCACCGTGAAGGCGGTGGCCGAAGCGGCGATCAGCGCGCTGACGCCCCATGCCGCCGCGAGCGTATGCACCATGCAGCCCGCCGCGATGCCCAGGCCCGCGACCACCCCGGCGCGCACGCCCTGCCTCAAGGCGTTGCTGACCACGTAGAACACATCCACGCCGGGCGTGAGGTTGAGCAGCAAGCCCGCGGCAATGAAGGCCAGCAGTTGAGGGGTGTCCGGCATGGAAGGCCTCGCGAGCGCAGCGGAAGGATCAGCCCGCGAAGAAAGCGCGGATGGCCGCCACGGCCCGCGCCACGCCAGCCGCATCCACGTCCAGGTGGGTGACGAAGCGCAGCCGGTACAGGCCCGTGGCCAGGATGCCTTGCGACTGCAGGTGCGCCAGCAGCTGCGCGCCGCGGTCGACCGCATCGCCCTGCAGATCCACGAAGACGATGTTGCTCTGCGGCGCTTCCACGCTCAGCCCGGGGATGCCTGCCAGCCCTTCGGCCAGTTGGCGCGCCAGCGCGTGGTCCTCGCGCAGGCGCCGCACGTGGTGGTCCAGCGCATGCGAAGCGGCGGCGGCCAGCAAGCCGGCCTGGCGCATGCCGCCGCCGGCCATCTTGCGGATGCGGTGGGCGCGGGCGATGAAGTCGCGCGAGCCGCACAGCGCCGAGCCCACGGGCGCGCCCAGGCCCTTGCTGAAGCACACCGACACGCTGTCGAAGCACTGCGCGATGCGCCGCGCCTCGGCGTACACGTCCGTGCCCAGCGCCTCGGCCTGCGCGGTGGCGGCGTTGAACAGGCGCGCGCCATCCAGGTGGCGCTGCAGGCCCTTGTCGGCCGCGAGTTGCGTGGCGGCCTGCAGATAGTCGAAAGGCAGCCGCTTGCCGCCCAGCGTGTTCTCCAGTGCCAGCAGGCGCGTGCGCGCGAAATGCGCGTCGTCGGGCTTGATCTCGGCCGCGATGCGCGCGAGCGGCAGGCTGCCGTCCTGCGCATGCTCGATGGGCTGCGGCTGCACGCTGCCCAGCACCGCCGCGCCGCCGCCTTCCCAGCGGTAGCAGTGCTGCTGCTGGCCCACGATGTACTCGTCGCCGCGGCCGCAGTGCGCGAGGATGGCGCACAGGTTGCTCTGCGTGCCGGTGGGCACGAACAGCGCGGCCTCGAAGCCCAGCAGGCCGGCGATCTTCTCCTGCAGCGCGTTGACCGAAGGGTCGCCGCCGAACACGTCGTCGCCCAGCGGCGCGGCCATCATGGCGGCGCGCATGGCTTCGGTGGGCTGCGTGACGGTGTCGCTGCGCAGGTCGATGAAGGGGGATTTCGGGCCTGTGCGCATCACGCGTCCGCTCGTTCAGTTCAGGAAGTTCTGCAGCATGGCATGGCCATGCTCGGTGAGGATGGATTCGGGGTGGAACTGCACCCCTTCGATACGCACCTCGTGGGCGAAGCCGGTGTGCCGCACGCCCATGATCTCGCCATCGTCGGTCCAGGCCGTGACGGCCAGCTCCTTCGGGCTGCTCGCGCGCTCGATGGCCAGCGAGTGATAGCGGTTGACGGTGAAGCGCTCCGGCAGGCCCGCGAACACGCCCTCTCGCGTGGTCGTGATCTCGCTCACCTTGCCGTGCATGAGCTGCTGCGCGCGCACGATGCGTGCGCCGAAGGCCGCGCCGATGCTCTGGTGCCCCAGGCACACGCCCAGGATGGGCAGCTTGCCGGCAAAGGCCTGGATGGCCGGCACCGACACGCCTGCCTCGGCCGGCGAGCAGGGGCCGGGCGAGATCACCAGCCGCGTGACCCCGGCGGCGATGCGCTCGCCGATGCCGGCCAAGTCCACCTCGTCGTTGCGAAGCACCTGCACGTCGGCGCCCAGCTCGCCCAGGTACTGGACGATGTTGAAGGTGAAACTGTCGTAGTTGTCGATCATCAAGACCTTCATACGGCCCCCACGCTCGTCATTTCATGGATTTCGCTGCCCCCCAAGGAGGCGCCGCCTGGCTTGGCGCGGCGCGGCGCTGCTGCGGCGTTGGTCATCGCGCTCACTCCAGTCCTTCCTCGACGAGTTCGCTGGCGCGCAGCAGCGCGCGCGCCTTGGCTTCGGTTTCCTTCCATTCCAGTTCGGGCACCGAATCGGCCACCACGCCGGCCGCGGCCTGCACGTGCAGGGTCTGGTCCTTGATCACGCCAGTGCGGATGGCGATCGCCACGTCCATGTCGCCCGCGTAGCTGATGTAGCCGCAGGCGCCGCCGTACAGGCCGCGCTTGGTCGGCTCCAGCTTGTCGATGAGTTCCATGGCATGCACCTTGGGCGCGCCCGTCAGCGTGCCGGCCGGGAAGGTGGCGCGCAGCACGTCCATGTTGGTCATGCCGTCCTTGAGGATGCCCTCGACGTTGCTGACGATGTGCATCACGTGGCTGTAGCGTTCCACGGCAAAGGCCTCGGTCACCTTGACGCTGCCAATCTTGGCAATGCGGCCGATGTCGTTGCGCGCCAGGTCGATCAGCATCACGTGTTCGGCGCGTTCCTTGGGGTCGTTCACGAGCTCGACCTCGGCCGCCTTGTCCTGCTCGATCGACGCGCCGCGCGGCCGCGTGCCGGCCAGCGGGCGGATCGTGACCTTCTGCTCGCCGGCTTCGGTGACCTCCTGGCGCACCAGGATCTCGGGCGAGGCGCCCACGACATGGTGGTCGCCCATGTCGTAGTAGTACATGTAGGGGCTGGGGTTCAGCGAGCGCAGCGCGCGGTACAGCGACAGCGGCGACTCGGTGTAGCGCTTGCTGATGCGCTGGCCGACCTGCACCTGCATGAAATCGCCCGCCGCGATGAGCTCCTTGGCCTCTTCCACGGCTTTGAGGTACGCCGCCTTGGCGAAGGGCCGCTCGGCCGCATGCGCCTGTGTCGGCTTCACTTGCGGGGCGCTGACCGAGTAGCGCAGCTTGTCCTTCAACTCGCGCAGCCGGCGCTTACCGTGGGCATAGGCCTCGGGCTGCTTGGGGTCGGCGTAGACGATCAGGTAGAGCTTGCCCGACAGGTTGTCGATGACGGCCAGTTCCTCGCATTGCAGCAGCAGGATGTCGGGGCAGCCCAGCTGGTCGGGCGGGCAGCTGTGCTCGAGCTTCTTCTCCATGTAGCGCACCGCGTCGTAGCCGAAGTAGCCGGCCAGGCCGCCACAAAAGCGCGGCAGCCCCGGGCGCAGCGCGACCTTGAAGCGCTTCTGGTAGGCCTCGATGAAGTCCAGCGGATTGCCTGCGGCGGTCTCGACCACCTGCCCGTCGGTCACCACCTCGGTGCGCGCGTCGGCGCCGAAGCCGCTGGCGCGCAGCATCGTGCGCGCCGGCAGGCCGATGAAGCTGTAGCGGCCGAAGCGCTCGCCGCCGACCACGGATTCGAGCAGGAAGCTCAGCTGGCCACCGCCCTGCGGCCCATGGGAATGGGCGAGCTTCAGGTACAGCGACAGCGGGGTTTCGAGGTCCGCGAAGGCCTCGACGATCAGGGGGATGCGGTTGTAGCCCTGCGCGGACAGACTCTTGAATTCGAGCTCAGTGATCACGGGATCTCCATGGGCAGGTGCCAGAAGAGTGCGGCACCTGCGTTCATCATCATTCACGGAAGTCGGCCCGCCGCCTTGGAGGGTGGCCACGGACCCCGGGCGCACGGCGGGCGCCGTGCAATCAAGCAGCAGTCGACGCAGGCTTGCGCCAGGGCCAGGCTCCCCGGCTCCCTTGACCTGTCTGGTTGACGTGATGAACGAACATGGAAGCGCGAGTGTAGCCCAGCCACCGCGGCGCCTGCCATCGCGGATCTGCGGGCTTCCACCCACTGACAGCGCCGGCGCCAGCGGCAGAATGCGCGGCCACAGCCACAAGACGCACCGCAGTGCGCCGCCAGGGAGCCTTGGCTGCAGCGGGAAATTGCACATGCTTGCGCGATTCGGCCGTTTCAACGTCCTCGGCGCTGCCATCGCCCTGGCGGCGCTCTCCTCTGCCCTGGCGGCCGCCCCGGTCGACGTGGGCGGCATCGTCTACCCGGACCCGTTGCCCCTGGGTGGCGAAACCCTGCGCCTCAACGGCGCAGGGGTGCGCTACAAGGCGGTGTTCAAGGTGTACGCGGCCGGGCTCTACCTGCCCGCCAGGGCGAGCAGCGCCGACGAAGCGCTGGCCCAGCCCGGCCCCAAGCGCATCGCGATCACGATGCTGCGCGACATCGACGCCAACGAGCTGGGCAAGCTGTTCACCCGCGGGGTGGAGGAGAACTCCACGCGCGCCGAGTTCGGCCAGCTCGTGCCCGGGCTGCTGCGCATGGGCCAGATATTCGCCGACCAGAAGCAGCTCAAGGCTGGCGACGCCTTCCATGTCGACTGGATCCCCGGCACGGGCGCGCAGGTGGTGGTGCGTGGCACGCCGCAGGGCGAACCCATCCGCGAGCCCGCGTTCTTCACGGCCCTGCTGCGCATCTGGCTGGGCCCCGTGCCGGCCGACGCCCGGCTCAAGGAAGCGCTGCTGGGCAAGGCCCCCTGAGCACGCCCGCCGGCCAGGGCGTGCACGCCGCCGGCACAGGCATCGAACGTCCCGCACGCGCCCCGGGGGCCAGCCGGACCGGGCCGAGCGCCGAAGGCGCCAGGCGGATTCAGCCGCGCAATTCGCTCAGCGCGTCGATGAAGCCGTCGGCATCCACGGCATGCACCGGCTCGCCATGGTTGTAGCCATAGCTCACCAGCACCACCGGGCACCCGGCCGCCCGGGCGGCGCGCGCGTCGTTGCTGGAGTCGCCGATCATCAACGTACGCGCGGGCTCGGTGCCGAGCGCTTCGCAGGTCTTGAGCAGGGGCAGCGGATCGGGCTTCTTGCGCGCGAAGTCATCGCCGCCGAAGACCCGCTCGAAGTACCGGTCCAGCGACTTGGCGGCCAGCAGCGGCCGGGCGAAGTCGCGCGGCTTGTTCGTCAGGCAGGCCAGGCGTAGGCCGGCGGCGCGCAGGCCCTCCAGCCCCTGCGCCACGCCGTCGTAGACGCGCGAATGCCGGCCGTTGACGCGCAGGTAATGGTGCTGGTAGCGCGCCCAGGCCCGCTCGTACAGCGCGTCCTGCGCGGGCGCACCCACATGGGCCAGCACGCTGCGGATCAGGTGCTCCGAGCCCTTGCCCACCATCGCGGACACGGCCGAGGCCTGCACGGGCGGCAATTGCAGGTCGTGGAGCATGCCGCCCAGCGCCGCGACGAAATCGCCGAGCGTGTCGACCATCGTGCCATCGAGGTCCACGATGGCGGCATCGAAGCGGGACAGGGCGGGCAAGGGAAGGCGGGCGGCGGTGTTCACGCTCGCATTGTCGCCCTCCCCCGCAGACGCGCCGCGTCCGCACGGCAGGCGCGCCCCGGGCGCGCGGCGCCGCGCGGCCCGCCGGCTCAGGCCTCGGTGAGCGACTGGGCCGCCACCACGGCCTCGGTGCGGTTGCGCACGTTGAGGGCGCGGAAGATGGCCGCCAGGTGGATCTTCACCGTGCCTTCACTGATGCCCAGGCTGCGGCCGATCAGCTTGTTGGGCTTGCCCTGCGACAGCAGCTGCAGCACTTCCACCTGGCGCTCCGTCAGCACCTTGCGCAGGTGCTCCAGCGTGGGCGCGCCCGCGGGCCCGCGTGCAGCGGCCGGCGCCTCGGCGGCGCCCGCAGGCGCGGCGCCGCCCGTCAGCGACAGGCCCGACAGCAGCATCGGCGGCACGTACGCCCCGCCCGCCAGCACCAGCCGCACGGCGGACAGCATCACGTCGGGCGAATAGGCCTTGGGAATGAAGCCCAGCACGCCGCGGTCCAGCACGGCGCGCATGATCGCCGGGTCTTCGTAGCCCGACAGCACGATCACCGGCACGGCCGGGTGCCGCCGGCGCAGTTCGTCGATGTGCGAATGGCCTTCGGCGCCGGGGATGTTCAGGTCGATCAGGGCCAGGTCGATGTCGTCGGCGGCACAGGCCCGCAGCTCATCCACGCTCATGGCGAGGACGAACTCGATGTCGCTCTGCAGTTCGGAAAGCTTGGCCTTCACCGCCTCGATGACGAGGCGATGGTCATCGGCGATCAGGATTTTCATGGCTGGATGGGCGTGTCAACGCGCACTCGGGAGTGCCCATGAAGATAGCCGCGAACCGCCCCCGCGGCAAGGCGCGGGGCCCGCCCGAACGGCATAGCCCCCACGCGGTATGGCCCCCCATGCCGCCCCGCCCCAAGAATGCGCCGGACCGAACGCAACCCCGACCCTGCGCCCCGAACGGCAGCGCGGGTGCGGCGGCACCGAGAGAGCCGGCCTGTGACTGCTGCCCCCCGCCTGTTCAGCTTCTACGCCGCCGCCATCGGCTTCGGCCTGGCCATCGACGCGCAGGATCCGGCCCACCCGCTCGAATCCACCGGCGCCGAGGCGCAGCAGCGCATGCGGCGCCTGGTCGAGCGCGCCAACGCCGCCGCCCGCGCGCAGGGCAAGCCGGGGCGCGAGGTCGACTCGGCGGCCTTTGCCGTGGTCGCCTGGTTCGACGAGGTGGCGGCGCGCCGCAAGGACTGGGTGGACGCCATCGCGCCGCTTCAGCTGCTGTGGTTCAACTCCACCAACGCGGCCACCGAGTTCTTCCACCACCTGGCCGCCCTGCGGCCCGAACAGGGCGAGCTGCGCGAGCTCTACTGGTACCTGCTGGCCATCGGCTTCAAGGGCCAGTACTACTTCGAGGGCGAAGGCGGCACGGGCGAGCTGGCCAAGCTGCGCGCCATGCATGCCGCGCAGCTGCCCCAGCCGCCGCTCGACCTCCACGCGCCGGTGCAGCGCCTGTGCCCGCAGCCGTACGCACAGCCCATGCCGGCCGGCCGGCTGCGCGGCGCGGCGCGCCCGCCCCGGCCCGCGCGCCGGTGGCCGTTCCTGCTGGCCCTGGCGCTGATCCTGTTGCCGCCGGCCGCCTGGCTCTGGCACAAGGCCGCGCCGCAACCCCCGGCGCCCACCGAACTGGCCGCCCGCGTGGCGCAGCAGCTGCAGCGGCACGCCTGCGCCGCCCTGAACGCCGAGCAGGGGCGCGATGGCGTGCTGCACGTCTCGGGCTTCGTGCCGCGGGAGGAGGACATCGCGCTCGTCCATCAGGAGGTCGCGGCCCTGGCGGGCACCACCCCGACCCGGGTTCAGTTGCAGCAGCGGCCCTGGCCCTATTGCGAGGTGGTGGACATCCTGCAAGCCCACCAGCGGCGCAACGCGCAGGCCCGGAATCCCTTGGCGCTCCACGTGCCGGCGGCGCGCGGCGGCAGCCTGCGCGAAGGCGACGGGGTCAGCCTTCAGGTGCGGGCCCCGGCTGCCGAAGGCGTGCTGTGGGTGGACTACTACACCGCGGACGGCGCCGTGCTGCATCTGCGCGCGCAAGGGCAGCGCCGCGTGTCCTTCGGACCTGGCCAGTCCTTCGTCTTCGGCGAAGACCTGCCGTCGAGCTGGCTCGTGAGTCCGCCCTTCGGCACCGTGCTGGTCACGGCAGTGGCCGTGCCGGCGCATGCGCCGCTCGCCGCCGGCACCGAGCCGCCCCCGTTCGAGCTGGCCTCGGCCTACCTGCTGCGGCTGCGCGAGACGCTGGCCGCCGCCGGTGCGGCTGCGCCGCTGGCCGCACTGCTCTTCTTGCAGACCCGGGAGCGCTGAAGCATGGGGCTGATGGAACTCATGGCCCTCGGCGCGATGGCGCTGGGCCTCGGACTGCTGGCCTGGCTCCTGAGGCAGCCGGGCACCTTCGACGGACTGTCGCGCTGGCAGCTGTGGCGCGGACGGCTGCTGGCGGCGCGGCGCGAGGGCCATGCCGCGCCCCCGACCCGGCTGCGGGCCCTGCGTGCGGCCTTGCCGTCGGAGACGGACCATGCGCCCCTGTGGCCGCTGGCGAAGCCAGCGCCCCTGCGCGCACCGCCGCGCTTGCTGTTCGTGGGCGACGCCGCAGCGGGTTTGCCGGCGCTGCTGGCGGCGGTGGTGCCCGAAGGCCCCGCCCAGCAGGCCCTGCCGGGCGAGGAACCCTTCTGGCGCTGGTGGTCGCTGCCGACGCTCACCGCCATCGAACTGTGCCCGCCGCCCCCGCCCGAGGAGCCGCCCCAGGACTTGCTCTGGCTGCACGCCCTGCGCACGCTGGCGCAGACCCAGCCCGAGCGGCCCCTGGATGGCTGGGTGCTGTGCATCAGCACGGCGCTTCTGCGCGCCGATGCCAAGGTGGCCGAGCCGGTGATGCAGCTGCTGGCCCGCCGCCTTCACGAAAGCGCGGCGTTGCTGGAGCAGCCACTGCCGGTGCACGTGCTGCTGACGGGCCTGCAGGACCTGCCCGGCTATGCCACGGTGCACGACGCGCTGCCCGGGCCCTGGCGCGCGCAGGCGCTGGGCTGGTGCGCCCCTGCCTTTTTTGCGGCACCGGGCTGGCAGGAGGCGACGGCCACCTGGCAAGCCGCGCTCCATGGCCTGCGGCTGAGCCTCCTGGCGCAGGAGCGCCCGGCGCGCGAGCGGCACGACATCCATCGCTTCGTGGACCTGCTGCTGGGCTTGGGCCCCGGCCTCGACCGGCTGCAGCGCAGCCTGAGGCTGGACCGGGACGCGCGCACGCCGCTGCGGGGCCTGTACCTGACCGCCGCCGCGCCGCAGCCGGCCTTCGTGCAGGACCTGTTCGACCGCTTCCTGCCCCACCCGGCCGGGCGCGGCGCCGACGCCGCGTGAACCCGCCCGGGGTTGCTGCGGCTATTTCACGGCGTCGATGCGGATCTGGCGCGCGCCGAAGGCCACCTGCCAGTTCACCGGCTGGCCGGGCTGCACGGGCCGCACCTCGCGCCAACGCGCGCGCTCCAGGTCGCGGTAGGCGGCGAGGAAGGCCAGGGCCTTGGCGTCGGCCGGCAGCGTGAACTTCAACGCCCGGCTGTCGCCCGGGCGCAGCAGCGCTTCCTCGCGGTGCACGAGCTCGCCACCCAGCGTGGCCTGATCCTTCTCGAACAGGGCGAAGAAATCCGCTGCGTCGAAGGGTGCCGAAGTCTTCAGCGCATAGACCCTGACCGCCAGCGGCGAGGCCCGCCCGCGCGCATCGGGGTTCATGTCGGCTGCGCCGACCAGGCTGAGCGAAACCGGCGTGACCACTGGCTTGGGCGCGCCCGCGCAGCCCGCCAGGCCCCAGGCACCGAGGAGCGTGGCGCCCGTCCAGCCCAGCCATTCACGGCGGCCATAGGACAAACGGTCTGTACCCAACTCGCGCATGCTATTTCCTTCGTTGCATTGATCGGTCCAGGGGCATCTTCGATTATCCGCAGCGAACCTGCACTGGCAACATGCTCACACCCGAACTCGTCGAGATCCTGCGCGCGCCCATCAGCGAGGCATCGCCGTGCGGCGACGACCTGGAGTACGACGCGGCCTTCATCGCGCTGGAGGCCGCCGCCCAGGGCAAGCCCGAGCAGCAGTTCGGCGACACGGTGATCCCCGCCGTCGAGCCCGAATGGCCGCAAGTCTCGGAACAGGCCCAGGCGCTGCTGCGCCGCTCCAAGGACGTGCGGCCCGCGGTGCTGCTGCTGCGCGCGGCCACGCGCCTGCAGGGGCTGGAAGGCTTCGCGATGGGGATGCAGCTGCTGGCCGGGCTCATCGACATCTACTGGGACGGCCTGCACCCTGCGCTCGACGCCGACGACGACAACGACCCGACCATGCGCCTGAATGCCCTGGCGCCGCTCAACGACGAACGGCTGCTGGTGCGCGACCTGTACGACGTGCGCATCGGCGCGGCCCGCAGCGTGGGCCCGCTGCGCGTGCGCGACGTGGCGGTGGCGCGCAACGCCCTGGCGGCCACCGAGAACAGCTATTCGACGGCGCAGGTCGATGGCGCGCTGCTGGAGATCGCCGCCGAGCATCCCGAAGTGCCGGCCCGCATGCAGGCCGTCGGCCCGGCCGTGGCGCAACTGCAGCACCTGCTGAGCGAGCGCAGCGGCCGCAGCGATGCGGTCGACTTCTCACGCCTGCGTGGCATTGGCCAGGTCCTGCAGCAGGCCGCGCGTGCGCTGGCCGGCGAATCCGCCGCCGCGGATGCCGAGCCCGGCGCGGGCGCTTCCCCGGACGGGGGCGCGCCATCCGCCGCGGCCCAGCCCCTGGCCGTGCGGGGCGACATCCAGACCCGCCAGGAGGCGATCCAGATGCTCGACCGCGTGATCGCCTACCTGGAGCGCGCCGAGCCCGGCAACCCCGCGCCGCTGCTCATCGGCCGCGCCAAGAAGCTCATCGGCGTGAGCTTCCTGGACATCATCGCCAACCTGGCTCCCGATGCGATCAGCACGATCGAGAACGTCACCGGGGCACGTGCCGGCGAATAGCGCCGCCGCCCCGCCCTTCATTTCCATCCCATCCGCAAGGAGCCGTCCATGTCCAAGAGCAGCCAGAAGTTCATCGCCCGCAACCGGGCCCCGCGTGTGCAGATCGAGTACGACGTCGAGTTGTACGGGGCCGAGAAGAAGGTGCAGCTGCCTTTCGTGATGGGCGTACTGGCCGACCTTTCGGGCAAGCCAGCCGACCCGCTGGCGCCGGTGGCGGACCGCAAGTTCCTGGAGTTCGACGTCGACAACTTCGATGCCCGCATGAAGGCCATGAAGCCGCGTGCGGCCTTCGCCGTGGAGAACTCTCTCACCGGCGAGGGCGATCTGAAGGTGGAGCTGACCTTCGAGAGCATGGACGACTTCTCGCCTGCTGCCGTGGCGCGCAAGGTCGATGCGCTGAACAAGCTGCTGGAGGCCCGCACGCAGCTGTCGAACCTCGTGACCTACATGGACGGCAAGGGCGGGGCCGAGGAACTGCTGGCCAAGGTGCTGGAAGACCCGGCGCTGCTGCAGTCGCTGGCCAGCGCCAGGAAACCCGAAGAGGACGGCCCCGCCGCCTGAGCGGCCCCGCATTCGAATCAAGGAGAAGACCATCATGGCTGACGCACTCCAGCAGAGCGCCTTCAAGAACGTCGAGTACGCGGGCGGGGATTTCGCCTCGCTGCTGCAAAAAGAGTTCAAGCCCCGCACCGACGAGGCCAAGAGCGCCGTCGAAGCCGCCGTGCTCACGCTCGCGCAGCAGGCGCTGGGCCAGACGCAGCTCATCGGCAAGGACGTGACCAAGTCCATCCAGGCCATGATCGCGGCCATCGACGCCAAACTCACCGAGCAGATCAACAAGATCATCCACCACCCCGACTACCAGAAGCTCGAGAGTGCGTGGCGCGGCCTGCACTACATGGTGAACAACACCGAAACGGACGAGAACCTGAAGATCCGGGTGATGGACATCTCCAAGCAGGAGCTGGCCAAGAGCCTCAAGAAGTTCAAGGGCGCGGCCTGGGACCAGAGCCCGATCTTCAAGAAGGTCTACGAGCAGGAGTACGGCCAGTTCGGTGGCGAACCCTTCGGCGCCATCGTGGGCGACTACCACTTCGACCAGAGCCCGCCCGACGTGGAGTTGCTGGGCGAGATGGCCAAGATCGCCGCCGCCGCGCACGCCCCCTTCATCACCGGCGCCAGCCCCAGCCTGATGCAGATGGACAGCTGGCAGGAACTGGCCAACCCGCGCGACCTCACGAAGATCTTCCAGACACCCGAGTACGCGGCCTGGCGCTCGCTGCGCGAGTCGGATGACTCCAAGTACCTGGGCCTGTGCATGCCGCGCTTCCTCGCGCGCACGCCCTACGGCGCCCACACGAACCCGATCGAGGAGTTCGACTTCGAGGAAGACACCGCCGGCGCCGACCACGGCAAGTACGCCTGGGCCAACGCGGCCTATGCGATGGCCACCAACATCAACCGGTCGTACAAGCTCTACGGCTGGGGCTCGCGCATCCGCGGCATCGAATCGGGCGGCGCGGTGGAGAACCTGCCGCTGCACACCTTCCCCAGCGACGACGGCGGCGTGGACCAGAAGTGCCCCACCGAGATCGCCATCAGTGACCGCCGCGAGGCCGAGCTCTCCAAGGCCGGGCTGCTGTCGCTGATCCACCGCAAGAACTCCGACTTCGCGGCCTTCATCGGCGCCCAGTCGCTGCACAAGCCCGCCGAGTACGACGACCCGGACGCCACCGCCAATGCCAACCTGGCGGCGCGCCTGCCCTACCTGTTCGCCTGCAACCGCTTCGCGCACTACCTCAAGTGCATCGTGCGCGACAAGATCGGCTCCTTCAAGGAACGGGAGGACATGCAGCGCTGGCTCAACAAATGGATCATGAACTACGTGGACGGCGACCCGGCCAACTCGTCGGAGATCACCAAGGCGCAAAAGCCCCTGGCGGCGGCCGAAGTGGTCGTGGAAGAAGTCGAGGGCAACCCCGGCTACTACACGTCCAAGTTCTTCCTGCGTCCGCATTACCAGCTCGAGGGACTGACGGTGTCCTTGCGCCTGGTGTCCAAGCTGCCTTCGGCCAAGGGCGCCGGCTGAAGGCCGGACCTGTGTCGAACGGCCTATGGCCCTGCCCCGGGGCCGCGGCTTTCGAAAAAGCGCTTCCCCATTCGTTCTGAAGGCAGAGCGATTTCATCAACCCGCCCTTTCGCAAACAGGGCATCTCTGCAGGAGTTCACAACATGTCCTCTGATTTCCACATCAAGATCGACGGCATCGAAGGCGAAGCCAAGCACAAGGACCACAAGGGCGAGATCGAAATGCTGTCCTGGTCGTGGGATGTGGTGCAGCCCTCCGGCGCCGCCAGCGGCGGCGGCTCGGGCAAGGGCAAGGCCGTGCCGGGCGCCTTCACCTTCACCCACCGCTACGACAAGGCCTCGCCCGTGCTGGCCAGCAACAGCGTCAAGGGCAAGCACCTGCCCAAGGCGGTGATCACCGCCCGCAAGGCGGGCGAGGGCCAGCAGACCTACCTGACCATCACGCTCAAGGAGGTGCTCATCACCAGCGTGCAGAACGGCGGCTCCCAGGGAGGCGAGGTGATCGAGACCGTCGGTGCCAGCTACAAGGACATCGAGTTCGCCTACAAGGCCCAGGACGACAAGGGTGCCACCGGCGCCGACGTCAAGTTCGGCTGGGATGTGGCCAGTACCGAAGTTCGTTGATGCCTCCGCCGCTGCGACAGCACTGCCGCGGCGGCACGGCTCGCAGCACCGGAGACGCACATGGCGCACATCCTCGAGAGCAGGGACCACCTGGACCGGCCTCTGCGCCGCTACAACATCGACGGCGTGGTCGGCAACAACAGCCGCGCCCAGAACCTCAGGACCGACGTTCTGCTGGTGCAGGCGCTGTTCAAGATCTTCTACGAAGAGCATCAAGGCCGGTCCACCTGGCTGTCCCGCCCGTTCGAGCCGCCGGCGCTCGCCACCCAGCGCGGCATCGCCGTGGACGGCTACCACGGGCCGGTGACCCAGTCGCTGATCGACTCCTTCCTGGACCAGCTCATCAAGTACGAGGGCGAGGCGATCCTCAACGACCGCGGGCTGGACCCCATGTCGCAAAGAAGCGGCGGGCTGGTGATCCACGGCAAGCGCGTCTACAACGTGGCGATGGTGCACCTCAACAACTACTGGTCCGACCCCGGGCCGGAAACGCCGCAGCCGAGCAAGCTGGAAAACCGCCAGGACCTGCCGATGGAGCTGCGGGCGGCGCTGGTGACCGTCAAGCGGGTCCGGTCTGCCTGACAAGCCCTGCGGGAAGCACTACCGGTCGGCTGACGCTGGCTGGCAGTGCAGCGCCACGGTGCTGCCGCTCCCGGGGCGGGAGCGCACGCTGATGCGCGCGCCCTGCAGCCGGGCCAGGCGCAGCACCGTTCCCAGGCCCAGGCCGATGCCCTGACCGGGACGGCATGCGCCGTCCGGATCGAGGCCGTCGATGGCCTCCAGAATCTGGGCTTGCTGCGCATGCGCCATGCCACATCCGCTGTCGCGCACTTCGATGCGCAGGCCGGCCCCATCGCGCCGCACCCCCACCAACACCCCACCCCGCACCGTGTGCCGCAGTGCATTGCTGACCAGGTTGTTCAGGATGCGCGTGAGCATCACGGCATCGCCCTGGACGCTGCGCGCGCAAGGCCGCACCACAAGGCGCAGGCCCTGCGCCCGGGCGACCCCCGCAAAGGTGTGCCGCAGTTCACCCAGCACCGGCGCCAGCGGCACAGGCCCCATGGGCCGCGCCTCGTGCGCGGTGTCCAGCGGCGCCAGGTCCAGCATGCCAGCGCACAGCCGGTCCAGCGAAGCCACCGACTGGCGCAGGTGCGCCACGCGCCGCTGCTGCTCGCGGGACTGCGCCCCCTCCGAGAGCGCCTCCGAGAACAGCATCAGCGCCTGCAGCGGCTGGCGCAGATCATGCACCGCGGCCGCGAACAGCCGCACATGGCGGTCGCGCTCGTCACGCAGACGTCGGTTCTCATCTTCCAGGGACTGGCGCGACAGCCGCGGCTGGGCCGCGACGCCTGTGCGCGGAGGCAGGCCGCTGGACTCCGGCGCGGCAGGCCACGCGCGAGCGGGCACCGGCAAATCGCCCCCGCGCAGGCCGGCGGCGCGAAACAGTTGCTGCAGCACGTTCATGGACAGATGGCGAATCGGATCAGGACTTTTTTGGACTTTCTTTGGACTGATTTTGCCCCAGTTCCCGGCGCACGTGCGCGAAAGCGTTCCCGCCCGCCTCTATGCTCCCGCCTGCGCGCCTGCAGCCTGCCCGGCCAGGCGGCGTTCCTCCGATCCCGCTCCGTCGCCTCATGTCTGTGTCTTCTCGCCGCCTGACTGTCCTCGGCAGCTTCATGCAGGCCTCCTGCTGGGAAATGACCCGCCTGCCGCAGGCCAGCGAAAGCCTGGATGCCACGGGGTTCTGGACCGCCCTGGCGGGCAAGGGGCTGGCGGTGGCGGCCGGCTGCCACCGCCTGGGCGCCGAGGTGGACCTGCTGCTGGCCGTGGGACAGGACGCGGCGGGCGACGCCGTCCTCGCATGGCTGGCCGGGGAACGGTTGTCGACCAGGTATGTGCGGCGGCACGCAGGCCCTTCGGGACAAGGCGCAGGCTGGCTCACGCCTGACGGACTCAATGCCATCGCGACCTTCCAGGGCGCCAATGCGCACCTCGACGCGCAACAGGTGGCGCAGGCGGCCCCGGCCCTGGAGGCGGCCCGTCTGGTCTATGCGCAGTTCGAGACGCCGCCGGACGCCGCGTTGGCCGCTTTCACGCTCGCGCAAAGGGCCGGCGCCTGCACGGTACTCAACCCCTCGCCCTGGACGCCGCCGGACAGGCGGCTGCTGGCGCAGACCCAGATCCTGCTGGTCAATGCGCTGGAGATGCAGCGGTTGCTGCCGCAGGCCGCGCTGTCCGCGGCCACCCCCTTGCCCGAATGGGTGCGGGCGCTCGAGCCCTGCTGGCAGTCCTGGCCCGGCGGCGCACAACGGCGGCTGGTGGTGACGCTCGGCGCGCAAGGCAGCCTGGCCTTCGCCCCCGACGGCCGGGCCCACCATGCACCTGCGCTGCCCGTGCGGGCCGTGGACAGCATCGGCGCGGGCGACGCCTTTGCCGCGGGCTTGTGCACGGCATGGATCGAAGGGCTGCCGTTGCCCCAGGCACTGCGGCGCGGCAACGCCTGTGGCGCCTTCGCCGTCAGCCGGCGCGGCATTCTCGAAGGGCTGCCCACGGCGGGCGAAGTGGACGCCCTGCTCAGGTCTGCAGCCTGAGCCGGTAGCGGTACGCATCGCCGCGGAAGCACCCCTGCGCATATTCCACCGGTCGATCGTCGGCCGTGTAGCTCAACCGCTTGAGCAGCAGGCACGGCTGCGGCTGGGCGAAGCCGAAGGCCGCTGTCTCCTCGGGCGAGCTGACCACGGCCTCGATGCTCTGATCGGCCCAGGTGAGGTGCAGGCCGCAATGCTCGCGCAGATAGGCGTAGGCCGAGCCGTCCCCCGGCCACTGCGCCAGCGCAGGCGCTGCACGCAGGTCGTACCAGGCGGTCTCGCGTGACATCGGCGAGCCATCCGCCAGGCGCAGGCGCAACAGGCGCAGGAAGGGCGCGTCCGCGCGCCGGCCGAACCGCGCTGCCACGGCCGCATCGCGGACCACCTCACGTGCCAGCACGCGGGTGGAAGGCACCAGGCCGAGTTCGCGCATCTCGTCGGTGAAGCCCTTGAGCTGCTGCAGCACGGGCGACACCTGCGGCGCGCTGTGCACGGCCGTCCCGCCGCGCCGGCCCCGGCTTCGCAGCACCTGGGCCTGGCGCAGGCCGTCGTAGCTGCGCTTGACGGTGGCGCGGCTCACCTGCAGCGCTTCGGCCAGGTCGCGCTCCGAAGGCAGGTTGCTGCCCGCCGGCAGGGCGCCGGACTTCACAAGGGCCTCGATCTGCCGCTGCAGTTGCAGGTAATAGGGCTCGGAACTGCTCGTCTCCAGCCGCAGGCGGCCCAGCAGTTCGCCGGCATCGATGGTCGTTGGCGGCAGCACGGCGGAAGAAGAGGACGAGGTGGGCATCGGAACGACGCCCAGGATTCTAGGGAGTCGGCGCCGGCACCCGTCCCTTGGCCCGGCCGGTGGAACCTCTCTACGGCCCCGAAGGCAGCAGATGGGTGCGGTCGTGGTCTGCATCCACCCACAGCGCCAGGGCCGTGTAGTTGTCGTGGCCGGGCTTGGCGCGCGCCTGGATCTGCGCGTCCAGCAGCGCCAGCCAGGGCGCGGCCGTGGTGGAGGCATGCAGCGTGCTCAGCAATCCCTCGTCGCCCAGCACTTCCCACACGCCGTCGGAACACAAGAGCAGCACGTCGCCCGGCTGCACGCGCATGCGGTCGGACACCGCGATCTCGGGCGGCTCGCTCAGGGAACCCAGCGCCGACAGCAGCATGTTGCGCTGCGGATGCAAACGCGCGCCCTCTTCGTCGAGCATGCCGCCGGCCACCATCTGCTGCACCAGGCTGTGGTCGGTGGTGCGTGCCACGATGGCGCCGTCCCGGAAGAGGTAGGCCCGGCTGTCGCCGCTGTGCGCCCACACCAGCCCCTGCTCATCCAGGTTGAGCGCCGCCAACACCACCGTGGAGCGCATGCTGGCCAGCGCCCCGCCCTCGGCCTGGCGGGCCACGATGTCGGCATTGGCCTGCTCCAGCATCTGCCGCAGCGCCTGGGTGTCCAGCGTCGGTGCAGCCGCGAAGCGGCCCAGGATGCTCTGGCGCGCGGTGGCGGCCGCCACGTCGCCCCCGCCATGGCCGCCGGCGCCATCGGCCACCAGGCAGGCCACGAAGCGGCCGTCGTGCCAATACCCCTGCACGTCTTCGTTGTAGTCGCGTCCCCCCTGGCGGGACAGCGTGACGATCTCGATCTCCACGGTTCTTCCCGGACAAGGTTCAGGAGGCCGGCGGTCCGCCGCCCTTCAGGCGCGCCATCTGCGCTTCATAGGCTTCGCGGAAGGCCTTGCCGAACAGCGCATGGAAATCGTCCTCGGCTTCGCTGGCGATGGTCTGGTACAGCGCATGGAACTGGTCCCAGAGCTTGGCCTTGCGATTGGCGGCAAACAGGCTGTCGAGCGCCGAACGCGCGGCGATCTTCTTCTCCAGCTCCTGCGGCTCGAAGCGCGCAATCAGCCGCTCCAGCGCCGCGCGCATGCCGACCATCACACCGAACTGATGCGCGCGCAGGTCGTCGTAGGCATCGCGCATGGCGGCCTCGGCGGGCATGAAGCCGCGGATGCCCGGGCCCAGCAGGTGCGCCAGCGCCACGTCGGCCGTGGGCGAGAACTTCAGCGGGTTGTTGGCCTGCGCTGCGATCAGGGTCACCTCGGCCCGCACCTCGCGCTTGAGCTCCTGGCGGGTCAGCAACAGCTGCAGCGTGCCTTCGGTGGCGCTGCGCAGCAGGCTGCCGATGCGCTCCATGAGCGCCGGGGTGAGCACGGTGGGCGCCTGGTGCACCGGGCCCAGGCCGCGCAGGAAAGCGGCGAGGAGCTCGGCGTCACCGGCGGGGTCCTGGCGGGCAACAGGCACTGCGGGGGCGGCGACGGCCGGCACCGGCACCGGCACCGGCGCTTGCTGCTGCGGCTGCGGCGGCGCCACACGGTGCGTCGCCGGCAAGGGCTGTGACGGCACGGCAGGCGCGGGAGCCGGAGCGGCTGGAATGGGTTGCGCAGCGATGGCCGCCGCAGCCGACGGGACGTCCTCCAGCAGACCGTCCAGCGCCGCCGCCGGTGCGGGCGAGAGCGCCCCGAGCAGGTCGTCGAAGGCATCGGCGGCGCCCGGCACGCCCTCGCCTGGAGCGAGCGCATGCGGCGCCTCGGGCAATGGCGCAGTGGCGGGCTGCGCCGCTCGAGGGGCACGGGCAATGCGTATCGGCTGCCCCGTCTGGTCGTCGAAACCCACGATCGGTTCCATCGCCTCCGGCCCGGCGGCCGGCGGCGGCACGGTCGACACCTTGGGCGGCACGAATCCGAACTGGCCAATGGGCAGATGGTCGCTGCGCGCGGCCTGCACGGCGGTCGGCGCTTCGCCGAAGGCCGCCAATGGATCGTCGCGCGCGGCGGTGTTGGGCTGCAGCAGCGGGTCGGCCAGGGGCGACAGCGCCAGTGGATCGCCCCCCAAGCCAGGGCCCATCCCACCAAAAAGCTCGTCGATGCGCTGGGCGTTCGCCGTCGGGCGGGCCGCCGCGGGCAAGCCCAGGTCGGAAAAATCGTCCGCTGCCCCATCGGGTGGGCGCGAGGACGCGCCCGAGGAAGGCGGCCCCAGCAGATCGGCGAAGGGGTCGAGCGCCGTCGACGAACCTGCCGCCCGTCCAGGTCCACTCAGGGGGGCGGCGAGGGCATCGCCGGCCTCCATGAACGCGGCCGGCGCTGAGGCGGGCGCATTCGCACGGGCCGCTGCCACCACGGGTGCGGCAGGTGCCAGCCCTTGCAGCAGGTCGGCAAAAGGATCGTCTGCGCCCCCCGCTTGCGCAGGCACGGTTGCCGCGGGCACGGTGACCCGTGCGGCCTGTGGCGACGCATCGGCCTCGGGCACGGACACCGCCAGCTCGAACCCGCCCACCACGAGCCGCTCGCCGCCCGTCAGAGGCACCTCGTTACCGGCCCCCAGCGCCACGCCGTTGCAGTAGAGGGGGTTGCTGCCGCGATCCACGATGAAATAGCGGCCGTCGCGGTACAGCACCTGGGCATGCACGCGCGAGACCGTGCGGTCCGGGTCGCTGAGCACCAGGGTGTTGGTGTCGGCACGACCAAGGGTGCCGCCTTCGGGCCCGAAGCGCACGCCCCGGGCCTGGCCGATCGTTGCCCCTTGCTGGGCAACGACGACGATTTCGATCATGTAGGGGTCTCCCAACCACGCACCTGCCCGGCCAGGGGGGCCCAAGGGCAAAGACGCGCGCAGTATTGATGCGGCGAGACGCCATTGGCAATCCTGCCAGAAGAGGTATGCCAAGCACCCGGGCTGCGCAATGAAGGCATCGGTCCTCTAACAGGCCGTTGAAAAAATGCTCATCGAACGCGCCAGGGTCGTGGATTTCGAAGAAACGGATCGCCCAAACTGGCCTGCGCAGCGATTGGAGCGGCCATTTCGGCCTGTTTGCAGGCCGTTTTGCCCGTTCCGGGCGCACGTATCCCATGGTTCACGCATGATGCGCGTCCCACCAGCCGCCCAGACTGCCCATGCGCACCAGGTTGTAGGTGGCAAAGCACAGCAGCGCCTGGCCCGCGAGCTTGGCCTGACCGATCAATTTGGTCTTGGCCAGACCACCCACTGTCTTGATCCAGCCAAAGGCCTCCTCGATGCGCTTGCGCACTTTGAGGCTGGTCTTGTAGCCCTCGTGGCGCCGGATGCGGCCATCGACCGCCGAGTGCTTGTCCTTGGCCGCCACGTGTGGCGTGACTTTGAGCTTTCGGCAGCCCTTGATGAAGGCCTGGCTGTCGTAACCTTTGTCGGCCCCGACCGTGGCCCGCTTGTTCTTGTTTCCCCGGCGTTTGAGCATCGTCAGCGCCGCCTCGCGCTCGGCGGTGCCACTGGCATGTGTGATCTCCACATCCACGATCAGCCCGTTGCGGTTCTCCATGAGGATGTGCCCCATGTGGCACAGGCGAGATTTGTCGCCCGCGCCCTTCTTGAACAGCCGGGCATCGGCATCGGTGGTGCTGGCGTGGGGGTCGTTGCAGCGCTCCTGCCCTTTGAAGTTCACCTCGGGGTTGCGTCCGGGTGGCGTGCCGCTGTCGTCGTCTTTGCGTTTGAAACTCTTGTGCGAGGCCCAGGCCTCAATCAGCGTGCCGTCCACGCTGAAGTGTTCGTCGCTGGCAAGCCGGCCCCACTGGGCGCTGAGCTTGACGCGCTCGAAGAAGGCGCGCGCCAGGTCTTCGTTGAAGAGGCGTTCGCGGTTGGCGCTGAAGGTGGAGTGGTCCCAGACCTTGTCTTCAATGTTCAGGCCCACGAACCAGCGGTACAGCAGGTTGTAGTTGACCGCCTCGACCAGCTGGCGTTCGCTGCGGATGGAGAACAGGATTTGCAGCAGCAAGGCCTTGAGCAGCATCTCCGGCGGCACCGAGGGGCGGCCACGGCGGGCGTACACCGCTTCGAACTCGCTGTTCATGCTCGACAGCAGCGCATCCACCACGGCGCGCAACTTGCGCAGCGGGTGTGCCGCTGGCACTCTTTCTTCAAGGCTGATGTAGCTAAACATCGCCCCCTGGAAGTCTTGGTTGCCTCTCATCTTTCTTGTCGCAGTTGTTCCGGGATGGCTTCAGATCGTAGCGGCCGACGCGGACGCTCGCAGGGGATTTTTCAACGGCCTGCTAATGCAGGCATGCCTCTCTTTCGCTTCCAGAGTCTGGCCATGGCACTGCTCAGCACCTTGACCGCCTTTCTGACAGCCTGCACCGGCGGCACCCCGGAAACGCCCGGCGACCAATCCAGCCCCGTGCTCGCGGCGCTGCTGCAGAAAGCCCTGGAGGCCGAGATCGGACGCATGAACCCGGTGTGGGCGCCGGGCCTGCTGCCCTCCGCGTCCAAGGCGGCCCGCGAGTGGCTGATGACAGTCGACGAAGTGGTGGCGCGCTGCCGCTATGGCCCGGGCAATCGCACCAAAGGCAACCGGCTCGAATACGACCTCAGGCTGCACAGCGGCGAGCAGGTGACGGGCCTTCAGAGCGGCCAGCGCTGCCTGTACGGCTTTGCGCCGCCGCTGGTGATGCGGGTGCAGTTGGAAGGCGGGCAGGTGCGCGATGCGCAGACCGACGGCCGCGAGCGGCAGTCCCCCATGGATGCCATCTCGCCCGAAGTGCAGCAGTTCGCCCGCAGCCTCATCCGGGCCGACTGGAAGCGCCGCCCCGGGCTCTACTTCCCGCCAGAAAAGTCCGCCGAGGACATTGCGCGCGAGTGGGCGCAACCGCCCGCCAAGTAAGCCCGGCAGCAGGGCAGGCACGCGCGATGCGCGTCTGCAAAAGCTCCACACGCGCGGCAGCGCCGCCAGGCACGCCCCTATGCGCGTGCTCTGGGCAGGTTCAGGCCCTGGCGCCAAGCGCATGGAGGATGTCCGACCTCATGGCGCCAGCAGCAACACGATGGTCTGGCTGGGCACCGTGCGCACGCCGGGGCAGTTGGTGCTGTTCTGCAGCGATACGCTGGTCAGCCGCGTGGCCGGCATGCCATTGAGCAGGACCGTGAAGGCGCCGGTCAGGTGGCGGCTGGGCCCCATCACCGTGCCGGACGCCACGCCCAGCAACACGCCGGCGTTGTCGCCGTTGGTCATGGGAATGGTGGTGCCCAGGTTGTGGGCCGGCCCCCCCATGAAAAGGATGGTGGGGCAGTTCGGGATGGCCATTGGTCCCATCGCGATGTTCGGATAGGGCACGGGAATGGGCGAAGGCGCGGCGGGCGTGATGCACACGTCCGGAAAGCCCATGTCGGTTCCCATCAGCTGGCAGTTCGCAAACATGGCGCTCTCCGGGTGCGGGCCGGCGCTCAGCCGAAGTGGATCTGGCCACCTCGGGCCTTGACCAGCTTCTCGCCGTTGACCAGCGCATGCTCACCCGACAGGCGCAGCAGTTGCTCGGCCTCGCAATCTAGGTGCGTGGCATGCACGCGGTCCAGCCCTTCGGTGCGGCGCAGGTAGTGATGGCTGAAGTGCTGCACCCGGTCCATGACACTGGACAGCACCGAGCCGACGAGCTTGAGCACGCCCGCGCTCACCCGCAACTGGCGCCCCATCACCTCGCCTGTCTCAACGGCCAAGCGGGCCTGCGAGGCGGCCAGTTCCAGCGCGTCATCGGCACGCAGGGACAGGTCGGGCGCCCGCACCGCAAGTCGGCCGTGCTCGATCTGCAAGGTGGTGTCGCCGCGCAGGCTCAGCAGATGGGGCGCGTGATCGTCTTCACGTTGCAGCACGGCGGTCACCCACCACTCGTCGGGCGCCACGCGCATGCAGGCCACGGTGTCGCCCGCGCGCGGCTCCAGCAGACAGCTCAGTGCGCGCCTCGCCCAGGCCTGCACGCCCCCGCTGTGGATCTGCAGGCGACCCTTCTCGGTCGCGCCGACCACGCCCACACAGTACTCGGCAGCCAGTGCCGCCGCGCGGGGCGCGGTGCGCGATGCGGTGGAAGTCAAAGAGGACATGGTCTTGCTCCAGGGAGAGTGAAGGCTCAGCCGGCCTGCGGCTGCCATTGTTCAGCCTGCGCCAGGGCGGCATCGGTGTCGAGGGCCTGGGCGCGGCCGGGGATCGCCGCGTCCTGGGTCTGCGCGCCATGCAGCACCGTGCGCATCAGCCGGGCGCCTCGCAGGTCGGCACAGTTCAGGTCGGCGTGACGCAGGTCGGCGTAGCTCAGATCAGCGTTGCGCAGGTCGGCGCCTGGTAGTTGCGCACCGGCGAAATGGGCCTGATACAGGTCGGCTCCCGCGAACCGGGCCGCCGGCAAGCGGGCGCCGGTGAACAGGCTCTGCCGCAGATGGGCGCCACCAAAGTCGATCTGCGCCCCTTCGGCTTCGCAAAACAGCGCATGAACCCCCTGGACGCGCGCGAAGCGGGCGCCGTCCAGGCGCGCCTTCTGGAAGTTGCAGCGCCCCAGGGCGGCCTCCGTGAAGTCGCTGCGCGACAGGTCGGCGCCCAGGAACTGGCAACCGTCGAGGGACAGGCCCGCGAAGTTCATGCCGGCCAGCGAGGTGTCCACGAAAACGGTGCGCAGCATGCGCGCGCCCGCCCAGCTCAGGTGGTCGAGCCGGCACTGCGCCAGCACGGTCTGGCGCCAATGCACGTCATCGGCTGCCACGTCGAGCAGGGAGACTTCGGTCAGCGTGGCCGCGTCCAGATCGGCGCCGCGCAGCACGGCGTGATCGAGCCGCGTCTTGCTCAGGGTCGCCATCGACAGTTGCGACTGGCCCAGTTGGGCGTGGTCGGCCTGGCATTCGGCCCACACGGTGCCGTGCAAGTTGGCCCCGCGCAGATCGGCATGGTCCATCCGGCAGCGGTTGAAGACCGCCTTGCGAAGCTGTGCCCCGCCCAGCAGGGCTCCGCGCAGGTCGCACGCGTCGAACACACATTCGCGCAGATCGGCCTCCCGCAGATCCACGCCGGCCATCGCGCAACGCGAGAAGGTGCCACCGGGCAACCCGGCACGGGCGTAGCTGCCCTGGGCGAGGTCCGCGCCTTCGAGCAGTTCGCCGAGCGCGACGGCGATGGACAGGGTGTCGAGGGACAGGCTCATGGCCAAGCCCTCCCCGCAGCGCGCGCAGCGGGCCGGGTCGAGGTGAACGGCAGGCGCTCGCGCATGATCTCGCTCACGGCGCGACCTGTTGCTCGGGCGTGAGCCGCGGCCAGGTGCGCGCGCGGGTCAGCAGGGCTTCGTCCAGCCGAACTTCCCCGTCGAGCCGCACGCGCGACAGATCGGCCGCGAACAGGTTGCTGCGGCGCAGGTCGGCGCTGCGCAGGTCCGCGTGCTGCAGCACCGTGTCCTGCAGGTTCGCACCGGCCAGCAGCGCCTGACGCAGGCGCGCCTTGCGCAGCACGGCACCGCGCGCACTGGCCAGCCGCAGGTCGGCCCCCTCCAGATCGGCCTCGGCCAGGAAGGCGCCGTCCAGCACGGCACGCACGAAGCTGGCGCCGGCCAGGGCGGCGCCGCTCAGGTTGGCGCCGCGCAGGCGGGCGCCGCTAAAGTCCGCCTTGCCCAGGGCGCAGCCCTGCACGAAGACCGCGCCTTCGAGCCAGGCACCCGCCAGGCGCACGCCGTTCATCCGGCAGTTCACGAAGCTGGCCTGCGCCAGCCGGGCACCGCGCAGATCGACACCGCTCAGCTCGCATTCGGTGAAGGTGGCGCCGTCCAGTTCGGCTTCGGCCAGTTGCAGGCCCTGCAGATCGCGTTTGTGAAAGATCTGCTTGGGCGCCTGGACGCCGGACCAGTCCGCCACCCCCCACTCGCTCTCATGCAGCAGCGCGGCCGCCATGCGCGCGCGCCGGAATTGCGTCTGGGCAAAGCGGCAGTTCATCAACGTGGCCTGATCGAACCAGGCTTCGTCGAACACCGCGTCCGCCAGTGACGCGCGCCCCAGGTTGGCCCCCGTGAAGCGGGTGCCCACCGCAATCGCGCCCTGCAGGTCGGCATGGGCCAGCACGGCGGCGCTGAAATCGGCGCCCGATAGATTGGCACGCCCCAGCCGGGCGCTTTCCAGCCAAGCGCCCTTGAAGTCGCAACCGCGCAGGTCCAGGCCCGAGAAGTCGGCGCCGGTGAAGTCCATACCCGCGAACACGCGCATGCCCGAGGCGACGGCACGCTCCATCTCCACGCGCAGCGCGCGCGCGGCGGCAGCCTCCATCGACAAAGCAGGGGGCTGGGCGTGGGCCGATTGCAGATAGCCCAGCCGCTCGGCCGCCTCCTGCTGGATCAGGGCCGGGTAGATGCGGGCCTTGTCGATGCCCTTGCCTTGTGCCGCGGCGCCGGCCACCCATGCATCCAGGCGCGCTTCCGCGCTGAACTTCGGCGGTCCGCGGTGGGCCAGGCTGGCCAGATTCAGCTTCTGGCTGGCGGCGAATTCCAGCGCCTTCTCGGCCTGGGTCACCACATCTTCGAGCATGGCCCACTGCTGCCGCTCGGCTTCCTTGAACTGCTTTTCCAGGTAGGCCGGCATCTCGCTCAGGCGCCGGGGCGGCGTCTCACGGGGCGGCATGCGGATGCCCAGCGCATCAGGGTCAAGACCGGCCGCGCGGGCCTGCTCGCGGGCCAGTTGCACCTCGACCTCGGCACGCCGACGCTGCGACTCGGCCTGCAGGTTCTCGCTGGCGAACACGGCCCGCGCCGCTTCGGCCGCGGGGTCCAGGTCATCCAGGCCCTCGGGCAACAGGTCGGCGTCGTTGAGGACGTGAATCGCGCCCATCCGCGGGTCGGCCCGCTTCTCGATCACCTGTGCGTAATGCGCATCGGAGCGGGTCTGCGACAGCCGTTCCACCGCGCCCAGCAGCAAGCGGATATCGCTGCCATCGTCGGTGCGCACTTCGGCCATACCCTGGAACAGCAGGATGCTGCGCTCGGCATGCGGGAAGAACCACGCCGTGGTCAGGCGCAGCGGCACTTCGCGCAGGCAGGATTGGCCATCGGCCAGCACGTAGTCGGCAAAGGCACGCGCGCGCAAGCCGGGCAGATGGCCCTGCACCCGGGACTGCGTGGGATGCATGTGGTCGAAGGCGAAGGCCTCGTCGCCCCGCAGCGGTTGCGGGAACCACTGGTCGGGCGGGGCCAGATTGAAGAAGCGCCAGTCGAGGTCGGGCGCAAAGCCCGGCGCATGCGCCTGCAGATAGTCTTCGTCATAGGTGCCCCGGTGCTGCACACGCCAGGGGTGCACGGCCTCCAGCGCGCCGAAGCCGGCCGGCGCGGCCGTCTGGCCGGGCCGCACCAGGCGTTCGCCGGGCGATTCGATGCGGGGCAATACGTGAACGCCATCGACCGCCACATGGCCGCGGCCCACCGGATTCAGCATGAAGCCCGGGCCGCCATAGGCCTGCGTCCAATCCAGCGGGAGGGACTCGAAGGCCTGAGGCGGCGTGGAACGGTCGCCGTCCCAATGGCGCTCGCCGAAGACCAGCAGCGTTTTTTCGAGCGAGCCCACCTGCGCCCGCACGGCGCAGGCCTGCGGCTGCGCAGGGTCGGGCCAGGCCTGGCCATGCACCAGGAACTCGGACGTCGTCTTGGCCACGCCCTCGTCGATCAGCGGCACGGCCATTTCCTGGGCCAGGAACTCCCACATCGACTGCTCGCCCCACAGCGTGCCACCCTCGGCCTGCGAGAAGGGCACATGCAGGCTGGCCGTGATGCACAGGCCGAATCGCTTGCGGTATTCGATGGGCCGGGTGGAAAGACCCATTGACAAGGGTTTGTGGACCTGCATATGGCCTCAATGCCCCCCGGGCGGCTGGTACGGTGGCGGCAGCGGCGGCATGTCGGGCAGATCGGGAAGCACAGGCGCAGGGGGCGTGACCGGCGGCAGGCCGGCATTGGCCGGACCACTGTCCTTGGCTCCGGTGACGAAGTCCCAGGCTGACTTGGCTACCGCCACATCGGACGCGACGGACTCACCGATGCCCACCAGGCCCGGCGCCACCACGCCCGCCACGCCTTCAGCGGCACGCAGCCTTGCCGTCCTAGCCAAGCCGCTCAAGCGAGTGGAGAGCGAAGTCAGGCCCTGTGATCGAGCCTCCTCAGCCGCTGTCTCCAGATCGCTCGCCGCATCCAGGTACTGTTTGATGGTGGCACCGACATCGAAGAGACCACGGATCGCGGCCCCTGCGCCGACCGCCAGGCCCGCCAGCATGCTTCCTGCAGAGGCTGCCGATACCGCGGGGCCATTGCCAGCCCCGCCACTGATCGTCTTCAAGGTGCTCAACTCCACTTCGATGGTGTTCTGGCCGATATAGGCTGCGGCGACGTTCTGCAGCCGCAGCGCGGCCGTGTTCTCGATCTGCAGCCCAGCGAAGTTGGCGATGTCGATCGCCAGCGCGTTGCTCATGCTCAGCCCCATGAACGTGGAGCGAGACATGCCGATGCTGACATCGGTGGCGGATCCGATGTAGCCATTGGAGTTGGCGCCCAAAACCGTCGTGTTCGATCCCATGGAGGTTGCATTGATGTCGCCCACCGACATCGTCTCGACCTTGCCGGCAATCACCTTGACCTCGTTGGCCATGATGGCGTGCTTGCCATTGGTCACGTCGTTGCGTTCGCCGCCAGTCTGGATCTTGGTGTTGCCGTTGACCAGCAGTGCGGCGTCCGCCCCCACCGAAGTGGTCTGGAAGCCCACCACGCCCACGTCCATGTTGGCGCCCACCACGGTCTTCTGGAAGCCGCCGATGGCCACGTCCTGGTTGGCCGTGACGATCAGGTTCTGCATGCCCTTGACCGAGGTCTTCTGACCCGCGTGGTAGATGTTCTCCTGAAAACCCGCCACCTGCGTGAGCTGGCCACCACCGCCGATGGTGTTGATCTGGCGCACGCCGATGGTGTTCTCCTGCTTCTCGGCCACTGAGTTCGTGTCGTTGCGCCCCACCGTGGTGGTGTGGTCGCGTTTCACGCCTTCGGTCTGGTCGCGGCCAACGCTCAGGGAATCGTCCACCTCCACCGAGGTGCTCATGTTCCGCTCGGCATGGATATTGATGTTCTCCTGCCCCTTGCGGTCCTCGAACATGATCTCGTTGTAGTTCGCGGGCTTGCCGTTGGGCGTGGAGCGGGTCTTGAAGCCGCTCTGCGTGGGCGAGGCGTAGGGAATGGGCTGGTCGTCGTTGTAGACGCGCCCCGTGATCAGCGGGCGGTCCGGATCGCCGTCGAGGAAGTCGACGATCACCTCCTGCCCGATGCGCGGCGCGAAGTAGCCGCCCCACTTCTTGCCGGCCCAGGGCTGCGACACGCGCAGCCAGCAGGTCCACTTCTGGCCGTCGAAGTCCTTCTTGCCTTTCTCGTAGCGGTTCCAGTGGAAGAACACCTTGACGCGGCCGTAGGCGTCGACGTAGAGGTCTTCGCCGTTCTCCGGGATTTCCTCGCCCTTGGGCCCGACCACGATCGCCGACTGCGGCCCGGGCATGCGCACGCGCGGCGTCAGGCGCGGCGGCTTGTAGGGCACGGACAGGGGCCACACGGTGACCAGGAAGGCGCGCGTGCCGACCACGAGCTCGCGCAGCGACGGCGAGCTGTCCACCAGCCGCCGCAGCGTGTCGGCCGTGTCGCCGTTGACGGCGTCGTTCTCCAGCGCACGGTCCAGCATGCGCCGCACGGCCCACGGGTCGGAGGGCGGGCGCGGCACGCTCTCGTGCCCGGGATGCACGGCCACCACGATGCAGCCGCCGATCAGGTACTTGCCGTTGCGCGCAGTGTCCGGATCGCCCTCGTAGGTGAAGCTGCAGCCCGGGGCCACGTCGGGCCATCCGGTCAGCGCCCAGTGCCGCTCGCGGCGCGAGCGCAGCTCGTCCACGCGGCGCCCGAGCACGAGCTCGGACGCGTCCGGCTCCTGGTAGCCGCCGGGGAATTCGAACTCCTCGAAGTCCGCCAGCTCGTGCTCTTCCAGGTCCGCGCCGATCGCGCCGAGCTTGGTGCGGATCTTGCGGTAATTGCTGTCGCGCGAGTCGAACCAGCCCGTGTCGAGCTTGCGCTCCGATTCCCAGCTCCAGACGTCGTTGAAGCGGGCCTCGCTGGCGCCGCCGGGCGCATGGTGCAGGGTGTCGGCCACCGGCAGCGGCGCGTGGGCGACGGCGGCGTTGTCGGCCAGCCGCATGGTGCCGGGTTCCGCATGGGCGTCGAACCAGTAGTAGATGCCCTCGTCCTCCAGCAGCCGGGAAAGGTAGTGGTAGTCGCTTTCCTGGTATTGCACGCTGTAGCCGCGTGCATCGTGCGTGCCCAGGCCGTCGCTCCTGAGCTTCTTGATCGCGCGGATGGGGCTGTTCTCGAGCACGATGTCGAGGATCTCCAGCACGTTCTTGGCCGCGCCCTCATCCTTGTCGTCGCCCAGGATGCGCGAGTTGCGGCGCTTGTGCAGCAGCCAGAACCACGAGCGCAGCTCGATCCGGTACTCGTGGTAGCGGCCCAGCGCATGCAGCCGCGCGAAGCGCACGGCCACGCCCTGGCAATGGCGCTCGTGCGGGTTGCCGTCGGCGTCCTCGAAGCCGATCGCCACGTCGAAGCTGCGCCCCAGGATGTCGGCCGCCTGGATGTGCGGGTTGGCCGACAGCACCGTGAGCTCGTACACCGAAGGCCGCGACAGCGCCTCGTGGCCGATCAGCGACCAGAACAGGAGGTCGCCCCCCGCGGGCGAGTCGGTGTCGATGCGGTAGTCGGTGCTGGAGGCCATGGTGTTCGTCGCTCAGGGGTGCGCAGCGCGCGGCTTCAATCGAAGGCGTAGGTGAAGTCGCTGTCCTTCACGTCCAGCGCCACGCGCTGGATCTCGCCGCCCGCGGCCAGGCGCTGCAGGTACTCGACCGAGATGGTCGGCAGCACGGTGTTGGTGAGGATGGCGTCGATGACACGGCCGCCCGACTCCGGGTCCTGGCAGCGCGCCACGACCTGGTCGACCACCGCGTCGCTGTACTCGAAGGGCACGCCGTGGTTGGCCTCGACGCGCTTCTTGATGCGGCCCAGCTGCAGCCGCACGATCTTGGCCATCATGTCGGGCGACAGCGGGTAGTAGGGAATGGTGACGATGCGGCCCAGCAGCGCAGGCGGGAACACCTTCATCAGCGGCGCCTTCAGCGCATCGGCCAGGGCGTCGGGCGCGGGCAGCAGCTCCGGGTCGCGGCACATGCTCATCACCAGGTCGCTGCCGGCGTTGGTCGTGAGCAGGATGATCGTGTTCTTGAAGTCGATCATGCGGCCCTCGCCGTCTTCCATCCAGCCCTTGTCGAAGACCTGGAAGAAGATCTCGTGCACATCGGGGTGGGCCTTCTCCACCTCGTCGAGCAGCACCACGCTGTAGGGCCGGCGGCGCACCGCCTCGGTCAGGATGCCGCCCTCGCCGTAGCCCACGTAGCCCGGCGGCGCGCCCTTGAGCGTGGAGACGGTGTGCGCCTCCTGGAACTCGCTCATGTTGATGGTGATGATGTTCTGCTCGCCGCCGTAGAGCGCCTCGGCCAGCGCCAGCGCGGTCTCGGTCTTGCCCACGCCCGACGTGCCGCACAGCATGAACACGCCGATGGGCTTTTGCGGGTTGTCCAGCCGCGCGCGCGAGGTCTGGATGCGCCGCGCGATCATCTCCAGGCCGTGCTTCTGGCCGATGACGCGCTGGTTCAGCGTGTCGGCCAGCTTGAGCACGGCCTCGACCTCGTTCTTCACCATGCGGCCCACGGGGATGCCGGTCCAGTCGGCGACCACCGAGGCCACGGCCTGCTCGTCGACGGAGGGCAGGATGAGTGGCGATTCGCCCTGCACGGCGTGGATCTTGGCTTGCAACTCATGGAGCTCGGCCAGCATCGCTTCCCGGCCTTCGCTCCCTCTCCCGTCTGCGGGAGAGGGTTGGGGTGAGGGCTGGGCGGCGGATGAGGCACCACGCGTGGACTCGGCGCCATTGCCCTCACCCCCGCCCTCTCCCGCAGGCGGGAGAGGGAGTGAATCCGGCACATCCACCGGCTTGTTGCCGGCGCGCAGCTTTCCGCGCAACTCCAGCAGGCGATCGACCAGCCCCTTCTCCTCCTGCCAACGCGCGTTCAGTTTCTCCAGCTCGGCCTTCGACTCGCCCAGCATCGCCGTGACCTGCGCCGCGCGCTTGCTGACGTCGATCCCGATCGCCTCCTCGCGGCCGATGATTTCCTGCTCCACGGTGAGCGCCTCGATGCGGCGCATGCAGTCTTCCACCTCCGGCGGCGTCGCATGCTGGCTGACGGCGACGCGCGCGCAGGCGGTGTCGAGCAGGCTCACCGCCTTGTCGGGCAACTGGCGCGCGGGGATGTAGCGGTGGCTGAGCTTGACGGCGGCCTCGATGGCCTCGTCCAGCAACTGCACGCGGTGGTGCTTCTCCAGCACGCTGGCCACGCCGCGCAGCATGAGGATGGCCTTCTGCTCGTCGGGCTCGGGCACCTGCACGACCTGGAAGCGGCGGGTCAGCGCCGGGTCCTTCTCGATGTACTTCTTGTACTCGGCCCAGGTGGTGGCGCCGATGGTGCGCAGGTTGCCGCGGGCCAGCGCCGGCTTGAGCAGGTTGGCCGCGTCGCCCGTGCCGGCCGCGCCGCCTGCGCCCACCAGCGTGTGGATCTCGTCGATGAACAGGATGATGGGCGTGGGCGAGGACTGCACCTCGTCGATCACCTGCCGCAGGCGCTGCTCGAACTCGCCCTTCATGCTCGCGCCGGCCTGCAGCAGGCCGATGTCCAGCGTGAGCAGCTTCACGTCCTTCAGTTGCGGCGGCACGTCGCCGCGCGCCAGGCGCTGCGCGAAGCCTTCGACCACCGCCGTCTTGCCGACGCCCGCCTCGCCGGTGAGCAGCGGGTTGTTCTGACGCCGGCGCATCAGGATGTCGACGATCTGGCGGATCTCCTCGTCGCGGCCCGTGACCGGGTCCATCTCGCCCTTCTTCGCCTTCTCGGTCAGGTCGACGGCGAACTTCTTCAGCGCGTCGCCCTTGCCCATCGCCGCCGGCGCCATGGCGCCGGTCTCGTCGCCCACGTCACCGCTGCCCATGCCGGTGCCGTCCTGCGCGCGCATCTTCGACTCGGCCGAGGCATCGCAGATCTTGGCGAAGTTGTCGCCCAGGTCCTCGACCTTCACCTTCTCGAATTGCTTCGACAGCCCCAGCAGCGGGTTGCGCAGGCTGGGCGACTTGAGCATGCCGAACACGAGGTAGCCGGTGCGCACCTGTGCCTCGCCGAACTGCAGCGTGGCGTAGGTCCAGGCGCGCTCGATGGCGTTCTCGATGTGCGGCGAGAAGTCGCTGATCGCGGTGGCGCCGCGCGGCAGGCGGTCCAGCGCGGCCGTCACGTCCTTGGCCAGGACGGAGATGTCCAGCCCGTAGTGCTGCACGATGCGGTGCAGGTCGCTTTCCTGGTTCTGCAGCAGCTGCGCGAACCAGTGCTCCAGCTCCACGTAGGGATTGCCGCGCATCTTGCAGAACACGGTCGCGCCCTCGATGGCCTTGTAGGCCAGCGGGTTCAGTTTTCCGAACAGGGCGGTGCGGCTGATTTCGCTCATGGGTGACTCCGGGAGATAGACGATCCGACGCGCGTGTTTTGCAAGTCCGCGCGCCTGTCCGCGATGGGGGGGCGACGGCCGGGCGGCGGGCCCGCGGCGTTCGCGCCGGAAATGCGCACGTCGCGCGCATCGCGCGTGCGCGGGCGATGGCCGAGCCAGCTCGTCCAGCCGAGCCGCGAGGCATGGGCGGCGGGCCCCGGCGAAGCGCCGGCGCCCAGCTGCGTGGGCGGCACTTCGTCCTGGCGCAGCACCAGCTCGGCATCCCAGTCCAGTGCTTCGCCCACCAGCTGGCGCATCCATGCGGCCAGCACCGGCCGGGCATCGCCGATGGGCAGGAAGCGCCGGTACTGGGCCAGCGTCAGCGGCCCCAGGTGCAGGCGCACCTTGTGCTGGCGGTCCCACACCTGCCGACCGAGCACGGCGCCCAGGCCCAGGGTGCGCGAGGGCGCGTTGGGATTGCTCGCGCCCACGCGCGTCAGTTCGCCGTCGGGCAGGCGCATCCAGTGCCCCACCCACCGCTCCAGCCGCACAGGCACGCCGAAATAGGCGCCGACCACCGCTTCGACCCCTTCGGCGCTGTGCACGCCGCGCGCCAGCCAGCCCGAAAAATGCAGCCGCGCATCGTCATGGACCGCGTCGCGTTCCTGCCGGGCCGTGGTGCCGATGCCCACGAAGGCGCCGATCTGCCGCCGGAAGGCGTCCTCGCCGGGCCGGTCCATGCCGGTCACGGGGCGCGCCTGCGCCCACGCCCGGTAGAACTGCAGCGCGAAGCGGTGCAGGAAGGTGTCGAGAAAGGCCAGCCAGGTGGGATCGCCGTGGTTGAGTGCCCGCTCGCGGATGAATTCGCTCAGGTGCACTGGCAGCGGCCCGTTGGGGCCGATGTAGCTGAAGAAGTGCTGACGCAGTCGCGGAGGGAGATGCGCGTCGGCCGGCTCGAAGCGGCTGAAGCCGGCCGGCGCGAAGCTCAGCGAGGGCTCCTGCGCCACGCGCACGGGCTCCGCGCTGGGGCGCAGCGCGCGCCCCCAGCGCGGCAGCTCCGGCGCCAGCGATTCCAGCCGGCGCAGGGTGGCGAAATAGTCATAGGCCCAGGCGCGCGCCGACCAGGACGCCAGCAGCTGCCCGGCGCTCGTCGCCGCCGGAGGCAGGGGGGCCGTGGCCGCGTTCACAGGATCTGCCGGGTTCCGCACGCGGGCCTCCATCGCATGCGCTCGCCCTGGCCGGCCATGCGCAGCACCGTTTCGACGAAATGGTTCACTTCCACGTGGCGCCCCAGGTAGCGCGACATCACCGCACCGAACAGGAAGGCGCTGTGGCCATGGAAGGCGGCCGGGTCCAGCTCCAGCGTCACCTCCAGCCCGCGCCCGAAGGCGATGGGGCCCGGCAGCGGCAGGCGGCGCGTCACGGCGCGGCTGCGCACCGACAGCAGCCCACGCACCTGCATCTGCCGCGCGTCGTCGGCGTGCACCGCGTAGAGCGTGAGCATCTCGCGCAGCGCCGCCGCGCCCTGTTCGGGGCTGCTGTCGGACAGCGACAGGTAGTTCAGGGCCAGATGGTCGATCACGCGCCAGCCCAGGCCGCCGCTGACCACCGGCGACACGGGCCGCGAGGGCCCGCGCAGCATGCGCACGCGCGCCACCGGAAAGGAGTCGACGCAGTCGAAGTCGTTGTCGCGTCCGGCCGGCAGCAGCAGCGGCAGGTCGCGGTTGCTGACCAGGGCGCTCACCGCCAGTTGCCGCAGCGCGGCCGAATACGGCGCCTGCTGCGGATCGACGATCTGCAGGTACAGCTCCGAGCCGATGTGGCTGCTGCGATGCCCTTCGCTGCGCTGGCGCTGCGACTGCACGCGCGGCTCGCGCGTGGTGGTGTAGTAGGCCGGATGGCGATGGCGCGCGCCATGGAAGGCGGCGTAGAAGGGCAGGAAGAGCTGCTCCAGCGGCGCGTCCTGCGGCGCGCCGGCGCTGGCGCCGCCGTGGCCCACCACTTCGGTCAGGCTGTGGATCTCGAAGTCCTGCGGCCGCGTGCGGTCGGCCAGCAGGTGGTACTGGCTCACGCCCTCGTCGACCACCACGCGGTCCAGCCGCTTGGGAAAGAGGTTGATGGCGGGCACACAGTGCAGCTGCACGTTGTCGGCGCTGACCAGCTTCTCCAGCACCGCGTCGCCGCGCGAGAACAGCAGCACCAGCTCGACCTCGGTGGCCGGCGTCTGCGCCAGCAGCGGCGCCAGGCCGGTGATGCGCGCGAAGCGGAAGCGCTCGGCAAAAGCGAAGTACTCCTGCACCAGCCGGAAGCCCGAGAAGCCCGTGACGGTGGCCGGAAGCAGGGCCTCCTCGTCGGCGAAGCCCATGTCCTGGATCACCTCGCCCGGCAGCATGCGCACCGGCGCCGTGGGCTGCGCGGCGCGCAGCATCACGCCCACCGGCTGGCCCAGCACGCACTCGTGCAGCTGCCAGGCCACGTCGTCGGCGCCGCCGAAGTACAGCTCCAGCGCGTCCAGGGCGATCTGGTCGAAGCGCAGGCCGGCGGTGGCCTGCAGCGTGAGGCGCAGGCCGCCCCGGATTTCCCTTGCACGCGGGTGCTGCGCCAGCGGCAGGTCGGGCGCATAGCTGAAGTACTGGGCGCGTGCGATCTCCACCGGCCACAGGCGCAGGGCATGCGCGGTGCGGAACTCGCAATGGGTGTTCTGCCCGGCGGCCTGGCGCGCGCGCAGCGCGCTGCCGCGCGGCAGCGCCGGGCCCTGCGCCAGGTTGGCGTCGTCGTGCATCGGGGTGACGGCGCAAACGGCCATCGAGGGCGTGGGCGCCAGGAAATGCGGGTAGACGATGTCCAGCAGGTGGCCCGTGAAGCGCGGGTATTCGGCATCGAGCTTGAGGTTCACGCGCGCCGCGAGGAAGGCCGTGGCCTCGATCAGCCGCTCCACGTAGGGATCGGCAACCTCCTGGCCCTCGATGCCCAGGCGGTGCGCGATCTTCGGGAAGGCGCGCGCGAACTCGCCCGAGCTCTCACGGAAGTAGCGCAGTTCCTGCTCGTAGAGCGACAGAAGCCGGGGGTCCATGCGTGCGTCCTGGCGTCCTGGCCCGTGGCGCTCAGAGCGCATCGACCTCGATGCGGCCTTCCTCCAGGTCGATGCGGCTGCGCAGCAGGAATTCCAGCGGCACCGGCTGCGCCCACAGCATGCCGCGCACCTGCAGGCCGATGCAGTTGTGGGAATCCAGGACCGAGCCTTCCATGATCAGTTCAACCTCGAGTGTGCGGGGCAGGATGCGCGGCTCGAACCGCAGGATCGCGGTCTTCAGAGCCTGCTCCATGCTGACACGCTGGATGGAAGAGGTGAACTGGCCTGAAAGCATAGGCAATCCGTAGTTCAGCACCGAGCGCGCGGCCTGCGGGTGGCGCCGCTCGTCCAGGCCCATCCCCGTGGCGTTGAACAGCCAGGCCAGGTCGCGCAGGATCGCCTGGCGCAGGGCCTGGCGCGTCAGCGTGCGCTTGTCGTCGCTCTCGCGCTTGTCCTGCGGTGCGGTGTCGACGAGGCGGTCCAGCAGCGAGGGCTGCAGGCGCTCCTGCGCCAGCGGCTCAGCCATGGTCCGGCGCGGCGGGCCCTGCGCCCTCGGCCCCGGCCCCAGTGCCGGAGGCGGCGGTGGCGGTGTCGAACACGATCTCGCGCACATCCATCAGCGCATGCTCGCCCGCGTCGCTGCCGAACAGCCGCTGGCCCAGGCCGCACCACACGTCGGGCGCGCGCTCGCGCCATTCGGTCTTGCGCGCCAGCAGCACGCCGCCGTCGGCGCTGGCTTCGCTGCCCTCGTAGCGCGTGGGCACCAGCGCCAGCGCTTCGCCGCCGTTCTCGAAATCCAGGTGCACCGGCATCCAGACCGCGTCGCGCAGATCCTCCGGCGGCTCGATCTTCACGCGCGCCAGGCGCGCGAAGGGCACCCAGTAGTAGCGCCCGTGGATGAAGGCCTCGAGCACCGGCCCCAGCCGCATGTCGGCATCGGCCAGCCATTCGAAGGGGGCGCCGTCGATGCGGCCGGCGACGGCCGGGGCGGCGTCGAAGGCCCGCGCGCGCAGCTGCTCGCCCGCGGCGGCATCGCCGGCGCCGATGCGCAGCAGCGACTCGATGAGCAGCGCCAGCCATTCGTCGGGCTGGCCGAAGACCATGGGCGTGCGCCGGCCCGCGAAGACCTGCGCACGCAGCCCCTCGCAGCGGATGGCTTCGCCGTACACCTGCTTCATCGGCACGGCCAGGGCGTCGAGTTCGGCGGCCACGCCGAGCTGGTTCAGCGCCCGCTCCCACTGGCCGAGCACGCACAGCAGTTGCGCCAGGAACACGCGCAGCCGGCTGTCGCCGGGACGGGCGCGCACCTCGTCGGTCAGCGCCCTGAGCGCGGCCGCCGGATCACCGGCCTTGAGCAGCTCTGCAGAAGACGGCATGGCGGTGCCTCACTGACCGCTGGCGGTGTTGATCTGGCATTCGCGCACGGCGCCGCGCGAGCCGGTGGCCTTCTGCGGCGCCGCCTTGATCTGCACGCTGCGGTAGCTGAAGACCAGCACCTCGCGCAGTGTCCCGTCGGCCCCGCTGACGAAGTACTGGCCGATGATCTGGGCCTCGCTGATGGCGATCTCGAACAGCGGCTCGGTGTCGACGACGGTGAAGTCGCCGCCGGAGCGGTAGAGGCTGATGCACGCCGAGATCTTGCGCGTGCGGTTGCTGGCGAGGATGGCCAGCGAGCCGGAGGCCGAGTCGGCCAGCCGCACCACGGTCAACGGCGTGAGGTGGCGCGCCGCGTCCACGGCGCCGCTTTCGGAATGGGCGCTCTGGCCCCAATGCCAGCCGGTGATGTCCAGGCGCGACTTGCCGTCGGGATGGCGCCGCGCCGATTCGCCTTCGACCACGGTGCCGGCGTTGTCGACCAGCATCACCAAGTCGGCGCCCGAGCGGGTGCCGCCGGCCAGTTCGAGGGTTCGCAGCAGTTCGTCGATGCTCAAGAGGGACATGGGAAAACTCCTTTGCGTTAGCGTGCGGCAGATGGGGCGGCGGCGCCATCCACCCAGACGGCATACACCGCCCGCACAGGCTCGGCGCGCCACTGGCCGCGCACCCGGACGTCGGCCGCTTCGTAGGCCGGCCCGGCGCCGAACAGGCGCGGGCCCTGGTGCGTCGAAGCCGGCGTGGCCACCAGCAGCAGGCGGCTGCCCGGCGCGCCCAGCCAGGGCAGATCGAAGCGCTTGGCGGCCACCGCCTCGCGCGTGCCGCGCTCGAAGCGGTTGCTTTCGCCGGCGTCGGCGGGATAGACGGCGTGCAGTTCGCCCTGGGCGTCGATGCCCACGGCCACCAGGTCCAGCGACTGGCCGCTGCTGTTGCGCACGTGCAGGCGCGCCCGCTCCTGGGGGCGCAGCGGCAGCACGCCGGCCGCCACGGCCTGCCGCGCCTCGGCGTCGCGCAGCAGACGCTCGCCGGCCCAGGCTTCCAGGCGCACCTCCAGCCCCTCCAGCACGCCATCGCGCGCCAGCGCATGCAAGTGCTGCAGCCACTTCAGCCGCGCCAGCGCCTGCAGGCGGCGCCGCAGCAGTGCGGGCTCGGAAGCCGGCACGCTCAGGGTCGCGCGGCCGAGGGCCGGGTCCAGCACTTCGAGGCGCGTGGCGCCGCCACCCGTCACCAGGCGCACTTCGGCATCGGCGCCGGCCTTGACGATGCCGGCGGGGTAGTCCAGCGCCAGGCCGGCCGGCAGCGGCCCGTCGGTGCGCACGCGCAGCGCCAGGGCCGGCGGCGGTGCCACGGGCCCAACGCTCCACAGCGGCTGGCCGGGCAGGCCCGCCAGGGCAGCGGGCAGCGCCACGCGCGCATGGTCGCGCTCCAGCGCCAGCACCGTGGCGGTCGTCGTGCGCTGGCTGCCGTCTTCCAGCACGGCCTGCACCTGCACGGCCTGCTGCGGCACCAGGCCGTCGAGTTCGCCCGCCGACACCAGCAGCTCCGGCCCCGCCCGCCGCGCGCGCCAGACGGGCCGCGCCGAGGCCGGCGCCGGGCTGTTGGCGAACAGCGCCGCGTCCAGGCTGCCTTCGGCCACCGGCGAGGGCAGTTCACGCTCGGGAAAGCGCTGCGCCAGTTCGTCGATGACCGGCGGGTACAGCGCCAGCATGCCGTCGAAGAGCGCGCGCCAAGTGGCCGGCTTGCGCGCCAGGGATTCGGCGAAGGCCCAGGTCAGGAGGCCGTGCGGCTGGGCGCCGCGGCGGCCGCGCGGCAGCCGCAGTTCGGGCGTGACCTGGTGGCTTTCGGCGGCGAACAGCGCCACGTAGCGCGCACGCGCGACCTGCGCCGCCGGCGCAGGCGCCGCCTCGGCCGGCGCGGCGGCGGGCGTGGAGGCCGGGCCCGCCCGCAGCTGCGCGGCGGGCACGCCGCGCCAGCGCACGTCGTCCTCGGCGGCGGCGGGGGCCGCCGCCGCGGGGCGCCCGCGTGTCATGGAGGCGGCCGCGCAGGTGTCGAACACCGCGGCGACGAAGACGTTGCGGGCCAGGAAGGCCTGCACCCAGGCATCGACATCCACGTCACGCAGGCCGCCCTCGAGCGTGGGGCTGGTGCCGATGGCGCCGCGCACCTCGCGCGCCAGGAAGTTCTCGGCCAGCCCGTCGGGCTCCTGGTAGCGCTTGCGCGTGTCGCGCAGCCGCGTGCCATGGCCCGAGAAGTACAGCAGCACGAAGTCGCCCTCGCGCGAGGCCTCCAGCAGGCGCCGCAGGGCGGCATGGATCTGGGCCGCTTCCGGCAGGGCGGCGCCCGGCACACCGTCGGCCAGGGTGAGGATGTCGTCGGCGGCAAAGCCCTGGCCGAGCAGGGCCTCGCGCATCAGGCGCACGTCGTTGCGCGGCGCCTGCAGCCACAGGGCGGGCGGCTGGTGCACCAGCTCCGACACGCCCACCAGCAGCGCGCGCGGGGTGGCCTGCGCCGGCAGGGCCGCGCCCAGGCCCACGGTCATCATCAACAACAGCAGCAGCGCGGCCAGGCCCCGCAGGCCAGGCCGGAAGCCGCAGCGGCCGGACGGATTCATGGCGGCGTCACCAGCACATCGACCAGCGGCGAGGACTGCAGCACGCGCTGGCCGTCGCGCGGATGCTGCAGCCGCAGCGCCCAGAAGCCGTCGGCGTCGGGGCCGCCGATCACCTGGGCGTCGGCGCGCTGCAGCAAGGCCGTGGCTTCGGCCACGCCGGTGCCGTCGCGCCAGCGCAGGCGCAGATCGGGCGCGGCCGGCAGCGGGGCCGTGGGCACGGCGGCCGGGCCGCCGCGCAGGCGCACGTCGTCCGGCTCGGCCGGCAGCAGCCCCGCGTTCTGCACGACCACCACCAGGGCCAGCACGGCCGCCGCCGGCCGCCACAGGCCCGCGCCACCGGCGGGGAACGACAGGCCCAGCCAGCCGCGCAGCCGCGCGCCCCAGCCGGGCGACTGCCGCCCAGCAGGCGCCGCCGGCCGGGCGGCGGCATCCGCCCGCGCCGGGCGGGCCGCCAGCAGCGCCTGCGCCGCTTCGCGGTACAGGGCCTGGTGCTCGCTGCGCGGGTCGCCCTGCGCCGCCAGGGGCGTGCCCGTGAGCACGCCAAAGCCCGCCACCTCGCGCAGTGCGATGCGCCCGGGCCGCGCCGCCAGGCCCAGCGAGGCCGGGGGGGCCGCATCCCCGCATGCCGCCTGCGCGGCCACGGCCCGCACGGCCGCCATGCGCGAGGCCGACAGCTCGCCCTGCACCCGGGCCTCGGTCAACGCCGAGGGATGCAGCTCGACCGGGTTCCAGGTCTGCACCACGCCCCACGCCGGCTCGAAAGGCTCGTCCTGCGGCTCCAGCAGCACGTCGAAGGGGCCGGCCCAATCGGCTTCGCCCGCGACCAGCCAGCCTTGCCAGCCCGGCACAGCGCCCGTGGCCGCGGCCAGCGGACGGTCCAGCAGCACGCCCAGGCGCCAGCAGCCGTGGCGCACGCTCAGCAACCGGCCGCTGGCCCAGTGCGCACCGAAGGCGCGCTGCGCCAGCGCCTCGCGCCGGCGGGCCAGTTCGGTCAGCGGCAGCAGCAGGGCCTCGGTGTCCGGGGCGGGCGCGACGGGCGGCGCCTGCGCATCGCGCGGTGCGGCGGGGATGGGGGTGGCCGCCGCGGGGCGCTCCTGCGTCAGGCCGCGGCGGATCAGCGCCAGCGGGGGCCAGAGTTCAACGGGCGAGGTCATGCGTCGGGTCCTGAATGGCTATGTCTTCAGGCATAAGACGCTTCAGCGCCGAGGATTTTGAACACCTGCAGGATGGCGGCCATGTTCTCGGCCTCGATGCGCAGGCCCAGCTCGGCGTGCAGCCAGTGGCCGATGAGCGTGCGCGCATAGTCGGCCGGCAGTGCCTCGCGCTTGTGCACCAGGCCCAGCCGCCCGGCCCGGTAGTGGTAGGAGGCGATGGCATGGCGCGCGGCCACGCCCGACAGCGGCGCCTCCTGCCCGAAACCCTCACACAGCAGCAGGCGCTCGGGGGCTTCCAGGCCGGCGATGAAGGCGCGCGCGGCCGCCTGCACGCGGGCGCTGGACAGGCCGTGTTCGGCCAAGCAGTCCTCGGCGTCCTCGTGCGCGCCCAGCTGGGCCTCGAGCTGGGCGTCGTCCACCTCGTCGCCGAGGGACAGCTTGCGCCGGAAGGCGCTGGCGCGTGTGCAGTCGATCAGGTAGCGGCGGAAATAGGCGCACAGCGCGAAGGCGGTGGACGGCGCGCTGTGGCCGGCGCGCGCCTTGGGCGCGGGCTCGCCGTCCTCGCCGTCGTCGGGGTCCACGTCCAGGCGCAGCACCTTGATGTAGATGAACTGCGCCACCAGCTCCTGCCGGCTTTCGCCCAGGGCCTGCAGCTCGGGCGGATGGCAACCCGCCAGCGCAGCGCCGACGATGGCGTAGAGCCGCCCCATCTGCGGCGGCGCCAGCGCCTGCCGGTGCTGCCACAGGCGCACCAGTTCGGCGCTGTCGTCGGCGGACAGGGGCGGCTGCATGGCGCGCCCTCAGCGGCGCATCCGCACGCGGGCGGCCGCGCGCCCGGCGCGAAGCCGCGCCGGGCGCATGCGGCGGCACGCCGGGAACGCGGCCCGCCGCCATGCGCAGAGCCACCGCCGGGAGCCGGGGCCTGCGAACGCCATGCAGGGGGCCGCGCAGCGCATCGCGGGCCTAGTCATTCACGCAGGTGTCGTCGTCGGGCACCAGGCAGCTGGCCAGCGCCAGGCCGGCCCCGCGCGTGCGGATGCCGCCCTGCGTGCCGGTGGCCGCCGCCACCTGCTGCCCGCGCGGCAGCAGGATCCACATGTTGCCGCGCTCCTTCATGCGGCGCGCCTGGTCGGCCGCCTGCGGGCCGTAGCCGAAGAAATAGTCGGCCCGCACCGCGCCGCGGATGGCGCCGCCCGTGTCCTGCGCGATGGTCAGCCGCTGCGTGGGCGCGTTGGCCCCCGGCATGCGGGTGGACACGAACACCGGATAGCCCAGCGGCGTGCTGCGCGGATCGACGGCGATGGAGCGGCCAGCCTGCAGCGGCACGCCCAGCGCGCCCACGGGGCCGGCGCCGCCGGTGTCCACCTCCTTGAAGAACACGTAGCTCGGGTCCTTGATGCCCGACCCCGTCACCGGGCCCGACGCGCGCCGGCCCGGCACCACCACGGCGCCGCTGGCCACCGGCCGCGCGAGCGTGAAGCCGCGCGTGCGCACCGCCCCCACGTCGCCGATGTCGCTGTCGTCCCCGTCGTCCACCTCCAGCTCGATGCTGGAGCCGCGCGTGCGCACGGCCTGGCGGCCCTTGCCGCCGCTCGCCTGCGCCAGCGTGGGGCGGAAGGGCTGGCCGTTCTGCTCGGCATAGCCCAGGCGGATCACCTGGCCGTTGGTCAGGCGGATGCGGCCCGAGCCCTGGATCTGCATCTCGTACAGCGCGTTGGCATTGCTGACGAAGGCCAGCACGCGGGCGTTCGGGGCGCCGCGCGTCTCGATCTCCTCGCGCGTGTAGTAGGGCAGCAGCTGGCGGCCTTCCACGCGCAGGCGCATCTTGCGGTCCAGCGTGTCCCGGATGACGGTGGACAGGTCCAGCGCGAGCAGGCCCGGCGCCCCCATGTCGCGCGTGCTCAGGCCCTGCTGGATGACCACGTTGCGCCCGTCCAGGCGCGCGGCCACCGTGCCGCGCCCGGCAGGCAGGCGCCGCGTGTCCAGGAACACCATGTCCTCGGGCTGGCCGTAGACGGGGTAGATGAAGGGCGGCGCGTAGGTCCGGCTGCCTTCGATCTCGGGCTCGAAGTAGCCCGTGACCACGCCGTCGGGCCGCCGGTCGTCGTCGCGGATCTGGTAGGCCGCGAATTCGCTTTCGTAGAAGCTGCGGATGGCCGGACCGCTCTTGGCGTTGACGGCGCGCGCCCGCGTGCACAGCGCTTTCCACTGCGCACCGCGGCGCGTGAGCACGCGGCAGCTTTCGAGGAAGGCGGGCCAGGTTTCGGAGAAGTCGTCGCGCGCCCAGCCGGGCAGGGTGTCGAAGCTCACCGCGGTGTAGGTGGCCAGCTGCGTGGAAAAGGTGCGGGCCTGGCCCGCCACGCTGCCGCCGCCCGCCGCGGGGCCGGGGGCCGGCGCGGGCGCGGCGGCCTGCGGCACGGGCGCAGGCGCCGCCGCCACGGGCGCGGCGGGCGCAGGCGCGGGTGCCGGCGCCGGGGCGGGCAGCAAGGCGCAGCCGGCCAGCGCCAGCGCCGCGGCGGCGCACAGCGGGAGGGGGCGGAAGGAAGAAAGGGCAGTCATGGTGATCTCCTGGCGAGGGGGCGCATGCCCATCAGTCGGCGGACGGCCTGCCGGCGCCCCGGCCCGCGCGCACGCCGGGGCGTGGCGGGGTGGACGATGCGCGCGCAGGTGCATGTCATTCACAGACGATCACCGCTCGACGATTTTGAAATCGGCCACGCCGAACACGTCCGTGCAGCCGCTACCCTGCGGGCACTGGGGCTTGCCCAGCAGGGGCGTCGGGCCCTTGCCGGCCTGCGCGGCCTCCAGGGCCGAAAGCACCGGCAGCGGGAACTGCGGGAACACGCCGTCGGTCTGTATGCCGGCTTCGCTGAAGTCCCGCTCGTGCTGGCTCACCACCACGGCGAAATGGTTGACGCCCGGCGGCCCGCCCGCATTCATGGGCCAAGAGGCGCGCGGCAGCGACAGCGTCTGGTTGGCGTTGATCTTGTTGTACTTGTCCAGCAGGTTGGGAAAGAGCATGAACATCTCGCCCCCGCTGGCCAGCAGGTAGACGTACACGAAGCCTTCGCGGTTGCTGCGCAGCTCGAAGGCCAGCTTGTCCTTGCCGACCACCACCTCGGCCTGCGCGGGCCGGGCCTGCACCTGGAAACCCGGCGTGGCCGTCTCGCCCAGGGCCTGCAGCGATTGCAGCGCGTTGCGGCGCACGGGCGGCGGCGGGGGCGCCGGCGGGGGCGGCGCGGGCGCGGGGGGCGCCGCATCGGCCGGCGCAGCCACCGGCGCCTGGGCCACCGCGGGCGCGGGCGCTTCTGCAGGCGCGCGGCCCTGCATCCACCACCCCAGGCCGCCCGCCAGCAGGACGGCGCCCAGCACGCCGGCGCCGGCCAGGGCCTTGCCGCGGCCGGCCGCAGCCGCCGCGGGGGGCTTGGCCGCGCCCGCGGCATGGGAGGTGGCGCGCGCGCCGCCCGCCCCGGGCACCGTGCGCGGGCCGGCGGCGCGCAGCGGCGCGATGGTGGTCGTTTCTTCCAGTCCCAGCTCGGCGCGCAGCGCCAGCATGGACTGCGGCCGCTGCTCGGGCCGCACGGCCAGGCCGTGGTCGATGGCTTCCAGCAGCTTGCGGCTGTAGCGCTGGCGCAGCAGCTCGTTGCCGGCCAGCGGCACGTAGGTGTCGGACATGATGCGCGCCACCGACGGCGGCGGCGGCCGGCCGCACACGGCCACGTGCATCACGGCGGCCAGCGCGTAGACGTCGGTCCAGGCGCCCTGCGACATGTCGGGCATCTCGGCGTACTGCTCGACCGGCGCGTAGCCCGGCTTGAGGATCACCGTGATGGCCTGCGTCTTGTCGCTGATCACGCGCCGCGCCGCGCCGAAGTCCAGCACCACCGGCTTGCCCGAGCCTTCGAGCAGCAGGATGTTGTCGGGCGCGATGTCGCGGTGGTAGCAGTTGGCGTTGTGCATCACGGCCAGCGCCTGCGTCACGCCGTCCATGATGCGCAGCAGCCAGCCTTCGTCCACGTTGGGCCTGTCGGCCAGCGTCTGGCGCAGCGTCTTGCCGCGGTACAGCGGCATGACCATGTAGGTGGTGCCGTTCTCCTCCCAGAAGCGGTAGACCTTGAGCAGCGAGGGGTGGTCGAACTGCGCCAGCAGCCGCGCTTCGTTGATGAAGCTGCGCATGCCCAGGTCGAAGGTCTCGCGGTGCTTGTCCGACAGCGGCGTGACGGTGCCGTCGCCCCCGCGCGTGGACAGCGAGGTGGGCAGGTATTCCTTGATCGCGACGGTGCGCTCGAGCGTGTGGTCCCAGGCCTCGTAGACGGCGCCGAAGCCGCCCTGCCCGATCAGGTGCGTGATCTCGAACTCGGCCATGCGGCTGCCCGGCGGCAGCACGCCGGCGTCGCCCGCAGGCGATGGCGCACGCCCCGCCGCCTGCGTCGGCGCGCCCGGCGCCGCCGGCGGCGCGGCCATGCCCGGGGCGCCGCTGGCCACGTTCGCGGGACCGCGCCCGGTCATCACGCGGGTCGGCTCTTCGGCGCCGGAGGAAGGGCGGGAGGTGTCGGTCACGGGGCAGCAGGGGTCAGTTCAACGGCAGCGCATCGGCCGTGTCGTCGAAGCCGAACAGGCGCTCGAAACGCGCGCTGCGCGGCAGGCCGGCGGTGCGCAGGCGGGCGGCCCGGGCGTCGCACAGGTCGGTCAGCCACAGCGACTGGCCGTCCGCGGGCCAGTCGGGCCGAAGGGGGGGCGGCGCATCCGCGCCGTCCGAGCCCGCCCCGGGCGGGGGCGCGTGGCCCAGCAGCGCATCGACGCCGGCCGCGTCCAGGTCCTGCTCCAGCGCCGCGAGCGCGCAATGCGCGGCGTGCCGCCACCAGCGCGCCAGGTCCAGCCACCGGGCGCCCGAGAGCGTGTGAAGCGGATCGGCCAGCTCGCACGCGATGGTGAAGGGGAAGTAGCGGCCCACGCCATCCACCGACGGCATGAGCACGCCGATCCAGGGCCGCGCGCCCGCGACCTGCGGCGCCAGCACGAAGAACCACAGCGGGCTTTGCAGGTAGCGCGCGGTCCAGTCCTGCGCATGCTGCTGGCGCAGGTGCAGCAGGCCGGTCTGCAGCCAGTGGTCCCAGCGCTCGCGGAAGGCCTCGGGCAGCCGGCGATGCGCGAAGTCGCCCATGCCCGGCAGCTTGCCGAACCAGCCCGGCTGCATGCCGGTTGCGCTGAACGATGCGCCGCTGCTCACAAGCCCTCCGGACACGCGAACTCGCGCAGCTCGGGCATGCGGATCGGATGCCGCACGCTGTTGGTCGTGACCTCGAAGCGGGTGCGCCGCTGATCGAGCTGGAAGGTGATGATGAACTTCTCGGGCGCGTCGCCGGGCGCGAGCTGGCCGCGGTCCAGCGTCTTGAACAGCGCCCAGGGGCCGTCGGTGGTCATGCCCGAAGTGCCGGCCGAGGTGGGCGGCTGGATGTTCAGGCGTACCTGGTTGGTGTTGCGCGGGCCGGGCCACTGCACGGTCATGGGCACGATGGGGCCGTGCGCGTACTTCACGATCTGGCCGTCCACGTCGAGCGAGAACTGTGTGATGCCCGCATCCATCTCCAGCGGCCGGAAGTCCAGCCGCAGGCCCGGCACGCGGCCCCCACTGCGAAAGAACACCTGCTTGATCAGGTCGGCGCGCTCGAACTGGCGCAGCGCCGCGGTGGAGATGGCGCCCTGCTCGGCCACCGGCTTGTAGCGCCACGGGCGGCGGCTGGTGTCCACCAGCTGCGCCAGGCGCTTCTGGAAGAACTCGTCCATCAGCCCGCCCGGCCCGAACATCTGGCCGAAGTCCTCGGGCAGCACGTCGAGATTGCTGCTTTCCACGAAGGGGTAGCGGCCCGCGATGGCACGGCGGCAGAACTCGGCCACGGGCTGCAGGTCCTGGCTCAGGTTGCCGCGCTCGGCCACGCGCGCCTGCGCGGCGCCGGTGCTGGACAGGCCCTCCACCATCGAGCGCACGGGCTCGGGCAGGCGGCCCGCGTCGGAACGCAGCTTGCCGGCCACGTCGCCGGGCGGCGGCGAGCTGCGGCTCTTGACGGCCGTGTCCACCGCCGTGAGGTAGACGTACACCTCGTTGAAGAGCTTGAGCGCCTCGTCCAGCGGCGGCGGCGCATTGGGCACCGGCGAGACGACCAGCCGCCGCAGCGACTCGAAGCGGTCGTCCACGATGCTCTCGATGCGCTTGCCCGGCGGCAGCGCGCGGCCGCCGCCGGTCTCGGGCCCGGCGCCGAACAGCGCCTCCAGGCCCTGGCGCGTGCTGCGCACCGTCTGCGCAGCGCGGTCGACGGCGGACTTGTCGGTCTCGGGCGGAATCAGCGTTGTTTCCTTGACCACCGCGCGCAGGAAGTTGGCCAGCGGCGAATCGGCGCCCGAGAGGATGCGCGCGATCTCGATGTTCTTCTCCAGCCCGCCGGCGCGCACCAGGCGCACGTCGGTCAGCAGCCCTTCCCAGACCTTCACGTACTCCTCCAGGTAGAGGCGGCGCACGCGGTCGGTGAGCTGGCCCAGCGCCGCGGCGTCGCGCGCGCGGTCGGCGGCGCTCCGCTCCTGGCCCAGCACCCACGGGTCTTCGGCGGCCAGCAGGCCGGTGACCACCACCACCTCGCTCTGGAAGCGCTTGTGGTAGCCGTCGAAGGTGAACAGGCCCGGCACGCCTTCGGTCAGCGGCTTGCCGCTGGGCCGCTCGAAGACGAGCGGGGTGGACGGGCCGCCGGCCTGGGCCACGCTGAAGGCCGGCACGTCGCGGCCCAGGCGCTGGCGCTTGAGGCGGCTGAAGATGCGCTGCTCGGGCGGGTAGCTGGCCAGCAGCGCGCGCACGCTGCGCACCAGGTTCTCGTCCATCTTGAGCGGCACGCGCGGTGGGCCCTGCGCGATCAGCGCGTCCAGCTGCGCTTCCAGCAGCTGGCGCTGCGCCTGCGGCAGGCCGCGGTCCAGGCTGCGCGACCAGTCCAGCGTGATCCAGGCCTTGAGCGCCTCGGCATCGAAATGCTCGGGCTGGTGGATCATGAGGTAGCTCTTGAGCGCCTCGTAGCTGAACTCGAGGTTGTCCTTGCCGGCGCTGCGCAGCTGCTGCTCGATGCGCAGCGCCAGCTGCGGCAGGAAGGCCTCGTTGAGCGCGCGCTGGTGCGCCATCTGCGCGGCCGAATCCAGCTTGTCGCCCTGGTACAGCCCCAGCATCATCGAAAGCGGCGCATCGCCCTGCCGGTTCTCGGGCACCTTCCAGATCTCGCGCAGCTGCTGCAGCACGGGCGCCACGTGCACCAGGCTGTGCGTCTGGGCGGGCAGCGCCTGCAGCTGCTCCCTGGCGGGCGGCACGCGCGCTTCCACGGCCTTCAGGTAGTTCAGGTTCTGCCAGGCGCTCCAGCCCCAGGCGGCGGCGAGGCCCACGGTCAGCAGCACCAGGGCCGCGACGGCCGCGCCGCGCAGCAGGTGGCGCCGGCGCTCCAGCTTCAGGTCGGCCCCGGCCAGGCGCTGCTCGGGGAAGACCACCTCCTTGAGCAGCGTGGTGAGGAAGTAGCTGCGCCCGCTGCCCTGCTGCGGCGCCAGGATGGCACGCTCCAGCCCGAAGCTGCGCGCCAGCGTGCCCATCACGCGGTCGATGGGGCTGCCTTCCTGCGTGCCGCTGGTGAAGTACACGCCGCGCACCCAGGGCGGCTGCGCGAAGCGCGAGCCCGTGAACACCTGGTCCAGCAGGTCGGCCAGCAGCGGGCCGACGGCCGCGAACTGCGCCGGGAAGCCGAAGATGGCGGCGCGGCGCGTGCCGTCGGTCTCCTGCTGCATGCGCTCGACCAGGCCGTCGTTCAGGCGCCCGTGCAACAGGGCGAACTCGCGCTGGAAGGGCGCATCCAGCCCATGCTCGGCCAGTTGCGTGCCTTCCTCGGGCGGCAGGGTGAAGCCGAAGACCTGCGCGCGCTGCTCCTTGCCCAGGTCGGCGAAGTAGTCCGTAAAGCCGTAGAGCAGGTCGCTCTTGGTCACGAGCACGTAGACTGGCAGCCGCGTGGTCAGGCGCTCGTCCAGCTCCAGCAGCCGCGCGCGGATCGAGGCGGCGAGCGCGCTGCGCGCCTCGGTGCCCTGGCTCAGCAGGTCCGCCACGCTCACGGTGAGGAAGACGCCGTTGAGCGGCCGGCGCGGACGCGCCTTCTTCAACAGGCCCAGGAAGCCGTCCCAGGCGCTCTTGTCTTCGCTGGCATGGCTGTCCTGCGTGGTGTAGCGGCCCGCGGTGTCGATCAGCACTGCCTCGTCGGTGAACCACCAGTCGCAGTTGCGCGTGCCGCCCACGCCGCGGATGGCGCCGGGCCCGAACTTCTCGGCCAGCGGGAAGGACAGGCCCGAGTTGACCAGCGCCGTGGTCTTGCCCGAACCCGGCGCGCCGATGAACACGTACCAGGGCAGGTCGTACAGGTAGCTGCCGCCCGAGAGCGAGAGCCAGTCGCGCCAGCCGGGCTTCCTGCCGGCCGCGTGCAGGCGCATCTTCTTGAGCGTGGCGATGGCCTCGGCGAAGCGGTCGCCCAGCACCTTTTGCTCGCCACTCACGGCCGGCGCACCGGGCGCGGCGGCCACCGGCGCTTTCATGAGCCCGTCGGTCAGGTGCTGGCTGGCGCGCCGCACCCGCCAGCGGCGCAGCGCCCAGCGCAGCAGCACCAGCAGCACGAGCACGCCGATGACGAGGGCGCGCGCCAGCTCGCTGGCCAGCGGCATGAGTTCGCCCACCTTGACGAGCGGGCCGATCCACCAGACCAGCACGCCCAGCACGAGCAGCGCCAGCCCCGTGAGCAGCACGGGATGGAAGAGGAGGCGCAGGAGCTTTTTCATCGGGCGGCTCCCTGAGGGGCGGGCGCGAGCGCGGGGGCGGCCGGCAGCGCCGCTTGCGCCAGCAACGCGGGCGGCACCAGCAGCACCACCTCCACGCGCCGGTTGCGCGCGCGGTTGGCCGGTGTGTCGTTGGGCGCCACGGGCTCGGCATCGGCCTTGCCTTCGGCGCGCATGCGCGACGGATCGACCAGCGGTGTGAGCGCGGCCTTGACGGCCTCGGCGCGCGCGGTGGACAGGTGCCAGTTGGAGGGGAAGCGCAGCGAACGGATCGGCTGGCTGTCGGAATGGCCGGTGATCAGCACCTGGCCCTGCACCTCGGCCAGCGCCTGGCCGATGCGCGCCAGCACGGGCAGGGCGGCGGGCATGGGGTCGGCGCTGCCGGAACCGAAGAAGGCATCGCCGCGCAGGCGCACCGTGCTGCGGTCGGCCTCGTCGGTCACGGTGACCAGGCCTTGCTTGACCTCGGGCTCCAGGAAGCGCGCCAGACGCGGCGCGCGCGCCGGCACCGGGGGCGGCAGTGCCACCTGCACCTGCGGCATGCGCAGGCCGGCGAGCTGGGTCCAGGTCAGGTCCGAGCGGTTGCCCAGCCACACCCGCAGGCCGAACCACAGCAGCGCCAGCAACAGCAGCAGCGCGGCCCCGACCACCCACAGCGGAATCGCGTCGCGCAGCGCCACGCCGCCGCCGCCCTGCCCGCGCCAGTGCGGCGACAGCGCCGGCTCCAGCGGCGGGCGGTCCTTGCGGATCAGGTCAGCCAGGCGCTGGCGCACCGTGTCGAGCTGGGCCTTTCCGTTGTCGATGACGCGGTAGCGGCCCTCGAAACCCAGCGCCAGCACGGCGTACAGCAGCTCCAGCAGGTCGCGGTGCCTGGGCACGTCCTGCGCCAGCCGCGCGAGCAGCTGGAACACCTTCTCGCCACCCCAGGTCTCGTTGTGGAACTGCACCAGCAGGCTCTGCTTGTTCCAGCCGCCCTGCACGCCCCAGGGCGTGTTGGCCACGGCCTCGTCGAGCGCCGTGCACAGGATGTAGCGCGCGGCCAGCACCGTCTCGTTGCTGGCGCCCGCGCGGCGCGCCTCGGCGTCGAAGCGCTGCACGGCCTCGGCCGTGGAGGCGCGCAGCGTCGCGATGTTGGAGGGCTGCACCTGGTGGCGCAGCTTGGCCGTGAGCACCAGCAGCCCGGCCGCCGCCGACACCAGCGGGTTCAGCAGGCCCAGGCTGCCCAGCTCCACCGGCAGCACCTCGCCCGAAGGCGCAGCCTGAGGCATCGAAGGCGGCGGCGGCGCCCCGCCCGGCGTGCGCGGCTTGGGCTTGATGACCGTGCGCTCGGACTCGAAGGCCGCGAAGGGATCCGGGGTGCTCATGATCGGACGGCCCAGAAAGCGAGGTCGAGGCCGGGAAACTCCCCGGCGATGTGCATGGCCAGGCCGCCCGACTGTTCGAGCTGGCGCCACAGGTCGCTGCCGCGCGTTTCCAGCTCGAAGTAGTTGGCGCCCGCGTGGTACGGAATCTGCCGCGGCGCCACCGGCATGGGCGTGAGCGTGACGCCGGGCAATTGCAGGTTGACCAGGTCGCGGATGCGCTCGACCGGGCCGATCTTGACCTGCGTGGGAAAGCGCGCGCGCAGCGCCTCGCCGGGCATGTTCGACTGCACCGCCAGCACGAAGGTGGCGTTGCGCTGCAGTTCCACGTCGGAGATCAGCGCCACGCGCACGCCATGCTTGCGGTCGTGCAGTTCGATGCGGATGGCCGACTGCTCCAGCACCATCGACAGGCTGCGGCGCAGGTCGTCCATCAGCGGCTTGAAAGTGGCTTCCAGCTCGTCGTGCGCATAGGCCGGGAAGCGCGCGGCGCGCCGGCTTTCGCGGAAGGTGCCCAGGTCGCCGGCCAGCTGCAGCGCCTGTTCGTAGAAGTGCCGGGGATGCAGCGCCGTCTCGCCCGCCAGGCGCGCGAAGTGCGCCAGCACGGGCTCGTGCCGGTTCACGGTCTGCAGCAGCAGGAAGTCGGCGATCTCGGCCACGCCGCCGGTGCCGCCCTGCGTGAGGCGGCCGGCCAGCGCTTCGCCGCGCTGGCGCAGCAGGCCCAGCAGCTCGTCGACCCAGCCGCGCACGTTGGCGCTGGCCGCAACCTGCAGCAGCGGCGGGATCAGGCCGCGGTGCAGCTGCACCTGGTTGTCGGTGCGGCGCTCCTGCACGCGCGCCACGCGCAGCGTGGTCCAGGCGTCGGTCCTTTCCGTGGCGCGCAGCAGCCGCGTGTGCAGCGCGCCCAGCTGCAGCGTCGCCGTGCGTTCGCCGGCGGTGTTGGAATCGGGCACCTCGGACTCCAGCACGCGGTGGCGCACCAGTTCGTCGTAGTCCTCGGCATCGGCCTCGCGCGCGCCGGCGCGGCGCAGCGGCAGCGCGAGCAGCAGATCCTCGTCGCGCAGGCCGGGCGGGACCTCCAGCGGCTCGGGCAGCGGGTCCACGGCCGGCATGTCGAACACGGTGCCGTCCGCGAACACCCCCACCGCGCGCACGAGGGCGAACTTGCCCAGCGACAGCGCGGCGGCGTCGATCTCGAGCTCGGCAAAACCCCAGCCATGCGGCACCGTGCCGCGCAGCAGCACCTGGCGCGCGTGGTCGGCATGGCGCTCGGCCTGCTGCAGATGCTGGGGCTGCAGCAGCATGCCCTCGCTCCACACCACTTTGCTTCGCCAACTCATCCGCGCGCGCTCCGTCCGTTCGTTCTCCGGGCGGGCCCGCCCCATGCGGACCCGGACCCGGGCGACGCCGGCGACCGCCCGTTCAGGAACAGGGGCCGCAGCCGGGGCGGCGCACGTGCGACGCGCGCGCGGCCCCGGCACTTTGCAGCGTCCGGTGCAGTGTCCGGCCCGGGGATGGGCCGGCAAATCCGACGGACGGCCTAGGCAGCCGGCGCAGACACCCCGAAGGGACTAGTACCCGGGCGGCTCAGGCGCGCACGTGCAACGTGCAACGTGCAACGTGCAACGTGCAACGTGCAACGTGCAACGTGCAAGGCTCAAGGCTCAAGGCTCAAGGCTCAAGGCTCAAGGCTCAAGGCTCAAGGCTCAAGGCTCAAGGCTCAAGGCTCAAGGCTCAAGGCTCTGCAGCAGCGTGACCTGGCGCGCATGGGCCTGCGCCAGCTTGTGCAGGCGCGCCTCGCGCGCGGCTTCGCTGACCCACTGCGCCGCCGCCGCGCGCTGGCGCCCCAGCTCCAGCACCAGCTGCGCGACCGGCAGCAGCGCGCGGTTGTCCGCGGCACGAAAGCCGCGCGGCATCTGCAGCGCGTTCAGGGCCGCGCGCCATTCCGGCGGCGCGGCCGGTTCGCCCACGCGCACGAAGAAGTCGCGCACCTGGGCCTTCCAGGCCTTGGTCGCCTCCTCGCGCACCAGCAGCAGGGGCGCCGGGATGGGTGCGGAGCGCCAGACCACGCGCAGGCGCGCGGCCTCCAGCGGAAACTGCTGGGCGAAGCTGGCGAAATGCAGGCTGTCGGCGGTGGCCAGGTCGACGTCGCCGTTGGCCAGCGCCAGCAGGGTCTCCTGGGGGCTGCCCACGCGCTCGTCGCGGAAAGCCGTCTCCATCGGCAGGCCGCGCGGCAGCAGCAGCTGCGCCTGGGGCACCACGAAGCCGGACAGCGAGCGTTCCTCGCCGCGCGCCAGGCGCCAGCGCGCGGCCTGGCTCAGCAGCGCGTCCAGCTCGGACGGCAGGCCCGGCGCCCGGCGCGTGAGCAGCAGCGCCTGCGGCGCCTCGGCCGGTTCGCACGCCATCTGCGCGACCACCCGCAGGCGGCGCTCGCTCACGGCGTCCAGCGCCAGCCGGCCGCCCAGGAAAGCCACGTCGACCTGGTCGCGGGCGATGGCGCGCGCGAGGGCCTCCTCGCCGGCCACCGACACGCTGCTGACGGGCCGCTGCACGCGGGCACCCAGGGCGGCCAGCAGCGTGTCCCAGTGCCGGCGCCATTCCACCGCACCACCCACGGGCAGGGCCGCGAAGCGCACGAAGGCGGTTTCGCTCGCCGCCCGGCGGCGCGGCACCCATTCGGGCTGGGCGCCCACCCGGGCCGGCGCCCAGCCCGCCAGCAGCCCCAGCAGCAGCAGCAGCCGGCGGCGGCCGCCGGCCGATGACGACGGGGCCGCGCCGGGGGTCATGGCCGGGCGCCGGCCGGCGTCTCCAGCACCTGCAGTTGCTCGGCGAACTGCGCTTCGATGCGCGCCAGGCGGGCCTGGCGGGCCGCGTCGTTGACGAACTGCGCGCCCGCGGCATTGCGCAGCGCGAGCTGGTGCGCCAAGCGCGCGGCCGGCACCAGCGAGCGGTTGTCGGCCGCCACGAAGCCGGCCAGGTCGTGCAGCGACTTGAGCACGGCGCGCTGGGCGTCGGCCTGCGGCCCCTTGCCGCGCGCGTAGGCCACCAGGAAGCTCTGCACCTGCGCCTGGAAAGCGGGCGGGTAGTCGCCGCGCATGACCACTTGCGCATGCGGGATCAGGTCCGACTGCCAGATCACCTGCAGGCGCTGGGCCTCGCGCGGGAACTGGGTGCGCAAGCGCTCGAAATCGGCGGTGTTGTTGGTGGCGATGTCGGCTTCGCCATTGGCCACCGCGAGCGCCGTGGCCTGGTGCGTGCCCACGATCTCGTCGCGGAAGGCCGTTTCCATGGCCACGCGGTTGGGCAGGAAGAGCTGCAGCTGCGGCACGATGAAGCCCGACACCGAGCGCGACTCGCCGCGCGCCAGCCGCCAGCGCCCGGGCTGCTCCAGCACCGGCTGCACCGAATCGAGGCCCGACCCCTTGCGCGAGAGCAGCAGCGCCCGGTAGCCCGGCAGCCCGTCATGGCGCGTGACCTGGGCCAGCACCTGCATGCGGCGCTGGGTCACGGCATCCAGGGCCATCTTGCCCGACAGGAAGGCCATGTCCACCTCGCCGCGCTGGATGGCCTGCTCCAGCGCTTCGTAGGAGGTGACCGAGAGCACGGCCACCGGCCGGCCGATGGCCGTGCTCAGGTCGGCCAGCAGCGGATCCCAGTCGTTGCGCGATTCGAAGACGCCGCCCAGGGGCAGAATGCCGAAGCGCAGCGGCGCCGGCGCGGTCTGCGCGGCCGCCGGGACGGCCGCGAGCGCCAGCAGGAGCAGGCCGCCCGCCGCAGCCAGCCGGCGCCGCAGGCGCGAAGGCGCTTCACGCAGCAGACGGGACAGGAACGGCAGGCGGATCATGGAGCGGAGCACGATGACGCAGGAAGATGGCCAAGCGGCCGACTGGTCAGGCCCGGGGCGCGCCAACACAATTAGAAACCAAATCCTTCGCCGGAACGTAGATTTCTTCATGGGCAACTCTCCTGCAGCGCCGCAGACGCCGGGCCGGGCGGCCGCCGGCGCGCCCCCTCTCCCGGGGCGTGGGCTGTCGCTGGCGCAGCAACTGGTGCTGCTGGCCGTGCTGCCGGCCGTGCTGGCCATGCTGGGCACCATCGGCGTGCTCACGCGGCAGTACCTGGACGGCGTGAGCGAGCTGGTTCGCGCCAATGCGCGCACCGTGGCGCTGCAACTGGCCACCGCCGCCCAGAGCCCGCTGGCGGCAACCGACCGCCGCGCTCTGCTGCGGCTGGCGCAAAGTGGCATCCACCAGCCGCATGTGCAGCAGGTGCAGCTGTGGTCCGAGGACGGCGAGATCCTCGCCAATGCCGAAACCGTGGACCGCCAGCGCGCCGAGGGCGTGCAGGTGCTGGTGCCGGTGACGGACGAGGCGGGCCGGGCGCTGGGCCAGGTGATGGTGGAAATGAGCCTGGAGGCCGTGCGCCATGCCCGCCGGACCGTCTGGTTCAACGTGCTGGTGGTGCTGGGCGCCAGCCTGCTGGGCGTGCTGCTGGCGGGCACCTGGGCCGCGCGGCGCATCAGCGCGCCCATCCATCGCCTGGGCCAGGCCGTGGACCGGCTCGGGGCCGGCGAAGAGGTGCACGTGCCCCTGGAGGGCGCCGCCGAGGTGCGGCACCTGCAGGCGGGGTTCAACGAGGCCTCGCGCGCGCTGGCCGAAAGCCAGCGTCTGCTGCAAAGCCGCATCGACGCCGCCACGGCCGAGCTGGCGCACAAGAACCAGCAGCTGGAGGTGGCCAGCCAGGCCAAGACCCGGCTGCTGGCCGCCGCCAGCCATGACCTGCGCCAGCCGCTGCATGCGCTGACGCTGTTTTCGGACGGGCTCGCCAACGGCGAGACGGACCCGGTGCGGCTCACGCGCATCGGCCACATCCGCGAATGCGTGGAATCGCTGGACCGCCTGTTCTCGGAACTGCTCAACCTGTCGCAGCTCGACGCCGGCGTGCTGCAGCCGCAGTGGCGCGAGTTCGCGCTGGACCCGCTGTTCGACGAGATCAGCCGCAACTTCCGCCCGGTGGCCGAACAGCAGGAGCTGCGGCTGGTGGTGCGCAAGACCGACCTGTGGGTGCGCAGCGACTACGTGATGCTCTCGCGCATCCTGTCCAACCTGGTGTCCAACGCGCTGCGCCACACGGCCGAGGGCGGCGTGCTGGTCGGCGCCCGGCGGCGCGGGCGGCAGGTGTGGATCGAGGTGTGGGACACCGGCATCGGCATCGCGCCGCAGCACCAGCGCCGCGTGTTCGAGGAGTTCTACCAGATCGAGACCGCCTGCCCCGAAGCCCGCCGCGCGCAGGCGCGGGCCCCGGGCGCCGCGGACACCGGCAGCCGCGCGGCGCGCGGCATGGGCCTGGGACTGGCCACGGTGCAGCGCCTGGCCGCGCTGCTCAACACCCGCGTCGAGCTGCGCTCGCGCCCGGGGCGCGGCACCTGCGTGCGCGTGAGCGCGCGCGTGGTGCCGCCTGCGCAAGCCGTGCCGTCCGCGCGGGACGAGCCGGCGGTGGAGGACGGCCGCCTCGATGGCCTGCGCATCCTGGTCATCGACGACGAGCGCACCATCCTCGAAGGCCTGCAGGCGGTGCTGGGCAGCTGGGGCGCCGAGGTGATGGCGGCCCAGGACCGTGCCGAGGCCCTGGCCCTGGCCGCGCGCTGGCCGCAGCCGCCCGACGTGGTGGTGAGCGACCTGCTGCTGCAGGGCGGGGACAACGGCCTGGACGTGCTCGCCGCGCTGGAGCGCCACCCGGGCGGCATCCGTGCCGGCACGGCGCGCCTGCTGGTGACCGGCGAAACCAAGCCCGACCGCCTGCGGGAAGTGGCCGCCGCGGGCATCGCCGTACTCTACAAGCCTGTGTCGCCGACGGCGCTGCGCCAGGCCATCCTGGCGCAGGTGCGCGCCCGGCAGGGACAGGGGCCTGCCGCCTGAGCGGCCTGCCGGCCGCCGGCACACCGGGACGCTAGGCCATCAGGCATAGACCGCGCGGCACAGCCGCGGGCAGCGGCCCCGACCTCCGGCCTTCGCCGCTAAGCCCTCTGCCTTATCGCGCGCGCCGGGCGCGCTCCGTACATTCCCGGCAGGGCCCACATGGTGCGGGCCCGTCGCTGTGCGTCCATGACCCTGGCTGTCTTCCTGGCGCGCGGGGCGCTGCCTGCAAGCCTTGCACGCACGCTGCTGCGCTTTGCCCTGCAGGGGCTGCTGCTGACGGGCGCCTGCGCGGCCTGGGCGGTGGAATGGCAGTTGGTGCCGGGGCCAGCGGCGCAGGCACCGTCGCAGGCCGAGTTCCTGCGTGCGCTGCAGGACCTGGGACAGGCCACGCCGGACGAGCCGGCCGCGAACGCCGGGGTGCGCACGCGCGGCGTGCGGGCCGCCGGCGCCGGGCGCGTGACGCTGGCCCTGGGCGCCGAGGCCGCCCGGGCCGCGCTGGCGCGGGACCCCGCCGAGCCGCTGCTGCTGGCCCTGCTGTCCCGCCAGGACTACGACGCCCTGCCCGCGGCGCCGCGCTCCGCCGCCCGCGTGGCCGTGCTGCTGCGCGACACCGCGCCGGCCGAACAGCTGAAGCTCGTCGACGCCCTGCTGCCGGGCCGCCGGCGGCTGGGCCTGGTGGTGACGGCCGGCTCCGAAACCCTGCTGCGCGAGCTGCAGCAGGCCGCCGAGGCCGACGGGCGCGGCTGGTCGCTGCAGGTGGCCACCGCCGCGGACCCGCTGGCCCTCGGCCCCGCGCTGCGCGAAGTGCTGCCGCGCAGCGACGTCCTGGTGCTGCTGCCCGACGCCATCGGGACCAGCCAGGCCGCCACGCTGGCGGTGCTGCGTGCCGCAGCGGCGGCCGGCGTGCCGGTCATCGGCAGCGGGGAAGGCCCCGTGCGCTCGGGGGCGCTGGCCGCCAGCACCTCCAGCCCCGCGCAGCTGGCGCGGCGCGCGCACGCGCTGGGCGAGCGCCTGCTGGCCCGTGGCGGGCCCGCGGCCCCGCTGCTCGAGTGGGCGCCCGTGGCGCAGGTGCGCATCAACCCGCACGTGGCGCGCAGCCTGGATCTGCGGCTGCCCAGCGAGCAGGCGCTGACGCAGCGCCTGGCCGTGCCGCCAGGGGGTTCGTGAGCGGCATGAGCGCGGCCCCTTCCCTGCCGGCGCCTGCCCTGGCCTCTCCCTTGCCCGAGGGGCCCGCGCCGCCACCGGCGCCCCTTCGCCTGCGCGGCGGCCTGCAGCGCGACCTGCTGCGCCTGGGCGTGCTGCCCTGCGCCCTGCTGGCCCTGCTGCTGACGGGCTGGTTCACCCATGCGCGCCTCGATGCGCTCGACAGCCTGTTCGAGGCGGAAGGCCTGGCCATTGCGCGCCAGGTGGCGGCCCTGTCGGACCTGAGCCTGTACGCCGGCGACGTGCCCGCACTGCAGAGCGTGGCCCAGGCGGCCCTGCGCACCGGCCAGGTGACGCGCGTGGAGATCAGCAACAGCGCCGGCGTGTACGTGAGCGCGGGCCCGGCGGCGGGCGTGCAGCAGCGCAGCTTCTCGGCCCCGGTGCTGCTGCGCGAGGCCTCGCAGGCGGCCTTCGCGCCGCCGGGCAGCGCGTTGGCCGGCGAGCGTCCCATCGGCCTGGTGCAGACCTTCCGCGACACACAGCCGCTGTCGCGGGCCCGGGCCACGACCTGGCTCACCAGCGCCGGCCTGGCGCTGCTGGCCCTGCTCGTGGCTTGGCTGGCCGCGCGGCACATGGCGCGCCGCATCTCGCGCCCGCTGGGCCGCATCTCGCGCACGGTGGCGGCGCTGCAGGCGGGCCATTTCGGCGCCCGCTGCGGCGTGGCCGCCGATGCCCCGGCCGGCCGCGCCCCCCACGAACTGGCCACCCTCGCGCAGGACGTGAACCGTCTGGCGGAGCACCTGCAACAGCACCAGCAGATCAGCGAAGCGCGCGTGCGCGAAGCCACCGCCGTAGCCCTGATGCGCATGACCGAGGCCGAGCAGGCCTCGCTGTCCCGCGCCCGCTTCCTGGCCGCAGCCAGCCACGACCTGCGCCAGCCGCTGCATGCCATGGGGCTGTTCATCGACGGCCTCATGGCCGGCGCCAGCGCGTCACAGCGGCCGGCCATGCAGCGCCTGCAGGAAAGCACGGCCTTCATGAGCCTGCTGCTCGACGACCTGCTGGAGATCTCGCGCCTGGATGCGCAAGTGCTGACCCCCGCGCTCGCCGACGTGCGGCTGGCCGACGTGTTCGACGCGCTGGCCGCGCAGCACGCCGCACAGGCGGCGCAGGGCGGCGTGCGCCTGGTCTGGCAGCACCGCGGGCTGAGCGTGCGCAGCGATGCCGCGCTGCTGCAGCGCGTGCTGGGCAACCTGGTGAACAACGCCATTCGCCACGTGCCCCTGGACGGCACCGTGATGGTGGTGGCCCGCGCGCGCGCCGGCGGCGTGCGCGTCGAGGTGCGCGACAACGGCGTGGGCATCGCCCCCATCCACCAGAGCCGCATCTTCGAAGAGTTCTACCAGGTCAGCAACACCGAGCGCGACCGCCGGCAGGGCTTCGGCCTGGGCCTGGCCATCTGCGCGCGCATCGCGGCCCTGCTGGGCACGCGCATCGCGCTGCGCTCGGCACTGGCACACGGCAGCACCTTCTCGATCCAGCTGCCGCGCGCGGGCGAGGCGGCCCCGCCGGCCGCCGCGGCACCGGCCGAAGCCGCGGCGGCGCCCCCCGCCTCGGTGGCCGGCCTGCACTGCCTGGTCGTGGACGACGACCCCGTGATCCTCGAAGGCACGCGGGCGCTGCTGCAGCAGTGGGGCTGCACGGTACGGGTGGGCGCCACCTTCGACGAGGCGCGCGCCCACCTGTCGGCGCCCGGCGCCGCGCTGGACGTCGTGCTGTGCGACCTGCAACTGGCGCACGCGGGCGGCGCCGACCCCGCCGACGCTTCCCGCGGCGGCCTGGCCGTCCTGGCCGCCGCCCGGGAGATGCAGCCCCAGGCGCTGTTCATCGTAATCTCCGGCGCCACCCACGCCGAAGCCCTGCAGCGCCTGCGGCAGCAGGGCGTGCTGCTGCTCACCAAGCCGGTCGCGCCGGCGCGGCTGCGGGCGCTGCTGGCGACGCGCTGCGCTCCGCCCGCCGGGGCGGCGAGCGCCTGATGCCCAGCCGGCCTGCCCATCCGGAACCTTCGCCATGCTCGACACCCACGCCCTGCGGCAGATCTGTCCCTTCGTGGCCACGCCCACGCATTCCGGCGCGCTGAGCAGCCTGTACGTACGCAGCCTGCTGGCCTTCGTCAACGAGGCCTGGAACCGCGGCATGGCGCTGCAGACGCGCTTTCTGGACGGCGACAGCCTGATCCCGCGGGCGCGCAACCGGCTGGAGCGCGAGACCGGCCGCGACCTCAGCGAGGGCGGCGCCTTCTGCCGCCGCTGGCAGGCCCTGGGCGGCAAGGTGCACGTGGACACGCGCTCACGCCTGGCCCACCAGGGTCTGCAGACTTGGCAAGGCGATCTGCCGCGTGCGCTGCTGGCGCGGCACCCGGGCTGAGCGGCAGGCACGGCGGGTTCCCGGCGCACGCGGGGCGCACGCGGCACCTGTGGGCGCGCCTGCGGCCTCACATCCCCCGGGCGGGGGCCGCGTTCAGAAGTCGCCGCACCCGTCTTCGCGCCCGGTGTCGATGCACTGCGTGAGGTTGGGCCGCGAGCGCACCTTGACCCATTCGCGCGACAGCGTGTCCTCGCCCGGCAGCACCCGGTCGCCGGCCAGCCGGTCCGTGGCCAGGCAGACAGGCACCGCATTGATGTTGCGGTCGAAGGTGTAGGTGTTGGGCAGGTCGCGCAACAGGTCGAATTGCTGGGCCACACGCTGGAGCACCTGCGCGTCAATGCCCCCCCGAGGTGGCAGCGGCAGCGGTGGCGGTGGCGGTGGTGGCGGTGGCGGTGGCGGTGGCGGTGGCGGTGGCGGTGGCGGTGGCGGTGGCGGTGGCGGTGGCGGTGGCGGTGGCGGTGGTGGCGGTGGTGGTGGTGGTGGTGGTGGCGGTGGCGGCGGTGGTGGTGGCGGCCGTACGTCCACCACGGCAAGTGTCCCCGGCACAACATTGACCGCATAGCCCTCGGCAGACGTGAAAGTGCCAGTGATCGGATAACTGCCTGCCGGGCTGCCCGCGTTCGCCGGAGTCGAGACCACGCCCGAGATCCCCGCCCCCGTGTCGCCCAGGATCAGCCCGGTGAGCGTGTAGCTGAACGCAGGATTGGCTTCGCCCACCGCGCGCTCGGCAGGCGCGATCGAAACCGTCGCCACGGGCTGCTGCGCATAGATGAACTGGCTGTCGCTGCCCGAGACAGTGACGCCGCATGCGCCGGCATAGCGGCAGTTGTAGAGGTTGGGCAAGGTGCCCGTGCCGGCCATGCCCCCGCGGCTTTCGCCGACCCAGGTGTCGGCCCAGACGCGCCAGCGCCCGCCCGTGATGCGATAGGCGCCCTGGTTCTGGAAGCGGCTGCCCGCGACCAGGTCGGCCCCGGCGCTGCTGCTCACGTCGGTGGCCAGGGAAAGATCGCCGGCCAGCGTGCGGATGAACACGGTCTGCGCCTGCATGGAGGTGGCGCTGATGACCTGCGGCTGATCGCTCGCGGTATTGAAGCCCGTCACCGACACGCTGCCCAGGCGAAGCGCATCCACGTCCTGGTAGCGGAAGTCCTGCGCGGCGCTGCCGCCCAGCGTGGCCGCGCTCACGTCGTTCGCCGCCTGGTCCAGCAGCACGGAGCCCCGGCTGGCGCTGGCCAGCAGCGTCTGCGCCGTGACCGCGCCGGCCGCAGTCTGCGTCACCGTCCCGCCGGCCACCAGGCCCAGCGTGCCGGCCGTCACGGGCGCCATCAGGGCGATGTTGCCGGCCCCGCCGCTGGCGCCGTCGTTCTGCAGGGTCAGCGCACCGCTGCGGCTGACGGCCCCCGCCACGGTGATGTCCCCCGCATGGGTGCTGCCGCCGATGACCAGCGTGGGCGCATTCAGCCGGCCCAGGTCCGCCGAGGAGATCGACAGCCCCGTGGCATCAACCCCGCCCACGCGGATGCCCTGCCCCACGCGGTTGACGGCGGTGACGGCCATCGCATCGGGCCCGCCCGCCACGTCCAGCCCGCCGGGCCGCAGGTTGAGCACCCGCGCCGCGCTCACGCTGCTGCCGGCGCCGGTCACGAAGGCGTCGCCGGCCCCGTTGTTCGCGGCCCGGATCACCACGTCGCGCTGGCCTTCAACGCGCGCGGCGGCCAGCGCGCCGGAAGCGGCCGCCAGCTCGACACCCGCCGCGGCACCGCGGGTCTCGCCGGTCAGCTCCACGCGCCCTTGCCCGGTGGCCCGCACGCGGGTGCCGGCCGCCAGCAGGAGGCCGGCGCCCGGCTGCGCGTCCGGCACGGGGTCCGCCATCCGGCTCACGCCGCGCACCTGGATGTCCCCATCGGCCGACACCAGGCCGGGCCCTTCGAGGGCGCTGCCCGCCGCCCCCAGGACGACGCCATGCCCGGGCGAATAGCCGCTGCTGGGCGAATAGCCGCCCACGCCCGTGATGCGGATGTCGCCGCTGGTGGTGCGCACGCCCGCGTTGGCGCTGCTTCCGGTAAGGATCACGCCGCTGCCCGTGGTCGCCGTGCCGAGGATGTCGACGTCGCCGGTCGAGGTCCGGATCTGCGTGCCGCTGATGCGCACGCCGTCGAAGGAGTTGAAGGCCGACTCGAAGTTCGTGCGTCCCGTGATGGCGAGGTCCCCGCCCGGCAGCCCATCGCTGCCGCCCGAGTTGAGCAACGGCCCGCCCGAGGGGAGCGGCGTCTGCGTGTTGCCCTGGCGCGTGTCGATCACCGGGCCGTCGAGGCTCACGCTCACCGAGGCGGTGTTGTTGGCCGCGGCGCCGTTCATGCGCACGTCGCCGCCGTTGCTGTAGATGCTGCCGCTGTAGCTGACCTGGCCGCCGCCGGTGGCCTGGCCGCCGCCTTCCGCATCGGCGTTGAAGACCACGTTCAGGGCGCGCCCCGCACCCGCCGCGGCGATCACCACGCCGGTGTCGGCGCGCACGCTGTTGGTCGCATCGAGCGTGAAGGTGCGCGTGCCGGTGGCGTTCTGGTTGTACTGGATCTCCACCCCACTGAACATGCGGATGTCGCCCGCCTCGCTGCCGCCCGAGGCCTGGGTGGTGGCGATGGTGACGTCCGTGCCGGCGTTCAGGGCGGCGCTGATGGCACTGTCCTGAAGGGTCGAGCTGGCCAGCGCCGTGAACGGGTTGGCGGGCAGGCTGCCGGCATCGGACCCATGGACGATGATGACGTTGTACGGATCCACCAGCCACTGCCCGCCCGCCCCCGACGCCGCCCCCGCGTCCACCGCGATGCCCGAGAGGTCGAAGGCATCGGCCGAGGTTTCGACGAAGCCGCCCTGGCCGCCGGCGTCGCCGCCGCGCGCGCGCAGCGTGCCGTGCGCACGCAGGCTGCGGTCGCCCAGCACCACGATGCGGCCGCCGTCGCCGGCCGCGCCGGCCTGCGCGCTGGCGTCCAGCGTCAGGCGCGGGCCGATGGCCACGGCACCGGTACCGGGTGTCTGCGCAACGCTGCGCACCTCGATGCTGCCGCCCTGGCCCAGGCCGCGCGCATCCGCCAGCGTGCCCGCATCCACGCCCGCATTGGCGATGGCCACCAACTGGGTCCCGGTCAGCCGGATGTCGCCGCCCGCCCCGCTGTCGCTGGACACGTCGAGCAGCGGCCGGGCATCGCTGCCCACTGCCACCAGCACATCGCCCTCCTTGGCCTCCAGGTGGATCTTGCCGCCCTGCGCCCGCAGCCCGTCGGTGCTGCGCGAGGAGCCAACCAGCACCCCGAAGGGTGTCAAGCCCTCCTCGATCGTGGTCGGCGCGGGCGTGGGCGTGCCCGCGGCGGTGACGCCGAAGCCGGCGCTGCCCATGGTGCCGAGCACTTCGATCGTGCCCTGCGGGCCGGCCTCCACGCGCGAGCCGCTGACCACGGCGCCGTAGGACGCGCCGACCGTGGCCGCCTCCTTCTGGCTGGTCGCCCATCCCGGCAGCACGCTCTGCAGGCCGCTGAGGTCCGCCCCTTCGCCGCGAATGCTCACATGGCCCCCGGTCACCAGCTCGGACCGGGTGGCGATCACGCCGGCGCTCACCTGGCCGGCCCGCGGCGGCGCGGAGACGTCGGTGTCCGTCCAGCCGCGCGTCGTGCCCGCGATGTCAATGGTCCCGCTGGCCGATTGCAGTTGCAGGGTGTAGCCCACGTCGGCGCCGCCGCCCTGCAGCCGCACGCCGGTGGCGCTCACCGCACCCTCGCCCTGGATCTGGATCGCGCCGCGCTGGGTCTCGATCCGGCTCGCGCCCTGCAGGTGCACGCCATCGCTGGCGACCAGGTAGGTACCGCCCTCCGTGCCGCCCGCACCGCGCAGCAGGACCTGCCCGTCGCCCTTGGTGCTCAGTGTGCTGTCGCCCAGCCAGATGCCGCTGCGCAGCACGTTGTCCACGTCCGCCGGCGGCCCCTTGACCACGCCGCCCACGGCATGGCCACGGGTGTCGAAGTTCACGTGGCCCTGGCCATAGAACAGGATGTCGCCGCCATTGGCATCGATCGAGGCGCCGTTCATGCGAATGGCAGCCGCAGGCGCGCCGGGCGCACCGAGCCGGGCCTGCGCCAGGCCTTGCATGTCGGTGTCGAATTCCACCTGAAGCGCCCCTTGCGAGGCCGCGATGCGCGCGCCCGGCGCCATGTCGATGTGGCTGGTGGAATGCACGCGCAGCACCGCATCGCCGCCGGCCTGCTTGAGCACCTGGGCGTTCTCCTCGAAGGTCACGCCCAACGTGTCCACACCCAGGGTCCCGGGGCGCAGCAGCGTCACGTCGGTGGCGCTTTCGAGCGTGCGGCCGATCACACCGGCATCGAGCTGCGTGCTGGGGTGTTCCGGCGCCACCGCGGCCACGATGCGCATGTCGCTGTGGGCCTCGGCCTCCCAGTGGCCGTTGAAACCATTCTTGCCACCGCCGCCGTCGGCGCGGATGCGCGCGCTGTCCAGCACCTGCAGCCGGTCGGCGCCGGTGTAGATGGAGCCGCCGGCCACGCCCGCCTCGGCCGCGCTGGCGTCCAGGGTGCCGGCCACCACCACCTGGTTGCGCGGCGCGTCGCCCTCGGGCGCCAGCGCTTCGAGCCGGATCTCGCCGCGGCGCGAGACGAGCGACTGCGCGCGCAGCGTGCCGCGCTGGTTGACCACCTGCTGCGCCAGGTCGGTGCGCCCCATCAGCACGATGCGCCCGCCATCGGCCAGCACCTGGCCTGTGGTGCCATTCATCACCTGCGCCACGGTGTCCTGGTCCAGCGGGTCGGCCGACGCCCGCACGACCTCCAGGTTGAGGCCAGCCATGCCGTCGGCGGGAATGACGAAGCGCGTGAGGCCATCGCCCGCGAAGTCGACCGACACCTTGCTGGCCGACACCAGCCCGGCCGTGCCGCGCGCCACCTGGATCTCGCCCTCGTTGCGCACCAGGCCGCCCAGCAGCGCCACGGTGCCGCCCTCGGCCGTGAGCTTCGCGCCGCCCTCGACCATGACACGCGCGGTGGTGCCCGAGGCGCCGGTGAAGTCGAACTTCTGGTTGCCCGCGTCCATGACCTGGGCATCGGCCACATCCAGCGTGGAGGCGACGAGCCCGCCGACATTGACGCGCGACTGGTTGCCGAACAGGACGCCGGCCGCGTTCACGATGAAGACCCGCCCCGGCGCCGTCAGCGTGCCCTCGATGCGCGACGGCGCGCCCCCGCCGTTGACGCGGTTGAGCAGCACGCTGGCGGCGCCCTGGGTCTGCTGGATGTTCACGAGGTCCTTCGCCCCGATCGAGAAGCTGTTCCAGTTGAGCACGCCGCGCAGCGAGGTCTGCTGGATGTCCATGCGCGAACCGCCATTGCCCAGCGGCGTGCTGCCGAAACTGCCCGCCCCGAAGGTGCCGCCCACCACGGTGGGGCCCGTCGGCAGCGTCTGGGCCAGGGCATGACCGGCCCCCATGCAGGCCAGGGACAGCACCAGCGGCCGCAGCCGCCCAGGGTGCGCGGCGCGGTTCGAAGCGGAAACGGATCGGCGGTTCATGACGGTGTCCCTGCATTGCGTCGTCACGCGGGTGACGGCTTAGAAGCTCTTCTGGGCCTGGATGTACAGGCGCGGGTTGCGCCCACCGCCATCGGTCAGCGCGGGCGGCGTGCCCTGGCGCCAGGCCAGGGTGGCGTTGATGGCGAAGTTGCCGCTGCGCACCCAGTTCAGGCCGATGCCGGCGCCGCGCAGGCTGCGGCTCTGGGGCCCGGTGTCGAACCAGCCGGGCTGCTTCAGCGGGCGCCCCCGCGCAGCGTCGTAGAAGACGAAGGGCGTGAACTCGTCGTTGAGCGACCAGCGCCACTCCAGCGTGCCCACCCACCCCTGGTCGACCAGCACTTCGCCCGAGGGGTAGGCCCGCACGGCGCGCGCACCGCCCAGGGCCAGCTTCTCGGAGGCGTCGAGGTTCTTGCTGGCCCACTGGCCACCCAGTGACGCGTACAGCGTGTGGCCCGGCATCAGCGCCTGCAGGCGCGCCACCTGCGCCGTGAGTTTGGAAAAGCCGCCGGCCGTGCGATGCCCGCCGAAGCCTTGGTCGGAGGCCAGCACGTCGGCCTGCTGGATGCTCAGCCGCCCGCGGTAGAAGGTGCCGGCGCTGGACCAGTACCCCCCGCCCAGCAGGTCGTCGCGCCGCTCCCAGGTCCAGCCCAGGCCCACACCGCGCACGCGCTTCTTCAACTCGAAATCGACCGCGGTGTATTCGTCCGTCAAGCGCTTGCTGTCCGCGCTCGCGCGCAGGAACAGGTTGTGCTGGCGCTGGCGGATCAGCGGGTACGACAGCGAGACGTCGAACACGTCGGCCTTGCCTTGCGCCCCGAGTTCGGCGAATTCGCCGCCCAGTTCGTAGTTCACGCGCGCCACCCCCACGCCGGCGCGCAACCCGCTGGTGCCCAGCGGGGCTTCGTAGGACACGCGGCCGAACTTCAGGCCCTGCCCGTTCGACACCATGAGCCGCACATCGAGGTTGTCACCGATGCCGAAGGGGCTGTTGAGCCGCGCCGTGCCCCCGACGCGCCAGCGCCCCGACTCCTGGGTGCCGTGGTTGTCGGCTTCGGCGCTGAACTGCCAGCGCTGCGCCGGGTTGACCTCGACGGCCAGGTCCGTGGTGCCCGGCTGCGCGCCCTCGCTGAGCGCGGAGCTCACGCGCAGGCCGGGTTGGTCGGACAGCAGCAGCATGGCCCGCTCGTACGCGGGCGCGTTCACGGCCGCCCCCACCGCCACCGACGCCAGGAAGCCGCGCACGCGTGCCTCGGCGATGGGCGCCTCGGGCGCCACGACCACGTCCACCTTGCCGATGCGGCCCTCGATGACGCTGATCTCCACCACGCCGCCCTGCACGGTCTGCACGGGCACCACGGCCTGCGCAAGGAAGTAGCCGCGATCGCGGTAGCGCTGCGTGATGGCCTGCGCCAGCGCCTCCAGGTCCGCCAGCGTCACGTCGCGGCCGATGTAGGGCGCGGTGGTGCTGCGCAGCTCCTCCGCCGTGAGCGCCTCGGCGCCGTTCAGTCGCAGGTCGTTGAGGCGGAAACTCGCCGCCGGCGTGGGGGGGGCGGGCAGGCTCTGGGGCGCGGCCGGGGCCGTTTGCGCAAGCGGCGCCGCGCAGGTGCTGCATGGATCGGCCGTCGGCAGCAGCGGCGTGCCGCTGGCGGGCAGCGTCTGCGGCGCGTTCTGGGCCGCCGCCGTCACTGCGCCCCAGGCGCAGACCGCGCCGGCGGCCCAGGCCACTGCGCGCATCCCGTTGTGCGCGCGCACCGGGCGCTGCGGGGTCAGGGTGTTCGTGTTCATGCGCCCGCTCCCACCGTCAGCCGCCAGTTGCCGATCAGGTTGAACGGCGCCCAGAAAAAGGGATGCGCGAGCTTCGGCTCCCTGAGCACCGCCAGCTGCCCCGTGCGCATGGCGCTTTGCAGGTCGCGGCCTTTCGCCAGCTCGCCGTACAGGGTGGTCATCAGCACCTCGGTCGCATCGTCGGACACCGGCCACAGCGAGGCGATCAGCGCCGAACTGCCGGCCGTGAGGAAGGAGCGCGTGAAGCCCAGCACCTCGTCGCCCTGCGCGATGCGGCCCAGCCCCGATTCGCAGGCCGACAGCGTCACCAGGGCCGTGCGCTGCATGGGCAGCTCCAGGATCTCGTGCGCCTCGAGGAAGTTCTGCCGGCCGCCCTCGTTGGCCAGCAGGATGCGCGAGTACAACGGGTCGATCTCGTCGGCCTCGGCATGCGCGGCCACGTGCACGATGGGCGCGGCACTCGCCACTTCGCGGAACTGGGTCTTGGTAGCCTGCGCGCCCATGAACACGCTGTTGCTCGGGAAGAGCTGGGCCAGGCGCTTGACCTCGGCCTCCGAGCCCGGCAGGTCGTACTTGGCTTCGATCAGCGGATTGCCGAAGGCCGTGAGTGCGGGCGGGACCTGGGGTGAGCGCTGGGCCAGCTGCACGGCCAGGCTCATCGACGGCGCCACGGCCACCGGGTGGTCCTCGATCAGGTACCTGCCATTCAGGCGCAGGGCCTGGAAGGGCAGGTAGTGCAGCGCGCCGTGCGGCACGAAGATCAGCCGCTGCCCGGCCTTCAGGCCCAGCGGGCCCAGCAGGCCTTCGCCCATGCGCTCGGCATTGGTGACGGCCGTGCGCCGCCCGCGTACCACCGAGTTGCGGAAGGTGTCCACCAGGTTCACCAGTTCATCGCGCTGGATGGGCAGCGTGCGGGCTTCGATGCTGTCGGGGCCCACGACCCACACGCGCAGCTGCTGCGGCAATGAGTGGAACTGCACCACACGCTCGTCGGGGCGCAGCAGGCGCTGCAGCTGGGCCAGGTCGGCCGTCTGCGCCGCCGTTTCGGGGACGCTGGCGCGGCCGCGCACCGCGTCGAGCAGGGCGCGTGCGCGGCTGCGCTCGCTCACCTCCAGCGCCCGGCGCGCGTCGCCCATGTCGCTGTACAGGTCCACCGCGCGTTCGAAGACCGCCTGCAGGTCCGAGAACACGCCCATCTTGAATTCCTCGCTGCGAAAGCGCGCCCGCACCTTGTCGAAGCCGTCCAGCGCGCGCTGCATGGCCGCGGCGGCCTCGGTCCGGTTGCCCAGCGCCAGCTGGCTGCGCGAGACACCGTCCCAGGCCCACAGGCGGTAGTACTCGGTCTCGGTGTCCACGCGCCGTTCGGTGAGGGCGCTGAACAGCTGCAGCGCCTCGGCCGGCCTGGCTTCGGCCAGCAGCAGGCGCGCGCGCGTGCGGTCGATCTGCGCCGCCAGCGCGGCCTCGCGCGGCGTGGGCAGGCTGTCGAGCAGCGCGCGGGCGCGGGCGGTGTCGCCCTGGTCGATGAGGGCGCGCACCAGCGAGGCCTGCACCAGCGGCGCGTAGCGCGGCGAGCTGTTGGCCAGCGCGGTCTCGTAGCTGGCCACGGCGCCGGCCGCGTCGCCGCGGCGCACCTGCACGTCGCCGATGACCTTGTGCGCCGGGCCGACGACGAGCCTGGGGTCGCGCGCTTCGTGGCGCAGCGCCTCGCGCGCGAACTGCTCGGCCTTTTCCATCTGGCCGGCATAGCTGAAGACGATGGCCAGGTCGCGGTTGGCCAGCGCGAGCAGGTTGGGGTCGCTGGTGCTGTGGGCCAGGTGCAGCGCCTTGCTGGCCGCGCGCACGCTCTGGCGGAACTCGCCCTTCTCGGCCAGCGCCACGGCCTGGCTGCAGTACTGGTAGCCGCTGAGCTTGACCGCGTCCTGCGCGTAGAGGATGGCGCCCTCGCTGGTGAGGGCCAGCAGCGTGTCGCTGTCGGCCAGCCGCGCGGCCGCCGCGCGCGTGGCCACCGCCTCGGCGTCGGGCGCCGCAGGCTGGGCGCCGGCGGCCGTGCAGGCGCACCAGAGGGCGGCCGCCACCCACCAGCCCCGCCGCCCCCTGACGGGCGCAGCCAGGACGCGCCCCCTCGGCCATACCACTGATACATTCCGCCTCCGCACCCCAGCGCGCCGAGGCCATCTGCGAAGGCAGCCGCCCCGGGGAGCCGGCGGCGCCGGCCCCTCATGCCTGGTGGGCAGACTTTAGGCAGCGCCTGCGGGCGGCGCCAGATGCAATTCCGGCTAGGTCGAAAAGCCTAGGGCACTCGACGGAGGGGGCTTCCCAGCCGCCCCGCGCGCCTTCAGGCCGCGACCTGGTCCAGGCCCGGGCGCTCCCAGTGGCGGTGCCTGGACAGGGCCTGCACGAACTGCTGCACGATGGCCGGCACGGCCTCGGTGTCGCCCGTGCTCACGGCCGGCGTCGGCACCCGCAGCACGCCCGGCACCTCTGCCGCGCCCTCGGACGGCAGCGGCAGCCCCTTGAGCAGCTGCGCGCCTTCGCCCACCGCGCACACCGTCTTGCAGTGCCTGTAGGCCTCGTGCACGAAATGCACGGCGTCGCCGAGGGCCGAAAGCGCCTGCGCGCCCTGCTCGCCGGCCGGGATCAGCACCGCGTCGAACATCACCGAAGGCATGGCGGCGAAGGTGGCGTCCACCTCCAGCTTGCGCTGGCTCGCGCTGCGCACGGCCCCCAGCCACGGCCCGACCACGGTGCATTGCGCGCCGGCGGCGGTGAGCCCGTCGCGCAGCGGCTTGAGCGAGGCCGAATCCACCCCGTCGGCCACCAGGATCGCGATCTGCCGCGTGCGCACCGAGCCGTCGCCCGTGCCCACCATGCGCAGCGACGGCGCTTCCTCCAGCGGCAGGTTCGCCTCGGCATGGCGAAAGCCCGCGCGGCCCGCGGCGGCCCGTGCGTCGGGGGGATGAATGCCCAGCGCCTCGGCCACGCGGCGGGCCAGCTTCTCGTCCACGTGCGCGAGGTTGTCGACCATGCGCTGGCGCACGGCCGGCACCGTCACCTTGCCCAGCTCGAAGCGGAAGGCCGCGACGATGTGCTCGCGCTCCACCGCACTCTGGCTGGCGAAGAACAGGCGCGCCTGGGAGAAATGGTCGTCGAAGCTGGCGCTGCGCTCGCGCAGCTTGGGCGACTCCACGGCCTCGGGCCAGGTCACGAAGCCTTCGCTGTCGCCGTCGACACGGAACTCGCTGCCGTTGGCCAGGGTGTTGGGCTCATAGGCCACGTGGCCCTGCGGCACGCTCTGCTGGTGCAGGCCGTCGCGCTGGAAGTTGTGCACCGGGCACACGCCGCGGTTGATGGGCAGCTGGTGGAAGTTGGGGCCGCCCAGGCGCGAGACCTGCGTGTCGGTGTAGCTGAACAGGCGGCCCTGCAGCAGCGGGTCGTTCGTGAAGTCGATGCCCGGCACCACGTGGCCCGGGTGGAAGGCCACCTGCTCGGTCTCGGCGAAGAAGTTGTCGGGGTTGCGGTCCAGCACCAGCTTGCCCACGGGCGTGATGGGCACCAGCTCGGCCGGGACGAGCTTGGTCGGATCGAGCAGGTCGATGCCCAGGCTGTGTTCCTTGTCCTGCGGGATCAGCTGCACGCCCAGCTCCCATTCGGGGAAGTGGCCGGCGGCGATGGCGTTCCACAGGTCGCGCCGGTGGAAGTCCGGGTCCTTGCCCGCGATCTTCTGCGCCTCGTCCCAGGCCAGGGCGTGGATGCCCAGCTTGGGTGTCCAGTGGTACTTCACGAAATGCGCGTCGCCATGCGCGTTGACCCAGCGGAAGGTGTGCACGCCAAAGCCCTGCATCATGCGCAGGCTGCGCGGCAGCGTGCGGTCGCTCATCGCCCACAGCAGCATGTGCGTGGTCTCGGGCATCAGCGAGACGAAATCCCAGAAGGTGTCGTGCGCGCTGGCCGCCTGCGGCATGCCGTGGTGCGGCTCGGGCTTGAGCGCATGCACGAGGTCGGGGAACTTCATCGCGTCCTGGATGAAGAAGACCGGGATGTTGTTGCCCACCAGGTCGTAGTTGCCGGCGCGGGTGTAGAACTTGACCGCGAAGCCGCGCACGTCGCGCACCGTGTCGGCCGAGCCCGCGCCGCCGGCCACGGTGGAAAAGCGCACGAACACCGGGGTGCGCTGGCCGGGCTCCTGCAGGAAGTCGGCGCTGGTGAACTGCGACATCGACTTGTAGACCTGGAAATGCCCGTGCGCCGCACTCCCGCGGGCATACACGGCGCGCTCGGGGATGCGCTCGTGGCCGAAGTGCGAGATCTTCTCGCGCAGGATGAAGTCCTCGAGCAGCGTGGGCCCGCGCGCGCCGGCGCGCAGCGAGTTGTGGTTGTCGGCGATGCGCACGCCCTGGTTGGTGCTCAGGTGTGGCAGAGGCAGTTCGTTGCCCTGGCTGGCCTGCGCGAGCTGGGCCTGCTTGGCCTGCGAGGGATCGGACGAGACGGCCGTTCGGCGCGAGGAAGGGGGACGGGAGGAGACAGGGCTTCTGGGCATGGTGTGGGTTCCGAAAAATCATCGCCCCACGCTTCGAAGCGCAGTACCGGGACCAGGCTTTCGCGCCGAAACGGGGGCCGCGCAACAACGGCGGCGATCGCGGAGGCCCGGGGCGCGGTCCGCCCCGGGGGAGCGTGGCGGCGCCGCCTGCGCGCGTCAGGCGCGCGCGGCGGCGCTCCGGGCACCGCGCGCGCCTTCAGGACATCTCGCTGTCGAACAGCATTTCCAGCGCATTGACCAGGGCCACGACCGCCAGGCAGGCGGCCACACCGGCAACGCCCCAGATGAGCAGTTCGTCCAGATGCGGGGGCCAGTTCGCGAAGAGGGAGGCGGCGAGGTCCATGGATGCTCCTGGGAACATGAAGAACAAAAAGAGGGAATGGCGGCCGCATGTCCCTGGAGACCTCGTCTCGTGGTCCGGCGGGCCGTCATGCGGCGGCGCCCGCCGTGCCGGGGGGAGGTCCTTTGCTGCGGTGGAGCCAAGCTTAGGAGCCCCATCGGCGCCTTCTCGTAGTGGCGGCCCGCTGGCGACCGTGGGAGACGCCATGGCGCATGAGTAGGAAGCCGCCGACCCGACGCGCGCGGCGCCTACGCGCGCACGGGCTGTGCGAGCGCAGCGCCCGCGTGCCCGCTCGCCCAGGATGCAGGCACGGGCACCGCTCCGCATTCAGGAACGGGCCGCCTTCGCCCGCCCCGCGTGCGGATCTCTTGCACTCACCCGCTCACCCATCCCTTGCAGCCTTGCCCCATGCGCATCCGCATCGGCTACGACATCGAACTGGGCCTGCAGCCCCCCACGGCCGTGGTCTTCCTGCTGCAGGTGCACCCCGACCGCGCGCAGGACCTGCTGGCCGTGGACACGCCCCGGCTCGAGCCGCCGCTGATGCGCGACGGCTACACCGACGCCTTCGGCAACCGCTGCGTGCGCGTGCGCGTGCCCGAGGGCGTGACGCGCCTGGCGCTGCACGCCCGCGCGCTGGTGAACGACAGCGGCCTGCCCGACCCCGTGCCCGCCGACGCGCCGGCCTGGCCCGTGGACCGGTTGCCGCCCGAGACGCTGGCCTTCCTGCTGCCCAGCCGCTACTGCGAGGTGGACAGCGAACTCATGGCCTTCGCGTGGCAACGGTTCGGCGCGCTGCCCGCGGGCTGGCCGCGCGTGCAGGCGGTGTGCGACTTCGTGCATGCGCACCTGCGCTTCGACTACCAATGCGCCCAGCCCACGCGCAGCGCACGCGGCGCCTTCCACGAGCGGGTGGGCGTGTGCCGCGACTTCACGCACCTGGCGCTCACGCTGTGCCGCTGCCTCAACATTCCGGCGCGCTACGTCACGGGCTACCTGGGCGACATCGGCGTGCCGCCCGCGCACCATCCGATGGACTTCAGCGCCTGGTTCGAAGTGTGGCTGGGCGGGCGCTGGTACAGCGTGGATGCGCGCCACAACCGGCCGCGCATCGGCCGCATCGTGATCGCGCGCGGCCGCGACGCCGCCGACGTGCCGATCACGATGGTGTTCGGCGAGCACCAGCTGCTGCGCTTCGACGTCGTCACCGAACTGGAAGCGCCCTGAACCTTGCGCCTGCGGCGGCATTGCGGGCCGGGGCGGCGCCGCGGCGCCCCTTCAGGCGTCGAGCCGCCGGTCGCTCGCCGTGGCGAAGTAGAACCACTCCGTGCCCGGCAGGGCGAGCGGATTGGGGAACACGATGAAGCCCTCGCCGGGCGCGCGCACCGGCGTGCCGTCGGCGCGGTGGCCCACGGTCTGGCCGGCCTGCACGGGATCGAAAGTGGCCCATTCGCGCACGAAGCGGTCGCCGGCATGCAGCCGGTCCACCACGCTGTGCAGGCGCAGCACGCGCGGCGCGGCCGGCACCGGCAGCGCGGCCAGCCCGGGCGGCAGCGGCGCCATCTGCAGCAGCGCCAGCGTGCGGCGGATGGCGCGCCAGGCCACCTCGGGCGCCTGCGGGTCGCGGTGCTGGCCGCATTCCAGCGTCACGGCATAGCCGCTGCGGCTGCGCATGTATTCGTTGGTGCCGCAGCCATAGGCGATCTCCTGCGCCGTCGGCGGCACGCCCCCGCCGCGCTGCGCCAGCCCGGCTGCGTAGATCTCCAGCCAGCCCTCGACGACGGTGGGCGTGCCGATGTGCCAGGCCAGGCGGCCTTCCTCGCGCGCGCGGTGGAAGGGCTCGAGCGCGCCGTCGTTGTCGCGCGGGCCGATCATCGCGAACGCCTCGCCCGGGCTTTCGAAGGAGTGCAGGTCCAGCAGCACCTCGTGCCGGTCGATCACCGGGGCCAGCAACCGGGTGATGCGGTCTTCGTTGTCCTGCGGCGCGTCGGTGGGCGCGAAGCTGCGGTTGAGGTTGCGCTCGCCTTCGCGCGCCAGGCGCCGCCGCGCCAGCGGGTTGGCCACGGGCACCAGCGTGAGTTGGCCGCAGGCGAGCGACAGCGCGCCGCGCTGCAGTTCGTCCAGCACGCGCTCGATGCCGGCGGTGCCGCTGGTCTCGTCGCCATGCACGCCGCCGATCACCAGCAGGCGGGGCCCCGGCGTCAGGCTGCTGAAGCTGAACACGCGCAGCGTGTCGTCAAGGGGGGTGGCGGGCATGCGGGGATTATGGGCGTGCCCGGCGCCTGCCCTTCGCCGCGCAGGCCGACAGCCGCTGCGCGAGGCGTCCTACCGGCGGGCTGCGCGCTGGCGCAGAGCATCGAGCCATCGATTCCACCGCGCCGCGGCGCCCGGGCCCTCGCGGCCCATCCGTCCGGCGGCGCCACCCCAGGAGGCTGCATGGCCCGCACGCAAGACCGCCCCGACACGCCCGACACGCCCGACACGCCCGACACGCGAAACGACCTGCGCGAAGGGCAGACCACCACCCGGCAGAACGGCGAATCGTCCCCGCGCCTGCCGCACGAGCGCGACCAGTCCGCCGACAGCCAGACACCGCCCGACGGCCAGCCCACGGAAGTCGGCCGCCAGGCCCACGAGGACGTGGAGAGCGGCCTGGTCGACACCGACCGCGGGCCGGTGATGGACAGGCTGCGCAAGAAACTGGCGCCCTGAGGCGCCGGCGTCCTGGCGGCGCGCCGGCACGGCGCCGGGAAACGCTCAGCGCGCCGGCACGCCGCGCAGTTGCCCGCGCATGGCCTCGATCACGCCCGCGTAGTCGGGCGCGTTGAAGATGGCGCTGCCGGCCACGAAGGTGTCGGCCCCGGCGGCCGCCACGCGCGCGATGTTCTCGGTCTTGATGCCGCCGTCCACTTCGAGGCGGATGTCGCGCCCGCTGGCCTCGATGCGCTTGCGCGCCTGCTCGATCTTGCGCAGCGCCGAGTCGATGAAGCTCTGGCCGCCGAAGCCCGGGTTCACGCTCATGATCAGGACCAGGTCGATGTCGTCGATCGCCCAGTCCAGCGGCTCCAGGCCCGCGCCGGGGTTGAACACCAGCCCGGCCTTGCAGCCCGCAGCCTTGATGGCCTGGATGCTGCGGTGCACGTGCGGCGAGGCGTCGGGGTGGAAGCTGATGTAGTCCGCGCCCGCCTTGGCGAAGGCGGCGGCCAGCGCGTCCACGGGCTGGATCATCAGGTGCACGTCGATGGGCACGGCCTGGCCGTCGGGCGTCCTGGCATGGGGCTTGAGCGCCTCGCACACCATCGGGCCGAAGGTCAGGTTGGGCACGTAATGGTTGTCCATCACGTCGAAATGTATCCAGTCGGCACCGGCGGCGATCACGTCGCTCACTTCGGCGCCCAGGCGGGCGAAATCGGCCGACAGGATGGACGGCGCGATGCGGAAGGTGGGGCTGCTCATGCGGCCATTGTCGCAGTGCGCGTGCATGCGCGGCCGGCCGCGCGGGAAGGCCGGCAGCCGTTGCTAACATCGCGGGCATGGCCAGCTCCCCCTTGCGCATCGACGTCGAACCGCGGTTCCTCGCGGACCAGTCCGCGCCCGAGGCGGGCCTGTACACCTTCTCGTACACGATCACGGTGACCAACACCGCGACGGTTGCGGTGCAGCTGATCGCGCGCCACTGGCTCATCAGCGACGCCTCGGGCCACACGCAGGAGGTCAAGGGCCTGGGCGTGGTGGGCCAGCAGCCGCTTCTGGCGCCGGGCGAATCGTTCCGCTACACCAGCGGCTGCCGGCTCAAGGCACCCAGCGGCACCATGCACGGCAGCTATTTCGTGGTCAGCGAACACGGCGAGCGCCATGACGTGCCGATCCCGATGTTCCTGCTCGAAGCCGACGCGCCCGCCGGCACGGCCGGCGGCACGCCGCGCGTGCTGCACTGACCGGGCCGGCGCGCGCCGGCCGCCGGGGCCGCGCATGCGCCGCGGCCGCTTTCCGTTGAACCTGCCTGGAGCCCTGCCCCTGCCATGCCCGCCGCCGCGCGCGATCTTTCCAGCCTGCTGAGCCAGCTCGATCCCGAGGCCGGCCTCGCGCAACGCCACCTGTGGCTCATCGCGCTGTTCGACTGGATCCGCGGCGACGGTGCCGCGCCCGAAGCCGCGGCGGGCCGCGTGGAACTGCTGCTGGACGCGGTGGACGCCCGCGCCGAACTGTCCGCGCGCGTGCGCCGCTGGTGGCTGCGCTTCACGCGCGAGGTGGACCTGGCGGCCCTGCTGGCGGACCACGGCTTCGCGCCGCGCACCGCTTTTCTGAGCGAGCTGGCGCTGCGCCTGCGCCACAAGCTGCTGCCGGGCACGCCCGAGACGGCCGATGCCAGCGAGCTGTTCCGCCTGGTGCTGCCCGGCGACTTCGATGCGCGCTGGATCGCGCGGCTGCCCGAGCGCCAGCTGGCGCGCATCGGCGCGCTGCTGGGCGATGCGCAGGCGGCCGCGCCTGCGCTTGCTGCCACGGGCGAAGCCGGGACCGGCCCCGAGGCCCCGCGCTGGCGCCATGTGCTGGTCGACGCCGTGCTGTACTGCACCAGCCAGGTGGCGGCCACTGGCTTTTCGCCCGAGCTGCGCCTGCGCATGAGCGCCGCCGCGCGCGACGCGCGGCCCTTCCACGCGCTGATGAACGACCTGGAGCGGCTGCACCACGAGCTGCTGCGCGTGCCCGCCGACGACGCCGCGCTGCAGGCCGCCTTCACCGCCTTCCGCGAGCGGCTGGAAGCCTGCCGCGCCGCCTCGGCCACGGTGTACGAGCATTTCGAGGAGAACGGCATCTCCGTGGGCCTGGTGTTCCGGCTGCGGCAGCTGCGCGAACGCATCCTGCGCATCCGCGAACTGCTCGACTGCCTGATCGCGCCGCAGCCCGGGCCCAGCGTGGCGCGGCTGCTTACGCGGCTGATCGCCGCCGGCAGCGAGCGCCAAAGCGTGCGCGCGCTCATCGCCAGCAATTCCTCGCTGCTGGCCGCCAAGGTGGCCGAGCGCAGCGCCGAGACCGGCGAGCACTACATCACGCGCGACCGCGCCGCCTACGGCCGCATGCTGCGCCAGGCCGCGGGTGGCGGCGCGATGACGGGGCTGACGGTGCTGATGAAGTTCGCGCTGCTGGCGCTGGGCCTGTCGGCCTTCTGGGGCGGGCTCGCGGCCGGCCTCATGTATGCGGGCAGCTTCATCGCCATCCAGCTGCTGCACCTGACGCTGGCCACCAAGCAGCCCGCCATGACGGCGCCGGCCATGGCGGCCAAGCTGCGCGACCTGCGGGACGATGCGGCGATCGAGGATTTCGTCAGCGAAGTGACGCACCTGGTGCGCTCGCAGGTGGCGGCGGTGGTCGGCAACGTGACGGTCGTGGTGCCGGCCGTGCTGGCGCTCACGGGCCTGCTCTGGCTCACGCTGGGGCGGCCCATGGTGGAGCCGGCCTATGCGCACAAGGTGCTCGAGGGCCTGTCGCTCGCCGGCCCCACGGCCCTGTTCGCGGCCTTCACGGGCGTGTTGCTGTTCGCGGCCAGCATCGTGGCGGGCTGGGTGGAAAACGCCTTTGTCCTGCACAGGCTGGACTCGGCCCTGCGTTACAACCCCCGCATCGTGCGGCTGTTGGGAGCGGCGCGCGCCGATCGCTGGGCGACTTTCATGCGGCAGAACATCTCGGGACTGACATCGAACACCGCGCTGGGCCTGATGCTGGGCCTGGTGCCGCCCGTGGCCGCCTTCTTCGGACTCGGGCTGGACGTGCGCCACGTCACCCTGTCGGCCGGCCAGATCGCGGCGGCCGCCGCGGCCCTGGGGCCGGCGGTGCTGCAAAGCCCGGCGCTGGGCTGGGCCCTTGCGGCGATCCCGGTGATCGGCGCGCTCAACGTCAGCGTAAGCTTCTACCTCGCCTTCCGCCTGGCGCTGCGGGCCCACAACGTGGGGCAGGTGCAGCGCGCACGCATCCGTTCGGCCATCTGGGCGCGCTGGCGCCACCGGCCGCTGAGTTTCTTCGTGCCGGCGCGCGCCGGCTGATCCCGACGATCCTTCCTTCACACGCTGCATGTCCTTCCTCCCCACCGAACTCGCCGGCTTCTGGGCCGAATGGATACGCCCCACGGCCGGCCTGCCCACGGTGTGGTGGGCGCTGCTGGTGGCGGTGGCGGCGGCCGTCGGGCATCTGGTGCAGCGCTACATCGGGCTGCCCAAGCTGGTCGGCTACACGGTGGTGGGCGCCATAGCGGGCCTGGCGGGCTTCGAAGGCGCCGTCTGGCCGCTGCAGGGCACCGCCCTGTTCCTGCTGGAGCTGGGCGTGGCCATCGTGCTCTTCGAAGCCGGCGGGCGGCTGCCGCTGGGCTGGTTCCGCCACAACCCGATGGTGCTGGTGCAAAGCCTCGTCGAGGCCACCCTGACCTATTTCGCCGTCTTCTGGACGCTGCATTTCTTCGACGTGCCGCACCCCGTGGCCGCGCCGCTGGCCATCGTGGCCGTGGCGGCGGCGCCCGCGGTGCTGATGCGCGTGGCCATCGACACGCGCGCCTCGGGCCCGGTGACGGAGCGCGCGCTGGCCTTGTCCACGCTCAACACGCTCTATGCGCTGGTGCTGGGCTACACGCAGGCCAGCTGGATCGAACGCGGCCCGCAGGGCCCGGCGCAGACGCTGCATGCCGTGCTGGTGGTGCTGGGCCTGTCCTTCGTGGTGGGCGCGCTGATGGCGCTGGCGCTGCGCTCGGCCCTGCGCGTGATGAGCCCGACCAGCGAGAACACCGCCATCCTGCTGCTGGCCATCATCGGCGCCGGCGCGGCCGTCTCCACCTACCTGGGCGGCGCCTCGCCGCTGGCGGCGCTGCTGGGCGGCGTGCTGCTCAAGCTGCTCTCGCCCCGCCCCTGGGCCTGGCCGCGGCAGTTGGGCACGGCTGCCTCGCTCATCACCATGCTGATGTTCGTGCTGGTCTCGATGGTGGCCGCGCAGGCCCCCTGGAACCTGCACGTGGCCACCACCGTGCTGGCCCTGGTGGGCGTGCGCGCGGTGGCCAAGATCGCAGGCGTGGCCATCGCCAACCCCGGCAGCGGTGCCAGCTGGAGGCAGGCCGTGTGGATGGGCTGCGCGATGTCGCCGCTGTCGTCCATCGCGCTGCTGATCACGTCCAACTTCGTCATCGCCTCGCCGCTGCTGGGCGCCATGATCACGCAGATCGCGCTGCCCGCCATCCTGCTGATGGAGGTGTTCGGCGCGGTGCTGGCCACCGTCGCCATCTATGGCGCCCGGGAAAGTTCGCGCCCCTGGGCGCCCGAGGCCTTCAAGCCCGCGCCGCCGGAAGACACGCAACGATGAGCACCTCTCCCTTTTCCACCGCCCCGCTGCCCGAGGCCGACCTGCCGCCCGCGGCGCGGAGCCAGGCCGACGCGCGCATGGTGCCGCTGGAGCCCTTCACCAGCTCCAAGGCGCTGTCGCTGGGCGTCGAGCTGGAGCTGCAGCTGGTCAACACGCACGACTACGACCTCGCGCCCTACGCCGAGGACATGCTGCGCGGCATGGCCCAGTTCGACCTGCCCGGCAGCGTGGTGCCCGAGATGACCTCGAGCATGATCGAGATCTCCACCGACGTGTGCCACTCGGCCGAGGAGGTGCTCACGCAGCTCACGCCGATCCGCGACGCACTGGTGAAGACAGCCGACAAGCTCAACATCGCGGTGCTGGGCGGTGGCACGCATGCCTTCCAGCAGTGGCACGAGCGGCGCATCTACGACAAGCCGCGCTTCCAGGAGCTGTCGCAGCTGTACGGCTACCTGTCCAAGCAGTTCACCATCTTCGGCCAGCACGTGCACGTGGGCTGCCCCGACGCCGATTCGGCGCTGCTCATGCTGCACCGCATGAGCCGCTACATCCCGCACTTCATCGCGCTGTCGGCCTCCTCGCCCTTCGTGCAGGGGCAGGACACGGCCTTCGACTCCGCGCGGCTCAATTCGGTGTTCGCCTTCCCGCTGTCGGGCCGCGCGCCCTTCACGCTGAGCTGGAAGGAATTCGGCCACTACTTCGAGCGCATGACGCGCACCGGCGTGGTCAAGAGCATGAAGGACTTCTACTGGGACATCCGGCCCAAGCCCGAGTACGGCACGATCGAGATCCGCGTCTTCGACACCCCGCTCACGGTGGAGCGCGCCGCGGCGCTGGCCGGCTACGTGCAGGCGCTGGCCTCGTACTTCCTGCAGGAACAGCCCTTCATGCCCAGCGAGGACGACTACCTGGTCTACACCTACAACCGCTTCCAGGCCTGCCGCTTCGGGCTGGAAGCCGTGTACGTGGACCCGGCCACCGGCGACCACCTGCCGCTGCGCGAGCACATCCTGCGCACCATGACCCTGCTCGAGTCGCACGCCGCCACGTTGGACGCCACGCGCGCCTTCGCGCGCCTGCGCACCTCGGTGGAGGCGAGCCAGAACGACGCGCGCTGGCTGCGCGAACGCCAGGGCAAGGAGCGGCTGCTGGCCGAGGTGGTGCGGCAGGCCGGCATGCGCTTTCGCGCGAGCGAGGGCTGAGCCCGGCGCCGCCGCCAGGCCCGCTGCCAGGCCCGCCTCCAGACCGGCCCTCGCCGCCACGACGGCGCCTCCCGCACTTCGCTGCACGCGTCGGCTGTCGCCCGCGCCTCATGTGCGGGGCCCGGTCTTCGGGCCACTGCTGCGGGGGCATATCCCGGCCGTCGCCTATGCTTGGCCCATGACTTCTTCCGTGGGTGAATTCGACCTGATCGCGCGTTACTTCAAGCGCCCCGTGCGCCGCTCGCCCCTGGGCGGCGGCGATGACTGCGCGCTGCTGGCCCCCGCGCCCGGCATGCAGCTGGCCGTGTCCAGCGACATGCTGGTGGAAGGCCGCCACTTCCTGAGCACCGTGGACCCGACGAGCCTGGGCCACAAGGCGCTGGCCGTGAACCTCAGCGACCTGGCGGCCTGCGGCGCCGCGCCGCTGGGCTTCACATTGGCTTTGGCTTTGCCGGCCGTCGATGCGGCCTGGCTGGAAGGCTTCTCGGCCGGCCTGTACGCGCTGGCCGACGCCCATGGCTGCGAGCTGGTGGGCGGCGACACCACGCGCGGCCCGCTGAACATCTGCGTCACGGTGTTCGGCGAAGTGCCCGCGGGTGCCGCCCTGCTGCGCAGCGGCGCGCGGCCGGGCGACGAGCTGTGGGTCAGCGGCACGCTGGGCGATGCGCGGCTCGCGCTGGAAGCCTTTAGCGGCACGGTGCAGGTGCCGATGGAGGTCTTTGCCGCCGCGCGCGCGCGCATGGAACGGCCCACGCCCCGCGTGGCCCTGGGCCTGGCCCTGCGCGGCTTGGCGACCAGCGCCATCGACCTGAGCGACGGCCTGGCCGGCGACCTGGGCCATGTGCTGGCCGCCAGCGGCGTGGGCGCCACGGTGGATGCCGACGCGGCCGCCGCTTGCGTGGCGGCGCGGGCCACGCATCCCGCCCTGTTCGACGGCGCCACCTGGCGCCAGCTGGCCCTGTCCGGCGGCGACGACTACGAACTGGCCTTCACCGCCCCGGCCGAGGCGCATGACGCCGTGCTCGCCGCGGGCCGGGCCAGCGCCACGCCTGTCACGCGCATCGGCCGCATCGAGGCCGCGCCCGGCCTGCGCATCGTCGACGCGCAAGGCGCCGCGGTGGCGCAGCGCTTCGCCTCCTTCGATCACTTCGGCTGAGCCTGCGCGGGCTGGAGCGTGCGCGCCAGCGTGTCGACGAAGCTGCGCGCCGCGGCCGACAGCGAGCGGCCGCGCTTGGTCACGACCATCACGTCGCGCGACACGCGCGGCGCCGACAGCGGCCGCACCACCAGCGACGGATCGCCCGCCGCGCGCGCATAGGCCGAGGGCATCAGCGACGGGCCCATGCCGCTGGACGTCATCCATAGCGCGGTGGACAGGAAGGACACCTCGTTGAGCACCTCCAGCGCCACGCCCGCGCGCCCCGCCGTGGCGTCGATCAGCGGCCGGATGCCGTAGCCCGGGCGCACCGTGATGAGCGGCTGCCCCGCCAGATCGGCCCAGCGCACCGTGCGGCGCGCGGCCAGCGGGTGGTCGGCCCGGCACACCACGGCCAGGTGGTCGCGCAGCAGGGTCTGCGTGTCCACCTCGGCGCCCGGGCGCTCGGGCGTGCCGATGCCGAAGTCCGCCTGCTCGCCCAGCACGCGCGCGACGAACTGGTCGGGCGCGCAATCGTCGATCACCAGCCGCACCTGCGGATGCTCCACGCCGAAGCGGCGCACCGCCTCGGGCATGAGGAAGCCTGCCAGCGTGGGCGTGATGGCCACGCACACGCGGCCGCGCTCCAGCGTGCCCAGCTCGCGAAAGCCGGTGGTCAGCGCGTCCACGTCGCGCAGGATGCATGCGGCCATGGCCAGCATCTCTTCCGCGGCGGCCGTGGGCTGGAGCGAACGCGTGGTGCGGTCGAACAGCCGCGTGCCCAGGCCTTCCTCGAGCTGGCGGATCAGCATGCTCACGGCCGACTGCGTGACGAACAGCTTCTGCGCCGCCGCGCCCAGCTTGCGCAGCTGGTAGACCGCGACGAAGGCACGCAGCTGGCGGATGGTGGGGCTGAAACGCGGATTCATCAGCTTGTCTGAAATTTCATTCGTAATTTTTTAATTTACGGATGAATGAGGGAGAAGTCCAATCGTCCGCGGAGACAACACAGGAGCATCCGCATGAAAACATGCACATGGGCCCGCGTGGCCCGCCGGGCGCTGCTGCCGGCCGCGCTGGCGCTGGCCGGCGCGGCCCCGGCCCTGGCCCAGGCTCAGCCCCCGAGCCCCGCCGCCCCCTACCCCGACAAGCCCATCCGCATGGTCGTGACCTTCCCGCCCGGCGGCAGTGCCGACGCGGTGGTGCGCATGATCACCCCGCGGCTCAACCACAGCCTGGGCCAGGCCGTGGTGGTGGACAACCGGCCCGGCGCCGGCGGCAACGTGGGCCTGAGTGCCGTGGCCAAGGCCCCCGCGGACGGCTACACGCTGGGCGTGGGCGCGGCCGGCGCGCTGGCGGCCAACAGCAGCCTGTATGCGGACATGCCCTTCGACCCGCTCAAGGACTTCCGGCCCGTGGGCATGCTGGCCGCCATTCCCTTCGTGATCGTGGGCCACCCGAGCGTCGAGGCCAAGACGCTGCCCGAGCTCATCGCGCTGGCCAAGCGCCAGCCGGGCGGCCTGTCGATCGCGCATGGCGGCAACGGCACGGCCATGCACCTGTCGGCCGCCCTGTTCGAGCAGATGGCGGGCCTGAAACTGGTGGGCGTGCCCTACAAGGGCTCCGGCCCGGCCGCGCTCGCGGTGCTGGCCAACCAGGTGCCGCTGGCGGTGGTGGACCTGCCTTCGTCGCTGCAGCAGATCAAGGCCGGCAAGCTGGTGGCCTATGCGGTCACCAGCACGCAGCGCCTGCCCATGCTGCCCGAGGTGCCGACGGCGGCCGAAGCCGGCCTGCCCGGCTATGACGCCGTCGGCTGGTTCGGCGTCGTCGCGCCGGCCGGCACGCCCGAAGCCATCGTCGCGCGCCTGAACGCCGACATCGGCAGCGCGCTGAAGGATCCGCAGCTGCAGGTCGCCATGCGCAACCTGGGCGTGGAACCGGCGCCCGACAGCCCGGCCGATTTTTCCCGCTACATCCACGCGGAAACCCGCAAGTGGGCCCAGGTGATCCGCAGCGCCCAGATCAAGATCGACTGATTTCCCTCTTCTCCCATGACTTCCGACAACCGAACGGCCCTGGAGGCCGACGTGCTCATCGTGGGCGCCGGCCCGGTGGGCCTGACCCTGGCCATGGACCTGGCGTCGCGCGGCGCCACGGTGCTCATCGCCGAGACGCGCCATTACGCCGAGCCGCCCAGCGTCAAGTGCAACCATGTCTCGGCGCGCACGATGGAGCAGTTCCGCCGCCTGGGCGTGGCGCACAAGCTGCGCGCGGCCGGCCTGCCCGAGGACTACCCGAACGACGTGGTCTTTCGCACACGCATGACGGGCACCGAGCTCACGCGCATTCCGATCCCGTGCCGGCGCGACCGCTACACCGAGACCACGGGGCCCGACGGCTGGTGGCCCACGCCCGAGCCGCCGCACCGCATCAACCAGATCTACCTGGAGCCGATCCTGCTCGAACACACGGCGGCGCTGCCCGGCGTGACCTTGCTCAACCGCACGCAGGTCACCGGCTTCACGCAGGACGCGCAAGGCGTGCGCGCCGAGGCCGTGGACCTGGGCAGCGGCGCGGTGCGCACCCTGCGCGCGCGCTACCTGGTCGGCTGCGACGGCGGCAGCTCGGGCGTGCGCAAGGCCATCGGCGCCAGGCTCGAAGGCACGCCGGTCATCCAGCGCGTGCAGTCCACCTTCATCCGTGCGCCGCAACTGGGCGCGCTGGTCGACGGCCCACCGGCCTGGTGCTGCTACGCGGTCAACCCGGACCGCTGCGGCACCGTGTTCGCCATCGACGGCCACAGCACCTGGCTGGTCCACAACCACCTGCACGCCGAGGAGCCCGAGTTCGATTCGGTGGACCGCGACCGCGCGATCCGCGACATCCTGGGCGTGGACGCGGACTTCACGTACGAGGTCATCAGCAAGGAGGACTGGGTGGGCCGCCGCCTGGTGGCCAACCGCTTCCGCGACGGCCGCGTCTTCATCGCGGGCGATGCCGCGCACCTGTGGGTGCCCTACGCCGGCTATGGCATGAACGCCGGCATCGCCGACGCCCTGAACCTCGCCTGGCTGCTGGGGGCCTGCCTGCAGGGCTGGGGCGACGAGGCGATGCTGGACGCCTACGAGGCCGAGCGCCAGCCCATCACCGAGCAGGTCTCGAACTTCGCGATGGACCATGCGCAGAAGATGATCCGGGCCCGCCGCGCGGTGCCGCCGAACATCGAAGGCATCGACGCCGAGGCGGCCGCCGTGCGCGCCGAGGTGGGCCGCGAGGCCTACGAACTCAACGTGCAGCAGTTCTGCTGCGCGGGCCTGAACTTCGGCTACTACTACGCCGGCTCACCGCTGATCGCACACGAGGAGCAGGCGCCCCCGCCCTACACCATGGGCGATTTCACCCCCTCCACCGTGCCGGGCTGCCGGGCGCCGCACCTGTGGCTGGCCGACGGCCGCTCGCTGTACGACGCCTTCGGCCCCGGCTACACCCTGCTGCGCCGCGACCGGGCCGTGCCGGTGGACGCGCTGCTGGCCGCCGCCGCCCAGGCCGGCATGCCGCTGCAGCTGGTGGACCTGGCGGACGCGCGCGGGGCGCTGCCCGCCGCCTACACCCACGCCCTCACCCTGTGCCGGGCCGACCAGCACGTGGCCTGGCGCGGCGCCCGGCAGCCCGCCGACGCCGCCACGCTGGTGGCGCAGCTGTGCGGCCGCCGGGCCGCGTCGCCGCGCGGCGACGAGCCGATACCATCAGGGGCTTGCGCCGTGGGCTGAACCGCCCGCCCAGGCGCAGCGCTCCATGACGACCGACGCCGCTTCGCCTTCCCCCGCCCCGCGCCGCCCCAGCGCGCGCTTCCTGCTCTCGCACCCCGCCCACTTCATCGCGCTCGGCGCCGGCACGGGGCTGTCGCCCGTCGCGCCGGGCACGGCCGGCACGCTGTGGGCCTGGGTGGCGTTCCTGGTGATGCAGCAGTGGCTGTCGCCCGCCGCGCTGGGCGGGCTGATCCTGGCCGGCCTGCCCGTCGGCTGGTGGGCCTGCAGCGTGACGGCCCGGCACATGAACGTGGCCGACCCCGGCGCCATCGTGTGGGACGAGATCATCGCCTTCTGGCTCGTGCTGTGGCTGCTGATGCCGGCGGGCCCCTTCATGCAGGCCACCGCCTTCCTGCTGTTCCGCTTCTTCGATGCCGCCAAGCCCGGCCCCGTGGGCTGGGCCGACCAGCGCTTCAAGCCGCTGCCCGGCCAGCCGCGCTGGTGGCGCGCGGGCTGGGGCATCCTCTTCGACGACCTGGTCGCGGCCTTCTGCACGCTGCTGGCCATCGCCCTATTCATGCGCATGGGATGAGGCTGCCCATGTCCCCGACCTTCGACGACGACCTCCACGAACTCGACGTTCCCGCGCTGGTCGCGCACACGGCGCAGCTGCTGCAGGCCCGCGGCTGGATGCTGGCCACGGCCGAAAGCTGCACGGGCGGGCTGATCGCCGCCGCCTGCACCGAACTCGCCGGCTCCAGCGCCTGGTTCGAGCGCGGCTTCGTCACCTATTCCAACGAGGCCAAGGCCGAGCTGCTGGGCGTGGACCCGGCGCTGATCGCCGCCCATGGCGCCGTGAGCGATGCCGTGGCGCGGGCCATGGCCGAGGGTGCCGTGGCCCGTTCGCGCGCGCAGGTGGCGCTGTCGGTCACCGGCGTGGCCGGCCCCACGGGCGGCTCCCCCGAAAAGCCCGTAGGGACCGTGTGGTTGGGCTGGCAGTTGCAGGGCCAGGCGCGCACCGAGCGCCGCCGCTTCGACGGCGACCGTGCCACCGTGCGCAGCGCCACGGTGGAACATGCCTTGAGAACACTGGTACAACTGCTGCAACAAGCGCCCGCGCGCTGAACCTCGCGCCAGCGGCCGCCTGCCCGCCGCACCGCGGTCCCCCGCGCCTGCCGGGCGCCCGGCGCTGCCGTGTGCGCGCCCAAGGAGAACACCATGACCGACGTCCCCGCCCTGCACTTTTCCAACAACGTGGAAAGCCACCGCTACGAGGCCCACCACGGCGACAAGCTGGCCGCGTACGTGGAATACAGCCAGCTCGCCAACGGGGTGCTCTTCAGCCACACCGAGGTGCTGCCCGAGTTCGAAGGCCAGGGCGTGGGCTCGGCCATCGCCCGCCATGTGCTGGACAGCGCGCGCGCCGACGGCCAGGCCGTGATCCCGGCCTGCCAGTTCATCGCGGCCTACATCCGCAAGCACCGCGAGTACGTGGACCTGGTGCAGCCGCAGGTGCGCGCAGCGTTCAAGATCTGACGCGCAGGCTGCGTCGCCCCCGGATGGGCGGCGCGCGGACGGCAGCGCCGCGCTGCCCGGCGCTGCCGCTCAGAAGCGGTGCCGCACGCCCACCCCGAACGAGGTGCCGCTGTGCACGTCCGTCGCGCGGTCGTGCATCACGTTGGCGTAGAGGTCGGTGCGCTTGGACAGGAAATAGTCGTAGCCGACGGTGGCGGTGGTCCGCTTCGTCGCTTCACGGCCGGACTCGACCGGCCAGCCGGCCCATGAGGCATACAGCGGCATCTCGCGCTTCGTCTGCGCGACCGAGGCGGCGATGCGGCCCGCGCCGATCGGCGCCGACACGCCCAGCTGCACCGTCTTGAAGCGCTCTTCACTCAGCTCGCGCTTGGCTTCGCCATAGGTGAGGAAGAACTTGGCCCACTGGAAGTCGTAGCTGGCGCCCAGCATGCCGCTCTTTCGCACGTCGCCCCCCGCGATCAGGCTGGTGCCTGCGGGGTTGGCGATCTGCGCGCGCTCGTAGTAGGCCACCAGCGACAGCGGCCCGGCGCCGTACCAGACGTCGATGCCGTGGTTGTTGGCGTCGCGCAGGCCCGAGGTGCTCTGCTCGCCGAACTGGTAGTGCAGGTTGGCGCGAAAGCCCCCGAACGTGGGCGTGGAGTAGACGACCTGGTTGCTCCAGCCCGTGTCGGCCGTGTTGGTGGTGGTCGGGAAGCCCGCCGCCGACACCGCCGAATGCAGCACCAGCGGCGAGAAGGCGAAGGAATCGCCGAAGGGGTTGAACAGCACCGTGGGCAGGAAGTTGGGCGCCGACGAACGGCCCAGCGACAGCGTGCCGAAGCCGCCCGAGAGGCTCACGTTGGCATCGCGCGCAAAGAAGTTGTCGCCGTTGAAACGGCCCGCGTCCCCGGTGTCGATGCGGTAGAAGGCGCCGAGCTTGAAGCCGGCGGTGAGCCCGCCGCCCAGGTCCTCCGTGCCCGACAGCCCCCAGTACGAGGTGCTCATGCCCCCGCTACCCAGCACCGTCTTGCGGGCATCGCCCGCCATGCGGATGGAGCCCACATAGGCATCGGCAATGCCCGACAGCGTGACGCTGCTCTGGGCCCATGCACCCGTTGCGCACATCACGGCGGCCGCCATGCACCATTTCTTCATGTTTTCCTCGTGTCTGGTTGAAGAGGCACGAGGATTTGCAACTTGCGGGCCAGCCTGCGGAAGCCGCCCGCCACACCGGCGACGCAGGAGCGGCCTGCAAGAACCGCGAGCGCAGCGGCAGAAGCAGGCGCCTCAGAGCCTATTCAGCGTCTCCAAGGGATCGCGGAACAGGCGCTCAGACCACCGCCGGCACCATCGCCCCATCCATGGCGATGACTGCGCCCGTGATGTAGCTCGCGCGCGCCGACGCGAGGAACAGCACGGCATCGGCAATCTCGCGCGGCTCGGCCACACGGCCCAGGGGCTGGCGGCGATGGGCGCGGGCCAGCGCCTCCTCGGGGGAAATGCCCAGCAGCTGCGCTTCGGCCCGGGCGCCTTCGTGCAGGCGCTCGGTGGCCACCGGGCCCGGGTTCACCACGTTCACGCGCACGCCGCGCGATGCGTAGGCGTTGGCCAGCCCCGCGCTCGCCAGCATCAGCGCCGCATTGGCCGCCCCGCCGGCCAGGTGCGTGGGGCTGGCCACCTTGCCGCCGGCGCCCACCACGTTGACGATGGCGCCCGCACCGCGCGCGGCCATGCGCTTGACCAGCGGGTCCATGACGTGGACGTAGGTGAAGTATTTGGCCTCCATGGCCGCGTGCCACTTGGCGGCCGTGAGCTCGTCGGGCGGCGTGCGCCGCGCGGCGCCGGCCGCGTTGACGAGCACATCGACCGGCCCGTGGGCCTGCTCGATGCGATCGAGCGCCGCGACCGTGGCCTGCGCATCGCCCAGGTCGACCGGAAAGGTGGCGATCAGGCTGTCGGCATCGGCCCGCGCGTCCGTCAGGCTCAGCGCGGCCTGCGCCAGTGTGTCGGCGTTGCGCGCCACCAGGCTGACGCGGGCGCCCTCCTGCAAAAAGCCGCGGGCACAGGCCAGGCCGATGCCCTTGCTGCCGCCGGTGATGAGCACATGCTTGCCTGCGAGTTCGAGGTCCATGCGCGCATTGGGGCGCAAGGCCGGTGCGCTGTCAAATGGGCCCGCCAGTTCCCCGCCGGGGCGCAAGCCCGCTCAGCGCGCCGCCAGCGGACAGCGGCGGCCTGCGCTCAGGCCCCGTGGCACTTCTTGTACTTCTTGCCGCTCCCGCAGGGGCAGGGGTCGTTGCGGCCGGGCTCGTCGGCACGGCGCACGGCCTGCACGCGCGGGCCCAGGCTGCGCCAGAGCTGGCGCAGGTCGTACACGGCCCAGATGGCTTCGCCGAAATCGTTGAGGCGCTGCTCGCTCACCGTGGGCGGGCCGTTCTCGTCGTACATCGACAGCGCGGGCGGCGCGGTGTCGTCGCCGGCCAGCACCTCGATGGCTTCCAGGCCATCGGCCAGCATCTCGGCCACTTCCTTGTCGCGCGGCGGCGCCCAGTCCTCGGACCAGTGCTCGACGGCCGCGAGGAAGCCCAGCGCCCACACCTGGGCGAAGGACGGCAGCTCGCCATCGCCCGTGACCGCCTGCTCGCGCTCTTCCGCGGGCAAGGCCGCGATGGCGCCGCGCAGGTCCAGGCATTCGGGCTGGAAGCAGCGTTCGTCGTCCAGCGACTCCACCTTCTCGGCGTCGAGCGCATTCCGGATCTCGGCCCAGCGGCGCTTCCAGCGCCACACGAATTCCATGTGCTGCGCGGGCGAGAATTCGGGGCCGAACAGGGCCGGCCAGTATTCGTCCGCACCGACCTCGCGGCGTGTGCAGATCAGCGCCGTCATGAAGCCCTCGCAGAACTCCCATTGCGGCACGTCGTCGTCATGCGCGCGCATGGCGTCGAGCGCGTCGTCGAGGGCATCGAAATCTTCGGGGGTCAGCGCGGCCGTGGCCTGGGCTTCGGGGGCACTGGAGGAGGCGTTGGGGGTCGTCATGATGCGTGCCATTGTCCGTCCTATCATGCGGCGCCCGGTTCACCGACTTCTCCCACGGAGCCCCGATGCGTTCCCTGATGCGCCTGCTGTTCACGCGCTACACCGTCTTCGGCCTGTGCGTGGCCGGCCTGCTGGCCAGCCTGGCCGTGCTGCTGCGCCTGCCGCTGGCCTGGGGCGCCTGGCTGGGCGCCGCCGTGTTCGGCGTGCTCACGGCCACCGGCGTGCACGACCTGCGCCAGACCCGCCACGCCATCCTGCGCAACTATCCGGTCGCGGGCCACCTGCGCTTCCTGCTCGAGTACATCCGCCCCGAGATGCGGCAGTATTTCATCGAAAGCGACACCGAAGCCGCGCCCTTCTCGCGCGCGCAGCGCTCGCTGGTCTACCAGCGCGCCAAGGGCGACCCGGACAACCGCCCCTTCGGCACGCAGCTCAGCGTGTCGCTAACGGGCTACGAGTGGATCAACCATTCGATGGTGCCGACGCAGATCCCCAGCCACGACTTCCGCATCACCATCGGCGAGGGCTGCGCCCAGCCCTACAGCGCCAGCGTGTTCAACATCTCGGCGATGAGCTTCGGCGCGCTGTCGGCCAACGCCATCCGCGCGCTGAACCTGGGCGCCAAGCTGGGCGGCTTTGCGCATGACACGGGCGAAGGCTCCATCAGCGCCTACCACCGCGAACACGGCGGCGACCTGATCTGGGAGATCGGCTCGGGCTACTTCGGCTGCCGCGACGAGCGCGGCCGCTTCAGCGAGGAGCGCTTCATCGCCAACGCGCGCGACCCGCAGGTGAAGATGATCGAGATCAAGCTGAGCCAGGGCGCCAAGCCGGGCCACGGCGGCGTGCTGCCCGGCCCCAAAGTCTCGCCCGAAATTGCCGCCGCGCGCGGCGTGCCGGTGGGCGTGGACTGCATCTCGCCCTCGTCCCACAGCGCCTTTTCCACGCCGCTGGAGATGATGGCCTTCATCGCGCGGCTGCGCGAACTGTCGGGCGGCAAGCCGGTGGGGTTCAAGCTGTGCATCGGCCACCCCTGGGAATGGTTCGCCATCGTCAAGGCCATGCAGCAAAGCGGCATCACGCCCGACTTCATCGTGGTCGACGGGGCCGAGGGCGGCACCGGGGCAGCCCCTGTGGAGTTCATCGACCACGTGGGCGTGCCGCTGCAGGAAGGGCTTTCGCTGGTGCACAACACGCTGGTGGGCGTGAACCTGCGCCAGCGCGTGAAGATCGGCTGCGCGGGCAAGGTGATCACGGCCTTCGACGTCGCGCGCATGATGGCGCTGGGCGCCGACTGGTGCAATTCGGCGCGCGGCTTCATGATGGCGCTGGGCTGCATCCAGGCGCAGGCCTGCCACACCGGCCACTGCCCCACGGGCGTGACCACGCAGGATGCGCGGCGCCAGCAGGCGCTGGTGGTGCCCGACAAGGCCAGCCGCGTGCACAACCTGCACCGCGCCACGCTGCATGCGCTGCAGGAGCTGGTGCAGGCCGCGGGGCTGTCCCACCCGCAGGAAATCACGGCCCACCACATCGTGCGGCGCATCTCCGACACCGAGGTGCGGCTGCTGTCGAACCTGGTGATGCAGGTGCAGCCGGGCGCGCTGCTGGGCCCGCTGGACGCGCAGCACAACGTGTTCCGCAGCTACTGGCCGCTGGCCAGCGCGCACAGCTTCCAGGCGCAGCCGCTGCCCGTGCCCGCGGCGCCGGCTGCGCTGGCGGCCGCGGCCTGAGCCCCGCGGCCACGCTGGGGCCGCAAAGCGGACGGTCCCGCCGGCGAAAGCGGGCGGTGCGCACTTTGCTATCGTCGCGGGCGTGAGAGGACACGCATGAATCCGCTGCGACGACCGCGCAGCCCGCAGGCCCGACGCGGCCCCGCGAGCACGCCCGCCGCCCTGGGCGCACAGCCCGAACCCGCGCCGGGCCATGAGGACTACAGCGCCTTCCTGCGCCGCATGCTGCCGCAGCAGGCCACGGGCGTGGCCGCCCACCGCATCGGCGGCGAGCGCGTGTGGCTCAAGAAGGCCGGGCCGCGCCACAGCCGCCTGCGCTACCGGCTGCTGGCGCTGATCGCGCGCACGCTGCGGCTGGACATGCTCACGCCCGTGCCCAACCTGGGCGGGGAAGCCGCCATCGCCACCGAAGCGCGCCGCCTGCGCGCGCTGGCCGAATCGGGCCTGCGCGTGCCGCGCGTGCTGGCCCAAACGCGCGAGGGCCTGCTGATCTCGGACCTCGGGCAGGAGGGCCGCGCCGCGACCGTGTTCAACGAACGGCTGGAGCAGGCGGTGGCCCAGGGCCCGGTCGCGCTGCTGGCCGCCTGGCGCGAAGGGCTGCGCGCCATCGCGGCCGTGCATGCGCGCGGCGCCTACCTGAGCCAGGCCTTCGCGCGCAACCTCATGCACTGCCCCGACGGCGTGATCGGCTTCATCGACTTCGAGGACGACCCGGGCGAGGTGCTGTCGCTGGCCGAATGCCAGGCGCGCGACTGGCTGAGCTACCTGCATTCCACCGCGCTGCTGATCGACGCCGCCGCGCCGCAGGCCGCGCGCGCCGACTGGCACGCCGCGCTGGCGCCGGCCGACCCCGAGGTGCGCCACCGCATCGCCATCGCGGCGCAGCGCATGCGCTGGCTGCGCCGGCTGCCGCGCGGGCGCCGCTGGGGCCGCGACACCCAGCGCGTGCGCGCGGTGGCGCGGCTGCTGGCGCAGTGGCACCTGAGCCCGGCATCCAGCTCCTGACACGACGCCCCCGAGGACATCCGCCATGACCCTGCCTCCCACCCCGCCCACCGGCCTGCACGAAGGCGGCTGCGCCTTCGCCGACGGCGCCTACGTGCCGCTGTCGGAAGCGAAGGTCTCGCTGTTCGACTGGGGCTTCACCCGCTCCGACGCCACCTACGACGTGGCCAGCACCTGGGAGGGCGCCTTCTTCCGGCTCGACACGCACATGGACCGCTTCTTCGCCAGCCTGGAGAAGATGCGCATGTCGATCCCGTACAGCCGCGAGGCGCTGCGCGCCATCCTGCACGGCTGCGTGCGCGCCTCGGGCCTGAAGGACTGCTACGTCGCGATGGTGTGCACGCGCGGCGTGCCGCCTCCCACGAAGTACGGCGCGCGCGACCCGCGGCTGGCCGAGAACCGCTTCTACGCCTATGCCCTGCCCTACGTGTGGATCGCCTCGCCCGACAAGCAGCGCGAGGGCATCGACCTGCACATCAGCGAGCGCGTGCGCATCGCACCCGAGTCGGTCGACCCGACGGTGAAGAACTACCACTGGATCGACCTGGTGCAGTCGCTGTTCGACGCCTACGACCGCGGCCGCGACACGAGCTGCGTGGTCGATGCGCAGGGCAACGTGGCCGAGGGGCCGGGCTTCAACGTCTTCATCGTCAAGGACGGCGAGGTGCGCACGGCCGACCGCGGCGTGCTGGAAGGCGTCTCGCGCCGCACGGTGATCGAGCTGTGCGGAAAGCTGGGCATCCCGCTGCGGGTGGCGCCGCTGCCGGTGGCCGAGGTGCGCGCGGCCGACGAGGTGTTCCTCAGCTCCACCGGCGGCGGCGTGCTGCCCATCGCGAAGCTCGACGGCGTGCCGCTGCCGTGCTTTCCCGGCCCCGTCACGCAGCGCCTGCACGACGCCTACTGGGCGCTGCGCAAGGAGCCGGCGTACCGCGACGAGGTGGACTACGGCTGAGGCCAGCGCGGCGCCACCGTGGCGCCCACGCGGGCCAGCCGGCGCGCCAGAGCGAGCACGGCCTTGTCCTTGCTCAGCAGCCAGGCGCCGTGCGCGGCGGCCAGGTCGACGAAGCGCTGGTCGTCCGGGTCCTTGCAGGTGAAGGGGGCCTTGGCCGCCGGCTCGGCGATGCGCGCATGGCGGTCGAAGCGCGCCAGCACCGCCTCGGCGCTGAGCGCGTGGTGCGCCAGGCGCGGCGCGATCTGCGGGTAGGCCAGCACCCGGGCCAGCTCGCCGCGCATCTCGGCGGTGGCGATCCAGCGCAGCGCCCCCGCTTCCAGCGCAGCGCGCAAACCGGCCGCCGCCTCGTCGGCGAAGACGAAGAGGTCGAGCACGATGTTGGTGTCGAGGACGACGGCGGGCGCGTGCGTCACGGCTTCTCGCGCGCCGAGCCGGCCACCATGTCGAAGCGCAGCAGGCGGCACTCGATGGGGCCGTTCCACATCGGCACGCGGCGCGACTCCTTCAGGCGCATGCGCTGCGGCAGCTTCATGTCGGGCGTGAGCACCCAGGCGGTCCAGCCGGCGTAGTGCTTCTTCCAGTGGGCGGCGAGGCGGGCGAAGAACTCGCCGCCGTCGTCCCCGGTCTGCGCCGTCTCGCGCGCGCCGCGGCCGGCGCCGGCGAAGCCGCCGGGCGCGATGCGCTCGCCGTAGGGCGGGTTCAGCAGCATCACGCCGGGCCGCTCCGAGGGCGGCATGCGCTGCAGCGCGTCGCCGCCGCGCAACTGCACGCGGCCGGCCACGCCCGCGCGCTCGGCGTTGCGCTGCGCGAAGTCGACCATGCGGTGCGAGACGTCGCTGCCGAAGATGAGTACCTCGCGCATCGCCGCCGCAGTGGCCGCGGCCTGCGCCTCGGCCCGCAGGGCGGCCCACGGCTCGGCCCGGTGCGGCAGCAGGCGCTCGAAGCCGAAGCGGCGCTGGCCGCCGGCGGGCAGGCCGGCGGCGATCTGCGCGGCCTCGATGGGCAGCGTGCCGCTGCCGCAGCAAGGGTCGTACAGGGGCAGGTCGGCCACGGCGCCGGTCTCCGGGTCCCACCAGCCGCTGGCGGCGAGCATGGCGGCGGCCAGCGTCTCCTTGAGCGGCGCATCGCCCTTGTCGGTGCGCCAGCCGCGCTTGAACAGGGCCTCGCCGCTGGTGTCGATCGACAGGCTCAGCCGGTCGGCCGCGAGGTGCGCGAACACGCGCACGTCGGGGCTGCGCGTCTCGATGCTGGGCCGCACGCCGCCGGCCCGGGCGCGGAAGCGGTCGGCGACCGCGTCCTTGATGCGCAGGGTGGCGAAGTTCAGGCTCTTGAGCGGGCTGCCGGCGGCGGTGGTCTCGACCTTGAAGGTCTGGCGCGGGGTGAACCAGGCCTCCCAGGCGACCGCGCCGGCGGCCGCGTACAGATCGTCCTCGCTGCGGTAGGGGGCGTGCGCCAGTTCCACCAGCACGCGCTGCGCGAGGCGGCTCTTGAGGTTGAGCGCCAGCACGTCGCGCCAGGCGGCGTGCACGCGCACGCCGGCGCGCAGCACCTGCAGGTCGGCGCCGGCGCGGCCGGTGATGGCATGCACCTCCTGCGCAAGGAAGTCCTCCACGCCGGCGGCGCAGGGCAGGAAAAGGGAAAGGTCGTTCACGAAGCGGCGGCGGTCGGCGGGGTGGCGATTGTCGCCGCGGGCCGGCCGGCGGCCTTCAGGCCGAGCCGGCGCGCCAGCTTGTGCAGGTTGCTGGCGTCCAGCCCGAGCGCGCGCGCGGCGGCGGCCCAGTGGCCCTGGTGGGCGGCCAGCGCCTCGTGGATCGCCTGGCGCTGGCAGGCCTCGACCTGCCGGCGCAGGCTGCCGGCGACGGCGGCGGGCGGCAGCGGCGCCGCACCCGGCGGCGCGGGCGGCAGCACCGACGGGTCCAGGTCCAGCAGCTCCGGCGCCAGGGTCACGATGTCGGTACGCGCCGCGCCGCGGCTGACGGCCTTGAGCGCGGCGCGGCTGATCACGTGCTCCAGCTCGCGCACGTTGCCCGGCCAGGGGTAGCTGCGCAGCGCCTCCTCGGCGGCGGCCGACAGCCGCAGGCTGCGCAGCCCCAGCCGCGCGCAGTTGAGTTCGAGGAAACGGCCCGCCAGCAGCAGCACGTCGCTGCCGCGCTCGCGCAGCGGCGGGATGGGGATCGGGTAGACCGACAGGCGGTGGTACAGGTCGGCGCGGAAGGCGCCGTCGCGCACCTGGTCGCGCAGGCTGCGGTTGGTGGCGGCGATCACGCGCACGTTCACCTTGCGCGGCTGGTCGGCGCCCAGGCGCTGGATCTCGCCGTTCTGCAGCGTGCGCAGCAGCTTGGCCTGGATCGCCAGCGGCAGCTCGCCCACCTCGTCGAGGAACAGCGTGCCGCCCTCGGCCGCCTCGAAGCGGCCGGGCCGGTCGCCCACTGCGCCGGAGAAGGCGCCGCGCACGTGGCCGAACAGCTCGCTCTCGGCCAGCGACTCGGGCAGCGCCGCGCAGTTGACGTGCACCATCGGCCCGCGCGCGCGCCGCGACAGGCGGTGCAGCCGGTGCGCGAACAGCTCCTTGCCCACGCCCGTCTCGCCCAGCAGCAGCACGGGCAGCTCGGAGTCGGCCACCACCTGCAGCTCGTGCAGCAGGTGGGCGATGGCCTCGCTCTGGCCGACGATCTCGCCCTCCTCGCGCGAGGCCGCGCCGCCGGCCGCCAGCACGCCGGCCGACTGCTGCGCGGCGGCGCGCAGCGCCAGCTCCAGCCGCGACACGCGCACGGCCGCCTCGACCAGCGGCTGCAGCTGCGCCAGTTCGAGCTGCATGGCCTCGTCGAAGGTGCCCACGGTCAGCGCGTCCAGCGTCAGCACGCCCCAGCGCTGGCCTTCCAGGTCCAGCGCCACGCCCATGCAGTCGTGCACGTGCAGCGGCTCGCCGGCGCGCTCGATCACCAGGCCGTCGTAGGGGTCGGGCAGGCCGCTGTCGTGGTGGAAGCAGGTGACCTCGCGCCGCTGCAGGATGGCCGCCAGCCGCGGGTGCTCCTTGATCGCGAAGCGCCGGCCGAGCGCGTCGCTGGTCAGGCCGTCCACCGCCACGGGGCGCAGCAGCTCGCCCTCGCCGTCCAGCCGCAGCAGGGCCACCGCGCCGCAGCGGAAGTGCAGGCGCAAGGTCTCGACCAGCCGCTGCGAGCGCACGGCCACCGGCAGGTCGGCCGCCAGGTCGGCCAGCAGCAGGGCGTGGACGGGGTTCATGGTGATAAATACCTCTCAGGGTCTTTATGACCTTCTTGAGCAATGGTGATTTTAACCATCACTTTTACAACCCATTGAATGCAAAGGGATTTTTTCTGGCGCGCGCCATGCAAGGAAGAAGGCATCCACACAACCGACCGAGAGAGTTTCATCATGTCCCCGCGACGTCTTCTCCCCATCGCCGTGGCCATCGCCGCATTGGTGTGCGCGACGGCGGTCCCGGCCCAGCAGGCGGGCGCGCCCGCCGCCACCCCGGCGCAGGCCGCGCAGGCCGCCGTCAAGCGCTTCGTGCTGCACACCAACATCGTGGACGGCAAGATGGTCTACGTGGACGACAAGGGCGCCGTCAACCCCACGCTGAACGCGGCGGTGGGCGACACGGTAGAGATCCTGCTCGACAGCGGCGAGGGCGCCGAGCACGACCTGGTCATCACCGAGCTGAACGTGGCCTCGCCCAAGTTCAGCGCGGGCACCGGCCGCCAGAGCGTGCGCTTCCAGGTCACGCAGCCGGGCGAGTTCAGCTACTTCTGCTCGGTGCCCGGCCACCGGCAGATCGGCATGGAGGGCAAGCTGCGCGTGACGGGCGAGGCCGTGGCCGCCAGCCCGGCCCGCGCCTCCACCGACGCGGCCCTGGCGCTGTACACGCCCGCGCCGGTGCCGCAGCGCGGGGCCGACCCGGCGGCGGTGGACGTCTCCGCCGATCCGGCCAAGGTGCCGCCGGCCATCGGCGCGCGCGCGCCGCAGACGCAGAAGGTGCGCCTGGAGACGGTGGAGCTGGCCGGCAAGCTCGACGACGGCACCAGCTTCACCTACTGGACCTTCGATCGCCAGGTGCCCGGCCCGATGCTGCGCGCCCGCGTCGGCGACACCATCGAACTGACGCTGGCCAACGCCAAGGACAGCAAGGCGATCCACTCCATCGACCTGCACGCGGTGACCGGCGGCCACGGCGGCGGCGAGCACACGCAGGTGGCGCCGGGCACCGAGAAGACCATCACCTTCAAGGCGCTCAACCCCGGCCTGTACGTCTACCACTGCGCCACGCCGCTGGTGCCGCAGCACATCGCCGCGGGCATGTACGGAATGATCCTGGTCGAGCCCGAGGCGGGCCTGGCCAAGGTGGACCGCGAGTACTACGTGATGCAGGGCGACATGTACACGCACCGGCCCTTCGGCGCCAAGGTGCACCAGGAGCCCGACCTGGACAAGATGTCCAACGAGCTGCCCGACTACTACGTCTTCAACGGCGCCGTCGGCGCGCTCAGCAAGACGCACAAGCTGCAGGCCAGGGTCGGCGAGACGGTGCGCATCTACTTCGGCGTGGGCGGCCCGAACAAGGTGGCCTCCTTCCACGTCATCGGCGAGATCTTCGACAAGGTCTACAGCGAGGCCTCGCTCACCGGCCTGAAGAACGACGTGCAGACCACGCTGGTCGCACCGGGCGGCGCCACCATCGTCGAGCTCAAGGTCGAGCACCCCGGCAGCTACCTGCTGGTGGACCACGCGCTCTCGCGCACCGCCAAGGGCGCGGTCGGCGTGCTCGAAGTCACCGGCGAGGGCGTGCCCGGCGTCTACAAGCCCCGGAAGCTCTGAGCAGGCCGGCGCCCCACGTACCCACCCCACCAAGGAGACCCCCATGGACTACCTCGACCAATCGCTGGGCCAACTGGCCCGCCGCATCCCGGGCGCGACGCGCCTGTTCGACCAGCACCACCTGGACTTCTGCTGCGCGGGCAACCGCACGCTGCGCACGGCGGCGCAGGACCTCGGCATCGCGGCCGAGCCGATCGCCGCCGAGCTGCAGGCGCTGCAGCAGCGCACCGAGGCCGGCGCCGCGCAGGACTGGAGCACGGCCACCGACACCGAGCTGGTCGACCACATCCTGGCGCGCTACCACGCGGTGCACCGCGAGCAGCTGCCCGAGCTGATCCGCCTGGCGCGCAAGGTCGAGCAGGTGCACGGCGAGCGCGCCGACTGCCCGCACGGCCTGGCCGACCACCTGGAAGCGATGGCGCAGGAGCTGGAGAGCCACATGCGCAAGGAGGAAGCGGTACTGTTCCCCATGTTCGCCCGCGGCCAGGGCCGCATGGCGGGCATGCCCATCGGCGTGATGCGCGCGGAGCACGACAGCCACGGCGCCGAGCTGCGCCGCCTGGCCGAGCTGACGAACGACATCGCCGCGCCGCAGGGCGCCTGCACCACCTGGCGCGCGCTGTACGCCGGCCTGCGCACCTTCCGCGAGGACCTGATGGCGCACATCCACACCGAAAACAACATCCTGTTCGAGCGCTTCGCGCCCGCGCAGGTGCACTGAACGCATCCCACGAGGAGAAGACACCATGGGTCCCTACAAGAAGCACTGGTACACGCTGATCGGCCTGTGCATCGTCATGTTCTCGCTGCTGGGCTACTTCGGCGCGGACATCTACCGCTCGGCGCCGCCGATCCCCGCGCAGGTGGCCAGCAGCAGCGGCAAGGCGCTGTTCACCGAGAAGGACATCCTCGACGGCCAGACCGCCTGGCAGTCGGTGGGCGGCATGCAGCTCGGCTCCATCTGGGGCCACGGCGCCTACCAGGCGCCCGACTGGACGGCCGACTGGCTGCACCGCGAGCTGAGCGCCTGGCTCGACCTGGCCGCGCAGGAGCGCCACGGCAAGCCCTATGCCGAGTTGGACGACAGCCGCCAGGGCGCGCTGCGCGCCGAGCTGCGCGCCGAGTACCGCGGCAACCGCGTCGACGGCGAGAACAGGCTGGTGGTGAGCGAGCGCCGCGCCGAGGCCATCGCCCAGGTCGCCGCCTACTACGACCAGCTCTTCTCCGACGCGCCCGCGCTGAAGAAGAGCCGCGAGAGCTTCGCCATGAAGGAGAACACGCTGCCCAGCGCCGAGCGGCGCCAGCAGCTCACGCACTTCTTCTTCTGGACTGCCTGGGCCGCCGCCACCGAGCGCCCGAACAGCAAGGTGACCTACACCAACAACTGGCCGCACGAGCCGCTGATCGGCAACGTGCCCAGCAGCGAGAACGTGGTCTGGTCGATCGCCAGCGTGGTGGTGCTGCTGGCGGGCGTGGGCTTCCTGGTGTGGGGCTGGTCCTTCCTGCGCCGGCACGACGAGCCGCAGCCCGCCGCCCCCGCGCGCGACCCGCTCACGACCTTCGCCCTCACGCCCTCGCAGCGCGCCTTGGGCAAGTACCTGTTCCTGGTGGTGGCGCTGTTCGTCTTCCAGGTGTTCATCGGCGGCTTCACGGCGCACTACACGCTGGAGGGCCAGCAGTTCTACGGCATCGACGTGTCGCAGTGGTTCCCCTACTCGCTCACGCGCACCTGGCACATCCAGAGCGCGCTGTTCTGGATCGCCACCGGTTTCCTCGCCGTGGGCCTGTTCCTCGCGCCCGTCATCAACGGCGGCAAGGACCCGAAGTTCCAGAAGCTGGGCGTGGACGTGCTGTTCTGGGCGCTGGTGTTCGTGTGCGTCGGCTCCTTCGTCGGCAACTGGCTGGCCATCGCGCACAGGATGCCGGCCGAATGGAACTTCTGGCTCGGCCACCAGGGCTACGAGTACGTGGACCTGGGCCGCATCTGGCAGATCCTCAAGTGGGTCGGCATCCTGCTGTGGCTGGTGCTGATGCTGCGCGGCGTGCTGCCGGCGCTGTTCGCACGCAGCACATCGGGCAAGAAGGAAGACAAGAACCTGCTGGCCCTGCTCACCGCCTCGGTGGGCGCGATCGGCCTGTTCTACGGCGCGGGCCTGTTCTACGGCGAGCGCACCAGCCTGTCGGTGATGGAGTACTGGCGCTGGTGGGTGGTGCACCTGTGGGTGGAGGGCTTCTTCGAGGTCTTCGCCACCACCGCGCTGGCCTTCGTCTTCAGCAGCATGGGGCTGGTGTCGCGGTCGATGGCCACCTCGGCCAGCCTGGCCTCGGCGTCGCTCTTCCTGCTGGGCGGCATCCCGGGCACCTTCCACCACCTGTACTTCGCCGGCACCACCACGCCGGTGATGGCGGTGGGCGCGGCCTTCAGCGCGCTGGAGGTGGTGCCGCTGATCGTGCTGGGCCACGAGGCCTGGGAGAACTCGCGCCTGAAGACCCGCGCGCCGTGGATGGCCAACCTCAAGTGGCCGCTGGCCTGCTTCGTCGCCGTGGCCTTCTGGAACATGCTGGGCGCGGGCGTCTTCGGCTTCATGATCAACCCGCCGATCTCGCTGTACTACATCCAGGGCCTGAACACCACGCCCGTGCACGCGCACTCGGCCCTGTTCGGCGTCTACGGCTTCCTGGCGCTGGGCTTCACGCTGCTGGTGCTGCGCTACGTGCGGCCGCAGTTCGTGTTCAGCGAGGGGCTGATGAAGACCGCCTTCTGGGGCCTGAACGCCGGCCTGGTGCTGATGATCGCCACCAGCCTGCTGCCGATCGGCTTCATCCAATTCCACGCCAGCGTGACCGAGGGCCTGTGGTACGCCCGCAGCGAGGCCTTCATGCAGCAGCCGATCCTGGTGACGCTGCGCTGGGTGCGCACCTTCGGCGACGTAGTGTTCATCGTCGGCGCGGTCGCGATGGCCTGGCAGGTGGTGCTGGGCCTGGCCGGGCGCAGCGCGGCGGGACACGCCGACCCGCTGCTGCAGCCCGCAGCCCGCTGATTCGGGGCAGGCCCGCGCGATGACCCACGTCGTCACCGAGGCCTGCATCCGCTGCAAGTACACGGACTGCGTCGAGGTCTGCCCCGTCGACGCCTTCCGCGAGGGGCCGAACATGCTGGCGATCGACCCCGACGACTGCATCGACTGCGCCCTGTGCGTGCCCGAGTGCCCGGTGCACGCGATCTTCTTCGACGAGGACACGCCGCCGGACCAGCGCGACTTCCTGCCGCTGAACGCGCGGCTCGCCAAGGTCTGGCCGTTGATCGTCCGCGGCCACGGGGCCCTGCCCGATGCCGACGCCTGGGCCGACGTGGCCGACAAGCGCCATCTGCTGGACGAAGGCTGAGGCGTCCCATTCCAGCCGCCGCCGGGCGCGAGCTTCGACCTCGGCCCGGCGGCGCTGTTTTCACGGCGCCGGCATCGGGTCAGAATCGGCCCCGACGCAACAGGACCCTTCATGACCATCGAAACCCAAGACGACGTCGTCGCACTGAAACGCATCGGCAGGATCGTCTCGCTGACGCTGCAGCGGATGCTCGATGCCGCGGAACCCGGCATGACCACCCGCGAACTCGACCGGCTCGGCGAACGGCTCCTGGAGGAGCACGGCGCGCAGTCGGCGCCGAGGCTGACCTACGGCTTCCCGGCCGCGACGTGCATCAGCATCAACGAGCAGGCGGCGCACGGCATTCCCGGGGACCGGGTCATCCGGGCCGGCGACGTCCTGAACGTCGACGTGTCTGCGGAACTCGGCGGCTATTTCGCCGACACCGGCGGAACCACCGTCGTGCCGCCCTCCACTGCGCAGAAGACGCGCCTGTGCCACGCTACCCGCGCGGCGCTCGCCGAGGCCATGAAGCGCGCCCGGGCGGGGCAGCCGGTCAACGGCATCGGCGGGGCCATCGAGCGCACCGCGAAGGCGTACGGCTTCAAGGTCATCGAGAACCTCGGAAGCCACGGCGTCGGGCGCGCACTGCACGAGGCGCCGGACCACATCGCCGGCTACTTCGACCCCGCGGACCGGCGCATCCTGCAGGAAGGCATGGTCATCACCATCGAGCCCTTCCTGTCGACCAAGAGCCGCACCGTCACCGAGACCTCCGACGGCTGGACGCTGGCCGGCGCCCGCGGGAACCTGTCCGCGCAGTACGAGCACACGATGATCATCACGAAAGGCGCGCCCATCGTCGTCACGCAGCACTGACGGCGCGCGGGCGGAGGGCAGGCCCTACAGCGCCTTGCGCAGGTTCGCCGGCGCGATGCGCAGCGCCTCGCGGTACTTGGCGACGGTGCGGCGCGCGCACTCGATGCCCTGCTCCTTGAGCATCTCGGAGATCTGGCTGTCCGACAGCGGCTTCTTGGCGCTTTCGGCGCCGACGAACTGCTTGATCAGGGCGCGCACCGCGGTGCTGGAGGCGTTGCCGCCGGTCTCGGTGCCCAGGGCCGAGCCGAAGAAGTACTTCAGCTCCACCGTGCCGAAGGGCGTGGCCATGTACTTGGCGGTGGTCACGCGGCTGATGGTGGACTCGTGCAGGCCCAGCTCGTCGGCGATCTCGCGCAGCACCAGCGGGCGCATGGCCAGCTCGCCGTGCACGAAGAAGTTCTTCTGCCGCTCGACGATGGCGTTGGACACGCGCAGGATGGTGTCGAAGCGCTGCTGGATGTTCTTGATGAACCAGCGCGCCTCCTGCAGCCGCTGGCCCAGCGCCTGGCTGCCCTCGCCCTTGTGCGACTTGAGCGCGCCGGCGTAGATGTCGTGCACGCGCAGGCGCGGCATCACGTCGGGGTTGAGTTGCACGCGCAGCTTCATGTGGGCACCGCGGCCCGTGCGCGTGACGATCACGTCGGGCACGATGACGTTGCGCTCCACGTCCACGAACTTGCGGCCCGGCTTGGGCTCCAGCCGTGCGATCAGCTGCAGCGCCTGGCGCACATGCTCCTCGCGTGCATGCGTGAGCGCGGCCAGCCGCTTGAAGTCGCGCTTGGCCAGCAGGTCCAGCGGCTGCTTGCACATGGCCAGCGCCACTTTCATCACCGCCTCGGCGTCCTCGTCGTCCGTGCCCTCTTCCTCCTGCTCGCGCGCCAGCGCGCGCAGCTGGATGGCCAGGCATTCGCCCAGGTCGCGCGCGCCCACGCCCACCGGCTCCAGGCTCTGCAGCAGGCCCAGCGCCACCTGGAAGTGGTGCACCAGTTCGTCGAACTCGTCGTTGTCGTCGCCGGCCAGGCCCGAGGCCAGTGCCGGCAGCGAATCCTCGAGATAACCGTCTTCGTTGAGGGATTCGATCAGGAAACGCAGCGCGGCCGAATCCTCGGGCGACAGGCGCAGCGCCAGGGCCTGGCGGTGCAGGTGGTCCTGCAATGACTCCTGGCTGCGCGCCAGTTCGGTGGCGTCGGCGCGCTCGTCGTCGCCGGTGCCGTTGTTGCGCGCGGGCGCGTCGCCGCCCCACTCGCTGTCATCGGCCGCGATGTCGGTCGTGCCGTCGCCATCCCAGTCGGGTTCGGACTCGGGGGCGTCCGACGCCGCGCTGTCGGTCTCCGACGCCGACTCGGCCGTGGATTCGGTGGAGCTGGTGCTGGTGGCGGGCGACGCATGGTCGGCACCGTCTTCACGCTCTTCGCGCGGCGCGGGCGCATCGGCCTGGTCGACGCCGAATTCCTCGCGCGTCGCCTCTTCGGTCTGGCGTTCCAGGAAGGGGTTGTCGTCGAGCATCTGCTCGATTTCCTGGCTCAGCTCCAGCGTGGACAGCTGCAGCAGCCGGATCGATTGCTGCAGCTGCGGCGTGAGCGCCAGATGCTGGGAGACGCGAAGAGACAGGCCCTGCTTCATACGGAACGGGCCGCTTACATGCGGAAGTGCTCGCCCAGGTACACGCGGCGCACCTCGGCGTTGTCGACGATCTCCGAAGGCGTGCCTTGTGCCAGCACTTGCCCGTCGCTGATGATGAACGCGTGATCGCAGATGCCCAGCGTCTCACGCACGTTGTGGTCGGTGATCAGCACGCCGATCCCGCGCTCCTTCAGAAGCTTGATGATGTTCTGGATCTCGATCACCGCGATCGGGTCGATGCCGGCGAAGGGCTCGTCCAGCAGGATGAAGCGCGGCTGCGTGGCCAGCGCCCGCGCGATCTCCACGCGGCGGCGCTCGCCGCCCGACAGGGCCAATGCAGGCGACGCGCGCAGGTGGTCCACGCGCAGGTCGGCCAGCAGCTCGGACAGGCGCTCCTCGATGCGCGCCTTGCTCAGCGGCAGCAGGCGGCCGCCGGCGTCGGGCTCGCGCTGCAGTTCCAGCACGGCGCGCACGTTGTCTTCCACGCTGAGCTTGCGGAAGATGGACGCCTCCTGCGGCAGGTACGACAGGCCCATGCGCGCACGGCGGTGGATGGGCATGTGCGCCACGTCCTCGCCGTCGATGGTGATGCTGCCGGCATCGGCGCGCACCAGCCCCACGATCATGTAGAAGGAGGTGGTCTTGCCGGCGCCGTTGGGCCCCAGCAGTCCCACCACCTCGCCCTTGCGCACTTCGAGCGAGACGTTCTTGACCACCTTGCGGCTGCCGTAGCTCTTTTGCAGGCCCCGGGCCTGCAGCAGACTGTCGCCGGCCAATGCGCCGCCGGGCGCCGCGCCTGCGGCGCTGTCCAGGACGGGGTCGCTCACGGGCGGGATCCCTCGGTGGCCGGCGCGCCGTCCAGCGTGGTGCTGGGCCGCAGGTTGCGCCCGTTGCCGGGCGCAGGCGCGGCGGGCGGCGCCGGCTGGGCGCCTTCCGTGCCGGCGCGTGGCGCCAGCACGGCCCGCACCCGGCCGCCGCTGCCCGGGGCCGACACGCTGGCGTCGGGCGGCAGCGCCGCGCCGTTGACGGTGAAGGTGTCGTTGCTCTGGTCGTAGACGATCAGCGGGCCGGTGGTCTCGTCGTTGACCTTGGCGCCCACCAGCCGGCGCATCACGGCGCGGCGGATGAACTTGACGTTGTCGGCGCGGCCGTCGTATTCGATGACTTCGGACTCGCCCTCGATCCATTCGTCGGGACCGGCGTCGCGCTTTTGCTTGTAGTAGGCGCGCTGGCCCGGCGCGGCCGTCACCACGCCGTACTGGTAGCCGTCCGGGTCCTGGCGCACGTCGATGCGCGCGCCACGGATGATGATGGTGCCCTTGGTGACCACCACGCGCCCCGTGAACACGGTGGTCTGCTTGATGTCGTCATAGCGCATCGCATCGGCTTCGATGTTCATGGGCTTGTTGCGATCGGCGCGCTCGGCCATCGCCGTGCCTGCGCCGCCCAGCGCCAACGCGCACAGGACTGCCGCCGCACCGGGGCGCAGCAGGCGGGAAAGGCGGGGGGGAAAGTGCGTAGTCATAAAGGCACGAAACTTGCGTTCATTGTAAGAGCGCCTGGGGCGACGCCCCCCGGAAAAAACGAAGCCCGCAGCAGCGGGCTCGGAGGGGTTGACACGGGCGCCAAGGCGCTGTGGTCTTGGGGACCTTCAGGTCTTCGCCGCCTGCCCCACCAGGTAATCGCAGATCTGCAGCATGCGCGGCAGCGTCTTGCCCATGCCGCCGTCCACGTACCAGCGGCCGGCCACGCCCATGGCCGGCGTGCCAGGGATGTCGTAGGCCTGCGTGAGCTGGCCCGCGCGCTGCACCTTGCCCGCCACGCCGAAGGACTTGAAGGTTTCCTCGAACCTCTTGGCGTCGATGCCGGGCTGCTTGCCCGCCCATTCCAGCACGGCAGCATCGCCGAACAGGCGCTGGCGGTCCACGTGGATGGCCTGGAAGACCTTCATGTGCAACTCGTCGAGCTTGCCCATGGCTTCGAGCGTGTAGTAGAGCTTCTGCTTGGTCGCCACGTCGCTGCCCACGAAGGGCACGGGCACGCGGCGCAGCACGGCGTTGGCCGGCATCTTCCTGGACCAGGCCTCCAACGCAGGCTCGAAGGTGGCGCAGTGCGGGCAGTTGTACGAGAAGAACTCCACCACCTCGACCTTGCCGGCAGGCGCGTCGGTGGGCGCGGGCTTCTTGAGCACGGCGTAGTCCTCGCCTGCGGCGAAGGGCGCCGACTGGGCATGGACGGCGGGGGCGAGGCTCGCCAACCCCAGGGCGGCCGAAGCCAGCGAAAAATCACGACGGTTCATGGACATGGGAATACTTCTCCTGTGCTGCTGACAGAGCCCGAGCGCAGCGCCGAGTTCCCTGCCGATGTTCGGGTGGCGGTTCACCGGCACTGCGGGCCCTTCGAGCCCACCGCCCGGCACCTCACACTGAATGCGCCTATCGCTGCACGCGCACCAGCGCCGATTCGAAACCGTTGCCTTCCAGGCGGCTCTTGGCGCGGTCGGCATCGTCCTTCTTGCCGAAGGGCCCCACGCGCACGCGGTAGACGGTGCGGCCGGCCTGCTCGCGTTCGGTCACGCGCGCCTCCACGCCCATCATGGAGAGCCGCGCGCGCTGCGCATCGGCATCGTCCTGGGTGCGGAAGGCGCCGGCCTGCACGAAGTAGATGAAGGGATCGTCGCTGGGCGTGGTCGCCGGCGAAGCGGCGGCCACCGCCGTGCTGCTGCTGTTGTTGCTGCTGCCACCGGCGCGGGCGCGCGCGAAATCGCCCAGCGGGTCGGACGAGGCGGAGCCCTGCGCGCCCGGGCGGATCGGATTGACCGTGATCGGCGGGGCCGGCTGCGCGGGCGCGGCCGGGCGCGGTGCGGCCGGCGGCGGGGCCGGCACGGTGACGGGGGCCGGCACCGTGAGCGGGCCGCCGGCCACCGGGCCGCTGGCGACGGGCGGCGCGGCCGGCACTTCGCTGGGCACGGGCGCCGCGGCGGTGGGTGCCGGGGCCGGCGCGGCCGGCGCACGCGGGCGGCCGGCCAGCGGCGAATTCGGATCCCAGTCGCGGTTCCTGCGGGCTTCGGCCTCGTCCTGGTCGGCGCTGCGGGTCTGCGGCTTGCTCACGAAGGGCACCGGCACCTTGGTGACGTACACGGCCACGCCCAGCGCGAGGCCCAGCCCCAGCACGCCGCCCACGATCAGGCCGATGAGGAAGTTGCCCTTCTGTCTGGATCTCATGAATGCTTTCCGCTCACATCTTGCGCGGCGCGCTCACACCCAGCACCGCCAGGCCATTGTGCAGCACCTGTGCGGTGGCGGCGACCAGCGCGAGGCGGGCCTTCTTCACCGTTTCGTCGTCGACGAGGATGCGCTCGGCGTCGTAGTAGCTGTGGTACGCGGCCGCCAGCTCGCGCAGGTAGAAGGTCACGTCGTGCGGCGCGAAGTCGCGTGCCGCGGCCGTCAGCATCTCCGGGTACTTGGCCAGGAGCAGCATGAGCGGCTGCGCGGCCTCGGTGGCCAGCGGCGACAGGTCCACGCCTTGCAGCGCCGCCACGTCGGCGCCTTCCTTGTCCAGCACCGAGCAGATGCGCGCATGCGCGTACTGCACGTAGTAGACCGGGTTGTCGTTGTTCTTCGCCACGGCCAGGTCGACATCGAAGGTGTATTCGGTGTCGGGCTTGCGGCTGAGCAGGAAGAAGCGCACGGCATCCGTGCTGGTCCACTCGATCAGGTCGCGCAAGGTCACGTAGCTGCCGGCGCGCTTGCTGATCTTGACCTCTTCGCCGTTGCGCACCACGCGCACCATGGTGTGCAGCACGTAGTCGGGGTAGCCGGACGGAATGCCGACGTCGGCCGCCTGCAGGCCGGCGCGCACGCGCGCGATGGTGCCGTGGTGGTCGGTGCCCTGGATGTTGACCACCTGGTGGAAGCCGCGCTCCCACTTGGCGATGTGGTACGCGACGTCGGGCACGAAATAGGTGTACGTGCCGTCCTTCTTGCGCATCACGCGGTCCTTGTCGTCGCCGTACTCGGTGGACCTGAGCCACAGCGCGCCGTCCTGTTCGTAGGTCTTGCCGTTGGCGATCAGGCGCTGGACGGTGGCCTCGACCCGGCCCGAGGTGTAGAGGCTCGATTCGAGGTAGTACTGGTCGAACTTGAGCTGGAAGGCCTGCAGGTCCTTGTCCTGCTCGTTGCGCAGGTAGGCCACGGCGAACTGGCGGATGTTGTCCCAGTCCTCGACGTCGCCATTGGCCGTGAAGCTGCGGTCGTCGGCCTGCACCGTCTTCTTCGCCAGGAAGTCGTTCGCGATGTCCTGGATGTAGTCGCCGTTGTAGAAGGCCTTGCTGGCCGGGTTCTCGGGGTCCGTCGGCCAGCAGTCGTCGCCGGGCTTGAAGCCCTTGGCGCGCAGTTGCGTGCTCTTGGTCAGCGTGTCGATCTGCACGCCCGCGTCGTTGTAGTAGAACTCGCGGTGCACCTGGCGGCCCTGCGTCGCGAGCAGGCTGCAGATGGCGTCGCCCAGCGCGGCCTGGCGCCCGTGCCCCACGTGCAGCGGGCCGGTGGGGTTGGCGGAGACGAATTCGACCAGCACGCGGTCATCGGCCCGCGCGGGCTGGCGGCCGAAGTCGGCGCCCTGCGCCAGCACTTCCTTGACCACCTGCTGCTTGGCGGCGGGCTTGAGCCGGATGTTCAGGAAGCCCGGGCCGGCGATCTCGATGGCGTCCACCCACTGCGCGTAGGCCGGCCGTGCCAGCAGGGCGCCGCGCAGTTCCTCGCCGAGCTGGCGCGGGTTCTTCTTGAGCGGCTTGGCCAGCTGCATGGCGGCCGTGCAGGCGAAGTCGCCGTGCGCGGCGACCTTGGGCGATTCGAAGGCGGCCTTGGCGCCGGCACCGGGCACGAGCGCCTCCAGCGCCTCGGCCAGGGCGGCCAGCAGATCCTGTTTGACGGTAAGCATCGATCGATTTTATCGGGGGCAAACCCTGGGGCAGCCCGGCTGTCGGCGCGCCGCGGCTGCGGTACGTTAGAGGGGCGGGCGGCGCCCTTGCCGCCTGCCGAACTCACCGGAAGGAACAACACCATGAAGAAAGCCGTCTTTCTGCTGGCCCTGGGCGCCGCCCTGTCGCTGAACGCCCTGGCCCAGGCGCCCGCAGCCGCCCCGGCGGCGCCCGCCGACAAGGCGCCCACCGCGCAACAGAACAAGATGAAGAGCTGCAACGCCGAGGCCGGCGACAAGAAGGGCGACGCGCGCAAGGCCTTCATGAAGCAGTGCCTGTCGGCCGCCAAGGCCACGCAGCAGGAAAAGATGAAGACCTGCAACGCAGAAGCGGGCGCCCAGTCGCTCAAGGGCGACGCGCGCAAAGCCTTCATGAAGACCTGCCTGAGCGGCGCCGCGGCCTAGTTTGACGGCCCGCCGGGCCGCTTCGCGGCGCCCCTTCTGCTGCGCGAGGGGGCCCAGAGGCCGGGTCCAGCCCGTTCCTCGGGTGCCTTGAGCGCTTCGCTGCGCTCGCCCGTGGCCTTCGCCGCGGATCGCGCCCCGCTCAGCCGCCGAAGCCGCGCGCCAGGAACACGGCCGCCAGCGGGATGAGCGCCACGAGGTGCGCCTCGATCATCACGAGCTTGCGCGTGGCGCGGATTTCGGCCTCGGTGGGCAGCGCGCCCGTGGCGCGCAACTGCCGGCGCCAGCGCAGGAAGCGCATCGTGGGCCCGATGGACAGCAGGCCCACGACGATGAAGAGCGTGAACTTGATGTGCAGCAGCGGGTTGCTCCAGTACCAGCTGGCGCCTTTCACGCCCCACACGGTGCGCGCCACGCCGGTGGCCAGCACGGCGATCGACGCAATGCCATAGATCATGTCCACGCGCGCCAGGCGCTCCACCACCTGCGCATTGAGCCATTCCACGCGGCACAGCGCCGCCTCGCTGGCGAGGAAGACGACCATCGTCAGGATGGCCAGCAGGTGCAGGTAGGCAAGGATGGCTTCGAGGGTCATGGTTTCGCTCGCGGCTGGAAAGGGTGGCGCCGGCGCGCCGCCGCGCATTGTCCACGGCGGCGATGACCTGGCCGGACGTGGCCCACACCCCTGGCCGCGCACGCGCCCCGCTAGCCGCGCCGCGCCCCGAACTCCTGGCGCACCCAGTCGTCGATCAGCGCCTTCTCATGGCGCAGCGGGTCGTCGCGCGGGTGCGGGCTGGGCCGCATCAGGAAGGCGGTGTCGCTCAGCGTGCGGGCCCCTTCGCGCAGCACCCGGCCGTCGGCACCGCGCAGGCGGAAGTCGAGCTCGATGCGCGGCGGGTAGATGTCGCGCACGATGCGCACCTCCCCGGCCTGCGGGCCGCGCCAGGGCTCGAAGGCGCCCGCACGCTGCACGCGGCGCAGGTGCACATCCAGCCGCTGGCCCTCGGGCAGGGCCGCCGCGCTGCGCTCGGCCAGGTACGCGCTCAGGGCGTCCACCCAGGCGCGGCGCGCGGCCTCGCTCTCGGGCGGGCCCTGCCGGCCGGCCTCCAGGCGGTCCGGCTCGGCATGGGTCACGCTGACCGTGCCGGCGGAGCGGAAGGTGCCGGCGCCGTGGCGCAAGCGGCAGCGAGGCCCGCCACGAGCAGCCAGCCGGCCGAGCGCAGCCGCAGGATCCAGGGGCGGGACCGGTGCCAGAGCATGGCCCATTATGGGGAGCCGGGCCCTGCGCCCGGCGGTGCGCCGCCCCAGTAACCCGGCTGGGCGTATTGGTGCTTGAGGAAATCCAGCCAGAGCCGCACGCGCAGCGGCAGGTGCTTGCGTTGCGGCACCACCGCATAGATGCCGTTGGGCGGCGCCGCGAACGCGTCCAGCACGGCCACCAGCGTGCCGTTGCGGATCTCCGAATCCACCTCCCAGGTGCTGCGCCATGCGATGCCGTGCCCGGCCAGGCACCAGTCGTGCAGCACCTGGCCGTCGGAGCAGTCCATGGGGCCGTGCGGCTTGAGGTGGATGACCTCGAAGTCCGCGCCGGCTTCTTCAGGGGCTTCACTGCTGCGCCCCTGGGCGGTCCGTGGAACGCCGGCGTCCGAAAGGGCGCTTTCGGCATGGCGCCCCTGGGTGGTCCGCGGAATGCGGAACGCCCAGCCGCGCGTCTGCGAGGCGTCGCTGCTGAGGGTGAGGCAGGCAAAGCGCAGCAGCTCGTGCGGGTGCTGCGGCACGCCGTGGCGCTGCAGGAAGGCGGGCGTGGCCACGCAGCGGCGGCGGTTGTCGGCCAGGCGGATGCTCACCAGCGAGGAATCGGGCAGGTCGCCCACGCGCACGGCGCAATCGAAGTTCTCGCCCGCCATGTCGATCACGCGGTCGCTCAGGTTCAGCGAGATCGTCACCTCGGGATGCAGCGCGTGGAACCGCGGCACCAGCGGCGCCACGTGGCGGCGGCCGAAGCCGGCCGGCGCCGTCACGCGCAGATGGCCGCTGGCCTTCACGCCGCCCGCGCTCACGCTGGCCTCCGCGTCGGCCAGCTCGACCAGCAGGCGCTGGCAATGCTCGAGGAAGGCGCTGCCTTCGTGCGTGAGCGTGAGGCGGCGCGTGCTGCGCAGCAGCAGCTTGACGCCCAGGCGCTCCTCCAGCGCATCCAGGCGCCGCCCGATCAGCGCGGGCGCCACGCCTTCCGCGCGCGCAGCCGCCGAGAGGCTGCCGCGCGCGGCCACCGCGACGAAGGTTTCGAGCTGCTTCAGGCGATCCATGGCGCGAGCGTACGCCAAGCGCGGGCGCCGCAGCCGCGCCGCTACCATGCACGGCCTCGCACGCCCCGCGCCGCCATGTCCGATCCCGCCGACTCCGTCGATGCCTCCGCGCCCGCACCCGCGCAACCGCGGGAGTGGTCGCGGCTGCTGATGGCCTCGCCGCTGCCGCTGGCGTGGTGCGATGCCGAAGGCTTGGTGCGCTGGGTGACGCCGGCCTGGTGCGCCTGGTTCGGCCAGACGCCCGCCGCCTGGCTGGACCGGCCCTGCGCTCAGTGCCTGCCGGCCGCGCGCGCCGAGCGGCACCAGGCCCATGTGGCGCGCGCCCGAGGGGGCGCGGGCGGCAGCTTCGAGGACGCCTCGCCCGACAGCAGCCCGCCGCGCTGGGGCCGCATCCATCTCACGCCCGAAGCCACGGGCCGGCCGGGGCAGCACAGCGTGCTGCTGTGGCTGCAGGACCAGAGCGCCGAGCGCCGCGGCGACGCCGCGCGCGAGGCCGAGCTGCAGAAGGCGCGCACCCTGCTCGACTGGCGCACCGCCATGCTGCAGGAACGCAACGACATGCTGCAGCTGCTGTCGCACGAGATCCGCCAGCCGCTGAACAACGCCTCGGCCGCCATGCAGGCGACCATGAAGGCCATCGCGGGCGTGTCCTCCAGCGAGGCGGCGCAGGCCGGCAGCGCCCTGCTGCGCGCCGAGCACGTGCTGCAGCAGGTGATCGGCACGCTGGACAACACGCTGGCCGCCGGCACCACGCTGGCCGACGGCGCGCATCCGCTGTCGGAATGCGACCTGCCCACCCTGGTCAAGCTGGCGGTGCACGACATCGCCGCCGATGCGCGCGCACGCGTGGCGGTGGAGTGGCGCACCGGCACGCGCACCGTGCAGCTGCACCCGGCCCTGATGCGCCTGAGCCTGCGCAACCTGCTGAACAACGCGCTGGCCTATTCGCCGCCGCAGGCGCCGGTGGTGCTGCGCATCGACGAATCGGACGAGCCGCTGGCGCTGCACCTGGAGGTGGTGGACCAGGGGCCCGGCATTCCCGACGAGCTGCGGCCGCGCCTGTTCGACAAGGGTTCGCGCGGCAGCAATGCCAGGCACCATCCTGGCGTGGGGCTGGGCCTGTTCATCGTGCATGCGGTCGCGCGGCTGCACCAGGGCAGCATCGAGGCGCTGTCGGCGCCCGGCGGCGGCACAATCATGCGGCTGACCCTGCCCCAGGGTCTGGCCGATTGAAAGGCCGGGCGCCTTTCACCCCAGCCATCCCCCTCCGCTTTCCGCCCATGCTCCCCCGCAGTCTGGCCCTGGTCGACGACGACACCGAATACACCGAGTTCCTCGCGCAGCACCTGCAGGCGCAGGGCGTGGCGGTGCAGTGCTATGCCGACAGCAGCGACCTGCTGGCCGACGTGGCGCCGTGGCGGCACGAGTTCTACGTGGTGGACCTGATGCTGCCCGGCGTCGCCGGGGCGGAGCTGATCCGCATCCTGCGCAAGCGCACCGACGCGGGCGTGCTCGTGGTGTCGGGCCGCCTGGGGCCGGAAGTCTTCGCCGAGGTCATCCACGCCGGCGCCGACATGTACCTGGCCAAGCCGGTGACCTTCGAGCAGGTGGAGCTGGCCGTGCGTGCGGTGCACCGCCGCATCATGACCACGGCCCGCACCCACACGGCCTGGAAGCTGGACCCGCCGCGCAGCCTGCTCACCGCGCCCGATGGCGCCGCGGTGGAACTGGGCGCCACGGACCTGCTGGTGATGCAGTGCTTCCTGCAGGCGGCCGGCGAGACCGTCACCCGCGAACAGCTGCGGGCGCAGCTGGGCCACCTGAGCGGCATCGAGTCCGACAACAACCTGCACGCCACCATCTACCGCCTGCGCCGGCGCATCGAGCGCGCCACACCCATCGCGGTGCCGCTGCAGTCGCAGCAGCGCGTGGGTTACGTGTTCCGCGCGCCGCTGATCGCGGCGTAGCGACCGCCGCCGCATTCACCGCTTCCTGCGCTGCGCAGCGCTCGTCGTCAGCGGCCGGCACAAAAAGAAAGGGGCCGCGCATGGCACGCAGCCCCCCGAGCTCGCGAGCGCCGCGCAGAACTCAGACCGTCAGGGTCTTTTCCACGTCCTGCACCTTGCGGCGCGCCAGGGCGAGGTTGGCGCGGTTCTTGTCGAGCACGTAGTAGACGAACACGCCTTCGGTGCGGGCCGAAGGGCGGATCAGGTGGTACTGCTTGCCCAGCGTGATCAGCATGTCGTCGATGGTGTCATTCAGGCCCAGCGCGCGCATGGTCTTGATCTTGGCACGCACCACCTCGGTGTTGCCGGCCGCGGCCAGCTCCATGTCCACGCCCGAGCCGGCCGAGCCCAGCAGCATGCCGCTGTTGGCGTCGACCACGGCCGCGCACATGGCGCCTTCGAGGGTCAGCAGTTCATTCAGGGAATCGGTGATGTTGGCCATGGCGGGCTCCGTGTGTGCGTTGGAAGAAAAAAGAAAGGAGAGGCGGCAATCCATCAGATTTCCGATGGTTGCAACAAAATATGACGTATGCAATCAGAACTGATTTCTTGACGCCAGGCAAGGCAGAACTTCGTTCTATGCCGAGTGGAATTGCACGCCGTGAAAAAGTTGGCGAAGACGTGTGGCTTCACGGCCAAGGCGAGCATGCCGCGGGAGCGGCGCAGAGACGCACGTGCGCCTTCGTTCCTCTGGGGAAACCCGCGCGTGCCCGCCAAGGGGCCGCCGCCAGGTGATTACTGCGCCTGTGCCCGCCCGCTGGCGATCAGGGCCTCCACCGCTTCGGCGCTATAGCCGGCGCCCAGCAGCAATTCGCGCGTGTGCTCGCCGGTCAGCGGCGGCTGCAGGCGGATGCCCGGCCGCGCGCCGTCCAGCGCCAGCGGCAGCAGCGGGACGGGCGAGAAGCTGCCGTCGTTCATGCGCACCGGCGCCATGCCGCCGCTGGCCTTCAGGTGCGGGTCGTCGAACAGTTCATGCGGCTTGGTGATGGGCGCGAAGGGCAGCTCGTTCGCCTCAAACAGCGCCGCCAGTTCGGCCGCGCTGCGCTCGGCCACATGTGCGCGCAGCAGCGGCATGAGCCAGTCGCGCGCGCGCACGCGGTCGTTGTTGCTGGCCAAGCGCGGATCGGCCAGCAGCTCGCCCAGGCCCAGCGCGCGGCAGAACACCGCCCACTGCTTGTCGCTCACGGCCGCCAGGAAGATCTGCTCGCCGTCCTTGACCGTGAACACGTCGTAGATGCCCCAGGCCGAGATGCGGCTGGGCATGGGGTCGGCCGCCTGGCCCGTGGCGGCGAACTGCATCATGTGCTGCGCCACCAGGAAGATGTTGTTCTCGAACAGGGCCGACTGCACCTCGCAGCCCTCGCCAGTCAGTTCGCGCTGGCGCAGCGCGGCCATGGCGCCGATGGCGCCGAACATGCCGCCCATGATGTCGTTGACGCTGGTGCCGGCGCGCAGCGGGTCGCCGAGGCGGCCCGTCATGTAGGCCAGGCCGCCCATCATCTGCACCACCTCGTCGAGCGCGGTGCGCTGTTCGTACGGGCCGGGCAGGAAGCCCTTGTGGCTCACGTAGATCAGGCGCGGGTTGCGCGCCTTGAGCGTGGCGTAGTCCAGGCCCAGCTTCTTCATGGTGCCGGGCTTGTAGTTCTCGGTCACGATGTCGGCGCTGTCGGCCAGCGCCAGCGCAGCGGCGATGCCCTCGGGCGTCTTGAGGTCGAGCACGATGCTCTTCTTGTTGCGGTTGAAGGCGGGGAAGAAGCCCGCGCCCGAGCCCAGCAGCCGGCGCGTGCTGTCGCCGCCCACGGGCTCGACCTTGATCACTTCCGCGCCCAGGTCGCCCAGCAGCAGGCCGCAGGTCGGGCCCATGACCATGTGCGAGAACTCGACCACGCGGATGCCCGCATAGGGCAGTGGCGCCTGGGAATCAGACATGAGGCAACGCTCCTCCGGCCCTGTGTCTCGAGGTGGCGGGCTGGAATCCCAGGGGCAGGCCCGCCTCGGGCGTCATGCCGTAGAGCGGCTCGCCGGGCAGGCCTTCGCGCAGCGCTTCGCGCGCGGCCAGCAGGCGTTCCAGGTCCACGCCCGTGGCAATGCCCATGGCCTCGAACATGAAGACCAGGTCTTCGGTGACCACGTTGCCCGAGGCGCCCGGCGCATAGGGGCAGCCGCCCAGGCCGCCCTGCGAGGCGTCGAAGGTGCGCACGCCGGCCTCGTACGCCGCCAGGCAGTTGGCCAGGCCCAGGCCGCGCGTGTTGTGCAGGTGGGCGGCGCCGGCCTTGTCGCCCAGTTCGGCACGCAGGCGCGTGAACAGGCGCCGCACCTGCGCCGGGTTGGCATGGCCCACGGTGTCGGACAGGCCCACCTCGTCGGCGCCCGCCTCGGCGCAGGCCACGGCCAAGCGGATCACGGCGTCTTCGTCGACGCGGCCCTGCAGGGTGCAGCCGAAGGCGGTGGAGATGCCGGCCTCCAGACCCGCCAGGGGCCCGCCAGCCGCGTGCGTGCGCCGCAGCGCGTCGATGGCGCGCACTTCCTCGACCATGGCCAGCGGTGTCTTGCGCACGTTGGCCAGCGAATGCGCCTCGCTGGCGGACACCGGCATCGTGAGCTTGTGGGCGCCGGCCGCCAGCGCCGCCTGCGCGCCGCGCAGGTTGGGCACCAGCGCCATCACGCACAGGCCGGGCAGGGTGGCGGCATGGCGCACCACCTCGGCCGCGTCGGCCATCTGCGGCAGCAGGCGCGGCGGCACGAAGGAAGCCACCTCGATCTCGCGCAGCCCGGCCGCCTGCAGGGCGGCGATCCAGCGCAGCTTGGCGGCCGTGGGCATGGTGGCGGCCACCGACTGCAGGCCGTCGCGCGGCCCGACCTCGCTGATCAGGAGGGGCGGCGCCGGCGGCAAAGAGGAGGCGGGGTGGGCAGCGTTCATGCGCAAGAAGAGAGAGCTGGACCGGCGTTCTATCTTGCAGAACGATGTTCCAATAGTCAGAATTAGACCGTGCCTGCGCACCCGCTGTCAACGCAAAGCCCCGCCCCTTCCTGTCCCGCCCGCACATGCCCCGCCCCGCCCGCACCGAATCGCTCGCCGACCACAGCGCCGCCGCCGGCGGCGTGGCCGCGGTGGACCGCGCGCTCACGCTGCTGGCCGCCTTCCGCGAGTCGGACACCGCCCTGGGCCTGGCCGAGCTGGCCCAGCGCACGCGGCTGTACAAGAGCACGGCCTTGCGCCTGCTGGCCTCGCTGGAACATGCAGGCCTGCTGCACAAGCAGGCCGACGGGCGCTATGCGCTGGGGGCCGAGATCGCGCGCCTGCATGCGGTGTACGCGGCGGCCTTCTCGCTCGACCGGGTGGTGCTGCCGGTGCTGCAGGACCTGGTGCGCGAGACCGGCGAGAGCGCGGCCTACCACGTGAAGCAGGGCCAGGGCGCCCAGGCCGTCCGCGTGTGCCTGTTCCGCGTCGATTCGCCGCACCCGGTGCGCGACCACATCAAGGCCGGCGACGTGCTGCCGCTGTCACGCGGCACCGGCGGTCGCGTGCTTTCGGCCTGGGATCCGGAACGGCAGGCCGCGGCCGACGCCGCCGAGCGCGCGGCCTTCGCCGCCATCCGCGCCGCCGGCGGCCATGCCGCGGTGGGCGACCGGCTGGCCGACGTGGCAGGCATTTCGGTGCCGGTGTTCGACGTGCGCGGCGCCATCGCCGCCGCGCTCACGCTGACCATGCCCGCGCACCGCTACCGCGCCGGCTACCTGGCGGCCGTGCAGCGCGCCGCCGCGCGGCTGCACGGGCAGGTCGGCTAGCGCAGAACGGGCGCAGCGGCAGGCGCCGCACAGCCCCCGCTCAGGGACGCTCGCGCGCCATGGCCCAGGCCAGCCCCGCCAGCACGACCAGCACCGCGCCATAGGCCAGCGTGGTGGCGTGCAAGCCGAAGGCGCCGATCGCCAGCCCGGCCCCCATGGCCGGCACGCTGAACGCCAGGTAGCTCAGCACGAAGAAGCTGGACAGCAGCGCCGCCCGCTCGTGCGGCGGCGCGGCCGGCACCAGCAGGCGCACGTTGGCATTGAGGCCGCCCCCGAAGCCCATGCCGGCCACCCAGGTGCCGCCGAAGAACAGCGCCGCGCTGCCGGCCTGCACGCCCGCCAGCGTGAGGACCAGCCCTGCGCCCAGCAGCAGCGCGCTGGCGCGCAGCACGCGCTGGGCCGGCCGCTGGCGCACCACGTAGACCGCGGCCGCGCCCGTGAGCACCAGCGTGGCGATGGCCGCGCCCCCCACCAGCGGCGCCGACCAGCCGGTCACCTGCCGCGCCAGCGTGGGCCCCAGCGACAGGAAGAAGCCGCCCAGCGCCCAGCCCGCGGTGTTGAGCGGCGTGAGCCGCCACAGCACGGCGCGGGCCGAAGGCGGCACCTGCACGCGCGGCACCATCGAAGCCCAGGCGCCGGGGCGGCGGCTGGCGGTCTCGGGCAGGAAGAGGGCCAGCGCGGCCTGCACCACCAGCACGGCCAGCAGCAACTCGTACACCAGGCGCGTGGGCTGCGGCGCGAACTGCACCAGCGCACTGGTGCCCAGCGCGCCCAGCGCCATGCCGAACATGGGGGCGAGCCCGTTGAACAGCGAACCGCGCGCCGGATGCAGGTCCAGCAGGGTGGCACTGAGCACGCTGGTCGCCATGCCCGTGGCCACGCCCTGCAGCACGCGCGCGGCCAGCAGCCAGGCCACCGAATCGGCTTCCCAGAACAGCCCGAGGGCCCCGATCTCCAGCACCAGGGCCGCGAGGATCAGCGGCCGGCGGCCCACATGGTCCGACAGCGCGCCGAAGACCAGCAGCGAGCCGAGCAGCGCGAAGGCGTAGACCGCGAACACCACCGTGAGCACCAGCGCCGAGAAGCCCCAGGCCTCGCGGTACAGCGCGTAGAGCGGCGACGGCGCGCTCGAGGCCGCGAGAAAGGAGACGACCAGGCTGGCGACCAGCAGAAAAGCCCCGTCGGGCGGCAGGCGGCGGGCGGGCGCGACATCGGCGGTCGCAAGGCGCGAGGAAGACATGGGAAACCTCTAACGCAAAGATTTTGCGTTTGCGGATTGTGCGCCGCGCCCTGCCCTAACGCAAATTCTTAGCGTTAATATGCCGCCATGCACCCGTCCCGTCCCATTGCCCCCCGCCCCGGCGGCCGCAGTGCGCGCGTGCAGGAAGCGGTGCACCGCGCCACGCGCGAGCTGCTGGCCGAGCACGGCCGCGAGGCGCTCACTGTGCCGCTGATCGCCGCGCGCGCCGGCGTCACGCCCTCCACGGTCTACCGCCGCTGGGGCGACCTCGACGACCTGCTGGCCGACGTCTCGGTCGAACGGCTGCGGCCCGACGGCGAGCCGGCGGACACCGGCAGCCTGCGCGGCGACCTGCAGGCCTGGGCCGAGCAGTACAACGAGGAAATGGGCTCCGACCTGGGCCGCGGCATGCTGCGCGACGTGCTTTCGGCCCTCTCGCCCGCCGACCGCCCGGCCTGCCGCTGCGCCGCCTTCACGGCCGCGCAGATGGAGGTGATGCTCGAGCGCGCCCGCGCGCGTGGCGAGGCGGTGCCCGGCGTGCAGCGCGTGATGGACCATCTGGTGGCGCCGCTGGTGTACCGTCTGCTGTTCACCACCGCGCCGGCTTCTGCGGAAGAGATCGCGCACTGGGTGCGGCAGTGCGTGGACGCACCCGCCCCCCCTGCCGTGCTGACGCGAACGCGGCCCCGGCGCCCGCAGGCGCCGGCCTGACGGAGGGATCCGGCCCCGGCCGGCGCCGCGAACAGGGGGCCTGCCGGCACGGGCCTGCCCGGCATCCCTGGCGTTCGGGCCCTAGCGGCGGGTCCGTGCCCCCGGGCGCTCATGGCCGGTCGATTACCATCTTTTTTGTCACAAATAATCAGATGGACTGGGGATTAATCTTCAGCCACGTATCTAATAAAGTGAGGCCACAGCGTGGCCGCTTTGCCGACCGCCGCGCGATTTCCCGTGTTTCAACCGCTTGCGCGGCACCGCCGCATACCGAGAACGCCCATGACCGCACGCACCACGACCCAGCGCCTCCAGGTGGCCACCGAGCTGTACCGCTTCATCGAAGACAAGGTGCTGCCCACGGTCGGCCTGCACAGCGAAGCCTTCTGGAAGGGCTTCGACGCCATCGTCCACGACCTGGCGCCCAAGAACGCCGCCCTGCTGGCCGAGCGCGACCGCATCCAGCTGGAAATGGACGCCTGGCACAAGGCGCACCCGGGCCCGATCGCCGACATGCCGGCCTACCGCGTCTTCCTCGAGAAGATCGGCTACCTGCTGCCGCAGCCGAAGGGCGTGAAGGCCACGACCGCCAACGTGGACGCCGAGCTGGCCCAGCAGGCGGGCCCGCAGCTGGTGGTGCCGATCCTGAACGCACGCTATGCGCTGAACGCCGCCAACGCGCGCTGGGGTTCGCTGTACGACGCGCTGTACGGCACCGACGCCATCCCGGAAACCGACGGCGCCGAAAAAGGCAAGGGCTACAACCCCGTGCGCGGCGCCAAGGTGATCGCCTTCGCCCGCGAAGTGCTGGACCAGGCCGCACCGCTGGAAAACGGCTCGCACAAGGACGCCACGGGCTACAGCGTGAAGGACGGCCAGCTGGTCGTCGCGCTGCACAGCAGCAGCACACGCCTGAAGGACGCGGCCGCCTTCGTCGGCTACCAGGGCGACGCGGCCCACCCCTCGTCGGTGCTGCTCCGGCACAACGGCATCCACCTCGACATCCAGATCGACCGCAGCACGCCCATCGGCAAGACCGACCCGGCCGGCGTGAGCGACGTGGTGCTGGAGTCGGCCCTGTCCACCATCCTGGACCTGGAAGACTCCGTGGCCGTGGTGGACGCCGAGGACAAGGTGCTCGCGTACAGCAACTGGCTGGGCATCCAGCTGGGCACGCTGACCGAGGAAGTGAGCAAGGGCGGCAAGACCTTCACCCGCCGCCTGAACGCCGACCGCGTGTACACGGCGCCCGACGGCTCGGGCCCGGTCACGCTGCACGGCCGCTCGCTCATGTTCGTGCGCAACGTGGGCCACCTGATGACCAACCCGGCGATCCTGTGGGGCCCTTCGGAAGCGCCCAAGGAGATCCCCGAGGGCATCATGGATGCGGTGATCACCACCGCGATCGCGATGGCCGACCTGCAAGGCAAAGGCGCCAACGGGCTGCGCAACTCGCGCACCGGCAGCATCTACATCGTCAAGCCGAAGATGCACGGCCCGGCCGAGGTGGGCTTCGCCAACGAGCTGTTCGGCCGCGTCGAGCAGATGCTGGGCCTGGCGCCCAACACCGTGAAGCTGGGCATCATGGACGAGGAGCGCCGCACCAGCGTGAACCTGCAGGCCTGCATCGCGGCGGCGCCGGCGCGCGTGGCCTTCATCAACACCGGCTTCCTCGACCGCACGGGCGACGAGATGCACACTGCCATGCAGGGCGGCCCGATGCTGCGCAAGGGCGACATCAAGGGCACGAAGTGGATCGCCGCCTACGAGCGTAACAACGTGCTCACCGGCCTGAACTGCGGCCTGCGCGGCCGTGCGCAGATCGGCAAGGGCATGTGGGCCATGCCCGACCTGATGGCCGAGATGCTCAAGCAGAAGATCGGCCACCCCAAGGCCGGCGCCAACACCGCCTGGGTGCCCTCGCCCACCGCCGCGACGCTGCATGCGCTGCACTACCACCAGGTGAACGTGGCCGAGGTGCAGAAGGAGCTGGAGAAGACCGACGCGGAAGGCCAGCGCGACGCGATCCTCAACGACCTGCTGCAGGTGCCGATCACCGCCACGCCCAACTGGAGCGAGGCCGAGAAGCAGCAGGAGCTGGACAACAACGTGCAGGGCATCCTGGGCTACGTGGTGCGCTGGATCGACCAGGGCGTGGGCTGCTCCAAGGTGCCCGACATCCACGACGTCGGCCTGATGGAAGACCGCGCCACGCTGCGCATCAGCAGCCAGCACATCGCCAACTGGCTGCTGCATGGCGTCGTCACCAAGGAGCAGGTCAACGCCACCTTCGAGCGCATGGCCGCCGTGGTCGACCAGCAGAACGCCGGCGACCCGCTGTACCGCAAGATGGCCGGCAACTTCGCCACCAGCGCCGCCTACCAGGCTGCGCAGGACCTGGTGTTCAAGGGCGTCGAGCAGCCCAGCGGCTACACCGAGCCGCTGCTGCACGCCTGGCGCCTGAAGGTGAAGGCGGCGGGCTGACCGGCTCGCGCCTTCGGCGAAGCATGAACAACGGCGCCCCAGGGCGCCGTTGTTCATGAGGCGGGCCGCGGCCTGGCGCGAAGCGGTTCAGGAAGCCGGGCAGGCGGCGCGGATGATGCGCTCGGTCGGGTTGGGCTGCACGTCTCGAAAGCGCATGGGCGGGCGCGGCTCGTCGTAGTGGGCGTCCTGCACCGGCCCCTCCCACAGCGGCTGCACGAACATGCGAAGGTTCAGGTACTCGCCGCGCCGCTCCTCGCACAGAATGCGCACCTGTGCGGTGTACGAGCGGTAGGGCACCCCGTCCCAGTTGTTGCGCAGGCGCGCGCGATTGACGCGGATGTGGAGCGTGCGCGAGTCGGCGCTGCGGTCCAAGGCCACAGGGTTGACCTGCACCGTGTCCAACCCGGCCTGGCGCGGATCGCCCGTGAGGGTGAGCCAATCGTCCGCCGCCCACGCGCTGTGCGCGATCAGGCAGCCAGCCAGCAACAGGGCCCGCTTCACGGCATCTTTCTCCTGGGTGTGTCGACCTGCGGACGATTCTAGGAAGCGGCGCGATGCCCGCGCCTTGCACGCGCACAATGTTTGACATGGCTCACGCACCTGCCCCCGCCCTCCATCCCGCGCAATGCCCGCTGTGCGGCCACGGCAACCATTGCGGCGTGCAGGCCGCGCGCGAGGCCGGCCGGCCCCTCCAGGACGCGGCCTGCTGGTGCATGGCGGTTCGGGTGCCGGCGAGCCTGGTTGCGCGCGTGCCCGCCGCCGCGCGCGGGCGCAGCTGTCTGTGCGCGGCCTGCGTGGCCGCGGCGCGGCAGGCGGACCCGGCCGCCCGAGAAGGCGCTCTTCACGCCGGGGCGCCGGGCGAGGCAGCCGCCGGGGCCATCGCTGCCGGCCCCTGCGCGGGCGGCGCCTGATCGTCCGCCGCCCCGGGCGCCGGTGGAGCCGCCTGCGCCTCGCGCTGCGCCGCCACCAGCTGGTGGATGAACTGCAGCTTGCCCACCGCCGCATGCGGCAGCACGAAGGGGTAGTAGTCGGGCTGGCCCATGCTGCGCGACAGCTCGTTGAGCACGTTGGTCAGCCGCACCCAGCCGTTGAGGAAGTCCAGGAAGGCCTGGGCGCCCGCGTGCTCGGGCTGCCACAGGTCCTTGAGCTCGAACAGGTCGCTGCTCAGTTCCACGTTGGCGGCGTTCACGCCGAAGCTCAGCGCGGTGTCCACCGTGTCGGCCATGTGCAGGTAATGGGCCCAGGTCTCGGCCCAGTCCTCCCACGGGTGGGTGCTGGCGTAGCTGGTGACGTAGCGCAGCGCCCAGTCGGGGGGCGGCCCGTGGTCGTAGTGCGCGCGCAGCGCGGCGGCGTAGTCCTGCGTTTCGTCGCCAAAGAGCGTGCGGAAGTCCTCGTGCCAGGCCGTGTTGGCGACGAGCAGGTCCCAGTAGTAGTGGCCGATCTCATGCCGGAAATGGCCCAGCAGCGTGCGGTAGGGCTCGCGCATCTCGGCCCGGATGCGCTCGCGCACGGCGTCTTCGGCTTCCTCGGCATTGAGGGTGATGACCCCGTTCTGGTGGCCCGTCATCACGTGCGGCTGGCCGGGCAGGCTGGACAGGAAGTCGAAACTCATGCCGTGCACCGGGTCGGTGAAGCGCGTGTGCACGGGCAGCCCCAGCGCCAGCAGCTGCGACAGCAGCCGGCGCTTGGCGCTCTCGAGCTTGCGCCAGTGCTCGTCATTGCCCGCGATCGACAGGTCGGGAATGGTGCGCGTGGTGCTGCAGGCCAGGCAGAAGCCCTCGGCCAGGTCGGCCGCATGGTCGCCCGTGCCGCCCTGGCCGGCCGGCAGCGGCACCATCCAGTTGCAGCCGGCGGCGGTCTCGAAGTTGGCGCAGCGTCGCCAGGCCGGGCCCTGCGGGTCGTCGTGCACGGCCCAGGTGCCGGGCTCGGCGCCCGGCGTGAGCGGCACCACGCCCAGGCGCTCGATCACGTAGCCCAGCGCCGTGCCGCAAGCCAGGCACTGGCTGTTGCGCAGGTAGACCGGGCGGCCGCACTGGCATTCGTAGGCGCGGCTGACGCTGGGCGCGGTGAGCGTGTCGGCCAGGCTGGCCGCTTCGCCGGCCGGGGCGGCAGCGGGGGTCCCCGCCGGGGAAGCCGCAGCGTCCTCGGGGGCGGCGGGCGGCGCGGCGTCGGCAGCGGTCGGCGGTGCAGTCATGCGCGGAATCTCCCTGCGGCACGGGTTGGAGCTGTTGTGTGTGCGCCGGATCGGCCGGCCGGGCCATTGTGGACAGGTGCCTTCGCCGGCGCGCCCGCCGCAAGCCCGATATGCTCGTAGGACAGGCCCGATGACTCCCTCCACCCCGCCCCGACCCCGCCGCCCCGCCGATGCCGCAGCGCCACGGCCCCCGCTACCGCTGGCTGCTGCTGGTGTCGGTGATGGTGGGCGTGATGGCGTCCATCATGTCCTCCACCATCGTCAATGTGGCGATCCCGGGCCTCAGCCACCACTTCCAGCTGGGACAGGAGCGCGCACAGTGGGTCAGCTCCGGCTTCATGGTGGCCATGACGGTGTCGATGCTCACCACGCCCTGGCTGCTGGCGCGCTTCGGCTACCGCGCCACCTACATGGGCACCATGGCCGCGCTGCTGGCCGGCGGCCTGCTGGGCGGGCTGGCCCAGCATTACCCGCTGGTGCTGGCCGCGCGCGTGATCGAAGGGCTGGCCGCGGGCGTGGTGCAGCCCATCCCGGCCATCATCATCCTGCGCGCCTTCGAACCGCACGAGCAGGGCCGCGCCAGCGGCCTGTTCGGCATGGGCGTGGTGCTGGCGCCGGCCATCGGGCCCAGCATCGGCGGCGTGCTGGTCGACCTGTTCGGCTGGCGCTCGATCTTCTTCATGGTCGTGCCCTTCTGCATCGCCTCGCTGGGGCTGGCCTGGAAATACGTGCCGACCACCGCGCCCGGCGGCGTGGCGGCCAGCCGCGGCAGCCAGCTGGACTGGCGCGGCATGCTGATCGCCACCGTGGGCACGCTGTGCCTGCTCAACGGCCTGGTGGAACTGCGCGGCGACACGCCCTGGCACGGCCTCGTGCTGATGGCGCTGGCGGCCGGCGCGCTGGCGGTGTTCATCGCCTGGCAGAAGCGCCTGGCCGAACGCGGCGGTCAGCCGCTGATGGCGATGGGGCTGTTCCGCTTCCGCGCCTTCGCCATGGGCTGCGTGGTGGCCTTCATCTACGGCACGGCGCTGTTCGGCTCCACCTACCTGCTGCCGGTGTACATGCAGGTGGCGCTGCACCTGTCGGCCTCGCACGTGGGCACCATCATGCTGCCGGCCGGCATCGTGCTGGCCTTCACCATCGCCGGCGTGGGGCGGCTGGCCGACCAGCAGCCCACGCGCCGGCTGGTCAGCATCGGGCTGGCGCTGCTGGCCGCGTCCTTCGCGCTCATGCTGCTGCTGGGGCTGGATGCTTCCCTCTGGTGGCTGGCGGGCATCGTGGTCATCGGCCGGCTGGGCCTGGGCTTCATCCTGCCCTCGCTGAACCTGGGCGCCATGCGTCCGCTGGACAAGCCGCTGATCCCGCAGGGCGCCAGCGCGATCAGCTTCCTGCGCCAGCTGGGCGGTGCGGCCGGCGTGAGCCTGTGCGCTGTGGTGCTGGAATGGCGGTTGGCCGAGCATGGGGATTCGCTCACGAACCCGCTGAGCAGCGCCGCGCGCCTGGCCGCGTTCAACGAAGTCTTCCTGGTGCTGGCCGCGCTGTGCCTGCTCGCGCTGTGCGCGGCGTGGCAGCTGCGCGAGCCGGCGCGCGCCGACGCGGCACCCGCAAAGCCTTGAAGCCCTGGCCGCGAAGGCAGGGACTCACTTTGCAGGGGAAACACCAAGTGTGAAATAGTTCCTATCAGTATCCAATTGTTTCTCAATTCCAACGAGAGACAGCATGGAACGAAGGAGTTTCCTGGCGGCGGGCGCCGTCGCCGGCAGCGCCGCCTTGGGCGGCAGCCGCGCCTGGGCGCAAGGGGGTGGCGTGTCCGACACCGAAATCGTGCTGGGCCAGACCGGCATCCTCAACGGCCCGCTGGGCGCGCCGATCCGGGTGGTGCTGGCCGGCGCGCAGCTGGCCTTCGACGCCGTCAACGCCCAGGGCGGCGTGGCCGGCCGGCGCGTGCGCATGGTCTCGCTCGACGACGACCTCTCGCCCGAGAAGGCGGTGGCCAACTACAACGCGCTGCTGAACCAGCACCAGGCCTTCGCCTTCTTCTGCTGCGTGGGCTCGGGCACCACGGCAGCCGCGGCGTCCTTGCTGACGCAGACCGGCGTGCCCATGGTGGCGGGCTACGCGGTGTCCGATTCGGCCCGCACCAAGGCGGGCGGCGCGGCGTACTTCGTGCGCGCCACCTTCGCGCGCGAAGCGCAGGCGCTGGTCCAGCACCTCACGACCATCGGCGTGTCGCGCATCGCGATCGCGGCGCTGGACAACCCGGGCGGCGCCGAGGTGATCCAGCTTGGCGAGGCGGCGCTGGCCGCCCAGCAGCTCAAGCCCGTGGCCGCCGTGTCGGTGAAGGGCGATGCTTCCAACGCCGCCGCGGCCGGCAAGACGCTGGCCGAGAGCAAGGCGCAGGCCGTCATCATGTACCTGGGCGGCACCGTGGGCGGCGAGCTGATGAAGGGCGCCGCCGCGGCCGGCGGCCAGAGCCAGATGTTCTACGGCATGTCCATCGTGCCGGGCGACCTCACGGCCAAGCTGGTCGGCAAACAGACCAGCGGGCTGGCCATCTCGCAGGTGGTGCCCTACCCCTGGAGCGAATCGGACGCGCAGACGCGCGAGTACCGCACGCTGGCCGAACGCTCGCAGGTGCCGGTGGGCTACCTGAGCTTCGAGGGGTACGTGAATGCGCTGGTGATGATCGAGGCGCTGCGCCGCGCCGGGCGCGAACTCACGCGGCCCCGGCTGCATGCCGCGCTCAGGACGCTCAAGCTGCGCGTGGCGGGCATGGACGTGGACTTCACCGGCAACGGCGGCAACACCGGCTCGCGCTTCATCGAGCTGGTGCGCGTGACGCCGGAAGGGCGCTTCCTGCGCTGAAGGTCGCGGCCGGCCCGCGCGGCGGGGCGCCGAACGGCGCTCAAACGTGTCTAATCGGCCGCATGTGCCAATTGCTAGGGATGAACTGCAACACGCCCACCGACGTGCAGTTCAGCTTCACGGGATTCGCCCAGCGCGGCGGCCGCACCGACCACCATGCCGACGGCTGGGGCATCGCCTTCTTCGAGGACCGCGGGCTGCGCCACTTCGTGGACCATGCACCGGCCTGCGATTCGCCGGTGGCCGAGCTGATCCGCCGCTACCCCATCAAGAGCCGCAACGTCATCGCCCACATTCGCAAGGCGACGCAGGGCGAGATCAACCTGCAGAACTGCCACCCCTTCGTGCGCGAGCTGTGGGGCCGCTACTGGGTCTTCGCGCACAACGGCGACCTGAAGGACTTCCACCCGCGCCTGCACGGGCACTTCCGCCCCGTGGGCAGCACCGACAGCGAGCGCGCCTTCTGCTGGCTGATGCAGGAGCTGGCCAAGTCGCATGCCGACGTGCCCAGCGTGGAGGAGCTGACGCTGACGCTGCGCGAACTGGCGCCGCAGATCGCGCGCCACGGCACCTTCAACTTCATGCTCAGCAACGGCCAGGCGCTGTGGGCCCATGCGTCCACGCACCTGTGGTCCATCGAGCGCCAGCATCCCTTCACCGAGGCGCGGCTGGCCGACGAGGACCTGTCCATCGACTTCGCGCAGCACACCACGCCGCAGGACCGCGTGGCCGTGGTGGTCACGGCGCCGCTGACCACCAACGAGACCTGGACGCCCTTCGCGCCCGGCGAGCTGCGCGTGTTCCGGGATGGTCGGCAAATCGGGCGCTGAGTCCGGGCGCTCGGCGCCAGCGTGCTCCGGCTCGCCCACTTGCGGGACGCCCGCCGCTTGGCGCTCTCTGCGCCTGCCTGGGCCCGTACACCGGCACCCATTTGCGCTGCGGCTGACATACACAGACAAAAAGTATCAGCGCCGCCTCGACGCAATAAAATAATAACAATTCTCATTTGCTATTCGGCTTCGCGCATGTCCTCCCCTTTCCCCGCCCTCCACCCCTTGAGCATCGCCCTGTGGCTGGCGCTGCCTGCGCTCGCCGCCCAGGCGCAGACGCCCGCGCCCGCCGAAGCCCAGCCCGCCGTGTCGGCCGGCACCCTGAGCGCCGTGACGGTGGAAGCCAGCGCCGACGCCAGCGCCGAAGGTCTGGCCAAGCCCTACGCCGGCGGACAGGTGGCCCGTGGCGGCCGCGTCGGCATCCTGGGCACGCAGGACGTGATGGACACGCCCTTTTCCAGCACCAGCTACACCAACGAGCTGATCCAGGACCAGCAGGCGCGCAGCGTCGCCGACGTGCTGCTCAACGACCCGTCGGTGCGCCAGGCGCGCGGCTTCGGCAACTTCCAGGAGCTGTACGTGGTGCGCGGCTTCCCGGTGTATTCCGATGACGTGGCGTACAACGGCCTCTACGGCATGCTGCCGCGCCAGTACATCGCGTCGGAGTTCTTCGAGCGCGTCGAGGTCTTCCGCGGCGCCAACAGCTTCCTGAACGGCGCAGCCCCCTTCGGCAGCGGCATCGGCGGCGCCATCAACCTGCTGCCCAAGCGCGCGCCGAACGAGCCGCTCACGCGCATTGGCGTGGGTGTGCAGACCGGCGGCCAGGCCTATGTCAACACCGATCTGGCCCGCCGCTTCGGCCCGGACCAAAGCACCGGCATCCGCATCAACGCCGTGCGGCGCGAAGGCGGCACCGGCATCGGCGACGAGAGCCAGAAGCTCAGCGCGCTGGGCGTGGGCTTCGACTGGCGCAGCCGCAACGTGCGCCTGTCGGCCGACCTGGGTTACCAGAGCTACGAGTTGCGCGAAGGCCGTCCCAGCGTCACGCCGCTGGCGTCGGTGCCCATTCCGCGGGCACCGGAGTCGAGGACCAACTACGCGCAGCCCTGGACCTATTCGGACGAGACCGACAAGTTCGCCACGGTGCGCGGCGAAGTCGACATCACGAACAACATCACAGCCTGGGCCGCAGGCGGCATCCGCCGCAGCTCGGAAGACAACGTGCTGTCGAACCCGACGATCAGCAATGCCTTCGGCGCCACCAGCAACACCCGCTTCAGCAACACGCGCGAAGACAAGGTCGGCACGGGCGAGATCGGCGTGCGCGCGAAATTCGCCACGGGCTCGGTGAGCCACAGCGTGGTCGCCTCGGCCGCCACCTTCAGCAACGACCGCGACAACGCCTATGCCATCTCGGCCGGCAGCGTGCGCAACAGCATCTACCAGCCCTACGATTCGTTCTACCCCGTGGCGAACGGCGCCTTCGTGGGCAACCGGCTCAGCGATCCGCGCCTGACGGACAAGATCAAGACTTCCAGCATCGCCATCGCCGACACGATGGGCTTCTTCGACGAGCGCCTGCTGGTGACGCTGGGCGCGCGCCGCCAGACCATCGATCAGGAGAACTACGCGTACAACACCGGCAAGCTGAACAGCGCCTATGACAAGAGCCGCACCACACCGGTGGCCGGCGTGGTGTTCAAGGTCACGCCGCAGCTGTCGGCCTACGCCAGCTACATCGAAGCGCTGGTCAAGGGCAACGTGGCGCCCACCACGGCCAACAACCTGCCGGTCACCAACGGCGGCACCATCTTCGCGCCCTACCAGTCCAAGCAGAAGGAAGTGGGCCTGAAGTACGACGGCGGCAGCATCGGTGCCAGCGCCGCCTTCTTCACCACCGCCCAACCGCAGTTCTTCGTCGTGAACCAGACCTACGGCGCGAACGGCGAGCAGCGCAACCGCGGCCTGGAACTGTCGGTGTATGGCGAGCCGGTCAAGGGCCTGCGCCTGCTGGGCGGCCTGACCCTGCTCGACGCCGAGCAGCGCCGCACCGCGGGTGGCGCCACCGACGGCCGCGACGTGATCGGCGTGCCCAGGCAGCAGCTGAACATCGGCGCCGACTGGGACGTGCCGGGCGTGCGCGGCCTGGCCATCAACGCCCGCCTGCTGCACACGTCCAAGCAATACGCCAATGCCGCCAACACGCTGGAAGTGCCGGCCTGGACGCGCTTCGACCTGGGTGCGCGCTACCTGATGGACATCGGCAACGGTCGCACGCTGACGTTGCGCGCCCGCGTGGACAACCTGTTCGACAAGAACTACTGGGCCTCGGTCGGCGGCACGCAGGGCTCCAACTACCTGATGATGGGGTCACCGCGCACCTTCGCGCTGAGCGGCACGGTCGACTTCTGACCGTGGCGGCACGGGTCGACTCGCTCGGCCCTCGCGCCCGTCAGGCGCGTATCAGCGACATGCGCGCCGCAAAGCCAAAAGGCCGGGTTTCCCGGCCTTTTGCATCAAGCGAACTCCGCAGTGTCGGCGGGATCAGCGCGGCGCGCTCAGTCGCTTCTCCAGCGCGTCGATGAACATCGCCGGCACGTTGAAGCCGGTCTGGTCCGTGATCTCCTGGAAGCAGGTCGGGCTGGTCACGTTGATCTCGGTCACGGCGTCGCCGATCACGTCCAGGCCGATCAGCAGCAGCCCGCGCGGCGCGAGCTTGCGGCCAATGACTTCGGCGATCTCGCGGTTGCGCGGCGTGAGCGGCTGCGCCACGCCCTTGCCGCCGGCCGCCAGGTTGCCGCGGACCTCGGTGCCCTGCGGAATGCGCGCCAGCACGAAGGGGACCGGCACGCCGTCGATGATGAGGATGCGCTTGTCGCCTTCCGCCACGGCGGGCACGAAGCGCTGCACCATGATCGTTTCGGCGCCGTCCTTGTTCAGTGTCTCGATGATCGAGCCCAGGTTCAGCGCATCGGCCTTCACGCGGAAGATGCCCATGCCGCCCATGCCGTCCAGCGGCTTGAGGATGATGTCCTGGTGCTCGGCATGGAAGGCCCGCACGTCGGCCGCGCTGCGCGTGACCAGCGTAGGCGTGATGAACTGCGCAAACTCCATGATCGCGAGCTTCTCGGGGTGGTCGCGCAGCGCACGCGGGCTGTTGACCACGCGCGCGCCCTCGCGCTCGGCCTGCTCCAGCAGGTGCGTGGCGTAGATGTACTCGGCGTCGAAGGGCGGGTCCTTGCGCATGAGCACCGCGTCGAAGTCCTTGAGCGCCACGCGCTCGACCGCGTCTTCGGTGAACCACGCGTCCGGCTCGCCCGTGAGCGTGATCCGGCGCACCGTGGCGGTGACGAGCCCGCCCGACACCCAGTTCATGTCCTGCGGCAGGCAGGCGGCCACGCGGTGGCCGCGCCGCTGCGCCTCGCGCATCATCGAGAAGGTGGTGTCCTTGTAGATCTTGAAGTGCTCGAGCGGATCGGCGACGAAGAGGAGGTTCATGGTGCGTTCTTTTCCGTGGCGGCAGCATTCGCCGCCTTCTGGTCCAGCCGGATCTTGCACGCAGGCGCAATGGCTTTGCCGCCCTGGGTGCTCTTGCCGCGCCCCAGCTGCTGCACCGCCAGCGCCAGCGCGCCCGCCACCACGCCCCAGAAGGCCGAGCCGATGCCGGCGATCGTGACGCCCGACAGCGTGACCAGGAAGGTGATGAGGGCGGCCTCGCGGTGCGATTCCTCGCGCACCGCGGCGGCCAGCCCGCCGCCGATGGTGCCCAGCAGCGCCAGGCCCGCGATGGCGGCCACCAGCTCCTTGGGAAAGGCCGTGAGCAGGCCCGTGACGGCCGCGCCGAACAGGCCGATCAGCACATAGATGGCGCCGCAGCTCACCGCCGCCGTGTAGCGCCGCGCCGGGTCTTCGTGCGCCTCGCGGCCCATGCAGATGGCCGCCGTGATGGCGCTCAGGTTGAGCGCATAGCCGCCGAAGGGCGCCAGCAGCAGCGTGGCCACGCCGGTCATCGTGATCAGCTTGCTGATCGGCATGTCGTAGCCCGCCGCACGGATGGCCGCCACGCCCGGCAGGTTCTGCGAGGCCATGGTGACGACGAAGAGCGGCAGCGCCAAGCTCACCACGGCCTGCCAGCTGAAGGCCGGCATCGTGAACACCGGCATCGCCAGGCTGAAATGCACGGCCGACCAGGCCAGCTCGCCGCGCAGCGCGCAAAACACGATGGCTGCCAGCAACGTCAACGGCACGGCATAGCGCGGCATGGCGCGCCGCCCGGCCAGGTAGGTGCCCAGCATCAGCAGCACCAGCGGCAGCGCCGTCTGCGCCGCCTGGAACGCGGCCAGGCCGAAACGCGCCAGCACGCCCGCCAGCAGCGCCGAGGCAATGGCCATGGGAATGCGGTTCATCACGCGTTCGAACCCGCCCGTGACGCCGGCCAGCGTGATGAGCAGCGCGCAGACGATGAAGGCGCCCACCGCCTCGTTCATCGAGAAACCCAGCCCGGCCGTGGCCAGCACCGCGGCGCCCGGCGTGCTCCAGGCCACCATCACGGGCTTCTTCAGCCACAGCGAGGGCAGCGCGGACGTCAGCCCCATGCCGATGCCCAGCGCCCACATCCAGGACGCGATGACTTCCGGCGTCGCACCGAAAGCCTGCGCGGCCTGGAACACGATCACCACCGAACTCGTGAACCCCACGAGCACGGCCACGAAGCCGGCCGTGAAAGCCGAGAGGCTCAGGTCTCTGAAGAAGCGCATCGGATGATTGTCTCCCGCCCGGGGGCCGCGCTACCTGCGGCGCCGCTCAGATCTCGACCTTCGACCCCAGCTCCACCACCGCGTTGGTCGGCAGGCTCAGGAAGGCCGCGGCACCGCTGGCGTTGTGGTGCATGTGTGCGAAGAGCTTCTCGCGCCAGGGCGCCATGCCGCTGCCCAGCGTGGGAATGACGACGTCGCGCGACAGGAAGTAGCTGGTCGTCATGGGCTCCATCTGGCAGCCGCGCAGGCGTGCGTGTTCCAGGGCGCGCGGCAGGTCGATGTCGTTCTTGAAGCCGTAATGCACGATCACCTGCCAGCAGTGGTGGCCCAGCGGTTCCATCTCGATGCGCTTGTCCATGGGAATCCACGGCACTTCGTGGTTGCGCACGGTGACGAACAGGTTCTGGTCGTGCAGCACCTTGTTGTGCTTGAGGTTGTGCAGCAGCGCGTTGGGCACCACGCCGGGCTCGGCCGTCAGGAACACGGCCGTGCCTTCCACGCGCGTGGGCGGGCTGATGAACACCGATTCGAGAAAGCTGCGCAGGTCGATGGCGTCGGCGCGCTGGGCCTCGCTCATCAGCTGCCGCCCGCGGTGCCAGGTGATCATCAGCGTGAACATGGCCAGGCCGATCATCACGGTGAACCAGCCGCCCTGCGGCAGCTTGAGCATGTTCGAGGCGAAGAAGGCCAGGTCGATGAGGAAGAAGACCGAGGTGGAGGCGATGCACAGCAGCAGCGGCAGCTTCCACGCGAAGCGGATCACAAAGAAGGTGAGCACCGTGGTGATCAGCATGTCGGTGGTCACCGCGATGCCGTAGGCCGCGGCCAGGTTGCTGGAATTGCGGAACATCACCACGGCCAGCACGATGGCCACGAACAGGCCCCAGTTGATGAAGGGGATGTAGATCTGCCCGGCCGAGCGCACGCTGGTGTATTCGATGCGCAGGCGCGGCAGGTAGCCCAGCTGGATCACCTGCCGCGTCACGCTGAAGGCCCCCGTGAGCATGGCCTGCGAGGCGATCACCGTGGCGGCCGTGGCCAGCAGCACCAGCGGCACCAGCGCCCATTGCGGCGCCATCAGGAAGAAGGGGTTCTTCACCGCTTCGGGCGTTTCCAGCAGCAGCGCGCCCTGGCCGAAGTAGTTCAGCACCAGGCAGGGCATGACGACGGCGAACCAGGCGATGCGGATCGGCTTCTTGCCGAAGTGGCCCATGTCGGCATACAGCGCCTCGGCGCCCGTCACGCACAGCACCATGGCGCCCAGCACGATGAAGCTGACACCGGGGAAGTCCCAGATGAAGCGCAGCATGTAGAGCGGGTTGATGGCCAGCAGGATCTCGGGGTGCGTGGTGATCTGCGCCACGCCCAGCAGCGCCAGCACGAGGAACCAGGTCAGCGTGATCGGGCCGAAGAAGCGGCCGATGCCGGCCGTGCCGCGCTTTTGCACCGCGAAGAGGCCGAAGAGCACCACCAGCGTGATGGGGATGACGTAGTGCCTGAAGTGCGGCGAGACGATCTCCAGCCCTTCGACGGCCGAGAGCACCGAGATGGCCGGGGTGATGACGCCATCGCCGTAGAACAGCGCGGTGCCGAAGATGCCCACCACCAGCATGCCATTGCGCAGCTTCGGCCGGTCGGCCACGGCGCGCGAAGCCAGCGCCAACATCGCGACCAGCCCGCCCTCGCCCTCGTTGTCGGCGCGCAGCACCAGCACCACGTACTTGAGGGAGACGATGATGGTCATCGTCCAGAAGATCATCGAGAGCATGCCGTACACGTTCTCGATCGTGAACGGCACGTGGCCGTGGCCGAAGATTTCCTTGATGGCGTACAGCACGCTGGTGCCGATGTCGCCATAGACGATGCCGATGGCGCCCAGCACGAGCGCGGGAAGAGGCGTTTTGGGGGCTGACACGAGGTCGGGGGGACCGGCGGAGGGCGCGCGGCGCCTGCACCGGGACGGCAGGCGTGCAGAACGACGATGCGCGCTTCAGGGGTGCGGCGGGACGCCGCAGGCATGCTTCTCCGCTGGGCGGGTCCGTTGCTGTGGGGCCGCTATTGTCCCAGCCGCGCGGGCGCCGGCAAGCCCGCGCGCGCCGTGGCCCTGCCGCGGTGTGGGCTGGCCGCCACGGTGGGTGGCGGGCCGCCCGCGCGGCTCATTCGTAGACTTCGGCCTCGGGATTGGTCGCTTCGAGTTCGTAGGCGCCGGCCACCATCGCCAGGCGGCCGATCACGCCGTACATGTAGAAGCGGTTGGGCGCACTGGCCGTGAGCCTGGCGCCGGGCTGCGGCAGGTGCGCGCTGTCGGGGAAGCCCAGCGGCACGAAGCTGGCGCCGGCGATGGCCAGGTTCTCGTCACTGCCGCGGTCGGGATGCACGCGGTAGAAGCCGCCCACCACGTAGCGGTCCATCATGTAGACCACGGGCTCGGCCACGCCGTCGTTCACGCGCTCGCTGGTGCGCACGCCTTCCTGCACCAGCACGTCGATGTCGCCTTCGCTCTCGCCCTTGCCCTTGAGCGAGGCCACCAGCGCCTCGAACTCCCGGGCGTCGCGCACGGTCAGGATCGGCATGCTGCTGGCGCCGTTGTCGGCCTTCACGATGACGAAAGGCTTCTCGTTGATGCCGTATTCCTTGTACTTGCGGCGCACCTTGGCCAGCACGGCATCCACCTGCGCGGCCAGGCCCTCGGTGCCGCTGCCGCGCGTCAGGTCAACGTCCTCGGCCTTGGCCCAGATGGGCTGGATCAGCCAGGGGTCGATGCCCAGCAGCTTGCCGAAGCGCTTGGACACTTCCTCATAGCTGTGGAAATGGTGGCTCTTGCGGCGCACCGACCAGCCCGCGTGCAGCGGCGGCAGCAGGTACTGCTCGTGCAGGTCTTCCAGGATGCCGGGCGTGCCGGCCGCCAGGTCGGTGTTCAAGAGGATGGTGCAGGGGTCGAAATTCTTGATGCCCAGGCGGCGCTTGGTGCGCACCACGGGCTCGAGCAGCAGCAGTTCGCCGCTGGGCAGCTCGATCTTCTTGGCGCTCTTGATGGCCGGGTCGATGGAACCGACCTTCACGTTCAGGCCAGCCAGCCGGAAGATGTGCGCCAATCGCGCCAGGTTGCTGTAATAAGACGTCGTCTTGAGCTTGTTGTCCGGAATGATGAGCAGGTTGCGCGCCTCCGGACAGATCTTCTCGATGGCCGCCTGGGCCGCCTGCACGGCCAGTGGCAGCATGGGCTGCGTCAGGTTGTGCCAGCCGCGCGGGAAGAAGTTGGTGTCCACCGGCGCCAGCTTGAAACCCGCGTTGCGCACGTCCACCGAGGTGTAGAAGGGCGGCGTGTGCTCCATCCATTCGAGGCGGAACCAGCGCTCGATGGCCGGCATGCCTTCGAGCACGCGCTGCTCCAGTTCATTGAGGGGGCCGGTCAGGGCGGTGACGAGGTGGGGGACCATTCGGGCGACCTTGTTGGACTTGTGCTGGGCGGCGAGGAATCTTGAGCGGGATTGTAGGAAATGGGGATGACGGCCCCGGCTTGCAAGCACCGCCCCGCGAATCGAAACGCGCCCGCCTGCCCGCCCCGGCCTGCCGGCTCCATCCCCGGCGCTCAATGCCGCCAGAACGAGGGCGTGAGCAGCGCGATCAGGCTCAGCATCTCCAGCCGGCCCAGCACCATGGCGACGGAGCAGACCCAGACCTGGAAGTCGGTGAGCACGCCGTAGTGCCCGGCCGGCCCCACCTGCCCCAGGCCCGGCCCCATGCAGTTGACGCTGGCGATCACCGAGCTGAAGGCCGTGACCGGGTCCAGCCCCGACAGCACCATCGCCATGCCCAGCACGACGATGGTGCCGCCATAGACCAGCATGAAGGCCAGCACGGCAAAGATGTCTCGGTGCTCGACCACCGTGGCGCCCAGGGTCACGGGCTGCACCGCGCGCGGGTGGGCCAGCCGCGTCATCTCGCGCCGCGCCTGCTTGAGCAGGATCAGCACGCGCACCATCTTGATCCCGCAGCCGGCCGAGCCCGCGCTGGTGGCCACGCCCGAGAGCATCAGCATGAACAGCGGCGCGAAGGCCGGCCAGAGCAGGAAGTCCTGCGACGCGAAGCCGGTCGTGCTGCCAATGGAGATGGCATTGAAGAAGCCATGCCGCACCGCGTCGAGCGGGGCGTGTTCGCCCTGCGCCAGCAATACCAGCGAGACGATCGCCCCGCCCCCCAGCAGCGCCAGCATCGTGGCGCGCAGCTCGATGTCGCGCCAGCAGATGCGCAGGCTGCGCTTGCGCAGGGCGACGAAGTACAGCGCGAAGCTGCCGCTGCCCGCCAGCATGAAGACGATCGCAATGCCTTCCAGCAGCGGGGAATCGAAATAGCCGAAACTCGAATCGTGCGAGGACAGTCCCCCCAGGCTCACGGTGGTGAACATGTGCATCAGCGCGTCCATGGGGGTCATGCCGCCGGCCCAGTAGGCCAGGAAGCAGGCCACCGACAGGCTCACGTAGATGCCCCACAGCCCCTTGGCGGTCTGCGTGATGCGCGGCGTGAGGCGGTTGTCCTTGATGGGGCCCGCCACCTCGGCGCGGAACATCTGGCTGCCCCCCATGCCGAACATGGGCAGCACGGCCACGGCCAGCACCAGGATGCCCATGCCGCCGATCCACTGCAGGAAGGTGCGCCAGACATTGATGGACAGCGGCAGCGAATCCAGCCCCTGCAGCACGGTGGCGCCGGAGGTCGTGAGGCCCGAGACGGCCTCGAAATAGGCATAGGAAAAGTCCAGCTCGCGGCCGATGGCGTGCAGCACCATCATCAGCGGCAGGCAGGCCACCAGCGGCAGCACGAGCCAGGTGGCCGACACCAGGATCACGCCGTGCCGCGCGCGCAGCTCGCTGCGGTAGGCATGCAGGCCGGCCCACAGCCAGGCCCCGGCGCCGAAGGTGGCGCCGGCGGCGCCCAGCCAGAAGCCCAGCAGCCCGTCGCCCTGCACCCACGACACGCCGGCGGGCAGCAGGAACGCCAGGGAGAACAGCGTGATCAGCGCACCCAGCAGGCGCAGCACGGGCAGCAGGTCGGTCATGGCGCGCGGGCGGGCGGCGTCAGAAGAAGGTCGGTGCCACGCGGAAGAGCTTTTCCACTTCGCGCACCAGCCGCTTGCGCGGCATGAAGATGACCACATGGTCGCCGTGCTCGATCACCGTGCCGGCGTGGGGCACGATGACCTCGGGCTCCGGCGGCTCGTCCGCCTCGGCCCGGGCCGCCTGCGCGTCGTGGGCGGCGTCCGGGTCCGGCAGCCCGCGCAGGATCAGCCCGAAATGCGCCTCCTTCGGCAGCTTGATGTCGGCCACGCGCCGCCCCACCACGCGCGAGGTGCGCGCGTCGCCGCGCGCCACGATCTCCATGGCCTCGGCCACGCCACGGCGCAGGCTGTGCACCACCTGCACGTCGCCGCGCCGCACGAAGGCCAGCAGCTCGCCGAGCAGGGTCTGCGAGGGCGTGAGCGCGATGTCGATCTGCGTACCGTGGATCAGGTCGGCATAGCTGCGGCGGTTGATGAGCGCCAGCACGCGCCGCGCGCCCATGCGCTTGGCCAGCAGCGCGCCCATGATGTTGTCTTCGTCGTCGCTGGTGAGGGCCAGGAAAAAGTCCGTCTCGCCCACGCTTTCGTCGCCCATCAGCTCTTCGTCGGTGGCATCGCCCTGCAGCACCATCACCGACGAAGGCAGCTGCGCCGCCAGTAGCACGCAGCGCTCGGGGTCGCGCTCGATCAGCTTGATCTGCAGGCCGGGGAAGACCTCGTGCAGCTGCTGCGCCAGCCGCAGGCCCACGCGGCCGCCGCCCGCGATGGTGGCGCGCTGCACGGTGCGAGGCGTGTTCGCATCGCGCCGGTGCAACGCCGCGAGCGCGGTGCGCAGGTTCTTGCGCGCGGCCAGCACGAAGACCTCGTCGCCGGGCTCGATCACGCTGCGGTGCGCGGCCGGAATGAAACGGTCGGGCCCGTCTTCCTGGCGCCGGTACAGCGCCACGATGCGCGTGCCCTCGGCCGGCGCATGCACGCCGAGTTCATCCACATGGCAGCCCACCAGCGGCGCGCCGGCCACCGCGCGCACCGACACCAGGCTGGCCATGCCGCCTGCGAACTCGTGCACCTGCAAGGCCTCGGGGTAGTCGATCAGCCGCACGATGTAGCGTGTGAGCGATTCCTCGGGGCGGATCACGCGATCGACCGCAAAGCCTTCGCGCGACAGCAGCGGCGAGTCGCCGGCGAAGGCCTCGGAACGCACGCGCGCGATGCGGGTGGGGATGTTGAACACCTGCTGCGCGATCTTGCAGGCGACCAGGTTGGTCTCGTCCTGCGCCGCGCAGGCGATGAGCATGTCGGTGTCGCGCGCGCCCGCCTCTTCCAGCAGGGCCGGCTCGATGCCGTTGCCCACCACGCCGCGCAACTCGAAGCGGCTTTCCAGCTCGCGCAGGCGCGGCCCGTTCTGGTCGATGACCGTGATGTCGTTCTGCTCGGACACCAGCGTGGCCGCCACGCTTTCGCCGATGCGGCCCGCACCGAGAATGATGATCTTCATCCGCCCTCCCGGCCGCCCCGTCGCGCGGCTTGGCTGTTCGCTGTCAGCCCCTGATTTCGCCCTGGCCCAGCACTACGTACTTGAGCGAGGTCAGGCCCTCGATGCCCACCGGCCCGCGTGCGTGGAACTTGTCGGTGCTGATGCCGATTTCGGCGCCCAGGCCGAATTCGAAGCCGTCGGCGAAGCGCGTGCTCGCGTTGACCATCACGCTGGCCGAATCTACCTCGCGCAGGAAGCGCTGCGCATGCACGTGGTCGCGCGTGAGGATGGCGTCGGTGTGGTGGCTGGAGTAGCGGTTGATGTGGTCGATGGCCTCATCGATGCCGGCCACCACTTTGATGCTGATGATGGGCGCGAGGTATTCCTCGGACCAGTCCTGCTCGGTGGCGGGCACGATCTTCGGCTGGCCGGCCAGGCCCTGGAGCAGCGCCGCGGCCTCGGCGTCGCAGCGCATTTCCACGCCCTTGGCCGCGAACACGGCGCCGATGCGCGGCAGGAACGCGGCCGCCACGCCGCGCGCCACCAGCAGGCCTTCGGTGGCGTTGCAGGGGCTGTATTTCTGGGTCTTGGCGTTGTCGACCACCTTCACGGCCATGTCCAGGTCGGCCATGTCGTCCACGTAGGTGTGGCAGTTGCCGTCCAGGTGCTTGATGACGGGCACCTTGGCCTCGGCGCTGATGCGCTCGATCAAGCCCTTGCCGCCGCGCGGGATGATCACGTCCACGTATTCGGGCATCGCGATCAGGCGGCCGACGGCGGCGCGGTCGGTGGTGGGCACCAGCTGCACCGCGTCCCCGGGCAGGCCGGCCTCGGCCAGCGCCTCGCGCACCAGCGCGGCCAGCGCCTTGTTCGAGTCGATGGCCTCCGAGCCGCCGCGCAGGATGGCCGCGTTGCCGCTCTTGATGGCCAGGCTCGCGGCCTCGATCGTCACGTTCGGCCGGCTCTCGTAGATCATGCCGAAGACGCCGATGGGCACGCGCATCTGGCCCACGCGGATGCCGCTGGGCTGCTCCTTCAGGCCAACGATGTCGCCGATCAGGTCGGGCATGGCCGCCAGTTGCTCACAGCCCAGCGCCACGGTCTCGATGACCTTGGGCGTCAGGCGCAGGCGGTCGACCATCGGCGCGGCCAGGCCTGCGCCCTCGGCGCGCGCCAGATCCAGCGCGTTGGCCTCGGCCAGCCGCGGCCCGGCCTCGCGCAGGCGGCGCGCCAGCGCGCGCAGCGCCGCGTTCTTGCGCGCGGCGCTGGCCTTGGCCATCAGGGCGGCGGCCGTGCGGGCCTGCAGGCCCAGCAGGTTCATGAGCTCGGTGACATTGCTCGCGTTCATGCCGCCGATTTTCTCACTTCGCACCGGCGGCTGCCGGCCGCCGGCTTTGCGCTCACAGGCCGTGCTGCTGCACCAGGATGTGCGAATGCATGCCGCCGTCCACGGGCAGGTTGGCGCCGCGCAGCCAGCCCGAGCCATCGCTGAGCAGGAAGGCCACCACGGGTGCGATGTCGGTGGCGCGGCCCGGGCGGTCCATGGTCTTCATGTCTTCCTCGGCACGCGCGCCCAGGGTCTCGATGAAGTCCTGGAGGATGGGCGTGTCCACCGGGCCCGGGCTCACGGCATTCATGCGGATGCCGCGGGCGCGCCAGGTCCAGCGGTTCTGCAGCGTCCAGGCGATCAGCGCCTCCTTCGAGAAGAAGTAGCTGCGCGCGCCCTCGATGCCGTGCGCGGCACAGAAGGCCTCCACGCTCTCGAAGTCCAGCGACTCGCTGGCGCGGATGGCCGGCACGGCCTCGGGCCAGCCCACACCGGCCAGCGAGGCCAGGTTGACGATGGACGCGCCATCCGCGAGCTTGGGCAGCACGCCCCGCGTGAGGTATTTCAGGCCCACCAGGTTCACGCGCAGCACCTGCGGCGCCGGCCGCGTGGGCGGCAGGCCAGCGATGTTGGCCAGGCCGTCCAGCCCATAGGGCAACAGCTGCAGTTGCGCCAGCAGCGCGTCGATGGAGGCGCGCTCGCCCAGGTCGGCGCGCAGGAACTGGTCCACCTCCACCTTCGGCGGGTTCACGTCCACGCCGATGACGGTGGCGCCCTGCGCGCGCGCGATGCGCGCCGTCTCTTCACCGATGCCGGAGGACACCCCGGTGATCAATAACTTCTTGCCTTGCAGCATGTTCGTCTCTCTCAAAGGGCCGTTCAGAACGGGTAGTGGCGCGGCGCGGTCTGCACCGTGATCCAGCGCAGCTCGGTGAAGGCCTCGATGCCGGCGCGGCCGCCGAAGCGGCCGTAGCCCGAGGCTTTGACGCCGCCGAAGGGCATCTGCGCCTCGTCGTGCACCGTGGGGCCGTTGACATGGCAGATGCCCGACTCGATGCGCTGTGCCACCGCGTAGGCACGCGCCGCGTCGCGGCCGAAGACGGCGGCCGAGAGGCCGAACTCGTTGTCGTTGGCGCAGGCGATGGCCTCTTCGGTGCCTTTCACGCGCACGATGGGCTTCACGGGGCCGAAGCTCTCCTCGCGGTAGATGGCCATCTCGGGCGTCACATGGTCCAGCACCGTGGCCGGGATCAGCGTGCTGTCGGCCTTGCCGCCGCACAGCAGCCTGGCGCCCTTGGCCAGCGCGTCGTCGATCAGGCGGTTGCAGCGCTCCACCGTCGCCATGTCCACCACCGAGCCCAGCACCACCGGCCCCTGGCGCGGATCGCCCAGCGGCAGGGCCTTGGACTTGGCCACGAACTTCTCGACGAAGGCGTCGGCCACGGCCTGGTCCACGATGATGCGCTCGGTGGACATGCAGATCTGGCCCGAGTTCATGAAGCTGCCAAAGGCGCAGGCGGCCACGGCGGCGTCCAGGTCGGCATCGTCGAGCACCACGAAGGGCGCCTTGCCGCCCAACTCCAGCACGCATTGCTTGAGGTACTTCGCGCCCAGCTGCGCAATGATGCGACCCACTTTGGTGGAGCCCGTGAAATTCACGCGCCGCACGGCCGGGTGCGCGACCATGGCTTCGACCACCGGGCCGGCGTCAGCCGGCGCGTTGGTCACGAAGTTGACGACGCCCGGTGGCAGGCCCGCCTCCTGCAGCGACTCGATGATCAGGCCGTGCGTGTGCGGGCTCAGCTCCGAGCCCTTGAGCACCACCGTGTTGCCGCAGGCCAGCGGCGTGGCGATGGCGCGCGTGGCCAGGATGACCGGCGCATTCCAGGGCGCGATGCCCAGCACCACGCCGGCCGGCACGCGCTGCGCCATCGCCAGGCTGCCGGGCACGTTGGACGGGATCACCTCGCCGCTGATCTGCGTGGTCAGCGAGGCGGCCTCGCGCAGCATGTCGGCGGCCAGATGGGCGTTGAAGCCGGCCCACAGCGCGGTGGCGCCGGTCTCGGCGGCCATGGCGGCGATGAAATCGGGCGTGCGTGCATCCAGCGCATCGGCGGCCTTGAGCAGCAGCGCGCGGCGCGCGCCCGGGCCCAGTGCGGCCCAGGCCGGGAAGGCCTGCGCGGCGGCATCGACGGCGGCCCTGGCGTCTTCGGGCGTGGCGGCGGGCGCGGTGGTGGCCACGCTGCCGTCCAGCGGGTTGCGGCGCGTGAAGGTGGCGCCGTTGGACGCGGCGCGCGGGGCGCCGCCGATCAGCATCTGGATGTCGCTCATGGTTGTGTTCCTCTGGAAAAAGGGGGAAGGGTCTCAGTGGGCCGCTGCGCCCAGGTAGGCGCGGCGGACGGCAGGGTCGTTCTGCAAGTCGCGGGCGCTGCCGGCGCCGACCAGGCGGCCGGTCTCGATCAGGTAGCCGCGGTCGGCGATGGCCAGGCTCTGGCGCGCGTTCTGCTCGACCAGCAGCACGCCCACGCCCAGCGTGCGGATGCGCGCCAGCGCCGCGAACAGCTCCTTGCACATCAGCGGCGACAGGCCCAGCGAAGGTTCATCGAGCAGCAGGATTTCGGGCTGCGACATCAGCGCGCGGCCCACGGCCACCATCTGCTGCTCGCCGCCGCTCATGGTGCGCACGGCCTGGTTCAGGCGCTGCGCGAGCTTGGGGAAGAGCTGGAACACGCGCGCCTGCATCTGCGCCTCGCCGGCGCGCGCGCGCGCCGGGTGCGCGCCGAGCTGCAGGTTCTCGCGCACCGTGAGTTCGCCGAACACGCCCCGGCCTTCGGGCACCAGCGCCAGGCCCGCGTCGACGATGCGGTGCGCGGGCAGTTGCATGAGGTCGGTGCCGCCGAGGGTGGCGCGCGCGCCGGGCTCGGCCTTCACCATGCCGCCCAACGCCTTGAGGAAGGAGGACTTGCCGGCACCGTTGGCGCCCAGCATGACCACGATCTCGCCCGGCGCCACGTTGAGCGACACGCCGTGCAGCGCCTCGTGCTGGCCGTAGCGCACCGACACGTCGTGCACTTCAAGCATGCGCAGCCTCCATGGCTTCATCGTCCTCGCCCAGGTAGGCGCGGATCACCTGCGGATCGGAGAGCACTTCGCGCGTCGGTCCGTCGGCGATCTTCGTGCCCGCATTCATCACCACGCAGCGCGTGCACAGCGCGTGCACGGCGTCCATCACATGCTCCACCAGCAGCAACGTGAGGCCCTCGGCGCTCAGCGAACGGATCAGCGCGATACCCTGCTGCAGCTCGGTCGGGTTCAGGCCGGCCAGCCATTCGTCCAGCAGCAGCAGGCGCGGCTCCAGCGCCAGCGCGCGCGCCAGCTCCAGCCGCTTCTGGTCGATGTAGGTCAGCGCGCCGGCGGGCAGCGCGGCCTGGGCGCCCAGGCCCACGCGCTCGAGCAGGACCTGCGCGCGCGCTCGCGCGGCGCGGCCATGCAGGCCGTGCGGGCGGAAGGCCAGGCCGGCTTCCACGTTTTCCAGGGCGCTCATGCCGCCCAGCACGCGCACCAGTTGGAAGGTGCGCGCCACGCCCAAGCGTGCGATCTGGTGGCTGGCCAGGCCGCTGATGCGCCGGCCGTCGAAGACGATCTCGCCGCCGTTGCAGGCCAGCGCGCCCGAGATCAGGTTCATGGCCGTGGTCTTGCCCGAACCGTTGGGGCCGAGCAGGCCCACCACCTCTCCGGCCTGCACCGACAGGCTCAGGTCGTTGACCGCGACCAGGCCGCCGAAGCGGCGCGTGACGCCTCTGAGTTCCAGCAGCGCACTCATGGCCGGGCTCCCGGCCTGCGCCGACGGCGCAACAGGCTGGCCAGCCCGTGGGGCACCAGATAGACGATCACCATGAACACCAGCCCCAGCAGGATCGAGAAGTGATTCGGGAAATGGGCCGACAGGTACTCGAAGAGCAGCACCAGCGGCACGGCGCCCAGCAGCGGCCCGAAGAGCGCGCCCGCCCCACCCAGCAACGCCATGATCAGCGTCTGGAAGGAGATCATGGGAGCGAAGGCGATGCTCGGGTCGATGTAGGTCCAGCGCGGCGCCATCACGGCGCCGGTCACGGTCATGAAGGCGGCCGACAGCGTGAACAACAGCACCTTGGCCCGCGTGGTGTGGATGCCCACGTGCACGGCCACGGTTTCGTCCTCGCCGATCACGCGCAGCGCCAGGCCCAGCCGCGTGCGGTTGATCAGCGCGCGCAGGCCCAGCACCAGCGCCAGCAGCGCGAGCAGTTGCCAGTAGATGTCCTGCTGCGTGATGTCCACGAAGACGTAGCGGCCGATCTCCTTCGTGATGTTGACCTCCCACCAGGTGACGAGCTGCTTGGTCAGCTCGGCCAGCCCAAAGCTGAAGATCACGAAGTACACGCCCGACAGGCGCAGCGTGGCCAGGCCCACCAGCAGCGCCAGCACCGCGCCCAGCCCCAGCGCCACGGCCAGCACCGCGGGCCAGGGCAGCGATTCGCCGAGCACGGCCGTGGTGTAGGCGCCCAGGCCGAAGAAGGCCACTGTCGCCAGCGACACGTAGCGCGTGGGCCCCGAGAACAGCGCCCAGGCGGTGGCCAGCACGCCGTACATCAGCACGCTGATCAGCAGCGACAGCACGTAGTCGCTCTCCAGCCACAGCGGCAGCACGGCCAGCGCCGCCACCACGAGCGCGCCCAGGCCCCAGCCCGCGATCTCGCGCCGGCTCATCGCGCCGCCCTCCCGAACAGCCCTGTGGGCCGCAGCAGCAGCACCAGCAGGAACAGCCCGTAGTTCACGGCCAGCGTGAGGCCCGGATCGACGAAGCTCGCGACCAGCGTTTCGGCGAAGCCCAGCAGCAGCCCGGCCACCAGGCAGCCCATGAGGTTGCCCACGCCGCCCATGATGACGACGATCAGCGCCTTCATCGCGAACAGGGTGCCCATGGCGGCCGAGAAGGGCAGGAACATGCTGACCAGCACGCCGCTGCAGGCCACCAGCGCGCCGCCCAGGCCGAAGGCCAGCGCGGCCGTCTGCCGCACCTGGATGCCCACCAGCGGCGCGAAGCGCGGCGCCACGGCCACCGCGCGCACCACCGTGCCCATGCGGGTGCGCGTCATCAGCAGGTACAGCCCGCCGCCCAGCACCAGCGCCGCCACCAGCACCAGCAGCCGGTTGGCCGCGACGGTGCTGCCGAGGATGTTCACGGGCACCGAGAGGTAGCCATAGCTGTGGTAGTTGCCGCCGAAGATCACCAGCATCACGCCCTGCACCACGAAGAGCAGGCCGAAGGTGGCGAGGATGGAATCGACTTCGAGCTGCGGGCCGGCGCCGGTGCGGCGCACCAGCGGCGTGAGCAGCAGCTGGTACACGCCCCACTGCACGGCAAAGCCCAGCGGCAGCGCCAGCAGCAGCACGGCCAGCGGCGACCAGCCCAGGCCCGTGACCAGCCCATAGGCCAGGAAGGCCGGCGCGATCAGGAATTCCCCATACGACAGGTTCATGATGCGGGCCACGCCGTACTGCAGCGTGAGCCCCATCGCCACCAGCCCGTACAGCCCGCCCAGCGTGGCGCCGGCGAGCAGGACATCCAGAAAGTTCATTTCCAGGCCGGCTTGGGCAGGATGGCGGGTTTGGCGCCCTTCTTGTTCGACGGCGCGATGCCGTAGAACTCGCCGTTCTGCCACTGGCCCACCCACCACAGGTTGGTGAAGAGCTGGTTCTCCAGCTTCACGGGGCCGAGGATGGTGTCGAAGCTGCCGGTCTTGATCTCCTGCGTGACGGCGGCGCGGTCCACCTTGCCCACGCGCTCGATGGACTGCTGCAGCACCTGCAGCGCGGCGTACTGCACGGTGCTCGCGAAGCGGTCCGGCTCCTGGCCCGAGAAGGCCTTGTGGCGCGCGAAGTAGTCCTGGATGGCCGGGCTGTCGAAGTCCACGCCGCCCGGGCCCATGATGCCCTCGGCCGCGGCGCCGAACTTGGCCTTGTACATGGGGAACTGCGTGCCCACGCCGGTGAACATGACCTTGGGGTTGAAGCCGATCACGCGCGCCTGGTCGGTGATCATCACCGTGTCGGGCGGGTACGAGAAGGCGAGGAACACGTCGGCGTTCTTGCCCTTCACCTCGTTGAGCACGGGCGTCATGTCCTGCGTGCCGATCGGGTAGCTCTTGTCGTAGACCAGCGTGAAGCCATGCTTGGCGGCGGCCTTGCGCGCCGCATTGGCCAGCTCCACGCCGAAGCCGTCGGCGATGTTGATCATCGCGATCCTGTCGCCGATCTTGCCGGCCTTCTTGGCCTCGTCCAGGTAGCTGACCAGCGCCTCGGCGTACTGCGCGCCGGTGCCCAGAAAGAAGAAGGCGTGCTTCCAGCGCTTGACCAGATCGGGCGCCTTGTCGGTCACCGAATTCACGGCGATCAGCGGGTACTTGTGCTTCTCGTAGGTCGGACCCACGGCCAGGTTGTTGGCCGTGCCCCAGGGCGGCAGCACGAAGTCCACCTTGTCCTGCGTGATCAGGCGCTCGGTGGCGCGCACCGCTTCCTCGGAGCTGGAGCGGTCGTCGTATTCCACCACCTCGATGGGCACGCGCTTGCCGTAGGCCTTGAGCATCAGGCCGCCCGCGTCGTTGATCTCCTTGACCCACATCCGGTAGTTGGGCGCGACCGTCGTCGCGGTGCCGCCCGCGTTCGGGCCGGTCTTGGCGATGGCCCAGCCGATCCGCACCGACTTCGGCGCCTCCTGCGCCTGGGCCAGCGGCGCGGCCAGCAGGGTGAGGACGGCGGCGCCCAGCAGGGTGCGCCGCGCGAAGGGAAGGCGTGTGTTCATGGTCTTGTCTCCTCGTGCATGCCCCGGTGGGGCACGGCTGGCGCGAATGGTGGCGCGGTCCCACCCGACTGGCTTTTCCGCCGGCGCACCCAGGCTTGACCGCGCGTGCATGCGGGGCGGGGTTAACCCTGAGTGCGGGGCCGTCCACACGGCGGATCGGATCATCCTTTGCGCCTCATACTCCCCGCCATGTCCACCGCCCTGTCACTGAGCACTGACGGCATGCCCACGCGCGAGACCGTGGGCGCGTGGCACCAATGGATGGCGGGCCTGTTCCACGGCCTGCAGTCCGACGTGTACGGCGACACGCAGTTCGACGGCCACCTGCACAGCGCCCGGGCCGGCGACGTGTTGATGGTGTGGCTGGAAGCCAACCGCCACCGCGTCACGCAGATGGCCGCGCGCAGCGCGCTGCGCAGCGACGCGCCCTGCCTCAAGATCGTCGCGCCCTGGCAGGGCCTGGCCAGCGTCGAACAGCACGGCCGCCAGGCGCGTGCGCGGCCCGGCGCCTGGGCCATCTACGACACCACGGGCCGCTACGTGGTGCAGAACCCCGAGCGCTCGCAGCACCTGATCGTGATGGTGCCCAAGGAGCAGCTGGCCGCCACGGGCCTGCGGCTGGACGAACTCATGGGCCGGCTGGTGGGCGGCTCGGCCGGCATCTCGCGCGTGGCGCTGGAGACCATGCGCAACACCTACCTGGAGCTGCCCAGCATGTCGCCCCAGGCCGCGCGCGGCGCGGGCGACCTGATCACCGAGCTGGTGCGGCTGTCGCTGTGCGACCTGGCGGGCCAGGGCACGCCGGCCACGCAGGCCGAGGCGATGCGCGACCGCATCCGCGCCTACGTGGGGCGGCACCTGCACGACGCGTCGCTGTCCATCGACGGCATCGCCCACGCGCTGAACTGCAGCAAGCGCCTGCTGCACAAGAGCTTCGGCGGGGGCGAAGCCGACCAGGGAGGCGACACGCTGGCGCAGTACATCCTGCGCCGCCGGCTGGAGGGCTGCATGCGCGAGCTGCGCGATCCGGCCCAGGCCGCGCGCAGCATCACCGAAATCGCCTTTTCCTGGGGCTTCAACAGCAGCGCGCATTTCAGCCGCGCGTTCCGCGCGCACACGGGCGTGTCGCCGTCGGACTACCGCCGGCAGGCCGGGCCGGCCGGCTGAGCGGGGCCGTCCCTTTCTCGGTCCTTGCGCTCAGGCGAGGCAGGTGCGACCGGCTTCGCGGGGCGGGTCCGCCACAGGGCCCGGCTCGGTCATGGCCGCCAGCAGGTCGAAGGCCGCCTGCGCCGTGCGCCCGTCGCTGTCATGCCGCGGGTTGTACTCCACCACTTCCAGCGCGGCGCAGGCCGGGTCGGCGGCACAGGCGCGCAGGGCACCCATCGCATCGGCCAGCCGGATGCCGGCCGCCACCGGCGTGCCGGTGCCGGGGGCATCGGCGGGGTCCAGCGCATCCAGGTCGAAGCTCAGGCCCCAGGCCACGGTGTGCCGGCGTACCTGCGCCACGGCTTCGGCGAGGCAGGCCGCGAAGCCGCGCTGTGCGACTTCGGGCATGTACATCACGCGCACGCCCAGCGACGTGAGCAGCGCCAGCTCGCCGGCCTCGAAGCTGCGCGCGCCGAGGATCACCAGATGGTCCGGCTGCAGCTTGCCGGCCCAGCCGCCCAGCGACGTGAGCCCCGGCGTGCCATGGCCCAGCAGCGCCGCCACCGGCATGCCGTGCGGCGCCCCGCTGGGCGAGGAGGCCGGCGTGTGGGCGTCCAGGTGCGCGTCCACCCACACCAGGCCGATGTCGCCCTGCGGGCGCCAGTGCTCGGCGATCGCGCTCCAGGTGCCGACGGCGCAGGAATGGTCGCCGCCCACCACCACGGGCAGCGCCCCCGATTGCGCCTCGGCCAGCACGCGCTGCGCCAGCTCGGCATTGAAGCGCTCCACCGCGCGCAGCCGCCCGGCAGCATCCCTTGCGCCTGGGGCCTGCACCCAGCCCGCCCAATGCGCCTGCCGGCCGGCGCGATGCAGGTGCGCGGCCAATCCGCGCTCGCGCAGTGCCTGGGCGCCCCACTTGCAGCCGGCGTCGCTCGCGCCCTCGCCCACTTCGGCGCCGATCAGCGCCAGCGGGCAGGGCGTGCGCATCCTGCGCATCGCTTCACGGTTCATGCCATCGCCTCCATTCCTTGCGCCACCGGCGGCGCTGGCTCGGCGCCCCTGCCGAGCGCAGGGCCGAACAGGTCCTTGGGATCATCCAGCGCGGGCACGAGGTCGATGTCGCGGCCCACCCCGGCGTCCAGCGCCAGCGCGTGCAGGTAGCGCAGCGCCGAGAAGTCCTCCAGCGCGAAGCCCACCGAATCGAACAGCGTGATCTGCTGCGCGCCGTCGCGGCCGGCGGCGCGGCCGGCCAGCACCTGCCACAGGGGCGTGGCGGGGAAATCGGCGGGCATCTGCTGCAGCTCGCCCTCGACGCGGGTTTGCGGCTCGTATTCGACGAAGACCTTGCTGCGCGCCACCAGCGCGGGCGGCAGCTCCGTCTTGCCGGGGCAGTCGCCGCCCACCGCGTTGAGGTGCGTGCCCGGGGCCACCCAGGTTGCGTCGAGCACGGCAGCGCGGCGCTTGTCGGCCGTGGCCGTGGTCACGATGCCGGCGCCCTGCACGGCCTCCTGCACGCTGCCCGCGCCCTGGATCCGCAGCTCGCCGCTGCGCACCCAGGGCGCCAGGTTGGCCACCAGCTTGCCGGTGGCGCGCGGATCGGTGTCGAACACGCGCAGTTCGCGGATGCCCAGGCCTTCCATGAAGGCCAGGGCCTGGAATTCGGACTGGGCGCCGTTGCCGATCAGCGCCAGCGTCCGTACACCGGGGCGCGCCAGCGCGCGGGCGGCCAGCACCGAAGTGGCGGCCGTGCGCAGCGCCGTCGTCACGGTCAGTTCGCTGAGCAGGAGCGGATAGCCGGTCGCCACCTCGGCCAGCACGCCGAAGGCCATTACCGTCGGCAGCTGCACGCGCGGGTTGCCGGGATGGCCGTTGACGTACTTGAAGGCGTAGCGCTGCGCGTCGGACACCGGCATCAGCTCGATCACGCCGGCGGCCGAGGGATGCGCCACGCGCGCGCTCATCTGGAAGGACTCCCAACGCAGGAAGTCCTCTTCGATGCAGGCGCGCATCTCGCGCAGCATGCGCGGCACGCCGCGGGCGCGCAGCAGCTGCCGCAGGTCGTGGACGTCGAGATAGCGTGTCATGGCCCGCTCCTTGGACTGGACGGATCAGGCCGCGTGGGGCCGCCCGACCCGCCTCAAAGTCTAGGCAGCCGGGCGCCCCGCAATCGACGTTGCGAGGCCGCGCAGCGGCCGTTTCGGTGGCAGGGGCGGGGGAGGCGCTTCCGTTTCGGAAGTCCAACCGGTGCGGGCCCGGGCCGTGAAGACCGTCCCTAGGCGCCGGGCACCGGAAAGCCGGTGAACTCCTTGACGGTCTGCAGCTCGGTGCTGGTCACGATGCGGTCGATGCCCAGGCCCACGTCCTCCAGCCAGGCATCGGTCAGCCGGCGGTAATGCGCCAGGTCGCGGCAACCGAAGCGCAGCAGGTAGTCGTAGCGCCCGCTGAGCAGCCAGCAGCCCACCACCTCGGGGCAGGCGGCCACGTGGCGCTCGAAGCGCTGCACGGTCGCCGGGCGCTGGTCCTTGAGCGTGACCTCGGCAAACAGCGCCACGTGCTCGCCCAGCGCACTGCGCTGCACCTGCGCGTGGCAGCCGGTGATGACGCCGTCTTGCTGCAGCCGGTGGATGCGGCTCAGCGTGGCGCGGGCCGACAGATGCACGGCTTCAGAGAGCGCCTGGGCGCTCTGGCGCGCGTCGGCCTGCAGGGCCTGCAGCAACCGGCGGTCGATGCGGTCCAGCGGAGCGCTCATGGCGGGCGGCGGCGCTCAGCGCGCGCAGGCGCGGCACAGCATCAGCGCCAGCCGCTGCAACGCCTGCCAGCCGCTGGCCGGCCAGTCGGGCTGCTTGAGGCCCTTGACGATGCCGTCCACCAGATGCGCGGCGCGCAGCAGATGGGCCAGCTGCCGGCTCTCCAGCTGGGGCAGCACGCGCTCGAAGGCGCGCTCGCGCGGGCCCCAGATGCGGCTCTCGCGCAGCGCCATGGGCAGCGGCCGGCCGGCGTTCATCGCGTCCTTGACGCGCTTCAAGGCGCGGATGTCCTCGGCCAGCGCGTAATGCACCAGCACTTCGGCCTCGCCCTCGGCCTGCAGGCCCTCGAGCATGCGCGCCGTGCGCACCGCGTTGCCGGCCAGCACGGCTTCGGAGAGCTTGAACACGTCGTAGCGCGCCACGTTGTTGACAGCCGCCTCCACCTGCGCGAGCGCCAGTTCGCCGGCCGGATACAGCAGCGCGAGCTTCTGGATCTCCTGGTGCGCGGCCAGCAGGTTGCCTTCCACGCGGTCGGCGAAGAACTGCAGGGTACGCTGGCCCTCTTCGCCGCCCTTCACGCGCTGGCCCTGCTGCGCCAGGCGCTGCGCGATCCAGGCCGGCAGCTGCCCGCGCTCCACCGGGTCGACCTGGACGGTGACGCCGTGGCCGTCGAGCGCGCCGAACCAGGCGCCGCTGCGGGTCTGCTTGTCCAGCCGCGGCAGCAGCACCAGCGTGAGCGTGCTGTCGTTGCCCGCGGCGCTCTCGGCGATCTGCTGCAGCGCCGCGCTGCCGTCCTTGCCCGGCTTGCCCGAGGGGATGCGGATCTCGACGATCTGCTTGTCGGCGAACAGGCTCAGCGAGCCCCCGGCCGCCAGCACCGCGCTCCAGTCGAAATGCGCACCGGCCACGGTGTGGCTGCTGCGCTCGGTGTGGCCCGCGGCGCGCGCGGCCGCGCGGATGGCGTCCGCCGCCTCCTGCACCAGCAGCGGCTCGTCGCCGTGCACGGTGTAGAGCGCGCGCAGCCCCTTCGTCAGGTGCGCGGCGAGTTGCGCGGGCGCCAACTGCATGGAGACCTCAGAGCGCCTTGACGAAGCCGATCTGGCGCACGATCTGCTGCGCGATGTCGACCGTCATGTCGCGGTAGAGCAGCTCCTGCTCGTTCTCCTTGGCGAGCGCGGAAGTTTCGTTGTAGCTGATGTCGCGCGACTGCTGCACCGAGGTGGGCGGGATCAGCTCCTTGCCGCCTTCGGTGCGCACCAAGCGGTAGCGCACGGTCAGGCTCAGCGTCAGTTCGCGGATCTGGCCCCCCGAGGTGCTGGCCGCGATGCCGCTGCTGCGCGAGATGTCCTGCAACTGGCACACCACTTCGGCGCCCATGAAGTCGGCGCCCTCGGCCAGCACGGTGACCGTGCCCTGGCCCTTGAGTTCGCGCCGGATGGTGGCGGCCAGCAGGCCCGAGCCCACGACGGCGATGGACTTGAAGGGATAGTTGGCCGCGCGGCGCAGCTGGAAGCCGCAGCCGGCCAGCAGCAGCGCGGGCGCCGCGGCGAGCAACGCGCGTCGGCCGGCCATCGAAGTCGCGGGCGCCTTCATGCTCAGCCCACCACCACGTTGACCAAGCGGCCCGGCACGACGATCACGCGCTTGACCGGCTGGCCTTCGGCGAACTTGGCGAATTCCTCGCTCGCCACCGCCAGCTGCTCGATCTGGGCCTTGTCGGCACCGGCGGGCACGACCAGCGAGCCGCGCAGCTTGCCGTTGACCTGCAGCATGAGCGTGACCTCGTCCTGTTCCAGCGCCTTCTCGTCGACCTGGGGCCAGGGCGCGTCCAGCAGCTCGCCCGCCTCGGCCGCATAGCCCAGCGCATGCCACAGCTGGTGCGTGAGGTGCGGCGTGGCCGGGTACAGCACGCGCAGCAGGATGCCGAAGCCTTCCTTCACGGCCGCCGCGTCGCCGGCGTCACCCTCTTGCGGCTTGAAGCCTTCCAGCGCGTTCAGCAGCTTCATCGCGCCCGAGACGACGGTGTTGTACTGCATGCGCTGGTAGTCGTAGTCGACCTGGCGCAGCACGGTGTGCACCTCGTGGCGCAGCGCCTTGGCGGCCTTGCCGAACACCACGTCGCCGGTGCTGCCGGCCACGGCCGCACGGCCCTGCAGCGCGGCGCCGAAGCTCCACACGCGGCGCAGGAAGCGAAAGCTCCCTTCCACCGCGGCGTCGTTCCATTCCAGCGTGGCCTCGGGCGGCGCCGTGAACATGGTGTACAGGCGCGCGGTGTCGGCGCCGTATTTCTCGATCAGGTCCTGCGGGTCGACGCCGTTGCGCTCGCTCTTGCCCATCTTGCCCACGCCGCCGTACTCGACCTGGCGGCCGTCGGCCGCCGTGCCGCCGACGATGCGGCCCTGCGCGTCGAGCGTGGGCGTCACTTCCAGCGGCGGGTGGTAGTGCTTGCCGCCCTTCTCGTCGCGGTGGAAGTAGATGTGGTTGAGCACCATGCCCTGCGTGAGCAGCTTGGTGAAGGGCTCGTCGATCTTCACGAGGCCCAGGTCGCGCATGACCTTGGTCCAGAAGCGTGCGTACAGCAGGTGCAGGATGGCGTGCTCGATGCCGCCGATGTACTGGTCCATCGGCATCCAGTACTGCGCGCCCTCGCCGACCATGGCCTGATCGTTCTTGGGATCGCAGTAACGCATGAAGTACCAGGAGCTGTCCACGAAGGTGTCCATCGTGTCGGTCTCGCGGCGCGAGGCCTTGCCGCAGATCGGGCATTCGCAGGCCAGGAAGTCCTCGCGCTTGTTCAGCGGGTTGCCGCTGCCGTCGGGCACGCAGTCGGTGGGCAGCACCACCGGCAGGTCCTTCTCGGGCACGGGCACGGCGCCGTGCTCGGGGCAGTGGATGATGGGGATCGGCGTGCCCCAGTAGCGCTGGCGCGAGACGCCCCAGTCGCGCAGCCGCCAAGTGGTCTTCTTCTCGCCCAGGCCCTTGAGCTGCAGCGCATGGGCCACGGCGTCCACCGCTTCCTGGTAGCGCATGCCGCTGAAGTTGTCGGAATTGATGGTGACGCCGCGTTCCTTGTCGGCGTACCAGTCCTGCCAGCGGTGGTAGTCGAAATCGGGTTCGTCGTCGACCAGCACCACCTGCAGGATGTCGATGCCGTACTTGTTGGCGAAGGCGAAGTCGCGCTCGTCATGGGCGGGCACGCCCATCACGGCACCGTCGCCGTAGCTCATCAGCACGTAGTTGCCGATCCACACCGGCACCGGCTCCCCGGTGATCGGGTGCGTGACCGTGAGGCCGGTGGGCACGCCCTTCTTTTCCTGCGTGGCCAGTTCGGCCTCGGTCACGCCGCCGGCCTTGCATTCGGCGATGAAGGCCGCGATCTTCGGGTCGGCCTTCGCCGCGTGCGCGGCCAGCGGGTGCTCGGGCGCCACGGCGCAGAAGGTCACACCCATGATGGTGTCGGCGCGCGTGGTGAACACGTACATGCGGCCGTCCTGGATCGGCTGGCCGTCTTCGCCGCGGATGTCGTGCGTGAAGGCGAAGCGCACGCCCTCGCTCTTGCCGATCCAGTTCTCCTGCATCAGCTTCACGCGCTCGGGCCAGCCCGGCAGCTTGTGCTGGGTGTGCTCCAGCAGCTCGGGCGCGTACTCGCTGATCTTGAGGTAGTAGCCCGGGATCTCGCGCTTTTCCACCAGGGCGCCGGTGCGCCAGCCGCGCCCGTCCACCACCTGCTCGTTGGCCAGCACGGTCTGGTCCACCGGGTCCCAGTTCACGACCTGGGTCTTGCGGTAGGCGATGCCCTTTTCCAGCATCTTGAGGAACAGCCACTGGTTCCACCTGTAGTAGGACGGGTCGCAGGTGGCGATCTCGCGGCTCCAGTCGATCGCCAGCCCCATGGCCTGGAGCTGGCCCTTCATGTAGGCGATGTTCTCGTAGGTCCACTTCGCCGGCGGCACGCCGTTCTTCAGCGCCGCGTTCTCGGCCGGCAGGCCGAAGGCGTCCCAGCCCATCGGCATCAACACGTTGTAGCCGTTCATGCGCAGGTAGCGCGTGAGCATGTCGTTGATGGTGTAGTTGCGCACGTGGCCCATGTGCAGCTTGCCGCTGGGGTAGGGCAGCATGGAGCAGGCGTAGTACTTCTTCTTGCCGGCTTCTTCGGTGACGCGGTAGGCATCGGCAGCCTTCCAGTGCGCCTGGGCAGCCGATTCGACCTCGGCAGGGGTGTAGGTGGGATTCATGGCTTGGGACACGCAAAGCCCGGCGGCTGGCGGCCGGGAAGGGCGGATTATCGGCGCAGCGGCCCGCCGGGCCCGGGGCCGCCGCGCTTGGCCCGCTTCTCGCATGCCACAATGAATCGACGACGCGATCAGGGACCGGTGATGGGCAAGGATTGGTGGCGTGGCGCGGTGATCTACCAGATCTACCCGCGCAGCTTCATGGACAGCAACGGCGACGGCATTGGCGACTTGCCGGGCATCACGGCCCGCCTGGACCATGTGGCCCAGCTGGGCGTGGACGCCGTCTGGATCTCGCCCTTCTTCCGCTCGCCCATGAAGGACTTCGGCTACGATGTGGCCGACTACCGCGACGTGGACCCGATCTTCGGCACGCTGGCCGATTTCGACGCCCTGCTGGCCCGCGCCCACGCCCTGGGGCTCAAGGTCATCATCGACCAGGTGCTCTCGCACACCTCCGACCAGCACGCCTGGTTCCAGGAAAGCCGCAGCAGCCGCGACAACCCCAGGGCCGACTGGTACGTGTGGGCCGACCCGAAGCCCGACGGCACGCCGCCCAGCAACTGGCTCTCGGTCTTCGGCGGCAGCGCCTGGCAATGGGACGCGCGCCGGCGGCAGTACTACCTGCACAGCTTCCTGGCCGAGCAGCCCGACCTGAACTTCCACCACCCCGAGGTGCAGGACGCCCTGCTGGGCGAGGTGCGCTTCTGGTGCGAACGCGGCGTGGACGGCTTTCGCTTCGATGCCTGCAACCACCAGTTCCACGACCGGCAGCTGCGCGACAACCCGCCCGCGGCGGCGGAGGAAATCGGCGGCGTGAGCACGGTGCGCGTGGACAACCCCTATGCCATGCAGCGCCACCTGCACGACAAGAGCCAGCCCGAGAACCTGGCCTTCCTGGAGCGCCTGCGCACGCTGCTGGACGCGTTCGGCGCCGCTGCGCTGGGCGAGGTGGGCGACGAGAACGCGCCCCCGGTGATGGCCCGGTACACCGAGGCCGGCAAGCGCCTGCACATGGCCTACAGCTTCTCGCTGCTGACCAGCGAGCGCAGCGCGCGCCACCTGCGCGGCCAGGTGCAGGCGCTGGAAGACGCACTGGCCACGACGGGCGGCTGGGGCTGCTGGGCCGTCTCCAACCACGACGTGCCGCGCGTGGCCACCCGCTGGGGCGCCGGCGGCGCCACCGACGCCGCCCGTGACCGGCTCTGGCTGGCCCTGCTGCTGAGCCTGCGCGGCAGCGCCTGCCTGTACCAGGGCGAGGAGCTGGGCCTGCCCGAGGCCGAGGTGCCCTTCGAGCGGCTGCAGGACCCGTACGGCCGCGCCTTCTGGCCCGAGTTCAAGGGCCGCGATGGCTGCCGCACGCCCATGCCCTGGCAGACCGATGGCCTGCACGGCGGCTTTTCCACCGGCGCGAGCGCACCGCCCTGGCTGCCCGTGTTCGCCGACCACCTGCCGCTGGCGGTGGACCGGCAGGCGGCCGACGCCCAGTCCATGCTGGCCTACAGCCGGGCGCTGATCCACTGGCGCCGCGGCCAGCCGCTGCTGCGCACGGGCGCCCTGCGCTTCTTCGACACCCCCGAGCCGCTGCTGTACCTGGTGCGCAGCAACGATGCCGGGGCCGCGCTGCACGCGGTCTTCAACCTGTCCGACCGGCCGCAGACGCTCGCCCTGCCCGCCCCGCTCCAGCCGCTGGCGGGGCACCCCTGCACCGGCGGCGCGCTCGCGGCCGACGGCACCCATCTGCAACTGGCGCCCTGGGGCGTGTTCCTGGCGCAGCCCACCCTCGTTCCGCATGCCCGTCCTGCTGCCTGAAACCGAACTGCAGGCGCTGATGCGCGCCGAGCATGGCAACCCCTTCGCCGTGCTCGGCCCGCATGAACTGCCCGAGGGCCTGTGCGTGCGCGCCCTGCTGCCCGGCGCCCAGGCCGTGGGCGTGGTGCATGCGGGCTCGGGCGATCCGCTGGCCATGCTGCAGCGCCAGGGCGATTCCGACCTGTTCGGCGCGCTGGTGCCGGCCGCGCCTGCGCGCATGGGCTACCGCCTGCACGTGCACTGGGACACCCATGCCCAGCTGCTGGACGACCCCTACCGCTTCCCGCCCGTGCTGGGCGACATGGATGTCTGGCTGCTGGCCGAGGGCACCCACCTGCGGCCCTGGGAGCGGCTGGGCGCGCATCCCCTTCAGATGCAGGGCGTGCGCGGCACCGCCTTTGCCGTCTGGGCGCCCCATGCGCGGCGCGTCTCGGTGGTGGGCGACTTCAACAACTGGGACGGCCGGCGCCACGTGATGCGGCTGCGCCGCGAATGCGGGGTGTGGGAAATCTTCGCGCCGCACGTGGGCGTGGGCGACGCCTACGAGTTCGAGATCCTGGCGGCGGACGGCCAGGTGCTGCGCAAGGCCGATCCCTATGCGCGCAGCACGCGCCTGCGCCCGGCCACGGCCTGCCTGGTGCAGCCGCTGCCCGCGCCGGTGCCCCTGCCCGCCGGCCGCGCCGCGGCCAACGCGCGCGAGGCGCCGATCAGCATCTACGAAGTGCACCTGGGCTCCTGGCGGCGCAAGAACGGCTATGAATGGCTCACGTACCGCGAGCTGGCCGACACGCTGGTGCCCTATGCCAAGGACCTGGGCTTCACGCACCTGGAGCTGCTGCCCGTCGCCGAGCACCCCTTCGACGGCTCCTGGGGCTACCAGCCCATCGGCCTGTATGCGCCCACCTCGCGCTTCGGCGCGCCCGAGGACTTCCGCCACTTCGTGCAGGCCGCGCACGCGGCCGGGCTCGGCGTGATCCTGGACTGGGTGCCCGCGCACTTCCCCACCGACGCGCACGGCCTCGCGCGTTTCGACGGCACGGCGCTGTACGAATACGCCGACCCGCGCGAGGGCTTCCACAACGACTGGCACACGCTGGTCTTCAACTGGTCGCGCACCGAGGTGCGCAACTACCTGGTGGGCAACGCGCTCTACTGGCTGGAGCGCTACGGCGTCGATGGCCTGCGCGTGGACGCCGTGGCCTCGATGCTCTACCGCGACTACAGCCGCGCGCCGGGCCAGTGGGTGCCCAACGTGCAGGGCGGGCGCGAGAACCTGGAGGCCATCGACTTCCTGCGCCGCATGAACCATGTGGTGGGCACCGAGCGGCCCGGCACCGTCACCCTCGCCGAGGAATCGACCAGCTTCCCGGGCGTGACACGCCCGCCCGACGAGCAGGGCGAGGGCGGCCTGGGCTTTCACTACAAGTGGAACATGGGCTGGATGAACGACACGCTCGAATACGCGCGGCTGGACCCGGTCTACCGCCAGCACCACCACCGCGCCATCACCTTCGGTCTGATGTATGCGCATTCCGAGAACTTCGTGCTGCCCTTCTCGCACGACGAAGTGGTGCACGGCAAAGGATCGATGCTCGCCAAGATGCATGGCGACGAGTGGCAGAAGTTCGCCGGCCTGCGCAACCTCTACGCCTACCAGTGGGCCTACCCGGGCAAGAAGCTGCTGTTCATGGGCAACGAATTCGGCCAGCGCGCCGAATGGAACCATGACCGCAGCCTGGACTGGCACCTGCTGGAAGAGCCGGCCCACGAAGGCCTGCGGCGCCTGGTGCGCGACCTCAACAACATCTACCGCCATTTCCCGGCCCTCTACGAGCAGGACTGCGAGAGCGCCGGCTTCCAGTGGCTGGTGCATGACGACGTGCAGCAGTCCGTCTTCGCCTTCGTGCGCTGGGCGAAGGACGGCGCCTGCGTGGTCGCCGTGTGCAACTTCACGCCCGTGGTGCGCCACGGCTACCGGCTGGGCCTGCCCGCCCCCGGCGCCTGGCGCGAGATCCTCAACACCGACCAGCCCGTGTACGGCGGCTCGGGCGTGGGCAACGGCATCGTCAACACCGAGGACGCGCCCTGGCACGGGCAGATGCAATCGGCGCTCGTCACCGTGCCGCCGCTGGCGACGGTGATGTGGGTGCGGGCCTGAGCGCCATGCTGTCCGCGGGCCGGCCTCATCCCCTGGGCGCCACCGTGCAAGCCGGTGGCGGCGTCAATTTCGCGCTGGTGGCGCCGGCCGCGGAGGCGGTGGAGCTGTGCCTGTTCGACGCCAGCGGCCGGCAGGAACAGCAGCGCCTTCGGATGCCGGCCTGCACCGATGGCGTCTGGCACGGCCTGCTGCCGGCCGCGCGCGAAGGGCTGGTCTACGGCTATCGCGTGCATGGCCCCTGGGCGCCGCGCGAAGGGCTGCGCTTCAACCCGGCCAAGCTGCTGCTGGACCCGCATGCGCGCGAGGTGGTGGGCGTGTACGGCGGCCAGGACGTGTTTCTGGGGCATGTGCCGGGGCAGCCCGACGAGCGCGATGCGCGCGACAACGCCGGCGTGGCGCTCAAGGCGCGCGTGTGCGCGCCGCTGCCGCCTTCGGCCATGCCGCGCCCGCGCGTGGCGGCCGGCGATCGCGTGCTCTACGAAGCCCATGTGCGCAGCCAGACCCGGCGGCACCCGGCCGTGCCCGAGGCGCTGCGCGGCAGCTACGCGGGCCTGGCGCATCCGGCGGTGCTCGACCACCTGCAGCGCCTGGGCGTGACCACGCTGAGCCTGATGCCCGTGCAGCACCGCGCCGACGAGGAGCGCCTGCAGAAGCTGGGCCTGGCCAACCACTGGGGCTACAGCCCCATCGGCTGGATGGCGCCCGAGGCCCGGTACTGGAGCGGGTTCGCGCGCGAACAAGGGAGCGGCCAGCCCGGCAGCTCGCCGCGCAGCGAGTTCCGCGCGCTGGCCGATGCGCTGCACGCGCGCGGCATGGAGCTCGTGATCGACGTGGTGTTCAACCACAGCGCCGAGACGGACGAGCTGGGCCCGACGCTGTCGCTGCGCGGCATCGACAACGCGCTGTACTACCGGCTGCGCGCCGACGCCCCGGCCTTCTACGAGAACTGGAGCGGCTGCGGCAACTGCCTCGATTTTTCCGAGCCGCGCGTGGTGCAGCTGGCCATGGACAGCCTGCGCGAGTGGGTGGCGCTGGGCGTGGACGGCTTTCGCTTCGACCTCGCACCCATGGTGGGCCGCGGTGCGGGCGGCCACTTCGACGCCCGCGCGCCTTTCTTCGCGGCGCTCATGCAGGACCCGGTGCTGTCGCAGGCGCTCTGGATCGCCGAGCCCTGGGACATCGGCCCGGGCGGCTACCAGCTGGGCGCCTTCCCGCCAGGGTGGCTGGAATGGAACGACCGCTTCCGCGACACGCAGCGCGCCTTCTGGCTGCATCCCGGGGGCGCCGAGGGCGTGACGCGCGGCGACTTCGCGCACCGGCTGCTGGGCAGCAGCGCCGAGTTCCGCCACAGCGGCCGTGCACCCACGGCCAGCGTCAACTTCATCTGCGCGCACGACGGCTTCACCCTGCGCGACCTGCTGAGCTACGACCAGCGCCACAACGAGGCCAATGGCGAACAGGGCCGCGACGGCCATCGCCACAACCTGAGCGCCAACCAGGGCGCCGAGGGCGAAACCGACGACCCGGCCGTGCAGGCGCGCCGCCGGGCCAAGGCGCGCGCGCTGCTCGCCGTGCTGATGCTGTCGCAGGGCACGCCCATGCTGCTGGCCGGCGACGAGCTGGGCCACAGCCAGGGCGGCAACAACAACGCCTACTGCCAGGACAACGCGACCACCTGGCTGGACTGGGCCGTCGCCGACGAGGGGCTGGCGGCCTACGTGGCACGCCTGGCCGCGCTGCGCCGCCAAGCCGCGCCGCTGCGCCACGCCCGGTGGTGGCCGGCCGGCTTCGATCCCCGGGAAGGCGGCGTGCAATGGCTGCGCCCCGACGGCCTGCCCCTGCAGGCCGCCGACTGGGAAGACCGCCACCGGCATGCGCTGGGCGTGCTCTTCACCCCGGCCGACGCCGATGCCCCGCGCTGGCTGCTGTGGGTCAACGCGGCCGACGCCGCGCAGGACTTCGCCACCCCTGCCGGGGCATGGGACTTGCATCTGGCCAGTGCGCCGGCGCAGGACCTGGCGCCGCCCGCGGCCCCGCGCCGGCTGCAGGCCCGCGAGCAGGTGGCGGCCGCGAGCCTTTGGCTGTCCGCCTGCAGACCGGCGCCTGCGCCGCGGCTAGCCTGAACCTTTTGCACGCGCGCATCCCCCCGCAAGGAATCCTGGAGACCCGGATGGAACAGACCCTCGAAACCCACCAGCTCGTGCGGCGCAGCATCGCGCTGGTGCTGGCCGGCGGCCGCGGCTCGCGGCTCAAGCAGCTGACCGACCGGCGCGCCAAGCCGGCCGTGTACTTCGGCGGCAAGTTCCGCATCATCGATTTCGCGCTGTCCAACTGCATCAATTCGGGCATCCGCCGCATCGCGGTGATGACGCAGTACAAGTCGCATTCGCTCATGCGCCACCTGCAAAGCGGCTGGAGCTTCCTGCGCGCGGAAATGGGCGAGATGGTGGAAGTGCTGCCCGCGCAGCAGCGCGTGAGCGAGGAACACTGGTACCGCGGCACGGCCGACGCCGTGTTCCAGAACATCGACATCATCCGCTCGCGCTCGCACCGGCACGACTACGTCGTGATCCTGGCCGGCGACCACATCTACAAGATGGACTACTCGCTGATGCTGCGCGACCACGTGAGCAACGGCGGCGGCTGCACCGTGGGCTGCATCGAGGTGCCGCGCGCCGATGCCACGGCCTTCGGCGTGATGGCGGTGGACGACCAGCGGCGCGTGACGGCCTTCGTCGAGAAGCCGGCCGATCCGCCGCCCATGCCCGGCAACCCCGCGGTGTCGCTGGCCAGCATGGGCATCTACATCTTCGACGCCGACTACCTGTACCGGCTGCTGGAGGAAGACGTGGACAACCCCGGCTCCAGCCACGACTTCGGCAAGGACATCATCCCGCGCGCCGTGGCCGAAGGCCGGGCGGTGGCGCATCCCTTCGGGCTGTCCTGCGTGAGCCGCGAGCCCGGCACCGAGCCCTACTGGCGCGACGTGGGCACGATTGATGCATTCTGGTCGGCCAACCTCGACCTGGCTTCGGTCACGCCGGAGCTGGACATCTACGACACCGACTGGCCCATATGGACCTACCAGCGCCAGCTGCCGCCGGCCAAGTTCGTGCCCGACCGCGACGGCAACCCGGGCCAGGCGGTGAACGTCATCACCTCCGGCGGCTGCATCGTGTCGGGCTCGGGCGTGCGCCATTCGGTGCTGTTCTCGGGCGTGCGCGTGCATTCCTTCTGCGACATCCAGGAGGCGGTGATCCTGCCCGACGTGGTGATCGGCCGCGGGGCGCGGCTGCGAAAGGTGGTGATCGACCGCGCCTGCGAGATCCCGGACGGGCTGGTGGTGGGCGAGGACCCGGCGGCCGACGCGCGCCGCTTCGAGCGCACCGAGGGCGGCGTGGTGCTGATCACGCGCGCGATGCTGGCCCGGCTGGCGCACGAGGAGCGCGCGGCCTGATGCGCATCCTGCTGGTCGCGGCCGAGATCTTCCCGCTGCTCAAGACCGGCGGGCTGGCCGACATCGTCGGCGCGCTGCCGCCCGCGCTCACGGCCGCCGGCGAGGACGTGCGCGTGCTGCTGCCGGCCTTTCCCGCGATCCGCGCGGGCGTGGCCGAGGCGCAGCCGGTGGCGCGCCTGCAGGCGCCCTGGGGCGAGGAGGCGCAGCTCCTTTTCGGGCGTCTCCCGCTGGACGGCGGCGCGCGGCGCATCGCCATCTACCTGATCGACGCACCCGGCCTGTACGAACGCCCCGGCAACCCGTACGAGGACGCGCAACGCCAGCCCTACGGCGACAATCACCGGCGCTTCGCGCTGCTGGGCTGGGCCGCGATGCGGCTGGCGCAGGGCCTGGATGCGCAATGGCGGCCCGAGCTCGTGCATGCGCACGACTGGCATGCGGGCCTGGCGCCGGCGTACCTGCGCTTCCATACGCCACAGGTCAGGAGCCTGTTCACCGTCCACAACCTGGCCTACCAGGGCCTGTTCCAGCCCTGGAACTTTCCGGAACTCGGCCTGCCCGCCGAGGCGTTCCAGGTCGAAGGGCTCGAATTCCACGGCCAGCTGTCCTTCATGAAGGCCGGCCTCTTCTACGCCGACCGGATCAGCACCGTGAGCCCCGGCTACGCCCGCGAGATCCAGACCCCCGCGCAGGGCCAGGGCCTGGACGGCCTGCTGCGCGCGCGCAGCCACGTGCTGCACGGCATCCTCAATGCGGTGGACGATGCGGTCTGGAACCCCGCCACCGATGCGCTGCTGCCCCGCACCTATCAGCAGCCCGATGGCCGCGCGATGCACGGCAAGGCCCTGTGCAAGGCGGCGCTGCAGGCCGAGCTGGGCCTGCACGCCGAAGCGCAGGCGCCGCTCTTCATCGTCGTGAGCCGGCTCAGCGAGCAGAAGGGCCTGCACCTGGTGCTCGAGGGCCTGGACGCCCTGCTGGCCCAGGGCGGCCAGCTCGCGCTGCTGGGCAGCGGCGAGGCGTGGATGCAAGACGCCTTCCGTGCCCGCGCCGCCGCGCAGCCTGGGCGCATCGCCGTGCGCGTGGGCCATGACGAGGCGCTCGCGCACCGCCTGTTCGGCGCCGGCGACGTGGTGCTGGTGCCCTCGCGCTTCGAACCGTGCGGCCTGACCCAGATGTACGGCCTGGCCTATGGCGCGCTGCCGCTGGTGCACCGCGTGGGCGGCCTGGCCGACACGGTGACCGACTGCACGCTGGAGAACATCGCCGACGGCAGCGCCAACGGCTTCGTCTTCGAGACCTTCGACAGCGATGCCTTCGCGCGCGCCGTCCGGCGCGCCTTCGCGCTGTATGCGCGCCCCATCGAATGGCGCCGCGTGCGCGCCACCGGCATGCGCCAGCCCCATGCCTGGGCCGGCGCGGCCGCCGCGTACATCGCGCTCTACCGCCAGGCTCTGCAGGCCGCCTGAGCCCCAACCCCCGATCCGCCCCAGCCCATGACCTCCGCCTTCGAATATGACCACCCGGACCGCGACGTTGCCGCCTTCAAGCGCGCCGTGGCCAACAAGCTCATCTACGCCGTCGGCAAGGACCCGGTGGCCGCCAGCCAGGACGACTGGCTGCATGCCACCGCGCTGGCCGTGCGCGACCAGCTCGTGGAGCGCTGGATGGCCACCACCCGCGCCAACTACGCGCAGGACCGCAAGCGCGTGTACTACCTGTCGGCCGAATTCCTGATCGGCCGCACCTTCACCAACGCGCTGCTGGCCGTGGACCTGTACGACACCGTGAAGACGGCGCTGGCCGACTTCGACATCGACATGAGCCAGCTCGCCGAACGCGAGCCCGACGCGGCCCTGGGCAACGGCGGCCTGGGCCGGCTCGCGGCCTGCTTCCTGGACTCGATGGCCACGCTGGGCGTGCCGGGCATGGGCTACGGCATCCGCTACGAATACGGCATGTTCCGCCAGCGCATCGTCGACGGCCAGCAGGTGGAGACGCCCGACTACTGGCTCACGCGCGGCAACCCGTGGGAGTTCCAGCGGCCCGAAGTGACCTACCGCGTGCGCTTCGGCGGCCATGTCGAAGGCCACACGCCGGGCGGCGCGGCGCGCTGGGTGGGCACGCACGACGTGCTGGCCATGGCCTACGACACCATCATCCCGGGCTACGGCACGCAGGCCACCAACACGCTGCGCCTGTGGTCGGCGCGGGCCACCGAGGAGATCGACCTGTCGGCCTTCAACCGAGGCAACTACATGGCGGCGGTGGAGAGCAAGAACCACTCCGAGAACGTCTCGCGCGTGCTCTACCCCGACGACTCCACGCTCTCGGGCAAGGAACTGCGCCTGCACCAGGAGTACTTCTTCTGCAGCGCCAGCGTGCAGGACCTGCTGCGCCGCTACCTGCGCAACCACACCGGCTTCAGCCAGCTGCACGAGAAGGTCAGCATCCACCTGAACGACACGCACCCCGTGCTGGCCGTGCCCGAGCTGATGCGCCTGCTGCTCGACGAGCACGGCCTGTCGTGGGACGAGGCCTGGGCGCAGACGCAGAAGGTGTTCAGCTACACCAACCACACGCTGATGCACGAGGCCCTGGAGACCTGGCCCGTGGACATGCTGGGCCGCGTGCTGCCGCGCCACCTGCAGATCATCTTCGACATGAACGCGCGCTTCCTGGCCCAGGTGGCGGCGCAGGCGGGCCACGACAACGAACTCATGCGGCGCCTGTCGCTGGTCGACGAAAGCGGCGAGCGCCGCGTGCGCATGGCCTATGTGGCCGTGCTGGCCAGCCATTCGATCAACGGCGTGTCGGCCCTGCATTCGGAGCTGATGAAGCAGTCGATCTTCGCGGACTTCGCCAAGCTGTTTCCCGAGCGCTTCAACAACAAGACCAACGGCGTCACGCCGCGCCGCTGGCTGGCGCAGGCCAACCCGCCGCTCGCGTCGCTGTTGGACACGCGCATCGGCAAGGGCTGGCGGCGCGACCTGTCGCAGCTGGAGGCGCTGCGTCCCATGGCCGCGCAGCCGGCCTTCGTGCGCGCCTTCCGCCATGCCAAGCGCGAGAACAAGCTGCGCCTGGCCAACTGGGTGGAGCAGCACATGAACGGCCTGGTGCTGGACACCGATGCGATGTTCGACGTGCAGGTCAAGCGCATCCACGAGTACAAGCGCCAGCTGCTCAACGTGCTGCACGTGATCACGCGCTACCACCGCATCCTGGACGAACCCGAGGGCCCCCATGTGCCGCGCGTCGTCATCTTCGCGGGCAAGGCGGCGTCGGCGTACCACATGGCCAAGCAGGTGATCCGCCTCATCAACGACGTGGCCGCCGTGGTGAACGCCGACGCGCGCACGAACAAGCGGCTCAAGGTCGTGTTCCTGCCCAACTACTCGGTGAGCCTGGCGGAGATCATCATGCCGGCGGCCGACCTGAGCGAGCAGATCTCCACCGCCGGTACCGAGGCTTCGGGCACGGGGAACATGAAGTTCGCGCTCAACGGCGCGCTGACCATCGGCACGCTGGACGGCGCCAACGTGGAAATGAAGGAAAGCGTCGGCGAAGAGAACATCTTCATCTTCGGCAACACCACGCCGCAGGTGGCCGACATCCGCGCCCGCGGCTACCAGCCGCGCGCGATCTACGAGGGCAACGCCGAACTCCGGCGCGTGCTCGACGCCATCCAGTCGGGCGTGTTCTCACCCGGCGAGCCGGGCCGCTACCAGGCCCTCTTCGACGCGCTCGTGAACTGGGGCGACCATTACCTGCTGCTGGCCGACTACGAGAGCTACGTCGCCCGGCAGGCCGACGTGGACGCGCTCTACCGCGATCCCGAGGCCTGGACGCGGAAAGCCATCCTCAACGTCGCCGGCATGGGCGCCTTCTCGTCCGACCGCACCATCGCCGAGTACGCGCACGAGATCTGGCAGGCGAAGCCGGTGGCGCTTTGAGCGCCCGCGCGCGGCTCAATCCTCGACTTCGACCACGCGGCCGCCGCACTGCACGTAGCAGGCGCGGTAACCCTCCTCGCAACTGTCGGTGCCGGCGTAGGCGCCGGCGCAGTGCGGCGCCACCTTGTGGCAGTAGGCGCGCGCTTCAGGCGTGAGCGCCACGGCCAGGCAGCTGGCCAGCTGCGTGGCTCGCCGCGTCTCGCAGGCCTGGTTCTGGGCGGCCGCAGCCTGTTCCTTGCCCGCAACGCAGATCTGGCGGTTGGTGTCGCAGGTGGCCACGCACTGGCGGCCGGCCTCGGACGCGGGCGGGATGTACTGGTAGGAGGTGCAGGCGCCGGCCAGCAGGGCGAAGGCCAGAACGGACGCGTGTCGGAGAAGGCGCATGGGTCGGGTTCCAGGAAAGCGCGCTCGGCGAGAGGGCGATCTGCGTGATTCTCGACGCATTCGCGCGGCGCGCCATGCCGATGCGCCCTGGCCGGGGGGCCCGGCATGCCGGGCCCGCACCGGCCGGCGCCATGCGCACGGCGGCCCGCGCCGCGCGCGGCTCAGCGCGGCGGCGGGCCGGAAGGCGCCGCTTCGGCCGCCTTCTCGGTCACGAAGCCGATGCGCGTGAGCCCGGCTTCGTGGGCCACGCCCATCAGTTCCACCACACGGCCGTAGGGAACGGTGTGGTCGGCGCGCAGCTGCAGTTCGGTGTCGGCGCCGCGTGCGGCCGCAGCCCGCAGGCGCTGTGCGACCCCCGCGTCATCGGGCACGGGCTGGCCGTCGACGAAAAGGCGGCCTTGCGCATCGATCGCCAGGCTCACGAAATGCGGCGCGTCCAGCGCCTCGCTGGCGCCGCTGCGCGGCAGTTCGAGCTTGATCGCGCTGGCCATCAGCGGCGCGGCGATGATGAAGATCACCAAAAGCACCAGCATCACGTCCACCAGCGGCGTGACGTTGATGTCGGACAGCGGGCGCTGTGCACCGCTGCCCAGGGCGCGGCCGCCGCCAGCGCCGGTGCTGGCCCCGAGGTTGCTGCGGCCGAAAGCCATGCCAGCGTTTCCCGGACTGGCCCTCAGGCCTGCACCGGCATCGGCCGCGCGGGAGGCAGCGGCGGCGGCGCATCGCCGGCCGCGAAGGTGGCCAGCAGGTCGTGCGCGAAGCCTTCGAGCTCGGCTTCGATGCGGCCGATGACGCGGCCGAAGACGTTGTAGGCCAGCACGGCCGGAATGGCGACCGCCAGGCCGAAGGCCGTCATCACCAGCGCCTCGCCCACCGGCCCGGCCACCTTGTCGAGCGTGAAGCCGCCGCTCTGGCCGGCGATGCTGGCCAGCGCGCGGTGGATGCCCCACACCGTGCCCAGCAGGCCGACGAAGGGCGAGGTGGCGCCGATCGTGGCCAGCAGGATCTGGCCCGCCTGCAGCCGCCGCAGCACGCCATGCAGCGCATCGCGCAGCGCGCGCGTCAGGCGCGGCAGCAGCGGCCCCTGCGTGCCCACTTGCGCAGGCAGGTCCGCGGCCTGGACCAGGGCCGGCACGGCGTCGGCGAGCGGATGCACGAAGCCGGCACGGTCGAAGGCCGCGCAGGCCCGGGCCGCCTCAGGCAGCGCGGGCGCCTGCCAGAAGGCCGCCACCGCGCGCAGCACGCCGCGCGCGCCACCGCGCAGCAGCCAGCCCTTCCAGAGGATCACGACCCAGCTCGCGACGGACATGGCCAGCAGCAGCGCCGCCACGGCACGGCCCACCGCGTCGCCCTGGGTCAGGAGTTCGAGGGCCGACATGTCGTGGATCAGAACCGGCCGGCGCGGCGGCTCAGTGCAGGTTCAGCACGTCGGCCATGTCGAACAAGCCCTTGCGCCGCTCGGCCAGGAAGCGCACCGCGCGCAGGCTGCCCTGGGCGTAGCCGGCCCGGCTGCTGGACTTGTGCGAAATCTCGATGCGCTCGCCCGTGCCGGCGAAGAGCACCGTGTGGTCGCCCACGATGTCGCCGCCGCGGATCGTGGCGAAGCCGATGCTCGAGGGGTCCCGCTCGCCGGTCACGCCCTCGCGCGCATAGACGGCGCAGTCCTGCAGGTCGCGGCCCAGCGCCTGCGCGATCACCTCGCCCATCTTGAGCGCCGTGCCCGAGGGTGCGTCCACCTTGTGGCGGTGGTGCGCTTCGAGAATCTCGATGTCGTAGCCCGTGGACAAGGCCCGGGCCGCCATTTCCAGCAGCTTGAAGGTGACGTTCACGCCCACGCTCATGTTGGGCGCCATGACGATGGCGATGTCCTGGGCGATCTCGGCGATCTCGGCCTTCTGCGCCTCGCTGAAGCCGGTGGTGCCGATCACGGCCTGCACGCCCAGTTCGCGGCACACGGCCAGGTGGGCCAGCGTGCCTTCGGGGCGCGTGAAGTCGATCAGCACCTGTGCGTCCTTCAGGCCGGCGCGCAGGTCGTCGGTGATGGCCACGCCCGAATTCAGGCCCAGGAAAGCGGCTGCGTCGGCGCCCAGCGCCGGGCTACCGGCGATGTCCAGCGCGCCCGCGAGCTGCACGTCATCGCTTTTCTGCACCGCCTCGATGAGCATGCGCCCCATGCGGCCGGAGGCTCCGGCAATGGCGATGCGGCGGCGGGCGGCAGAAGACGATGGAGCGGTCAAGGAAGGCATCTCGGCGAGGGACGGGGCGGCCGGAGGCGGCCGCTGAAAAGGAATCGGGAACGACGGCACGGCACAAGCCGAGCCGCGCCGGCCGCCCGCGCTCAGCGGGATTCGAGCGGCGGGTAGGTCGGCGGCAGCGGCGCCAGCGTGCGGCCGGCGTTCTGGCTGGCCGTGTCGGCCGCCGGCGCATGTTTCTTGAGCTGCTCCTCGGTGGCTTCGAGCACCGGCACCTTGCCCGACAGCTTGCGCGTGTCCAGGCCCGCGACGAACTCTTCCTCGCTGGGCATGGCGTCGCCCTCGAAGCGGTCCAGGGTGTCGCCGTTGAAGAACACGGTCAGCCGGCGCTGCTGCGGGTCGACGCGCTGGCGCTTGATGGTGAACACGTAGTCCCAGCGGTTGGCGTGGAAGATGTCGGCCAGCAGCGGCGTGCCCAGCAGTTCGCGCACCTGCTGGCGCGACATGCCCGCGCGCAGCAGCTCGACCTGCTCCTTGGTGATGACGTTGCCTTGCACCACTTCCACCTTGTAGGGGGTCACGGCATGCAGGGCGCTGCGCATGCGGTCGCTGGTGCTGCTGCAGCCGGCCACGCCGAGCCCGATCAGCAGGGCTGCGGCCGACAGTGCCAGCCGGCGTCGGGAGGATGCAAGCATGGGAGAAAGACCAGGCGATATGATCGGGCGATTGTAGCGGCTGCCCCTGCGCGGGCCTGTAGCCCCCCGTGACCGAATCCCTTTCCCGGGCCGGTGAGAACGCCCCGCGCGGCGCCTTCCGTGCCGAACCGTGAAAGGCCCGACTGCCTGCCGGAGCGCCCATGAGCAACATCGACAACCTCAAGAGTACCGGCCTCAAAGCCACGCTGCCCCGCCTCAAGATCCTGGAGATCTTCCAGACCGGCGACCAGCGCCACATGACGGCCGAAGACGTGTTCCGCGTGCTGCTCAACGAGCATTCGGACATCGGCCTGGCCACCGTGTACCGCGTGCTCACGCAGTTCGAGCAGGCCGGCATCCTGGAGCGCAGCCACTTCGAAAGCGGCAAGGCCGTCTACGAGCTCAACGAAGGCCAGCACCACGACCACCTGGTGTGCACCTCCTGCGGCAAGGTCGAGGAGTTCTACGACGCCGAGATCGAGCGCCGCCAGCAGATGATCGCCAAGGACAAGGGCTGGACGCTGCAGGACCACGCCATGTCGCTGTACGGCCTGTGCGGCGATTGCCAGAAAAAGTAGCAAGCCCCACCGATCCGTTTCGTGCCCCCTTCTGCGGCGCGAAGGGGGGTGCACTCCGAGGCCTGGCGAAGCCGGATCCTCGGGGTGCCCCGAGGCCGCTCATCTCTCGCCGGCCCGGACTCAGCAGGACCCCGGCGCGGCCTCAGTTGCCCATCGCCTTGTGGTGGCGCGCCACGAAGTCGGCATAGGTGTCGATGCCGCGCAGCTGCAGGATGGAATTGCGCACCGCGGCCTCGACCAGCACGGCGATGTTGCGCCCGGCCACCACCTGGATCACGGCCTTGCGCACCGGCACGCCCAGCACGTCCTGCGTCAGCGGCTCGGCCGGCAGGCGCTCGTAGTCGCGCTCGAAGGAATCGCGCCGCACCAGGTGCACGATCAGGTTCAGGCGCATCTTCCGGCGCACCGCCGTCTCACCGAAGATGGCCTTGATGTCCAAGAGGCCGATGCCGCGCACTTCGAGCAGGTTCTGCAGCAGGTCGGGGCAGCGGCCCACGATGGTGCCCTGGTTGATGCGGTACAGGTCCACGGCGTCGTCGGCCACCAGGCCGTTGCCGCGCGAGATCAGCTCCAGGCCCAGCTCGCTCTTGCCCAGGCCGGATTCGCCCGTGATCATCACGCCCATGCCCAGGATGTCCATGAACACGCCGTGCATCGAGGTGCGCTCGGCGAAATGCTTGGACAGGTAGGCGCGCAGCACGTCGATGACGAAGGCCGCCGACTCGCGCGTGGCGAACAGCGGCAGCTGCGCGCGCTCGCACACCGACAGCAGCTCCTCCGGTGGCGACTGGCCGTCGGCCAGCACCAGCATGGGCGGCTCCAGCGTCACGATGCGGGCAATGCGGCGCTCGCAGTCCTCGGCGGTGCTGCGCGTGAGGTAGGCCACTTCGCGGGCGCCGAGGATTTGCACCCGGTACGGATGGATGTAGTTGAGGTAGCCCACCAGGTCGGCGGCCGACTGGGCGCGGCTGATGACGTCGGGGTCGAACTGGCGCTCCGACGCGCCCAGGCCCGCCAGCCACTCCCAGCGCAGCGAGCCGCGAAATTCCTCGAACATCGCGTCGGCGCTGATGACGGTGGGTTTCATGCGTACGGCGTCGGCGGGTCGGGCAGAAATGCCGCCAGGGCGCAGCGGCAGGCGCTCAGGCCGCCTGGGTGGACCGCCAGCCGGCGATCAGGCCATGCAGCTCGGCCGCGTCGGTGCTGGCCTTGATCTTCTCGCGCAGCGCGGCGTCGCTGAGCATCTCGGCGATCTCCGAGAGGATTTCCAGGTGCTTTTGCGTCGCGGCTTCGGGCACCAGCAGGAAGATCAGCAGCACCACGGGCTGCTCGTCGGGCGCGTCGAAACCGATGGGATTGGCCAGCCGGAAGACCGCGGCCATGGGGGACTTCAGGCCCTTGATGCGCCCATGCGGGATGGCCACCGCATGGCCCAGCCCGGTCGAGCCCAGCCGCTCGCGCGCGAACAGGCTGTCGGTGATCAGGGCGCGGCTCAGGCCATGGAGGTTCTCGAACAGCAAGCCCGCCTCTTCGAAAGCGCGCTTTTTGCTGGTGGCATCGACGCTCACGAGCACTTGAGCGGACGGCAGGATGGACGCAAGTCTGTTCATGGTGGGTAGCGGCGCGATTATGCATCCCTGGGCCGGAATGCACCAAAAACAGCAAACCGCCCGAAGGCGGCTTGGCAAGAGGGCTTGCCCGGAGGCGTCCGGGCAGCCGGCCATCCGGGCCAGCAGAAGGAAGGATTACATCACTTCTGCCCCCGGGGGGTTCACTGGACGACGCGCTTGGGCGCCATGTGGTGGTGGTCCTGCAGGCGGTCCTTGTGGCGCACCACTTGCCGATCGAGCTTGTCCACCAGTTCGTCCACCGCGGCGTACAGGTCGAAGTGGCTGGACTCGGCGAACATGTCATTGCCCTTGACGTGAATGTTGCATTCCGCGCGTTGTCGCTTCTCCTTCTCCTTTTGCTTTTCCACCGTCAGGATCACCTTGACGTCGACCACCTGGTCGAAGTGCCGGGTGATCCGGTCTAGCTTGCTGGTCACGTAGCTGCGCAGTGCGGGGGTGACGTCGAGGTGATGACCGCTGATCGTCAAATTCATGAATGACCTCCTGGAATTGACGGTTGGGAAAAGACGGCGGGCCGAAAGGACGCCATCTGCGGGAACTCGTGCGCTGGGGGGAAAGAGGTTGTCGTTGTTGTGCGGGAGGGAAAGCGAAGCTGTCGAATTCACTATGCCCGCGCTGTCACTGTTTTGCAATACAGGTTTGGTGGCGCACGCGCAAAAGTCCGCAGCAGGGGCGCAAGGCGCGCTGCACACCCTGTAGCGCCACCCCCCGGCGCCGTGCCGTCGAGGGCCTGCTGCCGCGTGCTGGAAGCCGGCTCAGCGCCACGCGGCGCGCAGCCGTGCGCGCAGGTCCATGACCGCAGGCGGCGCAGGGACAAACACGGGCTGCGGCGGCGGGGGCGGCCACACCACGCGCTCGTAGCCGCCGAGGTCGCCGTCGGGGATGAAGCGCGTGCGGCCCACATAGAGATGGCGGTCGCCCAGCGGGGTCTGCTGCGTGACATGGAAGCGCTGCGGCTGCAGCAGGTGCAGGTGCTCCTTGGCCCGCGTCATGGCCACGTAGAGCAGGCGGCGCTCCTCTTCCAGCTCGTGCGCGCCCTGCACCACGTCGGCGGGCATGCAGCCATCGACCACGTTGAGCACCGACACCGCATTCCATTCCTGCCCCTTGGCGGAATGAATGGTGGACAGGATCAGGTAGTCCTCGTCGAGCAGCGGCGGGCCGGGCCGGTCGCTGGTGGCCTCGGGCGGATCCAGCGTGAGCTCGGTGATGAAGCGCTCGCGCGAGGCATAGCCGGCCGCCAGCTGCACCAGCTGCGCGATGTCGCCGGCGCGCACCACGGCGTCCTCGTGCAGGCGCTCGAGGTGCGGCAGGTACCACTGCCGGGCCAGTTCCATCTGGCCCGGCCAGCCCACCGCGCCCAGCCGCAGCGCGCCCCAGGTCTGCGCGAAGTCGCGCCAGGCCTCGGCCGCATTCGCGGGCGGGCGGAAGTCCTGCAGCGCCTGCGCCGGATCGGCCGCGGCCTGCATCGCATCGAGCAGCCGCGCCGCCGTGGCGGGCCCGATGCCCGGCAGCAGCTGCACGGCGCGAAAGCCCGCCAGCCGGCTGCGCGGGTTGTGCACGAAGCGCAGCAGCGCCAGCAGGTCCTTGATGTGCGTGGCTTCGAGGAACTTGAGACCGCCGAATTTCACGAACGGGATGTTGCGCCGCACCAGTTCCAGCTCCAGCGCCGCGCTGTGGCTGGTCGTGCGGAACAGCACTGCCTGCTGCTTGAGCGTGAGCCCGTCCTCGCGCAGCGCCAGCGTGCGATCGGCCACCCACTGCGCCTGCGCCGCCTCGTCGGCCACCAGCACCAGCTGCGGCTTGCCGGCCGAGGCCTTGTCGGTCCACAGCTGCTTGGCGTGGCGCTCGGTGGCATGCGCCATCACGGCGTTCGAGGCGTCGAGGATCGGTTGCGTGGAGCGGTAGTTGCGCTCCAGCGCGACCACACGCGCGGGCTGCGTGAACTGCGAGGGGAAGTCCAGGATGTTGCGCACCGTCGCGCCACGGAAGGAATAGATGGACTGCGCGTCGTCGCCGACGGCCGTCACGCCCGCGCCGTCGGGCTTGAGGCGCAGCAGGATCTGCGCCTGCAGCCGGTTCGTGTCCTGGTACTCGTCGACCAGCACATGGTCGAAACGCGCGCCCACATGCGCGGCCAGCGCAGGCTCGCCCATCATCTCGGCCCAGGCCAGCAGCAAATCGTCGTAGTCCAGCACGTTCTGCTGCGCCTTGGCTTCTGCGTAGGCGGCGAAGAGGCGCGGCAGCTCGCCCACCCAGTCGGCACACCACGGAAAGCTGTGCGCCAGCACCTGCGCCAGCGGCTCGCGCGTGTTGACGCAGCGCGAATAGATGGCGAGGCAGGTGCTCTTGAGCGGGAAGCGCCGCGTTGTGGACGACAGGCCCAGCTCGTGCCGCACCCAGCCCATCAGGTCCTCGGCGTCGCCTCGGTCATGGATGGTGAAGTCGGGATCGAGCCCGATCTGCGGCGCGTACTCGCGCAGCAGGCGCGCGCCCACGCCGTGGAAGGTGCCGGCCCAGGGCAGCGCGGGCACGGCCTCGGCGCGCAGGCCCAGCACGCGCGCCGCGACCTGGCCGGCGCGGCGCGACATCTCCTGCGCCGCGCGGCGCGAGAAGGTGATGAGCAGGATGCGCTGCGGGTCGGCGCCGCGCGCGATGAGATGCGCCACGCGGTGCGCCAGCGTGCTGGTCTTGCCCGAGCCCGCGCCCGCGATCACGAGCAGCGGCGCGGCGCGCGCCGCATCGGCCGCAGGGCCCGCCGCGTTGCCACCCGCGCCGCCCTGCGTGCCGTGCTCGACGGCCGTGCGCTGCGCCGTGTTGAGCGTGGCCAGCGCCTGCGCGAGCCGCTCGTGCAGGGCCACGTCTGGCGCCACGGGGGCAGGGGTGGAGGGAGCGTCGGGAAGGAGGTGCATGGCGACTTGGGTGCGCCTCAACTGTACTGGATGCGCATCCAGTCGCGCCGGCATGAGGGCGGGGCCGGAACACGCCCCAGGGGCCGGCCGCGGGCGTGCTCCGGCCCGCGCGGCCGCTCCGGGCCCGGATGCTGCGGTGCCATAATCCGCGCCGCTGCAACCCCTGGAGTGTTCACTTGGAACCCGACCCTTCTTGGCAGCTTTCAATGCCCGCCTGAGCGCCGTGCCGGCTGCCCGGCGAGGCCATTGAAAGCGCCCCACCCCGCCTTCTTTTCGCCCTCGCCACCGCCACCTTTCAGCCGGGGAGCACGCCATGCTCAACATCTTCACCCTTGCCAACGGCCGTCTCGCCCAGGAAGAGATCGAGTCGCTGGAGGAGCTCTCGCATTTCCAGCCCATCTGGGTCGACCTGGAGTCGCCCACCGTGGAGGAAAAGCGCTGGGTCAAGCAGTACTACGGCCTGTCCATTCCCGAGGACGTGACCGACGACGACATCGAGGAGTCGGCGCGCTTCTACGAGGAGGACAACGGCGACCTCCATGTGCGCAGCGACTTCCTGATCGCCGACCCGGACGAGCCGCGCAACGTGCGCGTGGCCTTCATCCTGAACCAGCACAACGCCGAGCTGAAGAGCCGCGGCGTGCTGTTCTCCATCCATGACGAGGACGTGCCGGTGTTCCGCCTGCTGCGCATGCGCGCGCGCCGGGCGCCGGGCCTGATCGAGGACGCCAAGGATGTGCTGCTGGCCCTGTTCGACGGCGACGCCGAGTACTCGGCCGACACGCTCGAAGGCATCTACGACGAGCTGGAAGAAGCCGGCAAGCGCGTGCTGCGCGGCAACGTCAGCGACGAGACCGCCGGCGAGGTGCTGGGCCTGATCGCGCGCCAGGAAGACATGAACGGCCGCATCCGCCGCAACGCGATGGACACGCGCCGCGCCGTCAGCTTCATGATGCGCCAGCGCATGCTGGACGCCGAGCAGTTCGAGGACGCGCGCCAGATCCTGCGCGACATCGAGTCGCTGGACAGCCACACGGCCTTCCTGTTCGACAAGATCAACTTCCTGATGGACGCCACGGTCGGCTTCATCAACATCAACCAGAACAAGATCATCAAGATCTTCTCGGTGGCCAGCGTCGCGCTGCTGCCGCCCACGCTGATCGCCAGCGTGTACGGCATGAACTTCAAGTTCATGCCCGAGCTGGAATGGAGCTTCGGCTATCCCTATGTGCTGGCCCTGATGGTGGCCAGCGCGGTGGGGCCGATGCTGTACTTCCGCAAGCGCGGCTGGTTGAAATAGCCCACCCCCGTGGCGCCTGCGGCGCCTCCCCCTCAAGGGGGCGCGCGCTGCGGACCGGCGGAGCCGGATCCGCGCGCGCACTGGGCAAGAGCGGGTGCGGTGCTGCGACCTGGCGCGCGCAAAGCCCTGCCGGAGCGCCTGCCAACGCGCGCGCCGACAATCGGGGCCTATGACACAACCCAAGCATCGCGTGGTGGTGGGCCTGTCGGGTGGCGTGGATTCCGCCGTCACGGCCCACCTGCTCAAGCAGCAGGGCCACGAGGTGGTCGGCATCTTCATGAAGAACTGGGAGGACGACGACGACAGCGAATACTGCTCGTCGAACGCCGACTTCGTGGACGCGGCCAGCGTGGCCGACGTGCTGGGCATCGAGATCGAGCACGTCAACTTCGCCGCCGACTACAAGGACCGCGTGTTCGCGGAATTCCTGCGCGAGTACCAGGCCGGCCGCACGCCCAACCCCGACGTGCTGTGCAACGCCGAGATCAAGTTCAAGGCCTTCCTGGACCATGCCATGCGCCTGGGCGCCGAGAAGATCGCCACCGGGCATTACGCCCGTGTCCGCTGCGTGGCAGCGGACACGGGTGAGCCCCTCGGGCAAGATGGAACATCCCGCGCGGCCGCGCGGGATGGCGCGCACGTGCGCTATGAGCTGCTCAAGGGCCTGGACCCGTCCAAGGACCAGAGCTACTTCCTGCACCGGCTCAACCAGGCGCAGCTCTCCAAGGCGCTGTTCCCCGTGGGCGAGCTGCACAAGACCGAGGTGCGCCGCATCGCCAGCGAGATCGGCCTGCCCGTGGCGGCCAAGAAAGACTCGACCGGCATCTGCTTCATCGGCGAACGGCCCTTCCGCGAATTCCTCAACCGCTACATCAGCAAGACGCCGGGGCCGATCCGCGACGCGCGCGGCCGGGTGCTGGGCGAGCACCATGGCCTGTCCTTCTACACGCTGGGCCAGCGCCAGGGCCTGGGCATCGGCGGCGTGAAGGAAAAGGGCGCCCAGCGCGGCGGCGGCGAGCATGCGCCCTGGTTCGTGGCGCGCAAGGACGTGGAGAAGAACACCTTGTGGGTGGTGCAGGGCCACGACCACCCGTGGCTGCTTTCGCAGTCGCTGCGCGCCGAAGACGCGAGCTGGGTGGCGGGCGCCCCGCCCGCCGCGGGCCGCTACGGCATCAAGACCCGCTACCGCCAGGCCGACGCCCCGGGCACGCTGCAGGCCGAGGGGGAAAAGGTCTTCGCGCTGGCCTTCCCGCCGCAGCAACCGCAGTGGGCCGTGACGCCGGGCCAATCGGCCGTGCTCTATGACGGCGAGGTGTGCCTGGGCGGCGGGGTGATCGCGGCCGCCGAGCCGGTGGCCGAGGCGGCCGCCACGCGGGCCGCCTGAGCAGGCGCGGCCCTCGCCCTCAGGCCGCGCGCCGCGGCGCGGCCACCGAAGGGTCGACGTGGAACAGGTCCAGCGGGTGGCGCTGGCCGGCCAGGTAGTCCTCGACGCATTCGAGCAGCAAGGGACTGCGGTGGCGCTCCACCGAGGCGCGGATCTCGTCGGGCGTCATCCACAGCGTGCGCACGATGCCCTCGTCCAGCGCACGCCCGGGCTCGAAGGCGCCCAGTTCGCCCACGAAGGCGAAGCGCAGGTAGGTGATGTCGGTCTCGCCCTGGTCGCCGGGCGTGCCGCGCTCGAAGCGCGCCATGTAGATGCCCAGCAGCGCCGTGGGTTTGAAGTGGTGGGCCGTCTCTTCCAGCGCCTCGCGCGCGCAGCCCTCGGCCGGCGACTCGCCCGGGTCCAGGTGGCCGGCGGGCGTGTTGAGCTTGAGCCCGCGGTCGGTGTGCTCCTCGACGAGCAGGAAGCGGCCGTCCTTTTCGATGACGGCCGCCACCGTGACGTTGGGTTTCCAGCGCGCGGGCGGGAGCGCCGGGTTCTTCGAAGAAGGAAGGCGGCTCATCGGATCACGTAGCCACTGAAACGCCAGGTGCCGTCGCGGCCCAGGTGGAAGGTGGTCAGTTCGCGCACGTTCTGCGCCTGGCCGGCGAAGCGGGTTTCGTATTCCACGCTGACGTACTGCCCGGCCAGGTCCGGATCGTCGCCACCGGCGGCCAGCCGGTTCACCGACACCCACGTGCGGGCCTGCGGCGCGCCCAGCGGCGCACGGGCCTGCGCCACCTGGCGCACGAAATCCTCGCGCGCCACGCGCTTGCGGGCACCGGCGGACGCGCCCTCCCACAGCTCGGCGGTGCGGCCCTGGTCGATCAGCTGCACGACCTGCAGGCTGCCGCGGATCATCTGCGTGGCGTCCACGTCCTGGGCCGACGCGGCGGCGCCCAGCCCCAGGGCCAGGACGGCCGCCAGGGCCCACGGGCGGGCGCTGCGGCCCCAATGGCTTGGACTCATCTCTTTCACTCCAGGTCGCCGCGCAATGCGGCCAGTTCGTTCGGGTCGGGCTGCGGCAGCACCAGGGTCACGGTGCAGCCCGCATTGGCCGCGCTGTCGATCTCCACCGCGCCGCCGTGGCGCTGGACCACCGTGCGCACCAGCAGCAGGCCCAGCCCCACGCCGTGCACGTCGGGATGCGCGTCGCGGTGCAGCCGGTGGAAAGGCCGGAAGAGCTGTGACTGTAGCTCGGGCGCGATGCCCGGGCCTTCGTCGCGCACGCTGATCGCCCAGCAGCCCGGCTTCTCGACGATGCGGCATTGCACTTCGCGCACCGGCGGCGAGTACTTGAGCGCATTGCTCACCACATTGGCCAGCGCACGCGCCAGCAGGCCGCGGTCGCCCAGCACCCACGCCTCTTCGGGGCTTTGCAGCATGCGCACCTCCACATGGCGCGCGCGGCCCTGCACCCAGGCGCTGTCCACGGCCTGCTGCAGCAGCGACACGAGTTCCACCGCCTCGGGCACGAAAGCGTGGACCTCGGCCCGCGCCACGTTGACGAAGCCGTCGGCCAGCTCCAGCCCGGTCTGCGCGTGGCGGCGGATGCGCTCCAGCATTTCCTGCTGCGTGAGCAGGCCCGGCTGCGTGCGCACCAGCTCCAGCACCGTGAGCACGGCCGCGGAGGGTTCGCGGATGTCGTGCGAAATGAAACGCAGCGCCTCGTCGCGCTGGCTCTGCGCCTGCCGCATGCGCGAGATGTCGACCAGCGCCACCATCCAGCCCGCGTGCGCGCCGCGGCTGTCGAAGAAGGGCACGCAGCGCACCAGCAGCACGCGGCCGTGCGCGTCCACGGCCTCGCCCAGGCGCGGGGCGCGGCTGTGGTGAAGGGCGCCGGCGGGCACGAGGGGCCGCCCGTCGCTGCGCGTCGCCAGGTCGGCCAGCAGCCGGTGCGCGTCCTGCCCGGCCAGGGCCGGCGCCTGCCAGTGGCGCAGGGCCGCCCGGTTGGCGATCAGCACCTGGGCCTGCGCGTTGAGCACCAGCGTCGGATCGGGCAGGTGCTCCAGGCCGTCGCGCGCGAAGCGGTGCACGTCGCGCATGCGCACCACGGCCAGCGACAGCGCCTCCATCTGCCGGTCCAGGAAATCGCCGCTGCCGCTGGGCGCGGGCGGCGGCGGGAAGCCGTCCAGTTCCACGTGCAGCTGGCGCGTGGCCTGGCGCATGATGCGCAGCGCGGTCATCAGCCGCAGGCCGAGCCATGCGGGGTACACCGCCAGCAGCGCGATGAAGCCCGCGGCCGGCATGAACTGCACGCCCAGCCAGGGGCGCGCCGCGTGCAGGCCCAGGCGCAGCAGCAGCATGCCGGCGATGAGGGCCAGCACGCCGGCCGGGCGCAGCCGCAGCAGGCCCAGCAGCACCGCCGCCAGGGGCAGCAGGTTGAAGCCCAGGTTCTGCCAGGGACCGGCTTCCGACACCGCATGCCCGTTGAGCTGGCTCTGCAGCAGGTGCGCGAAGATCTCGACGCCGGTGCGCGGCGCCCATTCGGCGGGTGCGGGCGTGGCATAGGCTTCGGCCGCGCCGGGCGCCGTCACGCCCACCAGCACGTAGCGGTTGCGGAACAGGTCGGGCGGTACATGGCCGCGCCAGACGTCGACATAGGAGACGCGGCGCAGCGGCGGATCGTCGCGGGCGAGCACCAGGACCTGCTTGTCGCTGCGCAACCAGGGCCCGAGCGGGAGCGCCGGCGGCGGCAGGGACGGATGGGCGAGGGCCGGCGCGCCGCCCGACCGGGCCTCGCCGGCGCGGCGCAATGCGTCCACGAAATGGGGCCAGGGGCGGCCTTCGAAGCCCTCTTGCAGATACGCGCTTCGCACCAGGCCGTCGCTGTCCAGCGCCTGGTGCACGTGGCCGATGCCGCTCGCTGCCGCGGCCAGCGCGGGCGCGGGCGCGCGCTCGCGCAAGGTGCCGTCGGCGCTCGCCTGCAGGCTCAGCGGCAGCACCACGCAATGCCCCTGCATGGCCTGGGCCAGGGCGGCGTTCTCGGCCGGGCGGGCATCGTCGGCCTCTGCCAGGGGCAGGTTCAGGCCGATGCAGCGCGGCTGCTGGGCCGCGATGTGCTGCACCAGCCGGGCATGGTGCGCGCGGCGCCACGGTCCGCCTTCCAGGGCCTGCAGGGAGGCGTCGTCGAACTCGACGATCACGATCTCGTCACCGCTGCGTTCGTGCAGCTGAGCGAGCGGGCTGTCCTGCAGCAGCCGATCGATGCGGGTGAACGGATGCAGCCAGGCCAGCACGCCCGTGACCAGCAGCACGGCGAGGCTGAAACCGAGCCAGCCGCGGCGGCGATGCACGGCGCCCCGCCAGCCGGCCTCTGCAGGCAGCGGCTCAGGCGGGGGCGCTGGCGCCATGCGTGCGTGCGCGGCCGCCTTCCGGGCAGGCGCGGCCTTTCATCGCCTTGGGCGGCCTGGGGCCAGGCTCCTGCGCCGGGCCGGACCCGCCCGCCGCCCGCTCGCCCGCCGCATCAGGCGGCCATGGCCAGGTTGTCGGGGCGCGTGCCCAGCGCTTCGCTGTCGATGGCCTCCAGGCGGTAGCCCAGGCCGTAGATGGCCGACAGCAGGAAGCCGTTGCGCGGGCGCAGGTCCAGCTTGGTGCGCAGGCGCGAGATGTGGGTGTCCAGCGAGCGCGACGTCGCATCCGGCCCCTGGCCCCACACCGCTTCGCGCAGGTGGTCGCGCGACAGCAGCCGGCCCATGTTCTGGAACAGGAACAGCGCCAGCTCGTACTCGCGGTGCTTGAGCTCCAGCGGCTCGCCGTGGACCTTGAGCGCACGCGAATGCGGATAGAAGTGGTAGGGGCCGAACACGACCTCGGTCTCGTGCTGGCTGGGGTAGGCGCGGCGCAGCAGGGCCTGCGTGCGCGCGGCCAGTTCGCCCACGCGGATGGGCTTGACCATGAAATCGTCGGCGCCCGCGCCCAGGCCTTCGACCATGTCCGCCTCTTCACGGCGGTTGGTCACGAAGAGCACGGGCAGGCGGCTGAGCATCTCCTCGCGGATCACCTTGACCACGCTCGGCCCCTCCATGTCGGGCAGGGCCCAGTCCAGCACCAGCAGGTCGAAGCTCTCCTGCCGCAGGGCGCGCAGCAGGCTGCGTCCGTCGACGAAGCCGTGGCATTCATGCCCCAGGCTCTCCATGGTGTGCCGGATCAAGTCCAGCTGGCTCGGCTCATCATCCAGTGCTGCGATACGCATGAGGTGCTCCCTGACATTGTTAACTGAACAAGTCTAGGACGGTGCCGCGCAGCCCGACAGCCCGCGGCGAGCGGGTAGGCGCGAACTTATCCACGGACCCGCACGTTTGTATATCAAAAGACGCAATTGCAAGAGATCGGCAACCAGAAGCCGAACAGCGCGCGAGACTTTTGCGCCCCCGCAGCCCCAGGGCGGCCGGCGGCCTGGGCTGCCTGCGGGACATGCCCGCGGCCAGCCGGTCGTGTAAGCTGCGCCGCGGCCCGCAAGCCGGGCCCTGGCGCCTTGCGCCGGCGCATGCCGGGCAGGCCGCGCCCTTGAAAAGAACCAGTATGCGAGGAGATTTCATGTCCAGCAGCCCCGAGACGGCCGTGCAGCGCATCGGCGTCCCCAAGGAAAGCTACGCGGGTGAGAAGCGCGTGGCCACGGTGCCCGAGGTGGTCGAAAAGCTCGTCAAGCTCGGCTTCCAGGTCTCGGTGCAGGCCGGGGCCGGGGAAGCCGCGAACTTCAGCGACGACGCCTACCGCGCCGCCGGGGCCGACATCGCCCCCGATGCCGCGGCGCTGTGGGCGGCGGCGGACATCGTGCTCAAGGTGCGGCCGCCCACGCCCGAGGAGGTCGGGCTGCTGCGCGAAGGCGCCCTGCTGATCGACTTCATCTGGCCGGCGCAGAACCCGGAGCTGATGCAGCAGCTGGCCGCGCGCAAAGCCACCGTGCTGGCCATCGACTGCCTGCCGCGCACCTTGAGCCGGGCGCAGAAGATGGACGCGCTCACGTCCACCGCGGGCGTGTCGGGCTACCGCGCGGTGATCGAGGCGGCCAACGCCTTCGGCCGCTTCTTCAACGGCCAGATCACGGCCGCGGGCAAGGTGCCACCGGCCAAGGTGTTCATCGCCGGCGCCGGCGTGGCGGGCCTGGCGGCCATCGGCACGGCGGCCAACCTGGGCGCCATCGTGCGCGCCAACGACACGCGCGCCGAGGTGGCCGACCAGGTCAAGTCGCTGGGCGGCGAGTTCGTCAAGGTGGACTACGAGGAAGAGGGCTCGGGCGGCGGCGGCTACGCCAAGGTCATGAGCGAGGGCTTCCAGGCGGCGCAGCGCCAGATGTACGCCGAGCAGGTGAAGGATGCCGACATCGTCATCACCACCGCGCTGATCCCCGGCAAGCCGGCCCCGAAGCTCATCACCGCCGAGATGGTGCAGAGCATGAAGCCCGGCAGCGTGATCGTGGACATGGCCGCCGAGCAGGGCGGCAACTGCGAGCTCACGGTGCCCGGCGAGGCCGTGGTGCGCCACGGCGTGACGGTCATCGGCTACACCGACCTGGCCTCGCGCCTGGCCAAGCAGTCGTCCACCCTGTACGCGACCAACCTGCTGCGCCTGCTGGAAGAGCTGTGCAAGGCCAAGGACGGCCGCGCGGTGGTCAACATGGAGGACGACGCGATCCGCGGCCTGACGGTGGTCAAGGACGGCGCCATCACCTGGCCCGCCCCGCCGCTGCAGCAGGCGCCCGCGCCTGCGCCCAAGGCCGCCACCGCGCCCGTCGAGCAGAAGAAAGGCGGCCACGGCCATGGCAGCAGCGGCCCGCTGCCGGCCAAGACGCTGGCCCTCCTCTTTGCCGTCGCGGCGGTGGCCTTCTGGTTCATCGGCGCGTACGCGCCGGCGGCCTTCCTGGGCCACTTCACGGTCTTCGTTCTGGCCTGCTTCATCGGCTACATGGTGGTGTGGAACGTGACGCCCGCGCTGCACACGCCGCTGATGAGCGTGACCAACGCCATCTCCAGCATCATCGCCATCGGCGCGCTGGTGCAGATCGCGCCGCCCGGCGCCGGCGTGAACGGGCGCCCCGACGGGCTGATCCAGTGGCTGGCCTTCGCCGCGCTGGTGCTCACGGCCGTCAACATGTTCGGCGGCTTCGCGGTCACGCGCCGCATGCTCGACATGTTCCGCAAGTAAGCCCGGGAAAGAACAACAATAAGGAACGACGACCATGTCCCAAAGCCTCGCGACGGTCGCCTATCTCGGCGCCGCGATCCTCTTCATCCTCAGCCTGGGCGGCCTGTCCAACCCCGAAACCTCGCGCCGCGGCAACCTCTTCGGCATGGTCGGCATGGCGCTGGCCGTGCTGGCCACGGTCTTCGGCCCCAGCGTCAGCGCCTCGGGCATCGCCTGGATCGTCGGCGCGCTGGTCATCGGCGGCGGCATCGGCCTGTACGCGGCCAAGATCGTCAAGATGACGCAGATGCCCGAGCTGGTCGCGCTCATGCATTCGCTCGTGGGCCTGGCGGCCTGCCTGGTGGGTTTCGCCAGCTACGTGGACACCTCGCTCCAGCTCACGGGCGCCGAGAAGGTGATCCACGAGGTGGAGATCTATGTCGGCATCCTGATCGGCGCCGTGACCTTCAGCGGCTCGCTGATCGCCTTCGGCAAGCTCAACGGCAGGATCGGCGGCAAGCCGCTGCTGCTGCCGGCACGCCACTGGCTCAACCTGGCCGCGCTGCTGGTCGTGCTGTGGTTCGGCCGCGAGTTCCTGCGCGCGGAAACCGTGGCCGACGGCATGCTGCCGCTGACGGTGATGACCGTGATCGCGCTGCTCTTCGGCGTGCACATGGTGATGGCCATCGGCGGCGCGGACATGCCCGTGGTGGTGTCCATGCTCAACAGCTACTCGGGCTGGGCCGCGGCCGCCACGGGCTTCATGCTGAGCAACGACCTGCTGATCGTGACCGGCGCGCTGGTGGGCTCCTCGGGCGCGATCCTGAGCTACATCATGTGCAACGCGATGAACCGCAACTTCATCAGCGTGATCGCCGGCGGCTTCGGCTCGGGCGGCGGCACGCCGGCCAAGAAGGGCGACACCAGCGAGCCCCAGGGCGAGGCCGTGCCCGTGAGCGCGGCCGAAACGGCCGAGCTGCTGCGCGATGCCAAGAGCGTGATCATCGTGCCCGGCTACGGCATGGCCGTGGCCCAGGCGCAGCACACCGTCAACGAGATCGTGAAGACGCTGCGCGGCAAGGGCGTGCAGGTGCGCTTCGCCATCCACCCCGTGGCGGGCCGCATGCCCGGCCACATGAACGTGCTGCTGGCCGAGGCCAAGGTGCCCTACGACATCGTGATGGAGATGGACGAGATCAACGAGGACTTTCCGGACACCGACGTGGCGATGGTCATCGGCGCCAACGACATCGTGAACCCGGCCGCGCAGGACGACCCCACCAGCCCCATCGCCGGCATGCCGGTGCTGGAGGTGTGGAAGGCCAGGACCTCGATCGTGATGAAGCGCTCCATGGCCTCGGGCTACGCGGGCGTGGACAACCCGCTGTTCTACCGGGACAACAACCGCATGCTGTTCGGCGATGCGAAGAAGATGCTGGACGAGGTGCTGGCGGCGCTGAAGGGCTGAGCCGCCTCGCCCCCGGCCCGACCGCTGGCCAACGCCCTTTCCGAGGGACAGCCCCGGGTCGGGGCGCCGTTACATCGCGCTACCATGCGGCCGCGGCCTGCGTGCACCCGACGGGCACGCAGGCTTTTTCATGGCCGGATTCACCGGATGCCCGCGCCCCGACAGGGGCGGCAAGTCCCGAGTGGCCACTTCCCTAGACCTAGGAGACCCGCGCAAATGACCGACCGCCCCTGGCTCAGTGCCTACCCCGCCGGCGTGCCTGCCGACATCGACGTGAACCAGTACAACTCGCTGGTGGCGCTGATGGAAGAAAGCTTCCGCAAGTACGCCGACCGGACGGCCTACAGCTTCATGGGCAAGGACGTGAGCTACGGCGAAACCGACCGCCAGAGCCGGGCTTTCGCGGCCTACCTGCAGGGCCTGGGCCTGGCGCGCGGCGACCGCGTGGCGGTGATGATGCCCAACTGCCCGCAGTACCCGATCGCGGTGGCGGCCATCCTGCGCGCGGGGCTGATCCTGGTCAACGTGAATCCGCTGTACACGGCGCGCGAGCTGGAGCACCAGCTCAAGGACTCGGGCGCCAAGGCCATCGTGATCATGGAGAACTTCGGCACCACGCTGCAGAAGTGCCTGGCGGCCACGCAAGTCAGGCACGTGGTGCTGGCCGCCATGGGCGACCGGCTGGGCTTCCTCAAGGGCGCGCTGGTCAACTACGTGGTGCGCAACGTCAAGAAGATGGTGCCGGCCTTCAACCTGCCGAACGCCGTGCGTTTCAACGACGCGCTGTCGCAGGGCGCCGGCCGCACGCTCACGCCGCCGGCCATCGGCCCCGACGACGTGGCCGTGCTGCAGTACACCGGCGGCACCACGGGCGTGAGCAAGGGCGCCGTGCTGCTGCACCGCAACGTGATCGCCAACGTGCTGCAGTCCGAGGCCTGGAACCAGCCCGTGATGGACCGCGTGCCGCAGGGCGAGCAGCCCACCAGCGTCTGCGCGCTGCCGCTCTATCACATCTTCGCCTTCACCGTGGGCATGATGCTGAGCATGCGCACGGGCGGCAAGCTGCTGCTGATCCCGAACCCGCGCGACCTGCCGGCGGTGCTCAAGGAGCTGTCCAAGCACAAGGTGCACAGCTTCCCGGCCGTGAACACGCTGTTCAACGGCCTGGCCAACCACCCGCAGTTCGACACGGTGGACTGGAGCCACCTGAAGATCTCGGTGGGCGGCGGCATGGCGGTGCAAAGCGCCGTGGCCAAGCTGTGGCTGGACAAGACCGGCTGCCCGATCTGCGAAGGCTACGGCCTGTCGGAGACCTCGCCCTCGGCCAGCTGCAACCCGACCACCAGCAAGGAGTACTCCGGCACCATCGGCGTGCCACTGCCCAACACCTGGTTCAAGCTGCTCGACGACGCGGGCCAGGAGGTGCCGCCGGGCCAGGCCGGCGAGATCGCCATCAAGGGCCCGCAGGTGATGGCCGGCTACTGGCAGCGGCCCGACGAGACGGCCAAGGTCATGACGGCCGACGGCTACTTCAAGACCGGCGACATCGGCACCATGGACGAGCGCGGCTTCTTCAAGGTCATCGACCGCAAGAAGGACATGGTGCTGGTCAGCGGCTTCAACGTCTATCCGAACGAGATCGAGGACGTGGTGTCCACGCTGCCCGGCGTGCTGGAATGCGCCGTGGTCGGCGTGCCCGACGAGAAGACCGGCGAGGCCGTGAAGCTGGTGATCGTGAAGAAGGACGAATCGCTGACCGAGGAAGCCGTGAAGGCTTTCTGCCGCGCCAACCTCACGGGCTACAAGCAGCCGCGCATCGTCGAGTTCCGCACCGAACTGCCGAAGACGCCGGTGGGCAAGATCCTGCGCCGCGAGCTGCGCGACAGCAAGTAGGCCGCGCCCCCCGCGCTCGGGGGCCCCAGCGAAGAGGCGCCCACGCAGCCCGCGTGCGGCGCCTTGGCTTTGCCTGGCCCTCTCCGGCCATGGCGGCGGCGAGAGCCGAGCGCATCGCGGCTGTCGCGCGGGTGTCATTGCGTCCCCCGGCCGGCGCTCCACCCGCACAAGAATGCGAAGACCGCACGCAGAAGGCGGATTCCGTTCCATGGCCGCCCACCGAAGTGCGGCCGCTGTCACATCGCTTCCGGAGACATCCCCATGGCCGCTGCCGCCAGCCCGACCTTTTCGCCCGACACCCCCTGGATCGCCCACTACCCGCCCGGCATGCGCTGGGACTGTGAACTGCCGCTGCAGCCCGTCACGCGCTTTCTGGACGACGCCGTGCAGCGCTGGCCCGAGAACACCGCCATCGAGTTCATGGGCCGCAAGATCACGTACCGCGAACTGGGCCGCCTGAGCGACCAGGCTGCGCGCGGCCTGCAGCAGCTGGGTGTGGGCCCGGGCGTGCACGTGGGCCTGTACCTGCCCAACAGCCCGCACTACATCATTGCCTTCTTCGGCGTGCTCAAGGCCGGCGGCGTGGTGGTCAACTACTCGCCGCTGGACGCCGAGCGCGTGATCGCACACAAGATCGAGGACAGCCGCACCGACGTGCTGATCACGCTGGACCTGGCCAGCCTGTACCCGCAAACGGCACGGCAGCTGGGGAATTCGCGCCTGAAACACCTGGTCGTCGGCGACCTGGCCGAGTTCGCCGGCGCCCCCGCGGCGGTGCGCGCCCACCTCGAAGGCGCGAAGCAGATCGCGCCCCGGGTGGAGGACGCACGCCAGCTGAGCTTCGCGGCGCTGCTCGACAACGACGGCGCCTTCACGCCGCACCCGGTGAAGGACGTGCGCGACGAGATCGTGGTGCTGCAGTACACCGGCGGCACCACCGGCCTGCCCAAGGGCGCCATGCTCACGCATGCCAATCTGTGCGCGGCCAACGTGCAGTACCTCGAATCGACCAAGGGCGATCCGCCGATCCTGGCCGAAGGCGTGGAGCGCTTCCTGGTCGTGCTGCCGCTGTTCCACATCTACGCGCTCAGCGCCGCCATGCTGCTGGGCATCCGCCTGGGCGCGGCGCTGGTGCTGCACACGCGCTTCGACCCCGACGCCGTGATCCAGGAACTGTCGGGCAGCAGGATCACCGTCTTCCCGGCCGTGCCGACGATGTTCATGGGCATCCTCACACATCCCAAGGCCAGGGAGCTGGACCTGCGCTCGCTGAAGTTCTGCGGCTCGGGCGGCGCGCCGCTGCCGGTGGAAATCGAGCAGCGCTTCTTCGACCTCACCGGCTGCCACCTCAACGAAGGCTGGGGCATGACCGAGACCTCGCCCAGCGGCACCTTCACGCCCGCGCGCGGCAAGCGCAAGGCCGGCTCCTGCGGCATGCCGCTGCCGCATGTGCGCTTCAAGATGCTGGCGCTCGACGGCTCGGGCGAAGAAGTGCCCGTGGGCCAGCCGGGCGAGATGTGCATCCAGGGCCCCAACGTCATGAAGGGCTACTGGAACAACCCGCAGGCCACGGCCGAGGCGATGACGCCCGACGGCTACTTCAAGACCGGCGACGTGGCGCGCATGGACGCCGACGGCTTCGTCTACATCGTGGACCGCACCAAGGACATGCTGCTGTGCGGCGGCTTCAACGTCTACCCGCGCGTGCTCGAAGAAGCGATCTACGAACACCCCTCGGTGGCCGAGGTCTGCGTGATCGGCGTGCCCGATGCCTACCGCGGCCAGTCGCCCAAGGCCTTCGTCAAGCTCAAGGACGGCGCCGCGCCCTTCGACATCGACGCGCTCAAGCTCTTCCTCAAGGACCGGCTGGGCAAGCACGAGATGGTGCAGGAACTGGAGATCCGCGCCGAGCTGCCCAAGACGCCCGTGGGCAAGTTGTCGAAGAAGGACCTGGTGGACGAAGAGGCCCGCAAGCGCGCGGCGGCCTGAAGCGCGAAAGCCCCCGCCGGCCCGGGCGCCAGCGGCATGCGCACAATGCGCGCATGCTGCCCGACGCTGTTGAGCGCGGAGCAGTTCAGCACCGCCGGCACCGACAGCCGCCCGCTGTTGACCAGCGTGCGCGCAAAAGGATGCTTGCGCGCCAGGTGCAGCACGGCGTCGCGGTACAGGCGGCTGATCTCGCTCTTGGGTGTGATGAAGTCGGTGGCGCGCGTGGAGTTGCGGATGTTTTCGTCGGCCGCGAATTCACGCTCCTGCGCGTAGCTCTGCAGCAGCGCCTCGGGCGCCTCCTGGCGCAGCACGGCGGCCAGCTTCCAGGCCAGGTTCTCGGCGTCCTGCAGGCCCGAGTTGGCACCGCGCGCGCCGAAGGGCGACACGCCGTGCGCCGAGTCGCCCGCGAAGAGCACGCGGCCATGGCGGAAGTCGTCCATGCGCAGACAGGCGAAGGTGTAGATGCTGGCCCATTCCAGCGTGAACTCGGTGCCCTTGAAGGGCGAGGCGTCGAGCAGCGCGCGCACGCGCGGCAGGATGTGTTCGGGCTGGCGCTCCTTCTCGGGGTCGGCGTCCCAGCCCAGCTGGAAGTCGATGCGCCACACACCGTCGGGCTGGCGGTGCAGCAGCACGCTCTGGCCGGGTGGAAGGCGGGGTCGAACCAGAACCAGCGCTCGGCCGGGAAGTCCACGTCCATGCGCACGTCGGCGATGAGGAAGCGGTCCTTGAAGACGCGACCCTTGCTTTCCTGCCCCTGCAGCCGGCGCAGGGTGGAGCGCGAGCCGTCGCAGGCCGCGACCCAGTCCGCCTCGATCTCGTAGGGGCCGTCGGGCGTCTCGATGGTCAGGCGCACATGGTCGGCCTGCTGCTCCATGCCCACCACCTGGTTCTTCCAGCGCAGGTCGATCAGCGGCAGCTGCGCCGCGCGCTCGGCCAGGAAGCCTTCGACGTAGTACTGCTGCAGGTTCACGAAGGCGGGCCGCTCGTGGCCGGCCTCGGGCAACAGGTCGAAGGCATAGATCTGCTCGTCGCGCAGGAACACGCGCCCCAGGTTCCAGGACACGCCCTTGTCGGCCATGCGCTCGCCGCAGCCCAGGCGGTCGAAGATTTCCAGCGAGCGCTTGGAAAAGCAGATGGCGCGCGAGCCGGTGGACAGGCGGTGGTCGTTGTCCAGCAGCACCACGGGCACCTTCTGCTGCGCCAGGTCGATGGCCAGCGCCAGCCCCACCGGGCCGGCGCCCACGACCACCACGGGATGGCGCGCCACCTGGCCGGCCCGCGCGGCCTGCTGGTCGACATGCGGGCGGTAGTCGAAGACCAGCTTCTGGTAGTCCGGTGACGGCCCCGCGGCCGCCAGATCGCTCAACTGCATGGAAATGTCTCCTGGTCGTTCAACGCGGCGGGGCGGCGCCCCGGACCTGGGGACTCCGGAGGGGCATGTACCGCCGCGCGGCTGCTGAATTTTGCTATTGGTAAATGCGTTTGCCGAACGGATGGTAGACGCAACCCATCCATTCCTGCAAATGAATTTGCCTAAGGTAAAGTCCCGAGCCGCAACAGACATCCCCGGGCAAGGCATGGCGACGAGAAAGACAGACGAGGAAGGGACGGCCCAGCGCGCGGTCCAGTCGGTGGAGGTGGGCGGGCGCCTGCTGCTGGTGCTCAGCGAGCGCCGCGAGCCCATGGCGCTCAAGGATCTGGCCACGGCGGCCGGGCTGTCACCGGCCCGCGCGCACCACTACCTGGTGAGCTTCGGCAAGCTGCGGCTGATTGAGCAGGAGGCCCTCACGGGCCGCTACGGCCTGGGCCCCGCCGCGCTGCAGATGGGCCTGGCGGCGCTGCACCGGCTGGAGCCGATCCGCATCGCCGAGCCGATCGCCGAACAGCTGGCCCGCGAGACCGGCTACGCGGTGGCGCTGGCCGTGTGGGGCAGCTTCGGCCCCACCATCGTGCGCATGACCGAGGCGCGCCAGCCGCTGCTGGTGGCCATGCGCGTGGGCACCGTGATGTCGGTGCTGGGCACGGCCACGGGCCGCGCCTTTGCGGCCGCCCTGCCCGACGAGCGCGTGGCGCATGCGCTGGGCGGCGCGCTGGGCGACGCGCCGATGGCCCCGCGCGTGTTCACGAAGGCCGAACGGGCGGTGCTGGACCAGGCGCGCGCCGACATCGCGGCGCATGGCGTGGTGCGCGCCGAAGGCCGCCCCATTCCGAGCGTGAGCGCCTTCAGCGCGCCCGCGCTGGACCATGCGGGCACGGCTTGCGTGGTGATCACCGCCCTGGGGCACCAGGACGAGTTTCCGACCGACTGGGATTCGGAGGCGGCCGTGCGGGTGCGTGCGGCGGCGGCGGAGATTTCGACGCGGTTGGGCTGGCGCGTCGCGCCCGCAGCCTGAACAGACTCAAGCCGGGCCGCGTGGCGGGGCTTCAGGCGCCCGCGCGCAAGCCCTGGGCCGCTTCGGCCGCCAGCGCATACGAGTGCAGCCGCGCCGCGTGGTCGTAGATGCCGCTGGCGATGATCAGCTCGTTGACACCGGTCTGCGCCACGAACTCGCGCAGGCGCGCTGCCACCTGCTCCTGCGTGCCGATGGCCGAGCAGGACAGCACCGAATCGAGCAGCGCGTTCTCGGCCGGGCCGATGCGCTGGCGGTAGCCTTCCACCGGCGGCGGCAGGCGGCCCGGCATGCCGGTGCGCAGGCGCACGAAGGACTGCTGCCACGAGCTCGCATGCCAGTGGGCCTGCGCCTCGTCGTCGGCCGCGAAGATGTTGAAGCCGGCCATGGCGTGGGGCTTGTCCAGCTGCGCCGAGGGCTGGAAGTTGTCGCGGTAGATCTGCAGCGCAGGCATCAGCATCTGCGGCGCGAAATGGGAGGCGAAGGCGAAGGGCAGGCCCAGGTGCGCGGCCAGCTGCGCGCCGAAGGTGCTGCTGCCCAGGATCCACACCGGCACCTCGCTGCCATGGCCTGGCACGGCCAGCACGCTCTGGCGCGGCTCGCGGCTCATGAAGTCCATCAGCTCGACCACGTCCTGCGGGAAGCGGTCGGCATCGCTGTTCAGGTCGCGCCGCAACGCGCGGGCCGTGCGCTGGTCCGAGCCCGGCGCGCGGCCCAGGCCCAGGTCGATGCGGCCCGGGTACAGCGCGGCCAGGGTGCCAAACTGTTCGGCGATGACCAGCGGCGAATGGTTGGGCAGCATGATGCCGCCGGCGCCGATGCGGATGCTCTTCGTGCCCGCGCCGATGAAGGCCAGCAGCGTGGCCGTGGCCGCGCTCGCGATGCCGGGCATGCCGTGGTGTTCGGCCAGCCAGTAGCGCCGAAAGCCCAGCGCCTCGCCGTGCTGCGCCAGCGCCAGCGAGTTGCGGAAGGACTCGCCCGCGTCACCGCCTTCACGGATGGGCGAGAGGTCGAGGATGGAGAGGGCGACGTCGTGCATGGCGCGATGATGGCGCGAAGCGCCGCCGCCTGCATCAGCAGGGTCTTGCGGCTTCGGCTAGCGCGGCGCCGACACGCCACCCCAGCGCGCGATCACCCGCACATAGACCAGCTCGGCCAGAAGCTCCACCAGCGTCTGCGTGAGCACCACGGCTGGCAGCAGCGCACCGCCGCCGGGCACGGCCAGCGCCAGCGGCAGCACCACCAGCGAGTTGCGCGTGCCGGCGCTGAAGGCCACGGCGCGGCCGGCGGGCACCGGCAGGCGCAGCGCCCGCGCCACGGCCCACCCCAACGGCGGCGCGACCAGCGCGAAGGCGATGTAGAGCGGCAGCACGCATACCACGGCTTCGCGGGCCGCGCCCAGTTGCGGCAGCAGCGCGGCCATCACGACGAAGAGCACCGCCGCGGTGGCGGGAACGGGCAGCAGGCCCAGTCCCTGCACGGCTGCGTCGGCCCCGCGATGGCGCGCGGCCGCGGCCTGCGTGAGCGCGGCCAGCGCCAGCGGCACGGCGATGAGCCAGACGAAGGCCCGCAGGAAGGGGCCGGGCCGCACCCATTGCGCGGCGGCCTCGCCCAGGCCCACGCGCAGAAACAGCGGCAGCAGCGCCATCTGCGCCAGCAGCAACAGCGGTGTGGCCGCCAGCAGCGCGCGCGCGTCGGCCCGCCCCAGGTGCGCGAAGGTCACGACATAGTCGATGCAGGGCGCCAGCAGCACCAGCAGCACGGCCAGGCGCAACAGGTCGGCTTGCGGCTGCGCGGCCGGCAGGAACAGCCCCAGGCCCGCCACCAGCAGCGGCACGGCCACGAAATTGGCAAGCGCCAGGGCCGCCAGAAACCGGCCCTGCCGCAGCCCCCGCCCCAGCGCACGCATCGGCACCTGCAGGAAGGTGAGGTAGAGCATGAGCGCGATCGCCGGATCGATGAGGGCGGCCGGCATGCGCCCGGGGCGGGCCAGGCCCGTGACCGCGCCCAGCGCAAGCGCGGCGAGGTAGACCGCGACCTGGCCCCGCTCGAGGCGCTCACGCCAGGCCGCGAAGTGGGCAGCAGGCGCACTCATGCGAAGGCCGGGCCCGTCGCACGCGGCGGCGGCCGAAGGGGCGAAACCCCGCGCATGCGGCTCGGCGCCGCGGGAGCGCAAGGAGATGACGCGCGCCGGCGGGCCGAGGGAAAGGCCGCCTGAAGGCGCGGCAAGAGAAAGGGCACCCGCAGGTGCCCTTGGCGTCGGCCCTTCGTTCCGGGGGCGCTGCCGCTGTGGCATCGGCCTGCTGGCTTCGCGGCGGGCTTCCCCTTCGCAATGCACGGAGGCTGTGCCAATCGGTGGCAGCGTCCGGGTCTCCGAAGGTCGGGGCCGTCCGCAAGGCGTTTTTCGCGCAGCGCCGGCGCCCGGCTTGTAGGCCGTCGCGCCTTGCGCGGGCCACTCCCGTCGGCCTGCGGGCGCGCCGCCGGCCTCACTTCAGCCACTTCTGGGCCGCCGCCTTCACGCCGCCACGGCTGTCGACCAGCTCCCAGCTGAACCTGATCACGCGCGCGTAGTCGGCATCGTCCACCGGAATCATGAAGCCCAGCGTGTTCACGGGCGTGAGCGGCGCGTCGATGAAGGCGGCATGCAGGCGCGGGTCGGTGCGCGCGTAGTGCAGCGCCTCGTAGGTCTCGGTGATCATCACGTCGCCCTTGCCCTCGGCGATCAGGCCCGGGATCTCGGCGTTCTTGTCGTGCGTGCTGACCTGCGCGGCCGTGAGGTTCTGCAGCACATAGGCCTCGTTGGTGCCGCCCGGGTTCTTGATCACGCGCACGCCGGGCTGGTTGAGGCTTTCGCGCGTGGTGAACCTGTCCTTGGCCGCGGCCTGCACCAGCGCCACCTTGCCGAAGGGCGCGTAGCCCGGGAGCATGTCGATCTGGCGCAGCCGCGTGACGTTGCGCGTGATGCCGCCCACGGCGATGTCGAACTTGTCGGACTGCAGGTCCTTCATCAGGTTCGGCCAGCTGGTCGCCACGTACTCCACCTTCACGCCCAGCTCCTTGGCCATGGCCTCGATCAGGTCGATGTCATGGCCGCTGTAGCCGGCCTCGGTCTTGATGGCGAAGGGTCGGTAGTCGCCCGGCGTGCCGACGCGCAGGGTCTTGCTCTCCATGACCTTGTCCAGGCGCGGACCGGCCTGGGCGGGCACCGCGGCGGCGGCCAGGCCCATCAGCAGGGCGGCGCAGGCGCTGGCCAGGCTGCGGCGGGTGACGTTCATTTCGGTTCTCTCCTCGAAGGGGGGGTGCGGGGGAAAGGCGCGGGCAGCATACGCCAGCAGGGATCAGGCCTTCAGCAGGCGCTGCACGGTGCGTGCCAGCGCGCTGTCCGCGTGCTCGAAACCGTGGATGGCCGAGTAGTGGTTGGCGCCGGCCTGCGGCATCAGCTCGGCGCGGTTGCCGGCCTGCGTCCAGGCGGCGTGGAAGGCCTGCGACTGCTGCGCGAAGGCGTCCTGCTCCCGGTCTCCCCAGGTCAGCACCAGCGGCGTGGCGCTGGCCCGCACGCGGCGCACCGGCGACTGGCGCTGCACCAGCCCCTCGTCGAGCTGGATCATGGGCTGCAGGTAGCTGTAGCGCAGCGGCGCCAGGTCGTACAGGCCGCTGACCAGCAATGCGCCCACGAAGGGATCGGCCGGCAGCCCGTAGTCGCCGGCCCAGTCGGCCAGCAGCGCCATGGCGCCCAGGTGGCCGCCCGCCGAATGGCCGCCGATGGCCACGCGCGCCGGGTCGCCGCCCTGCTCGCCGATGTGGCGCAGCACCCAGGCCAGGCCCGCGCGCACCTGGCGCACGATCTCGTCCAGCCGCACCTGGGGGCACAGCGCGTAGTTGAGCACCACGGTGGTGATGCCCAGCGGCTGCAGGCCCAGCGCCACGCTGCTGAAGTGCGAGGCGAGGCCGGCGCGCCAGTAGCCGCCGTGGATGAAGACGAAGACCGGTGCGTTCGGCTGCGCGGCCGGGAAGATGTCCAGCGACTCGGCCAGCGTGGGACCGAAGGGCACGTCGAACCGGCCCGGCAGCGTGCGGCGCGCCTCGGCGCTGCGCGCGCCGAAATGCGCCAGTTCGGCCTCTTCGTCGGCCACCGCGAACGCGGGGTTGTAGGCGGCGTCGATGGCGGCCTGGCTGTCGAAGCCGTGGGGGAAGGCAAAAGAAGTCATGGGAGCGGCAGGGCTGCGGAGCCCCCGAGCCTATCGCGCCGTCGCACCTTCGCCCAGGGGCCGCCGGGCTTCGTCCGCGCCCCGGGATCAACCCGAGGCTGCCGCGCTGGCGACAGCCGCGCGCCGCGGGGCCGGGCGCAGAATGTCCGCGCCACGACAACCAGCCTGGAAATCCCATGTCCGACCCCACGCCACCGCCCCCGGTCGCCCCGCAGGCTGCCGCCTCGGTGCTCATGGTGCGCGACGGCCAGGCCGGGCTGGAGGTCTACCTGCTGCGCCGCCACGAGCAGTCCAGCGTGCTGGGCGGTGCGTGGGTCTTTCCCGGCGGCAAGGTGGATGCGGCCGATGCCGACCCGGCGCTGCAGGCGCACATCGACCTGCCCGCCGATGCGCTGCAGGCGCGGCTGGGCGAGGCCGGGCTCGACAGCACGACCGCCGTGGCCCTGCATGTGGCCGCTGCGCGCGAGGTGTTCGAGGAATGCGGTGTGCTCTTCGCCCATGGCCCTGCGCAGGCCCTGCCCCTGCAGGCCGCGCGCGACGGCGACTTCGGCAGCCTGCTGCGCACGCACGGCCTGCATCTGAGCACCGGCACCCTGCGGCCCTGGTCGCGCTGGGTCACGCCCGTGCAGGCGCTGTTCGTGAAGGCGCGGCGCTTCGACACCCGCTTCTTCATCGCCGCCCTGCCCGAAGGCCAGCAGGCCGTGCCCGATGCGCACGAGGCCGTCGACGGCCGCTGGTTCGCGCCGCGCGACGCGCTGGCGCAGTACTGGGACGGCAGGATCGTGCTGGTGCCACCCCAGCTCATGAGCCTGGTGCATCTGGCCGCCTACGCGGACACCGCCACCTTGCTCGCCGCCGCCGCACAACGCCAGCCGCATTGCGTGCGGCCCGAGGTCTTCGACCACGAAGGCGCACGCGCCATCGCCTACCCCGGCGACCCGCTGCACCCCGAGCGCGAACGCGTGATGCCGGGCCCGCTGCGGCTGCTGCAGCGCGGCGTGCGCATGGAGCCGGCGGGCGGGTTCGCGGACTTCTTCGGCTGAAGGCGACCGGCCCGGTTCGGCCCACGGGCTTCGCCCTTCGCTCCGCGGCCCAAGCCGCTTGCTTCTATAGTCACCGCATGTCCCCCGACGCGCCCAGCACCTTCCAGCGCGGCACGCGCCAGCGCGCCGCCATCCGCCATGCCATCGACGCCGCCAAGCGCCCGCTGCTGCCGCAGGAAATCCTGGAGCTGGCGCAGCGCCAGGTGGCCGAGCTGGGCATCGCCACGGTCTACCGCAACATCAAGCTGCTGCAGGAAGCCGGTGAGATCCGCGCCGTGGAACTGCCCGGCGAGGCGCCGCGCTTCGAATCGGCCCACCACGGGCACCACCACCACTTCCAGTGCCGCAGCTGCCAGCGCGTGTTCGACGTGCACGGCTGCCACGAGGACTTCGCGCGCTGGGCGCCACCGGGCTTCGCGGTGGACGGGCACGAACTCACGCTCTACGGCCGCTGCGCCGACTGCGCGCGCCAGGCGGCGCGGCGCTGAGACGCCCGCAGCGGCCGGGCTCTTCCAAACGAAAGGCCTGCGCGTACATGACGCGCAGGCCTTTGTTCTTCTTGGACGGGCGGGCAGCCGGGCGGCTGCCAAGGCCCCAGATTCAGAACGGAATGTCGTCGTCCATGTCGTCGAAGCCGGTGGCCGAGCGCGACGCGGGCGCCGGAGCCGGTGCGGGGCGCGGTGCCGGCGCCCGCGGCGCCGCGGCCGGCGCGCGCGAGTAACCGCCGCCGCCCTCGCCATAACCGCCGCGGCCCCCGCCGCCGTAGCCCTCGTCGTCGCCGCCGCCCGAAGGGCCGCCCTGGCCCTGGCGGCTGCCCAGCATCTGCATCTGGTCGGCGCGGATTTCGGTGGTGTAGCGCTCGTTGCCGTCCTTGTCGGTCCACTTGCGCGTGCGCAACTGGCCTTCGACGTAGATCTGCGAGCCCTTGCGCAGGTATTGCGCGGCGATCTCGGCCAGGCGGTCGTTGAAGACCACGTTGTGCCATTCGGTCACTTCGCGCATCTCGCCGCTTTGCTTGTCCTTCCAGCGGTCGGTGGTGGCGATGCGCACGTTGCACACCTGGCCACCGCTGGGGAAGGTGCGCGACTCGGGGTCGCGGCCCAGATTGCCGACCAGAATGACCTTGTTGACGGATGCCATGTGCGCTGCCCCTGATGACGTGGATGGAAGAAAAAAGCGAGCCGGGCATTGTGCCCGAAGCCGCCGCCCTCGACTGCCTGGCGTGGTCCGCCCCCCTGGGCAGGCGGGCCGTGCGCACCTGCCTGCGGTTCGCGCTCGCCCCCCTTATCATGCCCGGTTGCCTTCCCACGCCCCCACGCCGTCCCTGCCCGTGAACGCTCCCGATCGCGCCCCTTCCGACGACGCCTACCTCGGCAGCCTGCTGGCGCAGCAGCGCATCAGCATCCGCGGCGCGCGCACGCACAACCTCAAGAACGTCGATCTCGACATCCCGCGCAACCAGCTGGTGGTGATCACCGGCCTGTCGGGCTCGGGCAAGTCCAGCCTGGCCTTCGACACGCTCTACGCCGAGGGGCAGCGCCGCTACGTCGAGAGCCTGTCGGCCTATGCGCGGCAGTTCCTGCAGCTGATGGACAAGCCCGACGTGGACCTGATCGAGGGCCTGTCGCCCGCCATCAGCATCGAGCAGAAGGCCACCAGCCACAACCCGCGCTCCACCGTCGGCACGGTCACCGAGATCCACGACTACCTGCGCCTGCTGTTCGCGCGGGCCGGCACGCCCTACTGCCCGGACCACCACCTGCCGCTGCAGGCGCAGACCGTGTCGCAGATGGTCGATGCGGTGCTCGCCATTCCCGACGAATCCCGCCTCATGATCCTGGCCCCGGTGGCGCGCGAGAAGAAGGGCGAGTTCCTCGAGCTCTTCGCCGAGATGCAGGCGGCTGGCTACGTGCGCTTTCGCGTCGACGGCCAGACCTACGAGTACAACGACCTGCCCAAGCTCAAGAAGACCGAGAAGCACGACATCGACGTGGTGATCGACCGGCTGCGCGCCCGGCCCGACATGCAGCAGCGCCTGGCCGAGAGCTTCGAGGCCGCGCTGCGGCTGGCCGAAGGCCGCGCCATTGCGCTGGAGCTGGGCGGCGAGGGAAAGGAAGACAAGGAACACCTGTTCAACGCCAAGTTCTCCTGCCCGCTGTGCCACTACTCGCTGGCCGAGCTGGAGCCGCGCCTTTTTTCCTTCAACTCGCCCGTGGGCGCCTGCCCGAGCTGCGACGGCATCGGCCACCGCGAGTTCTTCGATCCGGCGCGGGTGGTGGCCTTCCCCTCGCTGTCGCTGGCCAGCGGCGCCATCAAGGGCTGGGACCGCCGCAACGGCTACTACTTCAGCATGCTGGAGAGCGTGGCGAAGCACTACAGGTTCGACCTCGACACGCCCTTCGAGGCCCTGCCCGCCTCCATGCAGCAGGTGGTGCTGCACGGCTCGGCCGGCGAGGAGATCAAGTTCAGCTACACGCTGGAAAGCGGTGCCTCGGCCGGGCGCAAGCTGACGAAGAAGCACCCCTTCGAAGGCATCATCCCCAACATGGAGCGGCGCTACCGCGAGACCGATTCGGTGATGGTGCGCGAGGACCTGGCGCGCTTTCGCAACCTGCAGCCCTGCCCCGACTGCGGCGGCTCGCGGCTGCGGCGCGAGGCGCGGCACGTGTTCCTGGTGGACGAAGCGCAGCCGGCCGGCCAGACGGAAATGCCCCTTTACCTGCTGAGCCATCTCACGCTCAAGGACTGCCTGGGCTACTTCCAGGCGCTGCGGCTCAAGGGCGCGAAGGCGGAGATCGCGGACAAGGTGGTGCGCGAGATCGGCCTGCGGCTCAAGTTCCTCAACGACGTGGGCCTCAATTACCTGAGCCTGGACCGCAGCGCCGAGACGCTGTCGGGCGGCGAGGCACAGCGCATCCGCCTGGCCTCGCAGATCGGCTCGGGCCTCACGGGCGTGATGTACGTGCTCGACGAGCCCAGCATCGGCCTGCACCAGCGCGACAACGACCGCCTGATCGGCACGCTGAAGCACCTGCGCGACATCGGCAACAGCGTGATCGTGGTCGAGCACGACGAGGACATGATCCATGCCGCCGACCACGTGATCGACATGGGGCCCGGCGCCGGCATCCACGGCGGCCGCGTGATGGCACAAGGCACGCACCAGGAAGTGGCGGCGAATCCACAGTCGCTCACGGGCCAGTACCTGAGCGGCGCGCGCAAGATCGAGGTGCCCGCGCGCCGCACGCCCTGGCTGCCGGTGGTGCGCCAGGAAGCGCCCGAAAAGAAGAAGGCTTCCAAGTTCCCGCCCAGCCCGGCTGCCGAGCGCCGGGCGGAGCGCGAGGCGCGGCACATCGCCACGCAGGGCGCGCTGCAGGAGATCCGCGTCATCGGCGCCACCGGCAACAGCCTCAAGAACGTCAGCGTCGCGTTCCCCGTCGGGCTGCTGACCTGCGTGACCGGCGTGTCGGGCTCGGGCAAGTCGACGCTGGTCAACGACACGCTCTACGCCGCCGTGGCGCGCACGCTGTACCGCGCGCACGAGGAGCCGGCACCGCACGAGGCGGTGGAAGGCATCGAGTACTTCGACAAGGTCATCAACGTCGACCAGTCGCCCATCGGCCGCACGCCGCGCAGCAACCCGGCCACCTACACGGGCCTGTTCACGCCCATCCGCGAGCTGATGGCCGAAACGAACACGGCCAGGGAACGCGGCTACGGCCCCGGCCGCTTCAGCTTCAACGTGGCGGGCGGGCGCTGCGAGGCCTGCCAGGGCGATGGCGTGGTGAAGGTGGAGATGCACTTCCTGCCCGACGTGTACGTGCCCTGCGAAGTCTGCAAGGGCCAGCGCTACAACCGCGAGACGCTGGAGGTGCAGTACAAGGGCCGCAACATCGCGCAGATCCTCGACATGACGGTGGAAGACGCGCACGAGTTCCTCAAGGCCGTGCCCACCATCGAGCGCAAGCTGCGCACCCTGCTGGACGTGGGCCTGTCCTACATCAAGCTGGGCCAGGCCGCGACCACGCTGTCGGGCGGCGAGGCGCAGCGCGTGAAGCTGGCGCTGGAGCTGTCCAAGCGCGACACGGGCCGCACCCTCTACATCCTGGACGAGCCCACCACCGGCCTGCACTTCGCCGACATCGAGCTGCTGCTCAAGGTGCTGCACCAGCTGCGCGACGCGGGCAACACCATCGTCGTGATCGAACACAACCTCGACGTCATCAAGACCGCCGACTGGGTGATCGACATGGGCCCCGAAGGCGGCGCCGGCGGCGGCCAGGTGGTCGTGGCCGGCACGCCCGAGGACGTGGCGGCCTGCGAGGCCAGTCACACGGGGCGCTACCTGAAGCGACTGCTGCCCGCGGCGGCGAAGGCCTGACGAGCGGCGGACCATGCCTGCGCCGCGCCGCCCTCGCATCGGCCTGGCCCTGGGCAGCGGCTCGGCCCGCGGCTGGTCGCACATCGGCGTGATCCGCGCGCTGGAGCAGGCGGGCTATGCGCCCGACGTGGTGTGCGGCACCTCCATCGGCGCGCTGGTGGGTGCGGTGCATGCCGCAGGGCGCCTGGACTGGCTCGATGGCTGGGTGCGCCAGCTCAGCTGGCAGGGCGTCGTGTCGCTGATGGATTTCAGGATGGGCGGTGGGCTCATCGAAGGCGCCAAGCTCACGGGCTTCTTTCGCCGGCATTTCGAAGACCGCGGCATCGAAGGCCTGGCGCGCCCCTTCGCCTGCGTGGCGACCGAACTGGGCACGGGCCGCGAGGTGTGGCTGCGCGAGGGCCCGGTGATCGAGGCCGTGCGTGCCTCCATCGCGCTGCCGGGCCTGTTCACGCCGGCGCAGCTCCATGATCGGCTGCTGGTCGACGGCGGGCTGGTGAACCCGGTGCCGGTGTCGCTGTGCCGGGCCATGGGCGCCGAGGTGGTTGGCCGGGGAACCGGCCGACGTGGTGATCCGCCCGCGCCTGTCGGACATCGCGGCCATGGATTTCCACCGCGCCGCGCTGGCCATCGCGCAGGGCGAGGCGGCGGTGCTCCGCGCGCTGCCGCTGCTGGCGGATGCGCTGGGCGAACCCGGCCCGGTGGGAGGGCCGTCGGCCCTGGCCCAGGACCCCGGTGCGCCGGACGCGGCCTGAGCTGTCACCTCACGCAAGCCACGCCCTGCGTGGCGCCAAGTTTCACGGAAGGGAGGCTGAGTCGCGCGCTGTGCATGGAACAGGGACCGCCCAAGAAAAACGGGTGGCCCTGGCCACCCGTTTTGTCGTCTGTCGCGTGATGCGCGGCGCTCAGTGCGCGCCTTCGGCGCGGGCCGCGCCGCGCCGCCTCATCCACAGGCCGATCAGCAGCACCAGTGCGGCGCCGGCGGCGGCCAAGCCGTGGTGCAGCCAGGGCTGGGCCTGCACCAGCGCATGCAGCGACAGGTCGCCAGCCACCGTTTCACCGCCCACCCAGCCGATCAGCGCAGCACCCGCCAGGATGATCAGCGGGAAGCGTTCCATAACCTTGATCATCAGCGTGCTGCCGAAGATCACGAGCGGAATGCTCAGGGCCAGGCCCAGGATGAGCAGCAGCGTGTCGCCATGCGCGGCGGCGGCCACGGCGATCACGTTGTCCAGGCTCATCACGAGGTCGGCGATCAGGATGGTGCGGATGGCCGTCATGAGACCACCGCCGGCTTCGGCGGGGCCTTCGTCCCCGCCCTCATCGCCCAGCAGCTGCACGCCGATCCACAGCAGCAGCAGCCCGCCGATGATCTGCAGGAAGCGCAGCGACAGCAGCTTGGCCGCCACCACGGTCAGCACCACGCGCAGCACGACGGCGGCGCCGGAGCCGAACAGCACGGCCTTCTTCTGCTGATCAGGGGGCAGCGCGCGGGCGGCCAGCGCGATCACGACCGCGTTGTCGCCCGAGAGCAGGATGTTGATCCAGACGATCTTGGCCAGAGCCAGCCAGAAAAGGGGGCTTTGAAGGAATTCCACGGTGCTCATCTCCTAGTTGTCATCGGCGTTCGTGGGTGAAGGAAACCGGCCCTTGTCAGGGGCCGGAACGTAAAACGCCCATCACGGAAAAGTGACAGGCGTCTTGTTCATTGAAGCTGTGTTCAGGCGCGCACGGCGAAGCCCCCAGAGCACCCGAGGAACCGGCTTTGCCAGGCCTCTGGGTGCGCCCCTTCCCGAAGGAAAGGGGGAGCCGCGAAGCGGCCTGGGGGTGGCTTCAGATCAGCGATTTGAGGATGCGGCCCATCTCGGACGGGTTGCGCGTGACCTTGAAGCCGCACTCTTCCATGATGGCCAGCTTGGCGTCGGCCGTGTCGGCACCGCCGGAGATCAGCGCGCCGGCGTGGCCCATGCGCTTGCCGGGAGGCGCCGTGACGCCGGCGATGAAGCCGACGATCGGCTTCTTCATGTGGTCCTTGCACCAGCGGGCAGCGTCCGCCTCGTCGGGGCCGCCGATCTCGCCGATCATGATCACGGCGTCGGTGTCCGGGTCGTCGTTGAAGGCCTTCATCACGTCGATGTGCTTGAGGCCGTTGATCGGGTCGCCGCCGATGCCCACGGCCGACGACTGGCCGATGCCCAGTTCGGTCAGCTGCGCCACGGCTTCATAGGTCAGCGTGCCGGAGCGGCTGACCACGCCGACGCGGCCCTTCTTGTGGATGTGGCCCGGCATGATGCCGATCTTGATCTCGTCGGGCGTGATGAGGCCGGGGCAGTTGGGGCCCAGCAGCAGCGTCTTCTTGCCGCCCTTGGCTTCCTTGGCCTTCATCTTGTTGCGCACTTCGAGCATGTCCTTGACCGGGATGCCTTCGGTGATGCAGATGGCCAGGTCCAGGTCGGCCTCGACGGCTTCCCAGATGGCGGCGGCGGCGCCGGCCGGCGGCACGTAGATCACCGACACGGTGGCGCCGGTCTGCTGGGCGGCTTCCTTCACCGAGGCGTAGATCGGGATATTGAAGATCGACTCGCCGGCCTTCTTCGGGTTCACGCCAGCCACGAAGCAGTTCTTGCCGTTCGCGTATTCCTGGCACTTCTCGGTGTGGAACTGGCCGGTCTTGCCCGTGATGCCCTGGGTGATGACCTTGGTGTCCTTGTTGATGTAGATCGACATGGCGAATGTTCCTTACTTGACGGCTGCAACCACTTTTTGGGCCGCTTCGGCCATCGTGTCGGCGCTGATGATGGGCAGGCCGGATTCGGCCAGCATCTTCTTGCCCAGCTCCTCGTTCGTGCCCTTCATGCGCACGACCAGCGGGACCTGCAGGTTCACGGCCTTGCAGGCGGTGATCACGCCGGTGGCGATGGTGTCGCACTTCATGATGCCGCCGAAGATGTTGACCAGGATGGCCTTGACCTTGGGGTTCTTGAGCATGATCTTGAAGGCCTCGGTCACCTTCTCGGGGGTGGCGCCGCCGCCCACGTCCAGGAAGTTCGCCGGCTCGGCGCCGAAGAGCTTGATGGTGTCCATGGTGGCCATGGCCAGGCCTGCGCCGTTCACCAGGCAGCCGATGTTGCCGTCCAGGCTGATGTAGGCCAGGTCGAACTTGCTGGCCTCGATCTCGGCCGGGTCTTCCTCGTCCAGGTCGCGCAGGGCCACGATCTCGGGGTGGCGGAACAGCGCGTTGGAGTCGAAATTGAACTTGGCGTCCAGGGCGATCAGGTTGCCCTTGGAGTCGCAGTTCAGCGGGTTGATCTCGACCAGCGATGCGTCGGTGTCCATGTAGCACTGGTAGAGCTTGGCGAACAGGTCCACGGCCTGGTCGACCGAGCCGCCGGTCAGGCCGATGGCCGCGGCGATCTTCTTGCTCTGCTCGGGCGTGATGCCGGTCAGCGGGTCGATGTACTCGGTGACGATCTTCTCGGGCGTGGCGTGGGCCACTTCCTCGATGTCCATGCCGCCTTCGCTCGAAGCGATGAAGGCGACCTTCTGCGTGGCGCGGTCGGTGACCAGCGACACGTACAGCTCGTTCTTGATGTCCGCGCCGTCCTCGATGTACAGGCGCCGCACCTTCTGGCCTTCGGGGCCGGTCTGGTGCGTCTTGAGCTGCATGCCCAGGATCTGGCCCGCGAGTTCCTTGACCTGGTCGATGCTCTTGGCGACCTTCACGCCGCCGCCCTTGCCACGGCCACCGGCGTGGATCTGGGCCTTGACCACCCACACGGGGCCGCCGAGCTTCTGGGCGGCCTCGACCGCCTCCTGAACCGTGAATGCCGGAATGCCGCGCGGCACAGGCACGCCGAACTTGGCAAGGATTTCCTTGCCCTGGTACTCGTGAATCTTCATGAGGTGTCTCTCGGAGCGGGGGATTTGGGGGGTGCTGTTGTCCGAAGGCGACGGCGGCCTGCTCAGGCCGGGGCCGGCACAGCAGCCGTCGACTGTATCATGGGGCGGCATTTCGCCCCCTGATGCGTGACCGCGGTCAATACGTGGTTTCGCCAGCATTCCCACCCGGTCACCCCACCGTTTTCCGAGGCACGCGCCCATGTCCAAGGTTTTCATCGACGGCGAAGCCGGCACCACCGGCCTGCAGATCCGCGAGCGGCTCGCGCTCATGCCCGAGGTCGAGCTCGTGAGCATCGCGCCCGAGTTGCGCAAGGACGTGAACGCCAAGCGCGAACTGATGGCGGGCGTGGACCTGGTCGTGCTGTGCCTGCACGACGATGCGGCGCGCGAGTCCGTGGCGCTGATCGACGGCCTGGCCGGCCGCAAGCCGCGCATCATCGATGCGTCCACCGCGCACCGCGTGGCGCCCGGCTGGGTCTACGGCTTTCCTGAGCTGGCCCCCGGCCAGGCCCAGGCGGTGGCCGCGGCCGACCGCGTGGCCAACCCGGGCTGCTACGCCACGGGCGCCATCGCCCTGCTGCGCCCGCTGGTCGACGCCGGCCTGCTGCCGGCCGACTTCCCAGTCGCGCTGCCTTCGGTGAGCGGCTATTCGGGCGGCGGGCGCACCATGATCGAGGCCTACGAAGCCGGCAGCGCGCCGCTGTTCGAGACCTATGCGCTGGGCCTCAAGCACAAGCACATCCCCGAGATCATGAGGTACACGGGCCTCGCCACGCGGCCGATCTTCATCCCCTCGGTGGGCAACTTCCGCCAGGGCATGCTGGTGCAGCTGCCGTTGCACCTGGACCAGCTGCCCGGCAAGCCGCGCACGCAGGACCTGCAGGCTGCCTATGAAGCGCATTACGCCAGGAGCAACACGGCCGAGAATTTCGTGCGCGTGCTGCCGCCCACCGAGGACGGCAAGCTGGACGCGCTGGCGCTCAACGACACCAACGCGCTGGAAATCCGCGTCTTCCCGAACGAGGACCACCGCCACGCGGTCGCGATCGCGCGCCTGGACAACCTGGGCAAGGGCGCCAGCGGCGCCGCCGTGCAGAACCTCAAGCTGATGCTGGGGCTGTGACCCCGGCAGTCCACCTGCGATGGGCTGGGGGGATCTGGTCGGCCATGCGCTGACGCTGGGCAAGGGTGCGCTGCTGGTCATCGCCACGCTGCTTCCCATCATCAATCCGCCCAGCACGGCGACCATCTTCCTGTCGCTGACCGAGGGTGCATCCGAAGCCACGCGGCGCGAACTGTCGCGCCGCATCGCGCGCAACGTCTTCTTGCTGATGCTGGCCTGCACGCTGGTCGGCTCCTTCGTGCTGGAGTTCTTCGGCATCTCGCTGGAGATCGTGCGCGTGGCCGGCGGCCTGCTGGTGGTCAACATCGGCTGGCGCCTGCTCGACGCCCAGGAGGCCGAGTCGGCCCGCGCCGCCCGACTGGCCGAGGCCTACACGCCCGAGATGGTGCGCAAGACGCATTTCTACCCCCTGTCCTTCCCGATCACCTGCGGCCCGGGCACCGTGGCGGCCACCATCACCGTGGGCGCCAGCCTGGCCGACCCCGCGCTGGCCACCGCCACCGCGCGCACGTTGGGCGCCATCGTGGGCCTGGCGGTCGTCGCGCTGACCATCCTGATGTGCTACCGCTACGCCCAGGCCATCCTGCGGCCGCTGGGCGAGACCGGCACGCTGGTCTTCATGCGGCTGTCGGCCTTTATCCTGCTGTGCCTGGGCATCCAGATCCTCTGGGACGGACTGGCGCCGCTGCTGGCAGATGTGGCGCGGCAGGGCGCATGGCCGGGCATGCCGGGCCGCTGAGATCCGCCCCGCGCCGCGGGGGAGGCGGCGCAAGCCGAAGCATTTCCTGCCCGCAGCCCGGCAGCGGCGGACGGCGGACCGGATCGCCCCAGTGCCGGCGTCAGTCGTCGGAGTCAGTCGTCGGAGTCGGTCGCGGGCGCCCGGCCCGCCGCCCGGACCTGCGTGCGCGCGGCACGCAGCACCCGCGCGACGACCTCGGCCGAGAAACCCCGCGTGAGCAGGAAGCGCATCTGCCGCGCATGCGCCTTCGCGTCTGCAGGCGGCTGGCCGAAGCGCCGCTGCCACACGGCCTGGGCCCGCGCCAGCTCCGTGTCCTGCAGGCTCTGCACGGCCTGGGCTACCGCCTGGGCGTCGATGCCCTTGGCCTGCAACTCCTGGCGGATGCGCGCGCTGCCCAGGCGCGCGGCACGCTGGTGCAGCACGGACTGCACCACGCGCGCCTCGCTGATGAAGCCGCGCGCCTCGAGTTCGTCGAGGGCGCGCGCCAGGCTGCCGGGCTCTTCCTCGTAGGCCGCGAGCTTGCGCATCAGCTCGGCGCGCGAATGCTCGCGCTGGCTCAGCAGGCGCAGCGCACGGCCCTTGAGCGAGGGGGCGGCAAAAGCCAAGGACACGCTCCGCGCTGCGGCGCCGGTCAGGCCTTGTCGCCCTTGTCGCCCTTCTCCGCCTTGCCGCCCTTGGCGGCGGCAGGCGCATCGGCCTCGTCCGCATCGGTGGGCAGCAGGGCCACGCCCAGCGATTCGCGCACTTTGTTCTCGATCTCCACGGCCAGGTCGGGGTTCTCGCGCAGGAACTCGCGGGCGTTGTCGCGGCCCTGGCCGATCTTCTCGCCGTTGTAGGCGTACCAGGCGCCGGACTTCTCGACGATGCGGGCGTTGACGCCCATGTCGATGATCTCGCCTTCGCGGCTGATGCCTTCACCGAAGAGGATGTCGAACTCGGCCGTCTTGAACGGGGGCGAGACCTTGTTCTTGACCACCTTGACCTTGGTCTCGTTGCCGATCGCCTCGTCGCCCTTTTTGATGGTGCCGATGCGGCGGATGTCCAGGCGCACCGAAGCGTAGAACTTCAGCGCGTTGCCGCCGGTCGTCGTTTCGGGCGAGCCGAACATCACGCCGATCTTCATGCGGATCTGGTTGATGAAGATGACCATACAGTTGGTCTTCTTGATCGTGGCCGTGAGCTTGCGCAGCGCCTGGCTCATCAGGCGGGCCTGCAGGCCGGGCAGCGAATCGCCCATCTCGCCCTCGATCTCGGCCTTGGGCGTGAGCGCGGCCACCGAGTCGACCACGATCAGGTCCACGGCGCCCGAGCGCACCAGGCTGTCGACGATCTCCAGCGCCTGCTCGCCGGTGTCGGGCTGGCTGATCAGCAGGTCGGGCAGGCTCACGCCCAGCTTGCTGGCGTACTGCACGTCCAGGGCATGCTCGGCGTCGACGAAGGCGCAGGTGCCGCCCTGCTTCTGCATGTTGGCGATCACTTGCAGCGTGAGCGTGGTCTTGCCGGACGATTCCGGACCGTAGATCTCGACCACGCGGCCGCGCGGCAGGCCGCCCACGCCCAGCGCCACGTCCAGGCCCAGCGAGCCGGTGGAGACCACCTGGATGTCTTCGATCTGTTCGCCTTCGCCCAGGCGCATGATGGTGCCCTTGCCGAACTGCTTCTCGATCTGGGCCAGCGCGGCCTGCAGGGCCTTGGCCTTTTCGCTGTTGGCGGCGCCGCTGATGGTGGCACCCTTGACGACTGCGTCCATGTGAAAACTCCCGGTGGATCAATGAGATGGAGGTGGATCTGAAGCACCTGCCGTTCATCACAGACTGGATGCTTGAACAGTAGTTTAGGGGCGATCGAATGCATCGCAACGCGTTATTTGGTCAGTTTGGCTTACCATCTGTCGCCATGAAAGTGCCCGCCCTGCAACCCGCCGACGACCCGGCCGACGCCTGGCGCCAGACCCACCTGGGCCGCCTGCTGGGCGAGGCCATGCGCCGCTTCGACGCCCGGGTCTACACCCTGATGGCGCATGACGTGGAAGTGCCGCTGGCCCTGTCGAACCTGGCGGCGCGCGAGCAGGTGACGGCCGCCCACATCCACATCACACGGCACCTGGCGCGCGGCGGCTCGCGGCTCACCGACCTCGCGCAACGCGCCGGCATGAGCAAGCAGGCCATGGGCACCCTGGTGGACCAGTGCGCCGCCTGGGGCCTGGTCACGCGCGAGGCCGACCCCCATGACGCCCGCGCGCGCATCGTGCGCTTCACGATCGACGGGCTGGCCTGGCTGGACGCCTTCCGCCGCAGCGTGGCGCAGGCCGAGGCCGAGTTCCGCGCCAGCGTGGGCGACGAGGTGGCGACGGTGGTGTCCCTAGGGCTGGAAGCCTATTGCGGCTCCTAGAATCCGCGCACTCTTTCACACCCCGCCGGTCCATGCGCATCCTCATTGCCGAAGACGATCAGGTGCTGGCCGATGCGCTGCTGCGCAGCCTGCGGGCAGGCGGCGCCGCGGTCGACCATGTGGCCAGCGGCTCGCAGGCCGACACGGCCCTGCTGACCAACAGCGAATTCGACCTGCTGATCCTGGACCTGGGCCTGCCGCAGCTGCACGGCCTGGAGATCCTCAAGCGCCTGCGCGCGCGCGGCTCGCAGATGCCGGTGCTGGTGCTCACCGCAGCCGATTCGGTGGAAGAGCGCGTGAAAGGCCTGGACCATGGCGCCGACGACTACATGGCCAAGCCCTTTTCGCTGCAGGAGCTCGAAGCGCGCGTGCGCGCCCTCACGCGCCGCGGCATGGGCGCCACCAGCAATGCCATCCGGCACGGCCCGCTGGTGTACGACCAGGCCGGCCGCGTGGCGACCATCGACGGCAAGATGGTCGAACTGTCGGCGCGTGAGCTGGGCCTGCTCGAAGTGCTGCTGCAGCGCGTGGGCCGCCTGGTCAGCAAGGACCAGCTCGTGGAACGCCTGTGCGAATGGGGCGAGGAAGTGAGCCTCAACGCCATCGAGGTCTACATCCACCGCCTGCGCAAGAAGATCGAGAAGGGACCGATCCGCATCGCCACCGTGCGCGGGCTGGGCTATTGCCTCGAAAAGATCCAGGGTTGATGGCGTGCGCCCGGCGTCGCGCAGAAGGCACGGCTGGGCGCCGCGCGTGCCACCCGCCTGCGGCCCTGGGCCCTGACGCACTCCATCGCCGATGAAACTCTTCCAGCGCGCCCAGAACTCGCTGTTCGGCGAGATCCTCGATTCCCTGCTCGCGCCCGCGCTGCTGGTGGTGCTGATGAGCATCGGCGTGACCTGGCTGGTGGCGCGCGGCATCGCCAACGCGCCATATGACCGCATCCTCACGCACAACGTGCGCGCCCTGGCCGAGGACGCGATGCGCGCGCACGACCGCGGCACCACGCTGCACGTCACGCCCACGCTGCTGGCCGCGCTGCGCGGCGACGAGTCGGACCACATCTGGCTGCAGGTGCTGGACGACGACGGCCGCCGCCTGGCCGGCGACACCCAGATGCCCGCGCCGCAGTGGTCCGACACGCCCATGCCCGGCGTGGTCTACCTCAGCGACGCGCAGATCAACGGCATGGCGGTGCGCATCGCCCAGCTGCGCGTGCGCGTCGACGCCAAGGCGCCCGCCGCGCCGGGGGAACTGCGCAGCGAGGAAGCCCCGCCGCTGCGCTTCGGCCCCGACGGCTTGGCACTGCAGGAAGCCGCGCCGCCCGCCGCGGCCACGGAGCGCACCCTGCTCGTGCAATTGGCCGAAACGCGCATCAAGCAGGCCAGCCATGCCAGCGAGATCATCACCGGCGTGCTGCTGCCGCAGTTCGCGCTGCTGCCGCTGGCCGTGATGCTGCTATGGATCGCGCTGGCGCGCGGCATCAAGCCGCTGTCGGTGGTGGAAGAGCGCCTGCGCGAGCGCCGGCCCGACGACCTGAGCCCGATCGACGAATCCACCGTGCCGCTGGAAGTGGCGCCGCTGGTGTCGGCGCTCAACGTGCTGCTGGGCAAGCTCAGCGACTCGATGGCGACGCAGAAGCGCTTCCTGGCCGATGCGGCGCACCAGCTGAAGACGCCGCTGGCGGGCCTGCGCATGCAGGCCGACCTGGCACTGCGCGAAGCAGCCGACGCGCAGGCGCTCAAGCAGTCGCTCAAGCAGATCGGCCGCTCCAGCGTGCGCGCCACGCACACCGTGAACCAGTTGCTGGCGCTGGCACGCGCCGAAGGCGGCATCGGCACCCTGGCGCGCCACCCCTGCGATCTGGCCAAGCTGACGATGGAAGTGGTGCGCGAGATGCTGCCGCGCGCCATGGACAAGTCGCTGGACCTGGGCTACGACGGCGCTGAGCCGGGCTCGGCCGGCGTGGTGGTGGAAGGCAATGCGGCGCTGCTGCGCGAGCTGATCCACAACCTGCTGGACAACGCGATCAACTACACGCCCTCTTCGGCCACCCAGCCCGGCGTGATCACGGCGCGCGTGCTGGCCGACCCTTTCGGCCACGTGCTGCTGCTGCAGGTGGAGGACAGCGGGGCGGGCATTCCCGAGTCCGAGCGCGAACTGGTCTTCGAGCCCTTCTACCGCGTGCTGGGCAACGAGGCCGACGGCTCGGGCCTCGGCCTGCCCATCGTGCGCGAGATCGCCCACCAGCACCGGGCGCAGGTGCTGCTGGAGGATGCGCACCCGGGCCAGACGCCGCCGGGGACGCGCTTCACGGTGCGCTTCGACACGGCGCCGCCTTGACGGCGGGGCGCCTCAGCGCGCGGGCGCGGCGGCTGGCTCCACCTTCAGCCATTGCGGCTGGATCTGCTGCGTGAGCCGCTGCGGCTCGCGTTCGGCGGCCTGGCGCGCCGATTCGTCGGCGCGCGACCAGAGGAAGTAGCCGACGTTGGCCAGCACGAGCACGGCGAAGAGGGCACGCAGGATCATCCGCGCATTGTGTCACCGCCGCCGCGATGCCCCGATGAAGGGGCGGCGCTGCGGCGGGCGGCGCGCGGCCGCTCAGCGCCCCTGGAACACCGGCTCGCGCTTTTCCACGAAGGCCCTGGCGGCCTCGCGGTGGTCCTCGGTCTGGCCGCAGTGGATGTGGTGCGTGGCTTCCAGGTCCAGGCAGTCGTGCAGCTCCCCGCCGGCCAGCGCACGGTTGAGGTTTTCCTTCATGTAGCGGTACGCCACCGTCGGGCCGTTGGCCAGGCGCTGCGTGATCTGCAGGGTTCGCTCGGCCAATTCCTCAGGCGCACAGGACCAGTTGGCCAGGCCCAGCCGCACGGCCTCGTCGGCGCTCACGCGCTCGCTCAGGAAGTACAGCTCGCGCGCCTTGGCCGCGCCCACCAGCTGCGTCATGAAGTAGGTGCCGCCGTAGTCGCCCGAGAAGCCCACGCGCGCGAAGGCCGTGGTCATGATGGCCTTGCTGCTCATCAGGCGCAGGTCGCAGGCCAGCGCCAGCGCCAGGCCGGCCCCGGCCGCGGCCCCGGGCAGCACGGCCAGCGTGGGCTTGGGCATCTTGAACAGGCGGCCGGCCGTTTCGCGCTGGTTCACGCGCTGCAGGTGGATGGCCTCGTCGATGGTGCGCGGGCCCACCGTGCCGTCGCCCGAGGCGGCCATGCCCTTGACGTCGCCGCCCGCGCAGAAGCCGTCGCCGGCGCCGGTCAGCACCACGCACTTGACGGCGGGATTCAGCTCGGCCTGCGCCAGCTGCTGCGCCAGGGCCTGGTTCATCGCGCGCGTCATGGCGTTGCGCGCCTCGGGGCGGTTCAGGGTCAGCGTCAGCACGCCCGCTTCCAGCGAGGCGAGCAGTTCAGGGGTGCCGGTGTCCAGCGCAGTGGCAGTCATTCGTCATGTCTCCGTCAAGAAAGGGAAGCGGCCGGGCGCACGCCGGCGCCCGGTGGCAAAGGCGACAGCGCCTTCGCGAGCAGCAGCGGGGATCCGCCCCAGGCAGCGCTCAGGCTTTCAGGCCCAGCGCCTTGGCCTCTTCCTCGTAACGCGGGTACGAGGCCTTCATGGTCGCGCCGTTGAGGATCATCTCGGCCACGAGCTTGCGTGTGGGCAGCTCGTAGACCTTCGTGCGCACCCACACCGACTCGGTGCGCGCGCTTTCGGACAGGGCGATGATCTCGCGCTCCAGCGCATAGTCCTGGTCGACGAACAAAGGGCCGTCGATCAGGCGGATCTCCTGCCCCGCGAACAGGCCCACGGCCGGCTTGCGGCCACTGAGTCCGGCTTCGGCGATGGTCGAGCCCAGCAGCACGCTGATCATCTCGGTGGGGATGATGGGGCGGCCCCAGGGCGAGGTCTTCGCGCCCTCGGCCGTGTACCAGGCGCTGGGCTCGGTGATGACCTTGAGCTTGTCGTTCAGCGTGAAGGGGTAGTGGTCGCCCATGTGCTGGTCGAAGCCCATGCGGATCGACTCAGGCTTCGCGCCGCGCTGGCCCACCTTCAGGTCGCGGTTGATCACCAGCCCGGTGGCCGGGCGCAGCCTGGCGATGCGCTGCTGCAGCTCGTGCGGATGCGCATTCGCGTCGCCAATGGAGGCGCTGCCCGTGAGCACGGGCGTGCCGTCGGCCTTCTCGGCGAACAGGCGCACGAAGGTCGCGCCCGGCGCAGGCCGCTCGACGAAGGCGCGTACCGATTCGCCTTCCACCACCATGTTCTGGTAATGGGCGCTGATGCAGCCGGTGCGCAGCCATTCCTCGCCGAAGGTCTGGAACAGCAGGGGATCGAACTGGCTGAAATGCGTGGGCCCTTCGATGGGGCCGGCGCGCAAGCCCAGGCCCTCGGCCATCGCGTCGTCATGGATGGACTTGTGGCCGTCGTACTTCTGGTCGGCCAGCATCTGGCGCGGCTGGCGCAGCGCGCCGCACAAAAAGGTCGCCGTCTGGGCGAAGGGGTCAGCGGACATGCGCGGGTCTCCGGATTCAGGAACAGCGCGCATGTTGGCCCAAGCCCGCGCGCAACGCTGTCACGCGCGGCGCACGGGTGGCGGCGTCAGAAGGTCGAACGCAGCGTGACCGACACCTTGCGCGGCTCGCCGTAGAAGTTGCCGGCACCGGTGGCGATGGCGCGGAAGTAGGTGCGGTCGAACAGGTTGCTCACGTTCATCGACACCGAGGTCGAGGGCGTGATGCGGTACTGCGCATGCAGGTCGGTGACGGCATAGCCGCCCTGCATCACCACGCGGCCGGAGCCCGTGTTGTAGGTGCGGCTCTGCACGTTCACGCCGCCGCCCACGCTCCAGCGGCCCAGCTCGCCGGGCAGGCGGTAGTTGGCCGCCACGCGCAGCAGGTGGCGCGGCGTGCGGCTGCTCAGGGGCTGGCCCTGGGTGTTGCGGTCGCGGACCATGGTGGTGCTGTTGTAGGTGTAGCCGGCAAAGGCCTGCAGGCCCTTCATCAGCTCGCCCGACAGTTCCAGCTCGAAGCCTTCGCTGCGCGTCTCGCCCGTGGCGATGGAGCAGTAGGTGCCCGGCGTGCCCCCAGTGGTGTGCGGGCAGGGGCTGGGGCCGTCCACGTCGTTCTGCGCGCGGTTCTTCTCGTCGATACGGAAGATGGCCAGCGAGGCCATGGCGCGGCCCTCGAACAGGTCGCGCTTGATGCCGATCTCGTAGCTGGCGCCCTGGCGCGGATCGATGATCTCGCCATAGCGGTCGATGTTGTTCTGCGGCTGGAAGATGTCCGCATAGCTGGCGTACAGGCTCGTGGCCTTGTCCAGCTCGTACACCACGCCGGCATAGGGCGTCACTTCGCGGTCGATCTTGTAGCCGGCGCGCGAGGTCTGCAGCCACTGGGCGTTGTAGACCCGCTTGTCGTAGTCGTACCAACTCACGCGGGCACCCAGGATGACCTTGAGCGGATCGGTCACATGCAGGCGTGCCATGCCATAGATCGCCTTCTGGTCGAAGCGCGTGCGGTTGTTGTAAGCGCTGTTGTAGATGCCCCGCGGCGGGTCGTACATCGCCGCCGGGTTCCACACATAGGGGTTCGCATTGTTGTAGTTCGGCCCGATCAGGCCGCCACCGTCGGTACGCACGTCACCATCGCGCTGGCTGGCCCCGAACACCAGTTCATGCTTGCGGCCGAACAGCTGAACCGGACCGGACGCCGTCAGCTCCAGGCCCTTCTGCTTGTCCATGTAGTCGTACTCGGAGCCGGTCGAGATGTTCAGGCCGCGGCCGGTCAGCGGGTCGTAGTTGCCCGTGTAGTAGGACTGCCGGAAGTCGTACAGGTGCATCTCCGCGTAGGTCAGGTTGGCCTTGAGCTTCCACTCGTTGTCGAAGCTGTGCTCCAGCTCGGCGAAGTAGCTGGTGTTGTCGCGGCTCCAGCGGTTCCAGGCGCCGCCCAGCTTGGTGGAGCGCGGCAGGTACCAGGGCAGGTCACCGCGCGGGCTGGCCGGCAGGCCGTACCAGGAGCCGGTGGTCTTCTGGTCCTGCCAGGTGGCACCCACGGTCAGGCGGGTGCTGGGCGTGAGGTCCGCCTCGACCACACCGTACACCGTCTTGCGGTCGTCGAAGTAATAGTCCTGAAAGGTCTTCTTGTCGTCGTTGGCGACCACCAAACGGCCGCGCACCTTGCCCGAGGCGACCAGGGGCGCGGAGATGTCAGCCTCGGCGCGGTACTGGTCCCAGCGACCCACGGTGAGAGCCGCGCTGCCGGCGAATTCGGCCAGCGGGCGCTTGCGCACCATGTTGATGGACGCCGAGGGGTTGCCCGAGCCCTGCAGCAGGCCGGCCGAGCCGCGCAGCACCTCGATGCGGTCGAGCAGCAGCATGTCCGTCTGCACCAGCATGCCGCCCGTGTCGGGCGAAGGCTGGAAGGCCATGCCGTCGAACTGCAGCGTGTCCACGCTGTGGCCGCGCACGTTGTAGCTCATGCGGTCCGGGTCGCCCATGGTGATGGTGACGCCGGTGCTGGCACCCAGCGCCTGGTCCAGCGTGCGCAGGCCCTGCGCGTCCATGCGCTCGCGCGTGATCACGCTGACCGACTGCGGGATCTCGCGCAGCGATTGCGTGCTCTTGCCAATGGTGGCCGAGCGGCCGGACCAGCTGCCCGAGCCCTCGGTAGAGGCGTTGCGCTCGGCCGTGGCCTGCACATGCGTGGTGGCCAGCACCGGCGCCGAGCCCTCTGGCGTGACGACGGTCGTGGCCGCCTCGACCCCGGCCGCGCGGCGCAGCGTGAGCACGCCGCTGCCGGTGCGCACCAGCTCCAGGCCGCTGCCGACCAGCGCCTGCTGCAGCGCGGCTTCGGGCGTCAGCTGGCCCTGTACGGCGTGCGCCTGCAGGCCGCGCACCAGTTCGGAATCGACCGACACGCGCACGCCGCTGCTGCTGGCGATGCGCGCCAGCGTGATGTTGAGCGGCTGGGCCGGCAGGTTGTAGGCCTGGGTGGCCAACACGGGCGCGGCCGTCTGGGACAGGGCCGGCAGGCTGGCGAAAGCCAGGGCCATCGCGAGGGCCAGGGGGGCGCAGCGTGGCGGGAAGAGCGCAGACATGTGAAGGAAATCCGGGAATGCGGGTGGACGAAGGAAGGGGTTCAGGGCGCGTTGGGAGCGCCTCTTCCCTTGCATGAGCCACGAGCGCGAAAAAGTGACAGGCTGCGCTTCGAATATTCTGGAGAAATGAAGGAGGCCGAAGAGACGCGCAGACACGGCGGCTCGGCCATACCTCCTCCCTGACCTCGCAACAGGCGCGCGGCGATCAGCGTTGCGGCTCGATGCGCACCAGCCAGTCCGCCGCGTGGCGGTACACCTCGATGGGCATGGTCTCCGCCAGCGCCGTGAGCGCGGCATCCACATCGTCGAGCGGGAAGGCGCCGGTCACGCGCAGGCGCGCCGCCTCGGGCGCGACACGGATCAGGCCGCGCCGGTAGTGGCGCAGCGCGGCCACCACCTCGCCCAGCGACGTGTCCAGCGCCTCGAACATGCCACGCGACCAGGCGGCGGCAAAGCTGGCCGGGCCGTCGGCGGCTTCGCGCACGATGCGCTGACCGTCAAAGCGGGCGGCCTGGCCCTCATCCAGGCGTTCGGCCACCGCACCTGCCGTCGGCGTGCGCAGTTCGACCGCATGTTCCAGCACCAACGCCAGGCTGTCGTGCGCGTCCTGCCGCACCAGGAAGCGCGTGCCCAGCGCCTGCACCTGGCCATGCGCGCTTTCGACGACGAAGGGCGGTGCATCCGCGCCCGCGGGATGCACCTGCACGATCAGCTGGCCGCGCCGCAGCCGCACCCAGCGGCGCGCCCGGAAGTCCACGTCCACCGCGCTGTCGGCGTCCAGCAGCGGCGAACTGCCGTCGTCGAGCGCGAAGCGCTGGCGCTCGCCGATGCCGGTGCGCAGATCGGCCATCACGTCGGGCACCCAGCCCACGCGTGAGCCCGACACCATCAGCCCCGCCCCCACGCCGACGCCCGTGAGTGCCAGGGCGCCCTGCAGCAGGCGGCGGCGCTGCTGCGTGGCGCGCTGCGCGCGGTTCATCAGGCCATCCATCCAGTCCGCCTGGCCGCGTTCGGGGGCCGCGCCACCGTCGAACACCTGCCCCACCGAAGCCTGCAGGCCGGCCCAGGCCTGCACATGCCGCTCATCGGCGGCCAGCCAGCGCGCGAAGGCGACGCGCATGTCGGGGCCGACCTCGCCCGAGCGCAGTTCCACCCACCAGTCGACCGCCGCTTCGGTGGCATCGGCGACCGACAGACGCGTGTGCAAGGGGGACGGCGCCGCGCGCGCCGGGGAGGTCGCCGAGGTCGGGCGGGCGCTCATGCCTGCGTGGCCAGCAGGCAGGCGCGCAGCCCCTGCGCCATGTACTGGCGCACCGAACTGACCGACACGCCCACTTCCAGGGCGATCTCGGCGTAGGTCAGGCCGTCGAGCTGGCTCAGCAAAAAGGCGCGCCGCGCGCGTGGCGACAGCGTGTCCAGCGCCTGCGCGATGCGCTCCAGCTGATGCAGCAGCGCCACGCGCTCCTCGGCCGACGGCGCCACCGCTTCCGGCAGCGCGGCCAGGCTGTCGAGGTAGGCGCGCTCCAGCTCGCGCCGGCGCCACTGCCGCACGAGCACGCTCTTGGCCACCGTGGTCAGGTAGGCGCGCGGCTCGTCCAGGCCGCGCACGCGCTCGTAGCCGATCACGCGCACGAAGGTCTCGGAGGCCACGTCTTCCGCCTCGGCGCGGTTGCGCAGCCGCTGCTGCAGGCGGCCCAGCAACCAGGAATGGTGATCTTGGAAGAGGACGCCGGCGGCCGCAGCGTCCGCGGGCGTCAGAGACATCGGACTCTTCACTGCAAATAAGAATTGTTATCAATTTTAGCCTGAGGCCATACCCGCGCGTCGCGCATGGATCTTGCGTGGGCGCGGAATGGACCTTCGTCAATTGCGCTACTTCGTGGCGGTCGCGGACACGCTCAGCTTCCGCCGCGCGTCCGAGCAGTTGCACATCGCGCAGCCGGCGCTGAGCCGGCAGATCCAGCAGTTCGAGCAGCAGCTGGGCGCGCGCCTGTTCGAGCGCGACAAGCGTTCCGTCAGCCTCACGGCCGCCGGCCTGGCGGTGCTGGAACACGCGAAGGGGCTGCTGTCGCAGGTGCACGGCCTGCCCGCCATCGCGCAACGCGCCGCGCAGGGGCAGAGCGGGCGCCTGCGCATCGGCTTCATCAGCCTGGTCGCGTACGAGTACCTGCCGGCGCTGGTGCGCGCCTTCCGTGCGCACCTGCCGCAGGTGGACGTGCGCATGCACGAGTTCCCGGTGATGGAGCAGTACGCGCCGCTGCTGGAGGACCGCTTCGACGTGCTGATCCTGCGGCCACTGGTGCCCGATCCGCTGATCGCGCTGCAGGTCATCGACCACGCCCGCTTCGTGGTGGCGCTGCCGGCCCATCACCCGCTGTGCAGCCGTGCGCAGCTGCGGGTGGGCGACCTCGCGAACGAAGAATTCATCTCGCTGCCGCGCGCGGCCCATGGCCCCAGCTTTCAGGCCCAGATCCTCGGCTTCTGCCGCGCGGCGGGCTTCTGCCCGTCGGTGCTTCGCGAGGTGGGCGACTCGCAGGCAATGATGGGGATGGTGGGCGCCGGCATGGGCGTGGCCATCGTGCCCGAGCCCGTGCGCCACCTGCGCACGGCCGGCGTGGAGTACCGGCGCCTGTCCGACCTGACACAGCGCGCCGACATCGCACTCGCCTGGCGCAGCGACAGCAGCAATCCGCTGATCGAGCCCTTCTCCGTGGCGGCCACGCAGGCCTTTCCCGGGCCAGCCCGCGCCCCGTCCCGCCAGCCCGCGCTCTGCGCCTGATGCCGCCGCGGCATCACAGGCCGCTTCAAACGGTATTGGCCCATTCGGCGGGCGCCTTTCACACTGCATCCGCAGCAGGCCGCATCGCCATGCCGCCGCGACACCTCCGCCTTTCCCCACCCTCGCAGGAGCGCCCCATGACCCTTCCGTCCCCCACGCAGCCCATGCCCGTCCTTCGCCGCCGCCAGCTCATGGCCGGCCTGGGCGCCACGGCCCTGGCCGGTGCCTGGCCCTTCGCGCCCGCCTGGGCCCAGCGCGGCAAGTTCGGCAATGCCGAGTGCGGCATCGCCAGCATCGACCCGCTCTACGCCATGGTCTACGTGGGCGCGAAGAACGGTTACTTCGCCGATGCGGGGCTGAACCTCAAGCCCATGAACGCGCAGAGCGGCCCGCGCGCCAAGCAGATGCTGGCAGCCGGCCAGATCTTCGCGGCCGTCTCGGGCGTCAACGACGCGGTGTCGCTCACGCTGGCCGGCAAGCAGGCCGTGCTGGTGGGAGGCTTCGACACGCGCATCCCCTTCGCCAACATCCTGATCAGCAAGAAGCTCTACGACAGCGGCGTGCGTGACATCCAGGGCCTGGCCGGCCGCTCCATCGGCATCACGCAGCCGCAGTCGGCCACCTGGCTGATGGCCGTGTACCTCAGCGACCGCGCCGGCATCAAGGACAAGGTGCAGATCCGCCCGCTGGGCGACTTCGCCACCATGCTCGGCGCCGTCAAGAGCGGCTCGGTGGACTGCTGCACCGCCACCTACTCCATGCTCAACAAGGCGCAGGCCGAAGGCTGGGGCGTGCCGCTGTTCGACGTGACCGACACCGCCAAATGGAACACGGCCTTCGGCGGCGACATCCCGGGCGTGGGCATCTACGTGATGAAGGACAGCATCGACAAGCGACCCGAGGCCGTGCAGGCGCTGGTGACCGGGCTGTCCAGGGCCACCGACTACCTGCACAAGACCTCCGCCGAGGAGGTGGTCGCGCTGATCGGTGCCGAGTACCTGCAGGGCTACGAGCGCCAGCTGTCCATCGACGCCGTGACCAACTTCAAGAAGGTGTGGAGCCCCGACAACCTGATCGGCCCGCAGCACTACGAGCGGCTGATGGCCGTGATGGGCGACGGCCGCCAGATGAGCGCCGAAGACGCGGCCCGGGTGCCCTACGCGAACATGGTCGACATGCGCTTCGTCAAGGCCGCGCGGGGGCTCGCATGATCGACATCCAGCACATCAGCAAGGCCTACCTCAGCGCCACGCGCGAGACCTGGGCCATCGGCGACGTGTCCTTCACCGTGCGCAAGGGCGAGTTCGTCTGCATCGTCGGCCCCAGCGGCTGCGGCAAGAGCACGCTGCTGAACATGGTGGGCAGCTTCATGGCGCCCAGCGCGGGCAGCATCGCCATCGACCGCATTCCGGTGGTGCCGGGCACCATTCCGCACCGGCTGGGCTACATCTTCCAGAAGGACACCGTGCTGCCCTGGTACACGGTGGGCCGCAACATCGGGCTGGGGCTGAAGTTCCGCGGCCATCCGGAGCAGAAGATCGCCGAGAAGGTCAGGCGCCTGCTGGCACTGGCCAACCTGTCGGGCTGCGAGGACATGCTGCCGCACCAGCTTTCGGGCGGCATGCGCCAGCGCGTGGCGCTGCTGATGACGCTGGCCTGCGAACCCGATGTGCTGCTGCTGGACGAGCCCTTCGGCGCGCTGGACAGCAACACCAAGATGACGCTGCACCACGAGCTGCTGGACATCTGGCAGAAGCTGAGCCAGACCGTGATGATGGTGACGCACGACCTGGACGAGGCCGTGACCCTGGCCGACCGCGTGATCGTGCTGTCGGCCCCGCCCAGCCGTGTGGTGCTGGACCATCACGTCGACCTGCCGCGCCCGCGCGACGTGTTCGCGCTGCGCGACTCCGAGGCCTTCGGGCGCAACGTGCGCGCCATCTGGAGCGTGCTGGGCCGCGAGTTCCAGGCCGCCCAGGGTGCGAGCCGGGAGGTGTCCCATGTCGCCTGAGACCCTGGCCGCACCGGCCCTCGCGCAGGCCACCCAACAGGCGTCGTCGCAGCGCATCCAGCAGTTCGCGGCCAGCGCGCGCCAGGCCGCGCGGCGCGAAGCGCTGATCGTGCTGGGCTGGCAGTTGGCCCTCTTCGGCGGCCTGCTGGCCCTGTGGGAGAGCCTGACGCGCGTGCCCTGGTTCGTGGAGAACACCTTCATCGATCCCTTCTTCGTCAGCCGCCCCTCGCTCGTGATCCAGCGCATCTACGACTGGACGCTGGGCAGCCAGGCCGGCTTCGTGCTGCCGCACCTGAGCTCCACGGTGGTCGCGACGATGCTGGGGCTGGTGGTGTCGGTCGCGACCGGCTTCGTGGCGGGTTTGAGCCTGTCGCAAAGCCCGCGGCTGGCCCGCGTGCTCGGCCCCTTCATCACGGCGGCCAACTCGCTGCCCCGCATCGCCTTCGTGCCGCTGATCACCATGATCTTCGGCCTGGGGCTGCTGTCCAAAGTGGTGACGGCCTGGTTCCTCGTGTTCTTCCTGGTGTTCTTCAACACCTTCAAGGGCGGACAGAGCATCGAGCCGCACATCATCAATTTCTGCCGCACGCTCGGCGCCTCGCGCACGCATCTGCTGTGGAGCGTGCGGGTGCCCTACGTGATGGGCTGGATGTTCGCGGCCCTGCCCAACGCCGTGGCCTTCTCGCTGGTCGGGGTGGTGATCTCCGAGTTCGTCGGCTCCGACCGCGGCATGGGCTACCTGATCATCACCTCGCTATCCACGCTCAACGCGACCGACATGTTCGCCACCATCACCGTGCTGTCGGTGCTGGGCGTGGCCCTGGTGGCCGCCATCCGGCAGTGCGAAAGCCGCCTGATGCGCTGGACGCCTGAGTTCCGGGAAGGGCAATAGCCGCGCCCGTTCCGCTTTCCGCATTCCCGTCCCCCCACACACAAAGGAGTCACCATGGACGCAAGCACCCTGGACCGGCCGCGCAAGGCGCAGCCCACGATCGGCGGATCGATCTACATCAAGCCCGACACGATGGAATGGAAGCCCACGCGCTTCGAGAAGGTCTCCATCAAGGTGCTGTACGAGAACGCCGGCGAGGGCGAGATGACCTGCCTGCTCAAGCTGGAACCCGGCGCCTTCATTCCCTTCCACAAGCACCCGGAGCTGGAGCAGACCTTCGTGCTCAGCGGCTCGGTGGAGGACCACGACGGCATCGCGCTGCAAGGCGACTACATCTGGCGCAAGCCCGGCTCCTTCCACGACAACAAGTCCGACACCGGCGCGGTCGTGCTCGCGGTCTACCGCAAGCCCAACATCTTCTTCCACGCCACCAAGGGCGAAAGCGCCGGCTTCTGAAGCCGGCCCGGGCCGGGCCGCGCACCGCCCCTCGAAGGGCGGAGCCGGCCCGTCTCGCCTGGCCGGGGCGAAGCACAGCTTCTCGCTCGGCGCGTCACCCCGGGGCCAGCGGGCCGGCGCGCGGCTGGCCACAATCGGCGCCATGCCCACCCTCACGCCGCGCCAGTTCGCCCTGCTCATTCCGCTCACCCTGGTCTGGGGCCTGAACTGGCCCGTGATGAAGCTGGGGGTGATGGACTTCCCGCCGCTCACCTTCCGCATGCTCTCGCTCTGGCTGGGCGTGCCGGTGCTGGGCCTGGCGCTGGTGGTGATGAAGGTGCCCTTCCAGGTGCCGCGCCGGCACTGGCCCGAAGTGCTGTGGCTGGCCGCCACCAACATGTTCGTCTGGCACGCCTGCATGATCGTGGCGCTCAAGGAGCTGTCGAGCGGGCGCGCCGCCATCCTGGGCTACACCATGCCCATCTTCTCGGCGCTGATCGGCGCGCTGCTCTTTTCCACCCGGCTGTCGGCGCGCGCCTGGCTGGGCGTGGGCGCGGCCGGGCTGGGTGTGGCGCTGCTGCTGTGGCACGAGTTGACGGGCTTGGCCGGCAAGCCCGCCTTCGTGCTGCTGGCGCTGGTGGCGGCTGCCACCTGGGCCGTGGGCACGCAGCTGCTGCGGCGCACGGCGATGCCGGTGCCCACGCTCACGCTGTCCTTCTGGATGACCGTGCTCACCGCCGTGGTGCTCACGGCCCTGTCGGCCTTGCTGGAGCGCCCGCAGTGGAAGGCGCCCAGCGCCGCCACTTGGGGCGCCGTGGCCTACAACGCCGTGCTGATCTTCGGCTTCGCGCACGCGGCCTGGTTCGCGCTCGCGCGGGGGCTGCCGCCCATCGCGTCCACGCTCAGCGTCATGTTCATCCCGGTGCTGGGCGTGTTCAGCGGCGCGCTGTGGCTGCGTGAGGTGATTCACTGGCAGGACTGGGCGGCAGTCCTGCTGATGGTGCTGGCCATCGCGGCCGTGCTGTGGCCCACGCGGCAGGCGGTGCCGGCGGAGTAGGCACCTGGCCGTGTTCGGGCGGGCACTGATCGTGCATGGCCCACGGGGCGGCTACAGTCGCGTGCCGGCCCGCGTCGGCACCCCTTTCGTCCCACCAGGAGCCTGTCCGTCCATGCGTGCCCCTTCTTCGCTGCCTTCGCGTCCCCTCCTTTCGCGCACGCTGCGCACCTTCATGCTGACGGCCGCCGCCCTGGCCGCGGGCGCAGCCCTGGCGGCGCCGGTCAAGGTTGGCATCGCGCTGGACATTTCCGGCCCCTTCGCCGCGCTGGGCGCCGAGGCGCGCGACGGCTTCAACCTGGCGATCAAGCAGATGGGCGGCCAGCTCGGCGGCCAGCCGGTGGAGTACGTGCAGGCCGACATGGCCGGCAGCCCCGACCAGGCCAAGCAGCTGGTGGACCGCATGATCCAGCGCGAGAAGATCGACCTGTTCACCGGCCCCATCGGCTCCAACGTGGCGCTGGCCGTGGGCCCCACGCTGTTCCAGGCCAAGGTGCCCTACCTGTCGTCCAACGCCGGCCCCAGCCAGTTCGCGGGCGCGCAGTGCAATGCCTACTTCTTCGGCACGGCCTACCAGAACGACCAGTTCCATGAAGCGGCCGGCAAGTTCGCGCAGGACAAGGGCTTCAAGAAGGCCGTGCTGATCGCGCCCAACTACCCCGCGGGCAAGGACGCGCTGGGCGGCTTCAAGCGACAGTTCAAGGGCCAGGTGGCCGACGAGCTCTACACCAAGCTGGGCCAGATCGACTACGCGGCCGAGCTCGCGCAGCTGCGCGCGGCCAAGCCCGATTCGGTCTACTTCTTCCTGCCCGGCGCGATGGGCATCAACTTCGTCAAGCAGTTCGTGGGCGCGGGCCTGTCCAAGGACATCACGCTGGTCACCAGCGGCTTCTCGGCCGACGAGGACGTGATCGGCGCCGTGGGGGACCCGATGCTGGGCCTGTTCAACACCTCGCACTGGGCACACGACCTGGACAACGCGGCCAACAAGGCCTTCGTGGAGGCCTTCCGCAAGGAATACAACGGCCGGTACCCCTCGCTGTACGCCGCGCAGGCCTACGACGTGATCCTGGCCATGGACGCGGCCGTCAAGCAGGCCGGCGGCAACGCCGCCAACCGCGAGGCGGTGATCGCCGCGCTGAAGAAGGCCAACTACGCCTCCACGCGCGGCGCCTTCAAGTACGCCAACAACCACTTTCCCGTAGAGAACTTCTACCTGCGCGTGATCGGCAAGGACGCGCAGGGCAGGATCACCAACAAGACGGTGAGCACGCTGCTGACGAACTACGGCGACAGCTACGCCAGCAAGTGTGGGATGAAGTAAGCCACGGCATGAAACGCCTTCCAAGTCGGCGAGCGCAGCGAAGCCTCCAGGGCACCCGTGGAACGGGCTTTGCCCGGCCACTGGGTGCGCCCCCCTCGCGCAGCGGAGGGGGGAGCCGCGAAGCGGCCTGGGGGGTGTCTCGCCAATGACCGGCACGCTCGTTCTTGAGCAACTGCTCAACGGCATCGGCTACGGCCTGATGCTGTTCCTGCTGGCCGCCGGCCTGACGCTGGTGTTCGGCATCATGGACGTGCTGAACCTCGCGCACGGCTCGCTGTTCATGGCCGGCGCCTACCTGGCGGCCGAGGCGCACACGCGCACCGGCTCCTTCACGGCCGCCATCGTGTTCGCCGTGCTGGCCACTATGGCGCTGGCGCTGCTGCTCGAGGTGCTGCTGATGCGCCGCCTGTATGCGCGCGACCACCTGGCGCAGGTGCTGGCCACTTTCGGCGTGATCCTGATCGCCGACGACCTGGTGAAGATGGCCTGGGGCCCCTCGCCCGTGATGGCGCCCACGCCGCCCGCACTCAGCGGCCCGATCGAGATCCTTCCCGGCCTGCCCTACCCGGCCTACCGGCTGCTGATCCTCGGCGCCGGCGTGGCCGTGGCGCTGGGCCTGTGGTGGCTGGTGAACCACACGCGCATCGGCATGCGCGTGCGCGCGGGCGCGTCGGACCGGCCCATGGCCGAATGGATGGGCGTGCGCGTGGGCCGCATCTTCAACGGCGTGTTCCTGCTCGGCGCTGCGCTGGCGGCGCTGGCCGGCGCGCTGATGGGGCCGCTGGTGGCGGTGCAGGTGGGCATGGGCGAGCAGATCCTGATCCCGGCGCTGGTGGTGCTGGTGATCGGCGGCATCGGCTCGGTGCGCGGCGCTTTCGTGGCCGCGCTGCTGGTGGGCGTGGTGGACACCATCGGCCGCGCCTTCCTGCCCATGGCGCTGCGCGCCACCCTGCCGCCCGCCACGGCGGCCGACCTGGGTCCGCTGTTCGCCGAACTGGCCATGTACGCGCTGATGGTGGGCGTGCTGATCTTCCGGCCCGCGGGCCTGTTCTCCCCCCGGACATGAAGCGCTCGACCCTGCTGTGCCTCGCGCTGCTCGCCGCGCTGGCCGCCTTCCCGCTCCTCGCGCCGCTGCTGGGCCTGGAGTTCTACGTGAACTTCGTGCGACGCGTGCTGATCGTGGCGCTGGCCGCGGCCAGCCTCAACTTCATCCTCGGTTTCGGCGGCATGGTGGCGCTGGGGCATGCGGGCTTCATCGGCGTGGGTGCGTACACGGTGGTGGCGCTGACCGAGGCGGGCATCGCTTCGGCCTGGCTGCTGTGGCCGGCCGCGATGGCGGTGGCCGCCACCATCAGCGGCCTCATCGCGCTCGTGGTGCTGCGCACGCGCGGCGTGTACTTCATCATGAGCACGCTGGCTTTCGCGCAGATGCTGTACTTCTGCGCCGTGGCGCTGCGCGCCTATGGCGGCGACGACGGCTACACGCTGACGAGCCGCCCCACCTTGCTGCCCGGCCTGGACCTGGGCCACGAGCCCACCTTCTACTGGGTGGTGCTGACGCTCGTGGTGCCGCTGCTGTGGCTCCTGCATCGCGCCACACGCGCGCGCTTCGGCCATGCGCTGAGGGGCATCCGCGACAACGAGACGCGCATGCGCGCGCTGGGCTACCCGGTGTTGCGGCTGCAATGGGTGGCCTTCGTGCTGGCCGGCGCCATCGCCGGGCTGGCGGGCGCGCTGCTGGCCGCCGGCAACAACTTCGTGAGCCCCGCCACCCTGCACTGGACGCAATCGGCCACGCTGGTGGTCATGGTGGTGATCGGCGGCCTGGGCCGCAGCTGGGGCGGCCCCGTGGGTGCCGCCGTGTGGCTGCTGCTGGAGGAAGTGCTGAAGCTGCATGCCGAGTACTGGCACCTGCCGCTGGGCGTGTTGCTGGTGGCCGTCGCGCTGTGGGCACCGCGGGGCCTCGCGGCGCTGGCCGGGCGTCGGAGGCCTGCCCATGACACGGAGCCTGCGCCATGACCACCGATGCGCTCTTTCGCATCGACGGCCTGGTCAAGCGCTTCGGCGGCCTGCTGGCGACCGACCATGTCACGCTCGCCATCGCGCCCGGCGAGGTGCATGCGCTGATCGGCCCCAACGGCGCGGGCAAGACCACGCTCATCCACCAGATCACCGGCCTGCTCAAGCCCGACGCCGGCCGGCTGTGGCTGGCCGGCCGCGACATCACGGCGCTGGCCGACCACCAGCGCGTGGCGGCGGGCCTGTCGCGCTGCTTCCAGGTCACGCGCGTGTTCGCGCGCAACACGGTGCAGGACAACCTGGTGCTCGCGCTGCAGGCGCATGCCGGGTCGAGCCTGCGCTTCTTCGCCCCGCGCACGCGGGAAGCCGGCCTGTACGCGCAGGCGCGCGAGCTCGCGGCGCGCGTGGGCCTGGACCAGGTGCTGTCACGCGAAGCCGGGACCCTGCCGCACGGCGCGCAGCGCACGCTCGACGTGGCGCTGGCCCTGGCCGCCAAGCCGCGCCTGCTGCTGCTCGACGAACCCATGGCGGGCATGGGGCCGGAGGAATCGGCCCGCATGGTCGAACTGATCGAATCGCTGCGCGGCAATGATGGCGAAAGGTGCGCCGTGCTGCTGGTGGAGCACGACATGGACGCCGTGTTCCGCCTGGCCGACCGCGTGACGGTGCTGGTGCAGGGGCGTGTGCTGACCACCGGCACGGTCGACGCCGTGCGCGCCGATGCGCGCGTGCAGGCCGTCTATCTGGGCGCCGAAGACATCGCCACGGAGCCCGCGCCATGAGCGGCCTGCTCGACGCCCAGGGCCTGGAGGCCGGCTACGGCGCCAGCCAGGTGCTGTTCGGCATCGACCTGCAGCTGCAGCCGGGCCAGGTCACGGCCCTGCTGGGCCGCAACGGCATGGGCAAGAGCACGCTGCTCAAGGTGATCAGCGGCGCGCTGCCGGCGCGCGCGGGCCGCGTCCAGTTCCTGGGCGCCGACATCACGAACGCGCGTGCGGACGCCATCGCGCGGCGCGGCATGGGCATCGTGCCGGAGGGGCGGCACGTCTTCCCCAACCTCAGCGTGGATGAACACCTGCGCGCCTTCGCCCGCACGCGCGAGGGCGAGCCCGCACGCTGGACGCCCGCGCGCCTGTACGAGCTCTTTCCGCGCCTGGCCGAGCGGCGCGGGAACGCCGGCCATCAGCTCTCGGGCGGCGAGCAGCAGATGCTGGCCATCGCCCGCGCCCTGTCCACGCACCCGCGCCTGCTGATCCTGGACGAGGCGACCGAAGGCCTGGCGCCCGTGGTGCGTGAAGAGATCTGGCACTGCCTGGCGCGCCTGAAGGCCGAGGGCGAGGCCATCCTCGTGGTCGACAAGTACGTGCGGCGCCTGCTGCCGCTCGCGGACCAGCACGTGGTCCTGGAGCGCGGCCGCGTGGTGTGGCGCGGCGACTCGGCCGCGCTGGACGCGGACCGCTCGCTGTGGGCACGCTACCTGGGCGTGTAGCGGCCGCCCGCGCGCCGACGCCACGCCGCAAGGACGGCCGGTAATGAAAAAGCCGGCCGCGATGCGCGGGCCCGCTTATGGCCGCTTCATGTCCGTGCAGGTGTTGGGCAGCATCGCGTCCTTGGCGTCGATCTTCTTGGCCGTGTACACGCCCACCCCGGTGTTCTCCAGGTCGTACTTCACGCCCTTGTCGCCCACCTTGGCAAAGGTCTGCACGTACAGGTCCTGCTGCAGCTGGTGGTCGTCCGGGCGCATCCACACCTCGCCCACGTCGCTCTTGTAGCGCATGTTCTCCAGCTTGCGCGCCACGTCAATGGCCTTGGTGGACTTGGACTGGCGCATGGCCTCGGCCAGCATCTCGAGCGAGGTCTTGGCGCGCAGCAGCAGAAAGTCGCTCTTGAACTGCTTCTTGAAGTCGTTGGCGAAGGCTTCGGCGCCGTTGTTCTCGACGTTGGCATGCCATTCGGACAGGCTGAACACGGTGCCGATGCCGCTGTCCTGCAGCACGGTGGGCACGCCGACGGTGTTGGCGTACAGCGTGTAGATGTTGACCTTCAGGCCCGCTTCCTTGATGGCCTTGATGAGCAGCGTGAGGTCGTTGCCCCAGTTGGTGGTCATCACCGTGTCCGCGCCCGAAGCCTTGATCTTGGCGGCATAGGGCGCGAAGTCCTTCACGCGGCCCAGCGGATGCAGGTCGTCGCCCACCAGCTCCAGGTCGGCGCGCTTCTTGGGCAGCATCTCGCGGAAGGCCTTCTGCGCCTGGTAGCCGGCCACGTAGTCCTGGTTGATCTGGTGCACCTTCTTGATCTCGGGGCGCGCCGCGATCGCCGACGTGATCGCGTTCATGCTCATGTCCACGTTCTGGATGAAGCGGAAATGCCAGAAGGTGCACTTCGGGCCCGTCATGTCGGGGTCGAAGGCCGAGTAGTTCATGACCAGCATCGGCTCCTCGCCGCGCGCGACCATCTTCTGCACCGCGTCCACCAGCGCGGCCGTGACGTTGGAGCCGTTGCCCTGGAACACGTAGCGCGCGCCCTTGTCGTAGGCGGCGCGCAGCGCGCTGGCGCTCTCGTTGGCGCTGGACTTGCCGTCGAAAGGCAGGATCTCGATCTTCTGCCCCAGCACGCCGCCCTTGGCGTTGATCTGCGCGGCCGCGGCCTGGAAATGCTGCAGCTGCAGCTCGCCCACGTTGGCGAAGGGGCCCGACAGCGGGTCGATGTAGGCCACCTTGATCTGGGCCAGCGCCGGGGCGGCGAGGAAGGTGGTCAGTGCGGCGGCCAGGGCCGCGCGGCTTGCGCGCTTGAACATGGGTTCTTGTCTCCTGCGATGAATCTTCTTGCGGGCGACGGCACGGCCTGTGCCGCCGCCGGCAGTACATCACCGCAGGTCCGCGGCGCCGAGTCATCCACGCGACTTGGAAGGCGCGCGGCCATTCATTCGGTGCATGGTCGGCCATTCGCCGCGCGTGCCCCGCGGCCGCGGCGCCAGGCGCGGGAAAGCCGCCCGAACGTCAGGGCATGGGCTTTTCGAGGATGCGCAGCATGCCCTCCTGCGCCGTGGAGGCGACCAGGCGGCCGTCGCGCGTGAACACGCTGCCGCGGCACAGGCCGCGCGCACCGCTGGCACTGGGCGAGTCGATGACGTAGAGCAGCCAGTCGTCGAAACGGAAGTCGCGGTGGAACCACATCGCATGGTCCAGGCTGGCCGCGCGCACCCGCCCGGACATGAAGCTGTAGCCGTGCGGCACCATCGCCGCGCGCAGCAGGCCGTGGTCGGAGGCGTAGGCCAGCAGCGCGCGATGCACCATGGGGTCGTCGGGCAGCGGCGCCACGGCGCGCATCCAGATGGCGCTGCCGCCCTCGCGCGGCTTCGGCGCCAGCAGGTCGTCGTCTTCCACGCGGCGGTATTCGATGCCGTGCGGCTGCACGCCCTTGACGCGCCAGCGCGCGGGCAGGCGCTCGCCCAGGGCCTGGCGCTGCTCCAGCTCGCTGGGCAGGCCTTCGGGGCCGGGCAGCCCGGGCATGGGCAATTGGTGCTCCAGGCCCTGGTCCACGGTCTGGAAGGAGGCGGCCATCTCGAAGATGATGCGGCCCTGCTGGCGCGCCAGCACGTGGCGCGTGGTGAAGCTGCGGCCGTCGCGCACGCGGTCCACGCTGTAGTCGATGGGCGCGTGTTCGCCGGGCAGCAGGAAGTAGGCATGCATCGAATGCACGGGGCGGTCGGGCTCGACCGTCAGGCTGGCGGCCATCAGGGCCTGCCCCAGCACCTGGCCGCCGAAGACCGCCGGGGTGCCGATGTCTTCGCTCTGGGCGCGGAAGCGGTTGTCGTCCACCTTCTCCAGCCGCATCAGGGCGACCAGGTCCTCGACGAGGCAGGCGGTGGCGGGAATTTCGGTCATCGTGTCGCAGGCAATCAGGAAAAGCCCTGAACATAGCAAAGCCCGGGCCGCTGCGCGCCGCCCGGGCTTTGGAGATGCGCGTTTCAGGGTCTGCAGGAGCCCTTCGAGCCCCTGGCGCTGTCGCGCAGGTGTCGGGAAGCCGGGCGGTGCGCCCGCGCGCTCAGCGGCTGCCGCTGGCCTGCGCGCTGACGTCCACGCGCCGGTTGGGTGCCAGGCAATCGATCAGCGCAGCGCGCGCACTCTGGCTGCACTGCACCACGGGCTCGGCGGCGCCCCGGCCGCGCGCGTCGATGCGCGACGCGGCCACGCCGCCTTCGACCAGCACCGCACGCACCGTGTTCGCGCGCTGCTGCGACAGGCGCAGGTTGTACTCGGCCGAGCCCAGGCGGTCGGTGTGGCCCACCACCTCCACGCGCTCGTACTGCGCGCCCTTCAGCTCGGCCGCCAGCCGGTCCAGGGCGCGTCGCCCTTCAGGCTTCAGGTCGGACACACCTGAGCGGTCGAAGGGAAAGAGGGCATCCGCCGTCAGCCGGAAGTTGCGCGTGGCCGCGGCCGGCACCGTCGGCGCGGCCACGGCCACGGCAGGCGCCGGCACCGGGGTGTCCGCCAGCAGGGCCGCGCAGCTGTCGGGCTTCCAGTGGAAGTTGCGCGCCAGATAGTCCTTGTCGAACAGCACCTTGTACTGGCAGGTGGTCACGCCGCCGCCGCTGCGGAAGTTGAAGACATAGTCCCACTCGCGCACGCCGAACATGCCTTCCTGGAAGTGCGGGGTGCCCAGCAGGTCGTACAGCTGGTCCTTGCTCAGGCCGGCGCCGACGGCGCGCAGGTTGTCCCGATTGACGAAGGTGCCCTCGGGCAAGGTGGCGCGGTTCGCGATGTCCGGGAACACCACTTCCGACGCCACGCCCTCGGCATTGAGCCCCTTGCTCACGACGGAGGTGCCGCAGCCGGCCAGCAGCAGCGCCGCACAGCCAGCGGCCACCCAGGACAGCACGGCAGAAGGCCGGCGCGACAGCTTGTTGCTTTCTTGCTTCTTCATGGTCTTCTCCTTGCGGCTCACCACTGGTAGCCCACACCCACCGACGCACCCACCTTGCCCCGCGTGTTGGCGGAACCGGTGATCTTGGTCACCCACTTGCCGTTGTCGGAAATCTTCGACAGGCCGATGGCGATCGCGCTCTGGCCTTCGTAGTAGCCCACGCCGGCCGCCAGCATGCTCTTGCCCGGCAGATAGGCCTGCGGCATGCCGGCCATGGCCATGGCGCCGGCCGTGCCCGCGTTGCCGTCGCGACGGTTCACGTCGATCTGGTTGCGCAGGTCGTTGAGCTGGTTGTTCACCACGCCCAGCACGCTGTTGCCCATGTGGTTGAGCTGGTTCACGTTCACCGCGTCGGTGCCCTGCGTGCCAGCCGCCACGTTGGTGATCTGCCGTTCGTTGCCCGCCGAGCCCACCGACATCACGTTGGCGCGGCCATCGTCGAAGGAGCCGGTGCCGATCGCGATGGAGTTGGTGCCGACGGCGATCGAGCCACTGCCGATGGCGGTGGCGTTCACGCCCACGGCGCTCGGCGCCTTGTAGTCGGTCACGTTGGCCGTGACCCACTTGTTGGCCGCCGTGTTCAGCTGGTTGACGTTCACCGCATCGCTGCCGTTCACGCCGTTGGCCACGTTGGTGATCGTGGTCGGACCGTTGCCGTTCGGGTTCAGGTGGACCTCGTTCTTGTTGTAGGTGCCGTCCACATTCTTCGTGTACTGCACCACGCCCGCCACGTCGGCATCGATGCCGTTCTTGCCATCCTTGCCGTCCTTGCCATTCAGACCGTTCTGGCCTGCAGCGCCCGTGGCTCCGGTGTCGCCCTTGGCTCCGGTGGCTCCGGTGGCTCCGGTGGCTCCGGTGTCGCCCTTGTCCCCCTTGGCACCTTGCGGACCTTGCGCGCCCGGCTGCCCTTGCGGCCCCTGCGGACCGGCGGGACCCGCAGGCCCTTGCGGACCGGCCGGACCTTCCGGCCCCTGCGGCCCCGTCTGCGTCGGGATGTTGTCGATGCGCTCGTTCAGCCCCTGCGCCACGGCGTACAGCTGGCTGCCGTTGATCGCATCGGTGCTGGTCGCCGTGATGGCACCGGGCGCCACGTTGGTGATCTGGCGTGTGGCGCCATTGGCACCGCCCACGCTCACCACGCCGACCACGTTGCTCGCACCGGCAAAGCCGCCGTAGTTGTAGGTGCCTCCGTTGGCGCCGGTGGTGGTGATGGACGCCGTGGTCACCGCGGCCGAGGCCCCCGTCACCGAGCCACTGCCCAGCGCCACGCTGTTGGCATGGCTGGCCGTGGCGTTCTCGCCCAGCGCCACCGAACCGGTGGCCGCAGCGGTGGTGCTGGCCCCCACGCCGGCCGCGATGCTGTTGCTGCCCTGCGCGCCGTCGTTGTTGTAGTTGCCGGCCTTGGCGTCGGTGCTGCCCACGCTGTAGAAGTGGGTGGCGCCCGCCGCCGCACTGTCGGCCACGGCCTTGAGCTGGCTCACGTTGACGGCGTCGCTGTCTTCGCTGCCCGCTGCCACACCCGTGATCTGGCGGAACTGGCCATTGGCCGCATCGCCCACGCTCACGGCGCCCAGGGTGCTCTTGGTGTTGGCAATGGCCGTGCCTGCGGCGGCGGTGGTGCCGGTGCTCGCGTCGTACCCCACGATGCCCCCCGCCGTGCTGGCCACCGCGCCGCTGCCCAGCGCCACGCCGCCCCCTTGGGTGGATTGCGCCTTGCTGCCAATGGCCACGCTGTCGTCGGCCAAGGCCGAGGCTTCATAGCCGCCCGCAAAACTGCGCTCACCCACGGCTCGGTTGAAGCTGCCGACGGCCGTGGAGGCAATGCCCGTGGTGCTGGCCTTGTAGCCAATGGCCGTGCGGTACGAATTGGCGCTGTCGTCGGTGGCACCCGCAGGGTTGGTCGCCCCCGTATTGGCATAGGTACCCACCGCGGTGTCGCCCACGCCCTTGGCCTGCGCCGCGAAGCCCACGGCACTGCCGAACTGACCCGCCGTCGTGCTCTTGGCTGCGGTGCCGTCGCCGCCACCGATGGCCGTGCCACCATAGGCACCGGTCGTGCTGGCGCCCGAGCCCATCGCCACGTCGTAGGCGCCCGCAGCCGAGGCGCCCCTGCCCGCCGCCATCGCGTCCGCACCCGTGGCCCCATCGTTGTCGTAATTGCTGCCCGCCGTCTTGTCGGTGCTGTTGACGCTGTAGTAGCGCGTGCGTGCCCCATCGAGCTGGCTCACGTTCACCGCATCCGTCGGGTTCACGCCCGCTGCCACGTTGGTGATCGTGTTGCCGCCGTTGTTCAACCCCGTGTTGGTCAGCGAGACGGGGCTGTTGGGGCCGCCCGTGATGCTGATGCCCGTGTTGTTCATCACCGTGTTGCCGGTGGTCACGCTGGTGAAGCTGGGGGTGTCGGACACCGCCAGCTGCACGTCCTTGCCGCTTTGCGTGATGGCCACGTTCTTGCCGGCCGTGAAGGTCACGGTGTCGCCAGGCGCCACATTGGCCACGCTGGTGCCGCTGACGCTGCCGCCCGCGGCCGCCGCCGTGGTCACGTTCCAGCCCTTGTTGGCCGTGGTGTTGACCAGGCTCAGCTGCTCCTCGGTGGCCGCGCGGCCCACCGTGGCAAAGCCCGGCTCGGTCAGCGTCGTGTTGGTCAAGCCCGTGATCTGGCCGGCCGCGCCGCTGATGTTGATCGGGTTGGCGCCACCCACCGCCACGCTGGTCGGGTTCAGGGTGGTGGTGTAGGTGCCGTCGCCCACGCTCACCACGCCTGCGCCCACGTTGGTGGTGCTGCCGCCTGCGTTGGTCACGGTGGTGCCCGCCACGCCGGTGGTGGTGGTGTTGCCCGCGCCGTCGGCGACCGTCAGCCCGCTGTTGTCCAGCTTGCCCTGGCCCGTGGTCACGCTGCCGGCGGCGCCCAGGTCGATCTGCTCGGCCAGCTTCACCGTCAGTGTATCCGTGCCGTTGGCCACCACGCCGATGTTGCCGTCGGTCAGCGTGCCGCTGGCGCCGCCCACCACGTTCAGGGTCTCGCCCAGCTTGCGGTCCACCTTCGCGCCGCTGTCGCCCACGAAGCTCAGCGGGCTGTTGGCCAGCGTGGTCAGCTGGCTCACATTGACCGCATCCGTCGGGTTCGATCCCGCCGCCACGTTGGTGATGGTGTTGCCGCCGTTGTTCAACCCCGTGTTGGTCAGCGAGACGGGGCCATTCGTGCCACCAGTGATGGTCACACCCGTGTTGTCCATCACGGTGTTGCCCGTGGTCACGCTGGTGAAGTTGGGCGTGTCAGACACCGCCACCTGCACGTCCTTGCCGCTTTGCGTAATGGCCACGTTCTTGCCGGCCGTGAAGGTCACGGTGTCGCCAGGCGCCACATTGGCCACGCTGGTGCCGCTGACGCTGCCGCCCGCGGCCGCCGCCGTGGTCACGTTCCAGCCCTTGTTGGCCGTGGTGTTGACCAGGCTCAGCTGCTCCTCGGTGGCCGCGCGGCCCACCGTGGCAAAGCCCGGCTCGGTCAGCGTCGTGTTGGTCAGGCCCGTGATCTGGCCCGTCGCGCCGCTGATGTTGATCGGGTTGGCCCCGCCCACCGCCACGCTGGTCGGATTCAGGGTGGTGGTGTAGGTGCCGTCGCCCACGCTCACCACGCCTGCGCCCACGTTGGTGGTGCTGCCGCCTGCGTTGGTCACGGTGGTGCCCGCCACGCCGGTGGTGGTGGTGTTGCCCGCGCCGTCGGCGACCGTCAGCCCGCTGTTGTCCAGCTTGCCCTGGCCCGTGGTCACGCTGCCGGCGGCGCCCAGGTCGATCTGCTCGGCCAGCTTCACCGTCAGTGTATCCGTGCCGTTGGCCACCACGCCGATGTTGCCGTCGGTCAGCGTGCCGCTGGCGCCGCCCACCACGTTCAGGGTCTCGCCCAGCTTGCGGTCCACCTTCGCGCCGCTGTCGCCCACGAAGCTCAGCGGGCTGTTGGCCAGCGTGGTCAGCTGGCTCACGTTGACCGCATCGGTCGGGTTCGACCCTGCCGCCACGTTGGTGATGGTGTTGCCGCCGTTGTTCAGTCCCGTGTTGGTCAGTGAGACGGGGCCGTTCGTGCCACCGATGATGGTCACACCCGTGTTGTCCATCACGGTGTTGCCCGTGGTCACGCTGGTGAAGCTCGGCGTCGCACTGGTGGCAATGGTCAGGTTCTGGCCTGCCTGCGTGATCGCGATGTTGTCACCTGCCGTGAAGGTGGCCGTGTCGCCCGGCTGCACAGGCGTCACCGTCGTGCCCGTCGCCGTGCCCGTGCCGGTCTGCGCGGTCGTCACCTTCCAGCCCTGGCCGGCGTAGCCCAGCGCGTCCTGCACCGTGGTGTAGCTGTTGCCGTTGACGGTCAGGCCCGTGGTCAGCGTGTTCGTGGCCCCGTTGTAGGTGGTGGTGCCGCCGATCGAGTTGGCGATGGTCGTGCCCAGGCCATTCAACTGGCTGCCGTTGACCGCCTCCTTGCTCGTGCTGCTGATGGTGCCTGGCGCCACGTTGGTGATCGCCAGATTGCCGGCATTGATACCGGTGGTGGTCATGCTCGGGCCACCGGTGATGACCACGCCCGTGGTGTCCATCTTCGTACCGCCCGTGGTCACACTGCCGGCTGCGCCCAGGTCGATCTGCTCGGCCAGCTTCACCGTCAATGTGTCGGTGCCGTTGGCCACCACACCGATGTTGTTGTCGGTCAGCTTGCCCGTGGCCCCGCCCACCACGCTCAGCGTCTCGCCCAGCTTGCGATCCACCTTGGTGCCGCTGTCGCCCGTGAAGCTCAACGGCAGGTTGCCCACCGCCTTGAGCTGGCTCACATTCACTGCGTCACTGTCATTGGTACCCGCTGCCACGCCCGTGATCTGGCGGTACTGGTTGTTCGCCACATCGCCCACGCTCACCGCGCCCAAGGTGCTCTTGGTGTTGGCGATGGCCGTGCCGGCCAGCGCCGTGGTGCCGGTGCTCGGGTCATAGCCCACGATGCCGGCGGCCGTGCTGGCCACCGAGCCACTGCCCAGCGCCACAGCGCCAGCCACCGTGCTCTTGGCACTGGTGCCCAAGGCCAGTGCGCCCGTCGCGCCGGCGGCCACCACGGACTCGTTGCCCAGGCTGATACCCCCCTCTGCACCGGTTTCCACCTTGGCCGTCCCGCCAATGGCCACCGCATAGTCGGCCAGCGCATTGGCGGCCGGGCCGAACGGCACCGTTGGATCGGTGCTGAGGGCCGAGGAGCCGCCGATCGCCACCGCGCCCAGGCCGCTGGCCTTGGCCGACTGGCCCATGGCCTGTGCGCCAGCGCCGGTCACCTCGGCACCCCGACCGATGGCCTGCCCGCCGGGGCTGTCGAGCGTGACGTGAGCGGCATTGCCGATGGCCAGGGAACCATCGCTGTCCGCCAGGGCGTAGTAAGGCGATTGGGCGCCAATGGCAATGCTATTGATTTCGTTGGCTCGGGCCGCACCGATGGCCACTGAGCCACCGTAGGCAGTCTGCGCATCGTGGCCCACTGCCGTGGCCCCAAACATCGTCCCTCCCGTGGGACTGACCGACCCCACGGTACCCACCTTGGCATTGGTGCCGATGGCCACACTGTTTTCGAACACCTCGGGCGACGAAGCGTCCAGAGGAACCGCGGCGTTCGTGCCGATGGCCACGCTGCCGTTCGAGCCGGCACTGGCGCCGATGCCGGCAGCCAGGGCCTGGATGCCCGTGGCGCCATCGTTCTTGTAGTTGGTGCCGTCGCCCGGCAGGCGCACGGCGCCCGTGTCATTGACACTGTAGTAGTGCTGCTGTACTGCCTTGAGCTGCGCCACATTCACCGCGTCGGAATCCTCCGAACCCGCAGCCACACCGGTGATCTGACGGGTGACATACTCACCGGAGCCCACGCTTACCTCTCCGTGTGTGCTGTTCCACACACCACCGGCAGGCGCTGCGCCACCCGCCGGGTTGTAGCCGGGCATGCCCGGTGCCCTGCTGGCCCTTGATAAGCTGCCCAGCGCAACACTGTCTTCCGTTTCGGCATAGGCACTGGCGCCCAGCGCGACGGAACGTGCGCCCTCAGCCACCGTGGAGCTTGGCCCGTAGACGCCGATTGCCACAGAGCTGTAGCCCCTTGCGATCCCGCCAACCGAAACTGCGTAGTCCGCGCCGGGTTCAACGATTCCATTGATCGCGGTCGAGTTCGTACCCTCCGCCTGTGCACCCGAGCCTGCTGCCAGCGCGCCCGGGGCTTTGGCGCCATCGTTGTCGTAGTTGCTATTGGGGCCGGTGGCGTTGGAGTTGACGCTGTAGTAGCGCGTCTGCGCGGCTTGCAGTTGCGCCACGTTGACCGCATCGCTGTCATAAGTGCCCGCCGCCAGATTGGTGATCTGACGGTTGCCCCCCAACCCACCGCCCACACTCACCGCCCCCAATGTGGTGCTGTTGGTGTTCTCGATGTTGGTAACTTGCGAGGCCGATGCGCCTCCCGGGATGTACCCCGGATTGCCGCCAGATGTGTAGGCCACGCTGCCCGCACCCAGCGCCACGCCATCATCCACATACACATTGGTGTTGGCGCCCAGGGCAACAGCGCGGTCCATGCCAGCCAGCGCACGGTTGCCAATGGAGACCGCGTTGCTATAGGTGGACTTCATACCGGGCGTGATGACCGTCGGGGAATTGCCGCTCGCATCAAACGGAACAGCGGTGCCCGCTTCACTTCCGATGGCCACGTTGCCGCTGCCTATCACGGCTACACCGGCACCCAAGCCTGAAGCCACATTGTTGGAGCCTGATGCGAGTGCGCCAGCGGCATACCCAGCGTAGGTATTGAGCGCCCCCGCACTCTTGTTGCCCGAACCGGCACCCACAAAAGTCGACTTGGCGGCATTGACCGATTCGGCACCCGCCTGCAAACCCACGGCGGTCGTCATCGTGGACCCTGTGGACGTGCCCAAGGCACCTGCGCCCACGGCCACGTCATAGGCCCGGGCCAACGCGTTGTTGCCCAAGGCATAAGAAAGATCTCCAAGCGCCTGCGCACCAGAACCAATGGCAACGCTGTACGAGCCCTCTGCTTCTGTGGCATAGCCCACTGCGGTTGCCGTGAGGCCGGTTGCGGCGGCTTTGTCACCCACGGCCGTCGCCGACTCGGTGGTGGCCGTTGCCCGTGTGCCCGCTGCCAACGCGTTGATGCCAGTGCTGGTGGCGCCGTCGTTAGCATAGTTGGCCAACTGCTTGCCGTTGTCGTTGACGCTGTAGTAGTGCGTCTGCGCGGCCTTCAGCTGCGCCACGTTCACGGCATCGGTCGCCGTCGACCCAGCCGCTACACCCGTGATCTGGCGCGTGGCGGTGGCCGCGCTGCCGGCCGTGCCGCTGCCCACGCTCACGGCCGCCAGGGTGCTGTTCCAGGTGGCGCCGCTTTGCTTGGTGAGCGCGCCGGTCGTCGGGTCATAGCCGGCAACACCTGCTGCGGTGCTGGCCACCGAGTTCTGCCCCAGCGCCACACCGCCCGCCTGGGTCACGCTGCTATTGCTGCCCAACGCCACGGCGCCACTGACGTTGTTGTTGGGCGTGCCCGTGGCGTCGGTGCCCAGATAGACGTTGTTGCCCAACGCGAACGCGTTGCTGGTGGCAGCACTGATCTTGTTGTTGTTGCCGACGCTGTAGCTGTCGGCGCCATTGATGACGCTGGGGTCGCCCAAGGCGCCCGAGCGTGCACCGGCCACCACATTGCCGACACCGATGCTTATGCTGCTTGCACCCGAGGCCACAGCGCCCTTGCCGATCGCAATGGCCTGCAGGCCAGATGCCTCTGCATCGCCGATGGCGATAGTGTCCGTCTGACTCGCCAGGCTGCCGTAGCCCATCGCCGTGGCACGTGCGCCCGTCGCCTGCGCCGCGTTGGCGGCTGTGTCGCTGCCGCCCATGGCCACGGCATTGGCCCCCGAAGCCACTGCGCGCGTGCCCAGGGCCGTTGCGTCCGTTCCAGTGGCCTGCGCACTGCGCCCCACCGCCAGACCGCGCAATCCGGTGCCCTGCGCGTCATCGCCAATGGCAATCGCGTAGTCCTGGGTCGCGTCTGCCGAGCGCCCCATGGCCAATGCACTGGTCCCGCTGGCCACCGCGCTGCCGCTCATCGCGATCGCATTCGTGCCCGTTGCCTTCGCAATGCGGCCGATGGAAATGGCGCTTGTGGCAGTAGCTTCGGAGCCGTTGCCGATGGCCACGGTCGAATCCGCCGTGGCGTCGGTCGTCGTCCCCATCGCCACCGCGCGCGAGCCCGTCGCTTCGGCCGAGTCACCGAGCGCCACGGCACCTGGTGCCGTGGCCTGGTTGATGCGCCCCACCGCCACGGCGCCATCACCGGTCGCGGTGTTGCTCGAGCCGATGGCCACCGCGCCGACGCCGTTGGCCTTCTGGCCGTGCCCGACGGCCACCGCACCGCCGGATCCTGTGGTGAAGGTGGAGGCCGCGGTGCTGGCCTCGGCCCCGTTGCCGATGGCGACGTTGTAAGACAGCGAGTCCACGGTCCCCGCGGCGGACTGGGCACCGGCTCCGATGGCAATGCCGTTCTGACCCAAGGCCTTGGTGGACGCGGTGCCCAGCACGATGGCGTTGGCACCGGTGAGGTTGGTGCTCACCCAGTTCGCCAAGGTCGTGAAGTTCGGGCTCGCGCCCACGCCGGCTGCGCCGGTCACGGTGGCAAAGCCGCCGTTGCCCGTGGGCACCTGGCAGACCCAGGCCGCGGTGGTGGCTCCTGCGGGACGCGAGCAGGAAGCCCCTGTCGTCGGGTCAAAGGTCTGTGCGCCCGCCGGCGTGCTCAGCGCCCCCAGGGCCACCAGCATGCCGCCCACCAGGCCGCGCAGGCGCCACACGGGTGCCGCTGTGGATGTCCCTGCGCTGCTGCGCTTGCCGCGTGCCGAGGTGATTTCGCTGGCCGCCACCCACGCGCCCAGCGACTCGTTCCAAATGCTCCGGTAGCTCTTGTTCATGACTCTTACCTCGATAATTTGACGAAGGGACAGCCTACGAAGCGGCCTCGCATCCAGCGGCCACGGGTCTAGGATGGGCGACTGTAGAAAGGTCGCCGTCGTTTGTGGTGTGATCAGGTTGGCAAAACGTGGCACGCAAGTGCGACATACCATGATTGCGTGAAATCAATCACAAAGAACAACGATTGATTCCAAATGTGAATGCACTCAGCTCTTTGCTCTGAATATGAAAGCGTCGCATTACCGCCACGGGCCCCTCAGCCACAATGGCGGCGGTGCTCAGTCACGCGGCGTCGAGCCGCATCTTTCTCATCCAAAAACGACACCATGCAAAAAAACCGATTCGATCTCTTCTCCCTGTCCGCTCTGGGCCTGGCGGCCGCCAGCGTGATGGCGTTGGCGGGGTGCGCCTCGGGCTCGGGCGGTAGCGCCGGCTCCGCGGGCGCAGCTGCTGCGGCTCCACCGGCCGCCGCGCCGGCCCCGGCACCTGCGCCGGCGCCCGAACCCGCCGCACCCGCGGGCCTGGGCTATGCCGAGGTGGCCGCCACCCTCAAGGGTCCGATCACCAAGGCCCGCCAGGAACTGATCGGCCAGACGGTGTCGGTCGACCTGCAGCGCGCCACGGGCCGCGGCGCCGCCGCAGGCACATACATGGTGCAGGCGGGCGACAACGTGTTCTTCCGCTGCCTGAGCACGGAGCGCGGCTTCCAGGGCGGCCCGGTGAGCGCCGAAGTGCGCGCCGTGCGCATGCCAGCCAGCGGCGCGACGCGCACGGTGGAGCTGGCCCGCTGCGAGGCCGGCGCCGGCGCGGCCGCCCCCGCACCGGCTGCGGCACCCGCCCCGCGCGCTGCAGCGCCGGCACCGGCGCCCGCGCCTGCGGCGGCCGCACCGGCCCCGGCCGCTTCGGGCGGCGCCGGCACCGTGGGCGCCGGCAAGCCGGGCATGGACGCGCGCGGCAACGTGGTGGATTCGTCCAAGGTGGAAGCCGGCAGCGGCCGCACCGTGAAGGGCCTGAACGACTACGAAGGCGAGATCACCGGCAACCCCGCCCCGGGCAGCAAGTTCACGCGCCTGCAGATCGGCATGCCCGTGCGCCAGGTCACCGACCTGATCGGCCCGCCCACCGACCAGGGCGCCTACGTGACGGGCAAGGCCTTCATCCCCTTCTATTTCGGCGGCGACCGCCACCGCTACGAGATGACCTACAAGGGCCAGGGCCGCCTGATCTTCGCCGGCGGCGGCATGGGCGACTACACCAGCGGCAACCTGATCTGGATCATCCACAACGCCAACGAGAGCGGCTACCGCTGAGGCCGGATGCGGCAACGCCCCGGCACGATGCCGGGGCAAGCCGCCGACAGGCCCCACCGGCCCGGCGTTGCAGAATGACGCGCATGAGCAACTTCGCCTCCCTGCTGAAGGCCGAGATTTCCCGCGTCGCGCGCAAGGAAGTCCGGGCCGAAATCGAATCGCTGCGCAAGGCCAGCGCGCAACAGCGCGGCCACATCGCCGCGCTGCGGCGACAGATCCAGGACCTGGAGCGCGCGCTGCGCCGCGCCGCCCGCAGCGCCCCGGCGCACGGGACGGCCGGCCCGCCCGCGGCAGGCTCGGCGCTCGACAGCGAGCCGCAGCGCCGCTTCAGCGCCCAGCGGCTGGCCAGCCACCGCAGCAAGCTCGGCCTGTCGGCCGCGGCCTATGGGCAGCTGGTGGGCGTGTCGGGTCAGACCATCTACAACTGGGAACAGGGCCAGGCGCGGCCACGGCCGGAGCAACTCAAGAAGCTGGTGGCCGTGCGCGTGCTGACCAAGGCGTCTGCGGCGGCACAGTTGCAGAACGCGGCCGACGCCGGTTGAGGCCGCGTCGCGCGCCTGGTTGCCGCGCGACGTGTTCCAGTTTGAAGAAGGAGGCTCAGGCCACGCCGTCCAGGTCGGCGCCGTCGGCCTTCAGCCGCCGCTGCAGCGCGGCGACGTCGATGCGCGCGAAATGGCCCTGCTCGCCCAGATGCGCGGCGGCGGTGCCGGCCGCCTGCCCCATCACGAAGCAGCCGCCGCTGGCGCGCGCGGCCGACTGGCCTTCGTGCGTCATGCTCGCGCAGCGGCCCGCCACCAGCAGGTTGGCCACCCCTTGCGGCACCAGCATGCGCCACGGCAGGTGGTTGTAGGCGTTGGCTTCGTCGCGCGGGAAGGCCCACTGCACGCCGCCATCGGCATGCAGCTCCATCGGCCAGGCGTTCAGGCCGATGCTGTCGTCGAAGCGCGCCGAGGACAGGATGTCCTCGCCCGAGAGGGCATAGAGCCCCGTGATGCGGCGCGTCTCGCGCAGGCCCACCTGCGGCGCAATCTCGACGATGGCGGCCTTCTCGAAGCCCGGCACCTCGGCCTGGAGGAAGCGGAAGTACTCGGCGATCTGGCGCCGGCCCTCGACCTCGCCGGCGCTGAACTCGCGCGCGTCCACGCCGTTCATCGCCGTGCCGCGTTCGTTGCGGATCTGCGTGACGTTGGCGCGCCATTCGCGCGGGTCGATGTTGGGCCGCAGGATCGCGCCCTCGCGCGGGAAGCGGTACGCGCCCGGCTTGGCCGCCTGCACGCGCGCCATCACGTCGTTGATGGCCTTGAACTCGCCCACGGCCGCGAGGGCGGCGGGCGCATCGACCTGGCCGACGCGGAACATGGTGGTGGGGAACAGGCCGCTGCCCGCGCCGTCGCCCAGCTCGAAGGGCGCGCCGGCGAAGGCGGCCAGGTCGGCGTCGCCGCTGCAGTCGATGAAGGCCTTGGCGCGGATGGCCTGGCGGCCGGACTTGGTCTCGACCACCAGCGCGGCGATGCGCTGCGCGCCGGGCTCGCCTTCGAGCAGCACGGCCGCCGCCCAGGCATGGAACAGCAGGTCCACGCCGGCGTCGATCGCGAACTGGTCGGCCGCGATCTTGTAGACCGAGGTGTCGTAGGAACGCACGCGGATGCGCCCGCCCATGCCGTCCTGGGGCTTGTTCAGGCCGCCCAGCGCGGCTATGCGCGCGAGCAACTCGTCGGCCACGCCGCGCACCAGCAGCTGCATTTCGCCGCCGCGCTTGCCGTACAGGCCCGCGAAATTGGTCACGCCGCCGGCCGTGCCCATGCCGCCCAGGAAGCCGTAGCGCTCCACCAGCAGCGTGCGCGCGCCGTGGCGCGCCGCACTCACGGCTGCCGCGATGCCGGCCGGGCCGCCGCCCACCACCACCACGTCGTATTCACCGAAGACCGGCAGTTCACGCGCCGGCTCATGCAGGGAAGAAGTCATCGTTGTTCACTCCGAAAAATGCAAAGGGCTTCGCACACCTGCCCGGGCAGGTGCCGCGAAGCCCCTCTCACAGGGCGCAGGCCCCTTACTGGATCTTGATGCCGCGGGTCTGGATGATCTTGGTCATGATCGCCGCCTCTTCCTGCACGCGCAGGCGCATGCCTTCGGGCGAGGTGCCCACAGGCTGCCAGCCCTTGTCGAACAGCGACTGGCGCACTTCGGGCGTGCGCATGATGCGCGCCAGCTCGTCGCCGATGCGGGTCTTGGCAGCCTGCGACAGGTTGGCCGGGCCCAGCAGCGCCGTCCACACCTCGAGGTTGAAGTCGCGCACGCCCAGGTCGGCCAGCGGGGCGATCTGCGGTGCCAGCGTGCTGCGGCCGCTGGTCAGGCCCACGGCCTTGAGTTTGCCCGACTGCGCCTGCGGCAGCGCGATGCCCGGCGGCACCAGCGCCATCTGCACCTGGCCGCCCAGCATGCCGGTCACGACCTGCGGGTTGCCCTGGTAGGGCACATGCTCGGCCTGGAAGCCGGGGATGCGGCTCTTGAGCAGTTCCATGCCCAGGTGGCCCACCGAGCCCACGCCCACCGAGCCGTAGTTCCACTTGTTGCCCGAAGCCTTGGCGGCGTCGAGGAAGGCCTTGCCCTCGGGCAGATCATTCGTGGCCACCAGCACCAGCGGCGCGGTGGCGATCAGCGACAGGTAGCTGAAATCCTTGGCCGGGTCGTAGGGCAGCTTGGGATAGAGCATCTTCGACGACGTGAGGTTGCCGTTGATGACGATGCCCAGCGTGTGGTCGTCGGTGGACTTGGCCACGATGTCGGCCGCGATGTTGCCCGAGGCGCCCGCGCGGTTGTCCACCACCACGGGCTGGCCCAGGGCCTTGGCCAGCGGCTCGGCGATCACGCGCGCCGCGATGTCGGGCGTGGAGCCGCCCGGGAAGCCCACCACCAGCCGCACGGGCTTGGTGGGCCAGGCCTGGGCATGGGCCACGCCGGCTGCGGCGAGGGCAAAGGCGGAGAGCAGAAGGGCTTTGCGGCGCTGAATCATGGTCGGTAGAGAAGCGGGATTGCAAAAAGTCACAGTCTATCGGCCGACGCGAAAGGACGCGCCGGCCGTGGACCCTATTCCAGGCTGATGTTGCCGCGTTGCACCAGCTCGCCGTAGGTGCGCGACTTGGCCTCGGCCTCGCGGCGGATCTGCTCGGGCGACCAGGCCAGCGGCTCGAAGGCGAAGGTGTCGAAGCGCGCGCGGATCTCGGGGTCGGCGATGACCTTGGCCACGTCGGCGTTGATCTTCGCCTGCACGGCCGGCGGCACGCCCTTGGGCGCCACGAGGGACACGAAGGAGTTCACTTCCAGCCCGGGCGGGCCGCCGGCCTCGCCCATGGTGGGCACGTCGGGCATCTGCGGAATGCGCCTGGCGGCGGCCACAGCGATGTAGCGCAGCTTGCCGGCCTTGTAGATGCCCTGGCTCGACGGGAGGCTGGCGAAGGCCCAGGGCACCTCGCCCGTGCCCACGTTGGCGTACAGCTGCGACACCTCGCGGTAGGGCGCATGCTGCATCTGGGTGCCTGCCAGCGCATCGACCTGCTGGCCGCCCAGGTGCCCCGGGCTGCCCACGCCCCAGGAGCCGTAGACGATCTGGCCCGGGCGCGCCTTGGCGTCGGCGATCAGCTCTCCCATGGTCTTCCACTTGGACTCGGTGCCCACAGCCACGAAGAAGGGCGTGCGAAACAGCGAGGCCACCGGGTCGAAATGCTGCAGCGTCTGGAAGTTGCGCGACTTGTACAGATGCGGCAGCGCGGCGATGTGCTCGCTGTCCAGCTGCAGCAGGGTGTAGCCGTCGGGCGCGGCGCGGCGCGCCTGGTCGATGGCGATGAAGCCGCCGCCGCCGGGCTTGTTCTCCACCACCACGCGCTGGTTCCACAGGCGCCCCAGCTTGTCGGAGACGAGGCGCAGCACGGCGTCGGGCCCGCTGCCGGCCGCGAAAGGCGTGATCAGCGTGACGGGCCTGGCCGGGAAGTCGGCAGCAGCGGGTGGCTGCGCGAAGGCCGCGCCGCCCAGCAGCGCGAGGCCCAGCGCCAGGGCGCTGCGGCGGGGGAGTCGGTTCATGGTTCTTGTCTCCTTGTGGGTGATGATGATCGGTGCGCGTGTCGTGTTCTTCTGTCGCGTCTATTCGGCCAGGCAGTGGTCCACCGTCCAGCCGTACAGCCATTCCATGGCATCGTAGAAGCGCTCGGGCGTGCGGCCCTTCCAGAGGTCGTTGCGCACCAGGCGCTCCACGCCCTGGGCGTGGAAGATCCGGCCCATCTCGCGCGCCGACAGCACCACGCGCGCGGTGCGCGCCACGCGCGATTTCTGGTACAGCGCGAAGGCCGCGTCGAAGCGGTTGCCGTGCACCCGCAATGCCTCGCCCAGGGTCACGGCGTCTTCCATCGCCATGCAGGCCCCTTGCGCCAGGTACTGCAGCGTGGGGTGCGCGGCATCGCCCAGCAGCGCCGCGCGGTCGAACACCCACTGCCCGATGGGCTCGCGGTCGGCCGTGGCCCAGCGCTTCCAGTCCTTGGGCAGCTCGATCAACTGGCGCGCGCGCGGGCAGATGCCCTCGAAGTAGCTCAGCACCTCTTCGCGGCTGCCTTCGCGCACGCTCCACTCTTCCTGCTCGCGGCTGTGGAAGGTGACGACGACGTTGTACTGCTCGCCGCCGCGCAGCGGGTAGTGCACCAGGTGGCAGTGGGGGCCGACCCAGATGCTGGCCGCGTTCCATCGCAGGTCGGCCGGAAAGTCGGCACGGTCCACCACAGCGCGGTAGACCACGTGGCCGGACACGCGGGCCTCGTCCCCCACGTACTGACGGCGCACGGCCGACTTCACGCCGTCGGCGCCGATCAGGGCCTGGCCCCGGTAACGCTGGCCATCGGCCGTCAGCACAGTGACGCCGCTTGCGTCCTGTTCGACGCCTTGCACCTGCGTGCCGGTCGCGATCTCGATGCGGCCCGTGGCCTGCGCGCCTTCGAGCAGCGAGCCGTGCACGTCGGCGCGGTGGATCACCGCGTACGGGTTGCCGAAGCGCCGGCGGAAGGCCTCGCCCGTGGGAATGCGGCCGACCAGGGTTTCGTCCAGCGCGTCATGCATCACCATCTCGTCGGTGTAGACGGCGCGGGCCCGGGCGATCTCGCCGATGCCCAGCGCGTCGAAGGCCGCGAAGGCGTTGGGGCCGAGCTGGATGCCGGCGCCGATCTCGCCCAGCTGCGCCGCCTGCTCCAGCACCTGCACGTCGAAGCCGCGCCGCACCAGGGCCAGTGCCGCGGCCACGCCGCCAATGCCGCCGCCGGCCACCAGCACGGGAAGTTGTTGGCTGTCGCTCATGGAGATTGCTCCCGCGTGGCGCCGCCCTCAGGCGACGCGCACCACCAGCGGCGCGAAGCCATCCAGGCGCAGCGTCATCGTCTGGCCGCGCTGCACCGCGCCCACGCCTTCGGGCGTGCCGGTGAAGATCAGGTCGCCGGGCTGCAGCGCGAACAGGGTCGACAGGTTGGCGATCACCTCGTTGACGGACCAGATCAGGTGCGAGACGTCGCTCTTCTGGCGCACTTGGCCGTCCACCTCCAGCACGATGGCGCCCGCGTTGTATTCGCCGCCCTGGGCGAGCGGGCGCAGCGGACCCACGGGCGCCGAGAAGTCGAAGGCCTTGCCCACCTCCCACGGACGGCCCTTCTCGCGTGCGGCGATCTGCAGGTCGCGGCGCGTCATGTCCAGGCCCGGTGCGTAGCCGAAGATGTGCTGCGCGGCCTGCTCGACCGGAATGTCGCGCCCGCCCTGGCCAATGGCCACGACGAGCTCGGCTTCGTAGTGGTAGTTGGCGGTCTGCGGTGGATAGGGAAGGGTGGCGGTGCTGCCTGCGGCCACCGGCACGATGGACGCGTCGTCACCCGGCTTGCAGAAGAAGAAGGGCGGCTCGCGGTCGGGGTCGAAGCCCATCTCGCGCGCGTGCGCCGCGTAGTTGCGGCCCACGCAGTACACGCGGCGCACCGGAAAGCGCGCGTCGGTGCCCACCACGGGCAGGCCCACCACCGGTGCGGGGTCGAAGACGAAGGACATTAGAAAAAAGCTCCTGCCGCGCGGTGCGGCGTTGAAGGGTCAGAAAAAGCGTGTGTGCGGCGCCCGCACCTGGCGGTGGCAGCGGCTCGCCCGCCACCGGGCCGCCCCAAGGCGGGCGGCGCCCTCTCGGGGGGCAGCGGACCGCGCGAAGCGGGGGAGCGTGGGGGCCGACATCACCGCTCGAAGTGCTCGCGCAGCACGTCCATGGCCTGCTGCACGGGGCGGTCGGAGAAGCTGAACAGCACCACCTCGTCCTGCGCGACGAGGCGCAGCGGCGCCCACGAAGGCACGACGAAGGTGTCCTTGGGAGCGAAGTCGAAGCGCTGCCCCGCGATCTCGGCCTGGCCCCGGCCTTCGACCACGCTGTAGACCGTGCCGTCGGTGCTGCGGTGCGCGCCGCCCGAGAAGCCCGCCGGCAGCAACTGCAGGAAGGGCTGGATCGTGGGCATGGGCGAGCCGCCGGTCAGCGGGTTGACGTAGCGCAGCTTGTGGCCGGTCCAGGCGTCGGGCGCTTCCTGCTTCGCCAGCTGCGCCAGCGCCTCGCGGCTGCGCGCATAGGGGTAGCTGAAGATGGGCGAGGTGGCGCTCGCATGGTCATGCCGCACCGGCACCATGTTGTGGCCGAAGCGCGCGAAGCTGTGCCCTTCCGGCCGTGCCACGCGCTGGACCTTCACGTCGTCGTTCTCGGCGAAGCCGGCGTCGAAGAAGCGCAGCATGGGAATGTCCAGACCGTCGAGCCACACCACCGGCTCGCTCGTGCCGGCGATGCCCTCGTTGCCGTGGTCGTGCCAGGCCCACGAGGGCGTGATGATGAAGTCGCCCGGGAACATGGTGGTGCGCTCGCCGCCCACGGTGGTGTACGCCCCTTGGCCGTCGACGATGAAGCGCAGCGCCGACTGCGTGTGCCGGTGTGCGGGCGCCACTTCGCCCGGCATGATCAACTGCAGGCCCGCGTACAGCGACTGCGTGATGGAGGCGCGGCCGTGGAGGGCCGGGTTCTCGAGCACCAGCACGCGGCGCACCGCTTCTTCGGCCGTGATCAGCGTGGCCGACTCCATGAGGAAGGGCCGGATGTCCGCATAGCGCCACAGCGCCGGCACGCAGGGGCTCTGCGGCTCGCGCGGCACCAGCGCATGCAGCGACTCCCACAGGGGCGAGAGATGCAGCGCGCGGATGCGCTCGTAGTAGGCGCGGCGTTCGGCCCGCGCAGCGGCTTGGCCGGCATCCTGGGGCAGGGCGGTGTTCATGGCGATGTCTCCGGGGCAGGGCCGCCGGGCGGCGGGCATGGGATGCACGCCCATCCGGGGCTGGCACGCATTGTTCGGCCGCACCACTATCCGATCAAGCACGCTGCACGATACTTGTCATTCCAAAACGAAATAATGGTCGGTGCCCGGCACGCGGCGTTCGGCTGCAGGAGGCCCAGGATGGCAACTCTGGATCTGGCATGGCTCGCGGTGTTCGACGAGATCTACCGCACGGGCAGCGTTTCGCGCGCGGCCGACAAGCTGGGCATCGCGCAGGCGGCCGCCAGCACCATGCTCAACAAGCTGCGCGCGCATTTCGACGACCGGCTGTTCACGCGCACCGCCCAGGGCATGCTGCCCACGCCGCATGCGCAGCGCATCCACCCGCACCTGCGCGAGGTGCTGGCGCAGCTGGAACAGGCGCGCGGCAGCCAGCGCGGCTTCGACCCGGCGCGCGCCGAGCGCAGCTTTCGCATCTGCATGACGGACATCAGCGAGGTGGTGCTGCTGCCCATGCTGCTGGGGCACCTGCGCCAGCGGGCGCCGGGCGTGCACATCGAGACCGAGATCGTCTCCACCGCCAGCGCACGCCGGCTGGAGGAAGGCGCGCTGGACCTGGCCGTGGGCTTCATGCCGCAGCTGGACGCGGGCTTCTACCAGCAGAAGCTGTTCATGCAGAACTTCGTGTGCCTGGCCGCGCGCGAGCATCCGCGCATCGGCACCCGGCTCACGCGCAAGCGATTCGAGGCCGAGTCGCATGCGGTGATCGCGTCCTCGGGCACGGGCCACGCGATCATCGACAAGACGCTCGCACGCCTGGGCGTGCAGCGGCAGGTGGTGGTGCGGCTGTCCAGCTTCCTGAGCGTGGCGCGCATCGTGGCGCGCACCGAGCTGGTGGTGATGGTGCCGCGCGTGCTGGGTGAGATCCTGGCCACGCAGGAGCCGGTGAAGCTGCTGGCCCTGCCGTTTCCGATGCCCTCTTACGCGGTCAAGCAGCACTGGCACACCCGCTTCCATGCCGACGCGGGCAACGTCTGGCTGCGGCGCACGGTGGCACAGCTGTTCTCGGGCCCCCATCCGCCGGGCCGGAGTGGCCCCATGGCTCAGGGTTAACCCTTTGCTTCGATTCCGGGACATCGGAATGCCCTGCGGCGGCCCATTCCGGGTTTCCCGGCGGCCAGCGCCGGTGCATGAGAAAAACCCTTTGCATATCAGCCGCTTGCGCGCATCCGGGCGCCCCGAATCGCTGGCACCGTCCTTGCGCTGAAAGCGCAGCTGGAAGCACGGCAGCGGGTTCAGCGCTCGCACCCGCGCCGCCTCTGGAGACAAAGTCCCTCGCCCGCGCCGTCGCCCCCTCGGCGCGGCGGCCCGGTCGCCGCTCCATGCCTTCCGGCGCCCCACCCCGGAGACGCCTTTAGGACACCCGCATGGAACACACGGAACACACCGCGCCCCCGCGCGCCCAACCCTTCTACAAGTCGCTGTACTTTCAGGTCATCACGGCCATCGTGATCGGCGTGCTGCTCGGGCACTTCTATCCCGACACCGGCGCCGCCATGAAACCGCTGGGCGACGGCTTCATCAAGCTGATCAAGATGATCATCGCGCCCATCATCTTCTGTACGGTGGTGGTGGGCATCGCGGGCATGGAGGACATGAAGCGCGTCGGCAAGACCGGCGGCTATGCGCTGCTGTACTTCGAGATCGTCAGTTCCATCGCGCTCGTGGTCGGCCTGGTCATCATCAACATCGTCAAGCCCGGCGCCGGCATGAACGTGGACGCGAGCCAGCTGGACACCAAGGCCATTGCGGCCTACACCCAACCCGGCCAGATGCAGGGCACGGTGGACTTCATCCTGCACGTGATCCCGAGCACCGTGGTGGACGCCTTCGCCAAGGGCGAGATCCTGCAGGTGCTGCTGTTCTCGGTGATGTTCGGCTTCGCGCTGCACAAGTTCGGCGGTCGCGGCACGCTGGTGTTCGACTTCATCGAGAAGTTTTCGCACGTTCTCTTCGTGATCGTGGGCTACATCATGAAGGTCGCGCCCATCGGCGCCTTCGGTGCCATGGCCTTCACCATCGGCAAGTACGGCGTCAGTTCGCTGGTGCAGCTGGGCCAGCTCATGGCCACCTTCTACGTCACCTGCCTGCTGTTCATCTTCGTGGTGCTGGGCGCCATCGCGCGCGCGCACGGCTTCTCGGTGTGGAAATTCATCAAGTACATCAAGGAAGAACTGCTGATCGTGCTGGGCACCTCGTCCAGCGAATCGGTGCTGCCGCGCATGATGGCGAAGCTGGAGAACCTGGGCGTCAAGAAGTCCACCGTGGGCCTGGTGATCCCGACCGGCTACTCCTTCAACCTGGACGGCACCTCGATCTACCTGACCATGGCCGCCGTGTTCATCGCCCAGGCCACCAACACGCCGCTGGACATCACGCACCAGATCACGCTGCTCTTGGTGCTGCTGCTCACGAGCAAGGGCGCCGCCGGCGTCACGGGTTCGGGCTTCATCGTGCTGGCGGCCACGCTGTCGGCCGTGGGCCATGTGCCGGTGGCCGGCCTGGCGCTGATCCTGGGCATCGACCGCTTCATGTCCGAGGCGCGCGCGCTGACCAACCTAATCGGCAACGGCGTGGCCACTGTGGTGGTGGGCAAGTGGACGGGCGACCTGGACGCCAGCCGCATGCACCAGGTGCTGAACAACGAGACGCCCGCCGAAGCACAGGAGCCCGAAGCCGTGCTGGATGGGGTGAATCAATCCTTCCCGGCGACCGCGGCGGCCGGCAAGGCGTCGTCGGCCTGACGCGGCGCGGCCCGATTCGCCGCGCGGACAGCCTCCCTCACCCGCTCGGCACCCTGGCCAAGGGCCACCCTCCGGGGTGGCCCTTCTCATTGGGGCGGCACGCGATCACTGTGCGCGCCATACTTGGACCGTGCCGACCTCCCCGGGCGCCCTGCCGGCGCCACCCCCTTCTGCCGCTGCGCCCAAGTCGCCCTCGGGCACGCCCCGCTGGCGCCGCCCGCGCCTGCTGCGCGACGCGCTGGGCATGCTCGCCCTCGTCGCGCTGGCAGCCTGGGGCGCGCACACCTGGGTGCTGCGCCAAGGCCTGCAGCGGCTGACCGAGGCCGCCGGCCACCGGCTGGAGGTGGAAGCCACGCGGCTGCAGGGCGAGCTGGCGCGCTTCGACTACCTGCCCGCGCTGCTGGAAACCGCGCCGCCCGTGCAGACGCTGCTGGCCCAGCCGCGCGACCCGCTGCTGCGTGCCCAGGCCAGCAGCTACCTTCACGCGCTCAACGCCATCGCGGGCGCCGAAATGCTCTACGTGCTGGCGCCCGACGGCTTGGCCGCGGCCGCCAGCGACGACGGCCAGCCGAGCAGCCCAGCCGGGCGCGATCTGTCGTACCGACCCTATCTGCAGCAGGCGCTGGCCGGCGGCCGCGGGCGCTTCTACGGCATCGGCGTGACCAGCGGCGTGCCCGGCTACTACCTGGCCTATGCGCTGCCACGCGGCGGGCCCACGCAGGGCGTGGCCACGGTCAAGATCGACCTGCGTCCGGCCGAGCACGCCTGGCGCCAGATGCCCGGCCAGATGCTGGCGCTGGACGTGCACGGCGTGGTGGTGCTCGCTTCGCGCGAGGACTGGAAGTACCGCCCACGGGAAGCGCTGGATGCCGCCGCGCAGCGCGAGGCCACCGAGGCGCGCCGCTACGGCACGGCGCACCTCACGCCGCTGGCCTGGCGCGAAGGCGAACCCTTGCCCGATGCGGACAGTGCCCTGAGCGCCCGACGCGTGCGCGTGGAAGGCGAGGCCTTCGTTGCCACCGAACGCACGGTGGACGAAGGGCGCTGGCGCCTGGTGCTGCTGAGCGAGGAGGCGCCCGTGCGGGCCACCGCGCGCTGGGCCGCGGCCAGCGCCGCCCTGGCCGCCACCGCGCTGCTGCTGGCCGCACTGGTGTGGCGCCAGCGCCGGCGCATCGTGCGCCAGCAGCTGGCCAGCCGCGCCGCACTGCAGGCCGCGCACGATTCGCTGGAGCAGCGCGTGCAGGCCCGCACGGCCGAGCTGCGCGCCGCCCAGGCCGATCTGGTGCACGCGGGCCAGCTCGCCGTGCTGGGCCAGATGTCGGCCGGCATGGTGCACGAACTGAACCAGCCGCTGGCCGCGCTGCACACGCTGTCGGACAACGCGGCCCTGCTGCTGGAGCGCGGCCGCACCGAGGACGCGCGCGCCAACCTCTCGCGCATCGCGCAGCTGGTGGCGCGGCTGGGCAAGCTCACGGGGCAGCTCAAGGCCTTTGCCCACAAGCGCACCGAGCCGCCCACGCCCGTGGGCGTGGCCACGGCCGTGCAGGAAGCGCTGGCCCTGCACGCGCCGCGCCTGCGCGAAGCCGCCCTGGTGCCGCAAGTGCAGATCACACCGCCCACGCTGGCGCTGCTGGCCGAGGAAGTGCGGCTGGTGCAGGTGCTGTCCAACCTGGTGGGCAATGCGCTCGATGCGATGGCGGGCCTGGAGGCGCCCCTGCGCCAGTTGAGGATCGAGGCGGCACCGCTGAAAGACGGAGGCACGGCCCGCATCTCCGTGGCCAACAGCGGCGCGCCCATCACGCCCGAGGTCGCGGCGCGCCTGTTCGAGCCCTTCTTCACCACCAAGCCCGCCGGCCAGGGGCTGGGCCTGGGGCTGATGATCTCCTCGCACCTGGTGAGCAGCTTTGGCGGCAGCCTGCGCCTGGCCGCCGACAATGAGCGGCCCGCCGGCCTGCCCGTGGCCTTCGTCGTCGACCTGCCACTCGCACCCGCGCCGGCGCCCTCCCCTGCCCCCGCACACGCCCCCGAATGACCGACACCCTCCATCCCATCCGCGTGATCCTGGTCGAGGACGACGAGGACGTGCGCCTGGGCGCCGCCCAGGCGCTGGACCTGGCCGGCTTCGCGGTCACGCCCTTCGGCTCTGTGGAGGCCGCGCGCGCGGCCGTGCAGCCGGGCGCGCCGGCCGTGGTGGTCACCGACGTGCAACTGCCCGGCCAGAGCGGCACCGGCTGGCTGGCCGAGCTGCATCGGCTGGATGCGCAACTGCCCGTGATCCTGGTCACCGGCCACGGCGACATCGCGATGGCCGTGCAGGCCATGCGCGACGGTGCCTATGACTTCATCGAGAAGCCCTTCGCCTCCGAACGGCTGGTGGCCGTGGTGCGCCGCGCCGCCGAGCAACGCCGGCTGGCGCTGGAAGTGGCAGCGCTGCGCCGCGAACTGGACGACTGGAGCGGCATCCAGGCCACGCTGATCGGCCGCTCGGCCGCCATGGAACGCGTGCGCCAAACCGTGCGCACGCTGGCGGCCACGCCCGCCGACGTGGTGATCTACGGCGAGACCGGCACCGGCAAGGACCTGGTCGCGCGCTGCCTGCACGAGCGCAGCAGCCGGCGCGGCGGCCACTTCGTGCCCGTCAACTGCGGCGGCCTGCCCGAGAACCTGGTCGACAGCGAACTCTTCGGCCACGAGGCCGGCGCCTTCACGGGCGCTGTCAAGCGGCGCATCGGCAAGTTCGAGCATGCGGATGGCGGCACGCTGTTCCTCGACGAGATCGAGAGCATGCCGCTGGCGGTGCAGGTCAAGCTGCTGCGCGCGCTGCAGGAGCGCAGCATCGAACGCGTGGGCTCCAACCAGGCCGTGCCGGTCGACTGCCGCGTGGTGGCGGCCAGCAAGGTGGACCTGCGCGAGGCCAGCGATGCCGGGCGCTTCCGCGCCGACCTGTACTACCGCCTGGGCGTGGCTTTCATCGAGCTGCCGCCGCTGCGCGAGCGGCGCGAGGACATTCCGCTGCTCTTCGAGCACTTCACGCTGCAGGCCGCCAAACGCTACGGCCAGACCGCGCCGGTGCCCGACACGCAGGCGCTGTCGGCGCTGCTCGGCCATGCCTGGCCCGGCAACGTGCGCGAGCTGCGCAACGTGGCCGACCGCTTCGTGCTGGGCTTGTTGGGCGAAGACGTCTCGGCCACGCTGGGCGGCGCGCCGCAGGGCGTGTCATTGCCCGAACACATGGAGCAGATCGAACGCACGCTGCTCACCGAATCCCTGCGCCGCCAGCACGGCGACGTGGGCCTGGCGGCCAAGGACCTGGGCGTGCCCAAGGCCACGCTCTACGACAAGCTCAAGCGCCTGGGCATCGACGCCGCGGCCTACCGGCGCGAGGAGTGAGCGCGCGGCGCGCCGGCCCGCAGCACGGCCCGGTGCGCGCCCGGCTCAGGCGGCGTGCGGCTCCTGCGCGATCAGCTTGTCCAGCGTGACCGGGTAGTCGCGCACGCGCACGCCGGTGGCGTGGCAGACGGCATTGGCCACAGCCGCCGCCGCGCCGCACAGGCCCAGCTCGGCAAGGCCCTTGGCGGCCAGGGGCGAGGCCAGCGTGTCGGGCTCGTCGAGGAAGACCACCTCCTGCGCCGGGATGTCCGCATGCACGGGCACTTCGTAGCCGGCCAGGTCGTGGTTGATGAACAGGCCCCGGCGCGTGTCCACCGCCAGCTCTTCCATGAGCGCCGCGCCCACGCCCATGGTCATGGCGCCGATCACCTGGCTGCGCGCCGTGATGGGGTTGAGGATGCGGCCGGCCGCGCACACGGCCAGCATGCGGCGCACGCGGATCTCGGCCGTGTCCACGTGCACCGCCACTTCGACGAAATGCGCGCCGTAGGTGGAGTGCTGCCACTGCGCGGACAGCTTTTCGTCGTAGTCGATGCCATCCTCGGCCACCAGCGGGCCGTCTTCGCCGACGGCCTCGGTGAGGGTGAAGCGGCGCCCGTCGGCGCGCACGCATCCGCCGTCGAACTCGGCACGCACGGGCTCCACGCCCAGCCTGCGCGCGATCATGTCACGCAGCTTCATGCAGGCCGCGTACACGCCGCCCGTGGCGTTGGCGGCCCCGAACTGCCCGCCCGAGCCGGCCGAGACCGGCCAGTCGGAATCGCCCAGCCGCACGTCCACCTGCGACAGCGGCAGGCCCAGCAGGTCGGCCGCGGTCTGCGCCACGATGGTGTAGCTGCCGGTGCCGATGTCGGTCATGTCGGTCTCGACCGTGAGGCGGCCCTGGGCGTCCAGGCGCACGCGCGCGGCCGACTTCATGAGCAGGTGGTTGCGAAAGGCCGCCGCCATGCCCCAGCCGATGGCCCAGCGGCCCTCGCGCCGCAGACCCGGCTGCGCCGGGCGCTGCGCCCAGCCGAAGCGCTGCGCGCCCTCGCGCAGGCAATTCGCCAGCCGGCGCTGCGTGAAGCGCCGCTCGGGGTGCTCCGGGTCCACCTCGGTGTCGTTCGCCAGCCGCAGCGCGACCGGGTCCATGCCCAGCCGCTCGGCCAGCTCGTCCATGGCGATCTCCAGCGCCATCATGCCCGGCGCCTCGCCCGGCGCGCGCATGGAATTGCCTTCGGGCAGGTCCATCTCGGCCAGGTACATGGCGGTGCGCCGGTTCGCCCCGGCATAGAGCAGCCGCGTCTGGTTGACTGCGGTTTCGGGCTGGCCGCCCGGCTGGTCGCCAGACCAGCTCTCATGCGCGATGGCCGTGAGGCGGCCGTCGCGCCCGGCCCCCAGGCGGATGCGCTGGATCGTGGCCGGGCGGTGCGTGGTGTTGTTGGCCATGAGCGGCCGGTGCAGCGCCACGCGCACGGGCCGTCCGGCCGCGCGCGCGGCCAGGGCCGCGAGCAGGGTGTCGGCGCGCAGGAACAGCTTGCCGCCGAAGCCGCCGCCGATGAAGGGCGAGCGCACGCGCACCTTCTCTTTGGGCATCTTCAGCGTCCTGGCCAGGTCGGTGCGGCACCAGTCGACCATCTGGGTGGAGGTCCACACCGTGAGCCGGTCGCCGTCCCAGGCCGCCAGCGTCGCATGCGGCTCCATCATGGCGTGCGTTTCGTCGGGCGTGGTGTAGGTGGCGTCCAGCTGCACGGGCGCGGCGGCGAAGGCGGCGTCGAAGTCGCCCGCCTGCGTGCATGCGTCCTCGCCGGCCAGCGGGGCCTTCGTGCGCTCGGCCGCCAGGTCGAAGCGGCCCGCCTCGCTTTCTTCGTAGCGCACGTCGATCAGCGCCGCGGCCTCGCGCGCCTGCTCCAGCGTGGTGGCGACCACCACGGCGATGGCCTGGTGGTAGTGGTCGATGGCCGGTCCGCCGAGCAGCCGGGCGGTGTTGCGCGGGGCCTGGTCCAGCGCGCCGGCGTTGTCGGCCGTGACGATGGCCAGCACGCCCGGCGCGGCACGCGCGGCCGACAGGTCCAGGGCGGCGATGCGGCCCTTGGCGATGCCGGCGCCGCGCACCCAGCCGTAGGCGGCGCCGGGCGCCTCGTCCTGCCATCCGCCGGCCGATTCGCCGGCCCATTCACGGGTCCATTCGCCGGCGTAGGGTGCCGTGCCGGTGGTCTTGCGCGGGCCGTCCACGCGCGGCGTGGGCTGGCCCACTTGGCGCAGGGCCTCGTCGGGCACCACGGTGCTGGAGGGATCGAACTTCATGCCTGCAGCTCCTTCGCATCGGCCAGGGCCGCGGCCAGCGTGCGCTGCGCGAGCGGCAGCTTGAACGCGTTGTCGGGCCGCGGCTTCGCGTCGGCCAGCAGGCGGTCGACCACGGCCTGCGGGCCGCGCGGCAGTTCGGCGTCGGCCTCTTCCATGCGCCAGGGTTTGTGCGCCACGCCGCCCAGGGCCACGCGGCCGCTGCCGTCGGGCTGCACGATGGCCGCCACCGACACCAGCGCGAAGGCGTAGGAGGCGCGGTCGCGCACCTTGCGGTAGACCTGCATGCCGCCCACGGGCGCCGGCAGCGTCACGGCGGTGATCAGCTCGGCCGGCGCCAGCGTGGTGTCGTGCCGCGGCGTGTCGCCGGGCAGGCGGTGGAAATCGGCCAGGGGGATGAAGCGCCGCGCGCCGTCGGGCTGCAGCGTTTCCACGGTGGCGTCCAGCACGCGCAGGGCCACCGCCATGTCGCTCGGGTGCGTGGCGATGCACTGGTCGCTGCCGCCGACCACCGCGAGCGGCCGGCTGTGGCCGCCCTGCAGTGCGCCGCATCCGCTGCCGGGCTCGCGCTTGTTGCAGGGCATGTCGGTGTCGTAGAAGTAAGGGCAGCGCGTGCGCTGCAGCAGGTTGCCGGCCGTCGTGGCCTTGTTGCGCAGCTGCCCCGACGCACCGGCCAGCAGCGCGCGTGCGAGCACGCCGTAGTCGCGCCGCACGCGCGCGTCGGCCGCCAGGTCGGTGTTGCGCACCAGCGCGCCGATGCGCAGCCCGCCTTCGTCGGTGGGCGTGATGCGGTCCAGGCCGACGGCGTTGATGTCGATGAGGTGCGTGGGCGCTTCCACGCGCAGCTTCATCAGGTCCAGCAGGTTGGTGCCGCCGGCGATCAGGCGCGCGCCGGGCGTGCGCGCGAGCGCGGCCACGGCGGCCTCGGGCGTGGCCGCGCGTTCGTAGCTGAAGGGCTTCATCGCGCGGCCTCCTCGGCGTCGGCCACCTCGGCGATCGCCTGCTGGATGTTGCTGTAGGCCCCGCAGCGGCAGAGGTTGCCGCTCATGCGTTCGCGCATTTCCTCGGGCGAGCGCAGCGGCCGGGCCTGCAGGTCGGCGGTGACGTGGCTGGGCACGCCCTCACGCAGTTCGCGCAGCGCCCCGACGGCCGAGCAGATCTGCCCCGGCGTGCAGTAGCCGCACTGGAAGCCGTCGTGGCGCACGAAGGCGTCCTGCAGCGGATGCAGCTGCTGCGGCGTGCCCAGCCCTTCGATGGTCGTGACCTCGCTGCCCTCGTGCATCACGGCCAGGCTCAGGCAGGTGTTGATGCGCCGGCCGTCGACCAGCGCCGTGCAGGCGCCGCACTGGCCGTGGTCGCAGCCCTTCTTGGTGCCGCACAGCTGCAGGTGCTCGCGCAGCGCGTCCAGCAGGCTGGTGCGGTTGTCGAGCGTGAGCGTGCGCGGCCGGCCGTTGACGACCAGGTGCACCGTGCTGTGCCAGGCGGCGACCGCGTCTGGCGGCGGTGCACGGTCCTGCGCAGGTGGGGGCAAGGTGGGGCTGTGCATGGGAACTCCGTGGAGGGGCGGGGCGGCCTCGCTGCACCGGGCGTGCCAGGCAACGACGCAGTCGCCACTGTGGCCGGGGCCGGGCCCCGCCGCGCCTCGGTGCAGGGGCGGCCCCGGCGCCAGTGCAGGGCGCACGGCCCTGTGGGACGGGCCGGACACAGCCCATCGCGCCGCGGAGCCCGCGCAAAAAAGCCCCGGGGCCGAAGCCGCGGGGCTGCCAGGGAGCCGGTGCCGGACCGGGAACTCAGCCGACCACGGTGCCGCTGGCCTCGCCGAAGCCGATGCGCACGGCGCCTTCGCGCTCGCACCAGCCGCGCAGGATCAGCGTGTCGCCGTCCTGCAGGAAGGTGCGCTGCTCGCCGTTGGGCAAGGCGATGGCCTGCTTGCCGCCGAGCGTGAGCTCCATCAGCGAGCCGGCCGCATCCGGCGTGGGGCCCGACAGCGTGCCCGAGCCCAGCAAGTCGCCGGGCTGCAGATTGCAGCCGTTCACGGTGTGGTGCGCGACCAGCTGCGCGGCGGTCCAGTAGGCGGCCTCGGTCACCCGGCCGTGCGTGAGGCGCGCGGGTGCGGCCCCGTCGGCGCGCATCTTGGCGGTCTGCAGATAGACCTCGAGCGTGATGTCCAGCTGGCCCTGCTGGCGGTTGGCTTCGCCGTCCAGGTAGGGCAGCGGCTGCGGGTCGCCTTCGGGCCGCGTGAAGGGCGCGCGGAAGGGCGCCAGCGCTTCCATGGTCACGATCCAGGGCGAGACGGTGGAGGCGAAGTTCTTGGCCAGGAAGGGGCCCAGCGGCTGGTACTCCCAGGCCTGCAGGTCGCGCGCCGACCAGTCGTTGAACAGGCCGACGCCAAAGAGGTGTGCCTCGGCATCGTCGATGCCGATGGCACTGCCCAGCGCGTTGCCGGGGCCGATGTAAAAGCCCAGTTCCAGTTCGTAGTCCAGGCGCCTGCAGGGGCCGAAGCTGGGTTCGGCGGCATCGGGCGCCTTGGTCTGGCCCTGCGGGCGCTTGAAGGACTGGCCGCTCACGACGATGGAGCTGGCGCGGCCGTGGTAGCCGATGGGCACCCACTTGTAGTTGGGCATCAGCGGCTGGTCGGGGCGGAACAGCTTGCCGATGGTGGTGGCATGGTGGATGCCGGTGTAGAAGTCGGTGTAGTCGCCCACGCGGCAGGGCACGGTGTATTCCGCCTGCGCCTGCGGCAGCAGGGCCTTCGCCCAGGCCGCCTGCTGGGCACTGCCTTCCTTGTCTTTCGCCAGGCCGTCGGAGATCTTCTGGCGCAGCGCCCGGCGCTCGGCCGGCATGGCGGCCATCAGCGCGTTCATGTCGTTGGTGTCGATCAGGCCCGCGGCGCGCAGGTCCAGCACCTGGTCGCCGATGGCCACGCCGATGCGGAAGGCGTCGGTGCTGCCCGCGGCGCGAAAGCGCCCGAAAGGCAGGTTCTGGATCGGGAAGTCGCAACCGGCGGCGTTGGCGGATTCCACCCAGCTTTGGCGCTGGGCGTCGTGGGTGGCGTCGAGGGGGTAGGTCATGGAAGGTCTCTCTCGTTCAGGCGGCGAAGGGCTCAGGCGGTGAATTTGTCCTTGAGCCCCGCCCAGCAGTCGGCGTAGTCGTGGTCCAGCGGCGCGGTGTTCATCGCGAACGCAGTGGGGATGAAGCGGTAGCGGCTTTCGAACATGAAGGCCAGGGTGTTGTCCAGCTTCTGCGGCTTCAGGTCCACCGAGGAGGCCTTCTCGAAAGCCTCCTCGTCGGGGCCGTGCGGCACCATGGCATTGTGCAGGCTGGCCCCGCCGGGCTTGAAGCCGCCCGGCTTGGCGTCGTACTCGCCGTAGACCAGGCCCATGAACTCGCTCATGAGGTTGCGGTGGTACCAGGGCGGACGGAAGGTGTCTTCCATCACCAGCCAGCGCGGCGGGAAGATGACGAAGTCGCAGTTGGCCGTGCCGGGCGTGTCGCTGGGCGAGGTGAGCACGGTGAAGATGGAAGGGTCCGGGTGGTCGAAGCTGATCGAGCCGATGGTCATGAAGTTGACGGTGTCGTACTTCACCGGCGCCAGGTTGCCGTGCCAGGCCACGACGTTGAAGGGCGTGGCCTTGGCCGGCGCGCGCCAGAAGCGGCCGCCGAACTTCTTGATCAGCTCGTAGGCGCCCGCTTCCTGTTCGTAGGCCGCCACGGGCGCGAGGAAGTCGCGCGCATTGGCCAGGCCGTTGGAGCCGATGGGGCCCAGTTCGGGCAGGCGGAACTGGGCGCCATAGTTTTCGCAGACATAGCCGCGGGCGGGGCCGTCGAGCAGGTCGACCTTGAAGGCCAGGCCGCGCGGCAGCACGGCGATCTCGCCGGGCTTGACCTCCAGCAGGCCCAGCTCGGTCGTGATGCGCAGGCCACCCTGCTGCGGCACCAGCAGCAGTTCGGCGTCGGCATTGACGAAAGCCCGGCGGCCCATGGACTTCGTGGCCAGGTAGACCAGCGCGCCCACGCCGCTCTGCGCATCGGCATCGCCGTTGGCGGCCAGGGTGCGCATGCCGTCGACGAAGTCGGCCTCCGCGCCGGCCTCGAAGGGAATCGGGTGCCAGCGCAGCGGCTCGGGCGCCAGCGCGGCGTGTCGATCGCCACCGGTGGTCCACAGCGGCTGCGCATAGGGCTGGTAGCGGCCGGCCACCACCGAAGGCTGGCGGCGGTACATCCAGGTGCGGCGGTTCTCGTGGCGCGGCGCGGTGAAAGCCGTGCCCGAGATCAGCTCCGGGTACAGGTCGAAGGGCGCGCGCTGCGGGCTGTTGCGGCCCTGCGGCAGGGCGCCGGGCACGGCCTCGGTGGCGTACTCGTTGCCGAAGCCGCTCTGGTAGCGCAGGGAAGAGGAAGCGGTGTCGCTGCTGCTCATGGAAATTCCTTTGCCTCTGGGAGCCGCCTCGCGCTCAGCGGGGGCGGCCGGGTTGTCTCCACGCCTCGCTGGCCATTCTCGCCATCGGGGAGTGCTCGAACGAATTCGTTTTTAGCAAATCAGTTCGTCTAAATCTAACAACTCGAAGTGTAGTGCGCACGCGCCATCGTGTCTAATGCATTCGCCATGAACGAAAAGAACGCTGCGACACCGCCCGATGCCGACCGCCTGCAGCGCGGCATCCAGAGCATCGAGGTGGGCGGCCAGCTGCTGCAGGCCCTGGTGCACCATGGCCGGCCAATGGCGCTCAAGGACCTGGCGCGCGAGGCCGACATGAGCGCGGCCAAGGCGCATCCGTACATGGTGAGTTTCGGGCGCATCGGCCTGGTGGCGCAGGACGGCGCGAGCGGCCGCTACCGGCTGGGGCCGCTGGCCGTGCAGCTGGGGCTGATCGGCCTGCAGCAGGCCGACCCGGTGCAGGCCGCCACGCCGCTGCTGGCGCCGCTGGCGCAGGCGCTGGGCCACACGGTGGCGCTGGCCGTGTGGGGCGAGCGCGGCGCCACCATCGTGCGCATTGCCGAAGCCGACACGCCGCTGCGCGTGACGCTGCGGCACGGCACCGTGTTCTCGCTGGCGCACACGGCCTCGGGCCGGCTCTTCGGCGCCTACCTCGACCCGGCCGTGGTGCGCGCGCGGCTGGAAGACGACCGCCGCCGCGCCGCGCACGACGCGCAGGCCGGCCATGCGCCGGCGGCCGGCATGCCCGCCGCGCAGCCCGTGCCCGAATGGGCCGCCTTCGAGGCCCAGATGGCCGAGGTGCGCGCGCGCGGCCTGAGCCGCTCCGAAGGCGAGATCGTGGCCGGTATCAGCGGCATGGCCGCGCCCGTGTTCGAGCCCGCGGGCGCGATGGTGCTGGCGCTGGTCGCGATCGGCCCGGATGCCACTTTCGACAGCCGCTGGTCGGGCGCCGTGGCGCGCGAGCTGCAGGCCTGCGCACGCGAGATCTCGCAGCGGCTGGGGCGCCTGTAAGCGGCCGGGCCCGCGTGGCCGGACGGCGGCGGCAAGCCTCGGCGGCCGTGCCGCCGCCAGACCTTCGCCGGCACGCTTGCCGCCGCGCTCATGGCGATGCGGCCACCTCTTCCAGCCATTGGACGAACGCGCCCGCCAGTGCCTCCCCGGCGGTGTGCGGCGCCAGGAACAGGCTGTAGCCGATGCCCGTGCGCCCTTCCTGCGCATGGGCCTGCAGCAGCTCGCCGCTGCGCAGTTCGCGCTCCACGCAGTAGTGCGGCACCAGGCCCACGCCCAGGTCGGCGCGCACCCCCTCGATGAGCATGGAGAACAGGTCGAAGCGGTGGCCGCTGAGTGCATTGGCCGGGCGGCGCACGATGCCGGCCTGCGCGAACCAGGCCTCCCACGCGCCCAGGCGCGAACTGAGCTGCAGCAGCGGGACCTGGCGGAAGTCGCGCCGCGCCAGCGCGGGGCGCCAGCGCGACTGCGGCGCGCACACCACCACGCAGCGCTCGCGCATCAGCGGCCGCACCTGCGCACCCGGCCAGCTGGCGTCGTCGTACTGCAGGCCGATGTCGTAGGGCAGCTCGTCCATGTAGACCCGCGTGGGAAAGACCTTCAGGTGCACGCTGCAGGCCGGGTGCCGCGCCAGGAAGGCCGGCAGGCGCGGCAGCAGCCAGCGCTCGGCCAGCACGGGCACGGCGCCCACGATCAGGCGCGCGCCATCGGGGCGCTGCGACATGGCGTCCAGCGTGTGGTTCTCCAGCCGCAGCAGGTCGGCGGCCACCTGCGCGTGGTAGCGCCGGCCGGCGTCGGTGAGCGTGGTGCCGCGCGCACCGCGTTGCAGCAGACGCACGCCCAGCTGCGCCTCCAGTCCGCGCAGCTGCTGGCTGATGGCGCTGTGGGTCAGGCACAGCTCGTCGGCGGCGCGGCTCAGGCCATGGTGGCGCGCGACGGCATCGAAGATCTGCAGGGCACGTGTGCTGGGAAGATGGCGGGGCATGGCGAAGGAAAGGCCGGGCGACCGGGCCGCGCGCCAGGACGCACGGCGGGCGGGGCGGGCGGCTGTCAGAAAAACTGTCAGCCGCCGAGATTAACGCCGAGGCAGGCCGCGCGGCGCTCGCCACAATGGCCGGCGGCCACCGCTGCCACAGCCCTGTGGCGGTTCGGCCGGTCCCGTTCATTCCTCGCACACGCGCCATGCCCGCTCTTTCGACCTCCCGTTTCCTGACCTCGGTGGCCGCGGCCGCCCTGCTCGCCTGCACCGGCAGCGCTTTCGCGCAGGCCGTGGCGCCCACGCCCGCCCACGTGCGCCCGGCCATCGACCAGGCCTACACGCAGCTGATGGCCGCGCCGCAGATCCAGCAGTTGCTGGAAGCGGTGAAGGCCGACCATGCACGCTCCATCGAGGACCTGAAGCTGCTGACCGAGATTCCGGCGCCGCCCTTCAAGGAACAGAAGCGGGCCGAGGCCTTCCTCGCGCGCCTGAAGGCACTGGGCCTGCCGGACGCGCACATCGACGCCGAAGGCAATGTGGTGGGCCTGCGCAAGGGCACGGGAGGACCAGGAGGAAGTGGACCGAAGCTGCTGATCTCGGCCCACCTGGACACGGTGTTTCCCGAAGGCACCGACGTGACGGTGAAGGAGCGCGACGGCCGCCTCTACGCGCCCGGCATCTCGGACAACACGCGCGGCCTGGCGGTGCTGCTGTCCTGGCTCAAGGTGCTCAACGACCAGAAGGTGCAGACCGTGGGCGACCTGCTGTTTGTCGGCAACGTGGGCGAAGAGGAACTGGGCAACCTGCGCGGCATGAAGCACCTGTTCGCGCAGCACAAGGACATCGACGGCATGGTGGGCCTGGAGCCCGCGCCCGACGGGACGGTGCTGGTGCTGGGCACGGCCAGCCATCGCTACGAAGTGAGCTTCAAGGGCCCGGGCGGCCACAGCTACGCGGCCTTCGGCCAGGTGCCCAGCGCCATCCATGGCATGGGCCGCGCCATCGCCAAGATCGCCGAGGTGAAGACACCCACCTTCCCCAAGACCACCTTCACGGTGGGCACGGTGGGCGGCGGCACGTCCGTGAACACCATCGCCCCCAGCGCGAAGATGGCGGTCGACATCCGCTCCGACCAGATGGGCCCGCTGCTGGAGACCGAACAGAAGATCCTGGCCGCCATCGACGAGGCGGTGGCCGAGGAGAACAAGCGCTGGAACGTGAACACGCTGCATGTGGAAAAGAAGCTGATCGGCGATCGCCCGGGCGGCCGCACGCCGGCCGATTCGGTGATCGTCGAGGCCGCCACGCGCGCCAATGCGGCCTTCGGCCACAAGACGCTGCTCACGGGCGCCAGCACCGACGCCAACGTGCCGATGTCGCTGGGCATCCCGGCCATCGTCATCGGCGGCGGCGGCAAGACCGGCGGCTTCCATGCACTCAGCGAGTGGATCGACCTGACGGACGGCTGGAAAGGCGCGCAGAACTCGCTGGTGACGGTGCTGGGCCTGGTCGGCGTGCAGGGCCTGACCCAGCCGCTGCTGGAGAAACGTGCGCCAACGGCGAAATAATTGGTCACACATCGGGCCGCTCCGCGGCACGCGGCCCTGGCTGTGCGCGCGGCCCTGCAGAACAATCCGCCCACTGTCACACGCGGCCAGCAGCTTGCGCCCGCGCCCCGGCCGTCTGTGGACCGGCAACGCGATGGCCCGGCGCAAGCATGCAGGGAGGGAAGGAAGGAGGCGGCATGCGATGCCGCATGCGCCCGCGGCCAGCGCCCCCGGGGAGCCTGCCGGGCCTCTTGAAGAAGGGGCACCGGCAGCGGGGGCGCCCGCCGGGCCCGCAGGCCCGGTTTTTGTTTTTTTGGCGCTGAGCTTCAGGCCGCCTGGGCATCCTGCGATGCCGCGGGCAGCGCCGCGATCACTTCGGCCACGGCCGCCGTGAGCTTCTTGGCATAGGGCACATGCAGGAACTCGTTGGGCCCGTGCGCATTGCTCTTGGGCCCCAGCACGCCGCACACCATCATCTGCGCCGTCGGGAAGCCCGCGCTCAGCATGTTCATCAGCGGAATGGTGCCGCCCTGGCCGATGTAGCCGCAGGGCGCGCCGAAATGCGCCTGGCTGGCGGCGTTCAGCGCGTTCTCGAACCACGGCACCATCGCCGGCGCATTCCAGCCCGTGGCGGCGCCGCTGCCGTCGAAGGTGATCCTGGCCTGGTAGGGCGCGTTGTCTTCCAGCAGCGTCTTGAGTTCGGCCATGACCGAAGCCGCGTCCACCAGGGGCGGCAGGCGCAGCGAGAGCTTGAAGGCCGTGTAGGGGCGCAGCACGTTGCCGGCGTCCTTGAGCGCCGGGAAGCCCTCGGCCCCCGTCACGCTGAGCGTCGGCTTCCAGGTGCGGTTGAGCAGCGCCTCCACCGGATCGGTGGTGGTGGGCAGCGCGAAGGTGGTGGCGCCGCCGCAGTCGTAATGCGCCCAGGGAAAGCGCTTGTAGACCTCGTCGCCCAGGATGGCGGCCGTGGCGCGCGCCTGGGCCAGCCGGTCGGCCGGCACTTCGCAGTGGAAGCTGGCGGGCAGCAGGCGGCCCGTCTTGCTGTCCTCGAGCCGGTCCAGCACCTGCCGCATGATGCGGAAGCTCGACGGCACCAGGCCCGAGGCGTCGCCGGAATGGATGCCTTCGGTGAGGATCTCCACCTTCAGCGTGCCGCCGGCCAGCCCGCGCAGCGAGGTCGTGAGCCACAGCTGGTCGTAGTTGCCCGCGCCCGAGTCCAGGCAGATCACGAGCGCCACGTTGCCCAGGCGCGGACGCAGCGCGTCCACATAGGGCAGCAGATCGTAGGAGCCGGACTCTTCGCAGGTCTCGATCAGGCCGACGATGCGCGGATGCGCCGCGCCCTGCGCCTTGAGCGCCTGCACGGCCGCCAGGCTGGCGTAGACCGCGTAGCCGTCGTCGGCGCCGCCGCGGCCATAGAGCTTGCCGTCCTCGTACTTGGGCGTCCAGGGGCCGAGGTCGTTGCGCCAGCCCGTGAACTCGGGCTGCTTGTCCAGGTGGCCGTACATCAGCACGGTGTCGGTCAGGGTCGTGCCGCTGGCCGGCACCTCGAAGAAGAGCACCGGCGTGCGGCCTTCCAGCCGCACGATCTCCAGCTTCAGGCCTTCGACTTTCTGCGCCTCGACCCATTGCGCGGCATTGCGGAGCACGGTCTCGAGGTGGCCATGCGCGGCCCAGTCGGCGTCGAAGCCCGGCGACTTGGCCGGGATGGCGATGTAGTCGGTGAGCTGGCGCACGATGTCACGGTCCCACTGGGCCGTGACATCGGCCAGGGTGCGTTCGGCATCAAGCAGGGCGGCGGGCATTTCGCGGTGCAGGGGGGCGTTCATCGGTGGGGATCTCCGCACGAAGGAAGGAACCAGGCGTGCGGACATTTTGCGCCTTCGGGCGCGGGCGCGTAGAGTGGGGTGTTACATCCTGGAGCGTCCGCCGTGAGTCCTGCCCCGAAGCGCCCTGCCCCGTCGAAGTCCGTCGCCGCGCGCAAGGCCGCGCCCGAGCGGCCGCGCAAGGCGGCTTCGGCGCCCGCGCTCGCGGCGGACGACCTGGCGCACGCCGCACCGGCCCGGGCCCACGCACCTGCGGTGCGCGTGGGCATCGGCGGCTGGACCTACGAGCCCTGGCGCGGCACCTTCTACCCGCCCGGGCTGGCGCATGCCAAGGAGCTGCAGCATGCGAGCCGGCGGCTCACGGCCATTGAGGTCAACGGCACCTACTACAGCACCTTCAAGCCGGCCACCTTCGCCAAGTGGCGCGACGAGACGCCCGAGGGCTTCGTCTTCTCGCTCAAGGCCAGCCGCTTCAGCACCAACCGCAAGGTGCTGGCCACGGCCGGCGAATCGATCAGCCGCTTCATCGACAGCGGCGTGGAAGAGCTGGGCGCCAAGCTCGGCCCCATCGTGTGGCAGTTCATGCCCACCAAGGCCTTCGACGCCGAGGATTTCGAGGCCTTCCTCGAACTGCTGCCCAGGAAGGCGGGCTCGCGCACGCTGCAGCATGTGATGGACGTGCGGCATGCCAGCTTCATCGTGCCGGCCTACCAGGCGCTGGCGCGCAAGCATGGCGTGTCCACGGTGTTCACCGACGCGCAGCAGTTCCCCTCCTTCGAGGAGCCCGAGGGAACGATCGCCTATGCGCGGCTGATGCGGGCCTCGGCCACGGAGCCGGCCGGCTATGCGCCGCCGGCGCTGGACGACTGGGCCGCACGCGCGGCGCAGTGGGCGGCGCAGCGGCCGACCTTCGTCTATTTCATCAACGGCGCCAAGGAAAAGGCCCCGGCGGCGGCCCGGGCCTTGCTCGAGCGGCTGGGCTGGTCACCGAAGCCTGCCGCCCCCTGAGAAACCAGGGCCACGCGCCTCGGCGAGGCGCGACCCTCAGGCCGCGGCCTGCAGCTTGCCGGCGCTGCTGCTGTCGCCCTTGTCGGTGCCCACGCTGACCTCGCCCGACAGCTGGCCGCCTTCCTCGATCACGATCTTGCCGTAGCGGATCTTGCCCGTGACCTTGCCGGTGGAATGGATCACCAGCTTCTCGCGCGCCGTGAGGTCGCCGTCGAACAGGCCGCGGATCTCGGCGATGTCGATGGCCACCGAACCCTTGAAGGAGCCCTGCTCGGCGATCTGGATCACGCGCGAGTCCATCGTCGCTTCGACGATGCCTTCGACCACGAGCGTGTCGCAGTCGGTGATTTCCACGCCCTTGAGCTTGATGTTGGGGCCGACGGTGAGCTTGCTGCCGCCTTCCTTGACCGGCGCGCTCACGGGCGCAGCCGTGGCGAGGGAGGACGGGCTCACGGGCGAGCCGGTGAGGCTGGTGCCGCCGCCCACCAGCGGAGCGGGGCGGGAGTTCAGGCTGTCGTCAGTGCTGCTGCGCTTGCCAAAGAAGGGGGATTGCGATGCCAATGGGAGCTCCTCGGAAAACGTTGCATCGTAGGGAAGCATGCCGGCCGGTCACACTTCATTGCGCAAGATCGGTAACCAAAATCCAGGCCGCCCGCCCCTGGGTGCCGTTGTCGATGCGAACCTTCAGTTCGTCCGCCTGCGCCTGCAGCACCTCGAAGCGCAGTTCGACCCCCGCGCCATGGCGCACTTCGCCGAGCACGCCCTGCACGGCGGCCAGTTCGCGCCGCACCAGGCCTTCGAAGGCATAGGGCACGGTGCAGGCCATCGGGACGCGCCGCTGCAGCGGCACCAGCACGGCGATGCGCAGGGCCTGCGCCACGCTGTCGGTGTAGGCGCGCACCAGGCCGCCCGCGCCCAGCTTCACGCCGCCGAAGTAGCGCACCACGGTCGCCAGCGCGCCTTCCAGGTCGTGATGGCGCAGCACCTCCAGCATGGGCCGGCCGGCGGTGCCGCTGGGCTCGCCGTCGTCCACCGCCGCGGACTGGCCGCCGGCCATCAGCGCCCAGCACACATGGGCTGCTGCGGGGTGCTGCGTGCGCAGCGCGGCGACGATCGCCTGCGCCTCGGCACGGCCGCCCACCGGCTGCACGCAAGCCAGGAAGCGGCTCTTGCGCACCAGCAGTTCGGCATGCGCCGGCGCGGCCAGGGTGAAGGGCATGGGACTCAGCGGATCGAGGACGGCGCGGGCATCGACGCGGCCTGCCACTCATTCCCGCTCGAAGCGGAACACCGCCGTGCTCGCGCGCGCGTTGGGCAGCCAGCGCACCTCGCGGCCGACATGCACGCCGAAGGCGTCGAGCACGCGCAGCCGGTTCTTGCGCGCCAGCACCTCGAAGTCCTTGAAGGTGCCGACGCGGATGTTGGGCGTGTCGTACCACTGGTAGGGCAGGCGGCGCGTGACCGGCATGCGCCCGCGCGCGATGCTCACGCGGTTGGGCCAGTGCGCGAAGTTCGGGAAGGCGACGATGCCGAAGCGGCCCACACGCGCGGTTTCGCGCAGCATGACTTCGGCATTGCGCAGGTGCTGCAGCGTGTCGATCTGCAGCACCACGTCGAAGCTCGCGTCCTCGAACATCGACAGGCCTTCGTCGAGGTTGAGCTGGATCACGTCAACGCCGCGGCGCACGCACTGCAGCACGTTGCCGTCGGCGATCTCCACGCCGTAGCCCGAGCAGCCGCGCTCGCGCTGCAGCCGCTCGAGCAGGGCGCCGTCGCCGCAGCCCAGGTCGAGCACGCGCGCGCCTTCGGGCACCAGGCGCACGATGGCGCTCTGCAGGTCGAAGTCGCTCATGCGCGCACCTCCTCCAGTTCGGCCGCGATGCCATCGAACCAGGCCCGCACCACGCCCAGGTAGCGGCTGTCGTCGAGCAGGAAGGCATCGTGGCCGTGCGGCGCATCGATCTCGGCGTAGCTCACGCTGCGGCGGTTGTCGAGCAGGGCCTTGACGATCTCGCGGCTGCGCGCGGGCGAGAAGCGCCAGTCGGTGGAGAAGCTCACGAGCAGGAACTTGGCCGTGGCGCGGGCCAGCGCGGCGCGCAGATCGCCGCCGAAGGTGCCGGCCGGATCGAAATAGTCGAGCGCGCGCGTGATCAGCAGGTAGGTGTTGGCGTCGAAGTACTCGCTGAACTTGTCGCCCTGGTAGCGCAGGTAGCTTTCGATCTGGAATTCCACGTCCTGCGTGGAGTAATGGATCGCCGGGCCGTTTCTCAGCTGGCGCCCGAACTTCTCGTTCATCACGTCGTCGCTGAGGTAGGTGATGTGGCCGATCATGCGCGCGATGCGCAGGCCGCGGCGCGGCACCACGCCATGTTCATAGAAATGGCCGCCGTGGAAATCGGGGTCGGTGACGATGGCGCGGCGCGCGACTTCGTTGAACGCGATGTTCTCGGCGTTGAGGTTGGGCGCGCTCGCGATCACGGCCGCATGGCGCACGCGCTCGGGGTACTGCAGTGTCCACGACAGCGCCTGCATGCCGCCCAGGCTGCCGCCCATCACGGCGGCCAGCGTGTCGATGCCCAGCGCATCGAGCAGGCGGGCCTGCGCGTCCACCCAGTCCTCCACCGTCACGACCGGGAAGTCGGCGCCGTAGACGCGGCCGGTGTCGGGGTTCACGTGCATCGGCCCCGTGGAGCCGAAGCAGGAGCCGAGGTTGTTGATGCCGATGACGAAGAAGCGGTCGGTGTCCAGCGACTTGCCCGGCCCGATCATGTTGTCCCACCAGCCTTCGGACTTGGGCTGGCCCGCATAGCGCCCGGCCACGTGGTGCGAGGCGTTGAGCGCATGACATACCAGCACGGCGTTGCTGCGGTCGGCGTTGAGTTCGCCGTAGGTTTCGTAGGCCAGCGCGTAATCGCGGATCGACGCCCCGCTGCGCAAGGTCAGCGGCGCCTCGAAGCGCATCGACTGGGGAGTGACATCAAAGGACATGGCGCAAAGAAAACCCGGCCTCGCCAAAAACGAGCCGGGTCATGTCATGTCCGCGTCCGTCTTTAGCTGCATTTGTGAAGCGCCCGCAAGCTGGAGCAAATCGGCGCGTGGCCCAAGTATAGGCGCCGCCGCCGGGACGCGGCGCGTGCGCCCATGACGTTCCGCTCGGCCGTCTGCCTCCGATTCCGCGTTCCGGCGCCCGAGCCCGCACGGGCCGCAGGCTTCGGCGGGGCCCGCCGGTGTCCCCGCTTGGCGCGTCGAAAAATCAGGACACCTGCGCGCCCGTAAGGCGCAATTCCGGTGCGTGCGATGCCTTCTTTTTTCCGGGGATGCACCCTCTTGAGGCAAACCCTTGTCCTTTTGTGGTAGGGCATGCAGAGTGAGCAAGCGCACACATCAAGTAAATTCGGACGGCTTGACAAGCCGCGGGCAAATTCCTACTTGCAAAAGAAGCAAATCACCCATAATGGTCGGGCCTGTAGGCGGAAAAAATGCCTGCAGTCATCGGTGATCGGACAGTTTCGCCGGGCCTGCCCACCAGGTCCTGCTCTCGGGACTCCATCGCTTTTTCTCTGTGTTCATAGGAGTCCCTTGATGGGCAACAAACTGTACGTCGGCAACCTGCCTTATTCGGTGCGCGACGGTGATCTGGAACAGGCGTTCAGCCAATTTGGTGCTGTCGCCAGCGCCAAGGTCATGATGGAGCGCGAGACCGGTCGCTCCAAGGGCTTCGGCTTCGTCGAAATGGGCAGCGACGCAGAGGCGCAAGCTGCCATCGAGGGCATGAACGGCCAGTCGCTGGGCGGCCGTAATGTCGTGGTCAATGAAGCGCGCCCGATGGAACCGCGCCCGCCCCGCACCGGTGGCTATGGCGGCGGTGGCGGCGGCTACGGTGGCGGCGGCTACGGTGGTGGTGGTGGTGGCGGCTACGGCGGTGGCGGCCGCAGCGGCGGTGGCGGCTACGGCGGCGGTGGTCGCAGCGGTGGCGGCAATGACGGCGGCTTCCGCAGCCCCTATGGCACCGGCCCGCGCGGCGGTGGCGGCAACCGTGGCGGTGGCTACGGCGGCGGCGGCGGCGGCGGGGTTACGGTGGTGGCGGCGGCGGCTACGGCGGCGGCAGCTACTGACCCACGCTCACCGCGAGCTTCGGCTCGGAAAAGAGGCCCTTCGGGGCCTTTTTTTGTTGGGGAGGAGCCGCCGAACAGGCGGATGGGGCGGCTTGGGGGCTCCGGCCTGCCTTCACGCGCTGCAGACCGCTGCGGGCCCATTACGCGCCACAGGGTGCCGCGCGCAAGGCCGGCCCTCAGAAGGTGTGAATGAATTCGGCGTGACCGAGCAGAGCGTCAAAACGTTCGCAATCGAGGCGCAAAGCGCAGCCATAGCTCGGGCTATGGCGAGCATTTGCAACGAAGAGTGCGGGCGTTTTGGCGGGATGAGCGGGCATGTCGGATTCGTTCACAGCTTCTCAGTGCTCGCCGCGCCGCTTCTTGCGCCCGCGCCCCTGCACGGCGCGGTCGAACACGGCGTTCGGCACCCAGCGCAGCAGCCGCGCCACCCATCCCATCTGCCACGGGATCACGCGGTAGCTGGCGCCCGCTTCGATGGCCTGGAAAGCCCGGTCGGCGAACGCCTCGGGCTGCATCAGGAAGGGCATGCCATAGCGGTTGCCTCGCGTCAGCGGCGTGTCGATGTAGCCCGGGCACAGGGTCACGACGCGCACGCCGCTGCCGTGCAGCTCGGTACGCAGGCTCTCGCAATAGGCCACGACACCGGCCTTGCTGGCGCAATAGGCGCCGTGGCCGGGCAGCCCGCGCACCGATGCGACGCTGGCGATGCCGACCAGGCGCCCGCTGCCGCGCTGGACCATCGGCGCCACGAAGGGATGGAAGGTGGCGGCCAGGCCCGTGTTGTTGAGCGCGAAGGTCTGGGCCATCACGTCCAGGTCGGCGCGCTCGCGCGTGTCCATGCCGATGCTGATGCCCGCGTTGGCGATCACCACGTCGGGCACACCGGACTCGGCCAGGCAGCGCTGCCCGGCCGCCACGATGCTGTCGATCTGCGCCACATCGGCGCCATAGATCCGGCAGCGGCTTTCGTCCAGCCGCAGGCCGGCGGCCCAGGCCTGCATTTCCTCGGTGCGCCTGGCCACCAGGGCCAGCCGCCAGCCGGCTTGCGCATAACGGGCGGCGAGGGCCTGGCCGATGCCGCTGGACGCGCCGGTGATGAAGGCCAGGGGTGGGCTCATGCCGAATGACCTCCTGCGAGGGGGCGCTCAGCGCGGATGCGCCGCGGGGGCCGCCGACGGCGCGATCTGCCCGCGCACGCGGCCGCGCAGGTGGGCGACGCCTTCGAGGTTGTCGTAGTCCATGGAATCGGCCGTGAACTGGTCGCTGCCGCGCGTGAGGGTCACCGGCAGGTGCGACCGCACGCGTTCCGTGTTCACGAAGGCGTGCAGGAATTCGCCGCGGAACTCCAGCCGCGGCATGAAGCGCCCGTTGGGCAGCGTGGCGGCATCGCGCACCACCACCGCATTGCCGAACAGCTGGATCTCGCTGCCGTCGCCATTGGACAGGCCGCGGTCGGCCGTGGCATGCGTCACCAGGCCTTCGGGCGACACGGAGCGCACGCGCACCTGGTCCACTTCCAGCGTGTCGGTGTCGGGGTAGTGGCGCCCCTCCTTGCCGCTGAGTTCACTGCGCAGGTTGCCGTTGGGCAGGAAGTTCTTCACCGTGAAGTCGCGCATGAAGAAATCGGGCTCGTGCGTGGGCGCCTGCGCGGCCACGGGCTCGGCCAGCCGCGGGGCGTTGCGCACCAGCCAGTAGGTGCCCAGCGCCAGCGCGCCGGTCAGGATGATGGGCAGATACAGGCTCAGGCGGTCCAGCGCCCTGCGCCAGGACCAGCCGCGCAGCGGCGCCAGCGTGGCCGCGGCGCTCATGCGGCGCCTCCGTGCACGTCGTCCAGCAGGCGGCGGTAGTGGCCCCCCGCCATCAGCAGCAGGTCGCAGCATTCGCGCGCCGCGCCGGCGCCGCCCAGCGCCGTGGTCACATGGTGGGCGACGGCGCGCACTTCCACATGCGCATTGGCCGGCGCGACCGCGAATCGCACGCGGCGCAGCAGCGGCAGGTCGGGCCAGTCGTCGCCCATGGCCGCGGCCTGGTGCCAGTCCAGCCCCAGGGCTTGCAGGATGGCCTGCGCGGCGGGCAGCTTGTCGGTGATGCCGTAGCGCACATGCTCGACGCCCAGCGCTTCGAGGCGCACGCGCAGCGGCTTCGAATCCCGCCCCGTGATCACCGCCGGCGTGATGCCCGCGCGGCGCAGCAGTTGCAGGCCGTAGCCATCGAGGATGGAAAAGCGCTTGAGCGTCTCGCCCGCCTCGCTGAAGTACACGCCGCCATCGGTCAGCACCCCGTCGACGTCGAAGAAGGCGATCCGCAGGTCCTGGGCCGCCAGCAGGACTTCCGGCGCGAACCGCTGCGCCGGCAAGGCCGGGGACGGCGGCGGCACGAACGAGGGGCCGCCCATCAGATGACCTTGGCCCGCATCAGGTCGGTGGTGTTGAGCGCGCCCACGAGCCGGCCCTCGCCGTCGACCACGAACAGCCGCGTGATGCCGTGCTGCTCCATGAGTTCGGCCGCTTCCACGGCCAGCGCATCGGCGCGGATGGTGCGCGGGCCGGCGTGCATGACTTCGGCGGCGGTCGGCGTGCGCAGGTCGGCGCCGGCCTCGATCAGGCGGCGCAGGTCGCCGTCGGTGAAGATGCCCGTGGCGCGGCCCTGCGGATTGACGATGGCGGCGGCGCCGAAGCCGCCGCGGCTCATGGCGCGCATCAGTTCGCTGATGCCCACGTTCGGCGCCACGCGCGGCACGGCGTCGCCGGCGCGCATCACGTCGCTCACGTGCGTGAGCAGCTTGCGCCCGAGCGCCCCCCCCGGGTGCGAGCGCGCGAAATCCTCGGCGCCGAAGCCGCGCGCTTCGAGCAGCGCGACCGCGAGCGCATCGCCCAGCGCCATCTGCGCCGTGGTGCTGGCGGTGGGCGCCAGGTTCAACGGGCAGGCCTCCTTCTCCACGCCGCTGTCCAGCACCAGGTCGGCATGGCGCGCGAGCATCGACTGGGCGCCGCCGGTCATGGCGATCAGCGGCACGCCCTGGCGCTTGACCACGGGCAGGATGGCGGCCAGCTCGTCGCTTTCACCGCTGTTGGAGATGGCCAGCACGATGTCCACCGCCTTGATCATGCCCAGGTCGCCGTGGCTGGCCTCGGCCGGGTGGACGAACATGGCCGGGGTGCCGGTGGAAGCGAGCGTGGCGGCGATCTTGCGGCCCACATGGCCGCTCTTGCCCATGCCCATGACGACCACGCGTCCGCGCACGTCGAGGATGCGGCGCACGGCGTCGGTGAAGGACGGGCCCAGCCGCGCCTTCAGGCCCAGCACGGCCGCAGCCTCGATGTCGAAAGTGGCGCGCGCGCGCGCCAGCAGCACGTCGGGGTCGAAGGCCGTAGAACTCATCGGCGGAATTCTAGGGCGCGGCCGCCCCCCTCAAAGCGGTGGGGACGTGCGCGGCGGCAGATCGTGGATGCGCTCCAGGCTTTCGCTGGTGAGCCACTGCCCCCCGTGCAGGAAGAAGTGGCGGCGCTGCACCAGCGTCCAGCCTTCGGCCGTCTGCGTCCAGCGCGCGCCGCGCCAGGACGGCCACTGCGTGGCCAGCACCGGCCCCATCGCGGGAGAAGCCAGCCAGGGCGCCGGCTCCTGCGGGACCCACACGACGTCCGCCGCCACGCCCTTGTAGGCCTCGCCGCGAAAGCGCATCGACTGCACCGGCCCCAGGTTGCGCACCGCCTGCAGCCGCACCGCCCGCGCCATGCACAGGCGGCGCTCCCCGCCCCAGCCCTCCAGCGCGGGCAGCGGCCGGTAGACCTGCACGGGCGAGCCGTCCTTGGCCTGCGCGACGGCGTCCGGCTCGGCCGCATAGAGGCCGACGCGCACCAGCGCCTCCATCCAGGCCAGCGTCGCCTCGTTGTTGCGCTGCACGTGCACGCGGTCGTGGTCGTAGGGCAGGCCATTGGCGACGCAGACCGGATCGGTGCCTGGGCCGCCCCCGCGCGCGACCGTGCTCTCGACGGCATGGCGCAGCGCCTCGGGCGTCACCTGCAGCCGCTCCTCTTCCCACCAGGCCCAGGCGGCCCCCGCCATCAGCAGCGCCGCCCCCAGCAGGCCCAGCCACCAGCCACCGCCGCGCAGCCGGGGCGGCTGCGCCCGCGCATCCAGGTCTCTGCCCAGTTCGCTGAGCAGCGTCATGCGTTCCGAGGGGTAGACCGTCGCGCCGCATTGCGAGCACACGCGCGCCGTGTCCGGCAGCAGGGCGGAGCAGGCGGCGCAGCGCATGGCGGGCGGCGGGAAGAGGCGGCCGTCAGGCTCCGCCGTCGGGATTGCGGATGCGCTCTTCCAGCTGTTGCTGCTGGCGAACGGCTTCGCACTGGGGATGCCGCGCCTGCGAGGGCTTGGCGCATTCGGCGGCCAGGCAGCGCGAACGCGCGATGAAGCCCAGGTGGGCGCAGGCCTGTTCCGGGCTGGCAGGCGGCGGCGGGGCCGGCGCAGCGACCGGCGGCGGTGCGGGTGCGGCGGGAGCGGGCGCCGCTTCGGCCGGCACGGCCGCAGGCGGGGCCGTCTGGCGCGCGGGGCGGGGCCGCTGTGCAGCGGGCGCCGGTGCGGGGGCGGGCACGGGCGGCGGCGCGGCCTCGGCCGGTGCGGCAGCCGGCGGCTCGGCCGGCGTCGGGGCCGGGGGCACGGGAGGAGATTCCGCCGGCGCGGACGCGGGCGCCGACCCCGCCACGGGTGCCGGCTCCGGCACGACCGGCGGTGCGGCCGCCGGCCCTGTCGGGGCAGCAGGCGCTGCCGCGTTGCGGCCGCCGAGCACGCCCCAGGCCACGCCCGCCGCGAGGATCACGGCCACCAGCAGGCCGCCGATGAACAGGCCACGGCGCGGCGCGGCAGGGGGAGCAACGCCCGGCGCCTGCGCGGCTGGGGCCGGCGCCACGGGCGCGGCCGCAGGCGGGCCGCTCGGTTGGGCGGCCGGCTTCATCAGCACCGTGCGCTCTTCGGGCAGGTCCGAAGGCTGGGTCCGGGCCCAGGAGGCCGGGTCCTGCGCGGCGGCAGGCCCGCCCAGGCGTGCACCGCAGCCGCGGCAGAACTTGGCCGCGTCACGATTCTCTGCCCCGCACGCCGCGCACACCACAGCCATCCACGCACCTCGAAACACGCTTTGTAACATCCTAGCGCAGGGCCACGCGATTGTGTTGCCCCTGCAAGCGTTGTTACTTCTAGGTGCGGGGGACGACAGCCCCGACGGGGGACGGCCGCCGGCTCGGCCGGCAGGACGCGCCAGCGAGCGGAACCCGGCAGACGGCCGGCTCAGGTCACCGCGACGCGCCGCACCTTGTGCCGCAGCCGGCGAGCCATCACCAGGCCGAGGGCCAGCGTCAGCTCCAGCGCCACGCTGGGCTGGCGGTTGGCCATCTCGCCGAAGCGCAGGGGCGTCAGGCGCCACAGGCGGCTGGCCGTGGCGCTGGTCACCGTGGCGGCGCGCGGCAGGCGGGAGAAGAAGGCGCCTTCACCGATCACGGAGCCCGCGTTCACCAAAGCCAGCTGGACCTGCCCGCTGCTGCTGAGCCGGTGCACGCTCAGCGAGCCCGATTCCACGAAGTACAGCGTGCGGTCCTGCGCGCCCTCGTTGATGAGGGTCTGGCCGGCGGGCAGTTCGACGAATTGCAGGTAGGTGCCCAGGACCTCCCACTGCGCGGGCTGCAGCGCGGGGGCGAACGCGTCGTCGCTGGTGTTCTGCGCCACGGCGTCGCAAAAGGCCTGGATGGGAGATGACATGTCTGTGGTTCTCGCTCGATGGAGGCCCGCCGTGTCGGGCGGACGGCCGCAGGAGGGAACCTCCTTCGGCGGCGCATTGTTCGTGGGTTTGGGCTACTTTCCAATACAGAAGCGGGAAAAAATCACGCCCAGCAAAGCTTCGGCGTCGAACTCGCCCGTGATGGCGTTGAGCGCGCCCTGGGCCAGCCGCAGTTCCTCGGCCAGCAGGTCCAGCGCGGGCATCCGCTGCGCCAGCAGCGCCTGGGCCTGCTGCAGGTGCTCGCCCATCTGCTGCAGGGCCTGCACATGGCGCGCGCGCGCCAGGAACACGCCTTCGGGCAGCGCCTGCCAGCCCGCGATCTCCAGCAGGCGCTGGCGCAGCGTCTCGATCCCCTCGCCGGTGCGGGCGGACAGCCGAAAGGCCTCGCCGGGCAGACCGGCCTGCGGCGCGGCCGCCGCGTCGGACTTGTTCCAGACGTCCAGCACGGGCACGGCGGCCGGCAGGCGCGCCAGCATTTCCTCGCGGATGGCCGCGTCGGCGGTGCGGTAGGCCGGCTCGCCCGCGCGCGTGAGGTCGTGCAGGAACAGCAGCGCGTCGGCCTGCTCGATCTGGCCCCAGGCGCGGGCGATGCCGATCTGCTCCACCTCGTCGCTGCTGCTGCGCAAACCTGCCGTGTCCACGACGTGCAGCGGCACGCCCTGGATCTGGATGGTCTGCGCCACCACGTCGCGCGTGGTGCCGGCCACGCTGCTGACGATGGCCAGCTCGGCGCCGGCCAGCGCATTGAGCAGCGAGCTCTTGCCCGCGTTGGGCTGGCCCGCGATCACGACCTTGATGCCTTCGCGCAGCAGGGCGCCCTGGCGCGCGCGCTGCCGCACGGCGACCAGTTGCGCCTGCAGCCGCTCCAGCTGCCCGGCCGCGTCGGCCTGCTGGAGGAAATCGATGTCTTCCTCGGGGAAATCCAGCGTCGCTTCCACCAGCATGCGCAGGTGGATCAGCGCCTCGCGCAGCGTGCCGATCTCGCGCGAGAAGGCGCCGCCCAGGGAGCGGCTGGCACTGCGCGCCGCGGCCTCGGTGCTGGCGTCGATCAGGTCGGCAATGGCCTCGGCCTGCGTGAGGTCCATCTTGCCGTTGCGAAAGGCCCGCTCGCTGAACTCGCCGGGCCGCGCCACGCGCAGGCCGGGCAGGCGCGGACGACCGGTGGCCGGGTCGGGCTCGGCGGCCGCCGCCAGGCAGCGCGCGAGCAGCAGCTCGAGCAGCACCGGGCCGCCGTGCGCCTGCAGTTCGAGCACGTCTTCGCCGGTGAAGGAATGGGGCGCCGGAAAGAACAGCGCCAGCCCCTGGTCGAGCGCACCGCCCTGGCCGTCGGCAAAGGGCAGGTACGTGGCCTCGCGCGGGCGCAGGCTGCGGCCGCACAGCGCCTGCACGAGCGGCGCCAGCCCCGCGCCGGACACGCGCACGATGCCCACGGCCCCGCGTCCGGGCGCCGTGGCGATGGCGGCGATGGGGTCGTGCAATTGGCCGAGCATGCGGGGATTGTGCGATGGGCAGGGCCAGGGGCCGGGGCGCCATGGAAAAAGGCCGCTCGCGCGGCCTTTCTCTGCGGGAAGCGGTCAGGGCCGGCGGACTATTTGCCCAGCACACCCAGGCGCTTGTTGATGAACCACTGCTGCGCGATGGACAGGATGTTGTTGGTGATCCAGTACAGCACCAGGCCGGCCGGGAAGATGAAGAACATCACGCTGAAGGCCAGCGGCATGATCCACATCAGGCGCGCCTGCAGCGGATCGGGCGGCGTGGGGTTGAGCCAGGTCTGCAGCAGCGTGGTGCCGGTCATCACCAGCGGCAGGATGAACCACGGATCGGGGGCCGACAGGTCGCGGATCCACAGGATCCAGGGCGCATGGCGCATTTCCACCGACGATAGCAGCACCCAGTACAGCGCGATGAACACCGGGATCTGGATCACGATCGGGAAGCAGCCGCCCAGCGGGTTGACCTTCTCGTCGCGGTAGATGCGCATCATCTCCTGCTGCATCTCCTGCGGCTTGTCCTTCAGGCGCTCGCGCATTTCCATGATGCGCGGGTTGATCTTCTTCATCTTCGCCATGCTGGCGTAGGCCTTGGCGTTGAGCCAGTAGAAGGCGGCCTTGAGCAGCACCACCAGCGCCACGATCGCCCAGCCCCAGTTGCCCAGGAGGCTGTGCAGCTTGTCCAGCAGCCAGTACAGCGGCTTGGAGATGATGGCGAAGATGCCGTAGTCCTTGATCAGCTCCAGGCCCGGCGCCAGCACTTCCAGCTTCTTTTCGTCGGCCGGGCCGGCGAACAGGCTGCTTTCCACGGTCTGGGTCGCGCCGGGCGCCAGCGAAGGCAGGCTCGCGACCATGGAGATCGCGTATTGGTTGCTGCCCAGGTCGGACACGCGGAACTCGCGCTTGAGGTTGTCGCTGCCGGGCAGGTTCAGCAGCCAGGCCGAGGCGAAGTAATGCTGGACCATCGCGATCCAGCCGTCCTGCGCGGCGGGCGGCAGCTCGGCCTTGTTCTTCGAGATGTCAGCGAACGACACCTTGTGGAACTTCTTCTCGTTGGTGTAGACGGCCGGACCCGAGAAGGTGCTGGTGCCGAACATGGAGCCACCCTGGTCGGCGCCATGGCGCGTGAGCTGCATGTACAGCTGCGGCTCGCGCGGCTGGTCGCTCACGTTCACCACGTCGTGCTTCACGCGGATCACGTAGTCGCCGCGGCGGAACTGGTAGGTCTTGACGTACTTGATGCCGCCGGCCGGCTGCGATTCGAACACCACGTCCAGCTGGTTCTGGCCTTCGGCCAGCTTGTACGGGCCGGGCTTGACGGCCATCAGGCTCAGGTGCGTGGGGAAGGCGCCGCCGCCGGCCACCGGATTGAGCAGGCCGGTCTGCGCGAGGTAGCGCGTGGCCGGGCTGGCGTCGTCCATCAGCAGCACCGGGTGGTCGCGCACCGGCACCTCGGCCTGGCCCGTGATGCGGCGGAACCAGGGCATCAGGCCCGTGCGCTCCTTCTCCTCGATGTACTGGCTCAGCTCCAGGCGCGAGAGTGTGCCGCCCTGGCCGTCGAGCACGGCGTTGTAGACGTCAGTCTGCACCTGCACCTTCTCGCTGGTGGCAGCGGCGGCGGCGGTGGCGGCGGCCGTGGGGGGCGTGCCGGCCGGCGCCGCCGAGCCGGCCGCGGCCGAGGGCACGCCCGACGCGCCGGCCGCACCGCCCGCCGCAGCAGGGTCGGCCGGCGCCGCCGCCGGCGGCTTGGCAGAAGGCAGGAAGGTGGGCTGGCGACCGTTGTGCACCTGCCATTGATCCCACAGCATGACCAGTGAGAAGCCGAAGATCACCCAGAGGATGGTGCGACGAATGTCGTTCATGACGAGGACTTGCGGGTCTTGGAAACGAGAGAGGTGAACAGCCCGGCCGCCGATGGGCGCGGCCGCGCGGCCGGCACCGGATCATGGCCCCCCGCGCACCACGGCCCGCAGCGCATCAGGCGCCAGGCGCTCAGGCCGCCACCGCGCCAGGCGCCGTGGCGCTCCAGTGCCTCGATGGCGTAGGCGGAACAGGTGGGCGAGAAACGGCACGCGCTGCCCAGCCAGGGGCTGAGCAGAAGACGGTAGCCGCGGACGATGGCAATCAGAAGACGCTGCATCAGGCGCCCTTCTCGACGGAGGGCCTGGCCTTGGCGCCGGCCGCAGCGCCGCTGCCGCGCGCGGCCCGCGCGAACAGCTGCTGCAGTTCCGCGCGCACGGCCGCTTTCAGCGCCGCGGAACTGGCGCTGGGAAACCGGCTGCGGTCGAAGGCTGCCCGCAGGCGCACCACATGCGCGGCCGGCGGCAAGGCCGGGGCCAGCGCACCGCCGAGGGCATAGATCTGCCGACGGATGGCATTGCGCGTGACGGCACGGCGGGCCCAGCGCTTGGGCGTCATGGCGCCCAGCCAGACGCCGCCCCCTGGCCACAGCGCCGCTCGGGACGTGCCTTCGCCTGCGCCGGCAGGCGCATCGAGAGCACAACGGTGCAGCGCGAAATGCGCCGTCCGCGCCACGGTGGAGCCGGACAGTGCCGCCTGGAACTGGGCGCGCGTCTGCAGCCGATGCACGGCCGGTTCAGTCAGCGCCGCAGGCGGCCGATGCAAGCTCAGACAGCCAGGCGCTTGCGACCCTTGGCGCGGCGCGCATTGATGACGGCGCGGCCGCCACGGGTCTTCATGCGGACGAGGAAGCCGTGGGTGCGGGCACGACGGGTCTTGGACGGTTGATAGGTGCGCTTCATGATCTGAATATTCCTGTGGGTGCCGGCGGCATCCATCCAGGCCTGGGTCACGCGGAGGCCTGCGGCATGAGAAGTTCATGCGCAGCGCCGCCGACCGCACCAGACCGACGGGGCTGTCGGCGCGAGATCCCTGCGATGCCGGATGGCGGCCGCCGGGCTCAGTGCTGCCCCGAACCGGCCGGCATCCGTGCCGGACCTGGCCCGAAATCGGACAGGCGCCGGATGCGAGGGTTGCAGGGAAACCCGCGATTATCACAAACAAACCGCTTTCCGACAATGCCGGACGGCTCGCGCACCGTTGCCAGCCTGCTTTGCGCGCGGCGGTCAAGGGGTGTGGATAAGTTTGTGACAAGTTAGAATGGGCCGCGCATGTCGAAGCCGTCTATCCACAACACCTATCACATCGGACCCGCGGCTCATCCGTCGGGCGCCCGCCTCCATGTCCGCTGAAGACATCGCCGCCAGCCTGTGGCAGGCCTGTGTCGATCAACTGGCCCAGGAGCTTTCCGAACAGCAGTTCAACACCTGGATCAAGCCGCTCACCGCGCAGGTGGCGGACGATCTGTCGCGCATCACCATCTTCGTCGCCAACCGCTTCAAGCTGGACTGGATCCGCGCCCAGTACGCGGCCCGCATCGCCGACATGGCCGGCAATCTCTCGGGCCAGTCGGTCACCATCGAGTTGGCGATCACTCCGCGCGAAACGCCCGTCCGGCCGGCCCCGGTGATGCCCGCGGTGGCGGAAATGGACGTGCCGCGCGAAGTCCCCAGCGCGCCCGGGGCGCCGGAGGAGCCGCCCGGCCTGCTCAAGAACCGGCTCAACGCGCAGCTGACCTTCGACACGCTGGTGGAGGGGTCGGCCAACCGCATGGCGCGCGCGGCGGCCATGCATGTGGCCGGCACGCCCGGGCACCTGTACAACCCGCTCTTCATCTACGGCGGCGTCGGCCTGGGCAAGACCCACCTGATGCACGCCGTGGGCAACAAGCTGCTGGCCGACCGGGCGGACGCCAAGGTTCTCTACATCCATGCGGAGCAGTTCGTGTCGGATGTGGTCAAGGCCTACCAGCGCAAGACGTTCGACGAGTTCAAGGAGCGCTACCACTCGCTCGATCTGCTGCTGATCGACGACGTGCAGTTCTTCGCCAACAAGGACCGCACGCAGGAAGAGTTCTTCAACGCCTTCGAGGCGCTGCTGGCCAAGAAGAGCCACATCGTCATGACCTCGGACACCTACCCGAAGGGCCTGACGGACATCCATGAGCGCCTGGTCTCGCGCTTCGACTCGGGCCTGACGGTGGCGATCGAGCCGCCCGAGCTCGAGATGCGCGTGGCGATCCTGATCAACAAGGCGATCGTCGAGGGCGCGGAAATGCCCGAGGAAGTGGCCTTCTTCGTGGCCAAGAACGTGCGCTCGAACGTGCGCGAGCTCGAGGGCGCGCTGCGCAAGATCCTGGCGTACTCGCGCTTCAATCAGAAAGAGATTTCCATCCAGCTCGCGCGCGAGGCGCTGCGCGACCTGCTGTCGATCCAGAACCGCCAGATCAGCGTGGAGAACATCCAGAAGACGGTGGCCGACTACTACAAGATCAAGGTCGCCGACATGTACAGCAAGAAGCGCCCGGCCTCGATCGCGCGGCCGCGCCAGATCGCGATGTACCTGGCCAAGGAGTTGACGCAAAAGAGCCTGCCCGAGATCGGCGAGCTCTTCGGCGGCCGCGACCACACCACGGTGCTGCATGCCGTGCGCAAGATCTCGGGTGAGCGCCAGCAGTTGACGGAGCTGAACCAGCAGTTGCACGTGCTGGAACAGACGCTCAAGGGTTGATGCGCCTGAAATCGGGAAGAGGGATCCGTCACGCCGCTTGGAGACAATGCGGCGCTCTGGCTGAGAAGAGTCGTCAAAGAGGACATTCATGATTGTTTGGAAAGCACCCCAGAACGAAGTTTTGGCTGCACTGCAGTCGGTGGCGGGCATCGTCGAGCGCCGGCACACGCTGCCGATCCTGGCCAACGTGCTGATCCGCAAGGACGGCGACCAGCTGCACCTGACCACCAGCGACCTGGAGATCCAGATCCGCACCAGCGCCACGCTGGGCGGCGACGAAGGCGCCTTCACCACCACGGTGGGCGCGCGCAAGCTGATCGACATCCTGCGCACCATGCCTTCGGACCAGACGGTGAGCCTGGAGTCGAGCGCCAACAAGCTGGTGCTCAAGGGCGGCAAGAGCCGCTTCACGCTGCAGTCGCTTCCGGCCGAGGACTTCCCGCTGGTGCAGGAATCGGCCAGCTTCGGCCCCGCCTTCAGCGTGCCGCAGAAGACGCTCAAGACCCTGCTCTCGCAGGTCTCCTTCGCGATGGCGGTGCATGACATCCGCTACTACCTCAACGGCATCCTGTTCGTGGCCGAGGGCAAGCAGCTGAGCCTGGTGGCGACCGACGGCCACCGCCTGGCCTTCGCCTCCGCCACGCTGGACGTGGAAGTGCCCAAGCAGGAGGTCATCCTGCCGCGCAAGACCGTGATCGAGCTGCAGCGCCTGCTGTCCGACGCGGGCGGCGAGGATCAGCCGCAGATCGAGATGCAGTTCGCGAACAACCAGGCCAAGTTCAGCTTCGGCGGCATGGAGTTCGTCACCAAGCTGGTGGAGGGCAAGTTCCCCGACTACAACCGCGTGATTCCCAAGGGCCACAAGAACAGCGTCACGCTGGGCCGCGCCGCGCTGCTGGCCAGCCTGCAGCGCACCGCGATCCTGACGAGCGAGAAGTTCAAGGGCGTGCGGCTGAACATCGAGCCCGGCACCTTGCGCATCGCGTCCAACAATGCCGAGCAGGAAGAGGCCGTGGACGAGCTCGACATCGACTACGGCGGCGACGCCATCGAGATCGGCTTCAACGTGACCTACCTGATCGACGCGCTGGCCAACATGAGCCAGGACATGGTGACGGTGGACCTGCAGGACGCCAACAGCTCGGCGCTGCTGAGCATTCCCGAAGACGCGCATTTCAAGTACGTGGTGATGCCCATGCGAATCTGAGGCCTGCTGCGCGGCCTCGGATTCGCCTCGCGCGAACGTGAGCACCCTCTGCCCCCCGCCCAGCGGGGGTTCTAGCCAGTTAGACGAGACGGCCGCTGCGCGGCCTTGAGAACCATGAGCGACAACCAGAAGCCGCAAGAGCCCAAGACCGAACCCGTGTACGAAGCCGAGATCGAGAGCGCGATCCCGGTCGAGGTGGGCGGCGATGGCTACGGCGAAGGCTCCATCCAGATCCTGGAAGGGCTGGAGGCGGTGCGCAAGCGTCCGGGCATGTACATCGGCGACACCTCGGACGGCACGGGCCTGCACCACCTGGTGTTCGAGGTGGTCGACAACTCCATCGACGAGGCGCTGGCCGGCCATTGCGACGACATCGTCGTCACCATCCACTCGGACAACTCCATCAGCGTGACCGACAACGGCCGCGGCATTCCCACCGGCGTGAAGATGGACGACAAGCACGAGCCCAAGCGCTCGGCGGCCGAGATCGCCCTGACCGAGCTGCACGCCGGCGGCAAGTTCAACCAGAACAGCTACAAGGTCTCGGGCGGCCTGCACGGCGTGGGCGTGAGCTGCGTGAACGCGCTGTCGAAGATGCTGCGCCTGACGGTGCGCCGCGACGGCAAGGTGCACACGCTGGAGTTCAGCAAGGGCGTGGTGCAGAACCGCATCGTCGAGACCATTGACGGCGTCGAGGTCTCGCCCATGAAGGTGATCGGCGACACGGAAAAGCGCGGCACCGAGGTGCACTTCCTGCCCGACACCGAGATCTTCAAGGAAAACAACGACTTCCACTACGAGATCCTGTCCAAGCGCCTGCGCGAGCTGAGTTTCCTGAACAACGGCGTGCGCATCCGCCTGAAGGACGAGCGCAGCGGCAAGGAAGACGATTTCTCAGGCGCCGGTGGCGTGCGCGGCTTCGTGGAGTTCATCAACAAGGGCAAGACGGTGCTGCACCCCAACACCTTCTATGCCGAAGGCGAGCGTCCGGCCGACACCTATGGCGGCATTCCCGGCACGCACATCGGCGTGGAAGTGGCGATGCAGTGGAACAGCAGCTACAACGAGAGCGTGCTGTGCTTCACCAACAACATCCCGCAGCGCGATGGCGGCACCCACCTCACGGGCCTGCGCGCCGCGATGACGCGCGTCATCAACAAGTACATCGAGGAGAACGACCTGGCCAAGAAGGCCAAGGTCGAGGTCAGCGGCGACGATATGCGCGAGGGCCTGTGCTGCGTGCTGAGCGTGAAGGTGCCCGAGCCCAAGTTCTCGAGCCAGACCAAGGACAAGCTGGTCTCCAGCGAAGTGCGCGCGCCGGTGGAAGACATCGTGGGGCGCCTGCTCACCGACTTCCTGCAGGAACGCCCGCAGGACGCCAAGATCATCTGCGGCAAGATCGTGGAAGCCGCCAAGGCCCGCGAGGCCGCGCGCAAGGCCCGCGAGATGACGCGCCGCAAGGGCGTGCTCGACGGCATGGGCCTGCCCGGCAAGCTGGCCGACTGCCAGGAGAAGGACCCCGCGCTGTGCGAGATCTACCTGGTGGAGGGCGACTCCGCCGGCGGCTCCGCCAAGCAGGGCCGCGACCGGAAGTTCCAGGCCATCCTGCCGCTGCGCGGCAAGATCCTGAACGTGGAGAAGGCGCGCTACGAGAAGCTGCTGTCCAGCAATGAAATCGTCACGCTGATCACCGCGCTGGGCACCGGCATCGGCAACGCGGGCGCGACGGGCGGCAACGGGGCGGACGACTTCAACGTCGCCAAGCTGCGCTACCACCGCATCATCATCATGACCGACGCCGACGTGGACGGCGCCCACATCCGCACGCTGCTCTTGACCTTCTTCTACCGCCAGATGCCCGAGCTGGTGGAGCGCGGCCACATCTACATCGCGCAACCGCCGCTGTACAAGGTCAAGAACGGCAAGGAAGAGCTGTACCTCAAGGACGGCCCCGCGCTGGACGCCTTCCTGCTGCGCGTGGCGCTGCGCGACGCCAGCGTGAGCAGCGGCGGCGAAGCGCCCACCGTGATCCGCGGCGAGACGCTCGACGAGCTGGCGCGCAAGCACCAGGTGGCCGAATCGGTGATCGAGCGCCTGTCGGCCTTCATGGACGCCGAGGCGCTGCGTGCCATCGCCGATGGCGTGGCGCTGGACCTGGACACCCCGGCCGCCGCCGAGGCTTCGGCCGTCGCGCTGCAGGCCAAGCTGCGCGAACTGAGCACCAGCGGCGCGCCGGCCGAAGTGGCCAGCGAATTCGACACCCGCAGCGACAAGCCGCTGCTGCGCATCAGTCGCCGCCACCACGGCAACATCAAGTCCAGCGTCATCACGCAGGACTTCGTGCACGGCGCCGACTATGCCGCGCTGGCCGAAGCGGCGCAGACCTTCCGCGGGCTGCTGAGCGAAGGCGCCACCGTGCGCCGCGGCGAAGGCGACAAGGCGCGCGAAGAGAAGGTGAGCGACTTCCGCCAGGCCATGCGCTGGCTCATCAGCGAAGCCGAACGCACCACCAGCCGCCAGCGCTACAAGGGCCTGGGCGAGATGAACCCCGAGCAGCTGTGGGAAACGACCATGGACCCCGAGGTGCGCCGCCTGCTGCGCGTGCAGATCGATGACGCCATCGAAGCCGACCGCGTGTTCACCATGCTGATGGGCGACGAGGTGGAGCCGCGCCGCGAGTTCATCGAGACCAACGCGCTGCGCGCGGCGAACATCGACGTCTGACACCCAAGCCCGCGCAGGGCATCCTCCCAGGGCCGCAGGCACATGCCGGCGGCCCTTCGCGTTTCAGCGAGCCGCAGGCAGCGCCGCCGGCACCGACGCCGCAGGCGGCTTGGGCAGCCACACGAAGCCCGCCGCGCCCGCAGCCAGCAGCGCCCCGATCGCCATGAACACGGCCAGGAAGGGATCGACCCCCTGGCGCTGCGCGAAGGTGGCGATGGCGCCGGTCAGCCATTGCATCAGGGCCACGCCCAGGAACATGGCCATGGTGAACAGGGCCATGGCGCGACCCGTGACCGCGGCCGGGTAGGCGCCTTTCACGTCGGGGTACTGCAGCACCATGTAGCCCGACAGGAAGCCCACGGCCATGATCAGCGCCACGTCGAGCACGGCGTTCACCGCAAAGCCCATGGCGCCGAACAGCGCGGCCACCAGCAAAGTGAAGCCGGCGATCCAGCGGCGGCGACGCGCGGGGCCCGGGTCCAGCCGGCCGAACAGCGGCGGGCTGAACATGGCGATCAGCGTCATGATGAGCGCCACGTTGCCGCTCGCGATGAGCGAGAAACCATGCCGCTGCATCAGCATCGGCCCCAGCCACAGCCCGCGCAGCGCGACGAAGGAGGCGTAGGTGACCAGCGCCAGCACCACGATGCCCAGCGTGTGCGGCATCAGCAGCAGGCCGCCGAAGGTGCGCACGGCCTGGCCCAGCGACTCGCGCGGGGCGCCCGCGGCCGCCGCGGGGCGCGGTTCGCGCACGCACATCGCGATGGCGCCCCAGGCCACGACCGACAGCGCGGCCAGCACCCAGAAGCCCATGCGCCAGGAACTGGCCTCGATCAGCCACGCGAGCGGCGTACCCGTGAGCAGCATGCCCACGCTGCCGAAGCCCAGGATGGCGCCCGACACGGCCGCGAAGCGCTCGGGTGCGAACTGCCGCGCGATGAACACCGTGCAGACCAGGAAGGCCGGCGCACAGCCGATGCCGATCAGCACCTGCCCCAGCAGCAGCCATTGAAAGCTGGGCGCGAGCGCCGACAGCACGGCCCCGAGGATGGCGAGCGGAAAGGCCACCAGCACCGTGCGCCGCAGGCCCTGCAGGTCGATGCCGATGCCCATGAAGAGCTGCAGCGCGCCGAAGGCGAAATGGAAGGCGCCCGCGAACACGCCCAATGCCTGCGCCGACAGGCCGAATTCCTGCGCCAGCGGCGCGGCCATGATGGCAGCGATGGTGCGGAAGGCCTGGCTCAGGAGGAAGGCGCTGCTCAGGATCAGCAGCATCGCCCAGGCCCGTGCGGGCGAAAGCGGCAGGTCGGGCCCGGTCGGGGGCGAGGTGGGCGAAAGAGGGGCGCGTGCCGTGTCGGCTGGGGGGCGCATGCTGGCTCCGGGGTGGTCTCCAGCCCCCGAGCCTACGCGTTTGCCGCCTTTCCTGCTGAGCCACGGCGGACAGCAGGCGGGCCGGGCGCTCCGGGGGTGGCCGCGAGGCGCGTCAGCGCAGGTGCATCCAGCCGCTTTGCGCCGCCGGGTCCGCCGCCGCCCGGGCGGCCGGCGCCGCTTCGGCGTCCCCGGCCGGGCCCGAAGGCGCAGCCCGCGCGCTGGCGATGGCGGCCTCGGCCGAGGCTGGTGCGCAAGCCGGCGGCGCCGCACCGCCGGGCGCGCGCGGCAGGCGCGGCGGCAGGCCGGCTTCGTGGAACACCCGCGCCGCTTCGCAGGCCAGGCGCGAGGCTTCCTGCGCGCGCGCCGTGGCGTCTCGCCAGGCGCTGGCCTGCGGATCGTGGTACGCCGAACGGGAGGCCGCCACGCGCAGCGCGGCGTGCAGCGCCTCGAAGGCCGACATCAGCGCCAGCCGGGCGCCCCAGTGGTCGGGAGCCACGTCGTAGGCCGCCAGGTCGGCGCGCTCGGCCGCGTCGCGCTCGGCGCCACTCAATTGCCAGAGCTCGGCCAGAGGGCGCAGCGGCCGCACCACCTCGGCCGCGTTGGCGCGCACGAAGGCGCTGTCCAGAGCACGGATGGCCAGCTCCAGCGCGCCGATGTAGGCCTGCTGCTTGTTCAAGCGCCCCCTTTTCGGTCCGACCGATGAATCCTTTTTTCCTAAAACGGAATCATCGCACCGCCGCGTGCCCGGCCTCGGCCGGCGCGCGCACGCAGATCGCGCGGACGTGGCGTATGCCGCGAAGCCGCCGTGCCGGAAGGGGGCTCGGTTCACGCCTCTTCGGCGGGAAATTCGGGAATGGGCCACTCCAGCAGCTCGGCCAGGCGCTGAGTCACCCACTGCGCCTCCGGCGCCGACAGGCCGGAGTCGCCCTGCGCCAGGCCGGCATGGCAGCGGGCCAGCACGGCCGCTTCGCTCACCGTGCCGCCATGCGACTGGGCGCGGGCGGTCTCGACGAGCATCTGCGCCAGGTCTTCGCACAGTTCGTGGCGCTGGTGGACCTGGGCGGGCGGCAGGGTGAGGCGCTGGCGGCGGTCGCTGTAGAGGGCGAGGAAGGCGGGCGGAATGTGGATCTGAGAGTCGGCTTCGTTCATGCCGCCAGTGTCGGCGCAATCGTCGCCATCGGCGCCATCGGCCCGGGCCACCGCATGCGCGGCAGGCGGCAACGCGCCCTGGCGTCGCGCGCGGCTTGCGGCGGCCGCCCATGCCGCGCGGCCCGAAGGCCGCCCGGGCCGATTCCGGTTCTCGCTCGGAACCGGCTCTCAGTTGATGAGCTGCGCCTTCATGGCGTAGTAGGTCAGGTCGCTGTTGGTCTGCAGCGCCAGCTTTTCCATCAGGCGGGTGCGGTAGGTGCTGATGGTCTTGACCGACAGCGAAAGGTCTTCGCCGATCTTGCCCACGGTCTCGCCCTTGGCCAGCTTCAGGAAGACCTGGAACTCGCGCTCCGACAGCTGCTCGTGCGGGGCGGCGTTGTCCTTCTTGCCCAGCTGGTTGGCCAGCAGGTCGGCCACGGCCGGCGTGATGTAGCGGCGGCCCAGCGCGATGGTGCGCACGGCCTTGACGATCTCGTCGGGTTCGCATTCCTTGTTCAGGTAGCCGCTCGCACCCTGGCGGATCAGGTTCATGGCGTAGTGCTCTTCCGGGTAGCTGCTGAGGATCAGCACGCCCATGTCCGGCGCCTTGGCGCGGATCATGGACAGCGCGTCCAGCCCGCTCTGCCCGGGCATGGACAGGTCCATCAGCAGCACGTCGATCTCGGTGTTGCGCACCAGATCGATGGCCTCGCGGCCCGAGGCCGCCTCGCCCACCACCCGCAGGTCCACATGGGTGGAGAAGAAGTCGCGCAGGCCGGCGCGCACGACGGCATGGTCGTCAACGATTCCGATCTTGATCATGGCTGTCCTTTCATGGTCTGCCGGGCCCCGCCGGCGGCCAGAAAAGCTGACCACCCACGGCTCCAGGCCCGTTGACGGCGAGCATGCCATCGGCCCGGGCCGCTGCGCGGCGGCAAATGCAGGTCGGGCAGTTGTCCTGCAAGAGATCGGGAGTTGCGCGCGCGCGGCCATGAGGCGCCGCCGCGCACTGGGACGGGCATGTAGGCGCACTGCGCGAGGTCCGCGGCTCCCGGGGCACGTTTCCCGAACGTCCCCGCGATGAAAAAAGCCTCCCGAGGGAGGCTTCAGCCCGCAGGCTGCACGGGGCGCCGGCAGCGCGGCGGCCGGCTCAGCGCCCGGTGGGCGGCGGGCCGCGGCGCTCCAGATGGCGGAAGGTGATGCGGCCCTTGGTCAGGTCGTAGGGCGACATCTCCAGCGACACCTTGTCGCCCAGGATGATGCGGATGTGGTTCTTGCGCACCTTGCCGCCGCTGTAGGCGATGACCTCGTGGCCGTTTTCCAGCGTGACGCGGTAGCGCGAGTCGGGCAGCACTTCCGTCACCGCCCCCTGCATTTCAATGAGTTCTTCCTTGGCCATTTCGGTCCGTCCTTTCAGCATGTGCGCGCCTGGGCGCGCCTCCAGTCCAGCGGGCCCCACAGGCACCGCCGCCCGGAAGGAATGCGACCGGGCTGACAAGTTCGCAGGCGCGGACGGCGGGCGGCGCACCTGGCCGTCAGGCACACCGGTGGGCCGCTGCCGGGGCAGGCGGGGCAACAGCGGTGCGGATGGACGCTTCGAGCGGGCAGGGCCTCGGAACCGGGCCGGCCGCGAGTGCCGGGGCGCCGTGCCCGCGCGAGGGGGCGATGCGCGTCGTCGTGCGAGCGAAACTCTGGGATTGTAACCGGCCCGGGCGGCGGCTGCCATCGCCCGTGCGCTGCGCGCCGGGGCCCCGATCGCCGGCCGGCCTCAGCCCAGGCCCAGCATCCGCCGGTTGCCGGCGCGGTCCACCTCGCCGGCGGCAAAGTCGTCGAATGCCCGGTCGGCCACGCGGATGATGTGGTCGGCAATGAACTGCGCGCCCTCGCGCGCGCCGTCCTCGGGGTGCTTGAGGCAGCACTCCCATTCGAGCACGGCCCAGCCGCCGAAGTCGTACTGCGCCATCTTGGAGAACACGGCGCCGAAATCCACCTGCCCGTCCCCCAGCGAACGGAAGCGGCCGGCCCGGTTGACCCAGCTCTGGAAGCCGCCGTACACGCCCTGCTTGCCGGTGGGGTTGAACTCGGCGTCCTTCACGTGAAAGAGCTTGATGCGCTCGTGGTAGTGGTCAATGTAGGCCAGGTAATCGAGCTGCTGCAGCACGAAATGGCTCGGGTCGTAGAGCAGGTTGGCGCGCGGGTGATGGCCGACGCGCTCCAGGAACATCTCGTAGCTCACGCCGTCGTGCAGGTCCTCGCCGGGGTGGATCTCGTAGCCCACGTCCACGCCCGCGGCATCGAAGGCGTCCAGGATGGGCTTCCAGCGCCGCGCCAGCTCGTCGAAGGCTTCCTCGATCAGGCCGGCCGGCCGCGGCGGCCACGAATAGAAGTAGGGCCAGGCCAGCGCACCCGAGAAGGTGGCATGTGCCGTGAGCCCGAGCCGCTGCGAGGCCCGGGCCGCCAGATGCAGCTGCTCCACCGCCCATTGCTGGCGCGCCACGGGGTTGCCGCGCACCTCGGGCGCCGCGAAGCCGTCGAAGCCCGCGTCGTAGGCCGGATGCACCGCGACCAGCTGGCCCTGCAGGTGGCTGGAAAGTTCGCTGATCTTCAGCCCATGCGCGGCCAGCGTGCCGGTGATCTCGTCGCAGTAGGTCTGGCTTTCGGCGGCCTTCTTCAGATCGATCAGGCGGCTGTCCCAGCTCGGGATCTGCACGCCCTGGTAGCCCAGGCCGGCGGCCCAGCCGGCGATGGCGTCGAGCGAGTCGAAGGGCGCGGCATCGCCGGCGAACTGGGCCAGGAAGATGGCGGGGCCCTGGATGGTCTTCATGGGGCGGTCTCCAATCAAGGATGCAGAGGTCGAGCCGGGGCATCGGGCCGGCGCGGCACCGTGGCGGCAAGCATACTGGGTGGCGTCGGCTGACACCCGGCCGAAGGGCCGTGCGCGCACAATGAACTTTGCGCTTGACGCCCACACTCAACCGTATGACGCAGCCCGTCTCTGCCCGCCTCAAGATCGGCCTGTCGGCCTGCTTCTCGCACGCCGACCCCGCCCGCTCGCTGTTCACCAACAAGACGCTGCAATACGTCGAGCAGTCCATCGCACACTGGCTGATGTCGGCCGGCGCCATGGTGGTGATGGTGCCCTGCCCGACCGGCGACACCGCGCGCGGCGACACCAGCCTGGCCCATTACGCCGAATGGCTGGACGGCGTGGTCATGCATGGCGGCGCCGACGTCTGGCCCGGCAGCTATGGCGAAGTGCCGCTCAAGGACGCCTGGATCGGCGACCGCATCCGCGACCTGTACGACATGGCGCTGGTGGAAGCCTTCGCCCAGGCCGGCAAGCCCATCTTCGGCGTCTGCCGCGGGTTGCAGCTGATCAACGTGGCCTTCGGCGGCACGCTGTACCAGGACATCGAGGAGCAGCACGGCCACCCCGAAACGCTCAGGCACCGCGACCCGGTCACCTACGACCAGAACTTCCACGAGATCGAGATCGTGGATGGCACGCGCCTGGCCCGGCTCTTTCCCGACACGCGCACCGCGCGCGTCAACAGCATCCACCACCAGGGCATCAAGGGCCTGGCCGAGGACTTCGAGGTCGAGGCCTGGAGCCTGCCCGACCGCGTGCCCGAAGCCATCCGCCGCCGGCCCGACCGCGGCCGCAGCTACATCGCGGCCACGCAGTGGCACCCGGAGTTCCACAAGTACGGCAGCACCGACACCCTGAACGGCGAGCCGATCCTGCACGACTTCCTGTGGGCCTGCGCCACCGCCCGCGTGCAGCCGCGGCGCAGCGGCGTGCACGGCATCCCGGGCCGCATCCGCGACCGCGCCTCGCGCCTGCTGCGCCAGGCCCTGCTGCGCCGCTGAACGCGCCTTCTCAGCGCACCATGCCCGCCTGGCGCGCGAGCGCCACGGCCTGGGTGCGGTTGCGCGCGCCCAGCTTGGCGTTGATGTGCCGCAGGTGCGTGCGCACGGTGCTGTCGGACACGAAGAGCTTTTCGGCCATGGCCGCATTGGAGTAGCCCGCGGCCAGCAGGTCCAGCACGCGCAGCTCCTTGCGCGTCAGCGGCTCCAGCCAGGCCGGGCCGCCCCGTGGCGCCGCGCCTGGCGCCCCGTCGGCACCGGTGGCTTGCGGCATGTCGGCGGGGTCCGCGCCCTCGCCCGCTTCGCCCAAGGCCGCCAGCAACTGGCGCACGTGGTCGGCGACGACCGGGTCGGCCTGCGCCGCGGGCGCCTGCTGCAGGGCGCGCTGCACCGACTGCAGCGGCGCCAGGAGCAGGCCGCCTTCGTCCAGCAGCAGCCGCATGAAGCCTTCGCGCGCGGTGGTGCCCAGCACCTCGCGCAGCGTGGCGCAGGCGGCCGCCTGCTGCCCCGCGCGCGCCTCGGCCAAAGCCTGCAGCGTGCGCAGCTTGAGCACGCGGTGGCCGCGCGCCTGCGATTCGGCCTGCGCGGCCCGCGCCGCCAGGTCCGCGGCCAGCGCCGGCCGGGCGGGTTCGAAATGCAGTCGCCAGCGCAGGCGGCCGATGAGCAGGTCCTCCACCTCATGGGCGGCAAAGCGCATGCGGCCCACGCGCTCCCACACCGGCGCGTCGTCGGCGCGCGCCAGCGCCTCGGCCGCGGCCTCGCGCTGGCCCTGCAGCACGAAGATGCGCGCCTGCTCCAGCCGCGCACTGGCGCTCACGCGCGGCAGCTGGCGCGCATGGCCCAGGTAGTCCAGCTCGGTCAGCAGGCCGAAGGCGCCGTCCACGTCGCCGCGCAGGAAGGCGATGCGCGCGCGCATGCGGTAGCTGGCGATCAGGTGGTCGGGCAGGCCCACGTCGCGCGCCAGCGGCAGGTACACGCTCAGCAGGTGGTCGGCGCCGTCGGTGTCATGGCCTTCATAGAGCACGCCCGCATGCAGCACGCCGGCCCAGGCATTGCCATGCGTGGGGTTGTACGGCGCGGCGCGCGGCGTGGCGGCCAGCGCCATGCGGATGCGCGCGGCGGCCTGGCGCAGGCGGCCGGCCTGCAGGTCGAACACGCCTTCCATCGCCTCGGTGTACATGCGGCTGAACAGGCTGCCGCCCTGGGTGCGGTGTGCGGTGTCCAGCCATTGGCGCGCCGCCTCGGGCTGGCCGGACGCCGACAGCACATGGGCCATGGCATTGGCCAGCATGTTGTCGGCAAAGGGCCGGCTGCTGGGCAGCCGGGCCAGCGCGGCCTGGCCCAGGGGCAGCGCCTCCTCCACGCGGTCCATCATGGTCAGCAGCAGCGGGCGCAGCGCGTTCAGGTGCGCTTGCACGGCCGCATCGCCCGCCGCCAGCTCGGCCTGGCAGGCGTCCAGCCGCTGCTGTGCGCTCCAGCCCCCATGGGTGAAGGTGTCGGCGCAGACCGCCACGGCCTGCAGCAGGGGGCGGCCTTCAAGCAGGGGCGCTGGCAGCGCCGCGAACCAGCGCGCCAGCAGCCGCATGCGGCCCTGCGCCAGCAGGTCTTCGGCATGGCGCTCCAGCAGGTGCAGCGCATGCGGCGGGTCGCCGCCCTGCAGCGCATGCTCGATGGCCGGCACGGGGCGCTGCTGCGATTCGTACCAGCCCGAGGCCGCCAGGTGCAGCTGGGCCAGGCGCTGGGGCTGCTCGCGCGCCAGCTGCGCGCGCAGGAAGTCGGCGAACAGGCTGTGGTAACGCCAGCTCTGCGCGCCCGCCTCCGTGGGCGCCAGGAACAGGTGCGCGGCCGCCAGCCGCTCCAGCATGGCCAGGCCGTCCACCTGCGGCACCAGCGCCGCGCAGGCGGGCGCCTCCAGCGTGCGCAGGATGCTGGTGCGCAGCAGGAAGTCGCGCACCTCGGGCGGCTGGCGCGCGAGCACGTCCTCGGCCAGGTAGTCGGCCACGGCGCGGTCGGAACCCGAGAAGCGCGCCACGAACTCGTCGGGGGCGCCATGGCGCTCCAGCGCCAGCGAGGCCAGCCACAGCGCCCCGGCCCAGCCCTCAGTCTTGCGCCACAGCTGCGCCAGCGCCTCGCGCGGCAGCGGCAGCCCGCGCAGGCGGAAGAACTCCTCGGCCTCGGCCAGCGAGAAGCGCAGCAGGCCGGCGTCGATTTCCAGCAGCTGCCCGCGCGCGCGCAGCCGGCCCAGGCCCAGTTCGGGCAGGGCGCGCGAGCCGATCACCAGGTGCGCGCGCGCCGGCAGCTGCTCGGCGATCTGGCGCACCAGCGCCGTCACGGCCTCGCCCTGCAGCAGTTCGAAATCGTCGAGGAACAGCGCGAAAGGCCGGTCCTCGCGCGCCAGCGCCTGCAGCAGCGCCAGCGCATCGGGCGGCGCGAGTGGCGCGGCAAAGGACGCGGCGGAAGGCGCCTCGCCCTCGGCGTCGAGCAGCTGCAGCGCGCAGCCCAGGCTGCGCAGGAAGCGCGGCGCGTCGTTGTCGGCCGCATCGAGCGTGAGCCAGGCCGTCGCCAGGCCCGCCGCCTGGAAGCGCTCGCGCAACTGGCGCATGGCCGTGGTCTTGCCGAAGCCCGCGGGCGCGCGCACCAGGATCAGCCGCGCCCCCAGCGCCTGCCCCAGCCGCCCCGTGATGGCCTGGCGCACCACCTGGGCCGCGGGCGCGCCGGGCGGATGCAGGCGCGCCGCGGGCACGAAGCCGGGGCCAAAGGGCGAGGCAGGAGAAGGGGTGGAAAGGTCCGGTCGCATGCGCATCCGCCGCCCTGGAACAGAGCCGCACATCCAAAGCGCGGACAGGTGCCGCGCGACAGCCCCGGAATTTCGTCGCTTTGGACGATGGCGGCAAGCCGGGGTCTTCCCACAGACTGCCGACACGGCCGGCGCAGCGGCGCCTCTGTTTCCCTGCCTCCCTGCTTCCCGAGGACCTGTCACCCATGCAACTCGATTCCCGCATTGCCGCCGTCGTCACCGGGGGTGCCTCGGGCCTGGGCGCGGCCACCGCGCGCCGGCTGGCCAGCCATGGCGTGAAGGTGGCGCTGTTCGACCTCAACGCCGCGCAGGGCGAGGCGCTGGGGCGCGAGATCGGCGGCGTGTTCTGCGCCGTCGACGTGACGAAGGAGGAGCAGGTCGATGCCGGCTTTGCGAAGGCGCGCGCGGCGCATGGCCAGGAGCGCATCCTGGTCAACTGCGCGGGCACCGGCAACGCCGTGAAGACCGCCAGCCGCGACAAGGCCACGGGCGAGATCAAGCACTTTCCGCTCGCCAACTTCGACCGCATCATCCAGATCAACCTGGTCGGCACCTTCCGCTGCATCGCCAAGAGCGCGGCCGGCATGCTGAGCCTGGAGCCGCTGGCGGACGACCTGCACTCGGGCGAGCGCGGCGCCATCGTCAACACCGCCTCGGTGGCGGCGGTGGACGGCCAGATGGGCCAGGCCAGCTATTCGGCCAGCAAGGCCGGCATCGTGGGCATGACGCTGCCCATCGCGCGCGACCTCATGGGCGAGGGCATCCGCGTCAACACCATCCTGCCGGGCATCTTCGACACGCCGCTGCTGCAGGGCGCGCCCGACAACGTGAAAGCCGCGCTGGCCGCCTCGGTGCCCTTCCCCAAGCGCCTGGGCCATCCCGACGAGTACGCGCAGCTGGCCGAGGCCATGATCACGAACCGCTACTTCAACGGCGAATGCGTGCGGCTGGACGGCGCGATCCGCATGGCGCCGCGCTGAGGCGGCCTTCCTCTTTTCCTTGTCGATGCATCGCCGGGGCCGCGCGGCCTCGGCCCACTTTCAGGAGACTCCCATGGCAGAAGCATTCATCGTCGCCGCCACGCGCACCGCGGCCGGCAAGCGCAAGGGCAAGCTCGCGGGCTGGCACCCGGTCGATCTGGCGGCGCAGGTCATCGACGAGCTGGTGCGCCGCACGGGCGCCGACCCGGCGCTGATCGACGACGTGATCCTGGGCTGCGTGAGCCAGACCGCCGAGCAGGGCATCAACGTGGCGCGCAACGCGGTGCTGGCGTCGTCGCTGCCCGAGTCGGTGCCCGGCACCTCGGTGGACCGGCAGTGCGGCTCGTCGCAGCAGGCGATCCATTTCGCGGCCCAGGCCGTGATGAGCGGCGCCATGGACGTGGTGATCGCCGCGGGCGTGGAAAGCATGACGCGCGTGCCCATGTTCGCCACCAGCGAGATGCCGCGCAAGGCCGGCATGGGCTTCTACATGAGCCCGGCGATCCAGAAGCGCTACCCCGGCATCGAGTTCAGCCAGTTCATGGGCGCCGAGATGATCGCGAAGAAGTACGAGCTGTCCAAAGACCAGCTGGATGCCTACGCGCTGCTGAGCCACCAGCGCGCCGTGGCCGCCACGCAGGCCGGCCATTTCAAGCAGGAGATCCTGCCCATCGCCGTGCGCAGCGCCGAAGGCGACGCCGAGGACGAAGGTCAGCCGCACACGGTGGACGAAGGCATCCGCTTCAACGCCACGCTGGAAGGCATCGCAGGCGTGAAGCTGATCGCCGAGGGCGGGCGCTGCACGGCCGCCACCGCCAGCCAGATCGCCGACGGCGCCACCGGCCTGATGGTGGTGAACGAGCGCGGCCTCAAGGCCCTGGGCGTGCAGCCGCTGGCGCGCATCCACCACATGAGCGTGATGGGGCACGACCCCGTGATCATGCTGGAGGCGCCCATCCCGGCCACGCAGCGGGCGCTGCAGAAGGCCGGCATGACGGTCGACGACATCGACCTTTTCGAGGTCAACGAGGCCTTCGCGCCCGTGCCGCTGGCCTGGCTGCAGGTGACGGGCGCCGACCCGGCGCGGCTCAACGTGAACGGCGGCGCCATCGCGCTGGGCCATCCGCTGGGCGCCTCAGGCACCAAGCTCATGACCACGCTGGTGCATGCGCTGCACCAGCGCGGCGGCCGCTACGGCCTGCAAACGATGTGCGAAGGCGGGGGCATGGCCAACGTCACCATCATCGAGAAATTGTGAGGCACCCAGAGGCCTGGCAAAGCCAGTTCCTCGGGTGCCCTGAGAAATTCATGAGGCACCACGGCCCCGAGGGCCGAGCTTCCCATCCGTTCCCGGAGACCCGACCATGCCTGACACCCCGGCGGCGCTGGTGCGCCTGCAACGCGACGGCGAAGTGGCCGTCATCGCCCTGTGCGACGCGGCACGCCTCAACCCGCTGAGCATTCCTCTTCAAGAGCAGCTGCGCGCGCAGCTGGCCGAGGTGGCGCAGGACCGCAGCCTGCGCGCGCTGGTGCTCACGGGCGAAGGCCGCGGCTTCTGCGTGGGCGCCGATCTCTCGTCCATCGGCAGCGCGCCCGATGCTGCCGACGCGCGCAGCGTGGGCGACCGCACGGCCGACACCATGCAGCAGCTCTCGAACCGGCTGGTGCTGGACCTGCAGCAGCTGCCCGTGCCCGTGGTCTGCGCGGTCAACGGTGCGGCCGCCGGTGCCGGCGCGGGGCTGGCGCTGGCCGGCGACTTCACGCTGATGGCCGACAGCGCCTACCTGTACTTCCCTTTCCTGCCGCGGCTGGGCATCGTGCCCGACCTGGGCTCCACCTGGTTCCTGGAGCGACGCGCCGGCCGCGCGCGTGCGCTGGGCGCCGCGCTGCTCGACGGCCGCATCGCCGCCGCGCAGGCCGTGGACTGGGGCCTGGCCTGGGCGCAGGTGCCCGATGCCGCGCTGGCCGACGAGGCGCTGGCCCTGGCCGGCCGGCTGGCCCGGCTGCCGGCCCATGCCGTGCTGGAGGCGCGCCGCGCGCTGGACGCGGCCGCCACGCACACGCTGGCGCAGCAGCTGCACTACGAATCGGAGCGGCAGCGCGAACTGGTGGGCGGGCCGGCTTTCAACGAGGGGGTGCAAGCCTTCGCCGCCAGGCGACCGCCGGCCTTCCCCGGCCGCCACTGAGCCCTCCGACTTCGCCCCTCTTTCTTGTACAGGAGCCCGGCATGACTCCCCTCTTCGGCCTGATGCAGGACCGCCCGCTGATGATCTCGTCGCTGATCGAGCATGCGGCGCGCTTCCATCCGCACACCGAGATCGTCTCGCGCCTGCCCGAGGCGAAGGACGGCACGCTGCACCGCACCGACTGGGCCGGTGTGCGGCGCGAGGCCTGCCGCGTGGCCCATGCGCTGGCCGCGCTGGGCGTGCAACGCGGCGAACGCGTGGGCACGCTGGCCTGGAACAGCTACCGCCACCTGGCGCTGTACTTCGGCGTCTCGGGCGCGGGCGCGGTGCTGCACACCGTCAACCCGCGCCTGTTCCCCGAGCAGATCGACTACATCGTGAACCATGCCGAAGACTAGGTGCTGTGCTTCGACACGAGCTTCGCGCCGCTGGTCCAGAAGCTCGCGCCGCAACTCCAGACGGTGAAGCACTACCTCTGCATGTGCACGCGCGCCACGATGCCGCAGATCGAGATCCCGCCCGGCACGCAGTTGCACTGCTGGGACGACCTGATCGGCAACCAGCCGGACGTCTTCGCCTGGCCCGAGTTCGACGAGCGCTCGGCCTCCTCGCTCTGCTACACCTCGGGCACCACGGGCAACCCCAAGGGCGTGCTGTATTCGCACCGCTCCACGCTGCTGCATTCGCTGATGGAGCTGGCGCCCGACAGCTTCGGCCTGAGTTCGCGCGAGACGGTGATGCTGATCGTGCCCATGTTCCATGCCAACGCCTGGGGCACGCCCTATGCGGCGGCGATGGCGGGCTGCCGGCTGGTGCTGCCCGGCCCGCACCTGGACGGGCAGAGCGTCTACACGCTGATGCGCGATGAGAAAGTCACGTTCTCGCAGGGCGTGCCCACGGTCTGGCTGATGCTCTTCCAGTACCTGGACGCGCACCCCGAGATCGACCCGCGCCAGCTGGGCATCCGGCGCATCGGCATCGGCGGCGCGGCCGTGCCACGGGCCATGCTGGAGCGCTTCGAACGGCAGTTCGGCGCCGAGGTGGTGCAGGGCTGGGGCATGACGGAGACCAGCCCCATCGGCGTCATCAGCCAGCTGCTGCCCAAGCACGATGCGCTGCCCGAGGAAGAGCGATTGAAGATCAAGCTCAAGCAGGGCCGCGGCGTGTGGGGCGTGGACCTCAAGCTGGTGGACGATGCCGGCCAGGTGCAGCCCTGGGACGGCGAATCGCGCGGGCACCTGCGCGTGCGCGGGCCCTGGATCGCGAGCGGCTATTTCAAGGGCGAAGGCGGCTCGCCCATCGACGAGGAAGGCTACTTCTGCACCGGCGACGTGGCGACCCTCGACGCCGACGGCTTCCTGCAGCTCGTGGACCGCGCCAAGGACGTCATCAAGTCCGGCGGCGAGTGGATCTCGTCCATCGACGTGGAGAACGCCGCCATGGGCCATCCGGGCGTGGCCGAGGCCGCCATCATCGGCGTGGCCCATCCCAAGTGGCAGGAGCGCCCGCTGCTCATCGTCGTGCCGCGTGAAGGGCATGCCGTCGACAAGGCTTCGGTGCTCGATTTCCTGTCCACGCGCATCGCCAAATGGTGGCTGCCCGACGACGTGGTTTTCGTGAAGGAGCTGCCGCACACGGCCACCGGCAAGCTGCTCAAGACAAAGCTGCGCGAGCAGTACCGGGACTACCGCCTGCCCGGGACCTGAAGGCTGGGCTGCGCATCGCGGGCGCCCGGGGCCCATCGGCGCTCCTGTCGCACATTCGTCCATTGCGACGATAGGCCGCGCGCTACCCTTGGACCATCATGCAATCGCGCCGGCGCCCCGTGCGCCGCATCGAGGAGACACGAGTTATGGCAGGTCCTTTGCACGGCATCCGGGTGGTCGAGTTCGCGGGCCTCGGGCCCGGGCCCTTCTGCGCCATGCTGCTGGCCGACCTCGGTGCCGAGGTGCTGCGCCTCGTGCGGCCCGGCACGCCGGTGGACCCGAAGGACATCACGACGCGCAGCCGCGCACAGGTCGAGGTCGACCTGCGCAGCGCCGAAGGCCAGGCGGCGGCCCTGGGGCTGATCGACAAGGCCGACCTGCTGGTGGAGGGCTTCCGCCCCGGCGTGATGGAGCGCCTGGGCCTGGGGCCCGAAGCCTGCCTGGCGCGCAACCCGCGCCTGGTCTACGGCCGCATGACGGGCTGGGGCCAGCACGGGCCACTGGCGAAGGCCGCGGGGCACGACATCAACTACATCGCCATCTCGGGCGCGCTGCATGCCATCGGCCGCGCCGACCAGGCGCCCGTGCCGCCGCTGAACTACGTGGGCGACTTCGGCGGCGGCGGCATGCTGCTGGCGGTGGGCCTGCTGGCCGCGCTGCACGAGGCCGGCCGCAGCGGCCAGGGCCAGGTGATCGACGCCGCCATGACCGATGGCACCGCCCTGCTCTCGGCCTTCATGTACGGCTTCAAGGCCAAGGGCCAGTGGAGCAACCAGCGCGGCGAGAACATGCTCGACGGCGGCGCGCATTTCTACGACACCTACGCTTGCGCCGACGGCAAGTACGTGGCCGTCGGCGCCATCGAGCCGCAGTTCTATGCCGAGCTGCGCGAGCGCTGCGGCATCCAGGACCCGCTGTTCGACGGCCAGATGGACGCCGCGCGCTGGCCGCTGCTGAAGCTGCGGCTGGCCGACATCTTCCGCACGCGCACCCGCGACGAGTGGTGCGCGCTGCTCGAAGGCACCGACGCCTGCTTCGCGCCCGTGCTCGATTGGGACGAAGCGCCGCAGCATGCGCACAACCGCGCGCGCGGCACCTTCACCGAGGTGGCAGGCGTGGTGCAGCCTGCGCCGGCGCCGCGCTTTTCGCGCAGCACGCCCACGGCGCCTGCCGCGCCGCAGGCCCGGACCCTGGCCGATGCGCTGGCCGCCTGGGGCGCGCGGCCCTGAGCCAGCCCGCCGCCTGCCTCGCCTGCCCGGCCCTCCCCCCGCGACCCACGGAGATCCATCCATGCCCCTGTCCTTCACCCGCTCGTGGAGCAACGAGGAACTGGAGGCGCTGCGCGCCACGGCCGCGCGCTTCATCGAGACCGAGATGCAGCCCCAGGACGCGGCCGCCCGCCAGCGCGGCCACGTGGGCCATGCGCTCTGGCGCCGCGCGGGCGCGCTGGGCCTGCTGTGCACCGACATCCCCGAGGCCTACGGCGGCGGGGGCGGCGACTTCCGCCACGAGGCCGTGATCCATGAAGAGATGGCGCGCCGCGGCCTCACGGGCCTGAGCAATTCGGTGCATTCCATCGTCGCGCACTACCTGCTCAACCACGGCACCGAGGCGCAGAAGCGCCAGTACCTGCCGCGCATGGCGCGCGGCGAGCTGGTGGGCGCGATCGCGATGACCGAACCCGGCGCGGGCTCGGACCTGCAGGGCGTTCGCACCCGCGCGACCCGGGACGGCGACAGCTACGTGATCGAGGGCAGCAAGACCTTCATCACCAACGGCTACCTCGCGGGGCTGATCCTGGTCGTGTGCAAGACGGACCCGTCGCAGGGCGCGCGCGGCACCTCGATCCTGATCGTCGAGACAGAGCGGGGGCCGAAGGACGACGAGGAGGGCGGCATGCATCGCGCGGGCTTCCAGGTCGGCCGCGTGCTCGACAAGATGGGCATGAAGGCGCAGGACACCTCGGAACTGTTCTTCGACGGCGTGCGCGTGCCGGCCGACAGCCTGCTCGGCGGCCGGGAGGGCCAGGGCTTCTTCCAGCTCATGGGCGACCTGCCCTACGAGCGGCTGATCATCGGCCTGAGCGCGCTGGCATGCATGGAAGGCGCCTACGAAGCCACCCTGGCCTACGTGCGCGAACGCCAGGCCTTCGGCAAGCCGATCGCGGAGTTCCAGAACACGCGCTTCAAGCTGGCCGAGGTGGCGACGCAGATCCAGGTCGGCCGCGCCTTCATCGACCGCTGCGTGGAGCAGCTGGTGGCCGGCCAGCTCGACACGGCCACGGCCTCCATGGCCAAGCTCTGGGGTTCGGAAGCGCAGGGCCGCGTGCTCGACGAGCTGGTGCAGCTGCACGGCGGCTACGGCTTCATGAACGAATACCTGGTGACGCGCATGTACGCCGACGCGCGGGTGCAGCGCATCTACGGTGGCACCAGCGAGATCATGAAGGAAGTGATCGCGCGGGCGCTGTGAGCGTCGCGCGACCCGAGGCCAAAGGCGGCGCGCTCAGCGCCGCTCGGACTTGTTGGTGGTGCGGCTCACCCCGGCATCGATGGTGCCGAAGACCTCGACACCGCTGCGGTCCGCACGGGGGCTGCCATCGGCCGGCGCGGTGCCGGCGCAGCCGGCAAGCGTGGCGGCCAGGGCCAGCACGGCGATCACACCGGCCGGCACGGACACGCGCGGCAGGCGCACAAGGCGGTTCATGTTCATGCGGCCACTATAGGCCGGGCCCGCCGGCGGGGCGTAACAGCCCGTGCGCGCCAAGGGCTGTCACGCTCATTCTGAAGACAGGTGCTTGCCCAGGATGCCGGCCAGCTCGAACATGGTCGCGCTGGGCTTGCCGAACACGGCCTGCAGCTTGGCATCGGCCCGGATGCTGCGCTTGTCCTGCGGGTCCTGCAGGCCCTGGGCCTTGATGTAGTCCCACAGTTTCTTGGTCGCCTCGGTGCGCAGCACGGGCTCGGCGCCGATCACGGCCGCCAGGTCGGCGCTGGGCTTGAGGCCCGTGCCGGCCGCGGCCTTGCGGGGTGCCTTGGGCGCTGCCGCCTTCTTGGCAGCCGGTGCCTTCTTGGTCGCAGGCGTTTTCTTCGCAGCGGCGGCGCGCGCGCGTGCGGCGCCGGCCGTCTTGCGCGGCGGGAATTTGCTCGTGCGCGGCTCGAATTCGAAGGTGACCTTGCCCTCGTCCTTGTTCCAGACCAGGAAGGCCTTGAAGGTGCGGCGCGTGCGCATGCTCACGAACTTGTCGAGCAGGTCGGTCTTGCCTTCGGTCAGCAGCTTGTGGATCTGCGCCTCGTCCACTGGCTGCTGCAGGATGATCTGGCCGGTCTTGAAGTCGCAGCTGGGGGTGGCCTGCGCGGCCGTGGGCACGGCATGCTCGCACACGTAGTTGGCGCCCAGCTTGAACACGCGGCCGCGGCACTTGGGGCACGGCCCCAGGCTCGCCTGGCCGCCGAAGTCCACGATCTCGCCGGTCTCGGCCGGGTCCTTGCCGTCGTCGCCGAAGTCGAACTCCAGCTTGAAGTTCCTGTCTTCCTCGTTGTAGGCCAGGTTGATCTCGGCCACGAAGGGCCAGCCGGCCTTGGAACGGAAGCCTTCGAGCGGGCCGATGTGCTTGTCGCGCACCAGGGCCTCGGCCTCGGCGACTTCGAAAGTGCGGCCGGCCGGCGACTTGGTGAAGGAGAAGCCGCAGCTGTCCGTGCCCGCGCCGCTCTTGCCGGCGCAGGCATAGCGGCGGTAGTTCTCCTTGACCACGCCGCCGCAGTTGGGGCAGGGCGCCTCGAGCGTCGCGTAGTCGCCGGGCACGGTGTCGCGGTCGTATTCCTTGGCCTTCTTGACGATGTGCTCGGTCATCTGCGCGATCTCGCGCATGAAGGCGTCGCGGCTGAGCTGGCCCTTTTCCATCTGCGAGAGCTTGTACTCCCACTCGCCCGTGAGCTCGGCGCGCGACAGCTCTTCCACGCCCAGGCCGCGCAGCAGGGTCATGAGCTGGAAGGCCTTGGCCGTGGGGATCAGCTCGCGGCCTTCGCGCAGCATGTATTTTTCGGTCAGCAGGCCTTCGATGATGGCCGCGCGCGTGGCCGGCGTGCCCAGGCCTTTCTCCTGCATGGCTTCGCGCAGCTCGTCGTCCTCGATCCACTTGCCCGCGCCTTCCATGGCGCCCAGCAGCGTGGCTTCGGAATAGCGTGCCGGCGGGCGGGTCTTGAGGCCCTTGGTGTCGACGGACTCGGCCCGCACCGTCTCGCCGGGCTTGACCGACACCAGGTTCTTGCCGTCCTTCTCGTCGTCCTCGCTCACGGCTTCCTTGCCGTAGATGGCCATCCAGCCCGGCTTGACCAGCACCTTGCCGTCGGAGCGGAAGCTGTATTTCTTCGCGTCGCGCTCCACCGTGCTGATGCGGGTGGTGACCTGGAATTCCGCGCTCGGGAAGAACACCGCCAGGAAGCGCCGCACCACGAAGTCGTACAGCCGCTGCTCGGCCTCGGACAGGCCGCTGGGCGCCTGCAGGGTGGGGATGATGGCGAAGTGGTCCGACACCTTGGCGTTGTCGAACACGCGCTTGCTGGGCTTGACGTAGTTGCCGTCGATGGCCTGCTGCGCGAAGGGCGCCAGGTGGCGCATGCCGCTGGCGGCCAGCATCTTCATCGTGTCCTTGACCACCGGCAGGTAGTCCTCGGGCAGGGCGCGCGAGTCCGTGCGCGGGTAGGTCAGGGCCTTGTGGCGCTCGTACAGGCTCTGGGCCAGCGCCAGCGTGGTCTTGGCCGAGAAGCCGAAGCGGCTGTTGGCCTCGCGCTGCAGCGAAGTGAGGTCGAACAGCAGGCCGCTGGCCTGGGTGCTGGGCTTGCTCTCTTCCGTCACCGTGGCCGGCTGGCCGCGCGCGGCGTCGGCGATGGCGCGCGCCTCGGCCTCGCTCCAGACGCGGTCGGCCTTCCATTCCGGGTCGGGGTCGCCGCTGGGCAGCAGGGGCGCGTTGGCCTTCTTCCAGGCCGGGTCGAACCACTTGCCGGGATACGCGCCGGCCTCGGCCTGGAACACGCCGTGGATTTCCCAGTAGTCGCGGCTCACGAACTTGCGGATCTGTTCCTCGCGCTCCACCACCACCGACAGCGTGGGCGTCTGCACGCGGCCCACCGTGGTCAGGAAGAAGCCGCCGTCGCGCGAGTTGAAGGCCGTCATGGCGCGCGTGCCGTTGATGCCGACCAGCCAGTCGGCCTCCGAGCGCGAGCGCGCGGCGTCGGCCAGGCCCTGCATCTGCTGCTCGCTGCGCAGCGATTCGAAGCCCTCGCGAATCGCCTGCGGCGTCATCGATTGCAGCCACAGGCGCTTGACCGGCTTGCCCAGCGGCTTGTTGCCGCCGGCGTACTGCTCGATCAGGCGGAAGATCAGCTCCCCCTCGCGGCCCGCGTCGCAGGCGTTCACGAGCTGGGTCACGTCCTTGCGGCGGGCCTGCTTGACCACGGCGTTCAGCCGGGTCTTGGTCTTGTCCACGGGTTTGAGGTCGAAATGCGGCGGGATCACCGGCAGGTGCGCGAAGCTCCACTTGCCGCGCTTGACGTCGTACTGCTCCGGCGCCTGGATCTCCACCAGGTGGCCCACCGCGCTCGTCACGACGTACTGCTCGTTCTCGAAATGCTCGTCGTGCTTGTCGAACTTGCCGCTCACGGGCGTGAGCGCACGCACGATGTCCTGCGCCACCGACGGCTTCTCCGCAATCACCAAGGTCTTCGTCATCTGGGTTCCAGCTTCTCTGTCATGGCCGCGTGCGGCGGGGCGGAATTGCCCGGCGGCCGGTCACGCGGCGTCTCTATACTCGGCGCCTCTCGCGCGTGCACGTACACGCGCACACACGCGCCTGTGTGCCTATTCAAGCTATCAGAACTCGGCGATGCCCTCCAAATCCCCCACTTCGCCCTCAGCATCGCCCGCCGCCGCCGAAGCCCCGCCGGCACGCCCGGCGCGCAAGCGCGGCACACCTCTCAAGGCCGAGGGCGCAGGGGCCGGCACGCCCCACCTGCCCGCCGCGCGCACTGCCGCCGCGGAGCCCGGGGCGCCGATGGCGCGCGTCGAAATGCGCCGCTCGGAAGTGCATGGCAACGGCGTGTTCGCCGTGGCCGACCTGAAGGCCGGCGAGCTGCTGCTGGAATACACCGGCGAGGTCATCAGCTGGAAGGAAGCGCTGCGCCGCCATCCGCACGACCCGTCGCAGCCCAACCACACCTTCTACTTCCACATCGACGACAAGCATGTCATCGACGGCGGCGTGAACGGCAACGACGCGAAGTGGATCAACCATTCGTGCGAGCCCAACTGCGAGGCCGACGAGCAGGACGGCCGCATCTTCATCAAGGCGCTGCGCGACATCCCGGCCGGGCAGGAACTGAACTACGACTACGGCCTGGTCATCGACGAGCCCTACACGCCCGAGCTGCTGGCCGATTTTCCCTGCTGGTGCGGCAGCGCCAACTGCCGCGGCACGCTGCTGTCGCCCAACGAAGGCGGCGACGTGCCGGGCCAGGACAAGAAGAAGGCCAAGAAGAAGAGGAAGGAAAAGCAGGGCAGGAAGGCGGACAAGGTCCGCTCCGAAGGCAAGTCCAAGGGCAAGGGCAAGGGCAAGAAGGACAAGAAAAAGAAGGCCAGGAAGAAGGCCGACGAGGCCTCTTCGGACTGACTGGACCGCCCCCTGCACGCCCTGCCGTGACCGACGCCGCAACGCTCCCGCCCACCGATACCCAGCTGCAGCCCCTGCGCGCAGCGCTGGCGCAGGCCTGGCCCGGGCTCACGCTGGAATGGCGCGAGGAAGTGGACTCCACCAACGTCGAGCTGATGCGCCGCGCGCGCGCCGGCGATGCGGCGCCCGTGCTGCTGGTGGCGCAGCGCCAGACGGCCGGCCGCGGCCGCCTGGGCCGCGCCTGGCAGAGCGCGCAGCAGGCGCACGACCCGGCCGCCTCGCTGACCTTCTCGCTGGGCCTGCCGCTGGCGCCGCGCGACTGGTCGGGCCTGTCGCTGGCCGTGGGCGTGAGCGCGGCCGAATCGCTGGACCCGGACGGCCGCGCCGGCGTGCAGCTCAAGTGGCCCAACGACCTGTGGGCGCAGCAGCGCAAGCTGGCCGGCATCCTGATCGAGACCGCCTCGCTGCCCGCCGGGCACGCAGCGCGCTACGTGGTGATCGGCATCGGCCTGAACATTGGCGAGCGGCCCGGCACGGACATGCGCACGCCGCCCGCCTGGGTGCGCCAATGGCAGCCCGGCGCCACGCCGCTGAGCGCCTTGCAGGCCCTGGCGCCGGCGCTGGTCGACGAAGTGCGGCGCTTCGAAGACGCCGGCTTCGCGCCGGTGCTGGCGCGCTTTGCCGCACGCGACGCGCTCGCGGGCCAGGACGTGCACCTGAGCGACGGCCGCGAGGGCCGCTGCGAGGGTGTGGGCCCGGGCGGCGAACTGCGGGTGCGCACGACGCGGGGGCTGGAAGAGATCAGCAGCGCCGAGGTCAGCGTGCGGCCGCGCGGCATGGCGCTGTAGGGCTTCAACGCGCAAAGCGCGCCGCCCTGCCGCCTCAGCGCTGCACCACGTAGCGCGTCACCACCGGCAGCCCTTCGCCCTTGTGGAAGGCCAGGCGCCGCTCGCGCAGCGCCAGGTCGGCGGCCGTGGCGCGGTTGAAGCGGCGCAGGTGCTCGGTCCAGGATTCGTCCACGATCTGCTCGACGTAGCGCTCGGGCTGGCCCACGTCGTGCAGCAGCTCCCAGGCGATGGCGCCCTCGCTCAGGCGCGCGCGGCGGGTCTGCTGCATCACGACGCGGAAGGCGCGCGCGCGGGCCGGGTCGATGATGTATTCCACCATCACCACCACCTGGCCCGATTCGCCCGGCGCCTCGGGCGGCGGGCGCGCGGCCCAGCCGGCCTGCGCCGGGCTCAGGTCGTCCTCGCCGGGCCCGTCGGTCACGTAGCGCAGCACCAGCGCCATGCTCAGCAGCCCGCTCACGCTGGCCACCAGCAGGCTGGCGGACAGCGAACTCACCGTCGCGACCTGCCCCCACAACGCGGCGCCGATGGCGCTCGCGCCCATGATGCCCATCTGGTACATGGACATGCCGCGCGCGCGCACCCAGTCGGGCAGCGAGAGCTGGGCCGAGACCGACAGCGAATTGGCCACCGTGATCCAGGCCGCACCGCAGAAGAAGCAGCCCAGCACCGCCACCCCGACGTGGGGCGCCACCGCCACCGTGGCCGTGGACAGCGACAGCAGCAGCGTGCCGCGCAGCACCAGCGGGTCGCGCGTCCAGCGCTGGCGCAGCCGCGGCAGGCACAGCACGGCGACGATGGCGCCGGCCCCCATGGAAGCCAGCAGCAGCGTGAAAGTGCCGGCGCCGCCGCCTTGCAGGCCGCGCGCCACCAGCGGCAGCAGGGCCATCACGGCCGAGGAATGCAGGAAGGACACGGCCACGCGCACCAGCACGGCGCGCATGCGCGGCGACTGGCGCACGAACTGCACGCCCACGCGCATCGCACTGATGAGCCGCTCGCGGCCCAGCGGCTGCGGGCGCTGCTCGCGCCGCCAGCGCAGGATGACGAAGCCCGAGGCGATGGACAGCAGCGCGTTGAGCACGAACACCCACACCGTGCCGGCGCTGGCGATCAGCGCGCCGGCGACCAGCGGGCCGATGATGCGCGAGGCGTTCATCGCGATGCCGTTCAGGCCCATGGCGGCCGGCAGCATGGGCCGCGTGACCAGCTCCGGCACGATGGCCGAGAACACCGGCCAGCGCAGCGCCAGCCCGATGCCGTTGGCAAAGGTGAGGGCCAGCAGCAGCGGCGCGTTGATCAGGTCCAGGGCGATGGCGCCGCACAGCACCACGGCCGTGCCGGCCAGCCAGAACTGGGTGGCCACCAGCCAGCGCCGGCGGTCCAGAATGTCGGCCAGCGCGCCACTCGGGATGCCCAGCAGGAAGACCGGCAGCGTGGAAGCCGTCTGCACCAGCGCCACCCAGATCGGCGAGGTGGTGAGCGTGGTCATCATCCAGGCCGAGGCCACGTCGCTCATCCACATGCAGACGTTGGCCATGAGCCAGGTGGTCCACAGCAGGCGGAACACGGGAGCGCGCAGCGGCTCCAGCGCCGCCAGCGAGCGGCGAGGCGGCTTCAGGACGGCTTGGGGGGGTGTCTCCTGCGGATGGATGGGTGGCATGCGCGGCCGATTGTCGCCTTTGGCCACCATCCGCCGCACACGGCGCGGCGCTTCCCGCATTCCGGCTTGACATCGGAATGCGACATCGTTAATGTTACATGATGAACGACGCACTGAGCGCATCCCGGCCCGGGGCGGCGAGCCCGCCGCCGTCCTGGCCCATCGAGGAGCTGGCGGCGCGCAGCGGCCTGACGGTGCGCAACATCCGTGCGTACGGCTCGGCCGGCCTGCTGCCGCCGCCCGCGCTGCGCGGGCGGCTGGGCCTGTACGGCGCCGACCACCTGCAGCGGCTGGAGGTGATCCGCGCGCTGCGCGCCCAGGGCTTCGGCATCGAGGCCATCCGCCGCATTTTCGAGCGCGCGCCTGCCTCGTCCTGGCGCGAGCTGGTGGCGGTGGCCGAATCGCTGTCCGGCAGCCTGTTCGCCGACGAGACGCCGGTGGCCGTCACGCCGCAGGAACTGGCCGCCAAGTGGGCCGGCCAGCTCACGCCGGGGCTGCTGGCGCGTGCCACGCGCACCGGCCTGATGCGCACCCTGCCCGACGGGCGCGTGGAGTTGCTGAGCCCGGCGCTGGGCCGCATCGGCGAACAGCTGGCCGCGCTGGGCCTGTCGGCCGAGCAGGCCATTGCCATGCAGGAAACGCTGGTGCGCGCGCTGCGCACCATGGCGCGGCGCTGGCTGCGCACGCTCATCGACACCGTGCTGGCCCAGCCCCGGCCCGACCCCGCGCAGGTGCGCAGCCTGCTCGCGAACGCGCGCGGGCTGGCCACGGGCGCGGCGCAGGCCGCCTTTCCGGTGGTGCTGCAGCAGGAGCTGGACCGCCTGCTGGCGCGGCGCGGGGAGGTTGTCCAATGAGCGCCGCCCGGCCGCCCGAAGGTGCCCGCACCGCAGCCGCAGGCGAAGGCCGTTCCATGCGCGCGCGGCGGGCATGGGCGGCAGCCTGCATGCCGGCCCTGCTGGGGCTGGGCGCGGCCCAGGCCCAGGAGCCCGCCCTGAGCTACGAGGCCGCGCGCGTGTACGTGCTGGACCGCTCCGACGCCCTGGCCGCCGCGCAAGCCGGCGTGCAGGCCAAGGACCTGCAGGCCGAGGGCCTGAAACGCCTGGGCGGCCCGGTGCTCAGCCTGGGCGGCACGGCCTACGCCTACAACCTCAGCCTGGGGCTGTACCTCTCGGCGCTGAACCAGCGCGTGGAGCAGCTCGAACAGCGCTTTCCGCCGCTGCTGCAGGGCATGCTCGCGGGGCTGCCGGCCCTGCCGAGCAGCTATACGCTGCGGCGCCGCGACGAGGGCGCCAACGCTTCCGTCTCCGCCCTCTGGCCGATCTACATGGGCGGCGCGGCCGACGCGGCGCGCGGCGTGGTGCAGGCCCAGGGCGACGAGGCGCGGGCCGATGCGCAGCAGGCCGGGCTGGAGGCAGAGGCCCAGCTCGCGCAGCGCTACTTCGGCGCCCAGCTGGCCCGCCGCGCGGCCGACCTGCGCGCCCGCGCGGCCGAGACCGTGGCGCAGCACGACCAGGCCGCGCAGAAGATGCTGGCGGCCGGCGTGATCTCGCGCGTGGAACGGCTGCAGGCCCTGGCGGCCAGCGAAGACGCGCGCCGCCAGGCGGCCAAGGCCGAGGACGATGCCCAGCTGGCCGCCACCGCCCTGGCGCGCAGCCTGCGCATGCAAGGCGCGGTGCGTCCGGCCACGCCGCTGTTCGTGCTCAGCCAGCCCATCGAGCCGCTGGACTTTTTCGTCGAGCAGGCGCTCGCGCGCCACCCCGGCCTGGCGAAGGTGGCGGCCAAGAAGCAGCAGGCCGAACAGCTGCACGCGGGCGAGGAAGCCCTGCGCCGGCCGCATCTGGTGGCCTTCGGCACGCGCGAACTGCGCAGCGGCAGCGCCGACTGGGTGGCCGGCCTGAGCCTGCGCTGGACCCTGTACGACGCGGTGAACCGCGATGCGCTGGCCGCCGCCTCTCTCAAGCAGGTGGAGCAGGCGCAGCACACCGGCGCCCAGGCGCGCACCGACATCGCGCTGCTGGTGGAGCGCCACTGGCGCGCCGTGGAGAACGCGCGCCGCCACTTCCTGGCCCTGCAGTCCGGGGAGGATCTGGCGCTGGAAATGCAGCGGCTGCGCGTGGCCGGCCTGCGCGAAGGCACCAGCACCACGCTGGACCTGATCGATGCCGAAACCAACCTGGCCAAGGTGCGCACCGAGCGCGCCCAGGCGGCCAACGACTACGTGCAGGCGCTGGCCCAGCTGCTGGGCAGCGCGGGCCTGAGCGAGCGCCTGCCCGATTACATCGCCCGCGCCGACATCCGGCTGGACACCCCATGAACGAACACGAGAACAACGGCAAGCGCCCAGGGCTGGGCGTCATCGCAGGCATCCTGCTGGTGGCGGGGCTGCTGGGCTGGGGGCTGTGGCAGGCCAGCCGGCCCGCGCCCGAGCCCATCCAGGGCCAGATGGAGGCGCAGGAAACCGACGTCGCCGGCAAGGTGACCGGCCGCGTGGCCGAGCTGAAGGTGCGCGAGGGCGAGCGCATCGAGGCCGGCAGCCTGCTCCTGCGCCTGGACGCCCCCGAGGTGGCGGCCAAGATGGCGCAGGCGCGCGCGGCCGAGGAGGCCGCGCAGGCCGTGGCCCGCAAGGCCGAGCACGGCGCGCGCCCACAGGAAGTGGAAATGGCGCGCATGCAGTGGCAGCGCGCGCAGACGGCGGCCGAGCTGGCCCGCACCTCCTTCGTGCGCGTGGACAACCTCGCGCGCGAGGGCCTGGTGGCGCGGCAAAAGCGCGACGAGGCCGAAGCCAACTGGAAGGCCTCGCGCGACGCCGCCGCCGCCGCGCGGGCGCAGTACGACATGGCCCGCCAGGGCGCGCGCACCGAAGACCGCGACGCCGCCGCCGCCCAGGCGCGGCAGGTGGGCGGCATGGTGCAGGAGGTGGAGGCCGCGCGCGCCGAAACCGAGCTGCGCAGCCCCGTGGCCGGCGAAGTGGCCAAGGTGCTGGCCCGCGTGGGCGAGCTGCTGCCGCAGGGCGTGGCCGCCCTCACGGTGGTGGACCTGCAGGACCAGTGGGTGGTGCTCAACGTGCGCGAAGACCGGCTGTCGCGCTTTGCCATGGGCAGCGAGTTCGACGCCCGCCTGCCGGCCCTGGGCGAAGACGCGCGGGCACGCTTCAAGGTCAGCTACAGCGCCCCCCTGCCCGACTTCGCCACCTGGCGCGCCACGCGCGCGGGCTCGGGCTTCGACATGCGCACCTTCGAGGTTCGCGCACGGCCGCTGCAGCCCATCGAAGGCGCGCGCCCCGGCATGAGCGTGCTGGTGGACTGAGCCGATCCCGCACACCGTCCGGCCGATGTCCGCCTTCCGCACCAGCCTGCGCCTTGAGACGCAGCGCCTGCGCGCGCAGCCCTGGGAACTGGCCCTGGTGAGCTGGGTGCCGGCGCTGGCGGCGCTGTTGCTGCTGTGGACCTTCTCGACCGGCGTGCCCACGCGGCTGCCCATCGGCGTGCTGGACCAGGACCACTCCTCCCTGTCGCGCCAGCTGGTGCGCCTGCTGGACGCCACCCCCGGCCTGCACGTGGCCGAGCGCTGGGCCGACGAGGCGCAGATGCAGCGCGCCCTGGTCGCCGGGCGCGTGCAGGCGGCGGTGCAGCTGCCGCGCGGGCTGGCGCGCGAGGTCAAGCACGGCCGCGCGGGCCAGGTGCTGCTGCTGCACAACGCGCAGCTGGGCACGCATTCCAGCATGATCCAGCGCGACGTGCGCGCCGTCGTGGCCACCGCCTCGGCCGGCATCGAGCTGAATGCGCGCATGCGGCGCGGCCAGTCCCCGGCCGCCGCGCGGCAGGCCCTGGAGCCGTTGCGCGCCGCGCCCGTGGCGCTGTTCAACACCGCCACCAACTACGAGCAGTTCCTGGCCTCGGCGCTGGTGCCGGCGCTGCTGCACATCCTGGCCATGACGGCTGGCGCCTGGGCCGTGGGCCGCGAACTGCGCGACCGCAGTCTGGGCCGCTGGCTGCAAGCCTGCGTGGGCGGGGCGCCGGGCTGGGCCGGCACGCTGGCGGCGCTGGCGGGCAAGCTCCTGCCGGCCTGGGTGCTGCTCACGGCCGTGGGGCTGCTCGCGCTCACCGCCCTGACGGTGGGGCGCGGCTGGCACCCGGCCGGCTCGCTGGGCTGGACGATGCTGGCGCTGGCCGTCTTCATGGCGCTGTCGGTGGCGATGGGCGCCTTCGCGGCGGCGCTCGGGCGCTCGCTGCGCCTGGCCCTTTCGGCCACGGCCTTCCTCACCGCGCCCGCCTTCGCCTTCGGCGGCATCGGCTTTCCGCTGGGCGCCATGTCCTTCGGCGCGCGCGCCTGGGCGCAGGCCCTGCCCTACACGCACTACGCGCGCGTGCAGGTGCAGCAGTTGCAGATGGGCGCGCCGCTGGCCGTCTCGCTGGCCGCGCCGCTGGCGATGCTGCTGGCCACGGCGGCGCTGCTGGCCGCGTCGGCCGCGCTGCTGGGCCGGGCCGCGCGCGCACCGCAAAGCTGGGGGCGCCGATGAGCAGTGCGGCTCTCGACGCGCACGCAGCCGGCACGGCCGGCCGCGAGCGCACCGGCTTCGGCGCCGCCTTCGCGCACACGCTGCGGACCGTGCTGGGCGACAGCGGCGTGCTGCTGATCCTGCTGGCCGCGCCGCTGATCTACGGCTTCTTCTACCCCTGGCCCTACGGCACCGAAGCCGTGCAACGCGTGCCGGTGGCCGTGGTGGACCAGGACCACAGCGCGCTGTCGCGCCAGATCACCCGCTTCGCGCAGGCCAACCCGCGCATCGACGTGCGCCTGGTCACCGCCGACGTCGGCGAGGCTCGCGCGGCGCTGTGGCGCGGCGAGATCGAGGGCTATGCCCTGCTGCCGCGCGACCTGCGCCGCGACGTGCTGCGCGGCCAGTCGGTGGTCGTGCCCGTGGAGGGCAACGGCGCCTACGCGCTGCTCAACAAGGCCGTGGCCTATGGCTTCGCGGAAGCGGTGGGCACGGTCTCGGCGGGGGCGGAGATCCGGCGGCTGGAAGCGGGCGGCCAGGGGCCGTCGCAGGCGGCGGCCAGCCGCAGCCCGCTGGTGCTGCAGATGGCGCCGCTGTTCAACCCCACGGAGGGCTATGGCAGCTACGTGGTGCCGGCAGTGGCGCTGCTGATCCTGCAGCAGACCCTGCTCATCGGCGCCGCCATGCTGGCCGGCACCTGGGCCGAGGCCGGGCGCCTGCGCGCGCGCGCCGCGGCCTGGGCGGGCCGCATCGCCGCTCTCACGGCCTGCGGGCTGGCCACCGGCGCTTTCTTCTTCGGCTGGATGTTCTGGCTGCAGGACTATCCGCGCGGCGCCAACCTGCCGGGCGCGCTGGTGCTGCTGGGCTTGTACGTGCCCGCCGTGTGCACGATCGGCCTGCTGCTGGGCTGCTGGCTGCGCAATCGCGAACGCGCGCTGCAGGTGCTGCTGTTCACTGCCCTGCCCATGGTTTTCGTGGCCGGCTTCACCTGGCCGGCCGAGGCGCTGCCGCCCGCGCTGCGGTGGCTGGCCCACGTGCTGCCCAGCACCGCGGCCGTCCAGGCCTCGCTGCGGCTGAACCAGATGGGCGCGCCGCTGGCGGCCGTATGGCCCTGGCTGGCCAATCTGGCGGTCCTGGGCGCGCTAGCCGCGGCGGCACTGCTGTGGGTGGGGCGGCCGCAGCGCACCTGAGAAGCGCGGCGGCGGCGCAGCACCCGGCTTCTACTTGCGCAGGTGCCCCAGCGGCAGCGCATGGCTGGCCTTGACCTCGCCCAGCGAGAAGCTGGTGTGCAGGTCCTTCACGTTGGGCAGGTGCATGAGGCTGTTGAGCGCGAAGCGCGAGAAGGCGTCCAGGTCCTGCGCCACGACCTGCAGCTCGAACATGCCGGTGCCGCTGATGTAGTGGCAGGCGATGACCTCGGGCAGTTCGCGGATCGCGGCCTCGATCTTCTTCGTGACCTCGCTGGTGGCGCGCTCGGTGTCCAGCCGCACGAAGGCCAGCACGCCCAGGCCGATCTTGCGGCGGTCGATCTCGGCGTGGTAGCCCTTGATGAAACCGGCCTCCTCCAGCGCCCGCACGCGGCGCCAGCAGGGCGCGGCCGACAGGCCCACGCGCTGGGCCAGCTCGGCATTGGTCAGGCGGCCGTCGGCCTGCAGTTCTTGCAGGATGGCCAGGTCAAAACCATCAAGTGTTTCCATAAATGGCACTAAATAGAAAGAATCTTTCTGGATTCTCGTTTTGGAGGGCATGAAAAGCAAACACCTGTCTGACACGCAGGCATACACTTTGCAAGCATCATGGGCCTCGCGCCCGACCCGGGCGCAGACCCCACCGCCAGGCTCACAAGGCCACGCCACCAGGAGACAACACGATGAATGCACCGTTGCCCGAGCACATCCGCAAGGCCCTCGAAACCGTCACGCTCGACGACAAGTACAGCCTGGACTACGGCCGCGCCTTCATGAGCGGCGTGCAGGCCCTCGTGAAGCTGCCCATGCTGCAGCGCCTGCGCGACGCGCAGCAGGGCAAGAACACGGCCGGCTTCATCAGCGGCTACCGCGGCTCGCCGCTGGGCGGCTACGACCAGGCGCTGTGGAAGGCCAGTCCCTACCTGAAGGCGCAGAACATCGTCTTCCAGCCCGGCGTGAACGAGGAGCTGGCGGCCACGGCCCTGTGGGGCACGCAGATGCTGGGCTTCTCGCCCAGGGAGACGCAGAAGTTCGACGGCGTGTTCGGCATCTGGTACGGCAAGGGGCCCGGCGTGGACCGCTGCTCCGACGTCTTCAAGCACGCCAACATGGCCGGCACCACGCCCTGGGGCGGCGTGATCGCGGTGGCGGGCGACGACCACATCTCCAAGAGCAGCACCGCGGCGCACCAGAGCGACCACATCTTCAAGGCCTGCGGCACGCCGGTGTTCTTTCCCACCAACGTGCAGGAGATCCTCGACCTGGGCATCCACGCCTTCGCGATGAGCCGCTTCTCGGGCGTGTGGTCGGGCATGAAGACGATCCAGGAGATCGTCGAATCCAGCGCCACGGCCATGATCGACCCCGAGCGCGTCGACATCGTCATCCCCACCGATTTCGAGATGCCGGCCGGCGGCCTGCACATCCGCTGGCCCGACGCGCCGCTGGAGCAGGAGGCGCGCCTCATGCACTACAAGTGGTACGCCGCGCTGGCCTACATCCGCGCCAACCGGCTCAACCACAACGTCATCGAAGGCCCGAATGATCGCTACGGCATCATGGCCAGCGGCAAGGCCTTCAACGACACGCGCCAGGCGCTGATCGACCTGGGTCTGGACGACGCGGCTTGCCGCCAGCTGGGCATCCGGCTGCACAAGGTCAACGTGGTGTGGCCACTGGAGGCGCAGCTCACGCGCGACTTCGCCACCGGCCTGCAGGAGATCCTTGTGGTCGAGGAGAAGCGCCAGGTCATCGAGTACCAGCTGAAAGAAGAGCTCTACAACTGGCGCCCCGACGTGCGGCCCAACGTGCTGGGCAAGTTCAACGAGCTGGGCAACGACCACTCGGGCGGCGAATGGTCGATGCCCAACCCGACGGCCAACACCCTGCTGCGCGCCAACGCCGACCTGAACCCGGCGCTGATCGCCAAGGCGCTGGTGCAGCGGCTCAAGAAGACCGGCATCCTCGAATCGGGCGGCGCCGACATGGTGGCGCGCGTGGACGCGCAGATGGCGATCCTGGAGGCCAAGGAGCGCTCCATGCAGGTGCTGCAGGCCGACGGCGTGCAGGGCGCCGACCGGGTGCCATGGTTCTGCTCGGGCTGCCCGCACAACACCAGCACGGTGGTGCCCGAGGGCTCGCGTGCGATGGCTGGCATCGGCTGCCACTACATGGCCAACTGGATGGACCGCGCCACCTACGGCTTCACGCAGATGGGCGGCGAAGGCGTGCCATGGGTGGGCCAGGCGCCGTTCTCGAACGAGCAGCACATCTTCGCCAACCTGGGCGACGGCACCTACTTCCACAGCGGCCTGCTGGCCATCCGCCAGAGCATCGCGGCGGGCGTGAACATCACCTACAAGATCCTCTACAACGACGCCGTGGCCATGACCGGCGGCCAGCAGGTGGGCGAGCGGCCCGAAGGCCACAGCGTGCTGCAGATCGCCGAGAGCCTGCACGCCGAAGGCGCGAAGAAGGTGGTGATCGTCACCGATGAGCCGCAGAAGTACGAGGGCGTGCAGATCCCCGGCACCTACGGCGGCGAGAAGGTGCAGGTGCGCCACCGCGACCAGCTCGACGAGATCCAGCGCGAATTCCGCGAGATCGCCGGCACCACGGCCATCATCTACGACCAGACCTGCGCCACCGAGAAGCGCCGCCGCCGCAAGCGCGGCAAGGCCGTGGACCCGGCCGTGCGCGTGGTCATCAACGAGCTGGTGTGCGAAGGCTGCGGCGACTGCAGCGTGAAGAGCAACTGCATGAGCGTGGAGCCGCTGGAGACCGAGTTCGGCCGCAAGCGCACCATCAACCAGAGCACCTGCAACAAGGACGTGAGCTGCGTGAAGGGTTTCTGCCCCAGCTTCATCACCGTCGAGGGCGGGCAGCTTAAGAAGAAGGCCAAGGCCGAGAAGGCCGCAACGCCCGCCGAGATGGGCGCGCTGCCCGAGCCGGCGCTGCCCTCGCTGCACGGCGGCCAGGTGTGGGGCATCGTGGTGGCCGGCGTCGGCGGCACGGGCGTCATCACTATCGGCCAGCTGCTGGGCGTGGCGGCGCACATCGAGGGCAAGGGCATCGTCACGCAGGACGCGGCGGGCCTGGCGCAGAAGGGCGGCGCGACCTGGAGCCACGTGCTCATCGGCGACACGCAGCAGGACATCCGCACCACGCGCGTGGGCACGGCCGCGGCCGACCTGATCCTGGCGTGCGACCCGATCGTCACCGTCAACTACGAGACGCTGGCGCGCATGCGCGAGGGCCGCACGCACGTGGCGCTGAACAGCCACAGCGCGCCCACGGCCAGCTTCGTGAAGAACGCCAACTGGCAGAACCCGCAGGACGCCTGCGCGGCACAGATCGCCAAGGCCGTCGGCGAGTCGGGCCTGGGGGCCTTCGACGCCGACGCGGCCGCCACGCAGCTGATGGGCGACACGATCTTCGTCAACCCGATGATCCTGGGCTACGCCTGGCAGAAGGGCTGGATTCCGCTGGGCCACGAATCGCTGATGCGCGCCATCGAGCTCAACGGCGTCGCCATCGAGGCCAACAAGGCGGCCTTCGAATGGGGCCGCCAGGCGGCGCACCGCCCGGCCGAGATGGCCAAGCGCCTGAACCCCGGCCAGGTCATCGAGTTCAAGAAGCGCGAGACGGTGGAATCGCTGGTGGCACGCCGCGTGGAGTTCCTCACCGCCTACCAGAACGCCGCGTACGCCGAGCAGTACCGCGCCTTCGTGCAGAGGGTGCAGCAGGCCGAGAACGCCCTGGGCAAGACCTCGCTGGCCGAGGCGGTGGCGCGCTACCTGTTCAAGCTGATGGCCTACAAGGACGAGTACGAGGTCGCGCGGCTGCACAGCGACCCCGCCTTCCTGGCGCGCGTGAACGGCATGTTCGAGGGCGACTTCAAGCTCAACTACCACCTGGCGCCGCCGGCGACGGCGAAGAAGAACGCCAAGGGCGAGCTGATCAAGAAGAAGTACGGCCCGTCAATGCTGACCGGCTTCAAGCTGCTGGCCAAGCTCAAGGGCCTGCGCGGCACCGCGTTCGACCCCTTCGGCCGCACCGAGGAGCGCAGGACCGAGCGGGCCCTGATCGGCGAGTACCGCGCCACCGTCGAGGAGCTGCTGCGTGGCCTGAGCGTCGACAACCACGCGCTGGCGCTGGAAATCGCGGCCCTGCCCGAGCAGATCCGCGGCTACGGCCACGTGAAGGAGCGCAACCTGGCCGCGGTGCGCACGCGCTGGGCGGCGCTGCAGCAGCAGTGGGGCCAGCCGCGCACGGGCGATCGCGCCGCGGCCTGAAGCAGGGCCTTCGGGCCGGCGCGCCGCGCGGCCCGGCCACCGCGGCCGGCGTCCGCCACGCCGCCGAAATGACCGGACCGGGCCCCGGATTTGGCCCCGGAAGCGCCCGCGGGCGCCGCATACAATCCGCCGGTTGTGCCGGGCCTGCGCGGTCCGGCGGCCGGCGCCCCGCGGGGTGACGCCGGAACCGCGTGGCCTGGCCCGCGCGCCCTTGACTCCCCCTCCGCTGGAGACTTCTCTTGTTCATTTCCAACGCTTTTGCCCAGTCCGCGCCCGCTGCCGGGGGTGGCGACATGATGTCCTCGCTCGCCAGCATGCTGCCGCTGCTGCTGATGTTCGTGGTGCTGTACTTCGTGATGATTCGTCCGCAGATGAAGCGCCAGAAGGAAATGCGCGCCATGCTCGACGCGCTGCAAAAGGGCGACGAAGTGGCGACGGCCGGCGGCCTGCTGGGCCGCATCACGGTGCTGGGCGACCAGTTCCTGACGATCGAGATCGCCAACAACGTCGAGATCAAGGTGCAGCGCAGTGCCGTGGTGCAAGTGCTGCCCAAGGGCAGCTACAAGTAAGCGGGCCCTGCTGCCGTACACGCGCCATGGCCGCCGCGCCGCTGTCCCTGCCCACCGGGGCCGGCAGCGCCAGGCGGCCGCAGCGCCCTGATGACACGCGACGCCCCGGCGCCGCGTGTCCTGTTTCAGGCCCCGTCATCGGGGGCCGTCGGCCCGCGGGCAACCCGGGCCGGTCTTGAGAGGTTCGGGCCATGAACCGTTATCCGATCTGGAAGTACGCGATCATCGTGATCGTGACCCTGGTGGGGCTGCTGTACGCCCTGCCCAATTTCTATGGCGAGGCGCCGGCCGTGCAGGTCTCGGCCGCCAAATCCACCGTCAAGGTGGACGCCAGCACCGAGGCCCGCGTGGCCGATGCGCTCAAGGCCGGCGGGCTGACGCCGGACATGCTCACGCTGGACGGCACCTCGGTGCGCGCGCGCTTCACCACGCCCGACGAGCAGCTCAAGGCCCGCGACGTGCTGCAGCGCGCCCTGGTGCCCGACCCGAGCGACCCGCCCTATGTGGTGGCCCTGAACCTGGTCTCGCGCTCGCCGGCCTGGCTCAGCGCGCTGCACGCCTTCCCCATGTACCTGGGCCTGGACCTGCGCGGCGGCGTGCACTTCATGCTGCAGGTGGACATGCAGGGTGCGCTGGACAAGCGGGCCGAGAACTTCGCCAGCGACCTGCGCACCGCGATGCGCGACAAGAACATCCGCGGCGGCGTGGTCACCCGCAACGGCCAGGCGCTGGACGTGCGTTTCCGCGACGCGGCCGCCGCCGACGCCACGCAGCGCCTGCTGCAGGACCAGTTCGCCGACCTGACGGCGGTGCGCACGCAGGAAGGCGCCGAGACGCGCCTGGCCGTCACCATCAAGCCCGAGGCGGCGCGCCGCCTGCAGGACACGGCCCTCAAGCAGAACATCACCACGCTGCACAACCGGATCAACGAGCTCGGCGTGGCCGAGCCCGTGATCCAGCAGCAGGGCCTGGACCGCATCGTGGTGCAGCTGCCCGGTGTGCAGGACACGGCCAAGGCCAAGGACATCCTGGGCCGCACCGCCACGCTGGAGCTGCGCCTGGTGGACGAAAGCACGGAAGGCCGCGCGGCCGAGGCCGGGACCGGTCCCGTGCCCTTCGGTTCCGAGCGCTTCATGGACCGCGAAGGCCGCCCGGTCATCGTGCGCAAGCAGGTCATCATCACGGGCGAGAACCTGACCGACGCGCAGCCGGGCTTCGACTCGCAGACGCAGCAGCCCAAGGTCGACCTGACGGTGGACGCCAAGGGCGGGCGCATCATGCGCGACGTCAGCCGCGAGAACTACCGCAAGCGCCTGGCCATCGTGCTGTTCGAGAAGGGCAAGGGCGAGGTCATCACGGCGCCGTCGATCAATGGCGAGCTGGGCACGCGCTTCCAGATCTCGGGCTCGATGGGCGTGGTGGAAGCCAACGACCTCGCGCTGCTGCTGCGCGCCGGTTCGCTGGCCGCGCCGATGGAAATCATCGAGGAAAGCACCATCGGCCCGAGCCTGGGCGCCGACAACATCGAGATGGGCTTCAAGAGCGTGGCCTACGGCTTCCTGGCGATCATGGTCTTCATGTGCGCCTACTACGCGATGTTCGGCGTGTTCTCGTCCATCGCGCTGGCGCTGAACCTGCTGCTGCTGGTGGCCATCCTGTCGATGCTGCAGGCGACGCTCACCTTGCCCGGCATCGCGGCCATGGCGCTGGCGATCGGCGTGGCCATCGACTCAAACGTGCTGATCAACGAGCGCATCCGCGAGGAGCTGCGCAATGGCGCCGCGCCGCAGGCGGCCATCCATGCCGGCTATGAGCGCGCCTGGGCCACCATCCTGGACTCCAACGTCACGACACTGATCGCGGGCATCGCACTGCTGGCCTTCGGCTCGGGGCCGGTGCGCGGCTTTGCCGTGGTGCACTGCATCGGCATCGTCACGTCGATGTTCTCGGCCGTGTTCTTCGCGCGCGGCCTGACGAATCTCTGGTACGGCCGCCAGAAGAAGCTCAAGAGCGTGTCGATCGGCACCGTCTGGAAGCCGCCCGTCGATGCGGAACCCCAGGCCCAGCTGTCCGGCAAGTCGCTGTCGACGAAGTAAGAAGGATCAGCCATGGAGTTCTTCCGCATCCATCGCACCATCCCGTTCATGCGCCATGCCCTGGCGCTGAATGCGGTCTCGGTCATCACCTTCATCCTGGCGGTCTTCTTCCTGTTCCACAAGGGGCTGCACCTGTCGGTGGAATTCACGGGCGGCACCGTGATGGAGGTGAGCTATTCCCAAAGCGCGGACCTGGAAAAGGTGCGCAGCGCCATCGGCAAGCTGGGCTACCAGGAAGTGATGGTCCAGAACTTCGGCAGCTCGCGCGACGTGCTGATCCGCGTGCCGCCGCAAAAGGGCCTCAGTTCCACGCAGCAGAGCGAGCAGCTGATGGGCGCGCTGCGCGCCGACGCGCCCGACGTGCAGCTGCGCCGCAGCGAATTCGTGGGCCCGCAGGTGGGCGACGAACTGACCAGCAACGGCCTGAAGGCGCTGGCCATGGTGGTCGTGGGCATCATGATCTACCTGGCCTTCCGCTTCGAATGGAAGTTCGCGCTGGCCACCGTGATCGCCAACCTGCATGACGTGGTGATCATCCTGGGCTTCTTCGCCTTCTTCCAGTGGGAGTTCTCGCTGGCGGTGCTGGCGGCGGTGCTCGCGGTGCTGGGCTATTCGGTGAACGAGTCGGTGGTGATCTTCGACCGCGTGCGCGAGACCTTCAGGCGCCAGCGCAAGCTGGACACGCCCGAGGTGATGAACTACGCCATCACCTCCACCATCAGCCGCACCATCATCACCCATGGCTCCACGCAGCTGGTGGTGCTGTCGATGTTCTTCTTCGGCGGCCCCACGCTGCACTACTTCGCGCTGGCGCTGACCATCGGCATCTGCTTCGGCATCTACTCGTCCTGCTTCGTGGCGGCCTCGGTCGCCATGTGGCTGGGCGTGAAGCGCGAGGACCTGATCAAGGCCCAGCCGTCCAGGAAGGACGACCCGAACGATCCCAATGCGGGCGCCACGGTCTGAACCGGCGCGCCGCCCCCTTCGAGATGGCGCCCGGGTGGCGCCATTTTTTCGTCCCTGCCCGTTCGGGCGGGCGGTCTGCCCGCTGCCGCAAGGCGATGGGCTGAGATAAGCTCAGGAATCCCCGCACACGCCCATGACTTCCCCGCGCTTCGACGAACCCGCCTTGCAGATCGCCCGCCAGACGCGCGAGCGTTTCGTGGCCACGACGGAGACCGCCCTCGAAGCCGTGGCCCTGGCCATCCGGGAGCGCCTGACGCAGCAGTCCGCCGAGACGAAGACCGCGCGCGAGATGCAGGCGCTGCGGGACCACCTGATCGCCTACCGGGGCGCCGAGACGAGCTGGGTGTCGCTCGCTCGCCTGCAGTGGCGCAAGGCGCTGGCCGACAGCCAGGCCGGCGCGACCACGGCCGCAGGCGGCCTGTCGCTGCGGCTGGAGCTGGTGGGCGACGAGGTGGTGGAGAACAACATCCTGTCTTCGCGGCTGGCGCTGGCCATCCAGGACAAGGCCAACTTCGACCTCAACGACCTGCGCCTGCGCATCCAGTACCTGGAGCGCAAGGACGACCTGGACGCCAAGGACGTGTTCAAGCCCGAGACGCTGTCCAAGCTGCTGGTCGAGCAATGGCAGGCGGCGGGCATGAGCCGGGAGCTGTGGACCGCCGTGCGCGACCTGCTGCATGCGAAGGTGGCCGAGGCCGCCACCGCCGCCTACAAGGATGCGAACGCCTTCCTCGTGAGCCAGGGCGTGATGCCCGAGATCGACCTCAAGCGCCTGGTGCGCCGTCCCATTGCCGGACCGGGCAGCCAGCCCGGCACCCTGGGCGGCGGTGCGGGGGGCGCTCCTTATACGCCGACGCCACAGCCGGGCGCGGCGGCATCGGCCGCCAGCTGGCAAGGCGCCGGCGGCGCCGTGCCGGGCGCGCAGCAGGCCGGCATGATGGGCTTCGCGCCGGCCGCCATCGGCGTGCAGCCGCAGCAGCCGGCGGGGGCGGCACCCGCCGGCGCCGAGGCGATGGTGCCGACCCTGGTCACGCCCTTCGCGCAGGCGCGCCAGCGCGCCCAGGGCATGCTGGTGAGCCTGCGGCGCCTGATCGGCTCCGTGGGCGGCGCAGTGGGCTGGACCGACGCCACCACGGGCACGGAGGGCAGCATCCCGATGGTGCCGGCCGGCGGCGCGGGCGGCGGCGCCGCCCCGGCCTTCGTGGCCGCGATTGCCAATGCGGGCGCCGCGTACCAGGCGGGCGCCGCCACCTACGTGCTGACGGACGACCCGGGCGGCGGTGCGGCCGCCGTGCAGCGCAGCGCGGCCGAGCTGCGCCGGCATTCGAACGAGCTCAAGCGGCAGGCGCCCACCACGGCCGACAAGGCGACGGTGGAGATCGTCGCCCTGATGTTCCAGGCCATCCTGGCCGAGGAACGCATTCCCTTTTCGGCGCGCGTGTGGTTCGCGCGCCTGCAGATGCCCGTGCTGCGCGTGGCCATCGCCGAGCCCGAGTTCTTCGCCACCCTGCAGCACCCCGCGCGCATGCTGATCGACCGCATGGGTTCGGTGGTGATGGGCTTCGACGCCGCCGCCATTTCGGGCAGCGCGCTGGAGAACGAGATCCGCCGCGTGGTGCAGGTGATCGAGCAGTACCCCGAGACCGGCCAGCGCGTGTTCAAGCTGGTGTACGACGAGTTCGTGGCCTTCCTGTCCAAGTACCTGACCCAGAACGACACCACGCAGCGCGTGATGAGCGTGGCGCAGCAGGTGGAGCAGAAGGAGACGATGGCGATCCAGTACACCATCGAGCTGCGCAAGATGCTCAACGACATGCCGGTGCGCGAGGAGATCCGGGCCTTCCTGTTCAAGGTCTGGGCCGAGGTGCTGGCCATGGCCGCGCTCAAGTACGGTGGGCAGGGCGAGCAGACGGTGGTGTTCAAGCGCGCGGCCTCCGAGCTGGTGTGGGCCGCCAGCGCCAAGCCCAACCGCGCCGACCGCACGCGCGTGATCCAGGAGCTGCCGCAGCTGCTGCAGCGCCTGCGCCAGGGCATGGAGCTGCTGGGCGTGACCGGGCCGGAACAGGAAGAGCACATCAAGACCATCGGCAAAACCCTGTCGGACGCCTTCATGTCCAAGACCGCCACCATCAGCGTCGAGCAGATCGACGCCATGGCCTCGCGGCTGGCCAATCTGGAGGACTACATGGGCGAGGAAGGCGGCGAGGAAATGCCCATGGACGCGGCCAGCGTGGAGCTGCTGCTGGGCGTGGACGCCGCCTCCATCGAGGTGCTGCCCAGCAGTGGCGCCAAGGTCAGCGAGGACATGCTGGCCTGGGCGCATGAGCTGCAGGTGGGCAACTGGTTCCTGCTGGACCACAACGGCCGCGCGAGCCAGGTGCAGTTCGTCTGGCGCAGCGAGCGCAAGCGCCTGTACCTGTTCGCCGCCGCCGACGGCCGCAAGTTCATGATCCAGGTCGGAAGGCTGGCGGCCTACCTGCAGGCGGGCCTGCTGGTGCCGGCCGAGGAAGAAACGCTCACCGCCCGCGCCACGCGCGAGGCGCTGGCCAAGCTGGACGCCAACCCGGAGCGCCTGCTCCACTGAGCGACCGGGGCCGCACAAGCACCGGGCGGGCGCCGCCGCTCAGGCGCTGGCGATGCGCTGGAACAGCCCGCCCGGCAGGCGACCCACCTGGCCGGCGAGCTCCAGCTCCAGCAGCATCACCTGCAGCCGCGCCACGTCATGGCCAGTGCGCGCGCACAGCGCGTCCAGGCTCACGGGGGCATGGCCCATCTGGGCCAGCAGGCCCTCTTCGTCCTGGGGGGCCGCGGTCTCGGCCCCCGCATCAGGCGGGGCCGCTGCCCGGCCCTGCGCCACGAAGCCCGGCAACTCTTCCAGGATGTCCTGCGCCGATTCCACGAGCTTGGCGCCCTGGCGGATCAGCGCATGGCAGCCACGCGATTGCGGCGAATGGATGGAGCCCGGAATCGCGAACACCTCGCGACCCTGCTCCGCGGCCATCCGCGCCGTGATCAGCGAGCCCGACGCCAGCGCCGCCTCCACCACCAGCGTGCCTTGCGCCAGGCCCGAGATCACGCGGTTGCGGCGCGGGAAGTTGGGCGTGAGCGGCGGCGTGCCGAGCGGGAATTCGCTGACGATCAGGCCGCGCGACGCAATGCGGTGCGCCAGGCCGCGGTGCCGCGCGGGGTAGACGCGATCCAGCCCGGTGCCGACCACCGCCACCGTGGCCGCCGGCGCATCCGGGTCCTCGGCCATGCCCTCCAGGGCGCCTTCGTGCGCCGCGCCGTCGATGCCCAGCGCCAGCCCCGAGACGATGGTCAGCCCCGCCTGCGCCAGATGCCGCGCGAACAGCCGCGCATCGCTGGCGCCCTGCGGGCTGGGATTGCGGCTGCCCACGACGGCCAGCGCGCGCGTGGCCGCCACGCCGCCCAGCGACAGGCGCGCGGGGCCGAGCGTGTAAAGCAGCAGCGGCGGATCGGCCGTCTGCAGCAGGGCCGCGGGATAGGCCGGGTCGGCCAGCGTGAGGATGCGCCGCACCGCCGGCGTCGGCCCGGCGCCTTCCGTGCCCTGCAGCCACGCCCAGGTGGTGGCCAGCATCGCGTCGAAGCCCTCCGGCATCTCGGCCACGGCGCGCACCTGCGCGGGGCCCAGCACCGCCTCCAGCGCGTCGGCCGGCTGCGCGAAGATCCGCTCCGGCAGGCCGAAGGCGGCCAGCAGCCGGCGCGCGCTGCCCGGGCCGACGCCCGGGCTCAGCGCCAGCCGCAGCCAGCCGGCGAGTTCGTCCAGGTCCATGCGCCGCCCTCCGGCCCCGCGCGAAGAAGCCGTGCTCCCGCGGCGCGGGGTCAGGGATTGGCCAGCAGGTCGCCGGCGCGCGGGTTGTCGTTGATTTCCAGCACCAGCGCGTAGGACGCCTTTTCGAAGGTGCGGAAGACCATCAGCAGCCCGGCGCGCTCGTTGGGCAGCTTCAGCGTTTCCCGGGTGCCGCCGGTGCGGTCGATGATGGTTTCGCCGTTCTTGAGGATGGCCAGCACGTGGCCGCTCTCGATGCCGTCGCGCCGGCCCTTGTTGATGCTGACGATCTGGTTCTGGCCGATGTAGCTCACGGCGTTGCCGTAGACCGACACGATGCGGCCGCCTTCGATGGCCTGCTGCGGCGCGCGCGGCACGTAGCTCACCAGCTGGCGCGGTGGTTCGGGCAGCAGCCGGTCGCCGGCGCGGATTTCCTCGCGCGCGGCCACCACGTCCACGGTGGCGGGCACTGCCATCGTGCTGCTCTTGCCGTCCTGCTGCAGCGTCTCGCTCGATTCGCCGCGCTCCAGCCGCACCTTGCCCAGATACTGGGCCTCGTAGCCCAGGATTTCGCCCGTGCCCGGGTCCTTGAGCGGCGTGGCCGAGCGGAACACGCGCAGCTGCGGCAGCGGGCCGTCCTCGGCCAGCAGCAGCGGCGCGGCGGGCGTGCCGCGCGCATAGGCACGGTCGCCGCGCGTGAGCAGCACCCGGTTGTCGTTGGCGCCGACGATGCGCGGCGCCGCCGCCAGCGTGGCTTCGTCGTCCAGGATCTCCGGCTCCGTGAGGAAGGCTTCGATCAGGTTCGGGTTGATGGCGGGCAGCGCCAGGTCGGAGGCCGACTCGTAGCGCGTGCGCGGCGTGAGCTTGATGGTGCCGCCGCTGCCCGTCGCGCCGTCGCCGCGGCGCAGGCCCAGCCGCGCGCGGCCGTTGCTCTTGTCCAGGTACAGCATTTGCCCGGGGTAGATGCGGTGAGGGTTGGCGATGTCCTGCAGGTTCATGCCCCACAGCTCGGGCCAGCGCCAGGGGCTCTTCAGGAACATCTTCGAAATGGCCCAGAGCGTGTCGCCGCGCTTGACCGTGTATTCGTCGGGCGCGTTGGGCGCCAGTTCAGACAGCGGCACGCCCTGCTGCGCCGTCTGCTGGGCCATGGCGCGCTGCGCAGGCGTGATCGGATAGTTCTGCGCCTGCGCCGGGCCGGCGGCAACCAGCCCCCCGAGCGCCGAGGCCAGGGCGATGCCGGTCAAGGCGGATTGCGGGCGAACGGAGAAGCGAAGGCAGACTTTTTTCATGGATCGCATGGTTGCTCACCGCGCAACGCCTGCGCGATTCGAGAGGTGAACAAATACTCACAATTTGCAACGATTTTGCGCTGAAGCCCCGCGCACGGCAACGTCAATCGCGTGTCCGACGGCATGACGGGGCTGGATTTGGCGAAAATAGCCACAACTTCGTCCGTATTCATGGCCCTGCGAACCATTTTGAGTTACCCCGACCCGCGCCTGCACACGGTGGCCCGCCCCGTGCAGGAAGTGGACGCGCGCATCCGGACCCTGGTGGCCGACATGATCGAGACCATGTATGACGCCAACGGCATCGGCCTGGCCGCCACGCAGATCGACGTGCACGAGCGCGTGGTCGTGATCGACGTGTCGGAAGAGCGCAACGAGCCGCTGGTGCTGATCAATCCGGAGATCACCTGGGCCAGCCCCGAGAAGGTGGTCAACGAGGAAGGCTGCCTGTCGGTGCCCGGCATCTACGATGGCGTGGAGCGCTCCACCGCCGTGAAGGTGCGGGCGCTGGACGCCCAGGGGCACTCGCGCACGATCGAAGCCGAGGGCCTGCTGGCCGTCTGCGTCCAGCATGAGCTGGACCACCTGCTGGGCAAGGTGTTCGTCGAATACCTCTCGCCGCTCAAGCGCAACCGCATCAAGACTAAGCTGCTCAAGCAGCAGCGCGACGACGAACGCCAGGCGCGGCGCCGGGCCGAAGCCTGACGACCCCTCAGTCCGAACCGCCGTCTCATGAAAGCCCTCTTCGCCACCGCCGCCCTCGGCCTGCTGCTGGCCGGCTGCATTTCCGAGCCCACCTGGCTGGCGCCGGGCAGCTCGCGCGAGGAAGCCCTGCAGAAGCTGGGCCCCCCGACGGCCCGCTACCCGCTGGCCCAGGGCGGCGAGCGGCTGCAGTATTCGCGCCAGCCCATGGGCTTCGAGGTCAGCAATGTCGACCTGGACGCGCAGGGCCGCGTGGCCGCCGTGACCCAGGTGCTGGACGAAGGGCGCTTCGCGCACGACATCCGTGTGGATGAATGGCGCGTGCCCGATGTGCTGCGCACCTACGGCCGGCCCGAGGAGGTTTCGCAGGTGAGTTCCTTCGAAGGCACGGTCTGGCAGTGGCGCTACAAGCAGCTGAACAACCCGCGGCTGCTGTTCATCTACCTCGACCCGCAGGGCGTGGTGCGGCGCTACCACGTGGGCGACGACCTGCGTTTCGTGCCGCCCAACGGCGGCCGACCCTAGCAGGCCGTTGAAAAATCCCCTGCGAGCGTCCGCGTCGGCCGCTACGATCTGAAGCCATCCCGGAACAACTGCGACAAGAAAGATGAGAGGCAACCAAGACTTCCAGGGGGCGATGTTTAGCTACATCAGCCTTGAAGAAAGAGTGCCAGCGGCACACCCGCTGCGCAAGTTGCGCGCCGTGGTGGATGCGCTGCTGTCGAGCATGAACAGCGAGTTCGAAGCGGTGTACGCCCGCCGTGGCCGCCCCTCGGTGCCGCCGGAGATGCTGCTCAAGGCCTTGCTGCTGCAAATCCTGTTCTCCATCCGCAGCGAACGCCAGCTGGTCGAGGCGGTCAACTACAACCTGCTGTACCGCTGGTTCGTGGGCCTGAACATTGAAGACAAGGTCTGGGACCACTCCACCTTCAGCGCCAACCGCGAACGCCTCTTCAACGAAGACCTGGCGCGCGCCTTCTTCGAGCGCGTCAAGCTCAGCGCCCAGTGGGGCCGGCTTGCCAGCGACGAACACTTCAGCGTGGACGGCACGCTGATTGAGGCCTGGGCCTCGCACAAGAGTTTCAAACGCAAAGACGACGACAGCGGCACGCCACCCGGACGCAACCCCGAGGTGAACTTCAAAGGGCAGGAGCGCTGCAACGACACCCACGCCAGCACCACCGATGCCGATGCCCGGCTGTTCAAGAAGAGCGCGGGCGACAAATCTCGCCTGTGCCACATGGGGCACATCCTCATGGAGAACCGCAACGGGCTGATCGTGGATGTGGAGATCACACATGCCAGTGGCACCGCCGAGCGCGAGGCGGCGCTGGCGATGCTCAAACGCCGGGGAAACAAGAACAAGCGGGCCACGGTCGGGGCCGACAAAGGTTACGACAGCCAGGCCTTCATCAAGGGCTGCCGAAAGCTCAAAGTCACGCCACACGTGGCGGCCAAGGACAAGCACTCGGCGGTCGATGGCCGCATCCGGCGCCACGAGGGCTACAAGACCAGCCTCAAAGTGCGCAAGCGCATCGAGGAGGCCTTTGGCTGGATCAAGACAGTGGGTGGTCTGGCCAAGACCAAATTGATCGGTCAGGCCAAGCTCGCGGGCCAGGCGCTGCTGTGCTTTGCCACCTACAACCTGGTGCGCATGGGCAGTCTGGGCGGCTGGTGGGACGCGCATCATGCGTGAACCATGGGATACGTGCGCCCGGAACGGGCAAAACGGCCTGCAAACAGGCCGAAATGGCCGCTCCAATCGCTGCGCAGGCCAGTTTGGGCGATCCGTTTCTTCGAAATCCACGACCCTGGCGCGTTCGATGAGCATTTTTTCAACGGCCTGCTAGAAGAAAACCGGCGAACCTGGCTGTGAGAGTTGTTTTTGCGGGCACGCCCGAATTCGCGCGTGTCGCGCTGCAGGCCGTGCACGAGGCCGGTTTCCAGATTCCCCTGGTCCTGACCCAGCCCGACCGGCCGGCCGGCCGCGGCATGAAGCTGCAGGCCTCGCCCGTCAAGCAGTACGCCGTGGGCCAGGGCTGGCCCGTGGCCCAGCCGCGCAGCCTGCGCTTGGACGGCAAGTACCCCGACGAGGCCCGCGCCGCGCGCGAGGCGCTGCAAGCCGCGCACGCCGACGTGATGGTGGTGGCCGCCTACGGGCTGATCCTGCCCCAGTGGGTGCTGCAAATGCCCCGCCTCGGCTGCCTGAACATCCACGCCAGCCTGCTGCCGCGCTGGCGCGGCGCCGCGCCCATCCACCGCGCGATCGAGGCCGGTGACGCGGAAACCGGTGTCACCATCATGCAGATGGACGAAGGGCTGGACACCGGCGACATGCTGCTGGCCGAATCGCTCGCCATCGGCGAGGACAGCACGGCGCAGCTGCACGACCGCCTGGCTGCGCAGGGCGGCCGGCTGATCGTGCAGGCGCTGCGCGACGCCGAGACCGGGGTGCTGAAACCCGTGGCGCAACCCGAACAGGGCATCACCTACGCCCACAAGATCGAGAAGGCCGAGGCGGCCCTCGACTGGACGCAGCCGGCCGCAGTGCTGGCGCGGCGCATCCGGGCCTTCGACCCCTTCCCCGGCGCCCTGGCCGCGGTGGACGGCGAGACCCTGAAACTCTGGGCCGCGCAGGCACTGCCGCCGTCGATGGCCGCGCCCGGCACCGCGCCGGGCCACGTGCTGGCCGCCGGCCCGCAGGGCATCGACGTGGCGACCGGTGACGGCGTGCTGCGGCTCACGCAGTTGCAGCGCGCGGGCGGCAAACGCCTGTCCGCAGCGGACTTCCTGCGCGGCTTCGACGTGAAGGCGGGGCAGGTGTTCGGCCGGCCGGAAGCCTGAATGCCTGGCCCTCGCCCTCTCTTGCATTGCAGCGCCTGCGGGCGGGCGGCCGGGCGGCGCTGACATGGCACCACCCCCACGCTCCCCCGCTTTGCAAGGTCCGCTGCCCCCCGCGGGGGCGCGTCAGCGCCTGCGGGCGGCCGGGCGGCGCTGACATGGCACCACCCCCACGCTCCCCCGCTTCGCGAGGTCCGCTGCCCCCCACGGGGGCGCGTCAGCGCCTGCGGGCGGCCGGGCGGCGCTGACATGTTCCTCTCCCCTTCCATCCGGCGCCACCCGGCGTTCCGCGAGGGCTGGCGCGAGATGGCGGCCGTGGCCCTGGGCATCGGCGCCTGGGGGCTGATGACGGGTGTGGCCATGCTCAAGTCGGGCATGAGCGTGGTCGAGGCCGTGGCGATGACGCTGTTCGTGTTCGCGGGCAGTTCGCAGCTGGCGGCCATCCCGCTGCTCATTGCCGGCGCGCCCGCCTGGGTGATCCTGGCCACGGGCTTTTGCGTGAACCTGCGCTTCGTGGTGTTCAGCCTGCACCTGCGGCCCTACCTCATGCACATGCCGCGCTGGCGGCGCCTGCTGCATGGCTACCTGACGGCCGACATGAGCTACGCCATGTTCACGCGCCGCTATCCCACGCCCGGCGTGCTGCCTTCGCAGCACGAGGAGCAGGAGGCCTACCTGACCGGCGGCTACGCCATCAACTGGCTCACCTGGATGGGCATGAGCCTCGCGGGCATCGCGCTGGCCAACTTCATCCCCATGGAATGGGGTCTGGGCTTCGCGGGGGTGCTGAGCCTGGTGGCCATCGTGTGCTCCATGGCCACGACGCGGCTGCGCATGCTGGCGGCCCTGATCGCCGCGGCGACGGCCGTGGCGGCCTTCTCCCTGCCGCTCAAGCTCAACATCGTGGCCGGCATCGGCGTGGCGGTGCTGCTGTGCTTCTGGCTCGAAAAACAGCGGGGCCTGGACGCCGACGCGGAGGACGCGAAATGAGCGCGGCCGCCACCGCCGGCGTCACCGACCTGTGGACCCTGGCCGTGATCGGCGGCCTGACGGCCGTCACGGTGCTCACGCGCTGCTTTTTCTTCATCATGGACCGGCCCTGGGGCCTGCCCGAATGGGCGCACCGCGCGCTGCACTACGCGCCGGTCGCGGCGTTGGCCGCGGTGATCGCGCCCGAGATCGTGATGACCCAGGGCGAGCTGATCCGCACCTGGCAGGACGCGCGCCCGTATGCCGCGGCCGTGGGCGCCGCCTGGTACTTCTGGCGCGGCGGCGTGCTGGGCACCATGCTGGTGGGCATGGCCGTGTACCTGCCGCTGCACCTGGGGCTGGGCTGGTAGCAGCGCCGGGGCGCAGCGCGTGCGCCGAAAGCTGACACGCAGGGGCTCTGAGAACGTGTTCAAGGTTTCCCAGGGGCCGCGCAGCCCCCTTGCCGGGTGGGCCTGCAAGGCGCGCAGCGCCGCTCGTAGTGATCTACGAGCAAGCAGCGCAACGCCGCAGGACGCCCGGCAAGGCGGCTGCCCTACGGGTTGGAGCGCCGCCCACGCATTCGCGTGGGCGTCCCTTGACAGGGCCGGCACGGCCGCACAGCCGACCGGCTGTGCGGGCGGGCGATTTCTTCGGCCGTTCGCTTGCATGGACACAAGTCCATGCGGCGCGACCGGCCTGCGAACTCATCCCGATTGCGCTCCAACGCGACCCCTGCGAGACCTTGAACACGTTCTGAATGCTGTCCTGTGGCGGACGGGCCACGCCGGCGGGCTTTTTACAATGCCCGCCATCGCGGCGCGGCGCGCCGTCACGGCTTTTTCATTTCCAGGCCCCTCATTCATGAACGTTCTCCGCTTCTCCGACCTGTGTGCCCAAGGCAAGGCCGCCGGCCAGCGCGTCTTCATCCGCGCCGACCTCAACGTGCCGCAGGACGACGCCGGCCACATCACCGAAGACACGCGCGTGCGCGCCTCCGTGCCCTGCATCCGCATGGCGCTGGACGCCGGCGCGGCCGTGATGGTGACCTCGCACCTGGGCCGCCCGACCGAGGGTGCGTTCAAGCCCGAGGACTCGCTGGCCCCGGTGGCCAAGCGCCTGGGTGAGCTGCTGGGCCGCGAGGTGCCGCTGGTCTCGAACTGGGTCGACGGTGTGCAGGTGCAGCCCGGCCAGGTCGTGCTGCTGGAGAACTGCCGCGTCAACAAGGGCGAGAAGAAGAACGACGAGGCGCTGGCCAGGAAGCTCGCCGCGCTGTGCGACATCTACGTCAACGACGCTTTCGGCACCGCCCACCGCGCCGAGGCCACGACCTACGGCATCGCCCAGTTCGCCAAGACCGCCAGCGCGGGCCCGCTGCTGGCCGCCGAGATCGACGCCATCACCCAGGCGCTGGCCCAGCCCAAGCGCCCGCTGATCGCCATCGTGGCCGGCTCCAAGGTCAGCACCAAGCTGACCATCCTGCAATCGCTGGCCAAGAATGTGGACGGCCTCATCGTCGGCGGCGGCATTGCCAACACCTTCCTGTTGGCCGCCGGCCTGCCGATCGGCAAGAGCCTGGCCGAGCCCGACCTGGTCGGCGAGGCCAAAGCCGTGATCGAGGCCATGAAGGCGCGCGGCGCCGAGGTGCCGATCCCCGAGGACGTGGTCACGGCCAAGGCCTTCGCGGCCGACGCGCCAGCCACCGTCAAGGCCGCGGCCGATGTGGCGGCGGACGACCTGATCCTGGACATCGGCCCCAAGACCGCAGCCCGCCTGGCGGCCCAGCTCAAGGCGGCCGGCACCATCGTCTGGAACGGCCCGGTCGGCGTGTTCGAGTTCGACGCCTTCGCCAAGGGCACGGAGGCCATCGCGCGCGCCGTCGCCGAGAGCAGCGCCTTCAGCATCGCCGGCGGCGGTGACACGCTGGCCGCGATCGCCAAGTACGGCATCGAGAAGGACGTGGGCTACATCTCCACGGGCGGCGGCGCCTTCCTCGAAGTGCTGGAGGGCAAGACCCTGCCGGCTTTCGAGATCCTGTCCAAGCGCGCCGCCGGCTGATCACCGCCGCGCTCCCGATGCGAGCCCGCCGTGTGCGGGCTTTTTTGCGCCTGGCCGGTCTGGCGATGCCCGGATGGCGGCCACTTGCCCGCATGGCCCTGATCCGCGCGGCCGTATCGTGATTTGTCATTGCTGCATGTGAAAATGGCCGTGCGCCGGCTGCTGTCGTCATGGGAGGACGGGCCGAGCCAGAGGAGACAAGCCCGATGAATCCCGACCGCCTGCCCCGCCACGCCACCAAGATCGTCGCCACGCTGGGCCCGGCGTCCAGCACGCCCCAGATGCTGGAGGCGATGATCACGCACAAGGTCAGCGTGGTGCGCCTGAACTTCAGCCACGGCACCGCGCAGGACCACATCGCCCGCGCCGCCATGGTGCGCGAGGCCGCCCGCGTCGCCGGCCGCGAAGTGGCCATCATGGCCGACCTGCAAGGTCCCAAGATCCGTGTCGGCAAGTTCGGCGAAGGCAAGGTCTGGCTGGAGCCGGGCGCCAAGTTCACGCTGGACGCCTCGCGCACCGAGCCCGGCGACGTCGACGCGGTGGGCCTGGACTACAAGGACCTGCCGCGCGACGTGAAGCCCGGCGACCGCCTGCTGCTCAACGACGGCCTGATCGTGCTCACGGTGGATGCGGTGCGCGGCGAGCAGGTGCACACCACCGTCAAGCTCGGCGGCGAGCTGTCGAACAACAAGGGCATCAACCGCCAGGGCGGCGGCCTCACGGCCCCGGCGCTGACGGCCAAGGACATGGAGGACATCAAGACCGCCATGAGCTTCCAGGCCGACTACGTGGCCGTGAGCTTCCCCAAGAACGCCACCGACATGGAAATGGCGCGCCAGCTGTGCAACGTGGCGGGCGCGGAATGGGGCCACAAGCCGAGCATGATCGCCAAGATCGAGCGCGCCGAGGCGATCCCGAAGCTCGAGGAAATCCTGCGAGCGAGCGACGGCATCATGGTCGCGCGTGGCGACCTGGCGGTGGAAGTGGGCAACGCCGCCGTGCCGGCGCTGCAGAAGAAGATGATTCGCCTGGCGCGCGAGATGGACAAGGTCGTCATCACCGCCACGCAGATGATGGAGTCGATGATCGCCAACCCGGTGCCCACGCGCGCGGAGGTCAGCGACGTGGCCAATGCCGTGCTGGACGGCACAGACGCCGTGATGCTGAGCGCGGAAACCGCCTCGGGCCGCTACCCGCTGGAGACGGTGCAGGAGATGAGCCGCATCTGCGAAGCCGCCGAGCAGGCCGAGGACCCGTCGCTGGACCTGGACTTCCGCGGCCACTACACGCGCATCGACCAGTCCATCGCCATGGGCGCGCTGTTCACGGCGCACCACCTGGGCGCCAAGGCCATCGTGGCACTGACCGAATCGGGCTCCACGCCGCTGTGGATGAGCCGGCATGCGGCGCACATTCCGGTCTACGCCCTCACCTCGCGGCTGGCCACGCAGCGCAAGATGGCGCTGTACCGCAACGTGCGCCCGCTGCTGATGGATTCGGAAACCGACCGCGACACCGCACTGGAGCGCGCCGAGGCGCATCTGAAGAAGCGCGGCATCGTGCAAAGCGGCGACGTGTACGCCATCACCTGCGGCGAGCCGATGGGCGCGCCCGGCGGCACCAACATGCTCAAGATCTGTCGCGCGGCGTAGGACGCGGCAGTCAGTTCGCGGGCTCTGGGAGCCCGTCGACGGGCGGTCCTTCTACAATCGCCGGTTGACCTCGTGCCGCCGCGGCGGCATCCACCCCCACCAGAGAGCGACACAGTGAATCAGGATCAACTCAAGAAGGTTTCCACGGGCAAGGGCTTCATCGCGGCGCTGGACCAGAGCGGCGGCAGCACGCCCAAGGCGCTCAAGCTCTACGGCGTCGAGGAGTCGGCGTACAAGGACGAAGCACAGATGTTCGACCTGGTGCATGCCATGCGCGCACGCATCGTCAGCAGCCCGGCCTTCACCGGCGAGCGCGTGCTGGGCGCGATCCTGTTCGAAATGACCATGGACCGCCAGTTCGAGGGCCAGGACGCGGCCCAGTACCTGTGGGAAAAGAAGCAGGTCGTGCCCTTCCTGAAGGTGGACAAGGGCCTGGCCGACGAAGCCGACGGCGTGCAGGTGATGAAGCCCATGCCGCAGCTGGATGCGCTGCTGGCGCGCGCCGTGAAGAAGGGCATCTTCGGCACCAAGATGCGTTCGGTGGTCCACGCGGCCAATGCCAAGGGCATCGACGCCGTGGTGGCGCAGCAGTTCGCCGTGGGCAAGCAGATCCTGGCGGCCGGCCTGATGCCCATCATCGAGCCCGAGGTGAACATCAAGGCGACCGACAAGAAGGAAGCCGAAGCCCTGCTGAAGGCGGCCCTGCTCAAGGAACTGGACGCGCTGGGCGCCGACCAGAAGGTGATGCTCAAGCTCACCATCCCGAGCGTGGACGGCTTCTACACCGAGCTGGTGAAGCACCCCAAGGTCGTGCGCGTGGTGGCCCTGTCGGGCGGCTACAGCCGTGAAGAATCGAACGCCATGCTGGCGAAGAACCCCGGCGTGATCGCCAGCTTCAGCCGCGCGCTGACCGAAGGCCTGTCGGCCCAGCAGAGCGATGCCGAGTTCAACGCCGCGCTGGACAAGGCCGTCGAGTCGATCTACCAGGCCTCCATCGCCTGAGAAAAGGCGTGGCCGGGGCCTGCCCCGGCCTGCGCACCGGCCACCCGCTGCGGTGGCTTTTTTCTGCGCGCACAATGCGCGCTGCCCCGCCCTTGCCGAACTGCCATGACGACCACCGTCCACACCTCCTCCATCCAGAGCCTGCCCCTGCTCGCGCGCGGCAAGGTGCGCGACAACTATGCCGTGGGCACCGACCGCATCCTGATGGTGGCCAGCGACCGCCTGTCGGCTTTCGACGTCATCATGGGCGAGCCCATTCCGGGCAAGGGCGAGATCCTGACCCAGATGGCGCTGTGGTGGTTCGATCGCCTGGGCCATCTGTGCCCCAACCACCTGACCGGCGACGCGCCCGAAAGCGTGGTGCAGCCCGGTGAAGTGGCCCAGGTCACCGGCCGCTCGATGCTGGTCAAGCGCCTGCGCCCGATCCCGGTCGAAGCCGTGGTGCGCGGCTACCTGGCCGGCAGCGGCTGGAAGGAATACCAGGAAGGCCGCGCCGTCTGCGGCGTGCCGCTGCCCGAGGGCCTGCGCAATTCGCAGAAGCTGCCGCAGGCCATCTTCACGCCGGCGGCCAAGGCCGCCGCGGGCGAGCATGACGAGAACATCTCCTACGAGCGCGTGGTCCAGATGATCGGCCCCGCCCTGGCCCAGCAGATCCGCGAGACCAGCATCGCCATCTACGAAGCCGCGGCCGCCATTGCGCTCACCAAGGGCATGATCATTGCCGACACCAAGTTCGAATTCGGCCTGGACGACCAGGACCGGCTGGTGCTGATGGACGAGGTGCTCACGCCCGACAGCTCGCGCTACTGGCCGGTGGAAGGCTATGAGGAAGCGCTGGCCAGCGGCGCCAATCCGCCCAGCTACGACAAGCAGTTCGTGCGCGACTGGCTGGAGGCCGTGCGCATCCATGGCAAGCCCTGGGACAAGACCCCGCCCGCGCCGCGCCTGCCGCGCGAGGTGATCGAGAAGACCGCCGCCAAGTACCGCGAGGCGCTGGAGCGGCTGACGGCTTGAACCGCCAGCGGGCCCCGTCACCGTCCCGAATGCCAACCGGGCGCCGCACCGCGAGGTGGGGCGCCCTTTTTTTGTGCCTGGGCCTCAGGAGAGGTGCAGCGCGCCTCGGCGACTCAGCGCCCGGTCGCGGACTCCAGCCGCGCGAGGGTGCGCCCGCCCGCGTCGAGCAGCGCCAGCTGCCCCGGCCCGGCCAGCCGGTAGCTGGCGGTGGTCTGCAGCGCCTGGAAGAAGGCGGTCTCGGTGGCCGTGCGGGTGGCGTCGGCGCAGGCCATGCGTGTGGCGCCCAGCTGGCTCAGCCGCAGCTGCGCACCGCTGCGCGTGAAGCCGCCCGACAGGCGGTTGCAACCGCCCGAGCCCGTCACCCGCCCCTGCAGGTCGAACTGCACGTGCGGATCGCGGCTGGCGTCCGGCCCGGGCACCGGCCGGATGTCGCCCACCTGCACGAGCCGCCACAGCGGGCCCTCGATGGGCTCGTCCAGGCTGATGCCGCTGCTGCAACCGGCCAGCAGGGCCGCCAGGGTCAGCACGCAGGCCGCGGGCGCGGCGACACGACGTTCTTGGAAGAGGCGAAGAAGCAGGCGCATGGCGGCGAAAAGGTCGGTGGATGCGTCAGGATGTGACAGAGCCTGCATCCTAACGTCGCCCTCCGCGCGCCCGGCCCCAAGACCGGCAGGACGGCCGGCCCATCCGGGGCGGATGGGCCGGCGCTCAGCTGAGCACGACGCTGGACAGGCGGCGGCGGTAGGTCGCCACCGTCGGATCGTCCGGCGGAATCTGGCCTTCGGCCACCTTGGGCTTGGGCGGCTCGATCACGTCCAGGATCGCGATGTAGGTCTTGCGCGCCAGGTCCTCGTTCCAGGCCTTGTCGCGCATCAGGATCTCAAGCAGCTCGTCCATGGCCGCCGTCCATTGCTGCTGCGCCATCAGCAGCTGCGCACGCGCAAAGCGCGCGTCGAAGTCACGCTTGGCCGCGGCGATCTTCGCGTCGGCCTCGGCCAGGCGCTGCGCCCACTGGCTGGGGTCGCCGGCGGCGTCGATGGCGTCCATCCAGCGCTGCAGCGAATCGAAGCGGCGCACCAGCGCGCGGCGGTCGATGACGGGTGCGAAGGCCACCTTGGCGTCGTCCTCGCGGCCCAGCTGCAGCAGCAGCTTGACGTAGTCGAAACGTGCATCGTCGTTGGCCGGGTCGGTGGCCACGGCATGCTGGAGCTTTTCGAGCGCGGCGTCGGTGTCGCCCTCGGCCAGGGCTTCCTGGGCTTCCTCTTCCTGCTGCTGGGCTTCGAGTTCCTCGGCCCCCGGCACGTGCTTGTCGAGGAATTCGCGGATCTGCTCGGCCGGGATCGCGCCCACGAAACCGTCCACCGGCTGGCCGCCGACGAACATCACGCAGAAGGGAATGCTGCGCACGCCGAACATCTGCGAGAGCTGGCTGGACAGCTGCGGCACCTTGTCAGCGTCCAGCTTGGCCAGCTTGAAGCGGCCCTCGTACTCGATCTCCAGCTTCTCCAGCACGGGGCCCAGCTGCTTGCAGGGGCCGCACCATTCGGCCCAGATGTCCAGCAGCACGGGCGTGGTGAGCGAGGCTTCGACCAGTTCGGTCTGGAAGTTGTCGAGGGTGATGTCGATCATGGTGGCGGCAGGGCGATGGGAAGAGGCGGCGCCGGCCGGAAGGCCAAGGGGCCGCGCCATCCGTGAAGCTGGGGGCCAAACGTAGAATTCCAACCTATGAGCGAAACCATCCAGGTCGGCGTCGTCATGGGCTCGAACTCCGATTGGGAGACGATGCGCAATGCGGCCGAGATTCTGACCCAATTCGGCATTGCCCACGAAGCGAAGGTGGTGTCGGCCCACCGCATGCCCGACGCCCTCTTTGCCTATGCCGAAAGCGCCGCTTCGCGCGGGCTGGCGGCCATCATCGCCGGCGCCGGCGGCGCGGCCCACCTGCCGGGCATGCTGGCCGCCAAGACGACGGTGCCCGTGCTGGGCGTGCCGGTGGCCAGCAAGCACCTGCAAGGCGTCGATTCGCTCTACAGCATCGTGCAGATGCCCAAGGGCGTGCCCGTGGCCACTTTTGCCATCGGCGCTGCCGGCGCGTCCAATGCGGCGCTGTTCGCCGTGGCCATGCTGGCGGTGAACGACCCGGCGCTGCGCGCTCGGCTCGACGCTTTCCGCGCGGAGCAGACCGAAGCCGCCACCGCCATGACGCTGCCGCCCGTGGCCGCCGAAGCGGTGTCACCCTTCTCGCCGCAGGGCGGAGGCGCGCTGTGAGCCCTGCCACCGTCACCTCGCCCCTGCTGCCCGGCAGCACGCTGGGCGTGATGGGCGGCGGCCAGCTGGGCCGCATGTTCGTGCATGCCGCGCAAGCCATGGGCTACTTCACCGCCGTGCTCGACCCCGACGCGGACAGCCCGGCCGGCCGCGTGAGCCACCACCACATCCACGCCGACTACCTGGACGAAGACGGCCTGGCCCGCCTGTCGAAGCTGGCCGACGCCATCACCACCGAATTCGAGAACGTGCCGGCCCAGGCCCTGGCCTCGCTGGCCGGCGACCGCCCCGTGGCGCCGGCCGCCCATGCGGTCGGCATCGCGCAGGACCGCATCCTCGAAAAGGCGCATTTCACGCGCTGCGCCGCCACGAGCGGCGTGGGCTGCGCGCCCTATGCCGTGATCGAAAGCGCTGCGCACCTGGCCGCCGTGCCCGCCACGCTGTTGCCCGGCATCCTGAAGACCGCGCGCCTGGGCTACGACGGCAAGGGCCAGCAGACCGTGCACACGGCCGAGGAACTGGCCCGCGCCTGGGAAGCCACGGGCGGCGTGCCCTGCGTGCTGGAAAAGCGCCTGCCGCTGGCCGCCGAGTGCTCGGTGATCGTGGCGCGCAGCGCCGACGGCCGCAGCGTGCACTTTCCGGTGCAGCGCAACCTGCACCGGGACGGCATCCTGGCCGTGACCGAAGTGCATGAGCAGGTGCTGCCGCCCGCGCTGGCGCAGCAGGCCGTGGCCGCCGCCGTGTCGGTGGCCGACGGGCTGGACTACGTGGGCGTGCTGTGCGTCGAGTTCTTCGCGCTGGAGGACGGCTCGCTGGTCGTCAACGAGATGGCCCCACGCCCACACAACAGCGGCCACTACACGCTGGACGCCTGCGACGTCTCGCAGTTCGACCTGCAGGTGCGCACGCTGGCCGGGCTGCCGCTGGTGGCGCCGCGCCTGCACAGCCCGGCCCTCATGCTCAACCTGCTGGGCGACCTGTGGTTCGCACCGGGCTCCCCCCAGCAGACCGAGCCGCCCTGGGACCGCGTGCTGGCCCTGCCCGGCACCCACCTGCACCTGTACGGCAAGACCGAGGCGCGCCGCGGCCGCAAGATGGGCCACCTCAACATCACCGGCACCGACGTGGCGCAGGTGCGCGCCACCGCCGCCCAGGCCGCTCGCCTGCTGGGCCTGGCGGACTCGACCGCCTGAACCCGCCGCCCTTGCCATGATCCTCGACGGCCGCGACCCCGCCGCCCTCCAGCAGGCCGCCGACGCGCTGCAGGCCGGGCAGCTCGTCGCCTTCCCGACGGAGACGGTCTACGGCCTGGGGGCCGACGCCGGCAACGACGACGCCGTGCGCGGCATCTTCGCGGCCAAGGGCCGGCCGGCCGACCATCCGCTGATCGTGCACGTGGCCGCGGGCGCCGCCGGCACCGCGGCGGTTGCGCATTTCGCCCAGCCGCTGCCGCCCTTCGCGCAGGCCCTGGCGCGCGCCTTCTGGCCCGGGCCGCTGACCCTGATCGTGGCGCGGCAGCCCGGCGTGGGGGCCGTGGCCGCGGGCGGGCAGGACACCATCGGCCTGCGCTGCCCCGACCACCCGGTCGCGCAGGCCCTGCTGATCGCCTGCGCAGAACGCGGCGTGATGGGCCTGGCCGGCCCGAGCGCCAACCGCTTCGGCCGCGTGAGCCCCACCACGGCCGCACATGTGGCCGGTGAGTTCCCCGACGATCTGCGGGTGCTGGATGGCGGCCCCTGCGAGGTCGGCATCGAATCCACCATCGTCGACTGCAGCCGCGGGGCGCCCGTGCTGCTGCGCCCCGGCAAGCTCACGCGCACGCAGATCGAGCAGGCAGCCGGCCAGCCGCTGCGCGAACGCGAGGCGCTGCAGGCGCCCGACCCGCGCGCCTCGGGCACGCTGGAGGCGCACTACGCGCCCACGGCCAAGGTGCGCCTGATGGACGCCAAGGCCCTGCAGGCCGGCCTGGACGTGCTGGGCGCGCAGGCGGCGCACATCGCCGTGTGGTCCCGCGCGCCGCTGCGCAGCGCCTCGCAGCGCCTGCTGATGCGCCGCATGCCCGACGACGCCGAGGACACGGCACGCCAGCTTTTCGCCGTGCTGCGCCAATTCGACGACGAGGGCGTGAAACTGATCTGGATCGAAACGCCGCCCGCCACGCCCGAATGGGAAGGCGTGCGCGACCGGCTGCAGCGCGCGGCCGCGGCCTGAGCCGGGCAGGGGCAGGCGGCGAGGGAGCTCGCTGGTTCTGCGTCTTCAGCAACGCGCGGATGCCCGAGCGCCGCCGCGGCCGGCCTCGGTTCAGTGCGGCTTCCGCTTCGCATCGCCCCGCGCCTCGCGCGGTGCGAAGGTCAGAACGTACAGGCGCTCCACCTGCTCGCGCGCCCAGGGCGTCTTGCGCAGGAAGGTCAGGCTGGACTTCACCGACGGATCGTTCTTGAAACAGTTGAGAGGGATCTTGCGCGCCAGCCCGTCCCACCCATGGTGCTCGGCCAGCCGCACCACGATGGCCTCCAGCGTGAGGCCGTGCAAGGGGTTGTTGGGCTGTACGCCGGCCGTCATCGCGGGGCGGCCTGAATCCGGCGCCGCTCAGGCCGCCTTGGGCGGCCGATGGATCGCGCACAGCTTGTTGCCATCCGGGTCGCGCACATAGGCCAGGTACATCGCTCCCATCTTGCCTTCGCGCAGCCCCGGCGGCTCTTCGATGGACGTGCCGCCATGGGCCACGGCCACGTCATGGAACTGCTGCACCTGCTCGGGCGAGTTGCACTTGAAGCCGATGGTGCCGCCATTGGCCTGCGTGGCCGGCTCGCCATTGATGGGCTCGCTCACGCAGAAGGACGCGCCGTCGTGCCGATAGAACAGCCGGTTGTGGCCCGAACCGGCCTGGTTCTGGAAGGGCTCTCCGGCCCCGAGGACGCCGAGCACGGCGTCGTAGAAGCGTTTGGAACGTTGGAGGTCGTTGGAACCGACCATGATGTGGCTGAACATGTATGTCTCTGGTGGGGCAATGTGCACGGCCCCCAGGTTTCGTCGCATTTCGATCGGGAACCCTGGGGGCTTGCATCGTAGTGGTTATGCCGGGCCTGGCGAATGCTGCCCGCATGCGGGCAGCCACGGTGCGGCGAACCTGCGCGCAGCGCAGGCATCCCTCAAGGGCCGCGCCTCACCCGCCGCTCGCCAGCACCCCCTGGAAAAAGCCGCGCGCCGACGCGACGCAGAAGGGCGGCACCAGCGTGCCGTGGTAGGCGCGCAGCACGGCTTCGGCCTTCACGGCGGCGTCGCCTTCGGTGCTTTCATACCGCTGGGCCTTGGCCTGGGCGAAGCCGGCGCGGGCGGCGGCATACGGGTCGTTCGCGCCGCCCGCCGCCTCCAGGTCCAGCACCTGCAGGATCGACGCCGGCATGCCGCGCGCGGCGAAGTAGCCGGCCGTGGCGCGGGTGCTCAGGAAGTTGACCGTGGGATCGTCGGCACCGCCGCAGAAGAAGACCGGACGCGTGGGCAGCCAGTTGCGCAGGTCGTTGGCGACCGCCGCCTTGCGGAAGCCGTTGTCGGGCTTGCAGTCCAGCGCCGCGGCATTGCCCAGCGAGCCGGCCGTGGCAGGCAGCGCGTTGCCCGGGCAGGGGCGCGCCATCACGTCACCGGCGGCCTGGGTCAGGTAGCTCTGGCGCACGAGGTTGTCGGGGCCGTAGAAGACGCGCAGTTCGGGCGCCACCGGGCCGGGCACGGCGTTGGCCGGGTACAGCGCGGTGAGCGGCAGCTTGCCGGCGGCGAAGAGGTCGTTGATGGGCGTCAGGCTGGGCAGCAGGGTGTCGATGCCCGGCGCGTAGCGGCTTTCGTAGATGTCTTCGGTCTTGGCGTACACGTTGCCGAACTGCTGCTGCCAGCTGGTGGACAGCAGCGGCACGAAGACGGTGGAGCCCAGCGCCGGCCAGCCCAGGAAGTTGTAGTCGGTCAGCAGGCTGATGGCCGAGGGCGCCGACAGCGGGGCCGAGGCGGTGACTTTCTCGCCCAGCGCCTGCAGTTCGCGGTGCGCGGCCAGCGCCACGTAGCCGCCCTGCGAATAGCCAGTGAGCAGCAGCGCGCCGCTGTCGCCGACGCCGGCCACCGGCAGCACGCTGCGCGCGGCGGTGAGCGAGTCCACCACGTCGCGCGCCTGCTGCGTGCCGTTGAGGTAGGGGTGGTAGGGCAGGGTGGACTTGTCGTAGCCCGCATAGTTGGGCGCGACCACGATGTAGCCCTGCGCCGCGAACATGGCGGCAATGATCACGCCCTCGGCGGCCGAGGCCTGGCCGGGCTCCATCCAGCGCGCCAGGTCGTAGGCGCGGTCGGTGGTGGTGCCGTGCGCGTACACCACGACGGGGCGCTTGCCATTGCAGGCGGGGTCGGTGCCGGCGGGCACCATCAGCGCGCCGCTGGCGGTGGTTTCTTCGTCGTGTCCGCCCACAGTGCGGTAGTGGATGGCCTGCAGTTCGAAGCCGCACCTGGGCTTGCCGGCGATCTGCTCCAGCGCACGGCCCTTGTCGTCCAGGCGCAGCAGGGCGGTGAACTGGTCGGCCGACAGGCGCGCGACGGGCTTCGCGGGCTCGACCAGCGTGCCGCGCCCGGGCGGCGGGGGCGGCGGCGGGGGTTGACGATCGGGGGGATGAAGACCGGACCGCTCCCGCCGCCACCGCAGGCGGCAAGCACGGCGGTGGCCAGCAGCGCTGCGGTGGTGCGGGCCCGCCGGGCCCACGGCTGGGCGGGCGTGCGGGGCGGCGGGCAGGGGGCAGCGGCTGGCGGGGCATCAGGGGGTCTCCTTCGGTTGGATGGATGGGGCGCCGGGCCGCGGCGAAGCGAGGAAACGGCCGGTGCCGCGCCATTCTGGAGACGTGCCGGGCGCGACGCAATCAGTAACAGTCACTGGCCCGTCGCCGCGGCGCGGGCACGCGGCGGGGTGGCGTCGGGCCGGACGCTGCGCCCGGCCGGCGGCGCCGCATCACCGCCATCTTCTTTCCATGGGTTCATTGTGTTCATTGGTCGCGCGTGGCCCAGTCCACCAGCGCGTCGAAGGCCGGGCGCGCGGCGGCCGCGTTCGGGTCGTTGGCGATGGCCACCAGCACCCAGCGCCGGCCGCTGGCGCCGTCCACGTAGCCGGCGATGCCGCTGCTGTCGCGCAGGGTGCCGGTCTTGAGGTGGGCCGAACCGCCCGAGCGCAGCTGGCGCCGGCGCAGGGTGCCGTCCACGCCGATGGCGGGCAGCGAGGCCATCAGCTCCGACATGGCCGGCGAGCGCCAGGCCACCTGCAGCATCCTGCCCAGGCCGGCGGCCGTGAGGCGCTCGTCGCGCGACAGGCCGGCGCCGTTGTCGAAGGTCGGCTGGCCCTCGCCGGTGCCGATGCGCTCGTTCCACCACTGGCGGATGGCGCGGCGCGCATCGTCGAAGCCCACCGGCTGGCGCGGCTGCTGCTGCAGCGCCAGGGTGAGGAAGACCTGCTGCGCCATCACGTTGTTGCTGTACTTGTTGATGTCGCGGATCACCTCGGCCAACGGCGGCGACTGCACCTCGAAGGCCGGCTTCAGGCCCGCGGGCACGGTGCCGTGGCGCATCTGGCCGCCCACGCGGCCGCCCATCTCGGCCCACAGGCCGCCCACGGCGCGCAGGGCGTAGCTGCGCGGATCGGGGTAGGCCACGGACCAGCTGCGCTCGCCGCAACTGGCCGGCAGGCCGCCGGCAAAGACCATGCGCTGCGGGTCGCTGAAGTCCGGCCGCAGGTTCGTGCGCCAGTCGCCGCCCGCGTTGCATTCGCCAGCCGTGAGCGGCACCGACGGCTGCACCGCCACGCCGGCCAGCGGCGGCTCGAAGCGCAGGTGCGCCACCTGGTTGTGGCGGTCGGGCATGAAGTGGATGGCCACCGAGCGGAAGTTCAGCAGCAGCGCGTCGGGCGCGGCGTTGTAGGGGCGCAGCGGCTCGCCGTCGAAGGCGGCGGGGTCGTTCTCCACGCTGGCGTCGAAGGCGCTGCGGTCCAGCACGATGTCGCCTGCGATCTGGCGGATGCCCATGCCCTGCACGCGGCGCAGCAGCAGCCACAGGCGCTCGATCACCAGTGCCGGATCGCCGCGGCCCTGGATGTAGAGATTGCCGCGCAGGGTGCCGTCGACGACCGGGCCGTCCACGTAGACCGGCGTGCTCCAGGTGTAGGCCGGGCCCAGCAGGTCCAGCGCCGCGTAGGTGGTGACCACCTTCATGATGGAGGCCGGGTTCACCGGCTCCTGCGTGCGCCAGGCCAGGCGCGGCGGGCGCAGGCCTTCGGCGTCGGCCACCAGCAGGGTCACCGCCTCGCGGGGCACCTTGGCGCGGGCGAGGGCGGCTTCGACTTCGGGCGGCAGGGCCTGCAGGCGACCGGCGGGTGCGGCCGGGGCCGCCGAGGCGGCCTGCGCGCAGGCGGCCGGCGGCAGGCCCAGCACGGCGGCCGCGGCCAGGGCAGCGCCGGCGGCGGCCGGCAGCGAACGGAGGAAGGCAAGGGGACGGGGGCGGCGCAGCGCCGGGCGGGTCGCGGACATGGCGCGGAATTATCCAAAGCGCCGGCGGCCGCCCTGCGTCGGACGGGGCCGGCCGCCCGGGCCACGGCGGCGCCCCGGCCAGCGCTCGATAATCGCCCGATGCCCGATCCGTCCGCCGTCCCGCGCCCGCCGCTGCTGCCCCCGCGCGCCGTGGGCCTGGGCGCGGCGGCGGCCCCGGCGCCGCCATCGGCCCCCGGGCGCGCCGCGCCGCTTCCTTTTCATTGTTCTGCCGTGGAGCGCTGCCGTGCCTGATCTGCTGGCTTTCGACACCAGCACCGAGGTGCTGTCCCTGGCCGTGCAGCGCGGCGATGCCGTACTGGCCCGCACCGAGGCCGGCGGCGCGCAGGCCTCCGCCACGCTGATCCCCGCGGTGCAGCAGTTGCTGGCCGAAGCCGGGCTGGCGCTGTCGGCGCTCGATGCCATCTGCTTCGGCCGCGGACCGGGCGCCTTCACGGGCCTGCGCACGGCCTGCGCCGTGGCACAGGGCCTGGGCTTCGGCAGCGGCCGGCCCGTGCTGCCCATCGACACGCTGCAGGCCGTGGCCGAGGAAGCCCATGCCCGCAGCGGCGCCACGCGCGTGCTGGCGCTGCTGGACGCGCGCATGGACGAGGTCTACGCCCAGGCCTTCTGGCGCGACGGCCAGGGCCTGTGGCAGCGGGCCGCGGGCGAAGCCGGCGAGCCGCGGCTGATGGCGCCCGAGCAGGTGCAGGCCCCGTCCTCGCCCGACGCCACGGGCTGGACGCTGGCCGGCAACGCCTTCGCCGCCTACGGCGAGCGCCTGCCCGCCGGCCTGCCGCGCCAGCCGGCCCTGCCCACGGCCGCCGCGCTGCTGCGGCTGGCGCCGGCGCTGCTGGCGGCCGGCGGCGCCGTGCCACCCGAGGCGGCCTGGCCGCTCTACGTGCGCGACAAGGTGGCGCAGACCACGGCCGAGCGCCTGGCGGCCAAGGCCGGAGCGGCGGCATGAGCGCCGTGCAGTCTTCGCAGGAGGCCCGCCTCGAAGCCATGACCGCGGAGCACCTGGACGCGGTGCTGGCCGTGGAACAGGTGGCCTACAGCCATCCGTGGACGCGCGGCAACTTCATCGACTCGATGCGCGTGGGCTACCACTGCCAGTGCCTGGTCGGGCCGGCGCCGGGCGGCAGCCCGGCCACGCTCTCGCAGCCCGTGCGCTTCGGCGCGGGCGACGCGCTGATCGGCTACTTCGTCGCCATGAAAGGCGTGGACGAAGTGCATCTGCTCAACATCACGGTGGCGCCGGCCTTCCAGCGCCAGGGCTGGGCCTCGCTGATGCTGGCGGCGCTGACGGGCTGGGCCCGCGCGCAGCGGGCGCACTGGCTGTGGCTGGAAGTGCGCGTGAGCAACGCGCGCGCGCAGGAGGTCTATGAACACCAGGGCTTCCGGCGCGTGGGAGTTCGCAAGGCCTACTACCCGGCGGCCCGGGGGCGCGAGGACGCGATCGTCATGAGCCTGCGGCTGGACGAATCGCCCAGCGCCTGGGGAGGCCTGGCGCGATGACGCTGCAACTCGACGCGCGGCAGCGCGCCATGCTGGAAGAGATGGGCATCAAGGTCTGGCTGCCGCAGCCGCCGGCCCAGACTGCCGAAGCGGCCGTGCCGCCCGCGCCCCGCGCGCACCTGCCAGCGCCCCCGTCCGGGCCGCAGGCCTTGGCAGATCCGGCCGAGGTGCCGTCGTCGCCCACGGTGCCCCCACCGGCCCTCGCCCCGGCCCCGCGCAGCGCATTGCCCGCGGCGGCACCCGTGCCGGCGCCTGCTGCCGCCACCGCCGCGCCGCTGCTCATCACGGCCCCGCAACGGCTCTATGCCAGCGAGGGCCAATCCGCCACCGGCGGCTGGCTGGTGGTGGTCGAAACGCCGCCCCACGCCGACGGCCGCCACGACGGCCTGCTCGACGGCGAGGCCGGCCGGCTGCTCGACCAGATGCTGCGCGCCCTGCGCCTGCCCGCGGGCACGGCGCCGGTGCATGCGATGCGCCTGTGGCGCGCCTCCCCCGGCCAGCCGGACACCGAGGGCGCGCTCGATTTCGAGGCCGCCTTCGCCGGCGCCGTGGCGCCGCTGGCGCCGCAACTGGTGCTGGCGCTGGGCCCGCTGGCGGCGCAGCGGCTGCTGGGCCAGCAGGCGCCCCTGGGCCGGCTGCGCGGCTGCGTGCACCAGGCGGCGCTGGCGGGTGCGGAATGCGCCGTCGTCGCCAGCTACCACCCGGCCTACCTGCTGCGCAACGGCGACTGCAAGGGCCGCGCCTGGGTGGACCTGTGCCTGGCCGCCGAGCGCCTCGAGCGCGCGGCCTGAAAGGCGCGCCCCGGGCTCAGGCGCGGCGCGCCGGATCGATGTTGCGCGCCGTGCCCAGCAGCGTGGCGCACAGGGTTTCCTGCCCGTCCTCCACCGCGAAGACCTCGGCTGCGCACACGGTCAGCAGCCGCCCGGCATCCACCACGCGGCCGCGGGCGCGCAGGTGGCTGCCGCGCGCGGGCGCCAGCAGCTTGAGCGTGCCGTCGATGGTGGCGTTGATCCAGCCCTCGGGCAGCCGCGTGCCGGCGGCCGAGACGGCGGCGAAATCGGCCGCCGCGAACACGGCCGTGGCCTGCAGCTGGCCGGGGCGGAAGCAGAAGCCCGGCTGCACGGGCAGCTCGAGCTCGGCCACGCCAGCGTCGATGTGCGTGAAGCGCAGGCCCAGCGTCTGAGCCATGGGCATGGCGAGCACGGCGCGGCGCACCTGCTCGGGCATGGAGGGGGTCATGGTGTGCGGTCCTTTCGCGAGGAGGAAGAGGGAGAAGAAGAGGAAGATGAGGAAGGGGAGCGGCCGGGCGCCGCGGCGCGCTGGCGCCGTTCGCACCAGGCGATGTGTTCCACCAGCCGGCGGCGCAGGGCGCGCTGCGCCGCGATGGCCGCATCCACCTGGGCCACGCGCTCGCGCAGGCGGTCGGCCAGCTGGTCCAGCCGCAGCGTGCCGGCGCGGTAGCGCGGCAGCAGCTCGGCCAGCACCGGCAGCGGCACGTCCAGCGCACGGCCCATGGCGATGAAGGTCACTTCGCGCACCACCCGGTCGGCAAAATCCCGGTAGCCGGCCGCGCTGCGCTCGGCGTGGATCAGGCCCGCGGCTTCGTAGCGCCGCAGGCGGTGCACCGACACGCCGGTGCGCTGCGCCAGTTGCGAGATGTTCATGGTGAGCGGCAGCGTAGCAAGGCTCGCACTGTGCGAAGGTCGCGCCGGCCGTCGCCCGCGCGACTGCCGCCGGGGCGGCGCGAGGGCGCCACCTAGAATCCCGCCCCATGAACTTCATCGACCAGCTCCAGGCCGCGCAGCAGCGCAACAGCTCGATGCTGTGCGTGGGCCTCGATCCGGAGCCCGCGCGCTTTCCGGCGGGGCTCCAGGGCGACGCGAGCCGGATCTACGACTTCTGCGCCCAGATCGTCGACGCCACGGCCGACTGCGCCATCGCCTTCAAGCCGCAGATCGCCTACTTCGCCGCGCACCGCGCCGAAGACCAGCTCGAGAAGCTGATCGCCCACATCCATGCCAACGCGCCGGGCGTGCCCGTGATCCTGGACGCCAAGCGCGGCGACATCGGCTCCACGGCCGAGCAGTACGCGCGCGAGGCCTTCGAACGCTACGACGCCGACGCCGTGACGCTGTCGCCCTTCATGGGCTTCGACTCGGTGGCGCCGTACCTCAAGTACGAAGGCAAGGGCGCCTTCCTGCTGTGCCGCACCAGCAACCCGGGCGGCAGCGACCTGCAGGGCCAGCGCCTGGCCAGCGTGCCGGGCGAACCGCTGCTGTACGAGCACGTGGCCGCGCTTGCGCAGGGCCCGTGGAACCTCAACGGCCAGCTGGGCCTGGTGGTGGGCGCGACCTACCCGCACGAGATCGAGCGCGTGCGCGCGCTGGCGCCGACGGTGCCGCTGCTGATCCCGGGCGTGGGCGCGCAGGGCGGCGACGCGGTGGCCACAGTGCGCGCCGGCTGGCGCACCGGCGCGCCAATCGCGGTGAATTCGTCGCGCGCGATCCTGTACGCCTCCTCGGGCGACGACTTCGCCGCCGCCGCGCGCCGCGAGGCGCTGCGCACGCGCGACTTGCTGGAAGCGGCCAAGGGCTGAGCGGCGCCGGCCGCGCCTGCACGCTCATCGCCCCCCGGCCCTGCAACCGGCCGCCCCGCGGCGGCTTCAGACGGCCGGCGCCACCGATGCGCGGGATTCGCCCAGCGCCAGCAGACCGGCCAGCGCCGTGAGCTGCGCCGTTTCGGACCGCAGCACGCGCGGGCCCAGGCTGACAGGCTGAAAGCCGCGCGCACGCGCCGCAGCTTCTTCCTGCACATTCAAGCCGCCCTCGGGGCCGCCCAGCACGAGCACGCCTTGTCCGGCGAGCCCCGCCGCCGTGGCCAGCACAGAAAGCGGCCGGGCATCGGGCGCGAAGGCCAGCAGCAGCCGGGCCTGCGCCGCGGCCGGCAGAGCGTCCAGCCAGGCCGCCAGCGGCAGCACCGCATGCACCGGCGGCACGCGGTTGCGGCCGCACTGCTCGCAGGCCGCGACAGCCACGGCCTGCCAGTGCGCCTGCTTCTTCTGCGCGCGCTCGCCGGCCAGGCGCAGCACGCCATGCGCCGTGACCAGCGGCTGGAGGCTGGCCACGCCCATCTCCACCGCCTTTTCCACCAGCCAGTCCATGCGCTCGTTGGCCGGCATGCCGATGGCCAGGTGCACGGCCAGGGCGGCCTCGCGCTCGACCGGGTCGTGCGCGCCCACCTGCACCTCGACCTCGCTGCGGCCCATGCGCTGCACGGTGGCCGCGTATTCGCCGCCTCGCCCGTCGAAGAGCGTCAGCGCGTCGCCGGGCTGCAGGCGCAGCACCTGGACATGGCGCGCGGCGCCGGCGGGCAGGGCCAGCGACCGGCCCGGCGCCAGCGGCTCGGAGCAGTGGATGCGCGGCATGGCGGACAGGAAAACCGGATCAGACGCGGCCGTAGGCGAAGCCCACCTGCGGCGTGGTGCCCTCGATCTCGTCGATCAGGCGCAGCAGCGGCATCAGCTCGCGGTAGCGGCCGGCCGTGGCGCGGATGTAGGCAATGAAGCGCGGCGTGTCGGCCAGGTACCTGGGCTTGCCGTCGCGCAGGGTCAGGCGCGCGAAGATGCCGGCCACCTTCAGGTGCCGCTGCAGGCCCATCCATTCCACGGCGCGGTAGAAGTCGCCGAAGTCCTCGTGCACGGGCAGGCCGGCCTTGCGCGCGGCCTGCCAGTAGCGCACCGTGACGTCGAGGACGAAAGACTCGTCCCAGCTCAGGAAGGCGTCGCGCATCAGGCTGGCGATGTCGTAGGTGATGGGGCCGTAGACCGCGTCCTGGAAGTCGAGCACGCCCAGCGTGGCCTCGTCCGTCAACATGAGGTTGCGCGGCATGAAGTCGCGGTGGACGAACACGCTCGCCGATGACAGGTTGTTCTCGACGATGACGGCGAAGGCCCGGTCGATCACGGCGCGCTGCTTGTCGCCCAACTGCACGCCGCGATGGCGGCCCAGGTACCAGTCGGGGAAGAGCTGCAGTTCGCGCCGCAGCAGCGCGGCGTCATAAGGGGGCAGCACGCCGGGGCGGGAAGCCATTTGCCAGCGCACGAGCGCGTCGATGGCCTGCTGGTAGCGCGGCAGGTTGGCCGCGGGATCGTCGGGCTGGATGCCGTCGAGCAGGGTGCGAGCCCCCAGGTCGTCCAGCAGCAGGAAGCCCTCGGCCTCGTTCCAGGCCAGCACCTGCGGCGCGCGCACGCCGGCGCCCTGCATCAGGCCGGCCACCTGCACGAAGGGGCGGCTGTCCTCCTTGTCGGGCGGCGCGTCCATGACGATGCGGGCCAGCCCGTCGGTATGCGTGTCGATGCGCAGGTAGCGGCGAAAGCTCGCGTCGGCCGAGGCCAGGCGCAGGGTTTCGGGGCGCAGCCGGTGCTCGGCGGCAATGGCCTCGATCCAGCGGGAAAAGGACGCGGCGCGCGCCGGGTCGGACCAGGCCACGGACGGTGAGGAAAGGCCGGCGGCCGGGGGCGGGAAAGCGGTCATGGATAATCCGAATTCTACAAATCCGCCCTGCGCTGCCCCGCGCGACAGGGGCCCTGCGCCGGCGCTGTGCCGTCGTCCGGTTCCTGACTGCGCCGCCCCATCGCCCACCTTCCGCGTTGTACGCTGCAAGCTTCTCGATGCCTGAACTGACCCGCGCCGAACGGCCCCGGCAGCGGCCGCCCGTGCGGCTGGCCCTGTTGTCGCTGGCCCTGCTGCAGGCGCAGGCCGCCTGGGCCCAGCAGTCGGCCTGGGAAGCCGAAACGCCCCTGCGCCTGCAGCGCACCCCCATGCTGCTGGAGACCATTCCCCAGGCCGAGCGCGGCGGGCGGCCCAGCATCGTGGAAGGCGACCGCATCTCGGGCCGCCCCAACCTCGAAACCATCGTCGAAGGCAATGCCGAGCTGCGCCGCGCCGACACGGTGATCCGCGCCGACCGGCTGGAGTACTACCAGCCCGACGACCTGGCCACGGCCACCGGCAACGTGCGCGTGAACCGCGCCGGCAACGTCTACGAAGGCCCGCGGCTGGAGCTGAAGGTGGAACGCTTCGAGGGCTTCTTCGACAACGTGCGCTACCGCCTGCTGGCCACCGGCGCGCATGGCGAAGCCGAGCGCGTGGACTTCATCGACGCCGACCGCGCCGTGGCGCGCCGCGCCACCTACACCACCTGCCGGCGCGACGACACCGAGCGCTACACGCCGGCCTGGTTCCTGACGGCCGAATCGCTGCGCACCGACAGCGAGGAGAACGTGGGCGTGGCCGAGAACGTGCAGCTGCACGTGTTCGGCGTGCCCACCCCGCCCATCCCGCGCGTGAGCTTCCCGCTCAACAACGAGCGCAAGAGCGGCCTGCTGCCGCCGACCCTGGGCGTGGACAGCGTCAACGGCCTGGAGCTGGCGCTGCCGTACTACTGGAACATCGCGCCCAACCGCGACGCCACGCTGACGCCCACCGTGATGGCCAAGCGCGGCATCAACCTGTCGGGCGAGTTCCGCTACCTGGAGCCCAAGTACCAGGGCGAGGTGCGGCTGGACTACATGCCCAGCGATTCGCTGCCCAGCAGCCGCCGCAGCGAGGCGATCACGCAGGCCATCAACAGCGACAACCCGGCGCTGGCCAACCAGCTGGCCGCCGAAAGCTCGCGCCACAGCAGCGCGCGCTGGGGCCTGTGGGCCAAGCACCAGCACAGCTTCAATGCACGCGACATCGGGCTGGATTCGCTGAGCGCGGACCTGCAGATCAACCGCGTGAGCGACGACAACTACTGGAAGGACTTCGACCGCACGCCCACGCGCGTGACGCGCCTGCTGCCCAACGATGCCTCGCTCAACTGGGGCAAGGGCAACTGGAGCGGCCGCGTGCGCGCCCTGTCCTACCAGACGCTGCAGGACCCGGACAACCGCATCCTGCCGCCCTACGACCGCCTGCCGCAGCTGACGGCCGACTACACGCTGTACGACTGGCGCGGCTTCGACTTCTCGCTCAACACGGACTTCACGCGCTTCCGTCGTTCCGGCCTGGGCGTGCAATGCACGCTCACCGATTCGCGCGAAGAATGCCAGCCCGATGCCGACCGCGCACTGGCACGGCTGCAGCTGAGCCGGCCTTTCGTGTGGCCCGGCGCGTACATCACGCCCAAGGTGCAGCTGCAGTCCGTCAACTACTCGTTCTCGGCCCCGCTGAGAACCGACGGCCGCACCTCGGCCACCAGCACGGTGCCCACCTTCAGCCTCGACAGCGGCATGACCTTCGAGCGCGACACCTCGCTGTTCGGCAAGGCCTACCGGCAGACACTGGAGCCGCGTGCGATGTACGTCTACACGCCGTACCGCGCTCAGAACCACCTGCCCATCTACGACACGGCGGCCAACGATTTCAGCTTCGCCACGCTGTTCACCGAGAACGAGTTCTCGGGCTACGACCGCGTGTCGTCCACCCATTCGCTGACCGTGGGCCTGACCTCGCGCTTCCTGGACGCGGAAACCGGCGCCGAACGCGCGCGCTTCGGCATCGCGCAGCGCCGCCGCTTCGACGACCAGCGCATCACCATTCCGGGCACCTCGGCCGTCACCGACCGCGCCAGCGACCTGCTGCTGGGCGCGCAGGTCACGCTCAGCCGCAAGTGGAGCGTGGACACAACGGTGCAGTACAACCCGGACGACCGGCGCTCGAACCGCAGCACCATCACGGCGCGCTACACGCCCGGCCCCTACCGCACGCTGTCGGCCTCGTACCGCTACCAGGCCGACCGCATCTCGACCGGCGGCAACGGCAACGAGTCCATCGACATCGGCTGGCAGTGGCCGCTCAACGACCTGTGGGGCGACAAGGGCCAGGACCTGGGCCCGGGCCGCGGCCAGGGCGGCGGCCGCTGGTACGCCGTGGGCCGGCTCAACTACAGCCTGCGCGACAAGCCTGCGAAGTACGACAGCCTGGGGATTCCCCAGTACACCAGCGCCAGCGACAAGCCGGGCCTGACCGATGCCGTGATCGGCGTGGAATACGACGGCTGCTGCTACATCGGCCGCGTGGTGCTCGAGAAGGTCAGCACCGGCTTGGCCACCTCCACCAAGCGCATCATGTTCCAGATCGAATTCCTGGGCTTCACCAGCATCGGTGCCAGCCCCATGCGCACCCTGCAGATGAACGTGCCGCGCTACCAGCCGCTGCGCCTGCCGCAGCTGGCCCCCAGCCGCTTCAGCAACTACGACTGAGCGGGCTTCCGTTTTGCACCGCTTCGCTCACGCACCGAGAAAGAAAGGCCTTGCCATGAACGCCTTGCGCTCCACACTCTTGCTGGCTCTGCTGGCCCTGACGGCCCTGGCCGCGAGCGCGCAAACGCCCGCGCCGCGCACCGCCGCGCCGCAACGCTCGGGCATCACCGACATCATGCGGGCCGGTCCTTCGGTCGCCGTGCCGGCGCCTGCCGCGCGGGCGGCCGCCCAGCCCGCGCAACGCGCCGCCGAGTACATCGTGGCGCTGGTCAATTCCGAGCCGATCACCAACACGCAGGTGCAAAAGCGCTTGCAGCGCGTGCTGGAAGAAGCCGGCCCGCGGGCGGCGGGCGTGCCGCGCGACGTGCTCACGCGCGATGTGCTGGAACAGCTCATCAGCGAGCGCGCCCAGCTGCAACTGGCCAAGGAGCAGAACATCCGCGTGGACCAGATGGCCATCGAGCAGGGCGAGCAATCGGTCGCCCGCCAGAACGAGCTCACGCTGACGGCGCTGTACCAGCGCCTGAGCCAGGCCGGCATCTCGCGCGAGGAGTTCCGCAACAACATCCGCGACCAGCTGCTGCTCACGCGCCTGCGCGAGCGCGAGCTGGAATCGCGCGTGCGCGTGAGCGAGCGCGAGATCGACGACTTCCTGGCCGAGCAGCGCGGCGGCGCCGGCGCGCCGGCCGAGCAGATCAACATCGCGCAGGTGCTGCTGCCCCTGCCCGAGAACGCCACCCCGGCGCAGGTCGCGGCGGTGCAGAAGCAGGCGCAGGACATCGCGGCGCGCGCGCGCAACGGCGAGGATTTCGCCAAGCTGGCGGCCGAGTTCTCCCAGGCGCCCGAAGCGCGCGGCGCCGGCGGCGCCCTGGGCCTGCGCGCGGCCGACCGCTATCCCACGCTGTTCGTCGAGGCCACGCAGAACACGGCCGTCGGCGGCGTGGCCGGGCCGCTGCGCTCGGGCGCCGGCTTCCACGTGCTCAAGCTGCTGGCACGCGAGCGCGGCGCCAGTGCCGCCGACGCGACCATCACCCAGACGCAGGTGCGCCACATCCTCATCCGCCCCGACGACAAGCGCACGGCCGAGCAGATCGCCGCCCAGCTGGCCGAATACAAGCGCCGCGTGCAAAGCGGCAGCGCCGACTTCGCCGCCCTGGCCCGCGACCACTCGCAGGACACCGGCAGCGCGCGCAACGGCGGCGACCTGGGCTGGACCGTGCCGGGCAGCTTCGTGCCCGAGTTCGAAGAGGCCATGAACCGCCTGCAGCCGGGCCAGATCAGCGACCCGATCGTGTCGCGGTTCGGCGTGCACCTGATCCAGGTGCAAGGCCGGCGCGAGGCCAAGCTGGACCCGCGCGAAGCCCGCGACGCCGCGCGCAACGTGCTGCGCGACCGCAAGATGGAGCAGGCCTACGAGGCCTGGGCGCAGGAAGTGCGCCACCGCGCGTACGTGGAAATGCGCGAGCCGCCGACCTCCTGAACGCCGAACGCGCGCACCGCATCCGCGCCGCCCTGACGACCCCATGAAGCACATCGCGCGCAAGCGCTTCGGCCAGCATTTCCTGTCCGACCACGCCATCATCGACGCCATCGTGCGGGCGATCGCGCCCCAGGCGGGCGAGCCGATGGTCGAGATCGGCCCCGGCCTGGCGGCGCTGACCCAGCCGCTGGTCGAACGCCTGGGACGCCTCAGCGTGATCGAGCTGGACCGCGATCTGGCCGTGCGCCTGCGCCAGCATGCGCAGCTGGACGTGATCGAAAGCGACGTGCTGGCGGTGGATTTCGACGCGCTGGCCGACCGGCTGGTGGGCGCCGGCCACGGCGGGCTGCGCGTGGTGGGCAACTTGCCCTACAACATTTCCACGCCCATCCTTTTTCATCTGCTGCGTTTTGCCGGCCGCGTGCGCGACCAGCACTTCATGCTGCAAAAGGAAGTCATCGACCGCATGGTGGCGCGCCCGGCCACGGCCGACTACGGGCGCCTGTCGGTGATGCTGCAGTGGCGTTATGCGATGGAGAACATCCTCTTCGTGCCGCCCGGGAGCTTCGAGCCGCCGCCGCGGGTGGACAGCGCCGTGGTGCGCATGCAGCCGCTGGCCCAGCCGCCCCAGGTGGATGCCGCGCGGCTGGAAGCCCTGGTGCAGCTGGCCTTCAGCCAGCGCCGCAAGCTGCTGCGCCATACGCTGGGCCGCTGGCTGGACGCGCACGGCTTCGGCGGCCGTTTCGACACCCAGCGCCGCGCCGAGGAAGTGCCGGTCGACGAATACGTCGCCCTGGCGCAGGAAGTCGGTCCGGTGGTGCGCTGATCCTCAGCGCGACCGCTGCTGCGCAGACGTGCGCGCATGACGCGAGCGCACCGGTTGCGCCATAGGTCCCGACTCCGCACGCCCAAAACAAAGCCCGCGCAATGCGCGGGCCGGCGAGCGAAGCGAAGCCCCCGAGGAACTGGCTCTGCCAGGCCTCTGGGGAGGTCTTGCAGACCGCGCGAGGCCAGTGGCCTCGCTCTTCGCCAGTCACCAAAGGTCCACTGGACCTTTTGTGTACGGGCTCAGCCCCCCTCCCGCCGAAGGCGAGAGAGGGGGAGCCGCGAAGCGGCCTGGGGGGTGCCTCTTGTTACGCCGCAGACAGCCAGTAGCTGCTGTTGAAGGGGCTGCTCATGCGCAGCGCCAGCGGCGAGACGTCGACGATCTTGTCGGTCGGCATCTTCTCGCCCGCTTCTTCAGCGGCGGCGGCTTCGAGCGAGATGCCGCTCACCGCGGGTGCCGCAGCGGCTTCGCCTGCGGCGGGGGCCGGATTGGCCCGTTCTGCTTGGCCGGTGGTTGCAGAACGGGCTACAGAAAAGAATAGAAGCAGCGGAAGGGCACCTTGCGGTCGCCCCAGTAGTCGGCGGCGTCGCGGAAGATGTCGAGCAGCTGCTCGCGCGCCTCCTTGTCGAACTTGGCATTGGCCGGAATCTGCTCCAGCACCACGACGAAGCCGGGCTGCGGGCCCGACTTGTGCAGCGGGTCCGTCATGCAGTCGTACAGCGCGTCGAAGTTCTTGCCGAAATGCGCCGGGAAGGTGAACTGCTGCGCGATCAGGTCCAGCACGTCCTGCTTGCTCTGCGCCTGCGACAGGTTGGCGTAGAGGAAGTGCTGGCCGGCCGCATGGGCGGCTTCCTGCAGGTCATGCACGCGGAAGGCGCGGATCGACTGGACAATGTTCGGGCGAACGCCACGCAGGGGCTGATTCGTCTCCGGGCTTCTTTCTTCCATGGTGGTCAAGGCTTCTCCCAAGCACAGGGGTGCGTCATTGCTCACGTCGCGCTCACAGTTCACGGCAGGATCCTTTTGAAACTGGCGTAGTGATCTGCGGTGTACCAACAGGCCTCGGGCGTGCGGGGCGGGCCGCCGCACACGATGCGGCGGGCGCCGCGGTTGCGTGCGCCGGGGGTGTCGACCGTGTATTCGCGGTAGTGGCCCCGCCGCTCGCGCGGCAAGAGGCGTTCCCGGTTGCCGAACACCGAGCCGTCCTTGTCGTAGCGGAAGGGGCCGCCGTCGAGGATGAGCTGGTAGGTTCGCCGCCCTTGCGCCGGCAGATCCCGCAGCGCAATGACGTTTTCCACACGATCCGCCCCATCGGACGGCCGGGCCTCGCGCGATTCCCGGGCCCAGCCGGCCTCACCGCCGCCCCACAAGGCTGCCAGCACTGCGCCCGTCAGTACGAACTTGGACGCGAATCTGGAAGCCGAGGTAAAGAGCGGGGCAGGTGCCGCCATGAAGGGCATCGAGAACTTTTGAGCGCGGTTTGGCGCGATCCAGAGCTGCGGGTTAACCCGCAGATTCAAGCCCGCCAGTGTGCACCAGAGCTGCACAAATAGCAAGCTTCTGCCTAATTGTTAGGCAGCAGGACGGGCGATGGGCACCCACGTCATGTGAGCGCCCACTCTTATGCAATCCGTTCAGCGGTCGGCGTTCGCGTCCGCCACCGTCAGCGCCGTCATGTTCACGATGCGGCGCACCGTGGCGCTGGCCGTGAGAATGTGCACAGGTTTGGCCGCGCCGAGCAGCACCGGGCCGATGGCGATGTTGCCGCCCGCGGCCGTCTTGAGCAGGTTGTAGGCGATGTTGGCCGAATCGATGTTCGGGAACACCAGCAGGTTGGCGTCGCCGGCCAGCGCGCTGTGCGGCATGATGGCCGTGCGCTGCTTGCCGTCCAGGGCCACGTCGCCGTGCATTTCGCCATCCACTTCCAGCCAGGGTGCCTGTACGCGCAGCAGCTCCAGCGTCTGGCGCATCTTCACGGCGCTCGGGTGGTTGCTGGTGCCGAAGTTGGAATGGCTCAGCAGCGCGGCCTTGGGCTTGAGGCCGAAGCGCATCATTTCCTCGGCCGCCATGGTCGTGATCTCGGCCAGCTCCTCGGCGCTCGGGTCGTAGTTGACGTGCGTGTCGACCAGGAAGACCTGGCGCTCGGGCAGCATCAGGCCGTTCATGCAGGCGTAGACAGGCACGTCCTGCGGCGTGCTGGCGCAGCCGCCCGCACGCTTGCCGATGACCTGGTCGATGTGGTTCAGGTGCTGCAGCGTGGTGCCCCAGGTGCCGCAGATCAGGCCATCCACCTCGCCCTTGTGCAGCATCATGGAACCGATCAGCGTCAGGCGGCGGCGCATCTCGATCTTGGCGACCTGGGCGGTGATGCCCTTGCGTTCGGTCATGCGGTGGTAGGTCTGCCAGAAGTCGCGGTAACGGTGGTCGAAGTCGGTGTTGACCACGTCGTAGTCCAGCTCCTCGCGCAGGCGCAGGCCGAACTTCTGGATGCGCTGGGCGATGATGGCCGGGCGGCCGATCAGCGTGGGGCGCGCGATGCCTTCGTCGACCACGATCTGGCAGGCGCGCAGCACGCGCTCTTCCTCGCCCTCGGCATAGGCCACGCGCTTCTTTGCGGCGCGCTTGGCGGCGTCGAAGATGGGCTTCATCGTCGTGCCGGAGGCATAGACGAAGGTCTGCAGCTTGTCGCGGTAGGCGTCCAGGTCCTGGATCGGGCGCGCGGCCACGCCGCTTTCCTCGGCCGCCTTGGCGACCGCGGGCGCGATCTTCATCATCAGCCGCGGATCGAAGGGCTTGGGAATGAGGTACTCCGGCCCGAAGCTCAGCTTCTCGCCCACGTAGGCCGCGGCCACGCGCTCGCTCTGCTCGGCCTGCGCCAGTTCGGCGATGGCGTGCACGGCGGCGATTTCCATCTCGTCCGTGATGGTGGTGGCGCCGCAGTCCAGCGCGCCGCGGAAGATGTACGGGAAGCACAGGACGTTGTTGACCTGGTTCGGGTAGTCCGTGCGGCCCGTGGCCATGATGACGTCGTCGCGCACGCCATGCGCCACTTCGGGCAGGATTTCCGGGTTCGGGTTGGCCAGCGCGAAGATCACCGGGCGCGGCGCCATCTTCGCCACCATCTCGGGCTTGAGCACGTTGGCGGCCGACAGGCCCAGGAACACGTCCGCGCCCTCGATCACCTCGCCCAGCGTGCGCGCGTCGGTCTTGCGCGCGAACAGCGCCTTGTCCTCGTCCATGAGCTCGGTGCGGCCCTCGTAGACCACGCCAGCCAGGTCGGTGACGAACACGTTCTCGCGCTTGAGGCCCACCTTGAGCAGCAGGTTCAGGCAGGCCAGCGCCGCCGCGCCCGCGCCCGAGGCGACCAGCGTCACGTCCTCGATCTTCTTGCCCGCCACCTTCAGGCCGTTGAGCATGGCGGCCGCCACCGTGATGGCCGTGCCGTGCTGGTCGTCGTGGAAGACCGGGATCTTCATGCGCTTGCGCAGCTCGCGCTCGACGTAGAAGCAGTCCGGCGCCTTGATGTCCTCGAGGTTGATGGCGCCGAAGGTCGGCTCCAGCGCGGCGATCACCTCGACCAGTCTCGTAGGGTCCTTCTCGTCGATCTCGATGTCGAACACGTCCACGCCGGCGAACTTCTTGAACAGCACGCCCTTGCCTTCCATCACCGGCTTGGAAGCCAGCGGCCCGATGTCGCCCAGGCCCAGCACGGCGGTGCCGTTGCTGATCACCGCCACCAGGTTGCCGCGCGAGGTGTACTTGAAGGCGTTGGCCGGGTCCTTGACGATTTCCTCGCAGGGCGCCGCCACGCCGGGGGAGTAGGCCAGGGACAGGTCGCGCTGGTTCACCATCTGCTTGGTCGCCGAAATCGCCACCTTCCCCGGGGTGGGCAGGGCGTGGTAGTCGAGCGCGGCACGGCGCAGCAGGGCGCGTTTGTCTTCGGGCGAGGCTTGAGGCGTCGTGGCGGTGGATTCGGACATCAGGGCTGGCTCCTGGCGTCGCGAAGGCGACGCTCGCTTGTTCTGAGGGGCGCTGATTGTAGGAGGGCGCCCTTGACCGAGGCCTGCCCTTTGGCATATCGGCCATGCACAACCGGCAATCGGCCATGCCCTTGTGGCAACATCCGCCCCCAACTTCATCCCGACCGAGGAGAACCGCATGGCCCTGATGGATTTCATCAAGAAGCAGTTCATCGACATCATCCAGTGGACCGAGACGGGCGACGGCACGCTGGCCTGGCGTTTCCCGATGCAGGAGATGGAGATCCAGAACGGCGCCTCGCTCACCGTGCGCGAATCGCAGATGGCCGTCTTCGTCAACGAAGGCCAGGTGGCCGACGTCTTCGGCCCGGGCATGTACAAGCTGACGACGCAGACGCTGCCCGTCCTCACCTACCTCAAGAACTGGGACAAGCTCTTCGAGTCCCCCTTCAAGAGCGACGTCTACTTCTTCAGCACGCGCCAGCAGGTCGACCAGAAGTGGGGCACGCCGCAGCCCATCACCATCCGCGACAAGGACTTCGGCGCGGTGCGGCTGCGCGCCTTCGGCAACTACGCCTTCCGCATCGCCGACCCGAAGCTCTTCCACACCGAGATTTCGGGCACGCGCGAGAGCTATGGCGTGGCCGACCTCGACGGCCAGCTGCGCGGGCTGGTGCTGCAGAACATCAGCAACGCCATCGCCGCCAGCGGCGTGCCCTTCCTGGACCTGGCGGCCAACCAGATCCAGTTCGCGCAGGCGCTGTCGAACCAGCTGGCGCCCGAGTTCGCCAAGATCGGCATCAAGCTCGAGACCCTCACGGTCCAGAATGTCTCGCTGCCCGAAGAGCTGCAGAAGATCCTCGATCAGAAGATCGGCATGGGCATGGTCGGCAACGACATGGGCAAGTTCATGCAGTACCAGACCGCGCAGGCGATCCCCAAGTTCGCCGAAGCCTCGGGCAGCGGCAGCGGGGTGGCCGGCGACGCCATGGGCCTGGGCGCCGGCGTGGCGCTGGGCCAGGTGCTCGCGCAGAACCTGGCCCAGGGCCTGAACCCCAACGCGGCGGCGCAGGCCGCCGTGGTGGCCACGGCGCCGGCGGCCACCGTGAGCGCCGACGAGGTGATCGCCACCCTCGAAAAGCTGGGCGAGCTCAAGGCCAAGGGCATCCTCACGCAGGAAGAGTTCGACAGCAAGAAGGCCGAACTGCTCAAGAAGCTGGTCTGAAGCGGTCCATGCGCTGGATGGCACGATGCGCCGGTGAGGGCGGCGCTTCGTCGACGCTGAACGCCCGCGCGGGCGGGGCGGCCCGTGGCTGAGCCCGGCACCGCCCAGCGCACCTACCGCGCGCCCTGCCCGGGCTGCGGCGCGCCGGTCGAGTTCCGCTCGGCCCAGTCCACGCACGCCGTCTGCGCCTACTGCCAGAGCACGGTGGTGCGCCAGGGCGAGCAGCTCGCGCGCATCGGCAAGATGGCCGAGCTGTTCGAGGACTTCAGCCCGCTGCAGCTCTTCGCCACCGGCCGCATCCAGGGCCGGCCCTTCACGCTGGTCGGCCGGCTGCAGTACGCCTATGCCGAGGGCCGATGGACGGAGTGGACGGCGCAGCTCGACGGCGCGGGCGCCACCGGAGAACAGGCCGAGGACCGCATCGGCGCGCTGAGCGAGGACAACGGCGCCTACGTCTTCTCGCTGCCGTATGCGCTCCAGCGGCCGGCGCCCGAGGCCGACAGCCTGCGCGTGGGCATGACCACGGCCATCGACGGCCGGCCCTTCACCGTCAGCGCGAACCAGGAAGTGTGGCTGGCGTCGGCGCAGGGCGAACTGTCGCACCTGCCCAAGCTGGGCGAGCGCTTCCGCATGGTGGAGCTGCGCAACGACCAGGGCCTGGTGCTGAGCCTGGACTACGGCAGCGCGCCGCCCACGGCTTCGCTGGGCCGCTCGGTGCAGCTGGCCGACCTGCAGCTGGCGGGCCTGCGCGCCTCCAGCGACAAGCAAGAGCAGGGCGGGCGCGACTTCAACTGCCCGAACTGCGGCTCGCCCGTGCATGTGGACCTGGAGAGCAGCAAGGCCGTGACCTGCGGCAACTGCCGCAGCATCATCGACCTCAGCCAGGGCATCGGCGCCGAACTGAAGTACGCGCTGCAGGACGAACCCGTGCGCCCGCTGATCCCGCTGGGCAGCCGCGGCCAGTTCAACGGCGCCACCTGGCAGGTGGTGGGCTTTCAGCACCGCGTGGGGCAGGAGCCCGGCGACGACGAGCAGTTCGGCTGGAACGAGTACCTGCTGTTCAACCGCCAGAAGGGCTTCAGCTTCCTGGTCGATGCCTCGGACGGCTGGAGCCTGGTGGCGCCCACCACCGGCGCGCCCCAAATGGCCGGCAACGGCAGCAGCGCCAGCTACCTGGGCAAGACCTACCACAAGCTCTACGCGTACAACGCCGAGACCACCTACGTGGCCGGCGAGTTCTACTGGCAGGTGGCGCGCGGGCAGAAGAGCTTCAACCGCGACTTCGCGCTCGGCAAGGCGCTGCTGTCGTCCGAAAGCACGCCGCAGGAGCTGACCTGGTCCAGCGGCGACCGGCTGGACAGCGCCGCCGTCGCGCAGGCCTTCGGCATGGACGCGCGCAAGGCGCAGTTCAAGCGCGACGAGGTGCAGCCCTTCACGGCCGCGCCCTCGCTGAGCATCGGCACCATCATCGTGATCGTCGTCGTGATCCTGGTGCTGCTGTCGCTGCTGAGCACCTGCTCCGGCGGCTCGGGCAGCGGCGGCGGCTACCGCAGTTCGGGCGGCTCCTACGGCGGCTACAGCAGCGGCGGCAGCCACAAATGACCTTTTCTTCTCTCTCACTCACCCCCGGAGGTTCTCATGCTGGGAATTGAATGGCTTCGGCCCGCCGCCTTCCTCGGCTCCATCCTGTTCGCGCTCATCGGCGTGCTGGTGTTCTGGATCTGCTTCGTCATCATCGACAAGATCACGCCGGTGGACATGTGGCGCGAGATCGTCGAGAAGCAGAACGTGGCCCTGGGCCTGGTGGTGGCGTCGATGAGCCTGGGCATCAGCCTGATCGTGGCCGCGGCCATTCACGGCGGCTGACCCCCCTCTTCCGTTTCTCGTGCACCCCGTGCTGCCCGCTTCCCCGCCGGGGACACAGGTGGCGGCCCGGCTCGACCGGCTCCACGGGTGGCCACTATAGGCTTCGCCGCGCGCGTCCCCGCAACCCACCGCCACGGGCCCTGAGCGCGCCCCTTCTCCATGAGTTCTGACGTTCTTGCGACGGCCGAGGCGCCCGACGACGGCGCCCGGGCGCGCGTGTCGCCCACCGCGCTGGTGCTGCTGACCAGCGTCTTCGTGGTCGCGGCCTGCGGGCTGGTCTACGAACTGAGCGCGGCGGCGCTCAGCTCCTACCTGCTCGGCGATTCGGTGCTGCAGTTCAGCACCATCATCGGCACCTACCTGTTCGCCATGGGCGTGGGCTCGTGGCTGTCGCGCTATTTCGACCGACAGCTGCCCGCGCATTTCCTGCGCGTGGAACTGCTGGTGGCGCTGGTCGGCGGGCTGCTGCCGGCCATCCTCTTTCTCGCGCACGCCTATGTGCCGGGCGCCTTCCGGCTGCTGCTGTACGGACTGGTGATGATCGTGGGCATGCTGGCGGGGCTGGAGATTCCGCTGGTGATGCGCATCCTGCGGCGCGACATCGGGCTCAAGGACCTGGTCTCGCAGGTGCTGACCTTCGACTACCTGGGCGCGCTCGCGGTGTCGGTGGCCTTTCCGCTCTTGATGGTGCCGCAGCTGGGCATGATCCGCACGGGTCTCTTCTTCGGCCTGCTCAACGCCTTCGTGGGCGTGTGGGCGCTGTGGCTGTTCCGGCACGAGCTGCGCCACGTGGGCGCGCATGCGCTGGCCTGCGTCATCACCATCGGCACATTGCTGGCCGCCTTTGTGGGCGCCGACGCCCTCACCTCGCTGGCCGAGGACAAGTTCTACCAGGACCGCATCGTCGTCAGCGCCACCTCCCCGTATCAGCGCATCGTGGTCACCCGAGGCAGCGCGGGCCACCGGCTGTACCTGAACGGCAACCTGCAGTTCGCCGAGCGCGACGAATACCGCTACCACGAGGCGCTCGTGCACCCCGTGATGGCCGCGCACGGCGCACCCAGGCGCGTGGCGGTGCTGGGCGGCGGCGACGGCATGGTGGTGCGCGAGGTGCTCAAGTACCCTTCGGTCGAACAGGTCACGCTGGTGGAGCTGGACCCGAACATGACGCGGCTCTTCCGCGACGACGCGCAGCTCGCGGCGCTCAACGGCGGCTCGCTGCGCTCGCCCAAGCTGAAGGTGGTGAACACCGATGCCTTCCAGTGGCTGTTCAAGCAGACGGAAGCGTTTTATGACGTGATCGTCGTGGACTTCCCGGACCCGACCAACTTCGCCATCGGCAAGCTCTACACCGAGTCCTTCTACGCGCTGCTGGACAAGCGCCTGTCGGCTGGCGGCTATGCGGTGATCCAGACCACCTCGCCGCTGATCGCGCGCCAGAGCTACTGGACCGTGGTGCAGACGGTGGAGTCGGTGGGGCTCACGGCCACGCCGTACCACGCGCATGTGCCCAGCTTCGGTGAGTGGGGCTTCGTCATCGCGAGCCGGCGGCCCTGGCGCCTGCCGGAACAGCTGCCCGAGGGCCTGCGCTTCCTCACGCCCGCCACGCTGCCGCTGCTGTTCGACTTCCCGAAGGACATGGCGCGCCTGCCCGCGCAGGTGAACCGCCTGTCGAACCAGGTGCTGGTCAACACCTACGAGCGCGAATGGGGAAAACATTGAGCGCCCGGCCATGAAGCGCCGGACCTTCATCGGCGCCACGGCCGCGGCCAGCGCGCTGGCCCTGGCCGGCTGCGAAGCCGATGTGCCGGCCATCGACGGCGGCTTCACCGGCATCGACCTGGCGCGCGGCCATGCCTGGCGCGATGGCGCGGGCCGCCGCGCAGCGCCCGCCCGCACCGAACGCTGCCGGGTGCTGATCGCGGGGGGCGGCGTGGCCGGCCTGGCGGCGGCGCGCGCGCTGCGGCTGCAGGGCATCGAGGATTTCGCGCTGCTGGAGCTCGAAGACGTTGCCGGCGGCAACGCACGCGGCGGCCAGGTCAACGGCATCGCCTGTCCGCTGGGCGCGCATTACCTGCCGGTGCCCGGGCCCGACGCGCACGAGGTGCAGGACCTGCTCGAAGAACTGGGCCTGCGCCAGCGCGTGGCCGGGCGCTGGGTGCTCGACGAGCGCCACCTGTGCCACAGCCCGCAGGAGCGGCTGTACTTTCAAGGCGAATGGCAGGAGGGCCTGCTGCCCGTGCACGGCGTGGGCGACCGCACGCTCGCCCAGTACCGGCGGCTGGCGCAAGAAATCGCCGAGCTGCGGCAGCGGGAGCGCTTCGCCATCCCCGCCTTTCGTGCGCCGTGGACACCGACGCTCGCCGCGCTCGATGCACAGCCCTTCGCCACGTGGCTCGACGCCCAGGGCCTTCATGATCCGCAGCTGCGCTGGTACCTGGACTACTGCTGCCGCGACGACTACGGCGCCGGCATCGAGCATGTGTCGGCCTGGGCCGGCATCCACTACTTCGCGAGCCGCCACGGCTTCCATGCGCCGGGCGAGGCGGAGGACGACGACGGCGAGCGCGAAGCCGTCTTCACCTGGCCCGAGGGCAACGGCTGGCTCAGCGCGAAACTGGCGGCGCCGCTGGGCGAGCGGCTGCGCAGCGGCCATGCCGTCACGCGGATCGCCGACGGGCGGCATGGCGTGGAAGTCGACGCCTGGGACGCGCGCACGCAGCAGACCGTGCGCTGGCAGGCCGAGCGCTGCATCGTCGCGCTGCCGGCCTTCGTCGCCGCGCGCGTGGTCGAAGGCGCGCCCGGCTGGCTGGCAACCGCCGCGCGCCAGCTGCCGTACGCGCCCTGGCTGGTGGCCAACGCCCACCTGCGCGCGCCCTTGAAGGACCGGCCCGGCGCCGCGCCCAGCTGGGACAACGTGGTCTTCGGCACCCAGGGCCTGGGCTATGTGGATGCCGGCCACCAGCGGCTGGACCCGACGCCGCAGGCCACCGTGCTGAGCTGGTACCGCCCGCTGGGCCCCAGCCGCTGGGACGGCGCCAGCGCACGCGAAGGCCGGCAGCAGCTGCTGGACGCCCCATGGACCCACTGGCGCGACCAGATGCTGGGCGAACTTGGCGTGCCACACCCTGACCTGGCGCAGCAGATCACGCGCATCGACATCATGCGCTACGGCCATGCCATGGCCATTCCGACGCCCGGCCTGCGCCAGCAGCTGCCGCGAGTGGGCGTCCTACATGCTGGCCGGCTGGCCTTCGCACATGCCGATTGGTCCGGCTATTCAATCTTCGAGGAAGCCTTCACGCGCGGACACTTGGCGGCGGCGAGCTTGCTTTAATTTCTCTGGCCTGCGTCCCGTCCACGACGCGTTCTATTTCTGATTTAGTTGTAACCCAACTCATAACGAGCCGCCTCAATTGAAATCACCTTATGTAGTGAGTCACACAAAGATTTTGGCTCTCCACTTTTTCTACAGTTGTTGTTGGCTTCAAGGCTCTTTCCTGCTAAGTTAAGAACTTCAATATGCTCGCGCGCCGTGTCTCGCATCCATTTTTTATCGATTTCGGTGCAGATAGCTCTACCTTGAATCTCTACGCCGCTTCTGTTCTTTGCCAAATAGGTCAATTTTCCGTCGCTGTAGTCGAAAACTTTCCCAGAGTTTGGGGAAACTAGGTCCTTCCTAAAGGACTCAAGGCACTGCTCAGCAGGGGATTTTGTGCATCCGGCAGTACCGAGTAAGGTAAGAGCTAAAACCCAGAAGAGAGGGGTACGCATTACACAATTCCTTCTTATTTCAGTCATGGCTATCCTCCAACCAATTTAGCTCTCGCTCCAATTCCCGTTGATAACACAAAATTCCACCCGCATTTGCACGGCGCTCGTATGCACTTCGGTAGGGCGCATTTAATCCCGAGTGCAACACCCATATATTTTATCTGGACTTATTCTCTTGCCTACCTCACCATTGACATGCCGAGCGAATGTCGGCGAGTGCCGCGACCCCGCCAGAGGTGTTGAATATTGCTGTGACTGGGCTCTCGCTGTAAGGAGTCAGGCTAACAACGAATGACGAACTGTCCCCAATTTGCTTGAGGAGTGGGATGGGATTCCTGATGAACGATGCTTTGTGGTCTGTCGAGATTGACCACTTCACCTTTACGGCGGCGTCCTTATCAACCCTATAGGTGACGGCAATTCCATCAGAACCCAAGAAAGAATTCCAGTTTACATAAGCCTCAGTACTATTGTTCTTGCATCGCACGATCAATGAGACGGGGCCACCATATTTTCCTTTACCTTCGTCAGCGTCAAGCATTGCGTAAAAAATCGGCTTGTCGGTTAATGGGTCTTTGTCGCTTGACGTTGACCATTTTCCTTTTTGCCCCGCAACGGCCACTTGTGCTTTAGGTGCACTCGCCGGCTTTAGTTTCTTAGTGGCTTGATCAAAGCAGTTCAGGCGCAGGGCATCAGTCCCAAATGATGCGCAGCGAGCGAGTTCAGCATCCGGCACTGTAGCGATTCCGGAGATGCTTTGGCCGTGCGCATGCACCACCGTTGCTGCTGCGACGACGGCCAGTCCCAAACGAATCATTCCAACCTCCACAATTGATACGCCATGTTACATCATGGTCGGCTCTGCGTAATTCGGGAATGTCACTGTTGTGGCGCCGCAGCGGCGGCGCCGGTTCAGTTCTCCTGGGTGGCACGAACAGCACCAGATGGACTTTTCTGACCCCCACGAGGCGCAGCCCGATCAGCTCGCCTGCAGCACTCGTGCGAACAACTCGTCGCGAAAGTGGATGCCCAGCCGCGCGAAAGCGCGCTGACGGTAGGTCTTGACCGTGGGCAAGGCCAGTTCCAGGTCGGCCGCGATGCCTTCCAGCGTCAGGCCGCGCAGCAGGCGCACGCACACCGCCTGCTCGCGCGCCGTGAGCGTGGGGCACAGGCGCAGCAGCCGCGCCTCCAGATCGGTCGGCACGGCAGCCACCGCCTGCAGGTCGGCGGACGGCAAGGCCGCCGGAAGGCTCAGCGCCACATGCTTGCGCACGATGGCCAGCAGCGCCGGCGCCAGCGCGCCCAGCCGCTCCAGCGCCGTCGGCCCGAAAGCGGGCTGGTGGGCGTGTCGGTAGAAGTTGATGGCCAACATGCCGCCTTCGGCCGCCTGGGCCAGCGACAGCCGCTCCGTGATGCCATGTGCGTCGTAGACCTTGGCACGATGCTCGGCCGGCGCTTCCTGCGCGTCCAGGTGGCACAGGTGCGGCGTGCGGGCCGACAGCAGCGTCATCGGGCCGAAGCTGCGGTCGGCACGGTGCGGGCCGCTCAAGTAGGCGCGCCAGCAGTCGCGCGTGGTGTCGGGCACGCCGCAGCTCGCGGACAGCAGCAAGGCCGGATCGGTGCCCAGCCGGTACACCGACCAGGACGCGGCGGGCAGCACGGCCTGCACGCCTTCCAGCGCAGCAGTGCCGAAGCCGGGCTGGCCGATCTCGTCGATCAGGCCGCCGAGCAGGCGGGGAGCGGCATCGGGCGCCGCATGGAGCGGCCAAGTCTTCATGGGAAAACAGGGAACGGTGGGGCGAACAGCGGCTGTCATCTTCGCGGATGACAGTGCGCCCTGCCACCCGGACATACGCTAGCGCCATGACCTTGCCCGAACCGCCGCCGCTGCATTTCTTCGCCAGCCTCTGCGTGGAGGTGGCCGCCCCGCAAGAGGTGGGCGCCACCCCGCGCGGGCGCCGCCGCCTGATCCCGATCACGGGCGGCCACGCCCAGGGCGTGGACTGGCAGGCGCGCGTGTGCGAAGGCGGCGCCGACTTCCAGCTGATCGGCGAGGACGGCCTCACGGACCTGGACGCGCGCTACACGCTGGAAACCGATGCCGGCGACTGGATCTACGTGCAGAACACGGCCCTGCGCGCCGGCCCGCCCGAGGCCCTGGCCCGGCTGGCGCGCGGCGAGCCGGTGGACCCGGCGCTGATCTATTTCCGCTGCCTGCCGCGCTTCGAGACCGCGTCGAAGGCGCTGGGCTGGATCAACAGCCGCCTGTTCGTGGGCACCGGCGCGCGCCGGCCGCAGCAGGTGGAGATGCAGTTCTTCCTGCTGGGCTGAGAAGCTGTGAACCCGCCCCGGCCGCGGCCCAGCCAGCCCTTTTCCTTACAGATTCAGAACACGGAGACACCATGACGCCCATCCATCGTTCCTTCCCGCCCCGCCGCACCGCACTCGCCCTGGCCGCGACCACGCTGGCCACCTTCGGCCTGGCCCTGCCGGCCGCCGCCCAGGGCAGCTACCCCGACAAGCCGGTGCGCATCATCGTCGGCTTCCCGGCAGGCACGGGCCCCGACATCGTGGCCCGCCTGCTGGCGCAGAAGCTGTCGGAAGGCTGGAACCACGTCGGTGTGGTGGTGGACAACAAGCCCGGCGCCGGCGGCCTGATCGCCGCCAGCGAAGCGGCCCGCGCCGCGCCCGATGGCTACACGCTGATGCTCGGTGAAACCGGCCAGCTCGCCATTGCGCCCAGCAGCTACAACCGCCTGCCCTATGACCCCGCCAAGGACTTCGTGCCCGTGAGCCAGGTGGCCAGTTCCGACTTCGTGCTGCTGGTCAACCCGCAGAAGGTGCCGGCCCGCAACGTGAAGGACTACGTGGCCTGGACTCAGCAACAGAAGGGCCTGTTCATGGCCACCTTCGGCGCCGGCACGCCGGGCCATTTCGGCGCCTACCTGTTCGGCGAGGCCGTGGGCCAGAAGCCCGAGCCCGTGCACTACCGCAACACGGCCGATGCGCTGGGCGGCCTGTTCGGCGGCGATGTGTCCAGCGTGTTCGCCAGCGTCGGGCTGGCCGTGCCCAACGTCAAGGGCGGCAAGCTGGTGGCCCTGGGCAGCACCGGCACGGCGCGCAGCCCCTCGCTGCCCGAGGTGCCCACCATCCGCGAGCAGGGCTACCCCGACCTGGCCTTCTCGTCCTGGTTCGGCATCGTGGCGCCGGCCAAAACGCCCTCGGAGGTCGTGCGCAAGCTCAGCGCCGATGTCATGCGCGCGGTGCAGTCCGTCGACGGCAAGCAGAAGCTCACCGATGCGGGCTTCCGGCCCACCGGCACCACCGCGTCCGAATTCGCCCAGATCATCGCCACCGACACCGCCACCTGGGGCAAGGCCGTCGCGGCGACTGGCTTCAAGGCCGACTGATCCACGGAAGGGCCTCGCCGGCTGCCCTGGTGCCTCAGCCCAAGGGCTCCCCTCGTGGCCGGGCCGCCACCGCGTCACGCCGACCGGGATGACAATCCCGGCACCTGCTGCACCCAGAGAGAAATTCATGAAAGTCGCCATCATCGGCGCCGGCATCGGCGGCCTCACGCTCGCGCTGGCGCTGCACCGCGCCGGCATCGCCGCCGAGGTCTACGAGGCCTCCGAAGAAATCCGCCCGCTGGGCGTGGGCATCAACCTGCTGCCGCATGCCGCCGCCGAGCTGACCGGGCTGGGCCTGGGCGATGCGCTGGACCAGATCGGCGTGCAGACCGCCGCACTGAACTACTACAACCGCTACGGCCAGCAGATCTGGCACGAGCCGCGCGGCCTGGCCGCCGGCTACCCGGTGCCGCAGTACTCGGTGCACCGCGGCGAATTCCAGATGGCGCTGTACCAGGCGGCGGTGCAGCGCCTGGGCGCCGGGCGCATCCACACCGGCCTCGCGCTCGAATCGGTGACGCGCGCCGGCTCCACGCTGATGGACCCGACCGGCGAGCCGGCCGTGTTCACGCTACGCCGGCGCAGCGACGACACACTCGTGGAAGCCAGCGCCGACGTGCTGGTGGGCGCCGACGGCATCCACTCGGCCGTGCGCCGCAGCTTCTACCCCACGGGCGATGCGCCGCGCTTCTCGCGCCGGCTGCTGTGGCGCGGTGTGACCGATGCGGCGCCCTACCTGGACGGCCGCACCATGTTCATGGCCGGCCACCAAGACCAGAAGTTCGTCTGCTACCCGATCAGCGAACAGCTGCGCCGCGAAGGCCGCTCGCGCATCAACTGGATCGCCGAGCTGCGCGTGCCCGGCACCGAGGACGACACGCCGCCCAAGAGCGACTGGAACAAGCGCGTGGACAAGTCGGTGTTCGCGGACAGCTTCGCCGACTGGCGCTGGGACTGGATCGACATTCCGGCCGTGATCGACGGCGCCGAGGCGATCTACGAGTTCCCGATGGTGGACAAGGACCCGCTGCCCGGCTGGACGCGCGGCCGCGTGACCCTGCTGGGCGACGCCGCGCACCCGATGTACCCCATCGGCTCGAACGGCAGCGCGCAGGCCATCATGGACGCGCGCGCGCTGACCGACGCGCTGGTGCAGTTCGAGGATCCGTCGATGGCGCTGCGCGAGTACGAAGCCGACCGGCTGCCGCGCACTTCGGGCATCGTGCTGCGCAACCGCATGAACGGCCCCGAGCAGGTGATGCAGCTGGCGCACCAGCGTGCGCCGCAGGGCTTCGACGACATCGAAAAGGTGGTGCCGCATGCCGAACTGGCGGCGATTGCGCTGCGCTACAAGCAGCTGGCGGGCTTCGATCCGGCGGCCGTGGCGCGAGCGGCGGCAGGCGCCGTCAGGGGCTGAACCAGCCGAGCGGCAAGAGCGCGACGGCTCCCCAAACAAGGGCCACGATGCGGCCTTTGGGCATTGGCGCGGATCCGGCGTTCAGGCGCCCACCGGTTGCACGGCAGGCTGCGGCGCGTGCACGCCGGCCGACGCGACGGCTTGGGCCGCCACCCGGCGGTTGCGCCGGCGCTCCCAAAGCTTCTCGTGGAAGAAGAAGGCCACGGCCTGGACGCTGGGCTCCAGCAGACTCAGCGTCAGTGCCATCCACAGGTTGCCGGTGACCGCATAGGCCACCAGCGCCGCCACCGTGATATGCAGCACGTAGTAGCTCGCGGTCTTCTGCAGGGCGGGCAGGTGGGGGCGGATCAGGCGGCTCATGGGCGACTCCGGTCTGGCAGCGAACCAGATGACGATCAACATGCCTCAAATGATAATTACTATCAATTGAAACCATGATGAGATCCGCCCATCGCCGCCATGCACGGGCCCTATGGCCGGCCGCTCCTGGCGGCCCCCCAGTTCAGCCGCGCATCAGGGCCTCGATCTCGTCACCGTGCACGGGCACGCCCCGCGTGATCAGCTCGCAGCCGGTGGCGGTCACCACCGCGTCGTCCTCGATGCGGATACCGATGTGGTGGAACTCGGCAGGCACGCCCTCGGCTGGCCGCACGTAGAGGCCGGGCTCGATGGTCAGCACCATGCCGGGCTTCAGGATGCGGCTGGGGCGGTTCTTGATGAGTTCGCCCGAAAGCGGATCACGCCGCTCGCTGACTTCGCCCACCTGCGTGGGCTCCACGTAGCTGCCGCAGTCGTGCACGTCCATGCCCAGCCAGTGGCCGGTGCGGTGCATGTAGAACTGGAAGTAGCTGCGGTTGTCGATCACGTCCTGCACCGAGCCCACCTTGTTGGCGTCGAGCAGGCCCAGGTCGAGCAGGCCCTGCGCCAGCACCTTCACGGTGGCGTCGTGCGGGTCGTTGAAGCGGTTGCCGGCCTTGGTCGCGGCCACGGCCGCGTCCTGGCTGGCCAGCACCAGGTCGTACAGCGCGCGCTGCGGGCCGGTGAACCGGCCGTCGGCCGGGAAGGTGCGCGTGATGTCGCTGGCGTAGCCGTCCAGCTCGCAGCCGGCGTCGATCAGCACCAGCTCGCCCGCGCGCACGGGCGCCGCGTCGGCGCGGTAGTGCAGCACGCAGGCGTTGGCGCCGGCCGCCACGATGGAGCCGTAGGCGGGGTACTGCGAGCCGCCGCGGCGGAACTCGTGCAGCAGCTCGGCGTCGAGGTGGTACTCGCGCACGTCTTCGCCGGCGCGCAGCATGCGCGCGCTGGTCTGCATGGCGCGGATGTGGGCGCGCGCGCTGATGGCGCTGGCGCGGCGCATGATGTCCAGCTCGTGCGCGTCCTTGACCAGCCGCATCTCGTCGAGCAGGCCGCACAGGTCGCGCTGCTGCTCAGGGCACAGGGCGCCGAAGCGCACGCGCGCGCGCACCTGCTGCAGCCAGCCGTCGATGCGCGTCTCCAGCCCCGCGTGCGTGGCAAAGGGGTACCAGACCACGGCCTTGTTCTCCAGCATCCTGGGCAGCCGGCTGCCCAGCTGGTCGACCGAGAAGGCCTCATCGACGCCCAGCGTGCCGGGCGCCGCGTCGGGGCCCAGGCGATAGCCGTCCCAGATCTCACGCTCCAGGTCCTTGGGCGCGCAGAACAGCGTGCTGCGGCCGTCCCCGGTCAGCACCAGCCAGGCATTGGGCTCGGTGAAGCCGGTCAGGTAGTAGAAGTAGCTGTCGTGCCGGTACAGGAAATCCGTGTCGCGGTTGCGCGGCCGCTCGGGCGCGGTGGGAACGATGGCGATGCCGTCGGGCCCGATCTGGCGGGCGAGTGCGGCGCGGCGGGAGGCGTAGGGCGAGGTCATCGGCGCATCGTAGCGCCGCGCCGGCCGTCTGTGCGCGCGGCGGGGGCGGCCCGAAGCGGCAGGGCCCACCCTGGCGCTGCAGGCGGGCGAAGGGCCCTCAGGCCGCCTCGGCGTTGAGCTGCGCCAGCCGCTCGGGCGTGCCGACGTCGGTCCAGCGGCCGGTGTGCAGCTGCGCGCCGACGCGGCCCGCGCCCATCGCGCGGCGCAGCAGCGGCGCCAGCGGCGCGTGGATGCCTTCGGGATTGCCGGGCGCGATCTCGCACCAGGGCGTGCCAAACAGCTCGGCCCGGTACAGGCCGATGCCCGAGAAGGTGAAGCGCGGCCCCGGCGCGTCGGCCGGCAGGTCGAGCGCGCGGCCTTCCGCATCGATGCCGAAGTCGCCTTGCGGATGGTGCGGCGGATTGACGACCAGCCACAGCTGCGCCAGCAGGCCGCTGGCGGCGAAGGACTCGACCACCGGCGCGCTGAAGCGGAAGTCGGGCGCATGCACGTCGCCGGCCACGGCCCAGAACACCTCGCCCAGGCTCGGCAGCGCGCGCACGATGCCGCCTGCGGTTTCCAGCGCGTCGCCGAAGTCGCGGCCCTCGTGCGAATACGCGATGTCCGACGCGCCGCCTGCGGGCCAGGGCGCATGGGCGCCGAAACGGGCCTCGATCTGCTCGCCCAGCCAGGCCGTGTTGACCACCAGCCGCGTGAAGCCGCCGCGCGCCAGTGCCTGCATGTGCCACTGCATCAGCGGCTGGCCCTGCACGGGCAGCAGGGGCTTGGGCGTGGCATCGGTCAGCGGCCGCATGCGCTGGCCGCGGCCGGCGGCCAGGATCATGGCCTGCGCCTTCATGGACAGGCCTCCCGGCCAGCGAAAGAGAGGGGAAAACGGGACATGGCGGCACTCTATCAGCGGGCTCCGCAAGAACCGCTGCGCGGGCCCGGCAAAGGCCGCCACGGGCCGGGCCACCCCCCGCTCGCTAAAATCGCGGGTTCTCCCCTCTATCCCTTCCCCCGAAAGCTCACCCCATGGCCCCACAAGCCCTGATGGCCAACGCGATCCGCGCGTTGGCGATGGACGCCGTTCAGCAAGCCAACTCCGGCCACCCCGGCGCCCCGATGGGCATGGCCGACATGGCCGTGGCCCTGTGGGGCGAGCACCTGAAGCACAACCCCGCCAACCCGCAGTGGGCCGACCGCGACCGCTTCGTGCTGTCCAACGGCCACGGCTCGATGCTGATCTATGCCGTGCTGCACCTGACGGGCTACGACCTGCCGCTGCAGGAGCTGAAGAACTTCCGCCAGCTGCACAGCAAGACCGCCGGCCACCCCGAAGTGGGCATCACCCCCGGCGTGGAAACCACCACCGGCCCGCTGGGCCAGGGCATCACGAACGCCGTGGGCTTCGCGCTGGCCGAAAAGCTGCTGGCCAGCGAGTTCAACCGCGACGGCCACACCATCGTCGACCACCGCACCTACGTGTTCCTGGGCGACGGCTGCCTGATGGAAGGCATCAGCCACGAAGCCGTGGCCCTGGCCGGCGCCTGGAAGCTGGGCAAGCTGATCGCGCTGTACGACGACAACGGCATCTCCATCGACGGCAAGGTCGCGCCCTGGTTCATCGACAACACGCCCGAGCGCTTCCGCGCCTGCGGCTGGCACGTGATCGGCCCGGTCGATGGCCATGACGCCACCGCCGTGTCGGCCGCCATCGCCGAAGCGAAGCAAGGCGGCGACAAGCCCACGCTGATCGTGTGCAAGACGCAGATCGGCAAGGGCAGCCCCAACCGCGCCAACACCGCCAAGGCCCACGGCGAGCCGCTGGGCGCCGAGGAAATCGGCCTCACGCGCAGCGCCATCGGCTGGGCCCACGCGCCCTTCGAGCTGCCCGAGACGGTGTACGAAGCCTGGAACGCCAAGGCCGCCGGCGCCGAGAAGGAAGCCGCCTGGAACGAGAAGTTCGCCGCCTACGAGGCCGCCTTCCCCGACCTGGCCGCCGAGTTCAAGCGCCGCATGGCCGGCGAGCTGCCCAAGGCCTTCGACCAGGTGGCCGTCGACGCCGTGCTGGCCGCCCACACGCAGGCGCAGACCGTGGCCAGCCGCAAGGCCAGCCAGATCGCGCTGGAAGCCTTCACCGCCGCGCTGCCCGAACTGCTGGGCGGCAGCGCCGACCTGACCGGCTCCAACCTGACCAAGACCGCCGCCACGCCCGACCTGCGCTTCGACGCCGAAGGCGCCGTGGTGAAGAACGAGGCCGGCCTGGGCGGGCGCCACATCAACTACGGCGTGCGCGAATTCGGCATGGCCGCCATCATGAACGGCGTGGCGCTGCACGGCGGCTTCATCCCCTACGGCGGCACCTTCCTGACCTTCAGCGACTACAGCCGCAACGCGATCCGCATGGCGGCGCTGATGAAGCAGCGCGTGGTCCACGTGTTCACGCACGACTCCATCGGCCTGGGCGAGGACGGCCCCACGCACCAATCGATCGAGCACGCGGCCAGCCTGCGCCTGATCCCGAACCTGGACGTCTGGCGCCCGGCCGACACCGCCGAAACGGCCGTGGCCTGGGCCGTGGCCCTGCGCAACAGGAACAAGCCGACGGCGCTGCTGCTGTCGCGCCAGAACCTGCCCTACGCCCCCAAGGACGAGCTGGCCGACATCAGCCGCGGCGCCTACGTGCTGGCCGAACCGTCGCGCGTGGGCCTGAAGAAGAAGCCCAAGGCCGTGATCATCGCCACCGGTTCCGAAGTGCAGCTGGCGCTGCGCGCGCAGGAGCTGCTGGCCGCGCGCAGGATTCCCGTGCGCGTGGTGTCCATGCCCAGCACCACCACCTTCGACCGCCAGGACGTGAAGTACAAGAAGGCCGTGCTGCCCAAGGCCCTGCCGCGCGTGTCGGTGGAAATGGGCACGACCGACGGCTGGTGGAAATACGGCATCGACGCCGCCATCGGCATCGACACCTACGGCGAATCGGCCCCCGCGCCGGTGCTCTTCGAGCATTTCGGCTTCACGCCCGAGCACGTGGCCGCCACGGTCGAGGCCGTGCTGCGCTGAGGCGCGGCGGCCTCGCACGCACGGCAGAGATTGGCAGAGTTTTCCAACTTCAGGAGATTTTTCGCATGACGATCAAACTGGGCATCAACGGCTTCGGCCGCATCGGCCGCAACGTGCTGCGCTCGGCGGTGCAGAACTTCCCCGACATCGAAGTCGTGGGCATCAACGACCTGCTGGAGCCGGACTACCTGGCGTACATGCTGCAGTACGACTCGGTGCACGGCCGCTTCAAGGGCGAGATCGCGGTCGAAGGCAACACGCTGATCGTCAACGGCAAGAAGATCCGCCTGACGCAGGAACGCGACCCCGCCAACCTCAAGTGGAACGAGGTGGGCGCCGACGTGGTGCTGGAATCCACTGGCCTGTTCCTCACCAAGGAAACGGCGCACAAGCACATCGACGCGGGCGCCAAGAAGGTCATCATGTCGGCCCCGTCCAAGGACGACACGCCCATGTTCGTGTTCGGCGTGAACGACAAGACGTACAAGGGCGAGGCCATCATCTCCAACGCCTCGTGCACCACGAACTGCCTGGCGCCGCTGGCCAAGGTGCTCAACGACAAGTGGGGCATCAAGCGCGGCCTGATGACCACCGTGCACGCCGCCACCGCCACGCAGAAGACCGTGGACGGCCCGTCCAACAAGGACTGGCGCGGCGGCCGCGGCATCCTGGAAAACATCATCCCGTCGAGCACCGGCGCCGCCAAGGCCGTGGGCGTGGTGATCCCCGAGCTGAACAAGAAGCTCACGGGCATGAGCTTCCGCGTGCCGACTTCCGACGTGTCGGTGGTGGACCTGACGGTGGAGCTGAACAAGGAAGCCACCTACAAGGAAATCTGCGCCGAGATGAAGGCGCAGTCCGAAGGCGCGCTCAAGGGCGTGCTGGGCTACACGGAAGACAAGGTCGTCGCCACCGACTTCCGCGGCGACGCCCGCACGTCCATCTTCGACGCCGAAGCCGGCATCGCGCTGGACGGCACCTTCGTCAAGCTCGTGTCCTGGTACGACAACGAGTGGGGCTACTCCAACAAGTGCCTGGAAATGGCCCGCGTGGTGAGCAAGTAAGCGGACCTCGCGTCGCTGCGAAAGGCGCCTTCGGGCGCCTTTTGCTTGGGCGCGGCACCATCCGCCGGGCCGTCCTACATCGGCGGGCCGCCTCGGCTGTCAGGCCGGCATCCCCGGGCGCCGCAGCATCGCGGGCATGTTTCACTTCGACGACGAGGAATCCGACCATGCCTTCTCTTTTGCTGTGGCTGCTGGGCGTTCCGCTGAGCGCGATCATCCTGCTGAACCTGTTCGGCATCCTCTGAGCGCCGGCGGCGCAGCGCCGCTAGACTGCATGCCCGACAGAAGCTGGCTGCAGGAGAGCATGGCGCTGATCACCTTTCTGGTGGAGGACAACTCCACCATCCGCGAAAACCTCATCCCGGCGCTGGCGGACCTGGCCGACGCACCCGTGGTGGGCGTGGCGGAAACCGAGGCGCAGGCCGTGCAATGGCTGCAGGACCACCGCGAGGTCTGGCACCTGGCGGTGGTGGACCTGTTCCTGCGCGAAGGCTCGGGGCTGGGCGTGCTCAAGCATGCCTGCGCCAACCGCCAGCCGCACCAGCGCGTGGTGGTGCTGACCAACTACACGCAGCCCGACATCCGCGACCGCTGCCTGGAGATGGGCGCCGACGCGGTGTTCGACAAGTCCAATGAACTGGACGATTTCCTCGAATACTGCGCGCAGGACCGGCCTTCGCAGATGAGCCCGCTGGGCTGATCGCTGACCACTGGCCGCTGGCCGGCGGCACCCACCGCGCTGCGCCGCGCGCGCACCGGCTTGCCGGGTCCACAGCATCGGGCCAGGGGAATTGCGCCGGGCGGCCATGCGCCCGTGGCTAAGCTCCCCGCCATGGACCGCCCCTGCCGCCTTCGTCGCCCGTTCATCGTCCTCTTCAGCCTCGCCGTGCTCGCGGCGTGCTGGCTCACCCCCGTCGACCGGTATGCACGCGAACAGGTCAGCGCCGGCCTGCAGCGTTCGCTGACCGCCTTTGCCGCCGCGCGCACGCTGGGCGCGGCCGTGTCGGTGGTGCAGAGCGTGCGGGTCGATGCCGTGGTGGGCGTGGCCCCAGGCGAGGCGCTGCGCCCGCTGTCCGAGCTCATCGACCGCTTTGCCGCCGTGATGCTGGCCGCCAGTGTGGCCTTCGGCGTGCAGTTGCTGCTGCTGGGCGTGGGCGGGCACCTCGCGGTGTCGGCCGCGCTTACGGCGGTGCTGCTGGCCTGGGCGTGGATGCGATGGCGCGGCGAGCGGCCGGCGGCAGCGTCCGCGGCGTCCGCCGCCGCCGGCCCCTGGGCATCACCGCCCCCTTCCCGCAGCAGCCTGCGCTGGCTCATGCCCGTGCTGATCGGGCTGCTGATGGCGCGCTTTGCCGTGCCGCTCTCGGCGGTCGCGAGCGAAGCCGCGTACCGCGCCGTCATGGCCGGCGAGTTCCAGAGCGCCATGGCGAGCCTGGAAGGCGCGCCCGCCGCGGTGGAAGCCAGCGGGGTGGCGGGCGCGGCCGATGAGAAAGGCTTCGTCGACCGCCTCAAGGCGCTGGCCGACCGCGTGAAGAACACGCCGGCCGTCATCGAAGGCCTGCTGCAGTCCGCCAAGGACTGGGCGACGCAGATCGTGCGCCTGATGGCGGTCTTCGTGCTGCAGACGGCCGTGCTGCCGCTGGCCTTCCTGTGGCTGTTCTGGCGGCTCGCGCGCGGGCTGGTGGGCCCGCCCGCGCGCTAGCCAGCGGTGCACCCGCGGGTCACGCGGCTGCCGGGGCCGGTGCGGGCCGTTCCTCGCGCCCGTCGGGGTGGCGCGCAAAGCGCTGCGGGTCGCGCCCGTGCACGGGCGCGTCCTCGGCCCAGGGCCAGCCGCCGAACTGGGTGCGGCGGTAGTCCTGCATGGCCTGCATGATCTCGGCCTGCGTGTTCATCACGAAGGGGCCGTACTGGGCCACCGGCTCGCCGATCGGCCGGCCCTGCAGGAGCAGCAGCTCCACCGGCGCGCCGCCGAGGGCCGTGAGGGCTACGTCCTGCCCGGCGTGCAGTTCGATGGCCGCCGGGCCCTGCACGCGCTGCCCGCCCACCTGCAGCGCCTCGCCGCGGAACAGGTAGAGCATGCGCCGCGTGCCCGCGCCGGCCGCCGCCGGCAGCGTCCATTCGGCGCCGGCGTCCAGGCGCAGCGTCCAGATCGCCACGTCCGCATCGGCCTGCGCGGCCCAGGAGTCGGGCGGCGGCGCCAGCGGCTGGTCGACGCCCGTGCCGCCATCGGCGGGCGCCAGCCGGCCAGCCACCACGCGCACGTCGGTGCGGCGGCCCTGCGCATCGATGCTGTGCCACTGCGGCACCTGGTCGGCCCAGAACATGGTGAAGTTCGGCGTCACCATCTTGCGGCGCGCGGGCAGGTTCAGCCAGATCTGGAACAGCTCCAGCGGGTTGTCGGCCTCCTGGTTGAGCAGCGGGAACATCTCGGCATGCTGGATGCCCGCGCCGGCCGTGAGCCACTGCACGTCACCGTCGCCGTAGCGCGCGGCGGCGCCCAGCGAATCGGCATGGTCGATCAGCCCGCGCCGCACCACGGTCACGGTTTCGAAGCCGCGGTGCGGGTGGCCCGGAAAGCCGGGCACCGGGTGGCCGTGGTACAGGCTCCAGCCGTCCTTGCGGCTGAAGTCGGCGCCGATCTGGCGGCCCTGCACGGGCGCGTCCGGGCCCATTTGCGCATTGGCGCGCGGGTAGGCGTCGTCGTGGTACGCGCAGAAGAGGAAGGGGTCGATCGTGGGCCAGGGAAAGCCCAGCGGATGGACCTGGAGGATCGGGGAGGTGGTTGCGGAAACGGGGGCGGACATGGGGTCAGCGGCTCCAGAAGGACTGCGCGGCCGGCCTGCCGCGCCATGGATCGAAGATGGAGCCAGTGTCCCCGCTTTCCAGCGCCGCAACAGGCCTGCGGGTGCAACAGCCTGGCCGCATGGCTGCAACAACGAAAGGCGGATGCAGACGGCCGCCTTCGGCCGGACGGCCGCCCGCCCAGGGCCAAAGCGGTAGGCGTCGTCCGACTCCGCGGAGGGCTGCCGGCGTCCAAGAGGGGCGCGGCGCGACGGGTACGGTGCGAAGCATCCGGCGCAGCCGCATGCTGCATGCACTTCTGCATGACAGGGCCCGCCCCGTGCTTTTTCGCATCATGACCCTGCGCATCTTTCTTGTCGAAGACAACAAGACCATCCGAGACAGCCTGATCCCCGCGCTGGAGGATCTGGCCAGCGCCGAGGCCGTGGGCTACGCCGAGAGCGAGGACGCCGCGGTGAACTGGCTCACCGAGCATTCGGATGCCTGGCATGTCGCGGTGATCGACCTCTTCCTGCAGAAAGGCTCCGGCCTGGGCGTGCTGCGCCGCTGCCTGCAGCGCCAGCCGCATCAGCGCGCGGTGGTGCTGAGCAACTACGCCACCGACGACATGCGCTCGCGCTGCCGGGCCCTGGGCGCGGACGCCGTGTTCGACAAGTCCAACGAGCTGGAAGACTTCATGGACTGGTGCAACGGGCTGCGCTGGCGCGCGGCCTGACGCGACGCCTGGCGCTTCCCGTCGGCGCGCATTCGCGCGCCTTCCTGGATGCCGCTCAGTGGTGATGCCCGCCCGCGCCATGCACGTGGCGGTGGGCGATCTCTTCGGGCGTGGCGGCGCGCACGCCGGCCACGGTGAGCTGGAACTTCAGCGTCCTGCCGGCCCAGGGGTGGTTGCCGTCCAGCAGCACCTGCGGACCCTTGATCTTGACCACGGTGAACACATGGTCCCGGCCGTCGTCGAGCTGGCCGCGCAGTTGGCCGCCCACCTTCACGCCGGGCGGGAATTCGCTCTTGGGGATGGTGCGCACCAGCGCCTCGTCGCGCTCGCCGAAGGCATCGGCCGGCGCCAGCGTCAGCGTGGTCTGGTAGCCCGTGTCCTGGCCCTCCAGCGCCTCCTCGATCCTGGGCAGCGTGTTCTGGTAGCCCCCGTGCAGGTAGGCCGTGGGTTCCTTGCCGGCCTCCACGAGTTGGCCGGTGGTGGCATCGCTCACCCTGTAGCGCAGGGTGACGACGGAATCCTTGGTGATGGGCATGGTGCGAATGCTTGATGCTGGAACTGAATGGAAGCGCGCATTGTCGGCGCGCGAGGCCGGCCTTGCAGGCAGACACCGCCCGGGGATCCGGATGCACCTGTTCCTACACCCGCGCCGCCGCCTGCGCCCTACGGTGACCGCTTTCGAACCGCATTCCCTCCAGGAGCACGCACCATGAGCGACACCCCCGACCCCGCCGTCCTGGCCCCCGAAGGCAACGACCCCGACCGCATCGACCTGCGCTCCGAAGCCGGCAAGCGCGAATGGACCCGCAAGCTGGACGTGAGCGAAGAGCAGCTGCGCGAGGCCATCGATGCCGTGGGCGACCGTGCCACCGACGTCGAGATGCACCTCAAGGGCAGCCGCAGCACCACCAACCAGGAACGCGTGGCCGAGACACCGCCCGGCAACGGCTGACAGGCGGCGGGGCTGCGCATGCGCTAAGGTGCGAAGCGGCAACCGGCCACGCGCCCTTGGCAACGCTTTCCCTCACCGACGCATGCGCCCCCAGGAACTCTTCCAACTCTGCAAGAAGGCCGTCCAGGCCTGGAGCGACGACTACGCCCCCAGCATGGGCGCGGCCATCAGCTACTACACGATGTTCTCCATCGCGCCGCTGCTGATGATCGTGATCGCCGTGGCGGGCTACCTCTTCGGCGAGGAAGCGGTGCGCGGCGAGATCGCGCAACAGCTGGCCGGCCTGATGGGCGCCGACGCCGCAGGCGCCGTGCAGGCCCTGGTCGCCAATGCCAGCCGGCCCGACAAGGGCTTCGTCGCAGGCGCCATCGGCGTCGGCGTGCTGGTGGTGGGCGCGACCACGGTCTTCGCCGAACTGCAGAGCGCGCTGGACCGCATCTGGCATGTGCCGCGCGACCAGAAGCGCGGCGGCGCGCTGGCCACGCTGTGGGCCCGCCTGCTGTCCTTCGGCCTCATCCTGGGCCTGGCCTTCCTGATGATGGTGTCGCTCGTCGTGAGCGCCCTGCTGGCCGCGCTGGGCAGCTGGGTCGGCGCGCTGCTGCCGGGCTGGGAGCTCATGCTGCAGGCGCTGAACCTCGTCATCGCCTTCGCGACCATGACGCTGCTGTTCGCGATGATCTACAAGTTCATGCCTTCCACGCACATCGCCTGGCGCGACGTGTGGGTGGGGGCGGCCGTCACCTCGCTGCTGTTCCAGGTCGGCAAGACGGCCATTGCGCTCTACCTGGGCCGCAGCGGCATGACCGAGACCTTCGCCGCCGCCGGCTCGCTGGTGGCCGTGCTGGCGTGGGTGTACTACGCGGCGCAGATCTTCCTGCTCGGCGCGGAATTCACGAAGGTCTATGCGCAGGAACACGGCTCCAAAAGGCCCGCGCCTGGTGCCGCGCCGGCGGCGCTGCCGGACGCGGCGATGGAATGGAACCAGGCGCTGCTCAGGCGCGCAGCAGCACGTAGAGCCCAGCCGCCGTCAGAGTAGCGGCCACCGCCAGTCCGCCTGCGGCCAGCTGTCGCATCCGTCGGCGATGCAGCTCGATGCGCTGCACCAGCAGCGTGTTCTGGTCCGCCAGCGCCTTGATCAGTTCGCTGGATGCCTGCATCTGCTCCGACAGCTGGCGCACTTCCGCCTCCAGCGCCTCGACCTTCCTTTGCAGCGCCTCGGCGGGCGTGTGCGTCACGGCGGCGCCGTCGCCCGGCGACTCGTCCGGCGCCGCTGCGGCCGCCGGCTTCCTGCGCCGCGCGCCCACCGTGTTCCACAACCGCGTCGCGCCTTCGGCCACCTTGGGCGCGTTGTCGATCACCTGGCCCCAGGGGATGTTGGACAGGACAGTGAAAAGGACTCCGGGGGACATGGCGGCAAACGGGCAGGGCGGAAGGACATGGTGACATATGCCTCGCCGGCCCGGGACCAAAAGGCATGGATGCCATGGGCCTTGACGGCCCCCGCCGCTTGCGGGACAGCGGCCGCCGAGGAAAAAGCTCAGCGCGGCAGGTAGCGCTCGGCCAGGCGTGCGCCCTGGTCCATCAGCCGCGTGAGGCCGCCGGTGCCGCTGGCGGCGCGGCCGACCAGGGCGCCGCCGATGGCGGCCTTGAGCAGGCGGCCGCCCACGGAGCGGCTGCGGCCGGCCGAGGCCAGCATCCACAGGCCCAGGCCCAGCACGACCACATGCTCGCCCGGCAGATCGGGGCGGCGCGCGTCGGCCTCGCGCAGCGCCTGCCACCACGGCTGGCGCGGGAGGCCGGTATCGGCGGCGTCTTCATGGATGGCGGAAGACAAAGGGGTGTTCATGGGCATTCGACGACGTGAGGGGTGCGGGGTGCGTGCGGGGCCGGCGCCAGGCCGGCGCCCGCGGTTGAACGAAGCCGCATTCTTGCCGACTGCCAGCGCGCTGCCCCCGCGCCAGGGGCGCGGCGGGCCGTAGGTCCGCACCGCACGTTGGCCGCCCGGGCGCGCCCCGGGGAGGGGCGCCGTGCCTCCTGGCGCCCGCAAAGTCCGACCAAATCAGTCAGGTGCAAGGCGCCGCACGGCCCCTTGGATCGGCGATTTTCGATCCTCGCAATACTTCGTTGCATTTGAAGGGGACTCGCTGCGACGCTCCCGATGCAATAGCAGCCCCCGCGTAAACGCCGATTCGCGCCCCATTCTTGCTACGCAGAATCGGCGGCCGGGCGCCAGACCGGCCCAGGCTGACCTCCCATCTTCCGGACCTTCGCTTGCCATGACACCGTCGATGTTCTCCCTTCGCCCCTTTCTGGCCCTGGGCACCGCCGCCCTGCTGATGGGTGCCAGCCTTTCGGCGCAGGCTTTTGCCAACCCGCCGATCCAGATGGCTCCCCAGGGGGTGGAGTTCATGTGCGGCGGCCAGCGCAGCGCCGCCGAACTGGCGTTCATGGAGCGCGTGTCGCCGCGCTGGGGCGCCACGGTGGAATTCGCCGTCAACGGCGCGCCGCGCGGCCGCTTCGACGCGCCGGTGCAGGTCAGCATGCGCAACAAGTACAACGGCGAGCATGTGCTGCAGGCCCAGGCCGACGGGCCGCTGATGGTGGCGCGCCTGGCGCCGGGCACCTATGAAGTGCAGGCCACGCTGGGTTCGCTCACGCTCACGCAGGAACTGGTGGTGCGCCTGGGCCAGCCCGGCCGCACGCTGTTCCTGTGGCCCTCCAACTTCGACATCGCCTCGGCCACCCTGCCGCGGCAGACACTGGCCCAGGGCGCACGCTGACGAAGCCTTACCGCTTTCGCAGCGAACCGCCGGGCCCCGGCGGTTTTTTCCTTGCGGGGCGCCGCCTCGCTGATGGGCGTTCCCCACCCAGGCAGGCGCGGCGGTTCGGCCCCCCGGAATCCTGACGCGGCCCAAGCCCATTGCGCGCAGGGTCGGCGCGCCGCGCTCTCGATGATGTAGCGTTGCCGAAGTGACCTTTCGCGCGCATTGTTTCCCCTGCGCGACACGCGCCCGCCCACTTCCGCGTATGCTGCGGCGCAGCATAATTCGCGCCCCCATGCCACTCGCTCCGCTCACCGTCCTCACGACGCTGCTTCACGTCTACATCGCGCTGCGGCTCACGCCGGCCCTGATGCAGACTGGCGCCGCCTGGGCGCTGCTGCCGGCCGTGCTGGCGGTGTCGGCCGCCACCATGCCGCTGCCTTTCCTGCAACGGCCCTGGCTGCGCGGCGCGCTGGGCCGCCGTGCGCAATGGGTCGGCCTGCTCGCGATGGGCTGGTTCTCGTCGCTGCTGCTGCTCACGCTGGCGCGCGACGCGGGGCTGTTGCTCGGCACGGCGGCGCAGTGGCTGGGCCTGCACGACTGGAACCTGCCGCGCTGGCAGGTGGGCAGCGCGCTGGCCGTGGTGGGCCTGGCCACGGGCGTGAGCGCGGCCGGCTACTTCAATGCCCGGCGCACGGCGCCCGTGCGCCGCGTCGAAGTGCCGATCGCGCACCTGCCGCAGCAGCTGCACGGCTTCACCATCGCGCAGCTGTCGGACATCCACGTCGGCCACACCATCGGCCGCGGCTACATCCAGCGCATCGTCGACCGCGTGAATGCGCTCGACCCCGACATGGTGGCCATCACCGGCGACCTGGTGGACGGGCCGGTGGCCGAACTGCGCGAGCACATCGCGCCGCTGGGCCAGCTGCGCGCGCGGCATGGCACCTTCGTGGTGACGGGCAACCATGAGTACTACGCCGGCGCGCAGCCGTGGATCGACGAGTTGCGCCGCCTGGGCCTGCGCGTGCTGCTCAACGAACACGTGGTGCTGCAGACGCGCAACGTGCACGGCGCGCAGACGGATGAGGAGGTGCTGGAAAGCGCGCTGGTGGTGGCCGGCGTGACCGACTACACCGCCGGCCATTTCATCGCCAGCCATGCCAGCGACCCACAGCGCGCGCTGCAGGACGCGCCGCCCCTGGTGCGCACGCGCGTGCTGCTGGCGCACCAGCCGCGCACCGCGCCCGCCGCGGCCGAGGCCGACTTCACGCTGCAGCTGTCGGGCCACACGCACGGGGGCCAGTTCTTTCCGTGGAACCTGTTCGTGCCGCTGCAGCAGCCCTTCACGGCCGGCCTGCACCGGGTGCAGCAGATGTGGGTCTACATCAGCCGCGGCACGGGCTACTGGGGCCCGCCCAAGCGCTTCGGCGCGCCGTCGGAAATCGCGCTCATCACCTTGACGGGCCAGGGCTGATCGGCCTGGGAAGCCTCAAGGCCTCCGGCCACGCGCGTCGGCCGCAGGCGCCTGCGCCGCAGCCCCCGCGCGCAGCTTGCGCGCATTGGCTTCCATGCCCAGGTACAGCACGGCCGCCACGCCCAGCGGGATCCAGTAGTACACGGCGCGGTAGCACAGCACGGCGGCGAGCAGGGCGTTGCGCGAGGGCGAGCCTTGCGTGCCCATCAGCAGCGCCACCACCACCGATTCCAGCACGCCCAGGCCCGCGGGCACGCGCGACAGCAGGCCCGCCACAGCGCCGATCAGCAGCACGCCGAGCGCCAGCGGGTACGGCACCTGCCCTTGCAGCAGCACGAACATCGCCGCGCCCATCACGGCCCAATTGCTGCACGACAGGAGCAGCTGCAGCAGCGCCACGCGCCAGCCCGGCAGGTCGATCGCGTGGCCGCGCACATGGAATTCGCGGCGCGTGGAAAAGGCGCACATCGCCCCATAGGCCAGCACCAGCCCGACCATGCCCGCGCCCACCGCACGCAGCGCCAGGCCGCCCAGGTGCCAGCCTTCGGGCAGGACGGGGGGCCACGCCGCGAAGGCCAGCCCGGCCAGCAGGCAATAGCCCAGCCAGTTGGTCAGCATGCTGGTGCCCACGATGCGCGTGACCGTGGCCGCCTTGAGCCCCAGCCGCGTGTAGAGCCGCGCGCGCATGCCCACCGCGCCCACGATCGTGCCCATGTTGAGGTTGAAGGCATAGCTCACGAAGGTGATGGCCATGACCGTGGCCGCAGGCAGCCGGTGGCCGGTGTAGTGCCGCCCGATCAGGTCGAAGGTGGCATAGATCCCGTGGCTCAGCGCCGCCAGCGCCGCCGCCGCCGCGAGCACGGCCCAGGGGTAGGCGCGCATGGCGGTGAACACTTCGGCCCATTCCACGGCGCGCGCCTGCTGCACCAGCAGCACGGCCACCAGAAGCAGGAAGACGAGCACCGCGCCGCGCCTGGCCCACGGCCACCACGGGCGCGTGCGCAGCGGGCGATGCGCCGGTGGCGCGCTCGCGCCTTCACCGCCGGGCTGCGGGCCGGACGGCGGCCCGCGCCATGCGATGGGCGGCCCGCCCGGGCCTTCGCCGTGCGGAGCTTCGCCCCGCCGTTGGCCCGCAGGCAGGGGCGCCAGGCCGAATTCGCGCACCCGCCCGTCGTTGCCGCGCGATGCGCTGGCGGTCATGGGCGGGCTCCGGGTCGCATGAGGCGAGCGCTCAGGCGCAATCGGTCTGCGGCGCGCGGTTGACGGGCGTCTGGCCCTGGCTGGCCTGATTGGCTGGGCTCGCGGCAGCCTCGGCCAGGTCGGTGGCATGGGCCGGCACCAGGCGCGGGGCATGCCGGGGCAGCCAGCGCGCCCACGCCGGGAACCAGCGCATGAAGTGGAAGACGAAGAAGCTGCGCACCAGGCGCCAGCCGCTCCATTCCTGCAGGTCGTCCGGCTGCACCTGCTTGCAGGCCTCGCGCATCAGGTGCTCCAGCCGTTCGTACAGCTGCGCGTTGAAGGCGGGGTCGCGGATCAGCACGTTGGCCTCGAGGTTCAGCGACAGCGACAGCGGATCGAGGTTGCTCGAGCCCACCGTGCTCCACAGCCCGTCGGTGAGCGCCACCTTGCCGTGCAGCGGGCGCTCGCAATATTCGTAGATGCGCACGCCGGCATGCAGCAGGTGGTGGTACAGCATGCTGGCCGCCGTCTTCACGATCGGCATGTCGGGCTCGCCCTGCAGGATGAGGCGCACGTCCACCCCCCGGCGCGCGGCACGCCGCAGTTCCTTGATGAGGCGGTAGCCCGGGAAGAAGTAGGCATTGGCGATCACGATGCGCTCGCGCGCCGTGCGGATGGCCGCCAGGTAGTGGCGCTCGATGTCGTCGGTGTGGCGGCGGTTGTCGCGCACCACGAACATCATCTCGGCCTCGCCCGTGGGCTCGTTGCGCACGTCGGCCGTCACCTTCAGCCGGCGGCGGAACCAGCGGTGCCCCTTGCCGCCCAGCGCCACGGCATGCAGCATGAAGCGGTGGATCTCGTCGACCACCGGCCCGGTGATCTCCACCGCGTAGTCCTGCTTGGCCTCGGGGCCAAAATCCATCAGGTGGTCGGCCGAATAGTTGATGCCGCCCACGAAGGCCAGCCGGCCGTCGACGACCACGATCTTGCGGTGCATGCGGCGGAACACGTTCAGGCGCTGGCCCAGCACGCGCCGGCCCGGGTCGAACACGCGCAGGTGCACGCCGGCCTCGCGCATCGAATCGATGAAGCGGGCCGACAGGTCGGGCGAGCCGAAGCCGTCCACCATCAGGTCCACGCGCACGCCGCGGCGCGCGGCTTCGCACACGGCGGCATGCAGTTGCAGCCCCACCTTGTCCTCGAAGAGGATGAAGGTCTCGATCAGCACTTCGCGCTCGGCGGCGCGGATGGCCTCGAACACGCGCGGGAAGAAGGCTTCTCCGTTCTCCAGCAGGCGCACGCGGTTGCCTGCATGCCATTGGCGCTTGCTCATGAGCGTTCCTGGTTCGTCGTCATCGTCGATGCCGGGGGCGTCGCCATCGCGGCCGCGCGCCCGGGCTCACAGCGAAATCTCCGCCACCAGCGGTGCGTGGTCGGACAGGTGCGACCAGGGCTGGCGCGGCAGCACCACCGGCGCATGGGCCTGCGCATTGCGCACGTAGATGCGGTCCAGCGGCAGCAGCGGCAGGCGCGACGGGAAGGTGCGCGCCGCCGCGCCGCGCGCGGTGCGGAACACCTCGTGCAGCCCGGCGCGCTCTTCCAGCAGCTGGTGCGCGCGGTTGCGCCAGTCGTTGAAGTCGCCCGCCACCACCAGCGGCGCGTCGGCCGGCACTTCGTCGCGCACGATGTGGCACAGCAGCTCCAGCTGCTGCTGGCGGTGCGATTCGGCCAGGCCCAGGTGCGCGCAGATGGCATGCACTTCCTGCGCGCGGCCCGGGATGCGCAGCACGCAATGCAGCAGCCCGCGCTTTTCGGGCCCCGCGATGGACACGTCGTGGTTGCGGTGATGCACGATGGGGAACTTGGACAGCAGCGCATTGCCGTGATGACCGCGCGGATACACCGCGTTGCGGCCATAGGCGAACTGCGGCCACATCGTGTCGGCCAGGAATTCGTAGTGCGGCGCCTCGGGCCAGTTGTCGACCTTTTTCTGGTGGCGCGAATGCGTGCCCAGCACTTCCTGCAGGAACACCACGTCGGCGCCCACCGTGCGCACGGCTTCGCGCAGCTCGGGCAGGATGAAGCGGCGGTTGAGCGCCGTGAAGCCCTTGTGCGTGTTGACCGTCATCACCTTGAGCGACGACGGGGGCAGGGGCTCGGCCGCCGGGCCGCCTGCAGGGGCAGCCGCCTGCACGGCGGGGCCGGCAGGGGCCGCACCAGGCGTGGCATGCGGGGGCGTCGTCGGCGCGGGATCGGTGAGATAGGACACGTGCCATTTGTACGAAGCGGCGCCCGGGCGCCCCTGTAGGAAGGCGCGAGAAATCGGCCACGGCGAACTTCCGGCGCGCACCGGCCCGCACGCGCGCGCAGCCGGTTCCTACACCGGGGCCTTGCCGGCCCCGACAAATGCGGCCCGGACGTGTCACTAGCTTGAAAAGGTCAGAGTCCCAGCGCGCCGCGGCCGGCCCGAACCTGCAACCTGTTCAGGGCCACCTTCTGCGAAGAGCCACGCGCACTGCGTCTTTGCCCATGGACGCCCCGTTCTTCACACCCCCCTTCAGGAGCCATTCTCATGACGCACCTCCGCCTTCGCCGCCCCTTGCTGAGCCTTGCCGCCGCCGGCCTGCTGGCCGCTGCCGCCGTCGCCCACGCACAGCCCTCGGTGCCCGTCACCCGCTCGGGCGAGGCGAGCACGCAGACGCCCGCGGGCGAGCCCAACCCCACCCAGCGCCCCGGCGTGGGCATGCCGGCCGACCGCAGCGCCGTGCGCAGCGAAGCCGCCATGAACAACCGCCACCAGAACACCACCAACGCCCCGGCGTCGGGCGAGGCCAGCACCAAGTACATGGGCCAGCCCAACACCACGCCGCCCACCGGCCAGCGCACGCGCGAGGAAGTGCGCCAGGGCGCGCTGCATCAGGCGCGCCCCTTCGGCGACAAGGGCGAGCGCCCCGACGTGCCGACCAACCCCACGACGAGCACCGGCACGCCGAAGTAAGCGGCGCGCGACAGGCGAGCGGCCCGGCCTTGCGCACCCGGCCCGCGCCTCATGGAAAAAGGAAGAAGCCCCGCCGGGCTGCCCGGGCGGGGATTCTTTTCATGGAGCACGAGGCTCGGCTGGGCCAGCCGCCCGCGCCGCTGCAGCAGCAGCGGGCCACGGGGCGGGGCGCCGGTCAGCTCTTGGCCGGCGCCGCCGGGGCATGGCCGTCATGCCCACGGTGGTGCGGGTGGTGCGGGCCATGGCCGTGGCGCGGACCGTGACGCTGGAGGGTCTCGGCGTCGAAGGTCTTCTGCTGCTCCGGCGTCAGCTGCGCGTAGAACTGCTTGGTGGCCTGCGCGCGCTGGGCGAAGCGTGCCTGCCGCTCGGCCTGGCGGGCCTGCATGCGGTCCAGGCGCTCGGGCGTGCTGAGCTTGGCGAAATCTGCACGCGACAGACGCGACTGGCCGGTGGCGGGCGGAACAGGGGGCTGGAGCGCGCCCGTGTACTGCGCCCAGGCCGCTTCCTGCGAAGCGTTGAGCTTGAGCTTGTCCTTGAGCTGCGCCTGGCGCTCGACCATGCGCTTGTGCATGCGCTCGAAGCGCTCGGCCGGGTCCAGCTTCTTGTGCTCGCCACGATGGCCGGGCTTGTCGGCCTTGGCCTGCGCCGCTTCCTGCGGGGCGGGGCCCGAAGGCGCCATCTGAGCCTGCACGGGTGCCGCGCCCACCGGTGCCGGTTGCTGCGCCGAGGCGGCGAATGCGGCCGACGCCATCAGGCTGGCCCACAGAACACGTTGGCGAAGAGAGATCATGCTTGGCTTCCTTTGCATTTCAAACCGCTGACCGAAAGTTCAGCGGGTGAATGAAGTGTGAGCCGCAGGCGTCAACCCGCCGTGGCGGCCGGGTCAAGAAGTTGGGGCCGAAGGTAAAGAAGATCGATGGCGTCGTGCGTCGGAAGGTGCGCCTCGCGGTGCCTTCTTCACGCCTCGTCCATGATGCGGACCTTCACACTCTTGCCCTTCACGCCGCCCTTGGTCAGCTTCTGCTGCGCCTGGCGGGCCAGCGTGCGCTCGACGGCCACGTAGGTCGAGAACTCGTTGACGTTGATCTTGCCCACCTGTTCGCGCGTGAACGGCGCCACACCGCCCGCGTCGCCCGTCAACGCACCCAGCACATCGCCCGCGCGGATCTTTTCCTTGCGCCCGCCCACGATCTGCAAGGTCACCATGGGCGGCAGCAGCGGCGCCTGGCTGGCTGGGGTCAGTTCGGCCAGCGGGTGCCATTCGGATTCGGACTTCTGCAACTGCTCGATCTTGCCGACGTTGCCCATCTCGTCCATGCTGGCCAGACTGATGGCCCAGCCTTCCTCGTCGGCACGGCCGGTGCGGCCGATGCGGTGGATGTGGACCTCCGGATCGGGCGTGACATCCACGTTGATGACCATCGCCAGCTGGGCGATGTCCAGCCCGCGTGCGGCCACATCGGTCGCCACCAGCACCGAACAGCTGCGGTTGGCAAACTGCACCAGCACCTGGTCGCGCTCGCGCTGCTCCAGCTCACCGAACAGGGCCAGCGCGCTGAAGCCCTGCTCCTTCAGATAGGCCACCAGCGCGCGGCACTGCGCCTTGGTGTTGCAGAAGGCCAGCGTGCTGGCCGGGCGGTAGTGCCGCAGCACATCGGCGACGGCCGCCAGGCGGGCTTCGTCCCCCGGGCTGCCGGGCACTTCGTACCAGCGCTGCTGGATCTTGGTCTTTTCATGCTGGGCCTGCACCGTGATGGTCTGCGGCGCCTTCATGAACTGGTGGCTGAGTTTTTCGATGCCTTCGGGATACGTGGCCGAGAACAGCAGCGTCTGGCGTTCCTTGGGGCATTGCTTGGCGACCACGCAGATGTCGTCGAAGAAGCCCATGTCGAGCATGCGGTCCGCCTCGTCGAGCACCAGCGTGTTCAGGGCCTCCAGGCTCAGGTTGCCGCGCGCCAGATGGTCCATGATGCGCCCAGGCGTGCCGACCACGATGTGGGCGCCGTTCTCCAGGCTGGCCGTCTGGTTGCGCAGCGGCACGCCGCCACACAGCACCACCACCTTGATGTTCTCTTCCGCGCGCGCCAGGCGACGGATCTCCGTCGCCACCTGATCGGCCAGCTCGCGCGTGGGGCACAGCACCACCGACTGCACCGCAAAGCGCCGGGCATTGAGGTTGGCCAGCAGCGCAATGCCAAAAGCGGCGGTCTTGCCGCTGCCGGTCTTGGCCTGCGCGATCAGGTCTTTGCCCAGCAGCGCCACCGGCAGGCTGGCCGCCTGAATGGGCGTCATCTGCGTGTAGCCGAGCTGGGTGAGGTTGGCCAGCACGTGGGGGGGCAGGGGCAGGGCGCTGAAGTCGGTGGGGAGGGGGCCATGGGGGGATTGTCGCGGGCTGGGCTGCACCAGTCGCGAATGGCATTCGGAACAAGTGACAGTCGTATAGGCGCGCTTAGACTGCCTCAAAACGCTAGCCGACGCAGCGACTCATCAAGACACGCACAACACGACGCATCTATCTGAACTGCCTTGCGCAAAACATCATGACAAGCAACGAACAACGCGCCGCCCTGCAGCGCAAGATCTGGGATATCGCCAATGACGTGCGCGGTGCCGTCGATGGGTGGGACTTCAAGCAGTACGTGCTGGGCACGCTGTTCTACCGCTTCATCAGCGAGAACTTCATCGATTACATCACCGGCGGCGATGCATCCGTCCATTACGCAGCCATGGCAGACAGTGATCCGAACATTGCGGCCGCCAAAGACGACGCCATCAAGACCAAGGGCTACTTCATCTACCCCAGCCAGCTGTTCGTCAACGTGGCGGCCAACGCCCACACCAACGAGCGCCTGAATACCGACCTGGCCAACATCTTTTCCGCCATCGAAGCCTCCGCCAACGGCTACCCGTCCGAGCGCGATATCAAAGGCCTGTTTGCGGATTTCGACACCACCAGCAATCGTCTGGGCAACACCGTCAAGGACAAGAACGCCCGATTGGCCGCCGTGCTCAAGCGCGTGGCCGAACTGGACTTCGGTGGTTTTGACACCAGCCGTATCGACCTGTTCGGCGATGCCTATGAATTCCTGATCTCCAACTACGCCGCCAACGCCGGCAAGTCGGGCGGCGAGTTTTTTACCCCGCAAAACGTCTCCAAACTGATCGCCCAGCTGGCGATGCACAAGCAAACCAGCGTCAACAAGATCTACGACCCGGCTTGTGGCTCTGGCTCGCTGCTGCTGCAAGCCAAAAAGCACTTTGACGCCCACATCATCGAAGAGGGTTTCTTCGGCCAGGAGCTCAACCACACCACCTACAACCTGGCGCGGATGAACATGTTCCTGCACAACATCAACTACGACAAATTCAACATCCAGCTCGGCAACACCCTGACCGAACCGCACTTTGGCGACGAAAAGCCCTTCGATGCCATCGTTTCCAACCCGCCGTATTCGGTGAAGTGGATCGGCAGCGATGACCCTACGCTGATCAACGACGACCGCTTTGCCCCGGCCGGCGTGCTGGCGCCCAAGTCCAAGGCCGACTTTGCCTTTGTGCTGCACGCGCTCAGCTATCTGTCCAGCAAGGGCCGCGCCGCCATCGTCTGCTTCCCCGGCATCTTCTACCGGGGCGGGGCCGAGCAGAGAATCCGCCAGTATCTGGTGGATAACAACTACGTCGAAACCGTGATATCGCTGGCGCCCAACCTGTTCTACGGCACCACCATCGCCGTGAACATCCTGGTAATGTCCAAGCACAAGACCGACACGAACATCCAGTTCATCGACGCCAGCGGGTTGTTCAAGAAAGAAACCAATAACAACGTGCTGCTGGATGCGCACATCGACCAGATCATGGCCGTGTTCGACAGCAAGGCCAACGTCGATCATTTCGCCAGGTCCGTGTCGTTGGAAGAGGTAATTGCCAACGACTACAACCTGTCGGTCAGCAGCTATGTCGAGGCCAAGGACAACCGCGAGGTGGTGGATATCGCCCAGCTCAATGCCGAACTGAAAAACACCGTTGCCCGGATCGACCAGTTGCGCAAGGACATTGATGCCATCGTCGCGGAGATTGAAAGTGGGGAGTTGGAGGCATGAGCGGCAAGAACTTCTTGGAAAAGCTGCTGGATGGCGTTGATGTGGAGTGGAAGGCGCTGGGTGAAGTGCTAGTTCGCACCAAAGGCACGAAGATCACTGCGGGTCAGATGAGGGACCTCCACAAAGAGGGAGCACCAGTCAAGGTATTTGCCGGCGGAAAGACGGTAGCATTTTTGGACTTTGGAGATATTCCAGAAAAGGACGTAAACCTAGAGCCTTCAATCATTGTTAAGTCTCGCGGCGTGATCGAATTCGAGTATTGCGATCAGCCGTTCTCGCACAAAAATGAGCTGTGGTCTTACAACGCTAGCGGGAAAGCGATCAACATTAAGTATGTTTATTATTTCCTCAAGCTAAACGAACCGTACTTCCAGAACATTGGCAGCAAAATGCAAATGCCGCAGATTGCAACGCCGGATACTGATAGGTTCGAAATACCCATTCCCTGCCCGGACAACCCCAAAAAATCGCTTGAAATCCAGGCCGAAATCGTTCGCATACTGGCCAGCTTCACCGAGCTGACCGCCGAGCTGACCGCCGAGCTGACCGCCCGCAAAAAACAATACAACTACTATCGCGACAAGTTGTTGAGTTTTGAAGAAGGGGAAGTGGAGTGGAAGACGTTAGGGGAAGTTATCTATTCACTAAAAACAGGGCTAAATCCGCGAAAGAACTTCCAGTTAAACACACCGGACGCCAAAGGATACTACGTGACTGTTCGTGAGATTCAGAACGGTAGAGTTACGTTTCTTGAAAAGACTGACAGGGTAAATGAGCGGGCATTGAAATTGATTAATGGTCGCTCCAATTTGGATGCTGGCGACGTACTTTTTTCCGGTACGGGAACAGTCGGGCGAACGGCTGTGGTTGAAAATAAACCAGAGAACTGGAATATCAAAGAAGGTGTATATGTGATTAAGCCGAAGCAAGAGGAGATATTGCCTAGGTTCCTTGCTCATCTTTTGAATTCTAGTGAAATAGTTAAAGAGTACAGCAAGAAAATTGTGGGAAATCCTGTGGTTAGTTTGCCAATGGGTGATTTGAGGAATTTGAAAATTCCTGTGCCACCATTGAATAAGCAAGCCCGCATCGTCGCCTTCCTCGACAAATTCGACGCCCTGAACAACTCCATCACCGAAGGCTTGCCGCGCGAAATCGAATTGCGCCAGAAGCAATACGCGTATTACCGCGACTTGCTGTTCAGCTTCCCCAAACCAGAAGCCGCTTTAGCCGCCAGTGCGTAAAGGGATACGGCCATGCCCAAACACCCGCTCACCCTGCGCGATCAAACCACGGAATTCTTGCTCTACACGGCCCCGAATGGCGCGATCAAGGTGGAGGTTCTGCTCGCCAACGAGACCATTTGGCTGACCCAGAAGCGCATGGCGGAGTTGTTTGGCGTAGGCGTCCCCGCCATATCCAAGCACCTGAAAAACATCTTTGAAAGCAATGAGTTAGACCCGAATTCAGTTATTTCCGTTTTGGAAACAACTGCCGAAGACGGCAAAAAGTACCAGACCCAGTACTACAACCTGGATGCGGTGATCTCGGTGGGCTACCGCGTCAATTCGGCGCAGGCGACGCAATTCCGCATCTGGGCGACCCAGCTGATCAAGGAATACATCATCAAGGGTTTTGCCATGGATGATGAGCGGCTGAAGAATGGCCGTTACTTTGGCAAGGACTATTTCCGCGAACTGCTGGAGCGGGTGCGTTCGATCCGTGCCAGCGAGCGGCGGATTTATCAGCAGATCACCGACATCTTTGCCGAGTGCAGCATCGATTACGACCCGAAATCCGAGACGACACGCCTGTTCTATGCCCATGTGCAGGACAAGTTTCATTTTGCGATCACCGGCCACACGGCAGCCGAAATCATTTCGCTGAAGGCAGATGCCAGCAAGCCCTTGATGGGCATGACTACCTACAAGAACGCGCCCGATGGCCGGGTCCTGAAATCCGATTCACTGGTGGCGAAAAATTACCTGAGCGAAGAGGAAATCCGGAAACTGGAGCGGACCGTTTCGGCGTTCTTCGATTACATCGAGGGCATCATCGAGCGGCGCACCACCTTCACGATGGAGAGCTTTGCCGCAAGCGTGGACAAGTTTCTGTCCTTCAACGAATACCGGATTCTGGAAGGCTACGGCAACGTCACCCGCCAGCAAGCAGAGCAGAAAGCCGTTGCTGAATATGAGAAGTTCAATAAGCAGCAGCGCATCGAATCCGATTTCGATCGCACCGTGAAAAAGCTGCTGAAAAGGAAGGACACCAAAGAATGAGCGACTACAAAACCATCGCCGAGTCCCGGAATTTCATCGTTCTGGACAGGTACGAGCGGGAATGGACGGTTGCCGAGGGCTACCAGAGTGAAAGCGATCTGGAGCGCGAGCTCATTCAGGATCTGCAAAATCAGGGCTATGAATATCTGCCTGGCCTGAGCACGCCCGAGGCCTTGCTGGCGAATGTGCGCGTCCAGCTGCAATCACTCAACGCCGTTCAGTTCACGCATGGCGAATGGCTGCGCTTTGTTGAAACCTTCCTCGACAAGCCCAGCGATGGCATCGTCGAGAAGACCCGCAAGATCCACGACGACTACATCCACGACTTTGTCTTTGACGACGGCCGCATCCAGAACATCTACCTGCTGGACAAGAAGAACATCGCCCGCAACAAGGTGCAGGTGATCAAGCAGTTCGAACAGGCAGGCAGCCACGCCAACCGCTATGACGTGACGATTCTGGTCAATGGCCTGCCGCTGGTGCAGGTGGAGCTGAAGAAGCGTGGCGTGGCGATCCGGGAGGCCTTCAACCAGGTGCATCGCTACAGCAAGGAGAGCTTCAACAGCGAACATTCCTTGTTCAGGTATCTGCAGCTGTTCGTGATCTCCAACGGCACCGACACCCGTTACTTTGCCAACACCACGCAGCGCAACAAGAACAGCTTCGACTTCACCATGAACTGGGCGAAGGCGGACAACACGCTGATCAAGGACCTGAAGGACTTCACGGCCACCTTCTTCCAGAAGCACACCTTGCTCAATGTGCTGCTGCATTACTCGGTGTTCGACGTCAGCAACACGCTGTTGGTGATGCGGCCTTACCAGATCGCCGCCACGGAACGCATTCTGTGGAAGATCAAGAGCAGCCATCAGGCCAAAAATTGGAGCAACACGGAGAGTGGCGGCTACATCTGGCACACCACCGGCAGCGGCAAGACGCTGACCAGCTTCAAGGCAGCGCGCCTGGCCACCGAACTGGACTTCATCGACAAGGTGTTCTTCGTGGTGGACCGCAAGGATCTGGACTACCAGACCATGAAGGAATACCAGCGCTTCTCGCCGGACAGCGTCAACGGCTCGGACAGCACGGCGGGCCTGAAGCGCAACCTGGAGAAGGACGACAACAAGATCGTCGTCACCACCATCCAGAAGCTCAACAACCTGATGAAGAGCGAGGCGGACCTTCCCATCTACGGCAAGCAGGTGGTGTTCATCTTCGATGAGTGCCACCGCAGCCAGTTTGGCGAGGCCCAGAAGAACCTGAAGAAAAAGTTCAGAAAGTTCTGCCAGTTCGGCTTCACCGGCACGCCCATCTTCCCGGAAAACGCACTGGGCGCCGAAACCACGGCCAGCGTGTTTGGCCGTGAGCTGCACTCGTACGTGATCACGGATGCCATTCGTGACGAGAAGGTGCTCAAGTTCAAGGTGGACTACAACGATGTGCGCCCGCAGTTCAAGGCCATCGAGACCGAAAAGGACGAGAAGAAGCTGAGTGCGGCGGAGAACAAGCAAGCCCTGCTGCACCCGGATCGCATACGCGAGATCACCCAGTACATCCTGAACAACTTCCGGCAGAAAACCCACCGCTTGCATGTTGGCAGCAAGGGCTTCAACGCCATGTTTGCCGTCAGCAGTGTGGATGCAGCCAAGCTTTATTACGAGTGCTTCCGGGAGTTGCAGAAGAACAGCGACAAGCCTCTGAAGGTGGCGACCATCTTCTCGTTCGCCGCCAACGAGGAGCAGGACGCGATTGGCGACATCCAGGACGAGAGTTTTGATGTGTCGGCCATGAACAGCAGCGCCAAGGAGTTCCTGAGCGCGGCCATCGCCGACTACAACGCACTGTTCAAGACCAACTTCAGTGTGGACAGCAATGGTTTCCAGAACTACTACCGCGACCTGGCCAAGCGCGTCAAGGAGCAGGATGTTGATCTGCTGATCGTGGTCGGCATGTTCCTGACCGGTTTTGATGCGCCCACGCTCAACACGCTTTTTGTCGACAAGAACCTGCGCTACCACGGGCTGATGCAGGCCTATTCGCGCACCAACCGGATTTTTGACGCCACCAAGACCTTCGGCAACATCGTCACCTTCCGCGACCTGGAGCAGGCGACCATCGACGCCATCACCCTGTTCGGTGACAAGAACACCCGGAACGTGGTGCTGGAGAAGAGCTACAAGGAGTACATGGAAGGCTTCACCGATGCGGCCACCGGCGAGGCGCGGCGAGGCTTCATGGAGGTGGTGCAGGAACTGGAAGCGCGTTTCCCCGACCCTGCGGCCATTGAGAAGGAGGCCGACAAGAAGGCCTTCGCCAAGCTGTTCGGCGAATACCTGCGCGTGGAGAACGTGCTGCAGAACTATGACGAATTTGCCAGCCTGAAGGAGCTACAGACAGTTGACCTCGCGGATGCAACTGCGGTGGAGGCCTTCAAAGCCAAGCACTACCTGAGCGATGACGATCTAGCGGAACTGCAAACCATCACGCTGCCCGCTGAACGAAAAGTTCAGGACTACCGCTCTACGTACAACGACGTGCGCGACTGGCTGCGCCGCGAGAAAGCAGGCGCCGACAAAGACAAGTCGACCATCGACTGGGATGACGTGGTCTTCGAGGTGGATCTCTTGAAGTCGCAGGAAATCAACCTGGACTACATCCTGGAACTGATCTTCGAGCACAACAAGAAGACCAAGAAGAAATCGGATCTGGTGGATGAGGTGCGGCGGGTGATCCGCGCAAGCCTGGGCAACCGCGCCAAGGAGAGCCTGTTGGTGGACTTCATCAACCAGACCGACCTGGACCAGCTCGGCGACAAGGCCAGTGTGATCGATGCATTCTTCACGTTCGCCCAAGCCGAGCAGCAGCGTGAAGCGCAAGACTTGATCGCGACGGAGGGCCTCAATCCCGAGGCAGCGAAGCGCTACATTGCCGCCTCACTCAAGCGAGAGTTCGCCAGCGAGAACGGCACCGAACTCAACGCAGTGCTGCCCAAGATGAGCCCCTTGAACCCACAGTTCAAGACCAAGAAGCAAACCGTCTTTCAGAAAATCGCCGTGTTCGTTGAGAAGTTCAAAGGGGTCGGCGGGAATATCTGACTGAACCTTCTTTTGGGCCGAACTGCCGAACGGCCTCATGCAGCCCATGAAAACGCACACGCCGCCCCCGCTGCTGCAGCCGTTGCCGCCGCCGGTCAGCGCCGCGGCTGCGTTTCACTGCGCGCGGGGGTAGCGGTGTCGGCCAGCCACGGGTACTTGGCCTGCTCCACCTGCTTGAGCAGCGCCTCGCGCTGCCGCCGCGGAATGCCGCGGATGCTTTCGGCCACCCATTGCAGGCGCTTGGGGTCCAGCCCGCCCTCCTTGGACCAGCGTTCGGCGGCCAGGCCGGGCGCGTGCAGCATGCTGGCCAGCCACACGGCCTGGGCGGGTTCCAGGCGCAGGGCGCTGCGCTTGAAGTACAGCTGCGCCGCCGCCTCGGCGCCGCACACGCGGCCCCAGGGGGCGTTGTCCAGGTACAGCTGCAGGATGCGCGCCTTGCCCAGGGTGTTTTCCATTTCCACGGCGTAGAGCAGTTCGCGCAGCTTGCGCTCCAGGCTGCGTTCGCTGCCGGTGACGAGCATCTTGGCCAGCTGCTGCGTCAGGGTGCTGCCACCGCGGTCGATGCCGCCCTTGGCCTGGTTGCGGTCCAGCGCGGCGCTCAGCTCGATCAGGTCGTAGCCCGGGTGGTTGAAGAAGCGCTGGTCTTCGGCGGCGATGACGGCGCGCGCCAGCCAGCTCTGGTCCGTGAGGCGGCTGGGGGCGCCGCAGCTGCTGCGCGCGCCCAGCATGGCTTCGGTGCCCAGGCCTTCGACGCTGAATTGCGCCACCTGCGGCTGCAGCTTGAAGTGGCCCGAAGGCTGGCTCACGTGCGCCTGCAGCGCCAGCGTGCCGCCGATGCGCGCGCGCTGCAGCTCGGGCAGGTGCGGGGCGGCCACGGCGTACCAGCGCGCGATGGGCGCTTCGTCCATCTGCAGGTCCACGTCCAGCGCGGTCTGCGACAGGCGGCCCGTCCATTGGCCGCGCAGCGGCGCGTCGGCCGCGGGCAGGCGCCCGGCCGCCTCGCGCGGGGGGGCAGCTTCCAGCGTGCCGCGCAGGCGGCTGGCGTCGCGGTGCAGGCCGATCTGCAGATGGTCCAGCTGCAGCGGCTGCGGGCCCAGCGCCGCCACCTGCGCGCTGCACGGGGCGCAGCGCAGGTACAGCAGCTGCGCGCTGTCGACCCAGCGGAACTGCACGGGGCCGTAGCGGGTGTTCAGGCGCAGGCCGTCCAGGCGCGGCGCCAGCCAGGGCGAGGTGGCCACGCGCAGCAGCGTGGGCACGCCCAGTTCCAGCGTCAGCGGGCCCACCTTGCGCTCGATCGCCCATTCACCCCGGGCGGGCGCCAGCCCGATCTTCACGACCAGCGCCAGGGCCACCCCCGCCGTCACCAACAGGGCCAGCAGCCCGAACAACACGATGCGCAGCGCTCTCTTCACCACAACGTTCCCTTTGCCGGCCCGTGGGAACGGCCGGCCTCCTGCCTGCATGGTGCCACGGCCCCGCGTCGGTGCGCGGTCATCCGGCGCCGCGATGCGCGGGGGTTGCGCGCGGCACACATTTCGCGCGTGGCGCGGCGGCGCTCTCGCCGGGGTTCACCGCAGCGGCGCGGCCACGGTCACGGCCTGCCACGGGCCGGTGGACTGGCCGCTGGCACCGGCCCAGTACCAGGCCGAGGTGTCGGTGAAGGACTGGCCCTTGGCGTCTTCGATGCGCTCGCAGACACGCAGGCCGTTCGAGCCCTTGCGTTCGGCCTGGAAGCAGCGCCACATGCGGCCCTGGGCGTCGCGTTCCAGCCGCGCCTTTTCGATGCGCCAGCCCAGCGCGCGGTAGCAGTCCACGGCGGGGTGCAGCATGCGCGTGGGCTGGGTCACGTGGCGCATGACGAACAGGCGCTCGCCGTCGGTCATGCGCGCGATCTGGCCCGGGAACTGGCGCGCAAAGCGCGCTTCCACCTCGCCCAGGGCCAGCGGGCGCAGCGCGGCGCCGTCCCATTGCTGCGGCCATTCGTGGTGCGACACGGCCAGCGTGTCGGCATGCGCCGGGGCGCGCAGCGCGGCCACGCTGCCCCACAGCAGGCACAGGCCCAGCGCGGCGGCAAAGAGGATCTTGTGCAGGGTGCGGTGCACGAAGGTGTTGGCGAAGGGCTGCGCCAGAAAGTCAGGCATGCGTATCGACACGGCGGGCTCCGGGCGTGGTGATGAGGGACGAGGGCGGCGTGGCCGCATCGGTGGCGAAGTGCGCGCGGCGGGGGGGCCAGGCGATCAAACCGGACCCTGACTTTCGATTGCTCGCGTGTCTGGCAGTGCGCGCAGGCCGCGCCATGAAGAAGGCAATGCCGCCGCACACCGCCGCCAGCACCGCCAGGCCCAGCGCCTCGTGCGCCCAGCCGGGCAGGGCGCGGCCGGCGCCTTCGGCGGCCACCAGCAGCGCGTTGCGAACCACGTTGCCCACCAGCACCAGCGCGCTCACCACGGGCAGGCGCGTCAGGAAGGTGCGGCTGTCGCTGTGGGCGAAGAACAACGCCGTGGCACAGGCCGTGAAGTAGCCCAGCCACACCATCTGCACGCCCGAGCAGGGCGCATCGACGATGACCAGCCGGCCCGATATCCACAGGCTCGCGCCTTCGCGCGCCACGCGGAAGAAGGGCATGAGCAGCCAGTGGCTGAGTTCGGCCGTGAGCACGCGCAGCGGGTAGCCGGCGTAGAACTGCAGCGACGACAGCAGCGGCAGCGCGAGCACGGCCAGGCCCAGCACGGGCAGGGCGGGCACGCCGGGCAAGGGCGCATCGGCGGCCGCGCCCAACGCGGGGCGCGGCAGGAAGGCCAGCAGGCCGCAGGCGATGGCCAGCACGGCCAGCAGGCTGGCCAGCAGGGGCGGCCAGGCCGGCAGCGGGCCCAGGCCGGTGCGCAGCAGCGTGGCGGCCACGGTGGCGGCGCCGGCCAGCAACAGCCAGCCCAGGCGCGGGGCGGTGCGCAGCGCGGCGCGCTGCTGCCAGGCCAGGGCCGCCAGGGCGGCCAGCGCCAGCAGGCCCAGCGGATCGTCGGAGCCATCGGCCAGGCGGCGGCCCATCCACAGCCAGGCGGGCCACAGCGCGAGGGCCTGGGCGGCCAGCCAGAAAGGCGCGGGCACGCGGTCGAGCCGGATGCCCGCGTCGAGCCAGCGCGGGTGGTGCTGCGCGAGGTGAGAGAGGGTCAGGGTGGCAGGTCGCACGACGATCCCCTCAGGCCGTGAGCTTGCGCGCGTCGTGGCGGCGGGCGCGGCGGCGCAGCATCAGCAGCACCGACAGGGCGACGGCCATCGCACCCAGGGTTTCGGGTTCGGGTGTGCTGGGCACTTCGGCGCCCAGGGCGGTTTCGCCCACGCCCTGCGGCAGGGGCAGCGGCTGGTTCACGCCATCGACCGCGCCGGTGGTGTTGCGCACCACCTGGTCCACCGCGATGAAGCTGGTGTACTGCGTGAGCAGGCTGTACTTCAAGCCGAGATCGGTGATGGCCTGGCGCAGGTCGTCGCCGGCCTGCAGCGCTTCCTGGTCGCTCAGCGCGGCGATGCGGTGGCGGGCCCACAGGGCGCGCAAAGCCGGGGTGCTGCGCGGCGTCGCGGCGTCGATGCGGATCTGCTGCTTCCACGGGCCGGTGGCGCTGCGGCCTTCGATGCTGACGCCGCCCTTCGCTTCACCGCGCCACTTGCCGAACACGATGACCGGGCGCTCGCCCAGCACGTCGGGCAGCTGCTTGGGTTCCACGTCGTACACGTCCAGGCCGCTGAAGGTGGCGCGCACGTTGGTCAGCACGGGCGACTCGACCATGCGGCGGAAGCGCGCGGCCTGCTCGGGCGCCTGCACGGGGTCGGTGATGATGAAGGGCTCGCCCATGCCGGCGCGGGCCAGGCCTTCCATCAGGTGGCGGTTCACCGACGAACCGATGCCGAAGGAGAACAGGTTGGCCTTGTCCAGGTTGCGGCGCACCAACTCGAAGGCTTCGCGCTCCACGGTCACGTAGCCGTCGGTCACCACCACGATGCTGCGCGACACGCCTTCGGCCTTGGGCTCGGCGTACACGCGCTTGAGGGCGGGGATCAGCTCGGTGCTGCCGCTGCCTTGATAACGCTCGATGGTGGCGATGGCCTGCGCGATGTTGGCGCTGGTGGCAGGCACCGACTTCGGGTTGAGCATCTTGTTGCTGCCCGAGAAGAGCAGCACGTTGAAGGTGTCGCTGGGGCGCAGGCCGCCGATCAGGCGCTGCAGCACGTCCTTGGCGGTGTCGAGCGGAAAGCCGTGCATGGAGCCCGAGATGTCGACCACGAAGATGTAGTCGCGCGGGTTGATGGCGCTCGCGGCCACGGCCTTGGGCGGCTCGATCATGGCGAGGAAGAAGTTCTCGGCCCCGTCACCCTGGCCCTTGTGCAGCAGCAGGCCGGACTGGATCTGCTCGCCGGCCAGGCGGTAGTCGATCACCACGTCGCGGTTGTCCAGCGGGCGGCCGTCGTTCTTGAGGGCGATCTCGGCATGCTGGTTGCCGTCGCTCTTCTTCACGTCGATGGCATGGGTGCGCGAGCGCACTTCCTGCAGGCCCATGGGCGTGTCGAGGGTGGCCTTGAGCGTGAACTGCGTGGACGGCGCCACGCCTTCGCGCAGCGTGGGCTGGGCGACCCACTTGGCGTTTGCGTTCTCCGACTGCGGGCTGGAACGAGCCCCCACGCTCGGCACTTCGTGTCCTCGCTGCCCCCCGAGGGGGCCGACGCCAGCTTGGGACGGCCCGGCGCTGGCATAGCGCGGCCCCACCACGGTCGGGAACACGAACTGGTAGTTGCCGCCCTGCGGCACCAGCAGTTCGGTGTAGCGCAGTTCCACCTTCACGTCATCGCCGGGCAGGATGTTGGCCACGTTCATCTGGAACACGTTGGGCAGGTGCTGTTCCAGCAGGGCGGCGGTCTTGCCTTCGGTCTTGGCGGTTTCGTACTCGATGCGCGCCTGCTGCTTCTCGCGGATCTGCGCGGTGATCAGGCGGTCGGCCAGGCGCACGTTCAGGCCGCCCACGGCCGCCTGGGTGGAGCCGGGGAACACGTACTTGGCCTGGATGGGGCGCGTGCCTTCGTTGCGGTAGCGCTGCGTGACGGTCACGTCGGCGATCACGCCGGCGATGCGCACGTCCACCTGCGTGCTCTTGAGCGGCAGGCGGTCCAGCTCGGGCGAATCGCTCTTCACGAAGAAGTAGGGGCTCTCGGTCTTCTGGCGCGGGGCCGAGTCCGTGCGGTCTTGTGCATGCACCGGACGCAGCGTGAGCAGCGCGAAACAGCCCGCGGCCAGGCCCACGGTGGCCAGCCACATGGCGGCGGAACCCCAGCGGCCGCGCGGGCGTTCGGTGGCGGGGGGCTTGCGGTCTGGTTCGGTGATCTGCATGGCGCGGTTCCTTCCTCGGTGGTGCCGGTGTGTGCGGTGCCGCTACTTTCTTTGCGGCCCGAGAAGGCAGAAGGAAGCCAAGAAGAAGCACGAATCCGCTTCGACGCGTTGTGTGAAGTCGGTGTGAAGTCTTTGTGCAGCGGCGCTCCCGCGGGCTTCATCGCCGCTTCGGCTGCGCGGCCGACCATGCGGGCCACGCAACGAACACACCCCGGAGAGGAAGAACCATGCTCATCCAGACCCTGCGCCATTCGGCGCTCGCCAAGGTGGCCCTGCTGATGCTGCTCATGCTGCTGCTGTGCATTCCGCTGGGCGAGATCGGCAGCCTGGTCAGCGAACGCCGCGCCAGCCGCGACGAAGCGGCGCAGGAGCTGGCCGCCACCCATGCCGGCACGCAGACGCTGACCGGCCCGCTGCTGCTGATGCCCTTCACCGAGCGCTGGACCGAGGCCCAGCGCAACAGCGAGGGCAAGGTGATCGGCCAGGTGCCGCAGCAGAAGCTGCGCCACACGGTGCTGCTGCCCGAGCAGTTGCGCATCGAGGGGCAGATGCTGCCGGAATCGCGCTACCGCGGCATCTTCGAGGTGCTGTTCTACAAGCTCGACGCCCGGCTGGGCGGCCGCTTCGCCATTCCGGCGCTGCCGCCGCGCCCCAGTGAAAGCGGCGGCCAGCTGGAGCTGGGCACGCCGATGCTGGCGCTGGCCCTGGGCGACGTGCGCGGCATCGTCGGCATGCCGCAGGCCACGCTGGGCGGCGTGGCGCTGAAGTTCCAGTCGGGCATGCCGGGGCTGAACGGCCACGGCATCCATGCGCCGCTGCCGCCCGAAGCGGTGAAGGCGCTGCGGGCCGGCCAGCCGCTGGAATTCGACATGGGCCTGCAACTGGTGGGGCAGGACCGGCTGGACATCGTGCCGCTGGCCGAGGACACGCAGGCCCGCATCCACTCGCCCTGGCCGCACCCGAAGTTCGGCGGTCGCTTTCTGGCCACCGAGCGCACGGTGACCGATGCCGGCTTCGACGCGCGCTGGCAGATCTCGTCGCTGACCAGCGATGCGCGGGCGCAGCTGATCCGCCATTTCAAGGCCGAAGCCGCGCCCACGGCGCTGAACGCCCAGGCGGTCTGCAACGGCGACGCCTCGGATTGCGCAGCGGCCGACGCGTCGGCGGCGGCATCGGTGGCGGCCGTGCGCAGCTACCCTGGCGGCGTGGACCGGGCCTCGTCGGGCGCCATCGACACCTTTGCCGTGTCGCTGACGCAGCCGGTGGACGTGTACGTGATGGCCCACCGCGCCGCCAAGTACGGCGCGCTCATCATCGGCCTGGTGCTCATGGGCTGCTTCATGGTCGAGCTGTTCCGCCAGCTGCGGCTGCACCCGATCCAGTACGGGCTGGTGGGGCTGTCGATTGCGCTGTTCTTTTTGTTGCTGGTGGCGTTGTCGGAAAAGCTAAGCTTCTGGCAGGCCTACGCGCTCTCCGCCTGCGCCAGCGTGGCGCTGCTCATGGCCTACTTCAGCGCGGTGCTGCACAGCGTCAAGCGCGGGCTGGGCCTGGGTGGCTTCGTGGGCGTGCTCTATGCCGCGCTGTACGGGCTGCTGGCCTCGGAAAGCAACGCACTGCTGCTGGGCGCCCTGCTCACTTTCGGGATGCTGGCCACCTTGATGCTGCTGACGCGGAACGTCGACTGGTATGCGTTGTCCAACGGCCGGGCCGCCCGTCCGGCCGCCCCCGCGGGCGGCCATTGATGCCCCGCACTGATTCTTGAAAGAACCCATGACTTTTCTCTCTCGCATCCAGGCCCTGGCGGCCGGTTCGCGCGCGCGGCTCATCGCCGTGTGGGGCCTGGCCGGCCTGCTGGGCCTGGCCGTGGCCGGCGTGCTGGCCCTCGGCGTGGCGGTGGCGCTGGTGTCGCGCCAGCTGCCCGACGTGTCCTCGCTGGCCGACTACAAGCCCAAGCTGCCGCTGCGCGTGTACTCGGCCGAAGGCTCGCTGATCGGCGAGTTCGGCGAGGAACGCCGCCAGCTGGTGCCCATCGACCAGATGCCCAAGGTGCTGAAGGATGCCGTGCTCGCCACCGAGGACGCGCGCTTCTACCAGCACGGCGGCGTGGACAGCAAGGGCCTGCTGCGCGCCTTTGTCGCCAACCTGTCGGGCGGCCGCGCGCAGGGCGCGTCCACCATCACCATGCAGGTGGCGCGCAACATGTTCCTGAGTTCCGAACGCACCTTCACGCGCAAGTTCAACGAGGTGCTGCTGGCCTACCGGCTGGAGGAACGGCTGACCAAGGACCAGATCCTGGAGATCTACCTGAACCAGATCTACCTGGGCAACCGGGCCTACGGCTTTGCGGCCGCCGCGCAGACCTACTTCGGCAAGCCGGTGCAGCAGCTCACGGTGTCGGAAGCCGCGATGCTGGCCGGCCTGCCCAAGGCCCCCGGCACCAACAACCCGGTGAACAACCTGCGCCGCGCCGTGGCGCGCCAGCAGTACGTGATCAACCGCATGCAGGAAACCGGCTACCTGAGCGCCGAGCAGGCCGAAGCGGCCCGCGCCGAGCCGCTGAAGCTGCGCGACCCGGCCGACCCGAACCGCGTGCATGCCGAGTTCGTGGCCGAGATGGTGCGCCAGCAGATGGTGGAGCGTTTCGGCGAGGAGGCCTACACGCGCGGCCTGAAGGTCTACACCACGCTGGCCGACGCTGACCAGCGCGCCGCCTACGCCGCCCTGCGCGAGGGGATCATGGATTACGAGCTGCGCCAGCCCTGGCGCGGGCCCGAAGGCTTCGTGGCCCTGCCCGAGGACGCGCAGGACGTGAAGGCCATCGACACCGCGGTGGACGACGCCCTGGCCGACCACCCCGACAACGGCGACCTGCTGGCGGCCGTGGTGCTGGAAGCCAGCAGCAAGAAGTTGACGGCCGTGCGCGCGAACGGCGACACGGTGGAGATCACGGGCCGTGGCCTGCAGCTGGCCCAGCGCGGCCTGGCCGCCAAGGCGCCGCCGAACCTGGAGATCCGGCGCGGCTCCATCCTTCGCGTGATGCAGACCGAGGGCAAGACGCCCACCTGGACCGTGGCCCAGCTGCCCGAGGTGGAGGGCGCCCTGGTCGCGCTGGACCCGCGCGACGGCGCCGTGCGCGCGCTGGTGGGCGGCTTCGACTTCAACAAGAACAAGTTCAACCACGTCACGCAGGCCTGGCGCCAGCCGGGCTCGGCCTTCAAGCCCTTCATCTATTCGGCCGCGCTGGAAAAAGGCTTCATGCCGTCCACGCTGGTGAACGACGCGCCGCTGTACTACGACGGCAGCACCACGGGCGGCCAGCCCTGGGAGCCCAAGAACTACGACGGCAACTTCGACGGCCCGATGACGCTGCGCGAGGCGCTCGCGCGTTCGAAGAACATGGTGACCATCCGCGTGCTGGAGGCCATCGGCACCCAGTACGCTCAGGAGTGGATCGCGCGCTTCGGCTTCGAGCCCGAGAAGCACCCGGCCTACCTGCCGATGGCGCTGGGCTCGGGCGCCGTCACGCCGCTGCAGATGGCCGGCGCCTACGCCGTGTTCGCCAACGGCGGCTGGAAGGTGCCGCCGATGCTGGTCACGCGCATCACCGACCACCGCGACCAGCTGATCGAGGAATGGAAGCCACCGGTGCTGGAACAGATGCCGCGCGCCATTCCCGAGCGCAACGCCTTCGTGATGGACACGCTCTTGGCCAGCGTGGTGAAGAACGGCACCGGCCGCCGCGCCTACACCGCGCTGCGCCGCGACGACCTGTACGGCAAGACCGGCACCACCAACGATTCGCACGACGCCTGGTTCGCCGGCTTTGCCACCACGCGCGTGGCCGTGGCCTGGATGGGCTACGACACGCCGCGCCAGCTGGGCGTGCGCGGCGAGACCGGCGGCAGCCTGAGCCTGCCGGTGTGGACGCGCTACATGCAGGGCGCGCTCAAGGGCGTGCCGGTGGCGCAGTTGCAGGCGCCGGCCGACGTGGCCAACCTGGGCGGCGAATGGGCGTACGCCGAATATGCGCACGGCGGCGGCGTGCAGCGACTCGGCGTGGAAGAGCCGCCGCCGCTGTACCCCGTGATGCCGGGCGACGCGGGCAGCACGCCGGGATTCGGCGGCAGCGTGCCGGCCGAGGCGGGCGGCATGCCGTCCATGCCCGCGCCGGCCTCGTCGCCGGAGCGCAACCGCATCCTGGACATCTTCCGCTGAGGGCGCAACGCCTGGCCGCGGTGGGCAGGCGCCGCGGCCAGCCCTGGCTGCGCCGCCGGGGAATCAGGCGCCTTCGGCTTCCCACTGCGGGTTGAAGGCGACCTCCCACACATGCTGGTCCGGGTCCTGGAAGTAGCCCGCGTAGCCGCCCCAGCTCGTGTGCCGGGCCTGTTTGAGGATGTGCGCGCCGGCGGCCTTCGCCTGCGCCATCACCGCATCGACCTGCGCGGCCGAGCCCACGTTGTGCGCCAGGGTCAGCGAAGTGGGCGAGGCCGCCGCCAGCGGCAGGCCCGTGTCGTGCGCGATGCTGGCCCGCGGCCACAGCCCGAGCCGCAGCCCCGGCTGTAGGTCGAAGAAGGCGACGGCGCCATGCGCGAATTCCGTGCCGATGACGCCTTCCGTGGGCCAGCCCAGGCCATCGCGGTAGAAGCGCACGGCGCGTTCGAGGTCGTCGACGCCGAGGGTGATGAGGGTGAGGTGGGGTTTCATCGCGATCCCATGTGTGATCCCTTGCGCAATCCGCTGCACAAGTCCAGGAATGGAAGACGGAAGGCAGAGCCGGCGCTGTCGCGCACCGGCTTCCGGGGTGGAGCGCCGTCAGGCATCGCGCCCCGGCTCCACGCGCTGCGCCGTGGTCGGCAGCGTGAGCACGGCCAGCGCGCCGCCGCCGGGCGCGTTGCCGAGGTCCACCCGGCCGCTGTGCAACGTGGCGATTTCCTGCACGAAGGCCAGGCCCAGGCCCGTGCTTTTCTTCTGGCTGTGCGGCCGCGCCAGCGAATAGAACTTCTGGAACACCTTGTCGCGCGCATAGTCGGGGATGCCGGGGCCCTGGTCGCGCACGCTGATGCGGGCCTGCCGCGAGCTGCGCTCCAGCGCCAGCTGCACTTCGCCGCCGGCCGGCGAGAAGTCGATGGCGTTGGCCAGCAGGTTGGACAGCGCCTGCTGCAGCAGGAAGCGGTCGCCTTCCACGGCCGCGTCGCCACGCATCTGCAGAGTCACGCGCACCTGCCGCTGGCTGGCGGCGGCGCGGGCGCTGGCTGCGGCCTCTTCGAGCAGCGGCCGCAGCGCCACCACCTCCGTGCGCTCCAGCACGCGGCGCGCTTCCAGCGCCGTCAGCTCCATCATGCGGTCGACGATGTGCTGCACGCGCAGCGTCTCGCGCTCGATGTTGGCCAGGAAGCGCGTGCGCTCCTCGGCAGGCATGCCTTCTTCCTGCAGCAGCTCGGCCGCGCCGCGGATGGCCGACAGCGGGCTCTTGATCTCGTGCGTGAAGGTCTGCACGTAGTCGGCCACGTAGTTGCGGCCGGTGACGGCGTCGCGCATTTCGTGCACCGCATTGCGCAACATGACGACGGCCTGCCGCACCATGCGCACCGGATGAAAGCCCCGCTGCGTGCGCAGCCAGCGGATGTAGTCGGCGGTGAGCCCGAAGGGCCGCACCAGCCACACCGAGACGATGAGCGCGAACACCAGGAGCGCCGCCGCGGAGCCGATGCCCACCCACAGGGTGCGCGTGCGCGCGTCCTCGACGAAGCGGCCGAAGCTCTGCACCGGCTTGCCCACGCTGACCACGCCCACGATCTCTCCGGCCCAGCGGATGGGCGCGGCGACGTAGAGCACGGAGCTGCGCGGGTCGCTTTCCAGGTCGCGCGTGGCACGCGCGCCGTACTGTCCGGCGAGCGTGCGGGCCACGTCGCGCCACTGCGAATAGTCGGCGCCCACCGAACGGCCCGTCGAATCGAAGAGCACGCGGCCGTTGCGGTCGGTCACGTACACGCGCAGCTCCACCTTCTGCTTGTGCAGGTTGTAGATCTGCGCCGAGAACTCGCGCGCGTAGACCGACTGGAACAGCGGCACCAGCCGCTGCACGTTGATGGCGCCGGCCAGCACGTCCTGCTCGATCAGGCTGGCCAGCAGCTGCGAGGTTTCGACCTGCGATTCCTCGGCCGACTCGCGGTAGCGCGGGTCGATGTCCTGCATCACGCTGTACAGCAGCCCGCCGATGCCGGCCACGTAGATCAGCAGGATGCCCAGGAAGATGCGCGTGCGGCGGGAGATCAAGGGGCGGCCACGGCGATCGATTCGGTCACGGGCCCGCGTCGTGCCGCAGACCCAGCGTCATCAGAACGCGTACAGGTGCATCTGCAGCACTTCGGCCGCGCCCGAGACGGTGTCCAGCCCCACCAGGTTCACGTCAGGCAGCTCGGACACGGCACCGGTGCCGGGGTCGTAGCTGCGCACCTCGCCGTCGCCGGCGAAGGCCAGCACCTGGCCGTCGAGCGTGCCCGCCAGCCCGTAGTAGTCGGAGCGCAGCCCGCTGGCCAGCACGGTGGTTTCGCCGTCCAGGCCCACGCTGACCAGGCCTTTCGACTCCGCCGTGCGGTAGAGCACGCCATCGACGAAGGCCAGGTCGCCCTGCGAGGCGCCTGCACTCTGCGCACTGGCCGAATTCAGGCTCAGCACTTCGTTGAAGGTGCCCAGTTCATAGACCTTCACGCGGCTGCTGAAGGCCGTGGCGACGCCGATGTAGTTGCCCTCGATCACCAGCGAATTGACCATGCCGCCGGCTTCGAGCACCTGCGACATCTGGCCGGTGGCCCAGTCGAAGCGGTACAGGCCGCCGAAGTCGGAGGCATAAATGTCGCCATTGCTGGCCACCGCCACGTCCGTGATCGGCCGGTCGAAGGAGTAGATCTCCCGGCCCTCGCCCGTCTTCGCGTTGTGGACGAAGATGTCGCCATCGCTCAGGTCCGACAGGAAGACCCAGTCGGTCTTGGCCGAAGCGTGCGCGTCCAGCACCGCGGCATCGAGCCCGTTCGCCCCCAGGTAGGCCCGGGCATCCGCTTGCGACACCCCGGCCAGCTCGGCCGCCATGGCCGTGGTGATCTTGAAGTGATCCAGGGCCGCGAAAAGCTGGCCGGGCGTCGCCACCAGCTTGGCCAGTTCGGCCTGCGCCTGTTCAACGGTCACGCCATGCTGGGCCAGGATGTTCGCCAAAGACATTCGGTGTTCCTTGATGGAGGATTGGAAAAGGGGAGACTGCCCCTCACGGAGCGGCCGGCAAGTCCTCGTTCAAGGCATAGCCGGTGCCCCGGAGGGTACGGATGGGGTCGAGTGCGGGCGCCACGGCGCGCAGCTTGGCCCGCAAGGTCTTGATGTGGGCGTCGACGGTGCGATCGAAGCTCTCGCTGGCATCGTCCCACACCTGGTTGAGCAGTTCGTCGCGCGTGAAGACGCGGCCCGGCCGCTGCACCAGCAGGCGCAGCAGGCCGTATTCGTAGCGCGACAGCTCCAGCGCGCGGCCGTAGTAGCGGATCTGCATGCGCTCGGTGTCGACGACGAAGGGCAGCGCGGGGGCCGCCGCAACGGCCGGTGCTGCCACGGGCGGCGCCACGCCCACGGAGGGCGCGGCAGCGACACCCCGCTGGCTGCGCCGCAGGATGGTGCGCACGCGCGCCACCAGTTCGCGCGGCGAGAAAGGCTTGGCGATGTAGTCGTCCGCCCCCAGTTCCAGCCCGACGACGCGGTCGATCTCGTCGCTGCGGGCCGTGAGGAAGACCATGGGCAGCTCGGGCAGGGCGCGCTCGCGCAAATGGGCCTGCATCTTCCTGAACAGCTCGAAGCCGTTCATGTCGGGCAGGCCCACGTCCAGGATGGCCAGGGCCGGCAACTCCGCCCTGAAGCTCTGCAGCGCGGCCTCGGCCGTCTCGCACCACACGGGTGTGAACCCGTCGCTGCGCAGCACGTACTGCAGGGTGTCGGCAATGCCCGATTCGTCCTCGACGATCAGGATGCGGGGTGGGGTGGACATGGGCGCCGATGGTAGCGGCGCCCGCCCGGATGCAGGCACGTGGAACCTTTGGTCACTCACATGTCCCCAAAGTGCTGCACATTGATGTTTTTGAACAAGGAGTTCGACCGAGCATGAGCCCCCAGGACAGCCGCAGCATCGTCACCCTCTGCCTGATGGCCGCGTTCGTCGACGGCCAGAAGCACGACCGGGAGCGCGAGGAAGTGCGCCGCATCGCCGAAAGCCTGGCCCAGGCGGCCGGCGACATCCACCTGCCCACGCTCTACCAGGACGTGCTGATGAAGCGCCAGACGCTGGCCAGCGTCGCGGCTTCGCTGCAGGACGACGGCGCCCGCCACCTGGCCTATGAGATGGCCGTGTGCGTCTGCGATGCCGACGGCAGCCAGAGCGAGCCGGAACGCGCCTTCCTGCGCGAGCTGCGCGAAGCCCTGAAATTGAGCAGCAGCGAAGCGCAGGCCTTTGACGAAGCCGCCGACGCGGTGGCACAAGCCCCGTTGACGGCCCCCGTGCCTCCTCTGGCCGCAGCGGCAGCCGCAGGTGCCGTGGTTCCGGTGGCGCCCGAGATTGCCCCTGAAGTGCCCGCCGCGCCCGTGGCCGCAGGCCCCACGGTGGACGCCGCCGCCCTGGACAAGCAGATCCTCAACGCCTCCATCATGAACGGCGCGCTCGAGCTGCTGCCCGAGAGCCTGTCCACCCTGGCCATCATTCCGCTGCAGATGCGCCTGGTCTATGGCATCGGCAAGGCGCATGGCTACGAGCTGGACAGCGGCCACATCAAGGACTTCCTGGCCACGGTGGGCGTGGGCCTCACTTCGCAGTACCTCGAACAGGCGGGCCGCAAGCTGATCGGCGGGCTGCTGGGCAAGGTGGGCGGGGGCTTGCTGCGCGGCGTGGGCAAGCAGGCCGTCAGTTCGGGCATGAGCTTCGCGACGACTTATGCCCTGGGCCATGTGGCCAAGCGCTACTACGGCAGCGGCCGCCAGCTGTCCACCCAGATGCTCAAGGACAGCTTCGCGGGCGTGGTCCAGCAGGGCGAGCAACTCCAGACCCGCTATCTGCCGCAGATCCAGGAACAGGCGCGCAGCCTGGACACGGCCAAGGTCCTGGCGATGGTGCGCGGCCGCTGACCGGCGAACCGCCGGGCACACCGGAGCCGGCCTCGAGGCCGGCTTTTTTTCGCCCCCGATTCCGTGCAGCTTCCGTGCGGCGGATGTCCACAGCTTCCTGGTGCCCGGATTCTGTGGACAGATGGTTTTTCAGTGCGCACGGCCGCGATTGGGTGTGTTGAAAAGGTTGTGGATGGATGGAAGCGGATGCGCCGCGCAAGGGGCCGGCCCGAGCCTGGATCCGGACGCTTGCAGGCCGAAGGGCGCAGTTTTCCAGAAACTGTCCACAACCTTGTGCTTTGACACGAACGTCCGGATCGGCGATGGCCGACTGCGCTGCCGGCTGTGCACTGCACAAAAGTCCAGCAGATTGTCGAAAATTCTTTGAAATCAATGGGTTGCGATTGCTTTACAACCCAGCGCCCAAGTTGCCCACAAAGTTGTCCAAGTTTTGTGGGGAGAAGCCAGGAAAAGGCGGCTCCGCAATGCTTTCGCCAGAGTCAGCGGCAGGGCCGTCGCAGCGCGGCGAGGTGCGGTTGTGCGGCGCCGGGTATCGATGCGCAGGGCGTGTGCCTGGCCGGGCATGAGGGAACGCACCACGCTGCCTTTCAGCCCCCGGATCCAGGTCCGGCGACCCCGTCGCAGCACGGGCGGTTTCGCGGGTCGGCCCGTTGTGCCCCCGAGTTCGGCCCACGTCCCACGGCCCGGAGATTTTTTCGCATGCCGAGCGGGCCTGGTTTTCCCAGTTATTTCTTTTCTATCTGATTGGTAGTAGTAGATAAGGGAAGGCCGCAGCTGTGGATAGCCGCTCTTTCTTCAATGGCCACAGGTGCTTGACGACGCGGCATGGATGTGCGCAGCCATGCTTTCGGACCGTTCTGCCGCGGCGAACAAGAATCCTGCGTCGCGCACGGCTGTGGATAAACGGCTGCTTGTGCCAGTTTTTTCCCCAGAGTTGTCCTTTGACAGGCCCTCCGGAATCCGAGAATAGGCGTGGCTCAAGAGTGAACACGCCCTGCCCAATTGCTGAGCAGTTCATTGGATGCCCTTGAAAATCAAGCACTTGCGGTTGCCCTACAACAAAGCGCCCAGCTTGCTCACATAATTGTTCAGGATTTGCGGGGAGAAAGCGCCCGAACGCGGTCGAGGCGGGTTCCGCGAGCGGCCAGCCAGCCCGGACGGCGCCCGCCGTGCGCATGGGCCTGAAACCGGGGTCCCATTTCTGCGGAGATCCCCTTTTTTTTAGGGTGAGGCGCCCTGGGTTTTCCTATCAGGTCTTCTATTTCTGATGAGTCGCCGGAGTCAGCCTCGGCCCGGCCTGTGGAAATCCGTTGTTTCTTCAATGGCCACGCTTGGTTGCGGCCACGCGCAGGCTGTGGGCAGCCATGCGTTCGCACTGCCGCCGAGGCGCGAACAACCCCTCGCAGGGCGCCTGCACTGTGGATAACACCGGGGGTTGTGCCCGGAATCTCCCCAGACTTGTCCTTTGACAACCTGCTCCTTGTTCGGGCTGGCCGCCCTTGCCGCCCGAACTGTGCACTGCACAATATTTCAGCAGAGCGTTGAAATTCATTGTGAATCAAAGACTTGTGCGTGCTTTACAAGGAAGCGCTCAAGTTGCTCACAAAGTTATCCCCGCTGGGCGGGGACAAGGGGCCATGGCGACCTCACCCCGCCGAGCAGGTCGCTCCAAGCGAGGCGTCGCGGAACCGGCTGCCGGGCCCCTGAGGCGCGCGCAGGGCCTGCCCGGGCGGCGCGCCATGACACATGCCGCATGTCCGCGCGTGCCGGGCACAGACCGCGCTCGGCGAGGGGTCGCCAGATGCGTCGGCCGATCCGCGAGCAGGCGCGACTTTCAAAAAAGCTTCGCACGCGCTTTCAGCGGCGCCGGTGGACGCTCGAGCCGATGCGCTCGGCCATTTTTTTCCGGGGCCCGGCTGCCTTTGTTTTCCCAATCTTTCTTCTATTTCTGATTAGTAGTAGTAGTTAAGGGCCCGGCCTGGCTGTGGACACATGCTTTTTCTTCAATGGCCACGCGCGCTTGCTTCGTCCGCCATCCTGTGCGCAGCCCTGCTTCGTGGCTGTCCGCCGGGCGGGAACAAGTGCGAAGCGGTGCGGCGGTCTGTGGATAACCCGGCCGTTGTGCCGCGGAAGTCCCCAGCGTTGTCCTTTGACACCGGTTCCAGAATGTGGGAAAGCGCGGGGCCGGCGCAAACTGTGCACTGCACAAAAAACCGGCATATTGTTGAAAGCCTTTATGCATCAATGACTTGCATGGGCTTTACAACAAAGCGCGCAACTTGCCCACAAAGTTATCCAAGCAAGATGGGGAGAAGGCAGGCCCCGCCCTGCGGCGGCTGCGCCAGCGTCGAGGGCTTGGTGCGTGAGGCCTGCCCGGGACGCGTCTCGCGCGTCCCGCCGCCCATTCGGCGTTCAGGCACTGCCGGCCAGGTCGTCCAGGATCGGACATTCCGGCCGCGTATCGCCATGGCAGCACTGCACCAGGTGCGAGAGGGTCTGCTGCATCGATTGCAGCGCCGCGATCCGCGTTTCGAGCTCCGTGAGGTGCTTCTGCGCGATCTGACGCACGCGGGCGCTGCTGCGCCGGCGGTTGTGCCACAGGCCCACGAGTTCGGCGATGTCTTCCATCGCAAAACCCAGGTCCCGGGCGCGCTTGATGAAGCGCAGGGTGTGGATGTCCGCCTCGCTGTACTGGCGGTAGCCGCCGTCGGTGCGGGCCACGGGAGGCAGCAGGCCCAGGCCCTCGTAATGGCGCACCATGCGCGCCGATACGCCCGAGCGCCGGGCGGCCGTGCCGATGGAGAACAGCGTTCTCGTGCTGCGGGCGGCCGGGACGGCAGGCGCCGCGGCCGGGAGGACGGCGCTCATGCGGGCCTCAGCCCTGCACGGTGTAGCCGGCTTCGGCGATCGCGGCGGCCAGCGCTTCGCGGGGCTGCGAGCTCTGCACGTCGACACGGCCGGTGGACAAGTCCACCTGCACGCGGGCCTGGGCATCGAGCCCCTGGATGGCATCCTCGACGCTGCGCACGCAATGCTGGCAGCTCATGCCCTGGACTTGGAAATTCTGCGACGACGGATTCATGGAAGCTCCTGGATCTGGGTAGGAAAGAATGGCTCGCAAGATGAGCACGGCGCCGATGATGAACCTTCTCACCGTGGCAAGGTCAAGCCTGCGCTGGCGAAAGGGATTCCGCGCCGGGGCGCTTGACCTTCTCATGATGGCAAGGTTTAGGCTTCTTCCATGAACTCCAACCCCAGCCCTTCTCTTTCGGGCGCTGCGCCGCGCGCAGCGCAGTCCTTCGACCTCGGCGTGGGAGGCATGACCTGCGCTTCCTGCGTGGCGCGGGTCGAGCGCGCCCTGCAACGCGTGCCCGGCGTGGCCAGCGCGAGCGTGAACCTGGCGACCGAGTCGGCACGCGTGCAGGCCGCGCTGCCCCCGGGCGATGCCGATGCCGCCCAGCAGCTGCAGGCGCAGCTCAGCCGCGCCGTGCGCGCGGCGGGCTATGAGCCGCGCGCGCCGCAGGCCGCCGCGGCGGCCGAGCAGGCATCGCCCTGGGCCGGCTTCGGCCCGGTGGCCGCCGGGCTGGCCTTGTCGGCGCCGCTGGTGCTGCCGATGCTGCTCATGCCGCTGGGGGTGGCGTGGATGCCGCCGCCCTGGCTGCAGCTGCTGCTGGCCGCCCCCGTGCAGTTCTGGCTGGGCGCACGCTTCTACCGCGCGGGCTGGCATGCGGCGCGCGCAGGCACCGGCAACATGGATCTGCTGGTGGCCCTGGGCACCAGCGCGGCCTTCGGGCTGTCGCTGTGGCTGTGGTGGCGCAGCGCGACGGGGGCGCACGCCGGGCATGGGGCGCCGCATCTGTATTTCGAGGCGTCGGCGGTGGTCATCACGCTCGTGCTGCTGGGCAAGTGGCTGGAAGCGCGCGCCAAGCGGCAGGCCACGGCCGCCATCCGCGCGCTGCAGCAGCTGCGGCCGGAAACCGCGCACCTGCAGCAAAAGCGCGGCGCGCGCATGGAAGAAGTCGACGTGCCCATCGCCGAGGTGATGGTGGGCGACCGGCTCGTGGTGCGCCCCGGCGAGCGGGTGCCGGCCGATGCCCGGGTGGTCGAGGGCCGCTCCGAATTGCAGGAGGCCATGCTCACCGGCGAGCCGCTGCCCGTGCCCAAGCAGGCCGGCGACCGGGTGACCGGCGGCTCGGTCAACGGCGAGGGCCGGCTGGTGGTGGAGGTGCTGGCCACGGGTGCCGAAAGCGTGCTCGCGCGCATCATCCGGCTGGTGGAGGACGCGCAGGCGGCCAAGGCGCCGATTCAGCGGCTCGTCGACCGGGTGGCCGCCGTCTTCGTGCCCGTGGTGCTGCTGATCGCGCTGCTCACCTTCGGCGCCTGGTGGCTGGTGCTGGGCGCCGGCGTGGAGACCGCGCTGATCCATGCGGTGGCCGTCCTGGTCATCGCCTGCCCCTGTGCGCTGGGCCTGGCCACGCCGGTGGCCGTGATGGCGGGCACCGGCGTGGCGGCGCGGCACGGCATCCTGATCAAGGATGCGCGCGCGCTGGAACTCGCGCACCGCGTGGACACCGTCGCCTTCGACAAGACCGGCACGCTGACGGTCGGCCAGCCGGTGCTGAGCGGCTTCGAGCCGGTGACCGGTGCGTCCGAAGCCGACCTGCTGGCCGTGGCCGCGGCGCTGCAGTCGGGCAGTGAGCATCCGCTGGCGCGCGCGGTGGTGCAGGCGGCCCGCGCGCGCGCGGTGGACCTGCCGGCCGCCGAAGCGGTGCGCGCCGTGCCGGGCCGCGGCGTGCGCGGCCGCGTGCAGGGGCCGGGCGGCGGCGGCGAATGGGCCATCGCCAGCCTGCGCTGGTGCGAAGAGCTCGGCGTGCAGGTGGATGCCGCGCAGGCGCAGCGCTGGTCGGCACGCGGCGCATCGCTGTCGGCCCTGCTGCGCCTGCCCGCGGGCGCCGATGGCACGGCGCCCGCCGGGCCGGCGCAGCTGCAGGCATTGCTGGCCTTCAGCGACGAACCCAAGCCCGGCGCGGCCGAAGCCGTGGCCGCGCTGCGCGAGCGCGGCCTGCGCGTGGTGATGATCTCGGGCGACAACGAAGCCGCCGCGCGCGCCATGGCCGCGCGCGTGGGCATCGCGGCCGAGGACGTGCGCGCCCAGGTGCTGCCCGGCGACAAGGCGGCGGCCGTCGGCGCGCTGCGCGAGGGCGGCCGCACGGTCGCCATGGTGGGGGACGGCGCGAACGATGCGCCGGCGCTGGCCGCGGCCGACGTGGGCATTGCCATGGCCAATGGCACCGACGTGGCCATGGAGGCGGCCGGCATCACGCTGATGCGCGGCGACCTCGCGTTGGTGAGCCAGGCCCTTCAGCTCTCGGACCGCACCGTGGCCAAGATCCGCCAGAACCTGTTCTGGGCCTTTGCCTACAACGTGGTGGGCATCCCGTTCGCGGCGCTGGGCCTGCTCAGCCCCGTGGTGGCAGGCGCCGCCATGGCCGCCTCGAGCGTGAGCGTGATGGCCAATGCGCTGCTGCTGCGGCGCTGGAAGCCGAAGGGCTGACCGCAGAGGCAAAGAGGCGGAAAGAGGCGGAAAGAGGCGGCACAGGCCGCGTCGATCACCACCGCCGTGCCGCCGGCCGAAACCGTGCGCCTGCTGTTCTTCTCGCCCAGCACTTCATGGTCCAGGTCGTGTCTCCAAGGGCCGGGTCTGAGAAACTGGCGCGTTGACCGCCTGTTCCCCCTGTGACCCCCCGTTGCCCATGTCCCCTGCCGCCCGCCCCGCCGTTGACGCCCCGATGAACCCCGAGCCCTTGTTCGAGCGCCTGAAGGCGGCGCGTCCCGCCGACTGGCAAGCCTACGTCGACCACGCCTTCGTGCGCCAGCTGGGCGCCGGCACGCTGCCCGCATCGGCCTTTCGCCACTACCTGGTGCAGGACTACCTGTTCCTGATCCAGTTCGCGCGCGCCCATGCCCTGGCGGTGTACAAGAGCCGCACCCTGGCCGACATGCGCGCGGCGCAGGCGGGGCTGTCGGCCATCCTCGACGTGGAACTGGGCCTGCACGTGCGCCTGTGCGAACGCTGGGGCCTGACGCCCGCGCAACTCGAGGCCACGCCCGAGCACAGGGCCACGGTGGCTTACACGCGCTTCGTGCTCGACGCGGGCATGGCCGGCGATCTGCTCGACCTGCACGTGGCGCTGTCGCCCTGCGTGCTGGGTTATGCCGAAATCGCGCGCACGCTGGCGCCTGCGGGCGTGCAGGCGCTGGGCGATCACCCTTACCGCGAGTGGATCGGCGAGTACGCGGGCGCGCCGTACCAGGCCGTGGCCGAGGCGGCCAGCCGGCAGCTCGATGTGCTGGCGGCGCGCAGCATGACGGCGCAGCGTTTCGATGAACTGGCGGCGCTGTTCGCCCAGGCCTCACGGCTGGAGGCCGATTTCTGGCAGATGGGCCTGGCGGCCGAGGCGGAAGCGGCCTGACGCCGTCCGGCCAGGCCGAGGGTTCTCAGGCCAGCGTCGGATAGTCGGTGTAGCCCTTCTCGCCGCCGCCGTACAGCGTCGCCTTGTCCAGCGCGTTCCAGGGCGCGCCTTCGCGCAGGCGGCGCACCAGGTCGGGGTTGGCGATGAAGGGCCGGCCGAAGGCGACCAGGTCGTCGCCTTCCTGGACGGCGGTTTCGGCCAGCGGCTGGTCGTAGCCGTTGTTCACCATCCAGGCCGCCTGGCCGCCGGCGGCGCGGTAGGCCGTCTTGAGCGCGTCGTAGTCGAAGGGGCGGTCTTCCAGCTCGCGCGGGCCGCCCGTGGCGCCTTCGATGATGTGGACGTAGGCCAGCCCCAGCGGCGCCAGCTGCCGGACCACGTAATCGAACAGCGGCTGCGGGTGGCTGTCCACGATGTCGTTGGCGGGCGTGACGGGCGACAGCCGGATGCCGACCTTGCCGCCGCCGATGGCATCGACCACGGCGCGCGTGACTTCGAGCAGGAAGCGCGCGCGGTTCTCGATGGAGCCGCCGTAGTCGTCGGTGCGCTGGTTGGCGCCGTCCTTGAGGAACTGGTCGATCAGGTAGCCGTTGGCGGCATGGATTTCCACGCCGTCGAAGCCGGCGGTCTGCACCGCGTTGCGCGCGGCCGCGGCGTAGTCGTGCACGATGCCCGGGATCTCCGCGGCGTCCAGCGCGCGCGGCATCGAGGTTTCGGTGAAGGTGGGCACGCCGTCCTTGATCAGCACGGTCTTGGTCTTGGCCGCGATGGCCGAGGGCGCCACGGGCGCGCCGTGGTCCGGCTGCAAGTCGGTGTGCGACACGCGGCCCACGTGCCACAGCTGGGTCACGATCTTGCCGCCGGCCTGGTGCACGGCCTCGGTCACCCGCTTCCAGCCGTCGAGCTGTTCGGTGCCGTACAGGCCCGGCACGTCGGCATAGCCCTGGCCCTGGTGGCTGATGGCGGTCGCTTCGGTGATCAGCAGCCCGGCCGTCGCGCGCTGCGCGTAATAGGTGGCCGTGATGGGGCGCGGAATGGCGTTGGGCGAGCGGTTGCGCGTGAGCGGTGCCATGACGATGCGGTTGGCCAGTTGCAGGTCACCGGCCTGCACGGGGTCGAAGAGAGTGGGCATGACGGAAAAGTCGTGGCGTGGGAATGGAACGCGCAAGCGTAGTGCAGCACCCCTCAACCCTGCTGGTGCAGCGCAACGGCCTTGGTGGTAGGACGCGGCCGATCACCGGCCGGCCTTCCTGGCGCGGCCCTTCAGCGTCCCAGCGCGCGCAAGCCGGCCAGCACCGCCGTCGCCAGTCCCAGCACGATGGTGCAGACCTGCCAGAACAGCACCGGGTTGCGTGCGGCCAGCGGCAAGGGCCGCGTGCGCAGCAGCGCGGGGCCGGGGTGGTGCAGGTCGTGCACGAATTCCGACACGGCTTCCTGCCGCCGCGCCGGATCGGGCTGCAGGGCCTTGTGCAGCACCGCGTCCACCCAGGCCGGCAGCTCGGGCCGGTGGTGGCGCAGTGGCACGTAGCGCAGGCGCTTGAGGTCGGCGGGCGTGCGCACGCGCGTGACGGCCAGGCCATAGGGCAGATGGCCGCTGAGCATCTGGTAGCTCAGCACGCCCAGCGCGAACAGGTCGGAGGCGGCCGTGGGCCCGCCGCCGGCGAAGCATTCGGGCGCCGTGTACTGCAGCGAACCCGCGATGCGCGGGGCTTGCAACGCGGATGCGGCTTCGGCCAGGCCGGCCACATGGGCCGAGGCGAAATCGATGATCTTCACCGTGCCGCTGCGGTCGATCATCACGTTCTCGGGCCGCAGGTCCAGGTGCAGCATTTCCTTGCCGTGCAGCGCCTGGAGCCCCTTCGCCAGCTGCACGACCAGGCCGCGCACGCGGTCCAGCTCAGGGTGCGGGTGGTCGTTCATCCATTGCGCGAGCGTCTGGCCTTCGACATGTTCCATGGCCACGAACAGGTGCCCGCGCGCGCGATCGCCGGGCCAGGCCCGCAGCAGGTGGGGGCTGCGCACGCGGCGCGCCACCCATTCCTCGAGGAGGAAGCGGTCCAGCGCATCGGCGTCCTCGCGCAGCTCGGTGGCGGGCACCTTGACCGCCCAGGGCCGGCCGGTGGCGTCATCGGTGGCCAGGAAGACCTGGCTGCGGGCGCTGGCGTGGAGTTCCCGCACGAGCGTGAAGCCCTCGAAGGCCATGCGCGGCGCCAGCGGCGGTGGCAGGCGCAGCTGGGCGCGCCGTGCCTGCCACGGTCCGGCGTCCAGCGGCGGGAGGGCATCGATGCGCAGCAGCTGCACGGTGGCGTCGTCGGTGCTGCCGCGCTCGCGCGCGCTGCGTGCCAGGGCCGCCGCGGCGGCGTCGAAGTCGCCGGGATGCGCCGCGAGCGCGCTGTGCACGGCGGCCGCGTCCAGCCGCTCGCAGGCGCCGTCGGTGGCCAGCAGGTACAGCGCGCCAGGCTCGGCCTCCAGGCACCGGTGGTCGATTTCCACGCGGGGCAGGGCGCCCAGCGCGCGCCCCAGGTAGCGCTGCCCGCCGCCGAGGTGGACGCGGTGGTCCTCGGTCAGCGGCTCCAGCGCCTGCGCATGCACGCGGTAGATGCGCGAGTCGCCCACGTGCAGCAGATGGACTTCGCGGCCCTTGAGCACGAGGGCGCTGAAGGTGCAGCAGTAGCCGCGGTCCTTGTCGAAGCGTGCGTCGCCGCGCTGGTTCTGCGCATGCAGCCAGGCGTTGGTGGCGCCCAGCACGCATTGCGCGGCGCGGCGCAGCGACCAGGCGTCGGAGGTGGCGTAGTAATCGTCCAGGAAGCCGCGCACGGCCGCCGCGCTGGCGATGTGGCTCACCGGGCTGGAGCCGATGCCGTCGGCCAGCGCGACGGCGATGCCCTTGCTGCGCAGCGCCGCGCCGGTGGGAACGACGGCGCCATGGAAGTCCTGGTTCAGGCCTTTCTTTTCAGGATCGCTGCCGGCCAGCGAATGCTGGCCGAGCGTGACGCGCAGGTCATCCGACACGGGGGCGAGTGGGGGCGGGGATTCGCTTCATCGCATGCTGCCGGCCGCGGCGATGTGGCCGTGCGGCAGGCCGGGTCAGGCCACCTTGCGCTTGGGCGCCGTCTTGTAGTGCGTGGAGTAGAGCGTCAGGCCCACGAAGGTCAGGCCGCCCACCAGGTTGCCCAGCACGGTGGGGATCTCGTTCCAGATGAGGTAGTCCATCACCGTGAAGTTGCCGCCCAGGAGCAGGCCGATGGGGAACAGGAACATGTTCACGATGCTGTGCTCGAAACCCATGTAGAAGAAGACCATCACGGGCATCCACATGCCGATGGCCTTGCCCGACACCGAGGTGGACATGAAGGCCGCCACCACGCCGGTGGACACCATCCAGTTGCACAGCACGCCGCGCACGAAGAGCGTGAGCATGCCGGCGGCGCCGTGCGCCGCGTAGCCCACGGTGCGGCCTTCGCCGATGTGGCCGATCTTGTCGCCGACGGCATTGGGCGCTTCCGAGAAGCCGAAGGTGAAGATGATGGCCATGAACACGGCCACGGTGAAGGCGCCCGCGAAGTTGCCGCAGAACACCAGCCCCCAGTTGCGCCACACGCCCTTCCAGGTGGCGCCGGGGCGCTTGTCGAGCACGGCCAGCGGGGCCAGCGTGAACACGCCGGTCAGCAGGTCGAAGCCCAGCAGGTAGAGCAGGATGAAGCCGACCGGAAAGAGCATGGCGCCGACCAGCGCGTTGCCGGTGTTCACGGTCACCGTGACGGCGAAGGCGGCCGCCAGCGCGAGGATGGCGCCGGCCATGTACGAGCGGATCAGCGTGTCGCGCGTGGACATCAACAGCTTGGATTCACCGGCGTCGACCATCTTGGTCACGAATTCGGCAGGGGCGAGATAGGCCATGGGTGTCTCGTGGTGGAGAGAAGAAGGGGGAGAAAAAAGCAAGAGCGATCAGTTCAGGGCGACGAGCACCTGGCCGTCTTCCACGCGCACGGCGTGCACGGTCACCGAATGCTCGGGCGCCTCCAGGCATTCGCCGGTGGCCAGGTCGAAGTGGTTCTTGTAGAGCGGCGAGGCGACGACGACGCGCTCGCCCAGGCTGCCGATCAGCCCGCGCGCGAGCACGCTCGCGCCGGACTTCGGGTCGATGTTGTCGATGGCATGGAAGCGGTCGTCGCCGAGCCGGAACACGGCCACGTGGCGGCCGTCGACGAGGGCGCAGACGCCGGTGTGGGGCACGATGGCGTCCGCCGCGCAGACACGGGTCCAGGTGGGGGTCTTGGCCAGCATGGTGCGGTTCCTCAAACAGGGGCGGGGGCTTCGCGCTCGTCGGCGCGGGCGGGGCGGATCTGGCCGCGCTCCTTGACGAAGACGATGCGCGCATCGGGCTGGTCGCTGTTGACGAAGCTCTTGAAGCGCGCGCGCACGGCCGGGTCGGTCACGGCGGTCTTCCACTCGCACTGGTAGGTGTCGACCACGTGCTGCATCTGGGCCTCGAGTTCGGCGGCGATGCCGAGCGAGTCCTCGATCAGCACCTGCTTCAAGTAGTCCAGACCGCCCTCCAGGCTCTCGCGCCAGGTGCTGGTGCGCTGCAGCCGGTCGGCGGTGCGCACGTAGAACATCAGGAAGCGGTCGATCAGCGCGATCAGCGCTTCCTTGCTGAGGTCGCTGGCGATCAGCTCGGCGTGGCGCGGCTTCATGCCGCCGTTGCCGCAAACGTAGAGGTTCCAGCCCTTGTCGGTGGCGATCACGCCCACGTCCTTGCCCTGGGCTTCGGCGCATTCGCGCGTGCAGCCCGAGACGCCGAACTTGATCTTGTGCGGCGCGCGCAGGCCCTTGTAGCGGTTCTCCAGCTCCACCGCGAGGCCGACGGAGTCGTCGACGCCGTAGCGGCACCAGGTGCTGCCGACGCAGCTCTTCACCGTGCGCAGTGACTTGCCGTAGGCATGGCCCGATTCGAAGCCGGCGGCGATCAGCTCTTCCCAGATCAGCGGCAGCTGTTCCAGCCGGGCGCCGAACATGTCGACGCGCGCGCCGCCCGTGACCTTGGTGTATAGGCCGTACTTCTTGGCCACCAGGCCCACCGCGATCAGGCCGTCGGGCGTGACCTCGCCGCCCGGCATGCGCGGCACCACGGAATAGGTGCCGTCCTTCTGGATGTTGCCCAGGAAGTAGTCGTTGCTGTCCTGCAGCTTGGCCAGCTGCGGCTTCAAGACGAACTCGTTCCAGATGGAGGCCAGCACGCTGGCGGCCACGGGCTTGCAGATGTCGCAGCCCAGGCCCTGGCCGTGCCTGGCCAGCAGCTCGTCGAAGGTCTTGATGTTGCCCACGCGCACCAGGTGGTAGATCTCCTGGCGCGAGTAGGCGAAGTGCTCGCAGACATGGTTGTTGACGGCCATGCCGCGGCGCGCCATCTCGAACTTCATGACCTGCGTGACCAGCGGCACACAGCCGCCGCAGGTGGCGCCGGCTTTCGTGCAGGCCTTGATGTCGCCGATGGTGCAGGCGCCTTCGCCCACGGCCGCGCAGATCTGGCCCTTGCTGACGCTGTTGCACGAGCAGATCTGCGCCGTGTCGGGAAGGGCCTCCACGCCCAGCCCCGGCCTGGCCTTGCCGTCGGAGGAGGGCAGGATCATGAACTCGGGGTCGTCGGGCAGCGCGATGCCGTTGAGCGCGGTCTGCAGCAGCGTGCCGTACTCGTCGGCATTGCCGACCAGCACGGCGCCCAGCAGCGTCTTGCCGTCTGCACTGACGACCATCTTCTTGTAGACCTGCTTGCGCTCGTCCACGTAGTGGTAGCTCAGGCAGTTCGGCGTCTTGCCGTGGGCGTCGCCGATGGAGGCCACGTCCACGCCCATGAGCTTGAGCTTGGTGCTCATGTCGGCGCCCTTGAAGGCCGCCTCCGCGTGGCCCGCGATGTGGCGCGCCGCCACGCGGGCCATGTCGTAGCCCGGCGCGACCAGGCCGAACACCTGCTCGTTCCACGAGGCGCATTCGCCGATGGCATACACGTCGCGGTCGCTGCTGCGGCAATGGTCGTCGATCACGACGCCGCCGCGCGGCCCGATGGCCAGCACGCACTGGCGGGCCAGTTCGTCGCGCGGGCGGATGCCGGCCGAGAACACGATCATGTCGGTCTCCAGCCAGGTGCCGTCGGCGAAGACCATCCGGTGGCGGGCGGTGGCGCCGTCGGTGATCTCCACCGTGTTGCGGTGCGTGTGCACCTGCACGCCCAGCGCCTCGATCTTGCTGCGCAGCATGCGGCCGCCGCCGTCGTCCACCTGCACGGCCATCAGGCGCGGCGAGAACTCGACCACGTGCGTGTCCAGGCCCATGTCGCGCAGCGCCTTGGCGCATTCCAGGCCCAACAGGCCGCCGCCCACCACCACGCCGCTTTGGGACCGGGCGCCCGAAGCCTTCATGGCCTCCAGGTCCTCGATGGTGCGGTAGACGAAGCAGTGCGGCCGGTCGCGGCCCGGCACGGGCGGCACGAAGGGGGCCGAGCCGGTGGCCAGCACCAGCTTGTCGTAGGGCAGCACCTCGCCGTCGGCGGTGGTCACGGTGTGGGTGCGGCGCTCGATGGCGACGGCCTTGGCCGCCAGGCGCAGCGAGAAACCCGTCTTCTCGAAGAAGCCGGGAGCGACCAGCGACAGGTCCTCGGCCGTCTTGCCGCTGAAGAACTCGGACAGGTGCACGCGGTCGTAGGCCGCGCGCGGCTCTTCGCACAGCACCGTGACTTCGGCCTGCGGCAGCCCTTCGTCGTGGAGCTGCTCGAGGAACTTGTGGCCGACCATGCCATGGCCGACGACGACGATTTTCATGGGGAGACTCCTGCACATCCCGCGCTCCGGCGGTGACGGCCGGCGGCGGTGGACGCTGCGGCGTGTGGGTGCAGGCGCACCCCCGCTGGATCACGGATGTGAATCGGGTGGGAACAACCGGGCTGCCGTCCTTTCGGACCTTCAGCTCGCTCGGGTTCCGCCGTCATTAGCGGAGGTGGGTGAGATCGCGGCCTCCGTGCCGCGCTCACCAGAGATCAAGCAAGAAAAATGCCAGACCGACTGTCGGGGTGGACGCAGCGCCGGAGACAAAGCGCGCGGGCGCGATGCGGCAGCGCCCATGAAAACGCCCCGTTGCTGTGCACGCGGGTGCCAGAACGGGGCGTGGACACGGCGGCCTGCAGGCCGCGCCAAAGGGCGAGGTCGCGGCGCGGCCGGACGGCCTTACTTGATCAGGCCTTCGGCCTTCATTGCGGCCTGCACGGCCGGGCGGGCGGCCACGCGGGCGTGCCAGGCCTGCACATGCGGGTAGGGCGACAGGTCCAGGCCCGTGGGCTTGGCCCAGTTGGTCACGGTGAAGAGATAGCCGTCGGCCACGCTGAAATGCTCGCCCGACAGCCATTCCTTGCCTTCGAGCTGGCCATTGAGCCACTCGTAGCGCTGGGCCAGCTTTTCCTTGGCGAGGGTCTTCGCTTCTTCAGGCATCTTGGGGTTGAAGAGCGGGCTGAAGCCCTTGTGGATCTCGGTGCCGATGAAAGTCAGCCATTCCTGCAGGCGGTAGCGCGCCAGCGTGCCGTTGGCCGGCGCCAGGTTCTTCGTCGGCGCCAGGTCGGCGATGTACTGGACGATGGCCGGGCCTTCGCGCAGGCGCGTGCCGTCGTCGAGTTCCAGCAGCGGCACGTAGCCCAGCGGATTGATGCTGTAGTAGTCCGTGCCATCCTGCAGCTTGTGCGACTTGGTGCTGGCCAGCACGGCTTCGCAGGCGATACCGGCTTCGTACAGCGCGATGTGGGGCGAAAGCGAACAGGCGCCGGGCGAGTAGTAGAGCTTCATGAGGTCCTTCGTGTTGGAGGAAGATGGAACGGGGTGCGCAAGGCAGGGCGGTGGGTGCACCGCCATGGCGGCGTTGCGGCCGAGAGCACCTGCGGCTCGGCGAATGTAGCCTTTTGCGGCGGCTTCCGCGCGGCTGGGGTCGCGCGCGCGTCGCGTGCGCACCGGGGGCGGGCGCGCCGTCCTACGCGGCTGCGCGCGGGCTGCCGATGCGTCGGGCGCGGGTGGCCGCCTACCTTCTGTTGCGTCCGCTGCGGTTCGCGGCACGGCCCCTTTCCCGCTCGTTCAGGAGTTTCTCATGCTCAAGTACGCACTGATCTTCGCGCTGATCGCCATCGTGGCCGGCGCGCTCGGCTTTGGCGGCATTGCCGCCGGCGCGGCGGGCATCGCCAAACTGCTGTTCGGCCTGTTCCTGGTGCTCGCGATCGTCTTCGTGGTGCTGGCGATGCTGGGCATCGGGGCCGCCAAGAGAGCCCTGGACTGAGGACGCGATGGAGCTGTCCCTGGCTGCGGCGATGAACGTGCGCGCGCAGGCCCTGCGCGTGCTGCAGCGCACGCGGGCGGATTGGCGCCTGCCGCTGCGGCCCGCCGCCGGCTTGCGGCTGCCGCCTTCGTCCGCCGGCCACCGGCTCCTTGCCACGCGCCTGGACCATGCATCATTCGATCATCGACACGCAGCTGGCGTACGAGGTGCAAGCGCCCGCGCACCTGCTGTTCAACCTTGAGGCCGCCCGCTGCGACGGGCAGCAGGTGCTCGAGGAAGCGCTGACCGTCGAGCCGCCCCTCGCGCTGCGCCACTATTGCGACGCCAACAGCGGCAACCGCTTCTTCCGCTTCGACGCGCCCGCCGGGCCCTTGCAGCTGCGCTACCGCGCCGTCGTGCGCCGGGAGGCGCACCACCGCCCCGCCGACCTGCGCGAGCAGCCGGTGAGCGAGGTGCCCGACGCGCTGGTGAAGTATCTGATGCCCACGCGCTACTGCGAATCGGACGTGATGGCGCGCGCGGCGCAGCAGCTGTTCGGCGACCTGCCCCCTGGCATCGGGCGCGTGCAGGCCATCTCGGACTGGATCCACGACAGCCTGTGCTACCAGCCCGGCAGCAGCGACTCGACCACCACCGCGCAGGAAGTCTTCGTGCAGCGGGCCGGCGTGTGCCGCGATTTCGCGCACCTGGGCATCACCTTCTGCCGGGCGCTCAACATTCCGGCGCGGCTGGTGGTGGGCTACGTGAATTTCGAGGAGCCGCCGCAGGACTTCCATGCGATCTTCGAAGCCTGGCTGAGCGGTCAGTGGGTGGTGTTCGACCCCACGCGCATGGCGCCGGCCGAGCGGCTGGTGCGGGTGGGCACCGGCCGCGATGCCAAGGACGTGGCCTTCTGCACCTTCTTCGGCCCGGTGAACCTGACCGCCAAGGACATCCGGGTGCGCGAACTGCAGGATGCCTCGGCACCCGAACTGGCGCCGCCGCGGCCCAGCGGCATCCTGCTGGGCATCGAAAAGCCCGAGCCGCTGGCCGCGCTGCCCGGTGAGCCGCTGCCGCCCGGCGGCGCAGCCGCGGCGTGCGAGGCGCCCTCGGCCGCGCACGAGGGCCCGGGCCTGGGGCTGCGCTGAGCCGGGCGCGCCTGGCGCGGGCAGGGCGCGCGGCGCGGGGATGACGGCATTGCCCATCTTTTAAGCACATGAAAGGGCGGGCGTCTAAAATTGCCGCCCCTTCCGTGCTTTGCGCAGCCGCCTTGCAGCAGCCTGCAGGCTTCGTGGCTGCGCCACCCTCACCACATGCTTTATCCCGAAGAATTCGACGTCATCGTCGTGGGCGGCGGCCATGCCGGCACCGAGGCCGCGCTGGCGTCCGCGCGCATGGGCGCCAGGACCTTGCTGCTGACCCACAACATCGAGACGCTGGGCCAGATGAGCTGCAACCCCAGCATCGGCGGCATCGGCAAGGGCCATCTGGTGAAAGAGGTGGACGCACTGGGCGGGGCCATGGGTATCGCCACCGACGAGGCGGGTATCCAGTTCCGCATCCTCAATTCGAGCAAGGGCCCGGCCGTGCGCGCCACGCGCGCGCAGGCCGACCGCATTCTCTACAAGGCCGCGATCCGCCGCCGGCTGGAGAACCAGCCGAACCTGATGCTGTTCCAGCAGGCCGTGGACGACCTGATGGTGGAGGGCGATGGCGACGGCGCACGCGTGGTGGGTGCCGTGACGCAAGTCGGCATTGCCTTTCGCGCGCGCGCCGTGGTGCTGACGGCCGGCACCTTCCTGGACGGCCGCATCCACGTCGGCCTGGACAACTACCAGGCGGGCCGCGCGGGCGACCCGCCGGCCGTGAGCCTGTCGGCGCGCCTGAAGGAGCTGAAGCTGCCGCAGGGCCGCCTGAAGACGGGCACGCCGCCGCGCCTGGACGGCCGCACCATCGACTTTTCCAAGTGCACCGAGCAGCCCGGCGACGGCATGCCCGGCGGCGGCAACCCGGTGATGCCGGTGTTCAGCTTCATGGGCGATGCGGCCATGCACCCGCAGCAGATGCCCTGCTGGATCACGCACACCAACGCGCGCACGCACGACATCATCCGCTCCGGCTTCGACCGCAGCCCGATGTTCACGGGCAAGATCGAAGGCGTGGGGCCGCGCTACTGCCCGAGCGTGGAAGACAAGATCAACCGCTTCGCCGACAAGGACAGCCACCAGATCTTCCTCGAGCCCGAAGGGCTGACCACGCACGAGTACTACCCGAACGGCATCTCGACCAGCCTGCCTTTCGACATCCAGTACGCACTGGTGCGTTCGATGCCCGGGCTGGAGAACGCGCACATCCTGCGGCCGGGCTACGCGATCGAGTACGACTACTTCGACCCGCGCGGCCTCAAGAGCAGCTTCGAAACGCGCGCGATCCAGGGCCTGTTCTTCGCCGGCCAGATCAATGGCACCACGGGCTACGAGGAAGCGGCGGCCCAGGGCCTGTTCGCCGGCATCAATGCCGCGCTGCAATGCCGGGGGGAGGGCGCCTGGGTGCCGCGGCGCGACGAGGCCTACCTGGGCGTGCTGGTCGACGACCTGATCACCAAGGGCGTGACCGAGCCCTACCGCATGTTCACCAGCCGGGCCGAGTTCCGGCTGCAGCTGCGCGAGGACAACGCCGACATGCGCCTGACCGAGATCGGCCGCCGGCTCGGGCTGGTGGACGATGCGCGCTGGGACGCGTTCAGCCGCAAGCGCGATGCTGTTTCACGTGAAACAGAGCGCCTCAAGTCGACCTGGGTGAACCCGCGCAACCTGCCGGCCAGCGAATCGGAACGCGTGTTGGGCAAGGCCATCGAGCATGAGTACAACCTCGGGGACCTGCTGCGCCGGCCGAATGTGAGCTACGAAGCACTGCTGTCGCTGGACGGTGGCAAGTACCGGCCCGAGGTGGCGCTGAGCGCCGATGCGGTGGAGCAGGTGGAGATCGCTGCCAAGTACGCCGGCTACATCGACCGCCAGCACGAAGAAGTGCAGCGCGCGGCGCACTATGAAAACCTGCGGCTGCCCAAAGACCTGGACTATGCGCAGGTGCAGGCGCTGAGCATCGAAGTGCGGCAGAAGCTGGCGCGCCAGCGGCCGGAGACGCTGGGCCAGGCTTCGCGCATCTCGGGTGTCACGCCGGCGGCCATCTCGCTGCTGCTGATCCACCTGCGCAAGGGGGGCTACAGGGCCTTCCAGGCGGCAACGCCTTCGGCCGCTGCCGCGACGGAACCTGCTGCATGAACGCGGCGGGCCTGGAAGGGCAGCGCCCCGCGCTGCTGGACGGCGCACGCGCCTTGGGCGTGCCGCTGGGCGAATCGCAGGTCGATCGGCTGCTGGCCTATGGTGCGCTCATCCTCAAGTGGAACAAGGTCTACAACCTCACGGCGCTGCGCGATCCGGCGGCCGTGCTCACGCACCATCTGATGGACAGCCTGGCGGCCGTGCCGCCGCTGACGCGCGTGCGGCCCGGTGAAACCCGCCTGCTCGACGTGGGCGCCGGCGCGGGCCTGCCGGGGGTGGTGATCGCCATCCTGCGCCCCGACGTGCAAGTGCATTGCCTGGACGCCGTGGCGAAGAAGATGGCCTTCGTGCAGCAGGTCGCCTCCGAACTCAAGTTGCCCAACCTGCGCGGCGTGCATGCGCGCGTCGAGAGCTGGACGGGCGCATACGACGTCATCAGCTCCCGCGCGTTTGCCTCCTTGCCCGACTTTTTCAGCGGTTCACGCCACCTGCTGGCAACGGATGGCCTGTGGCTGGCCATGAAGGGCAAGGTGCCCCAGGACGAGCTGACCGCGCTGCAGGCACAGGCTCTCGGCGTGGATGTGTTTCACGTGGAACAACTGGCGGTGCCTGGCTTGGACGCGGACCGTTGCATCGTCTGGGCGCGGCCGGCGGCGGCGTGAATCCGGGTCCGCATTGCTCCTGATCCGGGTGTCTGCACCCGCGGGCGCACGTGGGCGCAGGTGCCTCGCTTAGACTCCGGCCTCTTTCTCTCCTCACGGGTGGAGTCATTTCCATGTTCGGCATTTCGGACTACGGCGCCTTCGTGGTCGCGGTCATCGTCTTCCTGGCCATTCCCGGCCCCGGCAACCTGGCGCTGGTCACCTCGACCAGCAAGGGCGGCATCCGCGGCGGGCTGGCGGCCACGCTGGGCTGCATCTGTGGCGACCAGGTGCTGCTGTGGGCGGCGGTGGCCGGGGTGGCGGGCCTCCTGGCCGCCAACCCGGCGCTGTTCCATGCCGTGCAATGGCTGGGCGCTGCCTACCTGGCCTGGCTGGGTTTGAAGATGCTGCGCGCCCGGCCCGGCGACGCACCCGTGCTGCAGATCCAGCCGCGCCAGTACTTCCGTCAGACCTTGACCATCACCCTGCTCAATCCCAAGGCCATCGTGTTCTACATGGCTTTCTTCCCGCTCTTCATCGACCCGGCCCGGCACCAGGGCCTGCGCACCTTCGGCGTGATGGCGCTGACCATCGCTGCGCTGACCTTCCTCTACGGCCTGGGCGCGACACTGCTCACGCACTTCCTGGCCGAGCGCGTGCGCGCCAACCCGCGCATCGCGGCGCGGCTGGAAAAGCTGGCGGGGGTGTTCCTGCTGGGCTTCGGCGTCAAGCTGGCGCTGGGCCGCTGAGGGAAAAGGGCACATGGCAAGAATTTTCTGCATCGCCAACCAGAAGGGCGGCGTCGGCAAGACCACCACCACCGTGAACCTCGCCGCGGGCCTGGCCAAGGTGGGCCAGCGGGTGCTGATGATCGACCTGGACCCGCAGGGCAACGCGACCATGGGCTCGGGCATCGACAAGCGGGAGGCTGAATACACGGTCTATGACGTGCTGCTGGAGTCCGCGTCGGTGGCCGAGGCGCGCGTGCGCGCCGCCGAGCCCTGCGGCTACGACGTGCTGGCCGCCAACCGCGAACTGGCGGGCGCCGAAGTCGAAATGGTGGCCCTGGACCGGCGCGAGAAGCGCCTGCGCACGGCGCTGGCCGCCGTGGGCGCCGAGTACGACTTCATCCTGATCGACTGCCCGCCCTCGCTGAGCCTGCTCACGCTCAACGGCCTGTGCGCAGCCCATGGCGTGATCGTGCCCATGCAGTGCGAATACTTTGCGCTGGAAGGGCTGACGGACCTGGTCAACACCATCAAGCAGGTGCACGCCAACCTCAACAGGAACCTGTCCATCATCGGCCTGCTGCGCGTCATGTTCGACCCGCGCATCACGCTGCAGCAGCAGGTGAGCGAACAGCTCAAGGGGCATTTCGGCGACAAGGTCTTCGACACCGTCATCCCCCGCAACGTGCGCCTGGCCGAGGCCCCGAGCTACGGACTGCCCGGCGTGGTGTTCGACGGCGGCGCGCGCGGCAGCCAGGCCTACGTCGCGTTTGCCGAAGAGCTGGTGAAGAAGATGCCGCCGGCCAGCGCAGCCGCAGCCCCGGCGGCGGCCGAGCCGGCACCACCCGTGGTCACGCCCGTGGCCGCCGCCCAGGCCGTGGGTGGCGAAACCGGCCCCGGCACCCCCCACGCCGGTACCGACGCATGAGCCCGCCTGCCACCCCCGCCGCGGCCCCGCGCGTGCTGCTCCTGCCCGGCTGGCAGAACAGCGGCCCGGGCCACTGGCAGACGCGCTGGGAAGCCCTGCATGGCGACCGCCGCGTGGACCAGCACGACTGGACGCGGCCGCTGCGCGGCGACTGGTCGGCCCGGCTCGAGGAAGAGGTGCTGGCCGCGCCCGGCCCGGTGCTGCTGGCCGCCCACAGCCTGGGCTGCATCCTCGTCGGCGCCTGGGCCGCCCATTCGCGCAACACGCACAAGGTGGCCGGCGCGCTGCTGGTTGCCCCCGGCGACGTGGAGCGCGAGGACCTGCGCCAGCAGATCCCGGGCTGGGCCCCCATCGTGCGCCGCCGACTGCCCTTTGCCGCCACCCTGATCGGATCGACCAACGACCCGTACTGCAGCGCGGCGCGGGCGCAGGCGCTGGCGCAGGACTGGGGGGCACGCTACATCGAAATGGGGCCCTGCGGCCACGTCAATGCCGAATCCGGCCTGGGCGACTGGCCCCAGGGCCGGGCCTGGCTGCTCGAACTGAACCAGAAAGAAGACGCTTGATGGCAACGAAGAAACCGAAGGGATTGGGCCGCGGCCTGGAAGCACTGCTCGGGCCCACCAGCGGCGGCGTGGCCGAGCCGGACGAAATGAACGGCGCCGAGGCAGCCGGCGCATCGGCACCGCGCGAAGGCGCCCCGAGCACACTCGCGCTCGACCAGATGGTGCCCGGCGTCTACCAGCCGCGCACGCGCATGGACGAGGGCGCGTTGTACGAACTGGCGGAAAGCATCAAGGCGCAGGGCATCATGCAGCCGATCCTCGTGCGGCGCCTCGATGCCGCGCAGGCGGCGGCCAAGAATGCCGCCTACGAGATCATCGCCGGCGAGCGCCGCTTCCGCGCGGCCAAGCTGGCCGGCCTGGACAGCGTGCCGGTGCTGGTGCGCGACGTGCCCAACGAGGCCGCCGCGGCCATGTCGCTGATCGAGAACATCCAGCGCGAAGACCTGAACCCGCTGGAAGAGGCGCAGGGCCTGCAGCGGCTGGTCAGCGAATTCGGCCTCACGCACGAAGCCGCGGCCCAGGCCGTGGGCCGCTCGCGCAGCGCCGCCAGCAACCTGCTGCGCCTGCTGAACCTGGCCGAGCCGGTGCAATCGATGCTGATGGCCGGCGACGTGGACATGGGCCATGCGCGCGCGCTGCTGGCGCTGGACCGCGCCACCCAGATCACGGCCGCGAACCAGATCGTGGCGAAGAAGATGTCGGTGCGCGAAGCCGAAGGCCTGGTCAAGAAGCTGTCGGCCGAGTTCAGCCTCACGGCGCCGCGTCCGGCGGCGCGGGCCGACAAGTCGCGCGACCTGCAGCGCGTGGAAGAGGAACTGGCCGACCTGCTGATGGCGGCCGTCGAGGTGCGCATCAAGAAGCGCAGCAAGCGCGGCGGCAAGGTCGAAGAAAGCGGCGAGCTGGCCATCCAGTTCGGCTCGCTGGAGGCGCTCAACGGCCTCATCGACCGGCTGCGCGGCCCGGGCGCCGACTGAGCTCCCGCGCCGGCGCGGCGAGCCGGCGCGCCCGGCGCCTTGCGCGCGCAAAAAAAGAACCCGGCCACGCTTTCGCGTGCCGGGTTCTGCATTCAGGCCCCTCCCAGGCCCCACCCGGACCTCATTCACAGGCGGAGCCCGCCTGAGTGCTCGGGGACAGTGCCTGAAGGCTTACAGGCCTGCGTTGTGCGTGGTGAACGCGCCGGTGTGCAGGTTCGCCGGGATCTGGCTGTCGGCGAAGGCACCGGCTTCCAGGTTCTGCGCGCCGTCGTGGGCGGCGGCCACGGCCTCGGCTTGCACCGAAGCGCGGTCACGCGGGTTCTGCAGCGCGCCCATCGAACGGGCATGCAGCGGGATGTTCTGGTCCTTGGCGTGGGCAGCGGCCACGGCCTGCTGCTGCACTTCGGCGCGGCTCAGTTGGCCCTGGAAGTCCAGCACGCCTTGGTATTCCTCGGCGTGGACGGCGCCGGTCAGGGCGGCGAAGGACAGGGCGGCAACGGCAAAAATCTTCGAGGTCTTCATTTTTCAACTCCTGATGGATAGCGGTTTGAACAGAGCGATCAGCGCACCTTGCGGTGGTCGCTTCGGGTCTGCGTTCAATCGCTGGCCCGTGAGATGAATTGTGGACCTGTCGGATAGGTAGAAACCCTTGATTTTCCGAACACGCTGTTCCTGGAATGGAAACAATCGAGGTTCGCAGATGCGGGCGCGCACGATTCGCTTCATGGGTAGAACGGCTGCCGACCTGTCCTCCGGGCTATGCCCTTGGCCTGCCTTTCGGCAGATGCCGCCTGGGGGGCCAGGCCGCTAGTCTCGCAGCCCTGTTCCACACACGCTGACAGGGAAGCCCATGCCTTGCTCGTTCTCACGCACCGCTGCCGCCACCTTGCTGGGCGCCGTGGCGCTCGCCGGCTGCCAGAGCACCGATATGCAGATGGGCAGCCCGTCGGCCAAGACCGTGGCCACCGGCAGCGCGGCGGGCGCGGCCTCGGCCAACGCCAGCAGCCGCCTGGAGCGCTGCGAATCGCCGCTGGGCACGGTGTCGCTGGTGGAGAACGTCAACGCCGGCTGGTACACGGTGCTCACGGGCCAGTACCAGCTGCCGCCCACGGCCAACCTGCTGCGCCTGCTGGTGCAGCAGTCCAACTGCTTCGTGGTGGTGGAGCGCGGCGCCGCCGGCATGGGCGCCATGCAGCGCGAGCGCGCGATCATGCAGTCGGGCGAAATGCGCGCGGGCAGCAACTTCGGCCGCGGCCAGATGGTGGCCTCGGACTATGCGCTGTCGCCCGAGATCGTCTTCAACAACAGCGACGCGGGCGGCATCGGCGGCGCGCTGGGCGGGCTGGTGGGCGGCAACCGCGGCCGCGCGCTGGCCACCATCGGCGGCAACATGCAGACCAAGGAAGCGGCGGCCATGCTGACCTTGGTGGACAACCGCTCGGGCGTGCAGGTGGCGGCTTCGGAAGGCAGCGCCTCCAAGATGGACTTCGGCGCCTTCGGCTCGGTCTTCGGCAGCCGGGCTGGCGGATCGCTGGGTGGCTATTCCAACACCGCGCAGGGCAAGGTGATCTCGGCCGCCTTCATGGACGCCTTCAACCAGATGGTGCTGTCGCTGCGCAATTACCAGGCGCAGACCGTGCGCGGCCAGGGCCTGGGGGGCGGCGGCCGGCTGGGCGTGGACGGCGGCGTGGCGCCTTCGCAGACATCGGCGCCGGCCGAGCGCGCGGCTCCGGCGCGGCGCGCAACGAAGAAGTAGGGCGCGCCTTTCTCTCTTTCGTGGCGCATGAAGCCAAGCCCGGCGATGCCGGGCTTTTTGCATGGAGGCTGAAGAGGTGAGGTTGAGACTGCCTTGTGCTCGAAGCTGACGCCAACGCAGGCCGACGCCAGTCACTCGCGAGCTTCACCCAGCCGTGAGAAAAAGTGCCCAAACTTGCTGGTCCGCCCGCCGTTCACGGTCAAAAGTGAGGCAAAGTTAGGCCGATCAGGCAAGCCGCTTTTCGTGGAGTGTTAGTGCTGGATGAATATCCATCTCGCCTTGACTCCAGCCAGTATTCATGCGGGCTGCAGTCTGATCGCGACGCCGATGTTAGGGAGACAGGCGGCCGTGTTACGCAGCAGCGCTGTCTCCCTATAACCTAGTTAAACAGCAGATGGCGATGGCTTGGGTTCGTGACGTTTCCAGTTTTTACGATTTCATCGGGTACGTGGTTTTGCGCGCGCCTGATCGGTTTCCGAAGGAGGACTATCTGCCCGAAGCTGAGCAGATGAATCTTGAGAGAGCTTTCGCGGAATTGCGAAAGGGGATCGCGTTGGTGGAATTAGACAACCCTGGTGCCGACGAGCGGCGAGGGCTCTCTCGCATCCTTGACGAAACGCTGTCCTTGTATAAAGCCGGCTATGAAGTGGCCGCTCTCACAGACTTCAAGACTTCGAGAAGCTCATCTTCAAAAGATGAAAATGACTGGGAACGTCAGGCGGCTACTGTCTAACATTTCGGTCAACCGGACCGCCTCCGGCGTCTGGTCACCTTCACGTTAGACGCCATGAAACCCCGGCTTTGGCTGACGTTGTGGACTGTTTCCAGCTTTGGGCTCCTCGGGCTAGGCGTGACTGACGCATATTTCAACCATGCGCTAGAGACTCGAGGGGCTGTTGCGAATGCGATTGTCACGGAAATGCAGCCCCGGTTGGGGCGAAGTAGTCATCCCTCCATCAAATACCGGCTTGAGCTAAAAGGGAGTAGCTATACGCACGACGACCCGTTCGGGCGGGCCGACCTATGGTCCAGCATTTCGCAAAAGCACTGGGACGAAATGCGAGTGGGCGGCCTAATTCAGGTGAGCTACTTGCCAGCTCGGCCGTCGATCAATCGCCCTACCGGCTCGCCGTCACGCTGGGGCGACGCCGCGGCAGCCTTCGTTTTTGGTTGTGTCGGCGTCGGACTCGGCTGCGTTTTGCTTGCCGCCCATGGCACTAACCTAACGCGGCGGCACTATGGCGTCTAACAATACGCTCCAACGGACGGCTGCGCCGCCGGCTGAGCTAAATCGTTGAGCAGCACTATGACCACAGTCCGACTCGGCGGTCCAAATGAGACAGCAGTTCGACTATCTGTGCCGGATCGCGCAAAACGCGAATGGCCCGACCACTTCTCTATCGAGTTCGAAGGCCTCGGCCTTCTGGCACGCATTACTGTAGAGAACCCACCATTCGCTCCGGTGTTGGGCAAGTACTTCAAGGAGTTGGCCAACTCGCAGGCTGCATGGTCCGGCGTCAAGGAGTGGCAATCCGCAGAAGGCGAACTTGTGATTCGGTCAACTTGTGATCCGACAGGACATGTGCGCATTGAGTTTGATGTCCATCCCGGATTCGGCTCGGCTCAGGCTTGGCGCGCCGTCGCTGCAGTTGTGGTGGATCTAGGCTCCATCGCCGGCATTGCCTACGCGATTGAGGAAGTGTTTGCGTATGAATGAGCCTGAGCTAAGTGCCGGTACCGTGCTGCTCAACCCTTTGCTGCAGCGGACGGCTTCGCCGCCCGCTGAGCGCGAACGTTGGACGTCAACCATGCAACCGTGGTTCGCTGCATTTTTCTCTTTTTTCATCTGCCTTGGTGCCGAGGCGCAGCCAAGCAGCAACCTTGCGTACGACGACCAATTCGTCTGGTATTTGTCAGGTCGTTTGGCAAGCGAACTGACAGTGCTCCAGGCTCAATCAGGCATCAAGCTCAGTGAGGGTGAACGGGCTGAGCAAAGGCAGCAGTTCGAGATCGTGTATCACCACTATTTAGTGAGATGCGATGGGCCGCTCCCACAGATTGCAAACGCTTTGAAATTCGCGGACATGTCGATCACTTCGCAACGGCCTGGCACGCAACTGCTCGGTTATGTCGGGTCGATGGACCACGAGATTTGGCCGCGAGTACAGGCTTGGCACGTCACAGTTCTCTCCGAACTCTTGGCTACATACAAAGCTGGCAAGTACGGCTTTTTCCCTGACTGTGTCGTCTCAGGCTATCGAGACCAGAACCCCCTGCCGAGTCAGAAGTGACGCCCAACCCTTCATTCCAGCGGACGCCCAGGGGCGCCGTTGAATTTAAACGTTAAATGACGGCTTGGCCGATGATGCGGCCGGGCTGCTTCTGGTCGATTGCAGCCCGCGCCCCGTGAAGCTGTGGGCACGATGTCACTTCGCACCCGGCCCGCGCGCCCAGCCGCCCATCTATCTTCAGCCCCAGCTGAAAATCTTCCCCGGATTCATGATGTTCTTCGGATCCAGTGCGCGCTTGAGGGTGCGCATCAGGTCAATGGCGCCCGCGCCGGCCTCGTCGACCAGGAAGCCCATCTTGTGCAGGCCCACGCCGTGCTCGCCGGTGCAGGTGCCTTCCAGCGCGATGGCGCGCGCCACCAGCGCGTGGTTGAGTTGCTCGGCCTTCTCGCGCTCGGCCGGGTCGTTGGGGTCGATCAGGTAGCCGAAGTGGAAGTTGCCGTCGCCCACGTGGCCGACCAGGAAGTAGGGGATGCCGCTGGCATCGACCTCGGCCACCGATTCCAGCAGGCAGTCGGCCAGGCGCGAGATGGGCACGCAGGTGTCGGTGCTGATGGCGCGGCAGCCCGGGCGTGAGGCAATCGCCGCGAAGTAGCTGTTGTGCCGCGCCGTCCACAGGCGCGTGCGCTCTTCGGGTGTGCTCGCCCACTCGAAGGCGTTGCCGCCGTGGCCGCTGGCGATCTCCTGCACCGTCTCGGCCTGCTCCTTCACGCCGGCCGGTGAGCCGTGGAACTCCATCAGCAGCATCGGCTCCTCGCGCAGGTTCAGCTTGCTGTAGGCGTTGACCATGCGCACCGTGTTGTGGTCGATCAGCTCCACGCGCGCGATGGGCACGCCGAGCTGGATCGTCTCGATGGTGGTGCGCACGGCGGCCTCGATGCTCGGGAAGGAACAGATCGCGGCCGACACGGCTTCGGGCAGCGGATAGATGCGCAGCGTGATCTCGGTCACCACGCCCAGCGTGCCTTCGCTGCCCACGAAGAGCCGCGTGAGGTCGTAGCCGGCCGAAGACTTCTTGGCCCGCGTGCCGGTGCGCACCACCTCGCCGCTGGCGGTCACCACTTCGAGCGCCAGCACGTTCTCGCGCATGGTGCCGTAGCGCACGGCGTTCGTGCCGCTGGCGCGCGTGGCGGTCATGCCGCCGATGGAGGCGTCGGCGCCCGGGTCGATGGGAAAGAACAGGCCCGTGGACTTGATCTCGTCGTTGAGCTGCTTGCGCGTGACGCCCGGCTGCACCGTGACCGTGAGGTCGTCCGCATTGACCGACAGCACGCGGTTCATGCGCGAGACGTCGACGCTGATGCCGCCCTGCACGGCCAGCAGATGCCCCTCGAGCGAGGAGCCGACGCCGAAGGGGATCACGGGCACGTCATGCGCGCCGGCCAGCTTCACCGCATCGGCCACGTCCTGCGTGCTCTCGGCGAAGACCACGGCCGCGGGCGGCGGCACCTCGGTGTACGAGGACTCGTCGCGGCCATGCTGCTCGCGCACCGCCAGCGCGACCGAGCACTGCGCGCCAAAGCGCGCCTGCAGCGCGGTGATGAGCGCCGCGGGCACCTCGCGCGGGGCGATCTGGGGGGCGACGTGGGCGAGTTGCGTGGGCGCATTCATGATGTTGTCTCTCTGGGGAGGAAGGCAGGGCAATCACTGTACCGGGATCGCCGCGCGGCGACCGGCAGGGCCGGGTTTGCCCGCAGCGGTGTGGGCCGAGCCGGCATTTACATTATGTTCGTAATGCATATTTCATGGAGAGGGTGATGACCCTGAGGCCTTCGCCGGCGCGGCATCCGCGACGCAGCCATGCCGAGCGCAGCGCGGCCACGCAGCAGCACCTGATCGCCACTGCCATCGAGGTGATCCAGACTGGCGGGCTGGAGGAAATGTCCATCCACCAGCTGGCGCGGCGCGCCGGGCTCAGTTCCGGAGCCGTGCAGCATCACTTCGATTCCAAGGCGGCGCTGATGATGCGGGTGCTCGACGAGCTGCTCGCTTCGGACGCGTTGCAGAGCCAGCTGCTGCCCGACCCGGCGGCACCGCTGGCGGCCCGCGCCGCCCATTTCGTGCGGGCGCTCTGGCAGCAGGTGTACGCGCAGCCGCGCTTCATCGCCGCCTGGCACATCTACCTGGGCAGCCGTTCGCAGCCCGAGGTGCTGGCGCATGTGCAGCGGCAACGCGAGTCGGTCGGCCGGCGCGTGCGCGCGCAATTCGCCACCGCGCTGCCGGAGCTCTCGCGGCTGCCCTCCGGGCCACGCGAGGCGCTGGTGGCCATGGCGCTGTCCACGCTGCGCGGCATGGGCCTGCTGACCCTGTTTGCGCCGCCCTCGCACGCGCAGTCCGACCAGCTCGATTGCCTGATCGGCCTGATCGTGGACCAGTGCCGCGCGGCCGCGCAGCTGACTGCCCCTCCCGACACGCGCTGAACCTCAGACCCTGCGCCGTGCCATCCCGTGCGCAGGCCGGGCCGCGCGCCATCCTTTTCCACGACTGACGAGACAACGAGCATGACCCTTCTTTCCCGCCGCCTGTGCCTGGGCGCCGCCCTGCTGGCCGCCGCTGCCGCCGGGCAGGCCCAGAGCTACCCGAACCGGCCTGTGCAGCTGATCGCGCAGCAGCCGCCCGGCAGCGGCTCCGATGCCATCACGCGCGCCTGGGCCGACTGCGCGGCGCGCGGGCTGGGCCAGCCGGTGGTGGTGCAGAACCGGCCGGGCGCCAACGGCGTGCTGGCGGTCAACACCCTGAAGGCGCAGCCGGCGGATGGCTACACGCTGATGAGCATCGGCATGTCGCAGATGACCATCACGCCCTACGTGTACCGCACCGCGCCCTATCTGCCCGACAAGGACTTCGACGACATTGGCGTGCTGGGCACCACGCCGCTGGTGCTCACCGTGCCGGCCTCGCTGGGCATCACGCGGCTCGACCAGCTCGGGCCGCTGGCCAGGGGCAAGGCGGGCGGCCTCGATTTCGGCTCGCCCGGCAAGGGCAGCCCGGCGCATCTGCTGACCACCGCGCTGGTGGAGCGCCTGGGCGTGGCCGGCACGCACGTGCCTTTCGTGGGCGAATCCGCGGGCCTCACGGCGCTGATGGGCGAACAGATCCAGGCCATGACGCTCGTGATCGGCACCGCCGTGCCGCATCTCAAGGCGGGCAAGCTGCAGGCGCTGGCGCTCTTCGGCGCGCGGCGCTCGCCGCTCCTGCCGCAGGTGCCCACGGTCGCCGAGGCGCTGCCCGCGGCCGCGGAGCTGGCGCGCCCCTTGTGGATCTCCATCGTCGCGCGCGCCGGCACGCCGCCGGCCGTGCTCGCCCGCCTGAGCGAGGTCACGCGCGCCTGCAATGCCGACGCCGGCTACCGCACGCGCATGGAGGGGATGAACGTGACGGTAACCGACTCGCGCCCCGGTGAGGCCCGCGAATGGGCGGCGCGCGACGCGCAGGTCTGGCGTCCGCTGATCGACCGCCTGGGCCTGGCCACCGAGTGAATGCCACGCCGGCCGAAGCGGCGCTGGTGCGGCTCTCCCATGGGGGCCGCGTGCGTGGCCAGTGCACCGATGGAGGGGTGGCCTACCGCGGCGTGCCCTTTGCCCAGCCGCCGACGGGGGCGCTGCGCTTCGCGCCGCCCCTGCCGGCGGCCGGATGGCGCGGCGAGCGCGACTGCACGCAGCCCGGCCCGGCCGCCCCGCAAGTGCCGCGCGGCAACCCGGGCGCCGTGCTGGGCGATCCGGACTGCCTGCGACTGAACCTCTGGGCACCGGCCGGGGCGGCGCCCGGCGCGGCGCTGCCCGTGATGGTCTGGGTGCATGGGGGCGGCTTCATGCGCGGCAGCGCCAGCGAGCCGCTGTATGACGGCGCGGCCTTCGCGCGCGCCGGCGTCGTGTTCGTGGCGCTGCAGTACCGGCTGGGCGTGGACGGCTTCATGCACTTCCCGGGCGTGCCGGCCAACCGCGGGCTGCTCGATCTGCTCGAAGGCCTGCGCTGGGTGCGGCGCGAGATCGGCAACTTCGGCGGCGACGCAGGACGTGTGACGCTTTTTGGCCAATCCGCCGGCGGTGGTGCGGTCGCCTGCTTGATGGGACTGCCGGCCGCGCGCGGGCTGTTCCAGCAAGCGGCGCTGCAAAGCCCCAGCATCACCTGCCACAACCTGGCCGACGCGGCCTTGGCGCGCGAAGCCGTCGCCGGCCTGCTGGGGGTGCCGGCCACGCTGGACGCACTGGCGGGCGTGCCGCTGCCTGTGCTGCTGCGGGCCGTTCAGCGCCTGTCGGTCGATGCGGCCCTGCGCGTGCGCTGGGGCCTGGGCCCGCGCCACTTCTTTCCGTTGCGGCCGGTGGTCGACGGCGAGCTGCTGCGCGCGCCACCGGTCGCCGCCCTGCGCCGGGCGGCAGCGGGGCAGGGCGCGGTTCGCGGCGTGCTGGTCGGCGCCAACGCGCAGGAAATGCGCCTGTACCACGTGCCCGGCGGCGCCCTGGACCGCTTCACCCTGGCCGACGCGCGGGCGTTCGCGGCGCAGATGGGCCTGCCGCCCGGGGCGCCCGAGCGCTATGCGCCTGAGCGCGGCGCGGCCCATGCGGGCGAACTGCTGTGCCGGCTGCAGACCGACGGCTACTACCGTGCGCCTGCGCGGCAGATCGCCCGTGCATCGGAGGCCGCGGGGCGGCGCACCTTTTTCTACGAATTCGACTGGCACTCGCCGCAATGGAACGGCCAGCTGGGTGCGGCCCATGGCGTGGAACTGCCCTTCGTCTTCCGGACGCTGGACACGCCGGCCGGGCGTGAACTGGCCGGCCCGGCACCGCCCGCGGCGCTGGCGCAGGCCATGCACGGCGCGTGGCTGCGTTTTGCGCGCGAGGGCGACCCCGGCTGGCCCGCCTACACGGCTCGGGCGCCGTGGCAGCGGCGCTTCGACACGGTCTCGCACGACGAGTGCATGCCGGCCTCCGAGGCCGGCCTGGACCTGTGGGACGCCGCGGACGCCCCGGATGCCCCGGCCTGACCCCGTCCGTGGGTGACAATCCGCGCCCCAGATTCCCGAGGAGGCCCGCATGGCCAACCGACTCACGCAGATCGCCACGCGCACGGGTGACGACGGCACGTCCGGCCTGGCCGACAACACGCGCCTGCCCAAGCACCATGCGCGCTTCGCGGCGATGGGCGACGTGGACGAGCTCAATTCGCACATCGGCCTGCTGCTGTGCGAGCCGCTGCCCGGGCCCGTGCGGGCGCTGCTGGTCGACGTGCAGCACCAGCTCTTCAACCTGGGCGGCGAGCTGTCGATGCCGGGCCACGCGCTGCTGAAGGAAGAGGCCGTGCTGCAGCTGGACCAGGCGCTGGCCGACCACAACGCCGCGCTGCCACGGCTGCAGGAATTCATCCTGCCGGCCGGCACGCGCGCGGCCGCGCAGGCCCATGTGTGCCGCACCGTCGCGCGCCGGGCCGAACGCGCCGTGGTGGCGCTGGCTGCCCACGAAGGCGAGGGCGCCGTGAACGCCGCGCCGCGGCACTACCTCAACCGCCTGTCCGACCTGCTTTTCGTGCTGGCGCGCGTGCTCAACCGCATGGACGGTGGCGACGACGTGTACTGGAAGAGCGAGCGGCTGGCGCGCACGCAGCGCGACGGCGGCTGAGCACGGCCCGCATGGCCGGACACGGCGCATGCCAGGGCCCGCGCGCTGCGGGTTTCCACTCCCTTCGGCCTGTGGGGCGGTCGGCGACGTGCGCCGGGAGCGGCCCCTATCATGGCGCCCGATGAACGTTCAGGCCCGCTCCGCGCAGGACCCGGTCAAGGTCCAGCTCCCGCACACGCCGCTGCCGGCCTATTACGCCGACGAGGCCGAGCACACGCGGTACCTGCGCCGCATCTTCGATGACACGGCGCCCGACTACGACCGCATCGAGCGCGTGCTCGCCCTGGGCAGCGGCCCCTGGTACCGGCGCACGGCGCTGCAGCGCGCGGGCCTGGCCGAGGGGGCGCAGGTGCTGGACGTGGGCATCGGCACCGGCTTGGTCGCGCGGGAGGCGCTCGCGCTCATCGGCCCGCGCGGCCAGCTGGTGGGCGTGGACCCGAGCCCCGGCATGATGGGCGAGGTGGCGCTGCCGGGCGTCGAACTCGTGACCGGCCGCGCCGAGGCGCTGCCGCGGCCCGACGCCAGCGCCGACTTCCTGAGCCTGGGCTATGCGCTGCGCCACATCTCGGACGTGGGCGCGGCCTTCGACGAGTTCCACCGCGTGCTGCGCCCGGGCGCGCGCCTGCTGATCCTGGAGATCAGCAAGCCCGAAAGTGCCTGGGGCACGGCCGCGCTCAAGGCCTACATGCGCACCGTGGTGCCGGTCATCGCGCGCGTGGTGGCGCGCAGGAAGAGCACCACGCCGGAGCTTTGGCGCTTCTACTGGGACACCATCGAGGCCTGCATCGCGCCGGCCACGGTGATGGACGCGCTGCGCGCGGCGGGCTTTGTGGACGTGCGGCGGCACGTGGAGCTGGGCGTGTTCTCGGAGTACACCGCGACGCGGGGCCATTGACATTGATGCAAGGGCGCGTCGCTGGGCCCTGGCTGCCGGGACGCGGTGCCGACCGCAGGCGGCGGAAAGCCCCCACGGTGTGACCGAGTGGAACAGCGTGCTGCGCCTACGCGGCGGGCCGCGCGGCTTGCCTACCCTCTTCTGGCTTCGGCGCCGCGTCGTCCGCGCCGCCCATGCGGATCCACTTTTCAGGAGGCACCCATGCGCTCGTTCAATCTCAACCGTCGCCGTCCCCTCGGGCCCGGCACCGGCCTGCTGGCGGCCGCTGCCCTGGCCCTTGCAAGCGCCGCGCTGCCGGCCTTCGCGCAACCCAGCCAGCCGCCGCAACGCGCCCAGACCCTGCCGCAGCCCTCGACCGACGGCAAGGTGCTGGGCGGCGTGAAGAAGGGCACCGACGCGGCGGGCCGCGGCATCGACCGCGCTGGAGACGCCACGCTGAAGGGCGTCAACCGCGCGTCGGAAGCGGCGAGCCGGCCCATCCGCAATTTCGGGGAATGGCTGGGCGGCAAGCTGCCGAAGGGGCCGGCGCGGCCGCAGGATCCCGCATCTTCCGGAACTGGCGCCTGAGAAGGTGTGAACGAACCCCACATGCCCGCTCATCCCGCCCAGGTGCACGCCCTCATCGTTGCAAATGCTCGCCATAGCCCGAGCCATGGCTGCGCTTTGCGCCTCGATGGCGCACCCCTGGACGGTCTGCTTGGCCACGCCGGATTCATTCACACCTTCTGAGCCCTGGGCCTGGGGCGGGTGCCCGCCTTCGCCTCGCGTCCTCGCTGGCCTCGCCGCCGTCCAGACGCCCTTGTCCGGAACGCCGCTGGGGCATCGGGCCCTCTTCACCCAGCGCGCCCAGCTGTGACATTTGCTGACGCCAGCGCCTGAGCAAGTGCCAACTTTGTCACGATTTGCGCATGCAATGGCGTGAGAAAGTCATTCCCGTCACACATCAAGAACCCATCAACGAGCCGAACTTGTTGCAAGTCTCCTCGTGGGCCCGCTCAGGGCTTCTTCGCGGCCCGCCTTTCGAGCGGGCCTTTTTTCTGGGCGCGGCGGCTTGCGGGGGCCGCGGCGTTCAGCGCCGCCGGGGTGGCGCCGGCGATCGCCAGTGCATGAATTCGTCCTCGTGGCATTCGATGTCCAGCTCCTGCACGCGGCCCAGCAGCCGCTCCTGCGCGTCGCGGATCGCGTGGTTGTAGACGCTGGGGGCGATCTCCTGCAGAAAGAAATTGAGCATCGCGCCGGCCTGGATGTTGCCGATGCGCTGGCCCAGCTCTTCGTCGAAGTAGCGCTCGATGGACTGGACCGCCTGCTGGCGGACCTCGCGGGGCAGTTCGATGGACATGACGAAGAAAGAAAAGGCGGTGAGGGCGAAGCCGCAAGCATCGCACGCCGCCGGCGCTGCGCGCGCGACAGGCGCAGCGTCCGGCCGCCCCTATGCTGGGCCCATCGCTGCTGCTTCACGCTTCCATGAACGAGATCGAAACGAACACCCAGCCCCTGCTGCGCGCCATGGGCTTCGACCGGCTGCTGCACAGCGACCCGCAGGGCGTGGCGCGCGTGCGCTTCCTGCCGCGCCCGGAGTTCGCCCACACCGAAGGCACCATCGTGCAGGGCGGATTCATCACGGCCTGGCTGGACAACAGCATGGCCTTTGCCGTGGTCGCGCGCGAGCCCGGCGTGGGCCTGGCCTCTCTGGAGCTGAAGGTGAGCTTCCTGGAACGCGTGGGCGTGGCCCCGGTGGAGGCCGAGGCGCGCGTGCTGCGCTGGGGTGGCAGCGTGGTGTTTCTGGAAGCCTCGCTGTACTCGGCCCAAGGCCAGGTGCTGGCGCGCGCCTCGTCCACCGGCAAGCTGCTGCGGCCGCGCGCCCCGCGCTGAGCGCCGAAGGCAGCGGCCGCATCGCTTCCGGCACCTTGGCGAGGCCAGCGCCCGGCCGCTGGCTGCCCGCTGCCGATGGGCTCAGAAGGTGTGAATGAATCCGGCGTGGCCGAGCAGGCCGCGAAAATGCGACCGATCAAGGCGCAAAGCGCAGCCATAGCTCGGGCTATGGCGAGCATTTGCAACGCAGAGCGGGTGTGTTTTGGCGGAATGAGCGGGCATGTCGGGTTCGTTCACACCTTCTCAGGGCTTCTTCTTGTCGCGGCCCGGCTGCAGCAGCTGCGACACCTGCTCCACGTTGTCCTGGATGCGCTGGCGCACGATGTCGAAGGCTTCGGACTGCGACTTGGCCGCCACTTCGGCCAGCTCGCGCAGGTCGTTGAGCGCCTGCTGGAAGGCCGATCTGCCCATTTCGTCGAGCTTGGCCAGGTTGGCCGACATGTCCTGGCCCTGCATGCCCGAGACGGCGTCCTGCCAGTTCGTGATGGACTGGCGCAGCATCTCGGTCTGGCGCTGCACGACGGTCTGCAGCCCCTGGTACGAGCGCTTGTTGGCTTCCACCAGCGCCTCGATGTCCTTGCGGCCGTGCTCCATCAGCGTGGCCGCGGTGCCCGTGAGGTTCAGCGACTGCAGCCGCTCGGCCGCGCCTTCCAGGGCTTGCCGCATGGCGTTCTGCGCCTCCTGGAACTGGGCGGCCGGGTCGGCGCCGGGGGTGTTGTCCTTGGAGGATGCGGTACTGCTGGTCTTGCGGGTGGCCATGGGCTCTGTCTCCTTGAAGGGATGGATGGGAAACGAAACAGCGAATGCCCGTGCACGATACGCCGGCAGGCCCCCTATGCAAAGCGCCCCGTCACGGCCGTGGCGGGGCGCAGGGCAGGGCGCAGAAGAGGAAGGCCCACGCTCAGCGCGCGGCGGCGGGCGCTTCGGGCAGCTCGATCTTGATGTCCAGCACTTCCAGGTCGTCCTGCTTTTCCAGGTGCACCTTGATGTCGCCGGGCTGGATGGACACGTACTTCGAGATCACGGCCACCAGCTCGCGCTGCAGCTCGGGCAGGTAGTCCGGGCGCCGGCCGCTGAGGCTGGAGCGCTCGTGCGCCAGGATGATCTGCAGCCGGTCCTTGGCCACGCTGGCCGTCTTCTTCTTCTCGCCGAGCAGGAAGGAGAGAAAGGACATGGGCCTTACCTCCCGAACAGGCGCTTGAAGAAGCCGGGCTTCTCGGCCTCGACGAAGCGCATCGGACGGTCTTCGCCCAGGAAGCGCGCCACCACGTCGGTGTAGGCCTCGGCCACGTCGGTGCCCTTGTCGTGGATGGCTGGAATGCCCTGGTTCGACGCATTGAGCACCGTCTCCGATTCCGGGATCACGCCGATCAGCTTGATGCGCAGGATGTCCTGGATGTCTTCCAGCGACAGCATCTGGCCGTCGGCCACGCGGCCGGGGTTGTAGCGCGTGATCAGCAGGTGCTCCTTGATCGGCTCGCCGCCCTCCTTGGCCCGCTTGGTCTTGCTGCTCAGCATGCCCAGGATGCGGTCCGAATCGCGCACCGAGGACACCTCGGGGTTGGTCACGATCAGCGCCTCGTCGGCGAAATGCATGGCCATCAGCGCGCCAGTCTCGATGCCGGCCGGCGAGTCGCAGACCACGTAGTCGAAGTCCATCTCGCGCAGCTCGTTGAGGACCTTCTCCACGCCGTCCTGCGTCAGCGCTTCCTTGTCGCGCGTCTGCGAAGCGGCCAGCACGTAGAGGTTGTCGCACTGCTTGTCCTTGATCAGCGCCTGCTTGAGGTTGGCCTCGCCCTGGATCACGTTGATCAGGTCGTACACCACGCGGCGCTCGCAGCCCATGATGAGGTCCAGGTTGCGCAGGCCCACGTCGAAGTCGATCACCGCCGTCTTCTTGCCGGCCAGGGCCAGCCCGGACGCAAAGCTCGCGCTGGTGGTCGTCTTGCCGACGCCGCCCTTGCCCGAGGTCACCACCACGATTCTGGTCATTGCCTGAGTCCTCTTTTCTCTTCGATGAATGGATTGAGATTGTCCGAAAGCCCGCGCCTGGGAATCAGGACGCGATGGCTTCCATCAGCAGTTTTTCGTCGGCCAGGCGGATTTGTGCCGCCTTGCCCGCCACGCCGGCCGGCAGCGGCACTTCGGCGGTGCGGTAGATGCCGGCGATCGCGATCAGCTGCGCTTCCAGGCAGGTCGTGAAGATGCGCGCGTCGGCATTGCCGCGCGCACCCGCGATGGCCTTGCCGCGCAGCGGCGCGTACACATGCACATGGCCGTCGGCGATCACCTCGGCGCCGAAGTTCACCACCTCGGTCACGATCACGTCGCCCCCGCGCGCATACACCTGCTGGCCCGAACGCAGCGGCCGGTCGATCAGCAGCGTGCCGCCGGCAGGCACCGGCACCTCGCGCACGATCTGCGGCTCGGGGGCGGGTGCCGGGGCTGGCGGGCGCGTGACCGGCGCCGCCGGCATGGCGGCGATCGCCAGGCCGGCGGCGCGCGCGGCCTGCGCATGCGCGCCGTTGGCGCCGCGCACGGCCACGGGCTGGGTCTGGTGGCGCGACAGGATGGCGCGCAGCGACACGAAATCGATCGGCGCCTGCTGGTCCGCTTCGTTCAGCTGGGAAAGATCGATGACCACCGGCTCCTGCTCGAAGAAATCGGGCGAATCGGCCAGCTGGGCGTCCAGCGCCGTGCGCAGCACGCCGAGGTCACCGGTCTTGAGGATCACCGCGATCAGCGGCAGCGTCGCGCTCTTGAATTCGAACACCGCGCGGTGGCGCGCGGCGGAGGCATCGGTCATCGGAACGGGAAGGTGGAAGAAAGACAGGGCGTAGCAGGCCGCGCCCGAAGCGCCCGAGTCTAACGGCCCCTTCCCGCCATTTCCGGCGCGATCGGAGCGCTTCTTCCCGCCAACGCACAGCTGTTGCAGCAGGTTTCATCTTTGCCGGCTGCGTGCGGGGCGCGAGCCGCTGCAAGTCAGTTTCGTTTCGTAACCTCGCCGGGGGCTCCCCCACGGCGGCCGCGCCCGCCAGAATGGGCGGCATCCATACAAGAAGCATTCAGGGAGTTTGCAGATGGATCCGATCTTGGACATTCGGCCGGTCCGTGCCGACCTGTTCACCTACAGCCTGCGCGCGCCCGGGCAGCCGCCGCGGCTGGTGGACGATTATTTCGGCCCGCTCGAGCGCTGCCTCTGGGACGCCGGCGAGGCCCTGAACCACTACTTCGAGCGCGTGGAGCTGCATCTGGCGGGCCGGCCGCTGGGCGCCGTACCGCTGCAGCGGCTGCGCTGCCCGCGGCAGCGCCAGCAGCTGCTGGACTGGGTGGGCAACGGCCTGGCCGGCATCGGGCGGCGGCGCGACCCCGGCCCGGCGGCAGAGCCCGAAGGTGCCGACACCGCGCCCGGCCGGCCCGCGGCCTGATTTGCCTCGATCCGCCCTTCGAGCCCCTTTCGAACCCTTTTCGAGCCGCCCACCGCCGGCACCCCCGCGGGCGATGCGGCCGGGTGCGCCGAGGGGGCGGGTGCCCTGTTGCCGCCGCGACCGCATCGGCGTTTGTGCCAATGGGCCGGGCTCTGCGCCGCGGTACAAAGGATGCGCAGAAAGGGCCTGCGCATGGCCAGGTGCAGGCCCAAGAATCCAACTGCCAAGGAGGCACCCGTGAAGCATCTCAGTGGCCTGGACGCCACCTTTCTCCATTTCGAAACCCCCGAAATGCCCATGCACGTCGGTTCGCTGAACGTGCTGCAGCTGCCCGACGACTACGAGGGGGACTTCTACGAGGATGCCAAGGTCTTCATGGCCAGCCGCATCCATCTGGCGGATGTCTTCACGCGCAAGCTGGCGCTGATGCCCTTCGACCTGTCCAACCCCGTGTGGGTGGAGGACGACGACGTCGACATCGACTACCACGTGCGCCACATCACGCTGCCGCGGCCCGGCACCAACCGGCAGCTGCAGCAGTACGTGGCGCGGCTGCACTCCTCGCTCATCGACCGCAGCCGCCCGATGTGGGAGTTCTACATCATCGACGGCCTCAAGAGCGGCCATGTGGCGCTCTACACCAAGGTGCATCACGCGGGCATCGACGGCCAGGCCGGTGTGGCGCTGGGCAAGGCCATCTTCGACCTGCAGCCCACCGGCCGCGTCGTGAAGCCGCCGCGCGACAAGCCCCGCCGCGGCAGCTACCAGCTGGGCATGGCCGAACTCGCCACGGCCGCGCTGCGCAACACCGCGGCCCAGTACGTCAAGCTCTACAAGATGCTGCCCGCGCTGGGCAAGGCGATCAGTTCGCTGGCCACGCCCGGCGAGGGGCCGGGCGCCACGGACGTGCAGGAACTCGTCAAGCGCTTCGACATGCGCGCGCCGCGCACCGCCTTCAACGTCTCCATCACCAACCAGCGCAGCTTCGCGGGCCGCACCATTCCGCTGGCCGACACCAAGGCCATCGCGCGGCACTTCGGCGTGTCGCTCAACGACGTGGTGCTGGCCACCGTCTCGGGCGCGCTGCGCAAGTACTTCCAGGACAGCAACGACCTGCCCGAGCAGCCGCTGATCGCCGGCGTGCCGGTGAGCCTGCGCGAAGCCGGCGACGAGACCGCCAACAACCAGGCCAGCATGATGCTCGTGAGCCTGGCGACCGACATCAAGGACCCGCTGGAGCGGCTCAGGGCCATCAACAAGTCCTCCTCCGCCTCCAAGGCCACGGTCAACAAGTTCCGCGCCGTGATGCTCGACGACTTCCCGATGTTCGGTGCGCCCTGGCTCATGTCGGGCATGGCATCCACGATCGGCCGCTCGGGCCTCGTCAACGTGCTGCCACCGGCCACCAACGTGGCCATCTCCAATGTCGCGGGCGCCCCCTTCCCGATGTACTTCGCGGGCGCGCTGGTCACCTGCTACTACCCGGTGTCCATCGCCAGCCACGGCTGCGCGCTCAACGTCACGGTGCAAAGCTACAACGGCCGCATGGACTACGGCCTCATCGCCTGCCGCCGCGCGGTGCCCGACATCACCGAGATCGGCGACTACATGCTGGCCGAGCACCAGGCCCTGATGGCCTTGATGGAGAAGGTGCCGCCCGTGGCCGGCGATGCCAGCGCGGCCAAGGCCATGGACGCGTCGATCCCCAAGGCCGTGCTGGGCAACCTGGACCATGACCCGGAAGAGGTGCGGCGCCCGCCCGCCCCCACGAAGGCGGCTCCGCGGCGCAGCCCCGCCAAGGCTGCCGCCGCACCGGCGTCGGCAGAAGAAGGCGGCGCCGCACGCGCGGCCCCGGTCCGGCCGGCGCGCAAGCGCCCCGCGGCCAAGGCCACCGCCGACGCCCCCAAGCGGCTGCCTCCCGCCGCGCCGGCCAAGCGCGCGGCACGCAGCAAGAAGGCGGCGGCACCCGCCGCCGGCCGCTGAATCAGGTCCCCCACGCCCAGGAAAAAAGCCCGCCGGCAAACCGGCGGGCTTTTTCGATGGATGCCGCGCGCCGTGCTCAGGCGTTCCTGGCGCGGCCCAGCAGCGCCCACAGGAGGATGGCGCCGAAGGTCGCGGTGCCGATGCCGCCCAGCGCGAAGTCGCCGAACTTCAGCGTGAATTCGCCCGTGCCCAGGATCAGCGTGATGGCGGCGACGATCAGGTTGCGGTTCTCCGAAAAGTCCACCTTGTTGTCGACCCAGATCTTGGCGCCGGCCACGGCGATCAGGCCGAAGACCACGATCGAGACGCCGCCCATCACGGGCAGTGGAATGGCCTGGATCAGCGCGCCGAACTTGGGGGAAAAGCCCAGCACCAGTGCGATGAGGGCCGCCACCACGAACACGGCCGTCGAATAGATGCGCGTGGCGGCCATCACGCCGATGTTCTCGGCATAGGTGGTCACGCCCGTGCCGCCCGCGCCGCCGCTTACCACGGTGGCCACGCCGTCGGCCATGAAGGCGCGGCCGATCAGCGGGTCGAGGTTGCGGCCGGTCATGGCCGTCACGGCCTTCAGGTGGCCCAGGTTCTCGGCCACCAGGATGATGGCCACCGGCGCGATCAGCAGCATGGCGCTGGCCTGGAACACCGGCGCCGTGAAGGTGGGCGCGCCGAACCAGGCCGCGTTGGCGATGCCCGAGAAGTCCATCGGCTTGCCCAGGCCCAGGCCGTTGGTGAGCACGGCATACACCACGGTGGCCAGGATCAGCCCGACCAGGATCAGGAGGCGCTGCACCATGCCGCGCGTGAACACCGCGACCAGGCCCACGCAAAGGAAGGTCACGGCCTGCATCCAGGCGTCGAAATTGGTCGGCGCCATGTTCTTGATCGGCACCTGCGCGAGGTTCAGGCCGATCACCGCCACCACCGCGCCCGTCACCACGGGCGGCATGAAGCGCTCGATCCAGCCCGTGCCGATGGCCTGCACCAGCAGGCCGATCAGGAAATAGAGCACGCCGCAGGCCACGATGCCGCCCAGCGCCACGCCCAGGTTGGCATTCGGCCCCTGGCCGCCATAGCCCGAGGCCGCGATCACCACGCCGATGAAGGCGAAGCTCGAGCCCAGGTAGCTGGGCACGCGCCCGCCCGTCATCAGGTAGAAGATGAGCGTGCCGATGCCGCTCATCAGGATCGCGATGTTGGGGTTGAAGCCCATGAGGATGGGCGCCAGCACCGTGGCGCCGAACATCGCGATCACGTGCTGCACGCCCATGGCCGCGGTCTGCGGCCAGGGCAGGCGTTCGTCGGGCGCCACCACGGCGCCCGGGGTCATGGCGACTTCGCGCCAGCTGAACAGGCTCATGTTTCTCTTCTCCTCGTCGTGTCGAGCATGCGCTCGGGGTGTCGTTCTTCTTCAGTCGCGCGGCACGAGCATGGCCATCGTGATGCGCGAAATGCACACCAGCTCCCCGGCCTCGTTGGCCAGTTCGATCTGCCACACCTGCGTGGTGCGGCCGCGGTGCACCGGCCGGGCCGTGCCGGTCACCCAGCCGCTGGTGGCGGCGCGCAGGTGATTGGCGTTGATGTCCAGGCCCACGGCGCGGTGGCCCTCGGGCGAGGCGAAGTACGCCCCCATCGAGCCCAGCGTTTCGGCCAGCACCACCGATACGCCGCCGTGCAGCAGGCCGAAAGGCTGGACGGTGCGCTGGTCCACCGGCACCCGCGCGCGCAGGAAGTCGTCGCCGATCTCGATGAACTCGATGCCGAGGTGGCCGACGGCGGTGTTGGGAGACAGGTCGTTGAGCGCCTGCAGATCGATGGGTTTTTGCCAGATGGCCATGGGCGAAGGGAGGGGCGTTGAAAGTCGCAAAACTATAGCCACCGCCCGCCCTTCCTGCCGCGCTTTCGTGACCCGCGAGCCGGCGGGGCGCCGGCCGGGGGCGCGCCACGGCCTTCGCGGGCCGGGCGCGAGTCCCTACAGCGCGCACGGCGCGGCCTTGGTACGCTGCGCTGGTGACCCACCGCGCCCCCCCCACCGAGCCGACCGCAGCCGCGCCCCCTCTGGCGCGGCGGGGGGGCCGGCGCTGGCTGCTGGCGCTCGCCGTGCTGCTGGGCTTGCTGGCCGGCGGAGTGGGCCTGCTGGTCAGCCGCCTGCCCGACGGGCCGACGCTGGCGCGCCAGGCCGAGGCCGAATTCGAAAAGCGCTTCGGCATCGGCCTGGAGATCGGCTCGGCCGAATGGCGATGGCAGCCGGTGCCCCGGCTGGTGCTGGAGGACGTGCGCACGCGCCAGCCGCAGCCCATCACCCTGGCGCGCATCAGCGTCACGCCGCAATGGCGGCTGCTGTGGCAGCGCGAAATCGGCCTGGCCCGGCTGGAGGTGGACGAAGTGCGCCTGCCCAGCGCTTCGGTGCGGGCCTTCCGCGGCCGTGAAACGCGCGCGGACGACCCGCCCGCCGACGGCCGCTGGCATCCCGCGCCCGTACCCGTCGAACGCTTCGTGTTCCGTGACCTGCGCTGGGTCGACCGGCGCGGCATCGAGCTGGATTACGCCGGCCAGATCGATTTCGACCCCGGCTGGCTGCCGCGCGCGGCCGAGATCCGGCGGCCCGAGGTGGCGCCGCCGGTCGCGCTGCGGCTGCGGCGCGAGGACGCGCCCGCGCAGGCCTCGGCGGCGGCGACGCACGCATGGCAGGTGCAGGCCGACGCGGGCGGTGGCGGCTGGCAGGGCCGCGCGCAACTGCAGCAGGAGGAAGAGGGCGGCGCCCTGCGGCTGGACGCCGACCTGCAGCTGCGCGAGGTGGACGTGGCCCAGCTCGTGGCCGCCTTCGGGCGCAAGCCGGCGCTCGAAGGGCGCGCCAGCGGCCGCACCACGCTGCAGGCGCGCGGCGAGCGCCCGGGTGAGCTGCTGCGCAGCCTGCGCACGCGCACGCAGTTCCACATCGCGCCGGCCACGCTGCTGCGCTTCGACCTGGCGCGCACCGTGCGCACGCTGGGGCGCGAGCGCGCGGGCCAGACCGTGCTGGACGAACTCGAAGGCACGCTGCAGACCCAGGCCACCGGCGAGGGCACGCGCCTGCGCTACCACGACCTGCAGGCCCGCTCCGGCGTGCTCACGGCGCAGGGCCGGCTGCAGGTCTTCAACCGCCGGATGCAGGGCCGGCTGGCCATCGACCTGGTGGACGGCGTGGTGGGCGTGCCGCTGCAGCTGAGCGGCACCCTGGATTCGCCGCACATCGGCCTGGGCAGCGGCGCACTCGCCGGCGCCGCCGCGGGCACGGCCGTGCTGCCTGGTGTGGGCACGGCGCTGGGCGCCCGCCTGGGCCAGCAGCTGGAAGACTGGTTCGGCGACGAAGAAGACGAGGGTGGGGCGCCAGCGCCGCCCCGGCCGGCGCATCCGCCCGCCGACAAGCCTCGCGCCCGGCCCTGACGGCGCCCGCGCGTGGCCGGGCGGGTCTTCATCGCCGCCCCGCTCCTACGCGCATTGCCGGACTGTCCCACAGCCGCCGCCGGCGCTTGGGCCGACCCTTGGTCCTCCAGGCGCCCGCCGCGGGCCTCGAACCGTCGAGGCGCGGCCCGCGTCCCTCAGGAGATCCGCCCATGACCGATGCCGCCGATGCCGTTTCCCGCGCGCCTGCCGCCCCTGCGGCGGCGCCGCGCAGCCTGCCGCTGTCGGCCGACGAGCGCGCCAGCCTCATGCGGGCCGGCGCGCTGGCGCTGGACGCCGCCGGCCGCGAAGTGCTGATGGGCCTGAGCGCCGCGCAGTCGCAGCAGTACCTGGACTTCGTGCGCCGGCCCACGCAGGCGCCGGAGGACCTGGCCCGGCACCAGGCGCTGACCTTGCAGCTGGAGCGTGCGCGCCTGCGCCGCTCGGCCGAAGCGCCCGACCACCACAGCGCCGCGGCCCTGCAGGCCGCCATGAACGCCTGAGCTTTTCCCTTTTGCCTTCAGAGGAGATCACGACCATGACCCGCCAGCCGAACGACACCCCGACGAACGGTGCCGCGCCCGCCTTCGCCTTCCCGACCGCCAGCCATCCGGAAGAGGGCGAGAAGGTGCGCCCGCTGCCGAGCGCCCAGCCCGGCGAGGACCTGCTGGACGACGCGATCTCCCAGTCCTTCCCGGCCAGCGACCCGGTATCGGTCACCGTGAGCCCGGTGCCCCAGGACGAGGCGCAGAAGAAGAAAGACCGCGCCACGCCGGCCACGCCCTCGAGCGCGCCCTCGCCGCTGTGGGCGGTGGCGCTGGTGTCGACGGCTGCGCTCGGGGTGGGCGCGGCCCTGCTGTGGGGCCGCCACCGCAGGGCGCAGCAGCCGGCCGCCCGCATCGCCAACGGCCTGCGCGGCGCCTGGGCGCAGGCCGGCCGGCAGGTGGAGAAGGCCCGCAAGCAGGGCCTGCAGGAGCAAAAGCGCGTGCGCAAGTTGCTGCACGGCCTGCAGCGCTGACGCGCCGCGAGCGCTCAGCGCGGCGCGGCCGGAATCTGCAGGCCGCGGGCCACGGCCGGGCGCGCCACGAAGGCGTCCAGCACGCGCTGCACTTCCTGGAAGTCGTCGAAGCCCACCAGTTCGCGCGCCTCGTAGAAGCCCACGAGGTTGCGCACCCACGGGAAGATGGCGATGTCGGCGATGCCGTACTCGCTGCCCAGCACCCATTCCCGGCCGGCCAGGTGCCTGTCCAGCACGCCCAGCAGGCGCTTGGACTCGGCCACGTAGCGGTCGCGCGGGCGCTTGTCCTCGTAGTCCTTGCCGGCGAACTTGTGGAAGAAGCCCAGCTGGCCGAACATGGGGCCGATGCCGCCCATCTGGAACATCACCCACTGCAGCGCCTGGTAGCGCCCGGCGGCGTCCTTCGGAATGAAGCGGCCAGTCTTCTCGGCCAGGTAGACCAGGATGGCGCCCGACTCGAACAGCGCCAGCGGCTGGCCGCCGGGGCCGTCCGGGTCGATGATCGCGGGGATCTTGTTGTTCGGGTTCAGCGACAGGAATTCGGGCGACAACTGGTCGTTGCTGCCGAAGTCCACGCGGTGTACCTCGTAGGGCAGGCCCAGCTCTTCCAGCAGGATCGACACCTTCACGCCGTTGGGCGTGGGCAGCGAATACAGCTGCAGGCGCTCCGGATGCCGGGCCGGCCATTTCTTCGTGATCGGGAAGTCGGAAAGCGTGCTCATGCGAAGGTCCTCGTTGGCGGATCGGCCATTGTGGCCATTCGCAGGGCGCGCCGGCCGGCCGGCCGGCGAAGGGCTTGCGGTCGCGGGGGCATGCGGCGCGCGTCCTGCACGTCTGCGCACGCGCGCGCAGGCGTCGGCCGGCCGTGGCCGCCCGCGCCGGCCCCTAACGGGCGGCCGCGTCCACGGCCGGCAGCACCTCGCCGCGGCATTCGCCGAAGCCGATGCGCGCATGGCCGGCGCGCTGGCACCAGCCGCGCAGGACGACCGTGTCGCCGTCCTCGAGGAAGGTGCGCGTCTCGCCCGTGGCGGGCAGTTCGATGGGCTGCGTGCCGCCGCGCGAGAGCTCGACGATGGCGCCGGCCTCGCCGGGCGTGGGGCCGGAGATGGTGCCCGTGCCCAGCAGGTCGCCCGGCTGCAGGTTGCAGCCGCCCACCGTGTGCTGCGCCACCATCTGCGCCAGCGTCCAGTACTGGTGGCGAAAGCTCGTGGCCGAGAGGCGGTCGCCCGCATGGCCGGCGGCGCGGTGGCGCGGGCTCTGCAGCCGCACCTCGAGCTGCACGTCCACGCCGCCGTGTGCGCGGTTGGCCGGGCTGTCGAGGTAGGCCAGCGGCTGCGGCTCGTCGGCCGGCCGCTCGAAGGGCACGCGGTAGGGCGCCAGCGCCTCCATCGTCACGATCCAGGGCGAGACGCTGGTGCAGAAGTTCTTGCCCAGGAAGGGCCCGAGTGGCGCCATCTCCCAGAACTGGTGGTCGCGCGCCGACCAATCGTTGAGCAGGCACATGCCGAAGAGGTGCGACTCGGCCTCGCCAATGCCGATGGGCCGGCCCTGCGCGTTGCCGGGGCCGACGTAGAAGCCCATCTCCAGCTCGTAGTCGAGCCGGCGGCAGGGGCCGTACTGCGGCGCGCTGGCGCCGGGCGCCATCGCCTGGCCCCAGGGGCGGTGGAAGGGCGTGCCGCTGGGCACCACGCTGGAGGCGCGGCCGTGGTACGCGATGGGCAGCCAGCGGAAGTTGGGCGTGAGCGGATCGTCCGGCTTGAGCACCCGGCCCACGTTCAGCGCATGGTGCACCGAGGTGTAGAAGTCGGTGTAGTCACCGATCCGGCTGGGCAGGCCGAGCTCGGCCTGCGCCTGCGGCACGAGCGCGGCGCGCAACGCCTCGGTGGCCGGGCCCGTGGCGCCGTCGACCAGGGCGTCGAAGAGCGCGAGCCGCAGCGCATGCCAGGCCTCGGGGCCCATCGCCATCAGCGCGTTGAGCGTGGGCTGCGACGCGGCCCGCAGCGCCTGGCCCGCGAGGCCGGTGAAGGCGCCGGCCTGCGCAGCCGCCTGCAGGTCGATCACCTGGTCGCCCAGGGCCACGCCGCCGCGGAAGGCCTCCTGGCTGCCCGCGCGGCGGAACACGCCGAAGGGCAGGTTCTGGATCGGGAAGTCGCCGTCGGCGACGTTGGCCGAGGCCAGCCAGCTGCGCGCGTGCGCATCGTGGGTGCGGTCGAGCGCCATCGAGGCCGTCCCCTCAGGCCGAGGCCATCAAGGCCTCGTCGAAGATCGCGACGGCGCGCGTCCAGCCGGCCGATGCGCCCCGGATCTTGTGCGGGAAGCAGCTGATGAAGAAGCCGTGCGGCGGCAGCGCCTCGAGGTTGTGCAGCTTTTCGAGGTGGCAGTAGCCGATGTCGCGGCCGGCCTTGTGGCCTTCCCAGATCAGGCCCGCGTCCTGCGTCTCGCCGTACTTCTTCGCGGTGTGGACGAAGGGTGCGTCCCAGCTCCAGCCGTCGGTGCCGGTGAGGCGCACGCCGCGCTCCAGCAGGTACATGGTGGCCTCGTAGCCCATGCCGCAGCCGCTGGAGACGTAGTCGGGCTGCCCGTAGCGCTCGCCGGCGCGGGTGTTGACCACCACGATCTCCAGCGGCTTGAGCGTGTGGCCGACGCGCGCGAGCTCGGCCTCCACGTCGGCGGCCGTGACCACATAACCGTCGGCGAAATGGCGGAAGTCCAGCTTCACGCCCGGCTGGAAGCACCACTCCAGCGGCACCTGGTCGATGGCGATGGCGGGCTTCTTCTCGCCCAGCGCCTTGTCCATGGTGGAGTGGAAGTGGTAGGGCGCATCGAGGTGCGTGCCGTTGTGGGTGGACAGCTGCACCTGCTCCACCGCCCAGCCCTCGCCGTCGGGCAGGTCGGCCTTCTGCAGGCCGGGGAAGAAGGGCGTGATCTGCTCGACGGTGTTCTCGTGCGTGAAGTACTGGATCTTGGGCGCGAAGGGCGGCGGGTCGCTCAGCACGTCGTTCTCGAGGTAGATCGACAGGTCGACGAATCGGCGGGGCATGGCAGGTCTCCTTGGGGGTGTTCGTGGGGGTGGATTCAAGGCCGCTGCCAGCGCAGCAGGCGGTGTTCGGCCCAGGCCAGCAGTGCGTTGCTGACGAAGCCGATCAGGCCCAGCAGCACGATGCCGGCGAAGAGCTCGCTGGCGCGGAAGGCGCGGGCCGCCAGCAGGATGGCCTGGCCCAGGCCGCCCTGCGAGGCGATCATCTCGCCCACCACCGCCACGATCAGCGCGACGGTGAGCGCCAGGCGCATGCCGGCCAGGATGTCGGGCAGCGCGTGCGGCAGGCCGATCTTGAAAATGAAGGCGGTTCGCGACAGCTGCAGGCAGCGCGTCACCTCGGCCAGCCGTGCATCGACGGTGGCCAGTCCGTGCACGGTGGCCAGCAGCACCGGCCACATGGCACCGAAGGCCACCACCGCCAGCACCATGCGCGGGCTCAGTCCGAAGATCGCGATCGCCAGCGGCAGCACCGCCGACGCGGGCAGCGGGCGGACGAACTCCAGCATCGGCTGCAGCCAGTCGCGCGCCGTGGCCGAGGCGCCGATCAGCACGCCCAGCGCCACGCCGGCCAGCGAGGCCAGCAGCCAGCCCTGCAGCATGCGGCCGACGGTGTCCACGGTCCAGGCGGCCAGCTCGCCCTGGCCGTTGCCGCGCAGGTTGAAGCCCTCGGCCAGCGCGCCCCAGGTGGCCTGCGGCGTGGGCAGGAAGACGCGGCTCACCCAGCCCAGGTTGCTGGCCGCCCACCACAGCGCGATCACCGCGCCGAGCACCAGGGCGGAGCCCAGCCAGCTCGCCGACGTCGGGCGGTCGTTCATGCGGCCCCCATCCGGCGCGCGACATGCCGCTGCAGCCGCAGCATGGCGGCGTTGACCGCATAGCCCACCACGCCGATCCAGCCCAGCCAGGCCAGCATCAGCGCCGGGTCGAAGCTCTGCTGCGCGATCATCATGGCGTAGCCCATGCCGTGCGGGTTGGCGGCGATCTCCACCGTCACCGCCACCACCAGCGCGATCGCCACGCCCAGGCGCAGCGCGACGAACAGGCGCGCCGCGATGGCCGGCAGCACGATCTTGAAGGCCCGCTCGCGCGCCGACAGGCCCAGCACGCGGCTCACCTCCAGCAGGCGCGGCTCTACCTGCCGCACGGCCGCCTGCACCAGCAGCATCAGCGGCCAGAAGGTGGCGAAGGCGACGATGGCCAGCTCCATGCGCACGCCGAAGCCGAACATCAGCATGGCCAGCGGGATCAGCGCGACCGAGGGCACGGTGCGCAGCAGCTCGGTCGTCATGAAGCCCATGCGCGCCGCGCGCGCCGACAGCCCCAGCGCGATGCCGCCGGCCAGCGCCAGCAGGCCGCCCACGAGCAGGCCCAGCGCGGCCGTGCCCAGCGTGAAGCCGGTCGCCTGCCACAGCGAGCCGTCCATCGCCGCGCCGGCGAAGGCCTTGACGGCCGCGCTGAGCGGTGCCAGCGAATCGCTGCCCAGCGCCGCCGCGCGCCGCGCGTAGGCTTCGAAGGCACCCAGCAGCAGCGCCGGAATGACCCAGGGCCGCAGCCGGTCCGTCCACAGGCGCCGCTCAGCCATGGCCGTCCTCGATGAAGGTGAAGAGCTCGCGCCGCAGCCGCACGAACTCGGGGTGCTCGCGCGTCGTGAGCTGGTCGCGCGGGCGCGGGATCGGCACGTCGATCATGCGCGCCAGGCTGGGCCGCCCGGGGCCGGGGTTGGCCTGCAGCGCGATCACGCGGTCGCCCAGGTAGATCGCTTCTTCCAGGTCGTGGGTGACGAAGACGACGGTGAGGCCATCCTCGCGCACCAGCCGTGCGAGCTCGTCCTGCAGACCCTGGCGCGTCATCGCGTCGAGCGCGCCGAAGGGCTCGTCCATGAGCATCAGCTCGGGCCGCTGCGCGAGGCAGCGCGCGATCTGCACGCGCTGCTGCATGCCGCCCGAGAGCTGCAGCGGGAACTTCTGTGCGTGCGCGGCCAGGCCCACCTTGGCCAGCACCTCGGCGGCGCGCGCCGCATGCTCCGCCGCGGGCACGTGCGCGGCCTCGAGCGCCAGGCGCACGTTGCCTTCGACCGTGCGCCAGGGCAGCAGCGCGCGGCCGTAGTCCTGGAACACGAAGGCGATCTCGCGCGCGGGCTCGCTGATCGGCACGCCATGGCGCAGCACCTGGCCGCTGCTGGGCGTGACCAGCGCGCTGGCCGTGCGCAGCAGCGTGGTCTTGCCGCAGCCGCTGGCGCCCACGATGCAGACGAACTCGCCGCGCGCCACTTCGAAGCTGGTGGGCGAGAGGATCTCGCGCCCGCCCAGGCGGATGCTCACCGCGTCGAAGCGCAGCAGCGGCGCCGGGGCGTGGACGGCGGCGGCCGGCGCCGCCTGGGCCCGGCGCGTGGCCATGAAGTCGGGGGCTCCCATGACGGACTGCGGCCTCAGCGCGCGATCAGCCGCGCCACGTCGATCGTGGACTTGAGCATCTCCTGCTCCTTCATCAGGCCGACCCAGTAGGCGAGCTGCTTGTCGTTGACCACCGGCCCGGGCGGCGAGATCTGCACCTTCGCCAGCACGTCCGGTGGCAGCTTGATGTACTTGCCGATGGCCGCACGCACGCGCGCATCGTTCTTCGGCTGGCCCATGAAGGCGGCCGCCTCCACCAGCGATTCGCGGAAGGCGCGGACCGCCTGCGGGTTCTTCTCGGCCCAGTCGCGCCGCGCGGCGTGCACGATGGTCTGGTTGCCCTCGGGCAGGAAGGTGGAGTAGTAGCTGGCCACGTAGCCCGCGCCCGATTCGGTGATGCGGCTCATGAACGGATCGGCCGAGACCACCGCGTCCACCGAGCCGCCGCGCAGCAGGTCCGCATGCTGCGGGAAGGCCGCCTCGACGAAATTGACCTTGCGGTGGTCCACGCCCTGGTCCTTGAGCCAGGCGCGGAAGGTCACGTGCAGGAAGGCCCCCAGGCCCGGCACGCCGACCTTCTTGCCCACGCAATCCTGCGCCGTCTTGATGCCGCTGCCGGCGCGCGCCACCAGGCCGAAGCCGGTGATGCCCTTGGACGTGAGGCCGCCGCCGGCCACCAGCACCAGGTCCAGCCCGCCGTCCACCGCCTGCAGGAAGACCGAGGGCGTGGGGCCGCCGATGGTCAGGGAGCTGGACTGCAGCGCGGCGGGAATGGTGGAGTTGAGCGGGATGAATTTCGGCTCCACGTCCAGCGCGCGCTTCGTGAAGTAGCCCTCTTCCTTGGCCACGAAGACCGAGGCGAAGTCGGTGACCGCGGTGAAACCGAACACGATCTTGGTCGTGCCCTGGGCGCGGGCGGGCAGGGCGGCTGCCGCGAGCGTGGCGGCGCCGAGCGCCGAAAGTGCAGTGCGTCGTTTCATCAGGCTTGTCTCCGTGTGTGGGTCTTCTTGGAAGGCGCCGCCTTCGTACGAGCGGCGCGGGCAACGCGGGGGGCCGGCATGGCGGCCCGCAGGCCGCCCGCGATGAAGTCCACCATCAGCGCGCCGGCGGCCGGGTCGTTGGCCTGGGCCTCGCCGCCGGACAGGCGCTCCACGCGCGTGTCGGTCAGGTGGTGCAGCAGCGCCCCGAGCGCGAACTGGTAGCCCCAGGCCACCTGCGCGCGCGTGGCGTGCGGCAGGGCGCGCTGCAGGGCGTCGATAAAGGCCGTGGCCAGCGGGTCGAAGTAGTGGCGCAGCACGCGGTCGGCCTCTTCCGTGGCGTGCGACAGCTCGCGCGCCACCAGCAGCGCGTAGTACTCGCCTTCGTGGCTGGCGCGCAGGGTCAGCACCGGGGCCGTGAAGGCCTCGATGATGCGCGGCAGCGTGCGCGGGTCGGCGGCGTCGATGGGCACCGCCGCCAGCGCTTCCAGGCGGCGCTCGATGGTCGGGCGCCAGTGCGCGAAGATGGCCTCGAAGAGCGCGTTCTTGGGCCCGAAGTAATAGCCCACCAGCGCCAGCGGCACGCCGGCCTCGTCGGCGATCTGGCGGATGCTCACCGCGTGGTAGCCGTAGCGGGCGAAGAGCTTCTCGGCCGCCAGCAGGATGGCCTGCTTGCGGTCGGGGCGCGGCTCGGCCGCTGCTGCCCGTGCTGCCCGCAGCGGCGATGAACGGGAGGTCGACGGCACAGCCATGCTTCGTATTGAACAAACGTACAAATAACTTGTACACGCGTACAAACCCCGAGTCGCGGAAATGACGGCGCTGGGGCCGATCCGCATTGAGCGGACGGCGCCGCCGCATTAGGCTGGCCGGATGAGCCTTCCTGCCTACGTTCCCCAGATCCGCCTCTACCAGAACTGGCTGCGCGACACGCGCGGCCTGCACTTCGACAGCTACGACGCGCTGTGGCGCTGGTCGACCACCGAGCTCGACGCGTTCTGGCAGAGCATCTGGGACTACTACGGCCTGCGCTCGCCCACGCCGCACACCGCGGTGCTGGCCGAGCGCCGCATGCCGGGCGCCCAGTGGTTCCCCGGCGCACAGGTCAACTACGCGCGCGAGGTGCTGCGCCATGTGGACGCAGCCCACGCCGCCGGCTGCCTGGCCATCGTGAGCGAGAACGAGCTGGGCGAGGTGCGCGAGATGAGCTGGCCCGAGCTGCGGCGCCAGGTCGCTTCGGTCGCACTCACGCTGAAGTCGCTGGGCGTGCAGCGCGGCGACCGCGTGGCCGCCTACCTGCCCAACGTGCCCGAGACCATCGTCGCCTTCCTGGCCTGCTCCAGCCTGGGCGCGGTGTGGAGCGTGTGCGCGCCCGACATGGGCACCGCCGCCGTGGTGGACCGCTTCAAGCAGATCGAGCCCAAGGTGCTGATCGCCGCCGACGGCGTGTACTACGGCGCCAAGGCGCTGGACCGCAGCGCCACCGTGCAGCAGCTGCGCGAGGCGCTGCCCAGCGTGCAGAAGCTGCTGCTGCTGCGCACGCCGCATGCGGCCACGCAGATCCCGGCCGAGGCCGACTGGGCCAGCGCCAGCGCGCGCGACGACGCCGAGGTGGCCGCCTTCGAGCCCGAATGGCTGCCTTTCGACCACCCGATCTGGGTCGTGTACTCCAGCGGCACCACCGGCCTGCCCAAGCCCATCGTGCACGGCCAGGGCGGCATCATCATCAACATGTACGCCTGCGGGCTGCACAACGACGTGGGCGCCAGCTACAGCGACAACAACCGCGGCGAGCGCTACCACTGGTACAGCTCCACGGGCTGGGTGATGTGGAACTCGCAGCTCTCGGGTCTGGCCTTCGGCACCACCATCTGCCTGTTCGACGGCCACCCGGGCGGCAGCAAGGACAAGCCCGACTGGACCGTGCTGTGGCGCTTCGTCGCGCGCCATGGCGTCACCTTCTTCGGCGCCGGCGCGGCCTATTTCGCCAACTGCATGAAGGCCGGCGTGGTGGCCAAGGACTGCGGCGACCTGTCGCGCGTGCGGGCGCTGGGCAGCACCGGCTCGCCGCTGGCCGAGGACGTGCAGCGCTGGGGCACGGCGCAGCTCCAGGCCGCCGGGTCGGCCGATCCGTGGTGGTGCAACATCTCGGGCGGCACCGACTTCTGCGGCGCCTTCGTCGGCGGCCACCGCGAACTGCCCGAAGTGCCGGGCCAGATGCAGTGCCGCCAGATCGGTGCTGCCGTGGAAGCCTGGAACGAGCAGGGCCGCCCCGTGATCGGCGAGGTGGGCGAGCTGGTCTGCGTGCAGCCCATCCCGTCGATGCCGCTGTACTTCTGGAACGACCCCGGCAACGCGCGCTACCTCTCCAGCTACTTCGACACCTACCCGGGCGTGTGGCGCCACGGCGATTGGCTCAAGGTGGGCGAGGACGGCGGCTGCGTCATCTACGGCCGCAGCGACGCCACCATCAACCGCCAGGGCCTGCGCATGGGCACCAGCGAGATCTACAACGCCGTCGAAGCCCTGCCCGAAGTGCTCGATTCGATGGTGGTGGACCTCGAATACCTGGGCCGCGACAGCTACATGCCGCTCTTCGTGGTGCTGCGCCCCGGCGTCGTGCTGGACGATGCGATGCGCAAAAAGCTCAATGACGCCATCCGCGCCGCGCTGTCGCCGCGCTTCCTGCCCGACGACATCTTCCAGGTCGCCGAGATCCCGCGCACCCTGTCGGGCAAGAAGCAGGAGCTGCCCATCAAGAAGCTGATGCTGGGCCAGCCGCTGGAGAAGGTGGTCAACAAGGAGGCCATGGCCAACCCGGGCTGCCTGGACTGGTACGTGGCGCTGGCCGCCAGGCACGCGCAGCGCACCGCGGCCTGAAGGCGCGGGCCACGCGGGGCGGCGCGCCCCGGCGTGCCGGTCGGAGATCGCGCCGCCCGCCGGCGGCGCGTGCGCGCAGCGGGTCTAATGCGCCGGCGGCGCGCTGCGCCGACCCGCCCATCCGCCCATCCGCCGCCTCCTCCCTCGGCCGCGCCCCTGGCCCGGCCTGTTGCCCGCATGTCTTCCGATTCCGCTCCCTGGCGGGGCATCGCCGCGCTGAGCGTCGCGCTCGCGCTGAGCCAGTTCTTCCGCGGCTGCCTGGCCGTGATCGCGCCCGAGCTGCAGCACGACCTGCAGCTGTCGCCAGCCGGCTTCGGCGCGCTGTCCTCCTGCTTCTTCATCGCCTTCGGCCTGGCGCAGGTGCCGGTCGGCATTGCCTTCGACCGCTGGGGTGTGGGGCGCCCCACGCGCTGGCTGATGGCGCAGGGCACCGTGTCGGCGCTGCTGTTCATGGCCGCGCCCAGCGGGCCGGTCGCGATGCTGGCGCAGGCCGGGCTGGGGCTGGCCTGCGCGCCCATCTTCATGGGGCTCATGCACTACACGCTGGCCGCGCTGTCGCCGCAGCGCAGCGTGGGCGTGCTGGGCCGCGCCAACGCCGTGGGCATGCTGGGCGCGCTGGCGGCCACGGCCCCGCTGGGCTGGGCGGCCCATGCCTGGGGCTGGCGCAACCCGCTGCTGCTGGCGGCCGTGGCGATGGCGCTGGCCTGCGCCGGCGTGTGGCGCTGGGTGCGCGACGAGGGGCATGCCGACGCGCGCGCCGAATCGGTGCCGCAGATGCTGGGCAGCAGCCTGGCGCTGCTGGCGCGGCCCGCGCTGTGGACGCTGATCCCGCTGTGCGTGGCCATGGCCGCGGGCACCACCTTCCGCAACGCCTGGGGCGGGCCGTACTTCGCCGACGTGTTCGCGCTGCCGGCCGGCGCGCGCGGCCTGGCGCTGGCGGTGCTCAGCGGCATGGGCATCGTCACTGCCATCGGGCTGCCGGTGCTGGTGCGGCGCGGCTCCCTGCGCGGCACCATCGCGCGCGGCGCGGCCGTGGGCGTGGCGGCGGCGGTGCTGCTCGCGCTGGCGCCGGCGGTGGGGCTGGGCCTGAATCTGACGCTGCTGGCCGTGCTGGTCACGATCGGCATGCTGCATCCGCTGGTGATGACGCACGGCCGTGAACTGCTGCCGCCGGCCCAGCGCGGGCGCGGGCTGGGCGTGCTCAACAGCTTCGTGTTCCTGGGCTCGGGCTTCGCGGCCTGGCTCTTCGGGCAGGTGGCCGATGCGGGCCAGCAGCGCGGCTGGAGCGCGCCGGACATCTACAGCGCGATCTTCGGCCTGGCGGCGCTGCTGGCGCTGGCCGGCCTGCTGCCCTACCTGCGCAGCCCCGTGCCGCCCTCGGACGGCGCGGCGCGGCGCTGACGCCGCTGCAGCGCGGCTACAACCAGTTGCCGCTGCCCTGCGGCATCTGGATCTGCATCGCCGGGTCGCTGCCGCCGAAGAAGGCGCCGATCAGCAGGCTGAGCACCGACACGAAGAGACTGGCGAACAGCGCGGTCCAGAAGCCCGAGACGTGAAAGCCCCGCACCAGCGCCGCCACCAGCAGGATCACCAGCGCGTTGATCACCAGCAGGAACAGGCCGAAGGTGAGCAGGGTCAGCGGCAGCGTGAGCACGATCAGCAGCGGCTTGACGATCGCATTGGCAAAGCCCAGCAGCAGCGCCGAGGCGATCAGCGCGCCGGCGCTGTCGAAGCGCACGCCCTTGAAGATGTGGCTGGCCACCCAGAGCGACAGCGCCGTGATGGCCCAGTGGACGAGGAAGGGAGCGAGGTTGTCGAGCATCGCGCCATGCTAAGCCCATGCGGGCCGCGCAGCGCGTGGGGCCGGTCCTTGCGTGTGCTGCGCTGGTCTGATGCGCTGGCGCTGGACCTGCCGCCCCTGGACGAAACCCACCAGGAATTCGTCGAACTGCGGGGCCAGGCGAGGTGCGCGGATGAAGCCGCGCGGGCCGGTGCCTGGCATGCGCCGGTCGCGCACACGCAGGCGCACTACGACCAGGAAGACCGGTGGATGGCGGACACGGGCCTCGCGGCGGCCACGGCCACCGCCTCCAGCACCGCGCCGTGCGCGCGGCGCTACTTGCGCACGACGATGGTCAACAGCGCCGACGCATCGTGCACTGCCGCCACGCTGTGCGGCGTCTTGCCCAGCAGGTAGAGCAGCTGCCCGGGTTGCAGCGCCTGGCTGCGCCCTTCGGAGCGCACCTCGAGCTGGCCCTCGATGCATTGCAGCGTGATCTCGCCGTTCACGCTGTGGGTGGGAAAGGTCTCGCCCGCGCGCAGCACGAGGCGGATGACCTCCAGGTCGTTGGATTTGAACAGCGCCGTGGTGCGCTGGGAGGCCAGGCGGCCGCCGAATGGCGTCACGTCCGCGGCCTGTCCGGGGAGGGAGTGTTCGAGTGCCATGCGCGCAGTATGCGCGCGCCGCCCCGGTGCGCAAGCCCGGTCGAGCCCGAGGCCCGGGCCTTCGGCCCGCCCGCGCGCCGCGCCTGCGTGGGCGCGGCGGAGACGGAGACGGGCGCCCTCAGCGGATCGGCGCCAGCGTGCCCAGCCGCCGCGCGCGCCACAGCAGCGTGCCGGCGATGCACAGGTTCAGCGCGTTCCACGCGATGCCGTTGAGGAAGGCCGCGTGGTAGCTGCCCGTGAGGTCGAAGACCTTGCCTGACAGCCAGCCGCCCAGCGCCATGCCCAGCAGCGTGAAGCTGATCACCAGGCCGACACGGCCGCTGGCCTGGCGCGGCGGGAAGAACTCGCGCACGATGATGGCGTAGGCCGGTACGATGCCGCCCTGGAACAGGCCGAACAGCGCCGACACCACGAACAGCGGCACCAGCCCGTCGAAAGGCAGGAACAGCATCAGCGCCAGCCCCTGCAGCACCGAGCCCAGCAGCAGCGTGCGCAGGCCGCCGATGCGGTCGCAGATCCAGCCCGACACCAGCCGGCTCACGATGCCGCAGGCCAGCATCAGCGACAGCATCTGCGCCCCGCGCGCGGCGCCGAAGCCCAGGTCCACGCAGTAGGCCACGATGTGCACCTGCGGCATGGCCATCGCCACGCAGCAGGCGATGCCGGCCACGCACAGCAGCCCCTGCGCCATGCCCAGGCTGAAGCCGAAGGGGCGCAGCGTGGCATCGATCGGCGCCGCCATGCCGGGCTGCGACACCGCCGGCGCGGGCTCGTCGAGCGCCGGCGGGCGCTCGCGCAGGCACAGGGCGAGCCCGGCCATCGTCAGCGCGCAGAACAGGCCCAGCCCCACGTAGGTGGGCCGCCAGCCGGCGCTGTCCACGAAGTGCTGCACGATCGGCGGCCACACCGCCCCCGCCAGGTAGTTGCCGCTGGCGCAGACGGCCACCGCGATGCCGCGCCGGCGCACGAACCACAGCGAGGTGTCGGCCACCAGCGGCGCGAACACGGCGCCGCTGCCCAGTCCGATGAACACCGCCTGCAGCAACCCGAAGGCCGCGATGCTCTGCGCGAAGCTGGCCGCGATGAAGCCCAGGCCGATGCTGAAGGCGCCCGCGAACAGCGGCCAGGCCACGCCATGCCGGTCGGCCAGGCGGCCCATCAGCACGCCACCGATGCCGAAGCCGATCATCAGCAGCGTGTAGGGCAGCGAGGCATCGGCCCGCGCCACGCCGAAGTCGGCCTGCACGGCGGGCAGCACCACCGAGATCACGTACATGCCGCTGCTGCCCACGGTCATGATCAAAAGCGTGATGCCCAGGCGCAGCCAGGCGTAGGGCGAGTCGGGCAGGCGGGCGCGGGCACCGGGGGCGGGGAGGGTGGCGGACATGTCTCTGGGATGTTGTTGTGGCACAGGGGGCTCCGTGGCCACCTGGACGCAGTGTGCCTGCGCTTCGCGTCCGGCGCTGCCGCCGCCAAACCCCGGACAAAACATTGAGAACGATTCGTCTTTACAAGAAGCCAGTAACATCCGCCACGATCCCGGCCGAGGCCGGGCGCTCGGGTGAGCCACCGGTGTGCGGCCGCTGCGTTCAGCGCAGCTCCGGACCAGGGCGGCCGGCTCGGCGCGCTGCGCTGCGCCTGCCTGTCTTCGGGCCGCCGAAGACGGGGTACGGGTGCCAGCCCACCTCTTGATTCATAGCTTCCAAAAGGAAAACCGCATGAGCGCTGCTCAACTGCCCTCCCGCTTGCGCGTCGCGCGCCCCGTGGCCGCCGTCGGCCTGGCCCTGCTGCTGGGCGCCTGCGCCACCGGCCCGGCCTTCGAAGTGCCGGCCGAGGACTTCAAGGGCCGCGTCAGCCTGGTCGACACGCCCGTCGTGCTGCCGGGCTCGGAAGTGAAGGTGGCCGGCCAGAACTTCGTGCCTGGCCAGCAGGTGCAGTTGAGCTACGGCGGCGCCAGGCTCGGTTCCGCCGTCACCGTCGACGCCGAGGGCAAGTTCCGCACCGCATTTAACGTGCCAGCGGACGCACCGGCCGGCCAGCATCCGGTGGTCGTGAACGCCAGCAAGCCGCTGGCCGCACTGGTGCAGCCGCTGAAGGTCTCGCCCCATGTGCCGCTGTCGGGCCAGGACCGCTTCAGCACCGCCTCGCAAAAACTGGTGCCGGGCCTGTACCAGGCCGCCTACAGCGCCAGGAGCGACCGCGTGTTCGTCACCTCGGCCGCCGGCCGGCCCCCGGTCACGCAATCGGAGCTGGTGAAGGTGCATCCGCAGACGCTGGCCATCGAGGCGCGCGTGGCGCCCCGCCCCGCCCCGGCCCGCGCACCCGCGCCCGGCCAGCAGGCCCGCGACCCGGGCGTCTTCGCCGTCTACGGCGTGGGCGTGGACGACAGCCAGGGGACCGTCTGGGTCACCAACACGCGCCAGGACACCGTGGCCGTGTACCGCCAGTCCGACCTGGCCCTGCTCAAGCAGTTCGAGCCGGGCGCCGTGCCGCATGCGCGCGACGTGCTCGTCGACGAAGCACGCGGCAAGGCGTTCGTCTCTCCCGTGTTCCACCCGGCCATCAAGGTGTTCGACACACGCACGCTCCAGGCCCTGCCGGAGATCAAGATCGAGACCACGGTCAAGGGCCGCGACGCGAAGGACTTCTCGCCGATGAGCATCGACCTGGACCGCGCGGCCGGCAAGCTCTACGTGGTCAGCGGCACCGCGCCGGAAGTCGCCATCATCGATACCGCCAGCGGCAAGGTGGACAAGGTGTTCCTGGTCGAAGGCGTCCGCTCGGCGGCCGGTATCGGCTACGACGAGCGCAGCAAGCGCCTGTTCGTGACCGGACAGGGCAGCGACAACGTGGTGATCGTCGACCCGGCCACCGGCAAGACGCTGCATGACGTGCCCGTGGGCGCCGGCCCGTTGAACGTGGCCGTGGACGCGCCGCGCGGCCTGGCCTACATCCCCAACCGCGCCGCGGGCACGGTCACCGTGGTCAACACCGACGGCAGGATCGTGGCCAACCTGCCCGGCGGCACTTTCCCCAACCACCTGACCTTCGACGGCAAGGGCAGCGTCTTTGCGGTGAACAAGGCGCGCGGCGCCGAAGACCCGCAGGGCGACCGCATCACGCGCATCACGCCGCGCTGAGCCGCCGCGCGCAACGACCCGCGCGGCCGCAACCCCGCGCCGCGTTCGCCGGCCCCATCCCCCCGAGGGCCGCCGGTGCCGCGGCCGGACGCAGAACAGCCAAGGGCCCCGGTCGGGGCCCTTGCCACGTCTGCGGTGCGCGCGCGATGCCGCTGCCGCCAGGCTCAGGACATCAGGGCATCAGGGCATCAGGGCATCAGGGCATCAGCCGGTAGCCCACCGCCGTCTCGGTCAGCAGGTGCTTCGGCTGGGCCGGCTCCACCTCCAGCTTGCTGCGCAGGTGGCCCATGTAGACGCGCAGGTAGTGGCTGTGCTCACCGTGCGACGGCCCCCACACCTCGCGCAGCAACTGGCGCTGCGTGAGCACGCGGCCCGCATGCGCCACCAGCACCGTCAGCAGGCGGTATTCGGTGGGTGTGAGGTGCACCTCGGCCCCGGCGCGCCGCACCTGCCGCGCCGTGCGGTTCACCTCGATCGCCCCCGCGCCCTCGCCGAAGCGGAACACGGCATCCTCTGCGGCCGAGCCGCCTTCGCTGCCCGCTGCCGCGCGCGGGCGCCGCAGGTTGGCCCGCACGCGCGCCAGCAGCTCGCCGGTGCCGAAAGGCTTGGTCAGGTAATCGTCCGCGCCCGCGTCCAGCGCGGCGATCTTGTCGGCTTCATCCACGCGCGCCGACAGCACGATGATCGGCACCGTCGACCAGCCGCGCACGTCGCGGATCAGTTCCAGCCCGTCGCCATCGGGCAGCCCCAGGTCCAGCACCAGCAGATCAGGCCGCCGCGTGCCCGCCGCCGCCAGCCCTTCGCGCTGCGTGCCGCATTCGTGCACCTGCCAACCCTCGGCCTCCAGCGCGCCGCGCACAAAGCGGCGGATCTGGGGTTCATCTTCGATGACCAGGGCGGTGGGGGAGGGCATGCGGTGTGATGAAAAGAAGGGGCGGAGGCGAGGCACGGCGGGGGGCAGTGTGCCTATTGCTGTCATCGGCCTTCAGGCAAAAAGCTCGTAAAACGCCTCGATCTCGCCAGCCATTCGAATACTTCATCGTTCCTTCCGCCGCAATGTCTTCGAATGTCTCGGCGTTCCATCAAAAGTGGCTCGCCACCCCCGGTAAGAATAATCGGCCGCACAAAGACAATACCGTCCGTGCCGTAGCTGTTGCACCCGAAGCCCCAGCTTACTTCTGGCCTGTACTGGAGTACCGGGAGCGATGGGATCTCATCGAAAAAGAACTTGATGCCTAGCTCTTCCATCAAGAGAACGTCCCCCGGTAATCCGGGCGCATGCCTTTCCGTCAAACGTTAGCGCCAATAAACCGCAATGTTCGCTGCGCCGCGATCATCAGGATCGACGCATGGTCTTCTTCCGGGAACACGCGGAAGGTGAATTCGCCCTCGCCGAAGCGTGGGCCCAGCTCGGCCGCCAAGCCCTGCGCGCTGGCCACCATCTGCCGTTTGGCGCGTCGCGCGACCAGTTGCTCGTAACCGGGCTGCGCGCGCTGCCACGGCGGCACTTCGCCTTCGTATTCGCCCACGGCCAGGAACAGGCGCGGGCGGCTGGCGTGGGGCAGGGCTGAGCTCAGGCGGGCGCGCAGGTCGGCTTCGTCCCACCAGATCGAGGGGCTGATCGCGGCCCAGTGGCGGAAGGCGTCGGGGCGCGCGGCCAGGGCCTGCAGCACGAACTGGCCGGCCAGCGAATGGCCGAACAGGCTCTGGCGGGTGCCGTCCAGCGGCAGTTCGGCGCGCAGCGCGGGCGCCAGCTCATCCGCGATGAAGGACAGGAAGGCGTATGCGCCGCCGACGGTGCCGGCGGGCGGTGGGGCTTCATTGGCGGGCGGTCCGGCCGTGAAGTCGCGGCGGCGCAGGGCTTCGGCGTACAGCGGCTGGCCGCCGTCCGCGTCTTCCTGGGCGATGCCGATCACGGCGGTGGGCACCACGCCCGTGGCGTCGGGCCGGTGGCTGGAGCGGCGGATGCCTTCGACGAAGGTGCCGAACAGCGCATTGGCGTCGAGCACGTAGATCGCGGGAAAGCCGCCCGCTGGCGCTTCACCCGGCGGGACCCACAGGCTGATCCGGTAGGTCCGCCCGTTGGCCGCTGCGCGCAGGCGGCGCACCTGGGAGCCGGGCAGCGCGACGGCGGGCCAAGCGTGACCTGTCGGGGCGGCGGGCGTGGCCGGTGTGGGGTCGCTCATCGCGTGCGCGCGTCCGCAGGCAGCGCATTCGGCAGCACATCGTCCACCATGATCTGCAGGCCGCCGCGCGAGCAGTGCTCCACGCGCGCCTGCACGCCATAGACCTGCGCCAGCGTCTCGGGCGTGATGGCCTCGGCCGGCGTGCCGGTGGCCACCACGGCGCCCTGCGCCAGCATCACGATGCCTTCGGACCAGCGCGCGGCGATCTGCAGGTCGTGCAGCACCATGATGGCGATCATGCCGCGCTCGCGCGCCAGCTCCTGCACCAGGCGCATCACGCGCAGCTGGTGCTGCAGGTCCAGCGCGCTGATGGGTTCGTCCAGCAGCAGCACGCGCGGCTCGCGCACCAGCGACTGGGCCAGCGACACCAGCTGGCGCTGCCCGCCCGACAGGTGGTCCAGCCCTTCAAGCGCGAGGTGCAGGATGCCCACGCGCTCCAGGATGGCGACGGCGCGGCGCTGGTCGGCGTCGTGGCCGGCCTTGCCCTGGTGTTCGCCCGGCGCGTCCGTGGCCGAGGCCTGCAACGCGCCCAGCACGCTTTCGAGCACCGACAGCGCCACGCCCTGCGGCAAGGTCTGCGGCATGTAGGTCACGCGGCGCGCGTGCTCGGCCAGCGGCAGGCCGACCAATTCCTGGGGGCCCAGCTTCACCGAGCCGGTGGCCGCCTGCAGGCCGGCCAGCGCGCGCAGCAGCGTGCTCTTGCCGGCCGCGTTGGGGCCCAGCAGCGAATGCACCTCGCCGGGCCGGAACACGGGCAGGCTCAGGTTCCGGATGATCTGGCGGTCGCGGTAGCCGGTGGACAGGCCGCTGACCTGCAGCGCGTCGGTGTAAAGCACGGATGTGGGCGCGTGGCTCATGAACGGCCCGGGTTGCGGAAGATCAGGAACAGGAACACCGGCACGCCCACGATGGCCGTGACGATGCCCACGGGCATGATGGCCCCCGGCACCAGCGTCTTGCTGGCCACCGAGGCCAGCGACATGATCAGCGCGCCGCACAGCACGCTGGCCGGCAGCAGGAAGCGATGGTCTTCGCCCAGCAGCAGGCGCGCCATGTGCGGGCCCACCAGGCCGATGAAGCCGATGGTGCCGGCGAAGGCGACCGAGGTGGCGGCCAGCAGGCTCACGCGCAGCAGCGTCAGAAAGCGCAGCCGGCCCACGTCCACGCCGAAGCTGCGGGCGCGGTCTTCGCCCAGGCGCAGCGAGGTCAGGCGGCCCGCGGCCATCAGCGAAAAGGGCAGCACCCCGGCCAGCACCAGCGCCAGCACGCCGACATGGTTCCAGGTGGCGCGCGAGAGCGATCCCATGCTCCAGAACACCAGCTGCTGCAGCGCTTCCTGCGACGACAGGAACTGCACCAGCGCCACCAGCGCGTTGAAGGCGAAGACCAGCGCAATGCCCAGCAGCACCACGGTTTCCACCCCCGCGCTGCGCCGCCGCGCCATGGCCTGCAGCAGCAGCACGGAGCCGAAGGCGAAAACGAAGGCGTTGAGGGGCACCATCCATTCGGGCGGCACGAAGGGCAGGCTCACGCCCAGCACGATGGCCAGCGCCGCGCCGAAGGACGCGGCCGACGACACGCCGAGCGTGAACGGGCTGGCCAGCGGGTTGTTGAGGATGGTCTGCATCTCGGCGCCCGCCAGCGAGAGCGCGGCGCCGACCAGCACGGCCATCAGCGCATAGGGCAGGCGCACCTGCCAGATGATGGCCTGCTGCGGCGCAGAGAGCGCATCGGGCGAGAAAAGGCCGCCCAGCACCTGCAGGGCCGTGAGCGAGGAGGGGCCGGTCACCAGGTCGAGCAGGAAGGCGGCCACGCACAGCAGGCCCAGGCCGGCCACGATGAGCACGCGGCGCGCCACCAGCTTGCGGTACGCCAGCAGCACCTCATCGGCGCTCAGGCGCAGTTCGGCGGTATGGCTCATTTCAATGCCGCCCGGCCGCCCGAAGGCATTGAAAGGCCCCCTCGGGGGGCAGCGAACCGCGCGAAGCGGGGAAGCGTGGGGGTCCTCATTTCAATGCCGCCCGGCCGCCCGAAGGCATTGAAAAGCCCCCTCGGGGGGAGCGAACCGCGCGAAGCGGGGAAGCGTGGGGGTCTTCATTTCAGGCCTATCCAGCCCGCGCCTTCGTACGGCACGGCCAGGAAGCGCTTGTTGATTTCATCCAACGTCTTCACCGGGTCCACGTCCTTGAACAGCTCGGGGTGGATCCAGGTCGCGAAGGCCTCGATGGCCACGATGTCGATCGGCGAATTGATCAGCTGGTGCGCCAGGCCGTAGGCGCGGCCGGCCTTGACGGCCGACAGCTGGGCGATGCCCTGGCGCTGCGCCACGGCATTGAGGGATGCGCGTGCGCGCGCGGCGTCATAGCCCGCGCCCAGCACCAGGCCGCCGGCCTTTTCCAGGTGCGCGCCGCCGGTGGCGATGTAGACCTGCGGGTCGCGCGACATCACGTATTCGAGGTTCAGCTTGCCCGTGGGCGCCTTCAGCACGTCGGCGCCGATGTTGTGGCCGCCCACGAACTCGATGTACTCACCCATGTTGCCCTTGCCGGGCGAGTTGCAGCAGTCCTTGCTGATGCCCGCATGCGCTTCCAGGAAGACGGCGGGGCGGTCCTTGGCGGCCAGCCTGGCCACGCGCTGGGCGATCTTGTCGCGGTGCTGGCGGCTGAAGGCGATGTACGCGTCGGCCTGGGCCGCGCCGCCCGTCAGCTGGCCCAGGATGCGCAGGCTGGGCGCCTGGTTCTTGAACGGGTTGTCGAAGAAGTCGATGAACACCACCGGGATGCCTGCCGCCTGCAGCTGGGCGATCTGCGCGTCGGTGGGGCCGGAGCCGACCGAGACCACGGCCACGTCGGGCGCGGCGGCCAGCACGGCTTCGAGGTTGAAGCTGCCGGCCGAGCTGGCCACCTGCGGCACCTTGGCCAGCGCGGGGAAGCGCTTGAGGTACTGCTGGTAGGTGGCGTCGCCGATGCGGTGGATGTCGCGCGGCCAGGCGGCCAGCGGCTTCACGGGGTCGGGCTGGATCAGCGCCAGCGCGACCAGGAAGCGGCCGTCGTCGATGGAGATCTTGCGCACCGCGTCCGGCACCGTCACCGTGCGGCCGCGCAAGTCGGTGATCTGGGCGGCGTCGGCCGCGCGCGGCAGCAGGGCGCCGCCCAGCGCCAGCATCAGGCCGCAGACGGCGGCAAAACGGCGGAAGCTGGTTTTCAACAAGAACGATTCCTAATTGCAGGGCAAACCCTGGATGTTGCCACAGGCGGCCTGGGCCGGCCGGCGCCACCGGGCCCAGGCACGAGCGGGCGCGATGGGCTGGCGGCCGCTTCTACTTCTAGAATGAGCTGAAAGCGAACTATTCTCATCTATGGCGGGTGCGGCGCGGACGGCGGGGTGACGAGCCCCCTCGCGCCGCCAGGGCTCTTTCGAGCCCTCCCCGCCTTGTCTGCGTCTCCCCGGCCCGCGCCGTGAGATGTGAGCCCTCCCTCCCTCCATGTCCCCTTTGCCCTCTCTGCCCCGGCGCCCTCTGTTGCTGGCCCTGGCCGCTGTCGGTCTGCAGGCCTGCGGCGCGATGCCTTCGTCGCCCGGGGCGGCCGCCCTTTCGCCCGCGCCGTCCCCCAGCGGCCCCCCGAGCGGCCCGGCCCGTGCGGCGGGCCAGAAGGTCGGGCCCACGGTGGCCGACCGCGGCTCGCCGCATTACGCCTTCGACCACTTCGAGTTCGACTCCGTCGACGGCCAGCGCCACTACCGCGTGCAGCTGGCGGTGCCCCAGGCGCCGCCGCCGGGCGCCGGGTATCCGCTGCTGCTGATGCTCGACGGCAACGCCGCCTTCGGCGAGCTGTCCGACGGCATGCTGGCGCAGATGGCCGCCGGCGGCCGGCCGGTGGCCATCGCCGCGCTGGGCTACCAGACCGAGCAGGCCATCGACGTCACGGCGCGCGCCTACGACTACACGCCGCCGGTGCCGGGGGAGCATCCGACCTGGGACAGCGAGGCGCGCCGGCGCCGCGGCGGCGGGGCCGACGTGTTCCTGAACCTGATCGCGCAGCAGGTGTTGCCCGAGCTGCGCCGGCGCGTGCCTTTCGATGCGGCGCGCAGCACGCTCTGGGGCCATTCCTACGGGGGGCTGCTGACGGTGTACGCGCTGCTCACGCGGCCGGCACTGTTCGCGCGCTATGCGGCGGCCGATCCGTCGCTGTGGTGGCACGACAGCTTCATCCTCGAGGTGGAACGGCACGCCCGCCCCCTGCCGGCCGGCCGGCCCACCGAACTGCTGCTGATGGCGGGCGGCGCGGCCACCGCGGCCCGGCCCGAAGCCCCCGCCCCGCAGGCGCCGGCCGGCCCCGCGCCCAGCTTCGCCGAAGGCACGCCGGCCGGGCGTGCGAACCGGCTGGCCTCCATGGCCGAGGCCGTGCCCCGGTTCGCCGCGCGCCAGGCGCAGCGCGCCGGCCTGTCGGTGCAGTGGCTGCCCTTCCCGGGCGTGGGCCACGGCCCCCTGCGCGCGGCGTCCATCCCGCCCACGCTGCGGCTGGCGGCGCGCTGAGGCGGGGGCTCCAGCAGCCGTGGCGGGGAAGAAGGACTGGGCCCTGCGCGGCGCGGACGTCATTGCGGTCCCCCGCGCGCCCGGAGGCCCGGCCCTGCGCCGGCAGCTTCCTGTCAGGCCATCGGCAGGTCGAAGCGCGCCCGCCAGGGCAGCGCGGGCCAGGCTTCGCCGCTGGCCACGATCACCAGGCGGCGGCCGGCCTGCGCCACCTCGGCCAGCGCGGCCTGCAGCGCGCGGACCGAGGCCGCGTCGAGTGCCGCACCCGGTTCGTCGAGCAGCGTGAGCGGGCGGCCGCTGGCCAGCGCGCAGGCCAGCCACACCTTGCGCCGCGAGCCGGTGGAGAGCATGTGCATGCCCTTGTCCAGGTGCGGCGCCAGGCCGAAGGCCTCGGCCAGCGCCTCCCAGCGCGCCGTGTCGAAGCCGGCGTCGTCGGCGCGCAGCTGCGCCACGCTCTCGCGCACGCCCATCGCGTGAAAGGCCTGCGTGCCGGGGTCGACGTAGAAGACCTGCCGCCGCCACGCGGCCGCATCGCCGGGCAGCGCGGCCAGCGGCAGGGCCAGCCCGCCGCGCAGGGCCAGGCCGGGCGCGGGCTCACCGGCCAGTGCGCGCAGCAGCGTGCTCTTGCCGCTGCCGGTGTCGCCGTGCAGCAGCGTCAGGCCGGGGCCGAGGTCGGCGCTCCAGGCGCGCACCAGCGGCGTGCTGCCTTCGAAGGCGAGGTGCAGGTCGCGGATGCGCAGTGCGGGCGGCGGGGCGTCGGTGCCGGAAAAGGGGGAAGGAGCCATGCGGCAACACTACACCATCGCCGACCGCGCCGACCGCGCCGACCGCGCCGACCGCGAGAGCGGGCAATCGGGCAATCGGGCGGATGCCGCGCCCCGGTTTTCTTGGCAGGCGGATGCACGGCGGCAGGGCCTCGCCCGGCGGCTGGCGGCGGCGCCGGCGGCGGCTCACAATGCCGGGACGATGTCCTGCTTCGCCCGCCTGCTCCTCGCGTCCGTGGTCCTGGGCGCCGCCAGCGCGCCCGCGTCGGCCGACGTGGCCCGCTGCACCGACCTGCGCGGCCGCGTCATCTACACCGACCAGGCCTGCCCTTCGGGCACCCTGCAGACCGGCGCCGTGCCGGTGCCCGAAGCGGCGCCGCCCGGCTACCAGGGCGATGACGGCCCGCGCCAGGCCCAGGTGGAAAGCGCCGAGCGCGCGGCCCGCCTGCAGCGCGAAACGGTGGAGGCCGCGCGCCGGCAGGCCCGCCCTGACCCGCCGGCCGACCCGGGCCTGACCGTGATCGGCCCCGCGCCGCGCCCGTCGCCCGAGGAACAGCGCTGGAGCGAGCGCAGCGAGGACCGCGTGTGGATCGACCCCTGGGACGGCTACCCGGGCGGCTACTACCCCGGGGCCGGTTATCCCCGGCGGCCGCGCCCGCCCATCGACCAGCGGCCGGTCATCCGCCACTGCGACGCCGGCGGCTGCACCGATACGCTGGGCAACCACTACAACCGCAAGGGCCAGCTCGACCGTTATGAAGGCCCGGGCGGCAAGACCTGCCGGCCCGTGGGCTCGACCACCATCTGCCGATGAGATGAGCTGCGGGCCGGGCCCGCGGCGCCGAGCGTTCCGCGTGAACGGGCGGAAAGGGCGCAGAGCGCCATCCCGCGCTCACGGCTTCACCGCTCGTGCGCGCGCAGCAGCTCGTACACCATCAGCGGCCGCTGGCGCCCGCGCAGTTCCACCGCGTCGATGCGGCGCGTGGGCAGCCGCCCGTCCAGGGCCTGGGCCGTGGTTTCGGACACCAGCGCGCGCGTGCCCAGCTCGCGATTGATGCCTTCGATGCGGCTGGCCACGTTCACGGTGTCGCCCACCGCGGTGTAGGCCAGGCGGTCATGGGCGCCCAGCACGCCCGCCACCACCGGCCCGGTGTGGATGCCGATGCGCGTGTCGAAGGGGCTGAGCCCGCGCGCCCCCCACTCGGCATTCAGCGCGTCGATGGCCGCCAGCAGCGCCAGCGCGGCATGGCTGGCCTGCAGCGCCGCGTCGGGCAGTTCCGTCGGCGCGCCCCACAGCACCATCATCCCGTCGCCCATGAACTTGTCGATGGTGCCGCCATGGCGCACGATGACCTCGGAGGCGAGGTTGAAATACTGCGTGAGCTGCTCCACCAGCAGGTCGGGCGGCGTGGATTCGGCCAGCGCGGTGAAGCCGTGGATGTCGGTGAACATCACGGTCACTTCGCGCGGCTCGCCGCTGGGCTCCAGCGGGCGGCCTTCGGCCAGCAGCTGGCGCACCACGTCCACGGGCACGAAGCGCCGGAAGGCCCGCAAGCCGCGCGCCGAATCGTCCAGCGCCTGGTCCAGGTGCTGCAGTTCCAGCACGCGGCTGTTCACGCGCGGCAGGTGGTCCAGCTCCAGCCGGCCGATCCGCCGTGCGATGCCCGACAGCTGTTCGACCGGGCGCGTCACGCGCTGGGCCAGCCGCAGCGAATAGACCAGGATCAGCGCCAGGAAGGCCGCCACGAGCGCCAGCGCCCACAGCAGGGCGCGGTGCAGCCCGCCCATCAGCGCCTCCTCGGGCACCCAGCTGACCAGCTCCCATTGCGTGGACGGGATGCGCGACAGGCGCACCAGGTAGGGCACGCCTTCCACCTCCAGCCGGAAGGCGGGGCGCGCGGCCTCTTCGGGGCTCAGGCCGCTCGCGCGCAGGTGCAGGTGCACCGCGCCCAGCACGCCGCCCATGGGCTCGGCCAGCATGCCGGGCTGCTCGCGCAGGTCGCTGCGCGCCAGCACCTGGTGGCTGGCCGTGAGCAGCGCGCTGTCGCCGTAACCGGCGCGGCTGAACTGGCGCACGAAATCGCCCAGGCGGCTCAGCGTCACGTCGCCCACGCTGATGCGCAGCGGCCCGTCCCCGTCCTCGCGGCGGCCGGGCACCGCATAGGTCACGCCCAGGTCGGGCGGGTTGGTGTAGACGTAGGGCTCGGTCCAGATCGGCTGCTGCGCGGCCACGGCCTGCCGGTACCAGGGCCGCGACTGCGGGTCGTAGCTGGTCTGGAAGGTGGCCACCGATTGCGTGGCGAAGCGCGCCTGCGGGCTCGCGTCGGGGTTGTCGAAGGGCGGCTTGTACTCCCAGGTCTCGCGCGTCACGCCGCCCTGGTGCGCGATGAAGCGCACGCCCGGCGCCGGCTTGCGCCCGACCAGCAGCATGTGCCCGGCATCGTCCGCCACGTACAGGCTGTCCAGCTCGGGCGCCTGCATCAGCAGCGTCCACATCAGCTCGGCCGAGGCCGCGGCCTCGGGGCCGGTCGGGCTCAGGCGCGGCGCCCCGGCCAGCGCGTCCACGGCCGAGGCGGTGCGCCGCAGGAAGCCCTGGATGCGGTCCTCCACGCGCTGGTGGTCCGCATGGTGCGTGGACTCGCCGATGGTCGACACCAGCCGCTGCGCGCCCCAGTAGCCCGCGCCCACCAGCAGGGCCGATTGCGTGAGCACCAGCGTGGCGAGGATGGTGCCCACGTCCACACGGAAGCGGCGCAGGCGCGCAGGGCGGGGAAGGGCGGCGGACGGCGTGGACATCGAAGGTGGCGAAGCGGAAGGAAGGCGCGCGGAAATTCGCGCGTCCGCATCATCCGCAATCCCCGCGCCCTGGCGCCACAACGCTTGCCGGCACAGGACACATTCGTTGCCGGGCCTGCCGACTACGACACGTTTTCCCCGGGAAACTGGCGCGCTCGCGGCGGGGTGGCTGCACGGCATCCCGCTCTTGTGCGGCGCGGCTGTGCAGAATTTCTCGTCGAGCCGGCGGCGCTGAAGGCCGTACGGCGGGACGGACGTCCTGGGCACTTTCAAAACGGCGGGGCATGCGCCGGCTGGCGCGCGGCGGGGCGGTCTTGCGCAGTGCATGCTGCGACGTGCGTGTGGTGCCGGGAGCAAGCATGATCGCGTGCCCCGGCGCGGCCTTGTGCGCCGCGCGCTCAGCCGCCCGCCTGCGCCAGCAGCCAGTGGGAGAAGGTGGCCAGCAGCGGGCGCTCTTCCGCCCGCTCGGGCACCACCAGGTAGTAGCCGCGCTGGCCCTGCAGCGGGCGCTCGCAGGCCACCACCAGCCGGCCCTGGGCCAGTTCGCCTTCGACCAGCATCGGCGGAATCAGCGCCACGCCCAGGCCGTGCACGGCCGCCGCCGCGAGCATGGAGAACAGTTCGTAGCGCGCGCCGCGGCGGCTCATGGGCACCTGCAGGCGCTGCGCCTCGAACCATTGGTGCCACACGTCGGGCCGGGTGCTCTGCTGCAGCAGCGGCAGGCGCGCCACGTCGGCGGGCGCGTTGCCGGCCGGCGCCAGGCCGTGCGCCGCCAGCAGGGCGGGGCTGCACACTGGCAGAACGTCTTCCTTCATCAGCAGGCGCGCGCGCGTGCCGGCCCAGTTGAGCACCTGCCCGGGCGTGCCGGCGTACAGCGCGGCGTCGAAATCGGTGTCCGCGAACAGGAAGGGGCGCGTGCGCGTCTCGATGTGCACCAGCGCGTCGGGGCAGGCGCGCTGGAAGTCCGGCAGCCGCGGCAGCAGCCAGCGCGTGGCGAAGGTGGGCACGGCCGCCAGCGCCAGCGAGCCGCCCTCGCCCTGCTCGGCCATGGCGTCGAGGGTGTCGCGCTCCATTGCTTCGAGGCGCCGCGCCGTCTGCCGCGCATAGGCGGCGCCGCTGGCCGTCAGCTGCACGCCGTGCCGCGTGCGCCGGAACAGCGCCACGCCCAGGAAGTCCTCCAGCGCCGTGATCTGGCGCGACACCGCGCTCTGCGTGAGCGCCAGTTCCTGTGCGGCGCGCGTGTAGCTTTCGTGCCGCGCTGCGGCCTCGAAGCACATCAGGGCCTGGGTGGAGGGAATTCGACGTCGCATGGCTGCTATGCAATCCTGACATGCACAAGGGCGGGCGCCGGCTGGGCGGCCCACCCCTGCATCGTAGCCAGATGTGCGTTACCAGCATATCTGGGTGCGCATTCCTCGTTTGCGCCGGGACCGGGGGCCGGCGTAGCATGCGCGGCATTCCTCCTTCCTTCCTCCCTTCTCGCGAGGCGCGTGCCTCGTGCCCCCTTTCTCCGGAGATTCGCGCCATGGCCGCCAAAGCATCCTTCCACTGGGACGACCCCCTGCTGCTGGACCAGCAGTTGACGGACGACGAACGGGCCGTGCGCGACGCCGCCAACGCCTATTGCCAGGACAAGCTGGCGCCGCGCGTGCTGGAGATGTTCCGCGGCGAGAAGACCGACCTCACCATCTTCCGCGAGATGGGCGAAGTGGGCCTGCTGGGCCCCACCATCCCCGAGCAGTACGGCGGCCCGGGCCTGAACTACGTCGCCTACGGCCTCATCGCCCGCGAGGTCGAGCGCGTCGATTCGGGCTACCGCTCCATGGCCAGCGTGCAGTCCTCACTGGTGATGGTGCCGATTTACGAATTCGGCACCGAGGCGCAGAAGCAGAAGTACCTGCCCAAGCTGGCCAGCGGCGAGTGGATCGGCTGCTTCGGCCTGACCGAGCCCGACCACGGCTCCGACCCCGGCAGCATGGCTACCCGCGCCTACAAGACCGCGGGCGGCTACAAGCTCAAGGGCAACAAGATGTGGATCACCAACTCGCCGGTGGCCGACGTCTTTGTCGTCTGGGCCAAGGAAGTGAGCGAAGGCGGCGCCGTCGGCCCGATCCGCGGCTTCGTGCTGGAAAAGGGCATGAAGGGCCTCTCCGCCCCGGCCATCCACGGCAAGGTGGGCCTGCGCGCCTCCATCACCGGTGAGATCGTGATGGACGACGTCTTCGTGCCCGAGGAGAACGCCTTCCCCGAGGTGCAAGGCCTCAAGGGCCCCTTCACCTGCCTGAACAGCGCGCGCTACGGCATCAGCTGGGGCGCGATCGGCGCCGCCGAGGACTGCTGGCACCGCGCCCGCCAGTACGTGCTGGACCGCAAGCAGTTCGGCCGCCCGCTGGCCGCCAACCAGCTGATCCAGAAGAAGCTGGCCGACATGCAGACCGAGATCACGCTGGGCCTGCAAGGCAGCCTGCGCCTGGGCCGCATGAAGGACGAAGGCACGGCCGCGGTCGAGATCACCTCGATCATGAAGCGCAACAACTGCGGCAAGGCCCTGGACATCGCCCGTCTGGCGCGCGACATGATGGGCGGCAACGGCATCAGCGACGAGTTCGGCGTGGCGCGCCACCTGGTCAACCTCGAGGTGGTCAACACCTACGAGGGCACGCACGATGTGCACGCCCTCATCCTGGGCCGCGCGATGACGGGCATTGCGGCGTTCTCCAACTGAACGGAGCCGTCGCATGAGCACGCCACCCGCCGCCCTCGACGGCATCCAGGTCCTGGACCTGTCCCGCGTGCTCGCGGGGCCCTGGTGCACCCAGATCCTCGCGGACCTGGGCGCCGACGTGGTCAAGATCGAGCGCCCCGGCACGGGCGACGACACGCGCACCTGGGGCCCGCCCTTCCTGAAGGACGCGCAAGGCCGGGACACGGCCCAGTCCACCTACTTCACGGCCTGCAACCGCAACAAGCGCAGCGTCACCATCGACATGGCCACGCCCGGCGGCCAGGCGCTGCTGCAGAAGATGGCCGCGCAGGCCGACGTGGTGGTCGAGAACTTCAAGACCGGCGGCCTGAAGCAGTACGGCCTGGACCACGAAACGCTGCGCGCGAAGAACCCGCGCCTCATCTACTGCAGCGTGACCGGCTTCGGCCACGACGGGCCCTACGCCGAGCGCGCCGGCTACGACCTGATGATCCAGGCCATGACCGGCATGATGAGCATCACCGGCCGCCCCGATGGCGAGCCCGGCGGCGGCCCGCTGCGCGTGGGCGTGGCGCTCACCGATCTCTTCACCGGCTGCTACGCCAGCACCGCCATCCTCGCCGCGCTGCGTGTGCGCGAGCAGACCGGGCAGGGGCAGCACATCGACATGGCGCTGCTCGACGTGGGCATGGCCATCCTGGCCAACCAGGCCAGCGCCTTCCTCAACACCGGCCAGGCGCCGCAGCGCCAGGGCAACACGCACCCCAGCCTCGCGCCCTACCAGGACTTCCCGACCCAGGACGGCGCGATGCTGCTGGCCATCGGCAACAACGGCCAGTTCGCACGCTTCTGTGAAGCGGCCGGCCGGCCCGAATGGGCGCAGGACGAACGCTTTGCCAGCAACACGCTGCGCGTGAAGCACCGCGACGCGCTGATCCCCGCCATGGAAGCCGTCACGCGCACGCGCACCACGGCCGAGTGGATCGCGCTGCTGGAGGACAAGGCCGTGCCCTGCGGCCCCATCAACGACATCGGCCAGGCCTTCGGCGATGCCCAGGTGAAGGCCCGCGGCCTGGCCGTGACCTTGCCGCGCGAGGCCGGCGATGGCATTGCCGCCATCACGGGCGTGGCCAGCCCGCTGCGCCTGCAAGCCACGCCGCCCGTGCTGCGCCGCGCGCCGCCCGCGCTGGGGCAGCACACCGACGAGGTGCTGGCCGAGCTGGGACTGTCGGCGCACGAGATTGCCGCGCTGCGTGGCGACGGGGTGCTGTAGGGCGGGGCCTGCGCCCGGGAGGTGCCGGGCCTGCCCCTTGTCGCTCCACTGAAGCCTGAAAGCAGAAATATCCCGGCGTGTGTGCCACTGCGCCAGCGTGGCTGCCGTGTTCAGGCGGGCCGACCGGCCTGTGCCTTGCCCTTCGGCGCCTCGCTGCGCGCCAGCCACAGCCCGCTGGCGATGATCAAGGCGCCGCCGCCCAGCGTCCATGCATCGGGCGCGGTGTGCCAGAACAGCCAGTCGAGCAGCAGCGCCCAGGCCAGCGCGCTGTACTCGAAGGGCGCGATGGCCGCGGCCTGCCCATGGCGGAAGGCTTCCGCAATCGTCATCTGGCCCAGGAAGCCGCTGATGGCCAGGCCTGCCAGCACCCACGCATGCCCGGCCTGGATCGGGACCCAGTTCGGCGCCGCGAGCAGGCTGCCGCCCACGGCCATGCCGGCCGTGGTCCAGAAGACCAGCGCCGCGCTGGACTCGGTGCGGCTGATGAGCCGGCCCAGCATGTTCGACAGCGCATAGCAGCACGCGGCCACCAGGATGGCCACCGCGCCCATCGAGAGGAAGGCCCCTTGCTCGGGCCGCAGCGCGATCACCACGCCCGCGAAGCCCAGCCCGATGGCCCACCAGTGGCGCGGCTGCACCGGCTCGCCCAGCATGGGCACGGCGATCAGCACCATGAGCAAGGGCGCGATGAAGGCCAGCGTGTAGGCCTCGGCCAGGCCCAGGGTCTGCAAGCCGTAGACGAAGAGCACCAGCATGCCCATGTTCAGCGTGGCGCGCAGCAGGTGCAGGCGCCAGCGCAGCCGCCGGTTGAACACCCCCGCCGCCTCGCGCCGCCAGGCGATGTACAGGCACACCAGCGGCAGCGCGGTGAGGCCGCGCAGCGCCATCACCTGCAGCGGCGGGTAGTGGCCGGCCAGGTTCTTGAGGAGCGCGTCCATGCATGCGAAGAAGGCGCAGGCGAGCAGCATCGCGGCGATGCCGCGCAGGGTTCCGTCGGGGAGCATCGTGTAGGAGGAGGAGAAGCGGGGCCTGGCACCCGGGCGCGGTGCAGGCCTCGCTTCGAGCATAGCCAGCCTGCCGCCGAGGCGCAGCAGGGTTGATCGTTAGGCTCTCAGGCCGGGCGAGTGTCCACCGGTCAGAAGGCCCGGCCCACCAGTGCCACCGCCAGCGTCAGAACGCCCAGGCCCAGGTTCACCGCCACCAGGCGGCGGATCTGGTTCAGCCGCGCCGCCGCCACGGGCCAGTCGCCCGCCTGCACGGCCAGGCGCAGGCGCTTGAAGCCGGCGAAGCGGATGTGGCCGTAGATCAGGCTCATGACCAGGCCCAGCGTGAGCATGGCGTGCACGCGCCAATGGGTGCCGGCCATGCCGCCCAGGCCCATCAGCAGCACCAGGCCGCTGGCCCACAGCAGCAGCACGGCCGCCGACACGCCCGCGAAGAAGCGCTGCAGCGCGGCCGCCATGAAGGGCAGGCGCTGCGGCGGCTGCAACAGCGCCACGGCGGCCGGGCGCACGGCGAAATGCATCGTCGCCATGCCGCCCACCCAGAAGGCGGCCGCCGAGACGTGGAGGAAGACGAGGAAGCTGTAGGTCGTGGGGTTCATGGGCCGATCATGACACCCGCCGCGCAGGCGCCGGCCATGACGGCCTTGGGGGGCGGGGGCGCTTGGGATGCCGCGGCGCGCCCGAAGCCCGTGCCTGAGCCGCGACTCAGAAGCTGTGAATGAATTCGGCGTGACCGAGCAGAGCGTCAAAACGTTCGCAATCGAGGCGCAAAGCGCAGCCATAGCTCGGGCTATGGCGAGCATTTGCAACGATGAGTGCGGGCGTTTTGGCGGGATGAGCGGGCATGTCGGATTCGTTCACAGCTTCTCAGGCCGTGCGACCCAGCGCCGGGAGTTCGCTATGGCCCACCCCCAGGTCGTTGAGCTCGTGCTGCCCCAGCGCCTGCAGCGCGCGCAGCTCGGCCCGCTGGTGGCGCGCCCGGGCGGCGCTCCGCCAGCGGCGGCGCAGGCCGGCAAGGGGCTGGGCGATGCGGGGAAGGTGGCGCAGGGCGGCGTTCATGGCAGGCTCCGTTTCCGGAAGGGAGAGAAGAAGAAAAAACGGTTGGCGAAGTGAGAGTGCCGCCATGATGGCTTGCGCAGAGCTATTGGAGAAGTTGAGAATCCTGAGACCTCTCATCAGGATCTCTGATGCGCCACCTCAACCTCGACCAGCTGCGCACCCTCATCGCCATTGCCGACCTGGGCAGTTTTTCGGCCGCCGCGCAGTCGCTGCACCTCGCGCAGCCCACCGTCAGCCTGCATGTGAGCGAGCTGGAATCGCGCCTGGGCGTGCCGCTGCTGGTGCGTGCCGCGCGGCGCGCACAGCCCACGCCGGCCGGGGCCGAACTGGTGGAGCGCGGCCGGCGCCTGTTGCGCGACGTGGACGAGGCGATCGACGCGGCGCAGCGCCGCCACGCGGGGCTGGAAGGCCGCGTGCGCCTGGGCGTGAGCACCACGGGCCTGGTGGTGGACCTGCTGCCGCCGGTCTTCGCGGCGCTGTCGCAGCGCTACCCGGGCATCGAGGTTTCGCCCAGCTTCGTGGGCTCCGAAGGTTCGGTGGCCGGGCTGCAGGCCGGCACGGTGGACGTGGCCATCGTCTCGCTGCCGCAGCCGGCCGTGCCCGGCGTGCGTTTCACGCCCTGGCTGCGGCATGACATGCGCGCGCTGGTGCCCGCGCAATCGGCGCAATGGCCGGCGGTCAAGCGCGCCACGCCGGCCTGGCTGGCCGGGCGGCCGCTGATCATGAACGAGCCCGGCAGCCGCATGCAGGCGCTGACCATGGAATGGTTCGCGCGCGCCGGCTTCGCGCCGCGGGCGCGCATCGAGCACAACTACGACACCGCCATGCGCGGCCTGGTCGAGGCCGGCTACGGCGCCGCGCTGCTGCCGTTGCTGGGCGACCTGGCGACCCATGCCAGCCCGCGCGTGCGCGTGCTGCCGCTGAGCCCGCGGCTGGTGCGGCACCTGGTGATCGGCCAGCGCGCGAACGAGGCGCGCGACGGGCCGGCGGCGCGCGTGGCGGAGGTGCTGCTGGCCTGGTCGCCGGAGCGCGCGCAGGCGAAAGCGTGAGCGCAAGGACGGGCGCTGGCGTGCGCGCGGCCGGCGGCCCTGCGCGCGCAGCCCGCCGCTGAGCCGCTACGGGCGCGGACCGCGTCCGTCCCAGCGCACCTGCCGCGGGCCCAGCAGGCGCTGGATGCGCCGGTGCACGGTGGAGCGGTTCACGCCCAGCAGGCGCGCCACTTCGGACACATTGCCCTGGCACTGCGCCAGCAGCTGTTCCAGCGCGTCGCTGGTCTGCGAAGCTTTGCCGTCGGGGGTGCGCACCGGTATCGAGGGCGAGCCGCCTGCCGGCGCCCCGGGACGCGCCGCCTGGAGGGCGTCGGGCAGATGATGCAGATCAAGGGTGCCTTCGCCTGCCAGGTCCGTGCCCTCGGGGTCGCCGCCCAGTGCGGTGGCATAGCGCAGCACGTTGTGCAGCTCGCGCAGGTTGCCGGGCCAGTGGTGCGCCATCAGCGCTGCGCGCGCGGGCTCGCTCAGGCGGTAGGGACCCAGGGCGGCCAGCAGGCGGTCCAGCATGGCGCCCAGGTCCTGGCGCTGGCGCAGCGGCGGCAGATGCAGTTCGGCGGCATTCAGGCGGTAGAGCAGGTCCTGCCGGAACTGGCCCGCCTGCACCAGCGTGGCCAGTGACCGGTGCGAGGCCGACACCACGCGCAGGTTCACGGCGCGCGGCTCGCGTGCGCCCACCGGCGTGACCTGCGACTCCGACAGCACGCGCAGCAGCTTGGCCTGCAGCGCGAGCGGCATGTCGCCGATTTCGTCCAGGAACAGCGTGCCGCCGTGCGCGGCCTCGATCAGGCCCGTGCGCCCCTTGCTGGCGCCGCCGGTCCAGGAGCCTGGCAGGTAGCCGAACAGCTCGCTCTCCAGCAGGGCCTCGGGAATGGCGGCGCAGTTGATGGCGACGAAGGCGCCGCTGCGGCCGCTGCTGGCATGCAGCGCGCGCGCCAGAAATTCCTTGCCCACGCCGGTCTCGCCCTGCACCAGCACCGGCAGGGTCTGCGGCGCCAGCCGGGCGGCCTTGTGCAGCAGGGCGTCCATGGCCGGGTCGCCAGCCGTCAGCGCCTGCAGGGCCGGTGGCAGCGGCGGTGGCGCGCTCAGCGTCAGGCTGCGGGCTGGCGCGCGCTGCGGCTCCATCGCATGCGCGAACAGGATGTTGCCGTCGCGGGCGCGCACGATGCGCTCCTGCGCGGGCCGGTTGCGCCGCAGCTCGGGCAGGTGCCGCAGGTCGATGTCGAAGAAATGCTCCAGCGGCTGGCCGATCAGCGTGCGGCGCTGGCGCCAGTCCAGCCCGGCCGCGGCGGCCAGGGTGCGGGCGCCCGCATGCGTGGTGGCGCGGATGCGGCCGCGCGCATCGATGCTGATGGCGGCGTCCGGGTCCACGTCCAGGAAGTCGGGCGACTGCGAGAAGCGCAGCACCCAGTCGTTGCGCGATTGCGCCATCAGGTTGGCCAGCTCCACGCGGCGCGCGGCGGCCACCACCAGGTTCAGCGCCAGGTTCTGGCTGGCGCGCTCGGCCGGCGCCTTGAGCAGCGACAGGTCGAGCACCGCCGCCAGCTCGCCGCGCAGGTCGTAGATGGGCGCCGCGGTGCATGAGAGCTGGGTGTGCGTGAAGTCGAAATGGTCGCTCTGGTGCACGATCAGCGCCTCGCCCGTGGCCAGGCAGGCGCCCACGGCCGAGGTGCCGGCGCGGTCTTCGCGCCATTCGGCGCCCAGGTACAGGCCGGCGTGGCGCAGGTCGCTGGCCTGCAACTGCTGGCCCAGAAAGTCCACCGCCACACCATGCCGGTCGGCCAGCAGCAGCACGTAGTCCAGCCCCTTGAGCTGCTGGTAGAGCCGTTCCAGCCCGCTGCGGGCGATGCGGATCAGCGGCTCGGACTCTTCCTGGTGGGCGCGCAGCTGCCCTTCGGGAACGATGTAGGCCTCGCAGGTCTGCGCCGGGTCCAGCCGGTGGTGGTCGATGCAGCGGCGCCAGCTGCTCAGCACGGCCTTGTCGCGGTCGACCCGGCCCGAGGGATAGCCGAGCCCGAAGGCTTCGATCTCCTGGGTGTGCGAGGCATAGGTCTGCAAGGGCATGGCGGACGCTCGGGCGCAACAAAGTCAACGCCGGAAATTCTGCGAGCCCGGCGGGCTGGGGGGCACATGGTTTACCCAACTCCAGGGCCGCTGCGACGCCAGTGGACGTGCAACACCTGTTGCACATCGTGCGTCAGCTGATGCGCGGTGCCACAGCCTTCCACGTGGATCGCGGCTGCTGGGTTTCCCCAGCCTGCGGTGTGCAAGTCCTTGATTTTTCTGGCCTGTGCGTCGGCACGGCGGCGTGGCACATCCGTTGCAAAAGCCGGTCAGCCCGAAGGCCGTTGGCGGCGCGGGCTGGAGCCACACACCATCAGGAGACCCCAATGACCGACACTCTTGCCAACCCCGCTTCGGGCGCTGCGCGCGCCACCGAACCCGACCCGGCCCGCGCCAGCGTGCAGGCACTGCTGGACCGGCTCAACCACGCGCTGGCCCGCCGCGACGCCCAGGCCGCCGCTGCGCTGTTCGCCACCGAGTCCTACTGGCGCGACCTGGTGCTGCTGACCTGGAACATCAAGACCATGGAAGGGCAGGCTGCCGTGCAGCACATGCTGGACGCGCAGTTCGCGGCCATCGAGTCCATCGTGTTCGGCATCGACCCCAACGAGATGGTCGACGAGGCCGATGGCGTCACCTCGGCCTGGATCACCATCGACACGCAGCACGCGCGCGGCGACGGCCACATCCGCATCAAGGATGGCCGCATCTGGACCCTGCTGACCGCGGCGCAGGAACTCAAGGGCCATGAAGAGGCGACGGGCACACGCCGTGCCATGGGCGCCGAGCACGGCATCCGGCGCGGGCGCAGCACCTGGCTGGAGCGCAAGCAAGACGAGGCGGCCCGGCTGGGCCACACCGAACAGCCCTATGTGCTCGTGATCGGCGGCGGGCAGGGCGGCATCGCGCTGGGCGCGCGGCTGCGGCAGCTGGGTGTCTCGCACATCGTCATCGACCGCCATGAACGCCCCGGCGACCAATGGCGCAGCCGCTACAAGTCGCTGTGCCTGCACGACCCGGTCTGGTACGACCATCTGCCGTACCTGCCCTTCCCGGCCAACTGGCCCGTGTTCGCGCCCAAGGACAAGATCGGCGACTGGTTGGAGATGTACACCAAGGTCATGGAGGTGAACTACTGGTCGTCTTCCAATTGCCTGGGCGCGCGCTACGACGAAGCGAATCAGGAGTGGGAAGTGACGGTGGAGCGCGAGGGCAAGCGACTCGTCATCCGCCCGAAGCACCTGGTGTTCGCCACCGGCATGTCGGGCAAGGCCCATGTGCCGAAGATCCCGGGCCAGGAGCTGTTCAAGGGCGAGCAGCAGCACTCGTCGCAACACCCCGGGCCCGACGCCTACGCTGGCAAGAAGGTGGTGGTGATCGGCGCCAACAACTCGGCCCACGACATCTGCGCCGCGCTGTGGGAGCACGGGGCCGACGTGACCATGGTGCAGCGCTCGTCCACGCACATCGTGCGCTCGGACTCGCTGATGGACATCGGCCTGGGCGACCTCTATTCCGAACGTGCGCTGGCCAGCGGTGTGACGACCAAGAAGGCCGACCTGATCTTTGCCTCGCTGCCCTACCGCATCATGGCCGACTTCCAGGTGCCGCTGTACGACCGCATCCGCGAGCGCGACGCCGAGTTCTACGCCAAGCTGGAGGCCGCAGGCTTCATGCTGGACTTCGGCGACGACGACTCGGGCCTGTTCATGAAGTACCTGCGCCGCGCCTCGGGCTACTACATCGACGTCGGCGCCTGCGACCTGATCATCGACGGCAGCATCAAGCTGCAGGCCGGCAAGGGGATCAGCCATCTCAGCGAAAACGCCGTGGTGCTGGAGGACGGCACCGAGCTGCCGGCCGACCTGGTGGTCTACGCCACCGGCTATGGCTCCATGAACGGCTGGGTGGCCGACCTGATCAGCCCCGAAGTGGCCGACAAGGTGGGCAAGGTGTGGGGCCTGGGCTCCAACACCACCAAGGACCCCGGCCCGTGGGAGGGCGAGCAGCGCAACATGTGGAAGCCCACGCAGCAGGAGGCGCTGTGGTTTCACGGCGGCAACCTGCACCAGTCGCGCCACTATTCGCTGTACCTGGCACTGCAGCTCAAGGCGCGGCAGGAGGGGCTGCCGGTGCAGGTCTACGGCCTGCAGGCGGTGCACCACACGCGCTGAACGACGGTTGCAGCACGCGGCTGCACCGGGCGCCTTCTCAGAACACCGACAGCCCCGTGCGCTGCGTGAACATCTCCAGCGCCTTCATGCCCAGCAGCGAGTTGCCGGTCTCGTCGAGCGCGGGCGACCACACGGCCAGCGTGAGCCGGTCCGGCACCACGGCCACGATGCCGCCGCCCACGCCGCTCTTGCAGGGCAGGCCGATGCGGAAGGCGAACTCGCCGGCCGCGTCGTAGGTGCCGCAGGTCAGCATCAGCGCGTTGATGCGGCGCGCCTGGCGCTCGGTGACCACCGGCGTGTCGGCCCGCAGCGGGTGCGCGCCGTCGCGGCACAGGTAGCCGGCCGCGCGCGCCAGCTGCAGGCAGCTCATGCGCAGCGCGCACTGGTGGAAGTACAAGTCCAGGACCGTGGCCACGTCATGGTCGATGCGCCCGAAGCTCTTCATGAAGTTGGCCAGCGCGTGGTTGCGAAAACCCGTGGCGGCTTCGGAGGCGGCCACCTCCTCGTCGTAGCCGATGGGCTCGCCCGCCAGGTGGCTCATGAAGCCGCGCAGTTCGCGCAGCGCGTCGGCGCCGTACAGGCCCACGATGCGGTCGGCCACCGCGATGGCGCCGGCATTGATGAAGGGATTGCGCGGCGTGCCCTGCTCGAACTCCAGCTGCACCAGCGAATTGAAGGGGTTGCCCGAGGGCTCGCGGCCGATGCGCGCCCACAGCTGCTGCTCGGGCAGGTGGCGCATCGCGAGCGTGAGCGTGAACACCTTGGAAATGCTCTGGATCGAGAAAGGCACCGCGCCGTCGCCGGCCACCGCTTCCTGCCCGTCGCCGCAGCGCAGCGCGATGCCGAAGCGGCGTGCATCCACCCGCGCCAGCGCGGGGATGTACTGCGCCACCTGGCCGCGCGGGCCCTCCTGGGCCAGCTCGCGCTGGAGGCGGTCGGCGATGTCGTCGAGGATGGGCTGGAAGTCCATGGCAGGCAGGGCAGGGCGATGCAGGGCGGGAATCGCGGCATTGTGGGCCACGCACGCGGCGGGTGCGGCGGGTTAGCCTTGCGCCCATGGATTCGCTCATCAACGCCGCCGCACGCGCCCTGGCCCGGGGCGATGTGCTGGCGGCACTGCAGCAGGTGGCGCTGCGCACCGACCCGCCGGCGCTGGCCCTGCGCGGCATCGCGATGGCGCAGCTGGGCGAGCATGGACGCGCGCGCGAGCTGCTGCGCCGGGCCGAAAAGGCCTTCGGTGTCCACGAGGCCGTGGCCCGCGCGCGCTGCGTGGTGGCGCAGGCCGAAGTGGCGCTCGCGCTGCGCGAGCTGGACGCCGCGCCGCTGGCGCTGCATCGCGCGGCCCAGGTCCTGACGGCGCTTGGCGACCGTGCGAACGCGCTGCAGGCGCAGGCCATCGCGGCGCGCCGCGCCCTGCTGCTGGGCCGGCTGGCCGAGGCCCAGGCCGCGCTGGTGGCGCTCGACGGCCAGGCGCTGCCGCCCGCCCTGGGCGCCGTGGCCGAGCTGGCCGCGGCCGAGCTGGCGCTGCGTGCGCTGGACGTGGACGCGGCGGCCTCGGCGCTTGCCCGCGCGCAGCGCGCCGCGGAACGTGCCGGCGTGCCCGCCCTGCAGGCCGAGGTGCGCGATGCGGCGGCGCTGCTCGACCGCCCGGCGGCCCGGCGGGTTGGCCCGGGCGGCGAGCAGCCCCTGCGCCTGGCCGAGGTCGCGGCGCTGATGCGGGGCGACACGCGCGTGGTCGACGCCTGCCGCCATCGCCTGCTGGCCGACGGCCGCGCGCTGAGCCTGGCGCGCCGCCCCGTGCTCTTCGCGCTGCTGCGCGCGCTGGCCCGGGCCTGGCCGCAGGACGTGCCGCGCGAGGCGCTGGTCGCCGAGGTCTTTCGCCAGCGCGAGGCCGACGACACCCACCGCGCCCGGCTGCGGGTGGAAGTCGGCCGCCTGCGCCAGGCGCTGGGCGCCGTGGCGCGGGTGGTGCGCACCGACCGCGGCTTTGCGCTGCAGGCGCCGGGCGCGCAGGCCGTGGTGCTGTTGCTGCCGCCGGTGGACGGCGAATCGGGCGCGCTGCTCGCGCTGCTGGCCGACGGCGCGGCCTGGTCCACCTCGGCACTCGCACAGGCGCTGGGTGAAAGCCAGCGCAACGTGCAGCGCGCGCTGGCCGAATTGCAGGCCGCCGGCCGCGTGCGGGCCGTGGGCCGCGGCCGCGCGCAGCGCTGGGTGACGCCGCCGCTGACCGGAATCACGACGATCTTGTTACTCCCGGCCGCGCTGCCCATTGCCTAGAGTGGTGGCCATGGCGTGCGGCGTTCGGCGCCATGCCCATTCCACAGGAGTTCTGCCATGCCTTCGACTGCTTCTTCGTCTTCCTGCGCCTGCGCCGACAGCGCCCCGCTGGCGCCCCCGCCCCGAGCCATGCCCTTGCCCGACGCGCAGCCGGCGCAGGTCGTGCGCGAGTACGGCCCTTTTCCGGGCGTCGACGCCATCCACGGCGTGACGCATGACGGCCGCCGCGTGTGGGCCGCCGTGGGCGACCGCCTCCTGGCCATCGACCCGGCCAGCGGCCAGGCCACGGCGCAACTGCGGCGCGCCGGGGATGCCGGCACGGCCTTCGACGGCACGCACCTGTGGCAGATCGCCGGCGCGCGCATCGAGCGCATCGACCCGGCCACGGGCGAGGTGCTGGCCGCCATTCCGGCGCCCGGCGGCGGCGAGGATTCGGGCATGGCCTGGGCCGAGGGCAGCCTCTGGGTGGGCCAATACCGCCAGCGCAAGATCCACCAGGTCGATCCGCAGACGGGCGAGGTGCTGCGCACCCTGGAGTCGAACCGCTTCGTCACCGGCGTCACCTGGGTCGACGGCCAGCTGTGGCACGGCACCTGGGAGGCGGACGAAAGCGAGCTGCGCCGCATCGACCCCGACAGCGCGGCCGTGCTGGAGCGCCTGGCGATGCCGGCCGGCGCGGGCGTGAGCGGGCTGGAGTCCGACGGTGCCGAGCTCTTCTACTGCGGCGGCGGACTCAGCGGCAAGGTGCGTGCGGTGAAGCGGCCGCGCAGCGCGCCGGCCGCGTGCTGAACGCCACGGGCGGCGTGCGGATCTACGCGCGCGGGGGCCGGTTGACCAGCACGATGCCCAGCGCCACGCCCGCCAACGCCAGCACCAGTTGCAGCGTGAGGGGCTCCTTGAGCAGCGCCACGCCGAAGATCAGCGCGAACAGCGGCGTGAGGAAGGTGAAGGACGAGATGCGCGTGGCCGGGTAGTGGCGCAGCATCCACATCCAGGCCAGGTAGCTGGCGAAGGCGCCGATCACGGTCTGCAGCGCGATCGAGAGCCAGGCGTAGTTCGAGTACGCGAAGCCCCAGCTTTCGCCGCGCAGCAGCGACAGCACGGGCACCACGGCGGCGGTGACGGCCAGCTGGTAGAACAGCGTCTTTTCGGCGCTCACCGTGGCCAGCTTCGTGGCGCGGATCACCAGCGTGGTCAGGCCCCACAGCACGCCGGCGGCCAGCGCCAGCGCGTCGCCGTAAAGCTGCCCGGGGCTGCTGTGGCCGAAGCTCTCGCTGAAGGCGACGAACACCGCCACGAAGGCGATGGCCAGGCCCACCCACTGCATGCCGCGCAGCCGCTCCACCGGCACGAAGCGCGGCAGCAGCAGTGCCACCACGAAGGGCGAGGTGTACAGGAACACCGTGAGCCGCGAGGCACTGGTGTGCTGCAGCCCGAGGTAGATGCACACGAACTCGCCTGCGAACAGCAGGCCCGCCGCCAGCCCGCCCGGCAGCGAGCCGTCGGCCTGGAACAGCGGCACGCCGCGCGTCCGGCACCACAGCCACAGCAGCAGCACCGCGCCCACCATGCGCAGCGTGGCCTGCCACATGGGCGGCACTTCGGTCACGGTGGTCTTGATCAGGATCTGTTGCAGCCCCCAGAAGGCGCAGCAGGCCACGAGGATCGTGACGGCGCGGCTGTCGAGATGAGTCTTGCGGTCGGTCATGGCATGGCGGCGGCCCGGCGGGCGCCCCGGGCAAACGGGGCGATCTTGCGGCCGGCGCCGGGATTGCGGAAATTGGTAATTCTGAGCCGAGCCATCAGTTTCCGTGATCGCCGGGTGTCGCCCTCGCTGCACGCGGCCCGGCTGGCCGCCCGCCGGGCGCCGCCGCGGGCCGGCTAGGTGAACGCCGCCCGGTGGGCGTCGGCCGTGGCATGCACGCGCTGCAGCGGCGCGCGCGCCACGTCGCGCCGCGCCACCTCGGCCACCTCGCGCATCAGCGCGCGCGCGTCCCAGTCCACCGGCCAGCCCTCCCACAGGCGCAGCGTGCCGTTCACGAACACGGCGCGGATCTGGTCGCGGTTGCCGAAGCGCACCAACTCCCAGCTCAGGTCCCAGCTGGGCAGGAACTCGGGCACATCCAGGTCCAGCAGCAGGAAGTCGGCCGCGAAGCCGGCCTCGATGCGGCCGGTGAGCGTGCCCAGGCCCGCGGCTTCGGCGCCGCGGTGCGTGCCGTGGTCCAGCCAGGTCCAGCCGCCGCCGCAGGACGAGTCGCCGTTCGCGAGGCCGTGCGTGAGGCGCTGCGCGGTCTCGGCCGCGTCCATCAGCCGCAGGCCGTCGGCGCGCGTGCCGTCGGTGCCCAGGCCGAAGGGCACACCCAGCAGTTGCAGCATGCCGGCGTCGAGCACCGCGTTGCCCTTCCAGGCGCTGGCCACCGGGTTGTAGGCGACGGCGGCGCCGCTGTCCCGCAGCAGGCCGAACTCGCGGTGCGTGAGCAGCGTGGCATGCGCGAGCAGCGCGCTGTCGTTGAGCGCGCCCACCGCATGCAGCAGCTCAATGGGCCGCAGGCCGCGCGCCACCAGCGACCGCTCCACGGCCGCGAGGTGCTCGTTCACATGGGTCTGGAAGCGCCGCCCGGCCTCGCGGGTGAGCGCGGCCACGTCGTGCAGCATGCGGTCGCTGGCAGCCTCGGGGATCGAGATGGCGAGCGAGGGGTGCACCAGCGGGTCGTGTTCGTACTCAGCCAGGAAGCCCGCGGCACGGTCGAGGATGCGGCGCGCGCCGGTCTCGCCGTCGGTGTTGTGTGCGTCGTTGCAGATCAGGCCCAGCACACAGCGGATGCCGGTGTCGCGCGCGGCCTGCGCCACGCCGGCCAGGCCTTCCTCGGAGCGCGTGCCGGCGTCGACCACGGTGGTGAAGCCGCCGCGCAGCGATTCCCAGGCCGCGAGCTTGGCCGAGAGGTACGCCGCGTGGGTGTCGAGCACACCCTCCATCGGCACCCAGATGCGCTTGAAGATCTCCGAGGGTTCACCGAAGGCCAGCGACTTGCCGAAGGCCTGCGTGAGGTGCGTGTGGGTGTCGACGAGGCCGGGCATCAGCAACTGCTGCGGCAGATCGACCATCGCACGACCGGGGTGGGCGGCCTGCACCTCGTCGCGCGGCCCCACGTGGGTGAAGCGCCCGCCTTGCACGGCCGCGGCCCAGCCGCGCTGCGCACCGTCAGGGCGCATGAGCCATTCGGGTGCCAGCAGCAGCGGGCCGCCGTCGGCGGGCGTGAGGTCGGACGAGGAGAGCATGCGAAGTCCTAGGCGAAGAGCAGAGAGACGAACCAGGCCCCGACCAGCAGCAGCAGGCCGCTGACGAAGCGCTGCAGCCGCTGCCGGTCCAGGCCGCGGGCCAGGCGCTGGCCGGCCAGCGAGCCGACCAGCATCAGCACGCCGCAGACGGCGGCCAGGTCCCAGTCGAGCCGGTGCGCGGCCGCGTGCACGGCGCTGCTCGTCAGCGCCACGGGCAACTGCACGGCCTGCGCCGCGATCACCGCGAAATCCACGCGCTGGCGGCACAGCATCAGCAGCGGCAGCAGCAGCACCGGGCCGCCGGTGCCGGTGAGCGCGGAGCCGATGCCCACCAGCAGGCCCAGGCCCGCGAGCACCGGTGCCGGCAGCAGCGGCGCGGCGTCGGCATGCCGGTCCCGCGCCATGAAGCCGCGCACCCCGGCGAAGAGCACCAGGGCCGTCACCCCGCCCAGCAGCACGCGCGCAGGCAGCGCCTGCGCCAGCAGCGCACCGCCGGCCGCACCGGCCAGCGCACCGGCCAGCAGCGGCACGGTGCGCCGCGCCAGCGCCGGCTCGCGCGCCAGCGGCCGCAGCGCGACCAGCGCCGGCAGCGCGAAGGCCAGCGAGGCGGCGGCGATGGCCTGCGGCGGCGGCACCTCGCCGAAGCGCGTGAGCACCGGCACCAGCAGCACACCGCCGATGCCGGTCGCGCCGATCAGCCCGCCCGCGAGCAGCACCGCAGGCAGCAGGATCCAGGCGTGGGCGAGCAGGGTCATCCGGGGGGTGGGCAGAGGGGGCCTACTCGGCCTTGATGTTGGCCGTGGCCACCACCTCCTGGACGGTGCGGCGTTCCTTGCTCAGGTAATCGGCAAAGGCCGGGCCGGTCATCACCACCGGGCGCACCGCGATCTCGGCGAGGCGGCGCACGACCTCGGGGTCCTTCATGGTGGTCTCGACGGCCTGCATGAGTTGCTGCGCGACCGGGGCGGGCACACCGGCGGGCGCCAGGATGCCAAGCCAGGAGTCGACCTCGAAGTCCTTCAGCGCCGCGGTCTCGGCCAGCGCCGGCACATTGGGCGCGATGCCCGCGCGCTGCTTGGAAGTCACACCGAAGGCCTTGACCTTGCCGTCCTTGATGAAGGGCTGGGCCAGCGACAGCGGCAGCACCGCCAGGTCGAGCTGGCTGCCGGCCACGTCGGTCAGCACCTGCGGGCCGGACTTGTAGGGCACATGCACGATGTCCATCGCGGCGCGCTGCTTGATCAGCTCGGCCGTGACGTGCAGCGAGGTGCCCACGCCGTCGGTGCCGAAGTTGAGCTTGCCCGGCTCTTTCTTCGTCAGCGCGATCAGTTCGGCCATGTTGGCGGCCGGCAGGCTGCTCTTGCCGATCAGCACGAAGGGCGAGACGCCGATGGTGGCGATGGGCGCGAAGTCCTTGAAGGTGTCGTAGCGCACGGCCGAGGGTGCCACCAGCGGCGCCACGTTGAGCGGGCTGGCCACGGCGAAGAGCAGCGTGTAGCCGTCGGCCGGCGCGCGCGCCGCCTTCTGCGTGCCGATGGTGCCGGCTGCGCCCGCCACGTTGTCGATCACCACCGGCTGCTTGAGCACCTCGCCCAGCTTGGTGTTGACCAGGCGCGCGGTGGCGTCGACGCCGCCGCCGGCCGCGAACGGCACAATCAAAGTGATCGGCTTGGCCGGGTACGACTGCGCGATGGCAGCCGGCGCGCCGAGGCCCAGCGCGAGGCTGGCACCGAGCGCGGCAGCGAAGGCGCGGCGCGACGACGAAGGCAGAAGAAGATGGAAGCGGGGCATGGCAGGTTTCCTCGAACGGTTGGACGGACGGACCAGAGAAAGCACCCGGACGGTGCGAGAATCTACTCGTTATGACAAGTTATAACAAGCGATGCAAACGCCGTGCCAGCGCGGCGGGTGGCCGGGCGCATGGCTGATCTGCCGCAGTCGCTCCATGCGCGGCTGCGCGACGCGCTGCGCGCCGACATCCTCGAAGGGCGCCTGCGCCCGGGGGACAAGCTGCCTTCCGAATCCGAGATGCAGGCCGAGCACGGCGTCAGCCGCATCACCGTGCGGCAGGCGCTGGCGGCGCTGCAGGCCGACGGGCTGATCGTCAAGCTGCACGGAAAAGGGGCGTTCGTGTCCCATTCCAAGGCGTCGCAGAGCCTCAACCGCCTGCAGGGCCTGCACGAGGCGATCGGCACCGAGGCGCATGCCGTGAGCAACCGGCGCCTGGCCTGGCGCCAGCTCAAGGCGACGGCGGCCGTCGCGGCTCAGCTGCAGTTGCGCACCGGCGATCCGGTCTACCAGCTGCAGACGCTGCGCTATCTGGACCGCGAGCCGCTCTCGGTCAACACCTCCTGGCTGCGCCCGGCGCTGGGCGAGAAGTTGATTCGCGTGGATTTCTCGCGCCGCGACCTGATCGAAGTCTTCGAGCACGAAGGGGGCCTGGCCATCGGCCGCGCCGACCTCGAGATCGGCGCCGGCGTGGCCCGGCCGGCCGATGCGAAGCTGCTGCAGATCGCGCCCGGCGCGCCGGTGCTGGAAGTGCAGCGCATCGTCTACAGCGACTCCGGCGAGCCGGTGCATGTCGAGACGGCGGTGTACCGCGCCGACACCTTTCGCTACCGGCTGGCGCTGGCGCGCTGATTGCAACCGAACCGCACCATGTCCCATACCATTCCCCTCATCGACGTGTCGCCCCTCGCGGGCGACGATGCCGCCGCCCGCCGCGCCGTCGCGGTCCAGGTCGGCGCCGCCTGCCGCGACATCGGCTTCTTCGCCATCACCGGCCATGGCGTGCCGGCCGCCGTCGTGGACGGCACCTTCGCCGCCAGCGCCGCGTTCTTCGCCCAGCCGATGGCCGCCAAGCAGGCACTGGCCTATGCGAGCCTGAGCCACAACCGCGGTTATGTCGGCACCGGTGTCGAGGCGCTGGACGAGCACCGCGGCGCCGACCAGAAGGAAGCCTTCAACCTCATCTGGACCGACGAGGCCACGCGCCCGCCCAATGCTTGGCCGGCGCTGCCCGGCTGGCGCGAGCAGGTGCAGGCGTATTTCGATGCCACGCTGGCGGCAGCGGGCCGGCTGCACCACGCCTTTGCGCTCGACCTCGGCCTGCCCGAGGACTTCTTCGACGACAAGATCGACCGGCCCCTGGCGACGCTGCGCCTGCTGCACTATCCGGCGAGCGCGAACGCCGCGCAGGACGACGGCATCGGTGCCGGCGCCCACACCGACTACGGCAACGTCACGCTGCTCGCCACCGACGGCGTCTCGGGCCTGCAGGTCCAGGGCCGCGGGCGCGACCAGTGGATCGACGTACCGCCGCTGCCGGGCGCCTTCGTCTGCAACATCGGCGACTGCCTGATGCGCTGGACCAACGATGTGTACCTGTCGACCCCGCACCGCGTGCTGCGGCCGGCGCGCGAGCGCTACTCGATCGCGCTCTTCCTCGACCCCAATCCGGATGCCCTGGTCAGCGCGATCCCGAGCTGCGTGCCGCCCGGCGAGGCACCGCGCCACGCGCCGGTGACCACGCAGGCTTACCTGCAGTCGCGCTTCGACGCGACCTACGGCAAGGCTTGAAGGCAGCGGGCCCGCGCGGGACTCAGAGTGCTGCGGCGGATCCGCGCTGCAGCACCTCGTCGAACTGCCGCAGCAGCTCGCGCGCGAACAGGTCCATGTTGATGGCGCGATCGGACTGGCCCGTGGCGAGCGTGCGGCTGTGCACGGCGTCGCGCTCAGGATCGCCTGCGACGGCCACGCACACATGGCCGGCCGCGTCGCCATACGGGCTGCCCGACGGGCCGGCGGCCCCGCTTTCGCACAGGCCCCAGGTGGCGCGGTGCATGTCGCGCACGCGCGCGGCCATCATGCGGGCATAGGGCTCGGTCTCGGCGCGCAGGCCTTCCATGTCGGCGGCCGTGAGGCCCATGAGCGCCTTGCCCGCGCGGCGCGAATAGACGACCGCCCCGCCCAGAAAGAAGGCCGACGCGCCCGGGATGGCCAGCAGCGCGGCCGAGACCAGGCCGCCCGCCGACGATTCGGCCACGGCCACCGTCTGGCCGCGCGCGCGCAGCGTCCCGCCGATGCGGGCGGCGATCACATTCAGCGGTTCCAGCGGCGGGTTCACAGGCATTTCGAGTTCGTGGCGCATAGAGGTCGGTGATGGTGGCACAGCGCGAGCGTCGCGCGTCAGCCGGCGCGCGCAGCGAAGTCCTCGGGCACCCACGGGACCGGCTTCGCCGGACCGCCGGGGTGTACCCTTCTCGCGCAGCAGCGGGGGCGCGGCGAGGCTGCCTGGCGGGGAAGCCCTCAGAGCGGGTGTTCGGTGTAGAAGCGGCCGCCGTGAAAGAGCAAGGGCGGCGTGCCTTCGCGGTGGCTGCAGCGCTCCACCTCGCCGACGAAGATCACGTGGTCGCCTTCGTCGTAGCGGCTGCGGTTGAAGCATTCGAAGCAGGCGACGGTGCCGGCCAGCAGCGGCGCGCCGCCCACGCCCTCGGTGTATGCCACGTCGCGCCAGCGGTCCACGTCGCGCGCGGCAAAACGCTCGGCCAGTGCCTTCTGGTCGGCCGCGAGGATGTTGATCGCGTAGTGCGAGCCGGTGCTGAAGTGCGGCATCGAGCCCGCGCGGCGCGCCAGGCTCCACAGCACCAGCGGCGGATCGAGCGAGACCGAATTGAACGAATTGGCCGTGAGCCCCACCAGGGCGCCGTCGGCGGCGCGCGCGGTGACGATGGTCACACCCGTGGCGAACATGCCCAGCGCGGCGCGGAATTCGGGAGCGGAAAAATCGGGCGCCTGGGCACGGCGGGGTGGAGACACGGGGCAGAAAGCCGGCAGGCGGCATGAACGGAGGCCGCCTATTCTGGCCGATGCGCCCCGGCCCTGCTGTGCGGATGGTTCCGGCCGGCGGTGCCCTGCCTCAGCCGAAGAACCAGTAGCTCACGCCGATCGCCGTCACCAGCCCGACCAGGTCGGCGAAGAGCGCGCAGCCCACCGCATGCCGCGCGCGGCGGATGCCCACGGCGCCGAAGTACACGGCCAGCACGTAGAAGGTGGTCTCGGTGCTGCCCTGGATCACGGCGGCGGTGCGCGCGGCGAAGCTGTCCACGCCCTGGCTCTGCATGGTCTCGATCAGCAGCGCGCGGGCCGCCGAGCCGGAGAAGGGCTTGACCAGGCCGGTGGGCAGCGCGTCGACGAAGCGCGTGTCCCAGCCCGTGTGGCCCACCAGCCAGCGGATGCCGTCGAGTGCCGCATCGAGCGCGCCCGAGGCGCGCAGCACGCCGATCGCGCACAGCATGGCAACCAGGTAAGGCAGCAGGTTCTTCGCCACCTCGAAGCCTTCCTTGGCGCCCTCGACGAAGCTGTCGTACACCGGCACGCGGCGCAGCGCGCCGACCCCGAGGAAGAGCACGATCACGCCGAACAGCACCAGGTTGCCCAGCAGCGAGCTGAGCGCCGCCAGCGCCGCGGCCGACAGCGAGGCCAGCAGCAGCATGAAAGCGCCCAGCGCCGCCGCCATGGGCAGCAGCCAGGCCAGCACCACCGGGTCCCACAGCCTCAGGCGCTGCACCACCGCCACCGTGAGCAGCGCGACCAGCGCCGAGATCGCGGTGGCGATCAGGATCGGCAGGAACACCAGCGTCGGATCGGCCGCGCCCTGCTGCGCGCGGTACATGAAGATGCTGACCGGCAGCAGCGTGAGCGCGCCGGTGTTGAGTACCAGGAACAGGATCTGTGCGTTGCTGGCCTCGTCGGGCCGCGGGTTCAGCGTCTGCAGTTCGCGCATGGCCTTCAGCCCGATGGGCGTGGCCGCGTTGTCCAGCCCCAGCGCGTTGGCCGCGAAGTTCATGGTGATCAGCCCCAGCGCCGGGTGGCCGCGCGGCACCTCGGGCATCAGCCGCGCGAACAGCGGCCCCAGCAGCCGGGCCAAGGCGCCCACCAGCCCCGCAACCTCGGCGATGCGCAGAAAGCCCAGCCACAGCGTGAGCGTGCCGAAGAGCAGCACCATGATCTCCACCGACAGCTTGGCCATGCCGAACAGCGCCTCCACCATGGCCGCGAAGGCCGTGGCGTCGCCGCCGACCAGCCAGCGGCCCAGCCCGGTGGCGGCCGCGATCAGGAAAAAGGACAGCCACAGGGCGTTGAGCACGTCGGAACCCATTCAAGCAATGCAGATGGAGCGAGTCTCGCCGACGCGCGCCGGCGCGGCGGGCCCCGGGGCCCGCGCCGCCTGTGCGACGATCCCGCACCTGCAGACACCGGAGACCTCCATGACCCTGGCCTGGACCGACAGCGACGCGGACATCGACTGGGACGAGCTGTCGGCCCTCTACCGTGCGGCGCCGCTGGGCGACAAGAAGCCCGAACTGCTGCGCAAGACCTTCGGCAACAGCCTCTTCAAATGCTTCGTGCGCGACGCCGGCCGGCTGGTGGCCGCGGGCCGTGCGCTGGCCGATGGCGCGGACTGTGCCTACCTGTGCGACATCGCCGTGCTGCCCAGCCACCAGGGCACGGGCCTGGGCCAGCAGGTGGTGCAGCGGCTGGTGCAGGCTTCGCGCGGCCACAAGAAGATCCTGCTGTATGCCGTGCCGGGCAAGGAAGGCTTCTACCGCCGCTTCGGCTTCCTGCGCATGAAGACCGCGATGGCGATCTTCGAGAATCCTGCGCAGCAGCTGGCGCGCGGCTACCTGAGCGACGATTGAGCGTGCGCCCGCATCCATGCATCGACCGATTTCAGGAGACCCGATGGACAGCGATTCGCACTCCGAGTTGCTGCAGACGCTCGCGCAGCGTTTTGCGCAGCACATGCACCGCCACCCCGGGCTGGCATGGCCGGCCGTGCAGGCCCGGCTGGCCGCGCGGCCGGCCCGGCTGGTCTCGCTGGCGCAGATGGAAGCCACCGGCGGCGAGCCCGACGTGGTGGCGCAGGATCCGGCGACGGGCGAGTTCCTGTTCGTCGATTGCGCCGCCCAGAGCCCCGCGGGCCGCCGCAGCTGCTGCTACGACCGCGAAGGGCTGGAATCGCGCAAGGAACATCGGCCGGCCGCCTGCGCCACCGAGCTGGCGGCCGACATGGGCATCGAACTGCTCGACGAAGCGCAGTACCGCGCGCTGCAGGCGCTGGGCGAGTTCGACACCAAGACCTCGAGCTGGCTGCGCACGCCCGCGGCCATGCGCGCGCAGGGCGGGGCACTGTTCGGCGACCGGCGCTACGGCCAGGTCTTCACGTACCACAACGGCGCGCAGTCCTATTACGCGGTGCGCGGCTTTCGCGGCGTGCTGAAGGTATGAGCGCGGGCCCGCAGGGCTTCGACTTCGAGCCGCTGGGCGAAGCCCACCTGCCGCTGCTGCAGGAATGGCTCACCCGCCCGCATGCGGCGCAGTGGTGGCAACCCACGCCCACGGTCGACGAGCTGCGCGAGGACTACCTGCTGCCTGCGCACGCCGACGGCACGCATGCCTTCATCGTGCACCAGGCCGGTCGGGCGATCGGCTTCATCCAGAGCTACCGCGTCATGAGCGCGGGCGGGGGCTGGTGGCCCGACGAAACGGACCCCGGCGCGCGCGGCATCGACCAGTTCCTGGCCGACGAGGCGGCACTGGGCCGCGGCCTGGGGCGCGCCATGATCCGGGCCTTCCTGGCGCGGCTGTTCTCGGACCCGGCGGTGACCGTGGTGCAGACCGACCCGCACCCGGCCAACGCGCGGGCGATCCGCTGCTACCGCGCGGCCGGCTTCGTCGACGTGGGGCCGGTGCAGACGCCGGACGGGCCGGCGCTGCTCATGCGCTGCCGGCGCGCGGATTTCCGCGCCTGAGCCCGGCGCGGCCCGGCGGCCGGACCTGGGTTCAGGCGCGGACCTCGATCAGCCGCTGGGGCGCGAAGCCGGCCTGCTCGCCCTTGTCCGCATAGCCCAGCGGATTCGCGATCACGCGGCAGCCGTCCTTCACGTAGTCGAAGGCGCAGTGCAGGTGGCCGTGCAGCCAGACATCGGCCAGTGGCAGCAGCGCGTCCAGCGCATTGCAAAAGCCCGCCGTGCCGGGCACGAGGCCGTAGCGCGGGTCGGCGCTGGCCAGTGTGGGCGCGAAATGGGTCACGGCCACGGTGGGGCCGTCGAAGGGCGCCGCCAGCGCGGCACGCAGCCAGGCCTGGTGGCGCAGCGCCTCTTCGCGCACCTGGGCCGCCAGCATGGGCGCGCCGTGGCGCATGCCGGCCATCTTCTCCAGGTAGAAGTTGGCGGCGCGAAAGGCCTTGCCGCGCTGGCGCTCGGTTTCTGCCGCACTGGCGCCGGGCGGCACCAGCGCGTCGAAATCGGCCCACAGCGTGCAGCCGACGAAGCGCACGCCATCGATCACGCGGCTTTCGCGGTCCAGCCACTGGATGTCCAGCGCCTCGCACAGCGCGCGCAGCCGGGCATGCACGGCGTCGAAGTCGGCGCCGTCGTACTCATGGTTGCCCGGCACGTAGAGCACCGGCGTGGGCCAGCCGTGGCGCGGCGAGAAGCGGCCCAGGCCGTAATCCTCGTCGGGCAGGCGCGAGCCGGGCTGGTAGGAGCCGATGTCGCCGGCCAGCACCAGCAGGTCGGCACCTGGCGCGGGGGCGATGCGCACCTGCGGCTGGCTTTCCAGGTGCAGGTCGGACAGCAGCTGAATCTTCATGGGAGCGCCAGTGTAGGAGGGTGCACGGGCCGCACGCGCAGCGCCACCGCGCCGTCAAATGCACAGCGAATGTGCAAAAGAGCCCTTCCATGTGCGCGCAAGCCAAGGTTATGCGTCCAATGCATGGCTCGGGGCTTGGTTTATATAGGGATAACCCTTATTCTTCTTCCATCGCAACCAACCAGGGCGTGGCTCGATAGCCCGCACCGCCATGTTCAGTCTGATTTCCCTGATCGTCCGCTCGTTCCGTCCCCTGGCGGGTCAGAACGCCAACAGCCCGGCATCGGTGCTGATGGAGCGCGCCGAGTCCAGCGTGGGCCGCAACCCTCGCCACGCCCAGGAGCTGCGCGAAGCCGCCAGCGCTTGGCTGCGCGTGGTCCGCTGAAGATCTCGACGATCAGGCTGTCGCTCGAGCGGCAGCCTTGCCGGCTCCTTTCAAGGCTTGTCGGCCTTCATCCGTAAGGAAGCGCATACTCGCGCAGTGAGCGCGCATAGGCATCGGCTGCGGCGCGCACCAGCGTGTCGCGCAGCCAGCCGTGGGCCGGCGCGCCCTGCTGGCGCCGGTGCCACAGCGCATCGACGTGCACCAGCGGTACGCTCATGGGCAGTTCGCGCTCGACCAGGCCCTCGGCCACGCCCATCGAATGGATGAAATGGCGCGGCATCACGGACAACAGGTCCGACTCGGCCGCCACCCGCGCGGCGGTGAAGAACTGGTTCACCGTCAGCACGATGCGGCGTTCGCGCCCCAGACTCTGCAGCGCCTCGTCCACGAAGCCCCAGGGCCGGCCCGAGAAGCTCACCAGCACGTGCCGCGCCTCGCAGTACGCGTCCAGCGTCAGCGGGCGGCCGGCCAGTGGATGGCCGCTGCGCATCACGCACACGTACTGGCCCACATAGAGCCGATGGGTTTCGAAGGCCAATGCCTCGCCCGCCTGCGCGCGCGAGGTCAGGTCGGTCATCACGGCCGGGAAGTAGCCCACGGCCAGATCGATGCTCTCGTCTTCCAGCAGGCGGCGCGGATCGCGCGTGGTCAGCGGCACCAGCCGCAGCGACAGGCCGCGCGCCTCGGCTTCGAGGATGCGCACGGTGCGCGGCAGCACTTCGGCGGCGGTGGCGTCGGCCATGGCGAGGGTGAAGCTGTGGTCGGCCAGCGACGCATCGAAGGCGGCGGGCACCAGCGCGTGTTCCAGGTGGCGCAGCGTGTCGCGCACCACGGGCCACAGGGCCAGGGCGCGCGGCGTGGGCTCCACGCCGGCGCCCGCGCGGCGCACCAACTCGTCGCCCAGCGATTCACGCAGGCGCCGCAGCGCGTTGCTCACGGCCGGTTGCGTGAGAGAGAGGTTGCGTGCGGCGCGCGTCAGGCTGCGCTCCGCCATCACCTCGTCGAAGACGCGCAGCAGGTTCAGGTCGAGCGTGCGGAAGTTGACATCCATAAGTGTGATGAATGACTGGCATCACAAATATAAACTTGAACAACACTAGGGCAAACCCTAATATTCGTTCCATCGGGCCACGAGCCCTCTCACAGTCCCATGGAGGGACCCACCATGTCTTCCTTCGTTCACGTTGACCAACCCCTGAGCCACCCCGGAGTGGCCCGCGCCGAGCAAGTGTTCGGCTATGTGCAAGAACAAAGCCGCCAGTTCCAGGGCGCGCGCGGCCTGAGCGCCGTGCGGCTGGCCGCCATCGTGGCCGCGCTGGTGGCCGTGGCCGACAAGTTCGTCACCCACTGGACCGACGGCAGCCTGCTGGCCGCCTGGATGGTGATGTGGCTGGTGGCCTTCCTGGGCCTGGCGCTGTTCGCCGGCGCTGCGCGCGGTGCCGCGGCCCGTGGCCTGCAGGCCTGGCAAGGCGCAGCCCGCAAGATGGCCGCCGCCCGTGCCGATGCCCAGCTGATGGAAGCCGCGCGCCGGGATCCGCGCGTGATGAGCGACCTCCAAGCCGCCATGACCCGCGACGACGCCTGGACGCCGGCGCCCCTGGCTGCTGCTGAAACCACCCCGGCCGCAGCGCTGGAAGTGCCTGCGGTGCGCATGCCCACGGTCTACGAAGCCATGCGCCGCCTGAACAGCAGCCGGTATTACTAAGCATCCCCCAGGGCGCTTCGCGCCTCCCCCTTCTGCTGCGGAAGGGGGCTGAGCCGGTACACAGAAGGTCCAGTGGACCTTTTGTGACTGGCGAAGAGCGAGGCCGCTGGCCTCGCGCGGTCTGCAAGACCTCCCCGACGGTCCGGCGAAGCCGGCCCCGTGGGTGCCCTGAGTTGGGACGGGCCCCGCTTTCGAGAGCCGCCTTCGGGCGGCTCTTGCGTTGGGGCGTCGCATGCAGCGGGGCACAAAAAAACCACCGCGTCGCGGTGGTTTTTTCATGGGCGCCGGCGGGTGGCTCAGGCCGCCAGGCGCGTCTCGATCTGCTGCTTGATCTCGCCCATCTCCTTGGGCAGGTGGTAGGCCAGCTGCGTGAACAGCTCCTCGTGCAGCTTGAGCTCGGCCTGCCAGGCGGCCTTGTCGATGCTGGTGACGGTCTGGAACTGCTCGGCGCTGAAGTCGAGGCCGGTCCAGTTGAGTTGCTCATACGACGGGCTCACGCCGAACACGTGCTCCTGGCCGCCCTGGGCCTGGCCTTCCAGGCGGTCGATCATCCACTTGAGCACGCGCATGTTCTCGCCGTAGCCGGGCCAGACGAACTTGCCGTCGGCGCCCTTGCGGAACCAGTTGGTGGTGTAGATGCGCGGCAGCGTGGCGCCGGATTGCTGCAGCCTGGCGCCCAGGTCCAGCCAGTGCTGGAAGTAGTCGCTCATGTTGTAGCCCATGAACGGCAGCATGGCGAACGGGTCGCGGCGCACCACGCCCTGCTGGCCGAAGGCGGCTGCCGTGGTTTCCGAGCCCATGGTGGCGGCCATGTAGACGCCTTCGTTCCAGTTGCGCGCCTCGGTCACGAGCGGCACCGTGGTCGAGCGGCGGCCGCCGAAGATGAAGGCGTCGATCTTCACGCCCTTGGGATCGTCCCAGGCCGGGTCCAGCGCGGGGTTGTTGGTGGCGGCCACCGTGAAGCGGGCGTTCGGGTGGGCGGCCTTGGCGCCGGTTTCCTTGGCGATCTGCGGCGTCCAGTCCTTGCCCTGCCAGTCGATCAGGTGCGCGGGCAGTTGCTTGCCCGGCACGTCGTCTTCCATGCCTTCCCACCAGACGTCGCCGTCGTCCGTGAGCGCCACGTTCGTGAAGATCACGTTCTTGTCCAGGCTGCGCATGCAGTTGGGGTTGGTCTTGTGGTTCGTGCCCGGGGCCACGCCGAAGTAGCCGGCTTCGGGGTTGATCGCGCGCAGGGAGCCGTCGGCCTGGGGCTTGATCCAGGCGATGTCGTCGCCGATGGTCGTGACCTTCCAGCCTTCGAAGCCGGCGGGCGGCACCAGCATGGAGAAGTTGGTCTTGCCGCAGGCGCTCGGAAAGGCGGCGGCCACGTGGTACTTCTGGCCGTCGGGCTTGGTCACGCCCAGGATCAGCATGTGTTCGGCCAGCCAGCCCTGGTCGCGGCCCATGGTGGAGGCGATGCGCAGCGCGAAGCACTTCTTGCCCAAGAGCGCGTTGCCGCCGTAGCCCGAACCGTAGGACCAGATCTCGCGCGTTTCCGGGTAGTGCACGATGTACTTGGTCTTGTTGCAAGGCCATTTCACGTCGGCCTGGCCCGGCTCCAGCGGGGCGCCCACGGTGTGCACGCAGGGCACGAAGTCGCCATCGGTGCCCAGCACGTCGTAAACGGCCTTGCCCATGCGGGTCATGATCTTCATGTTCACGGCCACGTAGGGGCTGTCGGACAGTTCGATGCCGATGTGGGCGATGTCCGAACCCAGCGGGCCCATGCTGAAGGGCACCACGTACATGGTGCGGCCCTTCATGCTGCCCTTGAAGAGGGCGTTCTCGCCCGTCTGCAGCAGGGCACGCATCTCGGCCGGGGCGGTCCAGTTGTTGGTCGGGCCGGCGTCTTCCTTCTTCTGGCTGCAGATGAAGGTGCGGTCTTCCACGCGCGCCACGTCCGACGGATCGGACAGCGCCAGGAAGGAATTCGGGCGCTTGGCCGGGTTCAGCTTCTTGAAGGTGCCGGCGTCGACCAGCTGCTGGCACAGGCGCTGGTATTCCTCGTCGCTGCCGTCGCACCAGTAGATGCGGTCGGGCTGGGTCAGCGCGGCGATCTCGGCGATCCAGGCGATCAGGCGGGGATTCTTGACGTAGTCGGGGGCCTGAATGGCCGGGGCGGCCCGGCCTTGAGCCACGGTTGCGTTCATCGAAAAAACTCCAGAAAGAAAAAACGTCGTCTTTTCGAACGGCGCTCGCGCGGGGTGCGCAAGCGCCGTTGGAGAAAACGTCTTCAGTCGGGAGGAGGGCGGCGGGCCGGCGCCCGCCTGGCAGGGAGGCCGCAGCCTCCGGCCGCCCGTCAGGCCATGAACACGGCGATGGAGGCCAGCAACAGCATCAGCACGCCGCCGGCGATGGGCAGCACGATGGGCATGAGGGGAACGATGCTCTCGACGACGTCCTGCTCCAGCTGGGCGTTCTGGGCGGGATCTGCGGGCGTGGGGTGGGACATTCCTTCGGACCTCTACATCTCAAACTGGGCGCCGATTTTACCGGCACCCCCGCGCAAGCCCTTGTCGGCGTTTGCCCTCAAAAGAAAAGGTCTCCCTTGGCGGGCCTGCAGGCTCAGCGCATCTCGCGGGCGTCGAAACCGGCGGCCTGCAACGCGCCGATGACCGCCGCCAGGTGTTCGCGCCCGCGCGTTTGCAGCACCAGCTCGATCTCCACGTTCTGCGCCGCGAGCAGGGTGAAGGCGCGCTGGTGGTGCACTTCGTCGATGTTGGCGCCCGCTTCGGCCACCGTCGCCGTGATGCGCGCCAGCGAGCCCGGCACGTCGCGCGTGCTCACCGTCAGCCGCGCCAAGCGGCCGGCGCGCACCATGCCGCGCTCGATGATGGCGGCCAGCAGCAGCGGGTCGATGTTCCCGCCCGAGAGCACCAGCCCCACGCGCTGGCCTTCGAAACGCGCGCGGTGGCGCAGCAGCGCGGCCAGGCCGGCGGCGCCCGCGCCCTCGACCAGGGTCTTCTCGATCTCCAGCAGCATCAGCACGCCCTGCTCGATGTCGCCTTCCTCCACCAGCAGCAGGTCGTCCACCAGCTGGCGCACGATGGCCTGGGTGCGCACGCCCGGCGTGCCCACGGCAATGCCTTCAGCGATGGTGCTGGTGCCGCCCACGTGCGATGTGCCCTGCACCGCATTGACCATGGCCGGAAAGCGCGCCGTCTGCACGCCCACGATGCCGATGCCCGGCCGGCGCGCGCGCGCCGCCACCGCCATGCCGGCGATCAGTCCGCCGCCGCCCACCGAGACCACCAGCGTATCGAGATCGGGCACGTCCTCCAGCATCTCCAGCGCCACCGTGCCCTGGCCCGCGATGATGGCGTCGTCATCGTAGGGATGGACGAAGACCAGGCCCCGCGCCTCGGCCAGCTGCAAGGCATGGGCGCGCGCGGCGTCCAGCGAATCGCCGTGCAGCACCACCTGGGCGCCGAAGCCGCGGGTGCGCTCGATCTTCACGCCCGGCGTGAAGCCGGGCATGACGATGGTGGCCGGGATGCCCAGGCGCTGCGCATGGTAGGCCACGCCCTGCGCATGGTTGCCGGCCGACATGGCGATCACGCCCGCCAGCGGCGGCGCCCCCGCGCGCGTGAGTTCGGCCATCTTGTTGCAGGCGCCGCGCTCCTTGAACGACGCCGTGAACTGCAGGTTCTCGAACTTCAGGAAGACCTGCGCGCCCACGATCTCGGAGAGCGTGCGCGATTCCACGCAGGGCGTGCGCAGCACCTGGCCGCGCAGGCGGGCGGCCGCGTTTTCGATGTCGTCGATCTGGACCATGGGCCATTGTGGCGCCTGGCGGGCACGCGGCATGCCGGCGCGGGCGGCGGCCGAGCGCGCTCGCGCGCCGGCGCGGGCCGGCCGCCCCGCAGGCGGCGCCCTCTCCCGTGCGGCGCCCCTGCGGACGGGCGGGCTCGAGGGGTCATTCGTCTTAAGGGTTTTTCCTCTGGCCCTGTCTTCCCCCCTTTCACGCTCTGCGTTATGGTGGCGCCGAGTTCCGGCGAAACCGCGCCAGCGCAGTGAAACAGAGAAAGGCCCGCCAAGACGGGGCGATGGCTGCCGAACCGCCCGACTTTTCCGAAGGAGCCCTGCCCATGCCCAAACGATCCGGTGTCGACGCCCTGGCGGTGCTGCCGCGCGGGCAGGCCTTGCCCTCGCCTGGCCTGCGCGAGGCGCCGGTGCTGGAGCTGATGTGCTCGCATTTCGTGCTCACGCTGGCCGCCAAGCAGGGTCCGCGCTTCAACGTGCGGCGCGACCTCAACGGCCTGCTCTCGCTGTCGGGCCGGCACCTGGTGTGGCCGGCCTCGGTGCTGCAGCGTTTGCGCGAATTCCTGGCGCGCCGCTGCGCGGGCAACGAGGTGTGGAAGGGCGTGGAGCGCCTGGACAACCGCAGCCTGCTCGAGCGGCACGGCGTGTGGCGCGGCCCGTACGAGGAAGGCACGCTCTTCTTCTACCTCGACGAATACGTCAAGGACCAGCCCAAGGACCTGCTCACGGTGCTGTCGGTCACGCGCGACTGGCTCACGCAGGCGCTGCGCAAGCAGAGCACGCTGGTGGAAAAGAACATCGACGCGCTCGCCGGCCTGCTGCAGCTGAACAAGGCCGAGCGCGCGCTGCTGCTCTACGGCACCCTGGCGCGCTACCAGCGCGACCTGCGCTCGCTGCTGGTGGAGTTCAAGGTCAACAACGCGCCCGAGGCCTATGCCGCCCTCGCCGAGGTGGCCGGCGTGAGCGCCAGCGAAGTGGGCGAGGCGCTGCGCGCGGGCTCGCGCCTGGAGCGCATCGGCCTGGTCGAGAACCTGATCTCCGAGCACAACATCACCGACCTGGCCGACCTCATGAAGGTCAGCGAGAAGCTGCCGCCCGTGCTGATGCGCGAATACCGCGATCAGGCCGAGCTCATGGCCGTGTTCACCCGGCCCTGCGGCAAGAGCGCGCTCGCGCTCACCGACTTCGACTTCGTGGCCGAGGACGCGCAGATGCTGGTCACGCTGCTGCGCGCGGCCATCGCGCGCAAGGAACCGGGCGTGAACGTGCTGCTCTACGGCCCGCCCGGCACCGGCAAGACCGAATTGGCCAAGGTGGTGGCGCAGGCCGCGGGGCTGGAGCTGTTCGAGGTCGAATACGCCGACCGCGACGGCAATTCCCTCAGCGGCCGCGACCGCTACCGCTCGCTGCAGATCGCGCAGGTCTTCCTCAAGGGCAGCGCGCAGGCGGCGCTGCTGTTCGACGAGGTGGAGGACGTGTTCCCGCCCCTGAGCACCGAGGCCGCGCAGTTCATGGCGCGGGCCGAGCAGATCCCTTCGCCCGCCGCCAGCGGCAGCGTGAGCGGCAAGGCCTGGGTCAACCAGATCCTCGAATCCAACCCCGTGCCCACGCTGTGGGTCACCAACCGCATCGAGCAGATCGACCCCGCTTTCCGGCGCCGCTTCGCCTATCACCTGGAATTGAAATCGCCGCCGCCCGGCGCGCGCGAGCAGATCGTGCGCAAGGCGCTGGCCGACGTGCCGGTGTCCGAGGCCTTCACCGCGCGCCTGGCCGAACGCAAGGGCCTCACGCCGGCGCAGATCCGCACGGCGGTGCGCTTCGCAGGTCTGGCCGCGCACGAGGGCATGAGCGCCGAGGCGCTGATCGAGCGCCAGCTGCGCAACGCCGACCAGGCGCTGGGCAATGGCGGCGCGAGCCGCGGCGAACGCCTGCAGGTCACGACCTGGGACCTGGACATGCTCAACGTTGAGACGCGCTTCGAGCTGCCGCGCATCGTGGAGGCGCTGCGCGCGCGCGGCCACGGCACCCTGTGCTTCTACGGCGCGCCCGGCACCGGCAAGACCGCGCTGGCCGAACACATCGCCAAGGCCATCGGCCGCCCGCTGATCATCAAGCAGGCCAGCGACCTCATGAGCAAGTACGTGGGCGAGACCGAGCAGGCCATGGCCGCCATGTTCCGCGAGGCCGAAGCCGAAAAGGCCGTGCTGCTGCTGGACGAGGCCGACTCCTTCCTGCAGGACCGGCGCGGCGCGCAGCGCACCTATGAAGTGACCGAGGTCAACGAGATGCTGCAGGGCATGGAGCGCTACCAGGGCGTGTTCATCTGCACCACCAACCTGATCGACCGCCTGGACCAGGCCGCGCTGCGCCGTTTCACCTTCAAGATCCAGTTCAAGCCGCTCACCGCCGAGCAGCGCGAACGCATGTTTGTCACCGAGGCGCTGGCCGGTGACGCGGCCGCCCTCACGCCCGCGCTGGCGGCGCGGCTGTCGCGCCTGGAGCAGCTGTGTCCGGGCGACTTCGCGGCCGTGAAGCGGCAGGTCGAGATCCTGGCCGCCGCGTTCACCCCCGAAGAATTCCTGGATCAGTTGGAAGCGGAACACCGCCTCAAGCCCGAGGTGCGCGAGGCGCGGGGCATGGGCTTCGTGCACTGAAGCGCGGCCGCGCTCGGGCGGCCACGCGCTATGCTGGCCGCACCCATGGAACTGCGGACCCTGCGCTACTTCATCGCCGTGCTGGAAGCCGGCAGCCTTTCGCGTGCCGCCGGCTCGCTCTACATCGCCCAGCCCGCGCTCACGGCGCAGATCAAGAAGCTGGAAGGCGAACTGGGCGCCCAGCTCTTCGAGCGTTCGCACGCCGGCGTGACGCCCACGCCCGCCGGCCTGCAGCTGTACGAGGATGCACGGCGCCTGCTCAGCGACGCGGACGCCGTGCGCGACCGCGTGCTGCGCCTGCCCAAGGGCCCCGAAGGCTCCGTCACCGTCGCGCTGCCGCTGCTGCTCGTGTCGCTGCTCATGGGGCCGGTGCTGGCCTCGCTCAAGCGCACGCACCCGCGCATCCGCGTCTTCGTGCTGGACGACCTGAGCCTGATGGTCAAGCAGGCCATGCTGGAGCGGCGGGCCGACATCGGCATCCTGGTGGACACGCCGGCGGCGGACGAACTGAACGCACGGCCCTTTGCGCGCGAGGCGATGTTCTTCTGTGGCAAGGACGTGCAGGGCGACGTGGCGCCGCTGCTGCGACCGCAGGTGGTGCTGCAGACCCTGGCCCGCGAGGCGCGCGCCATGATCGAGCGCGGCCAGTGGCAGGCGCGCTGGCTTGGCGGGGCTTCGGGCGGCGGCGAAGCGGCCGGCTGACGCTCGGTCCGGACGTGGATCGGCCCGCTGGCGTGGGCCATCACTTCCGGTGATCCACACGCATCAGCAAACGGTATTTCCTGCAGCTGGCCCTCTTCTGGAACAGTGCCAACGCATGCCCGCCCGGCGCGGCGCAGTGATTCCAGGAGACAGCCATCAACCCCGCATCCCCTTCCCCCTGCCCGAGCCCGGTCGCCAACGTGGGCGCCCTGGTGGCGCGCAGCGCGCGCGCCCATGCGCAGCGCATCGCCGTCAGGAGCCCGGCGCGCAGCCTCACCTATGCCGAACTGGAGCAGCGCTCCAACCGGCTGGCCCATGCCCTGCTGGGGCTGGGCCTGGCGCGCGGCGACCGCGTCGGCATCTACCTGCCCAACTGCGTCGAAATCGTCGAGATCGAACTGGCCTGCTACAAGGCCGGGCTGGTCAAGGCGCCCTTCAACGCTCGCCTGTCGCCTTCGGAAGTGGGCGAGATCGCGGCCAACAGCGAGGCCGCGGTGGTCGTGACCACCGCCGAGCGCGCCGAGAGCTTCCGCCCGCACCTGCGCGGCGCGCCGCCGCGGCTGTTGCTGCTCGACGGCACGGGCGAGCTGTCGTACGAAGAAGCGCTGGCGCGCGCCAGCGACCAGTTCACGCCGGTGGCGGTGCATGCCGACGAACTGGCGGTGCTGCACTACACCTCGGGTTCCTCGGGTGTGCTCAAGGCCGCGATGCAGACCTTCGGCAACCGGCTGGCGCAGCTGCGCAAGTTCCTGATGCGCTCGGAATCGGGCGAGGGCCATTCGCTGGGGCTGGTGGGGCCGATCACGCACGCCTCGGGCATGCAGATCGTGCCGGCGCTGTGCAGCGGCATGACCATCCGCCTGTTCTCGGGCTTCGAGCCGGCGCGCTTCCTGGCCGACATGCGGGCCGAGCGCATCACCCACACTTTCATGGTGCCGACCATGATCAGCATGCTGCTGGCCGAGCTGGAAGGCCAGTACCGCCCGCTGCCCGACCTGCTGCGCCTGGGCTATGGCGCCGCGCCGATGGCGCCGGCGCGCATTCTCCGGGCGATGGACGTGTTCGGCCCGGTGCTGGCGCAGGGCTACGGCGCCGGCGAGACCACTTCGGGCGTGTGCGCGCTGAGCGTGGAAGACCACCTGCATGCGCGCGCCGCGCGGCCGGAGCGCCTGGCCTCCTGCGGGCGGCCGCTGCTGGAGTGCGACGTGCAGATCGTGGACGACGAAGGCCAGCCCGTGGCGACGGGCGAGATCGGCGAGATCGTGGTCGGCGGCGAGGACGTGTTCGCCGGCTACTGGCGCGCGCCCGAGCTGACGGCCGAGGTGCTCAAGAACGGCCGCTACCACACCGGTGACCTCGCGCGCATGGACGAGGAGGGCTATGTCTACATCGTCGATCGCAAGAAGGACATGGTGATCAGCGGCGGTTTCAACGTCTACCCGTCCGAGGTGGAGGCCGTGCTCTACCAGCACGAGGCCGTGCAGGACGCCTGCGTGATCGCCATCCCCGACGACAAGTGGGGCGAGGCCGTGGCGGCGCATGTGGTGCTCAAGGCCGGCCATGCGCCCGACCGCGCGCTGCTCGACGCCTTCTGCCACGAGCGGCTCGCGGGCTTCAAGCGCCCGCGGCACATCGCGTTCGTGGCCGAGCTGCCCAAGAACCCCAACGGCAAGGTGATGCGCAAGGCGGTGCAGGCGCCGTACTGGGCCGGCCACGACAGAAAGGTGAACTGAGATGAAACGACCCCCACGCTTCCCCGCTTCGCGCGGTCCGCTGCCCCCCGAGGGGGTGCGCCAGTGCCTTCGGACGGCCGGGCGTCACTGACATGGATGCCATGACCGATCCGACCACCGCCGCCTCGGCGCCGATCTTCACCGGCCCCTTCGAAGGCTCCGAGCGCGCCGCGGCGCTCATCCCGCGCCTGCAGGAATTCCTGAACGGCGAGTTGGCCGAGCTGGCGCGCGCGCACCACGTGAACCACGAGGACGGGGCCAGCCGCGAACTGCTGCAGCAGGTGTGGCAGCGTTCGCATGCGCTGGGCTTCTACCGCATGACGCTGCCTGAGAAGATGGGCGGCCTGGGCCTGTCGGTGCTGGACCATGCGCTGGTCAAGGAAGCGATCTACAGCAGCGGCTCGCCCTTCGCGCCGCATGTGTTCGGCGAGCTCAGCGGCCCGCCCCGCGTGGGTGCGCTGGCGCGCTTTGCCACGCCCTGGCAGATGCAGCAGTTCATCCTGCCCGTGGCGCAGGCCGAGAAGGCCATCTGCTTCGCGCTGACCGAGGAACAGGCCGGCTCCGACGCCGGCGCGGTGCAGACGCACGCGGTGCAGGAGGGCGACGCGTTCGTGGTCAATGGCCGCAAGCGCTTCATTTCCGGCGCGCCGTTCGCGGACTTCGCGGTGCTGGTCTGCTCCACGGCCGCCACGCCCAGCGCCGACCCGAGGCAGCGCGAGGTCTCGGCCTTCTTCGTCGACCTGAAGGCGCCCGGCGTGCGCGTGGAATCGGGCTACAAAACGATGGCCGGGCAGTCCAGCACAGGCAACATCGTGTTCGAGAACGCGCGCGTGCCGGCGGCCTGCCTGATCGGCGAACGCGGCCGGGGGCTGGGCCTGGCGCTGGGCCGCATCGCAGTCAACCGGCTGCTGCACTGCCCCGGCATGCTGGGCCTGGCGCAGGTGGCGCTGCGCGATGCGCGCGACTACGCGCTGTCGCGCCAGCAGTTCGGCCGCGCCATCGGCCAGTTCCAGGCCATCCAGCACATGCTGGCCGACATGGCGACCGAGCTGGCCGCGGCGCGCGCGCTGATGATCCATACCGCGCGCCAGCTCGACGCCGGCGCCGAGGGCCGGGCCGAAAGCTCGATGGCCAAGCTGTTCTGCTCCGAAACGGCCTTCCGCATCGCCGACCGCGCGGTGCAGATCCATGGCGGCGAAGGCATCGTGCAGGGCCGGCGCGTGGAGTTCCTGTTCCGCCTGCTGCGCATGTACCGCGTGCTCACCGGCACCAGCGAGATCCAGCGCAACGCCATCGCCAAGGAACTGCTGGCCTGACCCGACGGGCGCCCGCCGCGCTTTCTCTCAAAACAATGACGGAGACAGACATGAACCCCCTCAACCGCCGACAGCTGATCGGCCGCACATTGGCGGCCGCTGCACTGCCCTGGGCCGCGGGCGCTTCCGCGCTCGCGCAGAACCCCTACCCGAGCCGGCCGCTCAAGTGGATCGTGCCCTACCTGCCCGCCACGGGGCCGGACACGGGCGCGCGCATCCTGGCCGAAGCCGTGGGCCCGATCCTGGGCCAGCCGGTGGTGATCGAGAACCGCGCCGGCGCGGCCGGCAACATCGGCACGCGCCTGGCGGCCGCGGCGCCGGCCGATGGCTACACGCTGCTGTACACCGGCGGCGCCCATCGCGGCCAACATGCACATCTACAAGGCGCCGGGCTATGACGCGCTGAAGGACTTCCGCCACGTCATGGGCCTGACGAGCTCCGAAGTGGCGCTGGTGGTGAGCGCCGATTCCGACATCCGAACGCTGGACGAACTGCTGGCGCGGCTCAAGGCCGCCCCGGGCCAGGTGGACTATGCCTCCGGCGGCGTCGGCACGCCCTCGCACCTGGGCATGGAACTGTTCCTCAGCGCCACCGGCACGCGGGCCATGCACGTGTCCTACAAGGGCGCGTCGGAGCTGGTGCATGCGGTGCTAGGCAAGCAGGTGGTCTTCGGCATGCCCATCTACCCGGCGGCCTATCCGATGATCAAGGCGGGCAAGCTGCGTGCGCTGGCCGTCACCGGCGCCCAGCGCAACCCCACGGCGCCCGATGTGCCCACGCTCGCGGAGCTGGGCGTGAAGGGCGTGGAGCTGACCTCGTGGGGCGGTTTCTCGGTGCCGGCCGGCACGCCCGATGCCGTGGTCGAACGCCTGCGCAGCGCCTTCGAGCAGGCGATGAAAAGGCCCGAGGTGGTCGCCAAGCTCGAAGAGCAGGGCGGCCGCGTGCAGATGCAGGACGCCGCGACCTTCGTGCGCAGCATCGAGCAGGAGATGCGCCTGACCAGCGCCATGATGAAGAAGGTCGGGCTGGAGCCGATCTGAGCCACTGCCGCCCCGAGCGCGCCCTTTTCAGGATCCCCCGCATGCGTTCCTCCTCTTTGCTGCCCGCCGCCCTGGCGGCGGTGCTGGCCTGCGCCGTCTCCGCCTGCAGCACGGCGCCGGCCAACACCGCACCTGCCCACACCGCCGCGCCCGCCGACACGGGGGCCGCGTCCCCCGCCACCCTGCGCCACCAGGCCCAGGTCGCGCGTGCCTATGACCTGGCGCCCGGCGCCGACGGCCAGGACGCACGGCGCGGCTTCATCGCCGCGCCCACCGGCCAGATCCGCGCCGCCGACGGCCGCGTGGTGTGGGACTTCGATGCCTTCGCCTTCGAGACGGGCGCCGCGCCCCCCACCGTCAACCCCAGCCTGTGGCGCCAGGCGCTGCTGAACAACAGCGTCGGCCTGTTCCAGGTGACCGAGGGCATCTGGCAGGTGCGTGGCTTCGACCTGGCCAACCTCACGCTGGTGGAGGGGCGCACCGGCTGGATCGTGGTGGACACGCTGACCACGCGCGAGACGGCCGCAGCCGCGATGGCCTTTGCCCGCCAGCACCTGGGCGACAAGCCGGTCTCGGCCGTGGTCTTCACCCACAGCCACATCGACCACTTCGGCGGCGCGCTGGGCGTGATCTCGGCCGAGGAGGTGAAGGCACGCCAGGTGCCAGTGGTGGCCCCGGCGGGCTTCATGGAAGAGGCCACGAGCGAGAACCTGCTCGTGGGCACCGCCATGGGCCGGCGCGCGGCCTACATGTACGGCAACCTGCTGCCGCGCCATGCCCGGGGCGCCATCGACACGGGCCTGGGCAAGGCGCTGGCGCAGGGGCGCATCGGCATCCTCGCGCCCACGGTGCTGGTCGACAGGCCGACGCAGGAGATCGTCCTGGACGGCGTGCGCTTCGTCTTCCACAACGCGCCCCATTCCGAGGCGCCGGCCGAGATGGTCTTCGCCGTGCCCGAGAAGAAGGCTTCGGCGCGGCCGAGCTGGTGTCGCACACGCTGCACAACCTGTACACCCTGCGCGGCGCCAAGGTGCGCGATGCGCTGGCCTGGGCCGGCTACATCGACGCCGCCATCGGTCAGTTGCAGGGCGCCGAAGTGATCTTCGGCCAGCACAACTGGCCGGTGTGGGGGCACGATCGCATCGTGAAGTACCTGCAGTCCCAGCGCGACGCCTACCGCTACATGCACGACCAGACGGTGCGCGGCATCAACGCCGGCCTCACGGCGCCCGAGATCGCCGAAACGATGCGCCTGCCCAGGAGCCTGGACGCGCAGCTGTCGCTGCACGGCTACTACGGCACCGTGAAGCACAACGTGCGGGCCATCTACCAGTACTACATGGGCTGGTTCGACGCCAACCCCGCCAATCTGGACCCGCTGCCGCCGGTGCAGGGCGCGAAGAAGTACGTGCAGCTGGCCGGCGGCGCCGACGCGGCGATCCGGGCCGCGCAGCAGGCCTACGACCAGGGGAACTACCGCTGGGCTGCCGAGCTGCTCAAGCACGTGGTGCTGGCCGACGGCAACAACCGCGCCGCGCGCGAGCTGCAGGCCAGGGCCTTCGAGCAGATGGGCTACCAGGCCGAGTCGGCGCCCTGGCGCAACTTCTACCTCAGCGGGGCGCTGGAGCTGCGCAAAGGCCCGCCGCCCCCGCGCCCGCCCGGTGGCGCGATGGCCAACATGCTGCCGCACGTGCCCACCGAGCGCTTCCTGGAAACGATGGCCGCGTACCTCGACGGCCCGGCCGCCGACGGCCTGGCCATCGGCGTGAACCTGGAACTGACCGACGCCGGTGGACGCTGGGGCCTGTGGCTGGAGAACGCCGTGCTGCACCACCGGCGCGGCACGGTGCCCGGCGAAGCGCAGGTGAACCTGTCGATGCCGCGCGCGGCCTTCCTGCGGCTGATGTCCGGCGCCGCGCGGCCCACCGAGGTCCTGCAGGCGCCGGGCGTGCGCATCGAGGGCGACGCCCAGGCGCTGCATCGGCTGCTGGGCCTGCTGGAGCGCGGGCCGGGCAATTTTCCGATCGTCACGCGCTGAGGCGCCACGCCGCGCGGCCGTAACGCAGGCCGTGCGCAAGCGCTAGTGCTCGCCGCACACCCGCAGCACATCCTCGCCGTACTTCTCGAGCTTGCTGGCGCCGATGCCGCTGATGCCCTGCAGGTCTTGCAGCGATTGCGGCGCGCGGGCGGCGATGGCGGCCAGGGTGGCGTCGTGGAAGATCACGTAGGCGGGCAGGCTGTGCGCCTTGGCCACTTCGGCGCGCCAGGTGCGCAGTGCCTCGAAGCGGGCCTGGCCCGTGGCGTCCAGCGGTGCGGCGGCGGCCGGCGCTTTCTTCGCCGCGTTTGAGCCGGCGGCGCTCGCGCCGCGCCGCGAGCGCCGGGCGGGCGGCGCGTTGATCGATGCGCGCAATTGCACGCGCGCCTCGCCCCTGAGCACGGCGCGCGACTCGGGCGTGAGCTGCAGCGTGTGGTAGCGCTCGGCGTCCACGTGCAGGGCGCCGATGGCGATCAGCTGGCGCAGCACGCCGCGCAGTTGCGCTTCGCTGTAGGTGTCGCCGCGCCCGAAGGTGGACAGGCCGTCGTGCCCCTTCTGCCGGACCTTGTCCGTGTCCTTGCCGCGCACGATGTCCATGATGTGGCCGGCCCCGTAGCCGATGCCGTCCTGCTTGCGGATCCAGTAGACGGTGGACAGCAGCATCTGCGCGGCCTCGGTGCCGTCCCAGAGTTCAGGCGGCGTCAGGCAGTTGTCGCAGTTGCCGCAGGGCGTCGATGCTTCGCCGAAGTACCGCAGCAGCCGCACGCGCCGGCAGTCGGTGGCTTCGGCCAGCGCCAGCAGCGCATCCAGCTTGCCGCGCATGACCTGTTTGAAGGCCTCGTCGGCAGGGCTCTCGTCGATCATGCGGCGCTGGTTCACCACGTCCTGCAGGCCGTAGGCCATCCAGGCGTCGGCCGCTTCGCCGTCGCGGCCGGCGCGGCCGGTCTCCTGGTAGTAGCCTTCGATGTTCTTGGGCATGTCCAGGTGTGCGACGAAGCGCACGTCGGGCTTGTCGATGCCCATGCCGAAGGCGATGGTGGCCACCATCACGAGGCCGTCTTCGCGCAGGAAGCGGTCCTGGTGCTTCTGGCGCAGCGCGGCGTCCAGGCCCGCGTGGTAGGGCAGGGCGTTCAGGCCGGCGTCCACCAGCGCCTGCGCCACCTCCTCCACGCGCTTGCGCGACTGGCAGTAGACGACGCCGGCCTCGCCTGCGTGCTCGCTTTCGATGAAGCGCAGCAGCTGCGCCACGGCGTCCTTCTTCTCGACGATGGTGTAGCGGATGTTGGGCCGGTCGAAGCTGCTGACGAAATGCCGGGCTTCCTGCAACTGCAGGCGCTCCACGATGTCGGCGCGCGTGAGCGCATCGGCCGTGGCCGTGAGCGCGATGCGCGGCACGGCCGGGTAGCGCTCGTGCAGCAGCGTCAGCTGGCGGTACTCGGGCCGGAAGTCGTGGCCCCACTGGCTCACGCAGTGCGCCTCGTCGATGGCGAACAGGCTCAGCTGGCCGCGCGCGAACAGGTCGTCCAGCAATTCGAGGAAGCGCGGCGTGGTCACGCGCTCGGGCGCGGCATAGAGCAGCGTGATCTCGCCGCGCGAGAGGCGCCGCTCCACGTCCTGCGTCTGCTGCCAGTCCAGCGTGGAATTGAGGAAGGCGGCCTGCACGCCCGCTTCGTGCAGCGCGCCCACCTGGTCGTGCATGAGCGCGATCAGCGGCGACACGACGACCGTGATGCCGCGCCCCAGGCGCTGGCGCGCGATGGCCGGGATCTGGTAGCACAGCGACTTGCCGCCCCCGGTGGGCATGAGCACCAGGGCGTCGCCGCCGGCGATCACATGCTCGACGATGGCGGCCTGGGTGCCGCGGAAGGCGTCGTAGCCGAAGACGTCCCGCAGGATCTGTGGGGCAAGCTCAGGGGAGGAGGGGGAGGCGGTGACGGGCACGTCGGGCAGGAAGGAGGCGCCGGCCTTCTCGGTCCGCGCGGGCCTGCATTGTCGCCGCCGCGTCGCGCGGGATGGCCGAAGGCTGGCACATGGCTTGCATCCGTCACCGCGGGTGGGCCTGGTTGATCCTGTATAGACAGCAAAAGGGTGCATGGCGACTTTCCATGCACCAGGATGAGACACTCTATTGGTGTTGACCCTGTATAGACAGGTTCCCAAGCCCCCTAGACTGCGCCCGTCGCGACCCGATGTCGCGGCGGCTGAGTCGGGCAGGACCCCTGCCGTTGTTCCACTTCCACCCCACCCCTGCCTTCACGAGGAGAGTCCATGTCCTGCACCCCCGCCACCCGTCGTCGCCTTTCGCGCAGCACTGCACTGGCCCTGGCCGCCGGCGCCTGCCTGTGGGCCGCCGCTTCCGGCGCCAGCGCCCAGACCAAGATCGTGCTCGGCATGTCCGGCTGGACGGGCTTCGCGCCGCTGACGCTGGCCGACAAGGCCGGCATCTTCAAGAAGAACGGGCTGGACGTGGAGATCAAGATGATCCCGCAGAAGGACCGCCACCTGGCGCTGGCCTCCAAGGCCATCCAGTGCGCGGCCACCACGGTGGAAACGCATGTGGCCTGGAACACGAACGGCGTGCCCATCGTGCAGATCTTCCAGCTCGACAAGTCCTACGGCGCCGACGGCATCGCCGTGCGCAACGACATCAAGAGCTTCGCCGACCTCAAGGGCAAGACCGTGGCCGTGGACGCGCCGGGCACGGCGCCGTACTTCACGCTGGCCTGGCTGCTCTCCAAGAACGGCATGAGCGTGAAGGACGTCAAGACCGTCACCTTGGCGCCGCAGCCGGCGGCCCAGTCCTTCGTGACCGGCCAGAACGACGCCGCCGTGACCTACGAGCCCTACCTGTCGACCGTGCGTGCGAATCCCAGCGCCGGCAAGATCCTGGCGACCACGCTGGACTTCCCGCACATCCAGGACACGGTGGGCTGCGCGCCCGACTGGCTCAAGGCCAATCCGGCGGCCGCCAAGGCCCTGGCCGATTCGTACTTCGAGGCGCTGGAACTCATCAAGAACGACACCGCCAAGTCGCACGAAACCATGGGCGCGGCCGTCAAGCAGACCGGCGAGGCCTTTGCCAAGTCCGCCAGCTTCCTGCGCTGGCAGGACAAGGCGGCGAACCAGAAGTTCTTCGCCGGCGAGATCGAGACCTTCATGAAGGACGCCGCGGCGATCCTGCTGGAGGCGGGCGTGATCCGCAAGCTGCCGGACAACTACAGCGTCATGTATGACGCCTCCTTCATCAAATAAGACGCCGATATTGCTACTGCGCGGCCCGATCTCGGGCCTGCGCTCCTCGCCGTACGTCAGTACGGCTGTGGTGCTCGACCCGACCTCGGGCCGCTCGCTACGCAATCTCGCCGTCTTATGGCGTGTCCTGTTCGCTTCCTTTCTGCCATGACTCAACCTTCGACGCCGCGGCGTCGCGCCATGAAGCCCCTGGAACCCGTCTCGCCCACCGCGCGCTGGGTGCTAGGGCTGGCCTTCTTCGTGCTCTTCGTGCTCGTGTGGGCCTTCTTCACGCTGGGCGGGTACGTCTCGCCCACCTTCCTGGCCAGCCCGATCACGATGGTGCAGGAAGCCATTCTTCTCTTCACCGAATACAACTTCATCCACGACATCGGCATGACCGTGTGGCGCGTGTTCGGCGGCTTCCTGCTGGCCGCGGTGATCGCCGTGCCGCTGGGCATCGCCATGGGGGCGTACAAGCCGGTCGAGGCCTTCCTGGAGCCCTTCGTTTCCTTCTGCCGCTATTTGCCTGCGTCCGCCTTCATTCCCTTGCTCATCCTGTGGGCCGGCATCGGCGAGACGCAGAAGCTGCTGGTGATCTTCATCGGCTCGGTGTTCCAGATCATCCTGATGGTGGCCGTCACGGTGGGCGGCGCGCGCAAGGACCTGGTGGAAGCCGCCTACACGCTGGGCGCCAACAGCCAGGGCATCGTGCGCCGCGTGCTCATTCCCGGCGCCGCGCCGGGCATTGCCGAGACGCTGCGCCTGGTGCTGGGCTGGGCCTGGACCTATGTGATCGTGGCCGAGCTGATCGGCTCGTCCTCGGGCATCGGCCACATGATCACCGACAGCCAGGCGCTCTTGAACACGGGCCAGATCATCTTCGGCATCATCGTCATCGGCCTGATCGGGCTGGTGTCGGACTTCGTGTTCAAGGCCATCAACCGCAAGTTGTTCGGCTGGGCCAGCCTGTGAAGCAGCAACAGACCATGAGCAGCCAACTCTCCATCCGCGGCGTCTCGCGCACCTTCACCAGTCCGGGTGGCAAGTCCACGCAAGCCTTGCAGCCGGTCGATTTCGAAGTCCAGAAGAACGATTTCGTCACCATCCTCGGCCCCTCGGGCTGCGGCAAGTCCACCTTGCTGCGCATCGTCGCGGGGCTGGACCATCCGAGCAGCGGCGAAGTGCTGCTGGACGGCCAGACCATCGAAGGCCCCGGCGCCGACCGCGGCATGGTGTTCCAGAGCTACACGCTCTTTCCCTGGCTCAACATCGAGCAGAACATCCGCTTCGGCCTGCGCGAGCGCGGCCTGCCCGAGGCGCAGCAGAAGGAGCGCGCCGACTACTTCATCGCCAAGGTGGGCCTGCGCGGCTTCGAGCAGCACTTTCCCAAGCAGCTCTCGGGCGGCATGCAGCAGCGCACGGCGATCGCGCGCGCGCTGGCCAACGACCCCAAGATCCTGCTGATGGACGAGCCCTTCGGTGCGCTGGACAACCAGACCCGCGTGCTCATGCAGGAGCTGCTGCTGGGCATTTGGGAGGCCGAGCAGAAGACCGTGCTGTTCGTGACCCACGACATCGACGAGGCCATCTTCATGGCCAGCCGCGTGGCCGTGTTCAGCGCGCGCCCGGGCCGCATCAAGAGCGAGATTGCGGTCGACCTGCCACACCCGCGCCACTACACGATCAAGACCTCGCCCGAGTTCATGGCACTGAAGGCAAGGCTGACGGAAGAGATCCGCGCCGAGTCGATGGCGGCGGCCCACCACTGAAGCCATGAACAAGCCGGCCCGCGCTCTGGCATCCGCCCCTCGCCGGAAGGAGGCGGTGCGCGCTGCGTCCCCGTCGGCGACGGGCGCAGCGGCCGCCGTGCCTGTGCGCACCCGAGGCGAGGGTGTCAAGGCGGCCGCACCGCAGGCCCCCGCGCTGGCCCTCTACGCGCAGATCAAGGAACACATCACGCGCCGCATCCAGCGCGGCGAGTGGCCGGCCGGGCACCGCCTGCCCTCGGAGAACGAGCTCGTGGCGCAGTTCGGCATTTCGCGCATGACCGTCAACCGCGCGCTGCGCGAGCTGGTGGACGAAGGCCGCATCGTGCGCGTGGCCGGCGTGGGCAGCTTCGTGGCGGAGGACAAGCCGCAGTCCACGCTGCTGCAGATCGCCAACATCGCCAGCGAGATCCGCGCGCGCGGCCACGACTACGGCTTCGCGCTGATCGAGGCCGAGCGCCAGCCGGCCTCGCCCGACGTGGCGGCCTGGCTGGACCTGCGCGCGGGCGAATCGGTGTTCCACAGCACCTGCCTGCACCTGGAAAACGGCCTGCCCGTGCAGCTGGAAGAGCGCTGGGTCAACCCGCGCGTGGTGCCCGACTACCTGGCGCAGGACTTCCGCCAGCTGCCGCCCAGCGAATACCTGGTGCGCCACGTGCCCTTCGACCAGATCGAGCACCTGGTCGATGCCGTGCTGCCCAGCGCCGAGCAGGCCCGGCGCCTGGACATGCCGCAGGACCAGCCCTGCCTGCTGCTCACGCGCCGTACCTGGACGCGCGGCACGCCCGTGACGGTGGTGCGCTGCCTGCACCCGGCCTCGCGCTACCGCCTGGGCAGCCGCTTCCGCGCCGACGGCAACCCGACCTTCAACTGACGCACGCGGCACCCCGACCCTTCGTTTCCGCTGATCACAACTTGTATAGACAGGCTGCCACCATGACCACTGCTCTGACCCTCACTCCCGGCGCTGTGTCGCTGGCGGCGCTGCGGCGCATCCATGCGGGCGGCGTGACGCTCGCGCTCCACGCGGCGACGCGTGCGCCGATGGAAGCCGCGCAGGCCACGGTGCAGCACATCGTGGACAACGACGAGGTGGTCTACGGCATCAACACCGGTTTCGGCAAGCTGGCCAGCACGAAGATCGGCCACGACCACCTGGCCGAGCTGCAGCGCAACCTGGTGCTCTCGCACAGCGTGGGCACGGGCGAGCCGCTGGCGCCCGCGGTGGTGCGGCTGGTGCTGGCCACCAAGGCCGTGAGCCTGGCGCGTGGCCACTCGGGCGTGCGGCCCGCGCTGGTCGATGCGCTGCTGGCGCTCTTCAACGCGGGCATCACGCCGCGCATTCCGGCCAAGGGCTCGGTGGGCGCCTCGGGCGACCTGGCGCCGCTGGCGCACCTGGCCTGCGTGCTGATCGGCGCGGGCGAGGCGCTGCTGGCCGATGGGCGCATCGTGTCGGGTGCCGAAGCGATGCAGCGCATCGGCCTGGCGCCCTTCGTGCTCGGCCCCAAGGAAGGGCTGGCGCTGCTCAACGGCACGCAGGTGTCCACCGCGCTGGCGCTGGCCGGCCTGTTCGGCGCCGAGAACGTCTTCGCCTCGGCGCTGATGGCGGGCGCGCTCTCGCTGGAAGCCATCCAAGGCTCGATCAAGCCCTTCGATGCGCGCATCCACGCCGCGCGTGGTCAGCCGGGGCAGATCGCCGTGGCGGCCGCCGTGCGCGAACTGCTCCAGGGCAGCGACATCATCCCCAGCCACGCCGACTGCGGCCGCGTGCAGGACCCGTATTCCATCCGCTGCATTCCGCAGGTCATGGGCGCCTGCCTGGACAACCTCACGCACGCCGCGCGCGTACTGGTCACCGAAGCCAATGCCGCGTCGGACAACCCGCTGGTCTTCATCGACACGGGCGAGGTGATCTCGGGCGGCAATTTCCACGCCGAGCCCGTGGCCTTCGCGGCCGACATCATCGCGCTGGCCGTGAGCGAGATCGGCGCCATCGCCGAGCGCCGCATCGCGCTGCTGTTGGACACCGGCCTCTCGGGCCTGCCGCCCTTCCTGGTGCGTGATGGGGGCCTGAATTCCGGCTTCATGATCGCGCAGGTCACGGCGGCGGCGCTGGCGTCCGAGAACAAGTCGCTCGCCCATCCGGCCAGCGTGGACAGCCTGCCCACCTCGGCCAATCAGGAGGATCATGTGTCCATGGCCACCTTCGCCGCCCGCCGCCTGGCCGACATGGTGAACAACACGGCCGTGGTGATCGGCATCGAAGCCATGGCCGCCACGCAGGGCATTGAACTCAAGCGCAGCGCGACGACGCCGCGCAGCTCGGCCTTGGTCGAAGCCGAGATCGCGCGCATCCGCACCCAGGTGGCCTTCGTCGAGCGCGACCGCTACCTGGCGCCCGACATCGAAGCCATGCGCCTGTGGGCGCTGAACGCGGACCTGCCAGCCGCGCTGCTCGATCTCCTGCCCAGCCACGCCTGAACCCGAACCGCCCTTCAAGGAGCTCCGCCATGAACGCACCCACCCCGCCCTTCGTCGCCCAGATCGGCACCCGCCACGACCCCAGCCGCAGGATCGCCGCGCCCACGGGCACGCAGCTCACGTGCAAGAGCTGGCTGACCGAGGCGCCGTTCCGCATGATCCAGAACAACCTGCACCCCGACGTCGCCGAGCGGCCCGAGGACCTCGTGGTCTACGGCGGCATCGGCCGCGCGGCCCGCAACTGGGAGTGCTTCGACCAGATCCTGGCCTCGCTCAAGGATCTGGATGAGGACGAGACCCTGCTGGTGCAGTCGGGCAAGCCCGTGGGCGTGTTCAAGACCCACGCCGATGCGCCGCGCGTGCTGCTGGCCAACTCCAACCTCGTGCCCAAGTGGGCCCATTGGGAGCACTTCAACGAGCTGGACCGCAAGGGCCTCTTCATGTACGGCCAGATGACCGCGGGCAGCTGGATCTACATCGGCGCGCAGGGCATCGTGCAGGGCACCTTCGAGACCTTCGTCGAGGCCGGCCGCCAGCACTACGGCAACAACCTCACGGGCAAGTGGATCCTGACCGCCGGCCTGGGCGGCATGGGCGGGGCGCAGCCGCTGGCCGGCGTGCTGGCCGGCGCCTGCGTGCTGGCCATCGAGTGCCAGCAGAGCTCGATCGACTTCCGCCTGCGCACGCGCTACCTGGACAAGCAGGCCAAGGACATCGACGACGCGCTGGCCCTGATCCAGCAGCACACGGCGACGGGCGAGGCCGTCTCCATCGGCCTCTTGGGCAACGCGGCCGAGGTCCTGCCCGAGCTGGTGCGCCGCGCCAAGGCCGGCGGCCCGAGACCCGACATCGTGACCGACCAGACCTCGGCCCACGACCTCGTGCACGGCTACATGCCCATGGGCTGGACGCTCGCGCAATGGAAGGGCGCGATGGAGGACCCGGCCCGCCACGCCGAACTCAGGAAGGCCGCGGCGCAGAGCTGCAAGGTGCACGTACAGGCCATGCTGGACTTCCACGCCATGGGCGTGCCCACGGTGGACTACGGCAACAACATCCGCCAGGTGGCCAAGGACGAAGGTCTGGTCAACGCCTTCGACTTCCCGGGCTTCGTGCCGGCCTACATCCGCCCGCTGTTCTGCGAGGGCAAGGGCCCGTTCCGCTGGGTCGCGCTCTCGGGCGACCCGGAGGACATCTACAAGACTGACGCGAAGATCAAGGAGCTGTTTCCGAACAACAAGCACACGCACCGCTGGCTGGACATGGCGCGCGAGCGCATCGTCTTCCAGGGCCTGCCCGCGCGCATCTGCTGGCTGGGCCTGGGCGAGCGTCACCTCGCGGGCCTGGCCTTCAACGAGATGGTGCGCAAGGGCGAACTCAAGGCCCCCATCGTGATCGGCCGCGACCACCTGGACACGGGTTCGGTGGCCAGCCCCAACCGCGAGACCGAGGGCATGCGCGACGGCACCGACGCCGTCTCCGACTGGCCGCTGCTCAACGCGCTGCTCAACACCGCGGGCGGCGCCACCTGGGTCAGCCTGCACCATGGCGGCGGCGTGGGCATGGGCTACTCGCAGCACGCGGGCATGGTCATCGTCTGCGATGGCACCGAGGCTGCAGAAAAGCGCCTGGCCCGCGTGCTCGTCAACGACTGCGGCTCGGGCGTGATGCGCCATGCCGATGCGGGCTATGAACTGGCCATCGCCACGGCCAAGAAGTTCGGCCTCAAGCTGCCGATGGTGAAGTAAGTGGCGCCTCTGCCTCCCTCGGTGCGGCGTTTCGCCATCGACGCGTTGCCGGCCACGCCGTGGAAGAACGGCGGCGGCAGCACGCGCGAGGTGGCGAGCTGGCCGCCCGGTGCGGGCTTCGAGGGCTTCGACTGGCGCGTGTCCATCGCCACCATCGCCGCGAGCGGGCCCTTCTCGCGTTTTCCGGGCGTGGACCGCGTCATCACCCTGCTCGAAGGCGACGGCGTGCAATTGCGCGGCGACGGCATCGACCACCGGCTGGCCGAGCCGTTCGCGCCCTTCGCCTTCAGCGGCGACGCGGCGATCGACTGCGCGCTGCTGGGCGGCGCCTCCAGCGACTTCAACGTGATGACACGGCGCGGTCGCCTGCGCGCGGAACTGCGCGTGCTGCGCCGCGCCGCCGCGTTACCCGCTGCGCCGCATGGCCTGCTGCTGGCCTGGCGCGGCGACTGGCAGGCCAACGACGCATCGCTGACGGCGGGACAGGGCCTGTGGTGGGCCGACGCGGACATCGCCACCGCCCGTGCATGGCGGTTGGACACGGCTGGCGACGACGCCGCCTTGCTGGCCGTGCTGTGGCACGGCACTGAATAGCCGCGGGCGCCGAGCCGACCCCCGCGCAGAAGAGGACCCCCATGCCTTCATTCGACACCTTACCTTCGGCCGACGGCCTGTGGACCGACCTGCGTGACCGCGACGGCCAGCCTTTCGCCATCGCCGTCGTGGATGGACAGATCGCCTGGACCGGCGCGCCGGACGCCGTGCCGGCGGCACATGCGGCCGCGCCGCGCCACGCGGGCGGCGGCGCGCTCGTCACGCCCGGCCTGGTGGACTGCCACACGCACCTGGTCTACGGCGGCCAGCGCGCCAACGAATTCGCCATGCGCCTGGCCGGCGCGAGCTACGAGGAGGTGGCCCGCGCCGGCGGCGGCATCGTCTCCAGCGTGCGCGCCACGCGCGCGGCCAGCGAGGACGAACTCTTCGACAGTGCTTCGGCGCGGCTGCGCAGCCTGCTGGCCGAGGGCGTCTGCGCCATCGAGATCAAGTCCGGCTACGGCCTCGCGCTCGAGCACGAGCGCAAGCAGCTGCGCGTGGCGCGGCGCCTGGCGGCTGCCCACGGCGTGACCGTGCGCACCACCTTCCTGGGCGCGCACGCGCTGCCGCCCGAGTACGCGGGGCGCAGCCAGGACTACATCGACCTGGTCTGCCGCGAGATGCTGCCGGCCCTGCATGCCGAAGGCCTGGTCGATGCGGTCGACGTGTTCTGCGAGCGCATCGCGTTCTCGCTGGCCGAGACCGAGCAGGTGTTTCGCGCCGCGCAGGCCCTCTCCATCCCGGTCAAGCTGCATGCCGAGCAGCTCTCGGACATGGGCGGCGCGGCGCTCGCGGCGCGCTACGGTGCGCTGTCCTGCGACCACATCGAGCACCTGTCGCAGGATGGCATCGACGCCATGGCCGCTGCCGACACGGTGGCGGTGCTGCTGCCGGGCGCCTACTACACGTTGCGCGACACGCATTTGCCGCCCATCGCGGCGCTGCGTGCGGCCGGCGTGCCGATGGCCGTGTCCACCGACCACAACCCCGGCACCTCGCCCGCGCTGAGCCTGCTGCTGATGGCCAACATGGCCTGCACGCTGTTCCGGCTCACCGTGCCCGAGGCACTGGACGGCATCACCCGGCATGCGGCGCGCGCGCTGGGCCTGCAGGACACGCACGGCGCCATCGCGGTGGGCCGCCCTGCCCACTTCGTCCTGTGGGACCTGAAGGACGCGGCCGAGCTGGCCTACTGGTTCGGCCAGCGCCCGGTGCGCTGCGTGGTGCGCCAGGGCCGCATCGCGGACGGATCCGTATGAACGCGCTGTTCGCGGCCAACGCGCTGCTGCCGGAGGGCTGGGCCAAGGACGTGCTGATGGGCTGGGACACCCAGGGCCGTCTCACGCAGGTGCAGGCCGGCGCCGCGCGGCCCGAAGGCGTGGCGCAGGCCGCCGGCCCGCTGCTGCCCGGCCTGCCCAACCTGCATTCGCATGCCTTTCAGCGCGGCATGGCGGGCCTGACCGAGTACCGGGCCGAGGCCGAAGATTCCTTCTGGAGCTGGCGCGAGCTGATGTACCGCTTCGCGCTGCGCCTCACGCCCGCGCAGCTCGAAGGCATCGCCTTCGGCCTGTACGTGGAGATGCTGGAAGCCGGCTTCACGTCGGTGTGCGAGTTCCACTACGTGCACCACGACACGGACGGCCGCCCCTATGCCGACGATGCCGAACTGGCGCGGGCGCTGATGCGTGCCGCGCAGCGCGCGGGCATCGGCCTGACCTTGCTGCCCGTGCTCTACCAGACCAGCGGCTTCGGCGGCACGGCGCCGTCACCAGGACAACGGCGCTTCATCCGCCGCACCGATTCGATGCTGCGCCTGCTCGACACCCTGCGGCCGGATTGCGACGCACAGGGCGCACGGCTGGGCCTGGCGCCCCATTCGCTGCGCGCCGTGCCGCCCGAGGCCTTGCGCGAGGTGCTGGAGGGTCTGCGCGCGCAGGACGCGACGGCGCCCATCCACATCCACATCGCCGAACAGGTGAAGGAAGTGGCCGACTGCATCGCCTGGAGCGGCCAGCGCCCCGTGGCCTGGCTGCTGGACCACGCACCGGTCGACGCGCGCTGGTGCCTGGTGCACGCCACGCACATGGACGCCGACGAGTACCGCCGCGCGGCCGCGACAGGCGCCGTGGCCGGCCTGTGCCCGACCACCGAGGCCAACCTGGGCGACGGCATCTTTGACCTGCCGCAGTGGACGTCGGGCCGTGGCACCTGGGGCGTGGGCTCCGACAGCCATGCCTGCGTGGACGCCGCCGAGGAACTGCAGATGCTCGAATACGGCCAGCGCCTGCTGCGCCGCCAGCGCAACGTGGCGACCACGGCGGCGCAGCCGCAGGTGGCCACCGCCATGTGGGGGGAGGCCGTGCACGGCGGCGCGCAAGCATCGGGCCGCGCGCTGGCCGGCCTGGCGCCGGGCCAGCAGGCCGACTTCGTGGTGCTGGACCCGGCGCACCCGGTGCTCGCCGGCCTTGACGCACCCGCGATGCTGTCGGCCCATGTGTTTGCCGCCGGCCGGCAGCGCCCCATCGACAGCGTGTGGGTCGCCGGCCGGCTGCGCGTTCAAGGCGGTCGTCACGCGCAGCAGGCCCAGGCGGCGGCGGGCTTCGTGCAGGCACGCCGCCAACTGCTCACCGATTGACCGATCCGTCCTGATCCCGGGTTTCACCATGACCGCCTTCACCACCACCGAGCCGCCCTTCCGCTTTCGCCCCGGCACGCGCCCGCTGCTGATCTCGATGCCGCATGTGGGCACACATGTACCGCCCGCGCTGGCCGCGCGCTTCACCGACGAGGCAAGGCAGGTGCCCGACACCGACTGGCACCTGGAGCGCCTGTACGGCTTCGCCGATGCGCTGGGCGCCTCGGTGCTCGTGGCCACGCATTCGCGCTACGTGATCGACCTGAACCGCCCGCCGGACGGCGCGAGCCTGTACCCGGGCCAGAGCGTCACAGGCCTGTGCCCCGTCGACACCTTCGACGACACGCCCATCTACCGGGATGCGGCCGACCTGCCTGGCGCGGCCGAGATCGCCGCGCGCCGCGACGCCATCTGGCACCCGTACCATGCCAAGCTGGCCGAGGAGCTGGCGCGCATCAAGGCCAGTCACGGCATCGCCATGCTGTGGGACGCGCACTCGATCCGCTCCGTGCTGCCGCGCTTCTTCGAGGGCAAGCTGCCCGACCTGAACCTGGGCACCGCCCAGGGCGCGAGCTGCGACCCGGCCCTGGCCGAACGCCTGCTGGCCATCGCCAAGCAGGCCGAGGGCTACACCAGCGTGCTGAACGGCCGTTTCACGGGCGGCTACATCACGCGCCACCACGGCCGGCCGCAGGACGGCCAGCACGCCGTGCAACTCGAGATGACGCAAAGCAGCTACATGCAGGAGGCCTTGCCCTTCCACTACCTGCCCGATGTGGCGGCCGGCGTGCAGCCGCACCTGCAACGCCTGCTGCAGGCCGTGCTCGACTTCGCTGAGGCGCATCGGCCGCCCTGAGCCGCGCCGCCGGGCGCGGGACACCCGGGCGCCCCGGGGACCATGCACTGGAAAAGGGCGGGCTGAGACGCAGCCTCGGCCTTTTTCCCGTTTGCCGTGCGCCGCATCAACCGTGAACTGGCAGTTCACCTTTGCGCCCGAGGTCGTGGGGCAGAATCTGTTGCATGGGTAAAAAAGTCTTACCCATGCGGATTCCAAGGGAGGCCTTGTGCATGACGGCGCCGTGAGCGCCGCGTGACACCGGGCGGTTCAGGTGCCAGAGGCGGGCCCCTTCGCGGGCCGCCGGGCGCTCGGGCCGGGGCTGCCTGCGGATCGACGCTTTCCGCCGGACCCACGAAGCCCATTGATGCGAAGACGGACCGCCAAGCGCCGGGTGTTGCTGGAATGGCTGCTGCTGGCCGGGTTGCTGCCGCTCCTCATGCTGGTGCTGGCCGAGCGGCCCGAGTTGCAGCAGCTCGACGGTCGGGTGCAGGACCGGCTGCTGCAGGCGTTGCCGGCGGCTCCTGCGGACGGGCAGGTGCGGGTCGTGGTGGACCGTGCCAGCCTCGACGCGCTGGGGCCCTGGCCCTGGCCGCAGGCGACGCACGCGCAACTCCTGCAGGCGCTGGCCCCGCACCAGCCCCGCAGCGTGCTGCTCGACGTGGACCTGGGTGGGCCCGCCTCCGCCGACGCGCCGGACGCCCTCGCGGCGGCCCTGTCGCGCCTGCCCGTGTATCTGGTGCAGCGCGAGGCTGTGGGCGCCAGCGAGCCGCAGCTGCTGCCCCTGCCCCCCGCGCTGGCCGCGGCCGCGGCGGGCGTGGGCCACGCGCGGCTCGTGCCCGGGCCGGACGGGGTGGTGCGCACGCTGTACGCCCAGGAAGGGCGTCCCGGCCGGCTCGTGCCCTATGTGGGATGGCTGCTCGCCCACCAGCGGCCGGCCGAGGACCGGCCCGAAGCGGCTCCGCTGCAGGACGCGGCGGGCGCCTGGCAGCGCCGGGGGCCGTTCAGCTTTGCAAGGGCGAACGAAGCGGGGCGTGCGCCCACGCTGTCCTACGTGCAGGTGCTGCGCGGCGAGGTGCCGGCGGCGCAGCTGCGCGGGCGCGACGTGCTCGTGGGCCTGGGGGCCGATGCCGGGCTGGGCGACCTGTGGGCCGTCTCGTCCGGGCACCCGTCGTCGCTGCGCGTGCCGGGCGTGGCCGTGCATGCGCAGGCCATCGCCGCGCTGCGCGCCGGCCGCACGGTCGCGCCGGTGCAGGGCTGGCCGCGGCGGTTGTGGATCGTGCTGCCGCTGCTGGCGGGCCTGTGCTTCTTCCCGCGGCGCGAACGCCAGGCGGCGCTCGGTGCCCTGGCCCTGGGCGCGCTGTGCGTGCTGGCCAGCGCGGGCCTGCTGCTGGCGCTGCGGCTGTGGCTCTCACCCGTGGCCCCGGTCCTCGGCCTGTGGGCAGGCTGCCTGCTGTGGCGCTGGCGGCGCCAGTCGCTGATGCTCGCTGCCTTCCGCCGCCAGCTGGCCCGGCTGCACGACGGCCTGCGCGCGGGCGAGCCGCCCCTCGACCCGCGCATGCAGGGCCCGCTGACGCTCGAGCAGCAGCTGCTGGCGCTGGACGATGCGGTGCAGCGGCTCCAGTCGCTGCAGCGGCTGTTCCGCCAGGGCCTGCGCGACCTGCCCGTGGCCGTGCTGCTGTGCGGGCGCGACGGCACGGTGCGCCATGCCAACCCGGCCGCGCGGCAGCTGCTGCGGCTGCACCGGCGGCGCGATGCGCACGGCCGCCTGCAGCGCATGGCCCTGCCGGCCATCCTCGACCGCCTGCGGCCCGCCGGCGCTGCGCCGCCGCCCGAGGGCCACTGGGCCACGGTGCACCAGGGGGCGGTCTACCAGCGCGCAGGCTTCGTGTTCCGCGTGCGCTGCACGCCGCTGGGTGGCCGCGCGCACGGCTGGGCCGTGGTGCTCGACGACCTGACGGCCGAGCACCGCATGCAGGCCGAGCGGGCCCAGTGGCTGCGCTTCCTGTCGCACGACCTGCGCAGCCCGCAGGTCAACATCCTCAGCCGCGTGGCGCTCGATGAGCGGGCGCATCCGGATGCGCCGGGACGGGCCGAGCTCGCCGCCGCCGTGCGGCGCGAGGTCGAACGCACGCTGGCGCTGGCCGAGGGCTTCATGGACCTGGGCCAGGCCGAAGCCGGCGACTTCACGCAGGGCGAGGTGCTGGTCGAGGCGGCGGCCGGCGACGCCGCGGACCAAGTCTGGGCCTATGCCGAGTCGCGCGGCGTGCGGATCGAGGTGCGTGCGCCCGCCGGGACCGAGACCTTCGTGCGCGGCAACGCGGGCCTGCTGGTGCGGGCGGTGGTCAACCTGCTGAACAACGCGATCCGCCACAGTGCGGCCGGCAGCGCGGTGCGGCTGTGCATCGGCGTGAACGGCGGCGAGGTGCTGCTGATGGTGAGCGACGCTGGCGAGGGCATGAGCGCGGCCCAGGTGCGCCGGCTGCGCGGCTGGCTGGAGCCGGGCGGTGCCTGGCCCCCCGGTCGCCCGGCCGCCGCTGCGCAAGGCCGCGCGTCCGCAGGCGCCGCGGGCGCTGCAGCGCCGCCCGTGCGCGCCCGGGGCCTGGGCCTGGCGGTGGTCTGGGCCGTGGTGCAGCGCCACGGCGGCTGGGTCGACCTCTGGAGCGCGCCCGGCGCGGGCAGCAGCTTCGTCATCGCGCTGCCGCTGCTCGCGGTCGACGAGGCGACGACGCTGCGGGCCGAAACCCTGTTCTGAAGGCCGGCGCCCGCGCCCTCAGTGGGCGCCCAGCACCACGGGCACTTCGGTGGCCGGCGGCGTGTTGCGGCTGCGCCCGGCGCGCACGAGGCCGTCGATCATCACCATGCCCACGCCCGGGATGTCGCCCAGCTGCACGCTTTCCAGCAGCGTCTTGCCGGCCGTGTGCTGCGCGCGGTCCATGAAGACGAAGTCCGCCGCGCGGCCCACCTCGATGAGGCCGCAGTTGAGATTGCGCATGCGCGCCGTGTTGCCGGTCGCGAAGCAGAACACGACCTCGGCCGGGATGTCGGCCATCGACGAGATCAGCGACACCATGCGCAGGATGCCCAGCGGCTGCACGCCCGAGCCGGCCGGCCCGTCGGTGCCCAGGATCACGCGGTGCGGGCACTTGAGCTCGATGGCCGCGCGCGCCGCACCGATGGCCACACGCTCGTTACCGTTGTGCACGATCTCGATGCCGCGCGTGCTTTGTTCGCACAGCTCGCACACATGCTTGAGCGGCAGCGAGGTGTGGCCGCCGTTGATGTGGCCGATGATGTCGGCGTCGGCCTCCAGCACCGTGTCCTTGTCGATGTAGCCCGAGCCCGGCACCGACGGCCCGCCCGTGTGGATCGTGCTCTGGATGCCGTACTTGCGCGCCCAGGCCACCATCTCCTTGGCCTCGTAGCCGGCCTTCACCGTGCCCAGGCCCACCTCGCCGAGCAGGCCCACGCCGGCCTCGGCCAGTTCCTTGAAGTCGCTCTCGACCATGCCCTTCTCGATCACCGGCGCGCCGGCCAGCACCTTCACGCCGCCCGGGCGGAAGGCGTCGAAGGCCCGCTGCGCCGTGATGGCCAGCGCCTTCAGGCCCACGATGTCCTTGGGCCGGCCGGGGTAGTGCACCTCGCCGGCCGAGATCATGGTGGTCACGCCGCCGTTCATGCTGGACTCGATCCAGTTGAGCTGACTCTGGCGCGGTGTCCAGTCGCCGGCCACCGGATGCACGTGGCTGTCGATCAGGCCCGGCGCCACGCACACGCCCCGGGCGTCGATGACGGTCTTCGCGCCTTCGGTGTCGCAGTCCTTGAACTTGCCGACGGCCGTGATCAGGCCGTCGTTCACGACGAGGGTGTCGGCGTCCAGGATGGGGTGGTCGATGTCGCCGGAGAGCAGCAGCCCTATGTTCTGGATGACGACCTTGCCCGACTTGCCGGCGGCTGCGACTTCTGCCATTTCGATTCCTCGTGAGGGGTGGGGGTGGAAAGCTCGTTGTTCCTGTCGTCCTGGCGCACCGTGCGCATCACCGTCTCGATGACGAAGGCCTCCCAGTGCGCCACGGCCTCGGGCGACTCCAGCGGCTCGCCCAGGAAGCTGGTGAGCGTGTAGCGGTTGGACATGTAGAAGTAGCCGGTGGCCGCGATCAGCAGGTACAGGTCGCGCGCGGCCAGGTCGGTGCGGAACAGGCCCTGCGCGCCGCCGCTGGCCAGGATCTGCGCAATGATGGCCACGGCGCGCGAGGAGTATTCGCGTGCCCGCAGCGACTTGGCGATGTGCCGGCCCTTGTGCAGGTTCTCGGTGTTGAGCAGCGTGACGAAGTCGGGGTTCGCGCGGTAGTAGCCCAGCACGAAGCGGATCACCTCGGCGAGTGCCTCCACGGGGCGCTCCATGTCCAGCGCGATGGCGGCCTCGGCCTCGTCCATGCGGTGGTAGATGCCCTCCAGCACCGCGACGAACAGGCCTTCCTTGTTGCCGAAATAGTAGTAGATCATCCGGTCATAGGACTTGGCCGCCTTCGAGATCTTCTCGACGCTGCCGCCCTCGTAACCGTATTTGGCGAACACCTTGGTCGCCGCGCGCAGGATCGCGTCCTTCGAGGCCTGCGCCTGCGCCTCGCGCACGCCGGTCTTGCGCTGCGGGCGGGCGACGGTCTTGCGCGTGGCCATCAGGGCGTCAGGGCCTCAGTGGGGCTTACTTCTCGACGAAGGCGCGTTCGACGACGAAGTCACCGGGCGTCGAGGTGTTGCCTTCCTCGAAGTCGCGCTTCTCGAGGATTTCCTTCAGGTCGGCCAGCAGCGCCGGGCTGCCGCACATCATGGCGCGGTCTTCCAGCGGGTTGATCGGCGGCAGGCCCAGGTCGTCGGTGAGCTTGTTGCTCTTGATCAGGTCGGTGATGCGCCCCTGGTTGCGGAAGGGCTCGCGCGTCACGGTGGGGTAGTACAGCAGCTGCTTGCTCACCATCTCGCCCAGGAACTCGTGCTGCGGCAGTTCCTTCGTGATGTAGTCGTGGTAGGCCAGCTCGGCCACTTCGCGCACGCCGTGCACCAGGATCACCTGCTCGTACTTGTCGTAGGTGTCGGGGTCGCGGATCGTGCTCAGGAAGGGCGCCAGGCCGGTGCCGGTGCCGAACAGGTACAGGCGCTTGCCGGGCAGCGTGTAGTCGATCAGCAGCGTGCCCGTGGGCTTGCGGCCGACGATGATGGTGTCGCCCACCTGGATGTGCTGCAGGTGCGAGGTCAACGGGCCGTTCTCGACCTTGATCGACAGGAACTCCAGCTCTTCCTCGTAGTTGGCGCTGGCGATGCTGTAGGCGCGCAGCAGCGGCTTGCCATTGATCTTCAGGCCGATCATGGTGAAGTGGCCGTTGGAGAAGCGCAGCGCGGGGTCGCGCGTGGTCTTGAAGCTGAACAGGCGGTCGGTCCAGTGGTGGACGGAGAGGACGCGTTCTTCGTTGAAAGCACTCATGGCAAGGCTTGGAAAGGTGGAAGGAGATCGGAGACGTGAGGCTTGCAAACGGGGCTGGCGGCGTCAACCGGCTGAAGGCGCCCGATTGTCGGGCATGCCGCCGGGGCGGCCCGGGCGTGGCCGCGGGCCCCGGCAGGCGGGGCCGCGCGCCGGCCGGCCCGCGGCCGCACCGCCCAGGCGGTGCGCAACGGGCGCTTGCCGCGGCCGCGCTGCGGCCCCGCGCACCAGGACTTCGGTCTCATCGGCTCGTGCACCTCTTTTGCGTTCGCGGCGCACCACGGTGGTGACCGCATCCTCAGGAAAACACCCATGCAAGCATCGCGCCGCATGGTTAAATTTCCCATTCATGTAGCGAACACCACATGAAAGTGGAGCGGATGCTACACAAAGGGTGCTGGCGTCACAAGCACGAGACAAACCCGAATGCGGGCATGCTTGTTGCAGACCGGACCGATGCATCAACGGAACGCCACGATGACTGAACACACGAAGACCGACGGCCTGCCTGGCATGGATCTGCCCGTGCTGCCCGACAGCGCCGCGCTGGGCCTGGGCAAGGCGCCGCCGCGCAACGAGCGCATGAGCACGGCCAAGGTGGAGTGCAACGCCTGTCCGGTGCTGTGCCAGATTTCCGAGGGGCGCACCGGCGCCTGCGACCGCTACGCCAACCGCGCCGGCGTGCTGGTGCGGGTCGATCCGGTCGTGCTGCTGCGCCGCGAGCTGGCCAGCGACGCGCCGGCCCTCGTGCCCTTCGCGCGGGCCGGGGCCGAGCCCGCGGCCGCCGAGGACGCCGCGCCCGACTGGGACGGCGACCTGCTGCTGGCCGACCAGGTCTTCGTCACCGGCATCGGCGCCTCCACCACCTACCCCGACTACAAGCCCGCGCCCTTCATCGTCGCCTCCAAGGCCGAGGGCGTGGACATGGTCACTGTGGTCACCGAAGGCATCTTCAGCTACTGCAGCGTGAAGGTGAAGATCGACACCGACCGCTTCCTCGGCCCCGAGCAGGCCAACATCCGCTACAAGGGTGAGGTGGTGGGCCACGTGACCACGGCCGAATACGGCTCGCAGATGCTGTCGCTGGGCGGCGTGCACCACCTCACGGGCGGCAGCAAGAAGGAAGGCCGCATGACGCTGGAGCTCATGCAGAACCTGTGCAACAAGCAGGCGGCCGAATGCGCCATCGACGGCGGCGCCAGCCTGGTCATCCAGGCCGGCAAGGCGCCCATCGTCAACGGCGTGGAAGAGCAGCGCATGCGCGTGGGCTGCGGCTCGGCCACCGTGGGCATCTTCGCCAAGCAGCTGCTGGGCCTGGCCGACGAAGTGGTGGTGGTCGACGACCACATCACCGGCGTGCTGACCGAGCACCAGGCCGGCCGCTGCCTGTCGATGGCGCCTTCGGGCATCCAGATGCGCGGGCGCAAGTCCACCCCGGGGCGCTACTTCCAGGTCGCCAATCCCGGCAGCGGCTGGGGCGGCACCGACATCGCCGATCCGCTGGCCATCATCGAAGGCTGGGAAGAGGGCGTGGCCCGGCCCGGCTTGCGCCTGCTCATGACCTCCACCACCGGCGAGCAGGCCGAGTGGTACGTGCTCGACGAGCAGCTGCGGCCCGTGCGGCAGGACATGCCGGCCGAGGTGCAGAAAGTGGTGGACCGCATCGGCGAGAACTGCGAGCCCTCGCTGTGCACGGTGCTGTTCCTGGGCGGCGCCGGCGGCTCGCTGCGCGCCGGCGTCACCGAGAACCCGATCCTGCTCACGCGCGCCATCAAGCGTGCGCTGGTCAACGTCACCTGCGGCGGCGCGCCGGCCTATGTGTGGCCGGGCGGCGGCATCACGGTGATGGCCGACGTCATGCGCATGCCCGACAACGCCTTCGGCACCGTGCCCACGCCGGCCATCATCGCGCCCATCGAGTTCAGCATGAGACTGGCCGACTTCGCGGCGCTCGGCGGCCATGTGGACCACGTGATGCCGCTGGAGCAGGCGCTGCGCCGCGGGGCCTGGCAGGACGACGGCGCGCCGCTCGCGCGCCGCTGGGTCGCGCCGGGCGCCGACAACGTCTGGCCGCTGGGCCATGGGCCCATGCTGGGCTGAGCGGCACCCGCGCCGACGCTTCGCCATGGCCGCCACCCGTCACCGCCTCGACGCCGCGCGCTGGCATTTCCAGCACGGGCCGATGGACCTCGTGCTGCAGGCCGAGGGCGAGGCGCAGGCCGTGGCTGCGGCGCACGAGGCCGCCTGGCAGCGCTTCGTGCCGCTGCTGGACGAGCTGGTCGCCGAGCTGCCCGCCTTGCGCCAGCCCGTGACTGCGCGGGCGCCGCTGCACGGCGCGGTGGCGCGCCGCATGCATGCGGCCTGCGCCGCCGCCGTCGCCGACGCACCCGAATTCATCACGCCCATGGCGGCGGTGGCGGGGGCCGTGGCGCAGGAGCTGATCGCCTGCTACGCGCGGCCCGGCATCGCGCGCGCCTGGGCCAACAACGGCGGCGACATCGCGCTGCACCTGGCACCGGGTGAGCAGGCGCGCGTGGGCTTGTACGCCGACCTGGCGAGCTTCGATCCGGCCGCCGCGCAGGCGCTGCGCACGGACGGCCAGTTCACGGTGCATGCCGGCATGCCCGTGCGTGGCGTGGCCACCAGCGGCTGGCGCGGCCGCAGCTTCTCGCGCGGCATCGCCGACAGCGTGACGGTGCTGGCGGCCACGGCCGCGCAGGCCGATGCAGCCGCCACCGTGATCGCCAACGCGGTCGATGCGCCGCACCCCGCCATCCGGCGCCTGCCCGCCTGCGACTGCAAGGACGACAGCGACCTCGGCACGCTGCCGGTCACGGTCGACGTGCCCGCGCTGCCGGCGGCAGCGGTGGCCGCGGCGCTGGCTGCCGGTGCCGCGCGCGCGCAGGCGCTGCAGGCCGCCGGGCACATCCATGCCGCGGTGCTGGTATGCCAGGGGCAATGGCGCAGCGTGCAGCCCTTATGCTCGGTGATTCACGGGGTGCCGGCGGCCCCTTCCGGGCCTCGGACGCCCCTGCCGGATCCGGCCCATCACGCCGCGGCCGGCGTGGCGGTTGGTTCAGTATTTGCTTAACGAGTGGCAGATTCATGATGAAGTTGTTCCCGCATCCATCCTCTGCGCACGACGCCGCTTCGCGGTGCATGCGCGTCCGCCGAGGCGCACCGCGATGAGCGCGTCGCTGATCGACGTGCGCCGCGTGTTCACCCACGTGGAACACATCCACCACGAGTTCGGCCCGCGTGCCGGCGCGCCGCTGGTGCGGGGCGCCATCGGGGCGGTGTTGACCAACCCCTACGCCGGCCGCTACGAGCCCGACATCCTGCCGATGATGGGCCAGCTCGACCCCGTGGGCGTGGACATGGCGCATCGGCTGCTCGCGGCCATGGACGTGTCCACGGAACAGATCGCCACCTACGGCAAGGGCGCCATCGTCGGCGCGGCCGGCGAACTGGAGCACGGCGCGCTGTGGCACGTGCCCGGCGGCTACGCGATGCGCGAGCTGCTCGGCTGGAAGGGCGACCGCGCGGCCTACACGGCCGGCAAGGCGGAAGAGAAAAGCGGCCAGCCCGGCAACGCGCTGTCCATCGTGCCCTCGACCAAGAAGGTCGGGCCGCCCGGCGCCGCGCTCGATGTGCCGCTGACCAACATCAACGCCAGCTACGTGCGCGGCCAGTTCGACGCCATCGAGGTGCGTGTGCCCGGCGCGCCGGCCGCCGACGAAATCGTCTTCATCCTGGCCATGAGCACCGGCTACCGCGTGCATGCGCGCGTGGGCGGCCTGCGGGCCGAAGACATCAGCAAATGGGATGGCCTGCGCTGAAGCGCCGCCCGCACAAGCAAGAAAGAAGGATCCTCCATGCCCGCAGACATCCGCAAGCTCGTGATCCAGGTGGACGAAACCCGCCAGGAGCAGGGCCAGGCCATCGACCCGCCCACGCGCCGCGCCGTGGCCATCGCCGTGATCGCCAACCCCTATGCGGGCCGCTACAGCGAGAACCTCGACGAACTGATCGCCATCGGCGAGGAACTGGGCGCGCTGCTCGGCCAGAAGGCCGTGAAGGCGCTGGGCATCGCGCCGGGCCAGGCGCAGAGCTATGGCAAGGCCGCGATCGTTGGCGAGGGCGGCGAGCTGGAGCATGCCGCCGCCATCCTGCATCCCAAGCTGGGCGCGCCGCTGCGCCAGGCCGTCGAGAAGGGCGCCGCGCTGGTGCCCTCGGCCAAGAAGCGGGGCACGCTGGGCACCGCCATCGATGTGCCCCTGGGCCACAAGGATGCGGCGTTCGTGCGCAGCCATTTCGACGCCGTCGAGGCCCGTGTGAGCGACGCGCCGCGCGCCGGCGAGATCGTGGTCGCGGTGGCCGTGACCGACAGCGGCCGCCCGCTGCCGCGCATCGGCGGCCTGCAGGTGTCCGAGATCGAGGGCAAGGACGGGTTGAGATGAAAACACCCCCCAAGCGGCTTCGCCGCTCCCCCCTCTGCTTCGCGATGGGGGCGCTCCCGGTGGCCGGGCAGAGCCCGCTCCACGGGAGCCCTGAGCCACAACGTTCTTGCTGCCATTCACCCATGACCCCCTCTATCCAAGGAGTCTTCGCATGAAATCCCTGTCCTTCGCTCTCAGCGCCCTGTCCCTGGCCGCCCTCAGCGCCACGCTGGTGCCTGCCCATGCCCAGGGCGTGCTCAAGATCGGCGAGATCAACAGCTACAAGGCCCAGCCCGCCTTCCTCGAGCCCTACAAGAAGGGCATGGAGCTGGCCGTCGAGGAGATCAACGCCAAGGGCGGCGTCAACGGCCGCAAGATCGAGCTGATCACGCGCGACGACAACGGCAACCCCGGCGACACCGTGCGCATGGCCGAAGAGCTGGTCTCGCGCGAGAAGGTCGAGATCCTGACCGGCGCCTTCCTGTCCAACACCGGCCTGGCGCTGGCCGACTTCGCCAAGCAGAAGAAGTTCTTCTACCTGGCCGGCGAGCCGCTGACCGACAAGATGACCTGGCAGGGCGGCAACCGCTACACCTTCCGCCTGCGCCCGGGCACCTACATGCAGGCCGCCATGCTGGTGCCCGAGGCGGCCAAGCTCAACAAGAAGCGCTGGGCCATCGTCTATCCCAACTACGAGTACGGCCAGTCGGCCTCGGCCGCCTTCAAGCAGCTGCTCAAGGCCGCGCAGCCCGACGTGGAATTCGTCGCCGAGCAGGCCACGCCGCTGGGCAAGGTCGATGCCGGCAGCGTGGTGCAGGCGCTGGCCGATGCCAAGCCCGACGCGATCTTCAACGTGCTGTTCGCGGCCGACCTGTCGAAGTTCGTGCGCGAAGGCAACACGCGCGGCCTGTTCAAGGGCCGTGAGGTGGTCAGCGTGCTGACCGGCGAGCCCGAGTACCTGGACCCGCTGAAGGACGAGGCGCCCGATGGCTGGATCGTGACCGGCTACCCCTGGTACTCGATCAAGACGCCCGAGCATGACGCCTGGGTGAAGGCCTACCAGGCCAAGTTCAAGGACTACCCGCGCCTGGGCTCGGTGGTGGGCTACAGCATGATCCACTCGGCCGCCGCCGGCATCGCCAAGGCCGGCAGCACCGACACCGAGAAGCTGATCGCCGCCTTCCGCGGCCTGGAGCTGATGTCGCCCTTCGGCAAGATCAGCTACCGCGCGTCCGACCACCAGTCCACCATGGGCGCCTACGTGGGCCGCACCAAGAACGAGGGCGGCAAGGGCGTGATGGTGAACTACACCTACCTGGACGGCGCCGACCCGCGCTTCCAGCCCACGGCCGACGCCATCAAGAAGTCGAGAACCGAAGACTGACACCCCCCAGGCCGCTTCGCGGCTCCCCCTCTCTCGCCTTCGGCGGGAGGGGGGTGCACCCAGAGGCCCGGCGGAGCCGGTTCCTCGGGTGCCCTGAGGACTTCGCTTCGCTCGCCAGCTTGCGCATGCAGGGCCGCAGGCGCTTCGAGCTGCCAGGCGTCCAGGCGCCGTGACCACCGGGCCTCGGCCCGCCTCGCCGGCCCCCACGCCGTTCCGCACCGACCACGATAGACCGCCATGAGTTTCTCGGGATTGATCGTCCAGCTCCTCAATGGACTGGCCTCCGCCTCTTCGCTGTTCCTGGTGGCAGCGGGGCTGTCGCTGATCTTCGGCGTCACGCGCATCGTCAACTTCGCGCACGGCTCCTTCTTCATGGTGGGCATCTACATCGCCTACACGCTCACCGATCGCTTCGCCGACACGCTGGGCTTCTGGCCCTCGCTGGCACTGGCTGCGGTGGCCGTAGGCGTGCTGGGCGCGCTGGTCGAGGTGCTGCTGCTGCGCCGCATCTACAAGGCGCCCGAACTCTTCCAGCTGCTGGCCACTTTCGCGCTGGTGCTGGTCATCAAGGACGCCGCGCTCTGGATCTGGGGCCCCGAGGAGCTGCTGGGCCCGCGCGCGCCGGGCCTGCGTGGCTCGGTCGAGATCCTGGGCCGCCAGTTCCCGAGCTATGACCTGTTCCTGATCGCCGTCGGCCCCGTCGTGCTGGGCGCCGTGTGGCTGCTGCTGACACGCACGCGCTTCGGCACGCTGGTGCGCGCCGCCACGCAGGACCGCGAGATGGTCAGTGCGCTGGGCGTCAACCAGGCCTGGCTCTTCACCGCCGTGTTCGCGCTGGGCGCCCTGCTGGCCGGCCTGGGCGGCGCGCTGCAGCTGCCGCGCGAGCCCGCCACGCTGGAAATGGACATGCACACCATCGGCGCGGCCTTCGTGGTCGTGGTGGTGGGTGGGCTGGGGTCGCTGCCCGGCGCCTACGTGGCCGCGCTGCTGATCGCCGAACTCAAGGCGCTGTGCATCTGGCTGGGCGTGGTCGACGTCTTCGGCCTCAGCGTCTCGTTTTCCAAGCTCACGCTGATGGTGGACGTGATGGTCATGGCCGCCGTGCTGGTGTGGCGCCCCTGGGGCCTGATGGGTCGTGCCCAGGCGCCGAACCGCTACGTCGGGATGCCCGAGGAGCCGCTGCGCCGGCCGTCGACCCTGTACGTGGCCGCCGCCGCCGCGCTGGCCCTGGCGCTGGCCGCGGCGCCGCTGCTGACCTCGGCTTCGTCGTACACCACGGTGCTGCTGATCGACCTGATGATCGCGGCCCTGTTCGCCACCAGCCTGCACTTCATCATGGGGCCGGCGGGGCTGCATTCCTTCGGCCACGCGGCCTACTTCGGCCTGGGCGCCTATGGCGCGGCGCTGCTGGTGCGCAGCATCGGCCTGCCGATGGAGCTGGCCCTGGTGGTGGCGCCGCTGATCGCGGCGGCCGGGGCCTTCGTCTTCGGCTGGTTCGCGGTGCGGCTGTCGGGCGTGTACCTGGCCATGCTGACGCTGGCCTTCGCGCAGATCACCTGGGGCATCACCTACCAGTGGGACACCTTCACGGGCGGCAGCAACGGCCTGACCGGCGTGTGGCCCTCGGACACCTTTGCGGACAAGCGCATGTACTACTGGCTCACGCTGGTGCTGGTGGGCCTGGGCGTGTGGTGGCTGCGCCGCGTGCTGTTCTCGCCCTTCGGCTATGCGCTGCGCGCGGGCCGCGACTCGGTGCTGCGCGCCGACGCCATCGGCATCCACGTCAAGCGCATGCAGTGGGTGGCCTTCATCATCGCCGGCGCCGTGGGCGGCCTGGCGGGCGCGCTGTTCGCCTTCTCCAAGGGCAGCATCTCGCCCGAATCGCTGAACGTCACCAAGTCCATCGACGGGCTGGTGATGGTGCTGCTGGGCGGCATCCAGACGCTGGCCGGCCCGGTGGTGGGCGCCATCACCTTCACCTGGCTGCACGACACCGTGGCGCGCACCACCGACTACTGGCGCGCCATGCTGGGCGGCATCATCTTGCTGCTGGTGCTGCTGTTCCCGCAGGGCATCGCCGGCTTCGTCAAGCAGGTGGTGGACCGCTGGCGCCCCGGGCGGCCCGAGCCGCTGCCCGCGGCGTCGGGCCACGGCCTCGCGGCCGGCGCCGGAGCTCCCGCCCCGGCGGCCGGTTCGGGCTCCATGACCGCCAAGGAGGTGCGCGCATGAGCCCCGCATCCCATTCCGACGTGCTGCTGCAGGTGCGCGACCTGGGCAAGTCCTTCGGCGGCGTGAAGGCCGTCGACGGCATCAGCTTCGATCTGCACGCCGGCGAACTGCTGGCCTTCATCGGCCCCAACGGCGCCGGCAAGTCCACCACCTTCAACATGGTCAACGGCCAGCTCAAGGCCAGCCAGGGCTCCATCCGCCTCGGCGGCGTGGAGCTGACCGGCAAGGCGCCGCGCGACATCTGGCGCCTGGGCGTGGGCCGCACCTTCCAGATCGCCGAGACCTTTGCCTCGCTGACGGTGGTGGAGAACGTGCAGATGGCACTGCTCTCGCATGCCGACAAGCTGTTCTCGATGTGGCGGCGCGCGGCCGACTTCGAGCGCGACAAGGCGCTGGCCCTGCTCGACCAGGTGGGCATGAAGGCGCAGGCCGACCGCCCCTGCAGCGAACTGGCCTACGGCGACGTCAAGCGCGTGGAGCTGGCCATCGCCATGGCCAACGACCCCAAGCTGCTGCTGATGGACGAGCCCACCGCCGGCATGGCGCCCAAGGAACGCAACGAGCTGATGGCCCTGACCAAGCAGCTGGTGATCGACCGCAACATGGCCGTGCTCTTCACCGAGCACAGCATGGACGTGGTCTTCGCCTACGCCGACCGTTCCATCGTGCTGGCCCGCGGCCGGCTCATCGCCGAAGGCAAGCCGGCCGAGATCCGCGACCATCCGAAGGTGCAGGAGGTGTACTTCGGCAGCGGCAAGACCTTCGAGAAGATTGCCAAGGAGGCCGCCGAGGTCAACGCGGCGGTGGGAGCCCACGCATGAATGCCACGACGACATCCGCCAGCCCCGTCCTGCTGAAGGCGCAGAGCCTGTGCGCCTGGTACAGCGCCGCGCAGATCCTGTACGACGTGGGTCTGGAAGTGCGCCGCGGCGAGGTGGTGGCCCTGATGGGCCGCAACGGTGCCGGCAAGTCCACCACGCTGAAGGCGCTGATCGGCATGCTGGCCAAGCGCCGCGGCCAGATCGACTTTCTGGGCCAGGACATCTCGCGCGCCGAGCCGCACCAGGCCGCGAAGATGGGCCTGGGCTTCGTGCCCGAGGACCGGCGCGTGTTCACCGACCTCACGGTGATGGAGAACCTCGAAGTGGGCAGGCAGCCCGCGCGCCGCTGGGCCGACGGCAGCGAGGCACCGCAGTGGACGCCCGAGAAGCTGTTCAAGCTCTTCCCCAACCTGGGCGAGATGCCCAACCGCCCGGGCGGCCGCATGAGCGGCGGCGAGCAGCAGATGCTGACCGTGGCGCGCACGCTGATGGGCAACCCCTACCTGGTGCTGCTGGACGAGCCCAGCGAAGGCGTGGCGCCCGTGATCGTCGAGCAGATGGCGCACATGATCCTGGAGCTCAAGGCCCAGGGCGTGTCCATCCTGCTGTCGGAACAGAACATGCACTTCGCCGAACTCGTGAGCGACCGCGCCTACGTGCTCGAGAAGGGCCAGATCCGCTTCGAGGGCAGCATGGCCGAACTCGCCGCGAACGAAGGCGTGCGCCGCGCCTACCTTTCGGTCTGACACTCCCTGGCGTGCCACGGCCTGGCGGTTTGCGTGGCACGCCCCGTGCATCGTCATCGTTCCATTCACTGGAGGGCCTTGTCATGACCGTTCTGTCTTCTCGTCGTCGTTTCCTGGGTGCTGCAGCCGCGCTGGGCGCGGGGTGCGCCGCAGCGCCCCTGTGGGCGGCCGCGCCCATCCAACCAGGCGCCAAGGCGGCGCTCATCGTGGTCGATGTGCAGAACTGCTTCGTCGAGGGCGGCACGCTGCCCGTCAAGGGCGGTGCCGAGGTGGTGCCCGTCATCAACGCGCTGGCGCCGAAGTTCCAGAACATCGTGGTCACGCAGGACTGGCACACGCCGGGTCATGCCTCCTTCGCCAGCGCGCACAGCGGGCAGAAGGCCTTTTCCAGCATCCGGCTGAACTATGGCGACCAGGTGCTGTGGCCCGACCACTGCGTGCAGGGCACCGACGATGCGGCCCTGCACAAGGACCTGCAGCTGCCCACCGCGCAGCTGATCATCCGCAAGGGTTTCAACAAGGGCGTGGACAGCTACTCGGCCTTCCAGGAGGCCGACCGCAAGACCGTGACCGGCCTGGCAGGCTACCTGAAGGCGCGCGGCATCGACACCGTGTTCGTGGCCGGCCTGGCCACCGACTTCTGCGTCGCCTGGACGGCGCTGGACGCGCGCAAGGCCGGCTTCAAGGCCTACGTGATCGAGGACGCCACGCGCGCCATCGACCTCAACGGCTCGCTGGCCGCGGCCTGGAAGCAGATGGCCGCGCAGGGCGTGCGGCGCATCCAGTCGGGCGACATCGCGGCCGCGGCGGGTTGACGGAATTCCTCAGGGGGCGGGGCGGGCCGGGCGTTCCGGCCCAGAGCAGAACAACAAGAAGTCAGAACCAACACACGAGGGGCTTTCAGTGGCGATGGATGGAACCGGACGGGAAGCAGTGAGGAGACGCGATCTGATGGTGGCCGGCGCGGCGCTGGCCACGGGGCTGGGGCTGCACCGGCAGGCCGCGGCGCAGGGCGTGAGCGACGCGGCCATCCGCCTCGGCCAGTCGGCCGTGTTCAGCGGGCCGGCCAAGGACTTCGGTGTCGACTACCAGGCCGGCATCCAGCTGTACTTCGAGCGCGTCAACAAGGCCGGCGGCGTGCACGGCCGGCGCCTGGAGCTGGTCAGCTACGACGATGTCTACGATCCCGCGAAGACCGCGGCCAACACCGCGAAGCTGATCGACGAGGACAAGGTCTTCGCGCTGGTGGGCTACGTGGCCACGGGCAACCTGGCGGCGGCGATGCCGCTGGCCGAGAAGGCGGGCGTGCCCATGTTCGCACCGCTGGTGGGCACAACGTCCTTTCGCACCAAGGTCAACCGCCACCTGTTCCACGTGCGCGCGGGCTACGACCTGGAGCTGCGCAAGATCATCAGCCACCTGTCGACCATCGGCATCCAGTCCATTGCGGTGGTGCACCAGGACAGTCCCTTCGGCAAGTCCAACCTCGCCACCTGCGAGGAACTGGCCGCCGACTACAAGGTAAAGGTGCTGAAGGCGCTGCCGGTGGCCATCGCGACGGAAGACGCCAAGGCGCAGGCGGCCGAGCTCATCACCTTGAAACCCGGTGCCGTGGTCATGCTCATGGCCGGCCGCCAGGTCGAGGTCTTCATGCGCGACTACCGCGCCAGCGGCGCGGGCGCGCCGCTGTACACGCTGTCGGTGGGCATCACCGACGCGGCCGGCTCGGCCAAGCGGCTGGAAGGCAAGCTGGCCGGCCTGGTCACGGCCAGCATCGTGCCGCCGCCCAAGGCGATCCGCGTGCCCATCGTGGCCGACTACCAGCAGGACCGCGCCGCCTTCGGCCAGAAGATCGACAGCTACACCGCGCTGGAGGGCTACATCGTGGCCCGCGTGATGGTCGAAGGCCTGGTGCGCGGCGGGCGTGCGCTCACGCGCGACAGCTTCATCGCCGGCATGGAAAGCATCGGCCGCACCAGCTTCGGCGGCTTCCCGGTCGAGTACAGCGCGCGCAACCACAACGGCTCCAATTTCGTCGACCTGGAGATGTACACGAGTGATGGCCAATTGCGGCGATAGCGGCCGCGCCGAACCCCTGCGGCTGAACGTCAATGGCCGCGACGTGGCGGTCGCGGCCTCGCGCCAGGCCTCGCTGCTGCACCTGCTGCGCAACGACCTGGGCCTGAACGGCCCGAAGTACGGCTGCGGGCTGGGGCAATGCGGGGCCTGCACGGTGCACGTGGACGGCACCGCCGCGCGCGCCTGCGTGATTCCCGCGCACGGCATGGCGGGGCGGCGCATCACCACGCTGGAAGGGCTGGCGGGCCAGGCCTCGGCGGCCGGTTCGCTCGTGCGCGCCTGCGCGGCGCCCGGCGCCGGCCCGGCGCGCGACTGGCACCCGGTGCAGGCCGCCTTCGAAGAAGCGCAGGCCGCGCAGTGCGGCTACTGCCTCAACGGCATGGTGATGCAAGCCGCGGCGCTGCTGGCGCGCGAGCCGCAGCCCAGCGAGGCGCGCATCCGCGCAGAACTCTCCGGCAACCTGTGCCGCTGCGGCACGCATGTGGAAATCCTGCGCGCCGTCACCCTGGCGGCGCAGCGCATGGCGGAGGCCCCGGCACCGTGAGCCAGCCCCGCCGCGCCGACCTGCCGCGCACGCGCGCCGACTTCCTGCAGGGGGAGGGCGTGCTGGTCATCGTGCGCGCGCCGCCGCCCGCGCCGCCGCCGGCCAAGGGCCAGCCGCTGGCCGTGCCCGCCAACCCGGCCGAAGGCGATGAAGTGCTGCTGGCCGTGTGGGACGACGGCAGCGTGAGCGCCCTCAACGGCCACGTCGACCTGGGCACCGGCATCCAGACCGCGCTGTCGCAGATCGTGGCCGAGGAACTGGACCTGGGCCTGGCCTGCGTGGCCATGCAGCTGGGCCACACGGCGCGCGTGCCCAACCAGGGCGCCACCATCGCGAGCGCCTCGATCCAGATCCATGCGCAGCCGCTGCGCCTGGCCGCCGCGCAGGCGCGCCACTGGCTGCTGGCGCGCGCGGCCGAGCGGCTGGGCGTGGCGCCTGGATCGCTGGTGATGCACCAGGGCGTGGTGCGTGCGCGCGAAGGCGACGCCGCGCAAGCCCTGCCCATCGGCGCGCTCGTGGCCGGCCAGCGCACGGTGCTGCGGCTGGATGCCGACACGCCCGTCAAGCCCGCGGCCGACTACCGCATCGTGGGCACGCCGCAGCCGCGCGTGGACATCCCGGCCAAGCTCGCGGGGGAGCTGGCCTTCGTGCACGACATGCGCCTGCCCGGCATGCTGCACGGCCGCGTGGTGCGCCCGCCCTATGCAGGCGCCGACCATGGCGACTTCATCGGCAACACGCTGGAATCGGTGGACGAGGCGTCCATCGCCCACATCCCGGGCATCCGCGCGGTGGTGGTGATCCGCGACTTCGTCGGCATCGTGGCCGAACGCGAGGAGCATGCCGAGCAGGCGCTGCGCGAACTGCGCGTGCGCTGGAAGCCCTGGCCCGGCATGCCGGAGCTGGACGCGCCCGGCAAGGTGGCGCAGGCCATCCGCGACAACGCCGCCACCACGCGCAGGCTGGTGGACGAGGGCGACGTGCAGGCCGCGCTGGACGGCGCCGCGCATGCGCTGCAGCGCGAGTACCTGTGGCCTTATCAGCTGCATGCGTCCATCGGCCCGTCCTGTGCGGTGGCGCACTGGGCCCCCGAAGACGGCGTGGGCCTGCGTTGCTGGGCCGGCACGCAGAACCCGCATGTGCTGCGCGCCGACCTCGCCAAGCTCATGGGTCTGTCGGACGTCGAGGTCGACATCGTGCGCATGGAGGCGGCCGGCTGCTACGGCCGCAACGGCGCCGACGACGTGGCGGCCGACGCGGCGCTGCTGGCGCGCGCCGTCGGCCAGCCGGTGCGCGTGCAGCTCACGCGCGAGCAGGAACACCAGTGGGAGCCCAAGGGCACGGCCCAGCTCATGACCGTGGCCGGCGCACTGTCCGCGTCGGGCGGGCTCGCGGCCTGCGACTTCCAGACCGCGTACCCGAGCAACGGCGCGCCCACGCTGGCGCTGCTGCTCACGCGCACCGTGGAGCCGCTCGCGCAGGCCTACGAGATGGGCGACCGCACGGCGCGCCCGCCCTACGCGTACGAGAACCTGCGCGTGCAGGTCCACGACATGGCGCCCATCGTGCGCGCCTCGTGGCTGCGCGGCGTGTCGGCGCTGCCCAACGCCTTCGCGCACGAATCCTTCATCGACGAGCTGGCCACCGCCGCGGGCGTGGACCCGGTGCAGTTCCGCCTGCGCCACCTGGAAGACCCGCGCGCCGTCGAACTGATTCAGGCCACGGCGCAGAAGGCCGGCTGGCGCTGGCGCACCGGGCCGCAGGAGAACAGCGACGGCGGCCTCGGGCCAGGTGGCGACATTCTTTTCGGGCAAGGCTTCGCCTACGCCCGCTACGTGCACAGCAAGTGGCCGGGCTTCGGGGCCGCCTGGGCGGCCTGGGTGGCCGACGTGGAGGTCAACCGCAAGACCGGCGAGGTGCATGTGCGCCGCGTGGTCGTGGGCCACGACGCGGGCCTGACCATCAACCCGGCGGGCGTCGAGCACCAGGTGCACGGCAACGTGATCCAGACCACCAGCCGCGCGCTCAAGGAAGAGGTGCAGTTCGCGCCCGCCTCCGCGCCGGCGCAGGCGGCCACGCGCGAACAGTTGCCCGGCGTGCTGCCCACCGGCGTGGTGGCGAGCCGCGAATGGGGCAGCTACCCGATCATCAATTTCCGTGAAGTGCCGGTGATCGAGGTGCTGCAGATGCCGCGCCCTGGCGAGTCGCCGCTGGGCGCGGGCGAGTCGGCCTCGGTGCCCGGCACGGCCGCCATCGCCAACGCCATCTTCGATGCCACGGGCGTGCGCTTCCGTGCGCCGCCCTTCACGCCCGAGAAGGTGCTGGCCGCGCTGAACCCGCTGCCCGGTGGCGATGGCGCTGCGGCCGGCCCGCCGCCTGCGAAGGGGCCGCCGCCCCTCGGTGAAGCGGCCGGCGCGGGCGCACCGGCCCCGGGTCGCCCGCTGCCTGAAACCGCCGTGCCGCCGCGCCGCAAGGGGCTGTGGAGCACGGCCGCCGCGCTGGTGATCGGCGGGCTGGGCGCCGTTGCGGGCCTGATGGGCTGGCGGCCCGCCATCGCGCCGGTGTCCTTCAGCGCCCCGGCCTACAGCAGCGAGACCATCGAGCGCGGCCGCGTGCTGGCCGCGGCGGGGGACTGCATCGTCTGCCACACCGCGCCCGGCGGCCTGCCCTATGCGGGCGGGCTGGCGATGCAGACGCCCTTCGGCGCCATCCACACCACCAACCTCACGCCCGATGCCGAGACCGGCCTGGGCGCCTGGTCCTTCAGCGCCTTCCAGCGCGCGATGCGCGAGGGCATCTCGCGCGACGGCAGGCACCTGTACCCCGCCTTCCCGTACACCGCCTTCGCCAAGACCAGCGACGACGACCTGCAGGCGCTGTACGCGTACTTCATGTCGCTGCCGCCCGTGAAGGCCGGGGCCCGGGCGGACGGCTCGCCGGCCGTCCTGCCGGCCAACGACCTGCGCTTCCCCTTCAACCTGCGCCCGCTCATGGCCGGCTGGAACGCGCTCTTCCACGACCCCGCGCCGTATCAGAACGTGCCCACGCAGAGCGCCGAATGGAACCGCGGCGCCTACCTGGTCAACGGTCTGGGCCATTGCGCGGCCTGCCATTCGCCGCGCAACGCGCTGGGGGCCGAGAAGACGGGCGATTCCTTCCTGGCCGGCGCCATGATCGACGGCTGGGAGGCGCCCGCGCTCACCGCCCTGTCGAAGAGCCCCGTGCCCTGGGACGCGGAGGGCCTCTACGCCTACCTGCGCCACGGCCATTCACCGCGCCACGGCGTGGCGGGCGGCCCCATGGCCGAGGTGGTGCGCGAGATGCAGGCGCTGCCCGACAGCGACGTGCGCGCCATGGCCACCTACCTGGCCAGCTTCAATCCCGCGCCCAAGCCCGAAGCCACCACGCCGGAAGCCCGGCAGCAGCAGGCGTGGGCCGTGGTGCAGTCCGCCGCGGCGAACCAGGGCCGCTTGCTGGGGCCCGCGCAGCGCCTGTTCGACAGCGCCTGCGCGGCCTGCCACCACGACGGCGACGGCCCCATGCTGCTGGGCGTGAACACGCCGCTGGCGCTCAACAGCCAGCTGAGCAGCGCGCGGCCCGACAACCTGATCCGCACCATCCTCGACGGCGTGCGCGAGCCCGCCACGCGCGACATCGGCTACATGCCGGCCTTCCGCGACGCGCTCAGCGATGCGCAGATCGCCGAGCTGGCCGGCTACATGCGCGCGCGCTTCGCGCCGCAGGCCGCGCCCTGGGCCGACCTGCCCGCGCAGGTGGCGCGCGTGCGCGCGGCGGCCGGGCATGGCGCGCCGGCGGCGCATCAGGCCCGCGCCCAGCGCTGACGCGCCGCAGGGCCCCTGCGGCTCAGCCGCGCTGGCTCGGCCGCGCCGGGTGGTCCAGCTCGATGCACAGCCGCAGCGTGCCATCGGCGGCGGCCTGCCAGCAGCGCCGGCGCACGATGAAGGTCAGCACGCCGCCGGGCCCGGCCAGTTCCACGTGGTCGTCGATGCAGGCCCCGGCCGGCAGCACCAGCGCCCGCAGGGCGGCTTCCAGCCCGTGGCGGCGGGCGCTGTCGAGGGCGGTGGCGGTCCAGTGCGTGACGGTGGGCATGCGCGTGCTCCGGCGGTGTGGCAAATTCAGGGCGGCGCGCCCGGCGCGCCATCCGATCATCGGAGGGGCCCGCGGGCCCGCTTGTCCGCCCCATTGTCCGGAGACATCGCCATGCCGACCACCCGCCTCGCCAAGATCCTGATGACGCTGGCCCTGGGCCTGTTCGCCTTCATGGTCACCTTCAACAACGTCACGGACTACGGCTCGAACTTCGCCTTCGTGCAGCACGTGCTGAGCATGGACACCACCTTCCCCGGCAACGCCGCCATGTACCGTGCCGTCACCACGCCGGCGCTGTGGCACGGGGCCTACCTGCTCATCATCGCGGGCGAGGCGCTGACCTGTGCGCTGCTGTTGCGCGGTGCCTTCGCCATGTGGCGCGCGCGCCGCGCCGCCAGCGCCGATTTCGCGCGCGCCAAGCAGGCCATGGTGGCCGGCGCACTCGTGGGCTTCGGCGTCTGGTTCTTCGGCTTCATGGTGGTGGGCGGCGAATGGTTCCTGATGTGGCAGTCGCGCACCTGGAACGGCCAGGACGCGGCCTTCAAGTTCTACATGGCCATCCTGGGCGTGCTGGTCTTCGTCAACCAGCCCGATCCCGAACTCTGAGAAGGCGCGGGCGGGGCAGGTGGCGCGGGCCGCTCACCGCACCACGGGCGCCGCGTCCGTCGCCGCGTGCTCCGCCGGCGGCTTGGCCTGCGCGCCCGGCGCCATCAGCTCGTCGAGCAGTTCGTCCTTCTCGGTCCACAGCTGGGCCAGCCAGCGGTGGAAGCGCGCGCGGAAGGGCTTGTCTTCCTCGTAGTTGCCGGTGCTGAACTCCAGCGGGATGGGCAGCGTGCGCGCCCGCAGCACGGCGTGGCCGGCGCGGCCGCACAGCAGGTCCCAGAAGGTGGGCACGCCCCGGGGGTAGGCGATCGTCACGTCGATCAGCGAGCGGAACTGGGTGCCCATGGCATGCATGGCCAGCGCCAGCGCGCCGGCCTTGGGCTTGAGCAGGTGCCGGTAGGGCTGGCCCTGCGCCTGGTGTTTGGCGGGCGTGAAGCGCGTGCCCTCGGCGAAGTTCGCGATGCTGGTGGGGACGTGGCGGAACTTCTCGCAGGCGCGGCGCGTGGTCTCGCGGTCCTCATGGCGCAGCTGGGGGTTGCGGCGCAGGGCGGCGCGCGAATGCCGCTTCATGAACGGGAACTCCAGCGCCCACCAGGCCAGGCCCACCACGGGCACCCAGATCAGCTGCTGCTTGAGGAAGAACTTGAGCAGCGGGATGCGGCCGCTGAAGGCCTGCTGCAGCACGAAGATGTCGACCCAGCTGCGGTGGTTGCAGTTGACCAGGTACCAGCCCTGGCGCTCCAGCCCGGCGGGGCGCTGCACGTCCCAGCGCTCGCGCTGCACCAGCCGGATCCACAGGTTGTTGCACTGGATCCAGCCGCTGGCGCAGGCATTGAGGGCGCGGTCCAGCGGCCGGCGCAGCGCACGCACCGGCAACAGCAGCTTGAGCAGCGCCAGCAGGAACAGCGGGGCCGCCCAGAAGAGCGTGTTGACGACCAGCAGCAGGCCGGCAATGAGGCCGCGCAGGGGCGAGGGCAGGAAAAAGAGCATGGGTGGCAGGCAGGCAGCGAACGCGCAACGAGCCCGCCATTGTGCGACCACTGCGGCCCGCCCGGCCGGGCCTTGGCCCACGCCGGCCGCCGGGGCGGGTTCGCCCCGTGCGCGGCGGGCCCGCGCGCGGCCAGAATCCGGTTTCAGTCCTGAACCTTCCGGCCGGTGGGGCGCCTGCAAGCGCGCCAGCCGGCCCTTGCCGTCCGCCCCTTTTTTCCATGCCATTGCTCACCACGCTCACCCCCGCCCAGTCGCTGCCGCACGATGCCCAGCGCGCCCTGTTGATCGGCCGCGCCTGGCTGCCCGGCGTCGGTCCCACGCTGGTGGCCGTCCATGGCGACGCCTTGCACGACCTGAGCTGCCTGGCCCCCACCGCCAGCGAGCTGCTGGAACAGCCGGCCCCGGCCGCGGCGGTGCGTACCGCGCTGGCCAGCGGGCAGGCGCCGCGCGTGGCGGACCTGGCCCAGGCCCTGGCCAACAGCGCGGCCGAGGCACGCGACGAGGACCGGCCCTGGCTGCTGGCCCCGTGCGACCTGCAGGCCGTGAAGGCCAGCGGCGTCACCTTCGTGGCCAGCCTGCTGGAGCGCGTGATCGAGGAGCAGGCACGCGGCGATGCCTCGCGCGCCGAAGCCATCCGCGCCGGCCTCTCGCAGGTGCTGGGCGACAACCTCGCGGGCATCGTGCCCGGCTCGCCGCAGGCGGCGCGGGTCAAGGAACTGCTGATCGCGCAGGGCGCCTGGTCGCAGTACCTGGAAGTGGGCATCGGCCCCGATGCCGAGATCTTCACCAAGGCGCCGGTGCTCGCAGCCGTGGGCACGGGGGCCGACGTGGGCATCCACGAGAACTCGGTGTGGAACAACCCGGAGCCCGAGGTGGTGCTGGCCGTTAACAGCCGCAGCGAAGTGCAGGGCGCGAGCCTGGGCAACGACGTGAACCTGCGCGACGTGGAGGGGCGCAGTGCGCTGCTGCTGGGCAAGGCCAAGGACAACAACGCTTCCTGCGCCATCGGGCCCTTCATCCGCCTGTTCGACGCGCATTTCGGGATCGACGACGTGCGCCGCATCACCGTGGGGCTGCGCGTGTCCGGGCCCGAAGGCTTCGTGATGGAAGGCAGCAGCTCGCTCGCGCAGATCAGCCGGGACCCGCTGGCGCTCGTGGCCCAGGCCATCGGCGCGCACCACGACTACCCCGACGGGCTGATGCTCTTCCTGGGCACCATGTTCGCCCCCACGCAGGACCGGCACGGCCCGGGCCAGGGCTTCACGCACGTGGTGGGCGACGTGGTGCGCATCTCGGCGCCGGAGCTGGGCGCGCTCGGCAACCGGGTGGTGCATGCGCAGGCCGCGGCGCGCTGGCACTTCGGCATCTCGGCGTTGATGCGGAACCTGGCGGGGCGGGGGCTGCTGGGCGGCTGAGCCGCCGCCGGTCGCGCGAGCTCCTCAGGCGTACTCGAGGTACGTCAGGCCCTGCTGCTGCAGCCCGACCAGGTCGGCGCGCGCGAAGGTCTGGGGAAGTCCGGCGATGACCGACACGATGTCGGCCTGCGAGAAACCATGCGCATGGGCATCGTCCACGATCACTTGCCGTTCATGCGCGGAAGGCGCGTGGCCGATCACATTGCGATAGAGCAGTTGCACCAGATCCGCATCACTGCCGCCGCCGGCCAGGATCGCGGTGGTGCCCGAATTCACCAGGACCTCAGCCATGCTGCGTGCATCCATGAAGTCTGCATGGTGGATCAATGCGCCCATCAGCGCCTCGTCCGACAGCGCTTGGCGGCCCAACAGCGCCGTCACCAGGCCCACGGCCGTCGCCGAGGCCTCGCCCACCTGCAAGTCCAGCGCCACGTTCTTGTCGCTGAACGCCAGCCGTTCGATGTTCACCAGCCAGTCCTGCGACAGTTTGGGGTCGGTGCCCTTGCGGGTCACGGTGTATTCCTTGCGGGCTTCGATGTCCCCCAGCCACGGATCGTCGGGGTTTGCAGGAGGCGTGGCGCGCTTGAGCTCGTAGTCACTGCGACGTGCGCTGTAGACGGCCGTGTCCAGCCCATCCCGCCCGTCGATCTGATCCTGCCGATCGTCGCCGCCGCCGTCCAGCCGGTTGTTGTAGGCGTTGCCGTAGAGCATGTCGGGCCCCGCGCTGCCAATGGCGTTCTCGATGACCGTGCCGTAGGCAATGAAGACGTTGGGAGAGAAGCCGTACGGGCGCACGATCTGACCGTTGTGGATTTCGGTCATTTCGTAGACGCTTCCATTCACGAAGCCAATGATCGACCCTGCGCCTTCGGCCAGGTCGACCAGGCTCCACTGCGAGTTCTCCAGGTCGGGAAAGGGCGCGTTGTGGGTGTTGATGACCTTCAGGGTGTCGATGCCGCCCGCGTCCCACAGCGTGCTCACGGCCGCCGTGCCGATGTCGTAGCTCCAGATCGTGTCGCGCGCTTCGTAGCGCGTGTTGGGCCCATAGAGGTGCTGGATCGCAAGGATGTCGTACGGCATGGGCGTGACGGCGGGCATCAGCCCGCCCAGCCAGTCGCTCCAGTCGTAGGACATGATGGTGTTCGACACGTGATCCTCCCACCCCGGCAAGGGATTGGTCGCGCGCTCCCGTCCTGCCTCCTCGAAGGGATGGCTGAGCCCCAGTGCATGGCCGATCTCATGAATGAGGGTGCCGTAGGCGTAGTACTCGTCGCTGTCGTAGCTGGCCGCTGCCGTATGGACCTGAGTCGGGGCCAGGCGGTCGTTGCGCCAATCCCAGGTCAGCCAGACGTCGCCGGCCAGGGCGCTTTCGTTTTGCGGTAAGTAGGCATGCGCCACCGCACCGGGGAACATGGCCTTCGTGAAGCCAAAGCGCAGGTCACCGACATCCGCGCCTGTTTCGGAGACTTCCACGAACTTGACGTTGGCCACGCGTTCCCAGGTGTTCAGCGCCGAGCGAACGGCCTCCTGCTGGGCGGTCGCCAGGGGCTGCCAGCCGGCTGCGATCTCGCCGCCGCCATAGCTCCAGCCGCCGTCAAAAACGGCGGTGCGCGTGGGGAAGCTGTAGGTGAGGGTCGTACCGGGCTGCCAATGCTCCGTCGCCCCTGGCGTGTTCTGCAGCGCGGCGATTCGATAGTCGTCGCTGACGGGCGTGCTGACCGTCGCAGATCCTGTGTTCCATCTCGGCATCCGTTCCTCCCTGAATTGCTAGGGCGTGTTAACACTAATTTCCAGACTGGCAGTTTTCCAAGAAACTGCGAGTATGGAAATCACCCCTGAACAGTTCTCGCGCATTGAGCATTGCCTGCCTCTGCAGCGCGGCAATGTCAGCCTGACCAATTTGCAAGTGGTCAACGCCATGTTGTATGTTGCCGAGCACGGCTGCAAGTGGCGTGGATTGCCCAAGCGGTTTGGAAACTGGCACACCATCTACACGCGCATGCGCCGCTGGACCAAGGCTGGCGTGCTGGACAAGATGTTTGAAGAGCTACAGCGCGAGCAGGTCATTCGCATCAAGATTGAGGCAGTCTCGCTCGACAGCACCAGCATCAAAGTGCATCCCGATGGCGCTGGCGCTTTAAAAAAAACGGGCCGCAATCCATCGGCAAGTCTCGAGGCGGATGGAACACCAAGATTCATATGGTTGCCGCGGATGCTCGAACGGCCGTGACATTCTGTTTGTCACCAGGTCAGGCGCACGATGCGCCTGCAGGTCGACGCCTGATCGAAAGTCTGGGAAAGACCAGCAGACCCGTGCACTTGCTCATGGATCGCGCCTACGAGGGCAACGAGACGCGCCAACTGGCGCTGGACTTGGGTTTCATTCCCGTCGTTCCACCCTCAAGGAAGAGGCTGGATCCATGGGAGTACGACCGGGCTATGTACAAACGCCGCAACGAAGTGGAGCGTCTGTTCAGGCGGCTCAAGGGTTATCGACGCATCTTCTCCCGATTCGAGAAGCTCGACGTGATGTTCCTCGGCTTCCTCAGCTTTGTGCTGGTGGCCGATGGACTTCGCAGTTTGTGTTAACACGCCCTAGCGTGTGGCCAGGGCAGACCTCACCCGGGCCCGTCGGTGTCATCTTGCGATTCATCGCTCTTTTTGTAACGAGCGGCTGCGGCACTTCCGCACACAAAAGCCGGCTTGCGTTTGCTGCGTGCGACTTCACGCAGCTGTCTGCATTCTTTGGTATCAATCGCTCGGCTTCAGCCCCGCCCGCTCAATCACCGGCCGCCAGGTGCGCAACTCCTGCGCCATGAAGTCCGCCAACTGCTGCGGGGTGCTGCCCACCGGGTCGAAATAGGCGGTCTGCAGCCGTTGGCGGGTGGCCGGGTCCTGCAGCACCGCGGCAATAGCCTGGCTCATGCGCTGCACCGTGGCCGGCGGCGTGCCCTTGGGCGCCAGGTAGGCGAACCAGGGCACGGCCTGGATGTCAGGCAGGCCCGATTCGCGCAGCGTGGGCAGTTCCGGCAGCAGGGCCGAGCGCTCGGCCGAGGTGACGCCCAGGGCCACCAGCCGACCGGCCTTCACATGGGGCATGACCGACACCGGCGGCAGGCAGGCGAAATGCACGTCGCCCTGCAGCAGCGCCGTGGTGGCCTGCGCCGAGGAGGCATAGGGAATGTGTACCGCGAAGGACTGCGTGCGCAGCTTGATCAGCTCCACGCCCAGGTGCGAGATGGAGCCGTTGCCCGTGGTGGCGAAGTTGAAGCGGCCAGGCTCCCTGCGCAGGGCGGCCAGCCAGTCCTTCACGCTGCGCACCTGCATGGCGGGCGTGGCCACGCAGACGTTGGGTGTGGTTGCGGCCAGGGACACGGGCACCAGGTCCCGGAAGGGGTCGTAGGGCAGCTGCTTGAACAGCACCGTGTTGTAGACCAGCGGCGCGTTCACGGACAGCAGGAAGGTGCGGCCGTCCGGCGCGGCCTTGGCCACCTGGTCGGTGCCGCTGTTGCCGCCCGCGCCCGGCTTGTTGTCCACGATCACGGGCTGGCCCAGGCGCGGGCCGAGCTGCTCGTTGACGATGCGCGCCAGGATGTCGGGCGAGGAGCCCGCCGCGAAGGGCACCACGATGCGGATCGGGTGCCGGTCGCTGTCCTGCGCGGCGGCATTGAGCGCCAGCAGGGCGAATGTGGCACAGGCAGCAGCGGTTCGCAGGCGGGTCCAGGGCATCGGCGGTCTCCTCGGTTTCGGCGCCAAGCAGGGATTCTGCGCGCGCTCCGGCGGCGGCCCGGTCGCCTGCGGGCATGGCCGCCCGCCTCGGCGCGCCGGATTCAGGGCGGCGGCCGGTCGCCGCGCAGCGCGCGCCGGTACTGGATCGCCTCGGCCACATGCGCGGCGCTCACGGCCTCGGCGCCCGCCAGGTCGGCGATGGTGCGCGCCACGCGCAGCGTGCGGTGCGTGGCGCGGGCACTCCAGCCCAGGCGTGCGGCGGCCTTGTGCATGAAGGCCAGCGCGGCGGCGTCCAGCGCGGCATGGCGGTCGATGTCGGCACCCTGCAGCTGCTGGTTGCTGCATTGCTGGCGCGCCAGGGCCCGTTCGCGCGCCGCGACGGCGCGTGCGCGCACCGCCGCGCTGGGCTCGCCCGGCGGGGCGCCGAGCAGTTCGTCGCTGCGCACGGCCGGCACTTCCACATGCAGGTCGATGCGGTCCAGCAGGGGGCCGCTGAGCCGGCCCTGGTAGCGGGCCACCTGGTCGGGCGTGCAGCGGCAGCTGCGGCCTGCGGCCCCCAGGTAGCCGCAGGGGCAGGGGTTCATGGCCGCGATCAACTGGAAGCGCGCCGGGAACTCGGCCCGCCGCGCGGCGCGGGCGATGGTGATCTGGCCGGTTTCCAGCGGCTCGCGCAGGGCCTCCAGGGCGCTGCGGTTGAATTCGGGCAGTTCGTCCAGGAAGAGCACGCCGTGGTGCGCGAGCGAGATCTCGCCGGGCCGCGGCGGCGAGCCGCCGCCCACCAGCGCCACCGCGCTCGCGCTGTGGTGCGGCGCGGCCAACGGCCGGTGCATGAAATGCGCGGGCTCGAAGCGGCCGGCCAGGCTGGCGATGGCGGCCGTTTCCAGCGCTTCCTGCACGCTCAGCGCCGGCAGCAGGCCGGGCAGCCGCCGCGCGAGCATGGATTTGCCCGCGCCGGGCGGGCCGACCATCAGCAGGCTGTGGCCCCCGGCCGCGGCGATTTCCAGCGCCCGGCGCGCACCGGCCTGGCCCTTCACGTCGGCCAGGTCCGGCTGCGCGGCCGTCGGCGCGGGCGGCCCGGCCTGCACGCGGGCCCAGCCGGCAGCGTCCTCCGGCGGGCCGTCCGCCGCCTCGGCGGCCAGGGCGCTGTCGGCCGGCAGGAAGCGCCGCACCACATCGAGCAGGTGGCGTGCGCCGTAGATCTCGGCCCCGGGCACCAGCGCGGCCTCCTGCGCGCTGGCGTGCGGCAGCACCAGCCGGGTGTGCGCATGCGGGCCGCGCAGGGCCAGCGCCATCGCGAGCGCGCCGCGCACGGCACGCAGCTCGCCCGACAGCGACAGCTCGCCCGCGAACTCGTGGCCCGCCAGCCGCTGGCCGTCGATCTGCCCGCTGGCCGCGAGGATGCCGAGCGCGATCGGCAGGTCGAAGCGGCCCGAGTCCTTGGGCAGGTCGGCCGGGGCGAGGTTCACCGTCACCCGCTTGTTGGAAGGGAACTCCAGCCCCGCGTTCTGCAGTGCCGAGCGCACGCGCTCGCGCGCCTCCTTCACCTCCACGTCGGCCAGCCCCACCAGCGTGAAGGAAGGCAAGCCGTTGGCCAGATGCACCTCGACGGTGACCGGCGCCGCATCCAGCCCCAGCAGGGCGCGGCTTTGCACCAAAGACAGACTCATGAACGTGCGACTCCCTGATTTGGTGCATGCGGGCCGTCGCGGCGGGGCCCGTGTCCGCACACACCTGGCATGGGGTCGATGGTGCCGCGCTTTCCCTGCGGGTGCCTCTGCGCAGGCAGCCCCCGCCTCCCTCCGGCGTGCACTTTGGCACGGTCCCTGCTAACAGGCTGAAACGTATTCCCACACCACCGCGAGGAGCTTGAGAGATGACCCGTTCCGTTGTTGCCGCGTTCGCCGTCCTGGGCGCCGCCTTCACAGCCACCGCCGCCCTGGCGCAGGACGCGGCCCCCGCGTCGCCGGTCACGGCCAACGTCGCCCTGACTTCGAACTACAAGTTCCGCGGCCAGGACCAGGACCAGATCGGCCACAACGGCTACTACAAGAAGAAGGCCTTCAAGCCCGCCATCCAGGGCGGCTTCGACTTCGCCCACGAAAGCGGCTTCTACCTGGGCAACTGGAACTCCAGCGTCAACTGGCTCAGCGGCAACAGCATCGAAAGCGATCTGTACGGCGGCTACAAGTTCAAGGCCGGCCCGGTCGATCTGGACGTGGGCGCCATCACCTACATCTACCCCGGCAACACGGTGGGCAACACCACCGAGCTGTACGCCGGCGTGAGCTGGGCCGACGACGCCATCGGCGCCTTCACGCTGAAGTACTCGCACACCGTGTCCAAGGACTACTTCGGCTACGCCGGCGAGAAGAACGGCTCGGGCCTGAAGGGCCGGGGCACCGGCTACCTGAACCTGTCGTACAGCAAGGTGGTGGTGCCCAACCTGACGCTCAAGGCGGCCGTGGGCTACACGCGCATGAGCAGCGACATCCGCAGCCTGGGCTACAAGAGCTACGTGGACTACAACGTGGGCGCCACCTACGACTTCGGCGGCGGGCTGACGCTGTCGGGCTCGGTGCAGGGCGCCAACAAGAAGGACAGCTATCTGCTGACCACCGCCGACGGCTTCGATGTCTTCGGCGACGGCTCCTTCCTCTACGGCGCGCAGTCGCAGTCCGTGAACAAGGCGCGATTCATCGTCACCCTCGCCAAGTCCTTCTGATCCACCGCCGGGCCGCTGCGGCCCCGTTCACCCGGGTTGCCGCGCGCCCCTCATCCCTTCCAAGGAGAGAAACCATGAAGATGATCGCCGCCATCATCAAACCCTTCAAGCTCGACGAGGTGCGCGAGGCGCTCTCGGCCATCGGCGTGCAGGGCATCACCGTCACCGAGGTCAAGGGCTTCGGGCGCCAGAAGGGCCACACCGAGCTGTACCGCGGCGCCGAGTACGTCGTGGACTTCCTGCCCAAGGTCAAGATCGAGGCCGCCATCGCCGACGACATCGTCGAGCAGGTGATCGAGGCCATCGAGAGCGCCGCGCGCACCGGCAAGATCGGCGACGGAAAGATCTTCGTCTACGACGTGGAACAGGTCGTGCGCATCCGCACCGGCGAGACGGGGCGCGAGGCGCTCTGAACCACGCACACAGCGACGCACAAGAACAAGGCAAATGGACATGAAAAAACTGCTTGCATCGTTGGCGCTCGGCCTGAGCGTCCTCACCCTGGGTCTGGGCGCCAGCGCCCAGACGCCGCCCGCCGAAGCGCCCGCCGTGACGGCCCCGGCCGCTGCCGAGCCTGCTGCCGCAGCCGCTGCGGCTCCTGAGGCCGCCGCGCCCGCGCCCAAGGTCGATTCGGGCGACACCGCCTGGATGCTGACCTCCACGCTGCTGGTCATCCTGATGACCATCCCGGGCCTGGCCCTGTTCTACGGCGGCCTGGGCCGCAGCAAGAACATGCTGTCGGTGCTGATGCAGGTCTTCGTGATCTTCTCGCTCATCAGCCTGCTGTGGTCCATCTACGGCTACAGCCTGGCCTTCACGGGTGACGGCAGCTTCATCGGCAGCTTCGAGAAGCTGTTCCTGAGCGGCGTCACGACCGAAACCTTCGGTGCGTTGACCACCATTCCGGAGCATGTGTTCATCTCCTTCCAGGGCACCTTCGCCGCCATCACCGTGGCGCTGATCGTGGGCGCCTTCGCCGAGCGTGCCAAGTTCGCCGGCGTGCTGGTGTTCTCGGTGCTGTGGTTCACCTTCAGCTACCTGCCCATGGCCCACATCGTCTGGGGCGGTGGCCTGCTGGCGCAGGACGGCGCGCTGGACTTCGCGGGCGGCACCGTGGTGCACATCAACGCCGGCGTCGCCGGCCTGGTGGGCGCCTACGTGGTGGGCAAGCGCATCGGCTTCGGCAAGGAAGCGTTCACGCCCCATTCGCTGACGCTGACCATGGTCGGTGCCTCGCTGCTGTGGGTGGGCTGGTTCGGCTTCAACGCCGGCTCCGCCGGTGCCGCCAATGGCGGTGCGGGCCTGGCCTTCATCAACACCGTGCTGGCCACCTCGGCCGCGACGCTGGCCTGGATCCTGGGCGAGGCGCTGCACAAGGGCAAGGCGTCGATGCTGGGTGCCGCTTCGGGCGCCGTCGGCGGCCTGGTGGCCGTCACGCCGGCCGCCGGCTTCGTCGGCCCGATGGGCTCCATCGTGCTGGGCGTGGTCGCCGGCTTCGTCGGCCTGTGGGGCGTGGGCGGCTTGAAGCGCATGCTCAAGGCCGACGACGCCTTCGACGTGTTCGGCGTGCATGGCGTCTGCGGCATCGTCGGCGCCATCCTGACCGGTGTGTTCGCGGCCCAGGGCCTGGGCGGCACCGGTGGCCTGACCCCCGACACCTTCTCGATGGGCGCGCAGGTCTGGATCCAGATCAAGAGCGTGCTGTTCACCATCGTGTGGTCCGCCGTGGTCGCCTTCATCGCCTTCAAGATCGCCGACCTCACAGTGGGCATCCGCGTGAGCGAGGAAGAAGAGCGCGAAGGCCTGGACATTTCCTCGCACGGCGAAACGGCCTACAACCGTTGATCGCCCTCGGGCCGGCCTCCACCGAGGGGCCGGTCCCGCGATCCGGCCTCTGGCGGGGCCTGGGTCGCAGACCGAGTTTTCAGCAAGAGTCTCCTTTGGATGTTCGCCCGCCCGCGCCTTGCGCCGGCGGGTTTTTTTTGGGACCTTCGCAGGCCGCTGGAACCCGAGCCAGGGGGGCGGTTTCAGGCCGCGGCGCGCATGAATGGGGCGTCGCGCAGATCGCCGGGCGTGGTGTCCTGCGCCTCGCGCAGGCGGCCCTGGCGGTTGTGGTGCACCAGCAGCAGCCTGGCCTGGCGGTACTGGCTCAGCTGGGTGGGCGGCAGCTCGACATATTCGGCCAGCGCCATCAGCGAGGAGTCGTCCGCGTGTGAGACCGGCGGCTGCCGCCACTGGCGCCGGCGCAGCGGCGCGGCCACGAGCATGAGCGCGCAGATGACGCCGATGACCAGCGCGTAGAGCAGCAGCAACTGCTGCGTGGCCGGCTGCGCCGATGCGTCGCGCAGGTAGCGCCAGGCGTGGTACCCGGCAACGGCCCAGACCGCGCCCGTGAACAGCGGCCGCAGCACGCGCAGCCACAGGCAGATCCTGAGCCTGCGGGCCGGCGACCAGCGCGGCCCGTAGGCGGACAGCGGGATGCGGGCCGCATCGATGATCGGCTCCTGCACGTGGGGCGGTTGGCCCCACAGGCGCGGGGCGTCCATCGGCGCGGGGGCGGGTGCGGCGATGGCGGCGGGTGACACAGGGCTTTCAGGCATCGGTGACTCCTCGGTCGGGACTGGTCCAGATGGCGCGCTTGCCGCGTCGGCGCAGCAGGGCGGAGGGCAGGGCCACCACCGTGGCCACCATGGTGATGGCCCAGAAGGCGACGGGGTACCAGATGGCGCTGAAGTAGTAGCGCAGCAGGTCGCGGTCGTAGCGGCGGTCGATCCACAGGCTGGCGAACATCTGCAGCATGCAGGTCAGCGCCAGCAGCATGCCCTGCCACTGCGGCAGCAGGGCGGTCTGCCAGTGCGACGCCTCGGGCAGCAGAGGCCGCAGCAGGCCCATGACCAGCACGAAGGCCATGGCATAGGCCCACAGCACGCTGGTCATGTATTCGAAGTAGACCGGCCACAGGCGCCAGCGGCGCGGGTGCAGCACCTGGGCGGTGTAGCGCGTCATGGTCTGGATGCCGCCCACCGCCCAGCGCAGGCGCTGCTTCCACAGCCCGCGCAGCGTCTCAGGCATGAGGATCCAGCACAGCGCGCGCGGCTCGAAGCGCAACTGCCAGCCGCGCAGCTGCAGCTTCCAGCTCATGTCGATGTCCTCGGTCAGCACATCGGGGCTCCAGAAGCCGGCCTCGATCACGGCCTTGCGCCTGAACATGGCCAGCACGCCCGAGACGGTGAACAAGGGTCCGATGAGCTGCTGGCTGCGCTTGATCAGGCCGATGATGGAAGAGAACTCGCCGACCTGCATGCGGCCCAGCAGGGTGGTGCGGGTGCGGATGCGCGGGTTGCCGGTCACGGCCCCGATGCGCTCGAACTGCAGCATCGGCGCCACCATCCAGTGGATGGCATGCGGGTCCACCAGCGCATCGCCGTCCACGCCCAGGATGTACTCGCCCGCGCCGAGCTGGCAGGCCGTGTTCAGGCTCACGGCCTTGCCCTGGTTCTGCGCGTTGTGGATCACGCGCAGCCGTGGGTACTGGCGCGCCAGCCGGTCCAGCGCGGCCCCGGTGCCGTCGCTGCTGCCGTCGTTGATGGCGATGACCTCGTAGTTCGGATAGGTCGAGCGCATCAGCTGCCCGATCACTTCGGCGATGTGCGGCTCCTCGTTGAAGCAGGGCACCGTGACCGTGACCAGCGGCCACTCCGCCAGGCCCGCCAGCTGGGCCGGCGGCTGGCGGTAGTCGCTGCCGCGCTCGAAGACCCAGGCATGGGCCAGGCCGCCGGCCATCCAGACATAGGCCATGAAGAAGGGGTAATAGAAGACGAAGCCGAAGACCAGCGCCGGCAGCGCGTCATGGACGAAGCCGGTGCTCATGCGCCGCCCCTCTGTGCGCGCGCGCCCGCCCCGGGCTGCGGCTCGCGCGGCAGCTCGCGCGCCAGCTCACGCCGGGTGGACAGCATGCGCCGCAGCAGCGCCAGCGAGGGCTGGTCGTGGTGGAAGTCGTCGGGGTAGTAGCCCAGGTGGCGCATGCCCAGCTGTTGCAGCAGCTGCCATTGCGCCTGCAGCTCGGCGTCGGGCACCGGCTGGCCGCTGCGCCAGTCGCGCGCCTGCAGCTCGAACAAGGTGCGTTCGGCGCCGCCGGGCGTGGCGGCGACGCGGCGCGCCAGCTGCGCCAGCCAGGCCTGGGCATCGGCCACTTCCTCCATGCGCGGCATGGCCATCAGCGCGACATAGTCGTAGGCCGCCAGCGAGGCCTCGTAGTCCTGCGCGAACCACTGCCGCGCCTCGGGCTCCAGCACCGGTCGCGCGTACAGGTTGCGCGCGGTTTCCAGGTCGGGCTGCCAGGCGGCCGTGCGTGCGCGCAGTTCGTGCGTGAAGTCGATCAGGTGGCGGGTCTTGGCCTCGGTCCAGCGGCGCATCAGCGCCGCGTCGGCGCGGATCGCCGCCACGTCGGCCGGCAACCCCCACTGGCGGTAGGTGGACAGTGCGGCCTCGCTGGTGTCCTCGTCGTCGCCGAGCATGGCGTCGTCGTGGAACAGCAGGCCCTGGAAGCGCGCATGGCGGCCCAGGTCTTCGTAGAGGTCGCCGATCAGCGCCCGCACCCGGGCGTCGAAGGGCGTGAGCCGGTGATAGCGGCCCTGGGCGGCCTGGGGTGCCTGGGCGCGCACCACCTGCGCCGCCAGCGCATGCCCGGCCGGCAGGCGGAAGGCCATCACCGGCATCCACGCGTACACCTTGGCGCCCGCGCGGGTGTAGAGCTGCCAGGCGGCGCGGCTGAACAGGTCGGCACGCACCGGCAGGTGCCGGTTGGGGAAGTAGAGGGCGTCGGCGACGCCGTCGCCGTCGGGGTCGGCATAGGCCTGCAGGAACACGGCGCGCGGCATCACCGTGGCGACCCGCTCGACCAGCAGCGACAGGTTGCGCTCCTGCTGCGCCGGGTCGGGGTCGTACACATAGTCCAGGTCCACGTGCATGACCCGGTTGACGTGCCCCGGCTCCAGGCCGGCGGGCTTGCGCAGCAGCCACAGGTACTGCGGCGACTCCAACTCGTAGGACGGCAGGGCCCGGCGCAGCGCGGACAGCGGCACCTGGCGGTCGTTCGGGCCGTCCTCGAGCGTGAAGGTGATCGCCAGGCCGGCCCGGCGCGCCGCCTCCAGTGCCTGCGCGTGGTAGGCGCCATAGGGCCAGGCCAGCGAGCGCACACGGGCGCCCGTGCGGGCTTCGATCAACTCGCGGCTGCGTCGCAGGTCGGCCTCGATGCGCTGCATGTGGGCCTGCACGCTTTCGTAGCGGCCCGGCTCGTCGCCGTAGCGCAGCGTGGTGGCGGCGGGCAGCAGGTTGCCCTGCGGATTGCCCGGCACGCCCTGATGCAGGTCGTGCGAATGGCTGGCCAGTTCGACCCAGCCCGATCGCGCCATCTCCGCGGCCTCTTCCCAGCGCACGAAATGCTCGCGCGGCACCCAGCGGTCGCCGTAGCGCACCTGCTGGCCCTGCGGCACTTCGAGCCAGCTCGACACCAGCGCGAACACGGCCGGAAAGCGGTACTGGCGCAGCAGCGGGAACACCTTTTCGTAGGTGCTGCGGTAGCCGTCGTCGAAGCTCAGCAGCACCGCGCGCGGCGGCAGCGGCGCGCCGCCGGCGCGCGCGTCCAGCACCTGCTGCAGGCTCACCGCGTGGTAGCCGTTGGCCTGCAGCCACGAGAAGAAGTCGATCAGCGTGCTTTCGCTCACGGCCGTGCCGTCGGCGCCGTGCTCGAAGGCTTCCCGGATCTGCGCGAGCACGTCGTGGAAGGCGAGGGCGCGGAAGGTCTGGCCGTCGTCGGCGTCGGCTGCCGGCAGGGCCGCGGCCCGCAGACGCAGGCTGGGCAGGCCGGCGGCCATGAGCAGGCCGCCGGCCAGCAGCTGGCGGCGGTTCAGAAAGGGAACGCGGCGGCGGGGCGTCATGACAGGGGAATGGAAAGCTGCAGGTACAGGCGGGTCTGGCGCTCGTGCCGGCCGTCGTAGGGGTGGCGGCCCACCGACGCGCCGTAGCGGAGCTGCGCCTCGGGCCCGAGCTGCCAGCGGTGTTCGTAGCTCAGGCGCCAGAGGGCGCCGCCGCCGAAGTCCGATTGCGAATAGCGGCCGGCGCTGAGCTCGACCGACTGGAAGAAGCTGCGCTCGTACTCGCGCCAGGTCAGCCATTGCGCGCGCACACCGGCCTGCACCGTGTGTTCGCGCGCCGGGCTGAAGTAGGGCCGCTCCTGGTGCGCGTAGCGGCCCATGTCGGCGCCCAGGGTGGTCTCCAACTGCAGACGGGGCCCACCGATCCAGCGTTCGCGCCATTCGAGGCCGGTGCCGTGGCGGCGGTTGCCATCGCTCAGCGCCAGCCGTTCCACGTTCAGCCGGAGTTCGCGGCTTTCGCTGTGCACCCAGCGCGCCTCCAGGGCCAGCGCGCGGGCGCCGATGCCGGCGGCGCGCGCGCGCCAGGGCGTCTGCGGGCTGTCGCCGTCGTAGCGCGCGGCCAGGCGCAGCCGGTCACTGGCGCGGTAGTCCACGGCGGCGCCCAGGCTGCTGCGATGGGGCCCGGTGTTGGCCTGCTGCAGCTGGGCCTGCGCCTGCCAGCGGCCCTGCGTCCAGCCCAGGCCCAGCGCGGTGCGCTGCCAGTGGTGCGGTGCGCCCAGGTCGGTGCGGCCCTGGGCGCGCGCATGGCTGGCATGCACGCGCCAGGCATCGTCCAGCAGCGCCGAGCTCAGGCGGCCCTCGAACAGCCAGACACGGTCTGCGGAAGCGAGGTTGCCGGTCTCGCGCGCGGTGTCGAGCTCCAGCCGCGGCGCCACGGCCTGGCGGTGCCGCGCGGCGGTGCGCTGCACGACGCCCTCGTCGTCGGCGTCGTGCGTGAGCGAGGCCAACACGCTGCGCGCGGCGCGCCATTCCTGGGCGGTCATCAGGGCGTCGGCCTGGCTGGCGCGCGCATGCAGGCTCTGCGGGTCGTCGGCCAGCACGGCCCGGTACTGCGCCATTGCTGCTTCGGGCCGCTGGCGCCGCAGCGCCGTGGTGGCCGCGCCGGCGCGAAAGCCGGTGTTCATGCCAGCGGCCGCCTGCAGGCGCGCGAAAAGCGCCTGCGCCTGCTGCAGCTGGTCGCCCATCAGCAGCAGCTGTCCCTGGGTGTCCTGCAGCAAGGTGTAGTCGGGGTTGGGTGTCTGCGCCAGCGGCGCCTGGCGCAGGAACAGGGGCGTCTCGGCGCCCAGGCGGTCCAGCAGCGCCTGCGCGTCGTCGAAGCGGCCCGCGTCCGCATAGGCGTAGACCAGGCCCACGCGGGCTTCCCACACCGCGTAGTCCGCCGGGTTGGCGCCGGCCAGCGCCTGTTCGTACCGCCGGACCGCGTCGTGCGAGCGGCCGGCCAGGGCCAGGGCGCGCGCCGCCGCCACCTGGGCGTGGAAGGGCGGCTGCACGCCGGGGCGGGCCAGGCGCTCGTACAGCGCGATGGCGGCCGGCGCCCGGCCGCGCTCCACCTCGCCCAGCACCTGGTCCGCCTGCAGCTGCAGCAGCAGGGCGTCCCAGGCGGCCCGCTGCGCCGCCGGGGCCTGGGCCGCCTGTGCCGCATGCCGCGCCTGAGCGTCCTGCAACTGCGCCACCACCTCGTCCAGCGGCTGCAGGCGCTGCGGGCCCAGGCGCAGGTCGCGTTCGGTCACGGCCCAGCCCAGCCGCTGGCCCAGCGCGCCCTGCTCCAGCGTCGCCAGTTCCAGGGCCGAGAACAGGCTCGGGCGCGCCTGCTGCAGGTGCTGCGCCTGCGGCCAGGCCGCCGCCTTGCCGCCGCTTTGCGCCAGCAGCAGCACGCTCTGGCGGCGGGCATAGGCATGGTCCGGCGCCAGTTCGAGCAATTGCTGGTACAGGCCGAGGGCCTGGATCCGCTGCTGCTGCGCCAGTGCCAGCGCGGCCTGCAGTTCGAGCAGCGACACGCGTTCGTGCGTGGGCACGGGCGCGGGCCGGGCCAGCCGCTGTTCCAGCTGGCGGGCGCCTTCCACGTCGCCGGTGTCCAGGTGCCAGAAGGCAGCCTGGTAGAGCGGCTCGCGCGCCTGCGGCATGCGCTGACGCCAGGTCTGGATGGCCTGGCCCTGCAGCGCGGTGTCGGCGCATTGGCGCGCCGCGCCCACCAGCGCCGCCAGCGCATAGTCGGCCACCGCGTCGAGCCCCGCGGCGCGGCCCAGGGCGGCGGCGTCGCAGGCGCGGCCCAGGTCGGCCGCCAGCACGATGGCGTCGGAGGCCAGGCGCGCATGCGGCGCCGCAGGGGCCGGCGACTGCGCCAGCCACGCCTGCAGTTGCGCGAGCACCGCGCCCGGAGCCAGATGGCCGTTGCGGCGGGCCGCGATCAAGGCGTCATGCGCCGCGCTGGAATAGGGCGCGGCCGGGCCGTCCGCCGCCACGGCAGGGGGCGAGCCGGCCTCTTGCGCCGTGGCGGCCACGCAGCCGGCGCAGGCCCACAGCAGCGTGAGCCCGCGCAGGCGCGCCGCCGCGCCCCGGCGCAATGCCGCAGCCGGCCGGCTGTCCAGCGGCGTTCGCCGATTCGCAAGTAGAGGCCGATGCAGTGTCATGGGTGGGGGTGCCACGGTTGCGCAGCGGGCTGGCCAGGCATGGCGGGGGCACTTGTGCCTGCCGGTGACCGCGCCGCTGTGCGCCGGCCCGGCACGACCGCAACGCCCGGGCGCTATGAAATCAGATGTAGTACTTTGTACTCATGCATGTCGTTCTTATGAAACAACATGCAGCGTCTTGGCGGCTGGCAGGCAGCGCGGAGCGATGCCGTGTTTTCGAGGAAGAGGCGCAGCGGGCAGCGTCCGGCAAGGCCCCGGCGCCGCCCCGTTCGAGCAACATTTGGATGCATAGATTGAAATAGAAAGTTCTAAGTTCGAGAACTTTTCGACAGAGGCAGTCCAGCCATCCGGCGCCAGGGCCCGCTGTTCCCACGGCCCTTGGCGCCGGTCGGCCGCCCAAGCCCGCCGCCGCCCGCACCGCCCACGCTCGCCCGCACAATGGCGGGCATGTGGACTGCGCTCACTCACAGCCTCTGCGAGCTCGGCGAATCGCCCTTCTGGCATCCGCACGAAGGCGCGCTGTACTGGCTCGACATTCCCGGCCGCGCCCTGCTGCGAACGCGCGGCGTGCTGAACGCCGACGTGCCAGTCGAACGCTGGCCGATGCCGCAGGAGCCCGGCTGCATCGCGCCCGCGCGGCGCGGCGGCCTGGTGGTGGCGCTGCGCGACGGCGTCTACCGCGCCCCGAGCTGGGGCGGCGCGCTGCAGCTGATGGCGCCCGCCCCGCACGATGCGGCGACATTGCGGTTCAATGACGGCAAATGCGACCCGTTGGGCCGTTTCTGGGCCGGATCGCTCAACGAGCCCAAGACCGCGCGCGACGCCACGCTGTATTGCCTGGACGCGCGGGAAGGGCGGCAGCCGGCGCTGCAGCCCATGCTGAACGACGCCATCACCGCCAACGGCCTGGCCTTCACGCCCCGCACGCTCTATTGGACCGACACACCCAGCCACGCCATCCGCGCCTGGGACTGGCAGCCGGTCACCAACACCCTGGGCGCCGCGCGCGTGCTGCACCAGTTCGCCGACAAGGCCGGCTGCGCCAGCGCCGGCCAGCCCTATGGCGGCCGGCCCGACGGCGCCACGCTCGACGCGCAGGGCCGGTACTGGGTCGCGATGTACGAGGGCGCCCAGCTGCTGTGCCTGGACGCCGAAGGCGCCGTGCAGCAATCGCTGCCCGTGCCGGCCCAGTGCCCGACCATGCCCTGCTTCGGCGGCGACGACCTGCGCACCCTGTTCGTCACCACCGGCCGAAAGGGCCGCCCCCCCGACGAGCTGCAGCGCCAGCCGCAGGCCGGCCATGTGTGGATGACGCGCACCGAGGTGCAGGGCGTCCCGGTCGACTTCTTCGACGACTGAGGGGGCATCGCCCATGCGCCCCATCCCGCCCATCCAGTGCCTGGTCACTTTCGAGCTGCTGGCGCGCCTGCGCAGCGCCAGCCGCACGGCCGACGAACTGTGCGTCACCGTCAGCGCCGTCAGCCACCGCATCCGCCAGCTGGAGGCGCACCTGGGCTTCAAGCTCTTTGCAAGGGGCGACTTCACCCTCACGGCCGACGGCACCGCCTACCTGGCCAATGTGCGCGAGGGCCTGGCTGCCTTCGGCCGCATGCCGCCGCGCGACGGCGCGCAGGCCGCCACGCGCCTGAGCGTGGCCGTCACGCCCACCTTTGCGCGGGTGTACCTGATGCCGCGGCTGGAGACCTTCCGCAACGCCTACCCCGAGGTGGAACTGACCTTCCAGGTCTCCATCCCGCTGCTGGACGTGACGGCCGAAGAGGCCGACCTGGAAGTGCGCTTCGGCCCGGGCCACTACGCCGACCGTGAGTCGCGCGTGGTCACGCACGACCGCGTCACGCCCGCGTGCAGCCCGAGCTACCTCAAGGAATTCGGCCCCTTCGAAGGCTTCGACACCCTGGCCGAACTGCAGCAGGCCCGCCTGATCCGCAGCCCGCTGGAGCCGTGGAGCAGCTGGTTCGCCGCCTGCGGCCTGGCCCTGCCCGAGCCCTACGTCGGCGCCCAGTTCAACGATCTGGGCCTGGTCTACGACGCCGCCGCCAGCGGCTTTGGCGTGGCGTTGGTGCGCGAGGAAATGGGCGCCGCCTGGTTCGACAGCGGCCGACTGGTGCGCCTGTCACCGCGCAGCGTGCCGGCGCCGAATGCCAATCACATCTGCTGGAAGCCGGGGACGCTGGAGCGGTGGGAGTGCGCGGCGTTCGTGGATTGGATGGTGGGGTAGGCGGAGATCTGCGCTGCACTCCATGCACCGCCCTTTCCATGCCGAAGAGCAGTCCGGGGCGTTGTGGCGATCCGTGGTTGCCAACCCTCCCATCGGGAGGGGCGACGCCTGATGAAGACATCCAACAGCCCGCATCATTCTTTCGCTTCGGCCTGCGCTGAAATCAGACCTTGAATCTCGCAATCGCCATTCACCCATGATCATTCGTACGGAAACAACCCTGGAAGATTCAGCGGCGATCGCTCGCGTGATCGAGCGCGCGTTTGCCAGCGCTGAACACACCAGCCATACAGAGCAGTTCATCGTCAGGGCGCTGCGCGCTGCTGGAGCTTTGACCGTGTCCCTTGTTGCGGAGAAAGACCGCAGAATCGTCGGTCACGTGGCGTACTCACCAGTCACCATCAGCAGCGGCGTCAAGGACTGGTACGGTCTGGGGCCTCTGGCGGTCGACCCCGATTTTCAATCTCAAGGCATTGGCGCCGCCTTGGTCCGTGCCGGAATCGAGCGACTGCGCACTCTTTCAGCCGCAGGTTGCGTGGTGCTTGGCGATCCAGCGTACTACGGGCGCTTCGGGTTCAAGGTGATGCCAGGTCTGGTGTATCCAGGGCCGCCATCCGAGTACTTCATGGCTCAAGCTCTCTCCGGTTTCCCGCCTCAAGGCGAGGTTGCCTACCATGCAGCATTCGCGAGCGAGGCCTAGGACCTGCTCACGCTATGGAAGGGGATCGCGTTGCTTCGCCAAGGGGCTGGGATGAGCTTCGCGACCCCTTCCATAGCGTGAACAGGCCCCAATCGTCGCATCGAGAGGACCGGCTCCGTCGAACCGGGGCTGGCCTGCCCTGCCGAATGTCAGGCAACATCAAGAACATGTCGCTACGGATCCAAGAAGTCCCTGTATCGGAGGCTCCCATCGAGCTTTTGCTGCTTGCCGATCCTTCGGAAGAGAAAGTCCGTTCCTATCTGCCCAGGTCACAGTGCTTCGTGGCTTCAAGCCACGGGGCGGTGGTCGGCGCAGGTGTGGTCCAGCCGCTTCGTGCGGGCGCACATGAGCTCATGAACATCGCCGTGCCGCCGCGCCATCAGAAATGCGGCCATGGCACGGCGCTCCTGAAATGGATGGTGGCGTTCTTTCGTGAATCTGGCGCCACGCAACTGGAGGTGGGCACCGGAACTTTTGGCTATCAACTGGCCTTCTACCAGCGGCATGGATTTCGGGCGACGCGCATTGACCACGACTTCTTCGTCAACAACTACCCGGAGCCTGTTTTCGAGAATGGGATGCAGCACTTCGATATGCTGCGTCTTACCCTGAGGTATTGAGACCATGCCGTCCAGCCATTTGCGCAAGTCGACGCTCGTTGCCGCCGATTTCACGAGCCCTTGATCACCGCCGCGGATCACCACAGATCTCCCCGGGGGGAGGCGGTGGGCGCGTGCTCAATCCGGCACGAACCGCGCGTTGAACTGCGCCACGTCCCCTTCCTCCTCCAGCGTCACGAGTTGTCCCATCTTCCCGTCCGACAGCCGGCAGGCGGCGAACAGGCTGTAGCGGCCTTTCAGGTCGTAGCTCGGCAGGTCGATCAGCGCATAGGGCTGCGGCACGAACACCTGGTGTTCGAACACGATGCGGTGCGCGTTGCGCGGCGAGGGGAAGAGCTTGTAGTCGGCGGTGTCGAAGGAGCGTGCGGTGGCCATGGCGGGATTCTCCGCGCTTTGGCCCAGGCGGCGCCCGGCAGCGCGCCGTGGGCGCCCCACGCGGGGCCAGCCGCCTGCCACGCGCCGGCATGCCGGCAGCGGCGCCATCGCCCAGCCAGCTTTGCTCAACACCGCTTGAAGAATCTTCAAACCGCCGCTGCCGCCCAGCGCCTACAGTGCCGCACCCTTCGCGACAGCTGCGCGCGGGCTGGGCCGTGCCATCATTGGCCAGCCCGCTGGCTGGGCGCGCGATGCGCCGGCCCCCAGGAGACCCCTCGATGAATGCCCCCGAATCCTCCGCGCAGGCCCAAGGCCTGCAGCGCGTCGATCGCGCCGAACGCGCGGCCCGCCAGGCCGAGGTGGTGCGCGCGCTGTCCGCGCAACTGCCCGCGCATGCGCTGCTCTGGCAGGCCGAAGACACCACGCCCTACGAATGCGACGGCCTCACGGCCTACCGACAGCGCCCGCTGGTCGTGGCCTTGCCCGAGAACGAGGCCCAGGTGGCCGCCGTGCTCAAGGCCTGCCATGCCCTGAAGGTGCCGGTGGTGGCGCGCGGCGCGGGCACCGGCCTGTCGGGCGGCGCCATGCCGCACGAGCTGGGCGTGACCCTTTCGCTGGCCAAGTTCAACCAGATCCTCGAAGTCGATCCCGTCTCGCGCACAGCCACCGTGCAGTGCGGCGTGCGCAACCTGGCCATCAGCGAAGCCGCGGCCCCCTACAACCTCTACTACGCGCCCGACCCATCGAGCCAGATCGCCTGCACCATCGGCGGCAACGTGGCCGAGAACTCGGGCGGCGTGCACTGCCTCAAGTACGGCCTCACGCTGCACAACGTGCTGCGCGTGCGCGGCTTCACGGCCGAGGGCGAGCCGGTCGAATTCGGCAGCAATGCATTGGACTGCGCGGGGCTGGACCTGCTGGCGCTGGTGATCGGCAGCGAGGGCATGCTGGCCGTGACCACCGAGGTCACCGTCAAGCTGGTGCCCAAGCCGCAGCTGGCGCGCTGCATCATGGCCAGCTTCGACGATGTGCGGAAGGCCGGCGATGCGGTGGCGGCCGTGGTGGCGGCCGGCATCATCCCGGCCGGGCTGGAGATGATGGACAAGCCCATGACCGCGGCGGTGGAAGACTTCGTGCACGCGGGCTACGACCTGAACGCCGAAGCGATCCTGCTGTGCGAATCGGACGGCACGCCCGAAGAGGTGGAGGAAGAGATCGGCCGGATGAGCGCCGTGCTGCGCGGCTGCGGCGCCACCGCCATTGCCGTGAGCGAGAGCGAGGAAGAGCGTCTGCGCTTCTGGAGCGGGCGCAAGAACGCCTTTCCCGCGTCGGGCCGCATCAGCCCCGACTACATGTGCCTCGATTCGACCATCCCGCGCAAGCGCTTGGCCGACATCCTGCTGGCCATCCAGCAGATGGAGAAGAAGTACGGCCTGCGCTGCTGCAACGTGTTCCACGCGGGCGACGGCAACCTGCATCCGCTGGTGCTGTTCGACGCCAACGATCCCGACGAGCTGCACCGCTGCGAGCTCTTCGGCGCCGACATCCTGGAAACCAGTGTGGCGATGGGCGGCACGGTGTCGGGCGAGCATGGCGTGGGCGTGGAAAAGCTCAACAGCATGTGCGTGCAGTTCACGGCCGAAGAAAACGCGCAGATGTTCGGCATCAAGCATGCCTTCGACCCGGCCGGCCACCTGAACCCCGGCAAGGTGATTCCCACGCTGCAGCGCTGTGCCGAATACGGCAAGCAGGTGGTGCGCGGCGGCGTGCTGCCGCATTCCGACCTGCCCCGCTTCTGATCGCCCCATGACGATGTTGAACGAATTCATCGACCGCATCCGCGCCGCGAGCGCCGACGGCACGCCGCTCGTCATCCGCGGCGGCGGCAGCAAGGACTTCTATGGCGAGCCCGTGCAAGGCGCGCTGCTGGACACGCGCGCGCTCACCGGCGTGCTGAGCTACGAGCCCAGTGAGCTGGTGGTCACGGTGCGCGCCGGCACGCCGCTGGCCGAACTCGAAGCGGTGCTCGCGCAGCAGAACCAGTGCCTGCCTTTCGAGCCGCCGCATTTCGCGTGGCAAGGAGACGGTGCGAGCGCGACCGTCGGCGGCATGGTGGCGGCGGGCCTGTCGGGCCCGGCGCGCGCCAGCGTGGGCTGCGTGCGCGACTACGTGCTGGGCGTGGGCCTCATCAACGGCCGCGGCGAGCAGCTGCAGTTCGGCGGCCAGGTGATGAAGAACGTGGCGGGCTACGACGTGTCGCGCGTGCTCGCCGGCTCGCTGGGCACGCTGGGCCTGATCACCGAACTGAGCCTCAAGGTGCTGCCGCTGGCACCGGCTGAAGCCACACTGGAATTCACCTGTACGCAGGCCGAGGCGTTGGCTCTGCTCAACGGCTGGGGCGGCCAGCCGCTGCCGCTGAACGCCAGTGCGTGGATTGCCGAAGCGGCCGCGCCCGATGCGCCCGACAGCGCACCGCGCCCCGGCGTGCTGTGGTTGCGCCTGCGCGGCGCCGTGGCGGCCGTGGAATCGGCCTGCCGCAGCCTGGGCGGCCTCGGCGGCCAGCTGCGCGCGCCCGAACAGGCGCAGCCCGTGTGGGCCGCGCTGCGCGACCAGCGCCTGCCCTTCTTCACCGATGCGGTGGCGCGTGGGCTGGCGCTGTGGCGCGTGTCGGTGCCCCAGACGGCGCCCGTGCTGGCGCTGCCGGGCCAGCCGCTGGTCGAGTGGCATGGCGGGCTGCGCTGGTACGCGCTGCCGGCGGACCAGGCCGATGCGGTGCGCGCCGCGGCCCGCCAGGTGGGCGGCCACGCCACGCTGTTCGTGGCGCCGCCGGGCGCGGCGACCGATGCCGCGCCGCCGCGCTTCGATGCGCTGAGCGCGCCGCTCGCGCGCATCCACGAAGGGCTGCGCCGCAGCTTCGATCCGGCCGGCATCTTCAACCCCGGACGGCAGTACGCGCGGGCCGCCATCGCTGCCACGGCGGACGTTGCGAGCTGAGCCGCGCCACACGCCCATGCGCCGCCTGCGCCAGCTCACCGGCCGCCATCGGCTGGCCCAGTCCGACCGGACGCTGGGCCTGCTGCTGGCGTTCAATGCGGGCGCCGTGAACGCGGGCGGCTTCCTGGTGCTGCACATGTACACCTCGCACATGACCGGCTTCACCTCGCAGGTGGCCGACGCGCTGGTGCTGGGCAATGTCACGCTGCTGCTCAATGCGCTGGGCGCCCTGCTGGCCTTCGTGGGCGGCGCGGCCGTGTCGGCCGTGCAGATCAACTGGGGCCGCCAGCACCGGCTGCGCCATCCCTATGCGCTGCCGCTGCTGCTGGAGGCGGCGCTGATGCTGCCCTTCGGCTTGATGGGGGCGATCACCCTGGGCTGGCACACGCCCTTCGCGGTGCCGCTCACGGTGCTGCTGCTGTCCTTCATCATGGGGCTGCAGAACGCGCTGTCGGCCAAGATCTCGGGCGGCCGCGTGCGCACCACCCACATGACGGGCCACCTCACCGACCTGGGCATCGAGCTGGGCAAGATGCTGTACTGGAACCGGCGCGGCGGCCCGGCCGGCTCGCCGGTGCGCCACAACCGCCAGCGGCTGCGCCTGTTCGGCGCGCTGGTGCTGATGTTCGTGGCCGGCGGCCTGGCCGGCGCGGCCGGCTTCAAGTGGCTGGGCTTCATCTGCGTGCTGCCGCTCGCGGCGCTGCTGCTGGCGCTTTCGCTGCCCCCCTTCCTGGACGATGTGCGCCGCTCGCGTGAACTGCGCGAAGGGCTGGCAGGCCTGGCCGTGCGCCTGCACCTGCGCCGGCCGGCCGCGGAGGCGCCCCGGACGGACACCGGTGCGCCCCCGGCGTCCCCCTGAACAGAACAGAACTTCAAGTCTTCCCCACCATGCAGACCGAACTCGCCCCCGAATTCCAAGGCACACCCGAAGGCGCGGAGGCCGAAGCCATCCTGCGCAAGTGCGTGCACTGCGGCTTCTGCACCGCCACCTGCCCCACCTACCAGCTGCTGGGCGACGAACTCGACGGCCCGCGCGGGCGCATCTACCTGATCAAGCAGGTGCTCGAAGGCGCCGAGCCCACGCGCGCCACCCAGCTGCACCTGGACCGCTGCCTGACCTGCCGCAACTGCGAAAGCACTTGCCCCAGCGGCGTGCAGTACGGCCATCTGGTGGACATCGGCCGCAAGATCGTCGACGAGAAAGTGCCGCGCCCGGCGGGCGAGAAGGCGCTGCGCTGGGCGCTCAAGGAAGGGCTGCCCTCGCCGCTGTTCGCACCCGCGATGAAGCTGGGCCAGGCGGTGCGCGGCCTGCTGCCCGAAAAGCTGCAGGCCAAGGTGCCGCCGAGGCAGGACGCCGGCCTGTGGCCCACGCGCAGCCATGCGCGCAAGGTGCTGATGCTGGCGGGCTGCGTGCAGCCCAGCATGTCGCCCAACATCAATGGCGCCACGGCGCGCGTGCTGGACGCGGCGGGCATCGAATGCGTGCTGCCGCCGGCCGCGGGCTGCTGCGGCGCGGTGAAGTTCCACCTGAACGACCAGGAAGGCGGCCTGGCGCAGATGCGCGCCAACATCGACGCCTGGTGGCCGTACGTGGAACGGGGCGAGGTGGAAGCGCTGGTGATGAACGCCTCGGGCTGCGGCGTGACGGTGCGCGAGTATGGCCATGCGCTCAAGCACGACACCGCCTACGCCGAGAAGGCCGCACGCATCAGCGCGCTGACGCGCGACGTCGGTGAGCTGCTGCCCGAGCTGGTGCCGGTGCTCAAGGAGCGCGTGCAGCCGCCCGCAGGCGTGATGGCCTACCACCCGCCCTGCACGCTGCAGCACGGCCAGAAATTGCGCGGCGGGGTGGAAACGCATCTGCGCGCGCTGGGCTTTTCGCTGCAGGTGGCGAAGAACGAATCGCACCTGTGCTGCGGCTCGGCCGGCACCTACTCGGTGCTGCAGCCCGAACTGTCGTACCAGCTGCGCGACCGCAAGCTGGGCCACCTGCAGCAGCTGCAGCCCGCGCGCATCGCCTCGTCCAACATCGGCTGCATCACGCACCTGCAAAGCGGCACCGCGCTGCCGGTGCGGCACTGGATCGAGTGGCTGGATGAGGCGCTGCAGCCGGCCGCGCCGGGGCTCTGAGCGCTGACCGCCTGCAGCAGCGGCGGGCGCCGGCGTTCGCGCCCGCCGCACAGCGGCCGTCGGCGTGCGACTACAGCCGGGGTGCGGCGCAGCGCGGAGCATGAGCAGCCTCTCCAGTGAGTTCAAGGAGCCGCCATGCGAACGACCCGTACTTCCACCGCCTCCCGCTCTTTCGCCGTCCTCCTGGCTGCGTGCGCGTGCGCAGGCAGCGCGCTGGCGCAGACGGCTGTGCCGGCACCGGTGGAAGTGGCGCCCCAGGCCCCGGCGCCGGCCGCGCCGCCGCCCGCCGTGACCTTGCCGGCACCGGCTGCCGCGCACGGCGCCCATGCGGGCGCGCCGGGCCATGGCGGCCCCATCCAGTGGCGTTGCGGCGGCATCGGCAGCGACGAGTCGACCGCCATGCGCGCCGCCATGAAGGACCATCCGCTGTCGCTGCTTTTCGCCCGCACCGACGGCGCCTACCTCGCCGACGTGCAGGTGGACATCCGCGGCGAGAGCGGCAACGCGCCCTCGCAGTCGCTGCGCGCCAGCGGTCCCGTGTGCCTGATCAACCTGCCGGCGGGCCGCTACGCGGTGGACGCCAGCATCGGCGGCCAGCGCAAGACGCAGACGGTGCAAGTGGGCGGCACGCCGCGCACGCTGGACTTCCGCTTCTGACGCCGGCGCCAGGCGCGGCGCGCATCCGGCCCGGCCTGCCCAGCCCGTCCGGGCCGGGCCTCGGGGCTTCTCGGTCCGAGGGTTTCAGGGTGTGCGGAAGATGAACCAGCGCGCCGACACGAAGTTGACCCCCATGCCCGCCACGCTGCCCACGGCCACGCCCAGCAGCGGCACCCAGGCCGCGGGCGGCAGCAGGTGCAGCGTGAGCGCGTAGACGCCGTAGTTCACGGCCGCGCCGCCCAGCATGGCCAGCAGGTAGGTGCCGTACTCGCGCCGCAGCGCGCGGCCGCCGCGCGCCGCGCCGTCGGCGAAGGTGTAGCGCCGGTTGAACAGCCACGTGGCCGTGGCCGCGGCCCAGAAGGACAGCACGCGCGCGCCGTACCAGCCCAGGAAGGGCGCCAGCAGGTACAGCACGCCCGCATCGACCCCGAAACCCAGCACGCCCGCCACGCCGAAGCGCATCAGGCGCTGCAGCGTGCTCAGGGGGGAGGGCTCGGGTGACGAAGCGGGTTCAGGCATCGCGGCCGTGCGCCGCGCCGCGCGGGCCCGGGATCAGCAGGTATTGCAGCCGCTTGGCCTCGCGCCGGCCAATTGTCACGGTGCGCAGAATCGCGGCGCAGGCCACCGACATCATGGCGCCGACCATCATGCCCGTGACCAGCACGGCCGTGGGCACGCGCGGCACCAGGCCGGTGTCCAGCCAGGTGATCACGAGCGGAATGGCCAGCGCCACCGCGCCGACCGTGAGCAGTGCTGCGATCCACAGAAAGAACTGCCGCGGGCGCTCGCTGATGAACAGCTTGGTGATCGTCATCAGGATGCGCCAGCCGTCCCGGTAGGTGGAGAGCTTGCTGACCGATCCTTCGGGCCTTGAACGGTACAGCGTGGGCAGCTCGGCCCAGGGCAGGCGCAGCTCCAGCGCGTGCACCGTGAGTTCGGTCTCGATCTCGAAGCCGTGCGACTGCGCCGGGAAGGACTTGGCATAGCGGCGCGAGAACACGCGCAGGCCCGACAGCATGTCGCTGAACTGGCCGCCGAAGATGCTGACCACCGCGCCCGTGAGCATGCGGTTGCCCCAGCGGTGGCCGCGCCGGTAGGTGGCGGCGTCCTGGTGGTCGTCCTGGCGCGCGCCCACCACCATGTCCAGGTTGCCCGCGATGAGCATGTCGATCATCTCGCCCACGCGCGAGAGGTCGTAGGTGGCGTCGCCATCCACCATCACGTAGATGTCGGCCTCCACGTCCGCGAACATGCGGCGCACCACGTTGCCCTTGCCGCGCAGCGGCACATGCGTGACCACCGCGCCCGCGGCGCGGGCCACGGCGGCCGTGTCGTCGCTGGAGTTGTTGTCGAAGACGTGGATCTGCGCCTGCGGCAGGTGCTGGCGGAACTCGGCCACGGTCTGGCCGATGGCCAGCGCCTCGTTGTAGCAGGGGATGACGGCCGCGATGCGCAGCGGCGAGGGTCGGTCGGTCATGATGGGCGGGACGAGGGTGGAAAGGCCCGCACGCGATAGATGCGCGTGCCCTTCTGGTCCTGAAGCAGCTCGAAATGGTCCGTGAAGCCGGGTTGGCTGTCGAGGATGGAGACGGTCGGCGTGTGGATGGCGATGGTACCGAAGCCTGCGGCCGCCAGGCGGCGGCCCATCTCGGCGGGCGGCTGCATCACGAAGTCGGCATAGCGCCAGGGGCCGAACATGTCGCCCCAGGCGGGCTGGTGCGCGAAGTAGATCGCATCGGACAGCGCCACGATGTAGAGCTTGCCGCGGCGGTGCGCGTTGGCCCATTGCAGCGCCTCGTAGCCGGGCACATGGCCGCGCAGGAAGGCCTCGCGCGTCTCGGGCGTGGGCGACACCGCGCGCGCGTGCTGCACGAAGCGCTGCCCGCCAGCCAGCGCCAGCACGGCCAGCAGCCCCACGGTCGCCACGCGCGGCGCAGCGCCTTGCGCCAGTGCGGGCAGGCGCCGCTGCACGGCTTGCGCGCCCCACAGGCCCAGCTGCCGCCAGCCGATGGCGCCCAGCCAGGCCAGCAGCGGGAAGGAGGCCGTCATGTAGCGCGGGTAGCGCGAGGTCAGCACCCAGATCACGAGCGACCAGACGCCGAACACGAAGGCCGCGCGCACGGCCGGCCGCGTGGACGGCGCGCGCCAGAAGACGCTGAACGGCACCGCCAGCAGCGGCCACAGCATGATGTTGGGCAGGCTGGCATGCGCGCGCACGTCGTTCACCTGGTTCACGTAGTCGGCTTCGTTCCAGTTGGTGAAGCCGAAGACGCGCGCGCCGATGGGGTTGAAGGGATCGCCGGTCTGCAGCCAGTTGCGCGCATACCAGTAGACGCAGGGCAGCAGCAGCGCGGCCAGCGCAACCGCCAGCCGCGTGGGCCGGCGTTCGCGCCACAGCACGAACAGGCCCAGCAGCGGCAGGAAGGTGAGCGCCTGGTACTTGCTGCCCAGGGCCACGCCCATGAGGAAGCCGGCCAGCGCCAGCCAGCCGAGCGGCCGAGAACCCGAGCCCCCAGGGCCAGACTGCGCCTGGCCCGCCCCCCTAGGGGGGCGAGGAAACTTGGGGCGGCCCGGCGTTTCCTCGGCCGGCGCGCAGTGCCAGGTCCACAGCGCTGTGCAGGCGGCCAGCACGAACAGCGCCACGCCCATGTCGATCAGCGCATTGCCCATCTCGCCGATGGCCAGCAGGATCACGGCCGCGATGCAGGCGGTGATGCGGTCGCTGTAGGCCAGCGCCAGCCGGAAGACGATGGCGGCCGACAGCCAGCCGGCCAGCGCGTGCAGCAGGTGCGGGAACACGTCGCCGGCGAGCGGCAGCGCGGCCGCGTAGAGCAGGTTGTAGTTGTAGGGGAACCAGGGGTAGCGCAGCCAGTCGTGGATGCCCAGCGCACCGGCCGCCGCGGTTTCGCGCGCCCAGGGCAGGTGGTACATCAGCTCGTCGAAAGCATGCGGGGGCGACAGGGGCTCCGACAGGGACACGATCAGCGCGCCCAGCGCGACCCAGTTCGCCACGCGTTGCGCGCGCGTCAGGCCAGCCGGGGGCCAGGTCCGCAGGCGGCCCCAGGCCGCACGCAGCTGCGCCAGGGCCGCCAGCCCGCCCGCACCCAGCAGGGCCAGCACGGCCGGCGGGCGCAGGCCGCCCACCAGCGCCAGGGCCTGGAAGGCGCAGATGTACAGCCCCAGCCCGAGCGCCGCCGCCATGGCCAGGCCCAGCCAGGGGTCGGCCGCGGCCGGGTCGGCGCCCGGCCCCTGCGGCGCCCGCAGGCGCGCCCACAGCAGCTGGCCCGCGCCCCAGGCGGCGAACACACACAGGGCCAGCATCGCGTAGTGCTGGCCCGCGAAGATCAGTTGTTGCAGAAACAAAATGGCGATCCCGGGAGGCCGGACCTCTCGCGCTTCAAGGCACTGGAGGCTTCGAGGTGGACGTGCTGTCGTGAACAGCCGCCCTGGCGATGCAGCGCTGACTTCCCCAGGGCACCCGAGGATCTGGCTCTGCCAAGCCTCTGGGTGCGCCCCTTTCGCGCAGCAGAAGGGGGAGCCGCGAAGCGGCCTGGGGGTTGTTCACAAATTCGGTGCCAGCAGCCGCGAGAGCGTCGCTTCGTCCATCTGGCGCCGCGCCGCCTGGTCGGCCAACTGGTCGGCGCCGATTTTGCCCACATTGAAATACTTGGCGTCGGGGTGCGACAGGTAGAAGCCGCTCACGCTGGCCGCGGGCGTCATGGCCAGGCTTTCGGTCAGGCCCATGCCGATGTCGGCGCACTGCAGCAGCTCGAACATCGGCCCCTTGACGCTGTGATCGGGGCAGGCCGGGTAGCCGGGCGCGGGACGGATGCCGCGGTACTGTTCCTTGATGAGCTGCTCGTTGTCCAACTGCTCGTCGGCCGCGTAGCCCCACAGGTCCTTGCGCACGCGCTGGTGCAGCGCCTCGGCGAAGGCCTCGGCCAGCCGGTCGGCCAGCGCCTTGAGCATGATGGCCGAGTAGTCGTCGAGGTCGTCGATGAACTGCTTTTCCTTCTTCTCGGCGCCGATGCCGGCCGTGACCGCGAACACGCCGACGTAATCGGCCACGCCGCTGTCCCGGGGCGCCACGAAGTCGGCCAGGCAGCGGCTGGGCCGCATCACGCCGCCCACGGCCTGCTTTTCCGTCTGCTGGCGCAGGCCGTACCAGGTCAGCGCGGCCTGGCTGCGCGTCTCGTCGGTGTAGAGCACGATGTCGTCGTCGCGCTCGGTATTGGCCGGCCAGAAGCCCACCACGCCGCTGGCCGTGAGCCAGCGGCCTTCGATCAGGCGCTGCAGCATGCGCTTGCCGTCGGCATACACGCGCACGGCCTCGGTGCCCACGACCTCGTCCTTGAGGATGGCGGGGAAGGGGCCGGCCAGGTCCCAGGTCTGGAAGAAGGGGCCCCAGTCGATGTACTGCGCCAGTTCGGCCAGGTCGTAGTTGCGGATGAGGCGCCGGCCCAGGAACTTGGGGCGCGGCGGCTGGTAGCCGGTCCAGTCGATGGGCGTCTTGTTGGCCCGTGCCTTGGCCAGTGGCCACAGCGGCACCTGCTTCTTGTTGGCGTGCTGCTCGCGCACCTTCACGTAGTCGGCGTTGAGCTCGGCGATGTAGGCACTGGCCTGCTCGGACAGCAGGCTCTGCGCCACGCCCACGCTTCGCGAGGCGTCGGGCACGTAGACCACGGGCCCTTCGTAATGCGGCGCGATCTTCACGGCCGTGTGCACGCGGCTGGTGGTGGCGCCGCCGATCAAGAGCGGAATCTTCTTGATGCGGAAGTGCTCGTCCTTCTGCATCTCGCCGGCCACGTACTGCATCTCCTCGAGGCTCGGCGTGATCAGGCCCGACAGGCCCACGATGTCCGCGCCCTCGACCTTGGCCCGGGCCAGGATCTCGTGGCACGGGACCATCACGCCCATGTTCACGACCTCGAAGTTGTTGCACTGGAGCACGACCGTGACGATGTTCTTGCCGATGTCGTGCACGTCGCCCTTGACGGTGGCGATGACGATCTTGCCCTTGCTGCGCACGTCGCGGCCGGCCGCCTCGTCGCGCTTCTTCTCTTCCTCGATGTAGGGGATCAGGTGCGCCACGGCCTGCTTCATCACGCGCGCCGACTTGACCACCTGCGGCAGGAACATCTTGCCGGCGCCGAACAGGTCGCCCACGACGTTCATGCCGTCCATGAGCGGGCCTTCGATCACGTGCAGCGGCCGGCCACCCTTGGCGAGGATGGCCTGGTACGCCTCTTCGGTGTCCTCGACGATGAAGTCGGTGATGCCGTGCACCATGGCGTGGGCCAGGCGCTGCTCCACGGGCACCGGCGCCTCGGGCGTACCGCGCCATTCGAGCTTCTTGCTCTCGTCCTTGGCGCCGCTCTTGGCGCTCTCGGCGATCTCCACCAGGCGTTCGCCCGCATCGGGCCGGCGGTTGAGCACCACGTCTTCCACGCGTTCGCGCAGGACGGGCTCGATGTCGTCGTAGACGCCGACCATGCCGGCGTTGACGATGCCCATGTCCATGCCGGCCGCGATCGCGTGGTACAGGAACACGGTGTGGATGGCCTCGCGCACGGGGTCGTTGCCACGGAACGAGAAGCTCACGTTGGAGACGCCGCCCGAGACCTTGGCGCCGGGCAGGTTCTGCTTGATCCAGCGCACGGCCTCGATGAAGTCGACCGCGTAGTTGTTGTGCTCCTCGATGCCCGTGGCCACCGCGAAGATGTTGGGGTCGAAGATGATGTCCTCGGGCGGGAAGCCCACCTCGTCGACCAGCACGCGGTAGGCGCGCTCGCAGATCTCGATCTTGCGCGCGAAGGTGTCGGCCTGGCCCACCTCGTCGAAGGCCATGACCACGGCCGCCGCGCCGTAGCGCTTGACCAGGCGCGCCTCGTGCTTGAACTTCTCCACGCCTTCCTTCATGGAGATCGAATTGACGATCCCCTTGCCCTGGATGCAGCGCAGCCCGGCCTCGATGACCTCCCATTTGGAGCTGTCCACCATGATGGGCACGCGCGCGATGTCGGGCTCGCTGGCGATCAGGTTCAGAAAGCGCACCATGGCGGCCTTGCTGTCCAGCATGGCCTCGTCCATGTTGACGTCGATGACCTGGGCGCCGTTCTCCACCTGCTGGCGCGCGACCGACAGCGCCTGGTCGAACTGGCCGTTCAGGATCATCCGGGCGAAAGCTTTCGAGCCGGTGACGTTGGTGCGCTCGCCCACGTTGACGAAGAGCGAGCCTTCGCCGATGGAGACCGGCTCCAGGCCGGACAGGCGCATGGGGGAAACGGGTTGGGAGGACATGGGGCGACTCACCTGGAAGCGACGGGGATCCGGTGAGCGTCGTTGACCGCAGCCGCGCCGGGCGCGGCCCCTTCCGAGCCTGACGGCCGGCACAGGCCGGCGGTTGCAACGCTCCTCGGACGGGCGCGGAATTTTATCGCTGCCTCGCCGCATGGGCCGATGCGGGGGCATCGATGCCCGGCGCGCCATACGGCAAACGCCATAGCGGCTATGGCGCAAACGCAAATTGCCGCTGCGGGGGCGGCTGCGAAGAATGGACCGGCATCAAGGAACGATTCGTGCATGGCGGTGGGCTCCACCGTCTGCCTTGCCTCCCATCGACCATGCGCCGCGAACCCGCGCCGACCGCCCCTTTCATCCGCATCGCCGGTGTCGGCAAGCGCTTCGGCTGCCGCGAGGAGCCCACGCAGGCGCTGCAGGGCGTGTCGCTCGACATCCCCCGCAACAGCTTCGTCTCGCTGGTCGGCCACAGCGGCTGCGGCAAGTCCACGCTGCTGCGCATCGTGAGCGGGCTGGAGTCGGCCAGCGAGGGCGAAGTGGCCATCGACGGCCTGTCGCCGCGCGCGTACGGCCGCGACCGGCCCATGGGCTTCGTGTTCCAGGAATCGGCGCTCATGCCCTGGAAGTCCGTGCTCGACAACGTACGGCTGCCGCTGGACGTGCTGGGTGTCGGCATGCCGGCCGAGCGCGAGGCCCGCGCCTGCGCCTTCATCGAGCTGGTGCGCCTGGCGGGCTTCGAGCACCACTTCCCGCCGCAGCTGTCGGGCGGCATGCGCCAACGGGCCTCCATCGCGCGCTCGCTGGCCTATGCGCCCGAGGTGCTGCTGCTCGACGAGCCGTTCGGCGCGCTGGACGACTTCACCCGGCGCGAGATGGGCGACGAGCTGCTGCGCATCTGGGCCGAGCGCCAGTGCACGGTGCTGTTCGTGACCCATTCGCTCAGCGAGGCGGTGCTGCTGTCCGACCAGGTGGTGGTGCTGGCCCCGCGGCCGGGCCGCATCCAGCAGGTGCTGCCCATCGACCTGCCGCGTCCGCGCGACGCCGGCGTGCGACGCAGTCCGCGCTTTGCGGCCTATGTGGCGCAGCTGGAAACGATGATCTTCGGAGGTCGTGCATGACCCGCCAGCCGTGGCCCGCGGGCTGGCGCCACGCGTTGGCGCCCACGCTGCTCTTCCTGCTGGTGGGCCTGGCCTGGGAGGCCGGCGTGCGCCTGGCCGAGGTGCCGCGCTTCCTGCTCCCCGCGCCGAGCGTGGTGCTGCAGCGCATCGCTGCGGATTGGGGGCCGCTGAGCCTCAATGCCGGCGTGACCATGCTGGCGGCGCTGCTGGGCTTCGTGATCGGCACCCTGGCGGCCGTCCTGGTGGCGGTGTTGTTTCTGTACTCGCAGGCGGTGGAACGCGCGATGTTCCCCTGGGCCATCATCATCAAGACGGTGCCCATCCTCGCGGTGGCGCCATTGCTCACCATCTGGCTGGGCTTCGGCCTGGCGCCCAAGGTAGTCATTGCCGCGATGGCCTGCTTCTTCCCGACGCTGGTCAACGTCACGCGCGGCCTGCGCAGCCTGGACCGCAACCTGCTGGACTTCATGACCGTGATCCAGGCGCCGCCGCTGCAGCTGTTCTGGCATGCGCGGGTGTACGCCGCGCTGCCGTACCTGTTCTCGGCCATGAAGATCACCACCGGCATGGCCGTGATCGGCGCCATCGTGGCCGAGTTCACGGGCGCCAACGTCGGCATCGGCACGCTGATCGTCAATGCCGGCTACCAGCAGGACACGGCCATGCTCTTTGCCGCCATCGGCCTCACCTCGCTGGCCACCGTGCTGCTGTTCTACGGTGTGTGCCTGCTGGAGCGCCTGGCGCTGTACTGGCCTGGCGCCCGCCTCGATCACTGACTCCTTCCCAACGCTCCAGCCCCCCACCATGAAAAACGCTCGCACCGCTTCTTCGCAACGCCTCCGTGGCACACACGCGCTCGTGGCCGTGGCGGCCGCACTGATGACCTGTGCGGCCCCGGCCGCGGAGAAAGTGAGCCTGCGCGTGTCCTGGCTCATGAATGTGCAGAACGCCGGCTACGTGATGGCCAAGGAGAAGGGCTTCTATGCCAAGGAGGGCCTGGACGTGTCGATCATGCCCGGGGGGCCCAACATCAATTCCACCACGATGGTGGCATCGGGCCAGAACACCTTTGGCACCAACGACGTGAGCGCCGTGCTCTACGGCAATGCGCAGGACATGAACCTGGCGGTCGTCGGCGCCTGCTTCCAGAAGTCCCCGGCCGGCGTGCTGTCCCTGGCCGCGTCCGGCATCCGGACGCCCAAGGACCTGGAAGGCAAGACCCTGGCCTACAACGAAGGCGGCCCGTGGCACTACACCCGCGCCATGCTGGCCCAGGCCGGCGTGGACATGAGCAAGGTGCGCACGGTGGTCGCCATCGGCAACGAGGTGCTCATGAACGGCACCGTGCAGGCCAAGACGGCTTTCGTCGTGAACGAGCCCATCGCACTCGAGCTGCAGGGCTACCCCACCGCCACGCTGGCGGCCGCAGACTACGGTGTCAACGCCTATGCCGAAGTGGTGTTCGCGCAGGCGAAGACCGTGGGCGCCAAACCTGAGCTGGTGCGCAGCTTCATGCGGGCCACCGCCCAGGGCTGGGACTACGCGCTCAAGCACCAGGACGAGGCCGTGGCCGCCGTGCTGGCGCTCAATCCCACGCTCAAGCCCGAGCAGCAGAAGCGCCAGTTGGCGCTGCAGGAGTCCTTCATCCGCTCGGCCCACACCGAACAGCACGGCCTGTGCAGCTTCGAGCCGGCCAAGATCGGCGAGGCGGCGCAGATCCTCACGACCTATGGCGGCCTGAAGCCAGGCATGGCCATCGAACCCATGCTCCACCCCCAGTTCGCCGACCAGCGCGCACGCTGAAGCGGGGGCTCGGTGGGGCCGCGCATGGAATGTTTCTTGCGTTCCGCTTTGATGCCCACGGCGGCCCCACGGACGCCGGCGCGCCACGATGGACCTCAGCCCCGCCACGCTTTCTCTCGACATCAAGGCCCTGCGCACCTTGGTCGTTCTGCTGCAGGAAGGCAGCGTCACGCGCGCCGCCGAACGTCTGGGCCAGCCGCAGCCGGGCCTGAGCCTGACGCTGCGCCGGTTGCGGGAGGTCTTCGGCGATCCGCTGCTGGTGCGTGAGGGCAATCGCCTGACGCTGACCGGGCGTGCCAGCGAGCTGCTGGAACGGCTGCCGCACATCCTGCAGGAACTGGAAGGCGCCGTGCGGCCCGTGAGCGGCTTCGACCCGCGCCACAGCCAGGCACGCTTCAGGCTGCTGCTGGGCAACTGCTTCGAATCGGGATTTCTGCCCACCATCATTGCGCGCATCCGCGAGCAGGCGCCCGGCGTAGGCGTAGATGTGGCGTCGCTGCCTTCGCTGGACCAGGTGGCGCAGTACATGACGTCTGGCCAGCTGGACATCGCGCTGGGCAACTGGCCCACGCCGCCACCGAGCATGCGCCGCGCGCCGCTGTTCGAGTCCGAGTACGTCTGTGTCGTGCACGCCGGCCACGCCTTGCATGCCGCGCGGCCCCTGACCCTGGCGCATTACCTGCAGGCGCAGCACCTGTCGCTGTCGCCCGTGGTCACGCCCACGCTGAACCCGGTGGATGCCCGGCTGGCTGCGCTGGGCCTGACGCGCAACGTGGTCGCGTCGGTGGCCGAATACGGCCATGTGGCGCAGTTGCTGGCCCGCACCGACCTGGTCTTCACCACCAGCCGGCGCCTCGCGCAGCATCTGGTGGCGCAGGGGGCGCCGCTGCCGCTGGCCTTGCTGGAGATGCCGCCGGAGTTCGGCGCCATGCAGTTCTACAGCCTGTGGCATGAGCGCAGCCACCGCGCGCCCGCGCACCGGTGGCTGCGCGGGCTGATCCTGCAGGCCGCCCACGATGCGGCGGTGCCGGGGCCGCCGGCCGTGCCGCTTCAGCCCGCTGGGGTCGCCTGAGCGACGCTCAGGTCGCGCAGCATGCGCCGCATGGTCAGGCCGGCACGGTCGGCCGCCATGTGCAGTTCCACCCCTTCCGAACGGTCCAGCGGCACCTCGGGGTCGGTGCTTTCCAGCACGGCGCGATCCTCGTCGGTCACCTCGCGGTCGTAGGCCACCACCACCTCGGCCGGCACATCTTCCTCGCGGTCGTTGCGCACCACGAATTGCGTGAAGCGGGTGTGCACGTCATCGATGGGCGTGAGGAAGGAGCACAGGATGTGCACCAGCCCGTTCGGATAGTGGATGTGGCCGACGCGAGAGAACGGGAGGTGGAAGCGGTTGCGGGTGGCGCGGGTGGTCTCGTCCTCGTCCATGGCCAACGCCGACTTCATGTGCTCGGCATTGGTCACACGGAAGTCGTTGCGGAACACGAAGCCGTCCGGCCTCTCGTCCAGCGTGAAGGGCTCGATGCGCGGGTCGTCGGTGCCAAAGGTGTTGCGGTGCACGAAGCTGATGTGCGCCGGGTCGAAGGCGTTCTCGATGATGCGCAGCGCGCTGGTGCGCCAGACTTCGTGGAACTCGTGCACCTGGCGCCAGCCCTGCGTCGCCAGCTCGGCAATCTCGGGAATGTCGAACAGCGGCTCTTCCAGCGCCACCCAGACGTAGCCGTAGCGTTCGGTGCAGCGGTAGGCATTCACGCCGAAGGGGGTGGGGCGGTCTTGCACCACCTGCGGCACGCGGATGCAGTGGCCGTCGCCGTTGAAGGTCCAGCCGTGGTACGGGCAGACCAGGTTGCCGTTGTTCACCTGGCCCAGCGACAGCTTGGCGGTGCGGTGCGGGCAGCGGTCCTGCACCGCGCGCACAAGGCCCTGGCCGTCGCGCCACAGCGCCACGGCCTCGCCCAGCAGGCGCGTGCCGAAGGGCTTGTCCTGCACGTCGCCGCTGCGGGCCACGCAGTACCAGAATTTTCGAAGCAGGGGGGTGTCGCACGCACGCATGGAGGCGCTCTCTCTAGTGGTTCTGCGGCGACTCTAGGGGGCACCCTCCAGGGCGGCAATTCGCTGCGCCCCATACGCGTTATTGCGGTCAGACATGGCCGAGCGCTGCCTGCGCGGCGTCGGCGGGCCGTGGTGCGGTGGGCCGCTCGTCCGGCAGTTGCACCCGCGTCAGCGCAAAGGGCGGCAGCCCCTGCAGCAGCCGCTGGCCGTAAGGGGTGCGCAGCAGCCGGCGGTCGTAGCAGTACACGCGGGCGCGGTCGTCCTCGCTGCGGATGGCGCGGCCCACCCATTGGGCCAGGCGGATGGCTGTGGCCGGCACCACCAGTTCGGTGAACGGGTCGCGCCCCTGCGTGCGCAGCCATTCGGCGCGCGCCTGGCTCACGGGTTCGTCGGGCGAGGCGAAGGGCAGCTTGGCGATGAACACGCTCTCGCACAGCTTGCCGGGCAGGTCCAGCCCTTCGCCGAAGGACTGCATGCCGAAGATGATGGAGGGCAGACCCTCGGCCACGCGCGCGCGGTGCGTGGCCAGCAACTGCTGGCGGGGCAGGGCGGTCTGCAGCAGCACGCTGGGCGCCAGCGCGGCGGGCAGGGCCAGCGTGGCTTGGCGCATCTGCTCGCGCGAGGTGAAGAGCACCAGCGCGCCATGCCGCACCTCGGCCAGGTCCTGCGCCAGCGCGCGGCCCAGCTGGGCGACGTAGGCGCCGCTGTCGCGCGGATCCGCGCCGGTCTCGGCGGCCAGCAGCCGGCCCTGCGCCGCATAGTCGAAGGGACTGGGCACTTCCAGCGTGGTGGCGGCTTCGTCGCCGTACAGGCCGCTTTCGCTCAGGAAGAAGTCGAAGCGCCCGCAACTGGTGAGCGTGGCCGAGGTCAACACCGCGCCGCGCACGCGCGACCACAGGTGCTGGCGCAGCAGGCTGCCGGGCAGCACAGGGCTCGCATGGGCGCGGATCAGCGGCGGCGCCTGCTCGCGCGGCTCCAGCGTGAACCACTTGGCGGTGGGCGCGGCGCCCGTGCCCGGCTCGGGTTCGCGCAGCAGCAGGCGCGCGGCGTCCAGCGTCTGTTCCAGCCGCGGCGCGAGCGCGCCCAGCTTGGCGTACATGGCCGACAGCTTGCGCGCCAGCGCGGGCTGGTCGCGCATCTCGGCCCGCAGCGCGGTGGCGATGGCTTTCAGGATGGTGACGAAGCCGTCGGCATGGTGCGCCACGCGGCCCAGCGGCCCGGCCAGCTCCTCGGGCAGCCGGCCCTGGGGCACGCGCGCCTGGGTGGGGCCGCGGCCCGCAAGACGACTCGAATCAGGAGGCGTGTCGGCATGCAGCAGGTCGCCGTACAGGTCGATCACCAGGCGTTCGGTTTCCTGCAGGGCCTCGCGCATGCGCATCGCGTGTGCGGGAATGTCGGCCACCTCGCCCACTTCCATGCGCACGCCCACGCGCATGGCGCGCTGCGCCAGGCGCTCGACCCAGGCATGCTCGCCCAGGTCCATGCGGCAGCCGAACTGGCCCAGCGCGATGCCGGGCAGGTGGTGCGCCTCGTCCAGGATCAGCAGGCTGTTGTCCAGCTCGGGCAGCTGGCGCGTGCCCAAGGTGGCCAGCAGCAGGTCGTGGTTGACCACGATGACCTGCGCGCCCACCAGCGTCTTGCGGCGTTCGTAATAGACGCAGTGGGCGTAGGCGGGGCAGTGTTTGCCGCTGCATGAGGCGGCATCGGCCGCCATCGGCATCCAGGCCTGCGGCGCGGGCGGGGTGTCCAGCGTGTCGCGGTCGCCGTCCCAGGCGCCGCTGGCCAGGGCCTGGGCGATGGCGCCGTAGTAGGCGCGCTGGGCCGCCTGCTCGTGCGCCGGCGCGGGGCGTGCGGGCGCGTCGGCCCAGTCGGCGAACAGGTCGTCGTCGCCGCCTTCTCCCTCGCCGGCTTCGTCATCGGGGTCGGCCGCCAGGCCGGTCAGGCGCTCCAGCTTCTGCTGGCACACATAGCGACCGCGGCCCTTGGCCAGCGCGAAGCGGAAGGGATGTGCCATCTGCGCGGCCAGTGCGGGCAGGTCCTTGTGCACCAGCTGTTCCTGCAGCGCCACGGTGGCGGTGGAGATGACGACGCGCGTGTTGCGCGCCAGCGCCAGCGCGATGGCCGGGGCGCAATAGGCCAGCGATTTGCCCACGCCGGTGCCGGCCTGGATGACGGCGATGGCGCGGTTGGGTTCGAGGCCGTCCACCGCGGTGCCGTCCTCATCCCCGGCGCCTTCCGGCTGGCCCAGGTCGGCGCCCGCCAGGGTCCGGGCCACCTGCTCGGCCATGCGCCGCTGGCCCGGGCGGCTGCGCAGGCCGGGTGCGGCCTGCAGCACTTCGTCAAAAGCCTGCAGGGCGGCTTCGGCCCATGCGGCCTTTTGCTCGGAAGACATGGAGAGAGTGTAAAAGTGGGCCCCCACGCTCCCCTCGCTTTGCGAGGTCCGCTGCCCCCCGAGGGGGCGCTCGCCGCCTCGGGGCGGCCCGGCGGCGGCGGGACAAGGCCCCACGCTCCCCCGCTTCGCGCGGTCCGCTGCCCCCCGAGGGGCGCTCGCCGCCTTGGGGCGGCCCGGCGGCGGCGAGTGGGGCCCCCACGCTTCCCACGCTTCGCGAGGTCCGCTCCTTCCGAGCGGGATCCCCGGTCGGCTCCAAAAAGATCGGCCTCCTGCGATCGAACTTCGCGGAGTCCGGTGCGCGCTCGGCGCAGCGCGTGGAAGGCTCAGGCGGCTTGCGCCGCCGGCGTGCTGGCCGAGGCCGGCAGCCCGAACACGCGGTCGAAGCACCAGTTGAAGACGAAGGTGTAGACGAGGAAGAAGATCAGCAGGGCGGCGTCGAAGAGCAGCGCCTCCCACAGGCTGATGCCCAGCCACCAGGCGAACAGCGGCACCAGAATCGCGGCCAGGCCGCCTTCGAAACCCAGGGCATGTGCCACGCGGCGCCTGACCGAGCGGCCGCGTACGGGCTGCCGGGCCTCCCAGGCCTCGAACAGGGTGTTGAAGACCAGGTTCCAGACCACGGCGACCACCGACGAGGCCACCGCCAGCGCCGTGGACTTGCCCGCGCCCGCGCCGGACAGGGCGGCCAGGCCGATGCTGGCGAAAAGGATGGCGAAGCCCTCATAGAGGCTCACATAGACGATCTTGCGGCGGATGCCTTGCATGGAAAACAACCTGGTCGGTCACAACGATGGCCAGACTTTATGACTCCATGATTGAAAGAAAAAGTCAACTCATTTCAATTTGACTGATAGATTGGCGGCCATGGCTTTCACCACCGACAGCGTCCATGTGTTCCTGGCCGTGCTGGACCACGGCTCCTTTTCCGCCGCTGCGCGCGCGCTGGGCCGCGTGCCCTCGGCTGTGAGCATGGCGGTCGCGCACCTGGAGGCGGAACTGGACCTCGTGCTTTTCGACCGCACGGGCCGTGAGCCGCGCCCCACAGCCGCCGCGCGGGCGCTGGAGCCGCAGGCCCGGCAGATCGCGCTGCAGCTGCGTGCGCTGGATGCGCATGCGCTCTCGCTCCACCAGGGGCTGGAGGAGCGGCTGACCCTGGCCATCGCGCCGGAACTGATGTCCGCGCGCTGGAGTGCGCCGCTGGCCCAGCTCGCGCAGGAATATCCGCTGCTGGACGTGGAGGTGCTGGTCGCCCCGCAGGCCGATGCGCTGGGCCTGCTGCACACCGGCCGGGCGCAGCTGGCGCTGGTGTTCGAGCGGCCCACCCTCGACGGGCGCGAGGGCTTCGTGCAAGTGGGCGGCGAAACGCTGGTGGCGGTGGCCGCGCCCGGTCACGCGCTGATGCACCATCCCGGCCCGCTGGGCGAAGCGCATCTGGCGGCCACGCGGCAGATCGTGATCGCGGGCCGCGACGGCGGCGTGGCGGACCCGCGCGTGCTGTTCGGGCGCCACCTCTGGCACACCGACAGCCCCGAGGCCGCCTGCGGCCTGCTGGAGGCGGGCCTGGGCTGGGGCTGGCTGCCGCGCAGCATCGTGCAATGGCGCCTGGACGCGGGCGCGCTGGCCCTCTTGCCGCTGCGTGAACTGGACAACGCCACGCCGCTGTGCGTGGACGTGGTCTGGTCCAACGAGCGCCCGCGCGGGCTGGGGGCCCGGCGCTTCGTGGCCTTGCTCAGCGCCGAGCGCTGATCTCAGGCTCGCGAGCGGCCGCAGGCGGCTCTGCGGCCTGGCCGCAGGCGTCCTCCTCGTGGCGATGCGTGCGACGCCGGCGCGGCGGCAGGGCGCCGGAACGGACGCGGGCGCAGCCGTGCCTTCTCAGGGTCAGGGCCGGTCGCCCAGCGGCACATGCGGGCGAGGCGCCACCGTGCCGCGTGGCAGCCCCGGCGGCAGGCCCTGCGGCGGCGGGCCGCTTCCATTGGGGTTCGGCCGGCCTTCCCACCCGGGCGGGCGGGGCGCGGCCCGTCGGGCCGGGGCGGACGCGGGGCGTCGTTCCATTGGGGCGGGCGCGGCCGGTCGGGCGGTCGTTGCCAGCCCGGCGGCCGGTCGGGCCGGTCCGGGCGCTCCAGCCGGGTGGGCGATCCGGGCGGTTCCACTGGGGTGGGCGGTCCGGTCGCCCTTGCCAGCCCGGCGGTCGCTGGGGCGGAGGCGGCGGACGCCAGTCGGGCCGTGGAGGCCGCGGCTGCCAGGCGATGGGCGGTGGCGGGGCGGCCGCCAGCCGGCCACGGGCGGGGGCGGCGGGCGGTGGCCCCACCAGCGCGGCTCGCGGTACCAGGGCCGGTCGCGGTAATGGTCGCTCCAGTAGCTGCCCAGCGAGAACGCGACGATCGGCACGCCGATGGCGGCGCCGTACTGGGCCAGCGGCACGGGCGATCCGCCCCAGGGGTAGTCCAGCAGGCTGGCCGCCACCCAGCCGCGCAAGCCGTCGGGCAGCACCACGTCGCACCAGCCATACCCGGGGGTGCAGCCCACCACGTCCAGCGACTGGCCCGGCCGCAGCCGCACCACGGTGGGGTAATCGGTGGACGGACCGGCGCGCAGGTTGACCGCGGACCGCGTGAAGGCCGGCTCGGCCTGCGCAGCCAGGGGCCAGAAAACCAGCGCCGCGGCCAGCAGCCAGGCGCTGCGCAGGCCGGGGAAGAGAAACAGTGACCAGCAGCGGATGTTCATGGCGAACTCCTGGGGGAATCGCTGCCAGCGTGAGGCCCGGCCCAGGGGCTGTCAATCAGCCGAGCGGCCGTGCGCGGGCGCTCATCGCCTGCCACTGGGGCACGGGCTCAGGCCGCCTCGCGGTAGAAGCGCGCCTGCGGCAGGCCGCGCGGGGCCAGCGGCGCCACGGCCTGGCCGATGGCTGCGATGTGGTCCGGCGTGGTGCCGCAGCAGCCGCCCACGATGTTGACCAGCCCCTCGGCCGCGAACTCGTGCAGCAACTGGGAGGTGTCGGCCGGCGTCTCGTCGAAGCCGGTGTCGCTCATCGGGTTGGGCAAGCCGGCATTGGGGTAGCAGCTGATGAAGGTGTCGCCCGCCACGCGGTTCAGCTCCTGGATGTAGGGGCGCATCAGCGCCGCGCCCAGCGCGCAATTGAGGCCGATGGCCAGCGGCTGCGCATGGCGCACGCTGTGCCAGAAGGCCGTCACCGTCTGGCCCGACAGGATGCGGCCCGAGGCGTCGGTCACGGTGCCGCTGATCAGGATGGGCAGGCGCTCGCCGCTGGCCTCGAAGAATTCGTCGATGGCGAAGAGCGCCGCCTTGGCGTTGAGCGTGTCGAAGATGGTCTCGACCAGCAGCACGTCGGCCCCGCCCTCGACCAGGGCCTGGGTCTGCTCGTAGTACGCCTGGCGCAGGGTCTCGAAGTCGATGTTGCGCGCGCCGGGGTCGTTCACGTCGGGGCTGATGCTGGCAGTCTTGGGCGTGGGGCCCAGCGCGCCCGCGACGAAGCGCGGCTTGTCGGGCGTGCTGTACTTGTCGCAGGCGGCGCGGGCCAGCCGGGCGCTTTCGAGGTTCATCTCGCGCGCCAGGTGCGCCATCTCGTAGTCCTCCTGCGCGATGGTGGTGGCGCCGAAGGTGTTGGTCTCGATCAGGTCGGCGCCGGCCGCGAGGTAGCGCTCGTGGATGTCCGAGATCACGTCGGGCCGCGTCAGCGACAGCAGCTCGTTGTTGCCCTTGACGTCCTTGCGGAAGTCCTTGAAGCGCTCGAACTGGGAGGCGAAGGGGCCCCTTATCCCTTCGCCGCGGTACTGCGCTTCGGTGAGCTTGAAGCGCTGGATCATGGTGCCCATGGCGCCGTCGAGGATGGCGATGCGCTCGGCCAGGATGGCGGGCAGCTGCTGGGCGCGGGTGTAGGGGGGCAAGGACATGCGGCGATTGTAAAAACGCGAACGCTGCCCGGTCGGCTGTGGGGTTGCGCCACGCTAGCATCGGGCTCGACCCTTGCGCATGACCCTTTCTTCCGCTTTGTCCTCCCCGCTCCAACCCGGCCTCATGGTCCTGCACGGCAACCGCCCCGAGGACCTGCGCGCGCTGCTGGTGGCCTGGCTGCGCGCGCATCCGCTGGCGCCGCTGGAGAACGAGGTGGTGCTGGTGCAGAGCAACGGCATTGCGCAATGGCTCAAGCTGGCGCTGGCGGCGGACCCGGGCGATCCGGCCGGCGGCGGGCTGGGCATCACGGCGGCGATGGAGCTGCAGCTGCCGGCGCAGTTCCTCTGGCGTGCCTACCGCGCCGTGCTGGGGCGCGATTCGGTGCCCGAGCGCTCGCCGCTCGACGAGGCGCCGCTCACCTGGCGCCTGATGCGCCTGCTGCCCGCGCTGCTGGCGCAGCCCGGTTTCGAGCCGCTGGCGCGCTTCCTGGAAGACGGCCGGACGCGCATCGCGGTCGATGGGCGCACGGCCGCGCCGCCCGCCTGGCCCGACGACCTCGCGGCCCGCAAGTGCCACCAGCTCGCGCAGCGCCTGGCCGACCTGTTCGACCAGTACCAGGTCTACCGCGCCGACTGGCTGCAGGACTGGGCGCAGGGCCGCGACCGGATCCAGACCCTGCGCCATGGCGCGCACGACCTGCCCGAGGACCAGTGCTGGCAGGCGCGGCTGTGGCGCGCGCTGCTGGCCGACGTGGGGCCCGAAGGCCTGGCCGGCAGCCGGGCCGGCGTGCACCAGCGATTCCTCGATGCGCTGGCCGCGCAACCGGCGCTGTACGCGCCCGGCCTGCCGCGCCGCGTGGTGGTGTTCGGCATCTCCGCGCTGCCGGCGCAGACGCTGCAGGCGCTGCACGCGCTGGCCGGCCAGGTGCAGGTGATGCTCTTCGTGCACAACCCCTGCCGGCACCACTGGACCGACATCGTGGCCGACCAGGACCTGCTGCGCGGCGCCTACAAGCGCCAGGCGCGCCGGCCCGGCATGCCGCTCTTGCTCGACGAGGCCGCGCTGCACCAGCATGCGCATCCGCTGCTCGCGGCCTGGGGCAAGCAGGGGCGCGACTACCTGCACCTGGTCGACAGCATTGACGAGCCCGAGCGCTACCGCGCCGCCTGGCAGGGGGTGGGCGCGGGGCGCATCGACCTGTTCAGCGAGGACGAGCCGCCGGCACACGGCCTGCTCCAGCAGTTGCAGGACGACATCCTGAACCTGCGCCCGCTGGCCGAGACGCGCGCGCTTTGGCCGGCGGTGGTGCCCGCGAAAGACCTGTCGCTGCGCTTTCACAGCACGCATTCCGCGCAGCGCGAGGTGGAGGTGCTGCACGATCAGCTGCTGGCGCGCTTCGACGCCGACCCCACGCTGCAGCCGCGCGACGTGATCGTGATGCTGCCCGCCGTCGATGCCTATGCGCCGCACATCGAGGCCGTGTTCGGCCGCCTGCCGCGCGGCGATGCGCGCCACATTCCCTACACCGTGGCCGACCAGGGACCGCGCGGGCAGGAGCCTTTGGTGGTGGCGCTGGAGCTGCTGCTGCGCCTGCCCGACAGCCGCCTCACGGCCAGCGACGTGCTGGACCTGCTGGAGGTGGGGGCGTTGCGCCGGCGCTTCGGCCTGGCCGATGAGGCGCTGCCCACGCTCAACCGCTGGATCGCCGGCGCCGGCGTGCGCTGGGGCCTGGATGCGGCCCAGCGCGAACAGCAGGCCCTGGGCGCCGCGGGCGAGGTGAACAGCTGGCGCTTCGGCTTGTCGCGCATGCTGCTGGGCTATGCGGTGGGCGAGGGCGCAGGCGGGCGCACCGGCTTCGACGGCATCGAACCCTACGGCGAAGTCGGCGGGCTGGACGCCGCAGCCGTCGGCCCGCTGGCCGCGCTGCTGCGCGCGCTGGAAGACGCGCTGCAGCAACTGGCCGCGCCCGCCGCGCCCGCCGGCTGGGCCGAGCGGCTGCGCGCGCTGCTCACGACTTTCTTCGCGCCCGCCGAAGCGCGCGAGCAGTTGCGCATCCAGCAGCTGCAGCAGGGCCTGGACGCCTGGCTGGACGAATGCAGCGACGCCGGCTTCTCAGAGGAATTGCCCTTGGCCGTGGTGCGCGAACGCTGGCTGGCCGCGCTGGAAAGCCACGGCCTGCAGCAGCGTTTCATGACCGGCGGCGTGAGCTTCTGCACCCTGATGCCCATGCGCGCGATCCCCTTTCGCGTGGTCTGCCTGCTGGGCATGAACGACGGTGAGTTTCCGCGCCCCGCGGTGCGGGCCGATTTCGACCTGATGCAAAGCGACTGGCGCCCCGGCGACCGTTCGCGCCGCGACGACGACCGCTACCTGCTGCTCGAGGCGCTGCTGTCGGCGCGCGACCAGCTCTACATCAGCTGGGTCGGCCGCGACGTGCGCGACCACAGCGAGCGGGCGCCCAGCGTGCTGATCGGCCAGCTGCGCGACCATGTGGCGGCTGGCTGGCGCCTGGCCGGCCACGAGGAGAAGGCCGATGCGCTGCTGCCCGCGCTGAGCACCGAACACCCGCTGCAGCCCTTCAGCCCGCGCTACTTCGCGCCTGACGCGCCGCCCGCGCCCGCGCTCGACGGCTTCTACAGCTACGGCCGCGAATGGCAGGCCGCGCACGGCGCGCAGGATCCCGCCCATGCGGCAGGAGAAGCCGCGCTGCCCCCGGTCCAGCCCGAGCGCGCGCTGTCGCTGCGCCAGCTGGCCGACTTCCTGGCCCAGCCGGTGGAGGCCTTCTTCGCGCAGCGCCTGCAGGTGCGCTTCGACGCCGACGACGAGGAAGCGCTGGACGACGAAGTCTTCGCGCTCGACGGCCTGCAGAACTGGCAGCTGGAGGCCGAGCTGCGCGCCGCGCTGCAGCCCTGGGCCGATGCGCAGCCCTCGCCGCGTGCCGCGCGCGCCCAGATCGATGCCGCGCTGGCCGAACACCTGGCGCCGCTGCTGCGCGCCGGTCGGCTGCCGCTGCGGGCCTTCGGCGAGCTGGCCGCGCAGCAGCTGGCGCGCGCCCTGAGGCGCACGCTGGAGCACTACCTGGACGCGCGCGTGCAGTGGCCCCGGCCCGAGCCGCAGGCCCATGCGCTGCGCTGGGCCGACAGCGCCAGCGGCCTGCGCGTGGAAGACGCGCTGCCGGCGCGGCACCTGCCGGCCGATGTCGGGGACGAGACCGCGACCCCCGCCCACATCGCGCTGGCCAACGGCCGCCTGCACCGCGGCCAGGAACTGAGTTGGCAGCACATCGTGCGCCACTGGCCCGCGCACCTGGCGCTGCAGATCGCGGCCGGCCCCACGCGCACCGTGCTGGCCAGCGAGACCGGCCTGGTGCGCCTGGCGCCGATGGACGCGCGCGCGGCGCAGGCCACGCTCGCCGCCCTGGTGCAGGGCTGGGCCGAGGGCATGCGCCAGCCGCTGCCGCTGGCCTGCCGCACGGGCTTCATGGCGCTGATCGAAGACGATGCCGGTGGCCGCCGCACGGCGCAGACCTACGACGGCAACTTCCAGATGAGCGGCGAGGGCACGCGCACGGCGCTGGCGCGCGTGTACCCCGACTTCGCCCGCCTGCAGGCGGCGCAGACCGCGCCCGGCGAAGGCTTCGACCATTGGGTGCAGCAGCTGTACCGGCCGCTGTGGGACGCGATCGAGAGTGCGAAGCCGCAAGCCGGGGACGTGGGCGAGGGGGAGCCGGAATGAGCGCCGACGTGCAGACCCTGGACCCCCTGCGCTTCCCGCTGCACGGCCAGCGCCTGATCGAGGCCAGCGCCGGCACGGGCAAGACCTTCACCATCGCGCTGCTCTACCTGCGGCTGGTGCTGCAGCACGGCGGCGAGGCCGCGTTCGCGCGCGCGCTCACGCCGCCCGAGATCCTGGTCGTGACCTTCACCGAAGCCGCCACGCAGGAGCTGCGCGACCGCATCCGCGCGCGCCTGGACCAGGCGGCACGCGTGTTCGCCGACGAGGCGACGGAGCCCGACCCGCTGCTGCTCGCGCTGCGCGCCGACTACCCGCCCGAGCAATGGGCCGCCTGCGCGCACCGCCTGCGCGTGGCCGCGCAGTGGATGGACGAGGCGGCCGTCGCCACCATCCACGGCTGGTGCTGGCGCATGCTGCGCGAACACGCCTTCGACAGCGGCAGCCTGCTGCGCCAGGAACTGCAGACCGACCTGCGCGCGCTGCAGCAGCAGGTGCTGCACGACCACTGGCGCCGCCACTACTACCCGCTCGATGCCGTGGCCAGCCGCGCGCTGCTGAGCTGCTTCAAGACGCCCGACGCACTCTGGCAGGCCGTGCAGCCACTGCTGCGCCGCGCCGACGCGGCGCTGCGCCACCAGGGCGCGGCGCTGGACACCGGCCCCGATCCGCTGGCCGAGCTGCAGGCGCTGGGCGCCGCGCAGGCGCGCGCCGAAGAGCTGGAGCAGGCGGCGCGCCGGCTGTGGCGCGCCGACCGCGCCGCGCTGGAGGCGCTGTGGCAGGCCGCCCGCCCGCAGCTCAACGGCAACAGCTACCGCGGCAAGGACGACGACGCCACCTTCGACGGCTGGCTGCAGGCGCTGGCCGCCTGGAGCGAGGGCGGCGAGGCGCCCGACAAGATGGCGCGCTTCGGCCACAGCGGCGCCAAGCTCAAGAAGGGCGCCGCCTTGCCCGAGCACCCGGCGCTGCAGGCCATCGACGCCTGGCAGGACGCGCAGGCCGGTACCGTCGATGACGGGCTGCGCGCGCGCCTGCTCGCGCATGCCGCGCGCGAGATCGCTGCCGCGCTGGCGCAGGAAAAGCTGCGCCGCGCCGAACTGGGCTTCGACGACCTGCTGCAGCAGCTGGACCGCGCGCTGCACCGCCGCGGCGGCGAGGCGCTGGCCGCGCGCATCCGCACGCAGTTCCCGGTCGCGCTGATCGACGAGTTCCAGGACACCGACCCGGTGCAGTACCGCATCTTCCGGCGCATCTATGCGCACGAGGGGGCGGCGGCGGAGGCGGCTGCACCCGGAGATGAACGTGCCACCGCGCTGATCATGATCGGCGACCCCAAGCAGGCCATCTACGCCTTCCGCGGCGCGGACATCCGCACCTACCTGCGGGCGCGGCGCGACACGGCGGGCAGGCCAGGAGCGCGCCGGGCCGCCCCAAGCGCTCCTGACCCCCTCGGGGGGCGGGCCGGGCGAAGCCCGGACCTGGGGGGCATGTATGCGCTGGGCACCAACTACCGCAGCACAGATGCCGTGGTGCGCGCCGTCAACGCGCTGTTCACGCGTGCGGAAGAAGGCCCGCGCGGCGCCTTCCGCTTCCGCACCGAGGGGCCGGAAGGCCGTGACGACCCCGTGCCCTTCGTGCCCGTGCAGGCCCAGGGCCGCAAGGAGCATCTGCAGATCGACGGTCAGCCGGCCCCCGCGCTCACGCTGTGGTCGCAGGCGCCCGAAGGCGAGGGCGCCGACACCGTCGGCATGGGCCTGTACCGCGCCTGGCAGGCCGAGGTGGCGGCCAGCGAAGTGGTGCGCTGGCTCACGGGCGCCGCCGACGGCCGCACGGGTTTCGTCGAAGACGGCAAGCCTTTCAGGCCCCTGCGCCCGGCCGACATCGCCGTGCTGGTGCGCAGCCGCACCGAGGCGCAGGCCATCCGCGATGCGCTGTCCGCGCGCGGGCTGCGCAGCGTCTATTTGTCCGACCGCGAATCGGTCTTCGGCACGCCCGAAGCGGCCGACCTGCGCCACTGGCTGCGCGCCTGCACCGAGCCGGCCGACGAAGGCCTGCTGCGCACCGCGCTGGCCACGCGCACGCTGGGCCTGCCGCTGGCCGAGCTGCACCGCCTGCGCGAAGACCAAGCCGCGTGGGAGGCGGTGGCCTTGCGCTTTCGCGAGCTGCATGCGCTGTGGCAGCGCCGCGGCGTGCTGCCCATGCTGCACCAGCTGCTGCACGACTTCGAACTGCCCGCCCGCTGGCTGGCGCAGGAAGGCGGCGAGCGCCGCCTGACCAATGTGCTGCACCTCGCCGAATGGCTGCAGCGCCGCGCGGTGGAGCTGGACGGTGAACACGCGCTCCTGCGCGCCTTCGCCGAGCGCCTGGCCGACCCGGAGGGCGAGGAAGACGTGCTGCGCCTGGAAAGCGACGCGGCGCTGATCCAGGTGGTGACCATCCACAAGTCCAAGGGCCTGGAATACCCGCTGGTGCTGCTGCCCTTCATCGCGGGCTGGCGCGAGTCGCGCAAGGACAGCAGCCGGGCCGTGGGCTTCCATGACGAGGCGCTGGACGCGCCCGTGCTGGAGCTGGACGGCAAGGACGCCGCCGCCGCCGCGCGCGCGGGCGAGGAGCAGTTGGCCGAGGACATGCGTCTGCTGTACGTGGCCCTCACGCGCGCCCGCCACGGCCTCTGGCTGGGCGTGGCGCCGCTGGCCAGCGGCCTGGCCAAGTCCATCCAATTGGAGCGCGGCGCATTGGGCCAAGTGCTGTCGCCGCAGCAGCCCGTGCGCACGCTGGCCGACTACCGCGCCGCGCTGCAGGCCCTGGTCGCGTGCAGCGACGCCATCGCCGTGCGCGAGGCGCCGGCGCTCGATGCGGCGCGCTGGCAGGCGCCGCCGGTGCCGCCGACCGTCGCCGCGCGCCTGCCGCGCCGCCGCGGCCATGCGCCCTGGTGGATCGCGAGCTATTCGGCGCTGGTGCAGCAGCTGGAAGCCGAGCCGGGCGGGCCCGCGCGCGACGCCGCGCCGGCGCCGGCGCTGGAGCCCGAAACGGCCCGCCAGGCACAGGTGCTCGAAGACGCCGCGCCCGACGATGCCGAAGGCGCCGCGGCGCTGGCGGCCGATTCGCCCGCGCCCGTGCTGGCCGAGGCCGCCAGCTGGCATGCCTTCCCCAAGGGCTCGGAGCCCGGCAGCTTCCTGCACGGCCTCTTCGAATGGTGCGCGCTGAACGGCTTCGCCCGTGTGGTGCAGGCGGGAGCCGGCGCGCAGGCGCTGCGCGACCTGATCGCGCGCCGCTGCGCCGTGCGCGGCTGGCAGGCCTGGATCGAGCCGCTGTGCGAATGGATGCCGCACTGGCTGCAGATGCCCATCGCGCTCACGCAGGCCGTGCCCGATGCCGCGCCGGTGGCGCTGGCCGACCTCACGCAGTACCAGACCGAGATGGAGTTCTGGCTGCCCGTGCATGCGGCCGACACGCGGCGCATCGACGCCCTGGTCCACGCCCACCTCTTGGCCGGCGCACCGCGCCCGGCGCTGGCTGCCACGCAGCTCGCGGGCATGCTCAAGGGCTTCATCGACCTGGTGTTCGAGCATGAAGGCCGCTACTGGGTGGCCGACTACAAGTCCAACTGGCTGGGCGCCGACGCGCAGGCCTACACGGCCCAGGCGCTGGAAGGCGCGCTGCTCGCGCACCGCTACGACGTGCAGGTGCTGCTGTACGTGTTCGCGCTGCACCGCCTGCTGGCCACGCGCCTGCCCGACTACGACTACGAGCGCCATGTGGGCGGCGCCGTCTACCTCTTCCTGCGCGGGGCCGATGCGCCGACGCAGGGCGTGTTCGCCACGCGGCCGCCGCGCGCGCTCATCGAGGCGATGGATGCACTGTTCAGCGTGCCTGCGGGTGCCGATGCCGGAGCCGATGCATGAGCCAGATCGATCTGTTCGGCGACCTGCCCGAGCTGCCGCGGCCCGCTCCCGCGGCGGCACCTGCCCCGTCGCGCCCTTCGGCCCGGTCGACCTCCACACCCGCCAGCCTCCGCGGAGAAGCGCGTGCCGCCGCGCCGTCCCCCGGGGCGTCGAGCGATGGGGACGCGCTCCTCGCCGACCTCGACGCCTGGGTCACCCAGGGCTGGCTGCGCGAGCTGGACCGCAGCTTCGCGCTCTTCCTGCGCCAGCTCGATCCGCAGGCCGGCGTGCCCGTGCTGCTGGCCGCTTCATTGGCCAGCCACCAGCTGGGCCGTGGCCATGTATGCCTGGACCTGCCCGCCGCGCTCGCGCAGCAGCGCCTGAGCCTGGCGCTGCCGCCCGAGGGCGCGCGTGCGGGCGCCACGCGCGACCCGGAGCATTGGTTGCGGGCGCTGGATCTGAACCTGTGGCAGACCGCGCTGCGCAGCAGCCCGCTGTGCGCCGACGGCAAGCGCCCCGAGGCCGGCGCCACGCCCCTCGTGTTGGACGGCCCGCGCCTGTACCTGCGCCGCTACTGGCAGTACGAGCGCTCGGTGCGCGCGCACATCGACGCTCGCCTGGCGCCCGACCCCGTCGCGCCGGCCGAACGCATCCGTCCCGTGCTGGATGCCCTGTTCGAGGCCCCGGCACCCGACTGGCAAAAAATGGCCTGTGCCCTGGCCCTGCGCCAGCGCTTTGCCATCGTCACGGGCGGGCCGGGCACGGGCAAGACCACCACTGTGGTGCGCCTGCTCGCGCTGCTGCAATCGCTGGCGCTGGACGACGCGGGCGGCGATGCGGGCCGCGCCCTGCGCATCGAGCTGGCCGCGCCCACCGGCAAGGCCGCCGCACGCCTGGCCGACGCCATCCGGGGCGCGCTCGACCGCTTGCCCTGGCACCGCCTGCCGCATGGCGAGCAGCTGCGCGCGCAGGTGCCCGACCAGGCCACCACGCTGCACCGCCTGCTCGGCAGCCGGCCCGACAGCCGCCGGCTGCGCCACCACGCGGGTCGCCCGCTCGCGCTGGACGTGCTGGTGATCGACGAAGCCTCGATGGTGGACCTGGAAATGATGCAGGCGCTGCTGCAGGCCCTGCCGCCGCGCGCGCGCCTGGTGCTGCTGGGCGACAAGGACCAGCTCGCCTCGGTGGAGGCGGGCGCCGTGCTTGGCGAGCTGTGCGCGCGCGCCGAGGCGGGCCACTACGACGCCGGCACGGTGCAGTGGCTGCAGGCCGCCACCGGCCAGTTGCCGCCGCCCGACCTGTGCGATGCACAGGGCCGGCCGCTGGACCAGGCCGTCGCCATGCTGCGCGTGAGCCACCGCTTCACGGCCGACAGCGGCATCGGCCAGCTGGCGCGGGCCGTGAACGAGGGCGACACCGCCGCTGCGCGTGCCTGGCTGCGCAAGGGCCTTGCGGACCTGCGCACCTGCCGCCTGAACGCCGCGCCCACGCCCGCCGCGCCGGGCGATGCGCTGCGCCAGCTGATCCTGGCCGACGTGCCCGCCAGCGTCGAAGGCGCCGACCCGCGCCAGCCCGTCGGCGCGGCCCACTACCTGCGCCTGATGCGCGAGACCCGTCCGCCGGCCGATGCCCCGCAGGCCCGATGGGACGCCTGGGCCGCCGGCCTGCTGCGCGCGGCGGGGCGCTTCCAGCTGCTGGCCGCGCTGCGCGACGGCCCCTGGGGCGTGAGCGGCCTGAACGCCACGGTGGCCCAGCTGCTGTGCGAGGCCGGCTGGTTGGCCGGCACGCAGGGCTGGTTCGCGGGCCGGCCCGTGCTGGTCACGCGCAACGACCATGCGCTGGGCCTGATGAACGGCGACGTGGGCCTGGTGCTGGACCGGCCGGCCCGGTTCGACGCCTCCACCGGCCGGCCCGAGGCCGATGCCGGCTTGGCGCGCCGCGTGGCCTTCGCTGCGGCCGACGGCAGCGGCGGCGTGCGCTGGGTGCTGCCCGCGCGGCTGCCGGCCGTCGAGACCGTGTTCGCCATGACCGTGCACAAGTCGCAAGGCAGCGAATTCGCCCACACCGCGCTGGTGCTGCCCGATGCGGCCAACCCGGTGCTCACGCGCGAGCTGGTCTATACCGGCATCACGCGCGCCAAGGAATGGTTCACGCTGGTCGCCGGTCCGAACGGTGACCGCGTGTTCGGCGAGGCCGTGGCGCAGCGGGTGATGCGGGCGAGCGGCTTGGTGGCGCAGCCGGGCGAACCGAACGCCTGAGCCCCGGGGCGCTCACCCCTTTTCAGTGGCGCGAGGCGATCATCAGATGCCCGATGCCGGGCATCCGCAGCCCGTCCGAGCGGTCGTCGAAATAGCGGGCCTGGATCTGCGAATAGGACAGGTCCGTGACCGTGTCGAACCCGAGGTCCCGGACGGCGGCCACCAGCGGCGCCGGATCGAAGCCGGGCCCCACCGGCTCACCGCGCGCGGCACCGAGCATGCGGATCATCGCGGCCAGCGGGCGGTCTTCGGCCTGCACGTGCGCCGCCGACACCGGGTATTCGAAGACGATTTCGCTGCCGGGCGCGGCGCCGGCCACCGCCTTCAGGGTGGCGTAGAAGGAGGGCTCGCTCAAATACCAGACGACGCCCATCCACGAGAAAAAGGCCGGCCGCGCCAGGTCGAAGCCTGCGGCCTGCAGACGGTCGAAAAGCGACTCTTTCTCGAAATCGATGGCCACGAAATGAAGCGAGTCCCTTTCGGAAATACCGAGTTCCTGCAATCGGGCGCGCTTCCATTCCTGCGTGGCCGGGAAATCGACCTCGAACACGGTGCAGCCTTCCAGCTCCCGCGCCAGGCGGTAGGCCGATGAATCGAGCCCGGCCCCCAGGATCACGTACTGGCGAACGCCCCGCGCCAGGGCCTCGCGAAGCCGCCCCTCGGCGATGCAGCTGCGCACGGCAATGGCCGCACGCGTGTCGCGCATCAGCGCCTCGCCCGAGGAGCCGGGCAGGCGGGCGGCCAGTTCGCTGCCGATTTTCCCCGTCACCTGCAGCAGCTCGTCGGCGGAGTTCAGGCCGCCCAGGCGAAGTGCCAGCGAGTCTTCCAGGAGTTTGGGGGCGTGGTCCAGCTGATGATGCGCGGCGCGCATCAAGGCGGCGAAATCTGCGGTGGCGCTGCGCACACCAGTTTCCATGGGTTCCCTCTTGCTTCGATCGTGGTCAGAAATTCCGTGCCGGTTTCAACCATGACCCGACTCGGAGCGCCAGAAGATAAGAAGGGATCGGAGAAATTTCAATAAAAAAGAATGACCTCGGAAATTCGGGTCATTTACCTTTGGAAATATTCAAACTTTCTAATTAAGAACCTCATTTCCATCGGGCATGGCGCGAAGGCTGGGCCCGACGCGCGAGCGCAGATAGCGGTCCAAGGCAGCCCTGGTCTGGCCGCCACAGGCCCGGCCCCAGCGTTTCAGCCGGCGGCTGGCGCGCCCGGTGTGAATCCCAGCGCCAGCCCGTTCATGCAATAGCGCAGCCCGGTCGGCCGCGGCCCGTCGTCGAAGACATGGCCCAGGTGCCCGCCGCAGCGGGTGCACAGCACCTCGTCGCGCACCATGCCGTGGCTGCGGTCGGTCTTCTTTTCCACCGCCTCGGGCAGGGCGCGCCAGAAGCTGGGCCAGCCGGTGCCGCTGTCGAACTTGGTGGCCGACGAGAACAGGGCCTGCTGGCAGCCCGCGCAGTGGAAGGTGCCGGCCCGCTTCTCGTGGTTGAGCGGGCTGGAGTAGGGGCGCTCGGTGCCCGCCTGGCGCAGCACCTGGTACTGCTGGGGGGTGAGCTGCGCCCGCCATTCGGCCTCGGTGCGCGTCACGGCATAGGTCTGGGCGGCGCGGGCGGTGGGCAGCAGCGCGGCCCAGCCGGGCCCGGCCAGCAGGGCACCGGCGCCCAGCGTGTGGAGGAAGTCTCGGCGTGGCGTCATGGGGAGGGGCTCCTCGTGCGGGTTCGCGCTCAACCGCGCGCCCGGACCAGCACCGGCTGTTCGCGGTAGAGCGCGGGGAACAGGCGCTTCAGGTTGTCGCGCTTGGGCAGGTCGTGCAGGGCGATGTAGGGCTGGCGCGGGTTCCGCGTCATGTAGTCCTGGTGGTAGGCCTCGGCTTCGTAGAAGGGTTTGTCGCGCTCGAGGGTGGTGACGATGGGCGCGCCGAAGCTGCGCGCCTGCTCGAGCTGGGCGATGCGGGCCTGCTGCGCGTTCTGCGCGAAGATGGTAGAGCGGTACTGCGTGCCCACGTCCGGCCCCTGGCGGTTGAGCTGGGTCGGGTCGTGCACCACCGAGAAGTAGATCTGCAGCAACTGGCCGAAGCTGAGTTCGCGCGGGTCGTAGTGGATGCGCACCGATTCGGCATGGCCGGTGCGGCCCGAGCCGATGGCGTCGTAGTTCGCCGTGCGCGCCTCGCCACCCGCGTAGCCCGACACGGCGCCCGTCACGCCCCTGACGTGCTGGTACACGCCCTGCACGCCCCAGAAGCAGCCGCCGGCCAGCACGGCGGTGTCGGAGCCGGCACTGGAGGCGCCGCTCAGGAGGGCACCGCCATCCTGGGGCGGCGGCAGGCGCACGGCCTCGCCGGCCGCAGAGGCGGCCCGCGCAGGCAGTGCCTTCCAGGCCACCAGGCCGCCGCCCAGTGCCAGTGCGAGGGTGGCGACCGCGTGTCGGCGCGAGGGGCCTGGGGCACGGCGTGTGTCGGTCAGAGGGTTCATGGCAGAGTCTTTCTGTGCAGGAGCGGGCAGGGCGGATTGGTTCAAACCTTGTCAGGGCTTCATCGCATCCTTCTTCATGCCGTCCTTCGCCATGCCGTCCTTGGCCATGGCGTCCTTGCCCATCGTGTCCTTCTTCATCGCGTCTTTCTTCATCGCGTCCTTGGCCATGCCGTCCTTGGCCATCGACGATGGGGCCATGGCGTCCTTCTTCATCTCGTCGGCGGCCAGGGCGGCGGTGGCGCCCAGGGCCAGGCAGGCGGCGAGCAGGGCGGTGCTGAACTTGTTCATGAGGAGCTCCTTGAGGGGATGAGTGCTGAGGGGGAGTGAAGGGGGCGCGGGTTCCTGTCTGAACGCCGCCGCCCGTGTCGCAGGCGCCGGGGGCCGAGGCCCTCAGCTGCCTCCGAACCAGTTGTAGCCCTGGTCTTCCCAGTAGCCGCCAGGGTTCGTGTTCGTCACGAAGAGCGCCTGGATGTGTTTGGGGTTCTTGTAGCCCAGCTTGGTGGGCATGCGCAGCTTGACCGGGAAGCCGTACCGGGGCGGCAGCGGCGCGCCGTCCCAGTCCAGCGCCAGCAGGGTTTGCGGGTGCAGGGCGGTGGGCATGTCGATGCTGGTGTGGTAGTCGTCCGCGCACCGGAAGCCGACGTACTTTGCCGTCGTGTCGGCGCCCACGCGGGCCAGGAAGTCGGAGAAGCGCACGCCGCCCCAGCGGCCGATGGCGCTCCAGCCTTCCACGCAGATGTGGCGCGTGATCTGTTCGTGCTGCGGCAGGGCACGCAGCGCGGCGAGGGTCCACGGCCGCCTGTCGGCGACGAGGCCACCCACGTCCAGCCGCCAGCGGTCCGCGTCCACCACGCGCACCTCGTCCTCGCCGTAGTAGGCGTTGAACGGAAAGGGGCGCGTGATCATCGAGGCCGGGTAGGTGGGCGCCAGCCGCGTCGGGTCGAAGAGCCAGCCCTGCACGCCGTCGTTGAAGCGCGAGACGCGGCCCAGCGCGGCCTCCACGCTGGCGGAGTCGCTGAGGCTGCAGCCGCTGAGCATCGACAGGCCGCCCAGCGTCAGCGAGCGCTGCAGGAAGGCGCGGCGCGCGGGGGCCTCGATGCGGCGGCCGATCTCGCGGCGGGCCTCGGTGAGGGCGGCTTCGGCGTCCAGCGCCGACAAGGCAGGCAGGGGGGGACGACGGAAGAGTTTCATGCGCGTTCCTTGATCGTCGGGGCCACCGGGCCCGCGGCATCGGTGCGGCCGGCCCGGCCGCTGAGCATGGCCTTCAGCGTGCGCGGCACCAGCATCACCATGAGCAGGTGCACCGCGACGAAGCCGACCAGCCCCGCCATGGCGAAGAAGTGCACGCGCCGCGCGGCTTCGTAGCCGCCCATCAGCTCGCGCAGCAGCGGAAACTGCACCGACTTCCAGAGCACCAGGCCCGACAGCACCAGCAGCACGGTGTCCAGCATCACGAACAGGTAGGCCGCGCGCTGCACGCTGTTGTAGTGGCGCGGGTCGGTGTGCGTCAGCGCGCCGCGCAGCGCGGCCTTGAGGTCGCGCCAGAGGCCGGCCGGCGTGAGCGGGAAGAAGCGGCGGGCCAGGCGGCCGGTGGCGAGGTTGAGCAGCAGGTAGACCAGGCCGTTGGCTGCCAGCAGCCACATCGCCGCGAAGTGCCACTGCAGCGCACCGCCCAGCCAGCCGCCCAGGGTCAGAGCGGCCGGGAACTCGAAAGGGAAGAAGGGCGCCGCGTTGTAGATGCGCCAGCCGCTCGCCACCAGCACCAACACGGCCAGCGCGTTGAGCCAGTGGCAGGCGCGCAGCCAGCCGGGGTGAATCGGCGTGTCGGTGGGTGAATGGGCGTTTGGCATGGGGCGCAGTGTGGTGCGCACCCCCTTGCCGTTTCATCACGGAAAGTTCAATTAATCGTGACAACTCGGGCGCCGGCTTCGGCCCACAATCCGGCCCCATGGACACCCCCAAGCGCGTGCTGATCGTCGAGGACGAAGCCCATATCGCCGAACTGATGCGCATGCACCTGGCCGACGAGGGCTATGCCGTCACCCACGCGGCCGACGGCCATGCCGGCCTGCAGGCCCTGGCGCGCGGACCGTGGGATGCGCTGGTGCTGGACCTCATGCTGCCCGGCGTGGACGGGCTGGAGATCTGCCGCGCCGCGCGCGCCCACAGCGCCGTGGGGCGCTACACGCCCATCATCATCACCAGCGCGCGTTCCAGCGAGGTGCACCGCATCCTGGGCCTGGAGCTGGGCGCTGACGACTACCTGGCAAAACCCTTCTCGGTGCTGGAACTGGTGGCGCGCGTGCGCGCGCTGCTGCGGCGCAGCGAGGCCATGGCGCGCAGCGCGCGCGTGGAGGCCGGCCGGCTGGAGGTGGGCCAGCTGGCGCTGGACCCGGTCACGCGCGAGGCCTGGGTCGAGGGGCGCGCCATCGACCTGACGCCGCGCGAGTTCGACCTGCTGCACTTCTTCGCCCGGCACCCGGGCCGCGTGTTCTCGCGGCTGGAGCTGCTCGACAAGGTCTGGGGCTACCAGCACGACGGCTACGAGCACACCGTCAACACCCACATCAACCGGCTGCGCACCAAGGTGGAAGCCGACCCCGGCGCGCCGCGCCGCATCCTCACCGTGTGGGGGCGCGGCTACCGGCTGGTGGCGGGCACTGGCGCCGAGGGCGAGGCCGCCCCTGTGGACGCGGCCACGGAGCCGCCGCCATGAAGGCCTGGACGCTCTCGCGCCGCCTGTCGCTGGTGTTCGCGGTGCTGCTGCTGGCCTGCTCGGGCGTGTCGGCCTGGCTGCAGATGGCGGCCAGCGAGCGGCAGGAACGCGAGGTGACGCAGCGCCTGTCGCTGGGCCTGGCCGCGCACATCGCCGGCCATGCCGAGCTGATGCGCCCGCAGGGCCTGGACCCGATGGCGGTGCGCCGCCTGTTCGACATGCTGATGGCCGTGAACCCCAGCGTCGAGGTCTACCTGCTCGACCCGGCGGGCCGCATCGTGGCCCAGGCCGCGCCGCCCGGGCACCTGAAGCAGGACCGTGTGGACCTGGCGCCGGTGCATCGCCTGCTGGCCGGCGCGGCGCTGCCGGTGCTGGGCGACGACCCGCGCATGCCTCCTGGCAGCCAGGGCGGGGGCAAGGTGTTCAGCGCCGCACCGCTGCGCGTGGACGGGCGCGACGCGGGCTATGTGTACGTGGTGCTGTCGGGCGAGGAGCGCGACGCGCTGAACGCGCACATCGCCGCGGGTTCGGCCCTGCGCATCACGCTGTGGGCGACGGCGCTGGTGGCCCTGCTGGGGCTGGTCGCCGGCCTGGTGGCTTTCCGCTCCATCACGCGGCCGCTGCGGCAGCTCACGGGCGCGGTGCAGGACTTCGAGCGCGAGGGCGTGGCGGCCTTCGGCCGCACGGCCCCGGCGCTGCAGGCCGTGGCGCGCGGGCAGGACGAGATCGGCGTGCTGGGCCAGGCCTTCGAGCGCATGGCGCGGCGCATCGACGCGCAGTGGCAGGAACTCACGGCGCAGGACCAGCAGCGGCGCGAGCTGTTCGCCAACATCTCGCACGACCTGCGCACGCCGCTCACGTCGCTGCACGGCTACCTGGAGACGCTGCGCATGAAGGCCGAACAGCTGGACGCCGACGAGCGCCGCCGCTACCTGGACATCGCGCTGGGCCAGAGCCGCAAGGTCGGCCGGCTGGCGCAGGAGCTGTTCGAACTCGCGCGGCTGGAGTACGGCGTGGTGCAGCCCGAGAAGGAGCGCTTCGCGCTGGCCGATCTGGTGCAGGACCTGTTCCAGAAGTTCGAGCTGGCCGCCGAGGCGCGCCGCCAGCGCCTGGTGGCCGACATAGCGCCCGGCCTGCCGGGCGTGACCGCCGACCTGGCCATGATCGAACGCGTGCTCACCAACCTGCTGGACAACGCGATCCGCCACACGCCCGAGGGCGGCGTGATCACGGTGCGGCTGCAGACTGCGGCAGGCAGCGGCCGCGCCGGCGTGCAGGTGGAGGTGGCCGACACGGGGCCGGGCATCCCCGACGCGCTGCAGCCCGTGATCTTCACGCGGCCGGCCTTCGCCACGCGCGGCGAGCGCGGCGGCGGACTGGGGCTGATGATCGTGCGGCGCATCCTGCAGCTGCACGGCAGCGACATCCGCCTGGTGCCCCGGCCCGGTGCCGGCGCGGTGTTCGCGTTCGGGCTGGAGTAGGCCGGTGCGCCGAGGCGCTATCGTCGGCCGTGTGCGGCCCGCCCCTGCGTCGCTCTGCCTGGATCCGTTTTCCTGCTCCTGCTCCTGCCATGCTCAGTCAGCTCGCCTTCGAACAACAGCGCCTCTTTCTTGTGCTTTCGGGCACCCACGCCGGACCGGCCCTGATCGACCCGGCGGACCGCGTGCGTGCGCTGGTGCTGGAGCTCACGCGCCCGCCCGAATGGTCGGTGCTGGGACGTGTCTGGCAGGGCGTGCAGGCGGACCTGGGGCTGCCGGCGCCCGGCATCGCCGTGTCGGGCGTGGATGCGATGCAGCTGTGGTTCTCGCTGGCCGAGCCGGTGCCGGCCGCGCGCGCCCGCGCCTTTCTGGAGGGGCTGCAGCGGCGCTTTCTGGCGGACGTGGATGCGCGCCGTGTGCGGCTGTGGCCGGCGGTGCAGGACGTGGCTTCGTCGGCCCGGCCCGTCCATGCCGCCCTGGTGCCTGCGCGGCAAGCCTCGGGCGACTGGTCAGCCTTCGTGGCGCCGGATCTGGCCCCCGTGTTCGGCGACACGCCGTGGCTCGACATTCCGCCCAACGAGGAAGGGCAGGCGAATCTGCTGCGGGCGCTGGAGCCGATGGCGCCCGCCGACTTCGAGGCGGCGCTGGCGGCATTGGCGAATGCGGCGGAAGAAGGCGCGCTGCCGCCGGCCGCTTCGGAAACCGCTGCAACGCCTTCCCCGGCGCATGGCGGGCCATCGGCGCCGCAGGGCCGCGCGTCCGCGCCGGCCGCCGCCGTCACGGATCATCAGGAGCAGGCGCGCCTTTTCCTGCGCCAGGTGATGCAGGACGAGGGCGTGGCCCTGGCGCTGCGCATCGAGGCCGCGAAGGCGTTGCTGCAGCCGGGGCGCTGAGCGCTGCCGGCGCCGGCGGCCCCCGTTGCGCTCCCGGGAAGGCGCCGCTTCAGGCCCGCTCGGGCAGCGCGGCCGGCACCGCGGACTCCTCGCGCTGCGCATAGCGCCGCGCCACGTAGGCGCACAGCATCAGCTGCATCTGGTGGAACAGCATCAGCGGCAGCACGATGGCGCCGGCCACGTTGGCGGCGAAGAGCACGTTGGCCATCGGCACGCCGCTGACCAGGCTCTTCTTGGAGCCGCAGAAGACGATCGCGATCTCGTCTTCCTTGGAAAAGCCCAGGCGCCGGCTGCTCCATACCAGCAGGCCCATCACCAGCGCGAGCAGCACGGCGCAGACCAGCGCCAGGCCGGCCAGCGCAGGCAGCGGCATCGCGGTCCACAGGCCGTCGTTGACTGCATGGCTGAAGGCCGCATACACCACCAGCAGGATCGAGCCCTGGTCCACCCACTTGAGCACCGCCGCGCGGCGCTTGACGAAGCCGCCGATGACCGGCTGCAGCAGGTGCCCGGCGATGAAGGGCAGCAGCAGTTGCAGCGCGATGCGGCCCACGGCCGCCAGCGGATCGCCCATGCCGGCGTTCTGGCCCAGCAGCACGCCCACCAGCAGCGGCGTGAACACGATGCCCATCAGGGTGGAGCCCGAAGCGGCGCAGATGGCGGCCGGCATGTTGCCGCGTGCCACCGAGGTGAAGGCGATGGACGACTGCACCGTGGAGGGCAGGGCGCACAGGAAGAGCACGCCGATGTACAGCTCGGGCGTGACCAGCGGCGACAGCACGGGCTTGAGCGCCCAGCCCAGCAGCGGGAACAGCACGAAGGTGGCGCCCACCACCATCGCGTGCAGCCGCCAGTGGCCGATGCCGGCCAGGATGGCGGCGCGCGACAGCTTGGCGCCGTGCAGGAAGAACAGCAGGCTCACCGCCGCCGTGGTCGCCCCGCCCAGGCCCTGCGCCACCGCGCCGCGCGCGGGCAGCAGGCTGGCCAGGGCCACGGTGGCCAGCAGCAGGAGCATGAAGTTGTCGGGCAGGAAGCGGGGGCGTTGCATGCGCCGTATTGGATGCCTGCGCGGCCCAAAAGAGAAATTGATTTGACTGATCTATTTATGATGCAGCTGCATGAATGTGACCCTGCGCCAGCTCCAGGTGTTCCAGGCCGTGGCGGCCCTGGCCAGCTTCACGCGCGCGGGTGAGCAGGTCGGGCTCACGCAGCCGGCCGTGAGCCGCGCCATGCACGAGCTGGAGCAGCAACTGGGCGTGCAGCTGCTCAATCGCACCACGCGCGAGGTGGTGCTGACCGACGCCGGCCGCAGCCTGGCCGGCGGACTGGAAGGCGCGCTGGACCAGCTGAACGCCGTGCTGCAGGAAGTGCAGGGCCTGGTCACGCAGCGCCGGGGCCGCGTGCGCGTGGCCAGCAGCCCCACCCTGTCGGCGCACCTGCTGCCGGCCTGCATCGCACGCTGCCGCAGCGAGCATCCGGAACTGGAGCTGGTGGTGCTCGACCGCATCCAGCAACTGACGCTGCACAGCGTGCGGCTGGGCGAGGTGGACTTCGGCGTGGTGGTGGACCCGGGCGAGAACGACGACCTGCACATGCAGACCATCCTGTCGGAGTCCTTCTGCCTGGTGTTGCCGCGCACGCACCGGCTGGCGCGCAAGCGGGGCGGCAAGGGGGCGGTGCGCTGGTCCGAGCTGGCCGGCGAACCGCTGGTGCTGCTCGATCAGGCCTCGGGCAGCCGCCGCCTGATCGACCGTGCGCTGGCCGACCAGGGCGTGCAGGCCCAGGTGGCGCAGGAGGTAGGCCACCCCACCACCATCTTCCGCATGCTGGAGGCGGGGCTGGGCGTGTCGGTGGTGCCGCGGCTGGCCGTGGCACGCGGCGACCTGATCGATCTGGTGCAGCGCCCGCTGCTGCCGCGCGTGGACCGCGACATCATGCTGGTGCACCGGCGCAACCGCGCGCTGGCGCCGGTGGTGCAGGCGGCCTGGGACCTGGTGGCGCAGGTGGCGGGTGAGCTGCGGCAGCGCGAGTCGACGTAGCGCATCGCGCCGGGTGGGCCCGGCGCTTCCGACGATTGCGTTTCAGTCCAGCACTTTCCCCGGGTTCATGATGCCCTTGGGGTCGAGCGCGGCCTTGATGGCGCGCATGGCGGCCAGTTCCTGCGGCGTGCGGCTGGCGCCCAGGTAGGGCATCTTGTGCGTGCCGATGCCGTGTTCGGCCGACACGCTGCCCTGGAACGCGGCCACCGTGTCGTACACGATGCGTTCCACGCCCGCTTCGTCATGGCCCACGGTGCCGCCATCGACCGAGATGTGCAGGTTGCCATCGCCCACATGGCCGAAGAAGACGGCGATGTGGCCGGGCCAGCGTGCGTCGAAGGCGGCGCGGCAGCGCTCGGCGAAGCGGCCGATCTCGGCCATCGGCAGGCTGACGTCGAAGTTGATCGGCGGGTGCATGTTCGTGGGCAGCTCGGCCGTGGCCTCGCGGATCTTCCACAGCATGGCGGCCTGTGCCCGCGACTGGGCGATCACGGCGTCCTGCACCTGTTCGGCCTCCATCGCCTCGCCCAGCAGTTCTTCGATCGCGCCGCGCAGTGCCTCCTCGTCGCGGCCGGTCACGTCGATGAGCGCGGCGAAGGCATGCGGCGCGTCGAAGGGCTCGCGCAGCGACTGCCATTGCAGCGAGGCGGCGACGAAGTCGCGCCACATGAGTTCGAAGGCCGCCACGTTGCCGGCAAAGCGCTGCTGCAGGCGGCCCAGCAGCGCGAGCGCGCTGTCGAAGTCGGCCAGCGCGACCAGCGCCGTGACCTGCGCCGCCGGGGCGGGCCGCAGGCGCAGCACCGCGCGCGTGATGACGCCCAGCGTGCCCTCGGCGCCGATGAACAGCTGCTTGAGGTCGTAGCCCGTGTTGTTCTTGATCATGGGCCGCAGCATGGGCAGCACGGTGCCGTCGGCCAGCACCACTTCGAGGCCCAGGCATTGCTCGCGCATCATGCCGAACTGAAGCACGCCGTTGCCGCCCGCGTTGGTGGCCAGGTTGCCGCCGATCTGGCAGGAGCCGCGCGCGCCCAGGTCCACGCCGAAGCGCAGGCCGCGCTCGGCGGCCGCTTCCTGCACGGCCTGCAAGGTCGCGCCGGCCTGGGCGGTGAGCGTGGCCGCGGCGGCGTCCACCGATTCGATGGCGTTCATGCGGTCCAGCGAGAGCGCGATGCCGCCGGCATGCGGCACGGCCGCGCCGGCCAGGCCCGTCAGGCCACCCTGCGGCACCACGGGGACGCCGTATGCGTGGGCAAGCCGCAGCACGGCCGCCACTTCCTCGGTGCTGCGCGGGCGCACCAGAGCCAGCGGCCGCACAGGCGCCGCGCCGCTCCAGTCGCTGTGGTGGCGCGGCGGGATGGCTTCGCCCGTGAGGACGGCGCCGGCGCCCAGGGCTTGCGCCAGGGCGTCCGGCAGCGCGCTGGAGTCAGGCATGGCGGGCCGCCTTTCCGGGGGCAGACGACGAGGAGGCGAGGGGTGCGGTCCGCACACCGGCGGGCGGGAAAAGGGTCATGGGAATCATGGGGAAGGCGCATGCAGTTTCCGGGCCGAGACCGCGGAACCCCGCGGCGGGGCCGCTCGCTGTGGCCCCCGGTGGCGTCGCGGCAGGTGCCGCAGTCTAGGGCGTGTTAACACAAACCTCGAAGCCCGTCAGCCACCAGCGCGAAGCTGATGAAGCCGAGGAACATCGCGTCGAGCTTCTCGAAGCGCGAGAAGATACGGCGGTAGCCTTTGAGCCGCCGAAACAGCCGTTCGACTTCGTTGCGCCGCTTGTACATCTCACGGTCGTATTCCCAGGGGTCGAGGCGCTTCCTCGTTGGCGGCACAACCGGGATGAAGCCCAGGTCGAGCGCCAACTGCCTCGTCTCCTTGCCTTCGTAGGCTCGGTCCATGAGCAGGTGCACCGGCCGACTCGTTGGACCGAGAGTCTGGAGCAACCGCCTTCCTTCGGCCGCATCGTGTGCCTGCCCGGGCGACAGGCAGAACGTCACGGCCGTTCGAGCATCCGCGGCAACCAGATGAACCTTGGTGTTCCATCCGCCTCGGGACTTTCCAATGGCTTGCGGTCCGTTTTTTTTAAAGCCCCGGTTCCATCGGGATGCACCTTGACGCTGGTGCTGTCCAGCGACACGGCCTCGATGCGGATGCGCACCACCTGCTCGCGCTGGAGTTCCTCGAACATCCTGTCCAGCACCCCCGCCTTGGCCCATCGGCGCATGCGGGTGTAGACCGTGTGCCAGTTTCCGAACCGCTTTGGTAGGCCGCGCCACTTGCAGCCATGCTCGGCCACGTACAGCACGGCATTGACGACTTGCAGGTTGGTCATGCTGACATTGCCGCGTTGCCTCGGAAGGCAGTGCTCGATGAGCGCGAATTGCTTGGCGGTGATCTCCATGCTCGCCAGTGTCAATCACAACTTGAATCATCGCAATTAGTGTTAACAGTCCCTAGGCGTTCGCGCCGTCTTGGGCCCGGCGACGGGCCGCGCTGACACGCGTTTGACTTTTTACTGTCATGCGCGCTTCCTAGACTGCCCGCGCCCGTCGAGCCCCTCGACATCACACAGAGCGAACTGCCCCATGAGCCAATCGATTTCGGACAAGGTCGTCCGCAACAGCAGCGCGAACGAACCTTTCAGCGCCATCCTGGAAAAGAACCTGTCGCGTCGCGCCGTCACGCGCGGCGGCCTGGGGGCCGCGCTGGCCGCCATGACCGGCGTGGGCCTGACGGCCTGCGGTGGCAGCGGTGGCGGCGGCTTCCCCGTCCTGCCTCCTGCACCCGCGCCGGCCCCCGCGCCCGAGCCACCCAAGCTCAAGCTGGGCTTCGATTCGCTGCCTCCCTCGATGACCGATGCCTGCGTGGTGCCGGCCGGCTACGTCGCCCAGGTGCTGGGCGCCTGGGGCACGCCGCTCAACGACAAGGCCGCACCCTGGAGCAAGGACGGCAACAACAGCTCCGAGGACCTGCTGAACTCCACCGGCATGCACCACGACGGCATGCACTTCTTCCCGCTGCAGGGCAGCTCGACCGAAGGCCTGCTGGTGGTGAACCACGAGTACATCGACGAGAAGGCCCTCCATCCGAACGGCCCGACCCAGGTCGACGGCAAGCGCCCCGCCGAGGAAGTGCGCAAGGAGATCAACGCCCACGGCGTGGCCGTGATGCACGTGCGCCTGGAAGGTGGCCGTTGGGCCATCGTCAAGAACTCGCGCTACAACCGCCGTTTCACCTCCGCCACGCCGATGGCGCTGGCCGGCCCCGTGGGCCGCACGGACTGGGTCAAGACGCCCTTCTCTCCCGATGGCACGCAGGTGCGCGGCACCAACAACAACTGCGGCAACGGCACCACGCCCTGGGGCACGTACATCACGGCCGAAGAGAACTGGGCCGCCTGCTTCGTGAACACCGGCACCCTGCCCGACCACCAGAAGCGCGTGGGCGTGCCCACCAAGACGGGCCGCTACCTGTGGGAAACCGCTGCCGGCGACCGCAGTGAGCAGCAGGGCGAGTTCGCCCGATTCAACGTCACCGCCACCGGCGCGAGCGCGACCGAGGACTGGCGCAACGAGGTCAACGGCTTCGGCTACCTGGTCGAGATCGACCCCTACGACCCGGGCAGCATCGCCACCAAGCGCACGGCCATGGGCCGCTTCGCGCACGAAGGCGCGGCCTACGGCAACCCGGTCGAGGGCAAGCCGCTGGCCTTCTACAGCGGTGACGACTCGCGCTTCGAATACATCTACAAGTTCGTGTCCGACGCCAAGTGGGACCCGAAGGACGCCACGCGCACCGACCGCCTGGCCGTGGGCGCCAAGTACCTGGACAAGGGCACGCTGTACGTGGCGCGCTTCGACGCCGACGGCAAGGGCGTCTGGCTGCCCCTCACGCCGAATGCCGCCGGCAAGGACGGCGGCAAGCTCGGCGACAAGTACAAGACGATCGAAGAGATCCTGATCAACACGCGCGGCGCGGCCGACTTCGTGGGCGCCACGCCCATGGACCGCCCCGAGTGGACGGCGGTGCACCCGACCAACGGCGACGTCTACCTCACGCTGACCAACAACACCAGCCGCAACGCCACCACGGGCACCAACCCGGCCAACCCGCGCCTGAACAACGTCAACGGCCACATCATCCGCTGGCACGACGCGGCCGATTCGAACAGCTTCCAGTGGGAGATCTTCGTCTTCGGCTCCAATGCCGACGCGGACGCCGACACCAACCGCTCGGGCCTGACGGCGCTCAACCAGCTGGCCAGCCCCGACGGCATCGCCTTCGACGACCGGGGCATCCTCTGGATCCAGACCGACAACGGCATCGACGGCGGCCGCAACAACGCCGTGGCCAAGGCGACCAACGACCAGATGCTGGCCGTGATCCCCGCGCCGCTGGCCGACAGCAAGGGCACGGGCCCGGCCATCAACAAGAGCAACCAGGCCGAACTGCGCCGCTTCTTCGTCGGCCCCAACGAAGCCGAGATCACCGGCTTTGCCTACACGCCGGATTTCACGAGCATCTTCCTGAACATCCAGCACCCGGTGAACTGGCCCGCCTACGACAACGACGACGCCACGGCCCTGCCCAGCGGCAAGGTCCGCCCGCGCTCGTCCACGGTGGTCATCCGCAAGGCCGACGGCAAGCCGGTCGGCGTCTGAAGGAACACCGGCCGCCACGAGCGCGCCGTTCCCCATGTGAGAAGGGCCGTGCCTTGGAGGCACGGCCCTTTTTTTGGGTGGCGAGGAGAAAGCCAAGGCAGGCGCGTCAGCGCCGCACCAGGCTGGCCCCCGTCGGGTCCATCCCGCGCGGCCACAGCGCCCACAGGCGCAGCGGCTGCTTCATGCGCGCGGCGAAGCGGCCGGCTTCCTCGCCGGTGCCCGCGAAGAAGTCGGCCCGCACCGCGCCGACGATGGCGCTGCCGGTGTCCTGCGCGACCACCAGCCGGTTCAGTTGCGCCACCGGCCCGCTGGAGGCCAGCCAGACCGGCGTGCCATAGGGAATGGCCTCGCGGTCTACGGCGATGGAGCGGCCCGCCGTGAGTGGCACGCCCTGCGCGCCGCGCGGGCCGAAGGCGGCGTCCACGTCCGACAGCGGCTCCTCGCGGAAGAAGACGTAGCGCGGGTTGGCCCACAGCATCTGCTGCACGCGCTGCGGGTTCTGCGCGGCCCAGGCCTTGACGTCCTCGGGCCAGCGGCCGATGGGCGACACGCCTTGCGACGACAGCCAGGCCTGCACGCTGCGATAGGGCTGTTCGTTGGTGCCTGCGAAGGCCATGCGCACCACCTGGCGGCGCCCGTCGGGCTCGGTGATGCGCAGCCGGCCCGAGCCCTGGATGTGCAGCATCAGCACGTCGATCGGGTCGGCCATCCAGGCGATCTCGCGGCCGCGCAGCGTGGCCTGCGCCTCGGGCTGTGTTTCGAGCTGCTGGCGCGTGTAGCCCGGACGCCCGCGCACCCAGCCCGCCGGCAGGGCATACAGCGGCACGGTGTGCGTCGCGGTCGGCACGCGCGAGGCGTCGAAGACCGGCTCGTAGTAGCTCGTCAGCAGCCCCTCGGTCTGGCCGGCGGGCGATTCCACGCGGTAGGGCTGCAGCTGCTCCATCAGGAAGGCGCGCTGCTCGGCATCGCCGGCGATGGACAGCCGCCGCACTTGCGTGCACAGCGGCGCGATGGCCGCGTTGGGCCGCTGGCAGTTGGTCATCAGCGCGCCCCAGGCCTCGTGCACGGGGTCCTCGGACCAGCCGGGCAGTTCGGCCCAGTCCACCGGGATCCAGCGCGTCTTCGGATGGGTCAGCGGGCCCGTCAGGGGCCCGGGCGTGGTGGGCGCGGGAACTGGCGAAGCCGGCGTCTGCGAGGGGGGCGCATCAGGCCCAGGGGTCTTGGGGCCGCTGGCGCATCCCGCCAGCATTGCTGCGATCATGCAGGTGGCCAGCAGCCCCCACTTTGCTTTTCTCATGCTCGTGATTTTGCTCGAAGCCCTCGGCGCGCTCGTTCTGCTTGTCCTCATCGTTTGGTGGACCATGTTCCACGGCCGCCGCCGGGGCGAACTGCCCGCCGATGACGCGCAGGCGCCCGACCCGGCTGCAGGCACGGCGGCGGATCCGGCGCGCGAACCGCCGCCCCGCTGACGCTTTCGCGCGCACCTGGCGGGCCGGCGTGTTCGGCGCCGCCACCTGCTGTCGGACGCCGCCGCGCCGCCGCGTGCGGGTGCGGCGCAACCTGCAGGGCCCGTCACGCAGCCGCGCCAGGGCTGCGTTAAGGTGGCTGCGTTGCGGAGGTCGCAGCCGAGGCCGCTGCCAGCGGAGCAGGAAAAATCCACGATCTGCGAAAAGCTCACACTTGGATACGCTGGCGACACGTGACAGACACGGATGGGCCCCGTTCTTCGGTTCTCATACGCATCGCCGCTCGGCACAGGTTCCCGATGGGAGCTGCCGGCGGGCCAACCGCCCCTGGTTCAGGGTCGTCACCTTCAGGAGAAAAAAGATGCAAAGCAGCAAACTCGTTCTGAGCACCGTCGCCATCGCCGTGGCCCTCACCGGCTGTGCCGGCATGAGCGACACCCAGCGCAACACCGGCATCGGTGCCGGCGTGGGCGCGCTGGGCGGGGCCGCCATCGGGGCGGCCACCGGCAACAGCCGTTCGGCCGCCGCCGGCGCGGCCATCGGGGCCGGCGTGGGCGCGCTGGGGGGCTACCTGTGGTCGCAGCGCATGGAGGCGCAGAAGCGCCAGATGGAGCAGGCCACGCAGGGCACGGGCATCCAGGTCTCGCAGACGCAGAACAACGAGCTGAAGCTGGCCATCCCGAGCGACGCCGGCTTCGACACCGGCCGCGCCGCGATCCGGCCGCAGCTCGCCGGCGTGCTGGACCAGTTCTCCGGCGGCCTGCGCAACAACCCGAACGCCGAAGTGCGCATCATCGGCCACACCGACAGCACCGGCAGCGACGCCATCAACAACCCGCTGTCGATCGAGCGGGCGGCGGCCACGCGCGACTACCTGGTCTCGCGCGGCGTGCGCACGCAGGCCATCCAGATCGACGGCCGCGGCTCGCGCGAACCCATCGCCAACAACAACACCGAGGCTGGCCGGGCCCAGAACCGCCGCGTCGAAATCTACGTGGGCGAGCGCCCGCCGCAAGGCTGATCGCGACTTTCGCTCACGCGCCTTACCCGCCGTGTGCGGGTGCAGGGCCGGCCGCACGGCCTCTTCGGAGGCACGCGGCCGGCCCTTCTTCGTTGCAGAATGCCCGGCCGCGCGCGACCGCTGTGAAGCGCGCGCCCCTTCGTCCAGAAGACCCCCACGAGGAAAGAGCGATGTCGAACCGATCGAAGCTGCTGGCTGCCGCTGCAGCCTGCATGGTGGTGCTGGCCGGCTGTGCCAGCCCCGAGCCCGCGCCGTCCCCGGCGCCTGCGCCCGCGTCCGCATCCGCGCCGCAGGCCGCGCCGGCTGCGGACGCGAACGCCTGGACGGCGCGCCTCGCCGCGCTGAAGTCCGCGCTGGAGGCCGCCACCCAGGGCCTGGGTGTGGGCATCGAGCAGACGGCCGACCACCAGCTCCATGTCGTGCTGCCGGGCGACCGTTCCTTCGACGCCGGCCGGGCGATCATCAAGCGCGACATGGCCGCGGTGCTGGACAAGGTGGCGCAGGCCCTGCACAGCGCGCCGCGCGCCCGCATCCTGATCGTGGGCCACACCGATGCCACCGGCAGCGAGCCGCTCAACGAGCGGCTGTCGCAGGCCCGCGCCAACAACGCGCGCAGCTACCTGTTCTCGCGCGGCGTGGGCGCGGATGCCGTGCGCACCGAAGGCCGCGGCTCGAGCGAACCCGTGGCCGACAACGACACCGCCGCGGGCCGCGCGCAGAACCGCCGCATCGAGATCTTCGTGCGCGACCGGGACTGAGCGAGCGCCGCCGGCCGGCGGCCGCGCGGCCCAGCCGCCCGCGGTGCCCCGACACGGGCGCCGGCCACCGCGCAGGCGCCCTGGGTGTCGGCGACAGAGCGGCGCCGCGCTCCAGCCGCCGCACTCCGAACGCCGCGTCTCACCCGCCGCGCAGCAGGTTCGCCAGCTCCACCGCCGACTTCACGGCCATCTTGTCGAAGACCTTGGCGCGATGCACTTCCACCGTGCGCACGCTGATGTTGAGCTGCTCGGCGATCAGCTTGTTGGGCAGGCCTTCCACCACGCAGCGCATCACCTCGCGCTCGCGCTCGCTCAGTTCGGCCACCAGGCCCGTGACATGCGCACGCGCCTGCCGCTGCGCGATGGCGGCCTGCGACTGCGCGAGCGCGCGCTCGATGCGGTCCACCAGCGCGTTGTCCGATGAAGGCTTCTCGCAGAAATCGAAGGCGCCGCGCTTGACCAGGTCCACGGCCGTCGGCACGTCGGCGTGGCCGGTCAGGAAGATCACGGGCATTTCCGCCTGCCGGTCGTGGGCGCTCAGGCGGTCGAACAGTTCGATGCCGCTGGTGCCGGGCATGCGCACGTCCAGCAGCAGGCAGCGTGGCAGGTCCTGCTCGGCCGGCGTGAGCATGGCCAGCCGGTGCCAGAAGGCTTCGGCGCCGTCGTAGTTCTCGCTGGGCAGGCGGCGCGAGCGCAGCAGCCAGGCCAGCGCCTCGCGCACGCTGGCGTCGTCGTCGACAAGGAAGATCAGGGCGTCAATGGGCGGTTGCATGGTGTGAGGACAAGGCGCGCAGGAACATCGAGGTCCTCATGCGGCAGGGAGTGTGAAGCGGAAGGTGGTGCCGCGCGGCGCGTTGGGCATGTGGACCAGCGCGCCGCCGTGCTGCTCGACCACCGTGCGGCACAGGCTCAGGCCCAGGCCCATGCCGTCGGGGCGCGTGGTGAAGAAGGGCGTGAAAAGGCGTGCCTGCACGTCGGGCGCAATGCCTGCGCCCAGGTCGCTGACGCTGAACTCCACCCAGTGACGCGCGCCGCTGCCGGCCTCGCCGTGCGAGGGGTGCTGCACGCGCTCGGCGCGCAGGGTCAGCACGCGTTCGCGCAGCTCGGGCCGGTCCATGGCCTGCATGCCGTTGCGCATCAGGTTGAGCAGCACCTGCTCGACCAGCGTGCGGTCGCATTGCACGGGGGGCAGGCGCGCGTCGGCCTGCACCACGATCTGCGCGCCGATCTTGCGCGCCTGCAGGCGCGCCAGCGGCATCACGGCCTCGAACAGGGCCTGCGGCGCCACGGGTTCGCGCGCGCGGTCGCGCCGGCGCACGAAGTCGTGCACGCTGCGGATCACCTGGCCCGCGCGCTCGGCCTGCTCGGCGATGCGGCGCACGGCCAGCATCAGGTCCTGCTGCGCGGTGCCGGGCGCGGCGGCGGCCGAGCCCAGCAGGTTGAGCGAACCGCTGGCGTAGCTGGCGATGGCGGCCAGCGGCTGCGTGAGCTCGTGGCTCATCAGCGAAGCCATCTCGCCCACCGTGGCCAGGCGCGCGCTGGCCTGCAGGCGTTCCAGGCTGGCGCGCGAGATCTCCTCGATGCGGCGCTGCTCGCTGAGGTCGATGAAGGCGCTCATCCAGCCGGTCTGCACGCGCTGCGCATTGACCAGCGGCGCCTCGAAGATCTGCACCGGGAAGCGCGTACCGTCCTTGCGCTGGAAGATGGACTCAAAGCCCTCCTGCGCCGTCACGCCGCTGGCCTGCCGCTGCCACTGGCGCGCGCGGTATTCGTTCTTGAGCTCCGAAGGCCAGTAGGGCACGTCCACGTCGCTGGTGCCGATGAGTTCCTCGGGCGTGAAGCCCACCATGGCGCAGAAGGCGGGGTTCACGTAGGTGATGCGCCCGTGCAGGTCGCGTGCGCGCAGGCCCGTGATGAGCGAGTTCTCCATCGCCTTGCGGAAGGCCAGCGCGTCCGACAGCTCGTGCTCGGCGCGCAGGCGCCGGCGCGTGTCGCGCGCCAGCAGCACCAGCACCGACACCAGCGCGATGGACATGGCGGTGACCAGCGCCGTGAGCAGGTTGGGAAAGAGGTCGGGCGCCTGGCGCCAGCCGTTCACGCGCAGCACGAAGCTGGCGCCGGGCAGCTCCAGCGTCTGCTGCGCGCTGAACACGCGGTTGCCGGCGCGGCGCGCCGTGCCGATGCTGACCAGCCGCGTGCCGTCGAGTTCGTTGAGCGAGACCTCCTGGCCGCGTGTCATGTCGGCCGGGATCACCTCGGTCAGCAGCGCGCGCAGGCCGTAGGTGGCCACCATGTAGCCGCCGTCCGGCATGGGCACGCAGGCTTCCATCACTTCCAGCCCGCCCGAGGCGTCGGGCAGCGGCAGGTAGTGGCTGGGCGAATAGGCGCCGCTGCGCTGCGCGAGCGCCTGCAGGCAAGCCTGCTCGACCTCGGCCTGCAGGCCTTCGCGGCGCGCCGGGCTGAAGGGCGAAGGGCGGTAGGGCGTGTCGGCGGTGGCCAGGGTGCGCAGCGTGGCGTCGCGCCATTCCAGGCGCAGCCATTGGCGCTGCTGGTGCAGCAGGGCTTCGGCTTCCTGCTGCCAGCGTTCGGCGTCGGCGCGGCTGGCCTGCAGCGCCTGCAGGCTCTGCAGGCTGCGCGCCAGGCTCGCGCGCAGGTCGATCACCGCCAGCTCGGTGTCGCGCTCCAGCCGGCTTTGCACCTGCTCCACCTCGTGTCGGCCCGCGAGCCAGACCACCGTGACCAGCAGGCCCATCACCAGCCCCGCCAGCAGCAGCCACAGGAACCAGCGCCGCCACAGCGAACGCACGGTGCGCCACGCGCGCAGCCAGGGCGCGACCGGCCGCTCCGGCGCGGCCGGCGCCGGGGGCGCGGGCGGGGCCGGCTCGGGCCCGGTGGGCAGGGGCAGCGCGGCGCTCATGGGCGGGCCTCTGCCGTGCCGGTCGACGAGCGCAGCGAATTCCTCAGGGCACCCGAGGAACTGGCTCTGCCAGGCCTCTGGGTGCGCCCCCCTCGCGCAGCAGAGGGGGGAGCGGCGAAGCCGCCTGGGGGGTGTTTCATGACAACACGCAGTGCGTCAGCGCCGGCAGCTGCGTGCGGCATTGCTTCAGGTGCGCCGCGTCCAGCTCGGCCAGCACCACGCCTTCGCCGGTGGCCTGCTGCGCGCGCACCTGGCCCCAGGGGTCGGCGATCAGGCTCTGGCCCCAGGTGCGGCGGCCGTTTTCGTGCGTGCCGCCCTGCGCGGCGGCGCAGACCCAGGCCAGGTTCTCGATGGCGCGGGCGCGCAGCAGCACTTCCCAGTGCGCCTGGCCCGTGGTGTGGGTGAAGGCGGCCGGCACCAGCAGCAGGTCGGCGCCCTGGCGCGCGAGGGCACGGTACAGCTCGGGAAAGCGCAGGTCGTAGCAGACCGTGAGACCCACGCGCCAGCGCTGGCCGTCGCGCGCTTCGAGGTCGAAGCACACGGGCTGGCGCCCGGGCGCGATGACGCGCGCCTCGTCGTAGCTTTCGCCGGTGCCGCTGTCGAAGCGGAAGAGGTGGATCTTGTCGTAGCGCGCCACGCACTCGCCCGTGGGCGCATAGGCCAGCGTGCTGTTGAACACATGGTCGTCGTCATCGGAGCGCAGCGGCAGCGTGCCGCCCACGATCCACAGGCCCAGCGCGCGCGCGCTGCGCGCCAGGAAGTCCTGCACCGGGCCCGCGCCCAGGGTCTCGCGCAGCGCCAGCTTGTCGCGCTCCTGCCGCCCCATGAGGCAGAAGTACTCGGGCAGCACGGCCAGTTCGGCACCGGCCTCGGCGGCTTCAGTGAGCAGGGCGCGGGCGCGGGCCAGGTTCGCTTCGCGCGAGATGCCCGACACCATCTGCAGGGCGGCGATCTTCATGGCGGGTTCTCCGAAGGGGCGCCATCGCCGCGGCCTGGGGCTCGCTCGCCCGTCCCGGGCAGGGTGGGCAGCGACGGCAGGTGGAAGGAGGGCAGCGCCGGCAGGTCGGGCAGCAGCCGCGGCAGCGGGGCGGGTGCGGCTGCAGGCTCGGCCGAGGCCGCCGTGCCGCTGCGCCGCGGCACCTGCGTCACGCGCGGCTCGGCCCAGGTGCCGTCGATCTCGAATTCGCGCGTGGTCGCCGCCACCAGCGGCCGGCTCAGCACCGCCTGCGCGAGGAAGGCGCCGATGCCGATCGCCGGGTTGATGGCCGTGGCCACCAGCGCCGCCGTGCCGGCGTTGATCTCGGGCACCACCACCACGCGCAGCTTCTGCGTCTCGTGCGCGATGTCGGCCGAGCCTTCCATCAGCACCGCCGCGTTCACGCCCTTCATCTGCAGGTTGTTGGTGCTGGCCACGCCGGACGCGATGCGCGCATCGCCGCGGATGAAGTCGAAGGCGAAGCCGGCGCTGAAGATGTCGCGGAAATCGAGCGTGAAGCGCCGCGGCAGCGCCTGCAGGTTGAGCACGCCCAGCAGCTTGGCGATGCCGGGCTCGGCCTTGAGGAACTGGCCGGAGCCCACGTCCAGGTGCAGCTGGCCTGCCAGGCTGGGGTGGTCGATGGCGAAGGGCGAGCCGCGCCACTGCACCTGCCCGGCCAGTGTGCCCTGGCCGCGCGCCAGCACGTCGCGCATGCCGAAGCGCGCGAGCAGCGCGCCCGCGTCGCGGATCCCGAGCTGGAAGTCCAGCGCCGTCTGGCGCGGCGCCGCACTCGCACCCGCGCCCGCGGGCGCCGACCACTTGCCCTGCGCGCGGAACTGCGCTTCGGGCGTGCTCAGGCTCAGGCGGTTGAGCCGCCATTCGCGCGGCGCACCGCCCTGGTTCACCGCCTCGATCTCCAGCCTGCCCAGGTGGCGGCCCATCAGTTCCAGGTCGTCCACCACCACGTCCAGCGCCGGCAGGTTCTCGGGTTGCTCGTCGAGCAGCGATTCCACCTGGTCGGCCGCGCTGGCCTCGATCTTCAGCCGCGCCAGCCGCGCATGCAGCCGGCCCGACTGGCGCACGCTGTATTCCACATAGCCGCTGAGCTCGCGCGCGTCGATGTTGGCGTGCCACAGCGGCCCTTCGCGCGAGCCGCCCACCACCACGTGCCGCAGCGTGCGGCCGGCCACCACCAGCTCGTCGGTGCGCAGGCCGAAGTGCGAGGGCATCCATGGGTGGTAGCCGGCGCCCTGGCCGCTGAGCGCGCCCTGCGCCGCGGCGTCGCCGCCGTCGGGCGCCGCGCCGCCCACCATGCGGCGCCAGGCGTCCACGTCCACGCGCGGCAGCGCGACCACGGCCAGCGTGCCGCTGTCGGGCAGGCTCGCGGCCTGCACCGCCTCGGGGCCCAGGCGCACGGCGCCCTGCTGCAGCTGGGCCGTGCCGCTGCTCACGTCGCTGATGTACTCGGCCGAGGCGAGGTCGCCCAGCCGCAGCTCGAAGCGTTCGCGCAGTGGCCGGCCGTCGGGCTGGCGCTGCGTCACCTTCTGCGTCACGTGCAGCGGCAGCCGGTCGGCCGCGGCCTTGTTCAGCGGCACGGGCCAGGGCAGGCCCAGGCCCTGCAGGTCGCTGTGCAGCTCGAAGCTGGCCAGGCCGTCCTGCCAGCCCACCTGCGCCGTGTAGGGCGTGCCGCCCTCGATGTGCCGTGCCAGGCCGGTGAGCCAGGGCCATTCGCGGATCCCGCGCAGGCCCTCGCCTGTCAGGCGGCCCTGCGCCTGCAGCGCGATCTCGGGCTGTTCGCCGTCCCAGCGGCCCTGGCCCTGCACCTGCACCGGCCCGCCGGCCAGCTGGGCCTGCAGCCCGGGCAGCGAGAAGCCGCTTTCGGTGAAGCGCAGCGGCCCCTGCACCCGCGTGAAGGCTGGCGTGCCGGGGGCCAGGCGCAGTTCGTTGCCGGCCAGCGCCACCTGCGCCTGCACTTTCACGCGCTCGGCATGCGCCAGCGGCAGTTGCAGCTGCAGGCGGTAGTCGGCGCTGCCCTGGCCCTGCACCCCGCTGGCGAAGGCCTGGGCCTCGGGCAGGTCGCGCAGCAGCGGTGCGCCCAGGCGCGTCAGTTCGGCCAGCGGGCCGCGCATCTGGGCGTCCACCTCCAGCAGCGCGTCGTCATGCGCCATGTCGGCGATGCGGGCGGTGCCCTGGAACACCTCCATGTGCGGCGCGCCGGCCAGGTGCCCTTGTGCCCCGCGCACCTGCATGCCGGAGCGCTCGAAGACCAGCTCGCCCGACAGGCCGGCCAGGGCCGGCCAGGGCAGGGTGCGCACATCGCCGGCCGCCGCACGCGCGGCCGCGGCGGGCGCCAGCGGGGGCACGTAGGCGAACTGCACGCCCTGCACCTTGGCCGCGATGCGGAACTCGCCCTGCTTCGGATCGTTGAAGGGCATGTCCCAGAGGTCGCCGCGCACGCGGAAGTCCACCCCAGTGGCAGTGCCCTGGCGCACGGCATCGCGCACGTAGTCGCGCGTGTCCTTCGGGATCTCCAGCGGCAGGTAGCGCCACACGCGCGTGCCCTGGGCCCGCGTGAGCGCGCCCTGCAGGTCCAGCACGCCCGGAAAGCGCGAGCCGCTGCGGGACTGGGCGGGGTCGGCCGTGCGCCAGCTGGCGCGCGCCGTGCCTTCGGCGTCGGCATTGGCAAAGCGCAGCTCGGGCACGGTGAGCTCGATGTGCGCGCCGTTCGTCTTCCACTGCGCGCGGGCGGTGGCGCTGTCCAGGGGCAGGACCGGATCCTCGAATACGCCGGGGAATTCGAGCGCGCCCTGGTCGATGCGCAGCTGCGCATGGCCGCCGGCCTGGTCCAGTTCGAAATCGGCCGACAGGCCGCGCACGCCGGGGGTGCCGATGGGCGGGCGGGTGCGGCCCGGCGGCGGCGTGCCGGCGGCGTCGCCCGCCACCGCGATCCCGGCCACGCGGCCCTTGGCGTGGTAGCGCGTGGGCGCATCGGCCGGGCCCTGCCAGCCCAGTTCGATCTGCTCGACCAGCCCTTGCGGCGCGCGGCTGGCCAGGAGCTTGCGCACCGCATCGCCCAGTGGCAGCCGGTCGGCGATCAGCGCCAGCGCGCCCAGGTCCAGCCGGTCGGCGCGCAGCGCGCCGGTCTCGGGCAGCCTGTCCTGCGCGGGCTCGTGGCGGAACCACAGGTTGCCGCCGGGCCAGCGCTCGCCGGCGCCGGTGGTGAACTGCAGGCCTTCGGTGGCGAACTCGAAGAAGACCGGCGAATGGTGGGCCGATACGCGCCCGGTCACATCGCGCAGCACCAGCGGCTGCAGCCGGGGGCCCAGCACGGCGTTCACGCGCGGCAGGGCCAGGTCCACCACGCCGCCCACGGGCTGGCCCTGGGCCACGTCGATCCAGGCGCGCAGGGCGCCGTTGCCTTCGCGGATGCGCGCGTCCAGCGTCACGTACTGGCCCAGGCGCGAGACGTCGATGTGCGGCAGCATCGCGTGGATCTGCCCCTGCCAGCGCTGCCACTCCCCGCTGCGCGTGGACAGCAGCGGCTGGCGCAGCTGCGCGATGAGCGTGAAGCGCTCGCCCCAGCCTTCGGGGGGCGTGGCGTCCAGCCGCATCTGGTGGCGCCGCCCGCCGTTGCGGGCCACGAAGCGCACGTCCGACAGCTGCAGCGGCGGCGCGCCGCGCGTCTCGTCCGTCCAGCGCACGCGGGCCTGCGCCACCACCAGCTCGCGCTGCGCGAAGAACCAGTCGGCGAAGTCGTTGCCGCTGCGCGCGCTGCCGGCGTCGCGCGACAGGTCCAGCCCCGCCACGTGCAGGCGGCCCTCGCGCGACAGGCGCATGTCCACCTCGGCGCGCTCCACGTACAGCTGCTCGAAGCCCAGGCGCCACAGCGAGCGCGGCGACACGCTGACCACCACGCGCGCCAGCCGCAGCGCGTCGCGCTGCGCGGCGTCCTGCAGCGCCACGTCCTGCAGCTCGATGGTGGGGAACAGGCCGTTCGATTCGGCCGTGATCGCGCCGATGCGCACCGGCGCCCCCACGGCCCGGCTGGCCTGCGTTTCCAGGGTGCCGCGCCAGTCGCCGATTCGCGGCACAATCCAGCCGTGCAGGACCATGACCAGGATGGCGAACAGCAGCCAGGCCGCACCCAGCAGCCCCAGCAGCCAGCGCGCCATCACAGCCGTCGATCTGAGCAGTCGTGAAGGAATGGGCGTCGAGACATTCATGAGGGATCGCGCGGTGTCGGAAATTATGACTGCCGGCCTGGGGCCGGGTTCCGCCGGCGGCGTGTCCCTGGATGCGCCGGCGTCCGCCCGTTCGCCCTCCCGGCCCCATCGCCCCGACCCATCGATCGTGCTTTCATCTGCTTACTCGCGCTTCGTGCAACGCCTGCGCCGCCGCTACGCGCAGGAACTGCCCTTGCTGCCGGCCGGCGCCCCGCTGCGCGCGCACATGACGGCGGCCTATGCCGCGCTGCAGGCACGGGGGTGCGTACCGGGCGACGCGCTGCGCATCGTGCGCCAGCTGGTCCTGGAGCGGCTGGTGGTGCTCGATTGCGACGAGCGCTGCGAGCTGCCCGTGGTGACCGCGGCCGTCACGCAACTGGCCGAATTCGCGCTCGACACCGCCTGCACCGTGGCCTTCGCCGAGCTGGACGCTGCGCACGGCATGCCCCTCACGCCCGAAGGGAAACGCGCCCAGCTGTGGGTGGTGGGCATGGGCAAGCTGGGCGCGCGCGAGCTCAATGTCTCCAGCGACATCGACCTGATCTACGTCTACGACCAGGACGGCGACACGGCGGGCAATGCCGAAGGGCGCGGGCGGCTGTCGAACCAGGAATACTTCGCGCGCGCCGTCAAGCGCATCTATGCGCTGGTGGGCGACACCACGGAGCACGGCTTCGTGTTCCGCGTCGACCTGGCGCTGCGGCCCAACGGCAACTCGGGCCCCAGCGTGGTCTCGCTCGACGCGCTGGAGGAGTACCTGCAGGTGCAGGGCCGCGAATGGGAGCGCTTCGCCTGGCTCAAGAGCCGCGTGGTCGCGCCCGCCGCGTGCATCCGCGACGGTTCGGCCCAGGCGCTGCGCGGCGTGGTGCTGCCCTTCGTCTTTCGCAAGTACCTGGACTACAACGTCTTCGAATCGCTGCGCGTGCTGCACCGGCAGATCCGCGAGCAGGCCGCGCGCCGCAGCGCGGGCCGGCCCGAGCGCGCCAACGACGTCAAGCTCTCGCGCGGCGGCATCCGCGAGATCGAGTTCATCGTGCAGCTGCTGCAGGTGGTGCGCGGCGGCCAGTTCCCCGAACTGCGCACGCGGCCCACGCTGGAAGGTCTGCAGCGCGTGGCGCGCGCCGGCCTGATGCCGCAGGAGACGGCCGATGCATTGGCGCGCGCCTATGTCTTCCTGCGCCAGGTGGAGCACCGCATCCAGTACCTGGACGACCAGCAGACCCACATGCTGCCGGTGGCCGACGAGGACCTGCTGTGGATCGCGCAGACGATGGGCTTTGCCGACTGCTGCCCCTTCCTGACCGAGCTGGACACGCACCGCGAACTGGTGGCCGAGGAGTTCGACCGGCTGCTGGGCGGGCACGAGAAACGCTGCAGCGGCGGCAGCTGCAAGGGCGGGCCCCGGGGCCTGCCGGCCATCGACCTGCATGAACTGCTGGCCGAGCTGCCGCCCGTCTTCGCCACGCGCATGCAGGCCTGGAGCGAGCACCCGCGCATCCTGGCCCTGAAGGACGAGACCCGCGCGCGCCTGCGCCAGCTGGTGCGGCGCACCGGCCAGTGGCTGCGCGAGACCGACGAGGGCGGCGAGCCGCGGCCGGTGGAGGCCGCGCTGCGCTGGGCCGACTGGATCGAGCCGCTGCTGCGCCGCGAAAGCTACCTGGCGCTGCTGGTCGAGCGCCCCGTGGTGCAGGAGCGCCTGCTGCGGCTGCTGGCCGCGGCCAAATGGCCCGCGCGCTACCTGCTGCAGCACCCCGGGGTGATCGACGAACTGGCGGGCCCGCACATGCTGGCCGGCCGTTTCGACGCCGCCGAGTTCGAGCAGGAGCTGGAGGCGCGCCACGCCTCGCTGCGCAGCACGGGCGAGGCGGACGAAGAGGCGCTCATGAGCCTGCTGCGCCGCGCGCACCATGCCGAGGTCTTCCGCACCCTGGCGCGCGACGTGGACGGGCGCCTGACGGTGGAGCAGGTGGCCGACGACCTGAGCGCGCTGGCCGACACCGTGCTGCGCATCACGGCGCGCTGGTGCTGGCCGCTGGTGCGCAACCGCCACCGCGAGACACCCCAGTTCGCCGTCATCGGCTACGGCAAGCTGGGCGGCAAGGAGCTGGGCTACGGCAGCGACCTGGACATCGTCTTCGTCTACGAGGACGACGACGAGCGTGCGGCCGAGGTGTACGCGGCTTATGTGCGGCGGCTCATCAACTGGCTCACCGTGAAGACGCGCGAGGGCGACCTGTTCGAGATCGACACCGCGTTGCGTCCCAACGGCAATTCGGGCCTGCTGTGCACCAGCTTCGAGGCCTACGAGAAGTACCAGCTGGGCCGCGGCAGCAACACCGCCTGGACCTGGGAACACCAGGCCATGACGCGCGCCCGCTTCGTGCTGGGCGATCCGCAGCTGGGCGAGCGCTTCGACGGCGTGCGCGAAGCCGTCATCACCGCCGCGCGCGACCGCGAGGCGCTGCGCGCCGAGATCATCGCCATGCGCGAGAAGATGCGCTCGGCCCATCCCGTGAAGGCCGGCCTGTTCGACTTCAAGCACAGCCCGGGCGGCATGATCGACGCGGAGTTCGCCGTGCAGTACCTGGTGCTGTCGGCCTCGGCCACGCATCCCGGCCTGCGGCCCAACCTGGGCAACATCACCTTGATGCACCGCGCCGAAGAAGCCGGGCTGCTGCCGCCGGGCGTGGGCACGGCCGCCGGCAAGGCCTACCGCGAACTGCGCCGCCTGCAGCACCGCGCGCGGCTGGACGAAACGCCCACGCAACTGCCCGTGGAGCGCGTGCAGGCGCTGCGCGATCCCATGCAAGCCCTGTGGAGTGCCGTCTTCGATGCGTGAGTGCGTCCTCGCCGCTGCTGCGCCCCTGTCCCCACGGCCCCATATGCCGAGCCAGGGGCTGCTGGCGGCCACGGCCGCGCTGGCCCTGCTGCTGGCCGGTTGCGCGAGCGGCCCGGGCGGGCGCACCGGCAGCGACGGCCCCGAAGCCCGGCCGCCTTCGGGCCTGGACCGCGTGCCCTCGGCCGAGCCGCGCGAAGAGCCGATCCGCCAGAGCGGCGGCACGAGCCGGCCCTACACGGTGCTGGGTCGCAGCTACACGCCGATCACCGACGACCGGCCCTTCCGCGAACGCGGCCTCGCGTCCTGGTACGGGCGCAAGTTCCACGGCCAGGCCACCGCCAGCGGCGAGCCCTACGACATGTACGCGATGACGGCCGCGCACAAGACGCTGCCGCTGCCCAGCTATGTGCGCGTGCGCAACCCGGCCAACGGGCGGGAGGTGATCCTGCGCGTGAACGACCGCGGCCCCTTCCACGACGACCGCATCATCGACCTGAGCTACACGGCGGCGCTGCAGCTGGACCTGCTGCGCGGCGTCGCGCCGGTGGAGATCGAGCGGCTGACCAATGCCGACATCCGTACCGGTGCCTGGCGCCAGCGCGGCGGCGAGCCGGCCACGCAACTCGCCGCCGCACCCGCGCCCCCAGCCGTACCGGCACCCGCGGGCCCCTCGGCGGCCCCGGCGGCCGCGCACGCGGTGCCGGTGGCCTGGGTCACGCCCACGGCCAGCGGCGCCGCGGAGCGCCGGGCGGCCGGTGGCGCGGCCGCGCCCGCCCCGGCCCCGGCCCCGCTGCTGCTGGCGCAGGCCGCCATTCCGGCCGATGCCCCCGCAGGCACGCCCGGCGTGCTGAGCGACACCGCCCCGCCGCCGCGCTTCGGCAGCATGCAGACGCACGAGCTGCCGCCGCTGGCGCCGGTGCCTTCGGCCACGCCCGTGCCCGCGCCGGACGGCCCGCCCCCGACGCCGCCGAGCGGGGCCGCCGGCGCAGCGGCGGCCGGCGTCGGCACGGCGCCGTCGGCCGCGGCCACGCGCGGCATCTGGCTGCAGCTGGGCGCCTTCCGCGAGCTGTCGGGCGCGCAGGTCCTGCAGGCCCGCGCCGCGCGCAGCCTGCCGGCCGTGGCTTCGCAGCTGCGCGTGTTCAGCGAAGGCGACACGCACCGGCTGCAGGCCGGCCCGTATGCGTCGCGCGAGGTGGCGCAGGACGTGGGCCTGCAGTTGCGCAACGGCCTGGGCCTCGCGCCCATCGTGGTCGAGCGGCGCTGAAGCTGCGCGCGGTGACGCAGCCCCGGGGCGGGGCGCGCCGGCGCGGTCCGAACGACTTGCAACGATGCCAGGGCGCCGTGCGTTGCACCGTCCGGGCGCTTGGCCGACACTGCGCCCCTTTTGTCCTTGAACGTTCCCAGGAGAGAACATCCCGCAGGCCGCCACCGGCCGCCGCTGGCCCGCGCTCGGTGGCCTGCTGAGCGCCGCTCTGTTGCTGGGCGCCTGCGCTTCGCAGCCGGCCGGCGCGCCCGCTCCCGCTGCGCCGGCTGCTGCGGCCGCGCCCGCTGCCGCGCTGCCCGTGGACGCCGCCCTGCGCACGCAGACGCAGGCCGAGGTCGCGCCCTACCTCCAGACGCTCGAATCGCTGGTCAAGATCGAATCCGGCAGCCGCGATCTCGAAGGCCTCAGGAAGCTGAGCACGGTGGTCGCCGAGCGGCTGCGCCAGGCCGGCATGCAGGTGGAGCTCAAGCCCACCCGCGCGCCCGACTTCCACCCGCAGCTCAAGGGCGCCGAGCTGGGCCAGATGGTCTACGCCACCAAGACTGGCCATGGCGCCAAGAAGGTGCTGCTGATCGCGCACATGGACACGGTCTACCCGCGCGGCATGGGCGCCAAGCAGCCCTTCCGCATCGACGGCGACCGCGCCTACGGCCTGGGCATCGCCGACGACAAGCAGGGTGTGGCGCTGATCCTGCACGTGGTGGACCTGCTGGCGCGCAATGGCTTTGCCGACTACGCGCAGCTGGGCGTGCTCATCAACGGCGACGAGGAAGTGGGCTCGCCCGGCTCGGGCGCCTTCCTCACGCAGCTGGGCGGCGAATACGACGCCGTGTTCTCCTTCGAAGGCGGCGGCAGCGCCACAGCCGACGGCCGCGACATGGTGCGCCTGGCCACCAGCAGCATCGCCATCGTGGAAATGAAGGTCACGGGCAAGGCCAGCCATGCCGGCTCGGCGCCGCACCTGGGGCGCAACGCGCTCTACGAGCTGTCGCACCAGATGCTCAAGAGCCGCCAGTTCGGCGACCCGGCCAAGGGCCTGCAGATCAACTGGACGGTGGCCAACGCGGGCGGCTCGCGCAACGTGATCCCGGCCGAGGCGACGGCGATTGCCGACGTGCGCTCGCTCACCAACGCCGACCTGGACCTGATGGAAACGGCCCTCAAGAAGTCCATCGAGGAAAAGCTGATCCCCGACACCAAGACCGAGCTCACCTTCTACCGCAGCCGCCCGGCCTTCGTGTCCAACGCCGCCTCGCGTGCGCTGGCGGACCATGCGAAGCAGTTGTACGCCGGGCTGAACCTGCCCATGGACGTGCGCGAGCGCGCCACGGGCGGCGGCACCGATGCGGCCTTCGCCGGCCTGCGGCCCAAGGGCGGCGTGCTGGAGAGCTTCGGCCTGCGCGGCTTCGGCGCGCATTCCAACGACGACGAGTACATCCTGGTGTCGAACATCGCGCCGCGCCTGTACCTGGCCACGCGCATGGTCATGGACACCGGCCGCGGCCAGGTGCGCTGGTAGGCGGAGCACTCCGGGAGGACGCGCAAGGCGGTCCGGCGAGCGCAGCGACGTCTTCAGGGCGCCCGAGGAACTGGCCCGGCCAGGCCTCTGGGCGCGCCTCCCTCCCGACGCAGAGCCGTGGAGCGGCTTGGGCGTGTCTTACTCGATCGGCCGTTCGGCGACCGGCAGGTGCATGCCGACACCCATGCGGTTCCAGGCGTTGATCTGCGCGATCAGCACCGTGAGCTGGACGATCTCGGCATCGCTGAACTGCGCCTGCAGCTGGGCGAAGGCGGCATCGCGGTCGCCGTGGTCTTCGGCCAGGCGGGTCAGGCTCTCGGCCCAGTTCAGGGCAGCGCGCTCACGCGCATCGTAGAAGCCCGCCTCGCGCCAGGTGGCGATGCTGTTGATGCGCTGCCAGCCCTCGCCGGCCTTGCGCAGGTCGCGCACATGCATGTCCAGGCAGAAGGCGCAGCCGTTGAGCTGCGAGACACGGGTCTGCACCATCTCGTACAGGCGCGCGCCCAGGCTGTGGTCGGCGATGGCGGCGTTCACGCCGGCCATGGCCTGGTAGGCCTTGGGGGCGAGCTTGGTCCAGGGGAGACGGGGGCTGTTCATGGCAAGGTTCCAGAAAGAGTGAATGACACCTACAAGACGGGCCAGCGCGCGTGCCTGTGACAACCGCGCCGGTCTTTTCATCGCCGGGCCGCCCCAAGATGAAAGACGCCCCCTCGGGGGGCAGCGGACCGCGCGCAGCGGGGAAGCGTGGGGGCCATCTTTCTTCAGGGCGTCGCCAACCGGGCCGCGATGCGCGTGAGCTTGTCGGGATTGCGCTGGGTGTGGATGTGCGCGATGCGGCCGTCCTGCGACCATTCGAAGGCCTGCACCGATTCGAGCTGGCCGTCGATGAAGCGCAGCAGTCCGGGCTCGCCGTTGACCATGGCCACCTGCGTGCGCACGGCGCCCGCAAAGCGCCGGCAGACCGCGAAATACAGCATGGCCACGCGCTGGCCTCCGAGCAGCGGCTTGCCGAAGGACGGCACCTTGCCGCCGCCGTCGCTGACCAGCACCACGTCTTCGGCCAGCGCGGCCTTCAGGCCCTGCAGGTCGCCGCGCTGGGCCGCCTCGGCAAAGGCGCGCAGCAGGCGCAGGCGCTGGTCTTCGGGCACCGGCTGGCGCGGCCGGTCGGCCTCCGCCACCTGGGCCTTGGCGCGGTGCACCAGCTGGCGGCAGGCGGCTTCGCTCTTGCCCAGCGTGGCGGCGATCTCGGTGTAGTCGGCGTCGAAGACCTCGCGCAGCAAAAAGGCCGCGCGCGCCTGCGGCGCCAGGCGCTCCAGCACCGTGAGGAAGGCGACCGACAGCGCGCCCGCGCGTTCCACCAGTTGCTCGGGCGTGGGCGGGCTGTCTTCCACCAGCGGCTCGGGCAGCCAGGTTCCCACGTAATGCTCGCGCTGCGTCTTGGCCGCGCGCAACCGGTCGATGGCCAGGCGCGTGGTGACGGTGACCAGCCAGGCCTCGGCATTGGCGATGACATCCTGCGCGGCTTCGTTCCAGCGCAGCCAGGCGTCCTGCACGACGTCCTCGGCTTCGGCGACCGAGCCCAGCATGCGGTAGGCGATGCCCTGCAGGCGCGGGCGCAGGCGGTGAAAGGTGGTGGTGGCTTCGTCCATGGCGGCAAGACGGTTCAGCGACCGCCGCTGTGACGGGCGGGCGGAAGGCGGCATCGTGACACAGGCGGGCGCGTGGCGCAGCGGTGGCCGGCGCGCCCCCGGCCCTGATGGGCGCCGGGCCTGGGGCGATCGCGTGACAAGGACGGCGACCGCGCGCGATGATGCGGGCTTCGCACTGCCGTGCACCCATCCGTTCCGGAGCCGCCCATGCGCCTCGCGCCCTGTCTTCTTCTTGCTGCCGGCCTGGGCGTGCTGGCCGGCCCCGCCGGCGCCGCCGGGCCGGCACGCGCCGATGCCACGGCCGCCGCCCCGGCGCCGGGCTGCCCGGCCCTGCTCGACAAACGCTTCGACCGCCTGCAGGACGAGAAGCCGCAGGACCTGTGCCAGTACGCGGGCCGCGTGCTGCTGGTGGTGAACACGGCCAGCTTCTGCGGTTTCACGAAGCAGTATGCGGGGCTGGAGTCGCTGGAGCGGCGCTACCGGGCGCGCGGCTTCACGGTGCTGGGCTTCCCGTCGAACGATTTCGCGCAGGAAAAGGGCAGCAATGCCGAAATCGCCGAGTTCTGCGAAAGCACCTTCGGCGTCCAGTTCCCGATGTTCGTGAAGAGCGCCGTGCGCGGCAGCGACGCGAACCCGCTGTTCCGCGAACTCGCGCAGCAGTCCGGCACCACGCCCAAGTGGAACTTCTACAAGTACCTGGTCGGCCGCGATGGCCGCGTGGTGCAGGCCTTTTCGAGCATGACGGCCCCGGACGATGCGCAGCTCGTGCAGGCGCTGGAGCGGGAGTTGGCCAAGCCGCCACTCTGAGCCGTCCGCTACCTTAACAAAATCTAACAATGCGGCAGGGAACCATCGGCGCAGACCTACGCTCCGAGAAGGCATGAGCACGGAAGAATCGATGCTCACGGTTTTCATGTTGCGAAGCCTTCCGGCTCTGTCCGGACTGAAATCCCGAGGCGACTCTTCTCCTCCTCCCTCCCTCCCTCCTTCGTTTCGGGGCGCTTCGCAGCATTTTTGTCTTCCCGCCCGCGCATCCGCCCGGGCCACCCGCAAAAAAGGGCTTCCCTCCGGAAGCCCTTTTTTCATGGCGCCGCGACCGCGCAGCCGGTAAAGGAGGCGTCAGGCCGGCTGCGTGTCCGCGAAGCTGGGGCGCTGCAGCAGCTTCTCGTGCAGGCGATCGAGGTTGCCGTGCGTGGCGCGCCAGTCGATCTCGGGAAAGCGGAAGGACAGCCAGCCCAGCGCACAGCCCACCGCGATGTCCGACAGGCTCAGGTGGATGCCGCTGCAAAAAGGCTTGTCGCCCAGGCCCTTGGCCATCGCGGCCAGGCCCTGCTCCACCTTGGCGCGCTGGCGCTCGATCCATGCGGGGCTGCGCTGCGCGTCGGTGCGGCCGGCCCAGGTGTTCTCCAGGCGCCAGAGCACGCCGGCATCCATCACGCCGTCGGCCAGCGCTTCCCAGGTCTTGACCTCGGCGCGCTCGCGGCCGCTGCCGGGGATGAGCTTGCCCACGGGCGAGAGGGTGTCCAGGTATTCGACAATCACGCGCGAATCGAACATCGCCTCGCCGCCGTCCATGACCAGGCAGGGCACCTTGCCCAGCGGGTTGGAAGTGGCGATGCTGGTGTCGTCGGCCCAGACATCTTCCTGGATGAACTGGTAGTCCAGCCGCTTTTCGGCCATGACCACGCGCACCTTGCGCACGTAAGGACTGGCGGTGGAGCCTATGAGTTTCATGGCGGCGGTTCCCTCGAAACATTTGTACTTCTGGCCGACGGATTCTAGGGCGCGGGCGCCGGGCCGCGCGGCGCCCGCGCAGCCCAGGCGACAGGCGCCGTGCGGCGCGGGGCCGGCGGCGGCGCACCCGGCCCCGAGGTCCTTGGCGACCTACAATTCCGGGATGAGTTTCTCCCCCGTTTCCGCCCTGTCTCCCCTGGATGGCCGCTACGCCGGCAAGCTGGCCGCGCTGCGCCCGCTGATGAGCGAGCAGGGCTACATGCACCGCCGCGTGCAGGTCGAAGTGGCCTGGTTCATCGCGCTGTCGGACTGCGGTTTCGCCGAGTTCAAGCCGCTCACGCCGGGCGCGCGCAAGTACCTGATGGGGCTGGTCGCGAACTTCTCCGAGGCCGATGCGCTGGCCATCAAGGAGATCGAGAAGACCACCAACCACGACGTGAAGGCCGTGGAGTACTGGATCAAGTCGAAGTTCGAGGCCCGGCCCGAGCTGGAGAACGCCGCCGAGTTCGTGCACTTCGCCTGCACCAGCGAGGACATCAACAACACCAGCCATGCGCTGCAGATCCAGGGCGCGCGCGACCAGGTGCTGCTGCCGGCACTCGACGGCATCCTGGCCACGCTCAAGAAGATGGCGCACGATTTCGCGGCCGTGCCCATGCTCAGCCGCACCCACGGCCAGACCGCCAGTCCCACCACCGTGGGCAAGGAGTTCGCCAACGTCGCCGTGCGCCTGGCCAAGGCGCGCGAGCAGATCGCGGGGGTGAGGCTGCTGGGCAAGATGAACGGCGCCGTGGGCAACTACAACGCCCACATGTCAGCCTGGCCCGACTTCGACTGGGAGGCCTTCAGCCGCAAGGTCGTCGAGACGCCGGCCCCGCAGGGGCTGGGCCTCACGTTCCAGCCCTACAGCATCCAGATCGAGCCGCACGACTACATGGCCGAGCTGTTCGATGCCATCGCGCGGGCCAACACCATCCTCATCGACTTCGCGCGCGACGTCTGGGGCTACATCAGCCTGGGTTACTTCAAGCAGCGCCTGAAGGCCGGCGAGATCGGCAGCTCGACCATGCCGCACAAGGTCAACCCGATCGACTTCGAGAACGCCGAGGGCAACCTGGGCCTGGCCAACGCGCTGCTGCGCCACCTCTCGGAGAAGCTGCCGATCAGCCGCTGGCAGCGCGACCTGACCGACTCCACGGTGCTGCGCAACATCGGTGTGGCCTACGGCTATGCCGTGCTGGCCTACGCCAGCCTGGCCACCGGCCTGGGCAAGCTGGAGCTGAACGAGAAGGCGCTGGCCGAGGACCTCGACACGAGCTGGGAAGTGCTGGCCGAGCCGATCCAGACCGTGATGCGCCGCTTCGGCGTGCAGGGCGCCTACGAGAAGCTCAAGGAAGTCACGCGCGGCCAGACCGTGACGGCCGAGGCGCTGCACGCGCTGATCCGTTCGCTGGAGATTCCCGAGGCCGAGAAGCAACGCCTGCTGGCCATGACGCCCGGCAGCTACACGGGCAAGGCGGCCGATTTGGCCCGACGTGTCTAAAGGCCTGGCGGCCATGCTGGCCGCCGCCGTGGGCCTCGGGCTGGCCGGCTGCGGCGAACGGCCGGACCCCTCGTCTGCGGGCGGTGCCCGCACCTCGGAAGCGGTGGTGACCGAGCCCGCCACCGGCCTGATCTGGCTGCGCTGTGCGCTGGGCCAGCAATGGCAGGCGGGCCATTGCGCGGGCGAGGCGCGGATGCTCAGCCAGTTCGATGCCCAGCAGCGCATCGAAGAGCTCAATGCCGAGCGCCACCAGGGCATCGACCGCTGGCGCCTGCCGTCCATCGTCGAACTGGCCGGGCTGCGCCACTGCGACCACGGTCTGACGCAAGACACCTTCACCCTGGACCTGATGGCGGAGCAGGCGCCCGTCGTCCTCCCGCGCTGGTGCGCCCAGGACACCCGCATTCCCACCATCGACACCGCGCGCTTTCCGGACACGCCGGCCGTCAAGTTCTGGTCTCACAGCGGCAGCGAGCGCCAGCAGACGGCCTACGCCGTCAACTTCGGCAATGCCTGGATCGGCCTGAACGAAGACAGCGAGAGCCTGTACGCGGTGCGGCCGGTGGCCGATCCGGCGCCCCGGCGCTAACCCCCTTCCTGCCGAACCATGGCCCTCAAATCCACCATCTTCAAGGCCAACGTGGCCGTGGCCGACATCGACCACGGCTACTACGCCGACCATGCGCTGACCCTGGCGCGCCATCCCAGCGAAACCGACGAGCGGATGATGATCCGCTTGGTGGCGCTGGCGCTCAATGCCCACCAGCTGCAGGACACCTGCGGCGGCGACGGCACGCTGGCCTTCGGCGCCGGCCTGTCGGACCCGGACGAGCCCGACGTCTGGCTGTGCGACTTCACGGGCCGTCCGCGCCTGTGGATCGAAGTCGGCCAGCCCGAGGACAAGCCGGTCATCAAGGCCTGCGGCAAGGCCGACGAGGTGCGGGTCTACGCCTTCGCCCATTCGGCCGACATCTGGTGGCGCGGCATCGAGACCAAGCTCACGCGGCCGCAGAATCTGCAGGTCTGGCGCATTCCCACGGCCGCCTCGCAGCAGCTGTCGGCCCTGGCCCAGCGCAGCATGCAGCTGCAGGCGACGGTGCAGGAAGGCGTGCTGATGCTCAGCGACGGCAGCGCCACGGTCGACATCGAGCCGCTGCGCTGGCGATAGGCCGGCGTGGCGCAGCCGGGGCCCGGCGGGCTGCACAGCGGCACCTCTGGCCTGGACGCGCACGCCGCGCTGCGCGCGGAGGCCCGCGGGAACCAGCTCAAGGGCCCCAGGGTGGAGATCCATGCCAGCACTGCACCGCGGCGGCGGCTCGCTAGCGTTCAGCAGGCGCGGGCCCCAGGCCGGGCATGAGCCGGCCGCATTGCCAGCACTGCTCGAAGCCGCCTTCTACGCGCTCGCCGCACAGGCAGAACCATTGATGCTGCGGCGGCGAGCGCAATTGCTCCAGCAGGGTCTCGGCGCGCGCATGCTGCGCCTCGTCGTCGATCCAGACTTCGGGCAGGCACTGGTCGGGCGGCAGGTGGCCGACGGCCGCCCCCAGGAATTCGCGCTGCACGCTGGCGGCGATGCCTTGGGCACGCAGCGCGTGCGCCCACAGCGTCGCCAGGGCAAGGTTGGGAGCCTGGGCCAGGCGGCGCATGGGCGGCCTGCGCCTCAGGCCCCGGGCGGCGCGTCCGGGGCCGCCTGTGGGGCTGGCCCCTTCGCTGCCTGCGCCTCCTCAGTCGCGGGCTCGGCCTGGGCTTCGCGCGCACGCTCCGCATAGCGGTTGAAGCGCCAGGCCGAATCCTCCAGCGTGATGCGACGCCAGGTCTGGCGCTTCTCGGCCGGCGTCATCGCGGGCCACAGCTGCACTTCGTCGAAACTGCGCCCGCAGCCCTTGCACTGGTCGTCGCCCTGGCTGGTGGAGCAGATGGCGATGCAGGGCGTGTCCGGCGTGGTCTCGTACCAGGCCATCCAGGCGGCCCAGGCCTCGGCGGGAAAGCCCTTTTCGCTCACCTCGTCCTCGCGGTAATAGACCATGAGGGCGTACACCTCAGCCAGCGCGCGCACTTCGGGGGCCAGCGTCACGCCATCGGGCGAGGGCTTGCGCTCGCGCCAGAAGTTGATGGCGGCTTCGATGTCGGTGATGTGGATACCGGCCATGAACAGGGCAGACGGGAAGGCGGAAAGAAGGGGCGGCGATCTTAGCCGCCCGCGCGCGGCTTGGGCGCCGGCGCGGGCGGGGCGCGCGCCGGTCCGGCGGTGCCTTGCGCCCGGGCCGCGCGTTGTGGTCCAATCGGCGGTTTCGAGGGGGAGTAGCTCCCGGCCCGGCCATGCACGACAGCCCTGCTGTGGCGCTTGGCCAGAGGCTGTTGGTCCGTCGTCAATACGAAGCGCGAGCTTCCGGCGGACCGGGGTGCCCAGGCTGTACGTTCGCAATGCGCGGCGTGCAAAGAGGGCGCCGAGCAAGACCTTTGATAGGCCCGTTGCGGGCAGATCAAGGCCGTGCTCCCGTTTCGCGCCGCATGCGCGTGCGCCGCGTCCGGCGAATGTCCTCGATCCTCCGCTGCGGGCCGTCAAGCGGGAAGATGGCAAGGTGCCATGTTCCCATCCGTGACAGACACTGAGGATCCTATGGATTTCCTGACATCTCCCGCGTTCTGGGTCGCACTCGGCCAGATCATCATCATCGACATCCTGCTCGGCGGGGACAACGCGGTCGTGATCGCGCTGGCCTGCCGCAAGCTGCCGCCCGAGCAGCGCAAGAAGGGCATCATCTTCGGCACCGCGGGCGCCATCGTGCTGCGGGTGATCCTCATCGCCTTCGCGATGACGCTGCTCATGGTGCCGTTCCTGAAGTTCGTCGGCGCCATCCTGCTGATCTGGATCGGCGTGAAGCTGCTGGTGCCCGAAGAGGAGGGCCACGGCGACATCCAGGGCAGCGACAAGCTTTTCGCCGCCATCAAGACCATCATCGTGGCCGACCTGGTGATGAGCGTGGACAACGTGATCGCCATCGCCGGCGCCGCGCAGAATGCGGGCGAGCACTCGCTGCTGCTCGTGATCCTGGGCCTGCTGATCTCGATCCCGATCATCGTGTGGGGCAGCCAGCTGGTGATCAAGCTGATGGAGCGCTTCCCGCTGATCATCACGCTGGGCGGCATGCTGCTGGGCTGGATCGCCGGTGGCATGATGGTCACCGACCCGGCCTTCGTCACGCCCGACAAGTGGACCTTCCTGCCGAAGTTCGGCACCGTGGACGAAAAGGGCCTGGCCGTGGTGTCCAACACCGTGTACTGGACCTCGCACATCGCCGGTGCCCTGCTGGTGCTGGCGCTGGGCAAGTTCTTCGCTTCGCGCAAGAAGCCCGACGCCGCACACGGTTGATCGCCTGATCCGACGGCACCCTTGCGTCACAGTGCAGGGGTGCCGTTTTTTCATGGGTGCCGCAATCGCCTGCGGTGCCCTATGCCAAGGAATCCCGATGGAACGAGTGATCCTCTACGTGGACGATGCCAGCCATGCCTTGGCGCAGCTCGAACAGTTGCGTGCGTCGGGCCTGCAGCCCACCCACTGGGTGCTGGCCGCCTGCGCGCCGCGCATGACCAGCCGCATCAGCAAATGGGTGAGCCACAGTGCGCGCGAGAACTGGCGCGTGAAGTGGTTCGCGCGCCTGCAGGAGACGCTCGCGCCCGCGCTGCAGGCCGAGGGCGCGCAGTTCACCGCCGTGCTGGCCCAGGGGCCGCTGCTGGCGCTGACGCAGCAGTTGCTGCTGGCCCATGGCGCGGCGCGCGTGATCGACCTGCGCCGGCCCAAGGTGGGCGCGGCGCTGGAGCCCGTGCAGTCCCCCGCCCGGCCGGCCGCTGCGCCGTCGCCGCGGCGCGGCAGCGCGCTGTCGGGCGGCACCCTGGGCGTCGGCGCGCTGATGCTGCTGGCCCACGCGCTGGGCGAGTAAGCCGGGCCTCGGGCCCCGCGCGCGGCGCCAATGCGGCTATGCTGACGCCATGCGACTGATCCTCCAATGGCTGCTGAGCGCCCTGGCGCTGCTGGCCGTCACCTACCTCTACAGCGGCGTGCGCGTGGACAGCTTCACGAGCGCGCTGATCGCCGCGGCCGTCATCGGCCTGCTCAACCTGGTGGTGCGGCCGATCCTGGTCGTGCTCACGCTGCCGGTCACGGTGGTGACGCTGGGCCTGTTCCTGTTCGTCATCAATGCGCTGATGTTCTGGTCCGCCTCGGGCCTGCTCGGCGGCTTCCACGTGGACGGCTTCTGGGCGGCGCTGCTGGGCTCGCTGCTCTATTCGCTGCTGAACCTGGTCATCGACCGCGCGCTCGCGGGCGTCAACCGGCGCTGATGCGGGCGGCCGCGGGCCGCGGTGGCGTCAGCCGCGCTCCTGCTGGCGCAGTTCCTCGGCCTGCTCCTTGACCTTCACCTCGTTCTCGCGCGCGCGCGTGTCGATGATCGAGGCCTCGTAGTGGTCGATGGGCACCGGCCCGCGCCCCCCGGCGTTGTTGCGCACCAGGTCCTGCGCGGCCTTGAAGCGGTCGCGCGCGCCGACGTAATCGAGGATGGCGACGTTGGCCTCCGCCTCGGCGCGGATGGCGCGCAGCGGGTCGTTGGCCGCGTGGTACAGGCCCGCCAGCGCGCGCCAGGCCGTGGCGTCCTTGGGCCGCACCGCCACCCAGTCGCGCAGCGCCGGGATCAGCGGGCCGGGCTGGCCCGTGGCCTGCGCCACCTGGGCCGCCAGCAGCAGGTGCGCGCGGCTGCGGTCGGGTTCGGCGCCGGGCGGTGGCGCCAGCAGGGCCTGGGCCGCCTGCGGGTTGCGGCCCATCAGTTCGATCTCCACCGACAGCAGGCGCGCCAGCCGCGCCGCCTCGGCGTCGTCGCGCGTCGATTCGCGCAGCCGGGCGGCGGCGGTGCGCGCGGCCGGCAGATCGTTGAGCTGCGCCGCCGAAAAAGCCGCCGCATACAGCGTGCCCGCGCGCGCGCCGGCCGACTGCTGCGCCAGATCGCCCGCCTCGGCCGCGCGCACCCAGGCGCGCAGCGCGTCCACGCCAGGGCGCCCGAGCACGCGGGCGCGCGCGGCCATCATGGCGTGGTCGGCCCGCAGCGGCAGGCCGCCGCGCGGCGCATCGGCGCGGAACTGGAAGCGCGCCTGCATGTCGGTGATGCGCTCGCTGTTGAGCGGGTGGCTGCGCAGGTAGGGGTACGAGCCGTTGTCGTTCAGGCGCGAGGCATGCTGCAGCCGCTCGAACATGAGGGCCGCACCCTGCGGCGCGAAGCCGGCCTGCGTCATCACGCCGTAGCCGATGCGGTCGGCCTCGCGCTCCATGTCGCGCGAGAAGTCCAGCTGCTTTTGCATCGCCATCGCCTGGCCGCCCATGATCATGGCCTGCCCCAGGTCGCCGCTGCTGCGCCCGCTCTTGCTGGCCGCCAGCGCGCCCAGGATCATGGCCGCCAGCAGCATGGGCGTCTGGCGGTTCTGCGTGGTCATGATGCGCGCGATGTGGCGCTGCGTGACGTGCGACAGCTCGTGCCCCAGCACCGAAGCCAGTTCGTCGCGGCTGCCGGTGATCGCGATCAGGCCCGTGTGCAGCCCGAAGTAGCCGCCGGGCAGCGCGAAGGCGTTCACGCTGCGGTCGCGGCCGATCATCAGCTCCCAGGCAAAGCGCTCCTCCAGCTCGGGCGTGAGCTCGCCGCGCGTGCGCGCGGCCGCCAGCAGCTTCTGCCAGATGGCGTCCACGTAGCCGTCGAGCACCGGGTCCTCGAGGTAGTCCGGGTCGCGGTACAGCTCGCGCGCGATGGAGTCGCCCAGCCGGCGTTCGGCCCCGACGCCCATGTCCACCGCATCGCCGAGCCCGGGCAGGCCCTGCGCCCGCGCGGGAGTGGGCGCCAGCACCTGGCTCAGCGCCAGCAGGCTGACGAGCAGCGCCTGGCGCAGGCGCGGGCGGCGCCCGGCGGGGGCGGCGGCACGACGAAGGGACGGCAAAGGCATCAGACGCATCGGTGGCGCGGGACGGCCGGGCGGCCGCCCCGGGAAGGATGGCGAGGCCCCGTATGATGCGCCACTGCACCGATCGTTCACATGAGTTCCTCGCCGCTCACCCATTTCGACGCCCAGGGCCAGGCCCACATGGTGGACGTGGCCGCCAAGGCCGCGACGCACCGCGTGGCCGTGGCCAGCGGCCGCATCGAGATGCAGCCGGCCACGCTGGCGCTGATCGAGACTGGCGGCGCGAAAAAGGGCGACGTGCTGGGCGTGGCCCGCATTGCCGGCATCCAGGCCGCCAAGAAAACCAGCGACCTGATCCCGCTGTGCCATCCGCTGGCGCTCACGCGCGTGGCGCTCGCCTTCGAGACGCAGGCCGCCCCCGTGCCGGCCGTGCATTGCACCGCCACCGTCGAAACCGTGGGCCCGACGGGCGTGGAAATGGAAGCGCTCACCGCCGTGCAGGTGGCGCTGCTCACCGTCTACGACATGTGCAAGGCGGTGGACCGCGGCATGACCATCACCGGCGTGCGCGTGGAAGAAAAGCGCGGCGGCAAGTCGGGCGACTGGACCGCGCCGCCCGCACCCCCCCGTCTTCCCGCTCAGCCCTGACGCTCAGCCCCGCGGATGCGCCGCCGCCGCGGCGCGCTGCGGCAGCGCGACCCGCTGGCCGCCGCGGCGCAGCGTTTCGGCGCGCGCACGCAGCTGGCCGCAGCCGCCGTCCACGTCCTGCCCGGCCGAATCGCGCAGCTTGGTCAGGATGCCGCGCGCTTTCAGCGTGCGGGCCAGCGCCTCGCAGCGCGCCCATTCCGGGCGGCTGAAGCCGGCGCCCTCCACGGCGTTGAAGGGGATGAGGTTCAGCAGGCCCCTGCGGCCCGACAGCAGGCGCACCAGGCCCTCGATCTCGTCCTTGCCGTCGTTCACGCCCTCGAGCAGCGTCCACTGGTACTGCACGGGATGGCCTGAGGCCTGCGCATAGCGCTCGGCTTCGGACACCAGCGCCTCGGGGCTCAGGTCGGGCGCGCGCGGCAGCAGGTGGCGGCGCCGCGCCCCATCGGTGCTGTGCAGCGACAGGGCCAGGGCGGGCTTGACCGCCTGGCGGTGCAGGCGCTCGAAGGCGCGCGGATCGCCCACGGTGGAGAAGACCAGCTGCTTGTGGCCGATGCCGCCCACCGTGCCCAGCAGGTCGATGGCCTCCAGCACGTTGTCCAGGTTGTGGGCCGGTTCGCCCATGCCCATGAACACCACCTTGCGCACCGGCCGGCGCTGGCGCGCCAGCGCGACCTGGGCCACGATCTCGGCGCTGCCCACCTGGCGCAGCAGGCCGTCGCGCCCGGTCATGCAGAAGCGGCAGCCCACCGCGCAGCCGACCTGGGAGGACACGCACAGGCCGCCGCGCGGCAGCAGCACGCTTTCGACGCGCTGGCCGTCGGCCAGCTCCACCAGCAGGCGCTCCGAGCCGTCGGCCGCCGGGTGCGCCGAATGCACGCGCGCCAGGCCGGCCAGTTCGGCCTCGATGGCCGGCAGGGCCGCCATCAGCGCGGCCGGAAAGAAGCTGGCGGGCCGACGGCGGCCGCTGTCGCGCGGCTGGGCGTGGGTCCACAGCCGCAGCACGCGGTGCTCGTGGCTCGGCCCGGCGCCGGCCGCGCGCAGGCGCTGCTTCAGCTCGTGGATGCGCATGCGGTCGCGGCCGGGAACCACTGAGGGCGCGGCCGGCTCAGGCGCCGCGCGCGTAGGCCGCCAGCAGCGCGTGCACCTTTTCCACGCCCTGCGGCGTGGAGGCCACCTGCAGCGGCGCCTGCCCGCCGAGCAGCGGATGCGCCCGGCGCATCCAGCGGTGCGCGTCCTCGCCCAGCACCTGCGCGGCGCGGGCGTGCAGCGCATCGAGCGCGCTCGTCAGGGAGGCGCGCGGGGCGCGGGCCTCGCGCGGCGCACGGGCCTCGGCCGGTGCCGCGGGCGGTGCCGCGGGCGGCATGGCCGGCGCGCCGGCCGCTGCGGGCGCTGCCCCGTGCTGCAGGCGCACGCTCGCGTATGGCTTGAGCGCGGCCAGGCCCTCGGCGATGCTGAAGCCCGCCGCCTGCAGCTTGCGCGCGTAGGCGTCGGCCAGGGTCTTGAGCTCTTCGACACGCAGCCGCTGGCGCTGTTCTTCCAGCGCATCGCGCGCCTGCAGCAGGCGCTGGATCTCGGCTTCGAGATGGGTCAGGGAAGGGGTGGGAGAGGTGCCGTGCATGGGGAGGCAGCGCTTCGATCGTCAGGGGCGGGGCGCTGGTTCAAGACCCCGATTGTCTTCGCTCCGGCCGGGTGGCGTGCGGTGGCGGCTCACACGGCCGCCGCAAGTGCCTTTTCGATGTCCGCCGCCAGCGCTTCGGGCTTGTCCAGCGGGGCATAGCGGCGGATCACCCGGCCGTCGCGGCCCACCAGGAACTTGGTGAAATTCCATTTGATGGCCGTGCTGCCCAGAAGGCCCGGCTTTTCCTTCGTGAGCCACTGGTACAGCGGCAGCGCGCCGGGGCCGTTGACCTCGACCTTGGCCATCATCGGGAAGCTCACGCCGTAGTTCTTCTGGCAGAAGGCGCCGATCTCGTCGTTGCTGCCCGGGTCTTGGTGGCCGAACTGGTTGCTCGGAAAGCCCAGCACGGCGAAGCCCTGGTCCTTGTACTTCCGGTACAGCGCCTCCAGGCCCGCGAACTGCGGGGTGAAGCCGCACTGGCTGGCGGTGTTCACCACCAGCAGCACCTGCCCGGCGTAGTCCTGCAGTTTCACCGGGCTGCCATCGAGGCGCTGAACGTCGAAGTCGTGCAGGGTGGTCATGGGGGGCTCAAGGAGTGGCGGGGCGCCGATGATCGCGCGGCGCGGGCGCCCTCGCAACGGCCGCCCACAGCGCCGCGCCCATCAGCAGCAGGCCGCCCGCGGCCACGCGCGGCGTGAGCTGGGCCGCGCCGGCGGCCACGGACGACACGGTGGCGAACAGCACCTCGGACAGCAGCAGCACCGACACGGTGCCCGCGGCGAGCCGCACGGCGCCGTATTGCAAGGCCACGTTGGCGACCGCGAAGCCCACGGCCAGCATCGCGATCCAGGGCAGCCAGGCCAGGTCGGCCGTGAGCACGGGCGGGCGCGACAGGCCGGGAAGGCCGAGCAGGCCGCCGGCCAGGGCCACGCCGAGCGGCACGCCCGCGCAGCCCAGGAACATGGCCGTCGCCCGCCATTCGCCAGGCGCCTGCGCGGCCCGGCGCAGGAACACGTTGGTGAGCGCGAAGCCGAAGCCCGCGCCCAGGCCCAGCCAGTCGGGCAGGCTCGCGGGCAGCGGCCAGGCGCTGCCCGGTGCCTTGAGCACCAGCGCCACGCCGCCCAGTGCGAGCGCCATGCGCGCCAGCGCGGCGCGCGTGGGCCGCTCCCCCAGCAGCGCCCAGGCCAGCAGCACCATCCACAGCGGCATCAGGTAGAACAGCAGCACCACGCGCAGCACGTCGCCCTGCGTCACGCCCCAGTTGAAGCCGGCGTTGGTCAGCCCCGCGGCCAGCCCCAGCCACCACAGCCGCGGCCCGCTCAGCGCCCCGCGCAGCATGCCGGGCCGCAGCGCCAGCACCACCGCGATGATCGACAGGTAGACCAGCGCCGTCGTCCACAGCGGATGCCAGCCCAGCGCCCCCATCTGGCGGAACGGCACCCAGGACAGCCCCCAGACGAAGGCGTTGAACAGAATGGCGAGAACGGGCATGGGCATGAAAAGAAGAACCGAGCCGGCTGTTCGGAAACCAGCCGGCGAGCGAAGCGAAGCCCTCAAGGCGGCAAAGCCGCCTGGGGGTTGCTAGTGATGCTTATCACTGCGCGCAATCTGCAGCAGATGCTCCACTTCCTCGGGGTGCAGGCGCAGGTTGCGCCGGTGCCACCCCCAGATCAGCACCATGAAGGCCGCGACCACGGCGCCGAAGGCCGTGATGGCACCGAAGGCCGAGAGGCCGATCCAGGTGCACAGCACGTAGAAGGCGCCCAGCAGCAGGATGCAGGCCTGCTCGTTGAAATTCTGCACCGCGATCGAGCGGCCCGCGCCCATCAGGTTGTGGCCGCGGTGCTGCAGCAGCGCGTTCATGGGCACGACCACGAAGCCGCCCAGCCCGCCCAGCAGCATGAGGAAGGGAATGGCCGCCCACACGTTGTCGACGAAATTCATGCCCATCACCAGCGCCCCCATCAGGATGCCCAGCGGGATCACGCGCGTGGCGATGTCCAGTCGCATGTAGACCGAGGCCACCACGGCGCCCACGGCTGTGCCCACCGCCAGCACGCCGGTCAGCGCCGAGGCCTTGGTCGTGTCGTAGCCCAGCGCCAGCGCGGCCCAGGGCAGCACGATGTACTTGAGGTTGCCGCTCGCGCCCCAGAACAGCGTGGTCGTGGCCAGCGAGATCTGGCCCAGCTTGTCGCGCCACAGGCGCGAGTTGCAGGTCCAGAAGTCGGGCAGCAGCTGCAGCATGTTGGCGGCCAGCCCGCGCTGCGGGTCGGCGCGCAGCGGCCGCATTTCCACGCCGGTGTGCGGGATGCGCGTGTTGAACCAGGAGGCCAGCGCGTACACCAGGATCAGCACCAGGATCGCGGCTTCGGCTTCGTTGTCGATGCCGAAGTCGAAGAAAGGGAAATCGAAGGCCAGCAGATGGGTCGAAATGGCGGGCCCGATGAGCTGGCCGCCGAGCACGATGCCCAGGATGATGGACGCGATGGTCAGGCCTTCGATCCAGCCGTTGGCCTTGACCAGCTGCGAAGCGGGCAGCAGTTCCGTCAGGATGCCGTACTTGGCCGGCGAATAGGCCGCCGCGCCCAGGCCCACCACCGCGTAGGCCAGCAGCGGGTGGCCGCCGAAGAGCATCATCAGGCAGCCCGCGACCTTGATCGCGTTGCTGATGAACATGACCCGGCCCTTGGGCAGCGCGTCGGCAAAGGCGCCCACCAGCGGCGCCAGGCCCACGTAGAAGACCGCAAAAATGGGCACCAGCGCGGCGCGCTGCCATTCCGGCGCCCCCGCGATGCGCAGCAATTCGACAGCAGCGACGAAAAGCGCCTGGTCGGCCAGTGACGAGAAGAACTGGGCCGACATGATGGTGTAGAAACCGCGCTTCATCGATAGGCTGGCGGGCCGTGGGCAGGGCTGGCGTGGGCGGTTGAAGGGCTGCTCGCCCGCGCCGGGGTGCGCGCGGGGCCGTGGTTTATAGCACGCACCCCTGCTGCCAAAATGGCGGCCATTCCCTTGGCAACGGGGGTGTTTTCCCCGCTTGCCAGGCTCATCGGGAAACCGTTTTCACATGCCGCGTCCGATCCTCGCCACCATCCATCCCGCCGCGCTGCGCCACAACCTCGACCAGGCGCGTCGCCGCGCCCTGCAATCGCGCGTGTGGGCCGTGGTCAAGGCCAACGCCTACGGGCACGGCATCGAGCGCGTGTTCGACGCCTTCCGCAGCGCCGACGGCATCGCGCTGCTGGACCTGGCCGAAGCCGAACGTGTGCGCGCACTCGGCTGGCGCGGGCCGCTCCTGCTGCTCGAAGGCGTGTTCGAGCCGCGCGACCTGGAGCTGTGCTCGCGCCTCGCGCTGTGGCACACGGTGCATTGCGACGCGCAGATCGACTGGCTGGCCGCGCACAAGACGCAGCAGCCGCATCGCGTGTTCCTCAAGATGAATTCGGGCATGAACCGGCTGGGCTTTGCGCCCGGGCGGCTGCGCAGCGCCTGGGCGCGCCTGAATGCGCTGACGCAGGTGGACGAGGTCTCGCTGATGATGCATTTCAGCGACGCCGACGGCCCCAAGGGCATCGACGGCGCGCTGGCGGCCTTCGACGAGGCCACGCGCGACCTGCCGGGCGAGCGCTGCGTCGCCAACAGCGCCGCGCTGCTGCGCCATGCCGAGCGCACGCGCGCCGACTGGGTGCGCCCGGGCATCGTGCTGTACGGCAGCGCGCCCGACTATCCCGAGCACGACGCCGCGCACTGGCACCTGCAGCCCACGCAGACGCTGGCCACGCGCCTGATCGGCGTGCAGCAGCTGCAGCCGGGCGACAGCGTGGGCTATGGCTCGCGCTTCGTGGCCGAGCAGCCCATGCGCATCGGCGTCGCGGCCGTGGGCTATGCCGACGGCTACCCGCGCGTGGCGCCCAGTGGCACGCCGGTGCTGGTCGACGGCGTGCGCACGCGGCTGGTGGGCCGCGTGAGCATGGACATGGTGACGGTGGACCTCACACCCGTGCCTCAGGCCGGCCTGGGCAGCGAAGTGGTGCTGTGGGGCCGCGCGGGCACGCTGCCGCCTTCCGCGGCCACGGGCATGGCCCGGCCGGTGGACAGCCACGCCGTGCTGCCCATCGACGAAGTGGCCCATGCGGCCGGCACCGTGGGCTACGAGCTGATGTGCGCCGTGGCGCCGCGCGTGCCGGTGGCGGTGGAAGAAGAAGACGGCGCGGGTCTGCCGGCTTGAAAGTCCTGTCCAACTGGCGCGCCGTGCGCCTGTGGGAAACGCAGCTCGAACGCGAGCTGCACCGGCGCCACCACCTGCGCCTGCACGGCTTCTTCATCGGCAGCTTCATGCTGCTGGTGATGTGGGGTGTGGCCGCGCTGCAGATGCATCTGGGCGTGCAGTCGCTGGCGCTGCGTTATCTGGTCACGCTGGGCGTGGGCTACCTCGTGTACCTGGGGGTGCTGCGATGGTGGGCGCAGCGGCTGGTGCAGCGGCGCAGGGGCCTGGACCTGGAGGTGCCCGACCTGTCGGGCGGCTCCGGTTCCGGCAGCGGCGGTGGCGCTTCGCCGACGTCCGGGGGATCGGTGCCGCTGCCGCGCACGGGCGGCGGCGATTTCGCGGGTGGGGGCGCGAGCGGCGATTTCAGCGGCGGCAGCGCCCACAGCGTGGCCGAGGCCGGCGGTGAAGGCCTGGGCCAGCTGGCCAGCGGCGCCTTCGAGGTGGCGGGCAGCGCCGACGAAGGCGCGGTGATCGTGGTGCCGGTGGTCGCGGTGTTCCTGGTCGGCGCGGCGGTGCTGTTCGGCGCCGGCTCGCTGGTCATCATGTATTTCGGCTTCGAGGCGCTGCTGGCCGTGGCCATCGAGGTGGCCTTCTCGTACACGGCCGCCCGCACGGCGGTGCGGGTGTCGCGCGAAGGCTGGCTGAGTGCGGCGGTGCGCCTGACCTGGAAGCCGCTGCTCGGCGCGCTGGTCTGTGCCGTGGTGCTGGGCCTGAGCATCGACCACTTCCTGCCGCAGGCGAATTCGCTGCCCGAGGCCTTGAAGCTGCTGCGCGCCCGCTGAGCGAGGTGGGCGCGCCGCGCGCCCTCACACCGTGGCCGGCAGCGTCGCCAGGTCGATCACGAAGCGGTACTTCACGTCGCTCCTGAGCATGCGCTCGTAGGCCTGCTCGATCTGGTCGGCGCGGATGGGCTCGATGTCCGACACGATGCCGTGCTCGGCGCAGAAATCCAGCATCTCCTGCGTCTCGGCAATGCCGCCGATCAGCGAGCCCGCGAGGCGGCGGCGCTTGAAGATGAAACCGAAGACATTGGGCGAGGGGTGCGGCGAGGCCGGCGCGCCCACCAGCGTCATCGTGCCATCCAGCTTGAGCAGCGCGATGAACGGATCCAGCTCGTGCGGTGCGGCCACCGTGTTGAGGATGAAGTCGAAGCTCGCGCGATGGGCCTTCATCTCGTCGGCGTTCTTCGACACCACCACCTCCTTGGCGCCCAGACGCAGCGCGTCCTCGCGCTTGCCCGGCGAGGTGGTGAACAGCACCACGTGCGCGCCCAGCGCCGCGGCCAGCTTCACGCCCATGTGGCCCAGCCCGCCCAGGCCCACGATGCCCACCTTCTGGCCCGGCCCCACCTGCCACTGGCGCAGCGGCGACCAGGTGGTGATGCCGGCGCACAGCAGCGGTGCCACGGCGGCCAGCTGCGAGGCGTCGTGCGTCACGCGCAGCACGAATTTCTCGTGCACCACGATGTGGTCCGAATAGCCGCCGTAGGTGTTGGCCTTCGTGCCCTGTTCGCGGCCGTTGTAGGTGTCGGTGAAGCCCTTGTCGCAGTACTGCTCCAGGCCTTCGCCGCAGGGGCGGCATTGCTGGCAGCTGTCGACCATGCAGCCCACGCCGACGAAGTCGCCGACCTTGAATTTGGACACGCCCTCGCCCACGGCGCGCACGCGGCCCACGATCTCGTGGCCGGGCACCACGGGGTAGCGCGTGCCGCCCCATTCGTTGCGCGCGGTATGCAGGTCGGAGTGGCACACGCCGCAATGCAGGATGTCGATGAGCACATCGCGCGGGCCGGGCTCGCGGCGTTCGATGGCGAAGGGGGCCAGCGGCGAATCGGCGGACTGGGCGGCGTAGCTGCGGGCGATGCTCATGCGCTTCTCCTGGGGGAGCGGGATGGAGTACGGGCATGGTAGCGGCAGCGTCGATGCACCCTGTCGCGAAAGGTTCCCCCCGTTCCCCGACCCGGGAAGGGACGCAGGGCCAAAATAGGCCGATGGACCATTTGCTGGATCAGATTTCCGAGACCGTCAGTTCGGCCCGCACCCTGGAAGAGTTGACCCGCCCGCTGCTGGAAATGCTGGAGTCGGTCACCGGCCTGGAGTCCACCTACCTCACGACCATCGACCTGCAGCAGAGCATCCAGAGCATCCTTTACGCACGCAACGTGGGCGGCATGCAGATTCCCGAAGGGCTGTCGGTGCCCTGGGGCGACACGCTGTGCCGGCGTGCGCTGGACGAGGGACGGCCCTTTGCCGACGACGTGGCCGCGCGCTGGGGCGATTCGCAGGCCGCGCGGGCGCTGGGCATCCAGACCTACCTGAGCACGCCCGTGCATCTGGCCGATGGCTCGCTCTACGGCACGCTGTGTGCCGCCAGCGCGGCGCGCCATGAACTGCCGCAACGGGCGCAGCGCATGCTGTCGCTGTTCGCGGCCCTGATCGCGCAACAGGTGGAGCGCGAACAGCTGGTGCACAAGCTCATCGAGGCCAACTCGCTGCTGCGGGCCTTTGCCACGACCGACCCGCTCACCCAACTGGCCAACCGCCGGGCGCTGCAACAGGAGCTGGGACGGCGACTGGCCCTGGCCGCGCAGCGCGGCACGCCCGTGATGGTGGCCTTCGTGGATCTGGACGGCTTCAAGGCCATCAACGACCGCCATGGGCACGACGCCGGCGACCAGTTCCTGGTCGCGCTGGCCGGGCGTTTGCGTGTCGTGCTGCACGCGGACGAAATGGCGGCCCGCATGGGCGGCGACGAATTCGTCATCCTGGCATGGGGGCCCGCCGACCCGGCGGCGCAGCCGGGCGCGGAGCAGGCCTTGCGCGACCGCGTGTTCGAAGCGACGGTGGGCGACTACCGGCTGGAGGGCGACCTGCGCCTGCCCTATGCCGGTGCCAGCGTGGGCGTGCTGGGCGCCGCCCCCGGCATGCTGGACGCAGTGCAGGTGCTGCGCGCCGCCGATGCCGCCATGTACGCGGTCAAGCGCCGGCGGCAGGCGTCCTCGGCACCGCGCGCGCCTGAGCCACTGAACAGGCTCTGAGACTCAGGCGTACAGGCTCAGCGTGCGCGTGCGCAGCCGCGCCAGGCCCAGCAGCGCATCGGTAAAGGGCGTGGCGACGCCGCAGCCCTGGCCCAGCTCGCGCACCACGCTCACCAGCGCATCGAGTTCCACCGGCCGGCCGGCCTCCACGTCCTGCAGCATCGAGGTCTTGAAGGCGCCGAGCTTGCGCGTGACGGCATGGCGGTCTTCGGGGCTCTGCTCGATGGGCACGCCGATGCGCGCGCCGATCTCGCGCGCCTCCAGCATCACGGCCGAGATGAAGCCGCGCACCAGCTCGTCGTCGAGGATCCTGTCCGTGGTCGCGCCGGTCAGCGCGCTGATCGGGTTCACCGTCATGTTGCCCCACAGCTTGAACCAGATGTCGCGCTGGATCTGCGGCGACACCGTGGCGCCGATGCCGCCGCGCTGCAGCCGGTCGGCCAGCTGCTGCACGCGCGGCGTGGCCTGGCCGGAGGGCTCGCCCAGGATCAGGCCGTTGCCGAAGTGGTGGCGCACCACGCCCGGCGCATCGAGCGAGCAGCTGGCATGCACCACGCCGCCGATCACCTGCGGGCCGGGAATGGCGGCCGCGATGCGCCCATGCGGGTCGATGGACGCGAGCGGGCGCCCCGCCAGCGGTCCGCCGAAGCCGCCTTCCAGGAACCACCAGGGCACGCCGTTCATGGCCGTGAGCACGACCGTGTCCGGCCCCAGCAGGGGCGCGATCTGCTGCGCCACGGCCTCGAGTGCGGGCGCCTTCACGGCGATGACGACCAGGTCCTGCGGCCCGAGCTCGGCCGGGTCGGCCACCGCGTGCACGGGCGCGCGCTGGCGCGTGCCGTCGGCGCGCACCAGTTGCAGGCCTTCCTGTTGCAGGGCCGCGAGCGTGGCGCCGCGCGCCACCGCGTTCAGGCGCGCGCCGGCCTGGGCCAGGGCGATGCCGATCCAGCCGCCGATGGCGCCGGCGCCGTAGATGCAAGTCTTCATGGGGGTGTGTGCAGGAAAAGAGAAGAAGGGCGGGAACCGGCCATTGTGCAGAAGGTGCGCAACGGGGCGCCGGCAGCGCCGCCGCGGCCGTGCGCACCAAGACAAAGGCCGCCCGCAGGCGGCCTTCGGCGGGGGCGCGAACGATCAGGAATCGGCCTTGAAGCCCACCTTCTTGACGATCGGGCCCCACTTGGCCGTGTCCTTCTTCAGGATGTCGGCCAGCTCCTGCGGCGAGGAGGACATGGCCTCCAGCCCGAAGGTGCCCAGCCCGTCGATCACGTCCTGCGAGGCCAGCGCGGCCTTCATGTGGCCGTTCAGGCGCGTCACCAGCTCGGGCGAGGCCTTGGCCGGCAGGAAGAAGGCGAACCACTCGCTGTGCGCCATGTCGGGCAGGCCCTGCTCGACCAGCGTGGGCACGTCCGGGGCGAAGCGGCTGCGCTTGGCGCCCGACACGCTCAGGATGCGGATCTTGCCGCTGGCCAGGTGCTGCGTGATGTCGCCGATGGGGCCCGACACGGCCGAGATGTTGCCGCCCAGCAGGTCCAGCATGGCCGGCTGCGTGCCTCGGTAGGCGGCATGCTTGAGCTCGACGCCGCCGTGCTGGCCGATCAGCGCGCCCACGAAGTGCGGCGTGGAGCCGGCGGCGGGCGAACCGAAGTTGGCGCCGGCCGGGTTGGCCTTGGCCCAGGCTAGGAAGTCGGCGATGTTCTTGACGCTGGCCGGCACCGAGGGGCCGACGGCGAAGCCGAAGTCGAACACGCAGCCCAGCGACAGCGGCGTCAGGTCGTTGACCGGGTCGTAGGGCAGCTTGCTGTAGATGTGCGGATAGATCGTCAGCATCGAAGTGGGCGTCTGCAGGATCGTGCCGCCGTCGGCCGGGCGGCCTTTGACGTAGCTGATCGCGATCTGGCCGCCGGCGCCGGTGCGGTTTTCCACCACGGCGGCTTTGGCAAAGCCCGGCTGCAGCTTCTGCGCCACGCGGCGGCAGATGGTGTCGGAGGTGCCGCCGGCCGCGAAGCCGGTGATGATGTTGGTGGTTTCGAGGGTGGCCTGGGCGAAGGCCTGCTGGCCGATGCTGGCCAGCAGGGCTGAGGCGCCCGTGGTCTGCAGCAACTGGCGGCGGGTGAAGTGCATGGGATGTCTCCGGGGATTCGGGGGGGCGCCGACCGGCGGACGGCGCACGAAAGGCCGCTATTGTTTCTGAAAGTGACGCCGCGTGGGCTCCGCGTTTACGCGACGTTGCGCCGGGCTGGACAGGGCACGGATGCGGCCCCGGGGCCGCGCGCGAGCGTGCTCCGTCGCTCAGTACCCGCTTGCGCCGGGCCCCGCGGACGCCGCCGCGCCCGGAAAGCGCGCCCGCAGCGCCTGGGCGGCGCCGGCCAGCAGCGCGGTGTCGATGCCCACGGCCACGAACTGTGCGCCGGCGCCCAGCCATTGCCGGGCCGGGCCTTCGGCCGTGGCGAGGATGCCGGCCGCCTTGCCCGCGCGGCGGATGCGCGCGATGCCGTCGGTAATGGCCGCCTGCACCTCGGGATGGTTCGGCTGGCCGACGAAGCCCATCGAGGCCGACAGGTCGGCCGGGCCGATGAACACGCCGTCCACGCCGGGTGTGGCCGCAATCGCGTCCAGGTTCTGCATCGCCTCCACCGTTTCGGCCTGCACCAGCAGGCAGGCCTGGGCGTTGGCTTCGTGGATGTAGTTCGGGTAGGCCTGCCAGCGCGAGGCGCGCGCCAGCCCGGCGCCCATGCCGCGGATGCCTTCGGGCGGGTAGCGCATGGCCTGCGCCAGTTGCGCGGCCTGCTCGGCCGTGTCCACCATCGGCACCAGCAGCGTCTGCGCGCCGATGTCCAGGTACTGCTTGACCAGCGCCGTCTCGCCCACGGGCAGGCGCACGATGGGGTGCGGGCGCGGCGCGTTGGCCGGCAGTGCCGACACCGCGCTGGCCACGGCCTGCAGCTGGGCCAGCACCGAGCGCAGGTCGTTAGGCGCATGCTCGCCGTCGATCAGCAGCCAGTCGTAGCCCGTGCCGGCCAGCAGCTCGGTGGCGTAGGGATCGGCCAGCCCGACCCACAGGCCGATCTGCGTGCGGCCGTCGGCCATGGCTTTCTTGAAGAGGTTCGTGGGCGTTTGCATGGCGGGGTTCCGAAGGACGGTGGGCGCGGGAAAGAGGGCGCTAGTGTGCCGCGGATGCGCGGGCGGCGTGCGCCGAGCCCGTCGGGGAGGCCGGCCGGGCCGCACCGCCCGCACTTCCTACACTCGGCCGATGGCCAAGGAAAAGTCGATCTACGTCTGCAGCGAATGCGGGGGGACCAGCCCCAAGTGGCTGGGCAAGTGCCCGGCCTGCGGGGCCTGGAACACGCTCATCGAGCAGGCCAGCGCGCCGCCCGCCGCGGCCGGGGGGCAGAACCGCTACGGCGCCATGCCCTTCGCGTCGCTGGCGGGCGCCACCGAACTCACCGTGCTGTCCGAGATCGAGGCGCGCGACGTGGCGCGCACGCCCACGGGCCTGGAAGAGCTGGACCGCGTGCTGGGCGGCGGCATCGTCGCGGGCGGCGTCACGCTGATCGGCGGCGACCCGGGCATCGGCAAGTCCACGCTGCTGCTGCAGGCCACCGATGCCTTGCAGAACGCGGGCCAGATCGCGCTGTACGTGACCGGCGAGGAAAGCGGCGCGCAGGTGGCGCTGCGTGCGCGCCGCCTGGGGCTGGAGCGCTCGCAGGTGCAGGTCATGGCCGAGATCCAGCTGGAAAAGATCCTGGCGACGCTGGACGCGAACCGGCCCGCCATCGCCGTCATCGACTCGATCCAGACCGTGTACTCGGACCAGCTCACCTCGGCGCCCGGCTCGGTGGCGCAGGTGCGCGAATGCGCGGCGCACCTCACGCGCTTCGCCAAGGCCAGCGGCACGGCCATCGTGCTGGTGGGCCACGTGACCAAGGAAGGCGCGCTGGCCGGCCCGCGCGTGCTCGAGCACATGGTGGACACCGTGCTGTACTTCGAGGGCGACACGCATTCCAGCTTCCGCCTGGTGCGCGCCATCAAGAACCGTTTCGGCGCCGTGAACGAGATCGGCGTGTTCGCGATGACCGAGAAAGGCTTGCGCGGCGTGGCCAACCCCAGTGCCATCTTCCTGAGCCAGCACACCGAGCCGGTGCCCGGCAGCGTGGTGCTGGTGACGCTGGAGGGCACGCGGCCGATGCTGGTAGAGATCCAGGCCCTGGTCGACGACGGCGGCCCGAGCCCGCGCCGCCTGTCGGTGGGCCTGGAGCGCGACCGCCTGGCCATGCTGCTGGCCGTGCTGCACCGGCACGCGGGCGTGGCCTGCGCCGACCAGGACGTGTTCGTGAATGCCGTGGGCGGCGTGCGCATCGGCGAGCCGGCGGCCGACCTGGCCGTGCTGCTGGCCATCACCAGCAGCCTGCGCGGGAAGGCGCTGCCCAAGGGCTTCGTCGCTTTCGGCGAAGTCGGCCTGGCCGGCGAGGTGCGGCCCGCGCCGCGCGGGCAGGAGCGCCTGCGGGAAGCGGCCAAACTCGGTTTCTCGGTGGCCGTGGTGCCCCGGGCCAACGCGCCGAAGAAGGGCGCCCGCGAGCTCGAGGGCCTCACGATCCATGCGGTGGACCGCGTGGAAGAGGCGCTGGCGGTGGTGCGCGGGCTGGACTGAACGGCGCCGTGGTGGCTCGCCATGAAGAGGACTTGCGCCTCCGTTATGCTGCCGCCCCTGAGATTCCGGGAGTTCCGACCATGAAGCCATCTGTTCCCCTTGCCGCGCTGGCCCTGGCCTGCGCCGCTGCCCTGCCGGCCTGGGCCGAGAGTTTCACGTCCTCGGCGTCCAGCGCCGGCTCCTCGGCCAGCTCGGCCTCGTCGGACTCGATTTCCAGCTCCAGCAACAGCAGCAGCGGCAAGGACAAGACCGCCGCGATCCAGGATGGCGACTACCGGGTGGCCGCCGTCGCGCCCGTGCCCGCGCAGGCCGACAAGGTGCGCCTGCACCTGGAGCCGCAGGGCATCGCCCGGGCCGAGCCCTTCCAGCTCGACGTGCCCTTGCAAGCCCTGGGTGGGCAGGCGCCGGCCGTCGGCGACATCGTGCAGGCGCGCCAGCGCGTGTACGGCGTGCAGTTCACGCGCGCCGCGGCGGCCGAGCCCTTCCTGCTCGTGCTTGCCGACACGTGGAGCCAGCAACTGCGCTCGCGCCCCGTCACGCCTTGAGCCGGGCAGCGCGGCGGGGCACGCAGGCGCGCGCTTCGGCCGGGGCGGGCCGCTTGCTGCGGAGCCTGGGGGTGGCCGCGGCGGCGGCCGGGGCCATGGCCGCTTCGCAGGCCAGCGGCCTGGCGGCCCAGGCGGGCTTGCACAGCGGCCTGCTCACGCCCTTCTGCCAGCCCTCGAACACGCAGAATGCGCGGGCGCAGGACCGGGTGCTGCGTTTCGCCGGCGCGGTGCAGCAGGTGCTGGAGGCCAGCGGCGAAGAGGTCGCGCTGATCTCGCGCAGCGGGCTGGACCTGACGCGCTTCCACCTGCGCTACTCCCACGCGGGCGTGATGCTCAAAAACGGCAGCGAGGTGCCCTGGTCGGTGCGCCAGCTGTACTTCGACTGCGAAGAAGGCCATCCGCGCCTGTTCGACCAGGGGCTGGCGGGCTTCCTGATGAGCGCCGATTCGCCCGATCTGGGCCACATCGCCCTCGTCTTCCTGCCGCGCGAAGCGGCCGACCTGCTGCTGCGCGCCGCGCAGGACCGGCCGCGGGCGCTGCGGCTGCTGGCGGCCACCTACAGCGCCAACGCCTACCCCTTCAGCCTGCGCTACCAGAACTGCAACCAGTGGGTGGCCGAACTGCTGGCGACGGCCTGGGGCGAGCTGCCGGACGGCCCGGACCTGCGCCAGCGCGCGCAGGATTGGCTCAAGGCCGCGCACTACCGGCCGACGGCGGTGCAGATCGACTCCCATCTCACCAAGTTCGCCGGCGGCTGGATGCCCTTCCTGCACCTGGACGACCACCCGGTCGACGACCAGTTCGGCCTGACGCTGCAGGTCAGCATGCCCGAGGCCCTCGAGGCTTTCGTCCGCGCCCGCTGGCCGCAGGCGCGCCGCGTGGAGCTGTGCATGGACCATGAGAAGGTCTTGCAGCGGGAAGGCTGGACGCCCATCGGCATGGGCTGCGAAGCCGCCGTGGGGGACCGCGTGGTGGAGCACCTGGATGGGCTGGCGCCAGAACGCGCGCGCCCGCCCGCGCAGAGCGGCGATGCCGGCGTCAAATGACGACCGTTGCCCGTTGTTGACGGCTGGATGCGTCATGAACGCGCCAGCCCTGTTCGGGCCTCGGAAAATATCCGTATAAAATTCGCTGCGTGTTCGACCCGTCCGGCGCGCCTTGCCGGCCTTCGGGTTCCGTAGAAAGGCTCTGCTGCCTTTTGCCCCTCGTCCACGACCGTGTTGTGGGCTTCTTTTCGAAAAAGCGTTCCGTCTGCACCGGGCCCGGCCCGGCGCCGATCATCCGGCGGGAACATTCCGAGGAGGACTTTTCATGCAACTCATCGTCTCCGCCGCGATCATCGCGGCCGTCGTGCTGTGGGGGCTGATCTCGCCTGCCACGCTCGGCGCCTTCTTCAACACGCTGCTGGCCGACGTCACGCGCACCTTCGGCTGGTTCTACCTGTGGGTGGTGCTGGGGCTGGTGGTGCTGGCCCTGTTCCTGGCCATGAGCCGCTACGGCAACCTCAAGCTCGGGGACGAGGACGACGAGCCCGAGTTCTCGGTCGGCGCGTGGTTCGCGATGCTCTTTGCGGCCGGCATGGGCATCGGGCTGGTGTTCTGGGGCGTGGCGGAGCCCGTTTCGCACTACATGAAGCCGCCGCCGGGCATCGCGCCCGGCACGCCCGAGGCCGCTGGCGCGGCCATGCGCTACGCCTTCTTCCACTGGGGCTTCCACCCCTGGGCGATCTACGGCATCGTGGGGCTGGCGATCAGCTTCTTCACCTTCCGCCGCAAGGCGCTGCCGCTGGTCAGCTCGGCGACCGAAGCCCTGCCATGGCGCTTTGCCAGGCACCTGACGCCCGTGGTCAACGTGCTGGCCGTGGTGGCCACGGCCTTCGGCGTGGCAGCTTCGCTGGGCATGGGCGCCACGCAGATCGGCGGCGGCCTCAACCGCGTCTTCGGGCTGCCGCAGAACGCCTGGACGCAGTCGCTCATCATCATCGTCACCACGATGTGCTTCGTGGCCTCGGCCGTCAGCGGGGTGGGGCGCGGCGTGAAGTGGCTGTCCGTCGGCAACCTGTACCTGGCCGGCGCGCTCGCGCTGGTGGTGCTTTGCATCGGCCCCACGGTGGCCATCATCGACACGCTGACCAATACGCTGGGCGCGTACATCAGCGAATTCGTGCGCATGAGCCTGCGCATGTCGCCCTTCCGTGAGAACACCTGGATCGGCGACTGGACCATCTTCTACTGGGCCTGGTGGCTGGCGTGGTCGCCCTTCGTCGGCCTGTTCATCGCGCGCGTGTCGCGCGGGCGCACGGTGCGCCAGTTCCTGGCCGGCACGGTGCTGGCGCCGAGCCTGCTGGGCTTCGTGTGGTTCGCCATCTTCGGCGGCACGGCCCTGAACTTCGAGATCTTCCGCGGCGTGCCGCTGGCCGAGGCGGTGGCCAACAACGTCGCCACCACCATGTTCGTGATGTTCGAGGCCATGCCGGCGGGCCTGCTGCTGTCCATCGTGGCGACGGTGCTGGTGTTCGTGTTCTTCGTCACTTCGGGCGACTCGGCCACGCTGGTGCTGGGCACCATGAGCACGCAGGGCAACCCCGACCCGCCCAATCGCGTGAAGGTCATCTGGGGCGTGCTGGTCGCGGCCATCGCGCTGAGCCTGCTGCTGGCCGGCGGCCTTGACGCGGTGCAGACCGCCACCATCGTCTTCGCGCTGCCCTTTGCCGTGGTGCTGGTGCTGCTGGCCGTGTCGGTCACCCTGGCCATCCGCGAGGACTGGCGCGCCGAGGACCGGCGCGAGCGCGCGCTGCGCCGCAAGATGCGCGAGATGGTCAAGGAGTGACACCGGGCCGGGCCGCTCGGCCGGCCGCGGCGCCCGGGCGGCGACAATGCCGCCCCATGAATCTGCAGAAAGTCGTGGTGCCGCTGGGCGGCCTGGTGTTGCTCGTGCTGGGGTACCGCAGCTGGGGCTGGATGGGGGTGTTCGGCGTGCTGGGCGGGCTGATGATGTTCCTGCTGCTGCACTTCACGCGCACCATGCAGGTGATGCGCCGCGCGGCCGACCGGCCCATCGGCTACGTGGGCAGCGCCGTCATGCTGAACGCCAAGCTCAAGCCCAGGATGACGCTGCTGCACGTGGTGGCCATGACCCGCTCGCTGGGGCAACTGCAGACCCCGCCCGACACGCAACCCGAGACCTACCGCTGGCGGGACAACGGCGAGTCGCACGTGGACGCGACCTTCGTCGACGGCAAGCTGGTGCAGTGGACGCTGACGCGGCCGACGCCGCCGGCGGAAGCGCCGGTGGCCGAAGCCCCGGCCGTCGAGGCGACTGCGGCGCCCGAGCCTGCGCCTGCGTCGAAGGCCTGACACCGGGGGCGCTCAGGCCCCCAAGTGCATCGCAAAAGTCGGCCCGTTGTTGAGCACGCAGCTGCCGGCGCCCTGGGTGGCCGAATTCATCGTGTAGCGGCACGCCAGCATGCCGCCGCGCGTGCCGGCGGCGTGGGCGACGCCGCTGCGCGGCGAGCCGGCCGCGCGCGTGGCTTCGCCCTGGAAGTGCTCGCCGTCGATCACGGCGCTGAAATGGCCGCGGCCGTTCATGTCGTTGCTGACCGCGCCGGTCAGCGTGCCGTAGCGCGCGGCCTCCGCGTTCGAGGGGTACAGGCGGGCGCTGAAATGCTGGGCGGCGGGGGCTGGCGCCGCCGTGGGCGCGCCGGCGCCGGCCTGCTGCGCGGGCACCACCGTCACGGGGCCGGGCGGCAGGGCCTGGCCCGGCTGCATGGGCACCACGTAGCAGCCGCTGAGCAGCGCGGCGCCCAGGGTGGCGACGGCGGCCAGCCGCAGGGCGGCGCGGGAAGCGGGACGGCGGGGCGGGCGCAAGGCAGAAGAGGTCATCGTCGTGTCGCAAGGCACGGGCACATGCCCGTGCCGGCGACTGTCGGCGTCTGCCTCGCGTCGGGCGCGCCTTTTGCGCCGTGGCGGCGGCAGAGAAGCCCGCGGGTATCGCCGACGGATACCCGCAGGTCGCGCGGCAGCCACGCAAGGTGGCCGTGCAGCGCGCCGCCCGGCTCAGAACGGCGGGTCGTCGTCCGGCAGGGCCGTGACCGCAGGCTCCTCGGCTTCGGCTTCGGCTTCGGCCTTCGCTGCCGGTGCAGCCGCGTGGGACGGGGCGCTGTCAGCGGCCGACACACCCAGCGTGGCCTCGCCGCCCAGCGCCTCCATCAGCGCGGGCAGCAGCTGGCTCAGTTCGCCCGTCACGATGGCCGCGTCGGCGTCGAAGTTGTCCTCGGCCTTGTCGCTGCCGCCCGCATCGTCCATCGTGCCTTCGAGGAAGGCCAGCTTGCGCAGCGTGAAGCCTTCGGTCAGCTCGAAGCTCACGCGGTCCTCCCAGGTCATGGCCAGGCGCGTGGGGCGCTTGCCGCTCTCGATGTGCTGGCGCACTTCGTCGATGTCCAGCGGATGCTTGGCATAGCGCACCACGGCCTTCGATTCGTCGGTCGCCTTGAGCTCGCATTCGCGGTCGATGGAGAAGCCCGCGGGCGGCTCGTAGGTGGCCAGCCAGCCGGCCATGGCGCTGGCCGGCTCCTGCCGGGTGTGGAAGGGCGCGACCGCGAAGCCCGGCAGGGCCTGCACCAGCGCCGTCACCAGGCCGTCGGCACGGGCGGCGTTGGCGGTGTCCAGCGTCAGGCGCCGCGCCTCGGGGTCGATCCACACCGAAATGCGCGCATGGCGCGTGAAGGCCATGGGCAGCAGCTCGTGCAGCACGTCCTCCTTGAGCGCCTTCTTCTCCTTCTTGCCGGGCGCGCGGCCGGTGGTCTTCTCGATCTCGGCGGCCTTCTCGTCCACCTTGCGGCGGATCACCGAGGCCGGCACGGTCTTGGTCTCGACCATGTACTCGAGCAGCCATTGCCCGCCCACGGATTCGAGCAGCAGGCCGTGTTCCTGCCCGCGCGGCGCCACCCAGCCGGCCGCGCTTTCCTGCGACGGGCTGCAGGGCGCGAAGCGCTGGGCCTCCAGGGCGTCCTGGGCGGCGTTGAAGTCGGGAACCCACGAGGGCTCGATGCGAAAGGCGAGGGCGTTCTTGAAGCGGGGCACGGATCGGAAGAGGGAGCGGGGAACGAAAGCGGGTGATTGTGCGTTGCCGGGCGCCCGCCTGCTGCCGCGGGCGGTGTAACGGCCGGTCAATGCCCCGGTCTGCGCCCGGCGCGCAGGCCCCCGTAAAATGCCCGGCTTCCCCCGACAGACCCCCAAGGACACCTCATGAGCGCGATTCCCTCGCTGGCCGACCGCGACGGCAAGATCTGGATGGACGGCGAACTCGTCGACTGGCGCGACGCGAAGATCCACGTGCTGACGCACACGCTGCACTACGGCTGCGGCGCCTTCGAAGGCGTGCGCGCGTACAAGACCGACAAGGGCACGGCCATTTTCCGCCTGGAAGAGCACACCGAGCGCCTGTTCAACAGCGCCAAGATCCTGCGCATGAAGCTGCCCTTCAGCAAGGAGCAGCTCAACGAGGCGCAAAAGCAGGTGGTGCGTGAGAACCAGCTCGAAAGCTGCTACCTGCGCCCGCTGGTCTGGATCGGTTCCGAGAAGCTGGGCGTCTCGCCCAAGGGCAACACCGTGCACGCGATGGTCGCGGCCTGGGCCTGGGGCGCCTACCTGGGCGAAGAGGGGCTCAAGCGCGGCATCCGCGTGAAGACCTCCAGCTACACGCGCCACCACGTCAACATCACGATGACGCAGGCCAAGGCCGTGAGCAACTACAGCAACTCCATCCTGGCCAACATGGAAGCCACGGAAGACGGCTACGACGAGGCGCTGCTGCTCGACTCGGCCGGCTTCGTCTCCGAGGGCGCGGGCGAGAACATCTTCGTGGTCAAGAACGGCGTGATCTACACGCCCGACCTGTCGGCCGGCGCGCTCAACGGCATCACGCGCAACACCATCCTGCACATCGCCAAGGACCTGGGCATCGAGGTGGTGCAAAAGCGCATCACGCGCGACGAGGTCTACATCGCCGACGAGGCCTTCTTCACCGGCACCGCCGCCGAAGTCACGCCCATCCGCGAACTCGACCGCGTGGAGATCGGCATCGGCTCGCGCGGCCCGGTCACCGAGAAGGTGCAAGCCGCCTTCTTCGACATCGTGAACGGCCGCAACCCCAAGTACGCCCACTGGCTCACGCCCGTGGCCGCCTGAGGAGCGCGCGCATGTCCGCTTCGCACAGCCCGCTCGTCGACCAGGTGAAGTCGGTCGACCGCCGATCCCTCGTCGAACTGGCCGCCAAGGACCTGAACCACCAGGGCGGCGTGTTCTGCCCCAGCCCCAAGGCCGACATGAAGCTCTGGAACACCCATCCCAAGGTGTACCTGGACGTGGCCCGCACGGGCGAAGCCAAGTGCCCGTACTGCGGCACGGTGTACCGCCTCCGGGCCGGCGAGCATTTCGGCGGCGGGCACTGAACCTGCGGCCTTTCCGGCTCTTGTGCTGCCGTTGTGCGGCTGCCTTCCAGGCTCTTCGGGGCCGCCGGAGGCAGCCGCTTCTGTTTTTCTGCGTCACGCCACGTCCCCCATGCCCTTGCACGTCCCCTTTCTGCTCCATCGCCGCAGCCTGCTCGCCGCCGGCCTGGCCGCGCCGTGGCTCGGCGCCTGCACGGCCCCGGTCGCCGCACCGAAGCTGCAGGCCGCGCAGGCCGAGCTGACGCGGCTCGAATCCGAGGTGGGGGGGCGCCTGGGCGTGGCTGCCTTCGACGGCCGCACGCCCGCCGCAGCGTTGCTCCACCGGGCCGACGAGCGCTTCCCGATGTGCAGCACCTTCAAGGTGATCGCGGCCGCCGGCGTGCTGGCGCGCAGCGTGCGCGAGCCCGATCTGCTGGCCCGGCGCATCCGCTACACGCGCGAGGAACTGGTGAGCTATTCGCCCGTCACCGAGAAGCGGGTGGCCGAGGGCATGACGGTGGCCGAGCTGTGCGCGGCCGCCCTGCAATACAGCGACAACACGGCCGGCAACCTGCTGATCCGCCTGCTGGGCGACCCGGCCGGCGTCACGCGCTATGCGCGCAGCCTGGGTGACGAGGGCTTCCGGCTGGACCGCTGGGAGACGGCGCTGAACGAAGCCCTGCCCGGCGATCCGCGCGACACCACCACACCCGCCAGCATGGCGCGCAGCCTGCACCGCCTGCTGCTGCAGGACGGGCTGCCCGAAGCCCAGCGCGCCCGCCTCGAAGCCTGGATGCGCGGCAACACGACCGGCGCCACGCGCATCCAGGCCGGCGTGCCCGCGGGCTGGGCCGTGGCCGACAAGACCGGCGCCGGCGCCTGGGGCACCACGAACGACGTGGGCGTGGTGTGGCGGCCCGACGGCTCGGCGCTGGTGATGGCGATCTACCTGGCGCAGCCGCGCGCCGATGCGCCCATGCGCAACGACCTCGTGGCCGCCGCTGCGCGCATCGCGGCGCAGGCGCTCACGCCCTAGAGACAGTGCGCGGGGCGCAGTTGACCCAGCGGCAGCGATTTCTTGACCCAGCGCGCGCCGGGTCAGTCCGAAACCGGCCGCCAGCGCCGGGGCAGCACCTCGGCCCAGGGCCGGCCGGGCTCGCCGGCCATGCGCAGGAAGAGCATCGCCACCCACAGCAGCGACAGGCCGATCTGCGCGTCGCGCAGCGCCGAGTTCACGCCCGTGGCCATCAGCAGGATCAGCATGGCGCCGAAGGCCATGCGGCCCGTGAGGTCGGTGCGCTTCCAGGCGGCCCACACGCCGGCCAGCATCAGCGCCAGCAGCGCCAGCGCGCCGGGCAGGCCCGTCTGCGAACCCATCCACAGGTAGTCGTTGTGCGGCATGTTGTAGTCGGCCAGCAGGGCCGGGCCACGCTTGCGCCATTCGCTGTTCCAGGCGCCGATGCCCCAGCCCAGCAGCGGCTTCTCGGCCACCATCTGCGCCGTGGTCGTGTACATGTGGTAGCGCACCACCCAGCTGCCTTCGGAGACGGCGCCGTGGCGTGCGGCCTCGAGCTCCTGCACGCCCTGGGCCAGCAGGTGACGCACCTGCGGCGGCGCGTTCCAGGCCGCGACGCCGACCGCCGCGCCGCCCAGCGCCAGCGCCGCCAGCAGCACGCGCCAGCGCTGGCGCCACTGGTGCACGCACAGCAGCGGCAGCACGGCCAGCAGCGCGAGCAGCGAGGTGCGCGACGGCAGGTTGGTGTTGATGATCAGCAGCACCAGCCCCGTGAGGCCGAAAGCCGCCAGTGCCAGCGCGGGCCGGCGCCGCAGCAGCGCCAGGCCCAGGGCGGCGGCGGCGGCGCCCGCGATGGTGAAGATCAATGCATTGTTGATGGACTTGTTGCCCACCAGCATGATCATCGGGCGCAGCACGTCGGGCATCGGCGGCATCACGTGGAATTGCAGCAGCACCGTGTAGAAGACGATGAGGTAGGCCAGGTTGAAGAGCGTCACGGCCAGGAAGCCGCGCAGCGCCCACACGGCCTCGTCGCGCCGCAGGGCCAGCGCCAGCGCCACGGTGAGCGAGATGCGCAGGCCGTGCGCCAGGTTCTGCCCCGTCTCGGGGTAGTGCGGGCGCAGCAGCAGCACCAGCAACTGCCACAGCGTGAGCGCCACCAGCGGCCACCACAGCGGATGCGCGCGCAGGCGCACCGCGCGTTCGCGCAGGTCGCCCGCGAGGAGCATCGTGACCAGGAGCAGGAGGAAACCGAGGTAGTTCAGCCCCACGGGCATGAACACCACCGCACCCCACAGGCAGGCTGCGGCGCGGGTCAGGGAAGGTGAGCGCATGTGGGCCGGAATTCTAGAAGCGGCGGGCAGGCCGGCGCGCTGGCGGATCGGCCGGCCCGGGGCCGGCGCTCAGTGCGGCAGGGCGATGACGAAGCAGGCGCCGCCGCCTTCGCGGCCCTCGCAGTGCACCTGGCCGCCATGGCGCAGGGCGATGGACTTGACCAGCGCCAGCCCCAGGCCCACGCCGCCTTCGCGTTCGCTGGCGCCCGGCAGGCGGTAGAAGGGCTCGAAGATGCGCTCGCGCAGCGCCTCGGGCACGCCGGGGCCGCGGTCCATCACGCGCACCAGCGCATGCCGGGCGTCGGCCGACAGTTCCACCTCCACGCCCGCGCTGCCGCCGTAGCGGCGCGCGTTTTCCAGCAGGTTGCGCACGGCGCGGCGCAGCAGGCGCGGCACGCCGCGCACCGTGAGCGCGTCCAGCGCGGTGCCGTCGGCCACGCCCAGTTCGGCGCCGGTGTGCGCGCACTCTTCAGCCGCCAGACCCATCAGGTCCACGCTTTCGACGGTGCCCATGTCGGCTTCGCGCGCGTCCAGGCGGCTGGCCAGCAGGATCTCGTCGATCAGCTGGTCCAGCTCGACGATGCTGCGGGCGATCTCGGCCTTGGCCGCCGTGTTGGCGCTGCTTTCGGCGGCACCGACAGGCAGCAGCTCCAGGCTCATGCGGATGCGGGTGAGCGGCGAACGCAATTCATGCGAGGCATTGGCGAGCAGCGACTTGTGCGAGCGGATCAACTGCTCGATGCGCGTGGCCGCATCGTTGAAACGCTGCGCCAGGTCGGCCACCTCGTCCTGCCCGTCTTCGGGCACGCGCGCCGACAGATCGCCCTCGCCCCAGCGCTGCACGCCACGCTGCAGGCTTTCCAGGCGCTGCGTGAGCCGGCGCACGATGGGGAACAGGCCGATGCCCGTGGCCATGCCGACCATGCCCAGCAGCCAGAAGATGCCGGTCTGCGGGTGCAGCCAGGGCGGCGGGCTGGGGCGGCGTTCATAGCGCGGGCCCAGTTCCATGGTGAACTTGCGGCCGTCCTCGAGCGTGATCTCGAACTCCAGCGCCTCGCCAGGCCGGCTGGTGCGCAGCGAGGTGCCGCGGCCCGAGATCTGGTGGCTGTCATCGCGCAGGGTCACTTCGCGCGGCAGCGGCGTGCTGCGCTGTTCGTCCGAGATCTGCCAGGCCCAGCCGGCCGCGATCACCACCACGGCCACGCCGGCCAGCGAAGCCAGCCAGATGCGCAGGTAGAGGTGGCGGACGAAGAGCCGGATCATGGGGGGTGCCGTGCGCTTGACGGAGATGGCGGAGGGGTGGCGCCGGGCCTGTGCGCCGAAGGCTCAACGCCCACGCAGGCCCACTGGCTCAATCCTGCTGCTTGGCGAAGACGTAGCCCACGCCGCGCACGGTGAGGATGCGCTTGGGGTTCTTGGGATCGACCTCGATGGCGGCGCGGATGCGGCCCATGTGCACGTCGATGGAGCGGTCGAAGGCCTCCAGCTCGCGGCCCCGCACGGCTTCCATGATCTGGTCGCGCGTGAGCACGCGGCCCGCGCGCTCGGCCATGGTCACGAGCAGGTCGAACTGGTAGGAGGTGAGTTCGGCCGGCTGGCCGCCCACGGCGACGGAACGCGCGTCGCGGTCGATCTCCAGCGAGCCGAAGCGCATCGCGGCCTGCGGCACGCCGGCGGCGGGCGCGGCCGCATCGGCGCGGCGCCGCAGCACGGCGCGGATGCGCGCGAGCAGCTCGCGCGGCTCGAAAGGCTTGGGCAGGTAGTCGTCGGCGCCCAGCTCCAGGCCGATGATGCGGTCCATCGGATCGCCCTTGGCCGTGAGCATCAGCACCGGCACCTTGGCCAGCGGGCCGGGCAGGGCGCGGATGCGGCGGCACACGTCGAGGCCGTCGGTGTCGGGCAGCATCAGGTCCAGGATCACCAGATCGGGCTGGCGCTCCTGCAGCTGCGCCAGGCCGCTGGCGCCGTCGCCGGCGTGCGCGACCGAGAAGCCGGACTGGGTGAGGTATTCGCGGACCATCTGCGCAAGCCGCGCATCGTCCTCGATCATCAGGAGCTGGGGGGTACTCATGGCGGTTCCATGGTCGCGGCGGGCCGGCAAGTGCCGTTGTCCGGTGCGTAAAGTTGCGTAAATCCGCAGGGGCTCAGTCAACCGCGAACAGCATCGGTTCAGCGCTTCGGTTCACGGGCACGCGCGCCAGGGGCAGCGCCAGCAGCCGCGCCATGGCCTGCCCGGGCGGCTCGGCGGCCAGGGCCGGATGGGCCTGGCAGGCATGGGCATGGATCTGGTGCGCCAGCGTGCGCAGTTGCGCGATGCAGGCATGCAGCCGCGCCAGGAAGGCCGGCGTGTCGTCGCGGGGCTGGCGCAGGCTGGCGTTGAGCGTGGCGAACCAGGGCAGCGCGGCCTGGTCCAGCATGCAGGCCGCGTTGGCCTTGTCGGTGTGGGCCGACCAGGCGCGCAGCAGCGCCTGCATGGCGCGGTTGAGTTGCTGGGCGTGCTGCAGCTCCTCGCGCAGCAGGCCCAGCGTGGCCAGGTCCGTGAGCCGCTCCTGGAAGAAGATCTGCGAGAGCACGCCCCAGTAGTAGGTGTAGTCCCAGATCACCTTCACGGGCAGCACCTCGGGGTCGCCGAAGAGCGGGTACTGGCCTTCGTACAGCGCCAGCGTGCTTTCGTAGAAGGAGTGGTAGATCTGGTCGTACAGCTGCGCGCGGGCACGCAGGGAGCGGCCGTCGCGGTCGTGCGCCACCAGGTCGCAGATGTAGCTGTTGCTGATGGCGATGAAGTCGCTGCCGGGCGAGTAGAACGGGTCCAGGAACAGGCCCGCCTCGCCGGTCAGCGCCCAGCGCTGGTCCGAGAAGACCTGCTTGCAGCCATAAGAGAACTTGCGCAGGAACATGAAGTCCTGCAGCAGGTGGCGCTGGCCGTCCAGCGCATCGAACAGGCGCGGCTGCCAGGTGCGGAACCAGTCCATGGCCTTGTCGAAGCTGTCCATGGTGTCCAGCGGGTGCAGGGCCGGGTCGGCCACGATGCCCACCGAGTGCGAGCCCGAGGCCAGCGGGATCAGCCACACCCAGTAGCCGGTGCCGACCAAGTGATTGGTGGACAGCCAGCGCGCCTGCGGCTGGCAGCGCGCGCGCCAGTCGGCGTCCTGGCTCCATTCGTCGAGCGTGATGCGCTCGCCGATGCGGAACCACACGGCATGCGCGTGGTGGTCGTTGTCCTGCGCCAGGCCCAGCTTGCGCTTGAGCAGGCCGGCGCGGCCGCAGGCGTCGACGAGCCAGCGGCATTCGGCTTCCTGCGTGCGCGCGTTTGCGCCTTCGCCCTCGCGCCAGGCGATGCGGTGCAGGCCATTGTCTTCGCTCAACGCGATCTGCCGCACCAGCGCATGGTCCACGAAGTGCACGCCGCGCGCGCGGGCCACCTGGCCCAGGTGGTTCTCGAAGATGCCGCGGTCGATCTGGTAGCTGGGCGTGGACAGGTAGCGGCTGGCGCCGATCTCCGTCACGTTCTCGATGTCGTGCCGGCCTTCGGAGAAGAAGAAGCGGAAGCCGAACTTGCGCAGCTGCGCACTGTCCATGTGGCCCTGGAGGCCCAGCACGGTGTCGAAGTAATGCGCTCCGATCTCGACCGAGGACTCGCCCACCTTGTGCGCCGCATGCGGCACGGGGTGCGCGCGGCGCTCCAGCACCAGCACGTCGATGTCCGGGAAGCGCTGGCGCAGCTGCAGCGCCAGCGTGAGCCCCGCCAGACCTCCGCCCATGATGATCACGTCGTGCATGGGCAGGGTCTGGGTCATGGCATCAGGCCTTTCGCTGGGGCGGGTGGAAGGAGGACGGGCGCGCCGCAGCCCGGATGGCCGGCGCCCCCTGCCTTGTACGCAGCTTCTTCACCGGCCGATCACTGCGCCGGGCGCAGCCGGATCTCCAGCGACAGCTGGGGAGACAGCGGCAGGCGCAGCGGCGCCGCGGCTTCGGTGCCCGCGAAGTCCGCCAGCGCCTCGAAGACCGGCAGCGCGTCGGCGATCGCATTGGGCGGCAGCTGGCGCGCCGCCTCGGAGCGCGGCGGCACGGGCGTGGCGGGGCCGTGCACCAGCGACCAGTCGAACGCGGCCAGGCTGCGCTCGCTGGGCGTGGGCGAGAGCACGAAGGCGCCGGCCAGCAACCCTTCGCTGCGGTGCACCTGGCGCAGCGGCCCCACGGCCTCCACGTCGAAGCCGACCAGCAGCACGGCCTGCGTGTCGCAGGCGCACTGCGTGGCCGCTTCCAGCAGGCCGGTGGCAAAGCTGAAGTTGTAGGCCGCGAGCGAGTTGCTGGCCTGCTGGCAGCCCGTGCCGATGGTCCAGTAGCCCACGGCCGCGTTGTGGACCGAGTTGTGGAACTTGATGGGCGACAGCTGCGCCGGCGTGGTGGCCAGCGTGGCGCACATGTAGTCGTTGATCGCCAGGTCGCCGTGGGCGGAGGCGAACACGCAGGGCAGGTCGGCCGCGTGGCGCCCGCTGGCGGACACGGCGGCATTCGCCACTTCCAGCGCGACGGCCACCGTGTCGGGCGCGCGGCGGCGCTCGGCCGGCGCCAGGATCTGCGGCGAGGGCCGCTTGGCCGGCGGATCGGCGGGCGCCCCTTCGCCGCGGAAGGCGGCACGCGCCACCTCCCAGCCCGGCAGCGTGGGCGCCCAGAAGGCGGGGCCTTCGATGTACAGCGTGGGAGTGCTCATGCTTTGCTAAAGATCAGGGCGCAGTTGTTGCCGCCGAAGCCGAAGGAGTTGGACAGCGCATGCCGCACCTCGCCCTGCGCCGGCGCCAAGCGGATCTGCGGGCCGCAGGCGGCGTCCGGCGTGTGGCTGTTCACGGTGCCGGGCATCAGGCCGGTCTCCAGCGCCAGCAGGCACACGGCCGCTTCCACGATGCCCGCCGCGCCCAATGTGTGGCCCGTGAAGCCCTTGGTGCTGCTGGCGTGCGTGTGAGCCGGAAAGCGCCGTGCCACCAGCGCCGCCTCGACCTCGTCGTTCTTGGTGCTGGCCGTGCCATGCAGGTTGATGTAGTCGATGGCCTCGGGCGCGAGGCCGGCGCGGGCCAGCGCGTCGTTCAGCGCGCGCTCGGCGCCCGCGCCCTCGGGATGCGGGGTGGACATGTGGTGCGCGTCGCTCGCTTCGCCATAGCCCAGCAGCTTCGGCGCACCGGGTGCGGCAACGCTGTTTTCCAGCAGCGCGAAGCCCGCCGCCTCGCCCAGGCTGATGCCCTTGCGCGCGGCGTCGAAGGGGCGGCAGGGCTCGGGCGACACCAGTTCCAGCGAATTGAAGCCGAACAGCACGCTGCCGCACAGCGTGTCCACGCCGCCCACCACGGCGGCATCGACCAGGCCCAGGCGCATCAGCCGCTCGGCCGAGGCGAAGACCTTGGCACTGGAGGAGCAGGCGGTGGAAATGGTCTCGCAGGGGCCCGTGAGCGCCAGCGCGCGCTGCACGAACAGGCCCAGCGAATGCGCGGTGTGCAGTTCGCTGTGGCGCATGCGCGGCGGAAAGAGGCCGTTGGCATCCATCTGCGTGTAGGCCAGTTCGGTGTCGCCGATGCTGGAAGTGGAGGTGCCCACGATCACGGCCACGCGGTGCGCGCCGTAGCGTTCGCGCGCGGCCCGTGCGGCGTTCAGGAAGCCGTCGGCGTTCAGGCCCAGCCAGGCCAGGCGGTTGTTGCGGCAGTCCCAGTCGGCCAGGCCGGGCGGCAGCTGCACGGCTTCCACCCCATCGACGCGGCCGATCCAGGTGGCCAGGCGCTGCTCGGCGGGCTCGCCGAAATCGTTGGGGCGCAGGCCGCTGCGCGAATCCGCCAAGCCCTGGCGCAGGGGCGCCAGGCCGGTGCCCAGGGCGGTGGTGGCCGTGTAGGCGCTGATGGAAAGAGGGGCGATGCGTGAAGGCACGGTGGGCAGGGCCGAAGGCCGAATCCAGGAACACGGCGGATTTCGCCGCTGACAGGCGGCCGCCCATGCGGCCGGACGCACAGCGTACCAGCCCGCGCGGGCGGCGCTGTCAGCCGGCGTCGCCAGCGTGCGGCGCAGCCCGTGCGGCGGGCGTGGCCGCGGCGCGGACGCGGGCCGAGTGGGCCGCCAGCGCCACCAGCACCAGCACCGGCAGGCCCAGCGCCGCCGTGCCGACGAAGAAGGGCGTGTAGCCGTAGGCGTCGACGAAGGCGCCCGAGTAGCCGGCGACGAACTTGGGCGCCAGCAGCATCATCGAGCTGAAGAGGGCGTACTGCGTGGCCGAGTAGCTCACGTTCGTGAGGCTGGACAGGTAGGCGATGAAGGCCGCGGAAGCGATGCCTCCGGCCAGGTTGTCGGCCGACACCACGAAGACCAGGCCCGTGAGATCGTGCCCGCGCGTGCCCAGCCAGGCGAACAGCAGGTTGCTGGCCGCGCTGAGCACGGCGCCCAGCATCAGCACCCGCATCACGCCCAGCCGCATCGACAGCGCGCCGCCCACGAAGGCGCCCACCAGCGTCATCACCACGCCGTAAACCTTGCTCACCGTGGCCACCTCTTCCTTGGTGAAGCCCATGTCCACGTAGAAGGGGTTGGCCATGATGCCCATCACCACGTCGCTGATGCGGTAGAGCGCGATCAGCGCCAGGATCAACGCCGCCTGCCAGCGGTAGCGGCGGATGAAATCGGCGAAAGGCTCGACCAGCGCGCCCTGCAGCCACTCGGCGGCGTTCTTCGCGGGCGGCAGCGCGCGGCGCGCAGGCTCGGGCGAGAACAGCACGGTGACCACGCCGACCGCCATGGACGCGGCCATGACCAGGTAGGCGACCCGCCAGCTGCCGTTCTGGTAGCCGGCCGCGCCGGCCCCGGCCGCCGGCATTTCCATTGCGGCCGCCACCCACAGCACGCCGGCGCCGGCCCAGATCATGGCCAGCCGGTAGCCCGTCTGGTAGGCGGCGGCCAGCGCCGCCTGCTTGCGCGGCTCGGCCGATTCGATGCGGAAGGCGTCAAGCGCGATGTCCTGCGTGGCCGAGCCGAAGGCCACCAGCAATGCGAACCCCACCATCGGCTCCAGCCCGACGCGCGGGTCATTGACTGCCATGCCGATCAGCCCGGCGATCACCATCGCCTGCGCCGCCAGCAGCCAGCCGCGCCGGCGCCCCAGCAGCGTGGTCAGCGGCGGCAGCGGCATGCGGTCGACCAGCGGCGCCCACACCCACTTGAAGCCGTAGGCCAGCCCCACCCAGCTCAGGTAGCCGATGGTGGTGCGGTCGATGCCGGCCTCGCGCAGCCGGAAGCTCAAGGTGCCCAGCACCAGCAGCAGCGGCAGCCCGGCCGAGAAGCCGAGCGCGAACATGCGCAGCGTGGCGGCCTCTCCGTACACGCGCAGGGTCTGGCCCCAGCTCGGGCGCGCCGCGTCGGCGGCGCCTTCATGGGGGGGCGCGTCGGCCGGCGGTGTGGCGGGGGCCGCGGA
>NZ_CAKAKO010000001.1 GCF_916700565.1 Xenophilus sp. Marseille-Q4582 | reverse complement strand
GGGGGGGGGGCGGGCGGCGGGGCGGGGGCAGGAAATCGGGCGTGTCCGGCGCAGCGGAAGACGAAGGCTTGGAGGAATCCATGGAAGGGCGAAGAAGCGGCATGCGATCGGCCGGCGCCAGGCGGCGAGGCTGGATCGGCAGTGGAGCAACAAATCGTAGCTGGCCTGTGTGCAAGCGCGTAAAGGGCGGGTAAAGCCGGCCGAAGCCGACAGAAGGCACGGCCGCCGGCGCCAGGCCGGCCGTCGTTCGCGCGCCGACAGCGCCGTTCGCGCCGCCTGAGCGCCATTCGTCGCAGGGCGCTGGCCGCGGCCGGCCACGGCGCGCACAGTGCGGCCATCGCCCCGCTGATCCCGCCCTTCCAAGGAGTTCCCGCCATGCTGATCCCGATCCTGCTGCACACCCCCGCCTGGGTCTATGCCCTGTTCGCCGCCCTGCTGTGGCTGGGCGGGCGCCAGTTGCGCGACCAGACGGCGCCGCTGTGGCGCGTGGTGCTCATGCCCGTCGCCATGGTGGCCCTGGCCGTCTATGGCGTGGTGGCGGCCTTCGGCCAGTCACCGGCCGGGCTCGGCGCACTGGCAGGCTGGGCGGTGGCCGCGGCGCTGCTGGCGGCGCTGGTGCTGCGCCGGCCGCTGCCGGCTGGCACGCGCTACGACGCGGCCACGCGCCGGCTGCACCAGGCGGGCTCCTGGGTGCCGCTGGCGCTGATCCTGGCGATCTTCCTGACCAAGTACACCGTGGCCGTGGCGCTGGTGATGCAGCCCGAACTGGCCCGGCAGAGTCTGCTGGCCGTGGCGGTCAGCACGCTCTACGGCGTGTTCAGCGGCCTGTTCGTCGGCCGCGCCCTGCGGCTGTGGCGCCTGGCCCGCCGCGGCAACAGCGCCGCGGCCGACGGCGACGCCCTGGCCGCCTGAGCCCCTCCGCCCTTTCCCAAACCTCTCACTGGAGCACACCATGAATGCCTGCGCCGCCTCCTTCCCGCCTTCCACCGACCGCGACCCGGCGCGCCTGGACGCCCTTGCCCGCCGCCGTGCCGGCGCCAAGATCGGCTGGTTCCTGCATGCGGCGGTCTACCTGTGCGTGAACGCCGGCCTGGTCCTGCTGTCGCTGTCGCAGGGCCGGCACTGGGCCGTGTACCCGGCCCTGGGCTGGGGCCTGGGCCTGCTGGCCCACGGCGCGGCCGTGTGGCTGCTGATGCCCGGCGGCCACCTGATGCAGCGGCTGGTGGCGCGTGAGCGCGCGCAACTGGAACGCGGCCGCTGACCGCCGGCGCGCCGCGCGCGGCAGGCCCACAATCGCGGCTTCACGCGCCTTCACACGCCTTCACGCGGCTTTCCGCTCCACGCCACCGTCTCCCGCCCCCTGACCGCCATGATCACCGTCCACCATCTCAACAATTCGCGCTCGCAACGCGTGCTCTGGCTGCTCGAAGAGCTGGAACTGCCCTACGAGATCGTGCATTACCAGCGCGATCCGAAAACGATGCTCGCCCCCAGGGAGCTGCGCCAAGTGCATCCGCTGGGCAAGTCGCCCGTGGTGACGGTGGACGGGCTCACGCTGGCCGAGTCGGGCGCCATCCTGGAGACGCTGACCGAGCGCTACGGCCAGGGCCGGCTGGCGCCGCCGGCCGGCAGCGACGCCGCCGTGCGTTACCGCTACTGGCTGCATTACGCCGAAGGCTCGGCCATGCCGCCGCTGCTGCTCAAGCTGGTCTTCGACCAGCTCGAGAAGGCGAAGATGCCTTTCTTCGCCCGGCCCATCGCGCGCGGCATCAGCGCCAAGGCCAAGGCCGCCTTCATCCAGCCGCAGTTGTCGCAGCACCTCAATTTCATGGAGGCCGAACTGGCCGGCCGCGACTGGTTCGCGGGCGACGCGTTCACGGCCGCCGACATCCAGATGAGCTTCCCGGTCGAGGCCGCCAAGGCCCGCGCCGGGCTGAACGAGCGCCGACCGCACCTGATGGGCTGGCTGGCGCGCGTGCAGGCGCGGCCGGCCTACCGGCGCGCGCTGGAGCGCGGCGGCCCCTACCAGCTGATCGGCTGAGGGCGCGGCATGCGTGGCCTTCCCCTGCGCCGCACCGTCCGTCGCCTGCTCGGGCTGGCCGCCCTGCTCGGTGGGCTGGGCGCCGGCGCCGCCTGCGCCGCCACCGGCCTGATGGTGCTGCCGGCCACCGAAGGCAGCGGCCCGCTGACCCTGGCCTATCCCACGCAGGCGCCGGCGCAGACGCTGCAGCGCGGCCCCTTCACGCTGCAGGCCGTGCCCGACGCCCCGCCCGCCGGCGGCAACCACCGGCTGGTCGTGCTCTCGCACGGCTCGGGCGGCTCGGTGTGGACGCAGTTCGACCTGGCGCAGACCTTGGTGGCAGCCGGCTTTACCGTCGCCATGCCCCTGCATGCGGGCGACAACTTCGAGGACCTGCGCGATGCGGGGCCCGTGAGCTGGGCGCGGCGCCCGCAGGAGGTCTCGCAAGCCATCGACCGCGTGGCCGCGGCCTCGGCGCCGGGCGGACGCCTCGCGCCGCTGCAGCTGGACCTGCGGCGCGTGGGCATGTACGGCATGTCGGCGGGCGGGCTCACGGCCCTGGTGCTGGCCGGCGGGCGCTGGTCGCCGGCGCGGCTGGCCCGGCACTGCGGAGCGCACATCGCGCAGGACTTCGCCGCCTGCGTGGGCCTGAGCATGGAACTGACGGGCGGCCCGCTCGACGGCGGCAAGCTCGCCCTCGCCCGCCGCGTGATCCGCGCCCGCCTGGGTGAAGACACGGCCTGGCGCAGCTGGGACGAGCCGCGCATCGCCGCCGTGGTGGCCGCCGTGCCCATGGCCGCGACCTTCGACCTCGATTCGCTGGCCCGGCCGCGCGTGCCCTTCGCGCTGGTGCGCGCCGAGCACGACGCCTGGCTGGCGCCGCGCTTTCACAGCGACGCCGTGCATGCCGCCTGCGCGGCGCGCTGCCCGGTGCTGGTCGACCTGCGCGAAGGCGGCCATGGCTCCACGCTGTCGCCACCGGTGCCTGGTCTGAGTGGGCACTTGGCGCGCCTGCTCGACGATCCGCCCGGTTTCGACCGCGGCAGCCTGCCGGCCGTGTTCGAGCGCATCCGCGACTATTTCGTCGAGCAGCTCAGCGCGGTGCGCACGGCGCAATCGGCGCAGACGCCGTGACACGCCACGACCCCTGGCTCTCGGCCCTGCGCCATGCGCTGCAGGTGTCGGTGTTCTGCGCGGTGGTGGCGGTCTTCACGCAGCAGATCTGGCCGGAGCGCGACTACGTGCATCACCTCGTGGGCTCGCTGTGCATCGGCCTGCTCACCTGGGCCGTCATCGAAGCCGGCCGCTACCTGGTGCCGGCCGCGCACTGCCACCGCAGCCTGGACGGCGGCCACGGCTGGCCGCGCGGCTGGCGCGGGCTGCTGCTCACGGCCGTGGGCATCGCGGCCGGCTTCACGCTCGGCGATCCGCTGGCAGGCTGGCTGCGCGGCACGCCGCACGCGGGCAACGCGCGCGATCCGTGGCTCACGCTGCTGATCACGGTGGCGGCCGGCGCGGCGGCCAGCTTCTATTTCCACGCACGCGGCAAGGCCGCGGCGATGGCGGCCGAAATCGCGGCCGCCGAGCGCGACGCCAGCGAAGCCAAGCTCAAGCTGCTCGAAGCGCAGCTGGAGCCGCACATGCTGTTCAACACGCTGGCCAACCTGCGCGTGCTCATCACGCTGGACCCGCCGCGCGCCGTGGCCATGCTGGACCGGCTCAACGGCTACCTGCGTGCCACGCTGGGCGGCTCGCGCGCCACGCGGCATCCGCTGCAAGAGGAATTCGCCCGCCTGGACGACTACCTGGCGCTGATGGGCGTGCGCATGGGCCCGCGCCTGCGCAGCACACTGGACCTGCCCGAGGCGCTGCGCAGCGTGCCCGTGCCGCCGCTGCTGCTGCAGCCGCTGGTGGAAAACGCCATCCGCCACGGCCTGGAGCCCCAGGTGGAAGGCGGCGAGCTGCGCGTGTCGGCGCGGCGCGAATCGCGCGCCGACGGCGACTGGCTGCTGCTGCGCGTGGTGGACACGGGCGCGGGCCTGCCTGCGGACGCGGAAGCGGGCGAAGGCGCGGCCGCCGGCGCTGCGGGCCGCGCGGGCGGCGGCTTCGGCCTCACCCAGGTGCGCGAACGGCTGCGCACGCTGCATGGCGAGCGCGCCTTGCTGCAGCTCACGCCCGAGCCGGGCGGCGGCACCTGCGCGCTGATCGCCTTTCCGCTCTGAGCCGCGTTCTTCCAGGATTGCACCCATGCCCACCGCCCTGATCGCCGAAGACGAAGCCCTGCTCGCGCAGGCGCTGCAGCAGGAACTGAGCCGGGCCTGGCCCGAACTGCAGGTGCTGGCCGTGGCGGGTGACGGGCACCGTGCGGTGCGCGAGGCGCTGCGGCTCACGCCCGACCTGCTCTTCTTCGACATCCGCATGCCGGGCCAGGACGGCCTGGCCGCCGCCGCCGAGCTGGCCGATGCCTGGCCCGCCGGCGCCGGCCCGCTGCCGCTGCTGGTCTTCGTCACGGCGTACGACGAATACGCCGTGCGCGCCTTCGACGCCCAGGCGCTGGACTATGTGCTCAAGCCCGTGCAGCCCGAGCGGCTGCAGCGCACGGTGGCGCGGCTGCAGCAGGCGCTGGCTGCTCGGTCGGCGGCGCCACTGCGCACCGGCCCGGCCGACGCCGCGCTGGAGCCGGCCCTGGCGCAATGGCGCGCGCTGCTGGCCGCGGCCGGCGCGGGCGCCCCGGGCCCCGCGGGTGCAGGTGCAGGTGCGGGAGCGAGCACGGCGCCGCTGCGCTTCATCACGGCCAGCGATGCCGGCGGCCAGACGCTGCGCCTGGTGCCGGTCGACGAGGTGCTGTACTTCGAGGCCGCCGACAAGTACGTGCGCGTGCTCACCGCCACGCAGGAGCACCTGATCCGCACGCCGCTCCGGCAGCTGCTGCCGCAGCTCGACGCGCAGCAGTTCTGGCAGGTGCACCGCGGCACCGTGGTGCGGGCCGCCGCCATCGACAGCGTGCAGCGCGACGAAGCGGGCCGCCTGCACCTGCAGCTGCGGGGGCGGCCGGCGGGCGAGCGCCTGGCCGTGAGCCGGCTCTACGCCCACCTGTTCCGCGCGATGTAGCGCCCGCCCCGGCCGGCCCGCGCCGCGCCCGGGCGGCGTCGCGTCAGCGCGCTCAGAACGACACCGTGGCCGCGAGCTTGAAGGTGCGCGGCGCGCCGGCCATCACGAAGCCGTCGCCGAAGGTGCCGATCCAGTACGCCCGGTCGGCCACGTTCTCCACGCTGGCGTTGAAGCGCACCGGCGTGCTGCCGAACTTCGTGGCGTAGCTGGCATTCAGGTCGAGCCGGTTCCAGGAGGGCACGCGCAGCCGGTTGCCCGAATCGGCCCATTGCGCGCCGGTGTGGATCACGCGGCCGCCCACCTTCAGGCCCGGCACGGGCGTCTGCCAGTCCAGGCCGATGCGCACGCGCCATTCGGGCGTGCCGTAGGTGTCGCGGCCGGTGTTGCGCTGCTCGGACTGGATGTGCGTGATGCCGCCCAGCAGCGACAGCGTGGGCGTCAGGTTGCCGTACGCGCTCCATTCCAGGCCCCGCAGGCGCTGCTCGCCGTCCTCGCGCAGGTAGGGCAGCCGGCCGCCCGCGTTGACGCTGACGAAGGACGGGCGCTCGATCTGGAAGGCGCTGAGGGTGTGCGTCATCTCGCCGGCCTGCAGCTTCACGCCCAGCTCGATCTGCTTGGAAATCCGGGGCGGCAGGGCTTCGCCCTCGTTGGCGTAGCCGACGCCCACGACCTGGCCGGGCTCCAGCCCCTCGGTGTAGTTGCCGAACAGCGAAACGCGCTCGCCCCAGGGCCGCACCACGGCGGCCACCATGGGCGAGAAGCGGCTTTCGCGGTAGTCCGAATACGGCATCTTGACGGTCTGGTGGCGCCCGCCCACGGTCAGCAGCACCTTGTCGCCGGCGAAGCCCAGGGTGTCGGCGATGGCCAGCGACTGGAAGTCGTACTTGGTGGCGACCGTGGCCCCTTCGTAGCCCTTCCACACGGGCGCGACGGGGAAGACCGGCACCGTGGGGTGGTACAGGTGGGTCGTGTAGCAGTAGTTGCACGCCGTGTTGTTGGTGCCTTCCTTCATCTGCAGCACGTTGGCGGACAGCTGCAGCCGGTGGCTGACGCCGCCGGTGTCGAACTTGCCGATGATCCCGGCCTCGGCCGTGCGCCGGCGCGACCGGGTGTCGACGTGGTAGATGGCGCCCCGCGTGGTGCCGTCGGCGCGGGTGACGATGGCGCGGGTGCCGAACATCAGGCCCTGGCCCACGGAGTTGGAGCCGCCCACGGCCGCGTAGCCCTGCCAGTTGGGGCTGAAGTCGACCTCGGCGCGGGCCAGCATGCCGCTGTTGGTGTATTCGCCGTGCGTGCCGCGGAACATGTTGGTGTCGCCCTTGGGCGGCGCCAGCAGCACGCCGACCCCGGGAATGGCCGCGGTGCCCAGGAAGTTGAACATGCCGGGGCTGCCGTTGTCGATCTTGTTGACGCCCTTGTAGACGTCCAGCGAGAAGCGGGCGCGGTCGCCCAGGTAGTCCAGCGCCAGCGCGCCCACGCGCCGGGACTGCTCCTCGTCCCTGGCGCCCATCTCGCCCTTGCCGTAGACGCCGTTGAAGCGCAGGCCCAGCCGCTTCTCGGCACCGAAGCGCTGGCCCACGTCGGCATGCGCCTGGAAGTAGGAGCGCGAGGCGTAGGTCAGCGTCAGGTCGGCGATCGGTTGCGGCAAGGCGCGCTTGGTGACCATGTTCACGGTGCCCGCCACGCTGGACGCCGGCGGCATGCCCGACAGCAGCACGTTCGGGCCGCGCAGGACCTCGATGCGCTCGAACAGCTCGACCGGCACCTGGTTGGCCGGCGCGATGCCGTACAGGCCGTTGGTGGCGATGTCGATCGCGCCCATGTCCAGCCCGCGCAGGTTGAAGTTCTGCAGCAGGTGGCTCTTGTTGGTGGTGAAGACGACGGCCGAGTCGTTCTCCAGCACATCCTGCAGCGTCAGCGCCGACCAGTCCTCTGCCAGTTCGCGGGTGTAGGCATTGACATGCACCGGCGCGTCGACGATGGCCGTCGCGCCCAGGATGCCCAGCCGCGCGCCGGAGGCCGCCTTGTGGCCCGGCGCGCGGACGGGGAGGTCCTCGCGCTCGTACTTGCTACGCACGGTGACCTGGGGCAGCGAGGCCTCGGCGGGGGCGGCCCCGACGGGCGTGGGCTCGGTCTGGGCGCCGGCGCCCGTCCCGGCGGCGAGCAGCGCCAGGGTGATCGGCGCGAGCCGCAATGCACGGCGAGGAAGTGTCTTCATGGCTCTAACAATGAGAATGGAATCAATTCTCATTCTATTGACCCAGCCCTCCCGCCCGCCGGACTCGAAACGCGCGACGGCCAGACCGCGAGGCGCGGCCCTTCAGCCACCACCCGGGGCCCCGCCGCCAAGAAAACAAAGGCCGCCCACGAAGGGGCGGCCGGGATGCCCGCGCCAGCAGCGCGCGCGGGTGCTCAGCGGTAGTAGTGGGGGCGGTGATGCCGGTGGTGATGGGGCCGGTAATGGCCGCGCGGGCCGTAGTAAACCGGCGGCGGGCCGTAGTAGACCGGCGCGGGGCGGTAGTACACGGGCGGCGGCGGGCGGTAGTAGACGGGCGGCGGCGTGTAGTAGACCGGCGGCGGCGCGTAATACACCGGCGCGGGATTGGCCACGCCCACCGAAATGCCCGGCGCGTGCACACCCACCGACCAGCTCACCTGGGCCTGGGCCTGGTGGGCGCCCAACAGCGCGCCAGCGCCCAGCGCCAGGGCGCCGGCCCACTTGAAGAAGGAAGAGGTCGAGAGGCTCATGATGGGTCTCCAGGATGAATCGGATGGCCGCCGGGGCGGCCTGTTCCTGATTGAACGCGCGAGATGTGAATAGGTTGCCCGCCATCGCGTGAAGTTGGTTGCCAAACGTAAACCCGCGCGCTCCCGCCGTGCCCGTCCCCCCCCGCGCCGCGTCGGTACGAAGAGCCCCCGCCCCTAGAATTCCGGGCATGAGTTCCCCCTCCCCCCAGAACGGCGGCGCGAAGACCGGCAAGGCCGATCCCACCGCAGCGGCGGCGCCGGCCGCGCCCAGCAACTTCCTGCGCCACATCATCGAGCACGACCTGGCCCAGGGCACCTACGCCACCCGCCGCTGGGGCGGCTCGCCGGGCGACGGCCCACACCACCAGGCCGGCATCGTCGACCCGGCGCGCATCCGCACACGCTTTCCGCCCGAGCCCAACGGCTACCTGCACATCGGCCATGCCAAGAGCATCTGGCTGAACTTCGAGCTGGCCAAGGAATACGGCGGCGTGTGCCACCTGCGCTTCGACGACACCAACCCCGAGAAGGAAGAGCAGGAATACGTGGACTCGATCCGCGACATGGTGGCCTGGCTGGGCTACGACACCGAGCTGGCCGACGCGCCCGCGCCCGAAAGCGCGGCCTGCGCCACGCCGCGCCTGCAGCCGCACGAGTATTTCGCGAGCAACTACTTCGACTTCATGTACCGCGCGGCCGAGTACCTGGTGACGGCCGGCCACGCCTACGTCGACGAGCAGACGCCCGAGGAGATGCGCGCCAACCGCGGCGACTTCGGCAAGCCCGGCACCGACAGCCCGTACCGCAGCCGCACGCCCGAAGAGAACCTGGCCCGGCTGCGCCAGATGAAGAACGGCGAGCTGCCCGACGGCGCCGCCGTGCTGCGCGCCAAGATCGACATGGCGAGCCCCAACATCAACCTGCGGGACCCGACCCTGTACCGCATCCGCCGCGCCACGCACCACAACACGGGCGATGCGTGGTGCATCTACCCCATGTACACCTTCGCGCACCCGATCGAGGACGCGCTGGAGCAGATCACGCATTCGATCTGCACGCTGGAGTTCGAGGACCAGCGGCCCTTCTACGACTGGCTGATGCAGCGCCTGATCGAGGGCGGCTTGCTGGTCGCCCCGCCGCCGCGCCAGTACGAGTTCGCGCGCCTGAACGTCACCCACGTCATCACCAGCAAGCGCAAGCTGCGCCAGCTGGTGGAGGAAGGCCATGTCGACGGCTGGGACGACCCCCGCATGCCCACCCTGGCGGGCCTGCGCCGCCGCGGCTACACGCCCGAGGCGCTCAAGCTCTTCTGCGAACGCAGCGGCACCACCAAGACCGGCGGCGCCTGGACCGAGTACGCGGCGCTGGAAGCGGCGCTGCGCGACACGCTGGACCCCATTGCACCGCGAGCGATGGCGGTGCTGGACCCGCTGGCGCTGGAGATCACGAACTGGGACGCCACCATGGGCGCCGGCCACCTGGAGCCCTGCCACGCCCCCGTGAACCCGCACGATGAATCCGCGGGCCAGCGGCACTTCAGCTTCGGCAAGACCTTGTGGATCGAGCGCGAGGACTTCCAGGCCGTGCCTGAGAAGGGTTATCGCCGCCTCTACCCGCCGCACACGAACGCGAGCGGCGAGGCCATCGACGGCAACAAGGTGCGCCTGAAGTACGGCTACGTCGTGCAGTGCACGGGCTTCGAGCAAGGCGCCGACGGCCAGGTCACCAAGGTGCTGGCCGAGGTGCTGCCCGACACCAAGAGCGGCACCCCGGGCGCCGACAGCGTGAAGGTCAAGGGCGTGATCGGCTGGGTCGGCGCGCACGACGCGGTGCCGGCCGAGTTCCGCCTGTACGAACGCCTGTTCGCCGCCGAACAGCCCGGCGCAGCCGACAACGTGACCGAGGAACTGAATCCGCGCAGCCTGCAGATCGTTTCCGGCTACCTGGAGCCCGGCCTGCGCGGCGCCGCCCCCGGTGCGAGCTACCAGTTCGAGCGGCTGGGCTATTTCGTCGCCGACCGCCAGCGCGGGACGGATGGGCGCCTGGTGTTCAACCGCACGAGCGGGTTGAAGGACAGCTGGGGCAAGTGAGCCGCGGGAAGCCGGCAGGGGCCGGGCGGCCGGCTGCGGGCCCAGGCGGAGGCAGACGGACGCGGCACCCGGCGCCAGGCGGCAAGCCCCCTCTCCCATGACTCTGCAAACGCCCCGCCTGATCCGCTTCCACAAGCCCTACGGCGTGCTCAGCCAGTTCACGCCCGAGGGGCGCTGGCGCGGGCTCAAGGACTGGATCGACCTGCCCGGCGTGTACGTGGCCGGGCGGCTTGATGCGGACAGCGAAGGCCTGCTGCTGCTGACCAGCGACGGCGCACTGCAGGCGCGCATCGCCGATCCCCGCTTCAAGATGGAGAAGGTGTACTGGGTGCAGGTGGAGGGCGAGCCCGGCGAGACGGCGCTGGCCGCGCTCGCCGCGGGGGTGCAGCTCAACGACGGCCCGACGCGGCCGGCGCGCGTGCGGCGCATCGAGGCGCCCGCGGGTCTCTGGCCGCGCGACCCGCCGATCCGGGTGCGGGCGAGCATTCCGGACTGCTGGCTGGAACTGGCGATCCGCGAGGGGCGCAACCGGCAGGTGCGGCGCATGACGGCCGCCGTGGGCCATCCCACGCTGCGGCTGATCCGCGCCGCCATCGGCCCGTACACGCTGGAAGGGCTGGCGCCGGGCCAGTGGCAGGCCCAGCCCGTGATTCACACGGCGGGCCTTTCGCCCCGCAGCGCCGCGCGCCGCTGAGTCGCGGCGCCCGGCATGCCCGCCCGCCCCCCGGCGCCTGCCGGCGGATGCGCCCCAGGCCGACGGGACAGGCCGGGCGGCGCGGGCAGAATGGCTGCGCCCATGAAGTCCTCCAGCCCCTTGCCCCTTCTTGATCGCCGCCGCTGCCTGCTGGGCCTGGCCGCCATGCTGGCGGCACCGCCCGTGCTTGCCGCGCAGAAAGCCGCCCCCCGTACCGCGCCGCCGCCGCCCGCGCTGTGGCCCGCCCATTCCGCCGTGCCGGGCGGCGTGGCGCGCCTGTCGCTCGGCCCGGCCGCCCAGCCGCCCGAGGTGCGCACGCGCGTCAACGGCGCCGACGTGCCCGTGCTGGTGGTCGGCGACGCCATCGAATGGACCGCGCTGGTCGGCATCCCGCTGGCCGCCGCGCCGGGCGACGCCAGCGTGCAAACCGGCGACCGCCGCCTGGCCTACCGCATCGCGCCCAAGCGCTACAGCGAGCAGCACCTGAAGGTGGCGCCGCGCACCGTCGACCTGTCGCCCGAGGACCAGGCCCGCTACGAGCGCGAGCGCGACCACCAGGCGCAGGTGATGGCGGCCTGGACGGCGCCTTCCGCCGCCCTGCGCGCGGGCGAGCTGCAGATGCAGGTGCCCGTGCCCGGGCGGCGCTCCAGCTCCTTCGGCCTGCGGCGCGTGTTCAACGGCCAGCCGCGCAATCCGCACAGCGGCATGGACATCGCCGCCGCCACCGGCACGCCCGTGCGTGCGCCGCTGCCCGCACGCGTGATCGACACCGGCGACTATTTCTTCAACGGCGGCACGGTCTGGCTGGACCACGGCGGCGGGCTGCTGAGCATGTACTGCCACCTGAGCCGCATCGACGCCCAGGTGGGCGACACGCTGGCCGCTGGCGACCCCTTCTGCGCCGTGGGCGCCACCGGCCGCGTGACCGGGCCGCACCTGCACTGGGGCGTGATGCTCAACCGCACGATGGTGGACCCGGCCCTGTTCATCGGGGGCTGAACGGCCCGTGGCCGCGCCTGCTCCCGCCCTCGCCCCGGCCCGCGCGCGCCCTTCGCGGGGCCGCGGCGTGGTGCGGCTGGCGCGCACCTTCGTGGTGTTCGTGTGCCTGGTGATGCTGGCCGCCAATGCCTGGGTGGTGCTGGCCGCGCGCGGGCAGGAGCTGGAGCAGGCCCGCCAGGCCAACGAGAACCTGGCGCGCGCCATTGCCCAGCAGATGGACGCGCTGTTCGGCGAGACCGAGCATGTGCTGAGCAGCCTGAGCTTCGCGCTGGACCGCCTGGACCTGGAAGCCGAGGCGCTGCAGGCCTTGCAGCCCAATCTGGTCCACGAGGTGTCGCAACTGGAACAGTTGGAGAACCTCTACGTCATCGACGCGCAGGGCCGCTGGCGCATCCATTCGCAGCCGCAGGCGCCGGCCGACGCGAACAGCGCCCACCGCGAATACTTCGTCCACCACCGCGATTCGCCGAGCGAGCGCGTGCGCATCGGCCTGCCCATCCGCAGCCCGTCCGAAGGGCGCTGGGTGATTCCCGTGTCGCGCCGCCTGAACGACGCCTACGGCCGCTTCGCGGGCGTGGTGCTGGCCACCGTGGGCGTGGAGCGGCTGGTGCGCGTGCTCGCGGCCTACCAGGTCGGCGGGCGCGGCGCCATTTCGCTGTGGCGGCGCGATGGCGTGGTCCTCACGCGCTGGCCGCTGCGCGAGCAGGACCTGGGCCGCAGCATTGCGGCCAGCCCCGCGTACCGCGAGCTCATGGCCACCGCCCATGGCACTTTCGAATCGATGTCGCCGCTGGACGGCGAGCACCGCCTGGTGAGCTTCCAGCATGCGCGCAACCTGCCGCTGTACGTGACGGTGGCGCGCGCGCACGAGGAGGTGATGCGCGACTGGCGCCTGAGCGCCACGCTGCAGACCCTGTGGACGCTGGCGTTGTGCCTGGTGGTCGGCTGGGCCGGCGCGTACGTGGTGCGCGCCGTGCGCCGCCGCAGCGTGGCCGAGGGCGCGCTGCGCCAGGCGCGCGACGCGCTGGAGCAGGCCAACCGGCAGCTGTCGCACCTGGCCAGCCATGACGCGCTCACGGGCCTGGCGAACCGCCGCGTACTCGATGCCCGGCTGCTGCAGGCGCTGGAGAGCCCCGGCACGCCCGCCGGCCCGCCGCCGGCGCTGCTGATGATCGACGTGGACCATTTCAAGCAATACAACGATCGCCACGGCCACCCGGCCGGCGACGAATGCCTGGTGCGCGTGGCCGCGGCCGTGCGCGCCGTGGCCGAGGCCGAAGGCGGCTTCGCGGCGCGCTTCGGCGGCGAGGAAATGGCCGTGCTCCTGCCCGCGCACGACGAGCCCGCCCGCGTGGCCGAGACCCTGCGCGCGCGGGTCGCGGCCCTGGTGCTGCCCGGCCGCGGCCCGGCGCCGCAGGTGACGGTGTCCATCGGCCTGGCGACGGCCGGTCCGGCGCGGCGGACGGTGTCGGCCTGGCTGGGCGCCGCCGACCGCGCACTCTATGCAGCCAAGGCCGGTGGGCGCAACCGCGTGGTCCTGAGCGAAGGCGCCTGAGCCGCGCGACGCCGGCGCGGCGCCTCGGCAGAAGCCTGGCCCGGCGGGACCTCGGCGCGCGGCGGCCCGGCGCCGCGCCGACGCAAAGCCGGCGGTGGGCTGCAAGGGCGGCCGGGCGGCGCGCGCCTGCGCACGCCCGCAAGCCACGGTCCGGATCGAGTCACAAATTTTCTCTTGATCCATACCGAAAGGTATGTATAGTCCGCAGCCATACCGAACAGTATGGTCATGTCCACCTCCCCCGCGCCTTCCCCCGACGAATCCGCTTGTGTGCCCGCCGCCCCGGTGCCGGCCCGCACGCGCCTGCTCGACGCCGCCCTGCAGGTGATCCGCACCAAGGGCTACCACGCCACCACGGTGGACGAGATCTGCGCCGCCGCGGGCGTGACCAAGGGCAGCTTCTTCCACCATTTCAAGGGCAAGGAAGACCTGGCCGTGATGGCCACCCACCACTGGACCGACGGCACCGGCGCGCTCTTCGCGGGCGCGGACTACCACCGCCTGCCCACGGCACGCGAACGGGTGCTCGGCTACATCGACCTGCGCGGCCAGCTGCTCGCCGGCGAGCTGGCCGAGTTCACCTGCCTGCTGGGCACCATGGTGCAGGAGGCCTACGCCACGCACCCCCAGATCCGCGACGCCTGCCGCGCCGGCATCGAAGGCCACGCGCACACCGTGGCGCTGGACATCGCCGAAGCCAAGGCCATCCATGCGCCGAACGCCGACTGGGAGCCCGAGGAGCTGGCCCTGTACACGCAGGCCGTGCTGCAGGGCGCCTTCGTGCTGGCCAAGGCCCAGGGCAGCGCCGCCATCGCCCAGCGCAGCGTGCAGTTGCTGCGCGCCCACATCGAATCGCTGCTGCCGATGCGGGCGGCGGCAGCGGCCTCTTCCTCCCCCACCCGCCGCAGGAGACAAGCATGACCCTTCCCTATGTCGACGGCTTCGTGGCCGCCGTGCCCGTGGCCAACAAGGAGGCCTACCTCGCGCACGCGCGCAAGGCCGCCGAGGTGTTCAAGGAATACGGCGCGCTGAGCGCCGTGGAATGCTGGGGCGACGACGTGCCCGAGGGCAAGCTGACCTCTTTCACGATGGCCGTGAAGCGCGAAGACAGCGAGGCGGTCGTGTTCTCGTGGGTCACCTGGCCCGACAAGGCGGTGCGCGACGCGGCCTGGTCCAAGCTGATGACGGACGAGCGCCTGTCCAGCGAAGCCAACCCCATGCCCTTCGATGGCAAGCGGCTGATCTACGGCGGCTTCCAGATGATTCTCCAGGCCTGAGTCCGCACCCATGAACGAGAACGCCCAGCCTGTTCAGCGCGGCAGCTGCCATTGCGGCGCGATCCGCTTCGAAGTCGACGGCGTGCCGCAGTCCGGCATGGCGTGCAACTGCTCCATGTGCCAGCGCAAGGGCTCGCTGCTGTGGTTCGTGCCGCAGGCGCAGGTGCGCATCGAGGCCGACGAAAGCCGCATGGGCCGCTACCTGTTCCACCGCCACGTGATCGCGCACCGCTTCTGCACCGTGTGCGGCATCCATCCCTTCGCTGAGGGCCGCAAGCCCGACGGCTCGCCGATGGTGGCCATCAACCTGCGCTGCGTGGAAGGCATCGACCTCGATGCGATCCCCGTGCACCGCGTGGACGGCCGCGCCTTCTGAGCGCGCCCCCTTCCCTTGCCCTGCCCCCTTCTTCCGCCCGCCCTCTTCGAGGAACCTGCCATGACCGATTCCGCCAACGACCCCTGCCGCAACGTCGCCACGGGCGACGCCCATGAACTGAGCCTGACGCGCGTGTACGACGCGCCGCCCGAGAAGGTGTACCGCGCCTGGACCGACCCCGCGCTGCTCGCGCAGTGGTTCGTGCCCCAGCCCTGGCGCATCTCGAAGGTGGACCATGAACTGCGCCCGGGCGGCCGCGCCCTCGTCGTCATGCAGGACCCGGACGGCAACGAGTACCCGAACGATGGCGTATTCCTCGAAGTGGTGCCCAACCGCAAGCTGGTGACCACCAACGCCTTCACGCCCGGCTGGCAGCCCGCCGACCCGCAGCCCATCAAGATGATCGCCATCGTCACCTTCGAACCCGAAGGCGAGGGCCAGACGCGCTACACCGCCCGGGCGCTGCACTGGAGCGCCGCCGACCGCGCAACGCACGAGCAGATGGGCTTCCACGAAGGCTGGGGCACCTGCGCCGACCAGCTGGGCGCGCTGCTCGCGCGGATCTGAGGCGGGATGCAGCCCATGCCCAAGATCACGCCCTGCCTGTGGTTCGACTTCCAGGCGGAGGAAGCCGTGGCGCACTACACGCGCATCTTCCGGCGCTCGCGCGTGCTGGAGACCGCGTACTACGGCGACGCCGTGCCGCAGCACAAGGGACGCGTGCTCACGATCCGCTTCGAGATCGAGGACCAGCCGCTGCTGGCCCTCAACGGCGGACCGCAGTTCCCGTTCAGCGAGGCGATCTCGCTGTCGGTGGACTGCGCCGACCAGGCCGAGGTCGACCGGCTGTGGGAGCAACTGAGCGAAGGCGGCGCCGAAAGCCAGTGCGGCTGGCTCAAGGACCGCTTCGGCCTGTCCTGGCAGATCGTGCCCACGGCGCTGACCCGCATGCTGCAGGACCCGGACGCCGCCCGCGTGCAGCGGGTGATGCAGGCGATGTTCACCATGACCAGGCTGGACCTGGCCCGCTTGCAGGCGGCCTACGACGGAGTCTGACGGCCCGGCCCGCGGCGAAGCCCGCCGACGCGGGCCTTCTTCATTTCGCCATTCGCCGTCCTTTCGCAGGCCTTTCGCAGGCCGGCCGCTGCGCCGGCGTGGGCGCCCTGCGCGCTCAGGCCCGGCGCGCCGGCAGCAGCCGCACCACCAGGGCCAGCAGCGCCGTCAGCATGGCCAGCGCCGTCACCGCCAGCCAGCCCCCCTGGGCGAACAGCAGGCCGCCCAGCCCGGCACCGGTCGCCATGCCGATGAACATGCCCACGAACAGCACCGCATTGAGGCGGCTGCGCGCGGCCGGGTCGATGCCATAGACCTGCGTCTGGTGCGCGATCAGCGTGGCCTGCACGCCCAGGTCGAAGCCGACGGCGGCGAGCGCCAGCAGCGCCAGCTGGCCGGCCACGGGCAGGCCGGGCATCAGCAGCATCGCGCCGAAGCTCAGCAAGGCCAGCACGATGCCGCCGCGCGCCACCCAATCGGTGCCGCGGCGGTCGGCCAGGCGGCCGGCCAGCGGGGCGGCCAGCGCACCGGCCGCGCCGGCCAGCCCGAAGGCGCCGGCCGCCGCGCTGCCCAGGTGGAAGGGCGCGGCATGCAGCATCACCGCCAAAGTGGACCAGAAGGCACTGAAACCCACCGACAGCACGCCCTGTGCGATGGCGGCGCGGCGCAGCGCGCCATGCTGCGTCCACAGCCGCAGCAGCGAGCCCAGCAGCGCGCCGTAGCCCAGCTGCGTGCTGGGCGCAAAACGCGGCAGGCCGCGCCAGGCCGCCAGCCCCACGCCCGCGATGCTGAGCGCCGCCAGCCCGAACATGGCGCGCCAGCCCCATTGCTGCGCCACCAGGCCGCTGAGCACGCGCGACAGCAGGATGCCCAGCAGCAGCCCGGTCATCACCATGCCCACCACCTTGCCGCGGTGCGCGGCGGGCGCCAGCGTGGCGGCGGCGGGCACGATGTCCTGCGCCAGCGTGGCCGACAGGCCGATGACCAGGCTGGCGGCCAGCAGCGCGGCCAGCGAAGGCGCCGCGCCAGCCGCCAGCAGGGCCACGGCCAGCACGGCCGCCTTGACCAGGATGATGCGCTTGCGGTCGTAGCGGTCGCCCAGCGGCGCCAGCAGCGCGATGCCCAGCGCATAGCCCAGCTGCGTGAGCATGGGCACCAGGCCCACGCTGCTTTCGGAGGCGCCCATCGCCGGCCCCAGTTCGCCGAGCATGGGCTGCGCGTAGTAAAGCGATGCCACGGACAGGCCTGCGCCGCCCGCGAGCAGCAGGATCAGCGGACGCGAAAGGCCGGCGGAGGCGGCCGGGAGCGCCGGCGGCGCCGCGGCGGTCAAAGCCGTTTCATGCGCCATATGAATGTTTGACATGGTATTTACCCTTGCAATCACAGATCGACGGCAGTGTGCCGACCCCTTGATCCCGCTGGTAGTGGCCTGGTTCGCACATTTGCTATACGCTTGACGCATGAAAGAAGCGCCGACCACCCCGGCCCGCCTGCCCCCCGGCGCGCCCGCCGACCGGCTGGAGTTGATGCAGACCTTCGTGCGCATCGTGGATGCGGGCAGCCTGTCGGCCGCGGCGGCGCAGATGCTGTCCACCCAGCCCACGGTGAGCCGGCGCCTGCAGGCGCTGGAGCGCATGCTGGGCGTGCGCCTGCTGCAGCGCTCCACCCACGGCATGCGCCTGACCGAGGACGGCGCGCGCTGCTATGCGCGGGCCAAGACGCTCATCGCCGACTGGCAGGCGCTGGCGGCCGACCTGGGCGACACGGCGCAATCGGCCAGCGGCCTGCTGCGCGTGGTGGTGCCGCATGCCTTCGGCCAGACGCAGCTGGTCGGCCCGCTGGTCGAGTTCCTGCGCACGCACACGGCCGTGGACGTGGAATGGCTGCTGCGCGACCAGCCGCCCGACTTCGTGGGCCAGGGCGTCGACTGCGCGATCCAGGTCGGCGAGGTGAGCGACCCGGCCGTGGTGGCGATCCGCCTGGCCGAGGTGCCGCGCATCGTGGTGGCCGCGCCCGCGTTGCTGTCCGATGGCGCGGCGCCGCGCCATGCGCGGGAGCTGGGCGCCCTGCCCTGGCTGGCCTTCCAGACCTATTACCGCCACCAGATCACGCTGCAGCACGGCACCACGGGCGAGCTGTGCGCGCTGCAGCTGCGCCCGCGCCTGTCCAGCGACAGCCTCTATCCGCTGCGCACCGCCGCCCTGCAGGGGCTGGGCGTGGGCGTGTTCTCGGCCTGGCTGGTGCAGGAAGACCTGGCCGCCGGCCGGCTGCTGCACCTGGTGCCGCAATGGCAGGCGCCGCCGCTGCCGGTGCACCTGGTCTACCCCTATGCGCAGCAGTACCCCGCGCGGCTGCGGCGCTTCGTCGAGCTGATGCGCCAGCACGCGATGCCCGGCGTGATGGATGGCTGGGTGGCGCCGAGCGCGCGCTGAGGGCCGCGCCAGCAGGCCGGGCCCGCGGCGGCGCCTTGCGCCTACGAGCGCTGCGGCCGATGCCGCACAGGCGGGTCGCGGCGCCGCACCCAGGATGCGGGCGTGGGGCCGAAGCCCCTTCGGGGAACACCGATGACTCCTTCCCTATGCGCCAGCACCCGGGGTGCGCGCCAGCGTGAGCGTCCTTCTGCGGCGCGGCGCAGGGGCTGGGCCGTGCCCGGCACCGGCGCGGCCCTGCTGCTCTGGGCCGCGGCGGCCGGCGCCCAGCCCAGCCTGGCGCAGCAGCGCTTCGACGAGCAGGTGAGTCTGTGCAACCGCGCCGGACTGCCGGCGCCGCAACGCCAGGCCTGCATCCGCGACGCGGGCCGGCAGCTGGACCGCGCAAGCGGCGGCTCCCCGCCGCCCCTGGTGCCCCGGACGTCCGCCGACGGCCGTGCCGAAGTGATGGCGCCGCCCGGCGCGCCCCCCCCGCCCAGCGGCCCGCAGTTCGTGCCCTCGCCCGACGGCCGCGCCCTGCTCGGCGTGCCGCCGGCGGGCGACCGGCTGGAACGGCCCTGAGCGCGCCGCCGCAGGGCCGGCAAAAAAGCGACATGCGCAGCGCCGCCGTCCGACAGGCGCCGGGGCGGGCCTGGGCTGCAATGGCGCTGCGGCGGCGGCATTCACCGGATGGCCCGGCCGGCCGCACTTCAATCCCTGCGGGAGGACCCCGATGACCGTACGCAAAGCCACCATCCACGGCCACGTCACTTTCACGCCCGGCGACGGCGTGCCCATCACCATCCCCGAGGGGCCGGTCGAGCTGGACGAAGCCGAGGACAGCGTCACGCTGGGCTGGGAAGCCGAGGAAGGCGTGGTCGGCTCCGCCGCCCTGCCGCGCCTGCAGTACGAGCAGTACCTCCAGGCCGGCAAGATCCGCCTGAGCGACTGAGCCTGTCGCCTCCCTGCAGCAGGCGCGCCCTAGCGCCGCGCGGGTCTCAGCGCGCCGATGGCGGCCGTCGGCAGCTGGTAGTTCGACTGGTCGAACAGGTCGATGCCGCATTGCAGCGACTCAACCCAGTCGAAGAAGTCCGCAATGGCCTGCGCGCCGGTGATGGGCGCGCCGTGCTGCGGCACGAGCATCGAGATCTCGAGCTGGCGCGCCATCTTCGCCCACAGCCGCAGCACCTTGTTGGACACCATGTAGCGGCGGTGAAAGCCCTCCATCAGCGGCAGGTGCGGTTGGAGTTCGCGCACCGGCCGCAGCGCCTGCGCGCCGGTGGTCATGGACACGCCGAGGTCGCCCGTGAACAGGATGCGGCTGACCGGGTCGTAGAAGTGGAAGTTGCCCTCGGCATGCAGGAAGTGCGCGGGCAGGATCCACAGCTCGCTCTCGCCCAGCGGCAGGCGCCCGCCCGCGTCCGACACCGGGATCATGCGCTCCTGCGTCTTGCCGCTCTTGGCGAAATGCGGCACGAAGCGCTCCCACACGCGCGAGATCACCAGTTGCGCCGAGGTGGAGGTGAGCCAGCGGTCCAGCGAGGCAATGATGTCGGGGTCGGCATGCGAGGCCACCAGGTAGCTGAGCTTTTGCGGCGAGAAATGCCGCGTCATGCCCAGGAACAGTTCGTTGAAAGCGATGTTTCCACCTGGATCAATGATGGCGCCCCGGTCGTGGTCGATGATGAGGAACTGGTTGGCCTGCACCGCGTCCTCGCCCTCGTCGATGAGGTCGGAAAACATGTAGCAGGCATGGTGGTCGTCGCGGTACAGCTCGGCGGGCACGGAGGGTGGGCGCCCGTCAGGGGCGCAAGAGGTGGGGACGGCGCCCAATCTAGGGATTCCCGGGCGGGCGCGCGTTGACGCATGTCAAACAGCGCGGGCGCTGCCGTGCGCAACGCCCGCGCCGCGCGGCGGTGCGCCCGGATGTTGCATGCCCACGCCAGAAGATGAGTACTTTCTGGCGAATTTCTCGTGAAAGCAGGTGCGCCGCACGCGGGGCCGCTTCCCGCCGGCAACAATCCCGAACCATCGGCGCGCGATCGCGCGTTCGTCCCTTCTTCGCCGGGGATTCCATGAAGAAAACCGTTTTCATCAGCACGGCCCTGTTGCCCGCCACCCTTCGCGCCCGCTTCCTCAGCCTGCTGGAAGTGGCCGCGCGTCGCAGCATCGTGGCCTGGGAAGTGGTGGACGGCCCAGGCGCCGACGTGGTGCTGCGCGAGCGGCTGGGCGCCGACGACGACCGCAGCGTTCCGATCTACATCAGCGACACGCCGCTGCCGCATGCCGACGTGAACCTGCTGCGCCTGGAGCGCGACTTCCGGGTGACGGCGCTGATGGATGTGCTGGACCTGGCCGCCGTGCGCGTGATGAGCCGCCGCGAGCAGAGCGCCCGCGTGACCGTGGCCCTGCCCGCACAGAGCGACGTGCGCTACCGCCTCAAGCACTGGGTGTTCCTGGGTGGCAACCGCGGCGGCGCCAACTACGTGCGCGTGCTCGCCGCCATGACCCGCGAGCCCGTCAGCCGCCCCTGGATCATGAAGACCGGCGGCCTGAACGACCTGCAGGTCGACTCCCTGCTGTCGGAGCTGCAATTGCGCGGCGCACTGCTGAGCGAAGTGCCCTCGGCCGCCGCACCGACCCGCCCCCGCACCGCCACCACCGCCGCTTCGCGCGGATTCGTGTCGCGCCTCAAGCGCTGGATCGGCGGCAGCCGATCGGCCGCCCTCGCCGCCCCCGCCGCGCGATGAGCCCGCCGCGCATCGTCCTGTTCGGCCCCATGGGCATCGGCAAGACCACGGCCCTGCGTGCCCTGTGCGGCGCAGGCTCGGTGGACTGCGACGTGCCCAACCTCGACCGCCTCAGCCACGACAAGGCCACCACCACGGTGGGCGCCGACTTCGGCATCGTGCGCATGGAAGACGGCGAAGAGCTGCACATCTACGGCAGCCCGGGCCAGGACCGCTTCGGCTTCCTGCGCCAGTGGCTGCTGAGCTTCGCCGTCGGCGCGCTCATCCTGGTGGACGCCAACGACGCCGGCGCGCTGGACCTTGCGCAGCAGACGCTGAACGAAGTGCAGCGCCACGCGCCCGATGCCGCCAGCGTGGTGCTGGTGGCCCGCCCGGCCACCGCGCCGGTGCTGGACCGTTTCTCGCAGGCCCTGGCCGAGCGCGCCGGGCGCGCGGTGCCCGTGATGCCGGTGGACGTGCGCGAGCGCGAACAGCTGCTCGACGCCCTCGAACTGCTGGCCGCCCTGCTGCCGGAATGAACCCGACCATGGCTGCTCTCGCCCCTTCCGTGCGCACGCTCGTCGAACACCAGGCCCTCGCCGGCCGCTACCTCGCCGAACTGCGCCGCTGCACCGAAAGCCATTTCGAGCTCACGGCCGGCGTGATCGCCACCGTGGACGGCATCGAGCTGGCCTCCATCAGCCACCAGAGCCGCTACCGGCCGGCGCAACTGGCCGCCATGGCCAGTTCGCTGCTCGCCGTGGCGGCCGCAGCCAGCCGCGAAGTGGACCAGTCGGCCTGCGAGCGGCTGATCGTCGAAAGCGGCGCCAGCAAGCTGCTGATCAAGCCCGTCGGGGGCGGCTCGGCCCTGCTGCTGTGCCTGGCCCTGCCTTCGCAGGTGCTGCTGGGCAAGGCGCTGTGGGCCGCGGAAGAGATCACGCGCTCGCTGCGCAGCATCTGAACGGACCGCCGGGCGGCTCGCCTTCCGCGCCGCCCCCAGCCCTCTTCTGCCGCCCCCCGAGGCGGCTTTTTTCCCCTGCCCCGCCTCGAAGCCCTCAGCCGGCGTGCGCCTGGGCCAGGCATTCGCGGAACAGCGCCACCGCGCGCGCGGGCTCGGGCGAGGGCCGCCAGATCGCGGCGAAGCGGCAGTCGTAGCGCAATCGCGCCGGCGCCAGGGCCCGCATGCGGCCCGCCGCCACGAAGCTGGCCGCGTAATGGTCCGGCAGGAAGCCCAGGTAGCGCCCCGACAGGATCAGCAGCGCGATGGCCTCCTGGTCGAAGGCCGTGGCTGCGCGGGCCAGCTGCCGCGCATGCGCGAGCTGCATGTTCGGCGAGTGGTAGCCCAGCCCCGCGAAGGGGTGCGCGCGCAGCTGCGCCCAGCTCATGCCGCGCGGCTCGGCCTCGAACAGCGCATGGCCGGGGCCGGCATACAGCTGCATGGTCTCGCCGAACAGGTCGGCGTAGGCCAGGCTCTTCGAACTGCGGTGCGTGGGAATCACGCCCACATGGAAATGCCCGTCGATCACGCCGCGTTCGATGGCGTTGATCGACGCCACGTGCACGTTCAGGCGCACCTCGGGCGCCTGCTCGGCGAAGCGCGCGATCGCCTCGCCGATGCGCGCCTGCGGGTTGCTGGCCGTCTTGTCGAACAGCGCCAGTTCCAGCTCGCCGCCCAGCCGGCCGTGGATGGCCGCGATGCCGCTGCGGAAGGCGTCCACGGCGCTCAGCAGGCTCTGGGTCTGCTCGTACACGCGCTGGCCGTCCGGCGTGAGCGCAAAACCTGCGCGTCCGCGCCGGCACAGCGTGAGGCGCAGGCGCGTTTCCAGGTCCTTCACATGGCGGCTGATGGTGGAAATGCCGATGTTCAGTTCCAGCTCGGCGGCTGCCATGCCGCCGCAGTCGGCCACGGCCTTGAACACGCGCAGCAGGCGCAGGTCCATGTCGCTGAGCTGGCCCAGGAGGTGGCGCAGGGGTGGGGCGTCGGCCTTCGATACTTTCACGGATCGGCAAGTGAAATGTGATGGAACATCATTTTCGCGACTAAAGCGCCGCCGCAACAATGCGGCCTTCGCCGCCGGATCCGGCTTCGTCCTTTCCATTCCTTCGACCATGAGCACTCTCGCCCAGCCCGCCTCGTCCTCCTCCGCCGTGCGCACCGACGCCGCCTGGCTCGAAGCCCACTGGATGCCCTTCACGGGCAACCGCCAGTTCAAGGCCGATCCGCGCATCGTCGTCGAGGGCAAAGGCGCCTATTTCACCGACGCCGACGGCCGCAAGATCTTCGATGGGCTGTCGGGCCTGTGGTGCACGGGCCTGGGCCATGGCCGCCAGGAGATCAGCGAGGCCGTGGCGCGCCAGATCGGCAAGCTGGACTATTCGCCCGCCTTCCAGTTCGGCCACCCGCTCTCCTTCGAACTGGCCAACAAGGTCAAGGACCTGATGCCCCAGGGCCTGGACTACGTGTTCTTCACCGACTCGGGCTCCGAGTCGGCCGACACCTCTTTGAAGCTCGCGCGCGCCTACTGGCGCGCCAAGGGCCAGGCCAGCAAGACGCGCCTGATCGGCCGCGAGAAGGGCTACCACGGCGTCAACTTCGGCGGCATCTCGGTCGGCGGCATCGGCGGCAATCGCAAGACCTTCGGCCAGGGCATGGAGGCCGACCACCTGCCGCACACGCAACCGGCCATGGGCTCCTTCGTGCGTGGCATGCCCCAGGAGGGCGGCGAGGCACTGGCCAACCGCCTGCTGGACCTGATCGCGCTGCATGACGCGAGCAACATCGCGGCCGTGATCGTCGAGCCCTTCTCGGGTTCGGCCGGAGTCGTGATCCCGCCCGCCGGCTACCTCCAGCGCCTGCGCGAGATCTGCACGCAGAACAGCATCCTGCTGATCTTCGACGAGGTCATCACGGGCTTCGGCCGCTGCGGCGCCATGACCGGTGCCGAGGCCTTCGGCGTCGTGCCGGACATCCTGAACTTCGCCAAGCAGGTGACCAACGGCGCGCAGCCGCTGGGCGGCGTGGTGGCGACGAAGGAAATCTACGACACCTTCATGAAGGCGGGCGGCCCGGAGTACCTGGTCGAGTTCCCGCACGGCTACACCTACTCGGCCCACCCGGTGGCCTGCGCCGCCGGCGTGGCCGCGCTGGACCTGCTGATCGCCGAAGACGGCCCCGGCCGCGTGAAGGCGCTGGCCCCGCACTTCGAGACCGCCGTGCACAGCCTCAAGGGCAGCAAGCATGTGCTGGACATCCGCAACTACGGCCTGGCCGCCGGCCTCACCATCGACCCGGTGCCGGGCGAGCCCGCCAAGCGGCCTTTCGAGATCGCCATGGCCTGCTGGAAGAAGGGCTTCTACGTGCGCTACGGCGCCGACACCATCCAGCTCGCCCCGCCCTTCATCACCGAGAAGGCCGAGATCGACCGGCTGATCAACGCGCTGGGCGATGCGCTGAACGAGACGGCCTGAGCCTGAGCGAGTCAGCGCCAGGCGGCAGATGATCGCCAGAGGATCAAGCGCCCTCCGGGGCGCTTTTTCTTGCCTGCACGCCGGTGCAGGGCCGGGCGGGGCGCTTACGGTTTGCCGGGGTCCTTCTTTCTGGCCCGCTCCTTCTTTCCTTGGTCGTGGTGCCACTTGATGGCAAAGAACATGCACGTGCCGAACACGAGCACTTTGAACGTCATGAGGACGACAGGAACCCAATCCATCTTCTGAGAACTTTCCAGCGGTTGACGGGGCCGATCTTCAGGGCGGCCGGGCGGAACCTGCTGCTTCGGCAGCGACCGCCATGGCGGATTCGCAGCGAGGCGGCCCCATCTGCAGTGCCCGGGCCGATTGGACGCCGCCGGCGGTCCCAAGGAAATTGGACGGATTGCCCTGGGACCTTTTGTCCAGGCAGCCTCGGTTGCTGCCTCGCGCCGCGACCGGGCACGCAGCGGTACCGGCGCCGCCCGGGCCGGACCCCGCGCAGCCCGCCCGGCTTCACGCGCTCAAAGCGGCCGTGTGAGGTACACCGCCTCCCGCCCCACGATGGGTTCGCGCGTGGGCATGAAGATGGTGCAGTCGTCGCAGGGCGCAACGATGCGGCGCTCGCCGTCGGTGGCGATCAGTTCGTCCTTGGCGAAGGTCTCGAAGCCCACCAGCGGGCGCTCGAAACGGAACTCCTTCGTGTGGACCAGGTGCGTCTGCAGCAGTTCGAAGCGCCGCTGCGGCTGCACGGGGGCCCGGTCGGCACGCGGCGCGACGAGGCCGAAATGGGCCAGGAAGTCCAGCGTCACGGCAATGGCCAGGTCCGAGGCCGATCGGCGGAAATGCTGGCCGCATTCCACCACCAGCGCCACGCCGGGCCCCGGCCCGTCGCTGCCGTGGCGGCCGTACTGGATCAGCGGCGTGCCCGAGCCCAGGCCCTGCGGCATGACCAGGTGCACCGGCGGCAGGCCCAGGGCCTGCGCCACGGCGCCGTTGCGCGCATAGGCCGGATAGACCCAGAAGGGCACCACGTCCTGGCTGGTGGAATGGATGTCGAGGATGTGGTCGGCCGCGTCGACCACGGCGCGCATGGCCCGGGCACGCGCCAGCTCAGGACTCTGCTCGCTGCCGTCCAGCCATTCGGCGGACCAGATGCGGTTCATGTTGTGCACCAGCTGCCGGCTCTCGAAGGGCTTCTCGATGTCGAAGCTCTCGTAGGCCGCCACGTTGGCGAAGCTCACCGTGAGCGTGCCGATCTGCGGCCGCACGCCCGTGTCGAGCAGGTGCGTGGCCGCCGCCATGCCGCAGATCTCGTTGCCATGCGTGAGCGCGTTGATCAGCACGTGCGGGCCGGGCCGGCCCGATTCGAAGCGGTGCACATAGTCCACGCCCACATTGCCCTGCCGGTAGGCCGACAGGTCGCGGGGCAGGACTTCGAGGGCGGAGGTCGCGGGGGCGTTCGTGGTCATCGGGCCATTGTGGCGCGCACGGCCCGGGCGCGTCAGCGCTCAGGTTTCTGGACCCCGGCCCGGCGCCTGGACACGGCCGGGCGCCACGACGGACCGGCCCCATCCAGGAGCGCACCACGCGCACCGGCTTCACCGCAGCCACGCCGCACCTGCCAGGGCTGCGGGCAGGCCGCGCGATCAGCGGCCCTTGACGGCCAGCAGTTCGATCTCGAAGTTCAGCGTGGCGTTGGGCGGAATCACGCCGCCCGCGCCGCGCGCGCCGTAGGCGATGCCCGGCGGGCACACCAGCCTGGCCTTGCCGCCCACCTTCATCTTCTGCACGCCCTCGGTCCAGCAGGGGATCACACGGTTCAGCGGGAACTCGGTGGGCTCGTTGCGCGAATAGGAGCTGTCGAACTCCTTGCCACTGTCGGGGAAGGTGCCGCGGTAGTGCACGCGCACGGTGTCGGTGGCCGAGGGGCTGGCCCCCGTGCCCTCCTTGAGGCTCTGGTAGACCAGCCCGCTGGGCAGCGTGACGGGGGCGGCGCCCTGGGCATGGGCCAGGCCGGCGAACCACAGCGCGCCCGCCAGGGCCGCCGTGCAACGAGAGACGAAAGGCATGAGCTTGTTCCGTAACAGTGAAAGCTGCGCATTATGGGCACGGCCCATGGCCGCGGTGCGCAGGGCCGCCTACATGCGATGGCGCACGCGCGCCGACGCGCGCGCCGGGCCGCCACACGCTAAGCTGGGCCCCCGAACGGTCGCCGCCCTGCCCCTCACCATGCGCTACCGCACCACCCTCGCCCACGAGGTCTTCGCCTTCGACGACCTGCGCCAGCTCCTGGCCTGCGCCAGCCCGGCGCGCTCGGGCGACGAACTGGCCGGCATTGGCGCGGCCACGGCCCGGCAGCGCATGGCGGCGCGCCACGTGCTGGCCGACACGCCGCTCACGCAGTTCCTGAACGAGGCGCTGGTCCCATACGAAGCCGACAACATCACGCGCCTGATCATCGACACCCACGATGCTGCCGCCTTCGCGCCGGTCGCGGCGCTGACGGTGGGCGAATTCCGCAACTGGCTGCTGTCCGACGCCGCCGACGGCGACACCCTGTCCGCGCTGGCGCCCGGCCTCACGCCCGAGATGGTGGCGGCGGTCTCCAAACTCATGCGCAACCAGGACCTGATCGCCGTGGCGCGCAAGTGCCGCGTGGTCACGCGCTTTCGCAACACCCTCGGCCTGCCCGGGCGAATGGCCGTGCGGCTGCAGCCCAACCACCCGACGGACGACCCGCGCGGCGTCGCGGCCTCGACGCTCGACGGCCTGCTCTACGGCGCGGGCGACGCCGTGATCGGCCTGAACCCGGCCTCCGACAGCCTGCCTGTGCTGAGGCGGCTGCAGGAGCTGCTCGACGAGGTCATCACGCGCTTCCAGATCCCGACGCAAAGCTGCGTGCTCACGCACGTGACCCACACGCTGCGGCTCATGGAAGCCGGCGCGCCGGTGGACCTGGTGTTCCAGTCCATCGCCGGCACCGAAAAGGCCAACCTGTCCTTCGGTGTCACGCCCGAACTGCTGGATGAGGCCTGCGCCGCCGCGCGCGCGCTCGGGCGCGGCACGCTGGGCGACAACGTCATGTACTTCGAGACCGGCCAGGGCAGCGCACTGTCTGCCGGTGCCCACCACGGCGTGGACCAGCAGACCTGCGAGGCGCGCGCCTATGCGCTGGCGCGGCGCTACCGGCCGCTGCTGGTCAACACCGTGGTCGGCTTCATCGGCCCGGAGTACCTCTACGACGGCAAGCAGATCATCCGCGCCGGCCTGGAGGATCACTTCTGCGGCAAGCTGCTGGGCCTGCCGCTGGGCGTGGACGTCTGCTACACCAACCATGCCGAGGCCGACCAGGACGACATGGACACGCTGCTCGTGCTGCTGGCCGCCGCCGGCGTGAACTTCGTGATCGGCGTGCCGGGCGCGGACGACGTGATGCTGAACTACCAGAGCACCTCCTTCCACGACGCGCTGTTCGTGCGCGAGACCCTGGGCCTGAAGCGCGCGCCCGAGTTCGAGGCCTGGCTCGCGCGCATGCGCCTGGTCGATGGCGATGGCCGGCTGCTGCCGCAGTCCGCGCCCGGCTTGCTGCCGGGCCTGGACGGGCTCACTGCGCTGGAGGCGCAGGCATGAGCGCCGCCCGGCACGATGGCCAGCCGGAGCGCCGCGGCGGGGCGATGCGGACCGCAGGCCGGAGGGAAAGCCCGTGAGCACAGCATCGACCGGCGTGACCGAGGACTTCTGGCAGGACTGGCGCGCCGCCACGCCCGCGCGCCTGGCGCTGGGCCGCGCCGGCCAGGGCCTGCCGACGGACGAGACGCTGCGCTTCGGCTGGGCCCATGCGATGGCGCGCGATGCCATCCATGCCGCGCTCGACACCGAAGCGCTCGCCCAAGCGCTGCAGTCCGAGGGCTGGCAGAGCCGCACGGTGCGCAGCGGCGCCGGCGACCGCGCCACCTACCTGCGCCGGCCCGACCTGGGCCGCACGCTCGATGCCGGCGACGCGCAGCGCCTGCGCGCCGAAGCCGGCGCGGGCTGCGATCTGTGCCTGGTCATCGGCGACGGCCTGTCCTCGCTGGCCGTGGCCCGCCATGCCGTGCCGCTGCTCGCGGCCCTGCGCCCGCTGCTGCCGGCCGGGCTGCGGCTGGCGCCCGTGGTCATCGCCATGCAGGCGCGCGTGGCGCTGGCCGACGAGATCGGCGAAGCGCTCGGCGCACGCCTGGCCGCCATCCTGATCGGCGAACGCCCGGGCCTGTCTTCGCCCGACAGCCTGGGCATCTACCTCACGCATGGCCCGCGACGCGGCCGCCACGATGCCCAGCGCAACTGCATCTCCAACGTGCGGCCGCAAGGTCTGTCGTACGCGGCGGCGGCGTTCAAGCTGGCCTGGCTGGTGCGCGAGTCGCTGCGCCGGGGGCTGAGTGGCGTGGAACTCAAGGACGAGAGCGATCTGGCCGTGCTGCCGCACGAGCCGCCTGCAACCCTTGCGCCAGACCTGCCGCCATCGCCCGGATCGTGACGCGAAGGGGCTGCGAACGACCGGCGCGGCTGCCTCAGTAGCGGATCTTCACGCCGGCCTTCACGCCGTGGTTGTCCTTGCCGTCCGACTCGACGCCTGCGGAGAAGGAGAGGTCGCCCCCGCTTTCGCCGCCCACGGAGTACTTGGGCCGCTCGGTCGAGGTGTCGGTGCCGATGTAAGCGCCGCGCCCGTCCTTGTTCTGCACGCCGACGGTGGCGCCGTGGCTGTGCATCGAATCCTCGGTGGGCGACAGGCGCGGCTGGATGTAGATCGTGCGACCGGCGTCCTCGTCATGGGACAACGGCAGCTTCGGGTCTTCGGCGCGGGCCGCCGCGCCGCCCATCAGGGCCCACACGGCACACAGGGCGTACAAGCCTGACCGCCACCCAAGCCGGATCCTGTCCGGTATCGCAAACATGGGCGGCAGCTTGCCTGGGGCCGCGCGCGCCGCCTGTCAGCCAAGGGCGACACCGCTGTCAGCCGGCTCTGCCTATCATGGCTGCTCACACCTGGAGACACACCCGCCATGAGCCCTCGCTACCCTGCCCCCACGCTGGCCGACCTGCCCGACGACATCCGCGCCAAGGTGCTCGAAGTGCAGGAGAAAGCCGGTTTCGTGCCCAACGTCTTCCTGGCCTTCGCGCGCCGGCCGGCGGAATGGCGGGCCTTCTTCGCCTACCACGATGCGCTGATGGACCCGGAAAGCGTGGGCCGCAGCAGCTCGCTGACCAAGGGCGACCGCGAGATGATCGTCACCGCGACCAGCGCGGCCAACCAGTGCCTGTACTGCGTGGTGGCGCACGGCGCGCTGCTGCGCATCTACGAGAAAAAGCCGCTGGTGGCCGACCAGGTGGCCGTCAACTGGCGCAAGGCCGACATCCCGCCGCGCCAGCGCGCCATGCTCGAGTTCGCGATGAAGGTCTGCAACCAGTCGCACGAGCTCGGCGATGCCGACTTCGCGCCGCTGCATGCCCATGGCTTCGACGACGAGGACATCTGGGACATCGCCGCCATCACGGCCTTCTTCGGCCTGTCCAACCGCATGGCCAGCTTCGCGGGCATGCTGCCCAATCCCGAGTTCTACCTGATGGGCCGCGTGCCGCGCGAGAAGAAGTGAGCGCGCGGCGCGCGGTGGCGGCGCTTCAGGGCGCCGCCGCGGGCGCCTGCGCCACGGCCGTGCCGCTGCGCCGGCAAGGCGCGAACAGGTCCAGCGTGCGCTGGTAGGTGGACGAGCCCACGCCCATCAGGCCCAGCACCGTCGGATACAGGTTGTCGTGCGAGACGGCGGCCTGCGTGCCCGCGCGCGCGCAGCCCTCGTCGATGCCGGCATGGCGGCCCAGGCCGCCGCCGAGCCAGGCCACGAGCGGCACGTGCTTCTGCACCTCGGGCGCCAGCGCGTAGGGCATGCCATGCAGGTACAGGCCGTACTCGCCCAGCGATTCGCCATGGTCGCTCATGTAGAGCAGGCCGGTGTCGAAACGCGCGGCCTGCTGCTGCAGCCAGCCGATCGTGCGGCCTAGGAAATGGTCGGTGTAGGCGATGCTGTTGTCGTAGGCGTTGACCAGTTCGGCGTGGCTGCAGTCCGACAGCGTGGTGCGCGTGCATTCGGGGCCGAAGCGCTTGAGCGCGGCGCTCGATCGCCGGGCATAGGCCGGGCCGTGGCTGCCCATCTGGTGCATCACCAGCACCACGCCGCGCGCCCTGCGCTCCGGCGGCAGCGCGGCCACGCGCGCGTCCAGGCCTTCGAGCATCACCTCGTCCAGGCATTCGCCGTCCCGGCACAGCGCCGGGTAGCGCCCCTGCTGGGCGGCGTCGTTGGCGGCGGCCGTGGGCACGCGCGCGCACACGCCCTTGCAGCCGGCCTGGTTGTCGACCCACAGCACGGCCAGCCCGGCCGCCTGCAGCACGTCCAGCAGGTTCTCGTACTCGCTGCCGCGGGCCTCGAAGGCCGTGCGGCCCAGGTGCGAGAACATGCACGGCACCGAAGCGAGCGTGCTGGTGCCGCAGGAGGTGGCGTGCGGCCAGCTCATCACGCCCAGGCGGGCCAGCTCGGTCGTGGTGTCGCGCGCATAGCCGTTGAGCGCGAAATGGTCGGCGCGCGCCGTCTCGCCGACGACCAGCACCAGCAGCGGCGGCCGGCCGGCGCCGCCGGCCGGTGCCAGCAGGTGCGCGTCGCCGCTGATGGCCACGCGCTGCGTGCTGCGCTGCAGGTGCGGGCGCAGCGCGGCCATGCCGGTGGAATAGAGGCTGGCGAGCGGGTTCATCATGTAGCGCAGCTGCGGCTCGTTGCGCATCAGCGGCGCCAGCTGGCGCGCGAACAGCAGCGACCCCGCCACCGCCAATGCCAGCGCGCCGACCAGCAGCAGGGCGTTGCCGCCCAGGCGGCGCGCCGCCGACTGCGCGCGCACCGGCTGCCGCCACAGCCACAGCGCGGCCGGCAGCAGCAGCAGGCCCACGTCGCGCAGCAGGGTCCAGCCCAGCAGGTCGCGCGTCTCGTGCATGTCGGTCTGCAGCACGTTGGCGGCCATCGACGGGTCCATGACCATGTGATAGCCCAGCATGTAGTGCTGCACCCCGCCCGCCAGCAGCACCAGAACCAGGCCGGCCGGCTTGATGACGCGCGGCCAGGCGAAGAAGGACAGCAGCGCGATCAGGCCGAAGAACAGCCAGGCGCCCATGCCGAGCATGCGCGGCAGGTACACGCTGGGCGCGCGCCCGCCTTCGGCCAACGCCTGCCACAGCGCCACATTGGCGGCCAGCGTGAGGTACAGCGCCAGCCCGACGGCGATGGCGCCCGCCGAACGCGCGCGCAGCAGGGGCAGCCAGGGCCGGTGGGAGGCGCGCATGGCAGGCGCCGCTTCAGCGGCCGGGTGGAAGGCGGTGCGGGATGTGTGCATGCCGGCAGCATCGGCCGGGGCGGTGAAGCGAGCCTGAACCGCCCGCTCAGCTTGCGTTCAGCTTCGCGAGGGGACGGCTGCGCGGCACGCGCGCCGGCCCCGGGACGCGCGCGCCAGCCCCTCCAGCCCCAGCCCGACCATCCAGCAGATCCAGGCCGACCACAGGGTGTGGCTCATGAAATGCGCGCCGCGCCATTGCTGGCCCAGGCCCAGCACCAGCCCGGCAGCGGCCGCCGCGCCCAGCCAGGCCCAGGCGGCGCGCGGCGCCGCGTCGCGCAGCACGAACCAGCCGCCCAGGAAACAGAAGGCCGTCGAAGCATGCCCGGCGGGGAAGCAGTGGCCCGGTCCCCCGTCGCCCACGCCCCACTGCCAGTGCGACACCCAGGCGGCGCTGCCGCCGAAGGCCTGCAGATCCCAGGGGCAACTGGTCTGGCTGTGCTGCTTGAGCAGCGTGACGGCGGCGACCGCCAGCACCGGCCCGAGCGCCAGCTGCCAGCGCTGCGCGCGCGGCAGGCGGCGCAGCGCGCCCACGGGCCAGCGCACGGCCAGCAGCAGGGCCGCCACCAGCGCCCAGCCGAGGGCCTTGCCACCGTCGTGCATCCACACGGCCAGCACCGGCGCGCTGCGCCAGGGGAATCCCGCGGGCGTGCCGGCCAGGCGCGCCAGGGCCGCGTCGGCGCCGCTGGCGTCCCACAGCAGCAAGGCGGCCAGTGCCAGCAGGCTGATGGCCATGGCGGACTTGAGGGAGGAAGGTCGGGTGGCCTGCATGCGCGCGCGGATCGACAAAAAAGAGAGGAATAGAGCCCGGCGGCGCAGCCTGCCAGCCCGGCATGAATGCAGCCTGAACCCGGCCCGGCCTAGACTGCGGGCCTTTCCACCCGCCTTTGCCGAACGTGCGCATCCTCCTGGTCGAAGACGACACCGCCCTGTCGGCGGCCGTGTGCAGCTACCTGCGGGCCAAGAGCTTCGTGGTCGATGCCGCCGCCAGCCTGGCCGAGGCGCGCGCCGCGGTGGCGGCGGCGCAGTACGCGGCCGTGCTGCTGGACCTGCACCTGGGCGATGGCGACGGCCTGGCCCTGCTGCCCGCGCTGCGCCGCCTGCCCGAGCCGCCCATCGTCATCGTGCTCACGGCGCGCGACCAGGTCAGCGACCGCATCCGCGGGCTGGACGCGGGCGCCGACGATTACCTGGTCAAGCCTTATGACCCGGCCGAGCTGCTGGCCCGGCTGCGCGCCGTGGAGCGCCGGCGCAGCACCAGCCAGTCGGCCGTGCTGAAGCTGGGCGCGCTGGAGATCGACCTGGGCAGCGACAGCGTGCGCCTGCGCGGGCTGCCGGTGCTGCTCACGGCCAAGGAATGGGCGCTGCTGCGCGTGATGGCCAGCCGCCCGTCTCGCATCCACACGCGCGAGGCGCTGCAGGACGCGCTCTACGGCTTCGACGAAGAGACCGACAGCAACACGCTGGAGGTCTTCATCAGCCGCCTGCGCCGCAAGCTGGGGCGCGAGCGCATCCAGACCCTGCGCGGCCTGGGCTACCGGCTGGTGCCGGCCGACGACGGGGACGCCGCCTGATGGCACCGTTGCCCGCGCTCGCATGAACCCGCCGCGCACCCTGGCCGGCCGCCTCGCGCGCACGCTGATCCTGTGGGTGGGCGGGGTGTGGCTGCTCTGCGTGCTGGCGGTGGCCTGGTACGTGGACCGCGAGATCGACGTCAACTTCGACAACGAGCTGGTCGAGGTGGCGCACCGCATGTTCGACATCGCGTTGCGGGACTATGAGGGCCTGTCGCAGTCCGCGGGCGGCGCGGAGGCGACGGCCGGCACGCCGACGCCGCCGCTCATCGCCGCGGCGCCGCTCTTCGAGCAGGACGAGGTGCTCTATCAGCTGGTGGACGAAGGCGGGCGCGTGCTGCTGCGCACCGCGCATGCCGCGGGCGTGACCTTCGACGTGCCGCTGGCGCCGGGCTTCGCCGACAGCGGCGAATGGCGCATCTACACGGTGCGCCACCCCCGGCGCCCGCTGTACCTGCAGGTGGCCGATCCGCTGCAGGAGCGCCTTGACGCCGTGATGCGCACGCTCACCGTGCTGATCGCCGCGCTGGTGGCGGTGCTGCCGCTGCTGGCGCTGGGCCTGCGCCAGATCGCGCGGCGCGAGCTGCAGGCCCTGGGCGTGCTGGCCGCGCAGATCAACCGGCGCAGCGGCAGCGACCTGAGCGCGCTGGCGCTGGACGGCCTGCCCGAGGAGCTGCGCCACATGGGCGACGACGTGAACCGCCTGCTGGTGCGCCTGGCGCATGCGCTGCAGGTGGAACGCGCGCTGGCCGCCAATGCGGCGCACGAATTGCGCACGCCGCTGGCGGCGGTGCGCCTGCGGCTGCAGACGGCGCTGGAGCACGGCCTGGACCGCGCCGAGGTCGAGGCCGCGCGCGAGGCGCTGCAGACCCTGAGCCACCGCACCGAGAAGCTGCTGCAGCTGTCGCGCGCCGAATCGGGCGCGGCGCTGGCGCGCGGCCCGGTGGACCTGGCACGCCTGGCGGCGAGCGTGGCCGAGGACTTCTGGCTCGACGCGCGCGTCGCGGCCCGGCTCGACCTGCAACTGCCCGCGCAGGAACGGCCCTGGGCGCTGGGCGACCTGGACGCGCTGGCCATCGCGCTGCGCAACCTGATCGAGAACGCACTGCGCTATGCCGGCCCCTCGCGCATCGAGCTGGCGGTGCAGGCGCCGGCCACGCTGGTGGTGCGCGATTTCGGGCCCGGCGTGTCGGCGCAGGCCCTGGCCACGCTGCGCGAGCGCCACGTGCGCCACAGCGCCGACCAGGCCGGCTACGGGCTGGGCCTGTCCATCGTGGGCACCATCGTGCAGCAGCACGGCGGCCAACTGCGGCTGGCTTCGCCACCTGCGGGTGCGGCCACGGGCTTCGAGGCGCGCATCGCGCTGCAGCCCGCGGCCGCAGCGCCGGGCGACGGCGCCTGAACGCGCGCCTTCACACCGTCACGATCTCGCGCAGCCAGTCCGGCAGATCCTTGGCTTTCTGCTTCGGAAAGTCCACCCAGATGGTGGTCGCGCCGCCCGCGGCACAGATCACGTCGGGCGCGTCGGTGCGCGCCATGGTGCACCAGCTCTCGAAGGTGGTGCGGCCCGGATCGCTCACGTACATGCGCGCCAGCACCTGGCCCGGGTACTCGATCTGGCGGTAGAAGTTGCAAAAGGCATTGACGATCACCATGCCCTCGCCGCCCGGGTCCGGCTCGAAGCCGATCGCGTGCATCCAGTCGATGCGCGCCGTCTCCATGTAGCGGAAATAGCTGCCGTTGTTCAGGTGGCCCATCGCGTCCATGTCGCCCCAGCGGATCGGGATGGTCATCTCGTAGACCAGTTTCTTGTGCGCGGGAATCTCGATCTTCATGGCGGCTGGGCGTCCTCTGGGGGGGTGAGATGGGCGCGCCGTCCGACAGGCGCGGGGGCGCGACCGGTGCAGCTTCGGTCCTGGCGCGGTGCCTGCACAGTCACCTGCGCGACCTTCAGGCGCCGAAGATGGCGTGCATAGAATCAAGGGTTGCGCCCGAAGCAGCCGCCTCGGCCCCACAGGCCGGCGCGCCTTTCTTTTTGCCCTTTCAGAACACCCCGATGACCCCAGACGAAATCCTCGCCCAGTTCGGTCCCCGCGAAGCCATGGAGTACGACGTGGTGGTCGTCGGTGGCGGCCCCGCCGGACTCTCGACGGCCATCCGCCTCAAGCAGCTGGCCGCGCAGTACGACCAGGAGATCTCGGTCGTGGTGCTCGAGAAAGGCTCCGAGCCCGGCGCCCACATCCTGTCGGGCGCCATCATGGACCCGCGCGCGCTGACCGAGCTGATCCCCGACTGGAAAGCCAAGGGCGCGCCGCTGAACCAGCCGGTGACGGGCGACACCTTCCTGCTGCTGAGCGAAACGGGCGCCACGCGCGTGCCCAATGCCTTCCTGCCGCCCAACTTCCACAACGAGGGCAACTACATCGTCAGCCTGGGCAACGTGGTGCGCTGGCTGGCCGCACAGGCCGAGGAGCTGGGCGTGGAGATCTTCCCCGGCTTCGCGGCCGCCGAAGTGCTCTACAACGAAGACGGCTCGGTCAAGGGCGTGGCCACGGGCAACATGGGCATCGGCAAGGACGGCGAGCCGACCGAGAACTTCCAGCTCGGCATGGAGCTGCATGCCAAGTACACCGTGTTCGCCGAAGGCGCGCGCGGCCACCTGGGCCGCCAGCTCATCAGCCACTTCAAGCTCGACGCCAACAGCGACCCGCAAAGCTACGGCATCGGCATCAAGGAGCTGTGGGAGATCGACCCGGCCCGCCACGAGCCGGGCCTGGCCATCCACACGGCCGGCTGGCCACTGCCGAACGACACCTATGGCGGCTCCTTCCTGTACCACGCCGAGAACAACCAAGTGATCGTGGGCTACGTGGTGGGCCTGGACTACCAGAACCCGCACATGAGCCCGTTCGAGGAGTTCCAGCGCTTCAAGACGCATCCGAACATCCGCTGGTACTTCGAGGGCCAGGACAAGGGCCTCAAGCCCGCCAAGCGCCTGAGCTATGGCGCGCGCGCCATCACGGCCGGCGGCCTGCTGTCACTGCCCAAGACGGTGTTCCCGGGCGGCGCGCTGGTCGGCTGCGAAGCCGGCTACCTCAACGCCAGCCGCATCAAGGGCAGCCACGCGGCCATCAAGACCGGCATGCTGGCCGCCGAGGCGGCCTTCGAGGCGATCCAGGCCGGCCGCCAGCACGACGAGCTGAGCGCCTACCCCGAGGCCTTCGAGAACAGCTGGCTGCACACCGAGCTGTACCGCGCGCGCAACTTCAAGCAGTGGTTCAAGAAGGGCCTCACGGTGGGCACGCTGATGACCGGCATCGAGCAGTTCGTGCTGCGCGGGCACATCCCGTGGACGATCCACCGCACCGAGGCCGACCACAAGCGCCTCAAGCCGGCCAGCCAGTGCAAGAAGATCGCCTACCCCAAGCCCGATGGCAAGCTGACCTTCGACCGCCTGAGCTCGGTGTTCATCAGCAACACTAACCACGAAGAGAACCAGCCGGCGCACCTGACGCTCAAGGACGCGACGGTGCCCACGCGCATCAACCTGCCCGAGTACGCCGGCCCCGAGGGGCGCTACTGCCCGGCGGGCGTGTACGAGTTCGTGCCCGACGAAGCCAACGCGGGCAAGGAGCGACTGCAGATCAACGCGCAGAACTGCGTGCACTGCAAGACCTGCGACATCAAGGACCCGACGCAGAACATCGTGTGGGTCACGCCCGAAGGGGGCGGTGGGCCCAACTACGTGGGCATGTGACGCGCGAGCGACGCGTGGCTTGAAAGAAGGCGCCTACGGGCGCCTTCTGCGTTTGCGGGCGCCGCATTCGCGCCGCGCGCTGCCTTATGCTCGGCGCCTCAAGGAGACACCAAGACATGCAGATCGTCATCACCGGCGGCGCCGGATTTCTGGGCGCGCGCCTCGCGCGCACGCTGCTCGCGCAGGGCACGCTGGCGCTGGACGGCGCCGCGGCGCGCCCCATCGAACGCATCACGCTCGTGGACCGCGCCGCGGCCCCTGCCGACCTGGCGGCCGACGCGCGCGTGCGCAGCGCGGTGGGCGACCTGAACGACCAGCTCGCCGACCGCGCCGCGGCCTTCTGGGCCGAAGCCGATGCCGTCTTCCACCTGGCCGCCGCCGTGAGCGGCGAATGCGAAGCCGATTTCGACCTGGGCATGCGCAGCAACTTCGCGGCCACACATGCGCTGCTGGAAAAGCTGCGGGCGCTGGGCACACGCCCGGTGCTGGTGTTCGCCAGCTCGCTCGCCGTCTTTGGCGACTCGCCCGCGCAGCCGCTACCGCCCGTGATCCGCGACGACACGCTGCCCACGCCGCAGACCAGCTACGGCATCCAGAAGTTCATCGGCGAACAGCTGGTGGCCGACTACACGCGCAAGGGCTTCTTGCGCGGGCGCAGCGTGCGCCTGATGACCGTGAGCGTGCGCCCGGGCAGGCCCAACGGCGCGGCCTCGGGCTTTTTCAGCGGCATGATCCGCGAGCCGCTGGCCGGCCTGCGCGCGCCCTGCCCCGTGCCCGACGACACGCCGGTGGCCCTGGCCTCGCCCGCGCGCACCATCGAGGGCATCGTGCGCGCGGCCGAAGCCAGCGAGGCCCAGTGGGGCCCGCGCACCGCGATGAACCTGCCCTCCCTGGCCACCACGGTGGGCGAGATGGCGGCCGCGCTGGGCCGCGTGGCCGGCCCCGAGGCGCTGGCGCTGCTGGACCGCACGCCCGATCCGGCCATCCAGCGCATCGTCGTCAGCTGGCCCGGCCGCTTCGAATTCGAGCGTGCGGCCCGACTGGGGCTGCGGGCCGATGCCGATTTCGACAGCATCATTCGCGACTACGTCCGTGAAAATCCCGACGCAGTGCAGCAAAAACTGAAGGCATAGTCGGCGCTTTGCTCTGCGCGGCCCGTTCTGGCCCCGCGTTCCCACCACCGAGGAGACGTTTCATGAAGTTGAACCGACTGGCCGCCGGCCTGGTTCTGGGCTTGGGTATGGCCTGCGCCGCGATGGCGCAGACCACGATGAAGATCAGTATTTCGGTGGCGCAGAACTCGCACCAGGGCGTGGCCATCGACACCTTCGCCAAGGAAGTCGAGAAGCGCACCAACGGCCGCTACAAGATCCAGACCTTCTACAACGGCTCGCTGGGCGGCGAGCGCGAGTCCATCGAAGCCGTGCAGCTGGGCACGCAGGAGCTGGCGTTCAGCTCGACCGGCCCGGTGCCCAACTTCGTGCCCGAGACCAAGATCCTGGACGTGCCCTTCCTGTTCCGCGACAAGGCCCATGCGCGCGCGGTGCTCGACGGCCCCATCGGCCAGGACCTGCTCAAGAAGTTCGAAAGCAAGGGTTTCAAGGCCCTGGTGTGGGCCGAGAACGGCTTTCGCCACATGACCAACAGCAAGCGGGACGTGAAAGAGCCCGGCGACCTCAAGGGCCTGAAGATGCGCACCATGGAGAACCCGGTGCACATCGCGGCCTACAAGGGCTTCGGCATCATCACCACGCCCATGGCCTTCCCCGAAGTGTTCACGGCCCTGCAGCAGGGCACGGTGGACGGCCAGGAGAACCCGCTGCCCGTGATCATCTCGGCCAAGTTCGACCAGGTGCAAAAGCACCTCTCGCTGACCGGCCACGTGTATTCGCCCTGCATCCTGGTGATGAACAAGGGCACCTTCGACAAGCTGGCTCCGGCGGACCAGCAGGCCTTCCTCGAGGCGGCCAAGGAAGCCGCCAAGGCCAACCGCGCGCGCGTGGACGAGGACGACGCCAAGGGCGTGGCCGACCTGCGCGCCAAGGGCATGACCGTCATCGACAACGTCGACAAGTCGAAGTTCGTCGCAGCGCTGGCCCCGGTCAATGCGCAGTTCGAAAAAGAGTTCGGCAAGGCCAACCTCGACAAGATCCGCGACTTCAAGTGATGCATCGGGCGGCGCGCGCTCCGAAGCACGCCGCCGCCTTGCTTGCCCAGCCTGATCGGATGGCCTGCTGGCCGCCGACGGGCTTTTTTGTTGAATGAGACTGTGAGAGTTGCTCAGAGATGAAAGACAAGTTCCTTGGGCTCGAGCGGCGCACCACCGCGCTGTCGATGGCCCTGGCCTGCCTGATGCTGGTGATCGCGGCATCGTTGGGCATGTTCCAGATCATCACGCGCTTCGTGCTGGAGCAACCGGCGGAATGGAGCGAGATCCTGATCCGCGTGAGCCTGATCTGGATGGTGTTCCTGGGCATTCCCATGGCTTTCCGCCAGGGCGCCATGGTGAGCGTGGACGTGCTCTACCGCTGGAGCCCGCCCAGGATCAAGCGCCTGCTGGACGCCGCCGTCAGCGTGGCGGCGCTGGCGCTGATGCTGGTGATCCTCTGGTGGGGCTTCGACTACGCCATGCGCGGCCGCGTGCAGACCATGGCCGGGCTGGAGAGCATCTCCATGGTCTGGGCCTACCTGGCCCTGCCGGTGGGTGCCGTGTTCTCGCTCTTCGGCATCGTGGGCAACTACCTCGACCCCAAGCGGCTCGAATTGGCGACCGCGCAATGAGCAACGCCGCTTTCCACAACGTCCCCAGAATCCCGACGACGGAGGTGCCGGCATGACGCCCATCATGGTCATCACGATGGTGCTGTGCTTCGCGCTGTCGATCTCGGTCGCCGTCTCCATCGGCCTGGCCTCGGTGCTGGGCATGCAGGTGTCGGGCGCGCCCATGCTCATCTCCGCCAAGGAGATGTTCAATTCGATCAACAAGTTTCCGCTGGCGGCCATCCCCTTCTTCATCCTGGCCGGCAACCTGATGGAGACGGGCGGCATCTCGCGCCGGCTGGTGGAGTTCGCCAAGAGCATCGTGGGCGGCGTGCAAGGCGGCCTGCCCATGACCTGCGTGCTCACCTGCATGATCTTCGCGGCGGTGTCGGGCTCCTCGGTGGCCACCACCTTCGCCATCGGCGCGATCCTGATCCCGGCGCTGATCAAGCACGGCTACCCCACGCCCTACGCGGCCGCGCTGCAGGCCACCAGCGCCGAACTGGGCGTGATCATTCCGCCCTCGATCCCGATGATCCTCTACGGCGTGAGCGCCGAAGTGTCGATCGGCGAACTGTTCATCGCCGGCTTCGGCCCGGGGCTGCTGATCAGTGGGGCGCTGATGCTCTTCGTCTGGATCTACTGCAAGTGGAAGGGCTGGGGCAAGAACGACGGCGAGGGACGCATGCCCTTCGGCAAGGCGCTGTGGCAGGCCGGCTGGGCGCTGCTGATGCCCGTCATCATCCTGGGCGGCATCTACGGCGGCATCTTCACACCGACGGAAGCCTCGGCCGTGGCGGTGTTCTATGCGCTCGTGGTGGGCGTGGTGATCTACCGCGAGATCAGGCTGTCCGACCTGTACCTGATCCTGCGCAAGTCGGTGATCTCTTCGGCGGTGATCATGTTCATCATCGCCAACGCCGGCCTGTTCGCCTTCCTCATCACGCGCGCGGGCGTGCCCGAGGCCATCGGCCTGTGGCTGCAGGAAGTGCTCAAGTCGCCCGCCATGTTCCTGCTGGGTGTGAACGCCGCGCTGTTCATCATCGGCATGTTCATCGAGACCAGCGCGGCCATCATCGTGCTCGCCCCCATCCTCGCGCCCGTGGCCATGCACTTCGGCATCGACCCCGTTCACTTCGGGCTGATCATGGTCGTGAACCTGGCGCTGGGCATGATCACGCCGCCCTTCGGCGTGAACCTGTTCGCGGCCTGCACGGTGGCGCGCATCTCGCTCGACCGCATCGTGGGGCACCTGATCCCCTTCGTGCTCGTCATCCTGGGGTGCCTGCTCATCATCACCTATGTGCCGGGCCTGTCACTGGGGCTGCGCGACCTGGTGTACGCGCGCTGAACGACGTCGGCGGCGCACGGCGCGGGGGGCCGGGTGGGCCCCGCTGCGCGGCGCCTGAACACGGGCGCTTCGCATGCCGGCATCACGGCCCTGTCACGCGGGCATGCGAGGCTCCTGCCTCCGTTCCCACCCCGCGCCGCCCATGTTCCTGCTCAAGACCGACAAAGCCCGTGAAGAGCTGCGCCCCGGCCGGCGCAGCCTGAGCCAGCGCGAGCGCGCGCTGCTGCTGATGGCGGATGGGCGCCACTCCATGACCGACTTCGGCCCGATCTTCGGTGGCGTGGAAGAAGCCGGCCGCGTGGCGCGGGACCTCGAAGCGCAGGGCTACCTGCGATGGTCCGGGCCGGCGCCGGAGGGAGCTGCGCCCGCGGCCGGTGCCCCCGTGCAGCCCATCCGCACCCGGGATGCGACCCCGGCCGTGGCGGCGCCTGCGCGAACCGGGGCGCATGCGGATGAAGCGGCCGGCAACGCGGCCGACAACTTCGACGGCAAACGCTCGCTCGCCACCACGCGCATGTTCCTGTTCGACCTGTGCGAGCGCATGTTCGCGCGCCGCGACCCGGCGCTGGCCGAACGCCTGCGCGAGGCCCTGCGCGAGGCGCGCGACGGCGTGACCATGCTGGTGGTGGCCGACACCCTGCTGGCGGACATCGAGCGCGAAGCCGGCGCCGAACGCGCCGCGTCCATCCGCGCGCGCATCGAGAAGCTGTTGCCGGCCGAGGCGCTGCACTGAGCCGAGCCTCGACGGCGCGCGCTCACACGTGCCGCATCGCGGGCGAGCCGCGCTCGCCGGTCGCGGGCTGCGCATCGGCGCGCGCATGCAGCGCCTCGATGATGCGGCAATGGGCACCCTGGCCATCGCAGCTGTCGCGCAGGGCCGCCAGGTCCTTTTCCAGCGCACGCAGCTCGCGCAGGCGCTCGCGCACGTGGCCGAGGTGGGCGTCCAGCGCGGCGCGCGCGGTGCCGCAGTCGGCGGGGCTGCCCAGGTTCAGTGCCAGCAGCGTGCGCACTTCGTCGAGCGACATGTCCATCGCGCGGCACAGGCGGATGAAGCGCAGCGCATGCACATCGGCCGCGCTGTACAGGCGGTAGTCGTTGTCGGCCCGGCCCTGCGGCGCGATCAGGCCCTGCTTTTCGTAATAGCGGATGTTGGCCGCGCTCACGCCGCTGGCCGCGGCAGCTTCACCAATGCGGTAACCCTGGAGCGAATGGGGGGGACGCAGCGTCATGGCTTGACCTTGGAGTGACTTCAACCTTTCCAATCGTGGCACAGCTTGAGATTTGCGTGCCATGACTTCTGCCAACAACCCTTCCCGCCCCCCTTCCGCCCCCTCTTCCCGGAGCGCGGCCGATGCCGCCGCTTCGTGCTGCGGCGGGGGCTGCGGCGCCCCGCTCTCGCTGCGGCCCTCCGCCAGCGCGGCGCGTGCCTCGGCCCCGCACAGCCACGACCCTGAGCATGCACATGACACCGGCCCGGCGCACGACCACGCGCACGGCGCGGCGGGCAGCGACGACGGCCACGACCACGGCCCGCTGCCCAGCCTGCCACGCATCATCGCGGCCCTGGGGGTGGCCCTGGCCGCCGAACTGAGCCACCTGCTGCTGCCCGACACGCGCGCCTGGCACATCGCCGGCATGGCACTCGCGGCGCTGGCCATCGGCCTGTCGGGCCTGGGCATCTATGCCAGCGGCCTGCGCGCGCTGATGCGCGGCAAGCTGGGCATCGACACGCTGATGGCGGTGGCCGTGACCGGCGCCTTCCTGATCGGCCAGTGGCCCGAGGCCGCGATGGTCATGTCGCTCTACGCGCTGGCCGAGCTGATCGAGCACAAGGCCGCCGACCGCGCCCGCAACGCCATCGCGGGCCTGATGGCACTGGCGCCCGACGAGGCCGAGGTGCAGGCCCCTGACGGCCGCTGGCAGCGCCAGAGCGCCAAGGACGTGCCCGTGGGCGCGGTGGTGCGCGTGCGCCCCGGCGAGCGCGTGCCGCTGGACGGCACCGTCACCGAAGGCCGCAGCGCCATCGACCAGGCCAGCGTGACCGGCGAGAGCATTCCCGTCGACAAGGGGCCCGGCGACCCGGTGTTTGCCGCGACGGTGAACCAGGGCGGCGAGCTGCAGTTGCGCGTGACGGCCGCCGCCGGCCAGACCACGCTGGACCGCATCATCGAAGCGGTGGAACAGGCCCAGGCCACGCGCGCGCCCACGCAGCGCTTCGTCGAGCGCTTCGCGGCCGTCTACACACCCACCGTGTTCGTGCTGGCCGTGCTGGTGGCGCTGCTGCCGCCGCTGCTGCTGGACTGGACCTGGCTCGACGCGATCTACAAGGCCCTGGTGCTGCTGGTCATCGCCTGCCCCTGTGCGCTGGTCATCTCCACCCCGGTCACGGTGGTGAGCGGGCTCACGGCCGCCGCGCGGCGAGGCGTGCTCATCAAGGGCGGCACGCACCTGGAGAATGCGCGCCACCTGCGCGCCGTGGCGCTGGACAAGACGGGCACCATCACCGAAGGCCAACCCCGGCTGGTGGATTGGCAGGTCTGGCAAGACGCGGGCCGCGACGAAGTCGCACGCATCGCCGCCAGCCTGGCCGGCCGCTCGGACCATCCGGTGTCGCGCGCCATCGCCGAGGGGCTGGATGCCGCCGGCGAGCCGGTGGAGGACTTCCGCGCCCTCGTGGGCCGGGGCAGCGAAGGCCGCGTGAACGGCCGGGCCTGGGCCCTGGGCAACCATCGCCTGGCCGAGGAACGCAGCCTGTGCAGCCCCGCGCTGGAAGCCGCGCTGGCCGCGCATGAACAGCAGGGCCGCACCGTCACGCTGCTGATGGATGAAAGCGGCGTGCGCGGCCTGTTCGCGGTGGCCGACACGGTCAAGCCCGGCGCCCGCAAGGCCATCGCCGACCTGATCGCCGTCGGTGTCACGCCCGTCATGCTGAGCGGCGACAACCCGACCACCGCGCAGGCCGTGGCGCGCGAAGCCGGCATCGCCGACGCGCGCGGCGGCCTGCTGCCCGAAGACAAGCTGCAGGCCATCCGCGACCTGCAGCAGCGCCACGGCGCCACCGGCATGACCGGCGACGGCATCAACGACGCGCCCGCGCTCGCGCAGGCCGACATCGGCTTCGCCATGGGCGCGGTGGGCACCGACATCGCGATGGAGGCGGCCGACGTGGTGATCATGAACGACGACCTGGGCCGCATCGCCGAAACCGTGAAGCTGTCGCGCCGCACCCATGCGCTGCTGTGGCAGAACATCACGCTGGCGCTGGGCATCAAGGCCGTGTTCTTCGTGCTCGCGGTCTTCGGCAGCGCGACGATGTGGATGGCCGTGTTCGCCGACATGGGTGCCAGCCTGCTGGTGGTGGCCAACGGGTTGCGGCTGCTGCGCATGCGCTGATGCACTCGCCGCGCGGCCGATGCGCGACAGGGCCGGGCCGCACGTGCGCCCATGCGCCGGAGCCCGTCGGCCCCTGGGTCCGCCGGCGTAGGCGCGCCCGTCAGAACGGTGGGTCGGATTCGTCCGCAGCCGCAGCAGCCGCCTGCGCGGCGGCAGGCACCTGGGGCGCCGGCCCGGCGGCGGGGCCCAGCAGGTTCAGGACCTGCTTGCGCAAGGTGGCCACTTCCTGGTTCAGCCGGGTGTTCTCGGCCTGCAGCTCGGCCACGCGCTTGCGCAAGGCGATCAGCTCCTCGCCGGCCGAGGACGCGCCCGCCGCGGCGCCTTCAGGCGCGGCGTCGGTATCGCCCGCGGCCTCCGGCTTGTCGCGCGGCGGCTTGCGCTTGGCCTCGCGCACGCGCTTGGCGGCCTGCTTGAGCTCGTCCTTGCCGGCGGTGGCGGCCGCCACCTGTTCTTCGGCCGGCAGCGTGGCCACGGCGGCCGCGGCGCTCAGCGACAGTGTGCCGGCCTTCACGGCTTCCACCACTTCGGGCGTGGCGCTCTGCTGGATCTTCTCGATCAGCTGCACCTGGTTGCTGCGCAGCCGCGCGGCGCGGGCCAGGGCCTCGCGCGTGCTCAGCGCCTCCTCGGCCGAAGGGGCGGCGGCCGGGACCGGCGCCGCTTCGCCCGGCGGTGGCGCCGCACTTTCGGCCGACTCGGCGGGCGGGGCCTGTCGCGCGCGGCGGCCGGCCACGATCTCGCGCTTGCGCAGCGCCAGCACGCCGCGCTGGAAGTCCGACAGGCTGCGGCGGCCCAGGTGTTGGTCGATCATCCACAGGTGCACGTCCTCCATCGACTGGAAGCGCGTGTTCTGCACCGTCTGGAACGGCAGGTTGTGCTTCTTGCAGATGCCGTAGCGGTTATGGCCGTCGACCAGCACGTCGCCCCACAGCACCAGCGCGTCGCGGCAGCCTTCGGCCAGCAGGCTGCGTTCGAGCGCCTCGTATTCATCGGGGGTGAGCGGATCGATGTAGGCCTTGAGTTCTTCGTTGACGACGATGTCCATGCGCGCTGCCGGGGAGAAAAAGGCGCGGATTTTAAGAAGCGGCGGCCGCACTGGCCCTCGACGGGCGCCCGCCCTTCCGGCCGGAGGCGGCGCGCGCACCGCGGGCGAAAGCCACCGCCGCCGGGCCGTGAGGCAGGACGCGTCCGACGCCAGCATGCTGGCCGGGACGGCGCGGCCGCCGCCTGCCGCGCCCTACAACGTCTGCAGCAGTGGCAGCGGCCGAGCGCTCCGGCCCCGGCGCCGCCTCCGAACCTCATCCGATCTCAAGGAGCCCCCATGAACACGCCCCTCCGTCCCGCCATCGCGCCGATGGGCACGGACGAAGCCCCGGCCGCGCAGGCGCACCCGGACTTCGGTATTCCCGCGCAGGATCCGCGCCCGGGCGCCCAGCAGCCGCGCACGCCCGAAGAGGCCGAGCGCGAATCCCAAGTCCCCCTGGTGGGCGGCAGCGCCATGGTGGGCGCGGCCGCCGGCGCCGGCATCGGCGGCGTGGTGGGCGGGCCCATCGGCGTCGTGCTGGGCGGCACGCTCGGCGGCGTGGCCGGCGCGCTCGGGGCCGTGGCCACGGGCAACGCGGTGCTCCCCGAGCCGGCAGCGCCCGAGAATCTGCACCTGCACATCGAGGACAGCGGCGGCCCCGGTCGCCCCGTGGTCCTGATCCATGGCTGGCCGCTGTCGGCGCAGGCCTGGTCGGCGCAGACCGAAGCGCTCCAGACCGCCGGCTACCGCGTGGTGGCCTATGACCGCCGCGGCTTCGGCCGCTCCGACAAGCCGGCCGCGCACTACGACTACGACACGCTCGCGGACGACCTGGAGCGCGTGATGGACGAGCTGGAGCTGCAGCGCGTGACCCTGGTCGGCTTCTCGATGGGCGGCGGCGAGGTGGCGCGCTACGTGGCCCGGCATGGCGAGGAGCGCCTCCACAGCCTGGTCTTCGCGGCCGCCGTGCCGCCGGCCCTGCTGAAAACCGCCGACAACCCCGACGGCCCGCTCACGCCCGAGAAGGCGCAGGCGATGAAGCAGGGCCTGGAGCAGGACCGCGACCGCTTCTTCGAGCAGTTCACGCGGGACTTCTTCTCGGCCCATGGCGAACTCCAGGTCGATGATGCGGACCGCGCCCAGGCCCTCGCGCAGTGCCACCAGTCGGCGCCGCATGCGGCGCTGGCCTGCACGGACGCCTTCGCCCGCACCGATTTCCGCGAAGACCTGCGCCAGATCACCCGGCCCACGCTGGTGCTGCACGGCGACGCCGACGCCATCGTGCCGCTGGAAGGCTCCGGCGCACGCACGCACCAGGCCGTGCCGCACAGCCAGCTGGTGGTCATCCCGGGCGGGCCGCATGGGCTCAACGTCTCGCATGCGCAGGCCTTCAACGCGGCGCTGCTGGACTTCCTGAAGCGCTGAGCGCGCGCCGAAGCGCCCTCCACGCCGGAGGGCGATGCACGCCAGGGCCATGGCGGCGCTCCACAATGCGCACCATGATCCAGAGACGCACCCTGCTCCTGAGCGCCCCGCTGTGGGCCGCCGCCCCGCACGCGCTGGCCGCGCCGCGCGTGGAGGTGTTCAAGGACCCGAACTGCGGCTGCTGCACCGACTGGGTGAAGCACATGAACGCGAACGGCTTTGCCACGCGCGTGCATGCCGAGGGCAACAATGCTGCGCGCGCCCGCGCCGGGATTCCAAAATCGCTGGGCTCCTGCCACACGGCTTTCGTCGGCGGCTACGCGCTCGAAGGCCATGTGCCGGCCGCGGACGTGCAGCGGCTGCTGAAAGAGCGCCCGGCCGGCGCCATCGGCCTGGCCGTGCCCGGCATGCCCGTCGGCTCCCCGGGCATGGACGGCGCGGTCTATGGCGGCCGGCGCGACCCCTACGACACGCTGCTGGTGCTGGCCAACGGGCAGACGCGGGTGTTCCAGAGCCACCGCTGAACCCGCGCGCGGCGGCGCGCGATCGAACGCTGCTGCCTCAGGCGGGGCCGTCCGTTGCGGGATGGCCAAGCGGCACCTGTGCGCCGGGCCGGCCCCGCCGCCGGCGCCTCAGCGCGGCGCCGCCACGCGCCACACGGCGTCGCCCACGTCGTCGGCCACCAGCAGGCCGCCCCGGGCGTCCAGCGCCACGCCCACCGGGCGGCCGCGCGCCTCGCCTTCGGGGCTCAGGAAGCCGGTGAGCACGTCCTGCGGCATGCCCTGGGGCCGGCCGTTCTCGAAGGGCACGAAGATGACCTTGTAGCCGCTGCGCGGCTTGCGGTTCCACGAGCCGTGCAGGCCGATGAAGGCGCCCTGGCGCCACGCGGCGGGCAGGCCCTGATGCACCTTCGGATCGGAAAAGGCCAGGCCCAGCGGCGCCACATGGTTGCCCAGCGCATAGTCCGGCACCACGGCCTGGGCCACCAGGTCGGGTCGCGGCGGCTTCACGCGCGCATCCACGTGCGCACCGAAGTAGCTGTAGGGCCAGCCGTAGAAGGCGCCGTCCTTCACCGAGGTCAGGTAGTCGGGCACCAGGTCGCTGCCGATCTCGTCGCGTTCGTTGACCACCGTCCACAGCGTGTTCGTGCCCGGCGCCCAGCCCATGCCGTTGGGGTTGCGCAGGCCGGTGGCGAACAGGCGCTTGTGGCCGCTCGCGCGGTCCAGCTCCCAGATGGCGGCGCGGCCTTCCTCCACCGCCAGGCCGTTCTCGCCCACGTTGCTGTTCGAGCCCACGGTGACGTAGAGCTTGCTGCCGTCGGCGTTGGCGATCAGGTTCTTGGTCCAGTGGTGATTGAGCGGCAGGCCCGGCAGGTCCGTGACCTTGGTCGCCGCCGCCGTGATCTGCGTCTGGCCGGCCTCGTACGGAAAGCGCACCACCGCATCGGCATTGGCCACGTAGAAGTCGCTGCCCACCAGCGCCATGCCGAAGGGCGAATGCAGGCCTTCGAGGAACACGTGACGCACCTCGGCCTGGCCGTCGCCATCGGCGTCGCGCAGCAGCGTGATGCGGTCGGCCGACGGTTGCGTGCCCGAGCCGGCGCGTGCCATCACCTTGCCCATCACCCAGTTGCGCACCTTCTTCACGAAGCCCTGGTCTTCCTTGGGCACGGCGGGCTTGTCGCTTTCGGCCACCAGCACGTCGCCGTTGGGCAGCACGTAAACCCAGCGCGGGTGCGCCAGGTCGCGGGCGAAAGCCGTCACCTGCATGCCGGCCGCGGGCGTGGGCATCGTGCCTGCGGGCCAGCCCGTGGCGGGGGCGATGTGCACCGTGGGCAGCAGCGTCTTGTTCGGCGCGGGCAGCGTGGGCGACGGGCCGATGCCGGCCTCGGGCGGCAGCTTGGCGGTGTCGCCGCAGGCGGCCAGCAGCACGAGCAGGCCCGCCGCCAGCGCCCAGCGCGTGCCGCGCGGGAAGGCGGGGGGATGGGAAAACGGGGGCATGCGCATGTCGCGGACTCCTGCAGACGATGCGGCAAGCTTCGCGGCCCTTGGCGCCGTGCGCTGTCAGCCAGTGGCGCTTCGTGCGCGGGCGCGGCGCCGCGCCGCGCAAGCCCATGCCTTAAGATGCGCGCCGCGTGCAAGACGCCTCCGGACCCGCGGGAAGGGTGGAACCCACTTGTCTTCATCGGCCTGTCCCAGGTCTTTTTCACGCACGCCTTTTGTGCAGCCGACGTTGCGGGTCATCGGCCATGGATGCACGGAGGTGTCTCTTGAAACGCATTCCCCCCCGACCCGACCTGGGCCAGCTCAAGAAGCAGGCCAAGGAACTGCTCGCGCATTACCGCGCGGGCGACCCCGCCGCGATGCAGCGCCTGCGCGCGTCCCTGCCCGCCGCGCGCGGCCACAGCGATGCGCACCTGGCCGCGCTCGGCCTGCGGCTGCACGACGCGCAGTCCTGCCTGGCGCGTGAGCACGGTTTTCCCTCCTGGGCCGACCTGCAGGGCTTCGTGCTCGCGCGCCGCGCGCTGGCGGACGACCCGCAGCGCGCACGCCTGCACTGGCTGCGCTGGCTCTATGCGGGCGACGTGGCCGGCGGCAACAACGCCCACCGCCCGGCCGTGGCCGCGCGCCTGCTGGCCGACGACCCGGCCTTGCCCGGCGACGACCCGTATCTGGCCTGCGCCATCGGCGACGAACAAACACTGCGGCGGGCCACCGCGCACGATCCGGCCTGGGTGCACCGCGCCGGCGGCCCGCTGCAACTGCCGCCGCTGGTGGCTGTCACGCATTCAAGCCTGGCCGCCTTGCCGGAATTCCGCGAGCGCCTGCGCGGATGCGCGCGGCTCCTGCTGCGCGCGGGTGCGTCGCCGAACCAGGCCATCGGCAACCGCTGGCCGCCCGCCTCGCTGGAAGCGCCCTCGGCCACCGAGCGGCTGTCGGCCCTGTACGGCGCCGCCGGCAAGGCGCGCGACCCGGTGCTCACGCAAGAGCTGCTGGACGCGGGCGCCGACCCGAACGACGGCGAATCGCTCTACCACGCGCTCGAGGCGCCGGACTGCACCCAGCTGCTGCTGGAGGCCGGCGCGCGGATCACCGGCACGAACGCGATGTACCGCGCGCTGGACCTGGACGATGGCGGCGCGGCGCTGCGCCTGCTGCTGGCCCATGGCGGCGATGCGAACGAGCCACCACCGGGCCCACCGACGGCCGACTGGGGCTCCCCGCTGCTGTGGGCCCTCCGGCGCCGCCGCTCGCTGGCGCACATCGACGCCCTGCTCGCGGCCGGCGCCCGTGCCGACGCGCGCACGCCATCGGGCGTGTCGGCCCACACGCTGGCCCTGCGCTTCGGCCAGCCCGACGTGGCGGCGCTGCTCGCCCGCGCCGGTGCGGGCCCCGAGGCGCTGCAGCCCCTGCCCGCCGACGAGGCCTTCGTGGCGGCCTGCGCGCGCGGCGACGCCGACGCGGCCCGCGCGATCCAGGCCGCGCATCCGGGCCTGCTCGACGCGCTGGACGCCGCCCAGCTGCGCCTGCTGCCCGAGCTGGCCGCGCAGGGCTGCGGCGACGCGGTGCGCGCCATGGTGGCCTGCGGCTGGCCGCTGGAAGTGCGCGGCGGCGACATCGACGGCAGCGCGCTCAACCAGGCCCTCTTTCGCGGCGACGCCGAACTCACGCGCTTCCTGCTCGCCCAGGGCGCGGACTGGCGAACCCTGCACGGCTTCGGCGACAACGCCTGCGGCAGCCTGTCCTGGGCCTCGCTCAACGAGCCGGTGGCCGGCGGCGACTGGGTGGGTTGCGCCCAGGCCCTGGCGCCGCACCTGCCGCCCCGGCGGCCCGACCCGGAAGGCGCCGAGCTCGTGTGGGTCGGCGAGCGGCGCTACCGCTTCGCCGACGAAGTGGCGCACGCCCTGCTCGCCGCGCCGCAGCCGGGCGCGGCGTAGCACGGCCCTGGGGCGCAGCGCCCTGCCCGGGCCTTCCGGCCGGCCGCCCAGGCCGGACAATGGCGCGGTGGAGCCCGCCCCTCGCTTGTCGCCCCCGCCACCGCCCGAACGCCTCTACCTGCGGCTGGACGGCGACCCGGTCTATGCGCCGGAAACCACCGTGCCGGCCGGCACGCTGCGCGAGTTCGCGGTGCCGGCTCCGCTGCAGGCGCAGGTGGCGCATCTCATCGCCTACCAGGAAGCGCTGCCGCCGGGCACCGTGGTGCATGAGCGCGTGCTGCCCGACGGCGCGCTGCGCCTGAGCGTGGATTCGGTCGCGGGCACCGTGCAGATCGCGGGCCCGAGCGTGCGGCCGGTGCAACTGGCCTTGCGCGGGCCGCTGCGCGGCCTGTCCCTGACGCTTCGGCCCGGCGCGGCGCCCGCGCTCTTCGGCGGACTGCCGGCACATGCGCTGGCCGAGCGCCAGCTGGACTGGGACACGCTGGTGCCGCCCGCGCTGCGGGGCCTGGCGCTGCACTTGCAGGAGGCGCCCGACGAAGCCGCGCGCGTGCAGCGGCTGGTGGACGCGCTGGCCCGCGCGCAGCGCCCCGCCGATCCGGCCGCCTCGGCCGACCTGCGCAAGGTGCGTCAGGCCGTCGCCTTGCTGCGCCCGGGCGCCGGCGAGGCGCGCATCGCGGAGGCCGCGGCCGCGGTGGGCGTGGGCGAGCGGCGGCTGCAGCAGCTCTTTCGCGCGCAGCTGGGCCTGTCGCCGCGCACCTGGAGCCGGCTGATGCGCCTGCACGGCTGCCTGCAGCGGCTGCGCGAGCCGGGCCCGCCCCGCTGGAGCGAACTGGCGCTGGACAGCGGCTTTTATGACCAGTCGCACCTGGTGCGCGAATTCCAGGCGCTGTGCGGCCTGTCGCCCGGCGCCTTCCTGCAGCGGCGGCGCGTTTCGCTTTCGTCCAAGACGGCGCGCTGAGCGCGCGCCACCATGCCCACTGCATGTTCAAGAACCCTCAACAGGAAGCAGGCAAGCATGACATCCCTCCAACAGCGTGTGGCCGTGGTCACGGGCGGCAGCCGCGGCGCGGGCCGCGGCATCGCGGTCGAACTGGGCGCCGCCGGCGCCACGGTGTACGTGACCGGGCGCAGCACGCGCGCGCAGCCGGGGGCCGGCTACGAGCCGCTGATGGCCGCGGCCGGCATCGCGCAGCTGCCCGGCAGCATCGACGACACGGCCGACGAAGTGACGCGCGCGGGCGGGCGCGGCATCGCCGTGCGCTGCGACCACACGCGGCCCGAGGAGGTGGCCGCGCTCTTCCAGCGCGTCGAGCGCGAACAGGGCCGGCTGGATGTGCTAGTCAACAACGCCTGGGGCGGCCACCAGGATTTCGAGGGCCTGTCGCAAGCGCCGTTCTGGCAGCGCCCCATCGCGCGCTGGGACGCATTCTTCGACCGCGGCGTGCGCAACCACCTGCTGGCCAGCCAGCAGGCCGCGCCGATCTTCGTGCGCCAGGGCCGCGGCCTGATCGTGACCACCACCTTCTGGGACCGCGACCGTTTCATGGCCGGCGACCTGCTCTACGACCTGGCCAAGTCCGCCATGACGCGGCTGGCCTTCGGCATGGCGCAGGAGCTGCGGCCGCACGGCGTGGCCTCGGTGGCCGTGTCGCCCGGCTGGATGCGCACCGAGTTCGTGCTGGCCTGCCACTTCACCGACGAGGCGCACTGGCACGAAAAGCCGGAGCTGGCGGGCACCGAGACGCCGCGCTACCTGGGCCGCGCCGTGGCGGCGCTGGCGGCCGATCCGGCCGTGATGGCCAAGACCGGCCGCGCACTGCGCGTGGCCGACCTGGCGCGGGAATACGGCTTCACGGACGTGGACGGGCGCTGGATTCCGCCCTTCGAACTGGCGCAGACTTAAGGGCTTCGCCTCCCCGGCTTTCCTGAAACGACCGTCATGACGCTCCTTGCCTTCCTGGCCCGAACGCTGACCGGCTGCGCCGCCGCGCTCATGCTGCATGCGGCGCTGGCCGCAGACCCACCGGCGCGCTGCTTCGTGCACCGGGACGGCGGGCTGCGCTGCCCGCAGGGCAGCGTGCAGTGCATGCCGGACGCGCTGGGCCAATGGTTCTGCGCCCCCCGAGACGGCGGCGTCGAAGTCAACAACTTCGGCCAGCCGCTGTGCGAACCGGGCTACTGCACGCGCGACTGGAAGGGCGACGTGTTCTGCGCGGCCACGCCGCGCGGCGCCAGCGACAAGGACATGCACGGCCAGCCCGTGTGCATGGGCGGCTGCGTGCCCGGGCAGGCCGCGCTGTGCACCGCGCTGCCGGCCAGGCCCTGACTCCCGCCCGGCGCCGCGGCGCCAGCGCGCCGCAGGGTCAGGAAGGATCCTTGCTGCGCGTGCGGCCCACGGCGCTGAAGATGCCGATGCCCAGCAGGATCAGGGCACCGATGCCGATGTAGACGGTGGGCACGCCCACGACCGTGGCGCCCCAGACGAGGCCGGCCATGAAGATCAGGAAACCGATCATGTAAAGCGCGAAGGACATTTTTCTTCCTTGGGAACGGACACGTGGGCCAGTATGGCCAGCGGCCGCGCCCGGGCGGCCGGCTCCCGCCAACCCTTCATGTCGGCCACGGCTGACGCATGTCGCCGCGCCGCCCCCGGGCTTCGGCCCTGCGGCCTTCAGCCGCGGCGCGCGATGAGCGCCGCGCAGCCGCAGATCATCACGGCCGCGCTGCGGTTCACCGCCTTGAGGTGCCGCGGCGTGGTGATGAAGCGCCGCGCCTTCGTGGCCGCCAGCAGGTACGTGCCCTGCACCGCAAAGTCCACGGCCACGCCCACCGCCACGATCAGCGCCGCCTGCGCGAAAGACAGCGCCGTGAGATCGAAGGCCTGCGGCAGGATGGCGCCGAAGAACACGGCCGCCTTGGGATTGCCCAGGGTCAGCGCGGCCCCGGCCAGGAAGCCGCCGGGCTTGCGGCCGTCGGCCAGTTCCAGCGACACGGGCGACGTCCACAGCTTCCAGGCCACGAACAGCAGGTAGGCGACGCCGATCCACTTCACGGTCAGGAAGAGCATCTCGTAGCGCAGCGCCAGCGAGGCCAGCCCCGCGATGGCCGCCACCAGCCACACGGCATTGCCCGCCACCATGCCCGAGACGAAGGGCAGCGCCGACGCCCGGCCACGCGCCAGCACCGTGGCCACGAAAGTGCCCTGGGCCGGCCCGGGCAGGGCCGCGGCGACGAGGAAGGGCACCAGGAAGAGCGAGAGGTTGGACCAGGTCATGGCAGGCGCCGGCGCAGCGAGGAAGACCCGAGCATAGGGCCACCGGCGATGCGTGCGTGCGTGCGGGCGGGCTGCGAGCGGCCGGGCATGCGCACCGAAGGCCGGCCGGGCAACTTCAGCGGGCGGCGGGGGCCTCGGTCCCGGCCGCTATCCGCCCTTCCACCACGCGGGCGCTTCGCGCAGCGGCGGCGGGGCGGCGGGGCCGCCCTGGCGCTGGATGCGCTCGGCCAGCCCGGTGCAGAAGTGCCACAGGTCGCGCCGGTCCACCGGCTGCGCGGCAATCAACGTGGCGATGCGCTCACGCCACGAGGCGTCGAAACAATAGGCCAGCGGCTGGCCGTCGAACATGGGCGCGGCGCGGCGCGTTTCGTAGATCACGCGCGTGTCCTTCAGTCGCTTGGACAGCAGCACGAAAGCCATGAAGCGGTCCACGGCGGCCTCGGTCCCTTCGACCACGTGGAAGATGCCCAATCCGTCGTCCAGCAGGGCGCCGGTAACCGGCTCGCGCATCGCCACCTGCCGGGCGGCCGTCACGAAGGCCGAAAGGGGCCATTTCCCACGCTTGCTCCGGCCCACGTACACGACCAGCTTCACCTGCTCCAAATTCATCTCACTCCATGCGCCAAGGACGCGAGGAATTTTGCGTGACTCAAAAACTATTACTTTGCACGTAAGTAAATAATTCTTCTTGTTACTTTATTTGACAATCACGGGGCCGATGAAGGGACCGCTTTGCCCGCAAACATCCGCCGTTCCGCGTTTTCAAGGGGGCGAGCCGGACCCGGCGTCGGGCGCCAGGGCGGGATGCCATTCGTTGCCGTCCATGACGCAGCCGTCATCGCGCCGTTCGTTCGATGACAGCTCGCATTCCTAGAGTGAAGGCCAGGGTGCAGCGCGACTGCCCTTTCACCTCCCTCAACTTCTCCAAGGAATGCCCATGCGCAAGACCTTCCTGGCACTTTCTTCGCTTTGCCTGGCCGCGGCCACCGTCCCGGCTTTTGCCGGTAACTACGCCGAGGGCGATCCGCGGCCGTCGGCGCTGCCGACCCAACTCACCACGGCCCAGGTCCAGCACGAGACCCGGCAATGGAGGGCCACGGCGCCCACGGTCGGCTACCCCGAAGGCCATCCGCGCGCGACCGCGATCTCCGGCCAGAAGAGCCGCGCCGAGGTCCATGCCGAAGCCGTGGCCTGGACGCGGTCGGGCATGAGCGAGATCGCCTACGGCGAGGTCGCCCTGGACAGCCGCGGCCCGAGCTATGAACGGGCGCTGCAGGCCTTCCGTGCCCTGTCGGCGGACCGGCAGGCTGCGGCCGCCCCGCTCCCGGCGCCCCGGCCGCCGCAGCGCTGAGCGGGCGGGGCCACATGCGGGTGCAGCGGGTGCAGCGGGTGCCGCAGATGACGGATCTGTCATCTTCGTGCAGGCCGGCTGACAGGCACGCCGTCTACAGTGGGCTTCGCCCGGCGCGCCGGGCCTTGCCCCCTCGCCACGCCCCCGCTGAACGTCCGACCGCCCGCACGGGCCGGCCACTACCATCCCATCCATGTACCTGCTGGTTGTCGAAGATGAACAGAAGCTGGGCGACTACCTGCGCAAGGGGCTGAGCGAAAGCGGCTTCAACGTGGACCTGGCGCGCGACGGCGCCCTCGGCTTCGGCATGGCGCGCAGCGGCAACTACGACGCCATCGTGCTCGACGTGATGCTGCCCGGCCTGGGCGGCTTCGACTTCGTGAAGGGCCTGCGCCAGGCCGGCGTGCCGGTGCCCGTGCTCATGCTCACCGCGCGTGACGCCGTGGAAGACCGCGTCAAGGGCCTGGAAAGCGGCGCCGACGATTACCTGGCCAAGCCCTTCGCCTTTTCCGAACTGCTCGCGCGCGTGCGCGCCCTGCTGCGCCGCAGCCCGCTGCAGGACGTCACGCGCTACGCCCTGGCCGACCTGCAGCTGGACCCGCTGACGCGCCGCGCCCAGCGCGCCGGCCGCCGGCTGGACCTGACGGCCAAGGAATTCGCGCTGCTGTCGCTGCTGCTGCGCCGCCAGGGCCAGATCCTGTCGCGCGCCGTGCTGGCCGACCAGGTGTGGGGCATGAACTTCGACAGCGAGACCAACGTGGTCGAAGTCGCCATCCGCCGCCTGCGCAGCAAGATCGACGATCCCTTCGACACCCAACTGCTGCACACGGTGCGCGGCATGGGCTACGTGCTGGAGCAGCGGGACGGCGCGGCGCCATGACGCCGCCCGGCTCCATCCAGGCCCGGCTTTCGCGCTGGCTGGCGCTGCAGACGCTGGTCGGCCTCAGCATCGTCTGCGCGGGCATCTACGCGGCCATCAGCTGGAGCTTCGAGGCCAAGCACGAAGACGAGTACCGCCAGCACTACGAGATGGTGAAGCACGCCATCACCGACAGCAACCACAGCCCCACCACTGGCGACGTTCAGCACAAGCTCAAGGATATCTTCGCCAGCCACCCGGACCTGGCGGTGGAGCTGACGCTGAACGGCCAGACCTTCTACGCGCACCAGCCCCTGACCAGCGGCCCCTCGCGCTGGGTGTGGCGCAGCGCGCCCGCGGGCGACCTGGTGCTGCAGGGCCAGCCGCTGCAAGCCCGCATGGCGCTGGACGTGGGCCGCGACGACGTGATGCGCCGCCGCCTGGGCTATGTGCTGATCGTCACCGCCGCGCTGGGCTCGCTGGGGGTGTCGCTCACCGGCTTCTGGCTGGTGCGGCGCAGCCTGGCGCCGCTCAAGCTGCTGGCCGCCGAAACCGCCGAGCTTGGCCCCGACAAGCCGGGCCGGCGCATCGTGGCGGGTGCCTATGCCGACGAGCTGCAGCCCTGGATCCACCAGTTCAATGCGCTGCTGGAGCGCGCCGAGGGCGCCTACGCGCAGCTGGAAGCCTTCAACGCCGACCTGGCGCACGAGCTGCGCACGCCGCTGTCGAACATGATCGCGCAGGTGGAAGTGGAACTGGGCCGCAGCCGCAGTGTGGAAGCGCTGCGCGAAGCGCTGGGCTCCTGCCTGGAGGAAGTGCGGCGCATGTCCGCCATCATGGCCGACATGCTCTTTCTCTCGCAGGCCGACCGCGGCGCCAAGGCGCGCCGCTCGGCGCCCTGCAGCCTGGCCGAACAGGTGCGGGCCGTGGCCGAGTTCCACGAGCCCGATCTGGACGACCGGGGGCTGACCCTGGAACTGCGCGGCGATGCGCTGCTGGCCGTGGACACGGGCCTGCTGCGCCGCGCCCTCTCCAACCTGGTGAGCAATGCCATCCGCCACGCGGAAGCGGGCAGCGCCATCGTGGTCTCCATCGAACAGGCCGCCGCGGGCGTGAGCATCAGCGTGCAGAACCGCGGCATGCTCATTCCGCCCGGCACGCTGGAGCGCATCTTCGAGCGCTTCTTCCGTGCCGACGCGGCGCGCACCGGCTCCTCGCAGCACCACGGCCTGGGGCTGGCCATCGTCGCGGCCATCGCGCGCATGCACGACGGGCGCACCTTCGCCAGCAGCGCGATGGGGCTCACGCGCATCGGCTTGCACCTCGCGGCCCCGGCGGCGGACGCGCCCTCCCCCTCTGCCAGATGACGCAGATGTAATCTTCGCGTGATCTGGCGGGCGAGCTGCCTTCCTAGCATGAACGCATTCGTTTCAGCCATGCGGCCCGCCCGGGGTTGCGGGCGTCCTGCTTCATGCCGCTCCTTCGTCTCATCGTTCTCGCCTGCGCGCCGCTCCTCGGCGCGGTGGCGCCCGCGGGCGCCCAGCCTTTCCCCGCTTCCGCGCCATCCACGCCTGCCGCGGCCCCCGCGGCCCGCCCGGCCGGCTCGCTGAAAGACGCCTTCGACGCCGCCTGGCAGCGCCAGCCCGAGGCCCGCGCGCTGGCCCAGCGCCGCGCCGCGGCCGAGGCCTCGCAGCGCGCGGCGTCGTCGTGGACGCCTTCGGCCCTGGCGCTGGAACTGGCCCACACCACCGACCGCGTCAACGACAACGAAGGCCAGCGCGAATGGGAGGCCGGCCTGGCGATCCCGCTGTGGCGGCCCGGCGAACGCAGCCGCAGCCGCGCGCTGGCCGAGGCCGAAGCCGAAGGCGTGGAACGCCGCGCCGCGCTCGCGCGCCTGCAACTGGCCGGCAGCTTGCGCGAGGCCTGGTGGCCCCTGGCCCAGGCGCGCCTGGCCGAACGGCTGGCCGCCGAGCAGCTGCGCCACGCCGAACAGCTGGCCGCCGACGTGGAGCGCCGCCTGCGGGCTGGCGAACTGGCGCGCAGCGACCTGCTGCAGGCCCAGGGCACCGTGGCCGCCGCGCGCGCCGAGCAGGCGCAAGCGCAGCAGGCGCGCGCCGAAGCCGCCCAGCGCTGGCAGGCGCTGACCGGCGTCGCCGCCCCCGACGGCGCGCAACTGCAGCCCGAAGCCGAGCCCACCGAAGCGGCCGCCCCCGCCTTCGACGCGCACCCGCAGGGCGCCGCGCTGGCCCAGCGCCTGGCTGTGGCACGCGCCAACGTCGCCCTCGCGCAGCGCCAGGGCGCCGGCAACCCGGAACTCACGCTGGGCACCACGCGCGAGCGCGGCAGCTTCGAGGAGCGCGGGCGCTCCTCGCTCAACATCGGCCTGCGCGTGCCCTTCGGCGCCTCCGCGCGCCAGGAGGCGCAGGTCGCCAACGCGCAGGCCGAGGCGCTCGAACTCGAAGCGCAGATCGAGCAGGCCCAACTGCGCCTGGCCACGGAACAACAGAGCCTGCGCATGCGCATCGCGGCCACGCGCGTGCGGCTGGCCGCGGCCGAGGAGCGTGCGCGTCTGGCCGAACAGACGCGCCAGATGATCGAAAAATCCTTCCGCCTCGGCGAGTCGGACCTGCCCACCCGCCTGCGCACCAACCTCGAAGCCACGGAGGCCGCGCGCCAGCAAGCCGCCGCGCGCCTGGAGCTGGCCAGCGCCATTTCGCAATGGCGCCAGTCGCTGGGGCTGCTGCCCTGACCGCGCGGCCCCTGCCTTTGTCGCCTACCCCTGTCGCCCGCCCCTGCCGCCCGCCGCGCACCACGCGCCTCGCCCCTCTGTCTGCCTTCCTCCTCTTTTGCCAACACCATGAATGTCCTTCGCCTTGCGGGCGTGCTGGCCCTGTCCGGCGCGCTCCTCACACCGCTTGCCCAGGCCCACGAGGGCCACGACGACGGCCCCGCCGCGCCCACCGGCCAGGCCCATCCGCGCTTCGCGCTCGAATCCGAAGCCTTCGAACTGGTCGGCGTGCTCGAAGGCCAGCGCCTGGCGATCTACCTGGACCGCCATGCCAGCAACGAGCCCGTGAACGACGCCAAGATCGAACTGCAACTGGGCGACGCCAGCTACACCGCCGAGCCGCACGGCCCCGGCGAATACGAAGTGACGCTGCCGCAGCCCCTGCCCGCCGGCGAGCTGCCCGTCACGGCCACGCTGGCCGTGGGCCCTGAAGCCGACCTGCTGGCCGGTGAGCTGCACATCGATGAGGCCGTGCACGACGCCCCCGCCGCCGCGCCGGCTTGGCGCCGCTATGCGCCCTGGGCCGTGGGCGGACTGGCGCTGATCGCCGCGCTCGGCCTGGCCCGGGGCCGTGGCAAGCGCGACGCCCCCCTCGAAGGAGCCCGCGCATGAACCGCCTGAACCTGCCCTCGCTGGAGGGGCACCGCGCCGCATCGACCCGCCCCCTCAAGTGCAGCGCCGCGCGCCTGCGACACATGGCGCTGCTCGCCGCACTGACGCTGGGCGCCCCCGCCTTCGCCGGCCCCGGCCATGACCATGGCGACGCGCCCCCCGCCGCCAGCAGCAACGGCCCGCAGCGCCTGCCCGATGGCAGCGTGTTCCTGCCCAAGCCCGCGCAGCGCCAGCTGGGCGTGCGCACCGTGCGGGCCGAAAGCGGCCAGCACCCGCGCAGCACCGAGCTGGACGGCCGCGTGGTGATGGACCCGCAAAGCGGCGGCCGCGTGCAGGCGCTGATCGCCGGCCGGGTGGAAGCCGGCCCACGCGGCCTGCCCGAGCCCGGCCAGGCCGTGCGCAAGGGCGAGGTGCTGGCCTGGGTGCAACCGGCCGCCGCGCCGCTGGAACGCGCCTCGCAATCGGCCCAGCTGGCCGAGCTGCGCGCCGCCCAGCAACTGGCGGAAAAGCGCCTGGCCCGCCTGCGCGAGCTCAGCGACACCATCCCGCGCAAGGACATCGAAGCCGCCGAAAGCGAGGCCTCCAGCGCGCGCGCCCGCGCCCAGGCCATCGGCGCGGGCCTGACCAACCGCGACCCGCTGGTCGCGCCCGTGTCGGGCGTCATCGCTTCTTCCGCCGTGGTGGCGGGCCAGGTGGTGGACGCACGTGAAGTGATCTTCGAAATCGTCGACCCGCAGCGCCTGCGCATCGAGGCGCTGGCCTACGACCCGGCGCTGCTGGCCGACATCGCCGGTGCCAGCGTCGCGGTGGGCGATGCGCGCGTGCCGCTGCGCTTCATCGGCGCCGCGCGCAGCCTGCGCGAACAGGCGCTGCCGCTGGCCTTTGGCTCCCAGACGCAGGCGCAGGCGGACGCACTGGCCACGCTGGCCGTGGGCCAGCCGCTGCGCGTGCAGGTGCACAGCAAGAGCACGGTGCAGGCCATCGCCGTGCCGCAATCGGCCGTGATGAAGAACGCCGCCAACCAGGCCATCGTCTGGGTCAAGACGCAGCCCGAGCACTTCGCGCCGCGCACCGTCACGGTGGTGCCGCTCGACGGCGTGCGCGTGGCCGTCACCTCGGGCCTGAAGGCCGGCGAGCGCGTGGCCACGCAGGGCGCCACGCTGATCAACCAGGTCCGCTGAACGAGGCACCGACACACCATGTTCAAGTGGCTCCTCGACAGCAGCCTGGCCCACAGGCTGCTGGTGATCATCGTCGCGCTGGCGGCCATGGCCTATGGCCTGTTCACGCTTTCGCGCACGCCGGTGGACGTGTTCCCCGACCTCAACAAGCCCACGGTGACGGTGATGACCGAAGCCGGCGGCATGGCCGCCGAAGAGGTGGAGCAGCTCATCACCTTCCCGCTGGAAACGACCATGAACGGTCTGCCCGGCGTGGAGACGGTGCGCTCGGTGTCGTCCGCCGGCCTGTCCTTCCTCTACGTCACCTTCGACTGGAGCACCGAGATCTTCCGCGCCCGCCAACTGGTGTCGGAGCGCCTGTCGGCGATGGAAGAAGGCCTGCCGCCCGGTGTGGTGCCACGCATGGGGCCCATCAGCTCGGTGATGGGCGAGATCATGCAGATCGCCATTCCGGTGGACAGCGAAAAGATCTCGGCCATGGCCGTGCGCGAGTACGCCGACTGGGTGCTGCGCCCGCGCCTGATGTCGGTGCCCGGCGTGGCGCAGGTGATCCCGATCGGCGGCGAGGTGCGGCAGTTCCAGGTGCAGCCGCTGGCCGCGCAGATGGCGCAGCTGGGCGTGTCTTTCGAACAGCTCGAGGCCGCGCTGCAGGGCTTTTCGGCCAACACCTCGGGCGGCTTCCTCGAAGTCAACGGCCGTGAGTACCTGATCCGCCATCTGGGCCGCACCTCGCGCCTGGAAGACCTGCGCCGCCTGGCCGTGGGCCACCGCAACGGCCAGCCCATCCTGCTGCACCAGGTGGCGCAGGTGAGCTTCGCGCCCGCCCTCAAGCGCGGCGACGCCGGCTTCGAAGGCCGGCCCGCCGTGATCCTGGGCATCCAGAAGCAGCCCACGGCCGACACCATCGCGCTCACCAAACAGATCGAGGAAGCGCTGGCGGGCATGAAGGCCTCGCTGCCCGCGGGCATGGACGCACCGCGCGTCACCTTCCGCCAAGCCAGCTTCATCGAGGCCTCCATCACCACCTTGCAGGGCAAGCTGATCGGCGCCTCGGTCTTCGTGGCCGTGATCCTGTTCTTCTTCCTCGGCACCGTGCGGCCCACGCTGATCGCGCTCACGGCCATTCCGGTGTCCATCTTCATCACGGCGCTGGTGTTCCGCTGGTTCGGCATGTCCATCAACACCATGACCCTGGGTGGTCTGGCGATTGCCATCGGCGGCCTGGTGGACGACGCCGTGGTGGACGTGGAAAACATCATGCGCCGTCTGCGCGAAGACCGCGCGCGCAACCCCGGCGCGCGCCTGAACCCGCTGGAAGTGGTCAAGCGCGCGTCGATGGAAGTGCGCTCGGCCATCCTCTACGCCACCGTGATCATCGTGCTGGTGTTCCTGCCGCTGTTCGCGCTGCCGGGGCTGGAAGGGCGCCTGTTCGTGCCGCTGGGCGTGGCCTTCATCGTGTCCACGCTGGCCTCGCTGGTGGTGTCGGTCACCGTCACGCCCGTGCTCAGCTACTACCTGCTGCCGCGCATGAAGCGGCTTCAGCACGGCGACACCAAACTGCTGGCCTGGCTGAAGGCGCGCTACAGCGGCGGCCTGCAGGCCGTGCTGCGGCGCCCGCGCATCGCCATCGCCACGGCGGCCGTGGCCGTGCTGGCAGCAGGCGCGGCGGTGCCCTTCTTCCCCACCACCTTCTTGCCGCCCTTCAACGAAGGCACGCTGCTGATCGGCATGCGCCTGAACCCCGGCGTGACGCTGGCCGAAAGCGCCAGCCTGGCCAGCCAGGCCGAACGCCTGGTGCGCGAAGTGCCCGAAGTCACGCACGTGGGCCGGCGCAGCGGCCGGGCCGAACTGGACGAGCATGCCGAAGGCGTGCACGTGAGCGAGCTGGACGTGGGCCTGCTGCCTGCATCGGCACTCAAGCGCCCGATGGCCGAGATCACGGCCGACATCCGCCAGCGCATCGCGCACCTGCCAGCCGCCATCAGCATCGGCCAGCCCATCTCGCACCGCATCGACCACATGCTCTCGGGCGTGCGCGCGCAGATCGCCATCAAGCTCTTCGGCGAAGACCTGGACGTGCTGCGCGGCCAGGCCGAAGTGCTGCGCGCACGGCTGGCCACCATCGACGGCATGACCGACCTGGAGGTGGAAAAGCAGGTGCTGTCGCCGCAGATCAAGGTGCATGTGGACTACGACCGCGCCGCGCAGTACGGCGTGGCCGCGCCGCAGGTGCTGGCGTCTTTGCAGCGGCTGGTGGAAGGCCAGCGCGTGTCGCAGGTGACCGAAGGCGCGCGCCGCTTCGCGCTGGTGGTGCGCCTGCCCGAAAGCGCGCGCAGCGCCGAAGGCCTGGGCCAGTTGCTGATCGAAACGCCCACCGGCCACGTGCCGCTGTCGCGCATCGCCACCATCGAAGACAGCGACGGCCCCAACCAGGTGAGCCGCGACGACGGGCGCCGGCGCATCGTGCTCTCGGCCAACGCATCGGGCCGCGCTCTATCGGACGTGGTGGCCGACATGCGCGCCGTGGTGGCCGACATGAAGCTGCCCGAGGGCTACTTCATCACCCTGGGCGGCCAATTCCAGGCGCAGGAAGAAGCGTCGCGCCTGGTCGGCCTGCTGTCGCTGGTGTCACTCACGCTGATGTTCGTGGTGCTCTACAGCCGCTATCAGTCCACCGTGCTGTCGGTGCTCATCATGGCCAACATCCCGCTGGCGCTGGTGGGTGCGGTGATCGGGCTGTGGCTGTCGGGCCAGCCGCTGTCGGTGGCGGCGCTGGTGGGCTTCATCACGCTGGCGGGCATCTCGGTGCGCAACGGCATTCTGAAAGTCAGCCACTACATCAACCTGATGCGCTTCGAGGGCGAGCAGTTCGACACGAAGATGATCGTGCGCGGCTCGCTGGAGCGGCTGTCTCCGGTGCTGATGACCGCGCTGGTCACCGCCTTTGCGCTGGCCCCGCTGCTCTTCGAGGCCGAACGCCCCGGCACCGAAGTGCTGCACCCCGTGGCCGTGGTCATCTTCTCGGGCCTCATCAGCTCCACGCTGCTCGACACCTTCTTGACGCCCGCCCTGTTCTGGCTCTTCGGCCGCAAGAGCGCACAGCGGCTGGTCGAAAACTCCGACGACACGCAGGCGCTGTGACGAGCGCGCCCGCCTCCTTCCTCATCCTTCCTTCCTGTCTCCAACACTTACTTCACAAGGAAAGCACCGCATGACACCCCGTACCCGCCTGCTGGCCCCCAGCGCCGTTTTCGCCGTGTGCGCCGCCTTCACCCTCGCCGCCCTGCCCGCCTGGGCCGATGAAAGCCACGACCTCGCCCCCGCGCACGGCGGCGTGGTGGTCGAGGCCAAGCACATGGTCTACGAACTGGTGGCCAAGCCCGCCGCCGTGCAGCTGTACCTGCGCGACCACGGCAAGCCCGTGCCCGCGGCCGGCCTGAGCGCCAAGCTCACGCTGCTGGCCGGCACGCAGAAGCAAGACGTGGAACTGAAGCCCGCCGGCGACAAGCTGGAAGCTACGGGTAGCTTTACCGTGCCGGCCGGCACCAAGGTGGTGGCGGTGGTGACGCGCGAAGGCAAGAGCCTGGGGACGGCGCGGTTCACGCTGAAGTGAAGCACGCCCTGCGGCGGCAGCCGGCTACCGCGCCGGTCGTGCCGCCGCGCGTGCCATCGACCTTGGCACCTCAGTGATGCGGCTCCAGCATGGCGCAGTCCTTCAACTGCTGCAGCACCGTGCCCCAGGCCGTGTTGCAAAAAGCGAAGAAGCGCGCGCCCTCTTTCCAACCCTGGTGCGTGAAGCTCAGCACCGTCTGCACCGGAATCTGCCGCGCCCAGCCCCCGCTGGCCGCGGCCGAAGACGCGCGCTCACCCAGGGCAAAGGTGATGGTCGTGCCCGTCCACTCCGACGCGGGCGTGGACGCATCGTGCGCGCTGATGCATTGCCACCGCAGCATGCGGCCCGACTCGCGCGCCAGCACCAGCATCTGCACCACCCCATGCACGGGGGCCGGGCGAGTGCTCTCAAACCGGACCACACGGCGTGACCCCCCTCATTCTCCGTGCCACCTACCAGCGGCTCATGCCGTCAGCGTTGCCCAGACATCTACACGGCTGCTCGCGTGGTGCATTGATCCAGACCTCATGCAGCGGTCGAGGTTGAGGCTGAGGCTGAGGCGGACGCCAAGGCAACGGCGGTTGTGACACGCGATAGCAAGAAAGTGGAGACGACGCATGTCACGCTGAAGTGTGCTGCAGCGGTACCGAGTGGCGCTTCAGGCTTATGGCCCGATTTAGTTGCTCTCGTAGCTGAGCAGGGTCACGACCTTTAGAACTTATCCGTAAATAATGTTCGTCCCTGCCGGCACCTTGCGCAAGGCAATGATGGCTGCGGCGAGATGATTGAGCGCGATAAAGCTGCGCTCAAGCTTCTCATAGCGCACGAGTAGCTTTCGGAACCGGTTGAACCAGCTATGGCAGACCTCTACGACCCACCGTCGCGCCTTCTTCTTGGGGTCGCGTTGCTTGATGAGATCAGCCTCAGTGCGGCGTCCGACGACATGAGGGATGTAGCCGTGGTCTTCGATGGTGCGAAGGTGTTCCGCGCCCCGGTAGCCAGCGTCAGCACACAGGTGCTTGTTTCGTCGATGCGGTGGATCCTTGCGTTCGACGACGATGGCGTTGAGGACCGCGTCAAGGCGCTTGCAGTCATGGACGTTGGCCCCGGTCACGACGAGCGACAACGGGACGCCACGGCCGTCCACCAACAGATGCCGCTTGCTGCCCTTTTTTTCCCCGATCCGTCGGGTTGGGCCCCACGGCCTCCCGGGCCAGTGGCGCCTTCATCATTGCGCCGTCCACACTCTGCCAGCGCCAGGCAATGCCCTGCATCTGGTCGTACTCTGCCAAGCCTGCTTTCCACAGTTCCTCGAAAAAGCCCGCAGCCTCCCACTCAAGGAACCGCTTGTGGATTGCACTCGCACTGCCGAAGCGCTCCTTGGGCAATGCCTTCCACTGGCAGCCTGTGCGCAGTACGTACACGATGGCCTCGAACACCTGTCGAGCCGGCTTGGGCGGTCGCCCGGCGCCGGGCTTGCGCACGTAGATCTTGTCTGTCGGCGAGCGCGCAGGAATCAACGGCTCAACGCGCTGCCAGAACTCATCTGTCACGACCCATGACTGAACACGATTGGCCAAGTTCTCGATCCCGCACCGCGTCAGCTGCGGCTCGGGTCGTGAGTTTAACTATTTACGGATAAGTTCTTAGCCAGAGTGCAGATCCGCATCGTCGAAAGCCACAACAACCAGCCCTCGCTGATGGAGAACAAGATACATTAGGTCACAAACAGTTCACGCACCAATACTGGTACTTAAGATCGCATGAAGAATCGCATTTCTCGTTTTCAACTGGGGTTGCTTTTTGGGGCAACGGTGCTACTCGCCGGCTGCGCGACCAGCACGGAAAACTTCGACACCAGCAAGTACTCGACTCCCGCACCTGGCAAAGCCGGCCTATTCGCAGTCAGGGAAGCCGCATGGGGCTTGACTCAATTGAAGGACGTCGAGCTTTACCTTGACAGAAAGTTGATCGGAAAAATTGGCATATCGGAGTACCTATATGCGGACGTGGAGCCCGGTCTACACAACATCGGTCCCGACCCCACAGGATGGCGCGAGATAAATGTGCATTTTGACGCTGGCCAAAACTACTTATTTCGACTAGGGCGAGACTCAAAAATGACGCCCTGGGTTGCAATAGAAAGAATCCCCGTTCGTATTGAAAATTACATGGGATATATAAAACGAGGGGATTATGAAGTCTATGATTTGGATTAAACATAGAATTTCGAAAAATTGGCAATTCTAGGATTGCTGTACTGATTTTTAATAGGATATGTTTTTAAAAGAAATTAAACATAAATTCTTGCTCATGGCCCGGCATGGGCATCTTATTAAAAAATCCCAAGACTAAAGAGTCAGCCCTGAACAATTCAGTTGTCAGCTACAGATAGGCTGACGTCGCCAGGAGCGGCCAGCAGTGCGGCGATGACCGCCTGCATCGATAACCCGAATCGGGCGCAATAAAGCCGCAGCGCGGCCAGGATCAGGCGCAGGTTATGCCCGGCACCGCACATCACCGCGTGCAGCGCATCGCCCAGCGCACCCTTGAGCGGGTTGCGGCCCAGCCGCCCGTCCATCTTCATGTGCCCAATGGCCGGTTCGATGGCGCTGCGCCGCTTGATCATGGCCCTGAGCGTTCGGGTGATGCCCCGCTTTTGGCCCGACATCAGGATGCGCACACCTTCAACTTTCACACCCCGGTAGCCCTTGTCCACGATTGCCGTGGCGGGCGGCCTGTCCGTGCCAGTGAGGATGCCCACCTGCTCCAGTGTCTCAGCCAGGGTGTGGCCGTCGTAGGGGTTGCCCGGCATGGAGCGCATGCCCACCACCAGGCCTTCCTTCAACGTGGTAGCGATGCGGACCTTCACGCCGAACTCGTACGGTGTCCTGGCTTTGCCTTTGCTGATGCATTCGACCTCGGGCGCGTGCAGGGCGTACAGCTTGTTCTTGTCCTTCGTGCGTTGACTGAGGATGCGGCCGGTGCGCTGCAGCAGGTCTTGGACCTTGGCCTGGGCCGCTTCGGGCAGCATGTGCAGTTGGCGGGCCACCTCGCGGTGCACGCGGCCAACCCGGGTGCGCAGTGTGCGAACGGCCTTGTTCATGCGCTTGAACTGCTTGGCGTGGGCGTAGCGCCCGATCTGCGCGGCCAGCCGTGGGGCGATGCGGTTGTAGTTCTGGCGCAGTTTCAGCCCATTGCCCTCAGCCACCTTGACCAGGTGCTGGCGGCTTCGCTCCAGCAGGCGGCTGTCGGTGGGGTGAGCGATAGCCTTGGGCATCACCGTGGTGTCCACGATCACTTGCTGCACGCTGGCTTTCTTGATGACGCCACCACGCCGGGCGGCATCGATGCTGGCCGCCAGCAGCATCTCCACGCCTTCTTCCCCAACGCGCTTTCTCCAGCGCGTCAGGCTGGACGGGTCAATGGGCAGCTCGGTCTGCAGGTAGGTCTCGCCGCAGAAGAACTGCCAGTATGGGTTCTCCACCCAGGTGTTGACCACCGCCTCGTCGGAGGCATCGAAGGTGTGCTGCAGGTACAGCAGCCCGGCGACCAGGCGCGGCGCCAAGGCGGGCCGCCCGCGCCCCGAAGTGAACGACACCGCGAACGTGCGCTCGATCTCGGCCCAGTCGATCAGCGCGCCCAGCCTGACCAGCGGATGCTTCATGTTGATCTGCTCGTCCAGTCGTGGACGAAACAACTCGCCCGTTTGCGGCTGCGAAGGCTTCGGACCCATCGGACTCCTCGGAGAAATTTGCAAAAAAACAGGCACTGGCAAGACCATACCTTGCAAATCCCGCGCCCATCAACTCGAAGAACAACCAGTCAGATCAAGGGCTTGCGAGTTGTTCAGGGCGGACTAAAGAGAATCCGACGCATCGCAAGGAAGCGGGGGGCACCAAAATAGAAAGCAGTTGCTCTGCTAGTTTTCGTTAAATTTTATGTCGCAGTTAGACCCTATACGCTGGAAAATTTATCCACGAACAGACGGAAGGCTACGTGTTCGTGCAAGAGAAATTATTGAATCCCTACGACCTGACCGGGTTGTATTGGAACGACTATGGGGCCGCTCGTCGTCAGCTGCTAGAGAAAATACTCTTTCATATTTTCATGGACATGAAGAGTTTCCACTGCATTCGGATAGGGCACTCACTCACACGCCTCCAAGGTGGCTGCTCCTAGTTGCACCGCGCCCTCGCACAACTCAAACTAGACTTTTTGACACTGAAAATCTGAAAACTATTTTTGGAGAAAATTATTTACGTCGCGCACTTTTCGTTCAGATAGCGCGCAACGGTCACTACTCTCGATTACTGGTTGATATCAGTAACCAGCAATGTATCCGATATAACCCGGACGTGATGCGCGCAGTAAACGCTGAAGCCAGTGCGATAGATGAATATTTGCGTTCCCCAAAATGCAACACGATTACTATTGACTGGAGGGCGAACTATATGACCCTAGTGGATAATTGGGCTATGCTTCACGCTAGAAGTGCATTTACTGATAACGACGACGTATCATTGTTTAGATTCTCAGTTTGGAGCAAAATAAATGACTTGGACATCAGCTAGTTTCTTTGCTAAAGCGCAGAATTATTGGACAAAGGCTAGCGCACGGGAGAGATCGGAAGAAGACTTTTTGTTGAGTGTAAGCTTCACTATTGAGTTTGTTACCCGGGGAGCACTCTGTTCAGTCAACCCAGCCCTAAACTCAGCGCCGGATCTTGAAAGTCTGTTTTTCGCTTGCGGGCAAGCACCGAGAACACCGGCAAGATCAATTGACCTCACTGAGGCTCTCAAGCGATTACATCGCTTGATTCCGGAACTGACGGGACAACGAGATCCTTAAGGTGCGCTCACTTATCGATGCTCGAAATGGGGAGTTGCACGGTGATTCCGCCGAGATGGCACAGCTGTCCGTAGATGCTTTAATGCCAAGCGTTTATTCATTCATCGTAAAGGTCTCGGTTTTCGCCAAAGAAGACCTGCAGTCCTTACTTGGCTCAGAAGACGCACAGCTCGCATTGCAAACTTCCAGCGCCATCGCGAAAGATAGATCGAAACGAGTATCTGACTTGATACGTATTTGCAAGGAACGATTTTTCGCTCTTTCTGAATCCGATCAAAAAATCAAGCGCGACGAAGAAAAAACTGATGCTGTTTCGGCAGTTCTCACGAGTGGCCACCATCTTAAATTCCTAAAATGCCCCGCTTGTGCAGCGATAGGTAAGTTGATCGCAACACCTGTTGGAAGGAGTTCGGCCTTCTTGAAGGGCGAGGAACTGGTACAGGAAGTTCGTGTCACGCCGATGCAATTTTCATGCAAATGCTGTGCATTGGAAATCAAGGGGTTGGACGAACTAATGGCGGCAGGTTTCTCGCATGAGTACCGCTCTATTGACGAAGTAGATCCTCTGGAGCACTTTAATATTGATCCAAGAGACTACGTCGACGCAGAAGAAATTCTGCGAGAATACCACCGCGATATGTATGAGTACAACGACGAATAGTCGCATATTCACCGCAACGCAGAAGCTTAATATCAATCAGAAAAGTAGAAACAAGCATTGATGCGGTAAAAATCGATTTCTGCTTAATGCCCAGACGCTTTCAATTCGCAGCAAGGCGCGCTATAGACGAAAGAAGTTGACGGCCGGCAGCGGTCTTTGTTGACGCTAGGTAGTCCGCCCTGAACAACTCGCAAGCCCTTGATCTGACTGGTTGTTCTTCGAGTTGATGGGCGCGGGATTTGCAAGGTATGGTCTTGCCAGTGCCTGTTTTTTTGCAAATTTCTCCGAGGAGTCCGATGGGTCCGAAGCCTTCGCAGCCGCAAACGGGCGAGTTGTTTCGTCCACGACTGGACGAGCAGATCAACATGAAGCATCCGCTGGTCAGGCTGGGCGCGCTGATCGACTGGGCCGAGATCGAGCGCACGTTCGCGGTGTCGTTCACTTCGGGGCGCGGGCGGCCCGCCTTGGCGCCGCGCCTGGTCGCCGGGCTGCTGTACCTGCAGCACACCTTCGATGCCTCCGACGAGGCGGTGGTCAACACCTGGGTGGAGAACCCATACTGGCAGTTCTTCTGCGGCGAGACCTACCTGCAGACCGAGCTGCCCATTGACCCGTCCAGCCTGACGCGCTGGAGAAAGCGCGTTGGGGAAGAAGGCGTGGAGATGCTGCTGGCGGCCAGCATCGATGCCGCCCGGCGTGGTGGCGTCATCAAGAAAGCCAGCGTGCAGCAAGTGATCGTGGACACCACGGTGATGCCCAAGGCTATCGCTCACCCCACCGACAGCCGCCTGCTGGAGCGAAGCCGCCAGCACCTGGTCAAGGTGGCCGAGGGCAATGGGCTGAAACTGCGCCAGAACTACAACCGCATCGCCCCACGGCTGGCCGCGCAGATCGGGCGCTACGCCCACGCCAAGCAGTTCAAGCGCATGAACAAGGCCGTTCGCACACTGCGCACCCGGGTTGGCCGCGTGCACCGCGAGGTGGCCCGCCAACTGCACATGCTGCCCGAAGCGGCCCAGGCCAAGGTCCAAGACCTGCTGCAGCGCACCGGCCGCATCCTCAGTCAACGCACGAAGGTCAAGAACAAGCTGTACGCCCTGCACGCGCCCGAGGTCGAATGCATCAGCAAAGGCAAAGCCAGGACACCGTACGAGTTCGGCGTGAAGGTCAGCATCGCTACCACGTTGAAGGAAGGCCTGGTGGTGGGCATGCGCTCCATGCCGGGCAACCCCTACGACGGCCACACCCTGGCTGAGACACTGGAGCAGGTGGGCATCCTCACTGGCACGGACAGGCCGCCCGCCACGGCAATCGTGGACAAGGGCTACCGGGGTGTGAAAGTTGAAGGTGTGCGCATCCTGATGTCGGGCCAAAAGCGGGGCATCACCCGAACGCTCAGGGCCATGATCAAGCGGCGCAGCGCCATCGAACCGGCCATTGGGCACATGAAGATGGACGGGCGGCTGGGCCGCAACCCGCTCAAGGGTGCGCTGGGCGATGCGCTGCACGCGGTGATGTGCGGTGCCGGGCATAACCTGCGCCTGATCCTGGCCGCGCTGCGGCTTTATTGCGCCCGATTCGGGTTATCGATGCAGGCGGTCATCGCCGCACTGCTGGCCGCTCCTGGCGACGTCAGCCTATCTGTAGCTGACAACTGAATTGTTCAGGGCTGACTAGGTAGTCCGCCCTGAACAACTCGCAAGCCCTTGATCTGACTGGTTGTTCTTCGAGTTGATGGGCGCGGGATTTGCAAGGTATGGTCTTGCCAGTGCCTGTTTTTTTGCAAATTTCTCCGGGGAGTCCGATGGGTCCGAAGCCTTCGCAGCCGCAAACGGGCGAGTTGTTTCGTCCACGACTGGACGAGCAGATCAACATGAAGCATCCGCTGGTCAGGCTGGGCGCGCTGATCGACTGGGCCGAGATCGAGCGCACGTTCGCGGTGTCGTTCACTTCGGGGCGCGGGCGGCCCGCCTTGGCGCCGCGCCTGGTCGCCGGGCTGCTGTACCTGCAGCACACCTTCGATGCCTCCGACGAGGCGGTGGTCAACACCTGGGTGGAGAACCCATACTGGCAGTTCTTCTGCGGCGAGACCTACCTGCAGACCGAGCTGCCCATTGACCCGTCCAGCCTGACGCGCTGGAGAAAGCGCGTTGGGGAAGAAGGCGTGGAGATGCTGCTGGCGGCCAGCATCGATGCCGCCCGGCGTGGTGGCGTCATCAAGAAAGCCAGCGTGCAGCAAGTGATCGTGGACACCACGGTGATGCCCAAGGCTATCGCTCACCCCACCGACAGCCGCCTGCTGGAGCGAAGCCGCCAGCACCTGGTCAAGGTGGCCGAGGGCAATGGGCTGAAACTGCGCCAGAACTACAACCGCATCGCCCCACGGCTGGCCGCGCAGATCGGGCGCTACGCCCACGCCAAGCAGTTCAAGCGCATGAACAAGGCCGTTCGCACACTGCGCACCCGGGTTGGCCGCGTGCACCGCGAGGTGGCCCGCCAACTGCACATGCTGCCCGAAGCGGCCCAGGCCAAGGTCCAAGACCTGCTGCAGCGCACCGGCCGCATCCTCAGTCAACGCACGAAGGACAAGAACAAGCTGTACGCCCTGCACGCGCCCGAGGTCGAATGCATCAGCAAAGGCAAAGCCAGGACACCGTACGAGTTCGGCGTGAAGGTCAGCATCGCTACCACGTTGAAGGAAGGCCTGGTGGTGGGCATGCGCTCCATGCCGGGCAACCCCTACGACGGCCACACCCTGGCTGAGACACTGGAGCAGGTGGGCATCCTCACTGGCACGGACAGGCCGCCCGCCACGGCAATCGTGGACAAGGGCTACCGGGGTGTGAAAGTTGAAGGTGTGCGCATCCTGATGTCGGGCCAAAAGCGGGGCATCACCCGAACGCTCAGGGCCATGATCAAGCGGCGCAGCGCCATCGAACCGGCCATTGGGCACATGAAGATGGACGGGCGGCTGGGCCGCAACCCGCTCAAGGGTGCGCTGGGCGATGCGCTGCACGCGGTGATGTGCGGTGCCGGGCATAACCTGCGCCTGATCCTGGCCGCGCTGCGGCTTTATTGCGCCCGATTCGGGTTATCGATGCAGGCGGTCATCGCCGCACTGCTGGCCGCTCCTGGCGACGTCAGCCTATCTGTAGCTGACAACTGAATTGTTCAGGGCTGACTAGGTATTGTTTTCCGAGCGGGTCAATTGAATCAGCTCTGAGACGGCGAGTGAGGCAAGTGCCAAATCGCACTGCTGAATTCTCCATGCTTTACCAGTTTTTCTATTCCACTGAAATGCTCCTCCTAGCAGGCCGTTGAAAAAATGCTCATCGAACGCGCCAGGGTCGTGGATTTCGAAGAAACGGATCGCCCAAACTGGCCTGCGCAGCGATTGGAGCGGCCATTTCGGCCTGTTTGCAGGCCGTTTTGCCCGTTCCGGGCGCACGTATCCCATGGTTCACGCATGATGCGCGTCCCACCAGCCGCCCAGACTGCCCATGCGCACCAGGTTGTAGGTGGCAAAGCACAGCAGCGCCTGGCCCGCGAGCTTGGCCTGACCGATCAATTTGGTCTTGGCCAGACCACCCACTGTCTTGATCCAGCCAAAGGCCTCCTCGATGCGCTTGCGCACTTTGAGGCTGGTCTTGTAGCCCTCGTGGCGCCGAATGCGGCCATCGACCGCCGAGTGCTTGTCCTTGGCCGCCACGTGTGGCGTGACTTTGAGCTTTCGGCAGCCCTTGATGAAGGCCTGGCTGTCGTAACCTTTGTCGGCCCCGACCGTGGCCCGCTTGTTCTTGTTTCCCCGGCGTTTGAGCATCGCCAGCGCCGCCTCGCGCTCGGCGGTGCCACTGGCATGTGTGATCTCCACATCCACGATCAGCCCGTTGCGGTTCTCCATGAGGATGTGCCCCATGTGGCACAGGCGAGATTTGTCGCCCGCGCTCTTCTTGAACAGCCGGGCATCGGCATCGGTGGTGCTGGCGTGGGTGTCGTTGCAGCGCTCCTGCCCTTTGAAGTTCACCTCGGGGTTGCGTCCGGGTGGCGTGCCGCTGTCGTCGTCTTTGCGTTTGAAACTCTTGTGCGAGGCCCAGGCCTCAATCAGCGTGCCGTCCACGCTGAAGTGTTCGTCGCTGGCAAGCCGGCCCCACTGGGCGCTGCGCTTGACGCGCTCGAAGAAGGCGCGCGCCAGGTCTTCGTTGAAGAGGCGTTCGCGGTTGGCGCTGAAGGTGGAGTGGTCCCAGACCTTGTCTTCAATGTTCAGGCCCACGAACCAGCGGTACAGCAGGTTGTAGTTGACCGCCTCGACCAGCTGGCGTTCGCTGCGGATGGAGAACAGGATTTGCAGCAGCAAGGCCTTGAGCAGCATCTCCGGCGGCACCGAGGGGCGGCCACGGCGGGCGTACACCGCTTCGAACTCGCTGTTCATGCTCGACAGCAGCGCATCCACCACGGCGCGCAACTTGCGCAGCGGGTGTGCCGCTGGCACTCTTTCTTCAAGGCTGATGTAGCTAACAGGCCGTTGAAAAAATGCTCATCGAACGCGCCAGGGTCGTGGATTTCGAAGAAACGGATCGCCCAAACTGGCCTGCGCAGCGATTGGAGCGGCCATTTCGGCCTGTTTGCAGGCCGTTTTGCCCGTTCCGGGCGCACGTATCCCATGGTTCACGCATGATGCGCGTCCCACCAGCCGCCCAGACTGCCCATGCGCACCAGGTTGTAGGTGGCAAAGCACAGCAGCGCCTGGCCCGCGAGCTTGGCCTGACCGATCAATTTGGTCTTGGCCAGACCACCCACTGTCTTGATCCAGCCAAAGGCCTCCTCGATGCGCTTGCGCACTTTGAGGCTGGTCTTGTAGCCCTCGTGGCGCCGGATGCGGCCATCGACCGCCGAGTGCTTGTCCTTGGCCGCCACGTGTGGCGTGACTTTGAGCTTTCGGCAGCCCTTGATGAAGGCCTGGCTGTCGTAACCTTTGTCGGCCCCGACCGTGGCCCGCTTGTTCTTGTTTCCCCGGCGTTTGAGCATCGCCAGCGCCGCCTCGCGCTCGGCGGTGCCACTGGCATGTGTGATCTCCACATCCACGATCAGCCCGTTGCGGTTCTCCATGAGGATGTGCCCCATGTGGCACAGGCGAGATTTGTCGCCCGCGCTCTTCTTGAACAGCCGGGCATCGGCATCGGTGGTGCTGGCGTGGGTGTCGTTGCAGCGCTCCTGCCCTTTGAAGTTCACCTCGGGGTTGCGTCCGGGTGGCGTGCCGCTGTCGTCGTCTTTGCGTTTGAAACTCTTGTGCGAGGCCCAGGCCTCAATCAGCGTGCCGTCCACGCTGAAGTGTTCGTCGCTGGCAAGCCGGCCCCACTGGGCGCTGAGCTTGACGCGCTCGAAGAAGGCGCGCGCCAGGTCTTCGTTGAAGAGGCGTTCGCGGTTGGCGCTGAAGGTGGAGTGGTCCCAGACCTTGTCTTCAATGTTCAGGCCCACGAACCAGCGGTACAGCAGGTTGTAGTTGACCGCCTCGACCAGCTGGCGTTCGCTGCGGATGGAGAACAGGATTTGCAGCAGCAAGGCCTTGAGCAGCATCTCCGGCGGCACCGAGGGGCGGCCACGGCGGGCGTACACCGCTTCGAACTCGCTGTTCATGCTCGACAGCAGCGCATCCACCACGGCGCGCAACTTGCGCAGCGGGTGTGCCGCTGGCACTCTTTCTTCAAGGCTGATGTAGCTAAACATCGCCCCCTGGAAGTCTTGGTTGCCTCTCATCTTTCTTGTCGCAGTTGTTCCGGGATGGCTTCAGATCGTAGCGGCCGACGCGGACGCTCGCAGGGGATTTTTCAACGGCCTGCTAGAGCACTTTTCGCATGAATGAAAGCCGCCTCGGCTGGCTGCGCCGCATCGCCGCCAGCCTCCCCCTGCTCCTTACCGCCCTATGGGCCGCTCTCGCCCTCCACTACCAGCTCCCGCTCTCGCCGGAACTGCGCGTGGCCGCCGTCGTGGCCTGGGGCCTGTTCGCCATCGCGGCTTTGCTGCTGCTCTGGCGCGGGCAGCCTTGGCGGGCGCTGCTGACCTACGGGCTGGCCTTTGCGCTGCTGCTGGGGTGGTGGGTGCGGCTGGTGCCTTCAGACACGCGCGACTGGGCCGACGATGTGGCGCGGCACCTGCAGCCGCGCGTACAGGGCAGTCAGGTACTGTTGCAGAACGTGCGCAATTTCGACTGGCGCAGCGACACCGACTACACGGCGCGCTGGGAAGCGCGGCGTTACGACCTGGACCGGCTGCGCACGGTGGACATGGGCCTGTCTTACTGGATGGGGCCGGCCATTGCGCACACGCTGGTGTCTTTCGGCTTTGACGACGGGCGCGGCGGCACCGACTACGTGGCCTTCTCCATCGAGATCCGCAAGGAGCGGCACGAGCGCTTTTCGGCCGTGGCGGGCTTCTTCAAGGAGTTCGAGCTGAGCCTGGTGGCCGGCGACGAGCGCGACCTGCTGCGGGTGCGCACCAATGTGCGCAATGAAGATGTGTACCTCTACCGCGTGCAGATGGCGCCGGCGGCCATGCGCTCGCTGTTTCTGGCCTATGTGGCCGAAGCCGAGTCGCTGCAGCGCCAGCCGCGCTTCTACGACACGCTCACGGCCAACTGCACCACCATCGTTTATCAGATGGCGCAGCGCATCGTGGGCGGCCTGCCGGCCGACTGGCGGCTGCTGGCCTCGGGCTACCTGCCCGAGTACGTGCATGACGTGGGCGCGCTGGCGCCGGGCGTGCCGCTGGATGCGCTGCGCAGCGCGGGCCGCATCACGCTGCGCGCGCAGGCGGCCGATGCGGACCCGCAGTTCTCGCGCGCGATCCGTGCGGGCATTCCGGGCATGAACGGCTTGAGCCCCATGCAATCGCCCTGAGGGATGATGGCGGGCGTGACTGTGATTGCCCACGCGACCGTGCCTCCTTCGCATCTTCTGCCTCTTCTTTCCCTGACTTCGAGTGTGACGACGACCGCGCCTTTCCGTGCGCTGACCCGGCCGGCCGCCGCGCTGCGCGGCTGGGGACGGTCGGCGCTGCGGGCCAGCGCGCTGATGGCCGGCGTGCTGCTGCTCACGGGTTGCGCGGCGGTGAGCGTGTCCACCATTTTGCCGGCCGACTACCTGGCCGAGCGGCGCGGCGACGTGCTGACCATGGGCCGGCTCAGCGTGGCCGCGCAGGAGGTGCTGCGCGTGGTGGGCATCAACGATTGCCGCGAGCAGCCGGCGGCCTGCCGCCGCACGCTGGAGCCGGCGAACACGCCCGGCGGCATCACCGACGAGCAGCGGCTGTCGGCGCTGTCGGAGCTGTGGCTGGAACATGCGCTGGCCACGGCGCGCGCGCCCGGCGCCCACACGCTGCCGGCCACGCTGGCGCAGGGCGATCCGGTGCTCGACGCTTGGATCGAGTCGGCGCGCCATGCGTATGCCTACCTCTTCCACACGGCGCGGCGACCGGGCGAGCGCGCCTTCGAAGACCGGCAGACGCAGGTGCGCGACTACTACAACTACGCGGCGCAGCAGGCGATGTCGCGGCTGTTCGCGCTGTACCAGGCGCGCGGCGTGGCCGGCGCGCAGGCCATCACCACGCGCATCGGCCGCTGGCAGATCGGCAGCCAGGCCATCGACATGCCGCTGCCGCCGGGCATGACGCTGCCGCAGGAGCTGGTGCCCGCCGCGTCGCTGCGCTTCACGGGCTTGCGCAACACCTACCGGCGCGACGGCTTCGGGGCCGAGTTCGTGGCCGTGCTGGCGCCGCCCGAGGTGGCGGCCAGCGGCGGCGACACCGACCGCGTGCTGAAGCCGCCGCCCCCGCCCGCACAAGCCGGCACGGGCGAGGTGCAATACCCCTCGCTGACCGCGCTGCTGCGCTTCGAAGGCGCCACGCTGGCCGAGGTGATGCGCACCGACGCGCTGCAGGTATTGCTTTACGACCCGTACCGCGCCACGCATGCGCGGCTGGGCGGCGAGCAGGTGCCGCTGGCGGCCAACTTCACGGCCGGCTACGGGCTGTGGCTGGCGCGTTCGGGCTTTGCCACGCAGTCGCTGCGCACGCTGTTCGGACTGTCCGACGGCCTCGTGGCGCCGCGCGTGCAGATCATGCAGCCCTGGAACCCCGAGCGCCGCATCGTCGTGATGCTGCACGGCCTGGCCAGCAGCCCCGAGGCCTGGGTCAACGTGGCCAACGAGGTGATGGGCGACGAGCAGCTGCGGCAGAACTACCAAGTGTGGCAGGTCTACTACCCCACCAACGCGCCGCTGGCGCTGAACCTGCACAGCATCCGCGCGGCGCTGCAGCAGGCGCTGGCGCAGTTCGATCCGCAGGGCCGCTCGGTCGCCGCGCGGGACATCACGCTGGTGGGCCACAGCATGGGCGGCGTGCTGGCGCGGCTGCTGGTGTCGCGGGCCGACGATCAGCTGTGGCAGCTGCTGCCGCCCGAGGCGCGCGAGGGTGACACGCGCCGACAGCTGGAGCGCGAGGGCCTGGCCGCGTACCTGCGCTTCGAGCCGCTGCCCGGCGTGGGCCGCGCGGTGTTCATCGCCGCGCCGCACCGCGGCACGCCCTTTGCCGAACAGCGCATCGCGCGCCGCGTGGCCAACTTGGTGACGCTGCCGCTGGCCATGCTCGACGAGGTGGGCGACCTGGCGCGGCTGCTGGCGCAGATGCGGCCGGGTGCCGAGCAGGGCGCGCAGGCGCCGCAGCGCGGCCTGCCCGCCTCTGCCGAGGGCAGCACGCTGGCGCGCATTCCGAACAGCATCGACAACCTGAGCGACCGCGACCCCTTCGTGCGCGCCGCGGCGGCGCTGCCCATCGACCCACGCGTGCCGCACCACTCGATCATCGGCCGCATCGACCCGGCCGTGCCGCTGGAAGACAGCAGCGACGGCATCGTGCCCTACCGCAGCGCGCACCTGGCCAGCGCGCAGTCCGAGCGGGTCATCCCCTCGGGCCACAGCGTGCAGGAGCACCCGGCGGCGATCCTCGAGATCCGCCGCATCCTGCACCTTCACCTGCAGGGCGCCGCGGGCGGCCGAGAATGGGCGCCATGACCGCACAAGCCCCGAAGCGCCTTCTGTTCGCCACCGACCTGAGCAGCCGCTGCGACCGCGCGCTGGACCGCGCCGTGCTGCTGGGCCAGCAATGGCAGGCCAGCGCCGTGGCGCTGAGCGTGCTGGACCCGGCCACCGCCGGGCGCGACCTGAAAGCCCTGGGCGGCCCCGAGCGCGTGCCGCAGAGCGTGGCCGAGAAGCGCCTGCGCGCGGATCTGGCCGTGGAATGCCTGCCCTTCACCGTGCGCGTGGAGCGCGGCCCGGTGGCCGACACGGTGCTGGCAGTGGCGCAATCCGAAGGCGCCGATCTCATCGTGACCGGCGTGGCCCGCAACGAGGCGCTGAGCCGCATGCTGCTGGGCTCCAGCGTGGACACGCTGGCCCGCCGCTCGCCCGTGCCGCTGCTGGTGGTGCGCAACCGCGCCCGCGTGCCTTACGCGCGCGTGCGCGTGGCCACCGACCTGAGCGATTCCGCCGGCCAGGCGCTGTGCTGGGCGCTGGCCGCCTTCCCCGACGCGGAAGTGACGCTGTTCCACGCCTTCGACACCGTGCCCCGGCTGCGCGAGGCCGTGGGCGCGGGCCTGGCGACCCGCAACGCGCATGACGCCGCGCTGGAGCGGCTGCAGGCGTGGCTGGCGGGCCTGCCCATCGAGGCCGCGCAGCGCGCCCGTGTGCGCGTGGCGCTGGAGCCGGGCGATGCGGCCCTGCGCCTGTACGAGCACAGCACGCGCCAGCCCGAAGACCTGATCGTGCTGGGCCGGGCCGAGCGCAGCGCGCTGGCCAGCCTGCTGCTGGGCAGCGTGGCGCGGCAGGCGCTGGACATCGTGGACAGCGACGTGGCGGTGGTGCCCCATTTGCCGCACCCGCCGCACCGGCCGCATGCGCCCCGCAACACCGCTGCGGGCTGAGCCGGCCCGAAAAGCCTGAAAGCCTGAACACCTGAGTCCGCGCGGCAGCGGCTGCACCGGACTTCAGGCCGCGCCGCGGGGCGCGTGAGCGGCGGCATCGGGCCCCTCGGCGGCATCGCCCGCTGCCATGGCCGCGATCTCCTCGCGCAGCAGCTGTCCCACCTGCGCCATCGCCGCGTCTTCCTGGGCGCTGGCGCGGCTCCACAGGTACATGGGCCGGGCCGTGGCCACGCCGGGCCAGGGCAGCTCCACCACACCGAAGCGCGCCATGAGCCGCCGCAGCGGAAAGCGCGGCAGCACCGACAGGTGCCGGCCGCGCGACAGCAGGTCGAGCAGGGTGAAGGCTTCGCCGAGCACCGTGACTTCGGCGCGCATGCGCGCCACGCCGGCCGCGCGCAGCATGTCACGCACGTCCTGGTCGAAGGGCGAGGCCGTGCCCAGGCTGATCCACGATTGGCCGTCGACCGCGCCCTCGCCCAGCGGCTGGCCCGCCAGCGGGTGCGTGCGCCCGCAGAAGACGCCCAGCGCGTCGGCCACCAGCAGCTCGCGCGCGATGCCGGGCGGCGGGCGCTCCAGCCACGAAGGCGCGATCACGAAGTCGTGCCGGCCGTCGATCAGCTGTTCCATCAGCAGGTGCGGGCGGTCGCTCTGGATGGACAGCGCCAGGTCGGGCAGCCGCGCCAGCAGCTGGTGCGCCAGCGCGCCCATCACCGCCGCGCCCACCACCGGCCCCACGCCGATGCGCACCTGCCGGCGGATGCCGCCGCGGTGGCGGGCCGTGACCTCGGCCGCGTCGCGCAGCTGGCGCGCGATGGCCCGGCCCTCGCGCGCCAGCATCTCGCCCAGCGGGGTGCTGCGCACGCCGTAGCGGCTGCGCTCGAAGAGCAGGCCGCCGGCCTGCATCTCCAGCGTCTGCATGTTGTGCGTGAGCGTGGGCTGCGTCAGGTGCAGGTGGCGGCTGGCCTGCGTGATGGAGCCCTTTTCCAGGATGGTGGCGAGCTGCACGAGGTGGCGCGGATCCATAGATATTTTTATCTTTGGCAATCAATTTTCAATTTTACGGATGCCGGTTCCCGGCCTAAGCTGGCCCCTGTTTCCCCTCTACCGACCGGGCCGGACTGTTCTGCCCCTCGCGCCATGACCGATTCCGCACCCAGACCCAACCTGATCTACATCGTGGCCGACGACCTGGGCTTTGCCGACCTGGGCTGCTACGGCGGGCGCGAAGCGGGCTTCGGGCCGGTGTCGCCGAACATCGACGCGCTGGCCGCGGGCGGCCTGCGCATGACCGAGGGCTATGCCAATTCGCCCGTGTGCTCGCCCACGCGCTTCGCGCTGATGACCATGCGCTACCAGTACCGCCTGCGCGGCGGCATGGAAGAGCCCATCAACAGCAAGAGCAAGGGCAACCCGCGCCTGGGCCTGCCGCCCGAGCTGCCCACCCTGCCCTCGCTGCTGCGCGAGGCCGGCTACGCCACGGCGCTGATCGGCAAGTGGCACCTGGGCTACCCGCCGGCCTTCGGCCCGCTGCGCTCGGGCTACGACGCCTTCTACGGGATCATGGCCGGCGGCGTGGACTACTTCACCCACTGCTCAGGCAAGGGCGACCACGACCTGTTCGTGGGCGAGGAAGAGCACCACGAGGTGGGCTACCTCACCGACCTGCTCTCGCAGCGCGCGGTGGCCCATGTGCGCGAGCGCGCCAGCGATGCGCGCGAAGGCCGCCCCTTCTTCCTGAGCCTGCACTACACGGCGCCGCACTGGCCGTGGGAAACGCGAGCCGACGCCCATATGGCGCCCGAGGTGGCGGCCAACCTGTTCCACCTGGACGGCGGCGACGTCGAGACCTACCGCCGCATGATCCACCACATGGACGAAGGCATCGGCCAGCTGGTGGCCGCGCTGCGCGAGGAAGGGCTGCTGGAGAACACGCTGATCGTCTTCACCAGCGACAACGGCGGCGAGCGCTTTTCCGACAACTGGCCGCTGGTGGGCGGCAAGATGGACCTGACCGAAGGCGGCATCCGCGTGCCCTGGGTGGCGCACTGGCCGGCCGTGATTCCGGCCGGCAGCACGAGCACGCAGCACTGCATGACCATGGACTGGTCGGCCACGATGCTCGAGCTGGGCGGCGCCGCGGCGCCCGCGGGCCACGCGCTGGACGGCGTGTCGCTGGCCGCCGTGCTGCGCGAGCCTGCGCAGACCTTCGAGCGCCCGCTGTACTGGCGCATGAACCACCGCCAGCAGCGCGCGCTGCGCAAGGGGCCGTGGAAGTACCTGCGCGTGGACGAGCACGAATACCTCTTCGACCTGAGCCGCGACGCACGCGAACGCGCCAACCTGGCGAAGCGCCACCCCGACATCTTCGAGGCGCTGCGCGCGCAATGGCTGGCCTGGAACGAGACCGTGCCGCCCATTCCGGAGGACGCGGCCGTGAGCCTGGGCTACTCGGCCGCCGACATGCCGCAGCGCTGAGCCACTCCGCTGCGCGAGCGGTGGGCTCACCATTCGCCGCACCCGCCCGCAGAGCCCACACATGGCCCGAACACGGCCCGGACGCTGCCCCGATTCCGATTTCAAGAACAGGAGACCTCATGCACACGCCCTCCCCCGCTTTCCGCCCCCGCCCTCTCGCCTTCGCGCTGATGGCCCTGGCCGCCTGCAGCACGCCGGTGCTGGCCCAGAACTGGCCCACCAAGCCGATCAAGCTGGTCGCGCCCTCGGCCCCCGGCGGCCCGCCCGACGCCTACGCCCGCGCCATCGCCGACCTGATGGGCAAGGAACTGGGCCAGGCCATCGTGGTGGAGAACTCGCAGGCCGTGGGCGGCATGGTGGCGGCGCAGGCGCTCACGCGCGCCGACGCCGACGGCTATTCGCTGCTGGTGGGCACCACCGGCATGCTCACCATCACGCCACATGCCAACACCAAGGCCCGCTACACGCTGGCCGACTTCACGCCCCTCTGCGAAGGCGTGGAAGCCGGCCTGGTGCTGGCCAGCCACCCCAGCGTGGGCAAGGGCGACTTCGCGCAGCTCAAGACCTGGATCACCTCGCAGAAGCCGGCGCCGGCGTACTCCTCCTTCTCGCCGGGCTCGCCCGCGCACTTCCTGGGCTACCAGCTCTCGGAAGCGCTGAAGGTGGAGATGACGCATGTGCCCTACCGCAGCAGCCCGCCGCAGGTGTCGGACATGCTGGGCGGCGTCTCGCCGCTGGGCTTCGTGCAGATCTCCACCGCCGCGCCGCACATCAAGGCCGGCAAGCTGGCGGCCTACGCCACCACCGCGCCGCAGCGCACGGCCGAGCTGCCCGAAGTGCCCACGGTGGCCGAAGTGGGCCTGCCGCAGCTGCAGACCACGGTGTGGTTCGGGCTGATCGGCCCCAAGGGCCTGCCGGCCGCCGTGACCGAGCGGCTGACGGCCGCGCACCGCAAGGCGCTGGCCTCGCCGGAGTTCCGCACGCGCATGGCGGCCTCGGGCCTCACGCCCTCGGCCGACCGCTGCGGCGCGGCCTTCCGCACCCGCATGGACGAGGATTCGGCGCGCTGGGCGCGGGTGGTCAAGGCCACGGGTTTCCAGGCGGACTGAAGGCGATGCGGGCGGGCCACGCCCGCGCCGGGGTGAGCCGGGCGCCGGGGCCATGGACGGCGACCCGGCTCGTATGATCCCGCCCGATGTCCCGCAACACCCCCTTTGCCCCCCTTGCCGACGCCGGTGCGATCACCGACGTCGCCGGCCTCGAAGTCGGCCATTTCTCCCACCCCGATGGCCCCACCGGCTGCACCGTGATCCTGGCGCGCGAAGGCGCCGTGGCCGGCGTGGACGTGCGCGGTGCCGCGCCCGGCACGCGGGAAACCGACCTGCTCGCGCCCGGCAACTTCGTGCAGCAGGTGCATGCCGTGCTGCTGGCCGGCGGCAGCGCCTGGGGCCTGGCCGCGGCCGATGGCGTGGTGGCCTGGCTGGAAGAGCGCAATGTGGGCCTGGACGTGCGCTACGGCACCCTGCCCATCGTGCCCGCCGCCGTGCTCTTCGACCTGCCCTCCACCGGCGCGCGCGTGCGGCCCGACGCCGCCGCCGGCCGCGCCGCCTGCGAGGCCGCCTCGGCGCAAGCGCCCGCCGAAGGCAACGTGGGCGCCGGCACCGGCGCGCTGGTGGGCAAGCTCTTCGGCGCCGCCCATGCCATGAAGGGCGGCATCGGCACCGCCTCGGTCACCGTGGGCGGCGTGACGGTGGGCGCGCTCATCGCCTGCAATGCGCTGGGCGATGTGGTCGACCCGGACACCGGCGCCGTGATCGCCGGTGCGCGCACCGACGACGGCCTGCGCCTGCGCGACACGCGCCGCGCCCTGCTGGCCGGCGAGCCGCCGCGCCCGCTGCTGGCCGGCACCAACACCACCATCGGCGTGGTGGCCACAGACGCCGTGCTGACCAAGGTGCAGGCCAACCGGCTCGCCACCGTGGCGCACGACGGCCTGGCCCGCGCCATCAACCCGGTGCACACCATGAGCGACGGCGACACGCTGTTCGCGCTGGCCACCGGCCGCGTGCCGCTGGGCGACGCCGCCCCCGGCATGACCGTGCTGAGCACCATGGCCGCCGAGGCCGTGGCCCGCGCCACCGTGCGCGCCGCGTGGGCCGCGCGCAGCATCGAAGGCGCCGAGGGCCTGCGCTTCCCCGGCCGCGCGGACTGGGCGCCGCAGGCATGACGGCTGTCATGCGAGCCGATCGCAAGAAGCCCTGACATGAAAGCCGTGCCGCGCTACTTCAAGCTGCTGTGGCTGGGCTTTCGCGACCTGATCGCGTCGGTTGGGCCGGTGGTCTTCCTGGTGGCCGGCGTGCTGATCGCGGCCTACGTCTACCTGCAGCCGCAGCCGCCGCGCAGCGTGACCTTGGCCACCGGCCCGGCCGGCAGCGCCGATGCCGAATTCGGCCAGCGCTATGCCGAGGCCCTGCGCGCCAACGGCATCACCGTGGTGCTCAAGCCCACCACGGGCTCGGTGAACAACCTGGCGCTGCTGCGCAAGGGCGAAGTGGACGCGGCCTTCGTGCGCGGCGGCAGCGCCGACCCGGTGGCCGACAGCGAGGCAGGCCTCGTCTCGCTGGGCGCGCTCTACTACGAGCCGCTGTGGATCTTCTACCGGCTCGATGCGGCCCAACGCATCAGAAATACGCCCCCACGCTCCCCCGCTGCGCGTGGTCCGCTGCCCCCCGAGGGGGCGCCTTTCATCTTGGGGCGGCCCGGCGATGAAAGGAAGCACGGCGCCATCGATTCGCTGGCCGACCTGCGGCCGCTGCGCGTGAACGTGGGCCAGGCCGGCAGCGGCGTGCCCGACATCATGGCGCGCATGCTGAACGCCAACCGCATCGACGCGGCGCGCATGCCGCTGTCGCAGCTGGACCCCAGCCCCGCCACCGAGGCGCTGCTGGGCGGCATGATCGATGTGGAGGTGATGGCGTCGGCCCCGCAGTCGCCGCTGGTGCAGCGCCTGCTGCGCAGCCCGGGCATCGGCCTGCTGGACCTGCGCCAGGCCGAGGCCTACACGCGCATCTTCCCCTTCTTCTCGGCCGTGAGCCTGCCGCGCGGCATCGTGGACCTGGCGGGCGACCAGCCGCCGCAGGACGTGACCATGCTGGCGGCCACGGTGTCGCTGCTCACGCGCGAAGACACGCACCCCGCGCTGCGCCAGCTCTTCGCGCAGGCGGCGCAGACCATCCACGGCGGCGCGCACTGGTTCAACGGCGCGCGCGAGTTCCCGAACACGCGCACCAGCGAACTGCCCGTGAGCGCCGAGGGCGACCGCGCCATCAACGGCACACCGCCCTTCTGGCAGCGCTACCTGCCCTTCTGGGCCAGCAACCTCATCGAGCGCATGTGGCTGGTGCTGGGCGGCCTGATCGTGCTGCTGCTGCCGCTGTCGCGCGTCGTGCCGCCGCTGTACACCTTCCGCGTGCGGCGGCGCGTGTTCCGCTGGTACGCGCGCCTGCGCGAGGTGGAGGCCAAGGCCGACGCGGGCGAAGGCCGCACGCCGCAGCAGTGGCAGGCGCTGCTGGACGAGCTGGACCAGCTCGACCGCGTGGTGGACCGCATCGCGGTGCCGCTGTCGTATGCCGACGAGCTGTACGCGCTGCGGCACAACATCGACACCGTGCGCCAGCGCGTGCGCGCGCGGCAGGCCGCAGCCCCGGCGGCGCCTGCGGCCGCGGCCGCGCCATGAACACGCCGGCGCGCCCGGCGGCGCCCTGGCAGGCGCTGATCGACTTTGCCGACCCGCACAGCCCGGATCCGCGCGCCGGCCGCCTGCGCGCCGCCTTCGGCACGCCCCGGCGCGTGCTGGCCGCGCGCATGCCGCAGGAGGTGCGGCCCGTGCTGGACGCGGCCGAAGCCGCGGCGCGCGAGGGCCGCTGGTGCGTGGGCTACCTGCGCTACGAAGCCGCGGCCGCCTTCGACCCGGCCTTTGCCGTGCATCCCGCCGACGGGCCGCTGGCCTGGTTCGGCGTGCACGACACGCCCCTGCCCTGGCCACGCGAGGAACTGGCGGCCGGGGCCGTGCTGCCGCCGCTGGCTTGGCAGGCGCAGCTGCAGCGCGCGCAGTTCGATCGCCACATGGCCGAGATCCACCGCGCCATCGCTGATGGCGAGCTCTACCAGCTCAACTACACGATGACGCTGCAGGCGCCCTTGGCGGACGCGAGCGCCGAAGCCGCGCGCCGCTGCTTTCGCGCGCTGCGCCAGGCGCAGCCCGACGGCTACACGGCCTTCATCGACGCAGGCGAGGAACAGGTGCTGTCGGTCTCCCCCGAGCTGTTCTTCGACTGGCAGGGCGACCAGTGGCTGGGCCGGCCCATGAAGGGCACGGCGCCGCGCGGCGCCACGCCTGCCGAAGACGAAGCGAACGCGCGCCGGCTGCGCACCGTGCCCAAGGAACGGGCCGAGAACGTGATGATCGTGGACCTGATCCGCAACGACATCTCGCGCGTGGCGCGACCTTTCTCGGTGCGCGTGCCGCGCCTGTTCCACACCGAGGCGCTGCCCACCGTGTGGCAGATGACCTCGGACGTGCAGGCGCGCACGCGCGCGGGCACCACGCTGGCCGACCTGTTCGCCGCCCTCTTCCCCTGCGGCTCGATCACGGGCGCGCCCAAGGTCAGCGCGATGAAGCGGATCCACGCGCTGGAGCCGCAGCCACGCGGCGTGTACTGCGGCGCCGTGGGCGTGGTGCAGCCGGGCGGCAGCGCGCGCTTCAACGTGCCGATCCGCACCGTCACCCTGCGTGGAAGCCGCGCGTTCTGCGGCGTGGGCAGCGGCATCACTTCCGACGCACAGGCCGCGGCCGAATGGGCCGAGTGGCAGCACAAGCTGGCTTTTCTGTGGACCGCCGCAGCCTCGGCGCCACCCGTCTCGTCCCACCCTGGCGCGCCATCCGCCCCCAAGCCCCATGAGCACTGAACCGAGCTTCGACCTGCTGGAAACCCTGGCACTGGACGGCGGCACGCTGCGCCATGTCGACGACCACCTGGCCCGCATGGCCGCAGCGGCGGCCCACTTCGGCCGGCCCTGGCAGCCCGAGCGTGTGCGGCAGGTGCTGCAGGCGCTGACGGCCGAGCACCCCACCGGCCTGTGGCGCGTGCGCCTGCTGCTGGACGAAGGCGGCATGCCGCGCGCGCAGGCCTTTGCAATGGAGCCGCCGCCCGCGCGCGTGTGCCTGCAACTGGCCGATCGCGCCTTCGACGAGGCCCGCAGCGAGTTCTCGCGCCACAAGACCACGCGGCGCGCGCACTACGAGGCCTTCGCGCCCACGGCCGAGGGCGTGTTCGACACGCTGCTGTGGAACGCCGAGGGCGAGATCACCGAATGCACGCGCGGCAACATCGCGCTGCAACGGCAGGACGGCCGGTGGGTGACGCCGCCGCTGCGCTGCGGTCTGCTGAATGGCATCGGCCGCGCGCTGCGCCTGCGCAGCGGCGAGCTGGCCGAGGCCGTGGTGCGCGTCGAGGAGCTGCCCCGCGTGCAGGCCTTCGCGTTCGTCAACAGCCTGCGCGGCTGGCTGCCGGCCGATCTGGTGCGCTGAAGGTCCGGGCCCGGCCCCTGGCGGCCCGTGGCGGCGAAGCCGTCAGTCGCCGCGGATCTTCTGCTCGCGGATGATCTTGCCGAAGCGCTCCGCATCGCTCATCGCGCGCTGGTGGAACTGCTCGGGCGTCATCGGTGCGGCCTCGCCGCCCAGCGCCAGGACGCGCTCGTGCGGGCCGGGCTGCGCGAGGATTTTGTTCACTTCGCGGTTCAGGCGCGCCACGACCTCGGGCGGCGTGCCGGCCGGCGCATAGAGGCCGAACACGGTGTCGGCGTCGAAGCCCGGCAGGCCCGCTTCGGCCAGCGTGGGCACGTCGGGGAACAGCGGCGAGCGCGTGGGGCTGCCCACGGCCAGCAGCTTGAGCTTGCCGGCCTGGATGTGCGGCACGGCCACGCCAGGGTCGAACAGGAAGTCAAGCTGGCCGCCCAGCAGGTCGGTGAGCGCGGGCGCCGCGCCGCGGTACGGCGCATGCGTGGCGACCAGCCCGGCCTGCGACTTCAGCATCTCGGTCGCCAGGTGTGGCGAACTGCCGTTGCCCGGCGAGCCGAAGCTCAGCTTGCCCGGGTTCGCCTTCACATAGGCCAGGAAGCTTTTCGCGTCCTGGGCCGGGAAGTCGGGCCGCGTGACCAGGAACACCAGCACGCGCGCGGTGGCGGCCACGGGCACCAGGTCCTTGGCCGGGTCGAAGGGCATCCTGTCGTAGATGAAGGGGTTGACCGACACCATGCCGCCCGAGCTCATGAGCAAGGTGTAGCCGTCGGGCGCCGACTTGGCGACCACATCGCCGCCGATGTTGCCGCCCGCGCCGCCCCGGTTCTCGATCACCACGGGCTGGCCCAGCGCCTCTTGCAGCGGCGTGCCGATCGCCCGCGCGATCTGGTCGGCCGCGCCGCCGGCCGGGAAGTTGACGACGATCTTCACGGGCTTGCTGGGCCAGGCCGCGGCCTGCGCCCAGGCGCCGGCGCCCGGCAGCGCGAGGGCCAGGGCGGCGCCCAGCAGCAGGCCGGCGCGGCGGCGGGGCAGGAAGCGCGCGGGGGTCGAGGAAAGGGTCTTCGGCATGGTCTGTCTCCGCTCTCGTGGTGAAGGCGCGTGCGAATCCGTTCTGGCACGCACTTGGTTCGCTCAGGCTCGGGGGCGGGGCGGGAAGCTCAGTCCACCTCGATTTCCACCAGCACCGGCCCCGTGCCCTGCAGCGACTGGCGCAGCACGCCCGCCAATGCGTTCGCGTCGCTCACGCGCAGCGCTTCCAGGCCCTGGCCGCGCGCCAGCGCGACGAAGTCCAGGTCGGGCAGCGCCGTCCCCTGCGGCGTTTCGCCGGGGGCGTAGCCGAAGACGGGCGCGAAGTCCTGCAGCGCGGCATAGCGCCGGTTGTTGAGGATCAGGAAGGTGATGGGCAGCTTCAGTTGCGCGGCGCTCCACAGCGCCTGGATCGAGTACATGCTGGAGCCGTCGCCGATCAGTCCGATCACGCGCTGCCCCGGGCTGCCGAGCGCCACGCCGACCGTGGCGGGCATGCCCCAGCCCAGCCCGCCGCTGGCCATGGTGAAGAAGGTGTGGCTGCGTGTGAAATGCAGGCGTTCCTGCATCACGGGGCGCGAGCCCGGCGCTTCCTCGACCACGATGCAGCCGGGGTCGCGCACGTCATTGAGCGTCTGCAGCGCGAAGGCGACCGACATGCGCTCGCCGGGCGGCGGCGGCTCGGCGCGCGGCAGTTGCGGACGCGGGGCCGGGGGCGTGCGCGGCGTGGCGGGCGCGGGGCGCGCCAGCAGGTCGCGCACGCCCAGCCCGATGCTGCACTGGGCCGCGATGCCCACGGGCGTCCAGGCCACCGTGTGCGGGTCGTCGATCAGCTGGCACAGCTGCGCGCCTGCAGGCAGGTGCGGCCCCTGCCCTTCGACGTGGTACGAGAAGGCCGGCGCGCCCAGCACCAGCACCAGGTCATGCCCGGCCAGGCGTTCGACGATGCGCTCGCGGATCGCCGGCAGGAAGCCGGCGAAGAGTGGATGGTCTTCGGCGAAACCGCCGCGCGCCGACATGGGCGCGACCCACACGCGCGCCTGGTGGCGCTCGGCCAGCGCGCGCACGTCGTCCCAGGCGCCGTCGCGGTCCACGCCCGCGCCCACCACGATGGCGGGGCGCTGGCTCGCGTCGAGCGCATCGCCGATCTGCGCCAGCACGGCCGGATCGGGCCGCAGCCCGGTGCCGATGCGGCGCGCGGGCACGAGCTCGGCCGGCTGTTCCCAGTCGTCGGCCGGAATGGACACCAGCACCGGGCCGCAGGGCGGCTGCATGGCCACGTAGCAGGCGCGCGCCAGGGCCTGCGGCACGTCCTGCGCACGCGCGGGCTCGATGCTCCACTTGACGTAGGGTTTGGCCAGCTCGGTGGCCTGGGCCGAGAACAGGAAGGGGTCGAAGGGCAGGATCGAGCGCGCCTGCTGCCCGGCCGTGATGACCAGCGGCGTGCGGTTGAGGAAGGCCGTGAAGATGTTGCCCATCGCGTTGCCCACGCCGGCCGCCGAATGCAGGTTGACGATGGCCGGGCGCCGCGTGGCCTGCGCATAGCCGTCGGCCATGCCGACCACGCCCGCTTCCTGCAGGCCCAGCACGTAGCGGAAGTCCTCGGGGAAGTCGCGGAACATGGGCAGCTCGGTAGAGCCCGGGTTGCCGAAGATGGTGGTCATGCCCAGCTCGCGCAGCAGCGCGAGCACGGCGGTGCGCACGGTCGAGGAAGGGGCGGACGCGGAGGGTGGGAGGGGTGAAGGCATGAAACGGCGGACTCGGGGACTCGGGAACTCGGTGATCGACGCTCGGGGCCCGGCCGCGGCGGGCGGTTCGGGCCGGGCGGCACGAGGGCGCCGCACTGGAGCAATGCCCGCAGTCTCGGCCGCGCGGTGCCGCGGGACAAGCCATCTGCGGCACTATGCTTCATGCATGACAGGCATACTGCGGCCGCCCCGCCCTTCCCGCGGCCGCCTCTCGGGCAGCCAGCCGCCCCTTCGATCCATGCACGTCAACGACCTCGACCTGAACCTGCTGCGCGTGTTCGACGCCATCTACCGCGCCGGCAGCGTGAGCCGCGCCGCGGCCCTGCTGGGCATGGCGCAGCCGGCCACCAGCCAGGCGCTGACGCGGCTGCGCCTGCTGCTCAAGGACCCGCTCTTCGTGCGCGCGGGCGGCGGCGTCGCGCCCACGCCGCGCGCGCAGCGCATGGCGCAGGGCGTGCAGTCGGCGCTGGCCACGGTGCAGGCCGTGCTGCATGTCGACGACAGCTTCGAGGCCGCCACCGCCCAGGCCACCCTGCGCCTGCACCTGAGCGACATTGGCGAGGCGCGCTTCCTGCCGCAGCTCATGGCCGCGCTGCATGCGCGCGCGCCCGGCGTGCGCGCCGAGACCATGCCCTGGCCGCACGAGCAGATCGCGCTGGCACTGGACAGCGGGGCGCTCGACTTCGCGCTGGGCTTCCTGCCTTCGGTGCAGGGCACGCAGCATGCCGAGGTGCTGGACGACCGCTATGGGGTGCTGCTGCGCGAAGGGCATCCGCTGCTCGCGCGGCGGCGGCGCCGCGCCCTGCGGCTCGAGGAACTGGCGCAGCTGGAATACGTGGCCGTGCGTTCGCACGCGCAGACGCTGCGCATCCTGCGCATGCTGCGGCTGGAGTCGCGCGTGCGGCTCACGGCCGCGCACTTCCTGGCCGTGCCGTCGATCGTGCGCCAGACCGACCTGGGCGTGCTGATGCCGCTGGAGATCGCGAGCGGCTTCGCCAGCCGGGGCGGCTACCGCGTCGTCGATGCGGCGCTGCCCGCGCAGCGCTTCACCGTGTCGCTGCACTGGAGCCCGCGCTACGAGAACGACCCGCTGCTGCGCTGGGCGCGGGCGCTGATCCTGGAGCTGTTCCGCGGGCCGCGCTGAATGCGCGCGGCATGCCGCCCGCGCGGGCGGCGTCCTGCGGGCGCGCTGCGCGCGGTTCAGCTTTCCAGCAGCAGGCCCATCACGACTTCATCGACGTCGTGGTCTTCGTGCGCGCGGCGGTAGAAGCCGCGCAGCAGCCCCTCTCGCACGAAGCCCATCTTCTCGTAGAAGCGCAGGGCGCGCGCGTTGTCGGCTTCGGCATAGAGCTCGACACGGCGGATGCCATCGGCGCGCAGGTGCAGCAGGGCGTCCTGCACCATGGCACGGGCCACGCCGTGGCCTTGCGCCTCGGGATCGACCGCCAGCGTGCGCAGCAGCGCCACATGGTTCGCGCGGCCCGGGTAACGCGTGATGCGGTAAAAGCCCGCCACCTGGCCGCCCACCGTCCAGACATAGAAGGCGCCGCTGGCCAGCAGTTCGTCGTAGACCGGCCCGAAGTCCTGCAGCGACATGGGCTCGTAGGTCAGGAAGGGCGAGACCTGCGGGTGGCTGTGGATCGCGTGGACTTTCGTGATGTCTTCGGGGCGGGCCAATCGACGCATCGTCGGTCTCCTGCGCCCGCTCACGGCGGGCGCTGCGGCTTCGTCAAACACAAGGAGCCCGACGGCGGCACCGGCGGGCTCCTGGAGGGCGGCAGGCCGGCCCCGCAGGGACCGGTCGCATCGCGGCTTACTTGAGCGCCTTGAAGCGCACGCGCTTGGGCTTGGCGCCCTCCTCGCCCAGGCGCTTCTTCTTGTCGGCCTCGTACTCCTGGTAGTTGCCGTCGAAGAAGACCCATTGCGAATCGCCTTCAGCGGCCAGGATGTGGGTGGCAATGCGGTCCAGGAACCAGCGGTCGTGGCTGATGACCAGCACGGTGCCCGCGTATTCCAGCAGCGCGTCTTCCAGCGCGCGCAGGGTTTCCACGTCCAGGTCGTTGGACGGTTCGTCCAGCAGCAGCACGTTGCCGCCCTGGATCAGCGTCTTGGCCAGGTGCAGCCGGCCGCGCTCACCGCCCGACAGGTTGCCGACCTTCTTCTGCTGGTCCTGGCCGTTGAAGTTGAAGCGGCCCGCGTAGGCGCGCGAGGCCATCTGGAACTTGCCGACGTTGATGATGTCCAGGCCGCCCGAAATGTCTTCCCACACGGTCTTGTCGTCGGCCAGCGCATCGCGCGACTGGTCCACGTAAGCCATCTTCACGGTCTGGCCGATCACGACCTCGCCCGAATCGGGCTGTTCGCGGCCCGCGATCAGCTTGAACAGCGTCGACTTGCCGGCGCCGTTGGGGCCGATGATGCCGACGATGGCGCCGGCCGGAATGTTCATCGACAGGTTGTCGATCAGCACGCGGTCGCCGAAGCTCTTGCTGACGCCCTTGAACTCGATTACCTGGCTGCCCAAGCGATCCGCCACGGGAATGAAGATTTCCTGCGTCTCGTTGCGCTGCTGGTATTCGTAGTCGCTCAGCTCCTCGAAGCGGGCAATGCGCGCCTTGCTCTTGGCCTGGCGGCCCTTGGCGTTCTGGCGCACCCACTCCAGTTCCTTCTTCAGGGCCTTGGCGCGAGCTTCCTCGCCCTTTTGCTCCTGCTCCAGGCGGTTCTGCTTCTGCAGCAGCCACTCGGTGTAGTTGCCCTTGTAGGGAATGCCGCGGCCGCGGTCGAGTTCGAGAATCCACTCGGCCGCGTTGTCCAGGAAGTAGCGGTCGTGGGTGATGGCCACCACGGTGCCGGTGAAGCGCTGCAGGAAGATTTCCAGCCACTCCACCGATTCGGCGTCCAGGTGGTTGGTGGGTTCGTCGAGCAGCAGCATGTCGGGCTTGGACAGCAGCAGCTTGCACAGCGCCACGCGGCGCTTCTCGCCGCCCGAGAGCAGGCCGATCTTGGCGTCCCACGGGGGCAGGCGCAGCGCGTCGGCGGCGATCTCGATCTGGTGCTCCGAGTCGGTGCCGGCGGCGGCGATCACGGCCTCGAGCTGGCCCTGTTCGGCAGCCAGGGCGTCGAAGTCGGCATCGGGCTCGGCGTAGGCGGCGTAGATTTCCTCGAGGCGCTTCTTGGCGTCGTTGACCTCGCCCATCGCCTCGTCGATTTCCTCGCGGACGGTGTTCTCGGGGTTCAGCTGCGGCTCCTGCTGCAGGTAGCCGATGGACAGGCCGGCCATCGGGATGGCCTCGCCCTCGAACTCCTTGTCCACGCCGGCCATGATCTTGAGCAGCGAGGACTTGCCCGAGCCGTTGAGGCCGAGCACGCCGATCTTGGCGCCCGGGAAGAAGGACAGCGAGATGTCTTTCAAGATCTGCCGCTTGGGCGGCACGGTCTTGGAGACGCGGTTCATGGTGTAGACGTACTGGGCCATGGCGTTCTGGAGGTTCTCGAAGCGGGAGGGCGCGCAGGCACCCGCAAGGATGCCGGGCCGCGGGCGGGCCGCGCGCAAAAGCATGGATTATCCCCGCTTGTGCCCGATGGCCCCGCCCGCCGTGCGCAAAGCCGCGCGGCCGGCGCGAGCTTGGGGCCAACTCGTGCGACAATCGCGTTGTTGCCGGGCCCGGTCACCCGCAACACGGCTTTCTGCCGGGGACGACGGAACTTCTGAGCTTCCAGGCTCCCGCCTCCAACCGATCTGCCCTCGACTGGCCCTGACGTCCCGAACCACAAGCACGGGCATCCCACGGCGGGCAGACACCCAAGAAGAACACCGCGCCGTGCATGGCGCTCTTTGGAATCAATGAACTTCGACGAACTGAAGCTGGCCCCGGCCATCCTCAAGGCCGTGCGCGAGCAGGGCTACGAAACCCCGACCCCGATCCAGGCCCAGGCCATCCCCGCCGTCCTGGAAGGCCATGACCTCCTGGCCGGCGCCCAGACCGGCACCGGCAAGACCGCCGCCTTCACGCTGCCCCTGCTGCACAAGCTGTCCAAGGGCGAAGGCAAGACCAACAAGTTCGGCAAGGACGGCATCGCCGCCCTGGTGCTGACGCCCACGCGCGAGCTGGCCGCGCAGGTCGAAGAGTCCGTGCGCAGCTACGGCAAGTACCTGCCGCTCACGTCCACCGTCATCTTCGGCGGCGTGGGCATGAACCCGCAGATCGACCGCATCAAGCGCGGCGTGGACATCCTCGTGGCCACCCCGGGCCGCCTGCTGGACCTGCAGCAGCAGGGCCACCTGGACCTGTCCACGGTCGAGATCCTCGTGCTGGACGAAGCCGACCGCATGCTGGACATGGGCTTCATCCACGACGTGAAGAAGATCCTGGCGCTGCTGCCCAAGGACAAGCAGAGCCTGCTGTTCTCGGCCACCTTCAGCGACGAGATCCGCGAGCTGGCCAACGGCCTGCTGCGCAACCCGCAGAACATCCAGGTCACGCCGCGCAACACCACGGTGCAGCGCATCACGCAGGTGATCCACCCGGTGGGCCGGGCCAAGAAGAAGCAGCTGCTCGCGCACATCATCAACGAGCACAACTGGAGCCAGGTGCTGGTGTTCACGCGCACCAAGTTCGGCGCCAACCACGTGGCCGAGTTCCTGGAAAAGAACGGCATCACGGCCATGGCGCTGCACGGCAACAAGAGCCAGAGCGCCCGCACGCAGGCGCTGGCCGGCTTCAAGAGCGGTGAGATCCGCGCCCTGGTGGCCACCGACATCGCCGCGCGCGGCATCGACATCGACGACCTGCCGCACGTGGTGAACTACGAGATCCCGAACGTCAGCGAAGACTACGTGCACCGCATCGGCCGCACGGGCCGCGCCGGCCGCGAGGGCCAGGCCGTGAGCCTGGTCTGCCTGGACGAGGAAGGCTTCATGCAGGAGATCGAGCGCTTCACCAAGCAGCAGATCCCGGTGCAGGTGATCGAGGGCTTCGGCCCCGACGAAGGCGAGATCGCCGAGCCCATCGCCATGGGCCGCCAGACCCTGTGGGGCGGCGCCGGCCGCCCGCCGAGCCGCGAAGTGATGGCCGCCGCGGCCAAGGCCGCGCGCCAGGAGATGATGCAGCGCATCCGCGACAACAAGGCCGCCCAGGGCGAGCGCGGCGGCGCCGGCAAGAAGCCGCAGGGCGCCTCGGGTGGCCAGGGCCAGGGCCGCGGCAACGCCAATGGGGGCGGCAACAAGGGCCCGCGCAGCGCGCAGGGCGGCCAGCCGCCGCGCCAGAACAGCAACGGCCCCAAACGGCATCACAACAACCCGCAGCATGCCGGCCCGCATGCGCTGTACGAAGACCGCGAGCGCCCCGAGCGCCAGCCCAAGCACTTCGGCAACACGGCCAGCCCCTCGCATGCCGACGCGCTGGCCCATCGCCGCGCCGAGACGGAAGGCTTCGGCGGCGCCGGCCAGCCCGACCCGCTGCGCACCAGTGTCGACAGCTTCGGCGGGCGCGGCCGCCGCAGCGGCGGGGGCGGCTACGGCGGCGGTGGCGGCAACCGCAGTGGCGGCGGTCGCCGCAGCGGCGGTGGCTACGGCGGCGGCCGTCGCGGCGGCTACTGAGCCACCGAAGCCATGCGGCACCGGGTCTTTGCCAGGCCCGGCTGCACCACCCACCGGGGCGCCGCAAGGCGCCCTTTGTGCTGGCCCGTCCGGCGGGCGGCCGGGCGCATGGCCACAATGGGGGCCATGCAAGAGATCCCGCCCAACTACGCCACCCTCTTCGTCGCCACCTGCAATGCGCTGAACCTGGCGCGGCCGCAGCGCCTGTTCTACGCCAACCAGGAGCCCTACGACGCGCGCGAGTACCAGCGCAAGGTCGGCTGGCTCGGCGAGCGCGTGCGCATGCTCAACGCCGACGTGCTGGCGGTGCAGGAGGTGTGGGACGACACGGCCCTGAAGGAGGCGATCGCCGCCAGCGGCCTGCGTTATGACAGCGTGGCCGTGCCCGGCGCCGAAAGCACGCCGCCCGCGCAGGGCGCCCAGGGCACGCCGCGCGTGGGCATCGTCACGCGGCTCAAGGTCGAAGCGCTGCGCTCCTTTGTCGACTTCCCCGAGGACATCTCGGTCGACGTGCCCGAGCTGGGCCGCCACGTGCGCTTCGAGCGCCCGCCCCTGCTCGCACAGCTGCGCATGAAGCACGGCCAGGCCGTGAACGTGCTGACGGTGCACCTCAAATCCAAGCGGCCCAAGTTCCTGATCGACGCCGCGGGCCAGCCGCTGGAGAACCGGGACGACCCCAAGATCGCGGCACGGGCCTCGTTGCGTTCACTGCTCATGCGCGCCGCCGAGGCGGCGGCCCTGCGCTGCATCGTGATCGACCTGCTCCACGAGAACCGGGTGCCGCTGGTGGTGATGGGCGATTTCAACGACCACCCGCACAGCGTGACCACGCAGCTGGTGGCCGCCACCTCGGACGCCTTCTACGACAAGGCCGCGCGCGACGTGGCGCTGTTCAACGCGTACGAGATGCAGGGCGAGTCGGCGCTCAAGAAGGACGTGGCCTACTCCCACATCCACCAGGGCCACCCCGAAGTGCTGGACCAGATCTTCGTGAGCGAGGAATTCGCCGTCGGCTCGCGCCGCGCCATCGGCGACGTGCGCCGCGTCGACTATTTCAACGACCACCTGCACGAAGGCCGCGACCGCACGCGCACGGACCATGGGCTGGTGCGGGCGTTGTTGCGGGTGAGGATGGGCTGACACTCATCGCGCGGCTTCGCGGTTCCCCCTCTCCTGCGGGAGCGAGGTGCACCCAAAGGCCTGGCAGAGCCAGTTCCTCGGAGGCCCTGAGGGCTTCGCTCACGCTCGCTGGCCGAGCGACACGAGCGACACCCGCACAGCCGCGGAGCACGGCGCGTGCCGCCGGCCCGCGCGCCCATCGGCAGCGCCGAGGCGCGCAGGCCGCCGGGCGTGGGCACGCGAAGTCGCGTGCCCTTCGTGATCTGACTCATCGCGTCTGTCCGAGCGCAGTGAACGAAGTGAACGCAGCGAGTTACGCGATGCGCCCGGTGGCCGAGCACCGCAGGGGAGCCGGAGCGCCAGCGAAGGCCGCTGGCGTTGGGCGCACGGGCCGGCGGCACGCGCCGTGCGGCCCCCACCCGGGGAACCACCACCTCAAGACGGCGTCGACACCCGCACCACCGCATCCTTGCGCTTGTGCAGATCGGGCAGCAGCTCCAGCCCTAGGCCCGGCTTGTCGTTCACACGGATCATGCCCCGCTCCACGATCGGCAGCTCGGTCACCAGTTCCTTGTACCAGCCCGTGTAGAAGGCCCGCACGCTCTCCTGGATCAGCGCATTGGGCGCGTGCAGGCTCAGGTGCGTGGAGGCGGCCCACACCACGGGGCCGGTGCAGTCGTGCGGCGCCACGGGCAGCTGCCAGGCATCGGCCATGGCGGCGATCTTGCGCGCCTCGGTGAGGCCGCCGCACCAGCTCAGGTCCAGCATGGCGACGCCCGCCACGCCGGTCTGCAGGTAGTCCTTGAAGCCCCACTTGTAGCTCAGCGTCTCGCTCGCGCAGACCAGCGCCTTGCAGTCGACCGCGTATTGCTTGAGCAGGTCCAGGCTGTCCATGCGGATCGCGTCCTCGTGCCAGAAGGTGTCGAACTCCTGCAGGGCGCGCGCGATCTTCTGCGCCATGGGCAGGCGCCACAGGCTGTGGAACTCGACCATGATGTCCATCTTGTTACCCACGGCCTTGCGGATCTTGCGAAAAGGTTCCAGCGCCAGGTCCAGGTCTTCGGGGCTGATGTACTGGCCGTGGCTCTTCTCGGCCGCCGGGTCGAAGGGCCAGATCTTCATGGCCGTCACGCCTTCGCAGAGCAGCGACTCGGCCAGCTCGTCGGCATGGTGCAGGAAGCCCTGCAGGTCTTCGTAGGGACCGGCGTGGTTGCCCAGCCCCCAGTTCGACGTGCTCTGGTTGGCCGTGCTGCGCACGTACTGGTAGCCCGCGCAGGTGTTGTAGATGCGGATGGCGTCGCGGCTCCTGCCGCCCAGCGCCGTGTGCACCGGCATGCCGGCCGCCTTGCCGAACAGGTCCCACAGCGCGATGTCCACGGCCGAATTGCCGCGCGTTTCCACGCCCGAGCCGCGCCAGCCCAGGTAGCCGGTCAGGTCGCGGTTGCGCGCCTCGATGGCCAGCGGGTCGGCGCCCAGCAGCTTGGGCGCGGCCCACTCGTGCAGGTAGGCCTCCACGGCGGCAGCACCCATGAAGGTTTCGCCCAGCCCGACCAGCCCTTCGTCGGTGTGCAGGCGTACCCACAGGATGTTCGGGAACTCGCCGAGGCGGATGGTTTCGACTTGCGTGATCTTCATGGGGCACTCGTGCTCGGGGACAAGAAAAAAGGCCGCATCCGAAGATGCGGCCCGGGGCGCCGCAGCCGCTCAGCCGCCGCGCACCTTCTTGAGCTCGTCCATCACCACCTTCACCGCCTCGGCGCCGATGGTGGCCACGTTCTTGTCGTACACCGGCTTGACCCTGTCCAGCATGCGCTTCTGCTCGGCCGGGCTGATCTCGTTGACCTGCAGCGACTTCTTCAGTGTTTCCAGCGACCTCGCATTGAGGTCGCGGTTGGCCTGGCGCTGCACCTTCTGGCCTTCCTTGGCCGCTTCGCGCAGCACGGCCTGCTCCTCGGGCTTGAGGCCGTCCCACAGCTTCTTGCTGTAGAGCACCAGGAAGGGCGTGTAGGCATGGCGCGTCACGCTCAGGTACTTCTGCACCTCGAAGAACTTGGAGGTCTCGATGGTCACGAAGGGGTTCTCCTGGCCGTCGATGGTGCGCGTCTCCAGCGCGGTGAACACCTCGCCGAAGGCCATCGGCACGGCGTTCGTGCCCAGGGTCTTGAAGGAGTCCAGGAAGATGTTGTTCTGCATCACCCGCACCTTCACGCCCTCGAAGTCCTCCACCTTGTTGATGGGGCGCTTGCTGTTGGTGAGGTTGCGAAAGCCGTTCTCCCAGTAGGCCAGGTTGATCAGGCCCGCGGCTTCGAGCTTCTTGTTGAAGTACTCGCCCGCCGGGCCGTCGAGCACGGCGTCGGCTTCCTTCTCGTTGTTGAAGAGGAAAGGCAGGTCGAACACGCCCAGTTCCTTGACGATGCCCACCAGCGGCGAGCTGGAGGTGCACACCATCTCCTGCGTGCCCGCGCGCAGCGCCTGGGTGGCCTGCAGGTCGCCGCCCGCCGCGCCGCCCCAGAAGGCCGCGATCTTCATCTTGCCGCCGGTCTTGGCGGCCAGGATCTCCTGCATCTTCTTGACGCCGACGCCGACCGGGTGGTCCTCGTTCACGCCGTTGGTGAACTTGATCGTCCGTTCGCTGAACTGGGCCAGTGCGGGCATGCCCAGCGCGAGGCCCGAGCCGGCCACGGCGGCCGTGAAGGTTCTGCGGTTCAACATCTCTTGTCTCCTTGCTTGCGGGGGTGGGAACTACCGCGCCATCCACCACGAGAGCGGAACGGTCACGATCTGCGGGAACAGGACCATCAGGAACAGAACGAGCAGGTGCGCGATGAAGAAGGGCATCACGCCCTTGAAGGCATCGTCCATCGTGATGCGCGAGACGCCGCACACCACGTTGAGCACCGTGCCCACCGGCGGCGTGATCAGGCCGATGGCGTTGTTGATGATGAACATCACGCCGAAGTAGACCGGGTCGATGCCCGCCTTGAGCACCACCGGCATCAGCACCGGCGTGAGGATCAGCACCGTGGGCGTGAAGTCCAGCGCGGTGCCCACGATCACGATGAGCACCATGATCACGAACATCAGCAGCATGCGGTTGTCCATGAAGGGCTCGAGCATCCTGGCCACCTCGCCCGGGATGTCGGCCACCGTGATGAGCCAGGCGCTGACCATGGCCGCCGCGACCAGGAACATGACCACGGCCGTGGTCTTGCCCGCCGCCAGCGTGAGGCGGTAGAGCATCGACACCTTGAGCTCGCCGTAGACGAACATGCCCACCACCAGCGCATAGACGGCGGCGACCACGGCGGCCTCGGTGGGGGTGAACAGGCCCATCTTCATGCCGCCGATGATCAGCACCGGCAGGAACAGCGCCAGGCTGCCGCGGCCGGTGACGCGCAGGCGCTCGCCCCAGGCCACCCGCGGCGCGGGCGGCACCTTGTCGCGTCGGGCCACGATCCACCAGGTGATGCCGATGGCCAGGCCCATCAGGATGCCGGGCACGATGCCGGCCAGGAAGAGCTTGGTGATCGAGACGTTGGCCGCCACGCCGAACACGATGAGCCCGATGGAGGGCGGGATCACCGGCGCGATGATGCCGCCGGCCGCGATCAGGCCCGCCGAGCGCTTGGTGTCGTAGCCCGCACGGTTCATCATCGGGATCATGAGCGCGGCCAGCGCGGCCGTGTCGGCCACGGCCGACCCGGAGATGGCCGCCATGATGATGGCCGCCACCACGGCCACGTAGCCCAGGCCGCCGCGGAAGTGGCCCACCCAGGCCACGGCCATCTCGACGATGCGCCGCGACAGGCCGCCCGCGTTCATGAACTCGCCGGCCAGGAGGAAGAAGGGCACGGCCAGCAGCGGGAAGTTGTCGGCGCCGTCGACGAAGCGCTGCGCGATGATCTGGCTGTCGAAGGCCGGCAGCACGCCGGTGAAGGCGAGCCAGCCCATCAGCGACACCCCGCACACCAGCAGCGCATAGGCGATGGGCATGCCGATGGCCATGGCGGCCAGCAGCGAGACGACGAAGATCGTGACGGTCATCGTGCACTCCCCGGCGTGGCCACGGTGCCCGCTTCCTCGGGCGCGTTGTCCTCGGATTCCATCACCTGCACCAGCTGTTCGTCGCTGAGCCGGTTCGTGAACAGCAGCCACAGGCGGTGCAGGTTCATGAGCCCCATCACCACGGCCACGATGTAGCCGATGCCGTAGACCCAGATCATCGAGATGCCGACCACGGGCGAGATGTTGGTGCGCTGTAGCTCGTGCATCTCGAAGGTGCCCATGAAGAAGAGCACGTTGCAAAACAGCATGAGCAGCTGGTTGACGGCGAAGCAGAGCTTGCGGCCCAACCGCGGCAGGCGGCGGATCAGCGTGTCCACGCCCAGGTGCGCGCCGTCGCGCATGGCCACCATGGCGCCGATGTAGGTGAGCCAGATGAAGCAGTAGCGCGACATCTCGTCGGACACCGTGATGCCCGAGTTGAAGCCGTAGCGCAGCACCACGTTGCCGAAGACCATGACGACCATGGCGGCCATGCAGACCACGACCAGGAACTCCAGCAACCGGAAGAATGCGTCGATGGCACGTTTCATCGTTGTCCTGTCTCCTTGCTCTTGTGCGGGGGCCGCGTCTGCGCGCGGGCTCGGTCGACGGTGGGCTCAGGCCACCGCGCGGATGCGCCGGGGTGGCGCGTGGATCTGCGGCAGGCGCTTGCCCGAGGCCAGCACGGTGTCGATGTCCTCGCGCGCGCCGTCGATCAGCACGCGGATGGCCTTCTCGGCGCGGTCGGGCTTGCGCGCGATCACGGCGTCGAGCACGGCACGGTGCAGCGGCAGCGAGCCCGCCGGCCCGCCCTTGCGGCGCGTGGAAATCTCGAAACTGGTGCGCAGCAGCGCGGCCAGCGCGCGGCTCATCTGCACCAGCATGCGGTTGTGGCTGGCCGCGATCAGGCCCTGGTGGAAGCGCAGGTCGGGCGTGACGTAGTCGCCGCCGAACTCGATGGCGTCCTTCATGAGCGCATAGGCGGCCTCCATGCCGGCGATGTCCTCGTCCGTGGCGCGCTCGGCCGCCAGCCGCACGGCGGCCGGCTCCACGGCGCGGCGCAGGTCCTGCAGGTCGCGCAGGAAGTCGGGCGACAGGCCCACGCGCGTCTGCCACACGATCACGTCGGCATCGAACCAGTTCCACTGGTCGGGCGGCAGCACGCGCGTGCCCACCTTGGGCCCGCTGCTGATCAGGCCCTTGGCGATCAGCGATTTCACGGCCTCGCGCACCACGGTGCGGCTCACGCCCAGTTCTTCGCACAGCAGAGGCTCGGGCGGGATGCTGCTGCCGGGCGCATAACGCCCCGCGACGATGTCGCCGCCGATGCGGTCGACCGTGCTGCCGTGGACGTTGCGGATGGTCATGGTTTGCACTGAGAAATCGGTTTCAATCGTATGACCATAATATGTTTGACAACCGAGGAATTTCCCCAATGAACCAGCACGATGATGCAAGAGACAAGGATGGGAAAGGCGGCACCGCGCAGGATGCGAAGCCGCGCGCGCTGCGCAGCCAGCAGTGGTTCGGCCGCCAGGACCGGGACGGCTTTGCCTACCGCAGCTGGGTCAAGGGCAAGGGCGTGCCGCACGACCAGTTCGACGGCCGGCCGGTCATCGGCATCTGCAACACCTTCAGCGAGCTGACGCCCTGCAACAGTCACTTCCGCACGCTGGCCGAGCAGGTGAAGATCGGCGTGTACGAGGCCGGTGGCTTCCCGCTCGAGTTCCCGGTCATGAGCCTGGGCGAGACGCTGCTGCGCCCCACCGCCATGCTGTACCGCAACCTCGCGAGCATGGACGTGGAAGAGAGCATCCGCGGCAACCCGGTCGACGGCGTGGTGCTGCTCATGGGCTGCGACAAGACCACGCCCTCGCTGCTGATGGGCGCGTCCAGCGCCGACCTGCCGACCATCGGCGTTTCCGGCGGGCCCATGCTCAACGGCAAGTGGCGCGGGCAGGAGCTGGGCAGCGGCACCGGCGTGTGGAGCATGAGCGAGCAGGTGCGCGCCGGCACGCTCAAGCTGCAGGACTTCTTCGAGGCCGAGAGCTGCATGCACCGCAGCCACGGCCACTGCATGACCATGGGCACCGCCAGCACCATGGCCAGCATGGTCGAGGCGCTGGGCATCGGCCTGCCGGGCAACGCGGCCTACCCGGCCGTCGACGGGCGGCGCAACGTGCTGGCGCGCATGGCGGGCCGGCGCATCGTCGAGATGGTCAAGCAGGACATCCGGATTTCGCAGATCCTCACGCGCGAGGCCTTCGAGAACGCGATCCGCACGCTGGCGGCCATCGGCGGCTCCACCAACGCGGTGATCCACCTCACGGCCATCGCGGGCCGCCTGGGCGTGCCGCTGCAGTTGGAGGACTTCGACCGCCTGGCCAGCGAGATGCCCTGCCTGGTGAACCTGCAGCCTTCGGGGCAGCACCTGATGGAAGACTTCTGCTACGCGGGCGGCCTGCCCGTGGTGATGAAGGAGATCCAGCACCTGCTGCACACCGGCATCGTCACGGCCAGCGGCAAGACGGTGGCCGAGAACATCGCCGACGCGCAGAACCACGACCCGCGCGTGATCAAGACCTTCGATGCGCCCTTCAAGGACAAGGCTGGCATCGCCGTGCTGCGCGGCAACCTGGCGCCGCGCGGCGCCGTCATCAAGCCCAGCGCGGCCACGCCCGCGCTCATGGTCCACACGGGCCGCGCCGTGGTCTTCGAGGACATCGAGGACTTCCACGCCCGCATCGACGACGAGGACCTGGACGTGGACGAACACTGCGTGCTGGTGCTCAAGAACTGCGGCCCCAAGGGCTACCCCGGCATGGCCGAGGTGGGCAACATGCCCCTGCCGCCCAAGGTGCTGCGCAAGGGCATCACGGACATGGTGCGCATCAGCGACGCGCGCATGAGCGGCACGGCCTATGGCACGGTGGTGCTGCACACCGCGCCCGAAGCGGCGGCCGGCGGGCCGCTGGCGCTGGTGCGCAACGGCGACCTCGTGGAGCTGGACGTGCCGAACCGCCGCCTGCACCTGTATGTGAGCGACGAGGAACTGGCGCGCCGCCGCGCGGCCTGGACGCCGCCGAAGCCGCCGCTCGAATCGGGCTACTGGAAGCTCTACGTCGACACGGTGCTGCAGGCCGACGAAGGCGCGGACCTTGCATTCCTGAAGGGCAAGCGCGGGGCCTTCGTGCCGCGTGACAATCACTGAGCCGCCGTGCGGGGCGCCGCCGTCGCCTTCCCACGCATCGCGCGCCCGGGCGGTGCGCTTTCGCATTCGTACCGACCGATTTCATGACCCTTGTTGCCGTTGACTGGGGCACCAGCTCCCTGCGCGGGGCGCGCATCGACGAAGCCACCGGCCAGGTGCGCGAGGAGCGCAGCGCGCCGCGCGGCATCCTCACGGTGCCGGCCGGCGGCTTTCCGGCCGTGTTCGACGAGCTCTTCGGCGACTGGATGCGCGAGCCCGGCGCCCACTGCCTGATCTCGGGCATGGCGGGCAGCCGCCAGGGCTGGGTCGAGGCGCCCTACTGCGCCTGCCCGGCCGATGCGGCGGACGTGGCGCAGCACATCCTCGCCATCGAACCGGGCCGCATCGCCCTGGTGCCCGGCCTGTCGGACACGCACGACGGCGTGCCCGATGTGATGCGCGGCGAGGAAGTGCAGATCTTCGGCGCCATGGCGCTCACGGGCCAGCACAGCGGCCTGTTCGTGCTGCCCGGCACGCACAACAAGTGGGTGCGCGTGCAAGACGGCCGGGTGCGGGGCTTCCACACCTTCATGACGGGCGAGTTCTACGCGCTGCTGGCGCAGCACTCGATCCTGGCCCGCACGCTCCAGGCCGAGGCGCCACTCGACGAAGCCGCCTTCCTGCAGGGCGTGCAGCGTGTGCGCGCACACGCAGGCGGCCTGCTGCACCATGCCTTCGGCGCGCGCACGCTGGCGCTGTTCCACCAGATGGCCGAAGGATCGCTGGCCAGCTACCTGTCGGGGCTGCTGATCGGCGAGGAGCTGAACGCGCAAACGCTGAACACCGAGGACACCGTGGTGCTGGTGGGCGGTGCCGCGCTCACGCAGCGCTATGCCCTCGCGCTGCAGGCATGGCACATCCCCACGCGCGTGCTGGGCGCCGAAGCCACCTGGGCCGGCGCGCACGCTCTGCATTCGGCCCGCCGGGCTGCACCTGCTTTCGCCGCATGACCTCCCCTGTCCACACCGCCTTCTCCGCCGCGATGCGCGACCTGCCGCTGATCGCGATCCTGCGCGGCCTCACGCCCGCCGAGGCGCCCGACGTGGGCGCCGCCCTGGTCGACGCCGGCTTCCAGCTCATCGAAGTGCCGCTCAACTCGCCCGAGCCGCTGCGCAGCATCGAGGCGCTGCGCGCGCGCTGTGCGCAGGCGCTGGTCGGCGCCGGCACGGTGCTGGGCGCCGACGAGGTGCAGGCCGTGCACGGCGCGGGCGGCCAGTTGATCGTGTCGCCCAACTTCGAGGCCGCCGTGGTGCGCGAAAGCGCGCACCTGGGCCTGGTCAGCCTGCCCGGCGTGATGACGCCCACCGAAGCCTTCGGCGCGCTCGCCGCGGGCGCGACCGGGCTCAAGCTCTTCCCGGCCGAACTGGCCTCGCCGGCGGTGGTCAAGGCGCTGCTGGCGGTGTTGCCGGCAGGAACGCCGCTGATGCCCGTGGGCGGCATCGCCCCCGAGAACATGGCCAACTGGCGTGCCGCGGGCGCCGCCGGCTTCGGCATCGGCTCGGCCCTCTACAAGCCGGGCAAGCCCGCCGCGCAGGTGCATGCCGACGCATTGCGCTTCGTCGCTGCCTGGCGGCAGGCTTGCACAGGCTGAATCAGCCCCCAACCTTTTTTCCCAGAACACACAGGACGCCCTCATGAACGCCGCCCTCCCCTCCCAAGCCAGCGAAAGTGCCGATGCGCTCTATGCCAGCCCCGTGGTACGCCAGTTGCGCGAGGACCTGGCCCTGGCGTTGCGCGCCGCCGCGCACCACCGGCTCGAGGAAGGCGTGTGCAACCATTTCAGCGTCATGCTCCCGGGGCGCGAAGATCTCTATCTGATCAACCCGCGCGGCCTGCACTGGTGCGAGGTGGGCCCGGACGACATCGTGCTGATCGACGTGCGCGGCAAGGTGGTGGCGGGCCGGCACCGCGTGGAGCCCACGGCCCTGTTCATCCACGGCGCCGTGCACCGCCTGACGCAGCGCGCGGTGGTGCTGCACTGCCACATGCCCTATGCCACCGCGCTCACGCTGACCGGCGACGTGGCGCTGGACCCGACGCTGAGCCAGAACGCGATGCGCTACATGGGCCGCATCGCCATCGACGCCACCTACAACGGCCTGGCGCTGGACGACGCCGAGGGCGAGCGCATCGCGCGCACCATGATGGGCGAGAACGCCAACAAGGACGTGGCCTTCCTGGCCAACCACGGCGTGATCGTGACCGGCCACACCATCGCCCATGCCTACGACGACCTGTACTACCTGGAGCGCGCCTGCCTGCACCAGGTGCTGGCCCAGAGCACGGGCCGTCCGCTCAAGCCCGTGGATGCGAAGCTCGCGGCGCATGTGGCGGCGCAGATCCAGGGCGAGCGCGAGCAGTCGGACCTGTTCTTCGAGGCCCTTCGCCGGCTGCTGCCTGCACCGGCAGGCCGCTGAAGCCGTCAAAGGCCCGCCCGCGCAACAGTGCAGGGGGCCGGGGGCGCGCACCGGCGCACACGGCCTTCCACAACTCTTCATGCGAATTCGCGCCTGCTTGACGGCGCGTTTACAGAGGCTCGCGACAGTGGAGGCATCGATCCATCAGGAGCCTCGCCATGAAGAAGCTGACCTTCGCCGCCTTGCTGTCGGCCACGCTGGTGTCCTTGACGACGCTCGCCGCGCCGGCCCATGCCGACCACGACCGCCGCCATGGCTACCACGGCCATCCGGGCTACCACCCTTCCTACGCAGACCCACGCGCCCGCGCCTATCGCCACGCACAGCGCGAGTACCAGCGCCATCTGCAGTGGCAGCAGCGCCAGGCCTGGCGCGCCCAGCAGCGCCATGGCTGGTACGACAACGACCGCGACGGCGTGCCCAACCGCTACGACCGCCGTCCGAACAACCCGTACCGCTACTGAGGCGCCGCGGGCGTCCGCAGGCGCCGGCCGGTTCAGGCCTTCTGCAAACGCGCCGCCAGCGCGCGCGGGCCGCGCGGCCGGCCCAGCGGGCCGAACCAGGCGCCGCCCGCGATGGCAGCGCTGATGACCACGCCATACACCGCCAGCGCCGCCCCCTGGGCCCAGAACACGTGGACCAGTTCGCCGCCCCAGCGCAGCGCCAGCCAGCCGCCGACGGCCGCCACGGCCAGCCGCGCCAGGTTGCCCAGCACGGGCCACAGCAGCCGCCCCGCGCCCTGTGACGCGAAGTACAGCACCAAGCCCAGCCCGAAGAAGCCGTACAGCGGCCCCACCACCCGCAGGTACTGCGTGCCGGCCTGCAGCATGGCCGCGTCATGGCCGAAGAGCAGCAGCCACTGCCGCGGGAACAGCGCTGCCGCCAGCCCGATGGCCTCGGTCAGCGTGAAGGCCACGGCCGCGCCGGCCCAGGTGATGCGCAGTGCGCGTTCATGCAGGCCCGCGCCCATGCAGGTGCCCACCATCGCGATCAGCGGCGCGCCGAGGCCGAAGACCAGCGGCACCAGCAGGTATTCGAGCCGCGACGCCGTGCCGTAGCCCGCGATGGCGCCAGGCCCGAACTGGCCCGTGAGGCCGGTCGCGATCGCGATGCTGAGGTTGGTGGCGACCGTGGACACGGCGCCGACCAGCCCCACGCGCAGGATGTCGGCGAACAGCGGGCGGTGCAGGTGCAGCGTCTCGCGCGTGGGCCGCAGCAGGCTGCGCGGCGAACGCAGGTACGCCCACAGCGCCAGCGTGCCGCCCGCGTAGTACAGCACCAGCGCCAACGCGCCGCCCGCGATGCCCAGCGCCGGCACCGGGCCCCAGCCGAAGATCAGCAGCGGCGACAGCGGCACCAGCGCCACCGTGCCGATGACCGTCACGTTGGCCGGCACCGCCATGTTGCCCGTGCCGCGAATCACCGCCGCCAGCGCGTTGAACAGCCACACCAGCACCGCGCCCGCGAACACCCAATGCGAATAGGTCAGCGCCGCCGCCAGCGACGCGCCGGTGCCGCCCATCTGGCTGTAGAGCCAGCGCCCGCCCAGCCACAGCGCGGCCGTGAAAGCCACGCCGCAGCCCAGCGCGATGACCACCGCGTGCCACACCAGCGCCTGCGCGTCGGCCCGGCGGCCCGCGCCCAGCGCGCGCGCGATGGCCGAGGCGATGCCACCGCCGATGGCGCCGCCCGAGATCATCTGCATGAGCATGACGATGGGAAAGACCAGCGCCATCCCGGCCAGCGCGTCGGTGCCCAGCTTGCCGACGAACCAGGTTTCGATCAGGCCGGCGGCGGCCTGCGCCACCATCACCACCACGTTGGGCCCGGCCAGGCGCAGCAGCGTGGGCAGGATCGGCGCCTCCAGCAGCAGGCGCGTGCGCGGATCAAGGGGGCTTGCAGTCGCGGACATCGGCTCGCCTCCTGGCTCAGGCGCTTGCCGCCGCAGTGCGCACCGGCGCCTCGCGGATCGGCAGGTGCACCAGCGCCGCGCCCACGGCGAGCAGGATGTCGATGTACCAGACCCAGTCGTAGCTGCCCGTGACCTGGAAGATATAGCCGCCGAGGAAGGCGCCCAGGAAGCCGCCGATCTGGTGCGACAGCATCACGATGCCGAAGAGCATGGCCATGTTGGCCGGGCCGAACATCTTGGCCACCAGCCCCGCCGTCGGCGGCACGGTGGACAGGAAGCTCACCCCCATCACGGCCGCGAAGACCAGCATCACGGCCGTGGTCTTGGGCGCCAGCAGGAAGACCAGCACCGCGACGGCGCGCGTGGCGTAGACCAGCGACAGCAGCGACTTCATGCGCCAGCGGCCCACGGCCCAGCCCATGGCGATGCTGCCCACGATGTTGAACAGGCCGATCACGGCCAGCGCCCAGCCGCCCACCTCGGCCGGCAGCCCGCAGGCCGCGATGACGCCCGGCAGGTGCGTGGCCAGGAAGGCGACGTGGAAGCCGCACACCAGGAAGCCCAGCGCCAGGTAGCGGTAGCTGGGCAGCGCCAGGGCCTGCGAGATGGCTTCGCGCGCGCTCAGCGCCTTCGTGCCGCTGGCCGCGGCAGCCTGCGCCGCCAGCGCCCGCGCATTGCCGCGCAGCACCCAGGCCGCCGGCAGCGCCAGCAGCACCAGCCAGCCCAGGCCCTGCATGGCGCCGGCCCAGCCCCAGGCCGCGGTCAGGCCGACGGCGATGGGCGCCATCGCGAACTGGCCGAAGGAGCCGCCCGCGTTGACCACGCCCGTGGCCAGGCCGCGCCGCTCGACCGGCACCAGGCGCATGGTCGCGGCCATCATGACCGAGGGGCCGGCCATGCCCGCGCCGCCCGCCGCCAGCACGCCGATGGCCAGGATCAGGCCCGCCGTGCTGCTCATGAAGGGCGTGACGATGGTGCCCAGCGCCACCAGCAGCACGCCGATGAAGATGGTGCGGCCGGCGCCGATGCGGTCGGCCACCGCGCCCGCGAAGGGCTGCGTGAGCCCCCACCAGAGCTGGCCGAAGGCGAAGGCCAGGCTGATGCTGCCCACGCCCAGCCCGGTCGAGGTGTTGAGCGCCGACAGGAACAGGCCCATGGTCTGGCGCACGCCCATGGTCAGCGCGAAGGTGCCGGCCGCGGCCAGCAGCACCAGCCAGAGGGCGGGCGACTTGATCAGCTTCTCGGCCGTGCCGGCGGCGGGTGTTTTCGTGGGCTCATTCATCGCCGTCTTCCAAGTCCTGTTCCTGCGGGCCCAGCAGGGCCAGGCTTTCGTCGATCAGTTGATGCAGGGCCGCCACGCGTTCGTCGCCCAAGCGGGCGTTGAGCTGCAGCTGCGCGGCCTTCCAGCGCCGCTGCGCCTCGGTGCGCTTGTCGCGGCCCGCGGGCGTGAGGTGCACCAGGCGGCTGCGCGCGTCGGGGCCCTCGCCCAGCTCGATCCAGCCGGCCGCCATCAGCGGCTGCATGTTGCGCGTGAGCGTGGACGGCGTGAGCCCCATGGCCTGCGCCAGGTCCACGGGCCGCAGCGGGCCCAGGTACAGCACGTGGCTGAGCAGCGAGTACTGGGTGGTCTTGAGGCCGGCCAGCGCCAGCTCCGCGTCGTACAGCCGTGCGACCTGTCGCATCAGCTGCCGCAACTTGAAGTTGGTGCAGCCCTGGGGTTGTGTGGCGGTCTTCATGGACTATGATTGTATGCACAACAATTGCATATGCAATCAAAATCGCATGCATTCCCTTCCGTCACGGAATCAGGAGCCCCTATGACGCAGACATCTTCTCCCGCTTCTTCCTCCTCCGAACTCGCGCAGTGGCTGGCCGACGAGGCCGCCGTCGTCGCCCGCCTGGACCGGGGCCCCGGCCCGGGCCTCGCCCAGCCGGCCCAGGTGGCCGGCAAGACCGGCCTGGAAGTGATGCAGGCCATGCTCGCCGGCGAGTTGCCCTACGCCGAGATCGCGCGCACGCTGGACTTCACCATCATCGAAGTCGCGCCCGGCCGCGCCGTCTTCCAGGGCACGCCGCTGCAGCGCCACCTGAACCCGCTGGGCTCGGTGCACGGGGGCTGGTTCGCCACGCTGCTCGATTCCGCCCTGGGCTGCGCCATTCACACGCTGATGCCTGCCGGCCGCGGCTACACCACGGCCGAGCTGAGCGTGAACATGGTGCGCGCCATCCACCCCGCGCGGGTGTCGCGCGTGCGCGCCATCGGCACGGTGGTCCATTGCGGCCGGCAGCTGGCCACGGCCGAGGCGCGCCTGGTGGGGCCGGACGGGACGCTGTACGCGCATGCGACCACCACCTGCCTGGTGTTCGACCTGCCTTCGGCGCGCTGACGGGCAGCCCGCCGCCGCGCCGGGATATGCCCGGCCCCGTTCGAACAACGCTGATAATTGTTCGCATTGCTGCTTTCGGACCTGCGTCCGCGGGCGGCAAGGCACAAGAACTCACCCGAACGGAGAAGCTGAATGATCCGACGTCTGTCGACCGCGCTGGCCACCGCCGCGCTCCTGGGGGGCGCCGCCCTGCCCGCACTGGCCGCCAACGAGCTGACGCTCTACACCACGCGCGAGCCGGGGCTGATCCAGCCGCTGCTGGCCGCCTTCACGGCGCAGACGCAGATCCAGGTCAACACGGTCTTCGTCAAGGACGGCCTGCTGGAGCGCGTGAAGGCCGAGGGCGCCCGCTCGCCGGCCGACGTGCTGATGACGGTGGACGTGGGCAACCTGCTCGACCTGGTCGAAGGCGGCGTGACGCAGCCCGTGAAATCGGCCGCGCTGGAATCGGCCATTCCGGCCAACCTGCGCGGCGCCGACGGCCAGTGGTTCACGCTGTCGATGCGCGCGCGCGTGCTGTACGCCGAGAAGAGCCTGCCGCTGCGCAGCTTCCGCTACGAAGACCTGGCCGATCCCAAGTACAAGGGCAAGGTCTGCATCCGCGCCGGCCAGCATCCGTACAACACGGCGCTGATCGCGGCCATGATCGCCCACGACGGCGAGGCCAAGACCGAGCAGTGGCTGCGGGGCGTGAAGGACAACCTGGCGCGCAAGGCCACCGGCGGCGACCGCGACGTGGCGCGCGACATCCTGGGCGGCATCTGCGACATCGGCATCGCCAACACCTACTACGTGGGCCAGATGAAGTCGTCCAAGGAAGGCAGCGACGCGCGCAAGTGGGGCGATGCGATCAAGGTCATCAAGCCCACCTTCGCGAACGAGAAAAGCGGCGGCACGCACGTGAACATCAGCGGCGCGGCGATGGCCAGGAACGCCCCGAACCGTGCCAATGCCGTGAAGCTGCTCGAATTCCTGGTGTCCGAACCCGCGCAGAACATGTACGCCCAGGCCAACTACGAGCACCCGGTGCGCAAGGGCGTGGCACTGGACCCGATCGTGGCCCAGTCCATCGGCGAGCTGAAGATCGACCCGCTGCCGCTGACCGAGATCGCCAAGCACCGCAAGCAGGCCAGCGCGCTGGTCGACAAGGTGGGCTTCGACCGCTGAGCGCCGGGCTCGGCCTCATGCCTCGCGCTCGCGCGCCGGGCGCCCTGGGCGCCTGCCTGGCCGGCCCCGCGCGCCTGCCGCGGCATGACGAGGGCCCTGCCACTGGCGCCCGGCATGCCGCCGCCGTGCGCGGGTGGCCGGTGTCCACGCCGGCCCTTTTTCTTCTGAACGATCCACGATGCAGTTGACTGCGCGCGGGCTGCGGCCCGTGGGCCCGGTGTGGCAGGCAGCGTCGGTGCTCGTCGCGCTGGGCGTGCTGGCGCCCGTGCTGTCGCTGGCCTGGCTGGCGCTGGGCGCCGACTTCACGCACTGGTCGCACCTGATGCGTCACGTGCTGCCCGAAGCCGCCTGGAACACCGCCCTGCTGCTCGCCGGCGTGGGCGCGCTCGTGCTGGCGGTGGGCACGGGCTGCGCCTGGCTGGTGACGGCCTGCGACTTTCCGGGCCGGCGCGTGCTGCACTGGGCGCTGCTGCTGCCGCTGGCCATGCCGGCCTACATCGTCGCTTTTGCCTACCTGGACCTGCTGCACCCCATCGGCCCCGTGCAGGGCGCGCTGCGCGCCTTGCTGGGCTACGACAGCCCGCGCCAGTGGCGCCTGCCCGACCTGCGTTCGATGGGCGGCGCGGTCTTCGTGCTGGGCTTCGTGCTCTACCCCTATGTCTACATGACGGCGCGCGCCATGTTCATGACGCAGCCCGCGCACCTGCTGGAGGCGGCGCGCACGCTGGGCGAAAGCCGCTGGGGCGCATTCCGGCGCGTGGCGCTGCCGCTGGCGCGCCCGGCGCTGGCCGTGGGTCTGAGCCTGGCGCTGCTGGAGACGCTCAACGACATCGGCGCCTCCGAATTCCTGGGCGTGAACACGCTCACCGTGGCGGTCTACACGACCTGGATCACGCGCTCCGACCTGGCCGGCGCGGCGCAGATCGCCTGCGCCATGCTGGGCATGGTGGTGCTGCTGGTGCTGCTGGAGCGGCACGGCCGGCGCCACCAGCGCTTCGGCAGCACGCAGCGCATGCGCGGCATCACGCCGCGGCGCCTGCCCGGCGCGCTGGGCTGGGCGGCCACCGTGGCCGCTGCGCTGCCCATCGTGATCGGCTTCGTGGCCCCGGCCGCCTACCTGGTCTGGGAAAGCGCCAAGCGCCTGCAGCTGGGCGAAGGCGTGTCGCGCGGGCTGCTGACCAGCCTGGGCAACACACTGGCGCTGGCGCTGGGCGTGACCGTGCTCGCGGTGGCCGCCGGGCTGGTCGTGGCCTGGGCCGCGCGCCAGCAGGGCAGCGCGGCAGGCCGCGCCACGCGCTGGCCGGCGCGCGCGGCCACGCTGGGCTATGCGGTGCCGGGCACGGTGCTGGCCATCGGCCTGCTGACCCCGGCGCTGGCCGCCGATGCAGCGGTGGCGCGCCTGCTGGGCCTGCCGGGCCTGCCGCTGATGGGCCTGGGCGTGATCCTGGTGGTGGCCTGCACCATCCGCTTCCTGGCCATGCCCGTGGGCGGCATCGAAGCCGGGCTGGCACGCATCCCGCCCGCGCTGGAGCAGGCCGCGCGCCTGCTCGGCGAGAACGTGGGCGGCACCCTGCGCCGCGTGCACCTGCCGCTGCTGCGCCCAGCACTGGCGGCCAGCGCGCTGCTGGTCTTCGTGGACGCGATGAAGGAACTGCCCGCCACCTTGCTGCTGCGGCCCGCCAATTTCGACACCTTGGCCACCTGGCTCTATGCCGAGGCCGCGCGCGGCACGTATGAAGAAGGCGCCATCGCCGCGCTGCTGATCGTGCTGGCCGGGCTGGCGCCCGTGATCCTCCTGGCGCGCACGCAGCTCGTGCAGGACGGCGCCCCCCAGGAGACCAGCACGACCGGGGCCGCAGCCGCCGGCGCGGTGCTTCCCAACCCCTGACCGTCATGACCGCCGCCCTCCGCCTCACCGACCTGCGCCTGGCCTACGACACGCCGCGCGGCCCGCATACCGTCGTGCAGGGTCTGAACCTGGAACTGGCGGCCGGCCGCATCGCCTGCCTGCTGGGCCCCTCCGGCTGCGGCAAGACCACCGTGCTGCGCGCCGTGGCCGGCTTCGAGCCCGTGCGCGCGGGCGAGATCCGGCTTGGCGATCAACTGCTCTCGTCGCCGCGCGCGCACCTGCCGCCCGAGCAGCGCCGCGTGGGCATGATGTTCCAGGAATACGCCCTCTTCCCGCACCTCACGGCGGCGCAGAACGTGGCTTTCGGCCTGCGCCGGCTGCCGCGCGCCGCCCAGCAGGCGCGCGTGGCCGAACTGCTGACGCTGGTAGGGCTGGCCGACGCAGGCGGGCGCTATCCGCACGAACTCTCGGGCGGGCAGCAGCAGCGCATCGCCCTGGCCCGCGCGCTGGCGCCCGCGCCGGCCCTGCTGCTGCTGGACGAGCCTTTCTCCAACCTCGACAGCGGCACGCGCGCGCGCCTCACGGCCGAGGTGCGCGAGATCCTGCAGCGCGCGGGCCAGACCGCGCTGCTCGTGACGCACGACGAGGCCGAGGCACGCCACATGGCCGACCACGTCGGCGTGATGCACAGCGGCCGGCTGGCCAGCTGGACCCCACGCGAGACCTTGAACACGTTCTGAACGCCCGCGCGCCGCGGCGGGCTCGGAAGGGGTCTCAGGGCAGCGCGATGCGCGCCACGCTTTCAGCCGCCCCCTTGTCGCCACCCGCCGCATTCTTGATGCTGACGTAGAGCACGTTGCGCTTCGCATCCAGGGCCAGGCTGTTGGGATGCGCAGGCAGCTCGATGGTGTGCAGCAGCGCCGAGGTCCGGCTGTCGAAGATGGCCAGCGTGCCGGCCTCGCGCTGGGTCACGTACAGCCGCTCACGCCGGGCGTCCAGCAGCAGCGCCACCGGACCGGGCTGCGTGGGCAGGCTGGCCCGCAGGCGGCCCGAGTCCGGGTCCAGCACGACGACCCGGTTGCCGTCGCCGCGGCGCACATAGTCCGTCAGGCCGCCCTGCTCCCGGCGCAGGCCGTCGACCATCGGCAGGCCCTGGTCCGTGGCCCAGACCTCGTGCGTGGCGGGATCGAGGGCCAGGTTGAGCAACTGGTCACCGCCCGCCTGCAGGCGGGTCACGGCCAGGCTCCGCGCGTCAACGCGAAAGAGCTGGCCCTGCAGGTTGGACACCCACACCTGGGCGCGCTGCGCATCCAGCGCGATGCCGGTTGCCAGGAAGCCGAAACCGGGAAGCACCTTTTCCACCTGCAGGCGCTGCGTGTCCACCACGTAGAGCGCGCTGTCGGTGAACCAGGCCCCCGGCGCGTAGAGGCGGTGCCGCGCCGGGTCCACCACCAGCTCGCGCAGGCTGTGCGGATAGCGCTCGGCGGGCTGGCCGTCGAAGCCGGGCGCCCGCACCTTCTGCGCGAGCTGGACCACCCCCGCCACCCGGTCGGTGGCCAGGTCGATCACGGTGATGCCCGCATCCATGGCATGGCCCACATACAGCCGCTGCGCCGCGTCGTCCAAGGCCAGGCCGTAGCCGCCATGCGCCAGCACGATTTCGGCCTGCACGGCCAGCGTGCCGGGGTGCAGCTTGAGGATGCGCGAAGGCTGGGCACCGGCCCCGCGGTCTCCCGCCGAGGCCACATAGAGCGCGTCCTGCCGTTCGCTGTACGCCAGCTCGTACAAGCCGGGCGCCAGGGGCGTGCGCATCACGGGCACGGAAGCATCGGCCGCCAGGCCGGGGACGCCGGCCGTCATCCACAGCGCGGCCAGCGCGAACTTCCACCAGGACGAAGCTTTGAACAGATTCATGAAGGTCTCTTTGTAAGCGGAGAAATGCGGCGATCCCGGCCCGCCGGAGGCAGGGCTTCGCCCGAAAAAACGACGCGGCCCGGCTTCAGAAGTCCATCGATGCCGAGAGCGCAATGGCGCGCGGCGCCCCGAGTGCGAGCGAGGACAGCAGCGGCATGCCCCAGTAGGCCTTGTCGGTCACGTTGGTGATGCTGGCGCGCAAGGTCAGCGGCCGGTTCATGACGGCGGTGGCATAGCGCGCTCCCACATCGAAGACCGTGCGGCCCGGCACCCATAGCTGGTTGTCGGCACTGATGTACTGCCTGGACATGGCCGTGGCGTTGCCGGTCAGCGTCAGGCCCGGCAGCGCCGGCACATCCCATTCGGCGCCCAGCTTGCCCTGCAGCTTCGGCACACCGGTGGCCTGCCGCCCTTCCTGGGCGGCGCTGGCCGCGCGCGTGATGCGCGGCTGCACATAGGCCACGCCGCCCATCAGGCGCACGCCGCGCCAGGGACTGCCGAAGAAGCCCCATTCCACCCCGCGGTTGCGCTGTTCGCCGCCGAAGGAGAACACGTTCGTTACGGGGTCGGTGTAGCTGTTGGGGCGCTCGATCTCGTACACGCTGAAGGTGTGGGCGAAATCGCCCAGGTCCAGCTTCAGGCCCATTTCCTTCTGCTTGGTCTTGTAGGGCGCGAACACCTCCCCCGCATTGGCCGCCGTCACGGGTGCCGTCGCGCCCTGGCTCAGGCCCTCGATGTAGTTGGCGTACACCGACAGGCGCTGCGTGGCCTTGAACAGCAAGGCGGCCGCCGGCGAGGTGGCGCCTTCGTCGTAGCGTGCCGTGCGCACGCCCGTGCTGGTGTGGAAGGTGTCACTCACCACCTGCTGACGGCGCGCGCCCAGCGTCAGTTGCACGCGGTCTTGCGCGAAAGACATCGTGTCCGCCACGCCGTAGCTGCGCATGCGCAGCGCCGTGCGCGAGATCAGCGGCGTAATGAAGGGTGCCGGCGCACCCCAGACCGGCCGGTACAGATTCGTGGTCCAGTCCGCGCCGGGCACCGAACGCCGGCCGTAGTCCTTCTGCTGGTGGTCGTAGTGGGTGGCGTTCACGGCCCACTGGTGCTTGACCGGACCGGTCTGCAGGCGCCCCCTGAGCCCCACATCGGCCGAGGTCTTCTCCACCTCGAAGGCCAGTTGCCCGATGGTGGTCCGGTAGTCGCCCCGGGCGTTGAGCACCTGCGCGGAGATGGCGCCGTTGTACTGGTAGTCGGTCTGGCTGCGGCCCACGGCCGCATAGGCCATCAGCGCATCGCTCAGATCCACTTCGGCACGCACGATGGCCGCCTTGTCCCGGCTTTCGACGAAGGCCCAGCTCGGGTTGATCAGCGTGTCGGACTTCGGCGGCCGCGGCACCGCCAGGCCGGGCGCCAGGTTGATGCCGCGGGTCGGTCCATCCACGCGGTCCTGCGCGCTGTACAGGTCGGCGGACAGCCGCACTCGGTCACTGCGCCAATCCAGCCCCAGCGCGCCGAGCTGTACTTTCTTTTCCTGATTGCGCACGGCCCCCTCTCCGTCGCGGTAGGCGCCGTTGAGGCGAATGCCGAACTGCCGGCGCTCGCCGAAGCGCCGGCCCAGGTCCACATGAGCGCCCCATTGCGCGTCCGAGCTGTAGCTGGCCGTCAGGCGCGTGAGCGGCGCATCGGCCGCGCGCTTGGGTACCAGGTTGATCGCGCCGCCGACCGACCCGCCCGGCGGCATGCCGTTGAGCAGGGCCGAAGGGCCCTTGAGCACTTCCACGCGCTCGAACATCTCGGGCGAGGTGCGGTAGTAGCCCGCCATGCCGAACAAGCCGCCCACGGTGGTGTCGGTAGTGCTGGAGGCGAAGCCGCGGATCGAGTAGTTCTCGCTCCAGGCGCCCGTCACGCCGTTGCTGAACACGGTCGGATCGGTGGCCGAGATCACATCGGTGAGGTCCTTCGCCTGCCGGTCGGCGATGAACTGCTCGGTGTAGCTGACGGCGGAGAAAGGCGTCTCCATGAAGTCCCTCTCGCCCAGCAGGCCGACCCGGGCGCCGGACGTCACCTGGCCCCCGGCGTAGGGCACGGTGGCGGCCCCCTGCTCGGCCGATACCGTCACCGCGGGCAGCGCCTGGGCCTCAATGGCGGATTGGGCCTGGGCCACAGGCAAGATCGCGCAGGGGCCCGCCACCAGGCTCGCGCACAGCAGTTGCCGCGCGGCGGCGCCCCGCGGGCGGGGCGCCAGGGGGCATCGGTGCCGGGCCCAGGGCGAAGCGGGCACCAGGAAAGGAGTCGGGAAGCGGCCGGATGACATGCGGACTTTCTTGCGGTTGAGATGAGAAAGGCAGCCACGCCGGCACCGCGCAGAATGCCGGGCTCAGGCGTGCCGCCAGGCGTTCAGAACGCCAAAGCGAATCGAAACAATAATTAGTTGCATCATACTAAACAAAATAGGCGCCTAGGCCGGGGCTGCCGCATGGCGCCGGCTTGCCGCTCAAGAGGAACTCGCATGAAATCTCCAGAGCCTGCTGCGCCGCGCGGGCGCCCACGCACCATCACGCGCGAGAAGATCGTCGATGCCGGCATCGAGATGGGCCTGCCGCGCATCACCTTCGTGGGCGTGGCCGCTGCGCTGGGCGTGAGCCACATGGCGCTCTACAAGCATGTGCCCAGCCTGGAGGCCCTCAAGCACCTGGTGGCCGAGGAAGTCTTCGCCCGCTGGCAGATCCCGCAGGCGGCGGAAGACCCCCGGCGCGAAGACCTGCAGGCCTACCTCGAGCGGTTCGCCGCCTCGGTCCGGGACTTTGTCAGGAAGCACCCCGGCGTGACGCCGTATGTGATCCGCCGGCTGGCCGCCACCCAGCCCATGCTGAGCAAGATCGACGCGCACCAGTCACACATCGCGCAGGCCTACGGCATTCCCAAGGCGCAGGCGCGCTGGCTGCTGGCGACCGTGGCCTTCCACGGCATGGCGGTGGCCGACACGGTGTACACGGTGGCCGGCGAAGAGCCCGTGCTGGGCACCGACCGCGCCGCAGAAGAGGCCGAAATGGAAGCCGAACTCATGCAGGGCATGCATGCACTGATCGTCGGCGCCCTGGCCACCGTATCCGCGCATGCGCCGGCCGACGAAGCCCCCGCCCCAGCGAGACCGAAACGCGGCGCCCGACAATAGAGCCTCTGTCCGGTGCCGCGCCCCGCCATGCGCGGCGTCCGGGGACTCTTTCAACGCACATTCCCTTCCCCACCATGCGTCTTCTTCACACCATGCTGCGCGTCGGCGACCTGCAGCGCTCCATCGACTTCTACACGAAGGTGCTGGGCATGAACCTGCTGCGCAGCAGCGAGAACCCCGAGTACAAGTACAGCCTCGCTTTCGTCGGCTATGGCGAAGGCAACCCGGACCAGGCCGAGATCGAGCTGACCTACAACTGGGGCACCGACCGCTACGAGTTGGGCACCGCCTACGGCCACATCGCGCTGGGCGTGCCTGATGCCTACGCGGCCTGCGAGAAGATCAAGGCGGCCGGCGGCAACGTCACGCGCGAAGCCGGCCCGGTCAAGGGCGGCACCACCGTCATCGCCTTCGTGACGGACCCGGACGGCTACAAGATCGAATTGATCCAGCGCGCCGAGAACGCCGCCGGGGGCGGCCTGCGCTGAGCCCGGCGCGCATTGACCTTGCGGCGTCGCTCTCCATAATCGCGGCCCGGTGGCGCCACGATGTCCGGCGGCGCCCGAACACCGCGAGGTTCTGATGCACAAACGCGACTTCCTGGCCGGCGCCGCGCTGGCCGGCCTGCTGCCGGCCGCCGCGCCGGCGATGGCGGCCACGACCGTTCCCGCGCCGGCCGGCCCGGTGCTGCTCACGGTGGGCGGCGCCGTCAGCCCCGGCAACCGCGGCGCGCTCGACAAGGTGCGCGACCAGATGATGGGCAAGCATGACCTGAAGTTCAGCCGTGCCACGGCCTTCGACGCGGCCGGCCTCGCCCGCCTGCCCGCCACGCGCTTTCGCGTGACGCTGGAGTACGACAACCAGTTGCACGAACTGCAGGGCCCGCTGCTGACCACCGTGCTCGAAGCCGCCGGCGCCGACCTGAAGAAGCCGCTGCGCCTGGGCCTGCGCGCAGTGGACGGCTACAACGCCGATCTCACCTTGGCCGAAGTGCAGGAATGGCGTGTGATCGTCGCCACGCACATGGACGGCCAGCCGCTGGCCCTGGGCGGCCTGGGCCCCCAGTGGGCCATCTACGAAGCCGACGCGCTGCCGGCCTTCCGCACCAAGCCCGTCAACGAGCGCTTCGTCCACAGCCCCTGGGGCCTGTACTACATCGACGTCGCCGCGGCCTGAGCGCCCGCCCCGGGGCCCGGCCCGCCCCTCGTCAGGGCTGGATGACCGTGCCCTGGTGAAACACGGCCAGCCATCCCCGTTCGGAGCGGCGCCACAGCGTGCTGCGCAGCGTCGTGCGGCCGGGCTGCTCCAGGGTGTAGACCAGGAGCGCATGGTCGGCACCCAGGCGCTGCGCGCGCGCCTCACGCACGCGCCAGCCGTCCGCCGCGGGCCTCGCGCCGCGCTGCGACAGCACCTGCAGGCAGAAGGCGCGCGTGTAGGGCCGGCCCGAGGCGCCGATCTCCCAGAACTCCGGCGCCACCACCTGTTCGAAGGCCTCGGGCGTGGCCGCGGGGCAGGCGGCGTGGTACAGGTCTTCGCGCCGGCTCAGTTCCTCGCGCAGCGCTTCCACGTCGGCGGCCGCTGCCGCTGAGGACGCAGGCGCGGGCACGGGCACGGCACCGTGCATTCAGCAGCCCAGCAGATCGGCCAGCGCGCCGATGTCGCGCGCATGCAGGTCGTTGCCCGGCTGCGGCGACACGTCCTTGGGCCGCCGCGCGCCGAATTCGTGCGCGCGCTCGATGTACGCGGTGGCCAGCCCGCACACGCGCGCGGCAGCCAGGTCGTCATGGTGCGCCGCCGCCAGCATCACCTGGCTGGGCGCCAGGTCGAACACCGCGGCCACGCCCAGGTAGGTGCGCGGGTCGGGCTTGTAGGCCTTGAAGACCTCTGCCGAGAGCACGCAGTCCCAGGGCAGCCCGGCGCGCTTGGCCATGTCGGTGAGCAGGCCGAGGTTGCCGTTCGACAGCGTGCAGATCGTGTAGCGCCGCTTGAGCCGCGTGAGCCCCTGCACCGCGTCGGGCCAGGCCGGCAGCCGGTGCCAGGCGCGGTTGAGCTCGCGCCGCGCATCGCCGCTCACCCCAGCCACGCCGAAGTCGCGCAGCACTTCGTCGAGGATGCCCAGGTGCAGCTCGTCCAGCAGCGTGAAGCCGCCTTCGCCTGCGCCCATGCGCTCCATCACGCGCCGCATGGCCGGCTGGTAGCCCGCGCGCCAGGCCAGTGCGAAGGCGTCGGCGTCCACGCCGGGCAGGCGCTGCGCCACTTCGGCGGCAATGCCGCCATGCCAGTCCACCACCGTGCCGAAGATGTCGAAGGCGATGACCTGCAAGGAGGACGGATCGAAAGGCGTGGAGGCGGCCATGCGTGTCTTGTCTCTCTGCTTCCTGGAAATCCTTGTCGGCGCCACAGGGGCGGCGCCTTGCGGGTGCTGCCCGCGGCTCAGCGCGCCAGCCGGCTGGCCTCGCGCGCCAGCGTCTCGATGCGCGCCCAGTCCTTGGCCGCGATGGCCTCGGTCGGCACGATCCACGAGCCGCCCACGCAGGCCACGTTGGGCAGCGCGAGGAACTCTTCGGCATTGCCGGCGTGCACGCCGCCCGTGGGGCAGAACTTCACGTCGTTGAAGGGGCCACTCCAGGCGCGCAGCATGTTGATGCCGCCGGCCTGCAGCGCCGGGAAGAATTTCAGCTCGGTGTAGCCGTCTTCCTGGGCCAGCATGATCTCGCTGCCCGTGGCCACGCCCGGCAGCAGCGGCAGGCCCAGGTCGTGGCAGGCCTTGCCCACGGCGCGCGTGTAGCCCGGGCTCACGCCGAAGCGCGCACCGGCCAGGGCCGAGGCCTGCGCATCGGCCGCGCTGCGGATGGTGCCGGCACCGGGCACGGCCTCGGGCACCTCCTTGGCAATGGCCTCGATGCACTCCAGCGCCTCGCGCGTGCGCAGCGTCACCTCGAGCATGCGGATGCCGCCGGCCACCAGCGCACGCGCCAGCGGCACGGCGTCCTTCACGTCGTGCAGCACGATGACGGGGATGACGGGCGCATCGCGCATCACGTCCAGCGCGGTCAGGGGGGTCACGGCATCGTTCATGTCAGGACTTTCGATGGGAGAAAAAACGTCGGGAGGCGTTCAGAGCCAGGTGCAGGCGCCTTCTTCGGCGGTGCGGGCGTTGCGGCGCATGCCGGCGAAGAGCTCGCGCCCCAGGCCATGGCCGTCGGCCAAGCGCTGCGCATCCGACATGGTATCGGGCACGCGCGCGGCCCACTCGTCGTCGGGCACCCGCACGGCCAGCGTGCCGGCCACGGCATCCAGGCGGATCACGTCGCCATCGCGCACCTTGGCCAGCGGGCCGCCGGCGGCGGCTTCGGGCGAGACATGGATCGCCGCGGGCACCTTGCCCGAGGCGCCGCTCATGCGCCCGTCGGTGACCAGCGCCACCTTGAAGCCCTTGCCCTGCAGCACCGACAAGGGCGGCGTGAGCTTGTGCAGCTCGGGCATGCCGTTGGCCTGCGGGCCCTGCCAGCGCACCACGCAGACCACGTCGCGGTCCAGCTCGCCGGCCGAGAAGGCCTTCTGCAGCGCGGCCTGCGAATCGAACACGCGCGCGGGCGCCTCGATCACGTGGCGGTCGTCGGGCACCGACGACACCTTGATCACGCTGCGCCCCAGGTTGCCCTGCAGCAGCTTCAGGCCGCCGGTGGCGCTGAAGGGGTGGGCGGCCGGGCGCGCCACGGCTTCGTTCTTCGAGGGCGCGGCGCTTTCCCAGTGCAGCACACCTTCGGCCGAGGCCTGGCCACGCATCACCGGCACGTTCGCGTACTCGGCGATGCCGCCCGCGCGCACGGTGAGCACGTCGGCATGCATGAGGCCCGCGCCCAGCAGTTCGCCGATCACGAAGCCCGGACCGCCGGCGGCCTGGAATTCGTTCACGTCGGCGCTGCCGTTGGGGTACACGCGCGTGAGCAGCGGCACCACGTCCGAGAGCTCGGAGAAATCGTTCCAGTCGATCAGGATGCCCGCCGCGCGCGCCACCGCCACCCAATGGATCAGGTGGTTGGTGGAACCGCCCGTGGCCAGCAGCGCGACCATGGCGTTGACGATGCAGCGCTCGTCCACCACCTCGCCGATCGGCGGCACGTCGAAGGGCTGCGTTGCGGCCTTGCCGAGCACCGTGCGCACCGCTTCGCGCGTGAGCGCTTCGCGCATCGCGTCGCCGGGCTGGATGAAGGCCGTGCCGGGCACGTGCAGGCCCATGGCTTCGAGCAGCATCTGGTTGCTGTTGGCGGTGCCGTAGAAGGTGCAGGTGCCGGGCGCGTGGTAGGCCTGCATCTCGGCTTCGAGCAGGCCGTCGCGGCCCACCAGGCCCTGCGCGGCCTGCTCGCGCACCTTGGCCTTGGCGCTGTTCGACAGACCCGAGGGCATAGGCCCCGCCGGCACGAACACCGTGGGCAGGTGGCCGAAATGCAGCGCGCCGATCAACAGGCCCGGCACGATCTTGTCGCACACGCCGAGCATGAGCGCGGCGTCGAACATGTCGTGCGTGAGCGCGACGGCCGTGCCCATGGCGATCACGTCGCGGCTGAACAGGCTCAGCTCCATGCCGGGCGTGCCCTGGGTCACGCCGTCGCACATGGCCGGCACCCCGCCGGCCACCTGCGCCGTGGCGCCCAGGCGCCGCGCCTCGTGCTTGATGAGGTCCGGGTAGTGCTGCAGGGGCTGGTGCGCCGACAGCATGTCGTTGTAGGCGTTGACGATGCCGATGTTGGGCGCGCGCTCGGCCACGATGCGCAGCTTGTCGTTGCCGGGCACGCCGGCCACGGCATGGGCCACGTTGGCGCAGCCCATGCGGTCGGAGCCGCGGTCGCGCTGGCGCATCTGCGCGAGCTGCGCCAGGTAGGCGCTGCGCAGCGTGCGGCTGCGCTCGCGGATGCGCTCGGTGACACGGACGAGGGTGGAATGTGGGCTCATGGTGGGGCGCAATGTGGGGTTCTGCAGGTTTGCCGGCGGCCCGAGATGCTGCTGGGCAAAGGCGCGATGCACCGGGCCCCGCATCCCCTGCGGCCCGGCAGCCGTCCGGGAGCGAATCATCGTACCAAAGGGGCCTGCCGCCGCCGATGCGGCGCCGGCGCAAACCTGGACGCGCCAGCGGTCTTGCGCGGCCAGCACCGGCAGGCGGGCGCCCAGCAAAAAGGGCGCCGCAGCGCCCTTTTTTCTTGAAGAGGCCCTTCGCGGGCCCGGCCGGCTTGCGGTGGCGGCGGCGATCAGTCGATCAGCCGGACCTCGACGCGGCGCGCCTGCGCGTTGCTGCCGCTGCCCGTCATCTCGGACGGCTTTTCCAGGCGGACCTTGTCGGCCGGCACGCCCAGGCCCACGAGCACGTCGCGCACGGTCTCGGCGCGCTTCTTGGCCAGCGCTTCATTGAGGGCGCGGTCGCCCGTCGTGTCATGGAAGCCCGAGACGCGCGCCTGGCGGCCCGATTCCACGCCCTGGATGACCAGCGCCAGCGCCTCGGCGGCGCCGGGCGCGATGTCGGCGCTGCCGGTGGCGAAGTAGAAGTTCACCACGCCGTCGGCGACCTGGATGCTGGCGCCTTCGGGCACCACGGCGGTCACGGTCTCGGTCACCACGACCACCGAGGTGGCCGGCAGCGCGGCGGCCGCCGGGGCCGGCGCTTCTTCGGCGCCGGCAAAGACCGACCGGTAGACCACCGCACCGATCACCGTGCTCAACAGCAGGCCCAGCAGAATGAAGATGAAACCCAGGGCAAAACGCTGTTGCGAATCGTCGTCGGTGGTGGCGGACATCAAGGGGGCTCCTGACAGTAGGCGCGTTGGTTGAATAATGGGCGGGTGAGCCATAACCCTGGAATTGTAGGCGGCAACGGAGCGCCCGCCGTGACAGCCTCCGGCGCCCTGCCGCCGCCGCTGCGCGACCCGGCGCCGCTGCTGGACCGCACCATCGAGGAATGGGGCGGCCATGAGGACCTCTGGCTCTTCGGCTACGGCTCGCTGATCTGGCGGCCGGACTTCGAGTTCGCGGAGCGCCGCCCGGCCCAGGTGCAGGGCTGGCACCGCGCGCTGAAGATGTGGAGCCGCGTGAACCGCGGCAGCCCCGAGGTGCCGGGGCTGGTGTTCGGCCTGCTGTCAGGCGGCAGTTGCCGCGGCGTGGTGTTCCGCATTCCCGCCGCCGCCGGGCTGGAAACCCTGGGCCGGCTCTGGCTGCGCGAGATGCCCACCGGCGTGTACGACCCGCGCTGGCTGCGCTGCGCCACGCCTGGTGGCCCGGTGCGCGCGCTGGCCTTCACGCTGTCGCGCAAGAGCCCCAATTTCACCGGCACGCTCAGCGACGCGCGCTACCGCGAGATCTTCGCCACCGCCACGGGCCGCTATGGCAGCTCGCTGGACTACGCGCGCCAGACCTTCGAGGAACTGCAGCGCCACGGCATCCACGACGCGGCGCTGGCCCGCCTGATGCGGCTGGCCAGCACCGAATTGGACGCACGCTGACAGGCACCCGCCCGGCCGCCCGCTATACCTGCAGCCATGCGCGGCGGCGCCAGCCGCTCTCTTCCCACTTTTCCCATTTGCATCCCCTTGCCCAGGAGCCTTCGATGACCTTCACTCCCCGCCTCGGCGCCCTCGCCTGCACGGGCGCCGCCGCCCTGCTGATCACCGGCTGCGCCAGCCTGGGCGGCAAGCCGCGCGCCGTGGCCCAGCTCACCCCCACGGCCGCCGTGCCGGGCATGGCGGTGAGCGGCAACGTGCGCTTCACCGCCCTGGACCATGGCGTGCGCGTCGAAGGCGAGGTGCGCGGCCTCAAGCCCGGGCAGGAGCACGGGTTCCACATCCACGAGAAGGGCGACTGCGGCGACAACGCCAACGCCTCGGGCGGCCATTTCAACCCCTCGGGCGGCACGCACGGCATGTTCGGCTCGCCCGGCAGCCACGCGGGCGAACTGCCCAGCCTGGTGGCCGATGCGCAGGGCCGCGCGCGCTTCCGCGTCGACGTGCATGCGATCTCGCTGACCGAAGGCGCCGCCAACAGCGTGCTGGGCCGCGCGCTGGTGGTGCACCGTGACCGCGACGACTACACGACGCAGCCAGCCGGCAATTCAGGCCCGCGCGTGGCCTGCGCGGTGATCCAGCGCGGCTGACGCGGGCCGCGGGCGGCGCCCATCGCGGCGCCCCGCTGCGGGAGCCCGGAACGGGCTCCGAGGCTCGCTGCCTGCCGGACGGCCTGCCCGGCGCTCACTTCATCAGATCGCGCAGCCAGTCGCGGCACTGGTCGGCCGCTTCCAGGGGCCATTCGACGCTCACGGTGCGGTCCATCTGGCGCACCTCGATGCGGATCGTGCGCCCGCCGCTCGCTGCCTGCGCACGCGCGCCGCGACCACCGAGCAGGCGCGACCAGAAGCCGCCTTCATCAGACGCGCCCCCCGGCGCCGATACGTTGACCTGCGGGGCCGCAGGTGCGACGGGCGCTGCAGTCGACGGGGCCGCCGATGCCACTGCCGGCGCGAGCGCGGGCGCGGCCACCGGCGGCACGGCGGATCGCGTCGCTGGTGCAGACGATGCAGCCGGCGCGCGCGCAGCCATCGGCGCGGCAACCGCGGCCGGTGCAGCCGCCACCACCGGCGGCGGCAGCCCGCCCGCCTCCAGGCGCGCCTTCAGGTTCGCGCCGAACTCCTCCCAGAGCCGGTCCGCCTTGGTCTTCATGACGCTCAGGCCGAAGGTGCCCAGGCGCCCCAGCAGATCGACGTTGACCTTGATGCGCAGCTCGGTGCCGCCGTCGGCCGAGGGCGTCAGGAAGACCTCGCTGCGCTGCTTGAGCGAGCTGGCGACCGACGCGTCCTCGCCCGTGCCTTCGGCGCACAGGTATTCGGGCGCGCGCTGTTCGGTGATGTGCGTGCGCAGCTTGAACTTGGCGCTGATGAAGGCGATCTTCTGATGCATCACCGCCACGTATTCGGTGGGGCTGATGACGTCGATGGACTGCATGCCGGGCACCGCACCGCCCATCACCTGCGGGTCCAGCAGCAGGGCCCACACCTGTTCGCGCGGGGCCGAGACGGTCAGGGTCTTCTCAATTTCCATGATGGTTCATTTCCTCGGCAGCGTGCAGGACCGATTCGACGATCTGCGTATAGCCCGTGCAGCGGCACAGGTTGCCCGACAGGCCGTGGCGCACCTCGTCACAGCTGGGGCGGGGGTTGTTCTGGAGCAGGTCGCACGCGGCCATGATGAAGCCCGGCGTGCAGTAGCCGCATTGCAGGCCGCCGCATTGCATGAAGTTCTTCTGCAGCGGGTGCAGCGCTTCGCCCTGCGCCAGGCCTTCGATGGTGGTGAGGGCGCGGCCGTCCACCTGCACGGCCAGCATCAGGCAGGACTTGACCACCTCGCCGTCCAGCAGCACCGAGCAGGCGCCGCAGATGCCGGTCTCGCAGCCGCGCTTGGTGCCCGTCAGGTGCAGGTCGTCGCGCAGGAAATCCGACAGCAGGCGGCGCGAAGGGACCTCCACCTCGTGCGCTTCGCCGTTGACCGTGCAGGCGATGCAATGTGTGCTCATGAAGAAACTCCTTCGTCGACGGACAGGCCGAACAGTTCGGCCACGGTGCGGCGTGCGACGGCGCGCACCATGTCGCGCCGGTACTCGGCGCCGCCGCGCAGGTCGGACACGGGTGTGATGTCCTGCGCCACGATGTCGGCCACCTCGGCCGCGACGGCCGGCGTGACCGTGCGGCCTTCGAGGAAGGCCTCGGCACGCCGGATGCGCGCCGGGATCGGCACCGAGGCGCCGATGGCGATGCGCGCCTCGCGGCACAGCGCGCCCTTGCGCCGCGCCACCAGCGCCACGCTGACGAGCGGCCGGTGCTCGGCCGCCGTGCGCAGAAAGCGCGAATACAGGCCCTCGGTGCCGGCCGCCAGCGGCGGCACGCGGATTTCCAGCACGATCTCGTCGGGCTCCAGCGCCGTCACGTAGTAGTCGACCAGAAACGCCTCCATGCTCAGCACGCGCTCGCCGCGCGCGCTGCCCAGCACCACCTGCGCGTCGAGCGCCATCAGGCAGCCCGGCGGGTCAGTGGACGGATCGGCATAGCAGAGGTTGCCGCCGATGGTGCCCTGGTTGCGCACCTGCGGATTGGCCACGCGCGACGCCATGCTGGCGAGCACGGGCGCGTGCTGCTGCACCAGCGGCGAGCGCGCCACCTCGCTGTGGCGCGCCAGCGCGCCGATGCGCAGGCCCTGCTGCGCATCGAACGTGATGCCGCGCAGGCGCTCGATCTTGGCCACCGAGATCAGGTGCGTGGGCGCCAGCATGCGCTGGCGCATGGCCAGCATCAGCGCGGTGCCGCCGGCGATCACGCGCACCTCGTCGCCGAGGTCGGCCAGCATGCGGCTGGCCTCCTCCACCGAACGGGGCTCCAGGTAGTCGAACTCACGCATGGCGCGCCTCCTCTTTTTTCTTCTCGCGCAGCGCGGCCAGCACCTTCTCGGGCGTGATCGGCAGGTCGCGGATGCGGATGCCCACCGCGTCTTCCACCGCGTTGGCGATGGCCGGCGCACCGGGCAGGATGGCCGTCTCGCTCGCGCCCTTGGCGCCGTAGGGGCCGTGGGGGTCGTTGCTTTCGACGAAGCCGCCGCGCAGCATGGGCACGGCGTCGGCCGTGGCCAGGGTGTAGTCGGCGAAGTTGCCGTTCGCCAGGCGGCCGTTCTCGTAGTGCAGCTGTTCGTACAGCGCCCAGCCGAAGGCTTGCACCGTGGCCCCGTTGGTCTGGCCGTGGATGGCGAGGGGGTTCAGCGCCTTGCCGCAGTCGTCGGCCACGTAGCTGTCGAGCACCGTGACGCGGCCGGTCTCGGTGTCCACCTCCACTTCCACGGCCTGCGCGGCGTAGGAATAGGCGGCCGCGATGTTGCCGAACAGCTCGTCGTCGTGCATCACGGTCTTCGGGTCCCAGCGGCCTTCGACCTGGATGCCACCGCCGCCGTGGCGCCAGATGGACTGGCGCGCCAGTTCAGCCAGGGTGGCGCGCCGCTCGGGCTGCGCCGTGACGAAGACGGCCCCACCGCCGATGGACAGCGCAGACGGCTCGACGCCCCAGCGCGGCGCAGCCAGCGCGAACAGCGCCTCGCGCGCATTTCGCCCGGCCACGATGGCCGCGTTGCCCGCCGACATGGTGACGCGCGAGGCCAGCGTGCCGACGGCCACCGGCGCCACGTCGGTATCGGGCGGCACCACGAACACATGGTCCAGCGGCAGCCCCAGTTCATGCGCGACGATCTGGCTCAGCATGGTGCTGGCGCCCTGCCCCATGTCGCATTCGCCGCTGAGGATGAAGACGCGGCCGTCCTCGTTGATCTTCACGATCACGGTGGAGCCGTCCCAGTTGCCGATGGTGCGGTTGCCGCTCACGTGCATGGCGGCCGCCATGCCCACGCCGCGGCGCTTGACGCCCGTGTCCTTGGGGCGCTGGCGCTTCTCCGCCCAGCCGATGGCTTCGGTCGCCTGGTGCAGGCATTCGACCAGGCCGGTGCTGCCGATCTGCCAGCCATGCACCGACACGTCGCCGGCCTTGAGCGCATTGCGTTCGTGCACCTGCACCGGATCCAGGCCCAGCTGGGTGGCCATGGTGTGGATGTGGCTGTTGAGCGCGAACTGCATCTGCGTGCCGCCAAAGCCGCGGAAGGCGCCGCGCGGCGGGTTGTTGGTGTAGTACAGCGTCGCGTGCGAGCGCACATTCGGGTTGCGGTGCATGTTGTCGCTGCGCATGGCGCTCACATGCATCACGTCGCCGGCCAGGCCCGCGTAGGCGCCGCACTCGGCCACGATGCGCACATCCTTGGCCACGATGATTCCGTCGCGGTCCATGCCCAGCTTGAGCGTGATGCGCTCGGGCACGCTGGCGCAGCAGGCCTGGAAGTCTTCGAGCCGGTTGTTGACCAGCCGCACCGGGCGTTGGGTCTTCAGCGCCAGCAGACCGGCGACCAGTTGGTTGTCGTCTTCCACGATCTTGCCGCCGAAGCCCCCGCCCGTGGTCGCCTGCACCACGCGCACGCGTGACACGGGCAGGCCCAGCGTCGCCGCCACCTGCATGCGCACCAGGTTCACGGCCTGGGTGGAGGTCCACAGCACCAGGCGGCCGTCCGGGTCCAGCGCGGCGACGGTGGCCATCGGCTCCATGTAGCCGGGGTACTGCGAATGCGTGGTGTAAGTCGCCTCGTGCACCAGGTGCGCCGACGCGAAGCCCGCGTCCACGTCGCCGCGCGCGAAGCGGATCTCGTGGCCGATGTTGTCGGCGCGGCCCGGGTGGATGGGCGGCGCTTCCTCGTCCATCGCCTCGTCCACGCTCAGGATCGCGGGCAGTTCCTCGTACTCGACCTGGATCAGATCCAGTGCGTCGCGCGCGATCTCTTCGCTGGTGGCGGCCACGGCGGCCACTTCTTCGCCGCAGTAGCGCACCACGCCTCGGGCCAGCACGGCGCGCTCCTTGTGGTGCACGCCCCAGAGCTGGGCCGGCGCGTCGTCGCCGGTGAGCACGGCCTTGACGCCGGGCAGCGCGCGCGCGGCCGTGGTGTCGATGGACACGATGCGCGCATGCGGGTAAGGACTGCGCAGCACCTTGCCGTGCAGCATGCCGGCCACCTTGAGGTCGCCGGCGTAGAGGGCGCGGCCCAGCACCTTCGCTCGGGCCGTGACCTGCGGAATCTCCACGCCCAGCGTGGAGGCGCCGGGGGCCGTGGAGGCATCGGGGGTTGGGGTGGTCATGCGAAGCTCGTCATGCATCACGCGTCAGCGCCGTCCGCCCGCGCACGGCCGCGCGCAGGGCAGGAACGGCGCGGAGCGCTTATTCAGCCGAAATGCCCAGGTCGCGGATCGCCTTGCCCATCACCGCGTACTCGCGCTGGTTCAGCTTCGTGAGCACCTCGGGCGCGCCACCCGCGGGCAAGGCGCCGAAGACGGCCAGCTTCTCCACCACTTCGGGCTCCTTCACGATGGCGTTCAGGTGCTCGTTGAGCTTCTTGACGATGGGGGCCGGCGTGCCCTTGGGCGCGAAGAAGCCGTTCCAGGCGCCGACCACCACGTCGGAATAGCCCAGCTCCACCAGCGTGGGCACCTGCGGCGCCAGTTTGGAGCGCTGCGCATCGGCGATCGCCAGCGGCACCAGCTTGCCGGTGGCCAGGTACTGGCGCACCGCGCCCACCGTGACCCAGGCCGTGTCCACATGGCCGGCCACCACGTCGGTGACCGAGGGGCCCACGCCGCGGTACGGCACATGCGTGAACTTCACGCCCGCGGCCTTGTTGAGCCATTCGCCCGCGATGTGCATGGGCGAGCCGGCACCGGGGCTGGCGTACGACACCGACTTGCCCGCCTTGGCGGCAGCCACGAGTTCGGGCAGCGTCTTCACGCCCAGGCCCGGGAAGGCGACCAGCACCAGCGGCTGCGTGGCGGTGTTGATGACGGCCTCGTAGCCCCCCAGCACGTCGTAGCTGGCGGCGCCCGACAGCTTCATCACCAGCGGCGCGGTGGTGAAGGGGTTGGGCGTGAACAGCAGGGTGTAGCCGTCGGCCGCCGCGCGGCCGACGTAGCCGTTGCCGATGGCGCCGCCTGCGCCGGGGCGGTTGTCGACGATCACCGACTGCTTGAGGCGCTGGCCCAGCTTTTCGGCGAACAGGCGCGCGATGGCGTCGGTGTCGCCGCCCGGCGGGTAGGACACCACCACCGTCACCGGCTTGGACGGGTAGTCGCCCTGCGCGGACACAGGTGCAGCGGCCAGCGCGGTGCAGGCCAGCGCGATGGCAAGAAGGTGGCGGCGGATCGTGGGCATCGGGGCTCCTCGGCGGGAAGGCCGCGCCAAGCGGCGCAAAGTGGAAGGGAGGAAGAAACAGCGGTCGATGTTTCGCATATAAAACACAAGACCACAAAAGGAACATTGCACATTCTGTACTTTGTGTTGATGCATCAACTTGATGCAAACACCAATGGACATTGATGCAAATGTTTGATCTTCCTCATCTCCTCGAACCCCACCGTCCCCGTGGAACAATGCGCCCCACATGAGCCTGCCGCCCCCCGCTTCTCTCTCGCCCACGCCCTGGTCCGACCTGGACGAAAACGGCACCGGCCTGACCGTTGACGCCTTCATCACCACCCTCATGAGCCAGGTGGGCAACGCCCTGCGGCGCACCGTCACGGTGCCCTACGCGGAGCAGTTCGGCGTCACGGTGTCGGAATGGCGGCTGCTGTCGCTGGTGGCGCATGCGCGGCGCATCGCATTCAGCGACCTGGTCGTGCAGTCCACCTCGGACAAGGCGCTGGTGAGCCGCACCCTCAAGCTGCTGGAAGGCCGCCGGCTGGTGAAACTGGAAGCCGAAGGCGCCGGGCCGCGCAAGAAGATGTGGTGCGTGATCACGCCCGAGGGCGAGGCCTTGCACCGCGAAGCAATTCCCATCGCGCGCGCGCGGCAGGCGGCCGCCATCCGCGTGCTTCCGCCCGAGGAACGCGACGCGCTGTACCGCGCGCTGGTGCATCTGCGCCAGCATCTGCAGGGCGAGGCCGGGACCGAACGCAAGGAAGCGCCCGGCGATCTGCGCGGGCTGGACATCTGAAGCCGTCAGGCGAAGGGCCGCGCCCCGCACGGGAACCGCGGCGTGGATGCGCGGCGGGTCGGGGAGCCTTTCCGCACGCGGCCGGTGCTCCGGCGCGTAAAGCGATCAGCCCGGATCGGTGCGCTGCGGGTGCCGCGCGCGCCACAGCGCTTCGGCGCGTGCCAGGTCGTCCACGGTGTCGATGTCGCTGACCACGCCCGCGTCGTCCACCACCAGTTCCTGCAGCCCGCCCGCGCGGCGCTGCGCCTGCAGCACCGGCGCGGCGCCCTGCGCACCACTCAGCTGTGCCAGCGCCTCGCCACAGGCCGGGCCGAAGCCCACCGGGTGCCCCGCGGCACCGTCGAACACCGGCCTCGCCACCATGGCGCCGGCGCGCAAGGCATCCGCCACCTGGCGCAAGGTCTGCGGCAGCACCAGCGGCAGGTCGGCCGGCAGCACCAGCCAGCCCGGCGCCGCGCGCGTGGCGCGCACGGCGGCAGCGATGGAATCCCCCATGCCGGGATGCGTGGCCTGCTCCAGATGCCACGGCAGACCGCTGGCGCGCACGGCGTCCAGCGTGCGCTGCAGCACCGGCACACCGCCCAGCGGTGCCTGCAGCTTGTGCACGCCGCCGCCCGAGGCGCGGAAACGCTCGCCCCGGCCGGAGGCCAGGATCAGCACGACAGGCGAAGAGGCGATGCCGGACATGCGCCCGAGTATGCCCAGCCGCGGGCGGGCCGGCCGGCTCCGGGCGGCGGCGCGGCCGCCACTGCGCGGACAATGCGGGCATGACCCTTTCCGCCCAAGACCTGGCCGCGCTGCGCAAGAGCTACGAGCGCGCCGAACTCGACGAACGCCAGAGCGCCGCCGATCCGCTGGCGCAATTCGGCCAGTGGCTGGACGAAGCCCTGGCCGCCCAGGTGCCCGAACCCAATGCCATGACGCTGGCCACCGTGGGGCCGGATCTGCGGCCCTCCACGCGCATCGTGCTGGTCAAGGGCTATGACGCGCGCGGTGTCGTCTGGTACACCAACTACGACAGCCGCAAGGGCCAGGAGCTGGCCGGCAATCCCTTTGCCGCCCTGCAATTCCACTGGGTCGAGCTCGAGCGCGTGGTGCGCATCGAAGGCATCGTGCAGAAGGTGGACGAGGCCGAAAGCGACGCCTATTTCGCCAGCCGCCCGCTCGATTCGCGCATTGGCGCCTGGGCCAGCCCGCAAAGCCAGGTGATCGAGGGGCGCTCGGTGCTGGTGGCCAATGCCGCCAGGTACAGCGCCAAGTTCCTGCTCCACCCGCCGCGCCCGCCGCACTGGGGCGGCTTTCGGCTCGTGCCCGAGCGCTGGGAGTTCTGGCAGGGCCGCAAGAGCCGCCTGCACGACCGCCTGCGCTACCGCCGCGAGGGCGAGGCCTGGGTGCGCGAGCGGCTCGCGCCTTGATGAGCGCCCACCCTCCCCTGGCCGCCCTCAGGCCGACGCGTCGCACACGGCCGTCTTGAATTCCACACGGCGGTCCAGCGCATCACTGGCGTCGTCGGCGCCCGTGCCCACGATGTTCTCGCGAAAGCCCATGCCGGCCTCGCGCAGTTTCCTGGACAGCTGGGGCGCCTCGGCCGTCAGGCGCGTGCGCACGGCCACCGCGCGCTGCAGCGACAGCCGGTCGTTGACCTGCTCCGAACCCGTGCGGCTGGTGTGGCCGGTCACGACCACGCAGGCGTCGATCTGCGTCGCCTGGCGCGCGATCTGGCGCAGCCACATCGGGTAGGCACCGCTGATCTTCGGGTCGCTGAGGAAGTCGGTGGAGCCGGGGCGGAACAGGAACTTCACGCTCAGGTTGTTCGTCTCCAGGCCCAGCCGTGCCAGCTTGCCGAAACTGGCCTCCGCATCGGCGGCGCGCCCCAGTTGCGCCTGCGTGAGATACAGGCCGCTGTACACGCGCAGCTGCTGGCCGTCGGGCCGGCGCGACGCCGCCTCGTAGCGCGTCAGCGCTTCCTGCATCTGGCCGGCCTCGTAGGCGGCGATGGCCTCCTGCAGCACGGCCGAGGTCGGCAGGCGTTCCAGGTACAGCGCATCGGCCGGCTGGCCCGCAGGGGTCTCGCTGGTGCGGATGTAGCCCTCCGTCGCGCGGTCCTTGGGGTTCACGGGACTGTCGCGGTAGAAGGCCGTGGGCCGCATATCGAGCCTGTCGTCGCTGATGCGTGCCGCCGCCTGCGCGATCACAGTACCGCTGCGCAGCTCGGTCAGGGCCAGGCTCAGGCGGTGGCCGCCGCCCTCCTTGCCGCGCGACAGCGTGCCGTTGAGCACGTACTGCGCCTTCTCCACCTCGTCGGCCGAGAAGTTCGCCACTGTGAACTGGCTGAAGCGCTCCTGCATGCGGCGCACCAGCAGGCTCTGCGCCGCGCGCGTCACCTCGGTCTGCTGGCCCGTGGCGCCGTCGAGCAGCGGGTCGATCACGATGCGGTTGGGCTTGAGCCGCGCTTCGACGCGCGAGAGGAAGGCCGGCAGTTTCTGCGTCTGCACCATGAGGTCGTCGACGGCCAGTTGCACGGCCTGGTCGAAAGGCAGGGCCGCGCCCGTGCCGGCCGGCCGCGTGGCGCAGGCGCCCAGGCACAGGACGGCGGCCAGCGCCCAGATGGCAGGCCGCCAGCGGGAAACGATCTTCAGCATCAGCATTCACTCCTCAGATAGGCCATGTCGCTCTCGGACACCGGCTCGCCGACCTGCGCCCGCTGCGTGATCGCGGTGCAGCGCGGCGAGGCCATGCGGATGGGCCGCACCACCGGGGCGGGCGGCGCGGCAGCCGCCGCCTCGCGCTCCACGGGCGCGGGCCTGGGCTTGCTGGCCGCCTTCGGCGCAGGGGAAGGTTTGGCCGCCGTCGCAGGCGTCGCAGGCGTCGCAGGCGTCGTAGGCGTCGTAGGCGTCGTAGGCGTCGCAGGCGTCGCAGGCGTCGTAGGCGCTGTGGGCGCTGTGGGTGCCGGGGCGTCGGACGCGGGCGCCGGCATCGCCAGGCAGGGCGTGGGGCACGGGGCGCCCGCAGCCTGGGCCCAGGAGCTGGCGAGCACCATCCAGCACGCGCCCCCGACCGCGACGCCGAACCGTCGCACTGGCCTGCCCCCGCGGCGCATGTCAGCAGTCCCGCTGCGCGCACGCCGCCGCACGGCTGCGCGCCGCCCGGCCCGGCACCGCGCGGGCGCCGGAAGCGGGAGGGCGGCAACACGCCAGCCAGACAGCGGGACGAATCCGGTCACACATCGGCAACGAATGTAAATGCCCGGCTGGCCGTCGTCGTCCTGTCAAACGGCCATGGCAGCGCCCTGCTCCACCCTCCAAACGGCATAGAAGGGCGTGCCTGCCAAACGGGCTGGCTCAGGGACGGGGCTGGCTCAGATCAGCGCGCGCACCGCCACCAGCGTGAGCGACACCGTGGCCAGGCCCAGCAGGGTCGAGACCACCACGCTGGCGGTCGTCAGGGCCTCGGCGCTGCGGTAGCGCTGCGAGAACAGGAACACGTTGGCGCCGATGGGCAACGCGGCCGTGAGCACCATCACCGCCAGCGGCAGGCCGCGCACGCCGAACAGCCAGGCGATGGCGGCCACCATCAGCGGGTGGATCAGGTTCTTGACCGCAGCCTGGACCAGCGCGCCGCGCAGGTGCTCGCCCACGCGGGTCCAGGCCAGCGTGATGCCGACCATCACCAGCGCCAGGGGGCTGAAGGCCTGGCCCAGCAGGGCCAGCGGCTTGTCGATGAGTTCGGGCAGGCCCCAGCCGGTCTGGCCGTAGAGCAGGCCCGCAAGGATGGGCAGCGGCACCGGATGGATGATGGCGTTGCGCAGGGCCCGCGCCACCGCGCGCAGCATGGCGCGGCGCTGGCCATGCGCGGCGCCGCCCGCGTGCTGCGCATGGGCCTGCTCGCGCGCCGTGGCCAGCTCCAGCACCACGGTGGCGCCGGTCATGAGTACCAGCGAATGCAGCGACACCAGGGTCAGCAGCACCACCATGCCCGCGTCGCCGAAAGCCAGGCCGACCAGCGGCAGGCCGATCATCACGGTGTTGCTGAAGGTATTGGCCAGCGCCAGCACGGCGCCGGTGCGGTTGAAGCCGCGCCAGGCCAGCGAGGCACAGAAGATCAGCACCGAAGCCGCGAAATACGCGGCCACCGGCTTGAACTGGAGTTCCTCCACACGCACCAGGCTCATGGTGCGAAACAAGAGGGCCGGCGCCAGCAGCAGGAAGATGAGGTTGGACAGGTCCTTCACGGCCGCCGCGCCCACCCATTTCTGCCGCCCGGTGAAGTAGCCCGCGGCGATCAGCAGGACCACCGGCAGCAGGGACGAAAGAACCAGGGAATTCACCGGGCGAGCATACCCGCCGGTAGAACGCGGGCCGACCGCCCGGCGCCATGAAGGCACGGGACGGTCGGCGCTTCAGGCCGTGCGCAGCGGCATGCGCGCCCGGCCGGTCGCGGCCTCAGAAACTGACGCGCGCGCCCACGGTCACGCTGCGGCCGCGCAGCGGCGCCGCGTCCTTGATGAAGGAGGTGTGGGCAAAGGCCAGCTTGTCGGTCAGGTTGTCGGCGCGCACGTAGAACAGCGTGTCCAGGCGCTGCACCTTCATGCGGTAGCTCGCGCCCAGGTTCAGCACCGTGTAGCCGGGCGTCACGCTCTCGTAGTCCGCAACGCGGCGCTGGGCCGCGGTGCGCACCACCTCGCCCCAGGCGCTGAAGCCCTGGTAGTTGCCGTCCAGCCGCACGCCCACACGCTGGGCGGGGATGCGCGGCAGGTTGCGGTTGCCACCCGCGTCGGCGTCCAGCTTGGCGCGCACGTAGTCGCCGAACACCGTCACGCCCGCATGCCGGCCCAGTTGCTGGCGCAGCTTGGCCTCGACGCCGGTGAAGGTCGCATCGCGCTGCGCGTACTCGATGAGCTGGAAGCGCTCGTACGCGTCCAGCGTGTTCGCGTAGATGTAGTTCTTCACGCGGTTGTGGAAGCCCGTGACCGAGAAGGTGGTGTCGCCCGTGGTCTTGGCCAGCGTCAGGTCGATGTTGCGCGAAGTCTCCTTGCGCAGCTGGTCGTTGCCCAGCTCGTAGGTGCTGGTCGCCATGTGGATGCCGTTGGCGTACAGCTCCTCGGCCGTGGGCAGACGGCTGCTGTGCGAGAAGGTGCCGCCCAGCGACCAGCCCGGCTGGAAGCGCCATTGCGCCCCGGTCGAGAACGAGGTGCCGCGGTGCTTCGTGTCGCGCTGCGTGAGCGAGTCCACGTCGATGCTTTGCCATTCGTGGCGCAGCGCGGCGTCCACACGCAGGTCGCCGAAGCGCTTTTCCTCCAGCACGAAGAGCGCGTGGCGCCGGGTGTCGGTGGGCGCCACGTAGGCTTCTTCGCCCTGCGCGCTGAAGCGCCGCTGCGAGCCCTGCCAGCCGATCAGGCCGCGCCAGCCGGCGATGGGCTGGTGCTCCAGCTCGATGCGGCCTTCGTGCGCCTTGTTGCGGAAGGTGGTGCTGACCTCGCTGCCCTCGATCTCGTCATGCTTGTAGCGCGTGACGGCGGCGCGCACGCGGGCCCGCGTGAAGCCGGGCAACGGGTCCAGGTACTCGCCGCGCAGGTCGACGCGCTCGGTGCGCAGCTTCACCCACGGGCTGCCATGGGCGTGGTCGTCGTGGTCATGGTCGTGCTCGTCAGCGTGCGCATGCACTTCCTCGTGTCCGTGCTCGTCGGCGTGCTCATGCTCGTCGTGCGCATGCTCCTCTTCCCCATGGCCGTGGCCGTGGTCGTCGTGGCCGCCGCAGTGCAGGTGCGTGCCGTGCGGGTGGCAGCCCTCGTACGCGTGGCTGTGGCCCGGCAGGCCGTAGCGCGCGCGTTGCGTGCTGTAGGCCAGGCCGATGTAGCCGCGCGCGCCCACCCAGGAGAGGCCCGCGGAGAAGCTGTCGTTGGCGCTGTCGCTGCCCGGCACTTTGTCGCCGCCCGCCCAGTGCTTGCCGACGCGGTAGTCCTTGGCCTCGCGGCGCGAGCCTTCGAGGTGCAGGATCAGGTGGTCGGTCAAGGCCGAAGTGATGTCGAAAGCGGCGGCCGCCTCGCGCGCGCCGCTGCGGCCCTGCAGCTCCACGCTGCCCTCGAAGCCGTTCTCGGGCCGGCGCGTGGGAATGCGGTTGTCCAGCACGTTGACCACGCCGCCCACGGCGCCGCCCCCGTGGATCAGCGCCGACGGGCCGCGCAGCACCTCGACCTGCCGCGCCAGCAGCGGCTCGGACGTGACCGCGTGGTCGGGGCTGATGGTGGAAGCGTCATGGATCTCCACGCCGTCGGCCAGCAATTTCACGCGCGGGCCGTCCATGCCGCGGATGATGGGCCGGCTGGCGCCGGCGCCGAAATGCGAGGCGCTCACGCCGGGCTCGCCGGCCAGCGTGTCGCCCAGGTTGGCGCCGCGGCGCAGCACCAGCGCATCGCCTTCGAGCACGCTCACGGGCGTGCTCATGTCGTCTTCGCCCAGGTTCAGGCCGCTGGCCGACACCGTGACCGGCGCCAGCGTGGGAATGGCCGGATCGGCCACGGCCTGCGACCACGCCGGCTGCAGCAGGGAGAGCACGGCGGCGGCCACGGCGCCCTGGCGGGGGCGCACAGGCAGCACCAGGGACGTGGACAGGCGACGGAAGGCAGCAGCGCGCGCAGCGCCGCGAGGGGAACGGGAGGACATGGTCTTCTTGCAAATCAGGATGCGCGCGCCGACGCCGCCGCAAGGGCAGCGCGCCGGGGCGCAGAAAGGGGTCAGCCGTGCGCCCTGAAGGCCGGCGGCGCACCACGCAGGCGCACCGGCGCGGCGCCTCAGGCGCCACGCATCGCACGGTGAAGAATCAGAGGGGGAAGACGAAGGCGCAGGGCGGGCCGCGCGCGTCGAAGAGCGCCACCCAGCGGGCGATGAAGTCGCCCGCGCGCGTGCGCAGTTGCGCCATCGGCAACTGCAGGGGCAGCACGACCGGCGGCACACCGGTCAGGGCCGGGTCGCCGCTCAACTGGTCGTACAAGCGGCATTCGGCATCGCTGTGCACGCCGAAGAGGCTGTCAAGCCAGCCGTGGGCATGCGGATGAGCCGCCTCGTTCAGGCCCTGCGTCGATATTCGGCTCAGGCCGTGGCTGTGCGCCTGAGTGCCGACACCCGGCTGCGCTGCGGCCTGCAGCGCGGCCAGTCCGGGCGCATGTACCACCCGGTGCATCTGGCCCAGCGTGCCCGAAAAGCACAGCGCCAGCACCAGCCAGCCCGCCCACAGGCGCAGGCGCTGCGGGCGGATGCGTGAGGCGAAACGCGAGGCGTCGGGCATGGAAGAAGAAGCGGAAGCGGCGTGCTCAGCGCTTCAAGTGTGCCGCGAAGGTCTGCTGGAACTTCTGCACTTTCGGTCCGACCACGAAGGCGCAATAGCCCTGGTCCGGATGGTTCAGGAAGTAGTCCTGGTGGTAGGCCTCGGCCGGCCAGTAGTTGGCCAGCGGCACCACTTCGGTCACGATGGGCCGGCCCGCGTACACGCCGCTGGCGGCCATCTCGGCGATCAGCGCCTGCGCTTCCTGCGTCTGCGCGTCGTTCACGGTGTAGATGCCGCTGCGGTACTGCGTGCCCACGTCGTTGCCCTGGCGGTTGAGCGTGGTCGGGTCGTGCACGGCGAAGAAGATCTCGAGCAGCTGGCGCAGGCTGATGCGTGCGGGGTCGAAGCGCAGCTTGACCACTTCCACATGGCCCGTGGTGCCCGAGCACACCTGCTCGTACGTGGGCCGGTGCACATGGCCGTTGCAGTAGCCCGACTCCACGTCCACCACGCCCTCCACGCGGTCGAAGACCGCTTCGGTGCACCAGAAGCAGCCGCCGCCCAGCACCAGGGTGTCCAGGGAATCGTTGTCGAGGGCCATGCGGGTGCTCCGAGTGAGGACGTTACGGCACGGTCTGCCGCGCGAAAGGGCGACATTGTGCCGGGTTGACGCATGCGCCGCGCTTTGGCACATTACTAACCCGCGAGTCATTAAGAGACCGGCCCGTCCCGGTCGGCTGCCCGCCCGCCTTTTTCCGCGCCCCGAGTTCATTGCGCTTCCATGCCCGACCGCCCGATCAGCCACCTGCTGTGCCCCCTGCGCGCCAAGCGTGCGCGGCGCAAGGAAGCGCGCCCGGGCGAGCTGCTGCAGGCGGCGCTGGACCTGTTCGTGGACAAGGGCTTCGCCGCCACGCGCGTGGAGGAAGTGGCCGCGCGCGCAGGCGTCTCCAAAGGCACCCTCTTCCTCTATTTCAAGACCAAGGAAGAGCTGTTCCAGGCCGTGGTCAAGCACAACATCGCGGGCCTGTTCGCGCAATGGGAGCAGGAATTCGTCGACTTCGAAGGCAGCACGCCCGACATGCTGCGCTACTGCATGCGCACCTGGTGGGAGCGCGTGGGGCTCACCCAGGCCTCGGGCATCACCAAGCTGATCCTGGCCGAGGGCCGCAACTTCCCGGAGCTGGCCGAGTTCTACCGCCGCGAGGTGGTGCGCCCGGGCCAGGCGCTGATCCGCCGCATGCTCGAGCGCGGCGTGGCGCGCGGCGAATTCGAGATCGCCGACATCGACCACACCCTCTATGCCGTGATCGCGCCCATGCTCTTCCTGATGCTGTGGCGCCATTCGGCCAACGCCTGCGTCGACACCGAACTCGACCCCGAGCGCTACCTGCAGGCCCTGTCCGACACCGTGCTGCGCGGGCTGTGCACCCCGGCGGCACGCGGGCAGCCGCCTTCCTGCGCCTCCTAGAATGAGGGGTTTGCCCCTATCACCGTCCGTTTCGAGAACGCCATGAACGCCCCCACCAGTCCTGAAGCCCTGCGCTTCAACATGATCGAGCAGCAGATCCGCCCCTGGAACGTGCTGGAGCCGCAGATCCTGGACCTCCTGTCGGTGGTGCGCCGCGAAGACTATGTGCCCGCCGTCCATCGCTCGATGGCTTTCTTCGACATGGAACTGCCGCTGGGCGACGGCCGCGATCCCGGCCAGTGCATGCTCTCGCCCAAGGTGGAAGCGCGCATCCTGCAGGACCTGCAGGTCAAGCCCACCGACACCGTGCTCGAGATCGGCACCGGCTCCGGCTACATGGCCGCCCTGCTGGCACATCGCGCGGCCAGGGTGCTGACGCTGGAGATCGACGAGAAGCTGGCGAAGCAAGCCGCCCAGACGCTGCGCGCCAACGGCGTCGGCAACGTGGAGGTGCGCCACGCCGACGGCGCAAAGCCGCTGGCCAGCGGCCCGACCTTCGACGTGATCGTGCTCAGCGGCTCGGTGGCGCGCGTGCCGCAGAACCTGCTGGGTTCGCTGAACAACGGCGGCCGCCTGGCCGCCATCGTGGGCGAGGAACCCATGATGCGCGCCCACTTCGTCACCCGCCTGTCCGAAGGCAAGTGGGAAACGCAGCAGCCCTGGGACACCGTGGCCCCGCGCCTGCTGAACTTCCCCGAGCCCTCGCGCTTCAGTTTCTGATTCCTCCTCGCGCGCACACCATGATCGACCAAGTCCGCCCTTCCGACCTTGCGGCCTGGTTCGCCCAGGACGGCGATGCCGCGCCCGTGCTGCTGGACGTGCGCGAACCCTGGGAGCGCCAGACCGCCAGCGTGAGCCCCGGCGGCTGCACGCTGGTGGCGATTCCCATGCACGAGATTCCCGCGCGGCTGGCCGAGCTGGACGCCGACGGGCAGCGCATCGCCTGCCTGTGCCACCACGGCGGCCGCAGCCAGCAGGTGGCCCTGTTCCTGCAGCACCACGGCTTCGCGCAGGTGGCCAACGTGGCGGGCGGCATCGATGCCTGGTCGCTCACGGTGGACCCGGCCGTGCCGCGCTACTGAAGCGCTTCCCTTCTTCGCCGATCCCGCCATGCAACTGTTCCTGCACACCGGCAGGTGCGCCTTGCGCGCCCTGGCTGCGGCCGCGAGCCTGGCCCTGCTGCCCGCGCAGGCCCAGAGCCTGGTCGATCTGTACGAGGCGGCGCGCGTCCATGACGCCACCTACCAGGGCGCGCTCGCACAGGCCGACGCCACGCGCGCCCGCGGCGCCCAGGCGCGCGCCGCGGTGCTGCCCCAGGTGGGGCTGGCCGCCGGCGTGTCGCGCACCGAAGCCGACGTGCGGGCCGACGCGGGCAAGGCCGCCCGCGACTTCAGCACGCAGCAGGTGGGCATCCAGGCCACGCAGCCGATCTACCGGCCCGCCAACTGGGCCACGCGCAGCCAGGGCGAGCGCCAGGCCGAGATCGCACAGGCCCAGCTGCAGACCGCCGAGCAGGACCTGATCGTGCGGCTGGCCCAGGCCTACTTCGACGTGCTGGGCGCGCGCGACACGCTGACGCTGGTGCGCGCGCAGAAGGCCGCCGTGGCCGAGCAGCTGGCCGCCGCGCGCCGCAACTTCGAGCTGGGCAACGCGACCATCACCGACACGCACGAGGCCCAGGCCCGCCACGACCTGGTGGCCGCGCAGGAGATCGCCGCCGGCAACGACCTGCAGGTCAAGCAGCTGGCGCTGGACGAGCTGACCGGCCGCAGCACGCTGCCCTGGCCGCTGGCGCAGCCCGTGGCCCTGCCCGCGCTGGCGCCGGCCGAACTGCAGCCCTGGCTGGCCCAGGCCGAAGCCGCGCATCCGGCGCTGGTGCAGGCGCAGCTGGCGCGCGAGATCGCCCGCCTCGAAGTCGACAAGGCCCGCGCTGGCCATCTGCCCACGCTGGACGCCACGCTGGGCTACCAGGTGGTCAACAACCCGCAGGGCATGATCGACACCCCGCTGCGCACGCGCGTGCATGCGGCGCAGGCGGGGCTGCAGCTCAACGTGCCCCTGTTCGCCGGCTTCGCGACCGAGAACCGCATCAAGGAAGCCCTGGCGCTGGAAAGCCAGGCCCAGGCCCAGCTCGACGACACGCGCCGCCGCCTCACCCAGGCCACCCGCACGGCCTGGCTGGGCCTGCAGGCGGGCACCAGCCAGGTCCGGGCGCTGGAAGCGGCCGAGGCCTCGAGCCAGAGCGCGCTGGACGCCAACCGCCTGGGCTACCAGGTGGGCGTGCGCATCAACATCGACGTGCTCAACGCGCAGAGCCAGCTCTTCCAGACCAAGCGCGACCTCGCCCTGGCGCGCTACAACCTGCTGCTGGGCCAACTGAAACTGCGGCAAGCCAACGGCTCGCTCACGGCCGCCGACCTGCCGGCGGTCAACGCAGCGCTGGCGGCGCCGGCCGCGGGCACCCCACGCTGAGAGCGGCGGTGTTCGCAGGAGGCACCGCCGCCATGATGGCGGCATGCGCTCAATCCAGCCGCGGCTCGACGCGCGAAGCGGCCCCGCCATTCGGCATTGGCGCGCCGGGCTCCGCGGGCAAGGGCGCCGGCACGGTCTCGTGCGGCACGTCGGGGATCACCGGCTCCGGCCGCTGCTGCACCAGCGTCAGCAAGGCATGCACCGTGCGTTCGGCCGCGCCGCGGTGGCTGCCCGCGAAGAGCTGCGCGGCCTGCACCATGCCGCCATGGCGCGACTTGTCGGCCACCAGCGCCAGCGCATGGGCCACGGCCTGCTGCAGGTCGTCCACGCGCATCGCGGCGCCGCCCTGCAGGGCCAGTTCGGCCGCCTCGGCGAAATTGAAGGTCGAGGGCCCCAGGATCAGCGGGCAGCCGCAGGCCGCCGCCTCGATCAGGTTCTGGCCCCCCAGCGGCGCGAAGCTGCCGCCCAGCAGCGCCACCTGCGCCATGCCGTAGTACAGCGCCATCTCGCCCAGCGAGTCGCCGAGCCAGACCTCGTTCTCGCGCGGCGTGCCGTCGGCCGTGCTGCGGCGCGCGCAGGCAAAGCCCATGGATTCGATCAGCGCCGCCACTTCGTCGAAGCGCTGCGGATGGCGCGGCACGATCATCCACTGCACGTCGCAGGCGCGCAGGCGCGGGGCGCCGCGCGTGGCCCCGCGCAAGGTCTCGCTGGGCGCCACCACCCAGTAATGCTTGATCGCTTCCAGCAGCTGGCGCTCCTCGCCCTCGCGCGAGCTGGCGAACACGATCACGGGCCGGTCGATGCGCGCGCGCAGCGCCTCGGCATGGGCCAGCTGGCGCGCGTCGGGCGCCGCGTCGAACTTGAGGTTGCCGAACACGCCGCCCAGCTTGGCGCCCAGCGACACCAGCCGGTGCGCGTCGGCCTCGCTCTGCGCCCACACGGCCGCCAGCGCGGCATAGGCCGGCCGCGCCAGCCAGGCCATGCGCTCGGCCCGGGCCAGCGAGCGCGCGTTGAGCCGCGCGTTGGCCAGCGTGAGCGGGATGCCGCGCTCGGCGCAGGCGGCCGTCAGCTCGGGCCAGACCTCGGTTTCCATCAGCACGCCCACGCGCGGGCGGAAGCGGTCCAGGAAGCGGCCCACGGCCTGCGGCGTGTCCCAGGGCTGCCAGACCTGCAGGTCGCCTGCCTGGAGCAGCTTGGCGCCCTCTTCCCGTCCCGTGGCCGTGCCATGGGTCAGCAGGATGGGCACGCCCGGCAGCTGGCGGCGCAGCTCGGCGATCAGGACGCCGGCGGCGCGCGTCTCGCCCAGCGACACGGCGTGGATCCAGCACCAGTCGGTGCCCGACAGCGCCGGGTCATAGAGGCCGAAGCGCTCTTCCACGGCCACGGCATAGCCGGGCTCGGCCTTGGCGCGGCGGCGCAGCTTGCGCCGCAACAGCGGCTGCGCCATGCGCATGAACAGGCCATACAGGCGCAGCGAAATCGAACGACCACTCACGCTTCAACGATCCCTGGCGCGGCCGGACCGCCGCACCGCTTCACTGTGACACTCCACGCACCGGCCCGTGCCGTTTCCCTCAATGCGCGGCCTCGCCCAGCACGGCGTCGGGCTTGACCGACTTCAGCAGGGCGGTCATGGTGGCCTCGATGCGCGCCAGCGCGGCCTGCGAATGGCCTTCGAAGCGCAGCACCAGCACCGGCGTGGTGTTGGACGCGCGGATCAGGCCGAAGCCGTCCGGCCAGTCCACGCGGATGCCGTCGATGGTCGAGACCTGCGCCGGCGCGTCGAACTTCGCCGTCTTCTGCAGCTGTTCGACCAGCGCATGCGGCTCGCCCTCGGCGCACTTGACGTTGATCTCGGGCGTGGAAAAGCTGGTGGGCAGCGCGTTCAGCACGGCGCTCGCATTGGCGCTGCCCGAGAGGATCTCCAGCAGGCGGCAGCCGGCGTAGGTGCCGTCGTCGAAGCCGAACCAGCGCTCCTTGAAGAAGATGTGGCCGCTCATCTCGCCGCCCAGCGGCGAATCGACTTCCTTCATCTTCGCCTTGATCAGCGAGTGGCCGGTCTTGTAGATCATGGGCACGCCGCCCGCGGCCTCGATGGCGGGCGCCAGACGCTGCGAGCATTTCACGTCGTAGACGATGGTGCCGCCCGGCACGCGCTTGAGCACGTCTTGCGCGAACAGCATCATCTGGCGGTCAGGGAAGATGTTCTGCCCGTCCTTGGTCACGATGCCCAGGCGGTCGCCGTCGCCGTCGAAGGCCAGGCCCAGTTCGGCATCCCCGCTTTGCAGGGCCGCGATCAGGTCCTTGAGGTTGTCGGGCTTGCTCGGGTCGGGGTGATGGTTGGGAAAGTTGCCGTCCACCTCGCTGAACAGCTCCGTCACTTCGCAGCCGATGGCGCGGAAGATCGCCGGCGCAGACGCACCGGCGATGCCGTTGCCCGAATCGACCACGATCTTGAGCGGGCGCTGCAGCTTGATGTCGCCCACGATGCGCTCCACGTACGCGGGCATCACGTCGACCTGGCGCACGCTGCCGCCTTCGGCCAGCACGGCGCTGCCGTCCTCCATGACGCGGCGCAGGGCCTGGATCTCGTCGCCGTAGATCGCGCGGCCGGCCATCACCATCTTGAAGCCGTTGTAGTCCTTCGGGTTGTGGCTGCCCGTGACCTGGATGCCGCTGGTGGCCAGGGTGCTGGCCGCGAAGTACAGCATGGGCGTGGTCACGGCACCGATGTCGATCACTTCGATGCCCGTGGCCACCAGCCCGCGCATCAGCGCCTCGGCCAGCGCCGGCCCCGACAGACGGCCGTCGCGGCCCACGGCCACGGCCCGCTCGCCGGCCGCGCGCGCGGCGCTGCCGAAGGCCCGGCCCAGCGCCTCGGCCACTTCGGTGTCGAGCGTGGCGGGCACCACGCCCCGGATGTCGTAGGCCTTGAAGATGCTGGGACTCAGTTGCATGAATTTTCTCGGGGTGGGATGGCCGAAGCGCCGGGCGGCGCGCGGGGCGACGGGCGCCGGCGCTCGCGGCAGGAACTGCGCGGCATTGTAGGCACCGGCCCCTGGGCGGGCCGCGTCGGACAGGGGGCCTAAATCCGCGCGAGGGCGGGGCGGGAAATGGCGCAGAAAGCGCCACGACCGCCCCTTTCGACGATCGGCAGCGGCCGGCGGACCCTCTGTGGGGCCACGCGCAGTCGCATGTCCGGAAATGGCACAGCCACTGCCTCGCGGGCACCTAAGATGCCTCATGGCCCTTGCTCCCGCTCCCATCGACGCTACGGATGGCGACGCCTGTTACCTTGCGATGAAAACGCACGATGCGCGTTTCGACGGCGCCTTCTTCACCGCCGTGACCTCGACCGGCATCTACTGCCGGCCCGTGTGCCGCGTGAAGCTGCCGCGGCGCGAGAACTGCCGCTTCTACCGCCACGCGGCGCAGGCCGAAGCGGCGGGCTTTCGCCCCTGCCTGCGCTGCCGGCCCGAGCTGGCCCCGCGTGCCAGCGCCGCCCTGGCGGCGGCCTGGAGCACCGAAGACGCTTCCCGCACGCTGGCGCTGCAGGCCGCCCGGCTGATGGACGAACCCGAGGCCTGGGCCGAGGAAGGCCGTGCGCCGGGCGCGGCTGCGGTGGCGCAGCGCCTGGGCGTGAGCGACCGCCACCTGCGCCGCATCTTCGAGGCGCAGTTCGGCGTCTCGCCGCTGCAGTACCTGCTCACGCGGCGGCTGCTGGCGGCCAAGCAGTTGCTGGCCGACACGCGGCTGCCCATGGCCGAAGTGGCGCGCGCCGCCGGCTTCGGCAGCGCCCGGCGCTTCCATGCCGCCTTCGCCCAGCACTACGGCCTGAGCCCGGGCGCGCTGCGGCGCGCCGCGCCGGCAGGCAGCGCGTCCCCGGGCGCGGGCCACCTCGAGGTCCGGCTGGCCTGGCGGCCGCCTTATGACGTGGCCGCCATGCAGGGCTTCCTGGCCCGGCGCGCGCTGCCGGGCGCCGAGCAGCCGGCCGCCGACGGCCCCGGCCTGCAGCGCACGCTGCGCCTCACGCATGCCGGGCAGACGCACACCGGCTGGCTGCAGCTGCGCTTCGAGGCCGAAGCGGCCCGCGTGCGGCTGCAGCTGTCCGAATCGCTGGCGCCTGCGCTGCCCGTGCTGATCGCGCGCGTGCGCGGCTGGCTGGACCTGGACGCCGACCCGCAGCCCATCCATGCCGTGCTGGGCGCCGACTTCCCGGCCGGCGAAGGCCTGCGCGTGCCGGGCGCGCTGGACGGCTTCGAGCTGGCCGTGCGCGCCGTGCTGGGCCAGCAGATCACCGTCGCGGCCGCGCGCACGCTGGGCGGGCGGCTGGTGCAGGCGCTGGGCGAGCCCCTCGCCACGCCCTTCGCGGGGCTGGACCGGCTCTTTCCCACGCCCACCGCGCTGGCCGGCGCCGACCCGGACCTGCTGGGCGGCCTGGGCATCGTGCGCCAGCGCCAGGCCGCGATGCAGGCCCTGGCGCGCGAGACGCTGGCAGGCCGCCTGCCGCTGCACCCGGGCGCCGACCCGGTGCGCACCTGTGCCGCCCTGCAGGCCCTGCCCGGCATCGGCGACTGGACGGCGCAGTACATTGCCATGCGCGCGCTGCGCTGGCCCGACGCCTTCCCCTCCGGAGACATTGCCCTGCAGAAGGCGCTGGGCGTGACCAGCGCCCGCGCGGCCGCCGACGCCTCGCAAGCCTGGCGGCCGTGGCGCAGCTACGCGGTGCTGCGGGCCTGGCACGCGGCGGCCTGAGGGCGGCGCTGCCACCGCCCGCGGCGGCGCGGCGCAGCCCCGGCATGAGGTCAAAACACGCTTCCTACATCCACACAACATCCCGAGCGTTGCCATGAGATTCCCCCCTTCCCTGCCCTTGCGCCAGCGGCGCATCGCCACCCCCCTGGGCGCCGTGCTGCTGGCGCGCACCGACGCCGGCCTGGCCGGCCTGTGGTTCGACGGCCAGCGCCACAGCCCGGACAGCCGCTGCGTGCAGCGCTGGGCGCCCGACGAAGGCGACGCGCTGCTGCGCGAGGCCGAGCGCCAGCTGCTCGACTACTTCGCCGGCCGGCGGCCGGCCTTCGACCTGCCGCTGGATCTGTCGCATGGCACGCCCTTCCAGCAAGCGGTGTGGCGCGCGCTGTGCGCCATTCCGCGCGGCCAGACCCTGCGCTACGGCGCGCTGGCGGCGCAGATCGGGCAGCCCGCGGCCGCGCGCGCCGTCGGTGCGGCCGTGGGGCGCAATCCGCTGAGCGTGGTGGTGCCCTGCCACCGCGTGATCGGCGCCGACGGCAGCTTGACCGGCTATGCGGGCGGACTGCCGCGCAAGGTGCAACTGCTGACGCTGGAAGGCATCGAAGGCCTGGCAGCGCCCAGCGCAGGGGCGAGCCCCCCGCGCGCCGGTGCCGCGCCGGCGCGCCCGGCGGCCACGGCAGCCGGGGCGCGGGCATGAGCGCCGCACCTTCGACCGAGCGCGCCCCTGCCGGCGCTGCGGCGCCGGCCGCCGCAGCGCCCAAGCCCTGGCTGCTGGACCTGGTGCTGCTGGGCGCGCTGTGGGGCGCGTCCTTCCTGTTCATGCGCATCGGCGCGCCCGAGTTCGGCGCGCTGCCCACGGCCGCGCTGCGCGTGGCCGTGGCCACGCTCACGCTGCTGCCGCTGCTGGCCCTGCGCGGCCAGATGCCTGCGCTGCGCGAACACTGGAAGCCGGCCCTGGCCATCGGCGTGCTCAACTCGGGCCTGCCCTTCGCGCTCTTCGCTTTCGCGCTGATCACCATCAACGCCGGGCTGGGCGCCGTGCTCAACGCCACCGTGCCCATGTTCGGCGCGCTGGTGGCCTGGGCCTGGTTCGGCGACCGGCCGGACGGCTCGCGCCTGACCGGGCTGGTGATCGGCTTCGCGGGCGTGGCGCTGCTGGCCGGCCGCTCGGCCGGGCTGCAGGGCGCCGGCGGGTCCGGCCCGGCTGCGCCGCAGGCGGTCTGGGCCGTGCTGGCCTGCCTGGGCGCCTGCGTGAGCTACGGCATTGCCGCCAATGCCACGCGCAAGCATCTGCAAGGCGCGCCCGCGCTGGCCACGGCCACCGGCAGCCAGCTTGGTGCGACGCTGTTCTTGGCGCTGCCCGCCCTGTGGCTGTGGCCGGCCCAGCCGCCCAGCCTGCGTGCCTGGCTGGCGCTGATCGCGCTGGGCGTGGCCTGCACCGGCTTCGCCTACATCCTGTTCTTCCGCCTGATCGCCAACGCCGGGCCGCAGCGCGCGCTCACCGTGACCTTCCTGGTGCCGGTTTTCGCCGTTGCCTACGGCGCCCTGTTCCTGGGCGAGGGGGTGACGGGCTGGATGCTGATGTGCGCGGCCATCATCGTGGTGGGGGTCGCGCTGTCGACCGGGCTGGTGCGCCTGGGCCGGCGGACGGCCGCCCGCTGACAGGCCTGGGCCGAGGGCTCAGGCCCGGGCGGCCGCCAGCGCCTGCGCCAGTTCGCCCACGCGCTGCAGGGCCGGCGCGAAGCGCGCATCGCCCGGGTGGCCCACATTGAGCCGCAGGTGGTGCGTGAAGCGCCCGTCGGCCGAGAACAGCACGCCGGGGGCGGTGCTGATGGATTCGGCCATCGCGCGCCGGTGCAGCGCCTGCGCATCCACCTGCGCGGGCAGTTCCACCCAGAGGAAGTAGCCGCCCGCCGGCCGCGTCATGCGCGTGCCGGCAGGAAAGTGGCGCGCCACCCCCGCCTGGGCCTGCGCCTGCTGCGCGGCCAGGGCGCCGCGAAGGCGGCGCAGGTGGCGCTCCAGGTGGCCCTGCGCCAGGTATTCCGCCACCGCGATCTGCGGCGGCAGCGAAGTGGCCAGCGAACCCATGGTCTTGAGCCGCTGCACCTGCGCGCCGAAGCGCCCGGCCGCGGCCCAGCCCACGCGGTAGCCCGGCGCCAGGCATTTGGAGAACGAGGCGCAGTGCAGCACCCAGCCCTCGGCATCGAAGGCCTTGACCGGCGGCGGCCGGCGCGCGCCCGCATGCAGCTCGCCATACACGTCGTCCTCGATCATGGGCAGGCGATGCTGCGCCAGCAGCCCGGCCAGCGCCTGCTTGTGCGCCGTGGGCATCAGCGCGCCCAGCGGATTCTGGAAGTTGGGCATGCACCACAGCGCGGCCACGCGGCGCTGGCGCAGCTGGGCCTGCAGCGCGTCCAGGTCCACGCCGGTGGCCGGGTCGGTGCGCACTTCCACGGCCTGCAGGCCCAGGCGCTCCAGCACCTGCAGCGCGGCATAGAAGGTGGGCGACTCCACCGCCACCACGTCGCCCGGGCGCGTCACGGCCTGCAGGCAGAGGTTCAACGCCTCCAGCGCGCCGTTGGTGACGATGAGCTCGTCCTCCTCCAGCGCCACGCCGTGCAGCGCGTAGCGGCGGCGCAGCAGGTGGCGCAGGCGCGGGTCGCCGGCCGTGCGCGCGCTGGTGATCTGCGCCGGCGGCACCTGCCGCAGGGCGCGCGCCCCGCAGCGGGCCAGTGCGTCGAAGGGAAACAGGTGCGAGGCCGGAAAGGCCGAGCCCAGCGGCACCAGCGCCGCGTTCTGCGCGCCGGCGACCAGCTCGAAGGCGAGGTCGCTCAGCGCCACCGGCCGCGCCTGCGCCTGCGGCCGGGCCGCCTGCGGTGCGCGGGGCGCGGGCCGCCGCGCGCGCACGTAATGGCCCGAGCGCGGGCGTGCTTCGACCAGGCCCTGCGCTTCCAGCCGCGCGTAGGCCTGGAACACGGTCGAGGGGCTCAGGCCGCGCTCCCGGCAGATGGCGCGCACCGAAGGCAGCCGCTCGCCCGCGCGCAGCAGGCCGGCCGCGATGGCCTCGGCCAGGTCGTCGGCCAGCTGCTGGTAGCGCAGCGGGCCGGCGCTGCGCGCCATCTGATCCGGTCGTATATCCACAGAACTGAGTCTACCGGTGCAGATCGACCGCGGGCAGGATGGCGTGCGGGCCTGCGGAAACCCGCGGCCCGCTGCACGCGCACTGACAACCGGGCGGGGCACGCGGGGCCAGGAGCCCGGCGCGAATCTGCTACGGTCGGTTCCTGCGCGCGCGCCCCAGAACAGTTCCACCGATGCCGATCCGCAACATCCTCACCACTTGCTGGCTCGCCCTGCTGCTGGCGGCGCCGGGCGCCACCGCCCTGGCCCAGCCGGCCGCGTCCGACATGGCGCCGCGCGTGGCGGCCTGCGTGACCTGCCACGGCCGCGACGGCCAAGCCACCAACTCGGGCTATTTCCCGCGCATCGCGGGCAAGCCGGCCGGCTACCTGTACGAGCAGCTGCGCAACTTCCGCGACGGCCGCCGGCTGCAGCCGGCCATGAACCACCTGCTGACCAACCTGAGCGACGCCTACCTGCGCGAGATGGCCGCGTACTTCGCCGGGCTGCGCTACCCCTACCCACCGCCCGCCGCGCCGGACCTGGCCCCCGGGGTGCTGGCCCGCGGGCGCACGCTGGTGTTCGAGGGCGACCCGGCGCGCGGCCTGCCGGCCTGCGCGAGCTGCCACGGCGCGGCGCTGACGGGCACGGAGCCCGGCATTCCTGGCCTGCTGGGGCTGCCGCGCCTGTACATCGCGTCGCAGCTGGGCGCCTGGCTGACCGGGGAGCGCCGCGCACTGCCGCCCGACTGCATGGCCGAGGTGGGCCGCAAGCTGCAGCCGGCCGACATCCAGGCCGTGGCCGGCTGGCTGTCGGCCCAGCCCATGCCCAGCACGACGCAGGCGGCGCCCGCGGCAGCGCACCCCTTGCCGCAGCCTTGCAGTGCGCAGGCGCAGGCAGCTTCGGCGGGGGCCGCGCGATGACGGCGCCGCGCGCGTCCCGCCGCGGCCTGCGCGTGGCGCTGGCCCTGGGCACGGTGGCGGCGCTGGCGGCCCTGGCCGCCGCGGCCGTGACCTGGCTCAACCTGCGCGGCGAAGCGCCGATCCCCAGCGACGCGCCTGCGTTGGCGGCCAGTGCGCAGCAGATCGAGCGCGGCCGCTACCTGGCGCTGGCGGGCAATTGCGCGGGCTGCCACACGGCCCCGGGCGGCGCCGACTACGCGGGCGGCGTGGGCCTGCCCACCCCCTTCGGCACGGTCTACGCCGGCAACCTCACGCCCGACGAGCGCACCGGCATCGGCGCCTGGAACGCCGCGCATTTCTGGCGCGCGATGCACCATGGCCGCTCGCGCGACGGCCGCCTGCTGTACCCGGCCTTTCCCTACACCAGCTTCACGCAGATCACGCGCGAAGACAGCGACGCGCTCTACGCCTGGCTGCGCACCCTGCCGCCCGTGCAACAGGCCAACCGCGCCCACAGCCTGCGCTTTCCGTACAGCACCCAGGCGGCGCTGGCGGTGTGGCGCGCCCTGTACTTCCGGCCCGCGGCCTTCGAGCCCCAGCCCGGCCAGGACGCCGAATGGAACCGCGGCGCCTACCTGGTCGGCGGCCTGGGCCATTGCATGGCGTGCCACGGCGCGCGCAACGCGCTGGGTGCGACCGACACGGGCCGCAGCCTGGGCGGCGGCCTGCTCACCGGCCTGGGCTGGTATGCGCCCGCGCTGGACGATTCGCGCGAAGCCGGCGTGATGCGCTGGAGCGAAGCAGATGTCGTCGCCCTGCTGCAGACCGGCCTGAACCGCCACGCCTCGGTCAGCGGCCCGATGGCCGAGGTGGTCTACCGCAGCACCCAGCATCTGAAAGCCGAGGACCTGCAGGCCATGGCCCGGTACCTGCGCGCAATTCCCGACCGGCAGGCGGCGACCCCTGCCCCGCCTGCCGCGCCCCCGGGGGCGCCTCCCAGCGCCCAGATGCTGCGCGGCGAGCGCATCTACGCCCAGCAATGCGCCTGGTGCCACGGCGAACAGGGCCAGGGCCAGCCCGGCGCCTTCCCGCCCCTGGCCGGCAACCGCGCCGTGGCCCTGGCCCCGCCCACCAACCTGGTCCGGATGGTTCGCCAGGGCGGCTACCTGCCCGCCACCGCGGGCAACCCGCGCCCCCACGGCATGCCGCCGTTCGGCCATGTGCTGGAGGACGCGGACATCGCGGCCGTGCTGACCTACGTGCGCGGAAGCTGGGGCAACAACGGGTCGGCGCTGGGCCTGCAGGACGTGGCGCGGCGCTGAGAACGGCGCACGAGCCCACGCGAGAGCACGGACGCCGGGGCGGGTTCGAGGGGCAGGTTCGGCGCGTATTCACGTTTCCCGCGGTCGGGGCGACGACGAGCGGCAGATTCCGCGCGCCCAGCGGAATTGCAATTGAACACAATTGAGACAATCATGACACCAACGTGAGTGATCATGACCTGACGCTCCACCCACTCCAGCACCGCATGTTGACGATTCCTCGCCCCTCTGCGCGCAGGCGCGCCGCCCGCTTGCAAAAAGGCTTCACGCTCATTGAAGTGATGATCGTCGTGGCCATCATCGGCATCCTTGCGGCGATCGCCTATCCCGGCTACCGAGACTACGTATTGCGCGGGCGTATCGCAGAAGGCACGGCCGGCCTGCAGACGCTGCGCGCCGACATGGAGCGCCACTACCAGAACCACCGCACCTACGCCACGGCCAACAGCGTGACCACGCCCTGTGGCACCAGCCGCGTGGCAGGCAGTTTCGCTTTGTCCTGTGATGGCACCCCCACCGACGCTGCTTTCACCATCCAGGCCATCGGCGACGGGTTCACGTTCAAGATCGATCAACGCAACGTGCGTTCCACCACCGGCCCTTGGGGCAACTGCGCAACGGCCTGGATTCTCAAGAAGGGCCAAGCGTGCTGACCAAGCCTTCATGCCCATGGTGCACGCCCGACCGTGCCCGGGGATTCACGCTCGTCGAGCTGATGGTCACGATTTCCGTCCTGGCCATCCTGCTCATGATCGGCGTGCCTTCCATGGCGCAATGGATCCGCAACAACCAGGTGCGCGCCGTGGCCAGCACGCTGCAAAACGGCGTGCGCAGTGCCCAGGCAGAAGCCCTGCGCCGCAGCCGGCAGGTGGTTTTCGTGCTCACCGACGACAAACCTACGGCCAGCGGCGACACGGTGGCGGCGAAGGCCAATGGCAAGTACTGGGCTACCTACACCGTGCCCCTGGATGGTTCGAGCGAAAGCCGGGAATTGCTGGACACCGGCGTGGTGAACGACGTGGGGGAAGGCGTGACGCTGACTGGACCGACGGCCTTGTGCTTCAACACCCTGGGGCGTCTCGTCGCCAACACCTCACCCGGCATCACCAGTGCCAACTGCCAGTTGCCTTCCGGCTCGGCACAGCACAGCCTGGACGTAGGCCGCACGGAAGCCACGCGGCGCCTGCGCGTGCTCGTCAGCGTGGGCGGGCAGGTGCGCATGTGCGACCGGGACAAGGACATGGCGACCTTCCCCGACGGTTGCCCGGCCTGAGATCGCACCACTCGTGCCGCAAGACACGCACAGACCTTCCTTCCATGAACGACTTTCACCTCCAGCGCGCGCCACGACCGGGCGTGCGCACGCGCCACGCGCGCGGCTTTTCCCTCATCGAAGTGCTGGTGTCAGTGCTGCTGCTGTCGCTGGGCCTGCTGGGCCTAATCGGGCTGCAGGCGCGCACGATGGAGATGTCCGGCGAAGCCGAGGACCGCAACCGCGCCGCCATGCTGGCAGACGATGCAGCGAGCCTGATGTGGATGCAGCGCTCGGTCACTCTGGACGCCGACACGCTGACTGCGTGGGAGAACGCCGTGGCCGCCCAGTTGCCCAACGGGGAAGGCAGCATCACCTCCGTCTCTGGGGAGCCCGACAGAGTGGACGTGACCATCACATGGCGGCCGCCGGCGCGCGCCAGCGATGACGGCAGCAGGCTGCACACCCGAGTCGTTCTCTCGCAGGACCCCACCCCATGAGTGCCCGCATGCTTTGGCCTCGCGCGAGCCGCGAGGCGATCCAGCGAGGCCTGTCGCTGATCGAGCTGATGGTGGCCATGGCCATCGGCTTGGTCGTGGTGTTGGCCGTCACCAGTTTGATCGTCGTCAGCCAGACGCAGGAGCGAAACACAGGCGGATCCAACGACATGAATCAGGGCAGCGCCTATGCGGCCACGGTGCTGGACCAGGCCGTTCGCAGCGCAGGCGCGGGTTTCGCCCAAGGCTGGGACCTGGGCGCACTGGGCTGCCTGCCTCATCTGTCCCGCAATGGCTCGGCCCTGTTGCCACGCACCGCCGCCCTGCCTGCGCCTTTCGCCGGCCTGCTGGGCGGCGCCACGGGTACAGCCAATCTGCGCATGGCGCCCGTGCTCATCGGGCAGGGACAATCGGAGGGGGGATCGGACATCCTGATGGTGATGAGCGGCAGCGCCGCCATCGGTGATGTGCCGCGCCGCGTGCGCGATTTCATCGACGGCAGCTCGACCGAAAGCCGCGTGCGCGTGGACACGACACTGGCCCTGCATCCCAACGATGTACTGCTTCTGAGCCGACCCGAATCCGAGGCCTGCGTGGTCACGCAAGTGAAGGCCGATTTCGAGCACACCGCCGGAAATGACGTGCTGCCCCTGGGTGGCGACTACTACCGCGAAACTGCCGATGGCAGCAACACGCTGCAGACCGTCACCGGCGGCGGCGAGTCCTTCATCACTGGTCTGGGCAATACCGGCAGCGGCAACCTGTCCCTGCAGCTCTTTGGAGTCGGCGCAAACCGCGTGCTGTCCCGCTATGACCTGCTGCAGACCGGTGGCACAGACGAAGCACAGGCCGTGGCTGAGGGCGTGGTCGCCATGCGCGCCATCTACAGCGTGGACGCGAACATCGACGACCGAACGGCCACGCCCGCTCCCACTTGGACGGAGCCGGCCGGCGACTATGCCATCGGCACGCTGCTGAGCAGCTCGGCGCTGGACCGCGCCCGGGCACTGCGCCGCATCGTGGGCGTGCGCGTCAGCCTGCTCGTGCGCAGCAGCGCCCGCCAGTCGCAGCTGGCCGCGCCCGAGAGCGTGGTCATGCTGGCAGGCCTGCCCGGCGAACAGACCGTGACGCTCAGCGAGGCCGATCGGCACCACGCCCATCGGCTGGTCGAAACCACGATCCCGCTGCGCAATGCGCTGATGGTGCAACCCGAACTCGAACCATGATGACCGGCCTTTCCTTCCTTGCGCGGCCTCCGGCCCCTGCGCCTTTGCGCCGCCAGCGCGGCGCGGCGCTGATCTTCACCCTGGTCGCGTTGATCATCCTGCTGGCCGGCGGCGTGGCCCTCATGCGCTCGATGAACAGCAACCTCGACAACGCCGGAAACCTGGCTTTTCGCCGCGATCTGATCAATCAGGGCGAGGCCGCCGTAGCCAAGGCGCTGGACGTCGTGTTCCCGCAAGGAGCCTCCGCCACCGGCACTGCCTTGACCGCCGCCAACTACAGCCCCGTGCCTCTGCCGGCGAACGCGCAGGGCATTCCGCTGGCGCTGCTCAGCGACACCGAATTCGCCAAGAACGGCCGGGCCGCCAACGACCTGACAGGGCGCGACGGTGTCCGGGTGCGCTACATCATCGAGCGACTGTGCACCGTGGCCACCGAGACCGCCGTCGAGCAAGGGCTGCAGAACTGCGTGGCCTTCTCGCGCGATTCGGGCGGTGGCAGCCACTACCTGCGCGATGGCGCCAAGCCACCCGTCGAACCCGTCTACCGCGTGTCGGCCCGCATCACGGGCCCGCGCAACACGCAGGTCTTCATCCAGAGCTCGATCACCCGGCCCGAACCCCTTTGAACTGCCGCTCCGCCATGAGCCACATGCCCCTCACCCGACTCCGGCGCGCCTGCGCGCTGACGCTGGCAGCACTCGTGCCGCTGCAAGGCCTGGTCGCACCGGGCACCGCCGCAGCGCAGGTGCCCTTGGCCAACCAGCCCGTGTTCGCCAGTGCCAGCGTGCCGGGCAACCTGGCCCTGGCACTGTCGGTGGAATGGCCCACCGCTTCGCGCATGGCCCACACCGACAACTACTCGAGCAGCAGCACCTTCCTGGGTTATTTCGATCCGAACAAGTGCTACACCTACCAGTACAGCGAGACGCGCAACAGCACGGACACGGGCAACACCAGCTATTTCCAGCCCGCCGGCGCCGCCACCAACCGCACCTGCGTCGGCAAGTGGAGTGGCAACTTCCTGAACTGGGCAGCCACGGCGGCCATCGACCCCTTCCGCTGGGCCATGACGGGTGGTCGGCGAGTCGTCGACACAGCCACGGAAACCATCCTTGAGAAAGGCTGGCATTCGGGCCAGGGCTTGTTCCCGGACCGATCTCTGCCAGCCAACATGGTCTCCGGCGCCACGCCGCTGACCTCGACCACGCCCATGCTTTTGCGAGTGAACGGCATGGGCTTTCGCATGCGCTTCACGCTGCTGGCAGCACGCAATTTCACGGTTCGATACTGGAACAACACCAATTTCAGCAATCCAACCGCCCGAGGCGACGAAACCAACGTTCCGGCGGACAAGAACTGGGGCAACAACGCGCCGACCACCAACGTCAACGCGGACAACTTCTCCACGCGCTGGACGGGCACTTTCACCGCTCCAGTCACGGGCGCCTATCGCTTCCGCCTGGAGCATGACGACCTCGGCATTCTCTGGGTCGATCCGTCGGGGAACAGCACCTTCAACAACAGCACCCGCATCATCAATGAGTCGGGCAACGGCACCCACGACTCACGCACAGTCAACCTGACGGCTGGCAGCAATTTCTCGGTGCGCATCGATCATGCGGATACCGGCGGAGGCGCCAGACTTGTTCTATGGTGGTCCACGCCCAATTCCGGTGGCGCGTTTCAGAAGTTCTCGTCGCCGCTCGAAACCACGGCAGCCGTCGCTTACAACAACACCGCAGCCGTCGACGGGGTGTACGACCTGACCATGCGAGTGAAGGTCTGCGATCCCTCAAGCACTGCGGGCGGCCTGGAAAGCAACTGCAAGGCCTACGGCAGCAACTACAAGCCCGAAGGGCTCGTGCAGAAGTACGCACAGGACATGCGCTACAGCGCCTTCGGCTATCTCAACGATTCCAGCACGATGCGAGACGGGGCGGTGCTGCGCGCCCGGCAGAAGTTCGTGGGCCCCACCCAGCCCGTGCCAGGCCAGCCAAGCATCACCAACGCAGCGGCGGAATGGAGTCCGAGCACAGGCATATTCGTGCGCAACCCCGATTCCGCCGATGCGGCGGCCACCACTTCAGCCACGGGGGTCACGATCAACGACAGCGGCGTGATCAACTACTTGAACCAGTTCGGCCAGCTGATTCCAGGCAGCTACAAGAGCAATGACCCCGTGAACGAACTTTTTTATTCAGTGCTGAGGTACTACCGCAATCTGGGGAACGTACCCGAGTGGTCGAACATGGGCAATGCCAGCGTCGCCGACAAGAGAGTCTGGCTGGATGGCTTTCCGGTGATCACCAACTGGGACGATCCGATCCAATACTCCTGTCAGCGCAACTTCGTGCTGGGCATCGGCGACATCTATACCCACCGCGACAAGAACGTGCCGGGCAATGACTCGTCGGACGGCGAACCGGCCATGCCTAGCGCCGTGTCGGCCGACACCTCGGTCAACGCCATGACGGCTACCAACAAAGTCGGTGTCCTGCAGGGCGTGGGCGGCGGCTCTTTCGCCACCATGGCCTCGGGCGCGAGCTATTCGCGCTCCTACATGGCTGGGCTTGCCTATGACGCGAACACCAAGGACATCCGGCCCGATGTCGCCAGCGACGCCAAGACCCATGGCAAGCAGACGGTGCAGACCTATTGGGTGGACGTGCTGGAGCAGCCCTTCGTGGCCAACAACAAGTTCTACCTCGCGGCCAAGTTCGGGGGCATGAAGGTGCCGTCCAACTTCGACCCCTATACCTTCGCCGGCACGATCCCGCTGGACTGGTGGTCAACGACGGGTGAAATGGTGGGCTCGCAGAACCGCCCCGACAACTACTTCACGGCTGGCCGCCCGGACACCATGGTGAGCGGCCTGACGCGCGCGTTCGAAAACATCGTGGGCGACATCAAGGCCTTCACCACCTCGTTCTCGCTGGCGACCAAGCAAATCACGGCGGCCAGTAACGCATCGTATGCGACGCAGTATGACTCCTCCAATTGGAGCGGCGAACTGACAGGCAGCGTGATTACCGTCGACGCCAGCGGCATGCCCCTGCTGGCCGCCACCCCCACTTGGAGCACAGCCACGCGCTTCGAGAACCAACTGGCGGGCACGGGCTGGGACACCCAGCGCCGGGTGGTCACCTGGGATCCCGAAGCTTCCAACGGCGCCGGCGGTGGCGTGGCATTCCGCCACAACACCATCTCCACCGCGCAGAAAGCCCTGCTCGACACGACGTACGTCGCGGGGGATGACAGCGCGGACTATCTGAACTGGCTGCGCGGCGACATCTCGCGCGAAGCCAATGGCTACCGTGCGCGCTCGACGACCCTGTCCACGGGCGTCAAGCGCCATCGCTTGGGCGATATCGTGAACTCCAAGGTCACGGTCGTGGCCGGCCCACCCGCCAATTACTCGGAAACCGCGAACCCTGGCTACAGCGACTTCAAGGAAGCCAACAGGAACCGCCAGACCATGCTGTATGTGGGCGCCAACGATGGCATGCTGCATGCCTTCAAGGGAGGGCTGGGCACCGATGCGGGCACCGAGCTGTTCGCCTACATCCCGAGCGTACTGTTCCAGCCTGATCCCGCAGATCTCACGGCTCCCAGCACCGATGGTCTGCTGGGCCAGTTGGGGCAGCCCGCCTATGCACACCGCAACTTCGTCGATGCCACGGCCAGGGTGTTCGACATCGATTTCAACAATGCTGGGGGCGCCTTCGCCACTACCGTAAGCGCGGACGGCACGACCAACGCCAGTTGGCGAAGCGTGCTGATAGGAGGATTGGGCAAGGGGGGGCGTAGTTATTACGCCATCGATGTGACAGACCCATCGGCCATGACCAGCGAATCCGTCGTGGCCGGCAAGGTGCTGTGGGAGTTCCCGGCCCGCAACAAGCTGCCCACGGCCGCTGGCGGCACCTGTACCAGCAACTGCATCGACATGGGCTACAGCTTCGGAGAACCCATCGTCGTGAAGACCGCCAAGTACGGGTGGGTGGCCATGTTCACCTCAGGCTACAACAACGTGGACGGGAAGGGACACCTGTTCATCGTCAACCCGACCAACGGCGCACTGCTGGAAGACATCAGCACCGGGGCGACCAGTTCCAGCGGCCTGGCCCGACCCACGGCCTACGTGCGCGACTACAGCGACATGACGGCCGATTCGGTCTATGTGGGTGATCTGGACGGCCAGTTGTGGCGCTTCGACCTGAGCGCGGCGCGCGGCTCGAGTGGCAGCTATCCGGCGCCGGTCCGGATCGCTCTGCTCACCGATACCGCAGGCAATGCGCAACCCGTCACCTCACGCCCCCTTGTGGAGATCCACCCCGTCAAACGCAAGCGTTTCGTGATGGTGGGAACCGGCCGCCTGCTGCACAGCAATGACATTCAGGACGCCCAGGGGCAAACTTTCTATGCCGTCGTGGACGGCGGCATTGCGACTTTCGCCGGCCAGGCGAACGACGGCGAGGCGTGGCCTGTGGCTCGGGACCAGTTGATGGACGTGACCGATCCGACGATCGGCGTCGACGTGGACGGCAAAGCCGGCTGGCGCCTGGAGTTGGGCCACACCGGCACGGTGGGCTGGCGTGTGGTGGGCGATGGCGCCGACGCCTACAACGGCATCATCGGTATCGCCAGCTTCCCCTCTGTCCTCCCAACGGGCGATGCGTGCAGCCCCTCGGGCCTGAGCCGGGCCTACGCGCTGAACTATGCGAGCGGCAAGACGGTGCTGAAGGATGGCTTGGCCTACATGAGCGTCAACAGCCTGATCACCGACCTGAATTTCCTGACCATCCGGGGCAAGACGCAACTGATCGCCGGCACCGACCAAGGGGGTATTCAGAACGTGCCGGGCAACTTCGGGAACCCCGACCCTCGCCGCCTGAGCTGGCGCGAGATTCCAGTCGGCAATTGAAGTGCTTACCGCCTCGGCGTTCGGCTCGCCGAGGCGGCTCTCCAAAAGATACGTGCACTCGGTTCACATCTGGTGATGAGACCCCAGCCTGGGCACCCAGTCGCAAGCGTGCATGCCGTCAGAAGCAGAAAAAAGGCGCTTACCGATCTCTCAGTAAGCGCCTCTTACCGGCAATTGGTGGAGCTGGGGGGATTTGAACCCCCGTCCGCAAGCCCGCAGAGCCTTTATCCATGCGGGTTTCGCTCGCTGGCGCGCAAAACGTGTGAGAAACGTGTGACTCAGCGGCCCGGAGGCAGGCTCACCACGCCCACGTCGGCCGCCTGCTCGCGCGGCCTGATCCAGAACACCCACAGCCCGCGCAGCCACGCGAAGCCGTACAGCACCGACACGGCGAAGATGCCCCACTGCTCGGCCTTCCAGCTGGCCCAGAACCAGAACGGCTGCCCGATCAGCCCGAATATGCAGGCCCAGCGCTGCAGCCGGGGCCGGCGCTCCTGGGACAGCCAGGCGGCGAGCGCGCCCAGAATGGGGATGGCGATTTGATCGATGGGCATGGCGGATTGTGCTGGATGGATGCACAGTAGGTCTGGGCGGCATGGTCCGATTTCAAATCCGAGCATGCGCGTCCGGAATTCGGACGCGCTCCCTGTCGGCCGGCGCCGCGAGTTCACACCGATGCCACGGCCGGAGCGGTAGATTCCGCCCATGCCGCTCCGCATCACACTCCAGGACTACCCCGGCGCCGACCCGGCCATGCTCACCACGGCCGTGACGCGCTTCCGGCGCGAGCTGGAGCGCAAGCTGGGCGGCGAGGCCGAGGCCGCGTTCAAGGCCTTCCAGAACGCCAGCGAGTCCAGCGCCGATGAGTTGACCAAGGAAGAGCACCGGCTGGCCAGCGCCTACCACGCCGCCTACGAGGCCGCGCGCACGGCCGGCTTCCGCGACCTCGGCGATGTGCAGGAGGCGTACTTCGACGTGCGGTTGACCTGAGGGGAGGCCGCTGCCATCATGAGGCACCACAGGCACGATCCGCCGTTTCTCCTCCCTGACGGCGGCTGCGGCTTGGCCCACCCACGGCGGTGGGCCTTTTTGCTGGCGCCTGTACGCAGCCCCTTAGTCCGCCCTGAACAACTCGCAAGCCCTTGATCTGACTGGTTGTTCTTCGAGTTGATGGGCGCGGGATTTGCAAGGTATGGTCTTGCCAGTGCCTGTTTTCTTGCAAATTTCTCCGGGGAGTCCGATGGGTCCGAAGCCTTCGCAGCCGCAAACGGGCGAGTTGTTTCGTCCACGACTGGACGAGCAGATCAACATGAAGCATCCGCTGGTCAGGCTGGGCGCGCTGATCGACTGGGCCGAGATCGAGCGCACGTTCGCGGTGTCGTTCACTTCGGGGCGCGGGCGGCCCGCCTTGGCGCCGCGCCTGGTCGCCGGGCTGCTGTACCTGCAGCACACCTTCGATGCCTCCGACGAGGCGGTGGTCAACACCTGGGTGGAGAACCCATACTGGCAGTTCTTCTGCGGCGAGACCTACCTGCAGACCGAGCTGCCCATTGACCCGTCCAGCCTGACGCGCTGGAGAAAGCGCGTTGGGGAAGAAGGCGTGGAGATGCTGCTGGCGGCCAGCATCGATGCCGCCCGGCGTGGTGGCGTCATCAAGAAAGCCAGCGTGCAGCAAGTGATCGTGGACACCACGGTGATGCCCAAGGCTATCGCTCACCCCACCGACAGCCGCCTGCTGGAGCGAAGCCGCCAGCACCTGGTCAAGGTGGCCGAGGGCAATGGGCTGAAACTGCGCCAGAACTACAACCGCATCGCCCCACGGCTGGCCGCGCAGATCGGGCGCTACGCCCACGCCAAGCAGTTCAAGCGCATGAACAAGGCCGTTCGCACACTGCGCACCCGGGTTGGCCGCGTGCACCGCGAGGTGGCCCGCCAACTGCACATGCTGCCCGAAGCGGCCCAGGCCAAGGTCCAAGACCTGCTGCAGCGCACCGGCCGCATCCTCAGTCAACGCACGAAGGACAAGAACAAGCTGTACGCCCTGCACGCGCCCGAGGTCGAATGCATCAGCAAAGGCAAAGCCAGGACACCGTACGAGTTCGGCGTGAAGGTCAGCATCGCTACCACGTTGAAGGAAGGCCTGGTGGTGGGCATGCGCTCCATGCCGGGCAACCCCTACGACGGCCACACCCTGGCTGAGACACTGGAGCAGGTGGGCATCCTCACTGGCACGGACAGGCCGCCCGCCACGGCAATCGTGGACAAGGGCTACCGGGGTGTGAAAGTTGAAGGTGTGCGCATCCTGATGTCGGGCCAAAAGCGGGGCATCACCCGAACGCTCAGGGCCATGATCAAGCGGCGCAGCGCCATCGAACCGGCCATTGGGCACATGAAGATGGACGGGCGGCTGGGCCGCAACCCGCTCAAGGGTGCGCTGGGCGATGCGCTGCACGCGGTGATGTGCGGTGCCGGGCATAACCTGCGCCTGATCCTGGCCGCGCTGCGGCTTTATTGCGCCCGATTCGGGTTATCGATGCAGGCGGTCATCGCCGCACTGCTGGCCGCTCCTGGCGACGTCAGCCTATCTGTAGCTGACAACTGAATTGTTCAGGGCTGACTATTGAGCGAGGGCGAGAACCCTGCGTACATCGCCAAGCTGCTCGGCCACAAGAACACCGAGATGGTGATCCGCAACTATGCTCGCTGGGTCGATCAGGGCGCGGCTCTGGGGTTCGAGCGGCCCGCCGCACGCTACGGCCGAGAAAGCCTACCGGGCTTGCCGGCTTGGCCCAAGCCCCAGGAAGGGGGCAAAACGCGTGTGAGAAACGTGTGAATCGGGGGCCGTTCTGTGACGGATCAGGACGGAGCGGGTGGTCGCTAAGTCGTTGATTTATATCGATTCACACGGTTAAAAATGGTGGAGCTGGGGGGATTTGAACCCCCGTCCGCAAGCCTTCGTCGCGCAGTTCTACATGTTTAGCGGTCTGTTTTGGGTCTCGCCGTCAGTGGCGCGCAGGCGCACGCTCCACTCACAGCCAGCATCCTTGAATCTCGCCATGGCCCAAGATGCCCGGACCACGGCCAGCCAATGTGGATTCCCTTGCAGCCGGGAGGCACCAGATTGCTCTAGCGCCCCCTTGCCCAGCCCATCGGCCAACTGTTGCAAGGCTCACCGGGATTAAGCGGCGAGTGCGAAACGTTCGTCGTTTGCAGTTAGTTTGTTTGAATCTGTTTAACGAGCGCATTCAGCTCGACATGCCCCGCTGCGATCCCGAACCCACGTCGAAACCAGTGCAGCCCCAGAGCTTCGCATTTTAGGCCTCTTCCAGCAGCTTCAAGAGGGCCAGTGGCGAAGAAATGGTCGCGTCGGCCTTCCACAGCGTCACGTCGGCGCGCGCCCCCATGTAGCCGTAGGCGGCCGCGACCGTGCGCATGCCTGCCGCGCGGCCCGCGACGATGTCGCGCTCGTCGTCTCCCACATAGATGCAGGCCCCGGGCGGTACGCCCAGACGCCGGGCGGCTTCCAGCAAAGGTTCGGGATGGGGCTTGGCGTGCGGTGTGCTGTCACCGCTCACGATGGCGCCGGCCGTGGCGAAGAGCGGCCGCGCGGCCGTCAGCGGCTCGGTGAAGCGCCGCTGCTTGTTGGTGACCACGCCCCAGCGCAGGCCCCGTGCCTGAAGCGCCTGCAAGAGCTCCGGCACGCCCTCGAACGCATGCGTGCCTTCGAGCATGCGGCGCTCGTACCGCACGAAGAACTCCTCGCGCAGCGCGGGAAAGTCGGGCGAGTCGGGCGTGATGCCGAAGGCGATGCCCAGCATGCCGCGCGCGCCGGCGCCGGCCATGGGCCGATAGTCTGCCAGCGGCAGGGAAGGCAAGCCCCGTTCGGTGCGCATCTGGTCCGCGGCGGCGCCCAGTTCGGGCGCGCTGTCCACGAGGGTGCCGTCCAGGTCGAACAGCACCGCCTGCAGCCTCCCTGCGGCCACTGGACGGCCTTCCTGCTGTGGGCCCGCGGTGACGGCAGCGCTTTCGTGCGGCAGAACGGCGCTCATGCGGCAGCCGGCCGGCGCGTGGCGACCATGTAGTTGACGCTGGTGTCGTTGCTGAGCCAGTAGCGGCGCGTGACCGGGTTGTGCTGCAGGCCGCGCATCTGCTGCAGTTCCAGGCCGGCGGCACGGCAGTGGCCCGCCAGTTCGCTGGGCCGGATCAGCTTCGCGTATTCGTGCGTGCCGCGGGGCAGCATGCCCAGCACGTACTCCGCACCCACGATGGCGAGCGCGAATGCCTTGGCGTTGCGGTGGATGGTGGACAGGAACACCCAGCCGCCGGGCTTCACCAGCGTCGCGCACGCCCGGACGACGGAGGCCGGGTCCGGCACATGCTCCAGCATTTCCATGCAGGTCACGATGTCGAATTGGCCGGGCATCTCGGCCGCCAGCGCCTCGGCGCTGACCTCGCGGTACTTAACGCCCCGCGTGCCGGCTTCCAGCGCATGAAGCTGCGCCACCTTCAGCGCCTTGCTCGCCAGGTCGATGCCCAGCACCTGCGCACCGCGGCGCGCCAGGGCGTCGGCAAGGATGCCCCCGCCACAGCCGACGTCGACGACACGCTGATTGGCCACAGGCGCCAGCGTTTCGATCCAGTCCAGGCGCAGCGGATTGATGTCGTGCAGCGGCCGGAATTCGCTGTCCAGGTCCCACCAGCGGTGCGCGAGTTCGGAGAATTTGGCCAGTTCGGCCGGATCGGCGTTGAGCTTTTCTGCGGTCATGCGCAAATTATCGGCGTGCCCTGCGGCCGCAGGGCCCAGGCCTGCCGTCCGTACAAAACAAAAACCCCGCCGAGGCGGGGTTTCCGAAGATCGCGGGATCCGAATCAGTTGGCGCGGGTGCCGACCACTTCGATTTCCACGCGGCGGTTCTTGGCGCGGCCTTCCTTGGTGCGGTTGTCCGCCACAGGCTGCTTCTCGCCCTTGCCTTCGGTGTAGACGCGGTTGCGTTCGATGCCCTTGGAGACCAGGTAGGCCTTCACGGCTTCGGCACGGCGCACCGACAGGCGTTGGTTGTAGGCGTCCGAACCGATCGAGTCGGTGTGGCCGACGGCGATGATCACTTCCAGGTTGATGCCACGGATCTTGCTGACCAGGTCGTCCAGCTTGGCGCGGCCTTCGGGCTTGAGCACCGACTTGTCGAAGTCGAAGAAGGCGTCGGCAGCGAAGGTGACCTTGGACGCGGCGACCGGGGGAGCCGGCGGAGCGACAGGCGCTGCGGGAGCCGGCGTCACGGCGGGAGCAGGAGCGGCGGCGGGAACCAGAGCACCATCGCAACCCACAGCAGCCGTGGCGGGCGTCCAGTTGGAATCGCGCCAGCACAGTTCATTCGTGCCGTTCTTCCAGACCAGTTCGCTCGTGCCGTTCTGCCAGTTGTCGATCACGGGGCCACCGTTGGCGGCGGTCACACGGGTCTGCGCGCCGGCGGCCGTGGCGATCGCAGCGACTGCAAACATCATCGCCACTTTGTTCAGTTTCTTCATGGTTCTCCTCTTGGGGGGAAAAAGCCGCAGCCGCGCTGCGAATCAAGGACGTCTCAAGTGACCACCACCCAAAACGTTCAGATGATTGTGCCATAGGGTCTTTGGCAAACCGGCTTGGGCGGGGGGCGCAAGCGTAGGACGGCGGCGGAATCCGGCCTGTTCTGTTGCTTGGTCGCCACATCCCCGGGGGCGTAAAATCCGCCATTCCGCCCAGTCTTGACGCCTTGATGACTTCCTTCGCCAAAGAAACGCTGCCCATCAGTCTCGAAGAGGAGATGCGCCGCAGCTACCTCGATTACGCCATGAGCGTGATCGTCGGTCGCGCCCTGCCGGACGCCCGCGACGGGCTCAAGCCGGTGCACCGGCGCGTGCTGTACGCGATGCACGAGCTGAACAACGACTGGAACCGCCCCTACAAGAAGTCGGCGCGCATCGTGGGCGACGTGATCGGCAAGTACCACCCGCACGGCGACCAGTCGGTTTACGACACCATCGTGCGGCTGGCGCAGGATTTCTCCATGCGCCACATGCTGGTGGACGGCCAGGGCAATTTCGGTTCGGTCGACGGCGACAACGCCGCGGCCATGCGATATACGGAAATTCGCCTGGCCAAAATCGCGCATGAAATGCTGGCCGATATCGACAAGGAAACGGTCGATTTCGGGCCCAATTACGACGGCAGCGAGAAAGAGCCGATCGTATTGCCCAGCCGGCTGCCGAATTTGCTGGTCAATGGCTCGGGCGGTATTGCCGTGGGCATGGCCACCAATATTCCGCCGCACAACCTGGGCGAGGTGGTCGATGGCTGCCTGCACCTGCTGCGCCATCCCGAGGCCAGCATCGACGACCTGATGGAGATCATCCCGGCGCCGGACTTCCCCACGGCTGGCGTGATCTACGGCATCAACAGCGTCAAGGAAGGCTACCGCACCGGCCGCGGCAAGGTGGTGATGCGCGCCAAGTGCCATTTCGAGGACATCGACCGCGGCCAGCGCCAGGCAATCATCGTCGACGAGCTCCCCTACCAGGTCAACAAGAAGACGCTGCAGGAGCGCATGGCCGAGCTGGTGCACGAGAAGAAGCTCGAAGGCATCAGCCACATCCAGGACGAGTCCGACAAATCGGGCATGCGGCTGGTGATCGAGCTCAAGCGCGGCGAAGTGCCCGAGGTGGTGCTGAACAACCTGTACAAGCAGACCCAGCTGCAGGACACCTTCGGCATCAACATGGTAGCGCTGGTCGACGGCCAGCCCAAGCTGTGCAACCTCAAGGACCTGATCGAGGTCTTCCTGCAGCACCGCCGCGAAGTGGTCACCCGCCGCACGGTCTTCAACCTGCGCAAGGCGCGCGAGCGCGGCCACGTGCTGGAAGGCCTGGCCGTCGCGCTGGCCAACATCGACGAATTCATCCGCATCATCCGCGAGTCGCCCACCCCGCCGGTCGCCAAGGCCGAGCTGATGGCCCGCGCGTGGGACAGCCAGCTGGTGCGCGAGATGCTCACGCGCACACGCGCCGACGGCGGCATCGTCAATGCCGACGACTACCGCCCCGAAGGCCTGGAGCGCGCCTACGGCCTGCAAGGCGATGGCCTCTACAGGCTGTCGGACACGCAGGCCCAGGAAATCCTGCAGATGCGCCTGCAACGCCTCACGGGCCTGGAGCAGGACAAGATCACGGCCGAATACAAGGAAGTGATGGCGGAGATCGAGGACCTGCTCGACATCCTGGCCAAGCCCGGGCGCGTGTCCACCATCATCGGCGACGAGCTCACGGCGCTGAAGCAGGAATTCGGCCAGACCAAGCTGGGCGCGCGCCGCAGCCTGATCGAGCACAGCGCCTACGACCTGTCGACCGAGGACCTCATCACGCCCACCGACATGGTGGTGACACTCTCGCACTCGGGCTACATCAAGAGCCAGCCGCTGTCCGAGTACCGCGCGCAAAAGCGCGGCGGGCGCGGCAAGCAGGCCACGGCCACCAAGGAAGACGACTGGATCGACCAGCTCTTCATCGCCAACACGCACGACTACATCCTGTGCTTCTCTAACCGTGGCCGGCTGTACTGGCTCAAGGTGTGGGAAGTGCCGGCGGGCTCGCGCAACTCGCGCGGACGGCCCATCGTCAACATGTTCCCGCTGCAGGACGGCGAGAAGATCAACGTGGTGCTGGCACTGACCGGCGAGGCGCGCAACTTCCCGTCCGACCGATTCGTGTTCATGACCACGTCCATGGGCACCGTGAAGAAGACGCCGCTGGACGAATTCAACAACCCGCGCAAGGCCGGCATCATCGCCGTCGGCCTGGACGAGGGCGACTACCTGATTGGCGCCGCCCTGACCGACGGCAAGCATGACGTGATGCTGTTCAGCGACGGCGGCAAGGCCGTGCGCTTCGACGAGAACGACGTGCGCCCCATGGGCCGCAATGCGCGCGGCGTGCGCGGCATGACGCTGGAAGAAGGCCAGGGCGTGATCGCCATGCTGGTGGCCGAGGACGAGCAGCAGAGCGTGCTCACCGCGACCGAAAATGGTTACGGAAAACGCACCAGCATCACCGAATACACGCGACATGGCCGGGGAACCAAAGGCATGATCGCGATCCAACAGAGCGAGCGCAACGGCAAGGTCGTGGCCGCGACCCTGGTGCATGCCGACGACGAGATCATGCTCATCACCGACACCGGCGTGCTGGTGCGCACCCGGGTGAGCGAGATCCGCGAACTCGGCCGTGCCACGCAGGGCGTCACGCTGATCGGCCTGGACGAAGGGGCCAAGCTCAGCGGCCTGCAACGCATCGTCGAGAACGACGCCCATGCCGGGGCGGAAGCCGAAGGCGATTCCAACACCTCCACAGAAAGTCCTGAATGAAAGCACTGAAACTCTCCCTGCTGGCCGCCACGCTGGCCACCTCCAGCCTGGCCCTGGCCCAGGACAAGGCGGCGCTGATCAAGCAGTTCCTGGAACTGCAGCGTCCCGGCGTGGAAGCGCTGGCCCGCGGCCTGGTCGAGGAGTCGAGCCTGCCCGTGGCCCGTGCCGGCGCCGGCTACCTGCAGACGCAGGTGCCCGAGGCCAAGCGCGAAGCCGCCGGCAAGGCCGCCGACGCCGAGCTGAAGAAGTACTTCGACGAGGCCTACCCCATCGTGCGCGACCGGGCCGTGCAGGTGGCACCGGCCGCCCTGACGCCGGTGCTGGAACAGAACTTCTCCGAAGAGGAACTGCGCCAGCTGGTGGCCTGGATCAACTCGCCGGTGAGCAAGAAGTACCAGGAAATCAACCCCCAGCTGCAGGCGGCCCTGGCCGAGAAGGTGGTCGCCGACACGCGCACCAGCATCGAACCCAAGCTGGACCAGCTGGACAAGGCGGTGGCCAAGGCGCTGGGGGCACCCACGGGTCCTGCCAACGGCAACGCCGCGGGCACCAAGGCGCCGGCCAAGAAGTGAGCGCGGCGGGCGGGCCTCGGCCCTACAACTTCTCGGCCGGTCCGGCCGCCATGCCGGAAGAAGTGCTGCGCGAAGCCGCCGAGCAGATGCTGGACTGGCACGGCAGCGGCCTGGGCGTGATGGAGATGAGCCATCGCGGCAAGGAATTCGGCCAGATCCTCGCCGAGGCCGAGGCCGACCTGCGCCAGCTGCTGGCCGTGCCTTCGGAGTTCCACATCCTGTTCATGCAGGGCGGCGGCCTGGGCGAAAACGCGATCGTGCCGCTGAACCTGTCGCGCGGCGGTGTGGTGGACTTCGTGGTCACGGGCAGCTGGAGCACCAAGTCGTACAAGGAAGCCGGGCGCTACGCCCAGGCGCGCGTGGCAAGCACCAATGCCGGCAACGGCCACACCGACGTGGCCGCGCCCGCGCAATGGACGCTGAGCCCCGACGCCGCCTACGTGCACCTGTGCTCCAACGAGACCATCAACGGCATCGAGTTCCAGGAACTGCCGGACCTCGCCGCGCTGGGCAGCCGGGCGCCGCTGGTGATCGACTTTTCCTCGCACGTGGCCTCGCGGCCCGTGGACTGGTCGCGCGTCGGCCTGGCCTTCGGCGGCGCACAGAAGAACATCGGCCCGGCCGGCCTGACCATCGTGGTCGTGCGCGACGACCTGCTGGGCCATGCCCTGCCGATCTGCCCCAGTGCCTTCAACTACCGCACGGTGGCCGACAACCAGTCCATGTACAACACGCCGCCGACCTGGGGCATCTACGTGGCGGGGCTCACCTTCAAGTGGCTGCTCGCGCAGCGCGAGGGCGGACTGAGCGGCGTGGCAGCCATGGAGCGGCGCAACATCGCCAAGGCCGAACTGCTGTACGGCGCCATCGACGGATCGCAGTTCTACGTGAACCAGGTCGCGCCCGCCTGGCGCTCGCGCATGAACGTGCCCTTCCAGCTGCGCGACGAGTCGCGCAACCAGGCCTTCCTGGACGGCGCGCGCGACGCCGGCCTGCTGCAGCTCAAGGGCCACAAGTCGGTCGGCGGCATGCGCGCCAGCATCTACAACGCGATGCCGCTGGAGGGCGTGCAGGCGCTGGTGGCCTACATGCGAGAATTCGAGCGTTCACACGCCTGAGCCCGCCCGGATCTGCGCCTCTTCGCGCGGGGGCGGGCCGCCGCCCTTCCCTTCCCCGCCGATGACCGCCTCCACCCCCTCGCCCGATCCTTCCGCCAGCCTCGCCGACCTGCGCACGCAGATCGACGCCCTCGACACGCAGCTGCTGCAGCTGCTCAATGCGCGGGCCCGGGTGGCGGAACAGGTGGGAGAGGTCAAGAAGCGCGAGGGCACACCCTTCTTCCGCCCCGACCGCGTCGCGCAGGTCATCGAGAAGGTCAAGGCCGCCAATCCGGGCCCGCTGCGCGAGGCGCATGTGGCGGCCATCTGGCGCGAGATCATGTCGGCCTGCCTGGCGCTCGAGTCGCCGCAGCGCGTGGCCGTGCTGGGCCCCGAGGGCACCTTCTGCGAGCAGGCCGCCATCGAGTACTTCGGCGGCGCCGCCGACCTGATCTACTGTGGCAGCTTCGACGAGGTCTTCCATGCCACCGCCAGCGGCAGCGCGCAGTACGGCGTGGTGGGCGTGGAGAACTCCAACGAGGGCGTGGTCACGCGCTCGCTCGACATGTTCCTGCACTCACCCACCCATGTGGTGGGCGAGGTCAGCCTGCTGATCCGCCACAACCTGCTGCGCCAGCAGAACTCGATGGAAGGCATCGAGGCGGTGCTGGCGCATCCGCAGGCCCTGGCGCAGTGCCAGGCCTGGCTGTCCAAGCATCTGCCCAACGCCGAGCGCCGCGCCGTGTCCAGCAATGCCGAGGGCGCCCGTCTGGCGGCCACCAACCCGGCCTGGGCCGGCCTGGCCAGCGAACGGGCGGCCACCCAGTACGGCCTGCACATCGTGGCCCACGCGATCCAGGACGACGCCTACAACCGCACCCGCTTCGCCGTCATCACTCTGCCCGCCACGCTGGCCATGCCCCCGGTGTCCGGACATGACTGCACCAGCCTCGTGGTGTCGGTGCCCAACAAGCCGGGCGCCGTGCACGACCTGCTGGTGCCGCTGAAGACGCACAAGGTCTCGATGACGCGCTTCGAGTCGCGCCCGGCCCGCACCGGCCAGTGGGACTACTACTTCTACATCGACCTCGACGGCCATCCCTCGCAGCCGCACGTGGCCGCCGCCCTGCAGGAGCTGCGCAGCCTCAGCGCCTTCTTCAAGATCATCGGCGCGTACCCGGTGAAGGCCTGAAGCGATGGCTGCCCCCACGCTCCTCACTTCGTGTATCGCTGCCCCCCGAGGGGGCGCAGGCCTGCCTTGGGGCGGCCCGGCGGAGGCGATTGCGACGACCCCCACGCTCATCACTTCGTGTATCGCTGCCCCCCGGGGGGGCGCAGGCCTGCCTTGGGGCGGCCCGGCGGAGGCGATTGCGACGACCCCCACGCTCATCACTTCGTGTATCGCTGCCCCCCGGGGGGGCGCAGGCCTGCCTTGGGGCGGCCCGGCGGAGGCCTGATGTTCGAGCAACTCGGTCTCATCGGCTGCGGCCTCATCGGCGGCTCCTTCGCGCTGGCGCTCAAGCGCGCGCGCCTGGTCAAGCGGGTGGTGGGCTACAGCAAGTCGCCCTCCACCACCGAACGCGCACGCCAGCTGGGCGTGATCGACGTGGCCGCGCCTTCGGCGCTGCTGGCGGTGTCGGGCGCCGACCTGGTGCTGGTGGCGGTGCCCGTGAGCGCGAGCGAAGCCACCTTCCGCGCCATCCGCCACGGCCTGGCGCCGCATGCGCTGGTGATGGACGTCGGCTCCACCAAGGGCGACGTCATCGCCGCGGCCGAACGCGCGCTGCAGCACAAGTTCAGCCATTTCGTGCCGGCCCACCCGATCGCGGGCAAGGAAGTGTCGGGCGTCGAGCATGCCGAAGCCACGCTGTTCCATCAGCGCAAGGTGATCCTCACGCCCGTGAAAGCCACGCGCCGCAGCTACCACCAGCAGGCCGCGCAGCTGTGGGCCCAGGTGGGCGCGCAGGTAGTGACCATGCCGCACGACGCGCACGACGCCGCCTTCGCGGCCGTGAGCCACGTGCCGCACCTGCTGGCCTTCGCCTTCGTCAACGCCATGGCGGCCCAGCCCGAGGGGCAGCGCTTCCTGGAGCTGGCCGGCCCGGGCTTTCGCGACTTCACGCGCATCGCGGGCGGCGACCCGGCCGTGTGGCGCGACATCCTGCTGGCCAATGGCGAGCAGGTGCTGCGCCAGTCGCAGCTGTTTCGCAACACCCTGCTGCAGATGGAAGCGATGATCGCCCAGGGCGACGGCGCCGCGCTGGACCGCGCCATCAGCGCCGCGCGCCAGACCCGCCTGCAGTGGCCCGCCCCGGGCAACACGCCGCTCGGTGCCGAAGATTGAGGGCTGGATGCGACGCCGGGGCGCAGGTGCGCGCCCGCGCCGCGCCCGGCCGCCGAGCCGGAAGCTGAACGTCCCGGGGATCGGCCCCGGATGCCAGCCTCCTTCGCCCCCGTCGTTTCGAGTCCGCGCCCTCTGGCGCCCCTTGCCATGTACGCCTCGCCTTTCCTCGATCTGCCGCCCCTGCTTGCCGCCGGCGGCACGGTGCACCTGCCCGGCTCCAAGAGCATTTCCAACCGCGTGCTGCTGCTGGCGGCCCTGGCCGAGGGCACGACGCAGGTCCATGACCTGCTGGACTCGGACGACACGCGCGTGATGCTGGACGCGCTGGCCGCCCTGGGCTGCGGCCTGCGGCGCGAGGGCCAGACGCTGGAGGTGATGGGCCTGGGCGGCGTGGTGCGCACGCGGCAGGCCGACCTCTTCCTGGGCAATGCCGGCACGGCCATGCGTCCGCTCACGGCCGCGCTGGCACTGCTCGGCGGCGAATTCGACCTGCGCGGCGTGCCCCGCATGCACGAACGGCCCATCGGCGACCTGGTCGACGCGCTGGTGCAACTGGGCTGCGAGGTCGAGTACCTGGGCAACCCGGGCTACCCGCCGTTGCGCATTCGCCCCGTGGCGCCTACGCAGCTGCAGCTCGATGCCCCCATCCGCGTGCGCGGCGACGTGTCCAGCCAGTTCCTCACCGCGCTGCTGCTGGCGCTGCCGCTGGCCGCCGCCACGCGGCCGGTGGTGATCGACGTCGTGGGCGAGCTGATCTCCAAGCCCTACGTGGAGATCACCCTGAACCTGCTGGAGCGCTTCGGCATCGCCGTGGAGCGCGAAGGCTGGCAGCGCTTCACCATTCCCGCCGGCAGCCGCTACCAGTCGCCAGGCCAGATCCACGTGGAAGCCGATGCCTCCTCGGCCAGCTACTTCATCGCGCTGGGCGCACTGGCGGCGCCGCGCGCCGGCCAGGACGGCGTGCGCATCGAAGGGGTGGGCGCCGCCTCCATCCAGGGTGACATCCGCTTCGTCGAGGCCGCGCAGCAGATGGGCGCGCGGGTGGACAGCGGCCCCAACTGGCTGCAGGTGCGGCGTGGCGCTTGGCCGCTCAAGGCCATCGACCTCGACGCCAACCACATCCCCGATGCCGCCATGACGCTGGCCGTGATGGCGCTGTACGCCGACGGCCCAAGCATCCTGCGCAACATCGCGAGCTGGCGCGTGAAGGAAACCGACCGCATCGACGCCATGGCCGCCGAGCTGCGCAAGCTGGGCGCCACGGTCGAGGCGGGGCCGGACTCCCTGCGCGTCGATCCGCTGCCGGCCGGCCACTGGCGCCGCGCCGCCATCCACACCTACGACGACCACCGCGTGGCGATGTGTTTCTCGCTGGCCGCGCTGAATCCCGACGGACTTCCGGTGCGCATCCTCGATCCCCAATGCGTGGCCAAGACCTTCCCCGATTACTTCGAGACGCTGTTCGAGGTGGTCGAGCCGGCCTCGGTGCCGGTGATCTGCGTGGACGGCCCGACGGCCTCGGGCAAGGGCACGCTGGCGGCCGAGATGGCGCGCCGCCTGGGCTACCACTACCTCGACTCGGGCGCGTTGTACCGCGTGACCGGCCTGGCCGCCCGCCGCGCCGGGCTGCGGCCCGAGCCCGCGCACGAAGCCGCCATCGCCGCCCTGGCACGCGACCTGCCCCTGCGCTTCGACGCCGGCCGCATCTGGCTGGGCGAAGGCGATGCACGCGAGGACATCAGCGACGCCATCCGCACCGAAGAGGCCGGCATGGACGCCTCCCGCGTGTCCGCGCTGCCAGCCGTGCGCGAGGCGCTGCATGCGCTGCAGCAGGGCTTTCGCCAGCTGCCGGGCCTGGTGGCCGACGGGCGCGACATGGGCACGGTGATCTTCCCCGACGCCCCGCTCAAGGTCTACCTGACGGCCAGCGCCGCGCATCGCGCCGAGCGCCGCCATAAGCAATTGATTTCCAAAGGAATTTGCGCTAACATCGCCGACCTTCGCGCCGACCTGGAGGCGCGCGATGCACGGGATTCGACCCGCAGCGTGGCGCCCTTGAAGCCGGCCGAGGATGCCCGCCTCCTGGACAATTCCGATCAGACCGTCGATCAGTCGGTGGATCAGGTGCTGAACTGGTGGCGGCAGGTGCAGCCCTTCGGCGACAGCTGAAAGGCCGGGCCGCTCCACCCCCGGTGCAGCGGCCTTCTTGGTCCCGGCAGGTTCTCCTCGCGCGTCAGCGCACGGCCTGCCGGTTGTTCAACCCGCAACCCGGGCGCAAGCCCACAACCCACCGCCCCCAGTCCTAGAAACAGCTGCGAGCGATCCTGCATGGGCAGCTGGAAACCTGGTGGACGGAACAGGAACACTCATGTCCGAATCTTTTGCCGCTCTCTTCGAAGAGTCCCTCAAGCGTTCTGAAATGCGCGCAGGCGAGGTCATCACCGCCGAGGTGGTGCGTGTCGAGCACAACCACGTGGTGGTCAATGCCGGCCTGAAGTCCGAAGCCTACGTGCCGATCGAGGAATTCAAGAACGACCAGGGCGAGCTCGAAGTGCAAGCCGGCGACTTCGTGTCCGTGGCCATCGGCTCCGTGGAAAACGGCTATGGCGACACGATCCTCTCGCGCGACACCGCCAAGCGCCTGGCTTCGTGGCTGGCGCTGGAAAAGGCCCTGGAATCCGGCGAATTCGTCACCGGCACCACCAGCGGCAAGGTCAAGGGCGGCCTGACGGTGCTGGTCAACGGCATCCGCGCCTTCCTGCCCGGCTCGCTGATCGACACGCGCCCGGTCAAGGACCTGACCCCCTACGAGAACAAGACCCTGGAATTCAAGGTCATCAAGCTCGACCGCAAGCGCAACAACGTGGTGCTGAGCCGCCGCGCCGTGGTGGAAGCCTCCATGGGCGAAGAGCGCGCCAAGCTGATGGAAACGCTGAAGGAAGGCGCCATCGTGCACGGCGTGGTCAAGAACATCACCGAATACGGTGCGTTCGTCGACCTGGGCGGCATCGACGGCCTGCTGCACATCACCGACATGGCCTGGCGCCGCGTGCGCCACCCGAGCGAAGTGGTGCAGGCCGGCCAGGAAATCACCGCCAAGATCCTCAAGTTCGACACCGAGAAGAACCGCGTCTCGCTGGGCCTCAAGCAGATGGGCGACGACCCGTGGCTGGGCGTGTCGCGCCGCTACCCGCAGGGCACGCGCCTGTTCGGCAAGGTCACGAACATCGCCGACTACGGTGCGTTCGTCGAACTCGAACCCGGCATCGAAGGCCTGGTCCACGTGTCCGAGATGGACTGGACCAACAAGAACGTGGCTCCGAACAAGATCGTGTCGCTGGGCGACGAAGTCGAAGTCATGGTCCTCGAGATCGACGAAGACAAGCGCCGCATCAGCCTGGGCATGAAGCAGTGCAAGGCCAACCCCTGGCAGGAATTCGCGCAGAACACCAAGCGCGGCGACCGCGTCAAGGGCCCGATCAAGTCGATCACCGACTTCGGCGTGTTCGTGGGCCTGGCGGCCGGCATCGACGGCCTGGTGCACCTGTCCGACCTGTCCTGGAACGAGCCCGGCGAAGCCGCCGTGCGCAACTACAAGAAGGGCCAGGAAGTCGAAGCCATCGTGCTGGCCGTCGATGTGGACCGCGAGCGCATCAGCCTGGGCATCAAGCAACTCGACGGCGACCCGTTCACCACCTTCGTGACCGTGAACGACAAGGGCCAGACCGTGACCGGCAAGGTCAAGACGGTCGATGCCCGTGGCGCCGAGATCGATCTGGGCGGCGACGTGGTGGGCTACCTGCGCGCTTCCGAAATCAGCCGTGACCGCGTGGAAGACGCGCGCAACGTGCTCAAGGAAGGCGACGAAGTGACGGCCGTGGTGATCAACGTGGACCGCAAGACCCGCAACATCCAGCTGTCGATCAAGCAGAAGGACCTGGTCGACCAGCAGGAAGCCATGGCGCACCTGAGCCAGCAGTCGGCCCGCGAGAACGCCGGCACCACCAGCCTGGGCGCCCTGCTGCGCGCCAAGCTGGACGGCAGCGACAAGTAAGCTGCTGCGCGAAGACAGGGTCGGCCTCCGGGCCACCTTGTCTTTTTTTTCGTCTGTTTCCGCCTTCCTTCCCGCATCGGCACATGACCCGCTCCGACCTTGTTGAAGAACTGGCCGCCCGCTTCCCGCAGCTCACGCACCGGGACGCGGAATCGGCCGTGAAGACCATGCTCGACGCGATGAGCGACGCCCTCGTGCGCGGCCACCGCATCGAGATCCGGGGCTTCGGCAGCTTCTCGGTCAATCGCCGCCCGCCGCGCATCGGCCGCAACCCGCGCTCCGGCGAAAGCGTGCAGATCCCCGAAAAGCGCGTGCCGCACTTCAAGCCGGGCAAGGCCCTGCGCGAGGCGGTGGATGGGCGAGGCGCCGCCGCCGCCGCGGCGGCCCTGGACGAAGACGGCGACGAATGACGCCGTGCCCGGCCGCCGGGGCGCCGCGGCACCCCGCAACGCGCCGCGCGGCCTTCTTAGAATCGTCCCGGCACACGGGACCGGCATGAAATACTTCCTGTGGCTGCTCAAGGCAGCCATTTTTTTTACCCTCTTCGCCTTCGCGCTGAACAACCAGCAGGACGCGACGGTGAACTTCTTCTTTGGCACCTACTGGCGCGCGCCGCTGGTGCTGGTGGTGCTGGCCGCTTTCGCTGGCGGCATGACGGTGGGCGTGCTGGGCATGCTGCCGCTGTGGTGGCGCAGCCGCCAGGCCGCCCAGCAGGCGCAGGCTGCCGCTGGCGCGCAGGCCGTACCCGCCGCCGTGCCCGCCACGCCGGCCCCGGTGCCGGCCGTCCAGGAACCCACCATCGCGCGCCACCATGGACTTTGACCTGAGCTGGCTGCTGCTGGGCTTTCCGGCCGCCTTCGTGCTGGGCTGGCTGGCCTCGCGCCTGGACCTGCGCCAGCTGCGGCTGGAGAACCGGCAAGCGCCCAAAGCCTATTTCCGCGGCCTCAACTACCTGCTCAACGAACAGCAGGACCAAGCCATCGATGCCTTCATCGAGGCGGTGCAGAACGACCCCGACACGCAGGAGCTGCATTTCGCGCTGGGCAACCTGTTCCGCCGCCGCGGCGAATACCAGCGCGCCGTGCGCGTGCACGAACACCTGCTCTCGCGTGGCGACCTGAGCCGCGCCGACCGCGAGCGCGCCCAGCATGCGCTGGCGCAGGACTTCCTGAGCGCCGGCCTGCTGGACCGCGCCGAGGCCGCGCTGCAGAAGCTGGAGGGCACGAAGTTCGAGAACGAGGCCCGGCTCGCGCTGCTGGCCATCTACGAGCGCTCGCGCGAGTGGGCGCAGGCCGAAGCCGTGGCGCAGAAGCTGGACGCCGCCGGCCAGGCCAGCTACGCCACGCGGCGTGCCCACCACCTGTGCGAGCAGGCGCTCGAGCACAGCAGCCAGGGCGCGGCCGAACAGGCCCTGGCGCTGCTGAAACAGGCGTGCGAACTGGCGCCGGAAGCGCCCCGGCCGGCCATCGATCTGGCTGCGCTGCAGCTGCGCGCAGGCGACTCGGCCGCCGCCTACGAGACGCTGCGCCGCCTCAGCGAGGTCGCGCCCATGGCGCTGCCGCTCTATGCCGCGCAACTGCAGCAGGCGGCCCAGGGCGCGCGGCGCACGGACGAGGCGCGCGCCCTGCTGCGCGCGCGCTACGCCCAGTCGCCCTCCATCGACGTGCTGGAGGCGCTGATGGCGCTGGGCAGCGGCCCCGATGAGGAAGCGAGTGAGGAATCGGCCGCCTCGACCGCCGGGACACCCCCCCGCCACGGCTACCTGCGCCATCTGCAGCACCAGCCCGCCTCGCTGGTCGCCGCCTCGCGCTGGCTCAGCCAGGAAAAATTCTCGGACGACGACCGCACGCACGCGCCGGTGCAGCGCGCGCTGGACCAGGCGGCCCGCCCGCTGCTGCGCTACCGCTGCGCGGCCTGCGGCTTCGAGGCGCACCAGCATTTCTGGCACTGCCCCGGCTGCCAGGCCTGGGACAGCTACCCGCCGCGCCGCGTGGAAGAACTCTAGAAAGCAACCCCCGGGGGCCGCTTCGCGGCGTGCCCCTCGGGCTCCCAAAGGGGGCGCACCCGACGGTCCGGCAGAGCCGGCCCCTTGGATGCCCTGGGGCTTCGCTACGCGCGCCGGCTCGGGAGAAGGCGGTTCACGCGCGTGCTCAGGCACCGACGGCCAGGGCGTCCAGCGGCCAGCGCGGCCGCACGTCGAAGGCATAGCGCGGCTGCGCGGCTTCCAGCCCGGCCTGCAGGCGCATGGCGGCGGCCATGGCGATCATGGCGCCGTTGTCGGTGCACAGGTGCAGTTCCGGGTAGTGCACGCGCACCCCGCGGCGCGCACAGGCCGCGTCGAGCTGCGCGCGCAGTTGCCGGTTGGCCCCCACGCCGCCCGCCACCACCAGGCGCTTGAGTCCCGTGCCGTCCAGCGCGCTGAGCGATTTGCGCAGCAGCACTTCGACGATCGCCGCCTGGGTGGACGCGGCCAGGTCGGCCTTGCGCGCCTCCAGTTCGTCACCCAGCTTCTTCGCCTGTGTCAGCACGGCCGTCTTCAGGCCGGCGAAGGAGAAGTCGAGGTCGCCGCTGTGCAGCAGCGGACGCGGCAGCCTGAAGGCCTGCGCGTCGCCGCCCTCGGCCAGTTGGGCCAGCCAGGGGCCGCCCGGGTATGGCAGGCCCATGAGCTTGGCGCTCTTGTCGAAGGCCTCGCCGGCCGCGTCGTCGATGGTCTCGCCCAGCAGCTCGTAGCGGCCCACGCCTTCCACGCGCATGAGCTGCGTGTGGCCGCCCGACACCAGCAGCGCCACGAAGGGGAACTCGGGCGCGTCGGCACTCAGGAAAGGCGAAAGCAGATGGCCCTCGAGGTGATGCACGCCCAGCACGGGCTTGCCCAGCGCCGCGCCCAGCGCGCAGGCCACGCCGGCCCCCACCAGCAGCGCCCCGGCCAGCCCCGGGCCGCGCGTGAAGGCCACCACGTCGATGGCCTCGCGCGCCAGCTTCGCCTCGGCGAGCACGGCCTGCGTGAGCGGCAGCACGCGGCGGATGTGGTCGCGGCTGGCCAGCTCGGGCACCACGCCGCCATAGGCTTGGTGCATGCTGATCTGGCTGTGCAGGGCATGCGCCAGCAGGCGCGGCAAGGCCCCGCTGCCGTCGCTTTCCACCAGCGCCACGCCGGTTTCGTCGCAGGAGGATTCGATGCCCAGGATTCGCATCGTCCGAGTGTAGGGGCCGGCCCCTGCTCCCTGCCGCGGCACGGAAATTGCGGCGGCCCAGGCGCCCCCTTTGCCCGCAGCGCCCGTTTTCCCCCGATGACCTCCAGCCTTGGCTTCCTGATTGCGGCCCGCCGTTGCGAGATCGACGAGCTGGACCAGCTCGCGCGCACCAGCGAGCTGGTGGCCACCGTCGGCCGGCTGGTGCATGCGCTGCAGCGCGAACGCGGCCTGACCAACGTCTTCCTGGGTTCCGGCGGCCAGCGCTATGCGGCCGAGCGCGTCCGGCAGATCGCCGAAAGCCGGCGGCAGGAGGCGCAGGTGCGCGCCGCCCTCGATCCGCTGGTCAGCGATCCGCGCCGCCTGGCGGGCGGCGCGCGCCTGTTTCCGCGCGTGGCCTATGTGCTGCAGGGCCTGGATGCCCTGCCCGCGCTGCGCGCGCGCGCGCAGGCGCTGCAGCTCAGCCCCGAACTCGCCACCGCCGCCTTCGCGCGCCTGCTGGCCGGCCTGCTGGCCGTGGTCTTCGAAGCCGCCGACGGCGCGACCGACCCCGACATCTCGCGCTGGCTGGTGGCGCAGTTCAACTTCATGCAGGGCAAGGAATTCGCGGGGCAGGAACGGGCCTTCGGCGCCGCCGCCTTCCTGCGCGGCGGCAACAGCGATGCCCAGCGCCAGCACTGGCTGCACCTGATCGAATCGCAGGAGCGCTGCTTCGGCGTGTTCCGCGACTTCAGCAACGAAGCCCTGGGCAGCCGCTGGCAGCGCAGCCAGGCCACGGCGCCGCTGGCCGAGCTGGAGCGGCTGCGCCGCATCGCCTGCGCCTCGCCGGCCGGCACGGTGCTGGACGCGGAGCTCGGCCCGTCCTGGTTTGAAGTCTGCTCGCAGCGCATCGACGCCATGCAGGCGATCGAGGAGGAACTGGCCGAGGAGCTGCGCGCCCTGTGCGGCCGCAAGATGACCCAGGCCCGCGCCGAACTGCAGCGCGACGAAGCGCTCGAGGCGCAGGCCGTGCAGGCCGGCGACTTCTTCGCCGAAGCCGACGCCAGCGGGCCGCCCCCCTCTGCGTCCACGCCCACCTACGGCCGCCAGCTCGACCGTTCGGTGCTGCAGATGGTGCAGGAACAGTCGCGCCGCCTGCAGGCCATGAGCGACGAGCTGCAGCAGGTGCGCGCCACGCTCAACGAGCGCAAGGTGGTGGAGCGCGCCAAGGGGTTGCTGATGGCGCACCGCCAGCTCAGCGAGGAAGAGGCGCACAAGATGCTGCGCCAGACCGCGATGAACCAGAACCGCCGCCTGGTGGATGTGGCCGAATCGGTGCTGGCGATGGCCGACTTCCTGCCCCTGGGCACCGCGCCGCGCTGAACGCCGGCGTGCGCGGCGGCACGCCAAACTGGTGCGGCGCACAAACGATGTGCCTGCCCAGGGGCCGCTGGCGATCGCGCATGTGGGGCCGCCCCGCCCTTGCGAGGCGCCCTCTTTCCCATGGATTCCCGCTGGGCTGCGCGCGCCAGCGCCCGCCAGCGGCGGCGGCCACGGCCGTGCAGGCAGACATGGCACGGCGCTTGCTGCATCGCTGGCAGAGACCGACGAAGGTCTGAAGGCAGGCCGCTCCCAAAGGCGGGGGCGGCCGGCCGACCCAGGACAAAGGCGTCCTCACCCACCGGCATCTGTTCGCAGCACGCGACAGGGCCGGCGCGGCGAGGACGCCTTTTTGTTTTTGTTTGTCGCCCCTCGATTCTTTCGGAGTTCCTTCATGACCGATGCCTCCCGCTCCTCCGCCCCCCGCAGCCTGGGCCGCCGCCGTGTGCTGCAGGCCGCCGCTGCCGGCGCCCTCGCCATCGACCCCGCGTTGCGCGCCGCCGTCTGGGCCCAGGGCTCCGACAAGCCCGAGAAGGAAGAGGTGAAGATCGGCTTCATCCCGCTCACCGACTGCGCCAGCGTGGTGATGGCGTCGGTGCTGGGCATCGACAGGAAGTACGGCGTGAAGATCGTGCCCAGCAAGGAAGCGAGCTGGGCCGGCGTGCGCGACAAGCTGGTCAATGGCGAGCTGGACTTCGCCCACGTGCTCTACGGCCTCGTGTACGGCGTGCATCTGGGCATCGGCGGCCCGAAGAAGGACATGGCCGTGCTCATGACCCTGAACAACAACGGCCAGGCCATCACGCTGTCGAAGAAGCTGGCCGACAAGGGCGCGGTGGACGGCCCCTCGCTGGCGAAGCTGATGGCGGCCGAGAAGCGCGAATACACCTTCGCCCAGACCTTCCCCACCGGCACGCACGCCATGTGGCTGTACTACTGGCTGGCCGCCAGCGGCATCCACCCGCTGAAGGACGCCAAGGCCATCGTGGTGCCGCCGCCGCAGATGGTGGCCAACATGCGCGTGGGCAACATGGACGGCTTCTGCGTGGGCGAGCCCTGGGGCCAGCGCGCCATCATGGACGGCATCGGCATCACGGCCGTGACCACCCAGGACATCTGGAGGGACCACCCGGAGAAGGTGCTGGGCACCACGGCCGACTTTGCCGACAAGTACCCGAACACGGCGCGCGCCGTGACGGCCGCGATCCTCGAAGCCGGCAAGTGGATCGACGCCGGCCTCACGAACAAGAACAAGATGGCCGAGACCATTGCCGGGAAGAGCTACGTCAACACCAGCGTGGACGCCATCAACCAGCGCATCCTGGGCCGCTACACCAACGGCCTGGGCAGGAACTGGGACGACCCCAACCACATGAAGTTCTACAACGACGGCGCGGCCTCCTTCCCCTATCTCTCGGACGGCATGTGGTTCCTCACGCAGCACAAGCGCTGGGGCCTGCTCAAGGAACACCCGGACTACCTGAAGGTGGCCACGGCCATCAACCGCATCGACCTCTACAAGCAGGCCGCTGCGGCCACCAAGACGCCGGTGCCGGCCAGCGCCATGCGCAGCAGCAAGCTGATCGACGGTGTGGTGTGGGACGGCAAGGACCCCGCCAAGTACGCCGATGCCTTCAAGGTCCGCGCCTGAATGCCGGATCCCCGCCGGATGACCGCCCCTTTCCCCGCCACAGGAGCCCCGACCATGGTTGCCGCCGTCTTCCACCTGCCTGCCGAGGCCGAGGCGCCCGCCCCGGCCCACGCCGCCAGCGCGCCTGCCGCACGCACGCCCGTCCGCCCCGACACGGAGGCACGCCCCATCCGCGCGCCGCTGGACTTCAGCGCCTTCTGGCTGCGCGTGCTGCCCCCGCTCATGGGCTTCGGCCTGCTGCTGCTGGTGTGGGAAATGGTGGCCCTGCGCAGCGAAGGCAGCTTCCCCGCCCCGGTCGAGACCTGGAAGCAGGCCGTGGAGGTGTTCAGCGATCCGTTCTACAGCAACGGCCCCAACGACCAGGGCGTGGGCTGGAACGTGCTGTCTTCGCTGCAGCGCGTGGCGCTGGGCTTCGGCCTGGCGGCGCTGGTGGGCATTCCGGCCGGCTTCGCCATCGGGCGCTTCAACTTCCTGGCGCGCATGTTCAACCCGCTCATCAGCCTGCTGCGCCCGGTCTCGCCGCTGGCCTGGCTGCCCATCGGCCTGCTGGTGTTCAAGGGCGCCAACCCGGCCGCCATCTGGACCATCTTCATCTGCTCCATCTGGCCCATGATCATCAACACGGCCGTGGGCGTGCAGCGCGTGCCGCAGGACTACATGAACGTGGCGCGCGTGCTGAACCTGTCGGAATGGAAGATCGTTACCAAGATCCTGTTCCCGGCCGTGCTGCCCTACATGCTGACCGGCGTGCGCCTGGCGGTGGGCACGGCCTGGCTCGTGATCGTGGCGGCCGAGATGCTGACCGGCGGCGTGGGCATCGGCTTCTGGGTCTGGGACGAGTGGAACAACCTCAACGTCAAGAACATCCTCATCGCGATCTTCGTGATCGGCATCGTCGGCCTGGTGCTGGAGCTCGCCCTGGTCCGGCTCGCCACCGCATTCACGTTCGAAGAGGTGAAGTCATGAGCAGCAGCAAGTTCATCGAGATCCAGGGCGTCGAGCAGGCGTTCAAAACACCCAAGGGCCGCTTCGTCGCCTTGCGCGACATCCACCTCACGGTGGCCAGGGGCGAGTTCGTGGCGCTGATCGGCCACTCGGGCTGCGGCAAGAGCACGCTGCTGAACCTCATCGCCGGGCTGACCAAGCCCACGCAAGGCGCGCTGCTGTGCGCCAACAAGGAGATCGCCGGCCCGGGCCCCGAGCGCGCGGTGGTGTTCCAGAACCATTCGCTGCTGCCCTGGCTCACCTGCTTCGAGAACATCCACCTGGGCGTGGAGCGGGTGTTCGCGGCCACCGAGAGCCGGGCGCAGCTCAAGCAGCGCACCGACGAGGCGCTGGCCCTGGTCGGCCTCACCCCTGCCGCGCACAAGCGCCCCGGCGAGATCTCGGGCGGCATGAAGCAGCGCGTGGGCATTGCGCGCGCCCTGGCCATGGAACCGAAGGTGCTGCTGATGGACGAGCCCTTCGGCGCGCTGGATGCGCTGACGCGCGCCAAGCTGCAGGACGAACTGCTGGCCATCGTGCAGAAGACCCAAAGCACGGTGGTGATGGTGACGCACGATGTGGACGAAGCCGTGCTGCTCTCGGACAGGATCGTGATGATGACCAACGGCCCGGCCGCCACCATCGGCGAAGTGCTGAGGGTCGATCTGCCGCGACCGCGCAACCGCGTGGAACTGGCCGAAGACCCGGCCTACGTGCGCTGCCGCAAGGCCGTGATCGACTTCCTGTACACGCGCCAGGGCCACGTCGAGAAGGCGGCCTGAACACACCGCAGAGGCAAGGGAGCGCGGCATGCCGGAGAAGCTGAAACTGGTGCTGGTGGGCAACGGCATGGCCGGCGTGCGCACGCTCGAGGAGCTGCTGCGGCTGGCCCCCGATCTGTACGACATCACGGTCTTCGGCGCCGAGCCGCATCCCAACTACAACCGCATCCTGCTGTCGCCGGTGCTGGCCGGGGAACAGACGCTCGACGACATCGTGCTGAACGCCTTCGACTGGTACCGCGAGCACGGCATCACGCTGCACGCGGGCTGCACTGTGGTGGACGTGGATCGCGCACGCCGCGTGGTGCGGGCCGACGACGGCACCGAGGCCGCCTACGACCGCCTGCTGCTGTGCACCGGCTCGCGCCCCTTCGTGCTGCCCGTGCCGGGCGCCGGCCTGGCGGGCGTGATCGCCTACCGCGACATCGCCGACACCCAAGCCATGATCGAGGCCGCCCGCGCGCATCGCCATGCGGTGGTCATCGGCGGCGGCCTGCTGGGGCTGGAAGCGGCCCACGGCCTGCGCCAGCGCGGCATGCAGGTCACGGTGGTGCACCGGGGCCAATGGCTGATGGAACGGCAGCTGGACCGCGACGCCGGCAAGCTGCTGCGCAGCGCGCTGGAGGCGCGCGGCATCGCCTTCGCGCTCCAGGCCGAAACGCAGGCGATGGTCGGACCCGAGGGCGGGCGCGTGCAGGCCGTGCGCCTGGCCGACGGCCGCGCGCTGCCGGCCGAGCTGGTGGTGATGGCCGTGGGCATCCGCCCCAACATCGAACTCGCGCAGACGATGGGCCTGCACTGCGAACGCGGCGTGGTGGTGACGGACACGCTGCAGACCGTGACCGATGCGCGCATCTATTCGGTGGGCGAATGCGCGCAGCACCGCGGCGTGGCCTACGGCCTGGTCGCCCCCCTGTTCGAGCAGGCGGCCGTGGCCGCCAACCACCTGGCCCAGATGGGGCTGGGTCGCTACCCCGGCTCGCTCACGTCGACCAAGCTCAAGGTGACAGGCATCGAACTCTTTTCGGCCGGCGACTTCCTGGGCGGCGAAGGCACCGAAGAGATCGTGCTGCGCGATCCCGAAGGCGGCGCGTACAAGAAGCTCGTGATCCGCAATGACCGGCTGGTCGGCGCCTGCCTGTACGGCGACGCAGCCGACGGGCACTGGTACTTCGAGCTGCTGCGCGAAGGCCGCGACATCGCTGCGCTGCGTGAGCAGCTGATGTTCGGTCGGCAGGCCGCGTCACGGGGCACAGCATGAGTACCGAAACGCGCTCCACCTGCCCCTACTGCGGCGTCGGGTGCGGCGTCATCATCCAGTCCGAGGGCGCGCAGATCACCGGCGTGCGCGGCGATCCCGAACATCCGGCCAACTTCGGCCGGCTGTGCACCAAGGGCTCGACGCTGCATCTCACGGCCACGGCCGAGGTCACGCGCCAGACGCGGCTGCTGCAGCCGATGCAGCGCCAGAGCCGTGGCGGCGCGGCGCAGCCGATCCGCTGGAACGACGCCCTGACGCTGGCCGCCGACCGCTTCGCCGCCGTGATCCGCGACCACGGCCCCGACGCCGTCGGCTTCTACCTCTCGGGCCAGTTGCTCACCGAGGACTACTACGTCTTCAACAAGCTGGCCAAGGGCCTGATCGGCACCAACAACCTCGACACCAACTCGCGCCTGTGCATGAGCAGCGCCGTGGCCGGCTACAAGAAGACGCTGGGCGCCGATGCGCCGCCGGCCTGCTACGAGGACCTGGACCACGCGCAGTGCCTGTTCATCGTCGGCAGCAACACGGCCTGGGCGCACCCGATCCTGTTCCGCCGCATCGAGGACGCCCAGCGTGCCAATCCGGCGCTGCAGATCGTCGTGGTGGACCCGCGCCGCACCGACACCTGCGAGATCGCCGACCTGCACCTGGCCATTCGCCCCGGCAGCGACGTGATGCTCTTCCACGGCCTGCTGCACGTGATGCTGCGCGAGGGCTGGACGCAGCCGGCCTACATCGCCGCCCACACCACGGGCTTCGAGGCCCTCGAAAGCCTGGTGCGCGACTGCACCCCGGCGCGCGTGGCCGAGGTCTGCGGCGTCGCGCCCGCACTGCTGCACCGCGCCGCGCGGCTCTTTGCCACCTCGGCCGCCACGCTGAGCCTCTACTGCATGGGCCTGAACCAGTCGGCGCACGGCACGGCCAAGAACACGGCGCTGATCAACCTGCACCTGGCCACGGCGCAGATCGGCAAGCCCGGCGCCGGGCCCTTCTCGCTCACGGGCCAGCCCAATGCGATGGGCGGGCGCGAAGTGGGCGGCCTGTCGAACCTGCTGCCCGCGCACCGCGACCTGGCCAACCCCGCGCACCGCGCCGAGGTGGCGGCCTTCTGGGGCGTGGACCGCATCCCCGCGCAACCCGGCAAGAGCGCGATCGAGCTGTTCCAGGCCGCGGCCGACGGCGAGATCAAGGCGCTGTGGATCGCCTGCACCAATCCGGCCCAGTCCATGCCCGACCAGGCCACGGTGCGCCGCGCCCTGCAGCGCGCCGAGTTCGTGGTGGTGCAGGAAGCCTTTGCCGGCACCGCCACCTGCGCCTTCGCCGACCTGCTGCTGCCCGCCACCACCTGGGGCGAGAAGGAAGGCACCGTCACCAACAGCGAGCGCCGCATCTCGCGCGTGCGCGCGGCCGTGCCGCCGGCCGGCGAGGCGCGGCACGACTGGGCCATCGCCACCGACTTCGCGCAGCGCCTGGCCCTGCGCCTGGGCCGCAACGCACCGCGCTTCGATTACCGGCGGCCCGAGCAGGTATGGAACGAGCACCGCGAAACCACGCGCGGGCGCGACCTGGACATCACGGGCCTGAGCTACGCGCTGCTCGAAGACCAGCCCCGCCAGTGGCCGTGCCCTGCGGATCCGGCCGCGGGCACCCATGGCACGGGCCGCGCCGGCGCGGGACCGGCGCGCGCGATCGAAGGCAAGGCGCGCCTGTACGAGGACGGCGTGTTCGCCACCGAGGACGGCCGCGCCCGCTTCGTGGTCGAACCCTGGCGGGCGCTGACCGAACCGCCCGACACGCGCTGGCCGATTTCGCTGACCACCGGCCGCCTGCGCGACCAGTGGCACGGCATGAGCCGCACCGGCACCCTGGGCCGCCTGTTCGGCCACGTGGCCGAGCCGGTGGTGCAGATGCACCCCGAAGACATGGCGCGGCGCCAGCTCGGCGAGGGTGACCTGGTGTACCTGACCTCGCGGCGCGGCAGCGTGGTGGTACCCGTGGCGGCCAGTGACACGCTGGCGCCCGCGCAGGCCTTCATGGCCATGCACTGGGGGCCGGAGTACCTGGGCGGGCGGTCCAGCGCAGGCCTGCCGCTGGCCGGCGTCAATGCGCTGACCACGCCCGCGCACTGCCCCGTCTCCAAGCAGCCCGAGCTCAAGCACACGGCCGTGAAGATCCTCAAGGCCGAGCTGCCTTGGTCGCTGCTGGCCATGGCCTGGCTGCCGGCGGATCGCGCATTGGCCGTGCGCACCGAGCTGCGCGAAGCGGCAGGCGCCCTGCCCTTCGTGAGTTGCGTGCCCTTCAGCGCCAGCGGCGCGCTGGCCGAGGGCGACACCGCGCCCGTGGGCGTGCTGCTGCGCGCCGCCGCACACGAAGCCCCGGCCGGCGAACTGCTGGCCCGCATCGAGGTGCTGCTGGGCCTGGACACCGCCCACACGCTGCGCTACACCGACTTGCGCCGCGGCCAGCATCGCGCCGTGCGTCTTCGCCGCGACGGCGACCACGCCCATGTGCACGCCGTGCTGCTGGCCGGCGACACGCGCGCCCAGGGCTGGATGCGCACGCTGCTGCAGGACCGGCTGCCGGCCCAGCACCTGGGGCGCCAGCTGCTCGCCGCAACCCCCCATGCGCCGCAGGGCGTGGCCGCGCGCGGCAGGACGGTGTGCAATTGCTTCGGCGTGGCCGAGGCCACCATCCAGGCGCACCTGGCCCACGGCGGCGCCTGCGAAGGCAGCGAAAACCAGCGCCTGGCCACCCTGCAGGGCGCGCTGAAATGCGGCACCCACTGCGGCTCCTGCGTGCCCGAGCTGCGGCGCATGCTGCGCGCGGCCGAGCGGGTCGCGTGATGCAACCCCTGCCGTACTGCCGCCCGGTGGCATAAGCGAATGGGCTTTCCGGCATAAAGGCTGCGGGACAATCGACGCACCCATGGGCAGCATCGCGCACTACATCAAGGAAATCGGCCGCGGCGCTCGCGGCGCCAAGCCGCTCGCGCGCGAGCAGGCGGCCGACCTGTTCGGCCAGATCCTCGACGGCGAGGTCACCGACTTGGAGATCGGCGCCTTCTGCCTGGCCATGCGCGTGAAGGGCGAAACCACACCCGAGATGGCGGGCTTCCTGGACGCCACGCACGCACGCCTGAACAAGCTGCCGGCCAGCACGCGCCCGGTCGTCGTGCTGCCCAGCTACAACGGCGCGCGCCGGCTGCCGGTGCTCACGCCGCTGCTGGCGCTGCTGCTGGCTCGCGAAGGGCTGCCGGTGCTGGTGCACGGCCATGCCACCGAATCCAGCCGCGTGCTGGCCAGCGACGTGCTGGCGCTGCTCGACGTGCCGGCGCGCACGCAGCTGCAGCGCATCGAGGCCGGCGAAGTCGCCGTGGTGGGCACCGCGCTGCTGCACCCGGGCCTCGCGCGTCTGCTGGACGTGCGCCGCATCGTCGGGCTGCGCAACGCGGGCCACAGCGTGGTCAAGCTCATGCAGCCCGTCGATGGCCCGGCGGTGGTGATCGGCAGCTACACGCACCCGGCCTTCGCCACCGTGATGACCGAGCTGTTCGAGCTGCTGGGCCTCACGGCCCTGCTGTCACGCGGGCTGGAAGGCGAAGTGGTCAGCGACCCGCGCCGCACGCCGCAGCTGGACGGCTTCGTGCGCGGCCGGCCGGTGGCGCTGCAGGCCCAGCAGCCGGGCACGCTGCCCGAAGTGCCCGGCCTGCCCGACAGCCTGGCCGCTGACGTGACGGCCGACTACACGCGCCGCGTGCTGGCCGGCGAGCTGCCGGTGCCGCCGGCCATTGCGGCGCAGGTGGCCCATATCGATGCCTTGACACGCGCCCTGACCCAAGAACCGAGGCCCCACGCATGAACACCCCTTCCCTGATCCAGGGCCGCTGCACCCTCGTCGGCGCCGGCCCAGGCGACCCCGAACTGCTGACGCTCAAGGCCGTGAAGGCCATCCAGGCGGCCACCGTGCTGCTGGTGGACGACCTGGTCAACGACGAGATCCTGCAATGGGCACGGCCCGAGGCGCGCATCGTCCACGTGGGCAAGCGCGGCGGCTGCAAGAGCACGCCCCAGTCCTTCATCGAGAAGCTCATGATCACCGCGGTGCGCGAAGGCGAGACCGTGGTGCGTCTCAAGGGCGGCGACCCCTTCATCTTCGGCCGCGGCGGCGAAGAGGTGGAGCACCTGCGCGAAGCGGGCATCGAATGCGGCGTCATCAACGGCATCACGGCCGGGCTGGCGGCCGTCACGGCGCTGGGCGTGCCGCTCACGCACCGCGACCGCGCGCAGGGCGTGGTCTTCGTCACCGGCCATGCCAAGACCGGCGCCGCCGCCCGGCACGAGCCGACCGACTGGCGCGCGCTGGCCGCCACCGCGCGCGACGCGCGGCTGACGCTGGTCATCTACATGGGCGTGGCGGGCGTGGACGCCATCCAGCAGCAGTTGCAGGACGGCGGCCTGCCGGCCGACACGCCCGTGGCCGTGGTGCAGCAGGCCAGCCTGCCCGGCCAGCGTCAGGTGACGAGCACGCTGGCGAACCTGGCCACCGACCTGCGCGCCGCGGGCCTGGGCAGCCCGGCCGTGATCGTGGTGGGCGACGTGCTGCGCGGCATGGCCGCCGCGCAGCAGGACGCGGCGCGCTTCGGCACCTGAACGCGGGCCGGCCTCTCCCGTGCGGCCGGCCTGCCCGGTCGACTGGCCGATCGGCCAGTCGGCGCGGCGGGCACCAACTCCTAGAATCCGCGCCTTCGTTGGCAACGCTCGGGGCACGCGCATGCTGGAGCTGGACAAACTCAATCAATTCACCGAAAGCCACGGCGAGCTGCAGCGCGGCAAGGGCCTGGTCACGGGCACCCTCGCGCTCACGCTGGGCATGCTGTGCTTCCTGGGCGTGCTGGCCTTTCACTTTCCGCAGTACCTCACAACCCCCGAGCTGCGCAAGAGCTACGACGTGGACGTGATGCGCTGGATCATGCTCGCGGCCCTGGTGGTCGCAGGCGGGCTGGCGCTGGTCAACATCGTGTTCAACCGCTCGCGCTGGCTGTCCTCCTTCGCTTTCCTGCTGGTGGTGGCGGCGGCGCTGCTGGGCGGGCACAAGGTGGATGTGGACCCGAACTTCCCCGACCACACGCCCTACATCGGGCTGGACTGGTTCATCCTCGACCTGCTGGGCTCGGCGCTGATCTTCATCTTCATCGAGAAGCTGTTCGCGCTGCGCAAGGACCAGCCCATCTTCCGCGCCGAGTGGCAGACCGACTTCCACCATTTCATCGTCAACCACATGATCGTGGGCTTCGTGCTGCTGGCCACCAACCTGCTGGTGCACAAGCTCTTCGGCTGGGCCGCGCACGACGGCATCCGCGGCTGGGTGGCCGGCCTGCCCTTCTGGGCCGGCGTGCTGCTGATCATCCTGGTGGCCGACCTGGTGCAGTACTGGACGCACCGCGCCTACCACGAGGTGCCGCTGCTGTGGCGCCTGCATGCGGTGCACCACAGCGTCAAGAGCATGGACTGGATGGCCGGCTCGCGCCAGCACATCCTGGAGCTGCTGATCACGCGCACGCTGGTGCTGGCGCCCATCTACGTGCTGGGCTTTTCCAAGGAAGTGATCGACGCGTACATCGTCATCGTGGGCTTCCAGGCCGTGTTCAACCACTGCAACGTGAGCGTGCGCCTGGGGCCGCTGCGCTATGTGATCGTCACGCCCAACTTCCATCACTGGCACCACAGCCAGGACGACGAGGCCATCGACAAGAACTATGCCGCGCACTACGCCTTCCTCGACTACCTGTTCGGCACGGCCGTGAAGAGCGACAAGCTCTGGCCCGAGCGCTACGGCGTGGTGGGCGACTACGTGCCCAACGGCTTCTTCAAGCAGCTCAAGTTCCCGTTCGTGTGGAAGGGATGAGCGGCCGCATCGCCTGCCGGGCGCTCGCGGCCACGCTTCTTGCGCTGCTGCTGGGCGCCTGCGCTTCGCACATCGACTTGCCCACCGCCGACGCGCCGCTGCCGCGCGTGCGCATCCAGCATTCGTCCATCGCGCCCGGCAACGGCGGCGCGCTGGTGGACGCCACCGCCCTGCAGGCCGGCGACATCCTGCTGACCTCGGTCGAGACGTTGAACTCCATCGGCATCCGGCTGGGCACCTTCTCGCCCGTGAGCCATGCCGTGCTCTACCTCGGCGAAGGCCAGGTGGCCGAGGCCGTGGGCAGCGGCGTGCGCGCGCGCAGCATCGGCGAGGTGCTCGACGAAGAACACATGGTGGTCGCCTTCCGCCCCCAGGGCCTGCAGCCCGGGCACGCGCGCAAGCTGCGTGAATGGGCCCTGGACCGCGTGGGCACGCGCTACAACACGGCCGGGGTGCTGCTGCAGGCGCCCTTCGTGCTGAACCGCCGCGTGTGCGAGCTGCCGGGCGTGCCCGCGCCCGTGCGCCACTACTGCGTGAGCGGCATGGCTTTCGTGCAGTTGGGCGTGAGCCGCAACGACCAGTTCTTCTGCTCGCAGTTCGTGCTGGAGGCCTTCAACCAGGCCGGTGCGCCCATCACGGCCGCCGACCCGCGCTGGGTCAGCCCGGCCGACCTGCTGCACATGCGTGAAGGCGATGTGCCGTCGATCCCCGCGCACCAGCCGCTGCGCTACGTGGGCCACCTCAAGTACCAGCCCACGGTGGTGGCGGGCGAGGGAGGGATGCATTGACCGAGACCGTGAACGATTCTTCCTTCGACGCGGTGATCGTCGGCGCCGGCGCGGCCGGCCTGTTCTGCGCCGCGCAGGCCGGGCAGCGCGGCCTGCGCGTGCTGCTGCTGGACCACAGCCCGCGCGTGGCCGAGAAGGTGCGCATCGCCGGCGGCGGCCGCTGCAACTTCACCAACCGCGACCTCGACCCGCGCGCGCCGCAGCGCCATTTCGTGGGCCAGAACCCGCATTTCTGCCGCTCGGCCCTGGCCCGCTACACGCCCGCGCAGTTCATCGCGCTGGTCGACAGGCACGGCATCCGCTGGCACGAGAAGCACAAGGGCCAGCTCTTCTGCGACGACTCCTCGCAGCAGATCATCGACCTGCTGCTGGCCGAGTGCGAGGCCGGCGGCGTGACGCGCTGGCAGCCCTGCGGCGTGCAGGGCGTGGTGCACGAAGCGGGCCGCTACCGCATCGACACCGCGCGCGGCCCGGTGCAGGCACCGCAGCTGGTCATCGCCACCGGCGGCCTGTCCATTCCGCAGCTGCGCGCCACCGACTTCGGCTACCGCATCGCCGAGCAGTTCGGCCTGCGCGTGGTCACGCCCCGCCCGGCGCTGGTGCCGCTGACCTTCGGTGGCGAGGCCTGGGCGCCCTATGCCGGGCTGGCCGGCCTGGCCCTGCCGGTGCGCATGGCGACGGGCAGCAAGAAAGAGCGGATGGAGTTCGCCGAAGACCTGCTGTTCACGCACCGCGGCCTGTCGGGCCCGGCCGTGCTGCAGATCTCCAGCTACTGGACGCCCGGCACGCCGCTGCAGATCGACCTGGCGCCCGGCGTGGACGTGGCCGGCGCACTGCAGGCCGCCAAGCGCGATTCGCGCAAGCGCGTGGCCAACGAGCTGGCGGCGCTGATGCCCACCCGCCTGGCCGACGCCTGGGCCGCCAGCGATGAAGCGCTGCAACGCCCCATCAACGAAGCCGGCGACAAGGCGCTGGCGCGGCTCGCGGAGCGCATCGCGCGCTGGGAGATCACGCCCTCGGGCAGCGAGGGCTACAAGAAAGCCGAGGTGACGGCCGGCGGCGTGGACACGCGCGACCTGTCCTCGCAGACGCTGGAATCGAAGCAGCCCGGCCTGTACTTCATTGGCGAGGTGGTGGACGTGACCGGCTGGCTGGGCGGCTACAACTTCCAGTGGGCCTGGGCCAGCGCCCACGCCTGCGCCCAGGCGCTGCGGCCCTCGGCATGACGGGCCGCGGCTGCGCCAAGACAAGCGGAACACCCCGGTGCCCTGTCGAAAAGCGCTGGACATGCCGCAAAAAAAGTTATACTCGCGGGCTAACTTCGGCCTTGACCTCAGCGGGCCATCCAGATTTTCAGTTGAGGAAACCCGGCTTTGCGTGCCGATCTTGCGCGGGCCACCTTCATCCACTGTTCACTCAATGACCACCATCCGCGTTAAAGAAAACGAGCCCTTCGACGTTGCCCTGCGCCGCTTCAAGCGCACCATCGAAAAGCTGGGCCTGCTGACGGACCTGCGCGCCCGCGAGTTCTACGAAAAGCCCACGGCCGAGCGCAAGCGCAAGAAGGCTGCGGCCGTCAAGCGCCACTACAAGCGCGTGCGCAGCATGCAGCTGCCCAAGAAGCTGTACTGATTCCGAAGTCACCGGCTGCGCCTGCAGCCTGTGCCACGAGCCGCGCCGGGGTCACCTGCCGCGGCTTTTGTGTTTTCATCGCCGGGCCGCCCCGGGATGAAAACGCCCCCCAGAGGCATCGCCCCCCGTGCAGCGGGAAGCCTCGGTCTCCCTAATTTGATGAAGGAAAGCCCATGAGTCTCAAGCAACAGATCAGCGACGACATGAAGGCCGCCATGCGCGCCAAGGAAGCCGAGCGCCTGGCCACCATCCGCCTGCTGCTGGCCGCCATCAAGCAAAAGGAAGTGGACGAGCGCATCGAACTCGACGACGCCGCCGTGGTGGCCGTGCTCGACAAGATGATCAAGCAGCGCAAGGACTCGATTGCCGCCTTCAACCAGGCCGGCCGCACCGAGCTGGCCGACAAGGAAGCGGCCGAGATCACGGTGCTGCAGGCCTACCTGCCACAGCGCCTGGGCGCCGACGAGGTGCTGGCCGAGGTGAAGGCCATCGTGGCCGAGCTGGGCGCCAGCGGCCCCGGCGACATGGGCAAGGTCATGGGCGTGGTCAAGACCCGCCTGGCCGGCAAGGCCGAGATGGGCCAGGTCAGCGCCGCGGTGAAGGCCGCGCTGTCGGGCGCCTGAGCCCGGCTGCAGGCGGCCCCATGCAGCACAGCGGCAGCAGCGACTCTTCGCCCATCCTGACCATCGGCAAGGCCTGCGCCTGCCTGGTCGATGCGCACGGCCGGCTGCTGGTCTTCGACCATCCCGGCGATGGCGGCCTGCAACTGCCCAAGGGCACCATCGAGCCCGGCGAATCGCCCGAAGCGGCCGTGCGCCGGGAGCTGTGGGAAGAGTCGGGCCTGGTCTATGAGGGCCCGCTGCAAAGCCTGGGCACCCTGCACCGCGACTGCGCCGCAGGGGAAGAAAGCAACCGCCACGCGCATCCGCAGCTGTGGCACCTGTTCCTGATGCGCTGGGACGGTGCCCCGCTGCCCGAGACCTTCACGCACACGGCCCACGGCAGCCCCGAGGAAGACGGCCTGGTGTTCGCCTTCCGCTGGCTGGCCCAGGGCGATGCGCTGGACGGTTTTGCCCTGCCCTACCGGCAGGCCATCGCGATCGTGCGCAACGCGGTCGCACGCGGCGGCTGAGGCCCGCCCTCTCTCCGCACTGCGCGAGGCCTGCGCGCACCGCCGACGCGCGCACGCACCAAAAGCGGGACGCCCGCGCACGCGGCGAAGCCCGGCGCGCCGTCCCCTCAGGCGCTGCATGCAGACGCGCCGCAGCGAGCCCACCCGCGCGCGCCGGCACGCTTCGTGCTGGCTTCCCCGCACGAGTAGAAGCGTTCAGCGCCAGCCCTTCGCCTTCGAGGGCCCGCCCGGAAATTGCTCAGTTCCCCGGCTCCCACGGCCCACCGCCGAATGGCCGGGCCTTCCGCCGGCGCGCGCTGCGTGCCGGCCCACGAACCGGAGCTCCGCGCATGCAACGCCGTCGATTCCTCGCCTCCACCCTGACCCCGCCCCTGGCGGCTGCCCTCGGCGGCAGCCTGGCCGCCCCCGCCGTGCTCGCCCAGGCGCTCACGCCCCTGCGCTTCACGCTCGACTTCCGCGTGACCAGCCAGACCGCGCCCTTCTTCCTGGCGCTGGCCAACGGGTACTACAAGGAAGAGGGGCTGGACGTGCGCATCGACGTCGGCTCGGGTTCCGTCGCTTCCATCACGCGCGTGGCCAGCGGTGCCTACGACCTGGGGCTGGGCGACATCAGTTCGCTGGTGGAGTTCCACGCCCAGAACCCCGACACGCCGGTGCAGGCCATCTACCAGTACTACAACCGCGCCCCCTTCGTCATCATCGGCCGCAAGGACCGCGGCATCCGCAGCGACTTCCAGTCCCTCGCAGGCAAGCGTGTGGCCGCCGCCGCGGTGGAAGCCACGCGCCGCAGCTGGCCCATGGCGGCCCGCGCGCTCAAGACCCGCCCCGACCTCTTCGAATGGGTGACGACCGACTTCAGCGCGCGCGACAACGTCATGGTGCGCGGCGACGTGGACGCTGCCACCTACTTCCACGATTCGGCCGTGTCGCTGTTCGCGCGCCTGCCGGCGCAGGAACTGTCGGTGCTCGAATACCAGAAGGCCGGCCTGCATCTGTACGGCAATGCCCTGCTTGGCGGCCGGCTGCTGCAGGAGAAGCCGGACGCGGCACGCGCCTTCGTGCGCGCCAGCCACCGCGCGCTGCGCGAAACACTGGTCGATCCCGAAGCCGCCCTGGCCGCCATGCGCGCCCGCGAGCCCATCCTCAAGCTCGACGTGGAGCGCCAGCGCTGGGCCATCACGCGCCAGTACCTGAGCACCCCCGAAACGCGCGAGGTGGGACTGGGCGGCATCCGGCCTGCCGTGCTGTCAAGGCAGATCGACGAGGTGGCGACGGTCTTCGAGCTGGCTCGCAAGCCTGCCCCCGAGAAGCTGTTCAACACGGCCTTCCTGCCCGCACTGGCCGAACGGCAGGTGCAGGCATGAACGCCGCCGGCCGCCTCTCAGAAGGAGATGCGATGCACCCCGCCCTGCCCGAGGAAGTCGCGCTCGACGAACGCGACGGCCGCTACCTGCGCCAGGCCATCGCGCTGGCCGACACGGCCCGCAGCCGCGGCAACCGGCCCTTCGGGGCCGTGATCGTCGCACCCGACGGCAGCGTGATGGCGCAGGCCTGGAACGCCAACGGCGAAACCGGTGACTGCACGGCCCATGCCGAAACCTCGGCCGTGCGCCTGGCCAGTCCGCGCTTCAGCCGGGAGGAACTGGCCGGCGCCACGCTGTACTCGTCCGGCGAGCCCTGCGTGATGTGCGCGGGCGCCATTTTCTGGGCCAACATCGGCCGCGTGGTGTACGGCATCGACGCCGTGCGGCTGCGTGGGTTCCGCGGCGAGCGTCTGGACCAGCGCGATGCCGAACTCTCCTGCCGCGACGTGTTCACGGCCTCCACGCATCCCATCGAGTGCGTGGGGCCAGCACTGATCGAGGAATCCTCCGCGTCGCACGTGGGCGCCTGGAAGGTTTGAGCACGTGTTCGAGGTCTCGCAGGGGTCGCGTTGGAGCGCAATCGGGATGAGTTCGCAGGCCGGTCGCGCCGCATGGACTGGTGTCCATGCAAGCGAACGGCCGAAGAAATCGCCCGATTTCGCTCCAACCCGCAGGGCAGCCGCCTTGCCGGGCGTCCTGCGGCGTTGCGCTGCTTGCTCGTAGATCACTACGAGCGGCGCAGCGCGCCTTGCAGGCCCCCCCGGCAAGGGGGCTGCGCGGCCCCTGGGAGACCTTGAACACGTGCTCAGGGGTCCATCCCTGGCCGCCGGGCAGCCGGCCGCGCCTCAAGCCATGGCGGCCCGGCTCACCATCCACGCCCCCAGCAGGGCCAGCGCGATGAAGAAGCAGCGCCGGAACAGCGCCAGCGGCAGGCGCCGGCGCAGCCATTGCCCGGCCACCATGCCCAGCCCTGCCGCCGGCAGCATGCCCAGCGAGGCCATCAGCCCCGCGGGCGCATAGCTTCCCACGGCCGCCAGGCCCAGCGCCAGCGCCACGGTGGAGGTGGTGAAGCACAAGCCCATCGCCTGCACCAGCTCGTCCTTCTCCAGGCCCAGGCTCTGCAGCCAGGGCACGGCCGGAATCACGAACACCCCCGTCAGCGCCGTGAGCAGCCCGGTGACCAGCCCCACCGCCGCGCCCGCCCAGCCCGGGCCCCGGGCCGGCACGGCCAGTCGGCGCCCGGCCAGGCCCCAGGCCGCGTAGGCGATCAGTGCCAGGCCCAGCAGGCCCGCGCCCAGCCGGCCCGCCGGCGGGCCCCAGGCCAGCACCCCGCCCACGGTGCCGGCGAACACGCCCAGCTGCAGGCCGCCCAGCCGGCGCAGCAGCGCGCCGAGCGACCCCAGCGGCCCGGCCTGCCACGCATTGGTGACCAGCGAAGGCACCACCAGCAGCGCCGCCGCCTGCGCGGGCGGCATCCACAGCGCCAGCAGCGCCATCGAGAAGGTGGGCAGGCCCAAGCCGATCACCCCCTTGACCATGCCGGCCAGCAGGAAGACGGCGGCGGCGGAAGCGGCGCCCGGCAGCGTCTCGAGCGGGCTCATGCGTGTACCTTCTGCTCGCCGCGGGCCACGCTCATCCGCACACCTGCCCGGCCAGTGCGCGGTTGATGAGATCGCGGTGCATGCGCCCGATGGCACTGCCCTGCTGCGCGGCGCGGTGGAACCAGTCGCGGGCCTCGCAGCGCGCCCGCGCTCCCTCGGCACCCGCCGGCAGCAGGCCCTGCATCAGAACGACGCCGAGCATCTCCTGCGCAGGCAGCAGGTCGGCCCGGGCCGCGCGGCGCAGCCAGTGCAGCACGGCGGCGCGGTCGCGCTGCGTGTCGGCCTCCAGCGCCAGCGAAAAAGCCTGTTCGCGCGTCAGCGGCAGCGCGGGATCGATGCCGTGCACCGGGCCGGCGGCGGCGGTGAGCGCAGCAAGGCCGGTGAACAGCAGCCCGGCGGCTGCCGAAGGGCGGAAAGAAGCGGAAGAAAGCGGCATGGCGGCACTCCTGGCGGGCGAACAGCGGCGGAGAACAAGGACTGGAACGACGGCCGCAGTCTGCGGCGCCGCGGCCCGCGCGCCAATGTGGATCTGCGGCAGCCGGCCTCAGGCGGCGGCTGAGGCCGGCGTGCTACCTTGCGCGCCATGCGATTCGACTTCACCGATCTGCGCCTGTTCATCCACGTGGTGGAGGCCGGCAGCATCACGGGCGGCGCGGCACGCATGCACATGACGCTGGCCTCGGCCAGCCAGCGCGTGCGCGGCATGGAGGAAGCGCTGGGCAGCGACCTGCTGCAGCGCCATGCCCAGGGTGTGCGGCCCACCGAGGCCGGCCGCACGCTGCTGCACCATGCGCGCGTGGTGGGCGCGCAGATGCAGCGCCTGCACGGCGAGCTGGGCGAATACGGCGCCGGGCTGCGCGGCCATGTGCGCCTGCTGTGCAACACCTCGGCCATCATGGAGCACCTGCCGGCGCCGCTGGCCGACTTCCTGGCCGCGCACCCGCGGCTGTCGGTGGACGTGGAGGAGCGCGCCAGCGCCGACGTGGCGGACGGCGTGCGCGCCGGGCTGGGCGAGATCGGCATCTGCTCCGACCTGGCCGACCTGCGCGGCCTGGTGCAGCGGCCCTTCCGTGCGGATGCGCTGGTGCTCGTGCTGCCGCGCGGCCATGTGCTGGCCGGCACGCGCCGGGCCTCGCTCGCGGCACTGGCCGAACGGCTGCCCCGCGCGGCCGGCGACCGGCGCGCGCCCGAGCTGGCGCTGGTGGGCCTGTCCGCCGGCAATCCGCTGCAGGAGTACATCGGCCTGCAACTGCAGCGGCAGGGGCTGCGCGTGCACTACCGGGTGCGCGTGCGCAGCTTCGACGCCATCTGCCGCCTGGTCGAGCAGGGCATCGGGGCCGGCGTGGTGCCCCACGCAGCGGCCGCTCGCTGCGCGCGCAGCACGCGGATCGCGCGCGTGCCGCTCAGCGATGCCTGGGCCGCGCAGCGCCGGCTGGTCTGCGTGTGCGGCCCGGGCGAGCTGGCCCCGCATGCGCAAAGGCTGTGGCAGCGGCTCACCGCGGCCGCGGCGCCGACCGCGCAAGGGCCCGCGTTCAGCGACGACGGCTGACGGGCCGGTCTTGCGCCGCGCGGGCCGCGACAAAGGCCTCGAAGGCCTGCGCGCTGGTCTTCGCGGGCCGGTAGCCGAAGACCTCCTTCAGCGCCCGGTTGGCCAGCACGGGCCGGTAGCGCAGAAAGTCCAGCTGCTCGGGCCCGTAGCGGCTCAGGCCCAGCGCCGAGCCCACGGCCAGGGCCGTGCGCAGCACCGGCGCCGGCCATTCGATGCAGCCCTTGCCCAGGCGCTGTGCGATCTCCCGGATGCCCAGCGCGCCATCGCCGGCGAGGTTGAAGCATCCCGCAGGCGCGCCGGCCAGCGCATGCGCGATGGCACCGGTCACGTCTTCATCCCACACGAAGACGAAAGGGCTGGCGCTGCCACGGATCGCGATCAGCCGCGGCTTCTCGAACAGCGCCGTGATCTGGTTGTGCACGCGCTCGCCGAGGATGGTGCCGATGCGCAGCACCGTCTGCGCCAGTTCAGGATGGTCGCGGCGCGCCTGCGCCAGCAGCTCCTCGACCTGGCGCTTGTGGTCCGCATAGGCGAAGGCTTCGTTGCCGCGCAGCGGCTGCGACTCGTCGATCCAGTCGGGGTTGTTGGCGTGGTAGCCGTAGGCCGCGCCGCTGGACGACACGACGAGATGCCGCACGCCCTGCGCCACGCAGGCGGCCAGCACGTTGCGCGTGCCGCCCACGTCCACCGAATGCTCGAAGACGCGGTTGGAACCCTTGCCCGGTGTGACGATGGAAGCCAGGTGCACCACGGTGTCGATCGCGTGCTGCTGCATCAGCGCCGCGATGCCCGCATCGCGCACGTCCTGCACCGCGTAGGCCACGCCGGGGCATTGGCGGTCCGCAGGCACCTCGCGCACGTCGGCCGCCACCACCGCGTCCAGCACGCCCTGCGCCTGCTGCTGCGACAGTCGCGCCACCAGGCTGCGGCCCAGGAAACCGTCGGCGCCCGTGACGAGCACACGGCGCGCCGGCAGCGAACGCGTGATCGGCCCGCCGCTCATGCCGGCCCCTGCGGCGCCTGGGCGGGCCGCCGGCCCCACCAACTGGCCAGCGCCAAGCCCGCGATGATGTCCCAGAAGCCCCACACGCCCGCCACCACGGCCATGCCGCCCAGGCCGCCGAAGAAGCTGAAGATCAGCACCAGGCCCAGGCCGGCGTTGCGGATGCCCACCTCAATGGCGACGGCGCGGCGGTCGTAATCGGCCAGGCCGGCGGCGCGCGCGCACAGCCAGCCGGTGCCGAAAGCCAGCGCGTCGTGCAGCACCACGGCCAGCAGCACCAGGCCCACGTAGTCGAGGAAGTAGCGCCAGTTGCCCGCGATGGCGCCGATGATGAAGGCGATCAGCGCGAGGAAGCTCAGCGTGCGCGCGGGCTTCTTGATGCGTGCCGTGAGGCCCGGGAAGCGGTGCGCGCAGGCCACGCCCAGCACGAAGGGAATGCCGATGATGGCGACGATGTGGCCCAGCATCTCCAGCGGGTCGAGCGCGATGGCCTTGAGCAGCGTCGAGGCCGTGGGGTGCAGCCCGCCCCAGAAGGCGAAGTTCAGCGGCATCAGCACCACCGACAGGGCGTTGGAGATGGCCGTCATCGACACCGACAGCGCCACGTTGCCACCCGCACGGTGCGTGAGGATCTGGGAGATGTTGCCCGGCGGGCAGCAGGCCACGAGGATCATGCCCAGCGCGATGCTGGGCGCGGGCTGCAGCAGCAGCGTGAGGCCGAAGGTGACGGCCGGCAGCACGAGGAACTGCGCGCCGATGCCCACGGCCATCGCGCCCGGCATGCGTGCCACGCGCTTGAAGTCCTCGATGCGCGTGTCCAGCGCAATGCCGAACATCAAAAAGCCCAGCACGACGTTGAGCGCGATCAGCGAGGCCGGGTTGAAGTTGAGGCGGATCTCGTCGACGGGCAGCATGGCGGCTCCTGGGGTTCAGGCATCCAGCTTGGCCGAAGCCTCGCGCACGGCGGCGCGGTAGGTGTCCTTGTGCACGTAGTAGGCCATGCGGTCCAGCTTCAGGTAGCGGTAGCCGCCGCTGAGGTCCGGCGGCGGCCCCTGGATGGCCGCGCGCAGGGCCTCGGCCGCGGGCGTGGCCTTCTGCTGTGCCCGCAGGTAGCGGGCCACCAGTTCGGCCTGTTCGTAGCGGCCCTGCCAGCCGATGCCGCTGGCCTCGATCATGCCCAGCACGGCCAGCGTGTCGAAACGCGGCGCGAAGATGTTCAGGTGCAACTGCGGCGCCATGCCCTGCCAATTGAGATGTGCGCGCTCGATGAAGGGGTAGTGCAGGTCGTAGCCCGTGGCGCACAGCACCAGGTCGTAGTCGCGTGCGCTGCCGTCCTTGAAATGCACGGTGCGGCCCTCGAAGCGGGCGATGTCGGCGCGCACGCCGATGTCGCCATGACCGATGTGGTGCAACACCAGCGAATTGACCACCGGGTGCGACTCGTACATGCGGTAGTCCGGTTTGGGGAAGCCGAAGCGCACCGGGTCACCCGTGAACCACTTCAGGACCGTGGCGTCGATGCGCTGCTTGAGCCAGGGCGGCAGCTTCAGTGCGCCGCCCAGCGTGTCGGCCGGCTTGCCGAACACGTACTTGGGCACGAAGTAGTAGCCGCGGCGCACCGAGATGTCCACGCTGGCCGCGTAGTGCACCGCGTCCACCGCGATGTCGCAGCCCGAGTTGCCGGCGCCCACGATCAGCACGCGCTTGTCCTTGAACAGCTCGGGGTGCTTGTAGTCGGCCGTGTGCAGCAGTTCGCCGTCGAAGTGGCCCTCGAAGGCCGGACGCTTGGGCTCGGCCAGCGTGCCGTTGGCGATCACCACGCCGCGAAAGCTTTCGGTCTGCACGGGGCCGCCGTCGGTGCGGAAGCTCAGGCGCCAGCGCGTGTCACGCGCCTCGCTCTCCGGCTCCACGCGCAGCACGCGGGTGTGGAAGCGGTAGTGGCGACGCAGGTCGAAGTGGTCGGCGAAATCGCTGAAGTACTGGCGCAGCTCGCGGTGGCTCGGGTAGTCGGCCACGCCGGGGGGCATGGGGAACTCGGTGAACTCGGTCGTCGTGCGGCTGGAGATCAGGTGGGCCGATTGGTAGACCGTGGAACGCGGGTTGGCGATGTCCCACAGCCCGCCCACGTCGGCATGCGCCTCGAAGCCCTGGAAGGGCAAGCCCTCACGCTGGAGATTGCGGGCACCGGCCAGGCCCGAGGGGCCGGCGCCGATGAGGGCGATAGTGTCAGCGCTGGGGTGGTCGCTCATGGGCAAGGTCTGAAATGGAGGGAGCGGGCGACGCGGCCGGTGCGTGGCCCGGTGACAGCCCCGGAATGGGCGTGGCGCCGGCTTCGCCCGCGCGCGGTTTGCGCGGCTGGGCCAGCAGGATGCGGTCGTGGAGGGAGGCGGGCAGGCAGGCCAGCGCGCGCGACAGCCAGCCGATGCGACGCGGCAGCACGATGTGCGCGCGGCGGGCCGCCACGCCCTGCAGCAGTTGGCGCGCGGCTTCGTCGGCCTCCAGCAGCCCCGGCATCACGAAACGATTGCCGGCCGTGAGCGGCGTGCGGATGTAGCCAGGGCTCACGGTGTGGACTGTCAGGCCGCTGCCGCGCAGCTCGGCGCGCAGGCTTTCGAGGTAGCGGATCAGCCCGGCCTTGCTCGCGCAGTAGGCGCCGTTGCCCGGCATGCCCCGCCAGCCCGCGATGCTGGCCACGCCGACCAGCGCCCCCTTGCGCTGCGCCCGCATGGGCGCGACGAAGGGCTGGAACAGCGTGGCGGCGCCCAGCAGGTTGATCTCCAGCATGCGGCGGAACACCTGCAGGTCCTCGGCCTGCGCCGTGTCGTAGCCGCCGGCCACGCCGGCGTTGGCGATCACGAGGTCGGGCGTGCCGGCGCGGGCCATCCAGTCATGTGCCATGGCCTGCACGGCATCGCCGTCGGCCACGTCGGGCGTATAGATGGCACAGCGCCCGGGCGCCGTGTCGGCCAGGGCCTGCAGCCGGTCCACATCGAGCCCGACCAACGCGACCTGTGCGCCGTGCGCCACCAACTGCCGCGCAAGCGCCTGTCCCAGGCCCCCGCAGGCGCCGGAGAGGACAACGTTCATGAAGGGTGCAGCAGGCATGGAAGGGCGAAATCCGCGCCTGGCACGGCGGCGGGCGCCCGCCACTCTAGCCGGCCGGCTTCATCCGGCGGTCCGGGCTTTCCCTCTCAAGGCATGCCGGACTTCGCATGCCCCTGCAAGGGAATCGCGCAGGCCTGCACCTGCGCCAGCCAGCCCGCCGAGAACGCATGGGACCAGCACTGCACCACACCCGACGCTTCGGCATCCACGCCCGGCTGGAGCCAAAGGCACAGCCACAGTGCCGGCGGATCCGCGTGCCGGTCCAGCTGCGGCCGGCCGCGAACGCTCACGACCTGATGCATCCGCACGCGCGCGCGGCCATGGGCAAAAACATCCAGGCGGGCCAGCGCACTCAGAAACGCCTGCCCATCACCTCCCGATGCCATCCGTCCAGCCCCCATGAGCTTGATGCCTCCGAGGTGGCCGTCATCGTCGTCCGGCAGGCTGCCACCCCCCACATCCAGCAGATCGAAGGCCCGAAGGAAGCGCAGCTCGTCCTCCAGCACGGCCTGCCCGGCAGCCGTGGCGGCCGACGCAGCAGACGCCGAGGCGGCCCGCGAGGTCCAGACTTGCGCGATGCCATCCGGCACCGAGGCCCGCGCAGTCTTGCACAGCGTGCGCCGCACACGGTTCTGCGTATAGCCGGCCAGCGCGGGCAAGCGCAGCGCCAGTTCTGCGTGGGGGCCCCGCCAGTGGGCGTGGAAGGCATCCGGCGTCCAATCGGCCCGGCCACTGAGCAGGGCCACCCGTTGGAACAGCGTCCCCTCCTCTCCCGCACATGGCGCCGGCAGGCACGGGCTGCTCATGCCGACGCCGGGGCAGCGGACTGTACCTGGCGTTGCGCACGCCGGAAGCCCGCCGTCAGCCAGGCTTCGTAGCCACGCAACTCCTGCGCGCTGGCTGGCGCGAGCCTGAAGAGCGCCCCCATCTGCTCGCTTGCATGCATGAAGCAGATCCACGCCATCAGCTCCACTTGCTGTGGCGTCGAGAAATGGCGTTGCAAGGTATCGAAGGCGTCGTCGCCGACAGCGGCCGCACCGTCGTTCACCGCCAGCGCAAAGCGGATGGCCGCACGCGTGACTTCGTCATGCGACTGCTCATCGGGCTCACCGAGCGATGCACAGAACGCACAGCCGCTGTGCTGTGCCAACGCCCGGCGCACCTGCTCCTTGAGCTCTGGGGCAAGGGTGCCCTCGAAGCGCAGGGCCTCGTCCAAGGCAGCCCATTGCCGCGCCACCTCCGGCCGATGCCCGAGCACACGCCGGAACTGGGTGCCTGCCGCGCCAGGGGCGCCTTCAATTCTTGCCATCGTGCGATCCGTCTTTCGTTTCATGCCATGCGTTCATTGGATCTTGAGCCCCAGCTCACGTACCACCGTCGCGTAGCTGGCGGCGTCCTGCTGGACGATGCGGGCCAGCTCCTGCGGTGTGGAGGTGGCGGGCTCCAGCGTCATGCCCTCGGCCCATGCTCGGACCTTCGGCACTGCCAGAGCCTCATGCACAGCGGCATTCAAGGCCGCCACGGCCGGGGCCGGCGTGCCAGCGGGCGCGAAAATGGCGAACCAGCTGCCTGCCGCGAAGTCCGGGTAGCCGGACTCGGCGATGGTGGGCACCTGCGGCAACTGCTGCACACGTTGGGCGGACATCACCGCAATCACCTTGACCTTGCCCGACTGGATGTAGGGCATGGCGCCGGCCACATCGTTCACGTAGACGGGAATTTGCCGCCCCAGCAGTTCCTGCAACGCGGGGGCACCGCCCCGGTAGGGCACCGCCGTCATCTTCAGGCCCGAGCGGACCAGGAAGCGCTCCATCGCCAGGTGGGGCGCATTGCCCGTGCCAGCGATGCCGAAGCTCAGCGCCTGCGTGCGCGCATGCGCCACGAACTCCTTGAGGTTGTTGGCCGGAAAGTCCGGGTGCACCATGATTCCAAAGGGAATCCGCGTCACCAGGGAGATCGGCTCGAAGCGCGTGGGGTCGTAGCTCAGGCGTTCGAACAGCCAGGGGTTGATGGCCACGGTCACGGGGTCGAAGATGGCCACGGTCCCACCGTCGGCCAGCGCACTGCCCAGGGCCTGGCCGGCCACGACAGTGCCGCCGCCAGGCCTGTTGTCGACCACCACGGGGCGCATCAGGCGCTCGCTGAGCACGGGCGCCAGTTGCCGGGCCATGCCGTCGGTCGATCCCCCCGGCGGATAGGGCACGATGAACCGCAAGGGCTTGCCCGAGCCCTGTGCCAGGGCCCCGCCGGCCAGCGTCCATCCCAACCCCACGATCAATGCACGTCGAGTGTTGCGCATGTCTTGTCTCCTCGGCCGCATGGGCCTGTTCCTTCATGAAGGCATCGGCGTTCCGCCGATGCGGCGAAATCCGAGGCGCTCAGCCTCCCGGCACGGCCAGAGCGTCGCGCGCGGCGATGTACCCGAAGGTCATGCCGGGGCCCAGGGTGATGCCCGGCCCGGGATAGCCCCCGCCCATGATCGAAGCCATGTCATTGCCCACTGCATAGAGGCCCGCCACGGTGCTGCCGTCGGCCCGCAGGACGCGCGCCCGCGCATCGGTACGGATGCCGGCGTAGGTGCCGATGTCGCCGGGCACCACGCGAACGGCGTAGAACGGCGGCTGGACCAGCGGCGCCACGTTGGGGTTCGGCCGGTGGCCGGGGTCGCCCAGAAAGCGGTTGTAGACATTGGCGCCCTTGCCGAAATCGGGGTCCTCGCCGCGCGCGGCATGCGCGTTGTAGCGGGCCACCGTGTCGCGCAGCCGAGCGGGATCGATGCCCGCCTGGCGGGCCAGGTCCTCCCAACTGTCGGCGCGCATCAGATAGCCGTTGCGCAGCCACCGCCCGATGGGGAATGGCGCGGGCTTGACGGCGCCCAGCCCATAGGTGCGAAGGGCCGGGTGGTCGCACAGCAGGAAGGCCTGCGCATCATCGGCCGCATCCCGGGCCAGGAGCGCGCGGATGAAGTCGTGGTAAGAGTTGGCCTCGTTGACGAAGCGCCGGCCATCGCTGCGCACCGCCATGAAGCCGGGCTTGGGCCGGTCCACAAAGTGCACAAACAGCCCGGTGCTGCCATCGCGGCGCGGCACCTCCGACACTGGCACCCACGCGGCAGCGTGCGGCAGGCCGTCTTCCAGCGCTCCACCTACGGACTGCGCCAGCGCCAACCCGGCTCCATCGACGCTGGCGGGTACGGGCGAGCGGTGCTGGACGCGCAGACGGTCATGCGGGAAAAGCCGCCGCCTGCGCTCCAGGTCATGGGAAAAGCCCCCGCACGCCAGGATGACTGCTCGCTGCGCACGCAGCACCCGGCCACCGGACAGGCTGACGCCCACCACCTCGCCGCGCTCCTCCACCAGGGCCTGCACCGGGCTGGACGGCCGCACCTGCACGCCCTCGGCGAGGACGGCGTGCAGCAGCCGGGCCGCCAGCGCGCTGCCGTTCATGAGTTGCGTGTTGGCACCGTAGCGCAGCAGGTCCCAGCCATAGCGCAGCAGCCGGCGAAGCACATAGACGGCTGAGCGCGGTGACCGCGTGGCGTTGTAGAAGTGCAGCAGGTCCTTGCCCGCCATGAGCGGCAGGCCGAACAGCGTCAGCTCGGGCAGCGGCGGGCGCAGCAGCCGGCGGCTGCCACCGAGCGCCCGGGCGTCAAAGGGCATGGCGCAGACGCTGCGGCAGCCCGAACGGCTGCCCGGTTCATCGGGATGGTATTCAGGGAACTCGCCCAGCAGGAAGGCCATGCCCGCCTCCTGCATCAGCGAATCCAGCATGCGCGGGGCATGGGACAGAAAGGCATCGACCCGCGCCGCGTCGAAGTGCGGCCCGGTCTCCGAGGCGAGGTAGATGCGCGCCTCCTCCAGGGAATCGCCGGTACCCTTGGCCCGAGCCAGCGCATTGCCGGGCAGCCACATCCAGCCTCCCGACAGGGCCGTGGTTCCACCCACCACGGAATCCCGCTCCAGCACGCACACGCTGGCGCCTGCACGGGCCGCCGTGAATGCCGCGGTCAGCCCGGCCGCGCCGGATCCGACCACAACCACATCGAAACTCTCCATCTTCCCCATGCCTTCTCTTCCATGTCCAACAGGAAGAGGCAATGTAGAAAACGGCGCTTCAGGTCGATTGGACGATATTGACTTTCTTCATCTGGCTGGGCGGCACGGCGTAGACGTCCTTCCAGCAGCGGATCATGTGGCTCTGGTCGAAGAAGCCCACGTCCTGCGCCACCTCCGCGCCCATCGTGCCGGCGAACAGCTGCCGGCGCGCGGCCACCACGCGAGCCTGCTTCAGCATCTGGTGCGGCGGCAGCCCGTAGAAGCGGCGGAACTGGCGCGCGAAATAGGCGCGCTCCAGGTTGGCCGCCTGCGCCAGGGCAGCCAGCGAAACCGTCTGGCGCAGGTCCGAGAGCAACAGCTCGCAGGCGCGGCGCAAGCCGCTCAGGTGCAGCGCCGCTGAATCGCGCAAGCGACCGTCACCCAGCATGGCAGGCAACACCAGGGCCAGCATGTTCTCGATGGCCAGACGAGCGAGCTCGCCCTCGCGCTCGCGCGCCGCCTCGCGCAGCGCAGCGCCCAGCCCGGGCTGGGTGCACAGGTATTGCCCGAAAGGCCGGTCATGGCTGTGCCCCGTGAGAGCCCTTACATAGGCAGGATCCACGTGGAAGGTGGTGTACGAAATCGGCTCGCTGGACGCCGGAAAGCCCGTGTGAACGTCGCCGGGGTTGATCAGGAACAGCGTCTGCGGATCGGTTTGGAACTGGTGCGTGCCGCAGTCGTAGCGGCTCAGCCCATGGTCGATGAAGCCAAAGGCGTAGGTGTCGTGGTAGTGGCGCTGCAGCCGCGCCTTCTGACGGCTGACCGAGCACCAAAAGACATCGGCCATGCGTCGTCCATGCTCGACCGCGTACCGCGGTTCAGGCCCCCGCCACCTTCATGCGGTTGACCAGGATCGAGCCCGTGGTCTTGGCGCCGTAGTTGTAGGCGTCGGCGCCCACGGCCTCGATGCCCATGAGCATGTCCTTCAGGTTGCCGGCGATGGTGATCTCTTCCACCGGATGCACGATGCGGCCCTTCTCGACCCAGAAGCCGCTCGCGCCGCGCGAGTAGTCGCCGGTCACGTAGTTCACGCCCTGTCCCATCAGCTCGATGACGAACAGGCCCGTGCCCAGCTTGCGCAGCATCTCTTCGAGGTCGTCGCCCGGCTGCGTGAGCCGCGAGCTCAGCGTGAGGTTGTGCGAGCCGCCGGCGTTGCCGGTGGTCTTCATGCCCAGCTTGCGCGCGGAATAGGTCGACAGGAAGTAGCCCTGCAGCCGGCCGCCGTCGACCACCTGGCGCCGGCGCACGGCCACGCCTTCGTCGTCGAAGGGCGAGCTGCCCTTGCCGCGCCGGATGAAGGGATCTTCGACCACGTCGATGTGCGAAGGCAGCACCGGCTTGCCCAGCGAATCGAGCAGGAAGCTGCTGCGGCGGTACAGCGCGCCGCCGCTGGTGGCCTGCACCAGCGCGCCCAGCAGGCCGGCCGCCAGCGGCGACTCGAACAGCACCGGGCATTCCACCGTCTTGATCTTGCGCGCGCGCAGGCGGCTCAGCGCACGCTCGGCGGCATAGCGGCCCACAGCCTGCGGGCTGGCCAGTTCGTCCGCCGAGCGCATGGAGCTGTACCAGGCATCGCGCTGCATGTCCTCGCCGCCCTTGCCAGGGACTGAAGCGATGGGCGCGACCGAGATCGAATGGCGCGAACTCGCATAGCCGCCGCGAAAGCCGTGCGTGTGCGCGCTGAAGAAGTGGCTCTGCTGGGCCGACACGCCCGCGCCCTCGCTGTTGGTCACGCGCTTGTCAGTGGCGAAGGCCGCGGCCTCGCATTCCAGCGCCAGTTCGGCGGCGCGGGCGCTGTCGATGGCCCAGGGGTGGAACAGGTCCAGGTCGGGATGCTCGGTGGCGATGTCCGCCTCGTCGGGCAGGCCGGCCACCGGGTCTTCGGCCGTGAAGCGCGCAATGTCGTAGGCCGCCTGCACGGTGCGCGCGACGGCCGCCTCGGAAAAGTCGGAGGTGCTGGCATTGCCCCGGCGCTGGCCCACGTACACCGTCACGCCCAACGACTTGTCGCGGTTGCGCTCGACGTTCTCCAGCTCACCCTTGCGCACCGACACCGACAGCCCGCAGCCTTCGGACGCCTCGGCCCCCGCATCGGTGGCGCCCAGCTTCTTCGCATGCGCGAGGGCGCTGTCCACCAGGTTCTCGAAGAATTCGCGGCTGTAGGCGAAGCCGCTGTCTGCACGGGCGTGGGAGGTCGTCATGTGGAGGACAATGATAGCGGCGCCCCCCGGCCGCGGCTCGGCACGGCGCCCGCGCGGCAGCGGCCCGGAGGGCACCCCGCGCAGCCGCGCCTTCGCTTCCTTCTTCGCTTCTATTTCACGCACCGCTCCGCCATGCCCCGCAAACCCAAGAAAGGCTATTTCGTCCGCGGCCACTTCGTGGCCGAAGGCAGCGAACTGGACCAGGAACTCAAGCGCGAACTCAAGGGCGGCATCGAGACCAGCAAGACCGACCTCAAGCGCGAAAGCGACGAGCGCCAGGCCCTGGGCGAAGCGCTGCTCACGCTGCGCGCCGACCTGCTGGGCCGCCTGGGCCTGCCCGAGACGCTGCTCGAAGCGCTGGCCGAGGCCAGACGCATCACCAATTTCGAGGGCCGCCGGCGGCAGATGCAGTACATCGGCAAGCTCATGCGCAAGCTGGACGAAGACACGGTGCGCGCGGCCCAGCAGGCGCTGGACGAGCAGGCGCGTGGCTCGGTGCACGAGACCGCCCTGCTGCACGAGGCCGAAGGCTGGCGCGAGCGCCTGATCGCCGGCGACGAGGCCGTGGGCGCCTGGATCGAGACCCATGCCGGCACCGACGTGCAGCAGTTGCGCGCACTGGTGCGCCAGGCCCGCAAGGACCTGCAGGCCGGCAAGCCCGGCGAGGCGCCGCGCCAGGGCAAGGCTTTCCGCGAGCTGTTCCAGCTGGTGCGCGCGCAGCTGTCGGCCCATGGCGACGCCGACCATGGCGCGCTGGCGGCCCACCAGTCGCGCGAGGAGGACGCATGAAGGGCATGAAGACCGTGGCGGCTCCGGCGCGCCGCCGCTTCGCGCGGTCCGCGGCGCCCCCAGGGACCGCTGTTCATCTTGGGGCGGCCCGGCGATGAACACTCCCGTGGCCTCCCCTTTCGACCCGGTGCGCATCGGCATCGTCTCGGTCAGCGACCGCGCCTCCACCGGCGTGTACGAAGACAAGGGCCTGCCCGCGCTGCAGGACTGGCTCACGCGCGCGCTGCGCAACCCGATCGCCTTCGAGCCGCGCCTGATCCCCGACGAGCAGGCCACCATCAGCGCCACCCTGGTCGAGCTGGTGGATGCCGGCTGCTCGCTGGTGCTGACCACGGGCGGCACCGGCCCGGCCCCGCGCGACGTGACGCCCGAGGCCACGCTGGCCGTGGCGCACAAGGAAATGCCGGGCTTCGGCGAGCAGATGCGCCAGATCAGCCTGCGCTTCGTGCCCACGGCCATCCTCTCGCGACAGGTGGCCGTGATCCGCGGCCAGGCGCTGATCCTGAACCTGCCGGGCCAGCCCAAGGCCATCGCGGAGACGCTGGAAGGCCTGAAAAACGCGGATGGGAGCCAGGCGGTGCCGGGCATCTTCGCGGCCGTGCCCTACTGCATCGACCTGATCGGCGGCCCGTACCTGGAAACCGACGAGGCCGTGTGCAAGGCCTTCCGGCCGAAGTCGGCGCAGCGCGTGCCGCGCGGCTGACGCGGCGCAGGCCCCGCCACCTGGGCCGGCGCAGCAGGCGCCGGCTGCCACGCGCGCGGCCCGCTGCGTGCGCGTATATACGTGAAGGGTTGTGAAGGTTCAGCGCCCTTCGTCTTCCTCGCCCGGCCAGTCGCGGATGTAGGCCTTGAGCATCTTGTTCTCGAAGTTTTGGCTGTCCACCACGGCCTTGGCCACGTCGTAGAAGCTGATCACGCCCATGAGCATGCGCTTGTCCATCACGGGCATGTAGCGCGCGTGGCGGTCCAGCATCATGCGGCGCACCTCGTCCAGCTCGGTCTCGGCGGTGCAGGTCAGGGGAGCATCGTCCATGGCCTTGCGCACCGTGGTGGTCCCCACGGCGCCGCCGTTGGCCTGCAAGGTCAGGATGATTTCGCGGAAGGTCAGCATGCCCACCAGGTCGCCATGCTCCATGACCACGAGCGAGCCGATGTCCTTCTCGGCCATCACGGCCACCGCGTCGGCCAGGGGATCGTCGGGGGTGATGGTGTAGAGCGTGTTGCCCTTCACACGCAGGATGTCGCTGACTTTCATGGTGGGTGCTCCTCGCAGGGCGGTGTGTCGATTTGAATATAGCCCACAATCCAGGCGCTTTGGCGCTTTGCGGGCCCCGCCTTCGGGGGCGCAACGTGACCACCTGTGAACGGGCAGGCACCTGGGCGACATGCGCGCGCTGCGCACCCCGGTCCACTCCTGCCTGCCTTCCCTTCCTGCCGCGGCGCCCCCGCGCCGCCTTCGACGATGGAGCCTTTTGCATGAGCGGCTATTCCGACCCCGGGTTCGACACCCTGGCCCTGCACGCGGGCGCTGCGCCCGACCCGAGCACCGGCGCGCGCGCGGTGCCCATCCACCTGTCCACCTCCTTCGTCTTCGAGTCCAGCGACCATGCCGCGGCGCTGTTCAACCTCGAACGCTCGGGCCATGTGTACAGCCGCATCAGCAACCCGACCAACGCAGTGCTGGAGCAGCGCGTGTCGGCGCTCGAAGGCGGCATCGGCGCCATCGCCACGGCCAGCGGCCAGGCGGCGCTGCACCTGTCCATTGCCACGCTGATGGGCGCGGGCTCGCACATCGTCGCCAGCACGGCGCTGTACGGCGGCTCGCAGAACCTGCTGCACTACACGATGCGCCGCTTCGGCATCGAGACGACTTTCGTCAAGCCCGGCGACATCGACGGCTGGAAGGCCGCCGTGCGGCCCAACACCAAGCTGTTCTTCGGCGAGACCGTGGGCAATCCGGGCCTGGACGTGCTGGACATCCCCACCGTGAGCCAGATCGCGCATGAGGCTGGCGTGCCGCTGCTGGTCGACTCCACGCTCACCTCGCCTTACCTGATCAAGCCCTTCGACCATGGCGCCGACCTGGTCTACCACTCGGCCACCAAGTTCCTCTCGGGCCATGGCACCGTGATCGGCGGCATCGTGGTCGATGGCGGCAGCTTCGACTGGGACGGACCGCGCGCCGCGGGCAAGTTCGCCGAACTGACCCAGGCCTATGACGGTTTCCACAACATGGTATTCAGCGAGGAGTCCACCGTGGGCGCCTTCCTGCTGCGCGCGCGCCGCGAAGGCCTGCGCGATTTCGGTGCCTGCATGAGCCCGCACTCGGCCTGGCTGATCCTGCAGGGCATCGAGACGCTGCCGCTGCGCATGGAACGCCACATCGCCAACACCGAGAAGGTGGTGCAGTTCCTGGCCAGCCACCCGTTCGTGTCGCGCGTGAGCCACCCGCTGCTCGAATCGCATCCGAGCCATGCGCTGGCCGGCAAGCTCCTGCGGCACGGCGCCAAGGGGGCGGGCTCGGTGTTCAGCTTCGACATGAAGGGCAACCGTGCGCAGGGCAAGAAGTTCATCGAGACGCTCAAGCTCTTCAGCCACCTGGCCAACGTGGGCGACTGCCGCTCGCTGGTGATCCACCCGGCCAGCACCACGCACTTCCGCATGACCGACGAGGCCCTGGCCGGCGCCGGCATCGGCCAGGGCACGATCCGCCTGTCGATCGGCCTGGAAGACCCTCATGATCTGATCGACGACCTCAAGCGCGCGCTGAAGGCGGCCGAAAAGGCAGGGAGCTGATCGCCATGGAACTCCAAGTCAACGGCCACAAGACCTTCGTCTACACCGGCGGCAAGCCTTTCGACGCGGCCAAGCCCAGCGTGGTGTTCATCCATGGCGTGCTCAACGACCACAGCGTGTGGATCCTGCAGAGCCGCTGGTTCGCGCACCACGGCTGGAACGTGCTGGCCATCGACCTGCCGGGCCATTGCAAGAGCGAAGGCCCGCCGCCCGCGAGCGTGGAAGAGGCGGCCGGCTTCGTGCTGGCGCTGCTGGACGCCGCCGGCATCGAGAAGGCCGCGCTCGTCGGCCACAGCTTCGGCTCGCTGATCGCGCTGGAAACCGCCGCGCGCGCGCCGCAGCGCGTGTCGCACCTGGCCCTGGTGGGCACCGCCTACCCGATGGCGGTGTCGCCCGCGCTGCTGCAAAGCGCGCTGGAGGCGCCCGAGCAGGCGATCGCGATGGTCAACACCTTCTCGCATTCGATGCTGGCCCCGCCGCCCTCCTCGCTGGGCCCGGGCACCTGGCTGTACGGCGGCTCGCGCGCGCTCATGCGCCGCGTGCTGGCCAGCAACCCGCAGGTCAACGTGTTCCACACCGGCTTCAAGGCCTGCAACGACTATGCGAACGGCGAGGCCGCCATCGCCGCCGTGCAGTGCCCGGTGCTGTTCCTGCTGGGCGAAGCCGACCAGATGACGCCGCCGCGCGCCGCGCAGGCGCTGGCGAAGAAGGCGCCGCAGGCGAAGGTGGTGACGGTGAAGGCCGGCCATGCGCTGATGAGCGAAGCGCCCGACGACGTGCTGTTCGCGCTGCGCGACTTCATGCTCGGCACGCGCTGAGCGCTCCGCATTCGCAGGAAGGCTCCGACATCTTCTGGATGCCGGGGCCTTCTTGGCTTGATGCGGCCGATCAGTTGATCAGCGTGATGCGGTCCACTTCGAACTCGGTCTTGCGCAGGCCCTTGTCGAATTCGCCGAGCAGCTCCACGCGCTGCTGCGCGCTCACGGTCTGGCCGGCGGGGAAGTCCTCGTCGTCGATCTCCACCGTGATGCGGCCCGTGGCGTCCTCGAAGGTGTAGCGGTCGCCCCCGTCGTGCGACACGATGCGGCCCTGCAGGCGCGCGTGCTGGTCGTCCTTGCCGGCGTCCAGCAACTGCTTGACGGTCATGAGCGGCACGCTGCTCGGGCCGGCGTAGCCGCCGGGCGCTGCCGGCGCGGCCGCCGCCTTCGGGGCGTTGCTCGGGCCGGTGTAGGCAGAGGGCTGCGCGAAGGCAGTGGCGGAGCCGAGGCCCAGCAGGGCGGCGATGGCGAGGGCGGAGGCGGTTTGGCGCATGGCGATGAACTCCTTGAGATGGGTGCAGATGGGTGTAGATGGGTAGTGGCGGACACGCGCTGTGTGCGCGTGACGCCATTGGGCGCCCGGAAGATGAAGGCAATCTGAGGCGCGGGCTGCGGCGGCGGCAGCCGAGCCCGGCCGTCGCGGGGCCGCGGCGCTTCAGGCTGCAGGAAAGTCCAGCACCGCGCCCAGTCCGCGCCCGCCCAGGCCGTCCTCGAACCGCAGCGTGGCGCCATGCAGGGCCGCGATGCGCGCCACGATGGACAGGCCCAGCCCGTTGCCCGGTCGGCCCGTGCCCAGCACGCGGAAGAAGCGCTCGCCCAGGCGCGCCCGCTCGGCCGGGGGCACGCCGGGGCCGTCGTCGCGCACGGCGATGCGCACGCCGCCCGCGGGCAGGGGCCGCGATTCGACCTGCAGCCGCACGCCCGGCGGCCCGTAATGCACGGCGTTGTCGATCAGGTTGCGCAGCGCGCTGGCCAGCAGCGCCGGCGCGGCCTGCACGGTGGGCACGGCCAGGGCGCGCTGCAGGCGGGCGCCGGGGGGCAGCGCAGCTTCCAGCGTGTCGAGCAGCGCGTCCAGGTGCACGGCTTCGCGCGCCGGCGGCTGCGCCTGCGGCTCCAGCCGGGTGAGGGCCAGCAGGCTTTCGACCAGCGCGGTGCAGCGGTCCACGTCGGCGCGCAGCTGCTGCAGGTGGACGTCGGGCACCTGGCGCTCGCGTTCGATGAGCTGCACGCGCATGCGCAGCGCCGCCAGGGGCGTGCGCAGCTCGTGCGCGGCATCGGCCGTGAAGCGGCGTTCGCTGTCCAGCGCCAGGCGCAGGCGCCCCAGCAGCGCGTTGAGCGCGTCCACCACGGGCTGCAGTTCGCGCGGCAGGCCTTGCGCATCGATGGCGGTCAGGTCCTGCGGCGACTTGACGGCGATGCGCGTGGCCGTGTCTTCCAGCGGCCGCAGCAGGCGGCGGATCAGCACCCAGCTGAGCGCCGTGAGCACGGCCAGCAGCGCCAGCGCGGGCCAGGCCAGGTTCTCGGCCATGTCTTCGAGCAGCTCCAGCCGCTCCTCCAGGGGCTGGCCCACCTGGGCGCTGACCCCGTGGTCGCCATGGCGCACGTGCACCCGCCACAGCTCGCCATCGGCCCGCACGGTGGCCTCGCCCTTCGTGCGCGAGGCATCGGGCACGAAGGCCGCCTGCGGCGCATCCTCGCCGCGCAGCAGCACGCGGCCGTCGGCGGCCACCACCTGCCAGACCATGCGCAGCTTCAGGGCCTCGCCACGGCCCCCCTGCAGCGCCTGCGGCACCGCCCCGCCACTGCCCGAAGCCCCGAGCTGCAGCACGAGCCGCGCGCCCTCTTCCAGCGAGTCGTCGAAGACTTCGCTGGCGGCAGACCAGGCCACCGCGATCACGATGGCCAGGCTGACCAGCCACAGGCTGATGCTCACGCCCATCACGGCGAGCAAGAGGCGTCGGCGCAGCGAGCCGCCGCGCGCGCGGGCGCCAGCGGGATGCCCGGGCCGCGCCCCGCGCCGTGCCCTCGGCCAGGCCAGGCCGCTCATGCCGGTGCCAGGCCGTAGCCCTGGTTGCGCACGGTGCGGATGAAGGCGCTGCCCAGCTTGCGGCGCAGGTTGTAGATGTGGACCTCAATGGCGTTGCTTTCCACTTCCTCGCCCCAGCCGTACAGCGCTTCTTCGAGCTGCGCGCGGCTCAGGATGTGGCCGGGCCGGCGCATCAGCGCCTGCAGCACGGCGAGTTCACGCGCGGTGACGGCCACGGCTTCGCCGCGCAGCGTCACGCGCTTGGCCGCCGGGTCCAGCGTCACCTCGCCATGGCGCAGCTCGGGCGTGGCCTGCGCCGCGCCGCGGCGCAGCGCGGCGCGCACCCGGGCCGACAGCTCCTCCAGGTCAAAGGGCTTGACCAGGTAGTCGTCGGCGCCGAGGTCCAGGCCCTGCACGCGGTCGGCCAGCGTGTCGCGGGCCGTGATCAGGATCACCGGCAGATGGGCGCGGCCCGCGCCGTGCGCGCGCAGGCGCTGCAGCACGGCGTCGCCGTCCAGCCCGGGCAGGCCGCGGTCCAGCAGCACGCACTGGTAGTCGTGGGTGGCCAGGGCCGTGGCGGCCTGGTCGCCGCGCTGCAGCCAGTCGACGGCATGGCCGTCCAGCTGCAGCCACGATTGCAGCGAGCTGCCCAGCGAGGGGTCGTCTTCGATCAGCAGGATGCGCATCGCCCGACCATGGACGGCGAAGATGAAGGGAATCTGAGGCGGCTCAGCCGGGCGGGCCGGCCGGCGCGAAGGGGGCCGGGTCGTCGCGCACCGCATGCAGCAGCGCGGCCACTTCGGCCGGTGCCGGCCCCGCGGCCGGCAGCGCCGCGAGCAGGCGCGACAGTGTCTGCGCATGCGGCAGCATCGGCCCGAGGAAATGCAGGCCCTGCGCGCTGGCGACCAGCAGCGTGGGGAAGGTCTCGACGTCGAAGTCGTCGGCCAGGTCCGCATGGTCTTCGACGTCCACCCAGGCGAAGGCGGCGCCCGGGTGCTGCTGCGCCACCTGGGCGAACGGTGTGCGGTAGTCGCGGCAGGTGCCGCACCATTCGGCGCACAGGCAGATCACCTGGAGGTCGGCGGACAGGGGGAGGTTCATCGAAGCGTCGGGAAAGGAGCGCCAGTGGAGGCGACGGGAGGCGGCCGCTATTATGGGCACAGGCCCCGCGCGAGGGCCGCAGGAGACGACCATGCCCCAACACACGCCCGGTGCAAGTCCCTGGCAGGCCGGCGCCGCCGTGGACCCGAAGCGCTTCACGAGCTTTGCCGAGTTCTACCCCTTCTACCTGAGCGAGCATGCCAACCGCACCTGCCGGCGCCTGCATTTCGTGGGCTCCTCGCTGGGGCTGGTCTGCCTGGCCACGGCGGTGCTGACGCGCAACGCCGGGTGGGTGCTCGCGGGCCTGCTGGCCGGCTACGCCTTTGCCTGGATCGGGCATTTCGGCTTCGAGAAGAACAAGCCCGCCTCCTTCAAGCGCCCCCTCTACAGCTTCCTGGGCGACTGGGCGATGTACCGCGACATCTGGCTCGGCCGCATCAAGCTCTGAGCACCCCGGCCCGCTGCGGGCCGAGCGCCAATGGCCGCGCGGCGCCCGCGCCGCCCCCGGGATAACCCGGGCCGTCACCCGTCATCACGCCGTAATAATCCGCGGCTCAAAATGTAAACGATTACATTGAGCCATCACGATGAGCATCCAGGCCGTCGCGAGAAAGGCCGGCGTCTCCGTCGCCACCGTTTCCCGTGCCTTCAACTTCCCTGACAAGGTCACGCCCGCCACCCGCGCGCTGGTGGAAAGCGTGGCGCGCGAATTGGGCTACCTGCCGAACGCCAGCGCCCGCACGCTGCGCACGCAGCGCAGCCGCGTGCTGGGCGTGGTGCTGCCGACGCTGCTCAACCCGACCTTCGCCGAATGCCTGCAAGGCATCGCCGCCGCCGCCCACGCGGCGGGCTATGCCATCCTGCCCTTGACCACGGCCTATGAGATCGCACAGGAAGAAGACGCCGTGAGCCGCCTGATCGCCGCCAATGTGGACGGCATGATCCTGGTGGTGTCCAGCCCCTCGACCTCGGCCGCGCTGGCTCGGCTACAGGCCGCCGGCAGCCCCTACGTGCTGGCCTACAACCGACATCCGGCCCACCCCTGCGTGTCGGTGGACAGCGAAGGCGCTTCGGCCGACGTGGTGGCGCGTCTGGTGGCGCTGGGCCACCGCGAGATCGCGATGGTCAGCGGCACGCTGGCCGCCTCGGACCGCTCGCAGCAGCGCTACCGCGGCTACCTCCAGGGCATGGCCGCGGCCGGGCTGGCCGCGCCGCCGCTGCTGGAGGTGCCCTTCGTCGAAAGCGCCGTGGACGCCGTGAGCCGCCACCTGCGGCAGCCGCAGCGCCCCACGGCCCTGTTCTGCTCCAACGACCTGCTAGCCATCCGCAGCCTGCGCGCCGCCGCTCGGGCCGGCCTGCAGGTGCCGCGCGACCTGGCCGTGGTCGGCTTCGACGGCATCGCGCTCGGCGAAGACCTCACGCCCATGCTCAGCACCGTGGCCCAGCCCAACAGCGAGATCGGCGCCCGCAGCGTCGAGCTGCTGGTGCAGGCGCTGGCCAGCGGCACCCCGCTTTCACCCGAGGCAGGCCTGCTGCTGCCTCATGCCTTCCGGACCGGCGAATCCTGCGGCCCGGTGCCTTCAACGGTCGCCTGAGTCGGCCGCCCTCTCCATCTCCCCTCATCCAAGGAGTTCCCATGTCCCCCACCCTCCGACGCCTGGGCCGTATCGCCGCCCTCGCCGCGACGCTCGCCACCGGCAGCGCCTTCGCCCAGACCGCCATCTGCTACAACTGCCCCACCGAATGGGCCGACTGGGGTACGCAACTGCGCGCCATCAAGGCCAAGACCGGTGTCACGGTGCCGGCCGACAACAAGAACTCGGGCCAGTCGCTGGCCCAGCTGGTGGCGGAAAAGCGCAGCCCGGTGGCCGACGTGACCTACCTGGGCGTGACCTTCGCCATCCAGGCGCAGAAGGACGGCGTGGTGGCCCCGCACAAGCCCGCCGCGTGGAACGAGATTCCCGACGGCCTGAAGGACCCGGCCGGCCACTGGTTCACCATCCATTCGGGCACGCTGGGCTTCATGGTCAATGTGGACGCGCTCAAGGGCAAGCCGGTGCCCAAGTCCTGGGCCGACCTGCTCAAGCCCGAGTACAAGGGCCTCGTCGGCTACCTGGACCCGGCCTCGGCCTTCGTGGGCTACGTGGGCGCGGTGGCCGTGAACCAGGCGCGCGGCGGCAGCATGCAGAACTTCGGCCCCGGCATCGACTACTTCAAGGCGCTGCAGAAGAACGACCCGATCGTGCCCAAGCAGACCTCCTACGCGCGCGTGCTGTCGGGTGAGATCGCGATCCTGCTGGACTACGACTTCAACGCCTACCGCGCCAAGTACAAGGACAAGGCGAACGTGCAGTTCGTGATCCCGGCCGAAGGCACGGTGGTGGTGCCCTACGTGATGAGCCTGGTGGCGAACGCGCCGCACAAGGCCGACGCCGCCAAGGTGCTGGACTTCGTGCTGTCCGACGAGGGCCAGGCGATCTGGGCCAAGGCCTACCTGCGCCCGGTGCGCGCCAGCGCCATGCCCAAGGACGTGGAAGCCCAGTTCCTGCCAGCCAGCGAATACGCACGCGCCAAGACGGTGGACTACGCCAGCATGGCCGACGCGCAGCGCGACTTCTCGGCCCGCTACCTGAAGGAAGTGCGTTGAGCGCCCAGCAACGCAGGCTGGTGTGGATTTGTGCGGCCCCGGCGGCCGCCTTTTTCCTGGCCTTCTGGCTGCTGCCCGTGCTGCGTCTGCTGGCGCTGCCAGCCGAGGAAGGCTGGCGCACCTACTTCGTGGTGCTCACGGACAGCCGCTACCTGGAAAGCATGCTCAACACGCTGGGCCTGTCGCTGGGGGTGACGCTGGCCACGCTGGCGCTGGGTGCCGCGGTGGGCATCTACCTGGCGCGCCGGCAGTTCGCGGGCAAGCGCGTGCTGCTGTCGCTGCTGACGCTGCCGCTCTCTTTCCCCGGCGTGATCATTGGTTTTTTCGTGATCCTGCTGGGCGGCCGGCAGGGGCTGGTGGCCGACATTTCCGAAGCCCTGGGTGGTGAACGGCTGACCTTCGCCTATGGTCTGCTGGGCCTGTTCCTGGCCTACCTGTACTTCTCGCTGCCGCGCGCGATCGCGACCTATGCGGCGGCGGCCGAATCGATGAACACGCAGCTCGAAGAGGCCGCGCGCTCGCTCGGCGCCTCGCGGCTGCAGGTGGTGCGCGACGTCTGGCTGCCCGAGCTGGCGCCCACCACGCTGGCCTGCGGCGCCATCGTGTTCGCCACCTCCATGGGCGCCTTCGGCACGGCCTTCACGCTTTCAGCCAAATTCGAGGTGCTGCCCATCACCATCTACAACGAGTTCACCAACTACGCCAACTTCGCGCTCGCGGCCTCGCTGTCGATCGCGCTCGGCATCGTGACCTGGTTCGTGCTGTTCCTGGCACGCCACTTCAGTGGCAACCCTAGCGTGCGCTGAGGAGGGCCGTCTCATGCGAAACAACAACGCCCGCTCGCCCTTCCTGCTCACGATCACGCTGATCGTCAGCGTGTTCATGATCGCGCCCATGGGGCTGTCGGTGATGGCCGGCCTGGTCAACAACTACAGCGTGGGCTTGAAAAGCGGCCTCACGCTGCGCTGGCTCGGCGAGGTGTGGGAGGTCTACGGCAGCACCGTGGGCTGGTCCCTCGTGCTCGCCACGGCCTGCGTGATCGGCACGGTGATCATCGGCGTGCCCTGCGCCTACGCGCTGGCACGCAGCCGCTCGCGCTGGGCCCGCGCCTTCGAGGAACTGCTGACCCTGCCGGTGGCCGTGCCCGGGCTGGCCACCGCGCTGGCGCTGATCCTGGCCTACGGCCAGATCACCTGGTTCCGCCAGAGCTTCGGCTTCATCCTGGTGGGCCACATCGTGTTCACGCTGCCCTTCATGGTGCGCACCGTGGCCTCGGCCTTCCAGCAGGGCGACCTCGTGGCGCTGGAAGAGGCCGGCCGCACCTTGGGCGCCAGCTTCGTGCAGCGCTTCATGGGCATCCTGGTGCCCGCCGTGTTCCCGGCCATCGTGGCCGGCGCGCTGATGGTGTTCACGCTCTCGGTGGGGGAATTCAACCTCACCTGGATGCTGCACACGCCCGTCACGCGCACGCTGCCCGTGGGCCTGGCCGACAGCTATGCCTCCATGCGCATCGAGATCGGCTCGGCCTACACGCTGGTCTTCTTCATCGTCATCCTTCCCGTGCTCTGGGGCCTGCAGTCGCTGGCCGACCTGATCCGCAAACGCCATGGAACTTGAACGCATCCCGGTCCACGTGGACCACTGCTCCAAAACCTACGCCGACGGCACCCGCGGCCTGCAGCCCACCGACCTGCACGTGGAAGCGGGTGAGGTACTGGCCCTGCTCGGCCCCTCGGGCTGCGGCAAGACCACGCTGCTGCGGCTGATCGCCGGCCTGGAAACACTGGACGAGGGCGGGCGCATCCGCTTCGGCGACCAGGACGTGACGCACCGCCCGGTCGAACAGCGCAATGTCGGCATGGTGTTCCAGAGCTACGCCCTGTTCCCGCAGATGAGCGTGGCCGCCAACATCGGCTACGGCCTGCGCATCCGCGGCACCGCCAAGGCCGAGGAACAGCGCGTGGTGGGCGAACTGCTGGAACTCACGCGCCTCACGCAGTTGCAGCACAAGCGGCCCGGCGAACTGTCGGGCGGGCAGCGCCAGCGCGTGGCCCTGGCGCGTGCCGTGGCGGTGCGCCCGCGCGTGCTGCTGCTGGACGAGCCGCTGGCCGCGCTGGACGCCAAGCTCAAGGAGTCGCTGCGCGACGAGCTGGCGGAGCTGCTGCGCCGCCTGCACATCACGGCCATCCACGTGACGCACGACCAGCAGGAAGCGATGGCCATCGCCGACCGGCTGGCCGTGATGCAGGCCGGCCGCATCGTGCAGGTGGGCCGCGGCGAAGACCTCTACCGCGCGCCCACCCATCCCTTCGTGGCCGAGTTCCTGGGCCGCGTGAACCGCCTGGAGCGCAGTGCCGACGCTGCCGCAGCAGGCGCGGTGCCGGTGGGCGGCACCGCGCTGGGCTGCCCGCGCGCGCTGGCCGACACGCGGCTGCTGGTGCGCCCGGAAGACATCCAGGTCGGCGCCCTACAGTCCGGCTGGGGCCGCGCGCGCGTGGCGCAGCGCACCTTCCTGGGCGACCGCGTGCAGCTGCGCCTGAGCCTGAGCGACCAGGCCGACCTGCTGGCCGACCTGGGCCGCGACGCGCCCTTCCGGGCCGGCGACGAGGTCGGCATCCACATTCCTGCCGAACGATTCATGAGTGCGCAAGAAGCGCAGGGAGCCCGCGCGTGAACCCCACCTTCCTGGTCCAGCTGACCGATCTCCACATCCGCGAGCCGGGCCGCCTGGCCTATGGCCGCATCAACACCGCGCCCTACCTGGAACGCGCCGTGCAAAGCGTGCTGGCGCTGCGCCAGAGCGCCGATGCCGTGGTGGTGACGGGCGACCTGAGCGACTTCGGCCGCGCCGCCGAGTACGCGCACCTGAAGGCGCTGCTGGCGCCGCTGCGAATGCCCGTGTACCTGCTGCCCGGCAACCATGACGAGCGCGAGCAACTGCGCCGCAGCTTCCCGGACCACGGCTACCTGGGCAGCGAAGGCTACGTGCAGTACAGCGTGAAGGTGGGCCCGCTGCGCCTGATCGCGCTGGACACGGCCGAGACCGGCCAACCGCACGGCCGCCTGTGCCGCACGCGCCTGGACTGGCTGGCGGCGGAACTGGACCGCTGCCGGCACGAACCCGTGGTCGTGGCCATGCACCATCCGCCCTTCAGGACGCTGATCGGCCACATGGACGACATCGGTCTGCTGGAGGGCGCCGACGAGATGGAAGCGATCATCGCCCGGCACCCGAACGTGGAGCGCATCATCTGCGGCCACCTGCACCGCGCGATCGACGTGCGCTTCGGCGGCACCATCGCCTCCACCTCGCCCGCGCCAGGCCACCAGGTCTGCCTGGACCTGCAGCCCCAGGCGCCTTCGGCCTGGACGCTCGAGCCCCCGGGCTTTCGCGTGCATGCGTGGGATGGCCATCGCCTGGTCACGCACCTGGCGGCCTCGGGCACCTTCGAGGGGCCCTACCCCTTCCACGACAACGGCGCGCTGATCGACTGACGCCTGCGGCGCCCGGCGGGCCTGCGGGGCGCCGTCGGCATGCCGCCTCCGTCCGACAGGAGCGCACGTCTCCGGCTTCGGCAACGGCGGGGCCCAGGGCGCACAATGCTCGTCGCCCGGAAAAAAGGAGAAAACAGCCCGGCAATGAAACACCTGTTGAACTTGCTCGCAGCAGTCGCGCTGCTGGTGTGGGGAACGCACCTCGTGCGCACGGGCGTGCTGCGCGTGTTCGGCGGCAATCTGCGGCGCTACCTGCAGCGCAGCCTGGGCAACCGCTTCTCGGCCGCCTTGGCGGGCATCGGCGTCACGGCCCTCGTGCAATCGAGCACGGCCACGTCGCTGATGACTTCGTCCTTCGTCGGCCAGGGCCTGATCACGCTGCCCGCCGCGCTGGCCGTGATGCGCGGCGCGGACGTGGGCACGGCGCTGATGTCGGTGCTGTTCTCCACCGACCTGTCCTGGCTCTCGCCGCTGTTCATCTTCACGGGCGTGGTGCTGTCCATCACGCGGCCCGAAAGCGCGACCGGGCGCTTCGGCCGCGTGCTCATCGGCCTGGGCCTGATGCTGCTCGCGCTGCAGCTCGTGGTGCAGGCCACCGGCCCGCTTTTCGAAAGCGAGGCCATGCGCGCGGTGATCGCGTCCATCACCAGCGACCTGCTGCTGGAGATCACGCTGGGCGCCGCGCTCTCGGTGCTGGCCTATTCCAGCCTGGCCGTGGTGCTGCTGGTGGCGGCCATGGCCGCCTCGGCCGTGGTGCCGCTGGACGTGGCGCTGGGCCTGACGCTGGGGGCCAACCTGGGCAGCGGCATCCTGGCCGTGCTGACCACGGCCAAGTCCGCCGTGACGGTGCGCCAGGTGACGGTGGGCAACCTGCTGTTCAAGATGCTGGGCGTGGCCCTGGCCGCGCCCTTCCTGGGGCTGTGGCTGCGCTACCTGCAGCCGCATGTGGGCGGGCCGACGCAGCTGGTGGTGTTCTTCCACCTGACCTTTAACATCGTCACCAGCGTGCTCTTCATCGGACTCACGACGCCGGTCGCCCGCCTGGCCCAGCGCCTGCTGCCCACGCCGCCGGCCTCGCCCGCCACCAGCCGGCCGCGGCATCTGGATCCATCGGCGCTGTCCACGCCGTCGCTGGCCATCTCCAACGCCGCGCGCGAGGCGCTGCACCAGGCCGACGTGGTGGAAACCATGCTGATCGGCACGCTCGCCGTGATCCGCACCAACGACCTGCGGCTGGCCGAGGAGCTGCGCAAGATGGACGACACGGTCGACCAGCTCTACTCGGACATCAAGTACTACCTGACCAAGATCTCGCGCGAGGCGCTGGGCGAGGAAGAGAGCAAGCGCTGGACCGACATCATCAGCTTCACCATCAACATGGAGCAGGTGGGCGACATCATCGAGCGGGTGATCACCGACATCGAGGACAAGAAGATCCGGCCGCAGCGCAACTTCTCCGAGGCCGGCATGGCCGAGATCGTGGAACTGCACGAGCGCCTGGTCGCCAACCTGCGCCTGGGCATGAGCGTGTTCCTCAACGGCAACGTGCGCGACGCGCAGAAGCTGCTGGAAGAAAAGGCGCGCTTTCGCGACCTGGAGCGCGCCTATGCGAACACGCACCTGGCGCGGCTGATGGACCGCGCGACCCCGAGCATGGAGACCAGCTCGCTGCACATCGACCTGATCAGCGACCTGAAGCGCATCAACTCGCACATCTGCTCGATCGCCTATCCTATCCTCGACTCGGCCGGCGCCCTCGCGCCGAGCCGGCTGCGCGCTTCGCAGCTGGTGCCGATGGACGACCACCCCTGACGCCGCGCGGCTGTCCCTACAGGAGCGGGGACAGCAGGCGCGCGCCGGCCTCGCCCAGCCGGCGGGCAAAGCGCGGCCGGCGGCGGCGCACCGGCAAGGCGTGCTCCAGATCAGCCTCGAACTGGGCCGTCAGCGGCTGCGTCAGCGCGGGGCCGTACACCACCGCCATCACCTCGAAGTTGAGGCTGAAGCTGCGCTGGTCGAAATTCGCCGTGCCGATCATGGCGCAATGCTCGTCCACCACCAGCGTCTTGGAATGCAGCATGCGCTCGCGGTATTCCCAGATCTTGACGCCAGCGGCGATCAGCTCGGCGAAGTAGGAGCGCGCGGCGGCCGTGACGATGCGCGAGTCGCTGCGCTCGGGCACCAGCAGGCGCACGTCCACGCCGCGCAGCGCGGCGCTGGTCAAGGCCATCAGCGCCGCCTCGGTCGGCACGAAGTACGGCGTGGTCAGCCAGCAGCGCTGCGTGGCACTGTGGATGGCCGCCACCTGCAGGCGATGGATGGGCTCCAGCGGCGTGTCGGGGCCGCTGCTGACGATCTGCACCGGGATGCGGCCCGCGTCCAGCTGGGGCAGCAGTTGCGACAGCAGCTCGCCGCCCAGGCCGCGCGGCCGCTCGCCCGTGGCGTAGGCCCAGTCCTCGAGGAAGGTGGTCTGCAGCCAGCGCACGGCCGCGCCCTCCAGCCGCAGGTGCACGTCGTGGTACGCATCGGCACGCGCCCGCCGGTCTTCTTCGTCGGTGATGTTCACGCCGCCCGTGAAGCCGATGCAGCCATCGCAGACCACGATCTTGCGGTGGGTGCGGTAGTTGATGACTGGCCGCAGCCGGCGCCCGATGCGCGAGTCGTGGAAGAGCGCGATCTGCGCGCCCGCCTCGCGCAGCGGCGCCAGGAACTGGCGGCCCACGCGCTTGGAGCCCAGCGCGTCGATCAGCAGCCGCACCTGCACGCCGGCCCGCGCACGCGCCACCAGCCGGTCGCGCAGCTGCGTGCCGATGCCGTCGGGCTCGTAGATGTAGTACTCGAGGTGGATGTGGTGCTGCGCCGCGTCGACGGCCTCGAGGATGGCGTCGAAGGTCGCGGCACCGCCCGAAAGCAGGTCGGCGGCGGTCGCGCTCGACAGCGGCAGGCCGCAGCTGGCGGTGCCCAGGGCCGCGAGCTGGCGCAGCACGGGCGGCGCCTCGTGCGCGGCACGGCTGATCAGCGCCAGGTCGCGCGCGCCATACGCGCTCGCGCGCACGCGCAGGCGCTTGAGGCGCTGCTTGCGCAGCCGCTGCGGGCCGAAGAAGTAGTAGACGCCGAAGCCCACATAGGGCAGCGCCGACAGCGACAGGATCCAGCCCAGCGTGGCGACCGGCGTGCGCTTTTGCAGCACGATCCAGACGGACAGGACGGCGATGTAGAAGGTCCAGGCCAGCGAAAGGCCGGTTTTCCAGGCGTCGCTGAGTTCGGGCAGGGTCACGCGTGAGATCGAAGGGGTGGGTCTGGCGGGCGCCGCGGGGCGCCTCCGAGCAGACGAAAAAAGGGCCGGCAGCGATGCTACCGGCCCTTTCTGTCAGGACGCGCCGCAGGCGGCGCGTTCCGCAGCCACGGCGGCGATGCGGATCACCCGGCCGCCGTCTCTTCCGCCTCGGGCTTGTTGCGGCCTTCCTTCTTGGGCAGCGGCTGGATGTCGAGCAGGACTTCGTCCTTGTCGTCCAGGTCCACGCCCAGGCGCCCGCCTTCGGTCAGGCGGCCGAAGAGCAGTTCGTCGGCCAGCGCGCGACGGATCGTGTCCTGGATCAGGCGCTGCATCGGGCGCGCGCCCATCAGCGGATCGAAGCCCTTCTTGGCCAGGTGCTTGCGCAGGCTGTCGCTGAAGGTGACTTCCACCTTCTTCTCGGCCAGCTGCGTTTCCAGCTGCAGCAGGAACTTGTCGACCACGCGCAGGATGATCTGCTCGTCCAGCGCCTTGAAGCTCACGATGGCGTCCAGGCGGTTGCGGAACTCGGGCGTGAACAGGCGCTTGATGTCCCCCATCTCGTCGCCGGCCTGGCGCGGGTTGGTGAAGCCAATGGTCGCCTTGTTCATGGTCTCGGCGCCCGCGTTCGTCGTCATGATGATGATGACGTTGCGGAAGTCGGCCTTGCGTCCGTTGTTGTCCGTCAGCGTGCCGTGGTCCATGACCTGCAGCAGCACGTTGAAGATGTCCGGATGCGCCTTCTCGATCTCGTCGAGCAGCAGCACCGCGTGCGGCTTCTTCGTGATGGCCTCGGTCAGCAGGCCGCCCTGGTCGAAGCCCACGTAGCCCGGGGGCGCGCCGATCAGGCGGCTCACCGCATGGCGCTCCATGTACTCCGACATGTCGAAGCGGATCAGCTCGATGCCCATGATGAAGGCCAGCTGCTTCGCCGCCTCGGTCTTGCCCACGCCGGTGGGGCCGCTGAAGAGGAAGGAGCCGATCGGCTTGTCGCCCTTGCCCAGGCCCGAGCGCGACATCTTCACGGCCGACGCCAGCACTTCCAGCGCCTTGTCCTGGCCGAAGACCACGCTCTTCAAGTCGCGCTCCAGCGTCTGCAGCTTGCTGCGGTCGTCGTTGCTCACGTTCGCGGGCGGGATGCGCGCGATCTTCGCCACGATCTCCTCGACCTCGGTCTTGCCGATGGTCTTCTTGCGCTTGGAAGGCGCCAGGATGCGCTGCGCCGCGCCGGCCTCGTCGATCACGTCGATGGCCTTGTCAGGCAGGTGCCGGTCGTTGATGTACTTGGCCGACAGTTCGGCTGCCGCCTGCAGCGCCGCCACGGCGTACTTGACGCTGTGATGCTCCTCGAAGCGGCTCTTGAGCCCCTTGAGGATCTCGATGGTCTCGGGCACCGTGGGCTCGACCACGTCGACCTTCTGGAAGCGCCGCGACAGCGCGGCGTCCTTCTCGAAGATGCCGCGGTACTCCGTGAAGGTGGTCGCGCCGATGCACTTGAGCTGGCCGCTCGAGAGCGCGGGCTTGAGCAGGTTGGACGCATCCAGCGTGCCGCCCGAGGCCGCACCGGCGCCGATCAGCGTGTGGATCTCGTCGATGAACAGCACCGCGTTGGGCTTGTCCTTGAGCGACTTGAGCACGCCCTTCAGGCGCTGCTCGAAATCGCCGCGGTACTTGGTGCCGGCCAGCAGCGCGCCCATGTCCAGCGAGTACACGTTGGACTCGGCCAGGATCTCGGGCACGTCGCCCTGCGTGATGCGCCAGGCCAGGCCCTCGGCGATGGCGGTCTTGCCCACGCCGGCCTCGCCGACCAGCAGCGGGTTGTTCTTGCGCCGGCGGCACAGGATCTGGATCACGCGCTCGACCTCGTAGTCGCGGCCGATCAGCGGATCGATCTTGCCGTCCTTGGCCTGCTGGTTGAGGTTGACGGTGAACTGCTCCAGCGGCGAAGCCTTTTCGTTCTTCTCCGAGGCGCCGCCTTCCTCGCCCTCGGACGCGGGTGCGTCGCCGCCCTTCGCCGGCTCGGGCGGATCACTCTTCTTGATGCCGTGGGCGATGAAGTTCACCACGTCCAGGCGCGTCACGCCCTGCTGGTGCAGGTAGTAGACGGCGTGCGAGTCCTTCTCGCCGAAGATGGCCACGAGCACGTTGGCACCCGTGACTTCCTTCTTGCCGTTGCCGGTGGACTGCACGTGCATGATGGCGCGCTGGATCACGCGCTGGAAGCCCAGCGTGGGCTGGGTGTCGACCTCGTCGGTGCCCGCCACCTGAGGCGTGTTGTCCTTGATGAAATTGGTCAGCGATGCACGAAGATCATCGATGTTGGCCGAGCATGCGCGCAGAACCTCCGCGGCGCTCGGGTTGTCCAGCAAAGCGAGCAGCAGGTGCTCCACGGTGATGAACTCGTGGCGCTGCTGGCGGGCCTCGACGAAGGCCATGTGCAAGCTGACTTCCAGTTCCTGGGCAATCATGTGATTTCCTTTGCCTTGCTGTGTGATGGGGCGATGACCTCAGATGGGTGAGACCCTGATTTATTCAACCGGTTCACTCACGCACTGCAGCGGATGCCCGGCCTGCACTGCGGCTTCCATCACCTGGTTCACCTTGGTGGCTGCCACGTCGCGGGGGTAGACCCCACAGACGCCGCGGCCATCCAGATGGATCTTGAGCATGATCTGCGTGGCGGTCTCGCGGTCCTTGTTGAAGAACTCCTGCAGAACCACCACCACGAATTCCATCGGGGTGTAATCGTCATTGAGCATCACCACCTGGTACATGCGTGGCGGTGCCGTCTTCTGCGGACGACGCTCCAGCACCACCGAGCCGCCGTCGTCGTGCCTGGGCACGGCCGGCGCCGCGGGCGGCGTGGAGGGATTTTTGGTAGCCATGAAATTCATTCTATAGAGGGCGCCCACGGCGTGCCGCACGCCGCGCTGCCCCTTCCGAGATGGGGGCGCGCTGCGGTTTTCACAACAGGGGCCGTCGCGCCGGGCGGCGGCCGGCCGGGCCGCCGGGCCCCCAGGCCTGCACCAGCGGCGCCGGCCGCAGGGCGGGAGCCGGCAGGAGGCCGCCGGTTCGGGCCGGCGCTGCCGCAGCGGCGAACGGCGCAACCGCCCACAGCCGGCAGGGGCATGCCGGCTGAAGCCCGGCACTTCAGCCCGGCGCGGGGGGCCTCACTCGGCCATCGCGTCGATCATCACCTGCCCGAAGCCCGAGCAACTGACCTGCGTCGCCCCCTCCATGAGGCGCGCGAAGTCGTAGGTGACCTTCTTGCGCTGGATCGCCGCCTCCAGGGCCTTCACGATCACGTCGGCTGCTTCGGTCCAGCCCAGGTGGCGCAGCATCATCTCGGCCGACAGGATGCTGGAGCCGGGGTTCACATAGTCCTTGCCCGCGTACTTCGGCGCCGTGCCGTGCGTGACCTCGAACATCGCCACCCGGTCGTTGAGGTTGGCCCCGGGCGCGATGCCGATGCCGCCCACCTGCGCCGCCACGGCCTCGGAGATGTAGTCGCCGTTGAGGTTCAGCGTCGCGATCACGCTGTACTCCGCCGGGCGCATCAGCACCTGCTGCAGGAAGGCGTCGGCGATCACGTCCTTGATGATGATGTTCTTGCCCGTCTGCGGATGCTTCACGCGCATCCAGGGGCCATCGTCCAGCAGTTGCGCACCGAATTCCTGCGCCGCCACCTGGTAGGCCCAGTCGCGGAACCCCCCTTCGGTGAACTTCATGATGTTGCCCTTGTGCACGATGGTCACGCTGGGCTTGTGGTGGTCGATGGCGTACTGGATCGCCCGGCGCATCAGGCGCTGGGTGCCCTCGATGGACACCGGCTTGATGCCGATGGCCGAGGTTTCGGGAAAGCGGATCTTGCGCTCGCCCATCTGGTCCTGCAGGAACTGGATCAGCTGCCGGGCCTTGTCCGACCGCGCCGCGAACTCGATGCCCGCATAGATGTCTTCCGAGTTCTCGCGGAACACCGTCATGTCGGTCTTCTCGGGCTCGCGCAGCGGCGAGGGCACGCCCCGGTAGTAGCGCACGGGGCGCAGGCAGACATACAGGTCGAGCGCCTGCCGCAATGCCACGTTGAGCGAGCGGATGCCGCCGCCCACGGGCGTGGTCAGCGGGCCCTTGATGGACACCCCGTACTCGCGCACGGCGTCCAGCGTCTCCTCGGGCAGCCAGGTGTCGGCACCGTACAGGCGCGTGGCCTTCTCGCCCGCGAACACCTCCATCCAGCAGATCTTGCGCCGCTCGCCGTAGGCGGTGGCCACGGCGGCGTCCACCACCCTCAGCATCACGGGCGTCACGTCGCGACCCACGCCGTCACCTTCGATGTACGGAATGATCGGCCGGTCGGGAACGTTCAGCGTCTGATCGGCCTGGACGGTGATCTTCTGGCCATCGGCGGGCAACTGGATGTGCTGGTAAGGCATGAGCGGGCGAAGCGGGAGCGCGGAAAAAAGAGGCCGCGGCAAAGGCGAACAGGCGCAGGAATGCGCGCGCGAGCCGGGAATTCTATGCATCGCCTTCCCGGCGCGCCGGCCGGCGGCTTCCCGCACAGTCGCGCGGGCGGCACGGCCGCTGCTGCCGCTTGGCCGCGCCACGCCCACCACGGCGCGCGCCGAGGCCGCACAATGCGGCCATGAAAGCGCTTCTCACCCTCGTCGCCGCCGCGCTGAGCGTCGGCGCAGCCCTGGCCCAGCCCGCGGCGAACCGGCCGCAGATGGACCTGCCGCGCGTGAAGATCTCGGCCGGCATGCATGTCATCGACGCGCAGGTCGCCGCCACCGACGCGCAGCGCAGCACCGGCCTGATGTTCCGCAAGGAGATGCCGCAGCACGAAGGCATGCTTTTCGTCTTCGAGCAGCCCGGCGTGCAGTGCTTCTGGATGAAGAACACGCTGCTGCCGCTCACGGCGGCCTTCGTCGCCGACGACGGCACCATCGTGAACCTGGCCGACATGAAGCCGCAGACGCTCGATTCGCACTGCTCCACGAAGCCGGTGCGCTACGTGCTGGAAATGAACCAGGGCTGGTTCGAGCGGCGTGCCATCCGGGCCGGCAGCAAGCTGGGCGGCGCCCCCTTCGACGCGGCCCGCCGCTGAGCCGGGCCCCGCCGCGTGCCCAACGACAAAAGGCCCCGAAGGGCCTTTGTCTTTTGCACGAAAGGCACTCAGCGGCCGCTCACCGCTGGCGCGCCTGCTCAGCCGTTCACCGCGGCCAGCGCCTCGTTGAAGGTCTTGCTCGGGCGCATCACGGCTTCCAGCTTGGCGGTATCGGGCTTGTAGTAGCCGCCGATGTCCACCGACTTGCCCTGCACTTCGTTCAGCTCGGCAACGATGACCGCCTCTTTCTCGGACAGGGTCTTGGCCAGCGGCGCGAACTTGGCCGCCAGTTCGGCGTCCTCGGTCTGCGCGGCCAGTTCCTGCGCCCAGTACAGCGCCAGGTAGAACTGGCTGCCGCGGTTGTCGAGCTGGCCGGTCTTCGGGCTGGGGTTCTTGTTGTTGTCCAGCAGCTTGCCCGTGGCGGCGTCCAGCGTCCTGGCCAGCAGCTTGGCCTTGGGATTGTTGTTCTTGATGCCGAGGTCTTCCAGGCTCACCGCCAGCGCGAGGAACTCGCCCAGCGAGTCCCAGCGCAGGTGGTTCTCTTCCACCAGCTGCTGCACGTGCTTGGGCGCGGAGCCGCCGGCACCGGTCTCGTACATGCCGCCGCCGGCCATCAGCGGCACGATGGACAGCATCTTGGCCGAGGTGCCCAGTTCCATGATCGGGAACAGGTCGGTGAGGTAGTCGCGCAGGATGTTGCCCGTGGCGCTGATGGTGTCCAGGCCGCGGATCACGCGCTCGAGCGTGTAGCGCATCGCGCGCACCTGGCTCATGATCTGGATGTCCAGGCCCGTGGTGTTGTGCTCGTGCAGGTACATCTTCACCTTGGTGATGAGCTGTGCCTCGTGCGGGCGGTAGCTGTCCAGCCAGAACACCACCGGCATGCCCGAGTTGCGGGCGCGCGTGACGGCCAGCTTGACCCAGTCGCGGATCGCGGCGTCCTTGGTCTGGCACATGCGCCAGATGTCGCCGGCTTCCACGTTCTGGCTCATCAGCACTTCACCGGTGTTCAGGTCGGTGATGTTGGCCACGCCGTCCTCAGGGATCTCGAAGGTCTTGTCGTGCGAGCCGTATTCTTCGGCCTGCTGCGCCATCAGGCCCACGTTGGGCACCGTGCCCATGGTCTTCGGATCGAAGGCGCCGTGCCACTTGCAGAAGTTGATGATCTCCTGGTAGATGCGGGCGAAGGTGGACTCGGGCATCACGGCCTTCACGTCCTTCAGGCGGCCGTCGGCGCCCCACATCTTGCCGCCGTTGCGGATCATGGCCGGCATCGAGGCGTCGACGATGATGTCGTTGGGCGAGTGGAAGTTGGTGATGCCCTTGGCCGAGTCAACCATGGCCAGCTCGGGGCGGCCTTCGTGGCAGGCGTGCAGGTCGCGCTTGATCTCGTCCTGCTTGCTCTGCGGCAGCGTGGCGATCTTGTTGTACAGATCGATCATGCCGTTGTTCACGTTCACGCCGAGCTCGTCGAAGAGCTTGCCGTGCTTCTCGAACGCGTCACGGTAGAAGATCTTCACGCAGTGGCCGAACACGATGGGGTGCGACACCTTCATCATCGTGGCCTTCACGTGCAGCGAGAACATCACGCCCGTCTTGTGCGCGTCCTCGATCTCCTTTTCGTAGAACTCGAGCAGCGCCTTCTTGCTCATGTACATCGAATCGATGACTTCGCGCTCCAGCAGCGAGACCTTGGGCTTGAGCACGATGGTCTTGCCGCTCTTGGTGATGAGCTCCATCTTCACGTCGCGCGCCTTGTCCAGCGTCATCGACTTCTCGCCGTGGTAGAAGTCGCCGCCGTGCATGTGCGAAACGTGCGAGCGCGAGGCCTGGCTCCACTCGGCCATGCTGTGCGGGTTCTTGCGCGCGTATTCCTTGACGGCCTTGGGTGCGCGGCGGTCGGAGTTGCCCTCGCGCAGCACCGGGTTCACGGCCGAGCCCGTGCACTTGTTGTAGCGCGCACGGATCGCCTTTTCCTCCTCCGTCTTGGGGTTCTCGGGATAGTCGGGGATCTTGTAGCCCTTGTCCTGCAGTTCCTTGATGGCGGCCTTGAGCTGGGCCACCGAGGCGCTGATGTTGGGCAGCTTGATGATGTTGGCCTCGGGCTTGAGCGTGAGCTTGCCCAGTTCCGCGAGGTTGTCCGGCACGCGCTGTTCTTCGGTCAGCAGTTCGGGGAACTGGCCCAGGATGCGGCCTGCCACGGAGATGTCGCTGGTGGCCACCTCGATGCCGGCCGGCTGGGTGAAGGTGCGGATCACGGGCAGGAACGCGCCGGTGGCCAGCAGCGGGGCTTCGTCGGTCAGCGTGTAGATGATGGTTGGCTTCTGAGTGCTCATCTCGGTTATCTCCAGGAAATCACAGCGAAAGGCAGCCGCGCGCGCACGGCTGCGCGCCCACGCCTGCAGGCCCGTGGATTGTGCGTCGTGCGCGGCATGCGTTCATGCCGTTTTCGCAATCGTTTACCGCAATACGGAATGACAGGGCTTTTTTTTGCGGCCGGGGGCCGATGGCCGGCGCGCCGCACGGCGCCTGGCCCCGGCAGTCGCACGCCGGGGACCGGTGAAACGCGCGCCGGGCGCGCATGAAAAAAGCCGGCTCAAGGGCCGGCTTTTTGACGCAGCGCGACGCCGGCGTTCAGGCGAAGTTCTTCTCGGCGAATTCCCAGTTGACCAGCTTGGCCAGGAAGGTTTCCACGAACTTGGGGCGCAGGTTGCGGTAGTCGATGTAGTAGGCGTGCTCCCAGACGTCGACCGTGAGCAGGGCCTTGTCGTTCGTGGTCAGCGGCGTGCCGGCGGCGCCCGTGTTCACGATGTCCACGCTGCCGTCGGGCTTCTTCACCAGCCAGGTCCAGCCGGAGCCGAAGTTGCCCACGGCCGACTTCACGAAGGCTTCCTTGAAGGCATCGAAGCTGCCCCACTTGGCGTCGATGGCCTGGGCCAGCGCACCGCTGGGCGCGCCGCCGCCCTGCGGCTTCATGCAGTTCCAGAAGAAGGTGTGGTTCCAGATCTGGGCCGCGTTGTTGTAGATGCCGCCGCTGGACTTCTTGACGATCTCCTCGAGCGTCATGTTCTCGAACTCGGTGCCCTTCTGCAGGTTGTTCAGGTTCACCACATAGGCGTTGTGGTGCTTGCCATGGTGGTACTCCAGCGTTTCCTTGGAGTACTCGGGCGCCAGCGCATCGATGGCATACGGCAGAGGAGGCAGAACGTGTTCCATGTTTGAAGCTCGTGGGTTGGTTGGAAATGGGGGAAGCGGGATTCTAGGAACGATTGGCGGCCGTGGGCGCCGCAGGCACGCCCGACCCCACGGCGGTGACTGTCATGCGCGCCTGGCCGTCGGCCAGCGTGGCCTGCACCGCATCGCCGGCCGCCAGCTGGGCCGCGCGCGTGAGGGCCCGGCCCTGCGCGTCGGTCAGCCAGGCATAGCCGCGCTGCAGCACCAGCGCCGGGTCCAGCAGCCCCAGGCGCAGTGCCGCGCGGTCGAGGTGGTGGCGATGCGACTGCAGGGCCGCCGCGAGCGCTGCGGGCAGGGCCTGCCGCTGCGCCTCATGGCGGCGCAGCGCCACCTGCAACTGGGCCCGCGCGGCATGGCGCAGGCGCTGCGCCCGGTGCTGCAGCGCCCCCTGCTGGCGCGCCGCCAGCGCCGAAGGCCGGCCCAGGCGCGCCGCCACGCGGTCCAGCCGCTGCCCCTGCCGATCCACCTGGGCCAGCAGCGCATCGCGCAGCCGGCCCTGCAGGTGATCGAGCAGCGCCAGATGCTGCTCGCGCGGCGCGGCCACCAGTTCGGCCGCGGCCGTGGGCGTGGGTGCGCGCAGGTCGGCGCAGAAGTCCGCGATGCTGAAGTCGGTCTCGTGCCCCACGCCCACCACGACGGGCACCGGGCTGCGCACGATGGCGCGCGCCAGGGCCTCGTCGTTGAAGGCCCAGAGGTCCTCGATGGCGCCGCCGCCGCGCACCAGCAGGATCACGTCGACCGCCGGCTGCAGCCGGCACAGCGCTTCCAGCGCCGCGATCAGTTCGGCCGGCGCCTGCGCGCCCTGCACCGACGCAGGCGCGAAGACCACCGGCAGATGCGGCGCGCGGCGGCGCAGCGCCGTGACCACGTCATGCAGGGCCGCCGCGCCGGCGGACGTGACCAGCCCGATGCGCCGCGGCCACGGCGGCAGCGGCCGCTTGCGCGCGGCCTCGAACAGGCCTTCGGCCTCCAGCCGGGCCTTGCGTTGCATGAACTGCTCGAACAGCGAGCCCTGCCCGGCGCGGCGCAGGCTCTCGACCACGAGCTGCAGTTCGCCGCGCGCCTCGTACACGCCCAGCCGGCCCCGCAGCTCGACCTGGTCGCCGTCGCGCGGCGAAAAGTCCAGCAGCTGCGCGGCGCGCCGGAACATGGCGCAGCGCATCTGGCCCGCACCGTCCTTGAGGGTGAAGTAGCAGTGGCCGCTGGCCGCCCGCATGAAGCCGGAGAGTTCGCCGCGCACGGCCACCGGGTTGAAGCGCGCGTCCAGCGCATCGGCCACGGCGCGGCACAGCGCGCCCACCGCCCAGACGCGGGTGCCCGGACCGTCGGAAGGCGGCCAGGCGCTCATGCCGCGCTCCGGGGACGGGCCGTCAGGGCTCCACAGGCCGCGCGAAGGCTGCTGCCCAGGAGGAAAAGCCCCTCGCAAAGCCCCGGGTTGCCGTGCAAGTGCCCGTCACCATTGAAAAAAATGCTGCTCAAAATTGCGTCGATCTGTTGCAGGCCCCGGCCCATGCGGCTCCGGAGCACTTTCCAACGGGGTTAATCACAAAGTTGTCCACAGAAAATGTGCGTGATCCACAGCCCGATGCCGCGTGCCGCTCCACGCGCGGCGGCCCGGGGGGCTCGGTCATAATCGCCGCGCAAAAACGCGGGGCCGTGCGCCCGGAGGAAGCTCTTGTTTTCGATCATAGTTGCTGCTGGCTGGCCGATCTGGCCGCTGCTCATTTGCTCCGTCGTCGCCCTCGCGCTGATCATCGAGCGCTTCGTCAGCCTCAAGCCGGCCAAGGTGCTGCCTCCCCAACTCCTCCAGGAAGCGATGACGGCCTCGCAGGCCGGCGTGCCGGGCCCGGACGTGGTCACGCGCATGGAACAGGGCTCGGCGCTGGGCACGGTGCTGGCGGCCGGCTTTCGCGCCGTGAATGCCAACCCCGCCTGCAGCGACGACGACGTGCGCCAGGCCATGGAGTCGGCCGGCCGCAGCGTCGCGCACCGGCTGGAGCGCTACCTGCCCGCGCTGGGCACCATTGCCTCGGCGGCCCCGCTGCTGGGCCTGCTGGGCACGGTGATCGGCATGATCGAGATCTTCGGCTCGCAGGCGCCGACCGCGGGCGGCGGCGTGTCGGGCAATCCGGGCCAGCTGGCACACGGCATCTCCATCGCGCTCTACAACACCGCTTTCGGCCTGATCGTCGCCATTCCGGCGCTGATCTTCTGGCGCTACTTCCGCGGCCGCGTGGACGAATACCTGCTGAAGATGGAGCTGGCCGGCGAGCAATTCGCCCGCCACCTGGCGCGCGTGCGCCGCTGAAGCCGCCGCTGCCATGAGCCGCATGCGCTTCGACCGCGGGTCCACGCCGGAGCCCGAGATCAACCTGATCCCGTTCATCGACGTGCTGCTGGTGATCCTCATCTTCCTGATGCTGACCACCACCTACAGCAAGTTCACCGAAATGGAAGTGCGCCTGCCCGTGGCCGACACCGAGCAGCAGCGCGACCGGCCCAAGGAAGTGATCGTGGCCGTGGGCGCCGACGGCCGCTACGCGGTCAACAAGACCGTGCTGCCCGACCGCGGCGTGGACGGCATGGCCGCTGCGCTGGGCGCCGCCGCGGGCAGCGCGAAGGACAGCGTGGTCATCATCAGCGCCGACGCCACCGCGCCGCACCAGTCCGTGATCACCGTGATGGAGGCCGCGCGCCGCGCCGGCCTCATGCAGATCACCTTTGCCGCCCAGTCGGCGGCGCGCGCGGCGAACTGATCGCCGCCGCCCTGACTTCACGGATCCCCATGCGCGCGGCCGGCCCGTCGCAGGCCCTGGCACCGCCGCCCTTCCCATGAGCGCGGCGGCCGATCTGCTGCACCGCGCCTGGCGGCGCCGCGGCCCGCTGGCCTGGCTGCTGTCGCCCTTCGCCCTGCTCTTCGGCGCGTTGGGGGCTGGCCGCCGGCTGGCCTACCGGCGCGGCTGGAAGCCCACGCACCGCCTGCCCGTGCCCGTCCTGGTGGTCGGCAACGTGGTGGCCGGCGGCGCGGGCAAGACGCCGGTGGTGATCGCGCTCGTGCAGCACCTGCAGCGGCGCGGGCTGCGCGTGGGCGTGGTTTCGCGCGGGTATGGCCGCCGCACCCCGGAAGGCCTGCTGGTGCAGCCGGGCAGCGACCCGCGCGACACCGGCGACGAGCCGCTGCTCATCGCGCGCGCCACGGGCGCGCCGCTGGCCGTGGACCGCGACCGCGCGGCCGCCGGCCGCCGCTTGCTGGCCGCCCACCCCGAACTGCAGCTGATCGTGAGCGACGACGGCCTGCAGCACCTCGCGCTGGCGCGCGACCTCGAGATCTGCGTCTTCGACGACCGCGGCATCGGCAATGGCTGGTGGCTGCCCGCCGGCCCGTTGCGCGAGAGCTGGCCGCGCCCCTGCGACCTGGTGCTGCACACCGGTGCGCGCCCGGCCTTCGCGGGCTTCACGGCGCAGCGGGCGCTGGCCGATGCGGCCGTGGGGCGGGACGGCCAGCGCGTTCCGCTGGCGGAACTCGCGTCGCGGCAGGACCTGGTGGCCGTGGCCGGCATCGCCCAGCCGCAGAACTTCTTCGACATGCTGCGCGCGCGCGGCGTGCAGCCGGCGCAGTGCATCGCACTGCCCGATCACCACGATTTCGAAGCGCCGGCACCCTGGCCCGAAGGGGCGCAATTGCTGTGCACCGAGAAGGACGCCGCCAAGCTGTGGCGCGTGGCGCCGGGAGCGCTGGCCGTGCCGCTGCATTTCGCGCCCGAGGCCGCCTTCTTCGCCGCGCTCGATGCCCGCCTTGAGACCCTGCTCGGCCAGGGCAGCCGACTATCATCCGCCCATGGACACCAAGCTGCTTGAATTGCTGGTCTGCCCCGTGACCAAGGGGCCGCTGAGCTGGAACGCCGAGAAGCAGGAGCTGGCGTCGCGCAGCGCGCGCCTGGCCTACCCGGTGCGCGACGGCATCCCCATCCTGCTCGAAAACGAAGCGCGCCCGCTGAGCGACGAGGAACTGGGGCTTTGAGCGCAGCGCCGGAGCAACAGGCTCGCGCCCCCTCGAGAGGCCGCGCCGCACACGAAGTGGCAATTGGGGAGTCTCTGTCTTGAGCTTCACGGTCCTGATTCCGGCGCGCCTGGCCTCCACGCGCCTGCCCGACAAGCCGCTGGCCGACATCGGCGGCCTGCCGATGGTGGTGCGTGTCGCGCAGCGGGCGGCGCAGTCGCAGGCCGCGCGCGTGGTGGTCGCGGCCGACGATGCGCGCATCGCCGACGCCTGCGCGGCGCACGGCGTGCAGGCGCTGCTCACGCGCACCGACCATGCCACCGGCAGCGACCGGCTGGCCGAAGCCTGCGCCCTGCTCGCGCTGCCCGACGACGCGGTCGTGGTCAACGTGCAGGGCGACGAGCCGCTGATCGAGCCGGCCCTGATCGACGCCGTCGCCCACCTGCTGGCCGCGCACCCCGCGCTGCCCATGAGCACGGCCGCCCATCCCATCGACCGGCTCGAGGACTTCACCAACCCGAACGTGGTGAAGGTGGTGCTGGACGCGCAGGGGCTGGCGCTCTACTTCAGCCGCGCGCCCATCGCCTGGTGGCGCGACGGCAGCCGCCCCGGGGAAGGGCCGCGCGCCCTGCCCACGCCGGCGCCACTGCGGCACATCGGCCTGTACGGCTACCGTGCGGGCTTCGTGCGGCGCTTTCCGGCGCTGCCGGTGTCGCCGCTGGAGCTGACCGAATCGCTGGAGCAGTTGCGCGTGCTGTGGCATGGCCACCGCATCGCCGTGCACGTGAGCGCGACGGCGCCCGGCGCCGGCGTGGACACGCCCGAAGACCTGGCCCGCGTGCGCGCGCTCTTTGCGGGCTGAGGGCCGCGGCGCGCCTCCCGGGGCGGCCGCCCTGGCGCACCGCGCCTCCATGCGTCACGCCCTGCGCGACGCGGCGCCCGACGGGTGCATGCTATCCTCAAGCGCAACTGCGCCCCTGCACGGCGCACGCGGCTCCCAAGCCTGCGAACGATTTCAAAAAAACCTCGAGGACAGCATGAGACTGATTTTGTTGGGAGCCCCTGGGGCCGGAAAAGGCACGCAAGCGGCCTTCATCTGCCAGAAGTACGGCATCCCGCAGATTTCCACCGGCGACATGCTGCGCGCCGCCGTCAAGGCCGGTACGCCGCTGGGCCTGCAGGCCAAGGCCGTCATGGACGCCGGCGCCCTGGTCAGCGACGACCTGATCATCAATCTGGTGAAGGAACGCATCGCCCAGCCCGACTGCGCGCAGGGCTTCCTCTTCGACGGCTTCCCGCGCACCATCCCGCAGGCCGACGCCATGAAGGCCGCGGGCGTGAAGCTGGACTACGTGCTCGAGATCGACGTGCCCTTCGCCGACATCATCGAGCGCATGAGCGGCCGCCGCTCGCACCCGGCCTCGGGGCGCACCTACCACGTGCGCTTCAACCCGCCCAAGGTGGAAGGCAAGGACGACGTGACCGGCGAAGACCTGATCCAGCGCGAGGACGACAAGGAAGAGACCGTCAGGAAGCGCCTGGACGTCTACAGCCAGCAGACGCGGCCGCTGGTGGACTACTACGCCAGCTGGGCGAGGCAGGACCCGGCCGCCGCCCCCAAGTACCGCGCGATCAGCGGCGTGGGCACGGTGGACGAGATCACGCAGCGCGCCCTGCAGGCCCTGTCGAGCTGAGGTCCCGCGTCGCCGCAGCGGCCCTCGCCCGGCTGGCTGCACGCTCCCGCCCGAGCCTCCGTACCGTATGCGGGGGCTTTTTTCTTTCAGGAAAGGCGCGCGCCTTTCTTCCTTACAGCGCCGCGTCGCGCCGGCCTTCCAGCAGGGCCAGTTGCAGGGCCACGCGCGCCTGCACGGGCGTCCAGTCCCCCGCGCCGGGCAAGCGATCGCCCGCATGGGGCAGCACGCGCCCCGCGGCGCAGCGGGTGCTGCGCCACACCGTCACGCCCGCGGCCTGCGCGCGCAGCGCGGCCGCTTCCAGGGCATGGTGCAGCGTGCCGTTGCCCGTGCCGGCCAGCACCAGGCCCTGCACGGCATCCGGGGCCTGCGCCTGCCGCTCGCGCAACAGCAGGTCGACGAGCCGGCCGCTCGCGCCGGCATGGCTGCCGATGATCTCCACGCGCGGCGGCTGCGGCGCGGCCAGCACGGCCTGCAGCCGGCGGGCACTGGCGGCGGACCGCGGCCACTCGCGCAGCCGGCGCAGACGCCCTTCCTCCATGTCGCCGAACAGGCCATGGTCGCCGGCACTGAAGGCGTCCAGCCGGTAGGTGTGGCTCTTGCGCAGCTCCGCGCCCACATGCACGCGCGCCGCGCACACGGCCAGCACGCCGCGCGCCTGCGGCGTGGCCGCCACCGCAATGGCATCGCGCAGGTTCTGCGGGCCGTCGGGCGCCGGCGCCGTCGCGGGGCGCATGGCGCAGGTCAGGACCACGGGCTTGCGCGCGTCCAGCACGTGGTGCAGGAAGAAGGCCGTTTCTTCCAGCGTGTCGGTGCCGTGCGTGATGACCAGGCCGTCGACCGCGTCCTGCGCCAGCCAGTGCGCGCAGCGGCCGGCCAGGGCCTGCCACACGGCCCAGTCCATGTCCTTGCTGTCGATGTTGGCCACCTGCTCGGCCTGCAACGCCACGCCCGGCACCGCGATACCGCCCAGCAACTGCTGCACGCCGATCTGGCCGGCGGTGTAGCCCAGCACATCGCCGGCCTCGGCCGCCGCCCCGGCGATCGTGCCGCCCGTGCCCAGCACCCTCACGCGCCGCGGGCCCGGCGCCTGCGCCATCCCCGCCCCTGGGGGCTCGGGCGCCTGTTGCACATCGCTCGTCATGGGCACCATCCTCCTGCTTGCCAGCGGGCCAGAACCTGGTTAAAAATACAGTGACTGAATGGACACACAGGTTTCCTGATCCATCAGCGTTTCGTTCAGCGTCCACCGGCCGTGTTGCCGCAGGAGTTCCAACGTGCTCAACGCTTCGTCCTTCGCCGCCAAGCTTACCGCCCGGCAGCAGCAGATCCTGGAGTTGATCCAGGCCGCGATCGCACGCACCGGCGCGCCGCCCACGCGGGCCGAGATCGCGGCCGAACTGGGCTTCAAGTCCGCCAACGCGGCCGAAGAGCATCTTCAGGCGCTGGCGCGCAAGGGCGTGATCGAACTGGTCAGCGGCACCTCGCGCGGCATCCGCCTGCGCGGCCAGGCCCTGCGCAGCCTGCAGGAATCGCGCAGCCACCAGTTCACGCTGCCGGGTTTGGCGCAGCTGGCGCTGCCGCTGGTCGGTCGCGTGGCCGCGGGCTCGCCCATCCTGGCGCAGGAGCATGTGGACCAGACCTATTACGTGGAGAACACGCTGTTCCAGCACAAGCCGGACTACCTGCTCAAGGTGCGCGGCATGTCCATGCGCGACGCCGGCATCATGGACGGCGACCTGCTCGCCGTGCAGGCCACCAAGGAAGCGCGCAACGGCCAGATCATCGTGGCGCGCCTGGGCGAGGAAGTCACCGTCAAGCGCCTCAAGCGCAACAAGGACGTGATCGAGCTGCACGCCGAGAACCCCGACTACCCCACCATCATCGTCGAGCCCGGCGAGCCCTTCGAGATCGAGGGCCTGGCCGTCGGCCTGATCCGCAACACGATGCTGATGTAAGGCATCGGCGCTGCGCCAGGTGGCGGGCGTATGGCCGGCAAGGGCCATCACCCTGGCGCAGCGGCTTCTCCGTTGAATCCTGCCTGTGTTCCACCCCTCACTCCAGGAGTTCACATGGGAATCGCTCTGCTCGCCCTGTCCGATCTGTTCACACCTTTGCAGTCGCTGGCGCATCGCTGGATGCCTGCGGCCGGCAGGCGCCGCCGCCGCCGCGCCGTACCGGTGGAGCTGGAAGCCGACCTGCGCTATGTGCGGGTGCGCCCCAGCCCGGCCGGCGCCGCCGGCGCGCCGGCGGAGCGCACCGGCCGCTGCGCCGTGTTGCCCAGCCGCCCCCTGCGCGTGGTGCGCGTGGCTGAAGCAGGCGCACCGCGCCCCGGTGGCCGCGTGCTGCTGTCGGGCCGCCTGGAAGACGTGTGCGCCGAACTGGACCGGCTGGCCGCGCTGGAGGCCGCCCAGGCGCCGAAGAGGCAAGCACGGCCTCTGCATTGAGGCCGCGCCCGCCTGCAGCGCCACGGCGCGAACGCGCAAGCGCTCCGCCCGGGCGGGTCTGACCGGGGGGCTGTGCAGCCGACCGCCCGCGCCGCGCGCTGGCGGCTCGGGCCGCGGAGCCGCCGGCGCGCACCCCGTGCCAGCATGGCGGGGCGCTGCGCAGAAATCGCCGCCGGCGGCGAGCCGCCCGCCTTGCGGCCCCTCGGCGCCCATCCACCCCCCAAGGCGTGGCATGCGTCGCTGAACGGGCTGCAACAACGCGTGTGCGCCGCCGAAGGGCATGGGTGTGCGAGGCACAATGGCCGGCCATGAACATTGTGATCCTCGACGACTACCAGGACGCGGTGCGCAAGCTGCAGTGTGCTGCCAAGCTCGACGCCTACGCCGCCAAGGTCTACACGAACACCGTCAAGGGCATCGGCCAGTTGTCCGTGCGGCTCAAGGATGCCGATGTCATTGTCCTGATCCGCGAGCGCACGCAGATCTCGCGCCAGCTCATCGAGAAGCTGCCGCGGCTCAAGCTCATTTCGCAGACCGGCCGCGCCGGCCCGCACATCGACATCAACGCCTGCTCGGAATACGGCGTGGCCGTGGCCGAGGGCAGTGGCTCGCCGCAGGCGCCGGCCGAGCTGACCTGGGCGCTGATCATGGCCGCGATGCGGCGGCTGCCGCAGTACATCAGCAACCTCAAGCACGGCGCCTGGCAGCAGTCGGGCCTCAAGTCGGCCGCGATGCCGGCCAATTTCGGCCTGGGTTCGGTGCTCAAGGGCAAGACCCTGGGCATCTGGGGCTACGGGCGCATCGGCCAGATCGTGGCGCGCTACGGCCAGGCCTTCGGCATGCAGGTGCTGATTTGGGGCCGCGAAGGCAGCCGCGAGCGCGCGCGCTCCGACGGTTTCCAGACCGCGGCCAGCCGCGAGGCGCTGTTCGAACAGAGCGACGTGCTGTCGCTGCACCTGCGCCTGAACGGCGAGACGCGCGGCCTGGTGCGCCTGGAAGACCTGCAGCGCATGAAGCCCACCGCGCTGTTCGTGAACACCTCCCGCGCCGAACTGGTGGAGGCCGATGCGCTGCTGGCCGCCCTCAACCGCGGTCGCCCCGGCCTGGCCGCGGTGGACGTGTTCGAGAGTGAGCCGCCCCTGCAGGGCCATGCGCTGCTGCGGCTGGAGAACTGCATCTGCACGCCGCACATCGGCTACGTGGAGCAGGACAGCTACGAGCTGTACTTCAGCCAGGCCTTCGACAACGTGGTCAGCTTCATCAAGGGCAATCCCACCAACATCGTGAATCCCGGCGCGCTGCAGGTCCGCCGGTGAGCCGCCCGGCCGGTAGCGCCGCGCGCACGCCGTCGAGCCTGTGGGCGCTGCTGGCGGGCAACTTCGTCATCGGCTCCGGCGTGATGGTGGTCGCCGGCACGCTCAACGAACTGAGTGCGTCGCTGAACGTGGGCGTGGCGACGGCCGGCCAGCTGATCACGGCCGCCGCCCTCGTGATGTGCGTCGGCGCGCCGCTGCTGGCCAGCGTGGTCGCGGGCTGGGACCGGCGGCGCCTGCTGGCGCTGGCGCTGCTCTGGTATGCATTGGGCCATGCCGTGGCCGCCGCGATGCCCGACTTCGGCAGCGTGCTCGTCGCGCGCATGCTCACGGTGATCGCGCCCGCCGTGTTCACGCCGCAGGCCGCGGCCTGCGTGGGCCTGCTGGTGCCGCCCGAACAGCGCGGGCGGGCCGTCACCTTCGTCTTTCTCGGCTGGTCGCTGGCCTCCGTGCTGGGCATGCCGCTCGGCGCGCTGATCGGCGGGCATTTCGGCTGGCGCGCCGCCTTCCTCGTCATCGCCCTGGCCTCGCTGCTGTGCGCCGGCTGGGTGTGGCGCGTGCTGCCCACGGGCATCCGCCCCGAGGCGCTGTCGCGCGCCGCGTGGGGCCGGGTGTTGGGCAACCCGCTGCTGATGGGCGTGGTGGGAGTCACCGTGCTGCAGGCCTCGGGCCAGTTCGTGCTGACCAGCTACCTGTCGCCGCTGCTGCGCGACCATCTGGCCGCCACGCCCACCCAGATCGGGCTGGTCTGGGCCTGGTTCGGCCTGTGCGGGCTGATCGGCAACATGCTGGCCAGCCGCTACATCGACCGGCTCGGCGCCGGCCACATGGTCACGCTGTGCAGCAGTCTGATCGCGCTGGGGCTGCTGCTCTGGCCGCTGGGACTGGGCCACAGCTGGCTGGCCGTGTGCCTGGTGCTCACGCCGTGGGGGCTGGGCTGCTTTTCCACCAACTCGGCGCAGCAGGCGCGGCTGGTCGGGCTGGCGCCGGCCCTCGCGGCCGGTTCGGTGGCGCTCAACAGCTCGGCCATGTACACCGGCCAGGCCCTGGGGGCCGGCAGCGGCGGCTGGCTGCTGGCGCAGGGCGCCACGGCCTGGATACCGGCCGCCGGCCTGGCGGCCCTGTTGCTGGGCATCGGGCTGGGCCTGTGGATCGAGCGGCGCCAGCGCGGCGCGGCGCCGGCAGCCAGCCCGGGCGCCTAGGGCGCAAGGGCGCCCACGCGCGCCTGTTTCGATCTCCGGGCATCGGCGGTGGCGCCGCCGCTCCTGCCGTCCATGCCGTTCACATCCGCCACGCCTTCCGCGCCTGCGGACCCGTCCGGCGCCGGGGCCGCGCGGCGCAGCGACAACGGGATCGTGTCGATCTGCCGGGCTTCCATGCGCGTGAGGTCCATGTCCAGTGCCAGGTCCAGGCCCATCGCGGGCGGCCAGGGGGACTGGAAGTCGAGGTGGTGCTGCGCATCCAGCCGCTGTGAAAGACGGTGCGGCAGTGGCGCGCCGGCGCCGGCAACGGGCCTGGCCGCGACCGGAGCGGCTGCAGGCGCCGGCGCTTCCAGCCGCGGCAGGCGCAGCAACTCGTCCAGCGAAGGCCAGCGCCGCCCCTCACCGGGCCGCTGCTCCTGCAGCAGCCCGTACAGCATGAGCAGTTCACGGTAGGCCGCCAGCTCGAAGGCCTCGTGCGCGTCGTCGCGCCGGAACAGCAGTTCCTCGATGATGTCCAGCGTCTGCGGATGCGGCCAGTGCGCCTGCAGCCGTGCGCGCACCGCGGGGTAGTGCTCCAGCGTGCGGCCCCCCACGGCGCCGAAGTGGCGGAATGCAGGCACGCGCACGTTGAGGGCCTGCTGGCATTGCTGCCGCAACGCCTCGTACTCGGCTTCGCGCCGCAACTGGTGATAAAGGTGCAGCAGCTCCAGGTAGGCCACCGCGCTGGCTTGCGGGTGCTGGTCCACGTAATGGCGCAGCACCTCGACGGCCTGCTCGTGCTGGCCCAGCGAACTGAAGAACTCGGCCTGCTGCTGCACGTCGTAGAGCTCGTCCACGTCCAGCGCGTGGTCCGTGGCGGGCTGAGGCCCGCTCCCCCGCGCTGAAGGCCCACCGTCGGTGCCGGTCGGCGCGCCGGAATCGGCGGGCGTGCCAAAGCGCTCGCCCTCTTCTTCGCTGTCGCCCGCCAGCCACTCGCGGCGCGACACGGCGGCCGGGAAATACAGGAGTGCGTCGCCCGCCTCCTTGTCCTGCGCGTCGTCCCCGGTTTCGGGCGGCCCCGCCGCGCGGCGCTTGCGCAGCCCGCGCCGGATCCGCGCCTGCGGCCTGGCCTCGGCTGCGCGCAAGGCCAGGGGCATGCGCTGCGGCGCAGGCCACAGGGCCCACAGCGCAATGGCGGCCAGCAGGAGCAGCAGGCCCCACAGAACCTCCCGCGGAGGGGGATAGAGACCGTCCCGCGCCGCGCCCAACTCATCGCGCAGCCCGGCCGGCGCCTGCGGGCCGCGGCTTGCCTGGGCGCGCCGTTCTGCCGGGGCAGCTTCCGACGGCGTGGTGCGCTCGACTCCCCCTAATGCGGGACGGCCGCCCGGCGCCGCCGAGGCTGCGGGCGCCGGGGCGACTTCGGACGCCGACAGGCCGGCGGCTTCGCGGGCCGGGCGCCAGGAAAGCGTGCCCGGCGCCTGCGTGTCGAGCGGCAGGCGTTCGCGGGCGACCGGCGCGTGGGCGGCCGATGACTTGCGCTGCGCGGGCGGGCTGGCCGAGCGCGCGGCCGCCTGCACGCGCGCCGACGCCGCTGCCGCAGGGGCGCCCGGGCCGCGCGCGGCCGGCGCAACCGGGCGCTCCAGCGCGGCCGGCACGACGCCCGGCGCCTGCATGGGTGCCGCCGGCCCCGCTCGTCCCGCGGGCATTGCGGGCGGCTGATCGGCCAGCAGCACGAAGTCGTAGGGGCGAGCGCCCTGGCAGCCCACTTTCACGCGAAGGTGGATGAGAGGCTCTTCAACGGGGCGCCGGCTGCGCACGCGCAAGTTCGGCCGGTCGGTATCCACCCCGGCCTCCAGCGAAAACTGGACGCCGCCTTCCGGCCGGGCGGCGTCGCCCTGGCGCAATTCCACCTGGGTGCACAGGGAGCCGCCGGCTGCCTGGCCATGCAGCATCAAGGGCACGCGAAGGTCCAGCGGCTGGCCGATCCAGGCACTGCCCTGGGGCGCCCCCACGCCCAGCGCGAGCACGGGCGGGGCCAACGCGGTTACAAACAGGGCGGCGGTCGGGTGTAAGCGCACGGTGCAGCCCCTGAAGTCGAAAGTGGTCACATTCTGACACTTTTGTTAACTAATTTGATGTACAGGAAACAGTGAAAACATGGCTGGTGTGAACTTTTTGGCAGTGGGGGTGACCGGGGCGGGCGCCATGGGCCGCGGCATCGCCCAGATCGCCGCGCAGGCCGGCAGCCAGGTGCGCGTGTTCGATGCCGTGCCCGGCCAGGCGGGGCAGGCGGTGGCGGCCATCCGCGCGCAGTGGGACAAGCTGGTCGACAAGGGCCGGCTCGATCCGGCCCAGCGCGAAGCCCAGGCCGCGCGCCTGCAAGCCGTGGACACGCTGGAAGGCCTGGCCGGCTGCGACCTGGTGGTCGAGGCCATCGTCGAAGACCTGGCCGTCAAGCGCCAGCTGCTGGCCCGGCTGGAAGCCGTGGTGGCGCCCGGGGCGGTGCTGGCCACCAACACCTCTTCCCTGTCCGTCACGGCCCTGGCGGCGGGCCTGGCGCATCCGCAGCGCTTCGCGGGCTACCACTTCTTCAACCCGGTGCCGCTGATGAAGGTGGTGGAGGTCATCGCCGGCATCCGCACCGACGACAGCGTGTGCGAGCGGCTGCGGGGCTACGCCCGCCAGATGGGCCACAGCGCCGTGCAGGCGCAGGACACGCCGGGTTTCATCGTCAACCACGCCGGCCGCGCCTACGGCACCGAGGCGCTGCGCATCGTGAGCGAGGGCGTGGCCGACTTCGCCACCATCGACCGCATCCTGCGCGAACAGGCCGGCTTCCGGCTCGGCCCCTTCGAGCTGATGGACCTGACGGGGCTGGACGTCTCGCATCCGGTGATGGAATCCATCTACCGCCAGTACTACGAGGAGCCGCGCTACCGTCCCAGCGTGATCGCCGCGCAGCGCGTGGCCGCCGGCGTGCTGGGCCGCAAGACCGGCGAGGGTTTCTACCGCTATGCCGACGGCAGCGCCGTCACGGCCGACGAGCCGCCCGCGCCCACCGTCGACGCCCTGCCTCCGGTCTGGATCCCGCCGCGCGCCACCCGCCGGCCCGAGCTGCTGCGCCTGGTGCATGCGCTGGGCGCACAACTCGAAAGCGGCAGCGCACCCTCGGCCCAGGCGCTGATCGTGGTCGCGCCGCTGGGCTTCGACGTGACCACCGTGGCGGCGGTGGAGCGGCTGGACGCCACGCGCACCGTGGGCATCGACATGATGGTGGACGACGCCGCCACCAAGCGCCGCGTGCTGGCCACCAACCCGGCCACGCGGCCCGACTTCCGCGATGCGGCGCATGCGCTCTTCGCGCGCGACGGCAAGGCCGTGAGTGTGATCCGCGACAGCGGCGGCTTCGTCACGCAGCGCGTGCTGGCCAGCATCGTCAACATCGCGGCCGACATGTGCCAGCAGCGCATCTGCACGCCCGCCGACCTGGAAACCGCGGTCACGCTGGGCCTGGGCTACCCGCAGGGCCCGCTGGCCATGGGTGACCTGTACGGGCCCACCAGCGTGCTGGAGATCCTGTTCAATCTGCAGACCGTGTACGGCGACCCGCGCTACCGCCCCAGCCCGTGGCTGCGCCGCCGCGGCGCGCTGGGCCTGAGCCTCAAGCACGAGGAGGAGTGACATGTTGACCCCCACGCTTGCCCGCTTCGCGCGGTCCGCTGCCCCCCGAGGGGGCGCGTTTTTCCTTGGGGCGGCCCGGCGGAAAAACATCGCCTTCTCTTCGTGGGGCGCTGCGGCGACGAATCATGCCCGGTGAACTGCGCAGCCACAGCGCGGGCAGCACGCTGGTGCTGACCCTGCACAACCCCGAGCAGCGCAATGCGCTCTCGCCCGACATGTACGCCGCGGGCGTCGAAGCGCTCAACGGCGCCGAAGGCAGCCGCGACATCCGCGCCGTGGTGCTCACGGGCAGCGGCGGGCATTTCTGCGCCGGCGGCTCGCTGCAGCGGCTGCAGGCCAACCGCGCCAAGGAGCCGGCCGTGCAGATCGAGAGCATCGAGGCGCTGCACAGCTGGATCGAGGCCATCCGCACCTTCCCCAAGCCCGTGATCGCGGCCGTGGAGGGCGCGGCCGCGGGTGCCGGCTTCTCGCTGGCGCTGGCCTGCGACCTGGTGGTGGCGGCGCGCGATGCGATCTTCGCCGCCTCCTACAGCCAGGTCGGGCTCTCGCCCGATGGCGGCCTGAGCTGGCAACTCGCGCGCGCCCTGCCGCGCCAGCTGGCCAGCGAATGGCTGATGCGGGGCGAGCGCCTGGGCGCCGAACGGCTGCACCAGGCCGGCCTGGTCAACCTGCTGTGCGAGCGCGGCCGCGCGCTGGACCAGGCGCTGACGCTGGCGGACGGGCTGGCCGCGCGCGCACCCAACGCCCTGGCCAGCATCAAGGAATTGCTGGCCGAAGCGCCCCAGTCGACTCTGGACACACAATTGGCCCTGGAGCGTGACCACTTCGTGCGCAACCTGCACCACCCGAACGCAGGCGCTGCCATCGAAGCCTTTCTTGCCAGAAGCAAGCCGAGCCGGCACTAGCCTTGCCGCGCGGGCCCGAGGCGCCGCCGGGGCGCGTCGTCTCTCGTGCGACAAGCTCTGATATTCCAGTCGCAAATAAGACAGAACATGGACGACCCCATTCTTACCATCGACGAACGAGAGGCGATCAACAGTGGTCGCTGGTTCACTTCCCTTTCCCCCTCGCTGCGGCACGACATCCTCCGATGCGCCTTCGTCAAACGCTACAAGGACGGCGACCTGATCGCCGCACGCGGCGATCCACCGGATTCGTGGATCGCCTGCGCGAAGGGCGCGGTGCGGGTGAGTTCCACGGCGGTGTCGGGCAAGCAGATCACGCTGACCTACGTGGAGCCGGGCATCTGGTTCGGCGACGTGGCGATGTTCGACGGGGACCGCCGCACGCACGATGCCTATGCGCATGGCGACACCACCATCCTGTGCGTGGCGCGCGCCGACTTCCAGAAGATCCTGGCCGCGCACGTGGAGCTGTACGAGGCGCTGATGCGCCTGCAGGCGCGGCGCATCCGCACGCTCTTCGGGCTGGTGGAAGACCTCAACACCCTGCCGCTGCGCGCGCGCCTGGCCAAGCAGCTGGTGCACCTGGTGCGCAGCTACGGCACGCCCAACCTGGCCGACGCCTCGCAGACACGCATCGGCCTGCAGCTGGCGCAGGAAGAACTGGCGCAGCTGCTGGGCGCCTCGCGCCAGCGCGTGAACCAGGAACTCAAGTCCATGGAGCGCGAGGGCGCGATCCGCATCGAGCCGGCCGGCCTGGCGGTGCTCGACCGGGATGCGCTGCAGCGCATCTCGCTGGCCGACAGCTGAGGCTGAGCCCGCGCGCGGCCCGCGGCCGGGCCGGCGAACCGGCCTGCCTCTTTTCCCTCACCTCTTTCTTCTCACCCCGCCGGGCCCTGTGCGGTGCGCTGCCGCATGCCCGCGCCCGGCGCCCCACAGCCCGAGACACGCATGAGCCAGGATTTCAGCGCCTTTGAAGGCACCCGCCCCGTATCCGCCCAGCACGCCTTCGACACCGAGGCCCTGGCCGCCTGGCTGGACCAGCACCTGGACGGCTTCCAGGGCCCGCTCACGGTGCAGATGTTCAAGGGCGGCCAGTCCAACCCCACCTACAAGCTGATCACGCCCACGCGCAGCTACGTGATGCGCGCCAAGCCGGGCCCGGTGGCCAAGCTGCTGCCGTCGGCCCATGCGGTGGAGCGCGAGTACAAGGTCATGAAGGGCCTGGCCGGCACCGAGGTGCCGGTGCCCACCATGTACTGCCTGTGCGAGGACGAATCCGTCATCGGCCGCGCCTTCTACGTCATGGAGTGCATGGAAGGCCGCGTGCTGTGGGACCAGTCGCTGCCCGGCTTCAGCAATGCCGAGCGCGACGCCTACTACGACGAGATGAACCGCGTGATCGCCGCGCTGCACACCGTCGACTTCGCGGCCCAGGGCCTGGCCGACTATGGCAAGCCGGGCAACTATTTCGAGCGCCAGATCGGCCGCTGGAGCAAGCAGTACAAGGCCTCGGCCGACGGCGCGGGCGAACTGTCGCAGCCCATCGAGGCCATGGAGCGCCTGATCGACTGGCTGCCCGCGCACATGCCGGCCAGCGCGAAGGACGAAAGCAAGGTCTCCATCGTCCACGGCGACTACCGCCTGGACAACATGATGTTCCATCCCACCGAGCCGCGCGTGATCGCCGTGCTCGACTGGGAACTGTCCACGCTGGGCCATCCGCTGGCCGACTTCAGCTACCACTGCATGTCCTGGCACATGCCGCCCACCACCGGCCGCGGCATCGGCGGCGTGGACCTGGCCGCGCTGGGCATTCCGAGCGAAGCCGAATACATCCGCCGCTACTGCGCGCGCACCCGCATTTCCACGCCCGAGGCGCTTGCGCCCGACTGGAACTTCTATCAGGCCTACAACCTGTTCCGCATGGCCGCGATCCTGCAAGGCATTGCCAAACGGGTCGAGGCCGGTACCGCTTCGAGCGAGCAAGCCGTGGCTTCGGCCCGCGGCGCCCGCCCGATGGCCGAGATGGCCTGGGCCTTTGCCCAAAAGGCATGAGCCTCATCCCCTGATTCTTCCCAAGGAAACCCCATGGACTTCGACTATTCGGCCAAAACCAAGGACCTCCAGAAGCGCGTGAGCGACTTCATGGACGCGCACATCTTCCCGGCCGAGGCCGAGTACGCCGCCGAACTGGCCGCGAACACCGCCGCCGGCAAGCGCTGGAGCGCGCTGAACGTCATCGAGAAACTGAAGGTGAAGGCCCGCGAGCAGGACCTGTGGAACCTGTTCCTGCCCAACGACACGGCCGAGATCGCCAAGAAGAAGGGCGGCGGCCTGACCAACATGGAGTACGCGCCGCTGGCCGAGCTGATGGGCCGCGTGCCATGGGCCTCGGAGGTCTTCAACTGCTCCGCGCCCGACACCGGCAACATGGAGACCATCGCCCGCTACGGCACCGACGAGCACCGCGAACGCTGGCTGCAGCCGCTGCTGGACGGCAACATCCGCTCGGCCTTCGCGATGACCGAGCCCGAAGTGGCCTCCAGCGACGCCACGAACATCTGCACGCGCATCGAGCGCCAGGGCGACGAGTACGTCATCAACGGCCACAAGTGGTGGATCTCCGGCGCGGCCGACCCGCGCTGCGCCGTGTTCATCACCATGGGCAAGAGCGACCCCGAAGCGCCCAAGCATTCGCAGCAGAGCATGGTGCTGGTGCCGGCCGACGCCAAGGGCATCCGCATCGTGCGCCCGCTCAACGTGATGGGCTACGACGATGCGCCGCACGGCCATGTCGAGATGTACTTCGAGAACGTGCGCGTGCCGGCCAGCAACATCCTGCTGGGCGAAGGGCGCGGCTTCGAGATCGCCCAGGGCCGCCTGGGCCCGGGCCGCATCCACCACTGCATGCGCCTGATCGGCCTGGCCGAGCGCGCACTGGAGCTGATGTGCCGGCGTGCCTCTTCGCGCGTGGCCTTCGGCAAGACGGTGGCGCAGCAGACGGTGACGCAGGAACGCATCGCCGAAGCGCGCTGCAAGATCGACATGGCCCGCCTGCTGACCCTGAAGGCCGCCTGGCTGATGGACGTGGCCGGCAACAAGGTCGCCAAGAGCGAGATCGCGATGATCAAGGTGGTGGCGCCCAGCATGGCCTGCCAGGTGATCGACTGGGCCATGCAGGTGCACGGCGGCGGCGGCATGTGCGACGACTTCCCGCTCGCCTACGCCTACGCCCAGGCCCGTACGCTGCGCTTCGCCGACGGCCCGGACGAGGTGCACCGCAACGCCATCGCCAAGTGGGAGCTGGGCAAGTACGCGGCCGACAAGCGCGAGGAACCCGCGCCGGTCACGCGTTTCTGATCCGCTCCAGGGGCAAGCCGCTGCAGCGGCCCGGTCCGTGGCTGTGAGAAAGCCGGCGCCCCAGGCGCCGGTTTTTTTTCGTGTCAGCCGGGCAGCGGGACCGGCACCGAACTCCGGCCGCCGGGGGCATCAAGCGGCATGCACCGGCCGCCACTGCGGCGCAGTCCGGGTCGAGCCGCCGTAGCGCCCCATGTCCAGCCCGTCGGTGCGGATCTCGGGCCGCTGGCCCGTCACCAGGTCGGCCACCAGCTTGCCGCTGCCGCAGGCCATGGTCCAGCCCAGCGTGCCGTGGCCGGTGTTGAGGAACAGGTTGGCCAGCGGCGTGGCGCCCACGATGGGCGTGCCATCGGGTGTCATGGGGCGCAGGCCGGTCCAGAAGCTCGCGGCGGGCAGGTCGCCGCCCGGGAACAGCTCGCCCACCACCTTCTCGAGCGTGGCGCGGCGCACGGGGTTCAGACGCAGGTCGAAGCCGCCCAGCTCCGCCATGCCGCCCACGCGGATGCGCTGGTCGAAGCGCGTGACGGCGATCTTGTAGGTCTCGTCGAGCACGGTGGACTGCGGCGCCAGGCTGGCGTCCCGCAGCGGCACCGTGAGCGAATAGCCCTTGACCGGATAGACCGGCAGGTCCAGCCCGAGCGCGGCCGCCATGGCGCGCGAGTAGCTGCCGAAGGCCATCACGTAGCGGTCGGCCGTGAGCAGCTCCTCGGTGCCGTTCTGGCGCACGCGCACGCCGCTGATGCGGCCGCCTTCGGCCTGCACCTGCTCGACCTGCGCGCCGAAGCGGAACGCCACGCCGAGCGCGCGCGCCGCCTGGGCCAATTGGTTGGTGAACAGGTGGCAGTCGCCCGTCTCGTCGCCGGGCAGGCGCAGCCCACCGACCAGCGCGCCGCCGGTGCGGGCCAGCGCGGGTTCGACGCGGGCCAGGCCCGCGCGGTCCAGCAGCTCGTAGGGCACACCGCATTCCTGCAGCACCGCGATGTCGCGCTGCACCGCGTCCAGCTGCTGCGCGCTGCGAAAGACCTGCAGCGTGCCGCCGGTGCGCTGCTCGTACTGCAGGCCGGCTTCGGCGCGCAGCGCGCGCAGGCAGTCGCGGCTGTACTCGGCCACGCGCATCATGCGTTCCTTGTTGACGGCGTAGCGCTCGGGCGAGCAGTTGCGCAGCATCTGCGCCATCCAGCGCAGCTGGAACAGCGAACCGTCGGGGCGGATGGCCAGCGGCGCATGCTTCTGGAACATCCACTTCAGGGCCTTGAGCGGGATGCCCGGCGCGGCCCAGGGCGTGGAATAGCCGGGCGAAACCTGGCCCGCGTTGGCGAAGCTGGTTTCCTGCGCCACGCCGTCCTGGCGCTCCAGCACCGTCACGCGCGCGCCGGCCCGGGCCAGGTAGTAGGCCGTGGTGGTGCCGATGACACCACCGCCGAGAACGATCACATGCATGGGAAGCTCCGTTGCCTGAAGAATGAGGGCCCGAGAAGGTCGATTGCCGGAATCTAGGCCTATCTGGCCGGCATCTTTGACGGTTCTTCGCCCGTTCTGCCGCAAAATCAGCTGCCGCCACCCTTGCCCGTGCCTGGCCGGACCGCTGAAATGACTGCTTCGCTCGACCGCATCGACCGCAAGATCCTCGACATCCTCCAGCGCGAAGGCCGGCTGCCGGTCACCGAGCTGGCCCAGCGCGTGGGCCTGTCCACTTCGCCCTGTTCGGAACGCGTGAAGCGGCTGGAGAAAAACGGCGTCATCACCGGCTACCACGCCCGCGTGTCGCCCGAAGCCCTGGGCAAGACGCTGCTGGTGTTCGTGGAAATCAAGCTCTCGTCCAAGTCCGGCGAGGTCTTCGACAAGGTGAAGAAGGAGTTGCTGCACATGCCCGAGGTGCTGGAATGCCACCTGGTCTCGGGCGGCTTCGACTACCTGGTCAAAGCCCGGCTGCGCGGCATGGGCGAGTACCGCCACCTGCTGGGCGACATCCTCAAGAAGCTGCCCGTGCCCGCCGAATCGCACAGCTACGTGGTGATGGAGGAGGTCAAGGAAAGCCTGCTGCTGCCCGTGGACCGCTGACATGCAAGCCTGCTTCCGGCCGGCAGCGCGGCCGGCGGTCGGGCGCCACACTCCACGCCCCTCCACGCGAATCCGTTCCATCCCATGCAGAACGAAGGCATCCGCCACATCACCTTCATCGGCAGCGACCTGGCACGCACCGCGCGGCTGCTGTGCGAGCTGCACACCGGCACGCTGCAGGAGCGCCTGCGGCGCCATGCCCAGGGCTGAGGGCCGCACGGCGCCGCGTCGGCCGGGCCGGCTCGGGGCGGTGGCGCTGGCCAGCCTGCTGGCCGGCCTGGCGGTGGGCGGCTACCTGAGCGGCTGGCTGCAGGTGCCGCCGCGAATCGACCCGCTGGCCGCCCTCGACGTGGCCGAGCCGCCGAACTGGCTCACGCCCTTCAAGATGCGCCGCGCGCGCGCCGACCCGGCGCAATGCCTGGCCACGCTGCGCGAGGCGGGGCTGCGCTTTTCGCGCGTGCCCGACCGCCCCCTGGCGCAGGGCTGCGGCCTGGACAACGCCGTGCGGCTGGAAGCCGGCCAGTCGGTGCAGCTGAGCCGGCCGACCGTGCTCAGCTGCCGCGCCGCCCTCTCCTTCGCGCTCTGGGAGCGCCACGACCTGCAGGCCGCCGCGCAGGCCGCGCTGGGCCAGCGCGTCACGCGCGTGGAGCACCTGGGCAGCCATGTCTGCCGCGACATCAGCACCGGCGACGGCCGCGCCACCGGCCGTCGCAGCCGCCATGCCACCGCCGACGCGCTGGACGTGGGCGGCTTCCTGCTGGCCGACGGCCGCCGCATCCAGGTACTGCGCGAGGCCCCGCAGCCCTGGGACGACGCGCAGGCCCTGCAGCGCGACCCCGTCGCGCGCTTCCTGCACGGCGCGCATGCGGGTGCCTGCCGGCGCTTCGACGGCACGCTCGGGCCCGGCTACAACCGCGCGCACCGCGACCATTTCCACCTGGAAGTCGGCGGCTGGCCGCTGTGCCGCTGAGGCGGCGCCCCTCTCGCCGGGCGGCTTGCGCGCGAGCCTGGCGGCGCCGGCCGACTTGCAGAGCGGCCCGCCGGCCCCCACCATGGATGGAAATCCTTCCTTCACGGGAGCGCCATGGACTTCAAGGACTACTACTCCGCCCTGGGCGTGGACCGGAAAGCCTCGAGCGACGAGATCCGCAAGGCCTACCGCAAGCTCGCCCGCAAATACCACCCCGACGTCAGCCACGAGGCCGACGCCGAGCGGCGCATGAAAGAGGTCAACGAGGCCTACGAAGTGCTGCAGGACAGTGAGAAACGCGCCGCCTACGATGCCCTGGCCGAGCGCGTGGCCCGCGGCACGCCGGCGGGCGACGGCGCGGGGCACGGCTTCACGCCGCCGCCCGGCTGGGACCAGGGCTTCGACTTCAGCCGCGCGCGCCACGGCGGCACGGGCGGCCCGGCCGACGATGCCGACTTCAGCGAGTTCTTCTCGTCCCTGTTCGGCGCGGCGCAGCGGCGCCAGGCCCAGCAGCGGCAGGCCCGCATGCGCGGCGACGACCAGCACGCCACCATCGAGGTGGACATCGCCACCGCGCTGCGCGGCGGCGAGCGCCTGCTGCAGCTGCAGGCCCTGGAGCTCGACGCGCACGGCCAGCCGGAGGTGGTGCAGCGCACGCTGCAGGTGCGCATTCCGCCCGGCGTGCGGCCGGGGCAGCTGATCCGGCTGGCCGGCCAGGGCCTGCCGGGCCACGGCGGCGAACCGGCAGGCGACCTCTTCCTCGAAGTGAAGCTGGCGCCCGACGCCCGCTACCGCGTCGAGGGCCACGACCTGACGATGAAGCTGCCGGTCACGCCCAGCGAAGCCGCGCTGGGCGCGCAGGTGCGCGTGCCCCTGCCCAACGGTGACGAAGTGGAAGTCACGGTGCCGCCCCACTCGCGCCCCGGACGCAAGCTGCGCCTGAAGGACCGCGGCTTTCCCGGCAAGGTGCCGGGCCACCTCTACCTGGAACTGGAGCTCGCGCTGCCGCCGGCCGACTCCGACGCCGCCCGCGCGGCCTATGAGGCGCTGGCCCGGGCCAGCACGGCCTTCGATCCGCGCCGTTCTCTGGGAGCCTTTGCATGACCTCGCTGCGACAGACCACCGTGACGATCACGCATGGCGTGCCCGTGGACGACGACCATCCGCTGCGCATCGCCGAACTCGCACGCGCCGCGGGCGACCGCGAGGAATGGGTGCTGGCCCTGGTGGACGCCGGGCTGATCGCCCCCACCCGGCCCGATGCGCCGCAGGCGCAATGGGTCTTCCACGGCGAGGCGCTGCGCTGCGCGCTGCAGGCCCGGCGCCTGCAGCGCGACTTCGACGTCGGCGTCGAGGCCGCCGCGCTGATCATCGATCTGCAGCGCGAGGTGCGGCGGCTGCGGGCGCTGCTGGGGGGCTGAGCGCCGGGGCCGGCCGCCTGCGCGCCGACCGGGCCGGATGAGGCCGTTCGCGCAGCGGCCTCGAACCCCGGCGCGTGCAGCAGCGAGGCGCTGGCGCCGCGAGGCTCAGCGCAGCACGAAGCCCTGCTCCTTCACCGCCTGCGAATCCAGGCCGATCTGCACCCTGAATTCACCCGGCTCAGCCACGTGCTGGAGCTGTGCGTTGTAGAACTTGAGCTGCGATTCATCGATCTGGAAGCGCACCACCTGCTGCTCGCCGGGCTGCAGCATCAGCTTGCGGAAGTCCTTCAGTTCCTTCACGGGCCGCACCACCGACGCGGCCACGTCCTGGATGTAGAGCTGCACCACCGCCTCGCCGGCGCGCGCGCCGGCGTTGCGCACCGTGACGCTCGCCTCCACTCGGCCGCCACGCGCCATCGTGGCGCTGGACAGTTGCACCTGCGAGAGCTCGAAGCGGGTGTAGCTCAGGCCGTAGCCGAAGGGGTACAGCGCGCCCTGCGGCTCGTCGAAGTACTGCGAGGTGTAGTTGCCCGGCTTGCCCGGCGTGAAGGGCCGGCCCAGGCGCGGGTGGTTGTAGTAGGTGGGCACCTGGCCCACCGAGCGCGGGAAGGAGATCGGCAGCTTGCCCGAGGGGTTGTAGTCGCCGAAGAGCACGTCGGCGATGGCATGGCCGCCTTCGGTGCCGGCGAACCAGGTTTCCAGCATCGCGTCGGCGTTCGCCTTCTCCCAATTGAGCGCCAGCGGCCGGCCGTTCATCAGCACCAGCACCAGCGGCTTGCCCGTGGCCACCGAGACGGCCTTGAGCGCCTTGAGCAGTTCCTGCTGGCTTTCGGGCAGGTCCAGCCGCGTGCGGCTCGACGATTCATGCGACATGCCGCGCGCCTCGCCCACGGCGGCCACGATCACGTCGGCCTGCTTCGCGGTGGCCACCGCCTCGTCGATCATCTGCTGCGGCGTGCGCTTGTCCTGCACCACCTCGGGCGCGTCCCAGTTCAGGAAGTTCAGGTATTCGACGATGGCCTTGTCTTCGGTCACGTTGGCGCCGCGCGCGTAGAGCAGCCTGCCGCCCTGCCCTTGCAGCGCCTTCGCCATGCCGGCACGCAAGGTCACGGCTTGCGCCGGCAGGGCCTGCGCCGACCAGACGCCGATCATGTCGACGGGCGCATCGGCCAGCGGGCCGACGAGCGCCACGGTGGCCGACTTCTTCAGCGGCAGCGTGTCGTTGCGGTTTTCCAGCAGCACCAGCGAGCGGCGCGCCACGTCGCGCGCGGGCTCGCGATGCAGGCGGCTGTCGGCCTTGGGGTCGGCCGGGTCGTCCTCGGCCTTGCCGATGCGGCGGAAGGCGTCGTGGAACAGGCCCATGTCGTACTTGGCGCCCAGCACCTCGCGCACGGCGTTGTCCAGCACGGCCATCTTCACGCGGCCCGACTTCACCAGCCCCGGCAGCTCCTTGAGGTAGACCTGGTCGGCCATGCTCATGTCCACGCCGGCCTTGATCGCCAGCTCGGCCGCCTCGGCATCGTCCTGGGCCACGCCATGGCGCAGCAGTTCGGTGATGGCGCCGTGGTCGGAGAAGGTCACGCCCTTGAAGCCCCAGTCCTTGCGCAGCAGGTCCTGCAGCAGCCAGGTGTTGGACGTGGCGGGCTGGCCGTTGACGGTGTTGAGCGCGATCATCACGCCGCCCGAGCCCGCGTCGATGGCCGCCTTGTAGGGCGGCAGGTAGTCGTTGTACATGCGCATGGGGCTCATGTCGACGATGTTGTAGTCGCGCCCGCCTTCCACCGCGCCGTACAGCGCGAAATGCTTGACCGAGGCCATGATGCTGTCGGGCTTGGCGGACGAGCCGTTCTGGAAGCCCTGCACCATCGCGCGCGCCACCTGGGAAACCAGGTGCGGGTCCTCGCCGAAGCCCTCCGACGTGCGGCCCCAGCGCGGGTCGCGCGAGATGTCCACCGTGGGCGCGAAGGTCACGTCGATGCCGTCGGCACTGGCTTCCAGCGCCGAATAGCGGGCCGTGCGGCGCACCGCGTCCATGTCCCAGCTCGAGGCCAGGCCCAGGCCGATGGGGAAGGAGGTGCGGTGCCCATGCAGCACGTCGTAGGCGAAGAGCATGGGGATCTTCAGGCGGCTGCGTTGCACGGCCGCCTGCTGCAGCGGGCGCTGTTCCTTGCGGTTGACCGAATTGAAGGTGCCGCCCACGCGGCCCGCGGCCACTTCCTCGGCCAGCTGGGCGGCGGGCATTTCGGGGCCGATGCTGATCAGCCGCAGCTGGCCGACCTTCTCCTCCACCGTCATCTGCCGCAGCAGGTCGGCCACGAAGGCCTTCTTGTCGTTCAGCAGGGCGGGCTTGGGCTGGGCCAGGGCCGCGGCGCAGGCCACGGCCAGGCCCGCCAGCGCGAGCGTCTTCGGCACAAAGGAGCAGGTCATCGGATCGGAAGCGCAGACAAAAGTGCGCGCGATGTTAGGCCATGCCCCGGGCGGCCTCTGTGGGACCAGGCCGCTGCCGCGGCGCGCGCCGCCGGCCTTGTCCGACCCGGGGCGCGGGCCGGCCGCTGCTAAGCTCCGGCTCCATTGCCCGGTTTGCGACGCCCACGCGAGCCCTCGCCGGCGAGGACGCGGTGCGGCGGCGCAGGGCGCTTCCCCCTTCCAAGATGACCCTGTCCGCTTTCCGCCGCAGCGCCGCGCAGCGCCTGCTTCCCCAGATTGCCGCCGCGGCCGCCTGCACGCTGCTGGCCGCGCAGGCCTGGGCCTTCTCGCTCGACGAGGTGTCGGCCAAGGCCCGCGCCCTGGCCGACCAGCCTTATGCCGCGCCGCAGAGCAACCTGCCGCCCGAGTTCAGCAGCCTGCAGTTCGCCGACTACATGAAGATCCAGCCGCGCGCGGACCGCTTCCTGTGGTCGGACCTGCAGGCGCCCTTTCGCCTGAGCTTCTACCACCAGGGCATGCAGTTCAACGCCCCGGTGCGCATCCACGAGATCGTGGGCGACCAGGTGCAGGAGCTGCGCTACGAGCCCGAGCGCTTCGACTTCGGCGACCTGCGCTTCAACCGTGAGACCACCTCGCAGCTGGGCTACGCCGGCTTTCGCGTGCTCTCGCCCATCAACCAGCCCGGCAAGTGGGACGAGGTGATGAGCCTCCTGGGCGCGAGCTACTTCCGCGTCATCGGCCAGGGCCAGTGGTACGGCCTGTCGGCGCGCGGCCTGGCCATCGACACCGTGCCGCCCGGCGGCGAGGAATTCCCGAACTTCCGCGAGTTCTGGGTGCGCCGCCCGGCCGCGCAGGACCAGGAGCTCGTGATCTACGCGCTGCTCGACTCGCCGCGCGCCACCGGCGCCTACCAGTTCATCCTGCGCCCCGGCAGCGACACCGTGGTGGACGTGCAGTCCAACCTCTTCCTGCGCGCCGACATCGCGCGCATCGGCATCGCGCCGCTCACGAGCATGTTCCTCTACGGGCCCAACCAGCTCAGCGACCGGCGCAACTTCCGCCCGGCCATCCACGACTCCAACGGCCTGGCCATGCTGACCGGTGCCGGTGAATGGATCTGGCGCCCGCTGAACAACCCGCATCAGGTGCAGGCCAGCAGCTTCCAGATGGAGAACCCGCGCGGCTTCGGCCTGCTGCAGCGCGGGCGCGAGTTCTCGCGCTACGAAGACCTCAAGGACCGCTACGACCTGCGCCCCAGCGCCTGGATCGAGCCGCACAACCACTGGGGTGCGGGCTCCGTCGAGCTGGTGGAGATTCCCACCATCGACGAGACCAACGACAACATCGTGGCCTACTGGGTGCCGGCCGAGCCGGCGCGCAAGGGCCAGATGCTGCAGTTCGCCTACCGCATGCACTGGACCATGAACGAGCCCGCGCTGCATGCGGCCAACAACGGCTGGGTGCGCCAGACCTTCCACACCTCGGGCGAGCGGCTGCAGCGCAACCTGGTCCGCCAGCTCGACGGCAGCATGGCCTGGAACATCGATTTCGAAGGCCCGGTGCTGGCCAACCTGCCGGCCGGCACGGTGCTGCAGCCCGACGTCAGCATCAGCGCTAACGGCGAGCTGCTCGAAACGCAGCTGCAGCCCAACCCCGTCATCCGCGGCTGGCGGCTGCTGATCCGCGCCAGGGTCAAGGACCCGGCGCAGCCCGTGGAGCTGCGCGCCGCGCTGCGCCAGCCCGACGGCCGGCCGCTGACCGAGACCTGGAGCTACCAGCTACCGCCCAATGCGCAGCAGCTCAAGGTGATCCCCTGAGCCGACGCCCTGGAACCGGGCCGCGGCAGCCGTACGCCGCTGCCCGCCGGGGCGCGCCCGGCCGCGCCGGCTGACGGCGCAGCGCGCCCTTCCCTAGCGGGCGACTGACGCGGCCTGCGTGCGCCCCTTGCGCGTGTCGGGTAGGAAGAGCGTGCACAGCCCCAGCAGCGGAAGGAAGGAAACGGCCTGGTAAACCCACTCGATGCCGTAGGCATCGGCCAGCTTGCCCAGGCCCGCGGCGCCGATGCCGCTCAAGCCGAACATCAGACCGAACATGAGGCCGGACACCATGCCCACGCGCCCCGGCACCGCCTCCTGCGCATACACGACCAGCGCCGCGAAGGCCGAGGACATGACCAGGCCAACGGCCACGGCCAGCACCGCGGTCCAGAACAGGTTCACATGAGGCAGCGCCAGCGCGAAGGGTGCCACGCCGAGGAAGGACACCCAGATCACCGCCTTGCGCCCGATCCGGTCGCCCACCGGGCCGCCGGCGAAGGTGCCCAGCGCCACCGCGGCCAGGAAGATGAACAGGAAGACCTGGCTGTCCTGCACGTCCAGCCGGAAGTGCTGGATCAGGTAGAAGGTGAAGTAGTTCGTGAAGGCCGCGATGTAGACGAACTTGGCGAACATCAGCAGCGAGATGACCGCCATGGCCTGCAGCACGCCGCCGCGGCTCAGTCCTTCGCCCTGCCGGCGCGCCAGCCCCTGCTGGTGCGCCTGGCCGTGCCGGCGGCTCCATTGCATGATCCGCCACAGCACGGCGATGGCCAGCAGCGCGGCCAGCATGAACCATGCGACCGCGGCCTGCCCGTGCGGGATCACGACCAGTGCCGTGAGCAGCGGCCCGATGGCCGAACCGGCGTTGCCGCCCACCTGGAAGGTGGACTGGGCCGTGCCGAAACGCCCGCCCGAGGCCAGCCGCGCCACGCGCGAGGCTTCCGGGTGAAAGGTGGCCGAGCCCACGCCGATGACCGCCGAGGCCACCAGCAGCCAGGGGTAGCTGTTCGCGCCCGCCAGCAGCGCGATGCCGGCCAGCGTGACGGCCATGCCGGCGGGCAGCAGCCAGGGCATGGGGTGCTTGTCGGTGTACAGGCCGACCCAGGGCTGCAGCAGCGAGGCCGTGACCTGGTAGACCAGCGCGATCATGCCGATCTGCCCGAAGCTCAGCGCGTATTCGGACTTGAGCAGCGGAAAGATGGCCTGGAGACTAGGCGGGTGGTCCGCGTCCGTCTTTCGCACATCCGCCAAGAACTGCAGAGTTTCGGTCATGGCCGCGCCCTCTCCGCAGAAGCACCTGGATTTCCACGACCTGCCGCGCGCCCTGGTGATGGAGGCCCGCTGGCCCAGCGGCACTTCGACCGGCTGGCACAGCCATCCGCGCGGCCAGCTGCTCTACGCCACCGAAGGCGTGATGGTGGTCCATTCCGAAGGCGGCTCCTGGGTGGTGCCGCCCCAGCGCGGGCTGTGGCTGGTGGCCGGGCTGCGCCACAGCGTGACCATGTCGGGCGACGTGCTGATGCGCACCGCGTTCATCGATGCGGCGCAGATCAAGCGCCTGCCGCCGCACAGCTGCGTGCTGCACATCTCGCCGCTGCTGCGCGAACTGCTGGTGGAGGCCGTGCGCATCCCGCCGCAGGGCCGGCTCACGCCGCGCGAGCGCCGCCTGATCGCGCTGGTGGTCGACGAGCTGCGCGTGTCGCACACGCTGCCGCTGCACCTGCCCATGCCCGCCGAGCCCCGGCTGCAGCCGATCTGCGACGCCCTGATGCGCCATCCCGCGGACCGCGCCAGCGCCGCCGAATGGGCCGCGCGCATCGGTGTGGGCGAGCGCACGCTGCAGCGCCTGTTCGCGCAAGGCACCGGCATGCGCTTTTCGCAGTGGCGGGAACAGGCGCGGCTGCTGGCCGCGCTCACCGCCATCGCGCGCGGCGAGAAAGTGATCGGCGTGGCGCTGGACTGCGGCTACGCCAGCCACAGTGCCTTCACCGCCATGTTCAGGCGGCACTTCGGCGTACCGCCCTCGGCCTTCTACCGCTGAAGCGCTCCGCGCTCGCCTGCGCCCAGCACCCGTTGCACGCTGGCGCCGCCCCAGCGGGATCAGTGCCGCGCCTCCCGGTCCCTTGTCCCTGGCGTTGCCGTGCGTGCCGTTCATCCGGGCCGGGCGGCCGGCAGGTCGCCGGGCGCGCGCAGGAAGATGTCGCGCAGTTCCAGCCCCGACACGGGCTTGCCGTCCACCAGCTCGGTGGTCAGTCCGCGGCGCCCCTCGTCATACAGGTAGGTCAGCGGGAAACCCACGTAGGACCGGTCGGCGCGTCGCTCATCGGACAGCACGCGCATCTTCGAATGCCGGTTGTCCAGTGCGATGCGCGCCATCACGGCGTCGATGGCCTGGGCCGGGCCCTCCAGCAGTTCGGTGTAGTTGCGGCCGTCGAACAGCAGAACGCCGGTGATCTCGCGGCGCCGGTTGGCTTCACGGGCGTGTGGGACGAGGAGCCGAAGATGCGTCAGGGATCGGGAACCGGCCGCCTTGCTGACATAGAGCACGGTCTTGATGGGCATTGCGCTGAAAGCGTCCTCTTGTTCGGGAAAAAGCGCGTGATTGTCGGCACTCGCGCTTGGCCCGAAACCCGGGTCGGACATATGTAAATCTTTCTGTGACGTTCGGCCTGGCCGGCCCCGCGATGGCGCGACGGCGCAATGCGGGCCGCGCGGCCATGCAACGCGCGCCCTGTTGCGCACGGGCAGGGCTGCATCGACAGCCCACGCCCGATGCCGGCCTACGCCCTTGCACCCACGCCCGCGCAATAACCGGAGCCTTCACACAAGGAGCACGCTGATGGCAGATGGCCACCCCATGCCGGACGAAGCGCAGAAACGCCGCGCGCGCGGGCCGGTGGATCCGGCGCGCGACCGATGCCGCAGCCCGGGCGGCGAAAAAGACGATGGGCGGCTGCCGTTCTCGGCCATGCCGTCCCCTTGCGCCGTCCACGGCGCGCAGGCAGCGCAGGCAGCGCAGGTGCGGCCATGACCACGCATGTCACCACCCTCACGGTGCGCACGGCCCAGGGCGAACTGCGCACCCTGCAGGTGCTGCGGCACACGCAGCCCGAAGCGCGCGAGGAGTTCCTGCTGGACGGCGCGCCGGTCGAGCGGGCCGAGGACGGCAGCTTCCGCGTGGTCGCGACGGGCGAGATCCTGCGCGTCGAAGCAGGCCCGGGCTGAGCGGGCCGAGGGCCCCGCCGAAGGTCCGTCCTTCGGTCAGCCAAGACGGTAGCAGCCCGCCTCGTCGACCTGCACGCGCCCGGCCGCCTGCAGCTCTTGCAGGTGCTGCGCGATGGTGCGCCTTTCCGCGTCCTCCACCCAGGGCGCGTCGAAGCCCGGCGGATACAGCAGCCGTTGCGCCACCAATTGCGCCAGGTCCATCGGCGCGTTGCGCAGCAGGGCCAGCAGCCGCGCCTGACGCTCGTCGATCTTCGCCGCGTAGGCCTGCAGGTCGTCGAGGAAACGCTGCCGGTCGGTGTACACGCCGCGGTGGTGCGAGGTGACCCAGGCCCGCGCCGGCACATCGGGCAGGCGCGCGAGGCTGCGGCGGAAATCACGCAGGCTGGAACAGGCGTCGCCGTAATAGGGGCCGAAGCCCGTGAGGTCAATGTCGCCGATGAAGGCGACGCCCTCGGGCTCCACCAACAGCACGGTGTGGCCCGTGGTGTGGCCCGGCATGTGGAAGGCCCGCACTCGCGCCTGGCCCAGCTCCCACACGGCGCCATCGTCATAGCCGATCGCGTCGGGCCGCGGTGCGTAGAAGAACTCCTGCTGCAGCCGCGCCAGCATCTGCGCCTGGCCGGCGCCCGAGGTCCCGAAGGCCGCGCACAGGCCTTCCCAGCTGCGCACGGCGGCCAGGTCGCCCTGGTGCACATGCACCGGCGCATGGGGCAGCCGGTGCAGCCCGGCCATGTGGTCTTCATGCACGTGCCCCATCACCACGAGTTCGGCGGCATCGAAGTCCGGTCCGATGTGGTTGGCGACGAGCGGCGTGTCGAAGGCGGCCAGCGTGTCGGTGCCGCGCACCATCACCTGGTTGCCGTCGGGGTACTTGCCGTTCTTGGCGCCCAGGTAGATGCGCACGCGGCCGATGTCCACGTGCTCGATGCCGGCGTGGCGGGAAGGCGAAGGGGTGGGGGCAACAAGGTTCATGCGACGGCAGGCAGCCGGGGCTGCGCGCCGCAGTGTGGCGGCTTCGGCCGTTTCAGGCTGCCATGTCGGGGACAGCCCTGCGGCCGGCCGCTCAGGCCGGCGTCACGGCCGGGCTGCGCTTGTGCGCCGTGCGGGCGTAGGTGTCGAGCAGGATCCGCTCGGCCGCCGCGTCCACCGGCAGGCCTTCGAGGAAATCGTCGATGACCTCGTAGCTCACGCCGAAAGCGGCCTCGTCGGGCTTGAGGGGCGACAGGCTTTCCAGGTCGGCCGTCGGCGTCTTCATCACCAGGTCGCCGGGCGCGCCCATTTCGAGCCCGAGGGCGCGCACGCGCCGCTTGGACAGGCCCGCCAGCGGCAGGATGTCGGCCGCGCCATCGCCATGCTTGGTGAAGAAGCCCATCAGCGCCTCGGCCGCGTGGTCGGTGCCGATCACCAGCCCTTGCGCCGCGCCCGCGATCGCGTACTGCGCCACCATGCGCAGGCGCGCCTTGATGTTGCCCACGTGGAAGTCCGCGCTGCCTGCGTCGCCCAGGTCCACGCCCGCGTCTTGCAACTGCGCATGCAGGGCGTCCACGGCGCTTCGGATGTTGACGGTCTTCACCTCGTCGGGGGCGATGAAGTCGATGCAGCGCGCGGCCTCGGCCTCGTCGCGCTGCGCACCGTAGGGCAGGCGCACGGCAATGAAGCAGGCCGGCCGGCCCTCGGCGCGCAGCCGCGAGACGGCGCGCTGGGCCAGCGCGCCGGCCACCAGCGAGTCGACGCCGCCGCTGATGCCCAGCACATAGCTGCCCCGCCCGCTGGCGCCGAGGTAGCGGGCCAGGAAGGCCACGCGCCGCTCCAGTTCGGCCGGGGCATCGAAGAAACGGACGACCTGCAGTTCCTGCAGGATCTTTTCACGCGGGGCATCGAGGGTCATGGATTCGCTTCCTGGATGGGCGTGGCCACGCCGCCTTCGGCGGCCGGCGCGGTGGCGGGGGACGACGCGGGAGCCTGCCGCCACAGCCGGTGGTAGTGCGGCAGGCAGTGCAGCGCATGGTCGGCGCTGGCCTCGCGGATGGTATTGCGCTCGCCGCTGAAACGGTGCGTGGCGGTGTAGGCTTGGGTGCGGCCTTCGGCATCGCGGAAGGCCCAGGCATAGCACTGGGTGCCGGGCGGGATGGCGGGGTCCGAATCGTCGGCCACGCCGGTGTTCGCGATGGCCACGTTCGCATCGCTGTGCGCCAGCGCGCCCTGCGCCATCGCCAGGACCACCGCCTCGCTGGTGAGGTTGTGGCGCGCCAGCACCTCGGCAGGCACGCCCAGGCAGCGCATCTTGGCCTTGGGGTCGTAGACCACGAAGGCACTCTCCAGCACCTGCCCCGCATGCGGCACCGATGCGAGTCGCGCCGCGATCAGGCCCGCGGTGCAGGACTCGGCGGTGACCACCACGAGGTCATGCGCGCGCAGATAGTCGGCGGCGCGCTCGTGCGCGCTCCCGGGCGTTTCGGGGTCCTGCGGTCCTGCGCTCATCTGCGGCTCCTTGGTTCGGGCGGGCTGGCACGGCCATGAGCTTCGGCGGGCCGGCCAGCGCCCACGTGTAGGCCAGGCCCGCGAGGCACCCTCGGTCGCTGCGGCAGTGCCTTCGTCTGACAGCGCCGCGCCGACGGGGCAGGCGACCGCGCTCCTACGCACGCATGCGCGGGATGCGCCTAAGGTGGAAATGGCCGCGTGCCCGCACGCAGCCCCTCCCCCGCAACCCGCCCCGAAGGAGTCTCCCCATGGTGAAAAAGTCGCAGTCCGGTGTGTCGAAGCCGCCCGCCCAGGCCGCGGAACCGGCCGATGTGGCGGCCGCACGGGCCGCCGCCCGCAACACCGACAGCGCGCCCGCCCAGCCCGCGCCGCCGCAGGCCGCGCAGGGCGACCTGCCCGCGCAGAAGGCCGCCGAGGCCCAGGCGCTGGCCGCGGCCCAGCCCCACAACGCCAACAAGCTGGCCGAATACGAGGGCAACGGCATCGAACTGCCGCCGGCGGGCACCGCGGTACCTCCTCCCTCGCCGCGGGCGACGGCCAGCACCCTGTCGGAGCAGAACGCCAATGCCAAGGCCGGCACCGTGGCCGCCCCGGGGGCGCAGCCGCTGGTCGGGCCGCTGGACCGCGTGCGCGTCGACGCCACGGGCCAGCGCCTGACCACCAACCTGGGTGTGCCGATTGCCGACAACCAGCATTCGCTCAAGGCCGGCGCGCGCGGGCCCGCGCTGCTCGAAGACTTCATCCTGCGCGAGAAGATCACGCACTTCGACCATGAGCGCATCCCGGAGCGCATCGTGCATGCGCGCGGCTCGGGCGCGCATGGCTTCTTCGAGAACTACGCGCCGCTCACCGATTTGACGCGCGCCGCGCCCTTCCAGGAGGCCGGCAAGATCACGCCGGTGTTCGTGCGCTTTTCCACCGTGGCCGGCGAGCGCGGCTCCAAAGACACGGCGCGCGACGTACGCGGCTTCGCCGTCAAGTTCTACACCGACGAGGGCAACTGGGACCTGGTGGGCAACAACATGCCCGTCTTCTTCATCCAGGACGCGATGAAGTTCCCGGACCTGGTGCATGCCGTCAAGCCCGAGCCGCACCACGCCATGCCGCAGGCCGCGTCGGCGCACGACACTTTCTGGGACTTCGTGGGCCTCATGCCCGAGTCCACCCACATGCTCATGTGGCAGATGAGCGACCGCGCGATCCCGCGCAGCTACCGCACCATGCAGGGTTTCGGCGTGCACACCTTCCGGCTCGTGAACGCGCAGGGCGAGTCGCGCTTCGTCAAGTTCCACTGGCAGCCCAAGCTGGGCACCCATTCGCTGGTGTGGGACGAGGCGGTGAAGATCTCCGGTGCCGACCCGGACTACCACCGCCGCGACCTGTGGGAGGCCATCGAGGCCGGCGAGTACCCGGAATGGGAGCTGGGCCTGCAGGTGTTCACCGAGGAAGAGGCCGAGCGCTTCAGCTTCGACATCCTCGACGCGACCAAGATCGTGCCCGAGGAGCTGGTGCCCATCCAGCTGGTGGGGCGGCTGGTGCTCAACCGCAACCCCGACAACTTCTTCGCCGAGACCGAGCAGGTCGCCTTCTGCACCGCGCACATCATTCCGGGCATCGACTTCACGAACGACCCGCTGCTGGCCGGGCGCATCCATTCCTACGTGGACACCCAGATCAGCCGCCTGGGCGGGCCGAACTTCCACGAGATCCCGATCAACGCGCCCATCGCGCCGGTCCACAACAACCAGCGCGACGGCATGCACCGCCAGGCCATCCACCGCGGCCGCGTGGCCTACGAGCCCAACTCGCTGGGCGGCGGCTGCCCCTTCCAGGCGGGCGCGGCACAGGGTTTCATGAGCGTGCAGTCGCGCCAGGAGGCCCAGGAAGCGCACCACAAGGTGCGCATCAAGCCCGAGAAGTTCGCCGACCACTACACGCAGGCCCGGCTGTTCTACGAGAGCCAGTCGCCGGTGGAGCAGGCGCACATCGCCGCGGCCTTCCGCTTCGAGCTGTCGAAGGTGACGGTGCCCGCGGTGCGCGAACGGGTGGTGGCCGGCCTGCGCAACGCCTCGGAGGCGCTTGCGGCGCAGGTGGCCGCCGGCCTGGGCATGGAACTGCCCGCGCCGCTGCCGCTGGCCATCGCCACGCCGGCCGAGCCCGAAGTGCGGCAGTCGCCGGCGCTGTCGCTGCTGGCGCGCCCGGGCGAAGGCGGCATCCGCACGCGCAAGGTGGCGCTGGTGGTGGCCGACGGCGTGGCCGGCGCACCGGTGCAGCAGCTGGTGCAGGCGCTGTTCGCCGAAGGCGCCGTGCCGCGTGTGGTGGCGCCGCGGCTGGGCGCGGTGCGCACCGCCGACGGGCTCACGCTCCAGGCCGATGCGAGTTTGGAGAACGCGCCCGGTTTCCTCTTCGACGCGCTGGTGCTGCCCGACGGGCCCGAGGGCGTGGCGCTGCTGTCGCGCGTGGGCCAGGTCATGGAGTTCGTGAAGGACCAGTACCGCCACTGCAAGCCGCTGCTGGTGCTGGGCGCGTCGCAGGGGCTGCTGGCGCAGGCGGAGGTGCCGCTGACCTTGCCCGACGGGCGGCACGACCCCGGGCTGATCCTGGGCGACGCGCAGGAGCTGCCCGCGCTCACGCCGGCTTTCATCGCCGCGATCGCCCGGCACCGGCATTTCGAGCGCGACCAGGACCCGCCGCTGGTCTGACTCGCCTCGCTGCCTCCTGGCGGTCGGGCCGCGCGCCCGGCCCTCGCCCCTTCTCCCAGAGCCCCTGCCATGACCCGTGACCCCTCCCGCCCCGCTGCAGACCCCGCGCCCGACGACGCGGCCGGCTTCGACGCCAGCGACAAGGGCAGCCATCTTCCTGCCCAGAAGGCCATGAAGCAGTTCGCCAAGAACTCGGACCGCACCGGCGCGCCCGCGCCCGACCCCGCGGCCCGGCGCGAGCAGGCCGAGCGGCAGCAGCAGCGCCTCACCGAGGGCGACAAGCCCGTGGGCGCATCGGCCAACGACGGCAGTTCGCCTTACGAGGAGCCGAACCATCCGGCCAAGAATCAGCGGGACCGCTGAGGGCGAGGCCTGAACAGCGGCGCTTGCAGGCGACTGCCGGCCACCCGCGGCGCAGGTGGCGCCCGGCGCGCGGCGTCCCCGGGCGGTGGCGCCCGCGACGGCGCCTTGATGCCGCGCGCCTCGCTCGGTCCTCCTACACGGCACGGTGCGGCGCTGCACTAACTTGCGGCCTCGTTCAGCCTCTGGAGGGTTCGCATGCAGGTCGAGGAGGGGTTGCCCCATCCCTTGGGTGCCACGTACAACGGCCGCGGCGTCAATTTCGCCGTGTTCTCCGCCCACGCCACGCGCGTGGACGTGTGCATCTACGACGAGGCGGGGCAGGCCGAGATCGGCCGCGTCACGCTGCCCGAATACACCGACGAGGTCTGGCACGGCTTCGTGCCCGGCCTGGAGCCCGGCGCGCGCTACGGCCTGCGCGTGCACGGCCCCTACGAGCCCGAGAAGGGCCACCGCTTCAACCCGAACAAGCTGCTGCTGGACCCCTATGCCAAGGCGCACATCGGCGAAGTGCATTGGGGCCCCGAGATCTTCGGCTACACCGTCGGCCACCCCGACGGCGACCTGAGCTTCGACGAACGCGACAGCGCGCCCTTCGTGCCCAAGTGCGTGGTGGTGGACTCGCGCTTCGAATGGACGCAGCCCGACCATCCGCGCGTGCCGTGGGAGCGCACCGTGCTCTACGAAACCCACGTGCGCGGCCACACCATGCGCCACCCCGCCGTGCCCGAGCACCTGCGCGGCACCTTCGCGGGTTTCGCGCAGGACGCCGTGCTCCAGGAGATCCGCGAGCTGGGCGTGACCAGCATCGAGCTGCTGCCCATCCAGCGCTTCGTGACCCAGTCCTTCCTGCACGACAAGGGCCTGAAGAACTACTGGGGCTACGACACCATCGGCTTCTTCGCGCTGGAGCCCAAGTACCTGCATGCGCCCAGCATCGACGAGTTCAAGCACCTGGTCGACCGCGTGCATGCGCATGGCCTGGAGCTGATCCTGGACGTGGTCTACAACCACACGCCCGAAGGCAACGAGCTGGGGCCGACGATCTCGTTCAAGGGCATCGACAACGCCAGCTACTACCGCCTGATGCCCGGCGGCGCCGACGGCGGCGACGGCCCCGGCCCGCGCTACTACATCAACGACACGGGCACCGGCAACACGCTGAACCTGAGCCACCCGCGCGTGCTGCAGATGGTGACCGACAGCCTGCGCTACTGGGTCACCGAGATGCGCGTGGACGGCTTCCGCTTCGACCTGGCCACCATCCTCGCGCGCGAGCCCTACGGCTTCGACGAGTACGGCGGCTTCCTCAAGAGCTGCCGGCAGGATCCGGTGCTGTCCAGCGTCAAGCTCATCGCCGAGCCCTGGGACTGCGGCCCGGGCGGCTACCAGGTCGGCGGCTTTCCGCCCGGCTGGGCGGAATGGAACGACCGCTTCCGCGACACCGCGCGCGCCTTCTGGAAGGGCGACGAATCGATGGTGCCGGCGATGGCCGGCTGCATGACCGCGAGCGCCGACCGCTTCCACCGGCGCGGCCGCCGGCCCTGGGCCAGCGTCAACTTCATCGCCGCGCACGACGGCTTCACGCTGGCCGACCTGGTGAGCTACAACGACAAGCACAACGAGGCCAACGGCGAGGACAACCGCGACGGCCATTCGGACAACCTGAGCTGGAACTGCGGCGCCGAGGGCCCCACCGACGACGAAGCCGTGCGGGCCCTGCGTGCGCGCCAGCAGCGCAACCTGCTGGCCACGCTGCTGCTGGCGCAGGGCACGCCCATGCTGCTGGCCGGCGACGAGTTCGGGCGCACGCAGCAGGGCAACAACAACGCCTACTGCCAGGACAACGCGCTGTCGTGGTTCGACTGGGAAGGCATCGACGACGCCGGCCGTTCGCTGCGCGCGTTCGTGCAGCGCCTCACGCATCTGCGCGACGCCCTGCCCGTGCTGCGGCGCAACCGCTTCCTGACCGGCGCCTACGACGAGGAACTGGAGGTGCACGACGTGAAGTGGCTGGCCTGCAGCGGCGAAGCCATGGACCAGGCGCACTGGGACGACCCGCGCACGCGCTGCTTCGGCATGCTGCTGGAAGGCCATGCGCGCGCCACGGCCATCGCGCGGCGCGGGCTGGACCGCAGCGTGCTCATCGTCTTCAACGCCTGGGAGGATGCGCTGGACTTCCGGCTGCCCGCGCACGGCGAAGGCCGCGAATGGCAACTGGCCATCGACACCGCCCTGGACGGCGCGCCCGACGAGGCCGCGCGTTTCGAGGCCGAAAGCAGCTACACCGTGACGGCGCGCTCGCTGCTGCTTTTCGTGGCGGCCTGAGCGCCGGCGCCGGCGCCGGCCGGGGCGCGAGCGGCCGCGCACGGCCGGCCCTGCGCGCGCTCAGCGCGGCGCGGTCAATTGCTCCAGCAGCTGCACCGTCGGATAGCCGTCCGGCGGCAGGCCGGCGCTTCGCTGCCAGGCGCGCAGCGCGGCGCGCGTGGCGCGGCCCACCACGCCGTCGGGCGTGCCGCTGTCGAAGCCGCGCGCATGCAGCGCCTGCTGCAAGGCGCGCACCTCCTCGCGGCGCAAGGGCGTGAGCTCGCGCGGCCAGGCCGCCTGCACGCCGGGCCCGCCCGCCAGCCGCTGCGCCAGCAGCCCCACGCCCAGCGCATAGCTGGTGGCGTTGTTGTAGCGAAGGAGGGTGCGGAAGTTGGCCCCGACCAGGAAGGCCGGGCCGCGCGCGCCGGCCGGCAGCAGCAGCGCCGCGTCGGGCAGGTCCGGCAGCGCCGCGCCATCGACGCGGCGCACGCCCTCGGCCGCCCATTGCGCGGCGGACTGGCGCAGTTCGCCATCGGCGCGTGCGACATCGAAGCCCGGCGGCAGCTGCACTTCCACGCCCCAGGGCTGCCCGGGCTGCCAGCCCTCGTGGCGCAGGAAGTTGGCGGTCGACGCGATCACGTCGGGCATGCTGCCCCAGATGTCGCGCCGGCCGTCGCCGTCGGCGTCCACCGCATGCGCGAGGAACACGCTGGGCAGGAACTGCGTCTGGCCCATGGCGCCGGCCCACGAGCCGATCATGCGCTCGCGCGGGATGTCGCCGTTTTGCAGGATGCGCAGCGCGGCCATCAGCTGCCCGCGCGCCCAGGGGCCTCGGCGGCCGTCGAAACCCAGCGTGGCGAGCGCATCGATGGTCGGGACGTCGCCGTAGTTGGCGCCGTAGTTGCTCTCCATCCCCCAGATCGCCGCCACGATCTCGGCCGGCACGCCATGGCGCGCGGCGGCGGCGTCCAGTTCGCTGCGCCATTCCTGCAGGCGCTGCTGGCCCCGCGCCACGCGCGCGTCGGAGGCGGCGGTGTCCAGGTAGTCCCACACCGCGCGCGTGAACTCGGCCTGCGAGCGGTCGCGCGCGATCACGTCGGGCCGCAGTTGCACGCCATCGAAGGCGCTATGCAGCGTGCCTTCGGCGATGCCGGCCGCGCGCGCCTCGGCGCGGAACTGCGCGACCCATTGGGCAAAGGCCTGCGCCTGCGCCTGCGCGGCGACGTCGGGCGCCGCGGCGGGGGCGGCCGGCACGGCGGGGGCAGGAACGGGGGCCGGAGCTGTCGAAGGCGCGGGCGGCGCAGGCAGGGTCGGCGCGGCGGGCGCGGCCGCAGGCGCGGTCGGCGAACCGGCACCGGGCGCCGCACAGCCGGCCAGGCCCAGCACCAGCGCGCCGCAGGCCGGCCAGGCGCGCGGAAAAAAGAAGCGGTCAGTCATGCCCGCATTCTGATCGGCCCTGGTGCCGCCCTGGGGGCAGCAAGGCCCCGCCACACGGCATTCGCGCCCCTCGCCTACAGCACCCGTCCATGACCCGCGCCGGCGCTCTTCGGATTGCGGATGTTCCGGCCGACCTGCCGTGAGGCGGCGCGGCGCGGCCGTGCGGCACGCCGGGCCGGCTTCTTCCTGCGCCTACTTCTTCTTGAGTTCCTGCTCGTAGGCTTCCCGGGCCTTCACACCGGTCTGCGGGAAGTCCGTGAACACGCCATCGATGCCCAGGCGGTAGTAGGCCAGGAATTCCTGCACCGGGTCGCCCTGGTACAAGCCCGCGAGGCGCCCCGGCTCGTTGCGGAAGGTGAAACTGTGCACCACCAGCCCGGCCTGGTGCGCGCGGGCGATCAGGCCCGTGTCCTTGAGCGTGTTGACGTCCTTCAGCCCGGCGCCTTCCTTGTACGGCACCACCGAATGCGCGAGGATCTGCGGCTTCCACGGGCCGATGCCGTCGGCATAGGTCCGGATCTCGGCCAGGCCCTCGGGCGTGAGCATGGCGCCGAAGGTGCGCGCGTCGCCGGCCAGCGTCCAGCTGTAGGGCCGGCCGCTGATGAAGGTCCACGCGTCGTCGGTGATGAAGACCATCGAGCCGTCTTTGAGGTTGAAGTCGTTGCCGTCGATCAGCTGCACGGCCTTGGCCTTCATGCCCGCCTTGCGCAGGGTCTTGAGGCTTTGCGGGTCGAAGCTCTGGATGTAGATCGGCGACGCCGGGGTGTTGAGCTTGTTGCGTTCCAGCAGCTTCATCACCGCGTCTTCGAAGGGCGACGAACCCGGCGCGCCGCAGCCGTTGGCAATGGCCTGCTGGTTGTTCCAGTAGGGGTTCTTGGTCTCGGCGTACACCGCGATGGTGCGCTGGTGCTCCTTGCCCTTGGCCACGGCGATGTCGATCACCTCCTGCGCGCTGATCAGCGGCAGTTGGCCGTTGAATTCCGTCGGGCGCTCGGCGCGGTTGTCCAGCGTGGTGCCGCGCAGCCACTCGCTCAGCTCCTTCATCGTGAAGTCGCTGATCGACCAGTCGTCGGTGTGGTCCTCGCCGTCGACCACCAGGGCCTGCAGCACCGATTTCGGGTCGCGCGGGTCGAGCTGGTCGCTCAGGTACTGCGCCGGGCCGTTGGCGGGAACGGCGGGATACTTCACGTCCACCCACACGCCGGGCGTGGTGCGCTTGCGTGCGGCCACTGTGGCGTTGGACTTGGCCACCTCGGCCACGTTGGTGCTGTCGCTGAGCCAGGCGTTGTGGCGCGCGACCAGCTGGCAGTCGCGCGTCAGGTGCATGTCCATCTCGAGCATGTCGGCGCCCGCGTCGGCCGCCTTCTCGTAGGCCATGCGCGTCTGCTCGGGGTACAGGCCCGACAGGCCGCGGTGGGCGATCACCTGGGGCGGCGTGCCGTCCAGCGTCCGGTAGCGCACGGGCGCCGGGGTTTCGGGCACCGGCGGCAGGCCGACGAAGACGCCGCCATCGCCGCCGCCGCAGGCGGCCAGGGCCAGGGTGGCGGCCGCCAGCGCGCCCAGGGCGAAGCGCCGCGGCGCAGGACTCGGCAGGGGCAGGACGCAAGGCTTCATGGGATGGAAGGAGAAAGGGTTTGTCGAAATGCAGTCGCGCCCGGATGCTAGGTAGTCAGCCCTGAACAATTCAGTTGTCAGCTACAGATAGGCTGACGTCGCCAGGAGCGGCCAGCAGTGCGGCGATGACCGCCTGCATCGATAACCCGAATCGGGCGCAATAAAGCCGCAGCGCGGCCAGGATCAGGCGCAGGTTATGCCCGGCACCGCACATCACCGCGTGCAGCGCATCGCCCAGCGCACCCTTGAGCGGGTTGCGGCCCAGCCGCCCGTCCATCTTCATGTGCCCAATGGCCGGTTCGATGGCGCTGCGCCGCTTGATCATGGCCCTGAGCGTTCGGGTGATGCCCCGCTTTTGGCCCGACATCAGGATGCGCACACCTTCAACTTTCACACCCCGGTAGCCCTTGTCCACGATTGCCGTGGCGGGCGGCCTGTCCGTGCCAGTGAGGATGCCCACCTGCTCCAGTGTCTCAGCCAGGGTGTGGCCGTCGTAGGGGTTGCCCGGCATGGAGCGCATGCCCACCACCAGGCCTTCCTTCAACGTGGTAGCGATGCTGACCTTCACGCCGAACTCGTACGGTGTCCTGGCTTTGCCTTTGCTGATGCATTCGACCTCGGGCGCGTGCAGGGCGTACAGCTTGTTCTTGTCCTTCGTGCGTTGACGGAGGATGCGGCCGGTGGGCTGCAGCAGGTCATGGACCTTGGGCGGGGCCGCTTCGGGCCGCATGTGCAGTTGGCGGGCCACGTGGCGGTGCACGCGGCCAACCCGGGTGCGCAGTGTGCGAACGGCCTTGTTCATGCGCTTGAACTGCTTGGCGTGGGCGTAGCGCCCGATCTGCGCGGCCAGCCGTGGGGCGATGCGGTTGTAGTTCTGGCGCAGTTTCAGCCCATTGCCCTCGGCCACCTTGACCCGGTGCTGGCGGCCTCGCTCCAGCAGGCGGCTGTCGGTGGGGTGAGCGATAGCCTTGGGCATCACCGTGGTGTCCACGATCACTTGCTGCACGCTGGCTTTCTTGATGACGCCACCACGCCGGGCGGCATCGATGCTGGCCGCCAGCAGCATCTCCACGCCTTCTTCCCCAACGCGCTTTCTCCAGCGCGTCAGGCTGGACGGGTCAATGGGCAGCTCGGTCTGCAGGTAGGTCTCGCCGCAGAAGAACTGCCAGTATGGGTTCTCCACCCAGGTGTTGACCACCGCCTCGTCGGAGGCATCGAAGGTGTGCTGCAGGTACAGCAGCCCGGCGACCAGGCGCGGCGCCAAGGCGGGCCGCCCGCGCCCCGAAGTGAACGACACCGCGAACGTGCGCTCGATCTCGGCCCAGTCGATCAGCGCGCCCAGCCTGACCAGCGGATGCTTCATGTTGATCTGCTCGTCCAGTCGTGGACGAAACAACTCGCCCGTTTGCGGCTGCGAAGGCTTCGGACCCATCGGACTCCCCGGAGAAATTTGCAAGAAAACAGGCACTGGCAAGACCATACCTTGCAAATCCCGCGCCCATCAACTCGAAGAACAACCAGTCAGATCAAGGGCTTGCGAGTTGTTCAGGGCGGACTAGGTAGGCGCCATACGTGACGCGGGCAGGCATGCGAGTGCGGCCCGATCCGACGGGGATGCGCCGCGAGGCTTTGCGTGCGCCGCCGCTCCGGCGGGCGCTCCAGGCCGCCCGCTCAACCCCCAGCGCCGCTGCGGCATTGGGGCCGGCCCCCGGCGCCGGCGCCCCGCGCACCTAAAATTCGAGATCCGGCGCCTTATCCGGATCACCGCTCCCAAGCCGCCGGAAGCCGCATGAATGCTGGCGCATATGCTTATCCGCATAAGCGCCGCACCAAAAAATAGTTGGGATGGATAAGCACTTTCCGTACAGTGCCGGCTCCGTCCCATCGGCGGTGCCTGCGCTGCCGAGCCGTCCCCACACACGATGTATCAGTACACCGATTTCGACCGCCAGTTCGTGCGCCAGCGCGCCGCGCAGTTCCGCGACCAGCTCGAGCGCTGGCAGGCCGGCAAGCTGGCCGACCACGAGTTCCTGCCCCTGCGCCTGCAGAACGGCTGGTACGTGCAGCGCTACGCGCCCATGCTGCGCGTGGCCGTGCCGTACGGCGAGCTGGCCAGCCGCCAGCTGCGTGTGCTGGCCCGCATCGCGCGCGAGTACGACGAGCCCGAAGCCGCCGTCTACAAGCAGGCCCTGGAAACGCAGGGGTTGCTGGGCACCGTGAAACTGCCCACGCACTACGCGCACTTCACCACGCGCCAGAACGTCCAGTACAACTGGATCCCGCTGGCCAAGAGTGCCGACGTGATGGACCTGCTGGCGTCGGTGGACATGCACGGCATCCAGACCAGCGGCAACTGCATCCGCAACATCACGAGCGACGAGCGCGCCGGCATCGCCGTGGACGAGGCCGTGGACCCGCGCCCCTACGCCGAGATCATGCGGCAGTGGAGCACGCTGCACCCCGAATTCGCCTTCCTGCCGCGCAAGTTCAAGATCGCCATCACCGGCGCGGCCGAGGACCGCGCCGCCACCGGCTGGCATGACGTGGGCCTGCGCCTGCTGAAGAACGAAGCCGGCGAGATCGGCTTCCAGGTGCGCGTGGGCGGCGGCATGGGCCGCACGCCCATGGTGGGCGTGGTGCTGCGCGAGTTCCTGCCCTGGCAGCAGATCATGAACTACCTGGAAGCGGTGGTGCGCGTGTACAACCGCTGGGGCCGCCGCGACAACAAGTACAAGGCGCGCATCAAGATCCTGGTGAAGGCCGAAGGCCAAACCTACATCGACGAGGTCGAGAAGGAATTCCGCGAGATCGTGGAACTCGACGGCGCCCCGCACACCATCCCGCAGGCCGAATTCGACCGCGTGGCCGCCTGCTTCGTGCCGCCTGCCCTGCCCGGGCGTGCCCACGACCCGGCCCAGGCCGAAGCCGCGCTGGCCGTGCATGCCGCCGCCGAGCCGATGTTCGGCCGCTGGCTGCAGCGCAACGTGGCACCGCACAAGAACCCGGCGCTGCGCGCCGTGACGCTCTCTTTCAAGCGCCGGGGCCAGGCGCCCGGCGACGCCGATGCCGACCAACTCGACACCGTCGCCGACCTGGCCGACCGCTTCTCGGCCGGCGAAGTGCGCGTGACGCACGACCAGAACGTGCTGCTGCCCTGGGTGCATGCCGACGACCTGTTCGAGCTGTGGCAGGCCGCGCGGGCCGCCGGCTTCGCCAGCGCCAACGTGCACCTGCTGACCGACATGATCGCCTGCCCCGGCGGCGACTTCTGCGCGCTGGCCAATGCACGCTCGATCCCGATTGCCGAAGCCATCACCGAGCGCTACCAGGACCTGGACGAGCTCGACGACCTGGGCGAGATCGACCTGCACATCAGCGGCTGCATCAACAGCTGCGGCCACCACCACAGCGGCCACATCGGCATCCTCGGCGTCGACAAGGACGGCAAGGAGTGGTACCAGGTCACGCTGGCGGGCTCCGACGGTTCGGACCTCAGCGGCCCGGCCCAGGCCGGCAAGGTGGTCGGCCCCTCGTTTTCGGCCGCGGAAGTGCCGGATGTGATCGAGGCCGTGCTCGGCACCTACCGCGACCAGCGCCAGCCCGCCCCGGGCGGCCGCTGGGAGACCTTCATCGACACCCTGCGCCGCGTGGGCCACGACCCCTTCAAGGCCGCCGCCAACGCCGCACGCCACAAGGCCGACGAAGAGGTGGCGGCATGAGCAGCGCCAGCACAACGGCAGCGCCGAACAGCAGCGCCCAGACCCTGCGCATCCTCGCGCACGGGGAGCACACCGAAGCCGACGGCACGCGCCAGATCGCGCTGGCCAACGACGTGGACCCGCACACGCTGAAGGACCAGCTGGCGCAGATCGACCGCATCGACCTGCATTTCCCGGCCTTCACCGACGGCCGCGCCTACAGCCAGGCCTTTCTGCTGCGCCGCCGCCTGGGCTTTGCCGGCGAACTGCGCGCCACCGGCGACGTGCTGATCGACCAGTTGGTGCAGATGCAGCGCACGGGCTTTACCAGCGCCGTGCTCAAGGAAGGCGTGGATGCTGCCGATGCCCAGCGGCAGTTCGAGCGCTTCGCGGCGTTTTACCAGGGGGATGCGGTGCATCCGGCGCCGCACTTTGCGGCGGCGGATTGACGCTGCAACCCACTGCATCGACTCCGAAAACGGCCACCGAAGGGGTGGCCGTTTTTTGTTCTCCAGGTCATGCTGCGATGGCAGCTGAAATCGTGCGAGAAAGACGGCGTCGCTGTACCTGCAAGGACGGCTACGTGCCCGGAGCTGTCGCTCGCGGCTTCGCGGCGGGTGACCGCTGCTGGCGGACTTCAGCCTGTCAGAAATGGAGGTGCGAAAGACGGCACTGGATGGCGCAAAGGTTAGAAAGGCAGAACATCGAGCCCAACTGTCGACGCAACGCTCGGCGTCGTCGGCTCTGTGAACCGCCCCGGTTTTCGCGGAGGCTCCCTCGTTTGAGAAGATGGAGCCATCATGAGGAAGTCAGTGAAGTTTTCGCCGGAGGTTCGCGAGCGTGCGGTGCGCATGGTGTTCGAGCACCGAGAGGAGCACGAATCGCAATGGGCGGCGGTTGTATCGATCGCCGGCAAGATCGGCAGCACGCCGCAGACGCTGCTGAACTGGGTGCGTCAGCACGAGCGTGACACGGGTCAACGCGAAGGCGTGACCACGGCCGAGGCCAAGCGCGTCAAAGAACTGGAGCGCGAAGTGCGCGAGCTTCGCCGCGCCAACGAGATCCTCAAGCTGGCCAGCGCGTTTTTCGCCCAGGCGGAGCTCGACCGCCGGCTGAAGTGATGTACGCCTTCGTGGACCGGCACCGCCAGCGGCATGGGGTCGAGCCGATCTGCAGGCTGCTGCAGATCGCCCCATCGGCCTACCGGCGGCACGCTGCCCGGCAGCGCGATGCGGCCTTGCTCAGCGGCCGAGCCCAGCGAGACCAGGAACTGATGGCCCACATCGAACGGGTGTGGCAGGCCAACCTGCGGGTCTACGGCGCTGACAAGGTCTGGCGGCAACTGCAACGCGAAGGCCACACGGTGGCGCGCTGCACCGTCGAGCGCCTGATGCGCCGCATGGGGCTGCGTGGGGTCGTGCGCGGCAAAGTGGTGCGCATAACGATCGGCGATGCGCGAGCTCCATGCCCGCAGGACCTGGTCAACCGGCAGTTCAGCGCGCAGCGCCCGAACCAGCTGTGGGTGAGCGACTTCACGTACGTGTCCACCTGGCAGGGCTGGCTGTACGTGGCCTTCGTGATCGACGTGTTCTCGCGGCGCATCGTGGGCTGGAGGGTGAGCACGAGCATGCGCACGGACTTCGTGCTCGATGCCCTGGAGCAGGCCCTGTACGCCCGCCAGCCCGGCCAGGAAGGCTCGCTCGTGTGTCACAGCGACCGCGGGTCGCAATACGTCAGCATTCGCTACACCGAGCGGTTGACCGAGGCCGGCATCGAGCCATCGGTGGGCAGCAAGGGCGACTCCTACGACAACGCTCTGGCAGAGACGATCAACGGGCTGTACAAGGCCGAGTTGATCCATCGCCGGGCGCCCTGGAAGACCAGAGAGGCGGTGGAGTTAGCGACCTTGGAGTGGGTGTCCTGGTTCAACAACCATCGGCTGATGGCCCCGCTGGGCTACGTGCCGCCCGCCGAGTTCGAGACCACCTACTATCGCAATCTTGAGCGGCAGGCCAGCTCGGCCTGACTCAAGCCAACCAGCCTCCGCGAAAGCCGGGGCGGTTCAAGCCTTCAACTCGTCCCGAGCTGGGGCATCAAGCAAACCACCTCGCGCATCGAGCCAGTCATCCAGCTCGACCACGAGTTTCTTCAAGTCAGAAGACTGCATGGGAAATCTCCAAGTCCGGGCGACATCGCCCAAGCCGCAGAAAGCGAAAGCCGGAAGGAGTTGCTGATGCCCCGGAAGCCCACCACCGTTCCTGAACTGGCCAAGCCGCCCCTGCGACCTAGTCGTCCGCGCCGGACATCGAGTTCCGGGGATACCGGGACCTGAGCCGACGAAAGCTGAGTGATGGTCACACCCAGCGCCAAACTTGCGATTGGCGAAGAGCAAACCTTCGTTCCTGCTGGAGAAATCTTCAATCTTGAAGATCGCGTGAGCGAATCGCTCACCCTTGAGGACTAATGTAGAGCGAGAGCGAAAGTCTTGTCAATAGATTTCACTCGCAGTTAAATGCCATCAGGCCTGCATGTGGCTTCTACGGGAGCAGGTTCGTCGTGCGATGCGATCTCGACGGCAGCAATGCGCAAGATTCGGACGCTCTGCTCTATCAAGCCGACCGGCTGCTTCTGGCCGGTATGCGACCGACGTTTCTGGCGATTTTCGTCATCCGATGCAGTCAGGCTTCATCCTCTGACTCCTGCAACCCCAACTCCGCATACACCCGCGCCACCAGGCCCTTGACGTGCGCGAGCTCGCCCTCCAGCCGCGACACCTGCGCGCGCAGCGCGGCCACTTCGCCGGCCGCCACATCGGCGATGGGGCCGTACCCGCCCGGCGCTGCGTCGGCAGAAGCGGCTGCGGCTGGCACTTCCACCGCACCTGCCAGCAGATGCGCCCACCGTGCCTCGCGCGCACCCGGCAGGCGCGGCAGCTTCACGACCAGCGCGCCGGCGGCGCGCTCGGCCATCTCGTCCAGGAAACCTTCCACCGACGAGATGTCGGCGAAGTTGTGCATGCGGTCGCTGGCGATGCGCAATTCGCCCGCGGTCTGCGGGCCGCGCAGCATCAACACGGCCAGCAGGATCACGGACTGCGAGGGCAGGCGCAGCGCGCGGTCGGCGTTGTGGCTGTAGCGCAGGGCACGGCCGCCGCTGCTTTCGTCGACCAGGCTCTGGCGGCGCAGGCTGTCCAGGGCGTCCTGCACCTGCGCCTCGCTCAGCTCCAGCACAGGGTTGCGGCTGGTCTTCTGGTTGCAGCCGGCCAGCAGGCTGTTCAGGGTGAGCGGGTAGCTGTCGGGGACGGTGCGCTGCTTCTCGATCAGCACGCCCAGCACGCGGGCTTCGGCAGGGGAAAGGATGGGCAGGGTCATACGTTGCTCAGCCGCCGTTGCGGATGCGCGCCACCAGCGCGTTCGTGAAGGCGGCCGTGTTGGCGCTGCCGCCCAGGTCGCCCGTGCGCACGTTGTCGATGTTCAGCGTCTGGTCGATGGCGGTGCGCAGGCGCTGGGCCAGCTCGGGCCGCTTCACGTGTTCCAGCATCAGCGCCGCCGCCAGCATGATGGCGATGGGGTTGGCAATGCCCTTGCCGGCGATGTCGGGGGCCGAGCCGTGGACGGCCTCGAAGATGGCCGCATCGGTGCCGATGTTGGCACCGGGCGCCATGCCCAGGCCGCCGACCAGGCCGGCCACCAAGTCCGACAGGATGTCGCCGAACAGGTTGGTGGTCACCAGCATGTCGAACTGCCAGGGGTTGAGCACCAGCTTCATGGCGCAGGCGTCGACGATCACGGCGTCGAGCTCGAACTTCCCCTGGTACTTCTCGGCGTAGAGCTGCTGGCCGGTTTCGAGGAACAGGCCCGTCAGCACCTTCATGATGTTGGCCTTGTGCACCAGCGTGACCTTCTTGCGGCCGGTGGCGACGGCGGTGTCGAAAGCGTACTGCAGGATGCGGCGGCAGCCCTCGCGCGTGTTGATGCCGGTGGCCATGCCCACGGCGTGCGGGTCGTTGCCGATGGGCACATAGTGCTCGTGGCCGATGTACAGGCCTTCGAGGTTTTCGCGCACGACCAGCAGATCGATGTCGTCGAAGCGGCCGCCCGGGATGATGGTGCGCGCGGGGCGCACGTTGGCATAGAGCTGGAATTCCTCGCGCAGGCGCACGTTGGAGCTACGGTAGCCGCCGCCCGAGGGCGTTTCCAGCGGGCCCTTGAGCGCCAGCCGCGTGCGCCGGATGGAGTCGAGCGTGGCGGCGGGCAGCGGGTCGCCCGCGGCCTTCACGCCGCCCAGGCCGGCCACCTGCGTGTCCCACTGGAAGGGGGCGCCCAGCGCGTCGAGCGCGGCCAGCGTGGCGTCGACGATCTCGGGGCCGATGCCGTCGCCCGGAATCAGGGTGGCAGGGATGGCAGAGGGAGAAGTGGTCATGGCGGAGTCCTGGATCAGCGAGGAGGCGTCGCGGTGGCGACAGCCCACCGCGGCACGGTCGAGCATAGCCGCGCGCACGGCGCACCGCGGTGACGCTGCCTAAAATGCCCGTCCTTTGGCCGTCTTTGCGCACCCCGGTGCGCCCGTGCCGCAGCCGACCGGCCTGCGCCGGCCCGGCCCCGTGTTCCCCTTCCTGTTCTGCGAGCGCCCCACCCGATGTCCGCCCCGCGCAAGATCTTCGTCACCACCGCGCTGCCGTATGCCAACGGCCCCTTCCACATCGGCCACATGCTGGAGTACATCCAGGCCGACACCTGGGTGCGCTTCCAGCGCATGCAGGGCGCGCAGGTCAACTTCGTGGGGGCCGACGACGCGCATGGCGCGCCGATCATGATCGCGGCCGAAAAGGCCGGCAAGACGCCCGAGCAGTTCGTGGCCGACATCGCCGCGGGCCGCAAGCAGTACCTGGACGGCTTCCACATCCGCTTTGACAACTGGCATTCCACGCACAGCCCGGAAAACACCGAGCTGGCGCAGGCCATCTACCAGGATCTGAAGGCCGCCGGCCTGATCGAGACGCGCACCATCGAACAGTTCTTCGACCCCGAGAAGAACATGTTCCTGCCCGACCGTTACATCAAGGGCGAGTGCCCGCGCTGCCATGCCAAGGACCAGTACGGCGACAACTGCGAGGTGTGCGGTGCCGTCTATGCGCCCACGGACCTGATCGAGCCCTACTCGGCGCTGTCGGGCGCCAAGCCGGTGCTCAAGAACTCGGAGCATTTCTTCTTCAAGCTCTCCGACGAGCGCTGCGTCCAGTTCCTCCAGGAATGGACGCAGAACGGCGTGCACGTGCAGCCCGAGGTGGCCAACAAGGTCAAGGAATGGTTCGGCGTGCGCGACAACCCCGACGGCACCAAGAGCGAAGGCCTGGGCGACTGGGACATCAGCCGCGACGCGCCCTACTTCGGCATCGAGATCCCCGACGCGCCGGGCAAGTACTTCTACGTCTGGCTCGATGCGCCCGTGGGCTACCTGGCCTCGCTCAAGAACCTGCTGGACAAGGCCCGCATCGAGGCCGACGTGGACGAGGACACGCCGAACCCCACGGCCATGACCTTCGAGCAGTACATGGCCCAGCCCGAACTGGAGCAGGTGCACTTCATCGGCAAGGACATCGTGACTTTCCACACGCTGTTCTGGCCCGCCATGCTCAAGTTCAGCGGCCGCAAGACGCCCGACAAGGTCTGCGTGCACGGCTTCCTCACCGTGAACAACGGCGAGAAGATGAGCAAGAGCCGCGGCACCGGCCTGGACCCGCTCAAGTACCTGCAGCTGGGCATGAACCCCGAATGGCTGCGCTACTACCTGGCGGCCAAGCTCAACGGCCGCAACGAGGACATCGACTTCAACCGCGATGACTTCATGGCGCGCGTGAACAGCGACCTGATCGGCAAGTTCGTGAACATCGCGAGCCGCGCGGCGGGCTTCTTGTCCAAGCGCTTCGGCGGCCAGCTCGGCGCCGCCGGCGCGGCCGAGCAGGCGCTGCTGGCCGCGCTGCAGGCACAGGCCGGCACCGTGGCCGAGGCCTACGAAAAGCGCGACACCGCCCGCGCCATGCGCGAAGTGATGTTGCTGGCCGACCGCGTGAACGAGTACGTGGACGCCAACAAGCCCTGGGAGCTGGCCAAGCAGCAAGGCGCCGACGCGCGCCTGCAGGCCGTGTGCAGCACCTGCGTCGAAGCCTTCCGCCTGCTGGCGCTGTACCTCAAGCCCGTGCTGCCCGCGCTGGCCGTGCAGGCCGAGTCCTTCCTCCAGATCGAGCCCCTCCAATGGCACGACGCCGCCCGCCTGCTGGGCGCCGGCCATGTCATCGGCGACTACCAGCACCTGATGCAGCGCGTGGACGCGAAGCAGCTCGACGCGCTGTTCGAGCCGCCGGCCGAAGCCGCGGCTGCAGCCCCTGCCGCCGCTGCGAAGAAGGACGCCAAGGCCGCCAAGAAGGCCGCACCCGTGGCCGACCCGAACGCCCCCGGCGGCGAGCCGCTGGCCGAGACCATCGGCATCGACGACTTCGCCAAGGTGGACCTGCGCATCGCCAGGATCCTGGCCTGCGAGGCCGTGGAAGGCTCGACCAAGCTGCTGCGCCTGACGCTGGATGTGGGCGAGAAGGACGAGGCCGGCCAGCCGAAGACGCGCAACGTGTTCAGCGGCATCGCGAGCGCCTACCAGCCCGAGCAGCTGGTGGGCAAGCTCACCGTGCTGGTGGGCAACCTGGCGCCGCGCAAGATGAAGTTCGGCCTCTCCGAAGGCATGGTGCTGGCCGCCAGCCATGCCGACGAGGCGGCCCATCCGGGCATCTTCGTGCTCGAGCCCTTCCCCGGCGCGCTGCCGGGCATGCGGGTGCGCTGATGGTTGCGCGCACCGCTTGCGCCGGCCTTGGCGTCGCTTCGGGCCTCGGCCTGGCCGTGGCCCTGCTCGTGGCCGGCTGCGGCAGCACGGGCGTGGGCGTGGCCGCCTCCAACCGCGGCGCGGCCGTGGGGGTGAGCGTGGGCACGCCGAATGTCGAGCCCAACTCGCGTGACAAGTGGCCCGCCCTGCCGCCGCCCCAGCTGATGACGCCCGAAGAGCTGAAGGCGGCGAAGCAGGAGCCGGCCGCTGCGCCAGCGGGTACGACGAGCCCACCCGCCGCGGTCAAGCCATGACAGCGCCCGGCCAGCCCCGTCCCCCGGCGCGGGCACTGCTGGCCGGCCTGCTCGGCGCCGCCGTGCTCACGGGCTGTGCCGTGGTGAGCGTGGCCGGCACCGCCGTCAGCGTGGGCGCCGGCGCGGTGGGCCTCGCGGCCGAAGCGGCCATCGGCACCGCGCGGCTGACCGGCAAGGGCGTGGGGGCCGCCATCGACGCCTTCAGCGACGAGGACGACGGCAGCGGCCTGCACGTGCGCTTTCGCGAACCCACGAGCGCCGACCGCGCCAAACGCCAGGCCGCCGAGCAGCAGGCGCGCGACTACGACCCGACGCAGCCCGAAGCCCAGCAAGCGCTGCGCGATGCCGGGTTGGCGCCACCCACGTCCACGCCTTCGCGCGGGCCTGGGCCCGCAGCGCCCGCCCCCGAGCCCTGAGTCACCGCACCGGCCGGCCCGCCCCCTTCTGCACTCCGCTCACACGCCATCCGCCATGCCCCATCTCGTCATCGAACACAGCCGCAACCTGGGCGACTTCCCCTTCGAGCGCATCGTGCCGGCGCTCAATCGCAGCGTCACGGCCAGCCCGGAGATCCTGGACGAGGCCGATCTCAAGACCCGCGTGCTCGCGCTCGACGACTACCGCGTCGGCAACCAAGCCGAGGGCCGCGCCTTCGTGCATGCGCAGCTGCGCCTGATGGCTGGCCGCAGCCCCGAGGCCAAGAAGGACCTGGCCGAGCGCATCGCCACCGTGCTGCGCGCCGAACTGCCCCGCCCCGCCGGCCTGATGCTGCAGCTGAGCGTGGAGATCGTGGACATGGACCGCGCCAGCTATGTGAAGGAGCGGCTGGCCTGAGCGCCGCCGCTGCGCGTCGAAGGCCCAGGCCATGAGCACACGCGGCCCCGTCCGTGTCGGCGACATCGCTCGCTTCGACACGGTCATCGACGCGCGCTCGCCCGCCGAGTTCGCGCTCGACCACATTCCCGGTGCCATCAACTGCCCCGTGCTCGACGACGAAGAGCGCCGCATCGTGGGCACGATCTACAAGCAGACTGGCGCCTTCGAGGCCCGGCGCGTGGGCGGCGCCATGGTGGCGGCCAATCTGGCGCGGCACCTGCGCGAACGCTTCCACGAACAGCCCGCGCACTGGAAGCCGCTGGTCTACTGCTGGCGCGGCGGCCTGCGCAGCGGCGCCATGGTGAACTGGCTGCGCCTGGTCGGCTGGGACGCGCAGCAGCTCGCAGGCGGCTACAAGAGTTTTCGCCGCCACGTGATCGACGAGATCGCGCAGCGCAGCCCGCGGCTGCCGCTGGTGGTGCTGTGCGGCGCCACGGGCAGCGCCAAGACGCGGCTGCTGCAGCACATGGCGCAGCAGGGCGCGCAAGTGCTGGACCTGGAAGGGCTGGCCGGCCACCGCGGCTCGCTGCTGGGGGCACGGCGCGGGGTGCCGCAGCCGTCGCAGAAGCACTTCGAGACCCTGCTGGCCACCGAGCTGGCCCGCTTCGACTTGACGCGGCCCGTCTTCATCGAAGGCGAGAGTCCGCGCATCGGCCGCCTGGCCCTGCCACCCGGGCTGGTGACGCGCATGCGCGAGGCGCCCATCGTCGAACTGCAGGCGACGCGCGAAGCCCGGCTGGCCTACCTGCTGCGCGACTATGCCGACCTGGGCGAGGACCCCGAGGCCTTCGCCGCGCTGCTGGGCCATTTCAAGGAAGCGCACGGCAAGGAAACCGTGGCGCGCTGGCAGGCCTGGGCCCGCGCGGGCGATTTGCGCGCGCTGTTCGCCGAACTGATGGCGCTGCACTACGACCCGCACTATGCGCGCTCGCACGCCCGGCATTTCCACCGCTGGGCGCAGCGCCGCAGTTGCAGCACCGATGACCTCTCGGATGCCGCGCTGGAAGGCCTGGCGCAGCGGCTGCTGCAAGCCGGCGAGGCTGGCTGAGCGCCGACTGCAGGCGCGCCAGGCAAGGGCCTCATCTGCCGCCAACCCCACTCCTGAGTGGGCTTCGGCACATTTCCTGACAATCGAAGGCGGGCCGCAAGCCCCGCCGTCCGTGCAGTCCCTCACACGTTCTGCTGTCATCGCTGCGCCACGAAAGGAACTGTTGATTTTTTACTCTCGCGCCCCGCAGGCCGACTTCTACATTCCGCCCGTCACAACCACAAGACGTCGAGGGGGTCACATGAAGCAGGTCATGAACTGGGCACGGGGCGTGGGTCTCGCGCTGGCATTCCTTGGTGCGGCGCCGGGGCACGCGCAGCCCAACGGCGCTGGCGGCACGCTGGCGCGGATCCAGTCGGAAGGCGTGATCCGCATCGGCGTGCGCGACAGCGCGCCGCCCTTCGCCTATTACGACGGCCAGGGCAGGCCGGCCGGCTTCTCCTGGTCGGTGTGCCAGGCGGTGGTGCAGCAGATGGAAAGCGAACTCAAGCGGCCGCTGCGCATTCAGGCGATGCCCGTGTCGCTGGCCGCCTCCTTCGAGATGCTGGAGGACGGCCGCATCGACCTGCAATGCGGCAGCACCACCCACACGGCGGAGCGTGCACAGAAAGTCGATTTCTCGAACACCTTCTTCGTGTCGGGCATCGTCGTGTCCTACCGCAAGGACGAGGTGCGCTACGCCAACCCGCTGCAGTTCGGCCGCGTGGGTGTGCTGGCCAATTCCACCGCGGCCGGGATCATGGCCAAGCGGGCCGCCAGCAAGGGCTCATCGGTCATCGACGCGGTGGTGCCGGTGGCCAGCTACGAGGACGGCATCGAGAAGCTCAAGAAGAAGGACATCGACACCCTGTTCGCCGACAGCGTGCTGGTGCCCACCGACCCGGAAATCTCGCGCCGCCGCGTGATGGAGACCATCGAGCCCTACGCGCTGATGATGCGCAAGGGTGACCGGGCCTTGCGCGACCAGGTGGACCAAGCGCTGGTCAAGGTGCTGGGCGGCCCCGGCATCCGCCAGATCGCCGCCGACGCGCAGCTGGACGGCAAGATCAACCTGCTGACCAGCGAGGTCTGGCGCCGTCCCTCGCGCGACCCGGCACCGCAGCTGTACTGATCAGAGATCGGCTTCGGCCGCCGCGCGCCAGGCCTGCGCGGCCGCAGCCGTGTCGCCGCGCGAGTCGGCCATGCGTGCCAGCGCCACCCAGGCGCGGCGTGCCAGCGGTCCGCCGCCCAGGCTGCGCGCCGCCTGGCTCAGGTGCTGCTGCGCCTTGCCCCAGAGCTGGCGCTTGAGGCAGGCGATGCCCGCCAGGTACTGCAGCAGCGGATCGCGCGGGTGCTGCTGATGGGCGCTTTCGATGCGGGCCAGCCAGTCGGCGTCCACTTCGTCGAACCCGGCTTCCAGCACCTGCACCAGCTTCATGCGCCAGGCGTCGCCCAGCGCGTCGGGCGCCGCCACCACGCGCTCCCACACCGGCAGCAGCCAGCCGCGCGCGATGGCGCCCTCGCCGCCCAGCTGCACCATGCGCTGCGCGGCCTGAATGGCGATTTCGGGCATGGCGCGCTCGCCGGGGTCGAGTTCGCTCCACACGCGCTGCAGTTGCAAGGGGTCGTGCGCCGCAGCGATCCATTCGCTGACCAGGCCACGCACGATCGTGGGGCCGGCCACGGGGGAGAAGGCCCGGTGCTTGGCCAGCAGGCGCGCCGTTTCCAGCGCCTCCTGCGTGCGCTGGGCCTGGCGCGCGGCCTTCAGCCGCAGGCGCAGCGCCAGCGTGCGGCGCTGCGCGCCCTGCGGCAGCTCGGCCAGGCGGCCCAGCGCCGCGGCCGGATCGCGGTCTTCGAGCGCCCAGCGTGCCGAGCGCAATTGCAGGCCTTCGCGCAGTTCGGGCAGCAGGGACGGGCCGCCGCGCTCGTCGCGGTCGTTCAGCGCCTGCTGCAGGTGGGCGTCGCGCGCCGGATGGTCCTGCAGCGACTGTGCGCTTTCAGCGGCCAGCAGGTGCGCCATCACGCGCAGCTGGCGGGCCTGCGGCAGCTCGGCGTCGAGGGCCGCCAGCGTGCGCTCCTGCGCCAGCGCGGCCTGCGCCGACTTGCGTGCGCGCGTGAAGCGGCCAGCCATCAGCTGGGCCATGGCGTCGAGCAGGGCCACGTGCAGGTTGCGCTCCTTCTGCTGCAGCCGCCACTGGCGCGCCTGCCGCGGCAGCGAGAACAGCGCCGTCAGCGCGCGCAGCGCGAAGTGCAGCCCCACGAAGAGCAGCACCAGCAGCGCCAGCACGAGATTGAGCGACAGGTCCACCCGCGTGGGCGGCCAGAACACGGTGATCGTGCCCTCGTTGTTGCCCGCGAACAGCGCCACGGCCGACGCGATGCCGAAGAGGGCCAGGAGCCAGAGTGCGGCGCGCATTTCAATGCCGCCCGGCCGCCCGAAGGCATTGAGGCGCCCCCTCGGGGGGCAGCGGACCTCGCGAAGCGGGGGAGCGTGGGGGTCGTTTCATCTCAATGCCGCCCGGCCGCCCGAAGGCATTGAAGCGCCCCCTCGGGGGGCAGCGGACCTCGCGAAGCGGGGGAGCGTGGGGGTCGTTTCATCTCAATGCCGCCCGGCCGCCCGAAGGCATTGAAGCGCCCCCTCGGGGGGCAGCGGACCTCGCGCAGCGGGGGAGCGTGGGGGTCTCATCTCGGTTCAACGCCCCGCAGCCGCGGTGGCCAGCGCGGCCAGGGTTTCGTCGATGCGGGCCGGCGCGGCAGCACGCACCAGCCCCTGCAGCTGCTGCAACTGCGTGGCCGCAATTTGGACGCGGCGCGACGCCGGATCGAAATAGCGGTTGAGCGAGGTGGCCACGGCGGCCAGTTCCGCCCGGGCCTGCTCAGGCTGGCGCGACAGCAGCGCGGTGCGCGCGCCCAGCAGCTTGAGCTTGAGGTTCTCGCGCAGGAAGAAGGTCTGTTCGGGCGTGAGCAGCACAGCTTCGGGCCGGTCGATGCGCGACACGCGCACCAGGGCGCGCACCTCGTTGCGCACGCTCATCACCACGCGCTGCCACCAGCCGGCCTCGGCCGGGATGGCCTCGCCGTACCAGCCGTCTTCGCTGGACGTGCGGCCGCGGCGGGCCAGCGCGTTGAGCACGGGCAGGTCGTCCACGCCCTTGAGCAGTTCTTCCAGCTTGGCCAGCGCCTCCCCGCCGTCGCCGCTGGCGGTGGCGCGGATGCGGTCGGCGTCGCGCTGCAGCGCCCGTTGCAGCGGCTGCAGGTGCGGCAGGCCCGAGCGCGCGATGCGCTGCTCGCCGGCGCGCAGCGCGGCCAGCAGCGGCTGCACGTTGCCGGTGGCCTGGGCCTGTTCCAGCGCCAGGCGCACGGCCGCGTCGATGTCGACCACGAGGTTCTCGTCGCGCGAGCGCGACAGCGTCTGCATCAGCTCTTCCAGCTGCGCGCGCTGCAGCGCGACTTCGGCCACACGGGTTTCCATGAGGGCCAGCCGGCCCGCGGCCTCGCGCACGGTGTCCTGCGCCTGGCGCGCGAGCGCGCGCGCCTCGGCGGCCTGGGCGGTGGCGTCCGCGCTCTGGCGCGCCAGTTGCTCCTGCATGCCGCCCACCTTGTGCCACAGCATGAAGGCCATTACCAGGCCGACCAGCGCCAGCAGCAGCGCCAGGCCCAGCGCGATGCGTTGCAGCACCACGGCGCCCAGCGCCTGCCGCGCCGGGTCGGGTCCGGCTGCGGGCACGGCTTTCGGGGTCAGGTCCTCGATCTGTGGAGCACTCATAGCGTGGGAATTCTAGGAGGCGGCTTCCAGGGCACCGGCCCGCTCAGCCCGCGCGCAGCGCCGCCAGGACGGACGGCAGCAGCGGGGCCACCGTCTGCACCTGGCCGAAGCCCAGCTGGCGCGCGGCGTCGGCAATGCGCGCATGCGTGGCCAGGGCCCGGCAGGCGGCCCAGTCCAGCTCCGGCGTGCCAGCCATGGCTTCGCGCAGGTGGATCACGGCCTCGGAGCTGCTGAAAAGCCAGACGTCGCGCGCGGCCACGGCCTGCTGCACGTCAGCCTGCCAGGCGGCGTCGGCGGGCGGCGGCAGGCGGCGGTAGGCCACGAGGGTGTCCACCTGCGCACCGGCGTCGGCCAGCGTGCGCGCCAGCCAGTCGCGGCCGGCCGGCTGGCCCTGCGCATTGCCGCCGCGCACGATGCACACGCGCGTGCCGGACCGCACCTGGGCGCGCACCTGCGCCCACAGCGCCTCGGAATCGAACTGCTGCGCGGCCTCGGGCGGACTGTCGATGGCCGCCGCGGGCACGCCAGCCTCACGCAAGGCGGCCGCCGTGCCGGGGCCCGTGCACCAGCAGCGGGTGGCGCCCTGCAACATGGCCGCCGCAGGCACCTGGCCGAAGAAGGCGCGCACGGCAGCGCCGCTCACGAACATCAGGGCCGCATGCGCGCCAGGCGCGGGCCGCGAAGCCGCGGGCAGGACCTCGGGCCGGATCACGATCAGCGGCAGCGCGCGCGCCGCCTGCCCCTGCGCCTGCAGCGCCTGCACCCAGCGCGAGGCCTCGGGCTCGGGGCGCGTGACGATCAGGCGCGACGAATGAGAAGGCAAGAGCGCAGGCGCCGGCGCGGGCATGGAAGCAAAGGGGTCAGGCGCGGCGCGCGCCGCCGGCCAGCAGTTGCTCGGACACGCGCTGGCCCAGGGTTTCGGCGTCGGCCAGGTCACGCACCATCGACTGCGCGCGCGCCTGCACGAGCGCGCCCGAGCCCTCCGGGTCTCCCCAGGCGGCTGCCATGGCCAAGGCGCCATCGGCCTGCCATTGCGCATGCGCAGCCAGCGGCATGGAACAGCTGCCGCCCATCGCGCGGCTCACGGCGCGTTCGGCCGCCGTGCCCAGCCAGGTCGGGCGATGCACCAGTGGCGCCAGCGCGGCCTGCAGATCGGCGCGGCCGGCGCGGATCTCGATGCCCAGCGCGCCCTGCCCCGCGGCGGGCAGCATCTGCGCGGGTTCGAAGACGGCGCGGATGCGCGAGGCCAGCCCCAGCCGCTTGAGGCCCGCGGCCGCGAGCACGATGGCCGCGTAATGCCCTTCGTCGAGCTTGCGCAGGCGCGTGTCGAGATTGCCGCGCAGCGGTTCGATGCGCAGGTCGGGCCGCAGGGCACGCAGCAGCACCGTGCGGCGCAGGCTGGAGGTGCCGACGACGGCGCCCTGCGGCAGGGCGTCGAGCGCGGCGAACTGCGGCGAGACGAAGGCATCGCGCGGGTCCTCGCGCTCGAGCACGGCGGCGAGCTCGAAGCCCTCGGGCAGCTCCATCGGCACGTCCTTGAGCGAATGCACGGCGATGTCGGCCCGGCCTTCTTCCAGCGCCGTCTCCAGCTCCTTCACGAACAGGCCCTTGCCGCCCACCTTGGACAGCGTGCGGTCCAGGATCTGGTCGCCGCGCGTGGTCATGCCCAGCAGTTCCACCGTGTGGCCCTGTTCTTGCAGCAGCGCCCGCACATGCTCGGCTTGCCAGAGGGCCAGGCGGCTTTCGCGCGTGGCGATCACGATGTGGGTCACGGGGCGGGCTTCACGGGGTCTTCGGGAGGAAGAGGATGCTAGCATGTTGCGTCGCAGCAACGCGACGATTCCCAGGGGTGCTCTTCATGAATCGCGCGGCCCGCAGGCCTGCCGGCAGGGAGGGCGCCCCGCGACCCGCGCACCACTGAGGAGCCCCGCGCAATGAGCACCCGCCGCCCCCGCGCCGCCAGCAGCCCGTCGACCCCGTCCAGCCCGGCGCGCCGCCAGGCCGAAGACCAGCCCCTGATCGAAGACATCCGCCTGCTGGGCCGCATCCTCGGCGACGTGATCCGCGAACAGGAGGGCACCGCCACCTTCGAGCTGGTGGAGAAGATCCGCACGCTGTCGGTGGCCTTCCGGCGCGATGCCGACCCGTCGGCCGACCGCGCGCTCAAGCAGCTGCTCAAGGGCCTGTCGGCCGCCGAGACGGTGCGCGTGATCCGCGCCTTCACCTACTTCAGCCACCTGGCCAACCTGGCCGAGGACCGGCACCAGATCCGCCGCCGCAGCGAGGCCGAGCGCGCCGACGAGGCCATCGAAGGCAGCCTCGAGGTGGCGCTCGCGCGCATCCGCAAGGCCGGCGTCACGCCCGCGCAGGTGGCGCAATCGCTGGCGCACAGCTATCTGTCGCCCGTGCTCACCGCGCACCCGACCGAGGTGCAGCGCAAGAGCATCCTCGACGCCGAGCGCGGCATCGCGCTGCTGCTCACGCAGCGCGACGAGATCCGCGCGCGCCAGGCCCTGTTCGCCGGCCGCAAGGACGCGCTGACGCCGCGCGAGCTGGCCGAGAACGAGGCCCAGATGCGCACGCGCGTCACGCAGCTGTGGCAGACGCGCCTGCTGCGCTTCACCAAGCTCACGGTGGCCGACGAGATCGAGAACGCGCTGAGCTACTACGAGGCCACCTTCCTGCGCGAGATCCCGCGCGTGTACGCGGCGCTGGAACAGGCGCTGGGCCAGCAGGACATCGCGCCCTTCTTCCGCATGGGCCAGTGGATCGGCGGCGACCGCGACGGCAACCCCAACGTGACGGCCGAGACGCTGGACTACGCGCTGCGCCGCCAGTGCGAGCTGGCGCTGCGCCACTACCTGACCGAGGTGCACTACCTGGGCGGCGAGCTGTCGCTGTCGGCCGCGCTGGTGGACGTGTCGCCCGAGATGCAGGCGCTGGCCGACGCCTCGCCCGACCCCAACGAGCACCGCCTGGACGAGCCCTACCGCCGCGCGCTGACCGGCGTGTATGCGCGCTTGGCCGCCACGCTGCAGCAGCTGACGGGCGGCGTGGCCGCGCGCCATGCCGTGGCGCCGCAGAACCCCTATCCCGATGCGCAGAGCTTCCTGGCCGACCTGCGCGTGATCGAGGATTCACTGCGCGAGAAGCATGGCGCGGCGCTGCTGGACCAGCGCCTGCGGCCGCTGATCCGCGCGGTGGAAGTGTTCGGCTTCCACCTGGCCACGGTGGACCTGCGCCAGAGCTCGGACAAGCACGAGGCCGTGGTCGCCGACCTGCTGAAGGTGGCGCGCATCGAGCCCAGCTATGCCAGCCTGGCCGAGGACGCCAAGCAGACCCTGCTGATCAGGCTGCTGGAGGACGCCCGCCCGCTGCGCGTGCCCGATGGCGCCTACCAGCCGCTCACGGCCAGCGAGCTGGCCATCTTCGCGCAGGCGCGCCTCTCGCATGCGCGCTACGGCCGCGCCGCCATCCGCCACTACATCATCAGCCACACCGAGACGGTGAGCGACCTGCTGGAAGCGCTGCTGCTGCAAAAGGAAGTGGGCCTGATGCGCGGCACGCTGAACGAGGATGCGGTGTGCGACCTGATCGTCGTGCCGCTTTTCGAAACCATCGAGGACCTGCGCAACGCCGCGCCCATCGTGCGCGCCTTCTACGCCCTGCCCGGCATCGACGCGCTGGTGCGCCGCTCGGGCGCCGAGCAGGACGTGATGCTGGGCTACAGCGACAGCAACAAGGATGGCGGCATCTTCACCAGCAACTGGGAGCTCTACCGCGCCGGCATGGCACTGGTGAAGCTGTTCGACGAGATGAACGCGGGTCGAGAAGACAGGATCCGGCTGCGGATGTTCCATGGGCGCGGCGGCACGGTGGGCCGCGGCGGCGGGCCGAGCTACCAGGCCATCCTCGCACAGCCACCCGGCACCGTGCGCGGCCAGTTGCGCCTGACCGAGCAGGGCGAAGTCATCGGCTCCAAGTACGCCAACCGCGAGATCGGCCGGCGCAACCTCGAGACGCTGGTCGCCGCCACGCTGGAAGCCACCTTCCTCGCGCCGGCCAAGGCGCCGCCTGCCGCCTTCATGCACACGGCCGAGGTGCTGTCGCGCGCCAGCATGGCGGCCTACCGCGCGCTGGTGTACGAGACGCCCGGCTTCGTCGACTACTTCTTCGGTTCCACCCCGATCCGCGAGATCGCCGAGCTCAACATCGGTTCGCGCCCGGCCTCGCGCAACCCGCAGCGCAACATCGAAGACCTGCGCGCCGTGCCGTGGAGCTTCAGCTGGGGCCAGTGCCGCCTGACCATCAATGGCTGGTACGGCTTCGGCAGCGCGGTGGCCCGCTTTCTGGAAGGCGACGACGGCAAGGTGCCGGCCACCGAGCGCAAGGAGCGCATCGCGCTGCTGCAGCGCATGTACGCGCAGTGGCCCTTCTTCCGCACCCTGCTGTCGAACATGGACATGGTGCTGGCCAAGAGCGACCTGCAGCTGGCCACGCGCTATGCGGAGCTGGTGGGCGACCGCAAGCTGCGCCAGAAGGTGTTCGGCATGATCGACGCCGAGTGGCACCGCACGTCCGAGGCGCTGACCCTGATCACGGGCGAGAAGCAGCGCCTGGCCGGCAATGCCGAGATGCAGCGCTCGGTGCGCCACCGCTTCCCCTACATCGACCCGCTGCATCACCTGCAGGTGGAGCTGATGCGGCGCTTTCGCAGCGGCGAAGGCGGCGAGCGCGTGCAGCGCGGCATCCACCTGTCGATCAACGGCGTGGCAGCGGGGTTGCGAAATACGGGCTGACCCCCCGTTTGGGCTTCCTCACTGCGTATGGAAGCCCCATACCCCCAAGGGGGCGCACCCGGCGGTCCGGCAAAGCCGGTCCCGCGGGTGCCCTGGTGAATGGAGGCGACACAAGCCCCAGTGATTCAGATCAGACCGCGCAGGCCGCGCGCAGGGCCTGCGACACACGCGACTGCGGCGCGCGGCCCAGCGCCTGGCTGATGAACAGGCCCGCCTCGACCAGCGCGTCGAGCTCGATGCCGGTCTCGTAGCCCATGTTCTGCAGCAGGTAGACCACGTCTTCCGTCGCCACATTGCCCGAAGCGCCCGCCGCATAGGGGCAGCCGCCCAGCCCGGCCACCGAGCTGTCGAAGGTGCGCAGGCCCATGTCCAGCGACGCCGCCACGTTGGCCACGGCCATGCCGTAGGTGTCGTGGAAGTGGCCGGCCAGCGTACCCGCCGGCAGCTCGCGCAGGCAGGCCTCCAGCAGGCGCCGCGTGGCATCGGGCGTGCCGCGGCCGATGGTGTCGCCCAGCGAGATCTCGTGGCAGCCTATCTCGCGCAGTTGCACCGCCACGCGCGCCACCTGCGCCGGCGCCACCGCCCCCTCGTAAGGGCAGCCCAGCACGCAGGACACGTAGCCGCGCAGCTTCACGCCGGCCGCCAGCGCCGCCTCGGCCACGCTGCGGAAGCGCTCCAGGCTCTCGGCGATGGAGCAGTTGATGTTCTTCTGCGAAAAGGCCTCGGACGCGGCGCCGAACACCGCGACCTCCTCGCAGCCGGCGGCCAGCGCGGCCTCCAGCCCTTGCAGATTCGGCGTCAGCGCGCTGTAGTGCACGCCCGGCAGGCGCGGCACCGCGGCCATGACCTCGGCGCTGCCCGCCATCTGCGGCACCCACTTGGGCGACACGAAGGACGCCGCCTCGATGTGGGTGACGCCGGCGGCCACGAGCCGCTCGATCAGCGCCACCTTGGTCGCGACGTCGACCGGCTGCTTCTCGTTCTGCAGCCCGTCGCGCGGGCCGACCTCGACGATCTTCACGCGCTCGGCCATGGCGCTCGCGCTCATCCGAAGATCTTCAGCAGCGCGGGCACCGACAGCACGGCCGTGTAGTAGCCCATGAACTGCACGCCGGTGTTGAAGCCCAGGATTCGCGACAGCAGCCCGCCGACCAGGCCCATGGTCATGATGACCAGCAGCCCCAGGAACTGCCCTTCCCACACGCTGATGACGAAGATCAGGCCGATGAAGGTCGCGATGATGGCCTCGTGGCTCACCTTGCGCGACACGAAGAGCGCCGCGCGGCGCGCGAAGTTCATCGCGAAGGGGTACGACACCACCGCCGCCAGCAGCACGGCCAGCATGCCGTAGCCGAGGAACTCCCAGTGGTTCATCAGGTTGTGCAGGTTGTGCGTCTGGCCCGTGGCCGCATCCACCGTGAAGCGCGGCGGCGCATTGAAAAGCGGCGCCGCCGGCCCCGCGGCCACCGGGCTGAGCGGCAGGCCGAAGGCGATCAGCGGGATCAGTGCCTCGGCGATGTAGGTCGCCTCGGTCACGCCGTTGCGCGCGGCCAGCACCGTGGTGAGGCGGTGGTAGGCGTGCTTGATGCGCGAGCCGACCAGCTCGCCCAGCACCACCGTCATGGCGACGGGGCTGAACACGAAGGTCTCGCTCGAGATGGTGGCTGTCGCCAGCGTCCACTGCGTCTGCTTGCGGTCCAGCACCTTCAGCGGGTTGGGGAAGTAGCCCGACCAGCCCTTGACGTCCGGCGCGAGCTGGAAGGTGCGCGGCTGGTCGCGCTTCATGCGGCCGCGGTCGGCCGGCGAGATGACCGAGAACAGGTCGGCCACCAGCGGGCCGATCGCGATGCCGAGGAAGTAGCTCACGCTGAGCTTGACGTTGTACTTCGCCGTCAGCGTCTGCAGCGCGATGATGAGCACCACGAAGGGCAGCAGCAGCGCCACCGAGGCCCAGCGACCGGGCGAGAAGTAGGCGATCAAAATCGCGGCGGCCAGGAAGATCCACGGTGCCGCCTTGGTGATGGTGGGCCCGAAGGGCGCGAGCATCACCGCGAACAGCACGGCCAGCGGCACGGCCACGAAGGCCGCGACGATGGCGCCCGAGATCATCTTGCGCAGCGCGATGTGCGGCACGCCCAGCTTGCGCAGCGCGTTGGCGTCCTGCAGCAGCGGTGTGGCCAGCGTGTCGCCGGGAATGCCCAGCAGCGCCGTGGGCACGGCGTGCGTCATGTGCTTGGCCACGGCCCCGGCCAGGAAGAAGGTGAACACGCCCGCGGCCGGCACGCCCAGCAGCACCACGAGCAGCGTGAGCGGCGCGAGCGTGGTGGTCTCGTCGGTGCCCGACACGAGGCCGATGGCGGCGAAGACGATGGCGCCGACCAGGCCCATGGCCCCGGCAACCCAGATCTGGTGGAGGAGTTCGGCGCTCATCGGGCGGCTTTCGAGTGGGTGGCGTGGGCGGGGTCGTGCTGGGCGAAGAGCTCGTAGATCTCCAACTCCTTCATCTCGCGCGCCACCACCGGCGGCAGGTCGTCCATCGAGCCGAGGCCGCCATGTTCCTCGGCGAGCTGGGCGACGACTTCCTCGCGCCATGCCGGGTCCGAGGCGGCGCCTTCGACCACCTCGCGCTTGGGCTGGAAGATGAAGGCGCAGATCACGCCCGACAGCACGCAGCCGGCCAGGCCGGCGAGCATGGCGTAGGCGCGTGCCAGCTCGGGGCTGCTCACGTGCGCGACGAGGATGCGGCTGGCGATCAGGAAGCCGGTCAGGCTGATGCCGATGCCGATCACGATGGCCCAGGCGAGATGCCGCGTGTTCGCGGTGTCGCCCCAGACCTCGACCAGGGGCTGCCCGGTGGGCGGGGTGTCGGAACTCATGGTGTTTGTCTCCGGTGGATGCGAAAGGCGCGCGCCCTCGGTCGCGCCGCGCCATGGCCGGGCCCCATGCCCGCCGTGGCAGAAGAAGCTTGCGCCGCGGCGCTCACTTCTTGCGCAGCGCCTCCAGCAGCGCGACGGCGCGGTCGGTGCGCACGTCGTGCTCGGCGGCCATCTGTTTGGCGATGGCGTCGATCTCCTCGCCCGTGGCGCCGGCCACCAGCGCGATGTTGCGGGCATGCAGGGCCATGTGGCCGCGCTGGATGCCTTCGGTGGCGAGCGCACGCAGCGCGCCCAGGTTCTGCGCCAGGCCCACGGCCACGGCCACTTCGCCCAGTTCCTGCGCGGTCTTCACGCCCATGATCTTCAGCGACAGCTGCGCCAGCGGGTGCGTCTTGGTCGCACCGCCGACCAGACCCACGGGCATCGGCATCTCGATCGTGCCGACCAGCGCGCCGGCCGTGTCCTTCTCCCAGGTGGTGAGCGAGGTGTAGCGGCCGCTGCGGCAGGCCCAGGCGTGCGCGCCGGCCTCGACTGCGCGCCAGTCGTTGCCGGTGGCCACGATCACCGGGTCGATGCCGTTCATGATCCCCTTGTTGTGCGTGGCCGCGCGGTACGGGTCGACGGCCGCGAAGGTGTAGGCGTCGAGCACGCCTTCGACGATCTCCTCGCCGCTGCGCTCCTTGGTCTTGAGCGTCTCCGGCGTCAGCCGCACGCGGGCGCGGGCCAAGCGCAGGTCGGCCAGGTTCGACAGGATGCGCAGGCGCACCTGGCCGCCGGTGAGCTTCTCCACCAGCGGCGAGACCGACTCGGCCATGGTGTTGACGGTGTTGGCGCCCATGGCGTCGCGCACGTCCACGATCAGGTGCATCACCACCATCGCGCCGCGCGGCGTGTCGGGGAAGACATGGACCTCGATGTCGCGGCAGCCGCCGCCCAGGCCGATGAGCACCTTGTCGCGGCTGTTGGCCACCGACAGGATTTCCTCGCGGTGCTTGAGCAGCGCAATACGGGCGCCGTAGGGGTCGGTCACGCCGAGCACCTGCACCTGGGCTCGCATGAGGGGGCCGGTGCTGGAGGTCTCGAAGCCGCCGCCTTCGCGGGCCAGCTTGGCCATGAAGGAGGCCGCCGCCACGATGGAAGGTTCTTCCACAGCCATGGGCACCAGCACGTCCTGGCCGTTGATCTGGAAGTTGCCAGCCACGCCGAAGGGCAGCTCGAAGGTGCCGACGACGTTCTCGATCATGCCGTCGGCGCGCGCCAGGGGCAGGGCGCCGGGCTGGCTCAGCAGGGCCTTCTCGTCGACGGTGAGTGCGACGGCCTCGGCGATGTGGTCGAGGCGCTGGGCGGGAGTGAGGGCGCGGAAATTGGGCAGGCGCGAATCAGCCATGGTGGAACAGTCTCTTGACGGGCAGGGTTGGAGTGGGCGGACTGTAGGCGCTCTGTACCAGTCATCATAGGTACAGTTTGTTGGGACAGTGAGGCAACCAAGCCCTCGCCCGCGCCCCATGTGTCATAGTCACCCGCCATGACACCGCGCGCGACCCCACGCCCCACCTCCCGCACCGAGCAGCTGGCCGACGCCCTGGAGCGCCAGATCGCCGACGGCGCCTACAAGGCCGGCGACAAGCTGCCCTCGCTGCGCGAGCTGGCCGAGCTGCACCGCTACGCCAAGAACACGGTGGTCGCCGCCTTCGAGCTGTTGGTGGCGCGCGGGCTGGTCGAGCCGCGCCGCGGCTCCGGCTACTACGTGCTGGAGCGCGCGGCGCCGCCCGCGCCGGCCGAGGACGAGCGCGGCAGCCTGGGCCGTGCGATGGACATCGTGTGGCTCATGCGCGAGCAGCTCAAGACGCGGCCCGACGCGCTGGCCGTGGGCGACGGCTACCCGCCCGTCGAGTGGCTGGCCGACGTGCGGCTGGACAAGTTCCACCACAAGGTCGTGCGCACCGGCCTGGGCGCCCTCTTCCGCTACGGCAGCCGCTACGGCTATGCGCCGCTGCGCGAACACATCGTGCGCAAGCTGGCCGACATCGGCGTCGGTGCCGAGCCGGCACAGGTGGTGCTGACGCAAGGGGCGAACGAGGCGATGGACCTGGTCATCCGCTACTTCGTGCCGCCCGGCGGCAAGGTGCTGGTGGACGACCCGGGCTACTACCCGCTGTTCGGCAAGCTCAAGGTGGCGAGCGCCGAGGTGTTCGGCGTGCCGCGCGGCCCCGACGGGCCCGACCTCGAGGCGCTGGAGCAGTTGCTCATCGTGCACCGGCCGCGCCTGTTCTTCACGCAGTCGGTGGCGCACAACCCGACCGGCTCGGACCTGTCGGCCGCCAAGGCCTTCAAGGTGCTGCAGCTGGCGCAGAAGTACAACCTGCTGATCGTCGAGGACGACCCGCTCGCCGACTTCAAGCCCATGGCCTCGACGCGCCTCGCGGCCCTGGACCAACTGGAGCGCACGATCTACATCGGCAGCTTCTCCAAGTCCTTCTCGGCCGCGCTGCGCGTGGGCTTCATCGCCTGCGGTGCCGACCTCGCCAGCGACCTGGCCGACCTCAAGGCGCTGCTGCACGTGAGCACCTCCGAATACTGCGAGCGCACGGTGGACGTGATGCTCAGCGAAGGCCACTACCAGCGCCACCTCACGCGGCTGCGCGCGCGGCTGGAAGAAGCCACGGCCCAGTCCACGCGGCTGCTGGAGTCGGTGGGCGCGCAGATCTACGCGCGCAACGCGCAGTCGCTGTACCTGTGGGCCACGTTGCCCGGCGTGGCCGATTCGATGCAGTTCGCCCAGCGCCTCCTGGCGCAGAACATCGTGATGGCGCCCGGGCGCATCTTCACGGTGGAGTCCGAGGTCTCGCCCTGGTCGCGCTTCAACGTGGGCGCTGTGTCCTCGCCGCGCTTCATCCGCGCGCTGCGCGCGGAAATGGCGAGAACGCCTGCGCGCTGACGGTCACGCTCCCGCGCCGCTACTCGCCCAGCAGTTCGCCGATCGGCCGCAGGTCGTCCACGCGGTCGCACACGGCCTTGATGACCATGAGGATGGGAATGCCCAGCAACAGCCCCCACACGCCCCAGAGCCAGCCCCAGAAGATCACGCCCACGAACACCGCCACGGGGTTCATGCGCGAGGTGCGGCTGGTCAGCCAGGGCACCAGCAGCTGGCCCACCCCCGTGTGGATCAGCAGCGAACTGCCGCCCACGAGCGCGGCCATGCCCATGTCGTTGAACTGCAGGAAGGCGACCAGGCTCGCGGCCACCAGCACGATCAGCGAGCCGACATAGGGAATGAGGTTGGTGATGCCGGCCACGATGGCCCAGACGGCGGCGTTCTGCAGGCCGATGGCCCAGAAGGCCAGGCCCGTGCCCACGCCCACCAGCGCGCTGGTGCCGATCTGCACCAGCAGGTAGCGCTGGATGTGCTGCGTGATGTCGTCCAGCACATGCACCGTGATGCGCTTCTTCTGCAGGCTGGGCCCCGTGATCTTCACCAGCTTGCGGCGGAAGGTGTCGCCCGCGCAGAGCGCGAAGAAGGTCAGGAAGAGCACCAGCGTGAACTGGCCGGCGGCGTTCATGAGGCCCACGGTGCCCACCCAGAGGTAGTCGCGCACGTTGAAGGGCGGGCGCTCGACGATCACGCGCTGCACGCCGCGGCGCGGCGGGGGCGAGGCGTGGCTGTTGTCCTGTGCGGCGCGCTCCAGGTGCTCGGCGGCCTGCTGCACCGTGTCCAGCGTGCTGGTGCGGCCACTGCGTTCGCGCACCGCCTGGCGCAGCTTCTGCGCCGCCACGGGCAGTGAATCCACCAGTTCGGCCGCGTTGTCCGACAGCGTCCAGGCCGTCGCGCCAATGCCGCCGGCCAAGCCCAGCAACAGCACGGTGGCAGCGGCCCAGCGCGGCAGGTGCCACTGCTGCAGCCGGTCCACGGCGGGCGCCAGTGCATAGGTCAGGAGCAGGCTGCCCATGAGCGGAATGAACAGCGGCGCGGCCCAGCGCAAGGCGAACACGCAGGCCAGCACGGCCATCACCACCAGCGAGATGCTGCGCACGTCCACCGGCATGTGCAGCAGCACGCGCGGCGGGTCCGCCGGCGCGGCGTCGCCGACGCCGGTCGCTTCGCGCTGCGCCTCCACCTCGCGGATCACCTGGGCGGCGGTGGCGTCGGCATCCGCGGCAGGGGCCGCGTCCATGGCGGCCGCAGGGCCGCCGGCCCCGCCGGGCACGGGGACAGCGGGCGGGAGGGGCGCGTCGTTCGTGCTCAAGGGCAAGTCCTCCAGGCCGGGCGATGCGGATGCCGATGCGGGTGCCGGCGGTCCCCGGGTGCGCGCAGGCGGCTCATGGCTGCTGGCGGAAGGCTTCGCGCACGGCGGGCAACATGCGGCGCGAGACCACGATCAGGTCGCTCAGGCCCGCCAGGCGCAAGGCCCAGGCTTCGCTGTCCTCGCCGTCGTCGTGGCGGTCCAGCGCGCGGATGGCCGCGCGCGCCACCAGCGTGTTGCGGTGCACGCGCACCAGCCGGTCGGCGTAGCGGGACTCGAGGTCGCTCAGCGAGCCGTCCATGATCAGGCTGCGCGTGGCGGTGCGCACGGTGATGTACTTGTGCTCGGAGCGCAGGTACAGCACCTCCGACAGCGGAATGCGCTCGGCGCGGCCGCGGTCGTGGATCAGCAGGCTTTCCACCGGTGGTGCCTCGCCGCGCGCCGCACGGCGCTCCTTGAGGCTGCGCTCGGCCTTCTGCAGCGCCTGCTGCAGTCGCTCGCCGCGCACGGGCTTGGTCAGGTAGTCCACCGCGTCCAGCTCGAAGGCCGTCACGGCATGGGTGGCGTGCGCAGTCACGAAGATCACGGCCGGGGCCTGCTCGCGCCGGTGCAGCACGCGCGCCAGCTCCACGCCGTCGATGCCGGGCATGTGGATGTCCAGCAGCACCAGGTCCAGCGGCAGGGTGTCGATCTGGCGCAGCGCAGCCTCACCGGCCTCGGCCTCGCCCGCCACCACGGCGGGCGGCGTGCGGCAATCGCCCAGCAAGGTGCGCAGGCGCTGGCGCGCCAGGGCCTCGTCGTCCACGATCAGCGTGCGCAGGGCCGGGCGCAGGCCGGCGGGCGCTGTCGCGGGTTTGCTGTCCATCATCGTTGCCTCTCCTCCATGGGTTGTGGCGGCGCGCTCGCGCCGCAGGGTCGGCCTGGGGGCGCTTCCTCCTCGCCCCGCTCTCAGGCCACGGGAATGTCGATGCGCACCCGGTAGCTGTCGCCTTCCACGCCGGCCCGGAAGCCGGCCTGCATGTCGTGCAGCAGGCGCAGCCGGTCGCGCACGTTGGCCAGCGCGATGCCATGGCCGCGCGGCAGGGGTTCGTCGGCCCACAGCAGCGGCGGCAGGGTGTTGACCACTTCGATCACCACGCGGCTGCCACGCCGCTCGGTACGGATGCGCAGCCGCGCCCCCTTGGGGCTGGGCTCCACGCCGTGCTTGACGGCGTTTTCCACGAGCGGCTGCAGCAGCAGCTTGGGCAGGCGCGCCTCGCCGGCGGCCGGGTCCAGCGACCAGCGCACACGCAGGCGCCCGCCGAAGCGCACCTGCTCGATGGCCAGGTAGCGTTCGGCCAGCGCGATCTCGTCGGCCAGCGTGACGGCCTCGTCCGGGTCGGCCAGCGCGGAGCGGAACAGCTCGCTCAAGTCCTCCAGCAGGGTCTCGGCCTTCGCGGGCTCGTGCCGCACCAGCGCGATCGCGCTGTTGAGCGTGTTGAACAGGAAATGCGGGCGGATGCGCTGCTGCAGTTCCTCCAGCCGCGCCGTGGTGGCCGCCGGCGTGCGCCCGCTGGCGCGCAGCGTGCGTTCGACCATCACCACGGCCGCGAACAGCGCGCCCGTGAGGGCACTGGCCAGCCAGGGCGGATCGGCGACCACGCCCGCCCAGCGCAGCAGCGCGCAGCCATACAGCCCGGCCCCCAGGCCCAGCAGCGTGCCGGACAGGTACTGCAGGCGCAGGGGCCGCCGCGCCAGCCGGCGCCCGCTGGCGCAGGCGGTGACCAGCCACAGCAGCGTGGCCGGCAACGCGCCGCCGGTCACCGTCGCGGCCAGCAGCAGCCATGAGCCCAGGTCGGCCGCCACGTACAGCGTGGCCACCGCGACCACGGCTTCGACCAGCAGCACGGTGCGCAGCACCACGCCGATCTGGCACAGGTCGAACAGATGCGCGCGCGGCGGCAGCCTCGGCAGGTCGGCGGGCTTGTCGGGCGCGCGCGACGGCCCCGATGCGCGTGCCGCCCGCGCCGCGGCCGGCACGGCGGCGCCGGCCTCCTCGGGCCGGGAGGGCGTCGATAAAATCGGGGCTTCGCGCATCGCTGGCCGTACGAAGAATGAGCAGCGGGCCATTATTGCCGCAGGGCTTTTCCTGCCGCGCCCTTCCCCTGAACGCCGGCCCGCCGTGCCGCATCCCCCCGTCATGACCCAGAACCAACTCGACAAGAAATCCGAAGCGTGGTCGGCGCTTTTCTCCGAGCCCATGAGCGAGCTGGTGCAACGCTACACCTCCAGCGTGTTTTTCGACAAGCGCCTGGCGCAGGCCGACATCGAGGGTTCGCTCGCTCATGCCGAGATGCTCGCGGCGCAGCAGATCATCTCGGCGCAGGACCTGGCCGATATCCAGCGTGGGATGGCACAGATCCGAAGCGAGATCGAGGCCGGCCGTTTCGAATGGAAGCTGGCGCTGGAAGACGTGCATCTGAACATCGAGGCGCGTCTGACCCAGCTGGTGGGCGATGCCGGCAAGCGCCTGCACACCGGCCGCAGCCGCAACGACCAGGTGGCCACCGACGTGCGCCTGTGGCTGCGCGGCGAGATCGACCTGATCGACGGGCTGCTCACCGACCTGCAGAAGGCGCTGGTGAAGATCGCCGCCGAGAACGTCGACGTGATCCTGCCCGGCTTCACGCACCTGCAGGTGGCGCAGCCCGTGAGCTTCGGCCACCACATGCTGGCCTACGTGGAGATGTTCGCGCGCGATGCCGAGCGCCTGCAGGATGTGCGCAAGCGTGTGAACCGCCTGCCGCTGGGCGCGGCCGCGCTGGCCGGCACCACCTACCCGCTGGACCGTGAGCGCGTCGCCAAGACGCTGGGCATGGAAGGGGTGTGCCAGAACAGCCTGGACGCCGTGAGCGACCGCGACTTCGCCATCGAGTTCACGGCCTTCGCCAGCCTGGCGATGATCCACATCAGCCGCTTCAGCGAGGAGCTGATCCTGTGGATGAGCCAGAACTTCGGCTTCATCCGGATCGCCGACCGCTTCACCACCGGCAGCTCGATCATGCCGCAGAAGAAGAACCCCGACGTGCCCGAGCTCGCGCGCGGCAAGACCGGCCGTGTGGTCGGCCACCTGATGGGCCTGATCACCCTCATGAAGGGCCAGCCGCTGGCCTACAACAAGGACAACCAGGAAGACAAGGAGCCGCTGTTCGACACGGTGGACACGCTCAAGGACACGCTGCGCATCTTTGCCGAGATGGTCGGGGGCATCACCGTGAAGAAGGAAGCGATGGAGGCCGCCGCGCTCAAGGGCTACGCCACCGCCACCGACCTGGCCGACTACCTGGTGAAGAAGGGCCTGCCCTTCCGCGATGCGCACGAGACCGTGGCGCATGCGGTGAAGGCGGCCATCTCGCACAACGTCGACCTGTCGGAGCTGCCCTTGACAGTGCTGCAGGGCTTCAACCCGAACATCGAGAAGGACGTGTACGACGTGCTGAGCCTGCGCGGCTCGCTGAACGCGCGCAGCACGCTGGGCGGCACGGCGCCGGCGCAGGTGCAGTTGCAGATCGAGCGGCACCTGAAGCGCCTGGGCTGAGAAGGTGTGAACGAACCCGACATGCCCGCTCATTCCGCCAAAACACACCCGCTCTGCGTTGCAAATGCTCGCCATAGCCCGAGCTATGGCTGCGCTTTGCGCCTTGATCGGTCGCGTTTTCGCGGCCTGCTCGGCCACGCCGGATTCATTCACACCTTCTGAGCGCAGCACGTCCCCGCTGCGCGACGACGGCCATCCTTGCAGGACACCGCCGGCGCGCGGCGGTGCTGGGCCTGCTCGACAGGCGGATGTGACGACCTGGCATGGCTCACTGGTGCTGTACCGCGCTCATGAAGGAAAGGCCCGCCTCATGCGGGCTTTTTCCTGAGCGTTGGGTGCCCTGCACCCTGCCCCGTCGCCGTGAGGCCAATGCGCAGCGCCCAAAAACAGAAAACCCCGCGCGCCTTTCGGCTGGCGGGGTTGTCTGGCGGAAACGGAGGGATTCGAACCCTCGATGAGGCTCTACACCCCATACTCCCTTAGCAGGGGAGCACCTTCGGCCACTCGGTCACGTTTCCTGAACTGGAAAACCAGCATTATGCCAGTGAAATGCCTCGTTCTCGCAATCAGGCCGCAGCTTGATCGAGATCGAAGGCCTTGTGCAGCGCACGCACGGCCAGCTCCATGTACTTCTCGTCGATCACGACGGAGGTCTTGATCTCGCTGGTGGAGATCATCTGGATGTTGATGCCCTCTTCGCTCAGCACGCGGAACATCTTGGACGCCACGCCCACATGGCTGCGCATGCCGATGCCCACGATGCTGACCTTGCAGATCTTGGTGTCGCCCGCGATCTCGGTCGCGCCTAGGCTGGGCAGCACCTTGTCCTTGAGCAGGTCCACGGTGCGCGCGTATTCGTTGCGGTTGACCGTGAAGCTGAAGTCGGTCTTGCCCTCCTTGGACAGGTTCTGGATGATCACGTCGACCTCGATGTTGGCATCCGCCACGGCGCCGAGGATGTGATACGCGATGCCCGGCTTGTCAGGCACGCCCAGCACCGAGATCTTGGCTTCGTCGCGGCTGAATGCGATGCCGGAGACAACGGCTTGTTCCATGGTTTCGTCTTCCTCGAAAGTGATCAGAGTGCCGGACTGGGCCTCTTCATTGATGTCGATGTCCCAGGGCGTGAAGCTGGACAGCACGCGCAGCGGCACGCGGTACTTGCCGGCGAATTCCACCGAGCGGATCTGCAGCACCTTGGAGCCGAGGCTGGCCATTTCCAGCATCTCCTCGAAGCTGATGCGGGCCATGCGGCGCGCGTCGGGCTCCACGCGCGGATCGGTCGTGTAGACGCCATCCACGTCGGTGTAGATCAGGCATTCGTCGGCCTTGAGCGCAGCGGCGATGGCCACGGCCGAGGTGTCGCTGCCGCCCCGGCCCAGCGTGGTGATGTTGCCTTCCTCGTCGATGCCCTGGAAGCCCGTGATGACCACCACGCGGCCGGCGTCCAGGTCGGCTTGCACACGCTTGTCGTCGATGCTCTCGATGCGGGCCTTGGTGTAGTTGCTGTCGGTGCGCACGCCCACCTGCCAGCCGGTGTAGCTCACGGCCTCCACGCCCTGCGTCTGCAGCGCGATGGCCAGCAGCGCCGAGGAGGCTTGCTCGCCGGTGGCCGCCAGCATGTCCAGCTCGCGGCGGTAGGCGTCACCGGGCTTGGCGGGCGCCAGTTCCTTAGCCAGGCCCAGCAGGCGGTTGGTTTCGCCACTCATGGCGCTGGGAACCACCACCATCCGGTGGCCCGCGCGCGCCCACTTGGCAACGCGCTTGGCGACGTTGGCGATGCGCTCGGTCGAGCCCATCGACGTGCCGCCGTACTTGTGAACAATCAATGCCATGGATGCAAGCTGAAAGGTGAGAGGCGGCTGGACGCGAGATGCGGGCCGCATCAGGCCTCGGGACCGCTGTCGCCCGCGGTGCGCGGGGCCGGCGGCGAGGGCGCGCAATTGTACCAACGCAGCACTTCCGCCTCGCGGCGCACCTGGCCGGTTCCCACCTTAAGCTCGATCCGGTGCCCGCGCGTGCGACAGGCGGCAATCTGGTCGAGCAGCGCCTGCAGTTGCGCGCTGCTGGGCCGCGCGGCACGGCCGGTCGCGTCCAGCCTCGCCAGCCAGTGGCGCAACACATGCGCCTGGCGCGCGCGCGACAGCGTCTGCAGCGCCGCAATGCGCGGCGGCTCACCGATGCGCGCCAGGTCTTCCACCGCCACCTCGTCGAGCACGGCCTGCGCCTGCGCCGCATGGGCCGCACTGCGCGCAAAAGTCTGGCGCATCGCAGGAAAGGCCGCATCGAGCGTCGGCATCAGTTGCTGTCGGATGCGATTGCGCGTGTAGCGCGGGTCTATGTTGCTCGGATCTTCGACCCAGCCCTGGCCCTGCGCGCGCAGCCAGTCGCGGATCTCCGCCCCCGGCACCTGCAGCAGCGGCCGCAGCCAGATCAGCCCCTGGCGATGCGTCTGCGCCGCCATCGCCGCCAGGCCGGGCAGGCCGGCGCCGCGCGACAGAGCCAGCAGCATCGTCTCGACCTGGTCATCGGCATGGTGGCCCAGCGCGACGGCAGTGACGCCCGCGCCGCGGGCCAGGGCCCCGAGGGCGGCATAGCGGGCCTGCCGCGCGGCCTCTTCGGGGCTCTGGCCGGCGGCATGGCGCGCATCCACGCGGGCCACGCGCAGCGGTACCTGCAGGCCATGGCACAGCGCCCGGCAGTGCCGCTCGAAATCGTCCGCCACCGCCTGCAGCCCGTGGTGCACATGCAGGGCCTGCACCTGGCCCGGCCAGCGTCTGGTGCAGGCGATCAGCAGGGCCGTGGAATCGGCGCCCCCGCTGAGCGCCACCGCCAGCGGCAGGGGGGGCGCGAAGCGCGTCAGTGCCGCTTCGAAATCAGAAGCCATGCGCCATTGTGCAGTTGTGCCGCCGCCCGCGGGGACTTGCGCCGCGCGGGGCTGCGGCAGCAGGCACACTCTTGTGATTCGCTGGCGGTGGCCGCATCTGCCGACGCAGTGCGCCCCGTCGGGAGCCACATCCAAGGAGGCTCGCCATGTGGAAATTCGGTCGTCTGTGGTTTGCCCTGCGCAAGGAACTGGCGCTGGCCTGGGCCTTGCTGCGCGATCCGCGCTCGCCGTGGAGCGCCCGCCTCGCCGTGATTGCGGCGGCGCTGTATCTGGTCAGCCCGGTCGATTTCGTGACCGACGCCCTGCCCTTGCTGGGCTGGATCGACGACGGCGTGGTGGTGCTGCTGCTGTTCAAGCTGGCCGGCAAACTGCTGCCGCCCGAACTGGCGGCCGCCCTGCGCGCCAAGGTGGACCGGCGCCAGCCAGCGGCGCGCTGACGGCGCGGGCCGCGGCCCCTTGGCCGGCCCGCCGCCGCTGCGCCAACGCGCTTCAGCGCGCGTCGGCCTTGGTGTCCGCGAAGCGGCCGTAGCTTTGCAGGCGCTCGTAGCGGCGGTCCAGCAGTTCGCGCGGCTTGAGGTCGCTCACCTGGCGGAAGGCGTCGTTGAGGGCGCGCTTGAGGAAGGCGGCCATCTGGCGGTGGTCGCGGTGCGCGCCGCCCACGGGTTCGTTGACGATCTTGTCGATCAGGCCCAGGGCCTTGAGGCGGTGGGCGGTGATGCCCAGGGCGTCGGCCGCGTCCTGCGCCTTCTCGCTGGTCTTCCAGAGGATGGACGCGCAGCCCTCGGGGCTGATCACCGAATACACCGAGTACTGCAGCATCAGCACCTGGTCGGCCACCGAAATGGCCAATGCACCGCCGGAGCCGCCTTCGCCGATGATGGTGGTGATGATGGGCACCTCGAGCTGTGCCATCTCGTAGATGTTGCGGCCGATGGCCTCGGACTGGCTGCGCTCCTCGGCGTCGATGCCGGGGTACGCGCCCGGCGTGTCGACGAAGGTGAAGACCGGCAGGCGGAACTTCTCGGCCGTCTTCATCAGACGCAGCGCCTTGCGGTAGCCCTCGGGCTTGCTCATGCCGAAGTTGCGTGCAGCGCGCTCCTTGGTGTCGCGGCCCTTCTGATGGCCCAGCACCATGCACGGTGCGCCGTTGAAGCGCGCCAGGCCGCCCACGATGGACAGGTCGTCCGCGAAATGCCGGTCGCCATGCAGCTCGACGAAATCGGTGAAGATCTCGTTCACGTAGTCCAGGGTGTAGGGGCGCTCGGCATGGCGGGCGATCTTGGTGATCTGCCAGGGCGTCAGCTCGCTGTAGATCTCCTTGGTCAGCTGCAGGCTCTTCTTGCCGAGCTGGTCGATCTCTTCCGAGATGTCGACCGCCGATTCGCTCTGCACATAGCGCAGTTCTTCGATCTTGCCTTCGAGCTCGGCGATGGGCTGCTCGAAATCGAGGAAGGTTCGTTTGGCCAACGTCGCTTCTCCTTGTTGTTGAATCAATAAGCCACGGGCAGCGGTTCGAGCGACCGCCAAATATACCAAGTGGCCACGCTGCAATAGGGGGCCCAGGCGACGGCCACCTCGCGCGCATCGCTGCGGCTCACCGGGTCGCCCGAGAAGTAGTTGGTGCTGATGCCGTTGATCAGGCCGATGTCGTCGAGCGGCAGCACGTTGGGCCGCAGCAGGTGGAAGATGAGGAACATCTCGGCCGTCCAGCGGCCGATGCCGCGGATGGCGACCAGCTCCTCGATGATGAGCTCGTCGGCCATGTCCTGCCAGGCGTCCACATGCACCGTGCCGGAATCGAAATGCAGGGCCAGGTCGACCAGGTACTCGATCTTGCGCGCCGACAGCCCCGCGGCGCGCATGTCGTCCACCTTGAGCTTGAGCACGTTGGCGGGCGTGAGGCGGCGCTGCAGCTTCTCGAAGCGCTCCCACACGGCCTGCGCGGCCTTCACCGAAATCTGCTGGCCCACGATGCTGCGCGCCAGCGTGATGAAGGCGTCGCCGCGCGACTCCAGGCGCGCGTCGCCGAACTTCGGGATCAGCCGGCGCATCACGCGGTCTTTCTTGACCAGGTGTCGGCATGCCTCTTCCCAGTAGTCGGGCGTGACCAGCGTGATCTCGGGCTTGCGGGCGGGCGGCATGGGGACGGGCTGGCAGCAGACGGAGGAAGGTGCGGGCGTGTCGAACATCACTGGGCCGACGCCCAGGTGGTGCCCTCGGGCCCGTCCTTGAGCACGATGCCCTGCGCCAGCAGCTCGGCGCGGATGGCGTCGGCTTCGGCGAAGTTCCTCGCGGCCTTGGCAGCGGCGCGCTCGGCGATGCGGGCGCGGATGGTGGCTTCGTCCAGCGTCGCACCGGCGCGCAGGAAAGCCTTCGGCTCGCCCTGCAGCAGGCCCAGCGTGCCCGCCAGCGCCTTGAGCAGGCGCGCGGCCTCGGGCGAGCGCGTGCGGTTCACCTCGCCGGCCAGATCGAAGAGCACGGCCACGGCTTCGGGCGTGCCGAAATCCTCGTCCATCGCGGCCTTGAAGCGCGCCGCATGCGGCTCGCTCCAGTCAATGGCCGCCTGGCCCGCGGCGGGCGGCACGGCATCGAGCGCGGTGTACAGGCGCTTGAGGCCGGCGCGCGCATCGTCCAGGTGACGGTCGCTCCAGCCCAGCTCGCTGCGGTAGTGGCCGCGCACGAGGAAGAAGCGCACCGTCTCGGCGTCGTAATGCGCGAGCACGTCGGGCACCGAGAAGAAGTTGCCCAGCGACTTCGACATCTTCGTGCCGTCGATGTTGAGGAAGCCGTTGTGCATCCACAGCTTCGCGAGCGGCGCGCCATGCGCCCCTTCGCTCTGCGCGATCTCGTTTTCGTGGTGCGGGAAGATCAGGTCGATGCCGCCGCCATGGATGTCGATGGTCTCACCCAGCAGCGCGCGGGCCATGGCCGAGCATTCGATGTGCCAGCCCGGCCGCCCGCGCCCCCAGGGGCTGTCCCACTTGGCGTCCTCGGGCTCTTCGGGCTTGGCCGCTTTCCACAAAACGAAGTCCAGCGGATCGTGCTTGGCGGCGGACACGGCCACGCGCTCGCCGGCCTGCAGGTCGTCCAGCGACTTGCCCGACAGCTTGCCGTAGCCCGGCATCTTGCGCACCGCGAAGTTCACGTCGCCGTCCTCGGTGGCATAGGCCAGCCCCTTGCGCTGCAGCGTGCCGACGATGTCGAGCATCTGCGGCAGGTAGTCGGTGGCGCGCGGATCGTGCGTGGGACGGCGCACGCCCAGCGCGTCGTAGTCCTGGTACATCAGCGCCGTCATGCGGTCGGCCAGGGCGCGCACCGTTTCGCCGTTCTCCACGGCGCGGCGGATCATCTTGTCGTCGATGTCGGTGATGTTGCGCACGAAGGTCACGGCATAGCCGCTGGCTTCCAGCCAGCGGCGCACGACGTCGAAGCCCACGGCCGAGCGGGCGTTGCCGATGTGCGGCCGGTCGTAGACGGTCACCCCACACACGTACATGCGCACATGGCCTGCTTCCAGGGGCAAAAACTCTTCCATGGCACGCGTGAGCGTGTTGTAGATGCGCAAGGTCATGAGGATTCGGTGGAGGCTGAGCGGCAGGCCGGCGGGACGCCTGCCGCATCCGGCGCAGCGGCTCGGTCGCGGCCCTTGCGCTGAACAGTCCGGGGCCGCATTGTGCAGCGAACGCGCCGGGCTGCAACAAGGGGTTCGCGCAAAGAGATGCGGCAGCCCCTCGTCTACAATCGCCAGAGTATAAACGGCCGTCTCGGGGCGCCGCGCCTGTCCCGCAGGTGCCACGGGCGTCGATCATCAGGGCTCCATGCAGCACGCCGCTTCCTCCCCCCTTCCCCTGCTGTCGCGCCTGCTGCGCGCCAGCGCCGTGAGCGCCTGCCTGCTCGGCCTGCTGGGTACGGCGCAGGCCGACAGCTACAGCGAGGTGCGCCAGCTCGTGCAGGAAGGCCAGGTGCCGCAGGCGCTGGCCAAGGCCGAGGCCTACATCCAGCAGAACCCGCGCGATCCGCAGATGCGCTTCATGCGCGGCGTGATCCTCAGCGAACAGGGCAAGACCGCCGAGGCCACCGAGGCTTTCACGCAGCTCACGCGCGACTACCCCGAACTGCCCGAGCCCTACAACAACCTGGCGGCCATCTACGCGGCCCAGGGCCAGTACGACAAGGCGCGCGAAGCGCTCGAGAACGCGCTGCGCCTGAACCCCAACTACGTGACGGCGCACGAGAACCTGGGCGACATCTACGCGCGCCTGGCCGCCCAGCAGTACGCCCGCGCGACGCAGTTCGCCTCGGCCGGCCCGGGCGTGCAGCTCAAGCTCAACCACGTGCGCCAGCTGTTCGAGGCCATGGCCGCCCACAATGCACCGGCCGCCGGCAATGCGAACGCGACGGGCGCCAGCCCCGACCCGAGCGGCGCGGCCCCCAAGGTGGTGAAGCCTCGCTGATCCGCGGCGGCGGCCTTCCACCGCTGCCTTCCGCCCTTTGCCCACCCACGAGGTCATCTCTTGAACGTGCTCTCTTTTTCACGCCGCGCCTGCCTGGGCGCCGCCCTGCTGCTGAGCCTGACGCAGGCCCCCGCCTGGGCGCAAGACGCGCCGCGGGTCAAGCTCGCCACCTCGGCCGGCGACATCGTGCTGGAACTCGCCCCGGCCCAGGCGCCCAAGACCGTCGCCAACTTCCTGCAGTACGTGCAGGACAAGCATTACGACGGCACGGTCTTCCACCGCGTGATCGACGGCTTCATGATCCAGGGCGGCGGCTTCACGCCCGCGCTGCAGCAAAAGAGCACGCGTGCGCCCATCCCGCTGGAGGCCAACAACGGCCTCAAGAATGACCGTGGCACCATCGCCATGGCCCGCACCGGCGTGCCGGACTCCGCCACCGCGCAGTTCTTCATCAACGTGAAGAACAACGACATGCTCAACGCGCCCCGCCCCGATGGGCACGGCTACGCCGTGTTCGGCAAGGTGGTGTCGGGCATGGAGGTGGTGGACAAGATCCGCGCCGTGCCGACCGGCGTGCGCAACGGCATGGGCGACGTGCCCGTCGAGCCCGTGCTGATCCGCAGCGCCACGCTGGTCAAATAACCCTCCCTTTCGCCGCATTCCCCAGGAGTCACACACACCATGGCCAATCCCCAAGTCGAACTGAGCATCAAGGACCACGGCACCCTCGTGATCGAACTCGATCGCGAAAAAGCACCCAAGTCGGTCGAGAACTTCCTGGCCTATGTCAAGAAGGGCCATTACGACGGCACCATCTTCCACCGCATCATCGACGGCTTCATGATCCAGGGCGGCGGCTTCGAGCCCGGCATGAAGCAGCGCCCCACCGGCGCAGAGATCACCAACGAGGCCAACAACGGCCTGAAGAACGACATCTACACCATCGCCATGGCGCGCACCAATGCGCCCCACTCGGCCACGGCGCAGTTCTTCATCAACGTCGCCAAGAACGACTTCCTCAACCACACTGCGCCCACGGCGCAGGGCTGGGGCTACGCCGTGTTCGGCAAGGTCACGGGCGGCACCGAAATCGTGGACAAGCTGCGCAAGGTCAAGACCGGCCGCAAGGGCTTCCACGACGACGTGCCGGTCGAAGATGTGCTGATCGAGAAGGCGGTCGTCGTTTCCGAGTAAGCCCGCAAGGCCTGCTCACGTTCGGGCGCGCAAGCGAGATGGCCGAGCCGCTGGCGCCTGCCGCCCTTTCGCCCTCCTCTTCCCCCGCCTTCGCCGAACTGCAGGCCGATGCCGCCTGGCGGACGCTGGACTTCGTCTCCGACCTGCACCTCGAAGCCGGCGAGCCCGCCACCTTCGCGCTATGGCGCCGCTACCTGGCGCAGACGCCGGCGGATGCGATCTTCATCCTCGGCGACCTGTTCGAGGTCTGGGTGGGCGACGATGCGGCGCGCGAGCCCGGCTTCGAGGCCGATTGCGCCGCGCTTTTGCGCGGTGCCGGCATCGAGCGCCCGGCGGGCGCGCGTGCGCTTTTCTTTTTGCACGGCAACCGCGACTTCCTGCTGGGCGAGGCCTTTGCCGCACAGGCGGGCCTGCGCCTGCTGCAAGACCCGACCGTGCTGCACTGGCAGCACCGGCGCTGGCTGCTCAGCCACGGCGACCTGCTGTGCCTGGACGACACCGATTACCTGGCCTTCCGGGCGCAGGTGCGCACACCGCAATGGCAACAGGCCTTCCTGGCGCGGCCGCTGGCCGAGCGCCGCGCCGTGGCGCGCGACATCCGCACGCGCAGCGAGGCGCGCAAGGCCGATCCCCGCGCAGTCTGGGCGGACGTGGACGACACCGCCGCGCGCCACTGGCTGCAGGACGCGCGGGCGGACGTCCTGATCCACGGCCACACGCACCGCCCTGCCGACCACGCGCTCGGCGAAGGCCTGTCGCGCATCGTGCTCAGCGACTGGCATGCCGACGGCACGCCGCCGCGGGCGCAGGTGCTGCGCCTGTCGCCGCAGGGCGCACGGCGCATCGAGTTGGTGGACTGAGGGCATGCTGCGCTGGCTGCGCGGCCTGCGGGCCGCTCCGCAGATCCCGGAAGCCGCGTGGCAGGCCACGCTCGCGGCCTATCCGTTCCTGGCCGCTCGGCCGCCTGAAGAACTGCAGCGCCTGCGCGAACTCGCTGCGCGCTTCCTGCAGGACAAGGAATTCCACGGCGCGCTGGGCTTCGCCATCACCGACGAGGTGGCGCTGAGCATTGCCGCGCAGGCGGTGCTGCCCGTGCTGCACCTGCCGGGTGACCTGGCCTGGTACGACGACTTCGTGGGCATCGTGGTCGCGCCCGAGGAAGTGAGCACGCCGCGCGTGGCCATCGACGAAGCGGGTGTGGTGCACGAGTACGACGAGGCCATCATCGGCGAAGCGCGTGAACGCGGCCCGGTGATGCTGAGCTGGCCGCACGTGCAGGAAGGCGGCCTGCCGGCGGACGGCGCGATCCTCAACGTGGTGATCCACGAGTTCGCGCACAAGATCGACATGCGCGATGGCGAGGTGGACGGGTGCCCGCCGCTGCCGGCCGGCTTTGCAGGCCAGGCCACCCGCAGCCAGGCGCGTGCGCACTGGCGGCGCACGCTGGAGCCGGCCTACGACGCCTTTCGCGAACAGGCCATCGTCGCCGAACGCTTCGGCGGCGAGCCCCCTTGGCTGGACGGCTACGCGGCTTCTTCGCTGGGCGAATTCTTCGCGGTGGCCTGCGAGGCCTATTTCGTCGACCCGCGGCGCTTCGCGCGGGAGTTCGGCACGCTGGCGCCGCTGTTCGACGCCTTCTTCCGCCCCGGCCTCGATCCGGCTTGAAGCCGGCGTCGCGCACGCCTTCCCAGGCGCGAGTCGCGGCCTCCAGGCGGTCGGCCCTGCAAAAAGAAAGAGAAAGGGGCGCACGGCCGGCGCCGTCGCCCCTCGTTCCATGCGCCGCCGGAACAGGCCAGCCAGCGCCGCAAACGTCGCCCCAGGCAGCGCCGCGGCGCCACGGCGACGGCCCACCCGGCCTGCCGCGCGCTCAGCCCTTGCGCAACAGGACGCGCAGGGCGCTTTGCAGGCGGCGCGCCTGGTTCGCGTCGTGCGCGCTGGCCAGCACGCGGCCGGCGTCCTGCGCCCAGGTATCGGCCGGGCCGGGCTCGTTGCGGCGCGTGAGCAGCTTCAACTGCAACGCACGGCGGGCGTCGATCTGGTCGGCAGGCGTGGGCACATCCGCTGCCATTTCCAGGCGCAGCAAGGCTTCGGCGGCGTCGCCGCCCGGCGCGGCGCCCAGGGCCTGGACCCACTGGTTGCGCACCGAGGCGCTCACTCCGCGGCCCAGCTCGGCGGCCGGCGGCAGCGCGCCGGCATCGCGCCGCTCCCAGGCGCCCACCAGCTGGGTCAGCACCTCGCCCTGCGCCTGTGCGGCCAGTTTGCGCAGTGCCAGTTGGGCGTGCTCCATGGCTTCGCGCTGGGCGCGGAAAGCCGCATCGCCCAGGCGCGGACCGCGCTCCTCGCGCGGCGGACGGTCGCCGAAGCGCGCGGGCCGATCGCCCCCGCGGCGGTCGTCGCCGCGGCGGTCCTGGCCGCGTGTGCCGGGAGCCCCCCGGCCCTCGCGGCGGTCGCCGGCGCGGCCGCCAGTGGCAGCGGGCGCCGACGGACGCTGGGCGCCAGGGCGGTCGTCGCCACGCACGGCCACGACGGGACGCGGGGCCGGCTTGGGCGCGGCTGCGGGCGCCGCGGCCTCGCCGTCCGCGGGCGCCGCGGCTGCGGCCTCGCCTTCTGCCGGAGCGGCAGCGGCTTCGGCGGCAGCGCCTTCGGCGGGCGCGGATGCGTCGGCTGCCGCTGGCGCGGCGTCCACCGGTGCGCCGGCCATTGGCCGCTGTCCCCTGAGGGCGGCTTCCAGCTGCGCGACAGCCGCGCGGATCTGCTGCGCATCGCCGCTGGCGTTGGCCGCTTCCAGCGCCTGGGAGGCCTCCAGCACGGCACGGTCGTGCTCGCTCACCGCTGCGGCCGCGCGCTCGCGGTCGGCGGTCTTGCGCTGGAAGGCTTCGTCGATGGGCTTGCGGAACGCGTCCCACAGCTTCTGCTCCTGGCGGCGCTCCAGCGGCACGGCCTGGGCTTCGGCCTGCCAGCGCTGCTGCAGCGCCTTGACCGCGTCGATGCGCAACTGCGGCGCGGCGCCCAGTTCGGCCGCCTCGGCAATCATCTGCTGGCGGCGCTCGATGCTGGCCTTCTGCGCGGCCTCCAGCGGGGCGCGCGCGGCGCCGATGGCGGCGTTCCACAGCGGCTGCAGCTCGGCAAAGGTCTTTTCGCTCACATGGCCGGCGTCGCGCCAGCGGTCGGAGAACTGGTGCAGCGCACGGTTGCGGCCCTTGAGGTCCTCGGCCCCCTGCCCGGCCTGGGCGGCGGTCCAGGCCTTCAGCTCCTCGATCAGCGCCAGGCGCTGCGCCTTGTGCTCGGCGGCGTCGGCGCGCACCTTGTCCAGCCAGGCCTCGACCACCTTGTGCGCCTGGTTGCACGCCTCGTCGAATCGCTTCCACAGCGCGTGGTTGGGCGCGCCGCCCTGGTCCACCTGCTTCCACTGCTCGCGCAGGGCGCGCAGCTGCTCCTGCATCTTGCGGCCGCCCAGGGCCTGGCCGTCCGGGCGCTTGAGCAGCCCTTCGGCCTTGGCCACCAGTTCCTCGCGCACCTTGTCGGCGCCCCAGCGCTGCCAGCCTTCGAGCTCGCCCGCGGCCACCAGGGCCGCATGCACGCGCGCCTCCAGTGCGCCGCCCACCAGGCGGCCATGTTCCTTGAGCACGGCGCGCAGCGCAGCGGCCGCGCCCTGGCTGGCCTTGCCGTGGCCTTCGGCGGTTTCCTGCTCGAGCTTGGCGAGCGCGGCCTCGACGGCCGCCTCGGCGGCAGCACGCAGGGCCGGGTCGACCTTGGGCGCGGCCGGCTTGGGCGCCGGCGCGGCGGCGGCTTCCAGCGGCAGCCCGCGGGCGGCGCGGATTTCATCGGCCCACACGGGCACGGGCGGCAGCGGAGCCTGCGTGTCCGCGGCGGCCGCCAGGGTCTGCGCCAGGGCGCTGTGGAAGGCTTCGGACACCACGCCGAGCTGGGTCTTGGACGCCTCCAGCTGCGATGCGAAACGCGCATCCAGGCTGCTCCAGTTCGGCGACTGGGCGATTTCCTCGGCCTGGGCCAGCCAGTGCTGCACGTCGCCGCGCAGGCCTTCCTCGGCGGCCTGGGCGTCCTGCCAGGGCTTGGTGGACAGCACTTCGAAGCGCTGCGCCAGCAGCACGGCCGCCTCGCGGTGCACCTGGGCGCGGTGCTGCAGGTCCTCGATGCTCTTGATGCGCTCGGCCAGCTGGCCCTTGAAGCCGGCCAGCGGCTCGCGCGACAGGGGCGCCCCGGCCTTGGCCGCATCGCGCTGCCAGGCCATGGCATCGGCGATGTTCAGGCGCGGCTGGGCCAGCAGGGCCTCGGCCTTCTGCGCCCATTCGGCGGCGATCGCCTCCTGGCCCTTGGCACGCTTGATCTCGTCCAGCCGCTCCCGCAGCGCGCGGGCGGCGCCCTTGTCGCGGCCGCTCAGTTCCTTGAACACGGCCTGCATCAGCTCCAGGGCCGGGTCGCTGGCCAGCCAGTCGCGCACGCGCTGCGCGCGCTCGCCCGAGGTGGGGGCCGTGAAGGCGCCTCCCGTGAGCTGGTCGAGAGACGGAATGTCGTGGGGAATGGCAGCTTGGGTCACAACGCGCGAAAAGGCTGGAAGGTGGTGGAGCTCGCCGCCGCATCGGGGCCTGTTCAGGCCCCCTCGAGGCCGCGGCCGGCGAGCAGGCGCACGCCCGCTTCGGGCGGTGCGAAAAAGGCTATTGTCGCCGAGCTTGCCGCGCGCGCAGGGCGCGGCCCCGATCAGCGTGCGTCCAGCTGCAATTCGGCCCCGGGCTTCCAGTCGCTGCCCTGCCCGTCGGTGCGCACATTGCCCAGGAAGAGGCGCTCAGAGGGCAGCTGGCGCTCCAGCAGGTAGTCGCGCACGGCGGCGCCGCGCGCCACGGCCAGTTCGCGGATGGCCTGGGCGTCGACCGGGATGCTGGCCAGCAGCAGCGCCTCCATTTCGGAGGTGGGCAGGTCGCGCGCCAGGCCGACCATGTTGCGCGGCTTGGTGATGTCGGCACGCTTGTAGACCGCCTCTACCAGCGCCGGGTATTCCGCATCGCTCACCGGCGCCACCTGGCGCGGGTCCTGCCCGGCGCGCACGGCGGCCCGGCGCTTTTCGGACAGCGCCATCTCGCGCAGCCGCTGGCGGCGGAAGGCCTCGCGCTCCTTCTCGAAGCTGGACACGCCAACCACCGTCAGGCGCAGCTCGGGCCGGTCGGTCAACGCCTTGACGACCTGGTCCAGGCTTTTCTTCGCCTCGTCCGACAGCACGGCGCTGCCCGCCGCAAAGGGCACGGTGCTCGAATCGCCCGAACCGCCCCCCAGGCCGCCGGTCAGCAGGCTGAAAGGCGCCGTGACGGCCTTGGTGATCAGGTTGAGCACGGCCTTCCAGATCAGCGGACCGACGCGGAACTGGGGATCGTTGAGGGAGCCCCACAGGGGCAGCTCCACGTCGATCACGCCGTTGCGATCGGCCAGCAGCGCCACGGCCAGCCGCACCGGCAGGCTGTTGGGCGCGTCCTTCACCTCGTCGCCGAAGCGCAGCTGGTTGAGCACCAGCTTGTTGGTGGCCGTGAGGCGCCCGTCCGGCGCGACCTGGTAGTTCACGTCCATGCTGAGCTTGCCGCGCTCGATGCCGTGGCCCGCGTAGCGCACCGAGTACGGCGACAGCGGCGGCAGGTCCAGGTCACGCATGCGGGCAGTGATGTCCAGCTCCAGCGGCTGGGCCAGCGGGTTGATCCGGCCCGTGATTTCCAGCGGCGCGGTCTGCTGCGCCTTGCCGCGCAGTTCCAGATCAGCCAGCGCCGGCTGGCCTTCGCGGGGCTGCGACGAGAAGGCGCTGAGCCGGCCCGTGAGTTCGCTGAGGTCGGCCGAGTAGTTGGGCTTGATGAACAGATCGGTGAAATCCACCCGGCCGTTGACCACGCTCACGGGGCCGAAATGGATGATCGGCGCCGGGCCGCCCGCGGCCGCCCCGGGGGCTGCGGCCGCCACCGGTGCGGCCGCGGGTGCCGGCGCGTCCGCACCCACCTGCTCCTCGGCGGACACCGGGCGCGCAGCCGCCTGGGCCGGGGCGGCACGGGTCGTGACCGTCGTGCCACCGGCCTCCCGGCGGCTGGTGGCCTGCGTTCTTTGCGCCGCGGCGGCCTCGCCCTCCTGCTGGCCCTTCTTCGTCAGGTTCTGCAGGTTCAGGCGGCCCGACTCCTCCAGGATGATGCGCGCGAAGAAATCGGTGAGCGTGGTTTCGCTCACGTCCACCTTCAGCGGGGCCTTGGGCGCCATGTCCACCTTCAGGCCGCGCAGGCTCAACACCTTCCAGCTCAGCAGCTGTTCGTCGCGCCCGCCCAGCGTGGCGGACTGCGTCAGGGTGGCACTGTTGGCGCGGAAGTCCTCGATGGCCGAGTCGCCCGCCACCTTGAGCCGCAAGCCTTCGGGGGGCAGGGCCAGCGCGAAGCTGCCGCGGAAGTTGGTGTAGGCGCGCCGGATGTCCACATTGAGCGCGTCGGCGTAGTAGGCCTTGAAGGCGTGGGCCGGCATGGACTGCGTCTGCAGCCGGCCCTGGGTCGAGAGCGGCTGGAGCGTCAGCTGCCCCTGGTAATCGAAGCGCCCCGGCTCGGCGCGCCGCCCGGACGCCAGCCGGCCCGACAGCGCCAGCGACGCCACCGTCGCGCTGTCCGGCACGATGGGGCCGGCCTTGATCTGCAGGGCACTGACTTCCACTTCCACGGCCTGCGGCTGGGCCTTGTCGGCATAAGCCACCGTGCCGTTGTCCATGGTCAGCGCGTCGATGCGCATCTTCCACGGCGGGGCGGGCGGCTGCGCCGAAGGGGCGGCGGTCTTCACCGCCCCGGCGCCCTGCGGCGCCAGCAGCCAGCGCTCGTACATCCACCGCTGCTCGCTGTCGCGCTCCACGCGCAGTTTGGGGTTGCGCACCGACAGCCGGCCGATGCGCACGTCGCGCGCTGGCAGGTCCACCGCCACGTCGCCGAGTTCGAAGCGGCCCACGCTGGCCAGCGCCGTCTTGCCCTGCGTGAGCGCGAGATCGTCGATGCTGGCCTGCCTGGCCAGCAGCTTGAGCGCCGGCGCCGCCCATTGCGCCTCGATCTGCGCATCGAGCTTGCCGGCGACCGCGGGCGCCAGCGTCTCGGCCAGGTAGGCGCCCGCCAGGCTCAGCGGCAGGCCCTGGACCTGCGCGCGCACGGTGGCGGCCTTGTCGGTGCCTTCGCCTTCCAGCTGGAACGGCGCGCCGTCGATCCGGAAGCCGCCGGTGAAGCGCGCGGGCTGCGTCATGGGCCAGTGCACGGCCTGCACCTCCAGCTGCAGCGCCTCCAGGTCGACCGTGGCGCCCTTCTTCACCGCGGCGTCGCGCCAGCCGATCCGGCCATCCTGCAGCACGAGGCGGTCCACCTGCGCCTGCCAGGGGGCGGCGGGTGACGCAGGCTCGGGCGCGGCAGGCGCAGGCGCCGCAGCCGCGGGCTCGCCTTGCGGCACCACGTTCAGGCGCCCCTGCGCATCGCGGGCCACCGTCATGCGCGGCTGGGTGAGCGTCACTTCCGCCAGGTGCACACGGCGCGCCAGCGGCTGCACATCGGCGAGCGCCAGGCGCAGCGCCTCGAAATCGAGCAGTTCGCGGCCCTGGGCGTCGCGCGCGGCCACGCGCTCGGCCGTCACCTCGCCCTGGATGCGCAGCACCGGCGGCTGCGCCTGCTCGAATTCCAGCTTGAGCCGGGCGCCCAGCACGCCGGATTGCAGCTGCACGGGCAGCCCCTTGGGCACATAGCCCAGATAGGGGGCGAGGTCGAAACCGGAGAAGTCGAGCCGCGCCTCGGTCTTGCGGCTGTCGACGAAGGGCGTGGTGAAGGCGCTGGAATCGAAGGGACTGTCGTTGAGCACGAAGGACAGATGCGGCTCGACCTTGACCTCGCGCTGCGACTTCAGGCTGCTCACGAAGGGCACGGCGAGCTTCAGGTCGCGCAGCACGTGGTCGCGGCCGGCTGGCTGGTCCTGGAAGTAGGCCGCCCCGTCGGACACCGCGATGTTGTAGACCGCGAAACCCGCCGGCTCGCTCGCGGGCGCAGGCGGGTCGGCCGGGCGCGTCCAGCGGGCCAGCAGGTCGTCGATGTCGTAGCGGCCGTCGGCCAGCCGCGCGATGCGCAGCACCGGCGCCTCGATGCGCAGGGCGTCGATGACCGGCGCCAGGCGCAGCACCGACTGCAGCTCGGCATCCGCATAGATGCGGCGCACTTGCAGCAGCGGCTCGTCAGGCTGCGTGCCTGCCACGCGCAACCCCTCCAATGCCAGCTCCAGCGACCAGGGCCGGAAGTCCACGCGCTCCAGCGTGACCTGGCGGCCCAGCTGCGCACTCGCGATTTTCTGGATCTGGCTCTTGGCCAGCGGTGGCACGGCCAGCCACAGGAGCAGCCACAGGCCGAGCAGCGTTCCCAACGCGACGATCCCACGTCGCACCCATTTCCGGTTTCTTGGCACGGCGGCATTCATGACTCGGGGAGTGTGCCCCAAGTGGATGCCGCACCTGTGAAAAGCTGTTCCGGAAACAAGAAAGCCCGGTGACATGACGCACAGTCCTGTCACCGGGCCCGATGGCCGACACCAGGTCGCTGCCATCTTTTCGCCGGCAGGAAGAAGGAGGTTCCTCCGGTCGGGTGGCAAGAGATTGCCACCAGGGTTGCCGTCACCGTATCACTCGTCAACGCGTGGAGTCCGGTTCGGGCGGAGCGCCTGAACGAGCAGGCCAGTGCAGGTTAGACCCCCGGACGCAGTGACGCAAATGCAAAAAAGCAATCGATCGCGCGCTCCATCCAAAACCAGCAAAAAACAACCTCCAAGAATTAAGTTTCGATTTGTTATTGTTGACTCGATATATGGAGAACTTAAAATGCGCGCCGGCCCGCCTCCCTGATGCCTGCGCGGGTCCCCAGACGACGTTGCCGGGACAAGGTCCCGGCGCAACCGGCGCAGATCAGCCCTCCCCCTCTTCACGCATCTTGCGAGGGCTGGCCCGGTTCCTGCCAATCCACGCGCGATCGAATCCACTGGCTGCCCCGGTTCCGTCCGGCAGCCACGGCAAGGAGAGCGCATCGAAAGGACGCGCGAATGAAAGCTGCACTGACCGCCGCCGGCCAGGGGCTCAAGACCTTCGCGGGTGACGTGATCGAAGGCTTCTTCGAAATCACCCATAACGGCTTCGCCCTGATCGGGCTGGCCCTTGTTTTTGCCGTGGTGGCGCTGCTGGCCCGCCCCGACCTCCAACAGGCCGGCGAGCAACGCCTGATGGCCTGGCTCGAATCGCGCAAGCCGGCGCCCGAGCCCACCGAGTTGTCGCCCACGGCGATCGACCGGACCACGGCCGCCAGCCCCCACGAGCTGCCGCGCCCGCAGGCCGCCGTGGCCTACTGGCTCAGCCGCAAGTACCGCGTGGCGGCCGAGCCGCTGAGCGTGCTGGTGGCCGAGGCCTACCAGATCGGCGCCAAGACCCAGCTGGATCCGACGCTGATCCTCGCCATCATGGCGGTGGAATCCAGCTTCAATCCCTTCGCGCAAAGCCATGTGGGCGCGCAGGGGCTCATGCAGGTGATGACGCGCGTGCATGGCGACAAATATGAGAGCGCAGGCGGCGTGCTCACGGCCTTCGACCCCATCACCAACATGCGGGTGGGCGTGAAGGTGCTGCAGGAATGCATCCGCCGCGCCGGCTCGGTGGAAGGAGGCCTGCGCCACTACGTGGGAGCCGCCAACCTCCCGAGCGACGGAGGGTACGCCGCCAAGGTGCTGGCCGAGCGCGACCGCCTGCAGCGCGTGGCCGGCGGCCAGCCCGTGCCCGTGCTCCCGCCGGCCGCGGCGCCGCAGACCATCCCGGTGGTGGCGCCTGCCGCAAGCCCGGCGCCGGCGCCGGCTGAAAGCGTGGCGCTGCTGGCGGCTTCCTGATCCTGAAACCGGCGCGCCGCTCGGCTAAACTCGGGCGCGTGCGCGACTGGCGATAGGCGCCGCTTCTGTCCATCACGGGCGAAGCCGGCTGCTGACGTGGAATGACCACTGGGAAGCGCACCGCCGCTGCGTCCTTCTGTTCTGATCAGAGACGGGCCGGCGATCAGCCGTTCGCCTGGGCAGTTCTTGTCGGGTTTGAACCGCAAGAACCCTTGTCATCGAAGGACTGCCATGTACCACCGCAACATCCTGGTCGAACAGACCGACCCTGAACTCTGGGCCGCCATCCAGGCCGAGCACGAGCGCCAGGAACAGCACATCGAGCTGATCGCCAGCGAGAACTACGCCTCGCCCGCCGTCATGGCCGCGCAGGGCACCCAGCTGACCAACAAGTACGCCGAGGGCTATCCCGGCAAGCGCTACTACGGCGGCTGCGAATTCGTCGACGTCGCCGAGCAACTGGCCATCGACCGCGCCAAGCAGCTGTTCGGCGCCGATGCCGCCAATGTGCAGCCGCACTGCGGCGCTTCGGCCAACGAAGCCGTGATGCTGGCCTTCCTCAAGCCCGGCGACACCATCATGGGCATGAGCCTGGCCGAAGGCGGCCACCTCACGCACGGCATGCCGCTGAACATGAGCGGCAAGTGGTTCAACGTGGTGAGCTATGGCCTGGACGCCAATGAAGTGCTCGACTACGACGCCATGGAGCGCAAGGCGCACGAGACCCGGCCCAAGCTGATCATCGCGGGTGCCTCGGCCTACTCGCTGCGCATCGACTTCGCGCGCTTCGCCAAGGTGGCGAAGGACGTGGGCGCCATCTTCATGGTGGACATGGCCCACTACGCGGGCCTGATCGCCGCCGGCGTGTACCCCAACCCCGTGCCGCACGCAGACGTGGTCACCTCCACCACGCACAAGAGCCTGCGCGGCCCGCGCGGCGGCATCATCCTGATGAAGGCCGAGCACGAGAAGGCCATCAACAGCGCCATCTTCCCCGGCCTGCAGGGCGGCCCGCTGATGCACGTGATCGCCGCCAAGGCCGTGGCCTTCAAGGAAGCGCTGGCACCCGAGTTCAAGGCCTACCAGCAGCAGGTGGCGAAGAACGCGCAGATCGTGGCCCAGACCCTGACCGAGCGCGGCCTGCGCATCGTCAGCGGCGGCACCGAGAGCCACGTCATGCTGGTCGACCTGCGCGCCAAGGGCATCACCGGCAAGGAAGCCGAGGCCGTGCTGGGCAGCGCCCACATGACCATCAACAAGAACGCGATCCCCAACGACCCGGAAAAGCCGATGGTCACCAGCGGCGTGCGCATCGGCACGCCGGCCATGACCACGCGCGGCTTCAAGGACGAAGAAGCGCGCGCCACGGCCCACCTGATCGCCGACGTGCTGGACAACCCGCGCGACGCCGCCCACATCGAAGCCGTGCGGGCCAAGGTGCATGCGCTGACCAGCCGCTTCCCGGTCTACCGCTGAGACGGGCCGATCCGATGAACGCCGCGGCTGCCGACACCCACGCATGAAGTGCCCGTTCTGCAGCCATGCCGAGACGCAGGTGGTGGAGACCCGCGTCTCGGAAGACGGCGATTTCGTACGCCGCCGCCGCCAGTGCGGCGGCTGCGACAAGCGCTTCACCACCTATGAGCGGCCGGACCTGAGCTTCCCGGTCGTGGTCAAGAAGGACGGCAGCCGCGCCGACTTCGACCTGGACAAGATCCGTGCCTCGATGAAGCTGGCGCTGCGCAAGCGCCCGGTGAGCATCCAGCTCATCGAAGCGGCATTGCTGCGCATCGAGCAAAAACTGCTGGCCAGCGCACAGCGCGAGATCGAAAGCAGCAAGCTGGGCGAACTGGTGATGCGCGAGCTCAAGAAGCTGGACAAGGTGGCCTACGTGCGCTTCGCCTCGGTCTACCGCAGCTTCGAGGATGTGGAAGAGTTCAGGCAGCTGCTGCAGGACATCTGAGCCTTTCGTTGGCACCGGCCCGGGCGTGTTCGGCGGCAAAAATGGTTAAAAGAGACGGATAAAACGTCAACTTCGGTCAATCTGCAGAAAGGCTGCGCCGACCGTCCATTCGAGTCGACCGTTTGTCGACCGACCCCTCCCTTTTGCGAATGGGCTGCCTAGCATTTGGGCATGCCGAAGAGCCACCCATGGCCGCGCGCAGTCAGGGAGCAGCGAGGATTCACCGCCATCGAAGTCATGGTGGTCGTGGCCATCCTCGGCCTTTTGGCTGCCCTCGCAGCCCCCAGCTTCACCGCCCTCATTGAGCGCTGGCGCGTGCGCCAGGCCGCGGAAGACCTGGCCAGCACGCTGACCTTCGCGCGCAGCGAAGCGATCCGGCGCGGCGGCGGCGTCGTCCTGCGGCGCAACACCCCCAACGACACCGACTGCCCCGGTACGACCTCGGGCGCCGAGCAGTGGGGCTGCGGATGGATGGTCTTCGTCGACAGCAATGGCGATGGCGTCCGGCAGGCCGGCGAGGAACTGCTGCGCATCAGCCACGCCCCGCGCCAGTTGCAGGTCAAACGCTCCGACGATGTCTCGTTCATTCGTCTCAACCGCTGGGGCGAAGACGGACTGGGTGCCTATGGTTTCGGCATCAAACCGCTTCGTGACGGCTCCGGCATTTCCATGGCCATCTGCGTGAGTTCGGGGGGCCGCATCGACATCCGCCAGGGAGTGTCCGAATGTTGAGAACTTCGTCTGTACGCTCGCAACGCGGCATCACCTTGCTCGAGTCGCTCGTAGCCCTGGTCATCACGGCGGTAGCGATCCTGGGCGTCATCGGCGTGCAGGTGCGCAGCTTGGCCGACACGCAGACCGCCGTGCGCCGCGCACAGGCCGTGCGGCTCATCGAAGACCTCAGCGAGCGCATGAAGGCCAACCCCAATGCCCTGGCCACGCTCGGCGACTACGCGCAGGACTGGGGGGGCCCGAGCGGCACGCCACCCAGCTGCGCCTCCGGCTGCTCTTCCAGCGATCTGGCCAAGCAGGACATCGCCCGCTGGTGGGCCACGGTGGCCGACACCTTGCCCCTGGGGGACGCTGCCACCTTCCTGGTCGCGGACGAATCCGACACCCGCGGCCGGCGGCAACTGGGCGTGATGCTCAGCTGGCGCGAAAGCGAACGCCGGCTCAAGGACGAAAGCGATGCGCAGCACGAGGCCTATCGCGCCCCGTTCCTGAGCGCCAGCACCGGTTCGGCCGCCGTGGAATGCCCCACGGGCCGCATCTGCCACCTGCAGTACATCCAGCCGACCGCGCGCTGCACGGTCGGCCTGCTCAGCGGCCCGACCAGCCACACCCTGCACTGTCCCACGCCCCTCACACCATGAAGCACGCCTTCTCACGCCGGGCGCCCCCGCGCGCGCGTCCGGGCCGGCAGCGCGGCATCACGCTGATCGAGATCCTGGTGGGCCTGACCATCGGCCTGCTGATCATTGCCGTCGCACTGGGCGCCGTACTGGTCTCCCGCCAGCTGTCCAGCAGCACCAGCGAGGCCGCCCGATTGCAGCAGCAGGCCGCCTACGCCTTGCGCATCATCGGCCAGCAGGTGCGGCAGGCCGGCGCGCTGCGGCTGGATCTGGCCAACGGGCGCACGCCGCCTGCCACCGGATTCCTGACGCTGGACCCGGCCGAGCCGGTGGCCTTCGACGCCACCTTCCTGCGCGCCACCCAGACACTCGCCAGCAGCACCGCCCGCCCCTTGCAGACCGGCTATGCCTTCTACCTGGAACAGCTGACCAGCAACAGTTCGGTGCCGGCCGGGCAGATGCGGGATTGCCTGGGCTCCACGCCCAGTGGCACCCTGGTGCAAAGCGCCTTTTTCCTGCATCGGCCGGCCGGCGCACCCAGCGGCGAACTGCGATGCGCAGGGTCCAAGAGCAGGGAAGGTGCCCAGGCGCTGATCGCCGACGTGGCGGACTTCCAGGTGAGCTGGCTGCGCGAACGCAGCGTCCTCGGCGAACCCGTCGTGGATCGGGTCGACGCCAGCACGGCGGCCGCCAGCTGGCCCTCGGTCCAGGCCGTGGAAGTCTGCCTCGAGATGGTGGGCACCGACGTCATCGACACCGGGAACACCACCTACCGGCCCTGCGGGTGGACGCCGGGAAATGCGGAAACGCCGCGCGGCAACCGGCTTCGGCTGGTGTACCGCAGCACCTTCCAGCTTCGCACCCAGGGAGCCCTGGAATGACCCTCCTTCTCACGCGCACCCCCGTGCATCCGGCGCAGGCGCTTCACAGAAGCCGCCAGCGGGGCATCGCGCTCATGATCGTGCTGGTGCTCGTGCTGGTCTCGGCGCTGCTGGCGCTCTGGGGCTTCCGCTCTTCGGCGCTCAACGAAGCCCTGGTGGGCAACGATGCGGACTACCTGCGCGCCTTCGAGGCTGCGCAAGCGCTGATCCAGGACGCCGAGCTGGACATCAGCGGCAAGCGGCCCGACGGCAAGGATTGCCTCCCCAGCCCGACCGACGCAGCCATCTGCCGCACCGACAAGGACGGTGTCTGGTTCATCGACGAACAGCAACTGCTGGGGCCGCTCATCAACCGGCTCTCGGCGAAGAACCCGCCCTGCGAACAGGGCATCTGCCTCAAGCGCACCGGTGTTCAGGACTTCTGGAACGACAAGGCAATGCTGGACGCCATGACGGCCGACGGCGTCGCCGCCCGCTACGGCCAGTTCACGGGCGCGACGACCGGCGATGCCAGCAACCCCATCCTCGCCAATCGCAACGCGGGCGAAGGGGGCTGGTACTGGGTGGAGATCCTGCAGTACGACGGTGAAGGCGTGGGCGGCGGCGTGGTCAAGAGCGACCAGATCGACAAGCTGGCGCTTCGGCTCCATCCGAACCTGGTCTACCGCATTACGGCCATTGCGCGCGGGCGCAAGCCGAACACACAGGTCGTTCTGCAATCCACCTACGCGCGCCAAACCACCACGGACTGAGCCATGAAACACCGTCCTTGCGGCCTGATGCGCCGCACCACCTTGAGCCTGCTGATCGGCGGCCTGGCCCTGCCGCAAGCACCGCAGGCGCAACCCACCACGACGCCCGGTACGGCCGCGCCGACGCTGTTCGAGCTGGCACAGTACCCCGCCGGCACGGCTGCCAGGCTGCCGGCCCCCAACGTGATCGTGTCCGTCGACGATTCCGGCAGCATGGGCCCGAACGGCATGGCCACCCTGCGGGCGGCCCTGGAAGACACCTTCGCCGAGGCCAAGGTGCCGGACGGCGCCATCCGGCTCGGCTGGCAGGCCATGACCGGTTGCGCCACGATTCCGGCGGCCGGCGACTGCGCAGGCCGCAACGAGGTGCGCGTGCTGGACGCCACGCATCGGGCCAATTTCATGGCCTGGGTAAAAACGCTGAAAACGCAAGGCAGCACGCCCTCGCATCGCATGTATTTCAACGCCGGCCAGTACTACCGGCAGGCGCCGAGCGTGAACAGCCCCTGGGCCAGCGTGCCCGGCACGAAGCAGGAACCCATGCTCACCTGCCGCCGCTCCTACAACCTGTTCATGACGGACGGCGGCTGGAACAGCACGACCAGCTGGAGCAGCAGCGACACCGCCGCGGGCGCGGCCGTGGGCAATGCCGATGGCACGCCGCGCACGCTGGGCGACGGCACCACGGCCTACGACCCCACCGACGCGCAGACCCGGATCTACAGCGACAGCTACGGCTCGGCCACCCTGCCGACGATGGCCGACCTGGCGTTCCAGTTCTGGGCCACCGACCTGCAGCCCACGATGGCCAACGGCGTCAAGCCGCTCATGAAAGAGACCTCACCGATCGTCGTCAGCGCGGACGCGCACAGCCTCACCCTGCAGCCCTTCTGGAATCCGCGAAACAACCCGGCCACCTGGCAGCACATGACCACGTACACCGTGGGCTTCAACGCCGCTGCCAACTGGAACGCCCACACCACGCCCAAATTCGACGGCCCGGACACGTGGTCGGGCGCCACCTACGCACGGCTGCTGCTGGGACTGGATGCCTGGACCGACCCCATCGCGGGCAATGAGACCACCCGCATGCCGGAACTGTGGCACATGGCCTTGAACGGACGCGGCAAGTTCATTCCCGCGCCCACCGCCGCCTCGCTCGCCCCGGCCTTCCAGGACATCCTCAACGAGATCATCAACGACAACACCGCGCCGGTCACTTCCACGGCGCAGGCGTCCATGTCGCTGGCCCGCACCGACACCATGGGCTACACGGCCGGCTACCTGGCCGAAAAGTGGAAGGGCTACGTCAGCGCCAGCAACATCGCGCGAGGCACCGGTGCCTCCAGCGCAGGCTGGGGGGGGCAGACCACTGCCGACAAGCTCGACGCGCTGACGCCCGCGCAAGTTGACGAGCGCCTGGTCCTGAGCTGGCGAGAAGGCAGCGCCGCAGGCGGCGTCGATGGCCCGACCGCCTTTCGCTGGGCCAGCGGAGAAACCTACCTGAGCACGGCGCAGAAGGCGCACTTCTTCGCCGCCACCGAGGCCGAGTCCGAAGGCGAGGCCCGCCTGAACTACCTGCGTGGCGACCGCAGCCGCGAGACCGCGGGCAACCCCTTGTTCCGCGAACGTGCCTCGCGGCAGGGTGACATCGTGAACTCCAAGGTCTGGTACGTCGCGCAACCCGCCGCCGCTTACGGCTTCGACGGCTACTCGAGCTTCTACACCACGCACAAGGACCGCCTGCCCATGCTCTACGTGGGCGGCAACGACGGCATGCTGCACGGCTTCTCGGGCGTCGATGGCACGGAGAAGATCGCCTACGTGCCCAAGGGCGTGATCCCCGGCCTGCGGCAACTGACGCAGACCGGCTACAACCAGGCCCACCGCTATTTCGTGGACGGCTCGCCCTTCAGCGGCGACGTGAACTGGGGCAGCAGCACCGCCCCGGACTGGCGGACCCTGCTGGTGGGCACCTTGGGCGCGGGCGGCAAGGGCTACTTCGTGCTCGACGTCACCCGGCCCGGCAACACGGGGTCGGTGTCCACCCCGGCGTCCAACTTCACCGAAAACCAGGCCGCTTCGCTGGTCGTGATGGACAAGACCTCGGCCAGTGGCACCGTCTTCGCCGACACCGCACCCGAGGCGTACATCGGCCAGATCACCGCCCCGCCGGTGGTGAGCGACACCAACGCCTACAAGGCCACCCAGATCACGCGCCTGAACGATGGCAAGTGGGCGCTGGTCATGGGCAACGGCTACAACAGCACCAAGGAACAACCCGCGCTGCTGATCCAGTACATCGACGGGAACGACAAGTCGCTCAAGGTCATCCCCGTGCCCGCCAGCGCCGCCGGCAATGGCAATGGCCTGTCCGCACCGCGCCTGGTCGACCTGGACGGCGACGGCAAGACCGATGTGGTCTATGCCGGCGACCTGCAGGGCAACCTGTGGAAATTCGACCTGCTCGGCGACAACGCGGCCAACTGGCATGTGGCCTTCAACAATGCGCCGCTCTACACGGCGAGCTACACGCCGACCGGCGCCGCCACGGGGACGCGGCAGCCGATCACCGCCCCCCCGATCGTGCGCGCCAACACCCGTGGCGTGACGGGCCTGATGGTGGCCTTCGGCACCGGCCGCAACCTCACCTTGGGAGACCGGGAAAGCACCGCGGTTCAGTCGCTGTATTCGGTGTTCGACAACACGCAGTACACCTCCACCCAGGGCGTGCTCGCCATCGATGATGCCGTCACCCCCGAGGCGGTGGGCACAGGCGTGAGCCGGCTGGTGCAACAGCAGATCACGGCCACTTATGACGTCAGCCAGCGCGAATTCAATGTGCTGAGCGACCACAGCGTGGACTACCAGGCCACCGGCAGCAGCGCCAAAAAGGGCTGGTACCTTCACCTGCCCAAGTCCAGGGAACGCGTGCTGGACCCCATCACCTTCTACAACAACACCCATCTGCTGGAAGTGGTGTCCGAAATCCCCGCCACCGGAGGCGACACCGTCGGCGAAACCTGCGACCCGCAGTCCAGGAAGGCGGTCTATTACCGCACCTTCATCAACATCATGGACGGCAGGCCTCCGAGCTTCCAGGTCGTCGATTCCAATGGCGACGGCTGGTTCAACGGGGAGGACCTGGGGGTCTCGCGGCTGGAGGTCGGCAAGGGCAAGAACCCCGGACAGAAGTACGAAAACGTCTGCGCCCAGGGCAAGGCCGAATGCGATGAGAAAGTGAACAACCATGGCGGCGACGACCTGCAGAAGCCCCCGGTCCTGTCGCTGCGCCCGAGCTGGCGGCAGCTGCAGTGAGGACGCACCGATGTCCAACCTGCACATCTCCTCCTCGCGCCGGGCTCGGCGCCTGACAGGCGGCTTCACCCTGATCGAAGCCATGATCGTCGTCGCGATCGTCGCCATCCTCGCCGCCATCGCGCTGCCCAGCTACCAGGAATACGTGCGCCGCGGCCACCGCGCCGAGGCGCGCTCGGGCCTGCAGCAGGCCGCAACCTGGATGGAGCGCGCGGCCACGGCGCAAGGGACCTACCCGCTGACGGCCGCCTTTCCGGCCAGCCTGCAATCGGTGCCCTCGGGCCGCTACACCATCGCGCTCAACTCCACCGACGGCGCCAGCTGGACCCTGACGGCCTCGCGCGCCGCGGGCTCGGCCCAGGCCGCCGACAAATGCGGGGACTACACGCTGACGAACACGGGCCTGCGCGACCTCGTGAACAATGCCAGCGGGACCACCGTGCAAGAATGCTGGGATCGCTGATCCGCCTGCCCTTTCTTCGCCGATGTCTTCCCTGCCCGCCTTCATGGCCCGCGCGCTGGCGCAGGCCCAGAAGGCGCTTGTCATTTCGAGCCCCAACCCGCGCGTGGGCTGCGTGCTCACCGATGCCGAGGGCCACGTGCTGGGCGAAGGCCACACGCAGCGCGCCGGCGGCCCACATGCCGAAATCATGGCGCTGCGTGACGCGCACAGCCGCGGCGTGTCGGTGAAGGGCGCCACGGCCTGGGTCACGCTGGAGCCCTGTTCGCACCACGGCCGCACCGGCCCCTGCTGCGACGCGCTGATCGAAGCCGGTATCGGCCGCGTGGTGGCCGCCATTTCCGACCCCAACCCCCGCGTGGCCGGCCAGGGCTTCGCGCGCATGCGTGCCGCAGGCATCGACGTGGAGATCGGCCCTGGCGGCGCCGAGTCGCGCGAACTCAACCTGGGCTTCTTCAGCCGCATGGTGCGCCAGCAGCCCTGGGTGCGCGTCAAGGCCGCGGCCTCGCTCGATGGCCACACCGCCTTGCCCAATGGCGACAGCCAGTGGATCACCGGTGAAGCCGCGCGCGCCGACGGCCACGCCTGGCGCGCGCGGGCCGGCGCGGTGCTGACGGGTGTGGGCACGGTGCGGGCCGACGATCCGCGCCTGGACGTGCGCCTCGCCCCCCAGGCGGCCGACCTGCCGCGCCAGCCCGCGCTGGTGATCGTGGACAGCACGCTGCGCACGCCTCCGCAGGCGCGGCTGTTCGACGTGGCCGAACGGCCGGTCTGGCTCTACACGGCGAGCACCGATGCCGCGCGCATCGCCGCGCTGGAGGCCCGCGGCGCACAGGTGCAGTGCCTGCCCGACGCCGAAGGCCGGGTGGACCTGCGCGCGCTCATGGCCGACCTGGGCCGCCGCGAAGTGAACGAACTGCATGTCGAAGCTGGCCCGCTGCTCAACGGCGCGTTGATGCGCGCCGGGCTGGTCGACGAATGGCTGCTGTACCTGGCGCCCAAGCTGCTGGGCGCAGGCGCCGGGCTGGCGCACGAACCGTTCGCCCAGGGCCCGTTGCACACCCTGGCCGGTGCCGCCGCGCTCGAGTTCCGCAGCGTCGAAGCCCTGGGCCCGGACCTGCGGATCGTCGCCCGGATGGCCGGCCGCGACCGTTTTTGAAATCGGACGGGCGCCGCCGGGGGACGCGATGGCGCCGGTCAACCGTTGTGCCCGGCCGACAGCTGCCGCTGGCGCCGCCGTTCCGGGACCGGCCTCGCAACCGCCAACGCAGCGGCGCCCCTACCATGGCGGCCCATCCCCCTCGGGTCCATCGCTGTCAACCGACAGCCGCCCTGCCGAGTTGTGGGACCAGCCGGATTCGGCTTTCCTGCCCCTGCCCCACCCTCGCCGCGCCATGCCTGCCCCGTTTCGCGCTCTGTCTTCCTTCCCCTCGCCGCGCCGTCCGGTCCTGCGGGCCGCCCTCTGCGCCCTGGCCCTGTTCGCCGGCGCTGCGCAGGCGGAAGGCCCGCTGGGCGTGCCACCGGCCGCGCCGGCGCCACGGGCCGAAGCGCCCTCGCCCGAGTACCTGGCCGCCCAGGCGCGCTGGAAAAGCGCCATCAGCGCCTTCGAGGAGGCCGACAAGACCCGCCTGCCGGCCGAGAACGGCGTGCTGTTCGTCGGCAGTTCCACGGTGCGCATGTGGTCCAGCCTGGCGCAGGACTTCAGCGAATGGCCGGTGGTGATCAACCGCGGCTTCGGCGGCTCCACCATGGCGGAATGCCGCCTGCTGGTGCGCGAGCTGGTGCTGCGCTACAAGCCGCGCCACGTGCTGGTCTACGCGGGCGACAACGACCTGGCCATGGGCCGCACGCCCTTGCAGGTGATGGAGGATTTCGCCGCCTTCGCCGGCACCGTGCGCAACGCCCTGCCGCAGGCGCGCATCAGCTTCATCTCGATCAAGCCCAGCCCCTCGCGCGCGCAGCTGCTGCCCCAGGTGCAGCTGGCCAACGAGATGGTGGCGGCCTACCTGCGCACGCAGGCCAACGTCGACTACATCGACACCTTCTCGGCCATGATGGACGCGCAGGGCCGCCCGCGCGCCGAGCTGTTCCTCAAGGACCAGCTGCACATGAATGCCGAGGGCTACCGGTTGTGGCATGACGTGATCACCGCGCAGCTGCAACCCGGCGCCGTCAGCGCCCCGCCCGGGGCGCCCACCGTGCCGGCCGGCGTGCCCGCAACGGCCGCCCCCGGCGCTGCCCAGGGCGCGCCGGTCGCCAGCGCGCGCTGATCCGCGGGCAGCGGCCCCGGCTGCCGCGCGCCCATCCCGAAAGGCCGGGCGCAGTCAGGGGCCCGTGCCGCCCGGCGGAGCCATCCTTTCCAGCGGCGGCGCCTCCTCGTCGGGCACCGGCACCTCTTCCTCCGGCGGCGCCGCATCGGCGCGTTGCGTGAAGCGTGCCACCGCCACCATGAACGCAAAGACGGCCGCGATCAGCAGCGCATCGCCCCACCAGGCTCGGGCCAGCGGGTCGCCCCCGAACACCGCCAGCACGATCAGCACCGCCACCAGGTGCGCACAGAAGGCCGGCAGCGACGCCCGTCCCAGCACCTCCAGCACCCGCAGCCGCGGCAGGCGGGCGGCCCAGCCGGGCCCGAAGCGCACGGCGACCACGCCCAGCGCGGCCAGGTTCAGCAGGCGCAGCGGCCCGAGCTGCCACTTGTCCACCCACAGGTTGCGCTGCACGTCGGCGCCGAAGGGCGCCTGGCCGTGCAGGCCGAAATGGCGCCAGCAGAAACCGCCCAGCGCCACCCCGAGGGCCAGCGCCAGGACCGGCCAGGGAAAGCGCAGCGGCGCTGCCCCGGGCGCGCTGCGCGAGGCGCCCAGCCACAGGCCGCAGAACCACAGGAACTGCCAGGCGAAGGCGTTGAAGGCGCCCATCTCCTGGAAGGGCACGGGCAGCCCGGTGAGCGCCACCGTCCAGCCGAAGAACCATTCGCTGAAGCCCTGCTGCGCCAGCATCCAGAAGGTGGCGCTGACCACCATCACCCCCGACCAGCCATGGCGCATGGCGAAAGCCAGCACCCACGGACTCAGCAGCATGAAGAAGATGTACATGGGCAGGATGTCCAGCAGCGCGGGCTCGTAGATCAGCGCCAGGCCATAGAGGAAGCCCTGCCAGGGCTGCGCGAGGTACCAGGACAGCAGGTCCGTCACGGCCGTCTGCTGGCCGCGCACGCCCAGCACGGCGATCACGGTGAGCAGGAACAGCAGCAGCGCCGCATGGCACAGGTAGATGACCAGCGCGCGCCGCCAGAAGGCGCGGCGCATCACGTCCACCCCGTCGCGGCGCGCGTAGCGGCTGTAGACCAGGCCCGCCATGAAGGCCGACAGCAGCACGAAGCCCTCGGCCGCCGACACCCACCCGAAGGGCTGGCCCAGCGGATCGGACAGGCGCGTGGGCAGGTGCGTGAGCGTCATCAGCACCAGCATCAGCCCGCGCAGCGCGTCGATTTCCCAATGGCGTTTCATGGCGGGCGCGAGGGCAGGTGAAGGCCGGGCAGCGCCGGCCGCAGAGTCGGCGGCCGGCAAGCAAAGGGCCAGGCGGACGAAGAGTGAGGAACCGACCGCAGGACGCCGGCCAGCCACGGCGCATTGTAGAAGTGGGCCATCGCGCGGCGCCGGCGCACGGCCCGCGCAAGGCCGAACGGTCGGCCGGCCATTCGGCGGGGGTCCAGCGGCACACGGATCGGCTACGCTCCGGCGCTGTCTTCCGTTCGAGCTTGCCCGCCGTGAAAGCTTCTTTCGTCTCCCTCGCCCTCGCCCTTGTCGCCGCCGGCCCCGCGCAGGCCCTGCAGATCAGCAGCTTCACGCCCCAGGGCGAGGTGTCGCGCGTGCGTCAGGTGGTGGCCAGCTTCGACCAGGCGGCCGTCAACTTCGGTGATCCCAAGGCGCCCGCCCCGCTGACGCTGCGCTGCGACGACGCACAGGCCGGCCAGGGCACGGGCCGCTGGACCGGCGAGAAGCGCTGGGTGTGGGACTTCGCCAACGACCTGCCGCCCGGTGTGCGCTGCACGGCCAGCGTGCTGCCCGGCTTCAAGTCGACCACCGGCGCGGCCATCGAAGGCCGGCAGCGCTTCGACTTCCACACCGGCGGGCCCTTCATCCGCAGCCACTGGCCCAGCTACGGTGCCATCGACGAACAGCAGATGTTCGTGCTGCGCCTCAACGGCCCCGCCACGCCGGACAGCGTGCGCCAGAACGTCTGGTGCGCGGCCGATGGCGCGGGCGAGCGCATCCCGGTCAAGCTGGTGGAAGGCGAGGAACGCGCGGCGCTGCTCAAGTCGCGCGGCTACGAAGCGGCCAGCAAGAAGGAGCCGCTGAGCTTCGTCACGCTGCAATGCAACCGCACGCTGACCGCCGGCGGGCGCCTGCAGCTGGTCTACGGCAAGGGCGTGGCCACCCCCTCGGGCGTGGCGAACACCGTGGAGCGGCGGCTGGACTTCGAGGTGCGTCAGCCCTTTGCCATCGAATTCAGCTGCGAGCGCGAGAACGCGCAGGCCGCCTGCCTGCCGCTCAAGCCGATGCGCCTGTCCTTCAACGCGCCGGTCACACGCAAGATGGCGGCGCAGATCGTGGCCAAGGGCGGCGGCAAGAGCATCCAGCCCCGCTTCGACGACGACAACGCCGACGACGACACCGTCGTCAATGGCCTGATGCTGCCGGCGCCCTTCCCGGAGCAGACCGAATTCAGCATCGAACTGCCACGCAACTTCACCGATGCCTCGGGCCGCATGCTGGGCGAACCCGACACCTTCCCCCTCAAAACCGGCACCGGCCAGATGCCGCCGCTGGCCAAGTTCGCGGCCGCGCCCTTCGGCGTGATCGAACGCCTGGCCGAACCCGATGGCGTGGCGCTGATGCACGTGACCGTGCGCCGCGTGGAGCCGCAGCTGCAGGTGCACGCCCTGGTGCCCGGCCAGGTGAAGGATCTGCAGCCCAAGACCGACGCCGAGATCATCGACTGGATGCGCAAGGTGCAGCGCTACGAAGACCGCTACACCGTGCGCCGCGACGAAGCCCGGCGCGACAGCCACGTGCAGTTGCCGCCCGTGATCGAGCGCAGCGAGCGTGACTACGTGCAGTCGCGCATGGTGACGTTGCTGGGCCAGCAGCCCGGCGCCAGGGTGCTGGACATGCCCCAGACCGGCACCGACCCGCGCCCCTTCGAAGTGGTGGGCATTCCGCTCACGCCGGGCTTCCACGTGCTGGAGATCGCCTCGCGCAAGCTGGGCGACGCGCTGCTCGACGAGCGCTATGGCGACGGCCGCACGATGTACGTGCGAACCACCGCGCTGGCCACCAACCTGGCCGTGCATTTCAAGCTGGGCCGCGAGAACGCGATGGCCTGGGTCACGACGCTGGACAAGGGCCTGCCCGTGACCGGCGCCAAGGTGCGCCTGTCGGCCTGCGACGGGCGCGAGATCGTCACGGCCACCACCGACGCGCGCGGCATCGCCGCCCTGCCGGGCGTGAACCCCGAGCCGCCGCGCTGCCCGCAGGCCGAAGGCGACTACAGCGAGCCGGCCTACTTCGTGAGCGCGCGCGCCACCGATGCCCAGGGCGTCGAAGACCTCGCCTTCACCTGGAGCCACTGGCAGCGCGGCATCGAGCCCTGGCGCTTCAACGTGCCCACCAGCCTGGAGCGCAATCCCGACGAAGTGGCCCACACCGTGTTCGACCGCATGCTGCTGCGCGCGGGCGAGACGGTGTCGATGAAGCACTACGTGCGCACGCTCACGGGCGAAGGCTTCGGCGTGCCCCGCCAGGCACCGGACGAGCTGGTCATCACCCATGTGGGCAGCGGACAGGAGTTCAAGCAGCCGCTCGTCTGGCGCGCCAACCCCAGCGGCATCGAGAACGCGATCAGCAGCTTCGCCATCCCTGCGGCGGCCAAGCTCGGCGTCTACCAGGTCGAGCTGCGGCGTGCCAGCGCGGGCCGCGGCGCCGACCGCGAAAGCACCCGCAGCTTCAGCACCGGCCAGTTCCGCGTCGAGGAATTCCGCCTGCCGGTGCTCGAAGGCCGCATCGCGCCGCGCGAGAAGCAGGGCCTGGTCGCGGTGCGCAGCGTGCCCACCGACGTGCAGGTCAACTACGTGTCGGGCGGCGGGGCCGCCAACCTGCCGGTGCGCGTGTCGGCCTTGGTGCGGCCCAAGTCGCTGGAGTTTGCCGACTTCGACAGCTTCAGCTTCGGCGCGCCCCGGCGTGACGGCGACAGCGACGTGGCCACCGGCGACGGCGAGGAAACGGCGAGCGCCGCGCAGGACACGCGCGTGGTCGCCGACAAGCTGCCCCTGACGCTGGACCGCAACGGCGCCGGCCAGATCGAGATCAAGGACGTGCCGCTGGCCACGCAGACGCCGCGCGAGCTGCTGCTGGAAGCGAGTTACTCCGACCCCAATGGCGAGATCCAGACCCTGCGCAGTGTGCAGACGCTGTGGCCGGCGTCGGTGATCGCCGGCCTGAAGACCGAAGGCTGGGTGTCCACGGACCGCAAGCTCAAGTTCCAGGCCCTGGCGCTGGACCTCGCCGGCAAGGCGCTGCCCGGCGCCAAGCTGGAGGTGAAGGCCATCGCGCGCATCACCACCACCAGCCGCAAGCGCATGGTGGGCGGCTTCTACACCTACGACAACAAGACCGAGACGCGCGAGCTGGGCAGCCTGTGTGCGGGCCAGAGTGATTCGCGCGGCCTGCTGCTGTGCGAGGCGCAGCTCAAGGAAGCCGGCCAGGTGGAACTGGTGGCCACCGCCACCGATGGCGAAGGCCGCAGCAGCCAGTCGGCCAGCACCGTGTGGGTGACCAGGCAGGGCGAACTGTGGTTCGGCGGCGAGGACCATGACCGCATCGACGTGCTGCCCGAAAAGAAGAGCTACGAGCCCGGCGAAATGGCGCAGTTCCAGGTGCGCAGCCCCTTCCGCTTTGCCACCGCACTGGTGGCCGTGGAACGTGAGGGCATCATCGACACGCAGGTGGTGCAGCTCAACGGACAAGACCCGACGGTGCGCCTCACGGTCAAGCCCGAATGGGGCCCGAACGTGTACGTGAGCGTGCTGGCCCTGCGTGGCCGGCTGCGCGAGGTGCCCTGGTATTCCTTCTTCACCTGGGGCTGGAAGGCGCCGCGCGAATGGTGGCAGGCCTTCTGGGTCGAGGGCCGCGAGTACGTGGCGCCCACGGCGATGGTGGACCTGAGCAAGCCGGCCTACCGCTTCGGCATGGCCGAGATCCGCGTCGGCGCAGCGGCACACAAGCTGGACGTGAAGGTCAGCACCGACCAGCCCAGCTACACCGTGCGCGGCAAGGCGAAGGTGACGATCACCGGCCTGCTGCCCGACGGCAAGCCCGCCGCGGGCGCCGAGGTGGCGCTGGCCGCAGTGGACCAGGCGCTGCTGGAGCTGATGCCCAACACCAGCTGGAACCTGCTCGACGCCATGCTGCAGCGGCGCAGCTGGGGCGTGTCGACGTCGACCGCGCAGATGGAAATCGTGGGCCGGCGCCACTACGGCAAGAAAGCGGTGCCGGCGGGCGGCGGCGGCGGCAAGGCGCCCGCGCGCGAACTGCTCGACACGCTGCTGCTGTGGAACCCCGACATCGTGCTGGACGCGCAGGGCCGCGCGACGGTGGAAGTGCCGCTCAACGATGCGCTGACCACCTTCCGCATCGTGGCGGTGGCCGACATCGGCACCGGCTTCTTCGGCACCGGGCAGGCCACCATCGCCACCACGCAGGACCTGCAGATCATCAGCGGCCTGCCGCCGCTGGTGCGCGAGGACGACCAGTTCCGCGCCCAGATCACGCTGCGCAACACCACCGGCCAGGCGATGAAGGTGGCGGTCACGCCGCGCGCCACGCTGATGCAGATCCCGGCGCAGACGGTGGACATTCCGGCCGGTGAGGCCAGGGACGTGTTCTGGGACCTGACGGCGCCCGCGAACATGGCGCAGACCCGCAGCCAGGCGCTGATGTGGGAGATCGAAGCCAAGGACACATTGGGCGGCGCGCAGGACGCGCTCAAGGTCACGCAGCGCGTCGTGCCGGCCGTGCCGCTGACGGTGCAGCAGGCCACACTGGTGCAGGTGGGTGGCGATGCGCCTTTCTCGCTGGACGTGGCGCCGCCGGCCGGCGCCCTGCTGCCCGCGGGCGAGCCCGGCGCCGCGCCGCGCGGCGGCCTGCGCATGAGCCTGCAGCCGCGCCTGGCCGAAGGCCTGCCCGGCGTGCGCGACTGGTTCGCCAACTACCCCTACAGCTGCCTGGAACAGCAAACCAGCAAGGCCATCGGCCTGCGCGACGAGAAGATGTGGCAGGGCGTGGTCGCGCGCATGCCCGCCTACCTCGACAGCGACGGCCTGGCCTCCTACTTCCCGCCGCGCGGCGGCGACGAGAGCCGGGGCAGCGACACGCTCACGGCCTACCTGCTGGCCGCGAGCCACGAAGCCGCGGGCATCCACCCCGCCTTCGCGCTGCCCGACGCCGTGCGCGCGCCCATGGAAAGCGGGCTGATCGCCTTCGTCGAAGGCCGCATCCAGCGCAAGTTCTGGAGCCCGCGCCAGGACCTGGACGCGCGCAAGCTGGCCGCGCTCGAAGCGCTGTCGCGCTACGGCAAGGCCACCGGCCGCATGACGACCAGCCTCACCGTCGCGCCCAACCAGTGGCCCACCAGCGCGGTGATCGACTGGATCAACATCCTGCGCCGCGTGAAGGACGTGCCGCAGCGCGAACAGCGCCTGGCCGAGGCCGACAGCGTGCTCAAGGCCCGCCTGTCCTACCAGGGCACCAAGCTGATCTTCAGCACCGAGCAGGGCGACTACTGGTGGTGGCTGATGGCCAGCGGCGACGTGAACACCGCGCGCCTGCTGCTCACGGTGATGGAAGACCCGGCCTGGAAGGACGACATCGGCCGCCTGGCCAGCGGCTTCATCGCGCGCCAGCAGAACGGCGCCTGGCACACGACCACGGCCAACCTGTGGGGCGGCCTGGCGCTGGAGCGCTTCAGCCGCGTGCACGAAAGCACGCCGGTGGCGGGCTTCACCACGGCCACGCTGCGCAACGCCGCCGCGGCCACGGCAGCCGCCGGCAGCGACAAGCCCGCCAGCGCCGTCGTGGACTGGAGCCGCGTGGAGCGCATCCAGGCCACCGACCCCGAAGGCACACAGCATGGCCGCAGCCTGTTCGGCGCGCCGGCCTCGCCGGGCCAGTTCCGCAACAACGGCATGTTCCTGCCCTGGCCCGCAGGCACCGGCAAGAACACGCTGGAAGTGGTGCAGAACGGCAGTGGCAAGCCCTGGCTCACGCTGCAGTCGCTGGCCGCCGTGCCGCTCACGCAGCCCTTCGCGGCCGGCTACGCGGTCAAGAAGACGGTGACGCCGGTCGAGCAGGCGCAGGCCGGCAAGTACACGCGCGGCGACGTGCTGCGCGTGGCGCTGGAGATCAACGCCAGCACTGACATGACCTGGGTCGCCCTGACCGACCCGGTGCCCGGTGGTGCCACCATCCTCGGCAGCGGGCTGGGCCGCGATTCGCAGATCGCCACCCAGGGCGAGCGGCAGGCGCAGGGCGCCGGCTGGCTGGCCTATGAGGAGCGCAGCTTCGAGGCCTTCCGCGCCTACTACGAGTACCTGCCCAAGGGCGTGACCAAGGTCGAGTACACGGTGCGCCTGAACAACGTGGGCGACTTCGCCCTGCCGCCCACGCGCGCCGAGGCGCTGTACGCGCCCGAGATCTTCGGCGAGACGCCCAATGCGCGCATGAAGGTGCAGGCGCCTTGAGCGCGAACGCCGCGCCGATCACGACGCCCTTATGAACGGCCTCGCGGCTGCCCGCACCCGGGCAGCCGCGGGCAGCCGCTTCATCGGCGTCTCATGCTGCTGTGGATGGGCTGCAGCAGCCTCTGCCCTCACCCTTTCTCTGCGATTCGGTCCGCGCCATGTCTGCTTCTTCCTCCGTCCTGCAAGCCGTGCTGTTCGACCACGACGGCACCCTGGTCGATTCCGAACCCGTGCATCTGCTGCTGTGGCAGGAGGTGCTGGAACCGCTGGGCGTGCACCTGGACACCGACACCTACCGCGTTCACCACGCCGGCATGCCGACGCCGGCCAACGCACACGCGCTGGTGCAGCGCTACGGCATGGCCGTGACGGCCGCCGAGCTGTCAGAAGCGAAGCATGAGGCGACCGTGCGCTGGCTGGCACAACAGCCCTTCCCGCTGATGCGCCACACGCGCGAGGTGTTGCGCCGCCTGCGCGAGGCCGGCGTGCGCCTGGCCATCGTCACCGGCGCAGAAGGCGCGGGCGCGCAGCGCACCTTGCAAGGCCACGGCCTCGAAGGCTGGTTCGACACCGTCGTCTCAGGCGACGACGTGCAGCGGAGCAAGCCGGCGCCCGAGGGCTACCAGCTCGCGCTGGCCCGACTGGGATTGCCGCCCGAGGCCTGCGTGGCGGTGGAGGACACGGAAACCGGCCTGCGTGCCGCCGCCGAGGCCGGCCTGCGCGCGCTGGCCGTGCCGCACGCCCTGTCGGCACACCAGGATCTGTCGCGCGCGCATCGGCGCTTCGACAATCTGGCGCAGGTGGCCGATTGGCTGCTGCCGCAGGCCCGGCCGGTGCGCTGAGGCAAAAAACGCAGGCGGGACGGCGCAGCGCGTTCAGCCCGTGCTGCGCCCCGCCAATCGTTCAGCGGCGATAGGGATCATTCGGCCGGCGGTCGTAGCGGTTCGGCACGCCGTCGTTGTCACGGTCCCGGTCGTAGCGGTTGGGCACGCCGTCCCGGTCGCGGTCGCCGTAGGCACTGCCCGGTCCGGGTCCGGCGCCATAGCCCGGCGGCGGATGGGGATGCGGCGGCGGTGGCGTCACCACACAGCCCGCCAGCAGGAAAGCGGCGGCACCCGCCGCCACCAGGGGAGCCAGGGATCTCTTGTGCATCGGCGCTCCTTGAAACGAGAAGGCCGCCATGCTGACGCGCGCCCGCAACCGTGCGGTGCAGGACGTCGGCCCGCCTGCGCGCCGTCCGCCGTCACGCGGCAACTTGAGAGAAATCAAGGAAGCCTTGTCGCCCTTTTCCAGACCTTATGGGTCGAAAGGGAATATGGAATAATTCTCATCACGGTGCTGCGTCCGGCCTTTTGCTCCAGCCAGCTGGGCAGAGGCCCCACGTAGCCGCAAGCCAAATCACCAGCACCGCCCGTCCACCACCCTGGCCTTCGGAGCTGGTCCATGAATTCTTCCCGTCCCGCGGGCCGCCGCCTGCGCGGCGCCGCCTCGCTGCGGCGCCCCACCGCCACCCTGCTCGCCGCGCTGTCGCTGTGCGGTGCCCTGCACGCCCAACAGGGCGCACCAGCCGACGCGGCGCGCGCCATTGACATTCCCGCGCAGCCGCTGTCCAGCGCCCTCACGGCCTGGACGCAGCAGACCGGCCAGGCGCTCACCTTCCCGGCCGCGGCCCTGCAATCGCTGCAGGCACCCACCGTGCAGGGCACGCTGAACGCCGATGAGGCCCTGGGCCGCCTGCTGGCCGGCAGCGGCTGGCAGGCCCGCCGGCTGGCCGATGGCCGCTATGCGCTGGCCCAGGCGCATGCAGCCGCGGCCACCGCGGGCGCCGACGGCCAGACCCTGTCCACCGTCACTGTCGAGGCGACATCCGTCGCCGGCGCCCCGCCCGTGTACGCGGGCGGTCAGGTCGCGCGCGGCGCACGCCTGGGCGTGCTGGGCAATGTGGACGTGATGGACGCGCCCTTCAGCGTCACCGCGTACACGGCCAAGACCCTCGAGGACCAGCAGGCGCGCAGCATCGCCGACGTGCTGATCGCCGACCCGGCCGTGCGCCAGGCCAGCCCCTCGGCCTACGGGCTGGAGTTCTACCAGCTGCGCGGCTTCCTGGCCTATGGCGATGACATCACCTGGTCGGGCATGTACGGCGTCACGCCCTACGGCCGCGTGCCGGTGGAGCTGGCCGACCGCGTGGAAGTGCTGCGCGGCCCGGGCGCCCTGCTCTACGGCCAGTCGCCCAACGGCGCGGTGGGCGGCAGCATCAACCTGGTGCCCAAGCGGGCCGAGAACGACCCGATCACGCGCCTCACCGCCAGCTACGCGTCGGACCGCCAGCTGGGCGGCGCCATCGACCTGGGCCGCCGCTTCGGCGACCGCCAGCAGTGGGGCGTGCGCATCAACGCCGCCTCGACCAGCGGCGACACCGCCACCGACGACATGAGCACCCGCCGGCGCGTGGCCGGCGTGGGCCTGGACTACCGTAGCGACCGCGCGCGCTTCTCGCTGGACCTGTACGACCAGCGCTACCGCACCGACGACGGCATCGGCGCCTTCGCCCAGTTCAGCGGCACCACCGTGCCCAAGGCGCCGAAGGCCAGCACCAACCTCTTCCCCGGCACCTACATGGACGCCTCGGACAGCGGCGCCATGTTCCGCGGCGAGGTGGACCTCCTCGACAACCTGACCGCCTACCTGGGCTACGGCCAGCGCCACCACTACTACACGGGCTACCTGTCCACCGCGGCGCGCAACGTCGACGCACTGGGCAACTTCTGCGGCGGCGTACGCCCGGGCATTTGCACCAACGCCACCACCTTGCCGCCGGGCACCGGCTACAACGACACGCGCGCCACCGAAGCCGGCCTGCGCGGCAGCCTGCGCACCGGCGCCGTCAAGCACGACTGGAACCTGGCCGGCCAGCAGTTGACCATCGACGCCGGCCAGTCCACCACGCGCCTGACGCCGGCCTACAGTTCCAACATCTACAACCCGGCGCGCATCCCGCTGACCACGGCCGACTACACGCCGCTGCAGCGTTCGCACACCTCGCTGCAGAGCGTGGCGCTGACCGACACGCTGTCGATGTTCGACGACCGGCTTATTGATCCGGCCTCAATGAACTTGACTCAAGCCGCATAGCGTACCGTGGCGTGCTCGAAGTACTTGCGGATGCGCTCGGGCTGGCGTTGCACGCTGCGAAGGTGCTTGGCTGTGGCTTTGGCCAGTTGCAGCTTCGTTCGCGCCGGTGCCAGCTTCGTGACCGCCTGCTTGATATCCGCATTGGCCATCTCATCCGGGTTCAACTCCGGGCTATAGCTCGGTAGGTAGAACACCTCGATGGCATCGGCATGCTCGGCCAGCCAGGCCTTGACCGGTTTGGCATGATGCACCCGCAGGTTGTCCAGGATCAGGAACACCTTCTTGGTCTGTCCCTTGATCAGCCGGCGCAGGAAGTCGATCAGGATTGTGGTGTTGAGCGCCCCGTCAAAGATGCGCCAGCGCATCTGCCCTTTGTTGGTCACGGTGGAGATGACCGACAGGTTGTGGCGCTTGGTGTTGACCCGCACCACCGGCGTCTGGCCCTTGGGCGCAAAACCACGGCCGCGTACATCGTCGCTGCGCAGTCCACTCTCGTCGCCCCAGTGAATTTCGGCTCCCTCGGCCTTGGCCCGCGCGGCAATGGCGGGGTAGTCCTCGTCGAGCCACTTCTTGACCGCCGCCGGTGACTGCTCGTAGGCCTTCTTCATCGGCTTTTGCGGCGTGAAGCCCCAGCGCGCCAGGGACTTGCCCATGGTGCGCACTTGCAGTCGCAGCCCAAAGCGCTGTTCGATGAGTTGGGCCACAGCGGCGCGGGTCCACAGCGCGTAGGGCATCTTGAGCTGATCGGGCGTCTTGTCGGCGATGAGCTTGCGCACCAGGGCCTCCTGGGCGGGGTCGAGCAAGCGGTTTTCGCCGAGCTTGCGCCCGCCAATGGCGTCGTGCAGCGCCTTGGCACCGAGCGCCTCATGGCGTTTGCAGATGTTGAAGACGCCTGTGCGACTCAGGCCGGTGAGCGCGGCGATCTTGTCGTAGGTGTTGCCGGCCTTGCGTAGCCGGATGACCTGAACCCGGCGCTCATGCCGCGCTTCGTGGCTCAACGATCTCATGTCAGTTGCTTGCATGAATCCGAGTTGGGGGCGGTGCAGATAAATTCAAGTGCACAAGGGCCGAATCAATAAGAGCGGCTAACAAAACGGTGGGAGATGGCGAATGCAGATAACGCAGCAGGCCAGCGAGAGCAACGCGACATGAATGTCGATGCGGCGCTCGAAACGAGTACGCAGCTTGCCGAAGGCGGCCAGCCAGGCGTGCGTGCGCTCGACCACCCAGCGATGACGCCCGAGCCGGTCGTTGCGTTCGATGCCGCGCCGGGCAATACGCGCGGTGATCCCCAGCTTGCGCAGGTGAAAGCGGCAGCGAGCATAGTCATAGCCCTTGTCGGCATGCAGTTTGTGCGGCCAGCGCCTGGGCCGACCGCGACAGCCACGTACCGCTGGCAACGCGTCGACCAGTTGCTCGAAAACCACCGAGTCATGCCGGTTGGCGCCCGTGACGCAGAAGATCAGTGGGATGCCTTGGCGGTCCGTGATGATGTGGCGCTTGCTTGCGAGTTTGCCCCTGTCCGTGGGGTTGGGGCCGGTGTAGTGGCCCCCCGGGGGCTGGCCACACTGGCCGCGTCCATGCTCGCACGGCTGAAGTCCAGTTTGCCGGCGCCGCGCAATTCACCGAGCAACAACAGATGCAGGCGATGCCACACGCCCGCAGCCTGCCAATCACGCAGACGCCGCCAACAGGTCATGCCACTGCCAAAGCCCAGTTCCTGGGGCAACCCCTCCCAGGGAATGCCGGTGCGCAGCACGAACAGAATGCCGTTCAGGGCCATCTCGTCGCTCACTCGTGGGCGACCGCCTTTGGCCGAGGCAACGACTACCGGCAACAGCGGGGCAACCTTCTTGAACAGCGCGGCGCTGATTTCTCTATTCCTGTTTCGACCCATGCCTCATCAAACACCAATCAAGCGCTCGATGATGACATGGTTTTGTTAGTAGCTCTAAGCTCACGCTGGGCCTGCGCGAACAGCGCGTGTTCCTGGAAGGCTTCACGCCGCTGTCGAGCAACCTCGCCAGCCTGCAGAGCAACTTCGTCACCCGCAGCAGCAGCTACCGCGCGAGCAAGACCACGCCCGCCGTCGGCGCGCTGTTCAAGATCACGCCGCAGCTGTCGGTGTATGGCAACTACATCGAAGGCCTGACCAGCGGCTCGCAGGTCACCGACACCGCCGCCACCAACTACGGCCAGACCATTCCGCCGCTGCCCACCAAGCAGATCGAACTGGGCGCCAAGTGGGACCTGGGCACCTGGACGAACACCCTGGCGGTCTACCAGATCAAGCGGCCCAGCACGATCAACGTCTACACCACCCCCACACGCTACTCCGTCGATGCCGAGGGCGAGCAGACCAACCGCCGCGTGGAATGGAGCACCTTCGGCCAGGTGGCCAAGGGCGTGCGCGTGCTGGGCGGCGTAGCCTTCACCGATGCCGAGCTGACGCGCACCGCGCGCGGCGTGAACCAGGGCAACACGCCCCCGGCCGCGCCCAAGTGGAAGATCAACCTCGGCGGCGAATGGGATGTGCCGGCCGTGCAGGGCCTGACACTCACAGGCACCGTGATCTACAACAGCGCGGCGTGGCTCAACAGCGCCAACACGCAGCGCGCGCCCGCGTGGACGCGCCTTGACCTGGGCGCGCGCTACGCCACGCAGGCCGCGGGCTACCCGCTCACGCTGCGCGCCACGCTGCAGAACGCCACCAACCGCGGCTACTGGGACGCCAGCTGGCGCGACGGCCTGGCGATCCTGGGCGCGCCGCGCACCTTCCTGCTGTCGGCCACCGTGGACTTCTGATCGGTTCGGCGGCCGGGTCCGACCGAACGAGGCCACGCCCGGTTCGTCCGCGCTCAGCGCGAAGCCGGCCCGCGCCGGCTTCGCCATTTGCAATGCAGCGCCGGCCACTGCGACCGGCCGCGCGCGGCCCCCGCTTAAAGTACGCGCATGCTCCGCCTCGCCCTGCCCCGCCCCGGCATGCCCTTCCTGCGTCGTGCGTCCGTGGCCGCCCTGGGCCTGGCCGCATGCGCCGCGGCCGGGGCGCTGCCGGCCTTCGACGACGTGCGCACGGCCCACCATCCCTCGGATGTGCGCATCGTCGACCGCCAGGGCGCGCTGCTGCAGCGCGTGCGCACCGACGCCACCGTGCGGCGCGGCGAATGGGTGGCGCTGGCCGATGTGTCGCCCGCGCTGCGCACGGCGTTGGTGCTCAGCGAGGACAAGCGCTTCCACGAACACAGCGGCGTGGACTGGCGCGCCGTCTCGGCCGCCGCCTGGGGCAACCTGTGGCACACGCGCACGCGCGGCGCCTCCACCCTCACCATGCAGCTCGCGGGCCTGCTCGACGAAGACCTGCGGCGTGGTCGCGACGGCCGCAGCTTCGGCCAGAAGATCGGCCAGGCGCTGACGGCCACGCAGCTGGAGCGGCGCTGGCGCAAGGACCAGATCCTGGAGGCCTACCTCAACAGCGTGCCCTTCCGGGGCGAGCTGGTGGGCATCGACGCGCTGTCGCGCACCCTTTTCGGCAAGGCCGCGCACGGGCTGGACGACCGCGAAGCCGCCGTGGCCGCGGCGCTGGTGCGCGCGCCCAATGCCTCCCCGAAGCGCGTGGCCGAACGCGCGTGCGAAGTGATGCGCACGGTCGAGCCCCGGGAGCGGCCCGACTGCGCCGCGCTGGACCTGTTCACGCAGGCCGCGCTGGCGCGCCGGGCCTTCGACGCCAGCGAAGGCATTGCCCCGCACCTGGCGCGCCAGGCCCTGCGCCAGCATCAAGCCCAAGGGACCGACCCTGCCAGCGACACCGTCCGCACCACGCTGCGCGCGCCGCTGCAACGCATGGCCGTGCAGACGCTGCAGCGCCACCTGCGCGAACTGCGCGACCGCCACGTGGAAGACGGTGCGCTGGTGGTGCTGGACAACGCCAGCGGCGAGGTGCTGGCCTGGGTCGGCTCCTCGGGCGCGCTGAGCCGTGCGCGCGAGGTCGATGCGGTGCTCGCGCCGCGCCAGCCCGGCTCCACGCTCAAGCCGCTGCTCTACGCGCAGGCGATTGCCGAGCGGCGGCTCACGGCGGCCTCGCTGCTGGAAGACTCCTCGGCGCAGATCCCGACCTCGGGCGGCCTCTACATCCCGCAGAACTACGACCGCAGCTTCAAGGGCACGGTGTCGGTGCGCACGGCGCTGGCCGCCTCGCTCAACGTGCCCGCGGTGCGCACGCTGGTGATGGTCACGCCCGAGGCCTTCGCGCGGCAGTTGCGCAATGCCGGCATCGCGCTGCGCGAAAGCGGCGACTACTACGGCTTCAGCCTCGCGCTGGGCAGCGCCGAAGTCACGCTGCTGGGTCTGACCAACAGCTTCCGCACGCTGGCCAATGGCGGGCGCTTCAGCGACACGCGGCTGCTGCTGCCGGCGCCCGGCGCCACTGCCGCGGCGCCTGCATTCACGCCCGTCCTCGATGCCGGCGCGGCCTTCATCGTGGGCGACATCCTGTCGGATCCGAACGCGCGCGCCCGCACCTTCGGCACCGACAGCGTGCTGGCCACGCGCTTCTGGACCGCCGTGAAGACCGGCACCAGCAAGGACATGCGCGACAACTGGGCCGTGGGCTGGAGCGAGCGCTACACCGTGGGCGTGTGGGTGGGCAATGCCAGCGGCGCGCCCATGTGGGACGTGAGCGGCACCAGCGGCGCGGCGCCGGTCTGGGCCGAGCTGATGGCCTTCCTGCATGCGCACGAACCCAGCCGCGCGCCCGCGCCGCCCGCGGGCGTGCAGCGGCAGGCCGTGCGCTTCGGCCCCGCGCCGGGCGCGGCCGGCGCCGGCGCAGCGCCGCTGGAAGCCGCGCGCGAGGAATGGTTCCTGCGCGGAACCGAGCAGGCGCTGTTCACGCCCTCGCGCCTGCAGGCCGGGCTGCGTGCCAATGCCACCGCAGGCAGCGACGACGCGGGCGCACCCGCTGGCTCCGTGGCGCGCATCGCCGCCCCCGCCGACGGCACCATCCTCGCGCTGGACCCCGACATTCCGCCGCGCCACCAGCGTGTGCGCTTCGAGGCCGACGGCGTGAACGCGGGCGCCGAAGCGGCGCGCCTGCAATGGCGCATCGACGGCAAGACCTTCGCGCGCGGCACGCAGGCGCAGTGGCTGCCCTGGCCGGGCCGCCACACGGTGGAGCTGGCCGACGCGCGCGGCCAGGTGCTGCACCGCATCCGGCTGGAGGTGCGCGGCGCGGGCGTGGCGGCACCGCCGCCGCCCGGCACGGCCGGTGCGACGAGCCCGCGCGGCGCAAAGCAACCGGGCTGAGCTACAGCAGCCCGCGCAGCTCGCGCGCGGCTTCCAGCATCACGGGCAGCAGCTCGCGCTCCATCGCTTCGCGGCCGGTGCGCGCGGGCGAGGCGACCACGTTCAGCGCCGCCACGGTGCGGCCCTGCATGTTGCGCAACGGCACGGCCAGCGCATGCACGCCCAGCTCGTGCTCCTCGATGGCCACGCAGTAATCGAGCCGACGCACCTCGTCGATCACCTGGCGGAAGCGCTTGGGCTCGGTGATCGTGTGCAGGGTCAGGCGCGCGAGCGCACGGCCCTTCATCCATGCGCTGAAGGCGGCGCGCGGCTCGCTGGCCAGCAGCACGCGGCCGGTGGAGGTGGCGTGCAGCGGCAGCCGCGCGCCCAGGTGCAGGCCGTAGGCCAGCATGCGCAGGGTGCCGCTGCGCGCGACGATCACCACCTCGTCCTGGTCCCGCACCACGGCCGAGAAGGACTCGCCGGTCTGCGCCGCCAGCCGGTTCAAGGTGGGCTGGATCGTGCGCGGCAGCCGCGCCGAGGCCAGGTAGCTGCCCGAAAAGCGCAGCACCTTGGGCGCCAGCCAGAAGTAGCCGCCATCCGACTCCAGGTAACCCAGGTGCGCGAGCGTGAGCAGATGGCGCCGCGCCGCCGCGCGCGTGATGCCGGCGCGCTGCGCCGCCAGGGTGGCGTTCAGGCGCTGGCGTTCGGTGTCGAAGCTCTCCAGCACGGCCAGGCCCTTGGCCATGCCTTCGATCAGGTCCGCCTTGGCGATGGTCATGCGAGGTCTCCGGCGATTGAAGCTATTGCGCGATCATCGCGCAGTCACGCCGATGATCGCACACGGTCTCGCAGCGGGTGATGTGCGCAGGGGGCCCTGCCCGTAGGCTAGCGCCACGGCTTCACCGCCCCTTTTGTCGCGCTTTTCCATCGCACTCGTTCACCGCGCACCAGCCCCTGGCGCGCCCTCGCGGAGACATCCCATGCGTACCCAAGTCGCCATCATCGGCGCCGGCCCCTCGGGCCTGCTGCTCGGCCAGCTGCTGCACCAGGCCGGCATCGACAACATCATCCTCGAGCGCCAGAGCGGCGACTACGTGCTGGGCCGCATCCGCGCGGGCGTGCTGGAACAGATCACCATGGACCTGCTGGCCGCCGCCGGCGTGGACCAGCGCGCGCGCGCCGAGGGCCTGCCGCACGACGGCATCGAGCTGCTGTTCAAGGGCCAGCGCCACCGCATCGACCTGCACGGCCTGTCGGGCGGCAAGCGCGTGACGGTGTACGGCCAGACGGAAGTGACGCGCGACCTGATGGAAGCGCGCGCCGCCGCGGGCCTTGTCACCGTCTACGAAGCCAAGGACGTGGCGCTGCACGACTTCGACGGCAGCCAGCCGCGCGTGACCTACGTGAAGGACGGCCAGGCCCACACGCTCCAGTGCGACTTCATCGCCGGCTGCGACGGCTACCACGGCATCAGCCGCCAGAGCGTGCCCGCGGGCGCGATCACCGAGTACGAGAAGGTCTACCCCTTCGGCTGGCTGGGCATCCTGGCCGATGTGCCGCCGGTTTCGCACGAACTGATCTACGCGAACACCGAACGCGGCTTCGCGCTGTGCAGCCAGCGCAGCGCCACGCGCAGCCGCTACTACGTGCAGTGCCGACTCGACGAAAAGGTGGAGGACTGGAGCGACGAGGCCTTCTGGAACGAGTTGCGCCTGCGCCTGGACCCGGAAGCGGCCGAGCGGCTGGTGACCGGCCCCTCGCTGGAAAAGAGCATCGCACCGCTGCGCAGCTTCGTGGCCGAGCCCATGCGCTTCGGCCGCCTGTTCCTGGCCGGCGATGCGGCCCACATCGTGCCGCCCACGGGCGCCAAGGGCCTGAACCTGGCGGCGTCCGACGTCGGCTACCTCTGGCATGCGCTGCGCGAGTACTACGGCGAGAAATCCAGCGCGGGCATCGACCACTACTCGGCCACCTGCCTGCGCCGCGTGTGGAAGGCCGAGCGCTTCTCCTGGTGGTTCACCTCGCTGATGCACAAGTTCCCGGACACCGGGACTTTCGGGCAGAAGATCCAGGAGGCCGAGTTGGACTACCTCGTGAAGTCACACGCGGCTTCGACTTCACTGGCGGAGAACTACGTCGGGCTGCCGGTGCAGTGGTAGGGCGGCACGCCGGCGGGCCCTGCCCTGCCCCGCCGGAACCGGGGCGGAATCCTGGAGGCCCGCTGCGGTTTGTCGGACGGCGCCGACGGATTGTTCACGCCGCCGAAACACCCTGTCTGCGAAAGCAAGGGTTTCTACCTAGCGCTTCGGCCCACAATTCATCCCACGGGCCAGCGATCCGTTTGAACGCCGACCCGAAGCGAAGCACCCGGCATGGCGCCGGCCTCGCTCCCGTCCAGACCGCGACCAAGAAGCCAGGAGTAGAACCATGAAGACCTCGAAGATTTTTGCCGTTGCTGCCCTTTCTTTCGCCGCCTTTGCCGGCGTGGCGCAAGCCGAGGAATACCAGGGCGTCACCGAATCCGTGTCGGCCCTGAGCCGCGCAGAAGTGCAGCAGCAGGCCGTCGCGGCCGCGCATGCCGCGAACCAGAACGTGCCCTCGTCGGCCATCCCGATGGGCTCGCTGGCCCAATCGCGCGACCGTGCGCTGGTGCAGGCCGAAGCCGTCGCCGCCGCCCATGACAGCACGCAGAACCTGCGCCGCGAATCCTTCGCCGGCAGCCAGATCCCGGCCCACCTGCAGCCGCAGGGCCAGGCCGCCCAGCAGGCCGCGCGCTGACCGCGCAACCGCCCTGCCCATGGGGCCCGGGCGGCGTCCGACCGCCCGCCCGGAAGAAAAGAACCCGGCCCGCGCACCAGCGCGGCCGGGTTCTTTTTCTTTTCTCAGGGCGGGTTGAGGCCGCCGCTCACAGGCCGGTCTGCTTCTTCACCGCGTCCTCGTGCAGGGATTCGTTGAGCTGGTCCACCACGATGGCCCAGGCCGCGTCGGCCTTGATCTGCTCGGCCAGGAACTGGCGCTGCGCGTCGTTCCAGTACGGCGCCTCGGCGATGTGCACCTCGGCCGGCAACTGGTGGGTGCGGATGAAATCGGCGATGGCCGCATCTCCGGCGTCCAGCCCCAGTTGCAGAAAGAGGTTGCTCATCCTCGGCTCGGCGGTGTTCATCGAATCGGATCCTTGCGATTGGCGTGAAAGGGGAAAGCGGGCCGGCGCTGCCTGCGTTCCACCCGGGGAGGACGCAGCCGCAGCGCGCGGAAACCGCAACTGTGCATTGTGCGCGCCCGCGCCTGGCCGGCGCCGGCCTGCACATCCCGGGCGCACGTCGGCCAACGCCGCGCCGGCGGCGCTCAGGCCTTGCAGGGCTCGGCCGCCCGCGCGCCCCGGGGCCGGCGCAGCACCGCCCAGCTGGCGGCAGCCGTCAGCCAGACGGCGACGGCACCGAACAGCATCACGGTGCCGAAGCCGTCGATGACGGCGGCTTGCAGCACGGACGCCGACACTTCCGAACCGCTCAGCGAGTGCGCCAGCGGCTGGGCGCCCGCCAGGTCGCCGCTGGCCAGCCGCTCGGCCAGGGCCCGCAGCTGCGGCGCATGAAGGCCTCCGGCCAGTGCTTCCTGCAGCGCCGCCGCAATGCCGGCCACCAGCACCCCGCCCATCAGGGCGATGTGGAGCGCCAGCGTGATCAGGCGCGCGCTCACATCCATGCCCGAGGCCATGCCTGCGCGCTCGGCCGGCACCGACGAGGTCGTCATGTTCGTCGCCGGCGTGGTGGTCAGGCCCAGGCCGATGCCGGCCACCAGCGCGCCGGGCAGCACGGTCCAGCCGCCCAGCCCGGCGAAGCTGCTGCCTACCTTCATGAGCGCGAAGCCCAGGCCGATGGTGAACAGCCCGGCCGGGATCACGGTGCGCGCCTGCCAGCGCAGCAGCAGCCACTGCGCGATCGGCGGCATCACGAGGAAGGGCACGGTGTAGACCAGCAGCGCCAGCCCGGTGGCCGGGGTGTCCCAGCCCAGCCCGGCCGTGAAATACAGCGGCAGGTAGACCATGAAGGGCCAGTAGCTGCAGTTCATGCCCACGCAGCCCAGGATGGCGCCCGAGAAGTCGCGGATGCGGAACACCGAGAAATCGAACATCGGGTGCGGGTGCCGGCGCTCCACCGCGACGAAGACGGCCAGGCTCAGCGCCGTGAGCGCGAGCAGGCCCAGCGCGGCCGGGCTCGCCCAGCCCAGGCTTTCGCCCTGCGTGATGAGCCAGCTGAGGCCCAGTACGGCCAGCGTCAGCGTCGCGATGCCAGCCATGTCCAGCCGTTGCGTCTGCGCCCGCGGATCGCGCGACTCGGCCACGCCGATGCGGATCAGCCCCAGGGTCAGCAGCGCCAACGGCGCATGCACCAGAAAGACCCAGTGCCAGCTGGCCAGCGCCACGATGGCGCCGCCCACGACGGGCCCGAAACCCAGGCCGATGCCGGCCACCACGCCCCAGACCGCGAAGGCCCGCGCCCGTGCCCGGCCCTCGGGAAACTGGTGCGACAGGATGGCGATGGAGCAGATGAACATCGCGCCGCCGGCCATGCCTTGCGCGAAGCGCGCCACGATCAGCGCCGGCATCTGCGGCGCCAGCCCGCACAGCAGCGAGGCGACGCCGAAGGCCAGCACGCTGATCTCGAACACGCGCCGGCGCCCGTAGCGGTCGGCCAGCGTGCCGGTGGCCATCAGCACCGTGGTGCAGGCGATGGTGTAGGCGTTCATGGTCCATTGCAGGTCCTGGAAGCCGGCCTGCAGCTGCGCCTCCAGCACCGGCAGGATGATGGGCACGCTGGAAATCTCCAGGCCGAACAGGAGGGCGGCGAGGCAGATGGCGGACAGCGCGAGGGCGGGATGGCGGGTGGACATGGACAGGTGGAGCAGCAGCGGGACGGCCATTCTCAAGACCGTTGAACCATGATGCAAATGATGAATTTCACTTCCATTCAGCAACCTTGTTCATTAATCTCGCGGCCATGAGCTACGACACCGGCCTGCTGCAGGCCTTCATGGCCGTGCACCAGGCCCAGGGCTTCACGCGCGCGGCGCAGCAGCTGAACCTCACGCAGTCGGCCGTGAGCCACCAGATCCGGCGGCTGGAGGAACTCGTGGGCCGCCCGCTGTTCCTGCGCACCACGCGCAGCCTGCGCCTGACGGCCGACGGCGAGGACTTCCTGCGCCTAGCGCAGCGAATCCTGCAGGCGCAGGAGGCGCTGGCGCGGCATTTCCGCTGCTCGCCGATCGAAGGCACCGTGCGCTTCGGCGTGCCCGAGAGCTTCATGCGCGAGGGCCTGCCGCAGTTGCTGCGCCAGTTCGCACGCCGCTGCCCCAAGGTGCGGCTGGAGGTCAGCGTGGGCCTCACGCTGGACCTGGGCAGCCTGGTGCGCGAGCGCGAACTCGACCTGGCCGTGGTGGTGGCGCCGCCGGGCGCCGTGCCGGGCCGGCTGCTGCAGCGCCAGCCCCTGGTGTGGGCCGCGGCGGAGGGCTTCGCCTGGTCGCGCGCGGACTCGCTGCCGCTGGCCTATTCGCCGCCGCCCTGCGTGTGTCGCCAGATCGCCGTCGATGCGCTGCACCAGGCCGGCCTCGCCTGGCATGCGGCCTTCAGTTCGCACAGCCTGCACGACCTGCGCGCAGTCGCGCTGAGCGGCCTGGCGGTGGCTCCGCTCACGCGCGACAACCTGCGACCGGGCATGGTGGTGCTGGGCGAACAGCACGGCATGCCGCCGCTGCCCCACCTGGACTTCACGCTGGTCTACGGCGAGGACACCGCGGGCCGGCAGGCGCCGGCCGTGCGCGAACTGGGGCGGCTCATCGAACAGGCGGCCTGGCCGCAGGAGCACCAGGCGACGCGGGCGCCTGGCCGCGCGGCGGCCGCGGCGGCCACCTGAGCGTGGTGAACGCCGCCCTGGCCGGCGAAAGCGGGGCATGCCCGCGCCGGCTTTTCTCTCTTTTCTCTTTCACGCGCCCCGGCCTGTCGGGCGGTCCGCCAGCAGCAGCCGCGCCACCTGCGGCGCGGGGGGCGCGCCGGCGGGCGGCACCGGCGGCTCGGCGGCCTTCCTGTCCCCGATGGCCTGCGTCCAGGCCTGGACGTCGTCCGCCGTCATGGTGCTGGTGGAGGCCAGGCGGGCGTCCACATAACCCTGGGAAACGTCATGCAGGTACTGTTCGCGCGACAGCAGCGTGCCGGCGCACACTGCCATGTCGGCGCGCGGCGGCGCGCCCTGCTCCTCGTGCAGCCGGCCCAGCAGCTGCGCCATCACCCAGCCCGGCACATGGTGCCGCTCGCCGGGGTAGATGTAGCCGAACAGGGTCAGGTGCGCGAGCAGCACGCGCCAGTGCGGGCCGAAGCGCGCGAGCACGCGCTCCCAGTCCATCCGCTCGGCGCAGGCCTGCAGCAGATGCGCGACGTCGCCGCCGTCGTAGCGCTCGCGCTCCATGATGAAGGCCTTGGACATGAGCGCGTCCTCGGCCTTCATCACGCGCACCGGCACGCCCAGCAACTGCGCCTGGCCATTGCCGCGGAACCAGTCCTCGTCCACGGGCGCGAGGCCGTTGCCGGAATTGAAAATCAGGTCAATGAAGGCCGCGCCGTCGCCGTCCTGGTCCGAGCCATGCACCTTGGCCAGCCAGTGGGGGTGCGTCAGCATGCAGCGCCAGCCTTGCCGTTCGTGCAGCAGCTGCGCGATGCGATCGAAATCGGTGCGGCGGATGAACAGGTCCAGGTCCGCCGTGGCGCGGCAAATGCCCGTGAGGTAGGCCAGCGCGAAGGTGCCGCCGAGCACGAAGGGCACGCCGGCCTCGTGCAGCGTGCGCAGGGCCGGGCCGTAGAAGGGCGCCATCCACGGCTCAACCATCGCGTCGAGCGAGGCGGGCGCCGGACAGGAAGCTGGGACGGGAAGGGCTGGCATGGCGGCACGCTAAGGCGCGGCGCACGGCCCGGCCCGGCGTCAAGCGCTGCACCGGCGGTCGGCCGGCACCTACAGGCAGGGCGGGGCCGGGCCGATCAGCCGCCCCGGCGCACCGGTGCAGGCTTGCCGCATCGTCCATCGCCACGGCTGCCCGCCTTCGCTCCATGCCCGCCCCCAAGTCCTCCACCCATGTGCGCTTCGCCGCGGTCGGCGACATCCACGTCCACAAGGATTCGGCCGGCACCTTGCGCAGCTTTTTCGCCCAGATCGCCGACGAGGCCGACGTGCTGCTGCTGTGCGGCGACCTGACCGATTACGGCACGGCCGAGGAGGCGCAGGTGCTGTCGGGCGAGCTGGGCACGGAGGCCATCCCGACGGTGGCGGTGCTGGGCAACCACGATTTCGAGTCGGGCACGCCCGAAGTGGTGGTTCGGGCGCTGAAGCAGTCGGGCGTGCAGGTGCTCGACGGCGAGGCCTGCGAGATCGAGGGCGTGGGCATCGCGGGCGTGAAAGGCTTCGCGGGCGGCTTCGGCCGCGCCTCGCTGGGCGCCTGGGGCGAGCCGGCGATCAAGCACTTCGTGCAGGAGGCGCTCAACGAGGCGATGAAGCTGGAATCGGCCCTGGCCAAATTGCGCACGCGCCGGCGCATCGCGCTGCTGCATTACGCGCCGGTGGTGGGCACGGTGGAAGGCGAGCCGATGGAGATCTTTCCCTTTCTGGGCAGCAGCCGGCTGGAGGAGCCGCTGCTGCGCTACCCCATCGACGCGGTGTTCCACGGCCATGCGCATCGGGGCACCCTCGAGGGGCGCACGATGAACGGCGTGCCTGTCTTCAACGTGGCCAAGCCACTGCTGCAGCGCACGCGGCCCGAGCAGCCGCCCTTTTTCCTGTACGAGGTGCCGCGCGAGGCGCCGGCCGATCAGGCGGGCGGGCCGCCAGACGGTGGCCGCCCGGCTGCTTCAGCGTCACACGCGGGCCCGCCCGACATGCCGCACTGAGCGGAGGGCCGGGCACCGCCGAGGCGCTGAGGCGCGCGGGCTCAGCGGTCGCGGTGGCTCTGGTTCGTGGGGTCGGTGCTCGGCGCCGGGTCGAGGTTCTCGTGCAGGTTGAACGAGTCGGAGTCGTCGTGCCGCGCCGATTCGGCATCCTGGCGCTTGTGCGACATCGCTTCGGGATTCGCCGGTTCGGACACCTCCTCGCCCACGGCGTTGCGCTGGGTCGAGAACTTCTCGGCCGCGCCGATGTTGCCCACGGTGCCGTCGGTGGTCGGGCGGGATCCGTCGCCGCTGCTCAGAATGTTGGACTCGGACATGGAAAGCTCCTTGAAAAGAGGGTCGGCCCGGGCAAGCGCGCTCGCCCGAAAACACCACCCTATGCATCCGGCCCGCGCAAGGTGTAGGAATGCACCCGGAACTGTCCGAGGAAGGCGGGTCGCCCGACGCGATCGCCCAGCGGCGCAGTCGGATGTGGGTTGGTCCCGATCCCAATTCTTGACCGTTTGGATAAATTTAGACCGTCCCCACCCCAAGGCCCTGTTCCCCATGAAACTGCGCACACGCTACTGGTCCGACCTGACGAGCGAGGAGTTCTCGCGGCTCGACCGGGAACGCCTCATCGCCGTGCTGCCCGTCGGCGCCACCGAGCAGCACGGCCCGCACCTGCCCATGTCCACCGACACGGCCACCATCGACGCCATGGTGCAGGCCAGCCTGCCGCATCTGCCCGACGACCTGCCTGTGCTCTTCCTGCCCACCGTGCCCTACGGCAAGAGCAACGAGCATTCGCGCTACCCGGGCACGCTCACGGTGTCGGCCAGCACGCTGATCGCGCTGTGGATGGAGATTGGCGCCTGCGTGGCCCGCGCGGGCGTGCGCAAGCTGGTGCTCTACAACAGCCATGGCGGCCAGATGGCGCCCATGGACATCGTGGCGCGCGACCTGCGCGAGCAGCAGCAGATGATGGTGGTGGCGGCCAACTGGTACACGCTGGGCCTGCCGAGCGGCCTGTTCACCGAGGAGGAGGGCCGCCACGGCATCCATGCGGGCGACCTGGAGTCCTCGATCATGATGCACGTGACGCCCGACGACGTGCAGCGCGACCAGCTGCGCAACTTCCCGTCGATGACGCAGCAGCTCGCGGCCGAGAACCAGTTCCTGTCGATCACGCCCAGTGGCAAGCTGGGCTGGCAGATGCACGACATCAACCCCTGGGGCGCGGCCGGCGATGCCTCGCGCGCCAGCGCCGACAAGGGGGCCGCTGTGCTCGACCATGTGGGCCGCCGCTTCGTGCAGCTGCTGCAGGAGGTGGACCGCTTCCCGCTCGCGCGCCTGGCCAACGAGCCCGCGTGGAAATGAGCGTGTGCTTCCAGCGCCAGAGGGCCCGCGCATGGAACTGAAGGCGCTGCACATTCCGCGCGTGCTGCGCGGCTTTGACGCGGGCGCGGACCAGGTTTTCGACCTCCGACTGCAGGACGGCCGCATCGCATCCATCCGCCCCAGCGCCGAAGCCGCGCGGGGCCTGCTGCTGAGCGCGCCGGTCGAGGCGCATGCGCACATCGACAAGAACTACACAGTCGAAGAGACGGGCGGCGCACAGGGCGACCTGTTCAGCGCCATCCGCCGCATGGAAGTGCACCGCGCAAGCTGGAACGGTGCCACCCTGCAGCCACGCATGGAGCGTGCGCTGCAGGAAGCCTGGCGTTTCGGCACGCGCGCGCTGCGCACGCACCTGGACTGGGGCCGGCCCGAGGCGCCCGCCTCGCTGGCCGTGCTGGAAGCGCTGCGCGACGCCTGGCGGGGCCGCATCGAGCTGCAGTTCGTCGCGCTCACGCCGCTGGATGTGTACGCCGACGAGGACGCGGGCGCGCGCATCGCGCGCGAGGTGCAGCGCGCCCAGGGGGTGCTGGGCGCCTTCGTGTACCGCAATGCCGATCTGGCGCCCAAGCTGCGGCGCGTCTTCGCGCTGGCCGTGCAGCACGGGCTGCGGCTGGACTTCCACGTGGACGAAGGCCTGGACGTGGAAGCGCGCGGCCTGCGGCAGATCGCCGAACTGACGCTGGAGCATGGCCTGCAGGGCCGCGTGGTCTGCGGCCATGCCTGCTCGCTCTCGGTGCAGCCCGACGACGAAGCGCTGGAGACGCTCGCGCTCTGCGCACGTGCCGGCCTGCACCTGATCGCGCTGCCCAGCACCAACCTATACCTGCAGGGCGCCTGGGACCGCACGCCGGTGCAGCGCGGCCTCACGCGCCTTCACGAGGCGCGCGCCGCGGGCCTGGGCCTGAGCCTGGCCACCGACAACGTGCAGGACGCCTTCTACCCCTACGGCGGCTACGACCTGCTCGACACCTTCGCGCTGGGCGTGCAGGCCGCGCACCTGGCGCCGGCGCTGGACTGGATCGACACCGTCACCATGGGCCCCGCGCAAGCGCTGGGCCTGGACTGGGACGGCCGCCTGCACGAAGGCGCGCCGGCCGACCTGCTGTGGCTGCAGGCCCGCCACGAATACGAACTGATCGGCCCGCGTGGCCGCGCGCGCCGGGTGATCCGTGCCGGGCGCCTGCTGGAGGAGATGCACCCATGAGCACCGGCGCCCCCATGGCCCGCTACGCCGCCGCGAAACGCGTGGGCGATTTCGTCTTCATGAGCGGCGTGGTCGCCACCAACCCGGCCACCCGCAGCGCCGTGCGCCACTACGACGAGCTGCCCGAACACGCCCGCAGCGCCCTCCAGGGCCTGGGCTATGCCACGGGCCAGATGTCGGTCGACGTGTTCGAGTCGGCCATCGTGGCGCAGAGCTGGTGCGTGCTCGAGCGCATCCGCGAACTGGCCGCCGCCCATGGCGGCACGATGGACGACGTGTTCAAGCTGGTGCAGTACTTCCGCCACCTGCGCGACTACGCGCCCTACAACCGCGTGCGCGGCCTGTTCTACCCCGGCGAGCCGCCCGTGAGCACAGTGGTGGAGGTGTCGCGCTTCCTGCCCGGCGACGAGGTGCTGGTCGAGGTCGAGGCCACGATGTACCTGCCGCAGCGCTGAAGGCGGCGGCCGGGACCGCAGCGGGGTTCAGTCCGGCGCGCGGACCGGCACGGCCGGCTCCAGGCCCGCGGCGCGGAAGATCTGCAGCGTCACTTCCTGGATCAGCCGCTCGCGGCCCTCGGCGCTGTCCAGCTCGCCGGGCATGAACAGGTGCACCTGCTGCGCCTGGTCGGCATAGAACTGGGTGATGGCCCAGAGGTGGAACAGAAAGAGCAGCGGCTCCACCGGCGCCATGAGCCCGCGCTGGATCCAGTGGCGGATCACCGAATCGGCCTGCCAGGTGCGCCGGCCGCTGTTGCCGCCCATGAGCGCGAGCGCCACCGGTCCGCCGCGCATCATCTCGGCCGCGAAGATGCGCGAGCGCAGCGGCTCCTCGAAGGAGAAGTTCATCTTGCGCCGGATGTAGTCGCCCAGCACCTTGCGCGGGCCCTGGGCCTCGTCCTCGTAGCCGAAGACCGCGACCCAGTCGTCGAGGATGTTCTGCAGCACCTCGCGGTACAGCGCGTCCTTGGTGTCGATGTAGTAGTGCAGCTGCGCCTTCGACAGGCCGGCGCGGTCGGCGATGGCCTGCGTGGTCGCGCCTGCCGCGCCTTCGGCCGCGAAGACCTCGATGGCCGCCGCGTGGATCTGCTCCATCACCAGCGCGTACTTGCGCGCGCGGCCGCGCTGCGATGGCTGCGCCTCGGCGGCCAATGCGGGGCTGGAGGGCGCAGCCTCCTCGGCGGCGGGTGGGCGCTTCGCGCGGGTCATGCGGGGTGGGTCGGAAGGCGGAAGAACAACAGGCGGGAGAAGAAGGAGGAAGGCGAAGGAAGGCCGCGGCGCCGCAGCCCCGGCATGCTAGATGTGAAGGGCCAGCTCCTCGCCCCGCGCGCGCGAGCAGCACAGCGCCACCTTGTGCCGGCGCTCGCTGCCGCTCAGGCAGAAATCGCGGTGCTCGGCCGTTTCGCCTTCTGCCGGCACCACGCAGGTGCCGCACAGGCCCTGCTGGCAGGACACAGGAATGTCGATGCCCACGTCGTGCAACGCCTCCACGGCCGTCTGCTCGCCCGCCACCGGCACGCGGATGCCCCGCTGCAGCAGGTTCAGCATGAAAGGCTTGCCGGAGGTGGCCACCCCACCGTCGGGCGCGGCGAAGTACTCGGCATGGATGTTGTCTTCCGGCCAGCCCTTGGCCGCGTCGCGCACGGCCTGCATGAAGCCGGCCGGACCGCACAGGTACAGGTGCGTGCCCGGGGCGGGCGCGGCCAGCAGTTCGGGCAGCGACAGTTTCTGCGCGGGCGTGCCGCCCTCGTCGAAATGCAGGCGCACATGCGGCGCCAGCGCGCTGTCGCGCAGCGATCCGGCGAAGGCCAGGTGCTCGGGACTGCGCGCGAACACGCACAGCGTGAAGCGCTCGCCGCGCGCGGCCAGGGTCTGGGCCATGGCCAGCAGCGGCGTCATGCCGATGCCGCCTGCCAGCAGCAGGTGATGCGCCGCGCCTTCGGCCAGCGCGAAGGTGTTGCGCGGCTCGCCCACGGGCAGCAGGTCGCCTTCGCGCAGGCGGCCGTGCACGGAGGCCGAGCCGCCGCGGCTCGCGCTCTCGCGCTTGACGCCGATCACATAGCGATTGCCCGCCACGTGCGGCGCCTGTGCCAGCGAGTACTGGCGCGAAAAGCCCCCCGGCAGGTGCAGGTCGATGTGCGCGCCGGCTTCGTAGGCCGGCAGCGCGCGGCCCCAGGGGTGGGTCAGCTCCACGCCGAGGATTTCGGGCGTCTCGCGCGTGAGGCGCGAGACGCGCAGGGTCAGGATGCGCGTCTGGGTCATGGGCTCTTCACCGCTACGTCATCGCAGGGCGCGGGCCCTGCGTCACTCTCACTCTTTCACTTGCCGCCGGTCAGCTGCTTGCGCAGGTCCAGGCCGGCGCCCTTGTTGACGAACTGCGTCGTGAAGCTCGCCTCGGGGTTGATCTGGCCGGCCGTGAACAGGCCGGCGTCCACGGTCTTCCTGTGGAAGTCCTTGATGCGCTCGGCATTGAGTGCGCCGATGCCCTGGGTGAGCGCATCGCCGCTGTCGATGTGCTCGCGCAGGATGGGGATGGACTTGGCCGTGTACTCGGGCGTGATGTCGGGGTTGGCCTCGCGGATCAGCTTGTCGGCCGCCGAGCGGTCGCCGTACAGGTAGTTGTACCAGCCGATGTTGCTGGCCTCGATGAAGCGGCGAACGACCTCGGGCTTCTTTTCCACCAGGTCCTTGCGGGTCTCGATCAGCATGCCGTAGGTGGACCAGCCCGCATCGGCCAGCGAGAAGCTCAGCGGCTTGAAGCCGGCCTGCGCCTCGACCGAGATCGGCTCCGAGGTCGCGTAGCCCTGCTGCACCGCCTTCTTGTCGGCCAGGAACTGCGACAGGCTGAAGTTGTAGGGCCGCACCTGCTCGTCGCGGAAGCCGTGCGCCTTCTTCATCCACTGGAAGTAGCTGATCTGGCCGTCCTTGGCCATCAGGATGGTCGGTGCCTTGGTCAGGTCGGAGAACTTCTCGTAGCCCTGCCCCGGATGCGCGATCAGGATCTGCGGGTCTTTCTGGAAGTAGGCCGCCACCACCACCGTGGGCACGCCGGCCTTCAGGTTGTCGAAGGGCAGCAGCAGGTTGCCGCTCATGAGGAAGTCCACGCGGCCGGCCGGCAGCATGGGCCGGTTGTTGACCTGCGGGCCGCCCTGCTGGATGGTGACGTCCAGCCCGTACTTCTTGTAGGTGCCGTCGGCCAGCGCCTGGTAGAAGCCGCCGTGGCCCGGCTGCGCCCGCCAGTTGGTGGCGAAAGTCACCTTGTCCTGCGCCGACGCGAGGCCCGCGAGCGCGGCCATGGCAACACCGATGCCCAGGCCCAGAAACAGCTTCTTGCTCATGTCCACTCCAGTTGATCAAGGGGTGAGGAAACAGAAAAAGAGGAGGTTCCTCTCTCAATCGAGGCGCGCCATCTCGGGCCGCCAGCCGCGCGTCTTACCCGGGTTCATCAGGCCCATCGGGTCGCTGCGCTTCTTGAATTCGATCTGCTGGTCGTCGATCGCCTTCATGCCGCCTTCTTCGATGGTCACCACATGCGGGTTGAAGATCTGGCAGCCGCCCTGCGATTCGATCTCGCGGATCACTTCGTACTGGTGCTCGATGCCTTTCCAGCGCACCAGCAGGATACCGAAGGTGCCGAACTCGCCCCCGGCGCGCGCGAAGTCCTGGTGCTGCAGCACGTCGTCGCCAAAGATGTCCAGGTGCCGCTGCACCACGGCCGGGTCGAAGGGTTGCGCATAAGCCACCTGCAGGTAGGTCCAGCTGCGGTCCACCTTCAGCGCCTGCAGCGTGGTGTGGTTGTAGGCGCACTCGTAGGCCGGCGGCAGGCCAGCATCGATCAATTCCTGCTCGGTGCCGCAGACCGAGATCTCGCCGCCCATGCGCGCGGCCAGTTCCCGCAGCGCCGGCATCGACCCGGGCGCCACCATGGTGAACACCGCATGACGGTCCGGCGGGAACTTGTCGCCCATGCTCGTGTAGTAGGGCGCAAAGCGCGCCTCCACGGTGGAGAGCAGGAACAGGTCCAGATCGGGCGTGCTGCCCGCGCAGCCGAAGTCCAGCGCGCCGCGGTAGGTGGGGAAGAGCACGGTGGTGTGCAGCCATTCCACGTGCGGGTTCAGCGCCACTTCCACGTCCAGGATCACGCCGTTGGTGCCGAAGGCGTGCTGCACCTGCTGGATCTCGTCGCCCACCAGCTCGATGATGCGCGGCTCCTTTTCAACCGTCATCACGCGCGCGCGCAGCATGTTGCCGGGGTCGCGCAGGATGCCGTTGCGCATCGAGCCGATGCCGCCGAAGCCGCCCGAAATGAAACCGCCGATGGAGGCGACATGCCAGGTCGAGGGCCACATGCGCAGGCCCTGCCCCGTTTCGCGCGCGGCCATCTCGATGTCGTACATGCGCGCGCCGGCCTGGGCGCGCACGCGGCCGGGCTGAATGTCGAGCACGCGCGCCAAACCGCTCACGTCCATCACGATGCCGCCGTTGAGCGGCACGCACTGGCCGTAGTTGCCGGTGCCGCCCGCGCGCACCGTGAGCGGCAGCCGGTGCCGCGCCACGACCTGCGCCACCTGGCGCACGTCCTCCTCGGTGCCCACGCGCACGACCAGGTCGGCCACGCAGTCGGCCAGGTACTGCGAGAGCACCGGGCTGTACCAGAAGAAGTCCTTCGACAGCTGCCGGCGCTGCGGCAGCCGCGTGATGACGTCCAGGCCCTGCAGCTCGGCCTGCACCTGGGCCCAGTCCACATGCGCCAGCGGATGCGCGAAGCCGGCATGGCCGGTGGGCGGCATGGCGGGAATGGCGGCACCCGCCGCGGCGGAATCAATGACTTGCTCGTTCATGGCTCAGCCCTCGCGCCGCATCTCGCTCTCGTGCCAGTGGCCCAGCACCATCTTGGAGAGCACCGCGAACACCAGGAAGATCACCACGCCCAGGATGGACACCAGGAACAGGGCCGCGAACATCATCGGGATCTCGGTGCGGAAGCTCGATTCGAGGATGCGCGAAGCCAGCCCGGTTTCGCGGCCCGCCGTGCCGGCCGTGAACTCGGCCACCACCGCGCCGATCAGCGCCAGGCCGCCGGCGATCTTCAGGCCCGCCATGAAGTAGGGCGTGGCGCTGGGCACCAGCAGGTAGCGAAAGCGTTGCCAGGGCGAAGCCTCGTAGAGCTGGAACAGGTCGCGCAGGTTGCTGTCCGCGCTCTTGAGCCCGATCACCGTGTTCGACAGGATGGGGAAGAAGGCCACCAGCCAGGCGCACAGCAGCAGCGCGGCCGTGGTGTTGGACACATAGATCAGGATCAGCGGCGCGATGGCCACGATGGGCGTGACCTGCAGCACCACGGCGATGGGGAAGAAGCCGATCTCCACCCAGCGGAACAGCGCGAAGGCGATGGCCAGCAGCACGCCGCCCACGATGGCGGCGATCAGCGCCAGCAGGGTGAGCTTGATGGTGAACCACAGCGCGGGCCACAGCGTGGCCCAGTTGTCGACCAGCGTGCGCCAGATCAGCGAGGGCGCGGGCAGGATGTAGTGCGGAATCTCCTGCAGCCGCACCAGCAGCTCCCAGCCGATGAGCAGGGCGCCGATGATGAGGGCAGGGATGACGATGCGCGCCGTGGTCTCGCGGCTGCGCATCTTGCGTTGGTGGGCGTCGAGGTTGCTCATGATGACGGCCCGCTCAGTGGTCGATGTCCTGGCCGCCCAGCGCGCCGTGCAGCGATTGCTGCACAGCCATGCAGTGCTGGTTGTAGCGGCTGGAGGTGCGGAATTCCTCGCCGCGCGGATAGGGCTCGTCCACCACGATCTGCTCGATCACGCGGCCCGGGCGCGCGGCCATCACGACGATGCGACTGGACAGGTAGACCGACTCGTAGACGCTGTGGGTGACGAAGATCACCGAGAAGCGGTGCTCGCGCCAGATGGCCAGCAGGTCGTTGTTGAGCTTGATGCGCGTCATCTCGTCGAGCGCGGCGAAGGGCTCGTCCATCAGCAGCAGGCGCGGCTGCGTGACCAGCGCGCGGGCGATGGACACGCGCATCTTCATGCCGCCCGAGAGCTCGCGCGGGTACACGTCGGCGAAGCGCGACAGGCCCACCATCTCCAGCACCTGCTGGATCACGGGCGCGGCGGCGTCGCGGCTCACGCCGGCCAGCTTGAGCGGCAGCCAGACGTTGTCGAAGACCTTGGCCCAGGGCATCAGCGTGGGCTCCTGGAACACGAAGCCCAGCGCGCGCTGGCCGGCCGCCGGCGGCGGGCGCTGCGGCCAGTCGAGCGTGCCGCTGCTGATGCGCGTGAGGCCGGCCACCAGGCGCAGCGCCGTGCTCTTGCCGCAGCCCGAGGGGCCCAGGAAGCTGATGAACTCGTGGTCGCCGCAGTCCAGCGACATGCCTTCCAGCGCCAGCGTGCCGTTCGGGAAGCGCTTGGACACGTTGCGCATCTGGAACAGGGGCGGCGATGACGCGGCGGCGGGGGGCGACAGGGTCGTGGACATGGCGGGCAAGCGTGGGACAAACAGAGAAAGAAGAAGGCGCTCAGAAGGTGTGAATGAATCCCGCGTGGCCGAGCAGACCGTCCAGGGGTGCGCCATCGAGGCGCAAAGCGCAGCCATAGCTCGGGCTATGGCGAGCATTTGCAACGATGAGGGCGTGCACCTGGGCGGGATGAGCGGGCATGTGGGGTTCTTCTCAGTGCAGCAGCGCCTGCCAGCGCGCGCAGGTGCCGCTGGCATCGGTGAAGCGGTGGAGCGCGGCATCTCCCGGGCCCGGCTCGGACCAGATCTGCGCCTGCGGCGAAGCAGCGCTGAAGGCGGGCCAGGGCGCGATGCCAGGCGATGCGCTCGCGCGCCCCGTGCGCGCGAACTGGCCCCAGGCCCGCATCATGCGGCGCGACAGGGCCTGGTCTTCGGGCGTGAGCACGTAGCCGGGCGGGTAGACCGGCGCGGCGAACAGCAAATCCAGCTCGTCGCCATGGGCGGCGCCCAGGAAAGGTTTGGTGTGGTTGCGGCTCACGTGCGTGAACCAGTAGGCCTGCACGGGCCGGCGGCCGTGGGCCGCGAGCGCCTGCGCGCCGGCGTAGCTGCCGCAGTTCAGGTAGAAGTCGCCGAGCAGCGCGCTCAGCGCCTGCCAGTTGCCCTGCGCGGTGCGCCGGGGCGCGTACCAGGACAGGATGTCTTCCACCTGTTCCGGCGCGTAGAAGGGGCCGAGCGCGTCGCGCGCGGCGCGCAGGTAGGCGGTGTCGTCCACGGGCTGGTCCGGCCGCTTCCAGCCGGTGCGCGACATGGCCATGAAATGACCCTCGTCCCGGTTCAGGCCGATGAGCACCGGCACCTGGCGGTGAAAGCGCCCCGCCTCCAGCAGCGCCAGCGGCTGCGCCGGCAGGCGCTGCCCGTCCACGGTGGGCTGGAAGGCGTGGCTGTCGGCCAAGGGGGGCGTGATCTTCTCGGCCGGCAGCTGCCGCAGGCAGGCCAGCATCGCGGCGCTGGGGCTGGCGGGGCAGTTCAGGCGCTGCGCCAGCGCCTGCGTGCCCGCCGCGGCCTGCGCCAGCGTGGGCAGGCGCCATTGCCAGGTCGACTGCAGGATCGCGCGCTGGAACAGGCCCGCGGCGGCCGGGTCCAGCAGTTGCAGCAGCGTGCTGCCGGCACCGGCGCTTTCGCCGAAGAGCGTCACGCGCTGCGGGTCACCGCCGAAGTCGCCGATGTGGCGCTGCAGCCAGCGCAGCGCGAGCTGCTGGTCCTGCAGGCCCAGGTTGGTGTCGCCACGGCGCGCGCGCTCGGCATCGGCCAGGAAGCCGAAGGCGTTGAGGCGGTAGGCGACGGTGACGACGATGGCGTCGGCCTCGGCCGCCAGCTTCTGCACGGCGTTCTCGGAGGCACGACCGGTCCAGTAGCGGCCGCCGTGCAGGAAGACCAGCACGGGCCGCGCAGCGCGTGGTCCCGTCGCCTCGGCGCGGTCGGCGCCCTGCGGCACATAGAGATTGAGGTACAGGCAGTCTTCGCCCATGCCGATGTCGGCCGGCACCTGGCCTTGCTGCATGCAGGCGCGCTGGAAGCGAGTGGCCTGCAGGGTCTGCGGCGCCCAGGCGGCGGCGGGCCGAGCCTTCGCGAAGCGCCCTTCGCCCACGGGTGGCTGGGCGAAGGGCACGCCCAGGTAGGCGGCCACACGGCCCCCTTCGAGCGACACGCCCTGCAGCGCGCCCAGCGCCGTCCGCACGACGGGGGCAGCGGGCGTTGCCTGCGGCTCGGCCGCATGCGCCGCACCCAGGCCCAGCGCCATCAGCAAGCCCGCCGCCACGCGCCGCGCGGCCGGCCGGCCGGCGCAGACACCAGCGATGGCGTTCGCGAACATCGCGCCGTGCCCCGGCCGCCCTTTACTTGCCGCCCTTGAGGCCCACGCCCTTGTTGACGAAGCGGTCGGTCACGGCCAGGTCGGCGTCCACCTCGCCCGGCTTGTAGATGCCGGCCTTGACCATGCGCGCGGCGAAGTCGCGCACGCGGGGCATGTCGATGGCGCCGATGCCCTTGGTCCTGGCATCGCCCGAATCGACCAGGTCCAGCTGGATCATCTGCTCGCGCTCGGCGGCCAGCTTGGCGTCGTTCACATCGGGATTGAACTTCTTGATCAGGTCCAGGCCCGGCTTCGGATCGCCATGCAGGAAGTTGACCCAGCCGATGGTGGATGCATCGACGAAGCGCTGCACCAGGTCGGGCTTGTTCTTGACCAGGTCCGTGCGCGTCTCGATCAGGTTGCCATAGGTGTTGTAGCCCTGGTCGGCCAGCAGGAAGACGTCCACGTCGGCGCCCTGCTCGCGCGCGTAGAGCACCTCGGAGGTCGCGAAGGCCTGCTGCACGGACTTCTTGTCGGCCATGAAGGGGCCGATGTTGAAGGTGTAGGGCTTGAGCTGCTCGTCGCTGAAGCCGTGCTCGGCCTTGAGCCACTGCCAGAAGCCGAACTGGTTGCTCTTGGCGATGAACACCGTCTTGGCGTTCTTCAGGTCGGCGAAGTTCTTGTAGGCGCCCTTGTGCGCGATCAGCGCCGTCGGGTCCTTCTGGAAATAGGCCGCGACGATCACGGTGGGCACCTTGCTGCGCGTGTTCTCCAGCGCGGTGAGCAGGCCGCCCGTCATCAGGAAGTCGATGCGCCCGGCCGGCAGCATGGCGCGGTTGTTGACCTGCGGGCCGCCCTGCTGGATCTCGACCTCGAGCCCGTACTTCTTGTACGTGCCGTCCGCCACCGCCTGGAAGAAGCCGCCGTGCGTGGCCTGCGCGCGCCAGTTGGTCGCGAAGGTCACCTTGTCCTGCGCCTGGGCCACGCCGCCCACCAGCAGGGCGGAGGCGGCGAGCAGGCGCACACAGCGGGAGAGCCGCGGCAGATTCATCATGGATTTTCCTTGTCGAGGGTCATGGACGAGCGCCAGGACCGGCTGTATTCGGGAGGGGGCGCCTGGATTCTTCAATGTTTAACCAATCGGTCAAATCAGAGATAACCCCGAGGCGAAAGCCTCCCTATGCCCTTGCAGCGCCACGCGACGAACCTCGATAATTTCTGACCGATTGGTAAAAATAGAACACCCATGATCCGGGCGGCGCGCCCTGCCCTGCAGTTGCGCCCCCGCAGGAGACGCCCATGCAATCCCACGACGCCCCTCCGTCCGACCTGACCGGCGTGGCCTACGGCCGGCCGGCCGGCCGGCACGACGCCTTCTTGACCGAGGTCGGCCCCGGCACGCCCTGCGGCGAATTCATGCGCCGCTACTGGCACCCGGTCACGCTGTCCGAGCGCGTGACCGCCACGCCGGCGCGCATCCGCATCCTGGGCGAGGACCTGATCGTCTTCCGCGACCGCAGCGGCCGCCCCGGCCTGCTGCACAACCGCTGCGCGCACCGTGGCACCGACCTGTTCTACGGCCGCGTGGAGCCCGAGGGCATCCGCTGCTGCTACCACGGCTGGCTGTTCAGCGTCGAAGGCCGCTGCCTGGACCAGCCCTGCGAGAAAGGCGGCGGCGCGAACCGCGAGCGCATCCGCCAGCCCTGGTACCCGGTGCAGGAGCGCTACGGCATTCTGTGGGCCTACATGGGCCCGCCCGAGCGCATGCCCCTGCTGCCGCGCTGGGACATCCTGGAGACCATCGAGCCCGGCCTGAAGCTGCATGTCTCGCACTCCAGCCTCTACGCCGGCGGGGACGACGACGTGGAGATCGTGCCCTGCAACTGGCTGCAGGAATGGGAGAACGTGATGGACCCCTTCCACATCCCCGTGCTGCACACCACCTTCAGCGGCGTGCAGTTCGTGCTGGAGATGGGCGTGATGCCCGAGGTGGAATGGGAGTACACCGAGGACGGCATCCGCTACACCGCCTACCGCAAGCTCGAGGACGGGCGCGAGCTGGACCGCATCACCGCCGCCAGCTTCCCCTACGTGCGCATGGTGCCCAACGTGCAGCTGCGCCACGGCGCGGCCGGGGGCGTGGGCTTCGTCGTGCCGGTGGACGACACGCATTTCCGCCTGTGCTTCGCGATGAAGATCCCCGAGGACCAGAACGCGCTGCCGCGCAGCCCCAACCTGCGCCCGTGGTCGAAGATGACCGAGGAGGAGCGGCAGCGCTACCCCGGCGACTGGGAAGCGCAGGTGGGCCAGGGGCCCATCACCTTCCACAACGAGGAGCACCTGGCCACCAGCGACAAGGGCGTGGGCATGCTGCGCCGCAGCCTGCGCCAGCAGATCAAGGCCGTGCAGGAAGGGCGCGACCCGGCCGGCGTGAACTTCGATCCCGAGAAGGTGATCATCCGCGTCGAGGCGGGCAACTGGTTCCGCGACGGGGGCTGAGCCGCGGCCGGCGCCGGCGCACCCGCGGCGCCCTGCGCGCTTGCTTCTCCGACAATGGCCGCCCCGGCCGTGGCGGCATCCTGCGGGCACCGTGCGGCGGCGGGTGATTGGAGCAAAGCCGCTGATGAGCACCGAAGTCGAATACAAGTTCCTGGTCCCGCGCGCGCGCCTGGCCGACGTCGAGGCCGCGCTGCAGGCCCAGGGCGCCGAGCGCATCGAGATGCGCGCCCACTACTACGACACCGAGGATGGCCGGCTCGCGGCCGCACGGATCGGCCTGCGCCTGCGCCAGGAGAACGCGCGCTGGGTGCAGACCGTCAAGGGACCGGGCCGCGGCCCCATCGAGCGCCTGGAGCACGAGGTGGAACTGAGGCCGGAAGACGGCGCCGCCCCCTTGCCCAGGATCGAACGCCACGAAGGCTCGCCCGCCTTCGCGCTGCTGCGCAGCGCCCTGCCCGACCCGGCAGCCGCGCTGCTTTCGGTGCAGGGCACGCAGATGACGCGGCTGCGCAGCCTGCAGGCGCAGGGCGCCAGCCGCATCGAGCTCGCGCTCGACGTGGGCGAGGTCACGGCGCGCGACGCGCAGGGCCGGGCGCGCAGCGCGCCGGTGTGCGAGCTGGAACTGGAACTGGTCGAAGGCCGGCTGGAAGACCTGCGCGACCTGGCGCTGCGATGGGCGCAACGCCATGGCCTGGTGCTCAGCACCATCACCAAGGCCGAGCGCGGCTTGCGGCTGCTCAAGGGCCAGGAGGCCGGTGAAGCGGTCAAGGCGCAGCCCATCGCCTGCCCCGACGCAGGAGCGGCGCCGGACGGCACGGCGATCCAGCGGGCCGTGGTCGCGAACTGCCTCGCCCAGATCCTGCCCAACGCTTCCGAAGTCGCCCAAGGCAACGCCGGCGTGGCCGTGGTGCACCAGCTGCGCGTGGGACTGCGGCGCCTGCGCACGGCCTTGCGCATGCTGGATGCGCTGCACCCGGGCCACTTCCGCGATGAGTGGCAAGCGCCGCTCACGGCGGTGTTCCGTGCGCTGGGAGACCGGCGCGACGAGGAACTGCTGCGCACCCGCCTCCAGCCGCAACTGGAGGCCGCCGGCGCGCCGGCGCTTGCCCTGGCCGCCGCCGACGACGATGCCGCGGCCCTGGCGCCGCACGTGGCCGACCCGGCCTTCCAGGCCGTGCTCATCACGCTGATCGCCTTCGGCAGCGGCGCAACCCCGCAGGAGGCGCCGGCCGCCAGCGCCGAGCCGGCCGCGCTCGGCGCCGCGGATGCGCGCGCGCTGCTGGCCAGGCGCCTCAGCGCGCTGCACAAGAAGGTGCGCACCGGCGGCCGGCACTTCACGGCGCTGTCGCCCCGAGCGCAGCACCGCGTGCGCAAGCAGCTCAAGCGGCTGCGCTACCTCGCCGAATTCGCCGCGCCGCTGTTCGAGCGCAAGGCCGCGCGCCGCTACCTCCGCGGCCTGACGCCGGCGCAAGACACATTGGGCGTGTACAACGACCACCAGGTCGCGCTGGCCCTCTACCGCCAGCGCGCCGCCGAGGACCCGCGGGCACTGTTCGCCGTCGGCTGGCTCAGCGCCACCCTGCCGCGCGAGGCCGCGGAATGCCGCAAAGCCCTGGGCCGCATCCGCAAGGCCGATCGCTTCTGGAAGTCCTGATTCCTGGGCGCGCGCGCCACAGCCCGGCGGGCCGCGGCGCACACCGCCCCTTCAATATGGAGATCACTTCATGACCCTGTCGTCCCTCATGCGCCTGCGCGCCGCCAGCGCCGGGTTCGGGCTGCTGGCCCTTTCCGCCGCGCACGCGGATACCGCCTGCCTGGACAAGGCCCAGACCCAGGCGCAGATGAACGCGTGCGCCGCCGCCGACCTGAAGCAGGCCGACGACCGGCTCAACCAGGTCTACCAGCAGGTGCAGGGCCGGCTGCAGGGCGACGCCGCGGCGCGCCAACAGTTGCTGGACGCGCAGCGCAAGTGGCTGGCCTTCCGCGATGCCGAATGCGCCTTCCAGACCATGCGCTCCAGCGGCGGCAGCCTGCATGCGCTGGACCTGCGCAGCTGCCTGGCGGCCGTGACGCAGGCACGCGTGCAGGCGCTGCGGGCGCATCTGGACTGCGCGCACCAGGCCGGCGAACAGGAAGCGGCCAGCTGCGCCGTGCCGCGCGAACCGTAAGCCCCGGGCGGCGGCGGCGCCCACGGGTGTGCGCTCAGGCGCCCATGGACGGCGCCGGCTGCAGCAACGCAGCCAGCCGCCGCGCGTAGGCCACGAAGAAGTCGAAGCTGCCCGGGTTCGCCATCGCGTCGGGACTGGCCACCTTCTCGGGTGCCGCGCCCAGCAGCAGTTTGCGCACCGGCACTTCCATCTTCTTGCCGCTCAGCGTGCGCGGCACTTCCTGCACCTGCACCACTTCGTTGGGCACATGGCGGGCCGAGGCCCGCTGGCGGATCTGGTCGCTGATGCGCTCGCGCAGCGCGTCGTCCAGCGTCGCGCCTTCCTGCAGCACCACGAACAGTGGCATGAAGGACGGCCGGCCCAGGTATTCGAGGTCCACCACCAGGCTGTCGCGCACCTCGGGCAGTTCCTCCACCACGCGGTAGATCTCGGCCGTGCCCATGCGGATGCCGAAGCGGTTGATGGTGCTGTCGGAGCGGCCGTAGATCACCGAGGTGCCGCGTTCGGTGAAGCGGATCCAGTCGCCGTGCCGCCACACGCCCGGGAAGGTGTCGAAGTAGCTGTCGCGGTAGCGGCGGTCGCCCGCGTCGTTCCAGAAGCGCACCGGCATGGAAGGCATGGGCTGGGTGATCACCAACTCACCCATCGAAGCTGCGCTGCAAGCAGTCTGCGTACGACGAAGTGGGCATGGCTTTCGACGCCGTCGTAGTGCTTTTTTCCGAGGAGATCGAGGACACCGATCAGGCTCGGGGGTCTGTCGGCCTTCCAAGCGCACGAGCCCGTCAAAGGCCGCGGTGCCGCTGGGCGCCTGGGCACGGGCGCTGCCCTACCTGCAGCGGCCACAGCACCGACATGCGCATCCGCACGGCGCCGGTCACCGCGCACGGCACCTCAGCGCATCGTCATGCGATCCAGACCTCATGAGCTGGAACAGCCGCGTCGACGAGGCGATGTTTCTCGCCAGCCCCGACGAAAGCGGCTTCGTGCGCGAGTTCGGGCCCGGCTTCTTCGACGACCAGACGGACCATGTGCGTTCAGCCGCGCGGCATGTGTCGGCCGGGCGCGTGGTCAGCGAGATCAGCATGCGGGCTGAGCCGATCTCGTAACGGCCGCGCCGGTCTCAACGTGCCGGCAAAACCTCGTGCACAAAGTGCCCGGCGCTGAGCGTGTTGACGGTCTCGCCCGGGATGTCCATCAGGATGCGGCTGCGTTCGGGCGTCATCGTCACGGTGATGTACTGCACCGGCCGCGCCTCTGGGTCGTGGATCACGCGCACGATCTTCAACAGCGGCATGCCGACCTCGGTCTGCATGAGACGGGCGCGCACGGGGTCGCTCACCTCCGCCGTGATCTCCTGGATCACGCGGCCGAACTTCACGCCCTGCGCCAGCAGGATCTCGTAGAGCGCCTGCTTGCGCAGCGTGGCGGCCGTCACCTGCTTGCCCAGCCGCGCGGGCACCCAGGCGTCGGTCAGCATCACCGGCGTGCCGTCGATGCTGCGCAGGCGCAGCGCATGCACGGCCTTCTCGCCGGGCGCGAGCTGCAGCATCGCGGCCACGTCCAGCGGCGGCTCGGTCTGCTCCACCCGCAACACCTGCACCTGCGTGTCGATCGCGGCCTGGCGCAGGCTGTCGATCAGGCTCAGGCTGGGCCGCGCGCGGGCCAGCGGCAGGCGGTCCTCGCGCACGAAGGTGCCGCGTCCGTGGCGTCGCTCCACCAGGCCCTGCGCCGCCAGGTCGGCCAGCGCGCGCCGCACCGTGATGCGCGAGACGCCGAAGCGCTCGCACAGCGCCTCTTCCTTGGGCAGCAGGCCCGAGGCGTACACGCCGCGCACGATCTCGTCGCGCAGCACCACGAAGAGCTGCCGGTGCAGCGCTGTGCCGGGCGTGCGCCCGACGGGCGCGGCATCGGGGTCGAGCAGGGCGTTCGCAGGCTTCATGCAGGTCGGGAACCGGAGGAGAACAGGCGCCCGAGCATAGTCGGTTGACTTGAGTTGATGTTGTAATAATAATAGAACAACTGCACCGCGCCGGACCGTTCGGGCCGGGTCCGCCGCCTCACCTGGAGACACCCCATGAGCACCCCCTCTTCTCCCGCCACCGCTGGCGCCCGCCTGCGCCAGCAGCTCGCGGCCCCCGGCATGCGCATCGCGCCCGGTGCCTACGACGGCATCGGCGCGCGCCTGATCGAGCAGGCCGGCTTCGGCGCCTGCTACATGACCGGCGCGGGCACCTCCGCGGCGCACGGCTTTCCCGACTTCGGCCTGCTCACCATGAGCGAGATGGTGGAGAACGCCGCCGTGATGGCGCGCTCGGTGCAGATCCCGCTGATCGCCGACGCCGACACCGGCTACGGCAACGAGCTGAACATGACGCGCACCGTGCGCGAGTACGAGGCGCGCGGCGTGGCCGCCATCCACATCGAGGACCAGGTGTCGCCCAAGCGCTGCGGCCACCTCGACGGCAAGGAGGTCGTCTCGCGCGACGACTTCGTCTCGAAGATCCGCGCCGCCGTGGAGGCGCGTCGCACGCCCGATTTCTTCCTCATCGCGCGCACCGACGCACGCGCCATGCTGGGCCTGGAAGAAGCCTTGTGGCGGGCCGAGGCCGCGCTCGATGCGGGCGCCGACATGGTCTTCGTCGAGGCCACGCAGTCGCTCGAGGAGGCCGCGCTCGTCCCGCGCCGCGTGAAGGGCGCCTGCCTGCTCAACGTGGTGCCCGGCGGCCGCACGCCGGTGCACGACCTGCGCCAGGCCGAGGAGATGGGCTACAAGCTCGCGATCCTGCCCGGCCTGATGCTCAAGGCCGCCATCGAGGCCGGCGACGCCGCGCTCGCCGAGGTCCAGGCCACGATGCAGGCGCCCACCACCAGCGCCACCGTGGCGCAGACCTTCCGCCGCTTCGGTGCCGACGAGTGGGACGCGCTGCGCACGCGCTTCAACGCCGGCGCGACCATGGGCGCCTGACATGCCCGCCCGCACCCTCTTCGACAAGCTGTGGGACGCCCACGTCATCCGCGAGCTGGGTGACGGCTGGGCGCTGCTGCACATCGACCGGCACCTGCTGCACGACCTGTCGGGCCCGCCGGCGCTGAACGAGGTGCGCACGCGCGGCATGGCGCTGCACGACCCCGAGCTCGTCTTCGCCACGCCCGACCACGCGGTGTCGAGCCAGCCCGGCCGCGTGGCCACCACCTTCCCGCTGGGCGGCAAGCTGCACGCGGGCCTGAAGCAGCTCACGGGCGCGATGGGCGTGCAGCTGTTCGACCTGGGCGAGCCCGGCCAGGGCATCGTGCACGTGATGGGCCCCGAGATGGGCATCGTGCTGCCCGGCCTCACGGTGATCTGCGGCGACAGCCACACCTGCACCAACGGCGGCCTCGGCGCAATGGCCTTCGGCGTGGGCTCGTCGGAGAGCACGCATGCGCTGACCACGCAGACGCTGCGCCAGCAGAAGCCGCGGCGCATGCGCATCCGCTGCGAAGGCCGCCTGCCGGCCGGTGTGACGGCCAAGGACCTCGCGCTGCATCTCATCGGCCGCCTGGGCGCCGCCGCGGGCGTGGGCTACGCGATCGAGTTCGCCGGCCCGGCCGTCGAGGCGCTGGACGTCGAGGGCCGCCTGACGCTGTGCAATCTCAGCGTGGAGCTGGGCGCACGCTTCGGCATGGTCGCGCCCGACGAGACGACCATCGACTGGCTGCGCGGCCGCCCGTACGCGCCGCAGGGCGAGGCCTTCGAAGCGGCAGCTGCCCACTGGCGCACGCTGGCCAGCGATGCCGATGCGGTGTTCGACCGCGAAGAGACCATCGACGCGGGTGCCGTGGCGCCGACGATCACCTGGGGCACCAGCCCCGAGCATGCGATCGCCATCGACGGCGCCGTGCCCGACCCGGCGCGTGCCGCCACGGCCACCGACCGCGAGGCCTGGGGCGCGGCGCTCGACTACATGGGCCTGCGGGCCAATGCCCCCATCGCCGGCACGGCGGTGGACTGGGTGTTCATCGGCTCCTGCGCCAACTCGCGCCTGGCGGACCTGCGCGCCGCCGCCGAGGTGGCGCGCGGCCGCCACGTGGCCGAGGGCGTGCGCGCCTGGGTCGTGCCGGGCTCCGAGAACGTCAAGCGCGCCGCCGAAGCCGAGGGCCTGCACGAGGTCTTCGCCGCGGCGGGCTTCGAGTGGCGCGAGCCCGGCTGCAGCATGTGCGTGGCCGCCAATGGCGAGCAGGTGCCGCCGCAGCAGCGCTCGGTCTCCACCTCCAACCGCAATTTCGTCGGCCGCCAGGGGCCGGGTGCGCGCACGCACCTGGCCAGCCCCGCGATGGCCGCTGCCGCGGCGGTCACCGGCCGCATCACCGACGTCAGGAGCCTGGTGTGAATCAGCCTTTCACCACCGTCACCGGCCCGGCCGTGCCGCTGATGCGGCCCAACGTCGACACCGACCTCATCATCCGCATCGAGCGCCTGACCACCCTGGGCAAGGCCGAGCTGGGCCCCTATGCCTTCGAGGCACTGCGCCGCCGGCCCGACGGCAGCGAGGACGCCGACTGCGTGCTGAACGCGCCGCGCTTTCAGGGCGCGCCGGTGCTGCTGGCGGCCGAGAACTTCGGCTGCGGTTCCTCGCGCGAGGGCGCGGTGTGGGCGCTGCAGGGCATCGGCGTGCGCTGCGTGATCGCGCCGAGCTACGGCGACATCTTCTGGAGCAACTGCTTCCAGAACGGCGTGCTGCCGATCACGCTGCCGATCGCGCAGGTGCAGGCGCTGGCCGCGCAATGCGAGGGCGGTGCGCCCGTGACCGTCGACCTGCAGGCCTGCACCGTGGCGGCGCCCGACGGCCAGGCGATCCCCTTCACGATCGACCCGCTGCGCCGCGAAGCGCTGCTGCACGGGCTGGACGACATCGGCCTCACGCTCAAGGACGATGCGCTGATCCGCGCATGGCAGGCCGCCGACCGGCAGCGGCGCCCCTGGGCCTGGCCTGCCGCGCAACGCCCGGGGACGTCACGCGCATGAACGCTTTCGTCCGCCGTTGGGCCGGCCTGCTGCTGCGCGGCCGGCATGCGGGCGATGCCGTCCTGGCCTGGCACGACCCGCGCCTGCAGACCCTGCCCGCCACGCTGGCCCTGCACAGCCCCGGCTTCGCGCACGGCGCCGCCCTGCCGTTGCGCCATGCGGGCGAGGGCGTGGGTGACAACCGCTCGCCGGCGCTGCAATGGACGGGCCTGCCCGCCGGGGCACACCACTGGGTGCTGCTCATGGAAGACCCCGACGTGCCGCTGCGCCATGCCATCGTCCACCTGCTGGCCTGGGGCGACGCATCGATCGATCGCCTGGCCGAGGGCGCGCTCGATGCCGGCCAGGCGCCGGCCGGCGTGACGCTGGCGCCCAATGGCCTGGGCACACCGGGCTACGACGGCCCACGCCCGCTGCCAGGCCACGGCACGCACCGCTATGTGTTCCAGCTCTTCGCGACCGACGCGCTGCCCGCGCCCGGCCTGGACCGCCACGCCCTGCCCGCCTTCCTGCAGCGCCACGCCCTGGCGCGCGGCCGGCTCGACGGCCTGTTCGCGCGCGACTGGCGCGCCCGCCCAGTGCCGCCGCGGCCACCGGCGCTGCGGCAGGCCTGAGCACGGCGCCGCTGCCACGACAACGAACACGGGCCACGCCCACGGAGACAAAAGATGCCTTTCCCATTTTTCAAGCCGAATCGGCCTGCAGCGCCCGCGCTGCTTGCGGTAGCAGCTACGCTTTTGATAGCAACTGGCGCGCCGGCGCAGCCTGCGCCCTGGCACCCCGAGCGGCCGGTGACGCTGATCGTTCCCTATGCCGCCGGTGGCGGCACCGACGCGACCGCACGCGCCGTGGCCAAGCAGCTCGGCGTGCTGTGGAAGCAGCCGGTGGTGGTCGAGAACCTGCCCGGCGCCGACGGGCTGATCGGCACGCGCCGCGTGATGGAAGCCAAGCCCGACGGCCACACCCTGCTGCTGCAGGTGCCGGCCATCGTGCTCACCAAATACACGCCGGGGCTCAAGGGCATCGATCCGCTGGCGCAGCTCGCGCCGGTGACGGCGGTATCGCAATCGCCGGCCGCCATCGTGGCCAGCGCCAGGCTGCCGGTGAAGACCCTGCCCGAGCTCTTCCAGTACTGCCAGAAGGCGCCGCAACCGTGCTCGATCGCGAGCGGCGAGACGCTGGCGCGGGTGAGCGCCAAGCAGATCGCGGCGGAGGTGCCGCTACCGGGGCTCATCACCGTCAACTACCGCGGCACGGGCGCGATCGTGACCGACATGATCGCCAACAACGTGAACTTCGCCTTCACTGGCATCACGGCCGCGCTGCCGCACCACAAGGCCGGCACGCTGCGCATCCTGGCCACACAGGGGCGCACGCGCGCCGCCGCGCTGCCCGGCGTGCCGACCACCGCCGAGGCGGGCTTTCCGCAGTTCCAGTCGGTGACCTGGTTCGGCCTCTTCGCACCCAAGGGCACGCCGGCGCCGGTGCAACAGGGCATCGTCGCCGCACTGCGCGAGGCGGTGAAGGACAACGACGTGCGCCAGACCATCGCCGCCGCCGGCGCCGAGCCGGTGGTGAACGACCCCACCGCCTTCGCCACGCAGGTGCGCGAGGAAAGCGAGCGCCTGGGCGCGCTGGTCAAACGCTACCCACTCGAGTGACGGCGCGACGAACACCCCGGAGATTCGCATGAACCCCACCACCGACGACGAACAGGTCGAAGTCCGCTGCGTGCTGATGCGCGGCGGCACCAGCAAGGCGTTGTTCTTCCACGAAGCCGATGTGCCGCCGCCCGGCCCGGCGCGCGACCGGCTGCTCAAGCGCGCCATGGGCACACCCGACGTGCTGCAGATCGATGGCCTGGGCGGCTCGCGCCTGGTCACGTCCAAGATCGCGATCATCAAGAAGTCCGAGCGGCTCGACGCCGACGTGGACTACACCTTCGCGCAGGCCGACGTCGAGCGCGACCTGATCGGCTATGACGCCAACTGCGGCAACATCTCCTCGGCCGTGGCGCCCTTCGCGATCGACGAGGGCCTGGTCGAGGCCGTGGAGCCCGTCACCACCGTGCGCATCCACAACACCAACACCGGCACGGTGTTCGTGTCGAAGGTGCAGGTGAGGAACGGCAAGGCGCGCGTACAAGGCGACTGCGCGATCGCCGGCGTGCCCGGCACGGGCGCCGAGATCCTGATGGACTACACCGACACGCTGGGCGCCAAGACCGGCCGGCTGCTGCCCACGGGCCAAGCGGTGGACACCATCGCGCTGGAGGACGGCCGACGCATCGAGGTCTCGATCGTGGACGCAGCCACACCCTGCGTGTTCATCGCCGCCAGTTCGCTGGGCCTCACGGGCAGCGAACTACCGCCCGGCATCAGCGCCGACCGCGCGCTGATCGAGGCCATCGGCGAACTGCAGTCCAAGGCCGGCGAACGCATCGGGCTCTACAAGGACTGGAAGGACGTGCATCTGCCCGGCCTGCCGCTGGCCGTGCTGGTGGCGCCGCCGGCCGACTACATCGACACCAACCATGCCACGGTGCAAGCGGCCGACTGCGACCTGCGCGCGCGCCTGGTGTTCCTGGGCAAATGCCACGACAGCATGGCGGGCACCGGCTCGGTGTGCACGGCCGCCGCCTCGCGCGTGCAGGGTTCGCTGGTGAACGCGGCGGTGGGTGAGCGCGCCGGTACCGACACCCTGCGCATCGGCCACCCGCTGGGCGTGATGACCCTGAAGGTCATCGCCCGCCCGGGTGCCACACCGGCCGACACGCGCTTCGCTGCGCTGGGCCTGCAGCGCACGGCGCGCCGCCTCATGGCCGGCACGGTGTACGTGCCGCGCGACGCGCTCTGAGGCGCGCTTCGACTTTCCCGTATTCAGAACCACGGAGACAGACATGCCGATTCCCCTTTCGCGCCGACACGCGCTGGCCGCCCTGGCCGGCCTGGCCGGCTTGGCCGGCCAGGCGCTCGCCGGCACCGCACCCGCGCAAGGCCTGCCTGCCAAGCCGCTGCGCATCGTCGTCGGCTACCCGGCCGGCCAGACGGTGGACATCGTCGCGCGCAACTTCGCCGCTGCGCTCACCAAGGAGATCGGCCAGCCGGTGATCGTCGACAACCGCCCCGGCGCCAACGGCAGCCTGGGCGCGCAGGAGGTGAAGAAGAGCGCGCCCGACGGCACCACGATCCTGCTCGGCACGCTGGGGCAGATGACCATCAACCCGACGCTGTACAAGAAGCTGCCCTACGACACGCTCAAGGACTTCGCGCCGATTGCGCAGGTCAGCACCGGCGCGCTGCTGCTGGTGGCGACGCCCTCCTTCGGGCCCAACAACCTCAGGGAACTGATCGCCTATGCGAAGCAGCGGCCGGGCAAGGTGGACTTCGCCTCCGGCGGCAACGGCATCACGGCCCACCTCGCGATGGTGGTGCTCGAGCGCCAGGCCGGCCTGCAGCTCAACCACATCCCCTACAAGGGCTCGCCGGCCGCCATCAACGACGTGATGGCCGGGCAGGTGCCGATCATGTTCGACGCGCTCGCCTCCACCCTGCCGCAGGTCAAGGCCGGCAAGCTGAAGGCGCTCGCCATCTCCAGCCCCAAGCGCAACCCGCAGCTGCCCGAGGTGCCCACCGCCGACGAGCAGGGGCTCAAGGGCTTCGACATCAGCTCCTGGGTGGGCTTCCTGGCGCCGGCCGGCACGCCGCCCGCGACGGTGAACGCGCTGCATGCGGCCATCCAGCGTGCGTCGGTCAGCCCCGAGATCCAGGAATCCATCCGCGCCACGGGCAGCGAACTGGCCGTCACCCCGCCGGCCGAATTCAGCCGCTTCCTGGCGAGCGAGATCCGCAAGTGGGGCCAAGCGGTGAACGATGCCGGCGTGCAGGTCGACTGAAGGCGCAGGCGATGACCAACACCACCGACCCGACCCGCGCACTCGCGGACTTCGCCGCCGGGCCGCTGACGATGCCCGACGACCTGATCGGCCTCATCGAGGAATGCGTGCTCGACCTCGCGGGCCACAGCGCCTTCGCCGCGCGCTTCGCCGAAAGCAGCCCGGCCTTTCGCGATGGCGTGCGCGCCATCGACCCGACCGGCGGTGGCTTCACCGTGATCGGCGAGGCCGGCAGCTACGCGCAGGGCCAAGCCGCGCTGCTCAACGGCGCCTTCGCGCACACGATGGATTTCGACGACACCAACGTCTACGGCGTGCTTCATCCCGGCGCACCGGTGATCGCCGCGGCGCTCGCTGCGGCCGAAGCCGTAGACACGCGCGGCCGCGCACTGCTGGAGGCCGTGGCGGTGGGCTACGAGGTGGCGAGCCGCATCGGCGCGGCGCTCGGCGAGAGTGCCTACGACCGCGGTTTCCACGTTACCGGCGTGGCCGGCATCTTCGGCGCCGTGGCGGCGGCCGGACGACTGCGTGGACTGGATGGTACCCGGCTCGACGCCGCCTTCGGCTTGGCAGGCAGCCTCGCCGGCGGTTCGATGCAGTACCTGGAGAACGGTGCCTGGAACAAGCGCCTGCACCCCGGCTTCGCGGCGCAGGCGGCGCTCATGGCGCTCGGCTTCGCGCAGGCCGGGGTGGCCGGCGCGCGCGATGCAGTCGCGGGCCGCTTCGGGCTGCTCGCTGGCCATTCGAACCAGCCCCGGCCCGAACGCCTGACTGACGGCCTGGGCCGCGACTGGGTGGCGCGCCAGACCGGCATCAAGCCCTACCCCTCGTGCCGGCTCACGCACGGCGCGGTGGACGCCGCGCTGGCGCTGCGCGCCCAGGTACCCGATGCCGAGCGCGCGGCGGTATCGCTCGCGGTCACGCTCAGCCCCAAGGGCTTCGACATCGTGGGCGAACCGCTGGCCGCCAAGATCGCGCCACGCAACATCGTCGACGGCCAGTTCAGCGTGTATTTCCAGGTGGCGTGTGCGTGGCTCGATGGTCGGGCCGACTGGCAGAGCTACGAGCGCCTGGGCGACCCCGCCGTGGAGGCTCTGGCACGCCGCATCCGGGTCGATGCCGATGCGCAGCTCAAGGGCCCGGCGGCGCGCCTGCGCGTAGTCGGCCTGCCCGGCGTCCAGGTCGACGTGCCAGTGCCTGCGGGCGAGCCTTCGACGCCGCTGGGCCGCGCACGGCTTACGCAGAAGTACCTGTCGCTGGCCACACCCGTCTATGGCGAAGCGCGCGCGCATGGCCTGGCCGAGCGCCTGCTCAGCCTGCGCGACGCGCCGTCGGCCGCCGCACTCGTGCGCAGCCTGCGCACCGATGCCTGAGCTCCTTCCCCTTCTTCCACAACAAACCCGGAGACATCCCGTGACCCTTCTGACCCGACGCCATGCGGGCGTCCTGCTCGCCTTCTCTCTCGCCACAGGCGGCGCCTTCGCGCAAGGCAACGCCTATCCGAACCGCAGCGTGAAGATCGTGGTGCCCTTCAGTGCCGCCAGCACGGCGGACAACGTGGCGCGCAGCTTCACCGACCGGCTGGGCCAGCGCTTCAAGCAACCCTTCGTGATCGACAACAAGGCGGGTGCGGGCGGCACGTTGGGGGTCTCGGCCGTTGCTCATGCGCCGGCCGACGGCTACACGCTGGTACTGACCACGTCATCGCCGCTGGTCATCAATCCGCTGATTGACCGCACAGTGAACTACCAGGTCGAGAAAGACCTCACGCCCGTCGCGATGATCGCCAGCGGCGGCCTGTTGCTGGTGGCGCATCCAAACCTGCCGGCCAACACGCTGCCCGAGCTCGTGGCGCTGCTCAGGAAAAACCCGGGCAAGTACAGCTTCGCGTCCAACGGCAACGGGAGCTATTCGCACATGGCCATGGAACTGTTCAAGCAGATGGCAGGTGTGGACCTGGTGCACATCGCCTACAAGGGCCCGGCGCAGGCCGAGACGGACGTCATCGGAGGCCAAGTGACGCTGATGTTCGACTCGGTAACGACCGGCGCCGAGATGGTCAAGGCTGGCCGCTTGAAGGCCTTCGGCATCAGTTCGGCGCAGGCTGACGCCGTTGCACCGCAGTTCATGCCGATCGCGCAGCAAGGCGTCGCGGCGCTCAAAGATTTCGACGTGGTCGGCTGGACCGGGCTGCTGGCGCCGGCCGGCACGCCGCCCGAGACCGTCGCCACCTTGCGCGCGGCGATGCGCGACCTGATCGCCGAACCCGCCTTCCGCGCCGACATGCTCAAGCGCAACAGCGCGCTCGTGCCACCAGAAAAGGTCGGTGACATGGCCCTCCAGATTCGCAACGACCGCGTCAAATGGGAAGCGCTGGTCAGGGCGGCCGACATCCGTCTCGACTGATCTCCTTCCATTTCTTCGTACGACCACGATGACTGCGCCCATGACCGGCCTGATGCAGGACCGCCCCCTGCTGATCTCCCACCTGATCGAGTTCGTCGAGCGCCACAACGGCGATGCCGAGATCGTCTCTCGTCGCGTGGAGGGCGACATCCACCGCTACACCTGGCGCGACTGCGCCGCACGCGCGCGCCAGGTGGCCAACGCGCTGGACGGCGAGAAGCTCCTCTTTTCCGACCGCGTCGCCACCCTGGCCTGGAACGGCTACCGCCACCTCGAGCTGTACTACGGCGTGAGCGGCTCGGGCCGCGTGCTGCACACCATCAACCCGCGCCTGCACCCGGACCAGATCGCCTGGATCGCCAACCATGCCGAAGACCAGGTGCTGTGCTTCGACCTGAGCTTCCTGCCGCTGGTGCAGGCCGTGCACGCCCGGTGCACCACCGTCAAGAAATGGATCGCCCTGTGCGACAGCGACCGGCTGCCGGTCGACAGCGGCATTCCCGACCTGGTGAGCTACGAAGCGTGGATCGGCGATCAGTCCGACAGCTACGACTGGCCGGTGTTCGACGAGAACGCGGCCTCGAGCCTGTGCTACACGAGCGGCACCACCGGCAACCCCAAGGGCGCGCTGTACAGCCACCGCTCCACGGTGCTGCATGCCTACGGCTCGGTGCTGCCGGACATGATGGCCCTGTCGGCGCGCGATTCGGTGCTGCCGGTGGTGCCGATGTTCCACGTCAACGCCTGGGGCATTCCGTACTCGGCGGCGCTGGTGGGCTGCAAGCTGGTCTTTCCCGGCCCGGCGCTGGACGGCAAGTCGGTCTACGAACTCATCGAAGCCGAGAAGGTGAGCTTCGCGGCCGGCGTGCCCACCGTGTGGCAGATGCTGCTGGGCCACATGCAGGCCGGCGACCTGACGTTCTCCACGCTGCGACGGACGGTGATCGGCGGCGCCGCCTGCCCGCCGGCGATGCTGCGCGAATTCGAAGAGCGGCACGACGTGCGCGTGCTGCACGGCTGGGGCATGACCGAGATGAGCCCGCTGGGCACCGTGTGCTCGCTCAAGAAGGTGCACGACGCGCTGCCGCGCGAGGCGCAGCTTCGCGTGCTCGAGAAGCAGGGCCGCGCGGTCTACGGCGTCGACATGAAGATCGTCGACGCGAATGGCCAGGCCCTGCCCTGGGATGGCCGCGCCGCCGGCGACCTGCTGGTGCGTGGCCCGTGGATCGTGCGGGCCTACTTCAAGGGCGATGGCGGCGACCCGCTGGTGGACGGCTGGTTCCCCACCGGCGACGTGGCCACCATCGACACCGAGGGCTACCTGCAGATCACCGACCGCAGCAAGGACGTCATCAAGTCCGGCGGCGAATGGATCAGCTCGATCGACATCGAGAACATCGCCATGTCGCATCCCGCGGTGGCGATGGCGGCCTGCATCGGCGTCCCGCATCCGAAATGGGACGAGCGGCCGATCGTCGTCGTCGCGCGCAAGCCCGGCGCCCGGCTCGAACGCGAGGAGCTGCTGGCCTTCTACGAAGGCAAGACGGCGCGGTGGCAGGTGCCCGACGACGTCGTCTTCGTGGACAGCATTCCGCTCGGCGCCACCGGCAAGATCCTCAAGACCCGTCTGCGGGAGGACCTGCGTGGCCACCAATTGCCCGAGACGGCGCGGGCCCGAGGAGACAACGCATGACCGGTTCACGACCCGCTGCCGACCCGGCACGCCCCACCGACCCGGCCGCACCCACGGGCCTGCTGTGCGACTGGCTCGCCGGCTTCTCGCTCGACGATGCACCCGAAGCGGCCCGCGAGCGCGCCCGCATGCTCACGCTCGATGGCATCGCCTGCGCGATCGTGGGCGCGCAACTGCCGTGGTCGCGCACGGCGGTGGACATCGTGCGGCGCCTCGAAGGCGCCGGCGCGCACACCATCGTCGGCTGGGGCGCGGCGACCAGTGCGCCGGGGGCGGCGCTGCTCAATGGCAGCTTCATCCAGGGTTTCGAGCTGGACGACTACCACCCGCTCGGACCGCTGCACAGCGCCTCCATCGTGCTGCCCGCGCTGTGGGCGGCCGTGGAGCGTGCGCCGGCCCCGGTCTCGGGGCGCCGCTTCCTCGAGGCGGCGCTGGTGGGCTACGAGGTCGGCCCGCGTGTGGGCATGGCGCTGCACGGCGCGCAAATGCTCTCGCGCGGTTGGCATTCGGGCTCGGTCTTCGGCACGCATGCGGCCGCGGCCGCCGTGGGCAAGCTGCTGGGCCTGGATGCCGGGCGCTTCGAGGACGCGCTGGGCCTGGCCGGCACGCAGTCCGCCGGACTCATGGCAGCGCAGTACGAGGCCATGTGCAAGCGCATGCACCACGGTTTTTCGGCACGCAACGGCCTGTACGCCGCCGTGCTGGCCGAGGGCGGCTACACCGGCATCAAGCGCGTGTTCGAGCGCGAGTACGGTGGCTTCCTGTCCACCTTCGGCGAAGGCCACGACCCCGACGCCTCGCAGATCACCGACGGCCTGGGCACGCGCTGGGAGGTGGAGCGCATCGTCATCAAGCCCTACGCGGCGATGGGCGGCATCCATTCGCCGCTGGACGCGCTGTTCGACATCGGCCGCCAGCGCCCGCTGCGCGCCGCCGAGATCGCGCGCATCGAATGCGACGTGTCGCACGCGGTCTACCACCACGGCTGGTGGACACTCGAGCGGCCGCTGACGCCGATTGGCGCGCAGATGCACATCGGCTACGCGCTGGCGGTGGCGGTGCTCGACGGCGCGGCGATGGTGGCGCAGTTCGCGCCCGCGCGCATCGATGCCGACGACGTGTGGGCGCTGCTGCCGCGCATCGCCGTGCGGCACGACCCGGATTTCGACGCCGGCGGCATGGCGCGCCGCGGCCGCACGCGCGTGGCCGTGCGCTTCACCGACGGGCAGCGGCTGGTGGTGGAGCGCAACGCCTCGCGCGCCATCGAATCGCCGCAGACGAGCGAGGAGATCGCCGCCAAGTACCGCACCCTGACCGACGCGCTGATCGACGCGCCGCGCCAGCAGGCGATCGAGCGCCTGGTGCGCGGGCTGGACGCGGTGCAGGACATGCGCGCGCTGCTCACGTTGCTGGCGCCGCCCGCACGCGCCGCCTTCGACTGAGATCGCGCCGAGCCAGACCGGGCTGCAGCACCCCCACACGGCGCGCGCAGCTGCATTGAACCGCAAGGAGATCCCCATGAAGCCGCTTGTACGCACGGCACTGCTCGCACTCGCCGTGGCGCTGGGCGCCGGCACCGCCCGGGCCCAATCGCCCGCCTGGCCCACCAAGCCGATCCGCATCGTCACGCCCTACGCCGCCGGCGGCCCGGGCGACGACACGGCCCGCATGGTGGCCGATGGCCTGGCCAAGGCGCTGGGCCAGCCGGTCATCGTGGACAACAAGCCCGGCGCGGGCGGCATCATCGGTGCCGACCTGGTGGCCAAGGCGCCGGCCGACGGCTACACCTTGCTGGCGGCCGCCAACGGCACGCTGATCAACAGCCTGATCCGCAGCAAGATGCCGTACGCCGCCGGCGACCTGGTGCCCGTGACCGGCGTGTCGGCGTCGCCCTCGCTGCTGGTGGTCGATCCAGCCCTGCCGCCCAGGGACCTCGCGGGCCTGCAGGCCCTGGCACGCGCCGAGCCGCGTGGCATCTTCTTCGCGACCACCGGCATCGGCAGCACCAGCCATTTCTCGGGCGAGCTGATCAAGGCGGCGCTCGGCGTTCCCTTGACCTTCGTGCAGTACAAAAGCGGGGGCGAGAGCAGCGCCGCGCTGCATTCTGGCCAGGTGCAGATGCTGTCGGAAGTGCCCTCGGCCTCGCTCATCGCGCTGGTCAAGGCCGGCAAGATGCGCGCGCTGGCTGTGGCGTCGGACCACCGCCTGGCCGCCCTGCCCGAGGTGCCGACGACGGTGGAGGCGGGCTTTCCCACCATCCGCATGACGCACTGGCTCGGCCTGATGGCCCCCAAGGGCACGCCGCCGGCGGTGCTGGACCGCATCAACGCCGCGGTGCAGAAGTTCATCTCCACGCCCGCGCAGCGGCAGTTCATCGCGCAGCGCAACAGCGAGCCGATGCTGGGCGACCGCGCCGCCTTCACGCGCTTCATCGACGACGAGAACCGGCGCCTGGGCAAGCTGGCGCAGGAGCTGAAGATCGTGGCCGAATGACAGCCACGATCTGCCCGCGAGCGCCCGCTGCCACCCGATAGGCGAGAGGACGGGGCCGGAGAATCAGGGGGCTATCTCACGTCAACGGTCTTGAAGTGCCGTCGTGCTTCATCACCTCGATCGGGGTGCACCGCTGTCGCAAGGCACGACCCAAGGCGAGATAGCTCCACCGACGCCGCTGACCGGAAGAGCCTGCGATCAACATATAGTCTCAACTGGTCGTAACCGTACTCGCCACAGCGCAAGCGCGAGTCTGGGCCAGATCATGAATAGACGAGAAAAAGCCACCTCATGGGTGGCTTTTTTCATTGAAATCAACACGTTAGGTTGAAATGCTGGCGGAGAGGGTGGGATTCGAACCCACGGTACGGGGAAACCGTACGCCTGATTTCGAGTCAGGTACATTCGACCACTCTGCCACCTCTCCACAAGACGCAAATTTGTCGAAGCCCTAGAGTATAGCGGACTTCGGCGGGTTTTCTCGCGCCATGCGCAAAAAGCGGCGCCTCCGCCGCGTGCGGGCTGGCGGCGGACCGGCCGCCGGGCCCGCTTCCGTCCTCAGGCACGCAGCTCGGTCACGCCGCCCAGGTAGGGCTGCAGCGCGGCCGGGATGCCGATGGAGCCGTCGGCGCGCTGGTGGTTCTCCAGCAGGGCGACCAGCGTGCGGCCCACGGCCAGGCCGGAACCGTTGAGGGTGTGGACCAGTTCGTTCTTGCCCTGCGCGTTCTTGAAGCGCGCCTGCATGCGGCGCGCCTGGAAGGCCTCGCAGTTGCTGACGGAGCTGATTTCACGGTACGTGTTCTGCGCCGGCAGCCACACTTCCAGGTCGAAGGTCTTGGCCGCGCCGGCGCCCATGTCGCCGGTGCACAGCAGCACCACGCGGTAAGGCAGTTCGAGCGCCCGCAGCACGGCCTCGGCATGGCCCACCATCTGGTCGAGCGCCTCGTAGCTGCGGTCCGGGTGCGTGATCTGCACCATCTCCACCTTGTCGAACTGGTGCTGGCGGATCATGCCGCGCGTGTCGCGGCCGGCGCTGCCCGCTTCGGAACGGAAGCAGGGCGTGTGGGCCGTCAGGCGAATCGGCAGCTGCGCCTCGGCGACGACCTCGTCGCGCATGAAGTTCGTGAGCGGGATCTCGCTGGTCGAAATGAGGTAGAGCGCCGCGTTGTCCGGTACCGGCTCCGCGTCCTGCCCGCCCTTCTTGGCGGCGAACATGTCGCCCTCGAACTTGGGCAGCTGGCCCGTGCCGCGCAGCGAGTCGGCATTGACAATGTAGGGCACGTAGCATTCGGTGTAGCCGTGCTGCTGCGTCTGCAGGTCGATCATGAACTGCGCCAGCGCGCGGTGCAGGCGCGCGATGGTGCCTTTCATGACGGTGAAGCGCGAACCCGCGAGCTTGACGCCCATCTCGAAGTCCAGGCCCAGGGGTTCGCCCAGCGTCACATGGTCACGCGGCTCGAAGGCCAGCGCGGGGGCGTCGGCGCCCTCGCCGCCCACGGGCGCCCAGCGGCGCACTTCGACGTTGTGGTCCTCGCTGTCGCCCACGGGCACGCTGGCATGCGGCAGGTTGGGCACGCCCAGCAGCAGCGCCTGCAGCTCGGGCTGCAGCGCCTGCAGCCGCGTGGCGGAGCTTTCCTGCTCGGCCTTGAGCGCGCCCACTTCGGCCATCAGCTCGTCCACCGATTCGCCCTTGGCCTTCAGCGGACCGATCTGCTTGTTCAGCGCGTTGCGGCGGGCCTGGATCTCTTCGCTGCGCGTCTGCAGCTTCTTGCGCTCGGCTTCCAGGGACGTGAAGCGCTCCACGTCCAGGTAAGGCTGGTTCTTCTTGCGGGTTTCGAGACGGGCAACGACCGAAGGCAGGTCCTTGCGAAGCAGGTTGATGTCGAGCATCGGCCGATTCTAGAAGCCGCTGCCGGCACGCAGGCCGCGCCGCCGATCAGGCCAGCATGGCCGCGTCCACGTTGGCGCCGCAAATGACCAGGCAGACCTTCTGGCCCGCGGCGGGCCGCCAGGCGCCGCTTTGCAGCGCAGCCAGCGGCAGCGCGGCCGCAGGCTCGACCGCCAGGCGCATCTGCGACCACAGCCACTGCTGCGCGCGGCGGATGGCGTCGTCCCCCAGCAGGCGGGCCTCGCGCACGGCCAGCTGGGTCACTTCCCAGGCCAGTTCGCCGATGCGCCTGGCGCCCAGCGAATCGGCCGCGATGCCGCCCACCGGCACGTCCACCGGCGCGCCGGCCTCGCGGGCGCGGAACAGCGTGGGCGCGGCCTCGGGCTCCAGCGCCACGACGTTGCTGCGCGTGCCGAACCAGGCGGCCAGGCCACCGATCAGCCCGCCGCCGCCCACGCTGACCAGCACGTGGTCGGGCAGGCCCCCTTGCGCTTCGATTTCGCGGCCCAGCGTGCCGGCGCCGGCCACCACTTCGGGCTGGTCGTAGGCATGGGTCAGCAGCGCGCCGGTCTCGCGCTGGCGTTCCAGGCAGGCGTTCAGCGCATCGACGTACAGCTCGCCCACCACGCGCACGTCGGCGCCCAGCGCGCGCAGCTTGGCACGCTTGGCCTCGGGCGAGACGCCGGGCAGGTAGACCTCGCAGCGCACGCCGAGCGCGCGCGCCGCCGCCGCGGTGGCAATGCCGGCATTGCCGCCGGAGGCCACCACGACGCCGCTTTCGGGGATGGGATGCGCCAGCAGCCGGTTCATCATGCCGCGCGCCTTGAAGCTGCCGCTGACCTGCAGGTGCTCCAGCTTGAGCCAGCATTCCACGCCGTCCAGGTCCAGCCCGAGCTGCGTGGCCGGCAGTTTCCACAGCGGCGTCTGCCGCAGGAAGGGGCCCGTGTGGGGCGCCAGGCGCCGGGCGGCGGATTCGACGGCTTCGCGCCAGGGAGCAAGTGCAGCGGTCATGGAAGGTCTTCTTGCAGGTGTGTGCCGGCTCGCCCTGCGCCGGGTTTCGATCCGGGACGCCGCGCCGCCTGTGGCGGGGTGCGTGCGCCCAGCTCTGCCGCGCGCCACGGCCGCAGGGCCGCACGGGGAGTGAGGTTCAGGAAATGTGCGGCGGCGTGGCGGCCGCGTCGGGCAGCTTGAGGCCCTTGGGCAGCGGGAACTTGATGGTTTCCTCGATGCCCGGCATGGTGCGCACGGCCACCGCGCCCAGGGCCTTGATGCGCTCGATCACCTCGCGCACCAGCACCTCGGGGGCCGAGGCACCAGCCGTCAGGCCCACGCGCGTCTTGCCCGTGAACCATTCGGACCGCAGCTCGGCGGCCGAATCGACCATGTAGGCCGGGGTGCCCAGGCGCTCGGCCAACTCGCGCAGGCGGTTGCTGTTGGAACTGGTGGGGCTGCCCACCACGATCACGAGGTCCACCTGCGGGCTCATGAGCTTCACGGCGTCCTGGCGGTTCTGCGTGGCGTAGCAGATGTCCTGCTGCTTGGGCTCGCGCACGGCCGGGAAGCGCGCGCGCACCGCGGCGGCGATCTCGGCCGCGTCGTCCACGGAAAGCGTGGTCTGCGTGACCACGGCCAGCTTCTCGGTCTGCGCGGGCTGCACCCTGTGCACGTCCTCCACGTCCTCGACCAGATGAATGCCGCTCGAGAGCTGGCCCATCGTGCCCTCGACCTCGGGATGCCCCTTGTGGCCGATCATGATGAACTCATAGCCCGCCTTGGCCAGCTTGGCGACTTCCACGTGCACCTTGGTCACCAGCGGGCAGGTGGCGTCGAAGACCGAGAAACCTCGGTCGTGCGCTTCCTTTTCCACCGCCTTGCTCACGCCGTGGGCGCTGAAGACCAGCGTGGCGCCGGGCGGCACCTCGGACAGCTCCTCGATGAAGACCGCCCCCTTGGCCTTGAGCGTTTCCACCACATAGGTGTTGTGCACGATCTCGTGGCGCACGTAGATGGGTGCGCCGAACTTGGCGATGGCGCGTTCCACGATCTCGATGGCGCGGTCCACCCCCGCGCAGAAGCCGCGCGGTTCGGCCAGCAGGATTTCGTTGACGGCCATGCTTGCCTCAGCAGGTGTGAATGAATCCGGCGTGGCCGAGCAGCCCGCCGAAAGGTGCGCCATCGAGGTGCAAAGCGCAGCCATAGCCCGGGCGATGGCGAGCATCTGCAACGATGAGGGCGCGCCGGAGTTGCACCGTTCTGGTGGGATGAGCGGACATGGCGGGTTCGTTCACACCTTCTCAGAGCACGCCGATGAGCTTCACCTCGAAGGTGACGGGCTGACCGGCCAGCGGATGGTTGAAGTCGAACTGCACGGCCGTGTCGCCGAGCGCGATCACCGCGCCGGCGTAGCTGCCCGCGCCGTCGGGCGTGGGGAACTGCACCACGTCGCCCACGCTGTACTGCTCGTCGGGATCGCCCAGCTGGCGCAGCAGCGCACGCGCCACCCACTGCTGCATCTCGGGGTTGCGCTCGCCGAAAGCCTCGCCCGCAGGCAGCTCGAAAGTGGTGTGCGTGCCCTCTTCCAGGCCCAGCAGGCGCTGCTCCATGGCCGGCGACAGCTCGCCCGTGCCCAGCGACAGCGTGGCGGGCTTGTCGGCGAAGGTGTTGATGATGTCGCCGGCCGGGCCGGCCAGGCGGTAGTGCAGCGTGAGGAAGGAGCCGGGCTGAACCACGGCCGCAGGATTAGGCAAGGACAAGTCGGGCCCCGATAAACTGGAGCCGGATTTTAGAAGAGGGGCCCGTGCCGCCGGCCGCGAAGGCCAGGACAGCGCCCCCGCCAGGAGGGACAAGTCATGGGCTTGAAGGATCTGCCGGCCGACGCGCGCCCGCGCGAGAAGCTGATCGCGCGCGGGGCCGCGGCGCTCAGCGACAGCGAATTGCTGGCGCTGCTGCTGCGCACGGGCGTGGCCGGCACGCACGTGCTGCAACTGGCGCAGCAGCTGCTCCAGCAGTTCGGCGGCATCGCCGGCCTGCTGCAGGCCAGCGCCGAAGACCTGAAGCGCATCAAGGGCCTGGGCGGCACCGCCAAGCGCGCCGAACTGCTGGCCGTGCTGGAGCTTTCGCGCCGCGCCCTGGCCCAGCAACTGGCGCAGCGCCCGGTCTTCGATGCGCCCCAGGCCGTCAAGGACTACCTGCAACTGCACCTGGCAGGGCATGCGCACGAGGTGTTCGCCGTGCTCTTCCTGGACAGCCAGCACCGCCTGCTGGCGCTGGAGGAGCTGTTCCGCGGCACGCTGAACCAGACCAGCGTGTACCCGCGCGAAGTGGTGCAGCGTGCCCTGCACCACCATGCCGCCGCCGTCGTGCTGGCCCACAACCATCCCAGCGGCGAGGTCGAGCCCTCGCGCGCCGACGAGGCGCTGACGCAGAACCTGAAGGCCGCGCTCGCGCTGGTCGACGTGCGCGTGCTGGACCATGTCGTGGTCGGGCCCGGGCGTGCGCTGTCGATGGCGGAACGCGGATTGATCTGAACCCGCTGGGCCGCGGGGGTGGAACGCACGGGGTATGCTCGTTCGGCCATGCCTGCCTCCAAACCGCCCCTGAAGACCCTGGCCGACCTCAAGCAAGTGCAGAAGGAGCTGGCCGAGCGGCGCGCACGCGAGGCCGCGGCCGCCGCGGCGGCTGCGGCCCAACAGAAGAAGCGCCAGGCCGACCAGGACCTCTTTGCCCGCGCCATCGGCGCCGACACGGGCGCCACGCGCCCGCTGCGCCACAAGCCGGTGGTGGTGCTCGCGCCCACACCGCCCGAACCCATCGCGCGCCAGCACCTGCGCGACGAGGCCGAAGCGTTGCGCGAGGCGCTGAGCGACGAATTCGACGTCACGACCCTGCTCGACGCCGACGACCAGATGAGCTTCCGCCGCCCCGGCGTGAGCACCGAGGTGACGCGCAAGCTGCGCTCGGGCCACTGGTCGCTTCAGGGCCAGGTGGACCTGCACGGCCTGCGCAGCGACGAGGCGCGCGAGGCGCTGGCGCAGTTCGTGCGCCAGGCACACAGGCAGGGCCTGCGCTGCGTGCGCGTGGTGCACGGCAAGGGGCTGGGCTCGCCCGGCAAGCAGCCGGTGCTCAAGCTCAAGGCGCAGCGCTGGCTGATCCAGAAGAAGGAGGTGCTGGCCTTCGTGCAGGCCCGCCCCTCGGACGGCGGCGCGGGCGCGCTGGTGGTGCTGCTGGCGCCGGCCGGCAGCTGATCAGCGCAGGCTGCCGAGCCACGCGTCGGTCTCCTCGTCCGCGCGGATGAGGCTGTGCCGCACGAAGGGCTCCCGGTCCATGGTGCGCAGCACGGCCAGCGGATCGCCGCGCGGCCGCATCGGGTCGCCCAGCCCCGTGTAGGCCCGGATGTCCGCCATCGAGCGCCACACCGATGCCACGACCACCTCGGTGGCGCTGTCGCCGAAAGGCCGGAAGATGGCGCGCGCGTGGATGCAGCCGGGTTGCGCGCGGATCAGCGGCAGGTTGTGCAGCTCCAGGTAGGCCCGGCATTCGTCCTCGCAGACGGTGCGGATCCAGAAGGTCCAGGTTCGCAGGATGCGGGCCATGGGCTTCCGGGTCCGTGCCGAGGGCTGATCGACGCGGCGTTGGGAGGCCTCAGCCGCGCGGCGCCACCTGGTCCAGCGCCGCCGCCAGGTGGCCCACGCTGCGGTCCACGTTGCGCCACTTCTCCAGGCCGAACAGGCCGATGCGGAAACTCATGAAGTCCGGGCCTTCGTCGCATTGCAGCGGCACGCCCGAAGCGGTCTGCAGGCCGGCCTCGATGAATTTCTTGGCGCTCTGGATGCCGGGGTCGGTGGTGTAGCTGACCACCACGCCCGGGGCCTGGAAGCCCGCCGCCGCCACGCTGGGAAAGCCGCGCGACTCGAGCAGGGCCCGCACCTTGGCGCCCAGTTCCACCTGCGCCGCCTTCACGGGCGCGAAGCCCCATTCGCGCGTCTCGCGCATCACGTCGCGCAGGCGCACCAGCGCGTCGGTGGGCATGGTGGTGTGGTACGCATGCTGGCCCTTCTCGTAGCCTTCGGCGATCTGCATCCACTTCTTGAGGTCGCACGAGAAGCTGCTGCTGGTGGTGCCCTCGATGGCCTGGCGCGCGCGCTCGCTCAGCATCACCATGGCGCAGCAGGGCGAACCGCTCCAGCCCTTCTGCGGCGCGCTGATGAGCACGTCGACGCCGGTGGCCTGCATGTCCACCCACATGGCGCCGGAGGCCACGCAGTCGAGCACGAAGAGTGCGCCCACCTCATGCGCCGCGTCGGCCACGGTGCGCAGGTAGTCGTCGGGCAGGATGATGCCGCTGGCCGTTTCCACGTGCGGCGCGAACACCACCTTGGGCTTCTCGGCGCGAATGGTGGCGGCCACCTCTTGGGCCGGGCACGGGGCCCAGGGGGCCTGCGGCCCGTCGCCCTGCTTGCGCGCCTTGCAGACCACGGCGCCGCCGCCCAAGGAAGCGCTGGGCCGCCCCGGGCTTCCTTGATCCCCTTGGGGGCCGGGCAGGGCGTCGCCCTGCCCTGGGGGCAGACCGAGTCCGCCGGCGTCGAAGATCTGGCTCCAGCGGTAGCTGAACCAGCCGTTGCGCACGATCAGCACCTTCTCGCGGTTGGCGAACTGGCGCGCCACCGCTTCCATGCCGAAGGTGCCGCTGCCCGGCACCAGCACGGCGGTATGGGCGTGGTACACCTCCTTGAGCATGGAAAGGATGTCCTGCATCACGCCCGTGAAGCGCTTGGACATGTGGTTGAGCGCACGGTCGGTGTAGACCACCGAGAATTCGAGCAGGCCATCGGGATCGATGTCGGGAAGCAGGCCGGGCATGGAGGTCTCCAGGAGCAAGAATGGGGGAGGATGGGCAGATCGGAATCCGCGCCTTTTCGCACAACGGCTCGGCGGCCGCTTCGCGAACAATCGCGAAAGTGTAGCCAGCGCCCGCGCCGCCGGCCGTCACCGTCCCTTCCGCCCTGGCCCTTCTTCCCATGCCCGCCACCGCCGCCGCCCTTGTCTGTCTGGTGCTCGCCGTGCAGGACGGCGACAGCCTGCAGGTGCGCTGCGAGGACACCCCACCGCGCGGCGCGCCCGTCACGGTGCGCATCCACGCCATCGACGCGCCCGAGTACGGCCAGGCCTACGGCCGGCGTGCGCGGCAGGCGCTGCGCAAGCTGGTGGACCGGCAGACCGTCGCGCTGCATTGCGTGGACCGCGATCCCTACGGCCGCCGCGTGTGCCAGGTCTTCAAGCCCGCGGGCGCCGGTGAGCCGCCGCAGGACGTGGGCCTGGCCCTGGTCGAAAGCGGCCTGGCCTGGTGGTACCGCGCCTTCAGCGCAGCGCAGAGCCCCGGAGACCGGGCACGTTACGAAGCCGCGGAAGCTGCCGCACGCCACGCGCGCCTCGGCCTGTGGCGCGAGGGCGAGCGCGCCGTGCCGCCCTGGCGCTGGCGGCATGCGCAGCCGCGGGATGCCGCCAGCGCCCCCCGCGCCGCGTCAGAGTGAAGGGTCGAAGGCCTCGGCCGCCACGGCCTCGGGCCGGGCGCGCACGCGGTCGATGCGGCGGCCTTCCAGCGCCAGCACCTCGAACTGCCAGCCCGCGCACTCCACGCGCTGGCCCACGGCGGGCAACTGGCCCGACACGGCCATGAGCAGGCCGGCCACCGTGTTGTAGAGGCCGCGGTCCTCGTCGGGCAGCTCGCGGATCGCGAGCCGCGCGCGCAGCTCCGACACCGGCATCAGGCCGTCCAGGTCCCAGCTGCCGTCCTCGTGCGGCGTGGCCCAGGCGTCGGCCGGCACGCCGGGCTGCAGCTCGCCCGTGATGGCTTCCAGCAGGTCGCGCGGTGTCATCAGGCCCTGCACCACGCCGTATTCGTCCACCACGAAGACCATGCGGCCGGCGCGCGCGCGGAACTGCTCCAGCAGTTCCATGCCCGACAGCGTCTCGGGCACGAAGGAGGCAGCCTGCGCCATCTCGCCCAGGGTGCCCGCATGGTCGCGGCCCAGCTGCAGCAGCTGCGCCACGCTGACCACGCCCACCACGTCGTCGAGCGAGCCGCGGCAGACCGGGTACCAGGAATGCACGAGGTTGAGCTTGGCCGCGTCGGCCACCTGCTGCAACGCCTGCGCCACGTCCAGGCCGGCGTCCATCCATTCGATGTCCGAGCGCGGGATCATCAGCGACGACAGGCGGCGGTCGTCGAGGTGGAACACGTTGCGCACCATCTGGTGTTCGTGCTGCTCGATCACCCCCGCGTCCACGCCCTCTTCCAGGCTGGCCGAGATCTCTTCCTCGGTCACGGCGCGCGCGCCCGTGGCGTCGATGCGCAGCAGCTTGAGCACACCCGCCGTCGCGCCCGACAGCAGCACCACGAAGGGCTTGGCGCCCTTGGCCAGCCCGCGCATGGGGCGCGAGATCCAGCGCGCCACCACCTCGGGGTACAGCTGGCCGATGCGCTTGGGCACCAGCTCGCCGAAGATGATGGTGAAGAAGGTGATGCCCGTGACCACCACCGCCGTGGACACCACGCTGGCCACGCCGGCGCCCATGCCCATGCCTTCCATCCACACGGCCAGCGGACCGGCGAAAGCCGCTTCGCCCACGATGCCGCTGAGCATGCCGATGGAGGTGATGCCGATCTGCACGGTGGACAGGAACTGCGTGGGCTCGTCCATGAGCTTGAGCGCCGTCGCGGCGCCGGCATCGCCGGTTTCGGCCAGGGCCGCCAGGCGCGCGCGGCGGCTGGTCGCCAGGGCCATTTCGGACATGGCGAAGATCGCGTTGCAGGTGGTCAGCAACGCCAGCAGGAAAACGTCCATCGAAGGGAGCGAAGGCGCAGGCGCGCCTTCTGGGGAGAATGCGGAGATGGCACTCTATCTCATCGGCGACGTGCAGGGCTGCGATGCGGCGCTGGGCCGCCTGCTCGACACCCTGGACTTCTCGCCCAGCCGCGACCAGCTCGTGCTGCTGGGCGACCTGGTCAACCGCGGCCCCGCGTCGGCCGCCGTGCTGCGGCGCCTGCAGCGCCTGGGCGGCGCCGCGCAGAGCCTGCTGGGCAACCACGACCTGCACCTGCTGGGCGTGGCGCACGGCGTGCGCAAGGCGGGCCGGCGCGACACCCTGGCCGAGCTGCTGGCCGCGCCCGACCGTGACGCCCTGCTGGACTGGCTGCGCCAGCAAGCCATGGCGCTGCACCGGCGCATCGCCGGGCGCGACCTGCTGATGGTGCATGCGGGCGTGCTGCCGCAATGGGACGTGGCCACCAGCCTGGCCTGCGCGGCCGAGCTGCAAGCGGTGCTGCGCGGGCCCGGTCTGGGCGACTTCCTGCACGCCATGTACGGCAACGAGCCCGACCGCTGGGACGCCGGCCTGCAGGGCACGGCGCGCCTGCGCGTGATCGTCAACGCGCTCACGCGTTTGCGCTTTTGCACCGCCGAGGGCGTGATGGACTTCGACGCCAAGGAAGGGCTGGAGGACGCCCCGCCCGGCTTCCTGCCCTGGTTCGACGTGCCGGGCCGGCGCACGGCCGAGGCCACGGTCGCCTTCGGCCACTGGTCCACGCTGGGCTATGTGTCGCGGCCCGACCTGCTGGCCACCGACACCGGCTGCGTCTGGGGCGGCTGCCTCACGGCCGTGCGCATCGGCGCCACCCTGGACGAGCGCGAGCGCATCGAGGTGCGCTGCGAACAGGCGCAAAAGCCGGGCTGACGCGAGAAGAAGAAGAAGAAGAAGAAGAAAAGGCGCCACGCGGGCGCCTTGCACAGCAGCGCCAGCGGCTGCGCCGCGCCCGCCTCAGCTGCCGGACGGCTCGGCGGCCTTGAACAGCGCCGGCACCTTGCGCTTGCTGCGGATGTGGCTGGCCGGCGAGCGGCTGACCGGCACGGCCTTGGCGGACGCCGATTCCCAGGCGGGGGCCGCGTCGCGTTCGCTCGGCTCGTAAGGGCGGTCGAAGAACGGATCCCGCGGCGCGGCCGGGGCGCGTTGCGGGCGCGGCGAGCGGTAGGCCTCGCGGCTGTCGCGCGGGCGGTCCAGCGCGTCGCGCGCATCGCCGGTCTCGCCTTCCTCGCGCCAGTGGCGGCGGCCGTCGTTGATGCGGCCATCCCGGCGGAAGTTGGGCCGGTCTTCCTCGTACTCCAGCGCCTCCAGCTCGATCGGCTTCTTGATCAGCTTCTCGATGTCGGCCACCAGCCGGGCATCGTTGCCGCCGGCCGAGAAGCTCACCGCCAGGCCCGAGGCCCCGGCGCGGCCCGTGCGGCCGATGCGGTGCACGTAATCCTCGGCATTGAACGGGATGTCGAAATTGAACACCGCGGGCACGTCCTTGATGTCCAGGCCGCGCGCGGCCACGTCGGTGCACACCAGCAGGTCCACCTCGCCGGCCTTGAAAGCGGCCAAGGCCTTCAGGCGCTCGTCCTGGCTCTTGTCACCGTGCAGCGCCGTGCAGCGAAGGCCTTCGCGCTCCAGCGAACGCGCCAGCCGCGCGCAGCCCAGCTTGCTGTTGACGAAGACGAAAGCCTGCGTGATGCCGCGCTGGCGCACGATCTGCTTGAGCGCGCGGCGCTTGTCGTCGTCGGCCACGCGGTAGAAGCGCTGCTCCACCGTGGAAGCCGTCTCGTTGGGCCGCGCGACCTCGATGGTGATCGGGTTCTGCAGGTAGCTGCCGGCCAGGCGCTTGATCTCGGGCGAGAAGGTGGCGGAAAACAGCAGCGTGGTGCGCTGCTTGGGCAGGTAGGAGAGGATGCGCTGCAGGTCGGGCAGGAAGCCGATGTCCAGCATGCGGTCGGCCTCGTCCAGCACCACGTACTCGACCTGGTTCAGCACCGCGTTCTTGGCTTCGATGTGGTCCAGCAGGCGCCCGGGCGTGGCCACCAGCACCTCGACGCCCTTCTTGAGCTCGGCCGTCTGCGGCTTCATGTCGATGCCGCCGAAGACCACCGTGCTGCGCAATTGCGTGTATTTGGCGTAGGCCTTGATCTGCTGGGCCACCTGGTCGGCCAGTTCGCGCGTGGGCAGCAGCACCAGCGCGCGCACGGGGTGGCGGGCCGGCGAAGTCGAGGCGTTCTCGTGCTTGAGCAGGCGCTGCAGCAGCGGCAGCGAGAAGGCCGCCGTCTTGCCCGTACCGGTCTGTGCGGCGCCCATCACGTCCTGGCCCGTCAACACCACCGGAATGGCCTGCGCCTGGATCGGCGTCATGTTCTCGTAGCCCATGTCGGCCACGGCGCGCTTGAGGGTGTCCGCCAGCGCGAGGTCGGAATAGAGAGTGCTCATGAACCCGCCATTGTCGCACTGCCGCAAAAAGCGGCAGTGGCGGCAGGGCCACAGGCTTTCACCCGCCTGTCACAAAACCCCACTCTCAGCAGGGGAACGCCGCCGGACAGCCACCGGCGGTGCCTCAGAGCCGGTCGGCCGAGAAGGTGTCGCAGGCCTGCACACTGCCGGTCTTGTAGCCGGTGGCGAACCAGCGCTGGCGCTGCGCGCTGCTGCCGTGGGTGAAGCTGTCGGGCACCACGGCGCGGCCGGCCGAGCGCTGCAGCGCGTCATCGCCGATCTTGGCGGCAGCGTTCATCGCCGACTCGATGTCGCCCGGCTCCAGCCACTGCTTGGACTGCTGCGAATGGTGCGCCCACACGCCCGAGAAGCAATCGGCCTGCAGTTCCACGCGCACGCTCAGCTCGTTCTGCTGGCTCTGGCTGATGCGCCCGCGCATGGCGTCCACGCGGCCGGTCACGCCCAGCTGGTCCTGCACGTGGTGCGCCACCTCGTGCGCGATCACGTAGGCGCGCGCGAACTCGCCCGGCGCGCCCAGCTGCTGCTTGAGCGTGTCGAAGAAGCCCAGATCGATGTAGATCTTCTTGTCGCCGGGGCAGTAGAACGGGCCCATCGCGCTCTGGCCGGTGCCGCAGGCCGTGGGCGTGACACCCCGGTAGAGCACCAGGCGCGGCTGCTGGTAGGTGGCGCGGTTGGCCTGGAACACCTTGCCCCAGACCTCTTCCGTGTTGCGCAGCACGGTGGAGACGAAGGCCGCCTCGCGGTCGTCGGCGGGCGGCGCCTGCGCCGGGCCCTGCTGCTGCACCACCTCGGTGGGGGCGCCGCCGCTGAGCAGGCCGAGGATCGTGAGCGGGTTGACGCCGAAGATCAGGCCGGCCACCACCGCGATGGCCACCGTGCCCAGCCCGATGCCGCGCCCGCCGATGGGAAAACCACCGCCCCCGCCGCTGCTGCGGCGGTCTTCGACGTTGTCCGATTGATCGTTGCCTTCCCAGCGCATGCTTTTGCTCCATGGGCGCGTGCCTGCGCCTTCGCCCGCGAATGGTACGCTGCGCCGAAGGGCTTCTGGCAGACGGAACGGGGCGGCCGTGAACGATTTGGCGTCCCGCCTACAGCGCCGGCCGCATCGCACCAGCGGATGGCTCAGGTCTTGGGCAGCGTCACGCCGTGCTGGCCCTGGTACTTGCCCCCGCGGTCCTTGTAGCTGGTCTCGCAGACCTCGTCGCTCTCGAAGAACAGCACCTGGGCGCAACCCTCGCCCGCGTAGATCTTGGCCGGCAGCGGCGTGGTGTTGGAGAACTCCAGCGTCACGTAGCCTTCCCATTCGGGCTCGAAGGGCGTGACGTTGACGATGATGCCGCAGCGCGCGTAGGTGCTCTTGCCCAGGCAGATGGTCAGCACATTGCGCGGGATGCGAAAGTACTCCACCGTGCGCGCCAGCGCGAAGCTGTTGGGCGGGATGATGCAGACGTCGGCATTGATGTCCACGAAGCTCTTCTCGTCGAAGTTCTTCGGGTCCACCACCGTGCTGTGGATGTTGGTGAAGACCTTGAATTCCGGCGCGCAGCGGATGTCGTAGCCGTAGCTGCTGGTGCCGTAGCTCACGATCTTGTTGCCGTTGGCGGCATGGCGCACCTGGCCCGGCTCGAAGGGCTCGATCATGCCGTGCTGCTCGGCCATGCGCCGGATCCATTTGTCGCTCTTGATGGTCATCGCCGCTCGCTCAAGGGGGTTCGCTTCCGGAATCGGAAAAGGGCCAGGATTTTGGCACGGCGCCCCAGCCGCACGCCCGGCGCCCCGGCCCGCTCGCGAACTCAGGCGGCCGCAGCGCCCTGCTGACCGATGACCGTGCGCTCGATCAGCCGGTCGTCGCCCAGCACGATCAGCGCGAACAGCAGCTCTTCCAGCGATTCCGAACGCGCGGTCTTGCGCGCCAGCAGCGGCGTGGCGACGGGGTTGAGCACCAGGAAGTCCGCCTCGCAGCCTGGCTGCAGGTTGCCGAGGGTGCCGGCCAGGCCCAGCGCCTGCGCCGCGCCAGCCGTGTGCAGCCACCACAGGCGCGAAGGCTTCAGGCTCAGACCCGGCTTGGTCTGCCCTTCACGGCCGATGTAGTAGGCCGCCAGCATGGTGTGGAAGGGGCTGAAGCTGGTGCCACCCCCCACGTCGCTGGCCAGGCCGTGCAGCATGTGCGTGCGCTGCGCGCCCTCGAAGTCGAAGAAGCCGCTGCCCAGGAACAGGTTGCTGGTCGGGCTCACCGCGGCGGCGGTCCTGGTCTCGTGCATCAGCTGCCGATCGGCATCGTCGAAATGGATGCAGTGCGCGTACACCGCGCGTTCGCGCATCAGACCGAAGCCGGTGTAGACGTCCAGGTAGGAGCGCGCCCGGGGGAACAGCTCGCGCGCCCACTGCACCTCGTCCTTGTTCTCGGCCACGTGCGAATGGATCCAGGTGTCGGCGTACTTCGCGGCCAGTTCGCCCGCGCCGCGCAGCTGGGCGTCGGTGCTGGTGGGCGCGAAGCGCGGCGTGATCGCATAGCCCAGCCGGTCGGTGCCGTGCCAGCGCCGGATCAGCGCTTCGGTGTCGATCAGGCTCTGCTCGGTCTGGTCGCGCACGCCGTCGGGCGAATGGCGGTCCTGCAGCACCTTGCCGCCGATCATGCGCAGCTGGCGGCGCTGCGCCTCGCCGAAGAAGGCCTCGACCGAGGCCGGGTGCGAGGTGCAGAAGGTCAGCGCCGTGGTCACGCCCTGGCGCAGCAGTTCGTCGAAGAAGAAGCTGGCCGCCGCCTGCGCATGCGCGGCGTCGGCGAAGCGGGATTCCTCGGGGAAGGTGTAGTTCTCCAGCCAAGGCAGCAGGCCGTCGGCCGGTGCGCCGATGATGTCCAGCTGCGGGAAGTGGATGTGCATGTCCACGAAGCCGGGCGCCAGGATGCGACCGGGCCAGTGCGTGATTTCGGCATCGGGGTGCCGCGGCGCCACCGCCGCATGGCTGCCAGCATCGAGCACACGCACGCGGCCCTGCGCATCCGCGCCGGTGACGAGCAGGCCGTCCTGGTCGAACTGGGGCGCGCCGGCGTCGTCGAAGCGCAGCAGGGCCGCACGGTAGGCTTTTTTCATCATGGAAAGGAAGTCAGGAGAACGTCATGCGATCTTGACGCAGGCCGGAGGTCTGCGCCATGCCGACCTGCGTATGGGGTTCATATGGACGGCGCCCTGCGCGCCGGATGTCAGGGGCCCCCCGTCGGCGCTCACCGGTGGATGCGGCCCTGCACGCCTTCGGCCAGCCAGTTCATCTGCAGGATCTGTGCGTCGCTCAAGGCCTGCCCCTTGGGGATCACCACCTTGCCTTCGTTGTCGCGCACGTCGGCCGCGGCACGGAAGGGTTGCAGCTTGCCTTCGCCGATCTCTTTCTGGCGTGCCAGCACCTCGCGCTGCACCGCTTCGGGCACCTGCGGGCCAAAATCGCCGACGCGGATCATGCCCTCGCGCACGCCGCCCCAGACATTGCCCGGCTTCCATTGACCGGCCAGCACCTCGCGCGCGCGCTGCGTGTAATAGCCGCCCCACTGGTGCGTGACGGCGAGCACCTGCGCCTGCGGCGCCACCTTGCGCATGTCGGAGTGGTAGGCGATGGCCAGCTTGCCGCGCTCCTGCGCCGCCTGCATCACGGCCGTGGAGCCGGTGTGGAAGGCGATCACGTCCGCGTCCTGGTTGAACAGCGTCATGGCCGCGTCGCGCTCCTTGGGCGGGTCGAACCAGACGTCGAGCCAGATCACCTTGACCTGCGCCTTCGGGTTCACCGAGCGCATGCCCAATGTGAAGGCGTTGATGCCCTGCAGCACCTCGGGGATCGGGAAGCCGGCCACATAGCCGGCCACGTTCGTCTTCGTCATGCGCCCGGCCGCGATGCCGGCCAGGTAGCGGCCTTCGTAATAGCGCGCATTGGCCGTCGCCACGTTGGGCGCCGTCTTCAGACCCGTGACCGACTCGAACTTCACATTCGGGAAGTCCTGGGCCACGCGCAGCGTGGGCTCCATGTAGCCGAAGCTGGGCGTGAAGATCAGGCCATGCCCCTGCTGGGCCAGGTCGCGGATCACGCGTTCGGCATCCGCGCCTTCGGGCACGTTCTCGACCGTGGTGGTGCGCACGCGCGCGCCGAGCGCGGCCTCCATGGCCTTGCGGCCCTCGTCATGCTGGCGCACCCAGCCCGCATCGCCGACCGGCGCCACCTGGACGAAGCCGACCTTCAGCGGTGGCGCCGCCACAGCGGCTGCCGGCGCGGGCTGTTGTGAAAAAACGGGGGAGAAAAAACAAGCGGCCGCGAATGCGGCGGCGAGGTTTTTGTACATGGTGTTCCTCTACATGGCCCCGGTGAAAAAGAAATGCGCTGCAGCCGGGACGCCTGCAGCGCGAGGCCGCAATTGTAGAAGGCCTTGAAAGCCCACGCCCAAGCCGATCTCCGGGCTTCGGGCTCCGCGATGCCCGCCGCCGCACATCGGCAGGGGCACGATGGCGCGGATCGCCGCAGAATGCCCTGCATGACTCTCGCGGCCACCGAAGCCCCCATCTCGACCCCCTCCCCCGACGAAGGGCCCTGGCGCCGCAACCTCGCGGTGTGCATGTTCGGCGCCTTCACCACCATCGTGGCGATGACGCTGCTGCTGCCCTTCCTGCCGCTGTACGTGGAGCAGTTGGGCGTGTCCGAGCACGCGGCCATCGTGCAGTGGTCGGGCGCGGCCTACGGCGCCACCTTCCTCACGGCCGCGCTGGTCGCGCCACTGTGGGGGCGCCTGGCCGATCGGTACGGCCGCAAGCTGATGCTGATCCGCGCCAGCCTCGGCATGGCCGTGGCGATGGCGCTGATCGGCGTGGCGCAGGACGTTTACCAGCTCGTCGGCCTGCGGCTGCTCGCGGGCTTTCTGGGCGGCTATGCCTCCGGCTCGATGCTGCTGGTCGCCACGCAGACGCCCAAGGCGCGCTCGGGCTGGGCGCTCGGCACGATGTCCTCGGCCATCATGGCAGGCAACCTCGTGGGGCCCCTGGTGGGCGGCGCGCTGCCGCCGCTGATCGGCATCCGCGCCACCTTCTTTGCGGCCGGGGCGGTGATCTTCGTCGCCTTCCTGGCCACCACCTTCCTCATCCGCGAGGCGCCCCGGCCGCGCAATGCCCAGGGCAAGCCCGTGGGTGCGGGCTGGGCCAGCATTCCCGACAAGGGCCCGGTCACGGCCATGTTCGCCACCGGCATGCTGCTGATGCTGGCCAACATGTCCATCGAACCCATCATCACCGTGTATGTCGCCACGCTGGTGCGCGACGCCGCGCAGGTCACCTGGGTCGCGGGCCTCGTGATGTCGGCGGCGGCCCTCGGCAGTATCCTGTCAGCCGCGCAGCTCGGCAAACTGGCCGACCGCATCGGGCACTGGAACGTCATCGTCGCCTGCCTCGCCGTGTCGACCCTGCTGCTGGTGCCGCAGGCCTTTGTGACTGCCGGCTGGCAGTTGGTGCTGCTGCGCTTCCTCATGGGCCTGTCGCTGGGCGGGCTGCTGCCCTGCATCGCGGCCGTGATCCGCCACAGCGTGCCCGAGAACGCGGCCGGCCAGATGCTCGGCTACTCGGTGTCGGCCCAGTACGTGGGCCAGGTGGCGGGGCCGCTGCTGGGCGGCTACGTGGGCGGGCACATCGGCATGCGGGCCGTGTTCGTCGGCACCTGCGTGCTCATGGCGGCGGGGGCGCTGGGCAATGCCTGGGTGCAGCGGCGGCGCAGGTTCAGGGCCATCGCAGCGTCATGACGACGGGCAGCCGATCCGGCGCCTGCCAGCAGGAGGAGGAGCAGACTAGGCGCCGCCGCCAACAATCTGCAGCGCTTTGGCCCGTTTGCGACGCCACCAGCACACAGCCAGCAGCACCAAATTCACGACAAGCAGCACGGCCAGCCAAGCGATGAGCGCGGCGCCGAAGAACAGTCCCGGAGGCGTATCGTGAAGATCAGGGAAGTATGGCTGGGCGGCAAACCACGCCTGCTCCTCCTTGACGACTTGCGACGCCACCCAGATCGGCACGACAAAACTGATGAGGTTCAGGGCAATCCAGCCGAGTACTTTTAACGCGCGCATGGCCTGGCTGCCATCCAAAACGGCCCCACTCCATAGAGGGGCCGCCTGTTGCCCGTCAAGCCCATCGCTTCGGGCCTGAGCCACGCCACCCCAGGCACAGCCCCGCGCCCGTCAGGCAAAAGCTGCGAAATGCGCATCCACCCGGTCCAGCCAGGCGCGTTTGGCCTCGGCGCCCGCAAAGCTGCCTTCGAAGCCGTTGCGCGCCAGCTGCCACGCGTGCCGGGCCGTGAGGCCGGTGGCGGCGAAGGTTTCGGTGAAGTTGGTGTTGAGGTACCCGCCGAAGTAGGCCGGATCGTCCGAGTTCACGGTGGCGACCAGGCCGGCGTCCAGCAGCGCGCCCAGGTTGTGCTGGCGCAGATCGGGGAACACGCACAGCTTCAGGTTCGACAGCGGGCACACGGTGAGCGGAATGCGGTCGGCCGCCAGGCGCTTCATGAGCGCCGGGTCCTTGGCGGACTGCACACCGTGGTCGATGCGCTCGACCTTGAGCACGTCGAGCGCGCTCCACACATAGGCCGGCGGCCCCTCCTCGCCCGCGTGCGCGACCAGGTGGAAGCCCAGCTCGCGGCAGCGGGCGAACACGCGCGCGAACTTCTCGGGCGGATGGCCCAGTTCGCTGGAGTCCAGGCCCACGCCGATGAACTTGTCGCGAAACGGCAGTGCCTGCTCCAGCGTCTCGAAGGCCGATGCCTCGCTCAGGTGGCGCAGGAAGCACAGGATCAGCTGCGCATCCACGCCCAGCTTCGCCTTCGCATCCACGCAGGCGCGGTGCAGGCCGTTCACGACGGTCTCCATGGCCACGCCGCGCTCGGTGTGCGTCTGCGGGTCGAAGAACATCTCGGTGCGCAGCACCTGGTCGGCGGCGGCGCGCTGCAGGTAGGCCCAGGCCATGTCGTAGAAGTCCTGCTCCTTGAGCAGCACACTGGCGCCCGCGTAGTAGATGTCGAGGAAGCTCTGCAGGTTGGTGAAGGCGTAGGCCTGGCGCAGCGCTTCGACGTTGGCGTAGGGAATGGCGACGCCGTTGCGCTGCGCGAGCGCGAAGATCAGCTCGGGCTCCAGCGAGCCTTCGATGTGCATGTGCAGCTCGGCCTTGGGCATGCTGCGCAGCAGTTCGGGCAGGCGGTCGGCGGAAATGGCGGCGGGGTTGAAAGGCAGGCTCATGGTGTCAGGCGTGGGGATACTGGGGCACAAGCATAAGGCGATGGGTGCGCATGCACGTCCGCGCGCGGCATCAGCTTTCGTCGAAATAGTGGCAGGCCGCGCGCAAGGGCAGCTCTTCGGCGGCCTCCCAGAAGGCGGGGTCGAGCTCGTCACCGATGCGCGTGCGCTCGGCCTCGCTGAGCAGGCGCGGAATGTCGCCGTAGGACTTCAGTTCCGGGTGGTCTTCCAGGCGGTCGAGCATCGCGCGCTGCTCACTCACCACCGCATGCGTGGCCTCGGCGCCGATGGCCTGCAGCGCCTGCAAAGCGATCGCGCAGTTGGCCTCGCCCCAGTTGCAGAAGAACTGCAGGAAGCCGCCGTTGTAGCCGTCGGCCTCCAGCCGCCACAGCGCCACGATTTGCTGCAGGCGCGCGGGCACGGCATCCAGCTTCCAGTCGGCCTGCGCCAGTCGCGCCAGCGCGGCTTCGCAGGTCTGCTCCAGGCCAGATCGGCGGCGGCCACGGTGATGCCCGCACCACCCGCCCGGCCCAGCGCGGGCCAGTTCAGTTGCAGGCCGTCGTCGACCAGGCGCCAGGCGGCGCGCTGCTCGGCGCTCGCGTCGAGCAGGTTGTGGCGCCGCAGGCCGCCGCGCACGGTGCGGCCACCGGCCAGATGCAGTTCGAGGTCGGTGTCGGTGAAAGACACCGCGCGGATGCGCAAACGATCCAGGTCCATGCGCCGATCATGCCTGGCGCTCGGCCGGCAACAGGCTGGCGCCATGGAAAAAGGCCGCTTGCGCGGCCTTTTCAGCGATGCAGGGCAACGATCAGTTCTTGCCCGGCACCTTGCCTTCCACGCCCTTGACGTAGAAGTTCACGCCCGACAGGAACTTGTCGTCGGCCACGGCGCCGGCGGCCAGGATCTCCTTGCCGTCCTGGCCGACCAGCGGGCCCTTCCAGATGTGGTAGGTACCGGCCTTCAGGCCGGCCTTCACCTCTTCCACCTTGGCCTTGATGTCGGCCGGCACGTCTTCGGCGATGGAGACGATGTCGATCGCGCCTTCCTTCACGCCCCACCAGGTCTGGCCCGTGGTCCAGGTGCCGTCCAGGGCTTCCTTGGTGGCCTTGATGTAGTACGGGCCCCAGTTGATGATGGCCGAACCCAGGTGGGCCTTGGGGCCGTAGGCGGTCATGTCGCTGTCCCAGCCGAAGGCGCGCGCGCCGCGCTCCTGGGCGGTCTTGAGCACGGCCGGCGAATCGGTGTTCTGGAACAGCACGTCGGCGCCGCCGTTGAGCAGCGCGGTGGCGGCTTCGGTTTCCTTGGGCGGGCTGAACCATTCGTTGACCCACACCACGTTGGTCGTGATCTTGGGGTTCACCGACTGCGCGCCCAGCGTGAAGCTGTTGATGTTGCGCAGCACTTCGGGGATCGGCACCGAGCCGACCACGCCCAGCTTGTTGGACTTGGTCATCGCACCCGCGATGATGCCGGCCATGTACGCGCCTTCGTAGGTGCGGCTGTCGTAGGTGCGCATGTTCTCGGCCGTCTTGTAGCCGGTGGCATGCTCGAACTTGATGTCCTTGTGGTCGCCGGCCACTTTCAGCATGGGCTCCATGTAGCCGAAGGTGGTGCCGAAGATCAGCTTCTTGCCCTGGCTGGCGAAGTCGCGGAACACGCGCTCGGCGTCGGCGGACTCGGGCACGCTTTCCACGAAGGTGGTCTTGATCTTGTCGCCGAACTCGGCCTCCAGCGCCTTGCGGCCGTTGTCGTGCGCGAAGGTCCAGCCGCCGTCGCCCACCGGGCCGACGTAGGCGAAGGCGATTTCCAGCGGGGCGGCCGCGGGTGCCGGCGCGGCGGCCGTGGGCGCCGGGGCCGGCGCGGCGGCGGGCGCGGCCACCTCTTCCTTCTTGCCGCAGCCGATCAGGGCGGCAGAGGCTACCGCGGTCAGGGCGGCGAGCTTGAGCAGGGAGCGCTTGTTCAATTCGGTCATCGGCGAATTCCTTGAAGGACGGTGAAGGTGGGCAGAAAAAACGACCGCAATTATGAGCCGGGGTAGAACGGCTTCCCGATGGACGCCGGCATGTTGACGCGAATGAAGGCCGGATTGCGCGAAATGAGCGCGAGCACCACGATCGTGGCCAGATAGGGCATCATGGCCAGCACCTGGCTGGGCACGTGCACGCCCACGCTCTGCAGGTGGAAGGCCAGTTGCGTGACGCCGCCGAACAGGTAGGCGCCCAGCAGCACGCGCGCCGGCCGCCAGGTGGCGAAGGTGGTCAGCGCCAGCGCGATCCAGCCGCGGCCGGCGACCATGTTCTCCACCCACAGGCCGGTGTAGCTCACCGACAGGAAGGCGCCGGCCACGCCGCACAGCGCGCCGCCGGCCACCACGGCCAGCAGGCGGATGCGCCGCACCGGGTAGCCCAGCGCATGGGCCGACTCGGGCGATTCGCCCACCGAGCGCAGCACCAGGCCGGTGCGCGTGCGGTAGAGGAACCAGATCAGCCCCACGGTGAGCGCCATGGCGCCATACACGAGCGGGTGGTGGCGGAACAGCGCCACGCCCAGCCAGGGGATGTCGCCCAACACCGGCAGCGCATAGCTGAAGCCGCCGGGCACCTTGGCCTGCACGTAATTGATGCCCACGAACGCCGAGAAGCCGACGCCGAACAGCGACAGCGCGAGCCCGGTCGCGTACTGGTTGGTGTTGAGCCAGATCACCAGCACGCCGAAGAGTGCCGCCAGCACCGCGCCCGCCACGGCCCCGGCCAGGAAGCCGAGCCAGGGGTTGTGCGTGTGCACGTAGGCCGCAAAGCCCGCGATGGCGGCGCACAGCATCATGCCCTCGGCCCCCAGGTTCACGATGCCGGCCTTCTCGTTGATCAGCAGGCCCAGCGCGGCAATGGCCAGCACGGTGCCGGCGCTGAGCATGGAAGCCAGCAAGAGCGCGTATTGATCCATGTCAGTGCCGCCCGGCCGCCCGAAGGCATTGACGCGCCCCCTTGGGGGGCAGCGATACGCGAAGCGATGAGCGAGGGGGTTTCATTTATGCGGCTCCCTGGCCGGTGCTGCCGGCCACGTCGGGGGTGGAGGTTTGCAGGGCCGCGCGCGAAGCTGGCGCCGCCGCCTGCGCGCGCGCCGCCTGGCGCCGCACGCGGTAGGCCACCAGCGTGTCGCAGGCCAGCAGCGAGAACAGCAGCAGGCCCTGGAACACGGCCGTGAGCGACTTGGGCAGGCCCAGGCGCGACTGCGCGAGTTCGCCGCCGATGTAGAACATGCTCATGAGCAGGGCCGAGAACACCATGCCCACCGGATGCAGGCGGCCCACGAAGGCCACGATGATGGCCGCGAAGCCGTAGCCGGCCGGCACGTAGGGCGTGAGCTGGCCGATGGGGCCGGCCACTTCCAGCGCACCGGCCAGGCCGGCCGCGCCGCCCGAGACCAGCAGCGCCGTCCACAGCGCGCGCCGGGCCGAGAAGCCCGCATAGCGCGCCGCGGCCGGTGCCAAGCCGCCCACCTGCTGCGCGAAGCCCGCGCGCGTGCGGAACAGGAAGACCCACAGCGCCGCCACGCCTACCAGCGCGATGAGCGCGCCGATCGTGACGCGCGAGCCCTTCATCAGCCGCGGGATCTGCGTCACGGCCTCGAAGGTCTTGCTCTGCGGGAAGTTGTAGCCCATCGGGTCCTTGAGCGGCCCGGTGACCAGGTAGACCAGCGTGAGCGTGGCCACGTAGACCAGCATCAGGCTCACCAGAATCTCGTTGGCGTTGCACACATCGCGCAGCCAGGCCACGAGGCCCGCCCACACCATGCCGCCCAGCACGCCGGCCATCAGGATCACGGGCACGATCCACGGCCCGGTGCTCTTGTCGGCCAGCAGCGCCACGCTGCCCGCCGCGATGGCGCCGACCACGAACTGCCCTTCGGCGCCGATGTTCCACACGTTGGAGCGGAAGCACACGGCCAGCCCCAGCGCGATGATGAGCAGCGGCGTGGCCTTGACCAGCAGTTCGCCAATCGCATAGCCGCTCTTGATCGGCTCCCAGAAGAAGACCTGCAGGCCGCGCACCGGGTCCTTGCCCAGCGCGGCGAACAGGATCACGCCGATCACCACCGTGATCAGCAGCGCCAGGAGGGGCGAGGCGTAGCTCCAGAAACGCGAGAGCTGGGGACGGGGTTCAAGCCGCAGCATGGGCGACCTCCAGGTGCGGCGTGCCGGCCGCCGCGCCGGCCTCCGAGCCGGGCCACAGCCCGCTCATCCATTCGCCGATCAAGGGCACCGTGGCATCTGCACGGGCGATGGAAGGCGACAGGCGGCCCTTGGCCAGCACATGCAGCCGGTCGCTGATCTCGAACAGTTCGTCCAGCTCCTCGCTCACGACCAGCACCGCGCACCCGGCGTCGCGCAGCGCGAGGATCTCGGCGCGGATCAGCGCCGCCGCGCCCACGTCCACGCCCCAGGTCGGCTGCGCGACGATGAAGAGCTTGGGCTTGGCGTCGATCTCGCGCCCGACGATGAACTTCTGCAGGTTGCCGCCCGACAGCGACTTGGCCGCGGCCATCGGCCCGCCGGCCTTGACCTTGAAGCGCTCGATGATGGCAGCCGCCTGCCTTTCGAGCGCGCCCATGCGCAGCCAGCCGCCGCGGCCCACCGCGTCGTCGCGCGTGAGCAGCAGGTTGTGCGCCAGGCCCAGCGTGGGCACGGCCCCGCGGCCCAGCCGCTCTTCGGGCACGAAGTGCAGGCCCAGCCGGCGCCGCGCGCGCGGTCGCAGCCGGCCCGCGGGCTGGTCGAAGATGCGGATGCTGGTGGCCGCGGCCCGCACGTCTTCGCCCGACAGGGCCAGCATCAGCTCCTTCTGGCCATTGCCCGACACGCCGGCAATGCCCACCACCTCGCCGGCCTGCACATTCAGCGCCAGGTCCTCCAGGTCGACCCCGAACTGGTCTTCGCGCGTCAGCGACAGGCCCTGCACCTGCAGCGCCACGGCACCCAGCCGCTGCGGCCGGTGCGTGAGCGGCGGCGGCTCGGCGCCGATCATCAGGCGCGACAGCGATTCATTGCTCTCCTGGCGCGGGTCGCACACGCCCGTCACCTTGCCGCCGCGCAGCACGGTGCAGGCCGAGCACAGGGCGCGGATCTCGTGCAGCTTGTGGCTGATGTAGAGGATGGAGCAGCCTTCGGCCACCAGCTTGCGCAGCACGACGAAGAGCTTGTCCACCGCCTGCGGCGTGAGCACCGAGGTGGGTTCGTCCAGGATCAGCAGCTTGGGGTCGGTCAGCAGCGCACGGATGATCTCCACGCGCTGCATCTCGCCCACCGACAGCGTGTGCACGGGCCGCGCGGGGTCGATGGGCAGGCCGTATTCCTCCGCCTTGACCGTGATGCGGCGTGTCACTTCGGCCAGGGAGAGGCTCTTTTCCAGGCCCAGCCACACGTTCTCGGCCACCGTGAGGGTGTCGAACAGGCTGAAATGCTGGAACACCATCGCGATGCCCAGTGCCCGCGCCTCCTGCGGGTTGCGGATGGTCACGGCGCGGCCATCGACCTGCACGCTGCCTTCATCGGGCTTGACCGAGCCGTAGATGATCTTCATCAGCGTGGACTTGCCGGCGCCGTTCTCGCCGAGCACGGCATGGGCCTCGCCGGGCTGCACCGCCAGCGACACGCCGCTGTTGGCCACCACGGAGGGGTAGCGCTTGGTGATGCCCGTGAGCTGGAGTCGGGGGTGTGACATGAATGGTGGCCTTCGGTCGTCGCTCTGGTTCTGGTTGATTTCTGGGGCGGCATTCTCGCCGCCCTCCCTCATGTGAAACACCAAGCAATCACCGGGCCAGTTCCCCTCGCTGCCGGGGAGCGCAGCGAAGCCCTCAGGGCACCCGCGGAACGGGCTCTGCCCGGCCGCTGGGGAGGTCTTGCAGACCGCGCGAGGCCAGTGGCCTCGCCCTTCGCCAGTCACGGAAGGTCCACTGGACCTTCCCTGTACGGGCTCAGCCCCCCTCCCGCCGAAGGCGAGAGAGGGGGGAGCCGCGAAGCGGCCTGGGGGGTGCCTCTTTCAGTGCCCGCCGATGTAGATGAACTTGAACAGGAACAGGCCGCCGATGAACCACACCATCCAGTGCACCTCCTTGGCCTTGCCGGTCAGCAGCTTGAGCACTGCGTAGGTGATGAAGCCGAAGGCCAGGCCGTTGGCGATCGAATAGGTGAAGGGCATGGTCAGCGCCGTCACGGCGGCCGGGATCACTTCGGTCGTGTCGTCCCAGTCCAGCTCGGTCAGGTCGCGCAGCATCAGGCAGGCCACGAAGAGCAGCGCCGGCGCCGTCGCATAGGCCGGCACCACGCCGGCCAGCGGCGCGATGAACAGGCAGGCCAGGAACAGCACGGCCACGGTGATGGCCGTCAGGCCCGTGCGGCCGCCGGCCTGCACGCCCGCCGCGCTTTCCACGTAGGCCGTGGTGCTCGAGGTGCCCAGCAGCGCACCCGCGAAGATGGCGCCCGAATCGGCCATCAGCGACTTGTTGAGCCGGTCCATCTTGCCCGGCACCAGCAGCCCCGCGCGCTTGGCCACGCCCATCAGCGTGCCGGTGGCGTCGAAGAGTTCGACCAGGAAGAAGACCAGGATCACGCTCAAGAGGCCCCGCGACAGGGCGGTCTGGATGTCCAGTTGCAGGAAGGTGGGCGCGATGGACGGCGGCGCCGAGAACACGCCGCGGAATTCGTTGCCCGCGAAGAAGAAGGAAGCCACCGTGACGGCCACGATGCCGATCAGGATCGCGCCCGGCACCTTGAGCTTGTCCAGCACCACGATCAGCACGAAGCCCAGCACGGCCAGCACCACGGGTGGCGTGTGCAGGTCGCCCAGGGTGACGTAGGTGGCGGGCGAGGCGGCGACGATGCCCGCGCTCTTGAGCGCGATCAGCGCCAGGAAAAGCCCGATGCCCACCGTGATCGCATAGCGCAGCGAATGCGGAATGCCGCGGATGATGAGCCCGCGCAGCCCGAACACCGTGACCAGCAGGAACAGGCAGCCGGAGACGAACACGGCGCCCAGCGCGGCCTGCCAGGTGAAGCCCATCTGCAGCACCACCACGTAGGCGAAGTAGGCGTTCAGCCCCATGCCCGGCGCCAGCGCGATCGGGTAGTTGGCGTACAGGCCCATGATGGTGGTGCCCAGCGCCGCGATCAGGCAGGTGGCGACGAAGACAGCGTCCTTCGGCATCCCCGCGTCGCCCAGAATCGAGGGGTTGACGAAGATGATGTAGGCCATCGTCAGGAAGGTGGTGAGCCCGGCCACCAGTTCGGTGCGCACCGTGGTGCCGTGTTCCTGCAGCTTGAACACGCGTTCGGTCCAGTTCATGGGTTTGTCTCTCTCTGCTGTTGTTGTCGGGAAGGGAAAGTCAAGGCCGGCGCGGGGGGCGGGCCTCAGCCCGGGCTCGGTGGCTCGCGCGGCGGCGGCCGCAGCGAGGCGGCCACGTCCTTGGTGCGCGCGCGCAGCCACTGCGCCGCGCTGGAGGCATGGCTGCGCGCATGCCACAGCTGGTAGTACATGAGCCGCGGCAGCTCCACCGGGCAGTCCAGGATCATCAGCGGCAGGTGCTGCGCCACGCGCTCGCAGTACTGGCGGCCGGTGGTCAGCACCAGCAGGCTGGAGGCGACCATGCCCGGGATCAGGCCGAAATGCGCGCAGCGCGCCGTCACGTTGCGCTGCAGACCCTGCGCATCGAGCATCTGTTCGATCACGCCGCGCGCGCCCGGGTGCGTGGGCATGGGCGCGATGTGCTCGGACGCCAGCCAGGTGGGCACGTCCCAGCCGCGGCGCACGGCGGGGTGGTCGCGGCTGACCAGCGAAACCACCTCGTCGCCGAACAGGCGCGCCATGTGCAGGTCGCCCGGCGGCTGCAGCCAGTTGCCAATCACCAGGTCGACCTGGCCCTGCGCCAGGTGCGCGTGGTAGTCCGATTCCGCCGACAGCGGGTGGATCTCGATGCGCGACAGCGGCGCCTGCCGCTTGATCTCGGCCACCAGCGTGGGCAGGAAGAGCGGGTCCAGGTAGTCGCTGGCGGCGATGCGGAAGGTGTGCTCGGCGGTCTGTGGGTCGAAGCCGCGCGCGTCGGTGAACAGCATCTGCGCCGCGCGCAGGATGCTGGCCGCCGGCTCGACCATGGCCAGCGCCACCTCGGTGGGGACCATGCCGGCGCCCGATCGCACCAGCAGCGCATCGCCCGTGAGCGTGCGCAGGCGCTTGAGCGCGGCCGACACCGCCGGCTGGTGCGTGCCCAGGCGGATGGCCGCGCGCGAGACGCTGCGCTCGGTGAGCACGGTGTGCAGCACGCGGATGAGGTGCAGGTCGATGCGCTCCAGCGGCGCCGGCCCGCGCGACGGCAGCCGCGCCGCCCCCTCGGCCCTGGGCGGCTGCGCCCCCACCGGATCAGGCACCGCGCGCCCCCGCGCCCTGCCCGGCCACGCCGGCCTGCACCGCGTTGAGCGCGCGCAGGATGGATTCGCTGGTCGCCGGCGCCGACAGCGGCGGATCGACGCGGTGCCCGCCCGCCGCCGATACGGCATCGCGGATCGCGAAGAAGACCGAGAAAGGCAGCAGCAGCGGCGGCTCGCCCACGGCCTTGCTGCGGTGGATGGAATCCTCGACGTTCTCGCCTTCGTACAGCCGCACGTGGAAGACCGGCGGGCAGTCGTTGGCCGTCGGGATCTTGTAGGTGCTGGGCGCGTGCGTCATGAGCTTGCCGCTTTGCGGGTGCCACACCAGCTCCTCGGTCGTGAGCCAGCCCATGCCCTGGATGAAGGCGCCCTCCACCTGGCCGATGTCCACCGCCGGATTCAGCGAGCGGCCCACGTCATGCAGCACGTCGGCGCGCAGCAGCTTCCATTCGCCGGTCAGGGTGTCGATGACCACCTCGCTCACGGCGGCGCCATAGGCGAAGTAGTAGAAGGGCCGGCCGGTCATGGTCTCGCGGTCCCACGACAGGCCCGGCGTGGCGTAGAAACCGTCGGACCACAGCTGCACGCGGTCCAGGTAGGCCTCGCCCACCACCACGTCGAAGCCCAGTTCGCGGCCGTTGACGAACACCTTGTCGTTGGCGAAGCGCACCTGGTCGGCCGTGCCGCCATGGCGCGCGGCCGCGCAGGCGGCCAGCCGCTCCTTGATCTGACGGGCGGCGTCCTGCGCGGCCTTGCCGTTGAGGTCGGCGCCCGTGGACGCCGCGGTGGCCGAGGTGTTGGCCACCTTGGTGGTGTCGGTGGCCGTCACGCGCACGCGGTCGAAGGCCACGCCCAGTTCGTGCGCCACCACCTGCGCCACCTTGGTGTTCAGGCCCTGCCCCATCTCCGTGCCGCCGTGGTTCACGAGGATGGAGCCGTCGGTGTACACGTGCACCAGCGCACCCGCCTGGTTGAAATGCTTGACGTTGAAGCTGATGCCGAACTTGACCGGCGTGAGCGCGATGCCGCGCTTGAGCACCGGGCTGCCGGCGTTGAAGGCCGCCACGGCTTCGCGGCGCGCGCGGTAGCCGCTGCTGGCGGCCAGCTGCTCGACCAGCGGCGCGGCGATGTTGTCCTGCACGGTCTGCAGGTAGGGCGTGACGTTGCGCGTGTCCACGCCGTAGAAGTTGGCCGTGCGCACGTCCAGCGCGTCCAGCCCGCGCTCGCGCGCGATGCTGTCCATGATGTTCTCGATGGCGATCGCACCCTGCGGGCCTCCGAAGCCGCGGAAGGCCGTGTTGCTCTGCGTGTTCGTGCGGCCGGAGTAGCCGTGCATGGCCACCTCGGGCAGCCAGTAGGCGTTGTCGAAGTGGCACAGCGCGCGCGTCATCACCGGCCCCGACAGGTCGGCCGAGTGGCCGGCGCGCGAGATCATGTCGATCTTCGCGCCCAGCACGCGGCCGGCGTCGTCGTAGCCGACTTCGTAGTCGTAGCTGAAGCAGTGGCGCCGGCCCGTGATCATGAAGTCGTCGTCGCGGTCCAGCCGCAGCTTGACGGGCCGGTTCAGCCGCCGCGCGGCGATAGCGGCCACGCAGGCGAAGAGCGCCGACTGAGATTCCTTGCCGCCGAAGCCGCCGCCCATGCGCCGACATTCGACCTGCACCGCGTGCGAACGCACGCCCAGCGCATGCGCCACCAGGTGTTGCATCTCGCTGGGGTGCTGCGTGGAGCAATGCACCTGCATGCCGCCGCCTTCGCGCGGGATGGCGTAGCTGATCTGCCCTTCCAGGTAGAACTGCTCCTGGCCGCCGACTTCGAAACGGCCCTTGAGCCGGTGCGGCGCGGCCGCGATCGCCGCCTCCACGGCCGGCTCGGCCGCAGGCCCGTGCGTGCCGGTGCCGGCACTGCGCACCAGGTGCATGGGCGGCACCACGTACTGGCCCTTGGCATGCGCCTCGCGCTGCGTGAGCACCGGCGTGCCGGCTTCGATGCGCACGAACTCCTTCGCGCGGGCGGCGGCGCGGCGCGCGGCCTGCCGGGTGCGCGCGATCACGGCGAACAGCGGCTGGCCCAGGAAGCGGATCTCGCCGCCTGCCGATCCGTCGGCCTGGGGGCCGACGGGGCACAGCAACGGATCGTCATGGACGATGGAGCCGCAATCGTTGGCGCCCGGCACGTCGCCGGCCACGAGGACGTCCACGACTTCGGGCAGCGCGCGCAGCGCCGCCACGTCCACCGCCAGCAGGCGGCCGGCGGCGGCGGGCGAGAGGCCCAGCGCCGCATGCAGCGTGCCGGCCAGCTCGGGCAGGTCGTCGATGTACGGCGCGGCCCCGGCCACGTGCAGCGCGGCCGATTCATGCGCACGGCTGATGCCCACGCGCGCGCCGCCCGCATGGGCCTGCGCTTCGGCGGCATCATTCACGCGGCGCGCCTGGTTCTCGCGGTAGCCGGCGAAGGGCTGTTCGGGCTGCAGCAGCGTCGGGGACAGGGGCTTGTTCATGGGGCGCTCCTTCAGGCGGCTTCAGAGGGCTTCGTGCGGCATCACGCTGAACACGCTGGTGCGCTGTGCATCCAGGGCGTCGGCGGGGCGCGTTTCCAGCCAGAAACGCTGCAGCAGGTTCTGCGCCACCTGCAGGCGGTAGGCGGCCGAGGCGCGCATGTCGCTCAGGGGCTTGAAGTCCTGCGCCAGCGCCTGCTGGGCGGCACGCACGGTGGCCTCGGTCCAGGGCTTTCCCCGCACGGCGGCTTCGGCCTGCGCCGCGCGCTTCACGATCGCGGCCATGCCGCCGTAGGCCAGGCGCACGCTCGTCACGGTGTCGCCGTCCAGTTCGATGGCCAGGCCCGCGCACAGGGCCGAAATGTCGCAGTCGAAGCGCTTGCTGATCTTGTAGCCGCGCACCTGGCGCGCGAAGGCCGCCCGCGGCACCAGCAGGGCCTGCACGAACTCGCCGGGCTGCAGCGCGTTCTTCATGTAGTCCAGGTAGAACTCGGTCAGCGGCAGGCGGCGCACGGCGCGGCCGCGGCGCAGTTCGATCTGCGCGTCCAGCGCCATCAGGATCGGGGGCGAATCGCCGATGGGCGAGCCATTGGCCACGTTGCCGCCCATGGTGCCCGCGTTGCGGATCGGCGGCGAGGCGAAACGCAGCCACACGTCGGTGAGGCTGGGCGCGCGCCGCACCAGGGCGCGCCAGGCGTCCTCGAGCGAAGCGCCGGCGCCGATGCGCAGGAACTCGCCTGCGTCCTCGATGCGGCGCAGTTCGGCCACCTCGCCCACGTGGATCAGGTCGCCCACGTCGCGGAACTGCTTGGTGACCCACAGGCCGATGTCGGTGGAGCCGGCCAGCAGACGCGCCTGCGGGTGCTGCTCGCGCAGCGCGGCCAGCTCGTCGAGGGTGGTCGGGGCCCAGAAGCGGTCGGTGCGCGCCGCGGCCCCGGTGCCGCGTGTGCTGGCCGCGTAGCCGAAGGTGCCGGTCTGGCGCAGGCCCTGCAGCGCGGCGATCACCGGCCGCGTGTCCAGACGCGCGGCCGGCAGGTCGAACATGCGCTGGCCCGCGTCGAGGATGGGACGGTAGCCCGTGCAGCGGCACAGGTTGCCCGACAGGTCGTCGGCCAGCTGCTGGCGCGTGGGCTGCGTGCCGGCCGCCTGGTGCCGCTCGTAGGTGGACCACAGCGACATGGCGAAGCCCGGCGTGCAAAAGCCGCATTGCGAGCCGTGGCACTCCACCAGCGCCTGCTGCACCGGGTGCAGCGCGGGCGCGGCGGCCGCGTCGCCCGCACGGCAGGCCCCGGCGCACGCCGGTGCCGGGGCGGCGTTCGCCAGCGGCTGCAGGTCCTCGACCGTGAACAGTGCCTTGCCCTGCAGCGTGGGCAGGAACTGGATGCAGGCATTGACCGTCTGCAGCGACAGGCCGGGCGCCGCGCCCTCGCCGTCCAGCGTGCCGATCACCACGGTGCAGGCCCCGCAGTCGCCTTCGTTGCAGCCTTCCTTGGTGCCGGCGCAGCGCGCGTCTTCGCGCAGCCAGTCCAGCACGGAACGCGTGGGATGCACGTCGCGCACTTCGACCACCTGGCCACGGTGGAAGAAGCGCACCGGTTGCGAGGCCGTCGGTTCGGCGTCGGGGCGGGACTGGGAAGAAACGGGGCTCGTCATGTTCTGCGGGGCTCGTGGGTGACGCCGGCGGCCTCGCGGGCCGGCCGGCCATTCAGCGATGGTCCAGGCTTTGGCCGGGCCCGGCATACCGCCGCCGTCATAGTGCCTATGCAGGCCCGGGTATGGATGCCCCGGGTTTTCCCGGGAAACCGGCGTTCGCGCCTGCCAGGCCCTGGCGTCGAGCAATTGTTGCGCCAGCCGCGGCCCCCGCGCATGCGCAACCGCTGCGTGCTCAGCGGCCAGTGCCGCGCAGCTGCGCCAGCAGGCCCTGCACGCCCCCCTCGATCAGGTCGAAGGCCTGCACGAAGGCGCGCGCGTCGCCGTACCAGGGGTCGGGCACGTCCTGGCCTTCGCGGCCGGGCACCAGGTCGAGCAGCAAGGCGATGCGCGCCGCATGGCCCGCGGGTGCGAGCCGGTGCAAGGCGGCCTCGTGCGCGCGCGTCATGCCGAGGACCCAGTCGAACTGGCCGAAGTCCGCTCGCGTCACCTGCCTCGCGCAGTGGGCATGCAGGGGCACGCCGCGCCGTCGCAGCTCCGCCGCCGCGCGCGTGTCGAAGGGATTGCCGCGCTCCTCGTCGGAGATGGCGGCGCTGTCCACCTGCACCGCCAGGCCGGCTTCGGCCGCGCGGTGCACCAGCAGCGCATGCGCGGTCGGAGAACGGCAAATATTCCCCGTGCAGATGAACAGGACGCGCGGCACCGGGCCGCTGCCCGCACTCGCTGCAGTCACAGGATCAGCAACGCCCGGAAGTCGTTGACGTTGGTATGCGTGGGGCCCGTGACCACCAGATCACCGAGGGCCTCGAAGTAGCCGTAGGCGTCGTTGCGGTCCAGGTGGTCGGCGAGCTTGCGGCCGGCCGCCTCGGCGCGTGCCAGCGTGTCGGGCGCGACGCGCGCGCCCGCGTTGTCCTCCACGCCGTCGATGCCGTCGGTGTCGGCGGCCAGCGCCCACACGTTGGGCTGGCCCGCCAGCGCACCGGCCAGGCCCAGGCAGAACTCGCCCGCGCGGCCGCCCCGCCCCTTGGGCGAGCCCACGGGACGCGGGCGCACCGTGACGGTGGTTTCGCCGCCCGAGAGGATCACGCAGGGCCGCGCGAAGGGCTGGCCGCGCTGCGCCACGGCCCGCGCCAGCGCGCCATGCACCTTGCCCACCTCGCGCGACTCGCCCTCGATCTCGTCGCTGAGGATGTGCGGTGTGACGCCCGCCGCGCGGGCCGCTTCGGCCGCCGCCTCCAGCGACTGCTGCGGCGTGGCGATCAGCCGCACCTCATGGCCCCGGAACACGGCATCGCCCGGCTTGGGCGTCTCAAGTGCGCCGCTTTGCAGCCGCGCGCGCACGGCGGCCGGCACCTCGATGCGGTAGCGCTCCAGGATGGCCAGCGCGTCGGCGCAGGTGGTGGCGTCGGGCACCGTGGGGCCGCTGGCGATCACGGCCGGGTCGTCGCCGGGCACGTCGCTGATCGTGAGCGTGAACACTTTCGCCGGCGCGCAGGCGGCGGCCAGCCGGCCGCCCTTGATGCGCGAGAGGTGCTTGCGCACGCAGTTCATCTCGCCGATGTGTGCGCCCGATTCGAGCAGTTGCCTGTTGATGCGCTGCTTGTCCTCCAGCGTCAGGCCCTCGGCGGGCAAGGTGAGAAGCGCCGAGCCGCCGCCCGAGACCAGGCACAGCACCAGGTCGTCGGCCGTCAGGCCTTCGGTCAGCGCGAGCATGCGCTCGGCGGCGCGCAGGCCGGCCGCGTCGGGCACGGGATGGGCGGCCTCCACCACCTCGATGCGCATGGGCAGGCCTTCGGGCCGCGGCGGCACATGGCCGTAGCGCGTGACCACCAGCCCTTCGAGCGGCGCACCGGCCGGCCACAGCGCCTCGAGCGCCTGGGCCATGGCGCCGCCGGCCTTGCCGGCGCCCAGCACCAGGGTGCGGCCCGGGGGCGGCGGCGGCAGGTGCGCCCCCATGTTGGCCAGCGGCAGCGCGCGCTGCACCGCGACGCGGTAGAGGTGTTCGAGGAAGGCTTGGGGGGCGGTGCGCGGATCGGGCGCGGAGGAAGGCAGCGAGGATGCGGTCATTTGGGAAAAGTCTCCACCGGCTATTGTGGCTGCGACCGCGCGGGGTCCGGCCTTGCGCCGGCGTTCGTGGCAGGCCGCCGGCGCGTCGTGGCGCCACGGCGCCCTCGGCGGCATGGCCGTGGCGGCTCCAGCCCCCCGCGCGCGGCGGACCGGCTGCGCGGTCCCGGTCGCTCGCCGTGCTGCGCGCGCCGCGCGCCGCGCGCCGGCGGGAAGGACGCGCGCCTACTGCGTCTTCGCGCCTTCCTTGAACCAGCGCGCAATCAGGGCCCGCTCGTCCTCGGTCATCTGCGTGGCATTGCCCAGCGGCATGACCTTCGTCGTGACCTGCTGGTAGATGCCCTGCGCATGGCGGGCTACCTGCTCGGGCTGGTCCACGCGCACGCTCTTTTGCTGCACGGCTTCGCCATGGCACATGTAGCAGCGCTGCTCCAGCACTTTCTTCACGTCGGCGAAGGCCACCGGCGGGACGGCGGCGGCGCCCGCGGCCGGCGCCGCCACAGGGGCGGGCTTCATCCACAGGATGGTGAGGCCCAGCACCGCGACGCCGATCAGCGCATAGCCGATGGGGTTGCGCACTTGGCCCAGCTTCCAGCGGTGGCGCAACACGAAGAACTGGCGGATGCCGGCGCCGGCCAGCATGATCAGCAGCAGCACGATCCAGTTGTGCTCGTGCATGTAGGTGAAGCTGTAGTGGTTGCTCAGCATCGCGAACAGCACCGGCAGCGTGAAGTAGGTGTTGTGCACGCTGCGCTGCTTGCCGCGGATGCCGTGCACCGGGTCGACCGGCCGGCCCTCGCGCAGCGCCTTCACGTTCTTGCGCTGGCCCGGGATGATCCAGAAGAACACGTTGGCGCTCATGGCCGTGGCCATCATCGCGCCCACCAGCAGGAAGGCCGCACGGCCCGCGAACCACTGGCAGGCCAGCCAGGCGGCGAAGGCCACCGTCAGCGCGACCAGCACGCCGACGATGGTGTCGCCGTTCTTGCGGCGCCCGAAGACCTGGCAGATGCCGTCGTACACCATCCAGAACACGACGAAGAAGGCCAGGGCCACCGCGATCGCGGCGCCGGGCTGCCAGTCCATCTTGCTCTTGTCGATCAGGTAGCTGCTGGCGTTCCAGAGGTACGAGACCGTGAACAGCGCGAAGCCCGAGAGCCAGGTGGAGTAGCTTTCCCAGTAGGACCAGTGCAGGTGCTCGGGCAGCTTCTTGGGCGAGAGCAGGTATTTCTGGCTGTTGTAGAAGCCGCCGCCGTGCACGGCCCAGAGCTCACCGCCCACGCCCTTGTCGAGCGACTCCTGGTCCTGGGGTTTCTCCAGGCTGGAGTCCAGCATCACGAAGTAGAAGGAGGCGCCGATCCATGCGATGGCGGTGATGACGTGCACCCAGCGCAGCAGCAGGTTGGCCCAGTCGAGAAGGTAGCTGTCCATGGTCAGACCAAGGTTCATGGGGCCTGCTCACCACCGCGGGCGCTGTAAGCAGAATCGGCCGCGAACGCCAGCGTCGTGGGGACGCCTATCGCTCCGCTGCGGCATTTTGTGGACCAGAGTGTATACAGTTCGCGGTCGCTCACCAAGCGGCGATGCGGCCGCCCGACCTGCGGTTAACCCTCACTCTGCGAGCGGTGCAGCAACAACTGTGCCGCCACCGCCACGGCGATCACCTCGGGCTCCTTGCCCGTGATGCCGGGAATGCCGATCGGACAGGTGATGCGAGCCAGTTCATCCTCGGTGAAGCCGCGCGCTTGCAGCCGGTGGCGGAAGGTGGCCCACTTGGTCTTGCTGCCGATCAGGCCCACGTACGGGAGGTCGTCCTTCTCGCGCAGGCGGCGCAGGCAGGCGATCACGATGTCCAGGTCCTCGGCATGGCTGAAGCTCATGATCAGCACGTGCGAGCCCGGCGCCAGATCCGCCACGGCATCCTGCACCGGCTCGCTGTGCTCGGTCTGCACCTGCGCGGGCAGCGCGGCCGGGAAGACGCCGTCGCGGCTGTCGATCCAGCGCACGCCGTAGGGCAAGCCGGCCAGCAGGCGGGCCAGCGCGGCCCCCACATGGCCGCCGCCGAACAGCGCCACGGGCGTCAGCGCGGCGCTCAGCGACGCGCGCAGCGCCGGCACGTCGGCCGCGCCCACGCGGCGGTAGGCCAGATGCACCACGCCGCCGCAGCACTGCCCCAGGCTGGGGCCCAGCGGGTAGCGCACGGGGGCGTCGGGCTGGGGCGCACCGGCCTCGCCGCGCAGCAGCGCGCGCGCGGCGGCAATGGCCTGGAACTCGAGCTGGCCACCGCCGATGGTGCCGCTGAGCGCGTCGGCCCAGGCGATCATCCACGTGCCGGCTTCGCGCGGCGCCGAGCCTTCGGTGCGCAGTACGCGGATCAGCACGCCGTCTTCCTGCGCCAGGCGCGCGAGCACGTCGTCGAGGCGGCTCATGTGAAATGCCTCCGCAGGCCCGCCGTGGCCGCGCGGGTATAACCGGCGCCATGACTCGCCTTGCCTCTTTGCTTCGATCCGGCTCGCTGGCAGCGGCCTGCGCCAGCGCCCTCGCCTTGCTGGGCTGCGGCACCCCGGCCGGCCGCGTGCCGGGCCAGTTGTCGGACGTGTCGGTGCCCGCCGCTTCCGGCGGTGGCGCTTCGGCGGCCTCGCAGGCGCGCACCGCGCGCGACTACAAGCGCGACGCGGCCCAGCATGTGTACCGGCTGAACCGCGCGCGGATCTACGCGGGCCAGCTGCCCCCGCTGCTCTATGCCGTCGGCACCCTTCAGGTGCATCTTGACGCGAAGGGCCAGGTGCGCTCGCTGCACTGGCTGCGCGCACCGCAGCACGCGCCCGACGCCATTGCCGGCATCGAACGCGCCGCGCTGGCGGCCGCGCCCTACCCCGTGCCGGCGCGCCTGGGCGAGGTGGTGTGGACCGACACCTGGCTGTGGGACAAGAGCGGCCGCTTCCAGCTCGACACGCTCAGCGAAGGGCAACTGCAGCAATAGGCGGCAGGCGCGGCACGGCCGGCCGCGCGTGCAGGCGCTCAGGTCCTGCCCCCGGGGCCCGCGCCGGCCCCGGCCGCAGCAGGGCCCGCGCGCCTTCAGGAGCCGCGGTAGGTGGAATAGCTCCACGGGCTCACCAGCAGCGGCACGTGGTAGTGCTGATCGGTGTGCGCCACGCCGAAGTCCAGCGCCACCTGGTTCAGGAAGTTGGGCTCGGGCAGCGCCACGCCGCGCCCCTTGAAGTAGCCCGCCACGTCGAACACCAGCCGGTACGTGCCCACACGCAGCGAATCGTTGTCGTACAGCGGGCCGTCGCTGCGGCCGTCGGCGTTGAGCGTGAAGCGCCGCACCAGCGTGGCCTGCCCCTCTGCCGTGGTGGTGTAGAGCGCCACGGCCATTCCGGCGGCGGGCGTTCCATGCATCGTGTCCAGCACGTGGGTGCTCAGTCCCATGGCAAATCTCCTTCATGCGTGTGGGGCGCGTGCGCCGCAAGGGCTTCGGCACATCGTCCACAAAAGTGTATACAAAACGCGGGGCGCGCACTATCATGATTTCATGGAGTCCACGTCCACCCACGCGATCGTCCAGGCCCTGACCCGGGCCATCGTGGAGCATCGCCTGCAACCCGGCGCCAAGCTGGCCGAGCAGAAGCTGGCGGACCACTTCGGCGTGTCGCGCACGCTGGTGAGGCAAGCACTGTTCCAGCTGTCGCAGAACCGGCTGATCCGGCTCGAACCCGCGCGCGGCGCCTTCGTGGCCACGCCTTCGGTCGACGAGGCACGCCAGGTCTTCGCCGTGCGCCGCATGCTCGAGGCCGGCATGACGCGCGAGTTCGTGCGCAGCGTGACGCCCGCGCGCCTGAAGGCCCTGCGCGAGCACGTGGCGCAGGAAAAGGCCGCCGTGGCGGGCGAGGACGTGTCCGAGCGCACCGAGCTGCTGGGCGACTTCCACGTGCGCATGGCCGAGCTGATGGGCAACCAGGTGCTCGCGCAGATGCTGGGCGAGCTGATCTCGCGCTGCGCCCTCATCACGCTGATGTACCAGAGCGCCAGCGAAGCCGCCCATTCCAACGACGAGCATGCCGACATCGTGAAGGCGCTGGCCGCCCGCGACGAGGAGCGCGCCGTGCGCCTGATGACCGAGCACCTGCTGCACGTGGAAGCCAACCTGACCTTCGACCGCCAGGTGCCCACCAGCGACATCGCGCTCGCGCTGTCCTGACAGCCGCCGGCGCCCGCCCTGCCCTTCCTGCCTTCCGCCATTCCGTCCACTCACCGCACCATGGCCCACGTTTACGACAGCACCCAGCCCTATCCCCGCGACCTGGCCGGCTACGGCCGCGACGTGCCGCACGCCCGCTGGCCCGGCGGCGCACGCGTGGCGGTGCAGTTCGTGCTGAACTACGAGGAAGGCGGCGAGAACCACGTGCTGCACGGCGACGCAGGCTCCGAGCAGTTCCTGTCGGAGATGTTCAACCCCGCCAGCTTCCCGGACCGCCATGTGAGCATGGACGGCATCTACGAATACGGTTCGCGCGCCGGCGTGTGGCGCATCCTGCGCGAATTCGAGAAGCGCGGGCTGCCGCTGACGGTGTTCGGGGTGGGCATGGCGTTGCAGCGCTACCCCGAGCTGACGGCCGCGTTCACGCAGCTGGGGCACGAGATCGCCTGCCATGGCTGGCGCTGGATTCATTACCAGAGCATCGACGAAGCGACCGAGCGCGAACATATGCGCCTCGGTATGGAGGCCATCGAGCAACTCACGGGCCAGCGCGCGCTGGGCTGGTACACCGGCCGCGACAGCCCGCGCACGCGTCGCCTGGTGGCCGACTACGGCGGCTTCGAGTACGACAGCGACTATTACGGCGACGACCTGCCCTTCTGGATGCAGGTGCGCAGGACCGATGGCAGCGTGGTGCCGCAGCTGATCGTGCCCTACACGCTGGACTGCAACGACATGCGCTTCGCGCTGCCGCAGGGCTATTCGCACGCCGACCCCTTCTTCCAGTACATGAAGGACAGCTTCGACGCCCTGTACGCCGAAGGCGACCCGGCCGGCCTGGACCGGCCCAAGATGATGAGCATCGGCATGCACTGCCGCCTGCTGGGCCGGCCCGGCCGCATCACCGCGCTGCAGCGCTTCCTGGACCACATCCAGTCGCACGACCGGGTGTGGGTGTGCCGCCGCGTGGACATCGCGCGGCATTGGAAGCAGGTGCACCCCTACACGGCCTGAAAGGAGACCATGATGCCCCTGACCCTGGAGCAGCTCAACGCGGCCACGCCGCAGGAAGCCACCACGCTGCTGGATGGCGTGTACGAGCACTCGCCCTGGATCGCGCAGCGCGCGCTGGACGCGCGACCCTTCCGCTCGCTCGCACACCTCAAGCATGCGCTGGTGCGGGCGGTGGCCACGGCCACCGTCGACGAACAGCTGGGCCTGATCCGCGCCCACCCCGAGCTGGCGGGCAAGGCCATGGTGGCGAAATCGCTCACGGCCGAGTCGACGAACGAGCAGAACAAGGCCGGCCTCACGAACTGCACGCCCGAGGAATTTGCGCGCATCCAGCAGCTCAATGCCGACTACAACGCGCGCTTCGGCTTTCCCTTCATCCTGGCCGTGCGCGGGCCGCGCGGCACGGGACTGACCAAGGCCGAGATCATCGCCACCTTCGAACGCCGCGTGCACCACCACCCGGATTTCGAACGGGCCGAGGCGCTGCGCAACATCCACCGCATCGCCGAGATCCGGCTGAACGACAAGTTCGGCGCTTCCAACACGCTGGGCGAGATGGTGTGGGACTGGCAGGAAGCGCTGGCCGTGCACAGCGACCCCGGCTACGCCCAGCAGGGCCAGCTCACCGTGACCTACCTGACCGACGCGCACCGCGCCGCGGCGCGGCAGATCGCGCAGACCATGCAGGAGGTGGGCTTCGACAGCGTGCACATCGACGCGGTGGGCAACGTGGTGGGGCGCTATGAAGGACTGACGCCCGACGCCAAGACCCTGCTCACCGGCTCGCACTACGACACCGTGCGCAACGGCGGCAAGTACGACGGCCGCCTGGGCATCTACGTGCCCATGGCCTGCGTCAAGGCGCTCAAGGACCAGGGCCGCCGCCTGCCCTTCGCCTTCGAGGTCGTGGGCTTCGCCGAGGAGGAAGGCCAGCGCTACAAGGCCACCTTCCTAGGCTCGGGCGCGCTCATCGGCGATTTCAACCCCGCCTGGCTGGACCAGCAGGACGCCGACGGCATCACCATGCGCGCCGCCATGGCCCATGCGGGCCTGAAGCCGGAAGACATCCCGAAGATCCGGCGCGATCCGTCGAAATACCTGGGCTTCGTCGAGGTGCACATCGAGCAGGGCCCGGTGCTCAACGAGCTGGATCTCCCGCTGGGCATCGTCACCTCCATCAACGGCAGCGTGCGCTTCGTGGGCGAAGTGATCGGCATGGCCAGCCATGCCGGCACGACGCCCATGGACCGCCGCCGCGACGCCGCCTGCGCCGTGGCGGAGCTGATCCTGTTCGCCGAGCAGCGCGCCGCGCGCGACCCCGACTCGGTCGCCACCGTGGGCATGCTGCAGGTGCCCAGCGGCTCCATCAACGTGGTGCCGGGCCACTGCAAGTTCAGCCTGGACATCCGCGCGCCGCAGGACGCGCAGCGCGATGCCGTGGTGGCCGACGTGCTGGCCGCGCTCAAGGACATCTGCGAGCGCCGCGGCGTGCGCTACACGCTCGAGGAAACCATGCGCGCCGCCGCCGCGCCCAGTGCGCCCGCCTGGCAGCAGCGCTGGGAGCGCGCCGTCGAATCGCTGGGCCTGCCCATCTTCCGCATGCCCAGCGGCGCCGGCCACGACGCCATGAAGCTGCACGAGGTGATGCCGCAGGCCATGCTTTTCGTGCGCGGCCTCAACAGCGGCATCAGCCACAACCCGCTCGAATCGAGCACCAGCGACGACATGCAGCTGGCCGTGCAGGCGCTGCAGCATCTTCTGGACAACCTGGCCCTGGAACCACAGCCATGAGCAACCCCACCGCCACCACCACTGCGACTTACGCCGCACTCGACGCCTGGATCGACGCCCACTTCGACGAGGAGGTGCGCTTCCTGCAGGAGATGGTGCGCGTGCCCACCGACACGCCGCCGGGCAACAACGCGCCGCACGCCGAACGCACGGCCGAGCTGATCGCCGCCTTCGGCTTCGAGGCCGAAAAGCATGCCGTGCCGGCCCAGGAAGTGAAGGACTACGGGCTCGAATCCATCACCAACCTGATCGTGCGCCGACCCTATGGCAGCGGCGGTCGCACCGTCGCACTCAACGCCCATGGCGACGTGGTGCCGCCCGGCGAAGGCTGGACCCACGACCCCTACGGCGGCCAGATCGTGGACGGCAAGCTGTACGGGCGCGCCGCCGCGGTGAGCAAGAGCGACTTCGCGAGCTTCACCTTCGCCGTGCGCGCGCTGGAAGCCGTGGCCCAACCGCAGCAGGGGGGCGTCGAACTGCACTTCACCTATGACGAGGAATTCGGCGGCGTGCTCGGCCCGGGCTGGCTTCTGAAGAATGGTCTGACGAAGCCCGACCTGATGATCGCCGCCGGCTTCAGCTATGAAGTGGTGGTGGCCCACAACGGCTGCCTGCAGATGGAAGTGACGGTGCAGGGCGAGATGGCGCATGCCGCCATTCCCGACAGCGGCACCGACGCGCTGCAGGGCGCGGTGCACATCCTCAATGCGCTGTATGCGCTGAACAACGACTATCTGCAGGTGCGCTCGCAGGTCGCGGGCATCACGCATCCGTACCTCAACGTGGGCCTGATCCAGGGCGGCACCAACACCAACGTGATTCCGGGCAAGGTGGTGCTCAAGCTGGACCGCCGCATGATTCCCGAGGAAGACCCGGCGCAGGTGGAGGCCTCGATCCGCGAGACCATCGCCAAGGCCGCTGCCAGCTTCGCGCCGCCGCGCGGCGGCAAGGCGCTGCAGGTCGACATCCGCCGCCTGCTGCTGGCCAACGCCATGAAGCCGCTGCCCGGCAACAAGCCGCTGGTCGAGGCGCTGCAAAAGCACGGCGAAGCACTGTTCGGCACCGCCATTCCGGCCGTGGGCACGCCGCTGTACACCGACGTGCGCCTGTACGTGGAGAACGGCATCCCCGGCGTGATCTACGGTGCCGGCCCGCGCACGGTGCGGGAATCGCACGCCAAGCGCAGCGACGAGCGCCTGGAGCTGGAAGACCTGCGCCGCGCGACCAAGGTGGTGGCGCGCGCGCTGGCGGATCTGCTGGGTTGAGCACTTAGCGCACGGGCACAACGTCCTGTCGCTTGCACTGTTCAGCGCTGGTGGCCAATGGTCCGGCCAAGGCCCCTGGGGCAGTGCCGGGGCGCTTCAAGTGAAGCGGTCGGCGCTGCCCCAGGGGCCTTGGCCTGCGTGGTGTTGCATGAGCGGTGAGCACATGCGCCGCTCACACCATTCGTCATTCGCTATTCGCCATTCGTCATTCGCTATTCGCTATTCGCCACGATTTGCAACGCGGACGGCTCTGCGGGCTACCGCTCGCCTCCTGTGTTCGCCCACCACCGGTCCTCGCAGGGGGGCCCCGGGTGGGCGGCGCGGGCGATTTGCGGGGCGGCGAGAAGCGCAGTGCAGCCGGTGTGCCCGCGCGAAGTCGCGCGGGCTTCGTGAACTGACTCACCGCAGCTGTTTGAACGGAGCGCGCCGCAGGCGCGCGCAGTGAGTTCTGCGGTGCACCGGCTGCACGAGCATCGCAGCGCAGTCGGCGCAGCCGACCGCCACGCCATGAACCCGCGCCGCCCACCCGGGGCCGCCCTGCGTGGGCGCCCCACCAGCACGGCAGCGTGAAGCACTCACGCACCCTTCAAAGTGTGGGCTCAACCCACCAGGTGCGCCCACAAGAACGCATACGAAAGGGCAGCCACATACGCCGCCTGCCTGTTGTCCGATGCCGCGCTGTGGCCCCCCTCCATGTTCTCGTAGAAGTGACTGGGGTGCCCCATGGCGGCCAGCTTCGCATGCATCTTGCGCGCATGGGCCGGGCCAACGCGGTCGTCGCGGGTCGAGGTGATGAAGAGCACGGGCGGGTACTTGGCGTCCGGCTTCGCGTTCTCGTAGGGCGAGAAGTGGCGGATGAAGTCCCACTCCGCCGGATCCTCGGGATCGCCGTACTCCGCGATCCAGGACGCACCCGCCGACAGCTGCGTGTAGCGGCGCATGTCCAGCAGCGCCACCTCGCTCACGATCGCGCCGTAGAGCTCGGGGTACAGCGTGAGCATGTTTCCCATGAGCAGGCCGCCGTTGCTGCCGCCTTCGGCCCCCAGGTGCGCCGGCGAGGTGATGCCGCGTTCGATCAGGTGCCGCGACACGGCCGCGAAATCCTCGCAGGTGCGCAAACGATCCTTCTGCAAGGCGGCCTGGTGCCAGCGGGGCCCGTATTCGCCGCCGCCGCGGATGTTGGCCACCACGTACACGCCGCCCTGCTCCAGCCAGGCGCGACCGATGGCACCGCTGTAGCCCGGCGTCAGCGACACCTCGAATCCGCCGTACGCGTACTGCAGCACGGGGTTGCGGCCGTTCGTCTCCAGGTCACGCGCCGCCACTTCGAAGTAAGGCACGCGCGTGCCATCTTTGGAGCGCGCGAAATGCTGGCTCACGCGGTACTTCGACGCGTCGAAGAAGGCCGGGCTGGGCTTGATGGCGCGGGGCTCGCCCTGCCCGATGGTGCCCAGGTACAGCGTGGTGGGCTGCAGGTAGCCGCTCACAGTGAGGAAGTAGTCGTCGCTCTCGTCTTCATCGATGCCGCCGGCCGAAATGGTGGACAGCGCCGGCGCGCCGCCCAGCGCCTCGCGGTGCCAGTCGCCTTGGCCATCGGCGGGCGGCGTGAGCACCTCCAGGCGGTTCACTACGTCGTGCATCACGTTGAGGATGAGGTGGTGGCGCGTCCACGAATGCGCCGCCAGCGCGCTGGTGTCGGTGGGCGCGAACAGCACGGTGAGGTCGCGCGCGCCCGCCATGTAGGCGTCGAAGCGCGCGGCGAGCAGGGAGCCGGCGCGGTAGGTCCGCGCGCCCACGGTCCAGTCGCTGCGCACCTCGATCAGCAGCCACTCGCGCGTGATGTCGATGGAGGCATCGTCGGGCACGTCGATCTTGCGCAGCGAACCGTCGGCGCCGCGCAGCCAGGTCTCGCTGTCGTAGAAGTCGATGGCGCGGTGGACGAAATCGCGCTCGTAGCCGGGCGTGGCGTCGCGCCAGGCGCTGGCGGCCAGGTCTTCCACCGCCGCCTCGTAGACCCGCACCGCCTCGGCCAGCGGGGTGCCGCGCCGCCACAGCTTCACCAGCCGCGGGTAGCTCGACTCGGTCATGGAGCCCGGGCCGAAGTCGGTGCCGATGTAGAGATGGTCCTCGTCGCGCCAGCTCACGCTGTTCTTGGCTTCGGGCACGAAGAAGCCGCCGTCCACGAAGGCCTTGCGCACCGGGTCGAACTCGCGCACCACGGTGGCGTCGGCGCCGCCGCGCGAAAGCGAGACCAGGCAGCGCCCATAGCCCGGGTGCAGCCAGTCGGCGCCCTCCCAGACCCAGTTCTCGCCCTCGGCGGCGGCCAGCGCATCCACGTCCAGCACCGTTTCCCAGGCGGGTTGGGCCTGCTGGTAGTCCGCCAGCGTGGTGCGGCGCCACAGGCCCTTGGGGTGCTGCGGGTCCTGCCAGAAGTTGTAGACATGCGCGCCGGCCTTGTAGACGTAGGGGATGCGCGCGTCGGAGTCCAGCACTTCCAGGATGCCCTGCCGGATCTGCTGGAAGCGCGGAGACTGGGCGTAGCGGGCCACGGTCTCTTCATTGCGCGCCCGCGCCCATTCGATGGCGGCCTCGCCGTCGATGGGTTCGAGCCAGAGGTAGGGATCGGCGTCGTTCGACGGCACGTCGGCAGGCGGGAGGAATTCATTGCTCATGACGTCAAGTATGAAGGGCGGCGCGGACGCGCAGCGACAGGCCCGCAGGGGCATCCCATGGCAGGCGCTGCCTCACTACAATTGCCGACTCGCTAGGGGTGCTGGGCTGTTTCTGGACACAGAAGCGGCCCGGCTGAGATCAGACCCTTTGAACCTGTCCCGCCCTCTTCTGCGGAAGAAGGCTTGAGGTAATCCTCGCGCAGGGAAGCTTTCCGTTCAGCCCGACCCCGCGGCACCTTTTCCAGGACAGCCGCCCGGCCCCGCCACCGGATGCCGACCTGCCACTCATTTGCACTGGAGCAACTGGATGGCGCCCCACACTCTCTCTTCGTCCCCCGCCAACGAGGCGCTCACGCCGTTGCCCGACGGCGAGCGCGTGTTCCGCTGGCACGATCACCTGTCGCTGTGGTTCAGCCTGGGCGTGGGCCTGCTGGTGATGCAGATCGGCGCCTACCTGGTGCCGGCCGTGGGCACGCGCGATGCGGCGATCGCGATCCTGCTCGGCTCCTTCGTCGGCGCCGGCCTGCTCGCCTGGACGGCGCGCCTGGGCTGCCAGAGCGGCCTGGCCAGCGCCGGCCTGATGCATGCCACCTACGGCAGCGCCTTCGCGCGGCTGCCGGTGCTGCTCAACATCGTGCAGTTGATCGGCTGGACCACCTTCGAGCTGGTCGTGATGCGCGAGGGCACGCAGGCCATCGCGCAGCAGGCCTTCGGCATCGACCTGTCGGGCGGGGGTGGCGTGCTCTTCGGCACGCTGCTGTGGGGCGCCGTGCTGCTGGCGCTGCTCACGGGCTCGATGGTCACGCTGGTGCGCCGCTTCGTCGCGCGCTTCGGCCTGCCGCTGGTGGTGGGCTCGCTGCTGTGGCTCACGTGGCAGTTCGGCTCACGGCTGTCGGCGCAAGGCTTCGACGGCTTCTGGAGCCGGCCCGGCAATGGCCAGATGGGCCTGTTCAGCGCGATGGACCTGGTGATCGCCATGCCGGTGTCGTGGCTGCCGCTGGTGGCCGACTACGCGCGCCACGGCCGGCGCGCCCAGCCCGGGCGCATCGGCGGCGCCTTCGCCGGCACCTGGCTGGGCTACGCCCTGGCCAACATCTGGTGCTATGCGCTGGGCGTGATGGTGGTCAGCACGGCCGAGCCCGGCACCTCGCTGGTCACAGCGCTGCTGGTGGCGCAGGGCGGGCTGATCGCGCTGGGCCTGATCCTGATCGACGAACTGGACAACGCCTATGGCGACGTGTATTCGGGTTCGGTCTCGGCCCACAGCCTGCGCCCGCGCTGGAGCGTGCGGCACTGGGGCCTGCTGCTGGCCGCGGTGTGCATCGCGCTCGCGATGGTGCTGCCCATGCACACCCTGGAGCCCTTCCTGCTGATGCTCAGCTCGGTCTTCGTGCCGCTGTACGGCGTGATCCTGGGCCGGCTGGGTTCAGGCACCGCCGTGGCCATGGATCGGCGCGTGGTGTGGCGCGCCGCAGCGCTGTGGCTGCTGGGCATCGCCACCTACCACGCGCTCGCGCAATGGGCGCCGCAATTCGGGTCGGCCCTGCCGACCCTGGCGCTGACCTTCGTGCTGGCGCGGCTGACGCGCGGGGCTAGGCCACAGACGGGAGCTGGATCGCTGGCACCGGTGCAAAGCCATGGTTGAGCGGCCCGTGGCCCTGGCCGATCTGCACCTGCGCGCCGGCCTGCATGGCGCCACGGATGTAGGCCCGCGCCTGCTCCACGGCCGGCGCCAGCGCCAGGCCCTGCGCCAGCCCGCAGGCGATGGCCGAGGACAGCGTGCAGCCCGTGCCGTGCAGGTTCCGGCTGTGGATGCGCGGCGCGCTGAAGCGCTGGCGCTGGCCGTCGGCCGTGGCCAGCAGGTCCACCACCTCGTCGCCGGGCAGGTGGCCACCCTTGAGCAGCACGGCGCGCGCGCCCAGCGCCAGCAGTTCGTCGGCCGCGCCGTCCAGCGCGTCGGCATCGGCGATGGGGTGGCCCACAAGCAGCGCGGCTTCGTCCAGGTTCGGCGTGATCAGCGCCACGCGCGGAAAGAGCTCGCGCACCAGCTCCTGCACGGTCTCTTCGGCGATCAGGCGGTCGCCGCTGGTGGCGACCATCACCGGGTCCAGCACCACGCGGTCGAGCCGGTACTGCGCGATCGCGTCCGCCACCACACCCACCACCTCGGGCGCATGCAGCATGCCCAGCTTCACTGCGTCGACGCCGATGTCCTCGATCACGGCCTGCAGCTGCGCGCGCAGGAAATCGGGCGGCACCGCATGGATGCCGCGCACGCCCTGCGTGTTCTGCGCCGTGAGCGCCGTGATGGCCGTCATGCCGTAGCAGCCCAGGGCGGCAAAGGTCTTGAGGTCGGCCTGGATGCCGGCGCCGCCTCCGCTGTCGGAGCCGGCCACCGAGAGAACGCGCACGTAGCGCTGAGTTGTCGTTGTCATGGCCGGAAAATTATCGGCCACGCCATGAAGCCGTCATGTTGAGCTCCCCTTCGCTTCCCTTCCACACCGCACGCATCCTCGGCGGCGGCCTCATCGGGCGCCTGCTCGCGCTGCAGCTGGCGCGCGCGGGCTGCCATGTGGAGCTGTTCGAAGCCCAGGGCCCCGAGGCCCAGGGCGCCGCCGCGCGCGTGGCCGCCGCCATGCTGGCGCCGCTGGCCGAATCGGCCATCGCCCCGCTGCCTGTGGTGCGCATGGGCCAGTACGGCCTCACGCGCTGGCCCGAGCTGATCGCGCCACTGCCCGCGCCCGTGTTCTTCCAGCGCGAAGGCACGCTGCTGCTGTGGCACCGGCAGGACGCGACCGAGGCCGCGCGCTTCACGCAGACCCTGGCCCGCACGCAGGCCGCCGAGCCCACGCTGCCCGCCATGCAGGCGCTTCATGGGGAGGCCGTGACGGCGCTGGAGCCCGCGCTGGAGCGCCGCTTTGCCCGCGGCGTGCTGCTGCCCGGCGAAGGCCAGCTGGACAACCGCGCACTGCTGGCTGCGCTGCAGCAGGCGCTGGAAGCGCAACCGAAAGTGCGGCTGTACTGGCACAGCCCGCGCGCGCCCGAGGACTTCGCGCCGCCGGCCGAGGGCGAGCGCCTCATCGACTGCCGCGGCCTGGGCGCGCGTGCGCACTGGCCGGCGGGCCATGCGCTGCGCGGCGTGCGGGGCGAAGTGGCGCGCGTGCATGCGCCCGAGGTCACGCTCACGCGGCCCACGCGCCTGGTGCATCCGCGCTACCCGATCTACATCGCGCCCAAGCCCGAGCACCTGTTCGTGATCGGCGCCACCGAGATCGAGAGCGACGACCTGTCGCCGCCCAGCGTGCGCTCCACGCTGGAGCTGCTGAGCGCGGCCTATGCCGTGCACCCGGGCTTCGCGGAGGCACGCATCCTCGAGATCGCCACGCAGTGCCGGCCCACGCTGCCCGACAACCTGCCGGCGCTGCGCTGGCTGGCGCCGCGCGTGCTGCAGGTCAACGGCCTGTACCGCCACGGCTTCATGATCGCGCCCGCCATGCTGGACGCGACCATGGAGCAGCTGGCCGCGCCCGCCGCCGGCCCGACGCCCCGATCCGAACAATTCAACCTGCACATCCTCACCGCATGAACATCCAGATCAACGGCGAGCGGCGCGAGATCGCCGAGGGCGCCACGGTGGCCGACGCCGTGGCGCTGCTGGCCGCGCAGCCGCCCTATGCCGCTGCCGTCAACCGCAGCTTCGTGCCACGCAGCCAGCATGCCGCGCACGTGCTGCAGGAAGGCGACGAAGTCGAGATCATCCGCCCCGTGACCGGGGGTTGACAGGCGAGCACCCGACGCATTGCCCTGGCACCAGACTTGCGGCCCCGGCAGGTGCATCAGCACCTTCAGACGGCCGCCCCTGACGAGGAACTCACACCCATGAACACGACCCCCGACGACGACGCCCTGGTCCTGTACGGCCAGCGCTTCGAAAGCCGCCTGCTGCTGGGCACGGCGCGCTACCCCTCGCCCGACGTGCTCGAAGCCGCCGTGAAGCGCGCGCGCCCGGCCATGCTCACGGCCTCGGTGCGGCGCCAGGGCGCCGGCATCGGCAGCGCGAACACCGAACAGGAAGGCGGCCAGGGCTTCTGGGAGCTGCTGCGCCGCCTGCAGGTGCCGGTACTGCCCAACACGGCCGGCTGCCACGGCATCCAGGAAGCGATCACCACCGCGCAGATGGCCCGGGAGCTGTTCGACACGCCCTGGATCAAGCTGGAGCTGATCGGCGACGACTACACGCTGCAGCCCGACACCCTGAACCTGGTGGAAGCGGCCGACCGGCTGATCCGCGACGGCTTCCAGGTGCTGCCCTACTGCACCGAAGACCTGGTGCTGTGCCAGCGCCTGGTCGACGTGGGCTGCCAGGCCGTGATGCCCTGGGCCGCGCCCATCGGCACGGGCCGCGGCCCGGTCAACCCCTATGCGCTGCAGGTGCTGCGCGAGCGGCTGGACGTGCCCCTGCTCGTCGATGCCGGCCTGGGCCTGCCCTCGCATGCCTGCCAGGTCATGGAATGGGGCTACGACGGCGTGCTGCTGAACACCGCCGTGGCACTGGCGCAGGACCCGGTCGCCATGGCCGGCGCCTTTGCCGATGCGGTGCAGGCCGGCCGCGCCGCGCGTCAGGCCGGCGCCATGCAGGCGCAGGACAGCGCCCAGCCCAGCACGCCCGTGCTGGGCACGCCTTTCTGGCACCACGCGGGGTAACGGTCATGACGCAAGACAAGGCCTGCGACATCGCCCGCGCCATCGTGGCCGCGCACGCCGCGCGCTTCGACGGCCATCCCGCCGCCGCCTTCGACGGTTTCAGCAGCGATGCGCCCGTCTACCGCGGCGCGCGCGAAGCCTGCGCGCAGCTGGGCTTCATCGCCATCGACAGCGAATGCCTGGCGCGCGCCTGGCAGGCACAGAGCGAGCGCCTGGGCCGCTTCGACGCCGTGCAGTGGCCCGCCGACCCGCGCGACTTCGGCCTGGGCGCCTTCCCGCCCGCCGCGCGCGCCGACGCCTTCCCGCCCTGCCCCACCGCCCTGGGCCTGTATGCCGTGCTGCCCGATGCCGCCTGGGTGGGCCGCATGGCGCGCGCGGGCGTGCCCACGGTGCAGCTGCGCTTCAAGTCCGAGGACAGCCGGGCCATCGCGCGCGAAGTGCGCTCCGCCGTCGAAGCCGTGCGCGGCACCGACGCCCTGCTCTTCATCAACGACCACTGGCAACTGGCCATCGAGGCCGGTGCCTACGGCGTGCACCTGGGCCAGGAAGATCTGGACGCGCTGACACCCGGCGAAGTGCAGCAGTTGCGCCAATCGGGCCTGCGCCTGGGCGTGAGCACGCATGGCTATGCCGAGATGGTGCGCGCCGATGCCGTGAGCCCGAGCTACCTCGCACTGGGCGCCGTCTTTCCCACCACGCTCAAGAAGATGGCCACGGCCCCGCAGGGGCTGGCGCGCCTGCACGACTATGCGCGGCTCATGCAGGGCTACCCGCTGGTGGCCATCGGGGGCATCGACATGCAGCGGCTGCCGGACGCGCTGGCGGCCGGCGTGGGCAGCATTGCGGTGGTGCGCGCCATCGTGGGCGCCGACGATCCCGAAGGCGCGGCCCGTGCGCTGATGGCAGCCCTGCAGGGCGCCGCAGGCTGAAGGGCTACCGGCGGGCGGTGCCGGCATGACGCCCGCCCGGGTGGCGCGACGCCGCGGCGCTCCAATTTTTGGGCCCCTGTGGCGCGAATCCCTCAGGCCCTGCCGAAAACCGGCTATACTAGCGGGCTCATTCCCCGATAGCTCAGTCGGTAGAGCGCCGGACTGTTAATCCGTAGGTCCCTGGTTCGAGCCCAGGTCGGGGAGCCAAACAAGAAGTGCTGCGAGCTGATCATTGCCCGCAGCCCGCAAGAAGCCCGTTGGAGCGATCCACGCGGGCTTTTTGATGACACCGACATCCAATCCCCGATAGCTCAGTCGGTAGAGCGCCGGACTGTTAATCCGTAGGTCCCTGGTTCGAGCCCAGGTCGGGGAGCCAGATTGGACAACCAAGGCAGCAACAGCTGCATGGGTGACTCAGAAGGCCAAGATTGTTCCCTGCGAACTGTCTTGGCCTTTTTTCTTGGCGGGCTCGATGTGCGAAAGCACACGGGATTCACGCGTGGTCGCACGGCTGCTGCGTAGCGACCGAAACCCGCATCGCAGGCAAGCCGTCTCGTGGTTCGCGCCGTCCACGGAGCAGGCATCGGCTGCAGGCACGCAGCGCGCCACAGCAATCAGCCTCGCCCAGGCGGACCTACCGGCGACAGCACGGGAAGCCCCAGGGCCTTGACGATGGCACGCGCGGCGTCTGCCGGCGCATGCGTGGACGTGTCGATTTCCACGTCCCCGACCGGCATGGCTCGCTCGGCCGCTTCGAACATCGAGCGCAGCTCGCGCAACAGATCGACGGACTGCAGCTTTCCGAACTCCGACCGGCTCGGGGCCGTGAGGCGCTTTTCCTGTTCGGCGGCGGGAACGGTCAACTTCACAAAGTGGGTCATGCCGCCTGCGCGGCCGACGCTCTGCGCGACGCGAGCGGGAAAGCCTTCGGTCACGGTGGATTCAGGCGCAAAGGTGAAGATGAGCGATCGTCCGGCCAGCGCAGCCTCGGACATCATGTCGAGCCAGATCTTTTCGCGCAGTCGCACGAACGGCTCGGACCCGAAGGGGAACACGGCGGCCACCGCGTCGACGACCAGGTGGTTGTGAAAGACCGCGTAGCCTGTCATGCGGCCGAGCTCCCGTGCCACGGTGAGCTTGCCGGACGCGACCGGGCCATGGATGAAAACCAGTTTCATGGTGTCGATGATGATCAGAAGGAAGGATGAAAGATAGCCGAGTGGCCAGACAGCCGCTGCCCGTTCGAAGCGGCCTGGCTGGACAGTCGACAGCGGCGGCGGCCGTTGTCCGTCCGCACGGCCATCTCTGTTGACCGCAACGCCAGCGGGCTCCCGCGTCTCAGGCCGGCGGCGTTTCTTCGTGGCGCAGCACGTCCGCCAGCGTCAGCCCAGCCAGCGGACCGCCCTGCCACAGCGCTTCCACCGATGGTTCGCGCGGCAGCATCAGCGCGCGCACCAGCGGTTCCAGCGGGGTGCTGGCCGGCTCGACCAGCAGCACCTGGCGCGCCGCCTCGCCCGGTCGACCCTCCACGACTTCGGCCACCCAGTCGAGCGCCGCCAGGGCCTTGAGCGCCGGCGCCAGCTGCAGCAGGTCCACGCGCAGGCGGCGCGCGAGTGCGGGCGCCGAAAGCCCGCGCCGGGGCTGCGCGCGCGAGGCCGCCAGCTGCTGCAGCACTTCCACGGCCAGTTGCATGTGCCAGCCGGGCGCGCCGCCGGGCCGCGCCACGCCGCTCAGCAGGCTGGGCAGGTAGGCGGCGATCACCGCGCCGAGCAGCACGATGACCCAGGCCACGTAGATCCAGATGAGCAGGATGGGCACGGTGGCGAACGCACCGTACATCACCGAATAGGTAGGCACCGAGCTCAGGTACAGACCGAGCACGCGCTTGGCCACTTCGATGGCCAGGGCGACGAAGAGCCCGCCAGCCCAGGCGTGCGACCAGCGCACGCGCGTGTTGGGCACGTAGTGGTAGAGCGCCGCGACGCCCCCGGCCAGCAACAGCAGTTCCAGCGTGTTGAAGGGCAGGCGCAGCAGGCCGCCCTCGCCCACCACGCCGCGGGAGGCGGCGAACACCCAGGCCGTGGTCGACAGGCTGGCCGCCAGCAGCAGCGGGCCCAGCGTGAGCACGGCCCAGTAGATCAGCACGCGCTGCCCGAAAGGCCGCGGCGCCGGCACGCGCCAGATGTTGTTGAGCGTCTTGTCGATGGTGAGGATCAGCGCGATGGCGGTGGCCAGCAGCACCACCAGGCCGGCCACGCCCAGCTTGCTGGCGGCCCCGGCGAACTGCGTGAGGTAGCCCAGCACCTGGCGCGCGATGTCGGGCGGGATCAGGCTCTGTACCAGCCAGCGCTCCAGGCCCCGCTGCAGGTCGGCGAAGATGGGAAAGACCGTGAACAGCGCCAGCGCAACGGTGAAGAAGGGCACCAGGGCCATGGTGGTGGTGAAGGTGAGGCTGCTGGCCGTGAGGCCCAGCCGGTCCTCGCGGAAGCGCTCGCCCAGCACCTGCGCCGTGCTGCGCCACGGAAAACGGCCGAGGTCCTTCCAGAGTTGCTGGCGATCCATGCTGGGTATCATGCCACCCGCCTTGCAGGCACCCGCCCCCCGTCGCGCCGTGCGGCCATCCGCCTCGCACCTTCTGTGCTCTTTCCCACGTGAACGCTGCCACGAACCGCCCCCCTCCCGTCGTCGACGCCACGCGCTGGCTGGCCGTGGGCAGCCTGCTGGGGCTGATCGTGCTGGGCCTGGCGTGGGAGCTGTGGCTGGCGCCGCTGCGGCCCGGCGGCTCGTGGCTCGCGCTCAAGGTGCTGCCGCTCACGGTTCCGCTGGCCGGGCTGCTCAAGCACCGCATGTACACCTACCGCTGGGTGAGCCTGCTGGTGTGGGTCTACTTCACCGAAGGCGTGGTGCGCGCCTGGAGCGACACGCTGGCCATCAGCCGCTGGCTGGCGGGCGCCGAGATCCTGCTGTGCCTGCTGCTCTTCGTGGCCTGTGCGGCGCACGTGCGGCTGCGGCTGCGCGCGGCGCGGCTCAGCCGCTGAGGGCGGCCGGCGCCAGCCCCGGCCGCTGCGCCACGCGGCGCGCCTGCTGCACGATCGCCTCCTGGTACAGCGCCGCCGCGGCCGAGAGCGAGCGGCGCGGGTTGCGCAGCACCACGATACGCCGCGCCAGCGCCGGTTCAGCCAGCGGCTTGAATCCCAGGCCCTCGAAGCCCGGGCTCTGCGCCACCAGCGCAGGCACCAGCCCCAGGCCCAGGCCGGCGCGGATCGCCTGCTGCATCAGCGGCGGGTTCGACACCTGCAGCGCGGGCTCACGCACGGCCGGCGGCAGCCGGGCTTCGGCGCCGATCAGTTCACTGATCGCCGTGTCGCCCGTGAGCCCGACGAACACCTGCGCCGCCAGGTCGGCGGCCACCAGCCGGCGCTTGCGCAGCAGGGCATGGCCAGCGGGCGCGACCACGCCCAGGCGGTCGTTGAAGAGCGGCAGCACTTCCAGATGCTGCGCCTGCGGATGCCAGCCGCCCACGCCGAAGTCCACCTCGCCCTCGCGCACGCAGCGCACGATCACGCCGCCGCTTTCCTCGCGCAGCACCACGCGGATGCCGGGGTGCGCCGCGCGCAGGGCCGGCAGGCAGGGCAGCACCACCGAGGCCAGCACCGACGGCGCCGCCGCGAGCGTGAGCAGGCCCTCGCGCAACGAGGCCAGCTCGTCCATACGCCGCAGGCCGTGGTCCAGCGAGCCCAGCGCCTGCCGCACGTCTTCGAGCAGCAGGGCGCCGGCCTGGGTGAGCCCGCTGGTGCGCGTGGTGCGCTCCAGCAGCCGCACGCCGGCCGCCTCCTCCAGCTGCTTGACCAGGCCCGAGAGTGCCGATTGCGTGATGAACAGCTCGCGCGCGGCCGGCGCAAAGGCGCCGTGCCGCGCCACGGCCTCGAAGGCGCGCAGCTGCCGCATGCTGACTTTGTTCGACCAACTGAACATAACTCTTCGAATTATCAGGATTGGCAAGCACAACGCCAGGGCTTAACCTTGGGCCATCGGCGAAGCGCCCTTTCGTTCTTTTTCTTTCGCGCCGCGCGTCCAGCGCTGCGGCGCCCCGCGCGTCTCCTGCTTCCATCCGTTTGCTGCCGCTGCTTCAACGCCCTGCGTGCCCACCATGACCCCCGCTGCCCTCACCGACCTTCTTGCTTCGCTCACCGCCATCGTCGGCCCCGCCCACGTGCTGACCGAGGGGGACCTCACGGCCTATGAACAGGACTGGCGCAAGCGTGCGCGCGGCAAGGCGCTGGCGGTGGTGCGCCCCGGCAGCACGGCCGAAGTGGCGGCCGTGGTCCAGGCCTGCGCCGCCGCGGGCGCCGCGCTGGTGCCGCAGGGCGGCAACACCAGCATGGCCGTGGGCGCCATCCCCGATGGCAGCGGCCGCCAGGTGGTGCTGAGCCTCACGCGGCTCAATGCCATCCGCGAGATCGACGCCGCCAACCTCACCATGACCGTCGAAGCCGGCTGCGTGCTGCAAGTGGTGCAGGAAGCCGCGGACCAGGCCGGCCTGCTGTTCCCGCTGAGCCTGGCGGCCGAAGGCAGCTGCACCATCGGCGGCAACCTGGCCACCAATGCGGGCGGCACGCAGGTGGTGCGCTACGGCAACACGCGCGAGCTGTGCCTGGGCCTGGAAGTGGTCACCGCGCAGGGCGAGGTGTGGTCGGGCCTGTCGGGCCTGCGCAAGGACAACACCGGCTACGACCTGCGCGACCTGTTCGTGGGCAGCGAGGGCACGCTGGGCGTCATCACCGCCGCCACGCTCAAGCTCTACCCCAAGCCGGCCGCGCAGCTCACCGCGTGGGCCGCCGTGCCCAGCTTCGACGCGGCCGTCGAGCTGCTGGGCCTGGCGCACCAGCACCTGGGCTCCGGCCTCACGGGCTTCGAGGTCATGGGCCGCTTCGCGCTGAGCTTGGTGGCCAAGCACATGCCGCAACTGCGTGTGCCCTTCATCGACAACGAAGAGGTGCCTTACTGCGTGCTGCTGGAGAACTCCGACAGCGAGTCCGAGGAGCACGCGCGCGGCCGCTTCGAGGCGCTGCTGGAAACCGCCTTCGAAGCCGGCTGCGTGAGCGATGCCGTGGTGGCCGAAAGCCTGGCGCAGGCCCGCGAGCTGTGGCACATCCGCGAAAGCATTTCGATGGCGCAGGCCGAGGAAGGGCTGAACATCAAGCACGACATCTCGGTGCCCGTGTCGCGCATCCCGGCCTTCTGCGCCGAGACCGACGCGCTGCTGCAGCGCACCTTCCCGGGCGTGCGCCTGGTCAACTTCGGCCACCTGGGCGACGGCAACCTGCACTACAACGTGCAGGTGCCCGTGGGCGGCGACCCCAAGGCCTTCCTGCGCGACCGGGAGGAGGCCGTGAACACGCTGGTCTACGACCAGGTGGAGAAGTTCGGCGGCTCCTTCTCGGCCGAGCACGGCATCGGCGAGTTGAAGGTCCACAAGCTGGAAAAGCACAAGTCGCCGGTGGCGCTGGGCCTGATGCGCGCCATCAAGGGCGCGCTGGACCCGCAGGGCCTGCTGAACCCGGGCCGCGTGCTGCGCGCCGGAGCGACGCGCCCGCACTGAGCCCGGTGGCGCGCCCGCGAGGGGCGCGCGCTGCAGAGCTACAGCCCGTCCCGGTCCGAATCGCCGGGCACGGCGCGCTCGACGCGGTCGCTCAGGCGCTGCCACGCGTCGCGCGAAGCCGGCCGCGCGCGTTCCCAGTCCAGCGTGGAGCGGCCCCGGGTGTTCGTCCAGTCCTGCGCCAGGTCCGCATCGAGGTCCTCGAAGCTGCGGCCCTGCCCCTGGTACCTGGCATATGCGTTCACGCCGTGGCTGTAGGCCGGACCGTAGTCGTCATAGCTGGCGCCGCTGGCGTAGGGGCGGCTGGAGAAGTTGTCGCGCCAGTAGGAATCCTCCGCGGCCGGGTCCACGTTCGCCATGCCCTTGCCGGCCATGGCGCCCATGACCGCGCCCGCCGCCGCGCCCACGGCCGCGCCGACCGGGCCGGTCATGCCGCCCACGGCCGCACCGGCTGCCGCGCCGCCGGCCACGCCGCCCGCCACGCCGCCGACGGCCGCACCCACGCCCGTGGCCTTCTTGTCGTCACTCATGTCGATCTCCTTTGGGGTTGAAGTGAACGTCCACCGTAGGCAGGGTGCCGGGCCCGCCATGCAGGACGCGCCGCCATGCCGCCGTCAGTGCAGCCGCGAGCGCCCCGCGCCTACGACGCCGCCGCGGCGGCGGATCGCATCGGCGTGCGCCAGGGCCGGGCGATGACGACAGCGCCATGCGCCGTTCGCCCACGCGGCGCGCCCGGCGCCGGTCCTAGACAGGGGACATGCGTCGCCCTGTCCTGCCCCGCTCCACCCTGCGGCAAAGCGCGGCCGCCGCCGCGCTGCGTGCGCTGCCCGTGCGCGAACGCATCACGCAGATGCTGCGCGACGGCGGCGAGTTGCGGGAGGTGGCGCCACGGCGCTATGCGACGCCCGATGGCGCGCTGCACCACCTGAGCGCGCGCACGTTGCAGGCCGCGCTGCGCGCAGGCGTGCTGCTGCGCGTGGCCGAGGGGCACTATGTGCTGGCTGCGCGGCGGCCGCGGGCCGGGGCGGCGCGCGAAGAGCCGGGCTGAATGCGCGAGTGCCGGCGCCGGCCCAAGCCCGCTTCAGGCCAGGCAAGCGCCCGCGTCCAGCAGGGCGGCGCGCAGGCGCTGCACCGACACCGCACGCGCGGCGGCCCGCTCGCCCTGCGCAGCCGCCTGCGCGGCCGCCACGCCGGCGGCCTGCCCGACGGCCATCGAGATGGTCATGACGCGGATGGCCGCCAGCGCCTTGTGCGACGCCGAGATGCCGCGGCCCGCGGCGAGCACGTTGTCCAGGCCCGCGGGGCACAGGCTGCGGTAGGGGATCTGGTAGGCATGGTCGTCGCCCAGCGCCGAGTACTCGAGTTCGCCGCCCGCGGCCGGATGGATGTCGATCGGATAGGCGCCCGCCGCGATGGCATCGTCGAAAGCCACGGGCGCCAGCAGTTCCTCGGCCGTGAGCACATGCTCGCCCCGCACGCGCCGCGTCTCGCGCACGCCCACCTGCGTGCCGAAGGCCTGCAGCCGCCCTTGCGCGCAGCCCGGCACGGCGTGGCGCAGGAACTTGGCCGCGCACCAGGCCTGCCGGCGGCCCTCGATCTCGGCACGGCCCAGCGCCATCGCATCGGTGGCGTCGACGGCGAGGCGGCTCACGTTGAACCAGCCGTCCTGCGAGAAGGGGGCGCGCGCCACGTGCAGCGCCGCGCGGGCCAGGGCGCCCTCCTCGTAGCCGCGGCGGGCCAGCGCACCGATGTCGGCCGCTTCGAGGGCGGCGAAATCGATGGGCCCGAAGCGGAACATCATCGTGGCCGGCTGCAGCGCCTCGCCCGCTTCCAGCGACAGGAAGGATGCGCCGGCCTTGCGCAGCGCATCCATGTCGCCGGACGCGTCGACGAGCATGCGCGGCCGCACGGCCACGATGCCGCTCTTGGTCAGTGCGCGCACCTGCGTCACGCGCGCGCCCTCGCGCTGCACGTCCAGCAGGCTGGCGTGCAGCAGGGGTTGCACGCCGGCGTCGCTGACCATGTCGTCCAGCACCAGCTTGAGCACCTCGGGCGCATATTCGACGCGGTCCATGCGGTGGCCGGTGGACATCACGAAGGTCTCGTGCGCCGCGGCCGCGCCGTAGATGCGCAGCCGGTCCACCACTTCCTGCGCCAGCCCGGCCACCACGCGCCGGCCGTTGGCCGTCTGCCAGCTGTTGAACTGCGCCACGGCGCCGGCGGTGGCGTTGCCGCCCAGGAAGCCGTAGCGCTCCAGCAGCAGCACACGCGCACCGGCGCGCGCAGCGGCCACGGCCGCCATGGTGCCGGCCACGCCGGCCCCGCACACGAGCACGTCGGCGCCGAGCACCTGGGGGGCCGGCGCGTCTTGCGCCATGGCCGGAGCGAGGGAGGCGGCGGCGGTCGTCATCGTCAGCCGGCCTTGATGCCGCGGGCCTGGATGACGACCGCGTAGCGCGCCGTCTCCTGCTGCAGGAACTGCGTGGTCGCGCTGCGCGAGAGGATGAAGGGCGACACGTTGAGCAGCGCGAAGCGGCTCCTGGCGGCTTGCGACTGCAGCGCCTGCGCCAGCAGGCTTTCGAGCCGCGCCAGCCCTTGCGCCGGGATCGTGCCCCTGGGAGCGAGCAGCGCGGCCCATCCCTGCACTTCGAGCGCCGCGAAGCCCAGTGCGCGCACCGTGGGCACGCCCGGCAGCTCCGGCACTTCCTGCGGCGAAGAGACGGCCAGCGCACGCAGCCGGCCCGACTGGAGGTGCGGCGCCACGCTGGGCAGGTTGAGGAAACCGAAGTCCACCAGCCCGCTGATCATCTCGGGCAGCAGCGCGCTTTCGCCCTTGTAGGCGACCGGCGTGATCTGCGTGCCCACCTGGCCGGCAAAGATCTCCGACGCGATGTGGGCCAGCGTGCCGTTGCCGCTGTTGCCGGCCGTCATGCCGGGCTGGGCCTTGGCCTGGGCGACCAGGTCCTGGAAGGACTTGGCGGGTGCGCCCGCGGGCACCACCAGCACCAGCGGCTGGGCCGACACCATGCCGATGGCGTCGAAGTCCCGCGCCGGGTCGGAGCCCAGCTGCGGGTTGAGCGAGGGGTTGATGACCATGCTGTTGCTGGCCATCAGCAGCGTGTGGCCGTCCTTGGCCGCGGCCGCGGCGGCCACGCCGATGGCGCTGCCCGCGCCCGGCTTGTTCTCCACGATCACGCCCTGGCCCAGCGCAGGCGCGAACAGGTCGGCCAGCAGCCGGGCCGATGAATCGGCTCCGCCGCCGGGCGCGAAGGGCACGATGATGCGAACGGCCTTGGTGGGCCAGCCGCTGGCCGCGAAGCCGCGGGTGGAGAAAGCGGCGGCGCAGGCCGCCAGGCCCGCCAGCACGCGGCGGCGAGGAAGGGCGAGGGTCATGGGTGTCTCCGTCTGTGGCAGCGCGCAATGCTCCCGCAGGCCGGCCATATCCGCCAATACCATGGCTTGCCCGGGCCATAACATCGCGTTATCCGCTTTCCCAGGAGGCCGTGCGATGAATCTTCGGCAGATCGAGGTGTTCCGGGCCGTGATGCTCACGGGCTCGGTGACCGATGCCGCCCGCCTGCTCCATGTCTCCCAGCCCGGCATCAGCCGCATGCTGGGCCACATCGAGCTGCAGCTGGGCCTGCAGCTTTTCGAGCGCACGCCCGGCAGGCTGCGCCCCACGCCGGAGGCGCAGTCGCTGTACTCGGAGGTGGACCTGGTCTACCAGGGCGTGCAGCGCATCGAGCGCCGCGCGCAGGACCTCAAGAGCGGCGCCGGCCTGTCGCTGCGCGTGCTGGCCAGCCCCAGCACGGCGCTCGAAGTGGTGCCCCAGGCCATCTCGGCCCTGACGGCCCGCTTTCCCACCGCACGCATCTACATGGAAACGCAGCTGGTGCGCGAAATGGTGGCGCAGCTGGTGCGCCACGAGGCGGACATCGCCGTCTCCACCCTGCCGGTCGATCATCCGCTGCTGAGCGCGCAGGGGGTGGGGCACTGGTCCTTCGCCTGCGTCTTCCGGCCCGACCACGCGCTGGCCGCGCGCAAGCGCATCACGCTCCAGGAGCTGCGGGACGAGCGCCTGATCGCCTTCAGCCCCGACACGCCGCAGGGCCAGCTGATCGCGCGGCACTGGCAGGACAAGGGGCTGCAGCCCCATGCGCAGATCGAGGTGCGTTCCGGGCAGGTGGCCTGCTCGCTCGCCGCCTGCGGCGCGGGCGTGGCCATCGTGGACGCGCTCACGGCCCGCGCCTGGAATGGCCAGAAGCTCAGCCATCGCCCCTTGCGCGCCGCGCCCACGCACCCGGTGCAGGTGCTGCGCCCCGCCAACGAGCCGCCCTCGGCGCTCGCGCGCGCCTTCATCGCCGAAGTGCGCAAGGCCTTCGCGCCTTGAGAACGTGTTCAAGGTCTCGCAGGGGTCGCGTTGGAGCGCAATCGGGATGAGTTCGCAGGCCGGTCGCGCCGCATGGACTTGTGTCCATGATCACGGCGCGGGCGCCGTCTGCGCTTCCAGCCAGGCCAGCCGCTGCAGGGCCTGCGCCCGGTCGCTGCCGCACATTTCCGGCGACGGCTGCAGCCCGCCGCAGACCGCCGGGCGCTCCGGCCGGCCGAAGAGGCGGCAGCGCAGCTGCTCGTCCAGCTGCACGCAAGGCACGCCCGCCGGCTTGCCCTGGGGCATGCCGGGAATCGGCGAGCTGATCGAGGGCGCGATGCAGCAGGCGGCGCAGGCGCTGCGGCATTCGAAGCGGGGCACGGGCGGCGCGCACAAAGAAGGCATGGGCCGGCATTGGACCATGGGAGCCCCGCCCGATCGCCCGATTGCCCGGTGGCCATGCAGGCCGGACGACCGGGCAAAGCCCCCTCCTAGAATCCCCGGAGATTTCCAGGCCCTGCCATGACCCGCTCCGACACCGCTCCCATCCGCCATCAGTACGAGGACTTCATGCGCCACGTGGACACGCACGGCGTGTTCAAGGCCGACCGCACGGGCACCGGCACCAAGAGCGTGTTCGGCCACCAGATGCGCTTCGACCTGAACGAGGGCTTTCCGCTGGTCACGACCAAGAAGGTGCACGTCAAGTCCGTGATCCACGAGCTGCTGTGGTTCCTGGCGGGCTCGTCCGACAACAACTGGCTGCGCGAGCGCGGCGTGACCATCTGGGACGAGTGGGCGCGCGAGGACGGCGACCTGGGCCCGGTGTACGGCGTGCAGTGGCGCAGCTGGCCCACGCCCGACGGCGGCCACATCGACCAGATCGCGCAGGTGATCCAGACGCTCAAGACCAACCCCGATTCGCGCCGCATCATCGTGAGCGCCTGGAACGTGGCCGAGCTGGACAAGATGGCGCTGATGCCCTGCCACGCCTTCTTCCAGTTCTACGTGGCCGAGGGTCGGCTCAGCTGCCAGCTCTACCAGCGCAGCGCCGACATCTTCCTGGGCGTGCCCTTCAACATCGCCAGCTACGCGCTGCTCACGCACATGATCGCGCAGCAGTGCGACCTGCAGGTGGGCGACTTCATCTGGACCGGCGGCGACTGCCACATCTACAGCAACCACGCCGAGCAGGTGGCGCTGCAGCTGTCGCGCGAACCGCGGCCCTACCCCACGCTTAGGATCAAGCGCCGGCCCGATTCCATCTTCGACTACCAGTACGAGGACTTCGAGTTCGAGGGCTACGACCCGCATCCGGCCATCAAGGCGCCGGTGGCGGTGTGACGAGCGGCAGGCAGGCATGGCACCCCGCATCAACCTCATCTACGCGCGTGCCGCCAATGGCGTGATCGGCGTGAACAACGCGCTGCCCTGGCACCTGCCCGAAGACCTGGCGCATTTCAAGCGCCAGACGCTGGGCGCGCCCGTGGTGATGGGCCGCAAGAGCTGGGATTCGCTGCCGCCGCGCTTCCGGCCGCTGCCAGGGCGCACCAACATCGTGGTCACGCGGCAGGCCGATTGGCGGGCCGAAGGTGCGCAACGCGCGGGCAGCCTGGCCGAGGCCTTCGCGCTGGCGGGCGACGTGCCCGAGCTCTGGGTCATCGGCGGCGCGCAGGTCTATGCCGAAGCCGAGCCCCTGGCCCAGCGCGCCGTCGTGACCGAGATCGCCAGGGACTTCGAGGGCGATGCCTTCGCGCCCACGCTGGGCCCGGCCTGGCGCGAGACCGCGCGCGAGGCGCATGTGGCGGCCAGCGGCCTGCCCTTCGCCTTCGTCACCTACGAGCGTGGGGTCTGAGGACCGTGCGCCCGCCACGCGCCGCCAGCTGCTGCAGCGGGCGGCGCTGCTGGCGCCCGGCCTGATGGCCTGGCCAGCCTGGGCCCGCGCACGGGCACTGCGGCGCGACGAGCAGGTGATGTTCGTGCCCGCCGTCGCGCGCTGGCTGGACGCGCAACGGGTCGAGGCCGAGATCCACGCCTGGGTCTACGAACGCGAGCGCCGCCGCGGCGTGCAGGCGCTGTTCGCGCGCTACCTGGGGCTGGACCGCGCCGCGCTTTCGGCCGAAGACCGTGCGCGCTTCGACGCGCGCTGCGCGCTCTTCCTCACCGATTCGGAGCGCGGCAAGGTCATCGACGTGGCCTTCGAGGCGCCCCTGCGCGAGGTGCATGCCCTGCCCGCCACCGATGCCGCCGGCCGCAGCCAGGCGCGCGTGGGGGTGGATGCGGGCGCGCTGGCCCCCGACGTGCGCACCCTGCCCTTCCACGCCCGGCTGAGCGAAGGCGACACGCGACGCTTCCTGGGCCATGCGCTGCTGGTGCCCGAACAGGGGCTGTCGGTGATCTCGGACATCGACGACACGGTCAAGATCACGCAGGTGCATGACCGGCGCGAGATGCTGCTCAACACCTTCGTGCGGCCCTTCCAGGCCGCGCCCGGCCTGGCCGCGCATTTCCGCCGCCTGGCGCAGGCCGAGGGCACGCGCTTCCACTACCTCTCGGCCAGCCCGTTCCAGCTCGCGCCCGCGCTGGAGGATTTCCTGCGTGACGAGGCCTTCCCGGCCGGCAGCCTGCACCTGCGCGAAAGCACGCGCTGGACCACGCTGATCCCGGGCAGCGGCGTCTCGCGTGCGCACAAGCTGGGCGTGATCGCGCAGTTGCTGGCCGACTTTCCGCAACGGCGCTTCCTGCTGGTGGGCGATTCGGGCGAGGCCGATCCCGAGATCTATGCCCAGGTGGCGCGCGAACATCCGGACCGCATCGCGGCCATCGTGATCCGCGACGTGCAGGGCGAAGGCCGCGAGGCCGCCCGCTTCGTGCAGAGCTTCTCGCAGCTGCCCGGCCCCCTCTGGCACCTGCTCACGCCCGATGGCGAGGGCTGGCCCGCCGGCAGACCCTAGCGCGCAGCAAGGCCCGTTTGCCGGGTTCTGGCCCCGCGTGCTGGCCCCGGGGCCGCCTCACCAGCGCAGCTTCACGCCCACGCTGGCATTGACGCCGCTCTGGATGCGCGCGTCACCGCCCGAAGCCCAGAGCTTGCCCAGCTCGCCGTACACGCTGGTGCGCGGGCTCGGCTGCCAGGTGGCGCCCAGGGCCAGCTCGCTGCGGGTGCCGCCCGTCGCGGTGGCGATGTCCGTGAACGCGGCCGGGCCGATGAAGCGGGCGGTGTCCGTGCCGCTGCTGCGCCGGTACACGTTCAGCCGCGCATAGGGCTGCACCGTGCCGGCGCCGGCCTGGAACTCGCCCCGGACCCGCAGGCCGGCGCGCATGGTCCAGCCGCTGGGGCTGTCCTGCCGGACCTGGGCGCCGGCGATGGCGCCATCGTCCAGGCGGATGCGCTGGTGCACCAGCTGCAGCTGCGGCTCGACCACCCAGCGCGGCGCGATGGCGAAGGCCCGGCCCAGCTCGACGGACGCCAGCAGGCTGTCGCCCTTGCCCGAGCCGGCGAAGGCGGCCGTGGGGTGCACGCTGTAGCGGTGGCGGCCGGCCTGCAGCACGCCGTCGACGTACAGGCCCGCGTCGCTGGCCCAGGTGGCATAGGCGCCCAGGTACTGGCTGCGCAGGTCGTTGGCGCCGCTGGCGTAGTTCTGCATGCCGCGGGCAAAGCCCGACACGCGCACATCGCCTTCCAGCTGGCCCACGTAGACGCCGGCGCGCCATTGCGGGTTCGCCCACAGGTCGGTGCCGGCCTGGAAGCCGCTCAGGCGGCCGCTGCTGTGCGGGCTGACGGTGCCGGCCTGGCGGATGTCGCGGTCGACGCTCACGACGCGGCCCCAGGCCTGGCGGTGGCCGGCCGAGGCCGCGGGGACGCCGGCGCCGGCCGCGTCGTCGCCCATGCGCTGGTGCAGGTTGCCCACCATCGCCAGGTCGCTTTCGCGCAGCTGACCGGGCAGCGCCGCGTACAGCGAGGCCTCGGCGCGGTACATCGGCAGCGAGAGCGCGGGAGCGGGGCGGGCGCGGGGCCGGCGGTGCAGGTGGCGCGGGCGGTGGCGGCTCCGGCGCGGGGGCGGGCGGCTGTGGCGCGGGCGGCTGGGGGCCGGTGCCGGCGGTTGCGGCGCAGGCGCGGGCGGTTCCGGCGCCGGTGCGGGGGCTGCGGGGCTGGCGCGGGTGGTTCCGGCGCAGGCGCGGGGGCTGCGGGGCCGGAGCCGGCGGCGCAGGCGGCGCAGGTGGTGGCGGCGGTGGCGGTGGCGGTGGCGGTGGCGGTGGCGGTGGCGGCGGTGGCGGTGGCGGCGGCGGCGTGGAGGTGCTGCTGCTCAGATACGCGGCATCCGCGGTCGTGGTCAGCCGGTAGTCGTAGGCGCCCGCGGACACGGCATGGGCCAGCGTGAAAGCGCCACTGGCGATGCCGCCCGTGGTGCTGACGATCTCGATGCCGTCGCCGCTGGTCCGGCCGCCCAGGCCGCCCAGGTTGGTCACGCTCACGCGGGTCGTGCCGCTGGCGCTGCCGTTGACCACCAGCCTGTCCGTCACGCTGGCGCTGGTGCCCAGCGCCGTGCCCAGGCGCAGCAGGCCGTTGTTGCCCACGTAGTCGCCATTCACCGTCAGGGTGCTGCCGGGCGCGGTGCTCAGCAAGTTGACGGTGCCCGCGTTCGTGAGGCTGCGCACGGCCTGGTGGAAACCCCCCGTATCCAGCGTGGCGCCGGCGGCCACGGTGACGGCGCTGGCGGGGGCGAACGCGCCCGCGGTGCCGGCGCGCAGCGTGCCTTCGGCCACCACGGTGGAGCCCGTGTAGCTGTTGTTCGCGGCGCCCAGGACGAGCGTGCCGGCGCCGGTCTTGGTCAGGTCCGCGGTGCCGATGATGCCGCCCGAGAGCGTGGCGGTGAAGGTGGCGGTGTCGAAGGTCGGATCGTTCGTGCCCATCATGAAGATGGGGTTCGCGATCACGAGGTCGCCGGCGGCAAAGCCCAGCGTCGTGCCGTCGTCCAGGTTCAGCGTGCCCGTGCCCAGGGCCGTGCTGCTGCCCACGGACAGCGTGCCCCGCTTGACGAAGGTGCCGCCGCCATGGCTGTTGTGGCCGGTGAGCGTGGTCACGCCGCTGCCCAGTTGCCACACCGCGCCTCCTCCGCTGAGGTCGCCGGCCAGCGTGATCGCGTCGCTGCGGTCCACGGCCAGGCGCGCGTCCCGGGCGATGTCCACGGCACCCGCACCGGCCTGGCCTGCGGTGCCGCCTGCGCCCAGTTGCAGCGTGCCCGCGTCGATGCGCGTGCTGGCCGCTTCCAGGTCGCGGTCCAGCACCCAGGTGCCGGCGCCCTGCTTGACCAGCATGCCCGCGAGGCGCGTGCGGCCGGTCACCGCGTCGGACTGCAGCTGGCGGGCGCTCGCAGCCGCCTCCAGCGTGAGCGTGGAGGCGGCGTGGCTGCCCATGGCCAGGTCGCCCTCGATGCGGCCGCCGCTTTGCAGCGTGACGGCCTGCTGCGCTCCCTCGGCCAGCTGCACATGGCCGCTCAGCGTGCCGGCATTGCGCAAGGTGGTGGCGCCGCCGGACAGGACGCTCGCGCCGCCCGCATCCGTGGCCGCGATGGAGGCGCCCGCCTCGTTGGTCACGCTGCCGCCGGCCTGCAGCCACACGCCCTGCGCCGTGCCCTGGATGGATGCGCCGTTGCGGTTGTGGAGCGTGCCGGGCACGAAGTCGAAGAGCACGCCGCTGCCTGCGGCACCCGTGGCCGCGATGTGGGCCGCATCGTTGTTCACGGTGCCCCCCCTCAGCACCGCCACCCCGGAGACCACGCCGCGAATGGCGGCACCGGCCCGGTTGTCGACCCCGGAGTCGGCGCCGCCGAGGTAGACGCCGTGGCTGGCCAGCCCTTCGATGATGCTGCCGGCACCTTCGTTGGTCACCGTGGCACCTGCGCTGGCGAAGATGCCGCCGCCTGCCCCCGTGATGCGCGCGCCGCGGGTGTTGTCGACGGCGAGCGCGCCGCCGACGGAGGACGCCACGCCCACGCCCACGCTGCCGCCGTCCACACCGCCCTGGATGACACTGCCCGGACCGTCGTTGCCCACGGCCCCGCCCGCATCCAGGAAGACACCGATGTTGTCGCCCTGCAGGGTGGCGCCCCCGCGGTTGTTCACGCTGCTGCCGGCGCCCATCAGGTCGACCGCCTTGCTGTTGCCGCCGCTGGCACGGATTTGCCCGCCGTCCCGGTTGACGACGTGGGTCGCGCCGTTCCATCCGGCGACGGCGTTGTCCGCTCTGCTCAGCGTGCCCGCGTTGTCCAGCGTGGCGCCGTTGTGCAGCCGCACGGCGTTGCCGAGCGCCACGCCGCCTGTCACGCGCAGCGTGGCGTCATCGGCCGTGACCAGGCCCGTGCCCAGCGCCCCGGTGCCGGCGGCCACCAGCGTGCCCCCGCCCCGGGCCGTGGTTCCGCCCGAATAGCTGCTGGCGCCGGCAAGGGTGAGCGTGCCGCCGCCTGTGGCGATCAAGCCGTTGCTGGCGCCCGGGCTGTCGATGAGCGGCACCGACAGCGTGGCTTGCACGCCCGGCCCGGTGCTGACCGTGCCGGCCGGCGCCGCGGCGGAATCGGGCGCGGGCGCGATGACCAGCGCGCCCCCTGCGCCGGGTGCGGCGGCGATCGTGTAGCCGTCGGTCACGAACTGCAGCGTGTCGAAGGGCAGCTTCCCGTGCACGTTCACGTCGCCGCGCGCGCCGCCGAACACCGCGACCGAGTTGCGCCAGCCTGCCGAATGGGTCAGGTCGGGATCGGGCCCGCCGGCCTGCCGGTCGAGCCAGTTGACCGCGCCCGTTTCCCAGCTGCCGCTGCCGCCCACCCATGCCGGCGGATCGGCGCTGTTGCCGCCGTTCCAGAACTGGATCGTCTGGCCCGCGCCCTGCACCGAGAGATTGACCTGCCCCGGAACGCCTTGCGCCGCTGGCGTGCTCGTGATCTGGTAGCTGGCCGCGGGATCATCCCCGATGCGCACGCTCGACGTGCCCGCATCGAACTGGCCCGCGACCTGGCCCGTTCCGTAATCGAACAGGCGGTACCAGCCGGCCGACGCCGCCGTGGCCTGCAAGGCGCCGCCCAGCGTGAGGTGGCCCCCCACGCGCACCCAGTCATTGCTGTCGCCGCCCGCCACCCCGGGCTGGCCCAGATCGAACCTGCTCACCGAACCGGCGCCGAGGGTGAGATCGCCGTCGATGGTCAGCGTGGCCGGGCCGCTGCCCGGCGACAGGGTGCCGCCGCTCGCCACCGCCACATGGCCGCCGATGCGGCCCGCGCCGGCCAGCGTGCCTCCGTTGACCTGGACATCGCCGGCCACCGAACCGTGGACGGCCAGGGTGCCCATGCCCACCGTGGTGGGGCCCGTATAAGTGTTGGCGCCCGTCAGCGTGGCCGTGCCGGTGCCCTGCTTGACGATGCCGCCCGTGCCGCTGATGACGCCCGCGAAGATCTGGCTGCTCGCGTCGCCGAAGGTCAGCGTGCGCGCGCCGAGCACCACCTGGCTGCCGATGCCCCCTGACAACGCTCCCACGGTCTGGTCGGCGTCTGCGGCGTCGATGGCGAACGTAGCGCTCGGCCCCGCGAGGCTCATGCGGCCTGTGGCCGACAGCGCGCCACTGCCGCTGAGCGCCAGCGTGCCCCGGCCGACGACCGTGCCGCCGGTGTAGCTGCTGGCGCTGGTCAGCGTCAGCGTCCCGACGCCTTCCTTGATCAGGCCGTTGCTTTGCGTGGCCGCCGAGCCGAACGCCGTGCCGACTGCGATGTCGTGGCCGTTGGTGTCGAACACCACGCCCTGGTCGCCCAGCGTGACGGCGTCGAAGCCGGCCAGGAAGGAGCGGCGGTCCGGCTCGCCGGGCTGGCTGGGCGGGACCGTGGCCGAATCCGCGCTCGCGCGCAGCACGCCGCCGTCGAGGTTCAGCGTGACGGATTGCGGCCCCCTGGCAAGCAGATCGGTCTGCAGAACACCCCGTCCCGCCTGCGGCGAGCCCAGCAGGTTCAGGCTCACCCGATCCCCCGCGTCCCCGCCGCTCATGAGCACCAGCGGCGCGTGCACCTCGCCCCCGTTCTGGATGGTCAGCGACGTGTCGCCCCCGCCCGCGGCCTGCAGCCACAGATAGGCCGGATCCGCCCCGGATGCCACGGTCCACTGGGACCCCTTGCCCGACACAGACACCGCGGCCGTACCGCCGTTGGCACTGACCGCGCTCAATCCCGTCTCCAGCCGGGCCCCGGCTTCGATGTGCAGCTCGCTGCGGCCGCCCGCCGCTGCCACGGAAAGCACCTGCCCCTGCGTGTTCCACGAGGCGCCCGCGCCCGTCAGCGTCACGGCCGCCGTGCCACCGGCCTGCGCGCTCACGGAAGACGGCCCGCTCAGCACACGCGCGCCTTGCGCCACGCGCATCTGGGCCGTGGTTCCTTCGGAGAGACTCCCGATGAGCAGGCTCTGCCCTGCGGCGTTCAGCGTCGAGCCGTTGCCGTCGACCGTGAGGATGCCCTCCCCGGCGGTCCCCACGGCCACGCCCTGGGTGCTGCGCACTTCGCCGCCACCAGAGATCATGAGCTCGCCCTTGCCCGCAGCGCCCACGAGGATGGAGGTGCCCGACAACAGGGAGCCTTCGCCGTCCACGGTCAGCACGCCATGCGCCTTGGACGCGCCTTCGGCCTGGATGCCATAGCCTCCGCCCACGATGGTGTACCGCTCGCTGTTCTCGACCGTCCCCCCGTCCAGCACCTGGAGCTCGCCCTTGCCGCGAACGCCCACTTCCAGGTCTTCCTGCGTGATGCGCAACAGCGAGTCCCGTCCGCGCACGGTCAGCTTGCCTTCGCTCGCGCCGGCCCCGGCCTGTTCATAGGCGACATGCGCCGCGCCCGCCTCCACCTGGGCCCCGTCCTCGATGCGCAGCTCACCCTGGCCCTGGTAGCCCACCATCAGGCGGGAGGTGGTGGTCCAGCGCGACCCCGCCCCCGAGACGCTCACATGGCCCTGGGCACCTGCCGCGTACCCGATCGCGCCGAAGGCGCTGCCCACGGTGGCGCCGCCGCTGATCCGCAGGCGCCCCGGCCCCGTGTCGCCCACCAGCAGCGCGTGGTCCGCGAAGCCCCACGGCAGCGGCACCGGGTTCGTGACCTGGACCTTCGCGCCGGCGTTCTGCAGATCGGGCGTGACCCAGACGTCCTGCTCGACGGCATCCACCTCGACGCGCTGCTGGGCCCAGGCACCGGAGAAGAAGGGCGCAGCCACGGCCGCCGCGGCCAGCCAGCCGGCGCCGCCATGGACCCGCGTGCGGCTGGACGAGGTCTTGCCGCGTCCGCGCGCGCTTTCGCTCACGGCCTGCCAAAGGCCCAGCGTGCTGTTGAAGATCACTCGGTAGATTCTGTTCATCGTTCACGTCGCGGCGAAATGGAGGAGAGGCATGCGAGCGGGGCCATCCGTCCTCGCAAGGCGCGAACCTGGCATGAGTGCGTCGGCGGCAAGGCCGAAGGGCCGCCGACGCCCTGGACGGCAGAGGTGTCCGCCCGCCTTGCGCCGCCATGGCCTGCGGGGGCCGGCGGCGCCGTCCACGTCCCCGATGGGCTCCCATCCAAATTCGCCGGGAAGCTTAGGTGCGGACCGGCACGCCTTCAATTACGGAATTCCGTCAGCGCGATCCCACTTGGCAAGGGGGCGCTTTCCGCGCCTCGCAGGGAAGAGGCGGGTGCGGCTGCGCTCAACCTGAAACAGGAATCTGAAGCGTGAGGGCCGTGCCCTGCGCGCCGGACTGGATGCGCAGTGCGCCGCCCAGACGCTGCGCACGCGCGTGCATGCTGGCCAGGCCCATGCCCACGGTTTCTGCGGGCTGGACGGCGTCGCCGACCGTTCCCATCCCGCGGCCGTTGTCCGTCACGGACAGGCTCATCTTTCCATCGGCCGCCTCCACGCGCACGACCACGCGCGTGGCCGTGCTGTGCTTGAGCACATTGGTCAGGGCCTCCTGCAGCAGGCGCAGCAGATCCAGGCTGCGCCGCGCGCCCATGCGCAGCCCCTGAAGGCCCATCAGCTCCCAGCTGCAATGGATGCCCGCCGCATCGAGCAGGCGCGTGCTTCGATGGCGCAGGGGCGCAAGACGCTCCATGAGCACGTCCGTGTCGTCCAGCGACGCCCCCTCGATCAGCAGGCGAAGATCGTTGTTGATGTCCCTGAGCGTCCATAGCGCCGCGCGGTCACTGCCCCCCGGCCTGCCCTGCAGCGCATGGATGTGGCTGCTCAGGCTCATGCCCAGGCCGTCGTGCAGGTCGCGCACCAGGCTGAGCCGCTCGTTGAGCCGCGCCTGCTCCAGCTCGGCGCGGTGCTGGCTGCGCAGCGCTTGCGCCAGCCGGGCCTTGGCTTCGTCCACGCGCTCGCGCAGTTCGGCGTTGAAGTTCTCCACCACGCGCATGCCATGCACCAGGTGCAGCGCAAGCACGCAGGCGATGCCGATCAACAGGAGGCTGGAGGCGGCGGGAAAGACGTAGGTGTTGCTTTGCAGGACACGGTTGAACACCAGGACGTCGCGCGCGGCGGCAGCCATGGGAAGCAGCAGGCACAACGCGAAAGCCACGGCCGCCGCCCGCCGGGTACGGACGGCATGCCAGATCACCACCCCCGAGCCCCAGAGAAAGAAGCCCCCGGCGAGGACGACCGCGATGCGGCCCACCGCGCCCAGCCCGGGGGCCTGCAGGGCCATGGCCCCGATGACGAGCACGCACAGCGCCACGGCCAGGCATTTGCTGCGACGGGCCGCATAGCCGCCGAACAGCAGGGCGAAGATCAGAAAGCAGGTGGCGCTGGCCACCAGCGAGGCCAGGATGGCGAACTGAAACGCTGCCGTACTGGCATACGGCCAGGCCTCGGTGGCGATGTAGTTGTAGGCCGCCGGCAGGCGCAGCAGCGAGAACAGCGCAAAGCAGCCGTACAGCCTTTCCTTGGGCCTGAGCAGCCAGATGACGCCGAAGACCACGGCCGTCGCCAGGGCGACGCCCACGCCGAGGATGAGCAGCGCACGTCGCATGGTTTCGTCGCGCTCGTACCTTGCGGCCTCCGCGGGCGACCGGCTCAGGCGAACCGGCCCCAGCCCTGCGTGGTGGACGGCCATGCCCGAGACGCGCAGCCAGATCTCGTTCGTCCCGGTCCTGAGCAGGTCGGCGGGCAGCAGCCAGTGGCGGGAACGGTTCCAGGAGCGTGACAAGGGCTCCACCAGATGGTGGTCCCGCGCCAGCAGCGCGCCATTCACGTAGATGGCGCCGGCCATCGACACGGCATCGATCATCAGCGAAAGGGGCTCCGAAGCGGCCTCCTGCTGCCAGCGCAGCCGGTACCACACCACCCCCTCGAAGCGCGGCCAGCGCTCGTGCCAGAGATCCGGGAGCGCCACCGGCACCCAGCCGTCCTGCGGAGGGCGGGCGGAATCCCAGTCCGCCCTCGCCGCCTCCATCTGCTCGAACACCACGGCGCCGGGTTGCGCCCCTGCCGCGGCGGCATCCGCGCCCCCGCATGCCAGCCAGCACAGCGCCAGCAGCCAGACGCGCCCGAGGCCGGCCAGGACCTGCGCCACCGTGCGCCCCGGCCCGGCTAACCCAACCATCCCTTCTGCGTGGCGCTGTGAACGGCCGCGCTGCGGGAACGCACCTCCAGCTTGCGAAAGATCTTCTTCGCATGGGCCTCGATGGTGTTGATCGTCACGCCCAGGCTTTCGGAGATTTCCCGATTGCTGTAACCCTGGGCGACCAGCTTCAGCACCTCCAGCTCGCGCTCCGTCAGTTCGGGGGCCGCCGCAGATGCCGCGCCGGGCAGCGGGTCCCCCTCGGCCGACGCGGGCGAAGCGGCCGCGCTCAGCTGCAACAGGATCCGCCGCGCAATCACGGGATCGATGGGCGCGCCGCCGCGCTGAAGGCTGCGCAGGGACAGCTCCAGCTCCATGTCGTCCCCGTTCTTCAGGAGGTAGCCGACGGCGCCCGCGCGAATGGCCTGCAGCACGGTGGCATCGTCCCCGAGGCTGGAAACGATCACGACTTCCAGCGCCGGCACCCGCTCGCGGACCCAGGGCAGAAGGGTCACGCCGTTGCCATCGGGCAGGCCCACGTCAAGGAGCGCCAGGTCGAAGGCCTGCAGGCTCAGCAGCCCGCGCGCAGCGGCCAGCGAGTCCGCCACGCAGCACAGGCCCGGGCCGTACACGCGCTCGACGATGTGCTGCAGCCGCAGTCGCAGGGCCGGGTCGTCATCAATGATCAGGATCTGTGTCATGGCCGGGACGACTTCGTGCCGAATGGACGGGCCCACGCGCTGCGTGATGCATGATTTGCAACAATCGTAAATCAGCCTCGCCTGCGGGGCCATTACGGAAAACCGGGACCGCGCTGCTGCGTCGCGGATCGGCTGTGCGCTGCGCGGAAACGCCAAACGGGTCGGCACACCCTGCGCGCGGATCGGGCGGCCGGACCGCGGTCGATCGCCGCGCACCCGGGCGGGCCCGCTCAATGCTGCGCGCGCCCCGGCCCCGCCACCGTGGCGCGCAGCAGGGCCAGCGCCGCCTGCTGGGTGCGCGTGGCCGGCCGCAGGGCGCTGGTGGCCACCCAGGCGCGCACGCGCAGGCCGGGCTCGCCGATGGCGCGAACGGAAAAGGCCGAGGGCCGCGCGGCGCTGCTCACCGCGTGGCGCGTGAGCACGGCGCTGCCCAGGCCTTCGGCCACCAGCTCCAGGATGGCGGGCACGCCATCGATTTCCAGCGCCACCTGCGGGCGCAGGCCCAGCGCGGCCAATTCCGACTCCACCTGCATGCGGATGGCGTTGGGCCGGCTCGGGATGATCAGTGGCAGCCCGGCCAGCCCGGCCAGCGGCAGCGGCAGCGGCGGGTCTTCGGCCAGCCCCGGCGGGCGCGCCTGCACCAGCACCAGTTCCTCTTCCATCAGCGGCTCGATGTCCAGCCCCGCCACGGGGCGCGCGTTGTAGAGCACCGCGATGTCCAGCCGGCCGGCGCCCAGCGCCTCCTGCATGGCCAGCGACAGGCCTTCGGTGATCGACAGCTGCGCCTGCGGCATGCGCTGGCGGAAGGCGCGCATCAGCGGCACTGCCAGGGCGCGCGCCACGCTGGGCGGCAGCCCCAGCGCCACGCGGCCGGCCAGGCCGTCGCGCGCGCCGGCCAGTTCCTCCTGCGCGCGCGCCACCTGGTGCAGGATGCCGCGGCCATGCTGCAGCAGCAGCGCGCCGGCGTCGGTCAGCGTCACGCCGCGGCCGTTGCGCACCAGCAGGTTCTGGCGCAGCTCCACCTCGAGCAGGCGCACCTGGCGCGACAGCGCGGGCTGCGCCACGTCCAGCGCCTGCGAGGCGCGCGTGAAGCTGCCCAGTTCGGCCACGCGCACGAAGTATTCCAGCTGCTTGAGGTCCATCCGGCCCGGCCGAGCTATTGCATTGAGCCGCAACCATATCACCTGCTATGCCATTTTGTTCTAACTGCTAGCCGGCGGACCCGCTTTGCGCGCCCCTGTGCGCTGCGCAGAATGCGCGGGCACACACAGCGCCCCGGCACCGGCCGCGGCGGCTCCGGAGACAGCGCGCATGACCCCCCCCCTTCAAGGCATCTCGTCCATGGCCACGCGCCAGGTGCTGGCCGAACTGGCCGCGGACTGGCAGGCCCGCGGCGGCGAGCCGCTGCACATCGAATCCGTCGGGGGCGTCGACGCCGCCAGGCGCGTGCAGACCGGCGAGGAAGCCTTCGACGTGGTCTTCCTGGCCTCGGACGCCATCGACAAGCTGCTGGCTGCCGGCCGCGTGGCCGCCGGCAGCAAGGTGGACCTGGTGCTGTCCAGCACGGCCGTGGCCGTGCCCCGGGGCGCCGCACCGCCCGACATCGGCACCGAAAACGCGCTGCGCGCCGCCGTGCTGGCCGCGCCGACCCTCGGCTACTCCACCGGCCCGAGCGGCGTGGCGCTGCAAAAGCTGTTCGAGCGCTGGGGCATTGCCGAGGCCGTGAAGGCGCGCACCGTGCAGGCGCCGCCCGGCGTGCCCGTGGGCGCGCTGATCGCCCAGGGCCAGGTCGCGCTGGGCTTCCAGCAGCTCAGCGAACTGATCCACGTTGAAGGCATCGACATCGTCGGCCCGCTGCCCGCGCCGGTGCAGATCGACACCGTCTTTTCAGCCGGCGTGGTCGCCGGCTCGCCGAACGCCGAGGCGGTGCGCCGCCTTCTGGCCTTCATGGCTTCGCCCGAAGCGGCCGAAGCCAAGCGCCGCCAGGGCATGGCACCGGCCTGACGCCGGCCCCTGCCCGTCCATCGCCCCCATCGCCCACCCCATCCGAGGAGCCCCCCATGAGTCTCATCATCGACTGCCACGGTCACTACACCACCGCTCCGAAAGCCCTGGAGAACTGGCGCAACCAGCAGATCGCCGGCATCCAGGACCCGGCCGTCATGCCGAAGGCCGCCGACCTGAAGATCAGCGACGACGAGCTGCGCGAGTCCATCGAGAGCAACCAGCTGCGCCTGATGAAGGAGCGCGGCAGCGACATCACGCTGTTCAGCCCGCGCGCCAGCTTCATGGCCCACCACATCGGCGACTTCGAGGTCTCCAGCACCTGGGCCGCGATCTGCAACGAGCTGTGCTACCGCGTCTCCACGCTGTTCCCCGACCACTTCGTGCCCGTGGCCATGCTGCCGCAGTCGCCGGGTGTCGATCCGGCCACCTGCATCCCCGAGCTGGAGAAGTGCGTCAAGGAATACGGCGCCGTGGGCATCAACCTGAACCCGGACCCCTCGGGCGGCCACTGGACCAGCCCGCCGCTGACCGACAAGCACTGGTACCCCATCTACGAAAAGATGGCCGAGTACGACCTGCCGGCCATGATCCACGTGAGCACGAGCTGCAACGCCTGCTTCCACACCACGGGCGCGCACTACCTGAACGCCGACACCACGGCCTTCATGCAGCTGATCCAGGGCGATCTGTTCAAGGACTTCCCGACCTTGAAGTTCCTGATCCCGCACGGCGGTGGCGCGGTGCCCTACCACTGGGGGCGCTTCCGCGGCCTGGCGCAGGAGATGAAGAAGCCGCTGCTCGACACGCACCTGCTGAACAACGTGTTCTTCGACACCTGCGTGTACCACCAGCCCGGCATCGACCTGCTCAACACCGTGATCCCGGTCAGGAACGTGCTGTTCGCGTCCGAGATGATCGGCGCGGTGCGCGGCATCGATCCCACCACCGGCCACTACTACGACGACACCAAGCGCTACATCGAGGCGTCGAAGATCCTGAGTGCCGAGGACAAGCACCAGATCTACGAAGGCAACGTGCGCCGCGTGTTCCCGCGCCTGGACGCGCGCCTGAAGGCCAAGGGCCTGTAAGTCTCATCACCCGGAGAGAACAGATGTACGAACTCGGCGTTGTCTACAGAAACATCCAGCGCGCAGACCGCGAAGCCGCCGACGGCCTGGCCGCGCTCGGCTCGGCCACGGTGCATGAGGCCATGGGCCGCGTGGGCCTGCTCAAGCCTTACATGCGCCCCATCTACCCCGGCCAGCAGGTGAGCGGCACCGCCGTGACCGTGCTGCTGCAGCCCGGCGACAACTGGATGATGCACGTGGCTGCGGAGCAGATCCAGCCCGGCGACATCGTGGTGGCGGCCGTGACGGCCGAATGCACCGACGGCTACTTCGGCGACCTGCTGGCCACCAGCTTCCAGGCCCGCGGCGCGCGCGCGCTGGTCATCGATGCCGGCGTGCGCGACGTGAAGACGCTGCAGGAGATGAACTTCCCCGTGTGGAGCAAGGCGATTTCCAGCAAGGGCACCATCAAGGCCACGCTGGGTTCGGTGAACATCCCGGTCGTGTGCGCGGGCATGCTGGTCACGCCCGGCGACGTGATCGTGGCCGACGACGACGGCGTGGTCTGCGTGCCCGCCGCGCGCGCCGCCGCCACGCTGGAAGCCGCGCGCAAGCGCGAGTCCTTCGAAGGCGAGAAGCGCGCCAAGCTCGCCAGCGGCGTGCTGGGCCTGGACATGTACAAGATGCGCGAGCCGCTGGCCGCGGCCGGGCTCAAGTACATCGACTGAGTATCGATTGAGTGCCGTGTTCCGATTCCCATCCACCGACGCAACGAGGAGACATTGACATGCAACAGAAGACCACCCGCCGCGCCCTGATGGCGCTGACCGGCGCCACGCTGGCCCTGTCGCTGCCCCTGGCGGCACAGGCACAGGCCGCGAATTTCCCCGGCAAGCCCGTGCGCATCATCACGCCCTTCCCGGTGGGCGGCGCACCCGACGGCACGGCCCGCGTGATCGCCGACCACCTGAGCCGCGCCTGGGGCCAGCCCGTGACGGTGGACAACCGCCCCGGCGGCAACGGCTTCATCGCCATCGACGCCTGGAAGCGCGGCGCCAAGGATGGCACCGACATCCTGATCCTGGACAACGTGCATCTGGCCGCCTATCCGGCCCTGTTCAAGAAGCTGCCCTACGACCCGGTGAAGGACTTCGACACGCTGCTGCCGCTGTTTCGCACCTACTTCTTCTTCACGGTGGGCACGAACAGCAAGTACAAGAGCGTGGGTGACATCATTGCCGACGCCAAGGCCAATCCCGGCAAGCTGAACTACGGCTCGTGGTCGGTGGGCAACCCGGTGCACCTGGGCTCGGAACTGTTCGAAAGCGTGACCGGCACGCAGATGGAACACGTGATCTTCAAGGAGACCACGCAGCTCTACACCTCGGTGTCCACGGGCGAGCTGCAGTTCGCGCTGGGCAGCGCCGGCACCGCCGGGCCGATGTACCGCGCCAACCGCCTGCGCCTGCTGGCCGTGGCCGCGCCCAAGCGGTCGCCGCACTTTCCCGAAGTGCCCACGGTGGCGGAATCGGGCGGCCCGGCCAACTTCGAGGTGATCGGCTGGAACGCGCTGGCCGTGCCGCCGGGCCTGCCCGAGGCCGTGAAGAACAAGATCCGCACCGACGTGCAGGCCGCGCTGGCCTCCAACGAAATGCTGGAGAAGTACAAGGTCTTCGGCTACGAGCCCTTCCCCGCCACGCACGCTGAGTTCAACGCCTTCGTGAAGAGCGAGAGCCAGCGCTTCGGCGACGTGATCCGCAAGGCCAACATCGCATTGGATTGAGAGGCAACCCCCGAGCCGCTTCGCGGCTCCCCCTTCCGGTTCCCGAAGGGGGCGCACCCAGAGGCCTGGCAGCGCCAGTTCCTCGGGTGCCCTGAGGGCCTCGCTGCGCTCGCCACCTGGTTTTTCGCTTCCCCCTTTCGCACGACTGAACCCATGAGCACTTTCACCAAGACCCCCGGCTGGCTGGATTGGTACGCCGGCCCTTCCAAACCCAGGTTCCAGCTGCCCGCGGGCGCCGTGGACGCGCATTGCCATGTGTTCGGCCCGGGCGACGAGTTCCCCTTCGCGCCCGAGCGCAAGTACACGCCCTGCGACGCGAGCAAGGCGCAGCTGTTCGCGCTGCGCGATCACCTGGGCTTCGCGCGCAACGTCATCGTGCAGGCCACCTGCCATGGCGCCGACAACCGCGCCATGGTCGATGCCTGCCTGTCCTCGGGCGGCAAGGCGCGCGGCGTGGCCACCGTCAAGCGCAGCGTGACCGACGAGGAGCTGCAGCAGCTCCACGCCGCGGGCGTGCGCGGCGTGCGCTTCAACTTCGTCAAGCGCCTGGTGGACTTCACGCCCAAGGACGAGCTGATGGAGATCGCGGGCCGCATCGCCCAGCTGGGCTGGCACGTGGTCATCTACTTCGAGGCGGTGGACCTGCCCGAGCTGTGGGACTTCTTCACGGCGCTGCCGACCACGGTGGTGGTGGACCACATGGGCCGGCCCGATGTCAGCAAGCCCGTGGACGGGCCCGAGTTCGCGCTGTTCGAGAAGTTCATGCGCGAGCACACCAACGTGTGGAGCAAGGTCAGCTGCCCCGAGCGCCTGTCGGTGGCCGGGCCCAAGGCCCTGAACGGCGAGCAGAACGCCTACCAGGACGTGGTGCCGTTCGCGCGCCGCATCGTCGAGCAGTTCCCCGACCGCGTGCTGTGGGGCACCGACTGGCCGCATCCCAACCTGAAGGACCACATGCCCGACGACGGCCTGCTGGTGGACTTCATCCCGCACATCGCGCCGACCGCGGAACTGCAGCGCAAGCTGCTGGTCGACAACCCGATGCGCCTGTACTGGCCCGAGGAGCAGCGCTGAGCCCGCGCACCGGCCTTTCCTGCCCACTTTCAAGGAGATCCGACATGCCCACCAAGCGCCGCTTCCTGCTGAACCTGGCCTCGCTCGCCGCGGCCGGCGGCGCCGCGCGCCTGGCGCAGGCCCAGCCGGCCTTCCCCTCGCGCCCGCTGCGCATCGTCGTGCCCAACGCGGCCGGCGGCGGCGCCGACCTGACGGCGCGCGCGGTGGGCCAGAAGCTCGCGGGCGCGCTGGGCCAGCCGGTGGTGATCGAGAACAAGCCCAGCGCGGGTGGCGTGGTGGCCGGCGAGCAGGTGGCGCGCGCCGAGGCCGATGGCCACACGCTGCTGCTCATCTCCAGCGGCACGGCCGTGAGCGCGGCGCTGTTCGCGCGCCAGCCCTTCGATGCGCTGGCCGACTTCGCGCCGGTCTCGATGCTTGCGCATTTCGACCTGGCCATCGCCGTGTCGGCCACCAGCCGCTTCAAGACCCTGGCCGAGCTGCTGGCCTGGGCGCGTGCCAATCCGGGCAAGCTCAACATCGGCACGCCGCAGATCGGCACCACGCAACACCTGGCGGCCGAGCTGTTCAAGCTGCGCGCCGGCATCGATGCGCAGACCGTGCCCTTCAACGGCACGCCGCCCGTCATCACCGCGGTGCGCGGCGGCGAGATCGACGCGATGGTCGACATCCTCGGCCCGCTGATGAGCAACATCCAGGGCAACGCCCTGCGTGCGCTGGCCGTGATGGGCCCCGCGCGTGCGCCCGAGCTGCCGCAGGTGCCCACCGTGCGCGAAAGCGGCGGTTCGCTGAAGGATTTCGACGTCAGTTCCTGGAACGGCCTGGCCGTGCCCGCGAAGACGCCGCCGGCCATCGTCGAGCGCCTGAGCCGCGAGGTGCAGCAGGCCGTCGCGCTGCCGGAGGTCAGGCAGCAGCTGCAGGCGCTGAACCTCACGGCGCAGGGCAGCAGCCCGCAGCAGTTGCGCGAGCGCCTGGCCGGCGACATCCGGCGCTGGAGCGAGGTGATCGCGGCCGCGAAGATTCCCCGACTCTGACCCGCTCCTCCCCCTTCACCCTTCCAGAGAGGTCCGCCATGGCCCTTGAAAAACCCTACCTCGACGTGCCCGGCACGATCATCTTCGACGCCGAGCAGAGCCGCAAAGGCTACTGGCTCAACCAGTTCTGCATGAGCCTCATGAAGGCCGAGAACCGCGAGCGCTTCAAGGCCGACGAACGTGCCTACCTCGACGAATGGCCCATGACCGAGGAGCAGAAGCAGGCCGTGCTGGCGCGCGACCTCAACTGGTGCATGCGCACGGGCGGCAACATCTACTTCCTGGCCAAGCTCGGCGCCACCGACGGGCGCAGCTTCCAGCAGATGGCCGGCTCCATGACCGGCATGACCGAGCAGGAGTACCGCGACATGATGATCAACGGCGGCCGCTCGGTCGAAGGCAACCGCTACGTGGGCGAGCACGGCAACGCACAGGCCCAGAACCAGCCGCAGGGCGCGGCGCACCGCTCACACAAGGACCACTGACATGGCTCGCATCACCGCCTCCGTCTACACCTCGCACGTTCCCGCCATCGGCGCGGCCATGGACCTGGGCAAGACCCAGGAAGACTACTGGAAGCCGCTGTTCGCGGGCTACGACTTCTCCAAGCAGTGGATGAAGGACAACAAGCCCGACGTCATCTTCCTGGTGTTCAACGACCATGCCACGGCCTTCAGCCTGGACATGATCCCGACCTTCGCCATCGGCACCGCCGCCGAGTACCAGCCGGCCGACGAAGGCTGGGGCCCGCGCCCCGTGCCCAAGGTGGTGGGCCACCCCGAACTGGCCAGCCACATCGCGCAGAGCGTGATCCAGCAGGACTTCGATCTCACCATCGTCAACAAGATGGACGTGGACCACGGCCTGACGGTGCCGCTGTCGCTGATGTGCGGCGAGAAGGACCCGAAGGAAGGCGCCTGGCCCTGCCCCGTGATCCCGTTCGCGGTGAACGTGGTGCAGTACCCGGTGCCCAGCGGCCAGCGCTGCTTCAACCTGGGCCGCGCGATCCGCAAGGCCGTGGAGAGCTTCGACGAGGACCTGAACGTGCACATCTGGGGCACGGGCGGCATGAGCCACCAGTTGCAGGGCCCGCGCGCCGGGCTGATCAACGCCGACTGGGACAACCGGTTCCTCGACCGCCTGATCGCCGAGCCGGCCGAGCTGGCGAAGGTGCCGCACATCGAATACGTGCGCGAAGCGGGCAGCGAAGGCATCGAGCTGGTGATGTGGCTGATCGCGCGCGGCGCAATGGCCGACGTGAACGGCGCCGGCCCGGCGCCGAAGGTGGCGCACCGCTTCTTCCACGTGCCCGCCTCCAACACGGCCGTGGGGCACCTGATCCTCGAGGAGCCCCGCTGAGCGCAGCGCCCGCATCCCACAGAAACCCTGAACGCGAAAGGACCCACCCATGACCATCAAAGTAGCCCTGGCCGGCGCCGGCGCCTTCGGCATCAAGCACCTGGACGGCATCCGGAACATCGACGGCGTCGAAGTCGTCTCGCTGATCAGCCGCGACCTGGCCAAGACCCGGGAAGTGGCCGAAAAGTACGGCATCGGCCATGTCACCACCGAGCTGAGCGAAAGCCTCGCGCTCAAGGAAGTGGACGCGGTCATCCTGTGCACGCCCACGCAAATGCACGCCGCGCAGGCCAAGGCCTGCCTGGAAGCCGGCAAGCACGTGCAGGTCGAGATCCCGCTGTGCGACGTGCTCAAGGACGGCGAGGAAGTCGTGGCGCTGCAGAAGAAGACCGGCCTGGTCGCCATGTGCGGCCACACCCGCCGCTTCAACCCCAGCCACCAGTACGTGCACAAGAAGATCCAGGCTGGCGAATTCAACATCCAGCAGATGGACGTGCAGACCTACTTCTTCCGCCGCACGAACATGAACGCGCTGGGCCAGCCGCGCAGCTGGACCGACCACCTGCTGTGGCACCACGCCGCCCACACCGTGGACCTGTTCGCCTACCAGGCCGGCAGCCCGATCGTGAAGGCCAATGCGATCCAGGGCCCGATCCACAAGGAGCTGGGCATCGCCATGGACATGAGCATCCAGCTCAAGGCCGCCAACGGTGCGATCTGCACGCTGTCGCTGTCCTTCAACAACGACGGCCCGCTGGGCACCTTCTTCCGCTACATCGGCGATACGGCGACCTACATCGCGCGCTACGACGACCTGGTCAACGGCAAGGAGGAGAAGATCGACGTGTCCAAGGTCGACGTGTCGATGAACGGCATCGAGCTGCAGGACCGCGAGTTCTTCGCCGCCATCAAGGAAGGCCGCGAGCCCAACGCCAGCGTGGCCCAGGTACTGCCCTGCTACCAGGTGCTGCACCAGCTGGAGCAGCAGCTCAACGGCTGAGGCCCCGCCCGCCCCTGAACAGGCCGCCCGCTCGCCACGAGCCGGCGGCTTTTTTCATAGCCATTGCATTCCATAATTAACCCGGGTAATATTTGCGACGGGCGCGGAGGGGCGCCCTTCCCGCACAAGAGGCGCTCACCCTCGTCATGACTTCTTCCATGGACAGACTGCGGTCTTCGTCCGGGCCACGCGCGGGACCGGCTCGGTGACGAACCCCTGGAGTGCTGCCATGTACTTTTCCCTTTCTCCGCACGCGCGCCGCGAACTCACGCGCCAATACAAGCAGGCCTTTCCGCCCATGGGCGTGTATGCCGTGCGCTGCGACGCGGCCGGCTTGCTGCGCCTGGGCAGCAGCCGCAATGCCGAAGGCTCGCTCAACCGCCTGCGCTTCGAACTCGTGCGCGGCGCGCACCGCGACCGCGCCCTGCAACAGGCCTGGAACACGCACGGCGCCGACGCCTTCCGGCTGGAGGTGATCGACCGCGTGAAGGAGCGCGACGATCCGGCCTTCGACTACGACGCGGAACTGGCCACGCTGCTGGCACTGTGGCAGGCCGAGCTGCAGCCCACGGACGCGGCGACACCGGGGCCTCAGGGCGGTGCAGCATGAGCGGCACCGAGGAGGCAGAAGCCCTGCATCTGGGACTGGGCCTGGCCCACGCCCATGCCGGCCTGCAAGCGCTGCTCGATGAACGACTGGGCAGGTGGCACGGCTTGGCCCTGAACGACTTCCGGCTGCTCGGCGTGCTGGTCGATGCGCCGCCCGGCGGCCTGCCCACGGCGCAGTTGGCTGCGGCCCTGCACGTGGGCCCCTCGGCGCTGGTGCGCCAACTCATGCCGCTGCACAAGACCGGCCTGCTCGCGCGCGACAGCGGCACGGTGCAACTGCGGCCCGTCGGGCGCCGCCTGCACGCCGAAGCGGCACAGACCGTTGGCGCGGTCTGCCGCCAGGTCTGCGCCGCGGCCGGCCTGGATCGCACGGCATGGGAGGCCCTGCGCGCGCAGTGGCAAGCCCTGGCGCAAGGAGCGACCCGCGTCAACGCGGGAGCGCGATCGCGATGACGGCCCCGGATCCGCTCGACGAACTCAAGGTGCGCGCGCGCGTGCGCCTGAACCGCGCGCGCCGCGAAGGCACGGCCGGCGCCTTGACGCTGCGTGACCACCTGCACGCCGCCGCGCGCGAGGTCGGCTTCGCACACTGGGACCAGGCGCGCCAGGTGCTCGGCGGCTTGGCCGCGCCCACCGACGACATGGGCAACTTCTGGCATGCGCCGAAGACCGGCCTGCTGCTGCACCTCTGGTTCGCGCGCCATGACGAAGCCCGGGCGGTGTTTGCGCCGCAACGCCAGGGCTTTGTGCTGCCCTACCGGCGCCAGTGCTTCATCGTGCAGGCGCCTTTCATCGAAGCGCTGGGCCTGGACGCGCGGGACCCGGCCTGGCAAGCCCTCGGTCACGACCTCGTGGCGGGCTATGGCACGCCGGCCTGGCGGCATCTGGCCGGGCAAAGAATCCGAGCGCCTCTCGCGTCCTTTGAACCCCGACTAAGCTTGGCCCATGCAAACACGACGCATCGCCCACTTTGAAGTCTCGGCCATCGGCCTGGGCTGCATGAACCTGAGCCACGCCTACGGCGTGCCGCCCTCCGCCGAACAGGCCGAGCGCGTGCTGCTGGCCGCACTCGACGCCGGCGTGACGCTCTTCGACACGGCCGCGCTGTACGGCTTCGGCGCGAATGAGGAACTGGTCGGCCGCGTGCTGGCCCCGCACCGCAGCCGCTTCACCCTGGCCAGCAAGGGCGGGCTGGGCGGCGTGCGCGGTGAAGACGGCGTGCTGCGCCGCGTGATCGACGGCCGCCCCGATTCGCTGCGCAAGAGCTGCGAGGACAGCCTGCGCCGCCTGAAGACCGAAGTGATCGACCTGTACTACCTGCACCGCTGGGACAAGCAGGTGCCGATCGAGGACAGCGTGGGCGCCATGGCCGACCTGGTGCGCGCAGGCAAGGTGCAGGCCATCGGCCTGTCGGAAGTCTCGGCCGCCACGCTCCGCCAGGCGCATGCGGTGCATCCCATCGCGGCCGTGCAGACCGAATACTCGCTGTGGACGCGCAACCCCGAGATCGCCGTGCTCGATGCCTGCCGCGAGATCGGTGCCGCCTTCGTCGCCTTCAGCCCGCTGGCGCGCGCCTTCCTGACCGGCACGCTGCAGGACGTGGGCGCGCTCGACGCCAAGGACATCCGCCGACCGATGCCGCGCTTCGCGCCCGACAACTACGCCGCCAACCTCCAGCTGCTGCCGCCCTTCGTGGCGCTGGCTGGCGAGGTGGGCTGCACGCCCGCGCAACTGGCGCTGGCCTGGCTGCTGCACAAGGCACCGCACATCGTGCCCATCCCCGGCACCACGCAGCTGGACCACCTGCACGAAGACCTGGGCGCGGCCGACGTGGCCTTGACGCCCGCGCAGATGGCGCGGCTGGAGACGCTGATCGGCCAGCACAACGTGGTCGGCCCGCGCTACGCGCCGCAGGCCACGGGCGAGGTGGACACGGAAAACTTCGCGGCCTGAGCGGACGCGGACCCGGCGCCAGGCGAACTCGCACGCCTGCTGCGCCGGATGCGCCGGGTCAGCGCGCGCGGTACAGCCGCGGCAGGCCCCACCACGCAAGCACCATCAGCAGGGCGCCCGCACCCAGCATGGGCAGCACCATGGGCCAAGCCCCGGCGCTGAGCTGCGGATCGACGAACTGGGCCGCCACCTGGCCCACGCAGAAAGCGGCCGCCATCATGCCGAAGCCCGACCAGGACACGGCGCGGCCGGCCTGCTGCGGCAGGTCGGCCACCGCACCGGCCTGGCCGCAGGGCTGGTGGATGCCATGGCCCAGCACGTAGACCGCGTGGCCCAGCAGCAGCGGCCACGCCGCCCGCGGGGCCAGCAGGCACCCCAGGGCCTGGATGCAGGGGCCGGCCAGGCTGAGCGACGCCCCGATGCGCACCGTGCGCAGCGGCCCCCAGCGGCGCAGCAACCGCCGGCACGCGATCGTGCTGCCGATGTAGACCAGCGAACCACCGGCCGGAATCCAGCCGTACAGCGTGGGCGACAGGCCCAGGTACTCGATGTAGACCATGGGCGAGAGCAGCAGGAAGCAGAAGATGCCGGCATAGGTGCTGGCCGCCACCGAGGCCCAGAGGCGGAAGCTGCGGCTGGCGAAGACCTTGCGCACGCTGCCGGCCGGGCCCGCGCGCGCACCGTCGCGCGGCAAGGTCTCGGCGAAGCCGCGCCAGCACAGCGCCCACAGCACGGCTGCATAGGCGGCCATGGCCACCATCACCCAGCGCCAGCCGGCCAGCTGCACCACCCAGGCGCCCAGCAGCGGCGCCATCAGCGCGACGATGCCCAGGCCCGTGAGCCCGCGCGCCATCACGTGCAGGCCGTCCTGCGGCGCATACAGGTCGCGCACGGCCGCGCGCGCGCACACCAGCACGGCGGCCATGGCCGCCCCCTGCAGGGCGCGGCAGGCCACGAGCATGGGCACATGGAAGGACACCGCGCTGCCCAGCCCGGCCAGCACGTAGCAGGCCAGCCCCATCAGCAGCAGCGGCCGGCGCCCCCAGCGATCGGCCAGTGGCCCGCACAGCAGCTGCGCGATGCCGAAGGCCAGCACGAAGACGGTGAGGCTGGCGCTGGCCGAGCCCAGCGCGCGGGCAATGGCCGGGAGGGCGGGCAGGTAGCTGTCGGTGGCCACCGGCTGCGCGGCCAGCAGCAGCGGCAACAGCAGCGCGAAGGGCAGCGGCTTGTGCACGGCGCCATTCTTCGCAAGCGGCGTGCCACTCATGGCGCGCGAGCCGGCAGGGACAGGCGCCGCAGACGAGGCCAGGCAGGACGCCCGCGCGGCAACGCGCGCAGCTGCGGCGGGAACGAAAGAAGGAACCGGTGGATCACGGGGCCTCGAAGCGCGGCACGCCAGGCGCCGCCCCCTTCATTGTGCGCACTACTGGCGCGCCTTCGCGATCTCGGCCATCAGTTCCTTGACCGTGGCTTCGCCCACGCTGGCCGTGTACTTGTCGATCACGGGCTTGACCTTCTCGCGCAGCTTGGCCAACTCGGCCGGCGGCAGTTCGGTGACGGTGATGCCGGCCTTCTTCAGCTCGGCCAGCGCCGAGTCGGCGGCGCCGCGCGACACGCCGCGCTGGAAGGCGGTGGCCTCGGCCGCGGCCTCGCTCACGATCTTCTTCTCGTCGGCCGAGAGCTGGTCCCAGAACTTCTTGCTGATGATCAGCGCCTGCGGGTTGTAGATGTGGCGCGTCTCGGTCAGGTGCTTCTGCACTTCGGCGAAGCGCGAGGACAGGATCACCGTGTTCGGGTTCTCCTGGCCGTCCACCACGCGCTGCTCCAGCGCCGGGTACAGCTCGGGGAAGGGCAGCGGCGTGGCGTTGGCGCCCAGCGCGGCGAACAGGTCGATGTAGATGGGCGACTGGATCACGCGCACCTTCAGGCCCGCGATGTCCTCGGCCTTGGCGACGGGGCGGCGGCTGTTGGTGAGGTTGCGAAAGCCCAGGTCCCAGTAGCCCAGGCCATGCATCTGCTTGTCTTCGAGCTTGGCCAGCAGCTTCTTGCCGAAGGCGCCGTCGGTCACGGCGTCGGCCTCCTTCGCATTGCCGAAGAGGAAGGGGAAGTCGTAGACTGCGAACTCCTTGACCTGCGCGGCCAGGATGCCGGCGTTGAGCACCGTCATCTCCACCGTGCCGCCCTGCAGCGCCGATACGGTCTGCAGGTCGCCGCCCAGCGTGCCGCCGGGGAAGAGCTTCACGTTCAGCTTGTGGCCCGATTTCTGGGCCACCAGTTCGGCGAATTTCTGCGCGCCCTGCGCCTGCGGATGGCCGGTCTGGTTCTGGAACGCGAACTTGATCGTGCGCTCCTTGACCTGGGCGGCGGCCAGGCCGGTGGCGCCCAGCGCGGTGGCGGCCACCATCGCGGCGATGAACAGTCTTCTCATGGCTTGTCTCCTTCTTCTCTTGGGGTTGGCGAAATCGAGGCCGGCGGCTTTGGCCCGCGCAACGGGGTGCGAACGGTCCTCAGTATTGCAGTCGGGCGACGGCACGCAGGGCCTCGGCCGTGGTGGTGCCGAAGCCGAAGAACTCCAGGTAGGCGGGGATCTGCTCGAACAGCATGTCGGTGCCCACCTGCACGGGGCAGCCGCGCGCCAGCGCCGCCTTCAGCAGCGGCGTGTGCTCGGCCTTCATCACCACCTCGCCGACGAAGGTCGTGGGCGCGATGCGGTCGATGTCGAAGGGCAGCGGGTCGCCCTCCTTCATGCCCAGCGGCGTGGCGTTGACGATCACGTCCCAGCCCGCCGGGTCCCGGGAGCCGGTGCGCACCTCGAGCTGCGGGTAATGCTCACGCAGCCGGCCGGCCAGCGCGTCGGCCGCGGCCGGGTTCGCGTCGAAGAGCATCAGCTCCGCCGCGCCCGCAGCGGCCATGGACGCGGCGATGGCCGAGCCCACGCCGCCCGAGCCCGACACCAGCACGCGCGCGCCGGCAAGGCTGCGGCCCTTGCGCTGCACGCCGCGCACGAAGCCCGCGCCGTCGAACATGTCGCCCAGCAGCGTGCCGTCGGCGCGCTTGAGGATCGCGTTGCAGGCGCCGGCGATCCGGGCCGTGGGCGTGGCCTCATGAACCAGGCCCAGCGTGCTGATCTTGTGCGGCATGGTCACGAGTGCGCCGCGGATGTTCGTGAAGCGCATGATCTGCGGCAGCGAGGCCGCATAGTCCTCGCCCTTCACGCCCATGGGCACGACCACGGCGTCGATGCCCTGCTGCTCGAACCAGGGGTTGTAGATCATCGGCGCCTTGAACGTCTCGGTGGGGTAGCCGAGGTGGGCGATGAGCGTGGTCTTGCCGGAAATCATGGGCGAGGGAAGAAGAAGTCAACGGGGGAAGGAAATCAGGCCGCGGCATGGCCGCTGCGTGCCGGGCGCGCGGCCAGGGCCTCTTCGCGCAGCCGATCGTAGTCGGCCTTGTTCAGCGGACGCGCGTCGGGCTTGCCGAGTTCGTTCATGGGCACGCGGAAGGTCTCTCGGGCGCTCAGGGCGGCCAAGGCGGCGATGACGGTGATGCCGAAGGCGATGGCACCGACCTTGATCCAGATGTTCGCCGAGCCCGGGGGCGCGACGAAGGTGAAGAGCGCCGGCAGCATGGCGGTGATGGCGGTGCCCACGTTCTGCGAGATGGCCATGGCCGACACCCGGGTGCGGGTGGGGAACAGCTCGGGGTAGAACGAAGGGAACACCGCGTTGTAGCCCTGGTAGACCACGCCCCACATCAAGAGCGACATGCAGATGGCCAGCGGCACGTTCTTGATGCTGATGGCGTAGAGGTAGCCGAAGGCCAGCAGGCCCGAGGCCAGCGCGCCCACGATGATGGGCGGACGGCGGCCGACCTTGTCGGACAGGTTGCCCACGAAGGGAATCACCAGCACGGCCAGCAAGTTGCCCAGCACGGGGATCCAGAGGTAGATGTCCTTGGCGAAGCCGATGCCGTAGGCCGGCTGCACGGCGTAGGCGGCCCCGAAGATGGTGGCGACCACGGGGATCACGTTCATGAGCGCCATGCACACCACACGAAACATGTCGGCCGAGCTGTACTTGAAAGCGTCGAGGATGGGCGAGCGCGCGCGTTCCTTCTGCGCGGTCTTGTCGGTGAAGGCGGGCGTCTCGGCCACTTCGCGGCGGATGATCCAGCCGGCCACGATGACGATGAAGCTCAGCAGGAAGGGAATGCGCCAGCCCCAGCTGTTGAACTGCTCGGCGGGCATGTAGTGGGCCAGCGGCAGGAACACGGCGGCCGCCAGGATCTGGCCGGCCTGCACGCCCTGCAGCGAGAAGCTGGCGAAGAAGCCGCGGCGCCCGAAGGGCGCGTGCTCCATGATCATCGAGCTGGCGCCCGAGATCTCGCCCGCCACCGCGAAGCCCTGGACCAGCCGGCACAGCACCAGCAGCGCGGGTGCCCACAGGCCGATCTGCTCGTAGGTGGGCAGCAGGCCCACGGCGATGGTCGAGAAGCCCATCAGGAACATGCACCACACCAGCACCTGCTTGCGGCCGTGCGTGTCGCCGATGTGGCCCAGCACGAAGGCGCCGATGGGCCGCGCCACGTAGCCCACGCCGTAGGTGGCGAGCGACGCGATGATGCCGATGGCCGGGTCGCCCTGGGGGAAGAAGATCTGCGGAAAGATCAGCGCCGCGGCGGTGGCGTAGATGAAGAAGTCGTAGTACTCGAGCGCAGAGCCGATCCAGCCGCTGGCGGCGGCCTTCTTCGACTGGTGCTGGCCCTCGGGCTCGTGCGCGATGGCAGTGGACATGGCGTCTGCGATGAGGATCAATCGTGGCGGGCAGGCCCGCGCGGGGGAACAGGGGAAGGCGGGAGGGAAACGGGAGGCGGGAATCCGTGCGACTGCAGGGCCTGCGAAGCCATGCGCGCCGGCGCATTGGCGGCGCCGTAGGCGTCGTAGCCGTCGATGCGCTGCACCACCTCGAAGAACAGCCCCTGCTCGAGGCTTTCGGTGTAGATGTGCAGGTAGTCGCCCGCGGCCGACCGGTCGAACAGGATGCCCGCCGCGCGCAGGCGTGCGACGAAGGCCTCGTCCAGCTCGATGCGGGTGGGCAGGTCGTCGTAGTAGTTGCCCGAGATGGGCACGAAGCGCACGCCGGCCGCGCGCAGCTTCTGCACCGTGGCGAAGATGTCGTCGCAGCGCAGGGCGATGTGGTGCACCGCGCCGCCGCCGGTGCGCGTGAGCGTGCGCGCGGTGTGCGTGCGCTGGCTCAGCGAGGCATTGAGCACCAGGCGCACGCGGCGTCCGGCATCGGCCACGCCGCGGCTGCGCACCAGGCCGAAGGGGTCGGCCAGTTCCAGGCTTTCGCCCGGGATGAGGCCGAGGACGGCGCGCGAGAACAGCACCCAGGTGTCCAGCTGGTCCAGCGCCAGGCCCAGCGCCACATGGTCCACGGCTTTCAGGCCATGGCCAGGGACCGCGCCCCCGGCACCGGCGGCCTCGTCGGTCACGAAATCCGCGAGCAACAGCGCGGCGGCGGGCTGGTCGCCCGGCATGAAGTGCAGGAGATTGCCGCCCGGCGCCACGATGGCCGGCAGCGCCAGCTCGCCCGGACCGCGCGGGCTGTCGTGCCGCTGCGAGCACATGGCGGTGGCGCGCGCGGCGGCGGCCTCGGGGTCCTGCGCCTGCAGGCCCAGCGCGCAGACCGAGGTGCCGTGCAGTGCGAAACGCTCGCTGGCAAAGGAATCGGGCTGCGCGTTGACGATGAAATGGATGTCGCCCTGGCGGTACAGCGTGACGGCCTTGGAGCGGTGCCGGCCGACGCGCGCGAAGCCCAGCTGGCGCAGCGTGCCGTCCAGGCGCTCGGCGGCCGGCGCGTCGACGGCGAATTCCAGGAAGCCGATGCCCTGCAGCGCCGGCGCGGGCGGCGGGCTGAAGAGCGGGACGGCCGGCGCCGGCGTCGCGGGCGCTGCCGGGGCCTCGGCCACCGCGCCCAGCCGCTCGCGCACCTGGCTTTCCAGCCACAGCAGCGAGCGCATCGCGTCCACGGCCGTGCGGCGGTTGGGCGTCTCGCGGAACACGTCGTTGAAGATTTCCAGCGACAGCGGGCCGGTGTAGCCCGCGCGCAGCGCCAGCTCGAAGAAGCCCACGCAGTCGAAGTCGCCCTGCCCCGGGAAGCTGCGGTGGTGGCGCGCCCATTGCAGCACGTCCATGGCCAGCAGCGGCGCATCGGCCATCTGCACGAAGAAGAGCTTCTCGCCCGGAATCTCCAGGATGCCGCGCGGATCGTCGTTGAGCGACAAGGTGTGGAAGCTGTCCAGGATCAGGCCCAGGCTCGGGTGATCGGCGCGCCGCACGAGGTCCCAGGCCTGGCCGTAGCGCGAGGTCACGCGGCCCCAGGCCAGCGCCTCGAAGCCCACGCGCAGGCCGCGGCGCGCGGCGCGCTCGGCCAGTTCGTGCAACTGCGCGGCGGCCAGCGCCAGGTCGTCCTTCACCAGCGGCGAGGTGTTGGAGCAGCACAGCACCAGCGACGCGCCCATGGCCTGCATGACGTCGAACTTGCGCTCGGCGCGCTCCAGGCTGCGGCGGAACTGCGCCTCGGGCATGCCCTCGAAGTCGCGGAAGGGCTGGTACAGGTCGATGGACAGGCCCAGGTCGCCGGCGATGCGGCCCAGTTCGGCGGCGGACCCCGGGAAGTGGATGAAGTCGGCTTCGAAGAGCTCGAAGCCGTCGAAGCCGGCGGCCGCGATGGCTTCCAGCTTCTCGCGCAGGGTGCCGCTCAGGGAGACGGTGGCGATGGAACGATGCATGGCGTCGGCCCCGGCTCAGCGCTGCGGCGCCATGGGGCCGGCCGCCGCAGCGGTGCGCGGCGTCGGGCATGCGAAGCGGAACGAAGACCCGCGGGCACAAGGGGAAGGCATGGGCGGAACTGTAGAAATCCCCCCTGCAGGCCCACAACGATGCGCCGGTAGGCCGCGTGCGATCATCGAACGCAGAGGTTCAACAATCGCGCATTCAAAGGGTTTGCCCTAGGCCCGAAAGAGGGCTGGCGGGATCGCCCAGGCGTCTGCTGCGGTGCCCAGGCACTGCCCGGAGCGCTTGTATCTTTAAACCAGACCAGCGCGGTAGAGTCTGACCGCCGTTGAGGCGGCCAGACCGGCCCGTGCAGTTTGGTAGCGGCTGGGGTGATCGAGCCCGTTTCTGAGTACAGAACGCACGGCCGCCGCGCTGGTCTCCGTCAAGCCCGAACGGTTACGCGCGCCTTCGATGAGTGCGCATGCACAAGCAAGGGTTCTGGAGATCATGTCTGTTTTGTCAGTGACGGTGGGCATCGACGTGGCCAAGGCGCACGTGGATGTCTGTGTGCTGGGTGCCAAGAGCGAAGCCCAGCGGTTGAACAACGATGCCGAAGGCCATTCGGCGCTGGCGGCGATGCTGCTGCCTGTGGGCGTGGGCCTGGTGGTGATGGAGGCCACCGGCGGTTACGAGGCGGCGCTGGCCTGTGCGCGGCAGGCGGCGGGCCTGCGCGTGGCCGTGGTCAAGGCGCGCCAGGCACGCGAGTTTGCCAAGTCCATGGGCCGTCTGGCCAAGACCGATGCGGTGGACGCGCGCATGCTGGCCGAACTGGCGGCGGTGCTGGTACGCCGTGAGGACCTGGAGCGTTTCCTGCGCCCGCTGGCCGACGAGCGCCAGCAGTGGCTGGCAGCCCTGGTCACGCGCAGGCGTCAGCTGTTGACCATGATGCATCCGGAGCGCCAGCGGCTGCAGATCACACCCAAGAAGCTGCACGTCAGCATCGATGCGATCGTGGCGGCAATCAAAGCACAGCTCGACGAGATCGAGGCGCAGATGCTCACCCACGTGCGCGAGCACTTCGCAGAGCTGAACAGCTTGTTGCAGTCCACGGCGGGGATCCGCCCGGGGGCCCGTGCGACGCTGATTGCCGAACTGCCAGAGCTGGGCAAGCTGAATCGACGCGAGATCGCTGCGCTGGTGGGCGTGGCGCCCATGGCCAACGACTCGGGCAGCAGCAAGGGGCGAAGGCGCGTGCAGGGCGGACGCTTTGAGGTCCGGCGCGTGCTGTACATGGCCACGCTGACAGCCACACGCTACAACCCGGCCATCAAGACCTTCTACGAGCGATTGAAGGCCGCGGGCAAGCTGCCCAAGGTCGCCCTGGTCGCCTGCATGCGCAAGCTGTTGACCACGCTCAACGCCATGGCCCGAACCGGCAAACATTGGGATAAATCGCTTCACGGCGCTTGACTTCAAAGACGGTTACTCAGAACGTGCGGATGAATCCGGCGTGGCCGAACGGACCGTCCAGGAGTGCGCGATCGAGGCGCGAAGCACAGCCATGGCCCCCGCCATGACGAGCATCTGCCACGATGAGGGCGTGCCACACTCGGGCAGTTCTGCCGGGATGAGCGGGCATGGGGGCGGTCACACCTTCTCAGGCCCCGATGTGGCGCACGGGGCGGTGGATTTCGCCGGCCAGGGCGGCGGGGTAGATCAGTTCGCGCAGGAAGTCGCAATCCTGGCGCACGAATTCGGCCGCTTCCTCGAGGCCGAAGTAGTCCATGTAATGCGACATCTGTTGGATCAGCATCTCGAAGCCCGGTTCGGCGCGCAGGCCGCGCGCCCGGGCCGCCTGCACCAGCGGCGTGGGCTGGTTGCGCAGCAGGATGTCGAACAGGGCCGCATGCGGCGCCATGCGCCCCACGTCGCAAGGCAGCTCGTCTTCGGGCTTCAGGCCCACCGAGGTGGCGTTGATGACCAGGTCGTAGTCGGCCGGGTCGGCGCTGGCGGCCACGCTCACGCGCGTGTCGAAGGCGGCGTCGATGCGTGCCGCCACGCCGGCCGCCTTGCCCGGCGCCGGGTCGTAGAAGGCGATGTGGCGCGCGCCGTTGTCGCCGCCGCCTTCGGCCAGCGATACACCGATGGCCGCCGCGCTCACGCCCGCGCCCAGGATCAGCACGCGCTGGCCGCGAAAGGCCATGCCGAAGCGGTCCAGCGCGCCCACGATGCCTTCGCCGTCGAACAGATCGCCTTCCAGGTCGCCGGTGTGCGTGCGGCGGATCACGTTGACCGAGCCGGCCACGCGCGCGAACAGGCCGCAGCCGTCGAGCAGGTCCACCGCCAGCGGCTTGTGCGGCGGCGCGATCACCATGCCCTTGACGTTGCGCGCCAGGAAGCTGGCCTTGAGCCAGACCGCGAAGTCGCGTGCGCGCACCTGCACCGGCAGCATCACGGCGTTGATGGCGCAGCGCTCGAACACGGCGTTGCACATGCGCGGCAGGCGCACGTTGATGACCGGATCGCCCGGGATCAGGTAAAGGTCGGTGTTGCCGGGAATGTCCGTCATGGGAAGCCTTGGAAGTCTGCGTGGGCCGGGTCGGCGCGGGCGCGCGGGGCGCCGCCCGCAGGATGCGGCCGAGGGGTGGATGCCGCCGATGATCGCACCGAAAGCGCGCCCGCCGCGCCGCCGCGCCGCCGTGCCAGCCGGCCGGGCTTGCCGCCGTGCGCGATGAACGGGCATGATCGGTCGATCAGCGAACGCGTCGCAACACCCTCTCTCTGCACCGGCCGGCGCCGCGCGGCCGCCGCTCTCTCTGCCCCCCCATGGACCTTCCCTCTTCCTCCGACCCCCTGCCGGACCGGGCCGGCCCGGCCCCGGGGGCCGCCGCGCAGGGCAGCGTGCCCGCCGGCCTGGACCGGCGCGACTGGATCGCCGGGCTGGAGCGCGGCCTGAGCATCATCGAGTCCTTCGACGACGCGCACCCGCGCATGACGGCCAGCGAAGCCGGCCAGCGCACCGGCATGACGCGCACCGCCGCACGCCGCTACCTGCTCACCCTGCAGCACATGGGCTACGTGGCCAGCGACGGCAAGCTGTTCTGGCTGACGCCGCGGGTGCTGCGCCTCGGGCAGTCGTACCTCGAATCGGCGCGGCTGCCGCGCATCGTGCAGCCCTTCCTGCAGCGCGTGACGGCGGGCACGCACGAGACGGCCTACCTCAGCGTGCTCGACGGAGACGACGTGGTCTACATCGCGCGCAACGGCCCCAACCGCAGCATGAACACGGGCTACGTGCTGGGCGCGCGCGTGCCGGCACAGGTCACGGCTTCGGGCATGCTGATGCTGGCGCTGCGCGACGACGACGCGGTCGCGCACTGGCTGGCCACGCACGAACTCAAGGTCTTCACCTCCTTCACCATCGCCGACAAGAACACGCTGAAGCAGGAATTCGCGCGCATCCGCGCACAGGGCTGGGCGCTGTCGGAACAGCAGCTGGACCTGAACTCGCGCGGCATCGCGGTGCCGCTGCGCGACCGGCACGGCGCCCTGGTCGGCGCGCTGAACATCACCATGCCGATGGGCCAGGAGCTCAGCAAGGACGCGGTGGCGCGCGTGCTGCCCGTGCTGCGCGAAGCGGCGCAGGCGATGCGCAACCAGATCTAGCGCGGCGGCCAGGCCGCCGGCCCCGCGCACGGCGGCGCAAGCGATTACCAGGGCACGAAGATCGCGATCAGCACAACGGCGACGATCACGGCCAGGAGGGTGGTCGTGCGCGCGTTCAGGAAGCCGTTACGGCTGGAGGACACGGGCACGGGCTTGGAGGTCTTGGTGGGGTCGGTCATGGCGCCACCCTAGCCTGCCGGACGGGGCTCGCGCCGTCGGACGGCAGCGGCGCCCGCGGCGCTGCGGGGCCCGCAACCGCCCAAGCCGGGGCCTACAGGCGGCGACAGAAGACGCCTACGGCTGCCGCGGGCCCGATGGCCTACCGTCAAGCGAAGGAGATCCCCATGGCCACCTTGCCCGGCGAGCAGCCCAACCCGGAGCCCGACATGCCGGCGCAGGACCTGCCGCATCACAGCCCGCCCGAAAGCCCGCCGCAGCCCGTGCAGGCCCCTGCGCCCACCGATTTCCCCGCGCCCGGGGTCGCCCCATGACCTGCTGGCCGCCGTCCTTGAACCCGGTCCGCCGGATCGACCGCGCCGGCTGAGCCAGCCCCTGCGCGCGCACCGCACACCATGGCTCTCACCGTCACCCTCCAGGACTATCCCCACGGCCACGTCGACGCCATCGTGCAGGCGATCCACCGCTTCCGGCGCGAGCTGGACCGGCGGCTGGGCGACCGGCTCGAGGATGCCGTGCGGGCCTACCAGAAGGTGGCCGCCTCGCCCACCGAACGCGTGAGCCCCGACATGCTGCGGCTGGCCAGCGACTGGTCGGCCGCCTACGAAGCCGCGAGCGCGGCCGGCCTCGAGAAGCTGCCCGAGCTGGGCGCGGCGTATTTCGAAGTGCGCCTGTCCTGACTGCTGCCCGACCTGGCATGCTCGGCCTGCGGCATGCCCGGAAGCAGGACGTCCGACCGAGGCGTCATTCTTCTTCTTGCCGAATGGAAAGCGCCCGCGGGGTGGCGGCAGTCCTTCCTTGCCTGAGAACCGGACCTTGCCGCCGGCTCCGGCATCCGGCCCCGCCTTTCCGCCGCCCAAGGCGCCGCGTCCCAGGACCGCCGTGGCCGGCCTGGCGCGCGGCCTCTCCCACTTCGCGCATCGGCATTGGATGACGCCTTTCACCCGCGAAGGCGGAACACTGGGGCTTTCCGCTGCGCCAGGAGCTCGCCATGCCCGATCCGAAACGATCCGACGCCACCCCTCTTCACGACGATGCCATGCTGCCCGGCGGGCAGGTGGTCAGCGGCGGCGGCGAGGGAAGGCCAGCGCTGGATTTCGACGATGAGGAAATCTACAGCGGCCGCGCCAAGGCGCGGCGCAGCGCAGGCACGACCGAGGCGCGCGGGGGCGACAGCGGCCGCGTCGCCCCGCCCGCGGAACAACTGGCACCGACCAACCGGCCCAGCGACCCCGACGCCCCGGACGGCCACGGCATCGACAGCCGCGGGCAGCGCTGAGCGCGACCCGGGGATGCGGCCTGCGCGCACCCGCGCGCGCCTTCCCGTCTCACATGTGCCCGGAGACCCCGCCATGCCGCCGATCGAACACCGGATGCTGCGCCTGCAGACGCTGACGCTGCATGTCGCGCTGGCCGGCGATGCGCAGGCACCGCTGGTGCTGCTGCTCCATGGCTTTCCCGAAACCTGGCAGGCCTGGGAGCGCCACATCGCGCCCCTGGTCGCCTGCGGCTGGCGCGTGGCCGCCGTCGACCAGCGCGGCTGCGGCAGCTCCGAGCGGCCGCGCGGACTGCGGGCCTATGCGCTGGACCGGCTGGCCGCCGATGTCGAGGAGGTGGCGGAAAGGCTGGGCGCCAGCCGCTTCTCGCTGGTCGGGCATGACTGGGGCGGCATCGTGGCCTGGCAGCTTGCGTCGGCCCGGCCCGGCAAGGTGGAGCGGCTGGTCATCCTCAACGCACCGCATCCCGCGGCGATGGGGGCCTATCTGTGGACCCACCCGTTCCAGTGGCTGCGCAGCGGGTATGTCGGCTTCTTCCAGCTGCCGCTGCTGCCGGAGGCCGTGCTGAGCGCGGGCGATTTCGCCTTGCCGACCCGTGCGCTGACGCACACGAGCCGCCCGAAGACCTTCGGCGCCGATCTGCTGGCCGCCTACCGGGCCGCCTGGGCGCAGCCCGGCGCGCTGACCGCGATGCTCAGCGTGTACCGGGCGCTGGTGCTCGCGCGGCCCCATCCCGGCCGCGTGCAGGCGCCCACGCTCGTGATCTGGGGCGATCGCGACACCGCGCTCGAACCGGGCCTGGCCGATGCCGCCCTGCAGCGCTGCGACAACGCAGAACTGGTGCGCCTGGCCGATGCCACGCACTGGCTGCACCACGAACAGCCGGTGAAGGTGTCGGGCCTGATCTGCGACTTCCTGGCGCAAGGGCATGCGCCCTCGCCCGCGCCCGCCACGGACACCCCGCCCGGCTGAGACCGAAGCCGCGGCACGCCTCAGGCCGGCGCGCCGTTCAGGCGCAGTTGCGTGAGTTCGCAGGCTTCCAGCCTGAGTTCGAGCTGCCCGGGCATCGCAGGCAGGCGCAGCGCCAGCTGCCCCCTCGCCTGGAGCCGGTCGAGGTGCACGGACTGCCCAGCGGCCGTGGCGCAAAGGTCCTGGGCCTGCAGCCGGCCGAAGTGCACCGACGCGCCTTCGCCCACCTCCTGGGCCTGCAGGCGCAAGCTGTTCGCGCCGTCGGCGCGGCCGCTCAGGCGCAGCGACAGGCCGGGCAGCTTCACCCACCCCTCGCCCAGTTGCAGGTGGCCGCGCAGGCTCGTGCGCTGCAGCAGCAGGCGGGCCTGTTCCGTCAGGCCCTGCGCCAGGCCCCCCAGCGACTGGCGCAGCAGGGCCTCGGCCAGCGGCTGCAGCCAGATGCGGCCGCGGTCGGAGACCCAGGAATTGAGCAGCGCGCCGCGGCGCTCGTAGTCGACCCCCGCGAGCGGCGGCGAGGCGAACTGATAGAGATAGCTGCGGCCGTGGGGTGCGTCCACGTACAGCCCCATGCGCGCCACGCCCATGCGCGAGTCGGGCCCCACATGGGCCACCGTGGCGTCATTGAAGTCGATCCGGCCGTCGCGCAGCCCGACGCGCACCGTGGCGTCGAAGAACAGGTGCGCATCCGTGATGCGGCCCGTCAGCTCGCCCGTGGCGGCGCCCAGGGGTTCGAGCTGCCAGTCGCCGCGCGCCGGCGGTAGGGGCGCGGACACCGCTGGCGGCGCCAGCTCCGCCTGCGCGCACGCCTGGGTCAGCACCACACGGTCGGCCTGCAGCCAGGCGCCGGCGTGCGCGGCCTGCATGGCGAAAGGCCGCACCTGCAGGCCTTCGATGCGGATCAGCTCTGCCCGCAGGACGAAGCCGGGACCGCGCAATCGGACATCGTGCAGTTCCAGCTCGGCCATGCGCAGCACCGCGTGCCCGGAGGCGTCCGGCGTCCAGGCCAGGCGGGACAGGGTGCAGGCGCCGACGGTCGCGTCCGCGGCCTCGCCGCCCCACAGGCGGCGGGCGACGGCGCGCCACAGGGGCTGCGCAGCGGTGCGGAAAGTCGATGTCATCGGTGGCGTCCTTTGGCGGCTCTGCCCGGCTCCATGGCCCGCAGGCGGCGCGGACGCTGCGGCCGGCCCGCAGCTTCGAGCACGCAAGCATGCCGGGCCGTCCGGGCCACGTCCGGTAGGCCGATGGCACCAGGGCTTGCAGGTGCGCGCATCCGCGCCTGCTGCCGGCAAGGCAGGGGCCGGATCACGGGTATGCCGCTTGCCGCCTGCCGTGCCAGCCAGCCTCTCGCCCCCTGCCATGCCTTTGCTCTACCGATCCAACGCGGGACGGCACCTGCCGCAAGGGGCGCCGGGGCCATCCGCTCATGCGCGTCGCCGCAGCGCGACGGCCGGGCTTGCGGCAGTCCGTGGCAGGCCAGCCGCCCGGGGAGGGTACCGATGACCGATCCCGAGGAGGCCGAGGCCCTGCGCATGGCCTTGGCCGCCGTCATGGCCAGCCATCCCCGGCCAGCCCAGGCCCTCGCGCAGCTCAGTGGGCTGATCGCCGAAGTCCAGGTGCGGGTGGAACTCGGCCTGGATCCGCGGGACGATCGCCTGCTCGCGGCGCTGCAGAAAATCCGGGCGGAGTTCGCGTAGTGCGCAACGCCGGCTGGCGTATGCCCTGCCCGCGCGGGGCCCGGCGATACCGGCACTTGCGGCAGACGCGCCGGTGATCCACGAGGCCTGCGGCTCGGGCGGCCCTCGCTTCTAGAGGCTTCCGAATTCCGTCGAGCCCGTCGGGTCGCGGCTCAGGTACTCGGCGATCCACGCCCGCGCCTTGTCGGCCAGCACGGTACGCGCCTCGCTTTCGGATTGCCCCTGGGCGGCAATCGAGAGCCGGCACATCGGCTGCAGCTTGCGCTTGACCTCTGCGACGTACTGATTGCCCTCGCAGATCAGATCCATCTCCCACTCTGCCGGCGCAAGCGGTTGGGTGTGCGGCGCATCAGGTCTGTCGAGCTTCATTCAAGCCTCCTGGCGCAAGCCTACACGCTCTGCGGTCGCAAGAGGTAAATCTTGATCCAGACCTCGGCCCTTGCCCTCAGTTCCTGCCGGGCCTGTTCCGGATCCACACCCTGGCCGGCGATGCTCAGCCGGCACATCAAGGAACCTGCCCGGGTGATCGTCGCGTAATGGGGAGCGCCGTCATGCGACAGCGTGAAGCTGATCTGCCATTCCGGCGGAATGACATGGGGAATCTGAACACGCGAACGTTTCATGGCAGGAGCCGAACCTTCCTGCCACGATCTCAGCAGGGCTGTAGGAACAGACCCGGGAGAATGGGTGGACATGCGCGCATGCTACTACTTAGCACTACGTGCGGGAACGGCCGTCGGGCACCCGATGGCCTTGTGGAACAGGCCCTTCGCCTGCGGCGAATTCATCAGCGAATAGACCTTCCCGCCACCGCCCGACTGGCCGAAGATCGTCACATTGCCGGGGTCCCCGCCGAAAGCCGCGATGCCGGACTTCTCCCACTGCAGCGCCGCGATGAGGTCCATCTGGCCATCGTTGCCCGACCCGCCATGGCTGAGAAGCACTGAGATGCGCTGCGCACTTTCATAGGACGGCCCTATGAAAAGCGGCGAAAAGCCGATCACCACTTCTACGCAGGCCTCCTAGCATTCGAGCCTCTCAACAAGCTCGGAGAACCTCATGAAGACAACTGCTGCAATCGCCGCCTCCATCGTTGCGCTCTCGATCACGACCTTTGCTGAGGCCCAATCGTCTCCGTCGACCATCGAGAAAGCGAAGTCATCGGGTGTCTTCACCATTGGGTATCGGGAAGCCTCGATTCCTTTCTCCTACTTGGGCACCAACGGCCAGCCCACCGGCTTTGGCTTCGAGATCTGCAACCGCATTGCAGATGAAGTGAAGAGGCTGACTGGCCGTTCGGATCTGATCGTGAAGACGCAGGCGGTCACGCCTCAGAACCGCATCGCACTCATCCAGAACGGCTCGGTGGATGTCGAATGCGGCTCCACCACCAACAACGCCGACCGGAACAAGCAAGTTGCGTTCGCGATCAACTACTTCTATACCGGCACGCGCTTGCTTGTGAAGGCTGACTCGCCAGTAAGGTCCTTGCAGGATCTGAAGGGGCGCAAAGTAGTTTCCACCACCGGCACCACCAACATGCTGGTGATCCGCAAGGCCGCGCGAGACCAGAATCTTGACGTCAACCTGATTGCAGCCAAAGATCACGGAGAGTCGGCGCTGCTGGTTGAAAGTGGTCGGGCAGATGCGTTCGCTATGGACGACATTCTTCTTTACGGCATTAAAGCTATTGATCCGGCCTCAATGAACTTGACTCAAGCCGCATAGCGTACCGTGGCGTGCTCGAAGTACTTGCGGATGCGCTCGGGCTGGCGTTGCACGCTGCGAAGGTGCTTGGCTGTGGCTTTGGCCAGTTGCAGCTTCGTTCGCGCCGGTGCCAGCTTCGTGACCGCCTGCTTGATATCCGCATTGGCCATCTCATCCGGGTTCAACTCCGGGCTATAGCTCGGTAGGTAGAACACCTCGATGGCATCGGCATGCTCGGCCAGCCAGGCCTTGACCGGTTTGGCATGATGCACCCGCAGGTTGTCCAGGATCAGGAACACCTTCTTGGTCTGTCCCTTGATCAGCCGGCGCAGGAAGTCGATCAGGATTGTGGTGTTGAGCGCCCCGTCAAAGATGCGCCAGCGCATCTGCCCTTTGTTGGTCACGGTGGAGATGACCGACAGGTTGTGGCGCTTGTTGTTGACCCGCACCACCGGCGTCTGGCCCTTGGGCGAAAAACCACGGCCGCGTACATCGTCGCTGCGCAGTCCACTCTCGTCGCCCCAGTGAATTTCGGCTCCCTCGGCCTTGGCCCGCGCGGCAATGGCGGGGGAGTCCTCGGCGAGCCACTTCTTGACCGCCGCCGGTGACTGCTCGTAGGCCTTCTTCATCGGCTTTTGCGGCGTGAAGCCCCAGCGCGCCAGGTACTTGCCCATGGTGCGCACTTGCAGTCGCAGCCCAAAGCGCTGTTCGATGAGTTGGGCCACAGCGGCGCGGGTCCACAGCGCGTAGGGCATCTTGAGCTGATCGGGCGTCTTGTCGGCGATGAGCTTGCGCACCAGGGCCTCCTGGGCGGGGTCGAGCAAGCGGTTTTCGCCGAGCTTGCGCCCGCCAATGGCGTCGTGCAGCGCCTTGGCACCGAGCGCCTCATGGCGTTTGCAGATGTTGAAGACGCCTGTGCGACTCAGGCCGGTGAGCGCGGCGATCTTGTCGTAGGTGTTGCCGGCCTTGCGTAGCCGGATGACCTGAACCCGGCGCTCATGCCGCGCTTCGTGGCTCAACGATCTCATGTCAGTTGCTTGCATGAATCCGAGTTGGGGGCGGTGCAGATAAATTCAAGTGCACAAGGGCCGAATCAATAACGCAACCAATCCGGCAAGTCTGGCTGTGGTGGGCGATGCGTTGCAGGTCGAGCCGTACTCGATCATGTTTCGAAAGGACGATCCTGCATTCAAGAAACTGGTCGACGGCGTGCTCACCAGCATGATCGCCAGCGGCGAGTTCGAGAAGCACTACGCCAAGTGGTTTCAATCGCCCATTCCCCCCAAAGGCATCAACTTGAATGCGCCGATGAGCGCCGAGCTTCTCGCAAACCTCCAAGCACTGTCCGACCAGCCTGCAGAATGATCTCGAAGCGTCTGCTGGGTGTGCTCGGGGGCATGGGCCCGCTGGCCACCATCGACTTCCTCAGCAAGTTGCTGTCAGCGACGCCGGCGAAGACGGATCAGGAGCACATCCCCTTCGTCGCTGCGTCGATTCCACAGGTGCCCGACCGTACAGCGGCATTCCTCGGTGAAGGCGAGTCGCCGCTCCCAGGAATGATCGAGAGCGGTAAGCGTCTTTTGGACGCTGGCGCAAGTCTCATCGTCATTCCCTGCAACACGGCTCATCTTTGGTACGAGCCGGTGCAGGAGGCGCTGGGTGTGCCGATGATTCACCTGGTCGACTCCGCCGTAGAGGATGCCGCCACCTATCTGGGCAGGCCTGCAGATCGGATCGGTTTGCTGGCCACCGATGCCACAGTTGCGTCGGGGCTTTATGTGAACCTTAAGTCAGCCAGTTCCGCCGGCGTGAACTGGTTGCTGCCCACGGCAGGGGAGATGGTGGACCTGGTCTCTCCGGGCATCGCAGCCGTCAAGGCAGGTGACACCAAGCTGGGTGAACAGCTCCTTGCTCAAGCGGCAGCCGCGCTGGGCAAGCGCGGCGCCAAGGCGATTGTGCTGGGGTGCACGGAGATTCCAGTTGTTCTGAATGACGCGAACTCGCCAGTCCCTGTTGTCGATGCGACGGCGTCACTCGCGCGCCGAGCCGTCGCATGGGCAATGGGCAGGATCGATGTCCCGGTGCCTGCCGTGGTGCCCATCTTTCCCGCTGCCCCAGCAGCGGCGGCCTAGCCATTCTTCTGGTGAGCGTCGGCAGGCAACTTGCCGAATCGATCGTGTGAACGAGCAGTGGAGGTGGTCAGTCAACATGACTGAGCGATCTGCGTGGTCCTGGTCGCAGCGCGGAACGCTCGGATAAAGTCCTCCACAGCCCTGGCCGAGCGCTGGCCGTTTGGCAACAGCGCCTTGATCTCCACGGCCACCTCTGGCAGAACGCTGCGGATATGCAGCAGCTTGCTTTTGGAGGCCTGCGCGGTGAATGAGTCGAGGATGGCAGGGCCGAATCCCTCTTCGGCCAGGACCATCGCGATGTGATGCGTCTGCACCGTGACGTTCGCTCGCGGCGCCATCCCCAGCCTTGACCATTGCTCAGCCAACATGGTCCCGATAGGGTCACGCTCGTCGATACGGATAAACGGGGTGCGCATGACCTCCTCGAGCGTGATGGTAGATCGCCGATCAGCCCCAGGCGCTCTCACGCGCGAGACGCAAACGAGCCGCCCTGTCGCAATCGGCTCTTCCTGCACTGCGGGATGGGACCGGCTCCCATAGACGATCCCGACATCAGCCTCTTGAAGGCCGATGGCCTGAGTGATCTCCTTGGAGTGCTGTATGCGTATGGAGACGTTCATGTCGGGGTGCTGCTTGCGAAAGATCCGCAGCGCGTCGGGCAGCGCACGTACGGCGAGCGAAGGTACGATCAGCAGTCGTAGACCTGTGGCCGTGTCGCCCCCCAGGGCGACCGACATGCGGCGCACCGTTTCCAGCTGCGTCATCAGTTGCTGCACTTCGGGGTACAGCGCATGCGCTTCGCTGGTCGGCACCAGCTTGCGGCGCTGGCGCGTGAACAGTGGATAGCCAAGTTGCAACTCTGCGTGGGCAAGCGCCTGCGTCACCGATGGCTGCGTCACGTGCAAGAGCTTCGCCGCGCCCCCCACGGTGCCCGTCAGCATGATGGCGTTAAAGACTTCGATGTGCTTGAGACGCATGCTTGGCAATCTGAGCAAGTGCAGTCAGTGGCTCGAATTATGCTGTCGAGGCAGGCCGAAAGGCTCATGGCGCGAGGACTTGTCCAGCAGGCCCGCCACACCGTCGGCGATGCCGTTCCAAGGCAAAGAAAAACCCGCCATGCCTTGCAGCATGCGGGCTTCGGTGATTCCATGAGATGACTGGGTAGGGCCTCATGGTGCCCCTGGCAGGAATCGAACCTGCATCTGCCCCTTAGGAGGGGGCCGTTCTATCCATTGAACTACAGAGACGGAACGCGCAACTTTAACCCATCCACAGTCGCGAAACGCCCGCGGCGCGGCGAGCCGGGGGCGCCGGCAGGCACGTTTCAGTTCGCATGCGCTTGGGCCTGCTCGCGCAGGGCCAGTACGTCGGCATGCAGCGATTGCGCCCACTCACGGCGGTCCCGCGCATGCGAATCCTGCGGTTCGCCGAAGCGCACGATGGCCAGCAGCGGCGGCGCGCACAGGGTGCGCCACAGGGAGCTGAGCAGCGTGTCTTCGTCCACGTAGCGCGGCGCGTAGCTGGTCTGGCCCGTGGCGGCGTCGACGAAGCGCAGCGCCGCCGGCAGCACGGGCACGCCCGCCGAGATGGCGGCCTGCAGCAAATTGGCATGGAAGGGCAGCAGCACCCGGCCATCGCTCGTCGTGCCTTCCGGGAACACGGCCAGGCGGTCGCCGTTGCGCAGCGCCTCGGTCATGTGGTGCACCACGCGCATCGCGTCACGGCGGCGTTCGCGCTCGATGTAGAGCGTGCCCGCTCCGCTGGCCATCAGGCCGATCAGCGGCCAGTTCTTGACCGCGGCCTTCGACACGAAGCGCACATGCCGCGCCGCATGCAGCACGAGGATGTCGAGCCAGGAGATGTGGTTGCTAATGAGCAGCAGCGGCACGCGCGCGGGCGGCGGCGTGCCCTGCACCTGCACCCGGATGCCCAGCACTTCCAGCATGCGGCGCGCCCAGCGTTCGACTTCGGCCGCGCGGTGCGCATCGTCCAGCAGCTCGAAGCGGGTGCGGATGGTCCACCAGCCGCGCAGCGCCACGGCCAGCGCGTGCAGCAGGCGGGCGATGGCGCGCAGGGTTCGCACGCGCGGCCTGTCTCAGGCTGCGGCGGCGGCAGGCGCGGCGGCTTCGTGCACGAGCTGCCCACCCACCAGCGTGGCGCGCACGCGGCCCTGCAGCGCATGGCCCGCGAAGGGCGTGTGCTTGCCCTGGCTGCGCAGCGCACCGGGCAGCACCTGCCATTCGGCATCGGGCTGCGCCACCACCAGGTCGGCGGCCGCGCCCACGCCCAGGCTGCCCAGGCGGGCGGCCGCGGGGCCGATCAGGCGCGCCGGCGCGGCAGTGATCACCTCCACCGCGCGCCGCAGCTCGACACCGTCCTGGCGGCTCCACTGCAGGGCCAGCGGCAGCAGCAGCTCCAGGCCCGTGGCGCCGGCCTCGCTCTCGGCGAAGGGCAGGGTCTTGGCATCGGCTTCGACCGGCGTGTGGTCGGACACCAGCGCGTCGATGGTGCCGTCGGCCAGCGCGGCCGAGAGCGCCTCGCGGTCGCGCTGCTGGCGCAGCGGCGGCGTCAGGCGCGCGCGGCTGTCGAAGTAGCCGATGTCGGTGTCGCTCAGCAGCAGCGAATTGATGCTGACGTCGCAGGTCACGGGCAGGCCCGCGGCCTTGGCCTCGCGCACCAGCTGCACGCCGGCCGCGCTCGACAGGCGGCACAGGTGCACGCGCGCGCCCGAGGACTTCATCAGTTCGAAGATGGTGAACAGCGCGATCGTCTCGGCCGCCACCGGCACGCCCGACAGGCCCAGGCGCGTGGCCAGCGCGCCGCTGGCGGCCACGCCCTTGCCCAGGTCGCGGTCCTGCGGGCGCAGCCACACGGTGTGGCCGAAGGTGCTGGCGTACTGCAGCGCGCGCTGCAGCACCTGGGTGTTGGTGAGCGGCACTTCGGCCTGGCCGAAGCCGATGCAGCCGGCTTCGCTGAGCTCGGCCATTTCGGTCAGCACCTCGCCCTGCAGGCCGCGCGTGAGCGCGCCCTGCGGGAACAGGCGCGCGCGCTGCAGCTTCTCGGCGCGGAACTTGAGCATTTCCACCAAGCCCGGCTCGTCGAGCACGGGGTCGGTGTCGGGCGGGCAGACCAGGCTGGTCACGCCGCCGGCCACGGCCGCGCCCATCTCGCTTTCCAGCATGCCTTCGTGCTCGTAGCCCGGTTCGCGCAGGCGCGCGCACAGGTCCACCAGGCCGGGCAGCACCAGGCAGCCGGTGGCGTCGATCTGCCGGTCGGCCTGGAAGCCAGCAGACACCTCGCCCAGCGCCTGGATCTTGCCATTCGCGATCGCCACCGTGGCGGTGCCGTCGAAGCCCGAAGCCGGGTCGATGACGCGGCCGTTGTTGATCAGGATGTTCATGGTCTTATGCCTCGTTCCCTGCCACGATGCTCATCACGGCCATGCGCACCGCGATGCCGAAAGTGACCTGCGGCAGGATCACGCTCTGCTTGCCGTCCACCACTTCCGATGCGATCTCCACGCCGCGGTTGATGGGGCCCGGGTGCATCACGATGGCATCGGGCCTGGCCAGTTGCAGCTTCTCGGGCGTGAGGCCGTAGGTCTTGAAATATTCCTGGCTCGACGGCAGCAGCGCGCCGCTCATGCGCTCGTTCTGCAGGCGCAGCATGATGACCACGTCGCAGCCGCGGATGCCCTCCTCCAGCGAATGGAAGACCTTCACGCCCATGGGCGCCAGGTCGCCCGGCACCAGCGTGCGCGGGCCCACCACGCGCACCTCGGCGGCGCCCAGCGTGGTGAGCGCATGGATGTCGGAGCGCGCCACGCGCGAATGCAGCACGTCGCCCACGATCGCCACCGTGAGGTTGCTGAAGTCCTTCTTGTAGTGGCGGATGGTGTACATGTCGAGCAGCCCCTGCGTGGGGTGCGCATGCCGGCCGTCGCCGGCGTTCACCACGTGCACATGCGGCGCCACGTGCTGCGCGATCAGGTACGGCGCGCCCGATTCGCTGTGCCGCACGACGAAGAGGTCGGCCGCCATCGCGCTCAGGTTGGCGATGGTGTCGAGCAGCGATTCGCCCTTGCTGGCCGAGCTGCGCGCGATGTCGAGGTTCAGCACGTCGGCCGACAGGCGCTTGGCCGCGATCTCGAAGGTGGTGCGCGTGCGCGTGCTGTTCTCGAAGAACAGGTTGAACACGCTCTTGCCGCGCAGGAGCGGCACCTTCTTGATCTCGCGGTCACTCACGCTCACGAAGTTCGCGGCCGTGTCGAGGATGTGCGTGAGGATGTCCCGGGGCAGACCCTCGATGGACAGCAGGTGGATCAGCTCGCCGTTCTTGTTGAGCTGGGGGTTGCGCTTGTACAGCATGGTTCAGGTCTCTCCAATCTCTGCATGGCCGCCGCGAAGGCGTGCACGCGTCACGCAGCGTCCTTGACCTGCAGGCTGAAGCCGCCGTCCTCGGCCCGTGCGAGCGCCACCGACTGCGTCGCCGGCACGCCTTCAAGCCGCACGGCTGCGAAGTCGGCCGACACGGGCAGTTCGCGCCCGCCGCGGTCCACCAGCACGGCCAGGCGCACGCAGGCGGGGCGGCCGAAGTCGAACAGCTCGTTGAGCACGGCGCGGATGGTGCGGCCGGTGTAGAGCACGTCGTCCAGGAGCAGCACGTCGGCGCCGTTCACGTCGAAGGGCAGCGTGGTCTGGGCGCTGGCGGCCAGGCCGCGGCGCGCGAAATCGTCGCGGTGCATGGCCGACGAAATGATGCCGGGCGCCCCGGGCAGGCCCAGGTCCTTTTGCAGGCGCTCGACCAGCCAGGCCCCGCCGGAGGTCACGCCGACCAGCCGGGTCTCAGGGCGCAGCAGCTGCTGCACACCGTCACGCAGGGTCTGGTAGGCGCGCTCGGCGTCCGGAAGGGGGCTGGCAGGTGGGCTCATGTCGTTCATTCGGTTTCGGATGGCTGGGTTTCAATCCAGGCCGCGCAGGAACTGTTCAAGGATGATGCAGGCGCTGGCCGCGTCGGCATCGCGCGCGCCGCCGGCCAGCGCCTCGGTGGTGCTGTAGCGCTCGTCCACCTCGTACACCGGCAGGCCGAAGCGGCCGTGCAGCTGGCGCGCGAACTTGCGCGCGGCGCGGGTGTTCTCGTGCTCGGCCCCGTCGGGATGGAAGGGCACGCCCACCACCAGGGCGTCGGGCTGCCACTCGCGGATGCGCGCCTCGATCTGCGCGAAACGGGCGTCGCCCTTGGCGGCGATGGTGGCCTGCGGCGTGGCGCTGCCCAGCAGGCGGTTGCCGCTGGCCACGCCCGTGCGCTGGGTGCCGAAATCGAAAGCCAGGAAGGACCGATGCTGCGCGGAAACGGGGGCAGGCGGGTTCACGCGTGCCCCGCTTCGGGCGAGAGTTTCCACGCCTCCAGTCCGAGCAGCGACAGCGCCTTGTCATAGCGCTGCTCGATGGGCGTGTCGAAGATCACGGCCGGATCGGCGCCCACGGTGAGCCAGCTGTTCTCGGCCAGTTCGGATTCGAGCTGGCCCTCTTCCCAAGCCGAGTAGCCCAGCGTGACCAGCACCTTGCGCGGCCCGGCGCCGGTGGCCATGGCTTCCAGCACGTCGCGCGAGGTGGTCATCTCCAGCCCGCCCGGGATGGTCATGGTGGACGCATAGACGGCGGCCGGCAGGTCCTCGCCCTCCGCCGTCGGTGCGCGGGCCGGCGCGCCCTGCACGGTGCCCACCACGGGCTCGTGCAGCACGAAGCCCCGCTCGATCTGCACGGGGCCGCCCTGGAACACCGGCGCGTCGTCGAGGTCGGGGCGCGCGAGCTGCAGGTCCACCTTCTCGAACAGGCCCTTGAGCTTGATGTCGCTGGGCTTGTTGATGATGAGCCCGAGCGCGCCGCGCTCGCTGTGCTCGCAGAGGTAGACCACGCTGCGGACGAAGGACGGGTCCTGCAGCCCCGGCATCGCGATCAGGAAGTGATGCGTGAGATTGATCGGGGCAGAATCGCTGGCCATGCCCCCGATTTTACTGGCCGTCGACAAGCGCTTTTCCCGCGGCCTGGTCTGGTTCCGGCGCGACCTGCGCGCGCACGACCACGCGGCCCTGTACCGCGCCCTGCGCGCCTGCGAGGAAGTGCTGTGCGTCTTCGTGTTCGACCGCGCCATCCTCGACCCGCTGCCCGGGCAGGATCCGGCCCCGCGCGCGGACGGCCTGCGCAGCGACCGGCGGGTGGAGTTCATCCTGGAATCGGTGAAGGCGCTGCAGGCGCGGCTGCGGGACATGGGCGGCCAGCTGCTGGTGCGCCACGCGGTGGCCGAAGAGGAAGTGCCGCGCCTGGCGCAGGCGCTGCAGGTGCAGGCCGTCTTCGCCAACCGCGACGACGAGCCCGATGCGCTGGCGCGCGACGCGCGCGTGCTGGGCGCGCTGGCCAACGCGGGCATCAGCTTCCACACCTTCAAGGACCACTGCATCTTCGAGCGCGACGAAGTGGTGAGCCAGGCCGAGACGCCGTACACGGTCTTCACCCCCTACAAGCGCGCGTGGCTGGCCAAGGTCGACGACTTCTTCCTCAAGGCCTACCCGGTGCGCCACCATGCGCAGGCGCTGATCCGCCTGAGTGCCGCGCAGCTGAAGGCCGCCTTGCCCGAGACCAGCGCTCCCGAGGGCCTGCCCACCCTGGCCGACCTGGGCTTCGCGCCCACCAACCTGCCCGCGCTCCGAATCGCGCCGGGCACCGAAGGCGGCGCGGCCATGTTCGAGGAATTCTTCGAGCGCATCGACCGCTACGGCCAGGCGCGGGACTACCCCGCCGTGCGCGGGCCCAGCTACCTGGGCGTGCACCTGCGCTTTGGCACCCTGTCGATCCGCGAAGTGGTCGCGCCTGCGCACCAGTTGGCGCTGCAGGGCAACGCGGGCGCGGCCGCGTGGGTGAGCGAGCTGATCTGGCGCGACTTCTACCTGCAGCTGCTGTCGCACCATCCGCAGATCGCCAAAGGCCGCAGCTTCAAGCCGGCCTACGACCGCATCCAGTGGCTGCACGGCAAGCACGCCGACGCCCTCTTCGCCGCCTGGTGCGAAGGCCGCACCGGCTATCCGCTGGTGGACGCGGCCATGCGGCAGTTGACGCGAACCGGCTACATGCACAACCGGCTGCGCATGGTCACGGCCAGCTTTCTGTGCAAGGACCTGGGGCTGGACTGGCGGCGCGGCGAGGCCTGGTTCGCGCGCCACCTCAACGATTTCGAGCTGGCCTCCAACAACGGCGGCTGGCAATGGGCCAGCTCCAGCGGCTGCGACGCGCAGCCCTGGTTCCGCATCTTCAACCCGGTCGCGCAAAGCGAGCGCTTCGACCCCGACGGCAAGTTCATCCGCCGCTACGTGCCCGAGATCGCGGCGCTGGACGACAAGCTCATCCACGCGCCCTGGAAGGCGACGCCGGTCGAGCTGGAGGCCGCCGGCATCCACTTGGGCGAGCACTATCCGCGGCCCGTGGTCGACCATGCGCAGGCGCGCGAGGAGACGCTGGCGCGCTATGCGGTGGTGAAGGAGGGCGCGCCGCCTGCACGCGGCGCGGCGCCGAAGAAGCGCGCCGGCGCAGCGACGGCGGCGGGCCCCCGGCACTGAGCGCCTGCCATCCCTGGCAGGTGGCCGCCTGAGGCGGCGCCGCCGGGACGCTTCGGCGCCCTGCCCGCGCCGCCTCAGGCGGCCACCTGCCCCTGCTCGGCGAAGTGCCGCACCAGGCTCAGCAGTTCCTCTTCCGCATAGGGCTTGCCCAGGTAGTGGTCCACGCCCAGTTCGCGCGCGTGGTCGCGGTGCTTCTCGGCAATGCGCGAGGTGATCATGATGATCGGCAGGCCGGCCAGGGCGGCGTCGGCCCGGATGTTGCGCGCCAGGTCGAAGCCGTCCATGCGCGGCATCTCGATGTCCGACAGCACCACGGTCGGGCGCTCCTGCTGCAGCCGCTCCAGCGCCTGCAGGCCGTCGGCCGCCAGCGCCACGCGGTAGCCTTCGCGCTGCAGCAGGCGCTGCGTGACGCGGCGCACCGTGATCGAGTCGTCCACCACCAGCACCAGCGGAACCTGCGAGGCGGCCTGCGCCTGCGGCACCGCAGCCGCCGGGCCTCGCGGCCCCAGATCGGCAGCGGGCCGGTCCGCGGCGGGTGCCGCCGGCTCGGCCGCACTGCGCTGCAGTGCACGGGCGGTGTCGCCATGCAGCGCGGCCAGGGCCACCGGGTTGTAGATCAGCGCCACCGCGCCCGAGGCCAGCACCGAGATGCCGGCCATGCCGGGCACGCGCGCCAGCTGCGGGCCCAGGTTCTTCACCACCACTTCCTGGTTGCCCAGCACTTCGTCCACGTGCAGCGCCAGCCGCTGCGCGGCGCTTCGCACGATGACGATGGTGTTGGTGCGCCCCGGCGCCTGCGCGCTCTGCGCACTGGACTGCAGCAGCGCGCCGCTCCAGTAGAAGGGCACATCTTCGCCGCCGAAGGGGTAGCTTTGCTGCGCGTAGGCGCGGGCCAGATCGTCGGCGCTGGCGCGCTGCACCAGCTCGACCAGGTTGGACGGCACGCCCACCGTGTTCTCGCCCGAACGCAGCATCACCACGTGCGTGACGGCGGTGGTCAGCGGCAGCACGAGGCGGAACTCGGTGCCCAGGCCGTCGGTGCTGTGCGTCTCGATGCGCCCGCCCAGCGCCGCCACTTCGGCGCGCACCACGTCCATGCCGATGCCGCGGCCGGCCAACTCGGACACTTGGGTGGCCGTAGAAAAGCCCGGACGGAAGATCAGTTCGGCCGCCTCGGCCGCGCTCAGTTCGCGCGCCTGGTTCGCGTCCACCAGCCCCAGGGCCTGGGCGCGCGCCAGGATGCGCTCGCGCTGCAGGCCGGCGCCGTCGTCGGCGAAGCGCACCGACACGTCGTTGCCTTCCTGCGCCAGCGTGATGCGCACCAGGCCCACCGGGTCCTTGCCGGCCTGCGCACGCACGGCCGCGTCCTCGATGCCGTGCGCCACGCAGTTGCGCAGCAGGTGCTCGAAGGCCGGCGTCATGCGGTCGAGCACGCCGCGGTCCATCTCGATGCTGCCGCCCGTGATGTCCAGACGCACCTGCTTGCCCGTGTCCTTGGAGGCCTGGCGCGTGACGCGGTACAGGCGGTCGGCCAGGCTCTCGAACTCGACCATGCGCGTGCGCAGCAGGCCGCGCTGCAGTTCGCGCGTCTGGCGCGCCTGCGCGGCCAGGCCGTCTTCGGCCGCCTGCACGGTCTTTTGCAAGGTGCGCTGCACGGTGGCCACGTCGTTCACCGACTCGGCCATCATGCGCGTCAGCTCCTGCACCCGCGTGAAGCGGTCGAACTCCAGCGGGTCGAAGCTCTGCTGCGTGTCCTTGGTCTGGGCCAGGCGCGACTGCATCTGGCTCTCGGCCTGCACTTCCACGTCGCGCAGCTGCTGGCGCAGGCGGTCCAGGTTGCCGGTCAGCTCGGCCAGCGAACCCGTCAGCTGGCGCAGCTCGGCCTCCATGCGCGAGCGCGTGATGATGACCTCGCCGGCCTGCGACACCAGGCGGTCCAGCAGCTGGGTGCGCACGCGCACCGTCTGCCCGGAACCGGCGCGCGCGGCGCCCAGGCGCAGCGTGGACGGCGGCAGCAGCGGCGCCGCCGGTCCCGGGGGCGCGGCAGCGGCTTCGGCCGCTTCCCCATCGGGCGCGGGCGCGCCATCGTGGGCAGCGGCGGCGCTTTCGGGCGCGGCATCGGCCGCCCCGGCGCTCACCGGCGCCAGGTCTTCGAGGAAGGTGCTGCCCGGCACGGCCGGCGCGGCGGCCACCGCGGCAGCCGCGCGCTGCGCGAGTTCGGCCTGGCCGGCCTGGTCCGCCATGCGCAGGCCGTCGAAGGTGGCCTGCAGGCCGTCGAAGCGCGCGCTCAGCGCCTCGATGGCGCCGCGCTCGCCGGCATCGACGGCGATGGCCTCGATGGCCGATTCCATGCGGTGCGCGCGTTCGCCCAGGCGCATGGCGCCGGCCAGGCGCGCGCTGCCCTTCAGGGTGTGCAGCGTGCGCAGCGCCGCGGTGCGCGGGCCGGCATCGGCCGGATGCTGCGTCCACTGCTGCAGGGCCCGGGCCAGTTCGGGCAGCAGCTCGGCGGCTTCTTCCTCGAACACCGGGAACAGGTCCGGGTCCACGGCATCCTCGACGTCGATGGCTTCATCGCTGTCCTCCAGCGCTGCGTCCATCGCGCGCCCGGCCGTAGGGGCGGTGGCAACTGCCGGGCCGCGCTCGAAGCCCGAGGACGACGAGGCCCAGGGCGCCTGGGCCGGCGCGGCCGCGGGCCGCTCGGGCGCCATGACCAGTTCACGCAGCGCATGCAGCACCAGCGGATCCGGCTCCTTCAGGAAGCCGGCCGCGAACTGGTGCAGCAGCCGGCGCACTTCGTTGGCCGCGGCGACCAGCGTCGCGCCCTGCGCGGCGGTGCCGCCGCCGTGGTTGCGCAGGTGCTGCAGCGCGGCCTCGAACAGGCGCGCCATGCCCGACAGGCCCTGGAAGCCGACGGTCGCCGAACTGCCGGCCAGCGAATGCGCCAGGCCGACGGTGCTGTCGGCGATGGTTTCATAAGGCTGCAGGGCCCATTCGCCGACGTCGTTGGCAAGCTGGCGCGACCATTCGTCGGCCTCGTTGAGGTAGACGTTGTAGAGCGCGATGCCGATGCGCAGCGGACCGATGACCTTGACCGCGTCCTCGGCGGAAGCGACCAGCGCGGGGGGCGGCACCGGCGCGGCGGCCGCCGCCGGATGCCCGGGCTCGGGCTCGGGCAGAACGGCCGGCTCGGCCTCGGGCGCGGACGGGACTGCGGCATCGTCCGCCGGCGCGCCGGCGGCAGCGGCCGGTTCTGGCGCCGGCTCCGGCGAGACCTGCGCTTGCAGCAGCGCCTCGGTCAGCGCGCTTTCCGGCAGGAAGACGGGCTCGGCGGCCGGCTCGGGGACCTGTTCCGACGCGGCCGCGGCGGGCGCGGGCAGGTCGATGACGGCGTCCAGGGCGGAAGCGGCCAGGGGCGCGGCCGGTGCGGCATCGTCTGCCGTCGCCGTCGCAGAGGCTTCTTCGGCCGCTGCCTCCGGGGCCGGCTGCGGCGCGGGCCCGGCAGGATCGGCCGGCGCCAGGGAAAGGCCGGCGAGGGCCGGCGCGCGGGCTTCCGCCTCCGCGGCCGCGGGCGCTTCCTCGCCGGGATCCAGCGACGGCGGCGCGGCGGTCACCGCTTCCGGCTCGGTCGGCGCCGCAGGCGTGGGCTCCAGCAGCTTGCCCGGCTGCGTCTCGCCGGCATCGGGGCCCAGCGGATCGGCCGGTCCGGCGGCCTTGCGCGGCTGCCCCTCCTCGGTCCAGTCGGCGGGCAGCGTGAAGGCCAGGGGCTCGGCGTGCGAGGCCGGCGCGGCCGCAGGGGGCGCAGGCCGGCGCACGGCATCGAGGAAGTCGATCTCGCCCAGCGCCAGCGAATCCGCCTCGCTGCGCGCGGACGGCTCTTCGTAGATCGGATGCAGGATGTCGGTGATGGCGAAGTCGTCGCCATGCAGGTCCAGGGCCTCGGCGTCGGCGCGGCGCTCTTCGTCGCTGAGGGAAGGCGCGGGTGCGGCCGGGCCTTCGCCCGGCAGGCCGGCCAGCTGCGTGGGGGCGTCACGGTCCACGCGCGGGCCGGCGCGCAGCGTGCCTTCTTCCTCGGGCAGGAAATCCAGGTCCGGCAGGTCTTGCAGCCCGCGCTGCGGTGCCGCGGGCGTGGCCGCTGGCGCAGCCACCGGAGCGCCGTCGCCCAGGTCCAGATCCAGCTCAAGATCCGGCAGCTCGAAGCGCGGGGCCTCTTGCGGCGGTGCGGACGGCGCCTCGGCCGCCGGCGCGGGCGCGGGGGCGGCCCCGGCGTCTTCTCCCGCCGCGATCTGGCGGGCGGCGACGGCGAGCGCGGCGGCGTCGTTGAGGTGGCGCGCGGCCAGCGCCGGCGAAGCCTCGCCGCGGGCCAGCGCTTCGGCTGCCGCGCGCATCGGGCCGGGCTCCCAGCCATGCGGTTCGTTGCGGGCGATGGCGTCGGCCCACTGGCGGAAGCTTTCCAGCGCCTCGGCGGCGCCGTCCAGCAGTTCGGGCGTGGCGGACCGCTGGTCGGCCAGCCAGGTGTTGAGCACCTGCTCGTAGGCCCAGGCGGCTTCGCCGTAGTCCATGAGCCCGACCATGCGCGAGCTGCCCTTGAGCGTGTGGAAGGCGCGGCGCAGCACCGTGAGCTCGCTCGTGTCGGACGGGTTGTTGCGCAGCGCGGCGACGGCGTCGCGGCCGTTGTGCAGCACTTCGCTGGCCTCTTCCAGGAAGATGGCCTGCAGGTCGTCTTCGTCGAGTTCGTTGACCTCGGTGTGCGGCAGCACGTCGAGCGAGGCGGGGCCGGCGATCTTGTGGTCCCAGCTGCTGGCGGCCTGGACGAAGGCGTCCAGGCCCGCCGCGGGCTGGGCCGGCCTGGCGGCCTTCGCCGGTGCCGCCAGCGCGGCCAGCTTGGCCGCGATCTGCTTGTCCACGTCCTCGACGCTGAGCACGGTGTCGGTCTGCGGCGCGGCGCTGCCCGCGGCCACGCCGGCATCGGCGCCGATGCCGTGCACCGGCGTGTCTTCGAGCTGGCGGCCCATCAGTGGCTTGAGCTCGCCGCGCACCTCGTCGAACACGAACAGGCGGCGCGCCAGGCCGGGCTGGTAGCCCAGCATGTCGATCAGGAAGCCCAGGGCGCCGAGGTTGTTGCCCAGCAGGTCATAGTCCTCGGGCTCGGCGGCGCCGCGCTGCGCCATCAGGTCCTCGACCTCCTCGCGCATGCGCTGCACGGTCTGCGAGGCCTGCTCCAGCCCCAGCACCGAGAACACGCCGCGCATCTGCTGCAGCTGGCCCGGCACGGTGCGCAGCAGCCCCTTCTCGCCCGGGCGTCGGAAGAACTGGTCCAGCGATTTCTCGAGCTCCGACAGATGGGCGCGCAGCTCGTCGACGATGGAGCCCATGGTCTGGCGGTCGCTCACGCGGCGGTAGAGCTCCTCCATCCAGGGCTCGAGCGGCTCCGACTTGCCGCCTTCGCGGGCGCGCTCGATGCGCGCGGCCAGTTGCACCGTGCGGGCCGTGAGCTGGCGGTCCTGCGGGTCCAGGTCCTCGAAGGCCGCCTCCAGGTACAGCACCGAGGTGGCCACTTCCATGGCCAGTTCGGTCGACGGCGCCTGGCCCGAACGGGCCGAGGCCTCCACCGCATGCTGGAGCGCCTGTGCCATGGGCGCGCTGGCCGGATGCAGCTTGTGCAGCGACTCGCCCAGCTGCGCGAAGCTGTCGGCGACCTGGCGCACGCTCTGCGTGTCGCCGCCGGCCAGCCGGGTCCACATTTCCTTGGCGGTCTCGATGCGCTTGCGCGCCTGGGCCAGGGCCGCGGGGTCGAAGCGGCCGAACTGGACGGCGCCGTAGTTGATCGCCTCGTGGTTCTGCACGCCCCACGCCACGCGCACGGCGCGCAGCATCTGGGCGGCTTCGCGCGGGCCGGGCACGGCCTGCGCACAGAAGAACAGCAGGTCCTGCCCCAGGCGCTCGGACACGGCCGAATCGCCGCGTGCGAGCGTGGTGTACTGCAGCAGCACGCGCGAGGCCGCGAGTTTCACGTAGCTGTCGGTGGGTAGCAGGCCCAGCGACAGCGCTTCGAAGAAGCCCGAGGCCAGCATCCAGAAGCTGGCGATCCTCGGCTGCGTGACGCCCAGGCCCAGGCTCAGGCAGAGCGCGCCCAGGTGGCGCGCGGCTTCCTCGTCGCCGCTCTTGACGACCTTGAGGATGTCGCGGTCGAAGGCCGAGCGCACGGCCGGGCCGTAGGCCACCGCGCGGTGGCCCTTGGGGCGCTGCACCTCGGCCCACACCCAGGGGTAGTTCCACAGGTCGGCCGGATGCACGCGCTCGTTGCCCACCTGTTCCAGCACTTCGCGGTACTGCGGGAACAGGCCGACCGAGGACACCCGCTTGCCGGCCAGCACGGCGCCGATGAAGTCGGTCAGCGCAAAGCCCGCCTGCTCGATGCGGCCCACGCGCTCGTCGGTGCAGCGGCCGGGCTCGTCGACGAACTGGCGCACCGCGAGTTCCATCGCGCCCAGCAGGCGCGCGGGCGCGCCATGGCCCACCATCTGCAGCACGCCCACGGCCTGGTGCAGCTGCTGGCGCGCCATGCGCAGCACGCCGGCCGCTTCCTCGTGCGACAGGCCCTGCTCCCGCGCCACGCGCCGCAGCGACTTGACCGCGGTGTCGACGGACTTCTGGATTTCGCCGTGGACCCAGGCCAAGGGCCCCAGATCTTCGGAGGCCGGCGCGTTGCCGGCGACGGGCGCTTGAGCGGACGAGGAAATGGGCACGATGGACAGCTCGGCAGGAAATCGGGCGACGGTCAGGCGATCTTGAAGCGCGCCACCGACTGGCGCAGCTCTTCGGCCATGTGCGACAGCTCGCGCACCTGGCGCGCCGTGGCGCGCGTGCCTTCGCCGGTCTGCTCGGTCACGGCGAAGATGTGCTGGATGTTGGCCGCCACCACGTTGGCCGACTCGGCTTCGCGGGAGGCCGATTGCGAGATCTGCTCGATCAGGTCGGCCAGCCGGCGCGACACGCTGTCGATCTCGGTCAGGGCCGTGCCGGCGTTGTCGGACAGCTTGGCCCCCTGCACCACGCCCTGCGTGGAACGCTCCATGGCGCCCACCGCGTCCTGCGTGTCGGTCTGAATGGCCTTCACCAGCGCCGCGATCTGGCGCGTGGCGTCCGCGGAGCGTTCGGCCAGCCGCTGCACTTCTTCCGCCACCACCGAGAAGCCGCGGCCGGCGTCGCCGGCCGAGGCGGCCTGGATGGCGGCGTTCAGCGCCAGCACGTTGGTCTGTTCGGTGATGTCCGAGATCAGCTCGGTGATTTCACCGATCTCCTGCGAGGACTCGCCTAGGCGCTTGATGCGCTTGGAGGTTTCCTGGATCTGGTCGCGGATGGCGTTCATGCCGCCGATGGCGTTCTGCACGGCGTCCAGGCCGGACGAGGCCGCCTGCAGCGACTGGCGCGCCACCGCGGCGGATTCCTGCGCCTGGGCGGACACGCCGTTGATGCGCTCGGCCATGGTCAGCACGGACTGGCCGGTCTCGCGGATTTCGCGCAGCTGTTCGGTCGACGCGGCGAGCAGCTCGGTCGAGGTGCTTTCCACCTGCGAGGTGGTCTGGGCCACGCGGGCGGCCGTGTTCTGCACGTTGCCCACCAGGATGCGCAGTTCTTCCACCGTGTAGTTCACCGAGTCGGCGATGGCACCGGTGATGTCCTCGGTCACCGTCGCCTCGTGCGTCAGGTCGCCTTCGGCCACCGTCTGCAGCTCGTTCATCAGGCGAAGAATGGCGGCCTGGTTGGCGGTGTTGACGCGGTTGGCTTCCTCGCTCAGGCGTTCGGCTTCCAGGCGCTCCTGTTCGGCGGCGGCGGCGCGCAGGCGGCCTTCGCGCACCTGCACGTAACCGATGGCGGCGGCCAGGCCCAGCGAGGCCAGCGACAACAGCGCCAGCAGGGCCAGCGTGCCGCCGCCCAGGCCCGAGCGCTGCGACAGCTTGCCCTGCAGCTCGCCCAGCGCCACGCGCAGGGGTTCGCTGTCGGCCAGGATGGTGGCCTGCGCCTCGCGCGCCGCGACCAGGCCCTGCAGGTTGCCCAGGATGCCGCCGGCTTCCGTGCGCGTTTCTTCGTAGCTCTTGAGCAGCGCCTCCAGCTGCTGGCGGGTCTGCGCCTCGCGGGTGCCCGGCAGGCGCAGCTGGGCGCTGCCGTCCAGCAGGCCGCGGGCGATCTCCTGGAAGCTGTTCAGGTCCTTGCCCAGCAGGAACACGGCGTCGGGGCTCACGCCTTCCACCGTCAGGAATTCGTTGGCCGACTTGCCGATGCGCTGCGTCAGCATCACGAGCTGGCCGGCGGCCGCGATCTCGGGCAGCGAGGCACCCTGCTGCATCTTCAGCGAGGACACGGTTTCGCTCATCTCCAGCAGTTCGGAGGACTGGCGGTTGATGGTGCGCAGGGCGGTGCCGACCTTGGTCAGCGTGGGCTTCTGGTCCAGCACCACCTTGGCGCTGGCCGAGGCGCGGCTGACCAGCGGCTGGATCTTGGCCATGTCACCGGAGAAGTCGGTGCCCAGCGCCTCCAGCTTCAGGCCCTCGTCGCCCGAGGCCAGGCCGTTCACGCGGCGCTGCAAGTCACCCGCGCTGTCCTGCACCTCCGCGAAAGCCGACTCGCTGCCCACCAGGGCCTGCGAGACCGACTTGGCCAGGCGCTGCGACTGCATCAGCGACTGGCCGCTGGAGGCCACCTGCTGCGCCAGCCGGTCCGCCGACACGATCGAGTAGCCGGCCACCACCAGCAGGGCCAGCACCGAACCGGCCAGGCCCAGGGCCAGCATGCGCTGCCGCCGGGCCAGGCCGCTGCTGCGGCTTTCGACCGCCGGCATCGCCTCGGCGGCGGCTGCGGCGGCGTCGGGCGTGGCGGCGGTCAGCGCGGGCTGCTCGACAGGCTCGTCGAAATTGCGGCTGGGCGCGAAGTCCACCGGCGCGTCGTACACGCTGGGCGGATCCGAAGCCTTGTCCTTGCGCGGGATGTAGACCGTGCGCTCCTCGGGCGACTGCACCGTGTCGGCGTTGTCGATCACGAGCGCCGCCGCATCGGCGGGGGGCACATCACCGCCTTCGGGCTTGGCGGGCAGCAACTTCTTGAACTTGTCGGCGATCGAATTCACGGTCGGTCCTTGTTGTGGTGACGGGCGCCGCTCAGGCGCCGATGCTCAGAAACTCGGGCTGGCCGGCCAGCACCTGCAGGTTCAGCTCCTGCCAGCTTTCGCCCTGCGCCGTGCGGTAGGTGGCGCCCAGCCAGGGTGGCGCCCCCTCGGCCGGCGCCTGCGAGGTGGCGAAGGCCTCCACGCCGCGCAAGCCCACGAGCCGGTCGACGACCAGCGCGCAATTGACTTCCAGCACGTCGTTGAAGGCCACCAGCCGGGCCTGCTCGCGCGCGGCGTCGGCCATCGGGCCGGCCGGCGGGCGCGAAGGCGGCTCGCCCAGGAAGGCGGACAGCTGGGCCACCCCCCACAGGCCACCGCGCAGGTTGGCCACGCCCAAGAACCAGGGTTGCGTGTAGGGCACCGGGGTGGGCGCCGTCCAGGGGAAGATCTCGCCCGCCTGGCCGAGCGGGAAGAGGTAGCGGCCGCTGCCGGCCTCCACGGCCAGCCAGGCGGCGACGTTGGTGGCGTGCGCGGACTGCAGGCGGCTCGCCAGCCGGGCCTGGAACTCTCGGAGGGCTTCGCGGGCCATGTCAGCTTTCCGTGGGGCCGCTTGCAGCGGGCGTCACGCGCGCGCCCGCCCGTGCGGCTTTTTTCTCAAGGCCGCCGGGCAAGGAGCTGCGCCGGGCCGCCGGGTGCGCCCCCCGCCCGCAGGCGGCGGGGGAGCCGCGAAGCGGCTCGGGGGGTGTGCTCATGCCAGCGCCTGGATCTTGGCCAGCAGTTCGGCGGCCTGCACCGGCTTGACGATGTAGTCGCGCGCGCCCTGGCGCATGCCCCAGACGCGGTCGGTTTCCTGGTTCTTGCTGGTGCACAGGATCACGGGCACCTGCGCGAACTGCGGGTTGCGCGCCAGCGCCCGGGTGAGCTGGAAACCGTTCTGGCCCGGCATGACCACGTCCATGAGGATCAGGTCCGGCTTGTCCGCCTCGAGCTTGCTCATGGCGTCATCCGCGTTCTCGGCGGTGCGCACGGCGAAGCCGTTCTTCTGCAGCAGCTCGGACAGAAACATCAACTCGGTCTTCGAGTCGTCCACAACGAGGATTTTCTGGATGGGCATCGTCTTTCCTTATCAGGCGGCCGCCTGGCTGGCGGCGCCGAACTGCTGCACGGCCTGCAGCAGCTGTTCCTTGGTGAAGGGTTTGGTCAGGTAGTCCTGCGAGCCGACCATGCGGCCGCGCGCCTTGTCGAACACGCCGTCCTTGGACGAGAGCATGACCACCGGCACGTGGGTGAAATGGGCGTTGCGCTTGATGATGGCGCAGGTCTGGTAGCCGTCCAGGCGCGGCATCAGGATGTCGCAGAAAATGAGCTGCGGCTTGTGGTCGTTGACCTTGGACAGCGCGTCGTAGCCGTCTTCAGCGAGCAGCACTTCGTGCCCGCCCTGCTTGAGGAAGATCTCGGCGCTGCGCCGAATCGTGTTGCTGTCGTCGATGACCAGCACCTTGAAACCCGAACCGTTCGTGCTCATGGGCACACACTCCTCATTCGCGCCAAAACCCGGCCAGGCCATGTCACCATGACATGCCCGGCGAGCCTGCAGCCTGTGGGGCCTCAGATCTCGACCATCTCGAAATCTTCCTTGCGCGCGCCACACTCGGGGCAGGTCCAGTTCATGGGCACTTGCTCCCAGGCCGTGCCGGGGGCAATACCATCCTCAGGCACCCCCGCCGCCTCGTCGTAGATCCACCCGCAGATCAGGCACATCCAGGTTTTGGTGTTCATCGCAGCTTACGAGCCTTGTACATAGAATGCAACGATTGTATCTAGACGTCTCCACCCTCAGCGGGGTCGGCGTCGCGAATCCGCCACCTTGCGAGCGCTCGGAGCCCGTCATGAATACGCGCTTACTACCGCCGCAGGACGCATCGGAGGGCGATGTTAACGGCGCCCCCGGCGCGTCCGACGAGGGCGCACAGACGGCCGACGACGGCGCGCAGCCGGCCTGTGTCCTGGTGTTCAACGCCAGCGATCCGAGCGGTGCCGGCGGGCTCAGCGGCGACGCCCTGGCCATCGGGTCGGTGGGCGCTCACATGCTGGGCGTGGTGACGGGCGCCTATGCGCGCGACACCGCGCAGATCTTCGACCATTTCGCCTTCGACGAGGAGCATGTGGCCGAGCAGGCCCGTGCCATCCTGGAGGACGTGACGGTGCAGATCATCAAGGTCGGCTTCGTGGGCAGCCCCGACAACCTGGGCCGGGTGGCCGAGATCGCCTCGGATTACGCGGACGTGCCGCTGGTCGCCTACATGCCGCACCTGGCGTGGTGGGAAGACGACGCGATCGAAAGCTACCTGGACGCCTTCCGCGACCTGCTGCTGCCGCAGACCACCGTGCTGGTGGGCAACCACAGCACGCTCTGGCGCTGGCTGCTGCCCGACTGGTCCGGCGACCGGCCGCCCTCGGCACGCGACATCGCGCGCGCCGCCGGCGAACACGGCGTGCCCTACACCCTGGTGACGGGCATCGTGCGGCCCGATCCCTTCATCGAGAACGTGCTGGCCTCGCCCAGCGCGGTGCTGGTGACCGAGAAGTACGAGCGGCTGGAGGCCATCTTCAGCGGCGCCGGCGAAACGCTGTCGGCCGCCCTGTCCGCCCTGCTGGCCACCGGCACCGAACTGAATGCGGCCGCCAGCGAAGCGCTGGCCTACATGGACCGCTGCCTGGACGAGGGCTTTCGCCCCGGCATGGGCCACGTGCTGCCCGACCGCCTGTTCTGGGCCCAGCCCGACCCCGAGGAGGGTGGCGAGGAAGCCGGCGACGCCCCGCCCGACTTCGCGCTGCCTGCCCACGACACCCGACACTAGAGACACCAGATGAAGCACCCCCGGGAGGCTTCGCTGCGCTCGCCGGCCCAGAGATTGCCTGCAGCGCCATCGCACACTGACATGACCACCGACACCAACACACAACTTTTCGAACGCGCCCGCGCCGTGATTCCCGGCGGCGTCAACTCGCCCGTGCGGGCCTTCAAGGCCGTGGGCGGCACGCCGCGCTTCATCGCCCGCGCCCAGGGCGCCTACATGTGGGACGCGGCCGGTGCGCGCTACATCGACTACATCGGCTCCTGGGGGCCGATGATCCTGGGCCACGGCCACCCGGCCGTGATCGAGGCCGTGCAGCGCGCCGTGACCGAGGGCCTGTCCTTCGGCGCGCCGACCGAGCGCGAGATCGAGCTGGCCGAGGCCATCCTCGCGCTGATGCCTTCGATGGAGATGGTGCGGCTGGTCAGTTCCGGCACCGAAGCTGGCATGAGCGCCATCCGCCTGGCGCGCGGCGCGACGGGCCGCAAGCGCATCATCAAGTTCGAAGGCTGCTACCACGGCCATGCGGACGCGCTGCTGGTCAAGGCCGGCTCGGGCCTGGCCACCTTCGGCCAGAGCACCTCGGCCGGCGTGCCCGAAGAGGTGGTGCAGCACACGCTGGTGCTGGAGTTCAACAACGTCGCGCAGCTCGAAGAAGCGTTCTCGCTGCACGGCGCCGACATCGCGGGCCTGATCATCGAAGCCATCGCCGGCAACATGAACTTCGTGCGCGCCACGCCCGAGTTCGCGCGGCGCTGCCGCGAGCTGTGCACGCAGCATGGCGCGCTGCTGATCGTGGACGAGGTGATGACGGGCTTTCGCGTGGGGCTCGGCGGCGCGCAGGGCGTGCTGGGCATCACGCCCGACATCACGGTGCTGGGCAAGGTGATCGGCGGCGGCATGCCGCTGGCGGCCTTCGGCGGCCCGCGCGCGATCATGGAGCAGATGGCCCCCGTGGGCCCGGTCTACCAAGCCGGTACGCTGTCGGGCAACCCCGTGGCCACGGCCTGCGGGCTGGCCACGCTCAAGGAGATCGCCAGGCCCGGCTTCTACGAAGCGCTGGGTGCCAAGACCCAGTCGCTGGTGCAAGGCCTGCAGGCCGCGGCCGACGAGGCCGGCGTGCCCTTCTGCACCGAAAGCGAAGGCGGGATGTTCGGCTTTTTCCTGCTGCCCGAGCTGCCGCGCAACTACGGCGCCGTGATGAAGAGCGACAGCGCGAAGTTCAACGCCCTCTTCCATGGCCTGCTGGACCGCGGCGTCTACATCGCCCCGGCGCTGTACGAAGCCGGCTTCGTGAGCGCGGCCCACACCGACGAGGACATCGCGGCCACGGTGGCGGCGGCACGCGAGGCTTTCCGCACGCTGGGCTGACCGCGCGCGGCATGCGGCGGGGCCGGCTGCGGCGCGCACCGCCGCTGGCGGCCATCCTTTCGTCCCCTACGCCCTTCGCGGGCGGGCGGGGCATGCGGTAGGATCGCCAGTTCTGGGCCCGCCACCGCGCGGGCCTTTCCATCTGCTGGTTGGGGAGGACGCCATGAACACCGACGCCCTCTTCCAATTGGGGATCGTCTCAGTTGCGCTGAACACCTCCCAAGAGGAAGAACATCACCCGGGCCACCCGCTGCGGTGGCCCTTGCGCGCGCATGCGCGCAAGTCCAGAGCGCGCGCGCATGCGTGCAAGTCCACGGCGCGCGCGCCTGCGTGCAAGTCCACGGCGCCCGCGCCTGCGCGCAAGTCCACGGCGGCGCGCACGCATGCGCGCCCCTCGACGACGACCCGCGCGCCCGTGCGCACGAACCTCCAGCGCCCGGCCCATCGGCCCGCGGCCACGCGCCTGCACCGGCATCCGATGCAGGACCAGGTCTGCCAGAGCCGAACACCGGCCTGAGTCCGTAGCCGCCGCCTTCGGCGCGCGCGGGCTCAGCAGCCCTTCGTCGTACGCACGCACGCGCACTGCCGCGCTGCGCCTTCCAGCACCGGCCTTCCGGCCACGCGACCTGCCTGCCTTTCCCCTGCGGCCCCGGCCGCGCCGGGCCGGGCCGCTTCCTCCGCTTTCTTCCGCATGACCCCGACCGCCCTTCAGACGCCCTACTACCTGATCGACAAGGCCGCGCTGCGCCGCAACCTGGAACAGGCGGCCCGCCTGCGCGAGCTTTCCGGCGCCCGCATCCTGCTGGCGCTCAAGTGCTTCGCCACCTGGCCCGTGTTCGACCTGATGCGCGACTACCTCGACGGCACCACGTCCTCCTCCCTGTTCGAGCTTCAGCTGGGCCGGCAGAAGTTCGGCGGCGAAACGCACGCCTACAGCGTGGCCTGGTCCGAGCACGAGATGGCCGACGCGGTGGCGCATGCCGACAAGATCATCTTCAATTCCGCCTCGCAGCTGCAGCGGCTGGGCCACCACGCGGCCGCCATCCCGCGCGGCCTGCGCCTGAACCCGCAGGTGAGCGCGGCCGGCTACGACCTCGCCGATCCCGCGCGCCCCTTCAGCCGCCTGGGCGAGTGGGACCTGGCGCGCGTGGAAAGCGTGATGGACCGGCTCGACGGCTTCATGATCCACAACAACTGCGAGAACCGCGACTTCGCGCGCTTCGATGCGCTGCTTGGCCAGGTGGAGGAGCGCTTCGCGCCGCTGCTGGCGCGCGTGGACTGGGTCAGCCTGGGCGGCGGCATCCATTTCACCGCGCCCGGCTACCCGCTGCAGGCCCTGGCCGCGCGGCTGCGCGCCTTCTCGGAGCGCCACGGCGTGCAGGTCTACCTGGAGCCCGGCGAGGCCCTGGCGCAGCACAGCGCCACGCTGGAAGTGACGGTGCTGGACACGCTGCACAACGGCAAGGCGCTGGCGGTGGTGGATGCCGCCACCGAATCGCACATGCCGGACCTGCTGATCTACCGCCTGCAGGCCGCCGGCATTGACCTGGTGCGCGACGAACCCGTCATCGGCACGCCCGTGACGGCGCCGGCCGGCGCCGCGCCGCAGCGCACCCTGGTCTGCGGCAAGACCTGCCTGGCCGGCGACGTGTTCGGCGAGTACGACTTTGCGCGCGCCCTGGTGCCGGGCGACCGGCTGTCGGTGCGCGATGCCGCGGGCTACACGATGGTCAAGAAGAACTGGTTCAACGGCGTGGCGATGCCCGCCATCGCCGTGCGCGAGCTGGACGGCCAGGTGCGCCTGGTGCGCCGCTTCGGCTACCAGGACTACGTGGACAGCCTGGGCTGAACCGCGCGCCCCTCACCCTCTGCCCCAGAAAGGAGAAGCGAAGCATGAAGAAGAATGTCCTGATCATCGGCGCCGGCGGCGTGGCCCACGTGGTGGCGCACAAATGCGCGCAGCACAACGCCCAGCTGGGCGACCTCCACATCGCCTCGCGCACCGTGCCCAAATGCCGGGCCGTCGTCGAGTCGGTGAGGGCGAAGGGCAGCCTGCAGCAGCCGGGCGTGCTGCAGGCGCATGCGCTCGATGCGCGGGACGTGCAGGCCACGGCCGCGCTGATCCGCGCCACGGGCGCGCGCATCGTGATCCAGGCCGGCTCGTCCTTCCTCAACATGGCCGTGCTCTCGGCCTGCATCGCCACCGGCGCGGCCTACATCGACACCGCCATCCACGAGGACCCGGACAAGGTCTGCGAAACGCCGCCCTGGTACGCCAACCACGAATGGAAGCGCCGCGAGGAATGCGCCGCGGCCGGCGTGACGGCGGTGCTGGGGATCGGCTTCGACCCGGGCGTGGTCAATGCGTATGCGCGCCTGGCCCGCGACCTGTTCTTCGACCGCATCGAGGCCATCGACATCATCGACACCAACGCGGGCTCGCACGGCCGCTGGTTCGCGACCAACTTCGATCCGGAGATCAATTTCCGCGAATTCACGGGCACGGTGTGGTCGTGGCAGAACCGGCAGTGGACGCCCAACCGCATGTTCGAGGTGCGGCAGGACTGGAACCTGCCGGCCGTGGGCACGCAGACCACCTACCTCACGGGGCATGACGAACTGCATTCGCTCTCGAGCCTGCTCGACGTGCCCGACATCCGCTTCTGGATGGGCTTTTCCGACCACTACATCAACGTCTTCACGGTGCTGAACAAGCTGGGCCTGCTGTCCGAAAAGCCCGTGCGGCTGCAGGACGGCCAGACCGTGGTGCCGCTGCACGTGGTCAAGGCGCTGCTGCCCGATCCGGCCTCGCTCGCGCCCACCTACCAGGGCCTCACCTGCATCGGCGACAAGGTGCGCGGCACGAAGGACGGCCAGCCACGCGAGCTGTTCATCTACAACGTGTGCGACCACGCCGCGTGCTACCGCGAGGTGGGCAGCCAGGCCATCTCCTACACCGCCGGCGTGCCGGCCGTGGCCGCGGCGCGGCTGATCGCCGACGGCACGTGGGACGTGCGGCGCATGGCCAACGTGGAAGAGCTGCCGCCGCTGCCCCTGCTCACGCGCATGGAGGCCATGGGCCTGGCCACGCGCGTGCACGACGCGCAGGGCGACCGCCCGTTGGCCGAAGCCCTGCCGCATGCCGAAGCCAGCAACGATGCCGGCGCCTTGCGCGCACCGCGCCGCGTGCGCGTCGCCTGAGGAAGGGGCCGCGGGCGCGCGGCAGCGTCCGCGGCCTGGGCCTCGGCGGCCGGGCCCGCGCCGCCCCCGGCGTAGTTGCGCAGGATGAACACCGAGGTCATCAGCAGGCCCGCGATGAGCAGGGCCACGCAGGCCGCCAGCAGCACACCCATCCAGCGCGGCCGGGGCGTGTCCGCGTCATCCTCGAAACCGGGAGGGCGCGGTGGCGGTGGCGAGCCGGTCAATGGCGGAAGTGGCGCACGCCGCTGAAGACCATCGCCACGCCGCGCTCGTCGGCGGCGTCGATCACCTCCTGGTCGCGCATCGAGCCGCCGGGCTGGATCACGCAGCTCGCGCCGTGGTCGATCACCACGTCCAGGCCATCACGGAAGGGGAAGAAGGCGTCGCTCGCCACGGCCGTGCCGGCCAGCGAGAGCTTGGCGTGTTCGGCCTTGATGCTGGCGATGCGCGCCGAATCGAGGCGGCTCATCTGGCCCGCGCCCACGCCCAGGGTCATGCCGCCCTTGCAGAAAACGATGGCGTTGCTCTTCACGTACTTGGCCACCTTCCAGGCGAACAGCAGGTCCTGCAGTTGCTCCGGCGTGGGCTGCTTTTTCGTCACGACCTTGAGGTCGGCCAGTTGCAGCTCGTGGTTGTCGGCGGTCTGGATCAGCAGGCCCGAGCCCACGCGCTTGACGTCCATGGCGTTGCGGCCGTTGGCCCAGTCGGTGTCGCCGCCCGGCGGCAGTTCGATCTGCAGGATGCGCACGTTCTGCTTGGCCTTGGTGGCCTGGAACACGGCCAGCGCCTCGGGCGTGTAGCCGGGCGCCATCAGCACCTCGACGAACTGCTTGTTCACGGCCTCGGCCGCGGCCAGGTCGACCGGGCGGTTGAAGGCGATGATGCCGCCGAAGGCCGAGGTCGGGTCGGTCTGGAAGGCCTTGCTGTACGCCTGGAGCGCGTCCTCGCCGATGGCCACGCCGCAGGGGTTGGCATGCTTGACGATCACGCACGCGGGCGCATCAAAGCTCTTCACGCATTCCCAGGCCGCGTCGGCGTCGGCGATGTTGTTGTACGAGAGCTCCTTGCCCTGCAGCTGCTTGGCACTGACCAGCGAACCGGGCGCCGGGTACAGGTCGCGGTAGAAGGCGGCCTGCTGGTGCGGGTTCTCGCCGTAGCGCAGGTCCTGCAGCTTGACGAAGCGGCCGTTGCTCTGCGCCGGGAACAGCGTGCGCACGGGCGCGCTCTGGCCCTGGCTGGCGTCGAAGTCCACGGCCGACAGGAAGTCGCTGATCGCGCCGTCGTAGTCGGCGATGCGGTTGAAAGCGGCCACGGAGAAGCCGAACTTGGTCTTGGCGCTGATGCTGCCATTCGCCTTGAGTTCTTCCAGTGCGACGGCGTACTGCGAGGCATCGGTCAGCACCGCCACGTCCTTCCAGTTCTTGGCCGCGCTGCGCACCATGGCCGGGCCGCCGATGTCGATGTTCTCGATCGCGTCTTCCAGCGTGCAGCCGGCCTTGGCCACCGTCGCTTCGAAGGGGTAGAGGTTGACCACCAGCAGGTCGATGGTGGCGATGCCGTGCTGCTCGATCGCTGCCATGTGCGCCGGCAGGTCGCGGCGGGCCAGCAGGCCGCCGTGGATCTTGGGATGCAGCGTCTTCACGCGGCCGTCGAGCATTTCGGGGAAGCCGGTGTGGTCGGCCACCTCGGTCACCGGCAGGCCGGCGTCGGCCAGCAGCTTGGCGGTGCCGCCGGTCGAAAGAAGCTTCACGCCCAGCCCATGCAGCGCCTGCGCGAATTCGAGGATGCCGGTCTTGTCGGAAACGGAGAGAAGGGCCGTGAGCGCCATGGTGTTCTGCGAAAAAGGGGAAAGGGAAAAATGAAAGCGAGGCGCTGCACGCGGCCGATCACTTGATCAGGCGGTGCTCCACCAGCTTCTTGCGAAGGGTGTTGCGGTTCATGCCCAGCCACTGCGCGGCGCGCGACTGGTTGTTCTCGGCGCGGGCCATCACCACTTCCAGCAGCGGTTTTTCCACCACGCGCACCAGCATGTCGTACATGCCGTCGGGTTCGGTGCCGCGCAGGTCCTTGAAATAGTCTTCAAGACTGCCGCGCACGCACTCGTCGATCTGCTTCTTGCTCATAGGTCTGGGCCTGTTCTTCTGTGGGAGGGAAGGGCGGATTCCAGCGCAGCGCCGGCCCTCAGGCCATGGCGCAATGGGCCGGCGCGCCCTGGCGCGCACCGTCCGCGCCCTCCTCGTCCTCGGGTGAAAAAGCGTCCGGCGCCGCGGCGGGCAGGTAGTCCATCTGCGCACCCAGCACCGCAAAGAAGCGGTCCACGGCCTGCCACTGGGCCTCGGCCTCCTCGATGCGGTTCATGGCGTCGCGGAAGGCCTCGCCGCCGGGCAGCGCGCGCACGTACCAGCCGATGTGCTTGCGCGCGCTGCGCACGCCCGTGCCTTCGCCGTACAGCGCATAGTGCTCGCGCAGGTGGCCCAGCAGCGCCTGGCGCACCTCGGCCACGCGCGGCGGCGCCAGCAGGTCGCCCGTGGCCAGGAAGTGGCCGATCTCGCGGAAGATCCAGGGCCGGCCCTGCGCGGCGCGGCCGATCATGAGGGCGTCGGCGCCGGTCGCGGCCAGCACCTGGCGCGCCTTGTGCGGGCCCGTGATGTCGCCGTTGGCCACCACCGGAATGCGCACCGCGGCCTTCACGGCGGCGATGGTGTCGTACTCGGCCTGGCCCTGGTAGCCCTGCTCGCGCGTGCGGCCGTGCACCGTCAGCATCTGGATGCCCGCGCGCTCGAAGTCGCGCGCCAGCTTCACGGCGTTGCGGTGCTCGGCGCTCCAGCCCGTGCGCATCTTCAGCGTCACGGGCACGCCATGCGGCGCGGCGGCCTGCACCACCGCCTCGGCGATCGCCAGCGCCAGCGGCTCGTCGCGCATCAGCGCCGAGCCCGCCCACTTGGTGCAGACCTTCTTGGCCGGGCAGCCCATGTTGATGTCGATGATCTGCGCGCCGCGGTCGATGTTGTACTGCGCGGCCTCGGCCATCATGGCGGCGTCGGTGCCGGCGATCTGCACCGCGATCGGGCCGGGCTCGCCTTCGTGGTTGGCGCGGCGCGAGGTCTTGAGCGACGCCCACAGGTCCTTGCGCGAGGTGACCATCTCGCTCACCGCGTAGCCCGCGCCCCAGGCGCGGCACAGCATGCGGAAGGGCCGGTCCGTGACGCCCGCCATGGGCGCGACGAACAGCCGGTTCTCCAGCGCGATGGGGCCGATCTGCATGATGGGGAAGGAAGCGGGACGGTGCAGCCGCGGGCTGCTCAAAAATGAGGCAGCGATTGTAGCCAGCCGCGATTTCAGCGAATGAAATCAGGCGCCGGACAGGTGGGCGGCGCCAGACTCGCCCCCCCCACGGGGCGCGCCTGCTCGTGCCATGCGCGCACCCGCCCTGCGCCTGCGTGCGCCCGGCCTGGCCGACGACAAGGCCGCCGGGACCGCTTCCTATACTCATCGTCCACCCATGCAAGCCTGGTTCGATTCCCTGCTGGCGCTGCTCGCCCTGCCCGAGTACGGCCTGTCCACCCTCTTCTTCGTGGCCTTCGTGTCGGCCACGCTGCTGCCTCTGGGTTCGGAGCCGGCGCTGTTCGGCCTGCTGCAGCTCAATCCCGAACTGTTCTGGCCCGCCATCGCCGTGGCCACGGCCGGCAACACGCTCGGCGGCGCCGTGAGCTGGTGGATGGGCTACGGCGCGCACAAGGTGGCCGACAAGTACAGCCAGTCTTCCCACCATCTGCGCGCGCTGGCCTGGCTGGAAAAGCTGGGCCCCAAGGCCTGCCTGCTCAGCTGGCTGCCGCTCGTCGGCGACCCGCTGTGCGCGGTGGCCGGCTGGCTGCGCATGCCTTTCTGGCCCTGCGTGCTCTACATGGCGATCGGCAAGCTCGCACGCTATTTCTGCATGACGGTGGTCCTGCTCCACCTCTGGCCCAATTGAGGCGCAGGGCTTCCTGCTTCGTCCGCATGTTCCACATCGTCCTCGTCGAACCCGAGATTCCGCCGAACACCGGCAACGTGATCCGCCTGGCGGCCAACACGGGCTGCACGCTCCACCTGGTGGAGCCGCTGGGCTTTTCGATGGACGACCGGCTGCTGCGGCGCGCCGGCCTGGACTACCACGAGTACGCCGACGTGCAGCGGCATGCGGACTGGGCCGCCTTCCTCGCGCGCTGCGCGCCGGCGCGCGAGCGCCTGTTCGGCCTGAGCACGCGCGGCACCGGCAGCGTGCACGGCACGGCCTTCCGGCCCGGCGACTGGCTGGTCTTCGGCTGCGAGACGCGCGGCCTGGCGCCCGGGCTGCGCGCGCAGTTCGCGCCCGCACAGCTGCTGCGCCTGCCCATGCGCGCGGGCCAGCGCAGCCTCAATCTGTCGAACGCCGTGGCCGTGACCGTGTTCGAGGCCTGGCGGCAGAACGGGTTTGGCGGGGCGTCCTTGGGCGTCGCCTGACGCGCGACGCGTCAGGCGTACGCGCGGGACACCGACTCGGCCACGCAGGCCGGCTTGGCCGCGCCTTCCAGCTCCACCGTCACTTCCCAGGTCTGCTGGCGGCCGCCGCCGTCGATGGCGTCGCTGGCCAGCAGCTTGATGTGCGCACGCAGGCGGCTGCCCACGGGCACGGGCGACATGAAGCGCACGCGGTTCAGGCCATAGTTCACGCCCATGCGCACGCCTTCGATGCGGATCGCGCTTTCGAAGAAGGTGGGCAGCAGCGACAGCGTGAGAAAGCCGTGCGCGATGGGGGCGCCGAAGGGCCCGGCCTTGGCGCGTTCCACGTCGATGTGGATCCACTGGTGATCGCCGGTCGCCTCGGCGAACTGGTTGACCTGGGCCTGGGTGATGGTGACCCAGTCGCTGGTGGCCACGCTCTGGCCGACGCAGGCGGCCAGGGCCTCGAGGTTCTCGAAGGTGCGGATGCTCATGGCTGGCATTCTGGGGTCGCTGCGGTGCCGCGCTTGTAGCTGCGGCGACAGCCGGATCTCAGGGATTTCCAGAGGCTGCGGGGCCCGCCGGCCGGCCGTCCAGCCAGCGCATGAGCGGCTCCCACTGCGCCAGGTCGCGCTGCACGCGCCCCGGCGCCACGTCGAAGAGCGTGAGTCCGCGCGCCGCCAGTTGCACGTAGTTCTGCGTGTCGCGCAGCTCGGTGACCACGGGCACGTCCAGCCGCGCCACGAACTCGCGCAGTTGCCCGGCCGCGAGCGTGCGCCCGCCCACGCGCATGCCCACCAGCGCCACGCGCTTGCCGGCCTTGCCTTCGGTGCGCTCCAGCAGCCTGTGCACGAAGTCGCTCGTGGCATAGATGTCGAACAGGCTCGGTTGCAGCGGCACCAGCACCTGGTCGGCCAGCGCCAGCACCTGCTTGAGCCGCTTGCCGTGCAGGCCGGCCGGCGAATCGAGCACCGCATGCGTGGTGCCCCGGGGCGGCCGCAGCAGGCCTTCCTCGCCTTCCGCGTCCCAGCCCTGGATGGGCGCCACCTGGGCCGGGCGCAGCCCCAGCCACAGCCGGGAGGACTGCTGGCGGTCCACGTCGCCCAGCATCACGGCATGGCCCTGGTTGGCGAAATAACCGGCCACATGGGTGGCCAGCGTGGACTTGCCCACGCCGCCCTTGGGGTTGGCGATCAGAACGACTGGCATGCGCTTTCCTGCGGGATGGAAGCCTCATCCTAAATCCATCGCATGACGGCCGGGCCCGCGCCGTGCGCTCACAGGCCGTTCTCGACCATCCGCAGCAGCCGCTGCGCGAGCGCCTGCACCTGCGCTTCGGGCGCGCCGCGCAAGGGGCCGTCGATCAGCAGCATGGCCAGGCCGTGCACCGCCGACCAGGCCAGGTATTCGGCGCCCGGGCGGCGCTCGGCCGGCAGCACGCCGGCTTCCACCAGCCGGTCCAGCGCCGCGCCCAGCAGCTCGAAGGGGTTGAGCCCGCCCCGTCCCGCCTTGGCCGGGTCGTGGTCGTTCTCGACCGGGCCCAGCGCCACGAAGGCGGTGCGGAACAGGCCGGTCTCGCGCAGCGCGAAGCCCAGGTAGCCCGCACCCACGGCGCGCAGCCCGGCGCGCGCGCGCTCGGCGCGGCGGCCCCGCGCAGGCACCTGCGCCAGCTGGGCCTCGATGGCATCGGCGACGGCCGCCAGCGCGGCCGCGCGCACGGCGGCCATCAGGTCCTGGTGGCTGGCGAAATGGCGGTAGGCGGCATTGGGCGCCACGCCGGCGCGGCGCGTCGCCTCGCGCAGCACCACGGCTTCGGGGCCGCCTTCGCGCGCCAGGGCCATGCCGGCCTCCAGCAGCGCGCGGCGCAGGTCGCCATGCCGGTAGCCGCGGCGGGCGGGCGCGGCGCCAGCCTCGCCGGGGCGCGGCTGCGAAGGGGCGGAAGGCGTCGTGCGGCGCATGTCAGCGCCCTCGCGCCGTGCCCCACGGAAGGCCTGCGGCCCGGCCGTGCTGCGATGCGACTGCGAGATTCATTCTGGAACTCATGTGGACAGTGTTCACGATTGTCTGCTAGTCTTTGTGGACGGTGTACACAAACTTCCGGTCCTGATGGCACACCGTCCTCCCCTCACTCCAAGGAACCTCCATGTCCCCGATCAACGCCTACCTGACTTTCGATGGCCATGCGGCGCAGGCCATGCGCTTCTACGAACAAGTGCTGCGCGGCAAGCTGGAAGTGATGATGACCATGGCGCAGGCCCCCGACGGCGCCTGCGCCGAACTGCCGCGCGAGGCCCAGGACCGCATCATGCATGCGGCCCTGTCCTTCGGGGGCGGCATGCTCATGGCGTCCGACACGATGCCCGGCCAGGCCTACGAAGGCATGAAGGGTTTCGGCGTGGCCCTGAGCCTGCCCAGCGTGGCCGAGGCCGAGCGCGTGTTCGCCGCCTTCGCCGAGGGCGGCCAGGTGCAGATGCCGCTCGCCCCCAACTTTCTGGGCCGAGGTCTTCGGCATGGTGGTCGACCGCTTCGGCACGCCCTGGCTGGTGAACGGGCCCGGCAAGAGCTTCTGACCGCTTCTTCGCGTTGGCCACCGCGCCAGCGATTCGGCCGCCCGCGCGTGCGGCACCCATTCCCCGAACCAGGAGACTCTCCATGCCCCGTTATGTCGACGGCTTCGTGCTGCCCGTGCCGCGCGCGAACATCGCGGCCTACCGCGCCATCGCGCGCAAGGCCGGCAAGGTCTGGAAGGAATACGGCGCTCTGGAATACATCGAATGCATGGGTGACGACGTGCCGCCCGGCAGGACGACCTCCTTCGCGCGCAGCGTCAAGCTCAAGGACGACGAGGTCGTCTTCTTCTCGTACATCGTCTACAAGTCGCGCAAACACCGCGACGCGGTCAATGCCCAGGTGATGGCCGACCCGCGCATCGCGAAGATGGACCCGAAGACCATGCCCTTCGATGCGAAGCGCATGATCTTCGGCGGCTTCAGCGCGGCCGTGGAACTCTGAAGGTGTGAGCGAGCCCTTCAGGGCTGTCGCACGTCGCCCACGGGCTGCGCGCCGAAGTCCGGCCGGTCCAGCCAAGCCAGCACCTTGGCGGCGGCGCTGTCCGGGCTGTCGAGCAGGCCGTCCTGCTTGAGTTTCTCGAAGCGGCCGCGGTCGGGAAACAGCGCCGCATCGGCGCCGCGCAGCGCGATCTGCATGTCGGTGTCGATCACGCCCGGCGCCAGCGACACGATGCGCGCGCCGCCTTCGCCCGCCTCCTCCAGCGCCACCGCGCGCGAGAAGTGGTCCATGCCCGCCTTCGACGCGCAGTAGGGCGCCTGGCTGCCCATGGCGTTGCGGCCCAGGCCCGAAGAGATGTTGAGCACGCGCCGGGGCGCCGTCCAGCCGCGGGTGGCGCGCAGGAAGGCCGCCGTGAGCAGCAGCGGCGCCTCCAGCCCCACGCGCAGCGCCTGCGACAGATCGGCCAGCTCGGCCTGGGCCAGCGGTGCCGGGCGGCCCACGGTGCCGGCGTTGTTGATCAGCGTGGCGCTCTGGAAGGCCGGCGCATGCAGCGTGCCCAGCCAGTCGCTCACGCGCTGCGCGGCGGGCAGCGGATCGGCCAGGTCCAGCGGCCATTGCAGCAGCAGGCTGCCGGCCTCGGCGGCCACGGCCTCGAGCGCGGCGTCCGTGCCGCGCGAGATTGCCAGCAGCGTGACCTCGCCGCGGCGCAGCAACTGCTCGGCCATCGCGCGGCCCATGCCGCGCGAGGCGCCCGTGAGGATGAAGAGTTCGGACATCGGAGTTCCTCGGTAGGGTTGAAAGCGTTCTTCGGACGGGGTCAGGCGATGAAGCCGTCCCACACCAGCTTGAGGCCCGTGAGCAGCATGCCGGCATAGATGAAGCGGTAGAACCATAGCGCACTGATGCGCCGGGCGATGCGCACGCCGGCCCACACGCCCAGCGGCGCCAGCGGCATCAGCACCAGCGAGGTGGCCAGGTTGCGCAGGTCCAGCAGGCCCAGCCAGGCGTACGGAATCCACTTGCTGAGGTTCACCGCGAAGAACAGGTAGGCCACGGTGGCCGTGAACACGATGGGCGGCAGCCGCAGCGGCACCAGGTAGGCGTTGAGCGGCGGCCCGCCGGCGTGCGAGATGAAGCTGGTGAAGCCCGAGGTCACCGTGAGCAGGGCGCCGAGCGCACGCGGCGGCGGCGGGCTGTCGGGCCGCGGCGCAAAGAGCAGGCGCTGCGCCAGGAAGAGCAGCGTGAACACGCCCACGATGCCCGCCACGGTGGCCGGCGACAGCAGGCGAAACAGCAGCGTGCCCACCCCCGTGCCGAGCAGCGCCCAGGGCAGCAGGAAGCGCAGCAGCTTCCAGTCCACGTCGCGCCGGAAGGCGGCAAGGCCCAGCAGGTCCATGACCAGCAGCAGCGGCATCATGATCGCGGCCGCCTGCGGCACCGTGGCGGCCAGGGCCATCAGCGGCACGGCCAGCGAGCCGAAGCCCGCGCCGAAGCCGCTCTTGCTCAGGCCCATGAGGAACACGGCGGGCGCCGCGACGGCATAGAAGAAGGGATCGGTGACGAGCGAAAGGCCGAAGAGGGAGGCAGGCAAGGCAGGCAACGCAGGCGCCGCGGCGCAGGGAGGGAGGAAGGCGCGCGGCAGGAATCGTGCCGGCGAAGCCCGGCATTGTGGCGCTCCCCGCGCCGCCGCGCCGTGCGGGACGCAAAGCCGGGGCCGCCATCACGGGACGCCTCTGCCACGGCAGTGGTCGGGCTGCCGGGGCGCACCTCGTTGCCGGCGCACTTGTCGCTGCCGGCCGATGTCGCCGCCTCTTACTCCGGCCCGATGTGCAGCGCGTCCAGCACCCCCTGCCAGGTGCGCCGGTCCTCCTCGATGGCCTGCGCCAGCTGCTGCGGCGTGCCGGGGCGCGGATACACGCCCAGCTCGCGCGACTTGGCGAGCACGGCCGGCTCGCGCAGCGCCTCGCCCATGTCCCGCTGCAGGCGCGCGAGCACGGCGGCATCCACGCCCTTTTTCGCGATGACCGCGAACAGGCCATGGGACACGCCGCCGGGCACCGTGTCGCGCGCGAGCGGGAAGGCCTCCAGGCCGGGCTCCACGCGGTCGCCCATGGACGCCAGCACGCGCAGCCTGCCGCCCTGCACGGCGCCCGCGATGACGTTGTAGGTCTCGACCATCAGGCGCGTCTGGCCGCCCAGCGTCGCCTGCAGCTGCTGCGCGCCGCCCGTGTAGTGCACATGCAGGAAGCGCACGCCCGCCTTCAGCCCCAGCAGCGCGGCCGCCAGGTGCGGCGCGGTGCCGCGGCCGTTGTCGGCCACTTCCACGCCCTCGGGGCGCAGGCGCGCATCCGCGATCAGGTCCGCCAGCGTGCGGTAGGGCGAATCGGCGGGCACCGCCAGCATGAAGGGCGCCGCCGCGGCCAGCGTGACGGGCACGAAGTCGCGCTGGAAGTCGTAGGCCACGCCGCGGATCAGACTGGGCGCCACCGAGATGGCCGAGCCCTGCACGAAGCCCACGGTGTAGCCGTCGGCCGGCGACGAGAGGATGTGGTTCATGCCGATCACGCCGCTGCCGCCCGGGCGGTTGTCCACCACCACGGCCTGGCCCCACCGGCGCGACAGCTGCTCGCCCACGAGGCGGATCAGCACGTCCGGCGCCGACGCGGCCGGGAAAGGCACGACGAAGCGCACCGGCTGCGCGGGCCAGGCCGCCGCAGCCGCCGCCGCGCCCGGCCACAGCGCGGGGGCCATCAGGGCGGCCGCGCCCGCGAGGGCCTGGCGGCGGGACAGCGGGAGGCGGGGAGCATGGGACATAGGTGGCCGAGAGGTTGTTGAGAGCGATTCTTGTTCTCTCATTGTCGGCCCCGCCGGCTGCGTGGCGCATCGCCGTTGCGTGAAAACCCTGAACCCGGGCGGCCCACGCGTCAGCCGGCGCTGCCGCGCCTTGCCTTTTCAGCGCGGCATGACGCGCACGCAGGCCGGCAGCCCGTCGCCGGCGGCGGGCTCAAGGGCGATGCGCACGGGCAGGAAACGCTCGATCACCGCGCAGTTGGTGCGCAGGTGCTCGCTGACCCCGGTGCAGGTGAAGGCGGCACCGCAGCCGCTGCGCCAGCAGGCCAGCGCCAGCAGCAGCACCCACTGGTCGGCCAGGTGCTCGCCCAGCGCCGCGCCGCTGCGCTCCCAGGCGCGCACCTGCTGCACCAGGTCCTGCGCCACGTCTTCGGCCGGCCGGCCGCGTTCGCCGAACACGGTGATCAGCTCGGTGCTGTGCGCATAAGCCAGCGTGGCCATCAGCACGTTGCCGGGGCCTTCGTCCTGCCGCGCAGGGCCGATGCGCAACTGCTCCCCCGACCAGCCCAGCGCCTCGTGCAGCACGCGCAGCTCGCGCGTGCCGATCTGCCGCGCCAGGCCCGGCACCAGGCATTCGGCATGGGCGCTGAGCCGCGGGCCGCGCGCCATCAGGTCGAAGGGCCGCGGCCCCGGGGCGGGTGCCGGCGTGATCTGTGCCCCCAGTTGCCCGCCGCCGGCCGGGTAGAAGCCGTGGCGGCGCAGGTCCAGCTGCAGGTCGCCGCCCAGGCGCCGCAGCAGCGGTGCATAGGCCGCGTCCAGGAAATGGAAGCACGGCGCCATCGGGTTGTGCGTGCCGCCCTGCAGCTGCACGCGGCTGGGCCCGTCGGCCAGCCACAGCGGCGGCAGCACGGTCTGCAGCACCAGGGTGCAGCTGCCCGCGCTGGCGATGCCGAAGGCGTAGTCGCCCGCGCGCACCGGGCCGGGCACGAAATGCAGCGCCTGCGCGCCCAGTTCCGCGCCCTGCACCTGCGCGCCGCTGATGGCGGCGGCCGCCTGCACGCAGGCCAGGTGCTGGCGCATCAGGCCCGGCTTGGGCCGGCGCGCGCGGATGCGCGTCAGGGCCAGCGGCCGCTGCGTGACGATGGACAGGGCCAGGCCCGTGCGCAGGATCTGGCCGCCGCCCTCGCCTTCGGCACCGTCGAGTTCGATTTCGGGCGCCTGCCGCGCCGCGTGCGTGATCACGTTGTCGTTCATGTCGTCCCGCGGGGCCCCGCGCATGTTGGCGCACGCGCGGCCGCTCCCGAATGTTCCAGCCGGCCCTGCGGCCGGCTCCTCGCTCCGTCGCGCGCGCCGCGCGCGCCGCATGTGCGGCCGGCGTCAGCCCTTCACGCACACCACCTGCTTGAGCGTGTACACCACGTCCACCAGGTCCTGCTGCGCTGCCATCACGGCGTCGATGTCCTTGTAGGCCATCGGGATCTCGTCGATCACGTCGGCGTCCTTGCGGCATTCCACGCCTTCGGTGGCGGCGATCTGGTCGGCCACGGTGTAGAGCTTCTTGGCCTTGGTGCGGCTCATCTTGCGGCCCGCGCCGTGGCTGCAGCTCATGAACGACTCGGGGTTGCCCTTGCCGCGCACGATGTAGCTCTTGGCACCCATGCTGCCCGGAATGATGCCCAGCTCGCCCGCCTTGGCGCTCACCGCGCCCTTGCGGGTCACCAGCACGTCCTCGCCGAAGTGCGTTTCGCGGCTCACGTAGTTGTGGTGGCAGTTCACCGCTTCCACATGCGCCTCGAAGGGCTTCGTGATGACCTTGCGCGCGGCCGCGACCACGCGCTGCATCATCACTTCGCGGTTCGCACGCGCGAACTTCTGGGCCCAGCCCACCGCTCGCACGTAGTCGCCGAAGTACTGCGCGCCTTCCTCGAAGTACGCCAGGTCCTGGTCGGGCAGGTTGCGCTGGTGCTGCTCGGCATCCTTCTTCGCCAGTTCGATGAAGTGGGTGCCGATGGCATTGCCCACGCCACGCGAACCCGAGTGCAGCATGAACCACACGGCGCCCGCTTCGTCGAGGCAGACCTCGATGAAGTGGTTGCCGGTACCGAGCGTTCCCAGGTGCTTGTGGTTGTTGGTGTTCCTGATGCGCGGATGCGCCTCGCAGATCGCATCGAACTCGTCCTTGAGCAGCGCCCAGGCCACGTCGGTCTCGCTGGGTGGCGTCTCCCACGACCCCTTGTCGCGGCCCATGCGCTTGGGGTTGGAGCCGTGCGGCACGGCCTTCTCGATCGCGGCGCGCAGCGGGCCCAGGTTGTCGGGCAGGTCGTTGGCGTGCAGCGTGGTCTTGCAGGCCATCATGCCGCAGCCGATGTCCACGCCCACCGCGGCCGGGATGATGGCCTTGAAGGTCGGGATCACCGAGCCCACGGTCGCTCCGATGCCGTAGTGCACATCGGGCATGGCCGCGATGTGCTTGAACACGATCGGCAGGCGCGCGGCGTTCTCGAGCTGCTGCTGCGCCTCGGCTTCCACGGGCACGCCCTGGGTCCACATCTTCACGGGCACGCCGCCCGCGACTTCGTGCAGCTGGTAGTTGGGTTCGTTGTTCATTGCTCTGACTCCTTTTCTCTCTCTCTCTCTGCTCCGAGCGCTCGAGCGGATGAGCACGAGGAAAGCCGGTTGGCATCCGCGATGCCGCCCATCCGGCGGCGCTCAGGCCGGTTGACGCAGGGTCACCAGCCCGTTGAGGACCTGGTCCAGGCCGCCGACCACCGAGATCTTGTCGATCCGCTCGGCCACGCGTTCCAGGGTTTCCAGTTCCTTCATCCGCAAGGCGACGGGGTTGCCCTCCATCACCTTGGCCGTGTTCAACAGCGAACGGGTCGCTGCGGTTTCTTCGCGGCGGCGGATCACGTTGGCCTGCGCCGACTTCTCGGCTTCCACGACCTGCGCCAGGATGCTCTTCATCTCGCCCGGCAGGATGATGTCCTTCACGCCCACGCTTTCCAGCGCCACGCCCGAGCCCGCCAAGCGCTCGCGCACCTGGGCCAGCACCGACGCGTCGATGGCCGCCTTGCTCTCCAGCAGCGCATCGAGGTTCTGCTCACCCACGGCGGCCCGCAGACCGAACTGGAGTTCGCGGTACACATGGTCGGCCGGCTTCGGCATCTGGGCCAAGGCCAGCCGCACGTCGGTGTAGCGCCACACCGCCGACAGGTTCAGGCGCAGGCCGACCTTGTCACGCGTCAGGATTTCCTGGCCGCTCACTTCGGCGATCTGCGCGCGCAGATCAACCGTTGTCACGGCCACCTGGCGGTTGAAGCGCCAAAAGCCATGCGCCCCCGGCGCCAGCAGTTCCTGCATCTGCCCTTCCAGCGTCCACACGCCGGCATGGAACTCCGGCACCTGCACCAGCAGTACGCCGTCCAGGCCGCGCACCGCACGGGGGCGCAGGTTCACGCTTTGCAGCCTGGCCAGCAGTTCGGCCGGCAGGCGCGCATCGGCCGCCACGTCGACCACGTCCACGCGCTGCTCGCGCAGGCCACGCCAGTAGAGCTTGCGGCTCGCCGGCGGCAGGATCTCGACCAGCACGCCATCTTCATGGCGCAGGCCCACTTCGCTTTCGCCCAGGTTCACCTGCACGAACTCGCGGGCCACCAGTTCCGGTTCCTGCACGCGCAGCACATCGGCCAGTTCGTGCTCGAACAGCGGCTCGTTCAACGAGAAGCGCTCCACGGTCAAGGTGTCGAAGCCACCGAACACGCGGTGCTTGCCAGGGCCGAACAGACCCGCGAAATCGCCATTGCGCAGCAGCAGTGCGCGTTCATTCTTCTTGACGGTGAAATTTTCGAAACCCAGCATCCTCTTCTCCCAAAGTTGTTCGTATCCGCCGAACATCCCATCCATCGGTGCCCCTTGAACACAGGCTGCGGGCTTCCTGCCTGAACGGGGCCGGTGCAGCGGTCCCGGGTGGGCGGTGACGCAGGCAAGCCGAACCGGCCTGCCACTCGCCTCCCGCCCGGGCTGGCTGCACCCGCTTCCCGGCCAAGGGCACGGGGCACAGGCGGCCTGTGTCGGCCGGGCGTGGCGCAATGGAGGACAAGCGCCTCCTCGCGCGCCGCCTGACCGGGGCATGGGACTTTCATCCCATTCAAAGCGGTGTTGCCACCGCGAGTCAGCGGGACTCGAACCCGTTCGCCGACCCCGAAGGGCCCGCTTTCCGTTCCCTTTGCAGGGGTTGGAAATTCACCAGGGACTCGAACCCTGTACGCCCCGACGGCATGAATTCACATCCGACAACCTGGCAGCGGCATACCACCGACCCAAGGCATGACCTGGTCCATGGCACCGGGCCGCAGGGCTTGAGCCCCAAGCGGCGCCTGTGAGCAGCACATGTTGCAACCGGACGGGTGAGGTCTTGCAGGACCTGTGCCAGACTGGTTCGCTGGGCGGCCAATCAGATCAAGCCATTGATTTGATTGAATATTTTTCTTTCCGATGGATGCAGCTGCCGCTCTGCTCGACTTAGAATTCCTGTTTTCCTAGCAAATTGGCTAATTTTTTATCCGATCATGAAACCCATCGTCGTCATCGGCTTCCTGGGCACCCAGCTCGATTCGGGCAAGGGTTCGGGCCGCTGGGAGAAGTGGCGTCCCACGCTGTCGCTGACCCAGCACCCGCACATGGCGGTGGCGCGCATGGAGTTGCTCTACACGCCGCGCCACCAGGCGCTGGCCGAACTGCTGAAGGCCGACATCGCCGGCGTCTCGCCCGAGACCGCCGTGAACCTGGTGCCGCTGGCCATCGAGGACCCCTGGGACTTCGGCGAGGTCTACACCCGCCTGTACGACTGGGCGCGCGCCTACCCCTTCGACGCCGGGCGCGAGCAGTACTGGGCACACATCACCACGGGCACGCACGTGGCGCAGATCTGCATGTTCCTGCTGGCCGAATCGCGCATCCTGCCGGCCGTGCTGGCGCAGACCTCGCCGCCCCGGCGCCAGCGCGAGGGCGACCCCGGCAGCTATGCGCTGATCGACCTGGACCTCTCGCGCTACGACGCCATCGCGCAGCGGCATGCGGCCGAGCAGCGCGACGCGGTGGCCTTCCTCAAGCGCGGCATCGCCACGCGCAACGCGCGCTTCAATGCGCTCATCGACGAGGTGGAGCGCGTGGCCGTGCGCTCGCGCGCACCCATCCTGCTGGTGGGGCCGACGGGCGCGGGCAAGTCCTTCCTGGCGCGGCGCATGTTCGAGCTGAAGAAAGCGCGCCACCAGATGAGCGGCGCCTTCGTCGAGGTGAACTGCGCCACCTTGCGCGGCGACGGCGCGGCCTCCAGCCTGTTCGGCCACAGGAAGGGCGCGTTCACGGGCGCCGCCAGCGAGCGCGCGGGCCTGCTGCGCAGCGCCGACCAGGGCGTGCTCTTTCTCGACGAAATCGGCGAACTCGGCGCGGACGAGCAGGCGATGCTGCTCATGGCCATCGAGGAAAAGCGCTTCTACCCCGTGGGCGCGGACCGCGAGGTGACCAGTGACTTCCAGCTCATCGCCGGCACCAACCGCGACCTGCGCGAGGCCGTGGCGGCCGGGCGGTTCCGCGAAGACCTGTTCGCGCGCATCAACCTCTGGACCTACGAGCTGCCGGGCCTGGCCCAGCGGCCCGAAGACCTGGAGCCCAACATCGAGCACCTGCTGGCCCAGCATGCGCACGAGACGCGCCGCGGCGTGCGCTTCAACGCCGAGGCGCGCACCGCCTACCTGCGCTTCGCCCAGGGGCCCGACGCGCCGTGGCGCGGCAACTTCCGCGACCTGTCGGCCAGCATCACGCGCCTGGCCACGCTGGCCGAGGGTGGGCGCATCACCGAGCCGCTGGTGCAGGCCGAGATCGCGCGACTGCGCTGGCTGTGGGCGCGCGAAGACCCGTCGGCGCGCGCCGCCACCACCGAGGTGGACCTGGACGCGCTGCTGGGCGCCGAGCAGGCCGCGGCACTGGACCTGTTCGACCGCTTGCAGCTCGAAGCCGTGCTGCGCGTGTGCCGCCAGTCGCGCACGCTGTCGGACGCCGGGCGCAAGCTCTTCCAGGCCTCGCGCGCGGCGCGCAGCGTGGTCAACGACGCGGACCGGCTGCGCAAGTACCTGGCCAAGCACCAGTTGAGCTGGGACCGGCTGGTGGCCTGAGAGACGGCGGCCGCGGGCGCCGGATGCGCCCGCGCGCGTGCCTACACTCGCAGCCTGCTCTTCTGCGCGCCGTCCGCGCGCGCTCACCGCTCCCGCCTTGCCGTTCATGGAACTGTTCTTCCTCGTCTTCCTGGCCGCCCTGGCCGGCCACATCCTCAAGACCCGCGAGCAGCAGCGGCGCATCGCGCTGCTGGGCCAGGCCCTGGGCCGCTACCAGATCGAGCAGCTGATGGAGAACCTGACCGACGGCTACCTGCGCTGGCTGGGCGAGGACGATGCCGAACGCAAGGCGCAGGTCTGGGGCGTGCTGGAAGGCACCGAACAGGCCCTGACCGGCCAGTTCACGAGCTTCGCGCGCGAGTTCCAGCAGACCGAGGCGCCGCTGGCGCAGGTGAGCAAGCTGCCTTTCGCCCTGCCCTTCGCGCAGCAGTTGCTGCCCGGCTACCGCCTGTTCGACGTGCGCAAGGCCTTCGCGATCCACGCGCGCGGCATCGAGGCCAGCGCGCAGAACGCGCTAGGGCTCAGCCCCAAGGCCAAGGCCTACATGATGACCGCCGAGCTGTACCTGATGCAGCACACCTGCCACTGGTTCTGCCGCTCCAGGACCGTGGCCAGCGCGCGGCTGGCGGCGCGGCACCAGAGCAGCTACGAGCAGGTGCTCGATGCCGTGTCGCCGCAGACACGCGAGGCCTACCGCGCACTGACGGGCGTCTGAGCGATGCCGGCTGCCCTGCCCCTTTGCGCCCGGCGGGCCGCACAGCGCCCCGGCCCGCAGCCTGACGCGGCCCCGGCGAAGGCCTGAGCGCCATGCAGCATTTCGACGCCGCCGCCACCCGCGCCGCCCTGGGCTTCGACACCCTGGTGCCCGCGCTGCGCGCCGCCTTCGCGGCCCAGGTGCAGGTGCCGCCGCGCCATGTGCACGCCATCGCGCAGCAGGGCCAGGCGCAGGGCACCGTGCTGATCATGCCGGCCTGGAGCGACGCGGGCTACCTGGGCATCAAGACCATCAACATCTTCCCGGGCAATGGCGCCAGCGGCCTGCCGGGCCTGCATGCGACCTACGTGCTGTACGACGCGCGCACCGGCGTGCCGCTGGCGATGATGGACGGCAACGAGATCACGGCCCACCGCACGGCCGCCGCGGCGGCGCTGGGCGCCTCCTTCCTGGCGCGCGAGGATGCGCGCCGCTTGCTGGTGCTGGGCGCGGGCCGCGTGGCGCGCCTGCTGCCGGCCGCCATGCGCAGCGTGCGGCCCGGCCTGGCGCAGGTGCGCGTGTGGAACCACCGGCCCGAAGGCGCCGAAGCCCTGGCCGCGCAATGGCGCGCGCAGGGCCTCCAGGCACAGGCCGTCACCGATCTGGAAAGCGCGGTGCGCGAAGCCGACCTGGTGAGCTGCGCCACGCTGGCCACGCAGCCGCTGGTGCGCGGCGGCTGGCTGGCGCCGGGCGCGCACCTGGACCTGATCGGCAGCTTCACGCCCGAGATGCGCGAGGCCGATCCGGCCTGCTTCGGCCCCGACCGGCGCGTGTTCGTCGACACCGACGAGGCGCCGACCAAGGCCGGGGACCTGCTGGACGCAATGGCCGCCGGCCAGTTGCACCGGCACGCGCTGCAGGGCAACCTGCACCAGCTGTGCCGCGGCGAACGCAGCGGCCGCCGCGATGCATCCGAGCGCACCGTCTTCAAGGCCGTGGGCAGCGCGCTCGAAGACCTGGCGGCCGCCACGCAGGTATGGGAAAGCCGCCAGCCCGCTTAGGCTTGCAACCGCGGACCCAGCCGCAGCTCCTCAGCGCGTGCCGCCCGGCGGCACCAGCCCGCGCCGCGCAATGGGCGTGGAAAAGACGATGGAAGTGCGGGTCTCGCCATAGCCGTTGATGGCGCCCAGGAAGCGCTCCAGGTCTTGCAGGCTGCGCGCGACCACCGTGAACAGGTAGGAGTCGGCGCCCGCCACATGGTGGCATTCGAGCACCTCGGGCGCCTGCCGCAGCCGCTCGAGGAAGGCCTTCTTGCCCGGCTGGGCCACCGTGGCGCCGACGATGGCGCGCACCGGGTAGCCGGCCCGCGCCGCGTCCAGTTCCGCGCCCACGCTGCGCACCACACCCGCATCCTGCAGGCGCTTGAGCCGCTCGGCCGTGGCCGGCAGGGACAGACCGGCCGCCTGGGCCAGCGCCTTGAGCGGCGCGCGGCCGTCCTGCTGCAGCGCCAGCAGCAAACGCCAGGCGCGCTCGTCGAGTTCGTAGTTTTCGGCCATGGCGCCAAGCTACCTGAAAAATCGGCAGTCGCCACGCATTGCGCCTGAAATTCGTGCTGTGCAGGCGGCCGGCACCCCAGAACAATGCCGGCATGTCTTCCGCCTTTCCCCTCTTCTGGCAGTCGCTGCTCATCGGCCTGTCCATCGCCGCACCCGTGGGACAGATCGGCGTGCTGGCCATCCAGCGCACGCTGGAACGCGGCCGCGCCGCGGGGCTGGCGACCGGCCTGGGCGCCGCGGTGGCCGACGCGGTCTATGGCGCGGTCGGTGCCTTCGGCGTCAGTGCGCTGATTGGCTGGCTGCTGGGCGCGCGGGTCTGGCTCACGGTTTTCGGCGCGGCCTTCCTGCTGTGGATGGCCTGGGGCATCGCGCGCAAGCCGGTGAGGGCGCCCGCCGGCTCTTCAGGCGCGGCAACCGAGGCGGCGCCCTCCGGCCGGCAATTGCTGCGCGACTTTGCGGGCACCTTCGTGCTCACGCTGTCCAACCCCAGCACCATCCTGTCCTTCGTCGCCGTGTTCGGCATGCTGGCCGGGCGCGCGCCCGTCGCCACGCCCTGGGTGATGGTGGCGGGCGTACTGGTCGGGTCGGCGCTGTGGTGGCTGCTGCTGTCCACCGGCGTGGGCCTGCTGCGCCACCGCTTCGATGCGCGATGGCAGCGGGCGGTGAACCGCACGAGCGCCGCCGTGCTGGCGGCGCTGGCGCTGTGGCAGTTGCTGCGGCTGGCGGCCGGCTGATCGCCGCGGGAAACACGCGGGCGATCGGCGCAGGCCGCGGAGCATCCCTAGCAGGCCGTTGAAAAATCCCCTGCGAGCGTCCGCGTCGGCCGCTACGATCTGAAGCCATCCCGGAACAACTGCGACAAGAAAGATGAGAGGCAACCAAGACTTCCAGGGGGCGATGTTTAGCTACATCAGCCTTGAAGAAAGAGTGCCAGCGGCACACCCGCTGCGCAAGTTGCGCGCCGTGGTGGATGCGCTGCTGTCGAGCATGAACAGCGAGTTCGAAGCGGTGTACGCCCGCCGTGGCCGCCCCTCGGTGCCGCCGGAGATGCTGCTCAAGGCCTTGCTGCTGCAAATCCTGTTCTCCATCCGCAGCGAACGCCAGCTGGTCGAGGCGGTCAACTACAACCTGCTGTACCGCTGGTTCGTGGGCCTGAACATTGAAGACAAGGTCTGGGACCACTCCACCTTCAGCGCCAACCGCGAACGCCTCTTCAACGAAGACCTGGCGCGCGCCTTCTTCGAGCGCGTCAAGCTCAGCGCCCAGTGGGGCCGGCTTGCCAGCGACGAACACTTCAGCGTGGACGGCACGCTGATTGAGGCCTGGGCCTCGCACAAGAGTTTCAAACGCAAAGACGACGACAGCGGCACGCCACCCGGACGCAACCCCGAGGTGAACTTCAAAGGGCAGGAGCGCTGCAACGACACCCACGCCAGCACCACCGATGCCGATGCCCGGCTGTTCAAGAAGAGCGCGGGCGACAAATCTCGCCTGTGCCACATGGGGCACATCCTCATGGAGAACCGCAACGGGCTGATCGTGGATGTGGAGATCACACATGCCAGTGGCACCGCCGAGCGCGAGGCGGCGCTGGCGATGCTCAAACGCCGGGGAAACAAGAACAAGCGGGCCACGGTCGGGGCCGACAAAGGTTACGACAGCCAGGCCTTCATCAAGGGCTGCCGAAAGCTCAAAGTCACGCCACACGTGGCGGCCAAGGACAAGCACTCGGCGGTCGATGGCCGCATCCGGCGCCACGAGGGCTACAAGACCAGCCTCAAAGTGCGCAAGCGCATCGAGGAGGCCTTTGGCTGGATCAAGACAGTGGGTGGTCTGGCCAAGACCAAATTGATCGGTCAGGCCAAGCTCGCGGGCCAGGCGCTGCTGTGCTTTGCCACCTACAACCTGGTGCGCATGGGCAGTCTGGGCGGCTGGTGGGACGCGCATCATGCGTGAACCATGGGATACGTGCGCCCGGAACGGGCAAAACGGCCTGCAAACAGGCCGAAATGGCCGCTCCAATCGCTGCGCAGGCCAGTTTGGGCGATCCGTTTCTTCGAAATCCACGACCCTGGCGCGTTCGATGAGCATTTTTTCAACGGCCTGCTAGAACGTCAGGTTGGCCGAGATCCAGAAGGTGCGGCCCGGCAGCGTGGTGCCGGCCACCGAGGCGCCGCCCTGGAAGTAGGCGTTGACCCAGGTCGGCGTGCCGTTCAGGTTCACCTGCGTGAATTCGCGGAAGTCCTTGTCGAGCAGGTTGTAGATGTGGGCCTGCAGGCTCAGCTTCTTCGACACCTGGTAGGAGCCGCCCACATGGAACAGCGCGTGCGCCTTGATGTCGCCCACGGCGTTGTAGATCGCCAGGTTGTTGCCCGTCAGGCCGGCCGGGTCGCCGGTGAAGCGCGGGCTCTTGCCGCGGTACTCGCCGCGCAGCCACAGGCGCGACTGGCTGCTGGGCTGCCATTCCACCTGCGCATGGGCCGCATGCCTGGGCGTGTTGGCGAGCTGGCCGTTCTTCTTGCCGGCTTCCACCACTTCGCTGCGCGTGTGCGTGTAGCCGCCGCGCACGCTCCAGGCCGCATTGATCTGGTAGCGCGTGTTCAGCTCCAGGCCCCAGGTCTTGGCCTGGTCCACGTTGATGGCGTAGTCCGCGGTCGGGTTGGCCGAGCAGCTGGAAATGGGCGCCGTGGCGCAGTCCCCGCCGCTGCTGATCTTGTCCTTGACCTTGTTGTGGAACAGCGTCACGCCGCTGGTGAAGCCGCTTCGGCTGTCGTACAGCGCCGACAGTTCGGTGCTCACGCTGGTTTCGGGTTTGAGCTGGGGGTTGCCGATGTTCAGCGTCGCGCCCTGCCCGCTCACGCCGCTGATGCCGTCGATCAGCTGGTTCAGGCGCGGCGCCTTGAAGCCCTTGCTCACGCCGCCCTTGAAGGTCCAGTGCGGCGTCGCGTCCCAGACCAGGTAGCCGCGCGGGCTCACATGGCCGCCGAAGGCGCTGTGGTGGTCGTAGCGCGCGCCCAGCGTGGCCGTCAGGTTGGGCAGGAGCTTCCATTCGTCTTCGGCGAACACCGACCACAGGCGCTGCGCCTGCGTCTCGGGCAGCAGGCCGTCGGTGAGTTTGGCGTCCCACCATTGGCCACCCACGGTAAGCACGTGCGATTCACCCAGTGGCGCGACCAGCTTGCTGTCGAGCACGGTGTTGGTGGTCTTGAGCTCGCGCGGCTGGCCACGGTCCGCCTCGCTGAGCCAGTACACGCTGCGCCGCTGCGCCGCCGTGCGCGGGATGGCACCGCCGGGAATGGTGCGGCCGAGGGTTTCGGTCTCGGTGCGCATCAGGCTGCTTTCGAGCAGACCGAAACCCAGGCGCGCCGTGTGGCCGAGGGCCACCTGTTCGCGGTTGAAGCGCAGCGCGTCCCGGTAGCCGGGCGGGTTGTTGCCGGTCCAGTTCGGGCTGGCCGCATCGCGCGTGCCCAGGCGGCCGTCCTCGTTGTTGTACCAGGTGCGGGCCACGTCCACGTCCAGCCAGAGCTCGTGCTGGCGGCTGGGCGTGAGCGTCAGGCGCGCGCCGGCGCTGTACTGGTCGCTTTCAGCCGGTGCCGGGTTGCGGGCCGCCGCGGGCTGCGCGGCGCCGGGCGCGAGCACCCAGTCGGAAGCTTCGCGGCCGTACACGCTGCCTCGCACGGCGATGCCCAGCCGGTCCTGCCGGATGGGACCGCTCAGGTAGATGTTGGCGCGCGTCTGCTTGCCCCATTCGCTGTCCTGCGGAATGCCGGCTTCCAGCGACACCTGTCCGCCCCATTCGCTGGCCACCTTGCGCGTGATGATGTTGACCACGCCGCCCATGGCGTCGGAGCCGTAGAGCGTGGACATCGGGCCGCGGATCACCTCGATGCGCTCGATGGCGGCGATGGGCGGCATGAAGCTGGTGTGCGCGGCGCCGAAGCCGTTGGGCGTCACGTCGCCGGCCACGTTCTGGCGGCGGCCGTCGACCAGGATCAGCGTGTATTCGCTGGGCATGCCGCGGATGCTGATGTCCAGCCCACCGGTCTTGCCCGTGCCGCCCAGCACGTCGATGCCCTCCACGTTCTGCAGCGCCTCGGCCAGGTCACGGAACTGGCGCCTCTGCAGCTCTTCACGGGTGACGACGGAAATGGAAGCCGGTGCGTCCTTGAGTTCCTGCTCGTAGCCAGTGGCCGTGACGACGATCTCGCGCAGCTCGGAGGCGGTCGGGGCGGTCGGGGCAGTGGCCGCGGTCTGGGCCAGCAGGGCGGGCGAAAAGAAGGTGGCGGCCGCGGCCCAGGCCAGCGGCGAAACGCGCGGCCCGCGGCCGCGAAAGAGACACAACATGTCGAACACTCCGGAAACAGCAAGGAGAACCTGCCGCTCTGGAGAAAAATGTTGTTGTTGCGACCGAGGAACGGCGGAACTGTAACAAATCAAGCGAATAAGAACAACTTTTATTCGTATTTATGTGGCAGCCGCGGCACGGCCTGCGCCTGCGCCCGCGCCGCCCGCACCGCACGGGCCGCCCGGCGCTCAGACCTTCTCGAGCACGAGGGCGATGCCCTGCCCCACGCCGATGCACATGGTGGCGAGCGCATAGCGGCCGCCGCCGCTGTGCAGCTGGTTCACCGCCGTGGTGGCGAGGCGCGCACCGCTGGCGCCCAACGGGTGGCCCAGCGCGATGGCGCCACCGTTGATGTTCACGCGCGCATCGTCGTCCGCCAGACCCAGCAGGCGCAGCACGGCCAGGCCCTGCGCGGCAAAGGCCTCGTTGAGCTCGATCACGTCGATCTGGTCCAGCCTCAACCCCGTGAGCGCGAGCACCTTCTGCGTGGCTGGCGCCGGGCCGATGCCCATCACCCGCGGCGCCACGCCGGCCGTGGCCATGCCCACGATCCGCGCGCGCGGCGTGAGCCCGTGCTTGGCGGCGGCCGCCTCGCTGGCGATCAGCAGCGCACAGGCCCCGTCGTTCACGCCGCTGGCGTTGCCGGCCGTCACCGTGCCGCCCTCGCGCACCACGCCCTTGAGCCGGGCCAGCGCCTCCAGGCTGGTCTCGCGCGGATGCTCGTCCTTGTCCACGATCAGAGGATCGCCCTTCTTCTGCGCGACGGTGACCGGCACGATCTCGGCCTCGAAGAAGCCGCGCCGCTGCGCCGCCACCGCGCGCTGCTGGCTGGCCAGCGCCATGCGGTCCTGTGCCTCGCGCTCGATCTTGTAGTCTGCGGCGACGTTCTCGGCCGTCTCGGGCATGGAGTCGACGCCGTACTGCGCCTTCATCAGCCTGTTGACGAAGCGCCAGCCGATGGTGGTGTCGTACACCGCGTTGGCGCGGCTGAAGGCCGACTCGGCCTTGGGCATGACGAAGGGCGCGCGGCTCATGCTTTCCACGCCGCCCGCGATCATCAGCTGCGCCTCGCCGGCACGGATGGCGCGTGCGGCCGTGCCCACCGCGTCCAGGCCCGAGCCGCACAGGCGGTTGACGGTGGCGCCCGGCACCTCGATGGGCAGGCCGGCCAGCAGCGCGGCCATGCGCGCGACGTTGCGGTTGTCTTCGCCGGCCTGGTTGGCGCAGCCGTAGATCACGTCATCGACGGCCTGCCAGTCCACGCGGGCGTTGCGCGCCATCAGCGCGCGGATGGGCAGCGCGCCCAGGTCGTCGGTGCGGATGCTGCTCAGTGCGCCGCCGTAGCGGCCGAAGGGAGTGCGGATGGCGTCGCAGATGTAGGCGTCGAAGCGCATGGTCGGTGTCTCCGGTGATCGCCGCATTCTGGACCGACCGGGGCGCGCACGCTGTCGCGCGCGCCGCAGCCGGGCCGTGCCCTGCCCAGGCGGCCCTCAAGGCGCGGCGGAGCAGACCTGCACCGCGACCTTGCAGGGCTCGGTGGGCAGGTGCGCGTTGCACTGGCGCGCGGCGTCCTGCGCCGCCTGTTCGCGCGTGGGGGCATTGGCCACACCCCATTCGCCGTAGTTGCCGAAGGCCAGCGCGCCACACTGGCGGTTGAAGGCGGTGCGCACGGTGCAGTCGGCCTCCCGGCCCGCGGTGCGGCGGCATTGGGCGCGGGCCGCCTGTTCGGCCGCCTCGCGCGTGGGCTGATCGAAGGCGTAGCCGAACCACTGCTGCGACGCGGCGATCGCGCCCCAGCGCGGCAGCGGCGCCTGGGCCTGCGCAGGAACGCCAATGCCCAGGCAGGCCGCGGCCATGGCGGCGGCTGCCGCACCCGCTCGCCAGCCGCGCAGCCGCCTCATGCGCGCCTGAACAGCAGCGTCGCGTTGGAGCCGCCGAAGGCGAAGGAGCTGCTGAGCGCCGCCTCCAGCGCCGGCGCCTCGGTGGCGTCGGCGCGCACCAGGTTCAGCGCGCAGGCCGGATCGGGCTGCGCCACATGCGCCTGCGGCGGCAGCGCGCGCCGGTGCAGCGCCAGGATGGTGATCACCGCCTCCAGCGCGCCGGCCGCGCCCAGCAGGTGGCCGTGCAGCGCCTTGGTGGAGCTGACGGGCAGCGCGTCCAGGTGCGCGCCCCAGACCTGCGCCAGCGCCTCGCGCTCGATCGGGTCCCCGATCTTGGTCGCCGTGCCGTGCGCGTTGCAGTAGCCGATGTCCTGCGGCTGCAGGCCGGCCATGCGCAGGGCGGCGCGCACGGCACGCGCCTGGCCAGCCGCATCGGGCTTGGTCAGGTGCGTGGCGTCGCAGCTGTGGCCCCAGCCGGCCAGTGTGGCATAGCGCCGCGCCCCGCGGGCGCGCGCCCGCGCTTCGGACTCGAGCACGACGAAGGCCGCGCCCTCCCCCAGCGCGAAGCCGCTGCGTTCGGGCGCGAAGGGGCGCACGGCCGTGGCCGCTGCCTGCGCATCGCCGGCCGGAAAGGCCGCGAGCGTCTGCATCGCCTGCCAGGCCATCACCACGCCGGGCACGATCAGCGCCTCGCTGCCGCCGGCGATGGCCACATCCACCTCGCCGCACTGCACGGCCTTGGCCGCTTCGGCGATCGCGACGGCCGACGAAGAACAGGCCACCGCGTAGGTGAACACCGGCCCCTTGGCCTGCTGGCGCATGGCCACGTGCGCGGCCGGCGCGTTGGGCATGAAGGCCGGAATGGTCAGCGGCGGCATGCGGCCCTGCATGCCGTTGCGATAGCCGTTGTCGATGGCGTTGGCGCCGCCCATGCCGCAGCCGCCAAACACGCCGAGCCGCTCGGGCTCCACGCCCTCCAGCCCACCCGCATCCTTCACGGCCAGGTCGGCGGCCGCCACGGCCAGCTGGCTCACCCGGTCCACGCCCGAAAGCTGCAGCTTGGTGAACCAGCGCGATTCGTCGAAGGCCACGGTGGCGGCCGCCGCCGGCCGGGGCAGTTCGGGAAAGACGGGACGGATCGCGGATTCACCCCGCAGCAGCGCGTCGAACACCGCCTGCGGATCGTCGCCGTGCGGTGCGATCAGGCCCAGGCCCGTGACGGCGACACCGGCACGCGCACTCATGGGGCGGCAGTGGGCGCAGAGGGCTCGCCCGCAGCGGCGGGCGCTGGCGCGGGGACGGACGTGGGTGCGGCGGCATCCGATGCAGGCGCGGGCGAAGCCGCTGCGTCGGCGGGCAGCGCGGGCAGGCCGGCACGCACGCGGTCCACCACGGCGGCCAGGCCGGCCAGGGTCTCGATGCGGGGATCGGGGTCGGGCAGCGAGACCTTGAGGCGGTCCTCCACCTCGAACAGGAATTCGACGATGGCCAGCGAGTCGAAGCCCTTTTCGCGCATGGACTCGTTCGGGTCGAGCGTGGCCGGATCGATGCCGTACTTTTCCTGGATCAGGTCCTGCAGTTCCTTCAGCGAGCTCATGTGTGCGTGGTTCCGTGCGCCTCGCCGCACACAAGGGGCCTGCCTGCGCGCGGGCCTCGTGGCGTGCCTGCCCGCATGTGCCGCGCCCCGCGGCGAAGGTTGTTCTTCATGATAGCTGCTCGCCTTTCACTGCCCTGCCGTGAGCCGGCGCTCTGCCGGGCTCCAGCGCAGCGAGGCCCAGGCGAAGACGCCGCCCAGCAGCACCCCGCCCAGCACGTCGAGCGCCACGTGCTGGCGCACGGCAAGGGTCGAAATGCAGATCGACAGCAGCCACAGGACGTTGATCGCGCGCAGCCAGCCGGGCGCGCCGATGAAGCGCAGCGTGCGCTCGACCCAGACGCCCGTGAACACCGAAATGGCCACGTGCATCGAAGGACAGGCATTGCCGGCCGCGTCGATGCCCTGGAGCAGCGCAAAGCCCGGCGCCGTGGTGTGCACCGCCAGCGGCGGGATCTGCGTGGGCCAGAAATGGAAGATCCCCAGCCCCGCCAGGCACAGCGCGCCCGACCACAGGCCATAGACCAACAGCGGCCGGAAACTGCGCAGCAGGCCCGGCGCAATGCCCACGTAGACCCACAGCGACAGATACGGCACCAGCATCCAGGGCAGGAAAGGCACCCAGGCATCGACCCCCGTGAGCGGCATCACGGTGACCGGGTACGCGGGATGGCGCAGCGTGTGGAAATAACCGATGAAGAAGACCCACACCCACAGCGTGGTGCCCAGCCCCTTGAGCCAGAACAGCACGCGCAGGCGTGCGAAGAGTTCCCGGGTCCAGGTCGCAGGGGGTGTGGCATTCATGGGCGCGGCAGTATCGGGCAGATGCAGGACGGCGCTGGGCGCAAGGCCCGCATGCTGCCCGTGCTTTGTGACGCGAGGGCATTGCCGCCGCGCGCCGCGCCGGCGGTCGGCACGGTGCTACGCTGCGGCCCATGTTCAATCCCACCCAGGAAGAAGTGCGGCGCTTCTTCTGCAATGTCTACGCCAAGAGCCGCGCCGGCCAGCCCATGGAGGCGCTGGAGATCATCGCGGCCGAATGGATCGCGCAGCACCCCGAGTACCACGCCGACCTGGCCGATGCCGATGCCGCCGTCACGCGCGTATACGACGGCAAGGACGGTCGCGAGAACCCCTTTCTGCACCTGTCCATGCACCTGTCGATCAGCGAGCAATGCTCCATCGACCAGCCTCGCGGCATCCGCCAAGCGGTCGAACTGCTGGCCGCGCGGCGCGGCTCGCTGCTGGAGGCGCACCATGAAGCGATGGAATGCCTGGGCCGCATGATGTGGGAAAGCCAGCGCGCCGGCCGGCCGCCGGACGGCATGGCGTATGTGGACTGCGTGCAGCGGCGGGCGACGAAGGATTGACACCGAGTCCGGGAATCACTCTTCGCCGGACCACGAAGCGTGGTGCTCCCCCCTCGTGGGCAGCACCAGGAGGGGGGAGCGAATCAGCGCCCCTTCAGGCGTTTCGATCACGGCACGTACCCCCACCGTGTCCTTGAGCCGCAGCGTCGCATCGGTTCCGAAGGGCGCTTGGCCCTGGCGCTGGATCTCGAAGTTTCCGAGCTCGGGCACTTCCAGCATCACCCGGCCAGCGGGACCTCGCACCTGCCAGCTCAGCCGCTTGAAGCGTCCTTCGTCCTTCAGGCGGATCTCCACAGCCATGGCAGGCGCCAGTGCCCGGCCCAGCGCGACGCCACGTTCGAAAGCCTGCGCGCGCACGTCCCACGCATCGCCCAATGGCCGCAGGCACGCACAATCGGGCACCCATGCCATGGTCGCGCGTCCCGCTTCGGCACCCAGGTGCGCAAGTTGCTCCTCGTCCTGAACCACGGTCGGAGCGGCTTCGCCCCGGATCAATCGCCGGGCCTCCCCCATCGAGTGCACATAGCCGGTGTGGGCGTAGTCCAAGGGGATCAGATGGCCGGCGGCGTCGCCGTCCAGCATGAACTGATTCTCGAATTGCCCGGAGCGGCTGGCGCCTTCGATGAGCGCTCCCTGGAGCTGTTGGTTCATGCCCAGTACCAGAAGCAGGGCTGCCCCCAGTCCCGCGCCCCACCCACCCGCATGGCGCATCGAGAAAGCCAGCGCCACACTCAAGGTCCAGCCGACCAGCACCAGGAAGCGCCCGGCGATGCCGCCCTGGCTGATGGCCAGCAGCACCGGCGCAATGGGCACCAGCAGCGCCAGCAATGCCGCCCCCGCCATCACCACGGGGGGCCGCCATCCGCGTGCCCAACCCGCCAGCAGGCAGGCCCCGACCAGCGCAAGCGCCAGCCACCCCTCGGCGCCAGCGCCCAGCGCCATATGCACCACACCCTGCGCCATCCGGACCAGTCCGGTCATCAGCTCGGCCTGCCCGACGGCTGGGGCATCGGCCAGCTTGGCATAGCCGCCCACGCCGCCAAGCAGCCAAAGCCGCAAGACCGCGTACGAGCATGCCACGGCCATCACGGGCGCCAGCAACCGGAGCCGGAGACGCCATGCCAGCGCCGGCCAGAACAGCAGCACCATCGGCAAAGGCACATAGAGCTCCTTGCACAGGCAGGCCAGGGCGTAAAAGAATGCCGCCGCCCACGCATCGCGCAGGCGCCCTTGTCGCGCCGCACGCGACCAGCACCCCAGCGCCAGGCAAGTCCACAGCAGGCCGTAGGCATAGTGGCCGGTCATGAGCAACTGCGCCATGGCGCCCGTCGGGGGCATGACCAGGAACAGCGCGGCGCCCGCGAATGCTGCACCATCGCCTGCCCACCGCCGCAACAGGCCCCAGGTGACGCAGGCCGTGAGCCAGATCACGGCCAGAAGATGGGCATAGTGGCCACGTGCATCCAGACCGAAGGGCTTCAGACCGATCGCATAGAACAGCGCATTCCAGGGCGTGATGTGAGCGTAGGACTGTTCACGCATGACCTCCGGCACAACGAAGTACTGCCAAGGCGAATACGTGCCGACGAAGCGCAGGTGGGCAGGATCGTCGTGGCGCCAGCCCATCTGCAAGGCGCCTCCGTGCAGAAGCAGCGTCAACAGCGCCAACACGGCGCCCACCAACGCCCGGCGTGCGCCTTCCGACAGCTTCAGCGCGTCGGCTCGCGCCATGTCCAGAAGCGGTTCGCGGCGAAGGACAACACCGGCAGCAGCACGAAGCTCAGCAGCACGCCGCCGAGGTAGTGCCACGCCAGCCGCTCGCCCACCAAGCTGGCGGCCAGTGTCAGCAGCAGGCCGGCGACAGAGACACACAAGAAGCGCGAGTAGCGGCGCAGGCTGGGCGCGGTCTTGAAAGTGATGTGGCTGTTGGCCCAGAAGGAGAAGAGATTGGCGGTCACGAAGGCCAGCCCGTTGGCCGGGACTGGGGGCAGCAGCCCACTTTCGACCAGCCCCATCACCACGCCCAGGTGGATCAGCGTGTTGAGCACGCCGATCGCGGAGAAGCGCAGGAACTGGCCGAACAGCTCAAGGCGCATGCGAGTCCTCTGCCCCGGCCGCGCCGTAGCGGCGCCTCACGACGTAGATCGGCCGCCCCTTGGTCTCGTCATAGACCCTCCCCAGATAGGCGCCCAGAACGCCGATGCCCAGCAATTGGATGCCGCCCATGAAGAGCACCGCCGTCAGCAGCGACGCGAAGCCCGGCACGTCGACGCCGAACATCAGGGTCTTGAGCACGATCCACGCGCCATAGACCAGCGCCAGCAGCGCCGTGGTGGCCCCCACATAGCTCCAGACGGTCAAGGGCACATTGCTGAAGCTCATCAAGCCATCGAGTGCCAGGCCCCCGAGGCGTCGCCAGCCATAGGCCGACTCGCCGCCCGCGCGCGGCGCCACGTCGAAATCGACCACGGTCTGGCGGAAGCCCACCCAGGCGAACATGCCTTTCATGAAGCGCCGCCGTTCGGGCATGGCGCGCAGCGCATCGACCACGCAGCGGTCCATCAGCCGGAAATCGCCCACGTCGCGCGGCAGCGGCGGATCGGCCAGGCTGTTGTGCAGCCGGTAGAAGAGCAAAGCGCCCAGGCGCTGCCCGGTGGAGGAGGTGTCGCGCGAGCGGCGCCGCGCCTGCACGACATCGAAGCCCTCTTGCCACTTGGCCACCAGCGCCTCGATGACTTCGGGTGGATGTTGCAGGTCCGCATCGATGGGAATCACCGCATTGCCGGTCGCCGCCTCGAGCCCTGCCGTCAGCGCCGCCTCCTTGCCGAAGTTGCGTGAAAGCTCCAGCACCACCATGCGTGCGTCCTGCCCGGCCTGCACCTGCAGGCGGGCCAGCGTATCGTCGCTGCTGCCATCGTCGATGCAGATGATCTCGGCCCGCAACTCCGGCAGGCCCGCCAGCACGCTGCGCAGGCGATCCAGGAAGGCGTCGATGACGTGTCCCTCGTTGAAGCATGGCACCACGATGCTGATCGTGCGGCCGACCGGCGCGCCACTCAGGGGCGAGACCACGCGACATGCCCTCCGGGTTGGACATTCAACACAGGGGATGCCGTCAGGCGGCCCTCTGGGGATTGGTGCTGGATCTGGAAAGACAAGGTGTCGAAAACGATCTTGATGCGCCCCTCCCGGGGAATGGGATAGCGGCCCGTGGATTCGGAAACGATGAAGTATTGCCCCTGATCGTAGGGCCCGAGCTTCCAGCTCGCGGCGGCATCATAGAGCCGCAGGTCCACTACCAGAGGATCGCTCTGGTCGCTGGCAGTCCATTGGGCGATGAAGGGCTGCAATGCGCCCTCCACGGGTCGCATGTCCTGCCTTGCCGCGTCGTAGCGGAACAAGACGTCAACAGGCGCCTGCTGCGGAAAGCCGCGGATCAGCATCACCGGACCGGCCGCGCCCGCCTGGGCCCGCAACCCCAGCAGGCCGGTGGCGTACCAGTAGCCTGCCAGCAGGCCGTCGGAAGGCACCATGCCCTGCCGCGCCTGGGCTTGATCGATGAAGCGGCCTTGCACTTCGAACTCGCGATACACCGGCGCACGCACGGCACGCTCGGCATGCTGATAGGACAGTGAGAAGCCCGCCAACACCCCACACAACAGCACCGGGGCCAGGACGGCCCACCTGGCGTCCTGGCGATGCGCCCATCCGATGCGCGCCAGAAAGGTGACGCCCATGCACAGCACGAACCAGGGCACGAAGAGATAGCGGTCAGGGCCGGTGATGCCCGGCGAGCGCACCAAAGGAATCAGGGGAGCCAGCACCGCCAGCGCGACCACGCCGGCCAGCGCGGCGAAGTGCAGGTGGCGCCGCACGCCGATCGCCAGCAGCACGAGCAGGGCCGCGCCCAGCACCCGCCACTGTGGCCCCAGAACCAATGCGGGCAAGCGCAGGGCGGCGTGCCCGATCTCGACCAGCGCCGAGCCGGGGCTCCCCGTCTGGGCCGCATAGCCGCCGAGCAGGGCTCCCAGCATGTAGCCGCGCCACGGCACATAGAGGCCCGCCACGATCAGGAAAGGCCAGACCATGCGCAGGCGCTCCCGCAGGCCGCCGCGCGGCACGGCGAGCAGGATCAGGACCAGAGGCACGTAAACCTCCTTGGCCGTGACCGCGAGCGCATAGGCCAGCGAGCCCATCCAGGCCCATCGCAGCTGTCGGCGCTCGAGCGCTCGCAGAAACGCCAGCAACGCCAGCAACGCGAGCAGCAAGCCCTCGAGGTAATGGCGCGTCATCAGCAGTTCCGCCACAGAAGCGGTTGGAGCGCCGACCAGGAACAGCAGCCCGCCCAGGAACGCGACCAGCGGTGGCGCCCATGAGCGGGCCAGGACGTAGGCCGCCACAGCGACGGCCGCGCACGCGATCACCTGATGCGCGTAGAAGAACGCGGGCGCCGCCCCCGCCAGGCGGTGGTCCAGCTGGAAGGACAGCGTCAGCCAGGGCGTCAGATTGCTTGGTGAGAGCTTGCGCCAGACCAGCGGGTCGTAGAAAGCCGACAGGCCCGGTGACGAGACCGCGTGCAGCAGGATGGCCGGATCGTCCGCGCGCCAATAGGCGCCCAGCACGCCATGGAAAAGCAGGAAGGGGGCAATCAGCAGGATGCCGATATAAGCCCATTCCACGCGAAGACGCATGAGCAGACGCGCCGGCCCACCGTCCGGCGCGCAGGATTCACTTGGCCGTATGCAGCCGCGGCTCCGGGACCGTCTTGAGTTCGCCCGGCAGCGCGGCGATGTAGCGCGACAGCTCGCGCAGTTCGCCGGTCGTGTAGGGCTTGCTCTGCAGGCCCATCACGGCGTTGGAGCGGCCCACGGTGGCATGGGTGCTGGCCTTGTACGACTTGAGCGCGACGTACAGGTAGTCGGCGTGCTGGCCGGCCAGCTTGGGCACGGTGCCGTCGTTGGGGGTGTTGAAGTTCGCGCCGTGGCACTTGGTGCAGCTGTCGGCGTTGCGCGCGATCAGCTGCTGCAGGCGCTCGCTGGGCTTCTTCGCGGGTTCAGCCGGCACGGGCGCGGCGCCCTGCACCACGCCGTGCTGGCTGTAGTAGGCGGCCAGGTCGGCGATGTCCTGCTCGGTCAGGGTGTCGGCGATCGCGCGCATGGTGGGATGCCGGCGGTCGCCCGTCTTGTAGGCGTGCAGCGCGGCCGAGATGTAGCTCGCGCTCTGGCCCGAGATCATCGGCACCTTGTGGATTTCTGGAAAGGAAGCCTGGTAGCCCGGAATGCCGTGGCAGCCCACGCACATGGCCGTCTTCTTGGCTCCGTCTTCAACCTTGCCGGTGACGTCCTGCGCCAGTGCGGCGCAGGTCGCAGAAGCGACAGTCAGGGCAAACATCGTGGTCAACAGCTTGTTCATTTTGCGCGCACAATCTGAGGCAGATCGGGGGTTTCCTAACCAACAATCGATTATATGGGCCGCATCTCCAGCGGCCCTTGGCTCGCTGACCGGTCGGCGACTCAGCCGGGGTCGGGCATCTGTTCTCGTTTCACCCATCCACCCTTTCATTCGCCCTCCTGTCATGAAATTCAAGGGTTCCGACAATTACGTGGCCACGCAGGACCTGATGCTGGCCGTCAATGCCGCCATCACGCTCAAGCGTCCGCTGCTCGTCAAGGGCGAGCCCGGCACCGGCAAGACGATGCTGGCCGAGGAGGTCTCCACCGCACTGGGCCTGCCGCTGCTGCAGTGGCACATCAAGTCGACCACCAAGGCGCAGCAGGGTCTGTACGAGTACGACGCCGTGAGCCGCCTGCGCGACTCGCAACTGGGCGACGAACGGGTCAAGGACATCCACAACTACATCGTCAAGGGCGTGCTCTGGCAGGCTTTCACGTCCGACCAACCGGTCGCATTGTTGATCGACGAGATCGACAAGGCCGATATCGAATTCCCGAACGACCTGCTGCGTGAAATCGACCGCATGGAGTTCTACTGCTACGAGACGCGCGAGATGATCCGCGCCAAGCACCGGCCGCTGGTGTTCATCACCTCGAACAACGAGAAGGAATTGCCCGACGCCTTCCTGCGCCGCTGCTTCTTCCACTACATCAAGTTCCCGGACGCGGAAACGATGAAGAACATCGTGGCCGTGCATTTCCCCGGCCTCAAGCAGGAGCTGCTCACGGCCGCGATGAAGACCTTCTACGACGTGCGCAACCTGCCCGGCCTGAAGAAGAAACCTTCCACCTCCGAGCTGCTGGACTGGCTCAAGCTGCTGGTGGCCGAGGACATTCCGCTCGAGGCCCTGCAGAGCAAGGACGACAAGGTCGCCGTGCCGCCGCTGGTGGGCGCGCTGCTCAAGAACGAACAGGACGTGACGCTGTTCGAGAAGCTGGTCTTCATGCAGCGGCACAACCGCTGAAGCGCCTCCACCATCGCAGCCCATGGCGCCGCCCAACCCCGCCCCGCCCACGCGCCAGCTGATGGCGCTGGGCATCTCGCAGGCCGTGTGTTTCTTCGTCGGCGCCCTGCTCGGCCGCTGGCTGGGCCTGGCCCTGGGCTGGGACGCCTTCGGCCCCGAGGGCTACACCGGCCGCGCGATCGCCGGCATTGCGCTCATCGGCCTGGGCGGCGGTGGCGGCGTGCACCTGGCCCGCAGCTGGTACCGGCGCAAGTACGGCGCGCCACCGGTCTGAGGCCGCGCACGCCCACGTGCCCTGTCCGATCGATCCGACCGAACCGATTCGAGCCCTCCCTGCCCCTGACACCATGGCTTTCGTGAACCCTGTCGAACTTTCGCTGCGCGGCGTGAAGCTGGTCCCGCTGGCCCTGTCGCATGAAGCGGGCCTGGCCGCCGCCGCGGCCGACGGCGAGCTGTGGAACCTGCGCGTGACCTCGGTGCCCGCGCCCGGCGAGACGCGCGGCTACATCGAGGCCGCCCTGCGGATGCGCGAGGAAGGCCACCGCTTCGCCTTCGCGGTGACCGACGAGGCGAGCGGCGAAGTGCTGGGCACCACCAGCTTCCACGACATCGTGCCGGCCGTGAAGCGCGTGGAGATCGGCTACACCTGGTACGCCCGGCGCGTGCAGCGCACGCACGTCAACACCACCTGCAAGCTGCTGATGCTGCAGCATGCCTTCGACACCCTCGGCTGCCACGTGGTGGGATGGCGCACCGACAACTTCAACTTCGCCTCGCAGGCCGCCATCGAGCGCCTGGGCGCGAAGAAGGACGGCGTCATCCGCGGCCACGCGATGCGCCGCGACGGCACGATCCGCGACACCGTGATGTACAGCCTGCGCAGCGGCGAGTGGCCCGAGGTCAAGGCCCAACTGCTCTACCTGCTGGACAAGCCGCGCGGCTGAACGCGCAACCCAGGAGATCCGCCATGCTGATCGACTTCTTCTACACCCTGCGCGCCGCCAAGCTGCCGGTGTCGGTGAAGGAATACCTCACCCTGCTGGAAGCCCTGCAGGCCGACGTGGTCGGGCCGAATTCGGACGACGCCTTCGGCATGGACGACTTCTACTACCTGAGCCGCACTGCGCTGGTGAAGGACGAGAAGCACTACGACAAGTTCGACCGCGCCTTCGCCGCCTATTTCAAGGGCGTGGAGATGCTCACGGACTTCACCAAAGAAGTGCCGTTGGACTGGCTGCGCAAGACGCTGGAGCGCGAATTCACGGCCGAGGAGAAGGCCGCCATCGAGAAGATGGGCTGGGACGAGCTCATGGAGACGCTGAAGAAGCGCTTCGAGGAGCAGAAGGAGCGCCACGAGGGCGGCAACAAGTGGATCGGCACGGGTGGTACCTCGCCCTTCGGCCACGGCGGCTACAACCCGCAGGGCATCCGCATCGGCGGCGCCGGCAAGAACAGGAGCGCCGTCAAGGTCTGGGACCAGCGCGCCTACAAGGACTACGACGACAGCCAGGAGCTGGGCACGCGCAACATCAAGATGGCGCTGCGCCGGCTGCGCCGCTTCGCGCGCGAAGGCCACGAGGACGAGCTGGACCTGGACGAAACCATCAGCCGCACGGCCGCCAACGCGGGCTACCTCGACATCAAGATGCGGCCCGAGCGCCACAACAACGTCAAGGTGCTGCTGCTGATGGACGTGGGCGGCACGATGGACGAACACGTGCAGCGCGTGGAAGAACTCTTCTCGGCCGTGAAGACCGAGTTCAAGCACCTGGAGTTCTATTACTTCCACAACTGCGTCTACGACTTCATGTGGAAGAACAACCGGCGCCGCTTTTCCGAGAAGTTCGCGACCTGGGACGTGATCCGCAAGTACAACAAGGACTACAAGCTGATCTTCGTGGGCGACGCGACCATGAGCCCCTACGAGATCCTGCAGCCCGGCGGCAGCGTGGAGTACAACAACGAGGAGCCGGGCGCCGAATGGCTGCAGCGCCTCACCCACGCCTTCCCCAAGTTCGCCTGGATCAACCCCGAGCCGCAGGGCGTGTGGCAGTACCGCCAGAGCATTTCCGTCATCCAGCAGCTGATGAGCCAGCGCATGTTCCCGCTCACGCTCAAGGGGCTCGAAGACGCGATGCGGCTGCTGTCCAAGTAGCGCGCGACGCGCACACCGGCCCGTGCCGGCATCTCCGGCCCTCTCCGACAGGGGGCGCGGGAGCCCGATGTCAGAATGCCCGCCATGCACAGGGCGGCGCGCTTTCCGATGACCCCCACGCCGGCCCTTCCGCCGGCGTTTTCATGCCGGCCCCCGCTTGCCCGAAGGCAAGGGCCGCAGCGCGCCGCAGCGCCGCGCGCGCACCCGGCGCTGGCGGCCGTCCTGCTGCTGATCGCGCTGCTGCTGCAGGGCTGCGGCGTGCTGCCCGGCCGCGGGGGCGGCGACGAGGCCACGGCCTCCGCCGCGGCGTCCGCCGTGCAGGGCGATGCGGACGCCGCGCCGCGCGAGCGCCACGCCTTCACGGTCGAAGTGCAGGCCGAAGACGACGATCTGCGCGAGCTGCTGGAAAAGCACCTCGAGATCCAGCGCTACCGCCAGCTCGACGACCTGGAACTGGCCGAGGTGTCGCGCCTCATGGTGGCGGCCGAGGCCAATGCGCGCAACCTGCTGGCCACGCAGGGCTATTTCACGCCGCAGCTCACGCTGGAGCTGATCGACGTGCCCGAGGACCGCGACTCGCCGCACCGCGTGCGCATCCGCGTGGAACCGGGCGAGCGCACACAGGTCGAGGCCGTGCAGGTCGACTTCGCGGGGCCCATCGCCACCGACGCCGACGCACGCGCCCAGCGGGAGTACATCCGCAACGGCTGGAACCTCTCGCCGGGCAGCGCGTTCACGCAGCAAAGCTGGGACAACGCCAAGACCCTGGGCCTGCGCGCGCTCACGGCGCGCCGCTTTCCCACCGGCAGCGTGCAGTTCAGCCGCGCCGACGTGGATGCCGACCGCGGCCGGGCGCGGCTGTCGGTCACCTACCAGTCGGGGCCGGCCTACCGCTTCGGGGCGCTGGAAGTGCGCGGCGCCGAACGCTACGACCCCGATGGCGCGCGCCGCATCGCCCGCGTGCCCACGGGCGAGGTCTACGACCAGCAGCAGCTGCTGGATGCGCAGCAGCGCCTTGCCAGCAGCGGCTACTACGACTCGGTCTTCCTCACGCTGGACACCGATAAGGGCCTGCCCACCTTCGCCCCCGTGATCGCGCAGGTGCGCGAGGCGCCCTTCCAGAAGGTGGTGCTGGGCGTGGGCTTCACCACCGACAACGGCCCGCGCGTGTCGGTGGACCACATCCACAACCGCATGCCGGTGCTGGGCTGGCGCGCGGTGTCCAGGCTGTCGGTGGACCGCGACACGCAGCTGCTCAACACCACCTGGACCTCGCTGCCCGGCGAGAACGGCTGGCGCTGGGGCGCCCTGGGCGAGCTCAAGAAAGAGCAGGCCGGCACCTACGACGTGAACAGCGGCCGCGTGCGCTACGGCCTGAGCAAGGCCGGCGACCACATCGACTACGCCACCTTCCTGCAGTACGACTATGCCGAGAACGTGGGCGAAGGCGCCCCGCCCTCGGCCGCCGCGCTCAGCGTCAACTGGCACTGGACGGGCCGCTATTTCGACGATGCGGCCAACCCGCGCCGCGGCTGGGGCCTGGCACTGGAGCTGGGCGCGGGCTACGCGCTGTCGGGCCAGCGCCTGCCGTTCACGCGGGCCTACGCGCGCTTCCTGGGCGTGGTGCCGCTGGGGCGCGCACAGTCGGGCGAGACGGCCCTCGACGCGCGCCGCTCGCGCCTGGCCTTTCGCGCCGAACTGGGCGGCGTGGTGGCCAGGGAATCGGCCCGCATTCCTTCCACGCTGCTGTTCCTGACCGGCGGTGACGCCACGGTGCGCGGCTACAGCTACCGGCAGATCGGCACGCTCGATGCCGCGGGCGCCACCGTGGCCGGCCGCTACCTGGCCGTCGCCAGTGCGGAATGGCAGCGCCCCGTGGTCTGGAACGGCAAGCGCACCGACTGGGAAAGCGTGGTCTTCGTGGATGCGGGTGCCGTGGCCGACAAGGCCAGCGAACTGAACAAGTTCAAGGTCGGCGTGGGCGTGGGCGCACGCTGGGCCAGCCCCGTGGGCCCGGTGCAGGCCGACCTGGCCTATGGCGTGGACGTCAAGAAGTTCCGGCTGCACCTGCGCCTCGGCTTCTCGTTCTGAAATGAAACACCCCCCAGGCCGCTTCGCGGCTCCCCCCTCTCTGGCGCCTTCGGCTTGGAGGGGGGCGCACCCAGAGGCCTGGCAGAGCCAGTTCCTCGGGTGCCCTGAGGACTTCGCTGCGCTCCTAGGCTTGAAGCGCCCGTTTCATGCCCTGCGGGTGGCACGCAGCGCCGTGGAAAACTGACATGGATGCGCAGACGCCCGCCCCCACGCCCCCCACCCCGCCGCGCCGCCGGGGCCGCCGTGTGCTGTCCTGGGTGGGCTGGGGCCTGGCCGGCCTGCTGGCACTGCTGATCGCGCTGGGCGGCGCGCTGTGGTGGTGGGCCGGCACCGACCAGTCGCTGGCCGCCACGCTCACGCGTGTGGCGCGGCTGATGCCCGCGGGCCAGACGCTGGAGACCCGCGAGGTGACCGGCTCCGTGCGCCGGGGCGGGCGCATCGGCCACCTGCAATGGCGCAGCGCCGCGATGCAGGTGACGGTGGAGAACGCCGAGATCGGCTGGCTGCTGCGCCCCCTGCTGAGCCGCAAGGTGCAGCTCGGCGAAGTGCGCGCCGCGCGCGTGCGCATCGAATCCTTCCCGCAGCCCGACAAGCCCCAAGAGCCCCTGCAGCCGCTGCAAGGCGTGACGCTGCCGGTCGAGGTGGACCTGCCCTTCAAGATCGACACCATCGAATGGGCGGGCCCGCCCGCCGTCGAGGTGCGCGCGCTGGCCGGCCGCTACCGTTACGAAGGCCAGGCGCACCAGCTGAAGATCGACGGCGTGGACGTGGCCGACGGCCACTACAGCGCCGACCTGAAGCTGCAAGGCCCGGCGCCCATGGCGCTGAACCTGGCGCTGCAGGGCCGCGTGCAGGCCGCGCTGCAGGAAGACCGGAAGCTGGAACTCAACGCGCAGGCCCGGGCAGAGGGCACGCTGGCCGGGCCCGAGGCGCGACTGGCCGTGGAGGCCACGCTGCAGCCCGCGGAAGAGGCCGATCCCGCGCGCCCGGTCGACGCCTTCGTGAAGGCGAACTTGGCGCCCTGGGCTTCGCAACCCGTGATCGACGCCGTCGCCCGGCTGCGCAACATCGACGCAGCCTGGCTGCTGCCCGAAGCGCCGCGGACGCAGCTGAGCGGCCAAGTCAGCGTGCAGCCGCAAGGCGATGCCGCTCGACCGGCCTGGACGGTCGACGCCGAACTCGACAACCCCGCCGCGGCCCCCTGGGACGAAGGCGGCCTGCCCGTGCGCGCCCTGCAGGCCGAGCTGCACTACGACGCGGCCGACAACGCCGTGCTTGTGCGCGAAGCGCGCATCGAAGCCGGCCGCGGCGTGATCGAGGCCCAGGGGGAATGGCGGCCGGCCCCCGCGCCCTGGCAGCTCGCAGCCACGGTGCGCGACGTGCGGCCCGGGCTGCTGCACACCCGACTGGCCGGCGCGCCGATCCGCGGCGAACTCAAGGCCTCACAGAAAACCACCCGCACCCCCGACGATGAAAGCACCGTGCTCGACTTCGACCTGGACCTGCACGCCGCCGGCGATGGCGCCAGTGCGCGCGGATTCGAGGGCCTGAACCTGCGGCTCGCACAGGCCCAGGGCCGCTGGAGCCTGCCGGCGCAGGTGCTGGACCTGCGCAGCCTGCGCGTCGAGGCGGCCGGCGTGGACATGCGCGGCCAGGGCCAGGTGCGCATCGCCGAGCAGGCCGGCCAGGCGAAACTGCAGGCCACGCTGCCCGGCGGCACGCTGGACATCGACGCACGCATGGCCCCGACGCAGGGCCAGGGCCAGGCCCAACTGCAGTTGCGCGATGCGGCCCTGCTCCAAGACTGGGTCGCAAGCCTGCCCGGCCTGGGCCAGGCCTTCGCCGGCCACAGCCTGCGCGGCGAGGCGCGGCTGGACGCGCGCTGGCAAGGCGGTTGGCAGAGCTTCCAGCAGCAGTTGCAGAGTCCCGGCCAACCCCTGCCTCGCGGCAGCGTCGAACCCACCCTGAGCGCGAAGCTGGAGGTGCCCAGCCTGGCGCTGCAGCCGCCCGCCCCCGGCGCGCAGGCGCCGCGCCCTGCGCCTGTGCTGCTGCGCGGTGTGCGCGCCACGCTCGAAGGCCGGCTGGCGCAGGCCACGCTGTCGGTGCAAGGCCAGGCCGAGCGCGGCACGCAGCGCCTGAACCTGGACACGCAGGCCAGCGGCGGACTGGCCCGGCGCGGCGAATGGCGCCTGCAGCTGGCGCGCCTGCGCGCCCAGGCGCAGGACACCACCCAGAAGCTCGATCCGTGGACCCTTGCCCTGTCGCGCGAACTCAGCAGCCAGATCCGCATCGGCGACGGGCAACTCGACGTGGAGAGCAGCGCCGGCGCCGCCACCTTGAACGGCCCGGTGCCCGGCACCGTCCGCATCGACTGGGAACCGCTGCGCCTGCAGCAGCGCAGCAGCGCCGCCGGCAGCAGCCTGCGCCTGCAGTCCAGGGGCCGCATGCAGGGCCTGCCCATGGCCTGGGCGCGCGCCTTCGGCGGCGACGCCAGCCTGCGCGAAATGGGCATCAGCGGCGACCTGGTCTTCGACGGCGACTGGGACATCGATGCCGGCGACCGCCTGCGCGCCCAGGCCCGCGTGGCCCGCGCCAGCGGCGACCTGCGCGTGCAGGCCGGCGAGGCGGCGCTGGTGCGGCGCATCGAAAGCCACGGCACCGGCACGCGCAGCGAGATCACGATGACCCCGACCGACGAGGGCCCGGGCACGCCCGCCGGCCTGCGCCAGGCCGAGCTGCGCATGCAGGCCGATGGCGATGCACTGCAGGCCACGCTGGTGTGGGACAGCGAACGCGCCGGCCGGATCCACGCCGAAGCCGGCACGCGGCTGGTGCAGCAGGGCGGCGGCTGGCAATGGGCGGCCGATGCGCCGCTCAGCGGCCGCGTGCGCGCCACGCTGCCGCAGTTGGGCGTGTGGTCCATGCTGGCGCCGCCGGGCTGGCGCGTGGCCGGCTCGCTGCAGGCCGATGCCACGCTGGCCGGCAGCCGCGCCGAGCCGCGCTGGAACGGCACGCTGGCGGCCGACGAGCTGGCCCTGCGCGCCCGCGTGGAGGGCCTGGACCTGCGCGACGGCCGCCTGCGCGCCACGCTGGCCGGCACCACCCTGCGCATCGACGAATTCCGGCTGCAGGGCGGCCAGGCCAGCCGGGTGCGCATCGCCGGGCGCGGCGGCAACATCAGCACCGTGGCCAGCGAACGCGCGCGCGACGGCGGCAGCGTGACCGTGCGCGGCGAAGCGCAGTGGGGCGAGGCCGGGCCGCGCCTGGACCTGCGCGCCGACATCGACCACCTGCGCGCCCTGGTGCGCGCCGACCGCCAGGTCACCGTCTCGGGCGACCTGCAGACCCGCCTGCAGGACGGGCAGTTGCAGGTGCGCGGCAAGGTCACGGCCGACCGCGCCGCCATCACCCTGCCGGACGAGAGCGCCCCCGGGCTGGGCAGCGACGTGGTGGTGCGCTCGGCCGCCATCGAGCGCGAGGCGCGCGAGAAGGCCGAGCGCGAAGCCAAGGCGCGCGGCGACGCGGCCGAGGACACGCCCAAGCCCCAGCAGCCGCTGCTTCGCCGCCCGCCCGACATCGCCCTCGTGTTCGACCTGGGCAAGGATTTCGCCGTGCAGGGCCGCGGCATCACCACGCGGCTGGAAGGCGCGCTGGACATCCGCGCCAACAGCCTCACGGCCGCGCCGCGCGTGACCGGCGAAGTGCGCACCGTGCAGGGCCAGTACCGCGCCTACGGCCAGGCGCTGGACGTGGAAAGCGGCCTCGCGCGCTTCAACGGCGTGGTCGACAACCCGCAACTGGACATCTTCGCGCTGCGGCCCAACATCACGCAGCGCGCGGGCGTGCGCATCACGGGCAGCGCGCAGGCGCCGCGCGTGGCCCTGTATTCCGACCCGGTGCTGTCCGAGGCCGAGACGCTGTCGTGGGTGATCCTGGGCCGCGCCTCGGCGGCCAGCGGCGGCGAGGCCATCCTGATGCAGCAGGCCGCGCTGGCGCTGCTGGGCGGCCTGGGCAAGGGCGGATCGGGCGGCAGCCTGGCCAGCCGCTTCGGCCTGGACGAGATCGGCTTCAAGGGCCCGGGCAACGGCGGCGAACTGGCCGAGTCCTCGGTCACGCTGGGCAAGCGGCTGTCGCAGGATTTCTACGTGACCTACGAGCGCAGCCTGGCCGGCGCGCTGGGCACGCTGTTCATCTTCTACGACCTCACGCGCAACCTCACGCTGCGCGGGCAGGCCGGCCAGCAAAGCGCGATCGACCTGATCTACACGCTGCAATACGACTGACGCCGCAGCGCGGCAGGGCCGCCGAGAGCCCGCGCACCGCCCGCCGACGGCGTTCAGTGCGCGCGGGCCTCCGCGTTGCGCTTGCGCGTGGCCGCGGCCTTGCGGGCCGAGGCCGACCGTTGGGCCGCCGTGCGCTGGGCCGCCGCAGCGCCGCCGCGGCGCCCGCCCTTGCGCGAAGGGGCGTGGTTCTCGGGCTGCCCGCGGCCCGAGCCGGACTTCTTGCCGCCGCCCGTTTCCGCGTTCACGGTGGCCCAGGCGCGGCGCTCGGCCTCGCCTTCGGACACGCCGCGCTCCTTGTAACCCTCTTCGATGTGCGCCGCCTGGCGCTTCTGCTTGTCGGTGTAGGAAGACTTGTCTCCGCGAGGCATGGGCAACTCCTGGTTCGTGGGAAAGGATGGAAACGGGCCGAGCGCGCGCACCGGTGCGCAAGGGCTTTGCCGATGGGGCCGGGCCGCGCTTTGCTACCCTTGCGCCCCATGACGCTTCCTCTGCCGCCGCGCAAGCCCTTCAAGCCCTGGGTGCTCGCCCTGATGATCGCGGGCGCCGGCTGCGCCTTCGTGGCCGCCTGGTTCTCGTTCCAGCAGAACACCGTCTGGGCCACGCGCTTCGGCATCGGGGCGCTGGTGCTGTACGTCGCCGCGATCGTGGCGCGGCGCAGCGGCCACTGAACGGGCGCGAACGCGCCGGTGGGCCGCCGGCGCGCACTCAGCGCGGGGCGGGCGCGGTGCCGGGCTCCGTGCCGGGCGCCGTGTTCGGGGTGCCGGCCGGCGACGGCGCGTTCTGCAGCGGCGAGGTCTGCACCGGCGCATCGGTCGTGCTGCCGCCCCGGGGCAGGTAGAAGGCGTTGAAGGCCAGCACGCCGGCCAGCAGCGCGATCACCAGCACCACGGCGATGCGCAGGATGCGCCGGTTGTCGCGCTCGTTCATGCGGCCGTTGGTGCCGGGTTCCGGGGTCAGCTGCGTGGCGCCGCCGCGTCGTTCCGGGCGGTCCTGGCGCGTCTCCTGCGCGCGAGGGGAGGCGGTGGTGGGCATGGCTTGCTCCGTCGGGCGGTCGCCCATTCCGCCGGCCCGCGCCAGCGGCGAATGCGCGACCTTCTGGCGCTCAAGCTAGGCCGGTGAACGGCGGGCCCGTGTAGGAAAGGGGCGGTGCCGCGCGCGGTCCCAGATGGACGCCGCCGGCCCGACCGAGGGGCGGCCGCGGCTCAGCCGGCGGCGGGCGCCTCGGCCACCCAGAGGCCGGGGTAGTCGTGCACGAAGCCGTCCGCGTCCACCCCCAGTTCGGCGCGGTAGTCGAAGCGCGGGGCCGCATAGCCGTAGCGGCCGCCGGGCAGGCGTTCATAGCGCTGCTCGAGCAGGCCCAGGCTGCCGTCGCCCACGTCCAGCCAGGCGGCCGGCACCTCGGCCGATTCGCCTTCCGCCAGGTGCAGCCGGCGCAGCTGCAGCAGGTTGGTGGCGGGCGTGAAGCCCAGGTCCAGGTCCACGCAATGTGACAGGTCGGGCACCGGCTGCTCGTTGAGCGTCCAGCCCTTGGCGCCATGCGCCACCGACAGGTCGATGGGCGTGCCGCCCAGCCAGCCGCGCACGGTGCCCCACTGCGTATGCCAGTGGCGGTCGCAGCGCACGCGGTAATGCAGCTGCGCGATGCGGCCGTCGCGGTGCCGGAACACGGCCGCGCCGTCCACCTGCCAGGCGACATCGTTGCGATCGAGGCGGCAGGCATCGTGCCCGGGGGCATCGAGGCGGCGCCAGAGAAGGGTGGCGACGGTTTGCATGGGGCGCATGATGCGCGCCGCCGGGGGGTGGCGCAAGCACCCGCGGCGCGCCCGCAAGGCAGCCCTGCGGCATGCCGGCGCGCGGCCGGCCCAACGGCGCGCGCCGCGGCGAAAATCGCCCCGTGTCTGCCTCCTCCCCGCCGATCCGCCGTGTGGCCCATCTGGACATGGACGCCTTCTTCGCGTCCGTGGCGCTGCTGCGCTACCCGCAGCTCAAGGGCCTGCCGATGGTGATCGGCGGCGGGCGGCGCAAGGTGGACGAGATGCTGGCGCGCGACTGGGCCGGCGTGCCCGACAGCGCGATCCCGGTCGAGGCCTTTCCGCTGCTCAGGGACTACGTGGGCCGCGGCGTGATCACCACCGCCACCTACCCGGCGCGGCAGTTCGGCGTCGGCTCGGCCATGGGCATGATGAAGGCGGCCAAGCTGTGCCCGCAGGCCATCGTGCTGCCGGTGGATTTCGACGAGGTGCGCCGCATCTCGCGCCAGTTCAAGGCCGTCATCACCGACATCGCGCCCGTGATGCAGGACCGCGGCGTGGACGAGGTCTACATCGACTTCACCGACGTGCCCGGCGGCCAGCGCGAGGGCGGGCGCGTGCTGGCGCGGCTGATCCAGAAGTCCATCTTCGAGGCCACCGGCCTGACCTGCTCCATCGGCGTGGCACCCAACAAGCTGCTGGCCAAGCTGGCCAGCGAGATGAACAAGCCCAACGGCATCACCATCCTGCACGAGGACGACCTGCGCACGCGCATCTGGCCGCTGCCCGCGCGCAAGGTCAACGGCATCGGCCCGAAGGCCGACGCCAAGCTGCAGGCGCTGGGCATCCACACCGTGGGCGAACTGGCCGCCTGCGAGCGCGACTGGCTCATCGCGCGCTTCGGCAAGGCCAGCGGCGCCTGGATGCACGACATGGCCTGGGGCCGCGACGAGCGGCCCGTGGTGACGGAAAGCGAGCCGGTGTCGATGAGCCGCGAAACCACCTTCGACCGCGACCTGCACGCGGTGCGTGACAAGGCCGAGCTGGGCGCCATCTTCACCGACCTGTGCCAACGCGTGGCGGCCGACCTGCAGCGCAAGGGCTACGTGGGCCGCACCATCGGCGTGAAACTGCGCTACGACGACTTCCGCATCGCCACGCGCGACCGCAGCCTGGACCACTACACGGCCGACGCCGCGCTGATCCGCCGCACCGCGGGCCTGGCCCTCAAGCGCGCGCCGCTGGCGCAGCCGCTGCGCCTGCTGGGCGTGCGCGTGGGCTCGCTGGTGCGCGCCGACAGCCCCGAGGCCCAGGCGCCCGCCGCGCGCTCCGCCGCGCCGCCGGTGCCGGCGACGGCGCCGCTGTTCTGAGCGCCGCATGGTGCGTGGCCACGGGCTCCGGCTGCTGCGCACCATGATGTGGGGCGCGGCCGGCGTGCTCGCGCTGCCGCTGCTGTACGGGGCCGTGGCCGGCGTGCTGATGCTCTGGCCCCCCGCGGCGCGGCTCGCGCCCGAGCCGGCCGAGGTCGAGGCTTACGTGATCAGCAATGGCGTCCACGTCGACCTGGTGCTGCCGCTGCAGGCCGCGGGCGTGGACTGGCGCCCCCTGTTCCCGCCCGGCGATGCGCGCGCCGCGCCCGCGGCGGTCGACTTCGTCGCCATTGGCTGGGGCGACCGCGCGTTCTACCTGCACACGCCCACCTGGGCCGACCTGAGGCCGGGGCTTGCCCTGCGCGCGATGGCGGGCCGGCACCCGGCCGCGCTGCACGTGAGCTGGCTGCAGCGCGCCCAGCTGCCGCCAGGGCACACCTGGCGCCTGCCGCTCAGCGCCGCCCAGTACCGGCGACTGGCCGACCATGTGCGCCGCAGCCTGCCCGCAGGCCGGGCGCAGCGTATCGCCGGCATGCACTACGCGCGCAACGACGCCTTCTACGAAGCCACCGGCCACTACCACCTGCTGCGCACCTGCAACGAATGGGCCGCGCAAGGCCTGCGCGCGGCCGGTGTGCCCGTGCCGCGCTGGGCGCCCTTCGAGGCGGGCGTGCGCCGGCACCTGCCGGCCTGGGCGGCCGCCCCCGGCGCGGGCCCGCAGGGCGGCGGCTGACGCCAGCGCCGCGCACCCGCGCCCGCGGCGGCGCGTGGGCTGTCCTACAGCGGAAACGCGCGCCCGGCCGCACAGTGGCGGGCCGACTTCCCTCATCCGCCGCCGCCCAGCATGCCCGCCACCGCGAAGAAAAGCGCGCCCTCCCCTTTCGCCATTGCGCCGGAGAACCTGGTCTATGTGAACCCGGACATGCCGGGCCTGCGGCGCCTGGGCCGCCCGCCCGATTTCCGCTACCGTGACCCGCAGGGCAAGCCGGTGCGTGCGCAGGCCGAACTGGCGCGCATCCGGGCCCTGGCCATCCCGCCCGCCTACGAAGACGTGTGGATCTGCCCCTTGCCCAACGGCCATCTGCAGGCCACCGGCCGCGATGCGCGCGGCCGGCGCCAGTACCGCTACCACCCGGCCTGGCGCGAGATGCAGGACGCCGCCAAGTTCGAGCGCATCGAGGCCTTCGGCCGCGCGCTGCCGCGCATCCGCGCACGCGTGCAGCGCGACCTGGCGCCGGCCTCCTCGCGCCGCGCGCCCACGCCCGAGCGCACGCTGGTGCTGGCCACGCTGGTGCGCCTGCTGGACGCCACGCGGCTGCGCGTGGGCCACGAAAGCTACGCGCGCGAGAACGGCTCCTACGGCCTGAGCACGCTGCGCAGCCGCCATGCGCAGGTGCGCGGGCCCACCGTGCGCCTGCGCTTTCGCGGCAAGGGCGGCGTGATGCACGAAAGCGAGCTGGACGACCCGCGCGTCGCGCGCGTGGTGCGGCAGTGCCAGGAACTGCCGGGCCAGGAGCTGTTCCAGTACGTCGACGAACGCGGCGAGCTGCACCGCGTGCAGGCCGGCGACGTCAACGCCTACCTGCGCGAAGCCTCGGGCGGCGAATTCAGCGCCAAGGACTTCCGCACCTGGCATGGCACGGTGCTGGCGCTGGAGTTGACGCGCCTGGCCTGCGAACAGCTGGCGCGCCCGGGCGACGCGCCGCCGCGGCGGGCGAGCGGCGCCACCATCGTGGCGGCCGTGGCGCGCCAGCTGGGCAACACGCCGGCCGTGTGCCGAAAGGCCTACGTCCACCCTGCCGTGCTGGCGCTGGGCGAACAGCTGGTGGACGAGGGCACGGCCCTGGCCCAGCTGTGGCCGCAGCTGGCGACCACGCGTCGCCCGCGCGGCCTGCTGGCGGCCGAAGTGCGCTTGCTGCAGTTCATGCGGCGCCTGCGGCTGGGCGCCAAGGGCCGGCGCCCCGCGCTCAGGAGCGGCGCAAGTCCAGTGTCAGTGCCTCGGGCGCCAGGGTCACGGCGTGCCCCAGGTCCTCGGCCAGCGCCTGCAGGCTGATGGCGTCGATGGCCAGGTGACGCGGGGCGCGGTGCGGCGCGAAGGCGGCCGGTGCCTCGCCCGGCGCCTGCCCGGCCGGCCGGGCGGCGGCCTCCAGGCGCACGCCCCAATCCTCGACGGGCGTGAGCGCGATGCAGCCGCCGCTGTCGAGCGCGTCGTGCGAATCGTGCAGGTGGCACAGCCCGCCGATCAGCAGGTAGCGCAGGCCCACGGCGTCGCTCCAGCGCGGCGGCTCGGGCGCGTCCCGGCCTTCGTTGCCCTCGGCCTGCGGCTCCAGGCCGGGCGCGACCTGCAGCACGATGCCGTTGAGTTCGAAGGCCGCGCGCATCAGCGACACGGCCTGCGCCACCAGCGCACTGCGCGTCAGGTCGGCCGGCGCGCCGGACTCGGGCGCGGGCCATTCCCATTCCCGCAGGCTGCGGATGCCCTGCGACAGTTCGCTGACCTCGGCTTCCAGCTGGGCCACGCGCGGCGCGATGGCCTGGGGCTGCGCGGGCACGTCGGCCTGGGCCTGGCGGCGCAGCATGAGCAGCTGCATGCGCATCAAGGACAGCGGGGCGGCCAGGTCGTGGCGCACCGCCGGCATGGCGCGCATCAGCAGCTCATGCCGCACGCCCGCCGCGATCCAGCTGCGCGCGCTCGGCGCCGCCTTCATGCCGCGGCCGCGGCGGTGGCCGCCAGCAGGCGGTCCAGCGCGTCGAAATCGATGGGCTTTTGCAGGAAATGGTCCACGTAGGGCGCGGCCTGCCTGCCAGCCGGATCGTTGGGGCCGTAGCCCGACACGGCCACCAGCACCAGGCGCTGCCCGCGCGCCTGCGCCCGGTCGCGCAGCTGGCGCGCCACTTCCGCGCCCGGCTGGTCGGGCAGGGTCAGGTCGATGAAAGCCAGCACGAACTCGGTGCCGCCTTCGGCCAGCTCCAGCGCCTGGCGCGCCGAGAACGCGCACACCGCCTGGTGATCCTGCAAGGCGATGAGCTCCTGCAGCAGCTCGGCGGCAGCCTGGTTGTCGTCGACGATCAGCACGTTCAAGGGGGCACCTCAGGCAGGAAACGGACGGCGCGGCGGCCGATGGCCAGAAAAAAGGGAATCCGCGCGGCGCCTCAGTATGCGCCATCGGCCGTCCTCACCCTGTAGGAAAGCGGCCCGACGCGGTCACTGCCGCGCCGTGCGCACCGGCGCCGGCAAGGCTTGCGGCCAGCTCGTGCGGAAGGGGTTGATGTCCAGCCCGCCGCGGCGCGTGTAGCGGCAGTACACCGCCAGTTTGGTTGGCTGGCAGCGCTGCCAGATGTCCTGGAAGATGCGCTCGCAGCAGGGTTCGTGGAACTCGTTGTGGCGCCGGAAGCTCACGATGTAGCGCAGCAGGCCGGCCTGGTCGATGGCCGGGCCGGTGTAGCGGATCTGCACGCTGCCCCAGTCGGGCTGGCCCGTCACGCGGCAGTTGCTCTTGAGCAGGCGGCTGCTGAGCGTCTCGCTGACCGGCGCCTCGTGCGTGGCGGCGCTCAGCAGCTCGGGGGCGGGCTCGGCATGCTCGCCGCATTCCAGGTCGAGCCGGTCCAGGTCCAGGCCTTCGAGTTCGGCCACGCGCTCCTGCCCGAACTGCTCGGGCAGCACCAGCTTCAGCCCGATCGTGCCGGTGCGCTCGCTGCCGCGCCAGGCGGCCTCGGACAGGTCGGCGCGCAGGCGCTCGCGCACCGCCTCGGCGCCCGAGAACACCGTGCTGTTGAAGCTGTTGAGGTAGAGCTTGAAGGACTTGCTCTCGATGATGTTGGGCGATTCGCAGGGCAGCGTGATGTGCGCCAGCGCCACCTGCGGCTTGCCGCGCGGGTTGAGCCAGGACAGCTCGTAGGCCGTCCACAGGTCGGCCCCGAAGAAGGGCAGCCGGCCTTCCTCGATGCCCATGGGCACGCGCTGCGCGGCGCGCGGCAGCGGGAAAAGCAGGCTGGCGTCGTAGCGGTCGACATAGGCCGATGCGCGGCCCAGTTGCGATTGTTCGGGGGTGTGGTCCAGGGACATGGGAAATTCCTTCGGCCGCGCGGCCTTCGACACCGGGCAGCCGGCGTGCCCGCGTGGAACGATCAGAAGTTGTGGGCCGGCGGGCGGCCGTCCACGGCCTGCAGGAAGGGCAGGATGTGGCCCAGCAGCACCGGCAGCGCGCCGGGCGGCAGGTCGTGGCCCATGCCGGCGATGGTTTCGAAGTGCGCGCCAGGGATGCGGCGCGCCGTGTCGCGCCCGCATTCGATGGGCACCAGCACGTCGCCGTCGCCGTGCAGCACGAGGGTGGGCGTGCGGATGCCGGCCAGCGCGCGGTCGCGCACGCCGGTGTCGGCGCCGATGGCCAGCATCTGCCGCACCACGCCGGCGGGGTGGTAGGCGCGCTGCAGCGCCGCGGCCAGGCGCTGGCGCGTGGCGGCTTCGTCGAAGGGATAGCCGGGGCTGGCGATCAGGCGCACCAGGCCCAGCGAATGCTCGACCAGCGCCTCGACGCCGGCGCCGCGGGGCGGCGGGCGCATCAGCGCCGCGCCCACGTCGGGCCGCGCGGCGGGCAGGCCGCGCGCGCCGCTGGAGCTCATGATGCTGACCAGGCTGCGCACGCGCTGCGGGTCGGCGATGGCCATGCGCTGCGCGATCATGCCGCCCATCGAGACGCCGATCACATGCGCCTGCGCGATGCCCAGCGCCTCGAGCAGGCCCAGCGCATCGCGGGCCATGTCTTCCAGGCCGTAGGGCGCGTGGATGGACAGGCCCATCTTCTGGCGCAGCACCTGCCACAGCAGGTTCGGCGTGGGCGCCTCGTCGAAGTACTGCGACAGGCCGATGTCGCGGTTGTCGTGCCGCAGCACGCGGTAGCCGGCGTCGGCGAAGCCGCGCACGAAAGCCTCGGGCCAGGCGATCAGCTGCATGCCCAGGCCCATGACCAGCAGCACCGCCGGGCCGCTGCCGCCGCTGTCTTCGACTTCGAGGGAAATGCCGTTGGCCTGGATTTTCATGAGGGATTCAGCGTCGAGCGGGGGGTCTTCGGAGGGGAGCGGCCCTGCGGCACGCGCGGTGCGGCGTCAGCGGAACACGCCCTCGCGCAGCCACTTGGTGGCCACCCATTTCTCGCCCGCCAGCACCGGCGCGCCGCCGTGCAGCGTGCGGGTGGCCGGGTCGGGCCGGTCGTAGCTGAAGAACACGCCCGTGCCGCGCACGGGTGCCACTTCCAGCCCGATGTCGGGGAAGGTGGTGGCGCCGCCCGCCTCCGGCTCCTGCAGGTACATCACCAGCGTGCCCACGCGCTGGCCGCCGCGGCGCAGGATGGTCGGCGTGCCCGGCTCCCTGGGGTCGAAATAGTCGTAGTGCGGCTTGTACTGCGCGCCCGGGCTGTAGCGCAGGATCTGCAGGCCCTCGCCATGGTCCAGCGGCCAGTTCAGCAAGGTGGCGATGCGCGCCTCGATGCGCGCCACCAGCGCGTTCTCGCCGCGCTCGAAGAACATGCCGTCGCTGGTGCGGTCGGCGTTGAGCGCTTCGCCGCCGGTCTTGGTCTCCACCGTGCGCGACCGTGCCAGGCGCGCCCGGGCGGCGTCGATCAGCCCTTCGCATTCCGCCGCATCGAGCAGGTTGCCGAACACCACCACGCGCGGATGCTGCACGGTCTGCAGCACCTGCACGCGCCGGTCGCCGCCGTCCAGGTACAGCGGCGACCCCTCCAGCCGGGGGCCCGGCATGTCGGTGCGCGCCGGCGCCGCGGCCGCTGTGGCCGCACCGGCGGCTGTCGCGCCGGCCGCGCCCCGCTCCACCTCGGCCAGCGCCGCATCGGTGGCGTCGTCGCGCCAGCCGGCGGCATGCATGGATTGGCGAAGCGCCGCCACCGAATGGCCGGCGGCCAGCTGGGTGACGATCCATTCGCGCAGTTCGGGGCTGATCGGCTGCATGCGGACAATGCTCCTCTCTTCAGGTCATGGGCGGCGGCCTTCGCCGCCGTTCACTCAATCGGCGATCCGGCGCCGGAACACCAGGCGCTCGGGCGTGGATGCCTCGGCGGCCAGGGCGTAGCCCTCCAGGTCGAAGCCTTCCAGCGTCCTGGGGGTCACGGCCTCGTGCTGGATGGCCCAGCGGGCCATCAGGCCCCGCGCGCGCTTGGCGTAGAAACTGATGATTTTGTACTGCCCATTCTTCCAGTCCTCGAACTGGCAGTCGATCACGCGCGCCTTGAGCGCCCGGCGGTCCACGGCGCGGAAGTATTCCTGCGAGGCCAGGTTGACGACGACCGGCGTGTGGTCGGCCGCGGCGCGCTCGTTGAGGTATTCGGCGATGCGCGAACCCCAGAAGGCGTACAGGTCCTTGCCCCGGCGGTTGGCCAGGGCCGTGCCCATCTCCAGGCGATAGGGCTGCAGCCAGTCCAGCGGGCGCAGCACGCCGTACAGGCCGCTCAGGATCACCACGTGGTCCTGGGCCCAGGCCAGCTGCGCGCGCGTGAGCGTCTTGGCGTCCAGGCCGCCGTACACGTCGCCGTCGAAGGCGAGCGCGGCCTGCTTGGCGTTGCGGGCGCTGCCTTTGGGCGCCCAGGCGGCATAACGCGCGACGTTGAGTGCCGCCAGCTTGTCCGACAGGTGCATCAACTCGGCCACCTGCTGCGGCGACTGCGCGCGCAGCAGCGCGATCAGTTCCGCCGCGGGGCCGCGCGCCCCTTCGAAATGCGGCGCCGTGGCAGGCAGGCCTTCGGGGGCCGGTGTGTCGTAGTCGAGGGATTTGGCGGGGGACAGCAGGAACAGCATGCGCGGCAAGGGGAAAGCAGCCGGAAATTATCCGGCACGGTGGCATCCTCCCTGCGGCGGCACGGTGGCCGTGCGCGGCCCGCCCGCCTCAGCCCAGTCCCAGCAGGCGCATGGCGTTGCCCTTGAGGATGCCGGGCATCACTTCCGGCTTGAAGCCGGCCTCCTCCGAATCCTTCAACCAGCGGTCGGGCGAGATCAGCGGCCAGTCGCTGGCGAACAGCACGCGGTCCTTGAGCAGGGTGTTGGCGTACTGGATCAACTGCTTGGGGAAGTACTTGGGGCTCCAGCCCGACAGGTCGATCCAGACGTTGGGCTTGTGCGTGGCCACCGACAGCGCCTCGTCCTGCCACGGAAAGCTCGGGTGCGCCATGACGATCTGCATGTCGGGGAAGTCGATCGCCACGTCGTCCAGGTGCATGGGGTTGCTGTATTCGAGCCGCAGGCCGCCGCCGCAGCGCATGCCCGAGCCGATGCCGCTGTGGCCGGTGTGGAAGATGGCCGGCAGCTTGTGCTCGGCGATGACCTCGTAGATCGGCCAGGCCATCTTGTCGTAGGGGTGGAAGCCCTGCACCGTGGGATGGAACTTGAAGCCCTTCACGCCGTGCTCCTCGATGAGCCGGCGCGCCTCACGCGCACCCATCTTGCCCTTGTGCGGGTCGATGCTGGCGAACGCGATCATGATGTCCGGATTCTTCTGCGCGGCCTCGGCGATCTCCTCGTTCGGAATGCGCCGGCGGCCCAGGTTGGACTCGCTGTCCACCCCGAACATCACGAAGCCGATCTTGCGCTCGCGGTAGTAGTCGATGCTCTCCTGGATGGTCGGGCGGCGGCTGGAGCGGAAGTACTTGTCGGCCGCGCGGTCGTACTCCTCGCCGTAGTTGTCGAAAGGATTCCAGCAGCTGATCTCGGCATGCGTGTGCGTGTCGATGGCGATGAGTTGGGAGCAGTCCATGGATGTCTCCGGGTGGGCTTGATGACTAGGGTAAACACCGGCATCGCGGGGCTGTCCGCCGCCTTGATTTGGTTATTTTTCATAACCATAATCGATTCATCCCCAGGACGCAATCATGACCCACCCCGACCTTTCCCTCACCGTCCAGGACGACATCGCGATCGTTCGCCTGGAACGCGCCGCCAAGCGCAATGCGCTCAACGACGGCCTGATCCTCGCGCTGCGCGACACCTTCCAGAACCTGCCCGAGGGCGTGCGCGCGGTGGTGGTCGACGGCGCGGGCGAGCATTTCTGCGCCGGGCTGGACCTGTCCGAGCTGAAGGAGCGCGACGCCGGCCAGGGCGTGCTGCATTCGCGCATGTGGCACCAGGCGCTGGACGGCGTGCAGTTCGGCACCGTGCCCGTCATCGCGGCCCTGCACGGCGCCGTGGTGGGCGGCGGGCTGGAGCTGGCCAGCGCCTGCCACATCCGCGTGGCCGACGAGACCACCTTCTACGCGCTGCCTGAGGGCTCGCGCGGCATCTTCGTGGGTGGCGGCGGCTCGGTGCGCATTCCCAAGCTGATCGGCGTGGCGCGCATGACCGACATGATGATGACGGGCCGCGTCTACAAGGCCGAGGAAGGCGAGCGCGCCGGCTTCGCGCAGTACCTCGTGCCGCCAGGCCAGGCGCTGGCGAAGGCCGTGGAGATCGCCAAGCGCGTGGCCACCAACGCGCCGCTGACCAACTACGCGCTGATGCACGCGCTGCCCCGCATCGCCGAGCAGCCGGCCGACCACGGCCTGTTCACCGAAGCGCTGATGGCCGGCATCGCGCAGGACGCGCCGGCCGCCAAGGAGCGCGTGCGCGCCTTCCTCGAAGGCCGCGCCGCCAAGGTCGCCAGGGACTGAGAAGCCCGAGCGACCCCCACCCCTTCCCGGAGGAAGACATGACGCAAACCGACAAGGCTGCCGACAGCAGCCGGGGCGCTGCTGCGCCCAGATACCGCGCCGCCAACCCGGCCGCCATCTACGGCATCACGCGCGGCGTGCTGCGCGAGGGCGCCAACGGGGTCCAGTACCTCCGGTCCGAGCCGGAGCTGCCCCCCTACGCCCACCGCATGAACGACCGGCTGGTGCACTGGGCCGCCGTCGCGCCGAACCGCACCTTCATGGCCCAGCGCGAACGCCTGCCCGACGGCAGCCGCGGCGACTGGATCCACCTGAGCTACAGCCAGTTCCTGGCCCAGGCGCGTTGCATCGCCCAGGCCCTGCTGAGCCACGACCTGTCCGAGGAGCGGCCGGTGGCGATCCTCGCCGAGAACAGCCTGGACCACGCGCTGGTGGCCTTCGGCTGCCTGCTGATCGGCGTGCCGCACTGCCCCGTCTCCACGCCCTATGCGCTGGTCAGCAAGGACTACGAGAAGCTGCGCCACGTGATGCAGACGCTGACGCCGGGGCTGGTGTTCGCGGCCGATGCGCGCTTCGGTCCCGCCATCGCGGCCACGGTGCCGCCCGAGGTGCCGGTGGTGATGGGCAGCGGCACGCTGGAAGGCCGCGCCACCACGCCGCTGGCCGCGCTGCGGGCCACGCGCGCCACGCATGCCGTGGACGAGGCCATGCAGCGCGTGCACCCGGGCACCATCACCAAGTTCCTGTTCACCTCGGGCTCGACCAAGAACCCGAAAGCGGTGATCAACAACCACCGCATGTGGTGCGCCAACCAGCAGCAGCTGCGCTGCAGCCTGCCGCCGCTGAGCGCGCGGCTGGAAGACGGCTGCGGGCCGGTGCTGGTCGACTGGCTGCCCTGGAACCACACCTTCGGCGGCAACCACAACATCGGCATCGTGCTGGACAACGGCGGCACGCTGTACATCGACGAGGGCAAGCCCACGCCGGCCGGCATCGGCGAGACGCTGCGCAACCTGCGCGAGATCTCGCCCACGATCTACTTCAACGTGCCCACCGGCTTCGAGGCGATTGCCGACGCCATGGAGCAGGACCCGGTGCTGCGCCGCCAGCTGCTGGCGCGCTGCCAGCTCTTCTACTACGCCGGCGCCGCCCTGCCGCCGGGCGTGCTGGACAAGCTGTACCGCCTGGCCGAGGCCGAGGTGGGCGAACGCATCGTGATGGGCACCGGCCTGGGCATGACCGAATCGTCGCCCTTCGCGCTCAACGTCACGCGCCCTGACATGGTCGCCGGCGAGTTGGGCCTGCCGGCCGCCGGCCTGGAGATCAAGCTGGTGCCCGCGGACGGCAAGACCGAGATCCGCTACCGCGGCCCCAACGTCACGCCCGGCTACTGGCGCATGCCCGAGGCCACGCACGAGTCCTTCGACGAGGAAGGCTTCTTCCTGACCGGCGACGCCGTGTGCTGGATGGACCCGGACAACCTGCACCTGGGCCTGCGCTTCGATGGTCGCATCGCCGAGGACTTCAAGCTGACCACCGGCACCTTCGTGAGCGTGGGGCCGCTGCGCGCCAAGGTCACGTCCTTCGGCGCACCCTATGTGCAGGACGTGGTGCTCACGGGCCTGAACATGAAGGAAGTGGGCGCCCTGATCTTCCCGACCCAGGCGGTGCGCGAACTGGCGCGGCTGCCCGCCGATGCCCCCTGGGCCGAGGTGCTGCAGAGCGCCCCCGTGCAGGCGCATTTCCAGACCGTGATCGACCGCCTGGCGGCCGATGCCACGGGCAGCGCCAACCGCGTCGCGCGCGCCGTGCTGGTGGCCGAGCCGCCGTCGATCGACAAGGGCGAGGTCACGGACAAGGGCTCGATCAACCAGCGCGCCGTGCTCAAGCACCGCGATGCCTTCGTGCAGGCGCTGCACGGCGACACGCTGCCCTTCACGCTCAAGCCGCAATGGAACTGAGGCCCCCCGCCTCGACCGCATCGCACGAACTGCACTGAACAGGAGAGACGCACCATGAAGATCCAAGGACAGGCCGCGCTGGTCACGGGCGGCGCATCGGGCCTGGGCGAGGCCACGGCACGCGAACTGGCGCGCCAAGGCGCGAAGGTCGCCGTGCTGGACCGCAACGCCGAGCTGGCCGCGAAGGTGGCAGCCGACATCGGCGGCGTTTCCTTCGCCTGCGACATCACCGACACCGCCAGCGTGGAAGCCGCGCTGGCCGGTGCCGAGGCCGCGCACGGCCCGGCGCGCATCCTGATGAACGTGGCGGGCATCGGCTCGGCCAAGCGCATCGTGGGAAAGGACGGCAGCGCGGCCCCGCTGGAGGACTTCGCGCGCGTGATCCAGATCAACCTGATCGGCACGTACAACGTGAGCCGGCTGTTCGCGGCGCGCTGCGCCAAGCTGGCGCCGCTGGAAGGCGACGATGGCGAAGGCCGCGGCGTGATGATGTTCACCGCCTCGGTCGCGGCCTTCGACGGCCAGGTGGGCCAGCAGGCCTACAGCGCGTCCAAGGCCGGCCTGGCCGGCATGACGCTGCCGATGGCGCGCGACCTCGCGCAGCACGGCATCCGCGTGTGCACGGTGGCCCCCGGCATCTTCGCCACGCCGCTGCTGCTGGAGCTGCCCGAGCCCGTGCAGCAGTCGCTGGCCGCGTCCATTCCCTTCCCGCCGCGACTGGGCAAGCCCTCGGAGTTCGCCGAGCTGGCCTGCCACATCGTCAGCAACGGCCATCTCAACGGCGAGGTGATCCGCCTCGACGGCGCCCTGCGCATGGCTGCGCGCTGAGCCGCTTCGCTTCCTTCCTCGACGCCAACCAAACCCCACCAGGAGACATGCCATGCAACACCGTCGTCAATTCCTGAACACGCTGGGCGGCGCGGCCGCACTGGCGGCGCTCTCGCCGCTGTCGGCGCTCGCGCAGGCGCTGGACCAGGTCAAGATCATGTACGGCTTTCCGGCCGGCAGCGCGGGCGACAGCGTGGCGCGCCGCGTGGCCGAGAAGATCGGCGGCACGGCCTACAGCAAGAACCCGGGCTTCGTCGAGAACAAGCCCGGCGCGGGCGGCCGCATCGCGGTGGAAACGCTCAAGAATTCGCCCGCCGACGGCTCGGTGCTGACCCTGGCGCCGGTGTCGGCGCTGGCGGTGTATCCCTACATCTATCCCAAGCTCAGCTACAAGCCCGAAGACGTGACGCAGGTGTCCATCGGCGCCATCATGTTCCACGGCCTGGCGGTGGGCCCGGCCGTGCCGGCCGAGGTGAAGACGCTCAAGGACTTCCTGGCCTGGGCCAAGGCCAACCCGGGCCAGGCGAGCTACGGCTCGCCCGGTGCCGGCTCCATGCCGCACCTGCTGGGCGCGCTGCTGGGCATCCGCTCGGGCGTCGATCTCAAGCACGTGCCCTACCGCGGCACGGTGCCCAGCATCACCGACCTGGTGGGCGGCCAGATCGCCGCCGCGATGAACCCGAGCGGCGACTACCTGCAGTACATGAAGAGCGGCCGCGTGCGCGTGCTCGCCACCTCGGGCAAGAAGCGCTCGCCCTACCTGCCCGACGTGCCGACCTTCACGGAACTGGGCTACCCGGACGTGACCTCGGAAGAATGGTTCGGCTTCTATGCGCCGGCCAAGACGCCCGCCGCCACGCTGGCCAACGCCAATGCCGCCATCACCGCCGCCCTCAAGGACAAGACGGTGATCGACTCGCTGGCACTGGTGGGCCTGGTGGCGCACGGCAGCACGCCGCAGGAGATGGCGGCCGACCAGAAGGCCGAGTTCGAGCGCTGGGGGCCGCTGGTCAAGCAGATCGGATTCACGGCCGAGTCCTGATCGGCGGATTGCCCACACACGCCCACACGTCCACCCGCCCGCAAGCCGAGCCTTCCATGCGCGCACGACACGGCCTCAGCACGCCCGCCCGCGCGGGCGCCCTCCTCGCCTTCACGGCGTTGCTCGGTGCCTGCGGCAGCAGCCCACCCGGTGCTTCCGCGCCGCCCCTGGCCGCCGCCCGCCCCGGCGCGCTGCAGCAGTGTGAAACGCTGGCCCGTGGCGCGCTGCCCGCGGGCACGCGGCTCACACGCGCCGAAGCCGTGGCCGCCGCGCCGGCCGCCGGCCCCACCCCGGCGGTACCCGCGCATTGCCTGGTGCAGGGCCAGCTCAACGAGCGCACCAGCCCGGTCGATGGCCAGCGCTATGCCATCGGCTTCGAGCTGCGCCTGCCCCAGGCCTGGAACGGCCGCTTCTTCCACCAGGTCAACGGCGGGCTCGACGGCGCGGTGGTGCCGGCCATGGGCAGCATCGGCGGCGGGGCGCCCACGCACACGGCCCTGCAGCAGGGCTTTGCCGTGGTCAGCTCCGACGCCGGCCACACGGGTGCGCAGAACCCGCGCTTCGGGCTGGACCCGCAGGCGCGCATCGACTACGGCTACGGCGCCGTGACGCAGCTCACGCCCGTGGCCAAGCAACTGATCGCCAGCGCCTACGGGCGCGGGCCGGACCGCTCCTACATCGGCGGCTGCTCCAACGGCGGCCGCCACGCCATGGTGGCCGCGTCGCGCCTGCCCGGCGAATATGACGGCGTGCTGGCCGGCAACCCCGGCTTCAACCTGCCGCGCGCCGCCGTGGCGCAGCTCTGGGGTGCGCAGCAATGGGCGCCGCTGGCCACGGGCCGCACGCCGCAGGGCCAGCCGGATCTGCAGACCGCGTTCACGCGTGAGCAACTGATGCTGGTCTCTCAGAAGGTGTCGGCGCGCTGCGACGCGCTGGACGGCCTGGCCGACGGCATCGTGAGCGACGTGAAGGCCTGCCAGGCGCAGTTCGATGTGGAACGCGATGTGCCGGCTTGTGCCCCCGGTGCAGCAAGCAGCGGCGCCTGCCTGGCGCCCGCGCAAAAGCAGGCGCTGGCGCGCGTCTTCGCCGGCGCGCGCAACAGCGCCGGGCAGCCCATCTACAGCAGCTTCCCGTTTGACCCCGGGATCACGGGCGAGGACTGGCGCAGCTGGAAATTCGCGGCGCCGGGCACGCGCGACGCAGCGGCCGTGGCCTTCATCTTCAGCACGCCGCCGCTGCACGAGCGCGCGCAGGGCCTGCCCTTCGCGTTGGGCTTCGACCTGGACCGCGACGTACCCACGATCGGCGCCACGAGCGGCCCCTACACCGAATCGGCCCTGTCCTTCATGCTGCCACCGGCCGGAGATCTGTCGCCGCTGCGCGAGCGCGGTGCGCGCATGATCGTGTACCACGGCACCGCGGACGGCGTGTTCTCTTCAGACGACACGGCCCGCTGGTGGGAGACGCTGAACGCCTCGCACCGCGGCAGCGCCGCCGCCTTCGTGCGCTACTTCCCGGTGCCGGCCATGAACCATTGCCGCGGCGGCCCGTCCACCGACCAGTTCGATCTGCTGACCCCACTGGTCGACTGGGTCGAGCGCGGCGTGGCGCCCGATGCCGTGACGGCCCGCGCGCGCGGCGCCGGCACCGCCAGCCCGAACCCCGAAGTGCCGGCCGCCTGGTCGCCCACGCGCAGCCGCCCGCTGTGCGCCTGGCCCGCCGTGGCGCGCTACCGTGGCGGCGACCCCGAACAGGCCGGCAGTTTCGTCTGCAGCGCCTCCTGACCTCCTCTTGTTGCCTTCTTCCCGTCTCCCATGGACTACGCCCCGCGCCCCGACGACTCGCTGTTCCTGATCGACACCGTGCTGGGCGGCAGTGCGCAGTGGCAGGCCCTGCCCGCCTTCGCCGAGACGGACGCGGCGCTGGCGCGGCAGGTGCTGGAGGAAGCGGGCAAGTTCGTGGCCGAGGTGATCGCGCCGCTGAACCGCTCGGGCGACGAGATCGGCTGCCGCTTCGAGGCCGGCGCCGTCCTCTCGCCGCCGGGTTTCAAAGAGGCCTACCAAGCCTTCCGGCACGCCGGCTGGCCCGCGCTCTCGGCCGCGGTCGAAGACGGCGGCCAGGGCCTTCCCGCGGTGCTGGAAGCCGTGCTCTACGAATGGCTGTCGGCCGCCAATCACGGCTGGACCATGGCGCCCGGCCTGCTGCACGGCGCGTATGAATGCCTGAAGCACCACGGCAGCGAGGAGCTGAAGGCGCGCTACCTGGGCAAGATCGCGACCGGCGAATGGCTGGCCACCATGGCGCTGACCGAGGCGCATGCGGGCAGCGACCTGGGCCGCGTGCGCACGCGCGCCACGCCACAGGCCGATGGCAGCGTGCGCCTCACGGGCGGCAAGATCTTCATCTCGGGCGGCGAGCACGACCTGACGGACAACATCGTGCACCTGGTGCTGTGCCGTTTGCCCGACGCGCCCGAAGGCCCCAAGGGCCTGTCGCTGGTGCTGGCGCCCAAGGTGCTGCCTGACGGCACGCGCAACGCCATCCACTGCGAGCGCATCGAAGAGAAGATGGGCCTGCACGGCAGCCCCACCTGCGTGCTGCGCTTCGACGAGGCCACGGGCTGGCGGGTCGGTGAGCCCGGCAAGGGCCTGAACGCCATGTTCGTGATGATGAATGCCGCGCGCCTGCATGTGGCGCTGCAGGGCATCGGCCTGCTGGACGCCGCCTGGCAGAAGGCAGAGGCCTATGCGCGCGAACGCCAGCAGATGAGGGCGCCCGGCGCGACGGGGCCCGGGCCCAGCTACATCGCCGAGCACCCGGTCATCGCGCGCATTTTGGACACGCAACGCGCCTGGATCGACGGCGCGCGCCTGCTGGCTTACCGCACCGGCGTGCAGCTGGATCTGGCGCGCCATGCCCAGGACCCGAAGGCGCGCGAACGCGCGCAGCGCTGGTGCGCGCTGGTCACGCCGGTGCTCAAGGCGGCCTGCACGCAGCAGGGCTTCGAGGGCGCCAGCGCCTGCCTGCAGGTCTTCGGCGGCCACGGCTACGTGCGCGAATGGGGCATCGAGCAGCATGTGCGCGACGCGCGCGTGGCCATGATCTACGAGGGCACCAACGAGATCCAGGCCATCGATCTGCTGGTGCGCAAGGTGCTGCCCGACAGCGGCGCCGCCCTGTCGGCGGTGGCGCTGGAGCTGCGCGACGAGCTGGACGCCTCGCGCGAGGCGGACGCCGATGCGCAGCGCCGCCTGGCGCAGCTGCGCTACCTGGGCACCAGCGTGGCGATGGCGGCGCAGGCCGACCCGCGACTGCCCTGCGAGGTGGCCGACGACTTCCTGCGTGCCGTGATGCTGGGCCTGATGGCCTGGGCCTGGGCGCGCATCGAAGGCGTGGCGGCCGACGAGCTGCGCTGGAGCCGGCCCGCCACGGCCTTCCGCCGCTGGGCGCTGCCGGAGTTCGAGATGCGCCTGGGCATGGTCAAGCGCGCCGCCGAGGGGACCCTGAGCGCCCATGCGGAAAAGACCCGCCCGGTCCTCGCGCGACAATGACCGGACGATGCCTGCCGCCCCCCGCAAGAAGCCTTCCGCACCGCCCCCAGCCGCTCCACTGCCCGCCCCCGAGCGCCTGGACACCGGCACGCTCGAAGCCCTGATCGGCTACAACGCGCGCCGCGCCTACAGCAGCATCAGCGCGCTGTTCTTCGAGCGCATGGCGCCCTACGGCCTCAAGCAGGTCGAGTATTCGGTGCTGGCGCTGCTGGCGCACAACCCCGGCGCCACCTCGCGCCAGCTGTGCGCCACGCTGGACATCCTGCCGCCCAACCTGGTCAGCCTGATCTCGGCGCTGGACCGGCGCGGCCTGATCGAGCGCCACCCGCATCCGCGCGACGGTCGCGCCATCGGCCTGCACCTCACGCCCGCCGGCCTGGCGCTAGCGCAGGAGACCGAGAAGGTCGTGATCGAGCTGGAGAGCGAGGCCGCGGACGCCCTGACCGAGCGCGAACGCGGCACGCTGCGCACGCTGCTGCAGAAGCTGTACAAGGCCGAGCGGCGCGCGACCGGCGAGTAGCCAGCGCCTGGTGGGCCTGGCACAGGGGCCGGCGCGCCCCTTTTCACGCCCATCCCCCGGCCCGGCAGCCTCCTAGGGTCTGCCCTAAAATCCCCGGCTTCCTCCGCCTGCTGCGCGGCCGGTCGTCAACCCCCTTGCCGACCCGAAGAATGCGTGGCCTCCCCGTCTGGATTCCCATGAGCGACACCCCCGAACAACCGGGCCTGGCCGGCCTGTCCAAGTCCTTTGAACCCGCTGCCCTCGAAGCCCACTGGGGCCCCGAATGGGAGAAGCGCGGCTATGCGAAGGCGGGCTTTCGCGGCACGCAGCAGCCCAAGGAAGGGGCGCCCGCCTTCTCGATCCAGCTGCCGCCGCCGAACGTGACCGGCACGCTGCACATGGGCCACGCCTTCAACCAGACCATCATGGACAGCCTCACGCGCTACCACCGCATGGCGGGCGCGAACACGCTGTGGGTGCCCGGCACCGACCACGCGGGCATCGCCACGCAGATCGTGGTGGAGCGCCAGTTGCAGGGCCAGGGCCAGAGCCGCCATGACCTGGGCCGCAAGAACTTCGTGGCCAAGGTGTGGGAGTGGAAGGAGCAGTCCGGCAACACCATCACGAACCAGATGCGCCGCATGGGCGACACGGTGGACTGGAGCCGCGAGTACTTCACCATGGACGACAAGCTGTCCAAGGTGGTGACCGAGACCTTCGTGCGCCTGTACCAGGAAGGCCTGATCTACCGCGGCAAGCGCCTGGTGAACTGGGACCCGGAGCTCAAGAGCGCCGTGAGCGACCTGGAAGTGGAGAGCGAGGAGGAAGACGGCTTCCTCTGGCACATCGCCTACCCGCTGGAAGACGGCAGCGGCAGCCTGACGGTGGCCACCACGCGCCCCGAGACCATGCTGGGCGACGTGGCCGTGATGGTGCACCCCGAGGACGAGCGTTACACCGCGCTGGTCGGCAAGAACGTGCGCCTGCCGCTGGTGGACCGCCTGATCCCCATCATTGCCGACGACTACGTGGACCGCGAGTTCGGCACCGGCGTGGTGAAGGTCACGCCCGCGCATGACAACAACGACTACGCCGTGGGCCAGCGCCACGGCCTGCCGATGATCAGCGTGCTGACGCTGGATGCGAAGATCAACGAGAACGCGCCCGAGAAGTACCGCGGCCTGGACCGCTTCGTCGCGCGCAAGGCCGTGGTGGCCGACCTGGAAGCGGCCGGCGCGCTGGTCGAGACCAAGAAGCACAAGCTGATGGTGCCGCGCTGCGCGCGCACGGGCCAGGTGGTCGAGCCCATGCTGACGGACCAGTGGTTCGTGGCCATGAGCAAGCCCAGCGAGAAGGACCCGGGCGGCAAGTCCATCGCACAGAAGGCCATCGACGCCGTGCAGTCGGGCCAGGTGCGCTTCGTGCCCGAGAACTGGGTCAACACCTACAACCAGTGGATGAACAACATCCAGGACTGGTGCATCAGCCGCCAGCTCTGGTGGGGCCACCAGATCCCGGCCTGGTACGACGAGGACGGCCGGGTCTACGTGGCGCGCAGCGAGGAGGAAGCGCAGCAGCAGGCCCCCGGCAAGACGCTGACGCGCGACGAGGACGTGCTGGACACTTGGTATTCGTCGGCGCTGGTGCCCTTCTCGTCGCTGGGCTGGCCCGAGGCGCTGGAAGACGGCAACGCCCTCAAGGACTACGACCTGTACCTGCCCTCCACCACGCTGGTGACGGGCTACGACATCATCTTCTTCTGGGTCGCCCGGATGATCATGATGACCACCCACTTCACGGGCCGCGTGCCCTTCAAGCATGTGTACATCCACGGCCTGGTGCGCGACGCGCAGGGCAAGAAGATGTCCAAGTCCGAAGGCAACGTGCTCGACCCGGTGGACCTGATCGACGGGATCGCGCTCGCCCCGCTGCTGGACAAGCGCACCACCGGCCTGCGCAAGCCCGAGACCGCGCCCAAGGTGCGCCAGCAGACCCAGAAGGAATTCCCCGAAGGCATTCCGGCCTACGGCGCCGACGCACTGCGCTTCACCTTCGCGGCGCTGGCCTCGCTGGGCCGCAGCATCAACTTCGATTCCAAGCGCTGCGAGGGCTATCGCAACTTCTGCAACAAGCTCTGGAACGCCACGCGTTTCGTGCTGATGAACTGCGAAGGCCACGACTGCGGCCTGAAGGAGCACACCAAGGCCGAATGCCAAGCCGGCGGCGCCTTCCACGGCTACATGCATTTCAGCCAGGCCGACCGCTGGATCGCCTCGCAGCTGCAGCGCGTGGAGATGGAGGTGGCCAAGGGCTTCGAGGAATACCGCCTCGATAACGTGGCCAACGCCATCTACCAGTTCGCCTGGGACGCCTTCTGCGACTGGTACCTGGAAATCGCCAAGGTGCAGCTCCAGACCGGCAACGAGGCGCAGCAGCGCGCCACGCGCCGCACGCTGATCCGCACGCTGGAAGCGCTGCTGCGCCTGGCGCACCCGGTCATCCCCTTCATCACGGAAGAGCTGTGGCAGAAGGTGGCGCCCGTGGCGGGCCGCTGGCCCGCCACTTCCGAGGCCTCGGGGCACGCTGGCGCGTCGATCATGATTGCCGCCTACCCGGTCGCGCAGCCCGAGAAGATCGACGAAGCGGCCGAAGCCCATGTGGCCAAGCTCAAGTCGCTGGTGGCCGCCTGCCGCACCTTGCGCGGTGAGATGAACGTCTCGCCCGCCCAGCGCCTGCCCCTGTACGTGCTGGCCGAAAGCCCGGCCGAGGCCGAGTTCCTGCAGGGCGCGGCTGCCGTGCTGCAGGCGCTGGCCAAGCTCAACGAAGTGAAGGTCTTCGAGGACGAAGCGGCCTGGACGGCCGCCGCCCAGGCCGCGCCCGTGGCCGTGGTGGGCGGCCTGCGCCTGGCGCTGCACGTGGAAATCGACGTCGCCGCCGAGCGCGTGCGCCTGGGCAAGGAGATCGCACGCCTGGAAGGCGAGATCGCCAAGGCGAACGGCAAGCTGGGCAACGAGTCCTTCGTGGCGCGCGCTCCGGCGGCCGTGATCGAGCAGGAAAAGCAGCGCCTGGCCGATTTCTCCGCCGCATTGACGCGCCTGCAGTCCCAACGCCAGCGCCTCGGCTGACAGCCGGTGCCGGTGCGGTTCGCTACCATGCGTGGCGTTTCCCGCGCCTGGCCCCCAGGCATCCAGACTTTCCACCTCCTACCGACCCGTCCATGCCCACTTCGACGCGCATCCGCAAGGCTGTCTTCCCCGTTGCCGGCTTCGGCACCCGTTTTCTGCCCGCCACCAAGGCCCAGCCGAAGGAAATGCTGCCCGTGGTGGACAAGCCGCTGATCCAGTACGCGGTCGAGGAGGCCTATGCCGCCGGCATCCGCGACATGATCTTCGTCACCGGCCGCAACAAGCGCGCCATCGAAGACCATTACGACACCGCCTACGAGCTGGAAAGCCAGCTCGAGGCCAGCGGCAAGGACGCACTGCTGCACATCGCCCGCTCCGTCGCGCCCGAGGACATGACCTGCTCTTACGTGCGCCAGCCGCGCATGCTGGGCCTGGGCCATGCCGTGCTGTGCGCCGAGCACCTGGTGGGCGACCAGCCCTTCGCCGTGCTGCTGGCCGATGACCTGATGGTCGGCCCCAAGGACGGCGAAGGCGTGCTGGCGCAGATGGTGCGCAACTACAACAACCTGGGCGGCTCGGTGCTCGCCGTGCAGGAAGTGCCGCTGGACCAGGTCAAGCGCTACGGCATCGTGGCCGGCGATGCGATGGGCAACGACCTCACCAAGGTCAGCGCGATGGTCGAGAAGCCGGCGCCCGAGAAGGCGCCCTCGCGCCTGGCCGTGGCCGGCCGCTACATCCTGACGCCCGGGGTGTTCGACGAGATCCGCAACCAGCCCAAGGGCGCAGGCGGCGAGATCCAGCTGACCGACGGCATCGCCTCGCTGCTGAAGAAGGAAAGCGTCTACGCCTACGCGTACAAGGGCACGCGCTACGACTGCGGGGCCAAGGAAGGCTTCCTGCAAGCCACCGTGGAACTCGCGCTGGCGCATGCCGAAGTCGGCGAATCCTTCCGCGACTACCTGCGCTCGCTCAAGCTCTGAGCGCGCCGGCGCGCCCCAACGAACAGCCCGGCCGTGCGCCGGGCTTTTTCATCGTCGACGGGCCGCCACCCCCTCAGTGGGAAGCGCCCCCTTTTGCTGCCGGCGCCGCGCGCCGGCCTCAGCGCCGCTTGAGCACGTGGATGAAGTCGGCACCCGCCGTCTGCTGGTCCATCAGCTCGTTGCCGGTCTGGCGCGCAAAGGCCTGGAAGTCGCGCAGCGAACCCGGGTCGGTGGACACCACCTTGAGCAGCTGGCCGCTGGCCATGTCGTTGAGGGCCTTCTTGGCCTTGAGGATGGGCAGCGGGCAGTTCAGGCCGCGCGTATCGATCTCGCGGTCGATGTGCAGTTCAGCCGAAGACATCAGGAATTCTCCGAAGGCGGCAGGTCGAGGCCGCGGCGCCGCTCCTCGTTCTCCTGCGCCGTGAAGAACACCGGCTCGTGGCCGCGCGTGCGCAGCCAGTCGGCCAGGGCGTAGCCCGTGCCGGCGGGCCAGCACTTCAGGTCGGGCAGGTCGTAGAGCCGGTAGTCCACCAGCTCGGGCGAGAGCTTCACCTCGCCCTCGGCCACCACGTGGTAGGCGATGATGACCTGATTCATGCGCTTGAAATCGTAGGCGCCCACGATGCTGCAGCTCAGCACGTCGAGGTTGGTTTCTTCCTTGACCTCGCGCGCGATGCCTTCCTGCGGCGACTCGCCCGCTTCCATGAAGCCGGTGATCAGCGCGAACATCTTGCCGGGCCAGGCCGCATTGCGCGCCAGCAGCACCTGGCCGCGGTACTCCACGATGGCGGCCAGCACCGGCGTGGGGTTGCCCCAGTGCGTGTGGCCGCAGTTGACGCAGCGCAGGCGCTCCTTGGGGCCGCCATCCTCCATGAGCGCGATCCATTCGAGCGGCGTGGCGCAGTCGGGGCAAAAGCGAGGCAGTTTCATGGCGGGGAGTCTCTTTGTTGTCGCGAGTTCGGCGTGTCGCCCGCGCGAACGGGGTGGGAATCAGGCCGGGAAGACGCCGGTCGACAGGTAGCGGTCGCCACGGTCACAGACCACGAAGACGATGGTCGCGTTCTCCACCGTCTTGGCCACTTCCAGCGCCACCCACAGCGCGCCGGCGGCCGAGATGCCGCCGAAGATGCCTTCCTCGCGCGCCAGCCGCCGGGCCATTTCCTCGGCCTCGTCCTGGCTGACGTTCACGACCTGGTCCACGCGCGAGGGGTCGTAGATCTTGGGCAGGTATTCCTGCGGCCACTTGCGGATGCCCGGGATGCGCGAGCCTTCGTCGGGCTGCGCGCCCACGATCTGGACGGCCGGGTTCTTCTCCTTGAGGAAGCGCGACACGCCGGTGATGGTGCCCGTGGTGCCCATCGCGCTCACGAAGTGGGTGATGCGCCCGCCGGTCTGCGCCCACAGCTCGGGGCCCGTGGTTTCGTAGTGGATGCGCGGGTTGTCGGGGTTGGCGAACTGGTCCAGCACGCGGCCCTTGCCCTGGGCCACCATCTGGTCGGCCAGGTCGCGCGCGTATTCCATGCCGCCGCTCTTGGGCGTGAGGATCAGCTCGGCGCCATAGGCCTTCATGGTCTGGGCGCGCTCGACCGACAGGTCCTCCGGCATGATCAGCAGCATGCGGTAGCCCTTGATGGCGGCGGCCATCGCCAAGGCAATGCCGGTGTTGCCCGAGGTGGCTTCGATCAGCGTGTCGCCGGGCCGGATCTCGCCGCGCTCCTCCGCGCGCCGGATCATCGACAGCGCGGGCCGGTCCTTGACCGAACCCGCCGGGTTGTTGCCCTCCAGCTTGGCCAGGATGACGTTGCCGCGCTCGGCATTGCGGGCCGCATCGATGCGCTGCAGCGCCACCAGGGGCGTCTGGCCGACGGCATCTTCGAGGGTGGGATAGGAATGGGTCATGGGACGGGCAGGAAGGGAAACGGAGGAAGCGATCGGGTCGGCCAACGGCGTCGGAGCCGGCCGGCCACTGTGCCATAATTTTGGGCTGCCTCAGACATTCCTGCCGGAGTGGTGAAATTGGTAGACGCAGGGGACTCAAAATCCCCCGCCGCAAGGCGTGCCGGTTCGATTCCGGCCTCCGGCACCACGACAAGCACTGGCCCGCCTTCGGCGGGCCTTTTGCTTGGGGGTGCGAGCTGCACGGGGCGAAAGCACGCGCTGCTCACCCAAGGTCGGCCGCAGCGCCAGCCCGGGGCCGCCGGCTCCCGCCCGTCGCCCCGCCCTCGCCCGCGTCAACCGCAGCCCTCATCCCAGCCACGCCCGCCCCCAACAAAAAAACGGTGGAGCAGGTCGCCCTGCTCCACCGCCGCGCAAGACGAGGGCCTCTCGGCCCTCGTGCCGCAAGCCTTACCAGCTCACGCGCACGCCCACGTTGGCCGACAGCCCCTTGTTGCCCGAGGACCCGCCGCCCACCGCGGTGCGGTAGGCCGCCTCGCCGTAGAGCAGCGTGCCCTTGGCCAGCTGCAGCGAGCCGCCCACACCCACTTCGGCCCAGGTGCGCTGCTGCTTGGGCGACAGCGTGGTGCCGCTCACGGTCACGCTGTTCTCCGAGGCGAAGTCGCGCAGGATGTTGCCCACCACGTACAGCATCTTGCCGTCGGCACCGCTGTTGCGCAGCTCGCCGTTCGGACGGTACTGGTAGGCCACGCCCAGGCGGCCGATGACGTGGTCGGCACTGCCGAAGTTCACCGTGTTCAGGCGGCGGTCCAGGAACTGGCTGCCACCGATGCGGCCGTAGCTCAGCTGCGCCTGCGGCACCAGCCAGTGCTTGCGCTCGCCGATGTCGAAGTGGTGGCCCACCTCCACACCCGCGGCGACCGCCGTGCGGTGCTGGCCGTCGACCAGCAGGCCATGGCCGTCCGAGGACACGTCCAGCGACACGCGGTTGACCTGCAGCTGCGAGTCGACATACGTGCCCTGCGCGCCGTGCCAGCTGGCCGTCAGGCCCAGGCCGTAGCCCGTGCCCTCGACCTTGCCGCGGCCCGCCGCGTTGGTCACCGTGCTGTTCACGCGGCCGTACTGGCCGGTGGCGCCCACCACCCAGTAACCGCTGTCGCTGCGGCCGGTGACCAGGTCCACGCCCGCCTGCACGGTGGTGGTGGTGGCCTTGCTGCTGTAGCCCGAGAAGCTGCGGTCCGGACGCAATTCGTCGCGGTCGCCGCTCACGCGGAACCACAGGCCCTCGATCTGCGAGCCGCCGCTCTCGTTGCGCGACACCCACTGACGCTGGCCCACACGCTGCTCCAGCGTGGGCAGGCTGGCGAAGCTGTTGAGCAGCACGTCGGACGTGGCTTCGTAGGCGGCACCGATGGAGTTGACCTTGCCGGACAGCACCGCCTGCTTGGGACGGGTGACCAGGTCGTAGTTCCACACGCCCTTGGTGATGGGGCCGTTGGCCAGGCGCAGGGCGCCCGACGCAATGCCGCCTTCGGCCGTGACCACGGTGACCTCCTGGCCCCAGAACGCACCGACGGTCGAGGCGTCGTTGACGACCACTGCCGTGGACGGCCCGGTGACGCTGCCATCGACGGCCAGCACGTCGGACGCCGCACGGGCGAAGTCCACATCCACCGCCAGCACGCCGCCGCCGGTGTAGCTGCCACCCACCCGCAGGCGATCGCCGGCCACGCGGTCCATCAGATTGACGGTGCCCGCATTGGCCAGATTGCCCGTCACGCTGTAGCGGCCCGCGCCTGCGCCATGGCCCACGAAGCGGGAAGTGGCATCGATGTGCAGATTGCTGGCCAAGGTCAGGTTCTTCTGGCCGTCCAGCGTCGAGCCTTCGGTCAGGAACACGTCCTGGCGCGCCGTGAGCGTGTCGGACGCCGCAAGCGTGGAGTTGCGCAGGTTGATCACGTCCCAGTTCAGGAACTGGCCGGCCTGGGCGGTGTGCTTGACACCATCCAGGGTCAGCGTGTCCGCGCCGCCCGCAGGCGTCGTGGCATCGCCGCCGTCCAGCACCGTGTTGCCCAGGCCACCGGCACCGTTGGTCACGGTGAGGCGGTCGGAGCCGGTGCCCATGTCGATGCGCGCAACCTTGACCTTGCCGGCATCCCAGCTGGCTTCGTCGTCACCGGCACCGGCCAGCACGCGGTCGGCCTGGCCTTCGAACAGGGCGATCACGTCGTTGCCCGTGCCGCCTTCGATGGCGCCGCGCACCACGGCGTTGGCGCCGTTGAGCACGATGGTGTCATTGCCTTCGTTGCCCTCGACGTTGCCCTCGACGTTGCCCTGCACCGTGCCACCCAGCACCCAGATCTGGTCGTCGCCCAGGTCGCCCTGCACGCCGCCCACGGAGCCCGTGGTGTTGATGGTGATCAGGTCGCCGGCATCGCTGGCGGCGCTGGCGTCGGAGCCATCGGCCCCGCCGCGGACGATGCCGCGCACGGTGGCTTGGCCCGTGACCTGGATGATGTCGCGGTTGCCCGCACCTTGGATGTCACCCTCGACCAGCGCATTGCCCGTGACCGTGATGGTGTCGGCCGTGGCACAGCCCAGCACCGAGGAAGCGCCGCCGCTCACGGTGGCGTCGCAGGTCACCGGTGTCGGCGTGGGCGTCGGCGTTGGGGTCGGCGTCGGCGTCGGCGTGGGAGTCGGCGTCGGCGTGGGAGTCGGCGTCGGCGTCGGCGTGGGGGTCGGCGTCGGCGTGGGGGTCGGCGTCGGCGCGGTCGTCTGGCTCAGATCCCAACCGCCATTCGCGCTGGTGTCGCGCACCAGCTCATAGTAGGTGCCGCCTGAGTTGACCGGACCGGAGGCCAGCACAAATGAGCCGGTGGGGTTGCTGCCGCCCACATCGACCACACGCACGTTGTTGCCCGTGGCTGCGCCGGAGCTCAGGTCGGTCACCGTCACGCCCGTAATGCCTGAGACGGCGCCCGTCACCACCAGCTTGTCGGCCTTGTCCGTGGCGAAGTCGACATCCACCCCCAACCTGGCGTTGGGACCGGCGTTGTAGGCGCCGTTGATGGTCAGCGTGTTGCCCACAAAGCCATTGCTGCCCTGAACGATGCCATCGTTATAGAGGCGCCCCACAATGGTCGGGTTGTTGGTGAAATCAAGCACGGCGTTGTTGAGCAGGCGCAGGCCGGAAGCCTCCTGGCCCACAGCGGCAGAGCCCACAGCCAGGTTTCCGAGCACCGTGACCGTGCCGCCATCCACCGGGATCTCTTCCCAATTGATGACCTTGGAGCCATCCAGCGTCAGGCTCTTGTAGCCGTTCAGGAACAGCTTGTCATACCCGTTTGCGTTGATCGCGGTGTCGTCACCGCCGTCCAGCACCGTCACTTTGCTGAGGTCGGTGCCATTGAAGATCAGGTGGTCGTCGCCCGCACCCAAGCGGAAGGCGCCTGCCACTGTCGCGCCCGCGGCCACGTTCGTGATCGAGTTGCCGTCATCGTTGAACACCGCGTTGCCCGAGGCGGACTGCACCGTCGCCGTGTCGGCGATGTTGATGCGCGTCATCACGCCCGGGTCGGACTCCGTCCAGATGCCATAGCCGCTGCCGCCCTGGATCACACCGCTGACGTCGATCTTCGAGTCGTTGTCGGACGTGCCTGCAGTGCTGAAATGGATTGCGGCGATGCCGTGGCGCCCGCCCTGCGCATCCTTGGCTGCGACATTCAGGTGCGTGCTGTTGGTGTTGCTGCTGACGTGGATGGCGTCCAATGCGCCTCCGACGGCAGAGCCCGTCGACGTGATGTCCGCGCCCGCACTGCCGACGTTCGTCACATAAATGCCATAGTTCCCGCCCTTGGTGTCAACGGCGTTGATGACCAGGCCCTTGCCATAGTTGTCGACGCGAATGCCGTCCGCACCGCCCGTCGCCACACCCTCGGAGTTGATCGTCAGCGAATCCGTGCCGCGATGCACGCCGTAAATGCCCCAGAGGCCAGCGGCGGTGACGTCCTTGTGCGCCGTGATCACGGCCGACGAAGCATTGGCTGCGCTCTCAAACTGAATACCGTTTGCCTTGGCTGAAACCACTTCATCCGTCGTGATCGTTGCCGCACCGTCGCCGCCCTGATAGGCGAGGATCCCGGAGCCACCTGCCGTGACAGAACCCTTCGTGTGAATGGTCAATGGACCGGCGTTGAAGTTGTTGGTATGGACACCTTCGCCGGCAGCGTCAAGGGCGCCGTTGGCAGTGATGGCCACCCCGCCTGTGCCCCACTCCTCCACGTTGATGGCGTCATTGCCCGTGGAAGTCACCGCGCCCACCTCAATGATCGTGCCCTTCGTGCTGCTGGCGAGTGTGTTGTCCGTCCAGACGCCGATGCCTCCGCTGGTGATGTCCTGCGCCTTGATATTCAAGCCACCCTGGCCGTCGCTGATCGCGTAGATGCCCACATTGCCGGCCTCGATGGAGTCATTGGCCGTGATGAGGATGTCCTGGCCTGCGGCCGTGTTGTCGGCAAAGATGCCGTGGCCGCCCGCATCGATCTTGCCGTTCGCGGTGATGTCGATGCTGCCCTTGCTCCAGTCCTGCACGTCGAAGCCGTGGCCGGCAGCGGTCACCGAACCGGTCACGACGCTGGTGCCCTTGTCCGCCGTGATCGCGTTGTCGGTGAAGACGCCATTGCCGGCAGTGCTCTCGAGATCGCCCGTTGTGATGCTGAGGCCGTCGCTGCCACGGCTGGCGGACACGTAGATAGAGTGCGACCCAGATGTCACGGCACCCGCGTTGATGGTGAGGTCCTTGCCGCCGTCCCAGTTGTTCGCGGAGACGCCAATGCCCCCCGCAGTCACCTTGCCAACTGTGATCGAGAGCGAATCGGAACCCAGGTGGCTATACACGATGCCCGAAGCACCGGAGTTGATTTCGTCCGTGACTTCGATCGTGGAGGACGTCACATTCGAGTCAGCTCCGGCGTAGATGCCATGTCCCGAGGTCGTAGTGATCTTGCGCGCGCGGATGTCCACAGTCCCGGTACCGTGGTGTCCTCCGTTGACGAAAATGCCGTGGTCGCGTGCCTCGAGTTCGTCGACGGAAATCGTCAGGTTCTTCGTATTGGCGCCGGCAATCAAACCGACGGCGGTACCCGCCGCCGCCTTGATCAGGCTTCCTGACTTGCCTGTAATGGTCATATCACCATCGCCGGTGTAGCCTTCGAGCCACATTCCATGCTGTCCAGCCGTGATACCGCCGCCTGTGCCATCACCTACCGTGATGGTGTAACTGCTCGCCGCGCTCGTGGCGACATCCCAGATACCGGTTGCCGACGCCTCAATCGACCCTGCCGCAATGTTCATGGCGCCCGTGCCGGTGTGATGCGTGAAGAAGCCATGACCGCCCTCGGCCTCGACCTGACCCACATTGATCGTCAGCGCACCGGCTGAGCCGAAGCTGCGCGCATGGATGCCATGGCCGCCCTGCCCGGTAACTTGGCCTGCGGTGATTGCCAAGTCTCCATTGGCGACGTTCTCCGCATAGATGCCTGTGGCCTTGCCGGTCACAGTCGAACTGCCCAATTGGATATCCAGCCCGCCGTTCGCATAGAGAGTGAATCCGTTGCCCGCTGCGGTCGCCAGGCCAAATCCGGGATCGGCACTCACTGAGATGGCAGTCGGAAGGCTCTGGCTGAACGTTGTGTCCGTGCCGGGATCGGCAGGGCCGATGCAGACAAAGGATCCAGGCATCGCAAGCGCACAATTGCCTGCTTCCGCGCTTGGTGAAAAGCCCAAGCCTCCTAGCGACAGCCCCAACGCCAGCAGCAGACCCGCACCCAACTGCGACGCCTCGGGCGCCACGCTGCCCGTAATGCCGTCGATCTTGGTCAGGCGTCCGCCCCTGAACAGCTTGTGGCGCAGATCCGCCAAGTAGTGGGAGGAAGTCGCTTCGGCCATCTCACGCTCAACGGGTCTGTACGCAGTCATCAAATGCACCTCCAGAATTAATGCTTTGTTACTCGATTCAGCAGAACAACGAAAACTTTTTACTTGTTCTTGGTTTTTATCAAAACCATCGTACATGTTTTCACATTGCCGGCACGTGAGGATCTCACGTTGCGTCCAACAAGTTACAAATTGACAGAACGCGGAATGAACCGCCCCGGTTTTCGCGGAGGCTCCCTCGTTTGAGAAGATGGAGCCATCATGAGGAAGTCAGTGAAGTTTTCGCCGGAGGTTCGCGAGCGTGCGGTGCGCATGGTGTTCGAGCACCGAGAGGAGCACGAATCGCAATGGGCGGCGGTTGTATCGATCGCCGGCAAGATCGGTAGCACGCCGCAGACGCTGCTGAACTGGGTGCGTCAGCACGAGCGTGACACGGGTCAACGCGAAGGCGTGACCACGGCCGAGGCCAAGCGCGTCAAGGAACTGGAGCGCGAAGTGCGCGAGCTTCGCCGCGCCAACGAGATCCTCAAGCTGGCCAGCGCGTTTTTCGCCCAGGCGGAGCTCGACCGCCGGCTGAAGTGATGTACGCCTTCGTGGACCGGCACCGCCAGCGGCATGGGGTCGAGCCGATCTGCAGGCTGCTGCAGATCGCCCCATCGGCCTACCGGCGGCACGCTGCCCGGCAGCGCGATGCGGCCTTGCTCAGCGGCCGAGCCCAGCGAGACCAGGAACTGATGGCCCACATCGAACGGGTGTGGCAGGCCAACCTGCGGGTCTACGGCGCTGACAAGGTCTGGCGGCAACTGCAACGCGAAGGCCACACGGTGGCGCGCTGCACCGTCGAGCGCCTGATGCGCCGCATGGGGCTGCGTGGGGTCGTGCGCGGCAAGGTGGTGCGCACCACGATCGGCGATGCACGTGCGCCATGCCCGCAGGACCTGGTCAACCGACAGTTCAGTGCACAGCGCCCCAATCAGCTGTGGGTGAGCGACTTCACGTACGTGTCCACCTGGCAGGGCTGGCTGTACGTGGCCTTCGTGATCGACGTGTTCTCGCGGCGCATCGTGGGCTGGCGGGTGAGCACGAGCATGCGCACGGACTTCGTGCTCGATGCCCTGGAGCAGGCCCTGTACGCCCGCCAGCCCGGCCAGGAAGGCTCGCTCGTGTGTCACAGCGACCGCGGGTCGCAATACGTCAGTATTCGCTACACCGAGCGGTTGACCGAGGCCGGCATCGAGCCCTCGGTGGGCAGCAAGGGTGACTCCTACGACAACGCTCTGGCCGAGACGATCAACGGGTTGTACAAGGCCGAGTTGATCCATCGCCGGGCGCCCTGGAAGACCCGGGAGGCTGTCGAGCTGGCGACCTTGGAGTGGGTGTCCTGGTTCAACAACCATCGGCTGATGGCCCCGCTGGGCTACGTGCCGCCGGCCGAGTTCGAGGCCAACTACTATCCCAATCTTGAGCAGCAGGCCAGCTCGGCCTGACTCAAGCCAACCAGCCTCCGCGAAAACCGGGGCGGTTCAGAAGGCTAGCTTGAAGCGACATTGAACGTAAGCATTTCCCGTCTCGCAGCCTGGACGAAAACCGAACGGCGACAGGAGCCTGAAGCTTCCACCAGGGCTTTCGGCCTTCTGGCTGTAGAAGGTGACCCTCAATACCAATGAACTAGTTCACATCAATGGGCTTCAAAATCTATTGACATCCACAATTGTTCACATTCATTAATTATTTGAATTTCCCAAGACACGATTTAATCGTTGCAACATAGCAACGGAGAATGGTGGGTGAGGCGCAAGGCATCGCCCATCCGCCGGTCGCCGATGAGCACGCCGGTCGCCGATGGAAGCGCTCCTCCTGGGCGAACGCAGTCTCGGGGCGGGTCGGGGCATGACAGGACCGCCCGGCGGTCTGCATGTCTGCTCGTGGGCATGTCTGCTGCCGCGAATGCAGCGCCAAGATCCACAGCAGGCCGGCGTGCTGCAAGGACGCGGCGGCGTGGCGCGCCCGGCGCGCCCGATGGACCTGCGCGGGCAGCGCCCCGGACTTGGCGAATGCCCTGGCGGTTGCCTGCTCAGCGCAGCCCGTGGCGCACCGTCGAATGACGCAGCGCCAGGCGCAGTTCCCGCTTCATGCGCGTGTTGTCGAGCCGGCGGGATTCGCCCATGAAGCTCAGCAGCAGGGGGGCGAGCTGCTGCTGCGCTTGCGCCCGCGAGACGCGTCGCGGGCGCGGCAGTCCATAAAGGTCGGCCGCCAGGTCGAAGTAGTCGCCCATCTTCAGGTCGCTGTCGTCGTTCACGTTGAACACCCGCTGGGGCCGTCCGCGATACAGCGCCGCCACGCAGGCCCCGGCCAGGTCGTCGGCATGGATGTGATTGGTGTAGACGTCGTCCTCGGCCCGCAGCACCGGCGTGCCGCGCAGCAGCCGCGCATGGGGCGTGCCGCCTTCGCGGTCGGGCGCGTAGATGCCCGGAATGCGCAGGATGCTGGCGCGCACGCCGGCGCTGCGGCCCAGCCAGCGCACGCGCTGCTCGGCATCCACACGGCGCTGGGCGCGCGCCGTGGCGGCCCGCAGTGCACGCGTTTCGGGCACCCGGGCGCCTGCGCAATCGCCATACACCCCGCTGGTCGAGCCGTAGACCAGCACTCGCGGCGGCGTGCGCAAGCGCAGCGTGTTCATCAGCGCTTCGGTGCGCCGGTCGCGGCCGGCGTCGGCGCCCTCCTCGCGCGCTGGCGGCGCCAGGTGCAGCACGCACAGGCCCAGGCCGGCCAGGCGGCGCAGCGTGGCGGGGGCGTCGAGGTCGCCGAGCAGCGGCACGGCGCCGGCGGCGCGCAGCGCCGGTGCGCGCTCGGGCGAGGACGTGAGCGCCATCACGCGCATGCGCGCCCCCACCCGCCGCAGCACGCGCAGGCCGATGTCGCCGCAGCCGACGATGAGCAGCCGCTGCCGGCGAAAGCGCGCCGGCAGCGCGCCGAGGGGTTGGGTGTTTGAAGGCAAAATCGAGGATTCCCTGACCGATGAGAGGTGCCGTTGCGCAACGACGGCCCAAGAATAGCCATGAGCCTTGCCGGCACCGCGGATGCGGGCTTTTCCATCACCGTCGAACCCAGCGGCCGCGCCTTCACGGTGGCCAGCGACGAGACCATCCTGTCGGCCGCCATCCGCCAGGGCATCGGCCTGCCCTATGGCTGCAAGGACGGCGCCTGCGGCTCGTGCAAGTGCAGGAAGCTGTCGGGCACGGTGACGCTCGACAGCCACCAGAGCAAGGCGCTGTCGGCCGATGAGGAACTGGCGGGGCTGATCCTGACCTGCCGCGCCCGCCCGACCAGCGACGTGGTGCTCGAGTCGCGCCAGGTCACCGAAGCCGGGGCGTTCCCGATCCGCAAGATGCCGGTGCGCGTGCGCGCGCTCACGCAACTGTCGCATGACGTGATGCAGATCCAGCTGCAGCTGCCGGCCGGCGAGCCGATGCAGTTCCACGCCGGCCAGTACATCGAGTTCATCCTGCGCGACGGCGCCCGCCGCAGCTATTCGATGGCCAACGCCCCACACACGCTGCACGAGCCCGGGGCGGGCGTGGAGCTGCACGTGCGCCACATGCCCGGCGGCAAGTTCACCGACCATGTGTTCGGCGCGATGAAGGAAAAGGAGATCCTGCGCGTCGAAGGACCGTACGGCAGCTTCTTTCTGCGCGAGGACTCCGACAAGCCCATCGTGCTGCTGGCCTCGGGCACGGGTTTCGCGCCGATCAAGGCGCTGATCGAGCACATGCAGTTCAAGAACATCGTGCGGCCCGCGGTGCTCTACTGGGGCGGCCGCCGGCCGCAAGACCTCTACATGGACGCCTGGCTGCGCGAGCGCACCGCCGCGATGCCTCACCTGCGCTACGTGCCCGTGGTGTCGAATGCGACGCCCGAGGACAACTGGACGGGCCGCACGGGCTTCGTGCACCGGGCGGTGCTCGAAGACCTGCCCGACCTGTCGGGCCACCAGGTCTATGCCTGCGGCGCACCCATCGTGGTCGAGTCCGCGCGGCGCGACTACGTGGCCGAGGCCGGCCTGCCCGACGAGGAGTTCTACGCCGACGCCTTCACCAGCGAGGCCGACAAGGCGTTGCCCTGAGCACGGAACGCGCGTGCCGCGCTGCGGGCGAAGGCGCGTGCCCCCGGCCCGCTGCTGCGGTCGGCCACTGATCTTGTCCGACGTTGCGCGCGGCGCCCACGCGCGGGCCATGGCTGCACCCTGCCGGCCTGGCACCCCAGCGGCGCCCATGCGCGTACAGATGGCCCGCGCGCCGCTGGCGCCGAGGACGCGGCGCCTGGCGGCAGCGACGCGCCCGGCCTTGCGGGATCGATGGGCACGCGGCGCAAATGCCCCCAATTACGGCCGTTCCGCGGGACGAGGAGGTGGCGGCGCAGGGCAGGCAGCCCTGCCGCCCACATGCACCGGCAAACGAAGCTGCGCGTAAACGCGTAAACGCGTAGACGCGTGAATGGGCCACGCACGGGAAAGGACGTGCATGCACGGGATCGGCGCCCTCTTACCGGCCCTGCGCAGTCATCGATCAAAGTGACTCTTTCTTCATCCGCGCTCGGGCACGAAACCCAGGAATCCCCGCGCTGCGCGCGGGCGCGGCGGCGCGGACAATCGCCGGCACCATGAAACGCAACACCTTCCTGCTTTCCGTCGCGGCCCTGAGCTTGGCGATCGGCACGTCCACCGTCCAGGCCCAGACGGCGCATACCGTGCGGCTGATCGTGCCCTACGCCGCCGGCGGCCCCATCGACGTGACCGCGCGCGCACTGGCCGAGCGCGTGAAGGACACGCTGGGCGGCCCGGTCATCATCGACAACAAGCCCGGCGCGGGCGGCAACATCGGGGCCGACATGGTCGCCAAGGCCCCGCCCGACGGCCTGACCATCGGCATCGCCGCCACGGCCACGCATGCGGTCAACCCGTGGCTGTACGGCAAGATGCCTTTCAATGCCGCCACGGACTTTGCGCCCATCACGCAGATGGTGCGCGTGCCCAACGTGCTGGTGATGAACGCGGAGACCGCGCAGCGCCTGAAGATCGACAGCCTGAAAGACTTGGTCGCCTACGCCAAGGCCAACCCGGGCAAGCTCAACTACGGCAGCGGCGGCAACGGCAGTGCGGGGCACCTGGCCGGCGAGATGTTCAAGAAGGAAGCCGGCATCTTCGCCGTGCACATTCCGTACAACGGCGGCAACCCGGCGCAGCTGGCGCTGCTTTCGGGCCAGGTCGACTTCAACTTCGACAACCTCGCCACCGCCGCGCCCAACATCAAGTCCGGCAAGCTCAAGGCCATCGCCGTCACCACGCTCACGCGCAGCCCCATGCTGCCCGAAGTGCCGCCAGTGGCCGATCTGCTCAAGGGCTTTGCCATCGACACCTGGTGGGGCCTGGTCGCCCCCGCCGGCACGCCGCAGGCGGTGCTGGATCGACTGAACCAGGCCTTCGTCGCGGCCCTGCAGGCGCCCGAAACCAAGTCGCGCTTCGCTTTGCTGATGGCCGAACCGGTGGGCAACAGCAGCGCACAGTTCGGCGCCTTCATGAAGAGCGAACTGGCCAAGTACGAGCAGGTCGTGAAGGCCACGGGCGCCAAGGTCGACTGAAGCCCGGCCGGCACTGGCGCGCCCACGAAAAAGCCCGGACGTCGCTGGCTGGACGCTGCCGGGCTTTGAAATGGTGCGCTTGTCGGACTGGAACATCGCCCACAAACCCGCATGAATGCTTGAAGTCGTCAGGTCCGGAGGCAGAATATGCCCCCAAATGTGCCCCCACACTCAACGGGATGCCATGAAACTGACTGACGCGAAGCTGCGAAACCTTAGCACGCCCGGCAAGCACGCCGACGGCGGCGGCCTGTACCTTGAAGTCACGGCGGCCGGTGGCCGCTACTGGCGCCTGAAGTACCGCCACGGCGGCAAGGAAAAGCGCCTGGCGTTCGGGGTCTATCCCATGGTGAGTCTGAAGGAGGCACGGGAGAAGCGCGAGGCGGCCAAGCAAGTCCTGGGGCGTGGCGAAGACCCCGGCGAAGCGCGCAAGGCGGAGAAAGCCCGCGTCGCCGTGGAGGCGGCCAACAGCTTCAAGGCGGTGGCTCTGGAATGGCACAAGGCCAATGCGAAGCGCTGGGCCGAGATCACGGCAACCAAGACCTTGAAACACCTGGAGGCCGACGTGTTCCCCGCCATCGGCAATCGGCCGGTGTCGGCGGTGACCGCCCCCGAGTTGCTGGCGATGCTGCGCAAAGTCGAGTCGCGGGGCGCCGGCTACACGGCGACGCGCCTACGCGAGTTTTGCGGGCAAATCTTCCGCTACGCCATCGCCACGGGCCGGGCCACCTACAACCCGGCGGGCGACCTGGTGCGCGCCATCGTCGCCCCAGACGTGAGGCATCGGCCCGCCCTCACCGACCGCCGCCAGTTCGGCCAATTTCTGCGCGACCTGAAGGACTACCAAGCGGCGGACAAGCTGACCCTTCTGGCCACGCGCATGGCCCTGCTTACCTTCGTGCGCTCGCAGGAGCTACGGCATGCACGGTGGGAGGAAATCGACTTCGAGGCTTGCGAATGGCGCATCCCCGCTGCGCGCATGAAGATGGGCAAGGGGTTGAATCAGGCCCACGTCGTACCGCTGTCTCAGGCCGCTATCGACACGCTGCGCGACATCCAGGCGCTCACGGGCGACACCCCGAGCATCTTTCCCAACACCAACGGCGCGGATGGGTTCATGAGCGAGAACACCATCGGCCGCATGCTGGTGCGCATGGGCTACCAAGGCCGACAGACCCTGCACGGCTTCCGTGCCTCTGCGCGCAGCCTGCTTTCCGAACGGGGTTGGAGCGTAGCCGCACTGGAGCGCCAGCTCGACCATGCTGAGCGCTCGAAGGTGGTGGCCGCCTACGCTCGCAGCGAACACTTGGACGAGCGCCGCAAGATCATGGATGACTGGGGTGCGCTGGTGGCTTCGCTGGAGGCCGGCGACAACGTGGTGCCGTTGGTAAGGGCCGTGTGATGTACACGCCGACAGCCATGGAAGTGACGTGGTCATGTTGGCCAAGATCAGACGGATGCTTGTCAGGGATGGGCTATCCGCCCCGGCCAGTCAGCCGACGCATTGGACATCCCTCACGACGAAGACCTCGGTCCACGCCTTGAGCTCGAGCTGCGTTCGCTTCTCCTTCCAAACGCCGTCGAGGACCCGGAGCACCTGACCTTCGACGTGCTCGGGGAGGAGCTTCGCGACGGGCGCCTCGTAGACGACGGCGATCTCGGCGCCGGTGCGTGAACGCGCGAGGAAGCCGTGGTCGCCAGCCTTCGCCTTCACGACCAGCTCGGCGTCGCCGCGACCGTCGACGAGCGCCGCCTCCTCGCCGACGGCCCAGCCCGCCGCGCAGCGCGCCCGCACCGCGCACGTGTGGCAGCCGGTGCCGGGCTTCGCCGCTGCGGGGTGAACGCCCAGCGCGTCGGTCAGCATCGGGAGTTTCTTCACGAGGTCGGCTTCGACGTCTTCGAGCGCGCCCCGCGTGACGGGCCACGACTCAACGCCATCGAGGTACTGCGCACTGACACGCACCGGGGCGTCGCCCGTCTTGCGCCACCAGAGGAGCGCGTAGTGCAGGAGCTGCTTGCGGTGCTTGTCGCTCGGCTTGCCCGTCTTGAAGTCGACGACCTCGATGCCCTCCCCTGTGTGCTGCACGCGGTCGAGGATGCCGAGGAACGGAAGCTTGGGATGCGTCAGCTTCACCTCGGAGAGCGCTCGCTTATGCTTGAGGAGCGCCTTCACGTCGGCGGGCGTGTCCGTCGCGCGCTCGGCGGCTTGCGAGGCGACCTGATCATCGGGCTTGTACTGCTCGCGGAACATGCGCACGGCGCGGTTCGCCAGCTCCTCGCCGCTCGCGCGTAGCCGGAACGCGGGGCCAGGCCTGGGATGCGCCGTGAGCCGCTGCTGCCACTCGATGACGGCCCGCGCGAAACAGGGAAAGAAGTCGGCATCGTTCAACGCCGCCGAGAACTCTGCGCTGCCGAACGCCGGGTTGCCTCGCTGACCGCAGGCGCGCGTGAGCCGGTCGAGCGCCTCGTGAACGATCTGCCCTTCGATGGCCGCCGGGTGCGGGCGCACCGGGAAGCCCTCGAACTCGCCCCAGCGCGAACGCATGAGCTGCCAGCGACGCGGGCACGCCTCGACATCGTCGAGGCTCGTGCTGCTCCACATAGACGGCGGAGCGGCCCACCCGGTGGGACCCTGCAGCTCGTAGAAGCTCATCCCACCGCTCCGTTCGGCAGCTTCAGGCGCGCCACGGCGGCAGGCAGATCGTGAAGGAGGTCGAACGCATCGAGCGACACGGCCTCGAGGAACTGCGAGCGCGCCGCCGCGATGACCGGAGACTCGTGCGCAAGCGGATCGATCAGCGGATGATGAACGTCGACGCACACCCGCGAGTTGGACAGTTGGATGATGAGCGGGACGCGCGTGCCGCCGAGGTTCGCGTTCTCCTCACACGCGATGCCACGCAGCGTGAGGAGCTGGCGAAGCGCGACGAGCGCGTGGTCTTTGTCCTGGTCGGTCAAACTCGGCAGCTCGCCCGTGCGCAGGTGGCGCAAGAGCGCGAGCGCGAGGTGGCGGTCCAGCGAGGCATGAATCCAGTTGTTGCTGTAGTGGCGGATACACCGATAGCAGGACGATGGGCAGTCGCAGCCTCCGAGGAGCGCCTCAGCCGCATCGAGAACCTCGGGCAGATCATTCCCGACGGCGCGCGCGTAGCCCGCACCACCCGGCAGGAGGTCGTAGAGGTAGAGCTGCGCTTCATCGGGGCGACCGCCCATCACGGGCGTCCACCATCCCGACAGCTCACCCTCGTCGATCTGCAGAACGCGCGACGCCGCGAGCCCCAGCGCTTCGACCAGTGAAGAGAGCGCCATGCGCGAGGCCCGCGTAAGCAAGCCCGCCGTGCTCGCCCCTCCAAGCTGCACCGGCGCCGCCACGCGAAGGCGCAAGAGCAGTGCATCGGTCGGGAACTCATGCCCGAGGTAGAACGGACCCGCGGCGACGCCCGCGCACACGGCGCCCTTTTCAAGCGGGTGCTGGTGCGTGGTAGCGGCCCCGTTCTTCATGAGCTTCGTCGCGGTGAAGCCCGGGCCGTACTCCGGCTCCGAGCGACCGCAGTCGGGGCACACGCGGAACCCACGCTGGCCGACGCCCTTGTTGACCATCACCAGACGACGCGGGCCGGTCCAACGAAGCAGTCGGCCGTCGCAGCTCTCGGTCCACGCCGACGGCGGGTCCTGCGGTTCGAGACGTGCGCGGTCGGTCATGCCCGCGTAGCTGATGGCCTGGCCACGATCGACCTCGCGCTTGGCGTTGAGGTCGGGCGCGAAGCCCGCCGGCGTGATGAACGCGGTACGCGTGAGTTGGTCGCTACCGCACACGGGGCACAGCGTGGCTTGCGCCATCGCTGAGTCCATCGTGGCCCACGAGCAATCGCTGCATGAGGTGTACGGGCGCTGCCTCTGGATGGTGTGCGCGGGCGTCGGCTCGTAGGGCGAGTACAGCGCCGCCGACTCGAAGCGCCATTTGTCGATAGTCAGGCTTCGTCCGGGCGCGTACTCGGTGAGCGCGAGCTGCAGGTCACGCTGCGGCTCGTAGTCGAAGGTCCGCTTTCCAGGAGCATCGCCCGGCTGCCGAGGCTTCGAGACCCAGAAGGTTACGACGTCGGTTGGGAAGGCGTAGCGTGGAAACACCGCGTGGCCGATCAACGTCTCGAGGAGCGGCTCCTCCAGACGCCGTTCGAGCGACTCTCGCTCGAGGTCGACCAGCGTGTGGCGCGCCGCGTACTCGTCGATGGGCAAGACTTCGCGGATGCGGGCCTTGCTCCGGTCGATGGCGCCCTGGATCGTCTCGTTGACCTCGGCGACGGGCTCGTTGAGGCCGAAGCTGAACGCGGGCACCCAGCCCTGAAGCTCGCTGCGAAGGAGGTCGGCATTCTCCTCTAGCAGGCCGTTGAAAAATCCCCTGCGAGCGTCCGCGTCGGCCGCTACGATCTGAAGCCATCCCGGAACAACTGCGACAAGAAAGATGAGAGGCAACCAAGACTTCCAGGGGGCGATGTTTAGCTACATCAGCCTTGAAGAAAGAGTGCCAGCGGCACACCCGCTGCGCAAGTTGCGCGCCGTGGTGGATGCGCTGCTGTCGAGCATGAACAGCGAGTTCGAAGCGGTGTACGCCCGCCGTGGCCGCCCCTCGGTGCCGCCGGAGATGCTGCTCAAGGCCTTGCTGCTGCAAATCCTGTTCTCCATCCGCAGCGAACGCCAGCTGGTCGAGGCGGTCAACTACAACCTGCTGTACCGCTGGTTCGTGGGCCTGAACATTGAAGACAAGGTCTGGGACCACTCCACCTTCAGCGCCAACCGCGAACGCCTCTTCAACGAAGACCTGGCGCGCGCCTTCTTCGAGCGCGTCAAGCTCAGCGCCCAGTGGGGCCGGCTTGCCAGCGACGAACACTTCAGCGTGGACGGCACGCTGATTGAGGCCTGGGCCTCGCACAAGAGTTTCAAACGCAAAGACGACGACAGCGGCACGCCACCCGGACGCAACCCCGAGGTGAACTTCAAAGGGCAGGAGCGCTGCAACGACACCCACGCCAGCACCACCGATGCCGATGCCCGGCTGTTCAAGAAGAGCGCGGGCGACAAATCTCGCCTGTGCCACATGGGGCACATCCTCATGGAGAACCGCAACGGGCTGATCGTGGATGTGGAGATCACACATGCCAGTGGCACCGCCGAGCGCGAGGCGGCGCTGGCGATGCTCAAACGCCGGGGAAACAAGAACAAGCGGGCCACGGTCGGGGCCGACAAAGGTTACGACAGCCAGGCCTTCATCAAGGGCTGCCGAAAGCTCAAAGTCACGCCACACGTGGCGGCCAAGGACAAGCACTCGGCGGTCGATGGCCGCATCCGGCGCCACGAGGGCTACAAGACCAGCCTCAAAGTGCGCAAGCGCATCGAGGAGGCCTTTGGCTGGATCAAGACAGTGGGTGGTCTGGCCAAGACCAAATTGATCGGTCAGGCCAAGCTCGCGGGCCAGGCGCTGCTGTGCTTTGCCACCTACAACCTGGTGCGCATGGGCAGTCTGGGCGGCTGGTGGGACGCGCATCATGCGTGAACCATGGGATACGTGCGCCCGGAACGGGCAAAACGGCCTGCAAACAGGCCGAAATGGCCGCTCCAATCGCTGCGCAGGCCAGTTTGGGCGATCCGTTTCTTCGAAATCCACGACCCTGGCGCGTTCGATGAGCATTTTTTCAACGGCCTGCTAGCCACGCCTCGAGCTTGAGCAGCGAGCACGGGTGCGCCTCGGAGAGGAACTGCTCGACCGAGCCAAGCGAGCCGAAGAGGTCATAGCTGGTCGGGTCCGGCGGCACGCGCTCGTGGAAGAAGCGCTGCACGAGATAGGCGTGGATGTGCCGCTCGAGCACCTGCTGGTTCTCGACGTACACGACGGGCGCGCGCACGTCACCTGAGATGATCTGCTCGGGGTGGTCGAAGAAGTGGGCGTCGTGCGAGGTTCCGTGCGCGTAGGTGATGACCGATGCGATCGAACGGCCGCGACGACCCGCCCGACCGGCGCGCTGCTGGTAGTTGGCGACGTGCGGCGGCACGTTTCGCAACGCGACGCCGGAGAGCGCGCCGATGTCGATGCCAACCTCCATCGTCGTGGTACAGCTCAGCACGTCGATGGGCGGGAGGTTGTCTAGGGGCACGTCCTGGAAGCGCAGTTCGTACTCCTCGACCTTGTTGAAGGCGCTCTCGTCGGGCTGACCCGTGAGCTGCGCGGAGTGCTCGGCTGCCGAGAGGCCGAACGGTTCGAGCGCGCGTTCATCGAAGGCGCGCTGCACCTGGTGCCGGTAAAAGCCCGTGCGCGCGTCGAGGTAGTCCGCGTCGACCTCCACGACAGCGCCGAGGCACGCGGGGCAGGCATCGGCCAGCGCCTCGGGGTGGATGCGCGCGCAGTCGCGGCAGCGCAGCCAGTTGGCGTCGAGCCGGAGGTTCATGCTCAGGCCCTGGAGCTGCAGGTAGTAGAGGTCGCTCTCGAAGTGCAGCAGCCCCTTGTCGCGCACGACGTGCTGGAACCACTTGCTCACCTGTTCGACCTTGGCCGTGTCGCCACCCAGGACGTGGGCCAGGTACTGGTCGAAGCGGTTCGGCAGCACGTGCTCGATGCGCGCCGCGTTGATGCCCTGCGGGTGTGCCCAGCCTTCGCCAAGCTCGCGCGTCTCCGCGCCGTCGGGGCGGAACGAGCGGCGTTCCAAGTGCTGCCGGAGCCAGGCGCGGAACAGGACCTTCTGCGCGTCGGCGTCGAGCCCGACGTTCGGGAAGTCGTCGAAAATCATGAACGCCGTGTCCGGGTCCTCTTCGACGGTGGCGAGGGCGAGCGCGGGTAGCGAGTAGTAGCGGTCGGTCAGCTCGCTGAAGATCGCCTGCGCGAACGAGCGCGTGGCACGGAGCCAGCCTTTGTTCGCCATCGCGATCGTCTGCTGGAGCGTCTTGCCCTTCACCTGCCCGAGGTGGTTGTGGAACTCGACCTCGTCGGCGGCCGGGAACAGGTCGTAGCCGCGATGCGCGCAGAGATGCACGACCGCCGGGTACAGGTACTGCATCGCCGACAGGCCGCCCTTGTCGCGCAGCTCGTGAGCGGCGAGCGCGACGACCTGACGGAACAGGTCGCGAGCGTGGCTGTGCTCGAGCGCGGGCGCGAGGCGCGCGGCCTTCTGGCGACCGTCGCTGAAGACGAGCACCTTGCGTCCGTGGTTCGGTAGGCGCGGGTCCTTCTTCTGCGGCGGCTGCTCGGCGAACTGCGCCTCGATGAGCGCCGTGAACGGCTGCTCACCGCGCGTCCTGAAGTCGTAGATGCGGCTCTTCGCGGGCGCAGCGGGCTGGCACATCGCGCAGCGATCGAACGAAGCCTCGCGCTTTCCATCGGCGTCGAGCCAGATCGCCAGCTCACGCACCTCGTCGTCGGGGAAGCGGTTGCCGGTGTCGAGATAGCCGGTGCGCAGGTGAAGCCGCACGAGCTCGGAACGATCGGAGTAGCGTGGGGCGCTCGGCAGCAGCTCGAGGCGGAAGAGCGCGCCTTCGGTCTCGCCCCAGAGGAACGAGAGCCGGTCGAGGGATTCGTCCTGCGAGTACGCGAGTAGGTAGGGGCTGCCGCAGCTTCGGCACGACGCGATCTCGAAGACGCGGCAACCGCACGCGTCACACACCGCGCGCGGCGTCGTGAAGAGCCTACCGAGAATAGCGTTCTCCCCCGGCTCGCTTTGTCTTCCCTCGCAGCGCGGGTTCACGCAAGCATAGAGGCCGTGGAGCCCGCGGAAGAGGCCGTGGACGCGGGTCGGCACGAGGCCCGGCTCGTCGGCCTTGTTTCGGGCGAGCGTCGACACCGTGAGTAGCGCTTCGAGCGCGCGGCGTGCATCAGGGTGACCGGGGAACACGCGCGGAGCGAGGTCGCCGAGCGCCACAGCCTGCCCTGCCGCCTCCTTCACGAGCTGGTTCACCCAGGGCTGATTCTTCAGCGCGGCGTGCAGCTCGGCGAGCACTTCGTTCTCGCTGGCATTCGGGTTCACCCCCTTCGGCAGGAGCGGCGCGAGCTTCTCGCGCAACGCCGGAGCGTCGAGCGCTTCGTTGATGCCATCGAGATCAAGAGAGGCCAGCGTGTCCGAGACCGCCTTGGGCGCAGGGCTCGCGGGCGTCGGGACCTCGCGCGTGCCGGTGATGGCCTCGAAGTTCTCGGGGCGCTTGCCGGTGATGTCGGCGGCGAAGCGCTTGACGGCATCGACCGCCGCCGCGCCTTCACCGAGCGAGGCAGAGGTGGCGATGACGCGCAGCTTGTCGGGGCGGTCGTGGATGCCGAGACGAGCGCGCAGGCGGCGGATGAGGAACGCGACCTCGGCGCCCTTCGCGCCTCGGTACATGTGCGCCTCGTCGAGGACGAGCAGGAGCTGCGTGCCATCCTGGTCGAGCCACCGCTTCGTCTCGGCGAAGATGGGGCGCTCGAACGGGCGCATCAGCATGTACTCGAGCATCGAGTAGTTCGTGACGAGAACGTCGGGCGCGTGGCCCGGGCGGCTGCCTGCGCCGTGGACCATCTCCTGCCGCGTCAGCAGCTCGCGATCTCCCTGCCCAGTGTGAAGGCGTCGCTCCCAGTTGTGGTCCGTGTACTCCTGCCCGGCGCGCTTGCCGCTTTGGTACGTTCGGCGGCGGGCTTCGTTCTGCGCGTAGAAGGCCTGTAGATCCTTGGCGGGATAGCGGCCCAGACGACGGAGGCGCTCTTCGACATCGGGCGAGAGGCCCAGGTAGTAGTCGAGCAGTGGCTTCACGCGTTCCCCGTCGCGCGAAGTCGTTCGCGGGCCGGGGTACGGCGTGCGCCCGGTATACATGCCGAAGCGCGGGAAGCGGCGGTCGTTCCCGAGCCCCTTAAAGGCGTCGGCGACAGCAGGGTCGCCGAGCAAGAGGCGCAGGCGCGAGAGCTGGTCGTTCACCAGCGCGTTCATCGGATAGAGGATCAGCGCGCGCACGCCGGGCTGCTCGAACGTCTTGGGCGAACGCACCGCTTCGTCGTAGAGCGAGCCGAGCATCGGCACGAGGAAGCACTCGGTCTTACCGGAGCCCGTGCCCGTCGCGACGACGATGTCCTTCCGCCCGACGAGGAACTCGTGGAACGCGCGCTCCTGGTGCACATACATCGAGGGGAAGAGCACGGTGCGTGCGTCCTCCGGCGTGCTCTGGGCCGAGGCCGTCTTGGCGAGCTTCGAGAAGAAGGCGGCGATCTCCGGCGTGAGGCCGAGGTCGCCGTAGGTTGCCTTTGATGTCGCGTAGCGCGTGGTGGTCTCAATGTAGGGCTCCTGCGCGAGCAGGTGGCCTCCCGCCTCTTCTTCGAGCAGGCGACGCCGCGCACGCACCAGTGTCGGATCGTTCAGCGGGTACGCGCTCTCGATGTAGCCGCGCAGGGCCTCCTGAAGTCGGCGCACGAGGCGCGTCGGCGTGAAACGCTCATCGCCCGACGGGTCGCGTTCGAGGATCGACGGCGAGCGCGTCGACGGCGCGGGCTTGCGCACCGTGGCCTTGCGCGTGGTCTTCTCGACCTTCGTGACCTTGCCACCCGCACGGTCGGCCCATGCGGCGAGCGCCGCGTCGGCTGCGGGGCTCAGTTCCGCGATCGCGTCCGCCGCTTGCTCGGGTGACCAACCGTCGAGGAGCGCGTCGAGCACCGCATCGGCCACCTCGACGATGTTCGTGAAGTCGAGCTTGTCGCCCTTATCGAGCTTCTTGCGGAGGAAGCCGACGATGTCCGCGTCGACGAGCCGACCTTCGTCGGCGAAGTTGTGGAGGTTCACATTGCTCACGGTGCGGTCTCCACGTGCCAGTGGTTGAGGTCGAGATCGACGACGGCGGGATGCCGGCATCCTTGGGGAACAAGCAGCATCAGGCCTCGCATCGCACGGGTCAGTCCGACGTAGAGCACACGCCGCTCGTTGCGCGCGCGCTCAGCGAAGAGGCCAGCGTCCTCGAAGTCCTCCGGAACCGGCCAGCTTCCACTGTCGAGACCGGCGACGATGACGATGGGGAACTCGAGACCCTTGGCGGCGTGCAGCGTCAGCACGCGCACGACGTCTGCCTTGAGATCGAGGTCGCGTCCGGGGAAGAAGCGCGCCTCGACGCCCTGCGCTTTAAGCTCGGTCGCGATCGTCTCGCCGGCAGCAGCGCTTGGTACCAGCACGGCGGCGGCACTGACCTTCAGGTGGAGGTGCCGAGCCATCTGCCGAACGAAGCGCGCGATCCACTCGGCTTGCTTGTCCGCGACGATGCCGCGCACCAGCACGGGGAGCGGTCCCTCGTGGACACTATTCGAGGCGACCAGCTCCTCGCCCTCATCGGCGACGAGCACAGAGAAGGCCGCGCGATCGATCTCGCGAGTCGAGCGGTAGTTGCGCGAGAGCAGCGCCGTGCGCCCTCGAAACTGGAGGCGCGGGTGCGCCGAACTCCACGTGTAGTTGCGCGAGTAGAGCGACTGCTTGTTGTCGGCGGCGAAGAACAGGCCCTCGGCTGTCTTGCAGACCTCTGCCATGAGCGCGAGCGAGACGGGGCTCAGGTCCTGCGCTTCATCGACGACAACGTAGTCGTAGCGGACCGCCTGGTCGTCTTCGGCGAGGAGCTTCAGCGCCTCGCGACGCAACGCCGGGTAGCGTTCGCCCGCGCCCTTGCTAAGAGCGGCTAACAAAACGGTGGGAGATGGCGAATGCAGATAACGCAGCAGGCCAGCGAGAGCAACGCGACATGAATGTCGATGCGGCGCTCGAAACGAGTACGCAGCTTGCCGAAGGCGGCCAGCCAGGCGTGCGTGCGCTCGACCACCCAGCGATGACGCCCGAGCCGGTCGTTGCGTTCGATGCCGCGCCGGGCAATACGCGCGGTGATCCCCAGCTTGCGCAGGTGAAAGCGGCAGCGAGCATAGTCATAGCCCTTGTCGGCATGCAGTTTGTGCGGCCAGCGCCTGGGCCGACCGCGACAGCCACGTACCGCTGGCAACGCGTCGACCAGTTGCTCGAAAACCACCGAGTCATGCCGGTTGGCGCCCGTGACGCAGAAGATCAGTGGGATGCCTTGGCGGTCCGTGATGATGTGGCGCTTGCTTGCGAGTTTGCCCCTGTCCGTGGGGTTGGGGCCGGTGTAGTGGCCCCCCGGGGGCTGGCCACACTGGCCGCGTCCATGCTCGCACGGCTGAAGTCCAGTTTGCCGGCGCCGCGCAATTCACCGAGCAACAACAGATGCAGGCGATGCCACACGCCCGCAGCCTGCCAATCACGCAGACGCCGCCAACAGGTCATGCCACTGCCAAAGCCCAGTTCCTGGGGCAACTCCTCCCAGGGAATGCCGGTGCGCAGCACGAACAGAATGCCGTTCAGGGCCATCTCGTCGCTCACTCGTGGGCGACCGCCTTTGGCCGAGGCAACGACTACCGGCAACAGCGGGGCAACCTTCTTGAACAGCGCGGCGCTGATTTCTCTATTCCTGTTTCGACCCATGCCTCATCAAACACCAATCAAGCGCTCGATGATGACATGGTTTTGTTAGTAGCTCTAAAGGCCTCGTACAGCTCCCACACCGCCGCGCGGGCGCGTTCGTTGAGGGGCAGCCCACGTCCCGGGCGCGCCGCCGCCTGGTAGTCGGCGAGGCTCGTCAACCCACGTCCCTCGATGATCCACTCAAACTCTTCGAGGAGCCACGCGTCGGTCAGCCGCTCTAGGGCGCGCTCACGCAGCTTCGCCTCGAAGGCCGAGCCACCGGGGGCGTGATTCTCACGTAGCTTGGCAAGTCGGCGAAGCGCGTCGTTGTCCGATTCGAGCTGCCCGACCTTGCGAGCCTTGCCGATGACGCGCCATGCGATCTGGTCGCACGTCGCGACCTCGACCCGGCGAAGCTGGTCGGGCGTAAGGAGCTGTTCGAGGAGCTGCTGCGTGACGGTGAGCAGCGAGCGGGTGTACGTCGTGAACAGAACGCGCTCCGCACCCGTTGCGCCGGGTCGTTCGAGGAGCGCCTTCACGCGGTAGAGGGCGACGGTGCTTTTACCCGTGCCCGCGCCGCCACGAACCATCGTGGGGCCCTTCAGCGCCCACTGGGTCAGCTTGAGCTGGTCCTCGTCGAGCCGCAGCAGGAAACCGAGGAGGTCGCCCTCCTTGAAACGAACGAGGTCCTTCGTGCACGCCACAACGAGATCTGGCTGCTGGTCGAGCCGTTCGATGGTCGGCGGGAAGAGGCGGTCGACGACACGACCGAGAACTTCGGGTGGCACGGGCGCTTCGAGCAACGCTTCCTCCGTCTTGCAGCGCAAGAGCGTCGGTACCGCCGAGACGGGCACGCCGAGCTGGCGCAGCAGCGCCTGCGTGATGGGCTCGGGCAGCGTCGCCTCGGGCACGGTCGTCTTGAACTGGAAGACCTTCGGCTGTGCGGCGGTGATGAGCGCGTCCAGGTTGTCGTCGCCATCATCGGGCGCAGGGGCGTCAGCGGTCTCGTCGGGGACGCCGTCATAGGTGTCTTCGGCGCGCCGCCGGATGCCGAGCAGGCTGATCCAGTCCTGGCCGAAGCGATAAAACACGCGGTGGTCCGTCACGCGCATGCGGTAGACACCCTCGGCACCCTTGAGCTTCTTCTTCACCTTCCCATCGGGTAGCGGATCGGAGACGAGCGCATCGATCTTTTCCCAGAGCAGCGCGGCGCGGTCCGAGGGGAATGTCGCGATCTCCCGCATGCAGCTTGGCTTGATGGTGAGTTGTCTTCGCGTCACGTGGCCTCCACTACGAGACCGAGACGTTCGGCCAGGAGCTTCGTGATCTGGTCTTCGCTGTCCGTGGAGATCTCCCAACGCATGCCCTTGCTGTCGGTGACGGAAGCAGCGTGAAGCGAGAGCCAGCGGTACTCGGGGCGCGGCAGCCAACCGGGAACCTCGAGGGTCACGCGCTTGCCGGAGCGCGCGACGCGCAGGACCGAGGCAGCCTCGACCTTGCGCGAGAGCGCGAAGCGTGCGCGGTCCGCGTCGTCGGGGCTCAGCGTGACGAACGGGCTCGTCGCAGGAGATGCGCTCGCCGTCCATGCACGACAGTGGCCACCAAAGCGCGTGCGTGCCCACCAGAGTTGGCCTTCGCTGCTGCGCCGCCACCGCGCCCCTTCCGGCGAGACCTGCCACGCGCGCCATTCGAGCGCCCCGTCCTTCTCGAGCGAGCCGGCGCCGAGCGCCTGCCATTCGAGCCTCTGGTCGAGCTTCGCGAGGAAGGCCGCGTCCGCGGTCGGCGAGCGGTCGAGCCCGGACCACGTTTCGGGCGGGACCATCACGCCGCTCACGTTGGCGACGGCTTCGGTGAGCCCATCGACCGAGGTGGTCGTGCGCGAGGCGCCTTTCGCGGAGATGTCGCGATCGAGCGCCTTCGCAAGCGCGCGCGTCGGCAGGCTACTGAACACACGAGCGCTCTTCCCGATGGCAACCACGCGGGTGGGCGTTGCGTAGAGGACGCCGCCCGGATTGAGCATCACGTCACCCTCGCGCTCGAGCGCATCGCACACCTCGTCGAGGCGCTGCTCATCGAGGGTGATCGCGGGCGCGAGCAGTCGCGCGATGCGCGAGAGCGTCGCCGCGCGCGGCGCGTGCTTCCGGGCGTGAACCTCGGCGCGCACAAGTTCGCAGAGCGCCTCGATCGAGTCCGGGGCGCCTGCCTGGCTTTGGGCGAGCCGCTTCACTGCTTCTTCGCGGGTGACATGCGAGAGCGTCATCACAAACCCTCCGTGAGGTCGTTCAGCATGTCGTCCACGCTGCCGAGATTGATTGCATGGTCGAGGGACCACTCGCGTCGCCTGAGTTGGCGGTCACCCTTGCGGTGCATCGTCCAGCGGGTGCCGTCGGTGACGATCGCGTCGCGCACCTTGGCCAGGGTGCAGGCATCGTCAATCCACGCGCGCATGTCGCGCAGCACGCTGTCGACGTCGGTCGTGAGCACGAGGAGGCGCGACGGTGACCGCGTGATGCATCCGTTCGTCCGCTCGTCGATGGTGAGCAGCCACGCGGCGAGGTCGTGCGGCGCATCTGCGCCGTCGGGTATTACGAGCGAATCGACGCCATACCCGAGCCGCGTCGTCGTCGGCTCGAACCACATCGGCATGAGCTGCAACCACATTCCCTTGCGGCTTTGCACAAGCTCAGAGCGCTGTTGCCAGAGCGCCATGAGCTGTGCGCGGACCTCTTCCAGCGAGGCACGGCCGTCGAGAGGGATCATGCGTCGACCCAGCTCACGGAAGTCGACTACGAGGTCAGCGACGGATGCGCGTGCGGCACGGGCCTCGAGAAGCGGATGGACATCCTCGAAGGACACAGTCCGGTCGTCGTTGCCGTAGGCCGTCGCGATCGTCTCCTCGTGCGCGGCGAGCCCACCCCAGCGCACGGAGATGGGCCACCCAGGCGGGGCCGTCGCTTCGAGCGATGCCAACCCGTGCGGCACGCTCGTCGTCCACCCTGCGCTGACGTACTCAGTCACGCTCTGAACGACCTCGAAGAGCAGCGTTGCGGATTGCACGTTGGTCCGCGAATGAAGCAGCGCGCAGGCCCAGCGTCCCGCCGCTGGTTTTCCGAGGGAAACCAGCCCGCTCGTCGAAAGAGCCAGGCGTTCCGTACCTGCGGGGCCGTGGACGAACAGCATGGCCTCATCTCCATCTTGGAGGGCGACGCCGTTCACGTTCACGAGCAGCTCCGTCCCCTCGTCGAACACCGGATAGCTATCGCCGCGGGCGTTGGTGCGCCATGCTGAGGCGGGCGCCAGGGCCCACTCGAGGCGCGGCGATGCTTCGCCCATATCAACGCCGAGGGCCTTCAGGGCGTCACTCGTCGACGGCGATAGCTGCGCCGCCAGGTCGAGCGTCCAGATCCTCCAACCGTCAGCCAGCGCCGTACCAGCGTCTCCACCGACGTTTGGCGGAAGCAACAGCCGATAAGACTGCCCGAGAGAGAGGGTCGTGCTCGTGACGAGCTGGCCCACCCCGTCCGCATCGACACGGAACACGAGCGGCGCCGTGACGTCGAGCGCATCCAGGGCGAGCTGATCGAGGCCAAGGTCTTGCTCGTCTTCGAAGCCCACGGCCTCCCACCGCCACGGACCGGTTCCAGGCCGCACCGACACGCGCGTCGGCCGCAACCTCGCGTTTGTCGCCAGTACAAAGGCATCCCAGTCCTCGCCGCCGAGGATGCGGATTTTCTTCACGAAGGGCGGCAGACCATCGAGCGGCCCGATCTCGAGCTGGAGGCCGCCGGCAGCGACGTCGAGGCACACGAGCTTCGTTTGCCACGCGACGCTGGTACCTGTGGTCGCATCTTCGTCGTCTGCGTCGGGGGCCGTGCCGTCAAAGTACGACGCCACGCGACGCCCCATGCGCTTCGCCTGCTCGTCGAGCCTCGCCTGGCCGGTGATGTTGCGTTGACCCGGGCGTGCTGCTCCGTGAGGGCGGTGTTCTCCGCTGGTTGGGCGAGGTCCGCAAGGGCCGTTGGTGCGCGGCTCGGTCGGTTCTGCGCCGGAGCCTTCCTCGTTGGCGTCGCTCCCCGTCGACTCATCAGCGTCGGGGGTGTCGCTGTCCTCAGAGGGAGTCGCATCCGCGGCGCCAGGAGCGGCGGCGGCATCATCGCGGGCGTCCTCGTCGGCATCCGCAGTCTGCGGCTCCGCGCCGTCACCTGCCGTTTCATCGTCATCGGTGGCCGCTTCGTCAGGCGCTGCGGCCACCGGCCTGTTGGCAATGCCCATACGGGCCAAGTCTGCGACGCTGGTGATGCCGAGCTTCCGCAGCAGGTCGAGCGCAGCTGGCTCGATCCCCGCTTCCTTCGCGAGTTGGTCAATGATCGGCGGCTTGAACGCGATCTTGCTGAGCAGGAACGGGTTGGCCTTCCAGCCGAGGCTCTCGAAGGTTACGAGCGCGGGATGCACAAGGTCGCCGCTGGCATCGGGCACCCAGGCTGCCTTGGCGAGACGACGGAGGAAGGCGGCCGGGAACGGAGGAGCCTTGCGCTGGCCGTAGTGAGTCCACGTGTAGGAACCGTCGAACACGCCGCGTCCGCGCCGCTCTTCGAGGTCTCCCAGGGCCTCCCACAGCAAGCGAGCGCGTTCGGCGCGCTGCTCCTGCGAAAACGTCGGCAGCAGACCGAGTAGCGCTTCGAAGCCCAGCAGCTCCCAATCGACCACGACGTCGTTCTGCCCCGAGGTTTCCTCATGGCCAGTTCGACGTCGGAGTTCCCGGCGCTCCTCCCACGTGAGCGCATACGAGGTCGGCACCGGGCGCGGGTACCTCAGCGCTCCGCAAGCCTCGAGCAGGTCACGGACAGCTTCGCCGCGAAGGCACTCGTAGTTGTCGTCAACGACGAACACGCCAGAGACGCCCGCGAAAAGCGCCTTCAGCCGGTCCGTCGCGATGTAGACCTCGCCGGGCTTCGACACGTAGTCCTTCCCGTCACCGGTATCGACCACCATCACGAACGGGGTCTCGCGCAGTGCTGTGAGCAGCTTGTCTCGCTGCGCCTTCGAGTCGGTGTTGAACGCGATGCGGATGCGCTCAATGTCGTCGGCGTAGGCCTTGTCGTCGCCGTCGACTTCGCTCGCCCGGTACTTGGGCAGCACGTTCCACACGACGTCGTCGACCGGGTCCGGTGCCGTAAGCCCGAGCGAGACGAGGAAACCGCGCGCCTCGGGAGACCCACACACGACGCGTCGGACGGTCGGGAAACTGGTCTCTATGTCGCTGGGAAGGAACGCGTTCGACTTCCCCTTCTCCCGGGCGACTACGTGCGTCCCGTCGTCGAGGCGAACCAAGGGCAGCGAACTGAAGAGACCTGCGATCGCCTTCTGCCCGCTCAAGAAGACATAGAGGCGCACCAACCACTCATCCGACTGAGCTTCGAGGAATGCCTTGTCCAGCTTCACGACGACCTTCTCTGGCGTGATCTCTGGAACCTGAAGCTCCTGGAGTAGGTACCTTCTGAGCTCAGGCGCGCGGTCCTGCGTGATCTCGCCGGTGAGCCATGCGCAGCCCTTGGCGTCGAACAACTCCTCAAGCTGCCCGGCATTGAACAGGTCTCGCAGCGCCTGCGGGCGCGCTAGCATTGCCTGCTCTGCGGTGACGTGACTGCCCTCAAAATCAGGGAGCAGCGCTTCTTCCAAGAAGGCTTCGCGCACCGCCTCGAAGAGCGGCGTGAACATCGCACCCTCTGGGAACTTGGCTCGGTCCGTCGGAAGGGAATACAGCGCCGGTACGTCGAGCATCCCGCTGTCGCGAAGCCAGTGAATGGCCTCCAGCAGCAAGTCGGCCGTCTCCCGCACGAGCTGTTGGTTCCACGGGTCGTTACGCGGAACGTTGTCGCGGCTGGGCGTCGTGCGATACGGCCCCTGCACAAGGAAGCCAAGGTTCGTCGCGACGACCGTGGGGAAGAAGACCACGAGATGCGACGCCGCGAGAGGCTGCACCGCCCATCGCCCAGGTTCATCCTTGGTGGGCGTGAGCGAGAAGGCGATCTCCACGCGCCCGACTTTCTCTCCGGCGTTCGAGGACACGTCGCGGTGGAACACGAGCCAGTTCTGGTCGACCTCGGGCTTGCCGGTCTCCTGGCCGATGACCTTGATGCGGTGGACGTTCGCAGCGAGAGCTTCCGGCGCGCTCCGCAGGTAGACGCCGGAGGCGCCGCCCTCGATGCTCCAGTTGATCTCGTCGATGTGTCGGAGGAACAGCAGCGCGCCGGGACCGAGGTGCTGGAAGCCGCTGGCGATCTCCTGCTCCGCGCTGCTGTCGCCCGACTTGAGGGGCAGGATGATCTGGGTCTCGCCTGCGGCGCGGGCCGACGACGCCACCACCTTCGGCTGGACGTAGTTCTCGACGGCGAAGTCCTCGTCGCCCGAGTGAATCTCGGGGCGGTCCGTGAACGTGTAGACCGACTTGAAGCCGATGCCGAAGCGGCCGATGGAGTGCTGGTCCTTCGTGCTCTGCGCGATGCCGCAGACGCCGCGCACGTCAGCCTCGTCGAACGGCCTCCCGAAGTGCGAGAGCTTCAGCCGCCCGGGCGACAGCGTGAAGGTGACGCTCCGAGGTCCGCTCGCGTCGCTGCGTCGACCGAGCGCGTCCTCGGCGTTCTGGAGCAGCTCGAAGATGAAGTGCGTGCGGTCGTCGTAGCGGTCGGCGAGCAGCATCGGCCCGATGCGGCCGATGTCGGTGCCGTACCGCGTGCGGTTCTCGTCGCCGATGGTAGCGTAGTTCGAGGGCGCCATCACAGACCCTCCGCGAGGTCGCCGAGCATCTCGTCGATGCTGCCGAGACCGATGGCGTGATCGAGGCTCCACACCTGCTGCTTGAGCTGCTGGCTGCCCTTACGGTGCGTGGTCCAGCGAGCGCCATCGGTGATGATCGCGTCACGCACCTTCGCTGCCGAGCACGCGCTGTCGATCCACGTGCGGTGGTCGCGCAGCACGGCGTCGAGGTCCGTGGTGAGCACGAGGACGCGCGACGGCGAGCGCGTGATGCTGCCCATCATGCGCTCGTCGACCGTCAGGCCCCACGCCGTGAGGTCGTGAGGTGCCTCGACGTCGGCGAGCAGCGTTGCCTCTTCGAGGCCGTAGCCGAAGAGCTCCGTGACGGGCTCGAACCACGGCTTCCTGAGCTGAAGCCACGCGCCCTTTCGGCTCTGCACGAGGCCGGAGCGCTGCCGCCAGAGGGCCGTGAGTTGCCCACGCACCTGCTTCAACGACGCGCGGCCGTCGTGGGGAAGCACGCGGCGTCCCAGCTCGCCGAAGTCGACCACGAGATCGGCGATGCGGGTTCGGGCGGCGCGGGCTTCGATGACCGACGCGACGCCGTCCACCGGCACCGTGCCATCTTCGTTGCCGTACAGGGTCGCCAACATCTCTTCGTAGGCAGCGAAGACGCGCCAGCGCAGCGTGACGGGCCAGCCGGGCGGCGCCGCCGCTTCGAGCGAGGCCAACCCGCTGTGGGCGACCGCCGAGGACGACGCAGCGACGTCTTCGAGCGCATCCTCGGCGACCTCGAAGAGCAGCGACGCCGGCTGCACGCTGGTCTGCGAGTGCATCAGCGCGCACGCCCAGCGCCCCGGTGCAGGTGCGCCGAGCGAGACGAGGCCGCTCGACGACAGCGACAACCGTTCCGTGCCGGCAGGACCGTGGAGGAAGAGCACGGCCTCGTCGCCTTCTTCGACCGAGACGCCGCCTACGTTCACGAGCAGCTCGGTGCCCGCTTCGAAGATCGGGTAGCTCTCGCCACGCGCGTTGGTACGCCACACGGCTGCCGGAGCCAGCGCCCATTCGATACGCGGCCAGGCCTCGCCGACGTCGAGTCCGAGGGCGGTCAGCGTTTGCCGCGTCGTGGGCGAGAGCTGCGCCGCAAGGTCGAGTGACCAGATGCGCCAGCCGTCGTCCAGCTCGGCGCCGAGGTCGTCACCGACCTTCGGCGGGAGCAGCAGCCGGTACGCCTGCCCGAGGGCGAGCGTGGTGCTCTTGATGCGCTGGCCCACGCCGTCGGCATCGACGCGGAAGACGGTCGGCGTCGTGACGTCGAGCGCGTCGAGGACGAGCCTCTGGACGCCGAGGTCCTGCTCCTCCTCGAAGCCCACTGCTTCCCAGCGCCAGGGGCCCGTGCCCGGGCGCACCGAGGCGCGCGTCGGGCGCGTCTTCGCGTTCGCGGCCAGCAAGAACGCATCCCACTCGGTGCCGACGACGCGCAGCTTCTTCACGAAGGTCGGCAGGCCATCGAGCGGGCCGACCTCGAGCTGCAGACCGCCAGCGGCGATGTCGAGGCACACGAGCCGCGTCTGCCAGCCGGTGCTCGTCGCCGTGTTCGCGCCCTCGTCGTCGGCCTCGGGCGCGGTGCCATCGAAGAACGACGCCACGCGACGGCCAAGCCTCGTGGCCTGCTCGTCACCGGTGAGGTTGCGCCGACCCACGCGGCGCTTCGCCTTGGGGCGCCGCTCGTAGTCGTCGGTCGCGAGCGCCTGCACCACCTTGGCCACGACGGTGATGTCGTCGTCGTCCTCGGGCTGCAGCTCGATGTTCGGGTAGCGCTCTTTGTTCGGGTTCAGCGAGACGAGCGAGACCTTGTTGTGGCGGCCCTCTTCGTCGCGCTGGTCGGCCACGTACTTCTTGACCGCGTAGTTGCCAGTCTCGGGGTCGGAGAAGGCGCCGCGCACCAGCACGCTCAGGTTCTGCTTGGTGCCCGACGGCCACAGCTCGAAGACCGCGTAGCCGCCGTCGACGAGGCCGCTCTTGCCGTCGTCCATGCTGTGGCCCTCGATGGCCGCGATGAACATGCGGTCGTTGAGCCGACGCCCGGGCAGCGAGACGCGCACCCAGCCGAGCGTCTCGATCACCTGGTCCTGCGCGCGCTTCCCCCACTCGCCGGCGGGCTCCGAGGCGGCCGCTGCCTTCAAGCTGTGGAGCGGCAGGTGCGTTCGGTACTTCTCGAGGTCGCCGACGTTGTCCTCGACCACCGGCTGGCGCGACAGCTCGCTCGCCGCGAGGTGGACCTCGTCGTGGCGCAGCACGAAGCGCGGGTCGTCGGCGCAGAACACGCAGCGGCGCCCGAACACCTCGCCCGCGCGCTTCAGCGCGGCGTCGAGCGCGACCGAGCTGCGCCGCTCGGCGTGGAGCCAGCGGTAGACCGCGTCGTTGACGACGAGGTCCTCGGCGAGCATCCAACGGCCCCAGGGCGTCTCGCGGAAGCGCATGTCTTCGCGCAGCCGCGCGTCCTCGCCGAGGCTCCAGTGAGAGGGCGCGAGCAGCTCACGCTCGCTGAACGTCGTGGGCGACTTGGCGAGGCGCGTGACGAGGGCGTCGAAGGAAGCGCGGGTCATGCCGTGGACTCCACAGGCGCCGCCGCTGCGAGGTCGAGACCTTCACGGACGATGACCGCGAGCTCGTCGGCCAGCGCCGTCTTGCCTTCGCGCGTCCAGAGCGTCCGGTTCAGGTCGACGAAGCGCACGCCCACCGTGCCCGCGTCCGAGTCGTTGCGCCCTCGTGCATTGAGGTCGCGCGTCTGGATGCCCGCCGCCTTCGGATAGAGCAGGTGCGCGCGCTGGCAGTCATAGCGATGGAGGTAGGCGTAGAGCTGGTAGAGATCCGGCCGGCTCGGGCGACCACCGTCCTCTTCGGAGAGGCGCTTCCACTTGGTGTCGATGATCAGCGTCTTTTTCGCGCCCGCCGTCTCGTGAACGAACACGAGGTCGGGCGCCATGCGCAGTACCTTCTCCTGCCCGTCGACGTAGAGGTTGTGACGCCGCCCCTTCGCCTGCGGGAACAGGCTCGCGTCGGCAAAGCGGTGCATGACCTCGGAGGCGAGGAACGCGGCGATGTAGCGTTCGAACACCTGCTCCATGTCGAAGAGCAGCGAGAAGGTTTCGACCTCGCCGCTGCGCGCGTCGGGCGCCAGGCCTTCGAGCAGCATGCAGGCGAAGCCAAAGATGTCGGCGAAGCGCTCGTTCTGGCGCGTGAACACCGGGTCGGGCTCGCGATGGCGGAACGGCAGGTCGGGCACGTCGTCGAGCAGCGCGAGCACCTGCTGGCACTTCACCAGCACCGTCACGGGCAGCGCACGGGCAGCGAGCACGCGGCACGCCTGCTTGAGGCGAACCGAGATCTGCGTCGCCTCGGTGAGCACGTCGTGGCGGCAGTAGAAGCGGGCCTTCTGCGCGGCGTTCAGCGCCACGTGCCGCGAGAGCACGAGCTTGCCTCGCAGCGTCGCCAGGTTGTCCTCTTCGGTGGCGTAGCCACGATCGAGCCCACGTCGCAGCTCGAACAGCGTGCGCGCGAGGAAGGCGTCGACGAGCTGGTCGTGGAGGTTGCCGCGCTTGAGCGCGAGGTCGGCGACGCCCCGCGCCCGCACCGCTCCGAGGCCACCGCGCAGCAGCATCTCCATCAGATTGCTGCGGATGTCCCGAACCTCCTGGTCGCTGTCTTGTGCCGCGCTCTCGTCGGTCTTCGGCAAGATCTCGAGCTGCAAGCCGGGGATCTGCATCACACCGACCCACGGTCCGACGAGGCAGTGGTTGCGCCGCCAGCGAAACACCGCCGCCTCCCCTCGGTCTTCGCGCGCGCCCTCGCTGCGATAGAGCCGGTCGTAGAGGCGCTGGGGCAGCACGCGGCGCGAAGGCGTCCCGAGCTCGACGCTGTCGGCGTCGGAGTCAGACCGCACGATGCGGCCCCGCTCGAGGACGGTCACGCGCAGCATCAGGTCCCCTTGGCTCCCACCAGCTCGTCGAAGGCCTGCTTCAGCCACGCATCGGCAGCCTTGCCTCGTGGGCGGAAGGCCGGATGCACGTCCCACGCGACCTGGTCGACGTACTCGTCGTGGTCGAACCCAAGCACGGTCTTCTCTTCGAGCCTCTGCGTGGTGAGAAAGGTGCCATTCGCGTGCTCGGTGCCGCGCACCTCCTTCGGCGTGCCGTCGGCCTTGATCGGGTAGCCGAGTGCGAGGGCGACCTTGTCCCACTGGCCGTAGAAGTACTCCTGAAGCAGCGGGAGGATGCGGTCGGCGAAGACGGCGCGCAGACCATCGAGCGAGCGAACGCCGAAGAAGTAGGCGTGGCCGATCTGGTGCTCGCGGTCATAGAGGTAGCGCAGGCGCTCGTTGAGCTTCGTGAACACCGCGACGACGAGCGTGCGCAGCGCCTCCTCGACGTTCCCCTCCGCGAGCGCGTCGTTCAGCGCCTCCACGTCGGGCATCATCTCCTCGAAGGTGAACCGGCGGCGCAGCGCCACGTCCATCAGCGCGATAGAACGGTCGGCGGTGTTCATGGTGCCGACGACGTGCAGGTTCGGAGGCACGCCGAACCACTCCTTCGACGACGGGAGCTGCACGCGCAGCTCGTTCGGATTGCCGAGCCGCTTGTCGGGTTCGAGCAGCGTGATCAGCTCGCCGAAGACGCGCGCGATGTTGGCGCGGTTGATCTCGTCGATGACGAGGACGAAGGCGTCCTTGCGCTGCTGCGCCGCCGTGGCGGCGACGCGCTTGAAGATGCCGGGCTCGACCCGGTAGTGGACGTCGCCTTCCTCGTCGGTGATGGCGCGCAGGCCTTCGACGAACTCCTCGTAGGCGAAGGCCTGGTGGAAGGTGCAGAACACGATCTGCCCAGCCTGCCGCAGCCGCTCCCACTCGGCCTGCACGTGGTCGTTTGGCGCGTCGGCGGCGGTGGCGTCGCCCAGCAGCTCGAGTGCGCGTCGCCGCACGTTGTACGTCTTGCCGGTACCGGGCGGGCCGTAGAGGATGATGTTGCTCGGGTCGGTGACCGAGAACGAGACGGCTCCGCTCCCGCCGACGAGCGTATCGAACTTCTCCTGCGGCAGCTCGCGCAGCGTGCGCGTCCAGTCGGCCTGGTCCTCGATGTCGCGCGCCGTGGTGTCGTCCCACTTCACCTTGATCTGGTGCGGGAAATCCTCGCCCTCGACAGTGTGCTCGCCGGGCCGATACCGGTAGCCCTCGGTGACGGTGCCGACGCCGAGGATCGACGTCCGCCCGTTGTTGGCGATGACGCGGTCGCCGGGCTGAATCGCGCGGAAGAGCCACACCTGGTACGGCCCCTCGCTGCGCTTGCTCTTGTTGTACTTGGCCTTCGAGAGCGCTTGGAAGTCGGCCTCGGAGAGCGTGGAGATGTCGCCGAGGTCGGGCCAGCCGATGGCCGCGATGCCTCGCTGCCGCCACTCGGGCCACGCGATGCCGTTTCGACCTGGGGCGACCTTCCAGTAGCGCACCCCAGAGGCGGGCGTGGTGGTCGCCGGCGTCATCGTCGCTGCGCTGGTCGCGGGCACGTCGCGCAGGACGGCGTCGATGCCGAGCTTGAACTTCGCGGCCTCGTCGCCGTTCACCTCGCGCAGCTCCGGCGTCGCCGACAGCTCCGGCGCCTCCAGCATCGGCAGGCGGCGCCAGTGCAGCGAGCCCGCGCTATCGAGCGCCAGCACGCGAGCGAGCGCCGTGACGGTGTCGCCGTCATGCAGCGCGAGCACGTGGCCCGCGCGGATGCCCTCTTGATGGAGCTTCGAGGGAACGTTGAACGACGCGGGCAGGTCGCTTGCGCGCACGTCCTCCTTGGCGGCGAGCTGGGCCTGCTGCTCGGCGGGCGCGATGTCCTTCAGGGGGACGTACCAGAAGCGAGCGTTACTCATCGTCTTCCTCGAGGGACACGCTCGCGGCTGCGGTCGCACCCGCGACCAGTCGGAAGGCATCCGGCCACCCGCCGCACGTCTCGATCGTGCGATCGATCTTGCTCTGCTCCTCGATCGTTTCTCGGATAGCGTTCAGCACCAGCGCGAACCGACCGGACTCGTCACTCGAGAGAGGGCGTCCACGCCGGGCGGAGAGCCACTTCTTGCAGACCTCGTAGCTGCCGATCTTGAATCCCCAGACAGCAGCGGAGACTCCTTCGAACCACTGCTTCGTGTTGATCCATAGTTTTCCTTCCTTGGCGTCGAACTTCGGCATCCCAGGCGCGACGACTCCATCCCCTTTTCCCTGGAGTCCGTCGTTGGGCCCGAGCGATTTCGGCGACGTCTTCAGCAGGTGCAGCTCGACGAGGCGCTTCCCGTGCTCGCCAAGCGCCTTGAACACCTCAGTCGACGAGGGGCGAGGCACGCGAGGGAACTCTCGGATGAGGAGTTCGTTGTACCGCCGTCTGTAGGATGGACTGGAGAGTACGGCGTACCAGTACTCGAACATCGCCATGGGCGTGGCTGCCTTGCCCGCGATGTCGGTGTACGCAGCCACCACGTGGCGGTCGATGTTGGGCTGGTTGCGCTTCACGAGTCCGTCGGGATCGCGGAGGAACAGCGGAAACACGAACGCGTTGGCCGAGGTCTTCGACGAAAGGCTGATGACCTCCGTGATCTTGTCGGACAAGAAGACGTGGTTGAAATCGTCTCCCTTGGTCATTCGCGTCGTGAGGAGGGCGACGTTTCCCGGCTCCAGGAGATGGGCGTTCACGCGCTCTCGGCGATGAACAAGGACGCTCGGGTCATAGACCGTCCATCGCTCATCGAAGGGACGGTACAGGCACGACACCAACTGCTTTCGCCATCCGCCGGTAGCCAGGACCTTCTTGGCGTTGGCGTACTGCCACTGCGACTGCGTGCAGAGCTTGAACTGGTCGCGCGCGTCCGCCTCGGATTTCGTGGCGAGCAGCGTGGTTACATGGTCAGAGATTTCTTCTCGGGTGAATGCGATCGCGAAGTCGTCGTGCGTGGTCAGGAAGCCGGGCGCAGGTCTGCCATTGGGGGAGAACACCGCGTCGATGGCATCAAACTGCGCGAACTCGACACTCGCATCCGTGCCCGAACGAGTAGCGAGAAAGAGGAAACGGTCATCATGCTGGACGTCGGTGAGCCAGACGATGGGCGCAACGTCCTCGGAGGCTGCGCGAAGCCGCTGCAGCTTCGGTCCACGCGCACCCCACAAGTCAGCGGTTCGGAAGGTGGCCAACCCGTCGGCAGCAGCGTCCGGCGTGCGCCGCGCGCACAAGATCGCAACGCCTTGCATGATGTTGAAAACGTTGTCGTCAGCCCCGCCATCGGGGGGAGCTTCGCGGCGGGCGAGATTCCCGTGGAGGTTCAGCACGTCCACGTTCGAAAAGGTGGTCAGGAGGTGATGCCTCAGGCCCGGGAACGTGTCGCCATCCAAGTAGCTGTGGTCGGTGATGAACCCGAGGACTCCGAACCCAGTCGCAGCAAGTCTGCGTTCTGCGTACGCGATGAACTTCACGTAGTCGTTCTGGAGCCACTTCCCTTGAGCGAGGCGTAGCGCCTTGCCGTCGATACTCCGGTACGGCTCGACAAGGCCTCGTGCCCATTCGCCGTTGTTCTGCGAGTGACCGGCGTAAGGCGGGTTGCCCACCACGACGGTGACGCGGATGGATTTCTTGGCACGCTCTGCCTCCTTCGCCTCCTCCGCGACGTGTTCTCCGATGAATGAGAGCTGAGCTGCCGTGTGCGGCTCGAGGGAGTTGGTGAGGAACACACGTAGGCGATCGTTCTTCGTGAACGTGAAGCCGGTCTCCTGCAGCGCGAGTCCGAGGCGCAGGTGGCTCACGATGTAGGGCGCCATCATCAGCTCGAAGCCGTTGATTCGCGGCAAGAGGTCCTTGCGGACGTAGCTGACCCACGCCTTGCGCGCGGCCTCGTCGTCGAGCCCCTGCTTCTTGAACTCGGCCTGCATCGTCTCGTGGATGACCTCGATGACGCGCAGGAGGAAGGTGCCCGTTCCGAGCGCCGGGTCGAGCACCTGGACGAAGGGCGCCTTCGGGTCGACGCCCTCGGGCACCGCCAGCTTCTTCGCCTTGGCGAAGGCGGCCCACGTCGTCGTGTCGGCGAGACCGAGCGGGAGACCGAAGTCATTCTGGAGCGAGGCGTGCGCGGTCCGCACGATGTACGAGACCACCTCGTCGGGCGTGTAGTAGACGCCCTGGTCCTTGCGCACCTGCGGGTCGTAGGCGTCGAGGAAGTCCTCGTAGAAGTGGATCGACGGGTCGCGCTTCTCGTCCTGGAACACCTCTTTGACCGAGGTGCGCGCGAGCAAGCTGGTGATGTCGTCGAGAAGCCAGGTCAGGTTCTTGTCGAAGTTGGAGTTGTTGACCAGCTTGTCGAACAGGTCCTTCAAGAACGCGCTCGTCTCGGGGAGCAGGTCCTTCAAGTTCTTGCGCGTGAAGAGCGGCTTGTTCTCGTCGTCGCTCGAGATCCAGCGCGCGGCCAACATGCCGTAGGTGATCGTCTGCGCGTAGGCGTCGGCGAACTTCTCGACGGTGAGCGTGGCGAGCGCCGTGTTGAAGGTGTCGAACAGCTTTTTGAGCGGGCCCTTGTCGTTGCCCGCCGCGATCTCCTTCTCCAGCTCCTCGACGGCCAGCGCCTTCAGATGCTGGGCGCGCCACGCCAGCTCGGTGGCGAGCTGCTTCGGCTTCTCGATGGCGCTCTTGCTGACGACGAAGAAGCGCGAGAGGAGCTGGACGACGCCGCCCTCGCCGTCGAACACCGTGCGACGAGCGCCGCGCGTGAGCCGCCCACGCAGCGGCGTGCCGCCCTGCCACAGCTCCAGCTCTGGCTCGGCGCTGTCGGGGTAGATCACGAGGACGTTGTGGAAGTGGTTGTTGGTCGCCAGTGCCTCGCGCAGCGGCTCGACCTTCGCCTTCGTCGACGCAACGTAGACGATGAAGCCGAGAAGGCGTTCATTCCGGTCGTAAATGCGTACGCCCTGGAGCGGGTTCTTGAACCCTGCCCGCTGCGACTCGACGGGACCTGCACCGATGCCGTGGTTGACCGGCAGTTCGACCATGTCCAGACGCCGATTCCCGATCGCCGCCTTCTTGTTGATACCAAACGATCCCGCGATCTCGTCGAGCACATCCCGGAGCTTCTTGCGCAACTCCTCTTCGGCGATGCCCAGCAGGCTCTGCTGGGTGCAGACCGCCAGCAGGTCGGAGATCTTTTTGCGCTCAGCGCCAGTGATGAAGGCGTCCTGCCACTTGGCGCCACTCGTGAGCTTCTCGAAGTGGCGGCTGAAAAGCTGATCGAGGTGCTCCTCGGCGAGCGGGCGATCCCAGTCGCGCACCTCCTCGCGAAGCGTGAAAACTTCAAGAGCCCCTGTGGTGGTGCTCTTGGTGCCGAAGCAAACGAACTGGCGACCCGCGCTGGAGTTGCGGTCGTCGACGATCGAGATCACGCACAGGGTCTCGGTCTGCGCGCCCTGACGCGCGGAGGCGGTGCGCTTCTTCTCGAAGCCGTCGAGGACATCTTGGATGATGCGGTGGAGCGCGTCTTCGAGCAGGTCGTTCTTGTTGAAGAACGAGTCTCCGAGCAGCTCGCGGCCCTTCTTGTCGAGCTCGAAGAGCACGATGTGGAACGGGCGCTCGTTGGTCTTTGGCCAGTAGCGGCCTTTGTTCGGGACGAGGCGGCTGGTGCGCTGGTCGCCAAGCACGATCTCGTCGCGGTCCTGCGCCTCGCCGTGGCCGAAGACCTCCTCGAGCAGGAGCTGCGCGAAGCGCGTGTCAGCGGGCGGGGGAATCGAGGCCGGGGTGGTGTCGTCGCTGCCGAACACGTCGTCTGCGCTGAAGGTGGCGGACGACGACGCGGCCTTCGACGCCTTCTTGGGTGTCGGGGCAGCGCCATCAAGGATGCGGCGGATGAAGTCTTCTTTACTCAGCATGCGGCCTCACTCGATGTCACGGGCGCAGCCTCGTCGATGCGACGAAGCTGAAGGAGTCGAAATCCACTGACGGCGATGGCGCGTCGGTCGGGCTCTGCCTCGAAGAAGCCCGCCGAGATGGCCGAGGCTCCTTGGAGGAGGGGGCGGCGCATGTCGCCCAGCTCTTCGAGTGCGGTGTCCTCGTCGACGAGGCGGCGCGAGACCGCGAGCAGGTCTTCGGCTGCGATGGGTCGCGAGGCGTCTTCGGAGAAAGCGAGGCCGGCGCGCGTCGCCGCCGGGAAGGTCTTTCTGTCGAGCGCGAGCCAGAAGTTGAGCAGCGAGTCGGCGGGCTTCGCCGTGGTCCACAGCCAGTGGGGAACGCCATCGACGAGGCGCGGTTGAAGCTGCCGCGTGTACTCGGTCGCGTCGCCACCCTTACGACCTAGCTGCGCCCACGCAAGGATGCGGTCGTCTTCGTGCCCTCCAGCCTCACGCAGCCAGCCGTTCCATGCATTGACCCACGCGGGATCGATACCGCAGTCGCTCATCATTCGACGCAGGCGCTGGTGGTAACCCGCGATCTGCTCGATGGCGCGGTCGCCCTGCCAGGCGTTGAGCGCCGAGATACCCTGGTAGCGGTACTCGGCCATCCAGTCGGCTTCGGCGCCGGTGCCCTGTTCGAGGCCGAGGGTGAAGTCGATAGCGAGCGTCTTGTTGGCGATGCGCTCGCGGAGCTGCAACTCGGTCTCGAGCTCGTCGGGCAGGAGCAGGTTCACGGTGATGGGGGCGGCACCAGTGTGCTCGTGCCACCAGTAGCGCGGCGGCTGAACGCCGAGGTCACGCGCGAGCGCTTCGAGGTCGGGGAAGCTCGTGGCCTCTTCGATGGCGTGGTTCAGGCGGCGGTCGATGCGGCCCGCGCGCTGGATCATCCGCACCGGGTTCCAGTGGACGTCGAAGTTGATAAGCAGCGCGGCATCCTGGAGGTTCACGCCCTCGGCGAGCACGTCGGTGGCGAAGAGGATGTCGGTGGGCTGCTTGAGCGCCTGCGTCCAACCGTTGGTCCACAGCGCGTCGAGCTGTTGCTGCTCGAAGGGAGATGCGCCGGGCAAGCGCGGGCGTGACGGGCCGAGCCGGTAGAACGGCGCGAAGGCGTGGATGACCGCGTCGCGGTCTTCGGTCTCGCCGCTGACGACGGCACTGCGCCCGATGAGGTCCAGCACCTCCTCCTTCGATACGATGTGCCCCGCGCCCGTGGACAGGTCTCGAAGCACAGTCTTCCACTCGTTGCGCTCAAGCACAGGCGCCGCGCGCAGTACCGAGTCGAGATAGGCAAGCGTGTCGGTGAACTGGGAGAAGACGATGGCCTTCTGGCCATCCCTGCGTGCGCGCAGCAGGCGAGCCACGAGGCGCTGCAGCTTGGCGTCGGTAACGATGCGCATCGCCCACGCCGCCGATTTCGGCCAGTCGACTTCCTGGCCGCCGTTGATGAAGCGCTGCGGCCAGTCGCTCTGCGCGAAGCGCCCAAAGATAATGTCGGCGAGGCCAGGAGCCACGCGCAGCAGCGTGCCAAGATCGCGCGTGAGGTACTCGCGCAGTCCCCAAAGTCGCTCGAGCTGCTCCTTGCGCTCCCTCGTATGCTCGTCGTCATCGGCGCTGAAGAGGTCGAGCTGCGGCGGCAGTGGGTCGTCGGTGTCGGCGGCCGCCTTCGCGCTCATGTGCGCCTTGCTCCACCGCTCGAGGAGGTCGCTCGCGCGCGTCTTCGACTTGGTGCCGGCCGTGAGGAGAGCATCGATGCGGTCACGGTCGGCGGGCCTCACCGCGTCGACGAGGTCCGCCAGCTCGACGGCAAGCGCCTGCTCGCGCTTTTTGTCGCCGACCTCGCGGCACAGCTCGCCGAGCTGCTTGACCCGATGCGCGTGCAACGCGAGCAGCCGGAGCAAGGTGATGAGGAACGCGACCGGCGACGACTCGAGGCGCTTGAGCACCAGCACCCGCTGCAGTCCGACGACTGACGAGACTTCGCCCGCGTCGCGGATGCCGTCGCGGACGTCGGCCCACATGTAAACTTTGAGCGAGAGCGGCGGCGTGTCCTTGTCGATAGGCTCGCCCTCGGTCTCGAAGAGTGGGAGGAAGCGCGCGAGCACGTCGCGGGTGTCGTCGTAGACATCCTCATAGACGAGCTTCTCGGGCGTGGCCGCGTCAGGCCGGAACAGGAGCCGCGCGTTCGAGCCCTGCTCTCGCTCGATCTGTTTGCAGAGCGCGCGCGAGCGCTGAACCACGATGCGGTCGAGCAGCTCGCCCGCTATGCGGGCGGGCGCCTCGGCGAGCGGTTGGCCGCTCTGAATGGCGGCGCGCACGGAAGCCTGCTGCGCGGTGAGCCGCCTCTCCTGCTCCTTGAGGTAGTCGCCCACGCGCGGCACCTGCACGCCGAACTGCACATCGTCGCGGAAGTCGGGGGCGTAGGCGAACTTCGCCGACGCGTCGCCGTGAATGAGCAGCGCCGCGACATCGGTCGCACCCTTGCCTTTGGTGGCCTTCGTCACGCGCTCCTCGACGTCCTTGAACACGCGCGTGCGGTACTTGTCGGGCGTGAGATTGTCGTTGAAGTAGAGCGGCTTGCCGAACATCAGCGCTGCCTGCTGGCGGAGGTCTTCGAGGCTGTTGTTCACGGGGGTCGCGGTGAGCAGCAGCACCTTGCGGCGCAGGTCTTTGCGCGGCTGCAAGCGCAAGAGGTCACGCAGCACCGTAGTGCGGCGTGCGCCGACGGAGCGGAAGTTGTGCGCCTCGTCGACGACCACAAGATCCGACATGAGCAGGTGCTCCATGTCGCTCGTGCCCGCGCGCGCGCGCGCGCGCGTGAGGATTTCGCTCGACGGCACGATGCGCGAGAGCTTCGAGTGAGAGATGACGCGGATGGTGGCGAGCGGGACGCCGTGCGCGGCGAGAGGCGCGATGGCCTCGCGCTGCCAGGTGCTCACCACCGAGTTGGGCGAGAGCACGGTGATGCGAAACGGGTCGTCGGTCGCTGAACGTTTCGTGTCGGCGAGCTGGTCCCGCCACTGGTTCGCGTAGTGAACGGCGACGGTGGTGGCGACGTAGGTCTTCCCGAGACCGACGCCGTCGCAGAGCATCGCGCCGCCGTACTCTTCGAGTTGCGCGACGAGGCGCTGCGCGGCCTGCCGCTGATAGGCGGCGTCCTGGTAGCGCTCCGTCGCGGCGTGCAGCGTGCGCTGCTGGCCAACCATGCGCCCGATGTGATCGAGCAACACGAGCCACGCCTTCTCACGCGGGTTGCACTCGTCGAGCGACGAGACGCGGCGCACAGGACGGGCGAAGTGGGCGTCAACGAAGGCACGCGCTTCGCGGTCCCACTGGCGATGAGGCATCGGCGAGAACGAGGCCTGCGTGTCCCAATGGCCCCACCCATCGCCCGGACGAACATGGCCGAGGGTGAGGTGGGCGCAGAGGTGGAGCAACATCTCGGCGACCAGCGACGCGGGCCGTTCGAGATCGACGGCGACGACGACGCGGTCGGCTTCAGGCACGAGCCGCGCGATGGCGCTCACTTCGGGCTGCACGACGAACGTGCCCGCGGGCGCGGCGGTCTTGTCAAAGATGGTCCACGTGAAGGGGATGTCGAAGTGCGCCGCGAGGTGAGCGTGCAGCTCATTCAACGCCTCGCGCGGGCTGCGCGTGAGGACGTCGTACTGCTCCCACCAGCCAGGCTCGGGCGTACGCGGCTTCGGCGACGGCGGAAGGCCAGTGACCCACAAGGCGACCACGCCCTCGGCTTGCGTGAAAGGGCTCCAAAGGGAGTCGCGGAGCGTGCCGTACACCGGCTGGGCGTCGTCGTTCAGCTTCGCCCTGCTCCAGGAAACCGGATGCTTTCCGGCTAACTCGGCCTCCTCGAAGCCGCCGCACCGCAGCGCGAGGCCGACAAGAGCGTGCAAAGCCTCGGTGGCAAGTCCCTTGCTCGTTACCGGGAGCGCGAGCACGGAGATGGGAGCCACGGCGTCGGCGTCGGACTGGAGCCACAAGTGTGAGGTGGCAGGCTGGCTAGTGAAAGGAGCGCGCAATTCGACATAGCTCGGCTCCGATGCCAAGCGAGCCGCCTCGAGACGCAGTGCTCGCTCGCCGAAGCGGAGATAAAAGTGGAGCACGTTGATGGCGTTGCGTGCGAGGCGGTCGGCGATCTCGTCAGCGGTGAGGTCGTCGCGCACCGCGCCCGTGGCCAGCGTAGCGGCGACCCTCGTGCTTGCGCTGAAGAGCAGGCTCGTGAGCGCACTAAGGTAGAGCGAGGTATCGCCCGATGCACCGAAACGCAAACGCATGGAAGACTGCTCAGCGTGTGCGCCCCCACGCAGCGCGCTCGCTGGCTCGAGTTGTAAGTCGTCTCTGTGCCGAACTACCACCACCGTCCGTTGCCTCGTTTGTCTTGGGTCTTGTTGTGTCGGCCGGTCAAGCTGGCAATCGGTTGAGCACGAGCGCATCCTCGTGGCGCCTCCTCACGAGGTTCCTGAGGGACGCGGGCTCGATCACCGCGACATGGCCGCCGTGGCGCAGGATGTCCATCGCGAGCTCGGTCTCGTCCGCGAAGGGGACTTGAAGCTCGTAGCAACCGTCATCTGTCCATCGGCTGCGCTGCTCCGGATGCCACTCCTCGCGGCTGACCCACTCCGCGGCCCTGGCGTCGAAACTGAGTGTGGCCCAGTAGCGCTTGCCTCCGGCGTAGATGCCGTAGCCGGCGTCCATTTCGGCTTCCAGCGTCTTGGCCGACACGTCCTTGGCTCTGGCGTCCAACAGCTGCACATGTTCGATGGCGTCAAGGGCGAAGCGGCGCAGACCGTCACTCTTGTGGCACCAGGCGTCCAGGTACCAAGTGTTTCGGTGGTGGACGAGTCTCTGAGGCGAGACTTTGCGTTCGGTGACCTCACCTCGGCCGCGGGTGAGGTAGCGCATTTGGACGCGTCGGCGCTTGACCAGGGCTTCACCGACCAGCTCGAAGAGTTTGCTGGGAACGGGGCGGCGCGCTGCATTGATGATCTTGACGCGCTTGACGATGGCCTGGGCTTCACTATCGGTGGTGCCGAGCATATCGTGGATGCGGTCCAGCAGCGGCTGGAGGTGACGGCTGAGTGTGCCTTGGTCGTCGATCTCATTCAGCAACTGGTGCGCCATAAGCAGGCTGTACAGCTCACGCTCGTCGAACCACAGGCCCGGAAGCTCGTGCTTGGGGCCGCGGGTTTCTGACGCAATTCGGTAGCCGTTGACATAGCGGTCGTATTCGATCGGAGCGCCAAGCTGGTCGCGCAGGTATTCCAGGTCGCGCTTCAGGGTCGCCGGGGAGACTTCGAGTTCGTCCAGCAGCGTCTGGAAGCTGACGTGCCCGCGGTTGCGGATCAGCATTTCAATCTTGTAGACGCGGGCGGTCTTGGACATTCGGCGCGATGAAGGGATCGCTCAGGATTTGAGCCACTTCAACTATAACTGTTTGTAACGATGAGTCGGGAGGGAATTGCACGGTCTAGCGAGATAGCCCAGCACGCGAGGCTAGCGTCGAACTCGCTCAAACTGTGAGCGAGTCCAAGTCATCGACCGGATGACAAACGAAGACAGGCTGCGGCCCAATCAAGACCCCGGGGAGCAGGGGCGCCTTCATGAGACGGAGGCGAAAGCGAACGCGAGGCGACTGCTTTAGTTATATCCAGCACCGTTGCAAACGGCTCGAACCCCCATGTCGCTTCCGCGTGTCAACGAACCCGATCGTCGGCGACCCCACCAGGCTAGCGGCCGGCCTCGGCGCTTTTTGCGTGCCGGCGCACCCGCTCGCCCCAGGCCGCGCGCGTACCATTCGTCGGCTTCGTATCTGAACTCGGCCAGTCTGAGCGAGGTCACTGAGGCCGCGCCGCAGAACCTCATGGGAGCGGTTGGGCGAGAAATCACTGGCGCGGCAACTTGTTGTCCAGCGCAGTTTGGAGTAGGTCGGCCGCTTTAGCCGCGATGAACGGAACGCTCAGCCCTGCATCCGCTCCATGTACCGCTCGAAGGCCCGCTGCGCCGCCTCGACGGCCTCGACCGGCCCTCGCAGCGTCACTTCGGCCTCGCCCGCCGGCAGCGCCAGGTCCAGCACCGCCTTGCGGATTGCATAGATGCGCTGAAGGATGAGGCCGTACTCGGCTGCCAGCAGCTTGGGCCGATCGCCTTCGATGAACAGCCGCCGCGCGATCTCCAGCGTGCGCGGATCAAATCGCCGTTGCTTGGCGATCCGCTGCAGCTCGGCCTCGTCAACGCTCGCGGTCATGGGAAGGCAGCGACATGAAAAGACTCATGAACCCCAGGTAGCACCAGTAGAGCACCAGCGCACCTACCGAAAACGCTAGCATGCCCCAGCGCGGGAAACGTGGATCCCCGATCAGGAACCCGAAGATCATCGTCACCAGGAAGCCCAGGAACGCCAACGGCACCAGCACCGCCCGGATCACGGGTTCGCCCAGCACCAGGATCGCGCAGATCGCGCATCGGAGCACCAGCCAGGCCGTAAAGACGGCCCACCCCAGGGCCGTGCCCGCCCAGCAGACAGCACTGCCCACGAACCCAGGGCCCTGCGGCTTTGCCGCTCGCCCAGTCTGCAGATCCGTCATATTGTTTCCTCCGTGGCCCAGCATACGAGTCTCAGCGCGGCCAGCGGCACGGCGCGGCGCGAGCCATCCCCGAACCGGACCTCGCCGACATCGCCATCGCGCGCCTTGATCCGAAGCGATCCCCGGCGCCCTTCATGTTCCACGACCAGCACGGTGCGCCCGCCACTCACCGTCTGCGCGCTGCGCATCGAATGCCCTTGCCACGCCTCGGCGCCCTGTGCCCGCGCGAGCAGGGCATCCACATTCGCCCGACTCACCACATCCGGACCCTGCACGACGACCCGAACGACTTCCGGCGACTCGCGGCCCGCCGAGACCAGCCGATAGAGCGTGCGCACGTCCTCGCCGACCCGGCCCTCCCGGACGGCCTGGCGCAAATCCTCCGAGGCACCCGTCAAGGCCGCCGCCTCGGTGATGAACGAACGCGGCTTGGCCAGCCGGCGCGCGATCTCCGCGCGCGTGATCCCTTCGCGCTCGCGCGCCGCGATGAACTGCGCCAGGTCAAGCGCCGACATGTCTTCGCGATGCAGGTTCTCGGCCGCCTGCGCGAACGGATCGATCCGCTCGTCGATGAAGACCGGCACCGTCTTCAAGCCTGCGCGCCGCGCCGCGCGGATCCGCCGCTCCCCGCGATTGACGATGTAGCGGCCCGGCGCGTCAGCGTTCGACCGCACCGACACGGGCTCCAGCACGCCGTGCAACCGGATCGACGCGCTCAGCTCGTCGATGCTCTCCTCGCGGAAGCTGCGCCGTGGCTGCGCCGGATCGAAGTCGATCAGATCCAGCTCGACGTGCACCGCCGATGCCGGCGCCGACACGCCCTCACCCGCCGCGAGCAGGTCCGAGGGCCGGAACTGCGCCAGCGCACTCAAGTCCAGGGCACTTCGATCACTCATGCGGCAACCTCCCGCGAAACGACCTGCTGCGGCGCCTCGATACGCGACTGCAGCAGCATGAAGGCCTGCTTGAGCTCCGCGCTGGCCTCGCGCGCCGAACTCCTGGCCAACTCCCACACCGCCTTGCCTTCGGCCAACGCCTCGGGAATCGCGGATCGGGTCGAGATGCGCGCCGGCACCACGAAATCCGGGTAGCGCGAAGCCAACTGCTGTATCGCCGCCTTCTGGCGCACGGAGTGCGCGTTGAAGCGGTTCAAGAGGATGCCCGCCAGTTCCAGCTTCGGGTTGTAGCGCTGGCGAATGCCGAAGATCGTCTTGAGCATGTCGGTAACACCGTCGATGCTGTACTCCTCCAGCTCGATGGGGCATACGACGCGCGTGGCCGCAATCAACGCTGCGCTCATGCGCAGGCCCAGCGCCGGCGGGGTGTCGATCACCACCGTGTCGAAATGCTGCGCCAGTTGTGCGACGCTCCCGCGCAATGCCGGCACGACCGTCTCGGGCTTCGCCAGCTCGACGTCCGCGAGCTTCTTCGAAGCGGCGATCAGCACAATGGGGCGTTGCGCAGCCGTCGCGCGCATCGGCGCCATGGCCGTCGCCGCGCCCGCGAACAGATCCACCGCCAGCACGCCGGCATCGAAGCCACGCAGCGTCTTGGATGTATTGCCCTGCGTGTCCAGGTCGATCACGCACACCGACTGGCGATGCACATCGGAAAGCCAGAGCGCATAAAGCACCGACAGCGTGGATTTGCCGACGCCGCCCTTTTGATTACCAAAGACCACCACATGCCGCATCACCGCACCTCGCTGCGTCGCACGCGCCGGAACAGTAGCGCTACGAGACGTAAAGCTCACTACTGAATTCTCAATGTGGGTTGCGAGCCTCACGGCAATGACGTTCCGCTGCCTCGCGCCAACTCCCCAGAGAAATCACGCAGTTAGCGTAGTCCGGCAAATTTCAATTGTCTAGAGACTCTATAGCTAACTATAGGAATTCGATTGCGACGATTTGTTGACAGGCTCGGGCGGCCTGGCGGACAGTGCGCCCATGCCAGTCGAGAGTGGTCATCTGCGAGCATCTGGGGAGCCGGCATGGCGCCGTGCATCGTTGCGACACGCGATGCTGGTCACGCTGCTGGGATGGCTCGCCTGCACGTGTGCAGCGCTGGCGCAGCCCTCCACCGCTGCGCACACCATCCCTGCCGCCGAACAGGCGGCGCGCGACAGCGATCGCGTGGAGATCCTGCGCCAGGAACTCCGGAAGTCCGAGGCGTTGCTCGAGACCCTGGGCCGCCGCAAGGCCGAGCGTCTGGCGGCATCGGATCCCTCCGGGGTCACCGAGGCCGAGGAGCAGCACGCCCACACCCTCGCCGACATCGCCGGCCTCAAGCGCGAGTTGGCAAGTGCCATGCGCACGGTCGTTCCAACAACTGCGCAGACCCCAGCCCTGGCTGCAGGCAAGCTGGCCACCGAGCGATCACGTGCGCCAAAGGCATCGGCCGCGCCGCCCTGGTGGGACGTCTACGGCAAGGGCCGCCGCGCCGACCCCGCCACACCGATTTCGCTGGCCCCGCCCTCCGCGGCGATCCCGCGAACTGTTTCAGCCCGCTGACTGGAGTAGCGCCATGCACAACGCCGCGACTGCTGGTACTTTCGTTCACAATACTGCCTCCCCCCACCTCTACGCGCTTGCCCATGACCTCTGCCGTACGGCCCAAGCCCAAGACGACGGCGAAGAGGCCGACCAAGGCCGCCCCCACATCCCGGACCGCGGCTGCACCAGCGCCGCCCGGCCGCGCCTTGCCCGCGGGTACCGTGACCCAGCTCGAAATGGTCGAGCTGCTGCACAAGGGGTCCCTCATCGAGATCGTCATTGCGGAAGTGGAGCCCGCCCGCTACCAGATGCACCTGGTGGTGGTCTGGCACTTCGGGCGCAGCGTCCTGGCTGGCTCCTCCGGCCAGCCGCGCACCTTCCGCAGCCTGGACACGCTGCGGCTTCATCTCAAGACCCTGGGCATCGGCAGCACGCTGGTGCGCCTCGAACTGCTGGCGTAGATCCCCGCGGCGCGGGCGGCCTCCAGGGCCGGGCGGGCCGCCCGTTCCGGCTGTTGCTCGTCTGCCTGGTCGCGCTGGGCATGCTGGCGCCGGAGCTGGCCCTGGCCGGCAGCCCCTTTGCCACGGGCGCCAACGCCACCCAGCAGCAGCTCACCTCCATCCTGACGCCGATCGCCGCCGTGGCCGTCATGGTCTCCGGCGCCATGGCCTGGTTCGGACGCCTGAGCTGGTGGTGGATGGTGGCGGTGGTGATCGGCACCGTGCTGGTCTTCGGCGGTCCGCAGATCGTCTCCTGGATCCGGGGCCTCTTCGGCGTCTGAAGGAGCGCGCCGTGCACCGCAACCCGGGCATCGTGGCGGACACGCTTTTCGTCGGGATGACGCGCCCCTCCATGGTCTGGGGCGTCACCTACTCGGCCATGATGTTCAACATCGTGGTCACGACCGAGTCCTTCATCGTGACGAAGAACCTCGCCTGGCTGCTGGCCTTCGTGCCGATCCATGGCGTGCTCTACCTGGTGTGCCTGTACGAGCCGAGGTTCTTCGACCTGGTGCAGTTGTGGGGCCGCACGCGCCTGCCGGCCCTGCTCGGCGGCAACCTGCGCTTCTGGCGGGCCAACTCGTACAGCCCGCTGGCCATCGACATGCCGAATGTCTCGGGCCGGCGGCGCGCGCGCGCCGTGCCCACTGTGCTGTGAGGCAAGGCCATGCAGCTGCTCTCGCGCGCCGAGGCCACCCTGCGCCGGGAAGCGAGCGCCGCGGCCATGATCCCGCTGGTCGCCCACATAGACGAGCACGTGGCCCGCACCCGTGCGGGCGACTATGTCCAGACGCTGCGCCTGGCGGGCGCCAGCTTCGAGAGCGCGGATGACGAGGACATCAACAGCTGGCACGAGCGCCTGAACGTCCTGCTGCGCAACATCGCCTCGCCCAACCTGGCCATCTGGGCCCATGTCGTGCGCCGGCGCGAGACCGGCTACCCGGTCGGGCGCACCGTCCCGGGCTTCGCCCGCGAAGTCGAGGAGCGCTACCGCCAGAAAATGGCCGGTGAGCGGCTGATGGTCAACGAGCTGTACCTGTCCGCGGTCTACCGGCCACAGCCCACCCGCATAGGCCATGCCGCTTTGCGCCTGCTCAAGCGCACCGACCCCGAAGGCACCCGCACCGAGTTGCGCGACTCGCTGGACGCCTGCACCAAGCTGCGCCAGGAGTTGCTGGCCTCGCTGGAGCGCTACGACCCCGAGGCGTTGGGCATCTACCGGATCGAGGGCGTCGATGTGCTCTTCTCCGCGCTGGTGGAGTTCCATGGCCTCCTGATCAACGGCGAGTGGCAGCGCATGCCCCTGCCGCGCTCGCCCTTGAACGAGGTGCTGGCCACGACCCGGCCCTTCTTCGGCAACGAGGCCATGGAGTACCGCACCGGCACGCAGACGCGCATCGGCGCCTTCCTCGGCATCAAGGAATACCCCACGCCCACGGCGCCCGGGATGTTCGGCGCCCTGCTGACGGCGCCCTTCCCCTTCGTCCTGACCCAGAGCTTCACCTTCCTGGCCAAGGGCACCGCCACCGACATGATGAGCCGCCAGCACAACCGGATGGCCGCCGCCGGCGACCTGGCAGTGTCGCAGGCCGAGGAGCTCAAGGACGCGCTGGACGACCTGATGAGCAATCGTTTCGTCGTGGGCGATCACCACTTCACGCTGCACGTCCTGGCCGACACCTACGACGGGGTGAGCGAAGCCGAGGGTCTGCCGCGCTTGAAGCAGCTCAACGACAACGTCGCCCACGCCCGCTACCTGCTGGGCGACACGGGGATGGTGGTGGCGCGCGAGGACCTGGCGCTGGAGGCGGCCTTCTGGGCGCAGTTGCCGGGAAACTTCGGGTACCGAACCCGCAAGGCACCGATCACCAGCCGCAATTTCGCGGCCATGTCGCCCTTGCACAACTTCCCGACCGGCCGGGCCACCGGCAACTACTGGGGCGACGCGCTCACCATGCTCATGACGCGGTCCGGCTCGCCCTACTTCTTCTCGCTGCACGCGAGCGACCCGCGCAGCCCGGATGGGGGTAGCCGCCGGGACGTGGGCCACATCACAGGCGTCGGGCCGGTGGGCACCGGCAAGACGACCTTCCTGGGCTTTTGCATGATAGCGATCTGCAACCGGCTGGATGCCACCCAGGTCATCTTCGACAAGGACGAGGGTCTGCATATCCTCGTGCGGGCGCTCGGCGGCCAGTATCTGCCCCTGAAGAACGGTGCGCCGACCGGCTGCAATCCCCTGCAGTTGGATGCCGGCGTCGCCGACAACGTCGAATTCATGCGGCACTGGCTGCGCCGGCTGGTGATGCGCTCGCCCACGGACGACCTGACGGTGCAGCAGGAGGATGACCTCGACCAGGCCCTGCGCGGCACGCTCAAGCTCGAGGCGCCTTTCCGGCGCCTTTCCCGGCTCATCGCCTTCCTGGATGTGACGGACCCGGAAGGCATGCACGCACGCCTGCGCAAGTGGTGCGCCAGCGAACAGGGCGACTACGCCTGGGTCTTCGACAACGACGCCGATGCGGTGGCGCCCCTGCTGGCCCAGCACAGCCTCGTCGGCTTCGATGTGACCGACTTCCTGGACAACGACGTGGTCCGGGCGCCGCTGACCATGTACCTCTTCCACCTGGTCAACCGCATGGTCGACGGTCGGCCGCTGGTGTGCTGGATGGACGAGTTCGCCAGGCTGCTGAGCGATCCGGCCTTCGCGCGCTTCGCCAAGAACGGGCTGGAGACCTGGCGCAAGAAGAACGCCAATCTGGCCACCTTCACCCAGAGCACGAGCCACGTGCTGGATTCCAGCATTGCGCGGGCCATCATCGAGCAGACGCCGACCAAGATTCTTTTCCCGAACCCGGAAGCGGACTACCGCGAGTACACCGAGGGTTTCAACCTCACGGACCGCGAGTTCGCGCTCATCAAGCAGGAGCTGGAACCCGGCTCCCGGCAGTGCCTGATCAAGCAGAACCACGTGAGCGTGGTGGCGCAACTCGACCTCAAAGGCTTCGACGACTTGCTGCACGTGATATCGGGGCGAACCAGCAACGTGCGGCTCATGCGCGAATGCATGGCCCGGCACGGGCCGCACCCGGATCAGTGGCTCGGGCCCTTCCGTGCCGCCCTGTCGGTCCAGTTTGCTCGCTCCCCTTCAAACCAGGAGATCTCCCATGCGTAGGCACCTTCTTGCGTTCTTCCTCGCCGCGTCGGCGCTGCTGACGCCGCTGCACGCCCGCGCCGGAATTCCGGTCATCGACTTCGCCGCGGTCGCCAACCTGATCCAGCAGATCATGTACTGGCAGCAGCAGATCTCCGCGATGCAAAAGCAGTTCGACCAATTGCAGGCCTCGAAGGAGCAGTTGCAGCAAACCTATGGCGCGATGACCGGCAGCCGGGGTATGGATCAGCTTTTGTCGACCTCGGATGCGCAGCGCAACTATCTGCCGCAGAACTACAACGATCTGATGAGCCTGGTGAGCGGCTCCTCGTCCGGGTATTCGGGTCTCTCAAGCCAGGTGCAGTCCATCATGAACGCGAACAAGATCCTCACCAGTTCGCAGATGGATGCGCTCAGCCCCGAGATGCGCCAGACCGTGGAACAGGGGAGGCAGGCCGCGGCCCTGCTCAACGGCATGACCCGGAGCGCCTATCAGAACACCAGCCAGCGCTTCTCGGCGCTGCAGCAGCTGATCAACGCCATCGGCCGCACGAACGATCCCAAGGCCATTCAGGAACTCCAGGCCCGGATTCAGGCCGAGCAGAACATGCTCACGAACGAACAGACCAAGCTGCAGAGCCTCTATCAGGTAGCCCGGTCGGAAGAACTCATGCGCAGGCAGCGCATCCGAGAACAATCAGCGTCGGACATCGGCACGATGAAGTCTCTTCCGGCGATCAACTATTAAACACGTAGCGGAACGCCCATGTCGAAAACCTCGTGGATTGTTCTCGTTATCGTCATCGCAGCCGCAACCGGCGGCGGGGCCTACTACGTTGTCCAGCAGCGGACGTTGGAAGAGCCAGCGCAAGTGGCACCGGCAGCGCCAGCCGCGCCCGTTGAACCACAGAAGGCTCCACCTGATGATCTGACGAAGAAGAAGCTCGATGGCATTGGAAGCACTCGCAACCTGAAACCCGTGCAGATTCCTCAAGGTCCTGCGAAGTAGGGGCAATCATGGGCTTCTTCGCTCAGTTCTTCTCATGGCTCGATGGGCAACTGGCCAACTACGTCAGCTCCCACACCGCTCAGGTCGCCTCTGCGATCGAGCCGGCCGCAGTAACGCTCGCAACCGTCTACGTCATGATCTGGGGCTACCTCAGCATGACAGGCCGAATCCAGGAGCCGATCTGGGAAGGCGTAAAGCGCATCCTCACGGTCGCAGTCATTCTCGGGGTAGGTCTGCGGCTGTGGACATACAACGAGATCATCACCGACACCTTCTACAAGGCACCTGAGCAGCTCGCCAGGTCCATCGTGGGAGCCTCCACCGTCGTAGGCGTGATCGATCAGGTCTGGCAGGACGGCACCTCCGTCGCCGAACAGCTGCTCAAGAAGGGCAGCATCCTGGACAGCGATTTCGCGTTCTATGCTGCCGGATTCCTTGTCTACATCCTCGTGGGCTTGTCGGTAGTGGTGACCGCCTTCCTGCTCGGCCTTTCCAAGGTCGCCATCGCCATCCTGCTGGCGCTCGGTCCGATCTTCATCGTCCTGCTCTTCTTCGAGGCAACCAGGCGCTTTTTCGAGGCATGGACGGCGCAGCTTGCGAACTACGCGTTGATCAGCGTGCTCACGATGCTGACCGCATCGCTCCTCCTCAATATCGTCAAGGCCTATGCGGCCAGTGCTGCGGCTGCGGGCGCCAGCATCACCATCGCCGAGAGCGTACGCGTCTGCATAGCCTCAGCGCTCGTCTTCCTGGTGATGCGGCAGGTGATGCCGATCGCCGCGGGATTGGCCAGTGGCGTCGCGCTCAGCACCTACAGCGTGGTTAGCGGCATGCTGCGCTGGGGTCTCGGCGGCGCCAAGCGCTCAAGCTACGAGTTCAGCCGTGGCGTCATCGACGGCATGCGCCGCGAGCCGGGCAGCCGCTGGGACTCCTTCCGTCGCCTCACTGGCAACCGTGTCGGCGCAGGGGTGGCCTCGATCGCCGGCATCGGAGCTTCGCCGCGTCGCGGTGGCACCGTGATCCCCAGGGAGCAGGTCATGCCGAACCTCGTGCATCGCCGATAAGCCAGGAGTCCTTTCGTGAAGTCCTGCCTGTCTTTCGCGCTGGCCCTGCTTCTGGCGGCATGCGGCACCCGCCCGCCCCTGCCGCCGGAGTGCCAGGGCCCGCTCACACCCATCAACCCGTCCTCGGCGACCTCTGGAGCGCCTCATGAACCGGGACCCCGCGCTTGAGAAGTACCTCAAGGAGGCCCGGAGCTGGGAGCTCGACCGCGCTCGCCACGCGGAGCGCTCGGCCAGGATCGCCTGGACAGTCGCGGGCATCGCAGGCGCAACCGCGCTCCTGGCTGTTGCCGCAGTCACCGGGCTCACGCCCCTGAAGCAACCTGTTCCCGTGGTCATCCGCGTGGACAGCAGCAGCGGCATCGTGGACGTCGTCCCGACCTATCAGGGCACTGCCGACATCGAGCAGGTGGTCACCCGCAACCTGCTGCAGAACTACGTCATCGCCAGGGAGCGCTACTTCTACGGCACCGCCGAAGCGGACTATGAACTGGTCGCGTCCCAGAACTCGCCTCGCCTGAACCAGGAGTGGGCCGCCCTGTGGACCACCAACAATCCGCTGTCGCCCCTGAACGTCTACAAGGACGGCACCGCCATCCGAACGCAGGTGCGCTCCGTCACCTTCCTCAAGCTCGACAGCGGCAAGGACAAGCTGGCCCAGGTGCGTTTCACCCGCTACACCCGCACGGGCGGCACCGGCGACGAGCAGGCGAGCCACTGGGTCTCGACCATCGAGTTCGCCTACGTCCAGCCCTCCAGGGACGACAAGTGGCGCTCGCTCAACCCGCTGGGCTTTCGCGTCGTCGAGTACCGGCGTGAACCCGAGGTCGCCGCCGCAGGCGTGGCGGCGACGCCGCCCATCAAGCCGGAGCCGCGATGAGGGCCTGCGCCGCACTTTCCCGATGGATGCCCGCTGCGGTGCTGGCGTGCAGCCTCGGCCTGAGCGTCCCGTCCGGTGTCGCCGCCACGCTGCCGCCGGCCGGCAAGGTGGACGCCCGCGTGCGCACGGTCGCCTACAACCCCGACGACGTTGTCACGCTGCACGGGTACGTGGGCTACCAGATCCACCTGCAGTTCGCCGAGGGCGAGGAATTCGTCAACCTGGGCTCCGGCGACAACGCCGCCTTCGACGTAGGCGCCGAGCGCAACCACTTCTTCATCAAGCCCAAGGAAGCCCGTGCGTCGACCAACCTCACGGTCCTGACCAACCGCCGGGCCTACCACTTCGACTACGTGGTGTCGGCCAGCGCCCCTGTCGGCCCCGCCGCGCGGCGCATGGTCTACTCGATCCGCTTCACCTATCCCGAGGACGAAGCCCGGGCCCTGGCGGCCGAGGCCGAGCGCCGCCGCACGGACGCACGCATGAAGCAGGCCTCCGACAGGCCGCGCAACATGAACTACTGGTTCTGCGGTAGTGAGTCGCTCAGGCCCATGAGCGCCTACGACGACGGCGTGCAGACGCGCCTGCGCTTCCAGGCCCGCTCCGAATTTCCGGCGATGTTCGTGCAGAACGACGACGGATCGGAGTCGCTGCTGAACTTCAATGTCGAGGACGACGAAATCGTGATCCATCGGGTCGCGCGCCGCTTCGTGCTGCGCCGCGGCCAATTGGTCGGCTGCGTCGTCAATCGGTCCTTCGCCGGCGGCGGCGCGCGCACGGCCACGAACACCAGCGCGCCTGGCGTGCAACGATCCACTGTGGGGGGCGAACCATGAGCTGGCTGGGTCGTGAGCATGGGCCACGCGATGCGGATGACACCGCCGAGCAGCGCCCGCACGGTGAAAACGAAGCTGCCGGTCGCCATGTGGACGCCGACACCGGGGAAATCCTTCCGGTGCGCGGCACCACGCGGCCGGGTCCCGGCAGCGTTGGCAGAGGTAGCGAGCGCGGCGATGCTGGCGCCGCCACGGTGCAGGGTGAGCGGGCCATTCCCTCGGTCAATCGCGAGCGCTCCATCCAGTCGCGCATCAGCGGCGGCCTGGCGCTGGCCACCATCATCCTGCTGGGCGGGGGCTTTCTATTCTGGTACTACAACACCCAGTACAGCAAGACGCGCGATGCCGAGGAGTCGGCGCGCAGGGCCGCCGCCGCGCGCGCCGGCGGCGAGATGAAGGTCCCACCCCTCGGCCGCATCGACCCGCCCAGGGCGCCGATCGACGCAGCGCCCGTTTCCACCGGCAGTCCAGCCCCTGCCCCACCGCTGGCCTCGGCCAATCCCGGCGGCCCACCCCAGAAGACGCCCGAGCAACTGACACTGGAACGGCAGCTCGGCGCCCCGGTGCTTCGCAAGGCCCAGTCGCCGACCGGTGGCGGCCCGTATGCAGCCGCCGGCGCAGTGCCCGGGCCATCCGGCCCCGCGGGCCTTCCCGTCATGCCCAACGTCGCCCAGCTGGTCAGTGCCATGCAGAGCCCCAACGGCGCCGCGGGTCCCACCGCGGGTCCGATCGGCAGCAGCTTGGCCGCGAACCTCAGGCCCACCCCGACACCCGCCGTCATGGCCCAGACACTGCCCACCCGGCGCCTCCTGCTGCCCAAGGGTGCCTTCATCGACTGCACGCTGGAGACGGCCATCGACTCGACCTACGAGGGCATGACCACCTGCATCGGCGCGAGCGACATCTACGGCGCCGACGGCAAGGTCGTCCTTCTGGAGCGCGGCACCAAGTACGTGGGTGAACAGCGCGGATCGCCCCGGCAGGGTCAGGGCCGCGTTTTCGTGGTCTGGAACGAGGCGCGCACCCCCACCGGCGTCGTGGTGCAACTCGCCTCCCCCGGCACCGACGAGCTCGGCCGCAACGGCCTGCCTGGTTTCGTCGACACCCACTTCTGGGAGCGCTTCGGTGCCGCGATCCTCATCTCCGTCATCGACGGCACGATGGCGGCCCTCGCCGCCCACCAGCAAAGCGGCACCCAAATCGGCAGCGGCGGCGGCGCCGTGATCGCTCCGCAGGGCAGCCGGGATGTCATCGCGGAAGTGCTGCGCAGCACGGTTGCCATTCCGCCCACCGTCATCAAGAACCAGGGCGAGCGCATCCAGATCCTGGTCGCCCGCGAAGTGGACTTCAGGAGCGTCTATGCGCTTCGAACCGAACCGGCAACCCCTTGACCGCGAAGACGGCGCGACGGCTGCTGCGGGACGGGCGCTCGCGCCAGCGTCTCGGCCCGCGGACGAGGCACCGTCCTCCCTCGCGCTCTTCCTGGGTCCACTGGCCCGGCTGCTGCAGGATCCCGAGGTCACCGAGATCTGCATCAACGAGCCCGGGGCGGCCTTCGTGGAGCGGCAGTCCGGCTGGCTCCGTGAGGAACTCCCCTTCGCCTCCTACGACTGGTGCGTCGCCATCGCCAAGCTGGTGGCCAACTTCACCCGCCAGCGGGTGTCGGCCAACGAGCCCCTCCTGTCGGCCACCCTTCCCGGCGGCGAGCGCATCCAGATCGTCCTGCCACCGGCCACGCTCGATCGCACCGTCTCGATCACGATCCGACGCCCCTCGAATGCCCTCTGGACGCTGGAGCAACTGGAGGCCATGGGCATCTTCGGCTCCACGCGCAGCATTCCCGACATCGCGTCGCGACAAGCGCAGAGGGAGGAGCTCTCGCCCGAGGGCCGGGAGCTGACGACCCTGCTGGCACGACGGCAATTCGTTCAGTTCCTGCGCCGGGCCGTGCACCTGCGCAAGAACATCCTCCTCTCCGGTGCCACCGGCTCGGGCAAGACCACGGTCAGCAAGGCGCTGATCCTGGAGGTGCCGCCGGAAGACCGCCTCATCACCATCGAAGACGTCAAGGAGCTGTCGCTGCGCAACCAGCCGAACCACGTGCGTCTCTTCTACTCGCAGGGCGCGCAGGGCCAGGCCGAGGTCACGCCCGGGCAGCTGCTCGCGAGCGCCAAGCGGCAGCGCCCGGATCGCGTCTTCGTCTCCGAATTGCGCACCGGAGAGGAGGTCTACGACTATCTGGTGTCGGTCAACACCGGCCACCCCGGCTCCATCACCAGCGTGCATGCCGACAGCGCCGAGATGGCCTTCGTGGCGCTGGCCCAGCTGATGAAGCGCAGCCAGGCCGGCCAGGGCATGACGACGCGCGAGGGGGTGGAACTGGCCCAGATGAGCGTGGACATCGTCGTTCAATGCGCGCGCGACCGCAGCGCCACCGGCAGCCCGCGCGTCGTGCGGGAGATCTGGTATGACCCTGGCACCAAGCTCAGAGGGCTTGCCTAGCCCCTTCAAGATCGTGGTCGCGCTGCTGGTGGCAGCGCTGGTCGGCCTGTACACGGCCGGCTACGCCTTCCTGATGGCGATGAAGCTGCCGCCGCAGAACGCTTCGCTGCTGACCATCCACCAGTATTGGCAGGCGTACGGCGAGCGTCCGGACGTACGCCGCACCCTGCTGACGACCCTCGTCGGGGCACAGGGCCTATGCCTCGGCCTGGTGGGCTTCGCGATGCTCCCGCGCAGGCGCCCGCTGCATGGCGAGGCGCGCTTCGCCAGCCGCCGCGAGATCGAGCAGGCCGGACTGCTCGAGGAGCACGGCATCATCCTAGGGCGCCTCGGCCGACGCTACCTGGTGCTGCCCGGCCAGCAAGGCGTGGAGCTGGAAGCCCCACCGCGCAGCGGCAAGGGCGTCGGGGTCGTCGTGCCGAACCTCCTGAACTGGCCCGGCTCGACGATCGTGAGCGACATCAAGGGCGAGAACTTCATCCGGACCGCCGGATACCGGGCAGCACATGGCCAGGAGGTTCATCTCTTCGATCCGCTGTCGGAGAAGGAATGCTCCGCCCGCTGGAACCCGCTCGGCTACGTGGCGGAAGAGCCCTACCGCTGCATCGACGATCTGCAGCGCATCGCCACGATGCTCTTTCCCGACCCGCTGACGGGCGATCCTTTCTGGACATCGTCGGCGCGGTCCCTGTTCCTGGGCATCGCCCTGTACCTCTTCGAAGCACCCGGTGCCACGCGCACGCTCGGGGAGGTGCTGCGCCAGGGCATGGCCAGCGATGCCGAGGGCTTCCAGAAGCACTGGAAGCGCGTAATCGACGCCTGCGAACGCGCGGGCTACCCGCTGTCGCAGGAGGCGGTGCAAAGCCTCTACGACGTGATCGACCTGGCACCCACGACCGCCTCGAGCATCCGCAAGACCTTCACGAGCCGGCTGGACCTGTGGCTCAACCCCATGATCGACGCGGCGACCTCGGCCAATGATTTCGATCTGCGCGATCTGCGCAAGCGCCCGGTCTCCATCTACGTGCAGATCAATCCGGACAACATCGCCCGGCTGCAGCCGCTGCTGAACCTGTTCTTCCAGCAGGCGATCGGCCTGCAGACGCGCGAGCTGCCGGAGAACAACCCGGCGCTCAAGCACCAGTTGCTGCTCATGCTGGATGAGTTCCCCGCGCTCGGGCGCATCCCCGTGATCGCCGAATCCACGGCCTTCCTGCCCGGCTACAACGTGCGCACGGTCATCATCGTCCAGTCCAATTCGCAGCTGGTCGAGAAGTACGGCGTCGAGGGGGCGAAATCCATCCGCAAGATGCTCGCCGCGCGCATTGTCTTTCCGCCAAAGGAGTACGAGGACGCCGAGGCCATCTCGCGCGAGCTGGGTACCTACACGGTGCGTCAGAAGAACATCAGCCGGCCCCTGTGGGGCGGCACCGGAAAGGCCGCAACCGTGAGCATCAGCGAGCAGCCCCGTCGCCTGCTGCTGCCGCAGGAGGTCAAGGAGCTGGGCCCCGAGCGAATGATCCTCTTCTGCGAAGGCCTGCGCCCCGTGCTCGCGCACCGCATCCGCTACTTCAAGGACAAGTCCTTCGCCCGCCGAGAACTGGCCCCGCCGGCCGTACCGAGGCTGGATGTAAAGGGTGCCAGCCAAGCCGCCGCCGCGGCGCCGGCCACCGGCGCGGACGACGCGCCCACCGATGCGCCCAGTGCCATCACCCACCTCACCCCGGCGGGTGGGGGACAGGTGCTGTCGAAGGAGGATGCACCCGTGGCCAACGATGTGATGAGCGACGCGCTGAAGCTGGACGATTTCTCATTCGACTTCGACGACGTCGAGATTCCCACCGAGCCACTGAGCGACGAGGACATCAAGCGCCACGCCGACGAGTTCGTCTCGCGGCTGCTCGATTGACCCCCTTGCGAAACCGAGAAAGGAGTCGACATGGCGAATCCATCCATGCACGAGCAGGCGGGCAGCGGAAGTCCTGGCGCAGGGCTGAGCGAGTTCGCCGGTTCGATCCAGGGCGACACACCGCAAATCGGTCATGCGCATCCCCGTGTCCCCGATGCCATCGAACGCCGCTACCTCAAGGTCGATGACCGCTACTTCTTCCCGGATCGCACGCTCGCCTTCATCGACGACGGGAGCCGCATCCGCGTGCGCACGGAAAACCGCGAGGTCATGCACAGCGTCATCGCCATCGCCGAGGCCAGGGGCTGGCGGGTGATCGAGCTGCGCGGCACCGAAGCCTTCCGCCAGGGTATGTGGCGCGAGGCGGCGCTGCGGGGGATCGAGGCGCAAGGCTATGCGCCGATCGAAGCCGAGTTCCGTCAGGCCGAGCGCGCGCGGAACCGGAATCAGCCCGTTGAAGCTTCGGTGGACCGCGACGGCGCTAGGGAACCGCGCTCCCGGCGCGATGGCCCGCGTCCACCGATTAACGGCGTGCTGGTCGCCGCCGCCGCGGCGCCGTACCAGTTCCACCCCGAGCAGCGCATGTCCTTCTACGTGACGGTGCGCACCGAGGTCGGCGAGCGCATGATCTGGGGCGCTGACCTGGAACGGGCGCTGGCCGAGTCGGCGTCGCAGCCGCGCATCGGGGACGCGATCGTGCTCACGCAGCACGGTACCCACCCTGTCAATCTGCGCGTGCCGGCACGCAACGACGCGGGCGAGCTGATCGGCGAACGGAAGATCGTCGCTCAGCGCGCCCGCTGGCGCATCGAGACGCCCGAGCACCTGCGCGAGCTGCAGCGCCAGGCGCGCTTGCTGCGCACAGGCGAGATCCTGGCCGCGGCATCTCTGGACAATTCTCCGACCCTGGCCACCGCGGCCGCAGGCCTGAAGCTGGCCGAGCAGTACGCCCGGCGCGTGACGGTGGACGGGCCTTCCCAGGAACGGCTGGTGGAGGCCATCCGCGAGCGCATGGCCGCGGCCGTCGAGCAGGGCCACACCCTCCACCTTCCCGAGCGCAAGATGCGGCCGAGCCAACGACAGGTTCGCCAGCGCGGCGGCCGTCGTCGCGAGGAGCCGATCCATGAACGCAGCTAGACCACAGGAACGCTGGGTGCTTCGTTTCCATCGCGCCGCCGGACCCCATGGCTTTGCCTTCTTCGCGTGCATTCTGCTGGCCGGGCTGTCATTGCGCGGCCTCGCGGCTCACGCCGAGATGACAGGCGTCATCACGCAGCCGTTGCGCGCGGTGGCGCAGGGGCCCGTCGCTTCCATCGGCGCGACGGATGCGACCGCGCCAGCGCCCTCCGCTCCCGTTTACTCTGTAGCGTTCACGCCCGGCCACGCCCTGCGCCTCGTGCTGGACACGATCCGGGGCGCGAAGGCCACGCTGCTGGTGGCCGCCTACTCCTTCACGAGCAAGCCGGTGGCCACGGCGCTGCGCGATGCCCAGCGCCGCGGCGTGCAGGTATTCGTGGTGGTGGACGCCGGCGAGGCGGCTAAGGGCTATTCGGCCGCGCGATTTCTCGCCAACGAACGGGTGCCGGTCAGAGTCAACGCCCGCTACGCACTGCAGCACAACAAGTTCATCGTCGTGGATGGCGCCGTGGTGCAGACCGGCAGTTTCAACTACACCGCCTCGGCCGCCGGGCACAACGCCGAGAACGTGCTCGTAGTGGGCAACGCGCCGAACCTGGCCGCCCGGTACGGCCGCGAATAGCGGCGGCTCTGGGACGAGGGCACGGAATTGCCTCCCGCCTATTGAAGCCACGGCCCGGGTACACCCGCGCGCAGGCACCCTTCATCCCATGCCGCAAACTTCGTCGACGAGGGCGCTTCCCGGCACGCCCGATCGCCTCGCGTGGGCCATTTCGGACGGCTCGCTGGAGGCGCTCAAATGGGTGGCCCTGGTTCTGATGGCCGGCGACCACGTCAACAAGTACCTGCTGCACGAATCCAGCACGACGCTCTATGCCCTCGGGCGCATGGTGATGCCGGTCTTCGGCTTCGTGCTGATGTTCAACCTGGCCCGCCCCAGCGCCCTGGCCAGCGGTCTACACCGGCGGGTCATGAAACGGCTGGCAATCTTCGGCGCCCTGGCGACGCCCGCCTTTGCCTCGCTGGTGGGATGGTGGCCGCTGAACATCCTCTGCACGCTCCTCGTCGCCACCCTGGTCGTCTACCTGCTCGAGCGCGGCGGCAAGGGACATCGGCTCTTGGCTGTCGTGGCGTTCGTCATCGGCGGGGCGTTGGTGGAGTTCTGGTGGCCGGCGCTGCTGTGCTGCCTGGGCGCATGGGCCTTCGTGCGCCAGCCCACGGCCGGCCGCTTCACGCTGTGGGCGCTCGGCACGGCCTCCCTGGCCATCATCAACGGCAACTTCGCCGCGCTGGTCGCCCTGGCGCTGATCTGGGGGGCCACGCAGGTGGACATCCCGCTGCGCCGCAGCCGCTGGGTCTTCTACGCCTTCTACCCGGCCCACCTCACAGCGTTGGCTCTCTTCCTGGCGACGCGCTAGTGCGCCTGCCGCGGCGCCGCACGCAGGCCAGCCTCGCAGGTCGACTCCAGGCGGCCGTCCTCGTTGCGCCAGATCCCTCCCGATGCCAGCCGCCCAACATGACGCCCTGCTATAACTCACGCTCGCATGGACAGCACCCAACTCCGCATCCGCATCGACCGCGCCATTGCCGACAAGGCGCACAAGATGGCCAGGTCGCTCGGCATGGAGTTGCCCGACGTGGTCCGCATGATGCTCACCGAGGCGGTGCGCATCGGCGACTTCTCGATTGAGCGCGGCGGGCAGCGGCCCACAGGCCAAGCCGCCCGGCCCTTCTACGAATACGAAGAGCGGCAGTGGAACTCGATGAAGACCGTGCTGGACGCCGAACTGGCGCTCGCGCTGGTCAACCAGTACATCGCCTCCCACACGCTCCAGATCGAGGCGGCGGCTGAACGGGTCGAGCCTGATGCACGTCGGATCCAGCAACTGACCCAGGAGCGCGACGAGGCCCGCAGGGTCCTCGCCACGCTCGACCCGGCCGATGCCGGCGCCGTCCAAGCGATCCTGCAGCGGTTCGGACCCCAGCCGGATCGGGGGGGACAGAACACCGCGGATCGCAAGGAAAGGGGCGCACCGTGACGCACACCCCGGAACTCGGGCCTGCATCCGCCCCTGACGCGCCCACGCCCTCCGAGCGCGAACTGCGGCGCCTGTACGAGCGATGCGTTGCACCGGACCTCCTGGTCGGTGCGCAGCCTGCTGAGCACCCTGTGGCCATGGTCATCGCCGGACAACCCGGCGCGGGCCTTACTTACGCGTCGGTCATGCTGCGCCAGCAACTGATGCAGACCGTGGACACCGCCGCCCACGTGTCCCTGAACCGCCTGCGTGCATACCACCCGCTGTGGGCGGCCGGCGGCGACGTGGCCCCGACGGCCGCTGCCCTGGTGACCGCCCATTGCCAGGCCTGGTTCGACCGCTTCGTCTCGGACGTCCAGATAAGGCGCCTCAACCTGGTCGCCGAGGTCGAGACCACGGACATCGAGGCCGTCCCCAGGCTCGCGACGGACCTGCGGCGCAGCGGCTACGCCGTCCAGGCGGTCTTCGTGGCCACCGCCCGCGAAGAAAGCCGCCTGGCCATGCTGGCTCGCTACGAGATGCGCCGCCGCGCGGGGCTCGGCGCCGAAGCGCCTTCCATCCAGGCCCATGAACTGGCCTTCAGCAATGTGGGCAGCCTCCTGGGCCGCCTGGAGCACGAGCGCATGGTCGACGGCCTTCGGGTGATCACGCGCAGCGGCACCCAACTGTACGAGAGCCGGGTGATCGACGGCGTGCTCAACCGTGCCCCCCGGGCCGCCGAGACATTGCGGATTCATCTGGACCGCGCCCCCGATGCCAGGGAACTGGTCCAGTACGCGATGCGTTGGGAAACGCTGGTGCAGCGCCTGACCGGCGACCCGGCGGTTCCGCGCGACATCGCCGGGCGCACGGTCATCTGGCGCAACGACGCCGCCGCTCGCTGCGAGCAGGATCCCGACGCAAGACAGATGCTGCAGTGGGCGCGCGAGGCCGGGGCCTTCCGGGTGATGAACCGCTTCGAGTTCGAGAAGGAGTTCCCGCACCTGGCGCGTGCCGTCGCCGCGCTGGGCGAGGCGGTTCTCGAATCCGAACGCTTCCCACCCAGGGAGGCCGCCCGGCTGCTGACCCACGCGCGCGAGAACATCGCGCAGCGCATCGAGCGCGGGGACATGGCGCGCATTATCGCGCGCCAGAAGGCGATGGAAATGAAGGCGCAGGGAAAGGCAAGAACCCAACCGGACAGAGAGCCAACGGCGAAGGAACGGCCGACCGAGGAGCCTCCCACTCGGTAGTCCGCCCAGAGGGCCCCGGATCGACAAAGCGCTGGGAGACTTTGAAGCGCTCCAGCGCCGCTGAGCTCACGCCGCGACGGCCTCTGGCCCTTCGCTCGAAAACTCCCCGGCGAGCTCCAGTGCGGGAGCCGCCGGCAACACGGCGCTGGGGAGTTCGTGAACATCGCTCAGGTTGCGTTCGATGGCTCGCGTGCGGCGGCCCAGTTCGTCGAACTTGTTCGCAGCCTGGTCGATGGACTTCTTGGTCGCGTCCACGATGTCGCCGAACTTCTTGAACTCGGCTTTGGCTGCCCCCAGCACCTTCCACACCTCCGAGGATCTCTTCTCGATAGCCAGCGTCCGAAAACCCAGGCGGACGCTGTTCAGCAGCGCTGAGAGTGTGGTTGGTCCCGCGATGATGACGCGCAGGTCGACCTGCAGTTGCTCATGCAATCCTGGGAACCGCATGGCTTCCGCGAAGAGGCCTTCAGTCGGCAGGAACATGATGGCGAAGTCCGTGGTCAGCGGTGGGCGGATGTACTTGGTTGAGATCTTCTTCGCCTCGGCTTTTAGCGACGACTCGAAGGCCGCCGATGCAGCCTGGATGGCGAGGCGATCACCGTCTTCGTGGGCCGTGAGCAGCTTCTGGTAGTGCTCGACGGGATACTTCGAGTCGATCGGGAGCCAAACGGGCGCTTCGTCAGCCGGGGCGGGAATGCGGACTGCGAACTCGACCATCTCGTTGCTGTTGCCGGCCCCGGTCTTCAAGTTCCTCTGGAACTGATCCGCGGTGAACAGTCCTTCGATGATGCCGCCGAGCTGCACTTCGCCCCAGGTGCCGCGGGTCCGTACGTTGGTCATGACCTTTTTGAGGTCGCCCACGCTGCCGGCCAGCATCTTCATCTCGCCCAGGCCGGCGTGGACCTGCTCGAGCCGCTCGCTCACCAACTTGAAGGAATCCCCCAGCCTTTGCTCCAGCGTTGCGTGCAGCTTTTCGTCGACCGTGCGACGCATCTCCTCCAACTTCTTGCCGTTGTCCTCCTGGATGGCCGCCAGCCGCTCGTTGAGCGTGACGCGCATCTGGTCGGAGCTTTGCTGGTTCGCCGTCGAGACGGCGAGGAGCTTCTGGCTCACCGACTCCTGCAGGGTTGAGAACTGATTGCGAATCTGTGTGCCGTTGCCCTCGAGCTGGTCCTTCATGGCTGAAGACATCGCCTTCAGCTGATCGACCACGTCGGCCTTCAATGACTCCAGCGTCTGACGGGCAACCGCGCTGAGCGCGTCGAAGCGCTCCTGCATGCGGGTTTCGAAAGCGGTCGCATTCTCCGCGGCCGCCTGTCGGGATCTGGCAGTCTCCTCGGCCAGCGTGCGCAGCACGCCTGCAAGCTCCTCGCGGAAGGCTGTCAGCGTCCGCGTAGCCTCGGCCCGGCCCGCCGTGGCCTCGGTGTTGGCTTGGCCAAGCTGGGTCAGCAGCGCCTGAGCAGACTCTTGCAGCCGCGTCGACAGCGCCCCCTGCAAGGCCTCGAACCGCGCTGTCATGGACCCGTCCAGGCTGGTCAGCCGCTGCTCCACCTTGGTCTCGAATCGGCCGAATGCTTCCTTCAGCTCGGCACGAGAACTGCGCGATTCTTCAAGCGCGTTGTTGAGTTGCTCGTTGACCGCGGAGCGGCTGGCCGCCAGACCTTGAGCGATGGTCTCCTGGAACTCGGCGAAGCGGCTGCCTAGCTTTTGATCCAGGGCGGAAATCCGTCCGTCCAAGCGCTCCTCGAACTTCTGGAACGCTGCCTGGAGCTCCACGCGCCCGTTCCGAGACTCTTCCAAGGTGCGCCCGAGCTGCTCGTCAAGCACCTGGCGTGACGACGCGAAGGCGGCGGCCATCTCCTCGGTGAAAGCCTGCAGCCTACGCTCGACGCTCTGGGACCCGCCTTCGAGCCGGCCCTGCCCTTCGACCACGCGAACGACGCTTTGCTCCAGCAGCGTAATCCGGGTGCTGAGCTCGGGTGGTATTTCTATCTTAGGCTTGCGCAGCATCAGTGCGATGCAGGCGACGAGCGACAGCCCGGTCAGGGCGAGGAGTACGTACAACATCACTTGAGAATCAGCCATGGGTTCGCCCGAAACGGGTCATCAAGGTCAAGAATGGGCGGCTCGGTCGGCACCCACCGACGCGATCCAGCACAGGGTGTTCACGAGGCCCATCTGCTCCGGCGTGGAGCACTTGATGGTCATCAGCGCAGGGTTGGCGACGAGCACGGCCAAGGACTTGGCGCGCGAAACGGCCACGTTCAAGCGATTTTTGCTGAACAGGAACTCCATGAAGCGGGGCAGTTCGGCCTCGCTGGAGGTCGTCATCGAGATAAGCACGACCTCGGCTTCCTGCCCCTGGAATTTGTCGACCGTTCCAACCCGCGCATCCGCAGGCAGCGCTTCGCGCAGCAGGTTGACTTGCATGTTGTACGGTGCCACGACGAGGATGTTCTTGGGCGTGATCGGGTGCACGCTGCCATCGTCAGCGGTGTAGCGCTGAGACAGCAGGTCCTCGTACAGTCGTTTGATGAGATCGGCCTCCTCTGCGCTCTGCTGGGAACAGCCTTCATGGTCCACGGGGGCGAACACGATTCCGGCCGGCTTGAGCAGCGGCTGGGCGTCATCACGGAGCACCAGCACCCGTTTTTCGTTCTTGGCCTCGGGTTCGAGGCGCGAGTCGTAGACCGCGTCCGAAATGAAGCTGCAGACCGCCGGGTGCATGCGCCAGGTCGTCTCCAGGAAGATGCCGCGGTTGGGCGCGATCGTGGCCACGCCATCCAACAGGTAGTCCAGGGACGAGTCGCCTGATCGGCCCGGGTGGACGCCCTTGGTCGGCTGCGAGAGCTGCATCTGGTCGCCCAGCAGCACCAGGTTGCGAGCGCTGGTGCCCACGGCGATTAGATTGGCCAGGGACACCTGGCCGGCTTCATCGACGAAGAGATAGTCGAGGTACTGGTCAGCATCCGGCCGTGAGAAAAGCCAGGCCGTGCCCGCCACCAGCCGGGCACCGCAGGAAAACACCGCGTCGTTGTCGTAGATGTTCTCGATGCCATCGCCGGGGTAGGCCGAGTCGTCGTCCTTGGACGACTTCTTGACCCCGTTGAACGACACGCCCTGCTTCTTGGCCACTTCCACGACCTTTTCCAGCAGGTGGTTGATGGGCCTGTGGGAGTTGGACGTGATGCCGACCTTCTTGCCGGCCGCGAGCAGCGCCACGATCACGTGAGAACCCGTGTAGGTCTTGCCGGCGCCTGGCGGCCCCTGGATGAACAGGTAGCTGCTCTGCATGCCCATCACGACGGCCGTGCAGGCCTCGACGGTGGCCTTGCCGGCGATCATGGGCGCATTGGGCTCTTTGCCGGCGATCGACGGCACGCCGCGGCGCAGGACGCTTTCGAGCGCCGGGTACTTGTGGCTGCCGCCGATCACCGTGTCAGCAAAGCGAAAGAGCGCGTCCTGGATCGACTTTGTCTGGATGGGGCTGCCAGGCCCCAAGCTCAGGCGCGTGGGCGGACGCTCTTTGGACGGGCCGAACTTGATGCGCACCCGCCGCGTTTCGCTGTCCATCTCCAGTTTGTCCAGACCCTCACCGGTATCGGCCCGCGTGATGCTGCTGCCGTGGCGCAGCTTCGTCTCCTGGACGGGGTACAGGAAGGTGTAGACGGTGGACTTCTTCACCGCCTCCGGCGGGAAGTCGGGATCCGCCACCAAGCCGGCCAGGCACTCAGGGTCCTCCAGCAACTCGTTCTCGGACAGTTCCATGCGCTGGAACATCGCCCAATAGTCGGGCTTGTCGGCCCGGCGATGAAAGTCAAGAAGCTGATAGGTGAGTTCCCGTGCCGTCTCTTCTGCGGTCCAGGTCAGCCGGTCCTCGGGCAGCGGCCCAACCAGGGCCTGCCGATAAGGCACGAGTCGGGCTTCGGCCTCCGTCAGGGGCTCCGACGTGGTGGCGCTGCTGCTTGCGCCGCTGGTGGGGATGCGAGGCTCGGCCCACGGTAGGCCAACTGGCCGAAGCTTCAGCAGCCAGTCGCGCAGCTCCTGCGTAGAGCGGACGTCGTCCTCGTTGTACTTCTCGATGGATTGCAGTAGCGCGGGATCACCGGTTTCCTTCCATCGCTCGTACCAGACGATGCTGGCGCCGGCGTTGGTGACGTCGCCCTCGCGCGCCTCCAAGTAGAAGTGCTCGATGTTCTTAATGGAGTAGCGCGGCTCCGAGACCATGATGCCTTCGCGCACCACCTGGTAGAGGTCGACGAGCACGCCGCGGCGCAGCCAGTTGTCCACCTCGGCCTCGCGCGTCGCATGCAGCGTCATCAGCTTCTTGAGGGCGGTTTCCTCGTACTTGGCATAGTGGTAGACGTGGGCGCCCGGGTAGGCCTTCAGGCGGGCCACGACGAAGTCGACGAAGGCCTCGAAGGCGGCGCATTCCTCCTGGCGGCTGTGGGCCCAGAAACCCTTGAACTCCCACTTGCCGCCCTCTGAGAAGTACAGGCCGAACAGATATTCCAGCCCGCCCTCTTCGAGCGGGTCGCCTTCCATGTCGAAGAACATGTCCCCGGCGTTCGGCTCGGGCATGCGCAGCAGGCCGCGGTTTGCCTCAACGGGGAGCAGTTCCACGATGGGCTCGCCGGTCCGTCGGGCTTTGTCCTGCAGGAAGGCCTGGTGCCGCAGTTTCTCCAGCGTGCCGGCTTGGATCTTGGGTATCAGCGTGCCTTTGGCCAACTCCCCAAGCTTGGCCATGGTGTCCACGCCCGCGGCCCGGAGCTTGATGATCTGGCCGCGCGCAATGTTGGCGACCTGGTTGAGGTGGTCGTCGGCAAGCCAGCGCTGCTTGCAGATGTCGATCCAGCCGCACAGGTCACAGTGGTTGCATGGCTCCGGATAGGTCGTCTTACCTTGCGCGTCCATGCGATCAAGGAAGCGCTGCAGCAGCGCCTCGAAGTAGTGGGCGTAGTCTGCGCAGCGATAGGTCTTCTGGGAGCGGTCTCCCAGGATGACGTGCATGTACAAGGGCGCGACACCCTGCGCCACGGTCAGCAGCTTCGAATAGAACGACAGCTGCACCAGGAACTTGGCCTTGGCTTTGCGCGAGAGCTTGGTATCCGACACCTCGTAGCTGTAGTCGCCCAGGGCCGACGGCCGGGGGACCTTGATGAGGAAGTCTGCGTAGCCGGCCAGCTCGCCTTGCAGCAGCGTGGCCTGGAAGATGACGTCGACGCCGGAGCGCATCGCGTCCAGCGTGGCGGCCACTTTAGCCTCTAGGCTGTCGTTGCCTTCGGCGATGTCGACGACGTTCAGCCCCTGGTCACGCAGGTGCTGGACGTACGCGCCCTCGTGCTCATAGCCCTTCTGCTGGATGAGCTGGGTGGATTCGTCAACTTCAGCCCGCAGCAGCGGCGTCTGAAGGTTCTGCAAGTCGAGCGACGTGAGGTGCTCGCACTCGAGGAAATTGACCAGATCAGTTGCGGCGTACAGGCGCCTCGAGCCTCGGTTCTGCATATCCCTCCATTTTTGTAACTATTCTGTTACACAAACTCCATGCCGTCCAGGGGAAACGAACCCTTCTAGACCGGGAAGGCACCGGACGAATCTGGAATACGTCGCCGCTAAGCCGGACCGCACCCAGCCGACGGACAAGCCGGCGAGGTCAGGCTGGCGGAATCGCGGCCGGGCCGAGCGTCAGCAGCCCGCCCCACTGTGCAGCAGGTCTACTTGCCGCGCTCCTTGCGCACGCCCCTGAAGGGCGTGCCGTCCTGCTTCTGGTCCATGAAGCGGCCGTTGCCGGTATCGCGCTTCGTCCAGGTCTCGGTGACCGGGTTGTAGGTTTGTGAGCGGTCGCGGACGGCGCCGCGGCGGGCGTTGTCGCCGACAGGTGCGTTCTTGGCCATGATGGGCTCCTTAAACGTTGAGAGTGTGGGTCCAGCGGGGCAAGCCGCTGCGGGAGAGGAACTCCACCAGGTGCTTGCTGCCGAAGAACTGAATACGGCCGTTGGCGCTGAAGGCCAAAGCGGACTGGTCAATCCGCAACTGGTTCGCCCGGGCCCGCGCCGTCAGTTGCTCCAGGAGCTCGCTGTTGGTGCTCGTGGTGCCGCTGCTCGACCGGGCGTCGAAGACCGCGAAGTTGACCCAACCGCCGCTGACGGCGGGTTGCCGAAGATGCGCAAAATTGATCTGCATTCCCAACTCCATGCCCACGTTACACAGCAGGCGTGAGGGATATTCTGAAAGGCCGGTAGTTCACAGAATGAGCTACCAATCGGCCAGCTGCTACGCGTAGAGTTTTGCTGCGGCGCACAACCGTTCGGCCACCCCATCCCGCAGCTCGGGCGGTCTCAGGACCTCAACATCTGCGCCAAAGCGCAGCACGTCCATGACGAGTTCCTGGTCCGTTATTGATTCGGCCCTTGTGCACTTGAATTTATCTGCACCGCCCCCAACTCGGATTCATGCAAGCAACTGACATGAGATCGTTGAGCCACGAAGCGCGGCATGAGCGCCGGGTTCAGGTCATCCGGCTACGCAAGGCCGGCAACACCTACGACAAGATCGCCGCGCTCACCGGCCTGAGTCGCACAGGCGTCTTCAACATCTGCAAACGCCATGAGGCGCTCGGTGCCAAGGCGCTGCACGACGCCATTGGCGGGCGCAAGCTCGGCGAAAACCGCTTGCTCGACCCCGCCCAGGAGGCCCTGGTGCGCAAGCTCATCGCCGACAAGACGCCCGATCAGCTCAAGATGCCCTACGCGCTGTGGACCCGCGCCGCTGTGGCCCAACTCATCGAACAGCGCTTTGGGCTGCGACTGCAAGTGCGCACCATGGGCAAGTACCTGGCGCGCTGGGGCTTCACGCCGCAAAAGCCGATGAAGAAGGCCTACGAGCAGTCACCGGCGGCGGTCAAGAAGTGGCTCGACGAGGACTACCCCGCCATTGCCGCGCGGGCCAAGGCCGAGGGAGCCGAAATTCACTGGGGCGACGAGAGTGGACTGCGCAGCGACGATGTACGCGGCCGTGGTTTTGCGCCCAAGGGCCAGACGCCGGTGGTGCGGGTCAACAACAAGCGCCACAACCTGTCGGTCATCTCCACCGTGACCAACAAAGGGCAGATGCGCTGGCGCATCTTTGACGGGGCGCTCAACACCACAATCCTGATCGACTTCCTGCGCCGGCTGATCAAGGGACAGACCAAGAAGGTGTTCCTGATCCTGGACAACCTGCGGGTGCATCATGCCAAACCGGTCAAGGCCTGGCTGGCCGAGCATGCCGATGCCATCGAGGTGTTCTACCTACCGAGCTATAGCCCGGAGTTGAACCCGGATGAGATGGCCAATGCGGATATCAAGCAGGCGGTCACGAAGCTGGCACCGGCGCGAACGAAGCTGCAACTGGCCAAAGCCACAGCCAAGCACCTTCGCAGCGTGCAACGCCAGCCCGAGCGCATCCGCAAGTACTTCGAGCACGCCACGGTACGCTATGCGGCTTGAGTCAAGTTCATTGAGGCCGGATCAATAAATAGGGCACTTCAAGAACGTAGCTACCGTCGTCCAGCCACTTGAAGGTCTGCTTGGTGTGCCACCGCTCCAGCCAGCGACACGTACTGGGCCCGGATCGGGTTGAACTTCAGTACCGCGCGCTTGTCGGCCTTGCCCTCACAGATAGTCGACGTGCACGCACGAGATTTCGTACCCGATCGAGAAAGCGGCCCGTAACTGCTTTCCTGCGACCACGAAAGCGAGCTCCCTATCGACTTCGCTCATCGGGTACACGAGGACGCGAGCGCTCCGGCGTGGGGGTGCGCTGCCAGACCCGCCACTGCTCGGCCAGCCGCTCTCCATCCGTCTGCACCGGCGGCATCTGTGCCATGAATCGGTCGATCTGCGCCGCCAGGTCGCCCCAGCCCTGGCGCCGCAGCGTCTGTGCGGTTGCCTGCCAGTCGTCACGGACCGCGTCGCGCGTGCCTTGCAAGGTGTCCTTTCCTTGCGCGAGCACGCCCGCACCGCTCTTGAGCGCGCTGACCATCGTCATCACCTTGTCGCGCATGAAGGTCGACGGCTTTGGCGTGGCGCGCTGGCTGCGCGCCATGGCATCCAGTTGCCCGAACGCGCGCATCGCCCGCAGCCGATGGTGGATGGGGTCGCGCTGCGGTCGGTGCACCTGGCCGCGGATCTGCCGCGGCGTCGCGTTGGCCGCCACTCCCTGCTCGCGCATCAGGGCCGCGAACTGCTCGCGCCACTGGCGCAGCGTCGCCTTGCGGATGTACAGGCGCTTGCCCGGCTCGAATTCGTGTTCGCACTTGACCACCAGGTGCACATGCGGGTGCGCCTGATCCGTGTGCAGCGCCATCGCGTACCGGTGCTGCAGCCCGAAGTTCTCGCGCGCGAAGATGCGCGCTGCCGCCAACACCTTCTCCGGCGGTGTACCCGCGGGCATCGACAGCACGATGTTGTGCGCGAGTTTTGGCCGCGTGTCCTTCTCACCATCCGCGGGCTTCGACCGGTACTGGCTGCGACACTGATCGAGATGCCAGTCCTGCGCGATCTCCAGCGCCGCATTCTTGCCTTGAACCATGAGGCCCTCGTCCGTCTCCAACGGCAGCTTGCCGTGCCGACCGATGTACTTGAGGTGGGCGCGGACACCGCCGAAGTCGCGACCCCCGCCCGAGACCTTCACCATCACCTCGGGCGTGTGACTGACTGTGCGCTTGATCTGTTGGATCTGCTCCGGACCAAAGCGCAGCACACCGCCAGGACCGCGCCGGCCATGGCTCACGACGTCCAGTGCCATGTCACGATCGCCGCCACCCAATGGGCGCGATCTCACCATCCGCCTAGGCATGACCCGCCTCCCAGCTCATGAGGTTGCGGCGCACCACCGCCGCCGCTGCTTCGCGCGCCGATTCAACGTCGTGGCGCACATGCGCGAGCAGATCACGCAGCTCCGATGCTGCGGGTTCGGTCAAAGTGTTCGGCATGTCGAACATTCGCAGCTGCCTTCCCAGTGCGGCCAGCTGCGCACCCACCGCCTTGATCAAGTCCAGCTCTTGAGGCGGCAGCACGTCTGCGGCGCGCACGTGGTTGTGGATGAGAAGCACCAGGTACGTACCGGTCCGCATGCCCCGCGCACCGGCGCGCTCTGCAGCGCGCATACGGTCGCCATGACGAAGGCGCAGCGTGATGCGGTCCTCCGACGCAGCGTCCGTCGCGGCGTCGCTCACATCGGCAGCCAGCCCTGAAGCAACTGCGCCTGGTACGTTCGAGCGCAGCACTTCGTCGATGAGTTTGGAGAGCAGGCCCGACTCGGTGAGGTGGTGACGCGCGGCCAGCGCAGCGAATCTCGCCTTCACATCGGGAGGCAACCGCATCGAGATCACGGCGGATCGAGGAGCGTTGGCCATTACGAACACCAGGGGTGTAAACAATGTCTGACGCCAGTCTATCCTGCCCTCAACACCGCACAAGGACTCCGCGTTCGGCATGCCGACACTTCGTTCGATCGCCCGCGCGCATCCTCGCATCGCAACCGCCCACGCGCCAACCCAGGTTTCGGCATCGCCCCTGTTCGTCATGCCGAACAGTCCCCGGCATCACGCGCCGGCGCGCACGCAAGAGTGTTCGGCATGCCGACACCTACCCCTTCCATGCAGATGTTCGACATGCCGAACACGTCGCTTTCGGATCAGTGTGGCAGCGATCGCGTGGGCGCGTTCAGCATCCCGCCAATCGCGTGAGGACATCGTGCATGGTGATGTGGCTGTAGCGCAGCTTCGTCAGCAGCTCGCACCACGGATGGTCGGCCGGCATGCCGCGCGGGTCGCGTGTCATGGTCACTTCTTGAATCCCTTGTCGACTACGGGCGACGCAGGCAGCGCCGCACGCACGACCTGTTGAAGCTGGCGCGGCGACGGCAGCTTGCCACGAAGATCGTGCGGCAGTCGCGGCTGCAGGTGGTACTCGGCCACGCCGATCGGGTTGGTCTTGCTGCGCAGCGCGAACTCGACCTCCAGGCTGTCCTTTTCTGCGCACAGGATGATGCCGATCGAGGGCGCGTCGTCCGGGGCGCGTTCCTTCTCGTTGAGCAGATTCAGGTAGAAGTCCATCTTGCCTGCGTACTCGGGCTCGAAGGGGCCGACCTTCAGTTCGACCGCGACCAGCGCCTTGAGGAAGCGGTGATAGAACAGCAGGTCGATGAAGTATTCCTTTCGTCCGAGCGTGAGGCGATGCTGGCGCCCGACGAAACAGAAGCCATAGCCCAGCTCCAGGATGAAGTCGCGAAGCCTGTCGATCAACCGGTCCTCGAGCTCGCGCTCCTTGACCGCCTGGCGAATGCCCAGGAACTCCAGGCTGTAGCTGCTCTTAAGGGCTTCCTCGGCTTGTTCGGCCAGGTGGCTGTCGAGCACCTGCGGGAAATTGTGGCTTTTGCCTTCGGCGCGCGAGCGCTCGAAAGCGCCGGCCTTGAGCTGGTTGAGCAGCACGTTGCGGCTCCAGCCCATTGCCGCCGTCGCCTGCAGGTAGTACAGGCTCTGCGCCGGCTCCTGGGTCCGGCCCAGGATCAGCAGGTGATGACCCCAGGGAACCTCTGCGACAAGTTGTCGCAGAGAGGCCGCGGCCGCCCGTTCCGTCGACGCGGGCGTGGCGGGCGCGCGCCGGCTTGCCTTCGGGCGCGGCATTTCTGCGACGGCTTGTCGCAGAAATTCGGGCCTTGTATAGGCCTCGACCAAGCGGCGCATGTCCCAGACGTTGCGGGCCGAGAAGCCCTGGATGCCCGGAAAGGCCGCCCGCAAATCCGCTGCGATGCGTTCCACCACGGCCTCACCCCAGCCCTGCGTCTGCTGATGGCGCAGGATCGCTTCCCCGATGTCCCAGTACAGCGCGATCAGCTCCCGGTTCACAGATCGGGCCGCAGCCAGGCGCGCTGCGCCCACGCGCTGCTTGAGCTTCTCGATGAAGGCTCCGTAGTCGGCCGGCAGGGTGCGCAGGGAGGTCATGCGCGAACTGTAGAGCAGTCGATGGCAGGGTCTGCGCGTGGGCGCCGAGCCCGCGGCACGAGCTTCGCGGGCTCGACCTCGGCTTCAAAGGGGCCACCTTACCGGCCCTCCATCCAGCACACGGATCCGCGTTCGGCACGCCGAACATGCAAGGCTCACCCGCTCGACGGCGCACCACGCCTCTCCCGCCGGACATCACCTCGTCGGTTCAGCACCAGGTGTTCGGCATGCCGAATGCGATGCGGTCACGCAGATTTTTTCGTGCCCCGAGTGAAGAGCGAAGAAAACCAAGAGGCCCGCCATCAGCGATGCCAGGCCTTGATCGGCGTGGAGGTTCACGCCGGCCGGCGGCCGTCATGCTCACCGCGATCAACGGATCGGTGTTCGGCATGCCGAAGGTCTCGCGGCCGCGAGCGCTGCGCCAGTCAGCGACAGCCCAAGACGCTTCCGCACGTGCTACGTCTCGACACGCTCGCCTTGCGCCAACAGGTTGGCACTACCGGACAGCCCAGGCACGCTATGGATGTACGCAGCGGCATTGGACGCAGCTGCGGAAACCGAAAAGGTGGTGTCACATGCGAGCCTCTACCGTCGACGCATCAAGCCAACGCCTCGCCGCCGACAATGCGGCCCAACGCGACCTGCAGGCAGCCGCTCATCTGCTGGAAGAAGCGCTCACGCTGCTGCGCGCTGATTCAACGCTGCGGGTGGCACACACCACGAAGCGCGCGCCGGACCGGCTGCTGCGACTTCCTGAAGTCGAGCGCCTCACCGGGCTGCGCCGGTCGGCGATCTACGAGCAAATGCAAAGGGGCGTCTTCCCCCGCTCCGTGAAGGCCGGACGACGCACTGCGACCTGGCCGGAGAGCGCCGTTCAATCATGGATCGCCGATCGCCTGGACGGGCGACCGGCCTGAGTCGCGCGCCTCGGCCAGCGCGGTCGGCGATGACTTCTCGGCTGAGGTCATCGCCTCGGCTCGGCACTCAGGTGTCGTTCGGCCAGCGCAGGCCCCAGCGCTCGATCACAGCGCGCACGCGCGCGTCACCGTCGGGGATGAGCCTGTGCAGGTCGGCCCGGCCCCAGCGCAGCGCGTCCAGGCAACTGAGCATGTCGTCGCTGATGGCGATGTCGAGGGCGCGCAGCTCGAACAGGTCGAACTGGAAGGCCTGGCCGTTGTACGTCGCGGCCAGGAAGCGCGCGATGCGCGGGATCTGGCCAGAGTCGCGCTCCTCGGCCAGCTTCAGCAACCGCGCGAAAGCCTGGGCGCCGTTCTGCGTGGCCTGACGGGATCGCGCGTCGTAGACAGCGATCTCGGCATCGATGGCGTCGTGGTTCATTTGAAGCTCCTCGGGTTCTTGAGAGAAGGCCAGCCCGATGGTCGGGCCGGTCGGTCGCACCGGAGGCGATGACTTCCACCGGAAAGTCATCGCCAACCTGTCAGGCCTTGAGCTTGCGCATCTCTTCGGCCAGCATCCACAGCGCCCGGTTCAGACTCACCCCGCGGTCGATGCTGCCCACCGGCCGCGTGTGCAGGCGGCGGCCCTGCGCACTACGACCAGGCTGCCCGCCACGGATCACGTTCTCCTGCACGCGCTGGAAAGTGGTCCACAGGCTGTGGCCGAGGTCCTCGGGCCGGCGCGCCTCGATCAGTTGCTCGGCCGTGACCGGCGCGGGCCGGTGCCCACCGGTTGCCTCTACAGCGCGCTCGCCGAAGCGCAGCGCCAGCGCGGCGGTCGCGAAGGCGATCTCCTCGCGCGGCTCCAGCGGCAGCGCTTTCATCGCCTCGGTATGCTGGCTCACGGCCTCGAATTCGTCCAGAACGCGGAAGGCGCCTTCGATCACCTCGCCCTGGATGTTGCCCTTGTGCGGGATGCGGATGTCCTCCACCACCTTGCCCACCACCAGGCCGTTGCAACAGACGAAGCGGAACATGCCGGCGAGCATCTGGTACGCGCTGGCGCCGTCGTGGCTGTTGATCAGGATGATCTCGTTCGCCTCCGGCCGGGCCTGCACCTGGCCGGCATGGCGCATGCGGATCATGTGCTTGGTGAACGCCGCCTTGCCCTCCACGCGGCTGGCGCCCTGGGCGACCATGAAGGGCTCGAAGCCCTCCTTGCGCAGGCCGCGCAGGACATCGATGGTGGGGATGTAGGTGTAGCGCTCGGAGCGGCTCGCGTGCTTGCCCTCGGCGAAGATGGACGGCGCCGCGACACGCATCTGGTCTTCGCTCAGGGGCAGGTCGCCTCGCATCACGCGGGTGTTGGGGGCAAAGCGGGTGGCCAGTGTCGGGGTCGAGTACATGATGATTTCCTTCGATCGTTGAATGAGGTTCGAAGGGCGGGCGCGGCTCAGTGGCCTACTCAGTGGCCGATTGACCAACATGGCGCCCACCCGGTGCGGGTTCAGGCGTCGGCGTGCGCCGGCTGGCGCGCGTTGCGCGGCTTGCGGGTGGTGCCGGCCGGCGCGGCGTGCTCGCCACTGCTCGCGCCGGCTTCGGCGCCGTGGCCACCGTTGCGGCGCGCCTCGGACTCGGCACGGCTGTCGAGGTAGTCGATTTCCTCGGCCGTGAACGCCATGCCGTAGACGGTTTCGCCGTCCTTCTCGAAGTTGTTGTTGCGTAGCCGCCCCACGATGTTGACGTGCGAGCCCTTGCCCAGGTACTCGGCCGCGTTCTCGGCTTGCTTGCCCCACAGCGTCCATTGGATCGCGGTGGACTCCTCCTCGCGCGTCTCGCCTGCACCACGGTTCGCGCGCCGCGTGTTGCTGATCGCGGTCAGCACCGCCTTGGCGATCTTGCCCTCGCGGCCGTTGACGAATTCGAGCTTGACGGCGCCTGCCAGGTGCGCGTGTCGCTGGATGACTTGGACGTTTGCCATGGTGTTCTCCAATCGAGAGCAATCAGCCGGGTCCCGAGCCAGGCTCCCTGAAAACCGATCCTCTCGCTCGGACTCCCTCGCTCCCGCCCACGGGCGGGCGGGGTGGCATGGCCCCTTCCCTCACGGGAAGGGGTGGGGATGGGTGGGCTTCTTCGCAGCCGTTGCAGTGCGCCGGTTTCCCGGCCCACCGCTTGAAGATCCCCCCACAAGTCCCCCTCACCCAGTTGACGGGGGCTTGTGGGGGGATCGCGGTGGGACGAGCGGCGCACGGGCTGCCCTTCGTGGTCGACGCAGCGTCGCGACCGATGTGCCAGCTTGCCTGGCGCAGCGGTTGCAGCGAAGGCGACCGAACGATCACGAGCAGCGGCGGCTCCGCGGCCGACGTGCCACCAAGGGAGCCGAAGGCGAGCGACTGGCGCGGCGGTCGAGCCGCTGCGAGCACTTTGAAGCACCCGGCATTCAGCGGCCCGGCACCGGGCGTGGCGGGTGACCGGGGTGGCGATCTGGCCGGCGCCGCAGCGAGCGCAGCGACCTGCAAGCCGGTCAGTTCGCCAAGCGGGCCTCGTTCACGCGCAGCGTGAAGGAATCAGGGCCCGCGATCCCCGGGCACGGGAAAGGGCCGCCGCGTGCTTCAGCCGGCTCCGCCGGCCCGACCGTGTTGCGTGAGGGATGGCAGCCCGTCAGGGGCGAGACGCCGGCATCGCCGGTGGCTCGACGCGCAGCGCAACAGCCCGGCCCCGCACGGCGGGGACACGCCCTGGCCCACCGAGACCTGGCATCAGCACAACCACACCATGACACCATGCACCGCCACGCATCCCTCACCCAGCGTCAACCTGGATCGCTGTTTCGCGAAGTTCGAGTATTTCGAGTAAACTGATACACTCGAAGCCATGAAGACCGCCCACAAGTCCATCGAGGCCGCACCGCGCAACGCCGCCCCGGCGCTGTCGGTGAACATCGACCTCGATCCCTTGGTCGAGGTCGTGCGGCGCCATGTCAAGCTGACTCCCCAGGCAACGCGGCTGATCAAGGGCGACTTCGCGCGGCTCTTCCAGCACCCGGCGATCAGCGACAGCACCCGAAAGGCCTCCGCCGCCAGGTCCGGACCAGCGACCGACCCGGTTCTGACCACCCAGGAAGCGGCCGACCTGGTCGGTGTCTCTCGCCCCTACATCGTGGCCCGCATCGAAGCCGGCGACATACCGCTGCACCAGCAGGTGGGCAACCAGCGACGTGTCCTCAAGTCCGCCGTCCTGGCCTGGCACCGCCAGGAGCAGACCCGACGCCGCAAGGCCCTGGGCCAGCTCGGCGCCGACCTCGACAGCGAAATCTTCGCGAGCTGAGATTCGTGATCCCTGTCGTCGCCGACGCCGACACCCTGTTCGGCGCGACCACCCGCGGCCTGTTGATCCACCTGGATGACCTCCTCGACAAGCTGAGTCGTGCGCCTTTGACAAGGAGATGGCGCTGATGCGGCCCTGGGCATTCCGCGCTCGCTTTCGCCGGGCTGCGTTCGGCTGGCGTGGTTCCCGGCTCGCGATCGAGCGCATCCAGGAAGCCCTCACCGAAATCCGTACGGTCGCCCGACAAGATCCGGCCACAGCGGCCGAGGGCGCCGTCCTGTTTCTGGAGAAACTCTCCCCGGCCCTGAACCAGGTCGACAGTTCCACCGGCGCCCTCGGCAACGCCACCTGCGCGGCCGTCCAGGAACTGGTGCCCCTCATCGGCGACGCGCCGGTGGACACCGCCGTGCGCCAGAAGTGGCTCGACCGCCTCTTCGAGGCCATCCAGGAGGACGATCCACCCTACATCGAGTCCCTGGGCGACCACTGGGGCGATCTCTGCGCGACACCCGAACTCGCATCGAGCTGGGCCGACCAGTTGCTGCCCACCCAGCGCAGCGTGCTGCGCGAACGCCATCGCGGCAGCTACGCCTTCTTCGCCGGCACCACCCCGTGCTACAGCGCGCTGTTCAAGGCCGGCCGCCACGACGAACTGCTGGAACTGCTGGCGATGGATCCCCGCCCGATCTGGCAATACCTGGTCTGGGGCGCCCGCGTGCTCGTCGCGCGCGGCCAGGTCGACGAGGCCATCGCCTACGTGCGCGATCGAGCGGGCAGCACCACCGGCGAGGAAACCGTGGCGCGTTTCGCCGAGGATGCGCTGCTGAAGGCGGGCCGGCGCGCAGAAGCTTTCGATCGATACGCGCTGCTGGCCAACCAGGCCAACTCCAACCTGTCGACCTTCAGGGTGCTGGCGAAGAAGTACCCCGAACTGGCACGCGACAGACTGCTGGACCACCTCGTCGCGTCGACACCCGGTGAGCCCGGCAAGTGGTTCGCCACCGCCAAGACCCTGAAACTGTTCGACCGGGCGACCGCCCTGGCCTGGGCCTCGCCCTGCGACCCCAAGACCCTGACGCGTGCCGCGCGCGACCACCTGGTCAAGCAACCCGGCTTTGCCATGCAAGCCGCACTGGCAGCACTGCACTGGATGTCCATGGGGCAAGGCTACGAACTCACGGGCCTCGACGTGGTGGAAGCCCATCGCCTCGCCACCGAAGCCGCTCGCACCGCCCACCACATCGACCAGGCCCAGGCCACCATCGAGCAGGTACTGGCCTCCGACCGGCCCATGTCGGCATGGATGCAGCGAGCGCTTGGAATCCCGCCCGCCACGTCAAAGGTACAGCATCCCTGAAAAGCGAGGTGCAAGGCGCCCCAGCCGGAAGGCATCAGCTTCCCCCTGCAGATGAACCGGCAGGGCGATCAAAACCGGGGTACGTCACCTCACTCCCCGCGCCAATCGTCGCGACGCCGGACGCGACCAGCTTGTCGAGCGCGACCTCGATCGAGGCGTCCCCGGTCTCTGCCACGAGAAGTGATTTCAGCAGGCGCCGCAAGGACACCGGCTTCGTCGGTCGATTGCCCCCCAACTTGCGAAGGTTCTCGGTGATCTTTCCGATCTCGTCGGCCGTCACCGTCGACGCACGTGCCGGCGGTGACATCACCGGCGCCGGAACCGGTCTGCTCGCAACACCGGAGACCGGTGTAGCCGCCACCTTGGCAGCCGGCCGGGCGGATGGCTTCGCAACCACCGTCTTCACCGGCGCGGCCTTTTTCGTCGACACCACTTTGGCCGCTGGCGCCTTCTTCGTTGCCGGTGCGGGCGAAACCTTCTTGGCCGTCGCCTTCTTGACGGCTGCCTTCTTCGCCGGCGCCTTCTTGGCCACCACCTTCCTTGCGGTTGCCTTCTTCGCGGCAGGCTTGGCCTGTTCGTGCGACTGCCGCCGCACCATGAACCCCATGCCTCTCGCGTGCTCGAGCATCGGTTCGTAGCCCTTGTCGTTGGCCACCACGACCATCGTCGACGCCGGGTTGCGCGAGGCGATGTAGCCCATGTAGAACGACAGATGAAAGTCCAGCGCGTTCTTGCCGGTCTTGCTGATCGGCACGGCCGTCACGTCAGCACCGAAGGAAGCGAAACGCCGCTCGACCTGGCGCTGCTGCGGTCCGTGAAAGACCCACACCCGACCAGCATTCGGCACCATGAGCCGCAGCTCTTCGTCGCTCGGCTGGACGTTCTCGTAGTCGAGCAGGACATGGGTGCCGGGCACCGGAGCCCGGGCCGGCGAGACGCGGGTAATCTGGCGCTTGGCCGGGTACTTCACGCCATTGCGCGCCAGCTTGTCCCTGACCGCCTCCTCGACGTTGATCTCGCTGTGGTCCGCCACCTGGAGCAGGTAGAGCAGCACGTCAGCGACTTCCTCGCCGATGCGCTGCTTGGTCGCCGGGTCTTGGTGGGCGCGCTGTGTCTCCTCAGGAGTCATCCACTGAAAAATCTCTACGAGTTCGGCCGCCTCGACCATCAAGGCCGTGGACAGGTTCTTGGGCGTGTGGAACGGCTGCCAGTCGCGCTCGGCAGCGAAGTGGCGCAGCTCGGCCTGCAACTCGGAGAGGTTCATCCCGGCGTCCCTCTGGGTTTTTCGTTGCCGCCCATCTTGCCAGAGCCACGCAATGGAACCGGCACCGGTCGCCTGACCATCGCGGTGTGACCCAAGGGGCGCCGCCAGACGCCTCCGCCCGACCGGTGTATACCAGACCCCGCTCGGCAAAGGAGCAGACATCGGCGCCGGCCACCAGCAGGTGGTCGAGCACCCGCACGTCCACGAGCGCCAGCGCCGTCTTCAGCGTCTGCGTCAGGAACTCGTCGGCACGGCTCGGCGCGACGGCACCCGACGGGATGATTGCGCCAAAATCACCGTCGCGGCATTGCAACCCAGTGCTTCCTTCACCACCTCGCGCGGCTGCCTGGTCGCGGCCGCGGTGCGGGCTGTCTCGTGGGTTCGCGATCAGCTCTGGCTGAGTCGAAGGCGCTCCGCCTTGTCGAAGTGCAGCGGCTTCGATCGCCTCCTCGATGCATCGGCGTCCAGATTGCGCACGACTCCGGCCTTGACGAGGCGCACGAGCGAGCTTTGCAGTTCACCTGGAAGCCAGTTCGTGCCCTCGAGGATGTCTGCGAATTCAGCCGTTCCAATACGCCGTTCGCCCGCTGCAAGGTATCGGCGCCAGAAGGCATCAACATCGTCGGGGCTGCAGCGGCCGTCCGATGCCTCGATCTCCGGCTCGGTGCCGAACAAGTCGGTGACGCCGGTCCTTTGCTGACGAACCTCGATCTGCTTTGCAGCTCGAACCCGCCGTTGGACGAGATCCACTCGCTCGGAGATGTCCATGAACTCGACGATCCCCGTTGGATGGCTCGTCACATACACGAGGTGGTACTTGGTTCGCCGATGCAGCGGGTCGAGCACCGTGACGTAGGCCGAGCGAGCACGGTACCCGGGACGACCGCTTAGAACGCATGCCTTGAGACTCGTTCGGTATGCGTCGACCAGCGTCTCTTCGCGCTCGGATGGCTGAAGGCCGTCGAGGTTCACCGTCGCGCCCAACAACTTTGCCATCGCGTCTTGCCAAACGGCCATCGATGCCGTGCGGTTGATGAAGTTGTAGGCGAAGTTGATCAGGAACTCCGATCGTGGACGTTGAAGCAAAGGCCTCATCGTCTCGATCATGATGTCCTTCCAGCCCTTGGGATCGACGAAGAAGAAGGTGAACGCGCCTGGCCCGCACCACTTCAAAATGTCACCACGCAAGTCTACGAAGTCGCCATGCAGGCATGCCTGATCGACCGAAGGCGGCGCCTTCGAGCCAAGAAAACCCGAGAGCCGATCGAACGCGCCTTTGTCCTTCTCGACATACAGGGCGCGCATCGTGGCATCGACGCCGAGCGTTGCCAACGTCTTCTTGCAGGCGGCTAGCGTCTTCAGCGACAACGAAATCGACGTGCCATCAAGATCGTCATCCGGTGCGCCCCATGGTCCTGCAAAGCAGTCCACATAGCAGATTTCTGCGCGTCGTGCCTTCTTGGCGCTCATGCCGATGATGAGCACGAGCTTTTCAAGGTAGCTCTTGAGGAGCGCATGCTTCACCAGAGCCTGCTCGCGCCCTTCGTAGGCGTCCGGAATGATCGAAGTCAAGTTCGGCTGCTCCCCCAATGACGTTGATCCGCGCATGGCTCAGCCAGTCATGAAGAGCGTGCGCTGCGGTGGCGACAAGATCTGATCGCTGTCCATGATCTGCGCGGAAGATCGGCGCTTGGTACCGTCGACGCCGATGATCTCGACAGCCTTCTCATCCAGTAACTTCCCGATCGACTCACGGTAGATTCGCGCCGACGCCGGTGAACTGTTGCACGTGGTGGCGAACAATTCCCCGAAGCTGATCCCACTGTCGTCGGCGTACACGCGCCGTGGAATGTGCTCGGTCAATGCGGCGATGCTCGTGCGCCGCGCGACATCATCGAACTCGAATCCGAGGAGCGACTGACCAAGGTAAGCAGCATCATGACTCGGGTCGTAGCCAACCATCTGGAACATGTCGAGTCCGGCGCCGCCATAGTGGATGAAGTAATTGCTGTTGGCCCAGTGCACCTCCGTCATCACGTCACGAGCGCGATGATGCTGGGACATGTGGATCAGCCAATAGTCGCCGTGGCCTCCGCGATTGCGGATGAAGAACGGTGTGAAGTGGCGGGCGCCGCAGTTCTCGACGAGTCGACGGTAGAGCGTGCTCTGCAGGAAGAGCCGCCAGTCACGGTCGGAGGCCTTGATCTCCTCGACCGAACGGCCGCGGAAGATATCGGGTATGCCGAGTCCGTCGAGTAGACCCCTAACCTGATCGCCGTCGCTGGCGAAGTTCATGAACGAGTCGACCCCGAATGTCAGGATCACTTCCGCACTCGGCAGCGCATCGAAGATCTTGCGCAGGAGGTGCGTAGGTACTTCCTTGTAGCCGTACTGATCGAGCGCGAAGATCGAGCGGCCATTCTTCGGGCTCTTCTTCTTGATGAACCCAATGATCGCGTCCGCCTTGTCCTGGAACCGCGAGTGCTCGATGTAGATGCCGTTGCCGATCCTGTCGGCGTATCCAGCCTCACGCAGCACCTTGTCGAGATGCATCTGAGCGTGGCGGTCGGCCTCGCAGAAGAAGTAGTCGACCTGGAGTTGGACGGGCTTGCGCCGATCCTTGTTGATGTGGAACTCCGCCTCGCGCGTGGCTTCGAGGAAAATGAATGGCGAACCTTTGACGGGCTCGCGCGTGTCGTTGTGGACGTACAGTCCGCCGCCGGCAAACCCGTCGACAAGGGTCAGGCGCAGAACATCCTGGTTCGGCGAGCTGACGAGGGTGCGGAAGTACGCGGCGAGGTAGGCCTCAAGGATGCGGTGCTTTGCGACGCTGTGCTGCTGGATGAGGTCGGGGCCGTCTTTCCAGCTGTACTGTTTCAGCGTCATGCGGTCCTTCAGACGTGGGCGGACAGTACCGGCATGTCGTCCCAGGTTCTGCCCCCGAGCAGGCGGCCGTTGGCCTTCTTGGAGCGACGTTTGCCGTCGGCCCCCCAACCGCCCCACTGCTTGAAGAAGAACTGCACTCCCTGCTCCTCACATTGTTGGCGGATATTTTCAACCCATTCCAGTTTCATCGGGCGTGCCTTGGGCCCGGACTCGCCGCCAACAATGACCCACTGAATATCGGTTAGGTCGAGGTCACCAACATCTTCGAGCAGTGGCTCGACGGACAGGAAACGGATGCGCGCGTCGACTTTGCGCAAACCTTCGATGCGCGGCACGCCGTACTTACGGTCCTCGACGGAGACGCCGATCCAAGCGTTCGTGGGCACGTCGCGGGTTCGGAAGAAGGTAGCCAGGCGATCAGCTCGCTTGGTCAGCACCTGGAAGGTGTGCTGCGGACACTGCCTGATCACGTCGAAGACCTGGGCGATGTAGTTGTCGTCCACACCTTTGTGGAAAAGGTCGGACATCGAGTTGACGAAGTACACCGTCGGCTTCTTCCTCATCAGCGGCTCGGACAGACGATCCGGCAGGATCGTGAGCTTGAAGCCGTTCTCGTAGCCCGGCGTGCCCATGGCCTTCAGCCGCTTGGCCATCGACTCGGCGTAGCAGTGCTTGCAGCCGGGCGAAATCTTGGTGCAGCCCACAGTCGGATTCCAAGTTGCCTCGGTCCATTCGATTCGGCTTGCTTGCGACATGAGGGCATCCTAGTTCTTTAAAGTCTGTGCACGGCGTCTAGACCGCGCGCAGCACGTGCGTGACGACACCCCAGATGTGCAGGTCGTTCTTGTCGCCGACGGGGACATCGGCGAATTCGGGGTTGCTGGCTTCCAGCAACCAGCCAGTGGCCGTTCGCCTCAAGCGTTTGACGGTCAACTCGCCGTCGATGTCGGCGATGACGATGCGCCCGTCCTCGGCTGCCACGCCGCGATCGACCACCAGCTCGTCACCATCGGCGATGCCAGCATCGCGCATGGACCAGCCGGCGACCTTCATGAGGAAGGTGCTGCTCGGGTCGCGTACCAGGTGCTTGCCGAGATCGACAGCATCTTCTTGGTAATCGTCGCCAGAAGTGGGTTTGCCGGCACGAACTCGGCGACCGAGGACGGACACGGCGGTGGCGGTGCGAAACGTCGCGATGGGTTGCAGGCCGGCGCCATCAACGACGCCTCCAGGCGGGCGCTTCATCGCGGCCAGGTACCCCGCGACTACGGGCACAAGGCTGTGCGGCACTCTAACGGTCTTGGTGGGCTCGCCATAGGCAGCCTTGCGCCCGGCACCCTGTCGGGAACCGCCATGGCGAGGCGTGGATGAATGCGGTTGCATGATTTCGTGACAAATTCAAGTCTAGCATGCGACGCTGCTAAGCAGCACTCAGTCTGACCCTGATGGGAATGTCGTAGTGCCCGCCCAGCGACCGGTGCCGTCAGGCGCTGGACGGAATGACGCGCACCGAGCGGCGCGCTGTGGAGCGCGAAGTCAAGCGGCTGCAGCCGAGACAGGCAGCGGACGGCGCTACCCGACAAAACCCGACATTGCTCAGCATCGGTCGAGAGCCAAGGATATGCCCCCATTTTCCGAACCTGTGCCCCCACATGTGCCCCCATATGCCCCCGGATTGAGGCATACTTTCTCGGACGATTTTGGACGCTCAAACCGGGATTAAAGAGGGAAAAAAGAAAAAACCCGGACGTCGTTGGACGTTACCGGGCTTTGAGATGGTGCCGCTTGTCGGAATCGAACTGACGACCTACCGCTTACAAGGCGGTTGCTCTACCAACTGAGCTAAAACGGCGAAACGGTGATTCTAGTGGCAGGCGCAGGCCCGCTCCGGATTGCCCTCGCTCACTTGACGCGCTTGAGGGCGGGGCGGCCGCCATTGCCGCCCGGCTTGGGCGGATCGCCGGCCGGGCCTTCCTCGGCCTGCGCGACGTCCGCCGCGCCCGGCTCCACGGCGCGGTCTTCGGCCTCGTCGGCCACCAGCTGCATCACGCGCGGCTCCTCCGCGGGTGAGGCAGCGGGCTCGTCCGAAGAGACTGGCGCCACCACCGAGGGGAAGGCCATGCCCTGGCCGTTCTCGCGCGCATAGATCGCGACCACGCGGCCCACGGGCACGCTGATGTCGCGCGCCGTGCCGGCAAATCGGGCCTTGAACTCGATGTAGTCATTGCCCAGCTTGAGTGAGCTGGTCGCGTCGTAGCTGACGTTGAGCACGATTTCGCCGTTCTTGACGTATTCGCGCGGCACCTGCACCGTTTCGTCGACCTGCACCGCCAGGTAGGGCGTGAAGCCGTTGTCGGTGCACCATTCGTAGAGGGCCCGGATCAGGTAGGGCCGCAGCGAGGACGATTCGAGCGCGTTGATCATGAGAACACAGCGGGCACTCGGCGATGCGATTACTTGCGCATCACCTTTTCGGAGGGGGTCAGCGCCTCGATGTAGGCCGGGCGCGAGAAGATGCGCTCGGCATACTTGAGCAGCGGTGCGGCATTCTTGCTCAGGTCGATGCCGTAGTAGTCCAGGCGCCAGAGCAGCGGCGCGATGGCCACGTCCAGCATGGAGAAGTTCTCGCCCAGCATGTACTTGTTCTTCAGGAACACGGGGGCCAGTTGCGTGAGACGGTCGCGGATGTGCGAGCGGGCCTTCTCCAGGGCCTTCTCGTTGCCCTTCACGCTGCGGTTTTCCAGCGTCGAGACATGCACGAACAGTTCCTTCTCGAAGTTCAGGAGGAACAGGCGCACGCGGGCGCGGTCGACCGGGTCGCCGGGCATCAGCTGCGGATGGGGGAAGCGCTCGTCGATGTACTCGTTGATGATGTTCGACTCGTACAGGATCAGGTCGCGCTCGACCAGGATGGGCACCTGGCCGTACGGGTTCATCACGCTGATGTCTTCGGGCTTGTTGTACAGGTCGACGTCGCGGATCTCGAAATCCATGCCCTTCTCGAAAAGCACAAAGCGGCAGCGGTGGGAGAAAGGACAGGTCGTTCCCGAATACAGCACCATCATGGTGAAAGGCTCCTCAAAATCAAAAGGAGTGGGTGTGCCAACGGCAACCCACTCCACGTTCACATGCGACCGGCCGGGCCCCACGGGCGCCCGCCGGCGCGGCGATCACTTCACGTCTTTCCAGTACGCCGCATTCAGGCGCCACACCAGGACCAGCAGCACGCTCAGGAACAGCATGACCCACACGCCCAGGCGCACCCGGGTGTTCTGGGCCGGCTCGGCCATCCACTGCATGTACGCCACCAGATCGCCGATGGCTTCGTCGTACTGCTTGGGCGTCAGGGTGCCCGGCTTGACCTGCTCCCAGCCCTTGAAGACTTCGGATTCATGGCCGCCGTGGCTGACCTTCTCGTACACCGGGCGGCGCTCGCCCTGCAGTTCCCACAGCACGTGCGGCATGCCGACGCTCGGGTAGGCCAGATTGTTCCAGCCCGTGGCCTTCGTGTCGTCGCGGTAGTAGGTGCGCAGGTAGGTGTAGAGGTAATCGGCCCCCGTGCCGCCGTGGCCTGCACGCGAGCGCGCCACCAGTGTCAGGTCCGGCGGCACGCCGCCGAACCATTCCTTGGCTTCACGCGGCTCGATGTTGGCCTTCATCGTGTCGCCGACCTTTTCCGTCGTGAACAGCAGATTGTCCTTGATTTGCTGTTCGGTCAGGCCGATGTCCTGCAGGCGGTTGTAGCGCATGAAGGCGGCCGAGTGGCAGTTGAGGCAGTAGTTGACGAACAGCTTGGCGCCATGCTGCAGCGCGGCCAGGTCGTTCGTGCGGTTGGGTGCCTTGTCCCAGGCGATGCCGCCTTCGGCCGCCTGCGCACCCACGGCCATGCCCAGCGCCGTGACCAAGGTGAGGATCAGTTTCTTCATTCTTGTGTTCTCCGGGCTCAATGCGCCGAGTAGGTCACGCGGTCGGGCACGGTCTTGAACTCACCCAGTCGCGTCCACCACGGCATGAGCAGGAAGAAACCGAAATAGAACAGCGTGCCGACTTGCGACACCCGCTCGCCGATCGGCGACGGCGGCTGCACGCCCAGGTAGGCCAGGATCACGAAGTTGATGACGAACACGCCGTACAGGTACTTGTGCCAGTCGGGGCGGTAGCGGATCGACTTGACCGGGCTGTGGTCCAGCCAGGGCAGGAAGAACAGGATGATGACGGCGCCGCCCATCACGACCACGCCCCAGAACTTCGCGTCGATCGCCAGCATCAGCGCACAGGCGATCACGGCGGCCACCACGACCGCGCCCTTGGCCACGGAGGCCAGGCGCGTCTTGAGCACGCCGAACAGCGCCGCCAGCACCACGCAGGCGATGAGCACGTACATCATCTCGGTGGTGATGGCGCGCAGCATCGAATAGAAGGGCGTGAAGTACCACACCGGCGCGATGTGGTTGGGCGTCTTCAGCGGGTCGGCCGGGATGAAGTTGTTGTACTCGAGGAAGTAGCCGCCCATCTCGGGCGCGAAGAAGATCACCGCCGAGAAGACCAGCAGGAAGATCACCACGCCCAGCGCGTCATGCACCGTGTAGTAGGGATGGAAGGGAATGCCGTCCAGCGGCTTGCCGTTCTCGTCCTTGGTGGCCTTGATCTCCACGCCATCGGGGTTGTTGGAACCCACGTCGTGCAGTGCCAGCAGGTGCGCCACCACCAGGCCCAGCAGCACCAGCGGCACGGCGATCACGTGGAAGCTGAAGAAGCGGTTCAGCGTGGCGTCGCTCACCACGTAGTCGCCGCGGATCAGCAGCGCCAGGTCGGGACCGACCAGCGGCACGGCCGCGAACAGGTTCACGATCACCTGCGCGCCCCAGTAGGACATCTGGCCCCAGGGCAGCAGGTAGCCCATGAAGGCCTCGGCCATCAGGCACAGGAAGATCGCGCAGCCGAAGATCCAGACCAGCTCGCGCGGCTTGCGGTAGCTGCCATACAGCAGGCCGCGGAACATGTGCAGGTACACCACCACGAAGAAGGCAGAGGCGCCCGTGGAGTGCATGTAGCGGATCAGCCAGCCCCAGGGCACGTCGCGCATGATGTACTCGACCGAGGCGAAGGCGGTGTTCGCGTCGGGCTTGTAGTGCATCACCAGGAAGATGCCGGTGACGATCTGGATCACCAGCACCAGCAGCGCCAGCGAACCGAAGATGTACCAGAAGTTGAAGTTCTTGGGCGCGTAGTACTCCGCCATGTGGACGCGGTAGGCGTCGAACGCGGTGGGGAAGCGGTTGTGCAGCCAGTTGCCCACTTTGGCGCCCAGCGGGGCGTTCGGGGAGATTTCCTTGAATTCAGCCATGTGTGCGCTCCTCAGGCCGCTGCGTCGTCGCCGATCAGGAGGCGCGTGTCGGACAGGTACTTGTGCGGAGGCACGGGCAGGTTGTCGGGCGCGGGCTTGTTCTTGAACACGCGGCCGGCCAGATCGAAGGTCGAGCCGTGGCAGGGGCACAGGAAGCCGCCTTGCCAGTCGGCCGGCAGCGAAGGCTGCGCACCGGGCTGCAGCTTGTCGATGGGCGAGCAGCCCAGGTGCGTGCAGATGCCCACCACGACGAGGATTTCGGGCTTGATGGAACGCGCCGTGTTCTGCGCGTACTTGGGCGTGAATTCGGCCGGGTTGCGCTCGGAATTCGGATCGGCCAATTGGCCGTCCAGCTTGGGCAGCTCATCGATCTGCGCCTTGGAACGCTTGAGGATCCAGACCGGCCGGCCGCGCCATTCCACCGTGATCTTTTCGCCCTCCTGCATGGCACCGATGTCCACTTCGACGGGCGCCCCCGCGGCCTTGGCCCTTTCCGACGGCTGGAAGGTGCTGACGAAGGGAATGGCCGTTGCCACACCACCCACAGCGCCGGCACAACCGGAAGCGATCAACCATGTCCTCTTGCTGGCATCGACCTTCTTTGGATCGACCGGGATATCACTCATGGGGGTCCTCAAAGTACTTATGGCCTGTGGGGTCAACAAAGAATTGTAGCGGAGCGCTTCGAGCCGATTCAACGCGGGAAGCCCGTAGGCGACACGGCGCGCATCGAGGCACCGCTCTCTATACTCGGCCCGTTTTTCTCACCTCCTGAAGGTTTGCCATGGGTTTCTTCACCGAGTTTCGCGAGTTTGCGGTCAAGGGCAACGTCGTGGATCTGGCCGTCGGCGTGATCATCGGCGGCGCGTTCGGAAAGATCGTCGACTCGCTCGTGAGCGACGTGATCATGCCCGTGGTGGGCCTGATCTTCGGCAAGCTCGATTTCTCGAATCTCTATCTCGTGCTCGGCACCGTGCCGCCCGGCGTGGCCGACAACCTGACGGAGCTGAAGAAAGCCGGGGTGCCCGTGCTCGCCTATGGCAGCTTCATCACCATCCTGGTGAACTTCTGCATCCTGGCCTTCGTGATCTTCCTGATGGTCAAGCAGATCAACCGGCTGCGCCGCACCAAGGAAGAAGCCCCCACCGCACCGGAGGCACCGGCCGAAGACATCGTGCTGCTGCGCGAGATCCGCGACAGCCTCAAGCGCCCCTGAGCCCGCGGGTGCGCATGGCGCGCCCGGCACGAGCCCGTCGATGGCCGCGGCCGTCGGCGGGCTCGCCTGTTTTTAGAGTCCCGTGAGCTGACGCGCCATGCGCACGGCGGCCAACAGGCTGGCCGGGTCGGCCACGCCGCGGCCCGCGATGTCGAAGGCCGTGCCGTGGTCAGGGCTCGTGCGCACGAAGGGCAGGCCCAGCGTCACGTTCACGCCCTGCTCCACCCCCAGGTACTTGACGGGGATCAGCCCCTGGTCGTGGTACATCGCCAGCACCACGTCGAATTCCCGGAATACCCCGCCCTGCGCACGCGCGCGCATGAACACCGTGTCGGGAGGCCAGGGCCCGCTGGCCTGGATGCCTTCGGCCTGCGCCGCCGCGATGGCCGGCGCGATCAGGTCCAGCTCCTCACGGCCGAACAGGCCGCCCTCGCCCGCATGCGGATTCAGGCCTGCCACGGCAATGCGCGGTGCCGCGCCCAGCACGGCGCTGAGCGCCTGGTGCGTGATGCGCAAGGTCTGCAGCACGCCTTCGGTGCTCAGGCTCTCGATGGCCTGGCGCAGGGCCACGTGGATGCTGACCAGCACCGTGCGCAGCTCGTCGTTGGCCAGCATCATGCGCACCGGCACCTGCTCGATGCCCAGGCCCGCATGGGCCGCCGCTTCGGCCTGCAGCAGTTCGGTATGGCCCGGAAAGGGGAAGCCGGCCGCGGCCAGCGACGCCTTGTGCAGCGGTGCCGTGACCAAAGCCGCCACTTCACCGCGCAGCGCCGCGCGCGCGGCCCACACGACGGCATCGCCGGCCATGCGGCCCGCCTCGGCGCTGACCTGGCCGAGCACACACTCGGCGGCGGCAGGCGTGACGGCCTGCAGCACGGGCACGCAGCGCGCAGGCGCCTGAAGCGCCTGCGCGGCCTGATCGATCTGCGCCACCGGCCAGGGCACGTCGCCCTCGCCCGCCAGCGCCCGCACGGCTTGGCGCATCACCGCCACGTCGCCGGCCACGAAGCAACCCCGCATCAGGGCCGGCGCCTCGCGGAAGGCCTTGGCCAGGATCTCGGGCCCGATGCCGGCCGGATCGCCCTGCGTCAGCGCGATGGGCAAGGCGGCAGACCGCGCAGGCAGGGCAGCGGCGTTCATGCGGGGTTGTCGATGTCGATGAACCGGTGCGACAGGCCCAGCTGGGTCGCCACCTGCTGCGCCACGGCCGGCGCGCCATAGCGCTCGGTGGCATGGTGGCCGGCGGCAATGAAGCCCACGCCCAGTTCGCGCGCGTAATGCGCCTGCGGCTCGGACATCTCGCCTGTGATGAAGGCGTCGGCGCCGGCCGCGATGGCCGCCTCGAAGAAACCCTGCGCGCCTCCCGTGCACCAGGCCAGCGTGCGGATCGGCCGGCCCGGCGCGCCTGGCACGCATTGCACGGCACGGCCCAGGCGCGCGGCGACATGGTCGGCCAGCGCCTGCGCGTCGGCGAAGCCCTGGCCTTCGCCGGGCTCGCCCAGCCAGCCCAGGTCCTGGTCGCCGAAGCGGCTGCCCGCGCCCTCGCGCGCGACGAACCCCAGGTGCCGGCCCAGCTGCGCGTTATTGCCCAGTTGCGGGTGCGCGTCCAGCGGCAAGTGGTAGGCGTAGAGGTTGATGTCGTGCTGCAGCAGCAGGGCCAGGCGCTGCTTCATCCAGCCCGTCACGCGACCGTCCTGGCCGCGCCAGAACAGGCCGTGGTGCACGAAGATGGCATCGGCCTGCGCCTCGATGGCGGCCTCGATCAGCGCGCGGCTGGCCGTGACGCCGCTGACCAGCCGCCGCACGTCGCAGCGGCCTTCGACCTGCAGGCCATTGGGCCCGTAATCCTTGAAACGGGTCGGCTGCAGCAGGGCGTCGCAGGCTTGCAGCAGTTCATCGCGCGTGGTCATGGGCATCAGGGGATTGTCTCAGGCCGCGCCGCACGCGCTCAGGCGCGCGGCTGCCAGCCGCGCGAGGCGAAGGGCCACAGGCCGATCAGGAAGCCCAGCGCCGCCATCGCGGCCACGTAGTGCGCGGGCGCCATCAGGTCGTACTTCTGCCAGACGCTGATCAGCACCGGCGTGAGGCCGCCGAAGACCGCATAGGCCATGTTGTAGGCGAAGGACAGGCCGCTGAAGCGCACCGCCGGCGGGAAGGCCCGCACGCCCACGATGGGCAGCAGGGCGATCGAGCCGACGAAGAAGCCGATCAGCGCGTAGCTCCACACCAGGGACTCGGGCGTGCCGGGCAGGCCGGTGTAGAAGAGATAGGTGGTCGCCAGCAGGCCGCCCCATCCCACCAGCATCACGGTGCGCGTGCCGAGCCGGTCGGAAGCCCAGCCCACCACCGCGCAGCCGATTGTCAGCGTGAAGGTGGCGGCCAGGTTGGCCTGCAGCGACAGCTTGGCCGGAATCTGGAACACCTTCTGCAGGTAGGCCGGCGTGAACAGGATCACCACCACGATGGCCGTGGACAGCACCCAGGTCATGAGCGCCACCAGCACGATGGCGGTGCGGTGCTCGCGCAGCACGGTCTTCAGCGGCAGTTCGCGCGCCACCTTCTTGCGCTCGGCCAGCTCCTGGAACACGGGCGTTTCCTCCAGGAAGCGGCGCAGGTACACGGACACCATGCCGAACACGCCACCCAGAAGGAAGGGGATGCGCCAGGCCCAGTCATGGATTTGCGCCGGCGTGTAGCCGGTGTTGAGCGCCACGGCGATCAGCGAGCCCAGCAGGATGCCGCCCGTGATGCCCGCCGTGAGCGTGCCCACGGCCATGCCGTAGTGGCGCTTGGGCACATGCTCGGCCACGAAGACCCAGGCGCCCGGCATCTCGCCGCCGATGGCCGCGCCCTGCAGGATGCGCATGGCCAGCAGCAGCAGCGGCGCCGCGATGCCGATGGAGGCGTAGGTGGGCAGCAGGCCGATCACGAGCGTGGGCAGCGACATCAGGAAGATCGACAGCGTGAACATGCGCTTGCGGCCCAGGATGTCGCCGAAATGCGCGATGACGATGCCGCCCAGCGGCCGCGCCAGGTAGCCGGCCGCGAAGATGCCCAGCGTCTGCAGCTGGCGCAGCCAGTCCGGCATGTCGGCCGGGAAGAACAGCGCGCCCAGCACGTTGGCGAAGAACACGAAGACGACGAAGTCGTAGAACTCCAGCGTGCCGCCGAGCGCGGACAGGCCCAGGGTCTGGTAGTCGCGCCGGCCGAGCGGTCGTGGCGCAGGGGCCGCCTCGGCGGCCGGGAGCGGAAGGGAAGTGGAATTCATGGCGATGACAGATCGATCGCGGGCCCGGCCGCATCGAAGACGGGCTGGGCAGGCGTCGGGCGCCTCGACCCGCACCGGGCCGGCGGCCGGTCGGGCTGCAGCGGGGCGGCGGAAGGCAAAAAAGCGTGCAGCGGCGCACCGGGTGGGCAAGCGGCGTGCAGGGCGGGGCCTGGATAAAGCCAATCCGATTCTAGGTGTTTACCCTATATTCCGCGGCGAAACGCCATTGTCCGACCCGCGCGCGCGGCCATCCGGAAGCGGGGGCTGACGGACAATCGCGGCCCCGCCGCGCGCTGCGTTCCTTGCCCGCGCTTGCGCGCGGCTCCTTCCGTCCCTCGTCCACCCGCCCTTTTTCATGAAGCGCCTCTGGTTGTTGTTTTCCCAGGCCGTCACGGTCCTGCTCGCCGCCTTCTTCGTGGTTGCCACGCTCAAGCCGCAATGGGTGCAGCGCGGCGCGGCGAGCTCCCTGGGCGGCGTGGTGTCCATCATCGAGGCGCCCGTCGGCGGCGGCCCGGCCGTGCCCGCGCCCGGCAGCTACAGTGCGGCGGCGCAGAAGGCTTCGCCGGCGGTAGTCAGCATCAACACCAGCAAGGCGGTGCGGCCACATCCGTACAGCAACGACCCCTTCTTCCGCTTCTTCTTCGGCGACCAGGCGCAGAGCCAGCCGCAGGTGGGCCTGGGCAGCGGCGTGATCGTGAGTCCCGAGGGCTACATCCTCACCAACAACCACGTGATCGAAAGCGCGGACGAGATCGAGGTGCATCTGGCCGATGGCCGCCAGGCGCTGGCCAAGGTCATCGGGACCGATCCCGACACCGATCTGGCGGTGCTGAAGATCGACCTGGACCGCCTGCCCGTCATCGTGATCGGCGATTCGGACCAGCTGCTGGTCGGCGACCAGGTGCTGGCCATCGGCAACCCCTTCGGCGTCGGCCAGACCGTGACCAGCGGCATCGTCTCGGCACTGGGGCGCAACCAGCTGGACATCAGCACCTTCGAGAACTTCATCCAGACGGACGCGGCCATCAACCCGGGCAATTCCGGCGGCGCGCTGGTGGACATCAACGGCAACCTGCTGGGCATCAACACCGCCATCTACTCGCGCTCGGGCGGCAGCATGGGCATCGGTTTCGCCATCCCGGCCTCCATGGCCAAGCTGGTGCTCGAAGGCATCGTGCGCGACGGCAAGGTCACGCGCGGCTGGATCGGCGTGGAGCCGAGCGACCTGTCTCCCGAGCTGGCCGAGACCTTCGGCGTCAAGGCGAGCTCGGGCGTGATCATCACGGGCGTGCTGCAGAACGGCCCCGCGGCGCAGGCCGGCATCCGCCCCGGCGACGTGATCACCGAAGTCGGCGACAGGAAGGTCGCCAACTTCAAGGAACTGCTGACCGCCGTGGCCAACCTGCGCCCGGGCACGGCCTCGCCGTTCACGGTCCAGCGCGGCAGCGACACCCTGTCACTGCAGGTCACGCCCGGCACGCGGCCGTCGCAGCCGGTGCGGCGCATGCCGGGGCAGTAGCAAGGGCCGTCGAGCGCAGGTGCCGCGCCGGCGCAGCAAGGAGGCGGCGGCCTTGCGCATGGGCCGCCCGTCCATGCCGGGGCCATGTCCGGGCGGCTGCGGCCCGAGCGCGTGTCCTGACTGGCTGGAAGATAGGAAGGCCCTCGCCTCGCCCGCCGGGCCATCCGAGGGAGCGCACGCAACGAGGGCGGCCGCGAGCGCCGTGCATCGCGTCCGAACGCGCCAAACCGGCGCCCGCAGCGCCCGGCCCCGCCTCAGGACTGCGACGAGGAATCCGCCTCTTCGGGTGAGCGGCTGCTGCGCGAGAAGTACTGCGCCGCGACGATGCCCACCTCGTAGAGCAGGCACATCGGGACGGCCAGCGCCAGCTGGGAGATCACGTCGGGCGGCGTGACCACGGCCGCCACCACGAAGGCCACCACGATGAAGTAGCCGCGGAAGGAACGCAGCTTCTCGATGGTCACCATGTCGAAGCGCACCAGCAGCATCACCACGATGGGCACCTGGAAGGCCAGGCCGAAGGCCAGGTACAGCGACAGGATCGCCTCCACGTACGAGGCAATGTCCGGCGTGGCCGCCACCGCGGCGGGCGTGAACTTCTGGATGAAGCCGAACATCTTGTCCAGCACGAAGAGCTGCACGAAGGCGATGCCCGCATAGGCCAGCAGGCTGCCGAACACGATCAGCGGCAGTGCGAAACGCTTTTCATGGCTGTAGAGGCCAGGGGCCACGAACATCCACGCCTGGTACATCAGCCAGGGCAGCGCCAGCAGCACGGCGGCCATCATCAGCACCTTGAGCGGCACGAAGAAAGGCGAGAACACGCCGACCGCGATCAGCTTGGCGTCCGGCGGCATGTGCGCACGGATGGGCATGGCGATCAGGTCGATCAGCCCGCCGGGGCCGGGCCACAGCGCCAGCAGCACGCCCGCCGCCACCACTCCATAGACGCAGTAGAGCAGCCGGTCGCGCAGCTCGGCCAGGTGGGCGACAAAGGGCTGCTCGGTGCCGGCCAGCTCGTCTTCTTTGTTCTTGGGGTCGGAATCAGCCATCACGCAGGGGGCGCCGGGCCGTGGGGGCGGCGCCGGATGGGAAGGAGAAAGAAATCAAGGACCGCCGCGCAGGCGGCCTTACTTGAAGCGATGCGGGCGGTAGCGGGCCACCCGCGCAGCGCCCGACAACGCCTTGGTGCGCACGCCGGCACGCGCCTTGTACCAGTGCGGCACGGCGCCCTGCTTCAGGCGCCATTTCTTGCCGGGGTGCTTGTAGGTGGGATAGAGGGGGGCCGGCTCGTAGCTGCTGGCGGTGTCGAGTCCGCTGCCCTCGCCCTCCTGCGGAAAGCTCAGCTGGTCCTGCACGTCCTGGGCACCGCTGCGGATGCTGCCTTCCACGTCGCGCGCCGCACCCTCCACCGTTTCCTTCATCTTGCGCAGCTCATCCAGCTCCATGGAGCGGTTGACCTCGGCCTTGACGTCGTTGACGTAGCGCTGCGCCTTGCCCAGCAGCGTGCCCACGGTGCGGGCCACGCGCGGCAGCTTCTCGGGGCCGATGACGATCAGCGCCACCGCGCCGATCAGCGCGATCTTGGAAATGCCGAGGTCGATCACGGATCAGTCGGTCAGGAAGACACGCTGCGGATCAGGACTTCTGGCGCGCTTCGACGTCGATGGTCGACTTGTCGGCATTGGCGTTGCTGGCCTGCACCTGCTGCGGGGCGGCCGCGGGCGCGTCGGACGCCCCGTCCTTCATGCCGTCCTTGAAACCCTTGACGGCGCCGCCGAGGTCGGAGCCCATGTTCTTGAGCTTCTTGGTGCCGAAGATCATGACGACCACGAGCAAAACGATGAGCCAGTGCCAGATGGAAAGGGTACCCATGGTGGATTTCTCCTGAAGAATCGTGAGATTTTAGTGGGCGGGCCGCGACGGCTCAGCCCTTGAGCCACGGGCGCGGGCCGCCCATGACGTGAACGTGCAGGTGATGCACCTCCTGTCCCCCTTCGGCGCCCGTGTTGACCACCACGCGAAAACCCCCATCGGGGTACGGGTTGCAGCCGTTTTCGAGCGCCAGCCGGGGCGCAAGCGTCATCAGCCTGCCCATCAGGCCTGCGTCCTGCGGCGTGAGCTGGGCCATGGAGGCGATGTGCTTCCTGGGCACCAGCAGGAAGTGCACGGGCGCCCAGGGCGCGATGTCATGGAAGCCGACAAGCTCTTCGTCCTCGTAGACCTTCTTCGAGGGAATCTGGCCGGCGATGATCTTGCAGAAGATGCAGTTCGGGTCGTGGGCCACGGGGGCGGAAGCGGTCAAGGCGGAACTCCGGGTCGGAAACGGTCGAGGCACGAGGTCAAGCGTCCATGGGGCGCCCGGCATGCAGCCGCACCATGCCCTTGACGATGCGATAGAGGAACCACAGCGAGATCAGTGTCCACGCGATCCAGCCCGGCACCAGCAGCAGAAGCCACAGCCAGGAGGTCAGCAGGTACAGCAGGCCGGCCCACAGCACCGAGCGGATGCGCCAGCTGAAGTGCGAGGCCTGCCAGGTGCCCTGCGCATCGTCGCGCTTGACGAAGTCGATCAGCAGCGCGGCCAGCAGGATCAGCACGGAGACCTGCGCGCCCGGCACCACGGCGCCAATGGCCACCGCCAGGTGCAGCAGGTAGCTGACCCAGCCGATGGTGCGCAGCGATTCCTCGTTCTTGTCGGTGACGGTGACGATGTCATTGGCCATGGGCATGAACTCCTTGGTGAACAGGGGTCAACAGGGGTCGTCGGCAGGCGGGCGCGCTCAGTCGCCCGAAGCCTCGCGCCCCTGCGCCTTGCGCAGCGCCTTTTCTTCGATGCCGCTGGTGCCTTCGCGGCGCGCCAGTTCGGCCGCCACGTCGCGCGGGGCCAGGCCGTAATGGGCCAGCGCCACCATGCTGTGGAACCACAGATCGGCCACTTCGTTGACGATCTTCTGGCGGTCGCCGCCGTGGTCCGCGTCCTTGGCGGCCAGCACCACCTCGGTCGCCTCCTCGCCGATCTTCTTGAGGAAGGCGTCGGGGCCCTTGTGCAGCAGGCGCGCCACGTAGCTCGCCTCGGGGTCGCCGCCGCGGCCCGGCAGGCGGCTGTCGATCACGGCGGCCAGCCGGTCCAGCACGTCACCCGTAACGAGGGCGGAATCAGGGGCAGCTGCAGTCATCGTTCGCGTCATTTGTAGATGGATTCCGGGTCTTTCAAGACCGGATCGACGGCCTGCCAGGCGCCGTTCTCGTATTTCTGGAAGAAGCAGCTGTGGCGCCCCGTGTGGCAGGCGATGCCGGGCTCGTGCCCCTGCTGTGTCACTTCGAGCAGCACCACGTCGTTGTCGCAATCGAGCCGGATGCCGTGCACGGTCTGCACATGGCCCGATTCCTCGCCCTTGAACCACAGCTTGCTGCGCGAGCGGCTGAAGTACACGGCGCGGCCCAGCTCAGCCGTCTTGGCCAGCGCCTCGCGGTTCATCCACGCGAACATCAGCACGTCCTTGCTGCCGCGTTCCTGCGCAATCACCGGCACGAGGCCGGCGGCGTCCCATTTCACATCATCCAACCAGTTCATTGCCATCCATTGTGTCGCACAGCCGTGTCAGCGGCCGGCATCCGCCCTGGCGTCAGGGCTTTGGCGGCCGGGGCCGGCGCATGCCGGCCTCAAACCGCGCGCGGGCGCCGCTTCGCCCGGGTCCAGGTCCAGGCGACATGCAGCGCCGCGCCCAGCAGCAGGCCGACGCCGTCGGCCCACAGGTCGCCCCATTCCGCCATGCGGTAGGCAGTGAAGGACTGCAGCCCCTCGATCAGCGCACCGTAGGCCCACAGGCCGGGCAGAACCGCCAGCCAGCGGCCCGGGAAGGCCCGCAATCCCAGGACACCCAGCACCGCGAAGCCCAGGGCATGGTTGCTCTTGTCCCAGCCGGTGGAGGGCAGTTCCGGGCCGGGCGGCATCAGGCTCAGCGCCATCACCGCGGCCATGGCCAGTCCGAACAGCACGCGCCACAGCACGGAAGAGCGCAACAGCGTGCCCCTCACTGGCGCACCGGAATGCCGCGCGCCGCCATGCGCGCCTTGGCCTCGCCCACCGTGTGCTCGCCGTAATGGAAGATGCTGGCGGCCAGCACGGCATCGGCGCCGCCCTGCTGCACACCGTCGGCCAGATGGTCCAGGTTGCCCACGCCGCCCGAGGCGATGACCGGCACGCTCACGGCCTCGCTCACGGCGCGCGTGAGCTCCAGGTCGAAGCCGCTCTTGGTGCCGTCGCGGTCCATGCTGGTCAGCAGGATCTCGCCCGCGCCGCGGCGCGCCATTTCGGCCGCCCACTGCACGGCGTCCAGGCCAGTGTTCTTGCGCCCGCCGTGGCTGTACACGTCCCAGCCCGCGCCGCGCGTGGCAGCTTCTTCGGGGCTGCGGCGCTTGGCGTCGATGGCGACCACGATGCACTGCGCGCCGTACTTGCGCGAGGCGTCCTCGATGACCTGCGGATTGGCGATGGCGGCCGAATTGAAGCTGGTCTTGTCGGCACCGGCATTGAGCAGGCGCCGCACGTCGTCCACCGTGCGCACGCCGCCGCCCACCGTGAGCGGAATGAAGACCTGCGAAGCCACGGCTTCGATGATGGGCAGGATCAGGTCGCGGCCGTCGCTGGTGGCCGTGATGTCGAGGAAGGTCAGCTCGTCGGCGCCCTGCGCGTTGTAGCGCGCGGCGATCTCCACCGGGTCGCCCGCATCGCGCAGTTCGACGAAGTTGACGCCCTTGACGACACGGCCGCCCGTCACGTCGAGGCAGGGAATGATGCGTTTGGCAAGCATGGGAAAGTCAGAAGAAAAACGGTTCAGGCCTGCACGAGAAGCTCTTGCCAGGCTTGCCACTGCGCGCCGGGCGCGAGCAGCACGGGAGTGTCGATGCAGGCGGCCTCCACGCAGAGCATGTGGCGCCAGCCGTCGTCGGGCAGGTCGGTGAGGCGGGCGCTCAGCGCCGGGCCCGGGTTCCAGACCACGGTTTCGGGGCAACTGGCGCTTTGCGCGATCTGCAGGCGGCGATGGCCGTCCAGCAGATGCAGCGGCGTGCCGGGTGCGGCGTACACGCTGTCGAACTCCTCGCCGAAGCGCAGCGCAGACGCCGTCTCGGTGCCGCGCACATCGCGCACGGCGTCCCAGCGGGCGGCGCCTTCCAGTCCCTCCAGGCGCGCGGTGGTCGCATCCTGCACGCGCAGGTAGCTGTGCAGCGCGGCGGTGAAGGGCCAGGGCCTGTCCTGCGTGTGGCCCGTGTTGCGCACGGTCAGCGTCAGGCGCAGGCGCTGCGGCGCCAGGTGCACGGCCAGCTCGGCCTCGAAGCGCTCGGGCCAGAAGGCGCGCGTCGCGGCGCTGTCGGACAGGCGCAGACGCAAAGTGTCGGTTTCGGCCGCATCTGGAGTCACCACCACCTGCCAAGGCAGGTTGCGCACGAAGCCATGCTTGATCAGCGGGCCGCGCATGTTGAACTGCGGCCAGCACACCGGCACGCCGCCGCGGATCGCGCTGCGGCCGTCGAACAGCGCCTGCGGGCTCAGGTACAGCCGCTCGGTGCCGTCGGCCGTCTGCCACGACAGCACATGGGCGCCATGCAGCGCCACCATCACGCGGTCGCCCTGCGGCAAGCGCACGGCGACGGCGGGCTGGCCGCGGAATTCCAGGGATTCGGTGAACGCCATGCCGCGATTGTCCATGCGATTGGAGACCGCTCAGCGCGCCGGCCACTGCCAGCGCGGGATCGAGTCCATGTCCAGGTTGGCGATGCGGGTCTCGCCGAAGTCCTTTTTCAGCTCGATGCGCTGCAGCGCGCCTTCATCGGCCGCGTCATCGAGCGCGGCAATCAGGCGGTTCGCATGCGAGACCACGATCAGCTGCGTGTCGCGCGCCGCGCGCACGATGAGCCGCCCCAGCGCGGGCAGCAGGTCCGGGTGCAGGCTGGTCTCGGGCTCGTTGAGCACCAGCAGCGCCGGCGGGCGCGGCGAGAGCAAGGCCGCCACCCACAGCAGGTAGCGCAGCGTGCCATCGGACAGCTCCGCGGCCGACAGCGCGCGCAGCAGGCCATGCTGGTGCATGCCGGTGCGCAGGCGGCCGTCGGCCAGCGCCTGCACCTCGACGCGCGCGCCGGGGAAGGCGTCCTCCACGGCCGCATCCAGCGCTTCGCCATCGCCGATTTCGCGGATCGTGGCGATGGCGGCCGCCAGATCGGCACCGTCCGCGGCCAGCACGGGCGTGCGCGTGCCCAGCTGCGGCTGGCGAGCGGGCGCCTCGGCATCGGTGCGGAAATGGTCGTAGAAGCGCCAGGAGCGCAGTTGCTCGCGCAAGGTGAGCATCTCGGGCGCACTGCGCGGGTCGGCAAACTCGGTCAGCATGCTGGCCCAGGCGGGCACGGGCCGGCCCAGCGATTGCCAGCCGCCCGCATCCTGGCGCCCGCGCAGGGCCGCTCCGCGGCGCTCGACCAGCAGCGTGGACGGCCGCAGCAGCGGGCCGCTCCAGAGGCTCTCGATCTTGATCTCCGGGTCCAGCGAGAAGGGCGAGGGCGGCACGGGCGGCGGCAGGCCGATGTCGATGGCATAGCCGAAGTCTTCGGCGTCTGCGCCCCCGAAGCCCAGGCGCAGGCTCACCGGGGCGCTGCGCACCGTGCCCTGCACGGGCGCCTCGCCGCGCCGCATGGCGGCCGAGATGTGCTCGGGGCCTGCCCACAGCGTGGACGGCAGCCCGCCTTCGCGTGCCAGCGAACGCACCACGCCGCCCTGCGCCACCTCGGCCAGCAGGCGCATGGCGCGGTAGACGCTGGACTTGCCGCTGCCGTTGGCACCGGTGATGACCGTGAGCCGCCCCAGGGGCAGCACCAGCTCGCGCAGCGAGCGGTAGTGGGCGATGGCGAGGGTGGAGAGCATCGCCGCCGGGGGCCGCCCGCCCGCTTGAAGGGCGCGGGCCCGCGCAAGGATCAGGCCGCGTCGGCCAGTTCGTCGGCGCGCGTCTGCGCGGCGGCGAAATCCAGGTCGCCCGAATAGATGGCGCGGCCGCAGATCACGCCTTCCACGCCTTCTTTTTCCACCGCGCACAGCTGCTCGATGTCGGCGATGTTGGACAGGCCGCCCGAGGCGATGACCGGGATGCTCAGCGACTGCGCGAGCTTGACCGTGGCGTCGATGTTGATGCCCGAGAGCATGCCGTCGCGGCCGATGTCGGTGTAGATGATGGATTCGACGCCGTAGTCCTCGAACTTCTTGCCCAGGTCCACCACCTCGTGGCCCGTGAGCTTGCTCCAGCCGTCGGTGGCGACCTTGCCGTCCTTGGCGTCCAGGCCCACGATGATGTGGCCACCGAAGGCCGCGCAGGCGTCCTTGAGGAAGCCGGGGTTCTTCACGGCAGCCGTGCCGATGATCACGTAGCGCAGGCCGTCGTCGATGTAGCGCTCGATGGTGTCCAGGTCGCGGATGCCGCCGCCCAGCTGCACCGGGATGTCCTCGCCCACTTCGCGCAAGATGGCCTTGATCGCCGCGTGGTTCTGCGGCTTGCCGGCGAAGGCGCCGTTCAGGTCCACCAGGTGCAGGCGGCGCGCGCCCTGGTCCACCCACTGGCGCGCCATGGCGGCCGGGTCGTCGCTGAAGACGGTGGACTGGTCCATGTCGCCCTGCTTCAGTCGAACGCAGTGGCCGTCCTTGAGGTCGATGGCGGGAATGAGAAGCATGGAAGGGGAAACGTTGGGCGTTGGCGTTGGCGCTGAGCGAAGAAGAGAGGCGCTGAACGTACGACGCTCAACACCCCACGCCTCGTCAGGGATTCCAGTGCAGGAAATTGCGGTACAGCTGCAGGCCGCGGTCGGCGCTTTTCTCAGGGTGGAACTGAGTGGCAAAAATGTTATCGCGGGCCACGGCAGCGGTAAAGCGCGCGCCGTAATCGGCCTCGCCCACGCTGTGCAGGGCCTCGTCGGGCCGCGCGTAGAAGCTGTGGACGAAATAGAAGTGGCTGCCGTCGGGCACCTCGGCCCACAGCGCGTGCGGCTGGCTCTGCCAGACCTGGTTCCAGCCCATCTGCGGCACCTTGAAGCGGCTGCCATCGGCCTGGCGCTGGCCTTCCAGCTGGAAGCGCTGCACCTGGCCCGGGATCAGGCCCAGGCCGTCGGTGGGCCCCTCCTCGCTGCGCGACAGCATCATCTGCATGCCCACGCACACGCCGAACAGCGGCTTGCTCGCGGCGGCCTCCAGCACGGACTGCAGCAGACCCGAGTCACGCAGCTCGCGCATGCAGTCGGGCATGGCGCCCTGCCCCGGCAGCACCACGCGCGTGGCGCGGCGCACCACGTCCGGGTCGGCGGTGACGAACACCTCCACGCCAGCCGCATCCGCGGCATGGCGCACCGCCTGGGAGACGGACCACAGATTGCCCATGCCGTAGTCGACGACGGCGACGGAATTGCTCATGGCGGCAGGCCTGGCTCAGAGAGAGCCTTTGGTGGAAGGAATGACGCCGGCCGAGCGCGGATCACGCTCGAGCGCCGCGCGCACGGCGCGCGCGAAGGCCTTGAAGATCGTCTCGCACTGGTGGTGCGCGTTCACGCCCTTCAGGTTGTCGATGTGCAGCGTGGCGCCGGCATGGTTGACGAAGCCCTGGAAGAACTCGAAGGCCAGCTGCGTGTCGAAGCCGCCGACCATGCCGCTGGTGAACTTCACGTCCATGTGCAGGCCCGGACGGCCCGAGAAGTCGACCACCACGCGCGACAGCGCCTCGTCCAGCGGCACGTAGGCATGGCCGTAGCGGCGGATGCCCTTCTTGTCGCCCACGGCCCTGGCGACGGCCTGGCCGAGCGTGATGCCCACGTCCTCCACCGTGTGGTGGCCGTCGATGTGCAGGTCACCGTCGCATTGCACGTCCAGGTCGATCAGGCCATGCCGGGCGATCTGGTCGAGCATGTGGTCGAAGAAGCCGATGCCGCTGGCCAGCCGGGCCTGGCCGGTGCCGTCGAGGTTCACGCGCACGCGGATCTTCGTCTCGGCCGTGTGGCGCGAGACCTCGGCCGTGCGGTCCACCGCATCGCTGGGAGGGGTCGTGGGGGCAGTCATAGGGATTGGCGCAGGGCCTCGACCATGCGCGCGTTGTCGTCGGCGGTGCCGACGGTCAGCCGCAGGCACTGGGCCAGCAAGGGGTGCATTCTAGAAACGTTCTTCACCAGCACGCCGCGCTGCTTCATGCCGGCGAACACGGCATCGGCGCGGTCGTGCGCGCCTTCGGCGCCCCCCAGCACGCGGATCAGCACCATGTTGGCGTCGCTGGGCCAGACCTTCACGCCGGACAGTCCGGCCAGTTGCGCGAGCAGCTGCGTGCGCTCGGCGCGGATGGCGGCCGCCTGTTGCGCGAAGACCTCGGCATGCTCCAGCGCGAACAGCGCGCATTCGCAGTTCAGCACGCTGACGTTGTAGGGCGGGCGCACCTTGTCGATCTCGGCCACCAGTGCGGCCGGGCCGATCAGGTAGCCCAGGCGCACGCCGGCCAGGCCGAACTTGCTCAAGGTGCGCATCAGCAGCACATGGGCGTGCGCCGCCAGGTCCTTGCGGATCTCCTCGATCCAGCTGTGGTTGGCGAAGGGCTGGTAGGCCTCGTCGATGACCACCAGGCCGCCTTGCGCGCCCTGGGCCGCGACCAGCCGGCGGATGACTGCCGGGTCCCAGGCATTGGCCGTGGGGTTGTTGGGGTAGGCCAGGTACAGGATCGCCGGCTTCTCCTTCGCGATGGCGGCCAGCATGGCGGCCTCGTCGAGTTCGAAGTCGGCCGTCAGAGGCACGCCCACGTAGCGCAGGCCCTGCATCTGCGCACTCATCGCGTACATCACGAAGCCCGGCGCGGGCGCGAGGATGGTCGCGCCCGGCAGGTCGCAGGCCATGGCCAGCAGGCCGATCAGTTCGTCGGAGCCGTTGCCCAGCATCAGCGCGTGGCCTTCGGGCAGCTGCGCATACGCGGCCAGCGCGCGCTTGAGGTCTTCGCCGCGCTCGCCGGGGTAGCGGTTGAGCGCCAACGCGCCCAGGCGGGCCCCCAGTTCGGCCTGCAGCGCGGGCGGCAGACCGTAGGGGTTCTCCATCGCGTCGAGCTTGAGCAGGCCGCGCGCGTCCTGCACGGCGTAGGCATGCATGGCCCGCACGTCGGGGCGCACGCGCGCCAGCGCGGCGCGGCTCAGGTCGGAAGAGGAGGCGGCAACGGAAACAGAGGCGGCAGTCATGGTTCTTCAATCCTTGCAACGGAAGCTGCCCTGCAGGGCAGCGGCCAGCACCAGCGGCACCGGCATGTCGGCTTCGTACAGATCGGCGTTGCGCCGCATTTCGCCTTCGTAGAGGCTGCGCGCCATGGCGGGCTCCAGGCGCCGGCCGTCGACGCAGAAGGCGGGCTTGCCGCCGGCGCGCTGCGTGGCATCGGCCGCTTCGCGCAGGCCTTCGAGCACGCCGACGAGGTAGTAGGTCGCGCGGTTGCGGCCCTCGGCGTCGTGCGCCTCCAGCGTGCGCAGCTCGCGGATGCTCATGGCCTGCGCCGGGGCGGCCAGCAGCGCCAGCGCCAGCCCGCCCCCCAGCAGGCGCAGGGCAGCACTCATGGCTGCGCCGGGTTTCGCATCGGCGGCACCTGGGCCAGGCGCAGCTCGGCGGCGCGCGCGTGGGCCTGCAGGCCTTCGCCATAGGCCAGCTCGGCCGCCACCGGGCCCAGCACCTGCGCGCCGGCCTCGCTCACCTCGATCAGGCTGCTGCGCTTCTGGAAGTCGTACACGCCCAGCGGCGACGAGAAACGCGCGGTGCCGCTGGTGGGCAGCACGTGGTTCGGGCCGGCGCAGTAGTCGCCCAGGCTTTCGCTGGTGTAGGCCCCGAGGAAGATCGCGCCGGCGTGGCGCAGCAGCGGCTCCCAGCGGTGCGGCTCGCGGCTGGAGACTTCCAGGTGCTCGGGCGCGATGCGGTTGCTGATGGCGCAGGCCTCTGCCATGTCGCGCGTGTGGATCAGCGCGCCGCGGCCGCTCAGGCTGGCGGCGATGATCCCGGCGCGCGGCATCGTGGGCAGCAGGCGGTCGATCTCGCGCTGCACGGCGGCGATGTAGGCGGCGTCGGGGCACAGCAGGATGCTCTGCGCCAGCTCGTCATGCTCGGCCTGGCTGAACAGGTCCATGGCCACCCATTCGGGCGGCGTCGTGCCGTCGGCCAGCACGAGGATCTCGCTCGGGCCCGCGATCATGTCGATGCCCACCGTGCCGAACACGCGGCGCTTGGCGCTGGCGACATAGGCGTTGCCGGGGCCGGTGATCTTGTCCACGGCCGGCACGGTGGCCGTGCCGTAGGCCAGGGCGGCCACGGCCTGCGCGCCGCCGATGGTGAAGGCGCGGGTGACGCCGGCCACGTGGGCCGCCGCCAGCACCAGCACGTTGCGCTCTCCGGTCGTCGCAGGCTCGGCACCGGTGCCGCCCGTGGCCACGCTGCCCCTGGCCGGCGTGGGCACCACCATGATGATCTCGCCCACGCCCGCCACATGGGCCGGGATGGCGTTCATCAGCAGGCTGGACGGGTACGCCGCCTTGCCGCCGGGCACGTAGATGCCCACCCGGTCCAGCGGCGTGACCTTCTGGCCCAGCAGCGTGCCGTCGGCGTCGCGGTAGCTCCAGCTTTCGCCGCAGGCCTTCTTCTGCGCCTCGTGGTAGCTGCGCACGCGCTGGGCCGCATCGCGCAGGGCGTCGCGCTGCGCGGCGGGCAGCGAGTCGAAGGCCTGCTTGAAATCGGCCTGCGTCAGCTCGAGCTGGGCCATCGATTCGGCGGCCAGCCCGTCGAAGCGGCGCGTGTATGCCAGCACCGCCGCGTCGCCGCGTGCGCGCACGTCGGCCAGGATGTCGGCCACGCGCTGCTCGATGGCCGCGTCCTGGTCGGCCGACCAATGCAGCCGCGCCTTGAACGCGGCCTCGAAATCGGGCGCGGTGGTGGCGAGGCGCAGGGGCTGGGCTTGCAGGCTCATGGGCGGTCTTGGCAGGAGTGGAGGAAAAAGGAGGTCAGGTCTGGGGAACGGCCGACGCGAAGGCGTCGACGATGCGGCGGATGGGCTCGCGCTTGAGCTTGAGCGCGGCCTGGTTGACGACCAGGCGGGCGCTGATGTCCATGATGCGCTCCACCTCGACGAGCTGGTTGGCCTTGAGCGTGTTGCCCGTGGACACCAGGTCGACGATGGCGTCGGCCAGGCCCGTGAGGGGCGCCAGCTCCATGCTGCCGTAGAGCTTGATCAGGTCCACGTGCACGCCCTTGCGGGCGAAGAACTCGCGCGCCAGGTTCACGTACTTGGTGGCCACCTTCAGGCGCGCGCCCTGCTTCACGGCATTGGCGTAGTCGTACTCGGCACGCACCGCCACGCTCAGGCGGCAGGCGGCGATCTTCAGGTCCAGCGGCTGGTACAGGCCCTGGTTGCCGTGCTCCAGCAGCACGTCCAGCCCCGTCACGCCCAGGTCGGCGCCGCCGTACTGCACGTAGGTGGGCACGTCGGAGGCACGCACCAGCACCACGCGCACGTCGGGCCGCGTGGTCGGCAGGATCAGCTTGCGCGACTTGTCTGGGTCTTCGGTCACCTCGATGCCGGCCGCGGCCAGCAGGGGCATCGTCTCCTCGAAGATGCGGCCCTTGGAAAGCGCCAGGGTGATCATGCGCGGCTCCCCGACACCCGCTCGATGTCGGCGCCCAGTGCGCCGAGCTTGGCCTCGATGCGGTCGTAGCCGCGGTCCAGGTGGTAGATGCGGTCGACCAGCGTCTCGCCCTCGGCCACCAGCCCGGCGATGACCAGGCAGGCCGAGGCGCGCAGGTCGGTGGCCATCACGCTGGCGCCCGACAGGCGCGGCACGCCTTCGAGCACGGCCGTGCGGCCGTCGGTCTGGATGCGCGCGCCCAGGCGCAGCAGCTCGTTGACGTGCATCATGCGGTTCTCGAAGATGGTCTCCGTCACCGTCGATGCGCCCTCGGACACGGCATTGAGCGCCATGAACTGCGCCTGCATGTCGGTGGGGAAGCCCGGGTATTCGGTGGTGCGGAAGCTCTGCGCCTTGAGGCGGCCCCGGGACTGGATGCGGACACCGCCCTCCACCGCCTCGATCTGCGCGCCCGCTTCCTGCAGCTTGTCGATCACGGCATCCAGGTGGTCGGCGCGCGCATGCTTCAGCAGCACGTCGCCACCCGCCGCCGCCACGGCGCACAGGAAGGTGCCGGCCTCGATGCGGTCGGCCACCACGGTGTGGCTGCAGCCGCGCAGCGCATCCACGCCCTGGATGCGGATGCGGCTCGTGCCGTGGCCCTCGATCTTCGCGCCCATGGCGATCAGCATCTCGGCCAGGTCCGGGATCTCGGGTTCCTGGGCCGCGTTCTCCAGCACCGTTTCGCCCTCGGCCAGCGCGGCGGCCATCAGCAGGTTCTCGGTGCCGGTCACGGTGACCATGTCGGTGGTGATGCGCGCGCCGCGCAGGCGCGTGCGGCCCGCGGGCAGCTTGGCCATCATGTAGCCGTGCTCGACCTCGATCTCGGCGCCCATCGCGCGCAGGCCCTTGATGTGCTGGTCCACCGGCCGCGAGCCGATGCCGCAGCCGCCGGGCAGCGACACCTTGGCATGGCCGAAGCGCGCCAGCAGCGGGCCCAGCGCCAGCACCGAGGCGCGCATGGTCTTGACCAGCTCGTAGGGCGCCTCGGGGTTCGACAGGTCGGCCGCGTTCAGCGTCACGGTGCCGTTGCCGTCGCGCTCGGCGACCACGCCCATGTGGCGCACCAGCTTGAGCATGGTGCTCACGTCTTCCAGGCGCGGCACGTTGTGCAGCACCACCGGCTCGGCCGTCAGCAGCGCCGCGCACAGCTCGGGCAGCGCGGCATTCTTGGCGCCCGACACGGGCACCTCGCCGCGGAGCGAACGTCCGCCGCGGATCAGGAGTTTGTCCATCTGGAAGTCCAGCGAGATCAGGGAGCCGGCGGCAGGCGCCGGCAGGAAAGGTGTCAGTGCCCCTGCGCGGCCCACTCGGCCGGCGTGAAGGTCTTCATCGACAGCGCATGCACTTCGTCGGTGTGCATTTTCGCACCGAGGGTCGCGTAGACCCGCTGGTGGCGCTGGATGGCGCGCTTGCCCTCGAATTCGGCCGAGACGATGGTCGCGTACCAGTGGCGGCCATCGCCTTCGAGTGCGATGTGCTCGCAGGCCAGGCCGGCTTCGATGATGGATTGCAGTTCTTCAGCGGTCATGGGTGGGGAGGGTTTTGCGTCGAGCGTTGGGCGATGAGCGCGAAAGAGGACGTCAGATTGCCTCGCAGTCAGATTGCCTCGCAGACGCCCAACGCAAAACGCTCAACCTCTGATCTTGTAGCCGATACGCAGCAGGTGCACGGCCAGCGCACTCACGATCAGCCATGCGCCGCCGACGATGCCCAGGCTGAGCCAGGGCGAGACGTCCGAGATGCCGAAGAAGCCGTAGCGGAAACCGTCGATCATGTAGAAGAACGGATTCGCATGGCTAACGCCCTGCCAGAAGGCCGGCAGCGAGTGGATGGAATAGAACACGCCCGACAGGAAGGTCATGGGCATGATCAGGAAGTTCTGGAACACGGCCATCTGGTCGAACTTCTCGGCCCACAGCCCGGCGATGAGGCCCAGCGTGCCCAGCAGCGCCGCGCCCAGCACGGCGAAGACCAGGATCCACAGCGGCGCGGCAAAGGGCGGCACGGCGAAGAAGAGCGTGACCAGCAGCACGCCCAGGCCCACGATCAGGCCGCGCAGCACGGACGAGCCCACGTAGGCGAAGAACCAGCCCCAGTGCGACAGCGGCGTGAGCAGCACGAACACCAGGCTGCCCATGATCTTGCTCTGGATGATGGACGACGAGCTGTTGGCGAAGGCGTTCTGCAGCACGCTCATCATCACCAGGCCCGGAATCAGGAAGGCGGTGTAGCTGATGCTGCCGTAGACCTTCACGTGGTCTTCCAGCACGTGGCCGAAGACCATCAGGTACAGCACGGCGGTGAGCACCGGCGCGCCGATGGTCTGCGCGCCCACCTTCCAGAAGCGCAGCACCTCCTTGTAGAGCAGCGCGCGCCAGCCCAGCGGCGCCAGGCGGGCCGCCGAAGAGGCCGTGCCGCTCATCGCGCCACCTCCAGCGGGGTCTGCTCGCCGGCCATCAGGTCGATGAACACGTCTTCCAGGTCGGCCTTGCGCATTTCCACGTCCTCGATGGCCACGCCCGCTTCGCGCAGGCTGGCCAGCACCTGTTCCACTTCGCGCGCATCCTTGGCCGGCAACTGCACGATCCGGCCGGTGATGCGCGCATGCTGCGCCAGCGACCAGGGCAGGCTCGCGTCGGTCTTGAAGCGCAGCACGTTGCTGGCGGACGCACTCAGCAGTTCGCTGGTGCGGTCCAGCGCGATCAGCCGGCCCTTCTTGAGCATGGCGATGCGGTTGCACAGCGCCTCGGCTTCCTCGAGGTAGTGCGTGGTCAGCAGCACGGTGCTGCCCTGCTTGTTGAGCCTGGCCACGAACTGCCACAGCGCCTGGCGCAGTTCCACGTCCACGCCGGCCGTGGGCTCGTCCAGCACGATGACCGGCGGCTTGTGCACCAGCGCCTGCGCCACCAGCACGCGGCGCTTCATGCCGCCCGAGAGCTGCCGCATGTTGGCCGTGGCCTTGTCGGCCAGGCCCAGGCTTTCGAGCAGTTCGTCGATCCAGGCGTCGTTGTGGGCGATGCCGAAATAGCCGGACTGGATGCGCAGCGTTTCGCGCACGTTGAAGAAGGGGTCGAAGACCAGTTCCTGCGGCACGATGCCCAACTGGCGGCGCGCCTGGGCGTAATGCGTCTGCACATCGAAGCCGCGCACGCTGATGCTGCCGGCCGTGGGCCGCGAAAGCCCGGCCAGGATGCTGATCAGGGACGTCTTGCCGGCCCCGTTGGGGCCGAGCAGGCCGAAGAACTCGCCCTCCTCGATTTCGAAGCTGACGTTGTCGAGGGCGCGCAGCCCGCTTGCGCCCGAGGACCGCTGCTGGCGCGTGGCGGCATAGGTCTTCGAGACCGATTGAAAGGAGATCGCGGGCATGGGGCGGGCATTCTAGGACGCCGCCGCCAGGCCCGCCGGCATGGGGGCATGCGCCGCGCAGCGGGCGGCGCTGCCGGCCCCGGCAGGCGTGCGCGGGGCATCAAGAAGGGAAGAAGACGGTCAGGGGGCGGCCGGCAGCAGCCCGGCAACGCCATAGAGCGCTGCCAGTTCGCGCAGCCGCTGCGGCAGCCCCTTGACGGCGAAGCCGCGGCCCTGCACGCCCGCTTCGCGCCGGCATTCGAGCAGCACGGCCAGCGCCGACGAGTCGAACTGCGCCAGCGCGCTCGCATCCACGATGGCCACGGAGCCGCGCTGCGCCTCCAGCCCCTGCTGCAGCATGCGTGCGCAGGCCGGGGCCTCGTCGTGCGTCAGGCGCACGGGCAGCACGAGCACGGTGGCGTCAGGGGCCCGGTCCGCCATGGCCGCCTCAGCCCTTCGTGTCGGCGTTGGCCTTGTTGCGCGCGGCCAGCGAGGCGATCAGGCCGTCGATGCCCTTGCTGCTGATTTCCTGCGAGAACTGCGTGCGGTAGGTCTCGACCAGCCACACGCCCATCACGTTCAGGTTGTAGACCTTCCAGCCGTAGCCCTGGCCGGGGGTCTTTTCCAGGCGGTAGTCGAGCTGGATCGGGTCGCCGCGGCCGCGGATCTCGCTTTGCACCAGCACTTCCTTGTCGTCGGCGCTGCCGCGGAAGGGGCGGATCGCCACCTCCTGGTCGGACACCTGGTCGAGCGCGCCCGCATAGGTGCGCACCAGCAGGCTCTTGAACTCCTGCTGCAGGCGCGTGCGCTGCTCCGGCGTGGCCTGGCGCCAGGCCGGGCCCACGGCCGAGGCCGTCATGCGCTGGAAGTTCACGTTGGGCATGATCTGAGAGTCGACCAGCGCCATGATCTTGTTGACGTCCCCGGCCTTGATGGAGGCGTCGGCCTTGATGGTGTTGAGCACCTCGGTCGACAGGCGCTTGACCAGCGCGTCCGGCGCCTCGTCGGCGGCCCAGGCGGGCAGCATGGCGCCCGCGCCCGCGACGGCCAGCGTGGCAGAAACGGCCCAGCGGGCCAGGGTGCGGCGTTGGATCGAAGGGGTCGTCATGGTTCTAGCCTTCCTTGATTTCGTAGTCAGTCCCGGCGTTTTGGAGCACCCCGCCGTGCGGACGGTTCCGCGTCTTGGTCACCATCTGCAACACGGCCGGGCCTCGCCCGGCCCGCGCCGGCGCGCTCACTCCAGGTCGTAGCGCTCTTCGGCCTCGCCGCCGGCGGCGCCGTCACGCACGTCGATGGCACGCCGCTGCAGGTGCGAATCACGCATGAAGGTGTACGGATCCAGCGCAGCCTGCTCCAGCAGCTGGCTCACGCCCAGCAGGCGCGCGCGCGTATCGACCAGGCCAAGCGCCGTCAGCGAATTGCGCACCGGAATGTCGCTCACCTCGCCCAGCGGATTGCCCCAGCGGTCCACGGGCAGGGCCGCGGTGTCGCGCACGGTGGACGGCCCGAAGAGCGGCAGCACCACGTACGGACCGGCAGGCACGCCCCAGTAGCCCAGGGTCTGGCCGAAGTCCTCGCTGTGGCGGCTGATGCCGGCCTCGCTCGCGATGTCCAGCAGCCCGCCGAGGCCGAACACGGTGTTCACGCCCAGGCGCATCACGGTTTCGGCGCTGCCCTGCAACTTGAGCTGCATGACGTTGTTGGCCAGGTTCCAGACGTCGCCGACGTTGCTGAAGAAATTGCCCACGCCCGTGCGCACGAAGCTCGGCAGCACGTCGCGGTAGGTGGTCGCGACCGGCTTGAGCACGGCGCGGTCCAGCCCGTCGTTGAACCGGTACATGGTGCGGTTGAAGGGCTCGAACGGGTCGTTGTCGCCGGCCGAGGGCGCCGGCTGCCCCGCGGCCGGCCCGGCCACCACGGCGCCGGGCTGCTGCCCGGCCTGCGCCCAGGCCCCCACGCTGCCGGCGGCCAGCAGCAGGCCCGCTGCGGCCAGCCGCCACTCCCGCAGGGCCCGGCCCCGCCACTTGAAACGATCGCTTGTCATTTTGGTTTGGCCCCCCCTGACCCGCCCGCGCCGTCCGCGGCCGAATTGAACAGGAACTGGCTGATCAGATTTTCCAGGACCACGGCGGACTGCGTATCGGTCACCACGTCGCCGGCCTGCAGGTTGTGCTCGTCGGCGCCCGGCTCCACGCCGATGTACTGGTCACCCAGCAGGCCGCTGGTGAGGATCTTGAAGGAACTGTCCTTCGGGAAAGCATAGCGGCTCTGCATGGAGAGCACGACATCGGCCTGGAAGGTCTTGTCGTTGAACGTGATCGACTCCACGCGGCCCACCACCACGCCGGCGCTGCGCACCGCCGTCTGCGGCTTGAGCCCGCCGATGTTCTGGAAGCGCGCCGTGACCGGATAGGTCTTCTGGAAGCTCAGGCTCAGAAGGTTGGCCGACTGCAGCGCCAGAAAGAGCAGCGCCGCCGCGCCGATGAGCACGAACAGCCCGACCCAGATGTCCTTGTTCGATCGTTGCATGTCTATCCCTTTCCTAGGTGCTGAACATCATGGCCGTGAGCAGGAAGTCCAGCCCCAGCACCGACAGCGAAGCCATGACGACGGTGCGGGTGGTGGCGCGCGAGACGCCCTCGGGCGTGGGCTTGGCCTCATAGCCCTGCAGCAGTGCGATGAAGCTCACGGCCACGCCGAAGACCACGCTCTTGATCAGGCCGTTGCCGACATCCGACCACACATCCACGCCGCTTTGCATGCGGCCCCAGAAAGTGCCGGCGTCCACGCCCAGCATGAGCACGCCCACGATGTAGCTGCCGATCACGCCCACGGCGCTGAACACCGCCGCCAGCAGCGGCATGGTGATGACGCCGCCCCAGAAGCGCGGCGCCAGCACGCGGCGCACCGGATCGACGGCCATGATTTCCATGGCCGCCAGCTGCTCGCCGGCCTTCATCAGCCCCACCTCGGCCGTCAGCGAGGTGCCGGCGCGCCCGGCGAAAAGCAGCGCCGCCACCACCGGCCCGAGTTCGCGCACCAGCACCAGCGTGACCACCTGGCCCAGCGTGTCGGTGGAGCCGAACTGCGCCAGCGTGTAGTAGATCTGCAGCCCCAGCACGAAGCCCACGAACAGGCCCGACACCGCGATGATGGCCAGCGAGTAGTTGCCCAGGAAATGGATCTGGTCGCGCACCAGCGAGAAGCGGCGCAGCGCCGTGCCGCCCAGCGCCAGCAGGCGCGCGAACAGGCGGGCCGCATGGCCGATGTCGGCCAGCTTGCAGCGCACGGCAAAGCCGACGTCGGCGGGCTTGTACCAGCTCATGGCTGGCCTCCGCGGGCGACGGGCGCGACACCGAAATCGTCCTCGATGCTCGGCCCGGGATGATGGAAGCGCACCGGCCCTTCGGCCTGTGCATGGACGAACTGGTGGATCAGCGGATCGGTGCTGGCGCGCACTTCGTCGGGCGTGCCCTGCGCCGCCACGCCGCCATTGGCCAGGATCACCACGTGGTCCGCGATGCGGAAGGTTTCGTCCAAGTCGTGCGACACGATCAGGCTGGTCAGCCCCAGCATGTCGTTGAGCTGCCGGATCAGCCGCGCGGCGGTGCCCAGCGAGATCGGATCCAGCCCCGCGAAGGGCTCGTCGTACATGACCAGCTCGGGATCGAGCGCGATGGCGCGGGCCAGCGCCACCCGCCGGGCCATGCCGCCGGAGACTTCGCTGGGCATCAGGTCGCGCGCGCCGCGCAGGCCCACGGCGTCGAGCTTCATCAGCACGATGTCGCGCACCAGCGCCTCGGGAAGCGCCGTGTGCTCGCGCAGCGGGAAGGCGACGTTGTCGAACACGCTCATGTCGGTGAACAGGGCGCCGAACTGGAACAGCATGCCCATGCGCCGCCGCGCAGCGTAGAGCCCGGCCATGTCCATCAGGCCCACGTCCTGTCCGTCGAAGAGCACCTGCCCGGCCTGCGCGCGCACCTGGCCGCCGATCAGCCGCAGCACGGTCGTCTTGCCGCCGCCCGAAGCCCCCATGAGCGCCGTCACCTTGCCGCGCGGCGCGGCAAAGGACACGCCATCGAGGATGGCGCGCTGGTCGTACGCGAAGCGCACGTCACGGAATTCGATCAGGGCTGCAGACAAGCCGTTGTACTCCGGATCAACAAAAAAGCCGGGCGGCTGATGGACAGCATCCCGGCTCGGCGGTTGAACGGATGATAAGGGATGCCCCCCTGACTCGCTTCCCCCCTTTGGAGTAGCCGCTTCGCAGGCTCCCGGACGCCGGCCAGACCGGCCGCGCTCCGGGAGCCCCCGGCCTTTTCAACGCGGCAGGTCGCTGAAACCCATCAGGAACTCATCCACCGCGCGCGCGGCCTGGCGGCCCTCGCGGATCGCCCAGACGACCAGCGATTGGCCCCGGCGCATGTCGCCGGCCGCGAAAACCTTGGGCACGTTGGTGGCATAGCCGCCCGTGAAGTCCACGCTGGCCTTGGCATTGCCGCGCGCGTCCTTCTCGACGCCGAAGGCGTCCAGCACGGCCGCCACCGGGCTCACGAAGCCCATGGCCAGCAGCACCAGGTCGGCCTTGTAGGTCTTCTCGGTGCCAGCCACTTCCACGAACTTGCCGTCCTTGAACTCCACATGAACGGTCTTCAGGCCCGTGACCTTGCCCTTCTCACCGATCAGCTCCTTGGTGGAGATGGCGAACTCGCGCTCACAACCCTCTTCGTGGCTGGAGCTGGTGCGCAGCTTGATCGGCCAGTAGGGCCAGGTCAGCGGCCGGTTTTCTTCCTCGGGCGGCCGGGGCATCAGCTCGAACTGGACGACGCTCGCGGCGCCATGGCGGTTGCTGGTGCCCACGCAGTCGGAGCCCGTGTCGCCACCCCCGATCACGATGACATGCTTGCCGTCGGCGCGGATCTGGCCCTTGACCTTGTCGCCGGCGTTCACGCGGTTCTGCTGGGGCAGGAATTCCATCGCGAAGTGGACGCCGTCCAGGTCGCGGCCGGGCACGGGCAGGTCACGCGACTGCTCGGCGCCGCCCGTCAGCAGCACGGCATCGAACGCCTTGTCGAGCTGCTCGGGCGTGACCGTTTCCTTGGCCAGGTTGGTGACCTTGGAGCCCTTGCCCAGCGGGTCCTTCGCGGCGCCGACGACCACGCCGGTGCGGAAGACCACGCCCTCGGCCTTCATCTGCTCGACGCGGCGGTCGATGTGCGACTTCTCCATCTTGAAGTCGGGGATGCCGTAGCGCAGCAGGCCGCCGACGCGGTCGTTCTTCTCGAACACAGTCACGTCGTGGCCGGCGCGCGCCAGCTGCTGGGCCGCCGCCAGGCCGGCCGGGCCGGCGCCGACCACGGCCACCTTCTTGCCCGTCTTGTGCTTGGCGGGCCGGGCCTGCACCCAGCCCTCGTCCCAGGCGCGGTCGATGATGGCGTGCTCCAGGCTCTTGATGCCCACCGGGTCGTCGTTCACGTTCAGCACGCAGGCCGCCTCGCAGGGCGCGGGGCAGATGCGGCCGGTGAACTCGGGAAAGTTGTTGGTCGAGTCCAGCACCGCGAAGGCGCTCTGCCAGTCCTGCCGGTACACCAGGTCGTTGAAGTCCGGAATGATGTTGTTGACCGGGCAGCCGTTGTTGCAGAAGGGCGTGCCGCAGTCCATGCAGCGCGCGCCCTGCACCTTGGCCTGTTCGTTGTCCAGGCCGATGACGAATTCCTTGTAGTGCTTGACGCGCTCGGCGGCCGGGGCGTAGCCCTCCTCGATGCGCTCATGCTCCAGAAAGCCGGTGATCTTTCCCATCGTGTGTTCCTGCTCTTTCTCGTGCGTGGGGCGTCTCAGACCGTGGCGGGCTTGGAGACGGCATGCGGCTCCAGGCCGGCCTTGGCGTTGTTGCCGCTGCCGGTGATCTCGACCTTGCGGTCGTGGATCTCGGCCAGGGCGCGCTTGTACTCGTTCGGGAAGACCTTCACGAACTTCGTGCGGGCCACGGCCCAGTCGTCCAGCAGCTCGCGCGCGCGCTTGCTGCCCGTCCAGCGGTACTGCGCTTCGAGCAGCCGCTTGAGCTGGGCCTCGTCGGTCTCGCCGCCATGCCAGTGCTTGCGGTGGACGCTGGCGGTCTGCTCGGCGCTGGTCAACACCTTCTCGAGCGTGACCATCGACAGGTTGCAGCGCGAAGCGAACTTGCCGTCTTCGTCATAGACGAAGGCGACGCCGCCGCTCATGCCGGCCGCGAAGTTGCGCCCCGTCTTGCCCAGCACGGCCACCGTGCCGCCGGTCATGTACTCACAGCCGTGGTCGCCCGTGCCTTCCACCACCGCCGTGGCGCCCGACAGGCGCACCGCGAAGCGCTCGCCGGCCACGCCGGCAAAGAAGGCCTCGCCCGTGGTGGCGCCGTACAGCGCGGTGTTGCCCACGATGATGTTGCGCGCCGCCTCGCCGCGGAAGTCCAGGCTGGGGCGCACCACCACGCGGCCGCCCGACAGGCCCTTGCCCGTGTAGTCGTTGGCTTCGCCGATCAGGTACAGCGTGATGCCGCGCGCCAGGAAGGCGCCGAAGGACTGGCCGCCCGTGCCTTCCAGCTGGATGCGGATCGAATCGTCCGGCAGGCCCTCGGGATGCACCTTGGTCAGCGCGCCCGAGAGCATGGCGCCCACGGAGCGGTTGACGTTGCGCGCGGTCTCGATGAACTGCACCTTCTCGCCCTTGTCGATGGCCGGGCGCGACTTCTCGATGAGCTTGATGTCCAGGCTCTTCTCGAGGCCGTGGTCCTGCGCTTCCACATGCAGGCGCGGCACGTCGGCCGGCACGTTGGGCTGCGCGAACAGGCGCGTGAAGTCCAGGCCGCGGGCCTTCCAGTGCGCGATGCTTTTGCGCGTGTCCAGCAGGTCGGCACGGCCGATCAGGTCGTCGAACTTGCGCACGCCCAGCTGGGCCATGATCTGGCGCACTTCCTCGGCGACGAAGAAGAAGTAGTTCACCACGTGCTCGGGCTTGCCCGAGAACTTCTTGCGCAGCACCGGGTCCTGCGTGGCCACGCCCACCGGGCAGGTGTTCAGGTGGCACTTGCGCATCATGATGCAGCCCTCGACCACCAGCGGCGCGGTGGCGAAGCCGAACTCGTCAGCGCCCAGCAGCGCGCCGATCACCACGTCGCGGCCGGTCTTCATCTGGCCGTCGGCCTGCACGCGCACGCGGCCACGCAGGCGGTTGAGCACCAGCGTCTGCTGCGTCTCGGCCAGGCCGATTTCCCACGGGCTGCCCGCATGCTTGATCGACGACCAGGGCGACGCGCCCGTGCCGCCGTCATGGCCGGCGATCACGATGTGGTCGGCCTTGCACTTGGCCACGCCAGCCGCGATGGTGCCCACGCCCACTTCCGACACCAGCTTCACGCTGATGGAGGCCTGCGTGGCGACGTTCTTCAGGTCGTGGATCAGCTGCGCCAGATCCTCGATCGAATAGATGTCGTGGTGCGGCGGCGGGCTGATCAGGCCCACGCCGGGCACCGAGTAGCGCTGCTTGCCGATGTAGTCGGTGACCTTGCCGCCGGGCAGCTGGCCGCCTTCGCCGGGCTTGGCGCCCTGCGCCATCTTGATCTGCACCTGGTCCGAAGAGGCCAGGTACTCGGCCGTGACGCCGAAGCGGCCCGAAGCCACCTGCTTGATGCGCGAACGCAGCGAGTCGCCTTCCTTGAGCGGCAGGTCGACTTCCACGTTCTCGGCGCCGATCTCGCTCTTCAGCGTGGCGCCGGCCTTGATCGGGATGCCCTTGAGCTCGTTGCGGTAGCGCGCCGGGTCCTCGCCGCCTTCGCCGGTGTTGCTCTTGCCGCCGATGCGGTTCATGGCGATGGCCAGCGTGGCATGCGCCTCGGTGCTGATCGAGCCCAGCGACATGGCGCCAGTGGCGAAGCGCTTGACGATCTCGGCCGCGGGCTCGACCTCGTCCACGGAGATGGCCTTGGTGGGGTCGAACTTGAACTCGAACAGGCCGCGCAGCGTCAGGTGGCGCTTGCTCTGGTCGTTGATGATCTGCGCGTATTCCTTGTACGTGCTGAAGTTGTTGGCGCGCGTGGAATGCTGCAGCTTGGCGATCGCGTCGGGCGTCCACATGTGGTCTTCGCCGCGCGTGCGCCAGGCGTACTCGCCGCCGGCGTCCAGCATGTGGGCCAGCACCGGGTCTTCGCCGAAGGCGGCCTTGTGCATGCGGATGGCTTCGGCAGCGATCTCGAACACGCCGATGCCTTCCACGCGGCTGGCGGTGCCGGTGAAGTACTTGTCCACCGTGCTGGTGTTCAGGCCGATCACCTCGAACAGCTGCGCGCCGCAGTAGCTCATGTAGGTGCTCACGCCCATCTTGGACATGATCTTCGACAGGCCCTTGCCGATCGCCTTCACGTAGTTGTAGATGGCCTTCTCGGCGGACAGCTCGCCCGGCAGGTCCTCGTGCATGGCGGCCAGGGTTTCCATGGCCAGGTAGGGGTGCACGGCTTCGGCGCCGTAGCCGGCCAGCACGCCGAAGTGGTGCACTTCGCGCGCCGAACCCGTTTCCACCACCAGGCCGGCCGTGGTGCGCAGGCCTTCGCGGATCAGGTGCTGGTGCACGGCCGACAGGGCCAGCAGCGCGGGGATGGCCACCTGCTGCGCGCTCACGGCGCGGTCGCTGATGATCAGGATGTTGTGGCCGCCCTTGATGGCGTCCACGGCTTCGGCGCACAGCGACGCGAGCTTGGCTTCGATGCCCTCCTCGCCCCACGCCAGCGGATAGGTGATGTCCAGCGTGTAGCTCTTGAACTTGCCCTGGGTCACGGCCTCGATGTCGCGCACCTTGGCCATGTCGTTGAAGTCCAGGATGGGCTGGCTCACTTCCAGCCGCATCGGCGGGTTCACCTGGTTGATGTCCAGCAGGTTCGGCTTGGGGCCGACGAAGGACACCAGCGACATCACGATCGCCTCGCGGATCGGGTCGATCGGCGGGTTGGTCACCTGCGCGAACATCTGCCGGAAGTAGTTGTACAGCGGCTTGTTCTTGTTCGACAGCACGGCCAGCGGGCTGTCGTTGCCCATGGAGCCGATGCCTTCCTCGCCGGCCTGGGCCATGGGGCTGAGCAGGAACTTGAGGTCTTCCTGCGTGTAGCCGAAGGCCTGCTGGCGGTCCAGCAGCGCAACGGCGCTGGCCGGGGCCTCGCCCGCGCCTTCCACGTCATCGAGCTTGATGCGCAGGTTCTCGATCCACTGCTTGTAGGGCTTGCTGTTGGCCAGCGTGGCCTTGACTTCCTCGTCGTCGATCATGCGGCCCTGGTCCAGGTCGATGAGGAACATCTTGCCGGGCTGCAGGCGCCACTTGCGCACGATCTTGGCTTCGGGAATGGGCAGCACGCCCGACTCCGAGCCCATGATCACCATGTCGTCGTCGGTCACGCAGTAGCGCGCGGGGCGCAAGCCGTTGCGGTCCAGCGTGGCGCCGATCTGCTTGCCGTCGGTGAACACCACGGCGGCCGGGCCGTCCCACGGCTCCAGCATGGCGGCGTGGTATTCGTAGAAGGCGCGGCGGCGCGGGTCCATCGACTCGTGCTGCTCCCAGGGCTCCGGGATCATCATCATCACGGCCTGGCTGATCGGGTAGCCGGCCATGGTGAGCAGTTCGAGGCAGTTGTCGAAGGTCGCCGTGTCGGACTGGCCGGCGAAGCTGATCGGGTACAGCTTGGCCAGGTCGGCCGCCAGCACGGGCGAGGACATCACGCCTTCGCGGGCGCGCATCCAGTTGTAGTTGCCGCGCACGGTGTTGATCTCGCCGTTGTGCGCCACGTAGCGGTACGGGTGGGCCAGCGGCCACTCGGGGAAGGTGTTGGTGGAAAAGCGCTGGTGCACCAGGCCAATGGCCGAGATGCAGCGCTTGTCCTGCAGGTCCAGGTAGTAGGTGCCCACCTGGTCGGCCAGCAGCAGGCCCTTGTAGACCACGGTGCGGCTGGACATGCTGGGCACGTAGTACTCCTTGGAGTACTTGAGCTTGAGCGCCTGGATGTTGGCGCTGGCCGTCTTGCGGATCACGTACAGCTTGCGCTCCAGCGCGTCCTGCACGATCACGTCGGCGCCGCGGCCGATGAAGACCTGGCGCGCGACCGGCTCGGTCTTGCGCACGGCCGGGGACATGGGCATGTCCTTGTTGACCGGCACGTCGCGCCAGCCCAGCAGCACCTGGCCTTCGGCCTTGATGGCGCGCTCCATCTCCTGCTCGCAGGCCAGGCGAGAGGCGTGTTCCTTGGGCAGGAAGATCATGCCCACGCCGTATTCGCCCGCCGGCGGCAAGGTCACGCCCTGCTTGGCCATTTCCTCGCGGTACAGCGCGTCGGGAATCTGGATCAGGATGCCGGCCCCGTCGCCCATGAGCTTGTCGGCACCCACGGCCCCGCGATGGTCGATGTTCTCGAGGATCTTCAGCGCCTGCGTGACGATGTCGTGCCGCTTCTCGCCCTTGATGTGGGCCACGAAGCCCACGCCGCAGGCGTCGTGTTCCTGCGACTTGGAATACAGGCCGTGCTGCTGGAGATGTTCGATTTCGGCTGACGTCGTCATGGGGCCAGTTCCTATGGGGTTTTCACGGGGAAGCGGAGCATAGGGCATTGCAACAACGATGCCAATCGATTTAATAGGGGTCAGAATCCAATTTAGATGATGAGAAAAATTCTCAAATATTAATTGGGGACAGATCAATGGCAGACGGACGATCACGCCCGCTGCCCTCGTGGCGCCCCGCCTCAGGAAGCGGACGGCAGTGCCGGCCGGGGCGCGCGCGGCGGCCGCCCGGCCCGGGCCTTGGTCAGCCGGCGGGGCGTCGCGCCCTGCAATTCGGCCACGAACGCCGGCTCGCCCAGCGCCCAGCCGGCCAGCGTGGCGTCCACGATGGCCATCTGCTGCGCCAGCGTGAGGCCGGCACGCACCCTGTCGGCGTAGGCGGCCTCCCGCGCGAAGGGCGTGTTGCCCAGGGTCCAGACGGCAGGCGGGGGCGTGATGAAGCGCTGGGCCTGCTGGCCGATGTAGTGGCCATGGCTGGACCAGGGATAGTCTTCGGGCCGGCCGACCAGCCCCGCATGGACCGGATTCAGGTCGAGATAGGCCATGCAGTGCAGCAGCCAGGGGTCGGGCTGCACCACGGTGGCGCGGTAGCGCCCTTCCCAGAGCGTGCCGGTGCGGCCCTGCGCATCATTGAAATAGCGCACGTAGCGCCGGCCCAGCGCCTGCATCAGCCGCGGCAGCCCGTCCACGGTGGCGGGCGTGAGCAGCAGATGGAAGTGGTCCGGCATCAGCACGTACGCATGCACCGCCACCTGCTCGGCCGCCGCGTGCCCGGCCAGCAGGGCCAGCAGCCGCTCGTGGTCGGCCGCGCCGGCAAAGATGGGCTGCCGGTTGTTGCCACGCAGGATGACGTGGTGCGGCATGCCGGCAAGGCGGAGGCGGGGCAATCGGGCCATGGGCGCATTGTCCTGCCTCGGCGCGGCCACGGCCGGCCGCCGTATGCTGCGGGCCGGGATGCCGCAGCCACCGCTGCGCACCGCCGCTTCGCCGCCCCATGACGCGCATCGCCCTCATTGCCGACACCCATGGCCTCCTGCGGCCGCAGGCGCTTGCCTTCCTGGCCGGCAGCGACCACATCCTGCATGCCGGCGACATCGGCGGGCCGGAGATCCTGGCGCAACTGGCGGCCATTGCCCCGCTGGACGCGGTGCGCGGCAACAACGACCAGGCGCCCTGGGCGCGGGATCTTCCGCTGGCCCGGACGGTCATGCTGGGCGGCGTGGCCGTGCACATGGTGCATGACATCGCCGACCTTCGCCAGGCCGATCTGGCCACGCGCGACACGCACGTGCGCGTGGTGGTGTCGGGCCACTCGCACAAGCCCGCCATCGCCGAGCAAGGCGGCGTGCTGTTCGTCAACCCCGGCAGCGCGGGGCCGCGGCGCTTCACGCTGCCGATCTCGGTCGGCGAGCTGCGCATCGAGGGCGCACGGGTCACGCCACGACTGGTCACGCTGGAAGTGCCGCCCTCGCCATCGGTCCGACGCCGCCGGTAAGGCTGCGCCGCGCGCGGCCGCGGGCGGTGGCGCCGGACTGAGCACACAGCCATTGCCAATCGCGTGGGCCGCCTCGTTGACGGCGCCGGGCAGCCGGCCGCGGCCGTCCGCCCCAGCGGCCGGCTCCGGGGCGCCTGGGCGCGGCCAGGCTCAGGCGCTCGCCGGACGCTCGGGCGGGCTGCCCAGGGGAAAGCGCGTCTGCGCCAGCGACTCCAGCCCGAACTCCGCCAGCAGCGCCTGCAGGCGCTGGGCCGCGCTCGCCTTCCGGTGGCCGGTGCGGCGGGCGATGATCAGCTCGTTCTTCATGCTGTGCTCCCAGCCCACCAGCTCGGTCACCGTCACCTGGTAGCCCTGCGCTTCCAGGTACAGGCAGCGCAGCACGTTGGTCAGCTGGCTGCCCACCTCGCGCGTGTGCAGCGGGTGGCGCCACAACTCGGCCAGCGGCGTGCGCGCCAGGGCCAGCGCCTTGTGCTGGCGCAGGCTGGCCGCCACCTCGGCCTGGCAGCAGGGCACGAGCACCATGAAGCGCGCCGCTTTGGCCAGGCCGAAGGCGATGGCGTCGTCGGTCGCAGTGTCGCAGGCATGCAGGGCCGTGACCATGTCGATGCGCGCGGGCAGCGCGTCGGACTGCGTGGACTCGGCCACCGACAGCGGCAAAAAGCGCATGCGCTCGAAGCCCAGGCGCTGCGCCAGTGCGCGCGAGCGCTGCACCAGTTCCTCGCGCGTCTCGATGCCGTAGACGAAGGCGTTCGCGCGGTGGCGCAGGAACAGGTCGTAGAGGATGAAGCCCAGGTACGACTTGCCGGCGCCGTGGTCGGCCACCGTGGCCGCGGCGCCGCCCTCCGGCAGCTCGGCCAGAAGCTTCTCGATGAACTGGTAGAGGTGCTGCACCTGCTTGAGCTTGCGGCGCGAGTCCTGGTTCAGGCGCCCGTCGCGCGTGAGGATGTGCAGTTCCTGGAGCAGTTCCACCGACTGGCCCGGTTGCAGCACGTCGGCCAGCGCGGCGGTGGCGGATTCGGCTGCGCCGCCCTTGCGGGTGCGCGGCGCGTCAGCGTTCGGGGTCGGACGGCTCATGTGCGGTCTCCGGGTTCGATGCCGCCGGCATGCGGCCCGACGTCCAGCGCGCGCCAGCCTTCGGGGCCCAGGGCTTCGAGCATGCGGATGTTGCGTTCGTAGATGTCGGCTGCGTCAGGCACCGCGGCCACGGCGCGTTCGATGCTGGCCTCGCGCAGCAGGTGCAGCGTGGGATAGGGGGACTGGTTGGTCGCATTGCCCATGTCGTCGGGCTCCGTGCCCGCGAACTGGAAGCGCGGGTGAAAGCTGGCCAGCTGCAGTTCGCCTTCATGCCCGGCCTTGCGCAGGCGGCGTTCGGCGCGGGCCGTGAAATCGTGGAAAGTCAGGAAGTCGGCCAGCGCCTGCGGAGCGATCAGCAAGGTGGTGTCGCGCACATCCGCCGGCAGCTCGCGCAGCGCCTGCGCCTCGTCGAGCAAGGCCTGCATCAGCCCGTCGGCATCGTCGCCGGGCCAGACGCGGCAATGCACCTGCCCCTTCACATGCACGGCCTTGGCGAAGGGGCACAGGTTCAGGCCGATCACGGCCCGTTCCAGCCAGCGCACGGTGTCGGCGATGGCCTGCGCATCCAGCGGCGTCATGCAGCCTCCCGGTCGGCGCGGCACAGCCGCAGCGCGGCCAGCACGCCCAGCGCGGAGCAGGCGAGCGTGAACAGCCAGGTCCACTGCCAGCCGCCCGTGCGGTGCGCGATCCAGCCCACCACGGGCGGCGCGGCAAACTGGCCCAGCGACGAGATCTGCTGCATCAGCCCCACGGTGGTCGACACCGTCTGCGGCCCGGGCGCCACGCGCACCGACAGCATGAACAAGGTGGCGGGCACCGCACCGCCGCCCATCGAGAACAGGCACACGGCCAGGTAGCGCAGCCCCGGCGGCAGGCCGCCGCCCTGCCCCTGCGCGAAGGCCGCCGCGCTGCCCAGCACCATGCAGCCGAAACCCAGGCACAGCAGGCGCAGCGGCGGCCAGCCGGCCTGCAGCATGCGGCCGCCCACCACGTTGCCGACCATGTTCAGGGCGGCGGCCAGCGCGGTGAGCGCCGCGGTGGCCCCGGCGGCCAGCCCCGCCTGCACGTAGATGGTGGGCAGGAAGCCGATCACCGACATCCATTGCGCCGAATAGAGCCCGAAGGCCAGCGCCGCGCTCCAGGGGCCGGCGGCGCCCAGCGTGGCGCCGAGCCGCGCGCGCCACGCGCCGGGTGCGGCCGCCCTCGCCTGCGCCCGGGGGTCGGGCGCCACGGTGGCCGCGATCAGTGCGGCGGCCAGCGCCGACAGCCCGGCCACGCCCCACCACCAGGGCCGCCAGCCCGCGGCGCCGATCAGCCACGGGCCCAGCAGCAGGCCGAGCGCCACACCGCCGGGCATGTAGGCCCCCCATAGCCCGAGGGCCCGTTTTTCCATGCCGGCGGGCGCAAGCCGGCGGATCAGGCCCGGCGCGGGCATGACCGCCAGCAGGAAGCCCAGGCCTTCGAGCACGCGGCAGCCCAGCAGCCAGGCCACCGGATCGACCGCCGGCACGGCCAGGCCACCGGCCGCACCAGCCAGCGTGAGCAGCGCCAGGCCGATCAGCATGCAGCGGCGCAGGCCCAGCGTGTCGGCCGCCAGCCCTGCCATCAGCCCGAGGGCCATGCCGGCCGCCTGCACCAGCGACAGCAGGAAGCCCCCGGCCACCAGGCCCAGCCCCAGGTCGTGTTCCAGGGCCGGCAGCGCGGGCGGCAGCTTGCCCACGTGCAGCGCCGCAGCCACCCCGCCGGCCACCACGGCCCCCACCGGCGCCGCCTTCAGGCCAGCCATCGGCCCCCCGTCAGGCGGTCGTGCTCACGCATGGCGAATCGGTCGGTCATGCCGGCGATGTAGTCGGCCACGGCGCGGTGGCGGTCCTCGCGCATCGCGTAATGGGCCGGCAGCGCCAGCTCGCCGCCCGCGTAGGCCGCGAACAGGTCGCGCACCGCCTCCTGCGCGCGGCCCGTGGTCTGCACCACCTGCGGATGCCGGTACAGGTGCGCGAACAGGAAGCGCTTGAGCGCCGTGGACTGCGCGCGCATGCCCTCGCTGAACTGCACCAGCGGCGGCGCCTGGCGCACGGCCTGCGCGTCATCGATGCCGTGCGCCTGCAGCGCGGCGCGCGTGCTGTCGATCACGTCGTAGACCTGCGCGCTGAGCATGCGGCGGATGGTTTCGTACAGCAGGCGCCGCGCATCCAGCTGCGGATGCTCGGCCAGCGTCTGCCGGCGAAAGCCTTCGAACAGCGGCACGTCGGCCAGGGCCTCGAGGCTCAGCAGGCCCGAGCGCACGCCGTCGTCGATGTCGTGCGCGTTGTAGGCGATCTCGTCGGCCAGGTTGCACAGCTGCGCCTCCAGGCTGGCCTGCGTGCGGTCCAGAAAACGGCGGCCCACGCCCCCGGGCTCCTGCGCCTCCAGCTTCTCGGCGTTGGCGCGCGAGCAGTGCTTCAAGATGCCCTCGCGCGTCTCGAAGCTCAGGTTCAGGCCGTCGAAGGCCGGGTAGCGCCGCTCCAGCGTGTCGACCACGCGCAGGCTCTGCAGGTTGTGCTCGAAGCCGCCGTGCGCCTTCATGCAGTCGTCGAGCGCGTCCTGCCCGGCATGGCCGAAGGGTGTGTGGCCCAGGTCGTGCGCGAGCGCGATGGCCTCCACCAGGTCTTCGTTCAGCCCGAGCGGCCGCGCAATGGAGCGCGCCAGCTGCGCCACTTCGAGCGAATGCGTGAGCCGCGTGCGGAACAGGTCGCCTTCGTGGTTCAGGAAGACCTGCGTCTTGTAGACCAGCCGCCGGAAGGCCGTGGAATGCACGATGCGGTCGCGGTCGCGCTGGAAGGCGTCGCGCGTGGGCGCCGCGGCTTCCGCGTAACGCCGCCCGCGCGAGGCGGCCGGGTCGCTGGCGTACGGGGCACGGCTCATCGCCAGGCGGCGGCGCTCAGGCCGGCTCGCAGCACTCGGCCAGCACCTCGCGCACCAGCGCGTCGGGCGCCGCGCGCATCACGGCGGAACCGGGCCGGTCGATGAGCACGAAGCGGATTTCGCCGCCCTCGGACTTCTTGTCCACGCGCATCAGTTCCAGGTAGCGCTCGGCACCCAGGGCCGGGCCGCGGGTGGGCAGGCCGGCACGCGCGACCAGGCGCACCAGCCGCTCGGCGAAGGCCGCGTCCACGCCGCCCAGGCGCTGCGACAGGCGGATGGCCATCACCATGCCGCAGCCCACGGCCTCGCCGTGCAGCCATTCGCCATAGCCCAGGCCCGCCTCGATGGCATGGCCGAAGGTGTGGCCGAAGTTGAGGATCGCGCGCAGGCCCGCTTCGCGCTCGTCCTGGCCCACCACGGCGGCCTTGATCTCGCAGCTGCGGCGCACCGCATGGGCCAGCGCGGCCGGCTCGCGGGCCACCAGCGCGTCGATGTTCGCCTCGATCCAGTCGAAGAAGGCCATGTCGGCGATCGGGCCGTACTTGATGACCTCCGCCAGGCCGGCCGCCACCTCGCGCTGCGGCAGCGTGCGCAGCGTGTCCAGGTCGCACAGCACGCGCTGCGGCTGGTAGAAGGCGCCGATCATGTTCTTGCCCAGCGGGTGGTTGATGGCGGTCTTGCCGCCCACCGACGAATCCACCTGCGCCAGCAGCGTGGTCGGCACCTGCACGAAAGGCACGCCGCGCATGTAGCTGGCGGCGGCAAAGCCGGTCATGTCGCCCACCACGCCGCCGCCGAGCGCGAACAGCACGGTCTTGCGGTCGGCGCCGCGCGACAGCAGCTGGTCGAAGATCCGGTTGAGCGTGGGCCAGTCCTTGTGCGCCTCGCCGTCCGGCAGTTCGAGAACGTGCACGGCCTTGAAGCGCCCCTGCAGCGCCTGCACCAGCGCCTGTGCGTACAGCGGGGCGACCACGGTGTTGCTCACCACCAGCGCGGTGCTGGCGGCCGGCAGACCGGCATAACTGGCGGGGTCGGCCAGCACGCCGCTGCCGATGAGGATGGGGTAACTGCGCTCGCCCAGGTCGATGTGCAGGGAAGAAACGGCAAGAGAAGGCGAAGCCATGCGGGAAGTGTAGTGGCCGGCCCCTGGCCGCGCCGGGGCGAGGCGATTCAGCCGCGCGGGGCCGGGACAGGCGCTTCGGCAGCGGGCGGCGCCGGAGCGCGCACCACGCCCAGCTCCACCAGCAGGTCGTGCAGGATGCGCGTCAGCACCGTCACCGAGGCATGGCCGGTGTCTACCACCGCGCCCGCCACTTCGCGGTAGAGCGGATCGCGCGCGTCGTAGAGGCTGCGCAGGCGCGCCAGCGGGTCGGCCACCTGCAGCAGCGGGCGCTTCACGTCGTGGCGCAGGCGCCGGTACAGGGCTTCGGGCGACGACCACAGGTAGATCACCTGCGGGCCGGCGCGCAGCATGTCGCGGTTCTCGGGCCGCAGCACCGCACCGCCGCCGGTGGCGATCACCGACGCCACCGCGCCGCACGAGTACTCGGCGATCACGCGCTGCTCCATGTCGCGGAAATAGGCCTCGCCCTCGCGCTCGAAGAGTTCGCGGATCGTGCAGCCGGCGCGCTCCTCGATCACCTGGTCCAGGTCGACGAAAGGCCAGCCCAGGCGCTGCGCCAGCCGTCGCCCCAGCGCCGACTTGCCGCTGCCCGGCATCCCGACCAGCGCAACGGAGACTGGGGGCGTGGAAAGTTCGGGCATCGGAGGCAGGTCTCTGGAGTACTCGCCGGATGGTAACAAGCGGGGCATGGCGGACCGGCGACCTTTGCGACGGCCGGCCCATGTCCAACGCCCGGCAGCGGGTCGCGATCGCTGATAGGCTCGCGCGCTTTGCGCGCATTCCGCGGGCGTCGCCGAAAGCAGATCCCGCGCGGCGCGGCGGCCCTTGCTTCCTTCATGACCTCTCCCTCTTCCGGCCATCACCGCCTGGCGCTGGTGCTGCTGCTCACGGCGCCCGCCTTCTGGGCCGTGAACGCCCTCGTGGCGCGCGCCGCGCCGGGCCATATCGAGCCGAACCTGCTGGCCCTGCTGCGCTGGGCCATCGCGGGCCTGCTGTTCGCGCTGCCCACGCGGGCCGAACTGTGGGCGCATCGAACCCATTTGCGCGCGCACGCCTGGCGCTACCTGCTGCTGGGTGCGCTGTCCATGTGGATCTGCGGCGCCTGGGTCTACATCGCGGGGCGCACCACCTCGGCCGTGAACATCACGCTGATCTACACCGCCTCCCCGGTGCTGATCGCGCTGATGTCGGTGCTGTGGCTGCGCGAGCGCCTGAATGCGCGGCAAGGACTGGGCATCGTGATCGCGCTGGCGGGCGTGACGCACGTGGCCATCCAGGGCCACTGGAGCGCGCTGTCCTCGGTGGTCTGGGTCACAGGCGATGCCTGGATCGTCGCTTGCGCGTGCGCATGGGCCCTGTTTTCGGTGCTGCTGCGGCGCTGGCAGAGCCCGTTGTCGGTCGCGGCCCGCCTGGCCGCGATCTGCGGTGCCGGCTGCCTGGTGATCGCGCCCTTCGCTGCCTACGAGCTGTGGGCGGCCGAGGGCCCGGCGATGACGAGCCGCGGCCTGGGCCTGGCCGTGCTCGCCGCGCTGCTGCCCGGCTATGCGGCCTTCTTCATGAACGCGCTGCTGCAGCGCGAGCTAGGCGCCGCCCGCGCCGGGCTGGTGCTCTACCTGACGCCGCTCTATTCCGCCGCGCTGGCATGGGCACTGCTGGGCGAGCAGTTGCATGGCTTTCATGCGCTCGGCGCGTCGATGGTGATGGGCGGGCTGTTCCTGGTCAGTCGGCGCTGACAGGCGCGGGTTCGGCGCGCACCGCGGCCGAATGACGGGCCGCATTTTCAAGGCTAAACCGAAGGGCCAAGAGGCCCCGCTTTCTGTTGACCCTCGCCTGTGCTGGCGGAGACTGTGTCCGCATAACTGACGTCCGGCGAGTTCCAAGATAGCCCACAAGTCATTGATATTATTGAATTTTTTAAACAAATCCATCCAGCGGCATCCATCGATGTCCGGCAACAGCCGATGTTTTTTGTGGGCACAATGTGGGACAGGAATCTCCACTGCCGCCCATGCCCAAGGTCCTTGCTGAACTCTCTTCCCGCGCCGTAGCCGCGCTGAAAACCGAAGGTCGGCATGCCGTGGGAGGCGTACCCGGCCTGCACCTACGGATAGCCAACGGCCACAAAGGCTGGGTGTTGCGCATCACGGTCGGCGAACAACGACGCGATATCGGCTTGGGTCCATTTTCGGAGGTTGGCCTGGCCGAGGCGCGAGAGAAGGCGCGTGAGATGCACAAGGCGGTGCGTCAAGGGGTTGACCCGTTGCTCAGCAAGCGCGCTCAGCGCAGCGCTCTGGCAGCGCGACAAGCCCTGGAAAAGACCTTCGACGACTGCGTGACTGAGTACATCGCGTCCAAGTCGGACGAGTGGAAGAACCCCAAACATCGGCAGCAGTGGGAGAACACCCTCAAGGCATACGCAACCCCGCACATTGGTAGCCTGCTAGTCCAAGATGTTGAACTGCAACATGTGCTGAAGTGCCTGGAGCCGATCTGGAAGACGAAGAACGAAACGGCGTCGCGCTTGCGCGGCCGGATCGAGTCCGTCCTGGACTGGGCCACCGTGCGAGGTCACAGAAAGGGCGACAACCCGGCGCGTTGGAAGGGGCATCTGGACAAAGTGCTCCCTGCCCCCTCGAAGATCCAAAAGGTCGCCCACCACGCGGCGCTGGCGATCGACGACATGCCAGCCTTCACGGCTCTGCTGCAGCAGCGAGATGGCCTGTCCGCGCGAGCGCTCGAGTTCGCGATCCTGACAGCTGCACGGTCTGGTGAGGTTCGGGGGGCGGTCTGGGAAGAGATTGATCTCGGCGCGGCGCTGTGGATCATCCCTGCGCAGCGAATGAAAGCGGAACGAGAACATCGCGTGCCACTGAGCAAGGCGGCGGTGGCCCTGTTGCAAGCCCTCCCCCGCCAGCCCGACACCGGGTTGGTTTTCCCGGGCACGAAAGGGCGACCGCTCTCGGACATGAGCCTGTCCGCAGTCCTGCGGCGCATGAAAGTCGATGCAGTGCCCCATGGCTTTCGCTCGACGTTCCGCGACTGGGCAGGGGACCGAACGGAGTACCCCCGGGACCTGGCCGAGTTTGCCTTGGCCCATGCGATCGGAAACAAGACTGAAGAGGCCTATCGGCGCAGCGCTGCCGTAGAGAGGCGGCGCCAAATGATGGAAGACTGGGCGATCTTCGCTGGCTTCCAAGTCCCCTCCCAGGCGAACTCGCAACCCGCAGCGTGAACTCGGGTACAGCAAGAGAGAAGACGTCGTGCGCACGCTCAATGGCATCACTGCACAGCGCGGCCTGCCGCGCACGATCAAGACCGACAACGGCAGCGAGTTCATCTCTAAGGTGATGGACAAATGGGCCTATGAGCGCGGTGTGGAGCTCGACTTCAGTCGGCCAGGCAAACCCACCGACAACGCCGCCGTCGAAAGCTTCAATGGTCGGCTGCGCCAGGAGTGCCTGAACGCGCACTGGTTCTTGTCATTGGCCGACGCACAGGCCAAGATCGGGGCTTGGCGTCAGGACTACAACGAGAGTCGCCCCCACTCTGCGCTGGGGTGGGCGACACCTGCCGATTTCGCCCGCCGTTGCTGCCTGCAGGCGGCAACGGCGATTTCAGAGGAGCCGGGAAAGTTTACTTCCGAGCGGTACTGATTCGGGTACAGGGTCACGGGCATGGAGCCAGGCACGTATCGCGTCAGGCATCGTCAATGGTCGGCCTCACGGCGCTGCCCGAACCCGTGACAGCAGGTATCAGCGTGAGCTGATGCCCATCTCTCGGATCTGCCTGGTCACTTGCGCATACTCTTCGGCGAATTCGGTCGTCGCCTCCGCCGGGGAGTTGCCCAGAGGATCAAACCCTAAGCCCTCGAGGTAGCGCATGATGTCATTGTCCGCGATGGCGTTGCGGACAACTTGAGACATCTTGGCCTCGACCCCGGGCGGCATCCCGGCGGGCGCGACAAGCGCAATCCAGGTGCCATTGCCGGTGAGGAATGAGTCGACGCCCGCCTCCTTGAACGTGGGAACCTGCGGCAGCAGCTTCGAGCGTTGCGGGCCCGTCACGGCTAGCGCCTTCAGGCGACCATCCGCCACCAGCGGTCCCGCCTGCATCGGCGCGGCAAAGCACGGCGGCAGTTGTCCGCTGATCACATCGTTGATGGCCGGTCCGCTGCCCTTGTAAGCGACGTCTAGGAACTTCGCGCCAGTTTGCCGCGACACTGTCTGCATGACCAACTGGGGCAGCGACCCAGGTCCGAACGATGCGTACGCTAGAGGCGCGCTCGCTGCTCTGGCTTCGGCGATCAGCTCCTGCAGGCTGTTCGGCTTGATGGAGGGGCTTGCAAGCAGGACAAAGCCGTTGGCAGCGATCTTGGTCATGAACCTGAAGTCTTGGTCCGGCTGGTACGCCGTCTTCGTGGTGGCGACGACGGAGATCAGCGGATCCGGCCACACGACCAGGAAGGTGTAGCCATCGGGTTTGCTCCGGGCCACGTCGGCCGCGCCGATGGCACCGGCAGCGCCCGGCTTAGAGCGGCTAACAAAACGGTGGGAGATGGCGAATGCAGATAACGCAGCAGGCCAGCGAGAGCAACGCGACATGAATGTCGATGCGGCGCTCGAAACGAGTACGCAGCTTGCCGAAGGCGGCCAGCCAGGCGTGCGTGCGCTCGACCACCCAGCGATGACGCCCGAGCCGGTCGTTGCGTTCGATGCCGCGCCGGGCAATACGCGCGGTGATCCCCAGCTTGCGCAGGTGAAAGCGGCAGCGAGCATAGTCATAGCCCTTGTCGGCATGCAGTTTGTGCGGCCAGCGCCTGGGCCGACCGCGACAGCCACGTACCGCTGGCAACGCGTCGACCAGTTGCTCGAAAACCACCGAGTCATGCCGGTTGGCGCCCGTGACGCAGAAGATCAGTGGGATGCCTTGGCGGTCCGTGATGATGTGGCGCTTGCTTCCGAGTTTGCCCCTGTCCGTGGGGTTGGGGCCGGTGTAGTGGCCCCCCGGGGGCTGGCCACACTGGCCGCGTCCATGCTCGCACGGCTGAAGTCCAGTTTGCCGGCGCCGCGCAATTCACCGAGCAACAACAGATGCAGGCGATGCCACACGCCCGCAGCCTGCCAATCACGCAGACGCCGCCAACAGGTCATGCCACTGCCGAAGCCCAGTTCCTGGGGCAACTCCTCCCAGGGAATGCCGGTGCGCAGCACGAACAGAATGCCGTTCAGGGCCATCTCGTCGCTCACTCGTGGGCGACCGCCTTTGGCCGAGGCAACGACTACCGGCAACAGCGGGGCAACCTTCTTGAACAGCGCGGCGCTGATTTCTCTATTCCTGTTTCGACCCATGCCTCATCAAACACCAATCAAGCGCTCGATGATGACATGGTTTTGTTAGTAGCTCTAAGTGGCACAGTATGTCTACCCGCCTGTTCCGGCACCCTGCCCAGCCGACATCACCATTCGAAACGGCCTACAGACGGCGCTCCCGAATCGATGCGATACCCCATCGCCCGATAGCCACGCTGGCGCTTGTCCCACATCCGCAGCAAGGCCGGATGCCCCGTGTCGACGAAGTCGATGATGCGCACGTCGGTCTTGCTGGCGTGTTCCCGGTGCAGGCGACCGGCGTATTGCTGCAGCGTGCCTTTCCACGAGACGGGCATCGCCAGCACCAAGGTGTCCAGTGGTGGATGGTCGAAGCCTTCGCCAACCAGCTTGCCGGTGGCCAGTAGCACGCGAGGCGCGTCCGGCGACAAGGCATCGAGCGCGGCGATCAACGCGGCGCGCTGCTTTTTTGACATCCGGCCGTGCAACACGAACGGTTCCGGCACCTGATCGGCCAACGCGCTGCGAATGGCGTCGATGTGCTCGGTGCGTTCGGTCAGCGCCAGCACCTTGCGGCCTTGCCGGAAGGCATCGGTGATCGCGCTGGCGATGGCTGCCGTGCGAGCCGCGTCTTGTGCCAGATGCCGGAACACATCCTGGATGCCCGCCTCCGCTGGCAGAGCGATAGGCGACTCGATGAACTGCGGCGTCACCGCCAGATCGTGCGGCGCGTCAAGCGGCGGTGCCGCCTTGTGCCGGATCGGCCCGCACTGCATGAAGATGATGGGCTGTTGCCCGTCGCGGCGAATCGGCGTTGCCGTCAGGCCGACCACGTGTTTTGCCTTCGCACGCCGCAGGATGGCGTCGAAGGACGCTGCACCGACATGGTGGCATTCGTCCACGATCACCTGCCCGTAGCTTTCCACCAGTGAATCGACCTCACCTTGACGCGAAAGCGATTGCATTACCGCGATGTCGATCTGACCGGTGGGCTTGTTCTTGCCGCCGCCGATGACGCCGATCACATCCTTGCCTGCATCCAGGAATGCGGCAAGGCGCACCTGCCACTGTTTGAGCAGTTCCGTGCGGTGCACCAGCACCAAGGTGTTGACGCCACGCCGGGCGATGATCGCTGCGGCCGTCACCGTTTTGCCGAAGGCCGTTGGCGCGCACAGCACGCCAGCATCGTGATCCAGCATCGCCGCCACGGCGGCTTCCTGGTCTGGGCGCAGCGTGCCGCTGAAGCCGACGGCGATGGTTGTTCCGGCGTGGCGCTCATCGCGTAGGTCGAGGCGAATGCCGTTGTCCACCAACAGGTCGCGCGCGGCGTCAAAACACCCGCGGGGTAGCGCGATGTGCCGCGGAAAATTCTCGGCGCAGCCGATGATGCGCGGCTTGTCCCACACCGACATCCGCATCGCCTGCGCTCGATAGAACTCCGGATTCTGAAAGGCTGCCAGCCGGATCAGGCGATTGGCCAGCGCCTGCGGCAGTTGCGCCTTCTCGAAATAGATCTGATTGGCCAGGACTACGGTCAGCGATTTGGGCATCAGACCGGCCAGCTTGGCTGGCTTGCTTTCCCGCTTCCACGGCGTGGCCAGATCCTCGTCGTCGATGAAGGTCACGTCCAGCGGATGCGCGCCGCCCGTTGCGCGCAGGATGGTCGGTTCGATGTCGTGCGCGGGCATCCGCGCAACGGATGCGAGAAACGCCCACTGGTCGGGATACGGCTGCAGGTCAGCATCCACGAATACGCTGAACCCCCGCTCGCGTGGCTTCTTCTGCAAAGGCAAGGCAATCAGATTGCCGAAACCGCCCTTGGGCATCGTGTCCTGATTCGGGAACAGCCGGTCGTAGGACGTCAATTGAAGTTGGCGGGTGCGCGTACAGGCGTGGCTGATGATGGCCGTACCCAGACGACGCGCATCGCGCGCCGATACAGCACTGGCGAAGAACACCCAGGCGTGCGCGCCCTGGCCAGAGCGGGATATCTCCAGCGCCGCCGACACGCCCAGTTCAGTACAAGACTGGATGAAGGCCTTGGCATCCTCGCGCCAGTCGGCCTCATCGAAATCGACTGCCAGGAAATGGCAGGTGTCGCCTTCCAGCAGCGGATAGACGCCGACGGTGTGCTCGCCGGCCAGATGGTCGTAGATCACCGAATCGGTCAGCGGCTGCAAGACACGGTGAGCGCAGTCGCCACATTTGATGCGCGGCTTCTCACAGACGCCCGCGCGCCACTCGTTGGCGCAGGCCGGGGCATAGCCAGACTTGCCGCTGGTCTTGCCTTCCCAGCGGATCGGATACACATCCGTGCGACCGCGAAACAACGTTCGGAACAGCGCCACCTTCTCGTCGGTGGTCAGCCGAGAGATCTCCGCAACCGCAGGCGTATGCGCCTGCGGCGGCAAGCGCCACGCGATGCCGTGCGCGTCCAGCAGTGCGGTCAGGCGCGCGTTTTCGGCGCGCAGCGATGCCAATGCATCGGTGTCGATCATGCCAAGACCGCTTCTTGAGCAGCGGCATCGCTCGCAGCGTCCCTGCATGCCTGCGCAGACGGCCCACGCGAGAAGTACCCATCGAGACTGCCGCAAGCAGGCAGGATGAGCTGACGCCGCCGCAGGCAGAACGGCAGCACCCAAAGCCGCAGGCCTGACGATTTCGGAAACTCGAACACTGGCAGCGCCTTGTTCAAGGCATCCGTCTTCGGATAGATCAGCACCACGTCCCCTTGGCCGTCGAGGTAGTTCTGGCCATAGGCGTGGAGTTGGTAGAAGTCGCCCTGATCCAGGCCATATTTGTCTGAGCCCGTGGCCTGCGAGCCATCGATCAGCTTCCACTTGGTGTCCAGCACCAAACGATTCGCCTTCAATGACTGCACCAACAGATCGGGTCTCAGGCGGAACCAGTTCTGTTCGATGTGCCTGACCAAGGACAGGCTGCGGGCCTGCGTGCGCAGCGTGAAACCTCCCTCAAGTTGCCGTGCAAGGTGCTTGGCGACAAAGGCCTCGAACACCGCCTCCATCGGAAACAGCAGGGACGGCGCATGATGACCACCCGCACCGGTGAGCGGCGATTCATCCTCCAGGATCAGTCTCGCCCAAGCCAACGCACCTTCGTAATGCGCCATGCCCCGATCCAGGCGCACTCGCTGAAAGTCCGTGGCGGGATGTTCCGATGCAGGCACGTCGGCAAACACGAAGCACAGCTCGCGTGCCAGTTGCTGGTTGGCCTGCGCGGCTGTCCAGCAAAGCACTCTTCGCAACGCCGCGTGCAGCAAACGGTTCTCCGGTCGGTTGGGCGAGAACTCGTCGAACTCGGCAAAGAATCGGTCGCGCCGACACAGGTTGTGCCGCAGGTGTGCTGCCATTCGCAGCTTGCCGCGCAGGGCAAACAAGTTGTCTTGCTGCGTCCTGAAATCGCTGCGCAGTCCGCGTTTGACGAGGTGCTGCACGGCGCGCAGGAATTCAGCGATGAACACTTCTAGCAAGGGCATACAGGTGGCGAACAGCTTGGCGCTGTCGGTCTGGATGTGGCGAAAGCCGCCCAAGCAGCGCAGCATTTCGATCAGCAACTGACGCGCCTCGACATCGCCCCCGCCAATGGCTTTGCCGACTTTTGGCAGCACCTCGATCTGATAGCCATCCGGTGCCCGCATCACGCCTACGAAATTGGTCACCTGTACGGCGCGTCGCCCGCGTCGCTGGGTCAGGCGCAGCCAGGGCGTTTCACCCACCTCGGCCAGGCGCAGCGCCTGCGCTTCCAGCCAGACAAACACCTGCGGCGGCACCGTGCGCAGCCCAACGCCATCGGTGACACCGGCGGCGGCAGCCACCAGTGCATCGAATTCGTAGATCAGGGTGTGCGCCATTCGCCCCCCCTCACGCCAAGGGCTGGTAGATGCCGAGGTAGGCAGCAGGGTTGGCGAACGCCGAGGCCTGGAGTTGATGGCGGCGCTGGGTGGCGTAGCTGTCGAGCCCGTGGTCGTCGCCAAACAGGTCACTCAATGCTTGCTCGTGAGCGCCGCTCTCGGTGATGAACTGAGCGGCATCGGGCTTTTGGTTGTCGCCCAGCACCAGTCGAATCTTGCGCCAGTCCTCAAAGAAGTATTCCTCCAACAGGGGCAGCACGCGATTGCGGAAGGTATCGGCCAAGGCCTCGAACCGCTGCGCGCCATCCGTCGTGCGCCACAGGTGGGTGAAGTAGGCGTGGCCGATGCAGTGATCACGGTCGTACAGCGCCTCGATGCGTTCGTTGATGCGTTCCAGCAACCGGCGCACGTCGATCTCGCCCGCGTCCGTGGTCACAACCAAGCCCGCCAGCGGCGCACTGTGCGTCTCATCGGGCACTTTCACGGCGCGCGTGTCGGGCAGCAGCGGCACGAAATCGAAGCGGCGGCGCAGCGCCGTATCCAGCAAGGCCAGTGAACGATCCGCCGTGTTCATCGTGCCGATGATGTCCACATTGGCAGGCACTGAAAACTTCTCGCCCGAATAGGCCAGCGTCAGTTCGATGGGCGGCTTGCCGCCATCCTGCGGGTCGCGCTTGTCAGGTTCGATCAGGGTGATCAGCTCCCCAAAAATCTTGCTGATGTTGCCCCGGTTGATTTCGTCGATGACCATCGCAAAGCGCTGATCGGGCGCCTGCCGCGCCTTGCGGCAGAGTTCCTTGAACGCGCCAGGGCGAATTTCGTATTCCACTTCGCCCGCTTCGGCATCGCCATTCAGCACGGGGCGCAAGCCCTCGACGAATTCCTCGTAGCCATAGGACTGGTGGAAGGTCACGAAGCTGTAGCGCTGCACCGTGGCGGTGTCCTGTTGGCCCGCCTTGAGCTGATCGACCAAGGTGACCAAATCGGCGCACGCATCCTGCCAGTCCCCAGCGAACTGCCACACCGAATCCGCCGTCTTGTCGAACACGGCCGGGCTCAGGCGCTTTTTCAGCTTGACCGTGGTGGACTCCTCGACCGTGTGAGTCTGCAGGGTGCGCCACAGCGTTTGCCGCACACTGCGGTTCGAGCCGTTGGCAGCGGTCATGGCCTGAATGAACCGGTGCTCCGCAATGTCCGCGACCTTGGCCTTGCCGCCCAGGTCATACAGTGCGGCAGCGGCCCCTTCCCACCACTTCAGCACGGCCACCTTCTCGGCAATGACCTGCGTGCGCCATTCTTCGGTCGAGATGGACGCGGCCTGCGGCTCGTAATCGCGCTTGAGCAGTTGCATAAGCGTGTAGGTTTTGCCGGTGCCGGGCGGGCCGTAGTAGATGCGGTTGAAGCAGGTCGCGTTGCGCTTGTTGCCCGTGCCCGGTGTAGCGACCGGCGGCGGTGCCACGCCATCGCCCAGGCTGGCCGCCTCGATCGGCTCACCGGCCAGCGCGGCCAGTTCGGCCAGATCGGTGCCGAAAAATGGCTTGAGCAAGGTGGATTCGAATTCCGGCAGATCGTGCGCGCCCACCTGCCAGAAGGTCGAATTGCCCTGCGGCGACCAGTTTTTGGAGTTGGCGGTGTAGCGGTCGGTGCGCTGCGCGGGCTTGAGCACGCGGTAGCTGCGCTGCAACCAGCCGTCGCCCTTGGCGCAGGGCATGGCCGCCGACGTGAATTGGCCAATGCGCTGCGGGCTGTTGCCGTGGCACAGGAAGAACAAGGCACCCAGCGGTGCCTCGGCAAACTTCTTGCCTTGCTCCTTGCCGGTGTCGCGGTGCATCACCGCCCATTGCCCATCCAGATACTGCTGGCGCTCGGCGTCGGTGAAGTTGGGCGGGTTGCCGTGCGAGAGCTTCCAGACCGCCAGATTCTTCTGGCTCCAGGCCTCCCACACCTGCCGCCCGAATTCCAGAATGCCCAGCGCCTCGGGCCGCTTGGCCAACGCGGCCTTCTGCAACGCGGCCATCGACTGGCTGGCCGTGCCGCCCGTGAACACCGCCAGCGGCGCACGCTTGAAGATGTCCACGATCACCGGCGCTTGACGATTTTGGTAGTGGAAGGCGATCTTCCACTTGGTGGCTTCGCCCAAGTGATCGAAAGCCTCAATGCCGTCCAGATCACCGTTTGCGGCCAAATCCGCGACCTGCCCAATGTAGCCCCGTACTTTTTCAAAGGCTTCTTCGGCCGTTGCCCCCAGAGAGGAGTACCAGCCGTGGGTATCGGAGTAGCTGCGGTTTTCCGCACTCTCGCGGGTTTCAAGATTTTTGCGCGAGAACACGCCGAACTTGAACGACGAGCCTCCCCAAATGCTGCCCAGCTCATCCAGGCGCGATTCGATCCAGTAGGTGAAGCTGTCCTTCGACCCCGCCTGGCTGTAGTCGTCCAGAGTCATCGTGGCCAGACGGGAGGCGGGCCAGACCGACAGGAATTCATCCCACAGGGCGTATTGCTTTTGGAAGTCGCTCACTTCAGCACCTCCTCAACCCAATCCCAGCGCTTGTCCTTGACCATCACGAACCGGCAACGACCTTCCGACAGGTTGGCCCACAGGCCTCCGATCAGGCGGTCATCTTCAGCCCCGTTCCATCGATCCGCCCCTTTGTATTCAACCGCGAGAATCGGTCCCGGTTGGCCTGCCGTCCCTGGCAACTGGCATAGAAAGTCCGGGTAGAAACGGCCATCGGCCTTCTGCAAGAAAAAAGAACTGCCTTCGCGCCGAACGAGGTTGCGCACCCAGAACTGAATTCGGCCTTGTTGCGCCCACATATCCAATTGGCAGGCACACTCGAACTCTTCCTTGCTGTCAAAGTCGCCTATCCGCCCGTAGAAGTGCTTGCGGAAATCGAAGTGTCCAAAGCGCCCGTCGTAGTCACGGCTGGGCGCGTATGCTTGGGCGTGAAACTCGAAGGCGTATTGGTCGGTCACCGCCACGCGCGTGGCCGCATCGTCACCAAATAGTGCCTGTTGGAAAGCCTTGCTAACGGCCTGCTTGCGCAGTTCACGAATGCGCGCCTCGACCAGATTGCGTATCAAGAACTTCTGCAAGTTGGCGCGTGCCAGCGTAAAGCCTTCCCGGCGCAGCAAATCGGTGAGCCACGCAGCGACAAACGTCTGCTTACTGGCGTGGGTCAGTGACGGCTCGGGCAGGTTGCGGCACAGCCAGGTGGCAATGCGGACTTCATCCCAGTTTTCAGGTTGATAGACAAGGCCCAGATCACGCTGCAGATCGGGTAAAAAGCGCGAAACCACGTGGCCGCCATCATCGATATCAATCTCGCCACCTTCCGACACTTTCAACGCGGCACCCAAGGCCGTCAGGTCATCCGCTGTCGGCGCAGCATCGTAGGGTGAGAGATCCCACGGATACTCCAGCACCTCCGGGTCATCAAACAGCGCCAGCTCACCCTGCACACGTAACGCCAACTGCGGCACGCGGAACCGCTCGCCCAACTCCGCAGGCGTCTGGAAGAATTCAATCGCCGTAGTGCGGCTGACTTCGGCGGCTTCCACAATCGCCGCTGCCGCAGTTTCGGAAGTGACCGATGCCTTAAGGACTTCGGCTTCATCTTCCGTGAGCGGCGTGCTGATGGTCAGCGTATTGAGCTTACCGTCCCAACTGACCTTGTCACGCACCGGCTTCGGCACGCTCTTCAGGTTAGGCTTTTCGGATAACGTAATCGCAACTGGCCGAACGACCACGCGCCCGGCGTGGCCCTCCAAGTCCAGCCGCGCTTGCTCGGCCTTGGCGGCAGTAACGAACTCGGTCACTTCGCGCCGCTCGAAACCGGCACCGGCCACCAGACGGTCGCGCAGCGCACCTGCCGTCTCGGCAAAGTTGCGCGACGCCACGAAGGCATAGGATTGATTCAATGCCTTGGCCTGCCGATGGCTGGCACCGGGCTGCCGCAGCACGCGCCCGAGCAACTGCTCCACCGCCGTGGCCGATGACAGCGAGGCCATGCTCACCAGAATGTAGGCAAACGGGCAGTCCCAGCCCTCGGCCAGCGCCTTCTGGGTGATGACGAACTTCACCGGGCAAGCTGGATCGGCAATGCCCAGTTTGTAATCGGCATCGATCTGCTCCAGCCCCTTTTCCTCGCCAGTGGCCACCACGATTTCGCTGGCGGGAATGCCGTGATTGGTGATCAGCTCGTTCTTCACCTTCTCGAAATCCAGCGTCTCGATACCGGCGCGGCGCGGTTCAGACTGAATCAGCACCAGCGGGCGCAGATAGGCCGCACCTGCGCGGCGATCTTCATCGGCCAGCTTGTGCAAGGCATCGCGGCGGCCAATGGCATCGGCCAGGCACTGCTGCCAATTGGGTTCGGTTTCCAGCACCACCGGCAGCTTGATCATTTCTTCCGCCTTCAACTCGGCGGCGGAAACGCTGTGCAGCACGTTGGTCGGCGTGCGCTCCAGATCGGGCGTGGCGGTCAGTTCCATCACTCCGCTGGGGCGGAAGCGCGCCAGCATGTCGAAGGCCAGTTCTGTGCGGCTGTTGTGCGCCTCGTCAACAACGACGAAGGGCCGGCGCAGGCGCAGCACGTTAGCCAGCGAATACGGCGTGGTGCGCTCGCTGCCCTCGCCCTCGGTCAGCAACCCGTCGCGCTGCGTCGGTGACAGGTTGTCGAAGTGGTGCATCAGTGCGCCGCTGGATTGATACACCTTGCGGCATTCTTCCTCTTCTACCTGGAACGCCTGGCGCGTGGCGACGATCACCGTGGTCGAGGTGTCCAGCGTGGCACGGGTCACGCTCTTGGCCTCTTCCAGATCCAGCACCGTGATCGGCCCCGCCTCGCGCAGGGCAGCGTGATACGGGTGACTGCGATCCTTCAGTGCCTTGATGGTCTGCTCGCGGATCGGCTTGCTGGGCACCAGCCACAGAATCACGCTGTGCTCGCAACGCAGCAAGAGCGTGTTGACGAGTTGGAGGCTTTTCGCCGCCAGCCAGGTCTTGCCGCCGCCAGTGGGCACCCGCAGGCAGAAATACGGCATATCGGATGGGAAACCCGACAACGGGTTGTACGGGTTGCCGCGCCCCCACAGGCGTTCGGTGGTGGCGGTGAAAGCAATCGAGGGCGAGGGCAGTTCGTGGCAGGCCTTGAAATAGGCTTCCACGCTGTCGAGCACTTGCTGCTGATAGATTTTCGGTGCGAATCCGGACATGGCTTACACCTCCAGCGCGTAAGGGGTTTGCTTGAAGGTGATGCCCTCGCGTGCGGCGCGGCCTCCCATGCGATTGGCGGCGGCGTAGATCACTTTCGGGCCGGCGAACTTCGGCAGCACGTCGAACACCGGGCCGGTGAGCACATTGCCGCCACCCACGGACTTGTCCTTGAGGATGCCGTTGTAGAGCAGATAAATGGCGCGTCCCTCGTGGATGCCAAGGAGCGGCGAATCGGTGGTGCCGGTGAAGCCCGTACCGGTTTCTGCAAACCAGACGAATTCGGCCAGTTGTGCGAATTTCACATCGGCGCGGATTTGGCCATCGGCGTCGAACAACGGTTCGGCGGACAGGCGGCAGAACTGGAAGCCGCCGCCGAGGCCCTCGATGGCTTGGTTTTTGGCGTTGGAATAGCCCTCGGCCACCCGCTTGACCCGCTCGCGGGTAACGTTTTGGGCGATTTTTTCATCCATTTCCACCAGGATGAAGCGGCGGTTGCCACCGTCCTCGGCATTCAACTTCAGGACGGCATGTGCGGTCGTGCCGCTTCCACCAAATGAATCCAGCACTATGAAATCGTTACCTTGAATCATCGAGACCAGATAGCGAACCAGATCGACTGGTTTTGGAAACGGGAAAGAAAACCCCATTTCTGCAAGCGCAGTCGACTGCGACTGTGTACTACCAACACCGCCAATGACAGTGATAACGTGGCTAGCCTGCTCACGATCCTTAACGGATTCAATCGCTCCTGTTCCTGTCACAACAAAGCGTGTGCGCTGCCCTTTCGAGTCAAGCACAGATTCAAAGTTGGAGTCGATGAAACTTTGCAGAATCGATTTCGAGGACCATCCGCTGGACACAGTAACCGGGTTTGCCAGTTTTCCACCCACGATGTTCACATCTGTCGCGTAGTGCGGCCATTGATCCGAGCGCGCTCGGATAACCCCTGTGTTTATGTTGGCTGGGAACCCCATAGGAAGCTCAATTGAACTTACGGGATTCTTCGGTCCATTTTTGACAATCGTGTTTTGAATTTGCGACCGATTCAGTTTGCTTTCCTTGCCGATTGATGGATCAACGACAGGAGGATGCGGAAAGAGGTCTGGGTTGTTTGCGTAGGCGAGCACATACTCGTGGCAGTTCTTGATCTTTGCCTGATTGTCGAAGTTGCCGTCAGTTCGCCAGACAAATGTTGCCAATCGCCGTCGCGTTCCGAATAACTCATCCATTAAGGAACGAAGATGATGCACCTCGTCATCATCAATAGAAACGAAGATGACTCCATCCTCGTCCAGAAACTGTTTCAGCAACACCAGGCGCGGGTACATCATCGACAGCCAGCGGTCGTGGCGATCTAGCGTTTCGCCTTCCTTGCCCACTACCTCGCCCAGCCAGCGGCGAATCTCCGGGCTGTTGACGTTGTCGTTGTAGACCCAGCCCTCGTTGCCGGTGTTGTAGGGCGGGTCAATGTAGATGCACTTGACCTGACCGGCATAGCGGGGCAGCAGCGCCTTGAGCGCGTGCAGGTTATCGCCCTGCACGATCAGGTTGCCTGAATCGGCCGGACCGCAGGAAAGATCAGGCACCGGCTCCAGCAGGCGGAACGGGACATCCTTGTGGTGTTTGACGACGGCTTCCTTGCCGATCCAGTTCAATGTTGGCATTCAGCCCATCCCCTCAAGCTTTGCGCGATGGCGCCTGGCCATCGCTGCGTTGTTCTTCATCCGCGCCACCGGCGCGCACCCAATCGTCCACCTCAGTCACCTTGAACTTCCACAAGCGTCCCACGCGGTGCGCGGGCAGGTGCTTGCGGTCGATCCAGCGGTAGATGGAATCGCGTTTGACGCCCAAGTGTTCGGCGATCTGTTCGACGGATACCCAAGGCTCGGTCACGGCATGCTCCAGTGGCAGGCAATTGGATGGCACAAAATCGCATCCAATCGTAAAGACTCCAATCTAACAGGGAATCTCTGCGCCGACCATGAAACGCTTGGCTTTCGGGTCAAACAGCGCGTTCATCGAGCTCCACATCACCATCCTTGAAGGAGCACTCCATGACCGCAGCCTCATTGACCCCGACCCAGCACGCCATCCTCTCCCACGCCCTCGACCACGCCGATGGGCGCGTCGAATGGTTCCCGTCCAACATCCACGGCGGCGCGCGCCAGAAGGTGCTGGCGGGCCTCGCCAAACGCGAGTTCATCGGGCAGGTTGGCACGCGGTGGAGGGTCATTGCCGCAGGCTACGACGCGCTTGGCGTCCCGCGCTCCGGCGTCGGCAAGAAGCGCATCGGTCCATTCGAGGCCAAGCTCGACCAGATCATCTCCAATGCCGAAGGCACGCCAAACGACGCGGAACTGGAAGCCGCCGTTGCCGCCGCTGAATCGACGTGGACCAAACCGCGCACGCGGGCGCACAGCAAGCAGGCCGAGGTGGTGCGAATGCTGCAAAGGCCCGAAGGCGCGACCGTGCGGCAGATTTGTGATGCCACCGGATGGCAGGCGCACACGGTACGCGGCGCGTTCGCCGGGGCTTTCAAGAAGAAGCTGGGCCTGACGCTGGTGTCCGAAAAGCAGCCCGGCGGCGAGCGCATCTACCGCGTGGCGTGAAGAAGGATGGAGCCGGAGGCCAGAAAGAGCTTGGCTTCCGGCTCCGTCAGCGCGTTACTTCAATCATCGCCATCACGGAGAACACCATGAGCAACACCACCATCCCGGCCACCTGCAACGAAACGTGGGGCTTCTGGGGCGCGATGAGCGAGTACGCCGCCACTGCCTGGCCGCTGGCCATGACCGCCATTGCCGACGCCACGGGCGAAGACTTCGACAACACCCGGGCCTTCCTCGACAGCCGCCACGGACGCCACCTCGCGGAAGACGTCCATAACGCCATCCACGACGGCCACGCGCTGCCCCAGGCCATCATCGCCGCCACGCAAAAGTGGATGGGCTGGACGATTGGCCGTCAGACCAGCAAGCAGTACGGAATCCCGCGCGGACTGCCCTACCTCACGGGCTTCGTGATTCACTGCGGCCTCGTCGAAGAATAGGAACCCGTCTGACCACCTGCTGATTTCGCCACTGGGGTGTCCAGTTTCTGGATACCCTTTTGGCGCTGGCTCAGGGGTGTGAACGCGGCTCACACCCTCGGCATCTCGCCGCCGACACGTCAGCCGATGTGCCTGTTTCCGGTGGCGAAACCGCGTCAAGGCCGCGCCAGTGCTGACTTTCTCTCGTCGGCCGTTTTGCGCCGCGCGACGACGACAAAGCAGTCCCCCCATTTCCAGCGCTCCCCCACGCTCACCGTTTGGACGCCATCGGGCGTTGAAATGACCGCAAGCCTGCGCCGTTGCCGCGTTTGCGCCCATCACCGTTTTGCCGGTCGCGTAACGGCCATCCCCGAGGCAAAAGGGGTCCTTCTTCACCGTGGCCTATACGGGAGGCGCGAGCGCGACGCTTCGCCACCGTGCGAACCCAAAACAAGGTTTGCAGGGGTTTGCGGTTGCACCGGTGGCCGAGATTTGCATCGTCGGCGCGTGGTAACCGGTAACTTCAAGTGGTAACCCGGTTTCGCGGCCCGACGGTGGCGAGATGCCGCACTCGCGCCCCCCGTATTGGAATATCGCCAGGAAGGACCCCTTTCGCCTGGGGGGGATCACTGCTTTGAACGACCATAACAATAGGCGGTGATCATCACCATCGTCACCACCATCACAAATCGTTCCCAGCTTCCCGGTTCCCGGCTGGGAACGATTGACCGGGTGGGAACGACTAAGAGCGGCTAACAAAACGGTGGGAGATGGCGAATGCAGATAACGCAGCAGGCCAGCGAGAGCAACGCGACATGAATGTCGATGCGGCGCTCGAAACGAGTACGCAGCTTGCCGAAGGCGGCCAGCCAGGCGTGCGTGCGCTCGACCACCCAGCGATGACGCCCGAGCCGGTCGTTGCGTTCGATGCCGCGCCGGGCAATACGCGCGGTGATCCCCAGCTTGCGCAGGTGAAAGCGGCAGCGAGCATAGTCATAGCCCTTGTCGGCATGCAGTTTGTGCGGCCAGCGCCTGGGCCGACCGCGACAGCCACGTACCGCTGGCAACGCGTCGACCAGTTGCTCGAAAACCACCGAGTCATGCCGGTTGGCGCCCGTGACGCAGAAGATCAGTGGGATGCCTTGGCGGTCCGTGATGATGTGGCGCTTGCTTCCGAGTTTGCCCCTGTCCGTGGGGTTGGGGCCGGTGTAGTGGCCCCCCGGGGGCTGGCCACACTGGCCGCGTCCATGCTCGCACGGCTGAAGTCCAGTTTGCCGGCGCCGCGCAATTCACCGAGCAACAACAGATGCAGGCGATGCCACACGCCCGCAGCCTGCCAATCACGCAGACGCCGCCAACAGGTCATGCCACTGCCGAAGCCCAGTTCCTGGGGCAACTCCTCCCAGGGAATGCCGGTGCGCAGCACGAACAGAATGCCGTTCAGGGCCATCTCGTCGCTCACTCGTGGGCGACCGCCTTTGGCCGAGGCAACGACTACCGGCAACAGCGGGGCAACCTTCTTGAACAGCGCGGCGCTGATTTCTCTATTCCTGTTTCGACCCATGCCTCATCAAACACCAATCAAGCGCTCGATGATGACATGGTTTTGTTAGTAGCTCTAAGGACCCTGTAGCACACATCTTTCCGCGCGCGGCAGCTGGGAGAGCCCAATGACAGCTGGGCGTCTTGCTGGTGACCATCCCGGCACCGGGTTCAACGACTGCATTCGCTGCTGCAGAACAGCCGTTCGCCGAAGTCCGCACACTCAAGCGCCCTGCTCGAAAGCCTCCAGCAGCGCTCGGACGCGGGCCAAGCCGACCCGGCTTCCAAGCAAGCCATTGGGTCGCTCACCGCCCAGCAACAGATTCGGCTTGTCTAGCCACTCCTTCCACTCCGTGCCCAGCACTTGTTGGGCATAGCTCTCGATCGACTGCTGTGCCGAAGGCTGGGGCTGGGCGGCCGCTCCCCCTCCGGACGCCCGGGTGGGTGCACGTTGAAGGGCTTGCCCGCCGCCTTCTCCCCCGGGACATTCGACCCCGCCCGCATTGAGCTTGACGTTCGCGTAGGGCCGTAGCGCCTGGATGCCTTCGCGCACCGTGAAGCCTGCCGCGTGAAGCTTGCGCGCAAAGGCATCCGCCAGGTTCTGAAGCATCTCGTGCCGGACAACCTCCCTGCGCGCGAGCAGCTTGTCGCGCTCCTGTTGCAGGCGCAGGATTTCTTGGTCGATCGCCGACGGCGCCACAACGCTGCCAGCCAAGGCATCAGTTGGCAGGGATTCCATCAGGGAATACACATTCTTGAAGAAGAAAAACAGGAGCCCTGTGAGCGGCGGCGGCTGCCGCCAAGCCTGGACCCGCGCACACGACGACGAAGTCGAAGGCGTCACGACGGCCGAGCGCAACGCGCAATCGAGACCGGTCGCGCGCAAAGTCTATCGGTACAGAGTACTGTTGAAATATATGGGGTATCCTGTTAGCTCCAGGATGCCCAAAAAGTGCTGGATAAATATACAGCAATCGACTCCGGCGGAGTCAACCCCTATCCGCGCACGTGGAGCGAATTTCTCGCCCGCTTTCCGACTGAGGAGGCCTGCCTCACCTACCTGGAGGCGTTGCGTTGGCCGCAGGGGTTCGTCTGCCCGCGTTGCGCAGTCGCATCCTCGCCTTCACGCGTCAGTCGCGGTCGGCTGCTGTGCAAAGACTGTGGCCATCAGAGTACGGTCACCGCAGGCACGATCTTCGACAAGACGCGCACGCCACTGCGGGTGTGGCTGGCTGGCGCCTGGTACGTGACCAACCAGAAGCTGGGGGTCAGCGCGCTTGGCCTACAGCGGGTGCTGGGGCTGGGTGGCTATCAGACAGCGTGGACGATGCTGCATCGGTTCCGCAAGGCGATGGTCCGCCTGGATCGGGAGCGGCTGGGCGGATTGGTCGAGGTCGACGAAACCTACCTGGCGATCACCGACCGTGAAGCGCCCATCTCCAAGGCCAAGGGCAGGAACCACACCAGCAAGGTGCTCAACGCCATAGCGGTGGAGGTGCATGAGCCCAAGGGGTTCGGCCGCATCCGGCTGCAGCGCGTCGACAGCGACGCGGACGTCTGCGTCGTGCCATTCGTCGAGGCGAACATCGAACCAGGCTCCGTGGTGAGGACCGACGGCTCGGCGGCTTACCGTTCGTTGACGCAGCGCGGCTACACCCACCAGCGCACCGTCATGCTGGGCTCCGACGTTCCCGCTCACGTCTCCATGGTCGGCGTCCATCGCGTGGCATCGCTGGTCAAGCGATGGATCCTCGGAACCCACCATGGCGCTGTCCAGCCGGGCCATCTCGACGCCTACCTGGACGAGTTCGTCTTCCGCTTCAACCGGCGGACCTCCGGCTCTCGTGGTCTGCTGTTCTACCGGCTGCTGCAGCAAGCCGTCATCACCGATCCGCTCACTTACAACGATGTCGTCAGTCGGCAACCCGTGGTTGCCAACTCGGAGTAGGATGGCTGTATGAACATCCAGCAGTTGGCTCGAATTGGAGCTAATTGGATACCCCATTGAAATATACAGCCATTGAGGCTACGATTGCCTCCATGGCCCCGTTACCGCCCAGCATCTGGATCGCCGCAGTTGCCCATCACCTGCAACTGCATTGGCGCACGGTCGATCCGCAGCAACTTGAAGACACGGCCCGCGAGTTGATGCGCAACCCGGAACTGTCGCAACTTGCCCCTGCCGAGGCGGTGGAATGCTGGCTCAGCCCGATGGCAGACACTGTCATTGCCGGGCATCACCGCGCCTGACAAGAAGGGGCAGGGTTGTTTGGGGCCGATGCCGCCCCTGCTGCGCATCCCAGGGTCGCTCATTCACAACAGGATTCACAGGCAGGTACCGAGACACGATGGAGTGGGAGAAGGAGCTGAGCACCCTCAGCGATGAAGCTTTGCTGGCAATGGCGCGGGAAATGCGACGCGAAGCAGTTCAAGGGCACCGCCCGGCCTATGGCCGTGCCCACGAATTGGAGAAGGAAGTCAGGCGCCGCTGCCTGGCCCAGCCGCCTCTTCTGGTGACGCTGGCCCCGGCTGACCACACCCTCGCTGTTCTGCCGGAGCCGGAACGCAGATCCCGCTGGCGCTTCTGGCGCCGGGCCTGAGCGGTCTTTTCATCCGCCCGTGCGCGGGGCCGTGGCACGACCTTCGCCCGACTGCCTTCGCAAACAGCAGTTCTGCGCCAATCCGCGCCCCGTCTGGGCCTTGAGCGCGCCCTCCCCTCGCTGTGCACAAAGATATCCACAGAAACGCCGAACAACTCGCTGGCGTCTGACCACGGTCGACCATTGATCAGGGACTTGACAGGCCCGAGCGTTTCCAGACCGCGATGAAGTCCGGGCTGCCGTTGACAGCGCGCGAGTACAGCCAGGGCGGGGTGAACAGTTCGTGCGGCAGGGACCAGATCGACTTGTGGCGATGCACATGCGTGTTGCCGATCAACACATAGGCTTCGCAGTTGCGGATCACCGCCTCTTCGTCCACGCCTGAGACACTGCCTGCCGCTTCAGGCCGTTCGGCCCGGAAGACATGGGTCACCCAGGACGCCACCACCACCTCGGGCCGATGCTGGGCGATCGCTGCCATGGCATCGAGCTTCTCGACGTTGTCTCCATAGCGAACCGTGGGCTGGCCCAAGGCCGCGTAGTGCGCCCGAACCGCAGGCTCTTCCTGCTGCCGGTTGTCCGTGGCAGGAATGCCCAGCGCGGCAGCCAGTTGTCCATGGCCTGCCCCGATCTCAATGGCCGACCGCCCAGCAATGAAGGTGTTCAGCCAATCCACCAGTTCCTGGGTAACAAAGCCATAGATGCCGTACGTCACCCCGAAGCGCAGCCGTGCTTGCGGTGTGCTGCTTTCAAGTTCAGCGGCCGCAACGACCCGAAGCCGGTCTTGGGCATCCAGCAGCAACGGCGCCAGATCTTCCAGCCTGTCGCGCTCCACCTCCCAGGCTTCCAGGGAAGTTCCCGCGGCAATCGCCTTCGCGGCTCGGGGCATCGGTTGCTTGTGCACCTGGGGCAATCGGAAGTTCGGCGGCGACTCAGCCCGTAGCTTCTTCGGTGTGCCCGGCCAGCAGCGCATCTGCGGCGCTGCGCCTGACACCGCGTACCGCCACCAGGGCCTGCAACTGCGCCGGCCGAGGCCTTGCCGCACCCTGCTCCCAGTTGTAGATGGTCTGGCCACTGACGTTGACCAGCTTTCCGTACGCAGCCGCGGAGAGGCCGAGCTTGGCCCGGTGCGCGGCCAGGCGCTTGGCGCTGAAGCGGCGGGTGGGCTCGCCCTGTGCCTCGACAGCATCCTGCGCGTTGGAGGCCGGCTTGCCGCTGTTGACCTGCTTGGCCAGTTGCTTGAGTTGGCGCTCCAACCCATCGATCTGACGGCGCAACCCGGCAATCGCGGAACGCTGCTGAGAAGATGCCTTCTTCAAGCTCTCGATCTCGCTCTTGACCTCCTTGCGGGCCAAGCGGCTGATCTCTTCGCGGAGCACCTTCTGGATATCTGACATCGGGGCTGCTTTCAATGGGAAAGTGATTGGGGCAAGAACTCCAGTTTAGGGCCGACTTTGCGGCTGGCTGTGAAACCGCCGATCACGCGGCCGGGGCCCGCACATCCAAGCCACCGGCACTAAGCTGCGAGCGCATAGGCCTTCAGAAGCTGCCGCACCTTGGACCGGCCAGTCGGCGCGAACATCATGCTCGCTGGCGTATGCCCACCCAACAGGTGATTGGGCTGCCGAAGCCAATGATCGACATCGGCACCAAAGACCCCACGCGCCATGGCTTCCAGTTCCCGAATCTCCGCCGCCACGCCAGCGGCGGCGGCAGGCCTGGCGGCCACACTCTTGCCAGACTGCTGCAACGCAGCGACGCCCTGGGCCACGGAGTACCCCGCCTGGCGAAGTTTGGCAGCGTACTCCTGCGCCAGCGACTGCAGGCGGGGCTGAGCCACAGTCCTGCTTCGAAGCGCTGGATCTGGCTCACGTGCCCACCGGTTGAGCCTCGGAGTTCCCGAACCTGTGAACAGGGGCCCACCTGACGGGCCGCTTGATGTGTCGAACATCATCTTCAACTCCCAATGTGAACAAAAAAATGAACAGAGCCCTGGAGACCCGCTGTCGCGGGTGGGGTCTGTTCAATGGCAAAGGCGCCCACTCAACCATCCGCAGACGGCGGCAAGGGATAGCGCACCACGTGCTGCAGCAGCAACCGATGCGTCACACCCTGCACATCCACGAAGGTGCTTTGGCTGCCGCAGTCGTCGTCGACCAGCTCGATGGGCTGGTCGTTCATCAGGATGACGTCGCCTGCGCAGGTGCTGAGATAGGGCTGCGGGTCCTGCCCCGAGGGTGCGAGACGCACCTTGTCAGCCTCATGGTCATCCACGGTGATCTCGTCGGCGGCCAGAAGCGCCGCGAAGAGCATGAGCTTGCGTGGCGCCCACGGTGCGGACTCTGCCGCGCCATAGTGCTTCTCAAGCCGGTCCCGGATTTCCGCGGCCACGCCGACCCAGGCCTTGCCCGAGAGCATGGGCGAGTCAAGCAGCGCCGGATCTCTCGCAGCCGTTCGGCGCGCCTGCTTGCGGATGGCCTCGAGGATGAACACCTGTGCCAGCGCACCGTGACGGCTGAACTGCATCAGTTCCATCACCACCTCGATGTTGCTCAGTAGGGGACTCATAGGATTGATCTCCTGGTCGTGTTCTCAGTACTCCGACGGGAGCAAGACGGTGGTCACTTCGCGTCCGGCCTCGGTGATGACCCAGACCGTGAGTGAGCCGTCGATCCGGTAGGCGGACATCAGCCGACCGCCGTTGTGAATCGACGCTTCGTTGGCAAGCCCGTCCTCGTCGTCCAGGTCCCCCCAGTCGCCGATGACATGGCGCTGCACAAGCGTCCAAGGATCACATCGCTCTTCGATGACCAAGGCCTGGATGCCGCGCGTCATCAACACGCGGCCCAGCTCGAACTTTGGCGCCCCCTTGGGTGGGGCCTGCCCAGGTACTTCATGCATAGGAATCTCCAGATGAAAGCACCCAGGACCCCGTCGATCGACCGGGCTCACGGGTGAGAATGAAAGAAACAAAGAAGAGCGGCCGTCGACACGTGAAGTTGGATTCACGCGCGCGGCCAGCACGGGGCCGGCTCGCTCAAGGCGCCGGCAGGGGAAGCACGGCCAGCCAGGACACGATCCGCAGTTGAGCCAGGCCTCCATCCGGCGTGCGCCGCACCAGCCTGTCGGCGACGGCGTCGAGGCGCGCGTTGTAGCCACAGCTCCAGACCGGGGGCAGTGCGGAGTCGAGCAGCAGCAAAGCGGAGACGCCATCTGCAGCGGACACAGAGATTTCCGCGCCGCTGGCCAGGCACCAGCGTGGGGAGCTCTCGCCGATGACATGGCGAAGCAGGACCAGGTGGCCCGCGGTGATCCTTGCGGACATCGCGTTCACGATGAGGGCCTGCTCCGTGGCTGATGAAGTGGGCGACACGGCGCTTGTATGCAGCACCGCATTCGGAATCCACTTCTGCAGCAGACTGGCGACGTCTTGCTCGTCCAGGCTCGGCTTTCGCGCTCTGGCTGCTCGCGGCAACGCCCCCGTGCACAACGCAGCCGCCTGCTGAGCGACGATCCACCCACCATCGCAGGAGGATCGCCCGTCGCCTGCAGGCAGCCATCGCTCCCGGCCGCCCGATGCCTGGTAGGTCCAGCGCGTGCGAAAGCCCAGCCCCGCCACAAAGCGGTGCTGCAGCGCCCGGGGTGGCGTGGTCATCCCGTGGCCTGCACGGGCTCGCGACGCGAGTCCCCCGAGGGAGGCAGAAGTTGCGCCGCCCGGCGGCGGAGCTTGTGAGACAGCGTCGGTCGGGACTTCCCCGGGCATTCGCTGCCCTGGCTGACACCAGCAGCGTCCTGCCGGATCGAGTCGTCGGATGCCGGGGCATCCAAGTCCACCGGGTAGAACTCCTCCACCACCGACGTGCCTTCGTCCTCCAGGTCCTCGAATTCGCCGAGCGCCAGGCCAGCGCGGGCGGCCTCGTCCAGGGCCTTCTGATCAAAGCCGCTCACGGCCCTCGCCTCCCAGAACTGCTTGGCCGCCGCCACGGCATGGTCTGTGGCGGTTCCTGCCGCAATGGTCAGATCCACGTAGTAGATGGGCGTCCGATGAGACATCGTCGTGCTCTTGCCGCGCAGCCGAAGCTCCAGCGGCAAGGCCGACAGCAGTCCGCCCGAGAGCGCGTGCAGGTAGCGCAGCCGCGTGGCCAGCGTTCGGATGCTGTTAAAGCCCGTGGTGCGGAACACGAAGGTCCCGACCTCGTCGTCCTGGCCGATGAGCACATGCAGCCGCCCATAGGGCTTGCAGTTGCCCTGCGCGCCCAGCGGGCAGTTCGCCGGGGCCGGACACGCGGCATCCTTGATCCCGCCGGCCGTGGCGCGCCGGCAGGTCTGGCCGTCCCCCACGCACAGCGGCCGCCCGGTGCCCCGATCGAACAGCGTGTACCTGGCGCGCAGGTTCAGGTCCGGGTCGTCGAAGAGCAACCGCACGGGGATGCTGCGCAGCTTGGCACCTGGGCTCTTGCGCAGCTGCTGGTCCACCGGGTGGGGAATCCAGCCGTCCCGGGTCTGCACCTGGGTGGTGACCGTGAACTCGTCGTCCTTGTCGGGCAGACGCTTGTCACCCTGGGTGATGAGCTTGCCAATGGAAATGCGCCCCACCACGGGGGGCGTCAGGGCCAGTCCCTTGATCATGGTCGGTCCTTCAAATGAATAAGTGAGGGGTGGAGAAAAGAAGAAGATCCCCTCACCGCGAAGGTGAGGGGATCTTGATGGGGCCGTGGCCCAAGCGTCGACCTCTGCGTTCACAGGGTCGTCTGCGTCGCCGGGGTGAGGAGGGTCTTGTCGACCCAGCCTTCGTCGACATGGTCATCGGGCAGTTCGACCTGGTGCCAGTCCGAGTGCCCGTCGTAGCCGCAGTCTCCGCAGCACAGGCTGTCAAACGTGTGCACGTTGTCCGGGTCATTGAGCGCCACGTATGCATCTCGCAGCACGAGGGTGCTGCCGCAGTGGCATGCGAAGAGGGTCTTCATGTGGCAGCAGGAGAGTTCCCCGTGCCACTTCGGACCAGGAACCGCCGGCTTCCGGGTTTGTCCACACCGTAGGTCTGGAGCAGCTCGGGTTGCACTTCCAGGAGCCGGGTGGTGTCCAGCGTCCGACCGTCCCGACTTCGCTTCCAGCTGACTTCGCCGTCCTCGAAGAGGATGCGGCTGGCATCGCCCATGCGTTGCTCGATGCGCTGGCGCAACTGGGCCTGCAGCAACTCGTGCTCCACCAGACGTTGTCGCACGGCCACCAGTTCCGAGAAGGTGCTGGCCATCTCGGTGTCTTCCCGGGCGTCGATGACCCCGCCATGGTCCTTGGGATACAGGCAGCGAAGGGCATGCTCGGCGGATTCCGAGCCGTCCGGTGGTGGTGCTTCATCCCGTTCGACGAAGTGCCAGAACTCGCGCTCCAGGCTGATCAGATTCAGAATCATGGATTCGTCACGCTCGATCCGATGGATGCGCAGTTCCTGCCCGCCAACGAGCACAGCCACGTCCGCAGCTTGCTTGCCGGTCACGGCCAGCTGGTGCATGACCTGGAGTTGGACGTACTCGGGCACGCCCTCCTCCCACAGCCGCGCGCCCTGGATGCCCGCGGTCTTGCATTCCAGGATCTGGACGGCTGGTGCGCCCAGGACCTCGCGGTCGATGTTTGCCAGCATCCACTCGTGCTCCGGGTGCTGCAGCACGGCATTGACGCGGCGCACGCGCCGGCCGGTGCGCCGGGTGTAGTGGGCCGCCACGATGGGTTCGAGCAAGGTGCCCCAGTACAGGGGCGTGTTGTCGTCTTTGGGGTCGATCTGGGGCAGCAGATGGCCCCGGCCAGTCTTCTGCATCCACAGCTCCAGTCGGGACTGGTAGGGGTTCAGGCCCACGGCCGCGGCTGCGTCGGAGCTGCCAACGCCGCGGGTGCGCACTTCGAGCCAGTCGTCCCGGCTCAGGTTGCGGGTGCTGACCAGGCGCAGGGCGGGTCGGCGGGGCGATGCCGCAACGCCAGCCACCGTCGACGCGGCAGCGCCCTCGGTGGCCGTGACGGAAGAAATCAAAGGGGTCATGGGAATCCTCAATGGATGCGGCGCCGGCTTAAGCCAGCTGGGAGACCAGGTTGGTGACGTGCCCGCGGCACATGAACAGTGGGGCGTAGTCGTCCAGATCCCCGAGCAGGTCGCCCTCCTTGGGAGCGTGGTGAGCCAGCGCTTCAAGCTGGGCGACCCGGCAGGCTCTCTGAAGGTCGTCTTCGTCGATGCACACGAAGGCGGTGTAGGTGTCCAGACCGAAGGCGCCGGCCTCGTAGTCGGGTTGGAGCAAAAGGACGGTGAAGGGATAAGACATGGGTGTTCCCGGGCGCGCCGCCACGGCAGCGGCGCGCCACAAAGTAAAAAGCGCTCCGAAGAGCGCTAGGAAGGGGGGTGATCCGGCCCGGAAGGACCGGCGGTAGGGGGTGGCGGACACGGTGGGTCCGCAGGCTCATCCGAGGGAACGGCCGGCAGCCACTCGACCTGGCGCAGTTGGCGAGCCAGCATTCGCATGCGCAGCCCATCCGTCTCGCGTGTGACCGCCCAGCCACGTCGCCCCAGCGATTGCTGGAGCACATAGACGACCGAGGCGAGCTTCACGCGCTGGCCGGTGCATGCCCGGGATCGCTGCGCCCGCTCGGCTGCTCGTCTTGCGTGGAAGGCCAGGACTTTCTCGCGCCAGGGGCCCGCGTAGCCCTCTGCGGGCGGGCTGGCCTTCTTGATGAACGCGAGCGGGCAGTCGTAGTGGTAGGGGCCCACGGTTTCATCCATGTGCTTCACCGCCACCTCGTCGCCGCGGCTCTCGATCAGGGTCAGGCCAATCCAGCGGATGCCGTTGCGCTCGGCGAGGAACCACAGGCGCGGTCCGATGAGCCGGCTCGCCAGCAGGGTGGAATGGCCCTGCAGGTCCGCCAGTTCACGTCGGACGGCCTCGGCCTTGGTGCTGCGGTAGACAAGCGTTCCCATGGCTGCGTCCTCAGGCAATGAGCTCGAGGGCGGCATCCAGGGCGCGCTGCTTCAGACCCGCACCCTGGCCGAACCAGGCGCTGTCCAGGCGGTACTCCTGGCTGCGCGCGCGCCGCTCGTGGTCCACGAACTCGGTAACGGCGCACAGCAGACCCCAGGCGGTGCCCTTGGCGGCGCTGAGCTCGGCTCCCCTGCCCTGCCCGTCGAACAGGGCTTGGACCTTCTTCATGGCGCGCTCGTTGGTCGGCAGCGGACTGCCGGCCGGCACCGCACCGAGGTCCACCGGGGTCAAGACCTGGCGGATGAAGCGCTCGACCTGGGTCTTGCGCACCTTGCGCGCTGAGAGTTGATTCATGCGGTACATGAAGTCGTCCCAGCGAGCGACGGCGATGCCGAGCTGCTTCTTGACGGCTTGGGCGTCGAAGCGCGTGCTGTGGGGCACGCGGATGCCCTGGCTGCCGACCTTGTCCAGGGCCACGGTCAGGGTGTTGTTGCAGACCACGCGCACGGTGGTGGGCGTGCAGGTGGTCGCCAGCGTGCCATCGCAGGAGGTGGCCAACAGCAGGTAGCCGTTGACCACGTCCTTGCCGCCCAGTGCCGTGGACTGGCCGGTGCGGGCCAGCGCCCAGAACTTGCGGCCGGCCTTGAGGACACCTGCCGTCTCCAGCTCGAAACCGGAGATCTCGGTCAGGTCCCGGTAGAACTCCAGGACCTCGCGCGGCTGAACGACCTGGTAGCGGCCGCCGACCACCGACAGCGGGGCCTTGGTATCGCTGCGGAACAGGACTTTGTGCTCGTCGAAGCCGCGGATGTCCGGGGTGGACTCGGTACCGGCCTGGAAGCAGACGGGCGTCTGCTCGATGGACCAGTCCATGCCAGCTTCGCGGGCCCAGACGTCGATGGACTGCTTCGCAGGCAGTTGCTTGCCTAGGCCGTGCCAGGGGGTGGCGCCGACGTAGGCCATGTTTTCGATTTGATGTGCCATAGAAAACTCCTTGAGATGATGAAAAGCGTTTGGTTGGAAAGAGAGCGCAGGCTTCGCCGAGAGGGAAATCACTCGTTGCCGAAGACGCGGCCACAGCTCAGGCATCGGTAGTTGGACAACACCTCTTCGTCGACAACCTTGCCGACGGAGGCGCCGACCTCGCAGCCCATGGCACCGCCAAGGAGAGCTCCGACCACCGCGCCGCCTACGGTGCCCAGCGTGGCGCCGACGGGACCGACGAGGCTTCCGAGGGCGGCGCCCACCTTGGCCCCCGCCTGCGCTCCGCGCAGTGCGCCAGCGGCGCCGGCCGCAGCACCTGCGGCCGTTCCGATGACAGCGCCTGCGTTGCGGCCGATATCCCGGGTGGTGACCCGAGGGCTGCGACAGTTCGGGCAAGGTCGAACAGCCGGCAATGGGTTCTGGGCCACGACAGACAGGCCGTCACTCGAACTCGCCGATCTCACAGCAACCCCCGCTCTGCAAAGCTGACCGTGGTGGTGCGCGTGACGACGAAGTGGTCGAGCAGGCGGATGTCCAACAGACCCAGGCAGGCCTTGAGCTGCTGGGTCAGAGCAATGTCGGCCCTGGAGGGTTCAGGGCTGCCGGACGGGTGGTTGTGCGCCACGATGAGCGCGGCCGCGTGCATCTGCAGGGCTTCGACGGCGACCTCGCGCGGGTACACACTGGTCTGGCTGAGGGAGCCCCGGAACAGCTCGCGCGCGTCGATGACGTGGTGCTGAGCGTCAAGGAAGACGGCAGCAAAGACTTCGTGAGGTCGGTCGGCCAGCCACAGGCGCAGGTAGTCGCGCACCATGGTGGGCGAATCCAGGGGGCGCGTCTGACGCACCTGACCTTCAAGCCAGTCGAGGGCCTGGCGAACGATGGCAGGCCGGTCGTACGGCGATGCGGGTGGGGGAACAGCAGTGATGGTCATGGCGATGTCCTGGGATGACAAAAGAAAAGGCCCCGTGCGCACGAAGCACACGGGGCCGATGGAAAGAAGTGAAGGAGGAAGGAAGTACCGGGGATTCAGGCGTGAGATCAGGCGGTTCAGCCGTCCTCTTGTGGCGCGGTGGCCTGTGGCACCTCGTCGTGATCGACCCAGAGCCAGGCGCTGATCCACACGCCCTCATGGCTGGCACTGGTCAGCGGCGCTTCATCGATCTCGATGTCGTCGCCCGACGGCATGGCGTAGTGGTCTCGGGCGAACGCGATGCTGGCCTGATGGCGCAGCCGGTCGTTGCGCAGTTCCAGCAGGTGCTCGCTCAGGGCGCGCACGCTGGCGGCCAGGTCGCCGCGATCCCAGTGGTCGACCACCTGGGTGGCCAGTTGTTCAAGCAAGAGCATGGGCGGTGAAGTGATGGGCCGGAGCCCACGTAGTGGGCTGCGGCAGGTTGCAAGCAGCTCGACATGCAGTGAACAGGAGGATGACGGGCTCCTGGAATGAGGGCAATCACCGCTGCGCGTGCTCGACGAGGACATAGAGCCATCGCTGGGGTGGCTCGCCGCGGTGATATGTGATCGAAAAAATCTATACCGCAGTGCCGTTGCGGCGCCTGCGGTCGTGGCACCAGCCGCACGCTTGGGACGGCCGGCGCCACGTCACACTCGATTACGTGCAGACCTCGGCGTCCGGCTCGTCGCAGCCCTCACGCCTTGCGGCGCACGCGGCAGGGCCGCTGCGCACGCGTGCCACTGACCCGGTGGCAGCGGCGCGCGCTGCGCTTCTTCTCGAAGGCGGCCTTGGCCCGGGGATCCTCGCGGATGAACTGCTGGATCGTGCGCGACCACTGGTCCAGCTCGAGCGAGCCCTTGTACTCGGCCTCCTGTGCGATCTGAATCAGCAACTCGCCGACAACATCCCCCGCGTGAGCCTTGCTCATCCACCCCTGCGTCGGCGCCGCCGATGTCAACAAGGGAATGGCTTGCTCCATGATCGCCGCATGCTTGTCATGGCGCTTGATTCCGCCGAGACGGCAGTGGTCGCTGCGCTTGCGCCGTATCAATTCATCCAGCGTGTCGAGTTCATCCCAGCGGTGCCAGCACATCTCCATCAGCGCCCACAACTGGGCAGTCGGCTTCTTCGCCGGGTAGCACATTGCGGCACAGCAGATCAGGATGACCTCCGCGAGGTCCATGCGCTCGCCCACTTGCCGGGCCCACTGCTTTTCCGAGCGCGAGCGCTGGGGCAGGGTCGTGCGCATCGTCGAATCGAAGAAGGTCGGCGACAGAGCGTGGGCCTCGGCGATGACCTGGTGGCTGAGCTTCAGCGAGGGACCGCACTTCTCGGGCTCGGAGTTGCCCTTGCGGCGCGGAGGGACGGCGCCGCAGAGGCAGGGGTTCTTCAGCACGAGGTCGACCGCGGCGCCAGCCGCCTTCTTGACGCGCTGGTTCAGTTTGGCGAACTGGTCCACGGCGCAGAACGCACTCGTGCGGTGTTGGACCTTCTCGACCACCTGCGCGATCGTGGTGCGGGTGAACTTCTTTTTCGTCATGGTCTCGCCCTTACGCTTCGGTGGCACCGTTCTCGTCGTCGAACAGCTTGGTCAGCCAGGCGTTGACCTCCTGCTCGCTCCACAGCGGGATGCGGCTGCGCTCCAGGTAGCGGGGACGCGGGATGGAGGGGTCGTGGTAGCGGCTGCGAACATCCAGCTTGGCGTGCAGCGTGGACTTGGAAATCTTGAGCTTGTCGAGGAGCTCGTTCTTGCGGATCAGGCTCGCGGGGAGGATGTCATTCGATACGGCAGCCAGCGGCCCGGGCGTGAACGCCCGCAGTTGTGCGCAGCTTTGAGCAGGTGCGGCATCGGCGAGAGCCTTGCCGCCAGGGATGGTGGCCTTGACGCGCACCTTGTTGGGCACGGGGATTTGGGTCATGTTGAATTTCCTTTTCTGGGGGTTTGGGCGCTGCGCAGCTGCCTGTGAGAAGTTTCAGGCACTGGACCTTCCGCATACCTTCCAAGTGGGAAAGGATGACCTAAGAGATCAACGCAACCATTTGATATGAAAGGAAAAATTGCCTTCTCTCATGCTCAACCTTCGTTTACGGGAAGCGGCACGTCGCACCTGCAGCACAGCTTCGATGCGTCTAAAGAGGCGCTGGTCGACACCTGGGTGGAGAACCCGCACTGGCAGTTCTCATGCGCCAGACCTACCTGCAGACTGAACTGGACGTGAACCCGTCCAGCCTGACGCGCTGAAAAACGCGCGTTGGTGAAAAAGCGTGGAGACGCTGCTGGCGGCCAGCATTGAGGCCGCCCGGCGTGGCAGCGTGATCCAGAAGGCCAGCGCGCAGCAGGTGGTCGTGGACACCACTGTCATGCCCAAGGCCGTCGCCCATCCCACCGACAGCCGCTTGCTGGACAAGAGCCGCCAGCATCTGGTCAAGGTGGCCCAAGACAACGGGCTGCGGCTGCGCCAGAACTACAACCGCATCGCCCCACGACTGACCGCGCAGGTCGGGCGCTACGCACACGCCAAGCAGTTCAAGCGCATGAAGAAGGCGGTGTGCATGCTGCGCACCCGTGTGGGCCGCGTGCAACGCGAGGCGGCCCGCCAACTGAACGTGTTACCCGAAGCGGCCAAGGCCAAATTGCAGGAGTTGCTGCAGCGCACGGGCCGCACCCTGGCCCAGCGCACCAAAGACAAAGACAAGCTGTACGCCCCGCATGCGCCCGAGGTGGAGTGCATCAGCAAAGGCAAGGCCAGGACACCGTACCAGTTCGGCGTGAAGGTCAGCATCACGACCACGCTGAAGGAAGGCCTGGTGGTGGGCATGCGCTCCATGCCGGGCAACCCCTACGACGGCCACACCCTGGCCCCGACGCTGGAGCAGGTGGGCATCCTCACCGGCACGGACAGGCCGCCGGCCACGGCCATCGTGGACAACGGCTATCGGGGCGTGGAGATCGAAGGCGTGCGCATCCTGCGCTCGGGACACCGGCGCGGCGCCCTCAGGACGCTGAAGGCCATGATCAAACGGCGCAGCGCCATCGAGCCGGCCATCGGGCACATGAAGATGGAAAGGCGACTGGGCCGCGATGCGCTCAAGGGTGCGCTGGGCGATGCGCTGCATGCGGTGATGTGCGACGCCGGGCACAACCTGCGCCTGATCACGCCCGTGCTGCGGCTGTATTGCGCCCGCTTTGCACTGGCGATGCAGGAGGCCATCGCTGCACTGGTCGCCGCTCCGGGCGAGCACTGAGCCGCCTGCGAATGAAAACAGGTTTGTTCAGGCCGACTCCCTACACTCGTGTTTCGGGTGATTTCCTGCGCACCTTGGCCACCAAATTCGCTGCGGCATCTGCCCATTTCCCGGGAAAACCTTGCGCGACAAACTCCCTGGAAACGTCCTTTTGAAAGGGACAGGATTCCTTATCATCATATTTCCCCCAAAATTTTGCCGACACTTCCAGTAGCACCTTCAATCGATCAGGAACGGCTTTCTTTCGTTTATGGAATACGGAATTTTTTCTCTTCTCCTCTTCTTCTTGGGATAAGATCCTAATCTGGTCATTCAGAGAGTCGAAGATCCAAAAAACAAGATTTTGCATGTTCTGACTTTTCTTGAAGAAAATAGATCCATCCAATTTTTTCAGGACTTTTCGGCGCCAGTCTTTCCACCCATCCTCTTCTGCGTTTACCCAGAGTTCGTTGAATATTTCGCAAACGAGTTGTAGTTCAGCGCAATGCGTTTTGACATCGATACCTCCGGTAATTTTTCGAATTAACGGATCTACCAATTCAGGCAAGAGAACGAGATCTTGCACGCGCACGACGAGACTTTCGGCACTACCAGTGGGCTGGCTGTTCAGGTCTACCTCAAGGGGTGGCACGTACAACCTTAATTCCCAATTTCCCTCATAGTCAATGCAACGCTTGCTTAGAGTGTTCGCGTCCACTATCGGCATGTTAGATCTTCCGACATCCAACGCGCAAGGGAAAGCCGAAGCAGTGATCGCCTGATCCGAAGCGTGACGATTGATAAGCATCGAATATGTCAAGCCGTAAAAGAGATTCAGCAAAACAAGGCGGTCCGCAGCAAACTTGATGTCTTGTGACGCGACGGCATCTAAATAGTTGCTGCGCCTACTTCTCAACTCATACTCACGCTCATACTCCGAGCTTCCGACTTTCGCAGTGCCGACGAGGCAGACATAAAGGGCGTATTTCTCCGGAGGCCACGCAAAATAGACTCGCGCTGCATCGGGAGGGCTTGGCTGCGCATTCGGGCGGTGCTTCCAAAAATCAATTTCTAGATCTCTGGCGGCCTCAAGTACCTGATTGATTGATACGCGGGTTATCTTAGCGAGTTCGCCAAGATTTTTTGTCGCAGGCTTTAGGTCGTTGATCCGCTGTTGATAGTTTTCGATCATATTCAGGACACTCAAATGACTTCTCATTGTCACTGCCTGACCGGGCCGCGCGAGACAACGCCGAAGTGACGGCGGGCTATCAGGTTGGCTTCACATCTGAAAGCGTCGTCGCGCTGCGCCTGGCCGCCGTGCGCATCGGACGCAATCGCTGGAACAATCAGGCCTGCGCCGGCGGGCGGATCTGGCTGCGAAAGTAGGTCCGCTGCCGGTCGCTGCGGTAGAAGCTGATGAAGTGATCGGCCTTGGCCAGATACTCGGCTGCCTTCATCAAGCCCCTGCACCCTTGCGCATCGGCACGCTCAAACATGCCAGTTCCCCGCATCTTGTAGCCGCCATTCATGGCCTTGCGGTTGCAGTTGAAGTCGTAGCCATGACCCTGCGTCACCTCCGTGCGCCACTTGCGCCCGATCAAGTTGCCAATCTCCACTCCCCCACGACGCTCACGACCATCGATCAGCAGCATCAGGTGCAAGTGGAATCCCGTGCCCGGTGCCCATTCGATGCGCAGGATGTAGCCGAAGAGGCAGTCTTTGAAGATCTGGCGGCGCAGGATGTTGAGCAAGTGCTCACGGTGCACCCCCACCATCTCGAAGCTGGGATGACCAGGCAGCGATGCGTCGTACCGCTCGCCAAGGAAGAAATGCCGGTACCGCAGATCGACCCGCACGCAAAGCAGCCGCGACCGCTGATTGAACATGTGCTCGATCAGGTTCTTTGTGCTGTCCATGCGCTGCCAGGTCGTATGCCGAATGCGTTCTGCTTCCTCACGGTAGGATGCCGTGCGCGAGGTCTCTTGGACCTCAGCCAGAATCTCTTGCGCGAGCTGCTCACGCTTGCGCATCTGCGCCGCGTTGCTGGCATTCAGCCCCTCTGGTGACCGTCGCCATGCGTTCAAAGCATCCTTGGCCGCCTGAGCCGCGTGCATCAGCGCCATGGCACACGGGTGGAAGCCGTGCCCAGGGTACTCGTACCGGATCAGATCAAGGTCGAGCTTCAGCGCCTTGCCCGCGTACGTGAGCTGGCGCGCCTGCTTCTTCTGGCGATCAGCTTCATTCGGCCGGGTGGTCACGGTCGAGTCCCGGGCACTGCGTGCACCGTGGATCACCTTGACCGCTTCGGCCTTCTTCGGCTCCTGATCCAGAATGATCAGGGCGTAGCGAATCACCTTCTTGACCTCGAGCCTTGCTCGGGTGATGTCGTCGACCAGGCAAGCAGGTGCACCGGTGGATGGGAGGTTGAGAATCTCCTCATGCATGAATGCGTCGAGGCACTCGCCCTCGTTGTCAAAGTGTTTTTGCGGTTCGAAAGAGTCGTTCATGAAAATGCTCGCGTTCAGTTGATGGCATGGGCACAGGGCCCATGGAACTTGAAGCACGGTCTCTGGCAGCCTTGGCATTCGCGGTGCATGCATGTCTTGATCCGACGATTGACGTCGACTCTGCCGATCCTGCTTGGCTGGACTGCTTTGCAGGAAAGCAAGACATTCAGTAGCTGGATCAAGCGCATCACGAGGGCTGGTCGCACCTTGGCCTGGTGGCCAAGTGCTGCATCCTGCATAGACCTTGTCAGGCACACCGCATCGCAGATGTATGGCTGATTCAACTGATGCTGATCTAGCTGTCCGAACGCTTCTGATTGATCTCTGATCCACCTGCGGTTGACATGCTGATCGCTACATCAGCGTCAAGTACATCTAGAACTATCAGAACAACTACAAGAACTACACCACTACACCACTACATCTTTAGTTCCACCGAACCAAGGCAACAGCCGCTGCGAAGAAGCCACGAAGATTCGGGACCGATCAGGCTCTCTGGGGATCGGATGCGCCGAGAACATCGAGGCACCACGATGGCGGCGGCGATGTCAAGTTAGAGACCGTGCATCAAAAAATGAGCAACGCCCATAAAAGTTTGAGAGCAGCGCTTCTTCCAAGGCATAGCGCGCCGCTCGCCCTCGACTGGTCAGTCGGAGGGCACGTTCAGCGCGGGAAGGTGGAAGGACCTGCGCCCCCCCAACGAACGATTTCATGCGCCCGTCCCTGCGGGGGCGACAGCGGACGACGCGCCTTCGGACTGATCTGAAAGCTCTTGAGCTGACCAACGTAGTGGATCCAGAAGTTGGGCTTGACCACGAGCGCGACCTCCTGCGTGATCAACGCGCTGATTCGCTCCTTGTCGTTGTAGGCAATCGTGCCCAGTCCACGACGTTGCGGGAGGTTGAAACAGCCGTACGCACCCGCGCCATGGGTGATCACGATATTCCAGTGCTCACCCATCTTGGCGCCCTGGACAGCGGCATTGGCGACGAGGTGCGCGTTCAGCAGCACGATGAAGCGAAAGCGAAAACCCGACTCGCGCCCATACTCGATGCACCGCATGAAGCGGATCAACGGAAAGTGGCTGTTGAGATAGCGCTGGAACTTTCGCACGCAGTCCATCGCATCGACCTTCGAGATCTCGTCCCCACTCTTCCGCACCAGGAAGTGCAGATCCAGATGTACGGCCAGCAGCTTGGCACAGCCGTCGAACGCTTCGGTGACGGCCTGCTTGGCGTCGCGCCACTGCATGTCTTGGCGGCGTCGCACGGGTTCCAGAGCTTGAGCGATCTCATCCGTCGTCCGCCGCGCCCGCAGATCGTTCACCAACGCCGTGAACTGGTCATGCATCGAGGGCGCCTGCGGCCCGACAAAACCCATCACGTCGTCGCACAGCGGTAGGAGCTCGCGCGCGCGCATGCGCTGCATGCTTGCCTGCCGGAAGATGTTGAACAGCGGATTGAAATCGCACTCGGGGAAAGTCGCGGCCATGGTGTCCAGCGGCAGCCGGAGCACGCTGACGAGCGCGCCGCCCAGAGAGGTGACCGTCAGCTTCTTCTCACCGCTTTCGCGGTCCGTCTCCAGACCGAACAGACCACGCGTCGAGTGAGCAACCAGGTAGGCGGTGCGGGACACGAACGCGACGTTTCGCGCGTGCGTGTTCTCCTCCCCACCCCACATCTGAATGACCTGCTGGCCGTTCACGAACGCCAGCCGGGAGACGTAGCGCGGCGGACTGGGACTCTTAAACTTGTTGCGGTGGCTGCTTTCGATGATCAGGCGTTTGCTCATGTTTAACTTGGTCGAAATGAGGGCAGGCACTGGACGCTGATGGGCATCCAGCCGAATAGCTGTCCCGTGCGAAGGATTCGTACGTCGGAACCTTCGCATCAGGCTCTCGCCAGTCCTGACGCTGGCGGCAACTGATGGACCCGTGGAGCCGTCTTCGGCGCCTATAAGCTGTTGAAAGGCCTGGACGCTCGCCTCAACGGCATGGCGCCAGGAAGAAGTGGTGCGTCAAAGGGCCGCACGCTACGGCCCCAGCGCGACCTCCGACGAGGTTCGACGCTGACCCAACCTTGAAGGCTGTGCCCGCCGAGATCACTGTGCGTCTGGTCCTTTCCTGCGGTTGATGTGAGCGGCCAACGGCAACCCGGGGCATTTCTTGTCCGTGCACGAGGGCAAGAAATCTCGTCCCCGGCATCCTCGCCTCGCAGAACGGTGCAATCCAGCCGTCAGCTCTCGATGACAGCCACAACGGAGTTGAGCACCAGCTTCAGGTGTATCCAGGACTCATGTCGCGATGGAAAACGGAACAGTGCCGTGTCGAGATCCTTCCTGTTTTGCGTTTCAGCCGTGACCAGCGTTCGCGCTAGTGCATCGGGCTTGCTGATGACCCAACGAGGCCTCACACAGTGCAGGGGCTCACGAATTCGTACTCCAGCCTTTACGCACATGCACTTTTGAGCTGAGCACTGGATCAGTGCAGTCCAGAAAAATACGCTTCGAAGCCCCGGGGACTGATGTCTCCATTCACGTCAACCTGCAGCTTCATATGCACTACCACCAAGACAACCAAGACCCCTATCCGATCGACTCCATTGGCGGACTCATCGCTGCGGCAGTCCGCGAGCACTGCAACAACACGGGCGTCGAGCCCGCCCTCGCCGCTGTCGCAGCCATGAGCAGCGCCGCAGCGGCCGTGCAGGTCCGCGTTGACGTCCAGCGCCCGGACGCGCCGCCCTCGCCCGTCGGCACGCTGAACATCGTTTGCGCAGCCTCCGGCGCCGGCAAGAGCACTGCGGCCAAACCCTTCCTGCAGCCGCACAAGGAAGTGCAGGAGGCCTTGGAGCGCGAGGCGCCCAGCGCCGTCAAGCGCCGAGCGGAGTACAAGGCCTGGCTGAAGAGCCTTGAGGCGCAGCTCGAGTTGCGTGCCCAGAAAGCTGCCAGCGGCGAGACCGACACGAAGCTCGAAGACAGCATCGCCGAGCACCGCAAGCGTGAGCCCCAGGGGCCCGTGCATCTGCTGCACGACCGCGTGACACCCAACGCACTGACCCGCAGTCTGGCCAGCTTCCCGTCCACGCTGATCGCGTCGCTGGATGCCGGGCATGTGCTCAGTGGCAAGCTGATGGGCGAGTTCGATCTGCTCCTCACCCTGTGGGATGGCGACGATGTGCGCCTGGACACGCTCGAAGATTCGGTGCGCGCCCGCAATCCGCGCGCAAGCGCCCTGCTGTACACGCAGCCGGGTGTGCTTCTGCGCTTCATGAAGCGTCGCGCGGAAGAGGCGGATGACACCGGGTTCTTTGCCCGCGTCGAGTGCACGTTCCTGCCGCATGCGCAGATCCGCCCGACCTTGACTGCAGCGCCGGTCTACCACGCGATGAAAGCCTTCCAGAATCGCGCTCAGTACTTCCTGAACGACGGCGTCGCCGCGCTCAGGCACCGCAGGTTCTCTCGGCGCTCGGTTGGCTTCACCCGGGACGCCGCGGCCTATTTCCACGATCTCTTCCGCCGCACCGTCGTCATGGGCGCCCCCGCCGGCCAGTTGCGAGGCCTCGGCGGCTACGCAGCCAAGATGGCCGAGCGCGTCGCGCGTTATGCCTGTGTGATCCACGTCTACAACGACTTGCCGGGCTTGATCAGCGCCGAGACGCTCGCACGCGCCGAGGCCATCGTTCAATGGCACACGCGCCAGTTCCAGCACATGCGACATGAGGCATCGCCTCAGACGCTGGCGGCGTACGACGCGCAAGTGCTGGAGAACTACCTCCAGCGCGCACTGCAGCAAGGTGAATCGCTGATGGTGCGTGATCTGCAGCGCTTCTGCCCCGCGGACTGGGAGCGCAAGCGTTGCTCGCGCGCCCTGCGTGCCCTGGAAGACTTCGGACGCGCCTGCGTGCGCCCGCATAACCACAACACCAAGTACATCCAGCTCACATATGGCCAACCTGGGTTGCGGTACGGTGGGCGGTCGGGCTACTTGGATGCGCTGTAAGCAGCTCTTCAATCCGCGTTCCGGCTGAAGGGCTGGCTGCAGCCCCGCCAGCCGAGACCAATGTCTGAGCCCGAAAGAGCAAGGCAGTTCTTCGGCAATCTGAAGTCCGACCGCATATGGCATCAGCCCATGCGGGTAGGGCATCGTCAGGTTTTCGACCTGAAGTCTGATTCAGCCAACCGCCCCCGATGCAGAACCGCGCCAGGGCCCACAAGCACCTGCCTGCCCCCTCACGCGCGCAAGTGCGCGCAACTCATCTGGTCTTCTCACCCGTCACACCGACCGAACCTCAAGGACCGGAAGCTGCCCCAGCTTGGTTGGCGGAACCAGCAAGGCCCAGGCAGGCACTTCCAGGACCTTGGCGAAGCGCTCGATGTTCGAGAGAGACACGTTCCAGCGCCCCCGCTCCACCGACGACACATAGGTGCGGTCCAGATCGCACTCCAGGCCCAACTGCTCCTGCGACCAACCCCGGCTGACGCGCAGCAGCCGCACCCAATAGCTCAGCACCGCCCGCAAGTCGTTTGGGTCGGGCAGTTCCGTCGGGGCTTTGAGTTGGGCTGACACACCTTGAGGGTGTCGATTCGAAACATTTGCATCTACGGTGTATGCTTCACGTATGGCCGAAGATTCATCTTTTCATACCCCCTCCTCCGAGCTAGCCCCGGCAGCTCAACCGATGAAGCTTCGGCACATCCTGCTGTTGATCTACGGCGCGGTGGGTCTGCTGTACGCGCTCTATGCCTACTTCTTCGGGGCCACGTCGCACCGGGGCCTTTTCTACAACCTGGGGCAAGGCATCGTCTGGCCGGCGGTGATGTTTCCAGCGCTTGGGAAGTTCATCGGCGGGCTGATCTGGGTCTTGGTCATTGCCGCGCTGGTGTTCTTTGGCAGCAAGGGCGGTCGGCCCAAGGACAGGGATCGTTGATGAAACGGCAGCGGCCTGAGGTGATGGATCGAGCCATCTGGACCAAGGGGCTGACGCTGGCTGCCATCGCCGCGTTGGTCGGTTGTGGCAACGCGGCAGAGGACAAGCTCTACGAGGGGTTCAAGTGTTCCCGGGTCGCCTATCAGTTGGGGCGCTCGACGGAGGCGGACAACGCCATGGAGAACGTCCGCCAGTACGCGCTGGAACTGGAAAAGTCCGTCCCCCCGGACCAGCGGGCGCGCCATGCCATGCGGGCCACGGAGCGTTTCCAGGATGACGTGCCGCTGCACAAGCTGAGCAACGAGGGCAAGCGTGAGCTTTTGAACTCCATCTATGGGTCGGACACATGTCGGATCCTCTATATCGATCCTTCGGCAATGCGCACCCCGCGCAACAAATGAGCATGATGATCTCTCGACTTCGTCGCCGTCCAGCAGGGCTGCTGGCTCTGTCCGGGCTCATTGGGCTGCTGCCCGCAATGGCCATGGGCCAGGGCATTGAGGGTGTCTTGGAGCGTGGCAGCACCCGCTCCGCCCTCTTCGTGGTCAGCCCCGAATCCGGCGACCTGGTCGGCTACGCCTTCCGCAATGGGTCCCCCGTGGGAAAGACGATCCTCGAAGGCTGCATGACGGAGATGCTCTGCCGCATCGACCAGTCCAGCGAGCGGGAGATGCGCAACCCGCCAGTGCAGCAATTCAAGGATCAGCCGTCTGCCTGGATGGAGCTCACGCGGGTGCGTGGTGTGGAGATGACCTCGGAATCGATGAGGCTGGAGGCCGTCGACACCCGCTTTGGCAAGGTCGCCGGGAATGAAGAGCTGCAGTTGCTGTTCAGGGGCAAGCCGGTTCCCAACGTCACTGGCCAGTTCAGCATCGCCCGGCAGTACGAGGTCGGCGCTGCAGATGTACTACTGCTTCAGAACTCCGGGGGGACCGCTTGCCCGGCCCGGTACAGGTTTGCCACCGTGACGGCGCGGGGCATCACCCTCACCCCCGAGTTCGGGAGCTGTTCGGACCTCATCGCCTCCTACCAGGAAGGCAACAGGATCCGCGTGCTGATGCCCAAGCTAATCAGCGGGAGCATGAGCAACATGGCCAATGAGGGGCAACAGCGGGTGTGGGCCAAGGCGACCTATGTCTTTGCCCAAGGCCAGGTCGTCGAACAGAAGTAGCCGTTCGAAGATGGATCCCTACGAAATTCTGGGGCTGCGACCGCAGGCTTCGGCGCAGGAGATTGAACTGGCCTACAAGGGGCGCCGGACTCAGTATCACCCGGACCGGTACATCGATCCCGAGGGCGCTCGGTGGGCCACCGGGAAGATGCAGGAGGTCAATGCGGCCTACGCCATCCTCAGCGATTCAGGGCGGAAGGCCCAATACGACCGCGGCGCAGGTCGGCCAACCGCAACGCGATCTGGATTCAGCCAGAAGAGCCAGGCTGCTGCCGCTTCCGCTGACTCCACGACGTTGTCGCTCAAACAAGCGCTGACACAGGCCTTCTCGGTCGGGCTGGGTTGCCGGCGGGTGTTCGTGGCACCGAACATTCCGCTTGCCAAGCTCACGGGCGCCCTGCAAAGCTACGGTCGTGGCAAAGGGGTGCGGGACATCGTGGCGCTGGTCGACACGACCATGATGGGTGGTGCCAGGGAAGGCCTGATGCTCACGGAGGAAGAGTTGCTTCACAAGGAGCTGATGCAGCAACCAGGAGCTCTGCCGTGGTCCCATGTGCGAGAGATCGAAGCCCTCAAGGAGAAGGTCCAGATCAACGGTCGCACCTTCATGGAATGCACTCTGGTGGACGCGCATGAGATCAAGCGACTGTGCGAAGGTGTAGCTGGCTTTCTGGCGAGCAGGCAGCAGGTCGGGTCAAACCAAGGTCAGCGCAGCGAGCAGCGCTCCAGCAAGAGCGCTGCCGCCGTCGCACTGCATGAAACAGCCAAGACGGAGATCGTCAAGCTGTGCCGGATGCTTGACGAGGTGGAACCTCCAGGGCACGAACTCATCGACCGTGACCATGTGGTCGAGTACTTTGAGCTTCTGCGGCGAGCTGCTCACGATCCAGGGATGCAAGGCCTTGCGGAGCAGGAGTTGAAGCTCATCATTGGGCTGACGCATCTGCCGCAGATCATCATTGCCAATGCGCGTGACGAGCGGCTCGCGATACTGCTGGCTTCGCAAGACACCGACTCGCCGCTGGTCCAGCAGCTGAGGGCGCTCATGCGACAGATGAGGGACTTCGCCCTGCACGAAGCAGCACAGGCGCGAGAACAGGAACAGCGCCGAGCGCGGTCCGATGCGTTCTTCGGCCGGAGATAGTGGGATGCGCACAGCACTGCTGTTCTGAGACAACGCACGTCGGTCGAACTGGCACTCAGCACCCACGGACCGCTGCGGATAGACAGTCATGGAGAGCTCGTAGGTCGAGCCTCTCGGCCTTTCCCTCGGAACCTACTGCGACACAGCTTTCGAAACAGCATGAACGACAGCATGGCCGCGCGCTCCACTACCGAAAATCTCGGCTGGCCGTTGCATCGGCCAAACGCCCCAGCAGCGGCGTCAGGTCTTCGATCCGTCTCGCAATGAGGCTGGTGACCTCGCCTTGCCGCTGCCAGACGCCGTGCACCCCCATCAGCCGTGCGCCCAGCAGTTCTTGACGCTGCATCTCGCGCAGGCTCTTCCAGACAATCACCTGCACCGCCCCCGTCTCGTCCTCCAGCGACACGAAGATCGTCCCGTTGGCCGTGTCCGGCTGCTGCCTCAAGGTCACGATGCCGCAGTGGCTCACGTGCCGGCCGTTGGGCACCCGGGCCAGCTGCGTCGCCGTCATGAACTTCCGGGCCCGCAGCCGGCCGCGCAGCAAGGCCAGCGGATGCCGCCGCAAGGTGAGGCCCAACGCCGCGTAGTCGAAGAGGATCTCTTCGCCTTCCGGCGCCTCGGGCAGCTCCAGCACCTCCTCGTCCACCGGTGCCTCCTTGAGCAACACCGGCGCCCGCTGCCAGGCCGCGGCATCCCACACCTGCTGCCGCCTGTGCCCCGACAAGCTCATCAGTCCATCGGCGGCCGCCAGGAGCTTCATCTCATGCGGCTCCAGCGCGCAGCGCCGCGCGAGGTCGTCCGCGCTCTCAAAGGGCGCCTGCGCCCTGCCCTGCACGATGCGCTGCGCCGACTCGGCCTTGAGCCCCGCGATCATGCGCAGGCCCAGCCGCACCGCCGGCGGATGCGGCAGATCCTCCAGGCTGCAGTCCACCGCGCTGTGCATCACATCCGGCGGTCGCACCTCGACGCCGTGCCGCTTCGCGTCCTGGACCAGCTGCGACGGTGAGTAGAAGCCCATCGGCTGGCTGTTGAGCATCGCCGCCAGGAACTCGGCCGGGTGGTGGCACTTGATCCAGCAGCTCGCGTAGACCAGCAGCGCGAAGCTGGCGGCGTGGCTCTCCGGGAAGCCGTATTCGCTGAACCCCTTGATCTGTTCAAAGATCGCCTGCGCAAAGGACTCTTCGTAGCCGTTCGCCGTCATGCCGTCCACGATCTTCGCGTAGTAGTGCTCCAGCCCGCCCTTGCGCCGCCAGGCGGCCATGGCCCGGCGCAGCCCATCGGCCTCGCCCGGCGTGAAACCCGCGGCCAGGATCGAGATCTGCATGACCTGCTCCTGGAACACCGGCACGCCCAGAGTGCGCCCCAGCGCTTCCTTGAGCGCCTCGCTGGGGTAGGTCACGGGCTCCAACCCCTGCCGCCGCCGCAGGTACGGATGCACCATGCCACCCACGATGGGCCCGGGCCGCACGATGGCCACCTCGATCACCAGGTCGTAGAAGCAGCGTGGCCGCAGCCGCGGCAGCATGGTCATCTGGGCCCGGCTCTCGATCTGGAACACGCCCACCGTGTCGGCCTTGCAGATCATGTCGTAGGTGGCCTCGTCCTCGGCCGGGATGTCCTGAAGCTGGAAGAGGCAGCGCTTGCGCTCGCCGATGAAGTCCAGGCTCTTGCGGATCGCCGTGAGCATGCCCAGGGCCAGGCAGTCCACCTTCAGGAGGCCCAGCGCATCGAGGTCGTCCTTGTCCCACTCGATCACCGTGCGATCGGGCATGCTGGCGTTCTCGATGGGCACCATGCGGTGCAGCGGCCCCTTCGTGAGCACGAAGCCGCCCGTGTGCTGGCTCAGGTGCCGGGGAAAGCCGATGAGCTGCCCCGTGAGCTGCAGCAGCTGCTGGATCTGCAGCGAGTCCGTGGACAGCCCCAGCTCGCTCAGCCGCTCGGGGCGCACCTCCTTGCCGTCCCACCACTGATGGGCCTTGGCAATGGCGTCCACCAGCTCCAGGCTTATGCCCAGGGCCTTGCCCACGTCCCGGATCGCGCTCTTGGGCCGGTAGCTGATCACCACGCCCGTGATGGCGGCCCGGTCCCGGCCGTACTTGCTGTAGAGGTACTGCAGCACCTCTTCGCGGCGCTCGTGCTCGAAGTCGATATCGATGTCGGGCGGCTCGTTGCGCTCCTTGCTGATGAAGCGCTCGAAGAGCACGCTCATCCGGGCCGGGTCCACCTCGGTGACGCCGGTGCAGTAGCAGACCACGCTGTTGGCCGCGCTGCCGCGGCCCTGGCAGAGGATGTGCCGCGACCGAGCGAAGCGCACGATGTCGGCGACGGTGAGGAAGTACTGCTCGTACTTCAGCTCGCTGATCAGGTCCAGCTCGTACTCGATCTGCTGCTGGGCCCTGGCGGGCACGCCTTCGGGCCAGCGTCGGCCGGCTCCTTCGTAGGTGATGCGGCGCAGGTAGCCGGCCGGGGTCTCGCCCTCGGGCACCACTTCGTCGGGGTACTGGTAGCGCAGCTCGTCCAGGCTGAACTGGCAACGGGCCATGACCTGCAGGGTCTGGGCCAGCAGGTCCGGCGCGAAGCTGGCCGACAGGCGCACGCGCGTGCGCAGGTGCCGTTCGGCATTGGGCTGCAGGGCCAGGCCGCATTCGGTGAGCGGCTTGCCCAGGCGGGTGGCCGTCATGACGTCCTGCAGAGGTTTTCTGGAGCGCACGTGGAAATGCACGTCGCCGCAGGCCACCAGCGGGATGGCCGTGGCCTCGCCCAGGGCGCGCAGCCGGTGCAGCCACATCTCGTCATCGATCTGGCGCAGCTGCTCCACACCGATCCAGCAGCGCCCGGTGAAGTGCGTGAGCAGCCAGGGGCCCAGCGCGGCCAGCTGCTCGGGCTCGGCCATGCGCTGCGGCGAGGCGATGGCCACGCAGCCCTCCAGCTCGGCGCCGGTGATGTCGGAGATCGTGAGGCGGTAGCTCCCTTTCTCGGAAGCCCGCCGCAGCTTGGTGATGAAGCTGGAGAGGTTGCCGTAGCCCTCGAAATGGCAGGCCAGGATGGTGAGCACGAAGGGAACCGGTCCGTCCTGGACCTGGAACTGGCTGCCGATGAGCAGCCGCAGTTGATGCTCCTTGGCGGCGACATGGGCGCGCACGACCCCGGCCAGGCTGCATTCGTCAGTGAGGGCCAGGGCGGCATAGCCCAGCTGCTTGGCACGTTCGACCAGCTCTTCGGGCTGGCTGGCTCCGCGCAGGAAGCTGAAGTTGCTCACGCAGCGCAGCTCGGCATAGGCCGGCAACTCCTTAGGGATCATGGAAGGACTCGGCTGCTGTCAGGCGAAGGTGCCGTGCAGGTACCAGGCGTGATCGCCGTGCGGCAACCGGACCTGGAAGACCCACAGCACGCCGGCATGCTCGCTCAGCGCGACCCAGTAGTCGCGGCTGACCTGGCGGGTGGATTCGAGGGGCGTGTTGGGGAACAGCGCCAGGGTGCCGTCGCTGGCCTCTTCGGGCGGCGTCTCGCTGACCCGGTCCCACCATCCGCCTTCGATGCGATGCGGCCCGACCAGCAGTTGCAGCACACCTTGGTACAGCGGCCGGTTGTCCTTGACGGCCAGGCGCAGGGGCGTGGGCAGGATGAAGGTGGGCTGCGGGCCCTCCGCGATGCCGGCGCGTCCGCTGGGGCGCTTTTCGGGGGCGGGCTGCCAGCGACACATCCATTCGAGACGATGGTCTTCGATGAGCACAGGGCGCAGCACCCGGTCCGGGCCCAGGCGCGCGGCCACGCGCTCGAGGACCAGGGCCAGGCTTTCTCCATCCTGGCGGGCCTCGGGCAGGAACGAGGCGCTGGCTTCGTGCAACGGCACCACTTCGGTGGCGAGCAATTCCAGGTCGCCCGCCGGCGCGAGCAGCGTCACCTTGTCCAGGTGCTCGGCCAGCAGGCGGATCAGGTGCTCGGTGTCGCGGGTGGGCTTGGCGGCGCGCACGGTGATCTCACCGCCCTCCCCCGCCTCCTTGGACCGCATGGCGTCGTGCCACCAGCGCAGTGTGAAGGCGGTGACGCCGCAGCGGCGGGCCTGCAGCCATCCGGCCATCTGCAGCACCAGGCGCCGGGAGCCGAAGAGCATGGCCGGGGCGTGTTCAACGCGGGCCATCAGTTCCAGCCGGGCCTGGAAGCGCTCGGGCAAGGCGACCCAGGCATGGGCCTCGGGTCGCAGGCCGTAGGCTTGGTCCAGGGCCGCCAGCAGCTCCTTGCCGAAGCGGCGAGACATGCCGCCGCGCGGAAGCGCCCGCACCTGGCCCAGGGTCTGGCAACCGATGCGCGCCAGGACGCCGGTGTGCCTGGCCACCGCCGTGAGCGTGTGCAGCGGCAGGCCATCAAGGATTTCTGCCAGCGGCTTGGCGAAGCCGTTGGTCAGGCCCGCGCGGCCCAGCGCCATGGCCGCCAGGCTGTTGGGCGCCCAGCTCAGCTGCGACACACCGAGTTCCGGCACCGCCTCGCGGATGCGCTGGACCAGGAGGCGCTTGCCGCCGAAGAGCCGCACGCTCTGCTCGACCTCCATCACCACGGCCGGGTGCTCCAGCAATGCCTCCTGGATCGCGACCCGCGGCGTGTACTGCAGGCACCAGGTGGCCAGCCCCTGCAGGGCGTCAGTGCGCGGTGCGGCTTCGGTCGGCAGTTGCTGGCGATCGGGGTGCAGGGCGGCCCACAGCATGGGAAAGCTCTTGAGGGTCACGGGACAGGCGCGAGGCGATCAGCTCGCTCGGTCGGCGCAGGCGCGGGGTCAGCACGGCGTCCAGGCTGGCGGGAACAGAAGGCAGGATCAGTTCTTCCTCCAGCGGCGGGCCCTTGCGCTTGAGCACGTTGACGCGCAGCTCCCAGTCCAGGCCGAAGCGCAGCTCCAGCCGCAGCGGGGCCGCAGACGGTTCGGTGGCGGCTGCGATGGGCCGGCACAGGACGACCGGGGCATCGCAGTTCTGGGCACACACCTGCAGGCGCCGGATCTGTTCCTGGCGGGCCTGGGGCAGCCAGGCCAGCACCATGCCGGCAGCATTGGCCCGGATCAGTTGCTCGGTGACCCACAGGCGCTCCAGCGGCGCCTCGGCCCGAATCCAGACCAGGTGCCGCTCATCAATGCCCTGGAGCTGCAGGCCCGGCAGATGGGGGGTGCGCGGCGGACCGACGATGACGATCTGCTTGCCCTGCTCGACCAGGCCGCGCATGGCCGGAGCCAGCAGGCGCCATTCCGCCACGGCGGGCTGGACCTGCAGCAGTTCGGTGAGCGACTGGCAGGGCCAACCGCCGCCGGGCAAGGCCGTGTCCAGGGCCCCGAAGCCCGAGGGCACGGTCTGCTCGATGGGGGTGCCGATCTGGTCGCCGCGCCAGAGGGCCGCCTCCACACGAGGTGGCAGGCCCAGGCTGTGGGGGTCGACCAGGCGCAGAGACGGCGCGGGTGAAGGGATGGGGTCGGGCGATGCGTCGCCGACCCATGACAGGGGGGCAGGCATCGTGTGCGGCTCCGATTAACTGTATGGACATAAGGGGTATCCTGCTAGCTCCAGTTGAACAGGAGGTACTGGATGTCCATCCATACTTTAGCGCCGGAGGCCGGCAAAGACTACCCCCGCAACTGGAGCGAGTTTCTGGAGCGCTTCGTCTCCGAACAGGCGTGCCTGGACTACCTGGAGTGGCTGCGCTGGCCACGGGGATTCGTGTGCCCTCGCTGCGGCGTGGCTGCTGAGCCCTATCGCTCCAGTCGCGGCCGGCTGATGTGCGCCAGTTGCTCGGTCCAGAGCACGGTGACCGCCGGCACGATCTTCGAGAAAACCCGCACACCGCTGCGCGTGTGGCTGGCTGCAGCCTGGTACGTGACCAACCAGAAGCATGGCGTCAGCGCCCTGGGCCTGCAGCGGGTGCTCGGACTGGGCAGCTATCAGACCGCCTGGACGATGCTGCACCGCCTGCGCAGGGCGATGGTGCGACCCGAGCGCGAGCGGCTGCACGGCATCGTCGAGGTCGATGAGACGTATCTGGCGATCAGCGACCGCATCCAACCTGTGGCGCGTGGTCGAGGCAAGGGGCGAAAAAGCCAGACCCACCAGACGCATGTGGTGATCGCCGTGGAGTTGCTGGAGCCCAAGGGCTTCGGCCGGCTACGGCTGCAGCGCATCAACAACGCCTCGGCCGAGCAACTCATTCCCTTCGTGCTGGCCAACGTCGAGCCTGGCTCGCAGGTGCGCACCGACGGCTCAGCCGCCTACCGCGATCTCGCGGATCTGGGCTATGTGCGCCACCGCACGGTCCATCTGGGCTCCGACGTTCCCGCACACGTCTCCATGGTCGGCGTTCACCGCGTGGCCGCGCTGGTCAAGCGCTGGGTGTTGGGTACGCACCAGGGCGCCGTGCAACCGGGTCACCTGGACGCCTATCTCGACGAATTCGTCTTTCGCTTCAACCGCCGCACTTCGCGCTCGCGAGGGCTGCTGTTCTACCGGTTGCTTGAGCAGGCCGTGGTCACCGATCCGCTGACCTATCGCGATGTTGTCGACAAACTTCCCAGGGCGACGGCCACGGCGTAAATTACTGGACATACATCCATATATCTCTGGTAGCTGGAGCTAAATGGATACCCCATATGGACATACAGTATCATCCAACCCAAGAGAGCTCGCAAGAGAGACCGTCGGAGTTGCCGCAAGCGCCGGAGCGTGAGGCTGGGCCCTGCCCTCCTCGCCCGCGCAGCCGCTGCCGATGACCTGCGAACATGGCTGGATGAAGGTGCGACCAGGGATGCTGAAGAAGACAGAGAACGGGCGCGGCCGAAGGCTTGCGTTGCAGGCGGTGGTGTGGACGGCGGCCCTGCTGGTGGGTTGCTCCAGCGGAGTCAAGCCGCCGGCACGGCCTGGGGCAACACTCACAACGGTGGGTTTTGCGAACTGCCCGCAGTTTTTCGTGAGCGGGCGGGCGCCGGCGGTGGCGATCGCGGGCCGGCTGCGCGAGCTGTGCTTCGACAGCTTTGCCGTGCTGCACTCGGGCGAGTCCCGCACGCCGGTCTACGTGGCCGAGCGGCTGAACAGGGACATCGTGTTGCGGGCGCAGAAGATCGAGCGCACGAATCGCTTCTATGCGGATGCCCGGCTGCCCGCGGCCGAGCGCGCGGAGCTGTCTGACTACAAGGGGTCGGTCAACTCGCGTGGGCACATGGCGGCTGCCGCCAACATGCCCACGCCTGCGGCCATGGCGCAGTCCTTCAGCCTGGCCAACATGGTGCCGCAGGACCCTCGGCAGAACGCCGGCCCGTGGGCCAAGGTGGAAGACGACACGCGCAAGTACGCGCTGCGGGCCAAGGGCGACATCTATGTGATGACGGGGCCGGTCTTTGCTGACCAGCGCGTGATCGGAGCCAATCGGGTTCACGTGCCCACGCATCTGTTCAAGCTGGTCTACGACCCCTCGACCGCGAGGACCTGGGTGCACTGGCAGCAGAACACGCCCGATGCCAAGGTCAACAAGCCGCTGAGTTACCAGGAGTTCCAGCAGTGGGTGGGGCTGGACCTGTTGCCGGGCGTGGCCGTGCACTGATCCCCTGGGTGGGGCCAGGCGCAGAATCAGTGTCCTCGTGTCTCACTACGGCGGCGGCTCTTGCGGCGCGGCGGTGGTCCGAAGCTCTGGATGAACTCGCATGTGCGCCAACTACATCCCGGTGACCCGCAACGACCTGCTGCTCGCGCACTTCGGTGTGCAGCGGGACGTGAAGACCGAACTGCCGACCGAGTTGTTGCCGCAGGGGATGGGATCGTTCATACGGCTGGTCAATGGCCAGCGAGAGTTCGAGGCCGGGGTCTTTGGGCTATTGCCGGCGTGGCGCCGGGAGCTCAAGCATGGGCGCTATACGTACAACGCGCGCTGCGAGACGGTCAGCACGGTGGCCAGCTTCAAGGAGAGCTGGAAGCGCGGGCTGCGCTGCGTGATCCCGGCAGAGGCGGTGTTTGAAGAGAAGTACCACGAGGACCACACGCACGAGCGGTGGCGCATTGAGAATGAGGATGGCTCACCGATGGGCATCGCCGGGGTCTACAGCCAATGGGTCGAGGGTGGCGTCGAGAAGTTCAGCTACGCGATGCTCACGGTGAACTGCGACGCGCATCCGTTCTACAGTCAGTTCCATGAGCCTGGCCACGAGAAGCGCATGCCGATATTTCTGGCGCCAGGGGACTATGACGAGTGGATGTCTTGCCCGCTGGCTCAGGCGTCCCGCTTCTTCGAGATGTGGGCCGGGCCGCTGGTGGGCAACCCTGCTGCGAGACCCAAGGTCGAACGGGCGAGAAGGCGGGAAGGCGAGCAGAGCCAGGCGAAACCAGCCAAGACACCGAAACGACCACCACCCGAGCCTCCCCAGCAGTTCGGTCTGTTTTGAGCGATTCGCCTCCGGCGCTCAGCTCTGCTGCGGAAACCGCAATGGCTGCTGTGCAGCGGTTGCTGCCGGCGACCGCCACGCCCTGTACTCACGCTGTCGGCCACATTGCAGTCATCGATGGTGACACCGGCCTGTCGGTCCCAATAACCGCCATCGAAGTTGTTGCCGACCACACCTCAGTTCGCCGCTCCGTAAGCTTCGCCCGTCAGCAACAGCACCGAAACTTCGGGTTTGGACTGGCGAAGCGCGTCGACCGACGCGACATAGCGCCTGGGCTCAGCGTGGGGGATCGCCACGCCGTACTTAGCGTTCCAGTCTACTGGCCGCATCTCGAAACAGGCCAGCCCGGTGCCCAGGGTGATGAGCTTGCTGCCCAGCGGCGTCATCACCAGCCGGCACCCACCCAGGATCGTCATGCTGTTCTGGTAGCGCCTCATCGCCCCCAGCAGTTGCCGGTATGCTTCGAACGGCTGGGACTCCTGGGCATGCAAGATGTTCGACGTCGGCGTCTTGCGACTGTCGAATAGCGGCTCCCGGTACTCGACCAGTAGCCGATCGGCACGGCGCGGGTCCTTGGACGGATGCGGCACCACCGGGCAGACCTCGGCCTCCGTCGGAATCGAGCCTGCGATCTTCTGCAACTGGTTGACCCGCCCTTCGCCAAGTACCGGAAACCACACGAGGGGCCAGTCCTGCACGCTTTCGAGCTGCCAGGTCGCGAAAAACCCCGGGATGTTGACGAGGTCGTTACTGGGGTCTTCTGCCCGGATCTGCCCGTCCAGCTTGGCATCCTCGGCCACCAGCACCTGGAAGTTGACGCCATTGGCATACAGCGGATGCTCGGCGCCCTCAATCGGCACCTTGTTGGGCACGAGCCTTTGCAGGATGTTCGTGAGCAGCGCGAGATAGGTCGCACGCGGCAGCGAACTGACGTCCAAGATGATGTCCGTCTTGCCGTCGATCTCGTCGAGCACGGCCTTGACCCGTTGGCGCAGGGCATCGCTCGCGCTGGCTTCTTCCTCGCCCTCGGTCCGCGTGACGGTCACCGTGACCGTTTCACCCAGAGGTGCGAACACCGCCTCCAGCGCCCCGGCGTTCTCCTGCGTGAGCGCCTCGATCTCGTCGTCCAGCTCGTACCCGTGAAAGCCTAGCAGCAGCAGCTTGGCGCTCACGGTCTGCCTTCCAGCGCCCTGCTGTCCCGCCACAAACTCGCGCATCACCGACTGTGCACGCACGTCGAAGCCCCGGCCGGCTATGTACAGCAACTGGACCGGGCGGTCCTTCAACAGGTCGTCCCACAGTTCGTGGACGCCGTCGCCGCGGCGAAACACATAGTGATCCCAAAGCATGCTAGCTCGCCTCCAGGTTCTTGCGGCTGGGCGTAAGACGACGCTCCATCCATCTCATCAGCTCGCCGACGGTCACGTCCCGCCATCCCCCCATCTGCAACGGTAGGCCGTAGTGGGCGCACAGCGATCGGTTGAGGTAAAAGACGGTCCCGCTATCACGCGACCCGGTGGCCTGGCTCTCTCGTTGCACCAGCAGGTTCTCCGCGGCACATTCGGCCAACACGCGTTGCAGGGCCAGCCCCGGTGGACCGAACGAACCGGGCGCGGTTAGTTTGGCCAACTCGGCACGCGACAGCCGCACCCCCGTCACACCAGGCGCGTAGGGCGCGTTCGGCGCAAATGTCTGTTCGTAGCAGAACGCGCCGATGGAATCCAGCAGTTGCTGGGCCCGGGTACCTTCGGTGTGAGACTTGGGAATGAAGTCGCGCTTGCGAGCGGCAGCCTCGCGCAGCAACTTGTCCTGTTCCAGGGGCGAGAGGATGGGTTCGGACTTGCGCAGCACCTGCTTCGCCTGCAGGCCGACGTAGAGCGCGGCCGCGAGCCCCAGCAGTTCCTCGACATTGCTTGTGGCCATCACGCACAAGCGGTCGAAGCCAAAGTAATACGGGATGCCCAGTTCCTCGTGCATGAACAGCTCCGCGGCGTTGCGGACCTGGGAACTGTCTCGGTTCTCGAGCTCTTCTTCGGTCAACGTCAGGTCCAGGGACAACTGGCGCTTGGACTCGTCCCGCACCAGCAGTATGCGCGTGACATAAAGCTCCAGCAGCGACTCCAGGTTTTGGTCGGATGTGTACTGGTCGGCCCTCGCCAGCCACTGGGCATAGCGCTGCTTGGATTGGTGACGCTCCACCTGGCTGCGGAAGCGTTCGATGCCCTTGACGACCTGGGTTCGTACCTCGCTGCTGACCAGTTCGTCGCGCAGGCATTGGGTGAACGACCCCACCGGCACCGAGTCCTGGTTCTTCATGCGCCGATCCAGGATGTTCTGCGCATAGGAGACGAACTGATTCATCCCCTTGGCATCGCTCCACATCTTGTCGAGGTTGTATTCGCGCAGGTCGCGGCCTTCGCGTGCGCCCTGCGACAGCAGCTGGGTTCCCAGCGCGACGGTTCGCTCGGCTAGCCAGATCGGGATGGACGGGCGCATCACCGTCAGCTCATCAACCAAGAGCGCCCGCTGTTTACGGCGCAGCTTCTGCATGTCGTCGACCATCAGTAGCCGTTTGCCGCCGACAATCCGCCCCTCGTGGGTGAAGGCAATCGACTGCAACCACAGCACGCCTTCGAAACGGAACTGGGCGGGCAGCGCCGTGTTGACAGGCCCCATGAACGTGTCGAGCTGCGCATAGACCTGCTGCTCGTGCTCCTCGGCCCACGTCGCCAGCTCCAACGCGTTCGTGATCGCTGGGATGCCTTGCAGGCCAGGTAGGGCCGAATGGTCGAGCGAGACCTCGGCCAACTGCTCGGGGGTGCTGAAGCCCAGCAGTGCGCCCAGGCTGCGCAGCGTGCGCAGCACGATCCGGCAGTCCAGCAGCGCCCGGAAGAGCCCCTCCTGCTGCAAGCCCTCGCTAGACGGCAGATCGGCATACCCAGATGCGCAGCTGAGGTAAACGCCCAGCAGCTGCGGGCTCTCGCCCTCAGTCAGTAGTCCGCGGTTGAGCAGCTTCTGGAACGACTCGGACAGCTCGGGGCGATTGCGGGAATGCCAGAAGGCGCGCAGCGCCGGCGGCGTGAATGCGCGCAGCAGCGTCGTCTTGCCGGCGCCCGGCGTGCTGCGGAACACGTGCACGGCGCCGTCGAAGGCATCCTCCGCCAAGTTCTCCAAGATCTTCGGAGAGAACAGGCGGACGAACTCCATGTCCGAGGTCGTGCGCTCGGACATGCGCTCCAGGAAGGGGTTGGCGTTGTAGGCCATCAGAACTCCCGATGGCGGCTGACGCGGGGGAACAGTCCGTGCGGCTTGAACTGCTCCGGCCCCCACAACAGGAACACCGAGTTGTTCGGCGTGTTATGGCCCAATACCACCGGCAATGCGCATCCCGCAAAGCCCAGGCTGGCATCGTCGGTTCCGCCGACGAGAAAATGCTTGTCGACCACGCTGTTGTTGCTATAGGCCGGGTTGGCCAGCAGGGCCTGCAGCGCTGGGCTGGTGTTGTTAGCGAGCGAGACTTCGGGCTCGATCGGGCACAACACGCGCACCTGCAGGGGCTTGAAGCCCTGATCCGTCGTGAACCGCTCCGACCAGTACTCGATGTGGTCGATCGCCTGACGCGTGGCGGTGTAGAGCATCAGGAACACTTCGTAGTGCGACGGGCTGACCATGCCGCGCTGGTGAAGGCGCTGGTAGATTTTGGGCAGCTTGCCCTTGAACCGGCGCGAGGCGCCGTCATAGCGGATGTAGGTGTTGCCGCTGCCCGAGAAGTCGTCCAGCAGCCAGATCAGGTTGAAGTGAGGGTCGTCCGACGCGAAGCCTGCGCGTTGTAACGATGCTCCCAGGTCCTGGAGCATGTCCTCGGCCTTCTCGTCGCCCAGTTCATAGGCCTGCCAAATCTGCTCGTTGCCGATCTCGCCATCGCTGGCCCGGCGCAGCTCATTGGTGCGCGCGCCGTCGCTCAAGCCGAGGTACAAAGACGTCAGGCGCAGCTGCTCGAAGCGCCGGTGGCGAGCGATCTCCTGGACCCTGAACGAAGGGATCTCGTGTTCCTCGGAGACCAATCGCATGCGTTCCTGCACGATCCAGTCGCGGTACGCGCTGCGCACTAGATGCGAGAACTCGGCGTCGGAGATGAACACCAAGTGATCCAGGACCAAGCCCAAGGCAGCCTGCCGATCCTGAGGTTCGAACTGATGGAGCCACAGCGCCAGGCTCTCAATGAAGCGGCGCCCCGGACCGAAGCGCTGGTAGTGGTCGTACTTGAAGTCGGCCAGCAACTGCAGGGTCGGCAGCACCTGGGGCACGGTCTCCAAGTCCTCCCATCCCATCACCTTGGCCAGCAGCTCGGCCGCGTTTTGGTCATGCATCGCCGGCCTCTCCGTTGTCGCGCACATCCGGGAGGGCCAGGCGAAACACGCTGCCATCCTCAAGCATCATCCGATCTAGGTACCACAGCGTGGCATCGACATCGCGCAGCTCTGCGGGTGCGAGCTTCCAAGCCCGGTCGAGTCGACGCGAAGGCATGTCCACGCTCAACGAGTATCGGTGCTCAAGCAGCGCGGCGTCGTTGCCAGGCCACGCCCCCTGGTCGCCCATCGTCAGGATCTCGTATGGGTCTACCTTGTCCTTCTGGATGATGTCCGCCACGAGCGCCGACTTGCTCACCCCCTTGGCGAGGATGTCGACCGAGTGCTTGCTGCGAACCATGGTGGAAAGATCGAGGCCCGCCTGGCGCAGCGCGTCCGCGATCACAAACCACATGGCATCGGTCGCCAGACCCTCGCGGAACCGGACACTAACTTGGTAGGGATGCGTGGTGCGGTGAGCCAGGATGGGCACGCCGATGGACTTCAGGCGCACCACGATGCGCGTCACGTGGCTTAGGAACTCGCTGGTCTCCGCCGGCGGCGCCGGCAGCGCGTCCGCCGCGTCGATCCAGCCGCCGTTGTACAGCCCCAGCCTGATCTTGGGCAGGACGTCGTGCGGCAGGACTTCTTTCAGGCAAGTCTGGATTGAGCCACCACGACCAGAGGCGATGCCGACGACAACGCCTGCGCGGGCCAACCGCACGAGATGCTCTACGACGTTGGGCGGCGGCGGACCGTCTTTGCTCTGCGAGCTGCACAGCGTGCCGTCATAGTCGAACACCACGGCCTTGAAGTGCTGCGCGCGAATCGTGTCCGCAAAGGCCCGAGCCGCCCGGCGCATCGTGCCGTGGTCTCGCTGAGAAGGCCAATGGGCACCGAGCACCTCGTACTTGGACTGCTCCTCGGCAGGCCCTGCCGGCAGCGGCAGCGGGATCATGTCTCGCAGGTTCGCGTAGTGGATCTCGCGCCCGTAGGTCGGCACCTCGGGCCGGCCGGGGTCGGTGCCGAGCTCGCGGCCGACCGCGGCGACGAGATGCATCTGCGCAACCAGGCCAGCAATCAGATGGACCGGATCAGCACCGGACAAGGGCATCGCCAGCGTCGGAATGCCGCTGGGGAACTTGCTGCGCATGTCGTCCCACAGCTTGCCCAGTGACGGTTCGACCAGCGCAAGGATTGCGCAGTCCTGGGGGCGCTGCGCCAGCCATAGGTGCCGACCATGGGCATACGAACGCAGGTCGGCCAGTTGGATGTGCAGAAGCGCCCCTTCAGAGAGTTTGGACTCCAGGTCGGTGGCGATGGCCCGCAGCAAGGGCGAGTAGATAACTGTGAGCGCGCCACGGCGCACCGCCTCGCCGATGAAGGGCTGCGCTGCCGCGAGCCACTCTTGCACGGTCTGCTCGCCCACCCGCAATGCCGTGACGTCCGGGGGCATCGGCTGAGGGCGACCGTTGAGTTCGCCGTAGGCCCGCGCCACCAGCACCGCGTCGAGCAGCAGGCTGTTGGTGGCCAGGTAGCCGTCCTTCTTCGCCAGCTCGAACACGTAAGGCTTCACGCCCGGTAGTGCTTGGACGTGCGCCATCAGAGGACTGTCCTGTCGGTTGGTCAACACGTGAACCGTGCGCGAGCTGAACCGTCGCGCCCGCTCGAGCGCCTCCACGATGTCTGGGTTCTTGCCCTCGGCCGACACCAGGAAGACCGGGCTGGACGAAGCCAGCGACGGGGTGCAGATGATCTCCAGCGGTGTGGAGGGGCGAGATACCCGGCCGGTGTAAGCCTCGTGGAGGCTGCACAGCAAGGACGCCACCGTGAACGATCCTCCCGAGCCTACGCCGATCATGCTGGCTTCGGCCGTGCTGGCGATCGCGAGCTTCAAGGCCCCGATGTCTGCGGCGCACGCCGCCGAGTAGCTGTTCCCCAACTGGGCGAGCTCGTCCTCGTAATGATTAGCCGCCGACTGCATGCGCGGGGCAGTCATGCAGTCACGGCCACCCGTTTGGAGGTGACCTTCGAGCTTGCCTGAGTCTTGTCGGACGCGGCAGTCTGCTTGGCGACGCGTACGCGTGCGGGGCGCTGCTTGGCGTACGCCGTTCGCAGCTCCATCAGCATGACCCCCAGCATATTCTCGCCCTTGCCATCTACCTCGCCCCAGAGCCGATTGACGGCGTTGTTGACGGTCCCGGCCTCCACGAGCCTGACCTCGCCGGTGGAAAGCAGCAGCTCGCGCAAGTCGGCGTTCTGGTCAAACTTTGCGCGCAGCACGGCGCGCATCCGATCGAACTTGATCTGTGCCCAATTGGGCACTACGTCCCACACGTACAGACCGTGCGCAGCCATCGCAGCCAGGGCAGGCGTCGGCGCGCTGAGGATCCACTGGCGCACGGCGGGCTTGAGCGCCTTGCCTGCCTGATACGCGTGTTCCGAGGTGGGATACGTCGTCCCCTCAAACTCCATCGAACGCTTGTACAGGTTGCTGAAGGCGCCATACGGCTTCTCGTTGGCCCGATAGAAACGGATCTCCTGGATGGCGGCGCTCTGCGTAGCTGGACGTTTGCGCGCCGTTTGCGGCGTCTTTGTCATTAGCGGGGTTCCTTGGCAAAGTGTTCGGGGCTCAGACCAAGCGTCTGGCAGTGGTTGACGATGAGCACCTCCAACAAGTTGGTAAGACTGCGGTGCTCGTACTCTGCTGCAGCCTCGGCCGCAGCCTTGATCTTGGGGTCCAGCCGAACCGTGAGCGTGGCTGTCTTGACCTTTGGACGTCGCGTGATGGCCATTGAAATTGGCGGTGCAGTGAGTCGATATAGAAGGTCAAAAATGTACTGCATTTAGCAGTGCACACCCCCGATCGTGCCGGCCAAGTGGACCCCTTAGCTTGTTCACGACGATGTGGCCTTAACCTTGTCCTCGGCAGAACCGCGGGCCTGTCGCCGGGTGACAAGAGTGGGCCCACCAGAGGGACGTTGAGCGACCGCTCCTGGCACCCGCCGCCATTCAGTTGACCCAGCCCGAGTGGCAGCAAACAGTCTCGAAGCGACTTCGGTCAACAACGGCCTGCAGCGACGGCGGACCTACCGCCGCTCACGATAAGTGGTCCGGGCGGCAGGCACGGGCTCAGCCGCTTGTCCGGGACGCGTCGCCTGCAAGGCGCGTCCTGTTGCGGGTGTCGCAACTCTCCCGAGCGGGGTTGTCGCGATCACGGCAAGCGCTATTGGCGTCTGCCGTGCTCGGACTGTCTTTCCCGCAGGGCTCAGCAATCTCTGCTGTAGATCGCAACCGCCAACTGCCCGACCACCTCTTGAACGGCTGGGTCTGCATCTGGCAGCTCGATGCCGTCATCGCCAACGGCGAACAGCGGTCCGCCTACATCGTCGTCGTACGGCTGTCCGTTCTCGTGAATGGCATGGTAGTCGTCCTTCCTCAGGTCCTTGCCGAACAACATCGCCAGGTGGTGCCACGTCCAGCACTTGAGTGGGTCATCTGACTGTCGATCCAGGATCAGTTCCCGCATCGCGTACAACAGATCCGCCGACGCTCAGGGAACTTTGAGCGGGCCCAGGCGGCGGCACTCGCAAAGGCCGAAGAGCAACCTAGGCTGACTTGCACAGGAAGCCCATGAGCAGCACGGGAGCCAACGGGACAAGAACATCGGCCACGTCCAGGTGCATGGCGACTGCGGCGCGGGCGGTCCGCCTCAAGGCACGATGTTCATGATGCCGATCGACATCCGCAGCACGGTTGCCATGTATCGCAGCTTTACGCTCAGTCGCCGATAGATGGGCAGCAGGGCTGTTAAGCAGATCACATACGTCGTGGCCGTCACCATCCAACGCAGCGACAGTACCCATCACCACCCTGCCGTCCTCGGCATGCAGCATGATCTGCATGCGGGCCGCAACGCAGCCATGCTAGTCGCCCTTAGAACGTGTTCAAAGTCTCACCCTCTTGATGTGAGAAGCTCGGTGGGTGAGAAAAGGCTACCCCAGCGACATCAAGCGCGAGCAGTTCGAGGTGATCCGGCCATTGCTGGAGAGTGCGCGCAGAAAGACTGCCCCACGCAAAGTGGAGCTGTACGAGGTGTTTTGCGCCGTGCTTTACCTGCTGCGCACGGGCTGTCAGTGGCGGGCACTGCCCAGTGACTTTCCCAAGTGGCGCACCGTGCACTCGTACTTTGCCATCTGGAGCGAGCCACGCGAGGGTGGCAGCCTGCTGGAGCAGGCATTAAAAAAATCAGGTTGGCGCGGCCCGCGAGAAACTGGGGCGCAACGCCTGCAGCACGCTCTTGATCGTGGACGCGCAGAGCGTGAAGAACACGGACACGGCGGGCTTGAAGGGCTATGACGCAGGCAAGAAGGTCTCGGGCATCAAGCGCCACATCGCGGTGGACACCCAGGGATTGCCGCATGCGATAGCGGTGACCACGGCCGAGGTGACGGACCGCAAAGGCGCACTGCAGGCGCTACAGCGCTGCAAGCCCCGGTTGAGCCGGCTACAAAGCCTGCTGTGCGATGCAGGCTACATCGGTCGGCCGTTCGCGCAAGGCGTGCAGCAGATTCTGGGAGGGCATGTGACGGTGCAGATCGCCAAGAGAAGCGAGCTTCACACTTTCAAGGTGATGCCCAAGCGCTGGGTCGTGGAACGCAGCTTTGCCTGGCTGGACAAGAACAGGAGGCTGTGGAAGAACTGCGAGCGATGGCTCAACACCAGCCTGCAGTTCGTCCACTTGGCATTCTTGGTGCTCTTGCTCAAGAGACTTTGAACACGCTCTTAGACGGCAGTTTGCTCACATCGAAGATGAAGCTGTCGTAGTTGGGGCTTCGTGGGATCACGCCGTACTTGACGAACAGGTCGCCCGCATTCTTGAGCGTGGGCAGCAAGGCAGGGGTGACGAACTCAAAGGTACGCGAGGCTGGCGGGACGAGCAGTCGCGCTCCATCCAGCGGCAGCTTGCCCAGCCGGGCCCAGACTTCAGCGGTCGCTTCGGGTTTGGCTGCCGACTGCCGGGCCGCCTCCTGCAGTGCGTCGAAGACAGCGCGCACTGCTTCAGGGTGCTTGTCGGCAAAGTCGGTTCGAACGATGTAGATCAACAGGTTCTCGGAGCCCACCTCGCGGCCGGTGCTGAGCTTGACGCCGTCGCCCCGTGCCTCTGCCGAGACGCCGAACGTGCGCCAGGTGGCCAACGCTTCGACCTGGCCGCCATTGAAGGCGGCCAAAGCTTCGGGCGGATCGAAGTAGCTGATCTGCACATCCTTGGGTGTCAGGCCGGCCTTTTCCAGTGTCTTGAGCAGCACGTGGTGGCCGCTGCCGCCGCGGTCCGTCGCGATGCGTCGGCCCTTGAGATCGGACAGCGTCTTGATGCCGGCCGACTTCTTGACCCAGACGCCTTCGCCGTCCAGGTCGGGCGCCTGATAGCCGAAGATCTTGAAGCGGGAGTCGCCCAGCACCACGGCCGCCGCATTGGTGGAAGTGGTGAAGGTGATGTCCACCTGGCCGGCATTCAGCGCATCGTAGGGCGTGCCACCGTAAGGGCCACGCCACTTGAGCTCATGCCCCACAGCCGCCAATTTCTTTTGAAGCAGGCCGCTGTCGTACGCCAGGTTGGAAGTGGTCAGGCCCCGGATCACGCCGTAGTTGACGTCGGCGGCAAAGCCCACCTGTGTGGCAGCCCCGAGCGCCGCCGCAGCAAGCAGGCGCGAAAGTTGAAGCAAGGTCTTGTTCATATCAGATGTGAACCGAGGGAAGGGATGAATGAAGTCAGTGCACTGGCGCGTTCGCTTCGGCGACGCGGCCCCAGACCTGGTCGAGCAGCGGCGCATCCAGAGTCGGCGCCAGCGCGATGGGGGCGAACACGCCCGCCCGCGACAGCACGTCCGCGGCCCGCTGCTGCTCCTGCAGGAAATCGGCGCCCGGACGGCTCAGGCCTTCAGCGCCTGGCTGAATCTCGAAGCCGCGTTGCAAGGCGGCGCGTCCCACCGGACTGATGTCCTCGAGCAGTGCGGCGGCGGCGTCCGGGTGCCGGCCCAGCCACAGACCGGTGGCCTGCAGAGCCGTCAGCAGGCGCGCCGCACGGGCTACGCCGGCCTCGTCCGTCAGCGCCGAACGGCGTGCGAAGACCACGCTGCGGTTGCTCCACAACGAACCGGAGCGCACGAGCACGCGCACCTCGGGACTGTCGATGTCCTCGGGACGGGCCACCCAGGCATCGACGCGCGATGGGTCCAAGCGGCCGCCGGTCTGCACATAGCTGACGGCCTGGATCTGTTCGTAGCCTAGACCCTGGGCATCCAGGGCCAGGGCGACAAAGGCCGAATGCCACGAGCCCACCGCAAAGCCCACGCGCCGCTCTCGCAGGTCGGCCACGGAGCGGATCGGAGAGTCGGTCGGCACGACCAGTGCACCTGAGTCCGGCCGCGGTTGGCCAACGCCGAGATACACGATGTCGGCGCCTGCAGCCTGAATGGTGAGTGGTGGCGTGGCGCCGGTCAGGCCTACATCGATGCGCTGACCGAGGAAATGTTCGGGCGTCTGCGTGCCATGCGCATACGCCACCAACGCCACATCGCTGCCCAGGGCATCGCGGACGTCTTGCAGGGCCGGAGCCCGCTGAAGCAGCGGGCCGGCTGGGGATTGCGGGTGCACGCCCACGCGCAGTGTCTGGGACGCACTCATCGCTGGGCTCCCAGGCCGTTGACCTGGTTGTTGAAGGTGCGCACGCGTCGGTCGGCGGCTTCGCGCTGGCCGCCCACGGGCTTCAGCGGCAGCAGCGGAAGCAATTCGTCAGCCACGCGCCAGGCCTCCTCGGGCAGGGGGTGATGCGACAGGATGAATTTGTCGACGCCCGCTTCGTGGTATTCGATCAGCCGGTCGGCCACCTGTCGGGCGGTGCCCACGAAGGCCAGGCTCGATCCGATGCGCAGCAGGCCATAGCCGGTCCAGACGTTGGGGGCGATCTCCAGTTCCCGCGCATCGCGCGGCAATCGACCGGTGTGCAGCGAGGAGGCGCGCCGCTGCCCTTCGGACTGACCGGCCGACAGCACACGCTGAAGGTTGTCCACCGCGCTCTGGTCGGCATGGCGCAGCATGGTGTTCACCTCTGCCCAGGCCTGCTCTTCGGTGTCGCGGATGACCACATGCACCGTCATCGCCGTTTCCACCTGGCGCCCGGCCAGTGCGGCGCGTTCGCGGAACTGCGCCAGATGCGCCTTGTGCCTGTCCAGCGGCTCGGCCCAATTGGCGTACACATCAGCGTGTTTGGCCGCCAGATCCATGGCTTGGACCGACGAACCACCCACCCAGATCGGCGGATATGGCGCGTGGACCCCTGGTCCCACCGGGCGGGCACCGCGGATGTCCAGGTGCTTGCCCTGGTGATCGATGCTTCGGTCGTCCCCGGTCAGCAGTTGGCGCAGCACGCCCAGGTATTCATCGCCATGCGCGTAGCGTTCGTCGTGCTGCAGGTGCACGCCGCCAGCCTGCAGGCCGGCGTGGCCATTGACGATATTGAGCTCGACGCGCCCGCCGGACAGATGGTCCAACGTCACGGCCTGCTTGGCCAGCAAGGTGGGGGACAGCAACGAAGGATGGACGGCGATCAGAAAGCGCATGCGCTCCGTGTACGCCGCCAGGTAGGACGAAATGGCCCAGGGATCCCAACCCCCGGCAGCGCCGGTCGCCACCAGGGCCCCGTGATAGCCGGCGCCGTCGATCGCCGTGGCCAGCGACTTCAGGTAGCGCCGGTCCACCTGCCGGACCTTGTCGGCATTCCAGGGGTAGGCCCCATCGACATAAAAAACGTACCAATAGACTTCCATGCTCAGCTCTTCTCCAATCGGTTGGGGCGTTCTGCCTGTGGCATCGCCGGATCTCAGTTCGTGACCGCCTGTGCGGCCGCATGGGCACGCTGGGCTTCCAGCAGGGGGGATTCGTCGATCCACTCGGCCAGATCGAAGGCCTGGTCGATGAATCCCTGACGCAGCAGGAAGTCGTGTTGCGATTGGATGGCGGCCACCTTGCGTGGTGTGAGGTCCAGATCCAGCCCGCTGGTCAGGTCTTCGCCCCAGCTGGCGTCCACCAGCGCTTCCGAGGTTTTGAACTCCTGCGCCATCAGCTGCACCACTTCGGTCCGGTGGCTGCCTGCCCAGTCGCGTGCGCGCAGCAGCTGGCGCAGCACGGTCTGGACGATTTCCGGCCGCTCGCGCAGCAGCCGCCCGCTCACGGTGAGTACGTCGGGCGTGTCGTTGTTCACGCGCTCGGCCGGGTCTTCGGCCAGCGACCGGTCGAAGATCGTGCGCGCGTCGATCAGTCCCTCGAACTCCACGCCGTAGTGCGCCTGCGTGGCAATGGCGTCCACCTCGCCGCGGACCAGCGGCAACAGCAGTTCGCGGCGGCGCGCCTGGCTGCGCAGGTTGGTCCACAGCGACCCATCGGGCGACAACGCGTCACCGGGCTTGTGCCGGGCGCCCACCTGCGACGTCTGTTCGACCCACTGCACGTCGTCCAGGCTCAATCCGGCCGAGTGCAACGCCGCTTCATAGGTCCGCAGGGTCGAGGCGCGCCAGTAGTCGATGACGTCGTTGTCGTTGCGCTGAATCAGCAGCCGCTTCCCCTTGAGGTCCGCGGGACTGCGAATGCCGCTGTCCGCCAGCACCTGCACCTGCTGGCGCATGGTGACCCAGGAGATGCCGATCAGGCGCGTGTCCGCGCCGTGGGCGCGTGCCCAGATGGGCGGGATGTTGCCGCCGTGGCGGAACACATCGACATGGGCGTGCGTGTAGTGGGCCGCCCGGATGCGCTCGTCGCGGGAGTCGCCCAGCGAGCACCATTCGTAGCGGCCGGGCGCGTCTTGCGCTTCCAGGGCGTGCTGCAGCCACCCCAGCTTGAGTGCGACGGCAAACGGGGTGGGCACGGGGCAGCGGGAGTACCAGACCTGTAGGGGCGCCTGGGTGTCGGCCGAGTTGGCAACGGTGTTCATGTGTGTGAGCTCAGGATTGGAAAAGGAAGGTGGTGGGACAGTTCGTCATGCCGGCGCGTGCACGGAAGACGCCTCAAGACCGAGTTCAACCAGCAGCTGGCGCCTCAGTTGTTCGAATTCCGCGGTGGTGCGATCGCGCGGCCGGGCTGCGTCCAGTGGCTGGTCCCGCACGATGTGGCCCTCGCGCATGACCAGCACGCGATCGGCCAGCAGCAACGCTTCGTCAACGTCATGCGTCACCATCAGCACAGTGGGCTGGTGCTGCCGCCACAGGGCCAGCACCAGCGCATGCATGCGCAGCCGGGTCAGGGCATCGAGCGCTGCGAAGGGCTCGTCGAGCAGCAGCAGTTCGGGCTCACGGACCAGCGCCCGGGCCAGCGCAACCCGCTGCGCCTCGCCCCCGGACAGCGTGCCGGGCCAGTCCTCGGCGCGGGCCTGCAGACCCACTTCGGCGAGCGCTGCATGGGCGCGGTGCTGGTCCCGGCCCACGCCCATCACCACGTTCTGCCATACGCGGCGCCAGGGCAGCAGGCGGGCATCCTGGAAGACCACGCCGACGCGCGCCGGCACCTGCACGGAGCCGGCATCTGGCTGATCCAGCGCCGCCAGTTGCCGCAGCAGTGTGGACTTTCCGCAGCCGCTGGGGCCCAGCAGCGCGACGAATTCGCCGCAGCGCAGCGAGAGATCCACCCCACGCAGCACCTTGCGACTACCGAACTGGCGATGCAGGCCGCGCAGGACCACGGTCGACGGGAGGCCGGACGTGTTGGCGCCCGCGGGTTCAGAAACAGGAGTCATGGTCATTGGCCGCCGAACACACGCCGCCACGGCATCTGCCACCGTGCGACGAGGCGCAATCCGGTGTCAGCCGCCAGGCCCAGCAGGGCATAGGTGAGAACACAAACGAACAGCAGTTCCGTCTGCACGTATTCGCGGGCTTCGGCAATGAGCGTACCGATGCCTGTCGACGAACTGGTCAGCTCGGCCGAGACCAGGGCGGCGAGCGCCCAACTGAAGCCGATGCGCAGCCCCGTCAGGAGCTCCGGGAATGCGCCCGGCAGGATGACTTCGCGCACCCGCTCGCGGGCGCTCAGGCCGCACACGCGGGCCGCCTCCACCAGCCGTACGTCCGTGGCGCGGATGCCGGCCACGGTGCCCAGGTAGGCCGGAAAGGTGGCGCCAAAGGCCACGAGGGCGACCTTGGCCACCTCATCCACGCTGAACCACAGCGAGAAGAAGGGCGCCAGCGCCAGGAAAGGGATGGCACGCAGGCCCTGCAGCGTGCTGTCCAGCAGGTCCTCCCCATGCCGCGACAGGCCGCTGACGAGGCCGAGCACGATGCCCAGCCCACTGCCCAACACGAAGCCGGCCAGCAACCGGCCGCCCGAGATCGCCGCCGCTGCGGGCAGCGCACCGCTGCCGATGGACTCCGTCGCCGCCTGGAGCACAGACCCCAGGGGAGGCAGCAAGGAGGCCGGCAACCATTGGGCGGCGCCCACCAGCCACCAGGCCAGCAGCACCAGCAACGGACCGCTGAACCTGCGGCGGCGCCACAAGGCCTGCCGCCACGTCGTCAGGGGCGGGCGCGTGGCGCGGGGAGACGGCGATGAGATAGAGCTTCCGGCCGTCATACAGCGTGCACCTCGCGGCGCCACGCCAGCAGCCGCCTTTCCAGGGTGCGGGCCAGCGCATTCGCAGCCACGCCCAGCAGGGCATACAGCAACAGGCACAAGGCCAGCACGTCGGTCTGCATGAACTTGCGGGCATCGAAGGCCAGAGCGCCCAGGCCGCCAGTCACATTGATTTGCTCGGCGATCACGAGGGCAATGACCGACAGCGTCAGCGCGTAACGAAAGCCTTGCAGGATGGAGGCCAAGGCGCCAGGCACGATGATTTCGCGCACCGTGTCCCAGGTTCGCATGCCGGTGACGCGGGCGACTTCCAGCAGTCCACGGTCCAGCCCGCGGATGCCCTCATAAGTGCCGACATAGACCGGAAACAGGGTGGCAAACGCAATGATTGCCACCTTGACCCCCTCGCCGATGCCGAACCAGGCAATGAACACGGGCGCCAGTGCCACGAAGGGCACGGCGCGCAGCATTTGCATGTTCGCGTCGATCAGGTTCTCGCCCCAGCTCCAGTATCCCGCCACCACGCCTGCAGCCAGGCCGGCGGCGGCGCCCAGGGCCAGGCCGCTGAAAGAGCGGCGCAGTGATAGCCACAGAGCGTCACCCAGTGCCCCACTGCTGGCCAGCGCCCAGCCGGCTTCCAGCGAACGCAAAGGGGACGCAAGCACGGCCGCTGGAATCACTCCGAGCGATGTCAGCGATTGCCAGAGCAAGATCAGAAGGGCCGGAATTGCCAGCCTCTTCAGTGGGCGCATCTGCTGTTGACTAATCGCAGATAAAATATCTTTATTGCGAAACATTCAATCACTATAGAGTTAATGAACGCACGATAAAGGAACATAAACGCATAAATAAAAGCGAAAAGCGGATATCGAATGTGCGGAGCGGCGCACTCTTTCTAAAATCGGCACACACTTGTCACCGGGGATCGCCATGACGACTTTGACGCCAGAGACCGAGCCTTTACATGAATCCGTGGACCCGGCGTTCATCGGCCGGCTTCGGCAACTCGTCGATCTGGCAGGCAATGCCAGTGCTCTGGCGCGCAGGGCGGGGATCTCCCAGAGCGGACTGAGCCGCTATCTGAGCGGCGGTGATCCATCCCGGAAAGTTCTGCTGGCCTTGGCCCAGGCCACGCAGACATCCGTGGAGTGGTTGGCATCCGGAGTCGGCAGCATGCAGGCGCAGGAGGGCCAGGGTTGGGGAACCTTGCGCAAACTCCCATTGCTACCCATGGGGGCTGTGCCTGATGTCGTATCGCCAGTGCAGGGCACAGACTTCTCCGCCCAAGCCTTTTGCTTCCGCTGGTTGAGCAAGAACGGGTTGGATATCAGCAATCTGGTTGCCATGGAGGTGCGCGGCGACAGCATGGCGCCCACGTTGCGCGCTGGGGCGGTGGTCCTCATCGACCTGTCGCAGACCAGTGTCGAAGACGACGGCATTTACTTGTTGCGCGACAGTGACGTCACGCTCCTGCGAAGACTGCAGTTAGAGGTAGGCTCCCTTGTGCGCGTCTTGGCGGACAACCCCAGCCACCGTGAGTTCACCGTGCCTACAAAGGAAATTCACCTGTTGGGCAAGGTAGTGTGGAGCAGCGTGTTCCTCTAAAGAAGATCTGCACAGTGTGCCCCCGGTGCTTGGTGTGTGGCTGAAGTGCAGAGAGGATCGGCGGCATGAATCAACACGCGAGTTCCTCGAAAAGATGAATTGCAGGGTGCCGTGGTCCGATCTGGTGGCGCTGGTCTTTCCGTACCTGCCCGAAGGCAAGCGTGGCCGCCCGCCCTTCCCGCCCGAGGCCATGCTGCACATTCATTTGACGCCGCAATGGTTCAACCTTGCGGGCCCGGCGATAGAGAAAGCGCTGCACGATGTCCCGCGGAACTGCCGGCGTAGCCGCGTCAGTGCTCAGTTGCGTCACTGAGCCGATCGAGTTGCGGCGCGCAGCGGTGAAAGACTTGACGTTCTGGCCGATCCCACCGAAACGCCGTACACATCGGCCTGGGTGAGGCCGTTCTCGATGCGCTGCGGTATGGCTTGATCCGGTCATGTAACTGCATTCGCGAACGAACGACCGGCATAGGAGAAGTGCTACGTCCGCTTCGGGCACACTCCCGCTGCTCGGCCGTTCCTGAAACGCGTCGGGCTTGGTCGGTGGCCCTAGTGTCTGCTCTCGCTGGAAACAGTCTTTCGACGCTGGATGCGCGACCGGCCGCTCACAGTCTTCATTTGACTCAAAGCCATCCTGGACGTTGCGGTGGTCATAGGACGGATGGCGGTCGACTCAGGGATGTCGCAAAGCTGAGACGTCATCCGTCTTCGGTTCAATAGCCGACCCTGGCTATCAACGCCACATGCTGAAAGGACTGTTCTGATGAATCGCGCGAACTGGTTTGCTGTTTCCCCCGAAGGTGCAAAGGCAGTCGGTACCCTGCATCACTACGTCGTGAACGACACGAATCTCCCGAGCACGCTCGTCCACTTGGTGTTCTTGCGCGTGTCGCAGATCAATGGGTGCGCTCACTGTATCGACATTCACTCCCGCGATCTGATCAAGGAAGGCGTGTCGATCGACAAGGTCATGCTGGTCCCGGTCTGGCACGAGGCCCAGTACCTCTTTACCGAGCAGGAGCTTGCCGCGCTGGCTTGGTCTGAGGAGGTCACGCGTGTAAGCGAGACGCATGCCTCTGATGCCGCCTATGCGGCCGCGTTGGCCGCTTTCGGCGAGAAGGACTTGGTGGACTTGACCTTGACCATTGCGGCGATGAACGCAATCAACCGGCTCGGCATCAGCTTCCGCTTGAAGCCGCGCGCCAGAGCCTGAGCTTGCATGCCGCACATGTCCGGCTTGCGTCGGCCGGCGCGGTCAGGAGTGCTCAGCCGGCCGCCTGCCTCGGGGCGCTGCGTGACCGTCCAGTGGGCGGTGGCGCATCATGCAACTCTTGCATGAAAGGGCGTCGCCGAAGCTGTTCACGTTCCAGGCCGGGGAGCCTGCCACTGCTTGACGCTGTGTGCCCTTCGCCTCAACTGCGCCCGGCCGTGGCAGAGGCAAGGTCCGCAACACAGCGATGTCCACAGGCTTGACCAGGTGCGTATCGAAGCCAGCCCGCTCCGGCAACTGCCGTCGGCGTCTTGGCCAGCGCCGCCGAGGCGATGATGAAAGATCTGGCCTCATGGCTCTTGCCGCATGCGCCGGCACGCATCGTGGCCGCTCTTGAACGGCAAAAAGCCAAAGAAAAAGCCCACATCGGGATCCGATGTGGGCTTGTTTTATGTGGTACTTTTTGTGGGACAAACCCAAAAAAAATTCCTAAGCTGTTGTTTTTATTAGGTAACTGGCGGAGACTGTGAGATTCGAACTCACGGACGGTTGCCCGTCGGCAGTTTTCAAGACTGCTGGTTTAAACCACTCACCCAAGTCTCCGGGCCGCGCATTCTAGGCGTCCTCGCTGCTCTCATGGCTCGGCTGCCTCATTCCTCGGGCAGGAAAAGGCTCTGCAGGTCGCTGAGGAAATCGAGCCCGCGCGCGGTGGGCCAGACGCGGTGCAGGGCACGCCCGATCAGGCCCTTGCGCTCGGCCTCCTGCAAGGGGCGCTGGATGGTGCTGACGGGCAGGCCCGTGCGCTCGCTGAACTGGGCCAGCGCAAAGCCTTCGCGCAGGCGCAGCGCGTTGAGCATGTATTCGAAAAGCAGGTCGGCGCGGCCCACTTCTTCGGCCTGCGCCACGGCGTTGCCCGCCATCGCGCGTTCCATGTACAGGCGCGGTTCGCGAAAGCGCACTTGGCGCAGCACCCGATGCGCGAACGTGAGCTTGCCGTGCGCGCCCGCGCCCAAGCCCAGGTAGTCGCCGAACTGCCAGTAGTTGAGGTTGTGCGCGCAGCGGTGGCCGTCCTGCGCATAGGCCGACACTTCGTAGCGCTGCAGGCCGTGCGCCGCGGTGCGCTCGGTAATGCGGTCCAGCATCGCGTAGGCGATGTCGTCCTCGGGCAGCGCGGGCGGGTGCTTGGCGAAGAAGGTGTTGGGCTCGATGGTGAGGTGGTAGACCGACAGGTGCGGCGGCGCAAGCGCCAGCGCCTGGTCGAGGTCCGCGTCGAGGCCCGCCAGGTTCTGGCCCGGCAGCGCGTACATGAGGTCGAGGTTGAAGGTGTCGAAGGCCTGCGCCGCTTCTTCGAGCGCCGCGATGGCCTGCGCGCGGTCGTGCACGCGGCCCAGCGCCTGCAGGTGCGCGTCGTTGAAGCTCTGCACACCCACGGACAGGCGCGTGACGCCCGCCGCGCGGTAGGCGCGGAAGCGGTGGCGCTCGAAGGTACCGGGATTGGCTTCCAGCGTGATCTCGCAGCCGGGCTCCAGCTTGAGCCGCGCGCGCACATCGCCGAGCAGCCGGTCGACGGCGGCCGGCGAGAACAGGCTGGGCGTGCCGCCGCCGATGAAGATGCTGTGCACGGGCCGGCCCCACACCAGCGGCAGCGAGGCGTCCAGGTCCGCGATCAGCGCATCGATGTATTGCGCCTCGGGCAGCCCGTCGGCGCCGGTGCGCGACTCGTGCGAGTTGAAATCGCAGTACGGGCATTTGCGCAGGCACCAGGGCAGGTGGATGTACAGCGACAGCGGTGGCAGCGCCTGGAACTGCAGCGTGCCGGGCCGCATCCAGTGCATCACGTCGTGCGCATGCGGCGCACCCTCGGGCGTGGCCGCGCGCAGCGGCACGGACACCGCGGGCGAGGCGCTCATGCCATCCACCGCTCGCGCATCAGCGCCAGCATGGCGCGGGCCGCCTGGCCGCGATGGCTGCGCGCGTTCTTGTCTTCGGCGCTCAACTGCGCGAAGGTGCGGCCCAGCTCGGGCAGGAACATCACCGGGTCGAAGCCGAAGCCGTTATCGCCGACGGGCGCGCGCGTGATCTCGCCCACGGCGCGGCCGACGGCGATCAGCGGTTCCGGGTCGTCGGCGCTGCGCAGCGCGACGAGCGTGCTGACCAGGGCCGCGCGGCGCTGCTGCACGCCCTGCATCTGCTCGAGCAGGGCGCGCACGTTGTTCGCATCGCCCTTCGCGTAGCCGAACTGCGTGGCGTAGTAGGCCGTGTCCACGCCCGGCAGGCCGCCGAAGGCGTCGACACACAGGCCCGCGTCGTCGGCCATGGCGGGCAGGCCGGTGGCGGCGCTCGCATGGCGGGCCTTGGCCAGCGCGTTCTCGACGAAGGTGCGGAAGGGCTCCTCGGCTTCGCCCACGCCCAGCTCGGCCTGGCGCACCAGCGTCACGCCCAGCGGCGCGAAGAGCTGCTGCAGCTCGGCCAGCTTGCCCGCGTTGTTGGAGGCCAGGACCAGCTTCATGCCGCCGTCCTCAGGCCGCGGCCAGCGACTGGCGCTGCGCGATGACCAGTTCGCCGATGCCCTTCTCGGCCAGGGCCAGCAGCTGGTTCATTTCTTCGCGCGTGAAAGCCGCGCCTTCGGCCGTGCCCTGCACTTCCACGAAATGGCCGGCGCCGGTCATCACCACGTTCATGTCGGTGTCGCAGGCCGAGTCCTCGGTGTATTCCAGGTCCAGCAGCGGCATCCCCTCGACGATGCCCACCGACACGGCCGCCACGTGGTCCTTGATGGGTGAGGCCGTGAGAAGGCCCTGGGCGATCAGCTTGTTCACGGCGTCCTGCGCGGCCACGAAGGCGCCCGTGATGGCCGCGGTGCGCGTGCCGCCGTCGGCCTGCAGCACGTCGCAGTCCAGGTGGATGGTGCGCTCGCCCAGGGCGGCCAGGTCGAACACGGCGCGCATCGATCGGCCGATCAGGCGCTGGATCTCCTGCGTGCGGCCGCTCTGCTTGCCCTTGGCCGCTTCACGGCTGCCGCGCGTGTGCGTGGCGCGCGGCAGCATGCCGTACTCGGCCGTCACCCAGCCTTCGCCGCTGCCCTTCTTGTGCGGCGGCACCTTCTCTTCGACGGAGGCGGTGCACAGCACGCGCGTCTGGCCGAATTCGATGAGCACCGAGCCCTCGGCATGGATGGTGAAGCCGCGCGTGATGCGCACGGGACGCAGCTGATCGGCGGCACGCGCGCCGGAGCGGAGGAAAGGGGTCATGGCAACAGTCTGGAAATCAGGGGAAACAGGACGCAGGTGCCAGGGGCCAGCCCCGTGGCATCCGCCGGCCGGCCGCGCCCATGCGCCGGGCGAGCCGTGGATTGTCGGTCGCGGCGATGAACGCCGCCCGCGCGCTCAGCCGCGCTTTGCGGCCGAGCGCCGGATCGCCTCGTTGATCTCGGCGATGGAGCGCTCGATGGCGTCGTCGTCCAGGTCGTCGAGCTCACCGTCGGTGGGCATGCCAGCCTGGATGGTGGAGGCAAACACGTCGTCGCTGATGGTGTCGGTCGAGATGCCTCGTCCGCCCGCCGCATCCGGCGTTTCCCATTCGATGGCGATCAGCGTGGCATTGTCGCCCGTGGTGCCGCCGCGGCGCAGCGCCATTTCGACCAGCTCGGGCGCCGCATCGGACACCGGCCGGCTGGCCAGCGTGCGGGCGATCAGCGCGTCGTCCAGCACGCCCCAGATGCCGTCGGAGCACAGCATGAGCCGGTCGCCCTGCTGCAGCTCCAGCGGCTGGGACACCTCGAACAGCGGCGTGCTGGGCGAGCCCAGGCAGGTCAGCAGCAGGTTGCGGTTGACGGGCTCGGTGCTGCCCGGCGGGCGGGGGCGCTCCGCATGCGAATGGTCGCGCGTGCGCGTGAGCAGCTGGCCCGCGCGCACCACGTACAGGCGCGAATCGCCGCAATGGATCCAGGTCGCGCGGCCGTCCTGCAGCACGGCCGCCACCACGGTGGTGCGCGGCGTGTCGAGCATGGCCTTGGCGCTGGCGTAGCGCATGATCTGCTGGTGCGCACTCATCACGGCCGAGGCCAGGAAGGACTTGACGTCCTTGAGCGCAGGACGCGCATCGCGCTGGTGCAGCGCGGCGATCGTCTGCAGCGTCAGCTGCGCCGCGACCTCGCCTTCAGGGTGGCCGCCCATGCCGTCGGCCAGCACGAACAGGCCCGATTCCCGCGTATAGCAGTAGCCCATGCGGTCCTCGTTCTTCGGCCGGCCGCCCTTGCGCGTGACCTGGAACACGGAGAACTTCATGCGCACACCTGCATCGGTCGGCAAAGCATCGCGATCACCTCAGGAGGGACGGGTCGTGGGCGCCACGGCCTTGGGCAGCGGCTTCTTGTCGGCAGCGCGCATGTTGTCGATGGACAGGCGCATCTTTTCGCTCACGGACAACCGCGTGTAGCGGCGCTCGCCTTCGCGGCTCAGTTCCTTCTGCAGCGCGAACACGGACTGCGGGCGCGACAGCGGATCCAGCGTCATGCACCATTCGACGACTTCGATCAGGTCGTCCGAATAGACGCCGCGCAGGCGCGACAGCGACAGCGAGAGGCGGTCCTTCTCGATGCGCTGCGGCGCGTCGTTGGGCGGATAGCCATGCATGCAGGCGTACATGCAGGCGCCGATGGCGTAGATGTCGGTCCACGGGCCCATGGACGAATCGCGCCGGTACATCTCGGGCGCGGCAAAGCCGGGCGTGTACATGGGCCGGATGAAGTTGCCTTCCTTGCTCAGCACTTCGCGCGCGGCGCCGAAGTCGATCATCACCGCGCGGTCGTCGTCGGTGACGAAGATGTTCGCCGGCTTGATGTCCAGGTGCAGCATCTTGTGCTGGTGCACCACGCGCAGCCCGCGCAGGATCTCGTCGAACAGCGAGCGGATCGTCGATTCGCGGAAGACCTTGGCCTTCTTCAGGTCGCGCGCGGTGACGATGAAGTCCTGCAGCGTGGCGCCGTCCAGGTAGTTCATCACCATGTAGACGGTCTCGTTCTCGCGGAAGAAATTGAGCACGCTCACCACCGAGGCGTGCGAGATCTGCGCGAGCGAGCGCCCTTCCTCGAAGAAGCTCTTGAGGCCCAGGCGGTAGAGCGACAGCTTCTCGGGCGGCACCTGCGGCGCCAGCTCGCCCGGCGCACGCGTGGCCAGCGAGGACGGCAGGTATTCCTTGATCGCCACCTGCTGGCCGTTCTGGTCGACCGCCAGATAGACCACGCCGAAACCGCCGGCCGACAGGCGGCGCACGATGCGGTAGCCGCCGATGACCGTGTCAGGCAGCAGAGGCGACGGTTTGACCTTTGACATAATCGGGAGTTTCGCCCGAAGGCGGGGGAGCGGCAAGCGAACGCGGGGCCGCCCTCTGCCGGTTGCACCTGGGCGCCCGCAGGGGCGCGGGCCGTGCAGGCCTTGCAACTGCGCCCATCGCGCCGGGCACGCAACCCGAGGAAGGACGGCGAGGCTCCATGGCAGTCTACAGCATGACCGGCTACGCCAGCGGCCAGAGCGGCCCTGTCGGCAGTCCCCAGGACGGCGATGCGCGCAGCGCGCCCGGCGGGCGGCTGGGCCTGGAGATCCGGGCCGTCAACAGCCGCTTCCTGGACCTGAGCTTCAAGCTCTCGGAAGAGCTGCGGCAGCACGAGCCCGCCCTGCGCGAACTGCTCACGCGCCGCTTGAAGCGCGGCAAGGTGGAACTGCGCGCGGGCATCGACAACGGCGGCACCGGCGGCATCGCCGAGCCCTCCGCGCGGCTGCTGCAGCGCCTCAATGCCGCGCAGGACGCGATCAAGGCCTGGCTTCCGCACGCCGCCGAGCTGAGCGTGGCCGACGTGCTGCGCCTGGCCGCCAATGACGGCGCCCGGCCGCCGGCGGCCGAATTCGACGTGCTGGGCACCGCCGCCCAGGTGGTGGACGCGCTCACCGAAGCCCGGGCCCGCGAAGGCGAGCAGCTGGTCGCCATGCTGCGCGACCGCCTGGACAGCCTGCGCACGCTGGCGCAGCAGGCCCAGCCCATCGTGCCGCGCCTGGTGGAGCAGCAGCGCGCCCGCTTCCTCGAGCGTTGGAACGAGGCCATGGGCCTGGCCGGCCAGGCCGCGCCCGAGGCCGCGCAGGACCGCGCCCTGGCCGAGGCCACGGCTTTCGCCATCCGCATCGACGTGGCCGAGGAGCTGACGCGCCTGAACGCCCATCTCGACGAGATCGAGCGTCTGCTCGCCCAGGGCGGCGAGATCGGCAAGCGCCTGGATTTCCTGATCCAGGAACTGCACCGCGAGGCCAACACGCTGGGCTCCAAGTCCGCGGCGCTGGAGTTGACGCGCATCGGCGTGGACATGAAAGTGCTGATCGAGCAGATGCGCGAGCAGGTCCAGAACATCGAATGAGCCCCTCCATGGAATATCCAGGCAACATCTTCGTCGTCGCGGCGCCCAGCGGGGCCGGCAAATCCAGCCTGGTGAAGGCGCTGATGGAGCTGGATTCGGCCGTGCAGCCGTCGGTGTCGCACACCACGCGCTCGCCGCGGGGCCAGGAAAAGCACGGGCGCGAATACTTCTTCGTCTCGGCTTCCGAGTTCGATGCCATGGTGGCTGCCAACGGCTTCGTGGAATGGGCCCATGTGCATGGCCACCGCTATGGCACCTCCAAGAAGGCCATCGAGGACCGCGTGGCCCAGGGCGCCGACGTGCTGCTGGAGATCGACTTCCAGGGCGCGCTGCAGATCCGCGAGGTGTTCGCCAACGCCGTGCTGATCTTCATCCTGCCGCCCAGCTGGGAAGAGCTGCGTTCGCGGCTGGAGCGCCGCGGCGAGGACTCGCCCGAGGTCATCGAGCTGCGGCTGGCCAATGCCGCCGAGGAGATGGCCCAGGCCAGCCGCTTCGACTTCGTTATAATCAACGAGCTTTTCGAGCGCGCGCTTTTCGATCTGAAGACCATCGTTCATGCGCAGCGCCTGCGCTACGTTGCCCAGCGCCGCGCCCGTGCCGACACCTTCGCGGCACTGAACATTTCCTGATCCATCTCACTCAAGAGAGATTCCATGGCCCGCATCACCGTCGAAGACTGCCTGGAGCAGATCCCCAACCGTTTCCAGCTCGTGCTGGCCGCCACCTACCGCGCCCGCATGCTGAGCCAGGGCCATGCGCCCAAGATCGAGAGCAAGAACAAGCCGGCCGTCACGGCGCTGCGCGAGATCGCCGACGGCAAGATCGGCCTGGAGATGCTCAAGAAGGTGCCGGGCTGAGCCCGGGCCGCGCCGGCGGGCCCTGCCGGCCCCCTGCGAAAGAAGCACCGCTTGCGGTGCTTTTTTTGTGCCCGGCCCGGCCGGCCCGGCGGTCTTGCTAAAGTCGGCACCATGAGTGCCGTCGTTCAACCCGAGTCCAGGCCTTCGGCCGGCAGCCTGCCGTCGGGCCGGCCCGCGGCCCTCAACGCGGCCGCTGCCAGCTTCGCGGCCCTGCTGGACCGGCTGGATTACCTGAGCGCGGAAGACGTCGAACTGGTCCGCCGTGCCTACCGTTTCGCCGACGAGGCCCATCTGGGCCAGTTGCGCAACAGCGGTGAGCCCTACATCACCCACCCGATCGCGGTGGCGGCCCAGTGCACGGAATGGAAGCTGGACGCCCAGGCCCTGATGGCCGCCTTGCTGCACGACGCGATGGAAGACTGCGGCGTCACCAAGGCCGATCTGGTCGAGCGCTTCGGCGCGCCGGTGGCCGAACTGGTGGACGGGCTGACCAAGCTCGACAAGCTGCAGTTCAACACGCGCGAGGAAAACCAGGCCGAGTCCTTCCGCAAGATGCTGCTGGCCATGGCGCGGGACGTGCGCGTGATCCTGGTCAAGCTGGCCGACCGCACCCACAACATGCGCACGCTGTCGGACGCGCCGCGCGAGAAATGGGCCCGCATCTCGCGCGAGACGCTGGACATCTACGCGCCCATCGCCTACCGGCTGGGCCTGAACCAGACCTACCGCGAACTGCAGGACCTGTGCTTTCGCCACCTGCGGCCCTGGCGCTACGCCATCCTGTCCAAGGCCGTGGCCAAGGCGCGCAACCGCCGGCGCGACCTGATCCAGAAAGTGCAGCGCGACGTGGAAGCCGCTTTCGCGGCCGCCGACATGCAGTTGCGCATCGCCGGGCGCGAGAAGACGCTCTACTCCATCTACCGCAAGATGGACGAGAAGCACCTGAGCTTCGCCGAGGTGACGGACATCTACGGCTTCCGGCTGATCCTGCCCAACGTCACGGCCTGCTACACGGGCCTGGGCATCCTGCACCAGCTCTACAAGCCGCTGCCGGGCAAGTTCAAGGACCACATCGCGATCACCAAGCTCAACGGCTACCAGTCGCTGCACACCACCCTGGTCGGCCCCTCGGGCGTGAACGTGGAGTTCCAGCTGCGCACCGAGGCCATGCACCTCGTGGCCGAATCGGGCGTCGCCGCGCACTGGCTCTACAAGGCGTCGAACACCACCGACACGGGGGCCGAGCGCCTGAGCGCCAAGTGGCTGCAGTCGCTGCTCGACATCCAGGACGAAACGCGCGACGCCGCCGAGTTCTGGGACCACGTGAAGGTGGACCTGTTCCCCGACGCGGTCTACGTGTTCACGCCCAAGAGCGAAATCATGGCCCTGCCGCGTGGCGCCACGGTGGTCGACTTCGCCTACGCGATCCACACCAACATCGGCGACCACACCTCGGCCGCCCGCATCAACGGCGAGCAGGTGCCACTGCGCACCGAACTGAAGAACGGCGACGTGGTGGAGGTGATCACCGCGCCGGTGTCCACGCCGAACCCGGCCTGGCTGGGCTTCGTGCGCACGGGCCGTGCGCGCTCCAAGATCCGCCACTACCTCAAGACGCTGGAACAGGCCGAGTCCGAAGGCCTGGGCGAGAAGCTGCTCACGCAGGCGCTGCGCGCCGAAGGCCTGGGCCGGCTGCCCGAGGACACGCCCGAGCAGCAGCCGCTGTGGGACAAGCTGCTGCGCTTCACCGGCAACCGCAACCGCGCCGAACTGCTGACCGACATCGGCCTGGGCCGCCGCATCGCCACCATCGTGGCCAAGCGGCTCATGGCGCTGATGGCCGAGCGTGGCGAGCGCCCCGACGCGCTGATGCTCACGCGCGAGCGCTTCACGGCGCACGAAACCGTGTCGCAGGGCGGCGTCACGCTGGACGGCAGCGAGAACTCCTCGGTGCGTTTCGCGCCCTGCTGCCGCCCCATTCCGGGCGACGCCATCGTCGGGTACCTCGGCCATGGCGAAGGACTGGTCGTGCACGTGGACGTCTGCGGCGTCGCGCAACGCCTGCACCACAAGGACAGCGAGCGCTTCATCAGCGTGGAATGGGCGGACGAACCCGTGCGCGCCTTCGAGACCGGGCTCTTGGTGGCCGTGCGCAACGACAAGGGCGTGCTCGCGCGCGTGGCGGCCACACTGGCCGGCGCCGAAGCCGACATCACGCACGTGGAGATGCCCGAGGACGCGGCGCAGGACGCCATCGAGCTGCGCTTCGTCGTGGCGGTACAGGACCGCGCGCACATGGACAACGTGCTGCGCGCCGTGCGCCGCACGCCCTCGGTGCTCAAGGCCGGGCGCATCCTGCCCTCGGCCTGAGGCCGCCCGGCAGGCCTGGCGCGGCGCGGGCTCAGCCCGGCGCCGGATAGTCGACCGACAGCACCTCGATCTCGCGCGTGCCCGCGGGCGTGACCAGGCGCACGACGTCGCCCACGCGCGCCTTTAGCAGCGCGCGCGCCACCGGCGAGACCCAGCTCACCTGCCCCTGCGCGCTTTGCGCTTCGTCGATGCCGAGGATGGTCACGACGCTCTCGGCCCCGTCTTCGTCGACATAGCGCACCGTGGCGCCGAAGAACACCTGATCGCCGCCATGGTGCAGCGACGGGTCGGTCACCTCGGCGATTTCGAGCCGGCGCGTGAGAAAGCGGATTCGCCGGTCGATCTCGCGCAGGCGCTTCTTGCCGTACAGGTAATCGCCATTCTCGGAGCGGTCGCCGTTCTTGGCGGCCCAATGGACGGCCTCGACCACCTTGGGCCGCTCGTTGTCCATCAGGTCCAGCAGTTCCGCGCGCAGCCGCGCGTACCCCGAGGGCGTGATGTAGTTCTTGCCCCCGGCGGGCAGGGGCGGCAGCCCGGCATCGAGCTCGTCGTCCTCTGCGTCGCTTTCCTTGGTGAAGGCCTTGCTCATACCCGATCGTCCCCCAAAAAGAGAAAGCAAAAATGGAAGCGGAAAAGGAAAAAGCCCCGGAACATCACTGTTCCGGGGCTATCCGTTTGGTGCGGCTGGCAGGAATCGAACCCACGACCCCTTGGTTCGTAGCCAAGTACTCTATCCAGCTGAGCTACAGCCGCTAAGCTATCTAGTATAGCGTGCTTTTCAGCACTCCTCTAGATCTTCTTGTTTTCTTTTTGGATCTCCGGACCACCAGGTCACTTGGTAGGCCGTGCTGGACTTGAACCAGCGACCAAGGGATTATGAGTCCCCTGCTCTGACCAACTGAGCTAACGGCCCGGCGAAGCCCGCCATTCTATACCGAATTCCTGCGCCCCGAAAAACTCTTCAGCCCTTGGGCTGGCTCAGCGCATTGCCCACCAGCCGCGCCGTGATGTCCACGATCTGGATCATGCGGTCGTAGTGCATGCGCGTGGGGCCGATGACGCCCAGCGTGCCCACCACCTCGCCGTCCACTTCGTAGCTCGCGCTGACGACCGACAGCTCCTCGAAGGGCACGACCTGGCTTTCGCCGCCGATGAAGATGCGCACCCCTTCGGCCTTGCTCGACACGTCGAGCAAGCGCAGCAGCTGCGCCTTCTGCTCGAACAGCTCGAAGGCGCGCCGCAGCTGGCTCATGTCGCTCGAAAAGTCGCTCACCGCCAGCAGGTTGCGCTCGCCGGCCACGACCACGTCGTCCTGCGCGGCACTCATGGCCTCGGTGCTCACCTGCACGGCCGCCTGCATCAGCGTGGCGATCTCGCTGCGCAGCGTTTCCATCTCGCTCTGCAGCTGGTCGCGCACCTGCTCCATCGACAGGCCGCTGTAGTGCGCGTTCAGGTAGTTGGCGGCCTCGACCAGCTCGGACTGCGAATAGTCGCGGTCGGTGAAGATCACGCGGTTCTGCACGTCGCCGTCGGTGGACACCAGGATCACCAGCAGCCGGCGCTCCGACAGCCGCAGGAATTCGACCTGCCGGAAGGCGGCCGCGCGGCGCGGCGCCATCACCACGCCCACGAACTGGGACAGGTTCGACAGCATCTGCGCCGCATTGGCGATCACTTTCTGCGGCTGGTCGGCCGGCAGGCTGGGCGCCGCGAGCTGGGTGCGCTGGGCCGTGAGCATGGTGTCCACGAACAGGCGGTAGCCCCGCGCCGTGGGTACGCGGCCGGCCGAGGTGTGGGGGCTGGCGATCAGGCCCAGATCCTCCAGGTCCGCCATCACGTTGCGGATGGTGGCCGGCGAGAGCTCCAGCCCCGGCGCGCGCGACAGCGTGCGCGACCCGACAGGCGTGCCGTCGGCGATGTAGCGCTCCACCAGCGTCTTGAGCAGCAACTTGGCGCGGTCATCCAGCATGCCGAAATTCTAGGAGACTGGCGGCGCCGGCACCGCCCGGTGTAGCCCGGGCATCGGGTCACGCAAAGATGTTTTAATTTGCGCATGACTTCCGTGTTCCGCCGCGTCGCCCTCATTGGCAAGTACCAGCCGCAGGGCGCGCGTGCGCACGATCCCGTCATCGACGAGATCGGCGACTTCCTGGCCGCGCAGGGCTGCGAAGTGGTGCTGGAGCGCACGAGCTGCGGCTGCGACGAAAGCGCCGAGCCGCCACGCAGCTGCCGCCATCCCGTGCTGAGCGTGGAGGAGATCGGCGAGCAATGCGACCTCGGCCTGGTCGTCGGCGGCGACGGCACGATGCTGGGCATCGGCCGGCAGCTGGCGCCCTACGGCGTGCCGCTGATCGGCATCAACCGCGGCCGGCTCGGCTTCATCACCGACATCGCGCTCGACGAGTACTCGGACACGCTGCGGCCCATGCTGGCCGGTGAATATGACGAGGACCACCGCAGCCTGATCCAGGCGCGGGTGGTGCGCGACGGCGAGGAGGTGTTCGAGGCGCTGGCCATGAACGACGTGGTGGTCAACCGCGGCGCGACCTCGGGCATGGTGGAACTGCGTGTGTCGGTGGGCCGCGCCTTCGTGGCCAACCAGCGCGCGGACGGCCTGATCATCGCCACCTCCACGGGCTCCACGGCCTATGCGCTCTCGGCCGGCGGCCCGCTGCTGCATCCGTCCATTCCGGGCTGGGTGATGGTGCCGATCGCGCCGCACACCCTGTCCAACCGCCCCATCCTGCTGCCCGATGCCGAGGACGTGACCATCGAGGTGGTCAACGACCGCGACGCGAGTGCCAATTTCGACATGCAGTCACTGGCCTCGCTGCGCCAGGGCGACCGGATCGTGGTGCGGCGCTCCGAATTCCACGTGCGCTTCCTGCATCCGCGCGGCTGGAGCTACTTCGACACGCTGCGCCGCAAGATGCACTGGAACAAGGGCGACAACTGAGATGAAACACCCCTCGGCCGCTTCGCGGCTTCCCCTTTCCCTCGCCTTCGGCGGGAGGGGGCGCACCCCGAGGCCTGGCAGGGCCAGTTCCTCGGGCGCCCTGAAGACTCCGCTGCGCGGGTCGGCTTGAGTCGCCCGCTTCACGCAGTTCGCACCGAGCCCTGAACCTTGGAAGACTGACATGGCTTTGCGTCGAATCGCCCTGCGCGATTTCGTCATCGTTCGTTCGCTGGAGCTGGACCTGCAGGACGGTTTCACCGTCCTGACCGGCGAGACCGGCGCCGGCAAGTCCATCCTGATCGACGCCCTGCAACTGGCGCTGGGCAACCGCGCCGACGCCGGCGCCGTGCGCGAAGGCGCCGAGCGGCTGGACGTGGCGGCCGAGTTCGACCCCGTGCCCGGCCTGCAGGGCTGGCTCGAACAAGGCGGCTTCGAGGCCGGCGACGCGCTGCTGCTGCGCCGCACCGTCGACACGCAGGGCCGCAGCCGCGGCTGGATCAACGGCGCCCCCGCCACCGCCACCCAGCTCAAGGAGCTGGGCGAGCAGCTGCTGGACATCCACGGCCAGCATGCCTGGCAGAGCCTCACGCGCGCCGACTCGGTGCGCGGCCTGCTCGACGCCTACGCGGGCGTGGACGGAGCCGACATGGAAGGCGCCTGGCAGCAATGGCGCCAGGCCGCGCAGGCGCTGGAAAGCGCCCAGCGCGCGCAGGACACGCTGCAGCGCGAGCGCGAGCGCCTGCAATGGCAGATCGGCGAGCTGGCCAAGCTGGCGCCGCAGGAAGGCGAGTGGGAAGAGCTGTCGACCCAGCACACGCGGCTGTCCCATGCGCAAGGCCTCATCGACGCTGCGCAGGGCGCGAGCGCCGCGCTGGAAGACGAGGACGGCGGCGCGCTGGCCGCCCTGAACCGCGCCCTGGCGCTGCTGCAGGACCAGCAGCACCTGGAACCCGAATTCCAGGGGCTGGCCGACGAACTGGCCTCCAGCATCGCCCAGGCCTCCGACGCCGCGCATTCGCTGCACGCGTACCTGCGCCGCACCGACACCGACCCGCAGCAACTGGCCGTGCTCGACGAGCGCATGGGCCTGTGGATGTCGCTCGCGCGCCGCTACAAGCGCACGCCGGCCGACTTGGCCGCGCTGCTGGCCCAGTGGCAGGCCGAATTGGCGCAGCTGGACGCGCAGGCTGACCTGGACGCGCTGCAGGCAGCCGAGCAGCAGAGCCAGCAGCGCTGGCGGCGCGCGGCCCAGGCCGTGAGCGCGCAGCGCAAGCGCGCCGCGCCGCAGCTGGCCGACGCCGTCAGCCGGGCCATGCAGGGCCTGGGCATGCAAGGCGGCCGTTTCGAGGTCAGCCTGCAGCCGGCGGCGCAGCCGGGCCGGGCCGGGCTGGAAGACATCGCCTTCCTCGTGGCCGGACATGCCGGCAGCACGCCGCGGCCGATCGGCAAGGTGGCCTCGGGCGGCGAGCTCTCGCGCATCGCGCTGGCGATTGCCGTGACCACCAGCCGGCTGGGCAATGCGCAGACGCTGATCTTCGACGAAGTGGATTCGGGCGTGGGCGGGGCCGTGGCCGAGACCGTGGGCCGGCTCATGCAGCAGTTGGGCCGCGACCGGCAGGTGCTGGCCGTCACCCACCTGCCGCAGGTGGCGGCCTGCGCCGACCACCACCTGCAGGTGGCCAAGCGCGCCCTGCCGGCCGAAGGCGTGGACGGCAGCGCAGGGCCGCGCACCGAAAGCACCGTGCGTCCGCTCGACGGCGAGGCGCGCACGCAGGAGATCGCGCGCATGCTGGGCGGCGAACGGATCTCGGCCACCTCGCTGGCGCATGCGCGCGAGATGCTGACGGCGACGGCCGAGCCGGCCGGCACACAGGCGCCCCCGCGGCGCAAGGCCAAGGCCACGCCATGACGCTGGACCTGATCCTCATCACCGGCATGTCGGGCTCCGGCAAGTCGGTGGCGCTCAATGCGCTGGAAGACGCAGGCTACTACTGCGTGGACAACCTGCCGCCGGAGCTGCTCGACGCCTTCATCGCGCTGCAGAAGGCGCAGCGCGCGCGCCGCGTGGCGGTGGCCATCGACGTGCGCAGTGGCGTGTCGCTGCCCAGCCTGCCGCAGCAGTTGGCCGGCCTGCGCCACGAAGGCATCGCGCTGCGCTCGCTGTTCCTGGATTCGACCAGTGAGGCGCTGGTGCGCCGCTTCTCGGAAACACGCCGGCGCCATCCGCTGTCGCGCCAGGAAGGCCGCGTGGACGCCCCCGAGCAGGAGCGCGCGCTGATCCAGGCGATCGAGCTCGAGCGCGAGCTGCTGGCCGACCTGCGCGACGGCGCCGATGTGATCGACACCAGCCTGATCCGGCCCGCGCAGCTGCGCACCTACATCAAGGCGCTGCTGGATGCGCCGCAGCGCCAGCTGACGCTGGTGTTCCAGTCGTTCGCCTTCAAGCGCGGCCTGCCGCTGGACGCGGACTATGTGTTCGACGTGCGCATGCTGCCCAACCCGCACTACGTCGCCCATCTGCGGCCGCTCACCGGGCGCGACACGCCCGTGATCGACTGGCTGCGCGAGCACGCCGAGGTGGCGCGCATGTACGCCGACATCGAGCAGTTCCTGGGCCACTGGCTGGACGCGCTCGCCAACGACCACCGCAGCTACGTGACGGTGGCCATCGGCTGCACGGGCGGCCAGCACCGTTCGGTGTTCCTGGTCGAACAGCTGGCGCGTGCCTTCGGCGAGCGCTGGGCCGCGCTCAAGCGGCACCGGGAGCTGGACGGCGAGTAGCCCCCCGCCGCGGCGCGGCCCGACGTGCGCGTAGCGGATCAGCCCGGCCCGTCTTCTTCGAGCAGCCGCCGGACCGGCGCCGGCAGGCCGAGCCCCGGCCACTCCTGGACCGGCACCCAGCGGCCCTCCCCTTCCGTCGCCGGCGGCCGCGCCTCGCCCGTCGGCACGGCGACCGCCACCGGATGCAGGTGCAAGTCCTTGTGCGTGAGCACATGCAGGAAGGCGGGCCGGTGGAGGGCCGACGGCCGCAGCGCCGGGCGCAGAGCCGCCTCCAGCGCGTCCGGGCTTTCGAACACGGGCACGCTGTGCAGCCCGGCCCAGATGCCCCGCGCCGGCCGCTTGTGCAGCCAGACGGCGCCATCGCCACGGCGCGCGAGCAGCAGCCACAGGCTCAGCGCACTGCGGCGCAGGCGGCGCTCGCTCACCGGGAAGCGCTCGGGCTGGCCTGCCAGACGCGCCCGGCACAGGCCCTGCACGGGGCAGATCAAGCATTGCGGCTGGCGCGGCAGGCAGACGGTGGCCCCCAGGTCCATCTGGCCCTGCGTGTAACTCGCCATGGCCTCGGCATCGCCTTCGGGCGGCAACAGCAGCTGCGCGGCCTCCCACAGCGCTTTCTCGTTCGCGCTGCGCGACAGGTCTTCATCGAAGGCCAGCACGCGCGACAGCACGCGCTTCACGTTGCCATCGAGGATGGCCACGCGCTCGCCGAAGCAGAAGGCCGCGATCGCCGCCGCCGTGGAGCGGCCGATGCCGGGCAGCGTGACGAGTTCCTGCGCGCGCGCGGGAAAGCGGCCGCCGAAGCGCGCGACCACGTCCTGCGCGCAGCGGTGCAGGTTGCGGGCGCGGCTGTAGTAGCCCAGCCCGCTCCACAGGCCCAGCACTTCGTCCTCGCTGGCGGCGGCCAGCGCGGCCACGTCCGGGAAGCGATCCAGGAAGCGCGCGTAGTAGCCCAGCACGGTCGCGACCTGCGTCTGCTGCAGCATGATCTCGGACAGCCACACGCGGTAGGGGTCGCGGGTGTTCTGCCAGGGCAGGCCGCTGCGGCCATGGCTGCGCTGCCAGGCCACCAGCAGCGGGGCGAATTCGGCGGCGATGGCGGCCGCGCGGGCCTGCACGCCCGCGGCGCAAGAGCGGGCCGTCACGCGACGCGCAACTGGCCGAAGGCCGCTTCGGCGGCAGGCGTCGACGGCTCCTGGCTGGTCAGCAATGCGGTCAGCTCGCCCAGCCGCTGTTGCAACGCGCCCAGGCCCTGTTCCTGCACGGCGATCTCTTCCAGGCGCTCATCGAGGTTGCCGGCCGCGGACTGCACGCGTTCCACGGATTCGAGGCGGCGCACGAAGCTGCGGCGGCGCTCGCGCAGTTGCACGTCCAGCTGCGCATTGGCGGCCTTGCTCCAGCGGTCCACCTCGGCCACGGCGGCGTCGTTGATGGCGCGCACGCGGCTGGCCAGCGCGCGCACCAGCTTGTGGCAGAACTCGGTCTGCGCCAGGCGCAGCACGTTGCCCACGCCCAGGTAGTGCAGGTGGCTCTGCTCGATGCGGCTCAGTTCGGCTTCGAACTCGCGCAGATCGGGCTCGGCCGGCGCCTGCAGCGAGAAGCCGTGTTCGGCATTGAGCTGGCGGAAGGTGCCGTTGAGCATGGTCTGGATCTCGGCCATCGTCGCCTGCACGTCATGCAGGTTGCGGCGCAGCGCGTCGAAGGTGCTGCCGTAGACCTTGCGCACGTTGAGCTTCAGGCCCGAGGCGCGCAGCGCCTGCGCGAGCCGGGCCATGTCTTCCTTGAGCGCCGTCACGCCGAGCACGGCATGCACTTCGCGCATCATCTTCGACTGCACCGAGCGCAGCGCGAGGATGCGCGCGCTGCTCGATTCGAAATCTGCCTGCTCCTGCTCGATGCGGCCACGCATGTGGCGGATCACCGCGCCGTTCTTGCCGCGCAGGCCCTGCAGTTCCAGCACCTGCTCGGCCAGGTCGCGCTGGCGCACCTGCAGCACGCGCGTGGCTTCGGCGCGCAGCGCGGCCACGCCCGCGTCCACGGCCCGGCGCAGCACGGCTTCGCGCCGCCCCAGCAGGCCCTCGCCCAGGGCCTGCTCCAGCGCGGGCAGGCGGCTGGACTGGAGCAGCGCCGGATGGTGTTCGATCTTGGCCTGCAAGCCCTTCTGCGCCGACACGGGCAGCACCCGGCTGCGCGGCACGCCCAGCACTTCGGCCGAATTGGCGCACTGGCGCTCGATCTGCGCATCGATCTGGCCCGGCTGGCTCAGCGAATCCCAGAGCGTGTCGATCTTGTTGAGCACCACCAGGCGCGTCTCGCTCGGGTCGCCCTCGGTGACCAGGTGCTCGCGCCAGATGGCCAGGTCCGAACGCGTGACCCCCGTGTCCGCGCCCAGGATGAAGACCACGGCATGTGCCTGCGGAATCAGGCTCACGGTCAGTTCGGGTTCGGCCCCGATCGCGTTCAGGCCCGGCGTGTCGAGGATCACCAGGCCCTGCTCCAGCAGCGGGTGCGGCATATTGAGCACGGCATGGCGCCAGCGCGGCACCTCCACGCGGCCTTCGGCGTCGGCCACCGGGTTGTCCTCGGGCTTGTCGTCGCGCCAGAAGCCCAGGGCGCGCGCCTGCGCGAGCGGCACCCACTCCACCTCGGCCACCTTGTGCATGGCAGCCGCCAGCTGGTCGGCGTCGTCCGCGTCGACCGGGATCTCGGTCCAGCGCTCGGGCTGGCCACGCCAGGTGTCGAGCGAGGCCGATTCCAGCCGCGTCTCGATGGGCAGCAGCCGCAGGCAGGGCCGGATGGCCGGGTCATAGCCCAGCTCGGTGGGGCACATGGTGGTGCGCCCCGCACTGGCCGGCATCACGCGGCGCCCGTAGCCGGCGAAGAAGATGGCATTGATCAGCTCCGACTTGCCGCGCGAGAACTCGGCCACGAAAGCCACCCGGACCTTGCTGGTGCGCATCTGCGACTCCAGCTCCCGCAGGCGCTCACCGACGGCGGCATCGAGCAGGTCGTTGTCGCGCAGCCAGCTGCCGAGCCACTTGAGGCGATGCGCGAAGTTGCGGCGCCAGGCCCCGTGCTGGTCGAATTGCTGGTCGAAGGAGCGGCTCACGGTGTGTGCGTCAGAAGTTGTTTCAAAATATATCCGCAGCCGGCCGCCCCGGTCTGCCATTCAGACGCCACTGTGCCACCGTTCGGCCCCGTCAGGGCTTCTGGCAAACGGGGCAGAAGAAGGTGGATCGCTGGCCTTGGCGCAAGATGCGCACGGAAGTACTACAGATGCGGCAAGGCTGGCCCGCCCGGCCGTAGACCATGGCTTCGAGCTGGAAGTAGCCGCCTTGCCCGTCCACACCCGAAAAGTCCCGCAGCGTGCTGCCGCCGCGCGCCACGGCGCGGCCGAGCACGTCGCGCACCGCGGCATGCAGCCGCGCCGCCCGCGGGCGCGAGATGCGCGACGCCACGGTGGTGGGGCGGATGCCAGCCAGGAACAGCGCCTCGGAAGCGTAGATGTTGCCCACGCCCACCACGACGTCGCCGGCCAGCAGCACCTGCTTGACGGGCGCACGCCGGCGCCGCAGCCCGGCATGGAAGGCATCGAGGTCGAAATGCGCGCCCAGCGGCTCCATGCCCAGGTGCCCGAGCAGCTTGCGCGCGAGCGCGCAATCCTCGTGCGGCACGTAGACCACCGCCCCGAAGCGCCGCGGGTCATGCAGGCGCAGCGTGCCGGCCGACGTCAGCAGGTCGAAATGGTCATGCGCGCCGGCAGGCGGCAGTTCGGGATCGAAACGCAGGCTGCCCGACATGCCCAGGTGCAGCAGCAGCAGGCCCTCGTTCAGGTCGATCAGCAGGTACTTGCCGCGCCGCCGCACGCCCAGCACCTGGCGGCCGACCAGTTCATCGGGCGCCACCGACAGCGCCCAGCGCAGCGGCTTGCCCAGGCGCACGGCGAGTACCTGCGCACCGGCGATGCGGTCGGCAAAGCCACGGCGCGTGACCTCGACTTCGGGAAGCTCTGGCATGGTGGAAGAGAGCGGCTGGACAGGGATGCGACGCGCGCCCCGCCGGTCGCGCGGCAACGGTTGCGAGTCCGTCTTCGAGTGGGGTGAAAGAGGCCTCAGACGGGGCAAGCCCACCCGGCCGCCAGGGGGCGGGCCCCGCAGGCCTTGCATTATTATGGATCGATGAGTTTCATGCCCCGCAGACACGGTTTGGCCCTGGCCGTCTGGCTGCTCGCGGCCGGTGCGGCCCAGGCCCAGCCGGCGCCGCCCCCCGGGCCCGTCCCGCCGGCGGCGGCCGCGGCCCCCGCGCCCGAACCGGCGCGCCCGTCGGCCATGACGGCGCAGCTCTTCTACGAGGTGCTGCTGGGCGAGATCAGCGCACGCAGCGGCGATCCGGCCGAAAGCTTCGCCCTGCTGCTGGATGCGGCGCGCCGCTCCGGCAATGCGCAGTTGTTCCAGCGGGCCGCCGAGGCTGCGATCCAGGGCCGTTCACCCGAGGCCGCGCTCACCGCGGCGCGCGCGTGGAAGACCGCCATCCCCGATTCGCGCGACGCGCGGCGCCTGGAGCTGCAGGTGCTGATCGCGCTGGGGCGGCTGGGCGAGACCGTCGAGCCGCTGCGGGCCGAACTGGCGGCCACGCCCGTCATCGAGCGGCCGGTGCTGCTCACGGTGCTGGCGCGCAGCTTCGGCCGCGCCCAAGACAAGAAGCTGGCCGCGCAGGTGCTCGAACAGGCGCTGGCCGACGACCTGCGCAACCCCATCACCGCGGCCCTGGCATGGACCACGGTGGGCCGCGTGCGCCAGCTGGCCGGCGACCTGGACGGCGCGTTGGACGCGGCGCAGCGCGGGGCCGCCGCCGACCCCAAGGCCGATGGCCCGGTCGTGCTGGCCATGGACCTGATGGACCCGCAGCGCCCGCAGGCCGAGGTGCTGGTCAAGCAGTACCTGGCCAGCCCCGAGGCCCTGCCCGAAGCGCGCGTCGCCTTCGCGCGCTGGCTGGTGGGCGCGCAGCGCTATGCCGAGGCCAGCACGCAGCTGAAGGCCGTGACCGAGGCGCACCCCGCCTTGCCCGACCCGTGGCTGATGCTGGGCACGCTGCAAGGCCAGCTGCGCGAGGACGATGCGGCGCAGGCCTCGTTGCAGCGCTACCTGGAATTGGCGGCCGCGCAGCGCGACGCGGACGAGCGCCGCCGCGGCATGGCCCAGGCCTACCTGCAGCTGTCGCAACTGGCCGAGCGCCGCAAGGATTACGCCGCAGCCGAACAGTGGCTGGGCCGCATCGAAGGCGCCGAAGAACTCTTCCAGGCCCAGACGCGCCGAGCCCTGCTGCTCGGACGGCAGGGCCAACTGCAGCAGGCCCGCGCGCTGCTGCGCGAGCTGCCTGCGCGCACCGTCGCCGAGCGCAAGCAGCGTTTCGCCACCGAAGTGCAGTTGCTGCGGGATGCCCGCCAGCACCAGGCCGCCTACGATCTGCTGGCCGAGGGCCAGCGCGCCGACCCCGAGGACGCGGACCTGCTGTACGACCTGGCGCTCACGGCCGAGAAGCTGGGTCGCAACGAGGAGATGGAGCGGCACCTGCGCCGCGTGATCGCGCTGCAGCCGGAAAACGCGCATGCCTACAACGCACTGGGCTACTCCCTCGCGGACCGCAACACGCGCCTGGACGAGGCGCGCACGCTGATCCGCAAGGCCGTCGAGCTGGCGCCCGACGATCCCTTCATCGCCGACAGCCTGGGCTGGGTCGAGTTCCGGCTGGGCAACACGGCCGAGGCGCTGCGCATCCTGGAAGCGGCCTACCAGAAGCGGCCCGATCCGGAGATCGGCGCCCATCTGGGCGAAGTGCTCTGGGCGCAGGGCGACCGCGAGCGCGCCGTCAGCATCTGGAAGCAGGCGAAGATTGCGGATGCGGACAACGAGACCCTGCAGGAGACCCTCAAGCGCCTGCGCGTTTCGCCATGACGGTGCGCCGGCGTCAGCTCGTGCTGGCCAGCGCCAGCCTGCCGCTGTGGCTGGGTGCGTGCAGCACCGCCCGTCCGCCCGGGACGCGCGCGCCCATCGGCGGCGGCGAATGGAGCGGCCGCCTGGCGCTGCGCGTGGACAGCGACCCGCCGCAGAGCTTCTCGGCGATCTTCGAATTGCGTGGCGCGCCGGGCCAGGGCGAACTCAAGCTGAGCACCCCGATCGGCAACACGCTGGGCGTGCTGCAGTGGTCGCCCGGCACCGCTTCTCTGCAGGACGGCCAGCGCATCCAGCGCGAAGCCTCCATCGACCTGCTGCTGGCCCGCGTGACCGGTGCGGCCTTGCCCGTGGATGCGCTGTTCGACTGGCTGGCCGGCCGTGCCACGCCCGTGCCCGGCTGGCGCCCGCAGCTCGCCCAGGTGGGCGAAGGGCGCCTGCAGGCGGTGCGCGAGTCGCCCCTGCCCACGGCGGAGCTGCGCCTGGTCTTCGAGCCCGCGCCGTCCCGGCTCCCCGCGGCGGCCGCGCCGCCGGGCACGCCATGAAGGCCCTGTACGAGCTCAGCGCGCCGGCCAAGCTCAATCTCTTCCTGCACATCACGGGCCGGCGCGACGACGGCTACCACCTGCTGCAGTCGGTGTTCATGCTCATCGACTGGTGCGACACACTGCATGTGGAACTGCGCCAGGACGGGCAGCTCAGCCGCGAGGACCTGGGCCCCTCCCTGCCGCCCGACGACCTGGTGCTGCGCGCCGCGCGCGCACTGCAGGCTTTCGCAGCACCCGGCCAGGGCGCGCACATCGGCGTGATGAAGCGCATCCCGGCCGAAGCCGGCATGGGCGGTGGCTCTTCCGATGCGGCCACCTGCCTGCTGGCGCTCAACCGGCTGTGGGGCCTGCACCTGCCGCTGGCGCGGCTCGAGCGCATCGGCCTCGCGCTCGGCGCCGACGTGCCTTTCTTCCTGCGCGGCCGCAACGCCTGGGTGGAAGGCGTGGGCGAGCAGATCACGCCCGTCACCTTGCCGGCCGCGCAGTTCGCGGTGCTCAAGCCGCCCACCGGCCTGGCGACTGCAAAAATTTTTTCTGCGGACGATCTGCAGCGCGCCACACCTGCTGCTATACTCTATGGCTTCGCTGAGAACGACACAGCACAAAGCCTAAAGCTCAAGAACGAGATTTTTGGCTTTGGTCGGAACGATCTGCAGCCGGTGGCCCAGCGGCTCAATCCGCAGGTGAGCCAAGCCCTCGAGTGGCTCGGCTCCCAAGGATTGGATGCACGGATGACCGGATCTGGCAGCGCGGTCTTCGCGAAGTTGAACTTGCCGCAGAGCACGTTGTTGCATAATCCGCCTCCGGATTGGCAATTGCGGATTTGTAGCAATCTGGCAGTCCATCCTCTGGCAGGTTGGGTGGGCTAGAGATTCAGCCGCAAGCGGTTGAATGCGACATTCATCGGTGGCAGGCCGCCAGGCCTGTCTCCTGTGTAGGGGAGTCGCCAAGCTGGTTAAGGCACCGGATTTTGATTCCGGCATGCGAAGGTTCGAATCCTTCTTCCCCTGCCAAAGATTTTTCCTTTCGCGAAAGCGGCCCACGGCTCCGCGCCAGGGCCTACAGGCCCACTCTCTCAGACTGCCGAGAAGCAAGCATGCAGGCGCATCACCCTGACTTCATGGTTTTCACCGGCAATGCCAATCCTGGCCTGGCCGCAGAAATCTCTCAGCACCTGGGTTCGCCGCTCGGCGCCGCGCGCGTCGGCCGTTTCTCCGACGGTGAGGTCACCGTCGAGATCAACGAGAACGTCCGGGCCCGCGATGTGTTCGTCGTGCAGTCCACCTGCGCGCCCACGAACGAGAACCTGATGGAACTGCTGATCATGGTCGACGCGCTCAAGCGCTCGTCGGCCGAACGCATCAGCGCCGTGATCCCCTACTTCGGCTACGCCCGCCAGGACCGCCGCGTGCGTTCCACGCGCGTGCCGATCTCGGCCAAGGTCGTCGCCAACCTGCTGCAGACCGTGGGCGTCGCCCGCGTGCTGACCATGGACCTGCACGCCGACCAGATCCAGGGCTTCTTCGACATCCCCGTCGACAACATCTATGCCTCGCCGGTGCTGCTGGGCGACCTGCGCGCCAAGAACTACGAAGACCTGATCGTGGTCAGCCCCGACGTGGGCGGCGTGGTGCGCGCCCGTGCGCTGGCCAAGCAGCTGAACTGCGATCTGGCCATCATCGACAAGCGCCGTCCCAAGGCCAACGTGAGCGAGGTGATGAACGTCATCGGCGAGATCGATGGGCGCAACTGCGTGATCATGGACGACATGATCGACACCGCCGGCACGCTGGTGAAGGCGGCCGAGGTGCTCAAGGAGCGCGGCGCCAAGAAGGTCTACGCCTACTGCACGCACCCGGTGTTCTCGGGCCCGGCCATGGAGCGCATCGCCCAGGGCACGGCGCTGGACGAAGTCTGCGTGACCAACACGATTCCGCTGTCCGATGCGGCCGCCAGCTGCGGCAAGATCCGCCAGCTGTCCGTGGCCCCGCTGTTCGCCGAGACGATCCAGCGCATCGCCAAGGGCGAGTCGGTGATGAGCCTGTTCTCGGAGCAGGACAACCTTTTTTGAGCACTTCGTGATCTTCGATCACGAGTGAGTGGACAGTCCGTGCGACCCGGGCCGGCTTTGCCGGCCCGGGCCGCAAAAGAGACCGCACTGCACGCTGTTGCGTGCGGTCTTGAAGGAGCAGGCTTCGCCGCTCCTTTTTTGTGGGCCCTGCGGGGCCTTTGTCGAAACGGAACCCGGCTGGTCGCGGCCGGTTCCTTCTGGAGAACGTTATGAAATTCGTCGCTTTCGAGCGCGCCAAGCAGGGTACGGGTGCGAGCCGCCGTCTGCGCAATGCCGGCAAGACGCCGGGCATCGTCTACGGTGGTGAAGGCCAACAGCCGCAACTGATCGAACTCGACCACAACGCGCTGTGGCACGCCCTGAAGAAGGAAGCCTTCCACTCCTCCATCCTGGAAATGGAAATGGGCGGCAACGTCAGCAAGGTGCTGCTGCGTGACGTGCAATACCACCCCTTCAAGCAACTGGTCCAGCACGTGGACTTCCAGCGCGTCGACGCCCGCACCCGCCTGACGGTGAAGGTGCCGCTGCACTTCAAGGGTGAGGAAGAATCCGAAGCCGTGAAGCTGCACCACAACCTGGTGAACCACGTGATGACGGAAATCGAAATCAGCGTGCTGCCAGCCGACCTGCCCGAATTCATCGAGGTGGACCTGTCGGGCCTGACGAACGCAGCCACCGTGCACGTGAGCGACCTCAAGCTGCCCAAGGGCGCCAAGGTCATCCTGCACGGCAAGCCGAACCCCGTGGTGGCCTCCGCCGTGGCGCCGGTCGTGGAAGAAGAAGCGCCTGCCGCCGCTCCTGCGCCAGCCGCCGAGCCTGCCAAGGGCAAGAAGAAGAAGTAATCAGCGCGACGGCGCCCCCTGGGGTGCTCGCGTCACGGCCCGCTTCGGCGGGCCGTTTTCGTTGGCGCGCCCTGCATCCCGCGGCCCGCGGCGCACGCGCTGCACACACGAGGGCGCAGCCTCCCCCCGTCCTCCGTCCGATGCGCCTTGCCCCGCCTCGCCGGCCCGGATAATCCCGCTCCATGATCAAGCTGTTCGTCGGCCTGGGCAATCCCGGCCCGGAGTATGAAGACACACGCCACAACGCGGGCTTCTGGTGGATCGACGCGCTCGCGCGCGACGCCCAGGCCCAGCTGGTGCCCGAGCGCGGCTACCACGGCCTGGTCGCGCGCACGCAGATCGCGGGCCAGACGGTGTGGCTGCTGGAACCCCAGACTTTCATGAACCTGTCGGGAAAGTCCGTCGCGGCCCTGGCGCGCTTTTACAAGATCGCGCCCGAAGAAATTCTCGTGGTGCATGACGAGCTCGACGTGCTGCCGGGCCAGGCCAAGCTCAAGTTCGGCGGCGGCCATGCGGGCCACAACGGCCTGCGCGACATCCACGCCCAGCTGGGCACCGGCGACTACTGGCGGCTGCGACTGGGCATTGGCCATCCGGGCACCAAGTCCGAGGTCGTGAGCTGGGTGCTCAGGAAGCCGCTGCGCGAGCACCGCGAGGCCATCGACGACGCCATCGCGCGCACGCTGCACGCCGCGGCGCCGCTGGTGCGCGGTGAAATGGACAAGGCCACGGCCCACATCCACACCAGCAAGCCCCCGCGGCCCAAGCCGCCGCGCAGGGAGCCGCCCGCCCCGGCCCAGGACCTGCCCGGGCCCGCGGCGGCCGACACCGGCGCGCGCGCACCGGCCGAGGGCGGCTGACGGCGCCCGCGATCCCGTGCATTTGCCGCGCAATCCGTGAAGGGGGCCCTTGCGGCCGCCTCCGTTTGCGTTCAGCATGTCCTCCATCACCGGCGCCTTCGACGCCAGGACCCAGGGAGGGCCCATGCATGCGACTCGCACCGATTCGCAGCGCCGCACGCTGCTGCTGACCGCCCTCCTGGGCTTGTGTCCCCTGCCCTCGGCGGGGCAGTCCGGCGCGCGCATCTGGCGCTGCGGCAGCCAGTACACCGACCAGCCTTGCGCCATGGGCCGGGAGATCGCACCGGCCGATCGGCCCACCGACGACGCGCGCGCCGAAGCCGAGGCCGCCACGCGGCGCACCCATGCGCAGGCCGACGCGATGGCGCGCGAACGCGAACGCCGCGAAGCCGTGGCCGCGCGGAGCGGGCCCGCGGTGATCGAGCACAGGTCGCCGTGGAGTGCGCAGGATGGCGAAGACGAGGAGGACGAGAAGCGAGGCCGCATGAAGCGCCTCAAGCGGCCGAAGACCGAGAAGGGGCGCCTGCCCAGCAACGAGAGCTTCACGGCCCGGGGCCCGCGGCCTGCGAAGCGCGAACGTGGCCGCTGAAGATGCATCGCGGCGGCGCATCGGCGCGCCGTGCCTGCAGCCCGCCCGCAGCGCTTCAGTCGCAATGCCCGGAGCCCGTCCCCAGCGCCTGCAGGCGCGTGTACTTCTGGAACAGCGTCTCGCGCGTTTCCACGTGCGCCGGGTTGACCGGGATGCAGGCCACCGGGCAGATCTGCACGCACTGCGGTTCGTCGAAATGCCCCACGCACTCCGTACACCGGTGCGGATCGATCTCGTAGAAGGCTTCGCCCATCGAGATCGCGTCATTGGGGCACTCGGGCTCGCAGACGTCGCAGTTGATGCATTCGTCGGTGATCATGAGGGCCATGGGGGCGATTATCCGCGCCTGCCATCCCTCGCGAATTCCTGCAAGCCGGATGGCCCTGCGGCCGTCAGGCACGCTCCCTGCTGAGTTCACGGTATGCTGCGCGCCGCCCCACCTGACTCGCCGGGTTCATGCCACCGGCCGGTGCGCTGTCGCACCGGGCCGCAGCCTTTCCCGTTTTTCTCATGAGCCTGTTTCTTCTCAAGCGCCTGGCCACCCTCGTTGGCACATTGATCGGCGCCTCCATCATCGTCTTTCTCGTGCTCGAGATCCTGCCCGGCAATGCCGCGCAGATCCTCATGGGCCCCGACGCCTCGCCCGAGGCCGTGGCGGCCCTAGCCACGCAGCTGGGCCTGGACCAGCCGGCCTGGACGCGCTACTGGACCTGGGTCCAGGGCCTGCTGACGGGCAACCTGGGCGACAGCTACACCTACGGCACGCCGGTGCTCGATTTGATCCTCGAGCGCCTCACGCTCACCGTGCCGCTGGCCGTGATGGCCATGTTCTTCACCACGGTGCTGGCGCTGGTGGTGGGCGTGACGGCCGCGGCGCGCCACAACAAGCTGGGCGACGTGGGCCTGATGGGCCTCACGCAGGTCGGCATCGCCATTCCCAACTTCTGGTTCGCGATCATGCTGATCCTGCTCTTCTCGGTGAAGCTGCAGTGGTTCTCGGCCGGCGGCTTCGACGGCTGGGGCGAGAGCGCCGAGGATCGCATGAACGCGCTCAAGTCGCTGCTGCTGCCCGCACTGTCGCTGGCGGTGGTGCAGGCAGCCATCCTCGCGCGCATCACGCGCTCGGCCGTGCTCGAGGTGATGCGCGAGGACTTCGTGCGCACCGCGCGCGCCAAGGGCGTCACGCAGCGCGCCGTGCTGTGGCTGCACGTGCTGCGCAACGCGCTGATCCCGGTCATCACGGTGATGGGCATGCAGTTCGCCGAACTGCTGGCCGGCACCATCGTGGTGGAGAACGTGTTCTACCTGCCGGGCCTGGGCCGCCTCATCTTCCAGGCCATCAGCAACCGCGATCTCGCGGTGGTGCGCAACTGCGTGATGCTGCTGGCCGCCTTCGTCGTGATCGTGAACTTCGTGGTGGACGTGCTCTACGCCGTCATCGACCCGCGCATCAAGGCTTCCGACATCTGAGCAGCGTGAGCGAATCCATGAGCACCCTGAACACGAGCACTTCCGCCCTTCCTTCGGCCGCGGCACCGCGCAGCACGGTCAGCTTCTGGCAGCGCGCGCTGCGCCACCGCAGCTTCGTCATCGGCGGCCTCTTCACGCTGCTGCTGCTGGCGGCCGCCGGGCTCTCCTTCGTCTGGACGCCCTGGTCGCCCTACGACATGGACATGGCCAACAAGCTGCAGGGACCCACGGCCCAGCACTGGCTCGGCACCGATGCCTACGGCCGCGACGTGGCCTCGCTGCTGCTGGTGGGCGCGCGCGCCTCCATCATCGTGGGCTTCATCGCCGTGGGCATCGGCCTGGTCGGCGGCACGGCGCTGGGCCTGCTGGCCGCGGCGCGCCGCGGCTGGACCGAAGAGATCGTGATGCGGCTGACCGACTTCTCGCTGGCCTTCCCGGCCATCCTGCTGGCCATCATGATGACGGCCGTCTTCGGCCCGGGCATGGTCAACGCCATCATCGCGATCGGCATCAACTACATCCCGATCTTCGCGCGCGTCACGCGCGCCGCCGCCAACGCCGTGTGGGCGCGCGAATACGTGGCCGCCGCACGCGCTTGCGGCCGCGGGCCCTGGGCCATCACCTTCAAGCACGTGCTGCCCAACGTGTCCACCGTGCTGCTGGTGCAGGCCACGACCTATTTCGCCATCGCCATCCTGGCCGAAGCCGCGCTGTCCTACCTGGGGCTGGGCACCCAGCCGCCGCAGCCTTCGTGGGGCCGCATGCTCAGCGAGGCGCAGACGCTGATGTTCCAGCAGCCGCTGCTGGCCGTCTGGCCCGGCGTGGCCATCGCCTTGGCCGTGCTGGGGCTGAACCTGATGGGCGACGGCCTGCGCGATCTGCTCGATCCGCGCCTGGCCCGTGCACGCTGAACGACAAGAAAAACAGACTCCCCCGATGGCACTCCTCGAAGTCAACGATCTCCACATCGGCCTGCAGACGCAGCGCGGGCCGGCGCAGGCCGTGCGCGGCATTTCCTTTTCCCTCGAACGGGGCCAGACCCTGGGCATCGTGGGCGAATCGGGCTGCGGCAAATCCATCACCGTGATGTCCCTCATGGGGCTGCTGCCCGGCAACGCGAAGGTCACGGGCAGCATCCGTTTCGACGGCCAGGAACTGGTCGGCCGGCCCGACAAGGAGCTGTGCCAGATCCGCGGCAACCGCATCGGCATGATCTTCCAGGAGCCCATGACGGCCCTCAACCCGCTGCACACCATCGTGCGGCAGGTGGGCGAGCCGCTGCGGCTGCACCGCGGCCTCACGAAGGCCGAGGCGCGCAAGGAAGTGCTGGCGCTGCTGGAGCGCGTGGGCATCCCCGACGCGCAGGCCAAGCTCGACGCGTACCCGCACCAGTTCTCGGGCGGCCAGCGCCAGCGCATCGGCATCGCCATGGCGCTGGCCTGCGGGCCCGACCTGCTGATCGCCGACGAGCCCACCACCGCGCTGGACGTGACGATCCAGAAGCAGATCCTCGATCTGATCCGCGGCCTGGTCGAAGAGCGCGGCATGGCCATGATCCTGATCTCGCACGACCTGGGCGTGATCGCCAACAACGTGCAGCGCATGCTGGTGATGTACGGCGGCAGCGTGGTCGAGAGCGGGCCCACCGGCGCCGTGTTTGCCGAGCGCGCGCACCCGTACACGCAGGGCCTGTTCGCCGCGCGCCCCGCGCTCGGCGCGCCGCGCGGCACGCGGCTGGCCACCATCCGCGGCAGCGTGCCCGAACTCGTGGACCTGCCGCCGGGCTGCCCCTTCGCGGGCCGCTGCGCCTTCACGGCCGACGAATGCCACGGCACGCGGCCCCCACCGGTGCCCCTGGCGCACTCGCACGCTGTGCGCTGCCTGCGGCTGGACGCCGTGGCGGCCGCGGCCGCCACGGGTGAAGGAGCGCCGGCATGAGCAGCGTGAACACGAACCCCGCCGCGCCCCTGCTCGAGGTGCGCGACCTGGTGCGCCATTACCCGCTGCCGCGCGAGAAGGTCTTCGCGCCGCCGCCCCTGGTGCGGGCCCTCAACGGCGTGAGCTTCGACGTGCAGCCCGGCCGCAGCGTGGGCATCGTGGGCGAGTCGGGCTCGGGCAAGTCCACCATCGCGCGCCTGGTGATGGCGCTGGACACGCCCACCTCGGGCAGCGTGAAGCTGCTGGGCCGCGACCTGCACCGCCTGCCGGCGGCCGAGCTGCGCCGCGCGCGGCGCGACTTCCAGATGGTGTTCCAGGATCCGTACGGCTCGCTGGACCCGCGCCAGACCGTGGCCAGCATCGTGGCCGAGCCGCTGGAAGCGCTGCTCGAGGGCACGCGCGCCGAGCAGCGCGAGCGCGCGGCCGAGTCGCTGGCCGCCGTGGGCCTGCGGCCGACCGACCTCGACAAGTACCCGCACGAATTCTCGGGCGGCCAGCGCCAGCGCATCGCCATCGCGCGGGCCCTGATCACGCGGCCCCAGCTCATCGTGGCCGACGAGCCGGTGAGCGCGCTGGACGTGTCGGTGCAGGCCCAGGTGCTCAACCTGATGCAGGACCTGCAGCAGCAGTTCGGCATCAGCTACCTGCTGATCAGCCACGACCTCGCGGTGGTCAACCACCTGTGCGACGAGGTGTGCGTGGTGCTCAAGGGCCGCATCGTGGAGCGCGGCGAACCGCGGCAGCTTTTCGCCCATGCCGAGCACCCGTACACGCGCTCGCTGCTCGACGCCGTGCAGCACACGCCCGCGGGCGGCGTACTGCACCGCTGACGCACGGGCGCGGGGCAGCGGCGAGCCACGGATGATTCGGTCATAAGCATCTGGTTGCGCAGGGCCCCGGCCTTGCGCATGATGCCGACGCCCACACGGCCGGCCCCGGCTCGGCAGTGCGGGCGTCCTGCATCCCGCCCAGAAAGACCGATCTCCGTGTTCCATCGCCGCTCCCTTCTCGCGACCGCCGCCAGTGCCGCTGCCGCGTCCGTGCTTCCCCTCGCCCTGCCCGCCCTGGCGCAGACACGCGGCAAGGACGCCGTCGTCATCGGCCTCACGCTGGAGCCCGCGGGCCTGGACCCGACGGCCAAGGCCGGCGCCGAGATCGCCGAGGTGGTGCTCTACAACGTCTTCGAGACGCTGACCAAGATCAACGCCGACGGCAGCGTCACGCCGCTGCTGGCCGAAAGCTGGGAGGTCTCGCCCGACCTCAAGACCTACACCTTCAGGCTGCGCCGCGGCGTCAAGTTCCACAACGGCGTGGACTTCGACGCGCAGTCGGTCAAGTACAGCTTCGAGCGCGCCGTGGGCGAGAAAAGCACCAACAAGGACCGGCGCCTGTTCGCGGGCTTCACGGTGCAGGTGGTGGACCCGCATACCGTGGTGCTGCTGCGCAAGGAAATCGATCCGAACTTCCTGTTCCAGCTGGGCCAGGCCTCGGCCATCCTCGTCGAGCCCTCGAGTGCCGAGACCAACGGCAGCAAGCCCGTCGGCACCGGTCCCTACATCTTCGGCAGCTGGAGCAAGGGCGCCTCGCTCACGCTGGACAAATGGCCCGCCTGGCGCGACGCGAACAAGGTGGCGCTGCGCCGCGTGACTTTCCGCTTCGTCTCCGAGGCCCCGGCGCAGACCACGGCGCTGCTGGCCGGCGACATCGACCTGATTCCCCATGCCTCGGTCTCGCGCAGCCTGCCGCAGTTCGAGCGCGACAGGCGCTTCCAGGTGCTGATCAACAACTCGCTGGGCAAAGCCATCCTGGCCATCAACAACAAGAAGGCCCCCTTGAACGACGTGCGCGTGCGCCGCGCCATCGCCGCCGCCATCGACCGCCAGGCGGTGATCGCCGCGGCCATGGACGGCCGGGGCGTGGCCATCGGCAGCCACTACGTGCCCAGCCTGCCCGGCTACGTGGACACCACGGGCGTCAATCCCTTCGACCTCGAGAAGGCCAGGCGCCTGCTGGCCGAGGCCGGCGTGAAGACGCCGCTGGAGCTGAACTTCGTGGTGCCGCCACCGCCCTATGCGCGCCAGGGCAGCGAGCTGATCGCGGCGCAGCTGGCCAAGATCGGCATCGTCGCCAGGATCCAGAACGTGGAATGGGCGCAGTGGCTCAGCGGCACCTATGGCAACAAGAACTACGACCTGACGCTGATCCTGCACGTCGAGCCCTTCGACCTGGACAACTTCGCCAAGCCCGACTACTACTGGGGCTACCAGTCGCCGCGCTTCAACGAACTGTTCGAGAAGGCGCGCACCAGCCCGCGCGAGGCCGACCGCCTGCGCTACCTGGGCGAGGCGCAGCGCCTGCTGGCCGAGGACTCGGTGCATGCCTGGCTGTTCCAGCCGCAGTTCGTCACCGTCGCGCGGCGCGGCCTGCGCGGGCTGTGGAAGGACCTGCCCATCCTCGCGAACGACCTCGCAGCCCTCTCCTGGAGCTGATCGCCGGGCCGGTGCGGGCCGCGTGGCGGGGCCCGTGGCGTGCGTCACTGAAGCCTGGGGGACAGGACTCCCCGGAAACCCGCTGCGCCTTCGGCCGCGGCTGCGCTAGCATGTAAGTACTCGTAGCAAGCGGGCATGGCACTGTTCATGCTCGTGCTTCTCTTTCCCTCCGGAGATCGACCTCACATGCTGAACCGCCGCACCGTTCTCACCTCGGCCGCCGCCACGGCACTGGCCACCGCCGTGCCCGCCGCCATGGCCCAGAGCCGCAAGGATGCCCTCGTGCTGGGCATGGCCCTGGAACCGCCGGGGCTGGATCCCACGGCCGGTGCCGCCGCCGCCATCGCCGAGATCACGCAGTACAACATCTTCGAGACGCTGACCAAGATCAATTCCGACGGCAGCGTCACGCCGCTCTTGGCCGAAAGCTGGGAGGTCTCGCCCGACCTCAAGACCTACACCTTCAAGCTGCGCCGCGGCGTCAAGTTCAGCAATGGCGAGCCCTTCAATGCGCAGGCGGTGAAGTTCAGCCTGGACCGCGCCAAGGCCGACAAGAGCACCAACAAGGACAAGCGCGGCTTCTCCAAGCTGTCGACGCAGGCGGTGGACGAGCACACGGTGGTCGTGATCAACAGCGAGATCGACCCCAACCTGCCTTTCGTGCTAGGCCAGGCCACGGCCGCCATCGTGGAGCCCAAGAGCGCCGAGACGAACGCCACCGCGCCCGTGGGCACCGGCCCCTACAAGCTGGAGCGCTGGAACAAGGGCTCGTCCGCAATCCTGGTCAAGAGCGACACGTTCCGCGATCCCAAGCTGGCCAAGCTCAACCGCGTGACCTTCCGCTTCGTGTCCGATCCGGCCGCGCAGGCCGCGGCGCTGATGGCCGGCGACATCGACGCCTTCCCGCGTATCGGCACGCGCGTGGTGGCGCAGTTCCGCAACAACCCGCAGTTCCAGGTCCTGAGCAGCGGCTCGCGCGCCAAGACCATCCTGGCCATCAACAACAGGAAGCTCAGCGACGTGCGCGTGCGCCGCGCGATCCTGGCCGCGCTGGACCGCAAGGCCTTCATCGAAGGCGCGGCCGACGGCTTCGGCGTGCCCATCGGCAGCCACTACGTGCCCGGCGCGCTGGGCTACGTGGACACCACGGGCATCAACCCGCACGACGTGGACAAGGCCAAGAAGCTGCTGGCCGAAGCCGGCGTGAAGCTGCCCCTGGAACTGACCATGACGCTGCCGCCGCCGCCCTACGCGCGCCAGGGCGGCGAGATCATCGTGGCCCAGCTGGCCAAGGTGGGCATCAACGTCAAGATCCAGAACGTGGAATGGGCCCAGTGGCTGTCCAACACCTACGGGGGCGGCCACAACTACGACCTGTCCATCATTTCGCATGTCGAGCCCTTCGACCTGGACAACTACACCAAGCCCGACTACTACTGGGGCTACCAGTCCAAGGCCTTCAACGACCTGTTCACCAAGATCCAGAACACGCCGAGCGAGCAAGAGCGCGCCAAGCTGCTGGGCGACGCCCAGCGCATGCTGGCCAACGACGCGGCCAACGGCTTCCTGTACCAGCCGCTGTGGCCCACCGTGGCCAAGAAGGGCGTGCGCGGCCTCTGGAAGGACATGCCGATCTTCGTGAACGACCTGGCCGCCCTCTCCTGGGCCTGAGCCGGCAGCGGCCGTGCGCCGCGGCGCCCCCTGAGGCGCTGCGCCACGCCCGAGCAGGCCGCGCCTGCGGGCGCGGTTTTCTTGGGCCCGCCGGCCACGGCCGCCCGGCGCGCCCATCGCCCGCGCCTTTGCAACCCTTCAGGCTTCGGGGCTGCGCCGGGCCGGCAGCACCGCGGGCTGCCTAGAATGCGCCGTCGCAGCGCGCCTACCTTCTACCCGCGCCGCGCACTGCCCCCTCTTCAGGGGGCTTACCGTTTCTGGAGCCCTCATGAATCGCTATGTGGTGATGGTCGACGCCGGCTACCTGCTGCGCCAGGCCGTCGAGATGCTGAGCCAGCGCGCCAGCAGTTCGCGCGCGGACCTGGACATTCCCGACCCGGCCGCACTGATGGACCTGCTGCTGGCGCAGTCGCGCGCCACGCTCGACCTGGCCGGCAAGGAACTGCTGCGCATCTACTGGTACGACGGTGTGATGGCGCACGGTTTCACCGCGCAGCAGAAGGCCATCATGCAGGTGGACGACCTGCAGTTCCGCGCGGGCACCATCGACTGGCGCGGCCACCAGAAGGGCGTGGACTCGCTGATCGTGAGCGACCTGATCGAGCTGACCACGCACCACGCCATCTGCGACGCCGTGCTGGTCACGGGCGACAGCGACCTGGCCGTGGGCATGGAGCTGGCGCAGCGGCGCGGCGTGCGCATCGCCGTGCTGGGCGTGGAAGACCTCGCCGCCGGCGTGGCGCATCACCAGAGCTTCGAGATCACCACGCGCGCCGACCGCGTGGGCCGGCTGGGCCGCACGGAACTGCAGGCCGTGGTGCGCTACGTGCCCGGCGCCGCCGCCGCGCCGGCCTACACGCAGTACCTGCACGACGCGCGCACGCCCGCCCCGCCGCTGGACACCGACACCAAGGCGCAGATCGCCGCCGCCGTGCAGGCCTTCGCGGCGCAGCTGGCGATGCCGCTGGCGCAGGTGGTGGACCCGAGCACCCACCGCATCGACGCCGCCGTGGACAAGGCGCTGCTGCAGCATGTCTATGGCACGCTGGGGCGCAAGCTGGCCGAAGCCGAGAAGGTGTTCATCCGGCAGGTCTTCCGCGACGCGCACTGAGTGCCCGGCCCCGCGGGCAGCCTGCACGGGCGCTCAGTGCAGGGCGCCGCCGGCGAGCTTCAGGTCCTGCGTCTGCGCGACGCTCACCTGCACCGCGATGCGCAGGGCCGCCACGGCGTCGGCCAGCGCCATCGCGGGCGGCGGCCCGGGCAGGTGGGCGGCCTGCTCGGGCAGGTAGGGAATGTGGATGAAGCCGCCGCGCACGCCCTGCCTCTGCGCATCGGGCTGCGCCAGCCGGTGCATGAGGCCGTAGAACAGGTGGTTGCACACGAAGGTGCCGGCCGTGTTCGACACCTCGGCCGGCAGGCCCGCGGCACGCACGGCCTGCACGATGGCCTTGATCGGCAAGGTGGCGAAGTACGCAGCCGGTGCGCCCGGCACCACGGGCTGGTCGATGGGCTGGCAGCCCGCGTTGTCGCAGATGCGGCCGTCGTCCAGGTTGATGGCCACCCGCTCGGGCGTGAAGGCGCTGCGCCCGCCGGCCTGCCCCACCGCGATCACGCAATGCGGCTGCAGTTGCGCCAGCGCCGCATCCAGGGCCGTCAGCGCGGCGCCGAAGGCGCAGGGCATGCGCCGCGCATGCACCTCCACCGCGCGGGCGCCGGCGCCGAAACGCCAGCCATCGAGCGCGCGCACCGCTTCCCAGGACGGGTTGACGGCCGCGCCCTCGAAGGGATCGAAGCCGGTCAGCAACACCCGCATCGCCATGCCCGGTCTCACGGCAGCGGCGCGATGGCAATGCCCTCGGCCGTAAGCCGTTCCCGGATGCGGCGCGCGAAGGCCAGGGCATGCGCACCGTCGCCATGCAGGCACACGCTCTGCGCGTTCACGGCCACGCGGCTGCCGTCGATGGCCGTCACCGCCCGGTCGCGCACCAGCGACAGGGTCTGGGCCAGCGCGGCCTCTTCGTCCTCGATCAGCGCGCCGGGCTGGCCGCGCGGCACCAGGCTGCCGTCGGGCAGGTAGCCGCGGTCGGCGAACACCTCCTCGACCGGCGTGAGCCCGGCGCGGCGCGCCGCGTCGATCATGCCGCTGCCGGCCAGCCCGAAGAACTTGAGCGCGGGGTCGACCAGGCGCACGGCCTCGCACAGCGCGGCGGCCAGTTCAGGCTCCTTCACGGCCTGGTTGTAAAGCATGCCATGCGGCTTGACGTGCGCGAGCCGCCCCCCTTCGGCCTTCACGATCGCGGCCAGCGCGCCGATCTGGTAGAGCATGCCCGCCACGATCTCCTCGGGCGGCAGCTGCATGGCGCTGCGGCCGAAGTTCTCGCGGTCCGGGAAGCTCGGGTGCGCACCGATGGCCACGCCGTTGCGGAGGGCCCAGCGCACGCACTGGCGCATGGTCTTCGCGTCCCCGGCATGCCAGCCGCAGGCGATGTTGGCCGAACTCACCAGCTGCAGCAGCGCTTCGTCGTTGCCGGCGCCTTCGCCGAGGTCTGCGTTGAGGTCGATGGACATGGGGCTTCCTGATGCCTGAAGGGGCGCGTCATGAATCACACGGGGGCGTGCGGTGCGGCTGCACGCTTCGGGCCAGTCTAGCGCCGACCCGACCCGGCGCTCAGGCCAAGGGCCAGTCGCGCAGCGCCAGCGCCGCTTCGATCTGCGCCAGGTACCGGCGCTGCCGTTGCCAGGCTGCCAACGCCTGTGCCGTATCGACCGCCACCAGCCGCAGCCGCCCGCCCAGCGGCGCCTGGGCCAGCTTCCACAGGTCGGCGCGGATCACGACCGCGATGCGCGGGTAGCCGCCCGTGGTCTGCGCATCGCCCATCAGGATGATGGGCTGGCCCGAAGGCGGCACCTGCACCGTGCCCGGAATCACGGCCGAGGACAGCATGTCGCCGCTTTCGCGCCGCACCAGCGCCGGGCCCTCGAGCCGGCTGCCCATGCGGTTGCTCTGCGGCGTGATGCGCCACGGCGCGGCATGGAATTGCGCACGCACGGCGTCGTCGAACTGGTGGGCTTCGGGGCCGGGCAGCACGCGCAGGACGGTCGTGTTCGCGGTCGCGCCGGCCGGCGCAGGCGCCTCCCAGGCTTCGGGGCCGCGCACGCCGAAAGGCGCGCTCGCGCGCTGGGCCTCGCTCAGCACCACGGGCCCCACGGCCAATGCGTCGCCCTTGCGCAGCGCCCGCCCTTCGAGCCCGCCGAAACCGGCCTTGAGGTCGGTGCTGCGCGAGCCCAGCCGCAGCGGCACGTCGATGCCGCCGGCCACGGCCAGCCAACTGCGCACGCCGGCCTTGTCGCGCCGCCGGTTGGCACCGCCCAGCACCAGGGTCTGGCCGGCGCGCACGGGCAGGCTCCACAGCGGATGCACGGGCGCGCCGTCGAGCCGCGCGTCGAAATCGTCGCCGGCCAGGGCGATGCGCGTGTCCTGTTCGAAGCGCAGCGCGCAGCCGCCCATCGTCAGCTCCAGCCCGGCGGCCCCGGCCGGGTTGCCCACCAGGCGGTTGGCCAGCGTCAGGCCCAGCGTGTCGAGCGCGCCGCCCGGGCACACGCCCAGCTGCCGATGGCCGGGGCGCCCCAGGTCCTGCACGGAGGCGAGCAAGCCGGGCCTGAGCAGGGTGAGCACGGGGGCCTGCGCCTTCGCGTTCACAGCGTGATGCTCTGCGCCACGAAGCGCACCTGGTCGCCGGGCCGCAGCAGCGTGGGCGAGGCGGCCTGCGGATCGAAGAGCTGCAGCGGCGTGCGGCCGATGAGCTGCCAGCCGCCGGGCGACGGCGAGGGATAGATGCCGGTCTGCGCACCGCCGATGCCCACCGAGCCCGCCGGCACGGCCGTGCGCGGCTCGCTGCGACGCGGCGTGGCCAGTTCGGGCGCCAGGCCCCCCATGAAGGCGAAGCCGGGCAGGAAGCCCAGCAGGTAGACCACGTACTCGCCCGCGCTGTGGCGCTTCACGACTTCGGCCGGCGACAAGCCCGTGTGGCGCGCCACGTCATGCAGGTCGGGGCCGTGCTCGCCGCCGTAGTCCACCGGCACTTCGACCGTGCGCGCATCGGCGCCCGGGGCCGCGGCCAGTTCGGGCCACCGGGCCCGCACGCGCTGCGCCAGCACGGCAGCGTCCACCTGCTCGGGGTCGAACAGCAAGGTGAGGTTGTTCATGCCCGGCAGCACCTCGCCGACGCCGGGCCAGGCGCCGGCCTCGCGCGCCAGCGCCCACAGGCGCCGCTGCACGGCCAGCGTGGCGGGCGGCGGCAGCTCGCACAGCAATGCCGCGTCGCCCAGGGCGTGCAGGCGCGGCAGGTCTGCCATGCGCGGTGCTGGGCGGATCAGCTTCTGCCGAGGCTGGCCACCTTGGCGGCCAGCTGCTGCTGCACGTAGGGCGAGACGAACTTGTCGACCTCGCCGCCCAGCATCGCGATCTCGCGCACGAAGGTGCTGGAGATGAACTGGTACTTGTCGCTGGGCGTGAGGAAGACCGTCTCCACCTCGGGCATCAGCGAACGGTTCATGCCCGCGAGCTGGAACTCGTAGTCGAAGTCGGTCACGGCGCGCAGGCCGCGCACCATGGCCTTGCCGCCGCGCGCGACGACGAAGTCGCGCAGCAGGCCCGAGAAGCTCTCGACCACCACGCGGTCGCCATAGGGCTTGACCACCTCCCGCGCCATGTCGATGCGCTCCTGCAGCGAGAACAGCGCCTTCTTGTGGTGCCCCGCGGCCACCGCGACGATGACATGCGAGAACAACTGGGTGGCGCGCCGGACCACGTCTTCGTGGCCGAGCGTCATGGGATCGAAGGTGCCGGGATAGACCGCGATCACATCGGCTGTCATGGGGAGTCCTCCTCTGGGGGCCGGGGTGTCTCTTGCCGGCGCATTATGTACGCCATGCTGCAGCGCCGCAGTCCCGGCCGTTCAGGCGGCCGGCAGGGGCGCCAGCAGATGCGCGTGCACGGCGCCCGCGCGCAGGTGGCGCAGCACCTGCAGGCCATGGGGCGCCAGGGCCTCTTCGTCCCACGCGCGGTCCGACTCCAGGTAGACCACGCCTTCGGGCCGCAGCGCCGGCTTCACGGCCCGCAATGCGCGCTGGTAGAGCGCCAGTTGATCGAAGGGCGGATCGACGAAGACCACATGCAGGCTGGCCGGCGCGGCCCGTTCGAGCTGCGCCACGCCGTCCCCGCGCTGCACCTGCACCGCCTCGGCGCCCAGGCGCTCGCGCGTGGCCTTCAGCTGCGCGACCAGCGACGGCTCGTGCTCGCACAGCAGCACCGAGGCCGCACCGCGCGAGGCGGCCTCGAAGCCCAGCGCACCGGTGCCCGCGAACAGGTCCAGGCAATGCCAGCCCGGCAGCTCGCCGCCGCCGGCGCCGGCGCGGCTGGCCAGCCAGTTGAAAAGCGTTTCGCGCACCCGGTCGGGCGTGGGCCGCAGACCCGGGCGGTCGGCCACGGGCAGGCGGCTGCGCCGCCACTGGCCGCCGATGATGCGCACCTCGTGCGGGGCGGTGCGGGCGGCGGCAGCGGCGGAGGTGGGGGCGCGGACAGGCTTGCGGGGCATGGACCGAGCTTAACGCCCGCCGTCAGCCGCCCCAGGCCTGCCGCGCCACGCCGGCGCCCAGGGCCAGCATGCCCAGGCCGACGCCCGCGTCCAGCCATTGCCAGGCGCGTGGCCGCGCGAACAGCGGCGCCAGCCAGCGCGCCCCGAAGCCCAGCGTCGTGAACCACAGGGCGCTGGCCAGCACGGAGCCGGCGACGAAGGCCGCGCGCGCGGCGCCCACCTGCTGCGCCCCCACGCTGCCCACCAGCAGCAGCGTGTCCACGTACACGTGCGGGTTGAGCAGCGTGAAGGCCGCGGCCTGCGCCAGCGCGGCCGGGCGCGACAGGCCTGCCGCGCCCGCGCCGGCGCCCACCAGCCCGGCGGCGGGCCGGCGCGCGCGCCACAGCGCGCACAGGCCGTAGCCGGCCAGGAAGGCAGCCCCCGCGCCGGCCAGCGCTCGCGCCACCCCCGGGTGCCCGGCCAGCACGCGGCCCATGCCGCCTACGCCGGCGGCGACCAGCACCGCATCCATGGCCACGCAGAACAGCACGATGGCCGGCACGTGCTCGCGCCGCAGCCCCTGGCGCAGCACGAAGGCGTTCTGCGCGCCAATGGCCACCGTGAGGCCCAGGCTCAGCGCAAAGCCCTGGGTGAAAGCGAGATCGAAAGCGTGCGACATGCCCGCATGTTGCGGGCTGCGAGCGGTTCAGACAAACTGAATCGGCTAATGCCGATTCAGTTTTCCTAATCTACCCATGCTCGACTACGCCGCCCTTTCCGCCCTTGCCGCCGTGGTGCGCGAGGGCAGCTTCGAGCGTGCCGCCCGCGCGCTCCACGTCACGCCCTCGGCCGTCTCGCAGCGCATCCGCCAGCTGGAAGAGCGCGTGGGCTGCGCGCTGGTGGTGCGCGGCCAGCCCTGCCACGCCACCGAGGTCGGGCAGCGCCTGTGCCGGCACGTGGACCAGGTGCGGCTGATGGAGCACGAGCTGCGCGAAGTGCTGCCCGTCGCGGCGGTCGACCCGCTGGCGCCCCGGCTGCGGCGCGTGACGCTGCCGGTGGCCGTCAACGCCGACAGCCTGGCCACCTGGTTCGCGCCAGCCGCCGCCCGCTTCGCGGCCGAAGCACCGGTGCTGCTGGAGGTGGCGGTGGACGACCAGGACCACACGGCCGAGCGCCTGCGCAGCGGCGCCGTGCTGGCCGCCGTGACGGCGATGGCCGCGCCGGCCGCCGGCTGCAACAGCCGCCCGCTGGGCGCGATGCGCTATGTGGCCACGGCCAGCCCGGCCTTCGTGGCCCGGCACTTTTCGGCCGACGGCGTGAACGCGCGCACCCTGGCCGAGGCACCCAGCCTGATCTTCGACCGCAAGGACCAGCTGCAGGCGCGCTGGGTGCGCCGCCAGTGCCGCCGCGCGGTGGAGCTGCCGCGGCATGCGCTGCCGTCCACGCAGGCCTTCATCGAGGCCTCGCTGGCCGGCATGGGCTGGGGCATGCAGCCCGAGGCGCTGGTGCGGCCGCTGCTGGACAGCGGCGCGCTGGTGGAACTGGTGTCGGGCGCGACGCTGGACGTGCGCCTGTACTGGCAGCATGCGCGCGCCGCGTCCTCCTTGCTGGAAGGGCTGACGAGCGCCGTGCTGGCGGGCGCACGCGCCGCGCTGCACTGAAGCACGGGTTCGCATCGGCAGCAACGAACCATCGGGCGGGCCGGCGGCCGTGCCATCTTGCGAAAGATGGCTGCGCAGGATCGGCCGTCCCGAGGGCTCGGCAGCGCGCGCTCGTCAGGACGGCCGCACCTGCAGCCTGTTGTCCACGCCCGTGACCCCCGCCACTGCCTTCGCCACCTGCCCGGCGCGCGCCTTGGCCGCTTCGCTGGGTGCCGCGCCGTTCAGGGTGACGACGCCGCCCTTCGTGTCCACGTCGATGCGCAGGGCACTGAGTTCCGGGTCCTTGGCCAGCTGCGCCGACACGGCGGCCGTGAGGCTCGCGTCGTCCACCTGCCGGCCGATCGCGCTGCCAGCCGTCTTCAGCGCGGCCTGGGCATCGGCGCCGGCTTCCTTCAGCGCCTCGCCGGCGCGCGCGGCGGTGGGGCCAGCCTCGGCGCGCACGTCCGCCGCGGTGGAGGCGGCGATATCACGCGCCTTCCGGGCGGCTTCCTGCGTGCGCGCGATGGCATCGTCGAGCTTCTCGCCGGGTGTGGCGGGCGCCGGCTGGGCGGCCGGCGGCGCGCTGGCGGCCGGCGCCTCGGCCGGCCGGTCGCAGCCGCCGAGCAGCGCGAGGGCCACGAAGCCGGCGGCCAGCGGCAGCGGATGGAATGGGCATGGACGGGAGGTCATGCGGGGCTCCTTGGAAAAGCGGCGCATCGCCGGGCGGCGGGAGGCCGCGAAGGCGGCGGCGCCCCGTCGCCCGCGCGGCGGGCCGGCCCTGGCAGCGGCGAACCGGCCAGAGGGCAGCGACGCCTGCGCTGCGCCACGGAATGGGCTGAAGCTTGGGCCCGGCGCGACCCGCGCGCAGCCGCTGGCGCGCGTCAGCGGGCGTAGGACCGCGCGCGTTCCGCGCGGAGGACGCCGCGCGCGGACTGGTCGGCCTTCAGCGGCCGCCCACCACCACGGTGACCATGCGTTCGGGCTGCAGCACGGCCCGCATGGCCTCGCGCACCTGCGCCACCGTCACGGCGTTCATCTTCGCCGTCCAGGTGTCCAGGTAGTCCAGCGGCAGGTCGTTCCAGGCGATGTTGGCCACGTTGGATAGCAGCTTCGCATTGCTGTCCAGCAGCAGCGGAAAGCCGCCGATGAGGTTGTCCTTGGCCGCCTGCAGCTCGGCCTCGGTCGGGCCGTCGGCGACGAACTTCTGCAGCACCTCGCGCGCCACCTGCACCGCCTGCGTGGCCTGGTCGGGCCGGGTCTGGAAGCCGATGCGGAAGGCGCCCGCATGCAGGCCCGGCGAGAAGGTGCTGTACACGCTGTAGGCCAGGCCGCGCTTCTCGCGCACCTCTTCGGTCAGGCGCGACACGAAGCCGCCGCCGCCCAGGATGTAGTTGCCCAGCGTGAGCGCGAAATGCCGCGGATCGTTGCGCGGATAGCCCGGCTGGCCGATCCACACATGGGCCTGGGCCGACTCGAAGGGAATGTGCTCCTCCTGCGCTTTCGCCAGCGCGGGCACCTCGGCCACCGGCGGCAGCGCCGGGCAGGCCTGCTGGGGCAGGCGCGCCAGCAGCCGGCTCGCGATCTGCTCGGCCTGCGCGCGCGTGACGGCGCCCACGATGCTGAGCTTGGCGCGGCAAGGGACGATGGTCTGCGCATGGCGCGCGCGCATCGCCGCGGTGTCGATGGCCGCCAGCGTGGCCTCGGTCGCCTCGGCGCCGTAGGCATGGCCGCCGTACACCAGGCGGTTGAAGGCGCGGCCGGCCTGCGGGCCGGGCCGGGTCAGCGATTCGCGCAGCGCGGCCGTCAGGCGCTGGCGCTCGCGCGTCCACACCTCGTCGGGGAAGGCCGGCTCGCCGATCTGGCGTGCCGCCAGCGCCACCGCGCGGTCCAGCAGCGCGGGCTCGGACAAGGTGCGCAGGGTGAAGCTCATGCGGTCGCTGCTGGCGCCCACGCCGAAGTCGGCGCCCAGGTCGGCCCAGGCTTCGCCGAGCTGGTTCTCATCCAGCGCCGGCTCGCTGACACAAGCCCCCACACTCCCCGCTTCGCGTGGTTCGCTGCCCCCCGAGGGGGCGGTGCCCGCCTGGGGGCGGCCCGGCGTCGGGCACTCGCGCGCCATCACCCCCTTCTCCACCATGCCGGCTGTCACCCCAGCCAGGCCGGTCTGCGCGGCGGGGTCGCGCCGGCTGCCGGCATCGAAGTCGATCTGCACGTCGACGATGGGCAGTGCGTCGGTGGCCGCCAGGTACACCTTGGCGCCATTGGGCAGCTGCCAGTGCTCGATGGGCACCGCCGCCTGCGCCACGGCAGCGCAGGCCAGCGCCCAAGCGCCCAGCAAGGCGCGGGCGCCCGTCATGCGGAAAGACTGCCGCGCGCTCATTGCATCTCTCCACCAGCGGGAGCCGCAAAGCCGCGCCCGCGCGCAGCCTTCGGGTCCACGGGTTGGGGCCACAGCGTGGCCACGGTCAACTGGTCGTCGCCAAAGTACTTGGCGGCCACGGCCTGCACCTGCGCGGCCGTCACGGCGCGCAGCTTTTCGATCATGCGTTCGCTGGCGTCCAGCGGCAGGCCCTGGATCCAGTTGCTGCCGAGTTCGCGCGCCTGCGCCATGACGGAATCGCGCTTGTAGGTTTCGCTGGCCACCCACTGGGTCTTCACGCGCGCCAGCTCGGCCTCGCCCACGCCGTCCTGCGCGATGCGCGCCACCTGCGCGCGCAGCGCAGCTTCCACGGCTTCGGGGGTTTTGCCCGCGGCAGGCACGCCGCTCAGGCCGAAGAGCTGCGGGCCGCGGCCCACCAGCCCGTACCAGGCGCTCACGCTGTCGGCCACGCGGTCGGGCCCCTGCGTGAGCGCGCGCGAAAGCCGTGCGCCGGTGTAGCCGTCGAGCACGGCCGACAGCACCAGCAGCGCCCAGGCGTCGGTCGGCGTATCCAGATTCTGCGGGTCGATCTGCGGCACGCGGAAGGCGAGCGACACGTACGCCTGCTCGGCCGGCGCTTTGAAGGCCAGCCGGCGCAGGCCGCGCTGCTCGGGTTCGATCTGCGGCTTGCGCGCGGGCACGGCACGCGCCGGGATGCGGCCGTAATGCCGTTCGGCCAGCGCGCGCACGTGTTCCACGTCCACGTCGCCCGCGATCACCAGCGCCGCATTGGCCGGCACGTACCAGCGCTGGAAAAAATCACGCGCATCCTGCGGCGTCATGGCCTCCAGGTCGCTCATCCAGCCCACCACCGGGCGGCGGTAGGGCGAGGCGACGAAGGTCACGGCGTTCTGCTGCTCGCCGAGCAGCGCGCGGGGCTGGTCTTCGGTGCGCATGCGGCGCTCTTCCTTGACCACCTCGATCTCGCGCCTGAATTCCTCGTCGGGCCACTGGCTGTTGGCGAAGCGGTCGGCCTCCAGCTTCATCATCTCTTCCAGCCGCTCGACCGGGATCTGCTGGTGGTAGCCGGTCATGTCGCGCGAGGTGAAGGCGTTCTCGCGCCCGCCCAGCGCCGCCACGCGGCGCGAGAACTCGCCGGGCTTGAGCGAGGGCGTGCCCTTGAACATCATGTGCTCCAACACATGGGCCACGCCGGTGGTGCCGTCCACCTCGTCCATCGAGCCCACGCGCACCCACAGCATCTGCACCGCGGTGGGCGCGCGCCGGTCGGGCTGCACGATCAGCGTCATGCCGTTGGCCAGCGTGAACTGCTGCGGCGGCGACCAGACCGGCCGCGAGGCGGCCGCGGGGGCGGCCGAAGAGGAAGACGGGGCTGCGGGCGCCTGGGCCAGCAAAGCCGGAGCGGCCAAGGCCAGGGCCGCGCCGAGCGCCGCCTGCCTTGCCACGCCGGCCACCGAAGGGCGTGGCGAGGGGTGTTTCATAGAATCCCGTGGATTCTAGAAACGCCCGAATGTTCAGCTTCTTCAAGAAAAAAGCGCCGCCGCCTGCCGACGCCGCGCCGGCCGAGGCATCCGCCCCGGCCGCGGTGACGGACGCGCCGCCCCGGCCCCGGCCCGGTCCCCGCCCCGCTGCCTTCGCCTGTTGCGGCTGCCGCGCGCGCGGCGGCCCCGGCACCGGTCGCCAGCACCGAACGCCAGGGCTGGATGGACCGGCTCAAGTCGGGGCTCAAGAAGACCGGCAGCGGCATCCAGGCCGTGTTCGTGAACGCGCAGATCGACGACGCGCTGTACGAAGAGCTGGAAGACGCGCTGCTGATGGCCGACACGGGCATTCCGGCCACCACCCACATCCTGCAGGACCTGAAAGACCGCGTCTGGCGCACCAGTGCCACCACGCCGGCCGCCGTGCGCGCGCAGCTGGTCGAGTCGGTGGCCGCAGTGCTCCAGCCGCTGGAAAAGCCGCTGACCGTGGGCCGGCACACACCCACCGTGATCATGGTCGCGGGCGTCAACGGGGCGGGCAAGACCACCTCCATCGGCAAGCTGACCAAGCACCTGGCGCAGGCGAACTGCACCGTGCTGCTGGCCGCGGCCGACACCTTCCGCGCCGCTGCGCGCGAGCAGCTGGCCGTCTGGGCCGACCGCAACCTGGTGGAGATCGTGAGCCAAGAAGGCGGCGATCCGGGCGCCGTGAGCTTCGACGCCGTGAACGCCGGCCGCGCCCGCGGCAAGGACGTGGTGCTGGTCGACACGGCCGGCCGCCTGCCCACGCAGCTGCACCTGATGGACGAACTCAGGAAGATCAAGCGCGTGGTGACCAAGGCGGATGCCACGGCGCCGCATGAAGTGCTGCTGGTGATCGACGGCAACACGGGCCAGAACGCGCTGAACCAGGTGCAGGCCTTCGACGAGGCGCTGGGCCTGACGGGCCTGGTCGTGACCAAGCTGGACGGCACGGCCAAGGGCGGCGTGCTGTGCGCCATCGCGCGCTGGGGCAGCGAGCGCAAGGGCGGCCCGGTGCCGGTCTACTTCATCGGCGTGGGCGAGAAGCTCGAAGACCTCGAAACCTTCAGCGCGCGCGAATTCGCGCAGGCGCTGATCGGCTGAGGCACCGCGCCCAGCGCAACACGCGCGGGCCAGGCCGAATGCCCCCAGCGCAAGGGCCCGCTGCCGGAAGGCAGCGGGCCCTTGTCGGGTCGGAGGCCACAGAGAAGGCGGGACGCTCAGCGCACCGTGACCACGTCCTGCGGGTCGCGCGCCTCGGCCTGATGCTCCACGTAGCGGATGTCGCAGTCGCCGACGCGGATCACGTCGCGGTGGCGCAGCTGCGCCCGATCGATCTTGCGGCCATTGAGGTAGGTGCCGTTGCTGCTGTCGAGGTCGCTGACGTACACCCCGTCCTCGCGCACCGACAGCAGCGCATGCAGGCGGCTGGCCAGTGGCGTGTCCAGCAGCAGGTCGCTGCCCTGGGCGCGGCCGATGGTCATGCGTGCGCGGTTGAGCGCAATCGTCTGGCGTTCACGGTGACGCCCGGTCACGATCAATTGGTTCATTTTTCGTGCTCCCTGATGGCCTGTGCCGGAGGGCCTGCGAAGGCCGGCCGCAACTCCGCGACAGCGGCTGCAAGTGTGCCCCGCACGGTCAATAGGCAGAAACAAAAAGTTCTCACTCGGTGCGCGCTGATGGACAAGGCACGCACGGGCGCGGGATCCGGTGATCTATTGCACAGGGCCCGCCCCACGAGTAGCCTGTGGCGCATTCCACAAGAGAAAGGAGACAAGCGCATGGACACCCCAACCGCCCCGCTGGAAGGCCGGTCTGCCGCCGGCCCGGCCCGCCGCGTGGACCGCCTGCTGGCCCACTACGGCGAGAGCCACCGCCACCCGACCAACGAACGGATCCACGTGGGGGCCATCCCGGCCATCATGCTGAGCATCGTGGGCATGCTCCATGCCCTGCATCCCTGGGCCGCCTACGCCTTCATTGCCGCCAGCCTCGTCTACTACGCGCTGCTGCGCTCGCCGGTCTTCCTGGGCGTGATGCTGCTGTGGACGGCCGCGCTGCTGGCCATCGTGCATGCGCTGGGCGAATGGGTGCTGCCGGTGTCGGCGGCGCTCTTCGTGGTCGGCTGGATCTTCCAGTTCATCGGCCACCGCATCGAGGGCAAGAAGCCCTCCTTCTTCGAGGACCTGCAATACCTCTACGTGGGCCCGCTGTTCGTGGCCAACCTCGGATTGCGCCGCCTGGGCATCCGGCCCTGAGGCGCCGCTGGCCGCGCGCGCCCGTGCGCCGGCCGGCGATCAGCCCACCGGCCAGACCACGCCGTGGTCGTTGAGGATGGCGTCCAACGGCAGGTCGTGCGGCTCGGGCTCGAAGTTCTCGATGAAGCCCTGGCCAAAGCCCAGCCCCACGGTGAAGGGCCGCGGCTCCAGCGCCGCGAGCGTGCGGTCGTAGAAGCCGCCGCCATAGCCCAGCCGGTAGCCGCCGGCGCTGTAGCCCAGGCAGGGCACGAACAGCAGCGTGGGCACGATCAGCTCGGTGTCCTTGGGCTTGGGGATGTCGTAGGCGTCGTTCTCCATCGGGCAGCCCGGGTACCAGGCGTGGAAGGTCAGCGTCTTGTGCTCGCGGTTGACCACCGGCAGCCCGATGCGGCGGCGCTGCGGCTCGGCCAGCAGCTCGCCGTCTTCCTTCCAGCGGTGCAGCGCCGGCAGCGGATCGAATTCCCCCTTGATGGGCCAGTAGGCGCCGATCACGGTGTCGGACCGCCCCACCAGCCAGATGCGCATCACCCGCTGCAGCATTTCGGCCCGCTGCAGCCGGTCGGGCAGGTTCAGGCGCTGCTCGATCAGCGCTGCCCGCAATTGTCCCTTGAGGAAGGAAGCCGTTGCCGCGCGTTCATCACCGTGTGCTTTGTCCATAATCCCTCGATGCGATTCCCAAGCATTTTGGCACCCCGCCGCGGCGGTCTCCGCCCCCATCTGGCCGCACTCCTGTCCACCGTCGTGCTCGCCGCCAGTCCGGCAGCGCTGCCCGTTCATGCCCAAGGCGCGGGCGACGAAGTGATCACGCAGATGAAGCAGGCCTTCACGCGCGGCGACAAGGCGCGGCTCGCGGCCCTGCTGCCGCAGGCCGCGGGCCATCCGCTGGAACCGTGGGCCGCCTACTGGGAGCTGCGCGCCCGATTGCAGGACGCCAGCAGTGCCGAGGTCCAGGCCTTCCTGGCGCGATGGGCCGGCAGCTACCAGGAAGACCGCCTGCGCAACGACTGGCTGCTGCTGCTGGGCCAGCGCCGGCAGTGGGACGAATTCGCGCAGCTGCACCCGGCCTTCCGCATGAACGACGACCGCGAGGTGCAGTGCTACGCCGTGCTGGTGGACGCGCTGCGCACCGGCCAGGTGGCGCCCGAGCGCGCCGCCGTGGTGCGCCGCAACTGGCACGCCCAGCGCGATCTGGACGACGGCTGCCTCACGGCCGCCGACCGCCTGATCGCCAGCCGCGCCCTGCGCGAGCAGGACGCCTGGATCAAGGCCCGCCTGGCCATGGAAGCCAACCGCCCCGGCGCCGCGCGCGCCGCGGTGAACCTGGTGGCGCCCGACGCGCTGGCCGCCTTCGACCAGGCCAACGCCAGCCCGACCAAGTTCCTGCTGGGCAGCGCCTCGGCGGCCAGCCGGGCGCGCAAGGAAATCGTGGTCTTCGCGCTGATCCGCATGGCCGTGGCCGACCCCGATGCCGCGGCACGCCAGCTCGACAGCAAGTGGGGGCCGATGCTCACGCCCGAGGAGCGCAACTGGGTCTGGGGCACGATCGGCCGCCAGGCGGCCGGCAAGCTCTCGCCACTGGCCGGCAGCTACTTCGCGAACGTGACGAAGAACGCCGATCTGAGCGACGAGATGCTGGCCTGGAAGGTGCGCGCGGCCTTGCGCACCGGCCAGTGGAAGGAGGTCAGCGCCGCCCACGACGCCATGAGCGACGAGGCGAAGCAGGACCCGGCCTGGATCTACTGGAAGGCGCGCGCGCTGAACCAGCAGGGCGGCGAGCGCCGCCGCGAAGAGGCGCGCGAGATGCTGCAGGGCATTGCCGGCACGCGCGGCTTCTACGAGCTGCTCGCGCTGGAAGACCTGGGCCAGCTCGCGCAGGCCGCCACGCCGCCCGCGCCGCTCACGGCCGAGGAACGCGCCGCCGCGCGCGCCAACCCCTCGCTGCAGCGCGGGCTGTACGCCATCGCGATGGGCCTGCGCAGCGAAGGCGTGCGCGAATGGAACTACGCCACCAATCTGCACGACCCGGGCGGCATGGACGACCGTGCGCTGCTGGCCGCGGCCGATCTGGCCTGCCAGCGCGAGGTCTGGGACCGCTGCATCAACACCAGCGAGCGCACCAAGGGCGTGATCCATGCCGAGCAGCGCTTCCCGATGCCCTTCCACGACGCGGTGATCGCCAAGAGCCGCGCCATCGGCCTGGACCCGGCCTATGTCTACGGCCTGATCCGGCAGGAAAGCCGCTTCATCATGGACGCGCGCTCGCACGTGGGCGCCTCGGGCCTGATGCAGGTCATGCCCGCCACCGCGCGCTGGACGGCCAACAAGATCGGCCTCACGGGCTTCACGCCCAGCCAGATCAACGACCGCGACACCAACATCACCATCGGCACCGCCTACCTGAAGCTCGCGCTGGACGACTTCGACGGCTCCATGCCCCTGGCCGCCGCCGCCTACAACGCCGGCCCGGGCCGCCCGCGCGCCTGGCGCAACGGCCCGGTGTTGGACGCCGCCATCTGGGCCGAGAACGTGCCCTTCGCCGAAACGCGCGACTACGTGAAGAAGGTGCTGGCCAACACCACCAACTATGCGGCGCTCATCACGGGCCAGCCGCAGTCGCTGCGCGCCCGCCTGGGCACCGTGGGGCCGCGCAACGCGGCCGAGCCGGAGCCGAACAAGGACCTGCCCTGAGCAGCCGGTGAGCGGCTTTTTCCCGGCCCCCTTTCGCCCTGAAGCGGGCGGGCGCGGCCAGATACGCCCACCACGCCCGCTCCGTGCCGGCCCGACACGGCGACCTGCTTTCTTCGCCCCATGAACCGCACCCTGCAGAACCTGCGCGCCCAGCTGCCGCCCTGGATGATCGAGTGGCTGGAGATCATCATTCCCGCCACGCAGGTGGTGCTGATCCTGCTCGTCGCCTGGGGCGTGTACCGCCTTCTGCGCCGGCTGATCCTGCGCGTGACGCAAAGCTATGGCCTGCCGGGCGACGTGGCCATGATCACGCGGCGCGCGCTGGGCTTCCTGATCTACGGTGGCGCGCTGCTGTGGAGCCTGGAGCGCCTGGGCGTGTCGGGCACCGTGCTGTGGACCGCCTTCACCGGCTTCGCGGCCGTGGGCGCCGTGGCCTTCTTCGCGGCCTGGAGCGTGCTGTCCAACATCTTCTGCACGCTCCTGATCTTCACCACGCGCATGTTCTGGCCGGGCGACACCGTGGAGCTGCTGGAAAACGGCGAGAAGCCCGGCCTCAAGGGCCGGGTGCTGGACATCAACCTGGTCTTCACCACGCTGGAGGAAAGCGGCGCCAGCACCGGCGGCACCACGCTGCGCGTGCCCAACAGCCTGTTCTTCCAGCGCGCCGTGCGCCGCTGGCACGGCCGCGCCCCGCGGCTGCCGGACACGGTGGGCCTGGCGCCGCCGGCGGCGGCCACCGCCCCTGCACCCCCCGCGGCGCCCGCCCAGCCCGCTGCGCCGGCGCCCTCCGCGGCCGCCTGAAGCCGCGCTGAGCGGCCGCCACCCCGGCGGCGCCGCAACTTCCGCTTCCGGCCTACACGGGCCGGCGCGGCCCGGCGCCACACTGCGGCGACCTCGACTCCGCTGCGCGCTGCATGGCCGATTCCGCCTGGGACGCGGTCACCGACGTGGTGGCCGCCGAGTTCTCCGATGTGCCCGACCTGGCCCAGCTGGTGCGCATCGGCATCCGGCTGCTGCTGGCGGCGCTGCTGGGCTTCATCCTCGGCTTCGAGCGCGAGCACCAGGGCAAGGCGGCGGGCGTGCGCACGCACATGCTGGTCTCCATCGGCGCGGCGCTGTTCGTGCTGGTGCCGCAGCAAAGCGGCATCGTGCCCGCCGACATGAGCCGCGTGATCCAGGGCCTGGTGGCCGGGGTGGGTTTCCTGTGCGCCGGCACCATCCTCAAGCACGGCCAGGGCGAAGGCCATGTGCAGGGCCTGACCACCGCGGCCGGACTCTGGCTCACGGCCGCCATCGGCATGGCCTGCGGGCTGGGCCGAGAGGTGACCGCCATCCTGAGCGCGCTGCTGGCGCTGGCGGTGCTGGCGCTGGTGCCGCGGCTGGTGGCGCTGATCGAGCGCGTCAGCGGCCCGCCGCGCGACGAGGCGATGGCGCACCTGATCACCCGGCCCGACGACGCGCCGCCCCCGCCCCGCTGAACCGCGGGCAAGGTCGCATCCGCGCATCCGGCATCAAAGGCGCGCGAAAGCAGCATCAACGGCGGGCCCGCAGGGCGCTAGCATGCCGCTCCCGTCCCTGCGTCGCACCTGCGGAACATCGTCATGAAGCTCTACATCGGCAACAAGAACTACTCCTCCTGGTCCATGCGCCCCTGGGTGCTGATGAAGCAGGCCGGCATCCCCTTCGAGGAAGTCATGGTGCGCTTCGACTCCTTCGAGGCCGAATCGCAGTTCAAGACCGCCCTCGCCGCCGTGAGTCCGGTGCAGAAGGTGCCGGTGCTGGTGGATGGCGAGCTGGCCGTGTGGGACACGCTGGCCATCGCCGAATACCTGGCCGAGCGCTTTCCCGACAAGCAGTTGTGGCCCGCGGACCGGGCCGCGCGCGCCCGTGCCCGCAGCGTCTGCGCCGAGATGCATGCCGGCTTCGGCGCGCTGCGCAGCCACTGCGGCATGAACCTGGAGGCGCACCTGCCCGAGGTGGGCGCCCGCCTGATGCGCGACGAACCCGGCGTGGCAGCCGACCTGCAGCGCATCGTGCAGATGTGGAGCGGCCTGCTGGCTGCGCATGGCGGCCCGATGCTCTTTGGTGCATTCGGCATCTCCGACGCGTACTACGCGCCCGTGGCCACCCGCATCCGCACCTACGCCCTGCCCGTACCGCCGGTCGTCGACGCCTACATCACGCGGCTGCTCGCGCTGCCGGGCATCAAGGCCTGGATCGATGAAGCCCTGCAGGAGCACGACTTCATCCCCATGGACGAACCGTACCGCACATCACGCAATTGAACTGGATTCCTGAATCACCGTTTTGCGGCAGGGTCGCCGGCAACGCTAAGATAAAGCGGCTGCCTTCCGATCAGGCGGCAGCGCAACCCGAAATTTCAGGAGATTCCATGAAGTCCAAGTCCCTGCAAGCAGCAGCTGCTGCCATTGCCGTCACGATGCTCTGCGCTGCCGCGCCGGCGTTGGCGCAGAACGCCGAAGAAGCCAAGGCCATGCCTTCGGCACCGACCACCCGCGCCGAACGCGCAGAATCCCGGAAAGAACGACTCTCTGCAACAGCAGAGGCCCAGAAGAAGGGACAAGTCGCGCCAGGCGGCGAGGCCACGCCAAGCCAGCCGCGTGCGGTCAGCGGCACCCGCGAAGAGCGCAAGGCAGAACGGGCTCAGAAGCGCAAGGAAGTCGCTGCGGCCAACAAGGCCGCGCAGCTTCCCCAGATGGGCGAGGCCGGCGAGCCGAAGAAGTAAAGCCATCATCAGGCTTGAACCAGGCGCCCCCCGGGGCGCCTTTTTCATGGGACCGTCCCCACCCACGCACGCATTCCTAAACTCGCGGCATGAATACCTACCTCGTCGGCGGCGCCATCCGTGATGCCTTGCTTGGCCAGCCCGGCAGCGACCGCGACTGGGTGGTGGTGGGCGCCACGCCACCACAGATGCTGGATGCCGGCTTTCTGCCCGTGGGGCGTGACTTCCCGGTCTTTCTGCACCCCGAGACACGCGAGGAGTACGCGCTGGCCCGCACCGAACGCAAGAGCGCGCCCGGCTACCGCGGCTTCGTGGTCCATGCCTCACCCGAAGTGACGCTGGAAGAAGACCTGGCGCGGCGCGACCTGACCATCAACGCCATCGCGCTGCCCGCAGCCCTGGCCGATGTGCAGCCGCTGCCGGCCGAGGCGCTGGTGGACCCCTTCCACGGCCGGCGCGATCTGCAGCACAAGGTGCTGCGCCATGTGACCGAGGCCTTTCGCGAAGACCCGGTGCGCATCCTGCGGCTGGCGCGCTTCGGCGCCCGCTTTGCCGACTTCGGCGTCGCGCCCCAAACGATGGCGCTGATGCGCGGCATGGTCGAGGCCGGCGAGGCCGACGCGCTGGTGCCTGAGCGCGTGTGGCAGGAACTGGCGCGCGGCCTGATGGAAGCCAAGCCCTCGCGCATGTTCGAGCTGCTGCGCGAATGCGGCGCGCTGGCCGTGCTGCTGCCCGAGGTGGACCGGCTCTGGGGCGTGCCACAACCGGCCGCGCACCACCCCGAAGTGGACACTGGCGTGCACCTGATGCTGGTGCTGGACATGGCGGCGCAGCTGCAGGCCCCGCTGGGCGTGCGCTTCGCCTGCCTGACGCACGACCTGGGCAAGGGCACGACGCCCGCCGACGTGCTGCCGCGCCACATCGGCCATGAGCAGCGCAGTGCGCGGCTGCTGGTCGGCCTGTGCGAACGCTGGCGCGTGCCGGTGGACATCCGCGAACTGGCCGACGTGGTGGCGCGTGAGCACGGCAACATCCATCGCAGCGATTCGCTGGATGCCGCAGGCGTGCTGCGCCTGCTGGAGCGCTGCGACGCCATCCGCAAGCCGCAGCGCTTCGAGGACGTGCTGCTGGCCTGCGAGTGCGATGCGCGCGGTCGGCTGGGGCTGCAAGACAGCGCCTATCCGCAGCGCGCGCGCCTGCTGCGGGCGCTGGCGGCCGCGCGTGCGGTGGACACCGCCCCCATCGCCCGCGCGGCGCAGGAAAAGGGGCGCAAGGGCCCGCAGATCGGCGCGGCCATCCATGCCGCCCGGGCATCCGCCGTGCGCGCGGCGCTGCAGGCGGATGCCGCCTGAGCGGGCGCCGGCAACGCAGGCGCCAGGCCGCCATCGGCCGCCCCTTTGCGACGATCGCCGGCCGCCGCGGCCCCGTTTCGGCCGGGCCCGTTCGCGGAAGTAGCCCCCGGCTGACGCGAACCTGGCATCGTGCGTGCTAAGGTGCCCGGCGATGCAGATGAACACCCCCCCCACTCTGCCGGGGCGCGACGCGGCCCTGTTCCTGGACTTCGATGGCACGCTGGTCGCCATCGCCGAAACCCCCGAGGCGGTGCGCGTGCCCGAGGGCATGGTGCCGCTGCTGATCGAGCTGCACGACCTGCTCGAAGGCGCCGTGGCGGTGGTGTCGGGCCGCCCCATCGACGTGCTCGACCGCTTCCTCGCCCCGCTGCGCCTGCCCACCGCGGGCGAGCATGGCGCGCAGCGCCGCGATGCCGAGGGCGGCCTGCACGAGCAGCCGCCCGCCGACCTGCGCCGCGTGCTCGACGAGGCCAACGCCTTGGCGGCACGCCACACGGGCCTGCTGGTGGAACGCAAGCATGCGGCCGTCGCGCTGCACTACCGGCTGGCGCCGCAGCTCGAAAGCCTGTGCCTGGACGCCATGGGCGCGGCCGTCGGCACCGACCCGGCGCTGGAGCTGCTGCACGGCAAGTGCGTGGTCGAGATCAAGCCCGCCGGCGTCAACAAGGGCATCGCCATCGACGCCTTCCTGAAGGAGGCGCCCTTCGCGGGCCGCCGCCCCTATTTCGCGGGCGACGACACCACCGACGAAAGCGGCTTCGCCGTGGTGCAGGCCCGCGGCGGCCTGGGCTACAAGGTGGGCGAGGGCAGCACGCGCGCGCAGGTGCGGCTGGCGTCGCCGCGCGACGTGATGGCCTGGCTGCAGGCGATCCGCAACGCGCTGGTTCCTGCGCAGCCCGACGCCGCGCGCGCGGTACCCGCCGCTTCCTGACCGTGCAAGTCCCGACCGCCGCATGAGCCCCGACGACCGTCCCGCACCCCACAGCGATCCGCACGTCCAGACCCCTCGCGACCCCGAAGACCGGGCCGGCCAGTCCCTGGCCGGGGCCGCCGACGCGCCCGACACGGCCGCCGTGCCGGCCGCGCCAGCCGCCCTGCCGCCGGCGCCGCGGGGCCGGCCGGCCGACGCGGGCTTCGGCCCGCCGGCCGAGCCCTCGCTCGATGTGGGCGTGATCGGCAACTGCGCCTTCAGCGCGCTGGTCGACGGCCGCGGGCGCATCGTGTGGTGCTGCCTGCCGCGCTTCGACGGCGACCCGGTGTTCAACGCCCTGCTGCACCCGGGCGCGGATGCCGGCGAATGGGCCATCGAGATCGAGGACTTCGACCATGCGAAGCAGTGGTACGAGCCGAACACGGCCGTGCTGCGCACGCAGCTCTTCGACCGCCGCGGCGAGGGGCTGGAGATCACCGACTTCGCGCCGCGCTTCTACAGCCGCTCGCGCTACTTCCGTCCGCTCACGCTGGTGCGGCGCGTGCGCCCCGTCGCGGGCACGCCGCGCATCCGCGTGCGGCTGGCGCCGCGCTTCCAGTGGGGCGCGACCGGGCCGGTGGAGATCACGCGCGGCAGCAACCACATCCGCTACATCGGGCCGGACCAGACGCTGCGCCTGAACAGCGACGCGCCCATCTCCCACCTGCTGTCGCAGCAGCCCTTCGTGCTCTCGCGCGAGCACAACTTCCTGCTGGGCGCCGACGAGACGCTGCTGGACGGCATCGCCGACACGGCGCGCCATTTCGAGCAGGAGACCATCGCCTACTGGCGCACCTGGAGCAAGCGCCTGGCCATTCCCTTCGAGTACCAGGACGCGGTGATCCGCGCCGCCATCACGCTGAAGATGTCGCTGTACGAGGACACGGGCGCCATCGTGGCCGCGATGACCACCAGCATTCCCGAGGCACCGGGCAGCCAGCGCAACTGGGACTACCGCTTCTGCTGGCTGCGCGATGCCTTCTTCGTGGTGCGCGCCCTCAATTCGCTCAGCGAAGTGGGCACCATGGAGGACTACCTGCGCTGGCTCGGCAACGTGGTGATCGGATCGCACGGCGAGCACATCCAGCCGCTGTACGGCATCGGCCTGGAGCGCGAGCTGCCCGAGTCCGTCGCGCCGCACCTGCCGGGCTACCGCGGCATGGGCCCGGTGCGCGTGGGCAATCAGGCGCAGGAACATTTCCAGCACGACGTGTACGGCAACATCGTGCTGGGCGCGGCCCAGTCCTTCCACGACCACCGGCTGCTGCATCGCGCCGGCCGGGCCGAGTTCCCGCACCTCGAGGCGGTGGGCGAGCAGGCGATCCGCGTCTACGGCACGCCCGACGCCGGCATGTGGGAGCTGCGCACGCGCGCCCGTGTGCACACCAGTTCAGCGCTCATGAGCTGGGCCGCCTGCGACCGGCTGGCCAAGATCGCGCGCGCCCTGGAACTGCCCGAGCGCGCCGCCTACTGGCACGGCCATGCGGCGCGCATGAAGGAGGAAATCCTCAGCAAGTCCTGGAGCGAGAAGCGCCAGGCCTTCGCCGAGAGCTTCGGCGGCCACGAGCTGGACGCGAGCATCCTGCTGATGGTGGAAGTGGGCCTGATCGACGCGCGCGACCCGCGCTTCATCGCCACCGTGGACGCGATGGAGAAGACGCTGTGCGACGGCCCGTACATGCGCCGCTACGAGGCGGCCGACGACTTCGGCAAGCCCGAGACGGCCTTCAACATCTGCACCTTCTGGCGCATCGACGCGCTGGCCAAGATCGGCCGCAAGGAAGAAGCGCGCCAGATCTTCGAGACCATGCTGGCCGCGCGCAATCCGCTGGGGCTGCTGTCGGAAGACACGCACCCCGTGACGGGCGAGATGTGGGGCAACTTCCCGCAGACCTACTCGATGGTCGGGATCATCAACGCCGCCATGCGCCTGTCCGCGCCGTGGGACTGCGCAATCTGAGCGGCCCCGCGCTTCACGATTCACTCAACAAGGAAGTTCATTGTCCAGACTCGTCGTCATCTCCAACCGCGTCGCCGACCCCCGCAAAGCCGCTGCCGGCGGTCTGGCCGTGGCGCTGGGCGAAACCCTGCAGCAGACCGGGGGTCTGTGGTTCGGCTGGAGCGGCACCATCGTGGAAGACGGCCCCACGGGCGAAGGCGAGCTGCACAAGCAGCAGGCCGGCAAGGTGACGCTGGCCACGCTGGACCTGTGCCGCGAAGACCATGACAGCTACTACCTGGGCTACAGCAACAACGTGCTGTGGCCGGTGTTCCACGGCCGGCTGGACCTGGCGAAGTTCGAATCCAACTACATCGGCGGCTACCGGCGCGTGAACCAGCTGTTCGCGCGCAAGCTGCTGCCGCTGCTCCGGGACGACGACATCCTCTGGGTGCACGACTACCACCTGATCCCGCTGGCGGCCGAGCTGCGTGCGATGGGCTGCCGGCAGCGCATCGGTTTTTTCCTGCACATCCCGCTGCCGCCGCAGATCACGATGGCCGCAATCCCGCAGCACGAGTGGCTGGTGCGCTCGCTCTTCGCCTACGACGTGGTGGGCCTGCAGGCGCACCAGGACGTGCAGCATTTCGAGCGCTACGTGCTCAACGAGGCCAAGGGCGAGGCGCTGGGCGACGACCGCTTCCGTGCCTGGGGCCAGACCCTGCGCGCCAGCGCTTTCCCCATCGGCATCGACGTGGAGGAATTCAACGCGCTGGCCGCGGGCAAGGAATCGCGCGACATGTACCAGACAATGCGCAACGAGTATTCGCAGCGCCGCCTGCTGCTGGGCATCGACCGGCTCGACTATTCCAAGGGCATCCCGCAGCGCGTGCGCGCCTTCCGCGAGCTGCTGGCGAACTACCCCGAGAACCGGCGCAGCGCGACGCTGATCCAGATCGCCTCGCCCACGCGCGAGGACGTGGACGCCTACGCCGACATCCGGCGCGAGCTCGAATCGCTGTGCGGCGCGATCAACGGCGACTACGGCGAGCTGGACTGGATGCCGGTGCGCTACATCCACCGCGTGGTGGCGCGCAAGCGCGTGCCGGGCCTGTGCCGCGCCGCAGCCGTGGGCCTGGTCACGCCGCTGCGCGACGGCATGAACCTGGTGGCCAAGGAGTTCGTCGCGGCGCAGGACCCGCAAGACCCCGGCGTGCTCGTGCTCTCGCGCTTCGCGGGTGCGGCCGAGCAGCTGAAGGAAGCGCTGCTGGTGAACCCCTACGACACGCACGGCACCGCCGAGACCGTGCAGCAGGCGCTGCAGATGCCGCTGGAGGAGCGCCGCGCGCGCCACCAGAAGCTGCTGCAGCGCGTGCGCGAGCAGGACGTGCACTGGTGGCGCCGCACGTTCCTGGACGCGCTGCGCAGCGCGCCGGACAAGCCCTAGCGGCCGGACGGTGGCCGCTCAGGCGCGTGGCGGCGGCGCCGCCGGCGCCAGCACTTCGGCCATCACGCCGGCCACCCAGTCCATGAAGGCCTGCACGCGCCGCGCGACCTGGCGGCGGTGCGCATAGAGCAGCGTCACGGGCAGCGGCTCGGGCCGGTGCGCGGGCAGCACCTCCACCAGCCGGCCTGCATCGATCAGCTCGCGCAGGCCCAGCGCGGGCGCCTGGATCAGGCCCAGGCCCGCGAGGCAGGCCGATTCGTAGGCGAAGGTGTTGTTCACCGTGAGCACGGCGGCCATGGGCCGCATGCGCGGCTCGCCGCCTTCGACATATTCCCAGCCGGCCGCCGCGCCGCCCAGCGTGGACGAATAGCGCACGATGCGGTGATGCGCCAGGTCGTCCAGCGTGCGCGGCAGGCCGAAGGCGGCCAGGTAGGCCGGGCTGGCGACATTGATCTGCGGCAGCAACCCGAGCGGCCGCGCGACCAGGCCCGATTCGCGCAGCGCGCCGGCGCGGATCACGCAATCGAAGCCTTCATGCACCAGGTCCACGCGGCGGTCGGTGCTGCTCAGCTCGATCTCGACCTGCGGATGGGCGGCCAGGAATTCGGGCAGGCGCGGGATCAGCACCTGGCTGGACATCTGGCCCGGCATGTCCACCCGCAGGCGGCCGCGCAGCGCCGCAGGCTGGCGCTGGAACAGGGCCTGCAGCTCGTCCGCGTCGCCCACCAGCGCCTGCGCGCGCTCGGCGAAGAGCTGCCCGTCGGGCGTCACGCGCACGCTGCGCGTGGTGCGCTGCAGCAGGCGCGTGCCCAATTCGGCCTCCAGCTGCTGCACGACGGTGGACACGCGCGCCCGCGTGAGGCCCAGCCGTTCGGCGGCGCGCGTGAAGCTGGCCGATTCGGCCACCAGCAGGTAGGTGCGCAGTGCGTCGAGGTCCATGGGCCGCCTTGATTGTCAATTCATGGAGAACAGTGAAGGGATTTTTCACTTCTTTATCGGCTCATTGTCCATCCCTAAAGTTCAGTCCATCGCAAACCCATGGCTTCAACAACCTCTTCAAGGACCGACATGACGAACACCGCTTCCACCCCACAAACGCCCATCGCCCTCATCACCGGCGGCAGCCGCGGCCTGGGCCGCAACGCCGCGCTGCATCTCGCCCGCAGCGGCGTCGACGTCGTGCTGACCTACCGCAGCCAGGCCGCCGAGGCGCAGGCGGTGGTGCAGCAGATCGAGGCCCTGGGCCGCCGCGCCGCGGCCCTGCCGCTGGACATGGCACAGTCGCGCAGCTTCGGCGATTTCGCGGCGCAGCTCGGGCGCACGCTGGCCGACCGGTGGCAGCGCACGCACTTCGACTACCTGATCAACAACGCCGGCCATGGCGTGCACGCGCCCATCGCCGAAACCACCGAGGCCCAGTTCGACGAGCTGGTCGCCGTGCACCTCAAGGGCCCCTTCTTCCTGACGCAGGCGCTGCTGCCGCTGATCGCCGACGGCGGGCGCATCCTCAACGTGTCCAGCGGGCTGGCGCGCTTCGCGCTGCCGGGCTACGGCGCCTACGCCACCATGAAAGGCGGCATCGAGGTGCTGACCCGCTACCTGGCCAAGGAACTGGGCGCACGCGGCATCGCGGTGAACGTGATCGCGCCCGGCGCCATCGAGACCGACTTCGGCGGCGGCGCGGTGCGCGACAACAAGGACCTGAACGCCGCCATCGCCGCCCAGACCGCGCTGGGCCGCGTGGGCCTGCCCGACGACATCGGCGGCGCCATCGCCGCGCTGCTGCAGCCGGGCAACGGCTGGATGACGGGGCAGCGCGTGGAGGTGTCGGGCGGCATGTTCCTCTGAGCCCGCAGGGATCGGGCCGGCCGGCGGCGCGCGCCACGCGCGGCGGCGCGGGCGGCGCGCTCAGATCCCGACCAGCCGCCGCATGAAGCGCCACACGGGCCGCCGGGCGGCGGCCCGCGCCGGCAGCCACTGGCGCAGGCAGGCGCCCTGCGCGCCCGGGCCCAGCGCCGTGATGGCGATCCAGCCCGCCTGGGCGACGACATGGTGCTCACCGGCTTCCAGTGTGCGGCTGGCCCGCACGCAGCGCTGCGCGAGCCACTGCGGCGCTTCCTCGATGTGCAGGCGGCCTGCAGCCGCCATCAGCACGGTGCCCGCGTCCACGGCCTGGAACAGGCATTGGCCGGGCGAGAGAAAGGTGTTTTCGCAAGGGGCGGGGACGGCGGTCATGGCAGGGCTCCTGGGGCGCTGGGTGGAAGACGGAAGGGGGTGCGGTGACAGGGACTCCATGCTAGGAAGCGCCCCCCGGCCGCAACAGGCACACGCCCGCCCATCTGCACCGCAACAGACGCCACGCGCGGCGCTCTGTTATGGTCGATTTGCGGGCCAACTGCATCTGTCGCCCGGCACCGCCGCATCCGACCATTGCGCCCATGGACTCTCCGCCGCGCTACCGCCAGCTCGCCCAGCACTACCTGCAGGCCATCCAGGCCGGTACGCTGCAGCCCGGCGACAGGCTGCCCTCGCTGCGCGCGCTGATGAGGCAGCACGGCATCAGCCTGTCCACCGCGCTGCAGCTGTGCCGCACGCTGGAAAGCGAAGGCTGGGCCGAGGCGCGCGAGCGCTCGGGCTACTTCGTGCGCCGGCCGCAGCGGCTGCGCACGCCGCCCATGGACGAGCCGGCGACCGACCGCGCGCCCGATCCGGCGCAGTACGTGGGCATCCACGAGCGCGTGTCCGACTTCGTCACGCGCCGCCGCTATGGCGAGGTGCAGCTGGATCTGTCGGTGGCGCGCGGCGCACCCTCGCTCTACCCCTTCGAGGCCCTGCGCGCGCAGATGACGCGGCTGCTGCGCCAGCGCCCGCAGATGCTGACCACGGCCGCGCCCTCGCGCAGCCGCACGCCCTTCAAGGAAGCCATCGCGCATCGGGCGCTGCGCGCGGGCATGGCGCTTTCGCCCGACGACGTACTGCCGACCAACGGCTGCATCGAGGCGCTGAACCTCGCGCTGCGCGCCGTGGCCAAGCCGGGCGACACGGTGGCGGTGGAATCACCCACCTTCTACGGCCTGCTGCAGGTGCTGGAAAGCCTGGGCATGCGCGCGCTGGAGATCCCGACCAGCCCGCAGACCGGCCTGTCGATCGAGGCGCTGGAACTGGCGATCGGCGCCTACCCGAACATCCAGGCGGTGGTGGTGGTGCCGCACCTGCAGAACCCGCTGGGCAGCGTCATGCCCGACAGCCACAAGGCGCGGCTGGTCGCGCTGTGCGAGCAGCAGGGCATCGCGCTGATCGAGGACGACACCTACACCGAGCTGCTGGACGGGCCCGCGTCGCCCCCCGCGCTCAAGGCCTTCGACCGCAGCGGCAACGTGATCCATTGCGCCTCGCTGCACAAGGTGCTGGCGCCGGGCCTGCGCCTGGGCTGGGTGCATGCGGGGCGCTGGCATGCGCGCGTGCAGATGCTCAAGTACGCGCAGACGCGCAGCAACGAAGAACTGTCGCAGTGGGCCGCCGGCCAGTACATGGGCACGGGCGCCTACGACCGCCACCTGCGCCAGCTGCGCGACCGGCTGCGCCTGCAGCGCGAACGCACGGCCGACAGCGTGGCGCGCCACTTTCCGGCCGGCACGCGCATCAACCTGCCGCCGGGCGGGCTGCAGCTGTGGGTGGAACTGCCCGAGCGGCTGTCTTCCGACCGCGTGTTCGACGCCGCGCTGCGCGAGCACATCCTGTTCGCGCCGGGCACGCTGTTCTCGAATTCCTCGCGCTGCGACCACTTCCTGCGGCTCAACTGCGGCTGGCCCTGGTCGCCCGCGCTGGAAGCCGGGCTGCGCCGGCTGGGCGAGATCGCCGCCGAAGTGGCGGCGGCCCCTGCGCCGGCGGCGCCGCGCGCCGGAACCGCGGCGCGCCCGGGCCGGCGGCTGCCGAGCCCCGGCTGAGAAGGTGGGAACGGCTCCGTCCCGGCGGCCCGGCGCACGCGGCTGCGCGCAGGCGGCGGCCGGCACGCGGCTCAGGCCGGCGGCAGGCTGCCCAGCAGCGTCACGGCCCAGGCCGGCAGCGCAGCGACCTGCGGCTGCGCCAGGCCGTCGCGGCACAGGGCCACGAGCCGGTGCGTGCCGGGCTCGACCGTCTCGGAGTCGTAGAGCAGCGCGAGGGGCACGCGCTGTACGGCCTGCGCCAGCAACGCCAGCGTGCGCGGGTAGCGCGCCAGCACGCGCGCCTCGGGCACGTCATGGCCGCCCTCCTGCACGCGCTGGCGCACGCGGGCCAGCAGACGCTGCGGGTCGTCGAGCGCGACCACGATCAGCACCACCAGGAAGCCGGCGGCCTGCGCCTCGTCGATGAGCGCGAGCTTGGACGGATGCGAGAACACCGTCTCGCTCACGAAGGACTGCCGCTGCGCGAGCAAGGCGGCGCGGCGCTGCTCGGCCCAGGCACGCGCCGCTTCGGAGCGCGCCTGCGGATCGGCGATGTGCCGCAGGTGTGCCGCCTCGTGCAGGTCGGCATTGACGAACTCGATGTCCGGCGGCGTGAGGGTGCCGTTGGCCGCCAGCGCCTTGTAGAGCGTGCTCTTGCCCGCGCCGTTGGGGCCGGCCAGCAGATAGAAGACGGGGCGCGGGGCCGGCGGCGGCACCGCCCGCAGGGCGCGCGCGCCGGTCCGGGCGGCCGCGGCGCGGCGCGGCGGGCGCTCGGCCGCGCTCAAGCCCGAGCCTGGGTCGTTGCGGCGCGGCGCCGGTTCTGGGCCACGACCTCGCGCACGCGCTGGGCCAGGCTGCGGTCGGCCTCGGCGGCCAGGAAGTGCGCGGCGATGGCGTCGGCCTGCAGGGCCTCGGCCGGTTCGGCGCGGGCGGCGGCCTCGTGCGCCTCGATGGCGGCACGCGCCTCCTGCACGCTCAGGCCCGTGCTCTCGACGATCTGGCCCAGCGTGGCCCAGTATTCGATCTGGCTGGCCACCGAACGGCGCAGCGGCTGGGCCGACTGCCGCGCACGGTCCACGAGTGCCACGGGCAGCTTGACGGAAGCGAAGGCGGAAGAGGAGGCGGGCATGGCGAGTTCCTTTCTGGCGCATTTTGCGCCATCCGGCGCTTCCACGCCACCGGGGGCATGCCGACCCTGCGCGGTGCAGGGCGGATCCCGCTCGCAGCCTTCGCCTTCCTTCTCAGTCCATCAGCGCCAGCGGGCCATAGTCCCCCACCTGGCTGCCCAGCCCCGCCGCCACCAGCTGCACGCCGCCCGTGATCGCCGGCAGCTTGCCGTTAATCTGCGCCGAAAGGCGCGGCAGCAGCCAGTCGCGGTTGTGCCAGAACACGCTGCCGCCCAGGCTCACGCGCTGCAGGTCCAGCGTGGCGATGAGGTTGTAGAGCAGCCGACCCATCACGCGCACCAGGCCTTCGGCGATGTCCAGCGCGGCCTTGTCGCCCTGCTGCGCGGCGGTGAAGAGCTGCTCGGCCGTGCGGCCGAAGCGGCGCTCGATGGAATTGCCGGCGATCAGACCCTCCACGTCGCCGCGGTTGCCGCAGCCGCACAGCGCGTCGTGGTTGTCGTCGTCGGCCACGAAGCTGTGGCCCGCATGGCCCGCGTTGCCGTTCTTGCCGGCCAGCGCATGGCCGTCCACGCACAGGCCCACACCCACGCCGGTGCTCCAGGTCACGTAGGCGCAGTGCTGAAGGCCCTGCAGCGCGCCCCAGCGGCGCTCGGCTTCCAGCGCGGCGACGGCGTCGTTGGCCACGCGCACCTGCTTGAAATGCGCGCGCAGCGGGGCCTCCAAGGTGGCCGTGACCCAGTCGTTGGGCAGGCCGCGCTCGGCGCCGGCCATGCCGCCGCAGATGTTGGGGGTGGTCAGCTCCACGGCGCCCGCGTTCAGCACGAAGGGGCCGGGCGCGGCCACGCCCACGCCGGTGAGCGATTCGCGCTTCACGCCCTGGGCCGCGCAGGCCGCATCGATGAGGCGCAGCACCTGCTGCGCGACCGCGTCGTTCGCGCCCTGCTTGGCCGTGGGCTCGCTGTGGCGGTGCAGCAGCGTGCGGCTGCCGGTTTCGGCCAGGCTCACGGCCACTTTGGTGCCACCGATGTCGACACAGGCTTTCATCGTGCGGGGTCTCCTTGTTGCGGGGTTCGTAGATCGGAAAAACGTGTCAAAGCAGCCGGGCGATGCCCGCCGCGATCAGGCTCAGCACCACGGTGCTGGCCAGCGGCAACTGCCACAGCCGGCCGAAAGCGCGGAACTCGAAATCGCCCGGCAGCTTGCCGAAGCCGATCTTGCGCAGCCAGCCCGTGAGGCCCTGCATCAGCAGCAGGGCCAGCGCGACGACCAGCAGCCAGCGGATCATGTCAGCGTCGCCCGGCTGCGAGCAGGCGCTGTGGCCCCCTCGGGGAACAGCGGGCCACGCGAGGCGGGCAGGCGCCTCATCTCAGGCCGACTGCAGCACGGCCAGCGCGGCGCGGTGCAGCTCGGGCGTGGCGGCGGCGATCACGCGGCAGTCGGGCACCAGGCCCAGCGGCCGGCCTTCCCAGTCGGTGACCACGCCGCCTGCGGCTTCGATGACGCCGGCCGGGCCCAGGTAGTCGTAGGGCTGAAGACCCGTCTCGACCACCAGGTCGAGGGTGCCGCCGGCCAGTTGGGCGTAGCCGTAGCAGTCGCCGCCGAAGCGGCGCATCGCGCACCGGCGGCTCAAGCGGTCGAAGGCCTGCCAGTCGGCGGCGTTGAAGATGTCGGGCGAGGTGGTGACGATGCGCGCCTGCGCGATGTCGGTGGTGGCGCGCGTGCGCACGGGGCGGCCGTTGCGCGTGGCCACGCCGTTGGCGCCCACCCAGCGTTCGCCGAGCACGGGCATGTCGATCATGCCCAGCGTCACGCGGCCCGCCTCCAGCGCCGCGATCAGCGTGCCCCACAGCGGCGAGCCGGTGATGAAGCTGCGCGTGCCGTCGATCGGGTCCAGCACCCAGACGCGCGCGGCGTCCAGCCGTTCCTGGCCATGCTCCTCGCCGTAGATGCCGTCGGCCGGCGCCTGCGCGCCCAGCACGGCGCGCATGGCGGTCTCGGCGGCGCGGTCGGCCAGCGTCACGGGGCTTTCATCGGCCTTGGTGATGACCTCCAGGGGCTGGCGGAACCAGGCCATCGATTGCGCGGCGGCGGCATCGGCCAGGGCGTGGGCGGTGTGCAGAAGATCGGTCATGCGGCAGGAAAAAGGAAATCAGAGCGTGTGGCTGCGGTCGCCGTGCGCAAAGCCCACGGGCTCCCACGGCTCGCCGGCCGCGAGGCCGAGCACCTTGAAGAACTCGCCCATCTCGTGCTCGTGCACCAGCCGGGCGGCCAGGGCGCGCTCGGCCAGCGGGGCCGCGTCCATGCGCGGGCCCAGCCCGCAGTTGAGCAGAAAGCGCGCCTGGCTGGTGTAGCCCAGCACCGTCAGGCCCGCATCCTGCGCCGCGAGCGCGATGCCGGTGAAGTCGACGTGCGCCGTGATGTCCTTGTCGCCCACGGCCACGAGCGGGTTGGAATCGGACCGGTGCGCCTGGTGGCACATCACGGTGCCCATGTGGCGCTGCGGGTGGTAGTACTCGGACTCCGGAAAGCCGTAGTCGATCAGGAAGGCCGCGCCGCGCGCCAGCCGCTCGGCCAAGGTGGCGACCCAGGCGCGCGCCTGCGGGTGGATCTCGGTCAGGTAGTCGTGCGGGCCGCCGATGTCCACGGGCGGGCGCAGGTCGGTGGGGCGGTCTTCCCAGCCCAGTGCGCCGTCGGCCGCGCGGCCCCCGCCGCGTGCATCGTGCCCCGCGCGGACTACGCCGCGCTCGTGCCACACGCCTTTCACGCGGTGCAGCAGCTTCACGGGCATGGCGTCCAGCACCTCGTTGCCCACCACCACGCCTTCGATGCGCTGCGGCAATTCGCTGACCCAGCGCACCTTGTCGCCGAAGGGCGCCAGGCGCTCGCGCTGGCGCTCGCGCAGCGCGCCCGACAGGTCGACGATGGTGTAGCGCGCCACGCCCCCACCTTGTCCATCCTCCAGTGCGCCCAGCAACTGTTCGGCCAGCGCGCCGCTGCCGGCACCGAACTCCCACACCTCGTCGGTGCCGCTGTGGGCCAGCGCCTCCTGCACCTGCACGGCCAGGGTCTGGCCGAAGAGCGGCGACAGCTCGGGCGCGGTCACGAAGTCGCTGCCCGAGCCCGGCAGGTGGCCGAACTTGCGACTGCCGTGTGCGTAGTAGCCGGCGCCCGGCGCATACAGCGCCAGCGCCATGAACTGGTCGAAGGGCAGCCAGCCGTCGTGGCGGGCCAGGGCGGCGTCGATAATCCGTGCCATCGCGTCCGAAGGCGTGGCATCGGGGGTTGCGCCTTGCGCGCCGGGCTCCAGAGTCATCGGGCGATTATCGAAGTGCCTGCGGGTCGCGCCCGGCCTGCCGCCCTTTTTCCTTCTTTTTCTTCTTCCATGAACGCTCAGCTCTCTTCGCCTGCGCGTGCGGTGCTCGTGACGGGTGGCGCGCGCCGGCTCGGCGCCGCCCTCTGCGAAGCCTTCGCGCGCGCGGGCTGGCACGTGTGGTGCCAGTACCGCGCCTCGGGCGACGAGGCCCGGGCGCTGGCGCACCGCCTGCGCGGCGAAGGGGCCTCGATCGAAGCCGTGGAAGCCGACATCACCACCGCCGCCGGCCGCCGTGCGCTGATGGCGCAGCTGACGGCCGCCGCGCCGCTGACCTGCGTGGTCAACAACGCCTCGGCCTTCGAGCCCGACACCGGCGCCGATTTCGACGAGGAAGCGGCACTGCGCCAGATCGGCGTGAACCTGATCGCGCCGCTGGACCTGGCGCGCCAGCTGGCGGCCCAGCCCGGCACGCACGAGTGCTGCGCCATCCATGTGCTGGACCAGAAGGTCTACAACCTGAACCCGGACTATTTCTCCTACACGGTGTCCAAGCTGGCATTGGAACGCGCGGTGGCGCTGCAGGCGCAGTCGCTGGCGCCGCGGCTGCGCGTCGCCGGCGTGGCGCCGGGCATCCTGTACCCGAGCGGGCCGCAGGCCGAGGGCAACTTCGCCATCGCCGCGCATGCCAACCTGCTGCGCCGCCCGATCGACCCGGTCGACGTGGCCGCCACCTGCCTGTTCCTGGCCCAAACCCCCAGCCTGACGGGCACCACGGTCTGCGTCGACAATGGGCAGCACCTCGTGCCGCTGCCGCGCGACATCATGTTCGTCACCGACGAGCTGCTGAAAAGACACCTCCCCTCATGACCGTCCCCGACCCGCTCCTGGCGCAGTGCCGCCGCCTCTTCCTGCGCGACTACGAGGTGTGGATCAACATCGGCGTGCACGATTTCGAGAAGCGCGCCGAGCAGCGCGTGATCATCAACGTCGACCTGTGGGTGCCGCTGGCCGTGTCGACGCCGCAGGCCGACCAACTCGACGAGGTGGTGGACTACGACTTCATCCGCCGCACGGTGGCGCAGCGCCTGTCCAAGGGCCACATCCACCTGCAGGAAACGCTGTGCGACGAGCTGCTGACGCAGCTGCTGGCGCACCCCAAGGTGCACGCCGTGCGCGTGTCCACGGCCAAGCCCGACGTCTACCCCGACTGCGCGGCGGTGGGCGTCGAAGTCTTTCGGAGCAAGACGTGAAACACCCCCCCAGCCTCTTCCTCGGGTGCCCTGAGGACTTCGCTGCGCTCGTCAGCCTCAATCGCGATGGAGAACCGAGATGAGTGCCGTCTGGAACGACGAAACCGCCGCAGGCACCGAACCAGCCGACGCGGCACCGGCCGCCAACAGCTTCAAGATCGAGCGCGAGGCGCACAAGCTGGAAAAGCGCCTGTGCCGCGAGGTGGGCCGCGCGATCAGCGACTACCAAATGATCGAGGCCGGCGACAAGGTCATGGTGTGCCTGTCGGGCGGCAAGGACAGCTACGGGATGCTGGACATCCTGCTCAAGCTCAAGGCCCGCGCGCCGGTGCATTTCGACCTGATCGCGGTCAACCTCGACCAGAAGCAGCCCGGCTTTCCCGAGGACGTGCTGCCCGCCTACCTCCAGCAGGTGGGCGTGCCCTTCCACATCGAGGAACAGGACACCTACAGCATCGTCAAGCGCGTGGTGCCCGAGGGCAAGACCACCTGCGGCCTGTGCTCGCGCCTGCGCCGGGGCATTCTGTACCGCGTGGCCGACGAGCTGGGCGCCACCAAGATCGCGCTGGGCCACCACCGCGACGACATCCTGGCCACCTTCTTCCTCAACATGTTCTTCGCCGCCAAGCTCAAGGCCATGCCGCCCAAGCTGGTGAGCGACGACGGCAAGCACGTGGTGATCCGACCGCTGGCCTACGTGCCCGAGAAGGACCTCGTCCGCTGGGCGCAGCACCGGGGCTTTCCGATCATTCCGTGCAACCTGTGCGGCAGCCAGGAGAACCTGCAGCGGCAGGTGGTGGCCGACATGCTGCGCGAGTGGGAGCGCAAGCATCCGGGCCGCATCGAGAACATGTTCCATGCGCTGCAGAACGTGGCCCCCTCGCACCTGCTCGACGGAACCCTGCACGACTTCAAGGGTCTCAAGCCCACGGGCGTGGCCGACGAGAACGGCGACAAGGCCTTCGATCCGCCGGAGTTGCCGGCTTCCTCGCCCGCGGCCGGTCTGCCGACGCTGCAGGTGCTGAAGATCGGCTAGAAGTCGGGAGGCCGGCCGGCTCGGCGGCCGGTCCGGAACGCCAGACGCCGCCCAGGCCCGCCAGGGTGCCGCGCCCCGCGCGCGCACCCGAGCCAGCGCTGACGACGCCCCGGCGCCCGCCCTTTGCGTGGCGGGCACCCAAGGATGCTGCTTATGCGTACGCTCAAAGTTCTTGCCCTTCCTGCCATCTGCATTGCCCTTTCAGGCTGCGCCACCTCCTGGGTGGTCGACAGCGAGGTGCGCAGCCATTCGAGCCTGCAGGGTTTCGTGCCCGGCGCGGGCTACCGCTTCGAGCGGCTGCCCTCGCAGACCGATTCCGAGCCGGCCCGCGCCGCCCAGGACGACCTCGAAGCCATGGCCGCCCCGGCCCTGGCCGCCGTGGGCCTGCGCCCCGACACGGCCGCGCCGCGCTACACCGTGCAGGTCTCGGCCCGCGTCACGCGCGTGCCCTCGCCCTGGGACGACCCGTGGGACCACGGCCCCTGGGGCCCGCGCTGGCGCGGCTACGGCGCCTGGGGCTGGGGCCCCGGCTGGGGACCGGGGTGGTACGGCGCCGGCTGGTACGGGCCCGGCTATTTCGGCCCGCCGCCGCAGCCCTGGTACCTGCGCGAGGTGGGCGTGGTGATGCGCCAGCTGCCCGGCAACGAGGTGGTGTACGAAACCCGCGCGCGCCACGACGGCCCCTACCACCGCAGCCGCGACGTGCTGCCCTTGATGTTCCGGGCCGCGCTGCAGGGCTTTCCGAACCCGCCGGCGGGCGAGCGCCGCGTGGACATTCCGCTCGGCGGCGAGGCGCCTGCCGTGGAGGCGCCGCCCGCCCCCGCCCAGCCTTGAGGGGCGGGCGCCTGCACGCCGCCCGCGAGCGGCGGCGCCCGCGTCACGGAAGTGTTGCGAAGCGTATCCCTAGAATGGCCGCATGCAGGTGACCCGACTTCTTGCCGTGCGCCACGGCGAAACCGCGTGGAATGCCGACGGCCGCCTCCAGGGCCACCTGGACATTCCACTCAATGACCGCGGCCTCTGGCAGGCCGAGCGCACCGGCGCGGCCCTGGCCGAGGAAAGCATCGGCGCGATCTACGCCAGCGACCTGCAGCGTGCCTGGCAGACGGCCCAGGCCATCGCGCAGGCCCAGGCCCAGCCGCCCATCGTGCAGGCCGACGAGCGCTTGCGCGAGCGGGCCTTCGGCGATTTCCAGGGCCGGCTGTTCACCGAGATCGAGGCCGACCGGCCCGAGGACGCCCGCCGCTGGCGCCAGCGCGATCCCGACTTCGTGCCGCCGGGCGGCGGCGAAAGCCTGCGCCAGTTCCGCGACCGCGTGGTCGGCGCCGCGGCCGAGCTGGCGGCGCGCCACCCGGGCCAGCTGGTGCTGCTGGTCGCGCACGGCGGCGTGATGGACCTGCTCTACCGCGCCGCCACCTCGCAGGAACTGCAGGCGCCGCGCACCTGGCAGCTGGGCAATGCCGCCATCAACCGCCTGCTGTGGACGCCGCAGGGCTTCAGCCTGGTGGGCTGGAACGACAGCGGGCATTTGCAGCAAAGCGACGTGCTGGACGAAAGCACGACCTGACGCGGGCGGTGCGGGCCGGGCCTTTGCCCGCGGGCGCGGCAGGCCGGCTTCTAGAATGCGCGGTTGCCAGCCTCTGGATGAACCCCATGAACCGCTGCCCCACGCCTCACCCCCCGCCCCTTTGCTTCCGGCTGCGCGTGCCGCAGCTGGCCGCCGCGTGCCTGCTCGCCGTCGCGCTGCAGGGGCCGGCGCAGGCCCAGGAAACCCTCGCCGCGCCGGTGCAGACCCAGAATGAAGCGGCCCTGGGCGGCCGCAATTTCCCGGTCAACACCCTGCGCGGCAAGATCGCCTTCGGCGTCTTTCCCGAGGTCGAGCTCGACGGCCGCGCCGAGCGGCTCGCGCCGGGCGCGCGCATCCGCAATGCGCAGAACATGCTGGCCGTGCCCAGCACCCTCGGTGGCCAGTACCTGGCGGTGAACTACCGCCGCGACGCGGCCGGGCTGGTCAGCGACGTGTGGATCCTCACGCCCACCGAAGCCGGCGCCGCGCGCGTGTCGGCCGGCGGCACGCCCTTCCTGAATTTCTGGCCTTTCGTCTCGCGCGCCGAGAACGAATAGGCCCCCGCCCGCTTCCTTCGCACCGGCCGCGACAGCGGCCTTTTCCCTTTTTCCGTGGTCGCGCCCTGCCTGAGGCGCACGGCCTCGCCCCCTCGACCGAGGTGCCCCATGTCCCGCAAAGTTTTCATCAAGACCTTCGGCTGCCAGATGAACGAGTACGACTCGGACAAGATGGCCGACCTGCTCGCCGCCGCCGAGGGCTACACCCCCACGCAGGACGTAGAGGAAGCCGACCTGATCCTCTTCAACACCTGCTCGGTGCGCGAGAAGGCGCAAGAGAAGGTGTTCTCCGACCTCGGCCGTGTGCAGCACCTGAAGGCCAAGGGCGTGAAGATCGGCGTCGGCGGCTGCGTCGCCAGCCAGGAGGGCGACGCCATCATCCAGCGCGCACCCTATGTCGATGTGGTGTTCGGCCCGCAGACCCTGCACCGCCTGCCCGAGATGCTGGCGCGGCGCGAGGCCGAGAAGCGCCCGCAGGTGGACATCTCCTTCCCCGAAATCGAGAAGTTCGACCACCTGCCTCCCGCGCGCGTCGAGGGCGCGACGGCCTACGTGTCGATCATGGAAGGCTGCTCCAAGTACTGCAGCTACTGCGTGGTGCCCTACACCCGCGGCGAGGAGGTCAACCGCCCGCTGGACGACGTGCTGGTGGAGGTGGCGGGCCTGGCCGACCAGGGCGTGCGCGAGATCACGCTGCTGGGCCAGAACGTGAACGCGTACCGCGGCCGGATGGGCGACACGGCCGAGATTGCCGACTTCGCGCTGCTCATCGAGTACATCGCCGAGATCCCGGGCATCGAGCGCATCCGCTACACGACCAGCCACCCGAACGAGTTCACACCGCGGCTGATCGAGGCGTATGCCAAGGTGCCACAGCTGGTGAGCCACCTGCACCTGCCCGTGCAGCACGGCAGCGACCGCATCCTGATGGCGATGAAGCGCGGCTACACGGCCATGGAATACAAGAGCACGATCCGCAAGCTCCGCGCCATCCGCCCGCAGTTGGCACTGTCGAGCGATTTCATCGTCGGCTTTCCGGGCGAGACCGACGACGACTTCGGCAAGATGATGAAGCTGATCGAGGACGTCGGCTTCGACGCCAGCTTCAGCTTCATCTTCAGCCCGCGGCCCGGCACGCCGGCGGCGCAGCTGCACGACGACACGCCGCACGAGGTCAAGCTCCGGCGCCTTCAGCACCTGCAGAAGACCATCGACGACAACGTGAAGCGCCTGTCCGACGCGCTGGTGGGCCAGACCCAGCGCATCCTCGTGGAAGGTCCCTCGAAGAAGGACCCGAAGGAACTCATGGGCCGCACCGACTGTTTCCGCGTCGTCAATTTCGAAGCGCCTGAAGCCGCGCATGCGCGCCTGGTCGGCCAGATGGTGGACGTGAGGATCACCCGCGCGCTCTCGCACACGCTGCGCGGCGAGGTGGTGACGGCCGAGGGCACTGCCTTCGGCAGCGCATTGCCGGCTGCGCCGTCGAACGCGCCGCTGGCCGCCTGATGTCGGGCCCCGACAGCGCCGTGCAGCCGCTGGCGCCGGCCGGCGCGCGGCAGCGCCCGGGCCCGCGCACGCGGGCCCGCGGCTCCTTCCAGCAGCTGCTGCTGTTCGCCTTCCTGCTCATCACCGCGCTGCTGCTGGCGGTGGCGCTGCGCGCCGTGTTCCAGTACGACGAGCTGATGAAGCAAAGCCGCGACACGGCGCGCAGCGCGCTGCAGCTGTCGGGCGCGGCGCAGACGCTGGCCGAGCGCAGCGCGGCCATGGAGCGCTCGGGCCGCCAGTCGCTGGTGCTCAACGACGCGGTGCTGCGGCGGCGCTTCAACGACGCCTCGCGCGACGCGCAGGCCGTGGTGCAGCGGCTGGTAGACAACGGCCTGCTCGCGCAATCGGCCGAGCAGTGGCGCGCGCAGCTGGCGCTCATCGAGGAACTGCTGAGCGGCCCCGCCGACACGGCGCTGGCACGCGAAGGCTCGATGGCCATGCAGTTCCGCGAGCTGGAAACCATCAACACCCAGATCGCGCAGCAGGCCCAGTTCCTGATCGAGGCGCAGAACAATGCGCTGGCCGAGCGGCTGGAGCGCGCGCGCCGGCGCCTGATGCAGCAGGTGATCGCGGCGGCCGCGCTGTCGGTGGCGATGGCGCTGGCCTTCGGCATCTGGCTCGCGCGCCCCTTCAAGCGGCTGGAGCGCGCCATCCACGGCCTGGGCGAGAACCGGCTGGACGAACCCATCGACATCCACGGCCCCGCGGACGTGCGCCGCGTGTCGCAGGAGCTGGACTGGTTGCGCCTGCGGCTGATGGAGCTGGACGCCGACAAGGCGCGTTTCCTGCGGCACGTGTCGCATGAACTCAAGACGCCGCTGGCCGCGCTGCGCGAAGGCGTGTCGCTGCTGGAAGAAGGCGTGACCGGCGCGCTGAACCCGGCGCAGCGGGAAGTGGCGCAGATCCTGCAACAGAACACCGTCGCGCTGCAGGGCCAGATCGAGGCGCTGCTGCGCTTCAACGCCGCCGCCTTCGAGGCGCGCCAGCTCCAGCGCGAGCGCACACCGCTGCTGCCGCTGATCGAAAGCCAGATCGAAGCCCAGCGCCTGCAATGGCAGGCCCAGGGCCTGCAGGTGCGCGCCGAGGGCGAGCCCGTGGCCGTGCACGTGGATCCGGGCAAGCTGGGCACCGTCATCGGCAACCTGCTGTCCAACGCGATCCGCTTCTCGGCGCGCGGCGGCACCATCGCCTTCACCGTTTCGGCCAGCCCCGACACCGTGTTCATCGACCTGCAGGACGCCGGCCCCGGCGTGGCGCCCGAAGACCGCGAGCGCGTGTTCGAGCCTTTCTACCGCGGCGAACGCCAGCCCGAGCATGCGGTCAAAGGCACCGGCATCGGCCTGTCCATCGTGCAGGAGTACATTGCAGCCCACGGGGGCCGCATCGAGCTGCTGCCCCACGATCCCCACGGCCCCGGCGCGCATTTCCGCATCGAACTGCCGCGCTCCGCCTGAACGCTTTCACATGCCCCAACGATTTCCCCGCCGACCCGGCCTGGCCCGCGCGCCCGGCCTGCTGCTGGCCCTGAGCGCGCTGCTCTCGGCCTGCACCCTGCCGTCGGCCGCCCCCGAGGCCCCGGCGCCGCCCCGCCGCCGGCCCCGCCGGCCGCCAGCCCCGCCCGCCCGCGCCGCCCCGGCGCTGCGCCCGGTCGAAGCCGAACCGCAGGCTCCCGCCACGCAGATGCAGCCGCGCGCGCCCGGACCGGTGGGCCACATGCTCGCCCATGCGGACCGCGTGCGCAGCCTGTCGGCGGCCGACCTCAGCGCCGAAGTCGCGCGCCTCAACGACGCCGCCGGCAGCGCGAGCAACGACCCCACGCTGCTGATGCAGCAGGCCATCGCGCTCGCGCAGACCCGCAATGCCGCCGACCTGGCGCGCGCGCTGGGCCTGATGCAGCGCGTGGCGGCCGACAACAGCGAAACCGGCCGCGCCCTGCAGCCGCTGGCGCGCCTGCTGGTGGCGCGCTACCAGGAGCAGCGCCGCGTGGAAGACGAGCGCGACCGCCAGGGCCAGCAGCTCAAGGACGCCCAGCGCCGCATCGACCAGCTCAACGACCGGCTGGAGGCGCTGCGCGCCATCGAGCGCAGCTTCGGCCGGCCGGCCCCGGCCAACGGCACGCCCCGCGCGCCGCATGCGCCGCAATAAGTCCCGCGCATGAGCCAGAGCCCGCCGTCCAACCCGCCCGCCGCCACCGGCGCCCGCATCCTGGTCGTGGATGACGACCCGGACATCCTGCGCCTGCTGTCGCTGCGCCTGACGGGCGCGGGCTACCAGGTGACGGCCGTGACCTCGGCCGAATCGGCGCTCACGCAGCTGGAGATCGAGCATCCGCGCCTGGTGCTCAGCGACGTGCGCCTGCCGGGGCGCGACGGGCTGCAGCTGTTCGACGAGATCCGCAAGCGGCACCCGACGCTGCCCGTGATCCTGCTCACCGCGCACGGCACCATTCCCGACGCGGTGGAGGCGACGGCGCGCGGCGTGTTCACCTACCTGACCAAGCCCTACGACGCGCGCGAGCTGCTCGACAAGATCGCACAGGCCCTGGCGCTGGGCGCACCTGCCGCCACGCCGGCCGCCAGCGGCGACGAGAGCTGGCGCGCAGAGATCGTGAGCCGCTCCAGCCGCATGGCCGAGGTGCTGGCCGAGGCGCGCATGGTGGCCAAGTCCGATGCCAGCGTGCTGCTGCGCGGCGACTCAGGCGCCGGCAAGGAAGTGCTGGCGCGCGCCATCCACAAGGCCAGTGCGCGCGCGAAGAAGCCCTTCGTGGCCGTCAATTGCGGTGCCATCCCCGAGGCGCTGCTCGAGTCCGAGCTCTTCGGCCACATGAAGGGCGCCTTCACCGACGCGCACGCCAACCACAAGGGCCTGTTCCAGCAGGCCGACGGCGGCACGCTGATGCTGGACGAAATCGGCGACATGCCACCCGCGCTGCAGGTCAAGCTGCTGCGCGTGCTGCAGGAACGCGCGGTGCGCCCGGTGGGCGCGGCCCAGTCCATCGCCGTGGACGTGCGCATCATCTCGGCCACGCACCGCGACCTGGAAGCGGCCATGGAGGCCGGCCAGTTCCGCGAGGACCTCTATTACCGCCTCAACGTGGTCACGCTCACGCTGCCGCCGCTGGCGGCGCGGCGCGAGGACATCCCGCTGCTGGCCAACCATTTCCTGCACAAGCTGGCGGGCAAGTACGGCAAGCGCCTGTCGGGCTTTGCGCCCGAGGCGCTCAAGGCGCTGACCACGGCCGCCTGGCCCGGGAACGTGCGCCAGCTCTACAACGTGGTCGAGCAGGTGTGCGCGCTGTCCAGCTCGCCGCTGATCCCGCTGGCCCTGGTGCAGCGCGCGCTGCGCGTGCCGACAGTGGAAGTGCAGACCTACGCGCAGGCCAAGGAGCGCTTCGAACGCGACTACCTGGTCGGCCTGCTGAAATTGACGGACGGTAACGTGGCCGACGCTGCGCGCCTGGCCGATCGCAACCGCACCGAGTTCTATCGCCTGCTGCAGAAGCACGCACTCACACCCGGCCACTTCAAGGGCGAGGGTGTCTCCGGGGGCAGCGAGCCTGTCGCCGAGTAGCGACAGGCTCAAGTGCTTGATTTCATTGGGTTTCGATGAGCCACCCGCCCGACTTGTCGGGCTGCGGCGACAAAAAGAAGGGTTTGGCGGGCCAATGGCGCTGCGATGCATCGACATCACCCCAAAAAACCTTCGCAACCTATTGAACTGAAAGAGGAAATTCACGCTGGCACGGGGTTTGCCCTATGGCTGGCATGAACACCTTCACTCGCCCATCTTTCGCTCTGCGTCCGCAGCGTGACAGCCTGCGGCACAAGCAGTTCCACGCCAGCCGCGCCCGCGCGTCCGGCACCCCCCCTTCCGTTCTGCCCGCCGGCCACGGCAGTGCATCGGACAGCGTGTTCAAGCGACTGCCTGCGATCGGCGAGACGCCGGTCCTGGACACCCACGCCTGAGGAGCCGGCCATGAAACCCAACGACTTTTCCGCCCTGACCGCCGCGGCCATGCCATCGGCCGTCAAGACGCCGTCGTCGCGCAGCACGCTGCGCGAGGAGCGCCATCCGAATTCGGTGACGGCGCCCCCCATCAACCGCGGCTCCATGACCCCCCGCCCCTGGCGCGGTTTCTGGAACAGCATCGGCACCGCCCTGCTGCTGAAGCTGGGCGCGGGCACGCGCGACGCGGCCGTGCCGGCGCAACCCTTCCCGCCGCAGCCGTGGCAGCGCGCAGCGAAGCAGCGCCGCACCGTCTTCACCCTGCTGGCCCTGCTCAGCACGGTGCTGGCGTCCACGCTGTTCGCGCAGGTGCAGCCCGACTACGACAACAAGCTGCTGGAATGGGGCCAGATCGCCCTGTACGGCCTGCTGTCGGGCTGGGTGGTGACCGGCTTCGTCACGGCGCTGATGGGCTTCTACGTCTCCGTGCGCGGCGACAAGCATGCGCTGTCGGCCAAGCAGGTCGCGCACCATCCCATGAACCCCGAGGCGCGCACCGCCATCGTCATGCCCATCTGCAACGAGGATGTGGCGACGGTGTTCGCGGGCCTGCGCGCCACCTGCGAATCGGTGGCGAACACGGGCCATGCCCCGCAGTTCGACGTGTTCGTGCTGTCGGACAGCTACAACCCCGAGATCGCCAAGGCCGAACGCGCCGCCTGGGAAGAGCTGCGCGCCGCGCTGGCCGAGCATCCGAACCAGCCGCAGGTCGAGGTGTACTACCGCCTGCGCACCCGCCGCACGCACCGCAAGGCCGGCAACGTGGCCGACTTCTGCCGCCGCTGGGGCAAGGACTACCGCTACATGGTCGTGCTGGACGCCGACTCCGTGATGAGCGGCGACTGCCTGGTCAACATGGTCAAGCTGATGGAAGCCAATCCGTCGGCCGGCATCATCCAGACCGCCACGCAAGCCATCGGCCACGTGACCCTGCACGCCCGCGCCCAGCAGTTCGGTGCCCGCGTGACCGGCCGCCTGTTCACCCTGGGCATGCAGTTCTGGCAGCTGGGCGAATCGCATTTCTTCGGCCACAACGCCATCATCCGCGTCGAGCCCTTCATGAAGCATTGCGCGCTGGCGCCGATCAAGGGCACGGGCGGCATGTCCGGCGGCATCATGAGCCACGACTTCGTCGAGGCCGCCCTGATGCGCCGCGCCGGCTACCACGTGTGGCTGGTGTCCGACTTGGTCGGCAGCTACGAGCAGCAACCGCCGGACCTGCTGGCCGAGCTGCAGCGTGACCGCCGCTGGTGCCAGGGCAACCTGCAGAACGCCCGCCTGATGGCCGAGCCCGGCATCGCCCCGGTGCACCGCGCCATGTTCGTGACGGGCACCATGGCCTATGTGTCGGCGCCGCTGTGGCTGGCCTTCCTGACCCTCGGCACGGCCCTGTGGCTGTCGGGCTCGAGCCTGATCTCGCACTGGATGGTGATGCCCATGGAACTGGCCGCCCTGTGGCTGTGGACCCTGTGCCTGCTGTTCCTGCCGCGCGTGCTGGGCCTGGCCGCCGTTCTGATGAAGGGCGAGCAGAAGCAATACGGTGGCGTGGGCGCCCTGCTCAAGAGCGCCGTGCTGGAAGCCGGCATGGCCATCGTGCAGGCCCCCGTGCGCATGCTGGCCCATTCGCTGTTCGTCGTGGTCGCGCTGACCGGCATCAAGCTGGACTGGAAGTCGCCCCCCCGCGAAGCCGCCGCCGTGCCGTGGCGCGAAGCCGCCGCCCGCCTGCTGCCGATGAGCGGCGTGATCGCGGCCCTGGCCCTGGGTGTGGCCGCCATCGACGCCAGCGCCCTGATGTGGCTGCTGCCGGTGGGCCTGCCGCTGCTGCTGGCCATCCCGATGGCCGTGGTCACGAGCCAGATCGCCCTGGGCACGCAGATGCGCGAACGCAGCTACCTGCTGATTCCCGAGGAATCGCGCTCGCCCGCCGTGCTGCGCCGTGCCTGGATGCACGCCGACCGCCTGAGCGCCGCCAACGACGCGCGCATGCTGGCCGCGGCCTGATCAGCGCCCGGCATCTCATGAAGAAACCCGCTTCGGCGGGTTTTTTCATGGGCGCCATGTCTTGGTCGGCGTTGGTGCGAGCAGAGCGCGGGCAAGAAAAGGGCGCCTTGAAAGCGCCTGCGCTGGTTGCGAACAATGGAGGGCTGTCAGGCCCCGGCTCCCTCATCCGGCGCGCCATGCACGAGACGCTCGAACAGGTCGACCGGCCCCATCTGCCCGCCCTTGAGTGCGATCTCCAGCCCGTCGCGCAGCACCTCGTCGCTGTGCAGCCGGCACAGCGACACGCCGGCCGACACCACGGCGCGGTAGGACAGGCCCCAGGCGTCGAGCGCCTGCACCGCATGGCTGGAGGTGTCGCCCCCCGCCACGCCCACGCGCCGCACGAGCGGCGCCAGGTGCAGCACGGCGCGCAGCAGCCGGCCGCCGGCCAGCGCCAGTTCGCGGCCGCTCACGCCGGCATCGGCGGCCGGCGACTGGCCCGGGCGTACCGTGCAGGCCAGCACGTGACGGCCGGCCTGCAGGCGCGCGGCCAGCGCTTCAGCCTGGCGCTGCAGAAAGGCCGCGTCCGTGCACAGCGGCAGCGGCTCGATCCAGGCCACTTCGAAGGACTGCGCCGCCGCGACCTGCGCCGCCGTGACGGGCGACAGGCTGCCGGCCAGGGCGAAAACCGGCGACACGGCCGGCGCCAACGCCTGTGAGGGCGCGGTGCCTTGCACCAGTTGCGGCGCCAGCGCCTGCACCACGCTGCTGGCCCCGGCCGCGAGCAGCGGCTCCTGCTGCGCCGCACGCCACAGCACGGCGCCGATGCGCCGCAGGTCGTCGTTGTCGCGCACGTCGAAGAGCAGCCCGTCCGAGCCCGCCGCTGCGCCCCAGGCCTGCGCCAGCGCCGGCTCCCCCGCGTCGTGCAGCAGCCAGGGCGCCAGCCGCAGATCGGCCAGGCCCTGCGCCGCCAGGTGGCGCCGCAGGTCGGCCTCGTGCATGGGCGTGACCGGGTGGCGGCTCATGGTCGGGTGGCGGTCGATGCGGAAGACTTCGCCCGCGCTGCCCGCGCGCGCGTAGAGGTTGCCGAACAGGCAGTAGCGGCCCAGGTCGGGCTGGCCGCCGATCACGGCCGTGCGCACGTGGCCTGGCAGACCTGCACGCAGTGTCTGCAGCGCCACGCCAATGCTGCCCACCTCGGGCGCGCTGTCGAAGGTGGAACACAGCTTGTAGTGCAGCACGCGCGCACCCAGCTGCGCGAACAGCGCGGCGATCGGCGCCAGCTCGGCGCGCATCTCGGCCGGACTCATGGCCCGCGCCGCGCCCGCCACGCCCACGCAGTCCAGCGGACCGGCCGCCTGCAACTGCGCCGCGTCGGGCAGGCGCAGGAACAGCAGCGCCCGCAGGCCCGCGCGCGCGGCCGTGCCCAGAGTGTCGGTGGCGCCGGTGAAGTCGTCGCCGTAGTAGAGGATGGCGGGCGGAGGGGACATGCGGGCGCAGAGGAAAAGAAAGGCGCGGCTGCGGGCCGCGCGGAGGGTCAGCGGCCGAAAAAGGCCAGCGCCTGCGCCAGCTCGGCATGCTGCTGCGCGGCCTGCTGCAGCGACTGGCCCGCACGCACCGCGGCCCAGGCCTGCCGGATGCTGGCCACGCCCGCCGCCGCGCCGCCCGGGTGCGCGAGGATGCCGCCGCCCGACATGAACAGCAGGTCGTCGCGCTGCACCGCGGCCCAGGTGGCGGGCACGGTGCCCGCCCACTGGCCCGACGAAAAGGCGGGCATCACGGTGTCGTCCAGGCCTTCGGCCAACGGCGTGTAGCTGTCACGCGCGCCGGCGATCACTTCGGAATCCGGCTGCGCGAACTTGCCGCCCAGCCCATGCACGTGCATGTGGTCCACCCCCGCCAGGCGCCACAGCACCTGGTAGGCCTGATAGCCCATGCCCAGCAGCGGATGGCGCGACAGCGCACCGAAGCCGTTGCGGTGGCCGTGCAGTGCCAGCGGCGTGTGGCGGCGCAGCGCCTGAATGGCCGAGTAGCCGCACCAGTTGAGGCTGGCCATCACGCAGCTGCCGCCTTCGCGCTGCACCAGGTCGGCATGGCGGCGCATGGCGTCCACCTCGTCCGTGATGTTGAAGGCCACCATCACATGCTTGCCGGTGCGCTGCTGGTGTTCGCGCACCACGGCCATCACGGCCGGCACGCGCTCGGCCAGCGGGGCGTGGTCCGGGTCGGCGCAGACCTCGTCGTCCTTGATGAAGTCCACGCCGGCCGCGCACAGACGGCCGACGAGCTCGGCCGTCTGCGCGGCCGAGAAGCCCACGTTGGGTTTGATGATGGTGCCCACCAGCGCGCCGCTGGCCACGCCGGTGGCGGCCCGCGTGCCCGCGATGCCCACGCGCGGCAACTCGAAGCGGCGGCGGTAGTCGGCCGGCACCTGCAGCGTTTCCAGCCGCATGCCCGTGCTCTCGCCCAGGTCGTACAGGTTGCCGGCGACGGTGGCGGCCAGCGTGGGCAGGTTGGCGCCGATGTTGGCGACCGGGAAGGACAGGTGCACGCGTGCGCGCCGCCAGGGGCCGGGGTGGCCCTGGCGCTCCAGCAGCGCATTGGGCAGGCTGGGCGCATCCACCGTTTCCAGCGCCTCGATGCGCTCCACGTTCGCACGCGCCCGCGCGCGCAGCGCGTCGGTCTCGCCCTCCACGCGCTTGAAGGTGCCGCAGGACTGCTCGCCGGCCATCACCTCGGCCACGGCCTCGGGGGCGAAGGGCGTCTCGATCAGGTAGCTGGCGTGGATGCGCTCGGTGCTCATCAGATCTTGCTCAGGTCAGGGAAAGGACGCACCGGGTCGGTCTTGCCGTCCCACGTTTCGGACTCGGCGCGGATCAGGTCGAACATGCGGCCCTTGGGGCCGGCCACTTCCGACAGCTCGATCACGGTGCCCGGGTGGTATTCGGTGTCGAAGTAGACGAAGCGGCCCTTCTCGCCCACTTCACCGCTCATGACGGGCTTGAAGCCTTCGGCAATCAGGCGCGCGAGGTCGGCGTCGTAGTCGCTGGTCCAGTAGGCGACGTGCTGCAGCCCGGTGCGGCCGGCCTGCAGGAAGTCGCGGTACATCGACGGCACGTCGTTGCGGGTCTGGATCAGTTCGACCTGCACGTAGCCTGAATTGGCCAGCGCGACCGAGTTGTGCGGCGCGTGCTTCTCGCCGCGGTACTCGTAGTTCACGATCGGCACGCGCGGGTTGTAGAACCACGGGCCCACGCCCAGCGTGCGGCTCCAGTAGTCCATGGCGGCTTCGATGTCGTGGACCACGTAGCCCAGCTGGCGGATGGCGCCGAAATGACGGCTCATGATGTTTTCCTTGTGTGCGAGAGACGGTCCGCCCTGGCCCTGGCACTGCGCGGGCGCAGCAATGCCCCGCCCGCGCGCCCGAAGGCACGCAGGTGCATGGCCAGAAGTCGAGGGAACCGGCGGGGTTTACTTGGCGCCGTCGAGGATTTCCTTCGGGATCGGAACGCCGGCGTGTTTGGCGTGGATGTCGTTGAGCTTGCCGTTGGCCAGGTTGGTCCTGATCCAGCCATTGACCCAGTTCATCAGCTCGGGCTGGTTCTTGCGCATGGCCACGCCCAGCTGGTAGGACTGGAGGATGAACTTCACTTCGAACTCGCGCTGCGGGCTGCGCTTGGCAATGGCCGCGATGATCGGCGGCGTGATGGCCACGATGTCGGTCTGGCCGCTGGCGGCCGCCGTGATGGACGCGGCTTCGTCGTCGAAGCGCACCACCTTGGCCTGCGGTGCACGCTCGGTCACGATCTTGTCCTGCGGACCGCCGCGCGTGACGGCCACGCTCTTGCCGGCCAGGTCTTCGATGCCGCTGAGCTTGAGGCTCCTGGGCGCGCCCACGGCGGCCTGGATGGCCCCATAGGGAAGGGAGAAGTCCACCGCCTTCTGGCGCTCGGGCGTGATCGACAGCGAGGAGATGATCAGGTCGGCCTTGTTCGACAGCAGGTTCGGGATGCGCGCCGAGTTGGTCGTGTTCACGATCTCCAGCTGGACGCCCAGGTCCTTGGCCAGCAGCTGCGCGGCTTCCACGTCGGAGCCGGCCGGGTTCATCTTGTCGTCCACGTAGCCGTAGAAGGGGGCGCTCAGGTCGATGCCGATGCGGATCTTGCCGGCGGCCTTGATGTCGGCCAGTTCGGCCAGGGCCGGCAGGCACAGCGCGCCCAGGGTGGCGGCCAGCAGCGTGCGGCGGAGGATGCGGGAAGCGGTCATGCGAAGGTCTCCTGGTGGTATGCGATGGAAAAGCGGTCAGAGCCCGTGCGACAGGAAGTCGCGCAGCTCGGCCGTCTGCGGCTGGCGCAGCATCTCGCCGGGGCCGGTCTCCCAGACCTTGCCCTCGTGCATGTAGATGATGGTGTCGGCCACGCGCGCGGCGAATTCCATTTCGTGCGTCACCAGCACCATGGTCATCCCGCCTTCGGCCAGTTGCTCGATCACGCGCAGCACCTCGCCCGTCAACTGCGGGTCCAGCGCGGAGGTCACCTCGTCGAACAGCATCACCTGCGGCTGCATGGCCAGCGAACGGGCGATGGCCACGCGCTGCTGCTGGCCGCCCGAGAGCTGCTCCGGGTAGGCCTGCGCCTTGTCGGCCAGGCCCACCTGCTGGAGCGTGCGCGTGGCGATGGCCCGGGCGTCGGCGTTTGACAGGCCCTTCACGGCCTTGGGCGCGAGCGTGATGTTCTGCTCCACCGTCAGGTGCGGGAACAGGTTGTAGCTCTGGAACACGATGCCCACGTCCTGGCGCAGCCGGCGCAGGTCCACATCGGGCGCGTGCACGGCATGGCCGCAGACCTGGATGGTGCCGCTGTCGATGACCTCGAGCCGGTCGATGCAGCGCAGCGCGGTGCTCTTGCCCGAGCCGCTCTTGCCGATGATGGCCACGACCTGGCCCTTGGGAATGGCGAAGGACACGCCGCGCAGCACGTGGTTGCTGCCGAAGCGCTTGTGCACGTCCCGGAGTTCGACGATGGGATTCATGGGCTGTTCTTGTCTCTCAGGCCTCGGCGGCGGAAGGGCTGGTGCGGCTGCCGACATGCAGGCGCCGTTCCAGCTTGCGGCTCCACACCGACAGCGGATAGCACATGGCGAAGTACAGGACCGCGATCAGCACGTAGACCAGGAAGGGCTGGAAGATGGAGTTGTTGATGAGCTGGCCGGCACGCACCAGCTCGACGAAACCGACGATGGACGCCAGCGAGGTGTTTTTGACGATCTGCACCATGAAACCGACCGTGGGCGGCGTGGCAATGCGGATGGCCTGGGGCAGCACCACCAGCCGCATGCGCTGGGCGCGCGACAGGGCCAGGCATTCGGCCGCTTCCCATTGCGTGCGCGGCACCGACTCGATGCAGCCGCGCCAGATCTCGCCCAGGTAGGCGCTGACGTAGACGATCATCGCGATGCTCGCGGCCACCAGGCCTGGCAGCTCCAGCCCCATGATCGACAGGCCGAAGTAGCACACGAAGAGCACCACCAGCAGCGGCGTGCCCTGGATCAGCTGGATCCAGGCGATGGCCAGCCAGCGCACGGCCTTCACCGGGCTGATGCGCGCCAGCGCGATCACGCCGCCGGCCAGGCCCCCGCCCACGAAGGCGATGATGGACAGACAGATCGTCCACAGCGCCCCGATCAGCAGGAACTGCAGGTGATGGATGTTCAGGCCGCCGTCGATCATGCGCGGGCCCCTCCCGATGCCGCGAGGCGGCGCTTGCGCGTGAAGACCATCAGGCCGAACAACCACAGGCCCAGGCGCATCAGCAGGGACAGGCCCAGGTAGGCGATGGCCACGAGGATGTAGGCCTCGAAGGGGCGGAAGGTCTCGGACTGCACGCGCGCCGCGACGGCCGTGAGCTCTTCCACCGAAATCTGCGAGGTGATGGAGGTGGCCAGCATCAGCAGCACGAACTGGCTGGTGAGCGCCGGATACACCTTCTCCATGGCGGGGCGCAGGACCACGTGCCAGTAGATCTGCCGGCGCGTGAGGCCCAGGCATTCGGCGGCTTCGAGCTGGCCCCGGTGGATCGAATCCATGCCCGCGCGCATGATTTCGCAGGAGTAGGCCGCCACGTTGATCACCAGCGCCAGCAGCGCCGCCGTGAAGGCCGGCACCTTCCAGCCCAGCGTGGCCAGGCCGAAGAAGACCAGGAAGACCTGCACCAGCAGCGGCGTGTTGCGGATCACCTCCACGTAGGCCCCGCAGGCCCTGCTGAGCCAGCGCACGCGGCTGCGGCGGCCGATGGCGCACAGCGTGCCCATGACGAAACCGATCACGGTGGCGGGGAAGGACAGCTGGATGGTCAGCCAGGCGCCTTCCAGGAACTGGGGCCAGGCCGCCAGCACGCTGGCGAAGTCGAAGTCGTAACCCATGGATGGTGGCCGCGAGCGCCTCAGCCCTGCGTGGCGCCGCGGCCGTACGGCGTGCACGGACGCGCACCGGCCAGGGTGGAACGAGGGGCATGGGGCATGGCCTGTCTCCTGCAGCGGGAACCGCTCGAGAGAGGGTTAACCCTGATTAAATTTGATGGATGGCTCCATCGATCTGCCGGTGATAGTATCGATCAGCACATCATTCCGCCACCCGATGATTTGATGGTTTTTGATTGAATCAGTATGTCCAAGGCCCCTCGCATCCCCGACATCGCCCGCCTGGCCGGCGTGTCCACGGCCACCGTGGACCGGGTGCTGAACGGGCGTGCCGGCGTGCGGGCGGGCACCGTGCAGCGCGTCATGCGGGCCGCGGCGGAACTGGAGTACCTGCCCGCCGCCCCGTCCGGTGAGCAGGGCGCCGCGGCCTTCGCGGCCGCGCCGCGCCCCATGCGCCTGAGCTTCCTGCTGCCGGCCGGCAACAACCGCTTCATCCGCATGCTGGGCGACATGGTCCATTACTCGCAGGAGCACTGGACGCCCTTCAACGTGCGCTGCCGCACCGAATTCATCGAGAGCTTCAACCCGCACGAGCTGGCCACAGCGCTGCGCCGGCATGGCGAGCGCGCCGACGGCATCGCGCTGATGGCGCTGGAGCATCCCGCGGTGCGCGAGGCCGTGGGCGAACTGGTGGCCGCGGGCGTGCCGGTGGTGACGCTGATCTCGGACCTGTCCAACTCGGGCCGCACCGCCTATCTGGGCCTGGACAACCGCGCCGCGGGCCGCACGGCGGGTTACCTGATCGGCCGCTTCATCGGCGCGCGGCCGGCCAAGGTGGCGCTGATCGCGGGCAGCCGCAGCTACCGCGCGCACGAGGAGCGCGAGGCCGGCTTCCTGCACGTGCTCTCGGAAATGTTCGAGCAGCTGGACGTGGTGGGCCTGCGCGAAGGCCATGACGATTCGCAGCAGAACTACCTGCAGACGCGCTCGCTGCTGGAACAGCACCCGACGCTGGCCGGCATCTACAACATCGGCGGCGCGTCCGACGGCGTGGCGCGCGCGCTGAAGGACGCAGGCCGCGACCAGAAGGTGGTGTTCATCGGCCACGGCCTGACGCCCGACACGCGCGCCCTGCTCATCGACGGCAGCATGGATGCCGTGATCACCCAGAGCCCGCAGGCGGCGCTGGCCAGCGCGGTGCGCATCTTCGTCAACGTGCGCGAGGGGCGGCCGCCACTGTCGGGCGTGGAAAGCACGCGCAGCCAGGTGATCTTTCGCGAGAACCTGCCTTGAGGGGCACGCCCGCTGGCGGCCGGCGCAGGGCCCTGCCGGCGCAAAGGCCTGGCTCTGCATGGGGAGGCTGGGCCCGGGCGCGGCAACAGGCGGCAACATGGCGCGCTGCATCGCGCCGCGGCTTCCAGCGCAGGCCGCGGCTCCTCACGGCCCACCCATCGGACACTCCTGCATGACCCCTGCCTTCACGCCCTCGCTCGCCCTCGCGACCGCCGCCCTCATCGGCGCCGCCCTGCCCGCCCAGGCGCAGACCGCGCGCTACGAGGTCGAACCCACGCACACCTTCGCCACCTTCGAGATCGACCATTTCGGCGCCAGCGTGAATCGCGGCCGCTTCGACCGCAAGGAAGGTTTCATCGAGCTGGACCGCCAGGCCCGGACGGGCCGCTTCGAAATCACCTTCCACATTGCTTCGGTGAACACCGGCACACCCGAGTTCGACAAGCACCTGCTCGCACCCGACATCTTCGACGCGGCAAGATTCCCGACCGCCACTTTCAAGGGCCAGCAGTTCGCTTTCGAGGGCGACAAGGTGCGCAGCGTGACGGGCCAGCTCACGCTCAAGGGCAAGAGCCAGCCCGTCACTTTCACGGCCAGGCAGTTCAACTGCTACCAGAGCCCGATCCTCAAGGCCGAAGTCTGCGGCGGCGACTTCGAGACCACCATCGACCGCACGGCCTTCGGGCTGGACTACGCGGTGAACATGGGCATGAGCAAGTCGGTGCGCATCGTGGCGCAGATCGAGGCCGTGCGGAAATAAGGTGCACCCCAACCGCCATGGAAAAGGCCGTGGGCGCCTTCCGGCGTCCACGGCCCGACGAAGTGAGAAGGACGCTTATTCGCCCAGGTAGGCAGCCCGCACCTTCGGGTCGTTGAGCATCACCTTGGCGTCGCCGCTCATGGTGATCAGGCCCGACTCCATCACGTAGCCCCGGTTGGCCAGCTGCAGCGCGCGGCTGGCGTTCTGCTCCACCAGCAGCACCGTCACGCCCTGGTCGTAGACGCTCTGCACCACCTCGAAGATCTTGTCGCACATGATGGGCGACAGGCCCATCGTCGGCTCGTCCATCAGCAGCACCTTGGGGCGCGCCATCAGTGCGCGGCCCATGGCCAGCATCTGCTGCTCGCCGCCCGACATGGTGCCGGCCAGCTGCGTGGCGCGTTCCTTCAGGCGCGGAAAGATGCCGAACACCTTCTCGATGTCCTCGGCGATTCCGGCCTTGTCGCTGCGGATGTAGGCGCCGATCTGCAGGTTCTCGGTGATGGTCATGCGCGTGAACACGCCGCGCCCTTCGGGCACCATGACCAGGCCTTCCTTGACCAGGTCCCAGGCCCCGCGGCCCTTGATGCTCTTGCCCAGGAACTCGATCTGGCCCTCCAGCGCGGGCAGCGTGCCCGTGATCGCCTTCATGGTGGTCGTCTTGCCGGCGCCGTTGGAGCCGATCAGCGACACCAGCTCGCCTTCGCGGACCTCGAAATCCACGCCCTTGACGGCCTGGATGCCGCCGTACGCGACCTTCAGGCCGCTGACTTTCAACAGTGTCTGTGCCATGCGCGGCCTCTCAGTGGGCACCGGTGCCGAGGTAGGCCTCGATCACCTTTTCGTTCTTCTGCACCTCGGCGGGCGTGCCTTCGGCGATCTGCTTGCCGTAGTCCAGCACCGTCACGCGGTCACACAGCCCCATGATGAGCTTGACGTCGTGCTCGATGATCAGGATGGTCCGGTCGTCGCGGCGGATTCGGTCGATCAGCTCGCGCAGCTGCACCTTCTCGGTCGCGTTCATGCCCGCGGCGGGCTCGTCGAGCGCGATCAGCTGCGGGTCGGTGGCCAGCGCGCGGGCGATCTCCAGGCGGCGCTGGTCGCCGTAGCTCAGCGTGCGGGCCTTGTAGTCGGCGTACTTGGCCACGCCGACGTACTCGAGCAGCTCGTGCGCGCGCGCCTCGATGGCTTTCTCTTCGGCCTTGAAGGCGCCGGTGCGGAAGATGGCGCCGAAGATGCCCGAATGCGTGCGCACGTGGCGTCCGACCATCACGTTCTCCAGCGCCGTCATTTCGGCGAAGAGGCGGATGTTCTGGAAGGTGCGTGCGATGCCGGCCTTGGCCACTTCATGCACGGCCGTGGGCTGGTAGGGTTTGCCGGCCAGCTCGAAGGTCCCGCTGTCGGGCGTGTACAGCCCGGTGATCACGTTGAAGAAGGTGGTCTTGCCGGCGCCGTTGGGGCCGATCAGGCCATAGACCTGGCCGCGCTCGATCTTGATGCCCACGTCCGACAGGGCCTGCAGCCCGCCGAAACGCTTGGAAATGCCGCTGACGTGGAGGATGGTGTCTGCCATGTTGCCGTGCTCCGTCCGCTCAGGGGTTGATCGACATCGGACGGTTGGCGCCGCCGGCGATCTCGTCGGCCGGCGTGTCCACGCCGGGCTCGATGGCCTGGGTGGAGCCGGGCACCGGGTCGGGTGCCTTGCGGCTCTTGAGCGACTTGCCGTGCTCCGGCGAGGGCCACAGGCCGCGCGGACGCGTCAGCATGATCACGATCATGGCCAGCGCGATGAACAGCTGGCGCAGGATGGAGGCGTCCAGCCGGCCGCCCGTCATGGCCTGCAGCGGGCCGGCCACGTAGCGCAGCACCTCGGGCAGCGCGGCCAGCAGCACGGCGCCGAGGATCACGCCCGGCAGGTGGCCGATGCCGCCCAGCACCACCATGGCCACGATCATCACCGACTCCATCAGGCTGAAGGACTCGGGCGAGACGAAGCCCTGGAAGGCCGCGAACATGGCGCCGGCCACGCCGCCGAAGCTCGCGCCCATGCCGAAGGCCAGCAGCTTCATGTTGCGGGTGTTGATGCCCATCGCCTTGGCGGCGATCTCGTCCTCGCGGATCGCCATCCAGCCGCGGCCCACGCGCGAATTCTGCAGGCGGTAGGAAATGATGACCGTGAACACCACCAGAACCAGGAACAGGTAGTAGTACAGCGACACCGAAGAGATGGTGTAGTCGCCCAGCTTCAGCGGCCGGCCCAGGTCCAGCCCCCAGAACTTGATCGAGTCGATCGAGGTGATGCCCTTGGGGCCGTTGGTGATGTTGTAGGGATGGTCCAGCGTGTTGAGGAACACGCGGATGATCTCGCCGAAGCCCAGCGTCACGATCGCCAGGTAGTCGCCGCGCAGCTTGAGCGTGGGCGCGCCCAGCAGCATGCCCAGCAGCGCCGCCAGCCCGAGGGCCGCCGGGATGACCAGGATCAGCGAGGTGTGGAAGCCGTTGGGGAACATCGCCTTGAGGGCGGCGAAGTTGTCGGTCAGCTGCGTCGAGCCCAACAGCGCGAACAGGTAGGCGCCGATGGCGAAGAAGGCCACGTAGCCCAGGTCCAGCAGGCCCGCATAGCCCACCACGATGTTCAGGCCCAGCGCCAGCAGCACGTACAGCAGCGCGATGTCGACGATGCGCACCCAGGCATTGCCCTGCGTCTGCAGCACCAGCGGCAGCGCCACCAGCGCGATCGCGGCGACCAGGAAGACGACGAGTTTCTTGATGTCCGGCATGTCTCGTCTCCTCAGGCGCGGTCCGCCACGCGCTCGCCCAGCAGGCCCGAGGGCCGCACGGTCAGCGTGAGGATCAGGATGATGAACGCGAAGATGTCGCTGTGCTGGCTGCCCAGGATGCCGCCGGTCACGTCGCTCAGGTAGCCCGCGCCGATGGCCTCGATCAGGCCCAGCAGGATGCCGCCGACCACGGCGCCGGCCAGGTTGCCGATGCCGCCGAACACGGCCGCCGTGAAGGCCTTGAGGCCGGGGATGAAGCCCATCGCATGCTGCGCGATGCCGTAGTTGGAGGCATACATGACGCCCGCGATGGCTGCCAGCACGGCCCCGATGATGAAGGTGGCGGAAATCACCGTGTCCGGACGGATGCCCATCAGCGCCGCCACGCGCGGATTCTCGGCCGTGGCGCGCATTGCGCGGCCGAGCTTGGTGTAGTTGACCAGCCACATCAGGATGAGCAGCGAGATGGCCGTCACCACCAGGATCATGACTTGCGTGGGCGAGATGGACGCACCGGCCAGCTTGATCGACTCGCTGGGCAGCAGTGTGGGATAAGCCTTGTTGGTGGGGCGCCAGATGATCATGGCCAGCGTCTGCAGCAGGATGGACATGCCGATCGCGGTGATCAGCGGGGCCAGCTTGGGGCTGTTGCGCAGCGGCCGGTAGGCCACCTTCTCGATCACGAAGTTCAGCGTGGCGGCCACCACGCAGGCGATGACCAGCGCCAGGAACAGGATCAACCAGCCCGGCGAGCCCGCCATGGACGTCTGCATCCAGCCGATCACGGTCCAGCTCGTCAATGCGCCGACCATGAGCACTTCGCCATGGGCGAAATTGATGAGGTTGATGATGCCGTACACCATGGTGTAGCCGAGGGCTATCAAGGCGTACATGCTGCCGAGGACCAGACCGTTGATGATCTGCTGCAGCAAGATGTCCATAAAGAGGATTCCCTTCCGTGTACGCCCCGGTTGCGGGGCTTTTCTAGCCAGTCGATGCGCGGGTCGGCACCTGGCCTGCATGTAGCAAAAAACCCGCCAGCATGGTGGCCGCGGGCCGAAGTGGGCGGGATTTTAGGCACGGGTTTGCGCGGCTTTGGTGCGCCGGAAGCCGGGGTTTTCCCCTGAGAACGCCCGCTTCATGTGCATGGCTGCATGCATGCGCCACATGCCTGCACGAGGTCGCGGCGCCCGCCCACACGCACCACGATGGGGCGATGCGCCGAAGACAAGGCGCGACGGTTCAGCCGCCCCGTGCTTCGTCGTTCAGGCGGCGCAGTTCGCGCATCTTCTCTGCGATGCGGATCTCCAGCCCGCGCTCCACCGGCCGGTAGAAGGCAGGCGGCGTCATCCCTTCGGGGAAGTAGTTCTCCCCGGCCGCGAAGCCGCCCGCCTCGTCGTGCGCGTAGCGGTAGTCCTTGCCGTAGTCCAGCTGCTTCATGAGCTTCGTCGGCGCATTGCGCAGGTGCAGCGGCACGGGGCGCGTGCCGTCCTTCTTCACGAAGGCGCGCATCTCGTTGTAGGCCTGGTAGACGGCGTTGGACTTGGGCGCGACGGCCAGGTAGACCACGCATTGCGCCAGCGCCAGCTCGCCTTCGGGCGAGCCCAGGCGCTCATAGGTTTCGGCGGCGTCGAGCGCCAGGCGCAGCGCGCGCGGGTCGGCCAGGCCAATGTCCTCGCTGGCCATGCGCACCAGGCGGCGCGCCATGTAGCGCGGGTCGGCGCCGCCGTCGAGCATGCGCACGAACCAGTACAGCGCCGCATCGGGGTCGCTGCCGCGCACGGACTTGTGCAGCGCGCTGATGGTGTCGTAGAACTGTTCGCCGCCCTTGTCGTAGCGGCGCATGCGCTCGCCCAGCACGCGCAGCAGCCAGGCGTCGTCGATGCGCGAGAGCTTCTCGGCGCCCGCCGCCACGGCCAGCGTCTCCAGCGTGTTGAGCAAGCGCCGCGCATCGCCGTCGGCATAGGCGATCAGGCGCTCCAGCGCCGCGCCCTCGATGGCGGGCACCGCATCGATGGCCTGCGCGCGGGCCACGATCTGCTTCAGATCCTCTTCGGTCAGCGACTGCAGCACATAGACGGCCGCGCGCGACAGCAGCGCCGAGTTGACCTCGAAGGACGGGTTTTCGGTGGTGGCGCCGATGAAGGTGAAGAGCCCGCTTTCCACGTGCGGCAGGAAGGCGTCCTGCTGGCTCTTGTTGAAGCGGTGCACCTCGTCGACGAAGACGATGGTCTGCTGCTGCGTGAGGCCGTCGCGCGCCAGCGTGGCGCGCTCCACCGCTTCGCGGATGTCCTTGACGCCGCCCAGCACCGCACTGATGGCGATGAACTGCGCGTCGAAGGCATCGGCCATCAGGCGCGCGATGGTCGTCTTGCCCGTGCCCGGCGGCCCCCAGAGGATGCAGGAATGCGGCCGGCCCGATTCGAAGGCGATGCGCAGCGGCATGCCCGGCCCCAGCAGGTGCTGCTGGCCGATGACCTCGCCGAGGTGGCGCGGGCGCAGGCGTTCGGGAAGGGGCTGGTGGGGCACGGAAGCGGGTCGGGTCATGGCGGATCGGAGGCGCGGGCGCGTGGACGGGGTGGGCCGCCGCCGGCTGCAGGCACGGCCGCGTCGCCTCGCGCGCGGCCCCCATTGTCAGCGCCCGGCCGCGCAAGGCGGCCGATGCGGCACTGGCCCCGGGAGGTCCGCCGGGCCGTGCCCCCTGCGCTACTGCCGGATGATGTCGGCCCCGGCCGGCGCCTTGAACTGGAAGGTCTGCGCCGGCAGCGCGGGGTTGAGCTCCACCTTCGTGAAGCGCAGCACCGAGCGCTGGCCGAAGGCATCGAGGATCTCGAGGGCGGCCAGCGACTCGCCCTGGAAGCCGATCTGCACGCTCTGCAGCTGCGCGTCACGCGACTTGGGCGTGGCCTTGACCCATTCCAGGCCGTCGCGCGCGGCTTCCTCCTCGAGCGTGAAGTCGGCCTGCAGCGCCTTCAGGTCGGCGGCCGACGCGATGATCGCGGCCGGCGTCGAGCCCAGCGCCTGCGCCTGGGCGCGCTGCGTCACCTGGTTGAGGTCGGCGTCGTACAGCGACAGCGTCGTGCCGTCGGCCACGATGGTCTGTGCGAAAGGCTTGCGATAGTCGAAACGGAAGCGGCCGGGACGCTGGAATTCGAAGGTGCCGCTGGAGGTCTTGGCCCGTGGGGGCTGGCCCTCGCGCGCGGGCGGCGTCACGGTCTGCGTGAACTCCGCGCGGCCCGATCGGGCGTTCTTCACGAAGGCTTCCAGGCTGGCCATGCCGGCGGCGCTGGCGGCCCAGGACGCGGTGCCCAGCAGCAGGGCGGCAAGCAGGCGGGAGGATCGGTTCATGGTTCTCCTGTTCTTCGGCGATGCGGTGAAGCCATCCGACTTTCGCCGCACCGCAAGGTTGCGTGCCCTGCGTATCGGGGGCGTATCGCGTTGGCAAAGCCGGGCAAGCAATCGTCACGGCGGCGTGCCCGGCAGGCCATCAGGCGCGGCGCAGCGACGGCATGCGGTGGCGTCCGACAGGCGCCGCGCGGCGCAGTGCGGCGTGGCGCGATGCGCTACTCGGCACGCGCCGGCACGAGGATGTCGCGCTTGCCGTCGGCCGTCATGGCGCTGACCAGGCCGGCGTTCTCCATGTCCTCGACCAAGCGCGCGGCGCGGTTGTAGCCGATCTTCAGATGGCGCTGCACCAGCGAGATGCTGGCCTTGCGGTTCTTGAGCACCACCTCCACGGCCATGTCGTACATCGGGTCCTTCTCGCCGCCGCCCTCGCCGGCGCCGCCGAAGATGTCGCCGCCCTCTCCATCCACCGTGCCGCCTTCGAGCACGCCCTCGATATAGTCGGGCTCGCCCTGGCTCTTGAGGTAGGCGACCACGCGGTGCACCTCGTCATCGGAGACGAAGGCACCGTGCACACGCACGGGCAGGCCGGTGCCGCTGGCCATGTAGAGCATGTCGCCCATGCCCAGCAGCGCCTCGGCGCCCATCTGGTCGAGGATGGTGCGGCTGTCGATCTTGCTGCTGACCTGGAAGGCGATGCGGGTCGGGATGTTGGCCTTGATGAGGCCGGTGATCACGTCCACGCTCGGGCGCTGCGTCGCGAGGATGAGGTGGATGCCGGCGGCGCGCGCCTTCTGCGCCAGGCGCGCGATCAGTTCCTCGATCTTCTTGCCGACCACCATCATCAGGTCGGCCAGTTCGTCGATGACGACGACGATGTGCGGCTCGCGCTTGAGCGGCTCGGGGTCGTCGGGCGTGAGGCTGAAGGGGTTGTAGATGAACTCCTCGCGCGCCTTGGCCTCGTCGATCTTGGTGTTGTAGCCGGCCAGGTTGCGCACGCCCAGCTTGCTCATCAGCTTGTAGCGGCGCTCCATCTCGGCCACGCACCAGTTCAGGCCGTGGGCGGCCTGCTTCATGTCGGTGACCACCGGCGCCAGCAGGTGCGGGATGCCTTCGTAGACCGACATCTCCAGCATCTTGGGGTCGATCATCAAGAGGCGCACGTCGCTCGCCTCGGCCTTGTAGAGCAGCGAAAGGATCATGGCGTTGATCCCCACCGACTTGCCCGAGCCCGTGGTACCCGCCACCAGCACGTGCGGCATCTTGGCCAGGTCGGCCACCACCGGGTTGCCCACGATGTCCTTGCCCAGGCCCATGGTGAGCATGGACTTGGCCTCGTGGTAGACCTGCGAGCCCAGGATCTCGCTGAGCTTGATGGTCTGGCGCTTGGCGTTGGGCAGTTCCAGCGCCATGTAGTTCTTGCCGGGGATGGTCTCGATCACACGGATGGACACCAGCGAGAGCGAGCGTGCCAGGTCCTTGGCCAGGTTGACGATCTGCGAGCCCTTCACGCCGGTGGCCGGCTCGATCTCGTAGCGCGTGATGACCGGGCCGGGCGAGGCCAGCACCACGCGCACTTCCACGCCGAAGTCCTTGAGCTTCTTCTCGATCAGGCGCGAGGTCATCTCCAGCGTCTCGGGCGAGACGGTCTCCTGGCGGCCCGGCGCGGCATCGAGCAGGTCGACCTGCGGCAGCCTGCTGTCGGGCAGTTCCTTGAACAGCGGCTTCTGGCGCTCCTTCACCACGCGGTCGCTGCGCGGCACTTCGGTGAGGGCGGGCTCGATCTGCACCGGCGGCGCCTTCTCGCGCTTCCTGGCCACCGGGCGCGGCAGCAGTTCGGGCTCCAGGCTGGGCTGGCGCGGATCGGCCGGCGGCGGCGCGGCGGGAGCGCCTTCGTCCAGGTCGGAGAAGTCGCGCTCCAGCGCCGACTCCTCCTCGCGTTCGCGCCGCGCCTGCTTGCCCATCGCGATGTCCTGCGCGCGCTCGCGCTTCTCGCGCCGCATCTCGAACAGCCCATACAGCCGCTCGCCGATGCGCTCGGCCACCTGGCTCCACGAGAAGCGGAAGACCAGCGCCGAGCCGACCACGCCCGCCGCGATGGCGACCAGCGCCGAGCCCGTGAAGCCCAGCCATTTCACGCCCAGCGGGCCGACGAAATAGCCCAGCACGCCGCCGCCATGGCCCGGCAGGCGGAACTCGAGCCGGTACAGGCGCGACCATTCCAGCACCGCGCTGGCGGCCAGCAGCAGCAGCAGGCCGGCCCAGAAGGCCAGGCGGCTGCGGTTGAAACGGCCGCGCGGCGCCGGTTCGGCGGCGGGCGCCCCGCCCGCACCCAGGGCTTCTCCGCCGCGCAGCCAGCGCGCCAGCGACGACAGCCACGCGCGCAGGCTCGCCCCCAGGCACCACCAGACCGAGTAGCCCGCGAGGTAATAGCTCGCGTCGGCGATCCACGCCCCCAGGCGGCCGGCCCAGTTCTTCACGGCGCCGCCGGTGCCCGAGGTGGACCAGGCCGCATCGGAAGGCGTGTAGCTCAGCATGGCCAGCAGCCAGAACAGCAGGGCCATGAAACCGACGATCAGCGAGATCTCATGCGCGAAACGCAAGGCGCGCTGACGCGCGGGCGGCGCGGCATCGGCGGAATGGAGGGTGTGCAAAGAGTAAGTCATGACTATCCAGGGCAGCGCGGCCGGCCGCGCGTGCAATCCCCGAGCCTACAACGAGAAAGCCGGTCCGGGCGCCTCTTGCAACACGGACCGGCCCACACCCACGTGCACCGTTGGCAGAAAAAAGGAAAAGGCAAGCAGGCGCGTGCGCGGCCTCAGGCCATGCTCATCAGGCGTTCCTTGATGATCATCGAGCCGTCGTCCAGCGTCTGGACGAAACCGCGCTCTTCCAGGTCCTTCATCACGCGGCTGACCATCTCGCGCGAGGCGCCGACCATCTTGGCCAGGTCCTGGCGCGAGATCTTCTCGCGCACCTTGAGGTTGCCGGCGCCGTCGTTCACGGCGAACTCCAGCAGCGAGCGGGCGACGCGGCCGTAGACGTCCATCAGGGCCAGCGATTCGATCTTGCGGTCGGCGTGGCGCAGGCGCTGCACCAGGCCGCGCATGATGTTGTAGGCCATCGAGGAGTTCTCGGGCAGGCAGCGCGAGAAGGCCTCCCGGCCCAGCATCAGCACGTCGGTCTGGATCTCGGTGCGCACCGTCGCGGAATGCGGCTCGTCGTCGATCAGGCTCATCTCGCCGATGTAGTCGCCCGGCTGCAGCGTGGCCAGGATCACTTCGCGGCCGCGGCTGTCGGCACTCATCACCCGCGCGCGCCCGGTCAGGATGATGTAGAGCGCGTCCGACTTCTTGCCCTGCTCCACCACGATTTCGGCCCGCTTGAAGCGCTTCTTGATAATGGCGTCTGCAATGCTGGCCGATTGGGAAGGCGTGAGCGCCGAGAACAGGGGCACCCGACGCAGCAGTTCAAGATTGGACAACATTGACATGCACGAATCCTCGTCGCTGGCCGAATTGTGAAAAACAATGAATTAATGCAATCACGCCCATAGCGGCATGAACCGGCGCGCTGCCTTGAAGCGCGCGAGATACTCCGTATCTGATCGTGACAATGTACACGCTCCTGCCTCTGTTCATCCAGGCTCTCCGCAAGTAGTTATGACAAACACCCAACACGCTAAAGTTCTCATCCTGGGTTCCGGCCCCGCCGGCTACACGGCGGCCGTCTACGCAGCGCGCGCCAATTTGCAGCCCCTGCTGATCACGGGCATGGCCCAGGGCGGCCAATTGATGACCACCACCGAAGTCGACAACTGGCCCGCGGACGTGCACGGCGTGCAGGGGCCGGACCTGATGCAGCGCTTCCTGGAGCATGCCGAGCGCTTCAAGACCCAGATCGTGTTCGACCACATCAACAAGGTCGATCTCGGCCAGCGCCCCTTCACCCTGACCGGTGACAGCGGCACCTACACCTGCGACACGCTGATCATTGCCACCGGCGCCTCGGCCAAGTACCTGGGCCTGCCCTCGGAAGAAGCCTTCATGGGCCGCGGCGTATCGGCCTGCGCCACCTGCGACGGCTTCTTCTACCGCGAGCAGGACGTGTGCGTGATCGGCGGCGGCAACACCGCGGTCGAGGAAGCGCTGTACCTGTCGAACATCGCGCGCAAAGTGACCCTGGTGCACCGCCGCGACAAGTTCCGCGCCGAGCCCATCCTGATCGACAAGGTCAAGGAGAAGGTGGCCGAGGGCAAGATCGAGCTCAAGCTCCACAGCGAGCTGGACGAGGTGCTGGGCGACAGCACGGGCGTGACCGGCATCCGCATCCGTAACAGCCAGACCGGCGCTAAGGAGGACCTGAGCCTCAAGGGCTGCTTCATCGCCATCGGCCACCACCCGAACACCGACATCTTCCAGGGCCAGCTGGAGATGAAGGACAACTACATCGTCACGCGCTCGGGCCTGCAGGGTTTCGCGACCATGACCAGTGTGCCGGGCGTGTTCGCCGCCGGCGACGTGCAGGACCACGTGTACCGCCAGGCCATCACCAGCGCCGGCACGGGCTGCATGGCCGCGCTGGATGCGCAGCGCTTCCTGGAGCAGGAAGGCAGCTGAGAGGCCGGCGCGCCGTTGCCCGGACGCACGCGCGCGCGCCCCATGCCTGGCCTGCGGCGTCCTCCGCCGCGGGTTGCGGACCTGCCCGCTGGCCGGCGGCTTGCCTCTTTCTCGCGGGCTGGGCTAGAATTGCCGGCTTTGCCGAATTCGCATTCGCTGCCCCGCTTCTTGCAGGAGCGGGCCGTCGCAGGGCAAGAACGGGTTACCGCCACCCGCATCTGGCGAGGTCAAGCCGAAATCCACCCCGAATCCAGGGCGCTTCGTGCGACGAAGCGGCCTTTCGCGCGGTGCCGGCTGTTCATGAAAGAGTGTCCTCATGGCACGCGTATGTGAAGTCACGGGCAAGGGCCCGATGGTCGGGAACAACGTCTCCCACGCCAACAACAAAACCAAGCGCCGGTTCCTGCCGAACCTGCAACACCGCCGTTTCTGGGTCGAAAGCGAGAACCGCTGGGTGCGTCTGCGCGTTTCCAGCGCAGCCCTGCGCCTGATCGACAAGAACGGCATCGACGCCGTGCTCGCCGACATGCGTGCACGCGGCCAGGCCTGATCGGCCTTAGAACTAGGAGCGCAGCACCATGGCTACGAGCAAAGGCGGACGCGAGAAGATCAAGCTGGAATCCACCGCGGGTACCGGCCATTTCTACACGACCAGCAAGAACAAGAAGACGATGCCCGAGAAGATGTCGATCATGAAGTTCGACCCGAAGGCGCGCAAGCACGTCGAATACAAGGAAATCAAGCTGAAGTAATTCAGCCTCAGACCGAAAAAACCCGCTGCGATCCAGCGGGTTTTTTCATTGCCCGGCCGTCCGTTCCTCGCGGTCACGCCATGAGCGCCAGGCGCCGCTCTGGCCCTGGATCGCCGGCTCGCCTTCCAGCCTCAGCATTCAGCATCCACCGCCCGCCCACAAAAAAAGCCGGCGCCCTTTCGGTGCCGGCTTTCCGCAGGACAACCCGCCAGGCCAAAGCCCCGCGGGCCGGAGGTGCGATCAGACGTGCGCCGCGCGCAGCCGGATCGAGAAGTCGCGCAGCGCGGCGATGCCGCTCGCTTCGGCGCGGTGGCACCAGGCCGCCAGGTCGGCCGCCAGCTGCTCGCGGGAATGCGAGGTGTTGAGCCACATCTGGCGCAGTTCCTCGCGCATCACCACCATCTTGTCGAGCACCGGATGCGCGGCGCGGGCCTGCACCAGGTGGGTGCGGGCGGCGACCGGCACCTTGTCGTCGTCCCGGTGCAGCCAGCGCTTGGCGGCCTGCAGCACCGACAGGTCCCCGCCCCGGGCCTTCAGCAGCGCGATCTCGTCCTTGCAGGCACGGCGCATCTCGCGCGCGTAGCCCGCCATGACTTCGTAGCGGTTGGCGATCACCGCTTCCAGCGTCTTTTCGTCGGCCACCGGGCGCACCGCGCCCATCTGCAGGCGCGGGGCCACCTTCTTGACCTTGGCCCAGCCGATCATCTCGAAGGCGCGGATCCAGCCCCAGGCAATGTCGAACTCGTACTTCTTGACCGAGAACTTGGCCGAAGTCGGGTAGGTGTGGTGGTTGTTGTGCAGTTCCTCGCCGCCGATGATCACGCCCCAGGGCGAGAGGTTGGTGCTGGCGTCCTGCGCCTCGAAGTTGCGGTAGCCCCAGAAATGGCCCAGGCCGTTGACCACGCCCGCGGCCCAGAAGGGAATCCACAGCATCTGCACGGCCCACACCGTCAGCCCCAGGACGCCGAACAGCGCCAGGTTGAGGATCAGCATCAGGCCCACGCCCTGCCAGCCGAAGCGGCTGTAGACGTTGCGCTCCATCCAGTCGTCGGGCGTGCCGTGGCCGAATTTCTTCAGCGTCTCGGCGTTCTTCGCCTCCGCGCGGTAGAGCTCGGCGCCGCGCCACATCACGGTGTCGATGCCGCGCGTCTGCGGGCTGTGCGGATCGTCCTCGGTCTCGCACTTGGCGTGGTGCTTGCGGTGGATGGCGACCCATTCCTTGGTCACCATGCCGGTGCCGATCCACAGCCAGAAGCGGAAGAAGTGCGAAGGCACGGGCCCGAGATCCATGGACCGGTGCGCCTGTGTGCGATGCAGGAAGATCGTCACGGCCAGGATGGTGACGTGCGTGGTGGCCAGCGTGTACAGCACGATCTGCCACCACGTGAGGTTCCACAGGCCGTGGCCAAGCCAGTCGAGGGCCGCGCTCAGAACGGCGGAATCAGCAAGGATCAAGGTGATTTACTCCGGCGCCGGACGCTGCCGGCGGTCTGTCAGACAGTTCCCACAATTCTAAGGGCGCTGCCCATTTTTCAGGCAGCCGGGACAACCCTGCGAAGGGCTTTTGCCTTTCTTGGAGACCTGCGGCTAGCGTCGGTTCCACACCGCGGCGAAGAAGCCGTCCGTGCCATGGCGGTGGGGCCACAGGCGCAGGTAGCGGTGCCCGTCCTCACCGCCCGCGCACAAGCCCGCGGCGCCGTCGACCTTCAGGCCTTCGAGCAGCCCGGCCGCGGGTTGCAGCACGAAATCGGCATGCGCCGCGCCGAAGGCTTCGGCGATGGCCTCGTTTTCTTCCGGCAGCACGCTGCAGGTGGCGTAGACGAGGCGCCCGCCCGGCTTCACCAGCCGCGCCGCGCTCTGCAGGATCGCCCCCTGCTTGGCCACCAGTTCCCGCACCGCCTCGGGCGTCTGGCGCCATTTGAGATCGGGGTTGCGGCGCAGCGTGCCCAAGCCCGAGCAGGGCGCGTCGACCAGCACGCGGTCGATCTTGCCGGCCAGGCGTTTCACACGCTCGTCGCGCTCGTGCGCGATGGCCGCCGGGTGCACGTTCGACAGCCCGCTGCGCGCCAGGCGCGGCTTGAGCGCGTCGAGCCGGTGCGCGGAAACATCGAAGGCGTACAGCCGGCCCGTGTTGCGCATGGCCGCGCCGAGCGCCAGCGTCTTGCCGCCGGCGCCGGCACAGAAGTCCACCACCATCTCGCCGCGCTTGGCGTCCAGCAGCAGGGCCAGCAGCTGCGAGCCCTCGTCCTGCACCTCGATGGCGCCGCCGGTGAACAGGTCCAGCCGGTGGACGGGCGGCTTGCCTTCGGCGCGCAGGCCCCACGGCGAATAGGGCGTGGGCCGGGTCGCGACACCGGCCTTCTTGAGACCCGCGCGCACCTCGTCGCGCTTGGCCGCGAGGGTGTTCACGCGCAGGTCCAGCGGCGCGGGCTGCAGCAGGGATTCGGCCAGCGCGTCGAAGTCCGCGCCCAGCTGCTGCTGCAGGGGCGCGGCCAGCCATTCGGGCAGGTTGTGGCGGTGCGGCGCCAGCAGTTCGGTGGGCCGCACGGCGTCGCAGGCGTCGACCCAGCGCGACTCCTGCTCGCTCAGGGCGCTCTTGAGGAAGTCGCGCGGGCCATGAAAGCCCAGGATGGCCAGGCGCCGTTCGCGCGGGCCGCTGCCCGAACGGGCCAGGTGTTCGTACAGCAGCTTGCGGCGCAGCACGGCATAGGCGGTTTCGGCCAGGGTGGCGCGCTCGCGCGGGCCCAGCTGGCGGTTGTCGCGGAAGAAGCGGGAGACGATGGCGTCGGCGGGATGGTCGAACTGGAGCACCCGGGCCACGAGGGCAGCGCAGGTGTCGAGCAGGGCTTTGGGGTGCATGGGGCGATTGTCCCATCGCACCTGCGAGCGCCCCGCAGGCTAGCCGAGCGCCCGTGCGCGCTGCCAGATCGGCGTGCGGGCGTGGCGCGCCACGTCTTCCAGCGGCAGGTCCTCGCCCAGGCAGATCACGAGCAGCGCGCCGGGGACGTCGAGCTGGCGCTCCAGCATCCGGCACAGTTCGTAGGCGTCGTCGTCGCCAAGCGCCGGCAGGTCCAGGATGAGGAGGTGCGCGGCGCGCCAGGGCATGGCGCGCAGCTCTCGCTTGAGCAGCCAGGCCCGCTCCACGGGCTGGCAGCGGCCCAGCGCGATGCGCAGTTCGCCGAGTGCGAATTCGTCCAGCGCATGCAGGCCGGTGCGCTCCAAATAGGGCGGCTCGGCCAGCTCTTGCCAGGCGAGGCGCTCGGTCTCGCCGGCGGTGCGCAGGCGTTCGCGCCAGCGCTGCAGCGCGGGTGCGTCATGCTCGCCCCCGTCGCTGTCTTCCAGCAGCGCCACGGCTTCGCGCGCCGCCCACGCGTGCTGCGCGGCGCCCGTGTCGTGCAGCCGCTCCAGCAGCGCCAGCCGGGCCGCGCGGTCGGCGGCTGGCAGGGCCTGCACCAGGCCGCGCAAGGCGCCCGGATGGGCGGGATTCAGGCGCAAGGCGTGTTCGTAGCGCGACCGCACGTCGGCCTGCGCGTCGCGCCGGCGCTCCAGGTTGGCCCATTCGACCCACTCGTCGGCCGACAGCCGGTCGGCGCGCGCCGCCAGCAGCGCCGCCCGCTCGCGCAGGCGCTCCAGCCAGGCGTGGTGGTGGCGCCAGTCGGGGCCGTGGGCACGGCACCATCGGGCGTCGAAATGCGCCACCCAGCGCGCCGGCACGGCCAGCAGGTCGAGCGACCCCGTTTCGGACCAGCGCGGCAGGCGCGGCTTTTCACCCCAGGCGTCGAGGCGGTCGCGCAGCCCCGGATGGGTGTCGCTCACGTCGCTCACGCGGCGCAGGGCGGCGCGCAGCGCACGGCGCGCCAGTCCGGCCGGCGGCGCGCTGCACAGCTGCTGCTGCAGGCGCGCGAACGGTCCGGCCGGCTCGGCCTGCACCGCCGCCTGGGCCCAGTGGGCGGGCATCAGCTGCTCGTCCAGCCATTGCGCCTTGACGGCGATCTCGCTGAGCGCGGAGGCGGCCACGCGCGGCCCCAGCAGCCGGGCCGACAGGCGATCGGCCTCGTACTCGTCCTGGCGCGCCAGCGCGAAGGTGCGGGCGGCAAAGCGCGGGAAGTACCAGCGCAGGAAGGCCTGCGACAGCTGCGCCATCGGGCCGTCGTGCTGCTGCAGGCGCGCATCCATGCGCAGCCAGGCCAGGCGGGTGCGATAGATCCAGGCGCTGAGCCGGCCGTGATTGCCGCGCAGGTGGCCGTATTCATGCGCCAGCACCGACAGCAAGCGCCGCCGCTCCAGCGCCATCAGCAAGGGCAGGCCGACGGTCAGCGTGTTCACGGCGCCGCCCAGCAGGCCGAAGCGTGGCCACTGGCGGATGCTGGCATTGAAGGCATCGTCGAGGTAGACATGGTGGATCGGCGGTCCCTGGACCTTGCGGCGGATGCGCTCCAGCGCCTCGAAAAGCGCGGGCGCGTCCTCGCGCTGCAGTTCCACGCCCTCGGGTGCTTCGGCCCGCAGCCACAGCGCATGCAGTGTGGTCCACAGCAGGCCGAGCGCCGAGAGCAAGGCCATGAGTCGTGCGCCGCCCCAGCGCACCGGCTCGCTGCTCCAGGCGCCGAACACCCAGCCCAGGGCCGCCAGCGCCAGCGCCAGGCAGCCCAGCACCCACAGGTAGCCCAGCGCCGCAAAGGCCGCCACGCCGCGGCGGTAGGCCGCGCCATCCCGCGCACTGGCCTGCTCGCTCAGGCGCACCAGATGTACAAAATCCGCTCTTTCCATCCCTCGCCCGTGCCTCGCGGCACCCTCTTTTCCACCCCGCCCTCACGGGCCGAGGGCCTGCCGATGACTTCCACCCCCGCTTCGCCGACCGATGCCGATCTGCCTCCGCTCGTCCCCACCGCACCCGGACGCTACCGCCACTACAAGGGCGGCGAATACCAGGTGCTCGACACCGTGCGCCACAGCGAGACGCTGGAGCCGATGACCCTCTACCGCGCGCTGTACGGCGCCGGCGGCCTCTGGGTGCGCCCGGCCGCCCTGTTCAACGGGTCGGTGCAGGTCGGCGGCCGGCTGCGCCCGCGCTTCGAACGCGTGGGCGACTGAACCGCCGGCCCGCGACGCGGCGGTGATCGGGCACCCGCCTCTTGGCCCTCGCCCCACGAGTCACGCGAAGCGCACGTCGGCAGCCTCCGCTGCAAACGTAACCAATTGTCAATCAAATCGGGGCGGCCGTGGGCCGGGTGCGCAGCCAATCGGCCACGGCCTGCGGATAGATGCGGTGTTCCTGCGACAGCACGCGGGCGGCCAGAACTTCCGGCGTATCGCCGGCCAGCACCGGCACCGCGGCCTGGGCCAGGATCGGCCCATGGTCCAGCTCGGGCGTGACCACGTGCACGGTGGCGCCCGCCACGCGGCAGCCGGCCTCGATGGCGCGCCGGTGCGTGTGCAGGCCCGGGAAGGCCGGCAGCAGGGATGGGTGGATGTTGAGCAGCCGGCCGGCGTAGTGCTCGACGAAGCCAGGCGTGAGGATGCGCATGAAGCCCGCCAGCAGCACGAGCGCGGGCTGGTGCGCATCGATGGCCTGCATCAGCGCGGCGTCGAAAGCCTCGCGGCTGGCATGGTCGGTGTGGGCCACCACGGCAGTGGCCAGCCCCTGCTCGCGCGCCCAGCGCAGGCCGGCCGCGTCGGCGCGGTTGCTGAGCACCGCAGCCACGCGGGCATCCAGCCGCTCGGCCCAGCGCCCGGCCTGCGCGGCGCGCACCAGCGCCGTCATGTTGGAGCCGCCGCCGGAAATGAGAATGACGATGTTGCGCATAGATGAGGCGGCGCATTATCAGGCTGTCGCCGGGCGGACTGGACGATGCGAACGACCGTGCTAAAAATCCCGGCTTCTCTGGAGACTTTCCCATGGATTTGGCCTTTACCCCCGAGGAACAGAAGTTCCGCGAAGACATCCGCGCCTGGGTCGCGCAGAACCTGCCCAAGGACATCTCGCACAAGGTGCACAACGCCCTGGAACTGACCCGCGACGACATGCAGGGCTGGGCCAAGATCCTGGGCAAGAAGGGCTGGCTCGGCTACGGCTGGCCCAAGGAATTCGGCGGCCCGGGCTGGACGGCCGTGCAGAAGCACCTGTTCGAAGAGGAATGCGCCATGGCCGGCGCGCCGCGCATCATTCCTTTCGGCCCGGTGATGGTGGCCCCGGTCATCATGGCCTATGGCAACAAGGAGCAGCAGGAGCGCCTCTTGCCCGGCATCGCCAGCGGCGAGGTCTGGTGGAGCCAGGGCTACAGCGAGCCGGGCTCGGGCTCCGACCTGGCCTCGCTGCGCACCAAGGCCGAACGCAAGGGCGACAAGTACATCCTCAACGGCCAGAAGACCTGGACCACGCTGGGCCAGTACGGCGACTGGATGTTCAACCTCGTGCGCACCAGCAACGAGGGCAAGCCGCAAACCGGCATCAGCTTCATCGTGCTGGACATGAAGACGCCCGGCGTGACGGTGCGCCCGATCAAGCTGCTGGACGGCAGCTTCGAGGTCAACGACGTGTTCTTCGACAACGTCGAGGTGCCGGTCGAGAACCTGATCGGCGAGGAGAACAAGGGCTGGACCTATGCCAAGCACCTGCTGAGCCATGAGCGCACCAATATCGCGGACGTGAACCGCGCCAAGCGCGAGCTCGAGCGCCTCAAGCGCATCGCCAAGACCGAGGGCGTGTACGACGACCTGCGCTTTCGCGACGAGATCGCCAAGCTGGAGGTGGACGTGGTCGCGCTCGAGATGCTCGTGCTGCGCGTGCTGTCGGCCGAGAAGTCGGGCAAGAACCCGCTGGACATCGCCGGCCTGCTCAAGATCAAGGGCAGCGAGATCCAGCAGCGCTACACCGAACTGATGATGCTGGCCGGCGGCGCCTTCTCGCTGCCGCTGGTACGCGAAGCCATGCATGCCGGCTGGCAGGGCGACTTCCCCGGCGGCAACCCCGCGCTGGCGCCGCTGGCGTCGACCTTCTTCAACTACCGCAAGACCACCATCTACGGCGGCTCGAACGAAGTTCAGCGAAACATCGTGGCTCAAACCGTGCTGGGCTGAAAGGAACAGAAATGGACTTCAATTTTTCCGACGATCAGCAGCAACTGCGCGACGCCGTCGCGAAGTGGGTGCAAAAGAGCTACGACTTCGAGCGCCGCCGCAAGATCGAAGCCGAAGGCGGCTTCTCGCGCGAGGCCTGGAGCAGCCTGGCCGAGCTGGGCCTGGGCGGCCTGTACATCCCCGAGGCCGATGGCGGCCTGGGCATGGGCCCCGTCGAAGGCATGGTGGTGATGGAGGAGCTGGGCCGCGGCATCGTGCTGGAGCCGCTGGCGCAGTCGCTGATCACCGGTGCCGTGCTGTCGGGCCATGCCGACGCGGCCACCAAGGAACGCTGGCTGCCCGGCATCGCCAGCGGCGAGGCGCTGGTCGTGCTGGCCCACCAGGAGAAGAAGGCGCGCTACCGCCTGGACGTCTGCGCCGCCACCGCGGCCCAGGCCGGCAACGCCTACACCGTCAGCGGCACCAAGAGCCTGGTGCCCGCCGGCGACCAGGCCGATGCCTTCATCGTGCCCGCGCAGCTGAACGGCCAGATCGCGCTGTTCCTGGTCGCGCGTTCCGAAGACGGCGTGGCCGCGCGCGGCTACGGCACGCAGGACGGCAGCCGCGCGGCGGAAGTGGTGTTCGACCAGGCCGCCGCCACGCTGCTGGCCGCCGACGGCCTGCCGGTGCTGGAGCATGCGGTGGACATCGGCATTGCCGCCACCTGCGCCGAAGGCGTGGGTGCGATGGAGAAAACGCTGGCGCTGACGGTGGAGTACCTCAACACGCGCAAGCAGTTCGGCGTGCTGATCGGCAGCTTCCAGGCCCTGCGCCACCGCGTGGCCGACATGAAGATGCAGCTGGAGCTGGCCCGCTCGATGAGCTACTACGCCAGCCTCAAGCTCAACGCGCCCGCCGCCGAGCGGCGCCAGGCGCTGGCGCGCGCCAAGTACCAGCTGGGCGTGTCGCTGCGCTTCGTGGGGCAGCAGTCGGTGCAGATGCACGGCGGCATCGGCGTGACCGACGAATACGTGGGCAGCCACTACTTCCGCAAGCTCACGCAGATGGAAATGGTCTACGGCGACACCCTGCACCACCTGGGCGAAGTGTCGGCGCGCATGGAAGAGACCGCCGGCGTGTTCGCCTGACCGGCGGCCTGCGCCGCGCCGGGCTCGCGCCCACGCACCCGCCAGTGCCGCACTGGCGGGTTTTTTCTTTATAAAGCGGGGCAAGGAGACCGCCGACCATGACCCAACGCCGCACCCTGCTGCTCGGCGCCCCTGCCCTGCTCACCCTTGCCGCCTGCTCGACCATGCCCGCCGCCCCTGGCGCCGAACGCCCGCCCATCGTCTTCGTGCACGGCAACGGCGATTCGGCCGCGCTGTGGCAGACCACCGTGTGGCGCTTCGAATCCAACGGCTGGCCGCGCGAGCGGCTCTTCGCCTTCGACCAGCCCATGCCGCTGGCGCGCGACGACGACACCCGGGCGCAGCCCGGCCGCAGCTCCACCGCCGAGTCGATGGCCTTCCTGGCCGAGCGCGTGGACGCCGTGCTGCGCGAGACCGGTGCGCCCAGCGTGGTGCTGGTCGGCAACTCGCGCGGCGGCAACACCATCCGCCACTACGTGCAGAGCGGCGGCGGCGCGGCCAAGGTCAGCCATGTCGTGCTGGGCGGCAACCCGGCGCATGGCATCTGGAACATCCCCGGCCATCTGGAGCAGAACGAGTTCTCGGCGCGCTCCGACTTCCTCGCGCAGCTCAATGCGCCCAAGGGCCCGAACGGCGACGAGGTCACACCCGGCGTGCGCTGGCTCACGCTGCGCTCGGACACCAACGACAAGTACGCCCAGCCCGACGGCGTGTGGATCGGACGGCCGGGCACGCCCACCGGCATCGGCTTCGACGGCCCGGCGCTGCGCGGCGCACGCAACCTCGTGCTGCCGCGCGTGGACCACCGCGAGACTTCCTTCTCGCCGGCCGCCTTCGCCGCGACCTGGGAGTTCCTCACCGGCGCGCCGCCGCGCAGCACGGCGATTGCGCCCGAGGCGCGCGTGGTCCTGGACGGCCGCCTGACCGGCCTCGGCCTGGTCGGCACCGACCCTTCCAGCGGCGCTTTCGCCAACAACCTCGCGCTGGCCGGCGCGCAGCTGGCGGTGTACGCCACCGACCCGGCCACGGGCGCACGCACGGGCGCGCCGGCCTGGCGCAAGACCATCGGCGCCGACGGCCGCTGGGGGCCGTTCGCGGCTGACCCGCGCGTGGCCTACGAATTCGAGATCACCGCCCCCGGCTACGCCACCACGCACCTCTACCGCAGCCCCTTTCCGCGTTCGAGCCGCATCGTCAACCTGCGCCCCGAGCGCATCGCAGCGGCCGACCGGGACGCGAAGGCCCTCGTGATCTTCACGCGCCCGCGCGGCTACTTCGATGCCGAGCGCGACACGATGCGGCTGAACGGGCAGGCCCGGCTTCCGGGCGTGCCGCCGCGCGGCGCCGGCGTGGCCAGCGCCCGGCTCAAGCTGGCCAGCGAGGCCCCGCGCAGCATCGTGGGCGAATTCAACGGCGAACGCATCGCCGGCCAGAGCTGGCCGGCGGCGCAGGGCCACGTCACCGTGCTCGAGCTGACCTACTGAAAGACAGGCGCGCCATGGAAGAGCCCCCCGTCCTGCTCGAAACGCGCGATGCGCGCGGCGTCGTCACCCTGACCCTGAACCGCCCGCAGGCCTTCAATGCGCTGTCCGAAGCGCTGATCGACGCCTTGCACCGCACGGCCGACCGCCTGGCGGCCGACGAAACGCTGCGCGCCGTGGTCATCGCCGGCGCCGGCAAGGCCTTCTGCGCCGGCCACGACCTGCGGCAGATGCGCGCCACGCCCAGCCAGGCCTACTACGCCGAACTCTTCGCGCGCTGCAGCGCCATGATGCGCGCGCTGCACCAGCTGCCCGTGCCCGTGATCGCGCGCGTGCACGGCATCGCCACCGCGGCCGGCTGCCAGCTGGTCGCGCTGTGCGACCTGGCGGTGGCCGCGCGCGATGCGCGCTTCGCCACCAGCGGCATCGACGTCGGCCTGTTCTGCGCCACCCCCAGCGTCACGCTGTCGCGCAACGTGTCCCGCAAGGCGGCTTTCGAGATGCTGGTGACGGGCGATTTCATCGATGCCGACACCGCGCGCGAGCGCGGGCTGGTCAACCGCGTGGCGACACCCGAGCATATCGATGCCGAGGTGCAGGCGCTGCTGGCCCGCATCCTGGACAAGCCGCGCATCGCGCTGGAAATGGGCAAGGCGCTGTTCTACCGCCAGCTCGAGGCCGGCCTGGACGCGGCCCTCGACGACGCGGGCCGCACCATGGCCTGCAACATGGCGCACGAGACGGCGCTGGAGGGCGTGCAGGCCTTCCTCGACAAGCGGCCGCCGGCCTGGCGTTGAGGGGCCGCGGTGAAAGGCCAGACGGAAAGGGGCGCCCGGGCGCCCCTTTTCGCACGCGCTCGCCGAAGCGCTCAGCCGTCATGCAGCCGCGAACTGCGCGGCAGGTGCGCCATCAGGAACTCCATCTGGTCCGCCAGGATGCGGCGGTTGCGCAGGATGAAGTCTTCCCACAGGCTGGGCACGTAGGGGGCGTAGAGCAGCGGCATGTGCGCCTGCTCGGGCGTGCGGCTGCTCTTGCGGTGGTTGCAGGGCCGGCAGGCCGTGACCACGTTCATCCAGTGGTCCGCGCCCTTCTGCGCGAAGGGCACGATGTGCTCGCGCGTGAGTTCGTCCTCGTGGAAATGGCCGCCGCAGTAGGCGCAGATGTTGCGGTCGCGCGCGAAGAGCTTGCTGTTCGTCAGCCCCGGCCGCATCGAGAACGGGCTGATGCGCGGCACGCCCTTGGTGCCGATGATGCTGGCCACGGCGATCTGCGACTGCTCGCCCGTGAGCGCGTTGTGCCCGCCGCGGAACAGGGCCACCTGGCCGCCGGCTTCCCAGCGCACCTCGTCCGCCGCATAGTGGGTCACCGCCTGTTCCAGCGTGATCCACGATTGCGGCAGGCCCTGGGCCGACAGCTTCAATACCTTCACCACACAAGCCTCCTCTCGAAGAGGGCGCCGGAGCCTCACCGGGCCCCCCGCGCCGGGAGGCCGAGACACTCGGCAGGAAGTTGGACGCGAATGAATGCAACGAACGCGCCACAATATAACCCGGCACGGTGACATCGGTGTGCCGCAGGCCGAAGGCGGCCAGGCAGGACGCCCGCAGGCCGCTATCGAAATGAAACCCTTCGCCGCCCCGCCCGGCGACCTTGCCGCCCATGAAGGGCGGCGTTCCGCGGGGCGGCGCGGCGACAGAAGAAGACTCCCTCATGCAGATATTTCGCGGCTTCCGGCACCCGGGCGTGGCCCCGGCCTGCGCCTTGACCATCGGCAACTTCGACGGCGTGCATCGCGGCCACCAGGCCATGCTGGCGCTGCTGCAGACCGAGGCGCGCCACCGCGGCCTGCCCAGCTGCGTGATGACTTTCGAGCCGCATCCGCGCGACTATTTCGCGGGCGTGACGCGCCAGCCCGAACTCGCGCCCGCGCGCATCGCCACGCTGCGCGACAAGCTCAGCGAGCTGCAGGCCTGCGGCGTGGACCAGGTGGTCGTGCTGCCTTTCGACGCGCGGCTGGCCGGGCAGTCGCCCCAGCAGTTCATTGACGAGGTGCTGGTGGACGGCCTGGGCGCGCGCTACGTGCTGGTGGGCGACGATTTCCGTTTCGGCGCCAAGCGCGCCGGCGATTACGCGATGCTCGATGCGGCCGGCCAGGCGCGCGGCTTCGACGTCGCACGCATGAATGCCTATGAAGTGCGGGGCTTGCGCGTGTCGAGCACCGCCGTGCGCGAGGCGCTGGCCGAGGGCCGCATGGACGATGCCCAGGCGCTGCTGGGCCGCCCCTACGCCATCTCGGGCCACGTGGTGCATGGCCGCAAGCTCGGCCGCGCGCTGGGCGCCTCCCGGCCGGGGCGCGACGACGGCTTTCGCACCCTCAATCTGCGCTTCAAGCACTGGAAGCCGGCCGCCAGCGGCATCTTTGCCGTGCTCGTGCACGGCCTGACCGAGCCGCCGCCGGGCCGCCCCAAGGCGGCGGGCGCCCCCGGGGGGGACGGCGAGGACACGTCAGTGCCGAGCGTGGGGGCTTATGGCCGGCCCCTGCCCGGCGTCGCCAACCTGGGCGTGCGCCCCTCGCTGGACGCCAACGACGTCAACGGCGGCCGCGTGCTGCTCGAAACCCACTGCCTGGAATGGCCCGCCGGACTGGGGGCCGAGGGGGCCTACGGTAAACTCGTGCGCGTGGAACTGCTGCACAAACTGCACGACGAACTGCGCTACACCAGCCTGGAAGCGCTCACGGCCGGCATCGCCAAGGACCGTGACGACGCGCGCGCCTTCTTCGCGTCGCGGGCCGCGGACAGCCACGCCCAGACCCGTCGCCAGACCACGCGCGACCGAATTTAGCCCGCGCCCTTTCAGCGTGCGGCCGCCCCCCATCGACAGGCTCGGGGCAGACGCTCCGAACATTGCCGCGCAGTCCGGCCCCGCCCGGCTGCCGCGCCGCCCACCCGCCCCACCTGTTCCGGGGCCGAGCCCGTCCAAGCCCCCACTTCGCTTTCGCCATGTCTGACGCTGCCCCCTCCTCCGCCCCCGACTACCGTGCCACGCTGAACCTGCCCGACACGCCCTTCCCCATGCGCGGCGACCTGCCCAAGCGCGAGCCGGGCTGGGTCCGGCAGTGGGACGAGGAGGGCCTGTACAAGCGCCTGCGCGTGGCGCGCAAGGGTGCGCCCAAGTTCATCCTGCACGACGGCCCCCCCTATGCCAACGGCGCGCTGCACATGGGCCATGCGGTGAACAAGATCCTCAAGGACATGATCACCAAGGCGCGCCAGCTCGAGGGCTTCGACGCCATGTACGTGCCGGGCTGGGACTGCCACGGCCTGCCGATCGAGAACGCGATCGAGAAGAAGCACGGCCGCAACCTGAGCCGCGACGACATGCAGGCCAAGAGCCGCGCCTTCGCCACCGAGCAGATCGCGATCCAGATGGCCGGCTTCAAGCGCCTGGGCGTGTTGGGCGAATGGGACAACCCCTACAAGACGATGAACTTCGCCAACGAGGCCGGCGAGATCCGCGCCTTCAAGAAGGTCATCGAGCGCGGCTTCGTCTACCGCGGGCTCAAGCCCGTGTACTGGTGCTTCGATTGCGGCTCCTCGCTGGCCGAGTTCGAGATCGAGTACGCCGACAAGAAGAGCCAGACGCTGGACGTGGCCTTCAAGGCCCATGACCCGGCGAAGCTGGCGGCCGCCTTCGGGCTCGACAAGCTGAGCAAGGACGCCTTCGCCGTGATCTGGACCACCACCGCGTGGACCATCCCGGCCAACCAGGCGCTGAACCTCAACCCCGAGCTGAACTACGCGCTGGTGGACACCGAACGCGGCCTGCTGATCCTGGCCGACTCGCTGGTCGAGTCGTGCATGAACCGCTGGGCGCTGGACGGCAGGATCATTGCACTGGCCCCCGGCAAGGCGCTGGCGGGCATCGAATTCGAGCACCCGCTGTACGACGTGAAGAGCGAAGACGGCCGTTACGGCTACCGCCGCCTGTCGCCCGTCTTCGTGGCCGACTACGCCACGGCCAGCGACGGCACCGGCATCGTGCATTCCTCGCCCGCCTACGGCGTGGACGACTTCAACTCCTGCGTCGCCAACGGCATCGCCTACGACGACATCCTGAACCCGGTGCAGGGCAACGGCAGCTACGCGGCCGATTTCCCGCTCTTTGGCGGCCAGCACATCTGGAAGGCCGTGCCGCACATCATCGAGGCGCTGCGCGACGCCGGCCGCCTGCTGGCGACCGAGACCATCACCCACAGCTACCCGCACTGCTGGCGCCACAAGACGCCGGTGATCTACCGCGCCGCGGCGCAGTGGTTCGTGCGCATGGACGAGGGCGAGGGTGTGTTCACCAAGCCCGGCGAGAAGCCCGCGCAGACGCTGCGCCAGATCGCGCTCGCGGCCATCGAGCACACCAGCTTCTACCCCGAGAACGGCAAGGCGCGCCTGCACGACATGATCGCCAACCGGCCCGACTGGTGCATCTCGCGCCAGCGCAGCTGGGGCGTGCCGATTCCCTTCTTCCTGCACAAGGACTCGGGCGAGCTGCACCCGCGCACGATGGAGATCCTGGACCAGGCGGCCGACATCGTCGAGAAGGGCGGCGTCGAGGCCTGGAGCCGCGTGACGGCCGAGGACATCCTGGGCGCCGAGGACGCGCCGCATTACACCAAGAGCACCGACATCCTCGAAGTGTGGTTCGACTCCGGCTCCACCTTCTTCCACGTGCTGCGCGGCACACACCCCGAGGTGCACCACGACAGCGGCCCCGAAGCCGACCTGTATCTGGAAGGCCACGATCAGCACCGCGGCTGGTTCCACTCCTCGCTGCTGCTGGCCAGCGCGCTGGAAGGCCGCGCGCCCTACAAAGGCCTGCTGACCCACGGCTTCACGGTGGACAGCCAGGGCCGCAAGATGAGCAAGTCGCTGGGCAACGGCATCGAGCCCGACGAGGTGAGCAAGAAGCTGGGCGCCGAGATCCTGCGCCTGTGGGTGGCGGCCAGCGATTATTCGGGCGACATCGCGGGCGACGACAAGATCCTCGCGCGCGTGGTCGATGCCTACCGCCGCATCCGCAACACGCTGCGCTTCCTCTTGGCCAACACCAGCGACTTCGACGTCGACCGCGACGCCGTTCCCTTGGAGGAGCTGTTCGAGATCGACCGCTACGCGCTGGCGCGCGCGGCGCAGTTCCAGGCCGAGATCCTGGCGCACTACAAGGTCTACGAGTTCCACCCGGTGGTCGCCAAGCTGCAGGTCTACTGCTCCGAGGATCTGGGCGCCTTCTACCTGGACGTGCTCAAGGACCGGCTCTACACCACGGCGCCGGGTTCCCGCGCGCGCCGCAGCGCACAGACCGCGCTGTGGCACATCACGCAGGCCATGCTGCGCTGGATGGCGCCCTTCCTTTCCTTCACGGCCGAGGAGGCCTGGAAGCTGGTGGGCAGCTCGGATTCCATCTTCATGGAGACCTACAGCACGCTGGAAGCCGGCAACGACGCGCTGCTGGCCAAGTGGGCGCGCATCTGCGAGATCCGCGACGTGGCGAACAAGCAGATCGAAGCCGTGCGGGCCGAAGGCATCCTGGGCTCGTCGCTGCAGGCCAACCTGCGCGTGGTCGCGCCGCCCGAGGACCATGCGCTGCTGGCCTCGCTGGGCGAGGACCTGAAGTTCGTCTTCATCGCTTCGGTGGTCGAATTGGCCGCGGGTGAAGCGCTGGCGGTGGAAGTGCTGGCCAGCCAGGACGCCAAATGCGAGCGCTGCTGGCACTGGCGCGCCGACGTGGGCCATGACCCGGCCCATCCGACGCTGTGCGGCCGCTGCACCAGCAACCTGTACGGCACGGGCGAAGCCCGGAGTCACGCCTGATGAGCGCCGGCGGCTCTGCCAGCACGCCGGGCGCCGCACCGCCCCTGGCCCGCTTCGGCATCTGGCCCTGGCTGGCGCTGGCGCTGCTGATCTTCATCGCCGACCAATGGACCAAGACGCTGATCCTGGGCCACTACCGGCTGGGCGACTACACCCCCATCACGGGTTTCTTCAACATCGTGCGGGCGCACAACACCGGCGCGGCCTTTTCCTTCCTGGCCGGGGCCTCGGGCTGGCAGCGCTGGTTCTTCACGGCCATCGGCGTGGGCGCGGCCATCTTTATCGTCTGGATGCTGCGCACCCACCCGGGCCAGCGCCTGTTCTGCTTCGCGCTCGCCTGCATCCTGGGCGGCGCGCTGGGCAACGTGATCGACCGCCTCATGCACGGCTACGTGGTCGACTTCCTCGACTTCCACTGGGCCGGCCGCCACTTCCCGGCCTTCAACCTGGCCGACAGCGCCATCACGCTGGGCGCCATCTGCCTGATCCTGGACGAGCTGCGGCGGATGCGAAAGCGGGCCTGACGGCAGTTTTCAGCGCTTCGGGCCGCACCCGCGCGGTGTGATCCAAGCTGGCGAGCGCAGCGAAGTCCTCAGGGCACCCGCGGAACTGGCTTTGCCAGGCCGCCGGGTGCGCCCCCCTCGCGCAGCAAAGGAGGGAGCGGCGAAGCCGCCTGGGGAGTGGCTTCCAATCAGAACGGCAGCTTGCCGCCGCCCGGGCCGCCCATGCCCGGCGGCATCATGCCCTTGAGGCCGCCCATGCCGCCCATGCGCTTCATCATCTTCATGAGGCCGCCGCCCTTCATCTTCTTCATCATGCCCTGCATCTGCTCGAATTCGTTGAGCAGGCGGTTCACCTCCTGAACCTGCACGCCGGCACCGGCGGCGATGCGCTTCTTGCGCGTGGCCTTGATGAGTTCGGGCTTGCGGCGCTCCAGCGGCGTCATGCTGTGGATGATGCCTTCCTTGCGGCGCACGTCGCGCTCGGCGCGCGTGAGGTCGGCGTCGGTGGCCTTGCCCGCCAGCTGCGCGGGCAGCTTGTCCATCAGGCCCGACAGGCCGCCCATCTGCTTCATCTGCTGCAGCTGGGCCAGGAAATCCTCGAGGTCGAAGTGGCCGCTCTTGACCTTGCCGGCCAGCTTCTTGGCCGCTTCCACGTCCACGCCGGCCGAGACCTGCTCGACCAGCGCCACGATGTCGCCCATGCCCAGGATGCGGCCGGCATGGCGCTCGGCGTCGAAGCGCTCCAGGCCGTCGATCTTCTCGGACACGCCGGCGAACTTGATGGGCACGCCGGTGATCTGGCGCACCGACAGCGCCGCCCCGCCGCGCGAGTCGCCGTCCATCTTGGTCAGGATGATGCCGGTCAGCGGCAGCGCTTCCTTGAAGGCCTTGGCGGTGTTCACCGCGTCCTGGCCCTGCATGGCGTCGACCACGAACAGCGTCTCGACCGGCTTCAGGGCCGCATGCAGGCCCTTGATCTCGTTCATCAGCAGCTCGTCGATGGCCAGGCGGCCCGCGGTGTCGACCAGCAGCACGTCGAAGTGGTGCTTCCTGGCGTAGTCCAGCGCGGCGGCGGCGATGTCCAGCGGCTTCTGGTCGGCCGTGCTCGGGAACCACTCGGCGCCGGCCTGCCTGGTCACGGTCTTGAGCTGCTCGATGGCCGCCGGGCGGTACACGTCGCCCGACACCGTCAGCACCTTCTTCTTGCGCTTTTCGATCAGGTGCTTGGCCAGCTTGGCCGTGGTGGTGGTCTTGCCCGCGCCCTGCAGGCCGGCCATCAGGATCACGGCCGGCGGCTGGGCCGCCAGGTTGATGTCGGCCACGCCCTCGCCCATGGTGGCGGCCAACTCGCGGTTGACGATGCCCACCAGCGCCTGGCCCGGCTTGAGCGAGCCCAGCACCTCCTCGCCCATCGCCTTGTCCTTCACGCGGGCGACGAAATCGCGCACCACGGGCAGCGCCACGTCGGCTTCGAGCAGGGCCATGCGCACCTCGCGCATCATGTCCTGCACGTTGGCTTCGGTGATGCGCGCCTGGCCGCTCATCTGCTTGACGATGCGGGAGAACTTGTCGGTGAGGGCGGTGGCCATAAAAGGTAGGGAGGGGTTGCGTGGGGGGCGGGAGCGGACGATGCCGGCGGGCCGGACGGCGCCACGGGCAGACGGCCCGTGCCGGGTGAGGAGGCGCGGACGGCGCGGGGCCGGCTTCGCCATCCGGGGTGTATGCGTACTCCCGGAGAGTCTGCAAACACGCTCTAAACTTGCCCGATGATTTTAGCGAGCCCCTCCCCGATCGGCATGGCCCTGGGGCTCGCCACCGCCGTGGCCTATGGCGCCACGGCCGCCGGCGCGGACCGCCTGGGCCGCCAGCACACCCGCACGCTGCTGGCCCTGGCCTGGCTGCTGCACGGCGCGGCGCTGCTGTGGGCCCTGGGCGCGGCGCCCGTGCGCTTCGGCTTCGCGCCGGCGCTCTCGGTCACGGCCTGGCTGGTGCTCACCGTGTATGCGGTCGAAAGCCGGCTCTACCCGCGGCTGACAGTGCGGCGCGCACTGGCCGCGCTGGGCGCCGCCGCCGTGCTGCTGGCGCTGGCCTTTCCGGGCGCGCCGCTGCCGCACACCGCTTCGCCCTGGCTGCCGGCGCACCTGGCGCTGGGCATCGCCTCCTATGGCCTGTTCGCGGCCGCTGTGGTGCATGCCTGGCTGCTCACGCGCGCCGAGCGCCAGATCCGCCTGGCGGTGGAGCCGCCGTCCGGCTCATCCGGCGTGCCGCTGCTGACGCTGGAGCGCCTGACTTTCCGCTTCGTCACCGCCGGCTTCGTGCTGCTGTCGGCCACGCTGCTGGCGGGCCTGCTGTTCAGCGAGCAGCTCTACGGCGCCTCGGTGCGCGGCTGGAAGTGGGACCACAAGACCGTGTTTTCGCTGCTTGCCTGGGCCAGCTTCGCGGTGCTGCTGATCGGCCGCGCGCGCTTCGGCTGGCGCGGCCGCACGGCCAAGCGCGTGCTCTACGTGGGCGCCGGCCTGCTGCTGCTGGCGTATGTGGGCTCGCGCTTCGTCATCGAAGTGATCCTGAACCGGGGCGGTGCATGAAATACCTGCTGGTGCTGGCCGTGCTGCTGGTCGCCTTCTATGTCTGGCGCGGCAATCGGCGCGACAGCCTGCGCACGCCGCCGGCCGCCCCGGCCTCCCGGCGGCCGGGCGCCCCTGAAGCCATGGTGCGCTGCGCCCAGTGCGGCACGCACCTGCCGGCCACCGACGCGGTGACCGGCCGGCGCGGCAGCTACTGCAGCACGGCCCATCGCGACCTGATCGAGGGCTGATCGCCGTGCCCCTGCTGGGCCCTGCACGCGACGGCATGGCCGCCACCGACTGGGGCACGCTGGAGCGGTTGCCGCCGCTTTCGCACAGCAGTTCGCTGACCCGCCTGTGGCGCGCCTTCATGACGGCACGCCTGGTCGTCGGCGCCGTGCTGGTGGCGCTGCAGCTCGTCACCTTCGGCCTGGGCCAGCCCCTCAACGTGTGGGCGCTGAGCCTGTCCATCGGCTACCTGGTCGTGGCGCTGATCGGGCGCCAGTTCCTGCAGCCCGAACCGCCCATCCGCCGGCTGGGCCTGCACTGGCTGCTGAGCGTGGGCGTGGACCTGGCCACGGTGGCGCTGCTGCACATGCTGCAGTCCGGCAGCATCAACTACACCCCCCTGTTCGCGCTGCCCGTGCTGATGGGCGCCGTGGTGGGCACGCTGCCCGTGGGCCTGGCCACGGCCGCCGCCGTGGCCACGCTGCTGCTGGGCGATGCGCTGCGCCAGCAATGGGGCACGGGCGGCGATCCGAGCAACCGCTTCCTGCAGGCCGCGCTCACGGGCACGGGCCTGTTCCTGGTGTCGCTGCTCGCCCACCAGCTGGCCCAGCGCCTGGCGCGCGAGGAACGCCTGGGCGAGCGCAGCCGCAGCCGGGCGCAGATGCAGGCCCATGTGAACGAGCTGGTCATCGAGACGCTGGGCGAAGGGGTGCTGGTGATCGACGTGGACGGCCGCATCCATGCCGCCAACCCCGCGGCCGATGCCATCCTGGGCCATGGGCTGGCCGAGGCCGCCCTGCCCATGGCGCTGGACAGCTTCCCGGCCTGGCGCCCGCTCGCGGCGCTGGCGGCGCAGACCTTCGCCCGGCAGCAGAGCCAGTCCGACGAGCTGCCCGTCGCGCAGCAGCGCGGCGCCCCGCGCGAGGTGCGGGTGCTCACGCGGCTCACGCCGCCGCAGGCGCCGGCCAGCGATGGCCTGTGCGTGATGTTCCTGCACGACCTGCGCGAGCTGGAAGCGCGCATCCGCACCGAGAAGCTGGCGGCCATGGGCCGCATGTCGGCCGCCGTGGCGCACGAGATCCGCAACCCGCTGTCGGCCATCGCGCAGGCCAGCGCGCTGCTCGGCGAAGACCTGGCCGACGAGGGCCATCGGCGCCTGAACGACATGGTGCGCAACAACGCGCAGCGGCTGGCGCGCATCGTCGACGACGTGCTGGACATGGCGCGCGCGCGCCAGCAGACCGAGCCGCTGCAGGACCAGCCCTGGCTGGTGCTGGACCGCGCCGTGCGCGACATGACCGAGGAATGGGTGCGGCAGAACGCGCGCACCAGCATCGCGCTGTCGCTGAGCGCGCAGGCCGAGGTGCGCTTCGATGCCGAACACCTGCGCCGCATCCTGGTCAACCTGCTGGACAACGCGGCGCGCTATGCCAGCGCCGCCGAGGGTGCGATCCAGGTCGTGACGCGCGTGGGCACCGACCAGCGCGCGCGCCTGCATGTGTGGAGCGACGGCGCGCCGCTGGACCCGGCCGTGCAGCGCCACCTGTTCGAGCCCTTCTTCTCGTCCGAAAGCCGCTCCAGCGGCCTGGGCCTGTTCATCTGCCGCGAACTGTGCGAGCGCCACGGCGCGCAGATCGGCTATGCACGCCGGCCGCTGAGCACCGGGGGCGCGGCGGGCAACCTGTTCTCGGTGCACTTCGTGACCCAGGGCGCGTCGGCGCCCGCCCCTTTGCCACAATAGCCGCGTGAGCAGCACCGCGCCTTCCCTTTCCGCCCCTGCGGCCCAGATCCTGGTCGTCGACGACGAGCCCGATCTGCGCACGCTCTACGAACTCACGCTGCTGCGCGAGGGCTACCGCGTGGAAGCCGCAGGCAGCGTGGCCGAGGCCTGGCAGCAGCTGGAAGGCCGCGGCTTCGACGCCGTGATCACCGACATGCGGCTGCCCGATGGGCAGGGACTGGAACTGCTGCAGCGGCTGCAGCGCGGCCAGCGCAACGAGCGCTGCGTGGTCATCACCGCCTATGGCTCGGCCGAGAACGCTGTGGAAGCGCTCAAGGCCGGCGCCTTCGACTACCTCACCAAGCCGGTGGACCTCAAGCAGTTCCGCGCCGTCGTGGCCTCGGCCGTGCAGCAGCGCGGCAGTGCGCCGGTGCCGGTGGCCGCGGCCGGAGTTCCGCCACCGCCGGGGGCCGCGCCGCCGGCCGCCTTCGCGGCCTCGGCGGCGGGGGGCGCGCTGCCGCAAGCCGGCGTGCCCGAGGCACTGAAACGGCTGGTCGGCGATTCGGCGCCCATGCGCCAGGTCAAGGCGCGCATCGTCAAGGTGGCCCGCAGCATGGCGCCGGTGCTGGTGCACGGCGAGTCGGGCACCGGCAAGGAACTGGTGGCCAGCGCCGTGCATGCCTGCAGCCAGCGCAGCGAAGGCCCCTTCGTGGCCGTGAACTGCGGCGCCATTCCCGAGAACCTGCTCGAGGCCGAATTCTTCGGCGCGCGCAAAGGCTCGTACACCGGCTCGGCCCAGGACCGCGACGGCTATTTCCAGGCCGCGCGCGGCGGCACGCTCTTTCTGGACGAGATCGGCGACCTGCCGCTGGCCATGCAGTCCAAGCTGTTGCGCGCCATCCAGGAACGCAGCGTGCGCCCCATCGGCTCGACCCAGGAAGACGCGGTGGACGTGCGCATCGTGAGCGCGACCCACAAGGACCTGCAGGCCGAGGTGCAGGCGGGCCGCTTCCGGCAGGACCTGTTCTACCGGCTCAACGTGATCGAACTGGCGTTGCCGCCGCTGCGCGAACGCCGCGAAGACCTGCCCGCGCTGTGCGAGGCGCTGCTGCAGCGCATCGCGCGCGACAGCGGCCAGCCCGTGCCGGCCTTGTCCGCGCAGGCGCTGCGCACGCTGGCCGCCCATCCGCTGCACGGCAACGTGCGCGAACTGGAGAACCTGCTGCATCGAGCCGTTGCGCTCAGCGAGGGGGAGGAACTGCAGCTCGACCCCGTCGCCGGCGAGCCGCTGCCCGAGCCGCTCGGGCCCCCGGGAGCCGCCTTCGAGCCGGACACGTTCAGCGGCGACGAGGGGCGGCCCGTGCAGGGCGGCCCGGGGGCGGCGCCCCCCATTCCTTCCGACCTGCAGAACTACCTGGACCAGAAGGAGCGAGAGATCCTCGTGCAAGCGCTGCAGGCCACGGGTTTCAACCGCACGGCGGCCGCGGCGCGCCTGGGCCTGAGCCTGCGCCAGATGCGCTACCGCATCGCACGGCTGGGCATCGCCGCCCCCGGTGATGACGACGGCTGAAAGCGCTGGCACCGTGCCGGGCGGCGAAGCGGCCTGGGACGGGGGATGGTGGCGGCCGGCGCACCGGCTGCCCTCGCCCAACTTCGGGCCGCGGCCGGCGGGCGCGCAGATCGATCTGGTCGTGCTGCATTCCATCAGCCTGCCGCCGGGGCGCTATGGCGGCGACGAGGTGCAGGCGCTGTTCACGAACCGGCTCGACTGGGACGCCCACCCCTACTTTCAGCAGATCCGCGGGCTGGAGGTGTCGGCGCATTTCTATGTGCGGCGCGACGGCGCGATCTGGCAGTTCGTGAGCGCCGACGACCGCGCCTGGCACGCGGGCGCGTCGTCCTGGCGGGGGCGCAGCAACTGCAACGACGATTCGGTGGGCATCGAACTCGAGGGGCTCGAAGGTGACGCCTTCGAACCGGCGCAGTACGCCGCCCTCGCGCGCCTGATGCCCGCCCTGGCCCAACGCTATCCCATCGCCCATGTCGCCGGCCACGAGCACATTGCGCCCGGCCGCAAGCAGGACCCGGGCCCCGGCTTCGACTGGCGGCGTCTTCGCCGACAGCTGGGCTGGCCCCTCGATGCCTTTCCGCCGGGGGTGTGCGCAGGCTAGGGTGGCGATGCGCAGGAGGCCGCGAGGGGGCGGTGCGCCCAGATGCAAATTTTTTTCGCGCGGCGCCTTCCCGCCTCCGCCGCCCGGTGGAGCGGTCACAGGCCTAGCAACCATGCGGGTTGCGAGCGCAAATCGGACGGGAAAGCGCATGGTTGCTGGCTTCGAGATCCTGCCCTCAACGCCCATGCGGCATCCGCACGAATCGGCCCCACAGCCCCGTTGGACAACCCTTCAGAATCGCGGGCCCGACGCTAGATGTAGTGGGTTGTGAGCCCTTTGCACACTAGATATAGTGTGCAGCTGTCGCACCAGCCGCGCACGCCCGCGAGCGTGCCGCCGCTGCGCTGGGACCTGATCACACACCGCCATCGACCGAGGAAAACGAATGCAAGAAGTCCTGAACACGCCGACCACCTCCCGCTTCACGCCCGCCCAAACGCCTGTGAGCCGCGATGTGGCCGGCGCGGCAGGCCCGGCCGCCCTGGCCCATTACCAGATCATTCGCCGCAACGGCGCAGTGGTGCCCTTCGAGCCCAACAAGATCGCCGTGGCCCTGATGAAGGCCTTCCTGGCCGTGCACGGCACGCAGGGCGCGGCTTCGGCCAGCGTGCGCGAGACCGTCGAAGGCCTGACCGATGGCGTGGTTCGTGCGCTGGTGCGCTCGCGTCCGGGCGGCGGCACCTTCCACATCGAGGACGTGCAGGACCAGGTGGAGCTGGGCCTGATGCGCGGCGGCCACCATGACGTGGCGCGCGCCTACGTGCTGTACCGCGACCGCCGTGCCCAGGAACGCGCCCGCCAGGGCGAGCAGCAGGCGGCCCAGGCAGCCCAGCCGCTGCTGCACGTGCTGGACGGCGGCGAGCGCGTGCCGCTGGACGTGAACGCGCTGCAGGCCTTGCTGCAATCGGCCTGCGCCAACCTGGGCGAGCATGTGCGCGCCGAGCCCATCGTGGCCGAGACCATGCGCAACCTGTACGACGGCGTGCCGCTGGACGAGGTCTACAAGGCCGCCATCCTGGCCGCCCGCACGCTGATCGAGAAGGACCCGGACTACACCTACGCCACCGCACGCCTGCTGCTGCACACCATCCTCAAGGAAGTGCTGGGCCGCGAAGTGACGCAGGCCGAGATGGGCACCGCCTATGCCGACTACTTCCCGCAGTTCATCAAGAAGGGCGTGGACAACGAGCTGCTCGACGAGAAGCTGCTGCAGTACGACCTGGCCCGCCTGGGCGCGGCCCTGAAGGCCGAACGCGACCTGAAGTTCGACTACCTGGGCCTGCAGACCCTGTACGACCGCTACTTCCTGCACGTGCGCAAGACCCGCATCGAGCTGCCGCAGGCCTTCTTCATGCGCGTGGCGATGGGCCTGGCGCTCAACGAGATCGACCGTGAAGCGCGCGCCATCGAGTTCTACGAGGTGCTGTCGTCCTTCGACTTCATGTCCTCCACGCCCACCCTGTTCAACAGCGGCACGCTGCGCTCGCAGCTGTCCTCGTGCTACCTGACCACAGTGCCCGACGATCTGGACGGCATCTACGAGTCGATCAAGGAGAACGCGCTGCTGTCGAAGTTCGCCGGCGGCCTGGGCAACGACTGGACCCGCGTGCGCGCGCTGGGCAGCCACATCAAGGGCACCAACGGCGAGTCGCAGGGCGTCGTGCCCTTCCTGAAGGTGGTCAACGACACCGCGGTGGCGGTGAACCAGGGCGGCAAGCGCAAGGGCGCGGTCTGCACCTACCTGGAGACCTGGCACCTGGACATCGAGGAGTTCCTGGAGCTGCGCAAGAACACCGGCGACGACCGCCGCCGCACGCACGACATGAACACCGCCAACTGGATCCCCGACCTGTTCATGCGCCGCGTGATGGAAAAGGGCAGCTGGACGCTGTTCTCTCCGTCTTCCGTGCCCGACCTGCACGACCTGTTCGGCACCGAGTTCGAGAAGGCCTACGTCGCCTACGAGGAAAAGGCCGCGCGCGGCGAGATCAAGCCCAGCAAGACGCTGCCGGCGGTCGACCTGTGGCGCAAGATGCTCTCGATGCTGTTCGAGACCGGCCATCCCTGGATCACCTTCAAGGACGCCTGCAACGTGCGCTCGCCGCAGCAGCACGTGGGCGTGGTGCACTCGTCCAACCTGTGCACCGAGATCACGCTGAACACCAGCGACACCGAGACCGCGGTCTGCAACCTGGGTTCGGTGAACCTGCTGCAGCACCTGAAGGACGGCAAGATCGACCAGGAGAAGCTGAAGAAGACGATCTCGACGGCGATGCGCATGCTCGACAACGTCATCGACATCAACTACTACGCGGTGAAGAAGGCGCGCGACTCCAACCTGCGCCACCGCCCGGTGGGCCTGGGCCTGATGGGCTTCCAGGACGCGCTGTACGAACTGCGCATTCCCTACGCCAGCGAGCAGGCCGTCGAGTTCGCCGACCGCTCGATGGAAGCGATCTGCTACCACGCCTACTGGGCCTCCACCGAGCTGGCGCGCGAGCGCGGCCGCTACGCGACCTACAAGGGCTCGCTGTGGGACAAGGGCATCCTGCCCATCGACTCGCTGAACCTGCTGGAGCAGGCGCGTGGCGGCTACGTGGAAGTGGACCGCTCCTCCTCGCTGGACTGGGACGGCCTGCGCGCCAAGATCAAGCAGGACGGCATGCGCAACTCCAACTGCGTGGCCATCGCCCCGACGGCGACCATCTCCAACATCATCGGCGTGGACGCGTCCATCGAACCCTGCTTCGGCAACCTGTCGGTCAAGTCGAACCTGTCGGGCGAGTTCACGGTCATCAACCACTACCTGGTGCGCGACCTCAAGCGCCTGGGCCTGTGGGACGACGTGATGGTCATGGACCTGAAGCACTTCGACGGCTCGCTGCGTCCCATCGACCGCGTGCCGCAGGACGTGAAGCAGCTCTACGCCACGGCCTTCGAGATCGAGCCGCAATGGCTGGTCGAAGCGGCGGCGCGCCGCCAGAAGTGGATCGACCAGGCGCAGAGCCTGAACATCTACATGGCCGGCGCCTCGGGCAAGAAGCTGCACGACACCTACACGCTGGCCTGGCTGCGCGGCCTGAAGACCACCTACTACCTGCGCACGACCAGCGCCACCCACGCCGAGAAGTCGACGGTGCAGTCGGGCCGCCTCAACGCCGTGTCCTCGGGCAGTGGCAGCGACCTGGCGGCTGCAGCCCCGAAGGCCGCCGCGCCCAGCGCCCTCGAAGCCGCCGCGGCGGCCGCGCAAGCGCAGATGGCCGCGACGCCTGCCACCGACATCAAGTTCTGCGCGATCGACGATCCGGGCTGCGAAGCCTGCCAGTGATGCGATGAAGCACCTGCGGCTCGCATGTGTCGAAGCACGCATGCGAGCCGCAGTTCATTCGCCGCTTGTGCGAGCGCGGAACCGGTGGCCCTCCACGATGCCTGCACACAACAAATTTCTGCCTGCACACGCGCGCACAACTTTTCAACACACAACGTTGCTCTGATAATTGAGCATTGGATTTTTCTATGTTGACCTGGGACGACGAAGTCAAGCCCTCCGCACCGCGGAGCCAGCCCCATCCTTCCGCATCGAGCACCGGTGGTGCCTCGATGGCGGCACCGACTTCCGCGGCACGGGCCCCTGCCGCCGCACTGGCCACGCACAGCTTCGCTGCTCCCGCTGCAGCTCCGGCCTCGCCTGCCGTCGGCACGGCCAGCGCCCGCCGCGTGAACGCGGCCGACAAGCGCATCATCAACGGCCAGACCGACGTCAACCAGCTGGTGCCGTTCAAGTACAAGTGGGCGTGGGAGAAGTACCTCGCCACCTGCGCCAACCACTGGATGCCGCAGGAAGTGAACATGAACCGCGACATCGCCCTCTGGAAGGACCCGAACGGTCTGACCGAGGACGAGCGGCGCATCGTCAAGCGCAACCTCGGCTTCTTCGTGACGGCCGACTCGCTGGCCGCCAACAACATCGTGCTGGGCACCTACCGCCACATCACGGCGCCCGAGTGCCGGCAGTTCCTGTTGCGCCAGGCCTTCGAAGAGGCGATCCACACGCACGCCTACCAGTACATCGTCGAGTCGCTGGGCCTGGACGAGGCGGAGATCTTCAACGCCTACAACGAGGTGCCGTCGATCCGCGACAAGGACGAGTTCCTGATCCCGTTCATCGACGCGATCATGGACCCCAACTTCCACACCGGCACGCCCGAGAACGACCAGACGCTGCTCAAGAGCCTGATCGTCTTCGCCTGCCTGATGGAGGGCCTCTTCTTCTACGTCGGCTTCACGCAGATCCTCGCGCTGGGCCGCCAGAACAAGATGACCGGCGCGGCCGAGCAGTACCAGTACATCCTGCGCGACGAGTCGATGCACTGCAATTTCGGCATCGACCTGATCAACCAGCTCAAGCTCGAGAACCCGCACCTGTGGACGCCCGAGTTCAAGGCCGAGATCAAGGCCCTGTTCCTCAAGGCCGTCGAGCTCGAATACCGCTATGCCGAAGACACCATGCCGCGTGGCGTGCTCGGCATGAACGCCTCCATGTTCAAGGGCTACCTGCGCTACATCGCCAACCGACGCGCGACGCAGATCGGCCTCGAAGCGCTCTTCCCGAACGAGGAAAACCCCTTCCCCTGGATGAGCGAGATGATCGACCTGAAGAAAGAGCGCAATTTCTTCGAAACCCGCGTGATCGAGTACCAGTCGGGTGGTGCGCTCTCCTGGGATTGAGTTCCGGATTCGAATGGATTCAAGAATCGCCCCGTCCGCGTCATGCACCCCAGAGTGCAGCGGCCGGGGTTTCCGTGTTCATGGCGCTGGAGTGCACTCCAACGCCATGAATCGCCTGGTGCCGGCTTGCAATGCACAAGGCGCTTCCAGAAGTTGATTGTCAACTTGATCAAGGAGAAAGAAATGGCAACTGCAAAGAAGGCTCCGGCCAAGAAGGCTCCGGCTGCGAAGAAGGCACCGGCCGCCAAGAAGGCTGCTGCGAAGAAGGCGCCGGCCGCCAAGAAGGCACCGGCAGCGAAGAAGGTCGCCGCCAAGAAGGCGCCGGCCGCCAAGAAGGTCGCTGCGAAGAAGGCAGCGCCGGCAGCGAAGAAGGCCACGGCCAAGAAGGTCGCCGCCAAGAAGGCGCCGGCTGCCAAGAAGGTCGCCGCCAAGAAGGCACCGGCCGCCAAGAAGGTCGCGGCCAAGAAGGCGCCTGCGGCGAAGAAGGCACCGGCTGCGAAGAAGGCGGCCGCCAAGAAGGCACCGGCTGCGAAGAAGGCCGCCGCCAAGAAGGCGCCTGCCGCGAAGAAGGCCGCTGCGAAGAAGGCGGCTGCACCTGCCAAGGCGCCTGCCAAGAAGGCCTCGGCCAAGAAGGCTCCCGCCAAGGCTGCTGCAAAGAAGGAAGCAGCTGCGGCTGCGCCTGCCGCTGCGGCGCCTCAGACGACCATCAACCCGGTCGCCTGGCCCTTCCCCAGCACCAAGCCCTGAGGATCGTCCGTCGATCCTTCAAGCCCGGCGCCGCGAGGTGCCGGGCTTTTTCGCGTCCGGGGCACGCCGATGGGCACACGCCCGGCAAGACCCGAGCGACGCCCAGGCTCCGCATGCCTGTGGCACCGCTGCACCGACGGGCCTTCGGGACGGCCGGCGCCTCCTGTGCTCACAGGCCCAGCTGCGCCCGGTCCACCGTGTAGTTCTGCGGCCCGCGCTGCGCCACCTTGAGCGCGCCCAGCCGGTTGCCGACCTCCGCGCAGCGCTGCAGGCTCCAGCCGCGCTCCAGCCCGTACAGCAGGGCGCCACGCCAGGCATCGCCACAGCCGGTGGGATCCACCACGGCCGCCGGCGTCGCGGCCGGCACCGTCGTGCGCTCGCCGTCGATCCACAGATCGCAGCCCTGCTCGCCCAGCGTGACGAACAGCCCCTGCACGCGGCGCGAGAGCTCGGCCAGGCTCCAGCCCGTGCGCTCGCTGAGCATCCGCCCCTCGTAGTCGTTCACCACCACCCAGTCGGCTTGCGCCACGAAATGCGCGAGCTCCGCGCCGTCGAACATCGGCAGGCCCTGGCCCGGGTCGAACACGAAGGGGATGCCCGCGGCCTTGAACTGCGCCGCGTGCTGCACCATGGCCTCGCGGCCATCGGGCGCGATGATGCCCAGGCGGATGTCCTCGCGCGCCTGGACGGCCGTCAGGTGCGCCTGCTGCATGGCACCGGGGTGGAAGGCCGTGATCTGGTTGTTGGCCAGGTCGGTCGTGATGTAGCACTGCGCCGTGTAGCTGTCCTCCAGCACGCGCACGAAATCCGTGCCGATGCCCAGCCGCTCCAGCCGCGCGATGTACTCGGCGCCGTCACTGCCCACGGTCGCCATGGGCAGCGCGCGGCCGCCCAGGGCGTTGAGGCTGTAGGCGATGTTGCCCGCGCAGCCGCCGAAGTCGCGCCGCAGCCCGGGCACCAGGAAGGAGACGTTGAGGATGTGCAGCTGGTCCGCCAGGATCTGGTCTGCGAAACGCCCCTCGAAAGTCATGATGGTGTCGAAAGCCAGGGAACCGCAAATCACTGCTGCCATAGGAATCCATTCGGTGACGGAGGGGAGAAGGGATGAAAAGAGAACCGGCCCGCGACGCCCGGGCGCGTGCCTTCAGGGGTAGAAGGCCAGCATGCTGTAGCCCATCACCGGCTGCGCGCGCTGCTCGGGCGGCACCTGCAGCGACAGATGCAGCTGCGCCATCTGCTCGCCGCGCGGCCCCATCTGCGGCGGCGCGCCGAAGTCCCTGGGGTGGAAGACGCGGCGCACCACCGGGCGCTCGTTGCCGTCGAGCAGCGACAGCTCGATGGACGGCATGGCGACGGGCAGGGCGGCCGCATTGCGCAGCGTGAACATGAGTTCGTAGCGCTCGCCCTGCCGCGAGGGCGTGAACGACGAGCCGTCGATGCGCACCGCATCGATGCGGCGCGGCGCGCCGGGCACACAGCCGGAGACCTCGCACAGCGCCTGGATCGCCGGACGCAGCGCGGGCTGAGAGGCGGCCAGGGCATCGCGCTCGTGGCGCAGCCACTGGGCCAGGAGCAGCACGCCCGCCAGCAGCGCCAGCACGCCCCACGTCCCCACTGACAGCCGCCGCCGGGCCGCGGGCGGCGCCGCGAACGAATCCGGCGGCGCGTCCAGGAATTCGGCCGCATACAGGGTGGAGTCGAGCATGCTGTCGGCGGGGGCTGGGCCCTCGGCGTCGGTGGCAGACACGCTGTCCGTCGAGGCGCGGCGCAGCACCGATGCCGACAGGGCGTCGGGCGGCTCGCCGGCCTTGTCGGCCTTGTCGGCCTTCGCCGGCCCAGGCCGATCTTCGGCGTGCAGGCGTGCCCGCTCCTCGCGCAGCGCCTGCACGCGTGCACGGCGCAGCGCCTTCTGCAATTGCGCGTCCACCGCGGCCTCGATGGCCGATGAGGAAGCGGGCGGCGCCGTCTCCTGCGGCGCCGAGGCGCGGCGCATGGGCCAAGGCTCGTCTGCCATCACGCCCGCGATGGACGGTGCGGACGGCGGAGCCGGCGGCACCTGGATGCGGCGCCAGGCCGGGCCCGCCGGCGCGGGCGCTTCCAATTCCGCGCCCGCCTTGCCGGAAACCTGCACCGTCGGCGCAGGCGCAGGTGCAGGTGCAGGGGACGGTGACGCCGGGCGCTCCGGCAGATCCAGCAGCCCGGCGGCCGGCCAGGCCGTCGGCGGGGAGGCGATCGGCGCAGACATGGGCGCAGGCGCGGGCACGTTCGCTGCAGGCGGGGACACGACCGCCGCTTCCGGCCCGAAACGCGGCAGGTCGGACGGGAGGGTGTCGAAAGGGCCGGTGGCCGGCGCCATCTCCCCGGCGGCTTGCGCGGTGCCCGAGGCGTCGCGCAGCGGCGCCGCCTCGTCCAGCGGCGGCGGCTTGGGCGAGACGAAGGAATGCGCAGGCACCGGCTCGCCGGTGTCGGTGTCCAGCAGGTCCAGGGTGGCGTCGAACACCTCGCTGCAGCGGCCGCAGCGCACCCAGCCGTCCGAGATGCGGAGCTGGTCGCGCACCACCTTGAAGGTGGTCGTGCAGGCCGGGCAACGCGTGACGAGACTCATGTGTCTCCAATTGTAGAGGCCGCTTTCCGGCGTCCTGCCTCATTCCTCGGCGGCCCGGCGCGGCCGGCGCAGGCCCTGGCGGCCCTCAAGCCTTCTGCGCGGTCATCAGGATCCAGCCGTCCTCGCAGTCGGCCACGGACAGCCGCACCCAGGGCGCATACGCTTCCTGCAGTTCCTGCGCCTGGCGCTCGAGGATGCCGGCCAGCACCAGCGCGCCGCCCGGGCGCACATGGGCACACAGCAGGGGCGCCAGCACCTTGAGCGGCGTGGCCAGGATGTTGGCCAGCACGGTGTCGTAGGGGCCCTGGGCTCCTTCGGGCAAGGCGGCACGCAACCGGACGTGGTTGGCTTCGGCATTGAACTGCGTGGACTGCACCGCGGCGGGGTCGATGTCCACTGCATCGATGTCGGTGGCGCCGAACTTGGCGGCCCCGATGGCCAGGATGCCCGAGCCGCAGCCGTAGTCCAGCACGCGCGCGCCCAGTTGCCCGGCGCTGCGCGTGGCGATCCAGCGCAGGCACATGCGCGTGGTCGGGTGCGTGCCAGTGCCGAAGGCCAGGCCCGGATCCAGCCGGATCACGGTCCGCGCGGCCTCGGGCGGCTCGTGCCAGCTCGGCACGATCCAGAACTCGGGCGTGATGTCCACCGGCGCAAACTGCGACTGCGTGAGCCGCACCCAGTCCTGCTCGGGCAGCCTGTTCACGCCCAGCAAGGCGCATCCCTCGAAGAAATCCTGCGCGGCCAGCACCTGGCCCGCATGGCGCGCGGCCGCCTCGTCCTGGAACAGCGCCACCAGGCGCGAGCGCTGCCAGCCTTCGCGCGGCGGCGGCATGCCGGGCTCGCCGAACAGCGCCTGCTCGGCGTCGGTGTGGGCGTCGGCGTCCTCCACCGAGACGCTCAGGGCGTCCAGTTCATCGAGCGCTTCACCCATGACCTCGACGCGGTCCTCAGGGACCATCAGACGCAACTCGAACATCGGGCAGCCTTTGAAAGTTCGGGGCCGCAGCGGCCCTGCAAATGGACGCGGGGGCCCAGGCCCCCATCCGAGAAAAAGATGCGCCAGCCCGCGCCCCCCGTCAGTCGCCTGGCGGACGGCCTAGAGCGCGGCGACGCTCAGCGCTTGTGCGCCGCCAGCCACTCTTCCAGGTAGTGGATGTTGGTGCCGCCCGCCATGAACTTGGCGTCCACCATCAGCTCGCGGTGCAACGGAATGTTGGTCTGGATGCCCTCCACCACCGTCTCGTTGAGCGCCGTGCGCATGCGGGCCATGGCCTGTTCGCGCGTGTCGCCGTAGACGATCAGCTTGCCGATCATCGAGTCGTAGTTCGGCGGCACGAAATAGTTCGTGTAGACATGCGAGTCCACGCGCACGCCCGGCCCGCCCGGCGGGTGCCACATGCTGATGCGGCCGGGCGAGGGGGTGAACTTGTACGGGTCCTCGGCATTGATGCGGCATTCGATCGCATGGCCGCGCATCTGGATCTGGCGCTGCGTGAAGGGCAGCTTCTCGCCTGCGGCGACCATGATCTGCGTCTTCACGATGTCGATGCCGGTCACCAGCTCCGTCACCGGATGCTCCACCTGCACGCGGGTGTTCATCTCGATGAAGTAGAACTCGCCGTTCTCGTAGAGGAACTCGAAGGTGCCCGCGCCGCGGTAGCCGATCTTCTTGCACGCGGCGGCGCAGCGCTCGCCGATCTTCTCGATCAGCTTGCGCGGGATGCCCGGCGCCGGCGATTCCTCGATCACCTTCTGGTGGCGCCGCTGCATGGAGCAGTCGCGCTCGCCCAGGTAGACGGCGTTCTTGTGCTTGTCCGCCAGGACCTGGATCTCGATGTGGCGCGGATTCTGGAGGAACTTCTCCATGTACACGGCCGGATTGTTGAAGGCCGCGGCCGCTTCGGCCTTGGTCATCTGGATCGCATTGACCAGCGCCGCCTCGGTGTGCACCACGCGCATGCCGCGTCCACCGCCGCCGCCGGCAGCCTTGATGATCACCGGGTAGCCGATGGCACGCGCGATGCGCTTGTTGGCGGCCGCATCGTCGGAGAGTTCCCCGTCGGAGCCTGGCACGCAGGGCACGCCGGCCTTGATCATGGCCTGCTTGGCCGACACCTTGTCGCCCATGATGCGGATCGATTCGGGCGTGGGGCCGATGAACTGGAAGCCGCTTTGCTCCACGCGCTCGGCGAAGTTGGCGTTCTCGGACAGGAAGCCATAGCCCGGGTGGATCGCCTCGGCGTCCGTCACCTCGGCGGCCGAGATGATGGCCGGCATGTTGAGATAACTCTGCCCCGAGGGCGCCGGCCCGATGCACACGGCCTCTTCGGCCAGTTTCACGTACTTGGCTTCTCGGTCGGCCTCGGAATACACCATCACGGCCTTGACGCCCATTTCCGAACAGGCGCGCTGGATGCGCAGGGCGATTTCGCCGCGATTCGCGACCAGGATCTTCTTAAACATTGCGCCCTCCGGCCGTCCACGCAGGGATAAGGGCGCCGCAGCGGGGCGCCAGGATGTTCCAGCCCATCAACGACTTACTCGATGACGAACAGCGGCTGGCCGTATTCCACCGCCTGGCCGTTCTCGCCCAGGATCTTCGTGACGGTGCCCGACTTGTCGGCCTCGATCTCGTTGAGGATCTTCATGGCCTCGATGATGCACAGCGTGTCGCCTTCCTTGACCTGGCTGCCCACCTCGACGAAGGCCGGAGCGCCCGGGCTGGCGGCGCGGTAGAAGGTGCCCACCATGGGCGATTTCACGACGTGGCCGCTGGGCTCGGCAGTGGGCGCCGGGGTCGCGGCAGCTGCTGCGGCAGGCGCCGCGGCCGTCACGGCGGGAGCCGGGGCTGCTGCGGCGGCCGCCGGAATGGCCTGCACGTACTGCACGGGGGCGGCTTCGCCGCCCTTGACGATGCGCACCTTGCCTTCGGCTTCGGTGATCTCGAGTTCGGAAATATTGGATTCAGACACCAGGTCGATGAGTGTCTTCAGTTTGCGCAGATCCATGATCCTCCAGCGCCGGCATATCGCCGATCAATAAGGCTTAACTCGCCTGAACGTCGGCGTATTGCAGCTTTTTCAGGCCATCTGCCGACAGGGTGGCGGATTCTAGCCGTGAAATTCCGCACGCCCCCAAGCCTCCAGATCGGTGCTTTCGAGCTTGCCCATTTTACGGGCGGCCACGGCGCCGGCCCGGTTGAGCACCAGCGTGAACGGCAGGCCGCCGGCTTCATTGCCCAGCCGCCTGGCAAGATCGGTCCCTTGCAAGCCGGCCATGCCGTTGGCGAAACGCACCGGCGTGCGCGCCAGGAACTTGCGCACCGCACTCGGCTGATCGATGGCCAGCCCCACCACCTGCATGCCCCGCTCGCCTTGCGCGGCATGGAAACGGTCCAGCATGGGCAGCTCTTCCACGCAGGGCGGGCACCAGGTGGCCCAGAAGTTGATCAGCAGCGGCCTGCCTTGCAGGGACGCCAGCGCCAGTTCGCCGCCTTCGGGGCGTTCGAAGCGCTGCGCCCAGAAATCGGCGCCCAGTGCGGTGGCACCCGCCGAGACCGGACCCGCGCCGCGGCGCTGCTGCCACCAGGCCCCGCCGGCCCCCCCGGCAGCGGCCACGGCGGCCACAGCGGCGAACAACCATCGACGTCGAATGTTGGATTCCATGGGTGGGGAAGGCTCGGGCTGAGGCGTCAGGCGTCGTCCATGGACTGCGCCAGCAGCCGGCGCACCGCCGCCAGATCGCCGCGCGGCACGCGGCCCTGCGAATCGGGCCGCAACGCACCGCGCATGTCGTCCAGGTCGTAGATCATCAGATGCACGCCCACTTCCGTGTTCAGCGCGCGACTGGGGGCATGCACGCTCAAGGCTTCCACCGATTCGCCGTGGAAGCCGCTGACCGTGCGCGGTTCATAGTCCACGTGGTGGTCGATGAGGGCGATCTCCGCTGATTTGGAGTCATCGCAGAACAACTGGATGTAAATATCGGACAGGCGCGTGGCCGTGCCGTGCCACACCGCGCCCCCCAGGTGGGGGCGGAAGGCCTCCATGCGTTGCATCCACTCGCAGGCCAGCTCGCGCAGCGCGCGCAATTCGGCGGGCTGCGTGTCAGCACAGAAGAGCTGGATGTAGTCGCGCACCTCGGCCTCGATCTCGTCGTTGCCCGGCAAGGGTGTGCGCGAGGGCAGGCGCAGATCGCGCGCGGCCCGGCGCTTGGCCGCTCCGTATTCGAGCCCTTCCTCCACCACCAGGCGGGCGGCGGCGGCGGCGATCTCACGCTTGCTGCTGTCCATGCGGCGATTGTGCGCCCGCGCGTCCCGTCCTCGGGCGTCATGGCCTTTGCCGGTCCGCGGGCACCCGCCTTTCCCATGCGGAAAAGCGCCGGCCGCGCTCTCTAGAATCCAGCCATGCATATTCACATTCTGGGCATCTGCGGCACTTTCATGGGCGGCGTGGCCGCTCTCGCGCGCGAGGCGGGCCATCAGGTGACCGGATGCGATGCGGGGGTCTATCCCCCCATGAGTGACCAGCTGCGCGCGCTGGGCATCGCGCTCATCGAAGGCTATGGCGCCGACCAGTTGGCGCTCAAGCCCGACGTCTTCGTGGTCGGCAATGTGGTGTCGCGCACGCACCTGGCCGATGGCACGCCCAAGTTCCCGCTGATGGAAGCCATCCTGGATGCCGGCGCCTCCTACACCAGTGGCCCGCAATGGCTGGCCGAGCATGTGCTGCAGGGCCGCCATGTGCTGGCGGTGGCTGGCACGCATGGCAAGACGACCACGACCTCCATGCTGGCATGGATCCTGGACCAGGCGGGCCTGAACCCCGGCTTCCTGGTGGGTGGCGTGCCACTGGACTTCGGCGTGTCCGCCCGGCTGGGCGGCGCCGCGCCGGCTGCCGCTGCGCTGGCCGGGCGGGCGCCTTTCGTCATCGAGGCCGACGAATACGACACGGCTTTCTTCGACAAACGCAGCAAGTTCGTCCATTACCGCCCACGCACGGCGGTGCTGAATAACCTTGAATTCGATCATGCCGACATCTTCGAGGATCTGGCAGCCATCGAGCGTCAATTCCACCACCTCGTGCGCACGGTGCCCCGGCAGGGCCGACTGGTGGTGCAGGGCGGCGAAGCCAGCCTGCAGCGGGTGCTGGCGCGCGGCGCCTGGAGCGAGGTGGCGCTTTTCGGCACCGAAGACAGCACTTGGCAAGCAAAAGGCACCGATGACGCTTTCGACGTGCTGTGCCGGGGCGAACGGGTGGGCCGGGTGGAATGGGGCCTGAGCGGCGCCCACAACCAGGCCAATGCCCTGGCCGCCATTGCCGCCGCCGAGCATGTGGGCGTCCCGCCCGCGCAAGCAGCCGCCGCGCTGAGCCGCTTTCGCAACGTCCGTCGGCGCATGGAGGTGCGCGGCCAGGTCCAGACGGCAGGCCTGCCCATCACGGTGTACGACGATTTCGCGCACCACCCGACGGCCATCCGCACCACGCTCAACGGGCTGCGCCGACAGCTGGACGGCCAGGGCCGATCGGACGAGCGCATCCTGGCCATCTTCGAGCCGCGCAGCAACACCATGAAGCTCGGCACCATGGCCGCGCTCCTGCCGGAAAGCTTGGAAGACGCCGATCTGGCTTTCTGCCACACGGCCGGCCTGGAATGGGACGCCGCCGCGGCCTTGGCGCCACTGGGCGAGCGTGCCCATGCGGCGGGCGACCTGGACGCGCTGGTCCAGGAGGTGCGCGCGGCGGCCCGGCCCGGCGATCACCTGGTGTGCATGAGCAACGGCGGCTTCGGCGGCATCCACGACAAGCTGCTGGCCGCCCTGCGCGCGCCCCGCTGACCCGCCCCTGGCCGCGACGCGACGCGCGCGGCAGGCACCCGCCGGTCCTTGCGAACGGTCAACCGCGGCGCTGCTTCACGGCCTGCGACAGCAGGTCCAGCACGCGCACCGAGTCGTCCCAGCCCAGGCAGGCATCGGTGATGCTCTTGCCGTACTCCAGCGCGCTCACGTCGTCCTTGCCGGGCGTGAACTTCTGGGCGCCGGGCTGCAGGTGGCTTTCCACCATCACGCCGAAGACCCGGCGCGAGCCGCCCGCGATCTGGTTCGCGATGTCCTGCGCCACGTCGATCTGTTTCTGGTGCTGCTTGCTGCTGTTGGCGTGGCTGCAGTCCACCATCAGCGTGGCCGGCAGCTTGGAGGCTTCCAGTTCCCTGCAGGCGGCCTCGACGCTGGCCGCGTCGTAGTTGGGCGTCTTGCCGCCGCGCAGGATCACGTGGCAGTCCTTGTTGCCCTGGGTGTGCACGATGGCAACCTGTCCGTTCTTGTGCACCGACAGGAAGTGGTGGCCGCGTGCCGCCGCCTGGATGGCGTCCGTCGCGATGCGGATGTTGCCGTCGGTGCCGTTCTTGAAGCCGATGGGCGCCGAGATGCCCGAGGCCAGTTCGCGGTGCACCTGGCTTTCGGTGGTGCGCGCGCCGATCGCCCCCCAGGCGATCAGGTCGCCGATGTATTGGGGCGAGATCACGTCCAGGAATTCGCTGCCGGCGGGCAGGCCCAGGCGGTTGATGTCGATCAGCAGCTGGCGCGCGATGCGCAGGCCTTCGTCGATGCGGTAGCTCTCGTCGAGGTAGGGGTCGTTGATCAGGCCCTTCCAGCCCACCGTGGTGCGCGGCTTCTCGAAGTACACGCGCATCACGATTTCCAGCGAATCGGCGTATTTCTCGCGCGCGGCCTTCAGGCGCTTGGCGTAGTCGAGCGCCGCCGCCGGGTCATGGATGGAGCACGGCCCGATGACCACCAGCAGCCGGTCGTCCTTGCCCGCCATGATCTGCTGGATGTTGCGGCGCGTGTCCGAGATCAGGGCTTCGATGGCCGTCCCACGGATCGGGAAGAAGCGGATGAGGTGTTCGGGCGGAGGCAGCACGGTGATGTCCTGGATGCGTCTGTCGTCGGTCTGGCTGGTTTTCTCGACGGACGGATACCAGGACTCGCTGGCGGTGCTGCTGCTCTGGGGGCTCATGGTGCTTCCTTAGAAAGTGAGAGGTGAAAGGCAGGGCAGAAAAAAACCGCCGGGGCTTTCGCACCGGCGGTTTTCGAGGGGTTCGGCTTGTCTGCTGTTTACGCGCGCGCCACTCGTCCGCCGGATTCCGGGAACCAAAAGTAGGCAAAGTAAAAGGCGCGAACTGCGGACATGGGAGGCGACTCTAGCACAGGCTTTCGAATGGCGTTGTTGTTTTGGCGACTGTCGTCGTGCGCGCACGCAGAGGCCAGGAAGGGGCCGGCCGGCGCTCAGGCCGTGCCACCGACGGTCAGGCCGTCGATGCGCAGCGTGGGCTGGCCCACGCCCACAGGCACGCTCTGGCCTTCCTTGCCGCAGGTGCCCACGCCCGAGTCGAGCGCCATGTCGTTGCCGATCAGGGTCACGCGCGTGAGCGCATCGGGGCCGTTGCCCACGATGGTGGCGCCCTTCACCGGGTACTGGATCCTGCCGTTCTCGACCCAGTAGGCCTCGCTGGCCGAGAACACGAACTTGCCGCTCGTGATGTCGACCTGGCCGCCACCGAAGTTGGTGGCGTACAGGCCCTTCTTGATGCTGGCGACGATTTCCTGCGGGTCCTTGTCACCGCCCAGCATGTAGGTGTTGGTCATTCGCGGCATGGGCACGTGGGCGTAGCTCTCGCGCCGGCCGTTGCCCGTGGGCTTGACCTTCATGAGGCGCGCGTTCATCGAATCCTGGATGTAGCCCTTCAGGATGCCGTCCTCGATCAGCACGTTGCGCTGGCTGGCGTTGCCCTCGTCGTCCACGTTGAGCGAGCCGCGGCGGTCGGCCAGGGTGCCGTCGTCCAGCACCGTCACGCCCTTGGCCGCCACGCGCTGGCCGATGCGGCCGCTGAAGGCGGAGGAGCCCTTGCGGTTGAAGTCGCCTTCCAGGCCATGGCCGATGGCCTCGTGCAGCAGGATGCCGGGCCAGCCCGGGCCGAGCACCACGGTCATTTCACCGGCCGGCGCGGGGCGCGAATCGAGGTTGGTCAGGGCCGAGCTCACGGCCTGCTCCACGTACTCGGCGATCTGTTCATCGCTGAAGTAGGCCAGGCCGAAGCGGCCACCGCCGCCTCCGGAACCGATCTCGCGGCGGCCGTTCTGCTCGGCGATCACCGTGACCGACAGACGCACCAGCGGGCGCACGTCGGCCGCCAGCGTGCCGTCGGCGCGCGCCACCAGCACCACGTCGTACTCGCTGGCCAGGCCGGCCATCACCTGCGACACGCGCGGATCGCGCGCACGCGCCAGCTGCTCCACCTTCTCGAGCAGCTTCACCTTGGCCGTGCTGTCCAGCGTGGCGATGGGGTCGACGCCGCCGTACAGCGACCGGCTGCCCGCGACCTTGCGCGCGGCCACCTTCTTGCGCGCACTGCGGCCCGCTGCGGCGATGGTGCGCACCGTGCGCGCGGCGTCGAGCAGCGAGGCTTCGGAAATGTCATCGGAATAGGCGAAGGCCGTCTTTTCGCCGCTCACGGCGCGCACGCCCACGCCCTGGTCGATGCTGAAGCTGCCGGTCTTGACGATGCCCTCTTCCAGGCTCCAGCCTTCGCTGCGCGTGTACTGGAAGTAGAGATCCGCATCGTCGATGCGGTGCGCCTGGATCTCGGCCAGCGCGCGGCTCACATGCGATTCATCGAGCCCGAAGGGCGTCAGAAGCAGTTGCTGCGCCGTGGCCAGGCGCTCCAGGGTGGGTTCGCGGGAGATCATGCGGACCATTCTAGAAAGGCGCCACCCTTTGCGCAGCGCCACGGCGCCGATGCCCATCGGCCCAAGAGGCCGCGGGAAGCGTCAGGCGGTCTGGTCGTCGATCACGGCGCCGGGCGCGTTCGTCTTGACCGATTCGATGCCCGTGTCGCGCGAAGCCGTGCTGGCATACATCTGGCTCTGGCCGATCACCTGCCCATTGGCGGCCTTCAGGGTGAAGTACGGCGACCCGTCCTTGGCGGACAGCCGCTCGTAGCGCCCGTCGTCCGGGGCGTTCTTGCGGACCGATTCGATGCCTGCGGTGGCGCTGGCCTTGGCCTCGTAAACCTCACTGCTGAGGATGACCTGCCCGTTGCCCGCCAGCAGATTGAACTGGAACTTGCCGTGGGTCGTCTTCTTGAGCGCGAATTTGCCTGCCATGATCTCTCTGGGTGGAGTGGGTGAATCGAAGAAGGTGCGCCACCATACCCCCCGTGGGGCGCCTGCGGCGTCCGGCCTGCGCCATCGGGCGCACCGAGTGTGCGGTAGTGCCGCCCTCGAGCGCCCGACGGCGCTCAGCGCACCGCGTCGGCGATCGCCTGGAAGGCCCGCATGTGCAGCGGATGCGCCGGCCCGTTGGCCGCGACGGGCGAGGAACCCAGTCGCACGATGACGACTTCGGCGGCGGGATTGATGTGCACGTACTGGCCGTGGATGCCCGACGCCTCGTAAGCGCCGTCGGCGTTGTGCGTGATCCACCACTGGTTGCGGTACGAATAGCCGGGCCGCGCCGCCTGGTTGCCGGCCTTGAATTTCTCACGGTCGCCGCCGGCGCGGAGGGATTCCACGGCCGCCTTCGCCAGCAGTTCCTGCCGGCTGAACAGCCCGCCCACGCGCCCGTCGTTGCGCAGCACTTCGCCGAAGCGCGCCAGGTCGCGCGCCGTGGCGCTGAAGCCCGAGCCCATCGATTCGAAACCCAGGCGGTCGATGTTGATGGACGCGTCGTTCTCGGCGCCCATGCGCGACCACACGCGTTCACTGAGGTTCTGCGAGAAGGGCTTGCCCGTCACGCGGTGCACCAGCCAGCCCACCACCTCGGAATGCACGGTCTTGTAGGCAAAGCCGGCGCCGTGCTCGCCTTCCTTCTTGAGCGTCTTGAGGAAGCTCAGCGTGTCGCGCGGCCCGGCCCAGGTCGGCGGCATGGGCACCAGGCCCGAAGCGATCGCGTACTGGATCACCTCGGAGGTCGGGTCCGCATAGTCCTCGCGGAAGCGCACACCGGCCGTCATGTCCAGCGTCTGCTGCACGGTGGCGTCTTCCCAGGCGGTGCCGGCCAGTTCGGGCAGGTACTGCGAAATGCGCGCATTCGGGTCCAGCCGGCCCTCGGCGATCAGCTGCGCCGCCAGCACGCCCGTGAGCGACTTGGTGACCGAGAACACGCTGTGCAGCGTGTCCGGCGTCATGCCGGCCCAGTAGCGCTCCAGCACCACGCGGCCCCTGTGCAGCACGACGAGGGCGTCGGTGTAGGTGCGCTCGGCATAGGCGTCGATGTCCAGGCGGGCACCCGCGCCATCGTCGAAGGCGAAGCCGGTCCAGTCGCGTTCGCTGCGCGGCAGCTCGCTGGCGGCGCCCGTGCCACGCCAGACATTGCGGCTGGGCACCAGCTCGCGCATGTGCTGCAGCGTCCAGCGGAGGTTGGGGAACTGCCCCGCGTTCTGGAAGGTGATCTGCTTGTCGGCCGGCGGCGGCGATCCCACCATCAGCCCGAGCTTGACCGGATCACTGTCCGCGGCCGAGAGCGGGGGTTTGGCCGGGGCCTGTGCCCCAGCCGGGCCGGCCGCCAGCAGCAGGCCAGCGCAGGCCAAGGCCCACGAAGCCGGGGAAAGGGGGCGGATCGCCATGGAATGTCTCCTTCTCGTTATGACCGTTCCATGTTCGCACGGCCGGCGTGCAGGCCGCGGCGCGGCTGTCTCGCCCGTTCGCGCTGCGCGGGCGGCGGCAGCGCGCCTACTTTTCCGCCAGCTTGCGCGCCCGCGCGATGGACATCAGCACGCCCAGCGCCAGCCCCAGCGTGACCATGGCCGTGCCGCCGTAGCTGATGAAGGGCAGCGGCACGCCCACCACGGGCAGGATGCCGCTGACCATGCCCATGTTCACGAAGGCGTAGGTGAAGAAGATCATGGCCACCGCGCCCGCCATCAGGCGCGAGAACAGCGTGGGCGCGTCCATCGCGATGAACAGGCCGCGGAAGATCAGGAAGATGAAGCCGGCGATCAGGAACAGGTTGCCGAACAGGCCGAATTCCTCGGAGTAGGCGGCGAAGATGAAGTCGGTGGTGCGCTCGGGGATGAATTCGAGGTGCGTCTGCGTGCCCTGCATGAAGCCCTTGCCCGACAGGCCGCCCGAGCCGATCGCGATCATGCCCTGGATGATGTGGAAGCCCTTGCCCAGCGGGTCCTTGGTCGGGTCGAGCAAGGTGCACACGCGCTGGCGCTGGTATTCATGCAGCACGCGCCAGTCCACGCCGTCGGCGCACAGCGCGGGCTCGAAACTCACGATCAGCACGATGGCGATGGCCCCGATCAGCACCGGCGGGATCACCAGCTTCCATGACAGGCCGGCGAAGAAGATCACCGACAGCCCCGCCGCCAGCACCAGCAGCGAGGTGCCCAGGTCAGGCTGCTTCATGATCAGCCCCACCGGCAGCGCCAGCAGCAAGGTGGCGGCCACGAAGTCCAGCGTGCGCAACTGGCCCTCGCGGTGCTGGAACCACCAGGCCAGCATCAGCGGCATGGCGATCTTCATCAGTTCGCTGGGCTGGATGACGATGCCCAGGTTGATCCAGCGCGTGGCGCCCTTGCGCGTGATGCCGAACAGCTCCACCAGGATCAGCAGCACCACCCCCAGCACGTAGAGCGGCACCGCCAGGTTCATGAGCCGCTGCGGCGGCACCTGGGCCACCACGAACAGGATGCCGCCGGCCAGCAGCATGTTGCGCGCATGGTGCCCGAAGCGCTCGCCGTTGTCGAAGCCGGCCGAGTACATCGCGAACAGGCCGGTGGCCGCCAGCAGAGCGATGGCGGCCAGCAGCAGGCCGTCGAAGCCCTGGAAGATGGGCGCCACGCGGCGCGCCAGGGAAGGTTGCTGGAAGACGGCGGACATGGGCCCGCGATTATCGGGGCTGCGGGCGTCAACCCACTACAGTGCTGGCATGTCGACCACGCACCTGCTCTACCTGCACGGCTTCCGCTCGTCCCCGCAATCGATGAAGGCGCGCCTGGTCGCGCAGCGCGTGGCCGAGCGCCACCCGCAGCTCAGCTGGTGGTGCCCGCAGCTGCCGCCCTCCCCGCGCGAGGCCATGTCGCTCGTGGCGCAGGGCATCGCCGGCTGGCCACGCGACACGATGGCCGTGATCGGCTCCTCGCTCGGCGGCTTCTATGCCACGCACGTCGCCGTGCAGACCGGCTGCCGTGCCGTGCTGCTGAACCCCGCCGTGGACCCGGCGCGCGATCTGGCGCGCCACATCGGCGAGCAGCAGTCCTGGCACGACCCCGCGGAGCGCTTTTTCTTCCAGCCGGGCTACATCGACGAGCTGCGCGCGCTCGCGGTCGGCCCGCTGCCCGACCCGGCGCGGGTGCTGGCCGTGATCGCCGAAGGCGACGAGGTGCTGGATGGGCGCGAAATGCAGGCGCGCTACCCCGGCAGCCCGATGCGCGTGGTGCCGCGCGGCGCGCCGGGCAGCGACCATGCGCTGTCGAATTTCGCGGCCGCGCACCTGGACGCCGTGATGGGCTTTCTGGACCCGCGCTGACCGGCCGGCCCCGCCGGCCGCGCCAAAGGGGCATGTGACAATTGCCGGATGTATGTTCTCTTCGATGAAGCCGGGAAGTTCCTGGGCGGCCGCGTGCTGTCCGACGCCGAAAGTTCGGCCCAGGTGGAGCTTGACAGCGGCAAGCGCGTCAAGGTCAAGGCTGCCAACATCCTGCTGCGCTTCGAGAAGCCGGCGCCGGCCGAGCTGATCGCCGAGGCCCGCGGCCTGGCCGCCGGCATGGACCTGCAACTCGCCTGGGAATTCGCGCCCGACGAGGAATTCGGCTTCGCGGAGCTGGCCGCCGACTATTTCAGCGACAAGCCCACGCTGGCCCAGCAGGCCGCGGCACTGTTCGCGCTGTTCGAGGCGCCGCACTACTTCCGCCGTGCCGGCAAGGGCCGCTTCAAGAAGGCCCCGGCCGAGATCGTGCAGCAGGCGCTGGCGGCCATCGAGAAGAAGAAGGCGGTCCAGGCCCAGATCGACGAATGGGCCGCGGCGCTCGCGCAGGGCCAGTGCCCGCCCGCCATCCGCGAGCAGCTCTACAAGATCCTGTTCAAGCCCGACAAGAACGCGCCCGAGTACAAGGCCGTGGTCGAAGCCTCGCGCAAGGCGCAGCGCGCGCCGCTGGAGCTGCTGGAGCGCGCCGGCGCCATCGACTCGCCCTACGAGTTCCACTGGAAGCGCTTCCTCTTCGAGAACTTTCCCAAGGGCACCGGCTTCGGCACGCTGGAGGCGCCCCCCATCGCCGACGAGCTGCCGCTGGCCGAGGGCGTCAACGCTTTCTCCATCGACGATTCGCAGACCACCGAGATCGACGACGCGCTGTCGGTGCAGGGCATCGGCAGCGGCACGGTCACGGTGGGCATCCACATCGCGGCGCCGGGCCTGGCCATTTCGCCCGCCAGCGCGCTGGACCAGGTCGCGCGCGCGCGCATGTCCACGGTCTACATGCCGGGCCACAAGATCACCATGCTGCCCGACGCGGTGGTGCAGACCTACACGCTGCTGGACGGCGGCGTGCGGCCCGCCCTGTCGCTGTACGTGCGCTTCCATGAAGACACGCTGGACGTGGTGGGCACCGAGACGCGCATCGAGCGCGTCAACATCGCGCTGAACTTGCGCCACGACCAGCTCGACGAGGTGATCGACGCCGCCTGGCTGACGCAGCCCGACGGCAGCCCCGCGCCCGCCGAGGTCGAGGCGCTGCGCGTGCCGCTGTCCTTCCTGTTCCGCCTGGCCAAGCACCTCAAGGCCGGGCGCGAAGCCATGCGCGGCAAGCCCGAGACCTTCAGCCGCCCCGACTACAACTTCCGGCTGCTGGGCGTGGCGGGCGACGAGCCCACGGGCGCCGAGCAAGTGCAGATCAGCACGCGCCGCCGCGGCGCACCGCTGGACCTGATCGTGGCCGAGGCCATGATCCTGGCCAACAGCACCTGGGGCGGCTGGCTGGCCGAACTCGGCGTGCCCGCCCTGTACCGCAGCCAGGCCAGCCTGGCGCCCGGCATCAAGGTGCGCATGGGCACCAAGTCGCTGCCGCACGCCGGCCTGGGCGTGAAGAGCTACGCCTGGAGCACCTCGCCGCTGCGCCGCTACACCGACCTGGTGAACCAGTGGCAGATCATCGCTGCCGCGCGCCACGGCCGCACGGCGGCGCTGGCCGCGCCCTTCAAGCCCAAGGATTCGGAGCTGTTCTCCATCCTCTCGGGCTTCGACGCGGCCTACAGCAGCTACAACGCCTACCAGGGCAGCATGGAACGCTTCTGGACGCTCAAGTACCTGCAGCAGCAGAACATCCAGGAGCTGGACGCCGCGCTGATCAAGGACGGCGGCGGCGGCGAGACCCTGGTGCGCGCGGACGCACTGCCGCTGGTGCTGCCCGTGCTGGGCGCGCAGGGCCTGCCGCGCGGCAGCCGCGTGCGCGTGCGCCTGGGCGACATCGACCTGATCGCGCTGGCCGTCACCGGCACGGTGGTCGAGCACCTGGACCCGAATTCCGCGCCGCAGACCCTGGACGACACCGAGGCGGACGACGACATGGCCGCCGCCGGCCCGCTGGCCATTGCCGTGGACCTGTCGGAAGGCGACGCCGAGGCGGGCGCGCCTGCGGCGGCCGGCGCCGCGCCCTGAGCGTTGAAGATACAAGGCCTGTCCACCCGCCTCCTCATCCGCCCTGCCCGCCCGCCATGAAGCTGCGCCAACTCAGTACGCTGCAGATCGCCCTGGGACTGTCGGTGCTGGCCCACGCGGCCTTGCTGACCCTCCGCTTCGCGGCGCCGGAAACCTTCAACCGCGTGTTCGAAGAGTCGCCGCTGGAAATCATCCTCGTCAACGCCAAGGGCCGCGGCGAGGTGCCCGAGAAGGCGCAGGCCGTGGCGCAGACCTCGCTGGCCGGCGGTGGCGACCTGGACAAGGGCCGCGCCACCAGCCCGCTGCCGCCCTCGGCCTTCACCACCGTGGGCGATTCGGCCGAAGAGGCGCAGCGCCGCATCGACGCCCTGCAGGAGCAGCAGATGATGCTGCTGGCCCAGGTGCGCGACCAGCTCGCGTCGATGCCGCGGCCCGATCCGCGACTGGCCGGCCAGCCCAGCGAGCAGGTCGCGCAGGAAGAAAAGCGCCGCCAGCTGCTGGAACTGCTGGCCGCCATCGAGCGCCGAGTGAACGAGGAGAACGCGCGCCCCAAGCGCCGCTACGTGAGCCCTGCCACCCGCGAGGCCACCTACGCCGTGTATGTGGACACGCTGCGCCGACGCATCGAGGCGCGCGGCACCGAGCGTTTCCCGGAAGTCGCAGGCAAGAAGCTCTACGGCGAGCTGACCATGATCGTGCACGTGAACCACGACGGCCGGCTGCTGGGCACCGAGATCGTCGAAGGCTCGGGCAACCGCGAGCTGGACCGGCGCGCCCAGGCCATCGTGGCCAGCATCGGCAACTTCGGCCGTTTCACCGACGCCATGCGGCGGCAGACCGACCAGTTGCTGATGCCCTCGCGCTTCAAGTTCACGCGTGATGGGGCGCTGGAGACCGAGGTCAGCAACGCCTCGCTGCAGTCCGCCCCGGCCTCGCCCGCCAACTGACCCCTCCTGCGTTTCCCATGGACCGTTACTGCGTCATCGGCCACCCCGTCGAGCACAGCCGCTCGCCCTGGATCCACGCGCGCTTTGCCGCGCTGACGGGCCAGGCCCTGGACTACGGCCGCCGCCTGGCCCCGCTGGACGGCTTTGCCGCCAGCGTGCAGGCCTGGCGCGACGAGGTGCGCGAAGCCGGCGACCGGGCCGGCGGCTGCAACATCACCGTGCCCTTCAAGTTCGACGCCGCGGCGCTGGCCACCGACCGCACGCCGCGCGCCGAACTCGCACGGGCCGTCAACACGCTGCGCTTCGAGGCCGACGGCCGCATCCTGGGCGACAACACCGACGGCGCGGGCCTGGTGAACGACATCCAGGGCAATGCAGGCCGCCCGCTCGCCGGCGCTGACCTGCTGCTCATCGGGGCGGGCGGCGCCTCGGCCGGCGTGCTGGGGCCGCTGCTGGCGGCCGGCGTGCGCCGGCTGGTGCTGTGCAACCGCACCGAGGACAAGGCCCGTGCGCTGGTGGACCGCCATGCGGCGCTGGCCGGCGCCCACGGCGTGGCGTTGCAGGCCTGCGGCCTGGATGCCGTGGCCGGCGATTACGACGTCGTGGTCAACGCCACCGCCTCCAGCCTGGCCGGGGGCGGCGTGCCCGTGCCCGCGCGCGTGCTGCGCCCCGGCGCGCTGGCCGTGGACATGATGTACGGCCCCGCGGCCGCCGGCTTCCTGGCCTGGGCCGAGGCGCATGGCGCGCAGGCCCGCGACGGCCTGGGCATGCTGGTCGAGCAGGCGGCCGAAGCCTTCGCGCTGTGGCGCGGCGTGCGCCCGCCCGCGGCCCGGGTGCTGCAGGAGCTGCGTGACCTGCTGAACGCCCCGCGCCGACCATGAGAGCTGCGCTGCGCTGGATCGGCTGCCTGCTGCTGGCCGGCTTCGCGCTGCAGCTCTTCTTCGTGCTGCGCATCGCGGCCATGGCGCTCATCGATCCGCAATCCACCGCCTTCCAGCGCTCGGAGATGTGGCAGATCGCGCGGCGCGACGGCGCCGAGGCAGGCTGGCGCCAGCAATGGGTGCCCTACGACCAGATCAGCGACCTGCTCAAGCGCGCCGTGATCGCCAGCGAGGACGCCGGCTTCGGCGAGCACGGCGGCGTGGAGTGGGACGCCATCGAGAAGGCCCGCGAGCGCAACGCCAAGGCCGAAGCCCGCGCCGCGCGCGCCGAGGCGCTGGGGCGCACCGCCGCCGAACCCAAGCTGCGCGGCGGCTCCACCATCACGCAGCAGCTGGCCAAGAACCTGCTGCTGTCGGGCGAACGCACGCTGCTGCGCAAGGGCCAGGAACTGATGCTCACGCTGGTGCTGGAGGCCCTGCTCGACAAGCGCCGCATCCTCGAGATCTACCTCAACAACGTGGAATGGGGCGAAGGCGTGTTCGGCGCCGAAGCCGCGGCGCAGCACTACTTCCGCAAGAGCGCGAGCCGGCTCAGCGCGCAGGAAGCCGCGCGGCTGGCCGTGATGCTGCCCAGCCCCAAGTTCTACGAGAAGCGCCCGCGCTCGCCGTACCTCAACGGCCGCACCGCCACCATCGCCGCGCGCATGGGCGCGGTGTCGCTGCCCTGAGCCGAGCCGACCCGCCCATGCGCATCCTCGGCATCGACCCCGGCCTGCAGGTCACCGGCTTCGGCGTGGTGGACAGCGAAGGCGCCGGCCTGCACTACGTGGCCAGCGGCACCATCAGCACGCGGCACATGGGCACCGACGAACTGCCGGCGCGGCTCAAGGTGCTGTTCGACGGCATCGGCGAGCTGATCCAGCGCTACCAGCCCGACAGCGCGGCCGTGGAGATCGTGTTCGTCAACGTCAACCCGCAGTCCACCCTGCGCCTGGGCCAGGCGCGCGGCGCCTGCCTGACGGCGCTGGTGGCGCGCGACCTGACCGTGGCCGAATACACGGCCACGCAGATGAAGCAGGCCGTGGCCGGCCACGGCAGCGCCGCGAAGGCGCAGGTGCAGGCCATGGTGCAGCGCCTGCTGAATCTGCCCGGCCCGCCCGGCACCGACGCGGCCGATGCGCTGGGCCTGGCCATCACGCACGCCCAGGTCGGCCGCACGCTGGCGCGGCTGGAACAGGCCACGCCGCTGGCGCCGCGCGTGACGGGCATGTACCGGGGTGGGCGCTCGCGCTAGTGCGCACGCGAGCAAGCGACAACGGGCGCCGCAGCGCCCGGGTTCATGCGGAAGATGGCCTTTGCGCCACCCGGCGTCAGGCCACGCGTTCCGCGATCAGCACCGCGAAGAAGCCCAGGGCCGCGAGCAGCGTCCACTTGAGCACGATCCAGCCGATGCGCCGGTAGTGGGGCCGGCCCGTGGCGGCGTAGAACATGAAGCACACGCCCGCCACCAGGAGCAGCAGCAGGATGGCCCAGCGGAACAGCAGCATGGCGCGTGGGAATGCAGGAAGGAACGGCGACGCGGCTGCGCCCTACCAGGCGCGCGCGATCTCGTTGAAGCCGCGCGGCGCGGCGCGTTCGCTCTCGAAGGTCACGAGTTCGCAGGCGCCGGGCTGGGCGAGCAGTTCGCGCAGCAGCTTGTTGTTGAGCGCATGGCCCGAGCGGAAAGCGCTGTAGGCCGCCAGCAGCGGATGGCCGACGATGTACAGGTCGCCCATCGCGTCGAGGATCTTGTGCTTCACGAACTCGTCGTCGTAGCGCAGCCCGCCCGCATTGAGCACCTTGGTGTCGTCCATGACGATGGCGTTGTCCAGCCCACCGCCCAGCGCCAGGCCCTTGCTGCGCATGTACTCGACCTCTTTGGTGAAGCCGAAGGTGCGCGCCCGCGCGATGTCGCGGTTGTACTGGCCGCTGCCCAGATCGAACTCGAAGCGCTGGCCCGTGGCGCTGACCACGCGGTGGTCAAAGTCGATCTCGAAGCTCAGCTTGTAGCCGTGGTATGGCTCCAGCCGCGCCCACTTGAGCTGGTCGCCCTCGCCTTCGCGCACTTCCACCGGCCGCAGCACCTTCAAAAAGCGCCGCGGCGCCTTCTGGAATTCGATGCCCGCGCTCTGCAGCAGGAAGACGAAGGAAGAGGCGGAGCCGTCGAGGATGGGCACCTCGTCGGCCGTGATGTCGATGTAGAGGTTGTCGATGCCCAGCCCGGCGCAGGCCGACATGATGTGTTCGACCGTCTGCACCTTGGCGCCGCCGTTGGACACCGTGGAGGCCAGGCGCGTGTCCGTGACCGCCTCGGCGCGCATCGGGATGTCCACCGGCTCCGGCAGGTCCACGCGCCGGAACACGATGCCCGTGTCCGCCGGCGCGGGCCGCAGCGTCAGTTCCACGCGCTGCCCGCTGTGCAGCCCCACGCCCACGGCGCGGGAGATGGACTTGAGGGTGCGTTGCTGCAGCATGCCCATGATTTTAGGCGGCGGCCCCGCGCGCAACCGCACGGCCCTGCCTATGTCCGCAATAGTCACCGGCGCTTGCACGCCGGTCTTGCCAAACCGATCGCGCCGTGAACAAGGTCAGCGGCAACGGCGGTGATTGATGCCTCAGGCGGCGTAGCGAGCGGCCCGAGGTTGCGTCGAGGACCACAGCCGTACTCCCGTACGGCGAGGACCGCAGGCGCAAGATCGGGCCGCGCAGTAGCCGGATGAGGTATCAATCGGCTTGGCGGCGAAGGAAAGCGGGGATCTCGAAATCGTCCATCCCCCCTGACGACAGCGCATCCACCTTGGCCGCGGCCATGGTGCGGTTCGTGCGCCACACGCTGGGCACGGCCATGCTGTCGTAGCTGGGCTGGGCCCCACCGCCCAGCGTCGGCACCTGGAAGCCGATGTTGTCGGTGCCGGTGCGGATGACCTGCAGCTCGGGCGCCGCGCGGTTCGCGTTCTGGTGCGACAGGCCCGTGGCCACGACGGTCACGCGCATCTCGTCGCCCAGCGATTCGTCGTACGCGGCGCCGTAGATCACGTGCGCGTCGGGCGAGGCATAGGCGCGGATGGTGTTCATCGCGAGCTTGGACTCCGACAGCTTGAGCGACTCCTTCGAGGCCGTGACCAGCACCAGTACGCCCTTGGCGCCCGACAGGTCGATGCCCTCGAGCAGCGGGCAGGCGACAGCCTGTTCCGAGGCGATGCGCGCGCGGTCCGGACCGCTGGCCGAGGCCGTGCCCATCATCGCCTTGCCGGGCTCGCCCATGACGGTGCGCACGTCTTCGAAGTCGACGTTCACATGGCCGTACTCGTTGATGATCTCGGCGATGCCGCCCACGGCGTTCTTGAGCACGTCGTTGGCATGCGCAAAGGCCTGCTCCTGCGTCACGTCGTCGCCCAGCACGTCCAGCAGCTTCTCGTTCAGGATCACGATCAGCGAGTCGACGTTCGCCTCCAGCTCGGCCAGGCCGGCTTCGGCATTGTTCATGCGCTTGCCGCCTTCCCAGTCGAAGGGCTTGGTGACCACGCCCACGGTCAGGATGCCCATTTCCTTGGCCACCCGTGCGATCACGGGCGCGGCGCCCGTGCCCGTGCCGCCGCCCATGCCGGCCGTGATGAACAGCATGTGCGCGCCTTCGATGGACGCACGGATGTCTTCCACGGCCACCTCGGCGGCCTCGCGGCCGACCTGCGGCTTGCTGCCCGCGCCGCGGCCGGTGTTGCCCAGCTGGATGGACTTGTGGGCGTTGTTGCGGGCCAGGGCCTGGGCGTCGGTGTTGGCGCAGATGAACTCCACGCCCTGCACGCTGCGGGCGATCATGTGGGCCACGGCATTGCCGCCGCCGCCGCCGACGCCGATCACCTTGATTTGCGTGCCTTGGTTGAACTCTTCGTTCGGTTCGATCATTTCGATGGGCATCGTGAACTCCTTGATTGCTTAGCTTGCAGTTGCCGTATGGAAGGAAGACAGTTTTCTTTGACAGTGAACAACGCGACAGGACTCAGAAGGGTGGACCGGTTCGTCGCCATCGCTCGTTGAAATGGCGGGGCGGACCGGTGTGCCAAGTGGCGGCCAGTGCCTGTTGGACAAGGTGCTCCATCTCAGAAATTCCCGACGATGAAATCCTTGAACCGGCCGAAGGCGGTTTTCACCGTCCCGCTCTTGGCCGCCACCTTGTAGCCGCGCATGCGCGCATAGCGTGCTTCCTCGAGCAAACCCATGACGGTAGCCGCTCGGGGCTGCGCCACCATGTCGGACAAGGCGCTCGAATACTTGGGAATGCCGCGGCGCACGGGCTTGAGGAAGATGTCCTCGCCCAACTCCAGCATACCCGGCATCACCGCACTGCCGCCCGTGAGCACCACGCCCGAGGACAGCACCTCTTCATAGCCCGACTCGCGCACCACCTGCTGCACGAGCTGGAAGATTTCCTCGATGCGCGGCTCGATCACGCCGGCCAGCGCCTGCTTGCTCAGCATGCGCGGACCGCGGTCGCCCAGGCCCGGCACCTCGACCTGCGTGTCGGCGTCGGCCAGCAGCTGCTTGGCATAGCCGTTCTCGACCTTGATGTCCTCGGCGTCCTTGGTGGGCGTGCGCAGCGCCATCGCGATATCGCTGGTGATCAGGTCGCCCGCGATCGGGATCACGGCCGTGTGGCGGATCGCGCCATTGGTGAAGATGGCCACGTCGGTGGTGCCGGCCCCGATGTCCACCAGCACCACGCCCAGCTCGCGCTCGTCCTCGGTCAGCACCGCCTGGCTGGAGGCCAGCGGGTTGAGCATGAGCTGGTCCACCTCCAGGCCGCAGCGGCGCACGCACTTGATGATGTTCTCGGCCGCGCTCTGGGCGCCGGTGACGATGTGCACCTTGGCTTCCAGGCGCATGCCGCTCATGCCGATCGGCTCCTTCACGTCCTGGCCGTCGATCACGAACTCCTGCGGCTCCACCAGCAGCAGGCGCTGGTCGCTGGAGATGTTGATGGCGCGCGCCGTCTCCACCACGCGCGCCACGTCGGCGGTGGTGACCTCCTTGTCCTTCACCGCCACCATGCCGCTCGAATTGATGCCGCGGATGTGGCTGCCCGTGATGCCGGTGTAGACGCGGCTGATCTTGCAGTCCGCCATGAATTCGGCTTCCTTCAGGGCCTGCTGGATGCTCTGCACGGTGGCGTCGATGTTGACCACCACGCCGCGCTTGAGCCCGTTGGATGGCGCCACACCCAGGCCCGCGAGCTTGAGCTCGCCGCCGGGCAGCACTTCGGCCACCACGGCCATCACCTTGGCAGTGCCGATGTCGAGTCCGACAACCAGATCTTTGTAGTCTTTGGCCATCTTGTGTCCTGGGTTGAGCCTTCTTCTCTCTCGTGTTTCAGGGCCGGCGCGCCGCGGCAGGCTGCGCTCGGGCGGCAGCCGGCGCCCGCGCCGCCTGCGGGGTGTCGGGGGCGACGGTGGTCACGCCGCGCAGGCGCAGCGCATAGGCGTCGTTGTGGCGCAGGTCGGCGCTCTCCACGGCGTCCACGCCCCGGTTGTACTGGGCGGCGACCTGCCGCACGCTGGTCAGGAAGCGGCGCGCACGGGCCGCCACTTCGTCGCTGTTGCCACGGCCCAGCTCGATCACGGCCCCGCTGTCCAGCGTGGCCTGCCAGCTGCCGCGCTGCGACAGCACGAGCTGGTCCAGGCCCAGTTCGCTGGCCGCGAAGAGCGGCTGCAGTTCGCGGAACATGCCCAGCACATGGCCGCTCTGGTCGTCGGGGCCGATGAGGCGCGGCAGTTCGTCGCTCGCCTCGGCCGTGTTGGCCTCGAAGACCTCGCCGAAGGTGTTGACCATGGCGGACTGGTCCTCGGTGCCCCAGAAGGCCACGGGCACGTGTTCGGTCAGCGTGGCGCGCAGCCGGTTGGGGAATTCGCGCCGCACCACCGCCTTGCGCACCCACGGCACCGATTCGAAGGCCTTGCGCGCGTTCTGCAGGTCGACGGTGAAGAAATTGCCGGCCAGCTGCGGCGCGACATTGGCGCGCAGCGTGGCGGCGTTGTTGTGGGCCACGTCGCCATCCACCTTGATGGCCGCCAGCGGGAAGAAGGGCTGGCGCAGCACCCACCAGCCGGCCGCGGCCAGCAGCATGAGACCGCACAGCGCGAGCAGCAGCGTCGCCGTGAGGTTCATGAGCCGGACGTCCAGCGGCGGGGTGAGTGCATCGGTGGCCATGGGATCAGCCGCGCTCCTTCACGAACGCGTCGGGCGCCGCGCTGTCCAGCGCGGCCGAGGCCAGCACGCGCACGCACAGGTCCTCGTAGGCGATGCCTACGGCGCGCGCCGACATCGGCACCAGCGAATGGCCGGTCATGCCGGGCGAGGTGTTCATCTCCAGCAGGAAGGGCTTGCGGTCGCTGGCGCGGATCATCAGGTCGGCCCGGCCCCAGCCGCGGCAGCCCAGGCTGCGGTAGGCGGCCAGCGTGAGGCGGCGGATCTCCTGCTCCAGCGCGTCGGGCAGGCCGGCCGGGCAGTGGTACTTCACGTCGTCGGTGAAGTACTTGTTCTGGTAGTCGTAGCCGGCCTCGGGCGCGGCGATGCGGATCACCGGCAGCACCTGCGCGTCGGCACCCTGGCCCAGCACCGCGCAGGTCACTTCCTCGCCTTCGATGAATTCCTCGCACAGCACGTCGGCGTCGTAGCGCGCGGCCAGTTGCACGGCCTCCTGCATGTCCGAGTAGCCCTGCACCTTGGTCACGCCGATGGACGAGCCCTCGCGCGGCGGCTTCACGATCAGCGGCAGGCCCAGCTCGTCGGGCACGGCGCGCACGCGCTCGCGCGACTGCTGGTCGGCGCCCAGGCGCACGTAGCGCGGCGTGGACAGGCCTTCGGCCAGCCACAGGCGCTTGGTCATCACCTTGTCCATGGCCACGCTCGAGGCCATCACGCCCGAGCCGGTGTACGGAATGCCCAGCAGCTCCAGCGCCCCCTGCACGGTGCCGTCTTCGCCGTGGCGCCCGTGCAGCGCGATGAAGCAGCGCGCGAAACCGTCGCGGCGCAGCTCGACCAGGTCGCGTTCGGCCGGGTCGAAGGCATGCGCGTCCACGCCGCGCGACTGCAGCGCCTGCAGCACGCCGCGTCCAGACAGAAGGGAGATCTCGCGCTCGGCCGAGCGGCCGCCGAAGAGGACGGCCACCTTGCCCAGGCTGCGCGGGTCGATGGAAGAAGGGTTGCTGCTGCTCATGCGGGTTGCTCTCCGCGCGCGGCCGCCAGGCCTGCACGCTCCACGATCTGGGCCGGCACGCCGCCGATGGAGCCGGCGCCCATGCACAGCACCACGTCGCCGTCGCGCGCGTTGTCGATCACGGCCTGCGCCATGGCGCCGATGTCGTCGACGAAGACCGGCTCCACCTTGCCCGCCACGCGCAGCGCGCGCGTGAGCGAGCGGCCGTCGGCCGCCACGATCGGCGCCTCGCCGGCGGCATACACCTCGGCCAGCAGCACCGCATCGGCCTGGCCGATGACCTTGACGAAGTCCTCGAAGCAGTCGCGCGTGCGCGTGTAGCGGTGCGGCTGGAAGGCCAGCACCAGCCGGCGGCCGGGGAAGGCGCCGCGCGCCGCGGCCAGCGTGGCCGCCATTTCCACGGGGTGGTGGCCGTAGTCGTCGATGACCGTGAACTGCCCGCCCGCGGGCGCCGCGGCATCGCCATAGCGCTGGAAGCGCCGGCCCACGCCCTTGAACTCGGCCAGGCCGCGCTGCACCGCCTCGTCGGGAATGCCCAGCTCCACCGCGATGGCGATCACCGACAGCGCGTTGCGCACGTTGTGCTCGCCCGGCAGGTTCAGCACGACGGGCAGGTCGGGCAAGGTCACGCCGTTGCGGCGCTGCACCGTGAAATGCATCTGCGCGCCCACGGCGCGCACGTCGATGGCGCGCACCTGCGCGTCCTCGGAAAAGCCGTAGCTCGTGACCGGGCAGGTCACCTGCGGCACGATCTGGCGCACCGCCGGATCGTCCACGCACAGGATGGCCACGCCGTAGAAGGGCATGCGGTGCAGGAAGTCGACGAAGGTGCGCTGCAGCTTGCCGAAGTCGTGCCCGTAGGTCTCCATGTGGTCGGCGTCGATGTTCGTGACCACCGCCATCACGGGCAGCAGGTTCAGGAAGGACGCGTCCGACTCGTCGGCCTCCACCACGATGTAGTCGCCCTGCCCCAGGCGCGCGTTGGCGCCGGCGCTGTTCAGGCGGCCGCCGATCACGAAGGTCGGGTCCAGCCCCGCGGCCGCGAGCACGCTGGCGGCCAGGCTGGTGGTGGTGGTCTTGCCGTGCGTGCCGGCGATGGCGATGCCCTGCTTCAGGCGCATCAGCTCGGCCAGCATCAGCGCGCGCGGCACGACGGGGATGCGCTTCTCGCGCGCGGCCAGCACCTCGGGGTTGTCGGCCTTCACCGCGGTGGAGGTGACCACGGCATCGGCACCCGCGATGTTCGCGGCCGCATGCCCGACATGGGTGCGGATGCCCAGGCCCGCGAGCCGGCGCAAGGTGGCGCTGTCGGCCAGGTCCGAGCCCGAGATGGCGTAGCCCAGGTTCAGCAGCACCTCGGCGATGCCGCTCATGCCGGAGCCGCCCAAGCCGACGAAATGGATGTGGCGAATGGCGTGTTTCATGCCGCACCTCCCGTGCGAAGCTGCTCGTCGGCTTGTTTCATGCGCTCCACGAAGTGGATGTGGCGGACGGCCCGCTTCATGGGTCCACCCCCCTGTGCACCAGTTGCTCACACGCCTGCGCCACGGCGATCGTGGCCTCGGTCTTCTGCAGGCTCTTGGCCTTGAGCGCGCGCTCCAGCAGTGCGGCGCGATCGGTCTTCTGGATCAAATCGGAAAGCAGTTCGGGGGTCAGCTCGGTCTGCTGCACCAGCCAGCCACCGCCCGCATCGACGAGGAAGCGCGCGTTGGTGGTCTGGTGATCGTCCACGGCCGAGGGAAAGGGAACGAACAGTGCGGCCGCGCCCACCGCGGCCAGTTCGGTCACGGTGCTGGCGCCGGCACGCGCCACGATGAGGTCCGCCTGGGCATAGGCCTCGGCGGCGTTGTCGATGAAGGGCGTGAGCTCGGCCTCCACGCCGGCCGCGGCGTAGTTGGCGCGCAGCTCGTCGATCTGCCTGGCGCCGCTCTGGTGCAGCACGATGGGCCGCTCGGCCGGCGCGATGCGCGCCAGTGCCTGCGGCACCACGGTGTTGAGCGCACGCGCGCCCAGGCTGCCGCCCACCACCAGCAGCTTGAGCGGGCCGCTGCGGCCCGCGAAGCGCTCGGCCGGGCCGGGCTGTGCGAGGAACTCGGCGCGCAGCGGGTTGCCCACCCATTGCGCCGACGGCGCTTTTTCCAGCACATGCGGGAAGGCCGTGAACACGCGATCGGCCACCTTGGCCAGCCATTTGTTGGCCATGCCGGCCACGGAATTCTGTTCGTGAAGCACCAGCGGGCGGCCCGTGGCCACGCCCATCAGGCCGCCCGGGAAGGTGATGTAGCCGCCCAGGCCCACCAGCACGTCGGGCTTCACGCGCCGCAGCACGGCCAGGGCCTGCCAGAAGGCGCGCAGCAGCTTGAAGGGCAGCAGCGCCAGCGTGGCGAGGCCTTTGCCGCGCACGCCGCCGAACTGCACCGGCTCGAAGGCGAAGCCGCGCGGCGCGACCAGCTTTTCTTCCATGCTGCCGGGCGCGCCCAGCCAGTGCACGCGCCAGCCGCGCGCGCGCAGCTCCTCGGCCACGGCCAGGCCCGGGAAGATGTGGCCGCCGGTGCCGCCGGCCATCACCAGAGCCGTCTTCATATGCGGCCCCCCCGCATCAGTACGCGGTTCTCATAGTCCACACGCAGCACGATGGCCAGCGCCACCAGGTTCATCAGGATGGCCGAGCCGCCGAAGCTCATGAGCGGCAGGCCCAGGCCCTTGGTGGGCAGCGCGCCCAGGTTCACGCCCATGTTGATGAAGGCCTGGAAGCCGATCCACACGCCCACCCCCTGCGCGACCAGGCCCGAGAACACGCGGTCCAGCGCGATGGCCTGGCGGCCGATGTGCATGATGCGGCGCGTGAGCCAGAAGAAGAGCGCGATGATCAGCAGCAGGCCGACGAGGCCGAACTCCTCGCCCAGCACGGCCAGCAGGAAGTCGGTGTGGGCCTCGGGCAGCCAGTGCAGCTTCTCGACGCTGGCACCCAGGCCGACGCCGAAGATTTCGCCGCGGCCGATGGCGATCAGCGCGTGCGAGAGCTGGTAGCCCTTGCCCAGCGCGTGCGCCTCGCTGAACGGGTCCAGGTAGGCGAACAGGCGCTCGCGCCGCCATTCGCTGGTCAGGATCATGACCATGAAGGCCGAGACCATCAGCGCCGCGATCAGGAAGAACATGCGCGCGTTCACGCCACCCAGGAACAGGATGCCCATCGCGATCACCGCGATCACCAGGAAGGCGCCCATGTCGGGCTCGGCCAGCAGCAGCATGCCAATGACCACCACGGCCACGCCCATGGGCACCACGGCCTTGAAGAAGCGCTCCTTCACGTCCATCTTGCGCACCATGTAGCTGGCGGCGTAGAGCACCATCGCCACCTTGGCCAGCTCCGAGGGCTGGAAGTTCATGATGCCCAGCGGCAGCCAGCGCCGCGCCCCGTTGACCACGCGGCCGATGCCCGGCACCAGCACCAGCACCAGCAGCAGCAGCGCCGCCACGAAGATCCACGGCGCCCAGCGCTCCCAGGTGCGCATCGGCACCTGGAAGGTGAGCATGGCGGCCACGAAGGCCACGAAGATGTAGGCGCCGTGCCGCAGCACGAAGAAGCCTTCGCTGTAGTTGGCGCGCGCGAAGCGCGGGTTGTCGCCCAGCGCGATGGAGGCCGAATAGACCATCACCAGGCCCCACAGCAGCAGGGCCACCACCACCCACACCAGCGCCTGGTCGAAGCCCAGCACGCGCACGGGCGCCGCCTTGGTCTGCGTGAAGTCGCCGCCGCCCAGGCGCACCGGCAGGTGCATGGGCATGGCGTCGGCGGCGCGGCCGCGCAGGCGCTCCCACCAGGCGCCGAAGCGGCTGCCGGCGGCGGACGTGGCGGCGGCCTGGGCGCGGCTCATGCGGCCTCTCCTTCACCCTGCGCTTCGTTCGGCTCGGGATCGTCGGCCAGGGCCTGCACGGCGGCGGCGAAGACCTCGGCGCGGTGGACGTAGCTCTTGAACATGTCGAAGCTCGCGCAGGCCGGCGACAGCAGCACGGCATCGCCGGTCTGCGCCTGGCGCGCGGCGGTGCGCACGGCGGCCGCCATGTCGGCCGCGTGCAGCAGCGGCACGCCGGTCTGGTCCAGCGCGGACTCGATCTGCGCTGCGTCGCGGCCGATCAGCACGGCGGCGCGCACGTAGCGCGACACGGGTTCGGCCAGCGGGCTGAAGTCCTGCCCCTTGCCGTCGCCGCCCAGGATCACGACCAGCTTGCGCTCCACGCCCAGGCCCAGCAATGCGGCCGCGGTCGCGCCCACGTTGGTGCCCTTGCTGTCGTCGAAGTACTCCACGTCGTCGATCAGCGCGATGGGCTCCACGCGGTGCGGCTCGCCGCGGTATTCACGCAGGCCGTAGAGCATGGGCGCCAGCGGGCAACCCGCCGAGGCCGCCAGGGCCAGTGCCGCCAGGGCGTTGAGCGCGTTGTGCTGGCCGCGGATGCGCAGCGCATCGGCGGGCATCAGGCGCTGCAGGTGGATCTCCTGCTCTTGCGCGGCCCCGCGCTTGCGCTTCTGCGTCTCGTCGGCCTCGTGCGCGCGCACCAGCCAGGCCATGCCGTTCACGCGCTCGATGCCGAAGTCGCCGGGGCGCTGCGGCAGGTCGGCGCCGAAGGTGAGGTGCGCCCGCACCAGCGGCTTCTGCGGCTTGACCTTCACCGGCGGCGGCAAGGATTTGGCCCCCACGCTTGCCACTGCGTGTGCTGCGCTGCCCCCCGAGGGGGCTGCTGCCGCCGTCGGGCGGCCGGTCGGCGGCAGCATGGCCATCACGGCCGGGTCTTCGCGGTTGAGCACCATCAGCCCGGTCTGGCCGAAGATGCGCGACTTGGCGCCGGCATAGGCCGACAGGTCGCCGTGCCAGTCCAGGTGGTCCTGCGTGATGTTGAGCACCGTGGCGGCCGTGGGCTCGAAGCCCTGCACGCCATCGAGCTGGAAGCTGGACAGCTCCAGCACCCAGGCGTCGGGCAGCGTGCCGGCATCGAGGTGGCCAGCCAGCGTGTCCAGCAGCGTCGGGCCGATGTTGCCGGCCACGGCCACCGTCTTGCCGGCGCTCTCGATCAGCTGGCCCGTGAGCGAGGTGACCGTGGTCTTGCCATTGGTGCCCGTGATGGCCAGCACGGCGGGCGTGTAGCCCTCGGGCAGGCTCGGGCGCACCGGCACCGGCGCGACGGGCGCGGGTGCCAGTTCCTCCTCGGGCTGCGGCGCGGGCGCACTCAGTTCGGCGATGCGGGCCACGAACTCGGCCGCCTCGCGGGCGGCATGCGGCACGTAGGGGGTGCTGCCCTCGCCCACACGCGGGGCGGGGGCCGGCACCTCGGCGTCCGCGACGGCAGGCGCCTGAACGTTGCCGGGCGACAGAGGGGCTTCCACTGGCGCAGGCACCTCGACGGGATCGGATTCGGCCGCCGCCGCTTCCTGTGTGGCGGCCGGCTCCACCTCTTGCGCCGGCACCGGCGGCAGGGTGTCGGAGTCCTGCCGTGCCAGTGCGTCCACGGCTTCGGCCTCGGCCTCGGCAGTCTCGGGCGCGGCGGCGCCCGCTGCGGGCTCCGCCACGGCCTCTTCCACAGCCGGCGCCACCGCCGCGTGCGGTTCGACCGCAGCCGCAGCCGCGGCCGCATCGGCTTGCGCCTGGGCCACCTGCAGCGCCGCTGCGTAGGCCGCACGCCGCTGGGCATCGATGTCGCGCAGCGCCTGCGCGAACAGGTCCAGCTCGCCGCCCACCACCAGCCCGATCGCACGCGCGGCGTCGACCACGGGCGCGACCTGCGCAGGCGACAGGCCTGGCGAGCGGTACACGGCGCGGATCGGCGAGCCTTCGACCAGCGCGGCGCTGAACGGGCCCGGCACGAAACGCATGCCGGGCAGTTCGGCCTGCAGTTGCGCCAGCTGGGGCGGCGCCTCGCGCGTGTCGGCCACCGTCACCGCGGCCCCGTGGCGCGCGCACCAGCGCGCCATCGCCAGCCCGGACGCGCCGAGGCCAAGGATGAGCACGGGAAGCTGGTTCAGATGCTGCATGGCGTTCTTTCCGGTCCGCTCAGCGCAGCTTCAGCGTGGACAGGCCCACCAGGCACAGCAGCATGGTGATGATCCAGAAGCGCACGACCACCTGGGTCTCGCGCCAGCCGCTCTTCTCGAAATGGTGGTGCAGCGGCGCCATCTTGAGGATGCGGCGGCCCTCGCCGAAACGCTTCTTGGTGTACTTGAAGTAGGCCACCTGGGCCATGACCGAGATCGCCTCGACCACGAAGATGCCGCCCATCACGAAGAAGACGATCTCCTGGCGCACGATGACGGCGATGGTGCCCAGCGCGCCGCCCAGCGCCAGTGCGCCCACGTCGCCCATGAAGACCTGCGCCGGATGCGTGTTGAACCACAGGAAGGCCAGGCCCGCGCCGGCCATGGCCGAGCAGACCACCAGCAGTTCGCCCGAACCCGGGATGTGCGGGAACAGCAGGTACTTGCTGAACACTGCGCTGCCCGAGACATAGGCGAACACGCCCAGCGCCGAGCCCACCATCACCACCGGCATGATGGCCAGGCCGTCCAGGCCGTCGGTCAGGTTCACGGCATTGCTCGCGCCCACGATGACCAGGTAGGTCAGGATCACGAAGCCGATGCCGCCCAGCGGGTAGCTGATCTCCTTGAAGAAGGGCACGATCAGGTCGATCTTGGGCGGGAAGTCCATCGCGAAGCCGGCGCGCACCCAGTTCACGAAGAGCTCGAACACGCGGCCATTGGAGCTTTCGGAGATCGCGAACAGCAGGTAGACCGCGGCCACCAGCCCGATCAGCGACTGCCACATGTACTTCTCGCGCGAGCGCATGCCTTCGGGGTCCTTGTGGACCACCTTGCGCCAGTCGTCCACCCAGCCGATGGCGCCGAAGCCCAGCGTGACCCACAGCACGATCCAGACGAAGCGGTTGGCCAGGTCGAACCACAGCAGCGTGGCGACGCCGATGGCGAACAGGATCAGCACCCCGCCCATGGTGGGCGTGCCGCTCTTGACCAGGTGCGTTTCCATCGCATAACCGCGCACGGGCTGGCCGATCTTGAGGGCGCGCAGGCGCCGGATCACCGCCGGGCCGGCCACCAGGCCCACGAGCAGCGCCGTGAGCGCGGCCATCAGGGCGCGGAAGGTGAGGTACTGGAACACGCGCAGGAAGCCCCAGTCGGGGTTCTGCGCCTGCAGCCACTGGGCCAGGCTCATCAGCATGGGCGTGCGCCGGTTTCATGGGGCATGACCGGTCTCCTCCTCGTTGTGGGTGTGTGCCGGCGCCCGGGCCTGGATGGCGCGCAGCACGCGCTCCATCGCCATGAAGCGCGATCCCTTGACGAGCACGCTCTGCGCCGCATCCAGGCTTTGCAGCACGGCGGCGTTGAGCGTCTCGATGTCCTTGAAATGACGCGCGCCGGGCGCGTCGAACGCCGCAACGGCATGGGCCGAGGCCTCGCCGAGCGCGAAGAACTGCTCGATGCCGCGCTCGCGCGCATAGGTGCCGATCTCGGCATGGAACTGCGGGCCCTGGTCGCCGACCTCGCCCATGTCGCCCAGCACCAGCAGGCGCGGGCCGGGCAGTTCGGCCAGCACGTCGATGGCCGCACGCACCGAGTCGGGGTTGGCGTTGTACGCATCGTCCACCAGCGTGCGCGCCCGGCCGTCGTGCCAGCGCAGCGGCAGGCTGCGCGAGCGGCCCGACACCGGCTCGAAGGCCGACAGGCCGGCGCCGATCTCGTCGCACGAGACGCCCGCCGCCAGCGCGCAGGCCACGGCGGCCAGCGCGTTGTGCAGGTTGTGCCGGCCCGCGATCGCCAGTCGCGCGCGCACCGGGCCCAGCGGGGTGCGGGCCTCGAAGTCCCAGGCGCCGCCCCGGTCGTCGCTGCGCCACGCGGCCTGTGCCAGGGCCACGTCCGCCTGCGCATGCAGCCCGAAGCGCAGGCAGCGGCGCGGGCCACCTTCCCGGGCCATGCCTTCCCACAGTTCGGTGAAGGCATCGCCCTGCGGGAACACGGCCGTGCCGTCCGAGGGCAGCGCCCGGAACACCGCGCCATTCTCGGCCGCCACGGCTTGCACCGTGGCCATGAACTCCTGGTGCTCGCGCTGCGCGTTGTTGACCAGCGCGATGGTGGGCTCGGCGATGGCGGCCAGGCGTGCGATCTCGCCCACATGGTTCATGCCCAGCTCGACCACCGCCAGCCGGTGCCCGGGGCGCAGGCGCAGCAGCGTGAGCGGCACGCCGATCTCGTTGTTGAAGTTGCCCGCCGTGGCCAGGCTGGCGTCCGGCGCGGCGGCGCGCAGGATGGACGCGACCATCTGCGTGACGGTGGTCTTGCCGTTGCTGCCGGCCACGGCGATCAGCGGCAGCGTGAAGCGCCGGCGCCAGCCGCGGCCGATGGCGCCCAGCGCGGCGAGCGTGTCGGGCACTTCGAGGCCCGGCAGTCCCGCGGCCTCGAGTCCGCCCTGCGCCACGGCCGCCGCGGCGCCCTGCGCGCCGGCCTGCGGCAGGAAGTCATGGGCATCGAAACGCTCGCCCTTCAGCGCGACGAACAGGTCGCCGCGCGCGAGCGTGCGCGTGTCGGTGTGCACGCGCGCGATGGGCGTGGCGCCGTCGCCGACGAGGCGCGCGCCGGGCACCCAGGCGGCGGCATCGGCCAGCGTGAACATCGGCGTCGTCGAAGCGGTCATGCGGTGCCCCGGGCCTGCAGCGCCGCAAGCGCATGCGCGCGGTCGGAAAAAGGATGGCGCTCGCCCGCGATCTCCTGCCAGGCCTCGTGGCCCTTGCCGGCGATCAGCACCACGTCGGCCGGCGCGGCCTGCGCCAGGGCGTCGGCGATGGCCCGGGCGCGGTCGGGCTGCACCTGCACCGCATCGGGGTTCGCGAAGCCGCGCAGGATCTGCGCGAGGATGGCCGCAGGCGACTCGCTGCGCGGGTTGTCGCTGGTCAGCACCACGGCGTCGGCCCGCGTTTCGGCCACCGCCGCCATCAGCGGGCGCTTGACGGGATCGCGGTCGCCCCCGCACCCGAACACGCACCACAGGCGCCCGCCGCGCTGGTCGGCGAAGGCACGCAGGCCGGTGAGCACCTTGTCCAGCGCATCGGGCGTGTGGGCGTAGTCGACGACGGCCAGCGGGGCATTCGGGCCCGGCGCGGGCACCAGTTCCATGCGGCCGGGCACGCTGTCCAGGCCGGCGCAGGCGGCCACCGCCTCGCGCAGCGCCAGGCCGCGCGCGCGCAGGGCGCCGATCACGCCCAGCAGGTTGGCCACGTTGTAGTCGCCGGTCAGGCGCGTGGCCAGGCGGGCGGGCGCCAGGCCCTGCTCCACCACGTCGAACTGCAGGCCCTGGCTGCCGTAGCCCACGCCCTGCGCGCTCAGACGCGCCGGGCGGCCCTGGGCCGAGGTGGTCCACAGATCCAGGCCGCGCGCACCGCTGTTCAGCAGCTCCTGCACCAGCGCGGCACCGCGCAGGTCGTCGATGTTGACCACCGCCGCGCGCAGGCCGGGCCAGCGGAACAGCTCGGCCTTGGCCTGCCAGTACGCGTCCATGTTGGCGTGGTAGTCGAGGTGGTCCTGCGTGAAGTTGGTGAACACGGCCACCGCGATGCGTGTGCCGTCCAGCCGGCGCTCGGCGATGCCGATGGAGGAGGCCTCGATCGCGCAGGCCGAGAAGCCCTGGTCCACGAAGCCGCGCAGGCTCTGCTGCAGCGTGACCGGGTCGGGCGTGGTCAGGCCGGTGTAGGTCAGCTCAGGCGGCACACCCACGCCGAGCGTGCCGATCAGCGCGCACTGTGGCTGCGCCGCGCCGGCGTTGAGCGCCTGCGCCAGCCACCAGGCGGTGGAGGTCTTGCCGTTGGTGCCGGTCACGGCCAGCAGGTCCAGCGCCTGCGAGGGCGCATTGCACCAAGCCGCGGCGATGGGACCGGTGGCGGCCTTCAGCCCGGCGTAGCTGGCCACGGCAGCCAGCGTGCCTTCACCGTTGCCGAAATCGAAGGTATCCACGCCCTCGGCCTCGACCAGGCAGGCCACGGCGCCCTGGGCCAATGCGGCCTGCACATAGGCGCGGCCGTCGGTGGCGGCCCCCGGCCAGGCGATGAAGGCGTCACCGGGCTGCACGGCGCGGCTGTCCACGCGCAGCGCCTTCGCACCGCGCGCGCGCAGCCACTGCACGGCGCTGTCGACGTCGAAGAGGGGCTGGAGGAAGGCGGACTGCAGGGCCATCAGAAGCTCTCGTCCACGTCCTGCGTCACGACCATGGGCTTGACGGCCAGGTCGGGCGGCACGTTCATCATGCGCAGCGTCTGCTGCACCACTTCGCTGAACACGGGCGCGGCCACGGTGCCGCCGAAGTACTGGCCGGCGCTGGGCTCGTCGATCATCACGGCCACGACGATGCGCGGCTTGTCGATGGGCGCCATGCCGGTGAACCAGGAGCGGTACTTGTTGCTGGCATAGCCCTTGCCCACCTGCTTGTGCGCGGTGCCCGACTTGCCGCCCACCGAATAGCCCACCGTCTGCGCGCGCTGGCCGGTGCCGCCGGGGCCGGCGGCCATCTGCAGCATCTTGCGCACGGCGGCGGCATGCTCGGGCGAGAACACCCGCTGGCCCACGGCCGGCTCGCTGCTCTTGAGGATGGTCACGGGCACGATGCGCCCGTCGTGCGCGAAGGAGGTGTACGACTGCGCCATCTGGAACAGCGAAGCCGACAGGCCGTAGCCGTAGGACATGGTGGCCTGCTCCACCGGCTTCCAGCTCTTCCAGGGGCGCAGGCGGCCCGCCACCGCGCCCGGGAACTGCACCTGCGGCTTCTGGCCGTAGCCCAGCGCGGTGTAGGTGTCCCACATCTCCTGCGGCGTCATCTTCTGCGCGATCTTGATCGAGCCCACGTTGCTGGACTTCTGGATCACGCCCTCCACCGTGAGCGCACCGTAGTTGTGGGTGTCCCGGATGGTGAAGCCGCCGAGCTGGAAGCGGCCCGGGCTGGTGTCGATCACCGTGCTGGGCTTGACGCGGCCGGCCTCCATGGCCATGGCCACGGTGATCGGCTTCATGGTCGAGCCCGGCTCGAAGGTGTCGGTCAGCGCGCGGTTGCGCAGCATTTCGCCCGTGAGGTTCTGGCGCTTGTCGGGCACGTAGCTCGGGTAGTTGGCCAGCGCCAGCACCTCGCCGGTCACCGCGTCGAGCACCACCACGCTGCCGGCCTTGGCCTTGTGCTGGTTCACGGCGTCGCGCAGCTTCTGGTAGGCGAAGAACTGCACCTTCGAATCGATGGACAGCTGGATGTCCTTGCCGTCCACCGGCGGGGTCACCTCACCCACGCCTTCGATCACGCGGCCCAGCCGGTCCTTGATCACGCGCTGCGAGCCGGGCTGGCCGCCCAGGGCCTTGTTGAAGGACAGCTCGATGCCTTCCTGGCCCTGGTCTTCCACGTTGGTGAAGCCCACCACGTGCGCGGCGGCCTCGCCCTCGGGGTACTGGCGCTTGTATTCGCGCGTCTGGTGCAGGCCCTTGATGCCCAGCGCCGCGATCTGCTTGGCAATGGGCTCGTCCACCTGGCGCTGGATCCAGACGAAGGTCTTGTCCTCGTCGGCCAGCTTCTTGTCCAGGTCCTGCAGCTTCATGCCCAGCAGCTGCGCCACCTGGCGCAGCTTGGCGCGCGTCTCGGGGTCGTTGCGTTCCACGTCCTCGGGAATGGCCCAGACGCTGGGCGCGATCACGCTGGAAGCCAGGATCAGCCCGTTGCGGTCCAGGATGCGGCCGCGGTTGGCCGGCAGCGTGAGCGTGCGCTCGAAGCGCACCACGCCCTGGCGCTGGTAGAAGTCGTTGCCGATCACCTGCACGTAGGCGGCGCGGGCGGCCAGCACCACGAAGCCCAGCGCGATGGCGGCGACGATGAACTTGCTGCGCCAGACCGGCGTCTTGCTCGCCAGCAGGGGGCTGGTGGTGTAGCGCACGCTGCGGCGGCTGCTCATCGGGCGCTCCTGGGCGCGGCCGCGGGCAGGGGCGGCGGGGGCGTGCGCGCACTGGGCGCGCGGCCGGCCTGCGCGGCGATCGCATTCAGCCGCGCCAACTCGGCCGGCGGCAGCGGCGCCACGGCCGGGATCACGCTGCCGTCGGCCCGCACGTAGTGCGTGATGGCCGGCGTGGTCGTGCGCATCTTGATCTGCTCCTTGGCCAGCCTCTCGATGCGCAGCGGCGTCGCCTGGGCGCGCTTCTCGACCTGCAGGCGCTCGAACTCGGTCTCCAGCTGGCGCGCCTCGCCCTGCGCGCGGTAGAGCTGCGTGTACAGCTGGCGCGACTGGTATTGCGTGTGCACCAGGAACATGGCCGTGCCGATGACGAGCATCAGCAGCAGGAGGTTGAGCCTGGCGATCACGGATGCCTCCGCGTCCGGCACGAAACGGCACGCATCACGCCGGCACCTCGGTGCGCTCGGCCACGCGCAGGATGGCGCTGCGCGCGCGCGGATTGGCCGCCACTTCGGCCTCGGACGGCTTGATGCGGCCCAGCGCCTTCAGGCGCATGGGCTTGGGCGCGGCAAACGGGGCGCGGCGGTCGTAGATCTCCTTGGAATGCTCGGTGATGAACTGCTTGACGATGCGGTCTTCGAGCGAATGGAAGCTGATCACCGCCAGCCGGCCGCCCGGCTGCAGCACCGACAGGCTGGCGCTCAGCGCCTGTTGCAGCTCTTCAAGCTCGGCGTTGATGAAAATCCGAAGAGCCTGAAATGTGCGCGTTGCAGGGTTCTGGCCCGGCTCGCGGGTTTTGACCGCACCAGCCACGAGCTCGGCCAGCTCGGCGGTGGTTGAAACTGGGCCCCGTTCCTGTCGGCGAGCAACAATCGCCTTTGCAACCTGAACAGCAAACCGTTCTTCGCCATAGTCACGGATCACCTCTGCAATCTGCTGGGTTTCGGCTGTGGCCAGCCAGTCGGCCACGCTCTGGCCGCGCGATGTGTCCATGCGCATGTCCAGCGGGCCGTCGTAACGAAAAGAAAAACCCCGTGCGGGGTTGTCGATCTGGGGGGAGCTGACACCAAGGTCCATCAGCACGCCGGCGACGCTGCCCGGCGGCAGCTCCCCGAGGGCGGCGAAGCCCTGATGGCGGATGGAAAAGCGCGCGTCGGCGATGCGGCTGGCCTCGGCCACCGCTTCGGCGTCCTTGTCGTAGGCGATCAGGCGCGCGTCGGCGGCCATGCGGCTCAGGCCCAGGCGGCTGTGGCCGCCGCGGCCGAAGGTGGCATCGACGAAGCAGCCCGAGGCGCCGCCGTCGCCGGCCGGCGCGCCGGCCAGCCAGGCGTCCACGGCTTCGTCGAGCAGCACGGTGGTGTGGACCAGGGGAGCGTTCAAGTTCCGCTCCATCAGAAAGCCAGGTCCTGCAGGGTCTGCGGGTCCATGGCCGCCAGCGCCTCGGCCTCCTTGGCCTGGTGCGTGGCCTTGTCCCACAGTTCGAAATGGCTGCCCATGCCCAGCAGCAGCGTCTCGCGCGTGATGCCTGCGGCCTCGCGCAGCTCGGGCGACACCAGCACGCGGCCAGTGCCGTCCATCTCCACGTCCATGGCGCTGCCCAGGAACAGGCGCTTGTACCACTGGGCATTCATGGGCAGGGCCGCGATCTTGTCGCGGAACTTCTCCCACTCCGGCCGCGGAAAAATCATCAGGCAGCCATGGGGATGGCGCGTGAGGGTCAGCTGGCCGCCGGCGGTCGCGAGCAGGACGTCACGATGCCGGGTCGGCACCGACAACCGCCCCTTGGCATCCAGACTCAGCGATGACGCGCCTTGGAACAAGACCCAGATTCCCCGGTTTGGGACCCTGCCAGCGCTTCAGAACAAGCTTTCTGGCACGTTTTCCCACTTAACTGCACTTTTTTGCACTGTAGCAGCAAATGCCGGGGCCGCAAGCGGGCGCTCACGGTATTTTTTGTAATGGAATCAAGGACTTAGCGACGCTTCCGCGACAAGAAACGGCTTAAAAATCCTTTTAGGAACAAACACTTAACCTGTTGAATGAAAGTGTTTCCTGAGCCCTGCCGGCCAACTGCCCGGCCTCACAGGATGAAGCGTGAAAGGTCCTCGTCGTGACTTAGTGCCGCGAGGCGCCCGTCGACATAGGCCGCGTCGATGCGCACGGTCTGGCCCTGCAGGCGCACGGCGTCGAAGCTGACCTCGTCCAGCAGGCGCTCGAGCACGGTGGACAGGCGGCGGGCGCCGATGTTCTCGGTGCGCTCGTTCACGTCATGCGCGATCTGCGCCAGCCGCGTGATGCCCTCGGGCGTGAAATCCAGCGTGACGCCCTCGGTGGCCAGCAGCGCCTGGTACTGCTTGACCAGCGAGGCGCGGGTGGCCGTGAGGATGGCTTCGAAATCGGCCACCGACAGCGAGGCCAGTTCCACGCGGATCGGAAAGCGCCCCTGCAGTTCGGGGATCAGGTCGCTGGGCTTGCTCAGGTGGAAGGCGCCCGAGGCGATGAAGAGGATGTGGTCGGTGCGCACCACGCCGTACTTGGTGCTGACGGCCGTGCCCTCCACCAGCGGCAGCAGGTCGCGCTGCACGCCCTGGCGCGACACGTCGGCGCCCTGCGCTTCCTGGCGCGCCGCGACCTTGTCGATCTCGTCGATGAAGACGATGCCGTTCTGCTCGGCGTTGGCGATGGCCTGGGCGCGCACCTCGTCCTCGTTGAGCAGCTTGCCCGCCTCCTCGTCGATCAGCAGCCGCAGGGCCTCGGCGATGCGCAGCTTGCGCGTCTTGCGCTTGGCCCCGCCGAACTGGCTGAACATGCCCTTGAGCTGCTCGGTCATTTCCTCCATGCCCGCCGGGCCCATGATCTCCAGCGGCGCGCGCTGCTCGGCGACGTCGATCTCGATCTCCTTGTCGTCGAGCTGGCCCTCGCGCAGCTTCTTGCGGAAGGCCTGGCGCGTGGCGTTGCCGCTGTCGCTCGTGGGCCGGCCCTCGGCGTCGCGTGCGGTGGGCAGCAGCACGTCGAGGATGCGGTCCTCGGCCGCGTCCTCGGCCCGCATGCGCACCTTGGCGGCCTCGGCTTCACGCGTCTGCTTGACGGCCACCTCGGCCAGGTCGCGGATGATGGAATCCACGTCCTTGCCCACGTAGCCCACCTCGGTGAACTTGGTGGCCTCTACCTTGATGAAGGGCGCGTCGGCCAGGCGGGCCAGGCGGCGCGCGATCTCGGTCTTGCCCACGCCCGTGGGGCCGATCATGAGGATGTTCTTGGGCGTGATCTCGGCGCGCAGCTTGGCGTCGACCTGCTGGCGGCGCCAGCGGTTGCGCAGCGCGATGGCCACGGCACGCTTGGCGCCGGGCTGGCCGACGATGTGGTTGTCGAGTTCGGAAACGATTTCCTGGGGCGTCATGGACATGGGACGTTGAGCGTTTTGCGTTGCGCGTTGGGCGGGGATGCCGGAGGTCTTCGCGCTGAACGCCAAACGCTCAACGCACCACCCTCCAGTCAGGGCAGAACTTCGACCGTGTGATTCAAATTGGTGTAGATGCAGAGTTCGCCCGCAATCTGCAGTGCCTTCCTGGCCACTTCCTCGGCCGGCAGCTCGGTGTTCTCGATCAGCGCCTTGGCCGCCGACTGCGCATAGGCGCCACCCGAGCCGATGGCGGCCACGCCGCCCTCGGGCTCCAGCACGTCGCCATTGCCCGTGATGATGAGGGACACGTCCTTGTCGGCCACCAGCAGCATCGCCTCGAGCTTGCGCAGCACGCGGTCGGTGCGCCAGTCCTTGGTCAGCTCGATGGCCGCGCGCGCCAGCTGGCCCTGGTGCTTTTCCAGCTTGGCCTCGAAGCGCTCGAACAGCGTGAAGGCATCCGCCGTCGCGCCGGCAAAGCCGGCCAGCACCTGGCCGTGGTAGAGCCGCCGCACCTTGCGCGCCGTGCCCTTGATGACGATGTTGCCCAGCGTGACCTGGCCGTCCCCGCCGATGGCGACCTGGTCGCCCTGGGGGGTCTTGCGGCGCACGCTGACGATGGTGGTGCCGTGAAATTGTTCCATCGCAGGCACATGGGGGCGGCCGGCGGGCGCTGCAAGGGCCGGTGGCCGCACAGGCCCCGTGAATCGCAGCGGGGAGGCCTCGCCGCATGCCGTGCGCTCCGCACCGGACCGCCCGGCCTTGGGGACGAGGCCCGCGCCGGGCGGTCCGGCAGGCCGCCGCGTGGCGATCAGCGCCGCGGCAGCACGCTCGCGTGCTCGGTGATGCCCACCAGGCCGAACAAGGCCAGCAGCAGCCGGTGCACGTCGGTGAACTCGACCCGCGGCTCCTGCGCGCCGCGCGCTTCCAGCCAGGTCAGCAGACCGGCGGTGGCGGCCAGGTCCAGCCGCACCAGTGCCGCGCAGGAGACGGCCGGCGCGCGCGCTTCGGCCAGGTCAGCCGCCAGCCGCTGCCACACGGAGGGGCTCGCGCCCTGGATCTCGCCCGACAACTGCACGTCCGGGGCGTCGCCTGCCGCGTCGCTGGCCAGTTGCAGCCCGCCCGCGCGGCCGCCTGCCGGGCCGTCGACGGTCCCGTAGCTGCCCACCGGCTCCTGCCAGGACGGCGGCAAGGCTTCGTAGGTGATGCAGTAGTTGAGCGCCACGAGCTCGAAATCGTCGGGCAGGTGCATCAGGCGCAGCACCGACAGGTAGACCTGCCACCAAGCCGGGTCGGTCTCGCGCACGGTCAGCGGCGTGGCCTCGGCCAGCACGGCGATCAGCCGCTCGGCGCCGCAAAAGCGCACCTGCGTCGGCGAATCGGCCCAGTGGCTGAACAGCGTGCCCAGCGGCGCGACGGCGTCGGCGTCGATGCCGCGCAGCGCGCGCCAGTCCAGGCGCCAGACGGCCCCGGCACGCGAGAGCGCCTGCGTCAACTCGATCAGGCCGTCGCGGCCCAGTTGCGGCGGGCAGTACCAGTCGATCGCGGCCTGGGACGCGGGAGGGTCATGGCGCCGCGCCAGCGCCCGCAGCGACACCCATTCCGGGCCGGGTTTGCGAAAGCGCTGCGCGTAGCGCATGCTGGCCGCGGCGAACTTCTCGGCGTCGCCGCTGGCGCGGTAGAAATCGAGCAGCGCACGCCAGGTGTCGTCGTCTTCCGCCTGGGCGCCGTCGGGCGCCACGGCGGCCAGCAGCAGCGCCTCGGCCTGGCCGTCGTCGCCTTCGGCAAAACGCAGGGCGGCTTCCTCGACCACCGTTGCGGCCTGCAGGCGCGAAGCCGGCAGGGCGGCCGAAGGCGCCGCCGGCAGCACGTCGGGCGGCGGCTCGCCGGGCGCCGTGTCCGCATACGCACGGGCATGCTGCGCCGCAAGCGGATCGGCCGCCGCCGCGCCCTCGACCGTGCCGGCCTGGGAAGGGCGGCCCTTCCACCACTGCTGCGACATCTGCTCCTCGATCTCGTCGATCTTCTTGAGCGTGAGCGCGCGGCCATCGGTCTTGCCGGCCGTGTTGAGGTGGAAGGAGGACGGCGAGCCCGAGCCGTCGCGCACGCCCGCCGCCTCGCGCTGGCGCAGCTTGCGCAGCATGTCGAACTCGCGCCGGCGCACGAACTCGTTGCGCTGGCGGCGCTCGATCAGTTCCTTGAGCGCCTCGCGGCTGTAGCCGTTGCTGTCGACCGGCGACGGCTGGCCGGCCCGGTCGGCCGCGTCGAGTTCGGACCAATCCTTGAGCGGATTGCGCACGAATCGCGCCACCTTCGACAGCAGGCGGCCGCCGCCCTCTTCCTTGCTCATGTCAGTGGCAGCGGCCGCGGGCGCCGGCCTTCGCAGGCGGCGCCTCTTCGGGCCGGGAACACAGGCGTGCTTTCATCGCAGGCTGCAGGGATTGGCGCGCGCGAAGCTCAATCGCCGAACATCTTCTGCTTGAGTTCGCGGCGCTGCTGCGCCTCGAGCGACAGCGTGGCCGTGGGCCGCGCCAGCAGGCGGCCGACGCCGATGGGCTCGCCGGTCTCGTCGCAGTAGCCGTAGTCGCCCGCGTCGATGCGGGCGATGGACTGCTCGATCTTCTTGAGCAGCTTGCGCTCGCGGTCGCGCGTGCGCAGCTCCAGCGCATGCTCTTCCTCGATGGTGGCGCGGTCGGCCGGGTCGGGCACGACCACCGTGTCCTCGCGCAGGTGCTCGGTCGTCTCGCCCGCGTTCTCCAGGATGCCGCGCTTGAGCGCCAGCAGCTTCAGCCGGAAGAAGGCCATCTGCTTGTCGTTCATGTACTCGCTGTCGGGCATCGCGATGACCTCGGCGTCGGTCAGCTCTTCCGCCGTCTTGGTCTTCCAGTTGTTGGCGAGCTTGGGATCCTTCTTGATCGCCACGGGCGCGGGGGAAACGAGGGCAGTGGACATGGTCTGGGTAAAACTGGCCTTCGGGGCGGTGGAGGCCACCGCCTGAGGCATGGAGGGAACGGTCAGCTGCGTCAGGCGCGCCGAGGCGCGCGCGCGCGGCGGCAAGGCATCGGCGGCGGGAGCCGCGGCCACGGCCGGAGCCGGCGACGCCTGCGGGGCGGCGGACTTGCGCGCGGCCGCGGCAGGTGCGGCGGCTGGCTTGGCGGGGGCGGCGGTCTTCTTCACGGTCACAGACTCCTTGGTCGGACTTGTTCGCGCTTTCACGGATGCAGTCTCCTCCCACAGGCCGGCGATGGCTGGGCCACCGCCAACGATGCTGTCGAACACGGATCCGTGGCGAGTCGGGGGTTATACCCCCTCTTGCGCAGGGCCGCGGCACCCCGTGTGGAACCGGCCCCGGCAGCTGTGGCGCGCCCTGCAAGAGGACGCGGTTCGAGCCGGGGGGCCGGCACGGGCGCGCGGATTGTATAGAGGTTGCGGGCGCCGGCGTCACCCGCGAAAGACAAGGGCTTTGCGCCGGCCTCGCGAGGCGGCGACGTCCTTCAAGAACCGGCCCGGCGCCTCGGCAGGTGTGAGGGGATCCGGCGTGGCCGAACGCGCCCGGCGGATCGTTCAGCCCTCAGAGCCTGTTCAGTGTCTACAAGGGGTCGCGTTGGGGCGCAATCGGGAGGCGATCGGCGTTGCGGCGCGCCGCATGGGCGGGTGCCCATGCAAGCGACGCGGCGCTGAGCGGGCCCGATTTCGCCCCAACCCTTCGGGCAGCCGCCTTGCCGGGCGTCCTGCGGCGTTGCAGCGCTTGCGCGTAGATCACTACGAGCGGCGCGCTGCGCCTTGCAGGCCACCCGGCAAGGCGGCTGCGCGGCCCCTTGTAGACACTGAACAGGCTCTCAGACCAGGCACTGCTCCAGGCCCTGGACCAGGATGTCGCGCGGCAGGTCGATGCCGATGAAGACCATGCGGCTGGTGCGGGCCTCGCCCTCGGCCCACTGCGGGCCCAGGTCGCTGCCCATGAGCTGGTGAACGCCCTGGAAGATGACCTTGCGCTCGGTGCCCTGCATGTGCAGCACGCCCTTGTAGCGCAGCATGCGCGGGCCGTAGATGTTCACGATCGCGCCCAGGAAGTCCTCCAGCCGCGCCGGGTCGAAGGGCCGGTCGGCCTTGTAGACGAAGCTCTTGACGTCGTCGTCGTGATGGTGATGGTGCCCGTGGCCATGCCCGTGCTGGTGCGAGGGATGGTCGCAGTGCTCGCCATGCTCATGGTCGTGGTCATGGTGTTCGTGGCCGTGCTCGTCTTCCTTGAGGAAGTCCGGGTCGATGTCCAGCTTGGCGTTCAGGTTGAAGCCGCGCAGGTCGAAGAAGCCCTCGAGCGGCACCTCGCCGAAATGCGCGCGCTCGATGGGCGCGCGCGGGTTCATGTGCTTCAAGCGATGGATCAGCGCCTCGGTCTCTTCCTCGCCCACCAGGTCGGTCTTGCTGATGAACAGCCGGTCGGCGAAACCCACCTGGCGGCGCGCCTCCTGGCGGTCGTTGAGCTGCTGCGGCGCGTGCTTGGCATCCACCAGCGTGATGATGGAATCCAGCAGGTAGCTCTCGGCGATCTCGTCGTCCATGAAGAAGGTCTGCGCCACCGGGCCGGGGTCGGCCAGGCCGGTGGTCTCGATCACCACGCGGTCGAAGTCCAGCAGGCCCTTGCGCTTCTTAGCCGCCAGCAGCTGCAGCGTCTCGCGCAGGTCCTCGCGGATCGTGCAGCAGATGCAGCCGTTGCTCATCTGCACGATCTGCTCCTTGGACTCGGTGACCAGGATGTCGGAATCGATGTTCTCTTCACCGAACTCGTTCTCGACCACGGCGATCTTCTGGCCGTGGGCCTCGGTCAGCACGCGCTTGAGCAGGGTGGTCTTGCCGGAGCCGAGGAAGCCGGTGAGGATGGTGGCGGGAATCAGGGCCATGGGCGCTCCGCAGGTGGGGGTCGAAGGGAAAGGGGCGAAAGTGTAGGCTGCCGGCAAAGAACCTGCGGCCCGCGCGGCTTGTGGCGAGCCCCGATCCGCGCCGCCGGCCGCTACTTGCGCACCACCACCAGGCCCTTCAGGTACTCGCCCTCGGGAAATTCGAGGGTCATCGGGTGGTCGGCGGCGGCGCCCAGGCGCTCGGTGATGTAGCCGTCCACGCCCGCGTCGAGGCCGGCCCCGGCCACGATCTTGTGGAACAGGTCGGCCGAAATGCCGCCCGAGCACGAGAAGGTGAGCAGCACGCCGCCCGGCGGCAGCAGCTTGAAGGCCAGGCGGTTGATGTCCTTGTAGGCGCGCGCCGCGCGTTCGGCATGGGCGGCCGTCGGTGCGAACTTGGGCGGGTCGAGCACGATGGCGTCGAACTGCCGGCCTTCCTCGATGAAGCGGCGCAAGGTGGCATTCACGTCGGCGTCGAGGAATTCCGCCCGCACGCCCTGCCCGGGCCCGAAGCCGTTGTCCACCAGATGCGCCTGCGCGCGCTCCAGCGCCGGTTTCGAGGAATCGACCGACACCAGCTGCGCGCCCGCGAGCGCGCCCACGGACGCCAGCCCGCTGGCCGCCGCGACGGTGAAGCCGCCCGTGTAGCAATAGCAGTTGAGCACGCGCGCAAAGCGCCGGTGCGCCGCCAGCGCGGCCATGCGGCCGCGGCTGTCGCGCTGGTCCAGGTAGTAGCCGGTTTTGTGGCCCGTGGCCACGTCCAGCGTCAAGTGCCAGCCGTGCTCCTGGATCCGCAGCCCGGTCGCGCCCTCGCCGCGCAGCCAGCCCGTGGCCGGCGGCAGGCCCTCGCGCGTGCGGCTGCTCGTGTCGGAGCGCTCGTACAGCCGCGTGCAGCCCGTGGCCGCGAGCAGCGCATCGGCCAGCACGGCCTTCCAGCGCTCCACGCCGGCCGACGAGAACTGCGCGACAAGCGTGTCGCCGTAGCGGTCCACGACCAGGCCCGGCAGGCCGTCGGCCTCGCCGTGCACCAGGCGCACGCCGTCGCTGCGGATGTCGAACCGGGCGCGCGCGGCCACCGCCGTCTGCACGCGCGCCGCGAGGAAGGCGGCGTCGATGCGCTGTGCCACGTCGAAGCTCCAGGCCCGCGCGCGGATCCTGGAAGCCGGGCTGAAGGCGGCCCAGGCCAGGAACTGGCCCTCGTGCGATTCCACGCGCACCGTCTCGCCGGCGTCGCCGCCGCCCTTGGCGATGGCCGCGTCGAAGACCCAGGGATGGCGGCGCAGGAGCGAACGCTCCTTGCCGGGCTTGAGGCGCAGGACTTTCATGAGGACTTCTTGTCGGCGCTCGCCGGCGGCCTGCCGGCACTCGGCGGGGCGTCGGCCTGCGGGCGCTCGGGGGAGCGGAGATGCGCGCGCGGGTGCGCGGCGTCGTAGGCCTTGGCCAGGTGCTGGAAGTCCAGCCGCGTGTAGACCTGGGTGGTGGCGATGTTGGCGTGGCCCAGCAGTTCCTGCACCGCGCGCAAGTCGCTGCTGGACTGCAGCACGTGGCTGGCGAAGGAATGGCGCAGCATGTGCGGATGCACGGGCGCCGCCAGACCGGCCTGGATGCCGCGCGTGCGCAGCAGCTTCCACACCGCCTGCGGCGTGAGGCGCGCGCCGCGCGCGCCGACGAAAAGCGCGGCCGCGCTGTCTTCGTCGGCGCAGGCCGGCGCCTGGTCGCGCAGCGCCAGCCAAGCCTGCAGCGCGGCCAGCGCCTGGCGGCCCAGCGGCACGGCGCGGCGCTTGTCGCCCTTGCCGAGCACGCTGGCTTCGGCGCTGTCCAGGTCCACCCAGCCGCGCGCGGCCTTCGAGGGCCGGCGGTCCAGCCCCGTGAGTTCGCTCACGCGCAGGCCGCAGCCGTACAGCAGCTCGACGATGGCGCTGTCGCGCGCCTCGGTCCACGGGTCGGCATCCGGCTTTTGGAAGTCGGCCAGGCGCATCGCGTCGTCCACGGCGAGCGCCTTGGGCAGCGGGCGGCCGGCCTTGGGCGCCTTCACGTCCTGCACCGGGTTGGCGGCGATCAGCCTTTCCTGCCCCAGCCAGCGGTAGAAGCTGCGCCAGCACGAGAGCACCAGCGCGATGCCGCGCGGCTGCCGGCCCGCCGCGTGCAGCTGCGCCATCCAGCGCCGCACATGGGCGGTCTGCACGCGCTGCAGCGGCAGTTGCGCCTCGCGCGCGCGTTCGCGCAGCAGGGCCAGGTGCTCGGCGTACAGGTCGAGCGTGCGCGGTGCCAGCCGGCGCTGCACGCGCGCCTGTTCCAGGTAGCGCGTGACCAGGCCTTCGTCGGTGTCGGCGACCGCCTGGGCATCGGGGGCCCTCTCAGATCCAGCCATGGGCCGCATTCTTGAGGATGGCCAGCGGCTCTCGCAAGGCAGCCTGCAGCGCGCGCAGCGGGCGGCGATCACACTGGCTGGCCTGGTACTGCACCTCGAAGGCCTGGTCGAAACCGCTGCGCGCCGCCAGGCGCTGCACGCGCCACAGGTGGCCGGCTTCGGAGACGATCACGACACGCCGCACGCCAGCCTGCGCGAGCAGCGGCCAGGAAAGCATCAGGTTCTCGCGCGTGGACTGCGAGGCCGCTTCGCGCAGCACCGGGCCGGCATGGCCGGCGGCGCGCGCCAGCGCTTCCATTTCCACGGCCTCGATGCGGCCGTCCTCATGGTCGACGCCGCCGCTCATGAGCAACTGCGACACGCGGCCCGCGCGCGCCAGGGTCACGCCCGCTTCGACGCGCGAACGCAGGCAGGGATTCGGTGCACCGTCGATCCAGGCCCGGTTGCCCAGCACCAGCGCCACGTCGGCCGGCGCGGGCGGCGGCGCAGCCATCCGTTGCCGGCCATGCCACCAGGCTTGCACGCCCAGGCCGGCGACCGCCAGTACCAGCAGCGCCCCCGCCCCACCGACCCGGCGCAGCCAGATGCGTGAACCGGCGCGCGCCAGCGATGGGCCGTCCGGGCGCGCGGCCTCGCGCATCAGCGGCGCAGGCGCGACAGCGCCGCCGACGCCAGCTGGGCGATGCGCTCGAGGAAGTCGGTGCCCATCTCGGCGTGGTAGCGCTGCGCGTCGGGCGAGGCCAGCACCAGCAGGCCGAAGGCCGGCTGGTCCGCCTCGGCACGCAGCGGCAGCAGGGCCACCGACACGGCCTGCTGCGGATCGTTGAGCCAGGAGGCCGCCTCGAAGCCCGCGTTGAGGCCGCAGTAAGGCGTGGTCAGCGAGGTGGCCAGCGCCTTCACGTCCTCGCTCACGTTCTGGGCGTAGCCCTCGTCGGCATAGGCCGCATCCAGGTCCCACAGCTTGATGCCGGTCTGCGGCACCATGAACTGCTGGTGCAGCGCGCTCAGGATCTCCCAGGGCAGGCTGCGCGGCTCGCGCCAGGTCAGCAGGGTGCGCGTCCAGCGCTGCAGGCGGTCAGCCGTCATCACGTTCTCGGTGCCGTGGCGCACCATGTCCATGATGCGGTGCTCCAGCGCCTTGATCTTCTCGCGCAGCATCTCGGCCTGGCGCTCCTGCAGGCTCACGGCCCGGTTGCCGTGCGGGCTGGTGAGCTGCACCTGCGCAAGCAGCTGGGCATGGCGCTCGAAGAAGTCCGGCGTGATGGACAGGTAGTGGGCGATGTCGTCTTCGGTGATGGGGTTCATGGCAAGGTTGAGCTGTTGGCCTGGACGGCAATGGGGCAATGAGGCGAGCACCGGGCGCAAGCGCTTCCGACGAAACGCGGCGGGCCCCGCGCTCAGGCCCGGTCGGGCACCTCGATCTCGCCCGCGAACACGGTCACGGCCGGGCCGGTCATGAACACGGGGGCGCCCAGGTCGCCCTGCGCGCCGGCCCATTCGATGGTCAGCACGCCGCCCCGGGTGTGGACGTCCACGCGCGCGTCGAGCAGGCCCAGGCGGATGCCCGCGACCACGGCCGCGCAGGCGCCGGTGCCGCAGGCCAGCGTCTCGCCGGCGCCGCGCTCGAACACGCGCAGCTTCACCTGGCCGCGGTCCAGCACCTGCAGGAAGCCCGCGTTCACGCGCTGCGCAAAGCGCGGGTGGTGCTCGATCAGCGGGCCCTGGACGGCCACGGGCGCCGTCTCCACGTCGTCCACCAGTTGCACCGCATGCGGGTTGCCCATGGACAGCACGGCCAGCGGCACGGTCGGGTGTTCGGCTTCGGTGGAGAGTGCCAGGTGCCAGGTTTCCCAGTCGCCCGTGGGCTGCGGCTCCAGGCCCGCGGTGTCGAAGGGCACGCGCGCCGGCTCGAACACCGGCGGGCCCATGTCCACGGTCACGCGGCCGTCGGCGTTCATGCGCGGCGCGATCACGCCGGCCAGCGTCTGCACGCGCACTACGTCCTTGTCGGTCAGGCCCTGCTCGCGCACGAAGCGCAGGAAGCAGCGCGCGCCGTTGCCGCACTGCTCCACCTCGCCGCCGTCGGCGTTGTGGATCACGTACTGGAAGTCGATGTCCGGCGCCGCCGCGGACCGCACGCTGAGGATCTGGTCGGCACCCACGCCGAAGTGCCGGTCGGCCAGGAAGCGGTACTGCCCGGCCGTCAGGCCCAGCGGGCCGCGCGTCTCGTCGAGCACGACGAAGTCGTTGCCCGCGCCTTGCATCTTGGTGAAGCGGATTCGCATCGCGGAATTATCCGCTGCGGCGCGCCGCATGGGCGGGTGCCCATGCAAGCGACGCGGCGCTGAGCGGGCCCGATTTCGCCCCAACCCTTCGGGCAGCCGCTTTGCCGGGCGTCCTGCGGCATTGCAGCGCTTGCTCGTAGATCACTACGAGCGGCGCGCTGCGCCTTGCAGGTCACCCGGCAAGGCGCAGCGCGGCCCGTTGGACACTGAACACGTTCTCAAAAAATCAGGTTGGCGCGGCCCGCGAGAGACTGGGGCGCAACGCTTGCAGCACGCTCTTGATCGTGGACGCGCAGAGCGTGAAGAACACCGACACGGCGAGCCTGAAGGGCTATGACGCGGGCAAGAAGGTCTCTGGGATCAAGCGCCACATCTGCGTGGACACCCAGGGGCTGCCGCACGCGGTGGCCGTGACAACGGCGGAAGTGACAGATCGCAAGGGAGCCTTGGCGGCGCTCAGGCGTTGCAAGCCCAGGCTCGCAGGGGTGCAAAGCCTGCTGTGCGACAGCGGCTACGCAGGCCAGCCCTCTGCGCAGGGTGTGCAAGAGATTCTGAGCGGGCATGTGACGGTGCAGATCGCCAGAAGGAGCGAGTTGCGCACCTTCAAGGTCATGCCCAAGCGCTGGGTGGTGGAGCGCAGCTTTGCGTGGCTGGAGAAGAACCGCAGGCTGTGGAAGAACTGCGAGAGGCTGCTCAACACCAGCTTGCAGTTCATTCACATGGCGTTCTTGGGGCTGCTACTCAGAAGATCGTAAACACGTTCTCAGAGCCAGCCCGCGCGGCGAAAGCGCAGGTACAGCAGCAGGCACACGGCCAGGATCAGGCCCAGCGCCGCCGGGTAGCCCCAGCGCCAGTGCAGCTCGGGCATGACGTCGAAGTTCATGCCCCACACGCCCACGAAGGCCGTGCACACGCCGAAGATGGCGGCCCAGGCGGCGAGCTTCTTGGTCACGTCGGTGTCGTCGATGGTGACCAGCGACAGGTTGACCTGGATCGCCGTGGCGAGGCTGTCGCGTGTGCTGTCCAGCGCCGCCGCCAGCCGGCTCACGTGGTCGAACACGTCGCGGAAGTAGTGCTGCACCGGCGCGCACAAGAGGGGAACGCGCCCGCTGTGCAGGCGCGCCGCGGCCTCCAGCAGCGGCGCCACGGCATGGCGCAGCAGGCGCAGGCGGCGCTTGAGGGCGTACAGGCGCTGCAGGATCTCGCGCCCCGCACCCTGGGTGAAGATCTGCTTCTCGATCGCCTCCAGCTCGTCCTCGATGCGCTCGGTGAGCGGGAAGTAGCGGTCCACCACCTCGTCCATCAGCGCATAGAGCACGAAGCCCGGCCCTTCGCGCAGCAGCTCGGGCTCGCGCTCGCAGCGCTCGCGCACGGGAGCCAGGCTCTCTTCGCTGCGGCTGCGCACCGAGACGATGTAGTGCGGTCCGGCAAAGATGGCCAGTTGCCCGGCCTGCAGGCGCGGCGGGTGCGCCGGCGAGGCCGGCCTGGGGAACGGCCGCGCGGCATGCGGCTCGTCGCTTTCGAAGCTCAGCAGATGCAGTACGGCGAACAGCGATTCGCCGTACTCCTCCACCTTGGGCCGCTGGCGCCCTTGCAGGGCGTCTTCCACGGCCAGCGGGTGCAGCCCGAAGGCGACCTGCAGCGGCGCCAGCTCTTCGGATGTGGGATCGTGCAGGGCCACCCAGAGGAAGCTGCGGGCGCCGTCGCCTTCCGCCTCGGCCGACTGCAGCCGCGCCTTCAGTGCCTCCAGGGGCACTTCGCCAGCGCGCTGGCCCTCGCGGTAGGCCGTGCAATGGATCAGCATGAATGGATGCAGGCAGATGAGAAGCGCCGATCATGCGCCTGTCGCCGCGCCGCCACGCGTAGGCAAAAGGCGTCAAGCGAGGGCCGAGGCCGGGCGGGCGAAGACCTACACTGCGCCCGCCCTCAGAGGAGGAGGAGCCACCGATGCACGACCCCCAGAGCACCGCGGGCCCGGCGGCCGAGATGCCGCCCCCGCCCACAACAACAGAGCGTCCCCCGTCCATCGAAGCCCACCGCATCGCCTTCCGCGGCGATGGCGGCGTGTACTTCGGCGTGTGGATCGTCAACGTCCTGCTGTCCATCGTCACGCTGGGCCTGTACACGCCCTGGGCGCGGCGGCGCACGATCCGCTATTTCTACGGCCACACCGAGGTGGCCGGCCAGCCGCTGGAGTTCACGGCGGGCATCCGCAGCATGGTGGTGGGCTTCCTGCTGTTCGCGGCGCTCTACGTCGCCATGGAGGTGGCGGGCCACACGGGCATGGACTGGATCGTGGGCGTCATCATGCTGGTCGGCGTGCTGCTGGCGCCCTGGCTCTGGGGCAGCGCGATGCGCTTTCGCCTGTTCCACACGCGCTGGCGCGGGCTGCGCCTGCACTTCGGCGCCAGGTGGCGCGAGGTGTACGGTGCGAGCTGGCCGGTGTTCGCCATCGCCGCCGTCTGGCTGGCGGCGGGCCTGGCGCTGAGCCAGATGGTGGACGCGGCACAGGCCGAGCAGCGCGCGCAGCAGGCCCGGGAGGCGCTCTCGCCGCCTGCCCCGCAGGCCGATCCATCGCCGACGGGCGACGCCGGGCGCGGCCCTGGCACGGAAGGCGTCAAGACCGACCCGACCCGGCCCGGCGCGCGCTCGGAGGCGGACACCGAAGCCGCCGAAGAAAGCGATCAGATCACTCTCACCGACGAGGAACTGGAGGAATTGCAGGCCGCCATCGCGGCGGCGCAGGCGGCCAGCGACGAGGACGAAGCCACTCGGGACGCAGACCCGGATGCCGATCCCGATGCCGATGCGAACGGCGACAGCACCGACCCCGACGAGGAAGACCCGCTGCCCCGCCCCACCTGGGCCATGGGCGGCGTGGTGCTGGCCGCCCTGTTCCTGAGCGTCCTGTGCTTCATCCGCCTGGAATTCAACTACAAGCGCCTGCTGGTCACGCGCACGCGCATCGGCGGCCAGCCCGGCCGCTGGAAGCCCGTGTTCGGCGACTTCCTGCGCATCTGGGCGGCGACGGTGGGCGTGTTCCTGCTCACCGTGCTCGCCCTGGTCGGCGCGGCCGCGCTGATCGCCGTGCTGGCGGGCCTGGGCAGCGTGCTGAACGTGCTGGGCGGCGGCGGTGGCCGCGGCTTCGGCATGGTGCTGCTCATCATGCTGCTGTTCTTCGTCGGCTTTTTCGCGCTCTTCCTGGCCGGCTCGCCGGCGCTGGCCTACCGCGAGGCGCGCATGTTCCAGCTGATGTGGAACAACGTCGGCCTGGGCGCGGTCGCACGCTTTCGCAGCGGGCTGCGGCCGGGCGCCTTCGTGGGCCTGCGGCTCAAGAACATCCTGCTGGGGCTGATCACCTTCGGGCTGTACCGGCCCTTCGCGCGCGTGGCCGAGTACCGCATGAAGGCGGAATCGGTGACGCTGCACATCAAGGGCGAGCTCGACCAGCTCGTGGGCCGCATGGAAGCACAGCAGAACCAGGGCTTCGGCGATGCCGTGGCCGATGCGCTCGGCCTGGACCTGATCGGCTGACCGGATGGCGCCTGCGTCCATGACCGCCTCGCCCGCTCCTGCCGCCGCGCCCGCCGAGCTGGTGCCGGCCCGCTGGTTCGACGGCATCCACAGCACGCCGCAGCCGGTGCTCGTGGGTTTGCGGCCGGGTGCGCGCGGCCCGGGTCTGCAGGTGCATCCGCTGAACACCCGCACGCCCGCGCCGCCGGCCCTGGCGCACGACGCGGTGGACTGGCCCGAGACCTGGAGCGGCCGCCACGCACCGCGCCGGCTGGTGGTGGGGCTGGGCCCGCACGGCAGCCTGGAGATCGAGGACGCCACGCGCTGGCAGGCCGCGCTGCAGGCGGCCGGTGCGCGTCCCGGCCTGGCGCAGCGCATGCAGACCCGCTGGCAGGTCTTCGCCACCGTACTGCTGCTCTCGGTGCTGGGGCTGGTGGCCTTCTACCGCTGGGGCACACCCTGGGCGGCCACCCAGCTCACGCGCTTCGTGCCGCTGGGCTGGGAGCAGACGCTCAGCGAAGAGGCCATGCGCGAGCTGGACGACGGCTTCCTGCGCCCCAGCCGCCTGCCGGCCGAGCGCCAGGCCGCGCTGCAGGCGCGCTTCGAGGCGCTGGATGCCCAGTGGCGCGCCGCCCTCGCGCAGGAGCGGCCCGGGCCGCTCGCACGCTACCGCGGCTACGCGCCGCCCATGAAGCTCGCGTTGCGCAGCGGCATGCCGGCCAACGCCTTCGCGCTGCCCGGCGGCCAGATCGTGATGACCGACGCGCTGGTGCGCGCGGCCGAACGCGCGAAGCTCGGCGACGACGCGCTGGCCGGCGTGCTGGCGCACGAGATGGGCCATGTGGTGCACCGCCACGGCACGCGGCTGGTGGTGGAACAAGGCGTGCTCAACGTCGGACTCGGCCTGGCGCTGGGCGATGTCTCCAGCCTGGTGGCGACGGCCAGCACCGTGCTCACGCACCTGGCGTACCGCCGCGACCACGAGCGCGAGGCCGACTGCTTCGCCGTCGCCTTGATGCGGCAGGCCGGGCTGCCGGTGGCGCCCATGGCCGACCTGCTGCAGACCATCGACGGCCCGCCGCGGCCCGCAAAGGAGAAGGCCGGCGGCGCGCCGGGCGCCGACGGCGCCACGCCCGTCCCCGGGGAAAGCGCCGGGGCCGACTGGTTCAGCAGCCACCCCGACACGGCCGGCCGGGCCCAGGCCTTGCGTGCCGGCCAGGGCTGCCCGCCCTGAGCGGCCCGCGCCGCCCGGCGGCCTGCCCTGCAGCGATCACACACGCTACGTATCATCCGCCCCCATGGTCCGGCTTTCCCAACAGCTTCACGCCGTCCGCGAACCCGCGGCGGCCCAGGCCGCGGCCACCCTGCTGCTGCTGCGCGACACACCGGACGGCCTGGAAGTGCTGATGACGCGCCGCGCCGCCGTGGCCCGCTTCGCGCCCGGCGCCTACGTGTTCCCGGGCGGGCGCGTGGAAGACGCCGACGTGCAGGCCCGCCCCATCGCGATGCGCCGTCGCACCCAGAGCCGCCACCACCTGGCCCATGCCGTGGCCGCCGTGCGCGAGACCTTCGAGGAACTGGGCGTGCTGCTGGCCGAGCATCCCGACGGCCGCCCGGTGCTGCCGCACGAGATCGCCGCGCTGGACCGCGGCTACCACCCGGCCGTGCCCTTTGCCGAGCAATGCGCGATGCGCGGCCTGCGCCTGTCCACCGACCGCATCTGGGCGCTGGCGCACTGGGTGACCGACCGCGACCTGCCCAAGCGCTTCGACGTGCTGTTCATGGTGGCGCGCATGCCCGAGGGCCAGACGCCCCAGGCCGACGAGATCGAGCAGTTCGAACCCACCTGGGTGCGCCCGGCCGATGCCCTGGCGCGCCACGAGGCCGACCGCTTCCCGATGATCTTCCCCACCGTGCGCACGCTGCAGCGGCTGGCCGCCTTCGACCGCGTCGACGCCGTGCTGCAGGCCTGCATGCGCGAAAAGCCGCTGTGGAGCAGCTGCCCGCGCGGCGCCTGGCTGGAAGGCCGCGAGGCGCGCTTCATGGAGCAGGACAGCCCCTACGGCGAGCTGGCCCTGGCCTGCCCCGACGGCCAGCTGCTGCACAGCCTGGACTGGCAGACCCACACCCCCGTGCCGCTGCTGCGCAACGTGCGCCGCCTGACGGCGCCCAACCCCAGCGCCATGACCGGGCCGGGCACCAACAGCTACATCGTGGGCGACGCGCACAGCGGCTACATCGTCATCGACCCCGGGCCGAACGACTTCGGCCACGTGGGCCGGCTCTGGCGCGCCACCCATGGCGACATCCGCGCCATCATCTGCACCCATTCGCATGCCGACCATTCGCCCGGCGCGCAGCCGCTGCAGGCCCTGTGCCAGACCGCGCGCCCGCCGATCCTCGGCCTGCCCTCGGCACCCACCGCCCGCGCCAGCGCGCGCTTCGTGCCCGACCGCGCGCTGGAGAACCACGAGCGGCTGCAGCTCGAAGGCGCGCCGCTGGAAGGCGAGCCGGGCCGCCGCGTGACGCACACGCTGCGCGTGCTGCACACGCCGGGCCACGCGGCCAACCACCTGTGCCTGTTCCTGGAGGAAGACGGCCTGCTCTTCTCGGGCGACCACATCCTCAATGGCAGCACCACCGTCATCGACCCGCCCGACGGCCACATGAGCGACTACCTCGAATCGCTGGACCGGCTGGACGCGGCCTGCGAGGAGCTGCAGGCGGAATTCATCCTGCCCGCGCACGGGCACGTGCTGGGCTTCGCGCGCACGGCCATCGCGCGGCTCAAGGCACACCGCCTGCAGCGCGAGGCCAAGGTGGCGGCCGCGCTGCGCCAGAATCCCCACGGCACGCCCGAGGACTGGGTGGCCATCGCCTACGGTGACACGCCGCGCGCGCTGTGGCCGGTGGCGCTGCGCTCGCTGCAGGCCCATGTGGAACGCCTGCGCGAGCTCGAAGCCCGGCGCGCCGATGCGCGCCGGACCACAATCTAGGAGAGCAGCCGCGGCTCTTGGCGCGGGCATGCCCCATGCCCGCACGGAATGAATGAGCGAAGAAGACACTGACCCTGGGGAGCGCCTGGCCAAGCGCGTGGCGGCCCAACTGCACTGCTCGCGCCGCGAAGCCGAGCAACTGGTGGCGCAGGGCGCCGTGACCGTGGACGGCGAGCTCGCCACCCAGCCCCAGCAGCGCGTGCGCGCCGACCAGCGCGTGGCCGTGGCCCCGGGCGCCCGGCCGCAGGCCATGGCGCCCGCCACCCTGCTGGTGCACAAGCCGGCCGGCCTGGACTGGAGTGCGCCGGGTTTCTGGGCGCGGCTGCAGCGCGATGGCCAGGACGCGCTGCACGGCCGCCCCGCCGTGCCCGGCCTGTTCATGAACCAGCGCTGCGTGGCCTCGCTCGAGGTCGAGGAAAGCGGCCTGGTCGTCTTCAGCCAGGTGCCCGGCGTGGCGCGCCGCCTGCTGGACGATGCGCCGCTGGTCGAACATGAATTCAGCATCGAGGTGAACGGCGCCGTCGATGCGGCCCAGTTGCAGCGCCTTCGCCCCGCGCGCGCCAGCATCAGCCGCCGGACCGAGACGCTGACCGGCCTGCGCGTGGTGCTGCACGGGCCGGAGCCGGGCCAGATCGCGGCGCTGTGCCGCAATGCCGGCCTGGCGCCGACCGCGCTGCGGCGCCTGCGCATCGGCCGGATGCCCATGGCCGGCCTCGCGCCCGGCCACTGGCGCTGCCTGCGGCCACAAGAGCGGTTCTGAGGACGCCCGGCGAGGCAGAAGAAGCAAGGCCCTCCACCGGGAGGGCCTTGGGAAGAAGTGTGAAGCGCGCCGATACGCCGGATTCTGTGCACGGCAGCCTCCTTGCGGATGCCGCCGCGTGACCGCCATTCATCTGGGCCGTGGGTCACCCGCACGGCTCGGTGCTACCTACCCGCCAGCTCCGCGGGCCACATCAACGCTGGCCTATTTGGTATTGCTGCGCGCAGAGATTGCCCGTTTCACCCCCGGCGGTTGGCCTTGCGGCACTCCCGTCGGGACTCGTCTCTGTTGCTCTGATCCTCACCTCGCGGTGGAGAGCCGTTAGCTCCTGCGCTGCCCTGTGCAGTCCGGACGTTCCTCCAGTGCGGCCTTTCGGCACTTGCACCAGCGGCGGTCTGGCGTGCTTCACACCGCGATTATCGCCACAATGCCTGGTTCACCCGTCTGTCCCACCCCTTGCCGGAGACCTGCATGAAAGCCAACACCATCCTCGACACCATCGGCCGCACCCCGCACATCCGCGTCCAGCGCCTGTTCAACGGCGTGGCCCGGCCGGGCCAGCAGGTGTGGATCAAGTCCGAGCGCAGCAACCCCGGCGGCTCCATCAAGGACCGCATCGGCCTGGCCATGATCGAGGACGCCGAGCAATCCGGCGCCCTCCAGCCCGGCGGCACCATCATCGAGCCCACCAGCGGCAACACCGGCATCGGCCTGGCGATGGCGGCCGCCGTCAAGGGCTACAAGCTGGTGCTGGTGATGCCCGAATCGATGTCCATCGAGCGCCGCCGCCTGATGCTGGCCTACGGCGCCACCTTCGACCTGACGCCCAAGGAGAAGGGCATGAAGGGCGCCATCGCCCGCGCCGAGGAACTGGTCGCCAGCACGCCCGGCGCCTGGATGCCGCAGCAGTTCAACAACCCCGCCAACGTCGCCGTGCACGTGCGCACCACGGCCGAGGAGATCGCGGCCGATTTCCCCGAGGGCATCGACGCGCTCATCACCGGCGTGGGCACGGGGGGCCACATCACGGGCTGCGCGCAAGTGCTCAAGAAGAAGTGGCCCAAGCTCAAGGTCTATGCCGTCGAGCCCGTCGCCTCGCCCGTGCTCTCGGGCGGCAGCCCGGCGCCGCACCCGATCCAGGGCATCGGCGCCGGCTTCGTGCCGCAGATCCTCCAGACCGAACTGCTCGACGGCATCATCCAGGTCGATGCCGAGCCGGCGCGCGAAATGGCGCGCCGCTGCGCGCGCGAGGAAGGCATGCTGGTGGGCGTCTCCTCGGGCGCCACGCTGGCCGCCATCGCGCAGAAGCTGCCCGAGCTGCCGGCCGATGCCGTGGTGCTGGGCTTCAATTACGACACGGGCGAGCGCTACCTGTCCATCGAAGGCTTCCTGCCGGCTTGATGGACCGGCCCGCGTCCGGCTCGCCCCATGCACAGCCGGGCCGCGGGGCCGCCCTGAGGCGGCGGGGTGAGCGGCTCACCGACAATGCGGGGCAGCCCCGCTCTCCAAGCCTTCGACCTCTCCCGCCACGGCACGCTTGCGCTCCGGGCGCGCCCCTGCACCGGCCCCCGGGCCGGGCGGCCTTCCCACCCTGCCCATGTCCCTTCAATTCCAGGCCCTGGCAGGGCCTGCCCTCGCCTTTGCCGGCTGCGCCGCGCTGGCCGCCTATGCACAGAACCTCACGGGCTTCGCCTTCAGCCTGATCCTGCTCGGGCTGTCGTCGGTGCTGCACATCGCGTCGATCAACGACGCCGCCAATGCCGCCACCGTGCTCTCGCTGGTCAATGCCTGGGCCTACCTGCGCAACCATCCGGGCCAGAACCCCTGGCATCTGCTGCGCCCCATCCTCAACGGCAGTGTCGTCGGCGTCCTGGCTGGGCTGATGCTGCTGGCCTGGCTCAGCGGCACGGCCATGGACCTGCTGCGGGGCCTGCTGGGCGCGGCCATCGTGGTCTGCGCGCTGCTCTTCATGCGGCAGACCCGCGCCCGCGCCCAACTCTCCGGCCGCGGCAGCTTCACCTTCATCGGCGTGCTCTCGGGCCTGCTCAGCGGCCTTTTTTCGAGCGGCGGGCCGCCGCTGGTCTTCCACATGTACCGCCAGCCGCTGGGCGCCGACGTGATCCGGCGCGTGCTGCTGCTCAGCTTTGCGCTCAGCGGCCTGGTGCGGCTGGTCGTGGTGCTGCCCACGGGCCAGTTCTCGTGGCAGGCCGCCGCGCTCACGGCAGCGGCCTTTCCGGCCGTCTACCTGGTGTCGCGCTTCCATCGCTGGCTGCCGCACCAGTTCCACCCGCGCACGCTCAAGCTGCTCGTGGGCGGACTGCTGTGCCTGGCCGGCGGCACGCTGCTGTTCAGCGCCTGGCAGGCGCTCAGCGCGGCCTGAGCGCGCCGCCCTCTCTGTGGCGACCATGCCCACCCCACCGACCCGCCGCCTCCACCTGAGCCCGAGCGACGGCAACTCGGCCCCGCAGAGCGCCGAGCAGCAGCGCTTCCACCGGCTGCACGACGACATCGCTGCGCAGCGCGCCCTGCTCGATGCTTGGAGCGCCGCCATCGACGCCTACGAGCAGCGCTACCTGCAGGACTATCTGCCGCTGCACGCCCAGTACCGCGACCAGCATGTGGCGCTGCTGGACTTCCTGGACCATGCCGCCTCGGGCGGCATGCGGCTGGGCCGCACCGATGCGCAAGCGCTGCACGCATTGATCGCGAGCATCGCCGAAAGCCTGCTGTTGGGCGAAGACGACGAAGCGCGGCGCCGCCACCTGGCGGGCATGTACGAGCGCTATGCGCCGGCCAACGAAGCGGCGGCGCCCGGCACCGAGGCCGACGACGAGACTGAAGCCCTGCTGCGCCGCGTGGAAGCCGAGATGGACGCCGCCCGCGCCAAGGCCGAGGCCGCGCGCGAAAAGCGGCGCGCCGAGCGCCAGCGCAAGGGCACCACGCGCGCGCAGCAGGCCCACCAGCAAAAGGAAGAAGTGGTGCAGGCCACGCAGTCCGTGCGCGCGGTGTACCGCCAGCTGGTGAGCGCCCTGCACCCCGACCGCGAGCCCGACGAACAGGAGCGCCTGCGCAAGACCGCGCTGATGCAGCGCGTGAACGAGGCCTATGCCGCCCACCGCCTGCTGGACCTGCTGCAGCTGCAACTGGAAATCGAACAGATCGACGCCCGCCACCTGCAGGGGCTGGCCGACGCCCAGCTGGCGCACTACAACCGGGTGCTCGCAGGCCAGCTGGCCGAACTCCAGCAGGAAGTGCGCGCCGTCGAAGCCGGCTTCAAGGCCCGCCACGGCCTGAACCCGCACGGCAAACTGCGCCCGGAGCTGCTGGCCGACCGGCTGCGGCACGAGATCGCGAAGCTCCACAACGCCCTGCGTGACCTGCAGCGCGAACAGCGGATGCTGGAAGACCCGGACGTGTTCAAGCGCTGGGTCAAGGCGCAGCGGCAGATGGGCTGAGCGCGCCGGCCTGCGTGTTTGGCCGGCAGTGCCCGGTCGTGGACAATATGCAGCCCGCCGAATGCCCGATCACCACGGGCCCCGCGCCATGATCCGACTTTCCGAACTCAAGCTCCCCCTCGACCACGCGCCCGAGGCGCTGCCCGCGCTGATCGCGCAGACGCTGGGCCTTTCGCCCGCGCAGGTCGCGAGCCATACCGTCTTCAAGCGCAGCTTCGATGCGCGCAAGCCGCAGCTGCTGGTGGTCTACATCGCCGACGTGGCGCTCGCCGATCCGGCCCTGGAAGCGGCCCTGCTGGCCGCCAACGCCAAGAACCCGCACCTCCAGCCCACGCCCGACATGGCCTACCGCGCGCCGGTGCGGGCGGCTGCCGGCGGCGCCGAAAGCGGCCTGCGCCCCGTGGTCGTCGGCTTCGGCCCCTGCGGGCTGTTCGCGGCGCTGCTGCTGGCGCAGATGGGTTTCCGGCCCATCGTGCTGGAGCGCGGCAAGACCGTGCGCGCGCGCACCCAGGACACCTGGGGCCTGTGGCGCAAGAAGGAGCTGCATCCCGAATCAAACGTGCAGTTCGGCGAAGGTGGCGCCGGCACCTTCTCGGACGGCAAGCTCTACAGCCAGATCAAGGACCCGCGCTTCCTGGGCCGCAAGGTGCTCGAAGAGTTCGTGAAGGCCGGTGCGCCCGAGGAAATCCTGTGGGAGGCGCACCCGCACATCGGCACCTTCCGCCTGGTGAAGATGATCGAGAACATGCGCGCCGAGATCGAGTCGCTGGGCGGCGAGATCCGCTTCGAGCAGAAGGTGACGGACGTGCGCGTGGAAGCCGGCCGCCTGCGCGGGCTGGTGGTGCGCGACCAGGCCACGGGCCAGACGCAGGAGATGCGCTGCGACCATGTGGTGATGGCCCTGGGCCACAGCGCGCGCGACAGCTTCGCCATGCTGTGGGAACGCGGCGCGCCCATCGAGGCCAAGCCCTTCTCCATCGGCTTTCGCGCCGAGCATCCGCAGGGCCTGATCGACCGCGCGCGCTGGGGGCGCCATGCCGGCCATCCGGCGCTGGGCGCGGCCGAGTACCGGCTGGTGCACCACGCCAGCAACGGCCGCTCGGTCTACAGCTTCTGCATGTGCCCCGGCGGCACCGTGGTGGCCGCCACCAGCGAGCCCAACCGCGTGGTGACCAACGGCATGAGCCAGTATTCACGCGCCGAGCGCAACGCAAACGCCGGCATCGTGGTCGGCATCACGCCCGAGGACTACCCGACCGACTACCAGCACCTCGACCTGTCGCCCGAAACGCTGGAACGCGTGCAGGGCCGGCCGCATCCGCTGGCGGGCATCGAGCTGCAGCGGCGGCTGGAATCGCAGGCCTTCGTGCTCGGCGGCGGCGACTACTGCGCGCCGGGCCAGCTGGTGGGCGACTTCGTGGCCGGCACGCCCTCGAAGGAGTTCGGCGAGGTGCAGCCGAGCTACAAGCCGGGCGTGCGCCTGGGGGACCTGCACGGCGCCCTGCCCGCCTACGCCATCGACGCGCTGCGCGAAGCCTTCCCGGCCTTCGGCAGGAAGATCCCCGGCTTCGATCGCCACGACGCGGTGCTCACGGGCGTGGAGACGCGCACCTCCTCGCCCATCCGCATCGCGCGCGATGCCGACACGCTGCAATGCCCGGGCATGGCCGGCCTGTACCCGGCCGGCGAAGGCGCGGGCTACGCGGGCGGCATCCTGTCGGCCGGCGTGGACGGCATCAAGGTGGGCGAAGCCGTGGCGCGCGCCCTGGCGGCCGAGCAGGAAGCGCAGCGGGTGCCGGCATGAACCCACAGCCTTCACGCAACGCTTTCGCCCGGCCGACTGCGGGCTGGTTCGCCCTGGCCATCGCCGCCATGGCGGCCGTGGTGCTGGGCTCCAATATCCTGGTGCAGTTCGCGATCAACGACTGGCTGACCTGGGGCGCCTTCACCTACCCCGTGGCCTTCCTGGTCAGCGAGTTGGTCAACCGCCGCTTCGGGCCCGCTCTGGCGCGGCGCGTGGCCTGGGTCGGCTTCGCGGTGGCGGTGCTGGCCTCGCTGTGGCTCGCGCCGGCGCGCATCGCGCTCGCCTCGGGCGCGGCCTTCATCGCCTCGCAGCTGCTGGACATCCGCGTGTTCGACCGCCTGCGCGCCGGCCTCTGGTGGCGTGCACCGCTGGTGGCCACGCTGGCCGCGGCGGTGCTGGACAGCGCCGTGTTCTGGGGCATTGGCTTCGCCGGCACCGGCGGGCCGTGGATCACCTGGGCGCTGGGCGACCTCGCCGTGAAGCTGGCCGTGGGTGCCGCCATGCTGCTGCCCTTCCGTCTGCTGATCGCGCGCAGCCTGGCCGCGCGCCCCGACAGCGTCCTCCAGCGACCATGATCGAAGCCGACGTCCATTTCTACGAGCCCGCGCAGGGCCACGGCCTGCCGCACGACCCGTTCAACGCGATGGTCGGGCCGCGGCCCATCGGCTGGATTTCGACGCGCGACGGCCAGGGCCGCCTGAACCTGGCGCCCTACAGCTTCTTCAACGCCTTCAACTACGTGCCGCCGATCGTCGGCTTCGCCAGCATCGGCGCCAAGGACACGCTGCGCAACATCCAGGCCACCGGCGAATTCGGCTGGAACCTGGCGACCCGCCCGCTGGCCGAAGCCATGAACGCCAGCTGCGCGGCCGTGCCGCCCGAGGTGGACGAGTTCGCGCTGGCCGGCCTCACGCCCGTGGCCTCGCGCCGCATCGGCGCGCCGCGCGTGGCCGAGAGCCCCGTGTCCTTCGAATGCCGGCTCACGCAACTGCTGCAGCTGCAGGGCGCGGACGGCCAGCGCGTCGACACCTGGCTGGTGCTGGGCGAGGTGGTGGGCGTGCACATCGCGCGCCGACTGCTCAAGGACGGGATCTACGACACCGCTGCGGCCGAGCCCATTCTGCGGGCCGGTGGCCCGGCCGACTATTTCGCGGTCACGCCCGACAACCGCTTCCACATGTTCCGTCCGCGCTGAAACGCGCCGACCGGCAACGCCACGTTTGATCCTTTTCTCCAGTTTCCTGTCCGACATGACCGACACCGACGTGAACTCCGAAGCCCGCCCCGCGACGCCCGCACCTGTGCCAGCGTCCGACGCGGCACCGTCGACCGCGGCGCCCGCCACGCCTGACAACGCCCCCACCGGCAACGCCGATGGCAGCGGCCCCGCCACAGGCACGCCGCCGCCGCGCCCACGACGCGGACGCGGTGGCCGGGGCCGGCGTGGTGGCAGCGATGCGGCCGGCACCGCCGCGCCGGCGCCGGGCACCACGCGCGGCGAACGCCGGCCGCAGAACGAAGACGCGCGCGCCGACAGCGGCCGCGGCAGGAAGCCCGCGAACAAGCCGGCCGCCAAGCCCGAACGGCAGGTGCATCCGATGCTCGAAAAGCTGGCCGAGCTGTACCCGAACCTCTTCGGCGCGCGCTTCCTGCCGCTGCAGCGCGGCATCTACGAAGCGCTGCGCGAGCGCCACCCTGAAGAGCTGCCCGAAGCCGAACTGAAGGTGGCGCTGGGCCTGCATGCGCGCTCGGGCCGCTACCTGGACGCCATCGCGCAACGCCTGCCGCGCCACAGCCTGGATGGCGAGGTGGTGGAAGCCGTGGCGCCCGAGCATGTGCACCACGCCATCGTCGAACTGCACCGCCGCCGCCAGGGCCGCACGCAGGAAGACCTGCGCCCCAAGCTGATCGCCCGCCTGGCCGAAGCCATCGAGGCCTCGGGCCTGGACCGCGCGGCCTATACCGAGCAGGCGCGCGTGTCCAAGCCCGAAGCGCTGGCGCTGATCGACGATGCCTTCGCCGAGCACGGCCGCGTGACCGCGCGGCGCGAGGCCCTGCAGCGCGCCTTTGCCGCCAGCGGCCAGACCGATGTGGATGCCTTTGCCGACATGTACGGCATTCCGCTGGGTGAGGCGCGGCGCTTTCTGAAGGCGGCGGCGCCGTCCTCTGCCGCCTGACCCGCCCCCCCGGCACGGGGGGTCCAGGTGCTCGACATGCTCCCGCACCGCCAACTGCGCTACTCCGTGGAGATCGTGGACACCGGCGGCTTCAGCCAGGCGGTCGAGCGCCTGTTGATCGCACAGTCGGCCCTGAGCCGCCAGGTGCGCGACATGGAGCAGGCCACGGGGCGTGATGTCACGCGGGCCGTGTCCAATCCCATTTCCTGCAACGCGTCGCACGAATACTGAAAGACGGTTGCGACGGTGCTGGACAGACTCGGCGAACTCGCTTGATCCTTCAGGAGCTTCGCCATGTCTTTGTCTCGTCGCCGGGTGCTGTCCCGGTTCGCCCTCGGTCTAGCCATCCCCTCTTTGCCCGCGCTGGCCCAGCAGCAGGTGGTCCGGATCGGCTGGGCCTTGTCCAAGACCGGCCCGAACGCCGGCGGTGCTGCCGTGTCATCGGCACCGAACTACGATCTCTGGATTCGCCAACTCCAGGCCGCCGGAGGCCTGAAGCTGGGTGAACGGCGGGTCCCCGTCGAGGTCGTGCAGTACGACGACCGCAGCAGCCCGGAGGAAGCGGTGCGTGCCGTCGAACGGCTGATCTCGCAGGACAAGGTCGACCTTGTACTGGCGCCCTGGGGCACGGCCTTGAACATGGCTGTGGCTCCCGTGCTGCACCGGGCCGGCTATCCGCACCTGGCCGCCACCGCCATGACCACGCGCACGGCCGACTTCGTCAAACGCTGGCCCGGCAGCTTCTGGCCCCTCGGCCCCATCGAGATCGGCGCGCAGAACATCGCGAAGATGCTGGTGCAACTGCGCGACCAGGGCCGCATCGGCAACACCGTCGCCCTGGTGGGAATCGCCGACGCCTGGGGCGTTGCCGGCACCAGCGTGGCCCGCCAGGAACTGCCCAAGGCCGGCTTCAAGCTGGTGTATGACAAGACCTACCCCATCGGCACGCAGGACGTTGCTCCCATCGTCTCCGAGATCAAGGCGCAGGCACCCGATGTGCTGCTGGCCTTCAGCTATCCGCCCGACACCTTCGCGCTGACCGAGCAGGCCCGGCTCACAGGCCTCTCGCCGAAGGTGTTCATCACCGGCGTCGGCACGGCGTTCCCGCAGTTCAAGAAGCGGTTCGGCGCTGCCGCCGAAGGCGTTATCGGCACCGGTGGGTGGAATCCGGACATTCCAGCGGCGCGAGACTATCTGAAGCAGCACCGCGAGATGACCGGCGCGGAGCCCGACCGCATGGGCAGCCTGACCACCTGGGCCAGCCTGCAGATGCTGCAGCAGGCCATCGAACGGGTGGGTCGCCTGGACCGCCCCGCCATCATCCGGGAACTGCAGACCGGCACTTTCGACACCATCTTCGGCCCCTGGAAGTTCGAGAACAACCTGCCGGCGCGGCCCTGGACCCTGGGCCAGTGGCGCGGCGACGAGTTTGTCGGCGTGGCGCCCGCACACCATCCCGGCGCCGCCGCGCTGACCGTGCCCAAGGCCCCCTGGCCCGCGGCCAACTGATCGGAGACGCACGGATGGCTGCGGCTCTTCTCAATGGCCTGTTGCTCGGCGGCATGTATGCGCTGATGTCCATCGGCCTCACCCTGCAATACGGCGTGGCGCGCATCATGAACCTCTCGTACGGCGAGGGGCTGGTGATGGCGGCGTTCGCGGCCTGGTGGGCCACCACCCATGCGGGCATCAGTCCCCTGTGGGTCTCCCTGCTCGTGGTGCCCGCGGGTTTTGCGGTCAGCGTGTGGCTGTACCGTGTCGGCCTGCATCCACTGGTCCGGCGTGCGCGGGACCGCTCCGAGCTGGAGGTCAGCAGCCTCCTGGCAACGTTCGGGTTCATGTTCGTCTTCCAGGGCATGATGCTTCTGATCTTCGGGGGCGCCTATCACAGCTACACGTTCATGGCATGGCCGGTGTCGCTGGCCGGCGAGATCGTCGCGGCCAACCGACTGCTGGCGCTGGGCCTGGCCGTGGCCGCCTGTATCGCGCTGTACCTCGGACTGACGCGCAGCCGCTGGGGGGTGGCGCTGCGCGCCGTGGCGGCCGACCCGTCGCTGGCTCCACTGGTCGGTGTGGACGGGCCGCGCGTGAGCGCTCTGGTGTTCGGGGTCGGCGGCGCGCTGGTGGCGCTCGCCGGTGTGCTGGTCAGCCTGTTCCAGACCTTCAATGCCAATTCAGGCATCGTCTTCACGGCCAAGGCGCTGGTCATCGTCATCATGGGCGGGGTGGGCCATGTGCAGGGCTGCCTGGTCGCGGCCTTGCTGCTGGGCTTGTCCGAGAGCCTGGTCGCCACCTATGTCGACCCCGGCTTGGCGATGGCGGTGACCTTCGCGCTGTTCACCGTGGTGCTGCTGTGGCGGCCCACGGGCCTGTTCGGAGGGCGCACGCGATGAAGTCACCAGCCATCTGCGTCGCCGGCCTCCTGGTGGGCCTGCTGGCCGTCTCGGCACCGCTGTGGACCAGTGACTACCACCTGTCGCTCGGCATCGCCCTGGCCAGTTGGGGCACGCTCGCGTCGGCCTGGGCCCTGTTCTCCGGGCCGACGCGCTATGTCTCGCTGGCCACCTCGGCCTTCTTCGGTGTGGGTGCCTATGCCACGGCCGTGCTCCATGAAGCCATGCCCTGGCCGCTGGTGCTGGCGGCGGCCGGTGCCATCAGCCTGTTGCTGGCACTGGTGGTCGGCCTGTCGACGCTGCGTCTGTCGGGCATCTACTTCGTGGCGTTCACCTTCGGCCTGTCCGAACTGCTGCGCCAGTGCGTGACCTGGTTCGAGGTCAACTACACGCAGACGCTGAGCCGCTACGTATTCAGCGATCTGTCGGCCGCCGCCATCTACTGGCAGTTGCTGGCACTGTGCGCGCTTGTCATCGGAGCGCGGGCGCTGCTGATGCGCTCGCGCTGGGGCCTGGCGTTGCGCGCCGTGGGCGATGACGAACTGGCGGCCGCGCACTGCGGCGTGCCGTTGACGCGCGTGAAGTTGCTGGCCTTCGTGTTCAGCGCCACCTGCATCGGCTGCACCGGTGCGCTCATGGCCACGCGCTGGACCTATATCGACCCGGGCATCGCGTTCAATCCGAACGTCTCGTTCCAGGTGCTGGCGATGGCGCTCTTCGGCGGCGCGGCGCGCTTGTTGGGGCCGTTGCTGGGCGTCGTGCCGCTGGCGCTGCTGTTCGAGCTGCTGATGGCGACGGCGCCGAATGCCTTCAGCCTGCTGCTGGGCCTGCTGTTCATGCTGATCGTGTACGCCTTGCCGCAGGGGATCGCCGGCTGGATCGGCACCTGGCGGCTGCGGCTGGCGCGTCGCGTCCCACCCGACAGGAGCGCCGCATGAACGACCGTCTGGAGCAGCCGCTGCTGCAGGTCCGGGGGCTGGTCCGGCGCTTCGGCGGCCTGGTGGCCGTCGACGGCCTGTCTTTCACCGTCGGCGCCGGTGAGCTGGTGGGACTGCTGGGTCCCAACGGTTCAGGCAAGAGCACCGCGATCAACCTGATTTCAGGCGTGTTCGCGCCGGATGCGGGCGCCGTGCTGCTGGACGGCCAGCCCATCACTGGCTGGGCGCCACACCGCGTGGCGCGTGCCGGCATCGCGCGCACGTTCCAGTTGGTGCGCGTACTGCCCTCGCTCACGCTCGCGGAGAACGTGCAGTTGGCGGTGGCCTTCCATGCTGGCGGGGCCCGCCAGACGGGTGCGAACGCACGCGACTGGCTCAAGCGCGTCGGCCTGGCAGACAAGGCGCAGTCGCAACCCAGCGAGCTGACTTACATCGACCAGAAGCGCCTGGAACTGGCGCGCGCGCTGGCGCTGCAACCGCGCCTGCTGATGCTGGACGAATGGCTGGCGGGCCTCAATCCCACCGAGTTGCAGCAGGCTATCGCGCTGGTGCGTTCGCTGGCGGCCGAGGGCATCGCCATCCTGATGGTCGAGCACGTCATGGAAGCCGTCCGAGCACTGTGCTCGCGCGCCGTGGTGATGCACCACGGGCGCGTCATCGCCCAGGGTCCGACGGCGCAGGTGCTGGCCGATCCCGAGGTGTTGCGCTGCTATCTGGGTGAGGAGGTCACAGCCGATGTTTGAAGTCCGTGGACTCGCGGTGCGCTACGGGCGCCACCAGGCTTTGCAAGACATTTCCCTGGACGTACGCTGCGGCGAGATCGTCGTTGTGCTCGGGGCCAACGGCGCGGGCAAGAGCTCCCTGCTCCGGAGCCTGGCCGGGCTGACCCCCTACAGCGGCCACATCGTCCTGCAAGGTCAGGCGCTGCATGCCATGGCGCCGCATCAGGTCGTGGAGGCCGGCCTGGCCATCGTGCCGGAGGGGCGCGGCGTCTTCGGCAGCCTGAGCGTGGCCGAGAACCTGCGCCTGGGCGCGCTGCCACGCCGCGCGCGCCAGTCGGAGGCACAGACCCTTGCGACGGTGCTCGGCCTGTTCCCGCGGCTGGCGGAGCGGCAGCGCCAGTTGGTCGGCACCATGAGCGGCGGCGAGCAGCAGATGGTCGCCATCGGTCGGGCCATGATGAGCGCACCCAGCCTGCTGCTGCTGGACGAACCGGGGCTGGGGCTGTCCCCACTGATGTGCCAGGAGCTGTTCGTGGCCATTCGCAAGGTCCGTGATCTCGGCATCGCCGTGATGCTGGTCGAGCAGAACGCACGCCAGGCGCTGGCGATTGCGGACCGAGGCTATCTGCTGGCGGCTGGCCAGGTCGTCGGGGAGGGCCCGGCGGCATCGCTCAGGGCGGATGCCGCGGTGCAGAAGGCCTTCCTGGGCGCCTGACCCGCAGGCGCCGGGCATTGCGCCCGGCGCTTCTGATTCTGATGCCAGGTCACTGACTGCGCTGGTAGGCGCGCGGCGTCACGCCGGTGGCCTGGCGGAACGCCGTGGTGAGATGGCTCTGGCTGGAGAAGCCCGTTTGCAGCGCGACATCGACCATGGGCAGCGTGCCCTCGCGCAGCAGCCGCTTGGCCTTCTCGATCCGACGCTGCAGCACATAGCGGTGCGGCGTCATGCCCATCGCCCGGGTGAAGGCGGCCGAGAAGGCGTGGCTGCCGATGCCGGCTTCACCCGCCAGGCGCGCCAGACTCAGGTCTTCGTCGAGCGCGCTCTCGATGAGGTCGCGGACATGGCGGATGCGGGCATCGGCCAGCCTTTCGGTGCGTTCCACCGGGCCGCCGCTGCGCACTCGCGTGCCATGTCGACGCAGCAGATGCAGCACCAGTAGCCGCGCGATCGCATCGGCATGCAGGCCATCCGAGAAGCCCGCGTCGTGGCGCGCCAGTTCGAGCAGTTCGATCGCCAACTGTTCGATGAAGGGATCTGCGAAACCCAGGCTCGGCTGGATCTCGATGCGCGCAGGGTCGGCGTCGCAGGCCTCCATGGCCACCTGCTCCACCATCGCGCGGCGCAGGTAGATCAGCTGAATCTCGGGCGTGCCCTGCAACTGCCAATGCGAGTCGCGGTCCGCCGGCACCATGCCGAGCAGGCGGGGACGCAACTGCACATTGATGCGGTCCCCCTCGTCGTCGATGACCCGGCGTATGTGGGCGGGACGGTTCCTGCAATAGGCCAGGCACAGATGCGGCACGGCGTGCAATGTCTGGTTCCACGAATGCTCCGTGGCCAGGGAGGTGTAGACGTCGTGCCAGCCGCGGCCACGGCTGTCGGCGAGAAACCGATGCTGCGGCCACAGTGCGATGCCATGGGTCTCATGCATCGGGAACTCGCCGCGGGCGCGTGGCGGTGAAACGGGTGGGTGCATGGGGCTCCGTTCTTGATCGACTCTACAGATGGATGCACAGCTGTTGCCCTTCGCTGCACCATCGCAGTGTCGAGCCGCGCAGGGATCGTTATCGCAGCCCGGCGGTCGCATGAAACATGCCATGCACGGAGATGGAAAAACGCACGCGTTTCTTGAAATACGTGGCCGCCACGCACGGCAACACTTGCTGCATCCCTTTGACCTTTTGGAGTGTTGCGCTATGAATTCCTCCCTGGATCTCCAGGACGTTCCGGTCCTCATCGTCGGTGGCAGTCTGGTCGGCCTTGCGTCGGCGATGTTCCTGGCGCGCCATGGCGTCCCATGCCTCGTGGTGGAGAAGCACCGCGGCACCGCGATCCATCCGCGCGCGGGCTACTTCCAGTTGCGCACGATGGAGTTGATGCGCGAAGCGGGCATCGAGCACCAGGTGCGTGCTGCCGCGCTGGCGCTCTACGATGCCGATGGCAGCATGAATGCGGTCGAGACGCTGGCGGGGCGCGAGATCGCCAACTACATCCCCAACATCAATCATGGCGTGGCCGATGTGAGTCCGGCGCGCCGCCTGTTCATGCCCCAGCAGGTCCTGGAACCTCTGATGCTGGAGCGTGCGCGCGAACTCGGTGCGCAGTTCCTGCATGCGACGGAGCTGATCGATTTCGAGCAGGATGCGTCCTGCGTCACCGCGACGGTGCGCCAGGTCGACAGCGGCGAGACACGCCGCATCCGGGCGCGCTACATGGTCGCCTGCGATGGCAACCGCAGCCCGGTCCGCGAGAAGCTGGGCATCGCGATGCAGGGGCATGGCCTGATGTCGCGCAGCATCACCATCTACTTTCGCGCGGACTGTTCGCGTGCGCTGCGCGGACGCAACCTGGGTGTCATCTACGTCAACAACGCCCACGTGCGCGGCTTCTTTCGATTGGAGAAGACCGGACTGGGAGGCTTCCTCGTGGTCTTCAATGTCGGCGACATCAAGACCGATCCCGCCGCGCGCTGGGTTGCCGACAGCATCACGACCGAAGGCGCGGCCGAACTGGTGCGCAAGGCGGTCGGGGAAGACGATCTGGAGGTGCAGGTCCTGGATGTCGCCAAATGGCGAGCGGTCTGCGAAGTGGCCGAGCAGTACCAGCACGGTCGCGTCTTCATTGCCGGGGATGCCGCGCACACGATGACGCCCACGGGGGGCTTCGGTGGCAACACCGGCATCCAGGACGCGCACAACCTCGCCTGGAAGCTGGCGTTCGTGCACCGGGGACTGGCCGACCCTTCGTTGCTGGACACCTACGAAGCGGAACGGCAACCCGTCGGCGAACTGGCGATCGAGCAGGCCTACAACCGCTATGTGCTGCGCTCTGACCCGGACCTGGGGACCGACGGCATGCAAGCGGCCGTGCCAGACATGCACATCGAGTTCAACCGCTACCGATCACATGCCGTGCGGGCCGAGGCAGACTATGTCGACGACGGCAAGCCGGACATCGATCCCCGTGGTTCATTCGGTCTTCCGGGCACGCGCGCACCGCATATGGAACTCCTGCAGGGGCAGCAGGTGATCTCGACCCTCGACCTTCTGGGACGGGACTTCGTCCTGTTGGTCGGGCCCGAGGGTCACCCATGGCTGCAGGCAGCGCGCGACGCGTCCGCGCGCAGTGGTGTTCCGGTCATGGCGCATCTGATCAACCGCGGCGCCACGGTGGGTGAACTCGTCGACCTGCATGGGGATTTCTCGGTCCCGTTCTGGACCGCTTACGGCATCGAAGCTTCGGGCGCGGTTCTGGTGCGCCCGGACGGATACGTCGGATGGCGCCAGCGTCACCATGTCGCGGACGCCGCTTTGCAGCTAGCGGATGCGCTGCAATCCATCCTGCAAGGCCAGCAGACCGAGCGCCTCCGCGAGGCTGCCTGAACCACGGCGATGCCGCAGAGGACACATGAGACCTGTTGCGCGCGGGGGCAGGGCCGAAAAGCACAAGGCCCGCAGAAGCGGGCCTTGTCGCGTCATCGCACCGCAGGGGTGCAGCGGGTCACTGCGCGTTCTGCAGCGCCGCGATGCGCTGTTCGATGGGCGGGTGGGTGGCAAACAGGCTGCCCAGCTTGCCCGTGATGCCCATGGCTTCCACGCTCTTGGGCAGCTCGCCGGCCGGCAGGCCGCCCAGGCGGGCCAGCGCGTTGATCATGGGCTGCTTGCGGCCCATCAGCTGCGCGGCACCGGCGTCGGCGCGGAACTCGCGCTGGCGCGAGAACCAGGCCACCACGATGGCGGCGGCGAAGCCCAGCACGATGTCCAGCACGATGGTGCTCACGTAGTAGCCGATGCCCGGGCCGCTGTACTCGCGGTCGTCGCCGCGGCGCAGGAAGGCGTCCACCGCGTAGCCGATCACGCGCGACAGGAACACCACGAAGGTGTTCATCACGCCCTGGATCAGCGTCATCGTCACCATGTCGCCGTTGGCGATGTGCGCCACCTCGTGGCCGATCACGGCCTCGACTTCCTCGCGCGTCATGTTCTGCAAGAGGCCCGTGGACACCGCCACCAGCGCCGAGTTCTTGAACGCGCCGGTGGCGAAGGCATTGGGCTCGCCCTCGAAGATGCCGACTTCGGGCATGCCGATGCCGGCCTGGTCGGCGAACTTGCGCACGGTGGCCACGATCCAGGCCTCGTCGGGCGATTGCGGCTCGTTGATCAGGCGAAAGCCCGGCGTGCCGCGCTTGGCCATGAACTTGGACATCAGCAGCGAGATGGTCGCGCCGCCGAAGCCCATGATGAGCGCGAAACCCAGCAGCGCGCCGAGGTTGAGTCCGTTCTGGGTCAGGAAGCGGTTGACACCCAGCAGGCTGGCGACGATGCCCAGCACCGCCACCACCATCACGTTGGTCAGGACAAAGAGAAAAATGCGTTTCAAGGGGATTTCTCCGTGGGAGGAATTGCCGCGCAGATGGGGGCCGGATGGCCCGCTTCAAGCGGCGCAGCGGTCGCGCGCGGAGGTTTTTGGAGTTGTTCTTTCTGGTGTCCGGCGCGGTCTGAAGACCTGCGGATCATCATAAAAGCAAAAGTCTTCATTGCTTTTGCACCACCCCGGAACACCGAGGATGGGCAGCGGCGTGAAGGGTTTTTGGGCCAGGTGCGCGGGCTGCAGGGCAGTGGCGATGGCGGCGTCTTCGGGTGCGAGGGAGGGCGCGGATGGCGCCTGCGCCGCAGCGCCGCCGCCCGGCGGCGCCAGGAGCACGTGGGCAGTGGCGTCCTTGCGGCCGGCCAGCAGCTTTTCCATCAGCGCGTGGCCGAAGACCAGCAGCCGCGCCTGTCGCCACAGCGCGCGCTGCTCGATGAAGAGCCGCTGCCATTCGCGCGCGAGCAGGGCCTCCCACAGCGCCGGCGGCGCGTCGAGCACGGCGCCGTTCTCGTCGAACAGCGTCAGCGCATCGCGCAGCGGCCCGCGCGTGGGCCCGACGCCGCGCCGTGCGATCTCCGCCGCCTGCAGGTCATTGAGCCGCCGCTTGGCCTGCGGGAAGGCCAGCCACACGAGGCCGTTGAAGAAATCGTGCGGGTTGTCGCGCGTGGGGATGGTGCCGGTGCGGGCGATGAAGGATTCGTAGGCTTCCCCAGCGGGCAGGCAGTCGTGGGCAACGAATCGAATCGCTCGCTCCCTCGCCTGCGCGCTCAGGGCCGCATACACAGGCATCGTCTGTGCGAGCGTGCACGACGCATGAGCAATGTCAGCATCGAGTACCCAAGGAGCGTGCGACCAGCCTGCCTGTCCGGGTGTCGTCAGGCGCGCCGGGGGGCTCATGCGGACTTGTTCGCCTTGGCTGCGCGCTTGTCGCGCACCGACACCTGCGAAGTCCCCTCGTGCGCGAGTTCAAACAACTGGGAGGCCACGAGCAGTTTGCTCAAAGTGGCATAGCCATAGTTCCGAGCATCGAAAGAGGCTTGATTCGCGATCTGCTGCCCCACCGCGCCCACGCGCGCCCATCCACTTTCGTCCACGGCGGCCTGCACGGCATTTCGCAGCAGCGTCACCAGCTTGGTGTCTTGCTTCAGTTGCGCCGTCGGTACGCGCAAGGGTACGGCCGGCGCGGCTTCTCCCGCAGGAGCGCCCGCTTCATGGAGGTCGCCATTGGAAGGCGCCCCCAGTTTGTCCAAGAAGAGGAAGCGCGAGCATGCGTTGACAAAAGGCTCTGGCGTCTTCTGCGCGCCGAACCCATAGACCGCTGCGCCCTTCGCGCGCAGATGCATCACCAGCGGGGTGAAGTCCGCATCGGAGGAAACGATGCCGAAAGCATGAGGGCGGTCGGTATAGAGAAGATCCAGTGCATCGATGACCATGGCCATGTCGCTCGCGTTCTTTCCCTTGCTGTAGTCGAACTGTTGCATGGGCCGGATCGCATGCTCATGCAGCTTTTCCTCCCAGCCCTTGAGCTCGCTTTTCTTCCAGTTTCCGTACGCGCGTCGCACATTGGTTTCGCCGAAAGTGGACAACTCCGCCAAGATCACTTCGATCTTGCTGCTTGGCGAGTTGTCCGCATCGATGAGCAAAGCAATGCGCGCCCCGGCACGATCGAGAGCCGCATTCACACCAACACCTTCCAGTTCAGTGTCTCGCCTCCGCGCAACGGCTTGAGCGTCGCCTCGCCGAAGGGCACGGTTTCGGGCACGGTCCAGGCTTCGCGCTTCAGGGTGAGGGTGTCGCTGTTGCGCGGCAGGCCGTAGAAGTCGGGGCCGTGGAAGCTGGCAAAGCCTTCCAGCTTGTCGAGCGCGCCGGCCTTGTCGAAGGCTTCGGCATACAGCTCGATGGCCGTGAGCGCGGTGTAGCAGCCGGCGCAGCCCAGCGCATGCTCCTTCAGGTGGGCCGGGTGCGGGGCGCTGTCGGTGCCCAGGAAGAAGCGCGGGCTGCCGCTGGTGGCCGCCTCGACCAGGGCCAGGCGATGCGTTTCGCGCTTGAGCACGGGCAGGCAGTAGTAGTGCGGGCGGATGCCGCCGGTGAAGAGGGCGTTGCGGTTGTAGAGCAGGTGGTGGGCCGTGAGGGTGGCGGCCGTGACGTCGCCGCCTTCATCGCGCACATAGTGCGCGCCTTCCTTCGTGGTCAGGTGCTCGAAGACGATCTTCAGTTCGGGGAAGTCGCGGCGCAGCGGGATCAGCACGCGGTCGATGAACACGGCCTCGCGGTCGAACAGGTCCACGGCGGGGTCCGTCACCTCGCCGTGCACCAGCAGCAGCAGGCCGTGCTTCTGCATGGCCTCCAGCGTGGCGTAGGTCTTGCGGATGTCGGTCACGCCGGCATCGCTGTTGGTGGTGGCGCCGGCCGGATAGAGCTTGAGCGCCTTCACGCCCGCCGCCGCGGCGCGCGCGATCTCCTCGGGCGGCAGCCTGTCGGTGAGGTAGAGCGACATCACGGGCTCGAAGCGGGCATCTTCCGGCAGGGCGGCCCGGATGCGCTCGCGGTAGTCGGCGGCCATCTGCGCCGTGATCACGGGCGGACGCAGGTTGGGCATGATCAGCGCGCGGCCCATCTGGCGTGCGGAATGCGGCACCACGTCCTTCAGGGGCGCGCCATCGCGCACATGCAGGTGCCAGTCGTCGGGTCGGGTGATCGTGAGGGTGTCGGTCATGGCGGGCGATTGTCCCATCGCCACCCCGGCCCGTGCGGCGCCGCGTTCAGGCCGGCTGCAGGGGCGCGGCCCCTTCACGGGCCCGCGCCAGGTCCGCCAGCCACTGCCGCCAGGCCTGGGGCCGCTCGGGGTCGGGCAGGCGCAGCAGGGCCGACGGATGCAGCGTGACCCACACGGGGCGGCCATCGGCGCGCTCGCGCAGCCAGCGGCCGCGCTCGGCCTGCACGGCGACGGGCCGGCCCAGCAGCGTGCGTGCCGCCGTGGCGCCCAGCGCCACCAGCGCCTGCGGCTGCACCAGATCGATCTCCTGCGCGAGCCAGGGCGCACAGGCCAGGGCCTCGCGCTGGCCGGCCGTCTTGTGCATGCGCCGCTTGCCGCGCAGCTCGAACTTGAAATGCTTGACGGCATTGGCCAGGTAGACGCTCTCGCGCGGCCAGCCCAGTTCGGCCATGGCCCGGTCCAGCAACTGGCCGGCCGGGCCGACGAAGGGGCGGCCCGACAGGTCTTCCTGGTCGCCCGGCTGCTCGCCGACCAGCATGTGGGCCGGCGCCAGCGGCCCTTCCCCGCACACGGCCTGGGTGGCCAGCGCGCCGATCGGGCAGGCGCGGCAGGCATGGGCGGCGGCGCGCAGCTCGTCCAGGCTGACGGGCGCCACGCCGGCGGCGGGCACGACATGGATCTGCTGCGGTGCGCGGATGCGGCGCGGCGCGGTGGCGGGCGCCTCGATCATCTGCTGGCTGCGCGCCTGCGCCGCCGCCGACAGCGGGGCGATCAGCGCCGCCTCGGGCAGGTTCTTCCAGTAGCGCACCGGCATCTCGCGCCGCATCATGGCCAGCTTGAGGCGCGCGGGGTTGAAGATGTGTTCGTAGTAGGTGAGCCACAGCGCCTCGCCGGCATCGGGCGGCGGCTTCGCGGACCGGTCGGCGCCCGGCTCGAAGCGCAGCGCCTGGCCGTCCCAGGCCACGCAGCGCTGCGGCGTGAGGATCGCCCAGCGCATCTGGGCGAAGCGGCGCGCGAAGAAGGGCGCGTTGGCTTCGACGATGCGGTGCTCGGGCTCGAACCAGGCCACGTGCCGCGTGGCGCCGCCCTCCTCCTGCACGGTCGTGAAACGCACGAAGGCGCGCATCTTGTGCATGTCGCGGCCGACGGCGCGGGCCATGCGCTGCGCCAGCAGCCGGTCGGCGTCGAGCGGGTCGTGGCGCAGCGCGGGTTCGTGCACCAGCCGCCAGAGCAAGCGGTAGAGCAAATCCAGCCGCTGCGGGTCGCGGTGCAGGATGACGCGGCGGCACAGGTCGAGGAAGGCGGCGGGCACACGCGGGGCGACGTCGCGCGCAGCCGCGGTCGTGGCCGCCGCGGGCCCGGAAGCCCACAGATCGTCGGGCGCATCAGCCTCGAACCCTCCTTCCCCCGCCCCCTCGCACCAATGCACCTCCTGCGGCGGCACGCGCGCCGCGAGCAGTCGCCGCGCCCGTTGCCGAAAGCCTTCGAGATCGATGGGATCGATCAGGCGCACCTGCATCAGCCCCCCTCAGAACAGCGAGGCTTGCCGGGGCGCCGCCGCCGCCAGCCGTGCCACCCGGTTCGCATCGCCCGCTGCCGGCCGGTGCCCGTCCGCGACCACGAAGGGCAGCACCTTGCGCGTGGGCACGCGCAGCGCGCGCAGGTCGTCGGCGCGCAGGCGGCGCACCCGGCGCGCCTGCAGCAGGCGCTCCACGGCGGTCACGCCGAGGCCCGGCACGCGCAGCAGCATCTCGCGCGGCGCGCGGTTCAGGTCGACCGGAAAGCGCTCGGCATGCGCCAACGCCCAGGCCATCTTCGGGTCCACATCCAGGCGCAGCAGTCCATCGGCGGCCGGCACGATCTCCTGGTGCTCGAAGCCGTAGAAGCGCATGAGCCAGTCGGCCTGGTACAGCCGGTGCTCGCGCATCAGCGGCGGCGCGACCAGCGGCAGCGCCCGCGCCGCGTCGGGAATGGGGCTGAAGGCCGAGTAGTACACCCGGCGCAGCCGGTAGGCGCCGTAGAGCGTGGCGCTGGTGGCCAGGATGCGGCGGTCGTCCGTGGCGTCGGCGCCCACGATCATCTGCGTGCTCTGGCCGGCGGGCGCGAAGGGCTGCGGCTTCGCAGCCACGGCCGGGGCGCCGGGCAAGGCGCGGATCGGCACCATCCGCCGCCGCTCTTCGCGCGTGGCGTCGATCTGCAGGCGCAGCCGCGCCATCGAGCGGCGGATCGCGCTTTCGTCCTTCTCGGGCGCGAGCGACCGCAGCCCTTCGGTGGTGGGCATCTCGACGTTGATGCTGAGCCGGTCGGCATAAAGGCCGGCGCGCGCGATCAGCTCGGGGCTGGCGTCCGGGATGGTCTTCAAGTGGATGTAGCCACGGAAGTCATGGTCTTCGCGCAGCGAGCGCGCCACCTCCACCACCTGCTCCATCGTGTGGTCGGGCGACTTGACGATGCCGCTGGAGAGGAACAGGCCCTCGATGCAGTTGCGGCGGTAAAAGTCCAGCGTGAGCTGCACCACCTCGTGCGCGCGCAGCCGGGCGCGCGGCACGTTGCTCGACGCCCGGTTCACGCAGTACAGGCAGTCGTACTGGCAATGGTTGGTCAGCAGGATCTTGAGCAGCGAGATGCAGCGCCCGTCGGGCGCGTAGCTGTGGCAGATGCCCATGCCTTCGGTGGAGCCGATGCCGCGCCCGCCGCGCGAGTCGCGCGCGTTCGTGCCGCTGGACGCGCACGAGGCGTCGTACTTGGCGGCGTCCGCCAGGATCGCCAGCTTGTCGCGCAGCTCCATGGCCTCAGCGCGGAATTACTGTATGCATGTATGGGGTATCCAATTAGCTCCAATTCGAGCCAACTGCTGGATGTTCATACAGCCATCCTACTCCGAGTTGGCAACCACGGGTTGCCGACTGACGACATCGTTGTAAGTGAGCGGATCGGTGATGACGGCTTGCTGCAGCAGCCGGTAGAACAGCAGACCACGAGAGCCGGAGGTCCGCCGGTTGAAGCGGAAGACGAACTCGTCCAGGTAGGCGTCGAGATGGCCCGGCTGGACAGCGCCATGGTGGGTTCCGAGGATCCATCGCTTGACCAGCGATGCCACGCGATGGACGCCGACCATGGAGACGTGAGCGGGAACGTCGGAGCCCAGCATGACGGTGCGCTGGTGGGTGTAGCCGCGCTGCGTCAACGAACGGTAAGCCGCCGAGCCGTCGGTCCTCACCACGGAGCCTGGTTCGATGTTCGCCTCGACGAATGGCACGACGCAGACGTCCGCGTCGCTGTCGACGCGCTGCAGCCGGATGCGGCCGAACCCCTTGGGCTCATGCACCTCCACGGCTATGGCGATGAGCACCTTGCTGGTGTTGTTCTTGCGCTTGGCCTTGGAGATGGGCGCTTCACGGTCGGTGATCGCCAGGTAGGTTTCGTCGACCTCGACCAATCCGCCCAGCCGCTCCCGATCCAGGCGGACCATCGCCTTGCGGAACCGATGCAGCATCGTCCACGCTGTCTGATAGCCACCCAGCCCCAGCACCCGCTGTAGGCCAAGCGCGCTGACCCCCAGCTTCTGGTTGGTCACGTACCAGGCGCCAGCCAGCCACACCCGCAGTGGCGTGCGCGTCTTGTCGAAGATCGTGCCTGCGGTGACCGTACTCTGATGGCCACAGTCTTTGCACAGCAGCCGACCGCGACTGACGCGTGAAGGCGAGGATGCGACTGCGCAACGCGGGCAGACGAACCCCTGCGGCCAACGCAACGCCTCCAGGTAGGTGAGGCAGGCCTCCTCAGTCGGAAAGCGGGCGAGAAATTCGCTCCACGTGCGCGGATAGGGGTTGACTCCGCCGGAGTCGATTGCTGTATATTTATCCAGCACTTTTTGGGCATCCTGGAGCTAACAGGATACCCCATATGCATGTACAGATACTATCGCGGTCGCGCCCCGCCTGCGGGGCCTTCGCGCTGTCTTTTGCTGTCCTGCAGCGGTCATCCAGCGCTGTCGCCCAAAGCGCTTTCTAAGGAAAGCCCCCATGGCCGGCAGGGCGTTGCGCCCGTAGCATCCGCCGCTGCTTTCCTGTCCAGGCGCAGGGCCCGCGCCAGGCAGCGGCCTGCCGGCGACAGAGCCTGCGCCTCTTGTTGCCCTTGTTCCGATGACCACTCCGCCCGAGTCCGGCGCCCAGCTGGACGCTGCCAGCCCCCTCCCCTCCGACCTTCCCGCCGCCGACGAGCCCGTCAAGGTGCCGCTCGCCATCGAGGACTGGGCCACGGTGATCATCATGGCCCTGCTGGCCTGCATCACCTTCGCCAACGTGCTGGTGCGCTACCTGAGCGACCAGTCCTTCGCCTGGACCGAGGAGTTCTCGGTCTTCCTCATGATCCTGCTGGCCATGGTGGCCGGCAGCGCGGCGGTCGCGCGCGACCGCCACATCCGCATCGAGTACTTCACCGAGCGCGGCTCGGCGCTGCGGCGCAAGCGGCTGGCGCAGCTGGGCGCGCTGATGGTGGCGGCGCTGTTCTTCCTGATCGCCGCGTTGAGCCTGCGCGTGGTGTGGGACGACTACCGTTTCGAGGAAACCTCGCCCGGCCTCGGCCTGCCGCAGTGGTGGTACTCGATCTGGCTGCCCATCGTGTGCACGGGCATCGGCCTGCGCGCCGTGGGCCTGTTCATCCGCCGCAGCCGCGCCACCCCCGACACCGCCACGGACGCGCAAGCATGATCGCGACGCTGCTCTTCGTCGGCTTCCTGGCCCTGATGCTGCTGGGCGTGCCCATCGGCGCCGCGCTTGGCCTGGCCGGCGCCGCCTGCATCGCGCTGGCCAATGCCGACGCGCAATGGTTCGGCCTGCTGGCCGTGCCGCAGAACTTCTACGCCGGGCTGGGCAAGTACCCGCTGCTGGCGATCCCCATGTTCGTGCTGGTGGGCTCGATCTTCGACCGCTCGGGCGTGGCGCTGCGGCTGGTGAACTTCGCCATCGCCATCGTGGGCCGCGGCCCGGGCATGCTGCCGCTGGTGGCCATCGTGGTGGCCATGTTCTTGGGCGGCATCTCGGGGTCGGGCCCGGCCAACGCGGCGGCGGTGGGCGCCGTGATGATCGCGGCCATGTCGCGCGCGGGCTACCCCAAGGCCTATTCGGCCAGCGTGGTGGGCGCCGCGGCGGCCACCGACATCCTGATCCCGCCCTCGGTGGCTTTCATCGTCTATTCGGTGCTGGTGCCGGGCGCCTCGGTGCCGGCGCTGTTCGCGGCGGGCATGGTCCCGGGCATCCTGGCCGGGCTGGCACTGATCGTGCCCGCGGTGTGGATGGCGCGCAGCCACCGCATGGGCGCGCTGGAGGCCACGCTGCCGCGTCCGCCCTTCTGGAAGAGCCTGCGCGAGGCGATCTGGGGCCTGGCGGCGCCGGTGCTGATCCTGGGCGGCATGCGCATGGGCTGGTTCACGCCCACCGAGGCCGCGGTGGTGGCCGTGTTCTACGGGCTCTTCGTCGGCATGGTGATCCACAGGACCATCACGGTGCGCGACCTGTTCCCGATCCTGCGCGAGGCGGGCGAGCTGTCGGCCGTGATCCTGCTGGTGGTGTCGCTGGCCGGCATCTTCGCCTACTCGCTGTCCACGCTGGGCGTGATCGATCCGGTGGCCCGGGCGATCGTGAATTCGGGCCTGGGCGAGTACGGCGTGCTGGCGCTCCTGATCCTGCTGCTGATCACGGTGGGCATGTTCCTCGACGGCGTGTCCATCTTCCTGATCTTCGTGCCGCTGCTGTGGCCCATCATGCAGCACTACCAGTGGGATCCGGTGTGGTTCGGCGTCATCCTCACGCTCAAGGTGGCGCTGGGCCAGTTCACGCCGCCGCTGGCCGTGAACCTGATGGTGTCCTGCCGCATCGCCGGCGTGCGCATGGAAGAAACCGTGCGCTGGGTCGGCTGGATGCTGTTCGCCATGTTCCTGGTCATGGTGGCCGTGATCGCCTGGCCGCAGCTGGCGCTGTGGCTGCCCGAATACCTCGGCTACTGATTCCGCAGCCCTGCTTTTTGACGCTCATCACCCAAGGAGACCTGAAGATGAAATTCCGCCGCACCCTGCTGGGCCTGGCCGCCGTGGCCACGGCCCTGGCCAGCTTCTCGGGCAGCGCCCTGGCGCAGGCCAACTACAAGGCCGAATACAAGATGTCGCTGGTGCTGGGCCCGCCCACGCCCTGGGGCATGGCCGGCAAGCTGTGGGCCGACATGGTCAAGGAGCGCACGCAGGGCCGCATCAACATCAAGCTGTACCCCGGCGTCTCGCTGATCCAGGGCGACCAGACGCGCGAGTTCAGCGCGCTGCGCCAGGGCGTGATCGACATGGCCGTGGGCTCCACCATCAACTGGTCGCCGCAGGTCAAGGAACTGAACCTGTTCTCGCTGCCCTTCCTGATGCCCGACTACGCCGCCATCGATGCGCTGACGCAGGGCGAGGTGGGCAAGGCGCTGTTCGAGCGGCTGGACAAGGCGGGCGTGGTGCCGCTGGCCTGGGGCGAGAACGGCTACCGTGAAGTGACCAACTCCAAGCGCCCGATCAAGTCGCCGGCGGACATGAAAGGCATGAAGCTGCGCGTGGTGGGCTCGCCGATCTACTCGGACATGTTCAGCGCCCTGGGCGCCAACCCCACGCAGATGAGCTGGGCCGATGCGCAGCCCGCGCTGGCCAGCGGCGCGGTCGACGGCCAGGAGAACCCGCTGTTCCTGTTCACCGTGCTGAAGATGCACAACGTGGGGCAGAAATACGTGACCACCTGGGGCTATGTGGCCGACCCGCTGGTCTTCGTGGTGAACAAGGAGATCTGGAACTCCTGGACGCCGGCCGACCAGGCCATCGTCCGCCAGGCGGCCATCGACGCCGGCAAGGAAGAGATCGCGCTGGCACGCAAGGGCCTGGTGGAGGCCGACAAGCCGCTGCTCAAGGAGATCGCGGGCATGGGCGTCACCGTCACCCAGCTCACGCCGGCCGAGCGCGAAGCCTTCGTGAAGGCCACGCGCCCGGTGTACGACAAGTGGAAGCCGCAGATCGGCAACAAGCTCGTGGACCTGGCCGAGAAGTCCATCGCGGCGCGCAAGAAGTAAGCCCTTCTTCCTGCTCGTCCTTGCACCGACTCCCACTGCCCGTGCCTGGCGCGGGCAGTGTCATTTCCACTGTCCGTCATGACTGAATTACTGGATCTGTATCGCACCATGGTGCGCATCCGCGCGTTCGAGGACGCCGCGGAGGCCGCCAGCCAGGGGGGCGTGAGCTGGGGCGGCGCCGCGACCGACCAGGCCTCGCCGGTGCATGTCAAAGGCCCGCTGCACCTGTCGACCGGTCAGGAAGCCGTGGCCGCCGGCGTCTGCCAGCATCTCACGGCGCGCGACCTGCTCACCTCCACGCACCGCGGCCACGGCCACACGCTGGCCAAGGGCGCCGATGCCACGCGCATGATGTGCGAGCTGTTCGGCCGCGCCAGCGGCTACAACGGCGGCAAGGGCGGCTCCATGCACATCGCCGATTTCTCCGTGGGCATGCTGGGCGCCAACGGCGTGGTCACCGCCGGCCTGCCCATTGCCGTGGGCGCGGCCCACGCGCTCAAGCTCCAGCGCATCGACGCCATCGCCGTCAGCTTCTTCGGCGACGGGGCCATCAACCGCGGCCCTTTCCTCGAGGCCCTGAACTGGGCGCAGGTCTACCAGTTGCCCGTGCTCTTCGTGTGCGAGGACAACCGCATTTCCGCCACCACCCGCTCCGCGCCCATGACGGCCGGCACGCAGGCCGCGAGCGCGCGCGCCGAAAGCCTGGGCATTGCCGCCACGCGCGTGGACGGCAATGACGTGGAAGCCGTGAGCGAGGCCGCCCGGGCGCTCATCGCCGAGGTGCGAGCCGGCGGCGGACCGCGCCTGCTGCATGCCCTCACCTATCGCCAGAAAGGCCATGTGTCGGTCGATCCCGCGACCTACCGCGATCCGCGCGAGGTGGCGCAAGCCCTCAAGGACGACCCCATCGCGCGCGCCCGCGAACGCCTGCATGCGCGCGGCCAGGCCGAGCCGGCGGCCCGCATCGAGGCCGAGGCCCGCGCGGAGATCGATGCCGCACTCACGGCCGCTGCCGCGGCGCCCCTGCCGGCGGCCAGCGCCGCGTACACCGATGTCCTGACCCTCGGCGAGGGGTTCTGGAAATGACGAGCACCGCAATGCACAAGCGCACCCTCACCTATGCCCAGGCGGCCGCCGTGGCCTTGCAGGAGGCCATGCAGGACGACCCGCGCGTGATCGCCATGGGCGAGGACCTGGGGCGCGGCGGCGTCTTCGGGCAGTACCGCACGCCCGACGGGCGCCCGCTGGCCGAGCTGTTCGGCGCCGAGCGCGTGATCGACACGCCGATCTCCGAAGCCACCATCATGGGCGCCGGCGTGGGCATGGCGCTGGCCGGCCTGCGGCCCGTGGTCGAGATGCGCGTGGCCGATTTCGCGCTGTGCGCCATCGACGAACTGGTCAATCAGGCGGCCAAGAACCGCTACATGTTCGGCGGGCAGGGCCGTGTGCCACTGGTCGCACGGCTGCCCATCGGCATCTGGACGGCTTCGGCCGCACAGCACTCGCAGTCCTTCGAATCGTGGTTCGCCCACGTGCCCGGCCTGGTCGTCGTGGCCCCCGGCACGCCCGCCGACAACCATGGCCTGCTGAAGGCGGCCCTGGCCTGCGGCGACCCCGTGGTCTACATGGAGCACAAGGAACTGTGGGGCGTGCAGGGAGAGGTGGATGGCACGCCCGTGCCGCTGGGCCCCTGCCGCATCGCGCATGGCTGCAGCGGGAGAGGCGATCTCACCCTCGTCTCATGGTCCCGGCAGGTGCATGCCTGCGTGGAAGCCGCGCACGCACTGGCGGCGCAAGGCATCCAGGCCGAGGTGCTGGACCTGCGCACCATCTGGCCCTGGGACCGCGAGGCGGTGCTGGGCAGCGCCGGCCGCACCGGTCGCCTGCTGGTGGTGCATGAAGCGGTGCAGGCGGCCGGTTTCGGCGCCGAAGTGGCCGCCACCGTGGCGGAACACACCGGCGCACGCGTCGCCCGGCTGGGCGCGCCGCGCATCCCGGTGGGCTATGCACAGACCCTGGAGGCCGAGTCCCGCGTCGGCACGGCCCAGATCGTGCAGGCCGCCCGGCAGCTGCTGGAGAAATGAAGGCCGGCCCCGGCCCGGGGCCGCCCTGCACGATGCGGCCCAAGCCCCGTGCGCGGCGGCCGCCGCGTTGCCCGACGGCTTTCCCAGAGGCGCTGCGCCACCGCCTCAGAAGGCCGGGATCACCGCGCCTTTGTACTTCTCCTGGATGAACTTCTTCGTCTCGGGCGAGCGCAGCGCCGCGACCAGCTTCTGGATCTCGGGGGCATTCACGCGCTCGCTGCGCGCGGGGATGAAATTCGCGTACTCCGATTTCAGCGCATCCTCGAGGGCCAGCGCGTCCTTGCCCGGGTTCAGCTTGGCCTCCAGCGCATAGTTGGTGTTGATCAGCGCCAGGTCCACGTCGGGCAGCGAACGCGGCAGTTGCGCGGCTTCCAGTTCGCGAAAGCGCAGCTTGCGCGGGTTGTCCACCACGTCGCGCGCGGTGGCCTGGATGCTCTTCGGGTCCTTGAGCTGGATCAGGCCCTGCTGCGCCAGCAGCGACAGCGCACGGCCGGAGTTGGTCGGGTCATTCGGAATGGCCACCACGGCGCCTTCCTTCAGGTCCTGGAGCGACTTGATCCGGGTCGAGTAGGCGCCGAAGGGCTCGATGTGCACGCCGCTGTTCGGCACTTCGGCGACCGCGGTCTTGCGGTCCTTGTTGAAGCTCGTCAGGTAGGGCCGATGCTGGAAGTAGTTGGCGTCGGCGCCCTTGTCATGGACCACGAGGTTGGGCTGCACGTAGTCCGTGTAGACCCGCACCTGCAGGTCCACGCCCTGCGCCTTGAGCTGCGGCTTCACGAACTCGAGGATCTCGGCATGCGGCACGGGCGAGGCTGCGACGGTGAGCGTCTGGGCGCTGGCGCCGAGCGCGGCGAAGGAAAGGGTGGCGGCCGACAGGGCGCGCAGCAGAGGGCGAAAAGACATCGAAGCGGTTCCTTGGGAATGAAGAACGGCCTCCGAAACGGGTTTCCCTCCTCCATGCCGAAGCAACGCCGAAGGCCGCGAGTTATGCAGCATATCTGCATAAACCCGCGACCTTCAGACCGCTTTGCTATATACAAATGCACCAGCCCGGTGCAATCGACGGGCCGGCGGCGCGCGGCTCAGTGCTGGAGGATCTTGTTCAGGAAGTCCTTGGTGCGCGGCTGGCGGGCTTCGGGATGGCCGAAGAAGTCGTCCTTCGTGCAGTCCTCCAGGATGCGCCCGCCGACGTCGATGAAGATCACGCGGCTGGCGACCTTGCGCGCGAAGCCCATTTCGTGGGTCACGCACATCATGGTCATGCCTTCCTTGGCCAGGCTCACCATCACGTCCAGCACCTCGCCCACCATCTCGGGGTCGAGCGCCGAGGTCGGCTCGTCGAACAGCATCACGATCGGGTCCATGGACAGCGCGCGGGCGATGGCCACGCGCTGCTGCTGGCCGCCCGAGAGCTGGCCCGGGAACTTGTCCTTGTGCGCCATCAGGCCCACGCGGTCCAGCATCTTGAGCCCGCGTGCCTTGGCTTCGTCGGGCTTGCGGCCCAGCACCTTGATCTGCGCGATCGTGAGGTTCTCGGTCACCGACAGGTGCGGGAACAGCTCGAAGTGCTGGAACACCATGCCCACCTTGGAGCGCAGTTGCGGCAGGTTGGTCTTGGGGTCGTTGACCTTGATGCCGTTGACGATGATCTCGCCCTTCTGGATCGGCTCCAGCGCATTCACGGTCTTGATGAGTGTGGACTTGCCCGAGCCCGAAGGGCCGCACACCACCACCACGTCCCCCTTGTTGATGCTCACCGAGCAGTCGTTGAGCACCTGAACCGGGCCGTACCACTTGGAGACGTTCTTGATTTCGATCATTTTTTCGGACATGGAACTTTCCTTCCTGGATCGGTTGTTCAGCGGATGATGGCGATCTTCTTGTGAATCCGCTTGACCACGTAGGACAGCGAGAAGCAGATCACGAAGTACACGATGGCGGCCAGCAGGTAGCTTTCGGTCGGCCGGCCGAAGTTCTTGCCGGCCGTCTCGAAGCCCTTGAGCAGGTCATAGGCGCCGATGGCATAGACCAGCGAGGTGTCCTGGAACAGGATGATGGTCTGCGTGAGCAGCACCGGCAGCATGTTGCGGAAGGCCTGCGGCAGGATCACGAGGGTCATGTTCTGCTTGTAGGTCATGCCCATCGCCTGTCCGGCGAAGACTTGGCCGCGCGGGATCGACTGGATGCCGGCGCGCATGATCTCGGAGAAGTAGGCCGCCTCGAAGGCGATGAAGGTAATGATGGCCGAGGTCTCGGCGCCGATGGGCCGGCCGATGACGAAGGGCACCAGCAGGAAGAAGCCCAGGATCACCATCACCAGCGGCACCGAGCGCATGCCGTTGACGTACACGGCGGCCGGCAGGTCCAGCCACTTCTTGCCCGACAGGCGCATCAGCGCCAGCAGCGTGCCGAAGAACACGCCGCCCAATGTGGCCACGAAGGTCAGGAAAACGCTGAAGTACAGACCCTTGAGGACGTAGCTGCTGATGACGTCCCAGCTGTAGAAACCGAAGTCGAGATTCATGTCAGGCCTCCCGCCGGGCCGCCCCAAGGCAGGCCTGCGCGCCCTCGGAGGGCAGCGAATACACAAGGTGATGAGCGTGGGGGTTCATGGTCAGTGTCCTCCGCCCGTGCCCGCGGCCACGAAACCGGGCACGCGCGCCTTCTTCTCCACGAAGGCCATGATGCGGTTGATCGCCATGGCCGAGATCACGTACAGGGCCACGACGCCGATGTAGATCTCGATCTGGCGCGAGGTCTCCTCGCCGGCCTGCAGGTAGAACTGCGTCAGCTCGGCGATCGACACGGCGAAAGCCACCGACGAGTTCTTGAAGATGTTCATCGATTCGCTCGTGAGCGGCGGAATGATGATCCGGTAGGCCATCGGCAGGATCACGTAGCGGTAGGTCTGGGCGGTGGTGAAGCCCACCGCCATGCCCGCATAGCGCTGCCCCTTGGGCAGGGCCTGGATGCCCGAGCGCACCTGCTCGGCGATGCGCGCCGAGGTGAACAGGCCCAGGGCGATCACCACGAGGATGAAGGGCGGGAAGTCGCGCATCGGCGGCACCAGCGCCGGCACCACGTAGTACCAGAGGAAGATCTGCACCAGCAGCGGGATGTTGCGGAACAGCTCGACCCAGGCATTGCCCAGGCGCACGAGCCAGGGGCTGTCGGGCAGCGTGCGCAGCACGCCCACGATGGAGCCCACCACCAGCGCCACGGCGAGGGCGCACAGCGCCACCGAAACGGTCCAGCCCCAGGCGGACAGCATCCAGTCCAGATAGGTCACGCTTCCGCCGGAGCCGAAGCACCGGGGGACGACCTCTCCCTCGATGGTGTCCTTGCAGAACACCTGCCAATCCCAATTTCCCATGGGCTTTCCTCGCTGTTGATGTCGGATTTGCGGCGCCAGAAACAACAAACGCCCGCCACGGCGGGCGGGCGTCGATGGGCCGGCCGGCGATTATTCCTTGCTGACGAACTCTTCAGCCGGCTTGTTGTTGGGGTTCGCCCAGGCGGCCTTGGTCGCGTCGGACAGCGGCAGGCCCAGCGGCGTGTTGGTCGGCGGCACCGGCTGCACCATCCACTTGTCGTACAGCTTGGCCAGCGAGCCGTCCTTGATCTGGCGCTCGATGCTGTCGTTGACCGCCTTCAGGAAGGCCGTGTCGCCCTTGCGGACCATGCAGGCGATGGGCTCGACCGACAGTTCGGGGCCGACGATCTCGTAATCCTTCGGATTGCGCGACTTGGAGATGTTGGCCGCCAGGATGGAGGCGTCCATCACGAAGGCGTCGGCACGGCCCGATTCGAGCAGCAGGAAGCTGTCGGCGTGGTCCTTGCCCATGATTTCCTTGAAGTTCACGCCTTCGGCGCGCTTGTTCTTGCGCAGCAGCTGCACCGAGGTGGTGCCGGTGGTCACGGCCACGGTCTTGCCGTTCAGGTCCTTCAGGTCCTTGATGCCGGAGTTGGCCTTGACGGCGGTGCGCACCACTTCCATGTAGGTGTTGTGGGCGAAGTCGACGTCCTTGGCGCGGGTGGCGTTGTTGGTGGTGGAGCCGCACTCGATGTCCACGGTGCCGTTCTGCACCAGCGGAATGCGGTTCTGCGAGGTCACCGGGGTGTAGGTGATCTTGATCTCCTTGCCGGCCGCCTTGGACAGATCGGCAATGATGCGCTCGGCCATTTCGGTGTGGAAGCCCACGTACTTGCCATTGCCCAGCGTGTACGACAGCGCGGACGAGTCACGCACGCCCAGGCTGATGGTGCCGCTGGACTTGATCTTGGCCAGCGTGTCACCGGCCTGGGCAAAAGCGCCGCCCGCAGCCAGTGCGGCCACGGCCAGAACCAGTGCTTGTTTCTTCATAGGGACTCCTTGGGAATGGACTGAGGAAATACGACGAAATTCTAGACACAGACGTTTCACGGGATTACCCGCATCACCCCGGTGCACGAAGCAAGCTCCGCGCCGGCGCCTTTCAGGGGCGTTCACCATTCTGGCGCACCCTGCGGCATCTCGTTGCGAAAACAAGCACTCAAGCAGCCTTTGTGCCCAGACGGACACGAGATCCGGCAAGAATGCACGCAAGCCCGCCGCTGCCCTGCCGCCCCGGGGCATCTGCTGCGCGCCGGCGCGGCAGGGAAAGCGGTGCAGGAGCGGGTGCGCGAGCTTCAGGGTGCGTCTCCGGGCCGTGGCCTTGTGGGGTCGTCTCAACTTCCGGCCCGGCACGGGCAGCGAAAGCGGCGCCGGCCGGGCAGGCCGCACTGTAGGGGCGACGTGGGACCGTTTCCAATGCCGTATGCGCAGCTTGGCATGCGCGACGGTCATGACTTTGTCATCCCGGGCGCAGGCCGCCCTGGCGTCAGCGCAAGGCGGCGGACGCTTCGGCCAGGAAGGCCCACAGTGCATCGGCCGCCCGCTTGGGCTGCAGGCCTTCGAATTCCTCGGTCCGCGACGACGGTGAGCGCGACCCGGCCTTGGCCGGCAGCGGCACCGGCCGCTCGCGGTAGGCGCGGATTTCCATGGTCGCGACCAGGCCGGCCATCTCCGGCGGCAATGCACTCACCAGCTTGCGGGCGCGCACGTCGCGGCGCACCGCGCTTTCGGGCAGGAAGGCGATGCCATGCCCTTCGAGCGCCATGACCTTCAGGCCCTCGGCCATGTCGGTTTCATAGACCCGGTCCAGGTGCACAGGGCGGCCCGAGTCCTTGAGCAACTGGTCGACCACCCGCCCCAGGTAGGCGCCGGGCGCATAGCCCAGGTACGGCAGGGGGCGGCCCGGCTGGCCCGGCAGCAGGTAGCGCGGCGAGCCGTCGGCCTCGGGCCGCACCCAGGGGGCCACCACTTCCTCGCCCAGGCTCACCATCTCGTACCGGTTGGCGTCCAGCGGAAGCGGCTGCGACGGGTGGTGGTAAGCGATCAGCAGGTCGCAGCTGCCTTCCACCAGGCGCAGCACGGCGTCATGCACGTTGAGGGCGATCAGCCGGCTCTTGATGGGACCGAAGGGCTCGCGCAGCGAGGTGACCCAGGCCGGGAAGAAGGTGAAGGCCAGCGTGTGCGGCACGGCGAACTCGATCACGTCCTGCGCCACGGCCGAATGGCCGCGCAGCATGGCGCGCGTGCTCTGCAGCGCCTGCAGCATTTCCAGCGCCTGCGTGTAGAGGGTCTGTCCCGCGGGCGTGAGCCGCGTGGGGTAGGAGCTTCGGTCCACCAGGTCCGTGCCGGCCCATCCCTCCAGCGCCTGGATCCGTCTTGAGAAGGCCGGCTGCGTCACGTGCCGCAGCTGCGCCGATCGGCTGAAGCTGCGGGTTTCGGCCAGGCTCACGAAATCTTCGAGCCATTTGGTTTCCATGGCCGGCGATTATCAGGCGGCGCCCTGCCCGGGGTGGCCGGGGGAACCCGCCCGGAAGACGCGCCGCCAGGGCCGAGCGCTTCAGATCGGCGATATGACGCCGCGGCCCGAGAAATGCCCTTCGGCATTGGCCAGGAAGCGGTCGACGCTGGCCTGCGTGGCCTCGGGAGACCAGCCAGCCACATGCGGCGTGATCAGCAGGTTGTCCAGCCCGATCAGCGGCTCGGGCGGGTGGGGCTCGCTTTCGTACACGTCCAGCCCGGCGCCGGCGATGCGGCCTTCGCGCAGCGCGCTGGCCAGGGCCTCGGTGTCGACCACGCTGCCGCGCCCGATGTTCACCAGGAAGCCGTCCGGCCCCAGCGCCTGCAGCACCTCGGCATTCACCAGGTGCTTCGTGGCCGGCCCGCCGGGCGTGGCGCAGACCAGGAAGTCGCACCATTGCGCCAGCGCGCGCGGCGAATCGAAATAGCGGTGCGGCACATCGGCCTTGGGGCTGCGGTTGTGATAGCCGATCGCCATGTCGAAGCCCGCCGCCCGCTTCGCGATCTTCTGCCCGATGGTGCCCAGGCCGAGGATGCCCAGCTTCTTGCCCGAGACGTTGCGCTGCTGCGCGATCTGCTCGCGCCGCACGCCTTCGCGGCACAGCCGGTCGAGCATGCGCATGCCGCGCACGCTGCCGATCAAGAGGCCGAAGGCATGGTCGGCCACGCAGTCGTCGTTGGTGCCGGCGCCGTTGGCGGTCACGATGCCGCGTGCGCGCAGGGCGTCCATGGGCAGCAGTTCGAAGCCGGCGCCCAGGCAGCAGGCCAGCTCCAGCCGGGGCAGACGGGCCAGTTCGTCTTCGCGGATGCCCGTGACGCCAATGGTCAGCAGCGCCCGGATGCGCGCGCCGTGCGCGGCGATGGCCGCGGCGCGCTCGGCGTCGGTGGGCGCGTAGTGCAGCTCGTACACGGCGCCGATCTGCGCCTGGTGCTTCGGCAGCAGGCTGTTGAGGACGAGCAGCGGAATCTTGTCGGTCACGTGAAACTCCGGAAGGACATCGGTTCAGGACAGGGCTGGCGCAGGGGCCTGCGGCTCGCTGCGCTGCAGGGCCCACATCTGCGCATAGCGGCCGCCGGCAGCCAGCAGTTGCGCGTGCGTGCCGCGCTCGACGATGCGGCCCGCGTCCAGGACCAGGATCTGCTGCGCATGGACCACGGTCGACAGGCGGTGCGCGATCAGCAGCGTGGTCTTGCCCTGGGCCGCGCTTTCCAGTTCGGCCTGGATCGCGCGCTCGTTGGCGGAATCAAGGGCCGAGGTGGCCTCGTCGAAGATCAGGATCGGCGGGTTCTTGAGCAGGGTGCGCGCGATGGCCACGCGCTGCTTCTCGCCGCCCGAGAGCTTGAGGCCGCGCTCGCCCACCGGCGTCTCGTAGCCCTGCGGCAGGCCGGCCACGAAATCATGGATGCGCGCCGCCTTGGCGGCGGCCTCGATCTCGGCCTGCGTGGCGCCGGGCCGGCCGTAGGCGATGTTGTAGCCGATGCTGTCGTTGAACAGCACCGTGTCCTGCGGCACGATGCCGATGGCCGCGCGCAGGCTGGCCTGGGTCACGTTGCGGATGTCCTGGCCGCCGATCGTGATGCGACCGCTGTGCGCATCCGCCTGCCCCGGCGAGACGTCATAGAAGCGGTAGAGCAGCCGAGCCAGCGTGGACTTGCCCGAGCCGGACGGCCCGACCACCGCCACCGTCTGCCCGGCGGGAATCTCGAAGCTCAGCCCGCGCAGGATGGGCCGCGCCGGGTCGTAGGCGAAATGCACGTCCTCGAAACGCACGGTCGTGTCTTCGGTGCGCAGCGGCAACGCACCGGGCGCATCGGCCACCTCGCGCTCGCGCTCCAGCAGCGCGAACATCTTCTCCAGATCGACCAGGTTCTGCTTGATCTCGCGGTACAGCACGCCCAGGAAGTTGAGCGGGATGTACAGCTGGATCATGAAGGCATTGATCATCACCAGGTCGCCCAGCGTGAGGCGTCCATCGACCACGCCCTGCGTGGCGCGCCACAGCATGGCCACCAGGCTGACGGCGATCAGCAGCTGCTGCCCGGTGTTGAGCAGCGACAGCGTGGTCTGGCTCTTGACCGCGGCGCGGCGGTAGCGCTCCAGCTGTTCGTCGTAGCGCTTCGCCTCGAAGGCCTCGTTGCCGAAGTACTTGACCGTCTCGTAGTTCAGCAGCGAATCGATGGCCCGGCTCTGTGCCCGCGCGCCCAGCTCGTTCATGGCCTTGCGGAACTGGGTGCGCCATTCGGTCACGAAGACGGTGAAGGCGATGTACAGCACCAGCGCCACGCCGGTGATGACCGCGAACCAGAGATCGAAGCGCACCGCCAGGATGCCCAGCACCAGCAGCAGCTCGATCAGCGTGGGCACGATGCTATAGAGCGAGTACGAGATCAGCGAATGCACGGCCTGCGTGCCGCGCTCGATGTCGCGCGTCATGCCGCCGGTCTGGCGCTCCAGGTGAAAGCGCAGGCTCAGGCTGTGCAGGTGGCGGAACACCTCCAGCGCGATGCTGCGCGAGGCGCCCTCGGTCGCCTTGGCGAAGACCAGTTCGCGCAGCTCGGTGAACAGCGAGGTGGAAAAGCGCAGCAGCCCATAGGCCAGCAGCAGCGCCACGGGCACCACCAGCAGGGCCTGCGCATCGCCGGCCTTCAGGTTCATCGCGTCCACCAGGTGCTTGAGCAGCACCGGCACCCCCACGTTGGCCAGCTTGGCGCCCACCATGAAGGCCAGCGCCGCCAGCACGCGCCACTTGTAGCGCCACAGGTAGGGGAACAGGCGCCGCAGCGTGGCGGCGTCAGAACGCGGGGCGGCCCGGGCCACCGGGGGCGGCGCCACAGGAAGATCGGCAGTGGAGGAGGCGTAGGCGCGGGACATGGGAAGGGGCCGTCACCTGCGTGACAATCGCGGCCCTGTTGTTTTACTCACGATTGTGCCGATGACCGCCTCCACGAGCCCGAGCGCCCCGCTCAAGAGCCTGCCCGCCGACATGGAACTGGTGCTCAAGGTGATCCCGATGCCGGCCGACACCAACAGCAACGGCGACATCTTCGGCGGCTGGGTGATGGCCCAGGTGGACCTGGCCGGCTCGGTGCTGCCGGCACGCTACACCGCCGGCCGCATGGCCACGGTGGCGGTCAACGAGTTCATCTTCAAGCAGCCCGTGAAGGTGGGCGACATCCTGTCCTTCTACGCGGCCGTCACGCGCGTGGGGCGCACCTCGATCACCGTGAAGGTCGAGGTGTTCGCCGAGCGCATCCGCCTGCAGGGCGAGTACGTGAAGGTGACCGAGGCCACGCTGACCTACGTGGCCATCGACGACAACGGCCGCCCGCGCCCGCTGCCGCCGCGCGCCTGACCGGGCGGCGCATCCGGCGCACCGCGCGGCCTGGGGCCCGCCTCAAGGGGCCATCCGCACGCCCTTGTCCAGGTATTCGTTGGTCACCAGGGCGGCCGGATCGAAGGCCTTCTCGATGCCGATGAGCTCGCGCACCAGCTCGTAGTCGGCCTTCACGCGCGCCGGGTCGAAGGCGCCCAGCGCCACCTTGGTCGTGGTGTCGTCGCGCATCAGCTGCTTGATGCGCTCCCACTGGTCGCGCTGGTTGTCGGGCGACAGCCCGCTGACCGAGGCCGTGAGCGCTTCCAGGCAGGGGGTGAAGTCCTTCACGCAGGCATCGTAGGCGCGCTGCGTCACGGCCATGAACTTGCGCACCGCCTCGGGCTTGGACTTGAGGAAGGCGCCGTTGACCACGAGGGAGTTGCCGTACACGTTCACGCCCACGCTGCGCCACGAGACGAAGCCCAGGTCGTCGCCGAACTCGCGCACCTTGAGGTCATGCTCGTTGTAGAAGTCGCTGATGATGTCCACCGACTTGCTCTTGAGCGCCCCCACCTTGGCCGGCGGGCTCACGTTGACGAAGTTCACGCCGCCGGCGTCGATGCCGTTCTTCTTGGCGAAGGCCGGCCACATCAGGCGCGCGGCGTCACCCGGCGGGTTGCCGATCTTGCGGCCCGCGAAATCCTTCGGCCCCTGGATGCCCGAGGACTTGAGCCAGTAGAAGCCCTGCGGGCTGTTGGCGTAGATCACCATCACGGCCTTGAGGTCCGCGCCCTTGCCCACCGCCTGCATGGCAGTCGGCAGGTCGGCGATGCCGAGGTTGGCGCCGCCCACGCCCACGCGCTGGGCCGACAGGGCCGAGCCCTTGCCGGCCTCGATGTTCAGGTCGATGCCCGCCTCCTTGTACCAGCCCTTGGCGCGCGCGAAGTACAGCGGCGCATGGTCCGCGGTGGGCGTCCAGTTCAGCATCAGGCTGACGTTGTCCGCCGCCTGCGCGACGCCCGCGGCCAGCGACAGGCCGGCGGCGCAGAGCCAGGGAAGAAGACGGGTCGACGCGGCACGGGGCATGGGATCACTCCAGAATGAGGGCGGATTCGCAAGACTAGAATTCATACTACCAACTGTTTGGTTGACAAGCAATCGCTTCCGTTTCTGCACAAGGACAACGCATGGCCCCTCCTGCCACGGCCCGGCCGAAGCCGGCACCGGCCACCAAGAAAGCGGCGGCTCCCGCCGCGCCACGGGCCCCGGCGCGCACAGGCGCCCGCACGGGCGCGCGGCGCGACGCCGCCGCCACGCAGGAGGCGCTGGTCCAGGCCGCGGTCGAGGAGTTCTCGCGCAACGGCTTCGCCGGCGCGCGCGTGGACGAGATCGCCCGCGCCGCCGGCGTCAACAAGCAGCTCGTGTACCACTACTTCGAGAGCAAGCAGGGGCTGTACCTGGTCGCACTCGAATCGGTCTACGCGCAGATCCGCGAGAAGGAACAGGCGCTGTCGCTGGGCGCGCTGGAGCCCGTGGAGGCCATGACGCAGCTCATCGGCTTTTCCTTCGACTACCTGGCCGAGCACCCCGAATTCATCGCGCTGCTCGCGGACGAGAACCGCAACCAGGGCCAGCACATCCTGGCCTCGGAGCGGCTCAAGCGCATGCATTCGCCCTTCATCGAGATGCTCGAATCCACGCTGGAGCGCGGCGTGGCCCAGGGCGTGTTCCGGCGTGACATCGACGCCATCCACCTCTACATCTCGATCGCCGGCATCTCCTACTTCTTCTTCTCCAACAACCACACGCTGTCGGCCATCTTCGGCAAGCCGCTGGGCTCGCGCGGCGCGCTGGTGCAGCGGCGCCGGCACGTGATCGACTTCGCGCTCAACGCCCTGCGGCCCTGACGCACACGGCGGCAGCCCGCCGCACACTCTTATCAACCAGTTGGTTGACTAGCACGCAGGCCACTTCTATGATTCCGTGCAACACGGCTTCGACGAAGGAACCTGCACATGACGGCCCCTGCCACCGCCACGGCGGCGCTCTCCGCCCCGGACGCCCCGCCCGTCGACGCTGACCGCGGCCTGTGGCGCCGCTGGACCCTGGTGGCGGTCGTGCACGTGGGCTGCGTGCTGCTGTGGGAAGCGGCGGTGCGCCTGTTCGCCATCCAGCCCTTCGTGCTGCCGGCGCCCTCGGCGGTGCTGGCCACGCTGGCCAACGAGAACCACCGCTGGCTGGCCAACACGGCCGTCACGGCCGTCGAGGTCTTCGGCGGCTACGCCCTGGGCCTGGTGCTGGGCATCCTGGGCGCGCTGCTGTTCATCACCAGCCGCTGGCTCACCGTGCTGCTCTTCCCCTTGCTGGTGACGCTCAACATGATCCCCAAGGTGGCGCTGGGGCCGCTGATCATCGTGTGGTTCAGCTACGGCATCGGGCCCAACATCCTGATCACCTTCAGCCTGTGCTTCTTCCCGATCCTGCTGACCACCATCCGCGGCCTGAACGAGACCGAGCCCGACCTGCTGAACCTGGTGCATGCACTCAAGGGTTCGCGCTGGCAGCTGTTCCGCTACATCCAGCTGCCGGGTTCGCTGCCCTACGTGTTCTCGGGCATGAAGGTGGCCACCGTGCTGGCCGTGGCCGGCGCCGTGGTCGGCGAATTCATCGCCTCCGACAAGGGCCTGGGCTACCTGATGATCCAGGTGCAGGCCTCGCTCGACACCGCGGCCGTGTTCATGGCCGTGCTGCTGATCACCGGCATCGGCGTGCTGCTGTACCTGCTGGTGCTGCTGCTGGAACGCCGCTTCATCACCCAGGACGCCCGCATCCAATGACCGCCCCCGCTGCCTCCGCCATGACGCTCGACACCACCCCCTTCCCTTCGCGCTTCGAGACCGAAGAGGCGCTCGAAGACTTCCTGGCCCTGCCCTCGCAGGCGCTGATCGACGACCTGAAGCGCGTGCCGGGCGACCTGCTGATCCTCGGCGCCGGCGGCAAGATGGGGCCCACGCTGGCGCGCCTGGCGCGCAACGCGATGGCGCCCGAGCACCGCGTGATCGCCGTGGCGCGCTTCAGCGAAGCCGGCGTGCGCGAAACGCTGGCCCGCCACGGCGTCGAAACGCTGCCCTGCGACCTGCTCGACGCCGACGCCCTGGCCCGCCTGCCGCAGTGCCCCAACGTCATCTTCATGGCCGGGCGCAAGTTCGGCGGCGAGGGCAACAACTCGCTGACCTGGGCCATGAACGTGCACGTGCCCGCGCTGGTGGCACAGACCTTCCGCCACTCGCGCATCGTGGCCTTCTCCACCGCCTGCGTGTACCCCTTCGTGCCAGTCAACGGCCAGGGCGCCAGCGAAGACCTGCCGCCCGACCCGCCCGGCGAGTACGCGAATTCCTGCGTGGGCCGCGAGCGCATGTTCGAGTACTTCTCGCAGCAGCACGGCACGCCGGGCCGGCTGTACCGCCTGAGCTACGCCATCGACCTGCGCTACGGCGTGCTGGCCGACGTGGCGCAGAAGGTGTGGCGCGGCGAGCCGGTCGACGTGACCATGGGCCATGTGAACGTGATCTGGCAGGGCGACGCCAACGCGCAGGCGCTGCGCTGCCTGGCCGCGGCCACGGTGCCCACCTCGCCGCTGAACGTGACCGGCCCCGAGACCACCTCCATCCGCTGGCTGGCCGAGGAATTCGGCCGGCGCTTCGGCAAGCCGGTGCAGATCACGGGCGAAGAGGCGCCCACCGCCTGGCTCATGAACACGGGCGAGGCCGAGCGCCTGTTCGGCTACCCGCGCGTGCCGCTCTCGCAGCAGATCGGCTGGGTGGCCGACTGGATCGCGCGCGAACAGCGGCTGTACGGCAAGCCGACCAAGTTCGAGAAGCGCGATGGCAAGTACTGAAGCCGATGCGCCTGGGCGCGCCGAGCGCCTGCAGGGGCTCGACGCCGCAGCGCTGGCCGCTCTGGAGCAATTGGTGGTGCAGAGCCAGTGGAACCAGACCGCGCAGGACTGGCAGCTCTTTGCCCGCGAAGGCCGCATCCATGTCGTGCGCGATGCGCAGCAGCGCATCGTGGCCAGTGGCGCCGTGCTGCCCATGGGCGCGCACGACGCCTGGATCAGCATGATCCTGGTCGACCCAGCCTGCCGGGGCCGCGGGCTGGGCCGCACGGTGTTCGAGGCCTGCCTGCAGGACCTCGAAGGCGAAAGCCGCACGCCCTGGCTGGACGCCACCCCCGCCGGTGAAGCGCTGTACCGGCAATACGGCTTCGAGCCGCTGTGGCGGCTGGCGCGCTGGCAGCGCGAGGCGCGCGCGGCGACCGCCACGCTGCGCGCAGTTGGCCCTGCCCGCGCGGACACGCTGGCGCCCCTGGCCGAGCTGGACGCGCAGGCCCTGGGCCAGCCCCGGCCGGCCGTGCTGCACGACCTGGCCCAGCGCGAAGGCAGCCATCTGCTGCGCGACGCGCAGGGCTTTGCCGTCGTGCGGCACGGCCGCGTGGCGCATCACATCGGCCCGCTGATCGCGACCGACGCCGCCGCGGCCCTGCGCCTGTTCGACCAGGCCTGCGCCGCGCTGGACGGCCGCGTCTTCATCGACGTGCCGGACGCACGCGAGGCGCTGCGCGCGCGCCTGGCGCAGGCCGGCTTCACCGAGCAGCGTCCCTTTGCGCGCATGCGCCGCGCCGTCGGCCCCGCGCGCGGGCAAACCGCTTTCATCCACGCCATCGCCGGCCCCGAGTACGGCTGAGCACGGCACCTTCCACGCCCCCCAGGAATCCCATGGCCCTGCATCGCAACGACCTTCCCGCCGACGTGCTGAACCTGCTGGCGCAGGGCACGGTGATCCCCGCGCATCCGCTGGCCCTGAACGCCGAACGCCAGTTCGACCGCCGGCGCCAGCGCGCACTCACGCGCTACTACGTGGACGCGGGCGCCGGCGGCCTGGCCGTCGGCGTGCACACCACGCAGTTCGCGATCCGCGAACGCGGCCTGTACGAGACCGTGCTGCGCGCCGCGGCCGAGGACCGCGCCGCGTGGACGCAGCGGCCGATGGCGATGGTGGCCGGCCTGTGCGGCCCCACGGCGCAGGCGCGGGCCGAGGCGCAGACCGCCGTCGGCCTGGGCTACCACGCCGGCCTGCTGAGCCTGGCGGCCCTCGCGTCCGCCTCCGAGGATGAACTCATCGCGCATTGCGAAGCCGTGGCGCAGGAGATTCCGCTGATCGGCTTCTACCTGCAGACCGTGGTGGGCGGCCCGATCCTGTCCAGCGACTTCTGGCGCCGCTTCGCCAGCATTCCCAACGCGCTGGCCATCAAGGTCGCGCCCTTCAACCGCTACCGCACGCTGGACGTGGTGCGCGGCGTGGTCGACGCGCGGGCCGAGGAGCGCGTGTTCCTCTACACCGGCAACGACGACCACATCGTGCTGGACCTGGCCCTGCCCTTTCGCGCCCAGCGCGACGGCCAGCCGGTGGACCTGCGATTCCGCGGCGGCCTGCTGGGCCACTGGTCGGTGTGGACGGCGCGCGCGGTGGAGCAACTGGCGCGCATCAAGGCGGAGCTGGCAGCGGCCGGTGGCCACCTGTCGCCGGAGCTGCTGGCGCTGGACGCCCGCGTGACCGACTGCAATTCAGCCTTTTTCGACGTGCGCAACAACTTCCATGGCTGCATCGCCGGCTGCCACGAGGTGCTGCGCCGCCAGGGCCTGCTCGAAGGCATCTGGTGCCTGGACCCGGCCGAGGGCCTGGGGGCCGGCCAGGCCGCCGAGATCGACCGCGTCTACCGCCAGCACGGGGCCGACCTGTCGGACGATGCCTTCGTGCGCCAGAACCTGGACCGCTGGCTGGCCTGAGCCGGCTCACTGCATCCGCCACGCCCCACCCGCCGAACACCACAGGCTCGAATCCCATGAGCGAACCGCTGATCCGCATGCGCCAGCTGCGCAAGGTCTACCGCAAGAAGAACGAGGAGTTCCTCGCGGTCTCCGACGTGTCGATGGACATCCACGCGGGCGACATGGTGTCGCTGGTCGGCCCCTCGGGCTGCGGCAAGTCCACGCTGCTCAAGATCCTGGCCGGGCTGCACGGCCATGACGGCGGCACGCTGGAGATCGGCGGCGCGGGCGACGGCCAGGCCTTCCAGCCCGGCCGCGACGTCGGCATGGTGTTCCAGCAGCCGCTGCTGCTCAAGTGGCGCACCATCCTCGAGAACGTGCTGCTGCCGGCCGAGATCCTGGGCCTGGACCTGAAAGCCGCCCGCACCCGCGCGCTGGCCTTGCTCGACATGGTCGGCTTGGCGGGCTTCTCGGACAAGCTGCCCTACGAGCTGTCGGGCGGCATGCAGCAGCGCGCCGCCATCGCACGCGCCCTGGTGCACGATCCCAAGCTGGTGCTGATGGACGAGCCCTTCGGCGCGCTGGATGCATTGACGCGCGAGAAGATGAACCTGGAGATGCTGCGCATCTGGGAAGAGACAGGCAAGACCTTCATCGTCGTCACCCACAGCATCCAGGAAGCCGTGTTCCTGGGCACGCACTGCGCCGTGCTCACGGCCGGCCCGGCGCGCATGGCCGACTTCTTCCCGATCGAACTCCCGGCGCCGCGCAAGCTGCACCTGAAGACCAGCCCGGCCTTCGGCCAGCATGTGAGCCGGGTCTACGACCTGCTGGGCGTGGAGTAGCGCGCAGCCGGCCCTGCGGGCGCGCGGCTCCGAAGGGCCCCGCCTTCCGACGCCGCGGTGGCGCCGATGGCCGCCGCATGGCCCTTGCGGCCTATCGGCATCAGGACACGATATAAGCCGCAGCGCCGGTCGCGATCAGCTCGCCCTCCGCGCCCAGGCACTCCATCTGCGTGCTGGCCACCCGCGAGCCCAGGCGAAGGACGCGCGCCGTCAGCCGGAACTCGGTGCCGATGCCCTGGCGCAGGTAGTCGACCCGCAGGTCGATGGTGCCCAGGCGTCCGAAGCGCTGCAGGCGCCTGGCGGGCGGCTCGTCCAGATGGCGGGCGGCGATGGCCGCCATGATGGCCAGACCGGCCATCGAATCGAGCGCCGCGCTGATGACGCCGCCATGCAGCCGCTGGTGCGCCACGCTGCCGACCAGTTCAGGCCGCATCGCGATGCGGCCCGCCACCCCGGCGGGCGTGATCTCGGTGGCCTCCAGGCCCAGCACCCGGTTGAAAGGCACGTGCTGCTCGATGACATCTCTCACCAACTGGATGAACTCAGGCTCGAAGGCCGCCGCAGCAACGGGGGCCGTGGCGGCAGGATTGGCGATGGCAGGGGACAGCACGGATCGTCAGAAAGGTCGGGCGTTGGGAAAGCAGGGCAACAACAGCACAGGCCCTCAGACCTTGCTGAAGTCGGGCTTGCGCTTTTCCATGAAGGCCGTGAAGGCCTCGCGCGCGGCGGGCTCGCGCAGCATGCGGCCGAAGCTCGCGCCTTCTTCCGCCATGCGTTCCAGCACCACGGCGGTCTGGCCCTTCTTCATCAGGCGCTTGGTCTCAACCAGTGCTGACAGCGGCTTGGCCGCGAGCTTGCGCGCCTGCTGCTGCGCGATGCCGTTGCATTCCGTGGGCGGCACCACGCGGTTGACCAGGCCCACTTCGAGCGCCGCCTCGGCCATGAAGGGCTCGCCCAGCAGCAGCGCCTCGGCGGCGCGGTGATAGCCGAACATCTGCGGCACCAGCAGGCTCGACGCCGCCTCGGGGCACAGGCCCAGGTTCACGAAGGGCATCGAGAAGGCCGCGTTGTCGCCGGCATAGACCAGGTCGCAGTGGAAGAGCAGCGTGGTGCCGATGCCCACGGCCGGCCCGCAAACCGCTGCCACGATGGGCTTGGGGAACTGCGCGATGTTGCGCAGGAAGCGGAACACCGGCGAGTCCTGCGTCGAGGGCGGGGCGTTGAGGAAGTCGCCGATGTCGTTGCCGGCCGAGAAGATGGTCGCGTCGCCCTGGATGAGCACGCAGCGCACGGCCGCGTCGTCCTTCGCCTGCTCCAGAGCGTCGGCCAGCTGCGCGTACATGGCGCTGGTGATGGAATTCTTCTTGTCCAGGCGGTTGAAGGTCAGGGTGCTCACACCGGCTTCGGTGTGCTGCAGGATGTCGCTCATGGTCGGATGCGAAGGTTAGGAAGAGGACGCGAGAGTTTCGCGCACGAAATCGAGCCGGTCCTGGCCCCAGAACATCTGGTCGCCGACGAAGAAGGTGGGCGCGCCGAACACGCCACGCTCGATGGCTTCGGTGGTCACGGCCTTGAGCTGCTCCTTGACCTCCGGCTCGGCCGCGAGCGCCAGCACGGCCTGCGGATCGAAGCCGGCCCGGTGCAGCACGGCGCCCACCTGGGCCGCATCGCCCATGTTCACGCCGTCGACCCACATCGCCTGGAACACGGCGGCGACGTAGGCCTCGAAGCGCTCGGGCTGCTTCATCAGCAAGGCGGTGGCGCCGCGCATCAGCGTCAGGGTGTTGACCGGGAAATGCGGGTTGAACGCGAAGGGCACGCCGTAGCGCTGGGCGAAGCGGCCGAAGTCCTGCAGCATGTAGTCGCCCTTGGCCTTCACCTCGGCCGGCGAACGGTTGCCGATGGCCTGGAACACGGCACCCAGCAGCATCGGCTTGTGGACGATCTGCGCGCCCGTGTCCGTGCGCAGCCGGGGCAGCTGCGTCCAGGCCAGGTAAGCGGCAGAGCTGCCCACATCAAAGAAGAAGTCGACGGTCTGGGTCACGGTTGTCTCCGGTTCTTTTGAAAGGCTCGGGTGCGTGGGCCGGACGGCGGTGTTCCGCGCATGCCGCGCATGCCGCGCATCAGAACTTCTCCATCCACGGCCGCAGGTCCAGCTCGTGGGTCCACGCATCGCGCGGCTGGCGGTGCAGCATCACATAGCTCTGCGCGATGTGGTCGGGGTTGAGGATGCCATCCTGCGCCTTGAGCGCATAGCGCTCGGGGAAGTTGCTGCGGATGAACTCGGTGTCGATGGCCCCGTCGATGATCGTGTGCGCCACGTGCACGCCCTGCGGCCCCAGCTCGCGCGCCATGCTCTGGGCCAATGCGCGCAGCGCCATCTTGGCGCCCGAGAAGGCCGCGAAGTTGGCGCCGCCGCGCAGCGAGGCCGTGGCGCCGGTGAACAGGATCGTGCCGCGGTGGCCGCTGGCGGGCATTTCGCGCGCCACCATGCGTTTGGCCACTTCGCGCGCATTGAGAAAGCCCGAGAAGCAGGCCATCTCCCACACCTTGAAGTACTTGCGCGCCGTTTCGGTGAGGATGCTTTCGGGCACGTTGGCGCCGATGTTGAACACCATCACCTCGATCGGGCCGACGGTGGTCTCGATCTGCTCGACGAGCGCGACCACCTCCTCTTCCTTGCGCGCGTCGCTGCCGAAGGCGCGCGCCTGGCCGCCCTCGGCCTCGATCTGCGCGACCAGCGGCTGCAGCTTGTCGGCGCTGCGCCGCGTGACGCAGGCCACATAGCCTTCGCGCGCGAAAGCCCGCGCAATGGCGCCGCCGGTGGCATCGCCGGCGCCGACGATCAGCGCCGCCTTGCGGGAAGTCGCCGTCATGAGGAGCCCTATTCTTTGAAGTAGACGATCTGGCTGCTGGTGGCGAGCAGCCGCCCGCCCTCGCTCCACAGCTGCGCCGCCTGATCGAAGAAGCCGTTGAAGAACTGCTGGCCCTGCGCGCGGCCCAGCAGGTAGCCCGTGCCCGCCTCGGCCAGCTCGGCTTCGCCGGCATGGAAATAGGTGGTGATGGACACCGTGCCGGCCGGCACGTGCTTCGCGCGGCGCAGCCACACGCGCGGGTAGAACAGGTCGCTCATCGCGGCCAGCGCGCAGAAGTCCAGCGCACGCGGTTGCGCGTCGCGCAGCCACAGCAGGGTCTCGCTCGGGCTCTCTTCGCCTTCCCAGCGCGACGGGATCGGGCCACGGACGGGCCGCATCTCGTACTTGTTGAACCAGGCCACGCCCTTGGGGCCCATGTCGAAGCGGGCCACGTCGGCGGGCCGGGGCACGGCGGGCATGGGCAGGTCATGGCCGCTCCAGGTGTCGCGGCGGGCCGCCGTCACAGCCGTGGCCGTGGTGTTGACCTGCATGCGCCCGTCTTCGCCGGGCTGGCGGATTTCCATGCGCCAGTGCTGCGTGGAGCGGTTGGTGCGCACCGGAATGGCCAGCACCTCGAGCGCCCCCGGCCCGATGGCCGAGGCATAGTTCACCGTCAGCGCGATGGGCGTGCCCAGCAGGTCGGGGTGCTGGAGCACAGCGCGCAGCATCAGGGCCGCGGTGGTGCCGCCGAAGGGCCCCACCATGTTCCAGTAGTCCGCGCTGGCCGTGCCCGCAAACAGGCCGGACTGCGTGTCGCTGTGTTCCAGCGCCAGCGCCTGATCGAAGATGTGCACCTCTTTGTTCATGTGGTTCTGTCTCCTGGTGGGCACGGCGCCGGGCCGGGTGGGCTACACGCGCTCGAAGATGCCGGCAGCGCCCTGCCCCATGCCCACGCACATGGTGACCATGCCGTACTTCAGATTCTTGCGGCGCAGGGCGTGAACCACTGTCGCCGATCGGATAGCGCCGGTCGCGCCCAGCGGGTGGCCCAGCGCGATCGCGCCGCCCATCGGGTTGACCTTGGCCGGGTCCAGCTTCAGCGTGTTCAGCACCGCCAGCGACTGGGCGGCGAAAGCCTCGTTCAGTTCGATCCAGTCGATGTCGTCCTGCTTCAGCCCGGCATAGCGCAGCGCGGCGGGAATCGCCTCGATGGGACCGATGCCCATGATGGACGGCGGCACGCCCTTGCTCGCGAAGCTCACGAAGCGCGCCAGCGGCTGCAGGTCGTACTTCTGGCAGGCCGCCTCGCTGGCAAGGATCAGCGCGCCCGCGCCGTCGGAGGTCTGCGAACTGTTGCCCGCCGTGACGCTGCCGCGCGCGGCGAACACGGTGCGCAGCTTGGCCAGTCCTTCGAGGCTGGTGTCCAGCCGCGGGCCTTCGTCCAGGCTCACCGTGCGCGTCTTCGACGTGGCCTCGCCGGTCGCGGCGTCGAAGCCGCGGTCGGTCACCTCGATGGGCGTGATCTCGTCGGCGAACTCACCGGCCTGCTGCGCCGCGAGCGCACGCTGGTGCGACTGCAGCGCGAAGGCGTCCTGCGCCTCGCGGCTCACCTTCCACTGCTGCGCCACCTTCTCGGCGGTGAGGCCCATGCCGTAGGCGATGCCCACGTCGCCGTCGCGTTCGAAGATGGACGGCGACAGCGAAGGCGCGTTGCCCATCATCGGCACCATGCTCATGCTTTCCACGCCGGCGGCGATCATCACCTCGGCCTCGCCCACGCGGATGCGGTCGGCCGCCATCTGCACCGCCGACAGCCCCGAGGCGCAGAAGCGGTTGACGGTGATGCCGCCCACGCTGGTGGGCAGGCCGGCCAGCACGGCGCCGATGCGCGCGACGTTGAGGCCCTGCTGCGCCTCGGGGATGGCGCAGCCGCAGACGATGTCCTCGATGGTCTGCGGATCGAGCCGCGGCACCTGCGCCAGCGCCGCCTTCAGCGTGGTGGCCAGCAGGTCGTCGGGCCGGGTGTTGCGGAAGAAGCCGCGGTGCGACTTGCCGATGGGGGTGCGCGTGGCGGCGACGATGTAGGCGTCCTGGATCTGTTTCATGTCAGGGGTCCTTGTTGACTTTCTCCCTCTCCCGCTGGCGGGAGAGGGTTGGGGTGAGGGTGCGTGCAAGCGCGAAGGATCTGTTCGAGCACCGCAGGCGTCTGCGTCAGCACCTCGTTGTTCCAGAAGCGCAGCACGCGAAACCCTTCGCGCTCGAGACATGCAGTTCGCACGGCATCGCGCTCGGCCCGCTCGACGTGCTGCCCGCCGTCCAGTTCGATGACGAGCTTTTCTTCGACGCATACGAAATCCGCAAAGTACGGGCCGATGGGTCGTTGACGTCGGAACTTGAACCCGCCGAGCCGGCGATCGCGCAGGTGAAACCACAGCAGCGACTCTGCCTCGGTGGGGTCGGAGCGGAGTGCTCTTGCCCTCACCCTAACCCTCTCCCGCTCGCGGGAGAGGGGACTGGCGGCGCTGCTGCTGGCGGTCATGCGCGGCTCAGTTGCGGACCGGCTTGCCGGTCGAGAGCATGCCCATGATCCGTTCCTGGGTCTTGGGGTGCTGCACCAGCGCGCAGAAGGCGGCGCGCTCCAGGCCCATCAGGTACTCCTCGGTGACGAGGGTGCCGGCATCAACGTCGCCGCCCGTGACCACGTTCGCGATCAGGCTCGCGATGTGGAAGTCGTGCGCGCTGATGAAGCCGCCGTCGCGCATGTTGACCAGCTGGCCACGGATGGTGGCGGCGCCGCTGCGGCCCGCCACGCGGAAGGGGCGCTTCATGGGCGGGCGCCAGCCGGCCTCCTGCATCGCCTTGGCCTGCTGGATGGCGACGTACAGCAGTTCGTCCTTGTGCGGCACGATCACGTCGCCCTCGACCAGGTAGCCGAGCTTCTTCGATTCCAGCGCGCTGGTGCCGACCTTGGCCATGGCCGCGGCCGTGAAACCTTCAGTGAGGAAGGGCAGCAGGTCGGTGCCCGTCGAGGCCGCCGCGTTCTCGGCGGCGCGGCGCGCGATGTAGGTCAGGCCGCCGGCGCCGGGCACCAGGCCCACGCCCACTTCCACCAGGCCGATGTAGCTTTCCATCGCGGCCACGCGGCGCGCGCTGTAGATAGCCAGCTCGCAGCCGCCACCCAGCGCCAGGCCGCGCACGGCGGCCACCACGGGCACGTGGGCATAGCGGATGCGCAGCATCACGTCCTGCAGCGCCTGCTCGGCCCCTTCCACGGCGTCGATGCCGGCCACCACGAAGGCGGGCAGCATGGCCTGCAGGTCGGCGCCGACGGAGAACTTGTCGTCCGGCGACCAGATCACCAAGCCCTTGTACTCGCGCTCGGCCAGCGCCACAGCCTCACCCAGCGCTTCGGCCACGTCGGGGCTGATGGCGTTCATCTTCGAATGCAGGCTGGCGATCAGCACTTCGCCATCCAGCGTCCACACGCGCACGTCGCCTTCATCGCTGATCGTGGTGCCTGCCTCTTCGGCCCGCTTCGCGCCGCTGCCGCGCACGGATTCAGGGAAGAGCTGGCGTGCATGCACGGGCAGACGGCGCTCGGGCACGAAGCGCTGCTCGGCGGCGCTCCACGAGCCTTCGGGCGTGTGCACGCCACCGGCCTCGGCCACCGGACCATTGAACACCCACGCGGGCAGAGGCGCCTTCGAGAGCGCCTTGCCGGCATCGATGTCTTCCTGGATCCACTGCGCGACCTGCGACCAGCCGGCTTCCTGCCACAGCTCGAAGGGGCCTTGCTGCATGCCGAAGCCCCAGCGCATCGCCAGGTCCACGTCGCGCGCGCTCTCGGCGATGTCGGCCAGGTGCACGGCCGCGTAGTGGAAGCCGTCGCGCAGGATGGCCCAGAGGAACTGGCCTTGGTTCTGCCCGTTCAGGCCTTCGGCGTTGCGCAGCAGCTTCAGGCGTTCGCCGGCCGGCTTCTTGAGCATGCGGCCGTAGACCTCGTCGGCCTTGGCGCCCGCGGGCACGTAGTCACCCTTGGCCAAGTCGAAACGCAGGATGTCGCGGCCCGCCTTCTTGTAGAAGCCGGCTTTGGTCTTGTTGCCCAGGTTTCCGAGTTCCAGCAGCTTCGCCAGCACAGGCGGCGTGGCGAAGTTCGGGTAGAACGGATCGGTCGCCTCGCTCAGGTTGTCCTGCAGCGTCTTGACCACGTGGGCGAGCGTGTCCAGGCCCACCACGTCGGCCGTGCGGAAGGTGCCGCTGCTGGCGCGGCCCAGGCGCTTGCCGGTCAGGTCGTCCACCACGTCGAAGCTCAGATCGAACTTCTCGACCTCCTTGAGCGTGGCCAGCATGCCGGCGATGCCGATGCGGTTGGCGATGAAGTTGGGCGTGTCCTTGGCGCGCACCACGCCCTTGCCCAGCACGCTGACGGCGAAGGTCTCGAGGTCGTCGAGCACCTGCGCGTTGGTGGTGGGCGTGGGGATCAGTTCCACCAGCGTCATGTAGCGCGGCGGGTTGAAGAAGTGGATGCCGCAAAAACGCGGGCGGATGCTCTCAGGCACGGCTTCTGCCAGCTTCGTGATCGACAGGCCCGAGGTGTTGGAGGCCAGGATCGCGTGCGGCGCGACATGCGGCGCGATCTTTTTGTACAGGTCGAGCTTCCAGTCCATGCGCTCGGCGATGGCCTCGATCACGAGGTCGCACTCGCCCAGCAGCGCGAGGTGCTCTTCGTAGTTGGCCGCCTGGATCAGCTCGGCGTCTTCCGGCACGCCCAGCGGCGCGGGCTTGAGCTTCTTGAGGTTGTCGATGGCCTTGAGGACGATGCCGTTCTTGGGGCCTTCGGTGCCGACGCCGGGCCGCCCCAAGGCGGCACCAGCCCCCTCGGGGGGCAGCGAACCACGCGAAGCGGGGAGCGTGGGGGTCTTGTTATCGGGGAGGTCGAACAGCACGACCGGCACGCGCACGTTGACGAGGTGGGCCGCAATCTGCGCGCCCATCACGCCGGCGCCGAGCACGGCGACCTTCTTCACATTGAACTGGGACATGGAAAAAAATTCCGTTGAATGGGTTACTGGATGCGGATCCAGGTCTGCGTGCGCCAGAAAGGGCCGAGGTAGCCGCGCACTTCCAGCTTCTTGCCGCCCTCGATGGGCGTGAAGCTGGCGCGGTACTCCTTGCCGTTCTCCGGATCGAGGATGCGGCCGCCTTCCCAGACGTCCTTGCCCTCGGCCTTCGTGCCGCCGCGGATGATTTCCAGGCCGGTGACGGGCTGGCCCTTGCGGTCGTCCGGGCACTCGTCGCAGGTGGCGTCGGGCTTGGCATCCTTCTTCAGCGTCTTGGCGATGCGGCCGGACAGCGCCTGCCGCCCGCTGCCGACGTCGTCGATGCGGATCTCCGCCTTCGCCTCGCCGGTCTTGTCATCGACATTGCGCCACAGGCCCACCGGGCTCATCTGCGCCCACGCCGGTGCGGCGACGGCAAGGAGGGCCAGCACAGCGATTCGAGTTGTCATGACGTCTCCGAAGAAGAAAGGTCCGGGCGCAGCGAAGCGCCGCAGCGGATCAGGCCAGCGCCGCGTCCGTGTCCATCAGCACCTTGCTGCCGGCACGCGCGGTGCGCATCAGCGTCGCCGTCTCCGGGAACAGCTTGGCGAAGTAGAAGCGCGCGGTCTGCAGCTTGGCCGTGTAGAACGGATCGGTGTTGCCGGCCGCGATCTCGCGCAGCGCCACCTGCGCCATGCGCGCGAACAGGTAGCCGAACACGAAATGGCCCGCCACACGCAGGTAGTCCACGGCGGCCGCACCCACCTCGTCCGGGTTCTGGAAGCCCTTGAAACCGATCTCGGTGGTGAACTTGGTGAGCTGGTCGCCCAGGCCCGCGATCGGGTTGATGAACTCGGCCATCCTCTCGTTCACGCCTTCTTCTTCGACCAGCTTCGCCACCAGCTTGCCGAACTTCTTGAGCGACGCGCCGTTGTTGCCCAGCACCTTGCGGCCCAGCAGGTCCAGCGACTGGATGGTGTTGGTGCCTTCGTAGATCATGTTGATGCGGTTGTCCCGCACGAACTGCTCCATGCCCCATTCCTTGATGAAGCCGTGGCCGCCGAAGACCTGCATGCACGCGTTGGTGCTGATGTGGCCGTTGTCGGTGATGAAGGCCTTGACGATGGGCGTGAGCAGCGCGACCAGTTCATCGCTGTCCTTGCGCACCTTCTCGTCGGGGTGGTTGTGTGCCTTGTCCAGCAGCAAGGTGCAGAAGATCTGCAGCGCGCGGCCGCCTTCGGCATAGGCCTTGGCCGTCAGCAGCATCTTGCGCACGTCGGGGTGCACGATGATCGGGTCGGCCTCCTTGTCCTTGGCCTTCACGCCCGAAAGCGAGCGCATCTGGATGCGGTCCTTGGCATAGGCCAGTGCGTTCTGGAAGGCCACTTCGGTCAGGCCCAGCGACTGGTTGCCCACGCCCAGGCGGGCGGCATTCATCATCACGAACATGGCGGCCAGGCCCTTGTTCGGCTCGCCCACCAGCGTGCCCACCGCGCCGTCCAGGCTGATCTGCGCTGTGGCGTTGCCATGGATGCCCATCTTGTGCTCCAGGCCGGTGCAGAAGATGGGGTTGCGCGCGCCCAGCGAGCCATCGGCGTTCACGAGGAACTTGGGCACCACGAACAGGCTGATGCCCTTGCTGCCCTTGGGCGCGTCGGGCAGGCGGGCCAGCACCAGGTGGATGATGTTGTCGGTGAAGTCGTGCTCGCCGGCCGAGATGAAGATCTTGCTGCCCGTGAGCTTGTACGTGCCGTCGGCCTGCGGTTCGGCCTTGGTGCGCAGCAGGCCCAGGTCGGTGCCGCAATGCGGCTCGGTCAGGCACATGGTGCCGGTCCATTCACCGCTGGTCAGCTTGGGCAGATAGGTCTTCTTCTGTTCCTCGGTGCCGTGTGCCACCAGCGCCTCGTACGCGCCGTGCGACAGGCCCGGGTACATGGTCCAGGCCTGGTTGGCGCTGTTGAGCATCTCGTAGACACACTGGTTCACCACGAAGGGCAGGCCCTGGCCGCCGTACTGCGGATCGCACGAAAGCGCCGCCCAGCCGCCTTCGACGTATTTCGCGTAGGCCTCCTTGAAGCCCTTGGGCGTGGTGACGGCGTGCGTTTCCTTGTCGAGTACGCAGCCCTCGGTGTCGCCGCTGATGTTCAGCGGGAAGGTGACTTCGGACGCGAACTTGCCGGCCTCCTCGAGCACGGCATTGATCGTGTCGGCATCGGTCTCGGCATGCGCGGGCAGCGCCTTGAACTCCTCGGTGACCTGGAGGACTTCGTGCAGCACGAATTGCATGTCGCGAAGCGGGGGGGTATAGCTGGGCATCCGGGAGTCTCCTGGAGAGAGGTTGCTGGAAAAACGAAGGAAAGGAAGACGCAACGGCGGATCAGCGCACCGGCTTGAGCCGGCGCGCGGCCGTTCTGCCGCCGTCAGCGGTCGAAGCGGGCGGCGCGGCATCGGTGGCCACGCGCGCGAGGATGTTGGCGAAGCCCGTGTTGGCGCGCGCGATCGAGCCGGGCACGCGCAGGAAGCGGGCTTCGTAATGCAGGGCGAGGATCAGGCCGTGGATCTCGAAAGCCAGCTGGCGCGCATCGGACTGCGCCTCCAGATGCCCTTCGGACTGCGACTGCTCGATGGCGCGCAGCACGGCCGCCTGCCAGATGCTGACCGACTCCACCAGCGCGTCGCGCACCGGGCCGGGCCGGTCGTCGAATTCGGACGCCCCGCTGATGTAGATGCAGCCCGAGTCGATCTCGGTCGAGGTGCGCCTCATCCAGTTGGCGAACATCGCGCGCAGGCGCGGCAGGCCGCGCGGCGCCTTCAGCGCCGGAAAGAAGACTTCCTGCTCGAAGCGGTGGTGGTATTCGCGCACCACCGAGATCTGCAGTTCCTCGCGCGAGCCGAAGTGCGCGAACACGCCCGACTTGCTCATCTGCGTGAGCTCGGCCACGGCGCCGATGGACAGGCCTTCGAGCCCGATCTGCGCGGCCAGCGCGAGCGCGGCGTCCACGATCACGGCCTTGGTCTGCTGCCCCTTGGGCGCGGCGCGGCCGGTCTTGGCGGAAAGGGACGATGCCATGGTCGAAGGTTTTGAATAAAACGAACGGTCGTTCTATTTTGCAGGAGACCCACAGACCCTGCCATGCAAAGACCTAGTGCGTGAGCAGGTTATGCGAATGGCGCGAATGGTGCGCCGCGCGCTTTGGCACGTTTTCACGCCGCCTTTGGCGCTTTTCGACGCCGGTTTTGGCGCGATTCTGCTTTCCAGTGGGTCTGTGGATAACTGAACGCATCACGCCACTCCCTGGATTGGACAGTTAAACGCGAGACGCAAGAGAAAAGCCGCCCAAAGGCTGCTTCTCTTTGACCGGCCGCCTTGGCGGCCTCGTTCCTGTCAGCCCACGCCAGCCAGGAAATTCGTGATTTCCACCAGCGTCTCCTGGCCATGCCCGAGGTCACTGTCGAAACCCCAGGGGTGGCCGTCGTCAACCGCTCACGCCGCTGGTACGAGGCGCGATGACCGCCGTGCCCCCGGCGCCGCCGCTCAATGGGCGTGCGCCTCGAAGGCGTAGAGGTATTCGTAGCTGAGGCTCGTGGTCCGCGGATCGCCGGTGACCGGCAGGCGCAGGATCGCCATCAGCTCGTTGCGCCCCTGCGCCGGGGTCACGGTCGCGGTCCCGTCCTTGCCGGTGTGGACGGGTATGCCGTGCTCGCCGATGGACAGACGCACGCCGGCGACGGGCCGGCCGTCCTTGAGCACGCGCACGCGCATCGGCGCACCCGCGTGCGGGTGGTCCGCACGGGCGGCCACGATCTCGAAGGGCTGCCCCACGACCATGCGCGCCACGTAGCCCCATTCGATGACCGACTTGTGGAACTTGAGCGCGCGCACGCCGCGCGTGGCGCCGGGGTTTTCGTTCATGGGCCGGTTCACCAGCGGGCCGGCGTCGGTGCCGCTGAAGTAGCCGTTGTCGAAGGCCGCGACCAGCAGCGCGGCCTTGCCTTCGGGCCGCACTTTCACGCCCTGGGCCGTCGTGCGCGATTGCACGGCGATCGGATGGGCGCGCGTGTCGTAGGCGGCGACCGATGTCAGCTTCTCGGCCGGGTAGGCCTCGAGCCGGCCCTGGTGGCCGCCGAACTGCACGAGGTAGCTGCCGTCCGCCTCGGGCATCAGCCAGACGTTGTGGGCCTGGGCCGCGCCCAGCATCAGGCCCAGGCCCAGCCCGCACAGCGCGGCACGGATGACGCAGACCCCCATGGGATTCCTTTCAGAAAGAGAAACGGGCGCCCAGCTTCAGCGTGCGCGGCGCGCCCGGTGCGAAGAGCGGCATGCCCCCGATGACGGAGACCGAGGTGGCATAGGCCTTGTCAGCCGCATTGGCGAGCGTGGCATGCAGTTCGTCCGGCCGGGCGCCGCTGGCGCGGTAGCGCAGGCCCAGGTCCACGGTGGCATAGCCGCCGTCATGCAGGCTGTTGTCGGCATTCACGGCGTAGCGGCCCACGCGGCGCCAGGTCAGCGAAGCGGTCCAGTTCGGCACCGGCGTCCAGGCGGCCGTGGCGGTGGTCATGGAGCGTGGCACGCCTGCCACGCGCTTGCCGATCAGCGCCGCGTTGCCGTTCTCGGTCACGCGGGAATTCGCGCTGCCGTAGGTCAGCGACAGCGCCAGGTCCTTGCGCACGGCCCACAGCGCACTGGCCTCGACGCCGGTGCGGCGCGTGGCGCCGTCGTTCTCGTACACGCCCGGTGCGACCGTGCGGATCTCGTCGGAGGACGTGAGGCGATAGGCCGCCAGGTCCACGGCCACGCCCGGGCGCGGCCTCCACAGCGCCCCCACCTCGGTCTGCCGGAACACGTTGGGGTCGAGCTGCGAGGCGCCCAGCGCGTACTTGGCGAAGGTGTTGGCGCGAAGCCTTCCGCCCAGCTGGCGCGCAACTCCAACTGCGGCAGCACCTCGGAACGCACGCCCAGCTTGGGGCTGGTGTGGCTGACGCGCGCCAGCGACCCGCAGGGATCCGTGGCCGTCTCCGGCCCGTTGCGCTCACAGCCGCCTGAAAAGCGGTCCCAGCGCAGACCCAGCGAAGGTTTGAAGAGCCGATGGATCGGCGCCTCCACCTCTGCGAAAGCCGACAGGCTGTTCAGGTCGGACGTGCGGTCGCTGATGGCCGGGTTCAGCCGCACGCGCCGAAACAGGCCGTCGAAATACTGGTAGCCGGTGCTCTCCCGGAAGGTCTCGATGCCGGCCACCCAGTTCAGCGGCCCCCAGGCCGCGGCGGTGCGGCCGTTGAGGCTGGTGCCGGCGCCGAACACCTGGCGGTCGTAGGTCTCTTCGCGCTGGCGCCAGGCCGTGCCGCCGACGGGCCGCGAGAAGTAGCGCGTGAAATCCTGCCGCGTGTGATAGACGAAGCTGAGCAGCCGCAGACCGGGGGCCAGGCTGTGGTTCACATCGGCGCGCACGGTACCGAAGTGCTTGCGGGCCCCGTCGTTCATGGCGCGCGGATCCTGGCCATAGGGATCGACGGCGAACTGGTTCTCCGTGAGGTAGCCGGGCGAATCGCCATGGGCCGTGTGCAGCCGTGCCGACAGCGCCACCTCCAGGTCGGCGGTCACGACCTTGGCCCAGCGGCCGGCCAGCGTGCTGCGCTCGGCTTGCGAATGGGCACGGAAGCCGTCGGTGCGCACGTGCTGCGCAGCCAGGTGAAGGGACTCGCCCTCGCGGAGCTGGAAGCCCAACGCCGCCTGCACGTCCAGCGCGCCGTGCGATCCGACGCTCACATCCAGGTCCTTGTCACTGCCCCGCTTGCGCGTTTCCACCGCCACCAGGCCGGCGCGGTTGAAGTTGCCGTACAGGGCCGAGACCGGCCCGCGGAACACCCGCAGGCGCTCGATCTCCAGCGGCACGATGACGTTGAAGTCCACGTAGCCGTCGGCATGCGACATGGCTTCGTTCAGCGGAATGCCGTCGAGCACCACGCCCAGGTCGCCGCCATGACCCCCGCCGCCGAAGCCGCGCAGCACGAACGCATCTGCCACGCCGGAGAGCTGGTAGTCCTGCACGTTCATGCCCGGCACGTGGCGGAACAGCTCCTGCGGGCGGCTCGGGTGCAGTTGGCGCAGGTCGTCGGCTTCGAAGGTGGTGGCCGGGAAGGCAGCGGCCCCCTGGCCCAGCGCCTCGCCTTTGACTTCGACTGGCGGCAGGGTTGGCGCCGCCGCCTCGGGCTGCGCCGCATGCTGGGCCCGCAGCAGCGTCGGCGCGACTGCGGCGGCCATGGCCAGGAGGGCGGGCAGGGCCGCCAGACGGGGACGCCGCCACGGGGTCTGGGTCATCGATCACTTCGCAAATGAGTGAAGTGGCACCCGCCTTGGCGGGCCGGGGCGCGTGCCGCGGCCTCAGCCGCGGCGCGGGCGAGGCGCGTGCGGCGGCTGCAAAGCGCGGGACTCGCGCGCCAGGCGCCGCGCGCGCTCATCCGCAGGCAGGGCCGTCGGAACCAGGTTGAGCTGCCCATGGTGCACGCCCCGTTCGGCCATCAGGGCGTCGGCGAACTGCCGCACCTGGCGGGCCGGCCCCTTGAGCAACACCGTTTCCAGGCACCGGTGGGGGTCGAGGTGCGCATGCACCGCCGCGATGGTGAGTTCGTGCTGCGCATGCTGGTGGCGCGCCAGGCGCTCGGAAAGTTCGCGCTCGTGATGCGCATACACATAGGACAGGCTGGCCACGCAGGCCGCCTCGCCATCGTCGTCCTCCCGCAGCCGCGCCAGCTGCCCGCGAAGGATGTCGCGCACGGCTTCCGAGCGGTTGCCGTAGCCGCGCGTGGCGATGAGGTGGTCGAACTCGTGGGCCAGTTCGTCGTCGAGGGAGATGGTGAAGCGTTCCATGCGGCGTCGGTCATGCCGACCTCTGCCCGGCTCGCAGGCCGTGCGGAGATGGCGCCGCCAGTATGAAGTTTATCCATTTCTTCATACATACGCCATCTGCCGTACGCGGCGGGAATGACGCGCTTTCGCAGGAACGCCGGCCCAGCAAGAAGGCCCCGATCCGCCTCTAGTCGGAGGCGGTCGGGGCCTGCGCGGTGAAGCCGCCGCGTGGCGCGCGTCAGCGCGGCTTCAGGGCTTGAACGGCACCACTTCCTGGCGCTGCTCGCCCAGGCCTTCGATGCCCAGCGTGATCACGTCGCCCTTCTTGAGGAACACGGGCGGCTTCATGCCCATGCCCACGCCGGGCGGCGTGCCCGTGGTGATCACGTCGCCCGGCATCAGCGTGTTGAGCTGGCTCACGTAGCTGACCAGCTTGGCCACGTTGAAGATCATGGTTTTGGTGTTGCCGGTCTGCATGCGCTGGCCGTTCACGTCCAGCCACATGCCGAGCTTTTGCACATTGGCGATCTCGTCGCGCGTGACCAGCCAGGGGCCGATCGGGCCGAAGGTGTCGAAGCCCTTGCCCTTGTCCCAGGTCAGCCCGTGCTCGAGCTGCCAGGCGCGTTCGCTGACGTCGTTGACCACGCAGTACCCGGCCACGTAGTTCAACGCGTCCTTCTGCGAGACATAGTGCGCGCGCGTGCCGATGACCACGCCCAGCTCCACCTCCCAGTCGGTCTTGACCGAGCCCTTGGGCAGCATGATGGGATCGTTCGGGCCCTGGATGCAGCTGTTGGCCTTGGTGAAGACCACGGGCTCGGCCGGGATCGGCATGTTGGATTCGGCCGCGTGGTCGGCATAGTTCAGGCCGATGGCGATGAACTTGCCCACGTTGGCCACCGGGCTGCCGAAGCGCGGCTTGCCGCGCACCAGCGGCAGCTTGTCGGTCTTGACCTTGCGGATCCTGGCCAAAACCGCGTCGCCGAGCTGGGCCGCGCCGATGTCAGGCACCACGGACGAGAGATCGCGCAGCTGGCCGTTGGCGTCGATCAGGCCGGGCTTCTCCTTGCCGGGGTTGCCATAGCGGACGAGTTTCATGTCTTGTTTTCCTTTTGGAGATTCAGTAGGTAGAACGGCCGCCCGAGAGGTCGAACACCGCGCCGGTCGAGAATGAACATTCTTCGGAACAGAGCCAACCGACCATCGCGGCCACCTCGTCGACTGTACCGAAGCGGCCCATCGGGATCTTGGACAGCATGAAGCCGATGTGCTCGCGCGTCATCTGTTCGAAGATGGCCGTCTTCACGGCCGCGGGCGTCACGCAGTTCACGCGAATACCCGTCTCGGCCAGTTCCTTGCCCAGCGACTTGGTCAGGCCGATGACGGCCGCCTTGCTGGCGCTGTAGGCGCTGGCATTGGGGTTACCGTCCTTGCCCGCCACCGAAGCGATGTTGACGATGCGGCCGTAGTTCTTTGCGCGCATGAGCGGCACGATCTCGCGGCAGCAGAAGAACAAGCCGTTGAGGTTGACCTGCTGCACCTGCATCCACTGCTCGGGCGGGTAGTCCCACAGCTTGGCGTTGGGGCCGGTGATGCCCGCGCAGTTCACGAGGATGTCCACCGCCGCATGGGCGGCGGCCGTCCGGCGTGCGGCCTCGGCCACGCTCGCGTGCTCGGCCACGTCCACCGTCAGCGTGTCTGCGGCAGCGCCCAGTTCGGCCTGCGCCTTCGCCAGCGCCTGCGCGTCGCGGTCCCACAGCGTCACGCTGCCGCCCGAGCGCAGGATGCGCTGCGCGATGCCCAGGCCCAGCCCCGTCGCGCCGCCGGTGACCACCGCGTGGCGGCCCTGCAGGTCGAGCCCGTTCATATCGTGATGCCCCCGTCGACCGTGAAGGCCTGGCCCGTGGCGAACACCGACTCGTCGCTGGCCAGGAAGACCACCACGGGCGCGATCTCCTCGGCCTGCGCCAGCCGGCCCATGGGCTGGCGCGCGATGAAGGCCTGGCGCGCGGCCGCCGGGTCGGCATTGGCGTTGATGCGCTCGCCCAGCGAGGGCGTGTCCACCGTGCCCGGGCACACGGCATTGCAGCGGATGCCCTGGCCCACGTAGTCGGCCGCCACGCTCTTGGTCAGGCCCAGCACGGCCGCCTTGGTGGTGCCATAGACGAAGCGGTTCGGCAGGCCCTTCATGCTGGAGCACACGCTGGCCATGTTGATGATGCTGCCCCTGCCCTGCGCCAGCATGCGCGGCAGGGCGGCCTGGATGGTCCACATCTGCGCCCGCACGTTGAGGCGGAATGCGAAGTCCAGGTCGTCGTCGCTGGCCTGCAGGGCCGTGCCGTTGTGCACCACGCCGGCGCAGTTGAAGAGCACGTCCAGCGCCGGCAGTTCGCCGATCGCCTGCGTGATGGCGGCCTTGTCGAGCACGTCGAGCCGGCGCGTGTGCACGTGGGCCACGCCGGCATAGGCCGCCAGCAAGGCTTCGTTCACGTCGGTCGCCCACACCTGCGCCCCTTCGGCCGCCATGGCCAGCACGCTGGCGCGGCCGATGCCCTGGCCTGCCGCCGTGACCAGCACGGTCTTTCCCTGCAGTCGCATTCGCCTTGTCTCCTTGTCTTGGCCCGGTTCGCCGCGCCGATTCGGGTTAGGCCGGATTCGGAACCGGTTTCACGCAACGTATTCTGGAATTGGCCTGACCACTTGTCCACTCCGTAGAAGCCCGCACCGGAAAGACTTCGTGCCCTTGCAGACCGTCGAACCCCAACGCCTGTACCGGCAGATCGCCGAACAGCTGCGCGGCCTGATCGCCGCGGGCGAGTTCGCGCCCGGTGCGCGCCTGCCCGCGGAGCGCGACCTGGCACGCCAGCTGGGCGTGAGCCGGCCTTCGGTGCGCGAAGCGCTGATCGCCCTGGAGGTGGAAGGCTATGTGGAGGTGCGCACGGGCTCGGGCGTCTACGTGCTGGAACGCGCGCCCTCTGCAACGCCGCCGGTCACCGAACCGGAATGGGGGCCGCTGGAGCTGATCCGCGCGCGCCGCGTGGTCGAGGGCGAAACCGCCGCCATCGCGGCGCTGCAGCGCAAGCGCGCGCAGCTGGACGCGATGAGCCGCGCCATCGAAGAGATGCGCGACATGGCAGCGCGGCAGGTCATGCCGCTGGAGGGCGACCGCGCCTTCCACCTGGCCATCGCGCAGTGCTGCGACAACGCGGTGCTGCTCGAAACGGTGCAGGGCTTCTGGGATTCGCGCCGGCGCCCCATCTTCACCCGCCTGGGCGGCTACTTCGAGACCGTGGCCTCCTGGCGCAAGGCCATCGCGGAACACGAAGCGATTCGCGATGCCATCGCTGCGCGCGACGCCGACGCCGCGCGCGCGGCGATGCACACGCACATGGACCGTTCCCACCAACGATTCAGCGCGAGCTGGCGGCGCGCGCAGCAGACCTGAACGCCAGCACCTTGCAAGTCAGCAACCCCAACGACGGAGACCACGAGCCATGACGACCTTCAGCCAACGATTCACCCGGCGCGCCCTTGCCGCCTGCGCGGTCGCCCTGGGCGCCGCCAGCCTGTTCGGCGCGGCCCAGGCCCAGACCAAGCTCAAGTGGGCCCATGTCTACGAGACCTCCGAGCCCTTCCACAAGTACTCGGTCTGGGCCGGCGAGGAGATCAAGAAGCGCACCAACGGCAAGTATGAGATCACCGTCTTCCCGGCCTCCACGCTGGGCAAGGAGGCCGACATCAACCAGGGCCTGACCCTTGGCACCGTGGACATCGTGCTGACCGGCGCGAGCTTCGCGGGCCGCAGCTACACGCCGCTGTCGATCAGCTACTTCCCGTTCATCTTCCGCGATGCCGAGCACCAGCTCAAGTACGCCAAGAGCGACGTGTTCAAGGAGCTGGCCAAGGGCTACGACGACAAGACCGGCAACCACATCACGGCCCTTTCCTACTACGGCGCGCGCCACGTGACCAGCAGCGCGGCCAAGCCCGTCAGCAAGCCCGAGGACATGAAGGGCTTGAAGATCCGCGTACCCGACGCGCCGGCCTACCTGGCCTTTCCGCGCGCGCTGGGCGCCAACGCCACGCCGATCGCCTTCGCCGAGGTCTACCTGGCCCTGCAGAACAACACCGTGGACGCGCAGGAGAACCCGCTGCCCACCATCGAGGCCAAGAAGTTCTACGAGGTGCAGAAGAACATCTCGCTGACCGGCCACATCGTCGACTCGCTGCTGACCGTGGTCTCCGGCAGCCTGTGGAACAAGCTCAGCGCCGAGGAGAAGAAGATCTTCGGCGACGTGATGATGGAAGCCGCCGAGAAGACCGGCCGCGAGATCATCGCCTCCGAAGCCCGCCTGGTGGAGGAGTTCAAGAAGAAGGGCAACAACGTGATCACGGTGGACAAGGACGCCTTCCGCGCCGCCGTGCTCAAGAACACCAAGCCCACCGACCACGGCTACCGCCAGCAGGACTACGACCGCATCCTGGCCATCAAGTGAGGTCCGGCGAAGCGTACGGCGCCAGCGTCATCACCAACGATCAAAGACCAGAAGCCTGACACACCGCGGAACCGGCTTCGCCGGCCCGCTGGCGTGGCCCCCGGGCAGGGGGTTGGCGAAGCGCACGCAGGGCGCACAGACTGGGGGCGAGCAACATGACTGAACAAAAAATCATCGACGATGAAGGCCACTTCCATGCCGAGGACGAGGAGGTGGACCTGTCCGGCACGATCGCCGAAGGCTGGGTGGCGCTGGCGCTGTTCTGGCTGCTGGGCGCCACCGTGCTCTACCAGTTCGTCACGCGCTATGTGCTCAACGATTCGGCCGCCTGGACCGAGGAGGTGGCGCGGTACATGCTGATCGGCGTGGTCTTCATCGGCGCGGCCATCGGCGTGCGCAAGAACAACCACATCCAGGTCGACTTCTTCTACCGCCACATGCCGCCTGCCGTGGGCCGCTGGGTGTCGCGCGGGGTGGACGTGGTGCGCATCGCGTTCTTCGTCGCCGCGGCCGTCATGACGGTGCAGATGATGTTCAGGATCGGCGGCAACACGCGCATGACCATCATCGACGCGCCCATGAACATCGTCTACGCGGTGTGCTGCCTGGGCTTCGCGGCCATGGCCTGGCGCTCGCTGCAGGTCGCGCGCATCCACTGGGCACGCGGCTACAGCGTGCTCGAGCGCCCCGAGTCGACCCTCGACGACCGATAAGAAGCACAAGAAGCCATGCTCAAGATCCTGTTCCTGTTCTTCATGGCCGGCGGCATTCCGGTGGCCATCGCCATGGCCGGCGCCTCGCTGGTCTACATCCTCATCTCGGGCAACCTGCCGCCCTTCGTGGTGGTGCACCGCATGGTCAGCGGCATCGACAGCTTCCCGCTGCTGGCCGTGCCCTTTTTCATCCTGGCCGGCAACCTCATGAACAACGCCGGCATCACCACGCGCATCTACAACTTCGCGCTGGCGCTGGTGGGCTGGCTCAAGGGCGGCCTGGGCCACGTGAACATCGTCGGCTCGGTGGTGTTCGCGGGCATGAGCGGCACGGCGATCGCCGACGCGGCCGGCCTGGGCACCATCGAGATCAAGGCCATGAAGGAGCATGGCTACAGCACGGAGTTCGCGGTCGGCGTGACGGCGGCCTCGGCCACGCTGGGGCCCATCATCCCGCCCAGCCTGCCCTTCGTCATCTACGGGATGATGGGCAATGTCTCCATCGGCGCGCTGTTCCTCGCGGGCCTGATGCCGGGCCTGCTCATGACCATCCTCATGATGCTCACGGTGGCCTACTACGCGCACAAGAACGGCTGGGGCCGCGACATGAAGTTCAGCGGCCCGCGGCTCGTCAAGGCGCTGTCGGAACTGACCGTCGTGGTCGGCTGGCCGCTGGGCCTGTGGCTGCTGGTCGACAAGCTGGACCTGCCGGCCCAGCCCACGGTGTTCGCGGGCCTGGCCTCGCTGTTCATCCTGGACAAGCTGTTCAAGTTCGAGGCCCTGCTGCCCATCATGACGCCCGTGCTGCTGATCGGCGGCATGAGCACGGGCCTGTTCACGCCCACCGAGGGCGCCATCGCGGCCTGCGTCTGGGCCATGATCCTGGGCTTCGTCTGGTACCGCACGCTCAAGTGGAAGATGTTCCTCAAGGTCTGCCTGGAGACCATCGAGACCACCTCCACCGTGCTGTTCATCGTGGCGGCTGCGTCCATCTTCGGCTGGATGCTGACGGCCACGGGCGTGACCACCGACATCGCCAACTGGGTGCTGAGCTTCACCAAGGAAGCCTGGGTGTTCCTGCTGCTGGCCAACCTGCTGATGCTGTTCGTCGGCTGCTTCCTGGAACCCACGGCGGCCATCACCATCCTCGTGCCCATCCTGCTGCCGATCGCGCTGCAGCTGGGCATCGACCCCGTGCACTTCGGGCTGGTGATGGTGCTGAACCTCATGATCGGCCTGCTGCATCCGCCCATGGGCCTGGTGCTGTTCGTGCTGGCGCGCGTGGCCGGGCTCTCGTTCGAGCGCACCACCATGGCCATCCTGCCCTGGCTGGTGCCGCTGCTGCTGAGCCTCGCCTTGATCACCTACGTGCCGCAACTGGTGCTGTGGCTGCCCAAGATGTTCTTCTGATCCCGCCCGAAAGAGGCCCCACGATGACCCCCTTCATCCGCCTGCATCCGTCCGACGACGTGGTGATCGCACGCAGCCAGCTGGTCGGCGGCGCCACCGTCGAAGACTTCGCGGTGCGCGGCCTGATCCCGGCCGGCCACAAGGTCGCCGCGCACGCCATCGCCCAAGGCGCGCCGGTGCGCCGCTACAACCAGATCATCGGCTTCGCGAGCAAGCCCATCGCCCAAGGCGAGCACGTGCACACGCACAACCTCGACATGGGCCCGGACAAGGGCGACTTCGCGCGCGACTACGCCTTTGGCGCCGACGTGAAGCCGGCGCCGGCGAGACGCGAAGCGACCTTCATGGGCATCAAGCGCGCCGACGGCCGCGTGGCCACGCGCAACTACATCGGCGTGCTGACCAGCGTGAACTGCTCGGCCACCGCCGCACGCGCCATCGCCGACCACTTCTCGCGCCAGACCAACCCGCAGGCGCTGGCCGCCTTTCCGAACGTGGACGGCGTGGTCGCGCTCACGCACGGCACGGGCTGCGGCATGGACGCGCAGGGCCTGGGCATGCAGATCCTGAACCGCACGCTGACGGGCTATGCCACGCATGCCAACTTCGCGGGCGTGCTGGTCGTGGGCCTGGGCTGCGAGGCCAACCAGATCAACGCCTGGCTCGCGACTGGCCACCTGGCCGAGGGCGAGAACTTCCGCACCTTCAACATCCAGGACACAGGTGGAACGCGCAAGACCGTGGAGAAGGGCATCGCCCTCATCAACGAGATGCTGCCGCGCGCCAACGCGGTGAAGCGCGAGCCCTGCAGCGCGGCCCACATCACGATCGGCCTGCAGTGCGGCGGCTCGGACGGGTACTCGGGCATCAGCGCCAACCCGGCGCTCGGCGCGGCCGTGGACATCCTGGTCGCGCATGGCGGCACGGCCATCCTATCGGAAACGCCCGAGGTCTATGGCGCCGAGCACCTGCTCACGCGGCGCGCCGTGCGCCGCGAGGTCGGCGAGAAGCTGGTCGAGCGCATCCACTGGTGGGAGCGCTACACCGCCCTCAATGAAGGCGAGATGAACAACAACCCTTCGCCCGGCAACAAGGCGGGCGGGCTGACCACCATCCTCGAGAAATCGCTGGGCGCCGTGGCCAAGGGCGGCACGAGCAACCTGGAGGCCGTCTACGAGTATGCCGAGCCCGTCACCGCGCACGGCTTCGTCTACATGGACACGCCGGGCTACGACCCGGTCAGCGCGACGGGCCAGGTGGCGGGCGGCGCCAACATGATCTGCTTCACGACAGGCCGGGGCTCGGCCTACGGTTGCGCGCCCTCGCCTTCGCTCAAGCTCGCGACCAACAGCGTGCTGTGGCAGCGCCAGGAGGAGGACATTGACATCAACTGCGGCGAGATCGTCGACGGCCAGGCCAGCATCCAGGAGATGGGCCAGCGCATCTTCGAACTCGTGCTGGCCACGGCCTCGGGCCAGCAGACCAAGAGCGAGAAGCACGGCTATGGGCAGAACGAGTTCGTGCCGTGGCAAGTTGGCGCAGTCATGTAAGGTCGCGGCCCATGAGCAAAACCATTTCTTCCGAACAGTTGACCGCCCAGGTCGCGCACGTCATCCAGGCGGCCGGCAGCAGTGCCGCCGAGGCGCAGAAGGTCGCGGCCAACCTGGTCCTGGCCAACCTCTCGGGCCACGATTCGCATGGCGTGGGCATGGTGCCGCGCTACGTGGACGCCGTGCTCGAAGGCGGCCTCCAGCCCAACACCTCTGCCAAGGCCACCGTCGACATCGGCACCCTGCTCGCGCTGGACGGCCAGCGCGGCTACGGCCAGGTCGTGGGCGAGCAGGCCATGCAGATGGGCATCGCGCGCGCCAGGGAACACGGCAGCTGCATCATGACGGTGGGCAACAGCCACCACCTGGGCCGCATCGGCCATTTCGCCGAGATGGCGATCGAAGCCGGCCTGGTCTCGCTGCACTTCGTCAACGTGCTGTCGCGGCCCGTGGTCGCGCCCTTCGGCGGCGGCGACGGGCGCTTCGGCACCAACCCCTGCTGCATCGGCATCCCCTTGCAAGGACAGGAGCCCTTCGTGCTGGACTTCGCGACCAGCCGCGTGGCCCAGGGCAAGATGCGCGTGGCCCACAACAAGGGCGAGCGCGTGCCGGACGGCTACCTGATCGATGAGCAAGGCGCGCCCACCAACGACCCGGGCGTGGTGGTCGTGCCGCAGTCCAACGGCCTGTTCGGCGCGCTCATGACCTTCGGCGAGCACAAGGGCTATGGCATGGCGGTGGCCTGCGAACTGTTGGGGGGCGCACTCAGCGGCGGCGGCACCTGGCACCGCGAGGCGGACCAGAAGCGCAGCGTCTACAACGGCATGCTCACGGTGCTGATCGATCCGGCACGGCTGGGCACCCAGGCCGCCTTCGAAGCCGAGGCCCGCGCCTTCGTGGACTGGCTGCATGCCGGTCCGCCGGGGGAAGGCCATGCGCGGGTGCAGATCGCGGGCGAGCCTGAACGCGCCGCGCGGGCGGTGCGGGCGCGCGAAGGCATCGTGCTCGACGACGCGACCTGGGCCGAGATCGTGGCGGCGGGGGCCAAGGTCGGGGCTTCGGTCGAAGCCGCGGCCTGAGCTGCGTCGCCTTCGGCATCCCCGCGTTTCACGCACCCGAGAAGAAACACCCGCCGAGGCAGGTGTTCTCTGCGTTCATGCGCCAGGCCTGCGGCGCATCAGCGCGCCAGGTCGAAGCGGTCCAGGTTCATGACCTTGGTCCAGGCGGCGACGAAGTCGTCGACGAACTTCCGCTCGGCGTCCGAACTGCCATAGACCTCGGCCAGCGCGCGCAGTTGCGCGTTGGAGCCGAAGACCAGGTCGGCGCGCGTGCCGGTCCAGCGCAAGGCGCCGCTGCGGCGGTCCCGGCCTTCGTACAGGTCCTTGGCCTCGGAGGTCGCCGTCCAGGCCGTGCCCATGTCCAGCAGGTTCACGAAGAAGTCGTTGCTCAGCGTCCCGGGGCGGTCGGTGAACACGCCATGGACACTCTGGCCCGCATTGGCGCCCAGCACGCGCAAGCCACCGACCAGCACCGTCATCTCGGGCGCCGTGAGCGTGAGCAGCTGCGCGCGGTCGACCAGCAGCACTTCGGCCGGCACGGCATCGCGTGCCTTCTGCGGCTCCTTTCTCCAATTGCGGAAGCCGTCGGCCACGGGCTCGAGCACGGCGAAGGAGTCGACATCCGTCTGCGCCTGCAGGGCATCGGTACGCCCCGGCGCAAAAGGCACGGTGACTGCATGGCCGGCTTTCTTCGCGGCCTGCTCCACGCCCACGCCGCCAGCCAGCACGATCAGGTCGGCCAGCGACACCTGCTTGCCGCCGGTGGCCGTGGCGTTGAAGTCCTTCTGCACGCCTTCCAACGCCGCGAGCACGGTTGCCAGTTGCTCGGGCTGGTTGACGGCCCAGTCCTTCTGCGGCGCCAGGCGGATGCGCGCGCCGTTGGCGCCGCCGCGCATGTCGGAGCCGCGGAAGGTGGAGGCCGAGGCCCAGGCCGTGGAGACCAGCTGCGCAATGCCCAGGCCCGTGGCGGCGATCCGCTCCTTGAGCGCGGCGATGTCCTGGGCATCGATGACCGGTTGCGCGGCGGCGGGGATCGGGTCCTGCCAGATCAGGTCCTCGGCCGGCACTTCGGGGCCCAGGTAGCGGCTCTTGGGGCCCAGGTCACGGTGGGTGAGCTTGAACCAGGCGCGCGCAAAGGCATCGGCGAACGCGTCCGGGTCGGCCATGAAGCGGCGCGAGATCTTTTCGTAGACCGGGTCGAAGCGCAGCGCCAGGTCCGAGGTCAGCATGGCGGGCTTGATTTTCTTCGTCTTGTCGAAGGCGTGCGGGATCGTGGGCTCAGCGTCCTTGGCGACCCACTGGTGCGCGCCGGCCGGGCTTTTGGTCAGCTCCCACTCGTAGCCGAACAGGTGCCAGAAGAAATCGTTGCTCCAGCGCGTGGGCGTGCGCGTCCAGGTCACTTCCAGGCCGCTGGTGATGGTGTCGGCGCCCTTGCCGCTGCCGTAGCGGTTGTCCCAGCCCAGGCCCTGCTGCGCCAGGTCGGCGGCCTCGGGCTCCTGGCCCACGTTCTCGGCCGAAGCCGCGCCGTGCGTCTTGCCGAAGGTGTGGCCGCCGGCGATCAGCGCCACGGTCTCTTCGTCGTCCATGGCCATGCGCGCGAAGGTGTCGCGGATGTCGCGCGCGGAAGCGAGCGGGTCGGGCTTGCCGTCCGGCCCTTCGGGGTTCACGTAGATCAGGCCCATCTGCACGGCGGCCAGCGGGTTCTCCAGGTCGCGCGTGTGCGGCACTTCGCTGTCGTCGTCCTTGACCAGCACGCCATGCGCCTTGTCCGCGCCGGGCGAGCCCTGGCTGTAGCGGATGTCGCCTCCCAGCCAGGTGGTCTCGCGGCCCCAATACACGTCCTGGTCGGGCTCCCACACGTCGCGGCGCCCGCCCGCGAAGCCGAAGGTCTTGAAGCCCATGCTTTCCAGCGCGACGTTGCCGGTCAGGACGATCAGGTCGGCCCAGGAGATCTTGCGCCCGTACTTCTGCTTGACGGGCCAGATCAGGCGGCGCGCCTTGTCCAGGCTCACGTTGTCGGGCCAGCTGTTCAGGGGGGCGAAGCGCTGCTGTCCGCGGCCCGCGCCGCCGCGGCCGTCACCGATGCGGTAGGTGCCGGCCGCGTGCCAGGCCATGCGCACGAACAGGCCGCCGTAATGGCCGAAGTCGGCCGGCCACCAGTCCTGCGAGTTCGTCATGACCTCGGCGAGGTCCTTCTTCACGGCCGCCAAGTCCAGGCTGTTGAATTCACGCGCGTAGTCGAAGTCGGCTCCCATGGGGTCGGACTTGGAGGAATGCTGGTGCAGCAGGTCCAGCCGCAGTTGCTGGGGCCACCAGTCGCGGTTGGTGGTGCCGCTGCCGGCGGCTGCAGAGTGGAAAGGGCACTTCGCTGCGGCGTTCGCGCTCGTCATGGACAGGCTCCTTGGCGCTTGTGGCCAGAGATGGATCGGGGGGGAGTGAAGGCCCTATTCTGGTGGCGCGGCAAAGCCGGCGCGAGACAAGAAGCGCTATCCCGCTCATAGCGAACACGGGTCCCCGGGCCGCGGGCCGCGGGGCGGCTGCGCCCCAAAGACGAAGGGCCGCGATGCGGCCCTGGAAGTCTGGGGAATCGCGCCGCTCAGAGCAGCAGGGCCAGGCTGGCGTCCAGGTGCTCCGAGGGCGCGCGCCGGAACCCCGAGCGCGCGAAGCGCTGCAACTGCCCCATCGCCAGCGCCGTCAGCGCGGCCGCGCGCGCCTGCGCATCGGCCGTGGGCGCCGCATGGCCCTCGGCCGCAGCGCTGTCGCGCAGCACCTGCTTGAGAGCGGCTTCGAGCTTGTCGAAGAACAGGTTCATGCGCTGCTGCAGGCGCTCGTTCTCGTAGACCAGCGCATCGCCCACCATCACGCGCGTCATGCCCGGATTCTTTTCCGCGAACTGGATCAGCACGCGCACCACCTGCGCCGACTTCTCGCGCGCGGGCAGTTCACGCTCGGTGATCTGGTTGACCAGGGTGAACACGCTCTGCTCGATGAAGTCGATCAGGCCCTCGAACATCTGCGCCTTGCTGGCGAAGTGCCGGTACAGCGCGGCCTCGCTCACGCCCAGCCGCGCCGCCAGCGCGGCCGTGGTCACGCGCTCGGCGCCGGGCTGCTCCAGCATGGCCGCCAGCGCCTGCAGGATCTGCACGCGCCGCTCGCCCGGCTTGGGCCGCTTGCGCACGGGGGGAGCGGCCTTCGGCGCCTCTGCCGTGCTGGCCGTGTGACCGGGCTCGTTGACTTGCATGGGTGCAACCATTTTGTAAAAAAATGATTCTGACACGCTCTGCACCGAGAGCGGGCCCCCGCGTGCAAACTTGACCACATCCGCCCTCTTTGAGCGCGCCGCCAAGCCTTGATTCGTGAAAAATTTCACGATCGAGCCAACTGAATTCCGCGGTGGTCGCGGCAGGGTCCAGCCACGCTCGCCGCGTTGCGAGGCCTCGTTGCGAGCCCGTCGGCACGCGGCTTCTCAGCGCGCGCGGATCATGGTGCCGTAGGCCTGGTCGGTCAGCACTTCCAGCAGCATGGCGTGCGGCACGCGGCCGTCGATGATGTGCACGGCATTCACGCCGCTCTTGGCCGCATCGATGGCGCCGGCGATCTTGGGCAGCATGCCGCCCGAGATGGTGCCGTCGGCGACCAGGTCGTCGATCTGGCGCATCGTGAGTTCCGTCAGGAGGTTCTTGTCCTTGTCCAGCACGCCCGGGATGTTGGTCAGCATCAGCAGCTTCTCGGCCTGCAGCACCGTGGCCAGCTTGGCCGCCACCACGTCGGCATTGATGTTGTAGCTCTCGTTGTGCTCGCCGAAGCCGATCGGGCTGACCACGGGGATGAACTGGTCGTCCTGCAGCGCCTTGACCACCGACGGGTCGATGCTCTCGATGTCGCCCACCTGGCCGACGTCGTGTTCCTTGCTCGGGTCGGCGGCGTCCACCATGCGCAGCTTGCGCGCGCGGATCAGGCCGCCGTCGCGGCCCGTCAGGCCCACGGCCTTGCCGCCGGCCTGGTTGATCAGGCCCACGATGTCCTGCTGCACCTCGCCGGCCAGCACCCACTCCACCACTTCCATGGTCTCGGCGTCGGTCACGCGCATGCCCTGGATGAACTCGCCTTTCTTGCCCAGGCGGCCCAGCGCGGCCTCGATCTGCGGGCCGCCGCCGTGCACCACCACCGGGTTGATGCCCACCAGCTTGAGCAGCACCACGTCCTCGGCGAAGTCCTGCTGCAGGCCCGGGTCGGTCATGGCGTTGCCGCCGTACTTGATGACCATGGTCTTGCCGTGGAACTTGCGGATGTAGGGCAGCGCCTGGGCCAGGATCTCGGCCTTGTCGCGCGGGGGGATGTTCAGGACGGGGTCGGTCATGCAAGGCCTCGTGGTTGAAAGGATGAAAGAGAGGGGTCTACGGTTCAAGGCACCCGTGGAACGGGCTCCGCCCGGCCACCGGCTGCGCCCCCTTCGCGCAGCAGAAGGGGGAGACGCGAAGCGGCCTGGGGGTTGCTTTCAAGGTCTGATCCAGCGCGGGACCTTGAAGCGCACGATCATCAGGTAGGCTGTCACATAGGTCACGACGAACAGCAGGCAGAACAGCGCCAGGATGAGCGTGCGGTTCCAGAACAGCACGGCCGGCACGATCGAGAGCGCAGCGAACATCCACAGGTAGGGCGAGGTGCGGTTGTTGCGCGACAGCAGCTGGCGCGCCTCGCTGTCCTCCACGGCCGGGCGCACGATGCGGCGGAAGATCAGCTGGTGGAAATGCAGGGCATCCGCGGTGCCCGGCGACTGGCCGCGCGCGGCCTTGCGGTAGATGGAGAACAGCGTCTCCCACACCGGGTAGATCAGCAACAGCATGGGGAACCAGGGCGAGACCAGCGAATGGCGCTGCACGAGCTGCACGCAGGCGATCGCGATCACCATGCCCCAGATGTACGCGCCGCCGTCGCCCGCGAAGATCTTGCCGCGCGGGTAGTTCCAGAGCAGGAAGCCGCCGGTGGCGCCCATCAGGCACACCACCATGGCCGCGAGCTGGCGGTCGCCCAGCTGCAGCGCCACGTGCGTGATGGCCAGGCACACCTGCACGGCCACGGTGCCCGCCAGGCCGTTGTAGCCGTCGATGATGTTGAAGGCATGCGGCAGGCCGCTCAGGGCCAGCACCGCGATGAAGGCGGCCACCAGCGGCGTGGCCTGCAGCCATTGGTCGACCGGATAGTAGCCCAGCCGATGCACGCCCAACCCCAGCAGCCAGACCAGCAGCACGGCCGAGGCCGTGGTCAGCCCCAGGCGCACCCGCACGGGCACGCGCTGCGAGATGTCTTCGGCCACGCCCCCCAGCACCGCGGGCGCGATGCAGCCCAGCAGCAGCAGCGCGCCGGTGATCGGCCAGTCCACATTGAAGGGGTCGGCGCCCGTGATGCCCGCGGCCAGCCAGCCCGTGCCGGCGCCGACGAGGATGCCCGCCCCCCCCAGGCGCGGCACGTGGCCGCGGTGGAAACGCTGCGGCATGTCCAGGCTGTAGCGGCGCGCATGCCGGCGCGCGCGCCGCATGAAGTACAGCACGGCGATGGCCGATGCGAGAAAACTGATGACGATGAGGGCGATCATGAAGCGCGGTGGGCGAGGCCGCCCGGCCCTGGAAGAGGCCCGAACGGGCGGGCGGGGCCACCTAGAATTCGTGGCCGAAATTAGACCATGTCTGCCCCCTCCGCCCCGCGCCCGCCGATCACCGTCTCCATCGTGAGCCACGGGCAGTTGGCCCTCATCCTGCCGCTGCTGGAAAAGCTGGAGCGGTATTGCGCAAGCGTGGTGGCGCGCGTGGTGCTCACGGTCAACATCCCGGAGCCCGATCTGCTGGCTGGCCGCACCTGGCGCTTCCCGCTCGTGCGCATCGACAACGCGCAGGCCCGGGGCTTCGGTGCCAACCACAACGCCGCCTTTGCCAAGGATGCGGCACTGGGCGCCAGCGACTGGTTCCTGGTGCTCAACCCCGACATGCGCTTCGACGCCGACGTGCTCACGCCGCTGCTGAGGCACGCGCAAGCGCAGGACGGGCTGCTGGCGCCGCGCATCGTGGAGCCCGGCAAGCAGGACCCGGAAGCGCACCGCCGGCTGATCACGCCGGCGGAGATCCTCGCCCGGCGCCAGCCGGGCTACCCCACGCCCGCGCAGCCCGACTGGATCCCGGGCCTGTTCATGCTGTTTCGCAACGCGGCCTACCGCGCCATCGGCGGCTTCGACGAACGCTTCTTCATGTACGGCGAAGACTTCGACATCTGCGCCCGCCTGCGGCTGGCCGGCTGGCAGATCCGCATCGCCGAGCACCTGCAGGCGCGCCACGAGGCCCAGCGGGCCAGTCACCGCAGCGCGCGGCACCTGCGCTGGCACCTGGGCAGCCTGGCGCGGGTGTGGCTGTCGGCGGCGTTCTGGCGCTACCGGGCGCTGCTCGCGCAGGAAGCCCGGCGCTGAGCGCCCCGCGCTGGCCTGCGAGCTGCGCCACACTGGGCGCTCAACCGGCCTCCAGCAGATCCTGCACGACCGCCTGCCAGCCCCGGTCGTAGCGGCCGTAGTCGCCCTGCAAGGCATGGCGCAGCACGGGCGCCCAGCGCAAGGGCCGTGCGCCGGGCAGACCGGCCCGGAACTGCAGGTGCCGCAGCTTCTGCGAGACCAGCGCATGGGCCGATGGGGGCACCGCCGGCCCCAGGCTCGACAGACGCTCCTGCAGCAAACGCATGCGATGCACGCGCTTCGCGTGCTTGTCGCCGCGCGGCGCCAGGGCCTTGCGCACCTTCTCGCCCAAGGTCATGCGCCGCGCACCGATCTGGTTGGCGCCGTGCTGGCGGTAGTCGATCAGCGGCGCGTCGATGACGTCCATGCGGCCGGTGGCGGCGGCCAGCGCCGCGAGCCATTCGTCATGCACCCATTCGGGCGGAAAAGGCAGCGCCACTTCGAGCAGCCGCCGCCGGAACACCGTGGTGGCGCCGGTCACGAGGTTGCGGTGCATCAGCACCGCCAGCGCGTCACCGCGCCGGATGCTGGCGATCTCGTCGGGCCGCGCCTCCAGGCCCTGGAACAGGGTCTGGCCCAGCGGCTGCAACCGGCCGTCGACCAGTTGCGCATCGGAATGCAGCAGCAGCAGGTCGGGCCGGGCCGCGAACTCCGCCGCCATGCGCGCCAGCCGGCCCGCGTGCCACACATCGTCCTGGTCGCACAGCGCGATCAGCTCGCCGCGGCAGGCGCTCACCGCCTGCTGGAAGTTGCGCACCACGCCCAGCGGCGGGCGGTTCTCGAACACCGTGAGCGCGATGCGCCCGGCCATGCCGCAGGCCGCCAGGGTGTCGCGCGCCACGGCCACGCCGGCGTCGGTGGACGCATCGTCCGACAGCACGATCTCCAGCGGCAGGCAGTCGTGCTGCGCGCAGATGCTGCGCACCTGCTCGGCCAGGTAGCGCGCGCCGTTGTGCGTGCACAGCGCCACCGACACGGTGGTGGGAAGCGACGTGCCTGCAATCGGCGTCACAGCGCCCCACGCCGCGGCGGCCAGGCCAGGCCCATGTCCTCACTGTCCAGCCGCAGGTTGGGGTTGTACGCCGGGTCGTGATCAATCAGGGCCTGCCAGCGCGAGAACATGACCTGCCGCTCGCGCTCGAAACGCTCGCGGTGCGGAGCCGCCAGGTCGTCGCCGCGCGTGGCGGATTCGTGATGCACCAGCTCTGCATAGGGCGTCCATACACTGCGCAGCCCCAGCGCCCGCAGACGCAGGCAGAAGTCCACGTCGTTGTAGGCCACGGGCAGATGCGTTTCGTCGAGCCCGCCTACCTGGGTGTATGACGATTTGCGGACCACCAGGCAAGCAGCGGTGACGGCCGAGAAGCTCTGCAGCAGGGCCGCACGCCCTGCATAACCGTGCAGCCCGCGTGGCAGACCCTTGTTGGCGTGCACGGCCAGCCCACCCGGGCCCAACAGCACGCCGCCGTGCTGCAAGGTGCGGTTGGGGTACCACAGGCGCGCGCCCACCGCTCCCACACCCGGCTGCAGCGCCAGGCTCACCATCTCCTCCAGCCAGCCAGGGGTGAGCACTTCGATGTCGTTGTTGAGCAGTGCAATCACCTCGCCCTGCGCCTGGGCCACCGCGCGGTTGTTCAGTGCCGAATAGTTGAAGGGGCCGTCGTCGCGCAGCACCCGGATGCGCGGCTGCTGCGCAAGCTGCTGGAAGTAGGCGACGGCGGCAGGGTCGTCGGAGCCGTTGTCCACCAGCAGGATTTCCCAGTCCGGGTAGGTGGTGCGACGCTGGATGGACTCCACGCACTGGCGCACCAGCCCTCGCGCGTTTCGCGTGGGGATGACGATGGACACCTTCGGCGGCACATCCGGCAGCGCATAGCGCACGCGATAGCCCATGCCCACGTGTTCGGCCGAGCCACGCACGCCCATGCGCGCCAGGTGCTCGTTCAGTGCGCGCTCGCCAGCCACCACGGCGTAGGGTTTGGCCTTCATCGAGCTGGCCGTACTTTGCGCGTGGATGCGCCAGTGGTAGAGCACGCGCGGAATGTGCAGGATCTGTTCAGGCTGCACGCGTTCCGTGCAGCGCAGCACCAGGTCCCAGTCTTGCGAACCTTCCAGGCCCTTGCGGAAGCCGCCCACTTCGCGCACCAGTTGCGTGTGCAGTACGCCCAGGTGGCTGAACATGTTCTGCGAGCGGAAGAGGTCCGGATTCCAGTCGGGTTTGAAGTAGGGGTCCGCGCGCTGGCCGTCGTCGCCGATCTTGTCCTCGTCCGAATAGATCAGCCTCGCCTGCGGATGGGACTGGATGCCTTGCGCCACATGGAACAGGGCATCGGGCGGCAGCAGGTCGTCATGGTCCATCAGTGCGGTCCAGGGGGCCGTGACGACGCCGAGCGCGCTGTTGGAGGCTTCGGAAATATGGCCATTGCGCTCACGCAGCACCAGGCGGATGCGCGGGTCGGCCGCCGCCATCTGCTGCAACGCCTCGCGCACGCCAGGCGCGGTCGATGCGTCATCGGCAATGCACAGCTCCCAATGCGGGTACAGCTGCGCCCGCACCGATTCGACCGCGGCCCGCAACCAGCGCGGGTCGGGGTTGTAGCAGGGCATGAGCACGGCGATGCGCGGCGGCGCGGCCATCTCCGCCACCCGCGCGCGAATGCGGGCCCGCGCCGCCTCATCCAAGGTGTCGTAGGTGCGCACCCACCGGCCGTAATCGTTCTGCGGGCGCGTGCGCCTGCGCAATTCCCATTCGACGCCGCGCCAGCCCGCACGCCGGAAGACGCGCCAGGCCTGCGGCAGGCGCTTGATCAGGCTCGGGCCGTGCGCCCACAATTTCTGGATGACCGACATGGGGTTTCTCATCGTATAGACGCACCGGCAGGCGCCAGCGCAGGCGGTGCCAGCAACGCAGCGTCCATGTACGTGGCCGCCTCGCGCACGTAGCGCGCGCGCAGGTGGGTGGCGTCCTTGTACACCGGCGCGCCCTCGGCATCGGTGCGCAGGCATTGGCCCTCGGGCGTGCACAGCGTGGGCAGCGGATCCAGCACCCGGGCCCCGTTCGCCTGCGCGATGCGCGCCAGCCGCTCGTGCAGCGCTTTCTGCGAAGCCGGCAAGGGCGCGTGCATGGACACGGGCGCGGCCGTCATGTGGCCCCAGCGCTCGCCGCTGAGGCGGCTGCGCGGCTCGAAGGCTTCGCCCACCGGGATGTTGAGCAGCAGGAAAGTCTTCTTGCCCGCGCCCTGCAGCTGGCGCAGCAGCGCGCCGAGGGCGTCGAGAGACTTCTGCACCCCGTCGCCCCCGCGCAGGTAGTGACGCTGGCCGCCTTCGAGGTAGTAGTACCGGTCCGGCGCCGGCGCGGCATTGGCGCCCGGCACGTTGGCCGCGTCGCCGACGTCGAAATAGCAGGACCAGCAGCCGCCCAGCACCACCGTGCCCACCTCGGGCGTCAGCGCATAGCGCAGGGCCGCGTCCAGCCGTTCGCCGCAGACCGGGTCGCGGTCTTCCAGCAGGAAGGGGATGGGCGGGCAGGCGCCGCGCGTCGCGAACACCAGGCGGCTCAGGTGCCCGGGCTGCGTGCGGGCCAGTTCGGTGGCGCGCGGCCCATGCTGCTCCACGTGGCTGTCGCCAATCAGCAGCACGGTTCCCCGGCCGTCGCCGCTGCCGTCCACGCGCTGGAACACCTGGCCGTGGACCTCGAAGGGCTTCATGCCGTCGGGGTAGGCCCAGTCGCTGCCAGCCGCCACCAGCTGCTGCACGCCGGGGTCGCTGATGCGCGCCGGCAGCTTCTGCGCCCAGATCGCGGCCCCCAGCAGCGCGAGCACGCCCATGCCACCCGCCAGCGCCGCCATCACGGGCCAGCCGTGGCGATGGCGCAGCGGCTTCTCGACGAAGCGGTAACTGAGCCAGGCCAGCAGGACGGCCACGCCGACGGCGCCGAAGCGCACGGCGCGCGGCGGGTCGACGCCCTCTTCCAACACCCGCGCATAGGCCAGCAACGGCCAGTGCCACAGGTACAGCGGGTAGCTGATGAGGCCCATCCACACGAAAGGCCGAGAACCCAGCACATGCGTGTTGAGCCACGCGCCAGGCCCCGCGGCAATGCACAGGCAGGTGCCCAGCACGGGCAGCAGCGCCCAGAAGCCGGGGAAGTACTTGTGGCGGTCGATCAGCAGCACGCCGGCCGCGATCAGCACCAGGCCGAGCGCGCTCATCCACTGTCCGCTGCGGCTGGTGTGATGCGCCTGCCGGCGCAGGCCCAGCCAGGCCAGGATGCCGCCGGCCGCCAGTTCCCACACGCGCGCAAGCGGCATGTAGAAGGCCGCGTCGGGGGCGCGCAAGACCAGCACCAGGCTCAGCGCGAAGGACAGTCCGGCCGCCGCGAGCATCCAGGGCAGCATGCGGCGGCGGCCCCACCAGGCCAGGCCCAGCAGCACGGGCCAGACGATGTAGAACTGCTCCTCCACCGCCAGCGACCACAGGTGCAGCAGCGGCTTGCTCTCGGCCACGGTGTCGAAGTAGCCGGACTCGAACCAGAGCGCCAGGTTCTGCACGAAGCCCGCGCTGGCCAGCACGTGCTCGCCCAGCTGGCGGAACTCGTCGGCCAGCAGCACGTACCAGCCGAAGGCCAGCGTGCACAGCAGCACCAGCAGCAGCGATGGGAACAGCCGGCGGATGCGCCGCGCGTAGAACTCGGCGTAGCTGAAGCCCTTGCCGGCGAGGCTACCGAAAATGATGGTGGAGATCAGGTAGCCCGAGATGACGAAGAAGATGTCCACGCCCACGAAGCCGCCGCGCAGCCAATGCGGCGAGGCGTGGTACAGCACCACCGCCATGACGGCGATCGCGCGCAGGCCGTCGATGTCGGGGCGGTACTTGAGATGAGGCAGCGGGTTCTGTTCCACGGGCGGTCGGTCGTGCGCAGCAGCCGGGAGGCGGTCCAAAGGCCGTCGGGACGGGCAAAGCCCGCGATTATCCCTGGGCGGGCGCCCGTCCCTGAGGCGTCAGAACCCCGTCGATAGAATACCGGGTTCGCCTCTATCGCCTCGCATGACCACTGCCTATTCGAACCTTCATCGCAGCGCCTGGGCCGACTGGTGGGAAGGCACGCGCCGGGTGGACGTGTGGTGGACGATGGCGTGGTTCGACATCCTGCTGCGCTACCGGCGCTCGATCCTCGGGCCCTTCTGGCTCACGCTGAGCATGGGCGTGATGATCGCCGGCATGGGGCCGCTCTACAGCGGCCTGTTCGGCACCGACCTGGGCCGCTACTTTCCGCACCTGGCGCTGGGCATCATCTTCTGGAGTTTCTTCAACGCCCTGGTGGTGGATGCCTGCAACATCTTCATCCTGTCGTCGAACTACCTCAAGCAGGGGCACTTCCCGGTCGCCATGTTCGTGTGGCGCAGTACGGCGCGCAACACCATCCAGCTCGCACACCAGATCGTGCTCTACGTGCCGGTGGCCTGGTGGGCGGGCGTGCCGCTGTCCTGGAACATGCTGCTGTTCATCCCCGGCATGCTGCTGGCGCTGGTCAACGCGCATGCACTGGGCCTGTTGCTGGGCATGGTATCGGCGCGTTTTCGCGACGTGGCGCAGATCGTGATCAGCGTCATGCAATTCCTGATGTTCCTCACGCCCGTGTTCTGGATGCCGGAGAACCTGCCGGACCGCGCCCAGTACGTGCTGTGGAACCCACTGGCGCAATTGCTCGACCTGCTGCGCGCCCCGCTGCTGGGCCACGCGCCGTCGGCGGGCACCTGGCTGGGCATGCTGGCGTGGACGGCGGTGAACATCGTGGCAGCCGCCTACCTGTTCTCCAAGCACCGCCGCCGCATCGTTTACTGGCTCTAGCGCCCACCGACCTGGCCCATGGCTCGCATCTCGCTGCAGGACGTGTCCGTCCACTTTCCCATCTATGGCGCCGGCGCCAGTTCGCTGCGCAAGACGGTGGCCGCATCGGTCAGCGGCGGGCGCTTCGGCAAGGAGACGGGGGTCACCATCGTGCAGGGGCTGCGCGGCATCAACCTCGAACTCAAGAACGGCGACCGGGTGGGCCTGATCGGCCACAACGGCGCCGGCAAGTCGACCCTGCTGCGCACCCTGGCCGGGGTGTACAACCCGGCGGGCGGGCGCTTCATCCGCGAAGGCCGCGTGGCCAGCCTGATCGACCCCGGCCTGGGCATCGAGCCCGAGGCCACGGGTTTCGAGAACATCACGTTGCGCGGGCTGGTCATGGGCCTGACCAAGCGCGAGATCGACCGGCTCACGCCTTCGATCTGTGAATTCAGTGGCCTGGGCGAGTACCTGGCCATGCCCGTGCGCACGTACTCCACCGGCATGGCCATGCGCCTGGCCTTCTCCATTTCCACCAGCGTGCAGGCCGACATCCTGCTCATGGACGAATGGCTGTCCGTGAGCGACGCGGAATTCCGCGCCAAGGCCGAGCAGCGCATGAAGGACATGATCACGAGCGCCGGCATCCTGGTGCTGGCCTCACACTCACCCAAGCTGCTGGAAAAGGAGTGCAACCTGATCGTGCACCTGGAAGACGGCCGCGTGGCCAACATGCGCCGGCTGGAGCCGGGCACGCATGTGAACGAACTGGCCGAGTGACCCTGCCCCTCATCACCGGGGCTGCAGCCGGGGCTCAGGACAGCTTGGGCGGCTCGATCTTCCCTGCTGCGAGGTCTTCCAGGTACTGCGGGTCGGTGACCTCCACGTCGTTGCCCGCGCGCTGGATCACCCCCTTGTTGACCAGCGCCTGAAACACCCGCGTCACCGTCTCGCGGCTGGTGTTGACCATGATCGCGATCTCCTGGTGCGTGGGGATCTGGCGCACCAGCACCAGCCTGTTGCCCCCGCCATTGGCGTCCGCCTGGCGGGTGCTGAGCTTGACCAGCTGCACGCAGATGCGCTGCATGGGATTGGGCAGCGCGATCAGCGTGCGCTGGTCCGTCACCGAGCGCAGCCGCTGCGCAATGCGCCGCAGCACGCCGTTGGCCACCGACGGGTAGCGCGCCAGCAGCTCGCGCGCCGCGGGCGCCGGCAGGAAGGCCACGCGCGACTGCGCCACGGAGATCACGAACTCGGGCTGCAGCCCGTCGTCGGCCAGCGCCAGCTCGCCGAAGGTCTGCTTGGCCTCGATGAAGAACAGGCCCACCTCGCGCCCGTCGAGCGTGAAATCTACCGCCTGCAGGCGCCCGTCGATCAGAAAGAACAAGCCGTGTGCCGGCTCGTTCTTCTTGAGGATCACCGCCCGGCGCGCGAACGCCTGCTCCGTCATCTGACTGGCCGTCTTTTCCAGCGCCTCATCCGGCAGGCCGTCGAGCAACGGCAGGCCACGGGCAACGACATTCAGGATGGGCACGCGAAGAAGCGGGGCTAAGTTCTGGTCCGGAAACAAACAAAAAGAGGCTGAGGGCACGGGGACCTGCAGCCGGCCGAAGATTATCGGAGTAATAGATTGCGCTCAGTTGTGACCAGCCGCACATGCGCTGTCGCAAGAGAGCCTTAAATTCACGGCCATGATGTTCGGCGCGCGCCCCCCCGCCCTGGACGCCAGGCTCGCGCGCTGGCGTCTGCGCGTGCTCGTCCTCCTGCTCGTGGCGCTGGGCGTTTGCGGCCTGCAGTGGGCCTGGCCCGCTTTCAGCAGCGGCATCGACGACCGCACGGCCGGCTTCTGGTGGCGCGCCTCGCCCCTGCCGCAGGCCGAACGGCGCGTCGTCATCGTCGACATCGATGAAAAGAGCCTGGCGCAGATCGGCCCCTGGCCCTGGCCGCGCGAACGCCTGGCCGAGCTGGCCGAGCGCCTGCATGCGATGGAGACCGGCCTGGTCGCCTTCGACATCGTGCTGCCCGACGCACGCGAAGGCGACGCGCAGCTGTCGCTGGCGGCGCGTTCGCTGCCGCTGGTGCTGGGGCAGGTGCTGGTGAGCGACGAGGACGTGCATTTCCCGCCACGCGTGGGCCGGCTGGCCGCGCCGCTGGACAGCCCGGGCTGCGGCCCCTATACGGTGGCGGCGCGCGGCTACCTCGGCATCAGCGAGAACATCAGCGGCGCGGCGGCGGGCCACATCACCCCCACCGTGAGCCCTGACGGAACGGTGCGCGGCGTGCCGGCCCTCATGTGCTTCGACGGCAAGGTCTACCCGTCGCTGACCTTGGCGGCGCTGCTGCGCGCCAGCGACCTGCCCCCCACGCTCACCGTCACCCCGGGCGCCGGCCTGCTCGAGCCGGCGTGGCACATCGCCCATCCCCAGCTGCCGGGCATTTCGGTACCGTTGGGCGCGAACGGCGAGTGGCTGGCTTCCTACGCCAAGGCCCGCTCGGCCTTCATTTCCATCTCGGCGGCCGACGTGCTGCAGGGCAAGGCGCCCGCCGAGCTGCTGCGCGGCAGCTGGGCCCTGGTGGGTGCCACGGCCCTCGGCATCGCCGACGCGGTGCCCACCCCGCTGGGGGGCACGGTGTCGGGCGTGGAAGTGCACACGCAGCTCATTTCGGCGCTGCTGGACGACCGCACGCCCTACGTGCCGCGCGGCGAGCGGCTGGGCCAGGTGCTGGCGGCGGCCGTGGCCGCGCTGGCGCTGCTGGCCCTGTCGATGCGGCGCGGGCGGGCGCTGGTCGTCATCCTGCCCGTGGCGGGCCTGTTGCTGGCGCTGGGCCTGTACGGCCTGCAGGGCTGGCTGCTGATCGAGCAGCACCTGTGGGTGGGCGCCACCTTGCCGGCCGCCTTCGCCACCCTGACCGGCATGGGCCTGGGGGCCGCCGAGCTGGCCATCACGCGACACGAACGCGAACTGGTCTACAACAACCTGGCCAGCTACCTGCCGCGCTCCACGGCCCAAGCCATCGCCTTCCGCGTGCCGGCCAATGAACTGGACGCGCAACATGCGGAGCTGGTGCTGCTGCATGCCGACATCCGCAACTTCTCGGCCTGGTGCGAACGGCGCCCGGCCGAGGAATCGGCGCACGTGCTGCACCTGTTCTTCAGTCTGTGTGCGCAGGCCGTGGAGGAGCACGGCGGGACCATCGAGGAATACGTGGGCGACGCGGTCCTGGCCTCCTGGCCCCGCAGCGCCGATCCGCAATACATCCTGCGCGCGGCGCACCAGATCGTCCGATTCGCCGCCGACCTGCTGCCCCAGCCTGCGGCCGACCTGGAGCCCCTGGCCGTCGGCGTGGGCATCGAACAGGGCCGCGTGCTCATCGGCTCCTTCGGCCCCGCTTCGCGCCGCAACCACACCGCGCTGGGGCAGGCGGTGACGGTGGCGATCCGGTTGCAACAGCTGACGGCCGAACTGGCCCAAGGCGTGCTTATCGGGCCGATAATCGCCGCTCGGCTGCCGCGCCACCTGCACCGCAGCCAGGGCGTATTCCTTCTGGAAGGCTTGAGCGAGCCGCGCGAGGTATTCGCAGCACTGGACGAGAAGCCTACGATTTCCGATCACAGGATGACACCATGAAAACAGCGTGCCTGCCTCTCATTGCAGCCCTGTCCTGGGCCTTGGCCGCCCACGCGGCCGTCCCCGACCGCGCGGGTGAAGTCACGTTCATGATCGGAGAGGCGCGCATCACCAGCGGCCCCGAGGCCGGCACCGTGCTGCGCCGCGGCAGCGCCGTCATGCCCGGCCAGCAGATCGAGACCAGCGACAACGGCCACCTGCACATCCGCTTCATCGATGGCGCGGCCGTCGCGGTGCGGCCGATGACGCGCCTGCGCATCGACGACTACACCTACGCCCCCAACGACCCGAGCCAGAACCGCATCCGGTTCTTCCTGCAGGAGGGGGCCCTGCGCTCCATCACGGGCAAGGCGGGCGAAGCGACCAAGGACCGCTTCCGCATCAACACGCCCGTGGCGGCCATCGGCATCCGGGGCACGGACTTCAACGTGCAGACGACCGAGGATCTGACGCGGGCGAGCCTGTTCCAGGGGGCGATCATCATGTCGCCGCTGGGGAGAGGGTGCTCCGCCTCAGCGCTGGGCCCCTGCGCAGGTGCAGCGGCATTGGAGTTAGACGAGCAGGGCCGCGGGCTTTATGCGATCCAGGCAGGGGCCATGGATCCCGTGGCCCATCTGGTACCCAGGCGCCTGGACGTACAAACCACAGAGAATCCATCCACGCAGACCGCCGGGACGCACAACACCGTCGTGCTGTCGGATGCTCGCGAAGTGACCAAGCACCAGGCCTCCGCGCTGGCGGCGGAAAGCGTGACGACCAGCCGCGCCGAGCAATGGGCGGAAGTCATTCCGGTCGCGCTGAAGTCGCGTGATGACACGGACCTGGAAGTTTCTCCGAAGCCGCCCACCGAAATCCCCACCAGGCCCCCGGTGGTGGCCGAACCGATCACGCTTGCGGCCGAGGACAACCCCCAGATCTGGTGGGGACGCTGGGCCGCGTACGCGGACCCGGCCGATGCCAGCAGCAGCTACGCGAGCCAACGGCGACCCGGCCGCGATGAAGCCGCGGGCGGGAATGCCGTATTTGGCTTGCTGCGCTCGAATAGCTCGCGAGCCCTGCCCATCACCGGAGGCCAGGCCACCTTTGCCCTGTCCAGGTATGAGGTGTATTCGCTGACCAACAACACCCTGACCCCTGCCACCGTCACGGGCGCAGGGCTGTCGATGAATTTCGACACGCAGCGTTTTGCCACCTACCTGGACGTCGCGCCCGCCAACGCGGGCGTCGTGAGCATGAGTGCTGTCGGCAAGATCGAGTCGGACGGCCGCTTCCTCTCCGACTACTACGGACAGACCATGCGGCTCAGCGGGGCTCTGGCCAACAGGGGGCAGCAAGCCGGATATGCCTTCGAACACACGCTGACGCCAGGCATCCTCCTGTATGGAGCTACCGCTTGGACCCGATGACGTCCCATCCGCTTGCTGACACGACGCTTCTTCCCACTCTCGTCGACGTTGCCATGCACGCCCCTCGTATGGCGTGTTCAGGTCTTCGATTTCCGACTGTCGTTGGTCGTTGAAACCCCTCCCCAAGCCGCGCTTCCCTGAGCCGTACCACCTTGGTAGATTTTGTCAGTGCTTCGCAGGTGCGGTTCGTGTGATGAACGGATTCCTACCAGGATGGGCGCTTGCGCTGCTGGTGTTCACCGCATCGGCGCAGTCGCAGACGCTTCAAGGACATCCTGAAGACAGCACGCCTGCTACCCGCCAAAAGAGCGAGCAGGCGAGCGGAGCAGGGGGAGCAGTCGGCCCAAATGAGACGGACTTCGCCTCGCTAATCGCCGCGCAACGCTTCACTGAAGCCTTTCCGCTGATCGAGCGGCATGTCATGTTGCATCCCAACGACGTCGCCGCCTGGCTGGACTACGCCAGGGTGGTGCGCGCACTGGGGCGTTTCGATGAGTCGCTGGCCGTACTATCCTTCATCGAGCGCGAGCTGGCACCCGATGCGCGGGCGCGGCAGTTGATCGCGGCCATCGCCCCGCCGCCGGAACGCAACCTGTCCAGGCATCGGTGGCGCGGCGAAGTCAGCCTGCTCACGGGCCGGGAAAGCAACGCCAATGCCGGCCCGTCCGTACGAGGCCTGACCTTCAACATCCCTGGAGAAACCCCCGTCACGCTGGAGCTGGCCCCCCAGTCCTTGCCGCAGCCATCCTCCAGCCACCTGGTGGAGGCCCGGCTGGAAAGCAGTCACGCGCTCGGTCAGGGCATGGTGCTCTCCACGCTGCTGGACTGGCGGCAGCGCAACACGCCAGACTTCAGCGCTGCGGGCTCTCGCCAATGGCAAGCCGACGCCATGCTGAGCTTCGGCGGCAGCGACACCCCGTCGTCCGCCCGGCAATGGTTCCTTGCGATCTCGACGCTCGACTACAACTACGGCGGCAGTGCGCTTTTCCAGCGGGAGCGCGCCGCGGTGGGCATCGATCAGCGCTTCGGGCTCCAAAGCGCATGGCCGTGCCGCATCCAGGGAAGCGTGGAGCGTGAATGGCGGCATCACCCCACGCAGGACGGACTGCTCAGCGACATGCACGCCCTGCAGCTCGCGGGCGTTTGCGCCCATGGCAGGCATCGCTGGACGCTGCTGGCGCGCGCCGGGGAAGACCGGGCCCGCGGCGAAAGGCCCGGCGGCACGCAATACCGGCAGGACCTTGCCGTCGGCTACCGCATGGATCTTTCAGCCTGGGGGCAGGTCGAGATGCAGGCCTCCTACGCCCACAGCCGGGATGCCGAGTTCTACAGCATCCTGTTCGGCGACGTACGCCGGCGGCTGACCCGCAGCCAGCTCAACCTGAGCTATCTCTCGGCCCCGTTCCAGGGGCGCTGGCAAGTGATTGCACGCGCGGAAGTCTTTCATCAGCGCGCCAACATCGGCCTGTTCCGCCTCAGAGGCAACAGCGCACATGTGGGACTGAGATACACCTTCTGAGAGCCCGGGCCGTCCGGACCATCGGCGCCCCTTGCCCTGCACCGGCAGGAACGAAGGCCGGTGCCCGGCCGTCAGGCGCTGCGCCCCAGCAGGCGGCGCAGCGTCTTTCCGGCCAGCCTGACAGGCGCCGCCAGACGCCACGAGCGCGAACTCAGCACGGCGGTCAGTTGGGCGTCCAGATCCTGGCATGTCCGCTGTGTTCGCTCCAGCTCTGCGGCCAATGCGTCACGCTCCTGCAGCAACTGAACACGCAACTGATCGGTGGCAGTCCAGAGATGCTCAGCCTGTGCACGCTGCTGCTCTGCGATGTTGCGCAGATGCTGCATGGTCAGATGCTGCTCCTGCGCCCGCTGCTGGGCGGCCTGCGCAGCAGCCAACGCCTGTCGCAGCTCAGCGATGGCGGCCTGATCGGCCTGCTGCGCCAGGCCGGCATCGCGGACCTGCTGCTGCAGACCCAGGCAGCGCCCTTCACTGGCGACCAGATCGGCTTCGAGCCTGTCATACCAGCTGTCTGGCCAGCGCTTGCGCCACTTGTCCCGGATCCGACGCAGCCCTGCGGCCGCGACCTCCTTCTGGTGAACTCCTGAGCCATCAAAGGGGCGGATCAAGTAACTTGCACTGACACCGGGCACGCCCACGAAAGTACCACGCTCCCCCAGTTGCAGCCAGAAGTCCCAGTCCTCGTAGATATCCAGCCCTTCGTCGAACCTCGCCCCATTGAGCCATGGACGCCTGAACAGCACGCTCATGATGGGCATCTGGTTGGCCAGCATCAGCCGATGCACGCCATCCTTGCCTGTCCATGTCATCAACTCCTGCCCCTGAGCGTCCAGCGCACGCACGCCGGTCACCGCCGCAATCGCGTCCGGCCGGGCTTCAAGCCCCTGCATCAGCTTGGCCAGGTGATCGGGCTCCAGCCAGTCGTCATCGTCGAGGAACAGCAGCACATCGCCCCTTGCGGCATCCAGCGCGCGGTTGGCGGCCGCGCTGCGCTGCAAGGGCTGCCCGCTTTCCACCAGACGCAGCGGAAAACGGCCGCACCACTCGGGCAAAGGAGGATGTGCCTGGCCCTTGGCGTTCACAACCACTACTTCCACCCTCGGCCAGGTCTGCACAGCCACGGACGACAAGGCCCGCTCCAGTTCGGGACGCCCCATGCTGCGGATCAGAACGCTGACAATGTCCGTGTCTTCGGGCAGCAGCACGAGGTGCGCCTCGCGCTGGCGGGTGTACTCGGACTCCAGATAGGACTGCGCGCGCGCGCGCAGCATTTGTGCATCGGCGAACTCGAAGGCCTCTGCAACCTCCACGGTGGCAGGAAGGGTGTAGGTTCGAAAGACGTTCAAGGCCGTCAGGTGGCGGTCGTAGGCCTGGACCGCCAGCTGCGACGCAAAACACTTCATGGCGGCCTGCTTGCGTTCCTGCACGGCCGTGATGTCGAGCAGCCGATTGGGGCGCAGCGGGGCCCCGACCTCGTAGGCCATCAGCGCGCAGCCGCCGTGGCGCCGCACAGCCTCGCGCGCTGCCAGGGCCGTGGCGCGATGGTCTGGATGGTTTTCCCACAATGACGGCGCATACAACACCTGAATTCCGAGGGCCTCGATCAGCCCGACGATGCGCAGGACCAGCGCTTCACCATAGAGCACGCCCCGGTCGGGTACCCCCCAGAACTCGGGCTCGGCAATGCCCATCACGGCAGCCGCCCGGATGCTCTCGGCACGCCGCACGCCCCGCTCGCCCCCCGCATCCCCGTCGGTCAGCACTGCCACGTGCACGCGTGCGCCGGCCTGCGCATGCAGCATGAGCGCCCCCCCGCACCCGAACACTTCGTCGTCCGGATGCGGCGCCAACGCCAGCACGGACTCCCCCTCAGGCACAGGCGATACGGAAAAGGGAATCAGCTTGGCTTCCACGCGGGGCTCCAGAACGCAAGACGGCGCAGCGGCCCCCGGCCGCCCCAACGTCAAGAAAACGGGAAATGATAGCGAGCGACCAGCGCCGCCACGATCGCCCACCCTGACAACGCCCCGAAGGCGATGACCGCCAGCAAGGCAACGGGCGCGCCCGCGATCCTGCGCCGCCAGCACTGCTCGGGCGCCGTACCGCTGAGCGCATGGGCAAGCATCAGTGCCGGCACCAGGAAGTACCGCCCCTGGATGCCATCCACATGCGTGGCCGGATGCTGGGCGGTCCAGGTCACCAGCAGCGCCAGAAAAGTCAGCAGCACCGACGCGAAGGCCGCCAGGCCAAGGCTGATGCGCGCCCAGAGCTCAGAGGCGCGCCGTTCGCCGGTCTGGGGTGTCCAGCCCAGCGACAGGCAGGCGCACAGGCCCAGACCCAGCCAGAGCCAGTCGTGGCTGCCGGACGGCAGGGGCGTGTCCAGCCAACCCAGGCGGCCGACGAAGCCTTCTGCATAGCCCGCGCCCAGCACAGGGTCGCGCAAAGACGCCCAGACCACCTGCAGGAAATCCAGCGGATGACGGATGTAATGCGCCAGCAATTCCGAAGAGCCGTGGGTGCGCGGGATGCGCGTATCCCGTGTGAGGGTCAGCATGGCCAACACCCAGCCGAGGGCCAGCACGGCAGCCGCGCCACCCAGCCATGCCTCCCGCGCACGGCGGTGCCGCCACGCCAGCACGAAGGGCAGCAGCAGCAGCGGCAGAAGGTGCGTGCGCGCAGCCGCGAGCGCCGCGATGGCGCAAACCCAGAGCAACGCACGAGGCATCGTCAACCAATCCTGCTCCCGGTACGCCCGGCAGAACACCGCCAGGGCGCAGACCGAAAGGCAACCGACGATGCCATCCAGCGTGGGCGACGCCATCTGGAACATCGTCATGGGCAGCAGCATCAGGCCCACAGCCAGTGGGCTGAGCGGCATCACGCGCCATGCCAGCAGCAGCAGCAAGGTGCAGGCGCTCCAGCTGGCGCCCCGCGCCAGCCAGTAGCTTTGCAGGATGCTCAGGTCCAGCGCCTGCCCCAGAGACAGGCCGAGCGCCTGCGGCATGTAGAGCAGCGGCAGGTAGTAGCTCATGGCGGGCGCCTCGACGAACATGGGCGCGCCGCCCCAGCGCAGCGCTGCCAGTTCCTGCTTTTGCGCCGGCCCGTGGGTGGCATCCGGCGCGCCAGAGATGGAGGTGCCCACCACCACGAAGCGCACCAGATTCGCATCGAATTCGCTGCCGCTGTCGCGGCCCGGGGGCGCGTGCATGAACAGGCGCCCCTCGGCCAGCATGGCAGCCCGCGCCAGATGGCCGCCTTCGTCGGGCGACTGCAGGGGCGGGATCAGCACCGCCGTCGCCGCCAGCGCCAGCCAGATCGTCACGGCCGTCAGCCATCCGCGCCAGGCGTGAACGGCCCCCTTCGGCGTCCGGTCCGGCCTCATGCGCCGGCACCCGCCATGCTTTCCCACCCCTGCCAGCTCCAGGGCGCGCGGCGAATCCAGGCGTCCAGCGCAGCCACATAGGCCTGCACCAGCGTGTCCAGCCCGTCCAGGCGCAAAGGCTGCAAGGCCATGCGGTAGCACCGCGCCTGCCCGTCCCAGGCCAGGCCGGCGAAAAACACCGGCACGCCCGCCGCCAGTGCCATGCGCATCAGGCCCGTGGGCGGTGCCAACGTTCCAGACAGGAAGGCATGCGGCGACTGTGTCGGCAAGGCGTCATTGAAATCCGCGCACATGAACACCACTTCGCGCCGCGTCCACACCTGCCGCACCTCGCGAGGAAACGCGCGCTTCCGGTCGATGTAAAGCGCTTGCGCCCCTCGTCCCAATTGCGCCACCGTCGCACGGTCGAGGTAGTGGGTAAATTCCTGCAGAAAGCCATGCGCGCCGAATGCGGTGCTGGAGAACACCGCCGGCGAGTTGGCCACCGGATGAGCGCCGATGCCCCAGCGCCGCAAGGCGACCGGCAGCAGGTTCTGGTGGTACGAGTGGTGCGACACCACCAGCCCGCCTCGCCACGCCAGATCCGCCATCGGCGACTCGTCTTCCAGTCGGACCCGTAGGCCCAGCCATGCGTCGTCCATGAACGGCAGATGCCAGACCATCTGCGCTGCCACCCCCGTGCTTTCGCACAGCTGCCGAAAGTGCACCTGCGCAGACTGCGCATCCACGCCCAGCCTGGCCTGCATCGCCGCAACGATCGCCGCCTCGCGAGACAGCAGAAAGGAACGCGCCCGCCCCTCGCGCATGCCTAGGCGGGCCTTCCACGCCCACGGGAGGCGCCGCAACCGGCGCGCGCGCGCGATCAAGGCCACGTAAGCGCCCAAGGGCTCGTTGCCGACGCTCATCGGTAGTCCGTGTCTCCCGCGGTCAGCCACCAGCGGTCCACGAAACGGCCCGGCTGGTCAGGGCAACTGGCAGGGTTCGCGATGATGTGGAACTGCAGGGGCTGCACCTTGTCGGCCAGGGCGCCCAGACGCTGTGCGTGGGCGCGCGTCAGCCACAGCATCAGGCCACCGGCGCCATGACCGGCCATGCAGGCTTGCAGCACACGCAGCGCCTGCGGCATGTAGGCCGGATGCCCGACCAGGTCCATCAGTTCCCAGCGGTCTTCCTCGGCACGGCACACCGCCAGCATGGACGGCCGCCACGACCAGCGGCCACGCAAGGCAAAGAAGCGATAGCGGTGCGTGGGATGCTGCGCATAGCGCCAGCGCAGGTAGGCCGCATCGCGCACGCACACCAGCCCGTGGCCCAGGCCCGCAGCCATCTCGCGCCAAAGGCGTGCCGCCAGGGCGGTGAAGCGTGCCGACAGCGCATCCAGCTCCACCATGCTGCCCGCGCCCGCGCGGGGCGCAAAGTGCAACTCATGCATCAAATCCACGTCGAGCACCAAGCCCAGCCGCTGCGCCAGCCGCATGGCACGGGCACTGGGAAAGCCATAGGCGATGCCCTGCGGATTGGCGGGCCGGGGCATCGCGTCGAATACCTGTCTGAGCAGCAGATGGAAGGCCGACTGCTCCCGGGCCAGCCCGCCTGGCTTGCTGCCCGTGGCCATCAGATCGCCGATCTGCTCAACAGTGACGCAGGCACCTTCCACCACCGCGCGCCGGAAGGTGACGCCGCAATGGGCCACCAGGCGCCCCTCCTCAAACACGCCCGTGCAGCGCCCCCGCCCGTCACCGTATTTCCATTCCAGCATCTGCGCCGTAATCGGCGCGCCGAAGACCTGCGTGAACAAGGCCGCCAGACGTGCATCCCGCAGGTCAGGCATCACCGCGACGTGCACGCCTCACCCCTGGCCACTGCCGGCGGTGCTGCGCCACGCATGCGGCAGTTGCACTAGCCCGCGCTCCAGGCCGCGCTGGCGCACGTCCAGCTCCACGCACGCAAGCGCGTGGTCGTACAGATGCAGCATCCGCTCGCAGCCCAGATAGAGGCTGACGAAATAGCGTCCCCGCAACAAAGGCAGGTGCGGCAGTTCGAGGCGCACATGCCCCACCCCCGCCTCGTCGCGCACCAGCACCACGTCATCGATCAGCGAGGCACCGCTGGCGACCGTCTGCCCCAGGTCCGTTTGTATCTCGAAGCCCAGGGTCGGCGCCGGCAACGCCGGGTCCGCGCTGAAGGCCACATCAATCACAAGGTCGCTCTCACCGCTTTCCATGCCCAACCGGGCGCCGGTCTGCTCGCCGTTCGACGCCCGCACCTGAAGCAGGCGCGCATGCCCCTGCGTCGCCGCCCCCATCTGGGCCGCCACGGCCGAGCCCTCCCGCACGACCGAGGGCGCGGCGACCGGCGCGTCGCTCATCAGCGACTGGCTGTAGGCCGCCACCACGGCAGCCGAGGCTCCATCCATGCGGATGCGCCCTTTCTCCACCCACAGCGCACGGCTGCACAGCGCCTCTACCTGGTACGTGGAATGCGAGCAAAAAAGGATGGTCGCGCCCTTCTCCTTGAGCTGCATGATGCGGTCGAAGGACTTGCGTGAGAAGGCGCCATCGCCTACCGACAGCGCCTCGTCGATGACCAGGATGTCCGGATCCACACTGGTGGCGATGGCGAAGGCCAGGCGCACGTACATCCCGCTGGAATAAGTCTTCACCGGCTGGTCGATGAAATCGCCGATGCCCGAGAAATCCACAATAGCGTCATAGCGCGCGTCGATCTGCGCGCGGCTCAGCCCCAGCACGGTCGCATTCATGTACACGTTTTCGCGCCCCGTGAACTCGGGGTTGAAACCCGCGCCCAACTCCAGCAGCGCGGCCACCCTCCCCCGCACCGCCACAGCGCCGGCGGTAGGCGTGAGCGTGCCGCAGATCGCCTGCAGCAGTGTGGACTTTCCCGCGCCGTTGCGCCCCAGCAGACCCAGCACCTCGCCGCGGCGCAGTTCGAAGCTCACGTCGTCCAGCGCGACGAACTCCCGGTAGCGCGCCTGACCCTGCGGCCGCAGCATCTGCTTGAGCCGGTCCACCGGCCTGTCGTAGAGGCGGTAAACCTTGCGCAGCCCCTGGACCTCGATCGCTACGTCGGCCGCAGACGCACGCTGTGCCGCCATCAGCCCCCCGCTGTGGCCGAGATGCGCGCCGGGGTGGCCAGCATCCCCTGCTCCAACTTTCGCTGGACCTCGCCCAGATCAGCCTGCTTGAGTTGCCCGCCCAGGGAGCGCAGAGTTAGCCACGCCATCACATGGTTGAAGCGGGCCTGAGCCAGCTCACGCGCCACCTGCGTTTGCTGCTGCTGTGCGCGCAGCACGTCCAAACGGATACGTACGCCACCTGCCACGCTCTTCCTCGTGGCCTCGATCTGCTCCGTCGCCGACTCCAATGCGGCCTGCAACGCCACAATGCGCCGAGCGCCGGAAAACAGCGCCATGTACTGCGTCTGCAGCTTCAGGTTTACCTCTTGCTCGGTATTGTCCAAAAGAGCCTGCGCCTGGGTCAGCCCCGCCAGAGCCTGGCGCTGCAGGGAATTGATCCGCCCCCCCTGGTATAGAGGCACCTGCACCTGAATACCGATGCCAGCCTGCTCATTGAGCTGATTGAGCGTATTGACCGAATCCGAGCGGCTGCGGCTGAGCACTGCATAGAGATCAACGCGGGGATGATGTCCGGCGTCCGCGCGTGCCAGATCCTGCTCGGCCACCTCCACCGCGATGCGCCGCCCCATGATGTCTGCATTCGCCTCCCGTGCCAATGCGCGCCAATCCTCCAGGCGTGCCGGTTGCAGCGGTTCGAATTCGAAACGCTCGACGGACAAGCCACGGAACGAGGACAGATCGACCTGCGGCCCCACCACGGCCCGCAGCGCCGCCAAAGCGTCATCCAGCGCCGCTTGGGCTTCTATGCGCTGGGCCAGAGCAAGTTCCAGCCCGGAAGTGCTCTCCAGCACGTCCGTGCGAGTTCCTTCACCACGACTGAAGAGACGCTCCGCCGCCCTAGCACCTTCCGTCATGGCCGAAACCTGGGCCTCTGCCAGGCGCAACTGCTCCTGACCCAACAATACTCTGCTGTAGGCCTCGACCAGCCGCAACGTGAGAGCGTCGCTGTTCGCGTCCATCACCCAGGCGCCCAAGCGGGTTTGAGCGTCCCCACGCCGCATGTTCGCGATCGCCTCGCGGTTGTACAGCGCCTGCCTCACCTGCAGGTTCAGGCTGTTGGCATCATAGGTCTGGCTGGTCTTCGCGATCTGCTCCACGCCCCGGCTGTCCGTGTAAGGCTGCTCGCGATCCAGGTGATTGCGCGACGCCGACCCGCTCAGCGACACCTCGGGCAGCAAGCCGGCACGCCCCTGGATGCGGTACTCCTTGCTGCCCTCGAACTCTGCCACCGCGGCTCGGAACTGGGCATCATGCTGGCGCGCAGCAACAAGGGCGTCATCCAGATTGAAGGCATGCGCTGCCAAGGCTCCCGTTGCAAGCAACGCCGCAGCCAGCGGGCGCAGCAAGGTCACGCACCGCGCCAGTACTTTGCGTCGTGGATGCATCCCGCTCACTCCTCCGTCAGCGCACGCGCGGCTCGGTCGCGCAGGGGCTTGATCAGATAGTTGAGAAAGGAGCGCTCGCCAGAGATGACGAAAATCTCCACCGGCATGCCAGGTCGAATCTGCTGGTTGTGCAAGGCCTTCACGCCTTCGGGAGTGACCTTCGCCTTCACCTTGTAGTAGGGCTGGTGCGTCGCCTCGTCAGTCAGGCGGTCTGCAGACACCACGGTCAGCTCACCCGGGACATTCGGCGTCGTGATGCGGTTGAGAGCCGGGAAGGACAAATCCACCGGCAAACCCGGATGCACCTTGTCCACCAGATGGACTGGCAGTTGCCCCTCCACCTCCAATGGCTGATCCTGCGGCACCACGTCCATCAGCTTCTGACCAGCACCCACCACGCCACCGCGCGTGAACACGTTGATACCCACCACGATGCCTCCCGCCGGCGCACGCACCTCTGCATGCGCCAACTCGAACTCCGCAGCCTTCAGTCGCGCCTGTGTGGTCTGCACGTCGCGCTCGATGTCTGTCAGTTGGGTGCGCACTTCCTTCTGATATTCATCACGGCGCTGGGCCAGGCGAAGCTTCTGCTCCAGTATCTGGCTCTGGATGCGTCCGCTCATGCCAGCGTCATCGGCCAATGCGGCCACCAATTGCGAATATTGACGATCCAGTTCCATCAGCCGATTGCGCGGCACATAGCCTTCGTTGGACAGTTCGCGCGTGTCGGCCAACTGCGCCTTCAGCGAAGCTTCCTGCAGGCGGCGGCTCTGGTTGCTTTCGCGCAGCGTGGCCAGCTGAATTTCCAGGCCGCGGATGGTCTGCTCAATCACCGACAGGTCGCTTTGCAGCGCCGCGCGACGCGTAGCCAGCAGTTGCCGCTGCAGCGCCATGGCCCCGGCGGCCTCCGGCTCCCCCTCCCGCGCCTTGAGCTCCGGGGCAAACTGGGCCTGCGCCAGCCCGTCGCGTTCCGCCAGCAGACGCGCCTGCACCGCCAAGCCGGTCGTCAACTGGCTGCGCAGCACATTGGCCTGCGCGGTCGGCGTGGTCGCGTTCATGCGCACCAGAACGTCGCCCTGCTTCACGACGGAGCCCTCACTCACCAGAATGTCTTCGATGATTCCGCCAGTGGGATGCTGTACCGCCTGCCTGTTGCCGCCCACGATCACGGTCCCACTCACCGGCGTTCCCTGATCCAACGGCGCGAACGCCGCCCACACCATGAAACCGACGAAACCGCCGAGCACCAGCAGCCAGCCCCAGCGCGTGAAGCGCCGCTCATCGAAGCGCCCACCGGAAACCAATTCGACATCCACGGGCGTGGCCAATTCCTGCTTGGCGCCCCCGGCATTGGAAGGAAGCTTGAGATTCATGAGACTCAGATCGGCTTGTTCGGTTGAGGTTGCACGCCTGCCAACGCGGCTGGCGCCGCTCCAGCCGACCGCGCCAACGTGGCCAGCACTTCCCGCGAAGGACCGAAGGCCTGCACCTGCCCCTCGACCAGCAACAGCAGCTTGTCCGTCACGCTCAGCAGATTCGTCCGGTGCGTGATGACCACCACCGTTCGGCCCAAGGCCTTCAGCTGTGCCAGCGCGGCCGACAACGCACGCTCTCCGGCATCGTCGAGGTTGGAGTTCGGTTCGTCCAGGACGATCAGCCTCGGCAGCCCATACAGAGCCCGCGCCAGACCGATGCGCTGCTTCTGCCCACCGGACAGACCCGCACCGCCATCCCCCAGCTGCGTGTCATAACCCTTGGGAAAACGCAGGATCAGTTCATGCACGCCCGCCAGATTGGCCGCCTGCACCACCTTCTCGGCATCGACCTCCCCGAAGCGGGCAATGTTCTCGCTGATGGAGCCCGAGAACAATTCGATGTCCTGCGGCAAATAGCCCAGATAGGGCCCCAGCTCGTCCTTGTTCCACTGATAGACGTCCGCGCCGTCCAGGCGAACCTTGCCGCCCGCAGCGGGCCACACACCCACCAGCAGCCGGGCCAGTGTCGACTTGCCCGACGCGCTGGGTCCGATGATCCCGACCACGTCGCCAGCCTCGGCCGCGAAACTGACGCCCTTGAGCACAGGCGCAGTCACACCCGGCGGCGCCGCGAGCACGCCCTCCAGAGCAATATTGCCCTTGGGCGGCGGCAGCGACATGCCTGCGACTCGTGCGGGATTGGCATCCAGCAGTTCCTTCAGGCGGCCATAGGCACTGCGCACGCCCGCCACCTGCTTCCAGGCGCCGATCACCTGCTCCACTGGCGCCAGCGTACGGCCCATCAGAATCGAGGCGGCAATCATCATGCCGGCAGTGATCTCGCCCTCCACCACCAGCAAAGCCCCAAGCCCCAGCACCAGAGACTGCAGGGACAGCCGCACGAACTTCGTGCCGGCCGTGACCGTGGCAGCTTTGTCGCTGGCCTCTGCTTGCAGGCGCAGGAACTTGTCGTGCACGCCATACCAGCGATTGCGCAACGCAGGCAGCATGCCCATGGCTTCGATCACCTCGGCGTTGCGCAGATTGTTGGTGGCCTGCTGACTGGACACCACGGCCATGGAGTTGGCCTCCTTGAGCGGTTTGTGCGACACCCGCTCGTTCACCCAGGCCAGCAGCATGAGCAAAACCGCACCCACCAGTGCCAGCAGCCCCAGCTTGGTGTTGAAATAGAAGATCACCGCCAGGTAGATGGGAAAGAAGGGCGCATCGAAGAAGGCAAACAATGCCGGCCCCGTCACGAACTGCCGGATCGTCGTCAGGTCGCCCAGCGACTGGCCTGCGTTCACCGCACTGCGCCGCAGGTTCTGCTCGAAAGCCGCCGTGTACACACGTTGGTTCATTTGCATGTCCACCTGCGCGCCCACCCGGATGATGACTTGGCCGCGCACGAACTCCAGCAGTGCGAGCAAGGCAAACAAGCCCAGCGTGATCAGGGTCAGCATCAACAGCGTCGTCTCGTTGCGGCTGGCCAGCACACGGTCGTAGACCTGCAGCATGTAGATCGACGGCACCAGCATCAGCAGATTCAGGATGGCGCTGAACACGCCCACCGAACAGAAGGCGCTCTTGAAGCTGCGCAGCGCCTCGAGAATTTCGTTGCGCACGGGCTTGGCAGCAGTACTCATGGGAGAAAAGGCCTGGATGAAGAACGCGCCGCGCTGAATGCATGCGACGCGCGGCAACCGGAGCGGATCGCGTGGCCGGCACGCATTCCGGAAAATAAGGACAACCCCTGATTCTAGTCCCCCGGCATGATCCGCTGTTCAACCTCGATCGAATCGTTGCAACCAGAACATGCGGCCTAGGCGGTCGGCCAGATCCGGCCTGCGCCTCGGCCAAGGGCACTATGGCTGCGGCCGCATGGCTTGGCTATAAACCATGCTTCCATCCACTCTGCCAAGCGTCATTCCATGCCCAGCCCCCACACGACCCAGTTCCTGGCGCAGTTCGGCATCAGCGCCGATGATGCGCGCGAAGTCATTGTCGACCACCTGGACAACCCCGCCGCGATCTACGCCGCCGCTGACAGCATCGGCCTGAAGTTCGACATCATCGCTGACCTGCTGGGCGTCGAACAGTCACTGGTCAACAGCTACTTTGCGCAGGCCGGGCTCAGCCCAGCCATCAGCGCACTGGCGCCCTACGGCCTGACCCTGGGCGACGTGCGCCCGTTGGTCAATCAGTTCGCGTCGACCGCTCCTACCGAACTCTACGATGCCGCCGTGGCCTTCGGCCTGCGGCTGGACGTGCTGGCTGAAATCAGCGGCAGCCTGAGTGCCGGTGACTTCCAGAGCATCTTCGCCGCTCACGGCCTGGACACCAGCGTGCTCGGCGGAACCAGCGGCGGCAACCCCGGCGTGCCGCTCGTAGGTAGCGACCTGCCCGCCTTCTTCCAGCACCTGGTGGGCTTCAACGATCAGGCCGGCGCGCTCTCCACCGAGGCAATCCGGACCAAGGTGCTCGACAGCGGCGTGAGCCTGGCTGACTACAACGCGGCCTTCGACCCCACGCGCTACGCCGGCAGCGCCGACGGTACCTTCAGTACCGACGACCTGGGCTTCTCGCACCTGGGCAGCTTCACGGCGACCGGCGCCAATCTGGAGTCGCTGTACTACGGCACGCTGATCCGCACCTTCAATGCCATCGACGCCCAGGAGATGGACGAGATCATCCAGTTCACCAACGTCCATGCGGCCGAATTGCAGGCCGGCAACGAGGCCACGCTGACCGCCTACTTCGGCCTGCTCCAGACCGTGTACGAAGACCCAGCCGTGCCGCCGCTGCTCGAACCCGAAGTACTGTCCGACATGCTGGCCTTCACGACCAGCGCCTGGATTCAATACGCGGGTGGTGAATACGGCCCCTTGTTTGGCCTGGGAATGCTGGACACCTTCGGTTGATTCGTGCCCACACGTGGACCTCTGAGGTTCGCAGCACCCGCCAGCCAGCGCGCGCCACGGGAAGCCGCGGCGGGAGGCTAGGTCACTTCTTGCCAGCCAGCACCGCACGCAACCGCCCCGCGGCATCGGCGGGTGCATCCACCTTGGGCCGCGTCGACAGTCCGGCCAAGGCGCTGCGCAACGCAGAGGCTGCGGGCAACGGGGCGTGGCTGGCGCCCACCGGCTGATCAGCGAAGACGCAGGCCCAGCGGCTGTCCACTAAGTTGGTCAGCGACACGCGATGAGCGTGTACCAGCGCCAGCGCCCCCGTGTCCCGCAGTCGCAGCAGCACCTCGGGCGACAGGGCAGCCAGCGCCTGCTCGTCCACCAGGGCCTGGCCTTGCACCACGGCTACCGGCCCGCCGGCCGCCGCCTGCAGACGCAGTTCCCGCTCCACCAGCAATCCGGCTTCGCGCAGTTGCTGCACCAGAAACTGCGTCAGTTCCGTGTCGGCATGCAACCGAACGAGTAGCTTCTGCACCTCTTCCAGCACCGGGGCAGGCGCGCCGGAAGCCCCGAACAGCGCGACGCCTTTACCCGCTGCGAAATGCGGTGCCTGCGGCACCACGTGCAGGGTGAAGTCGCGCCGCGTCTCCGAACTCTGAGCCGTGGCCGGATGCTCGGCAAGCACGAAGGGATAGCGGCGCACATGCACTGGCACCTGCCGCGCATTCCACTGCCCCTTGGCATTCACATAGGTATTGGTGCGAATGCCCGTCAGCGCGTGCGGAAGACCGCCCTCCGCCAGCGGGAAAGCCAGCACATACTCGCGCGCCAGAAGCAGCGCCTCCCCGGAGACGACCGGGATCCGCAGCTCCTCGGCGGCAAACTGCCACGTCTGCCGGGGCGAGAAGCGCAGACCGGCATGCTTCTCGCGGTCCAGCGGCTCATGGTGTGAAAACAGCATATTGAGGAATCCTTGTCCACGGGCCGCCTCAGGTGGCGGCCGATCTCAGTTCTTGGGGAACAGTTTCGCCCAATCAACGCCTTCGAAATTGATCTCGCCGCCCTCGGCAGGCACAGCGCCAGCAGCCGGCGCGGCGCCTGGCTTGGTGGCGCGTGCCAGCACCCCATCGCGCAGGTTCGACAGCGACAGCAGTTGCGCGTAGGCCAGCGCCAGCGCGCCACTGCGATGCAGGCGGCCCAGGGTCTCCGCGTCCAATTCAGCCAGCTTGCGCGAGTCAACGATGCGGAAGCCCTTCAGGCCACTGACCTTGCCATCCTTGTTCTTGACCTGGATGCCTTGCGCCACCAGCAAGCCCGCTTCCTCAATTTGCTGGGTGAGTAGTTGGGTGCGTTCGTGGTCGAGGTGCAGACTCTTGAGCGCTTTGAAGACCTGCTCCAGCGCAGGCGTAGCCTCGCCAGCCTCGTTCAGCAGCAGAGCGCCCGAGGGCGAATTCAGATGAGGTGCATCCGGCACCACATGCAGGGAATAACTGCGCTCGCCCGACTCCGAGGCCTGCTGCGAAGCCGGGGCATCAACCAGAATGAAGGGGTAGCGCCGCACGTGCGCCGGCACATAGCGTCCTACCCAGTGCCCCGTCTGAGCGACATACGCATTGACTCCGGCCTCCACCCCCGTCAGCACCTGAGGCACGCCGCCCGACTCCACCGGGAAGACGATCGTGTATTCGCGCGCCGCGATCTGCACTTCGCTGGCGACGATGGGAATGAGCATCTCCTTCGCGGCGAAGTGATAGGGCTGGTTGGCCGTGAAGCGCAGATCCCGATGGCGCTCCTTGTTGAACGGCACGTGGTTGTTGAACATGGTCGGATCCTTCTCTAAAAAAAAAGCTGCCCCGAAGAGCAGCTTTGGATTGTCGCAGCTTCCAGGCACCGCCCGCCAAAGCGGACGGTGTAGGGAGCCGCGAACTTCTCAGTCGCTGACTAAGCCGAAGCTCAGGCGAAGATGAAGTTTTCAGAGATACCCAGATCTCCAGCTTCAGAGTAGTCAGCACCAGCCAGCTTGATTTCCCACGAGTAGCCGTTGCCAGCCAGGGTTTCAGCCTCGGAACGGATGAAGGTATCCGCACCGTCGTAGGTCACACGCAGCTGGTTGTAGGCCGTGATGCCCAGACCACTCACATCCAGAATCGTATGGCTGTTGATGGTGCCATACGGGTTGGCGTTCACCCCGGTGTCGTCTGCGCCAATGAAGTTGTTGATGGTCCAGGTCACTTGCGACGTGCCCGCGCCGGCTGCGATACCAGCACCAGTCGTAGTGAACTCGAACGTGGTGTTGTAGCCTTCGCCCACCCCGGTCGACGTGTTCACAGTCCAGTTGACATCGAAGCCACCCAGAACCACCTTCACGTCCGTCACAGCCGGATCGCCAACGACACCCGCACCCGTGTAGGCGGCGTCGATGTTGCCAGTGACCTGACCGGCGTAACCGCTCAGATCGATAACTTCCAACGCTGCGTCCAGATCAGCCAACTGCACGCTATCGGACGCGTATGCATCGCCATTGCGAGCAGCAGCGTTGCCGCCCGTCAGGATCAGTTCACGCGCAGCCACGCCTTGCGTTGCCCAATTTGCAGCGGCATCACCCGTCAACACGAAGTTCGACTCGTTGCTTTGCAGACCATTGCGGTCCAGCAGCACCAGATCGAAGTCGTAGTTCAGGGAAGCAGTGCCATTGCGACCCGAATCCAGATCAAGGTTGATGGTGCGATAACCGCCGACCTCCAGAGCGAGACCGCCGCCAGCCCAGTCACCCAGATCATAGGTGGTGGAGCCCGTGAAGCTCGTGTGAGTCAGGTCCACATTCACCGCAGACAGGACGCCGGACGAACGCAGCGTCAGTGCCGTATCAGCGCCGTCCGAGTACGAATCGGCCGTGAAGACGCCCACGTTGACGTTGTCGCCGAGGTTGATCAGTTCCAGACCAAAATCGTCGTCCGTCACACCCGCCGTGCCAACGCGATAGGCCGTCGCCCCACCGTGGAAGTGATCCACGAAGTAGCTTTCAACGCCGGTGGTGGCACCGTTGTTGAAGCTGCCGTTCACCCCACCGGTGTATTCGCCACCGCTGTAGGAACCATCAATGGCGTCGTTGTAGCCATTGTTGTCACCGAACACCAGGGTTTCGAAGCCGGTGATCTTGGTGTTGGTCGTCGTAAACAGCAGCGAAGGATCGTTGAAGTTCGTGAACTGCAGCACGTCATCAGCGCCAGCAGTGCCGGTGAACGTATTCGTGCGATCCACCGTACCGTCGATGGTCGTAGCCACGCTGGTGTTGACCAGCAGATGCAGGTCGCCCGTCAGTTCGCTACCGTCCACCGTGAGGCTGTCGCGGTCGGCCGGCAGAGGTGCCGTCCAGTTCGATGCCGAGTGAATGTAAGCCGTCAGATCTTGCGTGCCTTCCAGATTGAAGGTGTTCACGCGCAGAGCGTCCACAACGTCGATCTCGTTCACCACGTCGCGCGCACCGTCCGACAGGATGGTCAGTTCGCGCACGGCGCTGTTGCCGCTGGCAGGCGTACCGTCGATCACCAGGCTGTCGACGTCAAGCAGGCCGTCCAGGCGCGCGGTGTTGTCCAGCACCACCGTCAGCGCAGCGGCTGCGGCGTTGGTGATGGTGACCGTGCCTTGGTACTGGTTGTTGTTGCTGGCGTTGGCGCCCAGGGTCTGGTTCTTGCCGCTGATGTAGACCGTGTCGACCGAAGCCTGCAGGTCGCGCAGCGTCGTGGAACCGTTGGACTCGGTGGCCACCCACACTTCTTCCACGCCGTCCAGCTTGCCCGTATCGAAGTCGATGGTGGCGCCGCCATTGCCAGCCACGACCAGCTTCTGGATGTTGGTGACGCTCTCGAAAGAGTTGGCCGCCGTCGTGCCCACCGAGGTGTCCACTTCCAGCGTGTTGAAGCCTTCACCGCCGTCGATGCTGATGGCACGCTTGGTGGCGGCGCCAGTCAGGTTGACACGGTCATCGCCCAGGCCGCCGATGATGTCCAGCGCGAAGTCGGGGTCGGCCGCCAGGGCGTTGTCCACGAACAGCGACAGGTTGGAGCCTGCGTCACCCAGGGTGTAGGTGAACTGCACGGGCTCGGTGGCGCCGATCAGGTACTTGTCGATGGAAGCGGCGGTCAGTGCCGCGCCCACCTTCAATTCGCCCTCGAAGCCCGCGGCGTTGAAGGTACGTACGTCCACCAGGCCAGCGCCGAAGGAACCTGCGTTGGGGTTGATCGGGATCAGGCCGCCACCGGTGTAGGCCGTCAGGCGGTCGTCGGTGGTGGTGGCGTAGTCTGCGCTGCCGGGGTTGCCGTTGGGCGACTGGTTGTCACGCGTGCTGTCACCGATGTACAGGTAGCTCGTGGCGCCTGCGTTCAGATGCGAGATGTTGACCGTTTCCAGCGCATTGTTGGTGGAGGTCAGGCTGGTGACCCAGCTGCTGCGGTCCACCTTGACGTCGAACTGCTCGATGCCACCGGTTTCCGCGAAGGAACCGATCAGCGCCGAGCCGCCCTGGGCGCTGCGGCCCACGTCGTCGAGGATGATGTTGGTCTTGATCGGCACTTCTTCCTGGACGGGCTGGCCCACAACCAGATCCCATTCCAGCTGGCCCGACGGGGGCTGCAGACCGCCGTCCCAGCCGTAGCCCAGGCCCACAAATTCGCGGCCTTGGTCGACGTCGGTCAGGGTGATGCTGTTGTCGGCGTTCAGCGTGACGGTCACGCCAGCCAGTTCGGGCTCAGCGGCAATGGCGGCTTCCAGGGCGGTCACCAGGGCGGCATAAGTCGCAGGGCTGCCCAGGCCATCCAACACGAATTCAACGCCACCCAGCGTGAAGCCGACGGCTTCCAGCGAGAAAGCTGCCAGTTCGGATGCCGGATCAGCATTGTTGGTCAGCAGCAGCGTCAGGCTGGAGTTGCTGTTGTTGATGGTGTTGGTCAGCTGAGCGGGGTCGAACAGGGCAACCAGGCTCGGGCCAGCGGCAGTGCCGTCACGGAAGGTGAAGAAGCCATCGTGGCCGATGGGGTCGGTCTGACGCATGCCGAAGGTCGTGTGCTCCGGGCGCGTGCGGATGTCTTCGATGATGACGGTCGAGCGGCTGTTGTCCGACCACCATTGCTGCACACCGGAAGCATTCTCGGCATCGATGGTGTTGAAGCCGTTGCCCAGCAGGTCCAGGTTGGCGAACTGCGCGCGAATGTGGACTTCTTCGACGTTCTTGATGTTGGCGTCGATGGCAGGACCGACGGGCACACCACCCGTGACCACGGAGGTCAGCGTGGCGTTGAAGACGTCGTAGCCTTCGCCGCCATCGATCTTGTCACCCGAATCCCAGGTGTTGGACACGGCGCCCAGGGAGTTCTGAGCCAGGGAAGCCGTGATGGTGTCGTTGCCGCTGGTGCCGACGATGTTGTCCTGACCAACGGTCAGTTCCAGGCCGGTGGGGGTCTCGCCGCCGCCGCCGCCCAGTGCGGAGGGCAGGCTGTTCCAGCCGCCATACGTGTCGGTGGAGTCATAGGACGCTTCGGCCGAGGTTTCAGCCTTGGCAGCCAGGTTGGCTTGCAGGGCGGCCAGGTCGGAACCTTCTTCCCAGTCACCACCGCTCACCAGTGCGACGACGGTGGCGGCGAAGTCGCCATAGCTGTCGAAAGCAGCCACTTCGGGGGCCAGCAGGGCAACCCATGCAGCCTTGACTTCGGCAGAGATGCTGCTGCCGGCGGTCAGGTTGTTGACCAGGGTCGTGACGAAGGCGTTGGTGGGAGCGCTGGACTTGTAGCCCGTGAAGGGCACGTCAGGGTAGTTGAACAGCAGATCCAGGATCTGGCCGGGCGTGGCGCCATCGGCCAGAGCCGCTGCGCCGCCAGCGATCAGGTCAGGCGTGGGGGCCTTGTTGAACACGGCCGAGAACAGTTCGATGATCGCCTGTTCGTTCGGGCCATAGTTGTCGATAACAGCCATTGAAAAGCTCCTGTACGGATTGAAAAAATGGCGCGAACGCCGGGTTTTAGCGGTTCGGATACTAGCCGCCGGTCCCTACCCCCCATGTGACGGGCGTCACACGGTGCTGCATTTACCAAGCTGGCCAGTGGTCATATGTCCATGACCGCCGAAAGAACCGTAATCAAGTGTGCCACATGGCATAACACAGGCACGCGGGGCGTGGCGCCGAGAACCTTCAGGCGTCTGCTTTGCGCCACAGTTCTTTCAGGGCCGCGATGGCTGACCATGACCAGAAGTTTGCGCACGCTTTCATTCAGCCCGCTCAGCGGAGGCAGGGCTCGCAGCGGCCGAGCTCCAATGCTGAGCGGGCGAGCCGGCGAGCGGCAGATGGAACACGGGCGAGCGGATCAGCGCCCCGTCGCGGGTCTGCACGGTCAGGCGCAATCCAAGCGGGTCGGGCATGGGCAAGGTGTTGTCCAGACCGAAGGCGAAGGTGCCTTGGGGTCCGCTCAGGTCCAGGCGCCCGACGCCCACGGCGTCCAGCCATGCCCGTGGCGCATCCTCCTGCCCGCTCAACCGCCAGCGAAGGGCCTTGCGCAGCCCCGCGCTGTGGAGTTCGATTTCGACTTGCAGGGGTTTCCCCAGGCCTCGTGACAGGCGCTCCAGCCAATCGCTTACCTTTTGCTGATAGTCCGCTCCGAGCGGCCGCACGCAACGGCATTCGTCAGCCCAGGCCTGAGCCCTTGCACCCTCCAGCGGACCCAGCGCCACCAGCGCGTCTTCGTCCACCACCACCGTGGCCGACGGGCGCCCTTCCCAATGCTCGATCACCGCCGCCATGTCCCTCAGATAGGAGATGCGCTGGAAATCCCGTGGAACGAGCCGGTCCTGGGCGGCGGACGCCAGCTGGAAGGCGTACTGCGTGGCGTTGGGCTGGCTGAACTGGGCAATGAGCTGAGAGGTATGCCGCTGGCCCATGACGAGCAGCGCGGCAAGCGCAGCAGCAACGAGCCAGGCGCCCCGCGGCGCACGATGGAGCGCCCAGGCCGCGGCCACGGCGAGCGCCCAGGCCATGGCCAGCGCGACGCGGTGATGGCCGAAGCTGAGCGTGCCGCTCTTTGCCAGCGGCACGACGGGCAGCAGCACCGCGACGGCACAGGCGCCCCAGAAGAGCACGGCTCCCGATCCGGCCGGGGCCCGTCTCGGCCGGCGGCCGGCGACGCCCAGGCCGAGAAGCAGGACCAATGCAGCCAAGGCGGCCCAGCCAAGCGCTCCCGCGCCCATCAGGAGCACTCGCAGTTCCTCCAGCACGGTTGTCCATGGCGGCATTGCGTGCTCGTCGACGTTCAGGCTGGCGTACCCCCCCACGCCATCGAACAGCCACCATCGCAGGAGCAGGTAGGCCCCTGCCACGCCCACGGAAGGCAGCAGGAGCAGCATGCGTTGGCGCAGGGTGACGCGGGCTGCGGGAAAGAAGAGCAACACCGCCGGCAGCGGGGCGTACAGCTCCTTGCACAGGCAGGCCAGGGCGTAGAGCAATGCGGCCAGCAGCGCGAATGCCGAAGCCCGCCCGTGGCGGCCCGCCCCTGCCCTCTCCAGCGCCGCCGCCCACGAATGGATGCCCAGGACCGAGAACAGCAGGCCGTAGGCATAGTGCCCGGTCATGAGCATCTGCCCGACCACCGCCGTGGCCGGCATGGCCAGAAAGACCAGCGCGCCCGTCAGCGCCGCGGCGAACCCACAGCCGCGCCGCAGCAAGGCCCAGCTCGCCCACGCCGCGGCCCAGAGCACGGCCAGCAGATGGAGATGATGGCCGCGGGCGTCGAGTCCCGCCCAGGGAAGGCCGATTTCGTAGAACAGGACATTCCAGGGCGACACGTGCGCATAGGACTGCTGCAGCATGACTTCGCGCTGCGTGAAGTACTGCCAAGGGGAGTGGGTCACCGCCATCCGCAGGTGGGCAGGATCGTCGAAAGTCCACCCGACGCGCAGGGCGCCGTGATGCAGCGCCGCGCATGCGAGCCCCAGCAGAACGCAGACGGCCAGGTGCTCGCGCCAGGGCAGGGGCCGGCCCATGCCGGCACTGAAGGCATCCGATCTCAAGAGAAGTCCTTTCTGCCTATCCGCGAGAACGCACGACGACGGTCGGGCCGGTGCCCGGCCCCATGCAGGCATGCGCAGCAAGCAGCCGCCACCTGGCGTTGGACAGGCTCAGCCTGGCCACCGAACCGCGCTGCGCCTTCGAGGCCATGGATGCGCAGTCCGACGACAAGCACATCGGGCGAGCGAGGGGCAAGGCACGCCGCCCTTGGTCTCACGCCCCCCGCGGCGGCCACGCCAGCGAGAAATCCTGGGCGTGGATGTCGAGGGTGAGATTGGGGTTGTATGCAGGATCCCGCGAAAGCAGAGGGCCCCAGGTGCGCATCATGTAGTCCACTTCGGACACGAAACGCGCCCGCTTCTCGGGACTTTGGTCTTGGCCACGCGTTGCCGATTCATGGTGAAACAGCTCCGCATAGGGGGTCCAGACGTTGCGCAGCCCCGCCTGCCGCAGCCGCAGACAGAAGTCCACGTCGTTGAAGGCCACCTTGAGATCGGCCTCGTTCAGCCCGCCCACGGCAAGATAGTGCGCCTTACGGATCAGCAGGCAGGCGGCTGTCACTGCAGAGAAGCCCTGGATCAGCTGGGCACGGCCGAAATAGCCGGGATCCCCTTGCGCCCGGGCCCGATGCGCATGGTTGGCGACCCCACCGACGCCCAGCAAGACGCCGCCGTGCTGCAGCGTGTAATCGGGATACCAAAGGCGCGCGCCGACCGCGCCCACGCCGGGCTGCAGGGCGATGGACACCATTTCTCCCAGCCATTCTTCAGAAATCACCTCGACGTCATTGTTGATGAGTCCAACCAGCTCTCCGCTTGCGTGGCTGACCGCCAGGTTGTTCAGCGCCGAGTAATTGAATTCGCGCTCGTCACGGATGACCTTGAAGCCGGGCAACTCTGCCAGCGAGCGGAAGTAGGCGACGGCCTCCGGGTCGGTGGAACCGTTGTCCACCAAGATGATTTCGTAGTTCTGGTAGTCGGTTCTCGCGAGGATGCTGTTGATGCATTGGCGCACCAAACCCAGCGCATCGCGCGTGGGAATGATGAGTGAAACCAGTGGTTGCGGATCCGGGACCGCATAACGCACGCGGTAGAACGGACCATCGCATTGCGCCTGGCCCCGTATGGCGGCACGGGTCAGATGCTCATTCAGTGCTTTTTCGCCAGCCAGTTGCGCATAGGGTTTGGCCTCCTGGGAGCTGGCTGTGCTGTCCGCATGGACGCGCCAGTGGTAGAGCACGCGCGCGATGTGATGGATCTGATCAGGGCGGACCCGCTCGATGCAGCGCAGCGCCAGGTCATAGTCCTGCGAGCCCTCGAAGCCCGGGCGAAAACCGCCTACTTCTCTGACCAGCGCCGCATGGTAGACCCCCAGGTGCGAAAAGTAGTTCTGGGAATAGAAGAGGTCGATGTTCCAGTCAGGCTTGAAGTAGGGGTGCACACGCTGCCCTTGCGCGTCAAGCTTGTCTTCGTCCGAATACAGGAGCCGCAGTTCGGGGCTCAGGTTCAGCGCCTCGGCCACCCGAAACAGCGCATCCTCGGCCAGCAGGTCATCGTGGTCCATGAGTGCCACCCAATCGCCGCGTGCAAGCTGCAGCGCGCTGTTGGATGCCAGTGAAATATGCCCGTTGGTCTCTCGAAATACCACCTGTATCCGCGGATCCCGCTCAGCCCATGCGCGCAGGCGCTCCCGAGCCTGCGCATCAGGGGATGCGTCGTCGGCAATGCACAGCTGCCAATGAGGGTAGATCTGCGCACGCACGGACTCGATGGCGGCATCCAGCCATTCCCCGTTGGCGTTGTAGGTCGGCATCACCACTGAAATGAGGGGCTGACGGGGGAGAGCCTGCGCACGCTGACGGAGGTGGTTTCGCCGATCGTCATCCAAGGTGTCATAACGCCGCACCCATTCGGCGTAGTCGTGAGGGTCGGCCACGGGGGGTTGCATAGGCTCGGCCACCACGTCCGCCGAGCCGCCAATCAACGGAGGATCGGTTTCGAGCTGCAGCGCCATGCGCCGCAGGCCCGTCACGCCGGCGTCTTGCCAGGCGGCGTATACCTCTCGCGAAGCGCCCATCCATCCACCATTGCGATCTGCAGCCACCGGCACCAAGCGCATCAATCGCCGGGCCCGTCTGACTTGGAGTCCAGCCCACCGGATCGGACTGGACAGCCGCCAACTGGTGGAAGCCAGCATCTGCTGATAGCGCTCTTCGTGGCGCGCCACCTGCTCCTGAACGGCTTCGCGCGCCTGGCGTTCTGCTGCCAGCGCCTGACTGATCCGGTTCGGCAGGTCATCCATCTGCGCCTGCGCACGTGCGGCCACACGTGCCTGCGCCGACACCCGTCGCTCGCTCTCATCCAGAGCGGTGCGCAGGACGGTCAACCGCCCCCCCAGGGCGTCCAGCTGATGCCGCATCGCCTGCACATCTGCATGACTGGCCTGCAGCCGCTGGATGGCTGTGGCACTTTCATCGAGTTGCTGGCGCATCACGCGCACCCGCGCCTGCTCATCGTGCAGTTCTACGCGCAGACGAGCCAAGGTGACGGCATCTTCGTGCGCACGGTCGCTCCACTGAAGCTCGCGCCGCTGCAGTTCACTAAGCTGATGGCGCAGACGGCTCAACGCATCGGCGCCGACAGCCGCGTCCTGCCCTGCCTCGTCCAGGCCTTGAGGACGGCTCGCCACTTCAAAGGACATCCGCGAACCCCTTGCGCGTTTTCTGGAACCACAGGTACCCCAACCACGCCACCACGGAGGCAGCGATCAGGTACGCACCCAGATGCAGCCAATCGGGCATGTGTCCGAAAATGAGCACGCTGCGTGTCTGTTCAATGATGAAAGTCAGAGGATTCGCCCGCATCCAGGGCTGGAAGAACTCGGGCAACGCGCTCACAGGGAAGAAAACGGGCGACAGGAAGAGCAGAACCGTTGTGAGGACGGCGACCACTTGCCCCACATCGCGCAGATAAACGCCCAGCGAAGCGATCAGCCAGGCCAGCCCCATCGCCAGGACGAGCATCGGAGCCAGGACGACGGGAACGAAGACAACCGTCCATGGCAGGTCGCCCTGTAGCACGACCATCGCAGCGATCAGTACGATCAAGCTGGCCATCGCCTGGAACAGCGCAGAGCCTGCCGCCACCGCCACCAGGGTTTCCAACGGGAACACCACTTTCTTCACATAGTTGGCGTTCGAGAGTATGAGCGTCGGCGCGCGATTCAGGATGTCGGAGAAGAGCGCGTGGACGATCATCCCGGCAAAGAGGATGACTGCAAACTGAGCGCGCGACTCGTCCGTGCCGCCCCAACGAGCTTTGAACACCACCGAAAACACGAAGGTGTAGATCACCAACATGAGCACGGGATTCAGGAAGGACCACAGCAGGCCCATGACGGACCCTTTGTAGCGCCCCACGATCTCTCGCCGCGTCATTTGCGCGATGAGGTGCCGGTGAGACCACAGACCGGACAGCAGTGACCCGAAGGATGTGGGATGTGCGGCGTGAGGGTTCAAGGGCCTGTCCTGCGGAAGGAATCACCGCATGCCATCGAACATGGCCAAGCTTGGTCCTTGTCGAGAACGGCAATCAGATTGCTTTGGCGGCGCGCAGGCATGGAGGAGGAAAGCAGAGGATGTCCGTCCGCATGGGTACGCCGCCTTCGGCAAGCACTCGCGGCTCAAGCATCAATTATCTCATCGAAGAAAGGGCGCCGAAGGGGGCTGCAGCGCCCCCGAAGCGGCGTCGGCCTCGGGCGGGCGAAGGTCCAGGAATGGCTTTTCGACGTAGAAGTAGGTGAGCGTGGCAAAGCCATAGAAGGCGCCTGCATAGGCAAGGTACACGGCCATCGTCTGCCACGGGCCCGCCACGCGCACGCCGGCCATGTCGAGCGCGGCGTTCGTCAACGTGAGCATGCAAATGTGGCCCAGGTACAGGGAATAGGAGACGAGGCTCGTGTAGCGGACGAAGCTGTCCAGCGGCCGCCATCCCAAAGTCCTGATGCTCTCGACCGCAGGCAGCACAAGCGCCAGCAACACGGAGACGAGCGGAAGGAACAGCACCATCGCCCAGTAGTGGCCAATCAGCCCTGGTGCGCCGTGGGCGAGGTACACCATGACGATGACCAGCGCCGGCACGAGCCACATGCCGAAGCGTCGCAAGCATTCGAACACCGGGGGCCATTCCGCTTTCAGCAGGGCCACGAGAACGCCAAAGGCGATCGCATCCAGCCGAGCCAGCACCACCATGCGCAATTGGTCATCGAAGGTCCGGTAGTCGCGGATGTCCATTGCCAGGAACATCTTCATGGCCAGGGGGAGCACCACGAACACGCCGCACGCCAGCAGCAGGCCACGGCGCGCGCCGAAGCCGGCTGCCAGCAACAGAAGACAGAGCAGAGGGAAAAGGAAGTAGAACCACTCTTCGACGGCCAGGCTCCAGGCGTGCGTGAAGAAAGGCAGCGGGCTCCAGGCAAAGTTCTGCATGAAGAACGCGTAGGGATACGCGACTTCGACCTTCGCCACGCCGAGGTAGTCGAAACGCAGGTACACAAGGACGAAGAACACGTACAGCGGCAATGTCCTGGCCCATCGGCGGCACCAGAATTTCCACACGCCCCCCAGTGTGTGAAGCTGCCCTTTCTTGGCCAGACGCCACAAGATGCCACCGATCAGGTAACCGCTGAGCACATAGAAGACTTCCACGCCGAGCGTTCCCTGCGCCCGCCAGAACCCACCGAACCATTCGGGCGGCTGATGGTGCGCCGAACCATGGCCCACCAGGACCAGCAGGACGGCAAACGCCCGCATGAGGTCCAACCCGAAGATCCGGCCGGCCCCTTTCGACGGCGCAGTCATTCGACCCAGGCGGCGGCCAGATTGCAGTTCCAATTGTTCTGTGCCTCAGCAGCCATCTCGAAGGTCAGCAGCGCCGGCAGGCCTTCCAGCGCCTCGAGTGGCAGGCGCACAGGTCCGGACTTTGCGCCAGCCTCCAGAGTCAGCTCCGCCACGGGTTCACGGCGATCGGCCCGATAGGCCCGCACTTGCACCGGCGCCGCACACTGCGCATCGACCATTTCCAACTTGAGCCCAGGCTTTTGCGCCCGCAGGGACAGGGTTGTCCTGAGCGCGGTGCCTGGCGGCAGGGGCAGGACCATGTACGTTCCGTCCCCGTGCGCCTGATAGACCTCGTATCCGAGCTTCAGAGCCTCGCGGGCCTTGGCGTCCGGGTACACAAGCTCAGCCGGGGCGGCGCTGGGCGCAGATACGGCGGCTGGCCCAGGGGCGGCCGGGCCGGGGCCGGGGCCGGGGCCGGGGCCGGCTGTACGCCAGCGATGCTGCACTGCTCCAGTCGATGCACGAAGTAAAGGCTGGCAGCAATGATGGCCAGCACCACCAGGATCTTGGGAAGATTCTTCATTGCGGATTTCCTCAGTTGCGCATCGAGCCGCCGCCGAGGGCGCTGGACGTCCGACACGCTGGCGGGTTGTCAGTAAGCCGGGTTGCGGTGCCAGCGCCAGGCGGTGTCGATGATGCGGGTCATGTCGGTGTAGGCCGGGGACCAACCCAGCACTTCACGGGCCTTGCGGCTGGCGGCGACCAGCACCGGCGGATCGCCAGGTCGCCTGGGCATCGCTTCTGCGGCAATGGCCCGCCCGACCACCTCTTCGGCCGCAGCCAGCACCTGCTTCACGCTGAAGCCGCAACCATTGCCGAGATTGAAAACATGCGCCCCCTCGTTGCACGCCATGAACTTCAATGCCAGTTCATGCGCACTCGCCAGATCGTTGACATGCACGTAGTCGCGCACACAGGTGCCGTCGGGCGTGGGGTAGTCATCGCCGAAGATGCGCACGCGCTCACCTGACAACGCGGCACGGAGCACGTTGGGGATCAGGTGTGTTTCGGGTTCGTGCGACTCGCCAATATCGCCTTGCTCATCCGCACCGCATGCGTTGAAGTAGCGCAAGGCGACCGAGCGCAAGCCATGGGCCTGCGCGGCATCCTGCAGGATGCGCTCGACCATGAGTTTGCTGCGCCCATAAGGATTGATGGGCAGGGTCGGATGCCCCTCGTCGATCAGTTCTGCTTGCGGATGGCCGAACACAGCGGCCGTCGATGAGAAAAGGAACTTGTCCACATTCCGGGTGCGCATCCATTCCAGGACATTGAGCGTGCCCGCGACGTTGTTGGCGTAGTAGTCGTAGGGCACGGCCATGGACTCACCCACAAGGGAGCGCGCGCACAAGTGGACCACGGCGTCGGCATGGACCCCTTCCAGCGCACGGAACAGCCCCGCACGGTCCACGATGTCGGCCTCGATCAGACGTCCCCAGCGCACCGCCGCGCGGTGGCCGGTCGACAGGTTGTCGAGCACGGTCACCTCGTGGCCCACGCGCGCCAACCATTTGCACAGATGGGCGCCGATGTAGCCCGCGCCCCCACAGATCAGATACTTCATGAAGCCACCACAGACTGCGCAGGCGCTGCGCACGACACCTCGGCAGGGACGCCCCCATGACGCCATTCGCCTGCAGAGGCATCCAGACCCGCGGCCTCCGCCAGGGCGGCTTGCGAGGGCTGCCCTGGCGAATCGGCCGAAATGGGTTTCACGTAACCCGGAAGCGCGGCAACGCCGTGCAGGAAACTGTTCCTGGAATGGGCTTGGCGGATGCGCTCGAACTGGTGCTGCCGCCATGCCAGCGCCTGCGCGGGTGCGTCGATCAGCAGCTGCAGACGGGCCACGTATCCTTCCACGTCCTCAAAAGGGTCGACGCGCTGCGCGCCATCCAGGAGGTCCGAAATTCCCCCTACATCAGAAGCCACGATGGGCAGCCCGACGCTGGCGGCTTCCAGCAGCACGTTCGGCAGGCCGTCCCATGCCGAGGTGTAGAGGAAGGCGACCGGTGTCGGCCGCTGACCCAGATCAGCAAAGCTGCTGTAGGGACCATGCAAGCGGATGTTCGGGATCCCTGCCAGAAGCCGCTCCATGCCCGTGTCCATCACGGCCCCGCCATGCACGTCGAAAATGACTTCCGGCATGCGCTTGGCAATGCGCGCCAGCAGGTCCGGACGCTTCTGACGGTCAAGCCGCCCTGCCCACAGCACGTGCCGTTCGGGCAAGACCTCGCCATCGGCAACCTCGGCCGCTTCGGGCGCTGGCCAGGCCGCCATCTGAGGCGCTGGGAAGCGCACCACATGGAACAGGTCTTCCCGCAAGCCCATTTGCCGGCACCACAGCCGCGGGGTGACCGGGTTGTCGCTGACCACTGCGTCGAGCATCGCGTGGCAATGCCCCAGATAGCTGCGCGCATACCCGACCGGCAGCCCCTGTTCGTTGATGTCATCGCAGTACAGGCTGGCGTAGATCCGGGAATGCTGGCGCAGCGCAAGCCCGTTTCGCTTGACGGCTTCCCAGGCCAGTTTGGAGTTCATCACATGGATGACGCCGGGCGATATCTGCAGCAGCAAGCGCACCACGACGTCGATGCGATGCTGCGCCTCCAGTTCCTCCAGGGCGGAGCCGGCAGGCACGAAGGTCACGCCAGCCGCGAGCCGATCGCTCCACGGAGAGGATGCGTTCTCCGTGGCGATCACGGCAACGCGCTGCGCAAAATCCGTGGCCAGGGCATTGGCAAAATGGATGGCACCGAGATCAGCACCGCCACTCTTGAGCCAGGGCACGAAGATGATGTGGTCCAGGTGGGGCGGGAGCAATGCCTTCAGATGGAAGTAGGAATCGCCGGGCAGGCTGTATGTCCAGGGCGCGGCGTAGAAAGTGGCCGAACTCACCCATTCGCCGGCCGGATGCACGGCGGGGTCGATATCCCGGGCAATCTCGGCCAGCTCGGCTTTCACCCAGTCCGGCAGTTCGGGAGGGTTCCACGGCTGGCTCAGCGCTAGCGCTTCCAGTTCCTGCGCGGTGGAAATTTGCACACGTGCAGGAAACAGCCTGCTTGCAATCCTGAGGCTCGTGGTGCGAAAGGCCTGCAGGGCTCGCGGCGAGAGAACTTTGCCCAGCGAGCGATCGAGCGCGCCGTGGCAAAGCCGCAGGAGTTCATACATTCGGCGCCCCCTTGTCGAAGAAGCGGGATGCGCGAATCACGGCCCCCGCCTGCTGGTGAGCAATGTTGAGGGAGCCCCCTTCCTTGCGACGCTCAAAGCGCACAGTGCCGCGCGCCAGGCGATGCACATAACCGAGCGCGATGGTTTCGCAGTTCCAGTGCCAGTCCTCGAAGCCGAACCCAGCCTCGCCCACGCGCGACACCTGGTAGGGGCAGTTCTCGAAGACCTCGCGTTCCGCGAATGCACAGGCGTTCCAGTAGTTGGTCGTCAGAAGAGCCCCCGGCCGGTAGTACTCTTCCAACTGGTCCACCTGCCACCAGTAGGCATTCCAGCCTCCGAAGGCCAGCATGAGTTCCGGATGGAAGATGTTCTTGCCGCCATCGCCCCGGATCCGCTCGACACAGGTGGCGATCCAGTTCTTCGAGAAGTAGTCGTCGCCGTCGAAAGTGCCGATGTAGCGGCCACCGGATTGCGCGACGGCAAAGTTGCGGCAACTGGAGAGATCGCGGAACGACACTTCGTGGATCTGGTCATTCGGGCGCAGCGCCGGATGCTGCGTGACCACCCGCCGCGTCTCGGCGTCGGCATTGTCCAGCGTGATGACAAACTCCACGGACAACCCGCGCTCTTCGGCAAAGTTGCGGCAACGCTCGATGGAGTGCAGCGTGGGATGCGCCAGCACGCCTTCTGCATGGAAAGTGATGACTGCGCTCACGTCCGGCGTACGCGGCGCACGGTTGACTCCCTGACTGATCTTCATTTCGCTTCCCTATCCATCGGGCGTCCGGTGATTCTTTCAAGCACTGTGAGAGGCCGCCTGCGGGTGGCCTCAAGTCGGGAACGCAGGGCGGCCATGTGTGCGGCCACGGCGGCCGCCAGCCCGCCGATACGATCCGGAAAATTCCAGCCTGGGTCCATGCCCTCGCCACGCAAGGCTTGCACCAGAGCGCCCCCCCCCTCTGCAATGTCTGCCTGCAGTGCCGCATGGGCCTGACGTACGCAGAAGTTCTGCCACCGCTGGTTCGAAAGGTCTGCCTGCAAGGCTTGAAGTTGCGCCTGGAGCCACTGCACCTGCGCCAAAGGCTCCGCGCCGACCGGCGCCTGCTCGCCCGAAGGCAGCGCATCTTCACCCTCTGCAGCGACAAGCCTGCGGGACAGTCTGTCGATCTGAGCCAACAGCACAGCCTCCACGTCAGCCTGCCCGGCGGCCGGACGTGCCTCCAGGCCGGCTTCCGTCGCGGCCGCCGCAGCAGGCACGGGCGGCTCGTCGGAGACAACTGCTTCGTCCCCGAGCCGGTGTGGCACGCGTCGACTCCACTCAGCCAGGGCCTCGACAGCCTGACTGAGCGCCACGTAACTTTCATGCAACTGCAGGCGCTCCGCCTCGGCGCTGTCGAGTTCTGCGCGAGCCTGTGCCAATTCTTGCAGACTCAGCCGCTCTCGCTCCAGGGCACGCTCCAGTTCGGTGTCGCGTCTTGCCCTCGCCTGCGCCTCTCGCGCCTCGGCCTCGGTCAAGCGTGCACCGAGAGCCTCCTTGTCGCGCCAGTTCTGCTTGGCTTCGGCTTCCCAACGGTTCGCCCGCTCGCGCTCACCCGCCAGTTCGCCCAGCAGCTCGGCCTCGCGCAGCGCCGCCTGCTGCCGAGACTGGTCCAGCTGCACACGAATCTGCTCCAGCTGGCGCTCCAGGCTCAGCGTGCCAGTCCACAAGGCAGGCACGCGAACCAACCCGCCGCTGGCACGCAAACCATCCGACCCGCCGGGCAGCTCCTCGATGGCCGTGCCGCTGCGCAGGTGCAGGGCTGCCATGTGCCGCTCATGGCACCGGGCCAAGGTCGGCATGGTCAACCGCCAACGGTAATAAGCCGGATCGAACAGGAGATCGGCAGGGACGAGGTAGGCCAGAAAGAAGGCGTTGAGCGCCACCTTCGCCCATTCCGGCTCGCGCGTGGCCAAGGCCTGCGCCAGGAAGCGCATCGGGGTGTCGCCTTTGGCATCGAAGCGCCGCCCCCAAAGCGCGGCCTCGGCCAACAGACTGGAGTTGACGGAAACCAGTTCCTCGACGCTGGCCAGAAAAGCCAGGGAATCGGTGGAGGCATCGGCCTGCCCCAGTCCTCCTCGATAGACGAAGTGCGCGCCGGGATGGCCGCGGACGCTCACCTGATCGGCACCGAATCGGCCGATGGCGTCATAGAGCAGTTGGAGCGGCGTCCAGCCGCTGGCATAGGCCACGACGTTGGAATCGTCTTCGACCTGCAAGGCCACACCCGCGCGAAAGACGGGCGGGGTGCGTTCCAGCGCTTGGACGCGCGCGGAGTCCGCCACGAGGAGCCCGCGCAATCGGGCGGGCTCCAGCAGGTCGCTTCCTTCGAGCTGTTGCCTCACCCAGTCCTGCGACCAGGTGGGCGGACTGGTGCAGCCGTTCACGCCATGGAAGTCGAAGTAGATGGTGTCCCGGTACAGCGGGCTGCGCAAGGGTCCCAGCTCGTTGTGGATCACGGGGACCCCGCCCATCTGAGCCGCCGCCCGACTGAGCGCCGGAAGGTTGCACCAGCTGAGCAACGCCTCGATATCGTTGTGTTGCGCCAGTTCGCGCAGGTGCTGCTCAAGGCACGCCGCGAATGCGGGATCAGGCTCCGTCAGCAGGTGCCGAAACAGATCCAGATGACCACCGCCGATGCGCACCGCCATGTCGGCGAAGAGCTCAGGTGCGAGCTCGATCTTGTGGAAGGCGCGGAACTTGCGCTGGTCCGGACACTGGAAGCGCAACCCGCCAAGCTTGAGCCAGTCTCCGAAAGGGATGGAGGACTCATCGAAGTACGCCGAGTCGCCGATGAAGGCGACGTCCTCCACCTCGAAGCGAGCCATCTGGGCCAGCATCACCCAATGGAACAACGGGCCGCTGCCGCGGTCCACGAAAGGCAGGAGAACGGAGACGAACATCAGGTGCCTCCATCGATCTGCAGGACGCGTGCTGCCGAGGGACTGTGGATGATGCGGCCGCCGTAGGCTCCCCAGGTCACCGGATTCGACGCCACCTCCAGCAAGGCGGCGTTGAAGCAGCGATGGTAGAAGTAGTCGCTTTGGGGATGCGGCTTGATGCCGCATTGAAAGGAGTAGTAGCCGCGCGCCAACGGCAGCTCCAGGTCCAGTTCCCAGATGTAGGTGCGTCCTGCCTCGAAAGCCGGCAAACGGTACTGGTAAAAGTCGGAGTTGAAGGCGATCAGGTCCACGCCGGCCGCATCGCGCACCAGGATGCCGATGGCTGCGCCTTCCGGAACGCTGGCGTGCGCTTGAAGATAGGCACGCAATCGGATGGAGCCCGCCTGCTCCATCACCGTCACGGGCCGTCCCTGCGCGTCGACGAAGGTCAAACCGGTGAAGCGGATTTCACCGCTGCCCGACTGCTGGGTGAGCCGACGCTCGAAATCCGGGTCGGCTTCGGCGGCGGTGGGCGCACTCACCCTTTGCACGGCCATGAAAGCAGCCCCATCCTCGGCCATCTTCGACGCCTCCACGGCCAGGCGCCAGTCCTGCGTCGACACGCTGGTCATGGCATTCTGGTAGGCGTTGCACACTTCCTCCGCGGGACCGTCCGCCCGCATGCAGCCCTTGTCCAGATGGATGGCGCGCGAGCAAAGGCTCTTGACCGAATTGAGCCCGTGGGAGACGAACAGCAGCGTGACGTTGCGCTCCAGGATCTCGCGGATCTTCGCAATGCACTTCTGCTGAAAGAAGATGTCTCCCACGCTCAGGGCCTCATCGATGATGAGGATGTCGGGATCCACATGCACCTGCAGCGCAAAAGCCAGCCGGACCATCATGCCGCTTGAATAGGACTTGACCGGCTTGTCGATGAACACGCCGATGTCCGCGAAGTCCACGATGGCCTGGTACTTGGCCCGAACCTCCTCCTCGGACATGCCGAGGACCGCGCCCACCAGGAAGATGTTCTCGCGGCCCGTGAACTCCGAGTTGAAACCGGCACCGAGTTCCAGCAGGGCGGAGACCCGCCCCCGCACCTCGACCTCCCCCTCGCTGGGTCGAAGGCTTCCCGTCAGAATCTTGAGCAGGGTGCTCTTGCCGGCACCATTGCGACCGATCAACCCAACGGCCTGCCCCCGCGGGATCTCAAAGCTGATGTCGGAAAGCGCCAGATAGCCTTGGCCGCTGCGCTCACGCTGCCGCTGGCCGCCCAGCAAACTCCATTCGTGGACATGCTCGAACTCGTAGTACTTGCTCAGTCCCCGTACGCGGATGGCCAACTCAGAGTGCATCGGCGAATCCATCCCGGTTTCCCATGAAGGATGCATGGCCCAGCCAGGCCGTCAGCAATGCGATGGCCGTGCCGGCCGCGATGGTGGTCACGTCCGGTGCCCGGCCACCGATGAGCACGGCACGCGCCTGTTCAAGGACATGCGACAGGGGGTTGAATTGCAAGACGCTGCGGAAACCCTCCGGCAGGGACTCGACCGGAAAGAAAAGGGGCGAGATGAACATGGTCAGCAGCAGCAGAATCGGCACCACGTGCTCAGCGTCCGGGTGGTAGACGGAATAGGCCGAAAGCAGCCAGGAGCATCCCAGCGCGAAAACGGCGAAAGGAATGAACACGAGCAGAATCAGCGGCAGCGTGGCCGGCAGGCTCTTGTGAACCACGAGATAGAACACGCACCAAGTCAGCAGGCCGATGAAAAAATTGATGGCGGCCGATAGAAGAAGGGACCAGTTCAGCACCTCCAGCGGAAACACCATTCTTTTGACAAAAGGCTGGTTGTCATAAAGAAGCGATGGCGAGCGGCCGATAACCTCGCTGAAGAAGTTGTAGAAGATCAGGCCGGAGAAAAGCACCAAGGCGAACTCGACGCTACTGCCTGCGCCCCCCCAGCGCGCCTTCAGCAGGACACCGAACACGAGCGTGTAGCCGGTCAGCAGGAGCAGCGGACTGACGACCAGCCACAGCAAGCCCAAGCTGGAACGCCGAAACCGACTCTTCATGTCGCGCGCGACAAGTTGCCGGATCAGATAGGAATACCGGATCAGCGGCGAGAATGGATTGGGCCATGAACCCGTTTCAGTACTCATGCTTGTGTCTCGAGCAATATCCATACAGACGGCAACGCGGGTGCCCGCGGCCTGCGCCGTCCGTCGGCACGAGGAGGCGTGAAACACGTCCATCGATCAGCTGACAGGAGGCTCGGAACAGCGGGGATCCCGGATCCGGGATTCCAACCGGAAGCTCCGCAGCCTCCTGCAGCGTGGCTCCTCAGCCAGTCATTCGAAAAGGTCGGCCTCAGCCAACGCCGCACCGGCAGCGTCCTTGGCCGACAGCACGGGGGTCTGGCCGATCTCAGGCCATTCAATTGCCAGTTGACGATCGTTCCACACGATGCTGCGCTCATGCGCCGGCGCGTAGTAATCGGTCGTCTTGTACAGGAAGTCCGCACTCTCGCTGAGCACCAGGAAGCCGTGGGCGAAGCCCGGCGGCACCCAGAACTGGCGGTGGTTGCTTTCGCTCAGTTCGATGCCGACCCACTTGCCGAAGGTGGGCGAGCTGCGGCGGATGTCGACGGCGACGTCGAACACGGAACCGCGCGTGACGCGCACCAGCTTGCCCTGCGGCTGCTGGATCTGGTAGTGCAGGCCGCGCAGCACGCCCCGGCTGGAGCGGGAATGGTTGTCCTGCACGAAATCGACGGCGCGGCCCACGGCCCCGTCGAAGACCTTCTTGTTGAAGCTCTCCATGAAGAAACCACGCTCGTCGCCAAAGACCCTGGGCTCCAGGATCAGGACCTCGGGGATGGCGGTGGGGGTGATCTTCATCGGACTTTTCCTTCCTTGAGCAGGCGCAGCAGGTATTGACCGTAGCCGTTCTTGCGCAGCGGGTCCGCCAGCTTTTGCAACTGCTCGTCACCGATCCAGCCGGCGCGCCAGGCGATTTCCTCGGGGCAGGCGATTTTCAGGCCCTGGCGGTGCTCGAGCGTGGCGATGAACTGGCCGGCTTCGAGCAGGCTCTCGTGCGTGCCCGTGTCCAGCCAGGCATAGCCGCGCTGCATGATCTGCACGCTGAGCCGGCCCTGGTGCAGGTAGGCCTCGTTCACGGCGGTGATCTCCAGCTCGCCGCGTGCGCTGGGGCGCACCGCCTTGGCGATGTCCACGACCTGGTTGTCGTAGAAGTACAGGCCCGTGACCGCGTAGCTGCTCTTCGGCTGGGCCGGCTTTTCCTCGATGCTGACGGCCTTGCCGCGCTCGTCGAAAGCCACGACGCCGTAGCGCTCGGGGTCGTGCACGTGGTAGGCGAACACGGTGGCGCCGGCCGGCTGCGCGCTCGCCTTGTCCAGCAGCACGGCCAGGTCGTGGCCGTAGAAGATGTTGTCGCCCAGCACCAGCGCGCTGGGCGCGTTGCCGATGAACTTGTCGCCGATGATGAAGGCCTGCGCCAGGCCGTCCGGGCTGGGCTGCACCGCGTACTGCAGGTGCACGCCCCACTGGCTGCCGTCGCCCAGCAATTGCTGGAAGCGCGGCGTGTCCTGCGGCGTGCTGATCACGAGGATGTCACGCATGCCGCCCAGCATCAGGGTGCTGAGCGGGTAGTAGATCATGGGCTTGTCGTAGACCGGCAGCAACTGCTTGCTGATGGCCAGCGTGGCGGGGTGCAGGCGCGTGCCCGACCCCCCGGCCAGGATGATGCCTTTGCGTGCTTGTGTCATGGGCTTCTTGAGCTTTTGTGTATCGGGACCGGAAAGGCCAGCGTACCGATCAGTGCGGCTCGCGATTGTGGCCCTTCGGGGCGCCACGGCTTGTGCGCCTCGTCACAACCGACTGCGCATTCCAGTCCAGGCCGCGCGCGGCCGTGGCAATGGCTTCAGAGAATCTCCCGCAACATGCGCGCCACGCCCTGCTGCCAGTCCGGCAATCGCAAACCAAAGGTTTCCTGCAGCTTGCGCGTGTCCAGCCTCGAGTTGCCCGGGCGCGTGGCCGGCGTGGGGAAGGCGCTGGTCGGCACGGCTTCCACCGCCTGCGGCCCGGCCTTGAGCGCCACGCCGGCCGCCTGTGCCTGTTCCAGCACGAAGCGGGCGTAGCCGTGCCAGGTCGTCACGCCGCCGGCCACCAGGTGGTACAGCCCCGCCTTGGCCGGCTCGCGCAGGGTGTCGCGAATGGCATGGGCGGTCACATCGGCCAGCAGCTCGGCCCCGGTGGGCGCGCCGAACTGGTCGTTGATCACCGTGAGGCGGTCGCGTTCGCCCGCCAGGCGCAGCATGGTCTTGGCGAAGTTGCCGCCGCGCGCGGCGTAGACCCAGCTGGTGCGAAAGATCAGGTGCCGCGCGCAGTTCGCCGCGACGAGTTGCTCACCTTCGAGCTTGGTGCGGCCGTAGACGCTCAGCGGCCCGGTCGCATCGTCCTCGCGCCAGGGGCGCTCACCGCCGCCGTCGAAGACGTAGTCGGTGGAATAGTGGACCATGAGCGCGCCCACGCGCTGGGCGGCGGCGGCCACCACGCCGGGCGCCGTGGCGTTCAGCGCGCGCGCGAGTTCGGGCTCACTCTCGGCCTTGTCCACGGCCGTGTGGGCCGCGGCATTGACGATCACGTCGGGGCGCACGGCCTCCACCGTCGCGGCCAGGGCTTCGGGCCTGCTGAAGTCGCCGTGCAGCTCGGTGCTGTCGAAGTCCAGCGCCACCAGCTCGCCCAGCGGCGCCAGGCTGCGCTGCAGCTCCCAGCCGACCTGCCCGCCCTTGCCGAACAGCAGGATCTTCATGCCGGCAGCCCTTGCTCGCCGTACTGCTTGGCCACCCAGTCGCGGTAGCCGCCGCTTTGCACGTTGGCCACCCACTCCTGGTTCGCCAGGTACCACTCGACGGTCTTGCGGATGCCGGTCTCGAAGGTCTCGGCCGGCTTCCAGCCCAGTTCGCGCTCCAGCTTGCGAGCGTCGATCGCATAGCGCCGGTCATGGCCGGGGCGGTCGGTCACGTGGCTGATCTGCGCGGCATAGGGCTGGCCATCGCTGCGCGGGCGCAGCTCGTCCAGCAGCGCGCAGATCGTCTTGACGATCTCGATGTTGGGCTTCTCGTTCCAGCCGCCCACGTTGTAGGTTTCGCCCGGCCGGCCGGCTTCGAGCACGCGGCGGATGGCGCTGCAGTGGTCACGCACGTACAGCCAATCCCGCACCTGCATGCCGTCGCCGTACACGGGCAGCGGCTTGCCGGCCAGGGCATTGACGATCATCAGCGGGATCAGCTTCTCGGGGAAGTGATAGGGGCCGTAGTTGTTGGAGCAGTTGGTGGTCAGCACCGGCAGGCCGTAGGTGTGGTGCCAGGCGCGCACCAGGTGGTCGCTGGCGGCCTTGCTCGCCGAATAGGGGCTGTTGGGCTCGTAGCGGTTCGTCTCGGTGAAGGCCGGGTCGCTGGGCGCCAGCGTGCCGTACACCTCGTCGGTGGAGACATGCAGGAAGCGGAAGGCCGCCTTCTCGGCCTCGGGCAGCCCATTCCAGTAGCCGCGCGTGCTCTCCAGCAGGCGGAAGGTGCCCAGCACGTTGGTCTGCACGAAGTCCTCGGGGCCGTGGATGGAGCGGTCCACATGCGACTCGGCGGCGAAGTTGATCACCGCGCGCGGGCGGTGCTCGGCCAGCAGGCGGTCCACCAAGGCGCTGTCGCCAATGTCGCCGCGCACGAAGACATGGCGCGGGTCGCCGGCCACCGAGGCCAGCGTCTGCAGATTGCCCGCGTAGGTGAGCTTGTCGAGATTGATGACGGCTTCGTCGTGGTGAGTGAGCCAATCGAGCACGAAGTTCGCGCCGATGAAGCCTGCGCCGCCCGTGACAAGGATCATGGTTTCCTGCTTTCTTGTCTTGAACAAATGGAACAAGGCCGCCCGTCCCGGGAGGCCCGTGCCGCGGATTATGGCCGGGCCGGCTGTGGCCGCACTTTTCTGGCGCATCAAGATGTAGCGCACCGCCCGGCGGCTGCCGGCCGGCCGCAGAAGGCCCTCGGTTGCGGCAGCGCAGCACGGCGCAGCCTGGGCATTGGGGTAGAGTGGGCCCAGAGACAAACGGGGGTTCCATGGCCAAGAAGGCGCCCAGACGCACCGCGCAACGCATCCTGGAATGCACGCTCGACCTGTTCAACCGCTTCGGCGAGCCGAACGTCTCCACCACGCGCATCGCGGCCGAGCTGGGCATCAGCCCCGGTAACCTTTATTACCACTACCCGGCCAAAGATGCGCTGATCAACCGTCTGCAACAGGACTGCGAGGCCGAATTGCAGCAGGCGCTGGCCCGCGCCGACGCGGCCGGCGACCTGGACGGCGCGGCCGAGCTGGTGCGCACGCTGATGGGCCTGGTCTGGCGCTACCGCTTCCTGTACCGCGACCTCAACGACCTGCTGAGCAAGAGCCGCGACTTCGAAACCCGCCTGCAGACCATGCTGCGCACGCAGGAGGCCGCGCTGCGCGTGCTGCTGCGCCGGCTGGCCGCCAGCGGCCAGCTGACGCTGGACGAGGAAGAAGCCGGCATGCTGGCGCGCAACATGGTCGTGCTGCTGAGCTTCTGGCTCAACTATGAATATGCGGGCGACCCGCGCGAAGCGCTGGAGCCGGTGCATGCGCCGCTGGCCCTGGCGCGCGGCACGGCCCACATCCTGCAGTTGCTCGCGCCGCATGTGCGGCCAGCGCAGCGGGAGAACTGGCAGGCCTTGCCCACGCCGGGCGCCACGCGGCCGCCCGAGCGCCAGGCCGAAGGCGCGGCCCTGCCCCACTGACCCCGCTGCCTTGCGAAAGGAAAGAGCCGCCATGAGCACCCTGGCCCCCTCCACCGCCCCGGCGCTGCCGCTGCTGTCTCCGTCCGAGGCCCAGCGCCTGAGCCCTTCGGCCTGGGCGCGCTGCGCCCTGGCGCCCCCGCGGCGCTTCGGCCCCGACGAGGTGCGCGCGCTCTGGCCGCAGTTGCACCCCGCCGACGGCACGCGGCCCGATGGCTCTCTGCTCGAAGGCTGGGCCGCGTTCCACAATGGCGACTTCGCGCGCGCCGCGCAGCAGGCCCAGGCCCAGGGCGAGGCGGGGCTGGCCCTGCTCAACCAGAGCACGGCCGTCTACGCGTGCTACGTGGAGCCGCGCGAAGCCACCCGCCTGGCGCTGCTGCGCCAGGTGGCCGGGCGCGCCCAGGGCCGGCTGCAGGCGCAGCCCGACGACGCGCCCGCGCTGTACTGGCTGGCTTACGCGCTGGGCCGCCATGCGCAGGCGGTGAGCGTGGCGCGCGCCCTGGCGCAGGGCCTGGGCAGCCAGATCAAGGGCACGCTGGAACACCTGCTCGCGCGGCACCCGGCCCATGCCGAGGCCCATTTCGCGCTGGGCGCCTTCCATGCCGAGGTGATCGACAAGGTCGGCCCGCTGGTGGGCCGCATGACCTACGGCGTGCGCGCCGACGCCGCCCAGGCCCTGTTCGAGCGCGGCCTGGCGCTGAGCCCGCAGTCGGCCATCGGCCGCATCGAATACGCGCGCGCCCTGCTGGCCCTGCACGGCGACGCCCGCCTGGCCGAGGCCACGCGGCTGTACGAAGAGGCGGCCGCCCTCGAGCCGCTGGACCTGCGCATGCGTCTCGACCAGGAACTGGCCCGGCAAGCCCTCAGGGATTGAAGGCCTGCGCGAGTGCGTGCCGGCAGGCCGCACAATGCGGCCTTTTTTGAACGGCTGACCTCCCCATGTCCGACGATCTGAACGCCCGCTTCGAGACCGCCCAGGCCCAGGCCCTGCAACTGCCGGCCAAGCCCGACAACCCCACACTGCTGAAGATCTACGGCCTGTTCAAGCAGGCCACGGCTGGCGACAACACCGAGAAGAAGCCCAGCTTCAGCGACATCGTCGCGCGCGCCAAGTGGGACGCCTGGACCAAGAACAAGGGCCTCTCGGCCGAGGCGGCGAAACAGCAGTACATCGAACTGATCGACAGCCTGCGCGCGGGCTGAGCAGGCGGCGGGCCCTCGCCCGCGCCGCGCCTCACTCCACCGTCACCGACTTCGCCAGGTTGCGCGGCTTGTCCACGTCGGTGCCCCGCGCGCAGGCCGTGTGGTAGGCCAGCAGCTGCAACGGCACGACATGCAGCAGCGGGGACAGCTGCCCATAGTGCTCGGGCATGCGGATGACGTGCATGCCCTCGCTGCTGTCGATGTGCGTGTCGGCGTCGGCCAGCACATAGAGCACGCCGCCGCGCGCTCGCACTTCCTGCAGGTTGCTCTTGAGCTTTTCCAGCAGGGCGTCGTTGGGCGCCACGGTCACGACCGGCATCTGGTCGGTCACCAGCGCCAGCGGGCCGTGCTTGAGCTCGCCAGCGGCATAGGCCTCGGCGTGGATGTAGGTCACCTCCTTGAGCTTGAGCGCGCCTTCCATCGCGATGGGGTAGTGCAGCCCGCGCCCCAGGAAGAGCGCATTCTCCTTGCGCGCGAAGTCCTCGGCCCAGCTGATGAGCTGCGGCTCCAGCGCCAGCACCGATTGCAGGGCCACGGGCAGGTGGCGCATCTCCTGCAGCCAGCGCGCTTCCTGCCCGTCCGACAGGCGGCCCTTGGCCTGGGCCAGCGCCAGCGTCAGCAGGAACAGGCCCGCCAGCTGCGTGGTGAAGGCCTTGGTCGAAGCCACGCCGATTTCCACCCCGGCCCGCGTGATGTAGGCCAGCTTGCATTCGCGCACCATGGCGCTGGTGGCCACGTTGCAGATGGTCAGCGTGTGTTCCATGCCCAGGCTCTGGGCGTGGCGCAGGGCGGCCAGCGTGTCGGCCGTCTCGCCGCTCTGGCTGATGGTGACGACCAGGGTCTTGGGGTCGGGCACCGACTCGCGGTAGCGGTACTCGCTGGCGATTTCCACCTGCGCCGGGATCTTCGCGATGCTCTCCAGCCAGTACTTGGCCGTGCAGCCGCTGAAATAGCTGGTGCCGCAGGCCAGGATCAGCACCTTGTCGATGGCCCGGAACACGCGGTGCGCGCTGGCGCCGGGCTGGCCGTCCTGGCTCGCGCCGTCGAAGAGCTCGGGCGCGATGCCGAGCACGCCCTCCAGCGTGTCGCCGATGGCGCGCGGCTGCTCGAAGATCTCCTTTTGCATGTAGTGGCGGTACGGGCCCAGCTCGGCCGCGCCGCTGTGCGCACGCACGGTGCGCACCTTGCGCTGCACCGGGCGGCCGTCGCGGCCGGCGATCCAGTACTTGCCGGGCTGCAGGTCGGCGAGGTCGCCCTCTTCCAGGTAGACGATCTGGTCGGTCACGCCGGCCAGCGCCATCGCGTCGCTGGCCAGGAAGTTCTCGCCCCCTTCGTCGCCCTGCCCCACGCCCAGCACCAGCGGCGACCCGGCGCGCGCGCCCACGACGCGCTGCGGCTCGTCGCGGCTGATGACGGCGATCGCGTAGGCGCCGTGCAGCTGCGCCACCGCGGCGCGCACGGCCTCGAACAGGTCGCCGTCGTACAGGCTGTCGATCAGGTGCGCGATGACCTCGGTGTCGGTCTGGCTCGCGAACACATAGCCCCGGGCCTGCAGCGCGGCGCGCAGGCTTTCGTGGTTCTCGATGATGCCGTTGTGCACCAGCCCGATGCGCGCGGGCCGCGTGGCCGTGTGGGGCGCCTGGCCCGGGCCGTGGCTGAAATGCGGGTGCGCGTTGTGCACCTCGGGCGCCCCATGCGTCGCCCAGCGGGTGTGGGCGATGCCGGTCAGGCCCTGCACGCGGTCCTGCTGCACCTGCGCCATCAGGTCCGCCACGCGGGCCGTGGTGCGGGCGCGCTGCAGGCCGCCGGCCTGCACGGCCACGCCGCAGGAGTCATAGCCGCGGTACTCCAGCCGCGACAGGCCCTGCACGAGGATGGGAACGATGTCGCGATGCGAGGTGGCGCCGACGATGCCGCACATGGAAGCTCTCCTGCTGAAATGCAATGGCGCGATGCTAGGCAGCGAACCACAAACAATGCTTTCGAAATTCTTTCTATTTTGAATTATTCTTGCAGCTCTTGATTGAAATGGATTTTTGTTCCATTTTTGACTGAAGTATGGAATCTCTGAGCCTGGACGCGATCGACTGGCGCCTGCTCGACGCGCTGCAGCGCGATGCCTCGCGCACCAATCAGCAGCTGGCGCAGGACTGCCACCTGTCGCCGCCCACCTGCCTGCGCCGCGTGCAGCGCCTGCGCGCGCTGGGCCTGGTCGAGCAGCAGGTGGCGGTGCTGTCGGCCGAGCGCCTGGGCACCGCGCTGCTCACGGCCCTGGCGGAGGTGGTGCTGGACCGGCAGGACGCCGAATCGCTGCAGGCCTTCGAGATCCGCGCCTGCGCCGACGAGGCCGTGCAGCAGTGCTACCGCGTGTCGCCGGGCCCGGACTTCATGCTGGTGGTGACGGTGCGCGACATGCCCGCCTACCACGCCCTGGTGCAGCGCCTGTTCACGGCCGACGCCAACGTGCGCAACGTGAAGGCCTTCTTCAGCGTGCGCCGCGCCAAGTTCCAGACGCTGCTACCGTTGCCGCGCGCCGATGGGGCCTGAAAGCCCAGACGGCCCTGCCCTCCTTGCGCCCCTGGCGCGCGACGCGCATCCATCGCCGCGGCGCAACCCGCCCGCCTTTGCTTTCTCTTCCTGCCGCGCGGGCCACCGCGCCGGCACATTGCCTTGTCCATGACCGCTGCCCTGCCCCGCCCCACCGCCATGCTCGTGCTGGCAGCCGTCGCCTGCGGCTTTGCCGCCAACCACGTCGCGGCGCGGCTGGCCTTCGACCATGGCGTGGGGCTGCTCACGGCCATCCTGTGCCGCGCGGGGCTCACGCTGCTCGTGCTGGGCGCGCTGGTGGCCTGGCGCCGCGACGCGCTGCGCCTGCCGCCCGAAACCCGGCGCTGGCAGCTGGTGCTGGGCCTGCTGATCGCCGTGCAGAGCCTGTGCCTGTACTCGGCCGTGGCGCGCATTCCGGTGGCGCTGGCGCTGCTGGTGTCCAACAGCTTTCCCATCCTGCTGGCCCTGCTCACCTGGGCCACGGGCGGCCCGCGGCCGACGAAGCCGGCCTGGGGCGTGATGGGCGTGATCCTCGTGGGTCTGCTGCTCGCGCTGGACGTGCCCGCGCGCCTGGCCGAAGCCCGGGGCGCCGCCGGCGATGGCACGGCCTGGGGCGAAGGCATCGCGTTCGCGCTGGGCGCGGCCGTGGTGTTCGCGCTCAGCATCTGGGTCAGCGACCACCGGCTGCGCGCGCTGCCGGGCGCGGTGCGCAGCTTCTACACCATGGCCACCGTGTGCACCGCGATGAGCCTGGCGGGCCTGGCCGGCCTGGTGCCGGGCGGCGTGGCCTGGCCGCAGGACGCCGCGGGCTGGACCGGCCTGGCCTTCCTCATGGGGCTGTACTGCACGGCCTTCACGGTGCTGTTCATCCTCGTGCCGCGGCTGGACATGGCCCGCAACGCGCCCGTGATGAACATGGAGCCCGTCGCCACGCTGCTTTTTGCCTGGGTGGTGCTGGGGCAATGGATCAGCCCGCTGCAGATGGCGGGCGGCCTCGTGGTGCTCGGCGGCATCGTGCTGCTGTCGCGCATCAGGTAGCGGCCACGGCTTGGGCCGGCGCGGCCTCGTCCTCGGCGGGGCGCCGCCATTGCTGCGCGATGGCCTGGCGCAGCTGCGAATGCGCCGGCAGCCGCAGCCCGAAGACCTCCCGCAGCAGCCCGATCACCGCATCGGCGTCCCGCAACTCGACGCGCATGCTGGCCTGGCCCAGCCGGTGCACGGCATAGCTGCCGCCGCGCAGCGTGTGCCGGCAGAAGGCGCCCGTGCGCGCCGCGACCAGCCGGCCCAGGAAGGGCGAGTCGGCATGCGTGGACACATACCAGTTGCCGACTTCCAGGTCGATGGGCGCCGGCGCGGCGAGATCGAAGACGTAGAGCGCCTTCCACGCCTCGTTCACCCAGGCGCGCAAGGTGAAGGCATCGCCCTCGCGGTCCAGCCGGTACGGCTCGTGCGGCGTGGGCTGCGGCCCCGCCTCGTGAAGCGCCAGCGGCGCGGTGGGCACCATGCCACCGAAGCCCACGTCGCTGAGCCAGTCCCGCCCCTCCAGGCGCACCCGCGCCATCAGGTGGGTGCGCGCGGGCGGCACGCCCGGCGTGGCGCCCATCAGCACACGCCCCGTCAGGGGCTGCGCCTCGAAACCCAGCCGGCGCAGCAGCGCCAGGAACAGGCCGTTCAGTTCATAGCAATAGCCGCCGCGCCCCTCGACCAGCAGCTTGTGCGCCACCGACGGCAGGTCGATGGGCACCGGCAGGTGCAGCAGCGTGCTGAGGGTTTCGAAGGCGAAGGCGGCCGAATGCCGCAGCTGCAGCAGGTGGAGGGTGTGCAGCGTGGGCGGCGGCGGGGCGGCAAAGCCGAGGCGGCGCAGATAGACGCGCAGCAGCGCGGGGTCGAGATCGTGCATCGGGCGGGCAGCGGGGATGGAAGTGCCGCCATGATGAAAGCTCAACCAATGTGAAGGTCAATACAAGGGCCTGCCGGCAACCGGGTCAAAGGCGGGCCATCCGCCCGCCCGCAGCCCCTTACTTCGTTGCCTTCTTCGGCCGCTGCCAGTTGGCAAAGCTCACGGCCCGCCCGCGCGCCACGGTCAAGGCGCCGGGCTCGGTGCTCTTCGTGATGGTCGAGCCGCCGCCGATGGTGCCGCCGGCCCCGATCGTGACCGGCGCCACCAGCACGCAGTTGCTGCCCACGTGCACGTCGGCCTCGATCACGGTGCGGTGCTTGTGGGCGCCGTCGTAGTTGGCCGTGATGCTGCCGGCGCCGTAGTTCACGCGCGCGCCCACCGTGGCGTCGCCCAGGTAGGCCAGGTGGTTGGCCTTGGCGCCGTCGGCCAGCTGGCTGTTCTTCACCTCGACGAAGTTGCCGATGTGCACCTCGGCGCCCAGCTGCGCGCCCGGGCGCAGGCGCGCGTAAGGGCCGACCAGCGCCCCGGCCCCCACGACCACGCCTTCCGGCTTGCCGCCGTCGATGTGCGTGAAGGGGTGGATCACCGCGCCGGCCTCGATGCGCGCGTTCGCGATCACGCAGTGCGCGCCGATGCGCACGCCCTCGCCCAGCGTCACCTCGCCTTCGAAGATGCAGCCGATGTCGATCTCCACGTCGCCCGCGCAGTCCAGCGTGCCGCGCAGGTCGAAGCGCGAGGGGTCGGCCAGACGCACGCCGGCCTCCATCAGCCGATCCGCTTCGCGGCGCTGCCAGGCACGCTCCAGCGCCGCCAGTTGCGCGGGGCTGTTCACGCCCGTGACCTGCAGTTCGTCGGTGGTGCGCTGCGCGACCACGGCCGTGCCTTCGTCCACCGCCATGCGCACCACGTCGGTCAGGTAGTACTCGCCCTGCGCGTTGTCGTTGCGCAGCTGGCCCAGCCAGTGGCGCAGGCGCGCGGCGGGCGCGGCCATCACGCCGCTGTAGATCTCGCGGATCGCGCGTTGCTGCTCGTTGGCGTCCTTGTGCTCGACGATGGCACGCACACCGCCCGACGGCGCCGTGACCACGCGGCCGTAGCCGGTCGGATCTTCCAGCTCCACCGTCAGCAGCGCCAGCCGCTCGCCGCCGCTGGCTTGCAGCAGCGCGCGCAGGGTGGACTCGGCGATCAGCGGCACGTCGCCTGACAGCACCAGCACGGTGCCGTCGCCGCTCAGGTGCGGCAGTGCCTGCTGCACGGCATGCCCGGTGCCCAGCTGGGGCGATTGGCGCGCGAAGGCCAACTGCTGCGATGCTTGCGATGCGCCGAAGTCCTGCACGGCGGCCTCGACTTGTTCGGCACCATGGCCCGTGATCACCACCACGCGGCGCGCCCCCAAACGCCGGGCCGTGGCGGTCACATGGCCCAGCAGCGGCCGGCCGGCCAGCCGGTGCAGCACCTTGGGCAGGCGGCTTTTCATGCGCGTGCCCTTGCCGGCGGCCATGATGACGACGTCGACGGGGCCCGCTGGCTGCGCGGGATCGGTGGAATGGCTGGCAGGAATCACGGGAAATGCCTCTTCTTGGAACACGGGCCGGCGCCCGATCGAAGGGCCCAGCGCACGGGCGCGCGGGCGCCCGCCGGGTGGCGCGGATTATCCCCGCGCTGTGCATGGCGGCCCTGCTGGCCGGCTGCAGCACGCTGCGGCTGGGCTACGAGCAGCTGCCCACGCTGGCCTACTGGTGGCTGGACCGCCGCCTGGACTTCGACGACGCGCAGTCGCTGCAGATACGCGCCGCGCTGGCGCAATGGCAGGCCGAGCACCGGCGCGAGGAACTGCCGCGCCTGGCGGTCCTGCTCGACGAGGCGCAGGCCCTGGTGGCCGGCGAGATCAGCGCCGCCCAGGCCTGCCGTTTCGGCGAAGCCGTGCGCGCCCGGCTGCGCGCGGCGGCCGCGCTGGCCGAAGCGCCAGCCGCGCGCATCGCGCTGACCCTGGGGCCGGCGCAGACCGAAGCGCTGGCGCGTCACCAGGCGCGCGACAACGAGGAATTCCGGCGCGACTGGCTCGCACGCAGCCCGGCCCAGCAGCAGGCCCGCCGCTACGACGAGCAGCGCAAGCGCTACGAGGATTTCTACGGCCGCCTCACCGAGGCGCAGCGTGCGCTGCTGCGCCAGGGCATCGCGGCCTCGCGCTTCGACGCTGCCCGGATCGATGCCGAGCGCCGCCGCCGCCAGGCCGAACTGCTGGCGCTGCTGCGCGGCTGGCAGCGCACGCCGGTCAGCGAAGCCGCCGCCCGGGCCGCCCTCGCCGCGCAGCTGGACCGCCTGCAGTCGCCGCCGCCCGGCCCGTGGCAGGCCCAGCAGCAGGCGCTGTGGGAAGAAGGATGCGCCGACTTCGCGGCCCTGCATGCGAGCACCAGCCCCGCGCAGCGCGCCCGCGCCGCGCAGCGGCTGCAGGACTATGCGCGGGACCTGCGGGCCCTGCACGAATCGCCGGCGCCTGCCTCCGCGGCCCCGGCGGCTGCGGCCCCGCCGGGCTGACGCGGCGCGCGCCGCTCAGAGCACGGGCACGGGCCGCACCGGACGCTCGAAATAGTCGCCCAGCTGCTCCAGCGCATGGGGATTGAGGATCTCCAGCACGCCGCCTTCGAGGCGGTGCAGCCCTTCGCGCTGCAGCCTGCGCAGCGTCTTGTTGGTGTGCACCAGCGACAGGCCCAGCGCGTCCGCGATGTGCTGCTGGTTGAACGGGAAGGCCAGGCGCCGCCCTTCGGTCATGCCCAGGTGTTCGGCGCGGCGGAACAGGTGCATCAGCAGCATGGCCACCCGCTCGGCCGCGTTGCGCCGGCCGTTGGTGACCAGGGCGTCGTCCATCATCTTCTCCTCGCGCGCGGCCAGCCAGCTGATGGCATAGCCCATGTTCGGCTGCGCATGGAAGAAGGCCCAGAGCTTGTCGCGCGGAAAGGCGCACAGGCGCACGTCGGTCGCGGCGTCGACGCCGTAGGTGCGGCCCTCGGCGAACTCGTCCTGCAGCCCCATCAGGTCGCCGGGCAACAGAAAGTGCAGGATCTGCCGGCGCCCGTCGCTCAGCGTCTTGTAGCGAAAGGCCCAGCCCGAGTAGAGCGTGTAGAGGTGCGTGCTGCGCTCGCGCTCGTCGATGATGCTGCCGCCCGCCCGCACCTCGCGCGTACCCGACCGCCAGGCCGCGATCGCCGCCCGCTCCTCGGGCGACGCCGGCAGGAACAGGTCCGGCAGGTCGTGCAGCAGGCACGCGCCGCACTGCTTGGGCGGATCCACGCTGCGCAGCAGCAGGGGCAGGGAGGGCCGGGCGGAGGATTGAGTCATGGTGCTCCATGATCCCTGCCCGCCGCCGCGCGGCGTGCGGGCGCAGCGCCCGTGGCGCTGTGGGCCGGCGCCGCCGGGGCATGAAGGCAGCCGGCCGGGCGGCGCCGTGCGCCACCGCCCCGCAGGCGCCCGGCGCTCAGAAGGTGTGAATGAATCCCGCGTGGCCGAGCAGACCGTCCAGGGGTGCGCCATCGAGGCGCAAAGCGCAGCCATAGCTCGGGCTATGGCGAGCATTTGCAACGATCAGGGCGTGCACCTGGGCGGGATGAGCGGGCATGTGGGGTTCGTTCACACCTTCTCAGGCGGCCCGGTCCCAGCTCCAGGTCGCGCCGTAGCCGTCCCAGGGCTCCATCACCAGCCGCTGGCCGGCCGGCACCTGCAGCCGCTCGCCGGGGCCGAGGACCAGGTCCTCGCTGCCCCAGGTGGCCGTGGCGTCGAGCGTGACCCACAGCCGACCCTGGCGCACGCTCAGCACATGCGCCTCGCGGGCCCGCAGCGTGGTCGCCTGGCCGGGCGCCAGCTGCCAGGCACCGCGGCGCACCGCCGGCGGAACCGTGCCGGCACGCCCGGGCAGGGCCAGGGAAGAAGCGGAAACGGTGCTGCAGGTGGCGTCGAGCGCGGTCATGGTGAACTCCGATCTTTCATCAATGCACCGCGGCATCCAGAACGTGGAATCATGCGGTACGGGGCCAATGATGCGCATGCTGCGCTTGGCGGTCCAATGAAAAGGCGCTAGCCTACTGATTCGCTTTGCGCATCAATCACCCGGTGCTCCCCGCCCCGCCCGCCTTCGCCCATGCAGCATTCCCAGACCCACCTGCGCAGCCGTCCCGTTGGCGCCGGCTACCTGCGCGCCTTCGAGGCCGTGGCGCGGCACCTGAACTTCCGCGCCGCCGCCGAGGAAATGGCCCTCACCCAGTCGGCCGTCAGCCGCCAGATCCAGTCGCTCGAAGACGAGGTGGGCGTGCCGCTGTTCCTGCGCCACACGCGCGCGGTGGAGCTGACCACCGCCGGCGCCCAACTGCTGCTGGCCGTGCAGCAGTCGCTGCCGCGCATCGACGGCACGGTGCGCCAGATCCGCCAGAGCGCGGGGCGGCGCAGCGTGTCGCTGACCACTTTCGCCTCCTTCGCCTCGATGTGGCTCATTCCGCGGCTGGAGGCCTTCCAGCGCGAGCACCCGGACATCGACATCCGCATCGACGCCACCGACACGGCGGTGGACCTGGACATCACCGACATCGACCTGGCGCTGCGCTACGGCCCGCCCGAGAACATGCCGCAGGGCGCCTTCCGCCTGTTCGGCGAAAGCCTCACGCCGGTCGCCAGCCCCTGGCTGATCAAGAGCAGCCCGCCGATCCGCGAACCCAAGGACGTGGTGGGCTTCACGCTGATCGAGGCCGGCGACGCGCACCGCAGCCACCTGCAATGGCTGACCTGGCGGCGCTGGTTCGACGCCCACGGCCTGCCCAAGGCGCAGCCGCGGCGCTGGCTGTACTTCAACTACGCCTACCAGATGGCGCAGGCCGCGCTCACGGGCCAGGGCGTGGTGCTGGCGCGCAGCACGCTGGTGTCGGAAAGCCTGGCCAACGGCGACCTAGTGGAAGTGCTGCCGCAGCACCGCCTGGATTCGCCGATGACCTACTGGCTCATCGTCGCGCCGCGCAGCGCACAGCGCCCCGAGATCCGCGCCTTCTGCGACTGGCTGCATGCACAGGCCCAGGCCACGCGCGTGGCGATCGGCGACGTGCCGGACCCGGACACGGTAGACAACATCGACTGAATCCAGGTGACGGGCGGGTGCGGGCCCGACGCCGATAATCCGCGGCACCTTGCCAGCCAGGACCCGCCGCCCCTCGTCGGCGGCGAGCCACAGCCACGCGGGTCGCCGGCATGACCGACCTCCTTGCACCCGCCTCCACCGTCCACTTCAGCGCCGCGCAGCTCCACGACATGAGCGCGCGGCACGGCTTCGGCCTGCGCTTCGTCGGCAGCACGCCCCACGAGGGCGACACGGTCTTCCAGGGCCGGCTGCTGGACCGGCGCGTGCGGCCCGGGCTCACGCTGGTGTGCTCGGACATCCACATCGCCCACGGCTACGAGACCACGGCCGAGCAGACCGGCCGGCGCCTCAGCATCGCGGCCCTGCTGGACGGCGCGGCTTCGCTGCGCGTGGCGCACCAGCAGGCGGCGCTGACGGCGGGCCACGCCGTGGGCATGCTTTTCGACGACCGGCAGTCGCTGCAGGCCCTGCATGGACCGGGCCAGCGCGTGCGCGGCATCAACGTGTCGGTGGAAGTGCCGGAGGCCGCGGGCGACGACGCGCTCGCCCAGCTGTTGCAGCAGGCCCTGGCACGACCGGCCCTGCCGCTGCAAAGGCGCCCGCTGCCGCCGCACCTGCGCCTGGGCATCGAACACATGCTGGCCAGCCCCTGGCAGGGCGCCATGGCCGCGCTGCAGCAGGAGGCGCTGAGCCTGCAACTGCTGGCACACGCCCTGGCGCCCGCCGAAGCGGCTGAACAACCGGCGGCCGCGATGCACCGGCTGACGCCGCGCGACCGCCGGCTGCTCGCCCGCGTGCGCGAACGGCTGGAAGAGGAACCCGGCCACGATCACCGGCTGGACGCACTCGCACGGCTGGCCTGCATGAGTCCCACCACGCTGCGCGAGAAGTTCCGCGTGGCCTATGGCCAGCCGGTGTTCGCCTTCCTGCGCGAACGCCGCATGCAGCGCGCCCGCGAGGGGCTGGCGCAGGGCTGGAGCGTCCAGGAAGCCGCGCACTTCGTGGGTTACGCCCACGCCAGCAACTTCGCCACCGCCTTCCGCACGCGTTTCGGACGGGCGCCCAGCGAGCTGTGCCGCGACGGACGGGGCGCCACCGATTCCCGTCGCCGCGCATAGCCGTGCCGGCGGCGCCCACAGGCGCAGCGTCGCGGTCCTTTCCAGAGTTCCGCTTTTCCTCGGAATTCCAAGAATGATTCGCATTTTGAAAAATCAGCGCTCCTGGGCATGGCAGCTCGCGCCGCTCGCCTTGCTGGGCGGCGCCTGGACGCCCGCGGCAGCCCAGGACGACGCGGGCGAACTCGCCCCAGTCACCGTGACGGGCAGCGCCGACGCCCGCACCGAGGGCTCCGGCAGCTACACCACCCGCAGCATGGGCACGGCCACCGGGCTGGCCCTGTCCATCCGCGAAACGCCCCAGTCCGTCAGCGTGATGACGCGACAGGAGATCGCCGACCGCGGCCTGGAAAGCACCATCGATGTGCTGGACCAGTCGCCCGGCATTTCCATCTGGCGCAGCGACAGCAACCGCCAGCGCGTGACCGCGCGCGGCTTCACGGTGAGCAATTTCCAGTTCGACGGCCTGGCCTCGCCGATCAACAACTTCTGGAATTTCGGCGCCACGGACATGGACACCGCCTTCTACGACCGCGTGGAAGTGGTGCGCGGCGCCACCGGCCTGCTCAGCGGCGCGGGCGACCCCTCGGCCACCGTCAACTTCATCCGCAAGCAGCCGCTGCGCGAATTCGCGGGCAGCGTGGGCCTGACGGCGGGGCGCTGGAACCTGCGGCGGGCCGAGTTCGACCTCTCCGCGTCCCTGGCGGCCGACGGCCGGGTGCGCGGCCGGCTGGTCGGCTTCCATTCCGACAGCGACAGCTACGTGAGCTTCTTCGGCCAGCGCCGCAAGGGCCTGTACGGCGCGGTGGCGGTCGACCTGACGCCCGCCACGCGCCTGAACGCGGGCGTGGAGTACCAGCGCAACGACAGCCCGGGCATGGCGGCGGGCTTTCCGCTGTTCTACCGCGACGGGGGCCGCGCCGACTTCGACCGCTCGGTGGCCAACAACACGGACTGGGCGCACTTCGGCAACGAGAACACCAATGCCTTCGTCGACCTGCAGCACCGCTTCGGCAACCGGTGGACGGTGCGCGCGGCCTACACGCGCAACGATGGCAACTACCGCATGCGCTACCTCTACCGCGACGGCTACCCCGACCGCGCGACCGGCCTGGGCATGCGCGGCTCCTTCATCCATTACCGCGGCGACCGCGAGCGCGACGCCGCGCACCTGATGGCCAGCGGGCCGCTGCAGGCCTTCGGCCGCACGCACGAGCTGGCCTTCGGCTGGATGACGGTGGACGACCGCATCGCCATCCGCAGCCACGCGCCGCTCACGCGGCCGGCCCTCGGCAGCTTCATGCTGTGGCGCCAGCCGCACATCGCCGAGCCGCTGTGGTCGCCCGCCAGCACCCTTTCGGACAAGACGGACATCCGCCAGTCCGGCGCCTACGGGGTGGGCCGCTTCGCGCTGGCCGAGGGCCTGCACCTGATCGCCGGTGCGCGCCTGAGCCGCTGGCGCATCGACCAGGACTACTTCGGCAGCGTGCGGCAGTACCGCTACACGGACGTGGTCACGCCCTATGCGGGCCTGCTGTGGGACCTGAACGACACCTACACCGCCTATGCGAGCTACACCGGCATCTACACGCCGCAGAACGCGCGCGACCCGCAGGGCGCGATCCTGGACCCGGTCGAGGGCCGCGCCTTCGAGGCCGGCCTGAAGGCCGCGTGGCTGGGCGGGCGGCTGAACGGCGCCGTCGCGCTGTTCGAGACGCAGCAGGACCATCTGGCCCAGGCCATCCCCGGGGTGACGGTGCAGGGCCGTCCCGACACGCAGGCCTACCACGCCGTGAACGGCGCGCGCATCCGGGGCATCGAGCTGGAAGTGGCGGGCGAGGTGGCGCCCCGCTGGCAACTGAGCGCCAGTCTGACCCACTTCCGCGGCAAGGACGGCGAGGGCAACCCCACCGACACCACGCAGCCGCGCAACCTGCTCAAGCTCTTCGCCACGCACCGCTTCGACGGCGCGCTGCAGAGCCTGACCCTGGGCGGCGGCGTGCGCTGGCAAAGCCGCATCTGGCAGACGGCCACCAGCCCGCTGGGCCGCGTGGCGGTGGAGCAGGAGGCCTATGCCGTCGCCAGCCTGATGGCGCGCTACCAGTTCAGCCCGCGCCTGGCGGCCACGCTGCACGTGGACAACCTGTTCGACAAGCAGTACTACAGCCAGATCGGCTTCTACAACCAGGGCTGGTGGGGCGAGCCGCGCAACGTCACGTTGAGTCTGCAGGCGAAGTTCTGACCCGCGCCGGCCGGGTGCGCGGCCTGTGCGAGGCGCCCGGAGATCGAGCAGCGGCCGCCGAGCGGCAGACGCGCCGGGCCGCAGGCCTTGTCGATTCGCCAGAATTGATGAATCCACAGTCATCAGGAAAGGGGACGGCCCGCGGCGGCGGCCCGCGCCGATCCCCTGGCAGGCCGGAGGCGGGATAATCAGGGGCTTTGCCCAGACACCAGCCCCTTCGCTGGTGCGCCCGCGCCCGCCGGAGCCGCTCCGGCCCCGGCGCCTGGAGTCCGCCCGTGCCATCCCCCTTCGCCGACCAAACCCGCCGCCGCCGCACCTTCGCCATCATTTCCCACCCGGACGCCGGCAAGACGACGCTGACGGAAAAGCTGCTGCTGTTCTCGGGCGCGATCCAGATCGCCGGCTCGGTGAAGGCGCGCAAGGCCAGCCGGCATGCCACCTCCGACTGGATGGAGATCGAGAAGCAGCGCGGCATCTCGGTGGCGTCGTCGGTGATGCAGATGAGCTACCGCGACCACGTGGTCAACCTGCTGGACACGCCGGGCCACAAGGACTTCTCGGAAGACACCTACCGCGTGCTGACGGCCGTGGACTCGGCGCTGATGGTGATCGACGCCGCCAACGGCGTGGAGTCGCAGACGCGGCGCCTGATCGAGGTCTGCCGCCAGCGCGACACGCCCATCATCACCTTCGTCAACAAGATGGACCGCGAGGTGCGCGACCCGCTGGACATCCTCGACGAGGTGGAGCGCGAGCTGGGCATGCCCTGCTGTCCCATCACCTGGCCGGTGGGCCAGGGCAAGAGCTTCGGCGGCATCATCAACCTGCGCACGCAGAGCATGACGGTGTTCGAGTCCGGCAGCGAGCGCCGCCCCGAAGACTTCGAGACCATCCCGCTGGCCGACGCCGACCGTCTGCGCGCGCGCTTCGGCCAGGCCTTCGACGACGCGCTGGAAAGCATGGAACTGGCCCAGGGTGCCTCGGCCGAGTGGGACCACGCAGCCTTCCTGGCCGGCAAGCTCACGCCCGTGTTCTTCGGCTCCGGCGTGAACAACTTCGGGGTGATGGAGGTGCTGGACGCGGTGGTCGACATGTCGCCCCCGCCCGGTGCGCGCAAGAGCACGGTGCTGGTCAACAAGCAGCCGGTGGAGAAGATCGTGCAGCCCGAGGACACCGGCTTTTCGGGCGTGGTGTTCAAGGTGCAGGCCAACATGGACGCCAACCACCGCGACCGCATCGCCTTCGTGCGCATCGCCTCGGGCAGGTATGCGCCGGGCATGAAGCTCAAGGTGCAGCGCACCGGCAAGGAACTGCGGCCCACCAGCGTGGTCACCTTCATGAGCCAGCGCCGCGAGGCGGTGGAAGAGGCCTACGCGGGCGACATCGTGGGCTTCACCACGCATGGCGGCGTGCAGCTGGGCGACACGCTGACCGACGGCGCCAACCTGCAGTTCACGGGCCTGCCTTTCTTCGCGCCCGAGATGTTCATGACCGTGGTGCTCAAGAACCCCCTGCGCACCAAGCAGCTGCAGCAGGGCTTGATGCAGCTGGGCGAGGAAGGCGCGATCCAGGTCTTCAAGCCCGAAGCGGGCGGCAACATGCTGCTGGGCGCCGTGGGCCAGCTGCAGTTCGAAGTGGTGCAGCACCGGCTGAACACCGAGTACGACTGCGACGTGCGCCTGGAAGGCTGCCAGTACACGGGCGCGCGCTGGATCACGGCCGACACGCCGGCCGAGCTGCGCGAATTCGAGAACGCCTACCCGCTGCGCATGGCGCGCGACGCGGCCGACACGCTGGCCTACCTGTGCACCTCGCCCTACGACGTGCGGCTCGCCCAGGAGCGCTTCCCGAAGATCCATTTCCACCCGCTGCGCGAGCATGCCGGGCTGGCGCTGCAGACGGCGGGCTGAGTCGCCATGCGCCCGCTGACCGACTGGCCGGCCGAGGACCGGCGCCGCCTCATCGGCCTGTTCACCGACATCGACGACACGCTCACCACCGACGGCGCCGTGCCGCCCGCGGTGGTGCAGGCGCTGGGCGCGCTGAAGGCGGCCGGGCTGCACGTCATCCCGATCACCGGCCGGCCCGTGGGCTGGAGCGAGCCCTTCGCCGCCGCCTGGCCGGTCGATGCGATCGTGCCCGAGAACGGCGCGATGGCGCTGGTGCCGCAGGCCGGTGGCACGCTGCACAAGCGCTACCAGCAGGATGCGGCCACGCGCGAGGCGAACTACGCGCGCATGCAGCAGGTGCTGGCGCGGATCGAGCGCGACATCCCGGGCGCGCGTCGCGCCACCGACTCGGCCGGGCGCGAATGCGACATCGCCGTGGACCACAGCGAGTTCGTGCAGCTCGGCGAGGCGCAGATCGACCAGGTGGTGCAGGCCATGCGCCGCGAAGGCCTGCACGCCACGGTGAGCAGCATCCACATCAACGGCTGGTACGGCGACCACAACAAGCGCGAAGGCGCGCGCTGGATCGTGCGCGAGCTGTGGGGCCGCGACCTCGACGCCGAAATGGACCGCTGGGCCTACGTGGGCGACTCCACCAACGACCAGCTCATGTTCCAGGCCTTCCGCCACAGCATCGGTGTGGCCAACATCGCGCGCTTCCTGCCGCACCTGGCGCACCGGCCGACCTACGTGGCGCCCGGCGAGCGCGGCGCGGGCTTCGTGCAGGTGGCGCAGGCCATCCTGGCCGCGCGTTGACCTTGGCCGGCGCGTGGGCGCGCCGGCCGCGCTGCGCCGGTCGCGCCATCTGGGTAGGATGCTGGGCTTTTCCGCCCGGCCTGCCTGCTTTCGTCCGCGGCATGCCGCCCTCGCCGTTCTGCACTTTCTCCTGGAAGACAAGCCTGCCATGACCGCCTCCTCGTACACCAACACCCAGCTCCTGATCGCCAACGAATGGGTCGATGCCGCCAGCGGCAAGACCATCGACGTGCGCAACCCGGCCACCGGCCAGGTGATCGGCACCGTGGCCCATGCGGGCATCGTCGACCTGGACCGTGCGCTGGCCGCGGCGCAGAAGGGTTTCGAGGTCTGGCGCGACACCTCGGTGTACGAGCGCGTGGCCGTGATGCGCCGCGCCGCGGGGCTGCTGCGCGAGCGCGCCGACGGCATCGCGCGCCTGCTGACGCAGGAGCAGGGCAAGCCGCTGGTGGAAGCCCGCGGTGAAGTGATGGCCGGCGCCGACATCATCGAATGGTTCGCCGACGAGGGCCGCCGCGTCTATGGCCGCATCGTGCCGGGCCGCAACGTGGCCGCGCAACAGCTGGTGATCAAGGAGCCGGTGGGCCCCGTGGCCGCCTTCACGCCCTGGAACTTCCCGGTCAACCAGATCGTGCGCAAGATCGGCGCCGCGCTGGCCACGGGTTGCTCCTTCCTGTGCAAGGCGCCCGAAGAAACCCCGGCCGCCCCGGCCGCGCTGCTGCGCTGCTTCGTCGATGCCGGCGCGCCGGCCGGCGTGGTGGGCCTGGTGTTCGGCAACCCGGCCGAAATCTCCGAGTACCTGATTCCGCACCCGGTGATCCGCAAGGTCACCTTCACGGGCTCCACGCCGGTCGGCAAGATGCTGGCGGGCTTGGCCGGCCAGCACATGAAGCGCGTGACCATGGAACTGGGCGGCCACGCCCCTGTGATCGTGGCCGAGGACGCCGACGTGGAACTGGCCGTGAAGGCCGCGGGCGCCGCCAAGTTCCGCAACGCGGGGCAGGTCTGCATCTCGCCCACCCGCTTCCTGGTGCACAGCAGCCTGGTCAACGAGTTCAGCAAGGCCTTCACCAAGCATGCGCAGGCGCTGAAGCTGGGCGACGGCCTGGCCGAAGGCACCACGCTGGGCCCGCTGGCCAACCCGCGCCGGGTGACGGCCATGGCCAAGGTGGTGGAAGACGCGCGCCAGCGCGGCGCCGAGATCCTGACCGGCGGCGAACGCGTCGGCGAGGCGGGCAACTTCTTCGCGCCCACGCTGATCGGCAACATCGGCACCGATTCGGACCTGTTCAACAACGAGCCCTTCGGCCCCATCGCCGGCATCCGCGCCTTCGACCGCCTGGAAGAAGCGATCGCCGAAGCCAACCGCCTGCCCTACGGCCTGGCCGCGTACGCGTTCACCAAGTCCTTCAAGAACGTGCAGCTGCTGTCGAACAAGGTCGAGGCCGGCATGCTGTGGATCAACCAGCCGGCCACGCCCTCGGCCGAACTGCCCTTCGGCGGCATCAAGGATTCGGGCTACGGCACCGAAGGCGGCCCCGAGGCCATGGAGGCCTACCTGAACACCAAGGCAGTGTCGGTGGTGGGCATCTGAGGCCTGCAAGGCCCGCAGGCTTGAGCGCCGCACGGCGCCTTCCAGACCAGCCGGTGTCCCGCACCGGCTTTTTCTTTGTCCGCCGGCCCTGTGCTCAGAACTTCGGCGCCGGGCATTGAATGTCCGCGTAGCGCACGATGCCGCCGCCGCGCACGAGGCGGTAGGCGGCCCAGACGCCGAGGAAGAGCGGCAGGCCGATGTACGTGGCCACCACGCCACCCCGGTCGATGCGCGCCTGCAGGAAGGCCTGGTTGGGGCTGAACACGAAGCGGAAGAAGCACAGGCCGGCCACCCGGTGGTCGCGCCCAGCGCCACGCCGATGAGCGCCGCGAAGCCGCCGGCAAAGGGCGCGTCGGCCACGGTCCAGTTCGCCAGGCGGCCCAGGAGCCCCCCCGGGCGCGCCGCCGCGCAGGATGCCCAGGATCATCCGCAGGCCCAGCCCGTCCGGGCAAGCCACGGCCGCACCGAAAGCGCGTGTCACGCGCCCCGCGAGCGGGTGGCACGCACCAAAAGTAAGTGTTTTCTCCATAAAAATGGAGAAGACACTTACTTAACATGCGGCACAGGATGTGCTTGACGAGGATCGAGCCGATCGAGCGCCGCCGCCGGGCGGCGCTGCCACACAGACACAGGAGCCCCCACGATGACTGCCTACGCCTACGACGCCTGGTACCCCCTGGCCTGGTCCCGCGACATCGGCCCTCGCCTGGCCACGCGCCGCGTGCTCGAAGAAGACCTCGTGGTCTGGCGCAACGCGCAGGGCCAGGTCGCCGCGCTCGAGGACGTCTGCCCGCACCGCCTGGCGCCGCTGTCGCTGGGCACGCTGAAGGAGGACGCGGTGGAATGCGGCTACCACGGCCTGCGCTTCGATTGCAGCGGCCAGTGCGTCGCCGCTCCGGGCATGCAGCGGCCGCCGGCCGGCGCGGCCGTGCGCAGCTACCCGACGGCCGAGAGCATGGGCATGGTCTGGGTGTGGATGGGCGAGCCGGCGCGCGCGGACCGCAGCCAGGTCTTTCACCTGCCCGAGTACGACGACCCGAACTACAGCGTGGTCGAAGGCGATGCGCTGCCGGTGCAGGCCAACTACCTGAACCTGGCCGACAACCTGTGCGACCCCACGCACGTGGTCTACGTGCACAAGAGCACGCTGGCCAGCGCGGGCCGGGAAGAGACGCGCGTGATGCACGAGCGCCAGGGCAACAAGGTCGTGACCTGGCGCTGGGTCATCGACGGCCCGCTGATCCCCGTCTTCCAGGGCCTGAAGGACTTCGGCGGCAACGTGGACCGCTGGCACTACTACCACTACCACGCGCCCAGCATCGCAGTGATCGACTTCGGCTCGGCCAGGACCGGCACCGGCGCCCCCGAGGGCAACCGGGAGGACTGCATCCAGATGTACGCCTGCCACTTCATCACGCCGGTGGACCAGCGCAGCTGCGTGCAGCACTGGCTGTGCCTGAAGAACTCGCCGGCCGACCCCGAGGTGGATGAGCGGCTGCGCGACAACCTGCGCCTGGCCTTCAACGAGGACAAGGCCGTGCTCGAAGCCATCCAGCGCAACGAGGACAAGCCGCGCGACTGGAAGCGCATCCACCTGAGCCTGGACGCCTCCTCGATCAAGATGCGACGCATCGTCGAGGAGATGGCCGCGGCCCCCGCCCGCTGAGCCGTCTTGCGCCCCCTCTCCCTCCACCCCCGACGAGGAGCCTTCGATGACCCCCACGCGCTTTTCCCCTTCGTTCGTGCTGGCCGGCTGCCTGGCGCTGGCCGCGCCGCTGGCCGGCGCACAGCCGGCGCTGAAGATCGGCGAGATCAACAGCTACAAGGCGCTGCCGCAGAACCTCACGCCCTACCGCCAGGGCTGGCTGCTGGCGCAGGAGGAGATCAACGCCGCCGGCGGCGTGCTGGGCGGGCGCAAGCTGGAAACCGTGTTCCGCGACGACAACGCCAACCCCGGCGAAGCCGTGCGCATCGCCGAGGAACTGCTGACGCGCGAGAAGGTGGAGGTGCTCACGGGCGTGACGCTCTCGCACGTGGGCCTGGCGCTGGCCGACTTCGCCAAGCAGAAGAAGACCTTCTTCCTGGCCTCGGGCCCGCTGTCGGACAAGGTGGTCTGGGACAACGGCAACCGCTACACCTACCGGCTGCGTTCGGGCACCTATGCGCTGTCAGCCTCGGTGGTCGAGGAAGCCGCCAAGCTCAGGAAGAAGCGCTGGGCGCTGATCTACCCCAACTACGAGTACGGCCAGGCCGCGGTCGCCGCCTTCAAGGAAAACCTCAAGACGCTGCAGCCCGATGTGGAGTTCGTCGCCGAGCAGGCGCCGCCGCTGGGCAAGATCGACGCCGGCTCGGTGGTGCAGGCCATCGGCGATGCCAAGCCCGACGCCATCTTCAACGTGATGTTCGGCGCCGACCTGACCAAGCTGGCGCGCGAAGGCCACACGCGGGGCCTGTTCAAGGGCCGCGAGGTGGTCAGCCTGCTGACCGGCGAGCCCGAGTACCTGGATCCGCTGCGCGACGACGCACCCGAAGGCTGGATCGTGACCGGCTACCCCTACACCAGCATCGCCACGCCCGAGCACCAGGCCTTCATCGACGCCTACCGCAAGAAATACAACGACTACCCGCGCCTGAATTCCGTGGTGGGCTATGCCACGGTGAAGGCGCTGGCCGCCGGCATCCAGAAGGCCGGCTCCACCGACACCGAGAAGCTGATCGCCGCCTTCAAGGGCCTGGAGTTCAGCACCCCCTTCGGCCCGGCGATGTTCCGCCCGCAGGACAACCAGTCGACGATGGGCATCTACGTGGGCCGCACCACGCTCAAGAACGGCAAGGGCGTGATGCCCACGGGCACCTACATCGACGGCAGCAAGCTGCAGCCCGACGAGGCGCTGATCCGCAAGCTGCGCAACCCGTCCTGAGCCCGATGACTGCCACCGATACCGTCGCCGCGCCCGCGCGCACCCTGCCGCCCATCGGCTGCAACGGCCGCGGGGCGCAGGCCTCCTCGTTCGCGCAGCCGGTCTCGCTGACCGAGGCCGACATCGACACCCAGTTCCGCCTGGTGGGCGAGGCCGGCGCTTTCGACTACTTCGACCGCCTGCCCGGCGCCGCCGACCTGCCCGCCTTCCAGCGCTGCATCGCCGAACAGCAGCTGCCCGTGCACACGGCCAGCTGGTTCTATGCGCTGGGCCGCGACGACGCCCTGCTGCCGCAGAAGCTGCAACTGGCGGCCGAAGTGGGCGCGAAGACGCACAACATCATGCTGTACTGGCACGATGGCGAAGGCCGGCCCATCACCAATGAGGAGGTGGTGGACTTCTACCTGCGCGCCTGGGACCTGGGCATGGCCCACGGCGTGGAGCCCGCGCTGGAGTACCACGTGAACATGTGGAGCGAAGACCCGCGCCGCATCGCCCCCGTGGCCGAAGCCGTGCGCCGGCGCGGCATTCCCTTCTGGCTCACGCTGGACTACAGCCATGCGATCTTCAAGATCGGCAACGCGCAGGAGCTGGCGATCTGCGGCCTGGACGGCGACAGCAGCGCCGCGCTCGACCCTTTCCAGCCCGGCAGCTTCGTCGACCAGTGGCTGGACATGGGCATCGTGCGCTGGCTGCAGGTGCGCTGCGCCGCTCCCAACGGGCCGCGCAACCTGTGGTCGGTGCAGGACCCGGCGAACGCCGTGGCCGCCGTGCCCGCGCATTCGATCTTCCCGTACCGCGCCGGCGAGCCGGGCCGCGGCATCCTCTACCCCTTCACCAAGCCCGCGCCCGGCGAATGGCATTCGCCCTGGGAGGCCGGCGCCACGGCCATGACGCGCGAGGTGGTGCGCAAGGTACTGGCGCATCACCACACGCATGCGGATTCGCCGCTGCGCTGGATCACGACCGAGATGATCAACCTGCCCGACTACGCGCACAACGCGCGCTTCTCGCTGATCGGCCAGAACGCGGCCCTCGCGCGTTTCGTGCGCGAAAGCTGGCAGGCGATCTCGGCCGCTGGCTGAAGCCGGGGCCCACGGTTCAGGCGGCGCGCTTGCGGGAGGCGCGCGGCGCCGCCGCGGCCTTCCCGGCCGGCGACGCGGCCGGCCCTGCGGCAGGCGCGCCCAGGTAGTCCAGCACCACGTCGCAGATGTGCGCGCGCCAGGCGTTGCGGCGCGGGCGCGTCATCAGGTCGACGCCGATCCAGCTTGAGCAGGTGTGCTGGTTCGACAGGTAGAAGAAGCCCAGCGACATGATGGTCATGAGCACCTGCGTGGCCTGCGCGTCGGCGCGGAACACGCCCCGCGCCTGGCCGGCCTCGAGCACCGTCTTCACCGTCTCCACCAGCGGGAAGGAGGTGGGCCCCACCTGCTCCGACTGCACGATGTGCCGCCCGCGCAGCAGGTTCTCGTTCATCAGCAGGCGCACCAGGTGCGGGTGGCTCACGTAGTGGTCCCACGAATGCTCGACCAGCTGCCGCATGGCGGCCACCGGGTCCTCGGGGGTCACGAAGGCGCGCTGCGCGCCGATCATCTGCGCGTAGGCCTGCTCCAGCACGGCCTGGTAGAGCCGCTCCTTGTTGCCGTAGTAGTAGTACAGCATGCGGTCCACCGTGTTCGCGGCGCTGCTGATGCGTTCGATGCGCGCACCCGCGAAGCCGTGCTCGGCGAACTCTTCCAGGGCGGCGTCGAGGATGCGGGCCTCGAGGCCCGCGTCCGTCGCCCGGCGCCGGCCGCTGCGGGCACGGGGCGCACCGGGATCGAGCGCTCCCGCGGCCGGGGAGGAAGAGGCACTTCGGCGTTTGGGTTCTGACACGTTTGCAGGGGAGGCGCCAGGCGCACAAGGAAGGAAAGCGCCGATTCTGCGCGATGAACCCGCACCGGGATCCGCGGCCCACGCCTCCCGCCACCCGGCTGGGGGCAGGATCAGGAAAGCCGCCACCGCCCGGCGCGCGGCAGTGCGCCACGCCACCATCCCCGTCGCGGGAATCGGCCGCGCATCGCTGGCATGCACGGCGCGCGGAATCATGGATGGAAAAGAATTCCCGCAATTCCGCTCACCCAGCGCGACCAGCGCATGGCCGCGAATGAAATAACGCCCGCTTGCGCCGCCTTCGCAATTCAGGCGCTCGCGGCCATGCCCTCCGAAATGGCAGCACCCATATTTTTGCGGCCCGCAGCCATCCCGGGCATGCGATCCGTGAGGCCGGGAGACCAGCGGGAATCCGGCCGAAGAAAATTGGCCCGCGATGCCGAGCAAGCCCTGTTCATCGCACGAAATTCGCGGCCATTTCGGCGCCTGCGTCAAGGGAGTCGCTCATTCATTGCGGGCCGGCCCGCAATTCCTGCCACCTGCCACCGACCGATGCGCCTGTGGCGCCCGAATTCATCGGGGCACGCCAGCGGCGTCGAACTGCTCCATGAGCATCTTGAATTCCGCGGCGCTTTCCGCCTCGTCGCCATCGGCTTCGGGCGCGCATTCCATGCCTCCCGCAGCAATCGCCTGGCAGGCATTCAGAATGGCCGGATTGTTCCGGTCCATTTCCCACCACGCCTGCAGGCGGCGCAAATAGGTGGCCGAGCGCTCCAGTTGGCCCGCGCTCGCCTGGCTGCTCGCGGCCAATTGACGGTGGCACTGCTGCAATTGCGAGAACGCGCTCGCGCAACCGTCCGGCATTCCCGCGGCCACGGCGGTGGGTGTGGTGGGCGCGGCGGCAGACGCTGGGGCCGGGGCCGGCGTGGCTGCCGCTGCGGACGAAGGTGGGGACTGACTGTCACAAGCAGCCAACAACACCAGCGTGGCCGAGATCGCGGCGGCCTGTGCAAGCGCACGGGAAGCACTGGGAAAACGCATCAAGAAATCACCTCGTCTTCAAATCGCTCCAGACGGTCGTCCAGACCTCGTCGTCTGCCGCCTTCCGGATTCCGAATTCGTCCCGGAAAATATGCACGAACTTGCGGGTACGGGGTGTGACAGCGTAGAAAACGTTTCTTCCAGAAACATTTTTGCTGATGACGCCCACCACCACCAATTCCTTGAGGTGAAACGAAAGCAAATTGGGCGGAACCTCGAGTTCCACCGAGATGACGCCCGCCGACATTTCCTCCTGCGGATGCAGGTACAGCAGCCGCACGATCTGCAGCCGTGTCTCATGCGCCACGGCTTTCAGAAATTCGGTAACTGCGGATGCATTCCACTCCGGCATGGCATTGCCGGCATCGGCCGGCCTTCTCCTGCTGCATGAACCCTGTGTGCTGGGCCAGCGCTTCGCGTTGTTGGCCTTTTTGCGGCGTTTGTAGCCCATTTTCGTGAAGGAAAAATGACAGCCGGGCCGGCGCGCCGGGAATAAATTCAATAACTCTTGAGTCGTTGAATTCTTGAACCGATTTGTTTTGCGCGCCGCCGCAAGTGCTTCCTAGAATTTGCCGCAACGCACAAACCTGTGCGGCAGCCATCAATTCCATGAACAGGTCCACCTTCAATGGGGGGCCGATGCTGCTGTGCCTGTCATTTTTCTGGATGGCGGGCGCTGCGTCGGCCCAAGCCATCCAACTCCGCGCCGACGGAACCCCGGTCTTGGCGGCGGCCGGCCGGGCAATCGGCCGGGGCGCCATCCATGAGCCGGGCCGGGCGGCCCGCCCCGCGGCCGCGGGGCGCGCGGCCGGCTGCGGCGACTGCAAGGCTTCCCTCGCGCTCCTGTCCCGCGCGGCGGCGGATTCCGGCCTGGACCCGCACCTGGTGCATGCCGTGGCCTGGGCCGAATCGGGCTTCCGCCCGGAAGCCGTCTCCGCCAAGGGGGCCATGGGACTGATGCAGCTCATGCCCGCCACCGCGCGGCAATACGGCGTGAGCGACCCGTTCGACCCCTGGCAGAACGCACAGGGCGGCTCGCGGCTGCTGCGCGACCTGCTGGACCGCTACGCGGGCGATGCCCGCCTGGCCCTGGCCGCGTACAACGCCGGCCCCCTGGCGGTGGAGCGCGCCGGCCGGGCGGTGCCCGACTATCCGGAAACACAGGCCTATGTGACGAAGGTGCTGGCGCGCCAGCGCCATCTGCTGGCCGGGGCGCAGCCCTGGCGCGCCGCCGTCCCACCGCCCCGGCTGGCCGGCCACCCGGAAGACCTGCGCCAGGCTGCCTCCGGGCCGCGGCAAGGGCCCGAACACCCACACCTCTCTTCACGGCGAATCGGGAACGCGCTGCTGCTGATCCCGGTTCCCGCCCCCCGCAACCTGCCCGGCCCGCTGGATTCCTAGGGCCGCAGCGTTGACCGGCCGGTGGCGTCTGCTCCGGCGGCTTCCTTTCCCTCTTAACTCATCATCAAGCAGGAACACACCATGAACAGCATCCTTCGCACCGCCCCGCAGGTCCGCAACCGCCAGCGCGGCCAGGGCATGGTCGAGTACATCATCATCGTCGCGCTGATCGCGCTGGGCTCCATCGCCGTGTACGCCGCCTTCGGCGACACGATGCGCGCCCAGGTGTCGAATGCCTCCTCGGTGCTGGCGGGCGGCAACAAGCAGTCGGTGCAGGAAATGAACGACGCCAAGGACAAGGCCAAGGACAACGTCAACAAGACCCTGCAGAACTACTGATCTGCGCACCGTGCGACGCATCATGAACAAGCCAAGCTTCTTTCAGGAGCGTCGCCGGGCCCGGCGCGAGCGGGGTCAGGCGACCATCCTCGCGCTGGGCGCCCTCATCTTCCTGACGGTGATGACCCTCGGGGTCTTCAACGTCCAGCAGGCCAGCCACTCCAAGCAGAAGGTCATGAACGCGGCCGACGGCGGCGCCTACGCGGCTGCTTCCACGCTGGCCCGCGACATGAACTACATGGCCTACACCAACCGCGCCATGGTGGCCAACCACGTGGCGGTCGGGCAGGTGGTGAGCCTGGTTTCGCTCACCCAGAACCTGGGCCAGCTCTCGCGCAACGCCGCTACCGTGATGCGCGTGATCGGCCTGGTGCCGGGCCTGCAGGCCCTGCAGGGCCTGGCCACGGCGCTGGAGCGCGTGGACAACCTGATCGACCGGCTGCCGCCGATGATGACGCCGTTCATTGCCTTTGAGACGGCGATCATCGAGGCCTTGTCAGGGTCCCAGCTGGCTGTGCGCGGCCTCACGATCGTCGACGCGAAGTCCAATGTGGATGATGTGATCCGCGCCAACGATCCTCATGCGATCTGGGACATAAGTGTGGGGGGCGCATTGGCCACGGCCGCCAGCCTCGACACATTCATCAGCTATAGCAGGCAGCGTCGGAACAACAACAACCAGGCCTACGACCGCTTCCGCAACGTCGTGAACGACTCGCGCGACAACTTCACGCGTGACCGCCGCTGGCTCATCTTCCGCGGCGGCTCCAACATGCGCGAGAACAACGAGACCTGGACCGGGCTGGACGGCGCCGAGATCAACCTCTTCCTTACGCGCATTTACCTGAGCTGGGGCGGCGCGGAAACCGGCACCAACACCTGGAACCGGGGCAGCCAGAGCTATGGCGGCCTGGCGCGCCGTACGGCCAACCGCGCCTTCAACGCGCGCCAGAAGATGAACGGCGGCTACCAGGGCATTCGCCCGTACTTCGACCTGCGCAGTTTCAACAGGAACGACGACCTGAAGGAATCGCCTCCTATCGTGGTCGCCGCGTCCAAGCGGCTGAACCGCGCCAGCGATCCCAAGTCCCAGCTCAGCGACACGGCGCTGGGCACCGGCCAGGCCGACGGCGCCTTCCGCCTGCCCACGGGCCGCAACAACGCCGTCGCGGTCGCGGCCAGCCAGGTCTACTTCCACCGGCCCTACCGCAGCTACGAGTCGGTGAACGACGCGCAGCACCTGCGCAACCGCTACTACAGCGGTGGCGAGTACGCGAACCTGTTCAGTCCCTACTGGCAGGCGCGCCTGACCGATGTGCCCCTGGCCGCCATCGGCGCGCTGCAGGCCTTCGACTGAGGGGCCTCCGATGCGAACACCGCTCCTCTCGCGCCGCCGCCCTCGCGCCTTGCCGGCGCCCCAGCGCCGCCAGCGCGGCCAGGCCATGACGGAAATGGTCGTCGCCCTGTTGCTGGTGCTGATCCCGCTCTTCGTCTTCGCCTGGGCCATCAACTCCTACGGCACCTCGCGCAACCTGGCGCTGAGCGCCGCGCGCTATGCGGCCTGGGAACGCACCGTGTGGTTCGAAAGCGCGCCCACCGATTCGCCGCTGACCGGCCAGTTGCGCGTGCAGAAGCCGCAGGCCACCGTGCAGCAGGAAATGCTGGACCGCGTGTTCGTGCGCCACACGGGCAACGGCCCGGCCATCCGCTCCACCCTGCCCCAGCAGGGCCCGCGCAACAGCGACCTGGTGACCTACACCGAAGGCCACGACGGCCGCGACCGCGTGGAGCTGGAGCGGCTCAACGGCCAGAACGAGCAGGGCTCACGGCCTGCGCTGCGGCTGGCGGACACGGGCATCCGCACCTCGACGGGCGTGGCCGACGCACTCAACCAGCTCAGCGCCGTCACCTCCCCGCTGAGCGGCAGCCCGCGCATCGACCTGGAGTCGCGCGGCATCTGGCAGGCGCAGGTGCAGTTGCGCCCCCATGCGCTGAACGTCTCGGCTGTCTCCAACGGCCGGCAGCCGTACCTGCCCTTCGTCACCTTCACCGAGACCGCCGCCGCCATGGGCGACCCCTGGAACGTGGGCGGCTGGCAGCACGAGGAACGCCGCGTGAAGCCCCTGGTGCCCAGCAACATCTTCGACAACAGCGTGCTCAACACCATCCGCGACGTCGTCGGCTTCATCGTCACGCCACTCAACAGCAGCAACCTGAAGCCGGGCTACGTGGACGCGGACCGGCTGCCGCCGGATCGCCGGCGCTGAGGCTGGCGGCGCTGGAACAGGACGCCTTGCATGCGCCAGGACAGGCTCTGCACGGGAACGGCGCCGGCCCGGCCGCGCGGCAGCGCGGTGCGCGCGCGTGCGGCAGCGCTTGCGCTGGGCCTGGCGCTGGCGGGGTCCGCCGCATGGCCGCAGCCGGGCGGCGCGGCGCCCCCCGAGGTGCTGCCCCCGCTGCCCCTGCCGCGCGACCAGGCGGTGGAGCAGATCGCGCCCCACATGCGCATGAACGGCAGCCCGATGCAGATCTCGATGATGCAGGTGCAGGACCTGGCGCCCATCGAGCGCTTCTACAAGGACTACTTCAGCCAGCGCGGCGAACGCGGCGTGATGTCGGACGTGGTGTTCGAGGGCCGGCGCCTGCTGTCGGGCATGGTGGACAAGCGCCTGATCACGGTGGAGCTGCTGCCCGAGCGCAGCGGCTACACGGTGCTGGTGTCCTCCATGGTGCCGGAGCGCGTGCAGGCGCCCGAGAAGCTGGCCCGCGGCACGCCCCGCATGCCCGGCACCGACGTGCTGCAGGTGCTCGAGAGCGTGGAAGCGGCCGGGGGCCACGTGACCACCAGCATGCGCAACCGCTACTCGGTCGAGTCCAACGCCTACTACCTGCGCGCGCAGATGCTGCTGCAGGGCTGGCAGCGCGTGCGCGACGAAACGCTGGACGCCGGGGCGCATCGCCAGCTGGGCTTCGCCAAGCCCGGCCGGCAGATGCGCGTGGACCTGCAGCGCCGCGACGGCGCCACCCTGATCGTCTTCAACGAAACCCAGTGAACGCCCACCCGAGCCGGTCCCACGGCCACACCATCGTCATGAACCGCTCACAAACTTCCTCCTGGCGCCGCCGGCAGTTGCGCATGCGGGCCCAGGCCGGCCTCGCCACCGTCGAGTACGCCATCGGCGCCGTTTTCGTCTGCCTGTTCCTGTTCACGGGCAACCCTTCCCCGCTGGAGCAGCTGCTCACGTCCCTCCGCCAGAACCACAGCGCCTCGACCTACGCCATCGGCAGCCCCACCGTGGGCGTGGCCAAGTGACCGTCCGCCACCGCAGAGCATCCGCATGAGCATCCCGGCTTCCAGCCCCAAGTCCCGCCTTCTTCTTCTGGCGGCCGCGATCGGCCTCGCCGCGCTGGCCGCCTTCCTGGTCCATCTCTACCTGACGAACATGTCCGACCGGCTGCGGGCCGAGTTCGCCGACAAGGACAGGGACCTGGTGGGCGTGGTCGTCGCGCGCACCGACGTGCCGCGCAACGCGGTGGTGGACACCGGCAACTTCGCGGTGCGCCAGGTCGCGGCCGACCTGGTGCCGCCGGATGCCGTGTTCCCCGAGGACATCGAGCGCGCCGAAGGCCAGACCCTGAAGCTGGACCTGCCGCGCGGGCGTTCCCTGCAATGGGGCTACCTGTCCAGCGGCGCCACGCCTTCGTTCTCGGACTCGATCCAGAGCGACAAGCGGGCCCTGACCATCGCAGTGGACGAACTCAACTCGATCTCGGGAATGATCCGGCCCAACGACCGCATCGACCTGTTCTACATCGCCGAATCCGTCCAGCCGCAGGGCGGCGGCGGCAGCGGCAACAACCGGGTCGTGGTTCCGCTGTTGCAGAACATCTTCGTCAAGGCCACGGGCAACATCACGCGGCGCGAGGTGCCGCCGGGCGGCGGCGAGCCGGTCGAACGGCAGTACAGCACGCTGACGCTGGACCTGTCGCCCTCGGAAACGGGCCGCGTCATCCTGGCGCAGGAGCAGGGCGCGCTGCGCGCCGTGCTCAAGCACGCCACCGATGCGAAGAGCCCGGGCTATGCCATCACCACAGCGGCCGACCTCCTGGGCGCTGCCGGGCAGCCGCGGCCCTCGGGCGCGCTGGTCGCCATGTACGTGGGCGGGCAGCAGGGCGGCGTGCTGCTGCCGCAGCTGGTGATGCCCGGCACGCCGACGATGAACACCGGCCTCCCGGCCGCGCCGGGCAGACCCGCCGCCGGCCGGAACGCCCCGAATCCGCCGGGCGCACCGGCGCTGGCCGGGCCGGCGCCCAGCCAGGCGGCCATCGACCCGGCCGCCTGGACGCCCACGAACCTGGCCGGCGGGCCCGCCGCGCCGGCGCCGGCGGCCGGAAGCGAATAGTCAGCCGGGAACGCACCGGCGCCCGCCCGAAGCGGCCCGCTGCACGCGCCGTCGCGCGCCTGCCACATACAGCCGCCACAGTTCAGGCACCCCACACCCCATTCCTTCTGGCGATGCGTCCGGTGGCATCGCAGGCCTTCCAGACTTTCTCTTCCTTGCCCTTCATGAACCGGACCCACCTTCACGCGAGCCTGTCCATCGCCGCCCTGAGCGCGCTGTTCACGCCCGCGGCCCTTTCCCAGCCCGCCGCCGTGCCCGTGCAGGCCGAATCCGCGCTGCAGCTCTATGTGGGCGACACGCAGACGCTGAACTTTCCCAGCGACGTGGCGCGCATCGCCATCGGCAACGGCAAGGTGCTCTCGGCCTCCAACATCAGCAACCGCGAAGTGCTGCTGGTGGCGAACGACGCGGGCGAGGCGCGCCTCACGGTCTGGCTCAAGGATCGCTCGCAGCGCCACTACACGGTGCGCGTGACGCTCAACAACATGGCGCGCATCGCCACCGAAGTGCGGGCCCTGTTCCGCAACGACCCCAACGTGGTGGTCAATCCGGTGGGCGACAAGATCTTCTTCGAGGCCACCGACCTGGACGCCCTGCAGGTGAAGAAGGTGGAGGCCCTGGAGAAGGCCTACGCCGCGCAGTTCGTGCCCATCATCGGCGGCCAGAGCAACCTGCGGGAACGCACGATCTACATGCACGCGCAGATCATCGAGATCCGGCGCAGCGCGCTGGACAACCTGGGCGTGCGCTGGGCGCAGGAGATCAACGGTCCCAGCGTCTCGGCCAACGGGCGGGCGACGGTGCAGGGCAGCGGCTCGCAGGTCATCAATCCGCTGGTCTGGACCTTCGCGCTGGCCACCGACATCACTTCGCGCATCAACCTGCTGGAGCAGCGCGGCGACGCCTACGTGATCGCCTCGCCGCAGCTCACCTCGCGCTGCGGCGGCGAAGCGGAATTCACCGCGGGCGGCGAGCTGCCGATCCCGATCGCCAGCGGACCGGGCCAGGTCTCGGTGGAATACAAGCCCTACGGCGTGCGGCTGGAGATCGCGCCGCTGTGCGACACGCGCGGCAACATCCGAGCCAACCTGGGCATGGAGCTGAGCCAGATCGATCCCTCCGTGATGGTGATGGGCGTGCCCGGCCTGCTGACCCGCCGCGCCGACACCCAGCTGGACCTGGTGGACGGACGCGCGATGCTGGTGTCGGGCCTGAGCCAGCTGCGGGCCTCGGACGTGGTGGACCAGGTGCCGGGCATCGGCAACGTGCCGGTGCTGGGCAACCTGTTCCGCAACAAGGACCTGAACGGCGAACGCACGGAGCTGGTGCTGCTCATCACGCCCTCGGTGGTCACGCCGGACAGCCTGCAGGTGGTGGAGCGCCTGAACCAGGGCGGCCGCCTGGCCGAGTCGGCCGAGGAGCGGCTGCGCCAGCGCAAGGTGCTGGCGCCGGACGCGGCGGTCCCTGCGCAGACGGTGGCGCCGCTGCCCCCGCCGCCCGCGGCACCCGCCGCCGCGCCGGCGCTGCCCTGAGCCGGGAGACGCCTGTGAACACCGCAGCCGCCGGCCAGACGCGCATCGTCATCCGCACGCCGCAGGGCGCCATCGAGGAGCGCGGCGTGGAAGGGCGCACCCTGTCGATCGGCAAGGACGAGGCCTGCGACATCGTCATCAAGGGCTGGTCCATCGGCAAGCGCCATGCCGAGATCAGCTTCGACGAGGACGGCCCGCAGGTGGTGTCGGTCAACCAGGTGGTGGGCGTCAACGTCAATGGCCGGCGGATCAAGTCCTACGGCCCGCTGTCGTCGCGCGACGAGATCCAGGTCGGCGGCTACTCCATCTACGTGGTGGGGGGCGCCGGTGCGAAGAAGAGCGCCGCGCAGGACAGCCCGCCGCCGCCGCTGCCGGATGCCGCAGGCGCCCAGGGGCCGCATGCCCGGCCGGCGCCGGGCGGCAGCCGGGAGCCGGCGCCCCGTGCCGTGCCGGCCGAGGCCGCGCCGCCCGGGCGGCCGCCGATGCCCGGCGCCGCGCCCCTTCCCGCCGAAGCGCCGCCGCGGGCCGGCGCCGCGAAGGCCCCGCCGCAGGACATCTACCTGCCCTGGCGGATCAAGGTGCACGATGCCGTCATCGCGCTCATGGACGTGCGGCGCACCGACATCACCACCATGAGCGATGAGGAGCTGCGCGCGGCGACCAACGCCATGGTCTACCTGGCCCTGCCCGACCTCGGCCTGCCCGAGGAGATCGACGTGGGCGAACTCGCGCGCCAGGTGGTGGCCGAGGCGGTGGGCCTGGGGCCGCTGGAGCCGCTGCTGCAGGACGAGGCGGTGACCGAAGTGATGGTCAATGCGCACAACGAGATCTTCATCGAGCGCGCAGGCCGCATCACGCGCAGCGAAGTGACCTTCTCCTCGCCCAAGGCCGTGCTGGGCGCCATCGAGCGCATCGTGGCACCGCTGGGCCGCAAGATCGACGAGAGCTCGCCCATGGTGGACGCGCGGCTCAAGGACGGCTCGCGCGTGAACGCGGTGATCCCGCCGCTGGCGCTCAAGGGGCCGTGCATCTCGATCCGGAAGTTCCCGGTGCGCCGGCTGTACGGGGAGGACCTGCTCAAGTTCGGCTCGCTGAGCCCGCAGATGCTGCAGTTCCTGTCCTTCGCCGTGGAGCAGGCGCAGAACATGATCATCTCGGGCGGCACGGGCTCGGGCAAGACCACGCTGCTCAACGTGCTGTCCAACTTCATCCCGGACACGGAGCGTATCGTCACCATCGAGGACGCCGCCGAGCTGCGCCTGCACCAGCCCAACCTGGTGTCGCTCGAGGCCCGCCCGGCCAACAGCGAAGGCAAGGGGGGCGTGCCGATCCGCGAACTGGTGCGCAACGCGCTGCGCATGCGGCCGGACCGCATCGTGGTGGGCGAATGCCGCGGCGGCGAGGCGCTGGACATGCTGCAGGCCATGAACACCGGCCACGACGGTTCGCTGACCACCGCCCACGCCAACTCTGCGCGCGACATGCTCAGCCGTGTGGAGGTGATGGTGCTGATGGCCGGCATGGACCTGCCCGTGACGGCCATCCGCGAGCAGATCGCCTCGGCCGTGAACTTGGTTGTGCAGCAGACGCGCTTCAAGTGCGGCTCGCGCAAGATCACCGCCATCACCGAAGTGACGGGCGTGGAGAGCGGCACCATCCAGATGCAGGACCTGTTCGTCTTCAAGCCCGAGGGCTTCGGCGAGGACGGCCGCGTGCGCGGGCAGTTCGTGGCCACGGGCGCGATCCCGGAGTTCATCGAGGAACTGCGCGCGGCCGGCATCCGCACGCCGCCGCTGTCCATTTTCGACGCCCCCGACGCCCATGATTGAGCTGCTGATCCCCCTGCTCGCGGCGCTGAGCCTGGGCCTGCTCGCCTACCTGGGCGGCAGCCGGCTGCTTTCGCGCGCGGACGGCGCAGCCCCCGCGCGCGGCCGCAGCGCCCTGTTCGCCGGGCTGTCGCAGAACCGCTGGCTGATCCAGGGCCTGCTCGCCGTGGGGCTGGTGCTGGCGGGCTGGTTCGTGCTGGGCAGCCTGCTGTGGTGCTTCCTGCTTGCGGTGGCGGGCTTCGTGCTGCCCGGCAAGTACTTCGAATGGCAGCGCAAGCGGTTGCAGGCCACCATCGACGGCCAGATCCCGGACGTGCTGGCCATGATGGCCGGCGCCATCCGCGCCGGCGGCAGCCTGATGGGGGCGCTGGACTCGGTGGCGCGGGACGGCCCGGTGCCGCTGCGCAACGAGATCGACCTCACGCTGCGCGAGATCCGCGTGGGCATCGACATGGACCTGGCGCTGGACCACCTGGCCGAGCGCGTGCGCACGGCCGAGATGCGCATGGTCGTGGCGGCGATCAAGATCGCGCGCGAGAGCGGCGGCAACCTGTCGGAATCGCTGGACAACCTCTCGCGCTCGGTGCGTGACCGCCAGAACATGGAAAAGAAGGTGCTCGCGCTCACGGCCCAGGGCCGCATGCAGGCGCTAGTGATGTCCGGCCTGCCCTTTTTCATGCTCTACATGCTGCACAAGCTGGACCCGCCGGCCATGGCGCCGATGTTCAACTCGGTCCTGGGCTGGGCGGTGTTCATCGGCGTGCTCATCTGGGTCCACATCGGCTTCCGGGTGATCAAGAAGATCATGAGCATCGACATATGAACGGGATCCTGCTCGCCATCTTCGCCACGGCCGCGCTGGCCGTGGTGATCTTCCTCGTGCTGCTGTACCTGGAATTCAGCAGCGTGCCCCGGGACGAGCGCGAGTTCATGGACCCGCTGCCCGGCCTGCTGCAGCGCATCTGGCCGCTGGTGAACTGGGCCACGGCGCGCACCGCGCATTTCTTTCCCGCCGCCTACCGCGCCAACCTGCAGCGGCGGCTGCTGCTCAGCGGCATGCACTACCTGCTCACCGTCGACCAGTTCCTGGGCGTCAAGGTGATCGGCGGCCTGCTGGCTGCGCTGGCCATGGCGCTGGCCCTGGGCATGCTGGGCGCGCTCGATCCGCTGTACCTGGTGCTGGCCGGCGCGCTCGGCTTCTTCCTGCCCGACCTGCGGCTCAACGATGCGCGCAAGCTGCGCAGCAAGCGCATCGTGCGCGAGCTGCCCGACTTCCTGGACTTCCTGGTGCTGGGCATCGAGGCCGGGCAGAACCTGTCGGGCGCGATCCGGCTCACGCTGGCCAAGGGGCCGCCGGGCGTGCTGCGCCAGGAGTTCACGCGCGTGCTGCGCGACATCTCGGCCGGCGTGACGCGCGCCGACGCGCTGCAGCAGATGCAGGACCGCGTGGGCGTGCGCGAGATCACCAACATGGTCAGCGCCATGGTGCAGGCCGAGCGCGTGGGCTCCTCGCTCGCCCCGGTGCTGCGCGAGCAGGCGGCGCAGCGGCGCGCCGAGCGCTTCCTGGCGGCCGAGAAGAAGGCCTTCGAGGCGCCGGTGCTGATGCTCGGCCCGCTGGTCATCTTCATCTTCCCGGGCACCTTCGCCTTCCTGGGTTACTTCCTGTACCAGAAGATCGCCATGTCCGGAGGCTTCTGATGGGCGCCGCGTCTGCGCCCGATCCGCTGTCGCACCTGCCCGCGCTGGCCGCGTGGCGGGCGGGCCGCTGCCTGGACCTGCGCGTGCGCCTGGCCGCGTCCTTCGGCAGCCGGCTGCGCGGCCTGCTGGGCGTGCCGCTGCCGCCCGACCTGGCCCTGCTCATCCGCCCCTGCGCCAGCGTCCACATGTGGGGCATGCGGCAGCCGCTGGATGTGCTCTTCCTCGGCCGCGAAGGCACCGTGCTGCAGACCTGCACGCTGCGCCCCTGGCAGCTGCGCGGCGCAGCCCGGGCGCACGCGGTGCTCGAATGCGCGGCCGGCACCCTCGCGCGGCTGGACCTGCGGGCCGGTCAGCGGCTGCAGTTCCAGGCCGTCGCGCCGCCCCTCCCCCGCACACCGGAGCTGCAGCCATGAAGCCCTCGCTCTTCGCCCCCCGCCGCGCGCGCCCGACGCGCGCCAGCGCCATGCGCGGCGCCACGCTGGTGGAAATGTCGGTCTCGCTGCTGATCTTCCTGATGGTGATCTTCGCCATCGCCGAGGTGGCGCTGATGTTCAAGGCCAAGGCGGTGGTGGACATGGCGGCGCTGGCGGCCGCGCGCGCCGGGGCGGTGGACCATGCGCGCGCGGGACCCACCAGCAAGATGCACATGGCCGGCCGCACCGCGCTGGCCCCGCTGTACATGCGCACCGGCACGGGCAGCGCAGAGTTGGCCAGTGCCATCGTGCGTGCGCATGCGGACCTGATTGCACTGAACATGTCCATCGACGTGCTCAACCCCACGGCCGCCAGCTTCGCCGACCACGGCGTCAACGCGGCCGGCAAGCCGCGCTTCATTCCCAACGACAGCCTCATGTACCGCAGCACACGGGTCAAGGCGACCTCGGGCCAGAACATCCAGGACGCCAACCTCCTGAAGATCCGGCTCACCTACTGCTACGAGCCCAGGATGCCGCTGGCCAACGAGTTCCTGCGCCTGGCGCTGTCCCTCTTCAACGGCACGGACATGTGCCGCATCCGGGGCCGGCTGCCGATCCGCGCCGAAGCGCTGGTGCGCATGCAGACCGAGGCCTACCAATGAGCGGCGCACGGCCGCTCGCTGCGCGCCACGGGCCTTGAACGCCCGGCTCTACTGCGGCCTGCCCAAGCCCAGCTTGTCGATCACCGCTTTCTCGCGCGCCACGGTGTCCTTGGCGAACTGGGTGTAGTCGGCCGAGCTCTTGTAGTCGGGCAGCATGTCGTACTTGGCCAGGGCCGCGATGTAGCTGGGATCTTCCATGGCCTTCTTGAAGGCGTCGTGCAGGCGCTTGACCACCTCGGGCGGCGTGCCCTTGGGCGCGCCGATGCCGAAGGGCGAGTTCTGCACGATGTCGTAGCCCAGCTCCTTGAGCGTGGGCGCGTCGGGGAACTTGGCCAGGCGCTTGGCGCCCCAGGTGTTGAGCACGCGCAGCTTGCCGGCTTCGACGAAGGGGGCCCAGCCCGTGCTGTCGGCCGCGGCCATCACCTGCCCGCCCATGATGGCCTGCATGAGGTCGGCGTTGCCCTTGTAGGGCACGTGCTGAAGCTCGATGCCGGCCTGCTGCGCCAGCACCTCGGTGGTCAGGTGCGGGCTGGTCAGCGTGCCGGTGGAGCCGTAGGTCAGCTTGCCCGGGTTCTCCTTCGCATAGGCGACGAAGTCGGCCCAGTTCTTGATCGGGCTGTCGGTGGGCACCACGATGCCGAAGGCGTAGCCGGTCACGTTGATGATGTAGCTGATGTCCTGCACCGGATCCCAGTTGATCTTGGTGGTGTAGCCCAGGCGGAACACGCCCAGCGGGATCTGCGCCACCGTGTAGCCATCGGCCGGCGCGCCCTGCAGCGCCTGCGCGGGCAGCGTGCCGCCGGCCCCGGGCTTGTTTTCCACGATCACCGGCCGGCCCAGCACCTTGGAGGCGTTGTCGGCCAGTGCGCGCATGGTCAGGTCGGTCGGCCCGCCGGCTGGGAAGGCGATGATCAGCTTGATGGGCTTTTCGGGGAAGGTGCGCCAGGCCTGCGCCTGCGCGGCCGGGGTGAGGCCGAAGGCCGAAAGCAGGGCGGAGCACAGCAGCAGGCGACGTCGCATGGGCACATTCCTCGTGGGGGGCGTCATCAAGAAAGCCCCTTGCGGGGCTCAGCGGGCCCCATTGGGCCGCCGCCCCGCCAGCCCAGCAATCCGTGAAGTCCCGGTGGGCCTGCCCCGCGGGGGGGCTGGCGTGTCGCCCATGCGTCAGCACGCTAGGCATAACCCGAGGCGGCGGCTGCGTCACCGCTGGTTACAACCCGGCCGTCCGAATCCCTGGAAAGCCTTGCCGTGAACCGAACCCCTGCCCCGAGCGCGCTGAGCCGCCGCCAATGGCTGGCTGCCGCGGCCGCCGCCAGCCTGGCCTTGCCGGGCCGAACCCAGCCGCGCGCGGCGGCGCCTGAATGGGTCATCGGCCAGACGCTGCCGCTCAGCGGGCCGATGGCGCCCACGCTCACGGGCCTGACCGGCGGCAGCCGGCTGGCCTTGGACGAAGTCAACCGTCAGGGCGGCATCGACGGCCGGCCGCTGCGGCTGGTGCAGCTGGACGATGGCTTCGACCCCGCACGCACGGCGGCCAACGTGCGGCAGCTCGTCCTGCAGGACCAGGCCGTCGCGCTGCTGGGCACGGTCGGAACGGCGCAGACCGCGGCGGCGCTGCCCGTGGTGGCCGAACTGCGCACGCCGCTCATCGGCCCCTACACCGGCAGCCCCGGCCTGCGCACGCGCCACAACCCCTACTTCTTCACCACGCAGGCCAGCTACGCCGACGAACTGGTGCAGATGGTGCGCTACCTGCAGCAGGTGCAGTTCAGGCGGCTGGCGATCGTCTACCAGGCCAACGAATTCGGCACCGCGATGCTGCCGCTGGTGCAGAAAATCGTGGCGGCCGAGGGCGGCACCGTGACCGCCGCGCTGCCGCTGGAGGCCGCGGGCGCCGATGCCCGCGCGGTGGCCGAGGCCGCCTACGCGAGCCAGCCGCAGGCCGTGCTGATGATCGTGGCGGGCCCCGCCGTCGTGCCCTTCGTGAAGGCCAGCCACGCGCGCAAGGGCATTCCGCTGTACACGCTGTCGCTGTCCGTGGGCTCGGCCATCCTCGAGGCGCTGGGCGCCGATGCGTACGGCCTCGCGGTCGCGCGCGTCACGCCCTACCCCTGGCGCGCAACCACCCCGCTGGCGCGCGGCTTCCAGCAGGCCATGGAGCGCGCCGGCAAGCCCATCGACTACGACCACTACGCCGGCTACATCAACGCACGCGTGCTGATCGAAGGCCTGCGCGCGGCCGGCCGCAACGCCAACGGCGCGGCCATCGCGCAGGCCCTGGAGCGGTTGGGCACGGTCGACCTGCAGGGCTACAAGCTGGCCTACAGCGCCGGCCACCACCACGGCTCCGACTTCGTCGAGATCACCGTGGTGGGCAAGGACGGGCGCTTCCTGCGCTGAGCGACCGATCGTCCGCTGCGGCCCGCCGGCTTGACGCGCAAGCGACCGCCTCCGCCCGGGGCGCCGCCCAGAATGGGACACCTGCCCCCCGGAGACCGCCATGCCCCCGAACGGCTTCACCGAGATCGCCGCCGGCTTCAGCTTCCTCGAAAGCCCGCGCTGGCATGAAGGCCGGCTGTGGCTGTCGGACTTCTACACTCACCGCGTGCTGCGGCTGGATGCCGCCGGCCGCGTCGAGACAGTGTGCGAGGTACCCGCCCGGGCCTCGGGCCTGGGCTGGCTGCCCGACGGGCGGCTGCTGGTGTGCGCGATGCGCGAGCGCCGCGTGCTGCGCCTGGAGCCGGACGGCCGGCTGGTCCCGCATGCCGACCTCTCGGCCATCGCGGGCGGCCACATCAACGACATGGTGGTCGACGGCCGGGGCCGCGCCTATGTGGGCAACTTCGGCTTCGACCGCAGCGGCGATGCGAAGCTCACCCCAGCGCGCCTGGCCTGCGTGTGGCCCGATGGCACGGTGCGCGCCGTGGCCGAGGACCTGTACTTTCCCAACGGCTCGGTCATCACGCCCGACGGCCGCACGCTGATCGTGGCCGAGACCATGGGCAACCGCATCTCGGCATTCCCTCTTGCCGCCGACGGCACGCCGGGCCCGCGCCGCGACTGGGCCGTGTTCGGCCCCGTGTCAGCCGACCTGCGCATGCCGGCCGTGCGCGAGGCGATGGTGGTCGCCCCCGACGGCATGGCGCTCGACGCCGAGGGCGCGGTGTGGCTGGCCGATGCGCGGCACCGGCGCGTGCTGCGCGTGGCCGAAGGCGGCCGCATCCTGCAGCAGATCGATACCGGCACGCTGGGCGCCTATGCCTGCATGCTCGGCGGGCCGGCGCGGCGCACGCTGTACGTGTGCGTGGCGCCCGACGGCGTGCCGGGGCAGGCCCGCTCGCTGACCGATGCGGCCCTGTGGGCCACCGAAGTCGAGGTGCCCGGCGCGGGCTGGCCGTGCTGAGGATCGTGCGCCTGCCTGACATGTGGCCCTGCGCAGCCGAGCCGCTCAGCGCGCCAGCACCGGCGCGAGCGCCACGCCCGTGTGCGTGCCCAGCGCCACCACCGCCTCGGGCGGCGCGCTGGCCACGACCTGGCCGCCGTTCCTGCCGCCTTCGGGCCCCAAGTCCACGATCCAGTCGGCCTCGGCGATGAGGTCCAGGTCGTGCTCGATCACCACCACGCTGTGGCCGCCGTTGACCAGGCGGTGCAGCACATGGATGAGCTTCTCCACGTCGGCCATGTGCAGGCCCACCGTGGGCTCGTCGAGCACGTAGAGCGTGTGCGGCGCCCGGTTGCCGCGGCGCGTGACGTCGTCGCGCACCTTGCTCAGCTCGGTGACCAGCTTGATGCGCTGCGCCTCGCCGCCGCTCAGCGTCGGGCTCGGCTGGCCCAGCGTGAGGTAGCCCAGCCCCACGTCCTTGAGCAGCTGCAGCGGGTGGCTGATGACGGGCATGCTGGCGAAGAACTCGACGGCTTCGTCGACCTCCATCTGCAGCACGTCGCCGATGCTCTTGCCGCGCCAGGTGACGGCCAGCGTCTCGGGGTTGAAGCGCGCCCCGTGGCAGCTTTCGCAGGGCACCTTCACATCGGGCAGGAAGCTCATCTCGATGGTGCGCACGCCCGCGCCTTCGCAGGTGGGGCAGCGGCCTTCGCCGGTGTTGAAGCTGAAGCGCCCCGGGCCGTAGCCGCGGGCCTTGGCTTCCAGCGTGTCGGCGAAGAGCTTGCGGATGGTGTCCCAGAAGCCGATGTAGGTGGCCGGGCAGCTGCGCGGCGTCTTGCCGATGGGCGTCTGGTCGACCTCGAGCACGCGGTCGATGCCTTCGTAGCCGGCCACGCCGGTGCAGCCGGACCACTTGGGGCGCTTGCCCGCCGCGTCGGCGTCGCGCCCGGCCTTGGTCGTGCGCTGCTGCACGATCGCCTGCACGTTGGCCAGCAGCACGTCGCGCGCCAGCGTGGACTTGCCCGAGCCGCTGACGCCCGTGACCACCACCAGGCGGTTGAGCGGCACCGACACGTTGACCGATTGCAGGTTGTGCAGATTCGCGCCCGCCACAGCAAGCCAGGACACAGCGCCTTCGCCCTCCTCCGCGCTCTCGGACACGGGGCGGCGCGGATGCAGCGGATGCCGGATCGCATCGCGCAGGTAGCGGCCGGTCAGCGACTCCTCCGACTTCTGTACCTCGTCCACCGTGCCCTGCGCGACGACGCGGCCGCCGCGCTTGCCGGCGCTGGGCCCGATGTCGATCACATGGTCCGCACGGCGGATGGTGTCCTCGTCGTGCTCCACGACGACCAGCGTGTTGCCCTTGTCGCCGAGCTTGTGCAGGGCGTCGAGCAGGATCTGGTTGTCGCGCGCATGCAGTCCGATGGTCGGCTCGTCGAGCACGTAGCACACGCCCTGCAGGTTGCTGCCCAGCTGCGCCGCCAGGCGGATGCGCTGCGCCTCGCCGCCCGAGAGCGTGGGTGCGCCGCGGTCCAACGTGAGGTAGCCCAGGCCCACCTCCTCCAGGAACTCGAGCCGGCTCTTGATCTCGGGAATCAGGTCGCGCGCGATGTCAGCCTCGCGGCCGCTCATGGCCAGGGTCTCAACCCATTTCCGGATGTCGGTGACCGACAGGTGCGCAATGTCGGCGATGCCCACGCCCGCGAAGCGCACGGCGCGCGCCGTGGCGTTGAGGCGCGTGCCCTCGCAGGTCGGGCAGGCGACGTCGGCCACATCCTCCACATCCGGCTCGGCGAAGGTCTGCTCGCGGCCGCGGTTGTCCTCGGCCATCGTCGAATCGTCCAGCGCCTTGCGCTGCTCCTTCGTCAGCTTCACGCCCGTGCCCACGCAGTCGGGGCACCAGCCGTGCTTGCTGTTGTACGAGAAGAGGCGCGGGTCCAGCTCGGCGTACGAGGTGGCGCACACCGGGCAGGCGCGCAGGGTCGAGAAGACCTGCACCCGGCCGATGCCGGCGGTGGAGCTGCCGGCCAGCATGGCGGCCTTCAGCCCCCTGAGGCCGTGCAGCACATGCACCACGCCCTTGCCATGCTCCAGCGCGGTGGCCAGGGCCGCGCGCAGCTCGGCCTCACGCGCGGGCTCGATGTCGAGGCTGGCCACCGGCAGCTCGATGGTGTGCTCCTTGAAGCGGTCGATGCGCGGGAAGCCCGTGGTGGGCAGGAACTCGCCGTCCACCCGCAGGTGGGTGTAGCCGCGCGGCCGCGCCCAGTCGGCCAGCTCGGTGTAGACGCCCTTGCGGTTGACCACCAGCGGCGCGAGCAGGCCGATGTGCTGGCCCTTGAAGTTCTTCAGCAGTTGCGCCGCGATGCTGTCGGGGGTCTGCGGCTGCACCGCGGCGCCGTCCTTCACGCAGTGCTGCACGCCGAGCTTCACGTACAGCAGGCGCAGGAAGTGCCACACCTCGGTCGTGGTGCCCACCGTGCTCTTGCGCCCGCCGCGCGACAGGCGCTGCTCGATCGCCACCGTGGGCGGGATGCCGTACACCGCATCCACCTCGGGCCGGCCGGCCGGCTGCACGATGCTGCGCGCGTAGGCGTTGAGCGACTCGAGGTAGCGGCGCTGCCCTTCGTTGAAGAGGATGTCGAAAGCCAGCGTGGACTTGCCCGAACCGCTGACGCCTGTCACGACGGTGAAGCGCCCGCGCGGGATATCCACGCTGAGGTTTTTCAGGTTGTGCTCGCGTGCGTTGACGATCTCGATCGCCTCGCGTCCCGGTGCAGGCGCCACCTCGTAGCGCGGGGCCTTCTCGCGTGCCACGAGCGCCGCCGGGCCGAGCGCGGCCTCGTAGGCCGCCAGCGCCGCCCCCGTGTGCGTGCCCGTGAGCGTGCGCACGTGCTCGGGCGTGCCCACGGCCACCACCTGGCCGCCGCCCTCGCCGCCCTCGGGGCCGAGGTCGATCACCCAGTCGCTGGCTCGGATCACGTCGAGGTTGTGCTCGATCACCACGAGGGAATGCCCCGCGTCGAGCAGCTTGCGCAGCGCCCGCATGAGGCGCGCGATGTCGTCGAAGTGCAGGCCGGTGGTGGGCTCGTCGAAGAGGAAGAGCTGGCCTTTCTTCGCCAGCGGCTGGCGCGACTTGCTGGCGCCGTTGGCCGCCTCGGCCAGGAAGCCCGCGAGCTTGAGGCGCTGCGCCTCGCCGCCGGAGAGCGTGGGCACCGGCTGGCCCAGCTTCACGTAGTCGAGGCCGACGTCGACGATGGGCTGCAGCACGCGCTGCACCTCGCGGTCGGCGCTGAACAGCTCCGTGGCCTCGGCCACGGTCAGTTCCAGCACGTCGGAGACGTTGAACACGCGCCCCTTGCGCTCGATCGTCACTTCGAGGATTTCCGGCCGGTAGCGCTTGCCGTCGCAGTCGGGGCAGCGCAGGTACACGTCCGACAGGAACTGCATCTCCACATGCTCGAAGCCCGAGCCGCCGCAGGTCGGACAGCGGCCGTCGCCGGAGTTGAAGCTGAACTTCGCGGCCGTGTAGCCGCGCTGCTTCGACAAGGGCGCGACGGCGAAGATCTCGCGCACGGCATCCCACGCGCCCACGTAGCTCGCGGGGTTGGAACGCGCGGTCTTCCCGATGGGCGACTGGTCGACGAACACCACGTCGCTCAGGTGATCGGCCCCGAGCAGGCGATCGTACGCGCCGGCGCCCTCGGTGGGCTTGCCGAAGTGGCGCATCAGCGCCGGGGCCAGCACATCCTGGATCAGCGTGGACTTGCCCGAGCCGCTGACGCCCGTGACGGCGACCAGGCGCTGCAGCGGGATCTCCACCGTGACGTCCTTCAGGTTGTGCTCGCGCGCGCCTTCGAGGATCAGGCGCGGCGTGCCGTCGCCCACCGGGCGCTTGAAGCCCATGCCGATGTGCTTGCGCCCGCCCAGGTACTCGCCCGTGAGCGTGTGCGCGCCGCGCAGCTGATCGACCGTGCCGTCGAACACGACCTGGCCGCCGCGCGCGCCGGGGCCCGGGCCCATGTCGATCACGCGGTCGGCGGCAATCATCACCGCCGGGTCGTGCTCCACCACCACCAGCGTGTTGCCCGCGTCGCGCAGGCGCTGCATGGCCTCGGTGATGCGGTCCATGTCGCGCGGGTGCAGGCCGATGCTGGGCTCGTCGAGCACGAAGAGCGTGTTGACCAGCGAAGTGCCCAGCGCGGTGGTGAGGTTGATGCGCTGCACCTCGCCACCCGAGAGCGTGCGGCTCTGGCGGTCGAGCGTGAGGTAGCCGATGCCGACGTCGTGCAGGTACCTGAGTCGCGTCGTGATCTCCTCGAACAGCAGCTTCAGTGCCTGGGCCTCGCCCTCGGTGCTGCTGCCGTCTCCCTGGTGCTCGATGCGGTCGAAGAAGGCGCGCAGCCGCTCGATGGGCATCAGCATCAGGTCATGCAGGCTCAGGCCCGGCAGCGCCTCGAGCTGTGCGCGCGTCCACGGCACGCCCACGGGCATGAAGCGCTTCTCCGGCGCCAGCACGGCATCGGCGTCGGCCTGGCTGCCCAGTCGCCACAGCAGGCTCTCGACCTTCAGCCGCGCGCCGCCACAGGTCGGGCAGGCCGTGTAGCTGCGGTACTTGGACAAGAGCACGCGGATGTGCATCTTGTAGGCCTTGCTTTCCAGGTAGGCGAAGTAGCGGCGGATGCCGTACCACTGCTTGCTCCAGTTGCCTTCCTTGTAGTTGGGCGTGCCTTCGATGACCCAGTGCTTCTGTTCCTCGGTCAGCTTGGCCCAGGGCGTGTCGCGCGGAATGCCCGCCGCCTCGGCATGGCGCATCAGGTCGTCCTGGATCTCCTTCCAGGCCGGCGTCTGGATCGGCTTGATCGCGCCCGCGCGCAAGGTGAGCTTGTCGTTCGGGATGACGAGGTTGAAGTCCACCCCGATCACGCGGCCGAAGCCGCGGCAGGCCTCGCAGGCGCCGACGGCGGAGTTGAAGCTGAACATCGACGGGATCGGGTCGGCGTAGCGGATGTCGCTCTCGGGGCAATGCAGACCCGTCGAGAACTTCCACAACTGCTCCGCGCCACCCTCTTCAGCAGGCAGCGCATAGACCGTCACCCGCCCCGTGCCGCGCTTGAGCGCGACCTCGATGGCCTCGACCACGCGCGCGCGCTCCGTGTTCGAGATGCGGAAGCGGTCTGCCACCACATCCAGAATCTTGACGACCCCCACGCTCCCCGCTTCGCGAGGTTCGCTGCCCCCCGAGGGGGCGCTCGCTTGCTTGGGGCGGCCCGGCGCGGCGCTCGTGCGCGGGCCCGACTCATAGGCACGCGGCTCTTCGCGCCGCGCCTGCACGCGCGTGAAGCCGCTGGCCGACAGCCACTGCTCGATCTCGGCCTCGGTGGTGCTGCCCGGCAGCTCGACCGGAAAGGTGACGACCAGGCGCGGATCGCCCGCCGCCTCGGCCCGCTGCCGCAGTTCCGCATAGATGGTGTCGGGCGAATCGTGGCGCACCGGCAGCGCCGTCTGCCGGTCGAACAATTGCGCCGCGCGCGCGAACAGCAGCTTCAGGTGGTCATTGAGCTCCGTCATCGTGCCGACCGTGGAGCGCGAGCTGCGCACCGGGTTGGTCTGGTCGATGGCGATGGCCGGCGGCACCCCTTCTACCTTGTCGACCGCCGGCTTGTCCATGCGGTCGAGGAACTGGCGCGCATAGGCCGAGAAGGTCTCCACGTAGCGGCGCTGCCCTTCCGCATACAGCGTGTCGAACACCAGACTGGACTTGCCGGACCCGCTGGGCCCCGTGACCACCGTCAGCTCGCCGGTGCGGATGTCGAGGTCGAGGTTGCGGAGGTTGTGCTGGCGAGCACCGCGGATGCGGATGGAGCCCTGAGTCATGCGTGCCTTGGGGGTGCCGGAAAGAAGGGGGCGGTCATTCTAGGAAGGGCGGGCCGGGCCTTCGGCGCGGCGGGACATGCCCGGCCGCCGCGCAAGGCCAGCCGCGGTGCGCCACGGCAGGGACTCTGCCTTGCCGGGCGCACCGCGCCCCGAAAGCGCAGGCCGGACCCGCGCGCAGGAGAGCACGCCACGGCCGCAGCGCGAGGGGAGGCGGCGCCGGATGCCACCCGCAGAGCGCTGCGCCCCGCGGCCCGCCCCGCCCGGCCGCCGCTCGGGCACGAGCGCACGCAGAGACCGGCCGGCCGCGCGCCTGCGGCCGGCGCGCCTCTCGCATCCGCCCCGGCCCGGATTGCGTCGGCCGTCCACCTCCGCTAAGATTTGATCAAACATCACAGATCTATTCCCGCGATGGCCAGCGCCCTCCCTTTCGACCCTGCGCCCGATGCGCTGAGCCTGCTCACGCCCATCACGCGCTCCTCGGTCAACGAGTCGGTCTACCAGGCACTGCGCAACAAGCTGATGCATGGCGAATACCGCGCCGGCCAGCCGCTGGGCATCCAGTACCTGGCCGATGCGCTGGGCACCAGCACCATGCCCGTGCGCGAAGCCTTACGCCGCCTGGTGGCGCAGCAGGGCCTGGAGCCGCTGCCCAACGGCACCACACGCGTGCCGCTGATCACGCGCGAGCGCCTGGTCGACATCCGCCGCACGCGCCTGCTGATCGAGGGCACGGCCATCGAATGGGCCGCGCCGCACCTGACGCCCGCGCAGCTGGACGAGCTGGAAGTGCTGGCGCGCGAGATCACCGCCGCCCGCCGCACCCGTGAAGGCGTGGCCGTGAGCCTGGAGAAGAACCTGGTCTTCCATTTCACGCTGTACCAGGCCGCGCAATCGCCCGTGCTGCTGGCCAGCATCGAAAGCCTGTGGCTGCAGTCGGGCGCCTACCTGCGCGCCACGCGCGAGTTCCTGCACACCGAAGAGCAGCCGGCCGACCACCTGCACGAGCAGTGCATCGCCGCGCTGCGCGCCGGCGATGCCGCCACCGCGCGCCGGCGCATCGAGGAAGACATCAGCTGGGTCTTCGACCGACTGGACCTCGACCTGGCCTGACACCGCCCGTCCTGTGGCCCCTCTCCCATCTGGAAAGATGGGGCGTGATTTTTGAGACCGATAACCCCTGCCCACGACCATGACCGAGAACAAGTCGCTCCACAAGCACCGCTCCCGCGCCGTCACCGACGGCCCCTCGCGCGCCGCGCACCGCGCTTTCCTGCGCGCCACCGGCCTGGACGGCGAGGACCTGCAGAAGTCGCTGGTCGGCATCGTGAGCACGGCGGGCGACAACACGCCCTGCTCCAAGTCGCTTTCGCCCCAGGCCGACAGCGCGCGCCTGGGCGTGGCCGAAGGCGGCGGCGTGCCGGTTTCGTTCACCACCATCTCGGTGTCCGACGGCACCTCCATGGGCCATGACGGCATGCGCATGAGCCTGCTGTCGCGCGAACTGATCGCCGACAGCGTGGAACTCGCGGTGCGCGGCCATGCCTACGACGGCCTGGTCACCTTCGCGGGCTGCGACAAGACGCTGCCCGGCATGATGATGGCGATGGTGCGGCTGAACACGCCCTCGGTCTTCGTCTACGGCGGCTCGATGCTGCCGGGCTATTCGCCCGATGGTGAGGAGCGCACCGTGCTCACCGCCATCGAGGCCACGGGCCGCTACCAGACCGGCGCCATCAACCTGCAGCAGTTGGACCAGATCGAGCGCACCTGCGCCATGACCGTGGGCGCCTGCCCCGGCCAGTTCACGGCCAACACCATGGCCATGGTGGGCGAGGCGATGGGCCTGTCGCTGCTGGGCACGGCCACCTTGCCGGCCGTGTACAGCGAACGGCTGGCGCTGGCGCGGCGCGCCGGCCGGCTGGTGATGAAGATCATCGACGAGGGCGGCCCGCTGCCGCGTTCGCTGGTCACGCGCAAGAGCCTGGAGAACGCCTGCGCCGCCGTGGCGGCCACGGGCGGCTCCACCAACGCGGCGCTGCACATCCCGGCCATCGCGCACGAGGCGGGCATCGCCTTCACCTTCGATGACGTGGCCGAGGTGTTCAAGCGCACCCCGCTGATCGCCAACCTGTCGCCGGGCGGCAAGTACCTGGCCAAGGACCTGAACCGCATCGGCGGCGTGCCCGTGGTGCTGAACGCGCTGCTCAAGAGCGGCCACCTGCACGGCGACTGCATGACCGTGACGGGCCGCACGCTGGCCGAGGAACTGGCGGCCTTTCCGGGCGCCGACGGCGAGATCGTGCGCGAATCGGCCACGCCCATTCATGCCTCGGGCGGGCTGGTGGTGCTCAAGGGCAATCTCTGCCCCGACGGTGCGCTGATCAAGATCGCGGGCCTGAAGTCGCTGCAGTTCGACGGTCGCGCGCGCGTCTTCGAGACCGAGGAGGACTGCGCCAAGGTGGTGGCGGCCCAGGCCTACGAAGCGGGCGACGTGCTGGTGATCCGCAACGAAGGACCGCGCGGCGGCCCGGGCATGCGCGAGATGCTGGCCGTGACGGCCGCCATCTACGGCCAGGGCCGGGGCGAACAGGTCGCGCTGCTGACCGACGGCCGCTTCTCGGGCGCCACGCGCGGCATGTGCATCGGCTACGCCAGCCCCGAGTCAGCCGCGGGCGGCCCGATCGCGCTGGTGCGCGACGGCGACCGCATCGTCATCGATGCCGCCGCCGGCAGCATCACGCTGGACGTGCCCGAGGCCGAACTGGCCCAGCGCCGCGCCGCCTGGCAGCCCTACCAGCGCGAGCGCCTGGCCGGCGCGCTGGAGAAGTTCGCCAAGCTGGTGGGGCCCACGCACCTGGGCGCCGTCACGCATTCGGGCAACGCCGACTGGCCCTACCCCGCCCTGGACGAGAACGCATGAGCACGGCCATGAGCAACTCGACGGCAGACTCGGCGACGAAGCTGACCCTGGCCTTCTGCGGCCTGGGCCTGATGGGCGCGCCCATGGTGCGCCGCCTGCTGGCCGCGGGCCACCAGGTGCGCGTGTGGAACCGCTCCGCCGCCAAGGTGGAGCCGCTGCGCGCGCAGGGCGCCATCGCCGCCGCCACGCCGGCCGAGGCCGCGACCGGCGCCGACGGCGTGCTGATGTGCCTGTTCGACGCCGATGCGGCCGAGGCCGTGGTCTTCGGCCCGCAGGGCGTGGCCGCCGCGCCCGGCCTGCGCTGGATCGTGGACCATTCCAGCATCCACCCGCAGCGCACGCGCGAGCTGGCCGAGCGCCTGCATGCCGCCTGCGGCGCGGACTGGCTCGATGCGCCGGTCTCGGGCGGCATCGGCGGCGTGGAAGCCGGCACGCTGGCCATCATGGTGGGCGGCGCCGAACGCCACCTGCCGCAGGCCTTCGCCGCCATGCGCGCCTACGGCGCCAACATCACGCACATGGGCACCAGCGGCGCCGGTCAGGCGACCAAGCTGTGCAACCAGACGCTGGTGGCCACGGCCGTGGTGGCGCTGGCCGAGGCCATCGGCTTCGCCGAGCGCAACGGCATCGCCGTGGAACGGCTGGCGCCCGCGCTGGCCGGCGGCTGGGCCGATTCCAAGCCGCTGCAGGTCTTCGCGCCGCGCATGGCGCAGGCCCAGCCGCAGATCATCGGCGCGCTGTCCACCATGCTCAAGGACATCGACACCGTGGCCGCCGTCGCCAAGGACAGCGGCGCGCCCATGCCCGTCACCGGCGCGGTGCAACAGGTGCTGCGCCTGGCCGAGGCCATGGGCCTGGGCCCGGCCGAGCTGTCGGCCGTGGTGAGCCTGATGACGCCGCAGCGGCGCGAGGCCTTCCTGGCCCAGGCGCGACAGGGATGAGCGGCGCGTCCCGCGCGCCGGCGCTTGCCGCCGGCGATGCACCGCTGCGACTGGCGGCCAACCTCGACTGGCTCTACGGCGCGCTGCCGGCGGACGACCGTCTGGCCGCCGCGGCGGCGGACGGCTTTGCCGGCGTGGAGATGTTCGCGCCCTATGCGCATGAACCCGCGTGGTACGCCGGCGCGCTGCGCCGCCATGGGCTGCAGCTGGTGCTGATCAACACGCCCTTCCGGCCCAACAGCCCGGGCCGCCTGGGCTGGGCCGCCATCCCGGGCGCGCAGGCCGAGTTCCGCGAGACCTTCGCGCAGGCGCGCGCCGTGGCCGAGGCTACGGGCTGCCGCCGCATCCACGTGATGGCCGGCCACTGCGAAGGCCACAGGCCCGACGCCTGCCAGCAGGCGCTGCGGCAGAACCTCGCGCATGCGCTGGCCGCGGCCCAGGCCGATGGCATGACGCTCACGCTGGAGCCGCTGAACCGCGCCGACATGCCGGGCTACCTGTACCACCTGCCTTCGCAGGTGATCGCGATCCTGCGCGAGTTCGACTCGCCGCACCTGCGCCTGCAGTTCGACTGCTACCACTGCGCCAGGGAAGGCCTCGACCTGGGCGCCGAACTCGCACAGGCGCGCGGCTGGATCGGCCATGTGCAGATCGGCGGTGCGCCCGAGCGCTTCGAACCCGATCTGTCGCAGGGTGGCCTGCTGCAGGCCGTGCGCGAACTGCCGGCCGCCGGCTATCACAGCTGGCTGGGCTGCGAATACCGGCCGCGCGGCACGCCGGCCGAAGGCTTGAGCTGGTGCGCCCCGCTGCGCGCCGAAGGAGTGATTGCATGAAATCGGCCCCCACGTCCCCCCGCTCCGCGCGGTCCGCTGCCCCCCAAGGGGGCGCGTCAGTGCCTACGGGCGGCCGGGCAGCACTGACATGACCCGAATCCTCGTGACCGGCGCCGGCGGCTTCGTCGGCCAGGCGCTGGTGCGCCGGCTGTGCGAACCGGCTGCCGGCCTGCCGCTGGAAGAACTGACCGTGGTCGACCTGGCGCTGGATGCCGCCAAGCTGCCCGCGCACCCCGCGCTGCGCGTGGTGCAGGGCTCCATTGCCGACCCGGCCGTGCGCGCCCAAGCGCTCGAAGGCCGGCCGCAGCAGATCTTCCACCTGGCCGCCATCACCAGCGGGCAGGCCGAACGCGAGTTCGATCTGGGCCTGCAGGTCAACCTGCAGGCCAGCCTGGCGCTGTTCGAGGCATTGCGGGCCCAGGCGCTCGCCACGGGCGAAATGCCGCGGCTGGTGCAGAGCAGCTCCATCGGCATCTACGGCCTGCCGCTGCCCGCGCACATCGATGACGCCACGCCGCTGGTGCCCACGCTGAGCTACGGCGCGCAGAAGCTGGCGCTCGAAGTGATGCTGGCCGACTACAGCCGCCGCGGCTGGATCGACGGCCGCTCGCCGCGCCTGCCCAGCATCGTCGCGCGGCCCGCCGGCCCGAACGGCGCGCGCTCCTCCTTCGCCAGCGACCTGATCCGCGAACTGGCGCAGGGCCGCGCCTACGACTGCCCGGTGGATGCCGAAGGCACGCTGTGGCTGCTGTCGCTGCCGGCCTGCGTGGACGCGCTGCTGCATGCGATGCGCATCGACGCGGACCGGCTGCCCGCCACGCGCGCCTGGACCCTGCCCTCGCTGCGCGCCACCGTGGCCGAGGTAGTGGCCGCGCTGATGCGCAGCCATGGCACCGAGGTCGCGCGGCGCATCCGCTACGCGCCGGACCCGACGCTGATCCCGCAGTTCGCGCGCTGGCCCACGCACGACGCCGCCACCGCGCGTGCGCTGGGCTTTGTGCCCGATCCGTCGCTGGACGAGCTGCTGCGCCGCGCGCTGGCGGACCTCTGACACAGCCCTTTCTTTGGCAACGACCCATGATCATCGAAGTCCGCACCTACACCCTGCGCCTGGGCGCGATGCGTGAGTTCCTCGCGCTCTATGCAGCCGAGGGCCGCGCCGTCCAGGTCAGCCACCTGGGCGAGCCCGTGCTGTACCTGGCCAGCGAGATCGGCGAGCAGAACCAGGTGGTGCATGCCTGGCGCTACCGCGACCTGGCGGACCGCGACGCGCGCCGCGCCGCGCTGGAGGCCGATCCGCGCTGGGGGGCCTACCGCGCGCGCAGCCTGCAGGCCGACCAGGTCCGCGCGCAGCACAACGCCATCTTCCGCGAAGTCGATTTCGCGGCCTTCGCCGCGCTTCAAACCCCAAAGACATGACCGACGCTCCGACTCATCGCCTGCTGCTGGCGCCCACCGTGCCGCCGCCGCTCAAGGCCGCGCTGCGCGAGATGCATCCCCGCAGCCTGAGCGCCGCGAACCGCGACGAGCTGGCCACGCTCGCGGCGCAGCACGCCTCCCACATCACCGTCTTCGTCACCACCGCCACCGAGGGCGCCAGCGAGGCCCAGATGGCCGCCCTGCCCCAGCTGCGCGCCGTGTGCAGCCTGGGCGTGGGCGTGGACGCGCTGGACCTGGAGGCCGCCGCGCGCCGCGGCATCGCCGTGAGCAACACGCCCGACGTGCTCAACGACTGCGTGGCCGACCTCGCGGTGGGCCTGATGATCGACGTGGCACGCGGCATGGGCCGCGCCGACCGGCTGGTGCGCCGCGGCGACTGGCCGCGCACAGGGCCCGGCCCATTGGGCACGCGCGTGAGCGGCCGCCGCGTGGGCCTGCTGGGCATGGGCCGCATCGGCCAGACCATCGCGCGGCGCCTGGGCGGCTTCGACATGGAGATCCGCTACCACACGCGCCGACCGGTCGATGGGCTGCCGCATGCGCACGAACCTTCGCTGCAAGCGCTGGCCCAGTGGGCCGACTTCCTGATCGTGGCCTGCGCAGGCGGAGAGGCCACGCGCGGGCTGGTGACGGCCGAGGTGCTGGCCGCGCTGGGCCCCGCCGGCTACCTGGTCAACGTCGCGCGCGGCTCGGTCATCGACGAGGCGGCGCTGGTGGCCGCGCTGCAGGCCGGCACGCTGGGCGGCGCCGCGCTCGACGTGTTCGCCGACGAGCCGAACGTGCCGCCGGCGCTCTTCGCCCTCGACAACGTCGTGCTGCTGCCCCACGTGGGCAGCGCCACCGCACAGACGCGGCGGGCCATGGGCGACCTGCTGATCGCGAACGTCGACAGCTTCGTGCGCACCGGCTCGCTGCAGACGCCGGCCTGAGCGCCGCGGCCGGCGCCTCGTCCTGCCCCGGGGCACGGCCTGGCAGCCGTGCCGCGGGTTTGTCCCGTGAAAACAAATCCAGAACCGATTTAACAATTGGTCACATCAAGCGGCCTGGGCATGCGCACCGCAGCGCCCATGGCTTGCGGGTTCGGAGACAACGCAGGAGCAAGCATGGGTGCATTCCGCCTCGGTGGGGGCGCGGCCGCACTGTGTCTGGCCATGGGCCTGGCCGGCACGCCGTCGCACGCGCAGATCGTCATCGGCCAGACCGCGGGCATCACGGGCCCCGTGGCGTCCAGCGTCAACGAAACCATCGCGGGCACGAAGCTGCTCATCGATGCCGTGAACGCCCAGGGCGGCGTGCACGGAGAGCCGGTGGAGGTGGTGCGGCTGGACGACGGCTTCGACCCCAAGCGCGCCGGCGAGAACGGCCGCGCGCTGATCGAGGACCACAAGGCCGTCGCGCTGTTCATGACGCGCGGCACGCCGCACACGCAGGCCATCATCCCGCACCTGGACCGCCATGGCGTGCCGCTGATCGGCCCCTCGACCGGCGCCATGGTGCTGCACAAGCCGCTGCAGCGCCACGTGTTCAACGTGCGCGCCACCTACCAGCGCGAGGCCGAGAAGGCCGTGCATCACCTGAGCACGGTGGGCATGACGCGCATCGCCGTGGTCCACGTGACCGACTCCTTCGGCGCCGATGCGCTGGAGGGCGCGCGCAAGGGCTTCGCCGCGGCCCGCATCGAGCCGGCCGCGGTGGTGGCGGCCGACCGCGACAAGCCCGACTACGCGGCCATCGTGCCGCAGCTGGTGCAGGCCCAGGCGCAGGCCGTCGTGTGGATCGGCTCGGGCACGGCGGTGGTCGAAGGCGTGAAGGCGCTGCGCAAGGCCGGCTCGGCCGCGCAGGTGGTCACGCTGTCGAACAACGCCTCCAGCGGCTTCATCCAGGCGCTGGGCGATGCGAGCCGCGGCGTGATCGTGACGCAGGTCTTTCCCAACGAGCGCTCGATGGCGACGCCGATGGTCAAGGAGGCCATGGGCCTGGCGCGCGGCAAGGAACTGTCGCCCGCCATGCTGGAGGGCTACGCCTCGGCCAAGGTGCTGATCGAAGCGCTGCGCCGCGCCGGCCCCAAGCCCACGCGCGCCCGCATCCTGGCCGCGCTGGAGGGCATGCGCGACTACGACCTGGGCGGGCTGGAGGTCAGCTACTCGCCGCAGGACCACAGCGGCATCGACTACGCCGACCTGTCCATCATCAGCGAGGGCCGCTTCAAGCGCTGAGCGCTGCCGCCGCGCGTCAAGGGCAAAGGCCCGCCGCACTCGATGTGCGGCGGGCCTTTGATCGATGGGAAGGCGAAAGGGAGTGCGGCGACGCCGCCTTTTTTGAATCCCGAAGCCTTACTTGGTCGGCGCGGGCTCGGCGGGCTTGCCAGGCGCATGCTGGATGTCCCCCGTGTGCTGCTCACCGCCCATCTCGATCTTGTCGCCGGCTTTCATGATCACGAACAGGGAAATGGCGGCAAAGATGACAAAGCCGACGGCGATCTTCCACATGCGAGGGTCTCCTTGATGTCTGGGGTTGGGTTCAGCGAAAAGGCCCGGGCACCGGCACGACATGCGCAGGCCGCTTGGCTGAACCGGCCGCGCAGGGCGGCCGGCGCTGGCGCAGGCGTGAAGCCGGCGCCAGCGGGGAGAGATGAGGACGATCAGTCGTTGGCGTAGATGTCGACATCCTTCGTTTCACGCACGAACAGCGTGCCGATCACCAGCGTGATGCCGGCAATGACGATCGGGTACCACAGGCCGTTGTACATGTTGCCGGTGGAGGCCACGATGGCGAAGGAGGTGGTGGGCAGCAGGCCGCCGAACCAGCCGTTGCCGATGTGGTACGGCAGGCTCATCGAGGTGTAGCGGATGCGGGTGGGGAAGAGCTCGACCAGCATGGCCGCGATCGGGCCGTAGACCATGGTCACCAGCAGCACCAGCCAGAACAGGATGAGGATCATCATCAGCTTGTTCATCTTGGCCGGGTCGGCCTTGGCAGGGTAGCCGGCCAGCTTCAGGTCGTCCGCCACTTCCTTCTTGAAGGCGGCGATGGACTTGGACGAGGCCTCGTCGAACTTGAGGTTGACCACGTTGCCCGCGGGGGCGGTGACGGTCTTGTCGCCGATCTTCACCACGGCGGGCGAACCGGCCGGGCCGGCCACGTTCTCGTAGCTCACCGAGTTCTGCACCAGGTAGCGCTTGGCGATGTCGCAGGAACTGCGGAAGTCGATCTCGCGCGCCACCGGGTTGCCCTGGAAGGAGCAGGTCGCGGGATCGGCCGTCACCGTGACGCCGGCCGTGGCCTGGGCGCGGGCCAGGTCGGGGTTGGCGGCCTCGGTCAGCATCTTGAAGACCGGGAAGTAGGTGACCACGGCCAGCAGGCAGCCCGCCATGATGATGGGCTTGCGGCCGATCTTGTCGGACAGCGAGCCGAACACGATGAAGAAGGGCGTGCCCAGCAGCAGCGCGGCGGCGATCATCAGGTTGGCCGTGGTGGCATCGACCTTGAGCTGCTGCGTGAGGAAGAACAGCGCATAGAACTGGCCCGTGTACCAGACCACGGCCTGGCCGGCCGTCAGGCCCACCAGCGCCAGGATCACGATCTTCAGGTTCTTCCATTGGCCGAAGGATTCGGACAGCGGCGCCTTGGAGGTCTTGCCCTCGGACTTCATCTTCTGGAAGGCCGGCGACTCGTTCAGGCTCAGGCGGATCCACACCGAGATGCCCAGCAGCAGGATGGAGACCAGGAACGGGATGCGCCAGCCCCAGTCGCCGAAGGCCTGCTCGCCCAGCGCGGTGCGCACGCCCAGGATCACCAGCAGCGACAGGAACAGGCCCAGCGTCGCCGTGGTCTGGATCCACGAGGTGTAGGCCCCGCGCTTGCCGTGCGGCGCATGCTCGGCCACGTAGGTGGCGGCACCGCCGTACTCACCGCCCAGGGCCAGGCCCTGCAGCATGCGCAGCACGATGAGGATCACCGGCGCCGCCACCCCGATGGTCGCGTAGCTGGGCAGCAGGCCGACGATGAAGGTCGACAGGCCCATGATCAGGATGGTGACCAGGAAGGTGTACTTGCGCCCGATCATGTCGCCCAGGCGGCCGAACACGATGGCGCCGAAGGGCCGCACCAGGAAGCCGGCCGCGAAGGCCAGCAGCGCGAAGATGAAGGCCGCGCCCGCATCCAGGCCGCTGAAGAACTGTTTGGCGATGATGGCCGCCAGCGAACCGTACAGGTAGAAGTCGTACCACTCGAACACCGTGCCGAGTGACGAGGCGAAGATGACTTTCTTCTCCTCCGCGGACATGGGACGTGGCGCGGGATGCGGCACTCCCTTCGAATCCAGTGTGGCTGCCATGCTTGTCTCCTCTGTGTCTTGAATTGCCAGGGGTCCATGGCCATGGACCTGCGCGCATTCTTGGGAGACTGACTGACCGAATGCTTGCGCCAAACTGAACCGTTCCTGACGATTTAGGGACAAACCCGCTGCCGGCCTTTCAGCATGCAGAAATGCACACTTTCCAGCGCCTGCCCCCGGGAAAGCACCGAGGCGCGCGGCGTCGGTGCGGGGCCGGTCAGGCCGGCCGGGTCGCGGGCAGCGCCGAAGGCCGCTGGTCGGCAGCCCGCCAGCCCGGCCCGTCGAACCAGGGGTCGCCCTGCAGGCAGGCGCGCAGCGCGGGCAGGCTGTCGAAGCCCCAGAACAGCTGGCCGTCCACCACGAAGGCCGGCACGCCGAACACGCCGCGCGCGATCGCTTCGTCGGTGTTGGCCTTGAGCTGCGCCTTCACGGCCGCGTCGCCCGGCGCCATCGCCAGGGGCTGGGCGGACGCCAGGCGGGCCTGCAGCGCCGCCAGGCGCGCCGGGTCGGCCGCCTCGGCGCCACCGCGCCAGACCTCGCGGAAGATCGTTTCGGCCAGGTAGCGGTTGATGGTAGGCGCGCCGCTGGCGGCCAGCGCCAGCCGCAGATGCGCCAGCGGGCTGTAGGGATGCGTGGCCGGCATGTCGATGGGAATGCCGTGCGCATGGCCCAGCCACAGCACGTGCCGGTAGGTCCAGGTGCGCTTGGCCGGGATCTCGGCCGGCCCCAGCTGCCCGTGGTGGCGGATCATCGCGCCCAGCAGCACGGGCCGGTAGTCCACGCTGTAGCTCAGCCCTTCCAGCGCCTGCGGCAGATGCTCGAAGGCCAGGTAGGCATAGGGCGAGATGAAGTCCAGGTAGAAGTCGATGTGCTTCATGGTCCAGGCGTCTCCGTGACAGTGTTCAGGCGGTCTTCGATCAGGCGCCACACCGCCAGCCGCTGCGCGTTGTCCATCACCTTCCAGGCGCGGATCTCGTCGAGCGTGCGCAGGCACCCTTCGCAGCCGAGGCGCTCCGGGTCCAGCCGGCACACCGACACGCAGGGCGAGGCCACGGGCAACGCGCCGTCCCCTTCGGCTACCCCTTGCGCGAGCGCTTGCTTGCGCACCTGCTGCGCGCGTTCGCGCAGCACGGCATGCGGGTCGGCGTGGTGGCCGGGCAGTCCTTGCGACATCGACGGCGTCCTCGATCAGGCCGCCGCGGGCGGCGGCTGCACCACGTCGGCCACGGGCGCGCCACCGGTCAGCGTGGCCAGGTCCTGCGGCTGCAGGCGGAAGACGGCATGCGGATGTCCGGCCGCGGCCCAGATCTCGTCGAAGCGGAACAGCTCGGCGTCGATCAGCACCACGGGCTTTTCGGCGTGCGCCACGGGCGACACGCCGCCGATGGAGAAGCCGGTCTTGGCCTTCACGAAATCGGCATCGGCGCGGCCGGTCTTGCCGACCAGCGCATCGACCTTCTTTTCATCCACGCGGCGGTCGCCCGAGGTGATGACCAGCACGGCCACGTCGTCGGCCTTGCGGCGGAAGATGATGCTCTTGGCGATCTGCCCGAGCGCGATGCCCAGCGCGTCGGCCGCCTGCTGCGCGGTGCGCGCGGCATCGTCGAGCATGCGGGGCGCGTGGGGATGGCCGGCGGCCTGCAGGTGGCGGGCGACGCGCTGCACGCCTTCGGGCAGCGCATGGAGTTCAGCTCCACACATAGACAACTCGGGTTCCGGGAAGAGAGATGGATGGGAGGAAACACCGGCGCCGCCCGCAGGCCGCGCCGCAGCGGACACTGTACCCAAAGCGCGCGCCTGGACGCCCTGCAGGGGCCGTTCAGGCCGCCGCGCGCTTGACCAGGAACAGGCTCGCGCCCATGGCCATGAGCACGCCGCCGAACACGCGGTTCTGCGAACGCCGCGCGCGGGCGCTGCGCAGCAGGCGCTGCAGGCGCGCCGCCAGCCAGGCGTAGCCGTGCATCACGACCACGTCGGCCGCCGTGGTGGTGAGCAAGAGAATCAGCAGTTGCAGCCACAAGGGGCGCTTCGGGTCGATGAACTGCGGCAGCACGGCCACCATGAAGACGATGCCCTTGGGATTGGTCATGTTGGTCAGCGCCCCGCGCAGCACGCGCTGGCGCACCGAGAGCACGTGGCCCGCCCCTTCGCCGGCCGCGAAGGCGCCTCCGGGGTCGGGCGCCACGGGGGCGCGCCACTGGCGCCAGCCCAGCCACAGCAGGTAGGCCGCGCCCACAATCTTCACGACCAGGAAAGCCGTGGCCGAGGCCATCAGCAGGGCGCCGATGCCCACGCCCGCCACCAGCAGCGTGAAAGCCAGGCCGATCTGCAGCCCCACGATGGTGGCCGTGGTGCGGCGCACGCCATAGGCCAGGCCGTGGCTCATGCTCAGCACCGCGCCCGAGCCGGGCGACAGCGCAATCACCCACGCGGCCACGCAATAGGCCAACCAGACCTGCCAGTCCATGTTGTCGTCTTCCTGTCCCGGATGTTCGAAGGGAGGCCGGGATTCTCGCCGTTCGCGCGGCGCACCGGGCCGGCCGGGCTTTCAGCCGCCCGCTGCTCGCCGCCGCCGGCCTCCGGGCCGCCTCCGGGGCTTGTATCTTTAAACCAGACCAGCGCGGTAGAGTCTGACCGCCGTTGAGGCGGCCAGACCGGCCCGTGCAGTTTGGTAGCGGCTGGGGTGATCGAGCCCGTTTCTGAGTACAGAACGCACG